>NZ_OX419519.1:0-5480000 GCF_948472415.1 Kitasatospora fiedleri | reverse complement strand
CGGCGCTGTAGACCTTGCGGCCGTGCACGCCGGTCACCCGGGCGTGGATGTGCAGCACCGAGTCGACCGGGACGGGGCGGACGAAGTCGGTCTCCAGGCGGCCGGTGACGGCGGGGGCGCCGAGCAGCCAGTTGAGCGTGCCGAGGGTCTCGTCCATGGCGCTGACCAGGACGCCGCCGTGGGCCAGGCCGGGGCCGCCCTGGTGGGCCGGCTTGACGGTGAACTGCGCCGTGACGTCGAGGTGTTCGCCGGCGACGGCGGTGAGTTGGAGGCCCTGGGGGTGGTGCGGGCCGCAGCCGAAGCACTCGTCGTAGTGGGAGCCGATGAGGGTGCCGGGTGCGGGGGCCAGCGGGGAGCGGTCGGGGAGGACGGCGTCCGCGGGCGGGGTGGTGGGGGTGGTGGGTCCGTTCACGGCGCCGACCCTACCTGTCGGTAGTTTTCCGGGACAGGTGCGGCGGCGGGGCCCCGGGGGTGGGCGCGGTGTGCGGAGCGCCCACAATGGGGGGCATGTACGAGGAACGTCTCACCGTCCCGCGGTCCTGGTGGCTGCTGTCCGTGGCGCTCGGGCTGTCGCTCGCGCTGATCCTGCTCCGTTTCAGCGGGGTGGGCGCGCTGGTCGGGCTGGTGGTGGGGGTGGTCGCGGGGGCGGCGGCGCTGAGCGGCTACGGGTCGGCGCGAATCCGGGTGGTGCAGGGGTCGCTGGTGGCCGGGCAGGCCCGGATCCCGGTGGGTGCGCTGGGCGCGGCCGAGGTGCTGAACCCGAAGGAGGCGGTGGCCTGGCGGTCGGTGAAGGCCGATCCGCGGGCGTTCATGCTGCTGCGCAGCTACGTGCCGACGGCGCTGAAGGTCGAGGTGACCGATCCGGCGGACCCGACCCCGTACCTGTACCTGTCGACCCGGTCGCCGCAGAAGCTGGCGGACGCGCTGGCCGCCGCGTCGGACGGGCGGGGCGCGTCGGACGGGCGGGGCGCCGCGCGGGAGCACTGAGGGCCGTCCGCCGGCGGGCGGTGGTGGATGCGAAAGGGACGGTCCCACCCGGTGGGTGGGACCGTCCCTTTCGGTCTGTCTGCGAGCCCTGCGGGGCGGGAGCGCGGTGGGGCGCCCTGCCGGGTGCGACCGCTCGGGGCGATCGCTGCTACTGCCTCCGGCCCTGCTGCTCAAGGCCGGACGGGGCGGCGTACCGGGCCGGCGGAGGGGTACCGCCCGCCCGGGCCAGTGCCGCGCCGTTTTCAGGCTCCGCAGTCCCGGCAGATCGGCTGGCCGTTCTTCTCGCTGTAGAGCTGGCTCCGGTGGTGCACCAGGAAGCAGCTCATGCAGGTGAACTCGTCGGCCTGTCGGGGCAGCACTCGGACCGAGAGCTCCTCGTTCGAGAGGTCGGCGCCCGGAAGCTCCAGCCCCTCGTTGGCGTCGTACTCGTCGACGTCGACCGAGCTGGACGCCTTCTCGTTCCGGCGGGCCTTGAGTTCCTCGATGCTGTCCTCGTTGAGGTCGTCATCGGTCTTGCGTGGGGTGTCGTAGTCCGTTGCCATAGTTTTCGCTCTCCCCCTTTGGGTGTGTGCGGTATCTCCAGCGCACGTAACGCCTGGGGGGCCGGTCTTGTGCCCGACCCGAGGCCGAGATTGTGCCTTACTTCAAGCCCTGTTACTCAATCGACATCCGGACAGGGGCCCGTCGGGGTGACCGAACAGGGTCCGAACACCGTCCACCGTACGGGTGAATCGGTTCGGACCGGAACTCACCGATCATCACGGTCGGTGATCGTCCGGGGCCGTCGGGGGCGGCAACTGGGCGACCGGGGAAGGTTTTTGGTGCCCGGCCGGACGGGCTTCGGCCGGGCCGGTCGGTGACCGAGCGCTACCGGCCCACCCGAACGAGTGATCACACCATCGAGGGAGGCGGGTACGCCTTCCGGACAGGTGTGAGGTTCGTCACATTGGGCGCGACAGCGGGCGTTTGCCGCCAAAGCGGGCCTTTCGGCCGAGGTTCGCGCGGCCGAATTGTCCGCATACCGACCGGTAGCTCCCGGGCCGCCGCTCAGGCCCGGGCGGCGGCCGCGGCGGCGCGGCGGGCGAGCATCGCGGCCTGGCGCTCGTCGAAGCGGGTGGCCTGGTCGTCCAGGCCCGCCAGGAAGGCCCCCAGCTCGCCCTGGGCGTGCTGGCCGACCGGGCCGAGGCCGGTGGTCTCCATGACCTTCAGGTGGCGCAGCACGGGCTGCAGCACGTCGTCGTGGTGGATGCGCAGGTTGTAGACGTTGCCGATGGCGATCTGGGCGGCGGAGCGCTCGAAGCCGGGCATGCCGTGGCCGGGCATCCGGAAGTTGATCACCACGTCGGCGATGGCCCGCATGGTCTGGTCGGGGGCGATCTCCAGGGCGGCCTTGAGCAGGTTCCGGTAGAAGACCATGTGCAGGTTCTCGTCGTTGGCGATCTTGGCCAGCAGCTGGTCGCAGAGCGGGTCGCCGGAGTGGTGGCCGGTGTTGCGGTGGGCGATCCGGGTGGCCAGCTCCTGGAAGGCGACGTAGGCGACGGACTGCAGCATGCTGTGCGCGTTGTCCGACTCGAAGCCCTCGGACATGTGCGCCATCCGGGCCCGCTCCAGCTCGACCGGGTCGACGGCGCGGGTGGCCAGCAGGTAGTCGCGGATCGCTATCCCGTGCCGGCCCTCCTCGGCGGTCCAGCGGTGCACCCAGGTGCCCCAGGCGCCCTCGCGGCCGAACATGCTGGCGATCTCGTGGTGGTAGCTCGGCAGGTTGTCCTCGGTGAGCAGGTTGACCACCAGGGAGACCCGGGCCAGCGGGGTGACCCGGGACTGGTCGAGCGACCACGCCTCGCCGCCGAGCACGCCGTCGAAGTCCCGCCCCCGGCTCCACGGCACGTACTCGTGCGGCATCCACTCCTTGGCCACCTTGAGGTGGCGGTTGAGCTCGGTCTCCACGACCTCCTCGAGCGCGAGGATCAGCCTGGCGTCGGTCCAAGCGTTCGTGGCGGTGCGCTGCACGGGGGCGATGGTCACGGCGTTGCTCCTGCGGAGGGGACGGGCTGACCTACGGCTGCGTAGGTTACGACACCGTAAGTTGTCGCGGCGGCAAATGACAAGCCGCCCCTGTCCAGCACTTATGTCGTTCCGACACGGCTGGGCGGGGGCGGCTGGGACGGGTCCGGCGGGGAGGGGGCGGCCGGAGCGCCCGGAGGGGGCACCGGCGGGCCCGGGGCGGGCCGGCGGCTACGGGATGCGGACCTGGACCCGCAGGCCGCCTCCGGGGCGGGCAGTGACCTCGATGGCCCCTCCGTGGGCGCGCACCACGGAGCGGACGATGGACAGGCCGAGTCCGACGCCCTTGTCGCTGCGGGTGCGGTCGGTGCCCCGGAGGCGGCGGAACGGCTCGAAGATGTGCTCCAGCTCGTAGCCGGGCACCACCGGGCCGGTGTTGCTGACCACCAGCTCGCCGCCCCCGCCGCGGACGGCCGAGGTGGTGATCTCCACCCAGCCGCCGGGCGTGTTGTACCGGGTGCCGTTCTGCAGCAGGTTGAGCGCGATCCGCTCCAGCAGCACGCCGTTGCCGTGCGCGGGGGCGGGCGCCAGCTCGGCGCGCAGCTCCACCTCGCGGTTGGCCGCCTCGGCCCGGGTCTGCTCCATGGCCCGCTGGGCGACCTCGGCCAGGTCGACCGGGCGCCGCTCGGTGAGCTCGTTCTCGCTGCGGGCCAGCAGCAGCAGGCCCTCGACCAGCTGCTCGCTGCGCTCGTTGGTGGCCAGCAGGGTCTTGCCGAGCTGCTGGAGGTCGGGCGAGGCCTCCGGGTCGGCCAGCTGGACCTCCAGCAGGGTGCGGTTGATCGCCAGCGGGGTGCGCAGCTCGTGCGAGGCGTTGGCGACGAAGCGGCGCTGCGAGTCGAAGGCCCGGTCGAGGCGCTCCAGCATCTCGTCGAAGGTGTCGGCGAGCTCCTTGAGCTCGTCGTCCGGGCCGTCCAGGTCGATCCGGCGGTGCAGGTCGCTGCCGGCCACCTCGCGGGCGGTGCGGGTGATCCGGCCGAGCGGGTGGAGCACCCGGCCGGCCATCGCGTAGCCGACCGCGAAGGCGATCGCGGCCAGGAAGACCAGGGCGGTCAGCGCCCGGCGCAGCAGGGTGGAGAGCGCCTGGCTGCTGTTGACCTCCTGGAGGGCGGCCATCGCCCGGTCCAGGGTGGCCTGGTCCCGGATCTCCTGGCCGTTGAGGGTGACCGCGATGTTGTTGCCGAGTGTCAGGTGCGGCAGCTGGGCCTGGTCGAAGGCCGAGCGGACGAAGTAGTACATCAGCAGCAGCAGGACCACCCCCGCCATCAGGAACATCCCGCCGTACAGCAGGGTGAGCCGGATGCGGATGGTGGGGCGCAGCGACAGCCAGGCGAACAGGCCGTCGCCGGGGTGGTAGGTGTCGTCGGCGCGGTCGCGGTCGGGGCGGCGCGGGGGGTGCGACGGTCGCGGGGGCACCTGGTGCGGACCCGGGGCGGGCGTGCCGGGGGCCCCGCCGGGGAGTGGCGGGGTGGTCATGGCCGGAAGTCCTCTCAGACGGTGGACGGTTCGGGGGTGCGGGTCACACCCGGTAGCCGGAGCCGGGCACGGTGACGATCACCGGCGGGTCCCCGAGCTTGCGGCGCAGGGTCATCACGGTGACCCGGACCACGTTGGTGAACGGGTCGGTGTGCTCGTCCCAGGCCTTCTCCAGCAGCTGCTCGGCGGAGACCACGGCGCCGCCGGCCCGCATCAGGACCTCCAGCACGGCGAACTCCTTGGGCGCGAGCTGGACCGGCTTGCCGTCCCGGATCACCTCGCGGCGGCCGGGGTCGAGGCTGATCCCGGAGCGCTCCAGCACGGGGGGCAGCGGGACGGTGGCCCGGCGGCCCAGCGCCCTTACCCGGGCGACGAGTTCGCTGAAGGCGAACGGCTTGGGGAGGTAGTCGTCGGCGCCGATCTCCAGTCCCTCGACCCGGTCGCTGATGTCGCCGGAGGCGGTGAGCATGATCACCCGGGTGGCCAGGCCCTGTTCGACCACCCGGCGGCACACGTCGTCGCCGTGCACCAGCGGGAGGTCCCGGTCGAGCACCACCACGTCGTAGTCGTTCACGGCGATCCGCTGCAGGGCGGCCTCCCCGTCGTAGACGACGTCGACCGCCATGGCCTCCCGGCGCAGGCCGGTGGCGACGGCCTCGGCGAGCAGCTGCTCGTCCTCGACGACGAGTACCCGCACGGTGGTTGTCCCTTCTGCTGGAGCGGCCCTGGCCGTGCTCGCCCGTGCGGGCCGTGAGGCGCCGGGCGCGGACCCGGGCAGGCGGATCCGACGGTGCCTCCATCCTGCCTGGTCGCGCGGTAAAGCAGTCGTAAGTCCGGTGCGCCGTCCGCGAAAGCGGAGCGGTGCCCGCCTGTTTGGACTGTGACTCGGGCAACTTTCCCGAGAGTTGGAGGTTTCCATGGCCGGGGGGTGGGGAGGACACGTGCACACCGTGATGCCGTCCTGTGGCGCGTCGCGGCCACCACCACCCGCCGAGTGCCCCATCCGCACCGGCCTGGGACGGAAAACCACCGGGTCGCGGCCCCTGCGCCGCCCGAGCACCCGACCGGAACCCGCGTCCGGTCCAGGGGGCCCGACCGGGGTTTGTCCGGTTCCGCGCCGGGGGGCTGCTCGGACCGTGCCCGTCGACACAGCAAAGGGGGCCCGTATGGACGCCTTCACCGCCGGAATCCTTCAGCGGATCAAGAACGCCGAGCAGGATCTGCACCGCGCGATCGAGTCCGGGGACGAGTTCCTGGCCGAGGTCGAGCAGTCCGAGCTGGAGGACCTCCAGCGCCTCGCCACCGAACACGGCGTGGACCCGGTCCTCGGCACGCACCGCTCCGCCGCCTGACCGTTCCCCTTCCCGTACCGCCAGGTGCGGCCCCGTCCGACCAGCGCCCCGGCCCGGTTCACCGGTCCGGGGCGCTTCGCGTCTGCCCGCCGCGCGGCGGATCAGTCGTGCCAGGCGCCGAGTTCCTCCAGCCGGGCCTGCAGCGGTTCGAACACGCCGGGCGGGGCGGCGACGGTCAGCTCGCCGTCCGCGGGCAGGCCGGGGCGGGAGCCGGTGAGCGCGCCCGCCTCCGCGGCGATCAGCAGGCCGGCCGCCCGGTCCCAGGGGGCCAGGCCGCGCTCGTAGTAGCCGTCGAACCGGCCGGCCGCCAGGTCGCACAGGTCGACGGCGGCGGCGCCGCCCCGGCGGACGTCGCGCACCTCGCCCATCAGCGCGTGCAGCACCTCGGCCTGGTGCACCCGCCGCTCGCGCAGGTAGCCGAAGCCGGTCGCCACCAGCGCCCCGCCCCACGCCGGGGCCGGGCGGACGGCCAGCCGGCGGCCGTCCAGGTGGGCGCCGCCGCCGCGCACCGCCTGGAACAGCTCGTTCCGGGCCGGGACGAAGACCACGCCCACCACCGCCTCGCCGTCCAGCTCGGCGGCCACGCTGACCGCCCAGGAGGGCAGCCCGTACAGGTAGTTGACAGTGCCGTCGAGCGGGTCGACCACCCAGCGCACCCCGCTGGTGCCGGGGTGGTCGGCGCCCTCCTCGCCGAGGTAGCCGTCGTCCGGGCGGCGGGCGGAGATCAGCTCCAGCACCAGCTTCTCGGAGGCCAGGTCCATCTCGGTCACCACGTCCACCGGACTGCTCTTGGTGGCGGCCACCCCGAGGTCGGCGGGCCGCCCGTCGCGCAGCAGCTCGCCGGCCCGGGTGGCCGCCTCCAGCGCGGTGGCGAGCAACTCCTGCAGCAGGTCGTCGATCACTGGTCTCGGTCCTCCGGGTCTCGGACTTCGGGCTTCGGTGCCCGGGCGTCGGTGCCCGGGCGTCGCGCTTCGGTGCCGGCGCTTCGGTGCTCGCGCTCGGGCGCTCAGGCTTCGGCGGCGGCGGGCCGGGGGGCGCGCGGGTTGGGGCAGCAGGCGGTGGCGCACACGTCGTGGCTGGGGCCGAGCGCGCCCAGCGCGCACCGGGTGACCGGCTCGCCGCGCCGGACGGCGGCCCGCTCCAGCACCAGGTCCCGGACGGCGGCGGCGAACCGCGGGTCGGCCCCGACGGTGGCGGTCCGGGCGATCGGCAGGCCGAGCTCGGCGGCCTTCGCCACCGCCTCGGTGTCCAGGTCGTACTTGACCTCCATGTGGTCGGAGACGAAGCCGATCGGCACCATCACCACGGCCGCGGCGCCGTCCGCGTGCTCCGCCGCCAGGTGGTCGCAGACGTCGGGCTCCAGCCACGGGGTGTGCGGGGCGCCGGAGCGGCTCTGGTACACCAGCTGCCAGGGCCGGTCGGCGACGCCGGTGCGCCCGGCCACCGCGGCGGCGACCAGCCGGGCCACCTCCAGGTGCTGGGCGACGTACGCGCCGCCGGGGGTGCCGCGGGCCGGGTCGTCGGGGGCGCCGGAGGTCTCGGCCATCGCGGTCGGGATCGAGTGCGTGGTGAACGCCAGCCGGGCGCCGTCCCGGACCGCTTCCGGGAGTTCGGCGAGCGCGGCCAGGGTGGCGTCGACCATCGGCTCGACGAAGCCGGGGTGGTTGTAGAAGTGCCGCAACTTGTCCACGGTCAGCTCCGGCCGGCCCTCGGCGGCCAGCCGCGCCAGCGCGTCGGCCAGGTTCTCCCGGTACTGCCGGCAGCCCGAGTACCCGGCGTAGGCGCTGGTGGCCAGCACCAGCACCCGGCGGTGCCCGTCGTCGGCGATCTCCCGCAGGGCGTCGACCAGGTACGGGGCCCAGTTCCGGTTGCCCCAGTACACCGGCAGGTCCAGGCCGTGGTCGGCGAAGTCCTTGCGCAGCGCGGCCAGCAGGTCCCGGTTCTGCTCGTTGATCGGGCTGACCCCGCCGAACAGGAAGTAGTGCTTGCCGACCTCGGCCAGCCGCTCCTTGGGGATGCCCCGCCCGCGGGTGACGTTCTCCAGGAAGGGCACCACGTCCTCGGGACCCTCCGGCCCGCCGAAGGAGAGCAGCAGCAGCGCGTCGTACGGCGCGGGGTCGGTGGGGCTCGGGATGCGCGTGTCGGACATGGCTCCGATCCTGCCACTCGTGACGGCCCGGCCGGTGCACGGGCGCGGCCCGGCCGGTGCACGGGCGCGACCGGGCCGGTGCGCGGGGGCTGAGGTCCGGGATGTCCGCGAACCACCCGGATGCAGAGGTTCGACCACGCTTCGTAAGCTGTGTGGGCGACGGTCGCGCATTACCGATGGTTGCGTCTTACCCCCATCCGACCTCCGACGGAGCCACCCCCCGTGCTGTCCAGCTACCGCCAGATCTTCGCCGCCCCCGGTTCCCTGGCCTTCTCCTTCACCGGGCTGATCGCCCGCCTGCCGATCTCCATGACCGGGATCGGCATCGTCACGATGCTCGGCCGGATCAAGGACTCCTACTGGCTGGGCAGCCTGCTCTCCGCCGTCCTCGCCGTCTCCGCCGCGGTCCTCGGCCCGCGGATCTCCCGCCTGGTCGACCGGTACGGCCAGCGCCGCGTCGCCCTCCCCGCCGCCGGCGTCACCGTGCTCGCCGCCGCCGGGCTGCTGCTCGGCGCGCACTACGGCTTCCCGGACTGGACGCTGTTCGTCTTCGCCGTCGGCATGGGCACCATGCCCAGCACCGGCTCCATGGTCCGGGCCCGCTGGGCCCACCTCTACCGGGACGCGCCGCCCAAGCTGCACACCGCGTACTCCTTCGAGGCCGTCGCGGACGAGATCTGCTTCATCATCGGCCCGATCCTGGCCGCCACCCTGGCCACCTCGCTCTTCCCCGAGTCCGGCCTGCTGCTCGCCGGGGTCTTCCTGGTGGTCGGCATCCTGCTGTTCACCGCCCAGCGCCGCACTGAACCCCCGGCCCACCCCGTCGAGCACCGGGCCGGTGCCTCGGTCGCCCGCGACAAGGGCATCCAGATCCTGATCCTGACGCTGGCCGCGATCGGCGGCGTCTTCGGCTCCGTCGAGGTGGTCACCGTCGCCTTCGCGAAGGCCCAGGGCCACCCCGCCGCCTCCGGCAGCGTCCTCGCCGTGTACGCCCTCGGCTCCTGCCTGGCCGGGGCGGTCTTCGGCGCGCTGAAGTTCACCGCCCCGCTGGACCGCCGCTTCCTGGTCGGCGTCGGCGTGATGGCCGCCGGGATGGCCCCGCTCATCCTCGCCGCCCAGCTCCTGCACGGCACCGCGGCCCTGGTCGGCGTGGGCGGCGCGCTCTTCCTCTCCGGCCTCGCCATCTCCCCCACCCTGATCACCTCCATGGCCCTGGTCGAACGGCTCGTCCCCGCCGCCCGGCTCACCGAGGGCATGACCTGGACCACCACCGGTCTGGCCCTCGGCGTCGCCGTCGGCTCCTCGGCGGCGGGCATCGTGGTCGACGCGGCCGGCAGCGCGAACGGCTACTGGGTCCCGGTCGGCGCCGCCGCGCTGTCCGCGCTGGCGGCCTACACCGGCCTGCCCCGGCTGCGCCGCCGGCTCGCGGTGGCGCGGCAGCCGGCGGTGGAGGCGGTGCGCTCCTAGGCCCGGTCCGGCCCCGGCGGACGGGCGGGTCCGGCGGGCGGTCGGTCCGCTCCCGTCGAACCGTAGACCTGCGCGATCCTGGTGACTACGCTCCCCGTACCCACCGGTAGAACCGGAAGGTAGGACACGCGCGAGCGGGAGGCTCTGGAGATGACCGAGGTCTGGCGGAACTGGGCGGGGAACCAGAGCGCGCGGCCCGCGCGGGTGGTGGCGCCGGGGTCGGTCGAGGAGCTCTCGGCGGCGGTGGTCGCGGCCGGGCGGGCCGGGCTGCCGGTGAAGGCGGTCGGGGCCGGACACTCGTTCACCGCGATCGCCGCCGCCG
The DNA here is from genome assembly GCF_948472415.1 of Kitasatospora fiedleri. Lineage (NCBI taxonomy): Bacteria > Bacillati > Actinomycetota > Actinomycetes > Kitasatosporales > Streptomycetaceae > Kitasatospora > Kitasatospora fiedleri. The sequence continues at coordinate 5,470,186 of NZ_OX419519.1, read as the reverse complement.
GGGACGCCGTCCTGGTCCGGCCGGACCGGCTGACCGCCGTCCGCGGGCTCGACCGGGCGGCCGGGACGGTCACCGTCGAGTCCGGCCTGCCGCTGCACCGGCTGAACCGGCTGCTGGCGGCCGCCGGCCTCTCGCTGACGAACATGGGCGACATCGAGGTGCAGACGGTCGCGGGCGCGACCAGCACCGGCACCCACGGCACCGGCCGCGACTCCGGCTCGCTCGCGGCCCAGGTCACCGAGGTCGAGATCGTCCTCGCCGACGGCTCGGTGCGGACCTGCTCGGCGACCGAGGACGCGGAGCTGTTCCAGGGCGCGCGGCTGGGCCTGGGCGCGCTGGGCGTGGTGAGCGCGCTGACCTTCGCGGTGGAGCCGATGTTCCTGCTCTCCGCGCACGAGCAGCCGATGGGCTTCGACGAGGTGCTGGGCTCCTTCGACGACCTGACGGCGGTGAACGAGCACTTCGAGTTCTACTGGTTCCCGCACACCGACCGCTGCTCGACCAAGCGGAACAACCGCAGCCAGGGCCCGGCCGCGCCGCTGCCCGCCTTCAAGGCCTGGCTGGACGACGACTTCGTGTCGAACACGGTCTGGGAGGGCGCCTGCCGGGTGGGCCGCGCCTTCCCCGGGGCGATCCCGACGATAGCCAAGATCGCCAGCCGGGCCTGGTCCGAGCGCCGGTTCACCGACGAGGCGTACAAGGTGTACACCAGCCCGCGCAAGGTCCGCTTCATCGAGATGGAGTACGCGGTGCCGCGCGAGGCGGCCACCGAGGTGCTGCGCGAGCTGAAGGCGCTGGTGGAGCGCTCCGACTGGCGGATCAGCTTCCCGGTGGAGGTGCGGGTGGCCCCGGCCGACGACCTGTGGCTCTCCACCGCGAACGGGCGGGACAGCGTGTACATCGCCGTCCACCTGTACCGGGGCACCCGCGAACTCTCCTACTTCACCGAGGTGGAGAAGCTGATGACCGCCCACCGGGGGCGCCCGCACTGGGGCAAGCTGCACACCCGGGACGCCGAGTACCTGTCGACCGTCTACCCGCACTTCGGCGACTTCACGGCGCTGCGCGACAAGGTCGACCCGGAGCGCCGGTTCGCCAACGCCTACCTGCGCCGGGTGCTGGGCGCCTGACCCGGCCGCGTCCGCCGTCAGTCGTCAGTCGTCAGCCGGTCGGTTCGGCCGTCCCGCCCGGGGTGGCGGTCGGCGGCGCCGCCCCGCCGCCCGGGTCCCCACCGTCCCGGCCCCCGCCGTCCGAGGCCCCGCCGGAGGGCGTGCCGCTCGGCGCGGGCGGGACGGACGCGGCCCCGGAGGGCGAGCCCGACGCCGCCCCGGACGGCCCGGCCGAACCGCTCGGCGTCGCCGAGGGGGTGGGGGAGGACCGGCCGGAGGGGAGGTCGGACGGCCCGGTGGACGGGGTGTCCGCGGGGTCGGCGGCTGCTGCCGGTCGCCGGACGGCCGCGAGGGGTTGAACGAGGTGCCGCCGCCGTCCTGCCCGGTGGTGATGTCGTGCATCGGCTTCCCGGCCGCGAGTTCCACCGCGACGACCGGCACCATGGCGAGCACGAACACCAGCGCGGAGACCGCCGTGTACGACTTCCAGGTCCAGCGGCGTTTCGCGCGCAGCACCCGGGGGGCGTTCCAGTCCGGGCTGATTCCGCCCGGCGGCGCGGGTGCCGGGTGCACGGCGGGGGCGGATTCGGCACCCCGTTCCACCGCGTTGCGCAGTTGTTCCCCGGTGCGTTTGAACAGGTGCTGGAAGAGCGCGCTTCCGACGGTCGCCCCCACCGAGACGACGGCCGCACCGAGTATCGTTCCGTACACTCCGAGTTCCGAGGCGAGTACCGCGCCGACCACCGCGGCCAGGGCGCTCGCGGCCACCTGAGCGGTCGTCAGGTCGAGCCGTCTGCGCTCCGCCTTCTCCTCCGCCCCGGCCGGTCCGTGCGCGAACTGCTGGCTCTGGTGCGGCATCCCTGTCCCTCGGTCGGCGTGTCGGAATTTTGAACAAGTCTCTCCATCTTGCCCAAAGAAGGACACAAGGGTCGAAAATCCGGTTCTCCCCGGTCGATATATGTGAAGATGATCACCGTCCGTTGATCGCCGGTGGGTCAATGGGGTGGCCACTCTTGAGATTCCGGTGATTCGCGGGAGACTTGAGCGGCGAGCCGCCCCTTCGGATGCCACGAATGGAGTACTGTTCGTGGAGCCTGAGCCTTCGGACCCGCTGTCTACGACCCGTCAGACGACGGACCGGGCGCCCGGGTGCGATGTCGACCGTCGACGTGGCAAACAGGCAACCGTGCCACAGCGGCGCGCCCGGGCGAAAGCCCGACACGCCGGGTAACTCTGCAAGGTTGTGGCCACTCGCCAGCGGGCAGGCCACACTCAGTACGGGAGCAGCGACGCAGGTGACGTCGGCAGGCACCACCCGGGAGGTAACCGTGCCCGAACTGCGCGTCGTGGCCGTCAGCAACGACGGCACACGGCTGGTGCTCAAGGCTGCCGACAGCACGGAGTACACCCTGCCGATCGACGAGCGGCTGCGCGCCGCCGTCCGGGGTGACCGCCCGCGGCTCGGCCAGATCGAGATCGAGGTGGAGAGCCACCTCCGCCCCCGCGACATCCAGGCGCGGATACGAGCCGGTGCCTCCGCCGAGGAGGTCGCCCAGGCCGCCGGCATCTCGGTGGAGCGCGTCCGCCGCTTCGAGGGCCCGGTGCTCGCCGAGCGCGCCTTCATGGCCGAGCGGGCCCGCAAGACGGCGATCCGCCGGCACGGCGAGTCCACCGGGCCGCAGCTCGGCGAGGCCGTCGCCGAGCGCCTCGCGCTGCGCGGCGCCGAGAAGGACACCGAGCGCTGGGACTCCTGGCGCCGCGACGACGGCACCTGGGAGGTCGTCCTCTGGTACCGCGCCGAGGGCGAGCACCGGCGCGCCGCCTGGTCCTACGACCCGCCCCGGCGGCTGGTCCAGCCCAACGACGACGAGGCCCGCGCGCTGATCGGCGAGAACGTCGAGCGCGAGGAGGACTCGGTCTTCCCGTTCATCCCGCGGATCGCCCGGCTCCCCCAGGACCGCCCGGCCCGCCCGATGATCGAGCGGCCCTCCGCCGACCGCATCATGCAGGTCCGCGAGGCCCGCGAGGCGGCGGCCTCCGCCGCCACCGCCGCCGTGCCCGAACGGGACTCGCTGACCAGCCTGCTGGACGTGGTGCCCTCCTACCGCGGCGACCTCACCCCGGTCGGCCCGAGCGTGGAGACCGCGGTCACCGAGGAGCCCGAGGAGATCGAGGAGACGGCGGCCCCCGCCGCCAGCGTCGGCGCGGGCTCCGCGTACGCGGACATCCTGATGCCGCGCTCCGTCGCCCCGCACCGGGACCGCCTGGTCGGCACCACCGACCGCCAGGCCGAGGCCGACGGCGTCCGCCCCGGGCGCCGGGCGACGGTGCCGAGCTGGGACGAGATCGTCTTCGGCTCGCGCCGCAAGAAGCCCGAGTAACCGAACGGCGCGTCCACAGGGGCCCGGGCACAGCCCGGGCCCCTGCCGTACCCCGCCCCCTTCGAGGACGTGTCTTCCCGCTCAGACCTCGACGGGGTTGTCCGGGTTCGCGGACCACTCGCTCCACGAGCCCGGGTAGAGGGCCACGCCGTCCTGCCCGGCCAGGGTGAGGGCGAGCAGCTGGTGGGCGGCGGTGACGCCGGAGCCGCAGTAGACGGCGGTGCGGGCGGGGTCGGTGAGGTGGAGCGCGGCGAAGCGGGCCGCCAGCGCGGCCGGCGGGAGGAAGCGGCCGTCGGGGGCGAGGTTCTCGCCGGTGGGCGCGGAGGTGGCGCCGGGGATGTGGCCGGCCCGGGGGTCGACGGGTTCGGTCTCGCCGCGGTAGCGCTCGCCGGCCCGGGCGTCGAGGAGCAGTCCGGTGCGGGCGAGTTCGGCCGCGCCGGCCGCGTCGACGGTGGGCAGGTGGCCGGGGTCGACCTTGAAGTCGCCGTCGCCGGGGGCGGGGTGTCGGTGGTGAGCGGGTGGCCGGCGGCGGTCCAGGCGGCGAGGCCGCCGTCGAGGACCCGGACGTCGGGGTGGCCGGCCCAGCGCAGCAGCCACCAGGCGCGGGCGGCGGAGAGCGCGGGCCCGGCGTCGTAGGCGACGACCGGGCGGTCGGCGGTGACGCCGGCCCGGCGCAGCGCGGTGGCGAGGCGGTCGGGGTCGGGCAGCGGGTGGCGGCCGGCCGGGCCGGGCGGGTCGGCGAGTTCGCGGTCGAGGTCGACGTAGTGCGCGCCGGGCAGGTGGCCCGCGGCGTACTCCTCGGCTCCGGGCGGGCCGCCGAGCGCCCAGCGGACGTCGAGCAGAACGGGCGGCCGGTCCGAGCCGAGCGCGGCGGCGAGTTCGGCGACGGTGATCAGGGGCGAGGTCATGCCGTCATTGTGGCGCGCGGGCGCGGTGCGCGGGGCGGCCCCGGCGATCGCGTCACCCGGGGAAACGATCCGACGGGGAGGCGGTCCGGCGGGGAGGCGGTCCGACGGGCTGGTCAGCCCTCGAAGGGGAGGACGTCCGGGGAGAGGACGGCGGCGCGGGCGGTGGCGGCGGTGAGGCGGCGGCGGTGGTGGCGGCGGCAGAGCACCTCGTACCCGATCTCGTCCTCGTTGACGGCGACGTCCCCGACCACCACCTGGGCCCCCTCGACCACCATGACGCCGCCGACGGTGCGGGCGTTGTGGGTGGCGCGGGCGCCGCACCAGCACAGGGCCTCGACCTGGAGGACCTCGACCCGGTCGGCGAGTTCGATCAGGCGCTGGGAGCCGGGGAAGAGCCTGGTGCGGAAGTCGGTGGTGATCCCGAAGGTGAACACGTCGATGCCCAACTCGTCCACGATGCGGGCGAGTTGGTCGATCTGTCCGGCGGAGAAGAACTGCGCCTCGTCGCAGATCAGGTAGTCGACCTTGCCGCCCGCCGAGAGCAGGTGGACGACGTACGCCTGGAAGTCGAAGAGGTCGCCGACCTCGACGGCGTCGGCGCGCAGGCCGAGGCGGCTGGAGATGGTGGCGGCGCCGGCCCGGTCGTGGCGGGTGAAGATGATGCCCTGGCGGCCGCGGGCGGCGTGGTTGTGGTCCATCTGGAGGGCCAGCGTGGACTTGCCGCAGTCCATCGTGCCCGAGAAGAACACCAATTCAGCCATGGCGGAGCGTCAGCCTTTCGGACAGGTCGAACAGGTCGGACGGGGAGGTCAGCGGGGGCTCAGCGGGACTCAGCTTCGGACTTCGAGCAGCGGGACGAGCTGCTCGACGGGGGTCATCGAGCCGTGCAGGCCGACCATCTGGGACTCGCCGGGTTCGCTGCGGGTGGCGATGACGGCGATGTCGTCGCGGGCGGCGGCGACCACGTCGCCGATCCGGGGCAGCACCCGCTCGTCCACCGAGGGGCCGAACCAGCCCGCGGCGACGGCCTGTTCGCGGGTGGCCACCCACATCTGCTCGCCGAGCACCTCGCTCCACACGGCGTGCACGTCGGCGGCGGCGCCGGGGTGGGCGTAGACGTGGCGGGCCCGGCCCTCGCCGCCGAGCAGGGCGACGCCGGCCGAGAGCTCCCAGTCCTCGTCGAAGTCGATCCGGTCCTCGGGGGCGATGTCGATCATGCCGTGGTCGGCGGTGACGTACAGCGCGGAGCGCGGCGGGAGCTGCTCGGCGAGGCGGCGGGCGAGGCGGTCGACCGCGAACAGGGTGAGCCGCCACTCGTCGGAGGCGACGCCGTACCGGTGCCCGGCGGCGTCGAGTTCGCTGAGGTACGTGTAGACCAGGGCGCGGTCGTGCTCGGCCAGCCAGGCGGCGGCCCGGTCCATCCGCTCCTCGCCGGTGGTGCGGCCGAGGAAGGTGCCGCCGGAGAGCGCGACCTGGGTGAGCGGGGTGGTGGCGAACAGCGGGGAGGAGACCTGGGCGGTGGCCACCCCGGCCCGGTGCGCCCGCTCGAAGACGGTGGGGTAGGGCTGCCAGGCGTGCGGGTCGACCGGCGGGGTCCAGCGCAGCTGGTTCATCAGCCGCCCGCTGTCGGGGATCGCCACCGTGTACCCGGCCAGGCCGTGCTGTCCGGGCGGCAGGCCGGTGCCGACCGAGGCCAGCGAGGTGGCGGTGGTGGACGGGAACCCGGCGGTGATCGGGGTGCGCCCGGCGGTCAGCGAGGTGAGGAACGGCGCCCAGTCGGGGTTGGCCCGGATCAGCTCCCAGCCGAGGCCGTCGACCAGGAACACGCAGACCCGGTCGGCCGGCTCCAGCGGCAGCACGGGCCGGTAGCCGGGCACGCCGAGGCCCGCCGCGAGCGTGGGCAGCAGGTCGGAGAGCGCGGCGCTGCCGTAGCGCGGGACGGGGGCGGCGGCCGGGTCGAGCAGGTCGTAGTGGTCCTCGTGGTGCATGCCAGGCTCAGCCGTTGGCCACGGTCGCCTCGGACAGCGCCCGGGCGAACACCAGCGCCTGGGCGACCGTCTCCGGCCCGTCCCCGGCCTCGCTGACCCGCAGCGACAGGTCGTCGGCGGTGGCGGAGCCGGTGTAGCCGTGGTCCGCCTCGCAGTTGGGGTCGGAGCAGCCGGCCGGCTCCAGGTCGAGGCGCTGCACGGCGCCCCAGCCGATGGTGAGGACGACCTCGCGCGGCGGGGTGCCGGGGGTGTACGTCTCGGGGTTGGCGACCATGCGGCTGACCACCACGGAGGTGATCCGGTCCAGTCGGACCGTCTCGGTGGAGGTGGTGGCGTACGGGACGGGGGTGGCCGCGTCGCCGTTCTGCTCGTCGGTGTGGCTGACCACGAAGCGGGACGGGGTGAGCACCAGCACGGTGACGTGCCGGCGGACCTCGTTGGCGTCGAAGGTGGTCTCCTGGTGCACCAGGTACGAGCTGATCGGCTCGGGGCCCACCGCGGACTCCACCGCCTCGGAGACCAGCGCCGGGTAGTAGCCGCTGCGCTCGATCGCGGACCGCAGGTCCTGCGTGGTGGTACCGGTCTTCGCCATATCTCCATCCTGGCATGTCCCGCCACTGCGGCGGGTGGCACTGCGCCGGGTCGCCCGGCCTTCGCGGTGCCGGGGGTCACCCGGTCCTGCCGAGCGGGCAACCACGCAAGGTTACAGCGTGCTCATGGCGCGCGGTCCCAGATCGGTGCGGACCGGCAGCGGGGCGATCCGGACCCGGGCGCCGAGCACGGTCAGGCCGTGCGGGGCGACCACCACGGGCTCCAGGTCGACCGAGGCGACCTCGGGCAGGTCGTCGACCAGGCGGGAGACCCGCAGCAGCAGCTCCTCCAGCGCGTCGGTGTCGACGGCCTCGGCGCCGCGCCAGCCGAACAGCAGCGGGGCGGCCCGGACCTCGCGGATCAGCTCGGCCACGTCCCGGTCGGTGGCCGGGACCAGGCGGTGGGCGACGTCGCCGAGCAGTTCGGCGGGGGCGCCGGCCAGGCCGAAGGACAGGATGGTGCCGACGGCCGGGTCGACGGAGGCGCCGATCACGGTGTCCACGCCGCGCGGGGCCAGCCGCTGCACCACCAGTTCGGCCTGCGCGGCGCCGCCCAGCAGGGCGTCCAGCTCGCGGTGGGCGCGGCGCAGCTCGGCCTCGCCGGTCAGGTCGAGCCGAACGCTGCCCAGGTCGGGGCGGTGGCGCAGGTGCTCGGCGGTGGCCTTGAGCGCGACGGGGTAGCCGAGCGCGGCGGCGGCCCGGACCGCGCCGGCCTCGTCGGGGGCGGGCAGCGTCGGGCTGACCGGGATGCCGTAGTGGCCGAGCAGTTCGGCGGCCTCGGCGTCGGGCAGGGTGACCCGGGCGCCGCCGGCCTGGAGCCGGGCGGCGACCGCCTCCCGGCCGGCCAGGGCGCGCTCGACCAGGGCGCGGGCGGCGTGCTCGTCGACGCCGTCCAGTTCGGGGACCCGGGCGGTCTCCTCGGCCTCGGCGCTGCGCCGGCGCCACTTCGCGTAGCGGACGGCGTCGGCCAGGGCGTGCACGGCGCGCTCGGGGGCCGGGTAGGCGGGCACTCCCCCGGCGCGCAGCCGGGCGACCATGGCGGGCAGCGCGAGGTGGGCGAGCAGCAGCGGCTTGCCGAGTTCCCGGCCGCGTTCGGCGGCGTCCAGCAGGGCCCGGGCGATCTCCGGGGCGTCCTCGACCAGCTCGGGGGCCGGGTCGGGGCCGTGCACGCCGATCGGCGGGATGGCGACGGCGATCACGGCGTCGGTGTGCGGGTCGGCGAGCGCGGTCTCCAGGGCGACCCGGAAGTTCTCGCCGCCGGCGCCGGTGGTCAGGTCGACGGGGGTGCGGGGGCGCAGTCCGGCGCTCAGGCAGGTGTCGTAGGTGAGCAGGCCGAGCGAGTCGGAGTTGCCGACCACGGCGACCTTGTTGCCCCGGGGCAGCGGCTGTCCGGCGAGCAGTTCGCCGGTGTCGAAGAGTTCGGTGATGGTGTCCACCCGGATCACCCCGGCCTGCTGGAACAGCGCGTCCACGGTGCTGTCGCGCAGCCGGGTGGCGGCGGGCTGGACGGCGTGGCCGGGCGGCAGGCTGCCGGTGTGCCGGGCACCCTTGAGCACCACGACGGGCTTGCTGGCGGCGAGCCGGCGGGCGATCCGGGTGAACTTGCGCGGGTTGCCGAAGGACTCGAAGTAGAGCAGCACCACCTCGGTGGCGGCGTCCTCCTCCCAGTACTGGAGCAGGTCGTTGCCGGAGACGTCGGCGCGGTTGCCGACCGAGGCGAACGAGGAGATGCCGGTGCCGCGCCGGTGCGCGGCCTCCAGCAGGGCCACGCCGATCGCGCCGGACTGGCAGAACACGCCGAACGGCCCGCGCGCGGGCAGCGCGGGGGCCAGCGAGGCGTTCAGCCGGTGCTCGGGGTCGGTGTTGACCAGGCCGAACGCGTTCGGGCCGATCACCCGCATGCCGGCCGCCCGGGCCTGGCGCACCAGCTCCCGCTGCCGGTCGCGCCCGTCCGGGCCGGTCTCCGCGTACCCGGCGCTCACCACCACCAGGCCCCGCACGCCGTGCGCCCCGCACTCGGCGACCGCGCCGGGGACGGCCGGCTCCGGCACCGCGATCACCGCGAGGTCCACCGGCCCGGGGACGTCCAGCACCGAGCGGTGGGTGGGCACGCCCTCCAGTTCGGTGCCGGGCTCGGCGCCCCGGTTCACCGCGTACACCGGGCCGTCGAAGCCGGAGCGGACGTCGCGCAGCAGCGCCCGGCCGACCGAGTGCGGGTTGCGCGAGACCCCGATCACGGCGATCGAACGGGGCGTCAGCAGGCGCTGCACGGAGCGGGCTTCGGCGCGGTGCTCGCGGGCGCGCATGACGGCCAGCGAGGCGGCGGTCGGCTCCAGGTCGAACTCCAGGTGCACCACGCCGTCGGCGAAGCTGCGCCGCTGGGTGTACCCGGCGTCGGTGAAGACCTTCACCATCTTCCGGTTCTCCGGCAGCACCTCGGCGGTGAAGCGGCGGATGCCGCGCTCCTGCGCGACCGCCGCGATGTGCTCCAGCAGCGCGGAGGCGATGCCCCGGCCCTGGTGCGCGTCCTGCACCAGGAACGCGACCTCGGCGTCGGTGCCGGTGGTGGACGGCATCCCGTCCTTGTCGATCCGGTCGTAGCGGACGGTGGCGACGAACCTGTCGCGCACGACGAGGGCCAGGCCGACCCGGTTCACGTAGTCGTGCCGGGTGAAGCGGCGGACGTCCTTGTCGGACAGGTGCGGGTAGGGGGCGAAGAACCGGAAGTACTTCGACTGGTCCGAGACCTGCTCGTAGAACTCCACCAGGCGGTCCGCGTCGTCGGCGGTGATCGGCCGGATCCGGGCGGTGCCGCCGTCCCGCAGCAGGACGTCCGCCTCCCAGTGCTGGGGGTACCCGTTGTCCGCCGCCGCGCGCTCGTGCTCCACGCCCGCCAGCGTAGTCGTCGGCGAGCCTGATGGCGCCAGGCGTGCCGGGCGCGGCACGCTGGCCGTGCCGTCGCCGCGCCCCCGCGCCGACGGGCCCGCAGTGCCCGACCGTGCAACACTGGTCTAGACAACACTGCACCACCCTGCACCACGTGAAAGGCACCTCTCATGGCTGAGCGCCGCGTCACCATCGGTTGGGCCGAGGGCCTGCACGCCCGTCCCGCCTCCGTCTTCGTCAAGGCCGTCACCTCCACCGGCGTCCCGATGACCATCGCCAAGGAGGGCGGCGCCCCGGTCAACGCCGGCTCCATGCTCGGCCTCCTCGCCCTCGGCGCGGTCGGCGGCGACACCGTCGTCCTCGCCGCCGACGCGGACGGCGCCGAGGCCGCGCTCGACCGCGTCGCCAAGCTGGTCCAGGAGGGCCTGGACGAGCTGCCCGCCGCATAAGCAGAGCGCCCCGCCAGGGGCTCGGGGAACGGCGAGCCCGGGTCTGCTGCCGGTGCGCGCCGCTGCTTCGGGTTCCGTTCACTGCACGCAGCAGCACGGACCTCCGACGGGCTCCGGCCGCCAGCAGCACGGCCCCGCCGTTCCCCGGGCCCCGGATGCGCGCCCCGCCGTATCTCCTCAGCCACTCACCAGCGCCCAGCCCGCCGCCTCGCGGCGGGTGCCCGGGAGGAGCAGGGGGACGGCCAGGAGCAGGGCGGCACCGGCGAAGTAGGGAGCGCGGGGGCCCCACTGGTGGGCGAGGACGCCGGCGAGGGCCGCGCCCGTCGCGCCCGCGGCGCTGAAGACGAGCTGGTAGGCCATGGAGACCCGGCCCAGCAGGCGGGAGGGGATCTGGGCCTGACGGAGGGTCACTCCGCCGATCGCCCAGGCAAACTCGGTGAGGCCGTAGGCGGCGACACCGAGGGCCGCGATCTCGGAGGCGGGGGCGAGCGCCACCAGCAGCGCGCAGGTCGCCGAGCCGAGGACACCGGCGACCATGGTGGTACGGACGCCCCAGCGGTGCAGCAGCCGCGGGGTGAGGGCACTGCCGAGCAGGCCGCCGACGGCGAAGGCCGCGACCAGCAGGGCGAATCCGGTGGGGCCGAGGTGCTGGGCGCGGCTGGTGTAGAGGACCAGGACGGCGATCAGCCCGGAGGAGACCGCCCCCGAGACGCCGCCGGCCAGGCAGAGCCGGAACAGGACGGGGCGGCCGCGCAGCCAGCGCAGTGCTTCGGCGACCTGACTCCCCAGCGGGGCCCGCCCGGTGGCGTCCGCCGCCCGGCCGGGGTGGAAGTCTCCGCGCAGCAGGAGCACCAGGGCGGCCGCGACGGCGAAGGAGAGGGTGTCGACGGCGAGCGGGAGCGCCGCGGCCAGCCCGAACAGCACCGCGCCGAGCGGGGTGCCCAGCAGGGTGTCGGCGATCAGGGCGCTGGCCTGCAGCCGGGAGTTGGCCCGGGCCCGTTCGGCGGGCGGGACCAGGGTGGGGACCATGCCGGACCAGCCGGCGCTGTAGAGGATCTCGCCGGTGCCGAGCAGCAGCGCGGCCAGCACCAGCCAGCCGATCCAGGCGGTCCCGGCGGCGACCGCGACGGCCAGCGCGCCGACCACGAGGGTGCGGGCGGCGTCGGCCCAGAAGAGGATGCGGCGGCGGTCGAGCCGGTCGGCCCAGGCCCCGGCGGGGAGGGCGAGCAGCAGCGAGGGCAGTTGGCCGGCCAGCGCGACCAGGGCGATCAGCCGGGCGTCGCCGGTGAGCCCGACGGCGAGCAGCGGGAGGGCGACGAAGCGCATACCGTCGCCGAGGCTGGATATGGTGACGGACGCCCAGAGGACGGGGAAGCCGCGCGAATACATGAACAAAAATATCGTTCACGTTTTTCCGGTGCGTCAAGAGGCCCGTCCGCCCGGCACCGCAGAAGGAGAGTGAGCCCGCCGTGTCCCCCCTGGTCCGCGAGCCGCAGCAGCAGCGCAGCCGCGAGAAGTTCGCCCGCATCCTGGCCACCACCGCCCGGCTGCTGGACACCATGCCGTTCGACCAGCTCAGCACCAAGCAGATCGCGGCCGAGGCCGGGATGTCGGTGGGGGCGCTGTACCGGTTCTTCCCGGACAAGGAGGCGGTGCTCGAAACGCTGGAGCGCAGTTGGCTGGAGGGCGACCTGCGGCTGCTGGCCACCGCCACCGACCCGGCGGCGGTGGCGGCCTGCGCGTCGTCCGAGCAGTTCCTCGCCCGGGTGGTCGAGGCGTACGCGGACCGGTTCCGCACCCTGCCCGGCTACCGGCACGTGTGGTTCCACGTGGCGAAGGTCCCCGCGCTGGCGAGCGAGGGGGCCGAGGTGGACCGGCGGATCGTGGAGCGCGTGCACGAGGTGCTGGTGGACTCGTTCGGGCTGGCGGGCACGGCCGAGACCCGCCGCCGGGCGGGTGTGGCCGTGGCCGTGGCCGTGCGGATGCTCGGCCTGGCGTTCCAGGAGGACCCGCAGGGCGACCCGGAGATCCTCGCGGACATCCCGCTGGTGCTGGACCGGTACGTCTTCGCCCCGGCCCGCAGCACCTCCGGGCCCTGACCGGCCGTCAGCCCTTCACGCAGATCACCTGCTTGAGGTGCGCCACCACCTCGACCAGATCCCGCTGCTGCTCGATGACCTTCTCGATCGGCTTGTACGCGCCGGGGATCTCGTCGACCACGCCGGCGTCCTTGCGGCACTCGACGCCCGCCGTCTGCGCGACCAGGTCCGCCGTGGTGAAGCGCTTCTTGGCCGCCGTCCGGCTCATCTTCCGACCGGCGCCGTGCGAGGCCGAGTTGAACGAGGCGGCGTTCCCCAGGCCCTTCACGATGTACGAGCCGGTGCCCATCGAGCCCGGGATGATGCCGTACTCGCCGGAGCCGGCCCGGATCGCGCCCTTGCGGGTGACGAGCAGGTCGACGCCGTCGTAGCGCTCCTCGGCCACGTAGTTGTGGTGGCAGGAGATCATCGGCTCGAACACGGCCCGGGCCTTGGGCAGTTCGCGGCGGACCGCGTCCTGGAACAGGACCATCATCAGCGCCCGGTTGTGCTTGGCGTACTCCTGCGCCCAGAACAGGTCGGAGCGGTAGGCGGCCATCTGCGGGGTGTCGGCGATGAAGACCGCGAGGTCGCGGTCGATCAGGCCCTGGTTGTGCGGCAGGGACCGGGCGATCGACATGTGGTGCTCGGCCAGCTCCTTGCCGATGTTGCGCGAACCGGAGTGCAGCATCAGCCAGACCGCGCCGTCGTCGTCCAGGCAGAGCTCGATGAAGTGGTTGCCGCCGCCGAGGGTGGCCATCTGCTGGGCGGCCCGCTCGCGCCGCCAGCGGACGTCCGGCGCGATGCCGTCGAAGCGCCGCCAGAAGTCGTCCCAGCCGGCGGTGGACACGCCGTGCAGCTTGCCCGGGTCGACCGGGTCGGTGTGCAGGCCGCGGCCGACCGGGATGGCCTGCTCGATCCGGTGGCGCAGGTGCGACAGGTCGTCGGGCAGGTCCTTCGCGGTGAGCGAGGACTTCACGGCCGTCATCCCGCAGCCGATGTCGACGCCGACCGCGGCCGGGCAGACCGCGCCCTTCATCGCGATGACGGAGCCGACCGTCGCGCCCTTGCCCAGGTGGACGTCCGGCATCACGGCGAGGCCGTGCAGCCAGGGCAGCGTGCTGATGTTGCGCAGCTGCTGCATGGCCTGGCCCTCGACGGTGGCCGGGTCGGTCCACATCCGGATCGGGACGCGGACGCCGGGTACCTCGGTGTACGACATGGGGGTGCGACCTCCTGGGTCGGGTGGGTTCAGGGTGCCGCACGAAGGGGCCCGGTGCGGCGGCGGGGAAGACCAGGGGGGCGGCCCGGGACGGGCCGCGGGCAGCGGACGGCGCTGCGCGGAGGGACCGCTCAGGCGGTTCGGTACGAACAGCGGAAGGGCAGTCTCGGGGAGCGTCGTCGTGGCTCGACCCGCATGGTGACCGCCTCCTTCCGCACTCGTGGTCCGCGCGCCTGCCGCCCGGCCGGGGATATCTACCCACGGGGCGGCGGCGGCGCGCAAGGCATTAAAACGCCGGGGGTCCGGCGGGGCTGACGCCCCGTCGGACCCCCGGCGGACGGACTCAGTTGGCGACGACCGTGACGTCCCCGATGCCGAGCGCCTTGACCGGCTCGGCGATCACCGAGGCGTCGCCGACCAGCACGGTGACCAGCCGGTCCGGCGGGAAGGCGGCGACCACGGCCCGGGTGGCGGCCGCGGTGTCCAGCTCGGCCAGCCTCCGGTAGAAGTCGGCCTGGTAGGTGTCCGGCAGGTACTGCTCGACCTGGTCGGCCAGGGTCGCGGCGACCGAGCCGGCCGTCTCGTACTTGAGCGGGGCGACGCCGACCAGGAACTGGACGGCCTCCTCCCGCTCGGCGTCGGTCAGGCCGCCGTCGGCCAGCGCGCGCAGGATGGTCCAGGTGTCCTGGAGCGCGGGCGCGGTGGACTCGGTGTCCACCGAGCCGCTGATCGCCAGCAGCCCGCGGCCGGAGCCGTCGGCGGCCGAGCGCAGCGCCTGGGCGAACGCCCGCACGCCGTAGGTGTAGCCCTTCTCCTCGCGCAGCACCCGGTCCAGCCGGGAGGTGAGGGTGCCGCCGAGGCAGTAGGTGCCGAGCACCTGCGCGGCCCACGCGGGGTCGTGCCGGTCCGGGCCGATCCGGCCGATCAGCAGCTGGGTCTGGACCGAGCCGGGCCGGTCGACGATGACCACCCGCCCGGCGTCGTCGCCGACCACCGGGCCGTGCGCGGCCGGCTCCCGGGTCTCGGCGCTCCACCGGCCCAGGGTGGACTCCAGCAGCGCGGCCAGGTCGACGCCGGTCAGGTCGCCGACCACCACGGCGGTGGCGGTGGACGGGCGCAGGTGGGCGTCGTAGAACGCCTTGACCGCGTCCCGGTCGATCCGCTTGACCGAGTCGGCGGAGCCGGCCCGCGGCCGCGACAGCCGGTCGTGGGCCGGGAACAGCTCGGCGTACAGCGCCTTGGCGGCCCGCCGGGCCGGGTTGGCCTGCTCGTGGACGATCTCGTCGAGGCGGTTGGCGACCAGCCGCTCGATCTCGTCGGCGGGCAGCGCGGGGGCGCGCAGCGCGTCGCCGAGCAGGGTCAGGCCGCGCTCCAGGCGGGAGGCCGGGACCTCCAGCGAGACCCGGACCGCCGGGTGGTCGGCGTGGGTGTCCAGGGTGGCGCCGGCCCGCTCCAGCTCGCCCGCGAACTCCTCGGCGGTGAGCGTGTCGGTGCCCTCGGACAGCGCCCGGGACAGGATCGAGGCGACGCCGTCCAGGCCCTCCGGCTCGGCGGCCAGCGGCGCGTCGAGCACCATGTCGACGGCGACCAGCTGCTGGCCGGGGCGGTGGCAGTGCAGCACCGTCAGGCCGTTGGCCAGGGTGAGCCGTTCGGGCGCCGGGAACGCCCACGGGGTGGGGGTGCCGGGCTGCGGCTGCGGGTGGAACTCCATCGCGGGGGTGTGGTCGCTCACGCCGCCGCCTCCTCGTCGTTCTCGTCGTTCGCGGTGCCGTCGTCGTCACCGGTGGTCGGCTCGTACACCAGCACGGCCCGGTTGTCGGGGCGCAGCCGGGCGGCGGCGACCGCCCGGACCTCCTCGGCGGTGACGTCGAGGACCTTCGGCAGCGCGCCGTTGACCAGCTTCGGGTCGCCGAACAGGACGGCGTAGCGGCAGAGTTCGTCGGCCCGGCCAGCCACCGTGGTGAGCCGGTCCAGCCACTCGCGCTCGATCTGCGCCTGGGCCCGCTCCAGCTCCTCGGCGGTGGGGCCCTCGGCGGCGAACCGGGCCAGCTCCTCGTCGACGGCGGCCTCGATCTGCTCCAGGGTGGCGTCGCCGCCGGCCTTGACGTCCAGCCAGCCGAGCGAGGGCGCGCCGGCCAGCCGCAGCAGGCCGAAGCCGGCCGCGACGGCGGTGCGGTCGCGGCGCACCAGCCGGTTGTACAGGCGCGACGACTCGCCGCTGCCCAGGATGGTGAGCGCCAGGTCGGCCGCGTCGGCCTCCCGGGTGCCGTCGTGCGGGAGCCGGTAGGCGGCCATCAGCGCGCGGGACGGGACGTCCTCGCGGATCAGCTCGCGCACCTCGCGGCCGATGGTCTCCGGCAGGGCGCCGTCGCGCGGCGGCTGCTTGCCGTCGTGGGCCGGGATCGAGCCGAAGTACTTCTCCACCCAGGCGACGGTCTGCTCCGGGTCGAGGTCGCCGACGATCGCCAGCACCGCGTTGTTGGGCGCGTAGTAGGTGCGGAAGAACGTGCGG
The DNA here is from genome assembly GCF_948472415.1 of Kitasatospora fiedleri. Taxonomy (NCBI): domain Bacteria; kingdom Bacillati; phylum Actinomycetota; class Actinomycetes; order Kitasatosporales; family Streptomycetaceae; genus Kitasatospora; species Kitasatospora fiedleri. The sequence continues at coordinate 5,454,063 of NZ_OX419519.1, read as the reverse complement.
GCGTCCTCCAGCGTCGCGGCGTCCAGGTCGGCCATCGAGCCGATCGGGGTGTGGTGGTAGGGGTGGCCGTCGGGGAAGGACAGCGCGGTGAGCTTCTCGAACGCGGTGCCGTAGGGCACGTTGTCGTAGCGCTGGCGGCGCTCGTTCTTCACCACGTCGCGCTGGTTCTCCATGGACGTCTCGTCCAGCGCGGCCAGCAGCGAGCCCATCCGGTCGGCCTCCAGCCAGAGCGCGAGCTCCAGTTGGTGGGCGGGCATGGTCTCGAAGTAGTTGGTGCGCTCGAAGCTGGTGGTGCCGTTGAGCGAGCCGCCGGCGCCCTGGACCAGTTCGAAGTGGCCGTTGTTGGAGACGTTCGCCGAGCCCTGGAACATCAGGTGCTCGAAGAGGTGGGCGAGACCGGTGCGCCCCTTGACCTCGTGCCGGGAGCCCACGTCGTACCACAGGCACACCGCCGTGACCGGGGTGAGGTGGTCCTCGGAGAGCACCACGCGGAGGCCGTTGGCCAGGCGGTGTTCGGTGATGGCGAGGCCGCTTGCGGGCGCGGGGTTGGCCATGCGGGGTCCTTCCCGTCGTCGGTTCCGGAGTGTTCCGGGCCGGGGGCGTGTGACGTCCCCATTGTGGTGCAACGCCGGGTCCCGCCGTCAGGTGTCCGGCCACGGGGCGCGTTCGCCAGCGGCGGAAGCGGCCCGGGTGACGGGGGGTGTCCCACCGAGGGTCCACAATGGGGGGCGTTCACGCCCGCGTCCGCCCGTACCCATGTACCGCACGTACCGCAAGGGAGCCCCGCAGCGATGGCCCGCCGCAGTTCGCCCACCCCGCCGCCCGGTGACTTCGAGGAGCGCATCCTCGACGTCGATGTCGTGGACGAGATGCAGGGCTCGTTCCTGGAGTACGCCTACTCGGTGATCTACTCCCGGGCCCTGCCGGACGCCCGGGACGGCCTCAAGCCGGTGCACCGCCGGATCCTCTACCAGGCCAACGAGATGGGCCTGCGCCCGGAGCGCGGCCACGTCAAGTGCGCGCGCCTGGTCGGCGAGGTGATGGGCCGGCTGCACCCGCACGGCGACGCCTCGATCTACGACGCCGTGGTGCGCCTGGCCCAGCCGTTCTCGATGCGGCTGCCGCTGATCGACGGCCACGGCAACTTCGGCTCGCTCGGCAACGACGACCCGCCGGCCGCGATGCGCTACACCGAGTCCCGGCTGACCGCCGCGTCGATGTCGCTGGTGGAGTCGATCCACGAGGACACCGTCGACTTCGGCCCGAACTACGACGGCTCCGAGCAGGAGCCCCAGGTCCTCCCCTCGGCGTTCCCGAACCTGCTGGTCAACGGCGCCACCGGGATCGCGGTCGGCATGGCCACCAACATGCCGCCGCACAACCTGTCCGAGGTGGTGGCCGCCGCCCGGCACCTGATCAAGCACCCCGCGGCGGACCTGGACACCCTGATGCGGTTCGTCCCCGGCCCCGACCTGCCCACCGGCGGCCGGATCGTCGGCCTGTCCGGCATCCGGGACGCGTACGAGTCCGGCCGCGGCACCTTCAAGATCCGCGCCACCACCACGATCGAGAACGTCACCGCCCGCCGCAAGGGCATCGTGGTCACCGAACTGCCCTACACGGTCGGCCCGGAGAAGGTGATCGGGAAGATCAAGGACCTGGTCAACGCGAAGAAGCTCCAGGGCATCGCCGACGTCAAGGACCTCACCGACCGCGCGCACGGCCTGCGCCTGGTCATCGAGGTGAAGAACGGCTTCGTCCCCGAAGCGCTGCTGGAGCAGCTGTACAAGCTGACGCCGATGGAGGAGACCTTCGGCATCAACAACGTCGCGCTGGTCGACGGGCAGCCGCTGACGCTGGGCCTCAAGGAGCTGCTGGAGGTCTACGTCGACCACCGCTTCACGGTGGTCAAGCGGCGCAGCGACTTCCGCCGCCGCAAGCGCCAGGACCGGCTGCACCTGGTGGAGGGCCTGCTGGTCGCGCTCGTCGACATCGACGAGGTGATCGCGATCATCCGCAACAGCGACGACGCGGGCCAGGCCAAGGACCGGCTGATGGAGCGCTTCGGCCTCTCCGAGACCCAGACCGCGTACATCCTCGACACCCCGCTGCGCCGGCTCACCCGGTTCGACCGGGTCGAGCTGGAGACCGAGCAGGCCAAGCTGCTCAAGGAGATCGCCGAACTGACCGAGATCCTGGAGTCGGACAGCAAGCTGCGCTCCGTGGTCTCCGCCGAACTCGCTTCCGTCTCCAAGCAGTTCGGCACCGAGCGGCGCACCGTGCTGCTGGAGGCCGGCGCGGTGCCGTCCGCCGCGCTGGCGGTGCCGCTGGAGGTCGCCGACGACCCGTGCCGGGTGCTGCTCTCCGCCACCGGGCTGCTGGCCCGCACCTTCGACCTGGAGCCGGTCACCGAGGAGTCGGCGGCCCGCGCCAAGCACGACGTGCTGGCCTCCGCCGTCCCGGCCACCGCCCGCGGCGACGTCGGCCTGGTCACCACGGCCGGCCGGGTGCTGCGGCTGCCGGTGATCGACCTGCCCGCGCTACCCCCGGGCACCACGGCGCTGTCCGGCGGCGCGGCGGTCTCCGAGTTCCTCCGCCTGGAGGCCGACGAGCGGCCGCTCGCCCTGACCACCCTGGACGAGTCCTCCCCCGGCCTGGCGCTCGGCACCGTGCAGGGCACGGTCAAGCGGGTGGTGCCCGAATGGCCCGCCAACAAGGACGAGTTCGAGGTGATCGCGCTCAAGGACGGCGACGCCGTGGTCGGCGCGGTCGAGCTGCGCACCGGCGAGGAGGACCTGATCTTCATCACCTCCGACGCCCAGCTGCTGCGCTACCCGGCGGGCCAGGTCCGCCCGCAGGGCCGCCCGGCCGGCGGCATGACCGGCATCAAGCTGGCCGACGGCGCGCGGGTGCTCTCCTTCACCGCGGTCGACCCGGCGCAGGACGCGGTGGTCCTCTCGGTGGCCACCGCCTCCGGCACGCTGGCCGGCGAGGAGCAGACCAGCTGGAAGCTCACCCCGTTCGACCAGTACCCGCGCAAGGGCCGGGCCACCGGCGGCGTCCGCTGCCAGCGCTTCCTGCGCGGCGAGGACGGCCTCGCCTTCGCCTGGGCCGGCCCGCTGCCCGCCCTCGGCACCACCACCGCCGGCCGGCCCGTCGCCCTCCCCGAGCGCGACCCGCGCCGCGACGGCTCCGGCACCCCGGTGCCCTCGCCGATCGGGGCGGTCGGCAGCCGGATGTGACGGCACGGGCCCCGGCCCGGGCCGGGGGAGCCGCGGGTCGAGGCGCACCGCGGCCGGGCCCGCCGCTCCCCGGGCCCCCGGGGCCCGGACCCGCGCGCCGGCCGCCGGAGGAGCCCCAGGGCCTAGGGTGGGGCGGGTGAGCACCTGCACGACGCTGTCGCACGAACTGGCCGAGCCGTTGACCGCCACCGCGGCCACCGCCACCACCTGGCTGCTGGTCGAGCAGTCCGGCCCGTGGGGGGCGCGGGCGCTGACCGGCAGTCACCTCGACGCCGGGGTCGGCGCCGCGCTGGAGGCGGCCGCGGAGGGGACCGGCGTCCGGGTGGCGCTGATCCGCCGCCCGGGCCGGCACCCGGACGGCGACCTCGCGGCCCGGCACGAGGTGCTGGTCGCGCACACCTCCCCGGCCGACCCGTGGGTCCGCCGCGGGCACGTCGCCGACCCCGGCGAACTGCTCGCCCTCGACTTCGCCGCCCTCGGCGCGGGCGACCACGGCTCCTTCGGCGCCCCGCACGTCGGCGGCCCGATCGCCCTGGTGTGCACCAACGGCCGCCGCGACCGCTGCTGCGCGCTGCTCGGCCGCCCGCTGGCGGCGGACATCGCGGCGGCCGGCCACAGCGAGGCGTGGGAGGTCACCCACCTCGGCGGGCACCGCTTCTCGCCGACCATGCTGGTGCTGCCGCACGGCTACGCGTACGGGCGGCTGACCGCCGAGTCCGCGAAGGAGGTGCTGGCCGCGACCGCCGCGGGCCACACCGTCCCGGCGCACTCGCGCGGCCGTTCGTACTGGCCGCGTCCCGCCCAGGCCGCCGAGCAGGCCGTCCGCGAGCTGGCGGCCGAGACCGCCGCCGACGCGCTGACCCTGCGGGTGTCCCCCGGCGGCTCGCCCTGGACGGTCGACGTCCGGCACGCCGACGGCCGGCACTGGCGGGCCACCGTCGCCGAGTCGTTCAGCGAACCGCCGCGCCCCGAGAGCTGCGGCAAGGGCCCGGGCACCCCGTCCCGGATGGACGTGGTCGCGCTGGAGGCCGTGGCCCGCTGACCGGGCGGGTGGCCGGTCAGCGGCGGCGGGGGCCGGGGTCCGGGCAGCGGGCGGTCACTCCTCGGGCAGGGTGAAGCAGACCGCGGTGCCGCCTCCGGGGGCGTCGTCCAACCAGACCGCGCCGCCGTGCCGTTCGACGATGCGGCGCACGATGGCCAGTCCGGCGCCGGAGCCGCCGCCGTGCTCGGCCGTCCGGTGCAGTCGGCGGAACAGCCCGAACACCAGCTCGCGCTGGGCGGCCGGCACGCCGATCCCGTTGTCGCGGACCACCACCGCCTCCCGCTCCGGGCCGCCGTCCGGGCCCGGCCTGCGCTCCACCGTGACCTCGACGGTGCGCGGCCCGTCCGCCCGGGCGTACTTGGCGGCGTTCACCAGCAGGTTGACCAGGACCTCCTGGAGCCGGTCGGGATCGGCGTGGACGACCGGGAGGTGCCCGCGCAGGAGCCGGACGCGCTGTTCGGCGAGCCGGGGCCCGGCGATCTCCAGGGCGTGCTCCAGGGCCTCGGCGAGCGGCACCGGGACGCGGTGCAGTCCGACCTCGCTGACCTGGGAGTAGCGCAGCAGCGAGTCGAGCAGGCCGTCCATCCGGACGGTCAGCCGGCGCACGGTGTCCAGGTGGCGGCGGCCGGCCCCGTCCAGGGCGTCGCCGACGTCCTCGATGACGAAGCTGGCCGCGTTGGAGATCCCGCGCAGCGGCTCCTTGAGGTCGTGGGCGGCGGCGTGGGCGAAGGCGTCGAGGTCCGCGTTGCTGCGTTCCAGCCGCTGGGCGAAGACCGCGGTCCAGGCGGCGTGCCGGGCCAGCAGCCCGGCGACCGCCCGGGCCACCTCGTGGGCGGCCGCCAGGTCGGTGCCGCTCCACGGCAGGCTGCGGCCCCGCACGGCCGCCCGGAACACCTCGGTGGAGCCGCGCGGCGTCAACCGCTCGCCGTGCGGTCCCAGCCGGACGGGTACCGCGGGGTCGGTGGCCCAGCTGCGGGTGCCGGTCCGCTCCTCCCGCCACCAGGCGAGGAACCCGTCCCCAGCGGCAGCAGCAGGACGCCTCCCGGGGTGGTGCCGTCGCCGCCCGCCGCCGCGTCCGCGCCGACCGGCTCGCCGCACGCGTCGGCGAGTGCTTCCGCCAGCCGGTCGGTGTACCAGGTCTCGGTGGTCCGCAGGCCCGCGGCGACGGTCCGCAGCCGGGAGAGCGTCCGGGCGCCCGGGTCCGGGCCCTCGACGGTGGTCTGCCCGGCCTGGTCGACGACCAGGCCGTCCGCCTCGACCAGCCCGGCGAACAGCCCGGCGAAGGCGTGCAGGGACGGGGCCCGTTCGTCGGGCGCCCCGCCGAGCAGGCCGTCCAGGGCGCCGCGGACCAGGCCGAGCGCCGCCGACCGCTCCCGGTCCGCGACCGCGGCGAGCTGCACGGACAGCGCGCTGCCGAACAGTTCGCAGGCCGCCCGCACGTCCGGCGACAGCCAGCGCGGCTCCTCGCCGTGGCAGGCGATCAGCCCCCACAGGGCGTCGTCGGAGAGCACCGAGACCGACATCGAGGAGCGCACGCCGATGTTGCGCAGGTACTCCAGGTGGTACGCGGAGACGGTGCGCAGCGCCGCGGCGGACAGGTCGAGGGGCGGAGCGCCGGCCCCGCCGCGGGCGGAGTGCAGCGCGGCGGTGCGGTCGTCGACGTCGCCGATCACCCGGATCCAGTTGTGCCGGTAGAGCCGCCGGGCCTGCGGCGGGATGTCGCTGGCCGGGAACCACAGCCCGAGCCAGGGCTCCAGGTGCCCGGCCCGGTCCTCGGCGACGACCTCGCCGGGCCCCTCGGCGTCCTCGAAGCGGTAGGCCACCACCCGCGAGTAGCCGGTGAGCAGCCGCACCTCGCGCACGGCGGCCTCGCAGCACTCCGCCACGGTGGCGCACCGCTGGATGCGCAGCAGCGCCTGCTGGACGCGGCGGGCGAAGCCCGGGCCGGCCTCGGACCGCTCGGCGCAGGGTTCGAGCTCCAGCACCAGCAGCCCGTCCCGGCGGTGCGCGCTGACGTCGAACGGGTGGGCGGCGCCGGCGGGACGGGCCCGGCCGGTGAGCAGCACGGCGGACTCCCCGGCGGCCCCGGCCTCGGCGAGCACCTCGGCGCCGACCAGGTCCCGGGCCGGGCGGCCGACCAGGTCCGCGGCGGGGCGTCCCAGGTGGTCGGCGGCGTTGTCGGAGACGGTGCGGACGGTCCCGTCGAGCGGGTCGACCGCGATCAGCACGCCGAACGACTGCACGCCGCCGAGCAGGTGGATCGGCTCCCGGACGCAGTCGGCCAGGTCGAAGCCGCCGGGCGCGGCGGCCTCGGCCTGCTGCGCCCGCACCGACAGCCACCCGTCCTCGGTCATGCCCGGTTCCCGTCCTCGGCCCGGCCGGGTCGGCCGCGCGGTCGGTTCCACCCTAGGGCCTGTCCCCGGCTCCGCGTCGTCGCCCGGCGGGCCGCCACGGGCCGGGAGGTGTCCCCCGGCGCGGGCAGCCCGGCGGGCCGGGCGGGGCTATCGTTGCGGACGAGGTCCTCCCGCCGGAGGCAGCCACCCGGCGGGACGCGGAAACCGCGGACCGGTTCCACCGCCGGCGTACAACGGGGCCGGGCGGAAAGAGAGAAGCCGTGACACGCCAACAGCCCCCCGACGAACCGGCGGGAACCGCTCCCCGCAGCGACGACGTCCCGCCGCCGCCCCGCGCGGCGCGGTCCGGGCGCCCGGCGGAGGGTGACTGGAGCGCGGGGCTGCACCGGATGTGGCGGCTCGCCCAGACCTCGACCGACGTGACGGCGCTCTCCGAGCAGCTGTACGACCTGCTGCTGGGCCGGCCGGGGGTGGTCGTGGTCTCGGGCACCCGGTTCGCCCCGTCCGGCGCGGCCCGGTACATGCGGTCCAGCAGCCGTCCCGACACCCGCCCCGAGCGGGTGCTGGCTCCGCCCGGCGAGGCCTGGACGGGCGTACCGGCTCCGGTGCCCGGCCTGGTCCGGCGGTTCGCGCTGTGCTCCGAGCACGCGCGGGCCCGGCCCGAGTACGGGGTGTGGCGGGCGGCCGGGGCGGTGCGGGTGGTGGAGTGCGCGCTGGCGCTGGAGGAGGACGACTGGGCGGTGGTGTCCGTCGGCCTGGCCGCGGGCCGGTCCGCCCCGGCCCGGCTCGGCCTCCGGGTCGCCCAGGTGTGCGACGTGGTCGCCGCCTGCAACGACCGGATCGTGCAGGAGCGGGAGAACGCCCGGGTGCAGGCCCGGGACGCGCTGCTCGCGGAGGCGTCGCTGCAGATGGACGCCTCGCTGGACGTCGGGGAGACCCTCCAGCGGGTGGCCCGGATGACGGTGCCCGCGGTGGCCGAGGGCTGCCTGGTGCACCTGTGCCGACCCGGCGGGCTCACGCTGGTCGCCTCCGCGCACCTGGCGGCGGGCGCGCAGCGGCGGTTCACCGCGGCGGGCGAGGACGGGAACTGGGTGGACGACGTCCTGCCGAAGCTGTCCGCGCTGCGCGAGGGCACCGTCCTGAGCGGCGAGGAGCTGGCGGGCACGCCCTTCGGCCCGGCCTCCGAGGTGGCCGCCCGGGCGGTCACGGTGAACCCGCTGCGGGCCCGGGGCCGGCTGCTGGGCACCGTCACCTTCGTCTACGAGCGCGACCCGTCCCGCCTGCCGCCGCCGCTGTTCCTGGCCGACCTGGCGCTGCGGGCCGCGCTGGCGATCGACAACGCGACGCTGTACGAGGAGCGCCGGCAGCACGTGGTCTCGTTGCAGCAGCACCTGCTGCCGGCCGTCCTGCCCACCGTGCCGGGCGTGGAGCTGGCCGCCGCCTACGAGGTGGGCGACGCGGCCCTGGAGGTGGGCGGCGACTTCTACGACGCCGTCCCCGGCCGGCACTCGTTCTCCCTCCTGGTGGGCGACGTGTGCGGCCGCGGGGCCGAGGCCGCCGCGCTCACCGGCCTGGCCCGGCACACCCTGCGCACGCTGCTGGAGGACGACCTGCCGCCCGCCGCGGCGCTCACCCGCCTCAACCGCGCGCTGCGGACGGCCGCCTCCCGGAAGTTCGTCACCGGCGTGGTGCTGTCGCTGGTCCCGGCCCCGGACGGCGCCTTCGCGGCCCGGATCGCCAACGCCGGGCACCCGCAGGCGCTGGTGCTGCGCGCGGACGGGACGGTCGCGCCGCTGGGCGGCACCGGCGGGCTGCTGCTCGGCGTGGTCGACGACTACGAGCTGACGGAGACCACCGACGTGCTGCGCCCCGGGGACACCGCGGTGCTGCTGACCGACGGGATCACCGAGTCCCGCTCACCCGACGGCGCGTTCTTCGAGGACCGGCTCTCCGCCGCCCTCGGCGCGCTGGCCGGACTCCCGCCGACGGGGGTGGTCACCGGGCTGGCCCGGGCGGCGCTCGGCTTCGGCCGGGGCTCGGCGGACGACATGGCCGTCCTGGCGATGCGGGTGTCATCGGGGGCGGAACCGGACCGAAACGAGGAGGGGGAAGCGTCGTGACGGCGATGGCCGAGGGACTGGTGCTCGTGGTCGAGGACTCCGAGGACGACATGGAGGCGGTGGCGCGGGCGCTGGCCCGCTCGCACCCGCTGGTCCGCCTGGAGTTCGCCGGGCGGGCGGACGGCGTCCTCGGGCGGCTGCTCGACCCGGCGGCCGAACGGCCGCGACTGGTCCTGCTCGACCTCAACCTGCCCGGCTACAGCGGCCACGACCTGCTCGGCGACCTCCGGGCCCACCCGGAGCTGGCCGGGCTGCCGGTGGTGGTCTTCACCTCCTCCACCGCCCCCGCGGAGGTGGACGCCTGCTACGCCGCCGGGGCGGACAGCTACATCTTCAAGCCGCTGAACTTCGAGCTGTTCCGGACCGTGCTCGGCAGCACCGTCGACTTCTGGCTCGGCGAGGTCCGGTCCGGCTGACCCGGGCCGGGGCGCCGGCCGGGGCGCGGGCCGGAGCCGACCCGGGCCGGGGCGCGGGGGCCGGGCGTCCGGTCCCCGCGCCCCGGCCCGGGGTGCGTTCTTAGGCGGCGCCCGCGCCCGTCAGGGCCCGCACCTCCAGCTCGGCGAAGCCGTCCTCGTCCGGCGGCTCCCGGTCCAGGACGGTGCCCAGCCAGCCGGCCAGGAAGCCGAGCGGGATGGAGACCAGCCCCGGGTTCTCCAGCGGGAACCAGTGGAAGTCCAGGCCCGGCAGGACGGCGGTCTTCGCGCCGGAGACCACCGGCGAGAACAGCACCAGCACCACCGCCGGGACGAGGCCGCCGTACACCGACCAGACCGCGCCGCGGGTGGTGAACCGCTTCCAGAACAGCGAGTACAGCAGGGTCGGCAGGTTGGCCGAGGCGGCCACGGCGAAGGCCAGGCCGACCAGGAAGGCCACGTTCAGCTTCTGCGCGAACAGGCTGAGCACGATGGCGAGTCCACCGATCACCACGGCCGAGATCCGCGCCGCGATGACCTCCTCGCGCTCGGAGACCTGCCGCCGCTCGGGGCGCCGCCAGGCCCGCGCGTAGAGGTCGTGGGCGAAGGCCGCGGAGGAGGCCAGCGTCAGACCGGCCACCACGGCGAGGATGGTGGCGAAGGCGATCGCGGAGATCACCGCGAACAGCAGCAGGCCCCAGGTGGACTCCGGCCCGCCGCCGAGGTCGAGGGCCAGCAGCGGGACGGCCGTGTTGCCGGCCGGGTTGGCGGCCCGGACGGCCTTCGCGCCGACCACCGCGCCGGCCCCGAGGCCGAGCACGATCGCCATTAGGTAGAAGCAGCCGATCAGGCCGATGGCCCACATCGTGGAGCGCCGCGCGGCCCGCGCCGTGGGCACGGTGTAGAAGCGGCTGAGGATGTGCGGCAGGCCCGCGGTGCCGAGCACCAGCGCCAGGCCGAGGCTGACGAAGTCGAGCCGGCTGACCAGGCTGGAGCCGTACCGCAGGCCCGGTTCCAGGTACCTGTCGCCGACGCCGCTGCGCTGGGCCGCGGTGTCCATCAGCGCGCCGAGGTCGCCGTGGAAGCGGGCCACCACCAGCACCGTGAGCAGCACCGAACCGGCCACCAGCAGGAAGGCCTTGACGATCTGGATCCAGGTGGTGGCGCGCATCCCGCCGACCGTCACGTAGACGATCATCAGACCGCCGACGCCGACGATGGTCCAGCCCTTGGCGGCGCCGCTGTCGGTGCCGAGCAGCAGGGCGACCAGGCTGCCCGCGCCGACCATCTGCGCGATCAGGTACATCAGGGTGACGACCATGGACGCCAGGCCGGCCGCGGCGCGCACCGGCCGCTGGCGCATCCGCAGCGCCAGCACGTCGGCCAGGGTGTAGCGGCCGGCGTTGCGGACGAGTTCGGAGACCAGCATCAGCACGACCAGCCAGGCGACCAGGAAGCCGATGCTGTAGAGCACGCCGTCGTAGCCGTACAGCGCGATCAGGCCGGTGACGCCGAGGAAGGACGCGGCGGAGAGGTAGTCGCCGGAGAGGGCGAAGCCGTTCTGCAGCGGCGAGAAGTCGCGGCCGCCGGCGTAGAAGTCCTCGGCGGCGTGGCCGCGGCGGCCGACCCAGACGGTGATGGTGAGCGTGACGGCGACGACGACGGCGAACAGCGCCACCGCGAGGCCGTGGCTGGGGTGTGGGGTCATCGCAGTTGGTCCTGGGTGTCCCAGCGCAGTTCGAGGGCGGCTCGGTCGCGCTTGGTGCGGGCGTTGCGGGCGTAGAGCCAGGTGAGCAGGAAGGTCGAGGCGAACTGGCCCAGGCCGAGCAGCCAGGCCAGGTTGAGCGGCCCGGCGACCCGCTGGCGCATCAGGTCCGGCGCGAACGCCTGGGCCGCGACGAACAGCAGGTACCAGGCCAGGAACCCGGCGCTGGCCGGGAACACGAAGGAGCGGTAGCCGCGCCTGATCTCCTGGAACGCCTCGCTGTCCTGGACGCTCCGGTAGACCTCCCGGCCGACCCGCTCCTCCGGCGGTGCCGGTTCCGCGGCACGCCGCTGCGCCACCACCCGGGGTCGGGAGGGGGCCGCGGCCCACCAGTCGACTCTCTCCTGCTGCGCCACAGCCGACACCTCATCATTTCGGTCACCAGGACCGAACCATGATGGAGCGTCACAAACCACACCACGAAACCCGTGCAGATACGTTCACCCGAACCAGCTACACGGAAGTCGGTTCACGAACCGTCGGAAATTCCATGCTTGAAGGCGTACGCCACGGCCTGGGCGCGGTCCCGTACCGCTGTCTTGGCGAAAAGGTTGTTGATATGTGTTTTCACCGTCGCGGGGCTGACGAACAACCTTCCGGCGATCTCCGCGTTGGACAGGCCAGCGGCGATCAGCGCCAGCACCTCGGCCTCGCGCTGGGTCAACCCGTCCGGCAGCGCGGGGCGCCCGGCCGGCTCGGTCCTCGTCTGCGATCCCGTCTGCGATCCCGTCTGCGACCGCGCGGCGGGCCCGGTCGGGGCCGACAGCCGCTCCAGCAGCCGCAGTTGGACCTGCGGGGAGAGCCCGGCCGCGCCCGAGCGGACGTCCGCGACCGCGCGGGCGATCTCCTCCGCCCCGGCGTCCTTGGTCAGGAAGCCGCGGGCACCGGCCTGCAGCGCCGAGAACAGCGAGTCGTCGTCGGCGTAGGTGGTGAGCACCACCACCTCGGTGGCGGGGTGCTCGGCGCGGATGCGGCGGGTCGCCTCCACCCCGTCGCAGCGCGGCATCCGCAGGTCCATCAGCACCACGTCGGGGGCGTGTTCGGCGACCAGCCGCAGCGCCTCCTCGCCGTCCGGCGCCGAGCCGACCACCGTGATGCCCGGCAGCAGGCCGAGCAGCATCACGATCCCCTCCCGCACCACGGTCTGGTCGTCGGCGACCACCACCCGGATCGGTCCGTCCGTCACGTCGGCACCCGCAGCAGCACGCGCCACCCTCCCTCCTCGGGGCCCGCCAGCAGTTCGCCGCCGAGCAGTTCCGCGCGCTCGCGCATCCCGAGCAGACCGTACCCGCTCCCGCTGTCGCCCAGCACCGGGTGCGCCCCGCGCGGCGCACCGGCGTTGCGCACCCGCAGCTCCACCGCGCCGTCCAGGTAGCCGAGTCGGACGTCCACCCGGCCGCCGGGCGCGTGCTTGCGGGCGTTGGTCAGCGCCTCCTGGGCGACCCGGCGCACGGCCAGCCCGGCCTCGGCGGGCAGCGGCCGGGGCACCCCGTCGACGGTCAGCACGGCCCCGGACTGGGCGGCCAGCTCGGCCACGAACTCGGCGACGGGGGCGAACTCGCCGCGCAGCGCGGACAGCGCCTGCCGGGTCTCGGTCAGCCCGTCCTGCGCCATCCGCCGGGCGGCGACCACCCGTTCGCGGATCTCGGCCCGGTCGGCCCCGGCGTCCAGCATCAGCCGGGCCGCCTCCAGGTGCACCAGCTGCGCGGACAGGCTGTGCGCCAGCACGTCGTGGATCTCCCGGGCGATCCGGGCCCGTTCGGCCAGCGCCGCGGACTCCGCCTGCGCGGCCTGCGCGGCCCGCTCCTGGGCGAGCAGGGCGCGCTGCGCGGAGCGGGCCTGGCCGTCCAGCCGCAGCAGGTAGCCGAGCAGGCCGATGCCGCCCGAGACGGCCAGCATCACCAGCAGCGAGTCGCCCGAGCCGAGGCCGTAACTGGCCAGCGCCGCCCCGGCGGTGAGCAGCCCGGCGGCCAGCGGCAGCCGGATCACGGCGAGCACCGCGAGCCCGCACCAGATCACCGAGGCGAGGGTGTCGGCCCCGCCCTCGTGGGCCAGCCCGGCGGTGACCAGCAGCCCGGCGGCGCAGCCCAGCGCGGGCCACACCCGCCGGGCCCGGCAGGCCAGGAACCAGCCGGTGGCCAGGGCGACCGCGGCCGCGATCCAGCCGACCGGGGTCAGCAGCCGCCAGCCGGAGTACCGGTCTTCGGTGAAGGTGCCGAGGACCACGGCGCCCAGCATGACGGCCCGGCTGCAGAACGACAGCACCAGCCGGGCCCGGCTGGTGTGCTCCCGGAGCGGCACGTCCCCGGCGGGCCACCCGGTCCAGCGCTCCAGCGTGCTCACCTGCTGATCCTCCCTCGACGGTGGTGCCGCCGACCCCCGTTGCGGGGGCCGGCGGCGGATGTCCGGCCCGGCGTCGGCGCGCCGGGCGGTACGGCGGGCGGCGCGTCAGGCGGCCAGGCCGTGGTGCTGCTTGCCGCCGCCGTCCAGCTGCCGGGCCCGCCACTGCAGGGCCGCCGAGCGGACCAGCAGCAGCAGCGCCAGCGACAGCAGCAGCACGCTGCCGGACTGGTGGACGTGCAGCGCGGCGCCCACCCCGTACCAGGCGATCCGGACCAGGATCGCGCCGACCCAGGCGAACACCGTGACGGTGGTGCCCCGGCTCCACAGCGCGCCGTCCGCCTCGCGCCAGATCCGCACCGTCCAGCCCCAGGCGCAGCCCATGCCGGCGGTGGTGAGCATCGAGCCGATCAGCAGGGCGGTGGCGGCGGTCCGGTGCTGCGGGTCGATCAGCACCGGGTCGCGCAGCGCGACGGCGGCGAGCACCAGCGGCAGCAGCCAGAAGCGGCGTTCGGTGTCCAGCCGGCGGGCCCGCAGCTGCCGGCCCACCACCAGGACGATCACGGCGGCGGCGATCAGGACGTCGGACAGGGCGGTCATTTCGGGTGCCTCCCGGGCGGGGTGGTTTCGACACCCTGAACGCTACGGAGCCGGCGCCCGCCGGTCCTCGGAGCGGGGGTTGATCCGCAGCGCGGAGGGCTCTCCACCCTGGGGTGGAGAGCCCTCGTGCGCGGGGCCGCCCGGCGGGGCCGCGGCCGGGCCGCGGCCGGTCCGCCGCGGGGTGGCTCAGGCGTCGATCCGGGACCGGTCCAGGGTGGCCGCCGAGTCGACGATGAACTCCCGCCGCGGGGCGACGTCGTTGCCCATCAGCAGGTCGAAGGTCTTCTCCGCGGACTCCAGGTCGCCCAGGTTGATCCGGCGCAGGATTCGGTGCCGCGGGTCCATGGTGGTCTCGGCCAGCTGGTCGGCGTCCATCTCGCCGAGGCCCTTGTAGCGCTGGATCGGGTCCTTCCAGCGCAGCCCCTTGCCCTGGAACTGGAGCAGGGTGCGCCGCAGTTCGGCGTCGGAGTAGGTGTAGTGGTACTTCTCCTGGCCGCGCTTGGGGTTGGTCAGCTCGATCCGGTGCAGCGGCGGCACCGCGGCGAACACCCGGCCCTGCTCGACCATCGGCCGCATGTAGCGGTGGAACAGCGTCAGCAGCAGGGTGCGGATGTGCGAGCCGTCGACGTCGGCGTCGGCCATGAAGATGACCTTGCCGTAGCGGGCCTGGTCGATGTCGAACGTCCGGCCCGAGCCCGCTCCTATCACCTGGATGATCGAGGCGCACTCGGCGTTCTTGAGCATGTCGCTCACGGACGCCTTCTGGACGTTCAGGATCTTGCCGCGGATCGGCAGCAGCGCCTGGAACTCCGAGTTGCGGGCCAGCTTGGCGGTGCCGAGCGCGGAGTCGCCCTCGACGATGAACAACTCGCTGCGGTCCACGTCGTCGCTGCGGCAGTCGGCCAGCTTGGCGGGCAGCGAGGACGTCTCCAGCGCGGTCTTGCGGCGCTGCGCCTCCTTGTGCTGCCGGGCCGCGACCCGGGTGCGGGCGGCCGCGACGACCTTCTCCAGCACGGCCCGGGCCTGGAGCTTCTCGTCCTTCTTGGCGGAGGTCAGGAACGCCTTCAGCTCCTTGGCGACCACGGCCGCGACGATCCGGTTGGCCGCCGAGGTGCCGAGCACCTCCTTGGTCTGCCCCTCGAACTGCGGCTCGGCCAGCCGGACGGTGATGACCGCGGTCAGGCCCTCCTGCGCGTCGTCCTTGGTGATGTCGTCCTCGGCGACCCGCAGCAGCTTGGCGGCCCGCAGCGCCTCGTTGACGGTCTTGGCGAGCTGCCGCTCGAAGCCGGTGACGTGGGTGCCGCCCTTGGGGGTGGAGATGATGTTGACGAAGGAGCGCTGGGTGGTGTCGTAGCCGGCGCCCCAGCGCAGCGCGATGTCCACCCCGAGCTCGCGGGTGACCTCGGTGGGGGTCATGTGCCCGAGCTCGTCGAGCACCGGGACGGTCTCCTTGAAGGTGCCCTCGCCGCGCAGCCGCAGCACGTCGGAGATCGGGCGGTCGGGGGCCAGGAACTCGCAGAACTCGCTGATCCCGCCGTCGTAGCGGAAGGTCTCCTCGGCGACCTGCTCGCTCTCGGTGAGCCGCTCGTCGCGCACCACGATGGTCAGGCCGGGCACCAGGAAGGCGGTCTGCCGGGCCCGGCTGTGCAGCGACTCCAGCGAGAGCCTGGCGTCCTTGAGGAAGATCTGCCGGTCCGCCCAGTAGCGGACCCGGGTGCCGGTGCGGGTGCGGGCGAACTTGCCCTTCTTGGTCATCCCGCTGCCGGCCTCGAACGCCGCGTCCGGCCCGTCCCCGGCGTACCGGCCGGGGGTGCCGCGCCGGAAGCTGATCGCGTGGGTGGCGCCGGAGCGGTCCACCTCGACGTCCAGCCGGGCGGAGAGCGCGTTGACCACCGAGGCGCCGACGCCGTGCAGGCCGCCGGAGGCCGCGTACGAGCCGCCGCCGAACTTGCCGCCCGCGTGCAGCTTGGTCATCACCACCTCGACGCCGGACAGCCCGGTCTTGGGCTCCACGTCCACCGGGATGCCGCGCCCGTTGTCGCGGACCTCGACCGAGCCGTCCTGGTGCAGCAGCACCTCGATCCGGTCGCAGAAGCCGCCCAGGGCCTCGTCCACCGAATTGTCGATGATCTCCCACAGGCAGTGCATCAGACCGCGGCTGTCGGTCGACCCGATGTACATGCCCGGCCGCTTGCGGACCGCCTCGAGCCCCTCGAGGACGAGCAGATGCCGCGCGGTGTAGTCGGACCCGCCCTCACCGGTCACCAGAGAGGACGGGCCGGTCTTTTCTCCACTCACGCTCTGCACTCCTCCATGACGTTGACGGACACCCCCGCATGCTCTCAGCAACTGAGATCCGGGCCACTGGGGCCCGCGCGCTCTGTACGCGCTGCGCGAACACGATTCCCGCCTCGGAGGCGGTTACCAGCCTGCCATCTCCTGCCGACACCACGGGTCCTGGCGGAGCCGGGCGGGCGGGGAGGGCTGCGGAGCTGCTGCGATGCGGTGCAACGGGTTCCGGGACGGGGCTTATGCTCCAACCCAGCGGAGGATTATGCTACGCGGACCTCGCCCCCCGACCCGGTCGGGAGTTCGAGGTGATCGGCCGGCCACGGGAATCGGTACGCATGAACCATCGTTGCCCGGGGCACGTCCTCATCAAGACGACGGCAGAATCCTCCAAGAGAAAAGCCACGAGCGGGAACGAATTCGACCTGGTTGGATGTTGATCCTGGTACACAGCTCGTCGAGCTAGAGAAGAGGCGACGTGACTACTGTTCTGACCCCTGCGAGCCCGCTGACCGCGGCAGACCGCTGCGACCGTTGCGGCGCTCAGGCTTACCTGCGCGTCGTCCTCTCCAGCGGCGGAGAGCTGCTGTTCTGCGCCCACCACGGGCGCAAGTTCGAGCCCGAGCTCAAGAAGATCGCCGTGGAGATACACGACGAGAGCGACCGCCTCTCCGGCACGCCGGCGGCCGCCGAGGAGGGGGAGCGCTGACGCTCCCGCTCCACCGAGCTGCCTGAAACGGCCGGGTGGCCCACCCCTCCCAGGGGTGGGCCACCCGGCCGTGGCGTTCCCGGGCCCCGGCCCGGTCCGCGCTCACAGCACCTCGTGCACGGCCTCCGAGACGGCCGCGATCCGGGTGTACACCCCGGGGTGCTCGGCCTCCGCGCAGCCCGCGCCCCAGGAGACCAGCCCGGCCAGCCGCCCGGCCACCAGCAGCGGCCCGCCGCTGTCGCCCTGGCAGGCGTCCTTGCCGCCCCGCTCCTCGCCCGCGCACACCATGCTGCGGGCGTCGTACGCGCTGTCCGGGCCGCCCGGGTAGGCGCGGCCGCAGACCTCGTCCGAGATGACCGGCACGGTGACCTGGCGCAGCGTGTTCGAGTAGCTGCCGTTGCCCCGGGTGTCGCCCCAGCCGAACACCGTGGCCGGGGTGCCCGCCGCGTACGGCTCGGTCTCGCCCGGGCCCACCATCTCCAGCACCGGCCGGCCGTCCTGCGGCTCGGCCAGGGTGAGCACCGCCACGTCCCGGGTGTTCGCGGTGAAGCTGTAGCCCGGATCGATCCACACCCCGCGCACCGCCACCTCCCGGCCCGCGCTGCCCCGCAGGTCGTCCCGCCCGACGATCACCCGCAGCCCGGGCCGGTCGGTCGGCCGGGCCGTGGTCTCGTCGTAGAAGCAGTGCGCCGCCGTGACCACCTTGGTCGGGCTGATCAGCGCCCCGCCGCAGAACTGCCCGGAGCGGGCCGAGCCGAACTGCTGCCGGCTGGCCAGCGCCACCATCCACGGGTGGTCCCCGGTGCTGGCGCCGGTACCGCCGATGATCCGCCGCTGCGCGACGGCCGGCCCGGCCGCGCCCAGCGCGACCAGCGGGGCGGGCAGGGCGGCCAGGGCGACGAGCGCGACCGCCCGGCGGCGGAGCCGAGGCGCGAACGTGTCCAGGATGGGCACCGGTTCTCCAGGGGGTTCGGCGAGCTGGGGAGGCGCTCCGAACGGGTCCGAGCCGGTCCGGGCGGAGCTGCGACAACCTGCCCAGCGTAGTCACCCCCTCACCCGCCGTGCCCGCACCCTGACCGTCCACCACCCCATCAGGCGACCCCCGGACACGCGAACGGGCCCCTCCGCCTGTGGCGGAGGGGCCCGTCCAGGTGACTCGGGCCGACCGGGGTCAGTCCAGGTAGTCGCGCAGCACCTGGGAGCGCGACGGGTGGCGCAGCTTCGACATGGTCTTCGACTCGATCTGCCGGATGCGCTCGCGCGTCACGCCGTAGACCTTGCCGATCTCGTCCAGCGTCTTCGGCTGGCCGTCGGTCAGGCCGAAGCGCATCGAGACCACGCCCGCCTCGCGCTCGGACAGCGTGTCCAGCACCGAGTGCAACTGCTCCTGGAGCAGGGTGAAGGAGACCGCGTCGGCCGGGACGACCGCCTCGGAGTCCTCGATCAGGTCACCGAACTCGCTGTCGCCGTCCTCGCCGAGCGGGGTGTGCAGCGAGATCGGCTCGCGGCCGTACTTCTGGACCTCGATGACCTTCTCGGGAGTCATGTCGAGTTCCTTGGCCAGCTCCTCCGGGGTGGGCTCGCGGCCCAGGTCCTGGAGCATCTGGCGCTGCACGCGGGCGAGCTTGTTGATGACCTCGACCATATGCACCGGGATGCGGATGGTGCGGGCCTGGTCGGCCATGGCGCGGGTGATCGCCTGCCGGATCCACCAGGTCGCGTAGGTGGAGAACTTGTAGCCCTTGGTGTAGTCGAACTTCTCGACCGCGCGGATCAGACCGAGGTTGCCCTCCTGGATCAGGTCCAGGAAGAGCATGCCGCGGCCGGTGTAGCGCTTGGCCAGCGAGACCACCAGGCGGAGGTTGGCCTCCAGCAGGTGGTTCTTGGCGCGGCGGCCGTCCTCGGCGATGATCTCCAGCTCGCGCTTGAGCTTCGGGGCGAGCTTGTCGGCCTGGCTCAGCTTGTCCTCGGCGAACAGGCCGGCCTCGATCCGCTTGGCGAGCTCGACCTCCTGCTCGGCGTTGAGCAGCGGGACCTTGCCGATCTGCTTGAGGTAGTCCTTGACCGGGTCGGCGGTGGCGCCGGCCACCGCGACCTGCTGGGCCGGGGCGTCGTCCTCGTCGTCGTCCGAGAGCACGAAGCCCTGGTCGGTCTCCTCCTCGGCCTCGCCCTCCTTGCCGTCGCCGGGCAGAGCCACGTCCTCGAGGAGCTCCTCCTCGCCAATGACGTCCTCTTCGCCGGCCTTGGCACCGGGCTTGGCGGCCGCGGCGGTCTTCTTGGCGGCGGTCTTCTTCGCGGGGGCGGCCTTCTTGGCCACCGCCTTCTTCGCCGGGGCGGCGGCCTTCTTGACGGCGGCCTTCGCCTCGGCGACCTCGATGGTCTCGACGCCGACCTCGGTGCTGGCCACCGCGGCCACCGAGACCGACGGGGCCACGGTCGCCGCCGGGGCGATCCGGACCGGGGGCTTGGTCTGGGCGACCGGCGTGCGGGTGGTGACCGCCTTGGTCGCGGTGCGCTTGGTGGTGCTCTTGGCCGCGACGCTCTTGCGCTTGGCGCCGGCCGGCTCGGCCGCGCTGACCATCAGCTCCACCCCCTCCTCAATCAGCACCTGGTTGAGGCTGCGCATGACGTTCTTCCACTTGGTGACCGGGATCTGGTCCGCCTCGAACGCGTGGCGCACGTCGTCACCGGCGATCTGCCCCTGGGCCTTGCCCCGCTCGATGAGCGCCAGCAGTGCCGCGGACTCGGCGATCTCGGGGGAAGGGAACGGGATGTGCTGGCCGACACGAACAACCTCTCGGACGATGAGTGGACACGAACCCGCGCCGACCGGCCCGACTGCTCGGGCTCGGACGGGTGGACGGTGACCGGGGTCTGCAGGACGGCAGCAGCGCCGCGGACCATCACAGCCAGCTGGCTTGTGGTGATATTCCGGAGCTGCTTCCGCTCCGTACACATCGCTGCCGCCCCTCAAGTGTTACGCATGCCCGTCGTGGCGCCCGTCACACCACCCGAGGGCCGGTGCGGGCAGCCCCCGAGCGGCCTATCCGCAGGGTCGGAGCGGCCTCGCGGGCGGGGCCGCACCGGGCCGGGCGGGCGGCGTCGCACCGGCCCGGGGGTGGTCGGTCGGACGGCCGGGCTCCGACGTGCCGACGCGCCGATGCGCCGCCGTGCCGCCGTGCCGATGGCCCCTCGGCTGCGCGGGTGGGGCAGCAGAAGGGCCATCCGGTCGGAGCTCGGAGCGGCGGTCGGGGACGGCCGCTCAGTGCTCGCGCGGCGCGGGGACGGCGTGCTCGATGTCCGGGTGGACGGTGAGCAGCGCGCGGACGGCGGCCTCGGCCGCGGTGCCGTCGCCGGTGCCGAGCGCGTCGACCAGCCGGGCGTGCAGGCTGACCGCCGAATCGGACGGGCGCTCGCAGGTGGTGCCGGAGCCGCCGGAGACCTGGAGCGCGTTGGCCACGATCCCGGACAGGTGCTCCAGCATCCGGTTCCCGGCCATCTGCAGCACCAGGCCGTGCAGTTCGGCGTCGGCCCGGGAGTAGCTGACCAGGTCGCCCTGGCTCCCGGCCTGGCCCATGATCTCGGTCAGCTCGACCAGCCGGTGCTGGACGTCCTCCCGGCCGTGCCCGGCCGCAAGCCGCGCGGCCAGCGGCTCGATCGCCCAGCGCAGCTCGAACAGCTCGCGGCGCTGCTCGTCGCGCTGCGGGCCGAAGGCGCGCCACTCGATGATGTCGGGGTCCAGCAGGTTCCAGTCGCTCACCGGGCGGACCCGGGTGCCGACGTTCGGCCGGGCCGAGACCAGGCCCTTGGCCTCCAGCACCCGGAGCGACTCGCGCACCACGGTGCGGGAGACCTCGAAGCGCTGGCCGATCTCCTCCGGCACCAGCGGCCGGTCGGCGCCCAGGTCACCGGAGACGATCATCTGGCCGAGCTGCTGGACCAGCTGGCCGTGCAGGCCGCGGCCGCGGCTGCTGGTGGTCTTCCGACCGATCCGGGAGAGGTCGCTCTCCGCGCCCTCCCAGCGGGGGGCGGGCGGAGCCGGGCGGTCGGCGTACGGGAAACGGTCCAACTCGGAGGCGGAGATCGACTCGGCCTGGCGAGCGGCGGTCACGGTGGGGTGCGCAAGGGTACTCACGCCATCCTTTGTCGGCGATCGGCGGAGTCGCCTTGAGCATTCTCGTGAAAAGCACACGAAAGGGTGATCGGCCGTGTCTGGATAATTGACTTCTTATCAGCCGGAAATGCGCATACCGGTCATCAGGTACGGATTTCCCCAGGCGTCACCTCCGTCCCGGCTGTCACACCGTCAGGGCTCCTTCCGCCGGCACTCCCCCGGTTTTTCCCCGCACGTTCCGCGCGTCTCGTCGTGGTGCGGGGGCCGGCAGGTGCCTGGTCAGAGGCTCCGGCGGCGCAGTTGGGCCAGCACCGCTGCCAGCACCAGCAGGGCGGCCGGGGCCAGCAGCGCGGCGACCACCACGCCGTCCAGCGCGCCGGCGGTCCGGTCGGCGGCGTCGCGGACCCAGTCCAGGCCGTACTGGAAGGGCATCAACTCCCGCACCCAGACCGGCCAGTTGCGGCCCGTGCGGTGCAGCAGCAGACCGGTGGTGGGCTCCAGCAGGGCGGGCAGCGCGCCGGTCAGCAGGACGCCGACGACAGCGCTGCGCACCAGCGAGGTGATCAGCAGACCGGCCCAGCCGCCCGCCACCGCCAGCACCACGAACGCCGCCAGCGGGCGGCCGATCCCGCCCGCCGCGAACGGGCCGGCGGGCAGGCCCGACAGGTCGAGCACTTCCGACGCGTCCACTCCGCCGGGCAGCGCGAGCCGCGCCGCGAGGGCGTTCACCCCGAGGGCGGCCACCGCCAGCAGGACCGCTGCCGCGCCCACCACCAGCGACTTCGCGAGGAGCGCGCCCAGTCGGCGCCCCAGGGTGACCCGCGAGGCGGACAGGCCGGGCCAGCGCGCCTCGTTGCCGTAGGCCAGCGCGCCGAGCACCGCCGCCGCGAGCGCGGTCAGCGGCAGCGGCAGGACCGGCACCACCGCCGCGACCGACCGCACCGCGTCCGGCACCGCCAACTCCCCGGCGGGCAGCCGGTGCGCCGAGAACGCCGCCACCGCCGCGTTCACCAGCAGCGCCCCCACGACCACCACCCACGTGGAGCGCACCCCGCGCAGCCGACGCACCTCACTCGCCACCACTCGCACGGTCACTCACTCCCGTTCTCGTCGCCGACGGCGCTCCGCCGCACCGCCCCTTGCGGGTCCACCGCACCCGTTCCGCCCGGCCGGACCTCCCCCGACTCCGGCGGCCGCCCGGCAGGTTCGACCCGTTCGGCTCGTTCTGTCCGTTCTGTCCGTTCTGTCCGTTCGGTCGGTTCGGTCGGTTCGGTCGGTTCGGTCGGTTCGCCTCGCCCGGCCGGGCGCAGTTCGGTGGCGTCGGCCGACCAGGGGCGTCCCGGGAAGGGGTGGACGGAGGCGGCGGGACGGGGGCTGACTCCCCTGATCCGGGCGGGAGTCAGCAGCTCCGCGTCGGTCGGGTTGGCGGCCAGGTGCTCGGTGTCGATCGCGGCGGGGCCGGCCACCGGCTCCACCACCGCTCGTTCCGTCTCCCGCGCCGCCCGCGCCGTCCCCGGCGTCCCTGCCGGCCCCGGCGTCCCCGCCGACCGGCCGAGCGCGGAGGCGCCGCGGGGCGTCCGCCTGGTCAGGTCGACGCCGGGGGCCGGCGATGCCTGAACGGGGGCGGTCGGCGCGGGCACGGACACGGCGTGGTCCTGCACCCGGACCTGAGCCGACCCCGGCCCGCGCCCTTCTCCCCCGCCCTTGCCCTCGGCCGCTCCCGCTCCCTTTCCCCGAGCCGGCGGGTTCGGCGCGAGGGCGGCCGCGGCCCAACGGCCGGCCTGGAGGCCGCGGTGGTCGAGCGGGCGCTCGGACTCCGGCCCGGCGGGGCGGCCGACGGTCGCGGGCCGGTGCTCGCCGGAGCCGGCCGCGGCGGGCTGCCCGGTGCGGTCGGGCTGCGGCTGTCCGCCCGCGTCCTGCCGGGCCTTCACCTCGGGGGCCGCGCCCTGGCGGACCGTCCGGATCGACACCTGGCCGGAGCGGCCCGAACTGCTCGGCAGGGCGGAGGGGTAGGAGACCGGGCGCCGCACCACGCGGTCGGCCAGCTCGTGCAGCAGGATGCCGTTGCGGTAGGCGAGTTCGCCGACCTCGGTGCGGTCGATGCCGCTCACCGCGAGACCGGCGCCGCCGTCCCGCCGGACCTGGCCGCCCTGGGCGACCAACAGGTCGGCGAGGCGGGCCATCTGCGGTCCCCGGACCAGGACTTCGGGGTGCAGCCTGGTGCGGCGGAACTCCACCACCGGCTGGTCGGCGGCCAGTCGGCCCGCGTCCAGGGTGACCACCCGGTCGGCGAGCGCGGCGGCCTGCTCCGGGGAGCGGGTGGTCGTCAGCACGGTGCCGCCCGAGAGCGCGAAGGAGCGCAGGAAGGCCCCGAACCACTCCTCGCCGTTCGGGGACAGGCCCTCGGTGGGGGCGTCCAGCAGCAGCGTCGAGGGGTTTCCGAGCAGGGCCGCGGCCAGCGCGAGGCGGCGGTGCATGCCGGGCGAGAAGGTGCCGATCCGGTGGCCGGCGACGGCGGCGAGCCGGGTCTGCTCCAGCAGGTCGTCGGCGCGGCGCGCCGGGACGCCGATCGCACCGGCCAGCATCCGCAGGTGGGACCGGGCCCGCTGCCCCGGGTGCCCGGCCTCCGGGCGGCCGGAGGGCAGCAGGACGCCGATCTCCCGCTCCGGGCGCCGGAGCCGCCGGTACGTCCGGCCGTCGAACAGGGTGAGGCCGTGGCCGCGCTCCAACCCCACCATCAGCCGGAGCGCCGTCGACTTGCCCGCGCCCTCGTCCCCGAGCAGCGCGGTGACCATCCCGGGACGGGCGTCGAAGGTCAGGTCCAGCACCGCGGGAGGACGCCCCCGCCGGTACGCCTTGGTCAGTCCGGTGATCTGGATCATCGCCGCCCGCTCCCTCGCCCGCCGACAGACCGGGGATGTCCACCTGGCCCGAGCCTGCACAGTAGGACGCGGAAGCGGTGAAACCAGGCATTCCGGATGGGTCGTGGGCGGTGTTAGCGCCGACCTCACCCGTACAGGGGACAGCCCTCCCGCCGGGCTGACGCTTTCCTCACGGTCCGTCACCACCCGTCGGCAGCAACGGTTTCGACACCGGCACCGGTCGTACCGCGTCGGTCGTTGCCCCTGCCGCGGGGCCCCGGGGAGCGCGGGTCAGGACTCGGGGCGCAGCATCGGGGGGTTGAGGACGGTGGCACCGCCGGCGGTGAACAGCTGGGCGGGGCGGCCGCCCTGACGGGTCGTGGTGCCGCCGGAGGGCAGCAGGAAGCCCGGGGTGCCGGTCACCTTGCGGTGGAAGTTGCGCGGGTCGAGCACCACGCCCCAGACCGCCTCGTAGACCCGGCGCAGCTCGCCGACGGTGAACTCCGGTGGGCAGAAGGCGGTGGCCAGCGAGGAGTACTCGATCTTGGAGCGGGCCCGCTCCACCCCGTCCGTCAGGATCTGGCCGTGGTCGAACGCGAGCAGCACGCCGTCGTTGCGCTCCTCGCCGAGCAGTTCGCTCACCGGCGCCCACCGGGCGCTGCTGGCGTCGCCACCCGCGCGCGGCGAGGGCAGGTCCGGGGCGAGGACCAGGTACGCGACGCTCACCACCCGCATCCGCGGGTCCCGCTGCGGGTGCCCGTAGGTGGCGAGCTGCTCCAGGTGCGCGCCCGCGGGGGTCTGTCCGCCCGGGAGACTGCCCGGCAGCGACTGCGCCCGCAGCCCGGTCTCCTCCGCCAGCTCGCGGGACGCCGCCTCGGCCAGGCCCTCGTCCAGCCGCACGAAGCCGCCGGGCAGCGCCCAGTACTCCTTGAACGGCGCCTCGCCGCGCTTCACCAGCAGGGCGCACAGCTCATGGTCGCGCACCGTCAGCACCACGAGGTCAACCGTGACTGCGAACGGGGGAAGGCCGACGGGTCATAACGCGACATGGCGTCGATCTTAGTCGTCTCTCTGACGATAATCACAGACCACAGCGTCTTTCCCCCTCTCGCCGCCCCACCCCGCCCCGCCCCGCCCCACCCCGTCGCGGCGGGGCGGGGCGGGGCGCTCAGCTGGCGGCGAGTTGCAGGAACGACGGCGCCTCCTCCACGACCGCGACGCCGATCCGGCTGACCCGGACCGAGAACGGCTCGCCGGCCACCCGCAGGCCGGTCAGTTCCAGTGCGCCCAGGGGGGCGGTGCTCGCCGGGCGGGTGGCCACCCGTCCGGACGGGACGTCGGGCCGGACGCCCGCCAGCGAGAGGACCAGGTGCACGGCGGCCGCCGCGGAGACCGCGGCCGGACGGCAGGCCGCCGGGTGCGGGACGGGCGGGCAGTCGGCGACCTTCTGCTCACCGGCGTACATCTCCGGCAGGCGGCCCTCGAAGTGCGCGGACGCCTCCAGCAGGCCCTCCAGCAGGATTTCGGCCTCCCGCTCGAACCCGGCGTCCACCAGCCCGCTCACCGCGAGCGCGGTCTCCTGGACCCGCACCGCGCCGCTGCGGTGGCCGAGCGGGTTGAACCGGGGGGACTTCGCGCTCAGGGTGCGCAGGCCCCAGCCGCAGTCGAACTCCGGGGTCACCAGGCGCTGGGCCAGCAGCCTGGTCTGCTCGCGGTCGAGCAGACCTTCGTGCAGTTCGCCCTCGGCGGCCAGGCCCAGGTCGAAGAGGTGGACCAGGGTGGAGGCGACGGCCGGCACCGGCCGGTCCGGTGCCAGCAGGGCGGCTGCCGGACGGCCGCCGGACAGGTCGTCGATCCAGAACCGCTCCCGGAACCGTTCCCGCAACTCGGCTGCCCAGGAACGCCACTGGGCCGCGCCCGGCCGGTCGAAGGCGTCGAGCAGGTCCGCGCCCTGGAGGGCCGCCCGGTGGGCCTGCGCCTGGACCTCGCACCTGGCCGGGCCGGGGCGCGCGGCGCGCTCCTCCGCCGGGCGCCCGAAGTCGGCGACGAACCCGACCGGGCCGTCCGGGCCCTCCACCACCGCGGACCGCAGCGCGCCGAGGGCCCGTTCCGCCGCCGGCAGCAGTTCGGCGACCTCGGCCCGGGGCATGCCCCAGCGCCAGGCTTCCGCCAGCACCGTGACGAACAGCAGGGTCGCCTCCGTCGCGGTGCAACTGGCCGGCAGCTCGGGGCCGCCGTGCCGCAGCGGACCGGGGATCACCCCATCCATCGCCTGGGCCGCCGCACCGGCCTCGCCACCGGGCGGGTTCGGCCCGCCGACCGGGCCGGGGGCGCTCCCCGGCACCGGCCCGGCCGCGCCGCCCTCCGGGGCCGACCCGCCGTCACCCGGAGCGGAGTCGGCCGGTCGGGCCGCGAGGTTGGGAACGGCAACGGGAGCGGCGGGGGCGGTGGTGGCCTGCGGGGCCGCCTGGTGCTGACGGCGGGCGACCGCCCGCAGGGTGCCGGCGGCGAGCCGGGTGCCCAGCGGCAGGGTCATCCTGGCAGCCCAGAGCGCGTCGGCGGCGGTGAGGCCGAAGCGCCAGGGTGCGCCCGAGGCGGTGTAGAGGTCGGTGGGCCGGTCCGCGTCGGCGAGCAGCAGGCCGCCCAGCGAATCCAGGGCCCGGGAGACCAGCCGGGCGGCCCGGCGGTCGTCGGCCCGGACCTCGGGCTCGGACCAGGGCAGCGGCACCCCGGGGCCGCGCCCGGTCGGTGGCCGGCCCGTCGACGGGGTCTCCAGCTCGGCCCGGAGGTCGACCGACCAGCGGGCGCCGGGCTGGATCTCCAAGTCCCAGCGCAGCACGCCCGCACCGGCCAGCACCGCGTGCGGCGAGGGCCGTGCGCTGACGGTGGCCGCCCGGCCCTGGCCTACCCAGCGCAGGCCGGACGACTGGACCTGGCCCGGCAGGTCGGCCGAACGGCGGCCCGCCGCGATGTCGGTGAGCAGGCCGAGGTCGGTGCCGAGCGCGATCTCCAGCGGGAGCCGGGCCGGGCGGGCGCCCGTGTTGCGGACCGTCACCGTCTCGGCGCCGTCGGCGTGCCGCAGCCGCTCGACCGTCAGTGCCGGGTCCGGGTCGAGGTCGCCCGGTACCCGGACCGAGCCGACGAACCGGGCCGCCGCCGTGGACGTCAGGGTGCCCTGGAGCGGGAGCGGCTCCACGCCGCCCAGCCGCAGCTCCATCCGGGCCAGGGTGCGCACCCCGTGCCGGAAGAAGCCGTGCAGCCCCTGGCCCCGCAGCTGGCCGTCCGGCCCGGACGACGCCATGCCGGGGGCGTTGACGCACAGCACGTCGTGCGCGGCGGAGGGCTGCGGTCTGGGCGGCGCCGCCGGACCGGGCTGCCGGGCCGCCCCGGCGGCGGGCGCGCCCGCCACCTGCTCGGACCGGCCCACCGGCGCTCCGCCCGGAACCGGCGGCTGGTCGGCGCGCGGGACCGGCCCACCCCGTCCGGCCATCGGATGGCCCGGGGCCTGCCGCGTCACGGTGCCGTACGGCGGGGTGCCGCCCCCGTACGGCGCGCCGCCGGCGGGGGTGCCGTACGGGGGCGTGCCCGCCGGGGCCGCGTAGGGGTGGGCTGCTGCCGGGTGAGGGGCACCCGAGGGCGGTCCGGGCGGCGGTGTGCCGTGCGGGGGCACGCCGCCGTGCGAGGGCGTCCCGTAGGCCGGGGTGCCGTGCAGGGGGGTGCCGTAGGCCGGGGTGCCGGGAACCGCCGGGCCGGCTCCGGGCGTCCCAGGGGCGGGAGCGCCGGGCATGCCGGTGCCGTACGGGGGCGTGGCCTGACGGGGGGTCGGAGGGCCGACCGGCCGGGCGGGGGGCACGGGGGCGTCACCGGGGACCGGTGGGGTGGCAGGGGGCAGCGACTGGGGTGCTGCGTGGGGTGGCCTTGAGTCGGTCACCGGGTTCTCCTCCCCTCGACCGGCCGAGGGCTGCGGGCCCGGTCGGCCGCGAGCGTGCTCGATCGCGGACTGTGCTGCTCTGCCGCCGGAACACGCGGCTCTGACTCTGGTCGGACCGGACCACCGGTGCTCCGTCCCGGCCGGGGTGGTGTCCCGGACCGGACGCCGGGGCCGTCCGGGAGCCGGCTGCGCCGGGTCGAACGACGCGTGGCCGGTGCCCGACGCGGTCGGCCCGGCCGGGGTGGACCCGGAGGTGCCGGTTCGGGTGGTGGTGTTCTGCAGATTGAACGCACCACACCTGCCCCAGGTCACGCCCGCCCGGCGGACGTCCGGTCGGAGGCGGCCGTGGGCCGAGGGTGGTTCGGCGCTCCGCGACCGGCGCCCGGGGCGCCCGCTGTGTCGTGGTGCCGTTCGAGGTTCTCCGCATGTGGCGGACGCCCCCCGGCGGCTCCTGTCCGCCGTCAGGATACGGTGCGAGGACGACAGCGGACGCACCGGTGACCCCGGCGATCGGCGCCGCGACCAGCCTGTGACCAGCTCGCACCTAGGAGTTGCATGTCCCCCCTCGGCCGCATCCCCGGAATCGTCACCACCGACCACGTCTTCCGGGTGCCGCTGGACCACAGTGCCCCCGGCGGCGAGTCGATCGAGGTCTACGCCCGCGAGGTGGCGGCGGCCGGACGCGAGCACGACGAGCTGCCGTGGCTGGTGTACCTGCAGGGCGGCCCCGGCGGGAAGGCCAACCGGCCGATGGGCCGGGACGGTTGGCTGGACCGGGCGCTCGACGACTACCGGGTGCTGCTGCTGGACCAGCGCGGCACCGGCCGCTCCACCCCCGCCAACCGCCAGACCCTGGCCCGGCGCGGCGACGCCCGGCAGCAGGCCGAGTACCTGGCGCACTTCCGCGCCGACTCGATCGTCCGGGACGCCGAACTGATCCGCCGCCGGCTGCTCGGCGACGACGCCCGGTGGAGCCTGCTGGGGCAGAGCTTCGGCGGCTTCTGCACCCTGACGTACCTCTCGCTGGCCCCGGAGCACCTGCGCGAGGCCTTCGTCACCGGCGGCCTGGCCGGTCTGCGCCGCTCGGCGGACGAGGTCTACCGCGCGGCCTACCCCCGCGTCGCCCGCAAGAACGCCGGTCACTACGCGCGCTTCCCCCAGGACGTGGCGGCGGTACGGCGAATCGCGGCGCACCTGGTCGAGCGGCCCGCGACCCTTCCCGACGGCGGCACGCTGACCGTCCAGGCGTTCCAGGCGCTGGGCATCCTGCTGGGCGGCGGCTCGGGCTCCTCCGTCCTGCACTACCTGCTGGAGGAGGGCTGGGTGGAGGGCGCGGACGGACCCGAGCTCTCCGACACCTTCCTGGCCGGGGCGCAGTCGCACCTGTCCTTCGCCCAGAACCCCCTGTACGCCGTCCTGCACGAGTCGATCTACGGGCAGCGCTCGGTCGACGCCGGGGCCACCGACTGGTCGGCGGAGCGGGTGCGCAAGGAGTTTCCCGAGTTCGACGCCGAGGCGGCGCTGGCCGGGGACGGGCCGGTGCTGCTGACCGGCGAGATGATCCACCCCTGGATGTTCGAGACCGACCCGGCGCTGCGGCCGCTGCGCGAGACGGCGCAGCTGCTGGCGGAGCGCACCGACTGGCCCGACCTGTACGACCTGCCGCGCCTGGCGTCGAACCAGGTACCGGTGTACGCGGCGGTGTACCACGACGACATGTACGTGGACACGGCGCATTCGCTGGAGACCGCGGACGCGGTGGCCGGTACCCGGGTCTGGGTCACCAACGAGTGGGAGCACGACGGCGTGCGCACCAGTGGGCGGACGGTGCTGGACCGGCTGATCCGGATGGCGCGCGGCGAGGTCTAGCCGACCGCCCCGCGGCCGCGGGCCGAGGGTTCGCATGTCAGTCTCCGATCGCGTGTCGGTTTCGGTGCACCCGGACGTGCCGGACGCGGACTCCCGGCGGAAGGAAGCGGTGCGGGCGCGGACGGCGCCCCGGGTCGGGTCGGCAGGCCGCGGCGGTCGGCCCGTCGGTCGCGGCGGGCGGTGTGGGCGGAGGGCCGTCGCCCGGGCTCTCGCCTCCTCCCGGCCCGGGCCCGTCCGGCTCGTTGCCCGGTGCCAGGTCCGGGGCCGGTGCCGAATCCGATCCCGGCGCGGGTGCGGGTGCGGGACACCTCGGTGCGGGCTCGGCCGCATCAGCTCCGGGGCCGGGACCGGGACCGGCCTGGGGCCGGTCCGGGCCTCGGTGGTCGAAGCCGTCGTCCGGTCCGTGCGGAGCGGGGCTGCCGCCGCCGGCCGATTCTCCGCCGGGCCCTGCGGGTTCCGCGGGCTGCGGGGCCGGTGCGTCGCGCAGCCGGGTGGTGCGCTCGCGGCGGACCACCCGGAGCAGGGCTTCCGGGGCGATGCCGGAGTTCAGTGATTCGTAGAGGAGTTGGGCCAGGGTGTAGCCGGGTTCCAGCTCCAGTGCTCTGGCCAGCACGATCCGTGCCGTGGCCGAGTCTCCGGCCAGCCAGGACGTCCAGGCCAGCAGGGTCATCGGCGGGACGGCGAGGTGTTCGAACGGGTCGACGCAGCGCTGGACCAGGAACCGCCACAACCGCTGGGCGGTGGCGAGTTCGTCCGGTTCGGCGTACTCGGCGGCGCGGTCCCGGCCGAGTTTGTCCTGCATGCCGATCAGCAGCCTGGCGGTGCGGGCGGCATCCAACTCGCTCGCTCCGGAAGAGAATTCGGCCATCGCCTCGGCGAGCACCCCGGCGGTGCGCTCGACGGCCGCGGCCCGGCCGCCGGGGCCGGCCAGTTCACGGATGAAGGGCGGCCCGGCGTCCTCCAGGGCGCGGCGCTGCACCTCGGAGAGCGGTGGACCGACCGGGGCCAGCCCGGCCACGATCGCCTTGCGGCTGCCCCGCGGGGCGAGGCCCGCGTAGGTGGCCGCCGCGGCGAGCGGGCTGGGCTGGTGGGCCGCCCGGACCGGAGTGCCGTCCGGTGGACAGCAGTCGACTCCGGTGCACAGGAAGGACCACCAGCGGCCGGCGGAGACGCACAGCGACTCCTTGACGACCACCCGTTCCTCCTGGAAGGCCCGGGCGAGCGCGTCGGCCAGCGGGCGGAGCCGGGTCAGCACGGCGTGCCCGCCGCCGCCGGGCGCGCGGTCGTCCCCGGCGGGGTCCCGGCACAGGTACAGCAGGACTTGGACGGGGCGGTGGGCCCGCTGCTCGGACAGCTCGACCAGCAGCCGGGCGGATTCCGCCGCGGTGCGCTCCCAGCAGGCCGGGTCCTCCGGGATGTCGATCCGGATCACGCCGCCCTGGTCGAGCGCGGTGCCCTGTAGGCCCACCGCGACGATGCTGTCGTCGGGGAAGAAGCCCAGCAGGTACGGGAGCATCTCCGCCATGTCGGCGGGGCCGCGCAGCCGGACCGGGAGGTGGCCGGGGCGCGGGACGGGGGTGGTGGTGCGGTCGTCTGCGGTCATGGCGGAAAGCTTGGACCGGATCGCGGTCGGCTGCGGACAATTCGTCCCAGCCTGTGGATAAGTCGGGGGGTTCAGCATCTCTCCCCCCTGAATCACCCGTATTTTCGGCGATTACGGCGATTTGACAGCAGCTCAACCGATGAACGCCACTCTGTCCACAGCCCGGCATTCGCGGTCCGTCCGTGCCGCACGGTATCCATGACCTCATGCAGACGCGCGAACTCCCCCCGACCACCCCCGCCGACCGCGCCGCCGTCCGGGCCGCCGCGGAAGCCGTGCTGCGCGACCTCGCCGGCCCGGGCGCGGCCCTGCGCGAGGACCAGTGGAAGGCCATCGAGGCGCTGGTGGTGGACAGCCGGCGCGCCCTGGTCGTCCAGCGCACCGGCTGGGGCAAGTCCGCCGTCTACTTCATCGCCACGGCGCTGCTCCGCGAACGCGGCGCCGGACCGACGGTGATCGTCTCCCCGCTCCTCGCCCTGATGCGCAACCAGGTCGACTCGGCCGCCCGGGCGGGCATCCGCGCCCGGACGATCAACTCGGCCAACCCGGAGGAGTGGTCGGAGATCCAGCAGGAGGTCGCCGACGGCCTTGTCGACGTCCTCCTGGTCAGCCCGGAGCGGTTGAACAACCCCGACTTCCGGGACCACGTGCTGCCCAAGCTCGCCGCCTCCACCGGCCTGCTGGTGGTGGACGAGGCCCACTGCATCTCCGACTGGGGCCACGACTTCCGGCCCGACTACCGGCGGCTGCGCACCATGCTCGCCGAGCTCTCCCCCGGCGTCCCGGTGCTGGCGACCACGGCGACCGCGAACGCCCGGGTCACCGCGGACGTCGCGGAGCAGCTCGGCACCGGGGCCGGTGACGAGCAGGCGCTGGTGCTGCGCGGGCCGCTGGACCGGGAGAGCCTCAGCCTGGCGGTGCTGGCGCTGCCCGACCCGGCGCACCGGCTGGCCTGGCTGGCCGACCACCTGCCCGACCTCCCCGGCTCCGGCATCGTGTACACCCTCACGGTGGCCGCCGCCGAGGAGGTCACCGAGTTCCTGCGCGGGCGCGGGTACCAGGTCGCCTCCTACTCCGGGCGGACCGAGGACGCGGAGCGCCGCGAGGCCGAGGCGGCACTGCTGGACAACCGGGTCAAGGCGCTGGTCGCCACCTCCGCGCTCGGCATGGGCTTCGACAAGCCGGACCTGGGCTTCGTGGTGCACCTGGGGTCGCCGAGCTCCCCGATCGCCTACTACCAGCAGGTCGGCCGGGCCGGCCGCGGCGTGGACCGGGCCGAGGTGCTGCTGCTCCCCGGCCGGGAGGACGAGGCGATCTGGCGGTACTTCGCCTCGATCGGCTTCCCCGCCGAGGAGCAGGTCCGCCGCACGCTGGACGCGCTGTCCGCGGCGGGCCGCCCGCTCTCCACCGCCGCGCTGGAGACCTCGGTCGACCTCCGCCGCACCAGGCTGGAGACGATGCTCAAGGTGCTCGACGTGGACGGCGCGGTCCGCCGGGTGCGCGGCGGCTGGGAGGCCACCGGGGAGCCGTGGCAGTACGACGCCGCGCGGTACGCCAAGGTCGCCCGGGCCCGCGAGGCCGAACAGCAGGCGATGCGCGAGTACGTGGCCACCGAGGGCTGCCGGATGGAGTTCCTGCGCCGCCAGCTCGACGACCCCGAGGCGGCCCCGTGCGGCCGGTGCGACCGCTGCACCCCGGCCCGGCACTCCGCCGAGGTCTCCACCGGGGCGCTGGACGCGGCCCGGGCCGCCCTCGGCCGCCCCGGCGTCTCCTTCGAGACCCGGCGGATGTGGCCCACCGGCATGGAGTCCCTGGGCATCCCGCTGAAGGGCCGAATCCCGGCGACCCAGCAGGCCGAGCCGGGGCGCGCCCTGGGCCGGCTGTCCGACATCGGCTGGGGCACCCGGCTGCGCTCGCTGCTGGACGAGCGCTCCCCGGACGGGCCGCTGCCGCGCGAGGTGCTGGACGCGATGGTCGGGGTGGTCGCGGACTGGGCCAGGGGCCCCGGCGGCTGGGCCGGGCCTGCCGGTCCGGACGGCCGGCAGCTCGCCCGTCCGGTCGGGGTGG
Source organism: Kitasatospora fiedleri (assembly GCF_948472415.1). Lineage (NCBI taxonomy): Bacteria > Bacillati > Actinomycetota > Actinomycetes > Kitasatosporales > Streptomycetaceae > Kitasatospora > Kitasatospora fiedleri. The sequence goes on along the minus strand of NZ_OX419519.1, from coordinate 5,420,744 downwards.
TCGCGCTCGACTCGTCCACCCGTCCCCAGCTGGTGTCCGACCTGGCCGGCGGCCTGGCCTCGATCGGGCGGATGCCGCTGCTCGGGCGGGTCGAGTACGCCACCGGGGAGCCGCCGCACGGCCCGCGCAGCAACAGCGCCCAGCGGCTGCGCTCGGTCGCCGGTGCGCTCACCCTCGCGCCGGGCCTGGCCGACGCGCTGGCCGCCGCGCCGGGCCCGGTCCTGCTGCTCGACGACCTGGTGGACTCGGGCTGGACGCTGACGGTGGCCGCCCGGCTGCTCCGCCAGGCCGGCGCCACCGCGGTGCTCCCGCTCGTCCTCGCCGTCCGGGGGTGAGGCCGGGCTCCGCGACCGTCTCAGGGCCGCCGGTGGCCGGAAGGCATGCGCTCCTGCGGCCGGGCGGGGCGGTGCGCCCGGGCGCGGGGGGCGGCGTACACCGGAACGTTTCGGGCCGTACACCCTGCGCTCACCGGCAGGTCAGCCGAATGGCCCTGCCGGGGGCGTGGAACATACCCGGCAGAAGCCCGGATTTCGGGCTGCGATCGTCATTTCATCATTGCCGCTCGGACTGCTCTCGCCCGAGAATTGGAAGGTATCCAGTACCCGGTCCTCCGGACCCGGTCTTCGGCGTACGCTCGCGCGCTCCAGGGGCACGGGCTCGGGAAGGAGGATCGTGATCAACGGCATCGACCGAGGTCCTTCCCACCACGACAGCCACCGGACCATCAGCCTGCCGGAGTGGAAGAGCTACGGCGTGCCGCTCCTGCGGGCTCCACGGGAGTTCGTCACCGAGCTGCACCGGCGGCACCTCCCGCAGCCGGGCACCACGGTGGTCGCGGTGCTGAGCGCCGAGAACCGGGTGACGGCCTCCGCCTCGTTCGGCGTCCGACCGCAGTTCAGCGACGGGTGGGACCACCGCAACGCGCTGCTCGGCCATCTCCGCCGGGTCACCCCGCACGACCTGAAGCGGTCCAGCCCCAGCCGGACGGCCGTCCTGCTGCGCTGCCGCGAGGGCGGCCCGGACTGGACCGAGCAGGACGGCGCCTGGATGTGGGCGCTGCGCGCCGCCGCCGAACTGCACGGGCTGCGCTGCGGCTCGTACCTGACGCTCACTCCGGCCGGCTGGCAGTCGCTCGGCGACGGCCGGCGCGGGCGCAACCCGCACTCCGGGTCGTGGGCGCTCGGCCCGATCCACACCGTCACCGAACTGCCGCCGCGCATCCCGCTCGGGGTGCCCGCCGCGCCGCCCGAGCCACCGCTCCCCCAGCAGCCGCCGATCGCCCCGGTCACCTCGCTGAGCGCGATCCGCGCGCTGGAGGAGTCCCACGACGGCCGGAGCGCCCGCCGCACCGCCGCCCGCTGAGCGGACGGCGCGCGCCGAGCGCGGGGAATCCGGACGCCAACCAAGGGTCGACGAACCGGCACGCCCACCGCCACCCCTCCCGTTCACCGCCGCCCCGCCGGGCCCGCCCGCCGTGCCGGAGGACGGCACCACGGACGAACACCGCCGGACGGGCAGCGCAGAACGAACGGGGAGAGCAGATGGGACAGACGAGGCAGAAAGGACAGGACGGAACGAGGCGGAACGGAAAGGACGGAGCGGTGCTCAGGCGAACAGCGGGGCGACGGTGTCCGTCTCGCCGCAGACCACCAGGAGCTTCGCGGCCCGCTCCAGCGCCTTGCGCGCCGCAGCGGCCACCCGCTCCGAGCGGCCCTCGTTGACCACCAGCACCACCACGTCCCGGCGGAGCGGGCGCGTCGCGGCGGCGTCGGCGTAGAACACGTCGCCGCCGTCGGCGAGCTGCGCCCAGTAGCGCTCCTCGCCGAAGCTGAGCTCGTGCTCCTGCCAGGGGTGCGCCTCGCCGACCGTCAGGACCAGCACGTCGCCGGGGCGGCGGCCGGACTCCAGCAGGGCGTCGACGGCCTCGTCGGCACGGTCGATCGCCTCGGCTGCGGCAGCGGGCAGGAGTTGGACGTCCGGCCGACCGGGGCGCGGCGCGGAGCCGGGCTTGGGACGGGCCGGGGGCCGCGGGCCGGGGACCGGACGGTCGGCACGGGGCGGGGCGGGGCGCGGCGGACCGGGGCGGGGGCCCGGGACCGGAGCGGCGACGGCGGTGGAGGAAGGCATACGGGGGGCAGGTGCGTCCGACGTGTGGGGAAGGGGAACGCCGGGGCCCGGGATCGTCTCGTGAATCTCCGGCTCCTCGGGGAAGACAGGCATACCCGGATTCCTATCAAATGCCGGTCGGACGCGCACGGGCACCCCACCACTTGGAAGTGTGGCGCACTGTGCGCGCACCGGCGGCAACGCTCGGATGACCGATGGATGAATGCTGACGAACCGTCAGGAAACAGGACCGCCGGGCTCCGGGGAACGGCTGTCGACCCGCCCCGAACGGCGGGAGAAATCCCGGAGAACCGGGCTCAGAAACCCAGCGAGAGCTGCTCGCCGGCGTCGACCGGGACGCGCTGCCGCTTGAGATGGCTCCAGCGCGGCAGCCCGTCCAGGTAGGCCCAGGACAGGCGGTGGTGCTCGGTGGGGCCGAGCTCCTCCAGTGCGGCGCGGTGGGTGGGCGACGGGTAGCCGGCGTTCTCCCCGAAGGCGAACCGCGGGTGGTCCGTGCCGATTTCGGCCATCAGCGCGTCCCGCCGGACCTTCGCCAGCACCGAGGCGGCGGACACGCAGACGCAGGACTGGTCGCCCTTGATCACCGTGCGGACCTTCCAGGGGCCGCCCAGGTAGTCGTGCTTGCCGTCCAGGATCACCGCGTCGGGCCGCACCGGGAGTTCCTCCAGGGCGCGGACGGCGGCCAGTCGGAGCGCGGCCGTCATGCCGAGGTCGTCGCACTCCCGGGCCGAGGCGGACCCGATCGCGTACGCCGTCACCCACTCCTCCAGGAGCGGGGCGAGCGCGGTCCGGCGCCGTTCGGTCAGCAGCTTGGAGTCGGTCAGCCCCTCGGGCGGGCGGCGCAGCCCGGTGACGGCCGCGCCGACCATGACCGGACCGGCCCAGGCGCCCCGGCCGACCTCGTCCAGCCCGACCACCACACGGGCGCCGGCCTGGCGCAGGGAGCGCTCGACCGCGTGGGTCGGGGGGTCGTACGGCATCGGGGTTCCGTTCACTGGAGCGGGGCGGACCGGACAGGGCCGGTGCGGGGCGGGGCGCGCCGGTGCTCCCCGCCCTCATCAGCGTACGCCGCCGCGGAGCTCGGCCCGGTGGAGCGGCGTCGCCGGGAGCACATCGGTGACGGGCGGCAGCGCCCGCACGGCCGCCGGGGCGGCCCCGGCCACGAAGTCGTGGCCCGAGCCGCCCCGGCGGTCCCCTCAGTGCGCTCGACGGACCAGGAGGTCAGTAGGTGCCGTAGAGCGAGTACACGAGGTTGTCCTTCACGGCGGTGCCGAAGCTGGCCGGGAAGGTCCCGAACGGGACGGACGTGCTGCTGTAGGCGCCCGAACCGGCCGGGCCCGAGCTGTAGTGCATGTTGTTGACGGTGGAGCTGGTTCCGTTGGAGTTGTAGACCACCCAGTAGGTGGTGTTGGCCGCCAGGGTGTAGGTGATCGGCGCGCTGTTCCAGGCGTTGGCGCTCAGCGTGCCGACCGAGCTGGTGGCCAGCAGGGCGTCGGGCGAGCCGGCGTTGTCGCTGTAGACGGCGATCTGGAACTGGTTGTTGGGCGCCGCGCTGATCTGTCCGGTGTGCACGTTGAGCGAGGTCAACGCGATGGCGGAGGCCCCGGTCGTGATCTTGGAGCCGTTGAGGTGGTTGGAGTCGGTGTCGTCGAGCAGGGTGCCGACCGCGCTGTTGCCGATGGTCTGCGGCGGCGCGCCGGCGGTGGTGAAGGCCGCGGTGTAGGCCGCGGTCTGGGTGTTGCCCGCCAGGTCCTTCACGTTGGCGACGCTCAGCGTGTAGCCGGTGCTGAGCGAGAGCGCGGCGCTCGGGGTGAAGGTGACGGTGTTGGTGGCCGCGTCCAGGGCGACGGCACCGGGCACCGGGACGGAGCCGGCGGTGGTCTTCAGCGTGACGTTGGTGCCGTTGACGGTGCCCGCCTGGACGGGCTCGCTGAAGGAGGCCTTGACCGGGGCGGTGGCCGAGACGCCGGTGGCGCCGTTGGCCGGCACCGAGCCGGTGACGGTCGGCGCGGTGGTGTCCATGCCGTAGGTCGCCGTGTAGGAGCCGACGTTGCCGTCGAAGAAGGCGTAGGAGATGCCGTGGATGGTCTCGATGCGGTAGCTGACGTTGGCGGTGCCCTGCTTGACGCCGGTGAGCGTGCCGACCGACGAGTTGACCGGCACCATGGCGCGCAGGCCGTTGGCGCCGCCGGTGATGCTGAAGCTCAGCGTGTTGCTGGTCCAGGCCATCCCGGAGAAGGCGGAGCCGTTGCGGGCGTCCAGCCAGGTCAGCAGCTGGCGGCCGGAGACCACCGGGGTGCCGTGCGCCTTGGCCGAGGCGATGACCTGGTCGGAGGCGGTGGAGGCGGCGTAGTCGGTGTGGATGTTGGCGGTCAGGACGGTGTAGTAGCCCTTGGAGTTGTAGGCGTTGTCCAGCAGTGTGTTGACGGTGCTCGGCATGGACTGCCCGGACTCGTCGGTGAGTTCGGTGGTGGCCTGGTACTCGTTGATGGTGCTGCCGTCGCTGTCCGCGTACTTCATCGGCAGGCCGGTGCCGTTGAAGTAGCCGGGCCGGTCCTGCACGAAGCTGGCCGGGTAGTAGTAGTAATCGGTGTCCAGCCGGATGCCGTTGGCGAGCTTGGTCTTGGCCTGGGTCGCCCAGTCGTCCCACTCGACGCAGTGGGTCCGGGTGCTGTCCGGGTTGGGCAGCGAGGGGTACTTGGCCCGCCAGGCGCCGATCTGGCTGGTGTAGATGTTCTGCAGGTCGGCCGGGGTGCCCCACGGGGTGCAGTTGGTGGTGACGTGCACGCCGATCTCGAAGCCCTGGTCGGAGTAGGCCTTGGCCTGGGCGTCGGTGATCGGGTCGTCGGTGTAGATGTACGACGAGGCGCGCACGCACTCCCAGTTGGCCACGTTGCAGCCGACCGGGCTCTGCGCGACGTAGCCGTCGAAGCGGCCGGCGGTGCCGCCGATGCCGTGGTCGTCGCCGGTCATCACCACGACGGCCTTGGCGTCCCGCGGGAAGTACCAGAACTTCGGCAGCGGCTTCTTGGCCGCGTCCATGGTGGTGATCAGGTTGGCGAGCAGCCGCTGCTGCTCGTCGGCGATCGGGATCTGCGCCTTGTCGAGGTTGTTCCAGTTGAGCTGTCCGCCGGTGCCGAAGAACATCTCGCTGGCCTCGATGCCGTCCACGTTGTCGCGCTGCTGGCCGCCCCAGGCGGCGTTGCCCTGCCGGGTCTGCACGACGGACTTGGCGAGGTCGTAGGTGAACGCGGCGGCCTGGCCGGCGCCGACGGTGCGCAGCGTGACGGCCGGGTTGGTGGTGGCCACCGCGGTGTCGCTGTACAGGGTGGCGACGGCGGTGGCGCCGTTGAGCGCGTACTTGTCGGCGGTGCCGTGGAAGCCGATGGTGTCGGAGGTCAGCCCGGCGCCGGGCGCCGCGGTGGTGTTGATCTTCAGGTAGCTGTCGGCCAGCGTGTCGGTGGTCGCGGTGAGGCCGAGCAGCCCGGCGAGCTGCTTGTCGGGCCGCATCGCCACCAGCCGTCCGCCGGTGTTCACCCAGCTGGTGAACATGGTGGTCTGGGCGGCCGTCAGCTGGTGCTCCGCCAGCAGCACCACGTCGTACGAGTTGAGCAGGGTGGAGGTGACGGTGCTCAGGTCGGCGGTCTTGTAGTAGTTCAGGCCCTCGGACTTGAGGATCTCGCCGTAGTACGTGGTGTACGGGTTGGCGGAATCGGTGACTAGCAGGATCGGGCCCTCGTTGCCGGGCCCGCTGCCGGGGGTGCCGGTGCCGCCGCCGGAGGGCGTGTAGGTGGCGTAGATGGAGTAGTTCAGCGTGCCGGTGGAGACGGCGCCGAAGCTGCTGGGCCAGGTGCCGAAGGCGGTGCCGCCGGTGGAGTAGCCGCTCTGGCCGCCGGTGGAGTAGTTCAGGTTGTTGACCGCCGCGGAGACGCCGTTGGAGTTGTACGCCAGCCAGTACGGCGTGTTCGGCGCGAGCGTCGCGGCGACCGGCAGGGTGTTCCAGGCGTGCGCGGTGAGCGTGCCGGAGGCGGAGGACCCGAGCAGCGGTCCGGGCTTGCCGGCGACGTCGCCGTACACCGCCACCTGGTACTGGTCGTTGGGCGTGGCGCCGACGGCGCCGACGTACACGCTGACGCTGCTGACGGTGCCGCCGCCGGCGCCCGTCACGAAGCGGGAGGTGTTGATGTAGTTGGAGTCACCGGAGTCGGTGGCGGTGCCGACGGTGTTGTTGCCGAGGACGGCGGTGGTGTCCGCGTGTGCCGCGGGCGCCACCATCAGTCCGCTGGCTGCGAGCAGGCCCACGAGCAGCCCGGCGATTCGTTTTCTGATCCTCACGCCAACCCCCCAAGGTCGGATGACCGGATGAACGGCAGAAGTGCCGTCCTCCGTCCTACCGGCTCCGCACCCGGCGCGTCCGCAGAACCCTCACATCACAGCCACGAGTTCCGGCCATCCGACCGCCCGACCCTCCGCATCCGACCGGTCCGTCCGCGCACCTTCCGCGGCCACGGCACGGACGGCGGGGCAGGCGGCGGCACACACGGCGGACAGGCAGCGGCCCGGGAAACGGCACCGGCGGCGGCCCGAGGGAACACCCGGGCCCGGAGAGACGGCGGCGGGCCCCCGGCGCACCCGGGAGCCCGCTCCGTCCGTTCAACACTTGTCCGCACCCGGGCGGCTCAGCCCTTGACCGACCCCGCCAGCAGGCCGCGGACGAAGTACCGCTGGAGGGCGAAGAACACCGCCAGCGGGACGAGCATCGACAGGAAGGCGCCCGCGCTGAGCAGCTCCCAGCGGCTGCCGTTGGAGCCGGAGAGCTGGGCCAGCCGGGAGGTGATCGGCGCGACGGTCGGGTTGCCGCCGGCGAAGGTGAGCGCCACCAGCAGGTCGTTCCACACCCACAGGAACTGGAAGATGGCGAACGAGGCCAGCGCCGGGGCGCTCAGCGGCAGCACGATCGACCGGAAGATCTTGAAGTGCGAGGCCCCGTCCACCACCGCCGCCTCCATCAGGTCGCGCGGCAGCTGGGCGATGAAGTTGTGCAGCAGGAAGATCGCCAGCGGCAGCGCGAACATGGTGTGCGTCAGCCAGACCGGCAGGTAGCTGTCCTTCAGGCTGAGCGCCGGGACGATCGTCACCGACCCGAGGTGCGCGCCGCCGGAGAACAGCCGCAGCAGCGGGATCAGCGACATCTGCAGCGGCACCACCTGGAGCGCGAAGACCACGAAGAAGAGCGTGTCGCTGCCCTTGAACCGCACCCAGGCCAGCACGTACGCGGCCATCGCGGCCAGCACCAGCGGGAAGACCGTGGCCGGGACGGCGATCGCCACCGAGTTGACCAGGTACGGCATCAGGCCGCCGGAGGTGCCGAAGGAGTTGTCGAACAGCACCGAGCGGTAGTTCTCCAGCCCGAAGTCGGGGTGGACGAACGCCTCCCACCAGCCGCTGGAGGCGACGTCGCCCTTGGGCCGCAGCGAGGTGACCAGCAGGCCGATGGTCGGGACGGTCCACAGCACCGTGACGGCGACCACCAGGGCACTGGCCAGCGGGGAGCTGAACGCCCGGCGGACGGCCTTGGCCGGCGGCAGGTCGGGCCGGGCCGCCTTGGCCGCGGCGGCCCGCGCGGCGGTCCCGGAGTCGGCCCCGGGGTCGGTGCCGACACCGGCAGCGGCAGCAGTACCGGCACCGGTGGCGGCGCCGGGCTCGGGCTCGGGCCCGGAGGCCGTGTCGAGGGCGGGCTTGGCGCTCATCGGGTCGCACGCTCCTTGCGCAGCAGGGCGATGTTGTAGACCACCAGGGGGGCCACCGCGAGGAAGAGGATCACCGCGAGGGCGCTGCCGCGGCCGTAGTTGTACTGCTCGAAGCTCTGCGAGTACATCTCGTTGGCCAGCACCTGGGTGCCGAAGTTGCCGCCTGTCATGGTGCGGACGATGTCGAAGGCCTTCAGCGTGATGATCATGATGGTGGTGAGCACCACCACCAGGGTGGTGCGGATCATCGGCACGGTGACGTGCAGGAACAGCCGCAGGCCGGTGGCGCCGTCGAGCCGGGCGGCCTCGGTGATCTCGTCCGGGATGGCCTTGATCGCGGCGGACAGCACCACCATGGCGAAGCCGGTCTGCACCCAGACCATGGCGGACATCAGCAGGAAGTTGTTCAGCGGCTGGGAGAGTATCCAGTTCGGCGGGTCGTCCCAGCCGACCGCGACGGCGAGTTGGCTGAGCAGGCCGACCTGGTTCTGCCCGTTGCCGCGCGACTCGTACAGCAGCTTGAAGATCAGCGAGGCGGCCACCAGCGAGACCGCCATCGGCATGAAGATCAGCGACTTGTAGACCGCCTGGCCGCGCATCCGGTCGACCAGCAGGGCCAGCAGCAGGCCGAGCCCGGTGGCCGCGATCGGGGCGACCACCAGCCAGAGCAGGGTGTTCAGCAGCACGTCGTGGATCTGCGAACTGGTCGCCGCCCAGCCGTAGTTCTTCCCGCCGACGAACTTCGCGGAGTCGGCGTCGTAGAAGCTCAGGTAGACGGTGCGCAGCAGCGGCACCACCAGTCCGACGAGCAGCAGGACGGCCGCCGGGCCGAGCATCAGGGCGACCGCCAGCGGCCGGGAGAAGCGTCCGGTGGCGCGGCCGGCCGCGAAGAACACGGCGAGCAGCACGCCGAGGAAGCCCAGTACGGCGCCCCCGGTGTTGCCGAACTTGATCGCCGCGTCCTGCCACAGCGAGTCGGCGAGGTGGAGCGCCGGCCCGGCGAGCCGGGGGTCGGTGGGCATGCGGAGGGTCCTTCCTCGGGGCACGGGAAGGGCAGCGCGGGCCGGCCCGCGCTGCCCGTTGGCGTCCGGTTACTGCGGCCAGGCCGCGTCGATGTCGCCCGCCGTCTTCTGGATGGACTGGCCCTCGGCGAACCAGGCGGTCAGCGCCTTCCACTCGGCGCCCGAGCCGACGGCGGCGGGCATCAGGTCGGAGGCGTCGAACCGGAAGGTGGCCGCGGGGTCGGTGAGCGACGCGGCGGAGAGCTGGTCGATCGGGTCGGTGTACAGGCTCTTGTCCACGCCCTGGTTGGCGGAGACCCAGCCCGGGGAGACCTTGACCCGGCTGCTGGCCCACTCGGAGGTGGACAGGTAGTTCTGCACGGCCTGCACCTCGGGCCGGTCGGAGAAGGCGGCCAGGAACTCGCCGCCGCCCTCGACCGGGCTGGTGACCTGCGGGTTCACCGCGGGCAGCGGGAAGGCGAAGACGTCGCCGTCCGGCCCGACCTTGGTGCCCTTGGGCCACTGCGCGCTGTAGAAGGACGCCTGCTGGAGCATCGCGCACTTGTTGCTGAGGATCGGGGTGCCGGCGTCCTGGAAGGTGGTGGTGGCGATCGTCTTGACGTCGCCGAAGCCGCCGTTGATCCAGGCCGGGTTCTGCATCCAGCCGGCGACGGTCTGCATCGCGGTGGTGATCTTCTCGTCGGAGAACTTCACCTGGTGGCTGATCCACTGGTCGTAGACGTCGCCGCCGTACGAGCCGAGGACGATCTCCTCCAGCCAGTCGGTGGCCGGCCAGCCGGTGGCGGTGCCGGAGCCGATGCCGCCGCACCAGGGCTTGGTCTCGCCGCCGGCCCGGGCGATCTTGTCGCTGAGCGCGATCAGGTCGGCCCAGGTCTTCGGGACCTCGTACCCGGCGGCCTTGAACGCCTTGGGCGAGTACCAGACCAGCGACTTCATGTTGGCGCTCATCGGCGCCGCGTAGAAGGTGCCGTTGACCGACCCGTACTGCTTCCAGACCGGCGACCACTTGTTCTCGTTCTCGACGGTCTGCTGCGGCGGCTTGACCACCTTGCCGCTCTTGACCATCTGGGCGAGCAGGCCGGGCTGCGGGATGATCGCCAGGTCGGGGGCGTTGCCGCCGGCCACCCGGACCGGGAGCTGCGACTCGAAGTCGTTGGAGCCCTCGTAGACGATCTTGATGCCGGTACAGGTGCTGAACTCGGCCCAGGACTTCTCCAGCGAGTCCGACTCCGGCGAGAGGATCGAGGCGTACATCGACACCTTGGTGCCGGAGTGGCCCGCGTACGCCTGGTACTTGGCGCAGTCACCCGCCAGCGCGGAGGCGGAGCCACCCCCTCCGCCGCCACCGCCGTCGGAGGAGCTGTTCGAGCAGGCGGCGGTCAGGGCCAGTGCCAGGACGGCCGGTACGGCGAGCAGCCGACGGCGTCCGGTGGTCACGGGGGTGGTCAATGCGGTCCTCCTTGCCAGGGCATGGACATGCCAGCCGTCAGACAGAACAACACTGCGCTGTACCGGAGATGTGGATCTGTACCCAGCGGTCGCTGGCTCAAAGACGTTAACCCACCGGTACTTCCACGCCAAGGAGTGCGTTCGACCTTCATCGGGCAGCGCCCCAGTTGTAACCGCACCGTGTTAAGAGGCCGCCCGCGCGCCGCTCACCAGCGCGGCTTCCGTCTCGCGCTCCAGATCGGCCAGGTCGACGCCCTGCTCGCGGAGCACCCGGACGGCCACCCCGCCGCCCTCCCTCAGCAGGCCGAGCAGCAGGTGGCCGGTCTCGATCCGGCGGGCGCGCCGCCCGGTGGCGGCGCGCAGCGCCAGCGCCATCACCTGCCGCCCCCGGTCGGTGAACCGGGGGCCGCCCCGGCGGGGGCGGCGGGCCGGCGGCGGGGCGTCCAGCGCGCCCGCCCCGAAGTCGGACTCGACGGCCTCGCGGACCGCCGCCAGGTCGATGCCGATCGCGGCCAGCGCGGCGGCGTCCCGCTCCGGGCCGGAGCCGCCCAGGGCGCGGAGCACCGCGCGCCGCCCGCCCTCCAGGTCGAGGCCGAACCCGCCGAGCACCCGGGCGGCCGGGTCCTGCGGCTGGGCGAGCAGGCCGAGCAGCAGGTGCTCGGTGCCCAGGTGGTCGTGGTGCATCCGGCGGGCCTCCTGGGCGGCCAGCTCCACCACCCGGCGGGCCTCCACCGCGAACCGTTCGAACATGTCAGTCCCCTCCCTGTCCGGCCGCCCGTCGGGCGTGCTTCTTGTGCACGGCCTGCCGGGTGACGCCCAGGCAGACCGCGATCTCGTGCCAGGACCAGCCCCGGCTGCGGGCGTTGCCGACCTGGAGGTCCTCCAGCCGGTCGGCCAGGTCGCGCAGGGCCCGGACGGCGCGCAGGCCGGCCGCCGGGTCACTGCTGCTCGCGTCGGCCGCGAGCCGTGTCGTCTCGCTCATGACGTCAACATAGGTTGACACCGGGGCGCGCGTCAACCCCGGTTGACGCGCGGCGCGGCCGGATCAGGCCGGGTACCGCTCCGCCAGGAACTCCGCGAAGGTGATCCGACCCGCCACGCGCCCCACCGCCGCACGACCCGCCGCCTGGCCCGCCGCGCGCCCCGGCACCAGGTTCCCGCCCGCCCGCAACGCCCGCCCCGCCCCGCCCGGCACCGGCACCGGCACCTGCAGCACCGGCCGCCGCCGCCCCCGGGCCCGCAGGAACTCCGCCGCCCACGCCTCCACCGCACGCGCCTCGGGCCCGCCGAAGTCGTCCGCCCGCCCGGCCGGACCGGCCTCCGCGAGCTGCGCCAGCCGCTCCGCGACGTCCCGCACGTCCACCGGCTGGAACGCCACCCCGCGCGGCAGCAGCAGCACCGGGGCCTTCGACAGTCCCTCCAGCAGTCGCAGCAGCAGGTCGTGGAACTGGGTGGCCCGCAGCACCGTCCAGCCCAGGCCGGACTCCGCGACCAGCCGCTCGCACTCCGCCTTCGCCCGGTAGTAGCCGAGCGGTACCCGGTCCACCCCGACGATCGACACGTACAGCAGGTGGGACACCCCGGCGGCGCGGGCCGCCTCCACCAGGCGGCGGGTGGCCGCGACGTCCCGCCCGCCGTTGGTGGTCGCGCAGTGCACCACCGTCCCGACGCCGGTCAGCGCCGACTCCAGCCCCCGGCCGGTCACCAGGTCGCCCACCGCCCAGCCGTGCTCCCCCGGCGTGTGCGCCTGCCGGCTGAGCACCCGCACCGGGCAGCCCCGCGCCAGCAGCCGGCGCACCACCGCGCGCCCCAGGGTCCCCGTCCCGCCCGTCACGAGCATCGGCCGCATCGCGCTCACCCCTCAGCTCAGCCACTGCCCCCAGCCTGCCCGCGACCACCGCCCCCGGCAGCCCGGCCCACGCACCCGGGGGAACGCGGCACCCGCCGGGGCCGACGCCGCCCGGAAACGCCGAGTCCCCCCGGAGCCCGGAGGCTTCGGGGGACGGCGGCCGGAACGGGTCGGGGCGGGGCCCCGGACGGTCAGCTGCAGCCGCTGGTGGAGCCGCAGCCCTCGCAGAGGTAGCAGCTGCCCGCGCGGCGCATCTTGGTGCCGCAGGAGAAGCAGAGCGGGGCGTCGGCGTTCAGGCCGAGCCGGATCTCGGCGAGCTCGGTCGAGTTGTGCGCGGCCGGGGCGGCCTTGGGCTGCTCGACCAGCGGGAGGGCGACGTGCGGCTTCTCGGGGGCGAGCGGGGCGGACTGGGCCAGCGACTCGATGTCGACGTCGTCCTCGGCCGGCTCGTAGGAGCCGGTCTCCAGGTGCCGGGTGCGCTCCTCGACGGAGTGGATGCCCAGCGCGGAGCGGGTCTCGAAGGGCAGGAAGTCGAGGGCCAGCCGGCGGAAGATGTAGTCCACGATGGACTGCGCCATCCGCACGTCCGGGTCGTCGGTCAGGCCGGCCGGCTCGAAGCGCATGTTGGTGAACTTGGCGACGTACGTCTCCAGCGGGACGCCGTACTGGAGACCGACCGAGACGGCGATGGAGAAGGCGTCCATCATGCCCGCGAGGGTCGAGCCCTGCTTGGACATCTTGAGGAAGACCTCGCCCAGGCCGTCGTCCGGGTAGGAGTTGGCGGTCATGTAGCCCTCGGCGCCGCCGACCGTGAAGGAGGTGGTGATGCCGGGGCGGCCCTTGGGCAGGCGCTTGCGGGTCGGCCGGTACTCGACGACCTTCTGGACGGCCGGGGCCGGGGCGGCGGCCTGGGCGGGGGCCGGAACCGCGGCCGGGGCCTTGGTCTTGGCCGAGAGCGGCTGGCCGACCTTGCAGTTGTCGCGGTAGATCGCCAGCGCCTTGACGCCGAGCTTCCACGCCTCGAAGTAGATCTCCTCGACGTCCTCGACGGTGGCGTTCTCCGGCATGTTGACCGTCTTGGAGATGGCGCCGGAGATCCACGGCTGGATCGCGGCCATCATCCGGACGTGGCCCATCGGGGAGATCGACCGCTCGCCCATCGCGCAGTCGAACACCTCGTAGTGGGCGGTCTTCAGGCCGGGCGCGTCGATGACGTTGCCGTGCTCGGCGATGTGCGCGACGACCGCCTCGACCTGCTCGTCCTGGTAGCCCAGGCGCTTGAGGGCGCGCGGGACGGTGCCGTTGACGATCTGCATCGAGCCGCCGCCGACCAGCTTCTTGAACTTGACCAGGGCCAGGTCGGGTTCGACGCCGGTGGTGTCGCAGTCCATCATCAGGCCGATGGTGCCGGTCGGGGCGAGCACCGAGGCCTGCGCGTTGCGGAACCCGTTGCGCTCGCCGAGCCGGAGCACGTCGGCCCAGGTCTCGTTGGCGACCGACCAGACCGGGGTGTCCAGGTCGTCCAGCGGGGCGACGGCGGCCGAGGCGTCCGCGTGCTGCTTCATGACCCGGCGGTGCGGGGCGGCGTTGCGGGCGTAGCCGTCGTACGGGCCGACCACGGCGGCCAGTTCGGCGGATCGGCGGTAGGCGGTGCCGGTCATCAGCGAGGTGACCGCGCCGGCCAGGGCGCGGCCGCCGGCCGAGTCGTAGGCGTGGCCGGTGGCCATCAGCAGGGCGCCGAGGTTGGCGTAGCCGATGCCGAGCTGGCGGTAGGCGCGGGTGGTCTCGCCGATCTTCTCGGTCGGGAAGTCGGCGAAGCAGATGGAGATGTCCATCGCGGTGATGACGAGCTCGACGACCTTGGCGAAGTTGACCGCGTCGAACGAGTCGTCGTCGCGGAGGAACTTCATCAGGTTCAGCGAGGCCAGGTTGCAGCTGGAGTTGTCCAGGTGCATGTACTCGGAGCACGGGTTGGAGGCGTTGATCCGGCCGGACTCGGGGCAGGTGTGCCAGTGGTTGATCACCGAGTCGTACTGGATGCCCGGGTCGGCGCATGCCCACGCGGCCTCGGCCATCTTGCGGAACAGGCCCTTGGCGTCGACGGTCTCGATGACCTCGCCGGTCTTGCGGCCGCGCAGGCCGAAGGTGGTGCCGTTCTCCACCGCGGTCATGAACTCGTCGTTCACCCGGACCGAGTTGTTGGCGTTCTGGTACTGGACGGAGGTGATGTCGTCGCCGCCCAGGTCCATGTCGAACCCGGCGTCGCGCAGCGCGCGGATCTTCTCCTCCTCCTTCACCTTGGTCTCGATGAAGGCCTCGACGTCCGGGTGGTCGACGTCCAGCACGACCATCTTGGCGGCCCGGCGGGTCGCGCCGCCGGACTTGATGGTGCCGGCCGAGGCGTCGGCGCCGCGCATGAAGGAGACCGGGCCGGAGGCGTTGCCGCCGGAGGAGAGCAGTTCCTTGGAGGAGCGGATCCGGGACAGGTTCAGGCCGGCGCCGGAGCCGCCCTTGAAGATCATGCCCTCTTCCTTGTACCAGTCGAGGATCGACTCCATGGAGTCGTCGACGGACAGGATGAAGCAGGCCGAGACCTGCTGCGGCTGCTGGGTGCCGACGTTGAACCAGACCGGCGAGTTGAAGCTGAACACCTGGTGGAGGAGGGCGTGGGTCAGCTCGTGCTCGAAGACCTCGGCGTCGTCCGGGGAGGCGAAGTAGCCGTGCTTCTCGCCGGCGGCGCGGTAGGTCAGCACCACCCGGTCGATGATCTGCTTGAGGCTCCACTCGCGCTGCGGGGTGCCGACCGCGCCGCGGAAGTACTTGCTGGTGACGATGTTGACCGCGTTGACCGACCAGAAGTCGGGGAACTCGACGCCGCGCTGCTCGAAGTTGATCGAGCCGTCGCGCCAGTTGGTCATCACCACGTCGCGGCGCTCCCAGGTGACCGCGTCGTACGGGTGGACCCCAGGGGTGGTGTAGATGCGCTCCAGCCGCAGCCCGGCCTTGGGGGCCTTGGCTCCCTTGGCGGCCTTGTCCGACTTCGACCCTCGTGCGGACCCGCTCGTGGTGTCTGTCACTGCTCCTGCTCCTCCTCCTGGGCAAACGCCCGAAGTGCCCGGAAAAGTCCGGGCACGACTGGTTCGTTCCGTCCGCACGCGGGCAGGGCGGAACCCCACCACGGCACACGGGTACTGCGGGGTACTACGGGTACTGCGCTGCATGCGCGGAAAAGGGCGCGCGAAGGCGCCGGCGTCCGCCCTAGGGGACGGGCACCGGTTCGGGGGCGGCCGGCCGCTCGGCCCGCAGCTCCGCGATCGCCGCCTCGAAGTCCTCGAGGTTGTCGAACGCGCGGTAGACCGAGGCGAACCGGAGGTACGCCACCACGTCCAGGTCCTTCAGCGGACCGAGTATGGCCAGGCCCACGTCGTGGGTGGAGAGCTCGGCGCTGCCGCTGGCCCGCACGCACTCCTCGACCCGCTGGCCGAGCTGGGCCAGCGCGTCCTCGGTGACCGGGCGGCCCTGGCAGGCCTTGCGGACGCCGGAGATCACCTTCTCGCGGGAGAAGGGCTCGGTGACGCCGCTGCGCTTGATCACCATCAGGGTGGCGGTCTCGACGGTGGTGAACCGTCGACCGCAGTCGGGGCACTGGCGGCGGCGACGGATGGAACTCCCGTCGTCACTGGCCCGGCTGTCCACGACTCGGCTGTCCTGATGCCGGCAGAAGGGGCAGTGCACCTGGAACTCCCTCCCTACCCGTCCAACGGCATACAACAGTCATCACTCTACCCGCTGGACACAACACCTGTGCCCAACCAGAGACTAGACCACTAGATGTAGTGCGGGACACTCCACCACGCCGAGTGAACGGGCGGTTCCGGAGACAGCTTCCGGGGCCGCGCCATAGACTGTTCGAGTCGAACAAGCAATCGACTTACACCCGGAGGCTTGATCAAGTCAGCCAACCTCGAATAAGTTCACTCGAACGTGTGTTTGGCGCAACCTTTCGATAGAGGGGCCAGTTGAGCTGGGCAGATGGAGCACCAGCCCGACGAGAGGGTCGCCGCGATGTCCACCCCCAGCGCCACCAGCGTCATGCACACCGCCGAAGCCAAGACCGCCATCCCGGTGCAGGAGCGTCCCGCGCGCACCGCTGACCAGGAGAGCATGGACCAGACCATGAGCCGCAGTCAGTCGATCGAGGAACCCCCGCTCGGTGCGCCCGTCCCCGTCGCCCGCTCCCTCCCCGGCCGCCCGCCCGGCATCCGCACCGACGAGGCCGGGCTGACCGAGCGCCAGCGCCGGGTCATCGAGGTGATCCGGGACTCCGTCCAGCGCCGCGGCTACCCGCCGTCCATGCGCGAGATCGGCCAGGCCGTCGGCCTGTCCTCCACCTCCTCCGTCGCGCACCAGCTGATGGCGCTGGAGCGCAAGGGCTTCCTGCGGCGCGACCCGCACCGCCCGCGCGCCTACGAGGTCCGCGGCGTCGAGGTGGCCCGCCCGGCCGCGGCCGAGACCTCCGGCCGGCCGTCCACCTCCTACGTGCCGCTGGTCGGCCGGATCGCGGCCGGCGGCCCGATCCTGGCCGAGCAGACCGTCGAGGACGTCTTCCCGCTGCCCCGCCAACTGGTCGGCGAGGGCGAGCTGTTCGCGCTGACGGTCAAGGGCGACTCGATGATCGACGCCGCGATCTGCGACGGCGACTGGGTGACGGTCCGCAAGCAGCCGGTCGCCGAGAACGGGGACATCGTGGCCGCGATGATCGACGGCGAGGCGACGGTCAAGCGGCTCAAGCGCGAGGACGGGAAGATCTGGCTGATGCCGCACAACGCGGCGTACGAGCCGATCCCGGGCGACAACGCGACCATCCTCGGCAAGGTGGTGGCGGTGCTGCGCCGCCTCTGAGTGCGCGGCACGACGAGTGCGCGGCACGACGAGTGCGCGGCACGACGAGTACGCGGCACGACGAGTACGCGGCACCACCGGCGAACGACCGACACGTGCGAGGGCCGGCCCGAACTGTTCGGGCCGGCCCTCGCACGTGTCGGTCGTTCCGGTGCGCGCGGCGGGCGGCGGACCGGCGACCGGCAGGTCGGCGGCTAGCGCGGCCTGACCGGCGGGGCCGAGGCGTCGATCGCGGCGAGCGAGCGGCGGACCTGGTTGCGGTCGGTGGTGTACCAGAAGTCCGGCATGGAGGAGCGGAAGAAGCCGCCGTAGCGGGCGGTGGCCAGCCGCGGGTCGAGGACGGCGACGACGCCCTTGTCGTCGGCGGCCCGGACCAGCCGGCCGGCGCCCTGGGCCATCAGCAGCGCGGCGTGGGTGGCGGCGACGGCCATGAAGCCGTTGCCGCCGCGCGCCTCGACGTCCTTCTGCCGGGCGCTCATCAGCGGGTCGTCGGGCCGCGGGAAGGGAATGCGGTCCATCACGACGAGCTGGCAGGCGGAGCCGGGCACGTCGACGCCCTGCCAGAGCGAGAGGGTGCCGAACAGGCAGGTCCCGGCGTCGGAGGCGAAGGCCCGGATCAGCTCGCCCAGGGTGTCCTCGCCCTGGAGCAGGATCGGCACGTCCAGCCGTTCGCGGAGCTTCTCGGCGGCG
This sequence comes from Kitasatospora fiedleri, assembly GCF_948472415.1. Lineage (NCBI taxonomy): Bacteria > Bacillati > Actinomycetota > Actinomycetes > Kitasatosporales > Streptomycetaceae > Kitasatospora > Kitasatospora fiedleri. Next base: position 5,402,955 of record NZ_OX419519.1, on the reverse strand, counting down.
GTCTGGGCGGCCCGCATCGAGGAGAACAGGCCCAGGGTGCGGCCGCCGGCCGCGCCGATCAGCTCGGCGAGCTCGTCCAGCATCTCCGGCCGGTCGGGCTCCCGGCCGGGCGGCGGGAGGTGCTTGGCGACGTAGAGGATGCCCTGCTTGGGGTAGGTGAACGGGGAGCCCACGTCCAGGCCGCGCCAGTACGGCGGGGCGTCCTCCCCGGTCTCGGCGGCCGGGCCGTCGGGGGTGCGGTGGTCGGGGAGCCTGGTCTCGCCGGGCAGGCCGAGCGAGGCGGCGACGCCGTTGAAGTCGCCGCCGAGCTTGAGGGTGGCGGAGGTGAGGACGACCGAGCGGTCCCGGTACAGGTTCTCCCGCAGCAGGCCGGAGACGGAGAGCGGGGCGACCCGCAGCGAGGCGGTGCCCCCGCCGTAGCGGTCGGAGCGCTCGATCCAGACGACGTCGTACTCGGAGCCGGTGAGCAGCCGGTCCGCGGTCTCGTGCAGCGTCTCGGCGGAGGCCATCGCCTGCTTGCGGACGGCGTCCTCGTCGGTGAGGCCCTTGTCGCGGGTCTCGCCGAGCGAGGTGATGACCTGGCGGCAGGCGTCCCGGATGCCGGCCACCGCGTAGCCGAGGTACTCGGGGAGTTCGTCGACCTGGCCGGGCTGGGCAGTCTCCATCAGGCCGTGGAAGTTCTCGGCGGCGGCCTGGAGCGCGTCCACCGCCTTCTCGTTGGCGAGCTTCGCGGCGCGCTTGACGGCCCGGTTGACCGCGCCGACGGTGAGTTCGGCGGTGGCCGCGCCGGTGACCCGGTTCACCAGCTCGTGGGCCTCGTCGATGATCAGCAGGCCGTGCTCGGGCAGCACGGGGGCGCCCTCGATCGCGTCGATCGCGAGCATGGCGTGGTTGGTGACCACCACGTCGGCCAGTTTGGCGCGCTCGCGGGCCAGCTCGGCGAAGCACTCCTCGCCGTAGGCGCAGCGGGAGGCGCCCAGGCACTCCTTGGAGGTCACGGCGAGCTGGGCCCAGGCCCGGTCGGAGACGCCGGGGGTGAGGTCGTCGCGGTCGCCGGTCTCGGTCTCCTCGGCCCACTCGCGCAGCCGGAGCACGTCCTGGCCGAGCTTGCCGGCGGGGCCGCCGAGCGCGTCGACCGGGTCGAACAGGCCCTCGCCCTCGTCGCTCGGGGTGCCCTCGTTGGCCCGGTGCAGGCACAGGTAGTTGGAGCGGCCCTTGAGCATGGCGAACAGCGGGCGGCGGCGCAGCACCGGGTGCAGGGCCTCGACGGTGCGCGGCAGGTCGCGTTCGACGAGCTGGCGCTGGAGGGCCAGCGTCGCGGTGGCGACCACCACCCGGTCGCCGTGGGCGAGGGCGGGCACCAGGTAGGCGAGGGACTTGCCGGTGCCGGTGCCGGCCTGGACGAGCAGGTGCTCGCCCTCGTCGACGGCGGCGGAGACGGCTTCGGCCATCCGGACCTGCCCGGGCCGCTCCACGCCGCCGACGGCGGCGACGGCGGCGTGCAGCAGCTCGGGCAGGCGGGAGGCGGGGACCGGCGCGGCGGGTTCGGCCGTCTCCGGGCCGCCGGGCAGGGGTTCGATGGTGTCGTTCGTCATGACGCCCCCAGCCTACGGGGCGGGACTGACAATCCTGACCCGCTGGACGGGGAGCTGCGCGGTGCTGTGCAGCGGGTTGTCGACCTGGCCGTGGACGGCGGCGTGCGGGCGGTCGGGGCGGTCCCGGTAGCCGTCGAGCAGCAGGCGGTTGCGGTTCAGGCAGAGCCGGTCGATCCGGGGCTTGAACAGGTCGAACAGCCGGTGGCGGTCCGCGAGCTCGGGGAAGCGCCGCTGGCAGCCCAGGATCTCCGCGCGCAGCAGCTCCCAGAACTCCGGCTCCGGCAGGTCGAGTTGCTCCTCCAGCAGCGGGGCGAGGTAGCGGTAGACGCCGATGAACAGGCCGGAGTGCAGGAACTGGCAGAGGTAGTCCGGGTCCTCCCGGTTGAGCACCCCGGCGATGTCGGCGGGCAGGTCGGCGAGTTCGGGCAGCGGCCGGTCGCTGAGGTTGACGTCGTCGACGAAGTCCTTGACCGCGAGCCGGACCGGGACGTCGTCCTGGTCGAAGACCACGATGGCGTTCTCGCCGTGCGGGGAGAAGACCAGCCCGTAGCGGTACAGGAAGTGCAGCAGCGGCGGCAGCATCGCGGCGAACAGCCGGCTCACCCACTCCCGGGGCGCCAGGCCGGAGCGGGCGACGAGTTCGGCGGCCAGCGCCCGCCCGTCCGAGCCGGTCTGCAGCAGCGCGGCCAGCGTGCGGGCCCGCTCGCCGGGCTCCAGGTGGCGGCCGAGCGGTTCGCGCCAGATCGCGCCGAGCAGTTCCTTGTACTGGTAGGGCGCGTCGGGCAGGTCCCGGTACAGCGGGTGCTCGACGGTGACCGAGGCGATCTCGCCGAGCAGCACCACCCGGCACTCGTCGCGCAGGTACGGGTCCTGGTCGCGCAGGCGGTGGATCCAGGCGGTGACGGCGGGCGCGGCGAGGGCGCGTTCGGTGGGCAGGCCGCGCCAGACCAGGGTGTTGAGGATGGCGAGCGGCAGTTTGACGGTGCAGCGGTCGGGGCGGCTGAGGTTGAAGAAGGAGCGGATGGACTGCTGGGGCAGCCGGAGGTCGCCGTCGCTGGGCAGCGGGACGATCCGGCCGTCGGCGATCCACGGCGCGAACAGGCCGACCACGGTCTCGTCCCACTGCCAGGGGTGCACCGGGAGCAGCCAGAACTCATCGGCGCGCTCGCCCAGTTGGGTGCGGAAGGCGGGGTCGAGCTCGGTGCGGTAGATGGCCGGGTCGCCGCGGAACTCGGCCAGGCTCTTGTGCACGGCGAGCCAGGGCAGGGTGCGGGGCAGCCGGGCCTCCGGGGTCCAGCCGGCCGCGTCGGTGGCGGAGAAGCCGATCCGGCCCTTGTTGGCGACGATCCACGGGTGGCCGGTCTGCCGGCCCTCCAGGGCGACGTGGTCGAGGTCGGCGAGTTCGGCGGCGCTCAGCGCGGTGGCCCGCAGGTGGGCGTCGGCGATCAGGGTGGCGGTGAGTTCGCGAACCAGGTGGCCGGTGGTGTCGCCGCCCATCCCGAGGACGTGCCGGGCCTGCTGGAGGAAGCGCAGCGGGTCGTCGCCGCCCTCGATCGACGCCGGGTCGACCCGCCAGCTCCCGTACGCGCCCCGGCGGGCGGCGAACCGGTAGTCGGCGTCCGGGAGCCGCACCAGGTGGCGGCCGTCGCCGTCGGGCCGCGGGTGGAGCAGTTCCTCGTAGGCGAATTCGCCGAGCAGTTTGGCGAGCATGTCCCGTCCGGCGGCCTGCCAGTGCCCGGTGGTGAGCTGGGGTGGCAGGTGGAGTACGGAGTCAGCGGCTGGCTGCTGCACGCTCGGTCCCTTCCTGGGGTCGTGGGAGTGTCGCCGACGGCGGCGGGGCGGATGCCGGGAGGAACGTGGTCCAGGCGGTGCGGTGGGGCAGCGGGTGGAGCGTCTTGCCCGCGACGGCGTTGAGGATCACGGCGGCGCGGTGGGCGCCGAGCCCGAGGTCCGGGGTGCCGACTCCGTGAGTGTGCAGCTCCGCGTTCTGGACGTACAGACCGCCGGTGAGTTCCGGCCGGGTGGCGACCCGGTGGTCGAGGTCGACCCGGTAGCGGCCCTGCCCGTCCCAGTCGATCAGCTCGGCGATCGGGTCGAGGGCGGCGGGGCGCACCGCCCGGTAGCCGGTGGCCAGTACCACGGCGTCGGTGCGGACCAGGTGGCGGCGGCCGGAGTCGCCGTGCCGGCAGTGCAGTTCGAGCCCGCCGCAGGGGCCCTGGGCGGCTTCGGTGACGGCGGTGCCGGGCAGGATCTCGACCGGTTCGGCGTCGATCGGGCGGCCGACGGTGCGCTCGTACAGGTGGTCGTGGATCTCGGCGAGCGTCTCGGCGCTGGCGGCCTTGTGCAGCTGCCACTGGGCGGGGACGAGGGCGTCCCGGACGTCGGCGGGCAGGCCGTGGAAGTAGCGGGTGTAGTCGGGGGTGAACTGCTCCAGGCCGAGCTTGGAGTACTCCATCGGGGCCAGCGCCCGGGTGCGGGTGAGCCAGCGCAGCCGGGTGCCGTCGCCGGCCCGGTGCCGGAGCAGGTCGAGGAAGACCTCGGCGCCGGACTGGCCCGATCCGACCACCGTGACGTCCCGCGCCGCGTCGAGCGAGCGGCGCCGCTCCAGGTAGTCGGCGGAGTGCAGGACGGCGGGGTGCCGGCGCAGCGGGGCGAAGGCCTCGGGGCGGGCGGGTTCGGTGCCGGTGCCGAGGACCAGGTTGCGGGCCCGGTGCACGGCGCCCGCGGCGTGCACCAGGTAGAGCTGGTCGGCGGCGTCCCAGTGCACGGCGGTGACGGGCTGCCCGAAGCGGCAGTTGGGGAGCCGTTCGGCGGCCCAGCGGCAGTAGTGGTCGTACTCGCGGCGGGGCAGCTGGAAGCGCTCGCTGAAGTAGAACGGGAACAGCCGCTGCCGGTCGCGCAGGTAGTTGAGGAACGACCAGGGGTTGGTGGGGTCGACCAGGGTGACCAGGTCGGCCAGGAACGGGACCTGCATCCGGGCGCCGTCGACGAGCATGCCGGGGTGCCAGCGGAACTCGGGCCGGGCGTCGAGGAACAGCGCGCTGACGGTCTCGGCCCGGTCGGCGAGCGCGGCCAGCGAGAGGTTGAACGGGCCGATGCCGACGCCGATCAGGTCGTACGGCTCGGGCTGCTGGCCCGCCGTGTCGTCATGGGGGGTCATGTCGTCCTAGGTATCGGCGGTGGTGTCGGCGCGCCGGCGGACCATCAGGGCGGCGCGCTTGTCGGGCAGGTCGAGGTCGGCGACGCGGTCGAACCCGGCGCGCGCGAACGCCCGGACGGAGGGCGTGTTGCGGACGTCGGGTTCGGCGAGCACCCGGGTGCAGCGCGGTTCGCGCTCCAGCAGCCGGGTGGCGATCGCGTCGAGGAGCGGGGCGGCCAGGCCCCGGCCGCGGGCGGCGGGGGCCAGCAGCAGGTGCACGCCCAGGTCGTGCGGGCGGGCGGGGTAGTGCGCGGCCAGCGGGTCGAGGTCGGCCCGGTACAGCTCGAAGTAGCCGGTGGGTACGGAGTCGAGCAGGGCCAGCGCGGGGCGGCTGCGGCCGTCGCCGTCGAGCTGGGCGGCGAGGTGGTCCGCGGTGGTCCGCGGCGGGCCGGCCAGGGCCCACCAGCGGTCGGTGTCCGGGTCGTTCATCCAGCCGGTGAGCAGGTCCAGGTCGGTGGCCGGCCGCACGGTGCGCAGGACGAGTTCGCCGACCGCGGTGGGTATCGTGCCGGTCTCGGGCATCACGCCCGGGCCACCGGGTTGTCGATCTCGACGTACACCGACTGGGTCTCGACCGGGCCGACCAGTTCGTCCAGGCCGTGCAGCCGGGTGAGCAGGTTGGCCTTGCAGCGCAGGGTGGGGGCGTCCAGCAGGTGGGCGGGGAGCGCGGAGCCGGTGGCGGTGGCGGCGGGGCCGGACAGGAAGCGGCGCAGCGCGGCCAGCAGCAGCTGCTCGTCGGCGAGGCCCTGGGAGCCGAAGGCGCCGATCAGGCCGAGCACGTGGTTGATGCCGAGGTAGTAGGCGAAGCGCTCGTCGGCGACCGCGTCGGGCACGAAGGTGTCGCTGTGCGCGCCGAGTCCGGGCAGCCGGGCGCGCAGCCGGTCGGCGTGCGAGGCGCGGAAGTAGTAGCCCTGGTTGTCGCGGTAGCGGCCGCCGGCGGGCCAGCCCTGGGCGTCCAGCAGGACCAGGCTGTTCTGCTGGTGGGCCTCCAGGGCGATGCCGGCCCGCCCGTCCAGCCAGAGGACCGGCAGCACGACGGTGTCCAGGTAGCGCAGGAACCACTCGGTGGCGACGGTCGGCACCGGGCGGCCGGTGCGGACGGCCAGCTCGGCGAGCACGCCGGCCAGGTGCGAGTCGAGCCGGTCCAGGGGCTGTTCGGCGACCAGCCCGGCCACGCAGAGCGCCCGGTCGGCGGGCCCGAACGGCAGCTGCCGCAGCACGGTGTCCAGGCCGTTGGGGTCGCCGAGCGCGGGGTGGTCGACGCCGATCCAGGCCGGGTCGCGGACGATGTCGAAGCCGGGGTGGGCGGCCCGCCACTGGGCGGCCAGGCCGGACTCCAGCAGGCGGTGCACCTCGGTGCCCCGGTGCAGCTCCTTGCGGAGGTTCTCCCGGCGGGAGTTGGTGATCCGCAGGCCCAGCGACAGCTTGAGCATCCACGGGGTGCCGGGGCGGCAGACGGTGCGCACCGAGCTGGTGGGGTGCCAGGGCTCGCCGTGCTGCCCGAGGTCGGTCAGCAGTCCCTGCTCCAGCAGGTCGGCGACGGCCGGGCGCAGCGCCAGCTCGCGGGCCTGCCAGGGGTGCAGCGGCAGGGCGGCCGTCCCCGCGGGCAGCGGGCGGCCGTACAGGTCGGCGGTGAGCTGCTCGGCGGGGGTGCCGGTGGCGCTGTCGCCGGCCAGCAGCGAGCGGTGCACGGCCCACCAGTGCAGCCGGAACGAGCCGTGCAGCTCCGGGGAGTAGGCGGCGGACTGGGCGGGGCCGAGGCCGTCGCGGCTCTTCGGGGTGGGGTGCAGCGGGTGGCCGAGCAGCAGCGACTGCTCGGCGCGCAGGAACGCGTCGGCGGGCGCGGCGGGGGCGGCCCGGCGGTGGGTGAGGATCTCCGCGGTGCGGGCCGAGGAGTCGGCCACCCGGGCGGTCAGGTCGGCGAGTTGGCCGGGTTCGGGGCGGCCGGTGGCGCCGGCCACCAGGGCGGCGACGGTGACCGCGTCGACCGGGTGCTCGGCGGCGCCGGTGGAGACGGTGGCCGGGCCGAACCGGTGCCAGCCGCAGGCCGACCAGTGCCGCACCGGCGCGGACAGCTGGGCGGCGCCGCCGAGCACCGGAATCCGCAGCAGGTCGCCGTCGGGGCGCTCGGCCGCGGTCTCCCGGGCCCAGCAGCGCAACAGGCTCTCGGTGGCGGCGTGTTCGGCGGCCACGGCCGGGTCGGGGTCGAGCAGCGGGTCCGGGGTGGGGTGCCCGGCCGCGGGCCGGGCGGCCGGGGGGACGCCGGTGAGGGTGCTGGCCAAATCCGCTCCTTGTAGCCGCGTGACTGCCTACGGGTAAGGGTTGCCTGTCCACCACCACCGGACACAAGGACGGATCACTCGTTCCGGTGAGTTTCGGGCGATCCCTCACCCGCAGGTGTGAGCGGACGGCACCCTGACGGACCGTCACCGTCACGGTTCGATGACCGGACGTCAACGGAGGGGCACCGCGCGCCCGCCGCTCCGGGCCCGGGTGGAAGACTGTCCCGGGAGTCGGTCCGTTCTGGGGGGTTGATGGTGAGGGCACGGGGGGTGGTGGCCCTGCTGTCCGCGGTCGCCGTGGTGGCGGGCGGGACGAGCGCCTGCACCTCGACCGGCGGTCGCGGGGGCGGCGGGGAGCCGCACAGCTTCGCCGAGTTGAAGCGCTGGGGGTACGCCGAGTGGGACGGCTGGGCGCAGCGCCACGGCTTCCGCAACCCGGCGGTGCCGGGCCTGTGGAGCGCCGACCGGATGGACCAGGCCCCGCCGCGGCAGCCCGCCCCGGCCCCGGACGGGCCGGCCGCCCCGCCGTCGCCGTCGTTCTCGGTGAACGCCCCGACCGGCACGTCCGGCCCCGACGCCGCGTCCGCCGGCACCACCGCGTCCGCCACCGCCGGCGCGCCGTCCGCGCCGCCGCCGGTGGCCGCCCAGCCGGTGCCGCGCCCGTACACCAGCTACCCGGCGTCCGGGAAGGTCTTCATGACCGCGCCGAACGGCGGCACCGGCCAGTGCTCGGCCACCGTGGTCGCCGACCCGAACCACCCGGGGAAGAGCGACCTGGTGTGGACGGCCGCGCACTGCGTGCACGAGGGCAAGGGCGGCGACTGGTACCGGAACCTGGTGTTCGTCCCGGCGTACAACAGCTCCGGCGCGGCCAGCGACCACCGCCGGGCGGCGCTGGCCGAGGTCGCCCCGCTCGGGCAGTGGTGGGCCGACAAGGTGATCACCTCGCCGCTGTGGACCACCGAGGGCACCAAGGGCGGGGGCGCCGCCAACCAGTACGACTTCGCGGTGATCAAGGTGCGCGGCCCGGAGGGCGAGACCCGCTCGCTGGAGGAGGTCATCGGCACCGCCGTGCCGGTCTGGTTCGACGCCCCGCGCGAGCAGCTCGCGATCCAGGCCTGGGGGTACCCGGCGCTGGCCCCGTTCGACGGGCAGGAGTTGGAGCGCTGCGACTCCGGCCGCCCGGGTTCGCGCGGCTTCGACCCGGCCCGGCCCCCGATGCTGGTGATCGGCTGCACCATGACGGCCGGCGCGTCGGGCGGCGGCTGGTTCGCCGACGGCCCGGACGGCCGCCAGCGGCTGGTCAGCAACACCTCGATCGGCACCCAGGCGCACACCGCGCTCAACGGCCCCTACCTGGAGGACGTGGCCCGCCAGGCACTCGACTACATCTCCCGGAAGTGACGACCGCCCGTCGCCTCCGCCCGATCCGACCCGACCCGACCCCGGGGGAACACCCATGACCGACCAGCACCGCACAGCGCGCCGAGTCCGGAACGCGGCCGCGGCCGCCCTGGTGACGGTACTCGCCGTCACCACCGCCGGCTGCACCCAGAAGGCGCTCCCCTCGCCGCCGCCCGCCAAGTCCTCCTCCTCCGCGTCGAAGGAGTCCGTCGACATCGGCGCACTGCAGAACTTCCTGTCCCGGGTGCCGAACTGGAGCTCCGACGACTGGAAGGAGTGGGCCTCCAAGAACGGCTTCAAGCCGGAGGACATCGAGGCGATCAGGAGCTTCTGGGACACCAAGAAGCCCTCCGACCCCAAGAAGACCACCGTGATCACGCCGGACGAGAAGGCCCCCAGCATCCGGGACGTGGTCTTCCCGCCGACCATACCGGCCAAGGCCCAGCCGCACCCGTACGCCGCGGACACCGCCGTGATCGGCAAGATCTTCTTCGAGACGGACGAGGGCCAGGCGGTCTGCTCGGGCACCGTGGTCTCCGACCCGAACAATCCGGGGAAGAGCAACCTGGTGTGGACGGCCGCGCACTGCGCCCACGGGGGCAAGGGCAAGGGCTACTTCACCAAGGTGATGTTCGCGCCCGGCTACAACCGCACCGGCGTCACCAGCAACGGCAAGGGCCGGGACGCCACCTGGGAGCAGGTCGCCCCGCTGGGCCGCTGGCTGGCCACCGGCATGCTGGTGATGCCGCAGTGGACCCAGGAGGGCAGCATGGTGGGCACCGCGGCCAACCAGTTCGACTTCGCGGTGATCCGGGTGGCCTCGCTGGACGGCTCGGACGTCTCGCTGGAGGAGACCGTCGGCGGCTCGGTGCCGATCCTGTTCAACGCCAAGCCGGAGGACATCACCGCGCCCAGGGCGTACGGCTACCCGGCCGGGAAGCCGTACGACGGCGAGGAGTTGGAGCACTGCGACTCCGGCGCCAAGCTGACCCCGTTCGTCTTCGACCGCTCGCGCCCGCCGATGCTGGCCATCGGCTGCAGCATGACCGGCGGCTCCTCCGGCGGCGGCTGGCTGACCAAGCAGGGCGGCCGGACGATGCTGTTCTCCAACGTCTCGATCGGCGACAACGCCAACCGCTGGCAGGCCGGGCCGACCCTCGGCCCGGACGCCAAGAAGATGTTCGACGCCTTCCTGGTGAAGTAGCCGCGACGACGGACGGGCGGGTGGCGCACCCCGGGGTGCGCCACCCGCCCGTTCCTCCGCCGCTGGGACTGCCGGTGCCGGTGCCGGGTCGGTCAGGCCGTGACGACCGCGTACCGCTCCAGCTCGGCGGCCAGCGCCGTCGCCACCTTGGCGTGCAGCAGGGTGCCGTCCGCGGTGTGCTCGGTGGAGATCAGCTCGCCCTCCGCGTGCACCCGGGAGACCAGGTCGCCGCGGGTGTAGGGGACCAGGGCCCTGACCTCCACCGCGGGGCGGGGCAGTTCCTGGTCGATCAGGGCGAGCAGTTCCTCGATGCCCTGGCCGCTGCGGGCCGACACCACCAGGGCGTGCGGCTCGCGGCGCAGCAGGCGCTGGAGGACCAGCGGGTCCGCCGCGTCGGCCTTGTTGATCACCACGATCTCCGGCACGTTCTGGGCGTCGACCGAGACGATCACCTCGCGGACGGCGGCGAGCTGGGTCTCCGGCTCGGGGTGCGAGCCGTCCACCACGTGCAGGATGAGGTCGGCGTCGGCGACCTCCTCCATGGTGGAGCGGAACGCCTCGACCAGGTGGTGCGGCAGGTGCCGGACGAAGCCGACGGTGTCGGCCAGGGTGTAGAGCCGGCCGCTCGGGGTCTCGGCCCGGCGGACCGTCGGGTCCAGGGTGGCGAACAGGGCGTTCTCCACCAGGACGCCGGCGCCGGTGAGCCGGTTGAGCAGCGAGGACTTGCCCGCGTTGGTGTACCCGGCGATGGCCACCGAGGGGACGTGGTTGCGCCGCCGCTCCTGCCGCTTGGTGTCGCGGCCCTTCTTCATCTCGACGATCTCCTTGCGGAGCTTCGCCATCTTCTCGCGGATACGCCGCCGGTCGGTCTCGATCTTGGTCTCACCGGGACCGCGGGTGGCCATGCCGCCGCCCGAGGAGCCGGAGCCGCCGCCGCCCATCTGCCGGGACAGCGACTGGCCCCAGCCGCGCAGCCGCGGCAGCATGTACTGCATCTGGGCGAGCGAGACCTGCGCCTTGCCCTCCCGGGACTTGGCGTGCTGGGCGAAGATGTCCAGGATCAGGGCGGTGCGGTCGACCACCTTGACCTTGACCACGTCCTCCAGGTGGATCAGCTGGCCGGGCGTCAGCTCGCCGTCGCAGACCACGGTGTCGGCGCCGGTGGAGGCGACGATGTCGCGCAGCTCCTTGGCCTTGCCGGAGCCGATGTAGGTGGCCGCGTCGGGCTTGTCGCGGCGCTGGATCACGCCGTCCAGGACTTCGGAGCCGGCCGTCTCGGCGAGGGCGGCGAGCTCGGCCATCGAGTTCTCCGCCTCCTCCAGCGTGCCGTCCGTCCACACGCCGACGAGCACCACGCGCTCCAGGCGGAGCTGGCGGTACTCGACTTCGGTGACGTCCTGTAGTTCGGTGGAGAGACCGGCCACGCGCCGGAGCGCGGCGCGCTCGGAGCGGTCGTACTGCTCTCCGTCGTAGTTGCCGAGGCCCTCGTCGATCGCCGCGAGGTCCTCGTCCATCAGGGCTTCCGCCTTGAGGTCGGCGAGCCGGCTGGCGGACTCGCTCGATCGGGTGCGGCTGTCGAACGTGGAGGTCATTTCATCCTTGGGTTGATCGGATCGTGCTCTCGGACAACACGGCGGAGGCGCCGTGAATTCCCCACGATGGTTGCACGTCCGCCGTGCCCGAGTCATCCCTTTTACCAGCCGCCCCGTCCGGGTCGGCACCCGCCCCCGCCGCCCCGTCCGCCGCCGCCCCGTCCGCCGCCGTCTCGGGGCCGCCGGGCCGGTAGACGTCGTACACGCCGGAGACCCGGAGCACCGCGCGCATCACGGCGGGCAGCGCGGCGGCGTCGGGCAGCTCCAGGGTGTAGCTGTGCCGGACCCGCAGCTGGCGGGGCGGCTCGACCTCGGCGGAGAAGATGGAGGCGCCCTCGCCGGAGATCGCCGCGGTCAGGTCGGCGAGCAGCCGGGGGCGGTTGAGCGCCTCGGCGTGCAGGGTGGCCCGGTAGCCCCACTGCGGGGCGCCGCCGGGCAGCCAGCGGACCTCGACCGGGCGGCGGCCGCCGTGCAGCATCCGGGTGCCGGTCGGGCAGCCCGCCCGGTGCACCGCGACGGCCCCGCCGCGCAGCACGATGCCGGTCACCTCGTCGGGCGGGACGGGCGTGCAGCAGCGGGCCAGCCGGACGGCGGCGCCGGGCAGGTCGGGCACCTCGGCCGGGGCGACGGCGGCGGGCGGCGCGACCGGGGCCCCGGCGGCGGGGACGGCCGGGGCCCCGGTCTGCTCGGGCACCTCGGCGGCGGGGGCGGCCGGACGGCGGCCAGCCGGCGTTCGACGGCGAGCCGGGCGCCGGGGGTGCGGACGTACTCCAGCCACTGCGGGTCGGGCCCGCTGTCCTCGCCGTCGGGGGCGAGCAGCAGGCCGAGCATGTCGCCGTCGCGCAGTTCGGTGGAGAGCGCGGCGAGCCGGCCGTTGACCCGCGCGCCGATACATCGGTGGCCGGTCTCCTCGCCGAGCAGGTAGGCGGCGTCCAGGCAGCTGGACCCGGCGGGCAGGTGCAGGGTGGCGCCGTCCTCGGTGACGGCGGTGATCTCGCGGTCGTCGCGCAGGTCGGCGGTGAGCGCGGACCAGAAGGCGTCCGGGTCGGGGGTGTCCTGCTGCCAGTCGAGCAGCCGGGCCAGCCAGCCGGGGCGGGCCGGGTCGGTGCGGTCCTCGGGGTCGTCGGCGGCGCTCTGCTGGGCGGTGCGCGAGTCGCCGAGGGCGACCACGCCGGTCTCGGCGACCTCGTGCATCCGCCGGGTGCGGACCAGCACCTCGACCACCTCGCCGCCGGGCAGCGCGACCGCGGTGTGCAGCGACTGGTACAGGTTGAACTTGGGGGCGGCGACGAAGTCCTTGAACTCGCCGGGCAGCGGCGTCCAGCAGGTGTGCAGCTCGCCGAGCACGGCGTAGCAGTCGGCGTTCTCCTCGACCACCACCAGCAGCCGCCCGAAGTCGGCGGGCCGCAGTCCGGCGCCGTCCGGCCCGGCCCCGCGCTTGATCATCACCCGGTGCAGCGAGACCAGGTGCCGGGGGCGGACGGTGACCGCGGCGGGGATGCCGGCCTCGCCGAGCTGGCGGCCGAGCTCGGCGGCGAACGGGGCGAGCACGCCGTCCGCCCAGCCCTCGGCCACCGCGCCGGTGCGCTCGTACTCCTCGGGGTGCAGGGTGGCGAAGACGATGTCCTCCAGCTCCGCCTTGACCACCTGGATGCCGAGCCGTTCGGCCAGCGGGATCAGCACGTCCCGGGTGACCTTGGCGATCCGCACCCGGCTGGCGGGCTTCATGTGCCGGATGGTGCGCATGTTGTGCAGCCGGTCGGCGAGCTTGATCACCATCACCCGGACGTCGTCGCCGGTGGCGACCAGCATCTTGCGGAAGGTCTCCGGCTCGGCGGCGGCCCCGAAGTCGACCTTCTCCAGCTTGGTGACGCCGTCGACCAGGTACGCCACCTCGGGCCCGAAGTCCTCGGCGACCTGATCGAGCGTCACCTCGGTGTCCTCGACGGTGTCGTGCAGCAGCGAGGCGACCAGCGCGGTGGTGTCCGCGCCGAGCTGGGCGAGGATCATCGTCACCGCGAGCGGGTGGGTGATGTAGGGCTCGCCGCTCTTGCGGGTCTGCCCGCGGTGGCTCTCCTCGGCGACCCGGTACGCCCTGGTCAGCAGCGGTACGTCGGCCTGCGGGTGGTGCACCCGGTGGGCCTGGACGATCGGCTCGATGGCGTCGGGGACGGGCGTCCGCCCGGTGGCGAGCAGCGCCGCCCGACCGGCCCGGCCGAGTGCCGCGCGGCTGAACCGGCTCGCCTGCTGCTTGGACGGCGAACCCGCCAACTCGGAGCGGATGGTCATCTGCACCTCCGGCAGCAACACCGGAGCGACGGCCGACCCGGTGGTCCATGCTACCGAGCAGAGCACGTTCCGCGAGCCCCCGCTTCCCCTCTGTCACTCGGATCACTCGAACGGGCGGATTAGCCGGAGGGTCGAGTGGGAAGCGGGAGCTGACGCTCCGTCGCGCTGACCTGCGGTCAGACCAGCACGCCCTCGGCGACGATCACCGCGGGGCCGGTCATCTCGATCCGGCCGTCCGGGAACTCCTCGATCACCAGCCGCCCGCCGGGCACGTCCACGGTGTAGCGCACCGCCTCGCCGGTGACCGCCGGGTCGGCACCGTCCCGCCGGATCGCCGCCACCGCGACGGCGCAGGCGCCGGTGCCGCAGGAGCGGGTCTCGCCGGAGCCGCGCTCGTGCACCCGCATCGCCACGTGCCGCTCGCCGCGGTCCACCACGAACTCCACGTTCACGCCCTGCGGGTACGCGCCCGCGGGGCGGTGGCCGGGGCGTCCAGCAGGGTGCCCGCGTGCGCCAGGTCCTCGACGAAGGCGACGGCGTGCGGGTTGCCCATGTTGACGTTCAGCGCGGGCCAGCTGCGCCCGTCCACGGTGACGGTGACGCCGTCCGGGCCGGGCAGCACGGCGCGGCCCATGTCCACGGTGACCTCGCCCGGGATGCCGTCCGGGCCGTCCTCGGCGATCCGCACCCGCTTGACCCCGCCGCGGGTGGCCACCGCCAGCTCGCCCGGCTTGGCGTGCCCGGCGTGCACCAGGTAGCGGGCGAACACCCGCACCCCGTTGCCGCACATCTCGGCGATCGAGCCGTCCGCGTTGCGGTAGTCCATGAACCACTCGGCCCGCTCGGCCGTCCCCGCCGCCGCGGGCTCGGCCGCCGAGCGGACCACCCGGAGCACGCCGTCCGCGCCGATCCCGGCCCGCCGGTCGCACAGCCCGGCGACGGTGGCCGCCGACAGGTCGATCCGGCCGTCCGGGTCGGGGAGGATCACGAAGTCGTTCTGGGTGCCGTGCCCCTTGAGGAAGGCCGTTCCGCTGATACCGCTGCGCTCGCTCACACCGCCGATGGTAACGAAACCGGGCCGCTCCGACCCCGGGCGGACGGCCCGTGAGACGGGGGCGGACCCGGCGGGCGGGGCCCGGACCCCGCCCGGCCGATCCTGCCGGGCCGGGCCTAGGTCCGGTCGATCTTGTCGGATCGGCGCGCGGCGTCGGGCGCCCGGCTGGGAGTGCCGGCGGAACGCCCTCGTACTGGGTGTACTCGGGTGTTTCGCCGGTGCTTCCGAGGGGGCACCTCCCAGCCCCCCTTGGGGCTGGGGGAGGGATGATCCGGCGTCGCGCGCCCGGCAAGATCGGCCGGACAGGGCCTAGCCGCGCAGGTGGACGACCCGCCAGACGGCGAGGGCCACGGCCACGGCGGCCAGCAGGGTGTACAGCACGATGGCCTTCCACCCGGCCCGCTCGGTGCTGCCGCGGCGCGGCACGCCCGGCCACTTGTACCCGGCCCGGCGGGCGGCCATCGCGCCCCAGCCGACCGAGGCGGCGGTGATCAGCAGGCCGAGCATGCCGATCATCGCGGTCGCGCCCTCGCTGCCGAAGGCCAGCGGGAAGGCGAACATCAGCGAGCCGAACATCACGGTCGCGGCGATCGGCAGGATCTGCCACCAGCGCAGCCGGCGGCGCGGCCGGATGTCCCGCTCGTGGACCACGCCCGGCGCGGCGGCCAGGTCGTCGATCGCGGGCAGTGCCACCGCGTACGAGGTGGTGGGGACGGCGAGCTCGGGGAGGGTCTCGGACCCGTCGGAGACGTCGCCGAGCAGCTCATCGGTTTCGGGGCCGGTACCCGTTGACACGCGGCCTCCCCTGACGGCTCGACACGAGCTCCGGAGCTCGCGGGCGGTGAGGCCGGCCCGCGTGCCGGGCCTCGGTGGTACCGATGATGGCACGTACCAACACGCCCGCAGGGGGTCGCACGGCTTGATCGGGTGATCCGATGCCAGGACGTGATCCCGCCGTGACCGCCGGTACCTCCTGCACCTGCGTCTGCCGGTGCAGACGCCGCGAGCCTGGCCGAATACCTCCGCCGGGCAGCCGGAAACCGCCGGTCAGCCCGCTCGGTGGGACGCTTCCGGACGGTGGATCAGTTCCAGTGCCCGGCCCAGCAGCTCGACCGGATCGGCGCCCTCCGGCCGCTCCAGCCAGTGGATGCGCGGGTCCCGGCGGAACCAGGACTCCTGGCGCCGGGCGAACCGCCGGGTGGCCCGCACGGTCTCCGCCCGCGCCTCGTCCTCGGTGCACTCCCCCGCGAAGAACGCCAGCACCTGCTGGTAGCCGAGCGCCCGGCTCGCGGTCAGCCCCTCGCGCAGCCCGGCCTTCTCCAACTCCCGCACCTCGTCCAGCAGCCCGGCCTCCCACATCCGGTCCACGCGCAGCTCGATCCGCCGGTCCAGCTCCGGACGCGGCACCTGGACGCCGATCTGCACCGCCGGGTACACCGCCCGCTGGGTCGGCAGGCTGGCCGTGAACGGCCGGCCGGTGATCTCGATGACCTCCAGCGCCCGGACGATCCGCCGCCCGTTGCCGGTCAGGATCGCCTCCGCCGCCGCCGGGTCCAGCTCGGCGAGGCGCCGGTGCAGGGCGCCGGGGCCGACCCGCTCCAGCTCCTCCTCCAGCCGGGCCCGGACCGCCGGGTCCGTCCCGGGGAACTCCATCTCGTCGATCGCCGCCCGCACGTACAGGCCCGAGCCGCCGACCAGCACCGGCACCTGCCCGGCCGCCAGCTGCCGGTCCATCTCCGCCCGCGCCAGGCCCTGGTACTCGGCCACCGAGGCGGCCTCGGTGACCTCCCACACGTCCAGCAGGTGGTGCGGGACGCCGCCGCGCTCCGCCGCGGTCAGCTTGGCGGTGCCGATGTCCATGCCCCGGTACAGCTGCATCGAGTCGGTGTTCACCACCTCCCCGCCGAGCTCGCGGGCGATCGCCACCGCCAGGTCGGACTTGCCGGCCGCCGTCGCGCCGACCACCGAGACCACCCGGGTCGGGACGTCGGGACGTGCGGAAGGGGAGGAAGAAGAGGAACCGCTCACCCCACCAGTCTCGCAAAAGCCGGGCACCTCCCGTGTCACTGCGTCGTTGACCGGGGAGGATCAGCTATGTCTGGTGCGGGAATGACCCGAAATGCTAGGAGTGCACCCATGGGCCTGATGGACAACCTCAAGGGCAAGGCCGAGGAACTGAAGGAGAAGGCCAGCGAGCTGGCCGGGAAGCACGGCGACAAGATCGACGGCATGGTGGACAAGGCCGGCGAGACGATCGACAAGGCCACCAAGCACAAGTACTCCGACAAGATCGTGAAGGGCACCTCCGCGACCAAGCACGCCCGGGACGACTTCGCGGCCAAGCCCCAGGACGACCTGCCGCCGCCCGCGGGCGGCCCGACCCCGCCGACCGGCCCCACCCCGCCGACCGGCCCGACCCCGCCGGTCCCGCCCGCCAACGGCTGAGCCGGCGCGTCAGCGCCAGGAGGCCACCAGGTAGCCGACGCCGTACGGGGCGTCCTCGTAGCGCAGTTCACCGCCGAGCGCGGCGCCCTCCGCGGCGCCCGCCAGCACCTGCCACGGGGCACGCCCCTCGGCCATCAGCTCCGCCGACAGCTCCGCGTCCAGCCCGGCCAGCGCCGCCGCGTCCGCCCCGGCCAGCGCGAGCGCCACCGCGCGGTCGTACCCCTCGGCCCGCCCGTCCAGGTACCCGGGGGCCTTCACCGAGCGCCGGGCACTGCCGTCACCCAGCACCAACAGGCCCACCCGGTCCGCGAGTTCGGCCAGCCCCCGGCCCAGGCCCAGCAGCCGCTCCGGCGCCGTGTCCGGCCGCACCGCGACGGCGTGCGTCGGCACCCGCACGCCCGCCTCCTCCAGCAGCCACGCCCCCACCGTCAACGCGGGCGACAGCTCCGGACCGTCCACCCCGCCCAGCGGCAGCCGCACCGCCTTCGCCACCCCGTACCGGCGCAGCGACCCCGCGCCGCCCTCCGTCCACACCCCGGCCCGCTCACCGGTCCCGACCACCACCACCAGATCGACCCCGGCCAGCTCCCCCACCGCCGCCAGACACGCCTCCCGCAGCCCCGCCACCTCACCGGCGGCCCCCGCCGCCACCTCCGGCACGAGCAACGGCGGGCAGGGGCACACGGAGGCGACAGCAAGCATGTCGATCACTCTACGCGCCACCGACCGGACGGAACCGGGGACGCGGAGCGAACCGCTGCGCCGGGCGTGACGGACAGGGGCGCGGGCAGACCTGCCCGACAGGGCGAAACCGGGGGCGCGGGGAACCGCGCGGCCGGCCGAGCACGCACCGCCGGACCGTGACGCGGGACAGTGCCTTGCCCCCTCCCGCGACCTCGCCGACGTGCGACTCCCGCAGCGCGCGGTTCCCCGCGCCCCCGGATGCGCGTGCGCCTCCGCTAGCAACCGCACCCGTCGCCGCTCGGCGCGGTCGCCGGCTGCTTGGGCGCGCCGATCGTCGGCAGCCCCAGCATCACGCCGGCCGGCTTCGCGGCCGGCGGGGCCGCCTGCCGCTTCTCCCACGCGTCGCCCGCCCGGGTGCGGCGGACGGCGAGCGCGGGGCCCTCCGCGAGGAGGTGGTGCGGGGCGGCGTAGGTGATCTCGACGGTGACCATGTCGCCGGGCCGCGCGCTGTGCTCTTCGTTCTCCCCTCGCAAGCTCCGGGAGAAGTGGACCAGCCGGTTGTCGGGGGCGCGGCCGGAGAGCCGGTCGGTGCGGTCGTCCTTCTTGCCCTCGCCCTCGGCGACCAGGATCTCCAGCGTGCGGCCGACCTGCTTCTTGTTCTCCTCCCAGGAGATCTCCTCCTGGAGGGCGATCAGCCGGTCGTAGCGCTCCTGCACCACGGCCTTGGGCACCTGGTCCGCCATGTCGGCGGCCGGCGTCCCCGGGCGCTTGGAGTACTGGAAGGTGAAGGCGTTGGCGAACCTGGCCTCGCGCACCACGTGCAGGGTCTGCTCGAAGTCCTCGTCCGTCTCGCCGGGGAAGCCGACGATGATGTCGGTGGAGATCGCCGCGTCCGGCATCGCGGCCCGGACCTTCTCGATGATGCCGAGGAAGCGTTCCTGCCGGTAGGAGCGCCGCATCGCCTTGAGGACGGTGTCGGAGCCGGACTGCAGCGGCATGTGCAGCTGGTGCATCACGTTGGGTGTCTCGGCCATCGCGGCGATGACGTCGTCGGTGAAGTCGCGCGGGTGCGGGGAGGTGAACCGGACCCGCTCCAGGCCCTCGACCTGGCCGCAGGCGCGCAGCAGCTTGCCGAACGCCTCCCGATCGCCGAGGTCGGAGCCGTACGCGTTGACGTTCTGCCCGAGCAGGGTGACCTCGACGACGCCCTCGGCGACCAGCGCCTCGACCTCGGCGAGGACGTCACCGGGCCGGCGGTCCTCCTCCTTGCCGCGCAGGGCGGGGACGATGCAGAAGGTGCAGGTGTTGTTGCAGCCGACCGAGATCGCGACCCAGGCGGCGTACGCGGACTCGCGCCGGGTGGGCAGGGTGGAGGGGAAGGTCTCCAGCGATTCGAGGATCTCGACCTGGGCCTTGCGCTCGACGGCGGCGCGCTCCAGCAGGGCGGGCAGGTGGCCGATGTTGTGGGTGCCGAAGACCACGTCGACCCAGGGGGCCTTGCGGACGATGGTCTCGCGGTCCTTCTGCGCCAGGCAGCCGCCGACGGCGATCTGCATGCCGCGGTTGGCCTGCTTGGCGGGGGCGAGCCGGCCGAGGTTGCCGTACAGCTTGTTGTCGGCGTTCTCGCGGACCGCGCAGGTGTTGAAGACCACCAGGTCGGGGTCGCCGTCGCCGGCCGCCTTGGCGTAGCCGGCCTCCTCCAGCAGCCCGGACAGGCGCTCGGAGTCGTGGACGTTCATCTGGCAGCCGTACGTGACGACCTTGTAAGTTCGCAAGCTCTCCTCCATACCCACAGAGCCAAGGGTAAGGGCAGCGGCGCGGGCCTCCCGCCGGGGTGCGGGCGGCGGGGAGGGGGCTCCCGCCGGGCGGTGGGGGCTGGCAGTATCCACGGCATGGCTGCTGCGAACCTGCTCCTCCGCCCCGGCGCCGCGCTGCGGTCCGCGGCGCGTTCCGTGCTGCGCGGCCGGCCGGTGCGGGTCGCCGCGGTGCTGCTGCTGGTGGCGGGGGGCGCGGGCGGCTGGTGGGTGTCCTCGGCGCGCTCCTCGTCCGGCCCGCACGGGCGGGTGGCGTTCGCCACCGGGGTGGACGGCGGGGTGTACGACCGCTACGGGGTGCTGCTGCAGCAGTACCTGGGCGGCCACATGCCGGGGCTGAAGGTCCAGCTGGACAACTCCGAGGGCTCGCTGGACAACCTGGAGCGGCTGGTGTCGCACCAGGACGACTTCGCGGTGGCCACGGCCGACGCGGTGGCCAGCTTCGGCAGCCCGGACAAGCCGGGGCTGCGGGCGATCGCCCGGCTGTACGACGACTACATGCAGCTGGTGGTGCCGGCCGACTCGCCGGTGCACTCGGTGGCGGACCTGCGCGGGCTGCGGGTCGGGGTGGGGCAGGCGAAGTCGGGCGTGAACCTGGTGACCCGGCGGCTGCTGGAGGCGGCGGGCCTGAACCCGGACCGGGACGTGCGGCCGTCGCCGGTCAGCGTCGTCCAGGCCGCGGACGAGCTGCAGCGCGACCGGCTGGACGCGTTCTTCTGGTCGGGCGGCCTGCCGACCGCGGCGCTGTCCGACCTGTCGCAGCGCACCCCGATCCGGATCGTCCCGATGGGCGACCTGTCCGACCCGCTGCACCAGCTGGCGGGCCCCGGCATGGACGCGTACCGGGCGGCGACCATCCCGGCGGACGCCTACCCGGACGTGGAGCCGGAGCGGACGGCGGTGCCGACGGTCGCGGTGCCGAACCTGCTGGTGACCCGGGCGGACGTGGACCCGGCGCTGGTGGAGGCGCTGACCCGGGCGGTGATCGACAGCCGGGACGACATCGGCCGCCAGGTGCACGCCGCCCAGCTGGTGGACCTGCGCACCGCGGTGTACACCGACCCGCTGCCGCTGCACGAGGGCGCCCGGCGCTACTACCAGTCCGTCAAGCCCTGAGCCGCCGCCCCGGCCCCCGCCCCGGCTTCCGCCCCGGCCGCTGCGGGGTCCGGCGCGGGCCGGTCAGCGCCGCCG
The DNA here is from genome assembly GCF_948472415.1 of Kitasatospora fiedleri. NCBI lineage: Bacteria > Bacillati > Actinomycetota > Actinomycetes > Kitasatosporales > Streptomycetaceae > Kitasatospora > Kitasatospora fiedleri. The sequence goes on along the minus strand of NZ_OX419519.1, from coordinate 5,382,202 downwards.
CCGGGGCACGCTGAGCCGCACGGTCAGGCCGTGCGGCTCGGCGGGCTCGAAGCCGAGGCCGCCGCCGCCGGCCAGCAGCAGGGTGCGGGCGATGGACAGGCCGAGGCCGGAGCCGTCGATGTTCTGGTGCCGGGAGGAGCGCCAGAACCGGTCGCCGACCCGGTCCAGCTCCTCCTCGGTGAGGCCCGGTCCGGCGTCGGTGACGGTGGCGGTGACCTCGTCCTTGCCGATCAGCAGGCCGACCCGGACGGTGCTGCCGGCCGGGGTGAACTTCAGCGCGTTGTCCAGCACGGCGTCCAGCGCGCTGCCGAAGCCGATCGGGTCGGCCCAGGCGTGCGCCATCGGCGGGCCCTCCCAGTGCAGGGCGACGCCGCGCTGCTCGGCGAGCGGGCGCCAGGCGTCGGCCCGGGTGCGGACCAGGTCGACCAGGTCGACCGGCTCGGGTTCGGGCCGGGAGCCCTCGGCGGTGGCCAGGCCGAGCAGGTCGTCCAGGACCCGGGCCAGCCGGGCGCCCTCCTCGCGGACCGCGACGAGTTCCTCCTCGTGGCCCTCGGGCAGGTCGAGGCCGATCAGCTCGACCCGCAGCAGCAGCGCGGCGAGCGGGTTGCGCAGCTGGTGGGAGGCGTCGGCGACGAAGGCCCGCTGCTGGTCGATGGCGAGCACCACGTGGTCGGCCATGTCGTTGAAGGAGCGGGCCAGCCGGCGCAGTTCGGGCGGTCCGCCGCTGGGGGCGACCCGGGCGCCGAGCCGTCCGGTGGCGATGTCGTGGGTGGCCCGGTCCAGGGTGCGGACGGGACGCAGCACCCAGCCGGTGAGCCGGACGGCGAGCAGGATGGCGACGATCATGGCGAGCGCCTCGCCGCCGGCCAGCACCATCCAGCGGTGCAGGACGCGCGAGCGCAGCCCGTCGGTGGGCGACTCGGTGAGCACCACGGCGATCACGTCGCCGTCCCGGACCACCGGCAGGGCGACGGCCAGGGTGCGGTCGGGGGTCCAGGGCCAGACCTGCGGCGGGTTGTGGCTGCGGCGGCCGGCCAGGGCCTCCTGGTAGGCCTGCCGACCGGGCCCGGCGGCGGGGGGCCGCCAGCCGCCGGGGGAGACCGCGATGGCGCTGCCGTCGCGCTGGAAGAGGCCGATCCGGGCGCCGTACAGCTCGTGGTAGCGGTCGGCCTCGGTGGCCAGGGCGTGCAGCCGGCCGTTGTCGCCGGGGCCGGGCTGCGGGTCGCCCTTGACGGCGGTGGTGAGGCGGCCCTGGGTGGGCAGGTCCTGGGCGAAGCGGGCGGCGTCGTCGATCCGGTCGACGACCACCTCGGACTGCTCGGAGGCGGCGATCAGGTAGGCCAGGGGCACCCCGAGCGCGGCCAGCACGCAGGCCATCAGGGCGATCAGGATGCCGAGCAGGCGGTTGCGCACGTGCGGTCAGCGCCCCGCCGGGCCGTCGCCGGTGCCGGTGCCGGTGCCGTCCTGGGAGCCGGAGCCGTGCCCGGGGCCGGTGTCGGGCTGGTCGGGGATCAGCCGGTAGCCGACCCCGCGGACCGCCTCGACCAGGCCGGGCAGGCCGAGCTTGGTGCGCAGCGAGCCGATGTGCACCTCCAGGGTGCGGCCGTTGCCCTCCCAGCCGGAGCGCCAGACCTCGCTGAAGATCTGTTCGCGGCGGTAGACCACGCCGGGGCTCTGGGCGAGCAGCGCCAGCAGGTCGAACTCCTTGCGGGTCAGCGGGACGTCGCGGCCCTCGACGGAGACCCGGCGGCGCTCGCGGTCGATCTCGACGCCGCGGGAGGCCAGCGGCCCGGACGGCTCGGGGCCGTTCTCCTCGGTGCTGCGGGGGGTGCCGCGGCGGGCCACGGCGTGGATACGGGCCAGCAGCTCGCCCATGTCGTAGGGCTTGACCACGTAGTCGTCGGCGCCGAGGTTGAGGCCGTGGATCCGGGAGCGGATGTCGGCCCGCGCGGTCACCATGATCACCGGGACGCCGCTGCCGGCCCGGATCCGGCTGCACACCTCGAAGCCGTCGCGGTCGGGCAGGCCGAGGTCGAGCAGCACCACCCGGTAGGGGTCGCTGCCGTCCGGGACGAGCGCGTCCAGGGCCTCGTGGCCGCTGCGGGCGTGCCGGACCTGGAAGCCGTGCCGGCCGAGCACCGCCACCAGGGCGGAAGCCACGCGGTCGTCGTCCTCGACCAGGAGCAGGCGCATCGGGTCTCCTTTCCGTGGGGTTCGTTCGGGCTGGTTCGGACACGTGCGGGCGTTCGGTGCCGCGGCCCGGGCCCGGGTCGGGGCACGGCGCGCGGCAGCGCGTTGTCATGGCCGGGCCCGCGGCGGGACCGGGCCATCCTGGCATCCATGCCCATCCGGCGTCACCCGGTCAACCGGGTTGCCCGGTCCGTTACCCAGCCGGTATCCGCTACCCGTCGACTACCCGGCGTAGCCGAACCGTGATCCTCAAGTTCAGCTCAGATCGGCTGACGAGGGGTCGTGTACCTGCCTAAAGTCACCCCGTCCGGGGGCCGTGGGCTCCGCCGGTTCCGGCCCCCGGACATCAGACGGACCATCACCGGCTCTGCGGCCCTTGCGAGTTGGCCCGGGTTCGGAGGACGAGGGAGCGAGCCGCGATGACCGAGAACAGTGCCGGGCTGCCCGAGCCGGAAGGCGGCGGGGCCGCCCCGCTGGTGGCGCTGCGCGGGGTGAACAAGCACTTCGGCGCGCTGCACGTGCTGCAGGACATCGACCTGGAGATCGCCCAGGGCGAGGTCGTGGTGCTGATCGGCCCGTCCGGTTCCGGCAAGTCGACGCTGTGCCGCACCATCAACCGGCTGGAGACCATCGACTCCGGCACGATCGAGGTGGACGGCCGCCCGCTGCCCGCCGAGGGCCGCGAGCTGGCCCGGCTGCGCGCCCAGGTCGGCATGGTGTTCCAGTCCTTCAACCTGTTCGCGCACAAGACGGTGCTGCAGAACGTGGTGCTCGCCCAGGTGAAGGTCGGCCGGGTGCCGAAGGCGCAGGCCGAGCGGACCGCCCGCGAGCTGCTGGAGCGGGTCGGCGTCGGCGCGCAGGCCGACAAGTACCCCGCCCAGCTGTCCGGCGGCCAGCAGCAGCGGGTGGCGATCGCCCGCGCGCTGGCGATGGACCCGAAGGTGATGCTGTTCGACGAGCCGACCTCGGCCCTCGACCCGGAGATGGTCAACGAGGTGCTGGAGGTGATGCGTTCGCTCGCCGCCAAGGGCATGACCATGGTGGTGGTGACCCACGAGATGGGCTTCGCACGCTCGGCCGCCAACCGCGTCCTGTTCATGGCGGACGGCCGGATCGTGGAGGAGAACACCCCGGAGGCGTTCTTCACCGCGCCGCGCAGCGACCGCGCCAAGGACTTCCTCTCGAAGATCCTGCACCACTGAGTCCGACATTGATCTAGCGTCAGTTCGCATTTGCCCGGAGCCAGCGATGGCCCCTACCGAGGAGAGAACGACCGCATGAAGGCCCGTCGTACCGTAGCCGCCGCCCTGTCCGTGCTCGCCCTGACCGCGGTCGCGGCCTGCGGCAAGGACGGCACCCCGAACTCGGACGCCGGCGCGAAGGGCGGCTCGGCCGCCCCCCAGCTGCCGACCTACCAGGTGAACGCCGACGCCAAGCTGGACGGCTCGCCGGTGTGGACCAAGGCCAAGGCGAGCGGCAAGCTCCGCATCGGCGCCAAGTCGGACCAGCCGTTCCTCGGCTTCGAGGACGTGCAGACCGGCAAGCGCAACGGCTTCGACATCGAGATCGCCAAGATGATCGCCGCCGACCTCGGCTTCTCCGCAGACCAGGTCGAGTTCACCACGATCAACTCCAGCGCCCGCGAGACCTCGATCTCCGGCGACCAGATCGACTACTACGTCGGCACCTACTCGATCAACGACAACCGCAAGAAGCAGATCGACTTCGCCGGCCCGTACTACATCGCCGGCCAGTCGCTGCTGGTGAACAAGGACGACACCTCCATCACCGACGCGAAGTCGACCAGCGGCAAGGCGGTCTGCACCGTCACCGGTTCGACCTCGGTCGACAACATCAACAAGTACGGCGCCAAGGTCACCACCTTCGAGAGCTACTCGCTCTGCGTGGAGAAGCTGCTCACCAAGGAGGTCGACGCGGTCACCACCGACGACGCGATCCTCAAGGGCTACGCCGCGAAGAACCAGGGCAAGCTCAAGGTCGTCGGCGAGCCGTTCTCCACCGAGCGCTACGGCGTCGGCCTGAAGAAGGGCGACGCGGTGCTGCAGAAGGCGATCAACGACGCCCTCAAGAAGCACGAGGACAACGGCGACTGGAAGAAGGCGTACGACGCCACCCTGGGCCTGTCCGGCTCGGCCGCGCCGTCCGTCCCCGCGCTGGACCCGACCGCCTGACGCCCGACCCGACCGATACCGAGAAAGGAGGGCCGCCGGCATGGGCATACCGTTCGAGGACGGCAACTTCTCGCTGTTCGTCCGCGGGTTCCTGGGAACGCTCGAACTGAGCGCGCTCAGTGCCCTGTTCGCCCTGCTGCTGGGCTTCATGCTGGCGGCCTTCCGCGTCTCGCCGGTCCCGGTGCTGCGGGCCTTCGGCGGCACCTGGGTGACGATCTTCCGCAACACCCCGCTGACCCTGCTGTTCTTCGCGGTGACCTTCGTGCTGCCGCGGCTGGACGTGCACATCAGCAGCTTCACCGCCGCCGTGGCCGCGCTCAGCGTCTACACCGGCAGCTTCGTCTGCGAGGTGCTGCGCGCGGGCATCAACACGGTGCCGCTGGGCCAGGCCGAGGCCGCCCGCTCGCTGGGCATGGGCTTCGGCCAGACCCTCGGCCTGGTGGTGCTGCCGCAGGCGGCCCGGGCGGTGACCGCGCCGATGGGCTCGGTGTTCATCGCGCTGCCCCGTAACTCGGCCATCGCCGGCGCCTTCAACGTGTTCGAGCTGTTCAGCGTGCAGAAGACCCTGACCGAGAAGGGGTACGCCATCTTCGCCATCTTCTTCTGGGTGGCCCTGGCCTACCTGGTGATCAGCTTCGCGATCGGCACGGTCGTCTCCGCCCTGGAGCGGCGCACGGCGGTGACCCGATGAGCACCCGCACCGCCTCCGTCCTGTACGACGTCCCCGGCCCGCGGGCCCGGCGGCGCTACCTGCTGCTCGGCGCGCTCGGCGCGCTCGGCATCGCCGCCCTGCTCTGGTGGGTCGTCTCCACCCTGGCCGACCAGGGCCAGTTCGACGGCTGGCTCTGGGACTCCTTCCAGTACACCGCCGTCCAGCAGCGCATCCTCGACGGCGTCCTGGCCACCCTGAAGGCCTTCGGCCTGGCCGCGGTCGGCTCGCTGGTGCTCGGCTCGCTGCTCGCGGTCGGGCGGCTGTCCGACCACCGCCCGGTGCGGGCGGTGTGCACCGCGGTGGTCCAGTTCTTCCGGGCCATGCCGCTGGTGATCATGATCTTCGCGCTCTACCAGGCGGTGTTCACCGCCCAGCCGATGTGGGGCCTGGTCATCGGCCTGGTCCTCTACAACGGCGCCGTGCAGGCCGAGATCATCCGCTCCGGCATCAACGCCGTCCCGCGCGGCCAGTCCGAGGCGGCCCACGCCCTGGGCCTGCGCAAGACCCAGGTGATGAGCCTGGTGCTCGTCCCGCAGGCGGTCCGGACCATGCTGCCCGCGATCATCGGCCAGCTGGTCGTCACCCTCAAGGACACCTCGCTCGGCTACATCATCACGTACCCCGAGCTGCTGTACGTGGGCAAGCTGATCGCCTCCAACTCCGACGGCTACCCGTACATCCCGGTCGTCCTGGTGATCACCCCGATCTACATCGCCATGTGCCTCGCCCTCGGCGGCCTGGCCCGCTGGATCGAGTCCCGCGGCCGTCGCGGCGCGAAGCCCCGCCGCACGTCCGCTGCTTGACGGACACCCAGGTGATCTGTTGCATTGCTCTTCGTGACACCACCTGGGACCTCCCACCCGGCATATGACGCACCGGCGGCCGCGGCCGCCCGCCCGAAGGCCCCGGCATGGACGCGGTGATCATCGTCGGGGCCGGGCCGGTCGGTCTCGCCCTGGCCCTCGCCCTGGCCCGCAACGACGTGCCCAGCACCGTCCTGGACGAGGGCACCGGCGTGAGCCCGGAAAGCCCCCGCACCGTCGTGCTCGGCGGCGACACCGCCGCCTTCCTGGCCCGGATCGGCTACACCCGGGTGGTCTCCGACGCCGCCCGCTGGGACGCCTTCACCGTCTGGCGCCGCCGGGCCGAGGTGCTGCGCCTGCCGCTGGACGCCGAACCCGTCCTGCACCTCGCCCAGCACCGCCTGCAGCGCGGCCTGCGCGACGCCGTCGCCGCCGCCCCGCTGATCCGCCTGCTGCCGCGCCACCGGGTGGTCGAACTCGCCCAGGACCGCGACGGGGTGGCGGTCCGCACCACCTCCGCCGGGGAGGACGCCTGGTGGCACGGCAGCCACCTGGTCGGCTGCGACGGCGCCCGCTCCACCGTCCGCAAGCTGCTCAAGGTGCGCTTCCCCGGCCGGCCCGCCGTCGACCGGCACGCCGTCGCCACCGTCCGGGTCGACCTCCCCTTCCCCGGCGAGGCCCGGCTGCATCGCGAACCCCCGTGGCGCGGCGACCGCGAAGCTTCCGCCCGCCCGCTGCCCGACGGCCTGTGGCGGCTCGACTGGCGGCTGCCCCCAGGCCGCCCCCAGCCCACCGAGCCCGTCGACCCGCACGCCACCTGGCCCGGCATCGTCACCGGCGACACCCTGCTCACCCGGGTCACCGCCGCGCTCACCGGCTGGTGCGGCGAACTCCCGCCCCACCAGCTGCTGGCCGCCGCCGACCACACCTACCAGCAGCGGCTGGCCGGCCGCTTCCGCACCGGCCGCTGCTTCCTCGCCGGCGACGCCGCCCACCTGCACGGCGCCCTCGGCATGCAGAACCTCGCCGACGGCCTGCGCGACGCCGACAACCTCGCCTGGCGACTCGCCCTCGCCTGGCACCTGCCCCCCGGCACCGAGCGCGCCGACCGCGCCCTGCTGGACGGCTACGAGGCCGAGCGCCGCGGCGCGGTCGGCGCCCGGCTGCGCGCCGTCGACCAGAGCATGCCGCTGCTGCGCCCGCTGCGCGGCTGGGCCGAGACCCGGCGGGCGCTGATCTCCGGCTCCTTCCGCAAGCACGCCCCGCTGCTCGCCGACGGCCAGCTCGGCACCGGCCGCTTCGGCGGCGCCCCCGCCTACCCGGCCGCGCCCTCCGGCGTCGTCCCCCGCGTCCCCGAGCAGCGCGGCGCCGGCCGCGGCACCTCGCTCACCGAGCAGCTCCCGGCCACCGCCCCCGGCGTCCTGGTCCCCGACCTCCCGGTGGTCACCGCCGACGGCGCCGCGGACACCCTCCGGGCCCGCCTCGGCGGCCCGTTCCTGTTGGTCCTGGTCGCCCCCGGCACCACCGTCTGGTCCGCCGAGCACTGGCTCGGCGCCGGCCTGATGCCCCGCCTCGCCGAACTCGCCGCCGCCCTCCCCGTCCCCACCGAGGTCCTGGTCACCGACGGCTACCCCGGCGCCACCCCGCACACCGTCCTGCTGATCCGCCCCGACGGCCACCTGCTGGGCACCACCCCCGGCCTCCAGCCCGAGACCCTGCACGCCCTGACCGCCCCGCTCACCCCCAAGCCGGGCCTGGAGCAGGAACGGACCAAGGGCTGACCGGCCTCCCTCGCGCCGGGGTCCGACGGCGGGGGTTCGAAGACGGGTCCTAGCGGGCGACCTCGGTCGCCCGCGACTCCCGCACCACCGTGATCCGGATCTGCCCCGGGTAGGTCAGCTCCTCCCGGACCTGCCGGGCGACCTCCTTGGCGATCTCCTGCGCCCGCAGGTCGTCCACCGCCTCCGGCTGCACCATGACCCGGACCTCCCGGCCGGCCTGCATCGCGTAGACCTTGGTGACGCCCTCGTGCGCCCGGGCGATCTCCTCCAGCCGCTCCAGCCGGCGGACGTACGCCTCCACCGACTCCTTGCGCGCGCCCGGCCGCCCGGCCGAGCAGGCGTCGGCGGCCTGGGTGAGCACCGCCTCGACGGTCTTCGCCTCGATCTCGCCGTGGTGCGCCGCTATCGCGTGCACGACCTCCTCCGCCTCGCCGTGCCGACGGGCGAACTCCGCGCCGATCGCGGCGTGACTGCCCGGCACCCGGTGGCTGAGCGCCTTGCCGATGTCGTGCAGCAGCGCGGCCCGGCGCACCTGCTCGGGGTCGACGCCGAGCTCCGCGGCCATCATCCCGGCCAGGTGCGCGGACTCCACCAGGTGCCCGAGCACGTTCTGCCCGTACGAGGTGCGGTAGCGCAACGTGCCCAGCGTGCGGACCAGTTCGGGCGACATCTCGCCGCTCGCGCCGATCCCGACGGTGAGCAGCGCGTCCTCCCCGGCCCGGACGCAGAGCCGCTCGACCTCGGCCCGGCTGCGCTCGTGCGCCTCCTCGATCCGCGCCGGGTGGATGCGCCCGTCGACCAGCAGCGCCTCCAGGGTGAGCCGGGCGCTCTCCCGGCGGACCGGGTCGAAGCAGGAGAGCTGCACCAGTCCGGGGGTGTCGTCGACGATCAGGTTGACGCCGGTGACGGCCTCGAAGGCGCGGATGTTGCGGCCCTCGCGCCCGATCACCCGGCCCTTCATGTCCTCGCTGGGCAGCCGCAGGGTGGTGACCACGGTGTCGGCGGTGTGCTCGGCGGCCAGCCGCTGGACGGACGAGGCGATGATCTCCCGGGCCCGGCCCTCGCCCTCGGTGACCGCCCGCCGCTCGATCTCCCGGACGCTCAGCGCGGCTTCCCGGCGGGCCTCCGACTCGGCGGCCCGGACGATCTCCTCACGGGCCTGGGCGGCGGTCAGCCCGGCGGTGCGCTCCAGCAGCAGGCGGTTCTCCACGGCCTGGTCGGCTAGTTCGTCGCGCACCCGCTCGGCGTCGGCGGCGCGGGCGGCGAGTTCGTCCTCGTGCGCGTGCAGGCGGTGCAGTTCGGAGGTCAACCGCTCCTCGCGGCGGTCGAGTTCGGCCCGGCGCTGCCGGAGCATCAGGAACCCGGCGGCCAGCACCAGCACCAGGGCGCCGATCAGCACTCCGGCCGCCAGCAGCAGGGAGGAACCCGTTTCGGTGCCCTGAGCGATGCCCATCCGGCCACTCCCCGTCCTGCTCACGCTACCGCCGAGGCGACCTCCGCGATCGTCCTGCCACTGAGTGTGAGGCTAGGCCGAGGTTACGAAACGGTCAAGATGCGATCGAGAATTGGCTCCGGCGATCTGATCACCAGTCATCACATCGCACCGCACCACGTCTCGTCCCGCGGCCCGCGGCCCCTGCCCGTGGTCAGTCGTCCGCGTCCGCCCAGTCCTCCGCACCCTCCTCCGCGCCGTCGGCGCCTTCCGCGTCCAGCGCCTCCCGGACCACCCGGTACGCCAGGCCCTCGGCGTAGCCGCGCCGGGCCAGCACCCCGACCAGCCGCCGAATCCGGACGTCCCGGTCCAGCCCGGCGGTGGAGCGCAACTTCCGGGCCGCCAACGCCCGGGCGGCCTCCGACTCGTCCTCGGCGTCCACCTGGAGCAGGGCCCGCTCGGCGGCCTCCCCGACGACGCCCTTGGTCCGCAACTCCTGCGCCAGCGCCCGCCGGGACAGCCCGCGCACCGCGTGCCGGGACTCCACCCAGGCTTCGGCGAAGGCGGCGTCGTCGATCAGCCCGACCTCCTCCAGCCGGGACAGCACCTGCTCGGCCACCTCGTCCGGGATCTCCTTGCGGCGCAGCGCGTCGGCCAGCTGCTTGCGGGACTTGGCGGCCCCGGTGAGCAGCCGCAGGCAGATGTCCCGGGCCCGGTCCGCCGGATCGCCGACCGGCTCGGCGGCCCGCGCCCGCCCGCGCCGTCCCGACCGCGACTCCCCGTCGCCACCGGTCCGTTCGCCCTCCGCGCGCCCGGTCTCCGCGCGTGCGGTCTCACCACGCCCGGTCTCCCCGCGTTCGGCCTTGGTGCGCCGCCGGGCCCGCGGCCGCTCCGCCGCCGCCGGCTCCGCGGCCGACAGCTCCCCCAGCGCGCTGCGCCGTCGCCGCCTGCCCCCGGGCAGCTCGGACGCCCGCACCAGCCCGGGCAACTCCCCCACCGGAGCCGCCGGTTCCTCGGCCGCCGCCGCGAACCAGTCCGGCGGGCCGTCCGACTCCGGCACCGGCTCCTCCTCTTCCCCCGCGACGGCCGCGAACCAGTCCGGCGGGCCGTCCCCGCTCCCGTGGTCGCCGGTGTCCCCGGGAACGCCCGCACCGGGCCCGTCCTCGGACGGACCCGGTGCCGGGTGGTCGTGCTGCTGGTGGCGTGTCAACGGATCAGCTCTTGGCAGCGGCCGCCGTCTTCTTGGCCGCGGCCTTCGCGGGGGCCGCCGCGGCCGGGACCACGGCCGGGACCTCCGCCGCGGGGGCCTCGCCCTCGACGACGGGCGGCTTCGGGCCGATGCCCAGCTTGCCCTTGATCTTGGCCTCGATCTCGTCGGCCAGCTGCGGGTTGTCGCGCAGGAAGTTGCGGGCGTTCTCCTTGCCCTGGCCGAGCTGGTCGCCCTCGTAGGTGTACCAGGCACCGGACTTCCGGATGAAGCCGTGCTCCACGCCCATGTCGATCAGGCCGCCCTCGCGGCTGATGCCGACGCCGTAGAGGATGTCGAACTCGGCCTGCTTGAACGGCGCGGCGACCTTGTTCTTGACCACCTTGACGCGGGTGCGGTTGCCGACCGCCTCGGTGCCGTCCTTCAGGGTCTCGATCCGCCGGATGTCGAGGCGGACCGAGGCGTAGAACTTGAGCGCGCGCCCACCGGTGGTGGTCTCCGGCGAGCCGAACATCACGCCGATCTTCTCGCGCAGCTGGTTGATGAAGATCGCGGTGGTGTTCGACTGGTTCAGCGCGCCGGCGATCTTGCGCAGCGCCTGGCTCATCAGCCGGGCCTGGAGGCCGACGTGCGAGTCGCCCATCTCGCCCTCGATCTCGGCGCGCGGCACCAGCGCGGCCACCGAGTCGATGATCACCAGGTCGATCGCGCCGGAGCGGATCAGCATGTCGGTGATCTCCAGCGCCTGCTCGCCGGTGTCCGGCTGGCTGACCAGCAGGGCGTCGGTGTCCACGCCGAGCTTCTTGGCGTACTCGGGGTCGAGCGCGTGCTCGGCGTCGACGAAGGCGACGGTGCCGCCGGCCCGCTGCGCGTTGGCGGCGAGGTGGAGGGTCAGGGTGGTCTTGCCGGAGGACTCGGGGCCGTAGATCTCGACCACGCGGCCGCGCGGGATGCCACCCACGCCGAGCGCCACGTCGAGGGCGGTGGAGCCGGTGGAGATCACCTCGACCGGCTCGTTCGCCTTCTCGCCGAGGCGCATCACCGAGCCCTTGCCGAACTGTCGCTCGATTTGGGCGAGTGCGGCCTCAAGGGCCTTCTCGCGGTCCGTTCCTGCCATGGCTTCCACCCTCGGGTTCTGTCCTGTGCGCTTCATCGTCACCGACGCTAGCGCGTCCCACCGACAATCGGCCCCGGACGGGCTCGGCCTGTGGAAAACTCCGCGCCGAAGAGTACAAAGAACATCTGTTCGATTCTAGTGTCGCACCTCACCGGCCCACTCCGGGGCCGCGCCGCGCCGCGCCGTCCGGTGCGGCGCGGCGCGGCCCCGCCCCGTCCCGACTCAGCGGGCGCTGCCCATGCCCCGGTCGGCCTCGGCCCCCTCCAGCAGCAGGGTGGTCTCCTCGATCCGGCGGAACCGGCCGTCCGCCGCCAGGTCGGCGAACACGTAGACCTCCATGCTCACGGTGGAGCCGTCGGTCTTGACCAGGTGCGCGGTGTGCCGGTCCGCGTAGCGGTCGCCGTCGCGCAGCTCCTCGTGGACCTCGAACCGGCCCCCGGCGACGACGCCGCGCAGGTGCGAGATGTGGTCGACGAACTGCGCGCGGTCGGCCCACTCGCCGTCGGTGCGCTGGCGGTAGTCGGGGGCGAAGTGGCGGTCGGCGGCCTCGGCGACGGTGAGGTCGCGGTCGAGCAGGAGGTCGGTGAGCGCGGCCTCGATGCCGGTGCGGGTCATGGCGGGGTCCTTCCGTCGATGCGGATCGAAATGCGTGCGCGGCGCACGCTTCTTTCAGGACTCTAGCCCAGATGCGTGCGCGACGCACGCATCTGGGCCGAAAAAGCGTGCGCTGCGCACGCTAATCTGGCGGACATGGAGAACGACACGGGCACCGCCATCGCCGAAGCACTCGGCGTCCTGCTCCGCCGCACCACCCGGGTCCGGCTGCACCGGCAGCTGACCGAGGGCCTGGGGCCGGCCCTGGACGAGCTGACCTACCCGGTCCTCAGCGCACTGGCCCGTACCGGCCCGCACAGCGCCGCCGACCTGGCGCCCGAGATCGGGCTGGACCGCTCCGGCACCACCCGCCGGGCCTCCCGCCTGGAGGAGGCGGGCCTGATCCGCCGCGAGCCGGACCCGGCCGACCGCCGCGCCCACCTGCTGGTCCTGACCCCGCAGGGCGAACAGGCCGTCGCGGAACTCCGCCGCCGCCTGACCGCACGCATCACCGAGGGCCTCGCCGACTGGCCGCCGGGCGAGGCCGAGGACTTCGCCCGCCACCTGCGCCGCTTCACCACCGAGGGCCCCTTCGCCTGACCCGCCCGGCACCCCCGCCCGGCCGCGGGCCCCGCCCAACGGCCCGAACCCGGGCCCCACTTCAGCACCCGCCGAAGCCCGGCCCCGCCTCGACACCCACCGAGGCGCGGACCCCGCCCAGGCCCGAGCCCGCGCCCCCGGCCACCTGCCGGACCGCTCCGCGCCCGCCGGGCAGCCGGGCAGCCGCCCCTTCCCGGCGCCCACCGCCCCCGCTCAGCTCCCCCCGGTCCGCAGGTCGACGCCGTGCCGGTGGGCGTCCGCCGTGACGACCCGGGTGGCCAGTCCGGCCAGCAGGCGCCGCTCGTCCCCGGTCAGCGCCGCCGCGAAGGCGTCGATCCGCTCGGCGAACTCCGCCGCGACCCGCTCCGCGAGCTCCCGCCCCGCGGGGGTGGCGGAGACCCGGTAGGAGCGGCGGTCGGTGGCGCTGGCCTCGCGGACCACCAGGCCGCGGCGCTGCGCCCGGTCGACCAGGCCGGTGACCGAGGACTTGTCCAGACCCAGCAGCCGGCCCAGTTCCCGCATGGCGGGCTCGCGGTCGCGGAGCACGCCGAGCAGCCGGACCTGGATCATCGACAGGTCCTGCCGGGCCGCGATCTCGGCCAGGGCGCCGTGGACGAGGAAGGTGAGCTGGGCCAGTCCGTCGACCAGGCCGAGGTCCGCCACGGAGGCGGAGGCTGAGGCCGAGGCGGAGGCGGAGGCAGGAGCGGAAGCAGGGGCGGAGGCGGAGGCGGGCCGGGCGCCCTCGGAGGAAGTCATGGGCCCGATCATAGTTGAAAAGGTTTGCGCCACGTACTACTTTTGGTACGTGGCACAAACCAACCCCTGGAGGCACCCCGTGGAGATCCGCGCCGCCGTCGTCGACTCGTTCGACCGCTCGCCCCGCTACCGCCCCTTCGACCTCCCGGCGCCGACCGACGAGGACCACGCGCTGGTCGACGTCCTCGCCGTCGGCCTGCACCCCCGGGTGCGCACCGGCGCGTCCGGACGGCACTACACCAGCACCGGGCGGCTCCCGATGGTCCCCGGCGTCGACGGCGTCGGCCGCCGCGCGGACGGCACCGCGGTGTACTTCGTCGCCGACGACGACCTAGTCGGCCCGATGGCCACCCGCACCGTCATCGATACCCGCCGCAGCATCCCGCTGCCCGAGGGCACGGACCCGGTGCGGATCGCGGCCGCGATGAACCCCGCGATGTCGTCCTGGGTGGCGCTGCGCCGCCGCGTCCCGCTCCGACCGGGGCAGTCGGTCCTGGTGCTGGGCGCGACCGGCAACGCCGGGCGGATGGCGGTCCAGGTCGCCGGGCGCCTCGGGGCCGGCCGGGTGGTGGGCGCCGGCCGCGATCCGGAGCGGCTGGCGGCCCTGCCCGGCCTGGGGGCGGACGCGGCCGTCGCGCTCACCGCCGACGCCGACACCACCGCGGCGGCCCTGGCGGAGGCCGCCGCCGAGGTGGACGTGGTGCTCGACTACCTGTGGGGCGAGCCGGCCGCCGCCGCGATGTCGGCCCTGCTGCGGGCCAGGTCGGACCGGAGCCGGACGCTGGACTGGGTGCAGATCGGCTCGGTGGCGGGCCCCTCGCTCGACCTGCCCTCGGTCCTGCTGCGCTCGGCCGACCTGCGCCTGCGGGGCAACGGCCAGGGCGCCGTCTCCACCCGCGCCTACCTGGCCGAACTGCCCTCCCTGATCGAGGAGATCGACCACGGCCGGCTCACCGTCCCCGCCCGGACCGCGCCGCTCGCCGACGTGGAGGCGGTGTGGACCGCCCCCGAGGCCCCGGGCGTGCGCACCGTCCTGCTGCCCTGACCGCCCACCCGCGCACGGCCGGCGCCAGGCGTCCGCGGGGCACCGGCCGCAGGGGGCTCAACTCAGCATGTCCTCCCCCGCGTTCGGCACCTCGGTGCCGGCCCTGTCGAAGAACTGCCAGGACACGGCCCGCTTCCCGCTCTGCTCCGGCACCACCATCCGCCGGTACGGGGAGTCGCCGACGGTGACCAGCGGCGGTTCGGAGGTGGTGCCGTCGTCCCAGGTCACCACCACCTTGGCGATGTCCGGGCCGAACGCCATCACGGCGAGCGCGACCGGCAGCGGCCCGGGGTGGTCGCCCTTGGTCCGGGCGGCCATCGTGCCGCCGCTGAAGGTGGTCCCCATCCCCGGCTCCAAGTGCCCGGGGGCCGGGTAGCCGCCCTGCTCGTCGTACTTCTGCCGGACCCCGTCCAGGGTCGCGTAGGTGTTGACGACGTCCTCGTTAGGCTGCCAGTACTGCTGGACGTACGCCTCCGTGGGCCGGTCCAGCGAGGGGTCGACGGCGCTGCGCTCCTGCCAGACCGCGACCGCCTGCTCGTACGCCCGCTCCTGCGGGGCGACCGGCCAGAGCGCCTCCCAGAGCTTCCACTCCTTGCCGTCCACGACGCCCTGCCCGATCACCGTCCGGACGGGCGTGAGCGGGTCCCGGGGGACGGCCGACGAGGACGCGGCCGACGGGGACGCGGCCGACGGGGACGCGGCGGCCGGGCCGCCGTCGCCTCCGGTGCCGGCCGGGCCGATCGACTGCGCGGTGCGCGCACCGGCCGGTCCGGCGTGCAGTCCGGCCGCCGCGCCGCCGCCCAGGACCACCACCGAGGCCAGCGCGAGCGCTCCGACCGCGGTCCGGCGGCGCCGGCGGAGCCGCCGCCCCCCGGCCTCGATGCCCTCGACCGGGACCGGCCCGATCGGCACCTGCGCCGCGGCTCCGGCGAGCCCGAGCTCGACCCACATCTCGCCGTCCCCCCGCGTTCCGTTGCCACCCGTGGTCACACCGCACCCCCGATCCGTGTCATGTCCTTCGGTTCCCCCAGGCCCGCGGTCTCCCGCAGCCGGGCTATCCCCTTGGCGGCGTGGCTGCGCACGGCCCCGGCCGAGCACCCCATCGCCGCTGCCGCCTGGCTGTCGCTCAGGTCCTCCCAGTGCCGCAGCACCACGGCCTGCCGCTGCCGGACCGGCAGCGTCGCGAGGGCCGCCATCAGCTCCCGGCGCCGGTCCGACCTGGCGTACCCGTCCTCGGGCCCGGCCGTGTCCGGCACGGCCTCCACCAGCACCTCCGGGGGCCGGCGGCGCCGGCGGCGGGCGTGCTGGTTGACCATGATCCGGCGCACGTAGCTGTGCGGGTCGTCGGCCCGGCGGACCTTCGTCCAGGCCGCGCAGGTCCGCTCCGCGGCGAACTGCGCGAGGTCCTCCGCCGCGTGCCGGTCGCCGGTCGGCAGGTACGCCGTCCGCAGCAGCCAGGGCCACGCCCCCACGATGAACGCCCGGAAATCCTGCTCCGGGCCGCTCCGCGTCTCTTCTCCCGTGAACACCTCCTCACCCGTCCAGAGCCCGGAGGAGGCGCGAAACGCTTACCCGCCCGGTCACTCCCCCGGCGGTTCCTCCCGCCGCTCCCCGTCCGACCTTCCCCCACCGGCACCGTCCGCACTCGAACCACCTGAGCCGCCCGAGCCGTCCGAGCCGCTCGAGCCGCTCGAGCCGCTCGAACCACCGGCGCCGTCGGAACCGCCCGAGCCGCCCGAGCGCCCCGCGCCGCCCGACACCATCCGCCGCAGCCGCCGCACGGTGTGCCGCCGCCGTTCGCGCCGCTCCTCGCCGTGGTCGATCCGCGGGTCGTCCTCGACCTCGTAGCGGCGCACGTACGTCCCGACGAAGCCCTGCAGGGTGGCCGCGACCGGGATGGCGATCAGCGCGCCGACCGCGCCGAGCAGCGCGGCCCCGGCGATCACCGCGCCGAACGCGACGGCGGGGTGCACGTCGACCGTCTTCGCGGTGATCCGCGGGTGCAGCAGGTAGTTCTCGATCTGCTGGTAGACGGTCACGAAGGCCAGCACCCACAGCGCGTCCACCGGCCGCACGGTCAGCCCGACCAGGACCGGCAGCGCGCCGGCCAGGTAGGTGCCGATGGTCGGCACGAACTGCGACATGACGCCGACCCAGACGGCCAGCGCGGCGGCGTACGGCAGCCCGATGATCGCGAAGAACGCCCAGTGCGCGAGCGCGGAGATCAGCGCGAGCAGCGCCCGGGAGTAGAGGTAGCCGCCGGTCTTGGCGAGCGCGATCTCCCAGGCCCGCAGCACCTCGCCCTGCTTGGAGGGCGGCAGCAGCGAGCAGACGGTGCGCCGCACCCGGGGGCCCTCGGCGGTGAAGTAGAAGGTGAACAGGCCGACGGTGAACGCCTGGAACAGCCCGCCGATGACGGTGCCGGTGACGCCCCAGACGTTGTCGGCGGCCTGCTGGGCGTACTTCTCGATCGTCCCGGAGTCCTTGAGCACCTGGTGCTGGAGCTGGTCGAGCGACAGGTCGGTGTGGAAGGTGTGGTTGATCCAGTTGATCAGGTCCTGGAGCAGCTGCGGGAGCTTCCCGGCGATCTGGGTGATCTGGTCGACCAGCAGGGTGCCGAGCGAGGCCAGGAAGCCGGCGGCGGCGATGAACAGGCCGATGAACACCAGGAAGGTGCCGAGGCCCCGGCGCACCCCCCGGGCGGCCATCCGGTCGACGGCGGGCTCCATCGCCAGCGACAGGAAGAACGCCACCAGTAGCATCACGAACAGGTCGATCAGCTGGTGGAAGGCCCAGTCGGCGAGCTGGAACAGTCCGACCCCGAGCAGCGCCAGCAGCAGCGCCCTGGGCAGCCAGCGGGGCATCGCGCCGCCGCCGAGCTCGGCCCGGCGCAGCAGCCGGGCGGCCACCGTGTCCGCCCCCTCGGCGCCCGGGCTCCCGGCGCCCGCCCTCGCGGTGTCGGCGGCTTCCGCCGCGTCGGCTGCCCGGGCCGTGGTGCCGGGCGCGGTGTCGGGGGCCGGGTCGCCGGTCGGGTCGGGGTTCTCTGCGCTGCTCGCCACCGGGACAGTCTCACCCACTCCGGCGCGAATAATCTCACCTCAGTTGCGGCGACACCCCCTGCGTGGCGCAGACCACCCGCCACACGTCCTTGGCCTCCCACCCGGCGTCCAGCGCCTGCCGGACGGTGCGGCCGCCGAGCTCGCCCATCACGTGGTCCTGGGCGAAGGACTCCGCGTACGCCTCGCCGAAGTGCTCGTGCATCCGTCGCCAGAACTCGGTCAGCCTCATGCGCCCCAGTATCGGGCACCGGCCGCCCGCCCCGGGGCGGTGGTCAGCCCGTCGGCAGGGTGAGCAGGCCGGCGCCGTAGAAGTCGCGGTCCTGGCAGCCGAGCGGCAGGGTCGTGGTGCAGCCCTGGTCGGCGGCCAGGGCCAGCGCGGCGGCGATCCGGTCGGGGCTCCAGTCGGGGTGCTGGGCGGCGACCACGGCGACCGCGCCGGTGACGTGCGCGGCGGACATCGAGGTGCCGGCCAGCGCGGCGTACCGGCCGCCGGGCCAGTCGGAGACGATCGCGCCCTGGGTGCCGCCGTCGGGGTCGCCGCCGGGGGCGGCGATGGAGACCTTGCCGCGCCCGTAGTTGCTGTACCCGGCGGGCAGGCCGTTGCGGTCGACGGCGGTGACGGTGACCACGCCGGGCAGTTCGCCGGGCAGCCGGATGCACTCGGTGCCGAGCTGCCGGTCGTCCGGGGGGCCGGTGGTGCGGTCGTTGGGGCTGCGCTGGTCGGTGCGTCCGGCGTTCAGGTCCTGGCCGTCGTTGCCGGCCGAGGCGACCACCACGGCGCCCTTGCGCTGGGCGTAGGCGACGGCCCGGCCGACGGCGGCGGCCAGCGCGGCCTGGTCGGCGTCCTCGGGGCAGTTGTACTTCCACGGGTCGGCGAAGTAGCTGTCGTTGATCGCGCGGGCGCCGTGGTCGGCGGCCCAGAGCATGCCGCAGACGATGTTCTCGGTGTAGTACTGCCCGAGCGGTCCGAGCAGCCGGACGGCGGCGATCCGCACGCCGGGGGCGACGCCGGTGACGCCGTGGCCGTCGCGGGCGGCGCCGACGATCCCGGCGACGTGGGTGCCGTGGCCGCTCTCGTTGATCGCGTCGTCGGGCCGCCAGGCGCCGCTGCGGGAGTCGGGGCGGCCGTCGGCGCAGGACGCGGAGGCGGCCGGGTCGACGGCGGCCCGCAGGTCGGGGTGGGTGTCGTCGACGCCGGAGTCCAGGACGGCGACGGTGACCTTGGACAGCTGCTGGGCGGTGGGCAGCGCGCCGGCCCGGTCGGCGGAGGTCGGCCCGGCCCGGTCGGCGACCGGCGGGCGCAGCAGGGCGGCGCCCCGCCCGGCGGGGCGGTCGAGGGCGCCGATCATGGCGAGGTTCCAGTCGGACTGCTCGCCGGGGTCGGGCACGGTGGCGGTGGAGTCGTCGGCCCCCTCGACGGTCTCGACGGCCGCCCCCGCGCCCCCGCCCGTACCCGCCGTACCGCGCGCGGCGGTCCGCTCCGCGTCCCCGAGCGGCAGCGCGCCGGGCCGGGCGGCGGCGGTGCCGGTGCCGGTGTCGAAGGCGGCGCCGGCCAGCGGCCGGGGCGGGGAGGGCACCGGGACGGTGCGGGTGGCGCCGACGGCGGCTATCCCGGGCCGTCCGCGCAGCTTCTCGGCGAACCGGGGCCCGGCGTAGGCGAGCACCGCGCCGATCTGCGGGTAGTCCTGGACGACCTTGCCGCCGACCGCCCGGGCCTGGTCGCCGGCGTGCTCGGCGCCCTGGGCGTCGGTGCGCTCGTCCAGCACCAGGTAGCTGAGGTAGGTGTCGCCGGTGCCGGTGACGTAGGGGACGGCGCCGCCGAGCAGCAGTCCGGTGAGCAGCGTCGCGCCGAGCACCCGGACGCTGCGGCGCCGGCGGGGGGCGGGGGTGCTGCCGGGGGCCTGGCTCACCTGCTCCATCGCACGCTCTCCGCTCGTCAGGCAGGGCCGAACACCGGGATCGGGTCCGGTTCCTCACCATATGGGCGATTTGTACGATTTGCTGCGCGGGGTTGGGTCAGACGGTGACCGTTCCGTGACCTGTCAGCGTGTCGGGGCACCATGGGGTCATGGCCTCCTCCGACGCTGACCCGCTGCACGGCTTCGCCCCGGCCACCCGGGCCTGGTTCACGGGCGCGTTCGCCGCGCCCACCGAGGCGCAGTCCCGCGCCTGGTCGGCGATCGGGCTCGGGACGGACGTGCTGGTGGTCGCCCCGACCGGCTCCGGCAAGACGCTGGCGGCCTTCCTCTCCGCACTGGACCGGCTGGCCGCCACCCCGCCCCCGGCCGACCCGAAGCGCCGCTGCCGGGTGCTCTACGTCTCCCCGCTGAAGGCCCTCGCGGTCGACGTCGAGCGCAACCTGCGGGCCCCGCTGGCCGGCCTGCGGCAGGCCAGCGTCCGGCTCGGCCTGCCGGAGCCCGAGGTCCGGGTCGGCATCCGCTCCGGCGACACCCCGGCCGCCGACCGCCGCCGCTTCGCCACCCAGCCGCCGGACATCCTGATCACCACCCCCGAGTCGCTGTTCCTGCTGCTCACCTCCGCAGCCCGGGAGGCCCTGCGCGGCGTCGACACGGTGATCCTGGACGAGGTGCACGCGGTGGCCGGCACCAAGCGCGGCGCCCACCTGGCGCTCAGCCTGGAGCGCCTGGACGAGCTGCTGGAGCGCCCGGCCCGCCGGATCGGCCTGTCCGCCACCGTCCGCCCGGTCGAGGAGGTCGCCCGCTACCTCAGCCCGCAGCGCGGTGCGGCGATCGTCCAACCCGGCGGCGACAAGCGCTTCGACCTGTCCGTGGTGGTCCCCGTCCCGGACCTGGCCGACCTGCCCGCCGCCCCGGCCGAGGAGACCGACCCGCAGCGGCAGGGCTCGATCTGGCCGCACGTCGAGGAGCGGATCGTCGACCTGGTGCAGGCGCACCGCTCGACCATCGTGTTCGCCAACTCCCGCCGCCTGGCCGAGCGGCTGTGCAACCGGCTGAACGAGATCGCCTACGAGCGGGCCACCGGCGCCCCGCTGCCCGGGGCGCACTCCCCCGCCGAGCTGATGGGCGGCTCCGGGGCGGCCGCGGGCGCCCCGCCGCTGCTGGCCCGGGCCCACCACGGGTCGGTGTCCAAGGAGCAGCGCTCGCTGGTGGAGGAGGAGCTGAAGGCCGGCCGGCTGCCCGCCGTGGTGGCCACCTCCAGCCTGGAGCTGGGCATCGACATGGGCGCCGTCGACCTGGTGGTGCAGGTCGAGTCCCCGCCCTCGGTGGCCTCCGGCCTGCAGCGGGTCGGCCGGGCCGGGCACCAGGTCGGCGCGGTCTCCAGCGGCGTGTTCTTCCCCAAGTACCGGGGCGACCTGGTGCAGTCCGCCGTGGTCACCGAGCGGATGCGGGCGGGCGCCATCGAGGCCCTGCGCGTCCCGCGCAACCCGCTGGACGTGCTGGCCCAGCAGCTGGTCGCGATCACCGCGCTGGACGTCTGGGACGTCGACGAGCTGCTCGCGCTGTGCCGCCGGGCCGCCCCGTTCGCCACCCTCCCGCGGTCCGCGTTCGACGGCGTCCTGGACATGCTGGCCGGCCGCTACCCGTCCGACGCCTTCGCCGAGCTGCGCCCCCGCCTGGTCTGGGACCGCGTCGCGGGCACCGTCACCGGCCGCCCCGGCGCCCAGCGGCTGGCCGTCACCTCCGGCGGCACCATCCCCGACCGCGGCCTGTTCGGCGTCTTCATCGCGGGCGCGGCCGGGTCCGATCCGAAGGCGGGGAAGAAGGGCGGCGGCCGGGTCGGAGAGCTGGACGAGGAGATGGTCTACGAGTCCCGGGTGGGGGACGTCTTCACCCTGGGCACCACCTCCTGGCGCATCCAGGAGATCACCCACGACAAGGTGCTGGTCACCCCCGCCCCCGGCGTCCCCGGCCGGCTCCCGTTCTGGAAGGGCGACACCCTCGGCCGCCCGCTCGAACTCGGCCGCGCCCTGGGCGCGTTCGTCCGCGAGCTCGGCGCCCTGGAGCCGGCGGCGGCCACCGCCCGGCTGCGCGCGGCCGGCCTGGACGACTGGGCCGCCGCCAACCTGCTCGCCTACCTCGCCGAGCAGCGCGAAGCCTGCGGCCACCTGCCCGACGACCGCACCATCGTGGTCGAGCGCTTCCGCGACGAGCTCGGCGACTGGCGGATCGTCGTGCACTCCCCGTTCGGCGCCCAGGTGCACGCCCCGTGGGCGCTGGCCATCGGCGCCCGGCTGCGCGAGAAGCACGGCCTGGACCCGCAGGTGATGCACGCCGACGACGGCATCGTGCTGCGGCTGCCGGACGCCGACCTGCTGGGCGACTTCCCCTCGGCCGCCCCGCCCACCGGTGACGCCCCGCCCACCGACGAGGCCCCGGTCGGCGCCGACGCCGCGGTCTTCGACGCCGCCGAGATCGAGCAGCTGGTCACCGACCAGGTCGGCGGCTCCGCCCTGTTCGCCGCCCGCTTCCGCGAGTGCGCCGGCCGCGCCCTGCTGCTGCCCCGCCGCAGCCCCGGCAAGCGCACCCCGCTGTGGCAGCAGCGCCAGCGCGCCTCCCAACTCCTGGAGGTGGCCGCCGAGTACGGCTCCTTCCCGATCGTCCTGGAGGCCGTCCGCGAGTGCCTGCAGGACGTGTTCGACGTGCCCGGCCTGGTCGAGCTGATGGGAGACCTGGAGTCCCGCGCGGTGCGGCTGGTCGAGGTCACCACCCCCGAGCCGTCCCCGTTCGCCCGCTCCCTGCTGTTCGGCTACGTCGCCCAGTTCCTGTACGAGGGCGACTCCCCGATCGCCGAGCGCCGCGCCGCCGCCCTGGCGCTGGACTCCCGGCTGCTGTCCGAGCTGCTCGGCCAGGCCGAGCTGCGCGAACTGCTCGACCCGCAGGTCCTCGCCGACCTGGAGGCCGAGCTCCAGCGGCTCACCCCCGAGCGCCGGATCAAGGACGCCGAGGGCGTCGCCGACGCGCTGCGCCTGCTCGGCCCGCTCTCCGAGGCCGAACTGGGCCTGCGCGGCGCCGAACCGCTGTGGGCGCTGGAGCTGGAGGCCGCCCGCCGGGCGATCCAGGTCCGGATCGGCGGCGCGCTGCGCTGGGCCGCGATCGAGGACGCCGGGCGGCTGCGCGACGCCCTCGGCACCCCGCTGCCGGTCGGCGTCCCCGAGACGTTCACCGAGCCGGTCAAGGACCCGCTGGGCGATCTGCTGGCCCGGCACGCCCGCACCCACGGCCCGTTCACCGCGCAGGACGCCGCCGAGCGCTTCGGCCTCGGCACCGCCGTGGTCACCGGCACCCTGCACCGCCTCACCGCCGCCGGCCGCCTGGTCCAGGGCGAGTTCCGGCCGGACGGCTCGGCCGCCGCCCCCGAGTGGTGCGACACCGAGGTGCTGCGCCGCCTGCGCCGCCGCTCGCTGGCCGCCCTGCGCCACGAGGTGGAGGCCGTCCCGGCCGGGGCGCTGGCCGCGTTCCTCCCGCAGTGGCAGCACCTGGCCGGCCACCGGCTGCGCGGCGCCGACGGCCTCTACCGGGTGGTCGAGCAGCTCCAGGGCACCGCGCTGCCCGCCTCCGCCCTGGAGAAGCTCGTGCTGCCCGCCCGGCTCGCCGACTACTCCCCCGCCCTGCTGGACGAGCTGACGGCGGCCGGCGAGATCGGCTGGTCCGGCGCGGGCGCGCTGCCCGGCAAGGACGGCTGGATCAGCCTGCACCTGCCGGAGAACGCCCACCTGCTGCGCCCCGAGCCGCTGCCGCTCACCCCGGGCCCGGTGCACACCGCCCTGCTGGAGGCGCTCACCGGCGGCTACGGCGCGTTCTTCCGCCAGCTCGCCGAGCGCGTCCCCGACACCCCGGACGCCGAGATCGCCGACGCCCTGTGGGACTTGGTCTGGGCCGGGTACGTCACCAACGACACCCTGGCCCCGCTGCGCGGCCTGCTCGGCTCCGGCCGCACCGCCGGGGCCACCGCGCACCGCGCGCCGCGCACCACCCCGCGCGGCCGCTACGGCGGCGCGGGGCGCGGCCTGGCCCGCCCCGCGGCCCGCACCGGCCCGCCGACCACCGTGGGCCGCTGGTCGCTGCTGCCCGCCCTCGACGGGGACCCGACGGTGCGGGCCGCCGCCCGGGCGCAGGCCCTGCTCGACCGGCACGGCGTGCTGACCCGCGGCACCGTGGCCGCCGAGCGGGTGCCCGGCGGCTTCGCGGGCGTCTACCGGGTGCTGTCCGCGTTCGAGGAGCGCGGCAAGGCCCGCCGCGGCTACTTCGTCGAGGGCCTGGGCGGCGCCCAGTTCGCCATGGCCGGCGCCGCCGACCGGCTGCGCTCGGTCAGCTCCCGGCTGGAGCGGGCGGCGGCCACCGAGTGGACGGCCGCCGCCCCCGACCAGGCCCCGCAGGCCGTGGTGCTGGCCGCCGCCGACCCGGCCAACGCGTACGGCGCGGCCCTGCCCTGGCCCGAGCCGCCCGCGGGCACCGCCGCCGCGCACCGCCCCGGCCGCAAGGCGGGCTCGCTGGTCGCCCTGGTCGACGGCGAGCTGGTGCTCTACCTGGAGCGCGGCGGCAAGTCCCTGCTCGCCTGGTCCACCGACGGCCCCGCGCTGGCCGCGGCGCTGGCCGGGCTGGCCGGGCCGCTCACCATCGAGCGCGTCAACGGCCACCCGGCCCTCACCAGCCCCCTGGGCGGGCACCTGGAAACGGCCGGTTTCCACCCCACCCCGAAGGGCTACCGGCTCAGGTAGCGGGGGCGGGGCGCGGGCGGTTCACCCGTCCGAGGGAGGGCTCCCCGCCCCGGGCGGCCCCGGCGGCGGGGGGTTCCCGGCGTCCGGGGTGTCCCCCCGTTTCCCGGGTTCCGGCACCAGCCTGGTGTGCACCGGGATCAGCCCCGCCCCCCACCAGCCGGCCGCGAGCATGCCGAGGGCGGCACCGCCGTGTATCGCGGTGCCGCCCCTCAGCAGCAGTATCAGGCCCAGACCGACCAGTGCCGTCGCACCGAGCAGCAGCGCACTGCGCGCACTCCGCATCGTGGCCCTCCTTCACCCGGCGCCCCGCGGTGGCGGGGCGGACGAGGTCCGGTCAGGCCGCCACCACGTCCATCGCCGCCTTGGGCGAGATGGACCCGGACCGGTCGACGCCGGGTGCCGGCAGCGGAACCGGTTCGAGCACCGGCCTCAGCAGATCACCCTCCGAGAGTGTCGCCATCGCCGCAAGTTCGGCGAGCGACAGTTCGTCGCTGACCTCCCGCATGACCTCCGACATCCGCACGTCGAGCGCGTCGCAGATGGCGGAGAGCAGCTCGGAGGACGCCTCCTTCTGACCCCGCTCGACCTCGGAGAGGTACCCGAGCGAAACCCTGGCAGCTGCCGACACCTCGCGGAGTGTGCGGCCCTGGCGCTGGCGCTGCCGACGCAGCACATCGCCCAGCAGGCGACGGAGCAGAATCATCGGTGCCTCCCTCCTCGGACTGCGGATCGAGATGTCACGACCCCACCGTACCGCCTTGCCAGCATCCCGTGCCGGGACCGGGGTCGTGTTCACTCTGGGCTGCAAGGCGCCCCCTCCCTGTTTCTTCCCCGCCGGGGCCGTCGAACCACCCGTGACGGGCAGATGTCCGGCTCCGGACGCGCGGTCGACGCCGGGTCGACGGATGTGCCTCCCGGCGGGGCCCCGCCCGGCCGGAGCATCCGGTGTAACACGTTCCCCCGGCGGGTGCGGTGGGTTCCCGGGTTTTCGGCCCGCCGCACCGGGTCTTTCGGCGAAGCTCAGCCGGGGCGGGACGCCAGGCGCCGCAGCAGCAGCTCCAGCGCGGCGTCCACCGAACCCTGCCGGATCGTGTCACGCCCACCCGACAACCGGAGCGGGAGCGCTTCTGTTCCCGCCGGTCCGGCCAGGGCCACGTACACGGTGCCGACCGGCTGCCCGTCCTGCGGCTCGGGCCCGGCCACGCCGGTGGTGGCCAGCGCCCAGTCGGCGCCGAGCAGCCGGCGGACGCCCTCGGCCATCTGCCGGGCCACCACGGGGTGGACCGGGCCGGACACGTCCAGCAGGCCCTCGTCGACGCCGAGCAGGGCGGACTTGAGGTCGGTGGCGTACGCGGTGACCGAGCCCCGGAAGACCGCGGAGGCCCCGGGGACGCCGACCAGGGCGGCGGCCAGCAGCCCGCCGGTGAGGGACTCGGCGACGGCCAGGGTGGCGCCGTCGGCCCGCAGCGCGGCCAGCGCCCGGGCCGCCGCGGTGCCGGGCTCACCCACCGCGGCGCTCCCGGGCGATGCCCTCGCGGCGCAGCCGGACGGCCTGGAGCAGGTAGTCGAGGCCGGTGGCCAGGGTGAGGAGGACCGCGACGCCCATCACCACGGCCCGGGCAGTGGCCAGCGGCCCGGTGAGCACCAGGACGTACATGCCGACCGCGGTGCCCTGGGCGAGCGTCTTGACCTTGCCGCCGCGGCTGGCCGGGATGACGGCGTAGCGGATCACCCAGAACCGCATCAGGGTGATGCCGATCTCCCGGGCCAGGATGACCACGGTGATCCACCAGGGCAGGTCGCCGAGCAGGGACAGGCCGATCAGGCCGGTGCCCATGATCGCCTTGTCGGCGATCGGGTCGGCGATCCGGCCGAAGTCGGTGACCAGGCCCTTGCTGCGGGCCAGCGCGCCGTCGAAGACGTCGGTGATCATCGCGACGGCGAAGGCCGCCCAGGCGAGGGCCCGCCACTTCGGGTCGTGGCCGCCGTCGGCGAACAGCAGCGCGGCGAAGACCGGGACGAGCACCAGCCGGAACATGGTCAGCACGTTGGCGATGTTCCACACGCCGGGCTGCGGCGGGACGGCCGCCGGGGTCGGCCGGGTGGCGGCCGGGGCGCCCGGCCCCTTCGTCATACGTCGGCTCCGGCGAGCTGCTGGACCTCGACGGCCCCGACGGCCTCGGCGACCAGGTCGACGCCCTCGGTGCCGGTCACCGTGGCCCGGTAGAACCGGCCGACCACCGCGTCCTCGACACCGAGCAGGGTGGTCAGGCCGTCGGTCTCCGGGGCCTGGTGGGCGGCCCGGCCCTCGACCACCCCGTCCTCGACCGACTCGACCAGCACCGTCACCTCGCTGCCGACCCGCTGTTCGGCGCGCTGCGCGGTGAGCTCCTCGGCGAGCTTGGAGAGCCGGGCGACGCGGTCGTCGACGACGTCCTGGTCGAGCTTGCCGTCGTAGCCGGCCGCCTCGGTGCCGTCCTCGTCGGAGTAGCCGAAGACGCCGATGGCGTCGAGGCCGGCGTGGGTGACGAACCGTTCCAGCTCCGCGAAGTCCTCCTCGGTCTCGCCGGGGAAGCCCACGATGAAGTTGGAGCGGGCGCCGGCCCCGGGGGCCTTGGCCCGGATCGTCTCCAGCAGGCCGAGGAACTGCTCGGTGGAGCCGAAGCGGCGCATCCGGCGCAGCACGGCGGGCGCGGAGTGCTGGAAGGACAGGTCGAAGTAGGGCACGACCTTGTCGGTCCCGGTCATCACGTCGATCAGGCCGGGGCGCATCTCGGCGGGCTGCAGGTAGCTGACCCGGACCCGCTCGATGCCCTCGACGGCGGCGATCTCGCTCAGCAGGGTCTCCAGCAGGCGGATGTCGCCGAGGTCCTTGCCGTAGGAGGTGTTGTTCTCGGAGACCAGGACCACCTCGCGCACGCCCTGCCCGGCCAGCCAGACGGCCTCGCCCAGCACGTCGCCGGGGCGGCGGGAGATGAAGGAGCCGCGGAAGGCCGGGATGGCGCAGAACGAGCAGCGGCGGTCGCACCCGGAGGCGAGCTTGATCGAGGCGACCGGGGCGTCGTCCAGCCGCTTGCGCAGGGTGCGCGGGCCGGAGGCGGGGGCCAGGCCGTCGGGGAGGTCCGCGGGGGCGCCGTGGCCGGGCAGCGCGATCTCGGCGGCGGCGGCCTGCCGCTCGACCGGGGTGAGCGGGAGCAGCTTGCGGCGGTCGCGGGGGGTGTGGGCCTCGACGTGGCCGCCGGAGAGGATGGTGTTCAGGCGGGTGGAGATGTCGGCGTAGTCGTCGAAGCCGAGCACGCCGTCGGCCTCGGGGAGGGCGTCGGCGAGTTCCTTGCCGTAGCGCTCGGCCATGCAGCCGACGGCGACCACGGCCTGGGTGCGGCCGTGCCCCTTGAGGTCGTTGGCCTCCAGCAGGGCGTCGACGGAGTCCTTCTTGGCGGCCTCGACGAATCCGCAGGTGTTGACGACGGCGACGTCGGCCTCGCTGGCGTCGTCCACCAGCCGCCAGCCGTCGGCCTCCAGTCGCCCGGCGAGTTCCTCGGAGTCGACCTCGTTGCGGGCGCATCCGAGCGTGACCAGGGCGACAGTGCGGGTTTCAGGCATGACGCCAAGATTAACGCGCGCCCCCCGGTGGAGTTCCCTCCGGAGGGCGCGCGGTTCGCTTCGGCGGGCGGATCGTCCCGGTTCAGCCCGCCTGCGGGTCGCCCGGGGTGTAGGTGAGGTGCACGACCTGGCCGTCCTGGCCGGCCGGGCCGAGGTCCTTGCCGTTGACGAACAGGTGGACGGCCCCGGCGTTGCCGATCACCAGGGTGATCTTCTTGGCGTCGGTGAAGGTCTGGTCCTGGCCGGCTTCCAGGTTGTTGGAGTAGAGCGACTTGCCGTTGCCGTCCTTGGCGGTGACCCAGCTCTTGTCCGACCCGGCGACCAGCTTGACGGTGACCTTGTCGGCGGGCGCGGCGGCGATCGCGGCGACGCTGCTCTCGGGGGCCGGCGGCTGCGCGGACGGGGAGGCGGTGGCCGGGGCGGGGACGCCGGAGGGCAGCGGGGCGCTGGCCGCGCCGGGCTGGTCGCCGCCGGAGGACGAGGAGCCGACCAGGTTGTAGCCGATCAGCATGACCACGGCGAGGATCGCCACCACCATCGCGGCGGTCCAGTTCGGCCGGTTGTGGTCCTTGACCTTGATCGGGCCGGAGTCGATCAGCTGGCCGGCGGTCGGCGCGGGCGCCCCGCCGTGCTCGGCGTCGTAGCGGGCGACCAGCGCCTCGCCGTCCAGGCCGACCTCGCGGGCCAGCAGCCGCAGGTGGCCGCGGGCGTAGAAGGCGCCGCCGCAGCGGTCGAAGTCGTCGGACTCGATGGCGTGCACGATCGGCACCCGGATTCTGGTCCGGGTGCTGACCTGGTCGACCGTCAGGCCCGCGTCGATCCGGGCCCTGGCGAGCAGCCGCCCGATGCTCGGCCCGCCGGCGGTACGGCTCGGCTCCTCGGCGGCGGCGGGCGCGGAGGCGTCGGGGGCGGAACTGCGGGGGGACTTGCCGATGGTCACTGGGCACGCCTTTCGAGCGGAGGCCACCTGCTGAAGCACCAGTCTAGGGGTGGGGGCGGAACGTTTCTCAACCGGAGGGGGCCCGAACGTGCCACAGTCTCGCAACAGAACTTGACGGGCGGTCACCGCGGTCTCCGGTCGTGCGGCCGCCCGCCGCCTACCCCCGGAGGGTCACCAGTACACCGTCCAGTTCGTCCGGCTTGACCAGCACGTCGCGGGCCTTGGAGCCCTCGCTGGGGCCGACGATGCCGCGGGACTCCATCAGGTCCATCAGCCGGCCCGCCTTGGCGAAGCCGACCCGCAGCTTGCGCTGGAGCATCGAGGTCGAGCCGAACTGGGTGGTGACGACCAGCTCGGCGGCCTGGATCAGCAGGTCGAGGTCGTCGCCGATCTCCTCGTCGATCTCCTTCTTGGGGCCGCCGCCGACCACCACGTCGTCGCGGTAGCGGGCGGCCAGCTGGTCCTTGCAGTGCTGGACGATCTTGGCGATCTCCGCCTCGGTGACGAAGGCGCCCTGCATCCGGACCGGCTTGGAGGCGCCCATCGGCAGGAACAGCGCGTCGCCCTTGCCGATCAGCTTCTCCGCGCCGGGCTGGTCGAGGATGACCCGGGAGTCGGCCATCGCCGAGGTGGCGAAGGCCAGCCGGGACGGCACGTTGGCCTTGATCAGGCCGGTGACCACGTCCACCGAGGGGCGCTGGGTGGCCAGCACCAGGTGGATGCCGGCGGCGCGGGCGAGCTGGGTGATCCGGACCACCGAGTCCTCGACGTCGCGCGGGGCGACCATCATCAGGTCGGCCAGCTCGTCGACGATCACCAGCAGGTACGGGTAGGGCGACAGCTCGCGCTCGCTGCCCGGCGGCGGCTGCACGGTGCCGGCCCGGACGGCGGCGTTGAAGTCGTCGACGTGCCGGAAGCCGTAGGCCGCCAGGTCGTCGTAGCGCATGTCCATCTCGCGCACCACCCACTGGAGCGCCTCGGCGGCCTTCTTCGGGTTGGTGATGATCGGCGTGATCAGGTGCGGGATGCCCTCGTACGCGGTCAGCTCGACCCGCTTGGGGTCGACCAGCACCATCCGGACCTCGTCGGGGGTGGCGCGCACCAGCACCGAGGTGATCAGGCAGTTGATGCAGGAGGACTTGCCCGCGCCGGTGGCGCCGGCCACCAGGACGTGCGGCATCTTCGCCAGGTTGGCCATCACGGTGTGGCCCTCGACGTCCTTGCCCATGCCGACCACCATCGGGTGGGTGTCCTCGGCGGCGGTGCGCGAGCGCAGCAGGTCGCCGAGGGTGACCATCTCCCGGTCCCGGTTGGGGATCTCCACGCCGACCGCGGACTTGCCGGGGATCGGCGAGATGATCCGCACGTCGGGGGTGGCCACCGCGTAGGCGATGTTCTTCGCCAGCGCGGTGATCCGCTCGACCTTCACGGCGGGACCGAGCTCGACCTCGTAGCGGGTCACCGTCGGGCCGCGGGTGAAGCCGGTGACCCGCGCGTCGACCTTGAACTCGGCGAACACGCCGCTGAGTTGGGCCACCACGTCGTCGTTGGTCTGGGACCGGGCCTTGGCCGGGGCGCCGCGCTCCAGCAGGTCCAGCGGGGGCAGCGCGTAGGTGACGTCGCCGGAGAGCCGGAGCTGCTCCATCCGGGCCGGGGCGGCGCCGTGGCCCTCGGGGGCGGCCGGGGCGGCCGGGGTGTCCGAGGCCCGGGCGGCGGGCACCTCGGGCGTCCAGGGCTCCTCCGGGGGCGCGGTGTTGTCCTTGACCTGGCCGATCATGCTGGCCACCGCGGGCGAGCCGGGCACCCCGTACAGCAGCGCGCCGTCCAGGTCGGCGGCGACCCCGGCCGCGATGTCCCGGGTCTGGTACGGGTCCTTCTCCAGCGGGAGCGGCTCGGTGGGCTCCAGGCCCCCGTCGCCCTCGCCCTTGCGGCGGCGGCGCCGGCGGCGGGCGGAGAGCTCGTCGCTCTCGACGGTGATCGGCAGCGCGTCCGGGTCGGCGTCCTCGGGCGGGGCGGTGGAGTAGGCCCGCTCGGCGTCGGACGCCTCGGCCTCCTCCGGGTCGCCGGGCAGCGGCTCGACCACGCCCAGGCGCACGCCGAGCAGCCGCAGCCGCTCGGGGATGCGGTTGACGGGCGTGGCGGTGACCACCAGCAGGCCGAAGAAGGCGACCAGCAGCAGCAGCGGGACGGCCAGCGGCGGGCCGGCCGCGGCCATCATCGGGGTGGACGCGGCCCAGCCGATCAGCCCGCCGGCCTGCCGGATCTTCGTGGCGCCGGCGCCCATCGCGGGCGCGCCGCAGCCGATGTGCACCAGGCCCAGGACGCCGACCACCAGGGTGCTCAGGCCGATCGCGATCCGGCCGTTGGCCTCGGGGAGCTCGGGGTGGCGCATCAGCCGGACGGCGAGCGCGCCGAACAGGAACGGCACCAGCACGTCGAGCCGTCCGAACAGGCCGGAGACCACGTTGGTGGCGGCCTCGCCGAGCCAGCCCTGCGGACTGAACCACGTCCCGGCGGCGGTCACCAGGGCCAGCGCCAGCAGCAGCAGCGCCACGCCGTCCTTGCGGTGCTCGGGGTGCAGGTTGCGGGCGCCGTGGCCGAAGCCGCGGAACAGCGCGCCCACCGGGTGCGCCAGGCCCAGCCAGAGGGCGCGGAGGGCGCGGAAGAGTATCGGCCGCCTCGGCGGGGCCGGCGGGGGCGGCGGCGCGGCCGGGGCCCGCCGGGCCGGGGCGGCCTTCTTCGCCGGGGCCTTCCTGGCGGGCGCCTTGGCCGCGGCGGCCCTGGCGGGCGCCTTCTTGGCCGGCGCGCCCTTGGCCGGCCCGGGCTTGCTGGTGCGTGCGGCGCTTCCGGGCGTTCGTGTGGCCATGGGGGGCAGCCTACCGGCGCGCCCGGGCCGGGGACATGCGCGGGCGCACTTCGGCGGGTTGTGTCGCCGACGCGCCGTCAGCCGCCCGGGAACCACCCGGACGGGCGACGCCGACGTCCCGTCAGGGGGAGCCGGGGCGCAGCGCGTCGAGCGCCCCGCGCAGGCCGGCGATCTTCCGCTCCAGGTGCGCGGCGGTGGCGGCGGCGCCGCCGTCCGGGCCCGCGTCGAGCTGCTTGGTGAGCGCCTCGGCCTGCTCCTCGACTGCGGCCAGCCGGGCCGACAGCTCGCCGAGCAGCGCCCCGCCGATGGCCGGCTCCTCGCCCGCCTCCAGTTGCAGGCGCAGCAGCGCGGCCTGCTCCTTGAGCTGGGTGTTCTTCTGGTACAGGTCGACGAAGACGGAGACCTTGGCCCGCAGCACCCACGGGTCGAAGGGCTTGGAGATGTAGTCGACCGCGCCGGCCGCGTAGCCCCGGAAGGTGTGGTGCGGTCCGTGGTTGATCGCGGTCAGGAAGATGATCGGGATGTCCCTGGTCCGCTCGCGGCGCTTGATGTGCGCCGCGGTCTCGAACCCGTCCATGCCGGGCATCTGGACGTCCAGCAGGATCACCGCGAAGTCGTCGGTGAGCAGAGCTTTGAGCGCTTCCTCGCCGGAGGCGGCGCGCACCAGGGTCTGGTCGAGCGCGGAGAGGATCGCCTCCAGGGCGAGCAGGTTCTCCGGACGGTCGTCGACCAGGAGGATCTTCGCCTTCTGCACCAGGACCCGCCCTCCTGCCGGTTGTTTCCCGTGGGCCGGCACCTTCGTGCCGCCCATCACTGCCCCGGTCATGCTAGCCGTACCCCCTCGCCTGCCACAGGCCCGGTGCCGGGCGTCACCGTACGGTCACTGTTGGCAACGACGGGTGACCTTACCGGGTTCCCGCCCGCGGGGGCCAGCCGGAGCGGCCCCCGCGGGCGGCGGTCACCTGACAGGCAGGTGCTGGCGCATCACCGCCAGCAGGTGGTCGGTCTCCACCGGCTTGGTGATGTGGTCGGTGGCGCCCGCCTGGAGGCTCTTCTCGCGGTCGCCCTTCATCGCCTTGGCGGTCAGCGCGATGATCGGCAGGCCGGAGAACCGGGGCATCCGGCGGATCTGCTCGGTGGTCGCGTAGCCGTCCAGCTCGGGCATCATGATGTCCATCAGCACCAGGGCGACGTCCTCGTGCTGCTCCAGCATCTCGATGCCCTCGCGGCCGTTCTCGGCGTACAGCACGGTCAGGCCGTACTGCTCCAGCACGCTGGTGAGGGCGAACACGTTGCGGATGTCGTCGTCGACGATCAGCACCCGCTCGCCGTCGAAGCGCGGCGGGGCGGCGGCCGGGCGGGACGGCTCGCCCTGGCGCGGGACGGTCTCCTCGGCGGGGCGGGGGGCGTCGGCGGGGCGGCGGCGCTCGACGGTGGAGCGGCGGCGCTCCTCGACCAGGCCGCGGGCCTCCTGGGTCCACTGCTCGGCGGGGGTGCGGGGGGCTTCGAGGGCGCGCGGGGCGCCGCCGCGCTCCAGGGTGACCGGCTCGGGGCCCTCGCTGCGCAGCGGCAGGTAGAGGGTGAAGGCGGAGCCGCGGCCCAGTTCGCTCTCGACGTGGATCTCGCCGCCGAGCAGCCGGGCGATCTCCCGGCTGATCGACAGGCCCAGGCCGGTGCCGCCGTACTTGCGGCTGGTGCCGCCGTCGGCCTGCTTGAACGCCTCGAAGATCTCCCGGAGCTTGTTGCCGGGGATGCCGATGCCGGTGTCGGAGACCGAGAAGGCGATCAGCGGCTCGTCCGGGTCGGCCATGGTGCCGGACTCCAGCAGCTGCTCGCGCACGTGCTGCGGGATCTCCTGGCCGGCCACCGGGCGGATCATCAGCTCGACCGCGCCGGCGTCGGTGAACTTCACCGCGTTGGACAGCAGGTTGCGCAGCACCTGCTGGAGGCGCTGCTCGTCGGTGTGCAGGGTGACCGGCAGGTCCGGGGAGACCCGGACCGCGAAGTCCAGGTTCTTCTCGGCGGCCAGCGGCCGGAACGCGGCCTCCACGTAGTCGACCAGCTGGACGAGCGCGATCCGGGCCGGGCGGACGTCCATCTTGCCCGCCTCGACCTTGGACAGGTCGAGGATGTCGTTGATCAGCTGGAGCAGGTCGCTGCCCGCGCCGTGGATGGTCTCGGCGAACTCGACCTGCTTGGCCGACAGGTTGCCCTCGTTGTTGTCGGAGAGCAGCTTGGCCAGGATCAGCAGCGAGTTGAGCGGGGTGCGCAGCTCGTGCGACATGTTGGCGAGGAACTCGCTCTTGTAGCGGGAGGCCAGGGCGAGCTGCTCGGCGCGCTCCTCCAGGATCTGCCGGGCCTCCTCGATCTCGCTGTTCTTGATCTCGATGTCGCGGTTCTGCTGGGCGAGTTGCTCGGCCTTCTCCTGCAACTCCTCGTTGGTGCGCTCCAGTTCCTCCTGGCGTGCCTCCAACTCGGCCGAGCGCATCGAGAGTTCGGCGGTCAGCCGCTGGGACTCCAGCAGCAGTCCCTCGGTCTTGGTGTTGACCGAGATGGTGTTGACGGTGACGCCGATCTGGTCGGCGATCTGGTTCAGGAAGTCCAGCGCGACGGTGGTGAAGCTGGAGAAGGTGGCCAGTTCGATCACGCCGAGCAGCCGGCCCTCGAACAGCACCGGCATCACCACCACGTGCGCCGGGGAGGACTCGCCGAGGCCGGAGGAGATCTTCAGGTAGCCGGGCGGGGTCTCCTTGAGCACGATCGGCCGCTTCTCCACGGCGGCCTGCCCGATCAGGCCCTCGCCGAGCCGGAAGGTGGTGGGCATGGTGCGCCGGTGGTAGCCGTAGGAGCCGATCAGGCGCAGCACGATGTCGTTCTCGTCGTCGTCCTCGGTGACGAGTTCGGCGGTGCGCCCGGCGGGCTGGGCGAGGAAGAAGGCACCGTGCTGGGCGGAGACCACCGGGGTCAGCTCGCTCATGATCAGCGAGGCGACGGCGGACAGGTCGCGGCGGCCCTGGAGCAGGCCGGACATCCGGGCCAGGTTGGACTTGAGCCAGTCCTGCTCCTTGTTGGTCCGGGTGGTCTCGCGCAGGTTGGCGATCATCTGGTTGATGTTGTCCTTGAGCTCGTCGAGCTCGCCGGACGCGTCCACGTTGATCCGGGGCGACAGGTCGCCCCGGGTGACGGCGGTGGCGACCTGGGCGATCGCGCGCACCTGCCGGGTCAGGTTGTTGGCCAGCTCGTTCACCGACTCGGTGAGGTCCTGCCAGGTGCCGGCCACGCCGGGGACGCGGGCCTGGCCGCCGAGCCGGCCGTCGGTGCCGACCTCGCGGGCGACCCGGGTGACCTCGTCGGCGAACGCGCCGAGCTGGTCGACCATGGTGTTGATGCTGGTCTTGAGCTCCAGGATCTCGCCCCGGGCGTCGACGTCGATCTTCTGCGAGAGGTCGCCGCGGGCCACCGCGGTGATCACCAGGGCGATGTTGCGGACCTGGCCGGTGAGGTTGTTGGCCATCAGGTTGACGTTCTCGGTCAGGTCCTTCCAGATCCCGGCCACGCCCGGGACGCCGGCCTGGCCGCCCAGGATGCCGTCGGTGCCGACCTCGCGGGCGACGCGGGTGACTTCGACGGCGAAGGCCGACAGCTGGTCGACCATGGTGTTCAGGGTGCCGGCCAGCGCGGCGACCTCGCCGGCCGCGTCGATGGCGATCTTCTTGGACAGGTCGCCGCGGGCCACCGCGGAGGCGACCTCGGCGATGTTGCGGACCTGGCTGGTCAGGTTGGACGCCATCAGGTTGACGTTGTCGGTCAGGTCGCGCCAGATGCCGGAGACGCCGGAGACCCGGGCCTGGCCGCCCAGGATGCCGTCGGTGCCGACCTCGCGGGCCACCCGGGTGACCTCGTCGGCGAACGCGGACAGCTGCTCGACCATGGTGTTGACGGTGGTGACGAGCTCGCGGATCTCGCCCTTCGCGTCGACGGTGATCTTCTTGGAGACGTCGCCGCGGGCCACCGCGGTGGTCACCTCGGCGATCGAACGCACCTGGCTGGTCAGGTTGTTGGCCATCAGGTTCACCGAGTTGGTGAGGTCCTTCCAGGTGCCGGAGACCCCGGGCACGCTGGCCTGGCCGCCCAGGATGCCCTCGGTGCCGACGTCCCGGGCGACCCGGGTCACCTCGTCGGCGAACGAGGAGAGCTGGTCGACCATGGTGTTGATGGTGTTCGTCAGCTCCAGGATCTCGCCCCGGGCGTCCACCTGGATCTTCTGCGACAGGTCGCCCCGGGCGACCGCGGTGGTGACCTGCGCGATGTTGCGGACCTGGCTGGTCAGGTTGTTCGCCATCGAGTTGACGTTCTCGGTCAGGTCCTTCCAGACGCCGGCCACCCCCGGCACCTGGGCCTGCCCGCCGAGGATGCCCTCGGTGCCCACCGCGCGCGCCACCCGGGTCACCTGCTCGGCGAACCCGGACAGCTGGTCGACCATCGTGTTGATGGTGTTCTTCAGCTCCAGGATCTCGCCCCGGGCGTCGACCTCGATCTTGCGCGACAGGTCGCCCTTGGCGACCGCGGTGGTCACCTCGGCGATGTTGCGGACCTGCGCGGTCAGGTTGGCGGCCATGAAGTTCACCGAGTCGGTGAGGTCGCGCCACACGCCGGCCACGCCCGACACCTGCGCCTGGCCGCCGAGCCGGCCCTCGGTGCCCACGTCGCGGGCCACCGTGGTGACCTGCGCGGCGAACGAGTTGAGCTGGTCCACCATGGTGTTGACGGTGTTCTTCAGCTCCAGCATCTCGCCGTCGACGTCGACGGTGACCTTGCGCGACAGGTCGCCGCGGGCCACCGCGGTGGTCACCTCGGCGATGTTGCGGACCTGCGCGGTCAGCCGGCCCGCCATGGTGTTGACCGAGTCCGACAGGTCCTTCCAGGAGCCGGAGACGCTGCGCACCCGGGCCTGGCCGCCGAGCTTGCCCTCGGTGCCGACCTCGATCGCCACCCGGGTCACCTCGTCGGTGAACTCCGACAGTTGGTCGACCAGGCCGTTGACCGTCCGGCCGACCTTCAGGAACTCGCCGCGCAGCGGGTAGCTCGCCCCGGTGGTGTGCAGCGAGCGCAGCTCCATGGTCTGGGTCAGGTCGCCCTCGGCGATCGAGGACAGCACCCGGCCGACCTCGGCCATCGGCCGGGCCAGGTCGTCGATCAGCGCGTTGCAGTTGTCCACGGCGGCCATCCAGGCGCCCTCGCCGACCCCGGTCTCCAGCCGCTCCGAGAGCCGGCCCTCGCGGCCCACCGCCCGCCGCACCCGGGCCAGTTCACCGGTGAGGTGCTGGTTGCGCTCGGCGACCTCGTTGAACACCGCGGCGATCTCGGCCAGCAGGCCGTCGCCCGGGAAGGTCAGCCGGCGCCGGAAGTTGCCGTCGCGCATCGCGGTCAGCGCGGTCAGCAGCTTGCGCAGCTCCGCGGGCTCCGCGCCGCGCCCCGGCCCCGGGCGCCGCCCGCCGCCGGCCCGCGACGGCGGCACCGGGCGGGCGCCGCGCGCAGCGGCGGTCGTCGTACCGGACACGTCCTTGGTCGCCGAACTCAACGGGGCCCTCCCAGGTCCTGACTCGGTTCACCGCCGCGGGAGGATCGGCGTCCGGCCGGTCGGCTCCCGCGCCGTCCCTGTCGACCGTACTGCGGCGGTGACGGCACGCGGACCCCCCAGTGTGGCAGCACCGACAGCCGGTGTCGGACCGGTTGCGCAGGGTTTTCCCGGCGAGCAGGGAAAGTGGTGAACGAAATCACCCCCAGGTGCCTGTTTCGACGCCCCGGCCCCACTGGGTACCAACCGGAAAGTAGGGTGGAGGGCCGCACCGGGCCGAGGCGACGCCGCCCCGCGCCCGCCGTACCGCCCGAACCGTCCGCCCGGACCGTCCGCCGGACCAGCAGCAGAGGAGCCGTGGCCGTGGTCACCGCGCGCGCAGCCGCCACCTTCGAACCGGTCGACCGGTCGGCCGCCGCGGCCCGCGGCTTCGTCCGGGACGCCCTGCTCGGCTGGGGCGTGCCCGAGGTGGTGGACGACGCCGTGGTGCTGGTCAGCGAGCTGGTCACGAACGCCGTGGTGCACGCCGGGACGGCCGCCGAGGTGGCCTGCCTGCGCGAGGAGGACACCGTCCGGATCGAGGTCAGCGACCGGCACCCGGAGCGCGGCCTGCCCTCCTTCGCCAACGTGACGATGAACTCGCAGCGCTACGCCGACCCGGACGGCGAGGGCGGCCGCGGCCTGCTGATGTGCTCGGCGCTGTCCAGCAGCTGGGGTGTGGAGTACGCGGCCGGCCGCAAGACCGTCTGGTTCCGGCTCGCCCTGCCCGAGCAGCGGCCCGGCACCCGGTACGCGCTGCCCAGCCTGCCCGGCGGCGAGCTGCCGACCACGGACGGCCCGGTCCGGGTCGCCGTGGTGCAGCTCGACGACCACGGGCGGGTCCGGCACTGGAACGCCGACGCCGAGACGCTCTTCCACCGGCCGGCGGACGCCGTGTTCGGCCGCCCCTGGGCCGAACTGGCCGTCTGGCCGCAGACCCCCGGCCTCGGCCTCGGCGACACCCTGCGGCTGGCCCGCTGGGAGGGCTCGTACGCGGTGCGCGGCGGCGACGGCGCGGTGCAGGAGGTGTACGGCACCCACGTGCGGCTGCGCGACAGCCAGGGCACCCCGACCGTGGCGTGCGTGCTGGTCCGGGAGGCCGACCGCGCGGTGCTGCGCAGCCCCGGCACCCCCGGCGCCGCCGTGGAGAGCGCCGGCACCGCCGTCGAGCCGCTGGACCTGCTGGTCGGCCCGGTCTCCCCCGACGACCTGTCCAGCCTGCTCCAGCGGATCGTCGAGCGGGCCCGCGACCTGCTCGACGCCGACGCCTCCTACCTGCTGCTCACCAGTGAGGACGAGACCGAGTTCGAACTGCGCGCCGCCACCGGCCTGGCCGGCCCGGCCCGCCGCTTCTCCCGGCTGCCGATCGACGCCGGGGCCGGCCGCTTCGACTCGGCCCGGCTGCCCGCCGTCCACGAGGACCTCGCGGTCCGCCCCACCGGCGCCGCCCCGCTGCTCGACGGCACCGACCTGCGCTCGCTGATCACTGTCCCGCTCAAGGTCGAGGGCCGGCTGACCGGTTCGCTCGGGGTGGCCGCGGCCGCCCCCGGCCGCTACGACAACGAGGACGCGCTGCGCCTGCAGTTCGCCGCCGACCGGATCGCGCTGGCCCTGGAGAGCGCCCGGCTCGGCGAGCTGGAGCGGCTGCGGCGCGGCTCGCTGTCCTTCCTGGTGGAGGCCTCCGACCTGCTCGCGGGCACCCTGGAACACGAGCAGACGCTCGCCCTGATGGCGCAGATGGCCGTCCCCACCCTCTCCTCCTGGTGCGCCGTCTACACCACCGGCACGGACGCCGCGGCCGGCGCCGAACTCGCCTTCGTGCTGCACGAGGACGAGGACCGGATCGACGCGCTGCGCGCCCTGCTCGACAAGTCCCCCGCCCCGGAGGCGGTGCCCAGCCCGGGCGCCCGCCCGTGGTCCGCGCCCGCCGAGACCGCCCGGGCCCTCGGCCACCCGGTCGGGCCGGAGCTGGGCGAGACGGTGGTGATGCCGCTGTCCGCCCGCAACCGCGTGATCGGCCTGCTGGTGCTCGGCACCCGGCACGGCGTCCGGTTCCGCCAGGAGATCCTGGAGCTCGGCGAGGACCTCTCCCGCCGGGCCGCCCTGGCGCTGGACAACTCGCGCCTGTACTCGGAGCGCACCGCGATCAGCCAGGCGTTCCAGCGCGCCCTGCTGCCGCCGGAGCTGCCGAAGATCCCCGGCGTCGAGGTGGAGGTCTTCTACCAGGCCGCGGGCGAGGGCAACGAGGTCGGCGGCGACTTCTACGACCTGTTCCCGATCCGCGAGGGCACCTACGGCTTCGCCATCGGCGATGTCTGCGGCACCGGACCCGAGGCCGCCTCGGTCACCGGCCTGGCCCGCAACTCGCTGCGCCTGCTGGCCCGCGAGGGCCTCGACGCCCCGCAGGTGCTCACCCGGCTGAACGCCGCGATCCTGGACGAGGGCAGCCGGGCCCGCTTCCTCACCCTGCTCTACGGCGAGCTGACGCCCCGCGAGGACGGCTCGACCGTCCTGTCGCTGGTCTGCGCCGGCCACCCGCTGCCGCTGCGGCTGCGCACCGACGGGCAGGTCGACCAGGCCGCCTCGCCGCAGCCGCTGCTCGGCGTGATGGACGAACTCGACCTGGTCGCCGAGGAGTTGGTCCTCGCCCCGGGCGAGGTGCTGCTGTGCGTGACGGACGGCGTTACCGAACGCCGGGAGGGCCGCCGGATGCTCGGCGACGACGGCCTGGCCGAGGTGCTGACCGGCTGCGCGGGCCTGACCGCGGGCGCCGTCGCGGCCCGGGTGCACCGGGCGGTGGAGCGGTTCGCGCCCGAGCCGCCGTCCGACGACATGGCCATCCTGACCCTGCGCATCCCGACCCAGCGGCAGAGCTGACCGATCACCGGTTTTCGAACCGGTGACGGGCCGGTGTCAGAACCGGTCACGGTTTGCTCACGCTTGCTCATTCTGCGTGAGGCGCGCGGGTACGGAGCCCGGCGGCCGGGTACACCGTGAGCACCGGGGGCTTCCACCCCGGAGGGCACGACCAGCGGCTCGGCCGCCGGTTCTCTCACTCGCCGCAGCCGCCGCACCCCTCTTCGGTGCGCCCACGACCCGGCACTCGGCACCACCTCCGCACATCCCACTTTTCACCGTGATCCCGCCATGCCCTGGCGCAGAGTGAAAGGAGCCTCCGGTGAGCAACGAAGCCTCCGGGGCGAACGCCCGATCCGCTGACGCGGGTCCGCTCGGTTACCTGGCCCTCGGTCTGACTCTGCTGGCGTACGGCCTGCTCGGCACGGGTGTCCTCAGCGGCACCTCGGCCGGCGGCGCCTCCACGCTGGCCAACCTGGTCGGCGGCGTGACGCTGTTCGTCGCCGGCCTCTGGCAGTTCCGCGGCGGCGACCGCTTCAGCGGCACCGCGTTCACCGCCCTGGGCGCCTTCTGGGCGACCTGGGCCGCCGCCGGCCCGGCCGGCAAGAACACCGCGGGCCTGTTCCTGCTGCTGTGGGCGCTGCTGGCGCTCACCCTGACCGCCGCCTCCTGGGGCGCCGGCCTGCTCACCCGCGCGGTGTACGGCCTCCTGACGGTCTCCCTGGTGCTCAGCGCCATCGGCGCCTTCGGCGACGCCTCCGGCTGGGCCAAGGTCGGCGGCTGGGTCGCCGCCGTCGCCGGCCTCGCCGCCTGGTACTCGGCCACCGCCGCCCTGACCGACGGCCGCTGGGGCCGGGTCGCCTTCCCGGTCAGGTAACCACCGCACCGCGCACCACCGCAGCACCGCACCGCCGCACCACCGTTCACCCCGGAGCCCGGACGCCACCCCCACGGCGCCCGGGCTCCGGCATGTCCGCAGGGCAACCACACTCCCCTCAGACCCGCGTGACACCCTGACGAGTCATCCGTTCACCAATGGCGCGCTCAGCGCACCAGGATCAGCCCGCAACCGTACGCCCGTCCGTGCCCCACTCCCTGGGCAAGCGCCGTCACGAATGCCGACGGGTCCGTCACGGTCAGCGTGCCGCGTAACTCCGCCCGGGCCAACTTCAGCCCTTGGTGCTGGCGTTGGCCCGACACCCGGGGCAGGATCCGCAGCGCCAGGCGTTCCGGGTCGGTGTCCACACCGATCCGCACCACTCCGTCCCCCGCCCTCACGGGCTCGCCGAGCGGCTGCAGCCGGCGCACGAACCACGCCTTCACCTGCTCCGGCCGGTTGAGTGCCACCCGCTTCCCCCGCTCCGTGCGGGCGGTCGGCCCGCTGCCCGGCACCTGCGACGTCGGGTGCCGACTCGCCACCGGGTTGACGACTGTCCGGAAGTCGACCCGGTCTCCTACCCGGAACACCCGGTCCACCACCAGGCTCTCCGGGCGCTGCGCCAGCACCCCGCGCGGCAGTTCGGACCAGTCACCCGGCACCATCGACTGCACCACCAACGCCAGCCGGGCCCGCCGCAGGTCGACCGTCCAGTTGAACAGCGTCCGCAGCTGCGCCCGGGCGTCCGGGCTGCCGTCGTCCACCCAACCCTTGAAACCGCTCATCACCGTCCGGTGCAGTTCCTGCACGTCGATCAGCACCTTCGCGGTGTACGGGTGCCGGGCGTCCAGGGTAAGTAGGGTGTGGGTGGTCACCAACCGGGCTGTTCCCGCAGGCTTCCCGGTGCCCGCGGCCGCTCCAGTGCTCGGGACGTTCCCGGCGTCCGGGGTGCTTTCGGCGCTCAGAACTTCTTCGGTGCTCACAGGACCAGGTCCTTCCATCCGACGGCGTCGGGGGCGAGGGTGAGGCGTTGCCGGGTTTCCCAGCGGTAGCCGTGCACGGGGCCGCTGTCCGGATAGCCGGCCTCGGTCGGCTGGTCGTGCACCGGAGCGGCGCCGAGCCGCGGAGACGGTTCTTCGAACCACGCCCACGGCCTCGTGTCCGACGGCGGGACACCGTCCGCGGTCGGCAGCAGCGCCCGATGCTCGAACACCTCGCGGAGCGTACCGGGCACCACCCCGAGCGCGAGGTCGCCGGACGGCGGGCAGGCTTTGCGGCCCAGCCACAGCAGCCGTTCCGGATGCTCCAGGGCGTGGGCGACCCGGGCCAGCAGTTCGCTGTCGGGATGCTGCAGGCCGACCAGGAACGCGGCGTCCGACAGGTACCAGCGTTCGCTGAGCAGCGAGTATCGCGCGACCTTGCCCGCCATCAGAGCCCCCGAGCCCGGATCGGCGGCGATCAGCTTCGGTGCGCCGTACCAGGAGGTCTCGCGCTGCCGTCCGAACGTGCCCGGGCGGTCAGCCGGTTCGAGGTGCTCGAAGGCGGCGGCCCGGCGGTGGTCGGTGATCAGGTCCCGCGGTCGCAGCGGGTAACGACCGCCGCCCACCGTGTGATAGTCCCGCACCAGCGTTCCCGGCCGATCGGCGCGTACCCCGAACAGCGCGGTCCTCAGCCCGGTCAGCGGGTCGGCTCGGTCCAGGCCGAGGGCTGCCGCGCACAGACCGACCACCCCGGACTTGGTCGGCCGGGTACGGGTGTCGCGCTGCGCGAACCGGCCTTGGACGCCCCAGGACTGCAACGGTCCGGCCAGCCGGATCAGCAGTACGTGCGGCGGCGTGTCGATGTCCTCCTCATCTGCGCCCGGGACATCGGTCACGGGACGAGCTCCTCGATGCCGTTCACCGGCCGCACCCGGTCGGCTGGCGCCAACTCGTCGAGCAGGTCTCCGATCTCCGGGTCATAGGTGAGTACTCGCGCGTACCGCAGGTCCTTGCGCTTGCCCGCCACGAACAGGTGGTGCCGCAGCAGGCGGCGCGCCGCTGCCGGGCCTGCCGGACCCTCGCCGCCGCCCTCGGGCGGGTTCTCGTCCACCGGGCGCTGGAACGCCCCGGCGTAGTTGTACGGCCGCTCGCCCTCGAATGCGAGCACCAGCACCGGCAACGACCCCGTGGACGCCGTGGAGTTCTTCTTCGCCTCTGGGAAAGCCTCCACGAACGCCGTGACGAACTCCCGCTCCGCCGCGATCGCCGTCTGCTCCGCCTCCTCCTCGCCCATGCCGGCTCGTCTCAGATTCGCCCGCAACTGGGCGCGATCGAGCACCGCGTGCCGGTAGAAGGTGCCGGAGATCAGCGACTGGTAACCCGTCATACCCGCGCCTGCGTCGTCCGCGGCGTCGAGGAAGTCCCACGCACCGCGCCTGCGCTCCAACTTGGCGTCGTCAGCGGCCGCGTAGAAGTCCTCGACCTGCTCGGCGGCGTGCACGGTGAACGCATGCCCGGTCTGCACGGCACCGTCCACGTTCGGGGAGTCGGCGATCTCCGCCAGAAAGCGGCCGTAGAGCGCGATGTCCACCGCGTCCCGTGGGGCGAGCGCCAGCAGCACGGCGTCCCTGGTCGCCTTCGGCAGCGGCAGCGGAGCACCCTCGGCCTCCGCCCCCTGCTCAGCGCCGCGCTTGGCCTTCTTCGCCGACTGTGCCTTCAGGTACTTTTCCCGCCACCGCGCCAACTCGTCCCGGTAGGCGGCGAGGTGGTCGGCGATCCGGGCGCCGGCGTCGGCCGGCGCGAACACCAGGACCTTCGTCAGATTGGCCACCGTCCGTTTCCCCGGGTCGCCGAACTTCAGCCCGCACGCCTCGATCACCGCTCTCGCGGTGGCCACCGCCTCATCCCGGTCCCAGCCGTACCGCCGGACGAGTTCCTCACCGGTCAGCAGCGCCCACTCCCTGGTGCGGGTTCCCATGCTCCGCCCGCCCAGCGCCCCGACGCCGGCATTCGCCCGGTCCCGCGCGTGCACCCGCTC
Source organism: Kitasatospora fiedleri (assembly GCF_948472415.1). Lineage (NCBI taxonomy): Bacteria > Bacillati > Actinomycetota > Actinomycetes > Kitasatosporales > Streptomycetaceae > Kitasatospora > Kitasatospora fiedleri. The sequence goes on along the minus strand of NZ_OX419519.1, from coordinate 5,338,237 downwards.
GGCCCGACGCCGGGCCTGGCTGGTGATCATGTGCCGTTCCACGCCTCCGTACACCAGGGACTTCGGCTGGCCCGTCTCGTCCCGTACCGGGAGCACCGCGACCAGCGTCTCCAACAGGTGGAGGGAGAGAAACGGGCTTCGATCGTCAGCACTCACGCCGTCACGTCCTTCCGGTTGTCCCACTTCGCCGTGCCTACCGCTTCTTCCACTGCTGTTCCTGCGCCGCCGTCCGCTCCCGCGACCGGCCGGCGGGCGTGTGGAAGTCCACCGACCACCAGTACGCGATCCGGGCCTCCCGGTCGTTCCACTGGATCAGGTCCTCCGTCAACCGCGCCCACGACGGTGGCTGCTGCTCGCACGTGCGCAGCCGCACCACGGTGTGCTGCAGGTGGCGCCACGGCACCCGCCGACTCGCCACCACGCGTTCCACCAGTCGCTGCGCGCCCGGGTCCCGCGGGCCACGACCCGCCCCGCCACCGATCCGGGCCGCTGCCGCGCCCAGGCTCCCGTACCCGTACGAAGGCTTGCCCTGCCCCTGGTGGTAGAGCGCGAACAAGAATGCCATCCGCTCGAACAGGTCCCGTTGCCGGTCCCCGCCGTACCAACCGGCCCTGATGTGCGCGGCCGTCCGCGTCCCGGTCCGCCGCAGCTCCGCCAGCGTCCCGGAGTCGTGGTTGCGCACCAGCGTGGTCAGCCAGGCCAGCAGTGCCTCGCTGTCGTGCGGGAACTCCTCCGGGGCGGAGAAGTTGTCGGGCTCACTCATGGTCCGACCAGCTCTCGGATCTCAGCGGGGGCGTTGTCACCGGCAACGTCGTCCTCGTACCGCTCCATGGCACGGGCTCTGGCCCGGTAGCCCCGATCATTGGGGGGTAGCGACTCGAGCCGCTGGACCAGTTGCTCGCGGGCCATGTCCCGCAGGTCCTTCGCGTACTCCGTGACCAGTTCGACGACCACGGCGGTCGGCGAATCCGGGTCGAGGTCGGCCACTTTCTCCAGCAACTTGTCGAACGGTTCCGCGGCATCCGCCCAGAACCGCCATCGCGCGTCGTACCGGGCCACCAGCGCCGCCTCGTCCGCCGGTGCCTTCGCCGAGTGCACCGTCTGCGAGGCCACCAGCGCCGCCCGTCTCAGCGCTATCGCCAGGAACTCCGCAATCCGCGATCCGCGGGAAGACGCCAGGTAGAGGTGCTCGGCCATCCCCGGCGCGTACGGGAAGCAGCCCTCGACCCACGTCACCGGCAGCGTCTTGTTGGCGATCAGCCCGACGGCCCACAGCTGGTACGGAACGTCCATGCCGGTTCGCTCGTACGGGAGCGACCACAGCAGTTCGTACAGCCCGGGCTGGCGGTCCTTCACCGCCGCGTACAACGCGTGTGCCTCCTGCCACAGCGCCCGACTCGGCGACGGCCACAGCGGCTTGACCAGGCCGGCAGTCGTCCGGCTGAGCACGGCGTCCTTCATATCCCGCTCCGGGTCGAGCTCCAGGACCTCGCCCGCTCCGATCAGCACCCGGTCCACCACGGGGCCCTGCTTCTCGTCGAGGCGTCCCTCCAGCAGGATCGACCGCCCGAGCGCGCTGTGCAGGTCCGCCGGGTTCCGCGGCATCCTGGGCCGGGCCTTCGCTTCGAAGGTACGGCGCACCACGGAGCCGGTGGTCCAGGAGGTGTTGAGTCCGCCGGCCTCCCCCGCGTACGGGTAGAGGTTGAGCCGCAGTGTCTCCCCCACCGTCTCACCGAGCGCCACCACCCGGATTCGCCCAAGCAGCCGCCCTGTCGCAAGATTGGTGATGGCCGGACCGAGCTTCTCCCCGCTGATGCGTCCTCGTCCGTACGGGGCGTACACGTGCTGGGTCAGCACCGCCCGGAAGGCCTCCGCCGCCGACAGCGACTCGCCGTCCTCCAGGTGATGCCGGTCGAAGAACTGCAGATAGTCCCCCGCCCGCTCGATCACCAACTGCGCGGTACCCGTTGCCGATTGCTCGAACGACTCGCGGAGCAGCGCGTTCTGCCCGAGCGGGTGCAGCGGATCGAACATGTCCCAGTCGCCGTCCGATTGCCGCGCCAGCCACGCCGCCGCGCCAGTGAACCCGCGCCGCTCGGCGACCCATCGCTGCCACTCGCCCGCGCTGGCCGGGCACTCGCCCGCCGCGAAGCAGACCGCCAATAGGAACTCGACTATCGCGACCGTCTCGCCCGGCGTCCCGCCGGCGATCGCCGCCAACCCCTCGGATTCCTGGAACAGTTCACACAGACTTACCGACTTGGACTCACCATCACAGGTGATCACCGATACACAGGGCTGACGCCGCGGATCCCAGCCGAGTCGCGGCCCGGCCAGGGCTGAAGAGTGCGCCAGAGACAAAGCGCCGCCTATCCACTTCATTCTGATCTGCCTACTCGGAGCACGAGTCGGCCCCACTGACCCGAACGCTAGCACCCGGTAACCGGCCCAACGAGCCCGTTCGCCAAGAATAAAAAATAGCGATCAAGTTCAAACATGAAGCGCATCGAATGGCGCTTATCCGAACAGCGCAACAGCTTCAATCCCCGCACGCGCGGGGAACTGCCCGACGAAGCACCCAAGCCCATCGACGGGCCACTCCTGCGATCGCGGGAGGCGAATCGCCCTCAACTACCAGCCCTCGGCGACTTAAACAGAGTTGCGGAAATTCGATCTGGATGTCCACCCACTACACTCGACTGCACAGTCCATCACCCGAACGGGTGCATCGTTCGCGTCGCCCTGCGAGAACAGGGCGACGCGAACGACATGGGCTATGAGGGGGCTCGGTGAGGTGATGGCACCGAGCCCCCGACCCGACTAGAACATTTGCTCCACGCGCCATGCGGTCAACGTGCCCGCCACCGTTCCGAGCCACGCCACAAGTACTTCACGCCAAAACCAGCCGCCCATGTCCATCACCTCCTCGATCCATGACACCCCATCGTTTTGGTGCGCGGGAGCGCTGGACCCAGCACCCGCAACACACTGCCGAGAAGATTGCCAGCAGCAGTCCGCCGAACCGAGGAGAAGCCTGCACTCGGCCATGCGTTCGACATTGTGTCGATGCCCCTACGCCTATCGAGTTCCGGTAACTTGGCGGACCTCAAAGCAACAACCCCCGGATTCACTTCCACATCGGTCACCCCGACCCGCGGCGCCGCATCAGGATCCGCAGCGTCTCGCGCGCATCGCGCCGCCGAGCCGCCGAGCGGGCCAGCACCGACGTCAGGGCCACCGCAGTGAGGAGCAGGCTGTAGACCGCTCCGGCAGCGGCCGTCAGTTCGGCGGCTTTCGTCGCCTCGTCGAACAGAGAGATCACGGAGTACGCCCTTTCGTCTCAGTCCGCCAAGGACGGCGGTCGATGACTTGAGCTTTCCGGGCGGCTCCCATGCGTCACGACGGCCTTCCCAGTATTCCTCCAGGTCATAGCGTTCTATGCAGAGAGCGGGAGCAAAAGTAAGATGAATGGCACGGCTCCATACGCGGCCCGGAAACACCTCGGCTCAATGCTCCGAGAACTGCTGACCGCTCGCGGTGGCCTCAGCGTGCGCACCGCCGCCTCGCACATTCCCGGTCTGTCCGCGCGTGCCCTCCAACGCTGGTGCCAGGGCAGCCACGCGCCGAACGACACCACACTGTTCTGGGCCCTGATCGACCACTTCGCGCTCTCCGACCGCAGCCACCCGCAGTGGGAACTCGCCCTCGACGCCGCCCGGCGAGAAGCCCGGGAACAACAGCAGCGCTGGCAGAAGCCCGGCAGGCTCCACCCACCCACCGAACTGGACGCCTTCGCCCGCTCCACCATCGCCGACGCGCCGTCGTACCTGTGGTGGCATACAGAACTCCCCCACGGCAAGACGACTTTGCTCGCCGACTACGAATGCGACTCCCCTGGACAGATCGACGCCCGCTACCAGGCCGTATCCGCCGAAGCCGGGACCCACACCCGGGCCGGCTTCCTGCTCCGCTTGCACGACGCCCTCGAAATCGCCCCGCCGACCGGCCTCACCACCGACGAAGCGGCCTGCGCCCGACTCCTGCGAGAGACCGCGGCCAGGACTCGAGCAAGGGGCCGCCACCTGTTCCTCCTGATGATCGACGACTTGGACGCCGACCTCGGCTGGCCCCACTTCGACACTCACCCCGCCGCACCGCACAGCATCGCCGCGATGCTCCCGGTCCGGCCCCCCAATGGGGTACGGATCGTCGTCACCACCCGCCGCACCGCCCCCGTCCCTGCGGACCTTGTCGCCGACCATCCCCTGCGGCTGCGCGCCTGTTGCCGCGCTCTCACCCCCACCGCAGGACTCCCGCCCGCCGGCCCGACGCAGTCCCCTTTCGACCGCGCCCCCCTCAACCGGGAGGTCATCGCATTCCTCGCTCTTACCGGAGGCTGGCTGCGTCCCCAGGACCTGACGCAGCTCACCGGATCCACCGTCGAGGAGATCAACCTCTTGCTGACCCACCGGGAGAACCGTGCTGTGGTCACCGACCCCCGCGTGCCAGGGGGGCTCCGTCTGGCCTCCTGGGTCCCGGCCCCCGAACCTCACCCTCGGGACAGCGGCCGCACCGTCCGCCTGCACACCTGGGCCGCGTCCTTCCGCGACGCTGGTTGGCCGGCCGACACTCCGCCCTACCTGCTCACCGACTATCTGCGGCTGCTCGACGACCCCGCGGAGCGCGTCGCGTTCCTGCTCGCCCCGGAGCGCCAGCTGCGCCTCGCCGACACACTGGGACCGGAGCTGGTCCTCCACCAACTCCACCACCACCGAGGAGGATCTGCTCGGACAGGCTTCCTGGCCACCGTCTCGTGGGATCTGTTGTGCCAGCGCCTGCGCTCCGTCCCCGCCGAGGCTCCCGCTCTGCTCGCCCTGCTCGGCGACCTGCCGCGCGCGCTCGCCCTCGCCCGATCCGTCACTGCAAGGCCGGCCCGTGCGGCCGCCCTGGTACAGGTCGCCGTCACCCTCGCGAGCGCCGACCAGCATGACCCGACGGTGATCGGTCTCGCCGAAGAGGCCGCCGCGCTCTTGCACGATGCCGGCCCGTTCACCCCGCGGACACCCGAGATCATCGACGCCTGCACCCAGATCACCGACGCCGCCCGCGCCCTCGCCAACCTCCGCCTCAGAGACGCGGCTCAGCTGCTGTTCCGGGCCGCGGCCCGCAGCGGGGCCGCAGACCTGGCGGCTCAGGTGGAGGCGATGGCCCTCGACCCCGACGCGTCGATTCCCGAGCTGATGGAATACGCCCTCGCCCTCGCCGAGGAACGCCCCGAGTACGTCGCGGTCTCCGTGGACCTCCTGCGTACCGTCGCCCGGTTCGCCGACAAGGTGCTCCCCGAGCAGGGCGCCGACGCCTCCATCCCCCGCCGAAAAATCGGCGATGCCCTCCGGGACCAGGCCCTCGCGAAGATGTCCGAGATCACAGCCGCCCCGGACCCCGAGCAGCGCCTTGCCGCAGCCGCGGCCCGCTCCATCCAGGCGTCCGCCCTGGCTGAGCAGGGGTACCCGCGAAAAGCCGCCACCGCCCTACACGCCGTCTGGGATCTTCTTCTTCCGTCCCTGGTCGAACCGGGCAGCCCCGCCGACCGGTCCCATCTCGGACGCGAACTGTCAGCCACCTTTGAACAGATCGCCCTGGCTGAAAGCGCCACCAACCCTAGGTACCCAGCTGCCAAATCAGCCCTCCTGACGAATGCCCACCTGGCCGCCGGCCGCACCGGCATCCTCGGCGACGACCCGACCGAACGGGCCCGAGCCGTCATCGAAGCGGCGGTCGACACCTCCACACCCCTCGACGACACCCCTTTCTCCCGCGCCCGGCGTTCCTTCCTCACGGGCAACACCGCACTCGCCCGCGAACAGGCCACCTCGGCCCTCCGCACGCTCTACCTCGATGGCCCCACTCCGTTCGCCGAGCGCCACGTGCAAGCGCTGCTGCGCGCACTCGGCACTGTCGGCGCATTGTCCCAGGCCCACCGCTTGGTCCTCGCTGCACCGACTGGCGAGGCCCGCGCCGTCCGCCACGCCTCGCTGTCCCTCGGCTGCGTACTCAGCGGCCGCCGTGCAGAGGCACTCGCCCAGGCCCGTGTCGCCGCTCGCCTCCTCACCGCCTCCTCCCGACCCGGCACCCGCCTCACGGTCGCCCAAGCCCTCGCCCACAGCGGCGACTGCGATTCGGCCTTGGCAGTCGTCGCACTCCCTTCGGATGGACCCGACTTCTCCCGTACGGCCGCCCTGCTCGCCGCCGGGCTACTCGAGCACTCCCCCAGTCGAGCGATCGAGCTCTCCGACGCCGCTGCCCTCGATCTGGCCGTCCGACTGGCCGCCGATCCCTCCAAACGGCTCCGCCCGCTCTCCGCGCTGCTACTCGCGCACCCGCGCCCGGATCAACCGGCCGGTGTTCTGCCCGACGTGCTCCGCACCGCGAGCCGACTCGCCACGCGACCGCCTCGGCCCCGCACCGCCGAACCGGTCGTGGTCCTCGCGCTCCTGCACCACCTCGGCTGCCCGATCGACCCCGCCGCCGTCGCCCGGCTCCCCTGGTGGAGCGCCTGGTTGCGCAACGAACGCACCCGACACACCGAACGCGCCCTGCTCGCCGCGCTCGAACACAACACAGCCGAGGTGCTACACATCGCCAGCACCGCCCCTGACCGGACGACCTGGGTCGCGGTCCTCGCCGCCGGAGCCAAGGTCCTCAGCGGAGCCCCTACCGTCCTGGCCCACGACGATCCCCTCACCAGCCTCTGCCAAGCCTTGCGTCCCACTGCCGGCCCGTCGCCCGCCCGTCCCCTGTTCGACGCGCTCCTCCGGGCTGGTGAGTGGTCGCACGCGATCCCCATGCTGCCCTGGTTCGCCCCCGATCTTCTCCCGCCCCTGGGCGACCTCGTCGCCGCCCACACCCGCCCCACCCCCGGTGATCGCACAATCGCCTGACCCATTCACCTCGGGTTGCTACTGTCTGCGTGCGGAGGGGAACGGATGGGTCATTGGCTGGTGGGCACGGAGTCCCTCGCCGCATGCCGTTTCGCGCTCTCACCCCTGGTCGAGACGGTCGCCGCGGTCGGCATCCTCGCCGAGATCCGCCCCGAGCCGTGGCGCCGCGGCTGGCTCGCCACCCACCAACCCGCCTTCCGGGCCCACCTCGCGGCCACCCGGCAGCCCGCCCCCCGGCCCAGCGCCCGCCAAGCCGCCGACTGGCCCGGCGAACTGCGCCTGCCCGTCCCCGACCCGGACGCCGACCCCCGGCTGCTCGACCTCACCGACACCGGCCTGCCGCCGGACCTCACCGAACTCCTCGACTGGACGTGGCAGCACGTCGTCCGCCCCGAATGGCCCGCCCGCCTGCGCGCCTTCCGCGCCGACCTCACCGCCCGCCGCGAACGCGCCGAACGCCACGGCTGGCCCGCCGCCCTCCCCCACCCCGGCCCGCAGCACCGCTGGCTCCCCGACGGCCGCCTGCGCCTCACCGCCCCCGACCTCCCGCCGCCCCCGCACCCTTCCCCCGAGCTACTGCTCGTCCCCACCAGCGCCCGCCACGGCTGGCTCTGCCCGGACGAGTCGCGCAACCGGCTCGCCCTCGTCTACCCGACCTCGGCCGCCCCCGTCCCCGGCCCGCGCACCCCACCCGCCAGCCTGGGCCGCCTGCTCGGCAGCGCCCGCGCCGAACTCCTGGCCGGCCTCGACCGCCCGCGCGACACCACCCAGCTGGCCGCCCTCACCGGCCTCGGCCCGGCCGCCGTCGACGACCACCTCACCGTCCTGCTCGACGCCCGCCTGATCGCCGGCACCACCACCGGCCGCTACTACCGCACCGCCCTCGCCGAGGCCCTGCTCTCCGCCCAACCCGGCTGACCTCCGGCCCTACCGGGCCGCGCTGGGCTCCCGCTCCCCCGGCCCCGCCGCCGCGGCCTGCGGCTCGTCCTCCTCCTTCTGGCGCCACCCCGACACCGCCGCCTGCACCAGGTACACGGTCAGCAGGATCACCACCGCCACCAGTCCGTCCGCCCAGAAGTGGTTCGCCGTCACCACGACCACCCACACCGTCACCACCGGGTGCAGCACCATCAGCCACCGCCACGGCCCGCGCGCCACCGAGACCACCGCCACCGCCGCGATCACGCACCACGCCACGTGCACCGAGGGCATCGCCGACAGTTGGTCCGCCACCACCCCCGCGACCGCGCTGCCGTACACCGACTGCCCGTACTGCTCAGCCAGGTCGACGAACCCGCTGCCCGGCAGCATCCGCGGCGGCGCCACCGGGATGAACTGGATCAGCAGGCACACCGCCGTGGTCGCCACCACCGTGGTCCGCACCCACGCGTACCGCGCCCGGTGCCGCAGGAACAGCCAGAGCAACACCACCAGCATCACGCCGAAGTGCATCGTCGCGTAGTAGTAGTTCGCCCCCTGCACCAGCCACGGATGCCCCACCACCGCCCGCTGCCACGACGCCTCGTCCGGCAGCCCGAACTCCCCCTCCGTCCGGTGGATCCACTCCGCCCGCTCCAACGCGTGGCCGGTGCCCACCAACGACAGGTGCCCCACCACCTGCCACAGCGCGAACAACGCCAGCAGCGTCCCCGCCTCCCGCAGCGCGTCCGCCGCCACCCCCGCCCGACGCCGCCGCACCTCCCCGCCGGCTCGCCGAGCCACCCCTCGCCTGACCGCGAACGCCGCAGCGTACAGCGCCGCGGAGGCACCGGCCGAGGTTTGCCACGTCAACGTCAGGTTCTGCATTGGCGAAGGCTACCCGCCCGTTCCCGGGAACGCGAAAAAGCCCCCTGACATCCCGTCAGGGGGCTTTCCCACAAAGATTGTTCGGCGGCGTCCTACTCTCCCACAGGGTCCCCCCTGCAGTACCATCGGCGCTGTGAGGCTTAGCTTCCGGGTTCGGAATGTAACCGGGCGTTTCCCTCACGCTATGACCACCGAAACACTATGAAACTGTGCACCGCCCGCCATGACGCGGGGGTCGTTGTTTCAGAACAACACAGTGGACGCGAGCAACTGAGGACAAGCCCTCGGCCTATTAGTACCGGTCAACTCCACCCCTCACAGGGCTTCCATATCCGGCCTATCAACCCAGTCGTCTACTGGGAGCCTTACCCTCTCAAGGAGGTGGGAGTGCTCATCTCGAAGCAGGCTTCCCGCTTAGATGCTTTCAGCGGTTATCCCTCCCGAACGTAGCCAACCAGCCATGCCCTTGGCAGGACAACTGGCACACCAGAGGTTCGTCCGTCCCGGTCCTCTCGTACTAGGGACAGCCCTTCTCAACACTCCTACGCGCACAGCGGATAGGGACCGAACTGTCTCACGACGTTCTAAACCCAGCTCGCGTACCGCTTTAATGGGCGAACAGCCCAACCCTTGGGACCTACTCCAGCCCCAGGATGCGACGAGCCGACATCGAGGTGCCAAACCATCCCGTCGATATGGACTCTTGGGGAAGATCAGCCTGTTATCCCCGGGGTACCTTTTATCCGTTGAGCGACGGCGCTTCCACAAGCCACCGCCGGATCACTAGTCCCTACTTTCGTACCTGCTCGACCCGTCAGTCTCACAGTCAAGCTCCCTTGTGCACTTACACTCAACACCTGATTGCCAACCAGGCTGAGGGAACCTTTGGGCGCCTCCGTTACCCTTTAGGAGGCAACCGCCCCAGTTAAACTACCCACCAGACACTGTCCCTGATCCGGATCACGGACCCAGGTTAGACATCCAGCACGACCAGAGTGGTATTTCAACGGCGACTCCACCCGAACTGGCGTCCGAGTCTCACAGTCTCCCACCTATCCTACACAAGCCGAACCGAACACCAATATCAAGCTATAGTAAAGGTCCCGGGGTCTTTCCGTCCTGCTGCGCGAAACGAGCATCTTTACTCGTAATGCAATTTCACCGGGCCTGTGGTTGAGACAGTCGAGAAGTCGTTACGCCATTCGTGCAGGTCGGAACTTACCCGACAAGGAATTTCGCTACCTTAGGATGGTTATAGTTACCACCGCCGTTTACTGGCGCTTAAGTTCTCAGCTTCGCCCGACCGAAATCGGACTAACCGGTCCCCTTAACGTTCCAGCACCGGGCAGGCGTCAGTCCGTATACATCGCCTTACGGCTTCGCACGGACCTGTGTTTTTAGTAAACAGTCGCTTCTCGCTGGTCTCTGCGGCCACCACCAGCTCAGGGAGCAAAGTCCCGTCACCAGCAATGGCCCCCCTTCTCCCGAAGTTACGGGGGCATTTTGCCGAGTTCCTTAACCACAGTTCACCCGAACGCCTCAGTATTCTCTACCAGACCACCTGAGTCGGTTTAGGGTACGGGCCGCCATGAAACTCGCTAGAGGCTTTTCTCGACAGCATAGGATCATCCACTTCACCACAATCGGCTCGGCATCAGGTCTCAGACTACGTGAACGGCGGATTTGCCTACCGTTCGTCCTACACCCTTACCCCGGGACAACCACCGCCCGGGCTGGACTACCTTCCTGCGTCACCCCATCGCTCACCTACTACCCCGTTGGGTCACCGGCTCCACCACGTCCCTTCGTCCGAAGACTCCGGGCCGGCTTCACGGGCTTAGCATCAAGAGGTTCGACGTTGGCGCTTCAAAGCGGGTACGGGAATATCAACCCGTTGTCCATCGACTACGCCTGTCGGCCTCGCCTTAGGTCCCGACTTACCCTGGGCAGATCAGCTTGACCCAGGAACCCTTGGTCAATCGGCGCAAGAGTTTCCCACTCTTGTATCGCTACTCATGCCTGCATTCTCACTCGTGAACCGTCCACAACTCGATTCCTCGGCTGCTTCACCCGGCACACGACGCTCCCCTACCCATCACAGCAGGCGTTGGCCCTTCATGCTGCAATGACACGACTTCGGTGATGTGCTTGAGCCCCGCTACATTGTCGGCGCGGAATCACTTGACCAGTGAGCTATTACGCACTCTTTCAAGGGTGGCTGCTTCTAAGCCAACCTCCTGGTTGTCTCTGCGACTCCACATCCTTTCCCACTTAGCACACGCTTAGGGACCTTAGTCGGTGTTCTGGGCTGTTTCCCTCTCGACCATGGAGCTTATCCCCCACAGTCTCACTGCCGCGCTCTCACTTACCGGCATTCGGAGTTTGGCTAAGGTCAGTAACCCGGTAAGGCCCATCGCCTATCCAGTGCTCTACCTCCGGCAAGAAACACGCGACGCTGCACCTAAATGCATTTCGGGGAGAACCAGCTATCACGGAGTTTGATTGGCCTTTCACCCCTAACCACAGGTCATCCCCCAGGTTTTCAACCCTGGTGGGTTCGGTCCTCCACACGGTCTTACCCGCGCTTCAACCTGCCCATGGCTAGATCACTCCGCTTCGGGTCTTGGGCATGCAACTATGGTCGCCCTATTCGGACTCGCTTTCGCTACGGCTACCCCACACGGGTTAACCTCGCTACACACCGCAAACTCGCAGGCTCATTCTTCAAAAGGCACGCAGTCACAGCCCCAAAAGGACTGCCCCCACGGCTTGTAGGCACACGGTTTCAGGTACTATTTCACTCCGCTCCCGCGGTACTTTTCACCATTCCCTCACGGTACTATCCGCTATCGGTCACCAGGGAATATTTAGGCTTAGCGGGTGGTCCCGCCAGATTCACACGGGATTTCTCGGGCCCCGTGCTACTTGGGAGAAGCTCAAGCGAGCCGTACAGATTTCGTCTACGGGGGTCTTACCCTCTACGCCGGACCTTTCGCATGTCCTTCGACTACCCATACGGTTTCTGACTCGCCCAGCCGCCGGCAGACGACTGAAGAACTTTCCCACAACCCCGCTCTGGCAACCCCTGCCGGGTCTCACACCACAACGGTTTAGCCTCATCCGGTTTCGCTCGCCACTACTCCCGGAATCACGGTTGTTTTCTCTTCCTGCGGGTACTGAGATGTTTCACTTCCCCGCGTTCCCTCCACATACCCTATGTGTTCAGGTATGGGTGACAGCCCATGACGACTGCCGGGTTTCCCCATTCGGACACCCCCGGATCAAAGCTCGGTTGACAGCTCCCCGGGGCCTATCGCGGCCTCCCACGTCCTTCATCGGTTCCTGGTGCCAAGGCATCCACCGTGCGCCCTTAAAAACTTGGCCACAGATGCTCGCGTCCACTGTGCAGTTCTCAAACAACGACCAGACACCCACACCAGACCACCCTCACAGGTGGCCTCGCCTGAGGCCGGCATCCATGAGACAACGGCAAGCCGTTCCCTCAGGACCCAACAACGTGCCCGACACACCCGCTCCAGGAGCCGCGTTCCACACCCCGGAGGGGCAGTACTGGCGATCCATCACCGTGTGTGCCGAATAGTCAACGTTCCACCCATGAGCAACCGTGCGAGACATGCGCTCGCAAGCGGCCATGTGCTCCTTAGAAAGGAGGTGATCCAGCCGCACCTTCCGGTACGGCTACCTTGTTACGACTTCGTCCCAATCGCTGGTCCCACCTTCGACGGCTCCTCCCCTTGCGGGTTAGGCCACCGGCTTCGGGTGTTACCGACTTTCGTGACGTGACGGGCGGTGTGTACAAGGCCCGGGAACGTATTCACCGCAGCATGCTGATCTGCGATTACTAGCAACTCCAACTTCATGGGGTCGAGTTGCAGACCCCAATCCGAACTGAGACCGGCTTTTTGGGATTCGCTCCGCCTCGCGGCATCGCAGCCCTTTGTACCGGCCATTGTAGCACGTGTGCAGCCCAAGACATAAGGGGCATGATGATTTGACGTCGTCCCCACCTTCCTCCGAGTTGACCCCGGCAGTCTCCTGTGAGTCCCCGACATTACTCGCTGGCAACACAGAACAAGGGTTGCGCTCGTTGCGGGACTTAACCCAACATCTCACGACACGAGCTGACGACAACCATGCACCACCTGTACACCGACCACAAGGGGGCTGATATCTCTACCAGTTTCCGGCGTATGTCAAGCCTTGGTAAGGTTCTTCGCGTTGCGTCGAATTAAGCCACATGCTCCGCTGCTTGTGCGGGCCCCCGTCAATTCCTTTGAGTTTTAGCCTTGCGGCCGTACTCCCCAGGCGGGGAACTTAATGCGTTAGCTGCGGCACCGACGACGTGGAATGTCGCCAACACCTAGTTCCCAACGTTTACGGCGTGGACTACCAGGGTATCTAATCCTGTTCGCTCCCCACGCTTTCGCTCCTCAGCGTCAGTAATGGCCCAGAGATCCGCCTTCGCCACCGGTGTTCCTCCTGATATCTGCGCATTTCACCGCTACACCAGGAATTCCGATCTCCCCTACCACACTCCAGCCTGCCCGTATCGAATGCAGACCCGGGGTTAAGCCCCGGGCTTTCACATCCGACGCGACAGGCCGCCTACGAGCTCTTTACGCCCAATAATTCCGGACAACGCTCGCACCCTACGTATTACCGCGGCTGCTGGCACGTAGTTAGCCGGTGCTTCTTCTGCAGGTACCGTCACTTGCGCTTCTTCCCTGCTGAAAGAGGTTTACAACCCGAAGGCCGTCATCCCTCACGCGGCGTCGCTGCATCAGGCTTCCGCCCATTGTGCAATATTCCCCACTGCTGCCTCCCGTAGGAGTCTGGGCCGTGTCTCAGTCCCAGTGTGGCCGGTCGCCCTCTCAGGCCGGCTACCCGTCGTCGCCTTGGTAGGCCATTACCCCACCAACAAGCTGATAGGCCGCGGGATCATCCTGAACCGCCGGAGCTTTCCACCAACCCCCATGCAGGAGAAGGTCGTATCCGGTATTAGACCTCGTTTCCAAGGCTTGTCCCAGAGTTCAGGGCAGATTCCCCACGTGTTACTCACCCGTTCGCCACTGATCCACCCCGAAGGGCTTCACCGTTCGACTTGCATGTGTTAAGCACGCCGCCAGCGTTCGTCCTGAGCCAGGATCAAACTCTCCGTGAATGCTTCCACGAAAGAGCGGCACGGCAACCACCGGAATAGGGCGGCCCCGCGCACTGCGTCCTCGCTAGTGTTTTACTTCAAAAGGAATCTCCAACCCCGAACAGAGTCGAGGCCGGGGATGTCAACATATCTGGCGTTGACTTTTGGCACGCTGTTGAGTTCTCAAGGAACGGACGCTTCCTTCGACCGGCCTTCCGACCGCATCTCCGGGCGCTTCGTTCTTTCGTGTTCCCAGCTTATCAGACGTTTTCCGCTCCGTTTTCCGGAGTTTCATTCGATCCGATTCGCTTTCGCCTTTCGGCGCTCCCGAACTCTATCAGAGTTTCTCGGCCTGTTTTCCCCGCCCCCATTCGAACGAATTCGAATCCGGGGCGAAGCCGCACGACCGTGGGGCAACCCGGAGAACATTACGCACCGGGCTGCCCCAGGTCAAATCAGGCCGTGGCTCAGACCTCGACGACGACCGGGAGGATCATCGGGCGGCGGCGGTAGTTGTCCGCGACCCACTTGCCGACGGTCCGGCGGACCAGCTGCTGGATCTGGCGGACCTCCAGGACGCCCTCGCCGGCGGAGCGGGTCAGGGCCTCCTCCAGCTTGGAGGCGATCGAGGTGAACGCGTTGTCCTCGATGCCGGAGCCGCGGGCCTGGATGGTCGGGCCGCTGACGATCTTGCCGTTGGCGGAGTCGACCACCACGAAGACCGAGATGAAGCCCTCCTCGCCGAGGATGCGCCGGTCCTTGAGCGAGGCTTCGGTGATGTCGCCGACCGAGGAGCCGTCCACGTAGACGTAGCCGGCCCGGACCTTGCCGACGATCCGGGCGACGCCCTTCTCCAGGTCGACGCAGACGCCGTCCTCGGCGATGACCACGCGGTTGCGCGGGATGCCGGTGGCGATGCCCAGGTCGGCGGCGGCGCGCAGGTGGCGCCATTCGCCGTGGACGGGCATCAGGTTCTTGGGCTTGCAGATGTTGAAGAAGTACAGGAGCTCGCCGGCCGAGGCGTGGCCGGAGACGTGCACCTTGGCGTTGCCCTTGTGGACGACCTTGGCGCCCCAGCGGGTGAGGCCGTTGATGACGCGGTAGACGGCGTTCTCGTTGCCGGGGATCAGCGAGGAGGCGAGGACGACGGTGTCGCCCTCGACGATGCGGATCTGGTGGTCGCGGTTGGCCATCCGGGAGAGCGCGGCCATCGGCTCGCCCTGGGAGCCGGTGCAGATCAGCACCACCTCCTTGTCGGGGAGGTCGTCGAGTGTCTTGACGTCGACGAGCAGGTTGCCGGGAACCTTCAGGTAGCCGAGCTCGCGGGCGATGCCCATGTTGCGGACCATCGAGCGGCCAACGAAGGCGACCTTGCGCTTGTACTCGTGCGCGGCGTCCAGCACCTGCTGGATGCGGTGCACGTGGCTGGCGAAGGAGGCGACGATGATGCGCTTGTCCGCGTTGGCGAAGACGTTGCGCAGGGCCGCGGAGATGTCGCGCTCGTGCGGGATGAAGCCGGGGACCTCGGCGTTGGTGGAGTCCACCAGCAGCAGGTCCATGCCCTCCTCGGCCAGCTTGGCGAAGGCCGGGAGGTCGGTCAGCCGGCCGTCCAGCGGGAGCTGGTCCATCTTGAAGTCGCCGGTGGCGACCACCATGCCCGCGGGGGTGCGGACGGCGACGGCGAGGGCGTCCGGGATGGAGTGGTTGACCGCGATGAACTGGCAGTCGAAGGGGCCGATCCGCTCGCGGTCGCCCTCCACGACCTCCAGGACGTAGGGGTGGATGCGGTGCTCGGCGAGCTTGGCCTCGATCAGGGCGAGGGTGAGCTTCGAGCCGATCAGCGGGATGTCCGGGTTCTCCCGGAGCAGGTAGGGCACGGCGCCGATGTGGTCCTCGTGGCCGTGGGTCAGGATGATGCCGTCGACCTTGTCGAGGCGGTCCCGGATGTAGCTGAAGTCGGGGAGGATCAGGTCGACGCCGGGCTGCTCGTCCTCGGGGAAGAGGACGCCGCAGTCGACGATCAGGATGCGGTCGCCGTACTCGAGGACCGTCATGTTGCGGCCGATCTCGCCGAGGCCGCCGAGCGGGGTGATGCGGAGGGCGCCTTCCTTGAGTGCGGGCGGCGCGCCGAGTTCGGGGTGCGGGTGGCTCAAAAGACTCTCCTCACGACGCACGCCACATGCCCGGGGGGTTCCTCCCCCGGTGGCATATGGCGTGCGTCCATCGTGGTTACCTGACTGCCGAGTGCCGCGCGCCTTCGGTCCCGGTCCAGCGGCGGACCCGGGTGGGTCCGGCGAGCCGGGGACGCGCACGTCTGTTGTTGGTTACAGGTGTACCCCGCCGGCGGCGAGATCCTCCTTCAACCGGGCGGTCTCCGCGTCCGTGGCGGGGACCAGGGGCAGCCGGAGCGGGCCGGCCGGGTGTCCCTGCAGGTTCAACGCCGCCTTGGCCAGGATCACTCCCTGGGTGCGGAACATTCCGCTGAAGACCGGGAGCAGGGACTGGTGGACGGCGAGCGCCTTGGCGGTGTCGCCGGCCGCGAACGCCTCGATCATGGCACGCATCTCGGCGGCGACGACGTGGCCGACCACGCTGACCACGCCGACGGCTCCGACCGAGAGCAGCGGCAGGGTCAGGTTGTCGTCGCCGGAGTACCAGGCGAGGTCGGCGCGGGCGACGGCCCAGGAAGCCGCGGCGACGTCGCCCTTGGCGTCCTTGTTGGCGACGATCCGGGGGTGCTCGCCGAGCCGGACCAGGGTGTCCAGGTCGAGCGGGACGCCGGAGCGGCCGGGGATGTCGTACAGCATGACCGGCAGGTCGGTGGCGTCGGCGATGGCGACGGTGTGCCGGTAGAGGCCCTCCTGCGGGGGCTTGCTGTAGTACGGGGTGACGGCGAGCAGGCCGTGCGCGCCGGCCTCGAGGGCCTGGCGGGCGAGCTCCACGCTGTGCCGGGTGTCGTTGGTGCCGACGCCGGTGATGACGTGGGCGCGGTCCCCGACCGCCTCGACCACGGCCCGCACCAGGCGGGACTTCTCCGCGTCGGTGGTGGTGGGCGACTCGCCGGTGGTGCCGTTGAGGACCAGGCCGTCGTTCCCGGAGTCCACCAGGTGGGCGGCGAGGCGCTGGGCGCCGTCGAGGTCGAGGTCACCTTCGGGGGTGAACGGGGTGACCATCGCGGTCAGGACCCGGCCGAAGGGCGTCTGCGGTGTGGAGGTCGGAGCCATGGGTCCAAAGCTACTCGTAGGGCGGTGGTCGGTAGCCACGCAGGTCCAGGGTTTGGACAGTGCGGGGCGGCGGTCGGGGCGGCACAACCCGGGCCGGACAATGGGATTCCGGTGCTGCGCGCTCGGGGGTTCACGCAGCACCGGAATCCGTGTCCTGAGCGTATGGAGCGGCCGAGAAAGCCGCAATCCAGACATGCCGGACAGTCCGCCCATCTGCCCGTCGGCGCAGGTCAGCGGGCGGGCCGCCGCCGACGGCCGCAGGCCGCACGGGTGAGGGCGGCCGGGCCGGTGCGCCGACGGCCCGTCAGACCTTGCGCCAGCCCGGCACCCAGGCGCCGTCCTCGACGGTGTAGTCGCCGAACAGCGACGGGGCCTCCTTGACCATCAGCTCGCCGATCTTGCCGAACAGCAGCCGGATCTCCTCCTCGGCGCCCGGCGCGGTGCGGTTCTCGATCACGTGCCGCAGGGTGCGGACGTTGGCCGTCCAGACCAGGCCGGTGGCCAGGCCCTCGGGGGCGAAGCGGCGCATGAAGGAGGTCTTCTCCTTCTTCTCGTGGAAGGGCACGCCCTCCTCGTCCAGCCCGAAGTGGTCGGCCATCCAGTGCTGGAACTCCTCGATCTCCTTCATCAGGCCGGTGGCCCGGGCCATCAGCGCCTCGTCCTGCCGGGCCCACTCGGGGAACCAGAACGGGATGTCGTCGAGGCGGACGAAGCGCAGCGACTCCTGGGAGACCGCGACGCCGGCCCGGTGGCGGACCAGCTCGTGGGTGACCACCCGGCTGACGTTGTGCAGGACGAAGGTGAAGGAGACGTGCTCCAGCACCGAGCCGTGCGCGCTGGCCAGGATGTTCTTGAGGTAGGCGTCCTGGTCGGTGCGGACCTTGGTGACGTTCGGGTTGAGGCCCGGCTTCCACGAGCGGTAGCAGATCCGGCCGGCGAACTCGGCCAGGTTCTGGGCGTCGTCCAGGTCGCCGCGGTCGACCCGCTCCAGCCAGCTCTCGCCGCCGACGTCCTGGAGGTAGGCGGCGACCTCGTCGTAGTCGAGCTCGGGGCGGGCGATGAGGTGGACCTGGGGTTCGACTGCGCGCATGGAGAACGTCCTGAGGAGTCTGGAGGGGGGACCGGTTCAGTCTACGGTCGGGCGGCCGGGGCCCCGGCACCGTGGGCGTCGTGCAGCTTGATGGCGTGCTGCATCGCCTTGCGGGCGCGCGGCACGTCGCCCGCGTCCGCGTAGGCGACGGCGAGGCGGAAGAAGTTCCGCCAGTCCGCCGGGTCGGCCTCGGTCTCGGCCTTGCGGCGGGTGAACACCGCGTCGGCGGAGGCCCGGTCGATCCGGCCGCCGCCGGTGCGCCGGAGCTCGTCGACCGGCAGGCCGCCCTCGGCCTCCAGCTCGCGGGCGAGCCGCTCGCTGGCCCGGCCGAAGCGGACGGTCTGGGCGAGGAACCAGATGCCGATCACCGGGATGACGAAGGCGCAGAGGCCGATGCCGATGCCCAGCGGTTTTCCGGTGGCGACCAGTTGGACGCCCTCGCCGACGCAGACCAGGCTGACCAGCAGCAGGACGCCGGAGAGGACGAAGAAGCCGGTGCGGGAGGTCATGTCACAGGTCCAGGAAGTGTTCCAGGCCGAAGGTGAGGCCCGGGTGGTCGGCGATCTTCCGGGCACCGAGCAGGATGCCGGGCATGAAGCTGCTGTGGTGCGTCGAGTCGTGCCGGATGGTCAGGGTCTCGCCCTCGCCGCCGAGCATCACCTGCTGGTGAGCCAGCAGGCCGCGCAGCCGCACCGCGTGCACCGGGACGCCGTCCACGTCGGCGCCGCGGGCGCCGGGCAGGCCGTGGGTGGTGGGGTCGTGCTGCGGGGGCAGGCCGGCCTCGGCGCGGGCGGCGGCGATCAGCTGGGCGGTGCGGGTGGCGGTGCCGGAGGGGGCGTCGGCCTTGCGGTCGTGGTGCAGTTCGAGCACCTCGACGGACTCGAAGTACCGGGCGGCGGTCTGCGCGAACTTCATCCCGAGGATCGCGCCGATGGAGAAGTTCGGGGCGATCAGCAGGCCGACGGCCGGGTTCGCGGCGAGCCAGCCCTCGGCCTCGGCGAGCCTGGCGTCGTCCCAGCCGGTGGTGCCGGTGACCACGTGGATGCCGTGGTGCAGGCAGTAGTCGAGGTTGCCCATCACCGCGTCGGGGTGGGTGAGTTCGACGGCGACGTCGGCCCGGGCCCCGGTGAGTTCGGTCAGGTCGGAGCCGCGGCCCAGCGCGGCCACCAGCTCCATGTCCTCGGCGGCCTCGACGGCCTTGACGGCCTCGGAGCCGATCCGGCCCCCGGCGCCGATCACGGCGACGCGCAGCGTCATGTCAGTCATCCTCTCAGGCCGGTCGGTCAGACCAGCAGGTCGGCGAGCTTGGCCGCCCGCCGGTCGTTGATCGGGCCGATCAGGGCGAGCGAGGGGCGGTGCGCCCCCAGCACATCACGGGCGACGGCGTGCACGTCGTCCAGGGTCACCGCGGCGATCTTCGCCAGCATCTCGTCCACCGACAGGTGGTGGCCGTAGGAGAGTTCGGCCTTGCCGATCCGGTTCATCAGCGAGCCGGTGTCCTCCATGCCGAGCACGGTGGAGCCGGAGATCTGGCCGATGGCGCGGCGCAGCTCCTCCTCGGTGATGCCCTCGTCGACCACCCGGGCGAGCTCGGCGCGGCAGATCCTCAGCACCTCCTCGACCCGCTTGGGCTGGCAGCCGGCGTAGATGCCGAACAGGCCGGTGTCGGCGTACGAGGAGGAGTAGGAGTAGACGGAGTAGGCCAGGCCGCGCTTCTCCCGGACCTCCTGGAACAGCCGGGAGCTCATGCCGCCGCCGAGGGCCGCGTTGAGCACGCCGATCGCCCAGCGGCGCTCGTCGTGGCGCGGCACGCCGGGGACGCCGAGGACCAGGTGGGCCTGCTCGGTGGGGCGGTTGAGGACGGCGGCCCGGCCCGCGGTGCGGACGGCCTTGACGCCGCGGCGGACCTCGGCGGGGTGGCCCTTGGACTTGGCCAGGACGGGTGCGAAGGCCCGCTCGACCAGCTTGACCACCTCGGCGTGGTCGAGGTTGCCGGCCGCGGCGACCACCAGGTTCTCCGGCTTGTAGCGGCGCCGGTAGAAGCCGGCGATCTGGTCGCGGGTGAGCCCGGTGACGGTCTCCTGGGTGCCCAGGATGGGGCGGCCGAGCGGGGTCTCGCCGAAGATCACCTTGGCGAACAGGTCGTGCACCACGTCGCCCGGGTCGTCCTCGGCCATCGCCATCTCCTCGAGGATGACGCCGCGCTCGGACTCCACGTCCTCGGGGCGGATCAGCGAGCCGGTCAGCATGTCGCAGACCACGTCGATGGCGAGCGGCAGGTCGGTGTCCAGGACCCGCGCGTAGTAGCAGGTGTTCTCCTTGGCGGTGAAGGCGTTCATCTCGCCGCCGACCGCGTCGAGCGCGGCGGAGATCTCCAGCGCGTCGCGCCGGGCGGTGCCCTTGAAGAGCAGGTGTTCGAGGTAGTGGGTGGCGCCGTTGAGGACCGGGGTCTCGTCGCGGGAGCCGACGCCGACCCAGATGCCGAAGGTGGCGCTGCGCACCGTCGGGAGGGTCTCGGTGACGACCCGCAGGCCGCCGGGGAGCACCGTACGGCGGACGGTGCCCGCGCCGTCGGTGCCCTTGAGCAGGGTCCGGGTGGTTCCGGGGCGCTGCTTCGCCGCCGAGGCCTGGGCCACGGGTGTTCCTTCCAACTGCTGCTGCACGAACAGGACTTCACGAACAGGGTGCGGCCCGCACGCGCCGGTGGGGGCGTGCGGGCCGCGGGGTGCTACCGGGAGGTCACTCGGAGGCGGCGGCCTCGCCGCCCTCCTCGCCCTCGATGACCGGGATCAGCGAGAGCTTGCCGCGCGGGTCGATCTCGGCGATCTCGACCTGCACCTTGGCACCGACGGCGAGCACGTCCTCGACGTTCTCGACGCGCTTGCCGCCGGCCAGCTTGCGGATCTGCGAGATGTGCAGCAGGCCGTCCTTGCCCGGCATGAGCGAGACGAAGGCGCCGAAGGTGGTGGTCTTCACCACGGTGCCCAGGTAGCGCTCGCCGACCTCCGGCATGGTCGGGTTGGCGATCTGGTTGATCGTCGAGCGGGCCGCCTCCGCCGAGGGGCCGTCGACCGCACCGATGTAGATGGTGCCGTCGTCCTCGATGGTGATGTCCGCGCCGGTGTCCTCCTGGATCTGGTTGATCATCTTGCCCTTGGGGCCGATGACCTCGCCGATCTTGTCCACCGGGATCTTGATGGTGATGATCCGCGGCGCGTTCGGGGACATCTCGTCGGGCGCGTCGATGGCCTCGTTCATGACGTCGAGGATGTGCAGGCGGGCGTCCTTGGCCTGCTTCAGCGCGGCGGCCAGCACGGAGGCCGGGATGCCGTCGAGCTTGGTGTCGAGCTGGAGGGCGGTGATGAAGTTGCGGGTGCCGGCGACCTTGAAGTCCATGTCGCCGTACGCGTCCTCGGCACCGAGGATGTCGGTGAGGGTCACGTAGTGGGTCTCGCCCTCGATCTCCTGGGAGATCAGGCCCATCGCGATGCCGGCGACCGGGGCCTTGAGCGGCACACCGGCGTTCAGCAGCGACATGGTGGAGGCGCAGACCGAGCCCATCGAGGTGGAGCCGTTGGAGCCGAGCGCCTCGGAGACCTGGCGGATCGCGTAGGGGAACTCCTCGCGGGACGGCAGGACCGGGAGGATCGCGCGCTCGGCGAGGGCGCCGTGGCCGATCTCGCGGCGCTTGGGCGAGCCCACCCGGCCGGTCTCGCCGACCGAGTACGGCGGGAAGTTGTAGTTGTGCATGTAGCGGCGACGGGTCTCCGGGGAGAGCGTGTCGAGCTGCTGCTCCATGCGCAGCATGTTCAGCGTGGTGACGCCCAGGATCTGGGTCTCGCCGCGCTCGAACAGGGCCGAGCCGTGCACCCGCGGGATGGCCTCGACCTCGGCGGCCAGGGTGCGGATGTCGGTGACGCCGCGGCCGTCGATGCGGACCTTGTCCTTGATGACGCGCTCGCGGACGATCTTCTTGGTCAGCGCGTTGTAGGCGGCGCTGATCTCCTTCTCGCGGCCCTCGAACTCCGGGAGCAGCTTGTCGGCGGCGACGCCCTTGATCCGGTCCAGCTCGTTCTGGCGCTCCTGCTTGCCGGCGATGGTGAGCGCCTTGGCGAGCTCGTCCTTGACGGCGGAGGTCAGCGCGGCCAGCACGTCGTCCTGGTACTCCAGGAAGCGCGGGAACTCGCCGGTCGGCTTGGCGGCCTGCTTGGCGAGCTGGGACTGCGCGGCGCACAGCACCTTGATGAACGGCTTCGCGGCCTCCAGGCCGGCGGCGACGACCTCCTCGGTGGGGGCCTCGGCACCGCCCTCGACCAGCTTGATGGTCTTGTCGGTGGCCTCGGCCTCGACCATCATGATCGCGACGTCGCCGTCGGGCAGGGCGCGGCCGGCGACGACCATGTCGAAGACGGCCGACTCCAGCTCGGAGTGGGTCGGGAAGGCCACCCACTGGCCGTTGATCAGCGCGACGCGGACGCCGCCGATCGGGCCGGAGAACGGCAGGCCGGCCAGCTGGGTGGAGGCGGAGGCCGCGTTGATGGCCACCACGTCGTACAGGTGGTCGGGGTTGAGCGCCATGACCGTCACGACGACCTGGATCTCGTTGCGCAGGCCCTTGACGAAGGACGGGCGCAGCGGGCGGTCGATCAGGCGACAGGTGAGGATCGCGTCCTCGGAGGGGCGGCCCTCGCGACGGAAGAACGAGCCGGGGATGCGCCCGGCGGCGTACATCCGCTCCTCGACGTCGACCGTCAGCGGGAAGAAGTCGAAGTGCTCCTTGGGCTGCTTCGAGGCGCTGGTGGCCGACAGCACCATGGTGTCGTCGTCCAGGTAGGCCACGGCGGAGCCGGCGGCCTGGCGGGCCAGGCGGCCGGTCTCGAAGCGGATGGTGCGGGTACCGAAGCTGCCGTTGTCGATGACGGCTTCGGCGTAGAAAACGTTCTCTTCCACCTGGAAGATCTCCTCTTTCGTACGTCTCCCCAGGAGCGCCCCTGCGCTTGCCTGCCGTGGCCCGGGCAACTGGGCCGGTCTTCGATCGAAGCCACCGGGTCGGACCCTCTCGTGGGGTTCCCGGCGGCCACTACCGAGGACCGGCGCCTCTCGGCGTGCGGCGGTCGGCGTGTGGACGCTCCTGCGGGGTGCGGGCGGCTTCCGTTTGAAGCCTTGTTCCGGCCCGCAAGGGCGGGCATGCCCTTTACCTTACAAATTCACACCCTACCGAGCGCGGCTTTACGCGGACGGGTTCGTCGCGGGGCGTGGTCGCGAGGTGGCGCGGAATGCGCCGAGGGGCGGCTCCCCCGGAGAGGGGAGCCGCCCCTACGAGCGGTGTCAGCGGGCGCCGCCGGCGGCACCGCGGCGGATGCCGAGGCGGTCCACCAGGGTACGGAAGCGCTCGATGTCCTTCTTGGCCAGGTACTGCAGCAGGCGGCGGCGCTGGCCGACCAGGATCAGCAGGCCGCGGCGCGAGTGGTGGTCGTGCTTGTGGAACTTGAGGTGCTCGGTCAGGTCCGAGATCCGGCGGGAGAGCATGGCCACCTGCACCTCGGGGGAGCCGGTGTCGCCCTCCTTCTGGCCGAACTCGGCGATGATCTGCTTCTTGACGTCAGCGGCGAGGGCCACGGGCATCTCCTTCGGTGTGTCCGAGCGGTCCTGGTAGGAAGCACAGGACCTGACAAGACTCGGTCCACTAAACCCTAGCAGTCCGGCTCAGCTGGTCGCGCCGCGCACCACGTTGTAGACGTTGAGCACGGCGAGGGCGAGCGGGACGAGCGAGAGCAGCATCAGGCTGTCGACCATGTCCAGGATGCGGCCCCAGAACGGGGACACCCCGAGCGCGGGACGATCAGCGCGATGGCGGTCATCACCGCCGCGCCCGCCGCGATGGACGCGGCCAGCCAGACGGTGCGCAGGTCGGTGCCGCCGGTGGAGCCGGTGGTCAGCTGGGTGAGCAGCAGGTGCACCGGGGTGTGCAGGGCGAGGCCGAGGATCAGCAGGGAGAGCGCGACCAGGCCGGAGATGGTGAGCGCGAAGACCTGCGCGGTGTAGCGGAACAGCCGGGCCCGCAGCATGGTGGAGACGCCGATGGCCAGGGCCAGCAGCTCGGCCCAGGTGCGGTCGCTGAAGCCGAGCACGGTGCAGGCGCCGACGATGGTGGCGGAGGCGCCGCCGACCAGGCCGACCAGCACCTCGTGGCCGCGGCGGGCCTGGGCGGCGATCCGCTCGTACTGGACGGTCTCGGCGCTGTTGGCCTCCTCGCCGTACGCGGTGCCGCGGGTGCGGGTCTGGCCGGGGGCGCTGAAGCCGACGGGCAGGCGGGC
Source organism: Kitasatospora fiedleri (assembly GCF_948472415.1). Taxonomy (NCBI): domain Bacteria; kingdom Bacillati; phylum Actinomycetota; class Actinomycetes; order Kitasatosporales; family Streptomycetaceae; genus Kitasatospora; species Kitasatospora fiedleri. Next base: position 5,313,698 of record NZ_OX419519.1, on the reverse strand, counting down.
GAAGCGGGCGGAGAGCGCGGGCAGGAAGCCGATCACGGCGACCGCGGCGACGCCGGTGACGGCGGCGATGTCGGTGACCGCGGTACCGGACATCAGGACCGCGGCGAAGGTGGCCAGGGTGCCGGCGGCGGCCAGGAAGGCGGCGGCGACGAACACCGAGTCCTTCTCCGGGAGCAGGCCGACCAGCAGGACGGAGACCACCAGCACGGTGACGCAGCCGACCAGGAACTGGAGCCGGCCGGGGCCGTCGCCGGCGCCGGGGACGTCGATGATGCCGGAGCCGGCCAGCATGGCGTGCGGCAGCGCGCCGAGGCCGAGGGCCAGCGCGGCGGTGTGGTCGGCGTAGACCCGGGCGCGCACGCCGGCGAAGGTCACCAGGACGATCGCGGTGACGCCGGACAGGATGCCGGGCAGGCCGAACATGTCGTGCCGCAGGTCGGAGAACCAGAGCGCGAAGGCCAGCAGCGCCAGCAGCACGGTGCCCGCGATCAGGCCGAAGGCCCGCATCAGGTCGGGGCTCCAGAACCGGCGGTCGGCCTCGACCGCGGAGGCGATGGCGTCCGCGACGTCGTCGTAGACGGCCGGCGGCAGTGATTCGGCGAACGGCCGCAGGCTCAGCAGGTCGCCGTCGCGGACCTGTTGGGCCGCGAGCGGCAGTCCGCTGTCCAGCACGGTGCCGTCCCGCCGGACCAGGTGGAAGCCGGTCGGCGTTCCGTCCACCTGGGTCTGTCCGGAGAGCCTGAGCACTTCCGGATAGATGTCCGCGAGCGGGACGTCCTCCGGCAGGGCGACGTCGATCCGGCTGTCGGGCGCCACTACGGTGACCCGGCAGAAACCGGTCGTTGCGTTGTTGCTCACCGGCCCTCTCCCCCTCGTTGGCTGTGTCGGCAAGGCTGCTGACCACTCGTCGCAACGGCTCCGGAACTGTCACGGTCCGAACGAGAGTTGGCGCGGCGACACCTTACCCTCCGCGGGAAGGGCGGTGTGCGCCGGGTGCGGCGCGGTTCCGCGCCGGTCGGGCCGGGCGGCGCGGCTGACGGGCGGTCAGGGCCGGGCGGGAACCGGTGCGACCCCGTGGACGAACCGCTTGGCGTGCGCAGTAGGATCGGCCCCTGCGCACGGCGTACGGGGGCGGCGGTCGAAGACGCGGCAGCCCCGCGCGCCTGCGGTTCGGCGGAGCGGGGGCGGCGTCATCACACGGGGCGCCCTCACCGTACGTATCCAGATGCGTGAGGGCGGATTGTGAGCGAGCGATGGGGGTGCCCCCTGTCAAGTGCCCTGGGAGGGCGCGCCGTTGAGAACGGCGGGTCGCGCGCTGCGGCTGCCGCCCGGGACGGGGTGACGGTATGAACGAGCGGAGCGAGTTCCTCGTCGAGGGGCGCGCGCGGGCGAAGCGCGCGCCGAGCGCTTGCGGGGTGGACGCATGAGTACGGTGACGGTGAAGCGCCCGCCGCGGGCGTTCCCGCCCGCGGTGTCGGAGGAGCCGGTCGAGCTGGTTCCGCCGCCCGAGCTGCCGCGCGGCGGCGGCGAGGACTGGTTGATGACGCTGATGCCGATGCTCGGCATGGGCGGCAGCGCGGCCTTCCTGTTCCAGGGCGGCCAGGGCCCGATGAAGATGATGGGCGTCCTGATGATCGCCTCCACCGCCGCGATGGCGGTGGCGCAGATCGTCCGGGCCCGCAAGGGCGGCAGCGCGGCCACCTCGGACGAGCGCCGCGACTACCTGAAGTACCTGCAGCAGAAGCGGCGCGAGGTGCGCCGCACGGCCGAGCGGCAGCGCGGCGCGCTGCTGTTCACCCACCCGGAGCCGGACCAGCTGTGGTCGGTGGTGGCCGAGGGCCGCCGGCTGTGGGAGCGCCGGCCGACGGACACCGACTTCGCGCAGATCCGGGTCGGCCTGGGCCCGCTCCAGCTGTCGACGCCGCTGGTGGCGCCGCAGACCGCGCCGATGGACGAGCTGGAGCCGCTCGCCGCGGAGGCGATGGGCACCTTCATCAAGACCCACGGCACCCTGCAGGACCTGCCGCTGGCGGTCTCGCTGCGGGCGTTCTACCACATCACGGTGTGCGGCGACCCGGACTCGGTGTACGGCAACGTGCGGGCGATGGTGGCCCAGCTGGCGACCCTGCACTCCCCCGAGGACCTGATGATCGGGGTGGCCGCCGCGCCCGGCGCGGTGGAGGAGTGGGAGTGGGCGAAGTGGCTGCCGCACACCCAGCACCGCAAGGAGAGCGACGGGGCCGGCTCGCGCCGCCTGATCGCCTCCGGGCTGGGCGAGCTGGAGGAGCTGCTGGCCAACGAGCTGGCCGGCCGCAAGGGCTTCTCCCGGGACAGCACGCCGTCCCCGGACCAGCCGCACCTGGTGGTCATCATGGACGGCGCCTCGGTGCCGGTCGACTCGGTGATCGCCGGTCCGGAGGGCGTCCAGGGCGTCACCGTGATCGAGGTCGTCCCGGGCGACCTGGACGAGCCGAACGGCCACCTGGTGATCACCGTCGGCAAGGACGAGCTGCTGCTGGAGGCGGCCTCCGGGGCGAGCTACCCGGGCAAGCCGGACACCCTGTCGGCCTGGCAGTCGGAGGCGCTGGCGCGGCAGTTGGCGCCGTTCCGGGCGTCGGCGGGCGGCGACGACAGCGACCCGTCGCTGGTGTCGATGGACTTCACCGAGATGATGCACACCGGCGACCCGGGCTCCTTCGACCCGACCCGGCACTGGCGTCCCAAGCCGATGCGCGAGAAGCTGCGCGTCCCGCTGGGCGTCGGCAGCAACGGCGAGTACGTCTGGCTGGACATCAAGGAAGCCTCGCTGGAGGGCATGGGCCCGCACGGCATGTGCGTCGGCGCGACCGGTTCCGGCAAGTCCGAGGTGCTGCGCACCATCGTGCTGGCGCTGGCGGTCACCCACTCCTCCGAGGTGCTGAACCTGGTCCTCGCGGACTTCAAGGGCGGTGCGACCTTCGCCGGCATGTCGGAGATGCCGCACACCGCGGCCGTGATCACCAACCTCGAGGGCGAAGCGACCCTGATCGACCGCATGCGCGACGCGATCGAGGGCGAGATGAACCGCCGCCAGGAGCTGCTGCGCGCGGCGGGCAACTACGCGAACATCAACGAGTACGAGCGGGCCCGCGCGGCGGGCGCGCCGCTCGACCCGCTGCCCTCGCTGCTGATGATCATCGACGAGTTCTCCGAACTCCTCACCGCCAAGCCGGACTTCATCGAGCTGTTCATCCAGATCGGCCGGATCGGCCGCTCGCTCGGCATGCACATGCTGCTGGCCTCGCAGCGGCTGGAGGAGGGCAAGCTCCGCGGTCTGGACACCTTCCTCTCCTACCGGCTGGGCCTGCGTACCTTCTCGGCCGCCGAGTCGCGGGCCGCGATCGGCGTGCCGGACGCCTACCACCTGCCGCCGATCCCCGGCGTGGGCTACCTCAAGTTCGGCTCCGACGTGATGGAGCGCTTCCGCGCCGCGTACGTCTCCGGCAAGTACCGGGCGCCGGGCGCCCAGCGCGCGGTCGGCGGGCAGGTGGTCACCGCCCAGCCGGTGCTGTTCACCGCCGCCGAGGTCGAGGTGGTCGAGCCCGAGGTGGAGGTGCTGCCCGAGCTCCCCGAGGAGGAGACCGACGAGGCGCTGCTGGACACCATGCTCGACGTGTTCGTGCAGCGGATGATCGGCCAGGGCCCGCCGGCCCACCAGGTGTGGCTGCCGCCGCTGGACGAGTCGCCGTCGGTGGACAGCCTGCTGGAGCCGCTGCAGGTCAGCCCGGACCGCGGCCTGACCCCGGCGGCCGTCCGCCAGGGCAACCTGGTCGTCCCGGTCGGCATCGTCGACAAGCCGCGCGACCAGCGCCGCGACGTGATGTACCTGGACTACTCCGGCGCCGCCGGCCACGGCATGGTCGTGGGCGGTCCGCGCTCGGGCAAGTCCACCATGGTGCGCACCATCGTGGCCGGCTTCTCGGTCACCCACACGCCGGTCGAGGCGCAGTTCTACCTGCTCGACTTCGGCGGCGGCGGCTTCGGCTCGCTGGCCGACCTGCCGCACGTCGGCGGCGTCGCGGGCCGGCTGGACGTCGAGAAGGTCCGCCGCATGATCAGCGAGGTGCACGGCGTGCTCAACCGCCGGGAGGAGCTGTTCCGCTCGACCGGCATCGACACCATCGCCACCTACCGGTCCCGCCGGGCCGCCGGGCAGCTGCCCGACGAGCAGTTCGGCGACGTGTTCCTGTTCATCGACGGCTGGCTGACCTTCAAGCAGGAGTTCGAGGTCCTGGAGCCGGTCATCGCCGACATCGTGCAGCGCGGTCTCGGCTACGGCGTGCACGTGGTGATCACCGCGGCCCGCTACGCCGAGGTCCGCCCGGCGCTGAAGGACCAGTTGCAGAACCGGGTCGAGCTCAAGCTCGGCGACTCGATGGAGTCCGAGATCGGCCGCAAGGTCGCCGCGAACGTCCCGGCCATCCCCGGCCGCGGCCTGACCGCCGACCAGCTGCACTTCCTCTCCGGCCTGCCGCGGATCGACGGCTCCAGCGAGGTGGCGAACCTGGTGGACGGCGTGGCCGACCTGGTCGCCCAGGTCAACGCGGCCTGGACCGGCCCGCGGGCCCCGCAGGTGCGCATGCTGCCGCCGGTGCTGGACGGGCACTCGCTGCCCAAGGGCTTCGAGCACCCGGAGCTGGGCGTCGCGTTCGGCGTCGACGAGGTCGAGCTGGCGCCGGTGTTCGTCAACTTCGAGACCGACCCGCTGTTCGTCGTCTTCGGCGAGAGCGAGTCCGGCAAGTCGGCGATGCTGCGGATGCTGATCAAGCAGATCACCGAGCGGTACACCCCGGACCAGGCGGGCATCGTGGTCGGCGACTTCCGCCGCTCGCTGCTCGGCGTGGTGCCGCCGGAGTACCTGGTGGAGTACGCGGCCGCCGCGCCCGCCATGTCGGCGATCGTGGAGATGCTGCGCGGGGCCTGCGGGCGCCGGCTGCCCGGCCCGGACGTCACGCCGGAGCAGCTGCGCAACCGCAGCTGGTACAGCGGCAAGGACATGTTCGTGATCGTGGACGACTACGAGCTGGTCGCCACCCAGTCGGGCAACCCGATGGCGCCGCTGGCGGAGTTCCTGCCGTTCGCGCGCGACATCGGCCTGCGCCTGATCATCGCCCGCAACGCGGGCGGCGCCGGCCGCTCGCTGTTCGAGCCGGTGATGCAGCGGATGCGCGAGCTGGGCGGCCAGGGCCTGCTGCTCTCCGGTGACAAGGGCGAGGGCGCGCTGCTCGGCACGGTCAAGCCGCAGCCGCAGCCGCCGGGCCGCGGCGTGTTCGTCTCCCGCCGCATCCAGGCGGGCCAGACGGTGCAGACCGGCTGGCTGCCGACGCAGATCTAGCCGGGACGCCGTTCACGCACGGTGACCGAAAGGGCCGGACTCCGAAAGGGGTCCGGCCCTTTCGGCACTCCCGCCCCGGAACGGTGTCATAACGTTATCTTCCGTTTTTCGCGGTTTTCCTTCGGTTCCCGTACCCCTCCGGGCCGGTCGGGGGCGGTTTTCGGCCCAGCAGCGCGGCACGGTGGAGCGCCTTGGAATCGGGCGTTACCCAGCTCACTTCACCTTCGATTCAAGCGCGGTTCACCGGAGTTGACACTACGGAAACATGCGTCCCACGCGCTCCGGAGCTGCGTTCCGCAGGCAGAACGGCCTTACGACAACGGAATCCGCAGCCGATCCCGCGTTGACTGGGCCAACTCGCCCAGGCAACCTGGCGAACCGGGAGCGAAGCAGAACCAGACCGCGAGACCGTGCTTCGGAGGCGATAGCGCTCCCGACCCCCACACCGCCGCTCAGTGGATCGGATGCCCCCATGACCGACACGCTTCCCCCGCAGGTAGCCTCCCCCGTCGCGGAGGACACCGCGGGCAGCCCCAAGAAGCTCGCCCGATCGCTCGGCGTCGTGGGCGGAACCCTGCTCACGCTCTCCTGCGTGACACCGGCATCCTCACTCTTCGTGATCGTCCCGGACCTCTTCAACTCGCTGGGCACCTTCACCCTGATGTCGATCGTGATCGGCACGGTCATCTGCGTCGCGGTGGCGTTCTGCTACTCCGAGCTCGGCACCCTGGTGCCCTCCGCGGGCGGCGAGTACGCCATGGTCGGCACCCTGGCCGGCAAGTTCACCGGCTGGCTGGTGTTCATCCAGTCACTGATCGTGGTGATGATCGTGCCCTCGATCATCGCCATGGGCACCGCCGACTACCTGGAACCGATCATCCACCTCGACCCCAAGTGGGCCGGCGCCGCGGTGATGCTGGCCGCCACCGTGGCCGGTCTGCTGGACCTGCGGGCCAACGCCTGGATCACCGGCGTCTTCCTGGTGCTGGAGGTCATCGCCTGCGCCGTGGTGGCCTTCCTCGGCTTCGGCCACTCCGAGCGCGGCGTGGGCAGCCTGCTGCACGGCGCGGTCTCCGACGGGGCTGGCGGCTCCACCGGGGTCGGCTTCGCGGCGGTCCTGACCGCGATGGGCACCGCGCTCTTCGTCACCCAGGGCTTCTCCACCGCCATCTACCTCTCCGAGGAGCTGGAGAACCCGCGCAAGAACGTCGCCCGCACCGTGCTGTGGACGCTGGGCCTGTCGACCGCCGTCATCGTGATCCCGGTCGCCGCGATCACCCTGGGCGCCCCCGACCTGACCGCGCTGACCTCGGGCAACGTCTCGCAGCTGGTGATCGGCTGGAGCAACAGCGGCGTCGGCACCTTCATCAGCCTGTGCATCGCGCTGGCGATCATCAACGCCGGCATCGTGATGGTCATCCAGAACTCCCGGGTGCTGTTCGCCTCCGGCCGCGACAAGGCCTGGCCGGAGCCGGTGAACCGGGCGTTCGGCAACCTCAACAAGTTCAGCGCCCCGTGGATCTCCACCCTGGCGGTCGGCGTCCCCGGCGCGGTGCTCTGCTTCGTGCCGCAGAGCATGCTGATCAACATCACCGGCGTCGCGGTCGCCGCGCTCTACCTGCTGGTCGCCGTCGGCGCGCTGTTCTCCCGCCGCGCCCACCACAAGGACGCCGCGGCCTGGCGCCAGCCGCTGTGGCCCGCGCTGCCGGTCCTGGTGATCGTGGCCCTGGCGTACGTCCTGACCCAGCTCGACCACACCGCGCTGTGGTGGACGCTCGGCATCACCGCCGCGGCCAGCCTCTACTGGGCGCTCTACCTCCGCCCCCGCCCGGAGACCCGCTGGGTGATCACCCTCCCCGAGGACGAGCGCGTCTGACCCCCGCGGACCCGCTCCCGTCGGCCCCGTCCGGTCCCCGAGACCGGACGGGGCCGGCCCCTGTTCCGGGACCGGCCCCTGGTGCGTCCTGCCCGCCTCCCGCGCTCCGGCGGAACGGCTCCGGCGAACCGGCTCAAGCGGAACGGCTCCGGCGGATCAGCCGTGCCGCCCGCGGCGCCGGTTGAGGTCCCGGGTGACGATCGCGCCGCCGGCCAGGCCCGCCACCACCAGGGCGCCGATGCCGAGCACGAAGGTGCCGGTGCGGCGGTCCCGGTCGGCCTGGGTCTCCTCCAGCCCGAGCGGCTGCGGCTGCAGCGCGACGTTGTCGAGCTTGACCTTCGGGTCCATGCTGGGCGACGCGCTCGGGCCGGGCACCTTGGCGTACTCGACGGCCTTCACCGGGTCGACCACGCCCCAGCCGATGTACTTGTTGGGGCCCCGCTCGGTGCGCTGCGCGGTCTGCTCGATCACGGTGCGGATCTGCATCGGGTTCCAGTCGTGGTGCAGGCTCTTGAGGACGGCGGCCAGACCGGAGACGTACGGGGCGGAGAAGCTGGTGCCGTTGTCGGTGCACTGGCCGTGGCCGGGCACCGTGGAGAGCATGTCGACGCCGGGCGCGGCCACCTTGACGAAGTCGCCGTACTGGGAGAACGGGGCCCGCTCGTTGTTCCGGTCGGAGGCGCCCACGGACAGCACCGTCGGGTAGGCGGCCGGGAAGGTCGGGCCCTCGACGCCGTCGTTGCCCGAGGAGGCGACCACCACGATGCCGGCCTTGTCGGCCCGCTCCATGGCGGCCTTGAGCGCCTGGTCGTTGTCGAACCGGTCCTGGTTCTCGGACTTGTTCGGGTCGATCTGGACCCGGACGTCCTGCGAGATGTTGATGACGTCGACCTTCGCCTCGATCGCCTTGTCGACCGCCTCGATCAGGCTGGAGACGTCGCCGTTGCCCTCGGCGTCGTTCTGCCGGATCGCGTAGATCCGGGCGTCCTTGGCCAGGCCGACGAAGCCGATGCCCGGCACCGGGGCGGCCGCGATGATGCCGGCCACCTTGGTGCCGTGGCCGACGTTGTCCTCGGTGCTGGAGTTGGTGGCGGGGAGCTGCTTGCCCTTCTTCCGCAGCGTGTCGGTGAGCAGGTCGGGCCCCGCGTCGACCTTGCCCTTCAGCTGCGGGTTCTTGTCGTCCACCCCGGTGTCGATGACGGCGACCTTGATGCCGTTGCCGGTCTGGTTCGGGAAGACGCCCTGGCCGGACGGCGACGCGCTCGCCCGCGCCTTGTCCGTGCCCCACAGCTCGTCGAGGAACACCCGCTGCAGCGACCACGGCTTGGCCGCGACGTCGTCGTTGATCGGGAAGTCGCAGTCGCCGGACCCGGCGGGCCGCAGCTGTCCGCGGGTGTCACCGCCCGCCGGAGCCGGTCCGGCCCAGGCGGGGCCGATCGCCATCGGGCCGATCGCGCCCAGCACCAGCAGCACCGCACCCGTTCGGCGCAACGATCCTGACGACACCTCTGCTCCACCCCTCACTGCGTTCCACCCGTTCCGGTCGTGCCCCGCCCCGTGCGGCACACGAAGGGCGGGCGCCCCTGAGGACGCCCGCCCGTGTCAAGCACTCGCCGTGCCGGTTCCCCCGTGCCGTCGGCAGACGGTCAGCCCCAGATGCCCGCGTTCGCGTTCTCGGTCTGCTGGTAGCTCTGCGCGGCGTTGTCCAGCGCGGCGGCGATCCGACCGAGGACCTCCTGCAGGTCGGCGGCCTTGGCGTCCCACTCGGCCTGGCGGGCCTGGTAGCCCTGCTGGGCGGCGCCCTCCCAGCTGGAGGCGATGCGCTGGACGCCGGACTTCAGGTCGTCCAGCTGGTTCTGGATGCGCGAAGCGGTCTGCCGGACCTCGGAGCTGGCGTTCTGGATGGTCTGGAAATTGACGAGAATGCCGGACATTGATCTCTCCCCTTCGATGGATTCACGGCGCGCCTCCGCGGAGACGCAGTGTGGTGGTGGTTACTGAGCTACCGGCGTCAGCCGATGCCACCGACCGCAGCGCGCTGCTCCTCTTCGGTCATCGAGTAGGCCTTGGTGGTCGCCTCGATGGCCTGACGGATCTCGTCGAGGATCCGGTTGAGCGCGTTGGCGTCCTCGTTGAACTGCGACTGCATCTGCTGGTAGGCGGACGCGGCCGCGCCCTTCCAGCCCGAGGCGATCTCGGAGACCAGGTTGTTGAGGCGACCGATCTCACCCTGGACCTGCTGGTTGACCTCACCGATGCGGTTCGCGAAGGCGGTCATTTCCTCCGCGGTCGTCGTGAACTGACCTGCCATGATCCACCGTCCCCCATGAGACAGACTACGTCCGGACGCCCCTGTGGCGAACGCCCGTACGGGCACCACTTGTGTGGTGCTCTGAAGCACTGTAACGGCCAACTGCCCTACACCCAACACCGGGTAGCGGGTAGTTACCAGACCATGACACTGGATCGCGCTACCCGCGTTGACGTCCCGTCAGGCGTTCTGCGGCTGAACTGCGGCCATGGTGTCGAGCACCGGACCGGCCGGGACGAGCTTGGACCAGGCGGCCGGGACCTGGGGCGGCACGACGTCCTTGTAGTCGAGCCGGGCCTGGGCCTCGTTGGTGTCCGACTTGGCGGCCGGGGCGGCCGGCGCGGCGGAGGAGCCGTCGGCCGCGGGGGCGGCGGTGCTGGCGGGCAGCGAGTAGCGCAGGCCCGCGTCGGTGATCAGGAAGTAGCTGCCGGAGCTGGCCTGGCCGCTCGTGTCGAGCGTGTCGCCGTCCACCGCGCGGTACAGCAGGCCGTGTCCGGCCGTCACGTGGGCGCTGAGCGAGTTCGCGGTGACGGTCGCCGGGTACTCGACGTCGGCCCAGACCGTGCGCTTGATCCGGCCGTCCGCCTCGGCCCCGGCGTAGGTCGAGCAGACCACCGTGCGCGGCTTCTCCCCGGCGTTGACGGCCTTCACCTGGTGGGTGGGCATGTCCGGGCGCTCGGTCATCAGGTGGCTGTCGATCATGGGCTGGAGCTTGTTGATGTCGCTCGCGTTGATCGGCTCGGCCTTGACCTCTTCGGTCCCGCCGTACGCCATCGCCACGGCGGGGTCGTTCCGCATCAGCTGGTACTGGAACGGGGTGATCTGGTAGAGCTGATCGGCGCCGACCACGTAGAAGGCGTCCTGGAAGGACAGCAGGTGGCCGATCCGCTTCTGCTTCGGGTCGGACATGTCGAGGCGGGAGGAGCCGGCCGCGCCCTTGTCGCCCATCCCGGGGATGACCGGGAACTGCACCGGGGAGCCGTTGCCCAGGGTGTCCAGCCAGGCCTGGGTGACCTGCTGCGGCAGGGGGATCTGGCCGAAGAGGGCCAGCTTCAGGGACTTGACCTGTTCCGACGTCTGGTTGTACGTGCCGATCGCGTGCTTCAGCCCGTTGGAGTCCACCAGGTAGAGCGAGCCGTCGGTCTTGGCGTCCACCGGCGGCTCCTGGACGAACAGCACCTGCTCCTCGTTGAGCACCAGGGCCGGGTTCTTGAGCTTCTTCTCCTCGTCGCCGGCGGCGACGAAGACCGACTGGCCGATGCTCGACTGGGTCTTGTCCTTGCCCTGGGTGTCGCAGACCGACCAGAGCTTCTGCCTGCCCGCGTCGTCCTTGTTGGGCAGCTTGTCGGGCGCGTAGGGGATGCCGATGGTGGCGCCGCGCCTCGGGTACTTGTCCAGCACGTCGTCGGCGACGGACAGCACGGTGGCGCCCGCGGGCAGCACCAGGCGGGCCGAGGACATGTTCAGCACCTGGTGCAGGGTGGGTTCCTTGTTCTTCCCGTCGTTCAGGATCACGTAGCGGGTGGTGGAGGACTTGCCCTGGAGGATGTACTTCCCGTTGTCCCAGTTCGGCGGCGCGGCGGGCTTGAGCACGCCCCACATGCCGAAGCCGGCGACGACCACCGCGGCGACCACGAAGCTCGGCAGCACCGCCCGGAGCGGGCGCGGCGCGTCCTCGTCGTTGCCGCCACCGCCCGGCTGCAGGAAGGCCCCCACCATCCGCTTCCGGGCGAAGGTGTAGGCGTTCAGCTCGTCCCGGCGTGATGCCATGCTCGTCCCCGTCTCCCCTGTGTGACCCGCCGCGCGGGTGTCAACGCGCTTGTGCTGTCCGTGAGTCTGCCACCCGGCGGGCGGCCCCCGGGGCCACTCCTCTACGATGCGGCAGCAGACGGTGAGTACGGTAACGGGTAGGCTCCGACGGTCCGCCATCCGGGCCGCCGACCCGGCCCCCGCCCGAGACTCGTCCGGGCCCGCAGGGGGATCTGACGGGACATCTGAAGCAGAGAGGGCAATTCGGGGGATGCCAAGCCAGTCCGCTCCAGCACGACGACGCTCCACTCCGCAGGACCGGCGGCCGGACGCCCCGGGCGGACGCCGGGCCCGCAACGCACCGCCCGCCCCGGCCGCGGTCGGCCCGGTGGGCCTGCGGCTGCTGCCCAGGCCCGGGCTGCTGGGCCGCCGGCTGGAACTCAAGCAGATCGTCCAACTGGAGGTCGCCGCCGCCCTGGTGGCGGTCGGCTGGTCGATCAACACGATGATGGCCGGGGTCTTCGCGGTGCCCGCGCTGGTCCTGGTCGCGATCGCCCTGCTGCGGCTGCGCGGCCGGACCACCGGCGAGGCGGTGAGCGTCCGCTCGGCGTACAACGCCCGCCGCAAGGAGGCGAAGTACAACGTCCCGCCGCCCGGCACCGACCCGGCGATCGCCCCGGTGATGGAGCTCGACCCGGCGCTCAAGACCTGCACCCACGCGATCGAGACCGACCTCGGCGACGGCCGTCCGCTGCGCCGCGAGACCGGCATGGTCGGCGACGGCACGTTCTTCACCTCGGTGCTGCTCGTCCAGTCCAAGGACCAGCCGCTGCGCCCGGGCCGGGCCACCTCCTCGGTGCCGCTGGACCTGATCTGCTCGATCCTCCAGGTCGACGACATCGGCCTGGAGTCGGTGCAGTTGGTCCAGCACACCCAGCCCGCCCCCGCGCCGCACCTGCCCGAGCACTCGCTGGCCGCCCGCGCCTACCAGCAGACCCCCGGCGGGGTCAGCACCCCGGCGCTGCGCCTGACCTGGGTCGCGCTCAAGCTCGACCCGGAGCGCGCGGCCACCGCCGTGCTGGCCCGCGGCGGCGGCGAGGAGGGCGCCCGCAAGACGCTGCAGCGCGTCACCGACCAGCTGGCCGGGCGGCTGAACAGCGCCGGGTTCATCGCGACCGTGCTGGACGAGCGGGAGCTGATCGCCGCGCTGGCCATCTCGGTGTGCGCCAACCCGGTGGCGGTGGCGGGCCGGCAGGGCTCCGGCGGCGGCGGGGTCGGCGTGCGCCGGGCCCAGGAGTCGTCGAAGTACTGCCGGATCGACGACCGCTGGCACGCCACGTACTGGATCTCCAAGTGGCCGGTGCTGTCCCGCCCGGGCATCGGCGGCGGCCGGGTGACCGCCCCCGACCTGATCAACCAGCTGACCAGCACCCCCGCGTTCGCCTCGACCTTCTCGGTCACCGCGACCCGCGCGATGGGCGGTGCGGTGGCGCTCAGCGGCCACCTGCGGCTGACCGAGCACAACGAGGCCAGGCTCGACCAGATGGGCCGCCAGGCGGAGTCCCGGGCGCAGCACAACGGCGCCTCGCTGACCCGCCTCGACCTGGAGCACGCCCCCGGCCTGCTCGCTACGCTGCCCCTGGGAGGGACGTCCTGATGGCCTACCAGACCTACTCCGGCCAGGCCCCGCAGCCGGTCGAGCAGCGGCCGGTGCGGGTGCGCCCCGGTTACGGCCTGCGCGGCCCGCGCCGGGAGAAGCACGTGCTGACGGTCGAGGACCTGGCGGCGGTGGCCTTCCCGGTCGGTGACGACGGCGTGGTGATCGGCCTGGACCACCAGCAGCAGCCCGCGGTGATCGGGCTGTTCCGCCCGTCCGCGTTCGACGTGGTGCTGGTCGGCGGCATGTGGACGGCGCAGCTGATCGCGCTGCGCGCGGCCGCGACCGGGGCCCGGATCGCGGTGGAGACCGGCCGTCCGCAGGCGTGGGCGCCGATGGCGCAGGCGGCGGGCGGCGGGCAGCCGTGCGTGACGATCCACCAGGTGGGCCGGCTGGGCGCGCAGGGCGCGTCGGTGGCGTCCCCCGTTCTGGTGGTCCGCGACCTGGGCGCGCGGCCCAACCGCAGCCGGCTGTCGGCGACGCCCTGGCAGACCACGCTGACCGTGCTGCCGTACCTGGGCCCGAACGCGAGCCGGGTGCTGAACGCCGCCGACCTGGTCGGCCTGCAGCGGGTCTCGCCGCAGGAGGCCGATCTGCTGGGCCGGCTGCTGTCGCTGGCCCCCGGTGACGTCAGCGCGCTGCCGACGCTGCCGGACAACGTGACGCTGTGGGCGACCCGGATGCGGCGCCAGTACGTGATGACCAACCAGGGCGAGGCCGAGACCCAGGTGCTGGGCGGTCCCCGCCGGATGGACTGACCGCCCACCGGCCCGGCCGGCGCGCTCCGGGGCGGCTCCCGCGGCCCGGGGCGGGCCGGCCGGCCGGGCCGGACGAATCCGCCGTCAGGTCGGGCACCGCCTTCAAAGCGGCCCTGTGCACGGCCTAGTCTTGTTGCCCGACGGCAACCGCCGAAGCAGCTTCGGCGAGAACGAGGGAGCCCCAGTGAGCAGCGATCGGGACGGCGTCTACGTCGGCGACAACGCGGCCGAGGACGACGATGACTGGTCCGACGCCCCGGACTACACCGCTCCGTCCTGGTACACCCAGAGCGCCGCGCCGGGTGCTCCGACCGCGGCGCCGCAGCCGCAGCCCGTCCAGCAGCCGCCCGTCCAGCAGCAGGTGCCGCCGGCGGCCCAGCCCCCGCTGGTCCAGCCGCCACCGGTGCAGCAGCAGGAGCCGCCGCCGCAGGTGACCGGCCCGGCACCGGTGCAGCCGCAGCCGGAGCAGCCGCAGCCGCCCGTCCAGCAGCAGGCCGCGCAGCCGCCGGCGGCGGTGCAACCGGAGCAGCCGCAGCCGCCGGTGCAGCAGCAGGCCGCCCAGCCGGCTCCCCAGCCGGACCCGCAGGTGCAGGTCGCGGCGCAGCCGGAGGCCGGTCCGCACGGCCAGGCCGCGCCGGCCCCGGTGCCGGACGCGGCCCCGCCGGCGGCGGCGCAGCCGGAGCAGCCGGAGCAGCCGCAGCCGCCGGTGCAGCAGCCGGCGCCGCAGCCGCAGCCCGTCCAGCAGCCGCCCGTCCAGCAGCAGCAGCCGTACCCGCCGCAGGTGCAGCAGCCGCCGCAGCCCTACCCCCAGCAGGGCCAGCCGTGGCCCCAGCCGCAGCCGCCGCAGGCGCAGCAGCAGCCGTACCCGCAGCAGGGCCAGCCGTGGCAGCAGCAGCCGCCGGTCGACCCGCGGGCGGGTGGCTGGCCGCAGGCGGGGCAGGGCGGGCCGCAGCCGTACCCGCAGCAGGGTCCGGGGGTCGCGCCGCCGGCTCCGGCGCAGTTCCAGCAGGGGGGCGGGCAGGCCGCGGCGCACGGTGCGGCGCTCGGGTACACGGCGGCGGTGGAGCTGTCCTCGGACCGGCTGCTGCGCGGCCAGCCGAAGGTGCAGAAGCAGTCCCGGTTCCAGTTCGGCGGCAAGTCGGCGCAGGCCGGCAAGCAGCAGAAGCTGGAGCTGATCCGGCACCCGGTGATGACCTGCTACCGGATCGCGGTGATCAGCCTCAAGGGCGGTGTCGGCAAGACCACGACCACCACCTCGCTGGGCGCGACCCTGGCCAGCGAGCGGCAGGACAAGGTCATCGCGATCGACGCCAACCCGGACGCGGGCACCCTGGGCCGCCGCATCAAGCGGCAGACCGGGGCGACCATCCGCGACCTGGTGACGGCGATCCCGAACATCCGCAGCTACATGGACATCCGCCAGTACACCTCGCAGGACCCGAACTCGGGCCTGGAGATCGTCGCCAACGACGTGGACCCGGCGGTCTCCACCACCTTCGACGACTCGGACTACCGCCAGGTGATCCAGGTGCTCGGGCAGCACTACCCGATCATCCTGACCGACTCCGGCACCGGCCTGCTGTACTCGGCGATGCGCGGCGTGCTGGACCTGGCGGACCAGCTGATCGTGGTGGCCACGCCCAGCGTGGACGGCGCCTCCAGCGCCTCGACCACGCTGGACTGGCTGTCCGCGCACGGCTACGCGGACCTGGTGCAGCGCTCGATCACAGTGGTCTCCGGGGTCCGCGAGACCAGCAAGATGATCAAGGTCGAGGACATCGTGGCGCACTTCCAGACCCGTTGCCGCGGCGTCGTGGTGGTGCCGTTCGACGAGAGCCTGGCGGCCGGCGCCGAGGTCAACCTGCAGATGATGCGGCCCAAGGTCCGGGACGCCTACTTCGAGCTGGCGGCGCTGGTCGGCGAGGACATCGCCCGCTCCCAGCAGCAGGCGGGCTGGCAGGGGCAGCAGCAGTACCCGCCGCAGGGCGGCTACCCGCAGCAGCAGCCCTACCCCCAGCCGTACCCGCAGCAGGGGGGCTACCCGCAGCAGGGCCAGCCGTGGCAGCAGCCGCCCGGCCAGCCCTACCCGCAGCAGGGGGGCTACCCGCCGCAGGGCCAGCCGCAGCAGCAGCCCCCGCAGCCCGGCTACGGCTACCCGCCGCCGCACGGGTACGGCTACCCGCCGCCCCACCAGGGCTGAGCCCGCGCCCGCCACCCGGGCCACCCGGGCCGGGCCCGCACGCGCCGGAGCCCCCGCGGACGACCCGTCCGCGGGGGCTCCTGACGTCCGCTCAGGGGCGCTCGGTGAGCTCGCGGGCCCGCTTGACGTCCTCGGCCATCCGCTCCAGCAGGGCGTCGACGGAGTCGAACTTCTCCATGCCGCGCAGCCAGGCCAGGAAGTCGACGGCCACGTGCTGCCCGTACAGGTCGAGGCCGACCCGGTCGATGGCGTACGCCTCGACGGTGCGGGCGGTGCCGTCGAAGGTCGGGTTGGTGCCGACCGAGATCGCGGCGGGCATGGTCTCGCCGTCGGCGGTCAGCCAGCCCGCGTACACGCCGTCGGCGGGGATCGCCGAGTGCGGGACGGTGTCCACGTTGGCGGTGGGGTAGCCGAGTTCGCGCCCGCGCTGGGCGCCGCGGACCACCTCGCCCTCGACCCGGTGCGGGCGGCCGAGGATCTCGGCGACGCCGGTCATGTCGCCGGCCGCGACCAGCCGGCGGCACAGGCTGGACGAGAACGGCTCGCCGTCGCCCGCCGCGCCGCGCACCTGGAGGTCGACCACCTCGACGGTGAAGTCGTCGGCCCGGCCGAGCTCGGCCAGCAGCTCGACGTTCCCCGCCGCGCGGTGCCCGAAGCGGAAGTTGGGGCCCTCGACGACCGCCTTCGCGTGCAGCGCCTCGACCAGCACCGACCGCACGAAGTACTCCGGGGACTCCTGGGAGAACTCGGCGGTGAACGGCAGCACCAGGACGGCGTCCACGCCCAACTGCTCGACCAGCTCGGCCCGGCGCGGCTGCGGCGCCAGCAGCGGCGGGTGGGTGCCGGGGCGGACCACCTCGCTGGGGTGCGGGTCGAAGGTGACCACGACCGACCGCGCGCCCAGCTCGCCGGCCAGCTCCACCACCCGGTTGATGATCAACTGGTGTCCGCGGTGGACCCCGTCGAACGATCCGATGGTGACGACGCTGCGCCCCCAGTCCCCGGGGATCTCCTCCAGGCCGTGCCAGCGCTGCACCTGACCGCTCCTTGTTCCTACGGGGTGCACGGGCCGTGCACGCGAAAGACCGAAACCGAACCCCTATAGCGTGCCATGCGCCCGGCCCTGCCCAGGTACCGGAAGGCCCTTGGTGTGACCGGTCAGACGACCGCCGGGGCGGTCGACCTGCCGCTCGGCCTCGGCGGCGGCGTACTGCGGGTCCCGGCCGGACGCGGCGAGGGCCCGCAGCCGGGCCAGCCGGGGCCCCAGGGGCGGCGGCGGGGCGTCCTCGGGCCAGGACGCCAGCAGCCGCGCGAAACCCGCCCAGCGGCCCGCACAGCGCACCAGGGCGGCATCCGCGCCCGGCCACCGCTCGGCGACCAGCAGCAGCAGCTCGCGCACCCGCCGCTCCGGGTGCCCGGCGTGCCGGGCCGCCAGCGCCTCCACCACCGCCGCCAGCACCCGCCCGTCCCGCTCGACGGCCAGCAGGGCGTCCAGCAGCGCCTCCCGTCCGCCGCCGGGCGCCGCCAGCACCGGCGCGAACCGGGCCCGCACCGCCGGACCGGCCGCCAGCACCGCGTCCAGCAGCGGACGGCCGTCCCACCCGGCGTCCAGGGCCGCGTCCAGGTGCCGGGCGACCTCCTCGGCCCGCTCCGGGTCCTCCCGCAGCAACTCGGCGGCCAGCAGCAGGCCGGAGCGCGCCACCGCCGGGTCGGCCGCCCCGGCCAGCACCCGCAGGCCCTCCCCCGCCCGGGCGCCCGGCGCCCGCAGCCGCTCGCGCACCGCCGCCAGCACCGGTGCCGGGTGCTCCGCCAGCAGCCCGGCCAGCACCTCCGCGGTCAGGAACGGATCGCCCGCCCGGTACCCGGCCAGCACGGCCGGCAGGTGCTCGGCCCGGCCCGCCGGGTCGCGCACCAGCAGCGCCAACGCCGCGCCGTGCAGGGCGGGTTCGTCCTCCCGGGCGAGCAGCGTCCGGGCCGCCAGCCGCAGCAGCTGCGCGCCCGAGCCGCCCGCGTGCGGGGCGGTGCGCAGCGCGTGCACGGCCGCCGCGACGTGCCGCTCGGGGCGCGGGTCGTGGCTCCAGCGGTCGACCGCCCGGCACAGCGCGGACGGCTCCCGCTCGGCCAGCCGGCCCAGCAGCGCGTCCGCCCGCGGGTGCGCGGTGGCCACCAGGGCCTCGGTCAACTCGTCCAGCGCCAGCGCCCGGTGCTCGTACAGCAGCTCGTCGGCCAGCGCTGCGGCGCGTTCGGTGCGCTCGGCGCGTTCGGCCTCCCCGGCGCGTTCAGTGCGTTCGGCGTTCTCGGTGCGTTCGGCGCCCCTGGAGGTCCGCCCGTACCAGGCGCACAGCAGCGGCAGCACGCCGCGTGGATCGGCCGTCAGCAGCTCGGCGGCGGCCGTCCGGGCCACCTCCGCCCGGCCCGGGTCCCCGGCCAGCCGGCCCAGCAGCGCGACCCGTTCGGCCACCGGCAGCGGCAGCCCGGTCCAGAACCCGGGGCCGAACCGCTCGTCCCGGCCGGCCCGTTCGGCCAGCAGCTCCAGCAACTCCCGGTGCGCGGACGGCTCCGGGCTCGCCGCGATCCCCGCCGCCAGCAGCCGGGCCGCCCACCAGTCCGCCTCCCCGCCCCGCTCCGCCCGCTCCAGCGCCGCCCGCACCCGCCGCAGCCACCCGTCCAGCACCGCCGCGCCCCGCACCTGCCCCACCCGCCGCAGCGCCCCCACCACCACCCCGACCCGGCCCCGGCCCACGCCGCCCCGGACCTCGCCGACGGGCCGGGGAACGGCGGGCGCGAGGACGGCTGAGGTAGGGGCGGCGGGCGTGGGCACGGCGTCCGCCCGGGCCCGCGGCTCGCCGCCGCCGGAGGCCCCGCCGGCGGGCGCGCGAAGCGTCCCACCGCTCCCCGACGCCTGCCCCGCGCCGCCCCCGCCGCCGACAGCGCCCCCGCCCCCGCCCCCGAAAGCGTCCGCGCCGTCGAGGTCGGCACCGTCCGCCCCGGCCCCGGCCGCGTCCCCCTCCTCCGGCCCGTCCGGCTCCTCCAGCAGCAGCCGCAGCGCCGCGTCCAGGTCCAGGTGCAGGCTCTGGAGCCACTCCCCCACTCCTCGTGGCCCGCCCGGTGGCCCGCGCCCGCGGGCACCAGCAGCCGCTCCTCACGGACGGCCCGGGCCCATCCGCCCGCCTCCGGGAACAGCCGGGCGAAGTCCGCGGCGGGCAGCGCCCCGTCCCCCGCGCCGAGCATCAGGCGGGCGGCCTCGTGCAGCCGTCCGGCCGCGACGGCCGCGAGCCGGCGGACCTGCCGGGCGTCCTCGCCGGGTGCGGCCGGGCCGCCGCGCCGGTGGCGGCGCGGGCCGCCGGGGGTGCGGGCGACCCGGCGGGCGACGGCGAGGCAGGCCAGGTCGAGCCAGCCGTCGAAGAGTTCGGCCCGGCTGCCGACCGGGCCGTGCGCGCCCGCGCCGCGCAGTTCGCCGGCCAGCCGCAGGGCCAGCGGGTGGCCGCGCTCGGCCGGGGCGAGGAACGTCCCGGGCAGGCCGTAGCGGCGGCCGGCCCGGGCCGCGGCGTCGTCGGTGAGCGGGCCGAGCCACAGCGCCCGGGCGGTGGAGCGCCAGGGGCCGAGCTGTTCCCAGCCGTCGGGCCGGCAGGCGACCAGGGCCCGGGCGCGGTGCGCGCGCAGCCACTCCAGCCCGGCCGTCAGCCAGCGCGCGGAGAGGGCGAGCGGCGCCTCCTCGGGGCCGTCGAGCACCACCAGCAGCGGCCGTCCGGCGGCGGCGCACAGCGCGGCCAGCTCCCCCGGGTCGACCTCCGGTACGCCGAACTCCCGTGCTGCCAGGGCGAGTCGGCGGCGCAGCGGGTCGCCGAGGGTGCGGTCCCCGGCGGCCAGGTCGGCGCCGCGCAGCCAGAGCGTGGGCAGCGGCTGCGCGGCGCCGGCCCGGCGCACCGCCAGTGCCGCCAGTTCGGTGCTGCGGCCGCTGCCGCTCTCGCCGAGCAGCACGGTGAGGACG
Source organism: Kitasatospora fiedleri (assembly GCF_948472415.1). Classification (NCBI taxonomy): domain Bacteria; kingdom Bacillati; phylum Actinomycetota; class Actinomycetes; order Kitasatosporales; family Streptomycetaceae; genus Kitasatospora; species Kitasatospora fiedleri. Next base: position 5,293,782 of record NZ_OX419519.1, on the reverse strand, counting down.
TCCTGCGGCTCCTCGCCGCTGAGGCCGTCGGGGCGGTCGACCCGGTCGGCGGCGAGTTCGGCGATCCGGCCGGGCCCGGCGGCGGCGGCCTCCAGCTGGGCCTCGGTCAGGCGCAGCGCCCCGCCCAGGTTGAGCGCCCGGCCGAAGGCGGGGGCGTCGGCGCCGTTGCGGGCCAGCAGTCGGCCGAGCGGGGAGTCCTCGGGGCCGGGGCCGGCCGCCAGCGGGACGGCCGCCACGCCGGGCCCGGCGACGGCGCGCACCCGGGGGGCGACCACGGCGAGCACCGCGCCGGTCTCCGGGTCGAGCACCGGCGACCCGGCGGGCGGGGTGACCGGGAGGTCGAGCACCAGCACGCCGGGGACGGTGCGCACCAGCGCGCCGTCGCCGCAGCGGCCGCTCTCCCGGCCGATCGGTCCGCCGCGGGCCAGCGCGGGCGCGCCGTCCTCCCAGCGCTGGTGCGGCACCGCGACGGGGCCGGTGACGGCGGTGCGGCCGATCGGCAGCGCGGGGCCGGGCAGGCCGCCGACCGCGGCGGTGCGCAGCAGGGCCAGGCCGTGGCCGGGCAGCAGGTCGACGCTCTCCGGGCCGAGCACCCGGGACTGCCCGCCGGGGGTGTGCAGCACCAGCCGGGGCACGCCGGCCACCGCCTCGTGCGCGGTGACCACGGTGCCGTGCCGGTCGGCGACGAAGCCGAGGCCGCACAGCCGGCCCTGCTGGTCCCTGATCCGCAGCAGCGCCCGTGCCGGATCCCCCGCGAAGCCGGCGCCCGCACCCTCGCCCATCCCGCCAGTCCTCCCGCCGGTCCTCCGTGCCGGGCCGCGCCCGGCCCCGCACGGCGCCGGGGTCCGGCCGCCGTGCACACCGCGGGTGAGCCTGCCCCCCACCAGCCCCACGGCACCCCGCACGCCCCTCTCACCACACCGCTTCACTCCGCGCGCCCCCCACCGCCCCGCCCGGCGCGCACCCCGCCCCGGACCACCCGGCCCGCTCCCGTCCGCCGCCAACTGCCGACCTCCGCCGCGTACTTGCCCGCGCCGCTCATCGCGTTTCGGGCCCCGCGACCGGAAAACCGCTGGCGTCCCGCCCGCCCCGGGAGTCACCCTGCCCGGCATGGACGTCCGCCTGACCCCCTGGTCCGACTCCGACCTCGACCTGCTGCGCCGCGTCAACACCCCGCTGATGCGCCGCCACGTCGGCGGCGCGGAGAGCGAGGAGCAGTTGCTCCTGCGCCACCGCCGCTACCTCGAACTGCCGTCCCGGGGCGGCATGGTGTACGCCGTGCTGGCCGACGGCGCCCCGGCCGGCTCGATCGCCCGCCACCGGCGCGACTGGCAGGGCGCCGAGGTGCACGAGGCCGGCTGGAACGTGCTGCCCGAGTTCCAGGGGCGCGGCGTCGCGCGCGCGGCCGGCCGCGCGCTGCTCGGCACGCTGCGCGCGCTGGTCGCCGCCGACCCGGCCGCCCCGGGCGTGCTGCACGCCTTCCCGGCCGTCGACAACGCGCCGTCCAACGCGCTCTGCGCCCGGCTGGGCTTCACCTGCGCCGGCCCGTGCGCCTTCGAGTACCCGCGGGGCTCGGGGCGCTTCCTGCGCAGCAACGACTGGCGCCTGCCGCTGCGCTGAGAACGGCGGCGGCCCCGGCGGGACGCATCCCGCCGGGGCCGCTGCCGGAGCGTGCCGCTCAGCCGACGAACACCGCCACCGGCTTGGCCTTGCCGCCGCTCTCCTCGATCAGCGCCAGGAACCGCCCGTCCGGGTCGAAGACCGCGACCGGCCCGGCCGTGCCCAGCCCGGGGGCGTCCAGCCGCACGCCGTTGGAGAGCAGCCGGGCCTGCTCGGCGTCCACGTCCCAGCGCGGGAAGGCGGCGGCCGCGGCCTCGGCGATCGGCAGCACCTCCAGCTTCTCCTCCAGCTGCTCCAGGGTGCGCGCCGACTCGACCGCGTACGGCCCGACCCTGGTGCGCCGCAGCGCGGTCAGGTGCCCGCCGACGCCGAGCGCCGCGCCCAGGTCCCGGGCCAGCGCCCGGATGTACGTCCCGGAGGAGCACTCGACCGTGACGTCGAGGTCGAGCACCGGCGTGCCGTCCTCGGCGACGGCGGTGCGCGCCTCGTGCACCGTGAAGGCGTGCACCGTGGTGGGGCGGGCGGCGAGCTCGAAGTCCTCGCCCTCGCGGACCCGGGCGTACGAGCGCTTCCCGTCGATCTTGATCGCGCTGACCTTGGACGGCACCTGCATGATCTCGCCGGTGAGCTTCGCGACCTCGGCGTCGACCGCCGCGCGGGTGACGCCGTCCGCCGCGACGGACGCGGTGACCTCGCCCTCCCGGTCGTCGGTGATCGTGGTCTGCCCGAGCCGGACCGTCGCCTCGTAGGTCTTGGCGGTGAGCATCAGGTGCCCGAGCAGCCGGGTGGCCCGCTCCACGCCGATCACCAGCACGCCGGTGGCCATCGGGTCGAGGGTGCCCGCGTGCCCGACCTTGCGGGTCCCGGCCAGCCACCGCAGCTTGGCGACCACGCCGTGCGAGGTGATGCCCTCCGGCTTGTCGACGATCACCAGCCCGTCGGGGCCCGTGCCTTTACGCTTCATCGCTCCATCATCATTTCGAAATCCGGCCCGCATCGCTGCGCGCATTGCGGCGCGACCGCACCCGCGGCCCGCCCGGCCCGAGCACCGAACCGCACGAGCCTAGCGCGCGCCGAAGCCCCCCGACGCCGCCCGCGGGCCGGGACGCCCGGACGAGAACGTCCCGGCTACGGCGCCGCGGCCGGCCCCGGCCCCGCCGCCACCTCGGCCAGCGCCACCCGGAACCGTTCCACGACGGCCTTCACGGCCTCCCGCGCGCTGAACCCGGCCGCGTACACGTGCCCGCCGCCGCCCAGCCGGGCGCACACCGCCGCCACGTCGACCGCGCCCCGGGAGCGGCAGGAGCCGCGCAGCGTGCCGTCCGGGTCCTGCTTGAGCACCAGCGCGACGTCCGCCTCGGCGGGCTTGCGCAGCACGTCGATCAGGCCCTCGATCTCCTCCACGGTGACGCCGAACAGCGCCAGGTCCTGGTACGGCACCCAGGTCCACACCAGCCCGTGCCCGCCGGCCTCCTCGGGCTCGAACGCGGCCCGCTCCAGCGCCCCGGCGAGCACCTTGAGGTACCCGAAGGAGGTGGTGTCCCAGAGCTGGCGGGAGATCAGGTCCTGCCGGATGCCGGTGGCCAGCATCCGCCCGGCCATCTCGTGGGTGGCGGGCGTGGTGGCCCGGTACTTGAACGAGCCGGTGTCGGTGGCGATGCCGGTGTACAGGCAGGTGGCGATGGCCTGGTCGAGCGGCACCCGCAGCCGCCGCAGCAGCTCGTCCACCAGGACGGCGGTGGCGGCCGCGGCCGGGTCGATCAGCCGGACGGTGCCGAAGCCGGGGTTGGAGGCGTGGTGGTCGAACACCACCAGCGCGCCCGCCGCGAACGCCTTCTCGCGCAGCAGGCCGAGCCGCTCCTCGGAGGCGGCGTCGAAGGCCAGCACCAGCGCGGGCGCGGCGGGCACCGCGGCGGCGGGGACGATCAGCTCCTGCCCGGGCAGGAAGGACAGCGACTCCGGGATGACCTGCGGGTCGTCGCCGAACGACACCCGCACCCGCTTGCCCAGGCCGCGCAGCGCCAGCGCGGCGGCCAGCGCCGAGCCCAGCGCGTCGCCGTCCGGGCAGATGTGGCAGACCAGGTCGATCTCGTCGCTGTCCGCGATCAGTTCCAGGGCCCGCTGCCACTGCGCCTCGAACCGGCCGTCGGCGGCGGCCGGGGCCGTCTCCGCCCCGGATTCGGACGACGACTCGCTGCGAGGGCCCGGAAGCACCGCGAGGGCGGTCTCCACCTGTGTGGTGGAGACCGCCCTCGCGGTGCCGGACTCGGCCGGCTTCCCGGCCATGGTCACTCGTCCTCGTCGTCGTCGCGGGCCGACTTGTAGGGGTCGGCCTCGCCCGCGTACACGGCTCCGGCGGCGGCGGTGCGGACGGCGGCGTCGGAGAGCCGGGCCTTGTCCAGCAGGTCGTCGATGTTGCGCGCGTTGTCGGGCAGGGCGTCGGCGACGAAGGTCAGGGTCGGGGTGAACCGCACCCCGGTCTGCTTGCCGACCTCGGAGCGCAGGATGCCCTTGGCGCTCTCCAGCGCGGCCGCGCTGGACTCCCGCTCGGCCTCGTCACCGTAGACGGTGTAGAAGACGGTGGCCTCGCGCAGGTCCCCGGTGACCCGGGCGTCGGTGATGGTGACGTACCCCAGGCGGGGGTCCTTGATCCGGCGCTGCAGGGTCTCCGCCACGACCACCTGGATGCGGTCGGCGAGCTTGCGCGCCCTAGCGGTGTCGGTCACGTTGCCTCCTCGTGCAGTAGGCGCGTACCCCGGGTCATGACCTCACCCGGTGGGGCCCTCTCCCCAACGTACCCGCCCGCGCCCAGCCTTGTGGGCGCTCTCGGTCCTGTGCGGGTGTGACGGTGGTGACGCCCGCAGGTCATTCGTCGTCGTCGTGGTGGTGGCGCCTCCTCACGGAGAGCAGCACCACCTCGGGGCGGCCGGCGACGAGCCGCTCACAGCTGTCCAGGACCTCGCTGACGTACCCGGCGTCGCCGGACACCACCGCACAGCCGATCTCGGCCCTGCGGTGCAGGTCCTGGTCTCCTACCTCCGCGGCGCACACGCTGTACTTGCGCTGCAGTTCGGCCACGATGGGCCGCACGATCGACCGCTTCTCCTTGAGCGAGTGCACGTCGCCGAGGAGCAGGTCGAAGGTGAGTGTTCCTACGAACATGGGGGACAGGCCTGGGCCGGCCTGGGAGCCTCGAAGGAGTTCCGACAGCCCGACCCTAACAAGCACGGCCGGGGCCGGTCGACGGGTTAACGCACCCGCCGGCCGACCCCGGCCCGGTACCCGTTACGAGCGCGGCTTCTCCCGCATCTCGTAGGTCTCGATGACATCCTCGATCTTGATGTCGTTGAACGAGCCCAGGGTGACACCGGCCTCGAAGCCCTCGCGGACCTCGGTCGCGTCGTCCTTGAAGCGGCGCAGGCCCTCGATGTTGAGGTTCTCCGCCACGACCTTGCCGTCGCGCAGCAGGCGCGCCTTGGTGTTGCGGCGGATGATGCCCTCGCGGACGAGCACACCGGCGATGTTGCCGAACTTGGAGGAGCGGAACACCTCGCGGATCTCCGCGGAGCCGAGGCGCACCTCCTCGTACTCGGGCTTGAGCAGGCCCTTGAGCGCGGCCTCGATCTCCTCGATCGCCTGGTAGATGACCGAGTAGTACCGGATGTCGACGCCCTCGCGCTCGGCCGCGGTACGGGCACGCCCCTCGGCGCGCACGTTGAAGCCGATGATGATGGCGTCCGAGCCCATCGCCAGGTCCACGTCGGACTCGGTGATGGCACCCACACCGCGGTGCAGGATGCGCAGCTCGACCTCTTCGCCCACGTCCAGCTTGACGAGCGCGTCCTCGAGGGCTTCGACGGAACCGGAGACGTCACCCTTGATGATGAGGTTGAGCTTCTCGATGTTGCCGGCGGCCAGCGCGGCCTCGAAGCCCTCCAGCGAGACGCGGACGCGGCGCTGGGCCATCGAGGCGTTGCGGTCGCGGGCGGAGCGCTTCTCGGCGATCTGGCGGGCGGTGCGGTCCTCGTCGACGACGATGAAGCTGTCGCCGGCGCGGGGCACCGAGGTCAGGCCGAGCAGCATGACCGGACGGGACGGGCCGGCCTCGGAGAGGCTGTTGCCGTTCTCGTCCAGCATCGCGCGGACGCGGCCGTAGGAGTCGCCGACCACGATCGAGTCGCCGACCCGCAGGGTGCCGCGCTGGATGAGCAGCGTCGCCATGGCGCCGCGGCCCTTGTCCAGGTGGGCCTCGATCGCGATGCCCTGGGCGTCCTGCTCCGGGTTGGCGCGCAGGTCGAGGGAGGCGTCCGCGGTCAGGACCACGGCCTCCAGCAGCTCCTCGATGTAGAGGCCCTGGCGGGCGGAGATGTCGACGAACATGGTGTCGCCGCCGTACTCCTCGGCCACCAGGCCGAACTCGGTGAGCTGGCCGCGGACCTTGGTCGGGTCCGCGCCCTCGACGTCGATCTTGTTGACCGCGACCACGATCGGCACGCCGGCGGCCTTGGCGTGGTTCAACGCCTCGACCGTCTGCGGCATGACGCCGTCGTTGGCCGCGACCACCAGGATCGCGATGTCGGTGGACTTGGCACCACGGGCACGCATGGCGGAGAACGCCTCGTGACCCGGGGTGTCGAGGAAGGTGATCCGGCGCTCCTCGCCGTTCACCTCGGTCGCCACCTGGTAGGCACCGATGTGCTGGGTGATGCCGCCGGCCTCGCCCGCGACCACGTTGGTCTTGCGGATCGCGTCGAGCAGGCGGGTCTTGCCGTGGTCGACGTGACCCATGACGGTGACCACCGGCGGACGCGGAGCCAGCTGCTCCTCGTCGCCCTCGTCGACGCCGAAGTCGATGTCGAACGACTCCAGCAGCTCGCGGTCCTCGTCGTCCCGGCTGACGATCTCCAGCACGAAGCCCATCTCGTCGGCCAGCAGCTGCAGCGTGGCGTCGGAGACCGACTGGGTGGCGGTGACCATCTCACCGAGGTTGAACATCACCGAGACGAGCGCCGCCGGGTTGGCGTTGATCTTCTCCGCGAAGTCCGTCAGCGAAGCGCCGCGCGAGAGGCGAACGGTCGAGCCGTTGCCGCGCGGCAGCATCACGCCGCCGACGGACGGGGCCTGCATGGCCTCGTACTCCTGGCGCTTCGCGCGCTTCGACTTCCGGCCGCGGGCCGGACGGCCGCCGGGGCCGCGACCGAACGCGCCCTGCGTGCCACCGCGGGCACCCGGGCCACCGGGACGACCGCCGAAGCCACCGGGACGGGCACCGCCGCCACCGAAGCCGCCACCGCCACCGGCGCCGCCACCCGGACGGGGGCCGCCGAAGCCGCCACCGGCCGGACGCGAGCCCGGACCGGCCGGACGACCCTGGAAGCCGGGACGGGCACCGCCGCCCGGAGCGCCCGGACGCGCACCGGGGCCACCCGGACGCGCACCGGCACCCGGACCCGGGCGCGGGCCCGGACGCTGCGGCATCATGCCGGGGTTCGGACGGGGCATCCCGGACGGGCTGGGCGCACCACCCGGACGCGGAGCGGCCGGACGCGGCATGCCGTCGGGACGGGGGGCACCGGCACCCGGGCCACCGGGACGCGGGGCGCCACCGGGACGGGGACCGCGCTCACCGGACGGCGCACCGCCCGGACGCGGGGCGCCGGCACCCGGGGCACCGCCCGGACGGGGACCGCGCTCGCCACCGGACGGGGACCGCGCTCGCCACCCGGCGCACCGGCCGGACGGGGACCGCGCTCGCCACCGGGACGGGGGCCGCGCTCACCGGACGGCGCACCGCCCGGACGCGGGGCGGACGGACGGGCCATGCCCGACGCGCCGCCCGAGGTGAAGGGGTTGTTGCCCGGCCGCGGGCCGGACGGCCGCGGACCCGGACGGGCCGCGGGGTTCGCCGGGGCCGGCCGCGGGGCGGCCGGACGCGCCGGAGCCTCGCCGGCCGGGGCCGGGGAGGAGAACTCCGCCGCCGGCGCCGGAGCGGCCGGGGCGGGCGTCGCCGGGCGCGGACCCGGGGCGGGGGCCCCGGCCGGCTTCGGCGCGAACGGACCCGCCGCGGGCGCGGGGGTCGCGGGGGTGGGACGGGGGCCCGGCGTCACGATGGGACGCGGGCCGGGGGTGGGGGCGCCACCCGGCTTGGGTGCCGCGGAACCGGCGCTGCCGGTCGGTTGGGGCGCCGCGGGCTTCCGCGGGCCAGGCTTCGCGGAGGACGCGCCGCCGGACGGCGGGGTCGCTCCCAAAGCGTCAGTCAGCTTACGCACGACCGGCGCCTCGATCGTCGAGGACGCCGAACGCACGAACTCGCCCAGCTCGGTGAGCTTGGCCATGACGGCCTTGCTCTCCAAGCCAAGCTCCTTGGCGAGTTCGTATACCCGGACCTTAGCCACTTCGCTCCTGTCTATGCGTCCGGGGTATTCGTCCGCCGGACTGCTGTTACTTCATGGGCGTACTCATCGCGTACTCATCGAGTGCTCATCGCAATCTCGACCTACTTCCATCTCGCGAGGTACCTGACTGGGTGCACGGCGACGTGCCACGTGCCGTGCGCTGGTGCGTGTTGCCGGGCGCGGGGCCCGTCAGTGGGCCGACTGCCGATCGGCCGGACTGGCTTCCGCCCCGACGTGCTCCCGCAGGGCGCCGGGGTCGAGCGCGCCCTGGACCCGGAAGGCCCTGGGGAACGCCCGGCGGCGGACCGCGAGGTCGAGGCAGTTCGGGTCGGGGTGCAGATACGCACCCCGGCCCGGCAGTGTGCCGCGGGGATCGGGGACGCATTCGCCCTCGCCCGCCACGACACGCAGCAGCTCGTGCTTGGCCGCGCGCTTGCGGCAGCCCACGCAGGTGCGCTCAGGGCATGCCCGGACATGCGTCCGGCCAGACACGTTCAAGTCTACCCCTCCGAAGGGACTCACCGCCGCCGAGTAGATCTCCGGAGGCACCTGACAACGTTGTTAGCGGGCTGCCGATTCCCCGGCGGGGGCCTCGGTGTCCGGACGGATGTCGATCCGCCAGCCGGTGAGACGGGCGGCCAGCCGGGCGTTCTGCCCCTCCTTGCCGATCGCCAGCGACAGCTGGTAGTCCGGCACGATCACCCGGGCGGAGCGCTGGGCCAGGTCGACGATCTCCACCTTCGTCACCCGCGCGGGCGACAGCGCGGCGGCGACCATCTCCGCCGGGTCCTCCGACCAGTCGACGATGTCGATCTTCTCGCCGTGCAGCTCGGACATCACGGTGCGCACCCGCATGCCGTTCGGGCCGATGCAGGCGCCCTTGGCGTTCAGGCCCTGCCGGCGCGACCAGACCGCGATCTTGGTGCGGTGGCCGGCCTCGCGGGCGATCGCGGCGATCTCCACCGAGCCGTCCGCGATCTCCGGGACCTCCAGCGCGAACAGCCGCTTCACCAGGTTCGGGTGGGTGCGCGAGAGCGTCACCGACGGGCCGCGGACACCGCGCCGCACGCCCACCACGTAGCACTTCAGCCGGGTCCCGTGCCGGTAGTCCTCGCCCGGGACCTGCTCCTGCGGCGGCAGGATGGCCTCCAGCTTGCCGATGTCGACCAGCACGCTCTTCGGGTCGTTGCCCTGCTGGACGACACCGGTGACGATGTCGCCCTCCTTGCCCGCGTACTCGCCGAAGGTCTGGTCGTCGGCGGCGTCCCGCAGGCGCTGCAGGATGACCTGCTTGGCGGTGGAGGCGGCGATCCGGCCGAAGCCCGACGGGGTGTCGTCGAACTCCTTCGGCTCCACGCCCTCCTCCAGCTCGGAGGCGTCCTCCAGCGCCCAGACCGTCACGTGGCCGGTCTTGCGGTTCAGCTCCACCCGCGCCCGGCGGCGCGAGCCCTCGGTGCGGTGGTACGCGATGAGGAGGGCCGACTCGATCGACTCGACCAGCAGGTCGAACGGCACGCCCTTCTCGGTGACCAGCCCGCGCAGGGCACTCATGTCGATGTCCACGACTACGCCTCCTCTTCCTCTTCGTCCGCGTCCACGTCCGCGATGTCGGCGGCGGCGTCGACGGGTTCCTCGTCCTTGCGGTTGAACTCGACCTGCACCCGGGCCCGCGCGACCTCCGCGAACTCCAGCCGGCGCTCCTTGGGGCGGCCGCGCCCCTTGACCGGCTGCACCTCGACCAGCGCGCCGTCCTCGTCGCTCTCCAGCACCCGCGCGGTCAGCTCCGCGCCGTCCACCAGCTTGACCGCGGCCAGCCGGCCGACCGCCCGCCGCCAGTGCCGCGGCTCGCTCAGCGGGCGCTCGGCGCCCGGCGAACCGACCTCCAGCAGGTACGGGGCCGCGCCCATCAGGTCCGACTCGTCCAGCGCCTCGCTCACCAGGCGGGAGAACTCGGCGACCGCGTCGAGGTCGACGCCGCCGTCGGCGTCCACGTCGACCTGCACCTGGCGGCGGCTGCCGGCCTGGGTCACCCTGACCTCTTCCAGGTCCAACCCGGCCTCGGCCGCCAGCGGCTCCAACAACGCGCGCAGCCGGTCAGTGGGGGTGGTGCTCATCCGGGTGACTCCTCGGCCGCGTCTGCTGTTGTCGAAGGTGCTAACTCATCGCGAAGCCTATCGGGTCAACCCCCGAACCGCCGATTCCGACCCGGACGGCCCGCACCCCCTGCGAGGAAGCTCACAGCGGTCGGATACCGTCCAAGCTCCGTACGGGGCCGGTGCGGCTCCGGTAAAGATTCTCCCGACGGGGGGCACAGGGCCCCCACCGACCCGGCTGGAGCACCGATGCCCGCACCCACACGGCGGACCCTGCTGGCCCTCGGGGCGCTCGGCGGGCTCCAGTTGCTCTGCGGCTGCACCGGCGACCGCCCGGCCCCGCCGAAGCCCACCGCCGCGGACCCGGACCGGCCGCTGCGGCTGCGCCAACTCGCCGCCACCGACGCCCTGCTGGCCGACTACGACGCCGTCCTCGCCACCGGCCCGGCCGACGCTGACCGGCTCGCCGACCTGCGCGAGGACCTCACCCGGCACCGCGAGGCACTGGCCGGACCGCTGCCCTCGGCCTCCCCCGCCGCCTCGGGCCCGGCCTCCCCCTCCACCTCCCCCTCCACCTCGCCCGCCGGTTCCCCGCCGCGAGCGCGAGCGCGACCGCCCGGACCTCCGCCGACCTGGCCGCCGCCGAGCAGCGGACCGCCGCGCTGCGTCTGGCCGACCTGGCCGCCGCCTCCCCGGAGCTGGCCCGGACCCTCGCCTCGGTCGCCGCCTCCGACGCGGCCCACGCGGCCGCCCTCGGCGACCCCGCCGTCCCCGCCGCCGCCCCCGCACCCGCCCCCGCGCCCGCCGACTCCGCCTCCACCTCCGCCTCCCCCGTCGCGCTCCCGGCCGCCGACACCGCCGCCCTCCAGGCGGCCCTCGCCGCCGAGCACGCCGCCGTCTACGGCTACGGCGTGGTCGGCGCGTTCCTCCCGGCCGGGCCCCAGCGCGAGGACGCCCGCACCACGTACGGCGCGCACCAGGCCCGCCGCGACACCTGGCAGCGCGTCCTCACCGCCGGCGGCGCCTCCCCCACCGCCGCCGCCCCCGGCTACCGCCTGCCCTTCCAGGTCAAGGACGCCGCCACCGCCGCCCAGTTGGCCGCCTACCTGGAGACCCAGCTGACCGCGGCCTACGCCGACCTCGCCGCCACCACCGCCCTGCGCGAGCGGGCCGCCGCCGCCCTGCGCGAGTCCGCCCTGCGCGCCGCCCACTGGGGCGCCGACCTCCCCGCCCTCCCGGGCCTGGCGGAAGCGGTCTGACCCCGGACGCCGGCCCCGCCCCGGATAATCGCTCCCATGGCACAAGCTGCGCGGTTCAGCGTCCCCGAGCGTCTCGTCGAGTCGGTGCGGGCGGAGGGGAGCCCGGCGGCGCTGGCGTGGCTGGCGGAGCTGCCCGGGCTGGTCGCGCGGCGGCTGGCGGACTGGGACCTGGTGCCCGAGCGGGTGGTGGAGCCCGGCGGCCGGGGCAGCGTGGTGCTGTACGCGCACCGGGCCGACGACCTGGCGCCGGTGGCGGTGAAGGTCTCCCGGTCGCCCGGCGAGGCCGCCGCGCTGCGGGCGTGGGCCGGGCGGGGCGCGGTGCTGCTGCTGGCCGAGGCGGACGGCGCCCTGCTGCTGGAGCGGCTGCACGGGGAGATCCCGCTGCGCTCGCTGGCCGAGGCCCAGGCGATGCTGGAGGCCACCAGCCTGCTGCGCCGCCTGTGGGTGCCGGCTCCGGCCGGCCACGGCTTCCCGACCCTGGCGGAGCACGCGCGGCGGCTCGCCGAGCGCGTCGCCGCCCGGCGCGCGCTGCCGCTCGCGGCGGACGCCGGACCGCTGCTGGACGAGGCCCTGGAGGCGGTCGCGCTGGCGGCGGACGCCGAAGGGTGGCTGCTGCACGGGGAGTTGGAGCACGGCCGGGTGCTGGCGGCGGACCGCGCCCCGTGGCTGGCGGTGGCCCCGCGCCCCCTGGTCGGCGACCGGGCCTACGACCTGGCGGGCCTGGTGCTGGAGCGGCTGGACACCCTGGCCGCCTCCCCGGGCCCGCGCGGCGCGGCCCGCCGCCGGCTCGCCCGGCTCGCGGAGGCGGTGGAGCTCCCCGCCGACCGGGTCCGGGCCTGGACCCTGCTGCGGGCGGCGGACACCGCCCTGGCGGCGCTGGCCGCGGGCGACACCGCGGCGGCCGAACTCCGTCTGGAGTTCGCGTCCTGGCTCTGAGGCCGGGGCGTGGCGCCGCCCGGGACGGCAGGTAGTAACGTCCCGCTTCATGGAGCAGCTCACCGGGGTGACGATCGAGGCCATCGACCTGGCGGCGTGGGCGCCTGCCGTGCTGGAGGTCCAGGCGGTCGCGTTCGGGCTCGGGCCGCACGAGGTCGCGGTCCGGCTGCCGATCGTGGGGCGGCACGCGCTGCAGCCGGGGGTGGTGGCGCTGGGGGCGATGGCGCGGGGGCGGCTGGTCGGGTTCGGGTACGGGATGCCGAACCGGCGCGAGCACTGGTGGTCGACGGTGATCGAGCCGTACCTGGCGGCGCGCGGCCACGAGGACTGGCTGGACGGGGTGTTCGCGGTGACGGAGCTGCACGTGCTGCCGGAGTTCCAGGGGCTGGGCCTGGGCACCCGGCTGATCCGCACGCTGTGCGGGCACTCGGGGCTGGACCGGTCGATCCTGTCGGCGATCGACGCGGAGACCCCGGCGCGCCGGCTGTACCGCTCGCTGGGCTACCGGGACTTGGCGCCGGCGGTGCGCTTCCCGAACACCGTCCGCCCGTACGCGGTGATGGGCGCGCACCTGCCGCTGCACGACCCGGCGCGCCCCTGACCCCGGGTCGGCCGGCCCGGCCGGGTCAGAACAGCACGCTCATGAACGCGCCGACCTCGCGGAAGCCGACCCGGCGGTAGGCGGCGCGGGCGCGGATGTTGAAGTCGTTGACGTACAGCGAGACGACGGGGGCGACCTCGGCGAGGGCGGTGTTGACGACGGCGGCCATGCCGGTCTCGGAGAGCCGCCTGCCGCGGTGCTCGGGGGCCACCCAGACGCCCTGGATCTGGCAGGCGCCGACGGTGACGGCGCCGATCTCGGCCTTGAAGACCACCTTGCCGTCCTGGTCGAACCGGGCGAACGAGCGTCCGGTGGAGACCAGTTCGGCGACCCGGGCCTGGTAGAGCAGCCCGCCGTCGCCGGCCAGCGGGGAGATGCCGACCTCCTCGGTGAACATGGCCACGCAGGCGGGCATCAGCGCCTCGATCTCGGCGCGCTCGACCCGGCGCACCAGCGGGTCGGGTTCGACCTGGGTGACGGGCGTGGAGGTGGCCATCAGCGGCTGGTGGGCGCGGACGTCGCGGGCCGGGCCCCAGGAGCGCTCCAGCAGCGCCCAGAGGGTCGCGGTGGCCTCGGCGGGGCCGACGATGGAGGAGCAGCGGCGGCCCTGCCGGCGGGCCCGTTCGGCGAAGGCCCGGACGGCCTCGGGCCCGGCGTTGACCGGGACGAGGTTGGCGCCCGCGTAGCAGAGCGCGTCGAGCCGGCCGTCGGCGTCGTGCCAGCCCCACATCTCGCCGCCGAGCCGCCAGGGGTCGAGGCCGACGGCCTCCACCCGGGTGGCGACGAAGGCGTTGGCGACGGGGTCGCGGTGCAGGATCTCCAGCGCCTCGTCGAGGTCGGGGGCCTCCAGCACGCGGGTGGCGGCGAGCGCCCGGGCGGCCTGGAACGGGCCGGGCAGCATCACACCTCGGTCGAGCACGGGTGGCACCTCTCGAACGGGCGGGACCGCCCCTGCCGGGCGGCCCCGCCGGGGGGCTTCAGACCGTCACTCGGCGGCCACGACGACGGGGGCGCCGGATTCCACGCCCTCCTCCTGCATCTGCTCGGCCAGCTTCATGGCCTCCTCGATCAGGGTCTCGACGATCTTCGACTCGGGAACGGTCTTGATCACCTCGCCCTTGACGAAGATCTGGCCCTTGCCGTTGCCGGAGGCGACGCCGAGGTCGGCCTCCCGGGCCTCGCCGGGGCCGTTGACGACGCAGCCCATGACGGCGACCCGCAGCGGCACCTCCATGCCCTCCAGGCCGGCGGTGACCTCCTCGGCGAGCTTGTAGACGTCGACCTGGGCGCGGCCGCAGGACGGGCAGGAGACGATCTCCAGGCCGCGCTGACGGAGGTTCAGCGACTCCAGGATCTGGATGCCGACCTTGATCTCCTCGGCCGGCGGGGCGGAGAGCGAGACCCGGATGGTGTCGCCGATGCCCTCGGCCAGCAGCGCGCCGAACGCCACCGCGGACTTGATGGTGCCCTGGAAGGCGGGGCCGGCCTCGGTGACGCCCAGGTGCAGCGGGTAGTCGCAGGCGGCGGCGAGCTGCCGGTAGGCGTTGATCATCACGACCGGGTCGTTGTGCTTGACCGAGATCTTGATGTCGCGGAAGTCGTGCTCCTCGAACAGCGAGCACTCCCAGAGCGCGGACTCCACCAGCGCCTCGGGGGTGGCCCGGCCGTACTTCTCCAGCAGGCGCTTGTCGAGCGAACCGGCGTTGACGCCGATCCGGATCGGCACGCCGGCGTCCTTGGCGGCCTTGGCGATCTCGCCGACCTTGTCGTCGAACGCCTTGATGTTGCCGGGGTTGACGCGGACGGCGGCGCAGCCGGCGTCGATCGCGGCGAACACGTACTTCGGCTGGAAGTGGATGTCGGCGATCACCGGGATCTGCGACTTCCTCGCGATGATCGGCAGCGCGTCGGCGTCGTCCTGCGAGGGGACGGCGACCCGGACGATCTGGCAGCCCGAGGCGGTCAGCTGGGCGATCTGCTGGAGGGTCGCGTTGACGTCGGAGGTGAGCGTGGTGGTCATCGACTGCACCGAGACCGGCGCGTCGCCGCCGACCGGCACGTTGCCGACCATGATCTGACGCGAGTGGCGGCGCTGGGCCAGCGGCTTGAGCGGCAGGGAGGGGATACCGAGCGAGATCGCGGTCATGTGCGCAGTTTTTCCTCTGGAGAGGTCGGTGAGCCGGGGCGCACCGCGGTGGCGGGGGCGCCCGGCGTCCAACGGTACGGCACGGCCGGGTGGCGGGGCACACCCGGCCGTGGATGGCGCGCGGCGCTAGTTGATGCGCACCGGGTTGACGATGTCGGCGGCCATCACGAGGCCGGTGAAGCAGATGAAGACGCCGGCGACCACGTAGGCCAGCGGCATCAGCCGGGCCACGTCGAACGGGCCGGGGTCGGGGCGGCGCAGCAGCTTGGCGAGGTTGCGGCGCAGCGCCTCCCAGAGCGCGCCGGCGATGTGGCCGCCGTCCAGCGGCAGCAGCGGGAGCATGTTGAACAGGAACAGCATCAGGTTGATGCCGGCCAGCAGCTGCACCGAGAAGGCGAGCCGCTGGGTGGCGGGCAGGTCCATCGAGAACACGTCGCCGCCGAGCCGGGCGGCGCCGACCATGCCGATCGGCGAGTCGGCGTCGCGCGGGGTGCCGTCGACCACGGCGTGCCACAGGCCGGGGATCTTGCCGGGCAGCTGGGTGAGCGACTCGACGCTGTGCCGGGCCATCGTCGTCATCTGCTCGGTGCTCTCGCCGAGCGACATGTGGTGCACGCCGGTGGCGGGGGTGATGCCGAGGAAGCCGGCGGTGACGGTCTGGCCCTTGACCGGGTTGTTGTCCTTGTCGTACGCCTGCAGGGTGTTGGTCTTGATCGCGGCGGACAGCGTCTGCTCGCCGCCGTCGCGGTGCCGGACCAGGATGTCGACCTGCTTGCCCGCGGAGTCCCGGATCAGGTTCTGCAGCTGCGGGTAGTCGTGGATCGGCACGCCGCCGAAGCCGAGCACGGTGTCACCGGCCCGCAGGCCCGCCAGGTTGGCCGGGGACTTCTCGGCGCCCTGCCCGCAGTCGTCGGTCTTGGCGCTGACCGGGACGACGCACTCGCTGACCTCCTGCACGGTCGGCACGGCCTGCTGCACGCCGATGCCCATGAAGAGCGCGAGGAACAGGCCGAGCGACAGGATCAGGTTCATGCCCGGGCCGGCGAACATCACGATGACGCGCTTCCACGGCTTGCGGGTGTAGAACAGCCGGGTCTCGTCGCCTGGCTGCAGCTCCTCGTAGGAGGCCTCCCGGGCGTCCTCGATCATGCTCCGCCAGGGCGAGGAGGAGCGTTTCGCTATCCGGCCGTCCGCGCCGGGCGGGAACATGCCGATCATCCGGATGTAGCCGCCGAACGGGATCGCCTTGAGGCCGTACTCCGTCTCACCGCGCCTGGTCGACCAGATGGTCCGGCCGAAGCCGACCATGTACTGCGGCACCCGGATGCCGAACAGCTTCGCGGTGGACAGGTGGCCGAGCTCGTGCCAGGCGATCGAGAAGAGCAGCCCGACCACGAAGATCAGGACGCCCAGCACCCACATCAGCTTGTCCACCGCGTCGCCTCCGTCGTACCTAACCTGCCGCCAGTTCCCGGGCCCGGGCGCGGGCCCAGTGCTCAGCCTGGAGTACGTCCTCCACCGTGAGCGAAGTTCCCGCCGCCGGGGTGCCGTGTTCGGCGACCACCTTCGCCACAGTGTCCACGATTCCGGTGAAGGGCAGCGCGCCGTTCAGGAAAGCGTCCACACATTCCTCGTTCGCGGCATTGAAGACCGCGGGGGCCGTCCCGCCGAGCGTACCCACCTCGCGGGCCAGCTCGACCGCCGGGAAGGCCGCGTCGTCCAGCGGGAAGAACTCCCAGGTCGCGGCCTTGGTCCAGTCGCAGCCGGGCGCGGCGTCGGGCACCCGGTCGGGCCAGCCGAGGCCCAGCGCGATCGGCATCCGCATGTCCGGCGGGCTGGCCTGG
The DNA here is from genome assembly GCF_948472415.1 of Kitasatospora fiedleri. Taxonomy (NCBI): domain Bacteria; kingdom Bacillati; phylum Actinomycetota; class Actinomycetes; order Kitasatosporales; family Streptomycetaceae; genus Kitasatospora; species Kitasatospora fiedleri. The sequence goes on along the minus strand of NZ_OX419519.1, from coordinate 5,276,888 downwards.
GCGAGCGTGGAGCCGTCCGTGAACTCCACCATCGAATGAACGACCGACTGCGGATGGACCACCACCTCGATCCGGTCGAAGGGCACGTCGTACAGCAGGTGGGCCTCGATCACCTCCAGGCCCTTGTTCACCAGGGTCGCCGAGTTGATCGTCACCACCGGGCCCATCGCCCAGGTCGGGTGGGCCAGCGCCTCGGCCGGGGTGACGCCCGCCAGCTGCTCGCGGGTGCGGTCGCGGAACGGGCCGCCGCTGGCGGTCACCACCAGCTTGCGGACCTCGGCGCGGGTGCCGCCGGCCAGCGCCTGGAACAGCGCGGCGTGCTCGGAGTCCACCGGCACGATCTGGCCGGGCCTGGCGACCGCCTTCACCAGCGGGCCGCCGACGATCAGCGACTCCTTGTTGGCCAGCACCAGCACCCGGCCGGCCCGCAGCGCGGCCAGCGTCGGCGCCAGGCCGATCGAGCCGGTGATGCCGTTCAGCACCGAGTGGCACTCCGTCGCGGCCAGTTCGGTCGCCGCGTCCGGGCCCGCCAGCACCTCGGGCAGCGGGGCCCCGCCGGCCCGCGCGGCCAGCGCGGCGCGCAGCGGCCCGGCGGCGGCCGGGTCGGCCACCGCCACGGTGCGCACGCCCAGCGCGACGGCCTGCTCGGCGAGCAGCTCGACCCGGCCGCCGGCCGCCGACAGGGCCACCACCCTGAACCGGTCGGGGTTGCGGAGCACCACGTCGATGGCCTGGGTGCCGATCGAACCGGTCGAGCCCAGGATGACCAACTCCCGGGGGCCGTCCGGGTCCTGCACGGCCGGAGTGAAGCGCGACTGCGGATGGGCGAGCGAGTTCATGCCCCCCATTGTGTCCTGCCGCCGGCCCTGCCCCGGCCCGGGACGGGGCCGGGACGGGGCCGGACGGCCGGACGCCCCGCCGGGCCGTGGGAAGGCGGCGGGGCGGGGCGTCGGGACACCCGGGAAGGGCGCGGGAGCGCTCAGCGGGCCTCGCGGGGGCCGCTCAGAGGTCGAGGCCGGTGAGGACCAGCACCTTCTCGAAGGTGAAGTCGTCCATCGCGTAGCGCACGCCCTCGCGGCCCACGCCGGAGTCCTTCACCCCGCCGTACGGCATCTGGTCGGCCCGGTAGGACGGCGCGTCGCCGATGATCACGCCGCCGACCTCCAGCTCCCGGTGGGCCCGGAACGCGGTCTGCACGTCGTGCGTGAACACGCCCGCCTGCAGGCCGAACGCCGAGTCGTTGACCGCGGCGAACGCCTCCTCGGTGCCCTCCACCCGGTGCAGCGACAGCACCGGGCCGAACACCTCGGCGGTGGCCAGGATCGCGTCGGCGGGCAGCTCCGCCAGCACGGTCGGCGCGTACGCCGCGCCGTCCCGGCTGCCGCCGGTGAGCACCTTGGCGCCCTTGGCGACCGCGTCCTCGACCCAGGACTCGACGCGCTCGGCGGCCTTCCGGTCCACCAGCGGGCCGACGTCGGTGGCCTCGTCGTACGGGTCGCCGGTGACCTGGGCGCCCACCTTGGCGACGACCTTCTCCACCAGGCGGTCGTAGACGCTCGCGTCGGCGATCACCCGCTGCACCGAGATGCAGGACTGGCCGCCCTGGTAGTTGGCGAACAGCGCGATCCGGCCGGCCGCCCAGTCGAGGTCCGCCTCGGAGTTCCAGTCGGCCAGCACCACGGCCGCGGCGTTGCCGCCGAGCTCCAGGGTGACGTGCTTGCGCGGCACCGAGTCCATGATCTGGTAGCCGACCCTGTCCGAACCGGTGAACGAGATCACCGGCAGGCGGGTGTCCTGCACCAGGGCCGGCATCTCGGCGTTCTCCACCGGCAGCACGCTCCAGGAGCCGGCCGGCAGGTCGGTCTCGGCCAGGATCTCGCCCAGCACCAGGGCGGAGAGCGGGGTGGCCGGGGCGGGCTTGAGGATGATCGGGGCGCCCACCGCGATCGCCGGGGCGACCTTGTGCGCCACCAGGTTCAGCGGGAAGTTGAACGGGGCGATGCCGAGCACCGCGCCGCGCGGGAAGCGCCGCACGATCGCGTACCGGCCGGTGCCGCCCGGGTCGGTGTCCAGCCGCAGGGTCTCGCCGTTGGTCCGGCGGGCCTCCTCGGCGGCCCAGCGGAACACCGACACCGCGCGGCCGACCTCGCCGCGCGCCCACTTGATCGGCTTGCCGTTCTCGGCGGTGATCAGCCGGGCGATCTCCTCGGTGCGCTCGGCCAGCCGCTTGGCGACGTGGTCCAGCGCGCCCGCCCGCTGGTGCGCCGGGGTCGCGGCGAACACCGGCACCGCGGCGGCGGCGGCCGCGACGGCCTCCTCCACCTGCGCGTCGGTCGGCACGCTGACCTTCGCCACCAGGCTGTCGTCGTGCGGGTGGCGGACCTCGAACTCCGCCTCGCCGCTCGCCCGCCGCCCGGCCAGCCAGAACTCATGAGTGGTGGTCACGGTCGCACCGGCCCCTTCCCTCGAAGACTTGTCGCCTTCACGGTAGGGGGAGGGAAGCGGGTTTCCGATTGGACGGACGGGACGAAAAGTCCGGACCGATTAGTACGCCGCGGACACGGCCGTCCGGGTCCGCGCCCGCACCCCGTCCGCGCTCCGTCCGCCCCTCGCCCGCCCCCGGTCAGTCCTCGCCGGAGCGCAGCGCCAGCCACAGCTCCATCCGGACGTCGGTGTCGTCCAGCGAGCGCCCGAGCAGCTCCTCGACCCGCCGCATCCGGTAGCGCAGCGTGTGCCGGTGCACGCCCAGGTCGGCCGCGGCGGCGTCCCACTGGCCGTGCCGGGAGAGCCAGGCGCGCAGCGAGGCGACCAGGTCGCCGCGGGCGGTGCGGTCGTGCTCGCGCAGCGGGCGCAGCAGGCCCTCGGCGAAGGCGGTGACGGCCTCCTCGCCGAGCAGCGGCAGCAGCGAGCCGGCGCCGACCTCCTCGTGGTCGACGGTGCGGCGGCCGCCGCGCTGGGCGACCGCCAGGGCCCGTTCGGCCTGGGCGTGCGCGGTGCCGGCGTCCTCCAGCGCGGCGGGGGCGGAGACGCCCAGCGCCAGGCCCTCGTGCTCCTCGACGGCGCCCAGGCAGGCCCGGTGCGCCGAGCCGTTGTCCAGCGCGAGCACCGTCAGCCGCGGCCCGTGCGCGCCGTCCTCGCGGGCCACCAGCAGCTTCTCGCCGACCTTGCCGCCGGCGTTCTCGGCCCGGTCGCCCAGTTCGCCGAGCGCCTCCGCCGCCTCCGGGCCGGGCCCGGCGGCGGCCACCAGCACCCGGACGGTGCCCTCGGGCAGGCCGCCGAACAGCCCGGCGGCGACCTGCCGGGCGGTGCCGACCTCCCCGGCCAGCACCATCCGCAGCAGCGCGGCGCCCATCTTCTCCTCGGCCTGCCGCAGCTCGCGCGAGCGCTCCAGGGTGAGGGTGAGCAGCGCGACGGCGGCGTTCAGCACGTACCGCTCGGTCGGGGTGATCCGGTCCTCGGTGCCGACCGCGAGGAAGCCGCGCGGGCGGCGGTCGGCGCCCAGCGACTGGACCACCACGTAGTCCTCGTCGGCGGTGTCGATCGTCCCGGCCCGGCCCTGCAGGGCGGCGCTGGACGGGGCGGGGCGGCGGCGCAGCCGGTCCACCTCGGCGGCCAGCCGGCCGGCCCGGCGGGCGGCCCAGTCCGGGGCGACCGCGGACAGCGCGCCGGAGCCGTCGTACAGCGCGGCCCACCCGCCCAGCCGGGCCGCCAGCCGGCGCACGATCGCGGTGGTGCCGTCCTTGCCGAGCGCGGCCCGGGTCAGCTCCTCCTGCGCCTCGAAGCTGGTGGTGACGGCCTCGTACTGCTCGGCGGCCAGCGCGGCCGAGACGGTCTTGGAGATCGCGATGAACGGCGTCGCCTCGGGCACCCGCAGCAGCGGCAGCCCGCGCTGGGCGGCGGCCTCCACCAGGGCCTGCGGCACCTCGCTGTGCGAGAGGCCCACGCCCAGCCCGAGGCCGACCACGCCCGCGTCGGCCAGCCGGTGCACGTACGCCTGCAGCTTGGCGGCGCTCCTGCCCAGCTTGATGCCGGTGGTGAGGAGCAGCTCGCCGCCCTCGAGGAACGGGGTGGGGTCGTCCAGCTCGCTGGTGTGGACCCAGCGGACGGGTCGCTCCAGGTGGTCCGCGCCGGCCAGCACCGTCAGGTGGAGCGCGGAGGTCCGGACGACGGAGGCGAGAGTGGGGGGCATGGCACCTTCGGTGGTTCGACCTGGCCGCGCCGTTGCGGCCGGGCGAGTGAGGGTTCTCCTCCCATTATGGACGCTCCGGACAAGCCGGGGCGCCGGAATCCGCCGGTCCGTAGCTTTCGTGACCCAAATGCTCTCGTGGCCGGTTGGTCGGCCAGCCGAGCGGCCGGGCGGCCGGGCTCAGCGCCGCAGGTCGACCAGCAGCGGCGGCACCTGCTCCCCCGTCACCGAGGTCAGCGAGATCACCGCGTGCCCGGACGGCAGCGCGTGCGCCAGGTCGGACGGCGACCAGCGGTGCCGCTCGACGTCCCGGGTGGTGACCGACTCGGTCTGCGCGGTGGTGCCGGACAGCGCCTTGCGCAGCAGCCGGCCGGCCCGGCGAACCGTTCCTCCCGAGGTGTCCGGGACGTGCGTGACGGCGGTCTCCCGGACCAGGTGGGTGCCCCATGCCTCGGAGAACAGCCGGCCGTCCCAGGGCGCGATGCCGGGGAACGCCATCCGGTTGCCGACCGCGCCAAACAGCGGCGCGCGCAGCGCCTCCGGCAGGTCGGACAGCGTGCGCAGCAGCAGCAGCACGCCGGCGTTGGCGCCGCGCAGCCGCTGGACGCCGCGGATCGCCTGCGCGTCCACGGCGGCGGTGGCGTCGTCCAGCACCATCCCGGCGAACAGCTCGCGGTCCCGGCGGTCGGCGGCGGCCTGGGTGAACTGGCCCAGCAGCAGCCGCGACAGAATCCGGGCGGCCTCCGGGTGGCTGCGCTCGGGCAGCTTGACCCGCACCCGCAGCGGGTGCTCCAGGGCGCGCATCGCGAAGGCCGGCTTGGCGTCCGGGCCGCCGGAGAACCCGGCCGCCAGCGCGGGCCGGTCCAGCAGCGCGAGCCGGTCCGCCAGCAGTGCGCCCGGGTCGTCGGCCCGGCCGTGCATCCGCTCGCGCTGCTGCAGGTCCGCCTCGAACTCCGGCCACCGCCCCGACTTCCGCAGCCGCTCGGCGAGCTCCGCCCAGCCCTCCGCGTCCCCCGCCAGCAGCGCCCGCAGCGCCCGCACCCCCGGGTAGCCGCCGTACGCCGCCCGGTACGGCCCGACCACCTGCTGCATCGCGGCCCGGGCGCTCTCCGCGCGCGGCGCCAGCTCGTCCGGCAGCAGCGCGTCGGCCAGCCGGGCCGCCGCCTCGTCCGAGTGCGGCGCCGCACCGTACAGGTCCAGGCCGTACGGGGCGTCCGGGTCGCCGGGGGCGATCACCACGTCGTACCAGTCGTCCGGCCCGAGGTCCGCGTCGGCCGCGCCGACCACCACCGCGCAGGCCGCGCCCGCCAGCGCCTGCAGGCACAGCGCCTCGGCGACCGGGCGGGCCAGCGAGGCGGTCTTGCCGGTGCCGGCCGGGCCGACCGCCAGCAGCGAGGTGCCCAGCACCCGCGGGTCCAGCGCGAAGCCGGCGTTCCGGTGCGTCACCGGGTTCTTCGGCACGTCCTGCGCCGTGCCCAGCCGCACCTGGCGCACCAGCAGGTCGTGCCGCGCCGTCCGCCCGCCCGGCAGGTCCCGCTGCTCGGACGGGTGCGCGCACGCCGCCGCGCCCCGGGCCGCCACCTGCGCGGCGAACTCCCGCCACGCGACCGGGTCGCCGCCCACCGTCCGCCACGCCTGGTGCAGCCGCACGTAGTCCACGTCCCCGACCGGCTCCCCCTCCAGCCGGCGCACCGCGTCCCCGGCCGGCCGCAGCTCGGCCCAGACGTCGACGGCGGGGGCGGTCTCCTCGGGCTCGGTGGGAACCTCGGTGACGGTGCGGGAGAGCACGGGGGCGATCCAGCGCCGCCACACCTCGCCCCAGCGGCCCATCCGGCCGAAGACCATCAGCACCAGGATGATCAGCGCGGCGTTGACGGCGGCGGCGATCAGCAGGGAGATCACGAAGGAGTTGGGGGCGGTGAGCCCGAGGGTGGTCAGCAGTCCCTGCAGCAGGGAGACGCCTTCGAGGTAGACGAAGGCCCCGACCGCCAGGTTCAGCGCCGCCCGCAGCAGCAGCGGCCCCGCCGGGGTCCTCGCCTGTTCGGCGGCCTTCGGGTCGTGCGGGGTGTGGTGCTGCCGGTAGATGCCGGGGGCGGCCTCGGGGCGGGGGCGGTGGCCCAGGTGGGGAGGTGGAAGGGGGCGCGGGGCGGGGGGAGATGGGGATGGGTGGGTTGGGTTCTCGCGTCGTTCAGTTCCACTTCGGGCCCCTCCTACGTTGCCGGCGGTGCCATACCCGCATCGCCGTCCCACCGACACACCCGGGGGCCAATGTAGTGGAGTGCGCGGGCGCGCAGCCGATCTTCGGCCACTGGCCGCGTCGGACAATTGGGGCGGCCCAGCAGTACCGAGTGGCGCATGCCCGGGCCGCGGGGCCGGTCGTAGCCTGCGGGTACCGCGTCAAGAACTTGGAGAAGACAGATGAGCGCTGCAACTCCGCTCCCGCAGGAGCGCCGCCTGGTCACCGCGATCCCCGGCCCGAAGTCGCAGGAGCTGCAGTCGCGCAAGCTCGGCGCGGTGCCGGCGGGCGTGGGCACCACGCTGCCGGTGTACGTGTCGCGGGCCGGCGGCGGCGTGCTGGAGGACGTGGACGGCAACAGCCTGATCGACTTCGGTTCGGGCATCGCCGTGACGAACGTGGGCAACAGCGCCGCCGCGGTGGTGGCGCGGGCGACCGAGCAGCTGGCCGCGTTCACGCACACCTGTTTCATGGTGACCCCGTACGAGGGCTACGTGGCGGTGGCGGAGCAGCTGAACGAGCTGACCCCGGGCGACCACGACAAGCGCACCGCGCTGTTCAACTCGGGCGCCGAGGCGGTGGAGAACGCGGTGAAGATCGCCCGCGCCTACACCAAGCGGACCGCCGTGGTGGTGTTCGACCACGGCTACCACGGCCGGACCAACCTGACCATGGGCCTGACCGCGAAGAACATGCCGTACAAGCAGGGCTTCGGCCCGTTCGCGCCGGAGATCCACCGCGTGCCGGTGGCGTACCCGTACCGCTGGCTGACCGGTGCGGAGAACTGCGCCGCCGAGGCCGCCGCGCAGGCGATCGAGGTCATCACCAAGCAGATCGGCGCGGAGAACGTCGCGGCGATCATCATCGAGCCGATCCAGGGCGAGGGCGGCTTCATCGAGCCGGCCAAGGGCTTCCTGCCGGCGATCGTGGAGTTCGCGAAGGCGAACGGGATCGTGTTCGTGGCGGACGAGATCCAGACCGGTTTCTGCCGCACCGGCGAGTGGTTCGCGTGCGAGGACGAGGGCATCGTCCCGGACCTGATCACCACCGCGAAGGGCATCGCCGGCGGCCTGCCGCTGGCGGCGGTGACCGGCCGGGCCGAGATCATGGACGCGGCGCACTCGGGCGGCCTGGGCGGCACCTACGGCGGCAACCCGGTGGCCTGCGCGGCCGCGCTGGGCGCGATCGAGACCATGAAGTCCGAGGACCTGAACGGCAAGGCGCGCCGGATCGGCGAGGTCATGCTGGGCCGGCTGCGGGCCATGCAGGAGAAGTACGACGTGATCGGCGAGGTCCGCGGCCGCGGCGCGATGGTCGCGGTGGAGCTGGTGAAGCCGGGCGGCAAGGAGCCGAACCCGGAGGTGACCGCGGCGATCGCGAAGGCGTGCCACGCGGAGGGCCTGGTGGTGCTGACCGCCGGCACCTACGGCAACGTGCTGCGCTTCCTGCCGCCGCTGGTGATCCCGGAGCACCTGCTGGCCGAGGGCCTGGACATCCTGGAGTCGGCCTTCGCCGGCGCCTGATCCCGGCCGGTAGCGGAACCCGCCGGGGCCGGCCCCGGCGGGTTCCGCCGCACGGGTGGAGGTTGCTCCACCGGTGGTGAAGATGCTGTGGATGCTGGCCGGTCCGCCCTTCCGGGACCCGGCTTTGACGTACTGTCATCACAGATGGACAGCGAACCGCACGCACTGCCCACAACCCCGTCCGCCGTTGAGGCGGACGCACATGAACGATCGACCGGCCGTCCCGCCCACACCCCCGGGCCGCACGGCGCGGCGATCACCTTGGCCGCCCCGGAGCTCTCCCCCTGCTCCGGGGCGGCCGATTTTCGCTGTCTTGGCGGCGGCGGCGCTGGCGGTGCTGCTGGCCGCGATCTCCTGGCAGGTCGCGGTGGACGGGCCGCTGCTGGGGGTCGACACGGCGGTGCGCGACGGGGTGCGGCACGTCCGCCGGGCGATCGGCTCGGCGCTGCTGAACCACCTGGGCGTGGCGCTGTCCGACCTGGGCGGCGGGACGGTCGCGGTCCCGGTGCTGCTGGGGTGCGCGGGCCTGGCGGCCTGGCTGGCCCGGCGCGGCGGGCGTCCGCGCTGGTGGGTGCCGGTGCCGGTGGCGGTGGCGGCCGCGGTGCTGATCCCGCTGCTGGTGGTGCCGGCAAAGGTCTGGTTCGCCCGCCCGGGCCCGTACGGGGTGCCGCTGGCCGGGTCCCAGTGGGGCTGGTACCCGTCGGGGCACACCGCGACCTCGTCGATCGCGTACGGGACGGCGGCGCTGCTGCTGGCCCGGGTGCTGTCGGTGGCGGCCGGGCGGCGGGTGGGCGCGCTGGCCTCGCTGGTCTGCCTGGGCGTGGGGGCGGGCCTGGTGTGGAGCGACTTCCACTGGCTGCTGGACGTGCTGGCCAGCTGGTGCCTGGCCGGCCTGCTGCTGCTCGGGCTGCACCTGCTGCTGCCGCGCCTGCTGCCCGGACGCCCGCGCACCTGACGCCCGCAGACCTGACGCCCCCGCACCTGGCGCCCGCAGACCTGACGCCCGCGCGTCTGGCGCCCGCTTGCCCGACGCCCCGTCAGGACTCCCGCCGACCGGGGCCGGTCAGCCCTCCTCGGCGGCGAGGCGCTGGACGGTGCCGGCCGCGCCGCTCTCGCGCTGCCAGGCGACGACCAGCTCGTCGCGGGTGCCGAAGCGGACCAGGTGGCGGCCGACCACGTCCTCCAGCTGTTCGAGGCTCTCCTCGGCGCCCTCGACGGCGAGCAGCAGCGCGCCGTCCTCGGCGGTGAGCTCGGCCCGACCGGCGCCGAAGGCGAGCGAGCCGCGGCCGGTCTCCTCCGACCACTCGGCGGGGACCTTGCGGCCCATGTGGGCGGCGAGCTGCTTGGCGTAGCGGGCGGGGCGGTCGGTGCTGACGCGGGCGGTGGAGCGGGCCATGACGGACTCCTTGCGAACTGCGGACACGGATGACTCGGACGACTCGGATGACTTAGGCTGCCCTAAGCTACTCGATTGCTGAGCCAAGCTCAACATGTTATCGAGGCGAGATCGGTCACCCTCCGTACCGGCCCCGACCCGCCCGCTACCCTGTGCCCATGACCTCCCCCGGCCCCGCCGACACCGCAGCGGAACTCGCCGACGCGCTCACCCGGGCGATGAAGCGCATCCGCCGGCGGACCATGCAGCGGCTGGAGCCGTACGGCATCACCCCCGCCCAGGGCCGGGCCCTGCGCACCCTCGCCCACGCGCCCGGCTGCGAGAGTGCCGAGACCATGCGGCTGAGCGAACTCGCCGAGCGGCTGCACATCGCCCCGCGCTCCGCCACCACCGTGGTCGACGCCCTGGAGGAGGCCGGTCTGGTCGCCCGCACCCCCGACCCGGCCGACCGCCGCGCGGTGCGGCTGGTGCTCACCGAGGACGGGCACGGCGCGCTGGAGCGGATCTCCCGGGTCCGGCACGAGGTCGCCCAGGAGTACTTCGGCCCGGTCAGCCCTGCCGAGCAGGACGCCCTGCTGCGGGCGCTGCGGCACGCCGAGGAAGCCTACGAAGCCGGTCCCACCCCGTAGCGGGCACCGCCCCCAGCCCGATCCCGGCGATCACCAGCACCGTCGCCGCCCCGGCCGGCAGGCCGAACCGCTCGCCGAGCAGCAGCGCCGCCGAGGACATCCCGAACACCGGCACCAGCAGCGAGTACGGGGCGACCACCGAGGCGTCGTAACGGCGCAGCAGGTGGCTCCAGGCGACGAACGCGAACAGCGTGGACACCAGGCCGACGTACAGCACCACCCCGACGCCCGACCAGCTGATCCCGCGCAGCGCGGCCAGGTCCGCGTCCGGGCCCTCGACCAGCAGCGACAGCCCCAGCAGCGGCAGCGGCGGCACCGCGGAGACCCACACCATCCAGCGCAGCGCGTCCGGCGGGGCGGCCCGGCGGGTCAGCACGTTGGCCAGGCCCCAGGCCACCGCCGCGCCGATCACCAGCGCGAACGCCCCCACCGGGCCGCCCGCGCCCCGGTCGGCGGCGGCCAGCGCGATCCCGGCGAACGCCACCACCAGCCCGACCACCCGCAGCCGGGCCGGCCGCTCGCCCAGCAGCCCGGCGGCGAACAGCGCGGTGAACCCGGCCTGCCCCTGCAGCACCAGCGAGGACAGCCCGGCCGGCATCCCGGCGTGCATGCCGAGGAAGAGCAGCCCGAACTTCACCACCCCGAGCGCCAGCCCGACCCCCAGCACCCACCGCCACGCCACCCGCGGCGGGCCGACCAGGAACACCGCGGGCAGCGCCACCACGGCGAACCGCAGCGCGCAGAACAGCAGCGGCGGGAAGTCGTGCAGACCGACCTCGATCAGCACGAAGTTCAGGCCCCAGACGGCGGCGACCAGCACGGCCAGGGCGATGTGACGGGGCGGCATGGCGGAGGAGGGCGGCATGCCCCGAGCATCCCCCGCACCGACCGTTCAGCACCAGCGACGATTCCTCAACCCCATCGTTTAGCATCGCTGCATGATGGATCTGGGACGCCTGCGCGCCCTGCACGCGGTCGCCGTGCACGGCTCGGTCGGCGGGGCCGCCTCGGCCCTCGGCTTCACCCCGTCCGCGATCTCCCAGCAGATCGCCAAACTCGAACGCGAGACCCGCACCGTCCTGCTCGAACGCCAGGGCCGGGGCGTCCAGTTGACCGACGCCGCCCGGCAGCTCGCGGACACCGCGCAGCGCGTCCTGGCCCTGGTCGAACAGGCCGAGGTGACGCTGGAGGAGCAGCGCGGCCGGGCCGCCGGACGGCTGCTGGTGGCCGCCTTCCCCACCGCGGCCCGCGGCCTGCTGCCCGCCGTCCTCGCCGAACTGCACACCACCTGCCCCGAGTTGGACGTCCGGCTGCTGGAGAGCGACCCGTACCCGGCGGCCGAGCTGGTGGCCCGCGGCGAGGTCGACCTGGCGGTCGTGCAGGACTGGGAGACCGTCCCGCTGCCGGTGCAGGACGGCCTCGACCGGCTCGACCTCGGGGAGGACCCGGTCGACCTGCTGCTGCCCGCCGGGCACCCGCTGGCCGCACTGGACGCCGTGCCGGTGCCGGCGCTGCGCGGTCAGCGCTGGATCAGCGTGCCGCCCGGCAACATCTGCCACGACTGGCTGCTGCGCACCATGCGGGAGACCGGCGAGGAACCGGACGTCGCCCACCGGGTCGGCGAGTTCCAGACCCAGCTCGCCCTGATCGCCGCCGGCCTGGGCCTCGGCCTGATCCCCCGCCTGGGCCGCGGCCCCCTCCCGCCCGGCACCACCGCCCGCCCCGTCACCCCCGAGCCCGTCCGCCGCGTCTACGCCCTCTGGCGCACCCAGACCTCCCGCCGCCCCGCCGTCACCGCCACCCTCACCGCCCTGCGCCACCACTGGAACGCCCTGGCCGAGAGCTGAGCCGCCGACCTCCTACGCCAACCCCACCACCAACCACATGAACCCCACCCCAACAGCGTGCACACCAGGGTGCCCGCCCCTCCCCGCTCCCCACCCCGCCGGAGGCACCCCAGCCCCCGCCGTCACGCCAACCCCACCACCAACCACATGAACCCCACCCCCAACAGCGTGCACACCAGGGTGCCCGCCCCTCCCCGCTCCCCACCCCGCCGGAGGCACCCCAGCCCTCCGCCGTCACGCCAACCCCACTACCAGCCACATGAACCCCACCCCCAGCAGGGTGCACACCAGCGTGCCCTTCGACGGGTGCGGGCTGTGGGCCTCGGGCAGGATGTCGGAGGTCGCCAGGTACATCAGGAAGCCGCCGAAGAAGCCGAGGTAGAGCCCGAGCAGCTGTTCCGGAATGGTGAACAGCAGCGTGATCCCGGCCCCGGTGACGGGCGCGAGCGCGTCGGCGAACAGCAGCGCGAGGGCCCGCCGCCGGTTGTTCCCGTACAGCCGGGTGAGGGTGTACGTGTTGAAGCCGTCCGCGAAGTCGTGCGCGACGACGGCGATGGCGACGACCGTGCCGACCGTCGTCCCGGCCTGGAACGCGGCGCCGATCGCGAAGCCGTCCATCACGCTGTGCAGGACCAGCGCGGAGGCCGCCGCGATCCCGACGCCCTGCTCGCGCTGCCGCTCCCCCGGCCCGTGCGCGTGCCCGTGCGCATGGCCGTGCGCGTGCCCGTGGCTGTGCGCGGCGTACTCGCCCTCGTGGCCGCGGTGGATGGCGACGGAGCGTTCGACCACGTGGATGGCGAGGAACCCGGCGGCGAACATCAGCAGTGCCGCGGGGACGCCGTGGACCTCCTGCGGGGCCTGTTCCAGCGCCTCGGGCAGCAGGTCGAAGGCGACCACGCCGAGCATCAGTCCGGCGGCGAGGCCGAGCACGAGGTGGCGGCGGTCCCCGGTGCGCTGGGCGGCGAAACCGCCGATCAGGGTCATCAGGAACGCGCCCGCGGCGACCAGCACGGCGGTCAGTTTCGGCCTCCCCCGTCACGCTGCCGGGGGCCGGACGGCTGTGCTGACCGCTGCCCACGGGCATCCAGTCCGTCCGGCCCGGGCCGGACGGTGCCGGGCCCTGCGACCAGCCTGCGGGCCCGGGCGGTGCCGCGCCGCCCGGGCGGCCCGTCGGGGTGACGCCGGATCAGCTGTCGGACCAGCCCCCGGACGGCCCGGGCGACCCCACCGGTCCCGCCGCCGTCAGTCGTCGCTCGCGGCCCGGTAGACCGCGGCGAGCTGCGGCGCGCCCTGCTCGGCCCAGTCGCGGCCGATCGCGGTGGCGTCGAGTTCGAAGCCGGTGCCGAGCACCATCAGGGGCCGCCCGTCGGCGGCGAGCCGCCAGCGGGCGTCGGGGACCCGGCGGCGGATCACCGTGCCGAGGTAGAGCCCGGCGTCGGTGCCGAGCCACTGGGAGACCTGCCGGTCGTCGCGCCAGCGGGGCAGCAGCTGGTCGAGGGCGGTCAGCGACTCGACGGTGTCGTCGAGGCGGACGCCGGCGGACTCGGCGAGTTCGCGCAGCAGCCCGCACTCGCCGTACATCTCGGCCATCGCCAGTTCGCGGTCGTGCTCGGCCGCCCGCCCGGTCGGCGGTGCGGTCGGGCTCCGGTCGGGCCGGTGGCCGGGGAATCGGTTCTCCACTCCCCCAGCCTGACAGCCCGTCCGGCCGTCCGCCGGGCGAACCGGCGGGTTCCCACCGGTCTCCGGCGGGTTCCCACCGGCCTCACAGGGTGAGCGGCAGTTCCAGGTGGGTGCGGGCGAGTTCGCGGATGCCGGGGCCGTCCATCAGGTGGATGCGCTGGTAGCGCTCCTCCCCGGTGAGGTCGAGCGCCTCGTCGGTGAACCGGCCGCAGGTCATCCGCAGGCCGCGGTCGGCGCCCTCCTCGCGGACCGCCTCGGCGAGGGTGGCGATCTCCTCGGCGGTGACGGGACCGGGGCCGCGGGAGGCCCACACCACCCAGCGGCCGGGCAGCCGGCTGCCGGGTTCGCCCTCGGCGGTGGCGACCAGGCCGGCCGGGCCGCGCAGTCGGACGCTCCAGTCCCGCAGGCCGCCCGCGGTGAGGACGGCGCGCACCAGCCGGGCGAACTCGCCGGGCGACAGCTCGCCCAACGCGGGCACCGCGGAGGACGCGCTGCCCCAGGGCAGCACCGCCTCGTCCGCGTACGGGTCGGGGGTGATCACGGCGGCCAGGGCGCGCAGCCGCAGCAGCGACTCGTCGTGCTCGGCCTCCGCGTAGACGCCGCCGTCCGCGTCCCCGTCGCCCAGGTGCCCGGCGTCGGGGACCAGCCGGGTGCGGGCCAGCGCGTCCCGGTCGGCGTCGACGCTGAGCAGGCACCGCGCGGGCCGGCCGGGGAGGCGCAGCCAGCCGTTCAGGACGACGCCGGACAGCACCTGTTCGGTGTCGACGGCGTCGGCGGCCTGCAGGGCGCGCAGCGCGAGCCGGGCGGCCAGCCGCAGGTAGTCGGTGCGGACGTCGGCGGCGGGGCGGGGCACGGGTTCGACCGCGCCGGTCCCGGTGAGCCGGTAGCCGGAGAGCGCGGGGACGGTCTCCAGCGGCGGCAGGTCGAGGTCGAGGACGGCGGTGCGGGTGAGGGCGCGGAAGACGGCGTGGCAGGGGGCGGGCAGGTCCTGGGTGGCGCCCTCGGCGGCGGCCAGGGCCCGTTCCAGCAGCGACTCGACGGCGGCGGGCTCGGCCTGCCGGTAGGCGCGGCGGCACTCCTCCAGGCTGTCGTTGTACTCCTGGACGGCCCGGGCCCGGGCCCGTTCGGCCTCCTCGTGGGCCTGCCGGGCGGCGACCGCGCCGCTGTCGGCGAGTTCGGCCTGCCGGGTGCGCCACTCCCGCAGCGCGCGCTGGTGGCGCAGCCGGGCCTGGGCGAGTTCGCGCTGGTAGCCGGAGTCGAGCAGGCGGCGCGAGCGCGGCTGCTCGGGGTCGGCGCCGGCGGGCTCGGGCGGCGCGAAGTCGGCCCAGGCGGGCTCGGGTTCGCCCGTTCCGGGCCCGGCGTCCGGGAACGGCCTGGGCTGGTAGCTGCGCAGCTGGCTCTCGAAGTCCATCGCGGAGACCGGCCGGGCGGCCCGGCGCAGCAGGTCGGCCAGGCGCTGGTGGTCGGCCTGGACGGCGAGGGTGCGGTGGTGGGTGAGCGCGGCGGCCCGGCCGTGCGCGGCCACCGGGTCGTCCGGGTCGGCTGGCGCGTCCGCCGGGCCGGGCTGCGGCGGCACCGCGGCCGACGGTCCGGCCGGGGGCCGGGCGGGGGGCTCGGGGGGCTGCGGTCCCGCGGGGGGCCCGGGGTGGGCCCCGGCGGGCTCCTCGTCCTCGTCGGCGCCGAGTTCGTGGAACAGCGAGGCGAGGAATCCGGGCTGGAGCACCGTGGTGGTGCCGTCGGCGCTGCCCTCGGCTGGATGCTGCATCGGCGGTGGTTCCCCCTGCTCGTCCGGCGCACGTCGGCGGGCCGCCGCGACGGGGCCCGAGCAGCATTGTCCCCCGTTCGGGCTCCGGGGTCAGCCAACCCGGCTGGTTTGGCCGACCCTTGACGTCCGCTCAGGTCGGGTCGGAGCACGTCCGCCGTGCGGGTGCGGCGCGGGGACCGCCCGAGGCGGGGGCCGGGGCGGTTCCGGCCCCCGCGCGGGGCGGTCAGTTGGTGCGGGTGTTGGTCAGGTGCAGCCCGATGTAGCCGACGTAGATCCGGCCGCTGCCGGAGCAGTCGTCCAGGTAGTGCACCCGGGGGGCGGTGCCGCCGCCGCCGATCCGCAGGTGGGCGCCCATGAACGCGCGACAGGAGGAGTCGACGTCGGGCGGGACGGGCAGCATCCGCTGGCGCTTCCACTTGCCGTGGCTGGCGACGGTGCGGGACTCGCCGCGGACCGCCTTGCGCGGCGGGAAGCGGTGGCAGCCGGGCGGGGTGTGCTCGCACCACTGCTTGAAGTCGCCGCCGGCCTCGCCGCGCACGGCGGCGTCCGCGTACTCCTGGAGCGCGGTCAGGCCGTCCCAGGTGAGCCGGGCCCAGCCGTCGGCCTCGCTCTGGCCGTCCAGGGCGAGCGTCTCCTTGCTGTCGCCGGTGAACTCCAGCAGCGCGAACTCGCTGAATCGGTCCACGAGTTCACCGAAGCTGGCGGGGCCGGTGCCGCACCGGGCGCGGCGCGGTTCGCGCGGTGTCTCGATCCGCAGCCGGCAGCGCTCCAGCCGCACCGGCGGGCGTTCGACCGCGGCCCGGGGCGGGGCGGGCGCCTTGCGCGCCTCGGGCGGCAGCCAGAGTTCGGGGACGGCGGCCAGCGGCGCGGGCAGCGGCAGTTCGGCGGCGATCCGGCGCGGCTCGCGGGCCAGCAGGGCGGCGGCGCGGCGCGGGTTCTCGTCGATCCGGCCGCGCGGCAGGACGGGGTGGCGGGCGGCGTCGGCCCGGGAGGCCGGGTCGACCTCGGGCAGGAAGGTGCGGACCGCGCCGCCGTACACCTTGTGGTACTCCAGGGCCAGGTTGAACCGGGGCAGCGCGCCGTGCCCGAGCACGTACAGCGAGGCCAGGCCGGGGAGTTGGCGCACCAGCGGGTCGAGCACCTGCTGCTGCCAGCGGTCGACCGGCACGGCGGGCGGGACGCTGGCCACCACGGTGGGCAACCGCCGTTCCGGGTCGCAGAGTTCGTCGATCAGGCCGTCCAGGTCGGCGGGTGCCAGCAGCCGGGGCGCGACGGCCAGTGGCACCGGGCCCTCGGCGGCGTCGAGCAGGGGCAGCAGGCTGCGGACCAGGTCGGGGACGGGCACCCGCCCGGGTGGGGTGACGGTCGGGCCGGCGGGGAGGTGTTCGGCCTCGATGCGCAGCCTGGTCGGTCCGTCGGCGGTGTCGGAGGCGAGGGTGAGGGTCAGTTGGTCGGTGCCGTGCACGGCGGGCGTGCGCAGTCGGCGGCGGCTGTAGCGGGCCCCGGGACCGCGGCCGGGCAGTGTGCCGTCGTCGCGGTCCAGCAGGACCCGGTCGCCGAGGCGTAGTCGCTCGGGCGGGGCCTGTCGCTCGCGGGGCGCGGGCTCCTCGTGGCCCTCGGACTTCAGCTGTTCGGCGAGGAGTTGGTCGACGAGGGCGGTGGTGTCGTGGTGCGGGCGGGGTGTCGCTGCCGTCAGCCGGTACGGTGGCTGGGCGTGGTCGGTGGGCATGCGCGGAACCTCCCGTGGTGCGGTGCTGGGGTCTGCGAGTCCTCCTCCCCGGAGTCGTTGGCGAATCGTCGGTCGTGTCTCTAGGAGACGAAGCGATCAGGAGCGGAAGTTCCGGATCGGGCCCCGCTTCCTTCGATCGGGTGTCATCGGACGGCAACGGGAACACCGTCCGTGCCGCCTCTGCTACCCGCCCGTCCGCGATCAATGCCGGGCGTCCCCCGGTCGGCGGTCAGACCTCGACCTCGACGAAGGTGCGCCCGGCCGGGCGGGCCGCGGCCGAGCCGCCGGTCGCCTCGGCCAGCCAGGTGTGGAACTGCGCCGTCGCCGGTTCGGGCACGCCGACCTCGATCCGCACCCCGTCGGCCAGGTACTCCAGCCCGGCCACCGCGTACCCGGCCGCCCGCAGCTCGTTCTCCAGCCGCCCGGCCCGGGTGTGGTCGACGGCCACCGACAGCAGCGCGACCGGCCGGCGCTCCAGCAGCCCGACCTCGTCTAGCGCCTCGGACACCGCCGCGCCGTACGCCCGCACCAGGCCGCCCGCGCCCAGCTTGATCCCGCCGAAGTAGCGGGTCACCACGGCGGCGGTGTCGGTCACCCCGCGCCGCCGCAGCACCTCCAGCATCGGCACCCCGGCCGTCCCGGCGGGCTCCCCGTCGTCGCTGGAGCGCTCGCGCGGCTGCTCGCCGCCGACCACGAACGCCGTGCAGTTGTGCCGGGCGTCCCAGTACCGCTTGCGGACGCCCGCGACGAACGCCTGCGCCTCGTCCTCGTCGGCGACCCGCGCCAGGTGGCAGATGAACCGGGACTTCTTGATCTCCAGTTCGCGGCTGCCTGAGCCCCGGACGGTCAGGTACGGCTTGGGGCTCGGCTCCGCCATGGCGCTGGTGCTCTCCGCTGTCGGTCTCGTCTCGGCGCCCGGTCCCGCGCCGGTCCTCCCGCCCAGCCTATGCCGTGCGCCGGGGGCCTCCGTGCGGCGGCGGACTCAGCGCCCGGCCAGGGCGTCCAGCCGGGCGCGGTCCAGGCCGGTGCGCTCGGTGACCTCGGCGAGGTCGACGGCGCCGCAGTCCAGGCCGCGCAGCACGTAGCCGCTGAGCGCGCGGGCGGTGGCGGGCTCGTCCAGCACGTCGCCGCCGGACTTGGCGACGTACGTGGCGAGCCGGGCGCAGGCCGCGGTCAGGCCCTCGCGGTAGAAGGCGTAGACGGCGGCGTACCGGGTGGGCAGGTGGGCGGGGTGCATGTCCCAGCCCTGGTAGTAGGCGCGGGCCAGCGAGCGGCGGACCAGGCCGTGGTGCAGCCGCCAGGCGGCGTGCACCTGCTCGGCGGTGCCGGCCGGGACGACGTTGGTGGAGCCGTCGGAGAGCCGGACGCCGGTGCCGGCCGCAGCGGCCTGCATGACGGCCTTGGCGTGGTCGGCGGCCGGGTGGTCCATGCTCTGGTGGGCGGCGCTGACCCCGCAGGCGGCGCTGTAGTCGAAGGTGCCGTAGTGCAGCGCGGTGGCCCGGCCCTCGGCGGCCCCGATCAGCAGCGCGACGGTGGCCCGGCCGTCCGGGCCGAGGATCGCCTGGGTGGTCTCGATCTGGATCTCGAACCCGATCCGTCCGGCGGGCAGTCCGGCCCGCCGCTCGAAGTCCTCCAGCAGCCGCACCAGCGCGGTGACCTGGGCGGCGTGGGTGACCTTCGGCAGGGTCAGCACCAGCCCGTCCGGCAGCCCGCCCGCGGCCACCAGGGTGGCCAGGAACAGTTCCAGGGTGCGGATGCCGCGGGCCCGGACGGGGGCCTCCAGGCACTTGATCCGGATGCCGACGTACGGCGGGGCGCTGCCGTCGGCGACCGCCGCGGCCACCAGGCGGGCGGCCCGGACGGCCGCCGCGTCCTCCTCGGCGTCGGGGCGCGGACCGTAGCCGTCCTCGAAGTCGATCCGCAGGTCCTCGACCGGCTCGCGCTCCAGCTTGGCCCGCACCCGGGCGTGCACGTCGGCCAGCAGCGCGTCGTCCGCGACCCCGAGCGCCGCGGCGAGCCGCCCGGGCGTACCGGCGTGCTCGTCGAACGCGGCGAGTGCCTGGGCGCCCCACTCCCGGACGGTGTGCGCCCCGAACGCGTCGGCCGGCACGTACACGGTGTGCACCGGCTGCCGGGAACCGCTCTCGCCCGGGTAACGCCGCGTCAACTCGGCGTCCACCGGCGCGAGCAGCGCCTCGACGGCCGCCAGGGCGGCGTCCGAGAACGAGACGGGCTGGACGGCATCGACCTGGGCGGGCTGCGACATCCGGGGCTCCTCCACTCACCGCGCGACTTCAACAATTTGTTGAGGCGAAGGTAACGGCGGGTCCGCGGAACCGTCAATGGCCGCCCGACCGGAAGAACCGGCGGACGGCCATCGCACCTGCTGGACGTCTCTCCGAACGGGCCCCGCGGGGGGCCGCCGGGTCACTCGCCCCGACCGGACTCCATGTACCGCTCCTGGAGGTCCTGCCAGACCTTCTCGACGTCCTTCACCGTGACGCCGCCGTCCGGCCGCGAACCCGGGACGCCGCGCTGGCTCAGGTACTCCGCGAAGCGGCGCTCGTCGGGGTGCCGCTGGTTCTCCTCCATGTAGCTGACCAGCGCGTCGAAGCACTCATTGGCGTCCAGCACCTGACCCGCGCCCGCGATCGGACGGCGCGCCGGGGCGTCCCCCTCGTCGAACGGCAGCGGCTCCGACTCGGACGCCATCATCGACTCCAGCCGCATCGGCCGACCGGGTACCAGGATCGGCTCCGCGCCCTCCGTCACCGGCGCCGGTACCTGCTGCCGGACCGCCTGCGGACGCGTCGCCGGACCGTGCCCGTTCGCCGCCGGGCGGTACTCCTCCGGGCGGTACTCCTCCGGGCGGTACTCCTCCGGGCCAAGGCCCTGCTCCGGGTACGCCTCGGCCCGCGACGCCTGGTAGCCCGGCTGCGGCCGAACCGCCACCGCCTCCTCCGGACCGCTCGGCCGCGGCGCCTTGAACCACGGCGACGCCTGCCCCGGCACCCGCGCCGTGTGCACCTGGTCGGGCTCCGCCACGTGCGAGCGCACCGGGCGGGCCGTCCACACGTTCAGCTCCGCGGACGAGTCGATCACCGGCGCGGCCTGCGCCGCCTCCGGGTCCTGCTGGTCGCGCAGCCGTACCGCGGCCAGCTTCGCCAACGTCGGCACCGCCACCGCCGCCGACACCGGCGGCACCGGCTGGGGCTGGGGCTGCGGCTGGGATTCCGGCACACCCGACGCCGCGGCCTGCGCCTGAATCGGCTGCTGGGCCTGGGCCTGGATCGGCTGCTGAGCCTGCGTCACCCCGCCGCCCCGCACCGCCTGGACGGTCTGACCCGCCGCCACCGCCTGCGCCGACAGCCCCGCCTGAACGGCCGGAACGGCCTGGGCCGGCTGCTCGACCGCCGCCGCGCTGCCCGGCACCACCAGTGGACCGTCGATCCGGTCCAGCACCGTCGGGTCCAGCGGGACGCCGTACTTCGCCAGCTTCAGCGGCAGCAGCGCCTGGAACGGCGCCGACCGCCGCCAGCCCCGCCCGTACCGGAACCGCAGCTGCGCCCGGTACACCAGCCGGTTCTGCTCCAGCCGCACCGTCTCGTCGTACGAGCGCAGCTCCCACAGCTTCATCCGCCGCCACAACCGGAACGTCGGCACCGGCGACAGCACCCAGCGCATCAGCCGCACCGACTCCATGTGCCGGTCCGCGGTGATCGCCGCGATCCGCCCCACCGCGTGCCGGGACGCCTCGACCACCACCACGAACAGCACCGGGATCACCGCGTGCATCGCCATGCCCAGCGCGTCGCCCCAGGACGCCGCCGCGTTGAACGCGATCGTCGCCGCGGTCAGCAGCCAGGCCGTCTGCCGCAGCAGCGGGAACGGGATGCGCAGCCAGGTCAGCACCAGGTCCAGCGAGAGCAGCACCACGATGCCCGCGTCGACGCCTATCGGGAAGGCGTAGGAGAAGGCGCCGAAGCCCTTCTCCATCGCCAGGTCCCGCACCGAGTTGTACGACCCCGCGAAACCGATGCCCGAGATCACGCACGCGCCGATGGCCACCACACCCAGCAGTGCCCGGTGCGCGCGGGTAAGGGAAGGACGTGCCATTCGTTGATCAACCCCTGGGACTCGGCAGCTGCCGTATACGACCTGTAGCCGCCGAGTACACGTCCCCGCCCCGGGGCGCACGCATCATCACCGCGTCAGGACGCGATGCCGGTACGCCGTCGACAGACTCGGCCCACCGGATACTACTCGTACGGGCGTTCCCCCTTGTCGCCAGCCCGGACCACCACCGCACCTCCACTGGTCCACACCACCGCACGCACCACCGCCGCCCCCGCTCCTGGCTCCCGCCCGCCCGCTTCCTCCCGTCTCCTCCCCTCTCCTCTCCCTCTGCGCCTGCTCCTGCGAGCCGCGCGCCGGGCTCTCCACGGCCGCGCTCAGCCGTCCACCAGTCGCTCCGCCGAACCGTTCAAGTACGCCAGCACCGCCAGCACCCGCCGGTTGCCGTCCTCCGTCGGCGCCAGCTCCAACTTCCCGAAGATATTGGCGATGTGCTTGGCCACCGCGCCGTCACTGACCGTCAGCCGCGCCGCGATCGCCGAGTTCGAACAGCCCTCCGCCATCAGCCCCAGCACCTCCCGCTCCCGTGGCGACAGCCGCTGCAACGGCCCCGACACCGCGTTGGACTGCAACAGCCGGCCGATCACGTCCGGGTCCATCGCCGTCCCTCCGGCCGCCACCCGCCGCACCGCGTCCACGAACTGGTCCGCGTTGAACACCCGGTCCTTGAGCAGGTACCCCACCCCGCCCGTCCCGTCCGCCAGCAGCTCCCGCGCGTACAACTGCTGCACGTGCTGCGACAGCACCAGCACCGGCAGCCCCGGGATCTCCCGCCGCGCCGCCAGCGCCGCCTGCAACCCCTCATCCGTCAGCGTCGGCGGCAGCCGGACGTCCACCACCGCCACGTCCGGCCGCTCGGACAGCAGCGCGGCCAGCAGATCCGGCCCGGTCTCCACCGCCGCCGCGATGGTGAACCCATGGATCTCCAACAGCCGTGTCAGACCTTGGCGGAGGAGGTAGAGATCCTCGGCGAGGACAACGCGCACGGCAGCTCCATCATGATCGTGGTCGGCCCGCCCACCGGACTGTCGAGCGAGATCGTTCCGTCGAACGTACCCAATCGCTTCTCGATCCCCCGCAGCCCGCCGTCCGCCTCCATCCGCGCACCCCCGTGCCCGTCGTCCGTCACCACCACCCGCAGCCGACCCGCCCGGTACAGCACGTCCACCCAGGCGTGCCGGGCCCGGGCGTGCTTCGCCGCGTTCGCCAGCAGCTCGCTCACGCTGAAGTACACCGCCGTCTCCAACGCCGCCTCCGGACGCCCCGGCAGACTCACCGTCACCTCCGTCGGCACCACCGCCGTCAACGCCAGCTCCCGCACCGCGTCCGGCAGCCCGCGCTCCGCCAGCACCGGCGGATGAATCCCCCGCACCAGGTCACGCAACTCCTGCAGGGCCTTCGCCGACGCCTCCCGCGCCTCCGCCAGCAGCTCCATGGCCGCCTCCCGATCCGTCCCCATCAGGTGCTCGATCGTCCCCAGCGTCAATCCGATCGTCACCAGCCGCGCCTGCGCCCCGTCGTGCAGATCCCGCTCGATCCGCCGCAACTCCGCCGCCTGCGCGTCCACCGCGTCCGCCCGGGTCTCCGTCAGGTGCGCCACCCGCTCGGTCAGCTGCGCCCGGCTCTGCCGCGGCCCGTCCCCCAGCACCCGGCACGCCCACACGCCGTGCCGCTGCACGCCCGCCGGCAGCCCCGACAGTCCGGCCACCAGCAGCCCCGCACCGAACAGACCCGTGCCCACGGCCTTCATGTAGCCGCCGAGCTGCCCGAACGTGTCGTGCAGCAGCCACCCCGCCGCCCACAGGCTCCCGACGCCCCCCGCCACCAGCCCGAGGAACGGCAGCACCAGCACCAGCAACCCCGCCGGATTCGCCACCAGCCAGAGCGCCTCCCGCCTGATCTGCGGATCGCGCACGGCCCACTGCACGAACTGCACCGCCCGCGCCACCTCGTGCCCCCGGTGGTACGAGTACCCCGTCCACCAGAACCCGCGAGGGTCCTGCTCCAACGCCTCCCTCGGCGAATACACCACCACCCACGGCTGCGCCGCCCTCCGTTCCACCCGCCGCCGCGTCCACGCCGCACCGTGCCGCACGAACCAGTACGTCGACACTGTCCAGACCAGCGCCATGCTCAGCGCCGCCACGCAGTACGGCACCAGCGTCCCCACGTTGAAGAGGTGGAGCATGACCACCTCCGTGAACACCGCCGCCAGCACCGGCACCGCCAGCCCCACCGCGGCCGCCGCCGTCATCACCACGGCCTGCCCGCCGGCCCGCACCGCCGTCCGAGCCCGCTCCCCCAACTCGGGCCCGAAGGCCACCCGACCGAACCACGCTGTCGTCGCCAAGACCACTCCCCGAGAAGCCGAACCCCGTTCCAGAACGCTCCCCAGTCTCCCCGCGGTCCACCGGCTGGCGCATTGGCCGTGCCACCCGTCTTTGGGGTGGACCTAGCACCACCCCTCTCACTGGCTCTCACTCGCCGTCGGCTTCCGGGAACGCGAAAAAGCCCCCCGACATCCCGTCAGGGGGCTTTCCCACAAAGATTGTTCGGCGGCGTCCTACTCTCCCACAGGGTCCCCCCTGCAGTACCATCGGCGCTGTGAGGCTTAGCTTCCGGGTTCGGAATGTAACCGGGCGTTTCCCTCACGCTATGACCACCGAAACACGGTGAAACTGTGCACCGCCCGCCATGACGCGGGGGTCGTTGTTTCAGAACAACACAGTGGACGCGAGCAACTGAGGACAAGCCCTCGGCCTATTAGTACCGGTCAACTCCACCCCTCACAGGGCTTCCATATCCGGCCTATCAACCCAGTCGTCTACTGGGAGCCTTACCCTCTCAAGGAGGTGGGAGTGCTCATCTCGAAGCAGGCTTCCCGCTTAGATGCTTTCAGCGGTTATCCCTCCCGAACGTAGCCAACCAGCCATGCCCTTGGCAGGACAACTGGCACACCAGAGGTTCGTCCGTCCCGGTCCTCTCGTACTAGGGACAGCCCTTCTCAACACTCCTACGCGCACAGCGGATAGGGACCGAACTGTCTCACGACGTTCTAAACCCAGCTCGCGTACCGCTTTAATGGGCGAACAGCCCAACCCTTGGGACCTACTCCAGCCCCAGGATGCGACGAGCCGACATCGAGGTGCCAAACCATCCCGTCGATATGGACTCTTGGGGAAGATCAGCCTGTTATCCCCGGGGTACCTTTTATCCGTTGAGCGACGGCGCTTCCACAAGCCACCGCCGGATCACTAGTCCCTACTTTCGTACCTGCTCGACCCGTCAGTCTCACAGTCAAGCTCCCTTGTGCACTTACACTCAACACCTGATTGCCAACCAGGCTGAGGGAACCTTTGGGCGCCTCCGTTACCCTTTAGGAGGCAACCGCCCCAGTTAAACTACCCACCAGACACTGTCCCTGATCCGGATCACGGACCCAGGTTAGACATCCAGCACGACCAGAGTGGTATTTCAACGGCGACTCCACCCGAACTGGCGTCCGAGTCTCACAGTCTCCCACCTATCCTACACAAGCCGAACCGAACACCAATATCAAGCTATAGTAAAGGTCCCGGGGTCTTTCCGTCCTGCTGCGCGAAACGAGCATCTTTACTCGTAATGCAATTTCACCGGGCCTGTGGTTGAGACAGTCGAGAAGTCGTTACGCCATTCGTGCAGGTCGGAACTTACCCGACAAGGAATTTCGCTACCTTAGGATGGTTATAGTTACCACCGCCGTTTACTGGCGCTTAAGTTCTCAGCTTCGCCCGACCGAAATCGGACTAACCGGTCCCCTTAACGTTCCAGCACCGGGCAGGCGTCAGTCCGTATACATCGCCTTACGGCTTCGCACGGACCTGTGTTTTTAGTAAACAGTCGCTTCTCGCTGGTCTCTGCGGCCACCACCAGCTCAGGGAGCAAGTCCCGTCACCAGCAATGGCCCCCCTTCTCCCGAAGTTACGGGGGCATTTTGCCGAGTTCCTTAACCACAGTTCACCCGAACGCCTCGGTATTCTCTACCAGACCACCTGAGTCGGTTTAGGGTACGGGCCGCCATGAAACTCGCTAGAGGCTTTTCTCGACAGCATAGGATCATCCACTTCACCACAATCGGCTCGGCATCAGGTCTCAGACTCATGTTGCGCGGATTTGCCTACGCAACGTCCTACACCCTTACCCCGGGACAACCACCGCCCGGGCCGGACTACCTTCCTGCGTCACCCCATCGCTCACCTACTACCCCGTTGGGTCACCGGCTCCACCACGTCCCTTTGTCCGAAGACTCCGGGCCGGCTTCACGGGCTTAGCATCAAGAGGTTCGACGTTGGCGCTTCAAAGCGGGTACGGGAATATCAACCCGTTGTCCATCGACTACGCCTGTCGGCCTCGCCTTAGGTCCCGACTTACCCTGGGCAGATCAGCTTGACCCAGGAACCCTTGGTCAATCGGCGCAAGAGTTTCCCACTCTTGTATCGCTACTCATGCCTGCATTCTCACTCGTGAACCGTCCACAACTCGATTCCTCGGCTGCTTCACCCGGCACACGACGCTCCCCTACCCATCACAGCCTCCGTTGGGAGTATTGCTGCAATGACACGACTTCGGTGATGTGCTTGAGCCCCGCTACATTGTCGGCGCGGAATCACTTGACCAGTGAGCTATTACGCACTCTTTCAAGGGTGGCTGCTTCTAAGCCAACCTCCTGGTTGTCTCTGCGACTCCACATCCTTTCCCACTTAGCACACGCTTAGGGACCTTAGTCGGTGTTCTGGGCTGTTTCCCTCTCGACCATGGAGCTTATCCCCCACAGTCTCACTGCCGCGCTCTCACTTACCGGCATTCGGAGTTTGGCTAAGGTCAGTAACCCGGTAAGGCCCATCGCCTATCCAGTGCTCTACCTCCGGCAAGAAACACGCGACGCTGCACCTAAATGCATTTCGGGGAGAACCAGCTATCACGGAGTTTGATTGGCCTTTCACCCCTAACCACAGGTCATCCCCCAGGTTTTCAACCCTGGTGGGTTCGGTCCTCCACACGGTCTTACCCGCGCTTCAACCTGCCCATGGCTAGATCACTCCGCTTCGGGTCTTGGGCATGCAACTATGGTCGCCCTATTCGGACTCGCTTTCGCTACGGCTACCCCACACGGGTTAACCTCGCTACACACCGCAAACTCGCAGGCTCATTCTTCAAAAGGCACGCAGTCACAGCCCCAAAAGGACTGCCCCTACGGCTTGTAGGCACACGGTTTCAGGTACTATTTCACTCCGCTCCCGCGGTACTTTTCACCATTCCCTCACGGTACTATCCGCTATCGGTCACCAGGGAATATTTAGGCTTAGCGGGTGGTCCCGCCAGATTCACACGGGATTTCTCGGGCCCCGTGCTACTTGGGAGAAGCTCAAGCGAGCCGTACAGATTTCGTCTACGGGGGTCTTACCCTCTACGCCGGACCTTTCGCATGTCCTTCGACTACCCATACGGTTTCTGACTCGCCCAGCCGCCGGCAGACGACTGAAGAACTTTCCCACAACCCCGCTCTGGCAACCCCTGCCGGGTCTCACACCACAACGGTTTAGCCTCATCCGGTTTCGCTCGCCACTACTCCCGGAATCACGGTTGTTTTCTCTTCCTGCGGGTACTGAGATGTTTCACTTCCCCGCGTTCCCTCCACATACCCTATGTGTTCAGGTATGGGTGACAGCCCATGACGACTGCCGGGTTTCCCCATTCGGACACCCCCGGATCAAAGCTCGGTTGACAGCTCCCCGGGGCCTATCGCGGCCTCCCACGTCCTTCATCGGTTCCTGGTGCCAAGGCATCCACCGTGCGCCCTTAAAAACTTGGCCACAGATGCTCGCGTCCACTGTGCAGTTCTCAAACAACGACCAGACACCCACACGCAACCACCCTCACAGGTGGCCTCGCCTGAGGCCGGCATCCATGAGACAACGGCAAGCCGTTCCCTCAGGACCCAACAACGTGCCCGACACACCCGATGAACCGAAGCCGCGTTCCACACCCCGGAGGGGCAGTACTGGCGATCCATCACCGTGTGTGCCGAATAGTCAACGTTCCACCCATGAGCAACCGTGCGAGACATGCGCTCGCAAGCGGCCATGTGCTCCTTAGAAAGGAGGTGATCCAGCCGCACCTTCCGGTACGGCTACCTTGTTACGACTTCGTCCCAATCGCTGGTCCCACCTTCGACGGCTCCTCCCCTTGCGGGTTAGGCCACCGGCTTCGGGTGTTACCGACTTTCGTGACGTGACGGGCGGTGTGTACAAGGCCCGGGAACGTATTCACCGCAGCATGCTGATCTGCGATTACTAGCAACTCCAACTTCATGGGGTCGAGTTGCAGACCCCAATCCGAACTGAGACCGGCTTTTTGGGATTCGCTCCGCCTCGCGGCATCGCAGCCCTTTGTACCGGCCATTGTAGCACGTGTGCAGCCCAAGACATAAGGGGCATGATGATTTGACGTCGTCCCCACCTTCCTCCGAGTTGACCCCGGCAGTCTCCTGTGAGTCCCCGACATTACTCGCTGGCAACACAGAACAAGGGTTGCGCTCGTTGCGGGACTTAACCCAACATCTCACGACACGAGCTGACGACAACCATGCACCACCTGTACACCGACCACAAGGGGGCTGATATCTCTACCAGTTTCCGGCGTATGTCAAGCCTTGGTAAGGTTCTTCGCGTTGCGTCGAATTAAGCCACATGCTCCGCTGCTTGTGCGGGCCCCCGTCAATTCCTTTGAGTTTTAGCCTTGCGGCCGTACTCCCCAGGCGGGGAACTTAATGCGTTAGCTGCGGCACCGACGACGTGGAATGTCGCCAACACCTAGTTCCCAACGTTTACGGCGTGGACTACCAGGGTATCTAATCCTGTTCGCTCCCCACGCTTTCGCTCCTCAGCGTCAGTAATGGCCCAGAGATCCGCCTTCGCCACCGGTGTTCCTCCTGATATCTGCGCATTTCACCGCTACACCAGGAATTCCGATCTCCCCTACCACACTCCAGCCTGCCCGTATCGAATGCAGACCCGGGGTTAAGCCCCGGGCTTTCACATCCGACGCGACAGGCCGCCTACGAGCTCTTTACGCCCAATAATTCCGGACAACGCTCGCACCCTACGTATTACCGCGGCTGCTGGCACGTAGTTAGCCGGTGCTTCTTCTGCAGGTACCGTCACTTGCGCTTCTTCCCTGCTGAAAGAGGTTTACAACCCGAAGGCCGTCATCCCTCACGCGGCGTCGCTGCATCAGGCTTCCGCCCATTGTGCAATATTCCCCACTGCTGCCTCCCGTAGGAGTCTGGGCCGTGTCTCAGTCCCAGTGTGGCCGGTCGCCCTCTCAGGCCGGCTACCCGTCGTCGCCTTGGTAGGCCATTACCCCACCAACAAGCTGATAGGCCGCGGGATCATCCTGAACCGCCGGAGCTTTCCACCAACCCCCATGCAGGAGAAGGTCGTATCCGGTATTAGACCTCGTTTCCAAGGCTTGTCCCAGAGTTCAGGGCAGATTCCCCACGTGTTACTCACCCGTTCGCCACTGATCCACCCCGAAGGGCTTCACCGTTCGACTTGCATGTGTTAAGCACGCCGCCAGCGTTCGTCCTGAGCCAGGATCAAACTCTCCGTGAATGCTTCCACGAAAGAGCGGCACGGCAACCACCGGAATAGGGCGGCCCCGCGCACTGCGTCCTCGCTAGTGTTTTACTTCAAAAGGAATCTCCAACCCCGAACAGAGTCGAGGCCGGGGATGTCAACATATCTGGCGTTGACTTTTGGCACGCTGTTGAGTTCTCAAGGAACGGACGCTTCCTTCGAGCCGCATTCCTGCGAACCCTCCGGGCGCTTCGTTCTTTCGTGTTCCCAGCTTATCAGATCCGAGCTCGTGCTCTTTCCCGACTCGCTTTCGTCTTCCGCGACCTGACGGCCCTTCCGACGTTTCAAACTCTAGCCGATCCCCGCTCCGAAAAGCGAATCGGACGCAATCTCCGAAAAAGCGCACGACAAATACGAACGGGGACGCGAAAGACACGCGACCCGTCACGGATCAGCCGAACCGGTTTCTCAAGGGATTGGCCACCCCGGGACCGTCCACGCAGATACGTGTCCGGTGCTCCCTGCCGAGCGACCAGTGAACACTACGCCGAATCCGGGCCCGGTGCAAACAACTGCCCGCAGTGGGCGGTGGCAGCCGGGATGACAGCCGGAAGGCCGGCCCCGGGTGGGGGCCGGCCTTCGGTCGTGCCGGGGGGCGGTGGGCTGCTCAGTTGTTGGTGGGGAAGCCCAGGTTGATGCCGCCGTGCGAGGGGTCGAGCCAGCGCTGGGTGACGGCCTTGCCGCGGGTGAAGAACTGGACGCCGTCGGCGCCGTAGGCGTGGGAGTCGCCGAACAGCGAGGCCTTCCAACCGCCGAAGGAGTAGTAGGCGACGGGGACGGGGATCGGCACGTTGATGCCGACCATGCCGACCTCGACCTCGTTCTGGAAGCGCCGGGCCGCGCCGCCGTCGTTGGTGAAGATGGCGGTGCCGTTGCCGTACGGGTTGGCGTTGATGAGCTCCAGGCCCTCGTCGTAGGAGGGGACCCGGACGACCGAGAGGATCGGGCCGAAGATCTCGTCGTTGTAGACGGACATGCCCGGCTTGACGTGGTCGAACAGGGTGGGGCCGAGCCAGAAGCCGTCGGCGGTGGGGGCGCCGGTGGCGTCCTCGGCGACGATGGCGTGCTTGCGGCCGTCGACGGCCAGCTCGGCGCCGTCGGCGACGCCGGACTCGACGTAGGAGGTGACCTTGTCGCGGTGCTGGCCGGTGACCAGGGGGCCCATCTCGGAGTCGCCGTTGCAGCCGGGGCCGACCTTGAGGGTGGCCATCCGCTCCTTGATCTTGGCGACCAGCTCGTCGCCGATCGGGTCGACGGCGACCAGGACGGAGACGGCCATGCAGCGCTCGCCGGCCGCGCCGAAGCCGGCGTTGATGGCGGCGTCGGCGGCCAGGTCGAGGTCGGCGTCGGGGAGCACCAGCATGTGGTTCTTGGCGCCGCCGAGGGCCTGCACGCGCTTGCCGTAGCGGGTGCCGTTCTCGTACACGTAGCGGGCGATGGGGGTGGAGCCGACGAAGGAGACCGACTTGACGTCGGGGTGCTCCAGCAGGCGGTCGACGGAGACCTTGTCGCCGTGGACGACGTTGAAGACGCCGTCGGGGAGGCCGGCCTCCTTCCACAGCTCGGCGATGAAGTTGGCGGCGGACGGGTCCTTCTCGGACGGCTTGAGGATGACCGTGTTGCCGGCCGCGATCGCGATCGGGAAGAACCACATCGGCACCATGGCCGGGAAGTTGAACGGCGAGATGATGGCGACCGGGCCGAGCGGCTGGCGGATCGAGTAGACGTCGACGCCGGTGGAGGCCTGCTCGGTGAAGCCGCCCTTGATCAGCTGCGGGATGCCACAGGCGTACTCGACGACCTCCTGGCCGCGGGCCAGCTCGCCGAGGGCGTCGGAGTGCACCTTGCCGTGTTCGGAGACGATGATCGCGGCGAGTTCGTCCTTGCGGGCGTTGAACAGCTCGCGGAAGTTGAACAGCACCTGGGTGCGCTTGGCGATGGAGGCCTGGCGCCAGGTGGTGAACGCCTGGGCGGCAGCGGCGACCGCCTGGTCGACCTCGGCGATCTCGGCGAAGTCCACCTGGCCGGTGACCTGGCCGGTGGCCGGGTCGTGGATGTCGCCGCGGCGGGGCGCGGTTCCGGCGGTGGCGACGTACTGGCCGCCGATCCAGTGGGTGATGTGCTTGCTGCTCAAGGGTCTCTGCCTCCGATGTCCACGGATGTCCCGCGCTCGTTCTCCAGTCTGCGCGGGACGGCGGGCCCGCTCAACGAGCACCCTGACGGGGAAGCGCGATTCACCCTTACAGGTCGTCGGAGTGGTCCGCCGGGTCCGGGGAGTCCAGGCGGTCGAGGTGGTCCAGGTGGTCCAGGTAGGGGTCGTGCAGGCCGTCGGCGAGGGCGGTGGTCTCCAGCAGGTCGAGGCGCAGGTCCTGGGCCCAGGTCTCGGCCCATTGCCGGGTGCCGGTGGCCTCGGGCGGGAGCAGGGCGGCGGCGGTCTCCAGCCGGTCGGCGAGCGCGCGGGCGGTGAAGTCCTCGTCGAACGCGCCTGCCAGGGAGAGGAGTTCGCCTTCCCGCCGGTGGTCGGTGAGGGCGTGCAGGGCCTGGAGGTCGGCGGGCAGGGCGCGTTCGCAGAGGGTGAGGACGGCGAGCGCGGCGGCGTCGTCCAGCGCGGCGACCGGGACGGGGGCGCCGTCGGGGAGGGTCGGCGGGTGGCGCAGCGGTTCGCGGCGCAGTTCGACGCCGAGCGGCGGCGGCTCGGCCCGCGGGGGCCCTCCCGGGACGCCGTTCAGGGGCGGCTCCCCCGTGCTGACGGCGAGTTGGCGGCGGCGGGCGGTGCCGGGTGCCGCCTGGACGCGGTGGCCGGCGGCGCGCAGGGTCTCGGCGAGTCCGGTGGCGAGGTCGGCCAACGGCGGGCCTTCGGCGGTGACCAGCAGCAGGTCGGTGCCGCGGACGGGGGCGGCCAGGCCGTGCAGGCGCAGCGCGTCCGGTCCGGCCAGGGTGAGGGCGTGCCGCAGGCAGTACGGCTGGACGGCGGCGAGCAGCGCGGCACGGTCGCGATCACGCTCGCGGTCGCGGTCCCGATCGCGGTCGCGGTCGCCGTCGCCGGGCGGCCCGAGTTCGTCGACGAGGTCGGCGGGGCTGGTGTCGTCCATGGGGTCAGTCTGTCCCGTCCGGCCCGATCCAGTGCAGTCCGTCCCGCCCCGTCCGCTCCCGTCCGTCCCGCACCCCACCCGTCCCGTCCTGGTACGGCCCGCGCAGGTGCGCGGCGGCGTCGTGCAGGGCGAGTTCGAGGGCGCGGGGGTCGACGAGTCGGCCGTCGGGGTGCGGGGGATCAGCCAGTGCGGGCCGCGGGTGGGGCGGGTGGGGTGCGGGACGGCGATCCAGGTGCCGTCGCCGGAGGCGCGGATGCCGGTGCCGGTCCAGCGGTCGGCGGTGCCGACGGGGACGAGGAAGCCGACGGTGTCGCCGTCGGGGTCCTCCAGGACGGGGCCGCCGCCGAGCCGGTCGAGCAGCGCGGCGGCGGGGCGGCCGAGCGGGCCGGGGGCGTGCAGGACGTCCCAGCGGCGGCCGGCGGGGAGCAGGGCGAGGCCGAACCGGGTGCGTTCCCAGGTGCGCCGGCAGTGGTCGGGGTCGGGGGCGGCCTCGGCCAGCCAGTGCAGGGCGCTGGGGTGGCGGACGGTGCTCACGTGCGGTTCCTCGTCTCTCCCGGGTGGCGGGCGGCGGGCGGGGTGCCTGCTGCCGTCACCCGGGAGAGCGGGGTACCGGGGATCTCTTACACGGATCGGGGGCCGTCCGCGGGCGGCCCGCGGTCAGCGGTCGCCGAAGATCGTCCGGTGCCAGTCCTTGCGGGCGACCGCGGTGGTGTCGAACATGACGTGCTTGACCTGGGTGTACTCGTCGAGCGAGTACTGCGACATGTCCTTGCCGTAGCCGGACGCCTTGTACCCGCCGTGCGGCATCTCGCTGATGATCGGGATGTGGTCGTTCACCCAGACGCAGCCGGCCGCGATCTCGCGGGTGGCGCGCAGCGAGCGGTGGACGTCGCGGGTCCAGGCGGAGGCGGCCAGGCCGTAGGGGGTGTCGTTGGCCAGGCGCAGTCCCTCCTCGTCGCTGTCGAAGGGCAGCACGACGAGGACCGGGCCGAAGATCTCGCCCTGGACGACCTCGCTGTCCTGGGCGGCGCCGGTGATCAGGGTGGGGCGGTGGTAGGCGCCGAGCGCGAGGTCGGTGCCGTCGTGGCCCTTGCCGGTGGCGGGGCCGCCGGTGACGACGGTGGCGTAGGAGCGGGCGCGCTCGACGAAGCCGGCGACCCGGTCGCGGTGGGCGTAGGAGACCAGCGGGCCCAGGTCGGTCTGCGGGTTCAGCGGGTCGCCGAGGCGGATGCCGTCGTACAGCTCGGCGACGCCGGCCACGAAGGCGTCGTAGAGCGGGCGCTGGACGTAGGCGCGGGTGGCGGCGGTGCAGTCCTGGCCGCTGTTGATCAGGGAGGCGGCGACGGCGCCGTGCACGGCGGCGTCGAGGTCGGCGTCGTCGAAGACCACGAAGGGGGCCTTGCCGCCGAGTTCGAGGTGGGTGCGCTTGACGGTGGCGGTGGCGATCTCGGCGACCCGCTTGCCGACGGCGGTGGAGCCGGTGAAGGAGACCATCGCGACGTCGGGGTGGCCGATCAGGTGCTCGCCGGCGGTGCGTCCGGCGCCGGTGACGACGTTGACGACGCCGTCGGGGATGCCGGCGGCGGTGCAGGCGCGGGCGAACATCAGCGAGGTCAGCGGGGTGATCTCGGCGGGCTTGAGGACGATGGTGTTGCCGGCCGCGACGGCCGGGAGGATCTTCCAGGCGGCCATCTGGAGCGGGTAGTTCCAGGGCGCGATGCTGCCGACCACGCCGATCGCCTCGCGGCGTACGTACGAGGTGTGGTCGCCGCTGTACTCGCCGGCGGCCTTGCCCTCCAGGTTGCGGGCGGCGCCGGCGAAGAAGGCAGTGTTGTCGATCGTGCCGGGGACGTCGAACTCGGTGGAGAGCTTGATCGGCTTGCCGGTCTGCGCGGTCTCGACCCGGGCGAAGTCCTCGGCGTGCTCGGCCAGGATGCCGGCGAGGCGGTTGAGCGCCTCGGAGCGGGCGCCGGGGGTGGCGCCGGACCACTCGGGGAGGGCGGCGCGGGCGGCGGCGACGGCGGTGTCGACGTCGGCGGCGGTGGCGAGTTCGACCTGCTGGACGGTGGCGCCGTTGGCGGGGTTGACCACGGCGAAGGGCTCGCCGCCGGAGCCCCGGGCCGGGCGGCCCGCGATGTGCTGCGCGCCCTCGTTGAAGCTGGTCAGGTCCATGAGCTGCCTCCATTGCCTACTCGACCCGGCCGACGATGCCTCGGTTCGGCCCCGGGGGCAAGCGTCACTCAGCAACGGCCCGATCGAAGGGCCTTACATGCTGCAAGGCCGCGTCCGGGCGACAGGGCGTCGCCGTCGCGGATGATTGTCCTGACACCCTGAGAACCCCCGTCCCCCTGAGAACCCCCCGGAGGTATCCGCGATGCTCCCCACCGTCGCCCGCGTGCTCGACCTCGACGTGATGCGGCGCGGGGTGCCCCAGGTGGTGGCCGGCGCGGCGGCGCTGGAGCGGCCGGTGCGCTGGGTGCACGTGAGCGAGCTGCCGGACGTGGCGGGGGTGCTGCGCGGCGGCGAGCTGGTGCTGTCGACCGGCATCGCGCTGCCGGAGGACCGGGAGGGGCTGGCCCGGTACGTGCGGGAGCTGGCCGAGGTCGGGGTGGCGGGGCTGGTGATCGAGTTCGGCCGGCGGTACTTCGACTCGCTGCCGCGGGCGCTGGTGGCGGCGGCGGAGCGGCACGGCCTGCCGCTGGTGGTGCTGCGCCGGGAGTTGAAGTTCGTCGCGGTGACCGAGGCGGTGCACGCGCTGGTGGTGAACGCGCAGCTGGAGCAGTTGCGGGTGTCCGAGGCGGTGCACCAGGTGTTCAACGAGCTGGCCACCGAGGGCGCGGAGCCCGCCGAGGTGGTGCGGCAGGTGGCCCGGATGGCGGGCGCGCCGGTGGTGCTGGAGAACCTGGCGCACCAGGTGCTGGCGCACGACCCGGCGGGGCGCGGCGAGGAGGAGCTGCTGGAGAACTGGGAGCACCGCTCGCGCGGCGTCCACCCGGCGGGCCGCACCGGCTACGACCCGCGCTCGGGCTGGCTGGTGACCACGGTCGGGGCGCGCGGCCAGGACTGGGGGCGGCTGGTGCTGGTGGACGAGCCGGTGCCGCTGCCGCCGGACGTGCCGCACCCGCACGCGATGCTGCTGGAGCGCGGTGCGGCGACGCTGGCGCTGAACCGGCTGGTGGTGCGCGACCGGGAGTCGCTGGAGCGGCAGACCCACCGCACCCTGCTGTCCGGCATCCTGACCCACGCGCTGACGGTCTCCGAGGTGGCGCTGCGCGCACAGGCGCTGGGCGTGCCGCTGGAGGGGCGCCGGCTGGTGGGCGTGGTGCTGCGGCAGCGGCAGGGTCCGCTGCCGGCGGCGCTGGAGGCGCAGGCCCGGCTGCGGGACTTCACCGAGCTGGCGGCGACCGCGATCCGCACCTCCCGGCTGTCGGCGCTGGTCGGCGCGCTGGACGACGAGGGGGTGGGCCTGCTGGTGGCGTTGGGCTCGCAGCAGGAGGAGCACGCCTCGCTGGAGGCGTTCGCGGCGGCGCTGCGCCGGCTGTCCGCGGAGGCGGGCCGGGACGGGGTGGCGGCCGAGCCGGTGATAGCGGTCGGCTCCTCGGTGGGTTCGGTCCGGGACGCCCGGCGCACCCTGCTGGAGGCCACCCAGGTCGCGGACGCGGCGCTGCACGACGCGCCGGGCGGCCGGGCGGCGTACTACCGGCTGCCGGACGTCCGGCTGCGCGGCCTGCTGCACCTGCTGCGCGATGACGAGCGCCTGCAGACGTACGTGGAGCGGGAGTTGGGCCCGCTGCTGGCGTACGACGCGGAGCACGGCGGCCAGTTGGTGCAGATGCTGCGGATCTACCTGGAGCAGGGCCGCAACAAGTCGGCGGCGGCCGACGCCGCGCACCTGTCCCGGCCGTCGTTCTACGACCGGCTGCACAAGGTGGAGCGGATTCTGGGCGTCGACCTGGACCAGGTGGAGTCCTGCCTGTCGCTGCACGTGGCGCTGCTGGCGCTGGACGCGGTGCGCCGCTGACGGCGGGTCAGCGGCGCGCCGCGGTCAGTCCGGCGGCCGGGGCGGCGGGACCTGGCCGCGGACCAGCAGTTCCAGGGCCTGCGCGTCGTGCCGGTCGCGGGCGTCGAGGGCGACCCGGGAGCCGTCCGCGAAGTACGCCTCGACCCGGTCGGACCAGGAGCCCATCCGCGGTTCGACCCGGGCGAGCTGCTGCCGGGGGATCTCGCCGTACGGGTGGTAGCCGTCGGAGAGGGCGCTGCCGAGCAGGATTCGGCGGTCGGTGAAGACCAGCACGACGCCGCGGTTCTCGTACCTCCGGTCGCCCGGGCCGCCGGTCAGCACCTGGACGGCGAACCGGCCGGCCTGGCTCTCCCAGCCGCCGGACAGGCCGCGGCCGCGGAAGATCCGCCGGAGGTTGCGGAAGAAGCCGCCGATGGCCTCCTCGACCGCGTCGACGACCGCGCCGACCAGGTCGAGCAGGACGCCCAGCGCCTGGAACAGGCCGTCCCGTTCCTTCCGGTGGCGGCGCGGGACGCGGCGGAGCAGGTCGCTGAGCTGGATGTCGAGCACGGCGTGCACTTGCTCGCCGGGTGCCAGGTGGGGCGCCACCAGCGGCAGGTGCGAGCCGCCGCCGAGCCGCCGCGGCTCGTACACCTGCGGCGCGGCCGGGTACGGGTGCGAGTGCGGGTACGGGCCCTGGCCGTACGGGGCCGCGCCGTACGGGCCCGCGCCCGGGGGGCCGCCGGTCATCCGAACGCCTCCGTCACGCGGTTGCCCGGCACCCGGTACGGCTCGGTGTCGGGCGGGCCGTCCAGCGCGCCGGCGACGGTGTCCAGGCCCTGGTCGCTGAGCAGGTTGTCGGTGAGGACGCCGGGGAAGTCGCCGGCGCCGGTGATCGCGCCCAGGCCGCCCTTGACGCCGCCCTTGACCGCGCCGAAGCCCTTGCCCAGGGCCTGCGCGGTGGCGAACTCGCCGAGGTTGGCCATCGAGGGGTTGCGGACCAGGTCGAGGCCGGACTTCCAGCGGTTGCCCCGGCCGCCGAGCTTGCGGACCGCCTTGGCGGCCTTGCGGGCCTTGTTGAACTTGCCCAGGGTGCGCGCCGTCTTCATCGCCTTGATGGCTTCGTGCAGCTCCTTGAGCGCCTTCTCCAGCTTGAGCGAGACCTGGCCCACCCGGGCGATGTAGATGGCGATCTCGCCCTCGACGATGAGCGCCTCGGCGGCGGTGGCCAGGCCCAGGGTGAGGATGTCGACCACCACGGAGGCGGCCAGGGTGATGATCAGGGTCTCGATGGCCTCGCGGATGATCTCGATGATCAGGTTCTCGGCGAGCTGGCACTCGGCGGCGGCCTGGCTGATGATCTGGGCGACCTGGGCCATGTCGGCGGCGGTGGCGTCGACCGCCTCGACGACGGTGGCCATGTGGCCGCCGAACGCGGTGGAGGCCGCGCCCTCCCAGCCGCCCTCGACCCGGGTGCCGGCCGCCCGCAGCTCCTCGGCGACCTCCTGCATCGCCTTCGCCTGGGTCTGCCACTCGTGCGAGGCGGCGGTCAGCGCCTGGAGGTCGCCGGTGACCTTCTCCAGCACGTCCATCAGCCCGGTGGCGTCCAGCGCCGCCTTGACGATGGAGTCGAGGCCCGCGTCGAGGCCCTCGCTGGCCGGGTTCTCGAAGCTGGGCAGCGGCGGTAGTTGCCCGGTGACCCGGTCGCGGGTCCACCGGTACGCGTCGACCGCGTCGCCGAACGAGCCGGGGGCCAGGGTGCTCACTGGCCGCCCCCGTACACCGCGGCGGTCTCGTGCTCGTTGCTCTCGTAGTTGTCCACCGCGAACCGGACGCCCTCGGCGGTGCCGTCGAGCAGGTCGAGCAGGTCGGCGAAGTTCTCCTGCTCCGCTTCGGCGTGCTCCTGGTAGGAGCCGTACAGCTCGCCCGAGCCCGGCAGTTTGCCGAAGGCTTCGGACGAGAGCTGGACGCCCGCCAGGGCCGAGCGGATCTGCGCGATCCGTTCGGCCTGGGCGTCCAGTACGGCCGCGTATCCGGTCAGTGCTTCGGGCTCGACCCGAAACCCCGTGTCCCCCATGACAGTTCCTTTGCTCTCAGGTCAGGCG
Organism: Kitasatospora fiedleri; assembly: GCF_948472415.1. Taxonomy (NCBI): domain Bacteria; kingdom Bacillati; phylum Actinomycetota; class Actinomycetes; order Kitasatosporales; family Streptomycetaceae; genus Kitasatospora; species Kitasatospora fiedleri. The sequence continues at coordinate 5,238,890 of NZ_OX419519.1, read as the reverse complement.
AATCATCGTACTGATCCGATGAGCAAAGACATCCAGGGGCCCCGGGTGGTTTCCCCGGAGCCCCTGTGAAGTAGTCGTGAAGGATCGTCAGACCGTGTGCGCGTCGGTGAGGGTGAGCACCTCGTCCAGCACGGCGAGACCGGTCTTGGCCTCCTCCTCGCTGACGTTGCACGGCGGCACCACGTGGAAGCGGTTCATGTTGGTGAACGGCCACAGGCCGCGCTGCTTGCAGGCCGCCGCGAGCTGCGCCATCGGCGCGTTGTCGGCGCCGGCCGCGTTGTACGGCACCAGCGGCTCGCGGGTCTCCCGGTTCTTCACCAGGTCCAGCGCCCAGAACACGCCCAGGCCGCGCACCTCGCCGATCGAGGGGTGCCGCTCGGCCAGCTCGCGCAGGCCGGGGCCGAGCACGTGCTCGCCGATGTGCGCGGCGTGCTCCACGATGCCCTCCTCGGCCATCGTGTTGATCGTCGCCACCGCGGAGGCGCAGGCCAGCGGGTGGCCCGAGTAGGTCAGGCCGCCCGGGAACGCCCGCTGCGCGAAGGTCTCCGCGATCGCCCCGGAGATCGCCACGCCGCCCAGCGGCAGGTAGCCGGAGTTGACGCCCTTGGCGAAGGTCAGCAGGTCGGGGGTGATCCCCCAGTGGTCGGCGGCGAACCACGCGCCGGTGCGGCCGAAGCCGGCCATCACCTCGTCCAGGATGAACACGATCCCGTACCGGTCGCAGATCTCCCGCACGCCCGCCAGGTAGCCGGCCGGCGGCACCAGGATGCCCGCGGTGCCGACCACGGTCTCCAGGATGATCGCCGCGACGGTGCCCGGGCCCTCGAACGCGAGGGTCTGCTCCAGGTGCGCCAGCGCGCGCTCGCACTCCTGCGCCTCGTTCTCGGCGTGGAAGTTCGAGCGGTACGGGTACGGGCCCCAGAAGTGCACGATGCCCGAGACGCCGGCCTCGTTCGCCCAGCGGCGCGGGTCGCCGGTCAGGGCGATCGCGTTGGCGGTGGCGCCGTGGTACGAGCGGTAGGTGGAGAGCACCTTGTGCCGGCCGGTGTGCAGCCGGGCCATCCGGATCGCGTTCTCGTTCGCCTCGGCGCCGCCGTTGGTGAAGAAGATCTTGTCCAGGTCGCCGGGGGTCCGCTCGGCGATCAGCCGGGCGGCCTCGCTGCGCGACTCCTCGGCGAAGCCGGGGGCGATGGTGCACAACTGCGCGGCCTTCGCCTGGATCGCCGCGACCACCTTCGGGTGCTGGTGGCCGATGTTGGTGTTCACCAGCTGCGAGGAGAAGTCCAGGTAGCGGTTGCCGTCGTAGTCCCAGAAGTAGGAGCCCTCGGCACCGGCCACCGCGAGGGGGTCGATCAGCGCCTGGGCGGACCACGAGTGGAAGACGTGCGCGCGGTCGGCGGCCTTGACGGCCTGCCCGGCGACCGAGTCAGCGGTGGGAGTGCTCATGCGACCAGCGTAGGGAGCGCCCCCGGCCCGGGGCAGCTCCATCCTGTCACGCGAGTCGCGCGCCGCCCTGACAGGGTGAAAAGCCGGGGGCGCGGGGAGAGGTCCCCGCGCCCCCGCCGACAGGCCGGTCAGCAGGTCAGATCGCGGTCATGCTGCGCCCGATCGTCCTGACCCGCTAGATCGCGGTCATACTGCGCCCGATGGTCCTGACCCGCTAGATCGCGGTCATGACGTGCTTGATCCGGGTGTAGTCCTCGAACCCGTACGAGGACAGGTCCTTGCCGTAGCCGGACTTCTTGAACCCGCCGTGCGGCATCTCGGCGACCAGCGGGATGTGGGTGTTGATCCACACGCAGCCGAAGTCCAGCCGGCGGGACATCCGCATCGCGCGGGCGTGGTCCTTGGTCCACACCGAGGAGGCGAGCGCGTACTCGACGCCGTTGGCGTACTCGACGGCCTGCTCCTCGTCGGTGAACTTCTGCACGGTGATGACCGGGCCGAAGACCTCGTTCTGGATGATCTCGTCGTCCTGCTTCAGGCCGGAGACCACGGTCGCCGCCCAGAAGTAGCCCTTGTCGCCGACCCGGTGGCCGCCGGCCTCGACCTTGGCGTGCGCGGGCAGCCGCTCGATGAAGCCGGCCACCTGCTTCAGCTGGTTGGCGTTGTTGAGCGGGCCGTACAGCACGTCCTCGTCGTCCACGCCGCCGGTCTTGGTGTCGGCGGCGGCCTTGGCGAGCGCCTCGACGAAGGCGTCGTGGATCGACTCGTGCACCAGCACGCGGGTGGCGGCGGTGCAGTCCTGGCCGGCGTTGAAGTAGCCGGCCACCGAGATGCCCTCGACGGCCTCGGCGATGTCGGCGTCCTCGAAGACCACGACCGGGGCCTTGCCGCCGAGCTCCAGGTGGACCCGCTTGACGTCCTTCGCGGCGGACTCGGCGACCTGCATGCCGGCCCGGACCGAGCCGGTGATGGAGGCCATCGCCGGGGTGCGGTGCTCGACCATCAGGCGGCCGGTCTCCCGGTCGCCGCAGATCACGTTGAAGACGCCGGCCGGCAGCTCCAGGTCCTTCAGCACGCCGCCGATGATCTCGGCCAGCAGCACGGTGGAGGCCGGGGTGGTGTCGGAGGGCTTGAGCACCACGGCGTTGCCCGCGGCGATCGCCGGGGCGAACTTCCACACCGCCATCATCATCGGGTAGTTCCACGGCGCGACCTGCGCGCAGACGCCGACCGGCTCGCGGCGGACGATCGAGGTCAGGCCGTCCATGTACTCGCCCGCGGCCTTGCCCTCCAGCAGGCGGGCGGCGCCGGCGAAGAAGCGCAGCTGGTCGACCATCGGGCCGATCTCCTCGGAGAGGGTCAGCCCGCGCGGCTTGCCGGTGTTGCGCACCTCGGCGTCCACGATCTCGTCGGCCCGGGCCTCGACCGCGTCGGCCACCTTGAGCAGCAGCTTCTGCCGGAGCGCCGGGGTGGAGTCCCGCCAGACCGGGAACGCGGCCGCGGCGGCGGCCATCGCCGCGTCCACGTCGGCCGGGCCGGAGAGCGGGGAGGTCGCGTAGACCTCGCCCGTGGTCGGGTCGACGACGTCGAGCGTGCGGCCGTCCGCAGCGTCGACGAACTCGCCGTTGATGTAGTTGCGCAGCGTACGAAGCTCGCTCACGGTCTCTCCTCGGTCTGGGCCTGCGTCGTTGCAGCTCCGGGCGCCAGGTTACCCCTGGGCCCGGGGGGCCACGGCATGTCAGCGACAAGCCACGATCGGCGGTGTGCAGGGTCGCGCGTGTATGTGGCCAGGGTACCCATGCCACTGCCGGTATCGACAGAGGCTCTCATCAAGAGCCACGCTTTCCGCGTCCGATCTTCGAAAGGGCGACGAAATCAGCAGCACGGCCGCTTGCGATTCCGCCGCCCGTCAGGCACAGTGGCGGCGTGGCCAACCGTGACCGGAACGCCAGCGTTCCCCTCGACGCCGCCTCCAAGGCGATCATCGAGCAGCTCCAGGAGGACGGGCGCCGTCCGTACGCCGCCATCGGCAAGGCCGTGGGCCTGTCCGAGGCGGCCGTCCGGCAGCGCGTCCAGAAGCTGCTCGACCAGGGCGTGATGCAGATCGTCGCCGTGACCGACCCCCTCACCGTCGGATTCACCCGCCAGGCGATGGTGGGCATCCGGGTGGAGGGAGACATCGAACCGGTCGCCGACGCGCTGGCCGCCTTCGACGAGGTCGACTACGTGGTGTGCACCGCGGGTTCGTTCGACCTCCTCGCCGAGTTGGTGTGCGAGGACGACGAGCACCTTCTCGAACTGATCAACAAGCGCATCCGCGCGCTTCCCGGCGTGCGGAGCACCGAGAGCTTCGTTTACCTGAAACTCCGGAAACAGACCTACACCTGGGGCACCCGATGACAGCCGACCCGGCGCAGAAGGACCTTTCCAAGACCGCCTACGACCACCTGTGGATGCACTTCACCCGCATGTCGTCGTACGAGAACTCCCCCGTGCCGACGATCGTCAAGGGCGAGGGCACCTACGTCTGGGACGACAAGGGCCGCAAGTACCTCGACGGCCTGGCCGGCCTGTTCGTGGTGCAGGCGGGCCACGGCCGCGAGGAGCTCGCCGAGGCCGCCGCCAAGCAGGCCAAGGAGCTGGCCTTCTTCCCGGTGTGGAGCTACGCCCACCCGAAGGCCGTCGAGCTGGCCGAGCGCCTGGCCAACTACGCCCCCGGCGACCTGAACAAGGTGTTCTTCTCCACCGGTGGCGGCGAGGCCGTCGAGACCGCGTGGAAGCTGGCCAAGCAGTACTTCAAGCTGACCGGCAAGCCCACCAAGTACAAGGTCATCTCCCGGGCCGTCGCCTACCACGGCACCCCGCAGGGCGCGCTGTCCATCACCGGCCTGCCGGGCCTGAAGGCCCCGTTCGAGCCGCTGGTGCCGGGCACCCACAAGGCCCCGAACACCAACATCTACCGCGCCCCGGCCTTCCTGGCCGGCCCCGACGGCACGGTCGACCCGGAGGCCTACGGCCGCTGGGCCGCCGACGAGATCGAGCAGGCCATCCTCTTCGAGGGCCCCGAGACCGTCGCCGCCGTCTTCGTCGAGCCGGTGCAGAACGCCGGCGGCTGCTTCCCGCCGCCGCCCGGGTACTTCCAGCGCCTGCGCGAGATCTGCGACCGCCACGACGTGCTGCTGGTCTCGGACGAGGTCATCTGCGCCTTCGGCCGCCTCGGCACCATGTTCGGCGCCGACAAGTTCGGCTACGTGCCGGACATGATCACCTGCGCCAAGGGCATGACCTCGGGCTACTCCCCGATCGGCGCCACGATCATCTCGGACCGCATCGCCGAGCCGTTCTACAAGGGCGACAACACCTTCCTGCACGGCTACACCTTCGGCGGCCACCCGGTCTCCTCCGCGGTGGCGCTGGCCAACCTCGACATCTTCGAGCGCGAGGGCCTGAACCAGCACGTCCTCGACAACGAGTCGAAGTTCCTGGCCACCCTGAACAAGCTGCGCGACCTGCCGATCGTCGGCGACGTCCGCGGCAACGGGTACTTCTACGGCATCGAGCTCGTCAAGGACAAGGTCACCAAGGAGTCCTTCAACGACGACGAGGTCGAGCGCGTCCTGTACGGCTTCCTCTCCAAGGCGCTGTTCGACAACGGCCTGTACTGCCGGGCCGACGACCGCGGCGACCCGGTCGTCCAGCTGGCCCCGCCGCTGATCTCCGACCAGTCGACCTTCGACGAGATCGAGCAGATCCTGCGGACCAGCCTGTCCGACGCGTGGCAGAAGATCTGATCCTCCTCTCCCACCCTCCACCGAAGGGCGGCCCCGGCTCCTCACCGCCGGGACCGCCCTTCGGCGCGTCCGGGCCGTCGCGAGCGTCCGGACACCAGGGCGTCCGGGTGCCCGGACGTCCGGTCACCGGCCGCCGCCGGGGTGAATCTGCCGTCCGACACGCCGTGTTCGGGGTGATTCGTCCCGGATCGACCCCGTGCGGCGTGCCCGCGGCACCGTCCGATCGTTCTAATCTGACGACTGTCATATCCCCGTCGGCACCTGGATGGATCTCATGTCAGCGGCCCCGCCCGACAACGACGTGCTCTGGGCCCGAGGGATCGTCAAGTCCCACCACGGCACCCCCGCCCTGCGCGGCGTCTCGCTGGGCGTCCGCGAGGGCGAGATGCTCGCCGTCACCGGCCCGCGCGGCTCCGGCAAGTCCACCCTGCTCGGCTGCCTGTCCGCGCAGCTCCCGGTCGACGAGGGCGAGGTCTGGTTCCACAGCTCCCCCGTGCACACCCTGGGCCGGGCCGGACGCGAGAAGCTCCGCCGCGAGCGCTTCGGCTACGTCGGCCCCGAGCCGCACCTGGTCCCGGAACTGACGGCCCGTGAGAACGTCGCCCTCCCCTTGCTGCTGGCCGGCACCGGCCACCGCGCCGCCTACCGCGCCGCCGGCGAGTGGCTGGAGCGCCTCGACGTCGCCGACTGCGCCCGCCTGCGCCCGGCCGAGCTCCAGCAGGACCGGCGCCAGCGGATCGCCGTCGCCCGCGCCCTCGCCCCCCAGCCGCCGGTCGTCTTCGCCGACGACCCGACCGCGCCGCTGCACCGCGACGCCCGCGAACAGGTCATGCGGATACTGGCCAGCGCCGCCCGCTCGCACCGGCTGACCCTGGTCCTGGCCACCCACGACCCGGCGCTCGCCCGGTTCGCCGACCGCACCGTCCACCTGGTCGACGGCCGGCTCTCGACCGAACCCGCCGACGCGGCCACCGTCGCCGCCGGGAACTGAGGGGAGCGCCGTGTACTACCTCAGGCTCGCCCGCGGCTACCGCGCCCTCGACCTCGCCCGCTGGCTGCTCACCGCGACCGCCGCCGCCGTGGTCGCCGCCTTCCTGCTGCGCGCCCTCGGCCGGGCCCTCCACGGGACGGAGGGCAACCTCGAACGGCTGCTCTGGTGCCTGCCGCCGCTCGCCGCCGTCGCCTGGTTCGCGGCCGTCGCCGCCCGGGCCGTCCCCGCCCAGCACCCCGAGCGGATCACCGGCCTCACCGCCGCCGGGGCCGGCCCCACCCGCATCCGGCTGCTGGTCGCCGGGGAGATCGCGCTCGCCTGCGGGCTCGGCTCCGCGGTCACCCTGCTGCTGTTCCTGATCCTGCGCAACGACATCGCCGGGCCCTCGCTCGCCCCCGCCGTCGGCATGGGCGTCCCGCTGCCCGCCGCCGCGCCGGTCGTCCTGCTCGCGGTCCTCCCGCTGGTCGCCGGGGTCTCCGCGGCCGGCGCGATCCGCCTCCCCGACAGCCTCCCGGGCCGGCCGGCCGAACCCGCCCGCACCCGCCACACCCTGCTGCGGGTGCTGCTGCCCGCCCCCGTCCTGCTCGCCGGACTCGGCCTCGAACTGTACGGGCTGCGCCCCGACGCCACCGACGCCGAACGCACCCTCGCCCTCCCCGCCGGACTCCCCGCCACCAGCCCCGCGCTGCTCACCGGCTGGACGCTCACCGCGTTCGCCCTCGCGCTGTGGACCGGCCCGCTGCTCGCCCTGGCCGGCCGGCTGCTCGCCCTGCGCCGCCCCGCCCCGCTCCGGCTGCTCGCCGGCCGGACCCTCACCGCCCAGGCCCGCCGCCTCGGCACCCCGCTGGCCGTCCTCACCGCGGTCGTCGCGCTGGCGCTGGTCGCCTGGCGCAGCTGGGCCCGGGCCGGCACCGCCCTCCCCGGCCTCACCCTGGTCGAGGGCGCCCTCGTGCTCGCCTGCGCGGTCGCCGCCCTGGCCGCCCGCCTCCACGAACTGCGCGCCGACCGCGGCCCCACCCTCGACGCCCTCGACCGCCTCGGCACCCCGCCCGGCCTGCTCACCGGCACCGTCACCCTCCGCGCCCTCGCCGCGGGCACGGTCCTGCTGCTGACGGGCGGACTGACGGTGCTGCTCTGCCCGCTGCCGTGAGACGGACGGAGGGGCCCGCCGTTCCCGGCCGGGCCCCTCGGTCGCGTCAGCGCGCGCGGTCGCGTCAGCCCGCGGCGGCCAGCTGCCCGCAGGCCCCGTCGATCTCCTGGCCGCGGGTGTCGCGGACGGTGGTGGGCACGCCGTGCGCCTGGAGGCGGCGGACGAACTCCCGCTCGTCCTCGGGCCGGGAGGCCGTCCACTTCGAACCCGGGGTCGGGTTGAGCGGGATCAGGTTCACGTGCACCCGGCGGTTCTTGATCAGGCGGCCGAGCAGGTCCGCCCGCCACGCCTGGTCGTTGATGTCCTTGATCAGCGCGTACTCGATGGACACCCGCCGCCCGGACTTCTCCGCGTAGTTCCACGCGGCGTCCAGCACCTCGTCGACCTTCCAGCGGGTGTTGACCGGGACCAGCTCGTCGCGCAGCTCGTCGTCCGGCGCGTGCAGCGACAGCGCGAGGCGGCAGCTCAGGCCCTCGTCGGCGAAGCGGTGCATGGCCGGGACCAGGCCGACGGTGGAGACGGTGATGCCGCGCTGGGAGAGGCCGAAGCCGTCCGGGGACGGGTCGGTGAGGCGGCGGATCGCGGACAGGACGCGGTTGTAGTTGGCCAGCGGCTCGCCCATGCCCATGAACACCACGTTGGACAGCCGGGCCTCGCCCCCGGGGACCGCCCCGGTCCTGAGGTCGCGCATGCCGGCCGCGATCTGCTCGACGATCTCCCCGGTGGACAGGTTGCGGGTCAGCCCGGCCTGGCCGGTCGCGCAGAACGGGCAGTTCATGCCGCAGCCGGCCTGCGAGCTGATGCACATGGTGACGCGGTCGGGGTAGCGCATCAGCACCGACTCGACCAGCGTGCCGTCGAACAGCTTCCACAGCGTCTTGCGGGTCGCGTCGTCGTCGCAGGAGACGTGCCGCACCACGGACATGAGCTCGGGCAGCAGCGCCTCGGTCAGCTTCGTCCGGCTCGCCGCCGGGATGTCCGTCCAGGTCTCCGGGTCGGCGGACATCCGGCCGAAGTAGTGGTTCGACAACTGCTTCGCGCGGAACGGCTGTTCGCCCAGCTCGGCAACGGCCTCCTTGCGCTCGGCGGGGCTGAGGTCGGCGAGGTGTCGCGGGGGCTTGGCGCCGCGCGGCGCGACAAAGGTCAGTTCTCCGGGCTTAGGCATGGTTGTTCCAGTGTCGCAGATCTGGGGAGCTGTCCCTTGTCCCGCTTGGGGCGGAGAGCTCGCCCTCGGCCGTCATCTGTCATCATCGGTTGGCCTCGCACGGCCCATAGGCGGCCCAGAGACCGATCTTGCGGGCGCGCCCGGGACCGGACATGGCGAGGGGCGGGGCACATAAAGCGCCTCGCCCCTGCCTTAGTCGGGCTGACGGGATTCGAACCCGCGATCTCCCCTTAGTCATAGGGGTGCTCTATCCGCTGAGCTACAGCGAATACACGATACAGGAGGATTGCAAGATCTCGGGCCCTACCGGATCGTGTAGTGCGGGATCGAGCTCGTCCCCTGAGCGTGACCCCGAGCCGGGAAGACCTCGTTGTTCCGGATCGTGTAGTGCGGGATCGAGCTCGTCCCCTGAGCGTGACCCCGAGCCGGGAAGACCTCGTTGTTCCGGATCGTGTAGTGCGGGATCGAGCTCGTCCCCTGAGCATGGCCCCGAGCCGGGAAGACCTCGTTGTTCCGGATCGTGTAGTGCGGGATCGAGCTCGTCCCCTGAGCATGGCCCCGAGCCGGGAAGAGATTCATGGCGGCATCCTAGAGGCAGATACCCCCTAACGGACCCAAACTGCACGCGGGTGGTGGAGCGGTTTTGGCCGGTGTCCTGCCTGGTCTGGGGTCGAGCATGAGCGGGGGGCCGTAAGCTGTTGCGACTCGGTCAGGGCTTTTTGGGCCTGACCGCTATTTGGCCGAGTGGCCCCCCGTTCTTGCTCGACGCGGGGCCCAGTCCTGGCAGGTGGGTAAAACCGTGGAGCCGCCCGCCCCAGCCACGGCGGGGTTTGAGGCCTCTGCCCTCGCTCTCGGACTTGCCGCGTGCGCGGCCGGGGCGCCGCCGGAGCGGGGCGAAGACAGGAGCGTCGGCGAGCGGCCAGGGCCGCGCGCTGGCGCGCTGTGCGCGCCTTGATGAAGTAGCGAAACTCGTAACCAGCTTCCCCCCTCAACCTCTCCTCCCCGCCGTCGGGCTCGGTGTGGTGCTTCGCTTGGGCTACCGTGCCTCGTTCTTCGCGTCGTAGGTCCAGCCGCTGCCCGTGCCTCGGTATTCAGAGACGGGGATGGGCTCCACTCCCGGCCGCATGCGAGCGGTGTAGAGGGTGCCCTCCAGATGGTCGATCTCGTGGGCGACAAGACGGGCTACGGCGTTCTCGAAGATCGTGATCCGGCGCTGACCGTCAACATCCTGGTGCGCGACCGTGATGCTCCGGGGCCGGGGGACCATGCCACGCACGTCGAAGAAGCTCCAGCAACCTTCGTACTGCTCGTCGGCCTCGACGGACTCTTCGATCACCTTGGGATTGAGCAATGTGAGGGTCTCACCGTCAGCGGTGCGGACGATGGCTGCTGCCCGGTCGATTCCGAGCTGCGGAGCCGCGACACCCATGCCCTTGCTGAACACGTGAATACCCGCTGCGCGCTCCGCTGCGGCGTTCAGCTCCGCTACGACCCGCCGAACGTCTTCGGCTTCCGTCGGCAGATCGAAGGCTCGGGCTTGGCTGATCAGGATCGGATCTCCCGCCTGGACAACACCGATCGACCGCATCTTCTCGCTGGCGCTGGTGGTGGTCATGGCCGGGCTGTTCTCCTCGGTGTTCGGGCGGGCGCGGAACTTCCACTCCAGTCGATACCTGGCGTGGAGCGGCGGGTCCTCTGTGGTCCAGGAGAAGGTGCGCCGATCCTCGGCACTGTCCTGGTGGATCGCGGTTCGGAACGGGAAGGCAGCCGCGGTCATGGTGGTCTCGGTCCCCCAGACCGCCGGGTCGAGTTCGGCGGGGAAGTCGAGCCGGACGCTCAGCCGCTCGGTGGGGAGTCTGACTGCCCGCTGGAACCACGTTCCCCACTTCTCGTCACCGACGGTGTACGAGTACTCGATCCAGATGCTCTCCCCTGGGTAGAGCGGGTAGCGGCCGTAATCGTTCTCGAACAGCAGCCACAGCTCCTTGAAAGCGTCCCGGTCGTGCTGAACCCTCCAACCGACGGGTTCGTTGCCTACCTTCGCGCTGAGGTCGATCTCTTCCCACGTCAACGGATTCTCGCGGTAGAGACGGTTTGAGCGCTCCGGGTTCCCCGGGAAACGGTCGACAGAGATTCGGATCAGATACCGGGTGATCGGGTCCGAGCTGGCGTTGTAGAGCCACCGGCGCTGAGTCGCGCGGTAGCTCCGGCCGTCGTAGTACAGCTCCGCGTCGTCGTGCTTGACGATCAGACTTGTCGGTTGGCTGTCACCGGCCGAAGGCTCAAGCGCTACCGGATGAGGCACCGCCGATTCGAGTCGTCCCTGTGCTTCGGCCTCGGTGAACGCTCGACGGAGTGCGCCGCCGGCCTGGAGCACCCGGTCAGCCTGTTCGGCAAACGACGCCGACGGCCGCTGCTGGCCGCTCTCGACCTTCGAGACGTAGGACGGTGTGTAACCCACCAGCTTCGCCAAAGCGGACTGCGACTTACCCCGCACGTCCCGCCAGCGCTTCAACTCAGCGATGAACGGTTCGGTTGCTGGCGTCTCGCTCGGCATCGCATCCCCCTGCGATTGTGCCTGTGAGTGATCTGTGAGTGATCGACTCTCAGCCTGTGGTCACTGCTGCGGCTTGCGCTTTGCTCAGTGCATCCGAACGGAAGCTACCGGACTGAAAGGCGGTCAGTGGCCGTGACGCCGAATGAACTGAGCGAGATCACAAGTCGGCTCGACCGCCTCTCCGAGGACATTGCGAAGCTGACCCAGCTGGTCGTCTCAGCAGAGCGGGTCAGTGCTGAGCGTTCGTCACGTCCTCAAGATGGGCAACCCGTTCGGCCAGTCTGCGGACCGTCGACTCCAGCGTCTCAAGGTGGCGGATGATCGCCTGATACTCGGCGGACTGTTCACTGTCCTTCACCTGCCCGCCGGCCACGGGAGCACTGACGAAGTACCCGCGGTTCGGCACCGAGTAGATCAGCCCCTCATCAACGAGGAGCTGAAGAGCGCTGCCCGCCGTCACCGTAGTGACCTCGAACCGCTCAGCAAGCTCCCGCAGAGAGGCAAGTTTCTGCCCAACCGGGGGCTGACCTGCCGCAATGTCAGCTCGAAGAGCGTTAGCGATCTGCGCCTTCTTCGAGAGCGGCGCGTCGGCGGAAACGGACATGTTCCGAGAGTAGCGACTAGCACGGACTAATACACCCTGCTGCACCCCCGACTCTTGCGATCTATATCGACTTAAGTCACCATAGGTTGAAGCCGCCAAGTAAACGCAGCGGGGACGGCGCTCATGCCGCCAAGCCGACGCGCCGTCCCCTTCGCCCCTCTTTCAAGGGAGCTCCATCATGCCTGCTTCGCTCTCCCTGGTCTCTGAATCGTGCCCGGCCTGCTTCGGGACGCTGCGGGTCGCCGACCCCGACGGCGCGCTGTCCGGCACGTTCGGCCTGTTGGTGCCCTGTGACTGCGTGGGCCACCTGTACGGCCTGGACGGCCGGTGCCCGTGCCACGTCGCGGTGTGGGACGAGAACGACGGCCACACCGGCTGGGTGCCCATCCCGCTGGAGGAGTTCGAGGACGACGGCCCGTTCTTCCGCCCCTGCGCCGTCCACGCCCCGGCCCTGCTGCCCGTGCTGGCGGTGGCGGCATGAGCGCCCTGCTGTCCTGGTCCGAGCTGGACGAGCCCCGCCGCGACCGGTGCCCCCGCTGCTCGGCCCGCGTCCCTGCCTGGCGCTGGGTCCGCACCGACGGCATCCGGGTCCTCACCCACGACGGCAACACCCTCTGCCCCGCCGACCCCACCTTCGGCACCCTCACCGGCCCCGAACCCGCCGTCCGACCGCTGGCGGTGGCCGCGTGACCCGCACGCTGCCCGAGGGGGCGGACCGGCTCGCCGTCGCGGACCTGGCCCGCCTCGCCTCCCGGGGCGACCTGCCCAAGCTCGCCGAACAGCTCCGCCGCACCGGAGGCTGCGCCAACCCGATCCACCTTCAGGGCTTCCGCACCCTCACCCACGCCCCCACCGGCGCGGTGTGGCACCGCTACTCCACCGAGCACGAACCCGGCCGCCGATTGAAGGTCGCCTGCGGCAACCGACGCGCCTCCCGCTGCCCGGCCTGCGCCCGCACCTACTCCGCCGACACCTACCACCTGATCCGCGCCGGACTCGCGGGCGACGACAGCAAGGGCGTCCCGGCCACGGTGCGCCAGCACCCCCGTGTCTTCGCCACCCTCACCGCCCCCTCCTTCGGTCCGGTCCACAACCGGCCCGACAAGGACGTCTGCCGCTGCGGCACCGTCCACCCCGCCGGCGCACCCGTGCTCGGCACCCCGCTGGACCCGGACGCCTACGACTACGCCCACGCCGTCCTGTGGAACAACCACGCCCCCGACCTGTGGCGACGCTTCACCATCGCCCTGCGTCGGGAAGTCGCCAAACGAGCCGGACTCACGCGCACAGAACTGCCCGAACACGCCCGGATCTCGTACGGGAAGGTCGCCGAGTACCAGCGCCGGGGCGCGGTCCACTTCCACGCCGTCATCCGCCTCGACGGACCCGACGGCCCCGACACCCCGCCTCCTCCCTGGGCGACCGTCGCGCTCCTGGACAACGCGATCCGCGCCGCCGCCCGCCGCACCGGCGTCCCCGTCCCCGCCGCAGGCAACCAACCCGCCCGCGTCCTGCAGTGGGGCACGCAGGTGGACGTCCGCCCGATCGGGGCCTTCGCCACCGGGGAGATCTCGGAGCGGGCCGTCGCCTCCTACGTCGCCAAGTACGCCACCAAGAGCGCCGAGACCACCGAGACCGTCGACCGCCGCATCCTGGAACGCCACGAACTCGACCGCCACCAACTCCCGCCCCACACAAGGCGGTTGATCGAAGCCTGCTGGGACCTCGATGCGGCCTACCCGGATCGGCTGCTCGCCCACTGGTCGCACATGCTCGGCTTCCGGGGCCACTTCTCCAGCAAGTCGCCCACCTACTCCACCACGCTCGGCGCCCTGCGCCAGGTCCGGGCCGACTTCCGCGCCGAGCAGGCCCGCACCGACCTCCGCGAACGCCTCCTCGCCCAGGGACTCCCGGACCTGGACGACCTGCCCGAAGCCGAAACCCTGATCGTCGCCCACTGGGCCTTCGCCGGGGCGGGCAACTCCCCGGGCGAGTCCATGCTCGCCGCCTCGATCGCCGCCGAGCTGCACGAACGCCGCACCACCGACCGACAGGAGATGCACGCGCAACTCGCGCGAGAGGAGAACGACGCATGGCTGTGAGGGGGGCACTGCCCGACCGCTACCTGACCCCCATCGACCTGGCCGCGCTGCTGGGCATCCCGGTGGAGACCGTCTACCAGTGGCGGCGCAAGCGCACCGGCCCGCCCGGCTTCCGCGTCGGCCGGCACCTGCGCTACGACCCCGCCAAGGTGCACGCCTGGATCGAGACCCTGACCGAGGAAGTGGCTGCCTGATGGCCGGACACATCCAGGACCGCTGGTTCAAGACCGAGCCCGGCCCCACCGGCAAGCCCCAGCGGGTTAAGACCGACCGGCACGGCATTGGCCTGCGCTACCGCGCCCGCTACGTCGCCCCCGACGGCACCGAGAAGTCCAAGAGCTTCCCCGACCGCCAGAAGCGCCTGGCCGAGGACTGGCTGAGGCAGATCGAGGCCGACATGTCGCGTGGCCAGTACATCGACCCGAAGGCCGCCCGGACGACGTTCCAGCAATTCGCGGAGCGGTGGCTCAAGGCTCAAACCACGGACCCCGCCAGTCAGGTCCTGGTGGAGACCAGGCTGCGGCTGCACGCTTTCCCCCGGATCGGCCGCCGGCCCCTGGACTCGTTCCGGCCGTCGCACATCCAGGAGCTGGTGAAGGAGCTGGAGCAGAGCCCGATCTCCGGCGGGTACGCCCGGAACATCTACTCGGACGTCCGGGCCGTGCTGTCGGCGGCCGTGGACGACGGTCTCCTGAACAGGAACCCGTGCGGTGCCGCGTCAGTCCGGCCCCCGTCCGCCGAGGCCCGCCGGATCGTGCCCTGGCTCCCGGAGCAGGTGTTCGCGGTGCGCGGCGCCCTGGCGGAGCGGTACCGGGCGATGGCCGATCTGGGTGCTGGGTGCGGTCTACGACAGGGCGAGATCATCGGCCTGGCCGAGGATGACGCTCTCGACTTCGAGACGAGGACGGTTCGGGTGCTCCGGCAGGTGAAGCTCATCCGAGGCAAGGCCGTGTTCGCCCCGCCGAAGTGCAACAAGGAGCGCGACGTCCCGCTCCCCGACTCGGTGGCCGCCGCCCTCCGGGCTCACATGGACGCGTGCAAGCCCGTGCCGATCACGCTGCCGTGGAAGACCCCGGACGGGCCGAAGGTGACCTACCGCCTGCTGTTCAGCAACACCGCCGGCGGCCTGGTCTGGAAGAGCAACTTCAACCTCCAGGACTGGAAGCCCGCCTTGGCCACCGCGGGGCTCATCCCGACGCCGGGCCCCGGTGAGTCCTACGCGTCCGCCCGCGAGCACGGGATGCACGCCCTGAGGCACTTCTACGCCTCCGTGCTGCTGGACTCCGGGGAGAGCATCCGGGCGGTGAGTGACTACCTGGGCCATGCCGATCCGGCCCTGACGCTCCGGGTGTACGCGCACCTCATGCCCAACAGCCAGGAGCGCGCCCGGAAGGTCGTCGACCGCCTCTTCCAGTGGGACGACCCGACAACCTGACGGCCCGAACACGGCCCAAGGCATGCGAAAGGCCCCTCCACCAGTGGAAAACCTGCTGGTGGAGGGGCCTTTTCGCATGTGCCCGGTGTTGTTCTCCGGGCTTAGGCATGGTTGTTCCAGTGTCGCAGACGCCGGGAACCGGTCCCGCCCCGCTCCGGGCCGGTGACGGAGACCGGGGCGGCTACCGGCGCGCGAGGAGGTAGACACCGCCCAGCACCACCGCGAAGCCGAGCAGGACCGCCAGGGCCACGAAGCCGACGACCAGCACGGCGACCCCGGCGCTCACCCCGAGGCCGAACCGCGCCGCGCGCTCGGCCCGCTCGACGGCGGCTTCGTAGGCCAGGTCGTCGTCCCGGGCTTCCTCGTTCACGGCACCTCCTCGTCGGCACCCTACCGGCCTCCGGCCGAACCGCTCCCGGGCGGGTCGAGCGCGGTCCGGAACGTGCGGAAGGGCCCGCCTCCGGCGGGGAACCGACCCGGTGGCGGGCCCTCCTCGGGGCCGGGGGCGCTCGGGCTCAGCTGCCGACGAAGGCGGCGAGCAGCAGCCAGACCACGGGGGCGGTGGGCAGCAGCGAGTCCAGGCGGTCCATGATGCCGCCGTGGCCGGGGAGCAGGGTGCCCATGTCCTTGATGCCGAGGTCGCGCTTGATCATCGACTCGGCGAGGTCGCCGAGGGTGGCGGTGACCGCCGCGCAGCCGCCCAGGATCAGGCCCTGCCACCAGGTGCCGTCGTCGATCAGGTACTGCATCAGCAGCGCGCCGGCGATCATCGACAGGCCGATGCCGCCGGCCAGGCCCTCGCGGGTCTTGCCGGGGCTGATGGCGGGCGCGAGCTTGGTGCGGCCGAACTTGTAGCCGACGGCGTAGGCGCCGGTGTCGGAGCAGATGGTGACGACCAGGAAGAGCAGAATCCGCCAGGCGCCGTCGTCCGCGGCCAGGATCAGCGCGACGAAGGTGGCCAGGAACGGCACGTAGAAGGCGGTGAAGATGCCGGCCGTTATGTCGCGCAGGTAGTTCTCCGGCGGGACGGCCATCCGGGCGACCATCATCGCCAGGCCGGTCACCGCGAGGATCGCGGCGGCCCACTGGCCGCCCGCGAAGTAGCCGGTGACGACCATGCCCGCGCCGCCGACCATCAGCGGGACCTGCGGGACGCGGACGTCCTTGCGCTCGGCGAGCCGGCTGGTGAGCTCCCAGATGCCGACGGCCACGGCGGCCGCGACGACCACCATGAAGACCGCCTTGACCACGAACAGCGAGGCCGCGACGACCGCCCCGAGTCCGATGCCCACGCCTATCGCGGCGGGCAGGTTGCGGCCGCCGCGCGGCTTGCGGGGCTGCTGGTCGGTCTGGGCCACGGAGGTCTCCTGGGCGGGGGGCATGAACTGAGTCTGTGCCGCGCCGCCCCCTCGTCATGCCGGAGGCCGCCGCGCGTGACCCGTTTGGTGTCGGCCGGGTCGGGCCGCCGGGGCCGGCCCGGCCGGAGCGGGGGTGGGCCCGGGTGGAGCCGCGCCCCGGGCCGGGCGGTCGGGCCGCCGGTCCGGGGCGTTGCGGGCGGGGTCTGGGGTCAGACCTCCAGCAGCTCGGCTTCCTTGTGCTTGAGCAGCTCGTCGATCTGCGCCACGAACTTGGCGGTCAGGTCGTCGAGCTCCTTCTCGGCGCGACGGCCGTCGTCCTCGCCGATCTCCTTGTCCTTGACCAGCTTGTCGATCGCGTCCTTGGCCTTGCGGCGGATGGAGCGGACCGAGACCTTGGCGTCCTCGCCCTTGCCGCGGGCCTGCTTGATGTACTCGCGGCGGCGCTCCTCGGTGAGCTGCGGGAGCACCACCCGGATGACGGAGCCGTCGTTCGACGGGTTGACGCCCAGGTCCGAGTCGCGGATCGCGGTCTCGATGGCCTTCAGCGCGGTCTTGTCGAACGGGGTGACCATGGCCATCCGCGGCTCCGGGACGGAGAACGAGGCCAGCTGGTTGATCGGCGTCAGCGCACCGTAGTACTCCGCGACGATCTTGGCGAACATGGCCGGGTGCGCGCGCCCGGTGCGGATGGCCGCGAGGTCGTCCTTGGCGACGGCGACGGCCTTCTCCATCTTCTCCTCGGCCTCGAGGAGGGTCTCATCGATCACTGTGTGCTCCCTGTCCGGTTCATCTGCTGTTGTCCCGTACCGGTGCCCCGGACGGCTGTTGCTGCTCGGAACCCCGACGGCTAGGCCCGGGCGGAATCCTCGCTGATGAGTGTGCCGATCTTCTCACCCTTGACCGCGCGGGCGATATTGCCCTCGGCCAGCAACTCGAAGACCAGGATCGGCAGTCCGTTGTCCTTGCACAGGGTGATCGCGGTCAGGTCGGCGACCTTGAGGTCCCGGGAGATCACCTCGGTGTAGTCCAGCGCGTCGAACCGGACCGCGGCCGGGTTGGTGCGCGGGTCGGAGTCGTAGACGCCGTCGACGCCGTTCTTGCCCATCAGCAGGACGTCGGCGTGGATCTCCAGCGCCCGCTGTACGGCGGTGGTGTCGGTGGAGAAGTACGGCATGCCCATCCCGGCGCCGAAGATCACCACCCGGCCCTTCTCCAGGTGCCGGATGGCGCGCAGCGGCAGGTAGGGCTCGGCGACCTGGCCCATCGTGATGGCGGTCTGGACCCGGGTCTCCATGCCCTCCTTGATCAGGAAGTCCTGGAGCGCCAGGCAGTTCATCACGGTGCCGAGCATGCCCATGTAGTCGGAGCGGGCCCGGTCCATGCCGCGCTGCTGGAGCTCGGCGCCGCGGAAGAAGTTGCCGCCGCCGATGACCACGGCGACCTCCGTCCCGGACCGGACCACCGTGGCGATCTCGCGGGCGATGGCGTGCACCACGTCCGGGTCGACGCCGAGGCCGCCTCCGCCGGCGAACGCCTCGCCGGACAGCTTGAGCAGTACCCGGCGGCGTGCACCGCCCGGAGCGGTCTCCTGCGTCTCCTGCATGGACTTTCTCCTTCTCCGCCTGCTGGTTCAGCAGATCTGCAAAGTGCTGGTCACGGCGCGGGGCGTGCGGTCCCGGCGCCGTGTACACGAGAGGAGGCCACTGCCGCGGGAACCGGTACGGTCTCCTGCACGGCAATGGCCTCCTCGTCGTTCATGGTGCCGACGCCGCTTCCCCGGGGGTGCTGGGGGGCTCGTCGGCTCGCTCCACCGTCCTCGCGGACGGGGGCGGTCCTCCTACCTTATGTCCGGCACGGGGCCGGGAGCGGCGGGACGGACCGCGGGGAACGGGTCTCAGGCGCCGACGCGGAAGCGGACGAAGCGCTTGAGGGTGACGCCGGCCTCGTCGAGGACCTTGGCGACGCTCTTCTTGTTGTCCTTGGCGAACGCCTGCTCCAGCACGGCGTTCTCCTTGACGAAGCCGGTGACCCGACCCTCGACGATCTTCGGCAGGGCGGCCTCGGGCTTGCCCTCCTCGCGAGCGGTGGCCTCGGCGACGCGGCGCTCGTTCTCCAGGTCCTCGGCCGGGATGTCCTCGCGGGAGAGGTACTTCGGCGCGAAGGCGGCGATGTGCTGGGCGACGTCCTTGGCGGTGTCGGCGTTCTCCTGGTCGAGCTCGACCAGGACACCGATGGTCGGCGGCAGGTCCGGGTCCGACTTGTGCAGGTAGAGGCCGACGAAGCCGTCGTTGTCGAACTGCGCGAAGCGGCGGAACACGATCTTCTCGCCGAGGGTCGCGTTGGCCTCGTCCACGAACTGCTGGACGGTCTGGCCCGGGGCGATCTCGGAGGCCAGGGCGGCGTCCAGGTCGGCCGGGGAGGTGGCGGCGACGTGCGCGGCGATCGCGTTGGCGACCTCGACGAACTTGCCGCCCTTGGCGACGAAGTCGGTCTCGCAGTTCAGCTCGACCAGGACGCCGGACTTCTTGTCCTCGGCGATCAGCGCGGCGACGGCGCCGTTGGAGGCGTCGCGGCCCTCGCGCTTGGCAACGCCCTTCTGGCCCTTGATGCGCAGGAGCTCGATGGCCTTCTGGACGTCGCCCTCGGCCTCGTCCAGGGCCTTCTTGCAGTCCATCATGCCGGCGCCGGTGAGCTCACGGAGCTTCTTGACGTCCGCGGCGGTGAAGTTCGCCATGGTTGTGATCTCTTCTCACGTCTCGCGTGTCTGCGTGGGAAAGTGCCGCGGCCCGTGGTGCGGGCCCCCGGCACGGGAGAGAGGGGCACCCACCGGCTCAGCCCGGCCGGTGCCCCTCACCCTGGTGGTACGTCAGGCCTGCTCGGCCTCGGCGGCCGGAGCCTCGGCGGGGGCCTCGGCCTCGGTCTCGGCAGCGGCCGGAGCCTCGGTCTCGGCAGCAGCCTCGGCGGGGGCCTCGGTGGCAGCGGCCTCGGCGGCGGGGGCCTCGGCGGCCTTCTCGCCCTCGAGGATCTCCTTCTCCCAGGCGGCCAGCGGCTGGTCGGCGCCCGGCTCGGCCTTGGCGTCGCCCTTGGCGACACCGGCGCGGGACTTCAGGCCCTCGGCGACGGCGTCGGCGATCACGCGGGTCAGCAGGGTGACGGAGCGGATCGCGTCGTCGTTGCCCGGGATCTTGTAGTCGACCTCGTCCGGGTCGCAGTTGGTGTCGAGGATGGCGACGACCGGGATGTTGAGCTTCCGGGCCTCGCCGACCGCGATGTGCTCCTTCTTGGTGTCCACGATCCAGACGGCGCTGGGCACGCGCTGCATGTCGCGGATACCGCCGAGGGTCTTCTCCAGCTTGTCGTACTCGCGCTGGAGGACCAGGAGCTCCTTCTTGGTGAGGCCGGAGCCGGCCACGTCCGTGAAGTCGATCTCGCCGAGCTCCTTGAGGCGCTGCAGACGCTTGTAGACGGTCGAGAAGTTGGTCAGCATGCCACCCAGCCAGCGCTGGTTGACGTACGGCATGCCCACGCGGGTCGCCTGCTCGGCGATGGCCTCCTGGGCCTGCTTCTTGGTGCCGACGAAGAGGACGCTGCCGCCGTGGGCAACGGTCTCCTTGACGAACTCGAAGGCGCGGTCGATGTAGTTCAGCGACTGCAGGAGGTCGATGATGTAGATGCCGTTGCGCTCCGTGAAGATGAAGCGCTTCATCTTCGGGTTCCAACGGCGGGTCTGGTGACCGAAGTGGACGCCGCTCTCCAGCAGCTCCCGCATCGTGACGACGGCCATGTGCCGTACTCCTCGTGTGTTGCCCGGCGCGCCGTGAGGCAGTTGCGTCCTGTGGGGTGCCGGGGTACTCGGTTTTGTCCGTGCCGGTCGGGCGACCGTCACGCCTGACGCCCCGACGTGCCAAGCCGCTCGGCCTGCGCGAGGCTTGCGGCCTCGGCGGGCTCGGCGGACCGAGCGGCACTCGCACCGTCGCGACCGCTCCCCCGAGGGGGCCGGACCGCCGGTGGCGGGGCGTGCGAAGTCGACCCGGCAGACCGGGTCGCGTGTGAAGTGTACGGGAAGCCCCGAGCGACGGGCGACTCCCGGCGTTCCCATGGCCCTGTTCAGCGCCGTCCGGACCGGCCCGCCGCCCACCGTTCACCCCTGCGGGGGACGGCAGTTGTCCACAGCCCCCGGTCTGTCCACAGGCCCCGGAACCAACGCGCGCGACGGGTCCCGCCGACCCCACCCTGGTGACCACCCGGGCGGAGGGGCCTGGTGGGTGGGCCTGGTGGGTGGGTCCGACGGGTGGGTCCGACGGACGGTACGGGAGTCGACGCGGAGGTGCGGGGTGCACGGACGGGGTGGCTGGGGGCGACGGAGGCTGCGGGCGCGGGTGTCGGCGCGGGCTTCTCCGGTGGGGGCGGGGGCGAGGACGGCGCTGCCGCTGGTGCTGGTGCTGGTGCCGACGCTGGTGCTGCTGTCGGCGTTCGGCGGGTTCGTACCGAGGGCGGCGGCGGAGGCTTCTGCGGCCGGGCCGCTCCTGGTGGGGCGTACCGCCGCGCCGGGGCCCGGGCCGGTGCGGGGGTGGCCGGTGGGCGGGCGGTCGGGGCTGCTGCGGCGGTTCGAGCCGCCGCCAGCGCGCTGGGCCGCGGGACACCGCGGTGTGGACCTGGCGGCCCTGCCGGGCACGGCGGTGCGGGCGGCGGCACCCGGGGTGGTGACCTTCGCCGGTCTGGTGGCCGGACGTCCGGTGGTCGTGGTGACGCACCCCGGCTCGGGCGCTCCCCCGCTGCGGACCACCTACCTGCCGGTGGCGGGCTCCGTGCCGGTCGGCACCGGCGTCGCGGCGGGCGACCCGATCGGGGTGCTGACCGCCGATTCCGGCCACTGCCCGGTCGGCTGCCTGCACTGGGGCCTGCTGCGCGGCGAGCGCTACCTCGACCCGCTCGCCCTGCTCGGCTCCGGCCGGGCCCGGCTGCTGCCGCTCAGCCCGCCCTGACGCGGGGTCAGCTCTCGCCCCGCCGCGACCGCCCGCATGCCCGGCCAGCGCTGTTCGCGGCGTTCGTGCTGTTCTCTGCGTTCGCGGCGTTCGCGGCGTTCGCGGTGTTCGAATCGTCCGCGCCGCTCGCGCCGCCCTCGGGCGCGCGGCCGGGCCGGTGCTGCGCGTCGGCCCGCTGCCGGTCTGCCGAGCGCAGGCCGTCGAGGGCAAAGCGCACCGCGGTGTCGGCGATCTCCCGGACGGCCTCTGCCGCGGGTGCGCCGTCCTCGCCCCGGACGCGTCCGCTCTGGCGGACCGCCGCCTCCACCACGCCCTGGAGCAGCGAGGCCGCGACTCCGGGCCGACCGTGGCCGAGGTCCTCCAGGGTGCGCACCACCATGGTGGTCAGCCCGGCGTGAGCCGCCCTGATCCTGGCCCGCGCGGCGTCGTCGAGTTCGTACTCGGCGACGGCCACCACGGCCCGGTGCACCGGGTCGGTGGCCAGCGACACCTGGCCGCGGACGTACGCCTCGATCCGCTCGGCCGGACTGTCGCAGGCGGCCATGCCCGCTTCGATCTCGGCGGCCCAGAGCGGGAGGTCGACCGTGCAGAGCGCTTCCACCAGCTCGGACTTGGAGCGGAAGTACTCGTACACCGAGGAGCGCGCGAGACCGGCGCGCGCCGCGAGCGCGCCGAAGCTCAGCGCCTCCCGGCCGCCCTCCGCCAGCAGGACGCGTGCGGCGTCCAGCAGCGCTGCCTGCTGCAACTGTCGATGCTCGGCCACCGTGGCCGCCCGGATTTTCGGCACGGACCAACTCTACGGACGCCGACGACCGGCGGACACGACATCACGTCCCCACCGGCCATCACGCGCCGCCCCACGCCCGTCGCGCCCCGTCGTGTCCTGTCCCGCACCGCCCGGGCCCGGCGGGCCCGGCGACCCGCGCCGGGCCCCGCTCACCGGGCGTCGGACATCTTGGCCCGCAGTTGCAGCACCGACTTGGTGTGGATCTGGCTGACCCTGCTCTCCGTCACCCCGAGCACCTGGCCGATCTCCGCCAGCGTCAGGCCCTCGTAGTAGTAGAGCGTCACGACGGTCTTCTCCCGCTCGGGGAGGGTGTTGACCGCCGAGGCGAGCAGCCGGCGCAGTTCGCGGTCCTCGGCGATCTCGACCGGGTTGTCGGCGCCGCTGTCCGGCAGCGTCTCCATCAGGGTCAGCCGGTCGCCGCCCTCGCCCGCCGAGTGCAGCAGTTCGTCCAGCGCCACCACGTTGGCCAGCGACAACTGGCTGAAAATGGTGTGCAGGTCGTCCAGCGAGATGCCCATCTCCGCCGCGACCTCGGGGTCATGCGGAGACCGCCGCAGCCGGGCTTCCAGCGTGGCGTAGGCCCGCTCGACGGCTTTGGCCTTCTGCCGGACCGACCTGGGGATCCAGTCCAGCGCCCGCAGCTCGTCGATGATCGCACCACGGATACGGCTGATCGCGTACGTCTCGAACTTGATCGCCCGGTCGATGTCGAACTTCTCGATGGCGTCGATCAGCCCGAACACCCCGGAGGAGACGAAGTCCGCCTGCTCCACGTTGGCCGGCAGCCCGACCCCGACCCGGCCCGCCACGTACTTCACCAGCGGCGAGTAGTGCAGGATCAGCTGGTCCCGGAGCCCGTGGTCGCCGGTGTCCTTGTACGAGCGCCACAGCGCCTGCAACGCCGACTGGTCGGCGCCCTTCGGCCGGTCGCCGCTCTTGCCCTCGTTCGCCGCGCCGCCGCGCGCGCCGACGGCCGCATCCAGTGCCGAAGCAGGTGCCACAGCCGGTGCGGGCACCATCGCACCGACCCGCACGTCCGTCTCAGCCCTCGCCTCGCCGCCCGGGGCGGGCTGGTGGCCGCCGCTCTTCGCGGACGCCTCCTCGACCGGCCGCGCCGCGACCGCGCCGTCGACTCCGTCCGGAGCCGCGGGCCGGGTCGGCGTCGCCGCTGGTCCGGAAGCCGGAGCCGAGCCCAGGGCCGGGCCCGGGGCCGGAGCGGGCAGTGGCACCGACGGTGGCGCGCCCTGCCCGGTGGCCGGGCGCTCACCGGGGTTCCGGTCCGGGGGTTCCGGCGAGCGCGCGGGTGGTGGTCCGCCCGCCTGCCTGCGGACCTGGGCGCTCCGGACGGACGAGTCCTTCGCCTTCGCCCGCGCGCCCCGCTTGGCCTGGCCGCGCGCCGGCCGCTCGGCTCCGGACGGAGGCTGAGGCGAGACCGGGGACTCGGCGGTGGCCGGTCCGGAGCGCGACCCGTCGACGCCCCACTCTCCACCGCCCCGCTCTGCCCCACCCTGCCCGCCACCGCCCGGAGCACCGCTGCCCGGAGCGCTGCCGGGCTGTCCGCCGCCGCCCGGGACGCCACCGGTCTGACCGGCACCGCCCTGGCCGCCGACCTTGACGCTCCTGGTCTTGGCACCGGCGGACTTGGCACCCGTGGACTTGGCGCCGCCCGCCACGGTCGGTCCGATCGTTCGGGCGCCCGTGCCGGTCACCGCGCCGGTGTCCTCGGCCCCGCGCGACCGCGGCTTCGCCGCCACGCCGGGCGGTACCACCTGCGGGCAGGGCAGCACCTGGCCGGGCCGGTCGGCCGGTGGGCGCACCGGGCCGGGCCTGGCCGCCGGCCCCGACGGGGCCGGTGGGCGCGGGAGGGGCGAGGACGGGACGGGACGGGCCTGGGACTGTGGGGTCGCGGCCGGGGTGCTGCCCGGCCTCGTCATTCCCACGACGCCCGAGGATCTGGGCCGCAGTTCCGCGGTGCTGTGGGTCTCGGCCCCCGTCCCGTCCGGGGACCGACCGTCACCGGTCACCCTGTGTCCGGGAATGTGAGTGGGCATGCGTTGGTCTGCGCCGTTCTGCCGAGTCATGTGCTGATAGGGACGCCATAAGCGAGCGTAGCGTGACCGAGTCGCTGCACAGTGCTACCGCCACTCGGGCGTCGCCCGATCCGGTGGCAGCAAAGGGCGGCACCGGCGCGTCGCGGGCGGGTCTCCGGCGTGCCCCGGCCCCTCCCGTCCGGTCGGCCCGTTGACCGGCACGGACCTGCGCGCCACCTCCGGCCGGCCCGGGCCCGACCCTCGGCGCGGCACTCCGACCGAACCGGCCGATCCGCCATCGTCCCTCAACTCGGCCTGTATCACCTCCTGTTGATCGATTGACCCGTTCGGAACCCCTCAGCCTGTCCGGCTCTGCCCGGATGCGATCACTTCCGACGCACCAGCCTCCAATGCGCTCCGTGCCGCTCGACGAAGCCAAGCGAGCTCAGTTCGTGGAGGTGCTGGACGGTGGTGGCCTCGGAGAGCGCCGCGTAGTGGGCGAGTCGCTGGACCGGCGCGCCGTCCGCGCTCGCCGGGACGGCTTCCAGCACCCGGGCCACCGGTGGTTCCAGCGCGTCCCGCGGCAGGATCGGGCCGACCCGCTCCGGTGCCAGGTCGGACCCGATCGCGCCGATCAGCTCGCCCACCTCGGCACCGCTGGTGACCATGGTGGCCGCCCCGTCTCTGATCAACGTGTGGACGCCTGCCGAGAGTTCGGAGGTGATCGGGCCGGGGATGCCCATGGTGTGCCGGTTGAGGTCGCGGGCCCGCCGCGCGGTGCTGAGCGCGCCGCTGCGCGGTGCGGCCTCGACCACCACCGTGCCGCGGGTGAGCGCGGCTATCACCCGGTTCCGCAGCACGAACCTGAACCGGGTCGGGTTCATCCCGAGCGCCAGCTCGCTCACCAGCAACCCGTCCCGGCCGATCCGCTCGATCAGCGACTCGTTCCCGCGCGGGTAGCAGATGTCGACGCCGCTGGCGAGCACGGCGATCGTCATTCCGTTGACCGCCAGCGCCCCGAGATGCGCGGCGGTGTCCACCCCGTACGCCGCACCGGACACCACCACCCAGCCGCGCTCGGCCAGTTCGGAGCCGAGCTGACCGGCGACGTGGCGCCCGTACGCGGTGCAGGCCCGCGCCCCGACGACGGCGACCGACCGCAGCGCGAGCAGGCGCAGCGACGGCAGTCGCTGTGACGGCAGGCCGCGGACCCACAGCCCGATCGGGCGGCTGTCGCCGAGGTCGTCGAGTTGGGAGGGCCACTCGCTGTCGCCCGGAATGATGAACCTCCCACCGAGCTTGGCGATCCGTTCCAGGTCGGTGACCGGGTTGAACTTTCGCAGCCTCTCCTGGTAGGCGGCGATCCGGTCGGCACCAAGTCCCAGCCGGTTCGCGGGTGCCCCTTCGTAGAACCCCTGCACCAGTCCCACCACGCCGTGCCGTTGGACGGCTCGGCCGATCGCGGCGTCGCCCGGTTCGATCAGTCGGGTGAGCGCCGCCCGGGAGATCCGCTCGGGCTCGGGCGGATCGGGCGGGACCGTCGGCGCGGCCCAGGCCGTGGGTCGGATGGCCCGGCGATCGACCTGCGCGGTCCCGGCGGGGAAGGCGCGCTCGGTGGCCGCGACCGGCGGTGCGCGGTGTACGGCCCCGGGCCGGTCCACGACAGCCAGAATCGGAGCCATGGTGCCGGGGCCGTCGGCTCCCGGCGCGGCTCGGACCGGTTCCGGCGGTCCGTGGCGTGCCCGGTGCACCGCCGGTGGATCGCCGCCGCGGACCGGCTGCCGGAGTCGTTCGCCACCGTCGCACGCCGTGCGGGTGCCGGCCTGGTCGGCGGCGGTGTCGGGCGGGTGCGGCGGGCCGTGGCGGCCGGGTGGCCCGCCTGACCCGGTGCCGTCCGAGAGCCGCCAGTGGTCGGGGCCTCCGTCGCCGAATCGTGCGGTGCCGAACCGGCGGGCGGCGCCGCACGGTGCGGGCTGGTCAGCCGTCGGCACTTCCGGTGGGACGGCGGACCGGCCGGTGTGGCCGCGGGGTACGGGGTGTGCGGTCATCGGTGCTCCTTCTGTCTGTGCCGTGCGCTGTCTCTGCCGTACTGGGCGGCCGAGGGAGTGACCCGCCCGCCGGCCGGGTCCGCTCTACTGCCGACGCCTTGCCGCCCCGGCAGGTGGGGCCGGGTCAGAACGCGTCTCCCGGGTCGGTGTCCGCGTCCACGTCGGCGTACGGGTAGCGCGGGTCGTTCCTGCGGTCGGTCGGGCGAAGGGCGCGCTGGACCCCGGTGCGGAGGGTGAGCGCGGTCTGGACGTCGGACCGGTTCGGGCAGTTCCGGCCGGCCAGGTCGGCGACCGTCCAGGCCACCCGCAGGACGCGGTCGAGGCCGCGCGCGGTGAGCAGGCCCCGGTCGAGGTCACGTTCGGCGTCGGCCAGCGATCCGGGTGCGAGTTGCCAGCGCGTGCGCAGTTCGTGCCCGGGCACTTCGGCGTTGGTCCGCCACGGGGTGTCGACGAGGCGAGCGGCGGCCCGCGCCCGGGCCTCCCGCACGCGTTCGGCGACCGTCGCCGTGCTCTCGGCCCTTCCGCCTCGCTGCATCAGCTCGGCCTTGGTGACTCCGGCAACCTGCACCTGGAGGTCCACCCGGTCCAGCAGCGGGCCGGACAGCCTGGCCTGGTAGCGGTTGACCATGACGGGGGTGCATTCGCATCCTTCTCCTCTCAGTGAATAGCGGCCGCAGGGGCAGGGGTTGGCGGCCAGGCAGAGCAGGAAGCGGGCGGGCAACCGCATCGAGCCCGCGGCTCTGGCGATCATCACCTCCCCCGACTCCAGGGGTTGGCGCAGCGCGTCGAGGACCCGGACCGGGAATTCGGGCGCCTCGTCGAGGAACAGCACGCCGCGGTGGGCGAGGGAGACGGCCCCTGGCCTGGGCAGTCCCGTTCCGCCGCCGATGATGGCGGGCATGGTCGTCGAGTGGTGCGGGGCGCAGTAGGGCGGGGTGTCGATCAGGGGGCGGTCGGGTGGGAGCAGGCCGGCCACGGAGTGGATCGCGGTCACTTCGAGGGCTTCGGCGGGGGTGAGCGGCGGGAGCAGGGTCGGGAGCCGTTCGGCCAGCATCGTCTTGCCGGCTCCCGGTGGGCCCTTCAGGTAGAGGTGGTGGCCGCCCGCTGCGGCGATCTCCAGGGCTTGGCGGGCCTCGTACTGCCCGGCCACGTCGGCGAGGTCGGGGCGGAGGGCCGGTTCGGAGGCGAGGTCGCGGACGCCGAGGCCGGGTAGCAGCAGTCCGGCGAACGAGGAGTCGGGGCGGCCGTTGGACGGGTCGGGCGGTTCGTCGGGAACGGAGGCGTTGGTGAGGATCGCGATGAGCTGGCGCAGGCTGCGCACTCCGAGGACGGAGACGCCGGGCACCAGTTTCGCTTCGGCGGCGGTCTGCTCGGCGACCACGATCTGCCGGTAGCCGGCGTCGGCCGCCGCCAGCACCGCGGGCAGGACTCCGCGCACCGGGCGTACCCGGCCGTCCAGTCCGAGCTCTCCGATGATCAGCAGGCCGTCGATCGACGCGGGGTCGAGCCGTTCGGCGGCTGCCAGGACGGCGCAGGCCACCGCCAGGTCGTACCCGCTGCCGCTCTTGGGCACGGAGGCCGGGGTGAGGCCCACGGTGAGTTTCCGCAGCGGCCATTTCTCTCCGCTGTTGGACACGGCGGCGCGGACCCGGTCGCGGGCTTCCAGGAGGGCCTTGTCGGCGAGGCCCACCAGGCTGAAGGCCGCGAGTCCGGGTTCGAGGTCGGCCTGGACCTCGACCACGACGCCGTCCACGCCGACCAGGGCGACCGAGCAGGTGCGGGCGAAGGCCATTCACACCGCCCCGCGCAGGTGCTCGACCGCGGCCGCGCCCCGGCGGGGGTTGACCACGGCGACCAGGTCGATGCGGATGCCGCCGGGCGGCGGCGGGGCCGGCCCGCCGCTCTCCGCGTCGGGCTGCGGGTCGGCGCCCCCGGCCCGTTCGACGGCGAGCACGAGTCGGGAGAAGTGCACCGGCCAGCGTTCGGCGAGCCAGCGCTCGGCGAGGTGGCGCAACCGGTCGGCCTTGGTCTGGTCGATCGCTTCGGCCGGCTGTTGGAAGCCTCGTTCGGAGCGGGTCTTCACCTCGCAGATCGCGAGGGCGTCCCCGTCGAGCGCGACGATGTCGAGCTCGCCGTCGGCGCAGCGCCAGTTGCGTTCCAGGATGTACAGGCCGCCCTCGGCGAGCCGGCGGGCGGCGACCTCCTCGCCGTAGCGTCCGAGGCCGTTGGTGGAAATCTTGTTGGGGTTCTGCACGGCAATCACCTCCGGCCGGAAGGTTGCCGTCAGACGCCGGGGGCGGGCCAGCGGGATCGCCAGACCTGTGGATAACCCGGGCCTGTGGATAACTCAGGTCACCCGTTCGAGCGACAAATCGAAAAATGCGCTGGACAGTGCCCGATCAGCGCAGCCAATCTCGGTGGCCCGGGCACCGCCGCAGCTCACGGAGGTGCGACGGCCCTGGCAGGAGGGCACGGTCGGCCGTGCCGTCCCCGCCGGGCTCCGGGCCCGAGGGAGACCGGCCGCCCGGCCGCGGGGTGGTCAGTTCCCGAAGGCGGAGTCGTCCGAGGGCAGCTCAAGATCGCTCTTGGCCAGCTCCTCGATGTTCACGTCCTTGAACGTCAGCACACGGACCTTCCGGACGAACCGGGCCGGTCGGTACATGTCCCAGACCCAGGCATCCGCCATCGACACTTCGAAGAACACCTCGCCCTGCACCGAGTGCACCTGGAGGTCGTAGTCGTTCGTCAGGTAGAAGCGACGCTCGGTCTCGATCACGTACTTGAACAGGCCGACGACATCCCGGTACTCCCGGTAGAGCTTCAGCTCCATCTCGGTCTCGTACTTCTCGAGGTCTTCGGCACTCATTCCAAGCGTCCCCTCACTCGTCACGTCCACCCCATTGTGGACCACCGGACCCGCACTCAGAGCCTTACTGGTGGTTCTGGCGGCCCTTCGGTCAGAACCCGTTCCACCAGTTCGGCCAGTCCGCGCGGGTGGACGGTCTCCCCGGTGGTCCTCAACTCGTCCGGCGTCCACCAGCGGACGGCCAGCAACAGCGCGTGCTCGTCCGCTCCACCTTCCGTCAGTGACACCGCGGTCCGCGTGGTGCGGGCCAGCCGGAACCACTGCTCCTGTCGGTACTTCCTGCCCCGGAAGGAGAACTCCGCCGTGCCGTACCCGACCAGCGGTCCCCAGTCCACGTCCGTCAGCCCGATCTCCTCGGCCAGCTCGCGCCGGGCCGCCGCGGCCGGGCTCTCGCCCGGCTCGATGCCGCCACCGGGCGTGATCCACCAGGTGGTCCCCGGCGCGGCCGGGTCCGTCCCGCGCAGCAGCAGGACGCGGCCGTCCGGGTCCAGCAGCAGCACCCGAACGGCTCGGCGGTGCTCGACGGCCATCTGGTTCAGCTCCGTCCTGAGGCATTGGGCGCGCCTCCTGACCGGGGGCGGCGCCCGGGCCGGTACGCCGCCGGCCCCGGGGTCAGGCCCTCCGCCGCCGGCCCCGCAGCCACCGGGTCAGCGAGACCGCCCAGCCCGCCGCGGAGGCCGCCACGATCAGCACCGCGCCGCCGACCGCTGTCCAGGCGGCGGGCAGCAGCGGACCGGCCCGGTGCGCGCCGGGCGCGCCCAGCGCGTCGAAGGCCGGGACGCGCCGCTCCAGCCCGGCCCGGGACAGCGGCTGGATCACCGCTTCCACCCTCGCCTTCACCTCGGAGGCGGGCACCGAACCGAAGGCCACGTCGAGGTGGCTGCGCGAGTCCAGGGAGTTGCCGCGGAAGTCGCCGAGCAGGAACAGCCGCCCCTCGGGCACCGTGACCGAGAACTCGGTCGTGTTCGTCCGGACGGGGGCCAGGTAGGGCTCGGACACCTGGTGCCCGTTGACGGTGATCCGTCCTTCGCGGTCACCGGAGACGGTGTCGCCGCCGACCGCGACCACGCGCTTCACCAGGGTCGCGTCGCCCCAGTCCTGGTCCTGGAAGACCACGATGTCGCCGCGGCCGGCGGACCCGCCGGTGCGGGCCAGGACGGTGTCGCCGGACTCCAGGGTCGGGCTCATCGAACCGGTCGGGATTCGGTAGGGCCGGTACTCGACGGCGAGCATCCCGAAGCCGCCGACCAGCATCGCGAAGCCGAGCGCGATCACCACGCCCTGCACGATCGACGCGGTGTTCCGGCGGCGGGCCGGTCCGGCCCCGGTGCGCGGTGTCCGCTCCGCGACGCTGCTCATCGGTTACGCCCTCTCCTAGTGCTCGGGCGCTCCGGCCGAGCGCTCTCGGCCGGTCCGCCCGCCGCCGGTCGACCGCCGGTCGGCCGGGGCCGGACAGCGCTGCGGGCCGTGGCACGTGCGAGCAGATTACTCGCCGGTACCACGGCCCGCGCAAGAGGCGTAGCCGACCGATCGCCCTCCGGTCAGCGGCGGCGCCTGCGCACCCACCACACGGCGGGGGCGGCGAGCGCCGTACCGGCCATCGTCGGAGCGAGCGGTCCGGCGGCGGCCAGGCCCTTCTGGTCGAAGGTGTCCGGGACGGGCAGCGTCGCCCAGTCGCCGATCGGCCAGGCCACCACGAACGCGCGGCCGACCACGTTGTCGACCGGGACGGTTCCGCCGCCGGGCTGGTCCATGTGGTACCGCGAGTCCAGGGAGTTGCCTCGGTGGTCACCCATCACCCAGAGCCGTCCCTTGGGCACGTTCACCGGGCCGAAGGGCTTCTCCCCGCACGGGGTGTTGCCGGGGAAGATGTACGGCTCGTCGAGCGCGATGCCGTTCACCTTGACCGGGCCGGAGCCCTGGCACTCCACGGTGTCACCGCCGACCGCGATGACCCGCTTGATTAGGTCCTTCTCGTCGCTGGACGGCATCAGCCCGATGAAGCTGAACACGTCCTGCACGCCGCGCACGAAGGAGTTGTCGCTGCGCTGGGTCGGCTCGTCGTTCAGCCAGCCGCCCGGGTCCTTGAAGACCACCACCTCACCGCGCTCCGGCTCCGAGCCGAACCACGGGGTGAGCTTGTCGACCAGGACGCGGTCGCCGACCTGCAGCGTGTTCTCCATCGACCCGGAGGGGATCGAGAACGCCTGGACGAAGAAGGTCTTGATCACCAGGGCCAGGATCAGCGCGATGCCGATCAGGATCGGCAGTTCCTTCCAGAAGGAACGCTGCTTCGGCGCCCGCCGGGACGGCGCCGCCGAATCGCCGGCGGCCTCCGCCCCCGCCTCGGCGTCCCGCTGCTCCTCGCCGTCACCGGCGGGCAGTCCCTCCTGGTTGCCCACGGGTTCCCCGTCGGGCTCCGGAGCACCTGAGCGGGCACCGATCACCAGATCCCCCACGACATCTCCTCCCTGCTGTGCGGACGCCTGTGCGCCCGCGCTCACGAGTGCCGCACAGCGGGCACCACACTCTGCGATCGATCGAAAGCCCGCCTCTGGCTTGCCCGCTGGGGCAGGCACGACACCAGGCCGGAACCGAGCACTTCACACTTCTCTATCACTACCGGTCGACATGCCCGTGCTCCCACGCGCCGACCCGGATGTCAGTCGGCCACCGGCCCGCCCCTCCGGCGCGTGCCGCGGTACCGGGTGAGGAGCGGAAGCACGCCCAACACACCCATAACGAGCGGGGGTTCCGCAGGAACCGGCCCGATGGCCGCCGATCCGGCCGCCCGCCCCGGCAGGGAGGAGAGTGAATCGGGAACGCCGAGTTGACCGAAGTGGGAGAGCGGCCAGGCCACCATGAAGGCGCGGCCGACCACGTTCCCCACCGGGATCGTCCCGGAGCCCGGATTGCCCATGTGGTAGCGGGAGTCGGCGGACAGGTCGCGGTGGTCGCCCATCACCCAGAGCCGTCCCTGGGGCACCGTCACCTTGAAGGTGATCCGCGAGGGCGAGTTGCCGGCCGCGACGTACGGCTCGTCCAGCGGCGTGCCGTTCACGCTCACCCGGCCGTGCTCGTCGCAGCACTCGACGGTGTCGCCACCGACACCGATCACCCGCTTGATCAAGTCCCGCTCGTCGTCGGAAGGGAGCAGCCCCACCGCCGAGAACACCGACTTCACGTTCCGCAGCACGGGCCCGTCCGTGGACGGCTTGTGGTCGTTCTCCAGCCAGCCGCCCGGGTCCTTGAAGACCACCACCTCACCGCGCTCCGGCTCCGAGCCGAACCACGGGGTGAGCTTGTCCACGACGACCCGGTCGCCGATCCGCAGGGTCTGTTCCATCGAACCGGAGGGGATCACGAACACCTGGATCAGGAACGTCTTCATCACCAACGCGATGACCAGGGCCACCAGCACGATCACCGGCAGCTCGCGCAGGAGGGAGCGACGGCTGCGGCGCGCGGCACGCTTGGCGGTGCGGCGGCGCTCGGCGCGGCCCCGGACGGGACGGCTCGCCGCACCGTCCGTACCGGCGCCGGCCGTACCGTTGCCGCCGCTGCCGCCGTGGCCGGCTGCGTCCTGCGCGTCGTCTGCGTCGTCCGTGCCTTCCGTGCCCGCCGCGCCCTCCATCCCGCCCGCGGGGGGCAGGTACACCGACCCGGACGCGGGGTCGTGGTCGGGGTCGACTCCGAGGTCGGAGCCGGACGGCCCGGCGGCAGCGGCGGCGGTCCTGGGTCTACCTCTGCTCCCCATGGCCACCGGTCCCCTCAATCGCGGCGAACGCCGCCGGTCGGTCGAGGGAGGTGGCGCGGCCGAGGGGGAACATCACCCAGTCCGCGCGGCCGATCACCTTGTCCTCGGGCACGGCGCCTCCGCCGGGCTCGCCGAGGTGGTCACGGGAGTCCCGGGAGGCGCTGCGGTGGTCGCCCATCATCCACAACTTGCCGTCAGGAACCACGATGTCGAACGGTACCGCCGAGGGCGCGTCGCCGGGGAGCAGGTAGGCGCTCTCGTCCAGCGGCACGCCGTTGACGCTGAGCCGGCCGTCGGTGCCGCAGCAGGTGATCCGGTCGCCGCCGACGCCGATCACCCGCTTCACGTAGACCGTGTCACCGGCCGGGGCGAGCCCCGCGCCGGCCAGCAGCCGCTTCAGGCCGGACGGTTCGTCCTGGTACGGCAGGAAGGAGCCGATGCCGTCGAAGACCACCACGTCGCCCCGCTGCGGGTGCTTGCCGAAGGCGTACGCGAGCTGGTTGACCAGCACCCGGTCGCCCGGTCGCAGTGTCCCCTCCATCGAGCCGGACGGCACCGCGAAGGGCCGGGCCACGAAGGCGTTCACCAGCAGCAGGACGACCACGCACACCGCCGCGATCCACAGCAGGTCCCGCGACCACCGCCGCCCGCCGCCGTGGCCGTCGTCCCCCTCGTCCTCGGGGCCGTCCTCGCCCGCCGGGCCTTCCGCACCTTCGGAGTCCGTGCCGGAAGCCGGGGCGGTGACGGTGGCGGCGCTAGCGGCGGTGCCGGTCGCCGCTCCGGGGGCGGAAACGGCGGCGGACCGCGGCGGCGAGTCCGCACCCGTGGGTGCGGGACTGCCGTCGCGGTCCGCTGGTGGCTCGTGCGTGCTCATCGGAGGTGAGCTTATCCCCCCGGTCTACACCGGTTGGAGGGCCGACCCCGGGTGAGCCTGCGCGATCACGCGTCGCGCTTCTCCTTGATCTTCGCGGCCTTGCCGCGGAGGTCGCGCAGGTAGTACAGCTTGGCGCGGCGGACCGCACCGCGGGTCACGACCTCGATCTTCTCGACGATCGGGGTGTGCACCGGGAAGGTGCGCTCGACACCGACGTTGAAGCTGACCTTGCGAACGGTGAAGGTCTCACCGATGCCGGCGCCGTGACGGCGGATGACGACGCCCTGGAAGACCTGGACGCGCGAGCGGTTGCCTTCGATGACTCGGACGTGCACCTTGAGGGTGTCGCCGGGGCGGAAGGCGGGGACGTCGGTGCGCAGCGAGGCCGCGTCGACAGCAGCGAGCTTGTTGCTCATCGTTGCTCTCCATCGCAGGCGCCACGGGCCGCCCACGGATATTCGTGTCAACTGGGTGGTGCTGCGGGCCGCTTCGGCTGGCGGTGAGCCCCCCGTGGCGGGGGCACCGGTCCACTGACTCCCCGCGAGGGGAGCCGGGCGACAGACAGCAGTCGCCTATTGTTCCACAGGGTCGGCCACAGACCGAAATCGGCCGTCTGCCTCGTCCCAGGCCAGGCCGAGCACGCTGAGCGCTTCGCGCTCCTTCTTGGTGAACGCCTCGCGCTGCCACCGGGCCACCAGGTCCGGCCGGTTGGTGAGGGTGCGGGCGAACGCCTGCTCGCGCCGCCACTGGGCGATCTTCCCGTGGTGGCCGCTGAGCAGGACCTCCGGCACCTCCCGGCCGCGCCACTCGGCGGGCTTGGTGTACACCGGGCCCTCCAGCAGGTCGGCCATGGCGCCGGGGGCGAAGGAGTCGTCGCGGTGCGACTCGGCGTTGCCCAGCACGCCGGGCAGCAGCCGGGCGATCGCCTCGACCATCACCAGCACGGCGACCTCGCCGCCCGCCAGCACGTAGTCGCCGATCGAGGTCTCGACCACCGGCATCCGGGTCGCGGCCTCCTCGATGACCCGGCGGTCGATGCCCTCGTAGCGGGCGGGCGCGAAGGCCAGCCAGGGGCGGGCGGCCAGGTCCTGGGCCAGCTCCTGGGTGAAGGGGCGTCCGCTGGGGGTGGGCACCACCAGGGTCGGCACCTCGCCCTCGGGCCCGGCGGCCAGGACGGCGTCCAGGGCGGCGCCCCACGGCTCGGGCTTCATCACCATGCCGGGCCCGCCGCCGTAGGGGGTGTCGTCCACGGTGCGGTGGATGTCGGTGGTCCAGGTCCGCAGGTCGTGCAGGTGCACGTCCAGCTGCCCGCGGGCCCGCGCCTTGCCGACCAGGGAGACGTTCAGCGGCTCCAGGTACTCGGGGAAGATCGTGACGACGTCGATCCGCAGGTCGCTCACGCGCCGCCGCCGTTCTCGCCGGAGTCCGAGCCGCCGTTCTCGCCGGCGTCCGGACCGGCGCCCGGGACCGCATCCGAGCCGTCGCCCGGGCCCTCCTCCGCACCCGCACCCGCACCCGCAGCCGCACCCGGACCCGAACCCGCGTCGGCGGCGTCGATCAGGCCGGGCGGCGGGGTGATGACGACGCGCTGCTCGTCCAGGTCGATGGTGGGGACGATCTGCTCGACGAACGGGATCAGCACCTCGGTGCCGTCGGGGCGCTGGACGGTGAGCAGGTCCTGGTACGGGAGGTGGAGCACCTCGGTGAGCTCGCCGACCGGGGTGCCGTCGGCCAGCACCACGTCCAGGCCGATGAGTTGGTGGTCGTAGTACTCGTCCGGGTCGTCGGGGGTCTCGTCCGGGTCGACCTCGGCGATCAGCATGGTGCCGCGCAGGGCCTCGGCGGCGGTGCGGTCCTTGACGCCGGCGAAGCGCAGCAGCAGGCGTCCGCTGTGCACCCGGCCGGTCTCGACGGTCAACGGTCCGATGGCGGCGGGGTCGGTGAAGAGGACCGCGCCGGGCCCGAGCCGCAGCTCCGGCTCGTCGGTGCGGACTTCGACGCTGACGTCCCCCCGGATGCCGTGGGCGCGGCCGATCCTGCCGACGACGAGCTGCACGGTGATCGTTCTCCTGAGAGGTGATGGCACTGGTGGGAAGCGGGGAGCCCCCGGAACGGAGAGCTCCCGGAGTCGGGAAGATCCCCGAAACGGGAAGGACCGGCCGGGACGGATGCGTCCCGGCCGGTCCTGAAACCCGGTTGGCCGACCTGGCGGTCGGCGCCCTCGGCGGTCGAGCGGAGGTCAGCGGAGGCTGTCCACGTCGACCAGGTCGACCCGGACGTTGCGTCCGCCCAGGGCGCCGACCACGGTGCGCAGCGCGCGAGCCGTGCGGCCGCCCCGGCCGATCACCTTGCCGAGGTCGTCGGGGTGCACGCGCACCTCGATGGTGTGGCCGCGGCGCAGGTTCCGCGAGCGGACCTGCACCTCGTCGGGGTGCTCGACGATGCCCTTCACCAGGTGATCGAGGGCTTCCTCGATCATGCTCAGGCCTCGGTGGAAGCGGCCTCGGCCTCGTCAGCCTTGTCCGACTTCTTGGCCTTCGGGGTGATGGCGACACCGGTGGTGGCGTCCTCGAAGCCGGCGACGGCCTTGGCGAACAGGTGCGAGAAGTCCTCGACCTTGGGCTCGGCCACCTTCAGCGGCTCCGGAGCCGGCAGGCCCTTGAACTTCTGCCAGTCGCCGGTCAGCTTGAGGATGGCGAGGACCGGCTCAGTCGGCTGGGCGCCGACGGACAGCCAGTACTGGGCGCGCTCGCCGTCGACCTCGATCTTCGAGGGGTTGTACGTCGGCTGGTAGATGCCGATCTCCTCGATCGCGCGGCCGTCACGCTTGGTGCGCGAGTCGGCGACGACGATGCGGTAGTGCGGGGAGCGGATCTTGCCCAGACGCTTCAGCTTGATCTTGACAGCCACGGGTGTGGATTCTCCTGGTTTTGACGTGGGTGAGCAGCGCTCCGCCGCGTGGGGCTGCGGCGCGAGGTGCCGTTCAAGGGACACGCCAGCCGTTAGGAGAGAGGGTCCTGTCTAGGCTGCCGAGTACTCAGCCATCCATTGTGCCACACCGCCGCAGGCCCCCCGGACCGCGCCCCCGCACGGTCCGGACGGGACCTCCGGTCCGGATGCCGACGGGCCGCGGGCACCCCGCCCGCGGCCCGTTCGAGCACCGTCCTGGCCGAGCACCGTCCTGGCCGAGCACCGATCCGCCCGGGCGCCGTTCCGGCCGAACAGCATCCCGGCCGAACACCGTCCCGGCCGAACACCGTCCCGGCCGGGCGTCGCCCGGAACGGTTCAGGCGATCTTGAACGGCTGCTGGCAGGCGCCGCAGACGATCGAGGCCTGCGCCAGCACGGACGGGACGACGCGGACGTTGCGACCGCAGCCGCACACCGCCTTGACCCGGACGCCGCCGCCCGAGGAGCCGTGCCGTGCGGCCGGCCCGCGGAAGGCGCGGTGGTTGCCCTCGCCGGCGACGGCGAGTTGGTGCGCCCCGAGCGCGCGGTCGAGACGCTCGATGGTCTCGGCGTAGCGGTCGCGGGTCTCGTGCCCCATCGTCACCTGGGAGAAGCCGCTGCTGGCGTGCGGCTCGACCGGGTGGGCCAGGCCCAGCTCGGAGGCGAGCAGCAGGAAGCGGCGGTTGTGGTAGCGGCCGGCCCGCGAGGTGTCGCGGATCTCCCGGGCGGCGGCCAGGCCGTGGGCGGCCTCGTGCAGCAGTCGCTCGAAGTTGAGCTGGGTGCCGCAGGCGGACGAGGACTCGCCGATCAGCGCCTCGGGCGACGCCAGATCGGGCAGGTCCCGGTGGTGGGCCTGAATGTCACTCCAGGCGGCGGCCAGTTCGGCCGCGAGGACGAGGGGCTGTGTCGTGCTCACGCTGTACCAACGATGGAGAGAGAGGTGGTGTTCCGGCGGGCACCCAGGTCGGGGAATTCCCAGCGGACTCTCAGAAACGCACTTCCGCGCGCGAATTGCGCGGCTCCGGACTGACGCAAGACCAACCCCCTGCACGTATCGAACCGGCGGGTTTCGCCGGGCTCTCGGCACCCGCCGCGGAGCCCAACATCCCCACGACGGACGGCCCGCGTCCTGTCCGAAAATTGACAGGGCCACGGGCCGTACACCGTACCGCTTGTCGACTACCTCGGGGAGTTGACTGGTGAGTAGCTCAACTGCCGTGACGCGGACCGGGATTCCGGAATTCGCCGGGAGAGCCGCCGATCGCGCAGTTCACGGGTCCAGGACCGGCCGGGAACCGGTCCGCGGCCGCCCGGGAGGGGCGGCCGCGGCGGGCGGCTCAGTACGCGCGGGCGACCAGGGCGAGGTTGCCGGGCTGGTCGTCGGCGGCCGGCACGGAGCCGTCCTCGGCGATCAGGCAGCGCACCGAAACACCCTGCTCGGCCAACTTGGCCTCGCCCTCGGGGCCGAGGTCGGCCCAGGAGATCCGGCCCCAGCCGGTGGTGGCGGCCTCGGCGGCCTCCTCGATGGTCTTGACGTCCACGGTGCGGGCCTCGCGGCGCTCGCGGGACTCGCGCAGCAGCTGCGCCTGGTCCTCCTCCAGGATGCCGGGGACGATCGCGGCCAGGGAGTCGACCGCGACCGGCTCCTTGCCGCCGGCGATCCGGCGCACCAGCATCGCGGTGCCGGCCTCCAGGTCGCGCGGGCCGACCTCGATCCGCAGCGGGACGCCCTTGAGCTCCCAGTCGACGGCGCGGCGGCCGAACGGGGTGTCGGTGCGGTCGTCGACGACCACCCGCACGCCCGCCGCCTCCAGCGCGGCGCCGATCTCGCGGACCTTCGCCAGCACCGCGTCGTCGCCCTTGATGGCCAGCACCACGGCCTGCACGGCGGCCAGCCGCGGCGGGACCCGCAGGCCGTTGTCGTCGCCGTGGGACATGATCAAGCCGCCGACCATGCGGGTGGAGACGCCCCAGGAGGTCTGCCAGACGTACTCGCGCTCGGCGCCCTGCAGCTGGTAGGTGGTGTTGAACGCCTTGGCGAAGTTCTGGCCCAGCTCGTGGCTGGTGCCCATCTGCAGCGCCTTGCCGTCGCCCATCATGCCTTCGAGGGTGAGGGTGTTGATGGCGCCGGCGAAGCGCTCCTTGGCGGTCTTGCGGCCGAGCACCACGTCGATGCCCAGCACGTTGGTCATGAAGTCGCCGTAGACGTCGGTGTGGATCAGCGAGGCGTACGCGCGGGCGTCCTCGTAGGTGGCGTGGGCTGTGTGGCCCTCCTGCCAGAGGAACTCGGTGGTGCGCAGGAAGACGCGCGGGCGCAGCTCCCAGCGGACCACGTTGGCCCACTGGTTGATCAGCAGGGGCAGGTCGCGGTGGCTCTGCACCCACTTGGAGAAGTACTCGTTGATGATGGTCTCGGAGGTGGGCCGGACGACGACCGGCTCCTCCAGCTCCTTGCCGCCGCCGTGGGTGACCACCGCGAGCTCGGGGGCGAAGCCCTCGACGTGCTCGGCCTCCTTGGTCAGGTAGGACTGCGGGATGAACATCGGGAAGTAGGCGTTCTGCGCGCCCGCCTTCTTGATCCGCGCGTCCATCTCCTGCTGCATCCGCTCCCACAGGCCGTAGCCGTACGGTCGGATGACCATGGTGCCCCGCACCGGACCGTTGTCGGCCAGCTCTGCCTTGTTGATGAGGTCCTGGTACCAGCGGGGGAAGTCGTCCGCCTGGGGAGTGAGAACGGGTGCCTTAGCCATGGGCCGAATGGTACGGAAAACCGGGGCCGGACCGTGAATCCGTTTCCTCCCGGCCCGAAACCCCGCCCCCGCGCCGCGCCGCACCGGCCCCGGACCGGCCCCCGCACCGGACCGCGCCCGCGCACACCCCGGGGCGCACACCCACGGCGCACGGATACCTGCTCGCACCCCTCTGGACGGCGGGGGCCGCCCGCTGTTCGCTGGGAGAGGGGCCGGGGGCCGGGCTGCGGGGGCCGCAGCCGATTCCGAAGACCGAATGGGAGGCCGCGATGGCTTCAGCGCAGGTGACCGGCAGCACCGTGGACCGGGTCCGGACGGACGGCCCGGCGGGGCGCGGCGGTCGGGCGCGGGACTGGGCGGAGATCCAGGAGCGCATGCTCGTCCCCCTCTACCAGGACGTTTACCGGCGGTTGGAGGTCGGCGCGGCCACCAGTCTGCTGGGCGTCGGCTGCCGCTCCGGGCTGGCGCTGCTGCTCGCCGCCGGGCGCGGCGCGCAGGTCGCGGGGGTGGAGGCGGACGGCGGACTGCGGGAGCTGGCGGCGGCCCGCGGGTTGCAGGTGGCGCCCGGCGGGGGCCCGGCGGCCCTCGCCCGTTCGGCGCACCCCGTCCCCCGCCCGGCGCACTCCCTGGTGACGGTTTTCGAGCAGCCGCCGGTGCCCGCGCTGGTCGCCTGGTCGGCCGAGCGCACGCTGCCCGGCGGGCAGCTGGTGGTGGCCGCCTGGGGCCGGCCGGAGCGCTGCGAGAGCGCCGCCGTGCTGGAGGTGGCCCGCCGGTACGCCCCGCTCGACGCGCCGGACCCGTTCGCCGCGTCCGGCCCGGGCGCCCTGGAGTCGCTGCTGGCGGCGGCGGGGACGCGCCCGTCCGGGGGCGGTCGGGCGGCCTGCCCGTTCGCCTACGCGGGCCTGGACTCGGCGGTCCGCGGCCTGCTCTCCACCGGCCTGTTCGACCGGGCCGAGGCGGCCGCGGGGACGGCGCTGGTGGTCAAGGAGCTGGAGGAGGCGCTGCGGCCGTACCTGCGCCCGGACGGTTCGGTGCGGATGGCGAACGAGTTCCGCTGGGCGGTGGGGACGCGGCCCCGCCGCTGAGCGACCGGCCCGGAGGACGGCGCGGGGTCAGGACCGGCCGAGCCCGGCCGCGGCGTACGCGGCGTCCTCGTCCAGGGTCTCGGCCTCCAGCAGGGCGGCGGCCAGCGCGTCGAGCCGGTCGCGGTGCCGGTGCAGCAGGGCGACGGCCTCCTCCCAGCACTCGGCGACGATCCGGCGGGCCTCCTCGTCGACCGCGTCCAGCGTGGTGGGCGCGGCGGCCAGGCCGTACGGGGACTGGCCGTCGTCGGGGACGGCGGTGACCCGGCCGACCCGCTCGCTCATGCCCCAGCGGCCGGCCATCGAGCGGGCGATGGTGGTGAGTTGTTCGAGGTCGCTCTCGGCGCCGGTGGTGACCACCCCGTAGACCACCTGCTCGGCGGCCATCCCGCCGAGCGCGCCGATGATCCGGCCGCGCAGGTAGGGCTCGGTGTAGGAGTAGCGGTCGGTGTCGGGGGTGGAGAGGGTGACGCCGAGGGCCCGGCCGCGCGGCACGATGGTGATCTTGCGGACCGGGTCGGCGCCGGGTTGCAGCATGCCGAGCAGGGCGTGCCCGGACTCGTGGAAGGCGGTGCGCTCGCGCTCCTGCTGGGGCATCACCAGCGGGCGCACCGCGCCGAGCTGGACCTTCTCCAGCGCCTCGGAGAGGTTCGCCCGGTCGACGGCGTCCTGCTGGCGCTTGACGGCGATCAGCGCGGCCTCGTTGACCAGGTTGGCCAGGTCGGCGCCGGTCATGCCGGGCGTGGTGCGGGCGACGGCGTCCAGGTCGGTGCCCTCGGCGAGCGGCACCTGGCGGGTGTGGATCCGCAGGATCTGCTCGCGGCCGGCCCGGTCGGGCGGGCTGACGGTGATCCGGCGGTCGAACCGGCCGGGGCGCAGCAGCGCCGGGTCGAGGACCTCGGCGCGGTTGGTCGCGGCGATCACGATGACGCCCTCGGAGCCGGAGAAGCCGTCCATCTCGGTGAGGATCTGGTTGAGCGTCTGCTCGCGCTCGTCGTGGCCGCCCATGCCGCCACCGCCGCCGCGCTGGCGCCCGATGGTGTCGATCTCGTCGATGAACACGATCGCCGGGGCGACCTTGCGGGCCTCGGCGAACAGTTCGCGGACCCGGCTGGCGCCGACGCCGACGATCATCTCGATGAACTCGGACGCCGAGGCGGAGAAGAACGGCACGTCCGCCTCCCCGGCGACGGCCCGGGCCAGCAGCGTCTTGCCGGTGCCGGGCGGGCCGGACAGCAGGACGCCGCGCGGCATCTTCGCGCCGAGCCGGCGGTACGCCTGCGGGTTCTTCAGGAAGTCGACCACCTCGCTGAGCTCGGCCTCGACCTCGTCGATGCCGGCCACGTCCCGGAAGGTGGTGCGCTTGCCCTGGCTGGTGTCCACCGGCTTCGGCGGGGCCTTGCGGCCGAGCGCGCCGCCGCCGATCCCGCCGGACATCCGGCGGGCGATCAGCACCCAGACCCCGATCAGCAGCAGCATCGGCGCCAGCGAGATCAGCAGGTTCGCCAGGAAGCTGCGCTGCTGCACCACCGGACGGGCCGTCACCTCGACGTTCTGCGACTGCAGGGTGCCCCAGAGGTTGTCGGTGGCGAACTCCGGCCGCTGGGTGGTGAACTCCGTGTAGTCGCCCTTCTCGCCGTCCGGCCTGGGCCGCTCGCTCTTGAGCGTGCCCTCGATGGCGTCGCCCTTGGCGTAGACCTTGGTGACGTTCCCGCCGTTCAGCTGCTTGGTGAACTCGGTGTACGAGATCGTGGTCGACCCGCCGTTGCCGAAGAAGCTCAGCAGCAGGTCCGAGAGCAGGAACACCACCAGCGCGGTGAGGATCAGGCCCGTCCAGCCGCCCGGCATCCTCTTCTTCGGCGGCGGAGGGGGCGGCGCCCCCTCGGACCGCCAGGGCTGGTCGGGGGTCTGGCGCGGCGGCACGGGGTTGCTCACCCGTCGGACGATACGGACCGGGTGCCCGCCGGACGGCGCGCAACGCCGCGCCGCGCCCCGGTCGGCGCACCGGTCGGCCGCCCCGGTCAGCGCACCGGCGTCGGCCACTCCTCCGCGGTCAGCGCGAAGCGCTCGTGGTCGCGCCAGGCGTCCTGCAGGAACAGCATCCGCGGCGTGAGCCCCTCGTGCCGGAAGCCCAGCCGGCGGGCCAGCGCGATCGACCGCTCGTTGTCCGGCTGGACGTTGATCTCCAGCCGGTGCAGCCCGAGCCCGCCGCGCTCCGGCCGCGTGAAGCAGCGCTCCACCACCAGCCGCATGCCCTCCGACATCCGGCCGGTCCCGACGAACGGCTCGTACGAGTCGTAGCCCAGCACCCCGTTGCAGAACCGCGCCATCACGATGTTGGCCACGTTGCACTTGCCGACCAGGCCGCCGGTCCCGGTGTCGACGATCATGAACGTCCGCAGGCCCGCGCCCTGACGGCTCAGCAGGTCCGGCATGCCGTCCGGCTCCACCGGGTTCCACCGCCCGATGTGCGCGGCGGAGCGGCGCACCGCCTCGGCGTAGGGGACGACGTCATCGGGGCGGGGGGCTCGGATCGTCACGCGCATACGGGACATCATGGCGCACCCGCGCGCGGAAGCGCGGGCACGGGTGGCGGGGGCGGACGCGACCGGGGGCGCGGTTGCCCGCGCCCCCGGTCCGTGCCGCCCCGCCGCCTACAGCAGGTCCTTGAACTCCTTGGGGAGCTGGAAGTCCGCCGGACCCTGGCCCGGCTGGACGCCGAACGCGCCGCCGGACTGGGCGCCCTGGCCCGGCCCGAGGGCCTTGCGCTCGGCGGCCGCGGCCTCCTCCTGGGCCCGCTTGAGCGGGTTGCCGCTCTTGCGCTTGCCCTTGGCGACCGGGGCCTTCTTGCCGGAGCGCTTGCCGCCGCCGCCCATCCCGGGGATGCCCGGCATGCCGGGGATGCCCTTGCCGGAGGCCATCGCGGACATCATCTTGCGAGCCTCGAAGAACCGCTCGACCAGGCTGGAGACCTCGCCGACCTGGACGCCGGAGCCCTTGGCGATGCGCAGCCGGCGCGAGCCGTTGATCAGCTTCGGGTCGGTCCGCTCGGCCGGGGTCATCGACTTGATGATCGCGCCGACCCGGTTGACGTCCTTGTCGTCCAGGTTGTTGATCTGGTCCCGGATCTGGCCCATGCCGGGGAGCATGCCGAGCAGCTTGGAGATCGAGCCCATCTTCTGGACCTGCTCCAGCTGCGACAGGAAGTCGTCGAGCGTGAAGTCCTTGCCGCCGCCCTGGAGCTTGGCGGCCATCTTCTCGGCCTCGGCCTGGGAGAAGGTCTGCTCGGCCTTCTCGATCAGCGAGAGGACGTCGCCCATGCCGAGGATGCGCGAGGCCATCCGGTCGGGGTGGAAGGCGTCGAAGTCGTCGACCTTCTCGCCGTTGGAGGCGAACATGATCTGACGGCCGGTCACGTGGGCGACCGAGAGCGCGGCGCCGCCGCGGGCGTCGCCGTCGAGCTTGGAGAGCACGACGCCGGTGAAGTCCACGCCCTCCAGGAAGGCCTGGGCGGTGGTGACCGCGTCCTGGCCGACCATGGCGTCGACCACGAACAGGACCTCGTCCGGGTCGATCGCGGCGCGGATGTCGGCGGCCTGCTGCATCAGTTCGGCGTCGATGCCGAGGCGGCCGGCGGTGTCGACGATGACGACGTCGTACTGCTTCTGCTTGGCGTACTCGACGGAGTCGCGGGCGACCTGCACCGGGTCGCCGACGCCGTTGCCGGGCTGCGGGCCGTAGAAGGCGACGCCGGCCCGCTCCGCGACGACGCCGAGCTGGGTGACGGCGTTGGGGCGCTGGAGGTCGCAGGCGACCAGCAGCGGGGTGTGCTTCTGGGTCTTGAGCCAGTGGCCGAGCTTTCCGGCCAGCGTGGTCTTGCCGGCGCCCTGGAGGCCGGCCAGCATGATCACGGTCGGGCCGGTCTTGGCGTAGCGCAGGCGGCG
Organism: Kitasatospora fiedleri; assembly: GCF_948472415.1. Classification (NCBI taxonomy): domain Bacteria; kingdom Bacillati; phylum Actinomycetota; class Actinomycetes; order Kitasatosporales; family Streptomycetaceae; genus Kitasatospora; species Kitasatospora fiedleri. Next base: position 5,194,219 of record NZ_OX419519.1, on the reverse strand, counting down.
GGTCTCGCCGCCGAGGATGCTGATCAGCTCCTCGTTGACGATCTTGATGATCTGCTGGGCGGGGTTCAGCGCGCCGGAGACCTCGGAGCCGAGGGCCCGGTCCTTGACCTGCTTGATGAAGGCGCGGACCACGGGGAGCGCGACGTCCGCCTCCAGCAGGGCGATCCGGATCTCGCGCGCGGTGGCGTCGATGTCCGCCTCGCTGAGACGGCCCTTGCCCCGGAGGTTCTTGAACGTCGCTGCGAGGCGGTCGGAGAGAGTGTCGAACACGTCGGTCGCGGGTCCCTTGCGGCATCGAGTACGGGTACTGTCGTCGCCCCAAGGGTAGCCGTACCCCCGGCGGACGGTCTGCGCCCCTGCGCGAACCGCGGGTCAGGGGGTCCCCAGGGCGGCCCTGACCACCCGCGCGACCTCCTGCGCGCGCTCCCGCTCCAGCGGCCGGCCGTCCGGCGAGGTGAGGTAGAAGGCGTCGACGGCCTCCGCGCCGAGGGTGGAGACGTGCGCGGTGCGCACCCGCACGCCGGCCACGTCCAGCGCCCGGCCGATCCGGTGCAGCAGGCCGGGGGCGTCGTGCGCGCGGACCTCCAGCACGGTGGCGGACCGCGAGGCGGTGTGCGGGGCGACGGTGACCACCGGCGGCGGGGTGCTGATGCCGCGGCGGCGCGGCGCGGCGGCGTCGCGTTCGGCGAGCTTGCGGGCGACGTCGAGCGAGCCGTCCAGGGCGCGGCGCAGGTCGGCCCGGAGCCGGGCGGCCTCGGGCAGGTCGCCGTACTCGGCGGCGACCGTCCAGGACAGCAGCAGGACGGGCCCGGCGCCGACCGGGTCGAGTTCGCGCAGCCCGGCCTTGCGGACGGCGAGGCGGTGCACGGCGAGCACCCCGGCGACGGTGCCGAGCAGGCCGGGGCGGTCGGGGATGGCCAGGGTGAGTTCGACGCCCATCGGCTCGGTGCCCTGCTCCCCCGCCGGTTCGGGGTGGGCGGCCAGGGTGAGCGCGGGCCCGCCGGTGCGGGCGGCCTCGACGGCCAGGCGCTCCTGGTCGGCGGTGACCTCGGGGTCGGCGGCGGGCGGGCTGGTGTCACCGGCCAGCCGGGCGGCGGTGCGCTCGACCAGCGTGGCGACCAGCGAGGCGCGCCAGCTCGACCAGGCGGCCGGGCCGGTGGCGGTGGCGTCGGCCTCGGTGAGGGCGTGCAGCAGTTCCAGGTGGGTCTGGGTGCCGACGGTCTTGGCGATCAGGTCGGCGGTGGCGGGGTCGTCGGGGTCGCGGCGGGTGGCGGTGTCGACCAGCGTGAGGTGGTGGCGCACCAGCAGCGCGAGGGTGTCGGTGTCCTGCCGGTCGAAGCCCATCCGGACGGCGACGTCGCGGACGATCACCTCGCCGGCCTCGGAGTGGTCGCCGGGCCAGCCCTTGCCGAGGTCGTGCAGCAGGGCGGCGACCAGCAGCAGGTCGGGGCGGGCGGTGCGGCGGGTCATCGCGGCGGCCCGGACGGCGGTCTCGATCAGGTGCCGGTCGACGGTCCAGCGGTGCACGGCGTTGCGCTGCGGGCGGCAGCGGACCCGCTCCCAGTCCGGCAGCATCCGGCTGATCAGCCCCTCGGCCTCCAGCGCCTCCCAGACCGGCAGGCAGGCTTCGCCCGCGCCGAGCAGGGTGACCAGCTGGGCACGGGCCTCGTCGGGCCAGGGCACCGGCAGCGGCCCGGTCTCGGCGGCCAGCCGCCGGACGGTGGCGTAGCCGACGGTGAGCCCGGCCTGGGCGGCCGCGGCGGCGGCCCGCAGCGGCAGCACCGGGTCGGCGGCCGGCCGGGCGGCGTGGGCCAGCACCGCCTCGCCGTCCTGCTCGACCACGCCCTCGGCGAGCGGGCGGCGCTCGGGCGCGTCGGGGCCGATCGGGGCCCGCCGGGCGCCGTTGAACGGGAAGCCGAACCGGGCGGCGCGGCGGGCCGGGCGGTGGCGCTCGGCCAGCACCCGGTCGACCGAGCGCCAGGTGACGTCGGAGGCGTACGCGACGGTGCGGGCCGCCTGGTAGACCTGCCGCAGCAGGGTGTCGGCGTCGAGCACGCCGAGTCGTTCGGCGACCTGGTCCTGGTCCTGGAGGGAGAGCCGTTCGGTGGCCCGCCCGGTGGTCAGGTGCAGCGCGTCGCGGACGTCGGCCAGGGTGCGGGCGGCGGCGTCCAGGCCGTCGCGGGGGGCGTCGGCGAGCCAGGTCGCGGCGACCGCGTTCAGCGCGACCAGGTCGCGCAGGCCGCCGCGGGCCTCCTTGAGGTCGGGTTCGAGCAGGAAGGACAGCTCGCCGTGGCGCTCGGCCCGGGCCCGGCCGAGCTCCTGGAGCTCGGGGAGCCGTTCGGGGGCGGCGGCGCGCCAGTCGGCCAGGACGGCGGAGCGCAGGTCCGCGGTGAGCTGCGGGTCGCCGGCCAGGTGGCGGGCGTCGAGCAGGCCGAGCTGGGCCTTGAGGTCCTCGGCGGCGACCTTGCGGGCCTCGCCGGGGGTGCGGACGGCGTGGTCGAGGGCGACGCCGCTGTCCCAGACCGGGTACCAGATCCGTTCGGCCAGGTCGGCGGCGAGCGGGCCCTCGTGCAGCAGCAGCAGGTCCAGGTCGCTGCGCGGGGAGAGTTCGGCCCGGCCGTAGCCGCCGACGGCGACCAGCGCGGTGCGGGCGGGGGCGCCGGCGGCCCGGTAGAGGGCGGCCAGCCAGTCGTCGGTGAGCCGGGCCAGGGCGGCGCGCCGGCGCGGGCCGGTGGTGTCGGGGTCGGCCAGCAGGCGGGCGCGCTCGGCGGGGTAGCCGTACTCGGCGGGGTCGGTGCTGCTCACGTCTGCTCCCGGTGCGTGCGGGTGCCGGATACGCCTTCGGCGGACCTGCCACGGGGGCAGGTCCGCCAGGAGGGTTTCAGCGGTGGATCAGAGTGGATCGGAGGAAGGGCGGGCGGGGGTCAGAGGGCGTCGGGGCCGCGTTCGCCGGTGCGGACCCGGACGGTGGTCTCGACCGGGACCGACCAGACCTTGCCGTCGCCGATCTTCCCGGTGCGGGCGGCCTTGACGACCACGTCGATCAACTGCTCGGCGTCCTCGTCCTCGACCAGTATCTCGATCCGGACCTTCGGGACCAGGTCGACGGTGTACTCGGCGCCGCGGTAGACCTCGGTGTGGCCGCGCTGCCGGCCGTACCCGCTGGCCTCGGTGACGGTCAGGCCGTGCACCCCGAAGGCCTGCAGGGCGTCCTTGACCTCGTCCAGGCGGTGCGGCTTGATGACGGCGGTGATGAGCTTCATCGGGCGTCGACCTCGGTCTTCTCGGCGGGGGCGGTCGCGGGGGCGGCCGGGGCGGTGCGCACCAGGCTGGCGCCGACGGCGGTGAAGTCGTAGGCGGACTCGGCGTGTTCGGCCTGGTCGATGCCGGAGACCTCGACCTCCTCGGCGACCCGGAAGCCGATGGTCTTCTGGATCAGCATGCCCAGCAGCCAGGAGAGCACGAACGAGTAGACCAGGACGGCGACCACGCCGAGCACCTGCTTGCCGAGCTGGTCCAGGCCGCCGCCGTAGAACAGGCCGGAGGCGGTCTGGCCGACGTGGCCGGTGGCGAAGAAGCCGATCAGCAGCGAGCCGACGATGCCGCCGACCAGGTGGACGCCGACCACGTCGAGCGAGTCGTCGAAGCCGAACTTGTACTTCAGGCTGATCGCCGCGGCGCACAGCACGCCGGCGATCAGGCCGATCGCGATCGCGCCGAGCGGGGAGACCGAGCCGCAGGCCGGGGTGATGGCAACCAGGCCGGCCACCGCGCCGGAGGCGGCGCCGAGGGTGGTGAACGCGCCGTGCTTGACCTTCTCGTAGGCCAGCCAGCCGAGGATCGCGGCGGCGGTGGCGACCTGGGTGTTGACGAAGGCCATGCCCGCCACGCCGTTGGCGGCCAGCGCGGAGCCGGCGTTGAAGCCGAACCAGCCGAACCACAGCAGGCCGGAGCCGAGCATCACCAGCGGCAGGTTGTGCGGACGCATCGGGTCCTTCTTGAAGCCGATCCGCTTGCCCAGCACCAGGGCCAGGGCCAGGCCGGCCGCACCGGCGTTGATGTGCACCGCGGTGCCGCCGGCGAAGTCGATCACGCCGTTGCGGTCGCCGAGCCAGCCGCCGTTGCCGCCGTCGAAGAAGAACACCCAGTGCGCGACCGGGAAGTACACCACGGTCACCCAGAGCGCCACGAACAGGCTCCAGGCGGTGAACTTCGCCCGGTCCGCGATCGCGCCGCTGATCAGGGCCGGGGTGATGATCGCGAACATCAGCTGGAAGGCCGCGAACCCGGTCACCGGGATCGTCCCGGTCAGGGCGTTCAGGTCGATGCCGCGCATCCCCAGGAAGTCGAGGTTGCCGATCAGACCGGCCCCGGCGTCCGGCGCGAAGGCCAGCGAGTAGCCGTACAGGACCCAGAGCACCGAGACGATCGCCAGTGAGATGAAGCTCATCACCAGCATGTTGAGGGTGCTCTTGACCCTGACCATGCCTCCGTAGAAGAAGGCCAGGCCCGGGGTCATCAACATGACCAGGGCCGCACAGATGAACACAAAGGCGGTATCGCCCGCGCTGAAGCCGTCCGGCATCGGCGTCTCCTCCGAATGAGAGCCGCACCACGACCGGGATTACCTGTCCCGTGCCCATCCCGGCGTGTCGGCGATGAGAGGAGAGTGCCGAAGGCGGGTTTCGGCCGATGCGGCTCGGTGTTTCGCCGCAGTGACGCGGTTGACGCGCCCGTTACGGGAAGGTGAACCACGGCAGGTGACGCGTACTGGACAGCGCGTGCTATATGTCGGCGGCCGTCCGGACGGGGGGCGGACGGCCGCGGGCGGCGGGGGCGGAGCGGATCAGACCACCGCGACGAACTCCGGGATGTCGTGCACCACCCGCTCGGCCAGCCGGTCCACCCCGGGGGCGCCGCGGAAGTCCCGGCTGGCCGCCTCGGAGGTCTTGCGGACCCGGGTGTTCAGCCGCTCGGAGCGCACCTTCTTGGCGATGTCGACCGCCTCCTCGCAGTACTTCGCGGCCTCCTCCGGCTCGCTCTGCAGCAGCCGCACCGAGGCCATCCCGACCAGGTTGAACGCGTAGGTGCGGACGTGGTCGCCGTCCTCCCGGAACCGGTCGACCGCCTCGGTGATCAGCGGCTCGGCGGCCTTGGCCATCGCCGGCCCGCGGTCCGAGGTGTACGCCAGGTCCCGGTAGGAGTGGCCGTTCTCCGCGCACAGCTCGGCGTACGAGAAGAACCTGAGCCAGCTCGGCGCCGCCTCGTTGGTCTCCCGGATGTCGCTGAAGGTGTCCTCCGACAGCCGCACCGCCCGGGCGCACCGGTTGACCTCGCCGATGGTGGAGTACGCCCGCGCCTCCATCGCGTACAGCAGCGACTGCTGGCGGGCGGTGGCGGTGTCCCGGCTGCCGTACTGGGCGAGGTGGATCAGCTCCAGCGCGTCCTCGCCGCGGTTCAGGTGGATCATCTGCCGGCTCATGTCGGTCAGCACGTGCGCCCCGAACGGGCGGTCCCCGGCCTCCTTGGCCGCGTGCAGCGCCAGCACGTAGTACTTCTGCGCGCTCGGGTGCATGCCCACGTCGTACGACATGAAGCCCGCCAGGTGGGCCAGCTCGGCGGTGATCCGGAACAGCCGCTTGGTGGTCGCCTCGGGGTAGGTCTCCTGCAACAGGTCGGTGACCTCGTGGAGTTGGCCGACCACCGCCTTGCGGCGCAGGCCGCCGCCGTTCTGCGCGTCCCACTTCCGGAACATCTCGGTGGTCTGCTCCAGCAGCTGCATCTCCGGCTCGGACAGCCGCCCGGAGAAGTGCTCGCCGCCGTTGGCCGCCGCCAGGATCGGGGTGGGGGCGCCGTTCGGACCGGGCGTCAGCCAGCGCTGCATCGGCTCGATCAGCGCCGCGCCGGCCGTCAGCGCCAGCGACGTGCCGAGGAAGCCGCGCCGGTTGGGTATCAGGTCGCTGCGCGAGTACTCGCTGATCGCCTGCACGGTCTGCTGCGGGCTCCACGGGAGGTCCACCCCGCTGCCGACGGTGGTCACCTGGACCACCGCGCGCAGGCCGAGGTCCTCGACCGAGACCACCGAGCCGAAGCGCTCCGAGAACAGCTCGGACATGATCTTCGGGATCGGCTCCCGCGGCTGCTCCCCGTCCAGCCACCGGCGCACCCGCGAAGTGTCGGTGGAGACGTGGTGGGCGCCGATCTGCCGCGCCCTGCGGTTCACTTGACGCGCCAGCTCGCCCTTCGACCAGCCGCTGCGCGCGAACCAGGAGCCCAGCTTCTCGTTCGGCTGCTTCTCACCCATGGGAACGTCCCCATCCCGCCCCGAACCCGGGGCCCCGCTTCGCCCTGACTCGTGTCCATCGCCTGCACCGCCGTCCGCGTGACCGGTCGGCTGCGTTCCGTATCCCGAACGTAGCGCCCCTGCGCCATCCGGGGGAGCAACGCCGGAAAAACGCCACCTTTCGCCACCCCCACGAGTGAACTACCGGGCCGGGTACCGCGCTTCACTGGGAGTCAGCTCGGCATGACCCCGGCACATGCCCGGACTTGACGGAGGCACGCGTGCGGCAACGACGATCCGGCATCCGCAGCGCTGGTGCAAGGCGCCTGCTCGCCCGCGCCACCCGAATCGGTGTGCGCCGGTCCGCGCACGCCTCCGGTGCACCACGCACCACGCGCCCATCGGACGACGCGCCGTCACCGTCCCGTAACCAGCGGCGACCGGAACCGGTTGGGGGTGGCATGGACAAGCTCTTCGGCACCCTGCGGCTCACCCCCCTCGGCGCCCGTCGCCGCACCCGGCCCGCCGCGCTGCAGGCCGCCGCCGAGTACTCCGGGCGCTGGGGCTGGACGCTGGCGGCCGGCAGCCCGGCCCCGCACCCCGCGACCGCCCCGACGGCCTGCGGCTGCGGCGTCCCGCGCTGCGCCGCGCCCCACCTGCACCACCTGGTCGGGCCCGCGATCGCCCCCGGCGCGACGGCCGCCGAGCTGGCCGTCCGATGTCCGGCCGACGCCCCGCTGCTGCTCCCGACCGGCCACCAGTTCGACGTGCTGGACGTCCCGGCCCAGCCCGGCCTCCAGGCCCTGGTCCGGCTCGAACGGATGGGCACCCAGGTCGGCCCGGTGCTGGCCTCCCCGGCCGGCCGGCTGCTGTTCTTCGTCGCCCCCGGCACCGCCGAGCGCCTGCCCGAGCTGCTCTACCGGATGGGCTGGGACGACGCCTCGCTCGACCTCGCCTGCCACGGCCTCGGCTCCTACCTGGCCGCCCCGCCCACCCCGCTCGGCCCGCTCGGCCCGATGCGCTGGCTGCGCCGCCCCGCCGCCGACGGCGCCCCGCCCGAGGCCCGCCTGCTGCTCGGCACCCTGGCCTACGCCTGCCACCGCACCCGCGCCCGCACGGCGGAGTTCGCCGGCTGACGGCCGCGCGGGCCACGGGGGCGCGGGAGCGAATGAGCGAAGGGGCGGCTCCGGGAAGGGAGTTCCTTCCCGGAGCCGCCCCTTCGGCAGCCGTCCGGACGCGTCCTAGCCGAGCAGCGCGTCCACGAACGCCCCCGGCTCGAACGGCGCGAGGTCGTCCGCGCCCTCGCCGAGGCCGATGAGCTTGACCGGCACGCCCAGCTCGCGCTGGACCGAGATGACGATGCCGCCCTTCGCGGTGCCGTCCAGCTTGGTGAGCACGATGCCGGTGATGTCGACCACCTCCGCGAACACCCGGGCCTGGACCAGGCCGTTCTGCCCGGTGGTGGCGTCCAGCACCAGCAGCACCTCGTCCACCGGGCCGTGCTTCTCGACGACCCGCTTGACCTTGCCGAGCTCGTCCATCAGGCCGGTCTTGGTGTGCAGCCGGCCCGCGGTGTCGATCAGGACGGTGTCGACGCCGTCGGCGATGCCCTGCTTGACCGCGTCGAAGGCGACCGACGCCGGGTCGCCGCCCTCGGGACCGCGCACGGTGTGCGCGCCGACCCGCTCGCCCCAGGTCTGGAGCTGGTCGGCGGCGGCGGCGCGGAAGGTGTCGGCGGCGCCGAGCACGACCTTGCGGCCGTCGGCGACCAGGACCCGGGCGAGCTTGCCGGTGGTGGTGGTCTTGCCGACGCCGTTGACGCCGACCACCAGGACGACGGCCGGGCCCTCCTCGTGCTTGACCGAGCGGACGGTGCGGTCGGCTTCGGTGCCGATCAGCTGGACGAGCTCCTCGCGGAGCAGGGTGCGCAGTTCGTCAGGGGTGCGGGTGCCGAGCACCTTGACCCGGGTCCGCAGGTTGTCGACCAGTTCCTGGGTGGCGGCGACGCCGACGTCGGCGGTGAGGAGGGTGTCCTCGATCTCCTCCCAGGTGTCCTCGTCCAGGCGGTCCCGGGAGAGCAGGGTGAGCAGGCCCTTGCCGAGGGTGGACTGCGAGCGGGAGAGCCGGGAGCGCAGCCGGACCAGGCGCCCGGCGGTGGGCTCGGGCACCTCGATCGCGGGTGCGGCCTCGGCCTCCTCGGCGGTCGGCTCCCCCGCGGTCGGCGCCTCGACGGCGGGCTCTCCGGTGGCCGGTTCCCCGGCCGGGGCTCCCGGGGCCTCCGGGGCCCGGGTGGCGCCGGAGGCGGTGGGCGGCGCGGTGGGCTCGGCGGCCCCTTCCGCGGGCTTGGCCGGAGCGGTCGCGGTCGTCGCCGGGTCCGTCTTCGCGGGCGCGGTGATGGTCGGCGGCTGGCTCGGCCGGTCCAGTTCTCTGCGTCGTTTGCCGGAGACGACGAGTCCGGTGATCGCGCCGATGGCGACCACCGCAATGACAACGGCAAGGATCACGTATTCCATAACCCGTCCAGTATCACGTAGCGCCTATGCCGGGCCCGGTTCCGCGGGTTCCAGCGCTGTCCTGTGCCCCTGCTCGGCCTGCTGCGGCTGCCGCGGCTGCTCCGTCGGCTCCGCCTGCCGCGGCGGCCGTGCCTGCTTCCCCGGTTCGGGTACCCGCAGCCGCTGGCTGATCACCTGGGAGATGCCGTCGCCCTTCATGGTGACGCCGTACAGGGCGTCGGCGGACTCCATGGTGAGCTTCTGGTGGGTGATGACGATCAGCTGGGAGCTCTCCCGCAGCTCCTCCATGATCCCGACCAGCCGCCGCAGGTTGGTCTCGTCGAGCGCGGCCTCGACCTCGTCCATGACGTAGAACGGGCTGGGCCGGGCCTTGAAGATCGACACCAGCAGGGCGACGGCGGTGAGCGAGCGCTCGCCGCCGGAGAGCAGCGAGAGCCGCCTGACCTTCTTGCCGGGCGGGCGGGCCTCGACCTCGACGCCGGTGGTGAGCATGTTGTCCGGGTCGGTGAGCAGCAGCCGGCCCTCGCCGCCGGGGAACAGCCGGGCGAAGACGCCCTCGAACTGGGCGGCGGTGTCGCGGTACGCGGCGGTGAACAGCTGCTCGACCCGGGCGTCGACGTCGCGGACGATGTCCATCAGGTCGCGGCGGCTCTTGCGCAGGTCGTCGAGCTGTTCGCCGAGGAAGCGGTGCCTGGCCTCCAGGGCGGCGAACTCCTCCAGCGCGAGCGGGTTGACCTTGCCGAGCTGCTGGTGGGCGCGTTCGGCGACCCTGAGCCGCCGCTCGACCTCGGCGCGGACGTAGCGGACGGGCGGGCCGGGCTCGGCCGGCTCGCCGAACGCGCCGGGTTCGTCGGCTTCCCGGCCGTCCTCGGGCGGCGGGGCGGGGACGGGCTGGTCGGGGCCGTAGCCGGCCAGCAGGTCGCCGGCCTCGATGCCGAACTCCTCCAGCGCCCGGGCCTCCAGCTGTTCGATCCGCAGCCGCTTCTCGGCGCGCAGCACCTCGTCGCGGTGGCCGGCGTCGACCAGCCGGTCGAGTTCGGCCTGGAGTGCGCGGCCGTGCTCGCGGAACTGCCGCAGTTCGGCCTCGCGGGCGGTGCGGTCGGCCTCGACGGCGGCGCGTTCGGCCTCGGCGGCGGCGAGCGTCTCCTCGATCCGGCCGAGCAGTCGGCGGGCACCGGTGGCGACGGCGGTGGCGGTGGCGGCTTCCCGGCGGGCGCGTTCGCGGCGTTCAGCGGCGCGGGCGCGGGCCTCGCGTTCGGCGCGGGCGGCCCGGTCGAGCTGGTCGGCGCGTCCGGCGAGGGCGCGGACGCGCTCCTCGTGGGTGCGGACGGCGAGCCGGGACTCTGTCTCGGTCTGCCGGGCGGCGGAGGCGGAGGCGGCGAGCCGGTCGCGTTCGGCGGGGTCGGGTTCGTCCTCGCCGCTGTCGGCGAGTTCCTCGGCGGCGGCGAGGCGTTCGGCGAGCTCCTCGGCGGCGGCGCGGGCCTCGGCGAGGCCGCTGTCGGCCTTGGCGGCGGCGGTGGCGGCGCGGTCGGCCTCGTCCGCGGCGGCCCGGGCGGCGCCGCCGGAGCGGCCGAGGGCGCCGGCCCGGTCGGCCCGGCGCCGCTCGTCCTGGCGGCGCAGCGCGGTCGACCGTTCGACCTCGGCGGCAAGTTCGGCGCGCCGTTCGCGGGCGGCGGCTAGCTGCTCGGCCGCTCCGGCGCAGCGGGTGTCGAGCTCCGCGATGCCGCGGGCGGCCTCGGCGACGGCGGCCCGGGTCTCCAGCGGGCTGGGCGCGCCGGGCGAGCCGCCGTGGGCGAGGGCGGCGGAGAGCAGGTCGCCGTCCCGGGTGACGGCGCTCCAGCCGGGGTGGCGGTCGGTCAGCCGCCGGGCGGCGGCGAGGTCCGCGACCACGGCGGTGCGGGCCAGCACCCGCCGGGCGGCGGCGGCCACCGCGTCCGGCCCGCCGACCAGTTCCCCGGCCCGGCGGGCGCCCTCGGGCAGGTTCTCGGTGTCGGCCCGGCCGCTCCGGTCGCCCCGGCGGCGGCGTCGGCCCCGGCGGCTCCCGCGCCCGCGTCGGCGATCAGCAGCGCGGCCCGGCCGCCGTCCTCGGCGCGCAGCCAGGCCAGCGCCTCGGTGGCGGTCCCGGCGTCGGGGACGGCGACGGCCTCGGCGGCGGGGCCGAGCGCGGCGGCCACCGCGAGTTCGAACCCGGGGGCGACGGTGAGGAGTTCGGCGGCGGGGCCGAGTACGCCGGGGCGGCCGAGCAGGGCGGTGCTGCCGTCCTTGCGGCGTAGGCCGAGGGCGAGCGCGTCGTGCCGGGCGGTGAGCGCGGCGCGTTCCCGCTCGGCGGCGGTGAGCGCTTCGCGGGCGGCCGAGACCGCGTGCTCGGCGTCCCGGAGGGCCTCCCGGGCCAGCTGGTGGAGTTCCTCGCCGCGCTCCTCCCCCGCGGTGCTCTCCTCGTCCTGCTCGCGGAGCCGCCGGTGCTCCTCCCGGGCGGCGGCGGCGCGCAGCAGTGCCTCGTCGCGGGCGGTGGCGAGCCGTTCGGCCTCGGCCCCGGCGGCGGTGGCGCGGGAGCGGGCGGCGGCGGCCCGGCCCTGGAGCCGGGCGAGTCCTTCGCGCCGGTCGGCGATCGTCCGGGCGGCTTCCTTGAGCCGCAACTCCTCGTCGGCGAGGGCGCGTTCGAGTCCGGTGCGGTCCTCGACGGCCTCGGCCAGCGCGTCCTGGGCCTGTTCCAGGGCGGCTTCCAGGGCGGCCTCCTCCGCGCGGACCCGGGCGGCCTCGCGCTCCAGGTCCTCCGGGTCGCGGCCGCGGCGCTCCTCCGGCTGTCCGGCGGTGGCGGCGGCGCGGACCCGGGCCTCGGCGAGTCCGATGGTGCCGCGGGTGCGTTCGGCGAGCGAGGAGAGCCGGTACCAGGTCTGCCGGGCGGCCTCCAGCGCGGGCCCGAGCTGTTCGACCTGGGCCTCCAGGACGGCTTCGCGCTGGAGGGCGGCGGCGAGCTGCTGCTCGACGGTGGTGCGGCGCAGGCCCAGCGCGCGTTCGTCGGCGACCTCGGCCTCGACGGCGCGGCGCAGGGTGAGCAGGTCGTCGGCGAGCAGCCGCAGCCGGGCGTCGCGCAGTTCGGCCTGGATGCCGGCGGCGCGCCGGGCGATCTTCGCCTGGCGGCCCAGCGGGCCGAGCCGGCGGCGCAGTTCGGCGACCAGGTCCTGGACCCGGCTGAGGTTGGTCTGCATCGCGTCGAGCTTCCGCAGCGCCTTCTCCTTGCGCTTGCGGTGCTTGAGGACGCCGGCCGCCTCCTCGATGAAGGCGCGCCGCCCCATCGGGTCGGCGTGCAGCACGGAGTCGAGCTGCCCCTGGCCGACGATGACGTGCATCTCGCGGCCGATGCCGGAGTCGGAGAGCAGTTCCTGGATGTCGAGCAGCCGGCAGACGGTGCCGTTGAGCGCGTACTCGCTGCCGCCGTTGCGGAACATCGTCCGGGTGATGGTGACTTCGGTGTAGTCGATCGGCAGGGCGCCGTCGGTGTTGTCGATGGTGAGGCTGACCTCGGCGCGGCCGAGCGGGGGGCGTCCGCTGGTGCCGGCGAAGATGACGTCCTCCATCTTGCCGCCGCGCAGCGACTTGGCGCCCTGTTCGCCCATCACCCAGGAGAGCGCGTCGACGACGTTGGACTTGCCGGAGCCGTTGGGGCCGACCACGCAGGTGATGCCGGGCTCGAAGCGCAGGGTGGTCGCCGAGGCGAAGGACTTGAACCCGCGCAGGGTCAGGCTCTTCAGGTGCACCCGACCGTCCTCCTCGCCGTGCCGCCGGCCGCGGCCGCGGCCCACCGCTGGCGACTGTATCCGGCCGGGGTGCCGCCGGGCCCTCAGGCGGTGGTTTGGGCACGTCGCGGGTCGGGCACTCTCCCAGCGAGAGAGCCGCCGTGAGCACGACGAAGGGACGCCCGCTCGGACGTCCCTTGTAGGCTGCCGCCCCCTGGCGGGGGAAGCTCAGTGCACGACTGCGTCGATCGCGAGGACCACGAACGATCAGGTCAGGGCCGGCTCGCGCTGGTCCAGGTCGATGCTGCTGAGCAGCGAGTGCTCGTCGGCGACGGCGGACAGCGCGTCGTTCTCGGCCTGGAGCTTGACCAGCTCGTTCTCCAGGTCCTGGACGCGCTGCTGCAGCCGTCGCATCTCGGAGAGCATTCGCGGGTCGGGGCCGCCGACGTACCCGAGAAGCGCCTTTGCCATGATGTGTGGTCCTCCACGCTGAGTGACCGAACCGTGTACGGTAGGTCTTGGGGGAAGGGATACGCACGCGCCTGCGCGCCGGACGTGCTGGCTGGGCACTACGGGGGCATCCGCTGGTGAGTGGCACACTCACGGACGGGGCCCCGCCGGTTAAACGCAAACCTGTGCGCGGGTTTCCAGCGTCTCACCAAAGACCGTACGGGTCAACACGATCACCGCACGCTACCGCGCCCCTGTCACCTGCATGGCGGGAACCTCACACCATCGGCCGGGCTAGTGGATCACTACGTCTGCGGAGTCAACCACGAGTCCGCCCCGAAGGCAACCCCGTGACACCGGCAGTTGCCGGGGGCTCTCCTCCCGCCGGCAACTGCGGTGTGCTCATCGGATCGCGAAGCCCTGGTACCCGTCGCCCACGGCGGTCCAGATCTCGGTGACCCCACTGACCTGACCAGGCGTTCCGGGCCCGCGCAGCGCGGCGAGCAGCCGCTCGCAGTCGGCGCGCGACCCCTCGGCGACCACCTGGACGCGGCCGTCCCCGAGGTTGCTCGTGTAACCCGTCAGCCCGATCTCCAGGGCCCTGGCCCTGGTCCACCAGCGGAACCCCACCTGCTGGACGCGCCCGCGCACCCAGATGGTGGCCCGGACGGATCGGCGGCTGTCGTGACCTTGCATGTGTCCGACCATAGTCGGGCACTTCGGGGGCGCTCGGAACGGGCTTCACGCCCCTTCCACCGACCCTCCCCACCCCTGCGGCGGCCCTCGCTCCACCGACACAGCACCGCCGGCCGCCCCCGGCCCCCGGCCCCCGCCCCGTCCGGGGACGGGACGGGGGCCGGGGGCCGTTCGCAGGGCCGGGGCCGACCGGGGTCAGTCGCCGAAGCTCCCGAAGTCGCCGCCGCCACCGAAGTCGCCGCCGCCACCGAAGTCCCCGCCACCGTCGAAGCCGCCGCCGCCGTCGCCGAAGTCGTTGCCGAAGTCGGAGGGGTCGAAGTCGGCGCCCGAGTACTCGCCGGCGTCCGCGCCGCCGTTGTCGTCGTACCCTCCGCCGTAGCCGCCGCCGTCGCCGTGGCCGCCCGCGTAGGCGTAGCCCGGGGTGGAGAGCGCCGAGCCGAGCATGGTGCCGACCAGCAGGCCGGGCAGCATGCCGCCGCCGAAGTAGCCGCCCGCCCAGGGGCTGTAGGCGGGGCCGGCGTTCCAGTACGGCTGGTGGCCGTGCTCGGTCTCCACGGTGCGCACCGCCGGGTCCTGGCCGAGCGAGATCCGGGCCGCGTCGTCGGCGCAGGCCGGGACGGAGCGCGGGGCGCCGCCCTCCGGGGCCCAGGTCACGTCGGTGGTGGACGGGCCGTGCCGCGGGTCGAAGAAGCACGGGACGCGGCGCTCGGGCAGCGGGCGGCCCTCGCGGCGGGCGGCCAGGGTGGCCAGCGCGAACCGGCCCTGCTCCAGCGCCTCGGTCACCGGGCGGACGTCCTCGGGCCCCTTCGCCTCGTCCATGGTGCGCTTGGCCAGGTCGTAGGAGTCCAGCGCGCTGGTGTAGTCGGCGCGCTGGGCGTCGTCCGCGCCGGGCGCGCCGGGGCTGAAGTCGAGCCGGTCGAGCTCCTCGCCGAACGCGGTGATGTCCTCGTCCACCACGGTGCGCAGCTGGGCGAGTTCGGCCCGGGCCCGCTCCTCCTTGCGCTTCCTGGCGCGGCGGAACAGCAGGAAGACGCCGACGCCGAGCAGCACGATCAGCAGGACCGGGATCAGGACCCAGGCGATCGAGGTGCTGTGCTGCGGGCCCTCGCCCTTGGTCTGCTTGGCCGCCCCGTCGACGAACTCGGTCAGGGTGGCGTCGATGTCCTTGGGGTTGGAGCGGAACGCGGCGCCGGCGATCCGGTCGGTCGCGGCCTTGCTCAGCGCCTTGGCGTCGGAGTTGGCCTGGAACTGGTCGCCGCGCCAGATGCCGTAGACGCCGACGATGCCGACCTTGGTGCGGAGGTCGCCGAACAGGTTCTTCGTCGGGTAGGCGTCGCTGGCCGGCAGCACCGCGATGAAGATCGGCTTGTCCGCGTCCTTCAGCTTCTTCGCCAGCCGGTCCGCCTGGTCCTCGGAGAACCGGCTGCTCATCGACGGGTCGACGTAGACCTGGACCTTCTTCATGGAGTCGGCCGCGTCGTTCAGGCCGGACGCCGAGGCGGGCGCGGACAGCCCGAGCACCATCAGCAGACCGAGCAGCGCCGCCAGGACGGCGGCGGGCCCGGTGGCACGGGAGCGGCGGAGCACAGTTCTCATACTCCAGACCGTACCGGTCCGGCGGTCCGGACCACGCCCTCCCCCGGTACTGTTCCCACCCCGGGACCGCCCCCTACTCCAGGGCGAGAAGGGCGCTCCGAACCCCCGCCGACCGGCCGGAGTTGGGGCCGCGCGGCCCGCACGGGGCGTCCGAGCGGGCATAGTGGAGACGATCTTCCCGCACCACCCCCGACAGGAGCCCCCTGGTGATCCTCGGCCTCGTCACCGCCGTCGCGGCGTCCGCCTGCTACGGCACCGGGTCGGTGCTGCAGGCCCTCGGCGCCCGCCGCTCGGCCCGGCAGGAGGCGGCGGCGGCCGGTGCCGTCACCGGGCACGGCGGGCCGAGCCTGTCCTCGACCGCGAAGGCCGCCGTCACCTGGGAGTTCATCCTCGGCACGGTGCTGGACTTCGTCGGCTTCGGCCTCGGCGCGCTGGCCGCCCGGCTGCTGCCGCTGTTCCTGTCGCAGACCATCATCAGCGCCAACCTGGTGATCACCGCGGTGCTCTCGGTCCGGCTGCTGGGCCTGCGGCTGCGCCAGGCGGAGTGGCTGTCGATCGGCGTCCTGTGCGGCGCGCTGGTGCTGCTCGCGGTGGCCGCCGGGCCGGAGGGCGGGCACGAGGCGGCCCGGGCCTTCCACTGGGCGCTGCTGATCGGCTCCGCGGTGCTGGTCGCGGGCGGCTCGCTGGTCGTGCGCCGGCTCGGGTCCGGCGGGGCGGTCGTCGCGGGCCTGCTCTCCGGCCTGGGCTTCGGCGCGCTGGGCATCGGCGTGCGCGTCCTGGACGGCGTGCAGCCCTTCGCGCTCGGCGCGCTGCTCGCCGACCCGGCCCTGTACGCCGTCCTGGTGGGCGGCCTGGGCGGGATGTACCTGCACACCGTCGCCCTGCAGGTCGGCTCGGTGAACGGCGCGACCGCCGCCCTGGTGGTCGGCGAGACGGTCGTCCCCGGCGCGGTGGGCGTCCTCTGGCTCGGCGACTCCTCCCGCGCCGGGCTGGGCTGGCTGGCCGTCCTCGGCTTCCTCCTCGCCGTGGTCAGTGCCGTCGGCGTGGCCTACTTCGGCGAGGAGGGCGGCGCCCTACAGGCGGCCGCGGAGGAGGAGAGGGCCCCCGCCGGGAGGGCGGACTGACCCGGGCCGGCCCGCGGTCAGCGGCGGGGCGGGCGCTGGCAGGTGGGGCAGGAGTAGCTGGAGCGGTTCATCCAGGCGTCCCGGCGCATCGCCGTGCCGCAGCGGCGGCAGGGCCGGCCCTCGCGGCCGTAGGCGTCCAGGTCGCGGGAGAAGTAGCCGCTCTCGCCGTTGACGTTGACGTACATCGAGTCGAAGCTCGTCCCGCCGACGGCCAGCGCGGCCGTCATCACGTCCCGGGCGTGGCCGAGCAGCTCCAGGGCGGCGGGGCGGGTCAGCGTGCCGGTGGGGCGGTCGTAGTGCAGGCGGCTGCGCCACAGCGCCTCGTCGGCGTAGATGTTGCCGACGCCGCTGATCAGGGTCTGGTCGAGCAGGGCGCGCTTGACGGTGGTGCGCTTGGCCCGCAGGGCGGCGGCGAAGGCGGCGTCGTCGAAGCGCGGGTCGAGCGGGTCGCGGGCGATGTGGGCGAGCGAGACGGGGGTGGCCTCGGGGTCGTCGGCCTCGGCCTCCTCGATGGCCAGGCCGCCGAAGGTGCGCTGGTCGACGAAGCGCAGCTCGGTGCCGCCGTCGGCGAACCTGAGCCGGGCCCGCAGGTGCACGGATTCGGCCATCTCCGGTTCCTGGATCAGGAGTTGGCCGCTCATGCCGAGGTGCCCGACCATCGAGAGGCCGTCGCCGAGCGGCACCCACAGGTACTTGCCGCGGCGCTGCGGCTCACCGAGGGTGCGGCCGCGCAGCAGGGCGGTGAACTCGTCGGCGCCGCCCGCCTGCCGGCGCACGGCGCGCGGGTGCAGCACCTGGACGTCGGCGACGGTGCGCCCGGCGGCCCAGCGGGCCAGTCCGCGGCGGACCACCTCGACCTCGGGCAGCTCGGGCACGTCGGACCGCCGGTCAGACCGTCGCGGCGGCGGCGCCGTCGGGCCGGTCGGCTTCGCGCTCGGCCTTGATCGCGCGCCAGGCGGACTCGGCGGCCTTCTGCTCGGCTTCCTTCTTCGAGCGGCCGCTGCCGGAGCCGTAGTCCTGGCCGGCCACCCGGGCGGCGGCGGTGAAGGTCTTCTCGTGGTCCGGGCCGGACTCGGTGACCACGTACTCGGGGACGCCGATGCCGACGGCGGCGGTGAGCTCCTGGAGGCTGGTCTTCCAGTCGAGCCCGGCGCCGAGCTGCGCGGACTCCGCGATCAGCGGGTCGAACAGGCGGTGGACGAACTCGGTCGCCGCCTCCAGGCCCTGGTCCAGGTAGGTGGCGCCGATCACGGCCTCGACGGTGTCCGCGAGGATCGACGACTTGTCGCGGCCGCCGGTGCCCTCCTCGCCCTTGCCGAGCCGGATGAAGGCCCCGAGGTCCAGGCCGCGGCCGACCTCGGCGAGCGCGCGGGAGTTGACCACCGCGGCACGGAGTTTGGCGAGCGTCCCCTCGGCGACCTCCGGGTGGAGGCGGTAGAGGGTGTCGGTCACCACCAGGCCCAGCACCGAGTCGCCGAGGAACTCCAGGCGCTCGTTGGTGGGCAGCCCGCCGTTCTCGTACGCGTACGAGCGGTGGGTCAGGGCGCGCACCAGAAGGGCGCGCTCGAGCGTGTACCCGAGGCGCCCTTCCAGGACGTCGTATTCGGTCGAGGCCGGCCCACCGCCCTTGCCCCCGTTGGTCCCGGGGTTCGGCTTGCGGGAGGAACTGCCAGTGTCCGACATCGATCCGTGCACCCCGCCGATCAGACCGAGAGGACCTGGCGACGGTTGTACGTGCCGCAGCTCGGGCACGCGATGTGCGCGAGCTTCGGCTCGTGGCAGCGGTCGCACGCGACGAGCGCGGGCACGACGGCCTTCCAGTTGGAACGGCGGTGACGCGTGTTGCTGCGCGACATCTTCCGCTTCGGAACAGCCACGGTAAATCTCCTGGTTCTACGGCGAGGCCCTCACGGGCAGCGCTGTGTCTTATTCCTCGTCACCCTCGTCGCCGGGGGCGGCGGAGAGTCCCTGCAGGGCCGCCCACCTGGGGTCGGCGGCGTCGTGGTGGTGCGACGGGTCGTCGCTCAGGCGGGCCCCGCACTCGGAGCACAGACCCAGGCAGTCGTCCTGGCACACCGGCTGCAGCGGCAGTGCGAGCACCACCGCGTCACGCAGCACCGGCTGGAGGTCGAACAGGTCGCCCTCCAGGCGGTAAGTCTCGTCCTCGGACTCCTCGTCGAAGTCGTCCCCCGCGATCGCGCGGTGACGCTCCTCGGACTCCGGGTAGTAGTACAGCTCCTGGAAGTCGACCTCCAGGTCGTCCTCCAGCGGCTCCAGGCAGCGGGAGCACTCGCCGGTGACGTGGGCCTCGGCGGTGCCGGTGACCAGCACGCCCTCGACCACCGACTCCAGGCGGAGCTCCAGCTTGATCTCGCTCTTCTCGGGAACGCCGATCACGTCCGCGACGCCGAGCTCCGCCGGGGCCTCCAGGGTGCGGGAGACCTTGCGCAGCGATCCCGGGCGACGGCCGAGCTCGTGCGTGTCGAACACGAGGGGGTCGCGGTGGTCGAGGCGGTTCAAGGTTTCCTGACTTCCTGGCGGCGGCACGCATCCCTGCGTGGCGCGGATCTTCGGCTCCTACGGCGCGCGGCCCGGATGCGGGCGCACGGCGAACCCGGCGCGAACAGGCCGGAGTGGTCAGACTACCGGAGAGTCCGCGCCGAACCCAACTCGCCCCTCATCGGCCGCCGAGCTCCCGCAGCCTGGTCATGTCGATCATGCTGGTGTCGAAGAAGCTGGTCTCGTCCAGCCCGCCCTGCTGCTGCGGCGGCTGCGCGGGCTGCTGGGGGTGCTGCTGGTAGCCGTACGGGTCGGCGGGCAGCGGGTTGCCCCACTGGTCGAACCCCTGCGGCTGCTGGTACTGCGGCTGCTGCTGGTAGTACGGGTCCACCGGCTGCTGCCCGTAGGGCTGGCCGTACGGGTCGGTCTGCGGGGCCGCCGCCGGGTCGTAGCCGCCGTAGACCTCGGCGTACTGCGGGGCCTGCGGCTGGGCGTACGGGTCCTCGCCGGGCTGCTGCCAGCCGGCCGCGGCCGGGGTCTGCTCGGGCCAGGACTGCTGCTGCGGGACGTCCGCGTACCAGCTCTGCTGCTCGCCCTCGTCGGAGAAGCCGGCCGCCACCGCCTCGGCGCGGTCCTTGAGCTGCTGGGCCTCGTCGGCGGCGGCCAGGTAGGCGCCCAGCTCGTCGATCGGGGCCTTGCCGAGCAGCTTGTCGCGGCCCTTGCCGACCGCCTCCAGGGTGGCGGAGAGCACCGCCTCCAGGGTGGCCAGCTTCACGTCGACGTACTCGTCGGCCTCCGGGCTGGGGCTGATCCGCGGCCGGAACTCCTCGCCGTCCTCGGCGCCCTCCGCCTCCGGCTCGTACACGCCGGACTCGCCGCGCAGCTTGTGCCGGCCGCGGCCGACCGCGCCGAGCGTCTTGGTGAGCACCACCTCGAAGTTGGCCAGCTTGGAGTCGACGTAGTCGTCGGCCTCGGCGAGCTTGGCCTGCACCTCGGCGCGCGCCTCGGCCAGCACCCGGTCCGCCTCGGCCTGCGCCTGCCGGACCACCTCGGTGTCGGAGATCAGCGAGCCGCGCTCGTCGTGCGCGCCCCGGATGATCTGGTCGGCCTGGGCGTGGGCGTCGGCCACCATCTGCTGATGGTCCGCCACCACCGACTGCGCCTGGGCGAGTTCCGCGGGCATCGCCTCGCGCAGGTCGCGGAGCAGTCCGGTCAGCTCGGCACGGTTGACCACGCAGGACGACGACATCGGCATCGCCTTCGCCTTCTCGACCACGGCGATGATCTCGTCGAGTTTCTGCTGCACGTCCACGGGCGTCTTCAGTCTTTCCGTGTGCCGCCGAAGTGCGGCGGAGGCAGTGCTCCGGAAGCCGCTGGCTGCGGCCCCGGGGCCGGGGGTATCAAGACTGTACGGCCACCGGCCCCGCCGCTCACAACGCCGGTTCAGTCCCGGCGTTCGGCGATCCGCTCGACCAGCCGCCGGTGCACCGTCGCGGGCAGCAGGTGCGAGACGTCGCCGCCCAGCGAGGCGACTTCCTTGACCAGGCTGGAGGAGAGGAAGCTGTACGTCGGCGAGGTCGGCACGAACAGCGTCTCGACGCCGGTCAGCCCGTGGTTCATCTGGGCCATCTGCAGCTCGTAGTCGAAGTCGCCGGCCGCCCGCAGGCCCTTGATGATCGCCGGGATGCCGCGCTCGCGGCAGAAGTCCACCAGCAGGCCGCTGTGCGACTCCACCTCGATGTTGCCCAGGTGGGCGGTGGTCTCCGCGATCAGGGCGATCCGCTCGTCGATGGTGAACATGCCCTGCTTGTTGCGGTTGATCAGCACCGCCACGTGCACCACGTCGTACAGCTTCGAGGCCCGCTCGATGATGTCGAGGTGTCCGTTGGTGATGGGGTCGAAGGACCCCGGACAGACGGCGCGGCGCATGCGTGTGCTCCCTTGTGGGGCGTGGTGTTCTGCTACGAGTCTCGATCAGCCCCGGCAGCGGCGCGACCGTACCAGAGCGTGCCCTCGCCGTACTTGCGCGAGCGCAGCCCCTCGAAGCCGTCCGGCCAGCCGAACTCGCCGCCCCGGGTGCTGCGTTCCACGGTGACGAGAACGTGCTCGGACAGCCAGCCCCCGAGCGGAGTGTGACCAGCGTCTCCCGCAGGACGGCGTCCTCCACGGCGTACGGCGGGTCCAGGAACACCAGGTCGTAGGGCTCGGCCGGCGGCGGCCCGGCGACCACCTTCTCGGCCTTCTCCGCGCGCACCTCGGCGCCGGGCAGCCCCAGCGTCCGGACGTTCTCCCGCACCGTCCGCACGGCGCTCGCGTCCGCCTCCACCAGCAGCGCGTGCGCCGCGCCGCGGGAGAGCGCCTCCAGCCCGACCGCGCCGCTGCCCGCGAACAGGTCCAGCATCCGGGCCCCGGCGATCGGCCCGAACAGCGCCTCGACGGTGGAGAACATCGCCTCCCGCGCCTTGTCGGACGTCGGACGGGTGTTCCGGCCGGGCGGCACGGCGAGACGGCGGCCTCCGGCACGGCCGGCGATCACGCGAGGCATGGCGTTGGGTCCTTTGCGGGTGGGAGGGGCTGCGCGCCCGACCCTAGCCGACGGATCGGCCCCGGGCCGGGCGCGCGCCCGCTCACTCCCCCGCTCCGGTCACTCGTGGGCGGCGGCGCCCAGCAGCGTCGGCGACGCGTAGCGCGACCAGGACAGGCAGCCGTCGGGCGGGCAGTACTCGGGGCGGCGCGGGTCGTGCCCGAGCTCGCGCAGCTTGGTGCGGACGGAGTCGGGCGTGCGGCCGTAGCGGGCGGCGATCCGGGCGATGGTCTCGCCCTCGTGGAACCGGCGGACCAGCTCCTCCTCGTGCTGCGGCACCCAGGGGGCGCCGTGGCCGGGGTAGAGCTCGCGCAGCACGTCCCGGTCGGGGATGGGCTCGGAGACGTCGGCGACGATGGCCAGCGCGCGCAGGGCGCGGTTGAGCGCGATGCGCAGGGAGGCGACGTCCTCCACCGGGAGGCGGAGCTTGCCGCTGGCGACCGGGTTGGCGGAGTTGCCCTCGCGCCAGCCGGTCAGGGTGAGGGTGACTTCGCGGTCGTCCTCGCTGGCGACCTCGATCCGGAAGACCTTGTCGCCGAGCGGGAGCTCGTTGAGGTGACGGAATGCCATGCAATGACCCCCAGTTCTCGCGCCGGGGACGCGACGTGGAGTGCGCCCCGAACAACTCCATTCTCTCCCGGGGCACTGACATCCGGGGGGTGCGAACAAGCCGTCCGCGGGGGGCGGGCGGGCCGGTTCAGCCCTTCTCCAGGTACTCCGCGCGGTCCTCGTCGAGCAGGCTCTCCAGCGCGGTGCGCAGCTCGGGGTGGGCGGCGAGCGCGGGGTCGGCGGCGACCAGCCGGGTGGCCTCGGCCCGGGCGGTGGCGATGACGTCCTCGTCCTCCAGCACCGAGAGCACCTTGAGCGAGGACTTCACGCCGGACTGGGCCTGGCCGAGCACGTCGCCCTCGCGGCGCTGTTCGAGGTCGATCCGGGAGAGCGCGAAGCCGTCCAGGGTGCCGGCCACCGCGTCGAGGCGGGCCCGGGCGGCGCCGGCCGCCGGCATGTCGCTGACCAGCAGGCAGAGCCCGGCGGCGGCGCCGCGGCCGACCCGGCCGCGGAGCTGGTGCAGCTGGGAGACGCCGAACCGGTCGGCGTCCATGATCACCATGACGGTGGAGTTCGGCACGTTGACGCCGACCTCGATCACGGTGGTGGCGACCAGCACGTCCACCTCGCCGGCCGCGAAGCGGCGCATCACGTCGTCCTTGGCGTCGGGGGCGAGCCGGCCGTGCAGCACCTCGATCCGCAGCCCGGCCAGCGGGCCCTTCGCCAGTTTCTCGGCGGTCTCCACCACCGCCAGCGGGGGCCGCCGCTCCTCGGCGTCCGCGCCCCCGGCCGTGTGGTCGACCTCCTCGGGCTCGGCCGCCCTGCGCTTCTTCCCCCCTTCGCCGGCTCCTCCTCGTCGCCGATCCGCGGGCAGACCACGTACGCCTGGTGGCCCTTGCCGACCTCCTCGCGGACCCGCTCCCAGGCCCGGGCGAGGAAGTTGGGCTTCTCCAGCGCGGGCACCACGTGGGTGGAGATCGGCGAGCGGCCGGAGGGCAGCTGGTCCAGGACGGAGGTCTCCAGGTCTCCGAAGACCGTCATCGCGACGGTGCGCGGGATCGGCGTGGCGGTCATCACCAGCAGGTGCGGGGGCTGCTCGCCCTTGGCCCGCAGCGCGTCGCGCTGCTCGACGCCGAAGCGGTGCTGCTCGTCGACCACCACCAGGCCGAGGTCGGCGAACTGCACCCGGTCCTCGATCAGGGCGTGCGTGCCGATCGCGATGCCGGCCTTGCCGGAGGCCATGTCGAGCAGCGCGCCGCGGCGGGCGGCGGCGCCCATCGAGCCGGTCAGCAGGGCGACCCGGGTGCCGATCTCGGAGCCGCCGATCATCCCGGCCTCGGCGAGGTCGCCCATCATCTCGACGATCGAGCGGTGGTGCTGCTGGGCGAGCACCTCGGTCGGGGCGAGCAGCACGGCCTGGCCGCCCGCGTCGACCACGGCGAGCATGGCGCGCAGCGCGACCAGGGTCTTGCCGGAGCCGACCTCGCCCTGGAGCAGCCGGTGCATGGGGTGGTCGGTGGCCAGGTCGGCGAAGATCTCGGCGCAGACCTTGCGCTGGCCGTCGGTGAGGGTGAACGGGAGCCGCCGGTCGAAGGCGTCCAGCACCCGGTCGGGGACGGGGCGGCGCGGGACGGCGGGCAGCGCGGAGTCGGCGGCCCGGCGCTGGGCGAGGGCGACCTGGAGGACGAACGCCTCGTCCCAGCGCAGCCGGTTCTGGGCGCGCTCCCGGTCGGCCTGGCTGTGCGGGCGGTGGATCAGCTCCAGCGCCTCGGGCAGCGGGATCAGGCCGTGCTCGGCGCGCAGCTCGGCGGGCAGCGGTTCGCCGACGTCGGCCAGGTGCTTGGTGAGGGCCAGCTCGACGCAGAGGGCGAGCTTCCAGCTGGGCAGCTGGGCGCTGGCCGGGTAGACCGGGATGAGCCGCCCGGCGAACTGCCGCGCCGCCGAGGAGCCCTCCTCCTCGTCGATCAACTGGTAGTCGGGCGAGGCGAGTTGGCGGCTGCGGTTGAACAGGCCGACCTTGCCCGCGAACAGGCCCTGCCGGCCGGGACGGAGGTCCTTCTGCCGCCAGCCCTGGTTGAAGAACACCAGCGAGAGCTTCGAGCGGCCGTCGGTGACCACCACCTCCAGCCGGTCGCCCTTGCGGCCGCGGAACGGGATCAGGGTGACCTTCTCGATCCGGGCCAGCACCGTGACGTGTTCGTCCACCTCCAGCTCGTCCAGGCTGGTGAGCTGGCCGCGCTCGACGTACCGGCGCGGGTAGTGGTGCAGCAGGTCGCCGACCGTGCGCAGCTTGAGACTGTCGGCCAGCACCTTCGCGGTGCGGTCGCCGACCAGTTCCTTCAGTGGTTCATCGAGAGCGCCCATCGCCCCCATTTCACACCACGGGACCGACGCCGCGGGCTCACTCCACCCCGATGAGCAGCGGGGCGGCCTCCTGACCGCCCTGGTAGGCGACGGTGTCGACCTCGGGGCGGGTGCGCCGGGCGTGCGCGATCAGCCGGTCGGCGAGGTCGGCGGGGGCCTCCTCGCCGAGCACCAGGGTGACCAGTTCGCCGCCGGGCGCGATCATGCGGTCGAGCACGGCCAGCGCGGTCTCGGTGAGGTCGGTGCCGATCACCACGACGTCGCCGTCGATCAGGCCGAGCACGTCCCCGGCCTGGCAGACGCCCGCCATGGTCCACGACTCGCCCTCGGCGACGGCCAGTTCGGCGTACCGGGTGGCGCCGGCCGCGGAGGTCATCGCCACCACGTCCTCGTCGAACCGCCGCCCGGCGTCGTGCACGGCCAGCGCCGCCAGGCCCTGCACCGGGGAGCGGGTGGGCAGCACGGCGATCCGCACGCCCTCCTCGCGCAGCTGGTCGGCGGCGGCGCCGGCGGCGGCCCGCAGCTCCGGGTCGTTGAGCAGCAGCACCACCTCGCGGGCCGCGCAGCGGTGCACGGCGGTGACCAGTTCGGCGCTGGCGGGCGGGCGGTCCGGGTCGGCCGGCAGCACCACCGAGCCGGCCTGCTCGCACAGCTGCGCCAGCCCGCTGCCGGTCACCACGCTCAGCACCGCCCGCCCGTGCGAGACGGTCTCCTCCCGCTCCCCCGAGCGGGCCGCGGCCTCGGCGAAGTGCGTGATCCTGATCCGGTAGGGCCGCCCGGCCTCGACGCCCGCCTCGACGGCCGCGCCCGCGTCGTCCACGTGCACGTGCACGTTCCACAGGCCGTCCCCGCCGCCGATCACCAGCGAGTCGCCGAGCCGCCCCAGGCGTTCGCGCAGCAGCGGCAGCCGCCCGTCCTCGGCCTCCAGCAGGTAGATCACCTCGAACGCCGGGTGCCCCGGGCCGGGTGCCCGCTCGTGCCGCTCGCAGCCCGCCGCCACCGGCGAGGACCCCGGCGCGGCGCCCGGCTCGGTGTCCCGGCGCATCGCGACCGGCCCCATCGGCTGCTGCCCGGAGACGGCGTCCACCAGCGCGCCGAGCACCGCGACCAGGCCCCGGCCGCCCGCGTCCACCACGCCCGCCTCGGCCAGCGCGGACAGCTGGTCGGGGGTGAGCAGCAGCGCCTGCCGGGCCGCCCGGTACGCCTCCCGGGCCTGCCCGGTCAGCCCGTCCGCGGTGCCCGCGGCCCGTGCGGCGGCGGCGGCGACCGTCAGCAGGGTGCCCTCCACCGGTTCGGCGACCGCCTGGTACGCCGAGCGGGCCCCGTGGTCGAGCGCGGCGGCCAGCGGGCCGCCGGCCGAGAGCACCTCGGCCAGGCCGCGCAGCCACTGCGCCAGGATCACGCCCGAGTTGCCGCGCGCCCCGATCAGCGCGCCCCGCGCGGCGGCGGCGGCCGCGGCGGACAGCTCCGGCTCCTCGGCGGCGGCGAACACCTCGTCCAGCGCCTCGGCGGCGGACTCCACCGTCAGGTAGAGGTTCGTCCCGGTGTCCCCGTCCGGAACCGGGTACACGTTCAGCGCGTCGATCTCCTCGCGGGCCTGCCCGAGGGCGGCCAGCGCGAGTCGGCACCAGGTGCGGACGGCCGGGGCGTCGAGGGTGTCCAGCACCAGGTCTCCTCCGGATGAACGCCACGGGAACGCGACGGGACGCGGTGGCGAGGGACGATGCTGGCAGGTTATCGGCCCCCGCGGCACCGCCCTCCGCAGGCTCGTGCCCAGCTCGGGGGAACGATCACCTCCGCGATCGTGGTAGTTTCGTTGAGCGGGAGTCACCGTTGTATGCTCTCCCGGTTGCCTGGAGCATCCCGGGCTAGTTCAAGTACCTGATCTGAAGTCTTGGAGTGACTCCTGTGGCTGCCAACTGTGACGTCTGCGGCAAGGGCCCGGGCTTCGGCAACAGCATCTCCCACTCGCACCGCCGCACCCCCCGTCGTTGGAACCCCAACATCCAGACGGTGCGCGCTGTGATCGGGCGGACGCCGAAGCGGCTCAATGTCTGCACCTCGTGCATCAAGGCCGGTAAGGTCTCGCGCTGACGCGCAGACCGGTACGCCGGTCACCTTTTCCCGTAGCCGACCACACCCTTCCGGGGGCCGTGGTCGGCTTCTGGTTTTCCCGGCCCCTCCGGCCGGGGCGGGTGCCCGCCCCGGCCGCCGCCGCGCTCACCCCCGCTGCTGCCAGAAGTGGTCCACCGGCCCGATGCCGGCGCCCAGGGCGAAGCCGTGCGCGATGGCGCCGGTGACGTAGGTCTTGGCGCGGGCGACGGCGAGCGGGACGGGGTCGCCCTTGGCGAGCTGGGCGGCGACGGCGCTGGCGAGGGTGCAGCCGGTGCCGTGGGTGTGCCGGTTGTCGTGGCGGGGGGCGCGGTACCAGTGGGTCTCGCCGTCGGGGCCGAGCAGCAGGTCCGCGGCCTCGCCGGCCAGGTGGCCGCCCTTGACCAGCGCCCAGTCGGGGCCGAGGTCGCGCAGCGCCTTCGCGGCGTCCAGCATGTCCGCCTCGCCGGTGACGGTGCGCCCGGTGAGCTGGGTCACCTCGTGCAGGTTGGGGGTGGCGAGGGTGGCGACCGGCAGCAGCCGCTCGCGGAGGGTGGCGACGGCCTCGGCGGCGAGCAGCGCGTCGCCGTGCTTGGAGACGCCGACCGGGTCGACCACGACGGGGGCGGGGGCGTCGGCGAGCAGGTCGGCGACGGTCTCGACCAGTTCGACCGAGGCGAGCATGCCGGTCTTGACGGCCTGGACGCCGATGTCGTCCACGACGCTGCGGTACTGGGCGCGGACGGCCTCGGCGGGCAGCTCCCAGTAGCCCTGGACGCCGAGCGAGTTCTGCGCGGTGACGGCGGTGATGACGCTCATGCCGTGCACGCCGAGGGCGAGCATGGCCTTGAGGTCGGCCTGGATGCCCGCACCGCCGCCGCTGTCGGAGCCGGCGACGGTGAGGACTCGGGGCGGGGCGGCGGCGAAGGTGCTCATGCGCCCCAACCTACCGACCGGCCGGGGGCGGTCAGAGCACGGCCTCGGATTCGGTCCAGCGGTCCTCGGGGACGGTCTTGAGCTGGACGACCGCGTCGGCGATCGGGGTGAGGTGGATCTCGGTGCCGCGCAGCGCGGTGAAGTGCCCGAAGGCGCCCTTGTGGACGGCTTCGACGGCGTGCCAGCCGAAGCGGGTGGCGAGCACCCGGTCCAGTGCGGTGGGGGTGCCGCCGCGCTGGGTGTGTCCGAGGATGACCGGGCGGGCCTCCTTGCCGAGCAGGTTCTCCAGCTCGACGGCGAGCCTGGTCCCGATGCCGCCGAAGGTCTGGTGGCCGAACTGGTCGACCTGCCCGTGCTCGAAGCGCAGCGTGCCGGGCAGCGGCTGGGCGCCCTCGGCGACGGCGATGATGGCGAACTTCTTGCCGCGCCGGAAGCGCTCCTCGATCATCCGGGCGACGGCCTCGATGTCGAAGGGCTTCTCGGGGATGAGGATGCCGTGGGCGCCGCCGGCCATGCCCGCGGTGAGGGTGATCCAGCCGGTGTGGCGGCCCATGAGTTCGACGACCATGACCCGCTGGTGCGACTCGGCGGTGGTCTTGAGCCGGTCGATGGCCTCGGTGGCCACGTGCACGGCGGTGTCGAAGCCGAAGGTGACGTCGGTGGCGTCGATGTCGTTGTCGATGGTCTTGGGGACGGCGACCACCGGCAGCCCGGCGTCGCTGAACAGCTTGGCGGCGGTCAGGGTGCCCTCGCCGCCGATCGCGATCAGCGCGTCGATGCCGAGGTCGGCGGCGAGCTCACGGGAGTTCTCGACGGCCCAGCGGATCTTCTCGCGCTGCACCCGGGCGGACCCGAGGATGGTGCCGCCCAGGGTGAGCAGGCCGGTGACGTCCTCGTGCGAGATCGGCCGGGCCCGGCCCTCGATCAGGCCGAGGAAGCCGTCCTCGATGCCGAGGATCTCGTCGCCGTGCACGTCGGTGCCGCGGTGCACGATCGAGCGGATGACCGCGTTCAGGCCGGGGCAGTCGCCGCCGCTGGTGAGAACGCCGATTCGCATGGTGGCTGTGCTCCTGCTCCGGGGGGCGCGCCCCCGCGTCCGTAGGTGGACCGGACCGTCGACGCTGCCGGTCCGCCCGACAGGCGCAACACTACGCGCTCGGGGCCGTACCACCGGGTAGCCACCAGGGGCGGGCCGCCGGCCGGCCGCGGCCCGCCCGCCGCCCGCTCGGCCCGCCGCCCGCTGCTACGGCCCGCTGCTACTGCTCGGCGAAGTGGTCCCAGCCCGCGGTGCGGTCCCAGGGCGCGCCGTCGACGGTGACGGTGCCGCCGCGGCCGGGCCGGGCGGTCCGGACGACCTCCCCGATGACCCGCCAACGGGCGGGCAGCGGCGTGGACTTGGGGAAGGTCGCGACGATCGCGTGGTCCTCGCCGCCGGACAGCACCCACACCAGCGGGTCGACGCCGACGGCCTGCCCGATGTCGGCCATCTGCGCGGGGACGTCGAAGTCGGCGGCCCGCAGGTCGATGTCGACCTCGCTGGCCCGGGCGACGTGGCCGAGGTCGGCGACCAGGCCGTCGGAGACGTCGACCATCGCGGTGGCGCCGAGGTCGCTGGCGGCGGGGCCCGCGTGGTACGGCGGTTCGGGGCGGCGGTGCGCCTCGACGAAGGCGCGCGGGGAGCGGAAGCCGCGCTGCAGCACGGTCAGCC
This sequence comes from Kitasatospora fiedleri, assembly GCF_948472415.1. Lineage (NCBI taxonomy): Bacteria > Bacillati > Actinomycetota > Actinomycetes > Kitasatosporales > Streptomycetaceae > Kitasatospora > Kitasatospora fiedleri. Next base: position 5,165,089 of record NZ_OX419519.1, on the reverse strand, counting down.
CGGCGGCGGACCAGCCGAGCCAGCCGGTGACCGCGACCACGTCGCCGACCTGGGCGCCGGAGCGCACCACCGGGCGCCGGCCCTGGAGGTCGCCGAGCGCCGTGATGGCCAGGGTGATGGTGTCGCCGCGCACCACGTCGCCGCCGACCACGGTGGCGCCGGCCACCTGGCACTCGTCGCGCAGGCCGTCCATCAGTTCGGTGGCCCAGGTGGTGGGCAGGTCGGCGGGGACGACCAGGCCGAGCAGCAGCGCGGTCGGGACGGCGCCCATCGCGGCGATGTCGGCGAGGTTCTGCGCGGCGCACTTGCGGCCGACGTCGTACGCGGTGGACCAGTCGCGGCGGAAGTGCCGGCCCTCGATCAGCACGTCGGTGGTGGCCACCACCCGCCCGTCGGGCGCCTTGACCACGGCCGCGTCGTCGCCGGGCCCGAGCTCCACCGCCGGGGTCATCGGCAGCCGCGCGATCAGCTCCCGGATGAGCCCGAACTCGCCGAGTTCGCCCACGGTCCCCTGCATCAGCCCGTCCTCCCGCGTTCCCCGTTGTCCGATTGTCTGAAAACCCCCGCGCGCCGGGCGGTCCCGCCCCCGCACGGAGCCGTGCCCGGCGGTCGCCCCGCGCCCGCAGCGTACGCCTTCCGGGCCCTCCGGGGTCTCCCCCGTCCGCGCCGTCGCGCGGTAGCGTGGTGATGATCGGACTGCCGGTCAGCAGGTACCCACCCAGCCGCCTGGAGGTCCCCCGTGGTGCAGGCGTACATCCTGATCCAGACCGAGGTGGGCAAGGCCACCTCGGTGGCCGAGTCGATCGCCGGGATCGGCGGAGTGATCACCGCCGAGGACGTGACCGGCCCGTACGACGTGATCGTCCGGGCCGAGGCGGAGTCGATCGACGAGCTGGGCCGCCTGGTGGTGGCCAACGTGCAGCGGGTGGAGGGCATCACCCGGACCTTGACCTGTCCGGTGGTGCGGCTGTAAGCCCGCTTACCATCGTGCGGTGGCCTCCCGTGATCTGCTGAACCGCCTGCCCGCCCCGGTGCGCTGGCTGGCGCCGCCCGCCGCGCTGCTCGGCTGCACGGCCTGGCTGGCGGTGTCGTGGAGCGGCGACCCGGACGTCGCGCCGCCCGGGCAGGACGCCGGGACCGCCCGGTACTGCGCGGCGCTGGACGCGGCGCTGCCCGCCGAGGTGCTCGGCCACCCGCGCGAGGACCCGTCCCCGGCCTCGCCGTACACCGCGGCCTGGGCCTCCTCCCCGCGCACCGTGCTGACCTGCGGCGCCGACCGGCCGGACCTGCTGAACGACACCGAGCGCAAGGGCCCGTGCGTCGACGAGGTCGGCTGGGGGCTGGCCGAGGACGGCGCGGGCGGCTACCGCTTCGCCACCGGGCTGCGCGAGGCGTACGTGGTGGTGGAGGTCCCGGCGGGCGCGTACGGCAACTACGCGGACCCGCTGGGCTCGTTCTCCTCCGCCATCCGGGCGACCGTCCCGCGCATCGACGGGAAGGCCGACTCGGACTGCCTGGACGACGCCTCCTGAGCCGCCCCCGGCGCTAGCGCAGGCCGGTGGAGCGGCGCAGCGCGGCGGACAGCAGGCGGTCGATCAGCTCGGCGTAGGGCACGCCGGTGGCCTCCCACATCTTGGGGTAGGCCGAGATGGGGGTGAAGCCGGGCATCGTGTTGACCTCGTTGACCATCCACCGGCCGTCGGCCAGCAGGAAGAAGTCGACCCGGGCCAGGCCCTCGCAGCCCAGGCCCTCGAACACCTCGACGGCCTGCCGGCGGATCTCGGCCCGCTCGGCGTCGGTGAGGTCCGCCGGGATGCGCACCTCGGAGGAGTCGATGTACTTGGCCTCGAAGTCGTAGAACTCGAAGTCGCCGTCGACCAGCACCTCGGCGGGCACCGAGGCGCGCGGGCCGTCCTCGAACTCCAGCACGCCGCACTCGATCTCGCGGCCCTCGACGCCCTTCTCCACGATCACCTTCGGGTCGTGGCGGCGGGCCTCCTCGATCGCGGCGTCCAGGCCGGCCGGGTCCTTGACCTTGGTGATGCCGATCGAGGAGCCGGCCCGGCAGGGCTTGACGAACAGCGGCAGGCCGAGCCCGGCGATCCGCTCGCGGGCCGCGGCCCGGCCGGCCTCGGACTCCCACTCGCGCGGCTTGACCACGGTGTACTCGCCCGCGTACAGGCCGAGCGACTCGATGATCCGCTTGGTGAACTCCTTGTCCATGCCGACCGCGGAGGCCAGCACGCCGGAGCCCACGTACGGGACGCCGGAGAGCTCCAGCAGGCCCTGCAGGGTGCCGTCCTCGCCCCACGGGCCGTGCAGCAGCGGGAGCACCACGTCGACCTCGCCGAGGACCTTCGGCGCGGCGCCGGGCTCGCTCCACACCACCTCCCGGTTGCCGGGGGCGGTGGGCAGCGCCACCTGGCCCTCGGTGGACTCGGCGACCTGGTCGACGTCCGGCATCCGGCCGTCGGTGATGGCCATCCGGGCCGGTTCGTCGCCGACCAGGGCCCAGCGGCCCTCGTGGGTGATGCCGATCGGCAGCACCTCGTACTTGCCGCGGTCGATCGAGCGCAGCACGCTGGCGGCGGTGACCACGGACACGCCGTGTTCGGAGCTGCGGCCGCCGAAGACGATCGCGACACGCGGCTTGGCCGCCTGGTTCGGGGTGGTCTGTTCGATGCTCATATCGGCGTTGAGACTACCGTCCGATTCCGGTCACCGGCGCTCAGGCTTGGCCGAACGGGCCATCAGTCCCTCCAGCACCTCCTGGGTCGGCCGGCCCTTGTGGACCACGTCCACCACGGCCTCGACGATCGGCATGTCGACCCCGTTGCGCCGGGCCAGGTCGAGCACCGACTCGCAGGACTTCACGCCCTCGGCGGTCTGGCTGGTGGCCGCGACCGTCTCGGCCAGCGTCATGCCGCGGCCCAGGTTGGTGCCGAAGGTGTTGTTCCGGGACAGCGGCGAGGAGCAGGTCGCCACCAGGTCGCCCATCCCGGCCAGGCCCGCGAAGGTGTGCGGATCGGCGCCGAGCACCAGGCCCAACCGGGTGGTCTCGGCCAGGCCGCGGGTGATCAGGGTGGCCTTGGTGTTGTCGCCCAGGCCCATGCCGTTGGCCATGCCGACCGCCAGGCCGATCACGTTCTTCACCGCGCCGCCCAGCTCGCAGCCCACCACGTCGGTGTTGGTGTACGGGCGGAAGTACGGGGTGTGGCAGGCCTTCTGGAAGCGCTTGGCGACCTCCTCGTCGGCGCAGGCCACCACCGTCGCGGCGGGCTGCCGGTTGGCGATCTCGCCGGCCAGGTTCGGGCCGGAGACCACCACGACCCGCTCCGGGCCGACCCCGGCGACCTCGGCGATCACCTCGCTCATCCGCTTCACGGTGCCCAGCTCGACGCCCTTCATCAGGCTGACCAGCGCGGTCTGCGGCTCGATCAGCGGCGCCCAGAGCGCGAGGTTGTCGCGCAGCGTCTGGGACGGCACCGAGAGCACCGCGAAGTCCGCGCCGGCCAGCGCCGCGGCGGCGTCCGTGGTGGCCCGGATGCCCGCGGGCAGGGTCAGCTCCGGCAGGTAGTCCCGGTTGACGTGGTCCCGGTCGATCGCGTCGACCAGTTCCCGGCGGCGGCCCCACAGGGTCACCTCGCAGCCGGCGTCGGCCAGGATCATCGCGAAGACGGTGCCCCAGGAGCCCGTCCCCATCACCGCGCAGCGGGTCACCGGCCGCCCTCCTCGGCGGCGCGCTCGCGCTTGGCCTGGGCGGCCGCGGCCCGGTCCTTGGCGGCCCGGCGCATGTCGTAGCGCTCCTTCGGGGCCTGCTCGCCGCGGACGTCCTCCAGGACGGCGGTGATCGCGGCCATGATGTCGTCGGTGGCCTCCCGGAGCACCTGGGCGGTCAGCTCCTGCCCCTGGTACCTGCTCAGGTCGACCGCCGGGCCCGCCGCGACCACCACCCGGTGCCGCGGGAACAGCCGGTACTTGCCCTTGCCCTTGCCGTACGGCGGGATGATCTCGTGCGCGCCCCAGTGCGCCACCGGGATCACCGGCGCGCCCGTCATCAGCGCGACCCGGGCCGCGCCGCTCTTGCCGGTCATCGGCCACAGCTCCGGGTCCCGGGTGAGGGTGCCCTCCGGGTAGAACTGGACGCACTGGCCGGCGTTGACCGCGTCGATCGCGGCCCGGAACGCCTCGGCGGCGTCGGTGGACTCCCGGAACACCGGGATCTGGCCGGTCTTGCGCAGCATGAAGCCGATGAACGGCACCGAGAACAGCGAGGACTTGGCGAGGATGCGCGGCGGCCGGCCCGAGTTGTACTGCCAGTGCGCGTAGAACACCGGGTCGATCACCGAATTGTGGTTCACCGCGGCGATGAACCCGGACTCCCGGGGCAGGTGCTCCCAGCCCCGCCAGTCCGCCTTCGCCAGGGCGTTGGTCACCGGCTTCACGAGCACCGCCGCGAAGCGGTACCAGATCCCGTAGTCCGCGTTCCCGAACCTGGCGTTAGAGCGGCGGGCCACCCCAGCTCCTCCTCGTTCGTGCGGCGCCCCGTACTTGCGCCGCGCTCTCTCCTCGCCGGGGCCGGCCAGCGGCTCCGAGGCGCCGACCAGTCTCACCCGCGGGTCGAGTCCGTGTCGAGCAGCCACCGCCGCCACCAGCCGACCGGGCCCCGCCCGCCGCCCCGGGACCGCCCGGAACCGCTGGCCAGGGCTCCCCGGCCGACGCCACAATGGCGCCGATGACAGAGGACACCGTACGCCCCACCGCCGGACCGGCCGCCCCGGGGCGGCCGCACGCCGACCGGGCCGCGCTGCGGCTCGGCTGGTCCGTGGTCGTCCCGGTCAAGGCGCTCGCCGGGGCGAAGAGCCGGCTGGCCGCGCTCGGCCCGCTGCGGCCCCGGCTCGCCCTCGCCTTCGCCCGCGACACCGTCGCCGCCGCGCTCACCTGCCCCGCGGTCGGCCGCGTCCTGGTGGTCACCCGGGACCCGCGCGCCGCCGGGGCGCTGCGCGCGCTGGGGGCGGACGTGCTGGACGACGAACCGGAGCCGGGCGGCCTCAACCCCGCGCTCGCGCACGGCACCGCGACCGCCCGGCGGCGCTTCCCCCGCTCCCCCGTCGCCACCCTCTCCGCGGACCTGCCGGCGCTGCGGCCCGCCGAACTCGCCCGGGTCCTCGCCGCGGTGCCCGGGCGCGGCCGGGCCTTCCTCGCCGACACCCCCGGCACCGGCACCGTCCTGCTCGCCGGGGCCGACGGCGCACCGCTGCTCCCGGCGTTCGGCCCGGGCTCCCGGGACGCCCACCTGGCCGGCGGCGCCACCGAGCTCCTGCTCCCCGACGCCCCCTCCGTCCGCCGCGACGTCGACACCCCCGCGGACCTGGCCGACGCCCGCCGGCTCGGCCTCGGCCCGGCCACCGCGGCCCTGCTCCGAAGCCCTATGCTGGCTCCCATGCAGGCCACCGCGTTCACCTTCGACCCCGCGACCCGCTCCGGCTCGGTCCTGCTCGACGACGGCACGCCCGTCCCCTTCGACGCCCCCGCCTTCGACGCCGGCGGCCTCCGGCTGCTGCGCCCCGGCCAGCGCGTCCGCATCCGCACCACCGGCGAGGGCACCGGACGGCGCGTGGTCTTCCTCACCCTCCAGACCTTCCCGGACCCCGAGGACGGCTGACCGGCCGTCACCCGCCCGCCGCGGGCCGGGCGGTCAGGCGCTGCGCCGGCGCGGCGCACCCGGGGCGGGCCGGACGGCCGGGCCGTCCAGCCGCAGCGCGGCGACCTCCGGCGAGTCGAGCAACTTGAGCGGGGCGGGCGCCAGTTGGAGCGGCCCGCGGGCCGCCGGGACGACGCTGATCAGTCTGGTCCGGCCGAGGAGCGCGAAGCTGAGCTGCAACCGGCCGTCCCGGCGCAGGAACGCCTCGGTGCGCTCGACCGCGCCCGGACCGAAGAAGTAGCGGTACGCCTCGAACTGCGTCCAGCCGAGCGGGAGGGCGTGCAGGGTCTGCCAGAGCGAGGAGAGCGCGGGCGCCAGCGAGAAGAAGGAGGTCGGTTCGGTGATCTCCTCGATGCCGACGGTGTAGCCGGGCGGCGCGTTCTTCACGGCGGCTCCTGGAGCGGGTCGGATGGCGGGTCGAGTTCCGCCCAGACGGTGTGGACGCCGGCCCGGTAGCGGTGCCCGTAGCGGTCGGCACCGGCGAGGACGTCGAGGACCGTGAGGTGGTCCCGCGGGTCCGGGTCGCCCTGGAGCTCGGCTTCCACCCGGTAACCGCCGTTGGGCAGCTGGATGATCCTGGCTTCGGCCCCGGTGGCCGCGGCGAGCCCGGATGCAAGGTCGAACACCCTCGTGCTTCGCACGCCACGCCTCTCCCCGAGGTCAGCTGATCACTCATAGTGAATCTAAGGCATTAGATTCCACCTGATGCATTAGGTTGTCAAGCTGAATCACCCGTCCTGCCGCACGTCGGCGGGAATCGCCCTCCGCCGGGAGACGCCAGATGCCCTCACAGGACCCGCCGTACCTCCGCATCGCGGACCACCTGCGCCGCCGGGTGACGGCCGGGGAGTGGGCGGTCGGCGAGCGGCTGCCGTCCCGGGCCCGGCTGGCCGAGAGCTACGGCGTCGGGCCGAACGTGCTCCAGCGGGCCCAGGAAGTGCTCATCGGGGAGGGGCTGTTGGAGGGCCGGACCGGGTCCGGCACCTACGTCCGGGAGCCGGTGGAGCGGCTGGCGATGATGCGGTCGCGGACGGCGGGGGCGTTCCCGGCCTCGCTGGTGCCGGACGGCGGCTGGGAGTCGGAGTCGGCGGCCCGCACGCCCGCCCCGGACGGGGTGGCGCGGCGGCTGCGGATCGAGCCGGGCACGCTGACGGTGCACACCAGGTACGAGTTCCTGCTGGACGGCCGGACCGCCCAACTGGCCGATTCCTGGGAGCCGATGGACCTCACCGGGGACACCCCGGTGCTGCTGCCCGAGTACGGGCCGCTGCACGGCCGCGGCGTGGTGGCCCGGATGGCGTCGCTCGGGGTGCGGGTGGCGCGCGCGGTGGAGCGGCTGCGCCCGGCCCGGGCGACCGCGGAGCAGGCGGGCCTGCTGGGGATCACCGCCGGCGACCTGGTGACGCTGGTCGAGCGGACGTACCTGGACGACTCCGGGCGGCCGGTGGAGACCGCGGATCTGGTCATTCCGGATTCCCGCTGGGCGATCTGCTACGAGTTGCCGGTGGAAGTGCCGGAGCAATTCCCGGCCGCGCGCTTTTCCCCGTTCGGCGGGTCGGCCTGACACCGCGTCGCGCCGACGGCCGCTCGGCCCGGCCCGCCCGGCGGGCGAATGCGGAGAGCGACGCATGCGGAGAGCGACGCATGCGGCGGACCCGGCGCGGCAGGGCGAACGCGGCGCGGCGCGGCGAACGCGGAAAAGGCCGCGCCGGTCCGGGCCCGGGGAGGGAACCGGGCCGGAGCCGTCGCGGCCGGTGCCCCGGCGCCGAACGGGCCGGTGCCGGGTGCGGGGCGACTACTTGGCGGTGGACTTGCGCGCGGTGGTCTTCCGCGTGGTGGTCTTCTTCGCCGGAGCGGTCTTCTTGGCGGTGGCGGTGGCCTTCTTGGCCGCCGCCGCGGTGGTGGTCTTCTTGGCCGCGGTGGTGGCCTTCTTGGTCGCCGCGGCGCTGGTCTTCTTGGCCACGGCGGTCTTGGCGGTGGTGGCCTTCTTGACCGCGGTCTTCGCCGGGGCCGCCTTCTTGGCCGTCGCCGTGGTGGCCGTCTTCTTGGCGGCGGTCTTCTTGGTCGCGGCGGTGCCGGCCGCGGCGGCGCGCTTGGTGGCGGCGCGCTTGGCGGCCGGGCTGGCGGCCACGCCGGACTTGCCCGGGGTGAGCGAGCCCTTGGGGGCCTTCTTGACCGACGGGCCGTCCTTCGGCAGCTTCTTGCTGCCGGAGACGAGGTCCTTGAAGCCCTGGCCGGGGCGGAACCGCGGCACCGCGGTCTTCTTGACCTTGACCCGCTCGCCGGTCTGCGGGTTGCGGGCGAAGCGCGCCGAGCGCTCCACCTTCTCGAAGGTGCCGAAACCGGTGACCGAGACGCGGTCACCCGCCACGACGGCACGCACCATGGTGTCGAGCACTGCGTCGACGGCCTCTGCGGCAGCCTTGCGACCGCCCAGCTGCTCGGCCACCGCTTCGACAAGCTGAGCCTTGTTCACGTCTTCCCCTTCGGAAACGGGCGCCGGATGATTCCATCCGTTCTTTTCGCACGTTAGGTATGTATCTGCTGACTTTCAATTACCAAACGCGTGAATCACCCTAGTGTCGCAATGGATTTGCGCATGGAGGTGCTCACCGGGGAGGCATCCGCCCCTCGTCGAGGTCCTGCACAAAGCGACTCAACCGCCGTGCCGCCCCCGGGAGATCGCGCTTCGCGGTCTCGGTGACGATCAGCAGTTGTCGGGTGAGAGCGGTCTTTGCGTCCGTCGACACGTTCAGCGCGTGAACGCGGGCGTGGGCTTGCTTCAACCGCTCGGCCACCAGTGCGTAGAGCAGGGTGACTTCCGAGTCGGCAGCACCGTCCTGACCGTCCCCGGACGCCGGTTCGCCGTCCTGGTACGGGGGTTCGGGACTGTGGTGCATGCAACGATTGTGCCATCTGTGCGGAGTTGCGCTACACCAGGGTCTATTCCCGGCTGACGAACTCCCCTGCGAACAACGAAGACCCGCCCCGGAGGGGGGCGGGTCTTGTTGTCGGAGCGTCAGAAAGCGGTGACTCAGGCGACCGGCTGGGTGCGCGGCTTGAAGGAGGGCCGCCCGGCCTCGAACGCGGCGATGTCGGGCTCGTTCTGCAGGGTGATGCTGATGTCGTCCAGGCCGTTCAGCAGCCGCCAGCGCACGTTGTCGTCCAGCTCGAACGGGGCGGTGACGCCCTCGGCCCGGACCTCGCGGGCCTCCAGGTCGACGGTGATCTCGGCGGTCGGGTCGGCCTCGGTCAGCGCCCAGAGCCGCTCCACGGTCTCCTGCGGCAGGACCACCGTGAGCAGGCCGTTCTTCAGCGAGTTGCCGCGGAAGATGTCGGCGAAGCGGGAGGAGATGACGGCCTGGAAGCCGTAGTTCTGCAGCGCCCAGACGGCGTGCTCGCGGGACGAGCCGGTGCCGAACTCGGGGCCGGTGACCAGGACGGTGGCGCCCCGGCGCTCGGGCAGGTTCAGGACGAAGGACTCGTCCTTGCGCCAGGCCTCGAACAGGCCGTCCTCGAAGCCCGAGCGGGTGACCTTCTTCAGCCAGTGCGCCGGGATGATCTGGTCGGTGTCCACGTTGGAGCGGCGCAGCGGGACGGCCCGGCCGGTGTGGGTGGTGAACTTCTCCATGGCTCAGACCTCCACGGCCACGTTGTCGGACAGGTCCGCGGGTGCGGCCAGACGGCCCACCAGCGCGGTGGCCGCGGCCACCTGGGGGGAGACCAGGTGGGTGCGCCCGCCCTTGCCCTGGCGGCCCTCGAAGTTGCGGTTCGAGGTGGAGGCGCAGCGCTCGCCCGGGGCCAGCTGGTCCGGGTTCATGCCCAGGCACATCGAGCAGCCGGCGTGCCGCCACTCGGCGCCCGCGGCGGTGAAGACCTTGTCCAGGCCCTCCTCGACGGCCTGCAGGGCGACCCGGACGGAGCCCGGGACGACCAGCATCCGGACGCCCTCGGCGATCCGGCGGCCCTCGACGATGGCGGCGGCGGCCCGCAGGTCCTCGATCCGGCCGTTGGTGCAGGAGCCGACGAAGACCGCGTCGACCTTGACCTCGCGCAGCGGGGTGCCGGCCTCCAGGCCCATGTACTTCAGGGCGTTCTCGGCGGCGATCCGCTCCTGCGGGTCCGCGAAGTCGGCCGGGTTCGGCACGTCGGCGCCCAGCGGCGCGCCCTGGCCCGGGTTGGTGCCCCAGGTGACGAACGGGGTCAGCTCGGTGGCGTCGATGAACACCTCGGCGTCGAAGACCGCGTCCTCGTCGGTGGCCAGGGTCTCCCAGTAGGCGACCGCGGCGTCCCAGTCCTCGCCCTGCGGGGCGTGCGGGCGGCCCTGCAGGTAGTCGAAGGTGGTGCGGTCCGGGGCGATCATGCCGGCCCGGGCGCCCGCCTCGATGGACATGTTGCAGACCGTCATCCGGGCCTCCATGGAGAGGCTGCGGATCGCCGAGCCGCGGTACTCCAGGACGTAGCCCTGGCCGCCGCCGGTGCCGATCTTGGCGATCACGGCCAGGATCAGGTCCTTGGCGGTGACGCCCTCGGGCAGCTCGCCCTCGACGGTGATCGCCATGGTCTTGAACGGGGCCAGCGGCAGGGTCTGGGTCGCCAGCACGTGCTCGACCTGGCTGGTGCCGATGCCGAAGGCCAGCGCGCCGAAGGCGCCGTGGGTGGAGGTGTGCGAGTCGCCGCAGACCACGGTCGTGCCGGGCTGGGTCAGGCCCAGCTGCGGGCCGACCACGTGCACCACGCCCTGCTCGACGTCGCCCAGCGAGTGGATGCGCACGCCGAACTCCGCGGCGTTCCGGCGCAGCGTCTCCAGCTGGACCCGGGAGACTGGGTCGGCGATCGGCTTGTCGATGTCGAGGGTCGGGGTGTTGTGGTCCTCGGTGGCGATCGTCAGATCGGTCCGGCGCACCGGGCGGCCGGCCAGCCGGAGGCCGTCGAACGCCTGCGGGCTGGTCACCTCGTGCAGCAGGTGCAGGTCGATGTAGAGCAGGTCGGGCTCGCCCTCGGCGCGCCGGACGACGTGGTCGTCCCAGACCTTCTCTGCGAGTGTCCGTCCCATCGGATTCCCTCCAGCCGGCCGCTCTGCCGGCCTTCTCGTGATCGTCGAGGTCTTGTCCCGTGCCGCCCTGTGAGGCTCGCTTGGAGTCGCGACCTGCACGCCGGACCGTCCAGAATGCGGACACCGTGGTGGGGTGCCGCCCTGGGTGTCTCCCGGGCTGCTGACTCCAAGAGTGGCGCTTTTCTCGGAAGATTGAACTTGCGTCTCGCTGATTGAGACTGCAGTATCGAGACATGGACAACACTAGCGGCGTCGGCGTTCTCGACAAGGCCGCTCTGGTGCTCAGCGCACTGGAGTCGGGCCCCGCCACGTTGGCGGGGCTGGTCGCCGCCACCGGTCTGGCACGGCCCACGGCCCACCGACTCGCCGTCGCACTCGAACACCACCGCCTGGTCACCCGCGACATGCAGGGCCGCTTCATCCTCGGCCCCCGGCTCGCCGAGCTCTCCGCCGCCGCCGGCGAGGACCGGCTGCTGGCCGCCGCCGGCCCGGTGCTGACGCACCTGCGGGACGTGACCGGCGAGAGTGCCCAGCTCTACCGCCGCCAGGGCGAGATGCGGATCTGCGTGGCCGCCGCCGAGCGCCTGTCCGGTCTGCGCGACACCGTGCCGGTGGGCTCGACGCTGCCGATGAAGGCCGGGTCCGCCGCGCAGGTCCTGCTCGCCTGGGAGGAGCCGGAGCGCCTGCACCGCGGCCTCCAGGGCGCCCGCTTCACCGCTACCGCGCTCAGCGGCGTGCGCCGCCGCGGCTGGGCCCAGTCCATCGGCGAGCGCGAGCCCGGCGTCGCCTCGGTCTCCGCCCCCGTCCGCGGCCCGTCCAACCGGGTGGTCGCCTCGGTCTCGGTCTCCGGCCCGATCGAGCGGCTCACCCGCCACCCCGGCCGGCTGCACGCCCAGGCCATCATCGAGGCCGCGAACCGCCTCACCGAAGCACTCCGCCGCACCTGATCCGGCCCGGCCCCCGCCCCGCCCTCCCGCCCCCCGGCCGGGAGGGCGGTCGCGCGTCCGGACCGGGCGGGCGCGGGGACGCCGGCGGAGACGGAGGGGCGGACGGGGGTGGAACTGCGGAGGGGGTGGAACCGCGGAGGGGGTGGAACCGCGGAGGGGCGGAAACGCAGAAAAGCCCCGGTTTCCCGGAGCTTGCGCTGTGGAGCTTTTCTTGGCTGGGGTACCAGGACTCGAACCTAGACTAAATGAACCAGAATCACTCGTGCTGCCAATTACACCATACCCCATACGTACCCCGACCGGATTCGAACCGGCGCTACCGCCTTGAGAGGGCGGCGTGCTAGGCCACTACACAACGGGGGCCCGAATGAGCGAGTACCCCCGACCGGATTCGAACCGGCGCTACCGCCTTGAGAGGGCGGCGTGCTAGGCCACTACACAACGGGGGCGGGACTCATTCGTTCTGCAATTGTCAAAATTGCGTACCCCCGACCGGATTCGAACCGGCGCTACCGCCTTGAGAGGGCGGCGTGCTAGGCCACTACACAACGGGGGCTTACCTGCAGTGATACTGCGCTGGGGTACCAGGACTCGAACCTAGACTAACTGAACCAGAATCAGTCGTGCTGCCAATTACACCATACCCCACCAGAGTTCAACCCCTCTGCGGGGTCTTCCTCGGTGTCTTGCGCCTCCCTGCCCGGGCGGCGCAGAAAGAACATTACCCGACGCCCCGCCCCGCTCCAAAATCGATAACCGCAGGCAGCGCGCCGGACACCTGCGGGCCAGGTCAGCGACATGGCCCGCAGGTGCCCCGCGGGTGTCCGGCGGGCGGCCCGGGAAGGGCCGGGTCCGGTTCGGGAGGCCGGTTCAGGAGGCCGGCAGGAGCTCCAGGGCGGAGAGCAGCCGGCGCAGCGTCTCCTCGCGGCCGAGCAGTTCCATCGACTCGAACAGCGGCGGGGAGACCCGGCGCCCGGTCACCGCGACCCGCAGCGGGGTGAAGGCGAACTTCGGCTTGATGCCCAGGCCGTCGACCAGGGCGGCGCGCAGCGCGGCCTGGATCGGCTCGGGGGTGAAGTCGGGCAGCGCGGTGAGCGCCTCGACCGCGGCCGCCAGCACCGGGCGGGCGTCGGCGGTGAGGACCTTGGCGGCGTCCTCGGGGTCGACGGCGAAGTCCGCGGGGACGACGAACAGGAAGCCGGCCATGGTGACGATCTCGGAGAGGACCACCATCCGCTCCTGGGTGAGCGGGGCGACCTTCGCCAGCAGGTCGAGCTGCTCGGCGGTGGGCTCGGCCGGGAGCAGGCCGGGGGCCTGGAGGTAGGGCACCAGGCGCTGGACGAACTCCTCGGGGGCGAGGCGGCGGACGTGCTCGGCGTTGATGTGCTCGGCCTTCTTGAGGTCGAAGCGGGCCGGGTTGCCGTTGACGTCGGCGAGGTCGAAGGCGGCGACCATCTCGTCGATGTCGAAGATGTCGCGGTCCTCGGCGAGCGACCAGCCCAGCAGGGCCAGGTAGTTGAGCAGGCCCTCGGGGAGGAAGCCGCGCTCGCGGTAGAGGTTGAGCGAGGCCTGCGGGTCGCGCTTGGAGAGCTTCTTGTTGCCCTCGCCCATCACGTACGGCAGGTGGCCGAAGCGCGGGGTGGTGCCGTTGCCGACGCCGATGTCGGCCAGGGCGGCGTACAGGGCGATCTGACGGGGCGTCGAGGAGAGCAGGTCCTCGCCGCGCAGGACGTGGGTGATCTCCATCAGGGCGTCGTCGACCGGGTTGACCAGGGTGTACAGCGGGGCGCCGTTGGCCCGGACGATGCCGTAGTCGGGGACGTCCTTCGGGTCGAAGGAGATCGGGCCGCGGACCAGGTCGTCGAAGGCGAGGGTGGTGTCGGGCATCCGGAAGCGCAGGATCGGCTGCCGGCCCTCCTGCTCGTACACGGCGACCTGGTCGGCGGTCAGGTCGCGGCAGTGGCCGTCGTAGCCGGAGGGCCTGCCGGCGGCGCGGGCGGCCTCGCGGCGGGCGTCGAGCTCCTCGGTGGTGCAGTAGCAGGGGTAGGCGTGGCCGGCCGCGCGCAGGCGCTCGGCGACGTCGGCGTAGACGTCCATCCGCTGCGACTGGCGGTAGGGGGCGTGCGGGCCGCCGACCTCGGGGCCCTCGTTCCAGTCGAAGCCGAGCCAGCGCATCGCGTCGAGCAGCTGCTGGTACGACTCCTCGGAGTCGCGGGCCGCGTCGGTGTCCTCGATCCGGAACACCAGGGTGCCGCCGTTGTGCCGGGCGTAGGCCCAGTTGAACAGGGCGGTGCGGACCAGGCCGACGTGCGGGTTGCCGGTCGGGGAGGGGCAGAAGCGGACCCGCACGCCGGGGTTCTTCCCCGTGGCGGAGCCGCTGTTGTCTGCACTAGTCACGCTCGCTGCTTCCTTCATCGCTTGACGACCTTGTTGGAGAGGGTGCCGATGCCTTCGACGGAGACGGCGACCTCGTCGCCGATGTTCAGGGGGCCGACGCCGGCGGGGGTGCCGGTGAGGATGACGTCGCCCGGGAGCAGGGTCATCGCCTCGGAGACGTGCACGATCAGCTCGGCGACCGAGCGGACCATCTGGGAGGTCCGGCCGGCCTGGCGGAGCTCGCCGTTGACGGTGCAGGTGACGGCCAGGTCGGCGGGGTCGAGGTCGGTCTCGATCCACGGGCCGAGCGGGCAGGAGGTGTCGAAGCCCTTGGCGCGGGCCCACTGGCCCTCGCGCTGCTGCACGTCGCGGGCGGTGACGTCGTTGGCGCAGGTGTAGCCGAAGACCACCTCGGGGACGCGCTCGATCGGCACCTCGCGGCACATCCGGCCGATCACCACGGCGAGTTCGGCCTCGTACTGCACGTCCGAGGAGAACGGCGGGTAGGCGACGGACTCGGTGGGGCCGATGACGGCGGTGGAGGGCTTGAAGAAGGTCAGCGGAACGGCCGGGACCTCGTTGCCCAGCTCGGCGGCGTGCGCGGCGTAGTTGCGGCCGACCGCGACGACCTTGCTGGGGAGCATCGGGGCGAGCAGCCGGACGTCCCGCAAGCGGTGGGTCTCGCCGGTCGGCTGCGGGGTGCCGAAGGGGTGGCCGGCCAGGGTGTGCACCACCAGCGAGTCGGGTTGTGCGGCGTCCCCCTCGATGACGCCGAAGGAGACCGAGCCCGCCGCGGGGCTCCCTTCACGGACGGAGAACCTGGCGATACGCACAGCCCTGCAACCTCTCGGTTCGTCGGCCGCCCGGACGCTCCCGGACGGTGGCCGGGCCCGCAGTACCGGGCCCGGCTCGTCGCACCAGGTTATCGGCGCGGCGACCGCGCCCGCCGCAGGCGGGGGGCCGGGGCGGCGGTCAGCGGACGGTGCGGCGCGGGTTGGCCGTGCTGGCCGGGAGGGCGGCGGCGTAGGCGCGCGGGGTGCGGGGGGCGGCGGAGCCGGGCAGCTCGGAGAAGTCCGCGACGGAGGCCAGGGTGGTGCGGCGCGGGTTGGCCGTGGAGCCGGTGCTCGGGGTGGCGCCGGTGGCCTGCTCGGTCGTGTCGGACATGTGCGTCAGCACCCTTGTTTCGCTCGAACGGAATTTTGCGCTTTTGCGCGGGCCCGCCGCTGGGCAGGCTCAGATCAACCCTGCCAGGTTAGGGAGCCCATTCCACAGCGGCCGTGACCAAAGCTACACATTCGACTGTGATTTTGCTCACAATTGCCGGACCAAAGGGGGCGGAGGTGACGATTCCGGACCAATGCCGGAATGCACCATTAGGGATATCCCGGACATTCCATGCACAAATCGATCTTGACGTTCGTTGACCCGCTCGCGTCAAGTGTCCGAAAAGGACCGTATTCCCCGTCCGATGCACCACGGAACGTGAGACGCCGCGCGCGGAGGGTGGCCCAGGACACCGTGTCGTAACGGCCCTTGTTGGACTTCCCCCGCTGTGCTGGAATGCCACGGAAAAACTCGACACCGCCCTATCTCCGCACCGGCGGGGAAGGGCGCCCGGTCCAGAGGTTGCGACGCCAGTGCAGGGACGTTTCAAGAGGGGCAGCGGCGCCGCGGGTGACCCGGAGTCGCGGGAGCCCGTGGCCGGCCCCCACCAGGCCGCACCGGCGCCGACGGGGCAGGGCGAGCGGCCCTTCGGCGCCCCCGCCGAACCCGCCGCCGACACCGGTGCGCCGGGCGCGAACAGCGCTCCGCACGAACAGGGCGGCGACACGCCTGCCGACAGCAAGAGCCGCCGCGCCAGACTCCGCGGCACGCTGAACCGCCGCCGGGCCACCGGCCTGAGCCGCTTCGCCATGCGCAACTGGCGCATCCGCACCCGCCTGATCGCGCTGCTCTTCCTGCCCGTGATCGTGGCGCTGGTCTTCGGCGGCCTGCGCGTGCAGAGCTCGATGGAGAACTCCCGCGAGCTCTCCCAGATGAGCGACCTGGCCGAGCTGGCCCGGACCGCGACCGACCTCGCCGACGCCCTGCAGACCGAGCGCGACATCGCGGCCGGCCCGGTGGCGCACGGCGGCGACGCGGACACCGACAAGGACATCCAGCAGGCGTACGCCGACAGCACCGCGCTCTCGAAGAAGTTCAACGCGGCCGCCGACAAGTTCGACAACCTCGACCTGGCCGGCTCCAAGACCCTGCTGCTGCAGGTCCGCAAGGACCTCAACTCGCTCCCCCGGGCCCGCAAGGGCGCGTTCAAGGACGCCAACAACATCCAGGCCACGATCACCAACTACAACGTGATCATCAACGACCTGATCGGCGCCGCCCAGGACATCGCGATCACCTCGAACTCCGCCGAGCTGGTCAAGTCCACCCGCACCCTGTACCAGTTCTCGCTGGCCAAGGAGGCCAGCTCGATGCAGCGCGCGCTGATCTCCGCCGCGCTGGCCCAGGACCCGCCGAACTTCTCCGCCTCCGACGAGACCTTCGGCGTCCGCCTGCGGGCCGCCGAGGACAACGCGATGGAGAACTTCACCGCGCTGTACGGCGAGGGCCCGGCCCGCTCGCTGCGCTCCTCGATGAGCTACAACAAGGTGGTCGCCGAGGCCGACCGGTTCGCCCAGGCCGTCCTCAACCCCAACGGCATCAAGCAGACCGACGGCGTCAGCTACCAGCAGTGGTACGAGGAGTCCACGGCCAAGATCAACGCCGAGCGGACCATCGAGAAGAAGCTGCTGGAGGACCTGAACGGCAAGGCCCAGCAGCTCCAGTCCGACGCCGACACCCAGTCGGTCATCAACGCCTCGCTGGTCGGCCTGGTGCTCATCGTCGCCATCGCCGGCGCCGCCCTGGTGGCCCGCTCGATGGTGCGCTCGCTGACCCGCCTGCAGACCTCCGCCGAGGACGTCGCCGAGCGCCGCCTGCCGGAGCTGGTCAAGACCCTCTCCGAGAGCGACCCGCACGACGTCGACGTCACCGTCGAACCGGTCGGCGTCGACTCCGCCGACGAGATCGGCCACGTGGCGCACGCCTTCGACATGGTGCACCGCGAGGCGGTCCGACTGGCCGCCGAGCAGGCGCTGCTGCGCGGCAACATCAACGCGATGTTCACCAACCTCTCGCGCCGCAGCCAGGGCCTGATCCAGCGCCAGCTGTCGCTGATCTCCGAGCTGGAGAGCCGCGAGGCCGACCCGGACCAGCTGGCCTCGCTGTTCAAGCTCGACCACCTCGCGACCCGCATGCGCCGCAACGGCGAGAACCTGCTCGTCCTCGCGGGCGAGGACCCGGGCCGCCGCTGGACCCGCCCCGTCCCGCTGGTCGACGTGCTGCGCGCCGCGGCCTCCGAGGTGGAGCAGTACGAGCGCGTCGAGCTGGCCTCGGTGCCCACCGCCGAGGTGGCCGGCCGGGTCGTCAACGACCTCGTCCACCTGCTCGCCGAGCTGCTGGAGAACGCCACCTCGTTCTCCTCCCCGCAGACCCGGGTCCGGGTCACCGGCCACGCCCTGCCGGACGGCCGGGTGCTGATCGAGATCCACGACACCGGCATCGGCCTGTCCCCCGACGACCTCGCCGACATCAACGAGCGCCTCGCCAACCCGCCGGTCGTGGACGTCTCCGTCTCCCGCCGGATGGGCCTGTTCGTGGTCGGCCGGCTGTCCCTGCGGCACGGCATCCGGATTCAGCTCCGCCCGTCCGACTCCGGCGGCACCACCGCGCTGGTCATGCTCCCGGTCGACGTCACCAACTCCGCCGAACGGCGCGGCAACCGGCCCGGTGCGGGCGCCGGGGCCGGGCAGGCCGGCGGCAAGCAGCAGCGCGGCCTGGCGCCGACGCCGCGCCAGCAGGGCCGCCCGGCGGGCGACCTGCCCGGCGGGCGCACCCCGCTCGGCCAGTCCGGTCCGCAGGACCCCGCGGGCCGTCCGCAGCTGGGCCAGGGCCCGGCCGGCGGCAGCCCCGACCTGTTCTCCCCCGCCGGTGCGCCCGGCGGCCCGGGTGCGCCGCGGCGCGCGCCGGGCGGGCCCGGTGCGTCCGGCGGCCAGCCGGGCGACGGCGGGTTCGGCCCGGGCGGCGCGTTCGGCACCGGTACGGCCCAGGGCGGCCGCACCGGCGGACTGCCGACCCGTTCGGTCGGCCAGTCGCTGCGCGAGAACCCGGGACCGGGCGGGCCCGGCCCGTCGGCCCCGGCCGGTCCGGGCGCGGGTGCGCCCGCCGGTGGCGGCCTGCCGCCGCGCCGGGTGCCGGGCGCCTCGGGTGCCCCGGGCGTCCAGGGCGGTCCGGGCTTCCCGGGCGGTCCCGGCGGCGGTCTGCCGCCGCGGCGTCCGCAGCCGGGCCGGCCGGGGCAGCCCGGTCAGCCGCCGGTGGGCGGTCCGCAGGGCCAGCGCCGTCCGCAGGGCCCGCAGGGTCCGCAGGGCGGCCCGCAGCAGGGCCAGCAGCGTCCGGGCGGCGAGCCGGCCCAGCACCACGGGCGGGCCGAGCAGCCGCAGCGCCGTCCGCTGCCGCCGCAGCAGCCGGCCGCGCCGCTGGAGGCCGCTCCGACCGAGCAGTCCGGCGGGTTCGCCCGGCCGCGGTTCGAGGCGTCCGACATCGACCCGCGCGACCCGCTGGGCCTCGGCCTGGTGGAGCCGGTGCTGCCGGACCCGGTGGGCCAGGGCGTCCCGCCGCGGTCGCCGCAGTCCCAGCAGCAGCCGCAGCAGCCGCAGTTCGCGGAGCGTCCGCAGCCGATGGCGCTGCCGACCGCCGGTGACCGGCCGTCCGGGCCGGGGGCGCAGGCCGCTCCGGCGCCGGGCCACGAGCAGCTCCGGCCGCGTCCGTACCAGCCGCAGCGCCCCGGCACCTCCGCGCCGGGCTTCGTCGAGCCGGGGCCGCAGGCCGAGCGGCAGCGTCCGCAGGGCGAGCCGGTCGAGCGGCAGCGTCCGCAGGCGCCGGGCCCGCAGTCCCAGGGCCTGCCGCAGCGTCCGGCCGCGCCGCAGCGCCCGACCGGTCCGCAGGGCCAGCCGGGCCAGCCGGGCCAGCCGTTCCAGGGCGGCCGGCCGTTCCAGGGCGGTCAGCCGGGGCAGGGCCGACCGCAGCAGCCGCAACCGCAGCAGCCGCAGCAGCAGCGCCCGGCGGCGCCGTTCGGCGGTGCTCCGGCGGGCGGCCCCGCGGTGGAGCCGCAGGGCGACCCGGACGCGCCGTGGCGCTCGTCGGCGAACGACGAGCGCTGGCGCCGGGCCGAGCAGATGCGCGAGCCGCAGACCGACGGCCTGACCACGTCGGGGCTGCCGCGCCGCACCCCGCAGGCCAACCTGGTCTCCGGCAGCGCCGAGGCCAGCCCGCTGACCGGTCCCCAGGTCTCGCGCAGCCCCGAGGAGGTGCGCGGCCGGCTGACCAACCTGCGCCGCGGCATCCAGCAGGGCCGCCAGGCGGGGACGCAGCAGCCGGGCTTCGGCGGTCCCGCGTCGCAGCAGCGGCCGGGCTTCGACTTCGGCGGGACGTCCGAGGGCTACCGGGGAGCCCGTGGCGGGCGGTCCGACGTCGATGGCAACAACGGCTTCGGCCCCGAGCACCAGGAGCGTTGAGTTGATCCAGATGAGCCAGGCCGCACAGAACCTGAACTGGCTGATCACCAATTTCGTGGACAACACCCCCGGGGTGTCCCACACCGTGGTGGTCTCCGCCGACGGTCTGCTGCTGTGCATGTCCGAGGGCTTCCCCCGGGACCGCGCCGACCAGCTGGCCGCCGTCGCCTCCGGACTGACCTCGCTGACCTCCGGCGCCAGCCGCATCTTCGAGGGCGGCGAGGTCAACCAGACCGTCGTGGAGATGGAGCGCGGGTTCCTGTTCCTGATGGCGATCAGCGACGGCTCCTCGCTCGCGGTCCTCGCCTCGCCGGACTCCGACATCGGTCTGGTCGGCTACGAGATGGCCCTGCTGGTCGACCGGGCCGGCGCGGTGCTCACGCCGGCCCTGCGGGCGGAGCTCCAGGGCAGCCTGCTGCACTGACCGGTCCCGCCCGATCCCCGACTCACTCCTTCGCACCACCCTCACCGCGCCGGACCCGACCCGACCCCGGGTCCGGCGCTCCCACCCCAGGTCCTCGCCGCACGGTGGCTGACAGCCCGTCAGCCAACGGCCCCCGCGGGCTCCGGCCGCGACGACTGCAGCACAAGGAGGACGCATGACCCCGCCCCCGACACCCGCCGGCGCGTACGGCAACGGGTACGGAAACGGCTACGGCGGCCAGCAGGCCGGCGGGTACGGCGGCCAGCAGTCGGACGGCTACGAGCAGCAGCCGCTGGTCCGCCCGTACGCCATGACCGGTGGACGCACCCGCCCCCGCTACCAACTGGCCATCGAGGCGCTGATCTCGACCACCGCCACCACCGCTCCGGGCGGGCTGCTCCCCGAGCACGCCCGCATCGTGTCGCTGTGCCGCGAGGTCAAGTCGGTCGCCGAGATCTCCGCGCTGGCAGGTGTCCCGCTCGGGGTCGCCCGCATCCTCGTCGCAGACCTGGCGGAAGCCGGTCTGGTCGCCATCCACCAGCCCGCCGCCGCGGGCGAGTCGGGCGGTACGCCTGACGTCACGCTGCTCGAAAGGGTCCTCAGTGGACTTCGCAAGCTCTAACGCGGCCGCCGCCCCCAGCCGCGCCACCACCTCCGCCAAGATCGTCGTCGCCGGCGGATTCGGCGTGGGCAAGACCACCCTCGTCGGCGCGGTCTCCGAGATCAACCCCCTGCGCACCGAAGCCGTCATGACCTCGGCCTCCGCCGGCATCGACGACCTCAGCCACGTCTCCGGCAAGACCACCACCACCGTCGCCATGGACTTCGGCCGCATCACCCTCGACGAAGACCTCATCCTCTACCTCTTCGGCACCCCCGGACAGGACCGCTTCTGGTTCATGTGGGACGACCTCGTCCGCGGCGCCATCGGCGCCGTCGTCCTCGTCGACACCCGCCGCCTCGCCGACTGCTTCCCCGCCCTCGACTACTTCGAGAACAGCGGCCTCCCCTTCGTCGTCGCCCTCAACGGCTTCGACGGACACCAGGCCCACACCCCCGAAGAAGTCCGCGAAGCACTCCAACTCAACACCGAGATCCCCATCATCACCCTCGACGCCCGACGCCGCGACAGCGCCAAGAGCGCCCTCATCACCCTCGTCGAACACGCCCTCCTCGCCCGACTCCGATGAAGGCCCGACCCGGCCGGGGGGCGCGCGCCAGGAATGGTTCGCGTCCCCCGGTAACAGTTCGGTAGGCATTTGCCGGGCCGGTCTGACCGTGCGTAGCCGTCCGAACCCGGTCCGCGCCAATGACCTTGAACTTTGCGGGATTTCAACCAGTTATGTCCGTTTTCCACCCCTGGCGCTCGGGGCGGCGGGGCCGTTTGTCCGGCCCACCGGCTCGTGTTGGAATTCCAGCTACCCCGTAGGACCCACGCGGGCCGCGGCCCGCCGGGGGGTAGCCGCCGGATAGATCCATGGCCGCCAGTCGGTCGAGAGGTTGTTGTCGAGTGAGGCGTAAGCAGCCAGTCACCCCTCAGCGGCGCTCCGAGCCCCGCCAGCAGGACCCGGGTAGCGGCCCGACCACCGGTCAGTTCTCCGCGTTCACCGCGCCCGGGGAGCGCGAGCGCGCCGAGCAGACCCGCCCCGCCGCCACCGAGCCGGCCGCGCGCCCCGGGCCCGCCGAGGAGGCCCCGCGCCGCGGCGGCAGCCGGTACGACTTCCTGTCCCCGCTGAACTGGCGCGTGCCGACCCGGCTGGTGGCCATCCTGGTCATCCCGGTCATCATCGCGCTGGTCTTCGGCGGCCTGCGCGTCAACACCTCGCTGGACGACTACAACCAGGCCGACCGGGCGGTGCGCATCGCCAACCTGGCCAGCGCCGCCACCAAGCTGGCCGACGCGCTGGAGCAGGAGCGCGACGAGACCCTGGTGCCGCTGCTCACCGGGCAGGGCGACCAGGGCGAGGTCAAGAAGCTCCGGGACAAGACCGACGAGGCCCTGAAGGGCTACAACGACGCGTTCCACGCGATCAAGGGCGACGCCACCATGGCGCGCCGCAACGACCAGTTCCAGGCGGCGATGGCGTACCTGCCGCACCTGCGCGCCAACGCCTACAAGCCGGAGCTGTTCGCGACCGCGACCGCCAACGCCTACTCGCTGATCTTCGCGCCGCTGCTGGCGGTGGACAACTCGGTCGGCTTCGGCTCCACCAACGTCACCTCCAAGGGCCGCGCGATCTACGCGATGTCGCTGGCCAAGGCGTCCGCCTCGACCCAGCGCGCGCTGATGCTCCAGCTGCTCGTCGGCCTCGGCGTCGGCGGCGTGGACGGCCACGAGGGCGAGGACCTGATCCAGTCGCTGGTGGTCGCCTCCCGCCTGGAGCAGACCGCGCTCAGCGAGTTCAACACCGCCTCCGACGAGGCCGAGCTCAAGGTCTACTCGGACGCCCTGGTCGACCAGGCCACCGCCGACCAGCGCCTGCCGCTGCGGATGCCCGACGGCCACAGCCTGCCCACCATGGAGGGCCTGCTCGCGGTCGGCATGTCCTACGCCGGCCAGCTGTCCAGCACCTCGGCCGGCGGCGACAACGCCGCCAAGATCATCGACCAGGTCGGCAAGGACGGCCTGACCCGCCCGCTGTGGGACCAGGCCACCAAGAGCCACATGAGCGCGCTGCGCTCCGCCGAGACCGACCTGCTCGGCCAGGTCGTCGGCGAGGCCCAGGGCATCAAGGACCGGGCCTTCACCGACTGGGTGCTCAACTCGCTGATCGTGGTCGCCTCGCTGGTGCTGGCCGGTCTGCTCACCGGCTACATCGCCCGCTCGATGATCCTCGGCATGCGGACCCTGAACACCGCCGCGCTCGACATCGCCAACCACCGCCTGCCGGAGCTGGTCGACAAGCTCTCCAAGACCGACCCGGAACGGGTCGACACCTCGGTCAGCCCGATCCCGCTGCACGGCCGGGACGAGATCGGCGAGGTCGCCCGCGCCTTCGACCAGGTCCACCAGCAGGCCGTCTCGCTGGCCGCCGAGCAGGCGCTGCTGCGAGGGAACGTCAACGCGATCTTCACCAACCTGTCGCGCCGCAGCCAGGGCCTGATCCAGCGCCAGCTGGCGCTGATCACCGACCTGGAGAACAACGAGGGCGACCCGGACCAGCTGGAGAACCTCTTCAAGCTGGACCACCTCGCGACCCGCATGCGCCGCAACGGCGAGAACCTCCTCGTCCTCGCGGGCGAGGAGCCCGGCCGCCGCTGGAACACCCCGGTGCCGCTGGTCGACGTGCTGCGCGCCGCGGCCTCCGAGGTGGAGCACTACGAGCGGATCGAACTGGCCGGCATCCCCGAGGCCGACGTGGTCGGCCCCGCCGTGACCGACCTCGTCCACCTGCTCGCCGAGCTGCTGGAGAACGCCACCTCGTTCTCCTCCCCGCAGACCCGGGTGCTGGTCAACGCGACCCGGCTGCCGGACGGCCGGGTGCTGGTCGAGATCCACGACAAGGGCATCGGCCTGACCGCCGAGGACTTCGCCGAGATCAACGAGAAGCTGGCCGAGCCGCCCACCGTCGACGCCACCATCTCCCGCCGGATGGGCCTGTTCGTGGTCGGCCGGCTGTCCCAGCGGCACGACATCCGGGTGCAGCTGCGCCCCTCCGGCGAGTCGGCCGGCACCACCTCGCTGGTCATGCTGCCGCAGCAGCTCACCCAGCTGGGCATGACGGCGCCGGAGCCGCAGGCCGAGGAGTTCACGGTCTCCCGGATCTTCGCCGAGCAGGAGCCGGCCGCCGAGTGGGCCTTCGAGGGCCAGGAGCGCACCGCCGCCGAACTCGGCTTCGACGACCACCTGCCCGCCCGCGGCGCCGTGCCCGGCAACGGCTTCTCCCCCGCGCTGGAGTCCATGCAGCGCTCCCAGCGCCTGGAGGAGCGCCGCCGGGCCGCCCTGGAGGCCGGCCCGAGCGCCGCCGAGGAGCCGATGGAGGCGGAGGTCCTGGAGTCGCCCTACGGCGAGCCGGGCCACCCCGGGGACGGCTACCGGGAGCAGTACCCGGAGCCGGACGCGGGCGGCTACCAGCGCCCCCAGGACGACCCGTACCGCCGCTCCGAGGCGGACGCCTACGGCCGCCCCTTCGAGCCCCAGCAGGCCCCGCAGGGCGACGCCTACGGCTACCCCGCCGCCCCGTACGCGCCCGCGCAGTACGCCGACGAGCCGTACGCCCCCGGGCCGTACCCGCAGCAGGCCGGCTACGGCGACGAGCAGCAGTACGCCGAGGCGTACCAGCCGGGCTACGGCGAGGGGCAGTACGACGACGGACAGTACGCCGACGGGCAGCAGTACGCCGACGGGCCGTACCCGCAGGCCCAGTACGCCGACGAGTACCAGCAGCAGGACTACGGCTACGAGGAGCCCGCCGGGCACCCGTACCCCGCGGAGGAGCTGCCGGCCCTGCCGCCGGCCCGTCCCGCGGAGCAGCAGCCGGGCGGCGCGCTGCCGCAGCGGCGGCCGGGCCAGCAGCTGGCGGGCGGCGGCGGCGCGGGCCGGGCGGCGGACGGCGAGACCCCGAACTGGTTCACCGGCGCGAAGGACACCTCGGCGTCGGCCGAGCCGCGCGGGCACGACGTGTCGGCGCTGGGCGGCTACGGGCCGACCGGTCCGACCGCGGCGCCCAGCGAGTGGGAGTCGCCGAACGACGACGGCTGGCAGCGCGCGGAGAAGCTCCGCGAGCCCTCCTCGGCCGGCACGACCCCCTCGGGCCTGCCGCGCCGGGTGCCGCGCCAGAACCTGGTGCCGGGCAACGCCCGGACCACCCCGCAGGAGGGGCCGCAGGTCTCCCGTGACCCGAACGAGGTCCGCGGCCGCCTGACCAACCTACGCCGCGGCGTCGAGCAGGGCCGCCAGGCCGGCGGCGACCCCGGTACCACCGGTAGTTTCCGGATCGACCCCGACCAGGGGGCGTACGGTGATGAACCGCACAACAGCAGCACCGATCTCTTCGGCGGCTCGAACCAGCAGGAGCGTTGAGTTGACCCAGATGAGCCAGGCCGCACAGAACCTGAACTGGCTGATCACCAATTTCGTGGACAACACCCCCGGGGTGTCCCACACCGTGGTGGTCTCCGCCGACGGTCTGCTGCTGTGCATGTCCGAGGGCTTCCCCCGGGACCGCGCCGACCAGCTGGCCGCCGTCGCCTCCGGACTGACCTCGCTGACCTCCGGCGCCAGCCGCATCTTCGAGGGCGGCGACGTGACCCAGACCGTGGTCGAGATGGAGCGGGGCTTCCTGTTCCTGATGGCGGTCAGCGACGGCTCCGCGCTCGCGGTCCTCGCCTCGCCGGACTCCGACATCGGTCTCGTCGGCTACGAGATGGCCCTCCTCGTGGACCGCGCCGGCGCGGTCCTGACGCCCGCGCTGCGGGCCGAACTCCAGGGCAGTCTCCTGCACTGACGGTTCGTCGGATACCGTCCTGGTATTCGAAAGACCTCATTGCCCGTCCCGAGGTCGCTTCGGCGGCCTCGGGACCGGGCGTTGTACGGCCTTCGCACCACCGGCCACGGCGCTCCCCGGCGACGCGGCCAGCAACGCACCGCCGCACCCTTTGAGGAGATGAACCGTGACACCGCCCGACCACAGTGGCCAGTACGGCGCCCCGTACGCGGGCTCCGGCCACGACGCTTTCGGGGTTCCCGGCGTCGGCCACGGTCAGCAGCCGCAGTACGCGCCGCAGTTCAACGGTGGCCAGTCGTACCTGCCCCCGCAGTCCGATCCGCGCTGGTACCAGCAGCCGGACGGATACGGCCAGGCCCACCCCGGTGCCGACTCGTTCCCCGACCCCGGCCTGCCGCACCGCTACGAGGAGCAGCAGCCCGGCCACGTCGAGGAGTACGCCGACGAGGAGGAGGACGCCGAGCCGCTGATCCGGCCCTTCGCCATGACCGGCGGACGCACCCGGCCGCGCTACGAACTCGCGCTGGAGGCCCTGGTCTCCGCCGCGGTCGACCAGGCCCGGATGGCCACCCTGCTGCCCGAGCACCAGCGGATCTGCGCGCTGTGCAGCTCCGACGTGAAGTCGGTGGCCGAGATCTCCGCGCTGCTCGGCCTCCCGCTGGGAGTGGCCCGCATCCTCGTGGCGGACCTGGCCGAGGCCGGCCTGGTCGCCATCCACCAGCCCGCAGCCGGCGGCGAATCCGGCAACCAGCCCGACGTCACGCTGCTCGAAAGGGTCCTCAGTGGACTTCGCAAGCTCTAACGCGGCCGCCGCCCCCAGCCGCGCCACCACCTCCGCCAAGATCGTCGTCGCCGGCGGATTCGGCGTGGGCAAGACCACCCTCGTCGGCGCGGTCTCCGAGATCAACCCCCTGCGCACCGAAGCCGTCATGACCTCGGCCTCCGCCGGCATCGACGACCTCAGCCACGTCTCCGGCAAGACCACCACCACCGTCGCCATGGACTTCGGCCGCATCACCCTCGACGAAGACCTCATCCTCTACCTCTTCGGCACCCCCGGACAGGACCGCTTCTGGTTCATGTGGGACGACCTCGTCCGCGGCGCCATCGGCGCCGTCGTCCTCGTCGACACCCGCCGCCTCGCCGACTGCTTCCCCGCCCTCGACTACTTCGAGAACAGCGGCCTCCCCTTCGTCGTCGCCCTCAACGGCTTCGACGGACACCAGGCCCACACCCCCGAAGAAGTCCGCGAAGCACTCCAACTCAACACCGAGATCCCCATCATCACCCTCGACGCCCGACGCCGCGACAGCGCCAAGAGCGCCCTCATCACCCTCGTCGAACACGCCCTCCTCGCCCGACTCCGATGAAGGCCCGTCAAGGGTGGTAGTGGACACGCCAGCAGGGGGCGTGCGGAGCCTTCCGCACGCCCCCTGGGCACGTCCGCACACCGACCGGTGCTACGGCTGCTGATCGGCCCTCAGCAGCCCGTAGGTGTACGCGTCCTCCAGCGCCACCCAGGACGCGGCGATCACGTTGTCCGCGACGCCGACCGTCGACCAGGTCCCGGTGCCGTCGGTGGACTCGATCAGCACCCGGGTCTTGGACCCGGTGCCGTGCTGGCCCTCCAGGATGCGGACCTTGTAGTCCACCAGCTCCAGCTTCGCCAGCGGCGGGTAGATCGGCTCCAGCGCCGCGCGCAGCGCCTTGTCCAGCGCGTCCACCGGGCCGTTGCCCTCGCCGGTGGCCACCTTCCGCTCGCCCTTGGCCCACAGCTTCACGGTGGCCTCGTTGCCCGCGAAGCCGTTCGGACCCTGCTCGCTGATGGACCGCCAGGACTCCAGCGCGAAGAACCGCTGCCGCTCGCCGCCGTTCACCTCGTCGCGCAGCAGCAGCTCGAAGGAGGCGTCCGCCGCCTCGTAGGTGTAGCCGAGGTTCTCCTGCGCCTTCACCCGGGCCACCACCCGGCCCGCCAGGTCGCGGTCGCCGGTCAGGTCGTAGCCCAGCTCCTTGCCCTTCAGCTCGATCGACGCCCGGCCGGCCATGTCGGACACCAGCATCCGCATGGTGTTGCCGACCAGCGCGGGGTCGATGTGCTGGTACAGGTCCGGGTCGACCTTGATCGCGGAGGCGTGCAGGCCCGCCTTGTGCGCGAACGCCGAGAAGCCGACGTACGGCTGGTGGGTGGACGGGGTCAGGTTCACCACCTCGGCGATGGCGTGCGAGATCCGGGTCATCTCGGCCAGCGCCCCGGCCGGCAGCACCCGGCGGTCGTACTTGAGCTCCAGCGCCGCCGCGACCGGGAACAGGTTGGCGTTGCCGACCCGCTCGCCGTAGCCGTTGGCGGTGCACTGCACGTGGGTGGCCCCGGCGTCGACGGCGGCCAGCGTGTTGGCGACCGCGCAGCCGGTGTCGTCCTGGGCGTGGATGCCGAGGCGGGCCCCGGTCTCGGCCAGCACGGCGGCGACGATCTCGCGCACGCCGGAGGGCAGCATGCCGCCGTTGGTGTCGCACAGCACCACCACGTCCGCGCCCGCCTCGTGGGCGGTCCGGACGACCGCCAGCGCGTACTGCGGGTTCGCCCGGTAGCCGTCGAAGAAGTGCTCGCAGTCGATGAACACCCGGCGGCCCTGGGCGCGCAGGAACTCCACGCTGTCCCGGACCATCTCCAGGTTCTCCTCCAGCGTGGTGCGCAGCGCCAGCTCCACGTGCCGGTCGTGCGACTTCGCCACCAGCGTCACCACCGGCGCGCCGGAGGCCACCAGCGCGGCCAACTGCGGGTCCTCGGCGGCCTTCCCGCCGGCCCGGCGGGTCGCGCCGAACGCCACCAGCCGGGCGTTGCGGAACTCCAGCTCGGCCTGGGCGCGGGCAAAGAACTCGGTGTCCCGGGGGTTGGCGCCGGGCCAGCCGCCCTCGATGAAACCGACACCGAACTCGTCCAGGTGGCGCGCGATGGCCAGCTTGTCCGCCACCGTGAGGTTGATGCCCTCGCGCTGGGCGCCGTCGCGGAGCGTGGTGTCGAAGACGTGGAAGCCGTCGCTGGGGCGGCTGTTGGCCTCGGTCATGGCCCTGGGTTCTCCGTTCGGTGGAGTTACTGCTGCCGGGATCGGAATCCGGCTCCACTGTCCAGCATCCCGCGCGCGTCCCCGGTGTCTCCGGCCCCCTCGTGAGGGCCCGGGCCGGTCCGGGAGGCAAAACAAAAGACCCCTCGCGGGTGCGAGAGGTCTGCGCGCGGGTCTGGACGCTCGTGGTCGCTCCGCGATCTGGGTGTAGCCGTGGAGCGGTCACTGCGGACCGGCGCGCCTGCTGCTAATCATCAGCGAAAGCGAGGACACCCTCGCAGTCTTGCACACGCCCCGCCGGACGGGAGGGCCGTCTCGCCATCCGGAACGGGTCAAGCCAGCCGGTCCGTCGCCAGGTCGAACCCGAACGGCTTCGGCAGCGGCAACGGGTCCCCGAACGGCACGGAGGTCGTGGCGGCGTACTCCCCGCTCTCCGGGTGGCTGTGCAGCACCACCTTGCCGGCCTTGCGGTCCACCAACAGGTACAGCGGAATCCCCGCCGCGGCGTAGCCCTTCCGCTTGTCCCAGCGGTCCTTCGCGGGGTTGCTGGAGGTGACCTCCAGGACCATGACGATCCCGTCCGGCTTCATCCACGCGGGCCGGCCGTCGAACGCCCCCTCGTGGGCGAACGTCCCGTCGGGGGTGAACCTGCCGCCGGGAACGATCAGTCCCTTGTTCCCGGCGAACGTGATGTCCGCGTCGCACAGCCGGAACACCTGGCGGACGATCCGGCCGA
Organism: Kitasatospora fiedleri; assembly: GCF_948472415.1. Classification (NCBI taxonomy): domain Bacteria; kingdom Bacillati; phylum Actinomycetota; class Actinomycetes; order Kitasatosporales; family Streptomycetaceae; genus Kitasatospora; species Kitasatospora fiedleri. Next base: position 5,135,722 of record NZ_OX419519.1, on the reverse strand, counting down.
TGGCGCCCTCGTGGTCACCGTCCGGCGGTGGCGTCACGACGATCCCTCCCTCGAAGAGCTCGGCCTTGAACCCCTCCGGGGTGTCCAGGGCGAGGAATGCCTTGAGGAGGTCGTCCTCCGGGCTGCGGTGGACGTCGGCGGTGTCGTACGTCGCGGCGCTCATCGTCACTCCCTCCGATCCGGGCTGCTCAATGAGTGGGGCGTTCCGAGGTTATCCGGCCCGGGCGTTCCGCCATGGAACGCCCGGGCCCGGGACCGGTGGTCAGGCGATGGTGTGCATCCAGCCGTGGGCGTCGGCGGCCCGGCCGCCCTGGATGGCGAGGAGGGCATCGCGGAGCTTGAGGGTGACGGGGCCGGGCTCGCCGGTGGCGACGGTCCAGTCGGCGGTGGCGGACTTGACGTGGCCGACGGGGGTGATGACGGCGGCGGTGCCGCAGGCGAAGACCTCGGTGATGGTGCCGTCGGCGTTGCCGCGCTTCCACTCGTCGGTGGAGATCCGCCGCTCCTCGGTGCGGTGGCCGAGGTCGGCGGCCAGGGCGAGCAGCGAGTCGCGGGTGATGCCGGGGAGCAGGGAGCCGGAGAGCTCGGGGGTGACGACGGTGGCGTCCTCGCCCTCGCCGAGCACGAAGTAGAGGTTCATGCCGCCCATCTCCTCGACCCACTTGTGCTCGGTGGCGTCGAGCCAGACCACCTGGTCGCAGCCCTTGGCGGCGGCCTCGGCCTGGGCGACCAGCGAGGCCGCGTAGTTGCCGGCGCACTTGGCGGCGCCGGTGCCGCCGGGCGCGGCGCGGACGTAGTCCTCGGAGAGCCAGACCGAGACCGGCTTGACCCCGCCGGAGAAGTACGCGCCGGCCGGCGAGGCGATGATCATGAAGAGGTAGGAGTTGGCGGGGCGCACGCCCAGGCCGACCTCGGTGGCGAACATGAACGGCCGCAGGTAGAGGCTCTGCTCGGGCTGGTTCGGCACCCAGTCGCGGTCCTGCTGGACGAGCAGCTCGACGGCCTCGACGAAGGTCTCGATCGGCAGCTCGGGCATCGCCAGCCGGCGGGCGGAGGCCTGGAAGCGGGCGGCGTTGGCCTCCGGGCGGAAGGTGGCGATCGAGCCGTCGGCCTGCCGGTACGCCTTGAGCCCCTCGAAGATCGACTGGCCGTAGTGCAGCGTCATGTTGGCCGGGTCGATCTCCAGCGGCGCGTACGGCGTCAGCTGGGCGTCGTGCCAGCCCAGGCCCTCGGTCCAGCGGACGGTCACCATGTGGTCGGTGAAGACGCGGCCGAAACCGGGGCTGGCCAGTCGGGCCTCGCGCTCCTCGTCGGACAGGGGGCGTGCGGAGGGCTTGAGGTCGAACGTGATGGGCGCCGGGATGGGCGTGCTCATGGCTGTCTGTCCTTCACCGTGGGGTTGGGCTGGGCCTCCAACCGTCAGGGCGGGGGAACGCATGACGGCACGGCCCACTGTCGATACTCGCATCCAGAGGGCCGTGCCGAACAGCCGGGCGGCTGTGCTCGCGCTATGAACCGGCCCACCGGCCGGAGACTGTCTTCCGGCCGGTCAGCCGGATACTCGGGCGGCGAGCGCGTCGCCGACCTCGGAGGTGGAGCGGGCGCCGGAGCGGGCGGCGAGGTCCGCGGCGACCGCGTCCTCGACCCGGGCGGCCTCGGCGGCGAAGCCGAGGTGCTCCAGCAGCATGGCGACCGAGAGGACCGTGGCGGTCGGGTCGGCCTTGCCCTGGCCGGCGATGTCCGGGGCGGAGCCGTGCACCGGCTCGAACATCGACGGGAACTCGCCGTCCGGGTTGATGTTGCCGGACGCGGCCAGGCCGATGCCGCCGGTGACGGCCGCGGCGAGGTCGGTGATGATGTCGCCGAACAGGTTGTCGGTGACGATCACGTCGAAGCGCTCGGGCTGGGTGACGAAGAAGATCGTCGCCGCGTCCACGTGCAGGTAGTCGGTGGTGACCTCGGGGAACTCCCGGCCGACCTGCTGGAAGATCCGGGTCCACAGGTGGCCGGCGTGCACCAGCACGTTGTTCTTGTGGACCAGCGTGAGCTTCTTGCGCGGCCGGCCCTGGGCCCGGCGGTACGCGTCCCGGACCACCCGCTCGATGCCGTACGCGGTGTTCAGCGAGACCTCGGTGGCGACCTCCTGCGGGGTGCCGGTGCGCAGCGTGCCGCCGTTGCCGACGTACGGGCCCTCGGTGCCCTCGCGGACCACCACGAAGTCGATCTCCGGGTCGCCGGCCAGCGGCGACTTCACGTTCGGGAACAGCTTGCCCGGACGCAGGTTGATGTACTGGTTGAAGGCGAAGCGCAGCTTCAGCAGCAGCCCGCGCTCCAGCACGCCGGACGGCACGCTGGGGTCGCCGATGGCGCCGAGCAGGATCGCGTCCTGCCCCTTGATCTCCTCCAGCACCGCGTCGGGAAGGGTCTCCCCCGTCCGGTGGTAGAGCCGTGTGCCGAGGTCGTACTCGGTGGTCTCCAGCTTGACGTCGGAGGGCAGGGCGGTGCGGAGCACCTTGAGGCCCTCGGCCACGACCTCCTGGCCGATGCCGTCACCCGGGATCACTGCGAGACGAATGGTGCGAGACATAAATCGGACACTACAACCCGTCCCACGGCCTGAGCACGCACCGTCCACCATCCGGACGGGCGGTCAGACCAGCTCGATCTCGACCGGGAACGGGTGCTCGACCTTGAGGCGGTCGTGGAAGATCCCGGTGGGCGTGTAGCGGTTGCTCGCCGGGTCCAGCTCGTAGGCGTGGACGACCGGGCGCCCGTCGACGTTCTCCACCCGCCAGAAGTGGCGGATGCCGGCGGCGGCGTACTTGCGGGGCTTGGTCTCGCGGTCGCGCTCCTCCGACTCCTCGGACACCACCTCGACGACGAGCAGCACGTTCTCGGCCCGGCAGAAGGTGGCACGGAGTCCCCAGGCCGCGTGTGCGTCGACCAGCATCAGATCCGGTTCCGGACGGTTCCGCTCATCGAGGACGACGGTCATCGAGCGCCACACCTCCCAGTCGGGCGGCGCGGCTTGCAAGGCGCTGTGCAGCAGGGTCGCGGTCCGCGTCTCCCACTTGGTCCGCGGAGCGGTGAAGATCAGGCTCCCGGCGATCAGTTCGGTGTGCGGCGGGGCGTCGGGAAGCCGGTCCAGGTCCTCGGCCCGGTAACCGCGGGCGGGCGGGCGGATCCAGTCCGGGTAAGGCGTCAGCTCCTCGGCGCGGTCCATCCGGTCAGCCGCCGTTCGGGGTGAGGAGCTGGACGCGGCGGCCGGTCGGGTTGAGGTGGTGGAGGACCAGGGCGGAGGACAGCGGGGTGTGCAGGACCTGGCCGGGGTGGACGGGGGTGAGGACGGGAGTGGGGAGGGCGGGGTCGAGGGGGTAGGGGCCGAGGGTGGCGAGGGCGTCGGCGGGGTCCTCGGAGGGGGCGGTCCAGAGGGTGTAGCGGGGGTGGGTGAGCGGGGGGAGGGCGGTGAGGCGGACGGGGAGCAGGAGGGTGTCGGAGTCGAGCAGGGCGGTGTCGGTGTCGCCCCAGCGGCCGTTGAGCGGCTGGACGTCGAGTTCGGCGCCGGTGCGGGCGTCCAGGGTGCGGGCGACCAGGACGTCGCTGCCGGGGAGGCGGTCGGCGATCACGGTGGCGTCGGGGGTGCCGTCGCCGTCGGCGTCCAGCGAGGCGCGCACGCCGAGGGCGCCGGCGGGGGTGGCGGCGGGGGCCCACAGGACGGCGGCGAGGTAGAGGGTGCCGTGGCCGTCGACGGCGGCGGCCGCGCGGCGCAGGTTCGCGGAGCGCTCGGCGGGGTCGTCGACGCAGAGGTCGGTGTCGGCGGCGGGGCAGTCCGGCCAGCGCGGTCCTTCGCCGCCGGGCTGGAGGACGCTGAGCAGGCCGGGGCGCGGGGCGCCGGAGACGGCGAAGGTGGCGGCGGTGCCGAGCACGGTGGTGGCGGAGGCGGCGCGCGGGGCGGCGAACAGCGGGACGCGCAGCGGCGGGAGGGTGTCGTCGGCGGGGGTGAGGGTGAGCCGGCCGGAGAGTTCGCCGCGGTAGCTGCGGGCGTGTCCGGCCTGGAGCAGGTCGAGGGTGGGGTCGGGGGCCCGGCCGAGGTCGGGGCCGAGCCGGAGGGTGACGGTGACGGTGGCGCTGCCGTGCGGCGGCAGGTCGACCCGGGCGGGCGAGATACCGAAGGACGCGCCGGGCAGCGCGGTGGCGGGCGCGTAGCCGGTGGCGTACGCGAGCGGACGGTCGCCGAGGTTGCGGACGGTCACCTCGCGGGTGGCGGTGGCGGCGCCGGTGGCCTCGACCACGCCGAAGGAGACGCCGACCGCGCCGTCGGTCTGCGCGCCGTACGCGAGCACGGGGGTGCGGACCGCGGCGTCGACCCGGGCCCGGCCGCTGCCGGTGCGCTCGGGGCCGTACACCGGGCCGGTGCGGCCGTCGTGCAGGTAGGTGTCGGTGGCGGTGTCCATCAGCGCGGCCTTGACCTGGGCCGCGTCGTAGTCGGGGTGCGCGGAGCGGACCAGCGCGGCCAGGCCGGCCAGGTGCGGGGTGGCCATCGAGGTGCCGTCCTCGCGCATGCCGCCGGTGCCGGTGCCCGCCTTGGCGGACCAGACGGTCTCGCCGGGGGCGGCCAGGTCGGGCTTGACGACGCCGTCGACGCCGATGCCGCGGGAGGTGAAGGAGGTCAGGGTGTCGGTGCGCTCCGGCTGGTCCTGCGGGACGGCGCCGTGCAGCGGGTTGCCGGGGGTGGCGAGCCGGACGGCGACCGGGCCGCCGCCGAGCGCCTCCAGCAGCCGTTCGCCGTCGGCGCGGGCCAGGATCGCGGCCGGAATCCGGTCGTCGCCGGCGATCTCGCCGAGGTTGTCGCCGTCGGCGGCGTAGAGCGCGCCGACGGCTCCGGCGTCGGCGGCGTGGTCGGCGCGCGGGGCGGAGCCGCAGGCCCGGTCCGGGTCCTTGGTGGTCCAGCGCAGGACGGCGACCTTGCCGCGCAGCCGCTCGGCGTCGGCGGGCGAGAAGGGCGCGCAGCCGTCCGACTGGTCGGCGGGGACGGCGAGTTCGCCGCTGACCTCGGTGTCGTCCCAGTGCGTGTACTTGCTGCTCCAGTGCGCGGGGACGTCCCCGGCCAGGGCGGCGGGGGCGAGCACGGTGACGCCGTCGGCGTCGCCGTGCGGGTCGACCGAGGCGGCGGCGGTGAGCACCCGGGCGGCGGTGCCGGGGCTGCCGCCGACGCCGTACACGTCGCCCTCGTTGCCGGCGGCGGCGACCACGACGGTGCCGAGCGCGGCGAGCCGGTCGGCGGCCAGCGCGTCGGCGTCGCCGGGGCGGCCGTAGGGGCTGCCGAGCGAGAGGTTGACCACGTCGAGGCGGTCGGACGGGTCGCCGTCGCCGTCCGGGTCGGCGGCCAGGTCGAGGGCGGCGGCGAGCTGGTCGGTGGAGCCCTCGCAGCCGAACACCTTGATCGCGTAGAGCCGGGCGCCGGGGGCCGCGCCGGGGGCGACCCGGAAGCCGGCCGGGTCCAGGCCGGGCCGGTAGGGACCGCGGTAGGTCCCGCCGTCGGCGGTGACGCCGTACCCGGCGGCGGTGCCGGCCACGTGGGTGCCGTGGCCGTTGGCGGCGCAGTCGAGCGGGTTGTCGTCGGGGTGCGGCTCGGGCTGGTAGTGGGCGGCGGCCGGGTCGGGGTCGTAGTCGTCGCCGACCAGGTCCTTGCCGCCGACCACCTTGGCGTTGGGGAACAGCCCGGCGGGCGCGGGCGCGGCGCCGTCCACCGCGCGGTACGCCTCGGCGGTGCCGGGGCCGCCGAAGTCGGCGTGGGTGTAGTCGATGCCGGAGTCGACGACGCCGATCCGGACGCCCTCGCCGGTGCGGCCCTCGGGGCCGTCCCAGACCTGCGGGGCGCCGGTGAGCGGCACCGAGTACCCGTTGGCGCGCCGCTTGGGCGTGACGGGGCGCACCGCGCGGACCCCGGGCAGGGCGGCCAGCCGCGGCAGCTCGGCGGCGGGCAGCCGCAGGGCGAGGCCGCTGACCAGGGTGCGGGTGCGGTAGAGCGGGCGGGCGTCCGGGACGGCGCGCCGCAGGGCCGCGGTGAGCGTGTCCAACGAGCGTTCCGCGACGGCCCGTTGGGCCTGTCCGGCGGTGGCGGCGGCGCGCCGGGTCTGGTCGGGGGTGCGCAGCTCGCGGCGGGCGTCGTCCCGGGCCCGCTGCCAGGCGGTGGCGGCGGGCTCGGTGTCGAGCTCCACGAACACGGTGGTGCGGGGTCCGTCCGGGCCGGCGGCCTGGGCGGCCGAGGCGGGGACGACGGCGGCCGGGGCGAGCAGGGCGAGGGCGGCGAGGAGGCCGAGAGGGGTGCGCACGGCCCCAAGGTAGGAGCCGCCGCCGGGCCGGGCGGGGAGGTTCACCGCACGGGTGACGGTCCGTCACCCGTCCGGCGCAGCAGCGGGATCGGCGGTCAGTCGGCCACCTGGGCGCCGTTGTCGCGGCGGTCGAGGGCGCGCTGCAGGGCGGCCGCGGTGCGCGGGTCGGCCGGGACGGCGCGGCGGCGGCGCCGGGCCGCGGGGCGGGCGGCGGTGGCGGTCTCGGCGGCGGCGGGGGCGGTGGTGCGGTCTGCGACGAACGGCATACCGGGCTCCTTGGTGCGGGGGCGCGACGGCGCGCTGGCGGGGTGAGGGGGGTACGCCGAGCAGGGATCGCCTGCCGCACCGCGTACGGGCCGTACGGGCCGCTCGCCCCGTCGTTGCGGGGGTGGCTCACCGTAGGACTACTCCACGGTACGACGGCGGGGCCGCGAGGTCAGCAGATTTACTTGGATTTCCTAGTATCTGAGACGGAGTTCACTCCCGGGTATGCGAACGGCCCTTCCGCCTCAAGGTCGGAAGGGCCGTTCGAAGCTGCCGGGGCGTCAGCCCAGGTTCACCGAGCGGGCGAACTTGGCGCCGATCGCGGTCGCGATCTCGGACAGGACCTCCGGGGAGACCTCGCTGTCCACGGTGATCGAGGCCAGCGCGCTGTCGCCGTCCCGGGCGACCTGCATGCCGGCGATGTTGATGCCCGCGTCGCCGAGGATGCGGCCCAGGGTGCCGACCACGCCGGGGCGGTCCTGGTAGTGGAAGAACGCCATGTGGTCGGTGAGCGCCACGTCGACGTCGAAGCCGTCCACGCCGACGATCTTCTGGGCCTGCTTCGGGCCGGACAGGGTGCCGGAGATCGACACCTCGCCGCCGTCGGCCAGGGTGCCGCGCACGGTGATCACGTTGCGGTGCTCGGGCGACTCGCTGGAGGTGGTCAGCCGCACCTCGACGCCGCGCTCCTGGGCGAACAGCGGGGCGTTGACGTAGGACACCGTCTCGGCCACCACGTCCTCGAACACGCCCTTCAGCGCGGAGAGTTCGAGCACCTTGACGTCGTGCTGGGTGATCTCGCCGCGGACCTCGACGTCCAGCCGGACGGCGACCTCGCCGGCCAGCGCGGTGAAGATCCGGCCGAGCTTCTCGGCCAGCGGCAGGCCCGGGCGGACGTCCTCGGCGATCACGCCGCCCTGGACGTTGACCGCGTCCGGCACCAGCTCGCCGGCCAGCGCCAGGCGCACCGAGCGGGCGACCGCGATGCCGGCCTTCTCCTGCGCCTCGTCGGTGGAGGCGCCCAGGTGCGGGGTGGCGACCACGTTGTCGAAGGCGAACAGCGGCGAGTCGGTGCACGGCTCCTTGGCGTACACGTCCAGGCCGGCGCCGGCGACCCGGCCCTCCTGGAGCGCGCGCAGCAGCGCGTCCTCGTCGACGATGCCGCCGCGGGCGGCGTTGACGATCCGCACGCTCGGCTTGACCTTGTGCAGCGCCTCGTCGCCGATCAGGCCGATGGTCTCCGGGGTCTTCGGGAGGTGGACGGTGATGAAGTCCGCGACCTCCAGCAGCTCCTCCAGGGAGAGCAGCTTGACGCCCATCTGGGCCGCGCGGGCGGCCTGGATGTAGGGGTCGTACGCGACGATCTTCATGCCGAACGCGGACATCCGCTGCGCGACCAGCACGCCGATCCGGCCGAGGCCGACCACGCCGAGCACCTTCTCGCTCAGCTCGACGCCGGTGTACTTGTTGCGCTTCCACTCGCCGCCCTTGAGCGCGGCGTTGGCGGGCGCGATGTTGCGGGCGACCGAGATCAGCAGGCCGCAGGCCAGCTCGGCGGCGGTGACGATGTTCGAGGTCGGCGCGTTGACGACCATCACGCCGGCCTTGGTGGAGGCGGCCACGTCCACGTTGTCCAGGCCGACGCCGGCCCGGGCGACGACCTTCAGCTTCTTGGCGGCGGCCAGCGCCTCGGCGTCCACCTTGGTGGCGGAGCGGATCAGGATGGCGTCGACGTCGGCGATCGCGGTCAGCAGCTCGGTGCGGTCGGCGCCGTTGCAGTGCCGGATCTCGAAGTCGGGGCCCAGCGCGTCGACGGTGGCGGGCGACAGCTCTTCGGCGATCAGTACGACAGATTTGCTCACGACAGTGTGTCCTTAACTGTCCGGTTCACCCCGCCGCACGGAGGTGGCGCGCACAGGGCGGGGGGAAGGTGGCATGTCGCGTAGCTAGACGCACGACGCTGTGGGCCTGACGCGTGGTTCGGAGTCTATCGGCGGGGTGGTACGGGGACTGCTCCCGTCCGGCGAAATCACCCGGACGGGAACAGCCTTGTTGTACAACCGGGAGGAGGCGGGCTCAGGCCTCCTGGTCCACCCAGCTCATCAGCTTGCGGAGCTTCTTGCCGGTGGTCTCCAGCAGGTGCTCGCTGTCCGCGTTCTTGTACTCGTTGTACTTCGGCAGGCCCGCCTTGTACTCGGCGATCCAGGTGTTGGCGAAGGTGCCGTCCTGGATCTCGGCGAGGACCTTCTTCATCTCGGCCTTGGTGTCGGCGGTGATGATGCGGGGGCCGGTCACGTAGTCGCCCCACTCGGCGGTCTCGGAGACCGACCAGCGCATCTTCTCCAGGCCGCCCTCGTACATCAGGTCGACGATGAGCTTCAGCTCGTGCAGGCACTCGAAGTAGGCGATCTCGGGCTGGTAGCCCGCCTCGACCAGGGTCTCGAAACCGGCCTTGACCAGGGCGGCGGTGCCGCCGCAGAGGACGGCCTGCTCACCGAACAGGTCGGTCTCGGTCTCCTCGGTGAAGGTGGTCTTGATGACGCCGGCCTTGGTGCCGCCGATGCCCTTGGCGTAGGACAGCGCCAGGTCGAAGGCCTTGCCGGTGGCGTCCTGCTCGACGGCCACGATGCAGGGGACGCCGCGGCCCTCCTGGTACTGGCGGCGGACCAGGTGGCCCGGGCCCTTCGGGGCGACCATGCAGACGTCGACGTCGGCCGGCGGCTGGATGAAGCCGAAGCGGATGTTCAGGCCGTGGCCGAAGAACAGGGCGTCGCCCGCCTTCAGGTTCGGCTCGATCGCGTCCTTGTAGACGTCGGCCTGGATCGGGTCCGGCACCAGGATCATGATGACGTCGGCCTCGGCCGCGGCCTCGGACGGGGTCACCACGCGCAGGCCCGCCTCCTGGGCGGCGGCGCGGGACTTGGAGCCCTCCAGCAGACCCACCCGGACGTCCACGCCCGAGTCGCGCAGCGACAGCGCGTGGGCGTGGCCCTGGCTGCCGTAGCCGATGACCGCGACCTTGCGGCCCTGGATGATGGACAGGTCGGCGTCGTCTTCGTAGAACAGCTCGGCCACGGGGGCACATCTCCTTGCGTGGTGGTGGTGCCGGGGGTTCCTACCGTAGGCCCACTCGGCGGACTTCGATGGCAGTGCTCAGTTGGTAAGACGGTGGTGGCGGGCAGGTCAGGCGGAGCGGTCGAGGGCCCGCAGCGAGCGGTCGGTGATGGAGCGGGCGCCCCGGCCGATCGCGACCAGGCCGGACTGCACCAACTCCTTGACGCCGTACGGCTCCAGCATCCGCAGCATGGCCTCCAGCTTGTCCGAGGAGCCGGTGGCCTCGATGGTCACCGCGTCGGGCGACACGTCGACGGTCTTGGCGCGGAACAGCTGGACGATCTCGGTGACCTGGGAGCGGGTCTCCGCGTCGGCCCGGACCTTGACCAGGACCAGCTCGCGCTGGACCGCCTGGGACTGGTCCAGCTCGACGATCTTGATCACGTTGACCAGCTTGTTGAGCTGCTTGGTGACCTGCTCCAGCGGCAGTTCCTCCACGTTGACCACGATGGTCATCCGGGAGATGTCGGGGTGCTCGGTCGGGCCGACCGCGAGCGAGTCGATGTTGAACCCGCGGCGGGAGAACAGCGCGGCGATCCGGGCGAGCACGCCGGGCTTGTTCTCGACCAGGACGGACAGGGTGTGCTTGGACATGGTGGTCATCGCTTTCTAGTCCGTCAGTCCAGGTCGTCGCCGAAGTCGGGGCGCACGCCCCGGGCGAACTGGATCTCGTCGTTGCTGGTGCCGGCCGCGACCATCGGCCAGACCATCGCGTCCTGGTGGACGATGAAGTCGATGACCACCGGGCGGTCGTTGATCTCCATCGCCTGCTTGATCACGGCGTCCAGGTCCTCGGGGCGCTCGCAGCGCAGGCCGACCGCGCCCATCGCCTCGGAGAGCAGCACGAAGTCCGGGACGCGGGTGCCCTGGGCGGGCGGCTCGATGCCGTCGTGGTCCGGGCCCGAGTGCAGCACGGTGTTGGAGTAGCGCTGGTTGTAGAACAGCGTCTGCCACTGGCGGACCATGCCCAGCGAGCCGTTGTTGATCACCGCGACCTTGATCGGGAGGTTGTTCAGGGTGCAGGTGGTCAGTTCCTGGTTGGTCATCTGGAAGCAGCCGTCGCCGTCGATCGCCCAGACCGGGACGTCGGGCCGGCCGGCCTTGGCGCCCATCGCGGCCGGGACGGCGTAGCCCATCGTCCCGGCGCCGCCGGAGTTCAGCCAGGTGGCGGGCTTCTCGAACCGGATGAACTGGCTGGCCCACATCTGGTGCTGGCCGACGCCCGCGGCGTAGATCGCGTCCGGGCCGACCAGCTGGCCGATCCGCTCGATCACCTGCTGCGGGGAGAGCTCGCCCTCGGGGGCCGGCTCGTAGCCCAGCGGGTAGGTCTTCTTCCACTCGTTCAGCCGGACCCACCACTCGGTGTAGTCGCCCCGGCGGCCGGCGTCGAACTCGGCCTGGACGGCGACGATCAGGTCGGCCAGCACCTCGCGGGCGTCGCCGACGATCGGGACGTCCGCCGCGCGGTTCTTGCCGATCTCGGCGGGGTCGATGTCCGCGTGCACGACCTTGGCGTGCGGGGCGAAGGAGTCGAGCTTGCCGGTGACCCGGTCGTCGAAGCGGGCGCCCAGAGCGAACAGCAGGTCGCTCTTCTGCAGCGCGGTGACGGCGGGGACCGAGCCGTGCATGCCGGGCATGCCCAGGTGCTGCGGGTGGCTGTCCGGGAAGACGCCGATCGCCATCAGGGTGGTGATCACCGGCGCGCCGGTCAGCTCGGCCAGGATGCGCAGCTCGGCGCCCGCGTTGGCCTTGAGCACGCCGCCGCCGACGTACAGCACCGGCCGCTTGGCGTTGACCAGCAGCTTGGCGGCCTCGCGGATCTGCTTGGCGTGCGGCTTGGTGACGGGGCGGTAGCCGGGCAGCGCGGTCTCGACCGGCCAGCGGAAGACGGTCTGCGACTGGAGGGCGTCCTTGGCGATGTCGACCAGGACCGGGCCCGGGCGGCCGGTGGCGGCGATGTGGAACGCCTCGGCGATGACCCGGGGGATCTCGGCCGGGTCGGTCACCAGGTAGTTGTGCTTGGTGATCGGCATCGTGATGCCGCAGATGTCCGCCTCCTGGAAGGCGTCCGTGCCGATCGCCTTGGAGGCGACCTGGCCGGTGATCGCGACGATCGGCACCGAGTCCATGTACGCGTCGGCGATCGGGGTGACCAGGTTGGTCGCGCCGGGGCCGGAGGTGGCCATGCAGACGCCGACCCGGCCGGTGGCCTGCGCGTAGCCGGTCGCGGCGTGGCCGGCGCCCTGCTCGTGGCGGACCAGGATGTGGCGGACCTTGGTGGAGTCCATCAGCGGGTCGTACGCGGGGAGGATCGCCCCACCCGGGATGCCGAACACGGTGTCGGCGCCCACGGCTTCGAGCGAGCGGATGAGCGACTGCGCGCCGGTCATGGTCTCGGTGGTCTGGGGACCCGGAGCGTGGGCGGCCGGGTGGTCCCCGCGGCGGGGGGTTGCGGCGTGCTCAGTCATCTGCCTGTCTCTTCTCGGGTTCTGCTCGGGGGGCGACGGTCCGGGCGGCGAACGGTCCCGGCCGGTCTCCGGCGCTGCCTCAATCGTCCGGATTTCAGGTGGTTGAGGCCAGGTGCGGGGCGGTGGCCAACCAGCATTCGTGCAACAAAAAACCCCTCGTGCCCAGGGCATGCGAGGGGGAGGCGCGTCAGGCTGGTTCAGCCGACGCGCCCGCCAAGTACGAGAATTCGGGTGGTCATGGCACCGACCTTCCTCCCACGCAGTGGCGGGTGTCAAGCTGGTGGGACCGCCGTCTCACCATGCGGGCCGCCGCTCGGACCGCCCACCGGGTGCCGTTGTGGCAGGTCGAGGCCGGTGTGCGGGGGGCCCGGGCGGGCGGTGGCGGCCTCGGCCAGACCACCCGTCCGCGGGTCGGGGGTGAGCAGCGGACGGCGGCCCGCCCCGCCCTGGGGCTGCCGCGGCACCGGGTAGCCGCGGCGCAGCAGGGCGCGGCGCAGCCGCAGTTCGTCCAGCGGCCGGTCGAAGGCCAGACCCTGGCCGCGGCGGCAGCCCAGCTCCTGCAGGACGGCCACCTGCCGGGGGTGGTCCACCCCGTCGGCGCCGGTGGCCAGGCCGAGGTCGCGGGCCAGCCGCAGCGCGTGGCCGGCCAGCGCGCGGGTCAGGGTGGACTCGGCGATGTCCTGCACCAGGCTGCGGTCGAGCTTGAGCGCGTCGAACGGGAGCCGGGCCAGCGCGCCCAGCGAGCCGCCGCCGGCGCCGAACCCGGCCAGCGCGGTGGACACCCCGAGGCGGCGCAGCGCGGCCAGCCGGCGGCCGAGTTCGTCGGCCGTCGCGTCCGGCCCGGTCCGGGCCACCTCCAGCACCAGCAGCTCGGGCGGCAGCCCGGTGTCGCGCAGCGCGGCGGCCAGCGTCTCGTACAGGCCGGGGGCGCAGATCCGCTCGGCGGCGAGCCGGACGGTGACCGGGACGGGCGGGGCGGCCGGGCCGTCGGCGCGGCGGCGGGCGGCGGCGGCGACCGCCTCGGTGAGCAGCCAGCGGGTGAACCGGGTGGCGGCGTCGCCGGATTCGGCGGTGCGCAGGAACTCGGCGGGGGTGAGCAGCAGCCCGCCGGCCGAGCGCCAGCGGGCCTGCGCCTCGACGCCGGTGAGCCGGCCGCCCGCGAGTTCGACCACCGGCTGGTGGAGCAGGGTGAAGGAGCCCTCCCGGACGGCGGCCCGCAGCCGCTCCTCCAGCTCGCCGCGGCGGTCGAGCTCGGCGCGCATCGCGGGGGTGTAGAGCACCACCCGGCCCTTGCCGCGGGACTTGGCCTGGTACATCGCCAGATCGGCGTTGCGCAGCAGCTCGTCGGCGGCGGCCGCGGCGGGCCCCTCGGCGCCGTCCCGGCCGCGGCGGACGGCGCTGCGGCCACCGGCGTCCTCGCTGCCCGCGGCCTTGCTCCCCGCGTCCGGGCGGGCCGGGGTGGGCGCGGGTTCGGGCACCGGCAGCGGGGCGTCGGGGCCGAAGGCGATGCCGATCGAGGCGGCGACGCCGAGTTCGGCCCCGGCGATCCAGTACGGCTCGGAGAGCGCGCCGCGAATCCGCTCGGCCAGGTCGCGGACCTGCGGGTGGCCGAGCCGGCCGCGCACCAGCACCGCGAACTCGTCGCCGCCGAACCGGGCCACGGTGTCCTCGCCGCGGACGGCGGACTGCAGCCGGCGGGCGGCCTGCACCAGCAGTTCGTCGCCGACCTGGTGCCCGGCGCTGTCGTTGACCGCCTTGAAGCCGTCCAGGTCGAGGAAGAGCACCGCGACGGTGGTGCCGACCGGGCCCTGCGCGGAGAGCGCGGCCCGGACCCGCTGGGCGAACAGGGCCCGGTTGGGCAGGTCGGTGAGCGGGTCGTGGAAGGCGTTGTGCTGGAGCTGGGCCTGCAGCCGGACCCGCTCGGTGATGTCGCGGCTGTTCAGGATCAGGCCGTCCCGGTACGGGTTGACGGTGGACTCCACGTGCAGCCACTCCCCCTCGCCGGAGCGGATCCGGCACTCGACCCGGGCGGAGGGCTCGCCGTTGCTGAACCGGGCCCCCCTGGTGCGGGCCAGGATGCGGCGGACCTCGGCCAGCACCCGGTCGACGTCCTCGGGGTGGACCAGGTTGAGCAGGTTGCCGCCGACCAGGTCCTCCGGGTCCCGGTTGTAGACCCGCAGCGCGGCGGGGCTGACGTAGGACAGCGCCCCGGACGGCCCGGCGATCATGATGACGTCGCTGGAGCCCTGCACCAGGGAGCGGAAGTGCGCCTCCTTGGTGGCGAGTTCCTGCGCCAGCGAGAGGTTGTCCAGCAGCATCACGCCCTGCCGGACGATCAGCGCCAGGCCGACGGTGCTGGCGGCGGCCAGCATCACCCGGTCCAGCGGGCGGCCGCCGAGCGCGTTGTAGAGGATGCCGGCGGTGCACACCGCCGCCGCCGCGTACGGGGTGAGCGCGCTGAAGGTGGAGGACACCCGGCGGCGCGGCAGGCCCTGGGCGGACGGGTGCTCGCGGGACGGGCGGCGGCGGTGCTGCCAGGGGGCCCAGGCCAGCAGCAGCGATCCGGCGAACCAGCCCGCGTCCAGCAGTTCGCCGGAGTGGTAGTCGCTGTGGAACTGCGGGGTGGTGAACAGCGCGTCGCAGACCACGGTCAGCGCCAGGCCGAGCATCGCGGTGTGCACCGCCGTCCGGTTGCCGTCCCGGCCCCGGAAGCGCAGCCCGACCACCAGGCTGACCAGCAGGATGTCCAGCACCGGGTAGCCCAGGCCGAGGGCCAGCTTCAGCGGGTCGTCGCCGTCGCCGGCCGCGACCCGGCCCAGCGCCAGGCTCCAGCTGAGCGTGAACAGCGAGCCGGCCACCAGCCAGCCGTCCAGCAGCAGGCAGAGCCAGCCGGCCGGGGTGCGCGGGCGCTGGGCCAGCACCAGCAGGCCGATGATGGCCAGCGGGGCGAACAGCAGGAAGGTGTAGTCGGCCAGCGAGTCCGGCGGCAGCGGCCGGCGGAGCACGACCTCGTACCAGCCCCAGGCGCCGTTGCCGAGCGCGACCATCGCCGAGGAGAGCCCGAACAGCAGCCAGGCCGGCCGGGTGTGGCCACCCACCGCGACGCCGTGCGCCAGACAGGACAGGGCGGCCACGAGGGCCGCCCCGGCGAGACCGAAGTCCCCCATCACCAGCGCGAGTTCACTCGACCCCCAGCCGACGGCGGCGCCGGCGGCGTACCCGGCGCAGAGCACCGCGAGCAGCCCGGCCGTCAGGCGGCGGAGCGGGGGACGGGCAGGCGGCGCCGACTCGGTGGAGTTCAATCGACATCTCCCCCTCCGGCCCGCGGCCGTACCGGTGTTCCCGCTTCGGACCCTACACCACTGCGGTCACGCACTGGCACGTCCGCTCAACTTAGAGTAATGAACCGCAGGTGGCGCGGAGCCGGTTGGCGGCGGGATCGCCCGTTCGGCTCAGGCGGACCGGGGCGGCGGCGGTGCCGGGGGCGGCGTCCGGAGCGGTGCACGGCGGGCACGCGGCAGGCCCGGGGCGGGGCCGGGGCGGGGCCGGGGCGGGGCCGGGACGGTTCGTGACGGGGGTTCAGGAGCCGCTGGTGGCGGGCTCCTCGTCCGGGAACAGCCGCAGCCGGTGGGCCAGCGCGGCGGCCTCGCCGCGGCCGCCGACGGCGAGCTTGGCCAGGATGTTGGAGACGTGCACGCTGGCGGTCTTCGGCGAGATGAACAGCTCTTCGGCGATCTGCCGGTTGCTCCGGCCCAGGGTGAGCTGGCGCAGCACGTCCCGCTCGCGCGGGGTGAGACCGAGGCCCGGGTCGGTGCCGGCGGCGGCCCGGCGGGCCAGGCCGAGCCGGCCGGCCAGCAGTTCGGCGTCCCGGCGGGTGGTCAGGTCGCCGCGGCGGCGGGCGAGTTCGGCGGCCTCGTGCAGCAGGTCGGCGGCGGCCTCCCGGTCGCCGTTCGCGGCGGCGTCCTCGGCGGCGCGCAGCAGGGCCAGCGCGAGCGGGCCGGGCAGGGCGGCGGCGCGCAGTTCGGTGACGGCCCGCTGCCGGTGGTCGGCGGTGGGGCGGCCGGCGGCGCGGGCGAGTTCG
Organism: Kitasatospora fiedleri; assembly: GCF_948472415.1. Classification (NCBI taxonomy): domain Bacteria; kingdom Bacillati; phylum Actinomycetota; class Actinomycetes; order Kitasatosporales; family Streptomycetaceae; genus Kitasatospora; species Kitasatospora fiedleri. Next base: position 5,119,460 of record NZ_OX419519.1, on the reverse strand, counting down.
CCGGCCAGCAGGGCCGCCCAGCCGCGGTCGAGGGCGCAGCGCGGGGTGAGCCGGGCGGCCTCGGCGGCGATCCGGGCCAACGCGGCCTCGCCCTCGGGGGTGCGCGGGTGCTGGTCGGCCTCGGCCTCGGCGGCGTGGGTGAGCAGCGGGAACAGGTGGCCGCCCTGCCGGGTCAGCACGGTGCCGTCGAGCGCCTCGGCGAGCCGGTCGCGGGCCTGTTCGGGGCGGCCGAGCCGGACGGCCAGCCGGACGCCGAGGGTGGCGGTGGGCAGGACGTGCTGGGGCTGGGCGCCGCCGCCGCCGCTGGCGTGGGCGGCGGCCCAGTGGGTCTCGGCCTCGGCCAGGTCGCCGCGGAGCAGGGCGAGTTCGCCGCGCAGCCGGTCCATGAACTCGCCGTGGGTGTCGGCCTCCGGCTTGTCGTCCCAGTCGGCGAGGACGGCGGCGGCCTCCTCGGTGCGGCCGGCGGCGAGCAGCGCCTCGGCGAGGTTGCCGGTGAGGATCGGGCCGGTGTTGAGCATCAGCCCGCTGCGGCGGGCGGCCTCCAGGCCCTGCCGGGCGGCGGTGGCGGCCTCCTCGGCGCGGCCGACCGAGAGCAGCAGGCTGGCCAGGTTGTTCAGGCCGCGGGTGTGCACGTCGGCGTTGCCGAGCGGGCGGGCCTGTTCGACGGCGGCGGCGAGCAGCGCGACGGCCCGTTCGGCGTCCGCGGAGTCGCCGAGCAGTCCGGCCAGGGTGACCCGGGCGTGCACCTCGACGGAGGGCGCGTCGGCCTGGCGGGCGACGTCCACGGCCCGTTCGGCGGTGGCGACGGCGGCGGGGCCGGGGTTGCGGAGCAGGGCGTGGGCGGCCTCCAGGGCGAGCGCCTCGGCCTGCACGGCGGACGGGCCGAGGTCCTGGACCAGCCGCTGGGCGTACTGGATCTCCTCCAGGCCGCCGCTGCGCTTGAGCTGGTCGAGCATCTTGGCGCGCTGGAGCCGGAACCAGGCGGCGCGCAGCGGGTTGCCGGCCTCGTCGACCAGGGCGAGGGCGCGGCGGGCCAGGCCCTGGCCGCGGTCGCGGTCGCCGGCCCGGCGGGCGGCGACCACCGCTTCGGCCAGGACGTCGACGAGTTGCAGCCGCTCGCAGTCCTCGTGCTCGCCGTCGTCGCAGGCGCAGGGCGGGTAGGTCTCGGCCCAGTCGTAGGGGCGCAGGGTGGTGGCGAGGGTCTGTTCGGAGACGGTGTCCCAGAGTTCGACGGCCCGTTCGAGCATGGTGAGCTGTTCGGCGAAGGCGTTGCGGCGGCGGGCGGCCCGGGCGGCGTCGAGGGCGGCGGGCAGCGCCCGGGCGGGCTGGTGGGCGTGGTACCAGTAGTCGGCGAGCCGGGCGGTGCGCTGTTCGGCCCGGACGAGTTCCGGGTCGGCCTCCAGGACGGTGGCGAACCGCCGGTTGACGGCCTGCCGCTCGCCGGGCAGCAGGTCGTCGGAGACCGCCTCGCGGACCAGCGCGTGCCGGAACCGGTAGCCCTCGCCGTCGGTGTCGGGGCGCAGGATGTTGGCGCCGACGGCGGTGCGCAGGGCGGCGATCAGCGCGTCCTCGCCGGTGCGGGGGCCGCCGGGGCCGCTCTCGGCGACCACGGCGGCGAGCAGCGCGTGCTCGATCCGGGAGCCGCCCTCGGCGGCGATCCGGACGACCCGCTGGGCCTCCTCGGGCAGCGCCTCGACCCGGACCAGCAGGATGTCGCGCAGCGATTCGGTGACGCAGGCCAGACAGCCGTCGCGGTAGGCGGCGGCGAGCTCCTCGACGAAGAACGGGTTGCCCTCGGAGCGGCGGTGGATCCGGTCCACCACGTCCCGGCCGGGGGTCTCGGGGCCGAGGATGCCGGCCAGTTGGGCGGCCACCTCGGGCCGGTCCAGGCGCTCCAGTTCGATCCGCTGGACGGTGCGCAGCCGCTCCAGTTCGGCCAGGAACGGCCGCAGCGGGTGGCGGCGGTGCAGGTCGTCGGTGCGGTAGGTGGCGACGATCAGCACCCGGGAGCGGTGCAGGGTGCGGACCAGGTAGGCGAGCAGCTCCCGGGTGGAGCGGTCCGACCAGTGCAGGTCCTCGATGGCCAGCACCAGCGTCCGGTCCCCGGCCAGCCGCTCGAACAGCCGGGCGGTGTGCTCGAACAGCCGGGCCCGGCCGTACTCGTCGTTGCCCTCCCCGTCGGTCTCCCCGAAGTCCGGCAGCAGCCGGGCGAGGTGGCCCTCCAGCCCGGCGGCGGCGGCGTCCAGCTCCGGCCCGAGCCGCCGGTGCAGGCGGCGCAGCGCCGCCGAGAGCGGGCCGTACGGCAGGCCCTCGGCGCCGACCTCCAGGCAGGCGCCGAGCGCGGTGACCGCGCCGTCCGCCTCGGCCCGGGCCAGGAACTCCTCCAGCAGCCGGGTCTTGCCGACCCCGGCCTCGCCGCCGACCAGCACGGCCTGCGGCTCCCCCGCCCCCGCCCGGTCCAGCCCGGCACCGAGCAGGCCGCTCTCCCGGCCGCGTCCGACGAAGACCGGGCTGACTGTCTGCTCCATGCCGGTGAGCATGCCACAGCCCTCGGATGCGGCCGAGCGGTTATCCCGGCCGCCGGACCGGCCGGGCCCGCCGGTCATCCCGCGCAGCCCGCCACGGCGCCCGAACGGCCCTGCTCCGCACCGGACTTGGCCCGCTGCGGTGCGGCGGCCTCCCGGCGCCCCGCCCGTACCGCCCCGGCCACCCGGGCCACCAGGCCGGTGCGCTGCCCGCCGCGGCCGGCGGCGGCCGCCTCGCGGGCCAGCCGGTCGGCGGCGGCCCGGCCGTGCAGTTCGCGTTCCCTCGACTTGAACAACTCGTACTCGTACACGGTGTCTTCCCCTCGTTGCGTGCTGGTGTCCAGCCTCCGCTCCCAGGGGGGTGCGCCGCATGGGGAGCCTGCCCGATCCGGGCGGGCCGCCGGCCCGGAAAACACCGGTGCCCGCCCCCGGTCGGGGACGGGCACCGCGGGCGGAACCGCCTAAGGGGCTCCTTAGGCACCGCCGTCACGCCGTAGGCACCTCAGGCCAGCTTCGCCAGGATGAGGTCCTTGACCCGGGCCGCGTCGGCCTGGCCGCGGGTGGTCTTCATGACCGCGCCGACCAGCGCGCCCACCGCCTGCACCTTGCCGTCGCGGATCTTGGCGGCGACGTCCGGGTTGTCGGCGATCGCCTGGTCGACGGCCGCGCCGAGCGCGGAGTCGTCCGAGACCACGGCCAGGCCGCGCCCGGCCACCACGTCGTCCGGCCCGCCCTCGCCGGCGAGGACGCCCTCGATGACCTGGCGGGCCAGCTTGTCGTTGAGCTTGCCCTCGGCGACCAGCGCGCACACCCGGGCCACCTGAGCCGGGGTGATCGGCTGCTCGGACAGCTCGGTGCCGGTCTCGTTGGCGCGCCGCGCCAGCTCGCCCATCCACCACTTGCGGGCCTGGTCGGCGGGGGCGCCGGCCGCGATGGTCTCCGAAATGGGCTCCACCGCACCGGCGTTGAGCACCGACTGCATGTCCTTGTCGGTCAGGCCCCACTCGGCCTGCAGCCGGGCCCGGCGGACCCGGGGCAGCTCCGGCAGGGAGGCCCGCAGCTCCTCGACCCACTCCCGGGCCGGGGCGACCGGCACCAGGTCGGGCTCCGGGAAGTACCGGTAGTCCTCGGCGTTGTCCTTGATCCGGCCGGCCGTGGTGGAGCCGTCCTCCTCGTGGAAGTGCCGGGTCTCCTGGACGATCGTCCCGCCGTAGGTCAGCACGGTGGCGTGCCGCTGGATCTCGAACCGGGCGGCCCGCTCCACGCTGCGCAGCGAGTTGACGTTCTTGGTCTCGCTGCGGGTGCCGAACGCCTCGGTGCCGTTGGGCCGCAGCGACAGGTTCACGTCGCAGCGCATCTGGCCCTTGTCCATCCGGGCCTCGGAGACGCCCAGCGCCTTGATCAGCTCGCGCAGCTCGGCGACGTACGCCTTCGCCACCTCGGGGGCGCGCGCGCCCGCGCCCTCGATCGGCTTGGTGACGATCTCGATCAGCGGGATGCCGGCCCGGTTGTAGTCCAGCAGCGAGTACTCCGCGCCGTGGATGCGCCCGGTGGCGCCGCCGACGTGGGTGGACTTGCCGGTGTCCTCCTCCATGTGGGCGCGCTCGATCTCCACCCGGAAGACCTCGCCGTCCTCCAGCTGCACGTCGAGGTAGCCGTGGAAGGCGATCGGCTCGTCGTACTGGCTGGTCTGGAAGTTCTTCGGCATGTCCGGGTAGAAGTAGTTCTTCCGGGCGAACCGGCACCACTCGGCGATCTCGCAGTTCAGCGCGAGACCGATCCGGACCGCCGACTCCACCCCGACCGCGTTGACCACCGGCAGCGAACCGGGCAGGCCGAGGCAGGTCGGACAGGTCTGCGAGTTCGGCTCCGCGCCCAGCTCGGTGGAGCAGCCGCAGAACATCTTGGTCTTGGTACCCAGCTCGACGTGGACCTCAAGGCCCATCACCGGGTCGTAGGAGGCCAGTGCGTCGTCATAGGACACCAGGCTCATGGTGCTCACAGGAATCCTTTCAATTTCAATGCGTGTTCGGTGTCCGCAAGCCATCGCTGGTACGACGGCAGCTGGCCGAGAATACGAAGATCGATGTGTTGTGCCAGTAGTTCCATGCTGTCGTCCAGCACCCCGCCGTGACCGCTGCCCACGATCCGCTGCCAGACCCGCTTCGCGTAGTCGTGGTGGTCGGGGCTGTTGTGCGCCCTCTCCACGTCCGCCGGATGCCTGTACGGATAGGCGGTGAGGTCTGCCCCTCCGACCGCGGTGGCGATCGCCTTCCGGTCGGCGAGCATCCACGACTCGGTCATCTGAACCGGGACCAGGACCACCGGCTCGGCGACATTCGACTTTCCTGCCCGTTCCCGTAGCTCGGCCGCGAGACCGTCCGCTTTGGCGCGTTCCTTCCGGTCGCTGTGCAGGAAGAGCAACTCGTGCGCGGACGCCATTCCCCTGGCCGCTTCCAATGCTCCCGGATCAGTGACTCGCACAACCGAGACCTCACACGGCTGCACGTCCACCGGACCGGGCGCTTTGACCAATAGCAGCTCTTCCACCTGCCGGGTGACCAGCGTCCGCAGGAACGGCTCGTCGCTCACCCCCTCCACCATCAGCCCGCGGGACAGCCATCGACTCACGTCGTTCCCTGCCCGATGCTGCGGAGCAGCCGCTCGACCGCTTCCGGCGACTTGGAAGCACCGGGCTCGCTGTCCGGGGTGCGCGGCAGCAGCGGCAGGGGCGCCGTGATCCGGGAAATCGTGCCGCGTTGCGGGTCCACGTGGTTGGCCTGTTCCAGGAACACCACGCTCCCGGACAGGTCGTTCCGCAGCGCGGTCAGCAGCGCGGACGAGTGCGTGGTCGCCAGCAGTTGGCCGCCCCCGCGCCCGAGCCGGTGCACCAGTTTGGCGACCTGCGACAGGTGCATCCCGTTCTCGATCTCCTCAACGGCCAACATGCCGGTCCGTTGTGGGTCCCAGTACACCGCCAGCAGGGCGAGTGCCCGCAGCGTGCCGTCCGAAAGCGAAGCAGGCGAGACCCACCCGGTGTATTGGAACTCCACCTCGAAGTCGAACTCACCACGCGTGCGCAGCACTTCGGTGCGGATGCCCCGCACCCCCGGGACCAACGCCGCGAGGTCGGCCGTCAACCGGATGAAACGCTCGGGAGCGGTCTCCTCGATCCGGTGCACCATCGTGGCGAGGTTGCTGCCGCGCGGTTCCAGCGGTCCGTCCGCCTCGGGCCGCCCCAGCTCCCGCAGAGCGTCGGGTTCCAGGACGTACGGCTGCCAGGCGGCGCTCTCCGCGAGGAGCCAGAACGCCGCTTCTGCGACCTCGGTAGGCTCGATCGTCCCGTGCGCGAACCTGTTCCTGGTGTCCCGCACCTCGGTCAGGGGAATCTTTTCCTCCGACCGGCCCGCCGAACCCGGCACCCGGACCCAGCTGCTGTCCTGGTCCAGGACAGCAGCACCGGTTCCGTTCCGAAGCGCGGCCAGCTGCACTTCCACGCATCGCGAGCCACTCGTCAACGGGAGGGTCATCCGGACCGCGATCGTGAACCTGTCCCGCAGTACACCCGCACTGTTCCGGTGGAACAGGTCACGCGCGGCCAGCCGCCGGTCCGCTGCCAGGGTCGTCTTGAACCCCTGGCGGACCGTCCCGGCGACCAGCCGCAGCGCGTCGAACAGGTTGGACTTGCCGGCCCCGTTGACGCCGAGAAGAACCGTCACCGGATGCACATCGAGCTCGAAGCCGACGAACGACTTGAAGCCGTCGATGCGGATCTGCGTGATCATCTCTTCTCCCCGACCTCTCCGGAACCGGCGCCGCTAGCCGAGCAGGACGTCGTCGTCGCCGAGACGCTTGAGCTCGCGGACGAGGAGCGCGGTGCCGGTGATCAGCGCGGCGGCGCCGACCAGGGCGTTGACCAGCTTGAGGGTGTCGTTGTCGGAGCGCGCGGTGCGGGCCTCCTTGACGATGGAGATCGCGCCGAAGGCGCTGGTGCCGATGGACAGCCACAGTCCGGGCTTCGAGTGCTTCCAGCCCTTGGCCTTCTCGATCTTGCTCATAGTGCCGGTGCCTCCTCCAGCAGGGCGTGGCCCCACTTGTCGTTGAGCGCGGCCTCGACGGCGCCGCCCACGCGGTAGAGGCGGTCGTCCGCCATCGCGGGGGCGATGATCTGCAGGCCGACCGGAAGATTGTCCTCCGGGGCGAGCCCGCAGGGCAGCGACATGGCCGCGTTGCCCGCCAGGTTCGAGGGAATGGTGCACAGGTCGGCGAGGTACATCGCCATCGGGTCGTCTGCCCGCTCGCCGATCGGGAATGCCGTGGTCGGGGTGGTCGGGGAGACCAGCACGTCCACGCCGGCGAAGGCGGCGTCGAAGTCCCGGGAGATCAGGGTGCGGACCTTCTGCGCGGAGCCGTAGTAGGCGTCGTAGTAGCCGGAGGACAGCGCGTAGGTGCCGAGGATGATGCGGCGCTTGACCTCGGAGCCGAAGCCGGCCTCGCGGGTGAGCGCGGTGACCTGCTCGGCGGAGCGGGTGCCGTCGTCGCCGACCCGCAGGCCGTAGCGCATGGCGTCGAACCGGGCGAGGTTCGAGGAGCACTCGGACGGGGCGATCAGGTAGTACGCGGGCAGCGCCAGCGTGAACGACGGGCAGGAGACCTCGACGACCTCGGCGCCCAGGTCGCGCAGCAGCTCGACGGACTCCTGGAAGCGCTGCATGACGCCGGCCTGGTAGCCCTCGCCGGCGAACTCCTTGACCACGCCGATCCGCATGCCGCGCACGTCGCGCAGCTTCGCGGCGGCGACCACGTCCGGGACGGGGGCGTCGATGGAGGTGGAGTCGAGCGGGTCGTGCCCGGCGATCGCCTCGTGCAGCAGCGCCGTGTCGAGCACGGTGCGGGCGCACGGGCCGCCCTGGTCGAGCGAGGAGGAGAAGGCGACCAGGCCGTAGCGGGACACCGAGCCGTAGGTCGGCTTGACGCCGACGGTGCCGGTGACGGCGCCGGGCTGGCGGATCGAGCCGCCGGTGTCGGTGCCGATCGCCAGCGGCGCCTCGAAAGCGGCCAGCGCGGCGGCCGAGCCGCCGCCGGAGCCGCCGGGGATGCGGGTGAGGTCCCACGGGTTGCCGGTCGGGCCGTAGGCGGAGTTCTCGGTGGAGGAGCCCATCGCGAACTCGTCCATGTTGGTCTTGCCGAGGATGACGACGTCGGCGTCCTTGAGCCGCTTCGTCAGGGTGGCGTCGTAGGGCGGGAGCCAGCCCTCGAGCATCTTCGACCCGCAGGTGGTCGGGATGCCCGCGGTGGTGAACACGTCCTTCAGCGCCAGCGGCACGCCCGCCAGCGGGCCCAGCTCGGCGCCGGCCGCGCGCTTCCCGTCGACGGCGCGGGCCGCGGCCAGCGCGCCCTCGCGGTCGACGTGCAGGAAGGCGTTGACCTTCTTGTCGACGGCGTCGATCCGGTCCAGGTGGGCCTGGGCGACCTCGACCGCCGAGACCTCGCCCTTGGCGATCGCGGCGGCCGTCTCGGCCGCCGTGTACTTGATCAGCTCGGTCATCTCGGTCAGTCCTCCCCGAGGATCTGCGGCACGCGGAAACGCTGGTCCTCACTGGCCGGGGCGCCGGAGAGCGCCTGCTCCGGGGTCAGCGACGGCCGCACCTCGTCCGTCCGCATCACGTTGGTGAGCGGGAGCGGGTGGGAGGTCGGCGGGACGTCCTGCCCCGCGACCTCGGAAACGCGGGCGACCGCGCCGATGATCACGTCGAGCTGCTCGGCGAAGTGGTCCAACTCCTCCGCCTGCAACTCCAGACGCGACAGCCGGGCGAGGTGGGCGACCTCCTCGCGCGTGATGCCAGGCATGCAGCGATCCTCAAGGGTGAGTTCTGGTGGGCCGGTCCCTGCCCGCTGGGCAGGCCGGTCCATTCGGTCCTGAAGGGCCATCCTATGGGCAGAAGAGGGACGCCCGGCCGGGCGCACGCGCCGGGGCCCGCCCGGGCGTCCCGGACGGGCCCCGGCGGCGGGCGGTCAGCGCGGCAGCGACTCCACCGGCGGCGCGTCGTTTCTCCGCACCAGCAGCCAGGCGGTGGCCTGGTCGACGGGCAGCGCCGCCGAGACCAGCCAGCCCTGGACGGCGTCGACGCCCATGTCCTGGAGCCGCTCCCAGGTCTCGTCGTCCTCGACGCCCTCGGCGACCACGGTGAGCCCCAGCGAGTGGGCGAGCTCCACCGAGCAGCGCACCACGGCCGCGTCGTGGTCGTCGGCGACCATCCGGGAGACGAAGGAGCGGTCGATCTTGAGTTCGCCGACCGGCAGGCTGCGCAGCCGCACCATCGAGGAGTGCCCGGTGCCGAAGTCGTCCAGCGACATCCGCACGCCGTAGCGGCGCAGTTCGGCCAGGGTGTCGGCGGCCCGCCGGCTGTCGTCCAGCAGCAGCCGCTCGGTGATCTCCAGTTGGAGCGCCACCGCGGGCACCTGGTGCCGGGTGAGGTGTCCGGCGACCCGGGCGGCGAAGCCGGGGTTGAGGACGTCGCGCGGCGAGACGTTGACCGCGACGGGCACCATCAGGCCCTGGTTGCGCCAGCGGGCGATCTGCCCGACGGCGCTCTCCAGCACGTAGTCGGTGAGCCGGGGCATCAGCCCGGAGGACTCGGCGAGGGCGATGAACTCGTCCGGCGCGACCCTCCCCTGCCCGGGCCGCTCCCAGCGCACCAGCGCCTCCAGGCCGACCACGCTGCCGTCGAAGGCCACCTTCGGCTGGTAGTGCAGCTGCACCTCGTTCATCTCGATGGCCCGCCGCAGGTCGCCGAGCAGGCCGATCCGGTACGGGGTGTCCAGGTCGCGGGCCTCGTCGTAGCGTTCGACGCCGCTGCGGCTGTGCTGGGCGTGGCCCATCGCGACGTCGGCGCGGCGCAGCAGCGACTCCGCGTCCTGGGCGTGGGTCGGGTAGACGCACACCCCGGCGCTGGCCTCCAGGACCAGCAGCAGGCCGTCCAGCCGGATCGGCGCGGCGAGTTCGGCGATCAGCGCCTTCGCGGTGCGCTCCAGCAGGTCGGGGCTGCCCACCCCCGGCAGCAGCACGGCGAACTCGTCGCCGCCCATCCGGGCCACCACCGGGCGCTCGCCGCGGCGGACCGGCGGGGGCAGCGCGGTGCCGTCCTCGCCGTCCCGGGGGTGGCCGGCGCCGGTGCGCAGGGCGCGGTGCAGCCGGCGGGCGATGTGCACCAGCAGCCGGTCGCCCGCGGTGTGGCCGAGGGCGTCGTTGAGCGAGCGGAAGCGGTCCAGGTCGAGCAGGATCAGGCCGACGCTGTAGCCGGGTTCGGCCTCGTGCCGGGCCAGTGCCTCCTGGGTGGCGATCAGCAGGGCCTGCCGGTTGGGCAGGTCGGTGAGCGGGTCGGTGAGCTGGTCCCGCGCCCGGTCGCGGGCGATCCGCCAGGCGGCGACCAGCACGGCCAGGGGAACCGCGAACAGCGGGAGCAGCTCGGGTTCGTAGCGGTACACCAGGACGGCCAGCGGGATGAGCGGCGCGGCCCCGGCCAGCAGCACGCCGAGCAGCAGGACCGCCCCTGCCACCCCCTGCGGCGGGCGTGTGGGCGCGCCGCCGGTCGTACGATCCATAAGCCCAGTCCTCCGTCGGGCCCGCCCCCCGGCGGGGCCGCCTCACGGTGAGGCACCCCTCTCCTCAGAGGTGCCGGTGGACGTCAGACGAGGGCGTGTCCCCGGGGCGCCGGCGGGAAAACCGGTGCCACACACTCCTGCTGACAGTTCGTAGCGCCCAGGGTAAGCCGGGGCGCACCACCTGGGCGCACTTTCGGGCCACCTCTGAGCGCAACGTCATATCCGCGCGTTGTCCAGTGACACAATGCCCGATTTCCTTCTCGAACACCCCGCTGACGCGGCATCAGGACGATAACGACGCGTCAGGAAACCTTCTCGTCCCTCCCTTCTCCGACATTTTCCCCCACCGCGTCCGCTTCGTTCGTATCGCCTTCGACGGCCGCCGCGCCAGCGCCGGGAGCCCCGTCCGCGCCCTCTTCCGCGCCCTCCCGCGGGCCGTCCGCCGGGGCGCTCCCGGCGGTTTCCGGGCCGGTCGGCGGCTCCAGGCCGAGGTGCGCCCGGGCCGCGTCCGCGCCCTGGTCGAGCAGCACCGCGAAGCCCGCGTCGTCCAGCACCGGGACGCCCAGCTGCACCGCCTTGTCGTACTTGGAGCCGGGGTTGTCGCCGACCACCACGAAATGCGTCTTCTTCGAGACCGCGCCGGTGACCTTGGCGCCGCGCGAGGTCAGCGCCTCCTTGGCGCCGTCCCGGGTGTGCCCGGCGAGGGTGCCGGTGACCACCACGGTCAGGCCCTCCAGCGGGCGTTCGCCCTGCTCCGGCCCGCCCTCCTCGGTGAAGGCCACGCCGGCGGCGCGCCACTTCTCCAGCAGCTCGCGGTGCCAGTCCTCGGCGTACCACTCCTTGACGGCGCGGGCGATGGTCGGCCCGACGCCCTCGACGGCGGCCAGTTCGGTCTCGTCGGCGGCGAAGATCCGGTCCAGGTCGCGGAACTCGCGGGCCAGCTGCTGGGCGGCGACCGGGCCGACGTGCCGGATCGACAGGCCGTTCAGGAAACGCCACAGCGGGCGGTCCTTGGCGGCGGCCAGGTTCTCCAGCAGGAGGCCGGTGTTCTTCTTCGGCGCGCCCGTGGTGGTGGCGAAGAAGGAGACCTTCTTCTCCTCGCCGGTCTTGTCGTCCAGCCTGGGCATGCCGGTCTTCGGGTCGCGCACCAGCACCTTGATCGGCAGCAGCTGCTCCTCGGTCAGGCCGAAGATGTCGCCCTCGTCCCGCACCGGCGGGTCGGCGGGCTCCAGCGGCTGGGTCAGCGCGGTGGCGGCGACGTAGCCGAGGCCCTCGACGTCCAGGCACTGGCGGCCGCCGAGGAAGGCGATCCGCTCGCGGATCTGGGCCGGGCAGCGCTGGGCGTTGGGGCAGCGCAGGTCGATGTCGCCCTCGGACATCGGGCGCAGCGGGGTGCCGCACTCCGGGCACCGCTCGGGCATCACGAACTCGCGCTCGGTGCCGTCGCGCAGGTCGTAGACCGGGCCGAGGATCTCCGGGATGACGTCGCCGGCCTTGCGCAGCACGACGGTGTCGCCGAGCAGCACGTCCTTGGCCTTGACCACCTGCTGGTTGTGCAGGGTGGCGTACTGCACCATCGAGCCGGCCACCTTCACCGGCGCGGCCAGCACCGCGTACGGGGTGGCCCGGCCGGTGCGGCCGATGCCGATCTTGATGTCGGCGAGCTTGCCGGTGACCTCCTCCGGCGGGTACTTCCAGGCGATCGCCCAGCGCGGCGACTTGGAGGTGGAGCCGAGCCGGCCCTGGAGGGCGATCTCGTCGACCTTGACCACCACGCCGTCGATCTCGTGCTCGACGGAGTGCCGCTGCTCGCCGAAGCGCTCGATGAACGCCCGTACCTCGTCCAGCGTGCCGACCACCTCGTTGTGCCGGGCGGTGGGCAGGCCCCAGTCGTGCAGCAGTCGGTACGCGTGCGACTGGCAGTCGATGTCGAAGCCGGTCCGGGCGCCGATGCCGTGCACCACCATCCGCAGCGGGCGGGAGGCGGTGACGTGCGGGTCCTTCTGGCGCAGCGAGCCGGCGGCGGCGTTGCGCGGGTTCATGAACAGCCGGATCATCGCCCGGGGCCGCTTGCCCTCCTTGGCGCGCTCCTCGTTCTCCTGCCGGCGGCGCTCGTTCTCCTCCGCGAAGGAGGCGTTCAGCGCGTCGAACTCCTCGGTGGGGAAGTACACCTCGCCGCGGATCTCGACCAGCTCCGGGACGTTCTCGCCGCGCAGCCGGTGCGGGATGCCCTTGATGGTGCGGACGTTGGCGGTGATGTCGTCGCCGACCACGCCGGTGCCGCGGGTGGCGGCCAGCACCAGTTCGCCGCGCTCGTACGTCAGGTTGACGGCCAGGCCGTCGACCTTGAGCTCGCACAGGTAGTGGTAGTCGATGCCGGACAGCTCGGTGGCGACCCGCTCGGCCCAGGCGGCCAGCTCCTCCTCGTCCATCGCGTTGTCGAGGCTGAGCAGCCGCTCCCGGTGCACCACGGGGGCGAACTGCTCGGTCGACCCGCCGCCGACCTTCTGGCTCGGCGAGTCGGGCGTGACCAGCGCCGGGTGGGCGGCCTCCAGCGACTCCAACTCCCGCATCAGGGCGTCGAACTCGGCGTCGCTGATGACCGGGGCGTCCTGGTCGTAGTACCGAGCCCGGTGCTCCTCGATCTCGGTCGCCAGCTCGGCGTGCCGCGTCCGCACCTCCGCCGGGATCTCCTCCCAGCCCTCCACAGCCGCCACCGCGCCGTCCTCCTCGCTCGTCACTCCGGGTTGTCCACCAGGCTCCGGGCCGCCCGCACCGCCGCGGCCAGTGCCCGCCGCGCGTACGCCGGGGACGCCCCCGCCAGCCCGCACGTCGGCGTCACCACCACGCGGCGGCCCAGCAGCTCGGGGGCCAGCCCGAGCCTGCGCCACAACGTCCTGATCCCCTGGACACTACCGGCCGGGTCCGACGTTTCGACGTCGGCGGACGGCACCACACCGGCCAGGAGCAGCGTGCCGCCCTCGACCGCCTCGCCGAGGTCGTCGTCGTCACGTTCGGTCAGCAGGCCGAAGTCCAGGCTGATCCCGGCGACCCCGGCCCGGCGCAGCAGCGGGACCGGCACCCCGGGCGCGCAACTGTGCACCAGGACGGGCGCGTCGAGGCCGCCGATCAGTTCGCGCAGGGCCTGCTCGGCGCGTTGGCGGTCGACGGCGCGCAGCCGCTGGAAGCCGCTGGCGGTCTTCACCGACCCGGCCAGCACGGCGGGCAGCAGCGGCTCGTCCAGCTGTAGCACCACCGTCGCGCCGGGGACCCGGCGGCGGACGTCGGCGAGGTGGCGGCGCAGGCCCTCGGCGAGCGAACCGGCGAGGTCCCGGCAGGCGCCGGGGTCGCTGAGCGCCTTCTCGCCGTGCCGCAGCTCGATCGAGCCGGCCAGCGTCCACGGCCCGACCGCCTGCACCTTGAGCGGGCCGGTGTAGCCCTGGGCGTACTCCTCCAGCGCGTCCAGGTCCTCGCCGAGCCAGGACACCGCCCGCCTGGTGTCCCGCCCGGGACGGTCGGTGAACCGCCAGCCGCTGGGCTCGGTCTGCACGAACAGCTCGGTCAGCAGCCCGGCGCCGCGCCCGATCATGTCCGCCCCGGGCCCGCGCGCGGGCAGTTCGGGCAGGTGCGGCAACTGCTCCAGTTCGGCCATCACCCCCCGGGCCATCTCCCGCACGTCCCGGCCGGGCATCGATCCGATCCCGGTCGCCGCTCCGGCCAGCTCCGCGAAAACGTCCACGTCAGTCACAGGGAGGAGCCTACGAGTAGCGGCGGGGGCGCGGGAAACGGCACCGCGCCCCCGGTGCCGCCTACTGGCCGGGGCGGACGGTGATCTCGGTGATCTCCGCGTCGCGCGGCAGGTCGAGCGCGGTGAGGACGGCGGTGGCGACCGAGTCCGGCGCGATCCAGCGGTCCGGGTCGTACTCCTTGCCCTCCTGCTGGTGCACCTTCACCTGCATCGGGGTGGCGGTCCGCCCGGGGTAGACGGTGGTCACCCGGACGCCGTTGGCGTGCTCCTCCTGCCGCAGCGCGTCCGCCAGCGCGCGGACCGCGAACTTGCTGGCCGCGTACGAGCCCCAGGTGGCGTCGGCGCGCAGGCCGGCGCCGGAGTTGACGAACACCACGTGGCCGCGGGCCTGCCGGAGCGAGGGCAGCAGCAGGCGGGTGAGTTCGGCGGGCGCGACCGCGTTGACGTTGAGCTGGTGCTGCCACGCCTTGACCGGGGTCTCCCCGATCGTGCCGAGCTCGACCACGCCCGCGACGTGCAGCAGCGAGTCGAGCTCCACCGGCAGCGCCTGGTGGCCGAACGCCCAGGACAGCTTGGCCGGGTCGTCCAGGTCACCGACCAGGGTCTTCGCGTCCGGGAAGCGCTCGCGCAGCTGGGCGGCGCGGCGGGCGTCCCGGGCGAGCAGCCACAGCTCCTCGCCGCGGGCGGCGAGCCGGTCGGTGACGGCGGCGCCGATGCCGGAACCGGCTCCGGTGATCAGGTGGACACCCATGGTGGTCTTCCTTACTGGGGCTGGTGGGCGGACAGGTGGGCGAGCGCCTCGGCGGGCGTCCGGGCGAAGGCCACCAGCTCGGCGAGCGGGCGGGGCAGGAAGCCCTCGGCGTCCATCCGCTCCAGCTGGAGGCGCAGGCCGGTGTAGAAGCCCTCGGTGTCCAGGACGACCACCGGCTTGTCGTGCAGGCCGTGCTTCTTGAGCTCCAGCACCTCGGTGATCTCGTCCAGCGTGCCGATCCCGCCGACCAGCACCACCAGCGCGTCCCCGTGGGCCAGCAGCTCGGCCTTCCGGGTCGGCAGGTCCGGCATGGTCACCAGCTCGTCCGCCCCCTCGTACGCCTTGTGCCGCAGGAACTCCACCGAGATCCCCACCAGCCGCCCGCCGGCCTCCTTGACCCCGTCCGCGAGCTGCCCCATCAGCCCGGCGTGCGACCCGCCCCACACCAGCGTGTGCCCGGCCTCCCCGAGCAGCCGGGCGAACTCGGCCGCCGGGTCGGTGTACTTGGCGTCGAGGGAGTTGGCGGAGCAGAAGACCGTGATGTTCATAGTGCTCCCAGTCCTATCACCGCCCGGCCCGCCCGGGTCAAACCGATAACCCGCCGGGCCCGGGCCCGCCCGGACGTCAGACCGCGACGGCGCGTTCGGTGCTCGCGATGGTGGCCGAGCCGACCACCCGGGTGCCGTCATAGAGGACCACGGCCTGGCCGGGCGCGATGCCGCGGGCCGGGGTGTCGAGCCGGACGTGCAGCTGGTCGTCGCTCAGCGCGGCGGTGACGGGCACCTCCTCGCCGTGCGCCCGCAACTGGGCGGTGTAGCGGCCCTCGCCGGTGGCCGGGGTGCCGCACCAGCGGGGGCGGATGGCGGTGAGGGCGTGGACGTCGAGGCCGCCGGCGGGGCCGACGGTGACGGTGTTGTTCACCGGGGAGATGTCGAGGACGTAGCGGGGCTTGCCGTCGGCGGCGGGGCGGCCCAGGCGCAGGCCCTTGCGCTGACCGATGGTGAAGCCGTAGGCGCCGTCGTGCTCGCCGAGCTTGGTCCCGTCGGTGTCGAGGATGTCGCCGGGGGCGGTGCCGAGGCGCTCGGCGAGGAAACCCTGGGTGTCGCCGTCGGTGATGAAGCAGATGTCGTGGCTGTCGGGCTTCTTGGCGACGGCGAGGCCGCGCCGTTCGGCCTCTTCGCGGATGACGTCCTTGGTGGTGTCGCCGAGCGGGAAGAGCGAGTGGGCGAGCTGGTCGGCGTCGAGCACGCCGAGCACGTAGGACTGGTCCTTGGCGGCGTCGACGGCGCGGTGCAGTTCGCGGGTGCCGTCGGGGTGGTCGACGATCCGGGCGTAGTGGCCGGTGCAGACGGCGTCGAAGCCGAGCGCGACCGCCTTGTCGAGCAGCGCGGCGAACTTGATCTTCTCGTTGCAGCGCAGGCACGGGTTGGGGGTGCGCCCGGCGGCGTACTCGGCGACGAAGTCCTCGATCACGTCCTCGCGGAAGCGCTCGGCCAAGTCCCAGACGTAGAACGGGATGCCGATCACGTCGGCGGCGCGGCGGGCGTCCCGGGAGTCCTCCAGGGTGCAGCAGCCGCGGGCGCCGGTGCGGAAGGACTGCGGGTTGCTGGCGAGCGCCAGGTGGACGCCGGTCACCTCGTGGCCGGCTTCGACGGCCCGGGCGGCGGCGACGGCGGAGTCGACGCCGCCGGACATCGCGGCGAGCACGCGCAGGCGGCCGGTGGACGGGGTGGTCGGGGCGCCGGGGAAGTCAGTCATGGTGCCTCCAAGCGTAACGGGGGTGCCCGGCGCCCTCGACGGTCAGTGCCGGACCAGGGCGGGCGGCTCGGCGGCGGCCGGTCCGGCGGGGGCGGCCGGACGGCGGTGCCGGGGCAGCGCGAGGGCCAGCAGCAGGGCGGCGAGCAGGAGCCCGGCGCCGGTGCCGAAGGCCAGGTGGAACCCGCCGACGCCCCGGCCGGCGGCCAGTGCGCTGAGGACGGCGACGCCGAGCGCGGCGCCGACCTGCTGGGTGGTGGTGAGCAGGCCGGAGAGCAGTCCGGCGTCGGCGGGGCCGGCGGCGGCCATGCCGAGGGCGGTGAGGGCGGTGGTGGCGAGGCCGAACCCGGCCGCGCTGAGCAGGGTGGGCAGGACGTCGGCGGCGTAGTCGAGGCGGCCGGCCGGGAGCCGGGTGAGCAGGCCGATGCCGACGGTGAGCAGGGCCAGGCCGAGCAGCAGGGTGCGGCGTTCGCCGATCCGGGCGATGGTGCGGGCGGCGAGCAGCAGGGAGACCGTGCCGATGGTGAGGGCGGCGGGCAGCATGGCCAGTCCGGTGGCCAGGGCGCCGTAGTGCTGGACCTGCTGGAGGTACAGGGCGAGCAGGATCTGGAAGCCGAACAGCGCGGCCAGCATGAGGAGTTGGATCAGGTTGGCGAGCGCGGTGGTGCGCCGGGCGAGAATTCGCAGCGGGAGCAGCGGGGTCGCGGCGCGGGTCTGCCGGAGCAGAAAGGCGGCGAGCAGGACGAGTGCGGCGGCGCCGGTGGCCAGGGTGCGGGCGGAGGTCCAGCCGGCCGGGCCGCCCTCGACGATGGTGTAGACGCCGAGCATCAGTCCGCCGGTGACCAGGACGGCGCCGGGGGCGTCGGCGCCCGCCCGCAGGCCGGGGCCGCGGTCGTCGGCCAGCAGGCGCAGGCCCGCGAGCAGGGCGGCGGCGCCGATCGGCAGGTTGATGAAGAAGATCCAGTGCCAGCCGAGGCCCTGGGTGAGGACGCCGCCGAGCACCTGGCCGATCGAGGCGCCGGTCGCGCCGGTGAAGCCGACCGCGCCGAACGCCTTGGCCCGCTCGGCGGGGTCGGGGAAGAGCGCGACCACCATGCCGAGGCCGACGGCGGAGGCCAGCGCCCCGCCGGCGCCCTGCAGGAAGCGGGCGGCGATCAGTGTCCCGGGGTTCGCCGCGAGGCCGCACAGCACGGAGGCGGCGGTGAAGCCGGCGATCCCGGCGAGGTAGGTGCGGCGGCGGCCGAGCAGGTCGCCGAGCCGTCCGGCGAGCAGCAGCAGTCCGCCGAAGGCGACCACGTAGGCGTCCACCACCCAGGCCAGTCCGGCCGGTCCGAGGTGCAGGTCGGCCTGGATGGCGGGCAGCGCGACGGTGGTGATCGACCCGTCCAGGATCACCATCAGCATCCCGGCGCACACCACCGCGAGGGCCAGCCAGCGGGCGCGGGACGAGTTCTCGGACATGGGTCTTCTCCCTCCCGGGGACGCGCGGGCGCGCTCCCCCGATAAGAGAGACCGTAGCAGATGGTTTCGTAATAGACGATACAGAACGGAACGTGCTCTGCGGCCGACTCCCCCGGCCCCGGCCTCCCCGGCCTCCCCCGGCCCGCCCCCGACCTACCCCTGGCGGGACCGCCGCGGCCGGCGCACCACGCCGCCCTCGCCGACCATCGGGAACTCCGCCGCCTGCTGGAGCCGGTCCAGCGCGTCCACGAACACCTGCCGCTCCCCCGCCGACAGCTCGCCCAGCGCCTCCCCGTGCACCCGGTCGACGATCACCTCGCCGCGCCGCACCAGCTCCGCGCCCGCGGGGGTGACCCGGATGACCTTCACCCGCCGGTCGGTCGCGGACGGGTGGCGCTCGGCCAGGCCGTCCCGCTCCAGCTCGTCGGCGGTGACCACCATGGTGGTCTTGTCCAGCCCGGCGATCGCGGCCAGCTGCGACTGGGTGCGCTCGGCCTCCATGGCGTGCAGCAGCACGCAGTGCTTGCGCGGGGAGCTGTCGATCTCGGCCAGGGCCAGCGACAGGCGGGTGTTCATGGCGTGCGCGGCCTGGGCCAGCAGCCCGGTGAGGTCACGGACGGTGCGCTCGGGCAGGGGTGCGTTCATGCCCCCAGCGTACGTCCCGAAGCAGAAGGTTCCGTCGCAAACGGAATCCCGCCCGGGCAGCGCGCCCGGCAGGTGGCGCACCCGGCAGGCGGCGCGCCCGGCAGGCGGCACGCTCAGCAGGCGGCACGCTCAGCGCGCGGCCCGCACCAGCCCGGCCCGCCGGGCCCGCTCCACCGCGCCGGGCAGCGCGGCGGCCAGCGCCGCCACGTCCGCGGCGGTGGAGGTGTGCCCGAGCGAGAAGCGCAGCGAGGCGCGGGCCAGGTCCGGGTCGACGCCCATCGCCAGCAGCACGTGGCTGGGCTGCGGGACGCCGGCCGAGCAGGCCGAGCCGGTGGAGCACTCCACGCCGGCCGCGTCCAGCAGCATCAGCAGCGCGTCGCCCTCGCAGCCGGGGAAGGAGAAGTGCGCGTTGGCGGGCAGCCGCCCGTCCGCGCCCGGGTCGCCGTTGAGCACCGCGTCCGGCGCGGCCGAGCGGACCACGGCCAGCAGCTCGTCGCGCAGCGCGCCGATCACGGCCGCGGACCCGGGCTGCCGCTCGACGGCCAGCCCGGCGGCCACCGCGAACCCGGCGGCGCCGGGCACGTCCAGCGTGCCGGAGCGGACGTCGCGCTCCTGGCCGCCGCCGTGCAGCAGCGGAACGGGCTTGGCGGAGCGGGCCAGCAGCAGCGCGCCGACCCCGTACGGGCCGCCGACCTTGTGGCCGGTGACGGTGAGCGCGGTCAGCCCGGAGTCCGCGAAGGAGACCGGCACCTGGCCCAGCGCCTGCACCGCGTCGGAGTGCATCGGCACCTCGAACTCGGCGGCGACGGCGGCGAGTTCGCGGATCGGCTGGACGGTGCCGACCTCGTTGTTGGCCCACATCACGGTGACCAGCGCGACCGTCTCCGGGGCCCGCTCGATCGCCTCCCGCAGCGCCTCGGGGTGCACCCGGCCGAGCGCGTCGACCGGCAGGTACTCGACCTCGGCGCCCTCGTGCTCGGCCAGCCAGTGCACCGCGTCCAGCACCGCGTGGTGCTCGACCGGGCTGCTGAGCACCCGGCGGCGGGCCGGGTCGGCGTCCCGCCGGGCCCAGTAGAGGCCCTTGACCGCCAGGTTGTCGGACTCGGTGCCGCCCCCGGTGAACACGATCTCGCTGGGGCGGGCGCCCAGCGACTCGCCGAGCGACTCCCGGGACTCCTCGACCACCCGGCGGGCGCGCCGCCCGGCGGCGTGCAGCGAGGAGGCGTTGCCGACGGCACCGAACTGCGCCGTCATCGCGGCGACCGACTCGGGCAGCATCGGGGTGGTGGCGGCGTGGTCGAGGTAAGCCATAGCGGGAACCAGTGTAGGCGGCCGCAGAGTCACGATTTGGCCATTGCACCCTCTGCAACGCGCCGTTACCCTTCCGGCCACGATGCTGTGAGAGGGGAGAGGCCGTTGTCCCAGACGGTCGACCGCGCGCTGACCATCCTGGCGTCGCTCGGTGAGGGCCCGGCGTCGCTGGAGCAGGCCGCCGCGAAGATCGGCGTGCACAAGTCCACCGCGCTGCGGCTGCTGCGCACCCTGCAGGAGCACGGTTTCGTGCACCGGCAGTCCGACCAGCGCTACCGCCTCGGCGGCCGGCTGTTCGCGCTCGCCCACCAGGCGCTGGAGGGCATCGACATCCGGCAGGTCGCCGCCCCGTACCTGGCGGTGCTCAACGAGCGCTACGGGCACACCGTGCACCTGTCGGTGCTGGAGGAGGACGAGGTGCTGTACCTCGACAAGGTCGAGGCCAGGTACCCGGACCACGGCCGCAGCTGGCTCGGCGAGGCCAGCCGGATCGGTCGGCGGGCGCCCGCGGTGGCCACCGCGGCGGGCAAGGTGCTGCTGGCCGACCTGCCGGCCGAGAAGCTGGCCGCGTTCCTGGCCGAGGTGGACTTCCCGGCCCGCACCCCGCAGTCGATCCGCGGCCCGGAGGAGTTCCGGGCCGAGCTGTCCGAGGTGCGCCGCCGCGGCTGGGCGGTGGACCAGGCCGAGTACCAGGAGTCGGTGAACTGCATCGCCGCCCCGATCGCCGGCACCGAGGGCACCGCCATCGCCGCCTGCTCGATCTCCGCGCCGGTCCGGATCGCCTCGGTGACCGAGCTGAGCAAGCTGCTGCCGGAGCTGCTGTGCACGGTGGAGGCGATCTCGCTGGCGTACGGCGGCTCGCCTACTCCTCGCTGGTGCGAGAACCGTTGCGGTGCCAAGCACGCGGTGCGCGCCAGCCGTACCTGAGCGCCAGCATCCGCATGGTGAACGCGACCACCGCGGCCAGCGAGGCGTTCAGCGGGGTCAGCCGCCCGATCCCGATCAGCACCGCCACCACGGCGGAGCCGACCAGCGCCGGGACGGCGTAGATCTCGCGGTCCCAGCGCAGCAGCGAGGGCGGCTCCATCGCCAGCAGGTCGCGGATCACGCCGCCGCCCGCGGCGGTCAGCATGCCGCAGGCCACCGAGGCGACCGCGCCGAGCCCGTAGGCGTGCGCCTTGATGGTGCCGGTGACGCAGAACAGGCCCAGGCCCGCGGCGTCCAGCACCATCACCGCCCGGTTGATCCGCTCCACCTCGGGGTGCAGGAAGAACACCACCACCCCGGCCACCAGCGGGGTCGGGAAGTACCCGAAGCTGGTGAACGCGGCCACCGGCAGCGCCCCGATCACCAGGTCCCGCAGGACGCCGCCGCCCAGCGCGGTCGCCTCGGCCAGCACGCAGATGCCGAAGATGTCCATGTTCTTGCGGACGGCCATCAGGCCGCCGGACAGCGCGAACACGAAGATGCCCACCAGGTCGAGGACCTGCTGGACGGTGTGCGGGAAGATCTCGGACGTCACCTGGTCAGTCTGCACGCCGTCCCCCCGCGGCCGGCCCCCGGGCGGTCAGGCGAACTGCTCGTGCGGCGCGGGCCCGCCCAGCGCGTTCAGCCGGGCCGGCATCCGCAGCGTGGTCATCCGCCGCCAGCCGCCCGCCCGTTCGTACCCGTACACCGCGTGGATGCCGGCCGCCAGCGCCACCGACTTCGCCCGCGGCCAGCGCAGCAGCTCCCCCAGGTGCGCCATCACGGCCAGGCTGACGTCCCGGTAGGTGCGGATCTCCGCCCGGGCGGTGGACTGCAGGGTGTCCAGGATCGCCCGCCCGTGCCCCTGGTACGCCAGCCGCAGCAGTTCCTCGTGGCAGAACGCCAGGTGGTTGTCCTCGTCGTGGGAGATCATCCGCACCGCCCGGCCCAGCTCCGGGTGGTCGCCGAAGATCCGCTTCAGCATCAGCATCTGCTCGGCGGCGCGCTGCTCGGTCACCCGGCTGTGCGCCAGGTACGTGATGACGTCCTGCTCGGTCAGCGGCTCGTCCCGGCGCAGCCGGGCGTGCGCCAGGCCGATGCCCTGCCGCTCCAGGATCATCGTGTAGTCGGTGTCGTCCGGGACGTCCCGCTCGGTCAGGCCGCGCTTGTGCATCAGCGCCTTGAAGATCCGCCCGTGCTTGTCCTCGTCCGCGCCGTGCCGGGCCACCTTCGGCGCCAGCTCCGGGTCGGGCACCAGCCGGGCGATCCGGCCGTTCTCCCAGCCGCCCTGGTCCTCGCCCTTCGCGGCGATCGAGCAGAACAGCCGGAACGCCTGGTCGTCGTCGTGGATCTCCTGGAACAGACTGCGGGCCGACAGCATGGTGACCTACCCTCGCACGGGAGCCGGGACGTTCCGCTCCAGTCAAGGCACCGCACCCGCCCCCGGCAACAGCTCCGGCCGGGTGCTGCGCCGGACGAAGGACAGCCTGCCCTGCGGGGGGCCGGGCCCGGCCCGACCGGTCCTGCCGGGCGCGCGACGCCGGACGGGGCCTAGCCGACCAGCCGGCGCCGCCAGTCCAGGCCGGTCACCCGGATCGCCCGCCCCGGGTCGCCGTCCCAGTCGGTCCGCAGGCCGACCGCCCGGACCGCCGCGACGACCTCCCGGCCGACGGCGGCGGTGGTCTCCGGGGAGTCGTCGAAGCCGCCGTAGTACAGCGTCAGGTCGCCGCCGTCGGCCACCGCCGCGGTGCCCTGGGAGTGGAAGTAGGCGAAGCCCCGGGCCCGCGGGTTCTCGGCGCCGATCTCGGCGTTGCCGCAGGTGCGGCAGCAGGTGAAGTCCTCCCGGGCGGTGATCCCGGCCGCCTCCAGGGCCGCGAACGCCCGGGTCAGCCGCTCCGGGTCGGTCTCGCCCGTCCAGGCGCGCTGCTCGGCGACCCGCTCCCGCCACATCCGGTCGGCCAGCTGCCTGGCCTGGGCCTTGCTCACCGGCCGGTGCTCCCGGTCGACCAGGAACTCCTCCGCCGCCTCGGCCGCCTGGTCCAGCGTCGCGTACCCGCCGACCAGCAGCCGCCGCACCTCGGCGACCAGGATCTCCTCGTCCTGCTCGGACAGCTCCAGCGGCGCGGGCTCCGGGTCGGGCCCGAAGTCGATCCGCTCCCACTGCTCGCCCGCCGCCCAGTCGGCGTCCTGCCGGGCCCAGCCGATGAGCAGCTCGGCGACCCGCTCCGGCCCGGCCACCCGCGTCCGGTAGTGCCGCGACTGCGCGCCGTCCCGGTACTCGACCGTCAGCGCCTCGTCCTCCGGGCAGGTCTGGGCGTAGGTGTCCGGCAGGTCGGGGACGCGCTGGAGGACCAGGAAGGCGCCCGGCCAGTGCGCCATGTCCTCCACCAGGTCGGCGAGTTCGTCCTCCGACACCCGCACCCGTACCACGTCGTCCTGGTCCCTGACCGCGATCTCCAGCATGGCCCCCACCCTGCCACCCGCCACCGTCAGGGCCCGGGCACGGCCGCGGGGTCCGCCCGGGGGAGCGTCGGCGCTCCCGGGCGGACCCCGTGGTCCGGAGGTGTCGCGCGGCGCTACTCGGCCGCGTTCTCCGGGAAGTGGCAGGCCACCTGGTGCCCGGTCGCCACCGCGGCCAGCGGCGGTTCCTCGCTCGCGCAGACGTCCTGGGCCTTCCAGCAGCGGGTGCGGAAGCGGCAGCCGGAGGGCGGGTTGAGCGGGGAGGGGACGTCGCCGGTGAGCAGGATGCGCTCGCGGCGCTCCTTGCGGCGCGGGTCGGGCACCGGCACCGCGGACATCAGGGCGTTGGTGTAGGGGTGCATCGGCCGGGAGTACAGGGCGTCCCGGTCGGCGATCTCCACCACCTTGCCGAGGTACATGACGGCGACCCGGTCGGAGACGTGCCGGACGACCGAGAGGTCGTGCGCGATGATCAGGTAGGTGAGGCCGAGCTCCTTCTGGAGGTCGTCCAGCAGGTTGACCACCTGGGCCTGGATCGAGACGTCCAGCGCGGAGACCGGCTCGTCGGCCACGATCATCTTCGGGCGCAGGGCCAGGGCGCGGGCGATGCCGATGCGCTGGCGCTGGCCGCCGGAGAACTCGTGCGGGTAGCGGTTGTAGTGCTCGGGGCTGAGGCCGCAGAGCTCCAGCAGGTCCTGGACGGCCCGCTTGACGCCGTGCTCGGTCTTGACCTTCTGGAGGTGGAAGGGCGCGCCGACGATGGTGCCGATGGTGTGCCGGGGGTTCAGCGAGGAGTACGGGTCCTGGAAGATCATCTGGATGTCGCGCCGGTACGGCCGCATCGCCGCGACGCCCAGGTGGGTGATGTCGGCGCCCTCGAACTCGATCGTCCCGCCGGTGGGTTCGTCGAGCCGGGTGACCAGGCGTCCCATGGTGGACTTGCCGCAGCCGGACTCGCCGACCACGCCGAGCGTCTCGCCCGCGTTGACCGCGAAGTCGATGCCGTCGACCGCCCGCACCGCGCCGACCTGGCGCTTCAGCAGGCCCTTGGTGACCGGGAAGTGCCGGGTCAGTCCGGTGACCCTCAGCAGGGGTTCGCGGTCGGGCCCGGGCGCCTGGGCGGGCACCTTCGCGAGCTGCGGCACCGCCGCCTGACTGTCCGTCATCGCTGCTCTCCAAATGGGTGGTACGTGCTCACAGCCGGGGCGCGATCTCTTCGGTGAAGATCCGGTGGCGTTCGGCGATCGGCAGGTGGCAGGCGGCGTGGTGCCGGGGCGCGGCCTCGGCCAGCACGGGCACCTCGGTGAACGAGCGGCCGCCGGTGAGCTCGGCGTACGGGCAGCGCGGGTGGAACGCGCAGCCGGACGGCACGTTGATCAGGCTCGGCGGGGTGCCCTTGACCGGGATCAGCCGGTCCTGGAGCTCCCGGTCGAGGCGGGGCATCGAGCCGAGCAGGCCCCAGGTGTAGGGGTGCTCGGGGGATTCGAAGATGGTGGCGGCGGGGCCGCGCTCGACGGGCTTGCCGCCGTACATGACCAGGATGTCGTCGGCGAGTTCGGCGACCACGCCCAGGTCGTGGGTGATGATGACGACCGCCGAGCCGAACTCCTTCTGCAGGTCGCGGATCAGGTCGAGGATCTGCGCCTGGACGGTGACGTCGAGGGCGGTGGTCGGCTCGTCGGCGATCAGCAGCGAGGGGTCGTTGACCAGCGCCATCGCGATCATGGCGCGCTGGCGCATGCCGCCGGAGAACTCGTGCGGGTAGTTGTCGACCCGCTTGTCGGGCTGCGGGATGCCGACCCGGTCGAGCATCTCGACCGCCCGGGTGCGGGCCTCCTTCTTGGAGGCGCCGGGGTGGTGGGCCCGGTAGCCCTCGACGATCTGGGCGCCGACCGTGTAGTAGGGGTGCATCGCGGTCAGCGGGTCCTGGAAGATCATCGCCATCTTCTGGCCGCGCAGCTTGCGCACCCGCTCGGGGCCGGCCGCGACCAGCTCCTCGCCGTCGAGCCAGATCTCGCCGGTGATCCGCGGGGCGCCGCGCTTGGTGCCGGTGCGGTGCAGGCCCATGATCGACAGCGAGGTGACGGACTTCCCGGAGCCGGACTCGCCGACGATGCCGAGCGTCTTGCCGCGCTCCAGGTCGAAGCTGAGCCCGTTGACGGACTTGACCAGTCCGTCGTCGGTGGGGAAGTGCACTTTCAGGTCGCGGACGGACAGGAAAGGCTTGTCGGTGTTGCTCATGTCAGCCTCACCCGGGGGTCGACGACGGCGTACAGCAGGTCAACCGCGAGGTTGGCCATGATGATGAAGAACGCGGCGAACAGGGTCACGCCCATGATCACCGGGAGGTCGCTGGACTGGATCGAGGTGACCGCCTCGTAGCCGAGCCCGCGCAGGTTGAAGGTCTTCTCGGTGAGCACCGCGCCGCCGAGCAGGCCGCCGAGGTCCATGCCGAAGATGGTCAGGATCGGGGTCAGCGTGGAGCGCATGGCGTGCTTGCCGATGACCACCGGCTCCCGGAGGCCCTTGGCCCGCGCGGTGCGGATGTAGTCCTCGCCGAGGACGTCCAGCAGGGTGGCCCGACTGAGCCGGGCGTAGGTCGCGGCGAACAGGAACGCCAGGGTCACCCAGGGCAGCACCAGCCCCTGGAACCAGGAGACCGGGTCGTCCGCGAAGTCGGTGTAGTTGTTGGGGAACCAGCCGAGCTGGTTGACGAACACCGCGAGCGCGACCAGGCCGGTGAAGTACATCGGCAGCGAGACGCCGGCCAGCGCGACGGTCATGGTGACGCGGTCCAGCGCGGTGCCGCGGCGCAGCGCGGAGATGATGCCGGTGGCGGTGCCGAACACCAGCCAGAGCACGGAGGCCCCGACCGCGAGCGAGATGTCGACGCCGACCCGGTTGAGCAGGAGCGGCCAGACCTCCTGCTCGGTCTTGAACGAGTAGCCCAGGCAGGGGGCAGCGCAGTGGGTCAGGTCGGTGCCGGCGTTGAAGTCGCGGCCGGCGAACACCCCGCGCAGGAAGAGCCAGAACTGTTCGATGATCGACTTGTCGAGGCCCATCTTGTGGCGGATGCCCTCGACCGCCGCCTTGTCCGCGATCTTGCCCACGTAGAGCATCGCGGGGTCGGTCCCGGTGAGCTTCGGCACCATGAAGAAGATGCCGAAGGTCACCGCGGCGACCACCAACAGCATGAAGGCGACGTTGAGCAGTCGCCTGACGAGATACACGAGCACTGCGGTCGGCCCTGCCGCGGGCCGGCCGGGTCTCCCCGGTGGGGGAGCTCCCGGCCGGCCCCGGCAGGGCCTTCACCTGCCCTTCGGACTAGCGGTGAGAACTCAGGAGAAGGTCAGGTCACTTGCCGTCGGAGACGCCGAGCGCCTGGAAGTCGACCTCGCCGTAGGCGTCGGTGATGTAGACGTTGGTCAGGCGCGGGTTGCGCCAGTTCAGGGCCTTGTCGGCGACGATCGGCAGGTAGTAGGCGCCGTCGACCACCTTGTGGTTGATCTTCTTGTAGAGGTCCGCGGCCTTGGCCGGGTCGGTCTCCTGCGCGGCCTGGTCGAACCAGCCGTTGATCTCCGGGTCGTTGATCTCGGCGTAGTTGTTGTTGCCGTTGCTGGCGATGAAGCGGCCGTCGACCAGCGGCTGCAGGTAGCCGGAGCCGGTCGGGTAGTCGGCGCCCCAGCCCATCACGATCAGGCCGTAGCCCTTGGACTTGACCACGTCGGGCGCGCCGATCACCGAGGAGATCAGCTTGCCGTCGTACTGGTCGACGGTGACGTCGATGTTGGCGGCCTTGAGGGCGGTCTGCAGCGCCACCGCGGAGTTGACCTCCTTCGGCTTGTTGCCGCGCACCGCGATGGTGGTGTGGAAGCCGTTGGGCTGGCCGCAGGCCGCCAGCTCCTCCTTGGCCTTGTCCAGGTTCGGCTTGCCCTTGGTCAGGCCGAACGGGTCGTAGTCGTCGGAGCCGAGGATGTTCGGGGGCAGCATCGAGCCGAACAGCGAACCGGCCACCGAGCCGCCGCGGGCGGTCTGCAGGGCGGTGGAGTCGGCCGCGTACAGCACCGCGTTGCGGCAGTGGATGTTGTCGAACGGGGCGACCGACGGGGCCATCGTGACGTACCGGATGAAGCCGTTGTACGGGTCGTCGGTGTTGGCCTTGAGGGCCGGGTCCTGGAGCACCTTGACCTGGGCGGCCTGCGACAGGCCGGTCTGGGCCCAGTCGAGGTCGGCGGTGTTCGCCAGCAGGCGGGCGTCCATGTCGTCGGCGTTGGTGGTGACGGTCAGCTTGACGACGTCCGGCAGCGCCTTGCGGAACGGGTCGGTGGAGGCGTCCCAGTTCTCGTTGCGGACCAGCTCGTAGCCCTTGCCCGGCTCGACCGACTTGAACTTGTACGGGCCGGAGGAGACCGGCTTGTCGCCGTACTTGGAGCCGGTGTCCAGCTTCTGCGGGACGGGGGCGGCGGAGCCCATGGCCAGCAGGTACGGGAAGTCCGAGTTCGGCTTGGCCAGGTGGAAGACGATGGTGGTGTCGTCCGGGGTCTCCACCGTCTTGAGGCCGAGCTTGTTCGGGTCGGCGTCGGTGTAGGGGCCCTTGTAGTCCTGGCCCTGGTCCAGCTCGTTGATCAGGTAGGTCGGGCCGCCGGAGACGACGTCCTGCGCGAAGATGCGCTCGATGCCGTACTTGATGTCCTTCGAGGTGATGACCGAGCCGTCCTCGAACTTCAGGCCGGACTTCAGCTTGAAGGTGTAGGTCTTGCCGTCGGCGGAGATCTCCGGCTTGGCGGTGGCCAGGTCGGGGACGAGGTTCAGGCCGTCCTTGCCCGGCTTGCCGTCGAAGGCCAGCAGGGTCCGGGTGTAGAAGCGCTCGTAGTTCCACACCGAGGCGTAGTACGCGCGACCGGGGTCGAGCGAGTCCACGTCGGTGGTGGTCCACAGGTTGAGGGTGCCGCCCTTCTTGTCGGACGGGTTCACCACCTTCTCGGCCGCCGCGTTGAACCCCGCCGAACCGCCCTTGCTCGCGTTGTCGCCGCCCGAGCCGCCCTTGCTGCCGCCGCAGGCCGCGGTGGTGAGGGCGAGGGCGGCCACCAGGGCAGCGGCCGCGAGCGTCCTGTTTCGCTTCATGGGTTGGAGATCCTCCAGAGTTGCGGGCTCAGTTGCCCTTGGGGTCGAGAGCGTCACGCAGGCCGTCACCGAAGAGGTTGAAGGCGAGCACGGTGATGAAGATGGCGAGACCGGGGATCACCATGTAGGTGGGATCGGCCTGGTAGATCCCGACCGCGTCCGAGAGCATCTGGCCCCAGGACGGGGTGGGCGGCCGGACGCCGGCCCCGAGGAAGCTGAGCGCCGCCTCGTTCAGGATGTTGGTGGGGATGATCAGGGTCGTGTAGACCAGGATCGGCGCCACCAGGTTGGGCAGCAGTTCGCGGAACAGGATGTGCGCGCGGCCGGCGCCGAGGCTGCGGGCGGCGTCGACGAACTCGCGTTCGCGCAGCGACATCGCCTGGCCCCGGACGATGCGTCCGATGTACGGCCAGCCGAAGAAGCCGATCACCGTCATCAGCACCAGGACGCGCACCGTCGTGTCGCCCAGTCCGAGCACCGAGTTGGGGATCACCGAGACCAGCGCGATGCTGAACAGCAGCTGCGGGAAGGCCAGCAGGACGTCCATCACCCGGCTGATGACCGAGTCCACCCAGCCGCCGAAGTAGCCGGCCATGATGCCCAGCACCACGCCGATGACGATCGCCACCGCCGCCGCGCCGAGCGCGACCAGCAGCGAGATCCGGGCGCCGTAGAGGATTCGGGAGAACACGTCACGGCCGAAGGTCGGGTCGACACCGAGCAGGTAGTCGCCGCTGATGCCGCCGAAGGCGCCCTTGGGCAGGCCCAGGTCGGGGTTGATCTGGTCCGCGTGCGGCTCGTCGACCGGGTGCCCGAACAGCGCGGTGAGCACCGGCGCCAGGAGGGCCGCGAGGATCAGCAGGATCACCACGGCGCCGCCGGCCAGGGCGACCTTGTCGCGCTTGAGGCGCTCCCAGGCGATGCGACCGGGTGATCGTCCCTCGATCTTCTTGGGCGGCTCGGCGATTGACGAGCCGTCAGGCTGTGCGTCGGCCGCCGAACCAGGGGTCTCGGTGGGTGTGGTCATGAGTCAGTTCGTTCCCCTCGCCGACGGTGGCCGGCCCACGGAGTCGCGTGCGGTGCGGAAGTGCAGAGCGGTTTCGGTGGTGCCGGGCGCCGATGCGGCGGTGCAGAAGTGCGTTGAGCAAGCAGGGCGTTGCTGGTGGTGCGGGCATCCCTCGGCCGCCTCCGGCCGGAGGTCCGCCGAGCTGGGGCGCTCCGGGTCAGGAGGCCTCCGACGTGCACGGTGCTGCCGCACGGAGAAACGCGTCGTGCGGTTCATGCGCTGGCGGGGACGCGTTCACCTTCGTGGGGTTCGAGTCGCGCTCCGCATTGCGCAGCACTCTCTGTCATGGGAAGTGCCCGGCGGAAGACCCCCATGCCGAAGGATGCCTAACTGTGATCTGTTGGCATGCAATTCCGTTGTCGACGCATATCGCTCTTCACACAGCTGTTACGCGTCCGTCAAGGGGCACACTGACGACACCCCGCCAGTGGCGGGAAAACGCCAGGTGGCACGCGGGGTTGCGCGCGTAGATCATGGAGCGGTAAAAAACCCCCGCCGACCGGGCAAAAGGTCGGGGCGGGGGTTTTCCGACGGGGCGTCAGGGTAGGTTCAACGGCCCGGATAGCCCGGCCAGGGAGCCTGCGGCCACCCCTGGGCCGGCCCGGCCGACGGTTGCGCTGCGTGACCGAAGCCGGTCGGCCCGGCCTGCTGGGCGCCCTGCCGGTCGAAGAACGGGCGGGCGTTGGCCCACATCCACATCGCCACCGGGTCGAACTCGTCGGCCATCACCACGG
The DNA here is from genome assembly GCF_948472415.1 of Kitasatospora fiedleri. Classification (NCBI taxonomy): domain Bacteria; kingdom Bacillati; phylum Actinomycetota; class Actinomycetes; order Kitasatosporales; family Streptomycetaceae; genus Kitasatospora; species Kitasatospora fiedleri. The sequence continues at coordinate 5,089,309 of NZ_OX419519.1, read as the reverse complement.
TGGACACCCCGGGCCCCTCCGGCGCCTGCGCGGCCGCCCGCTGCACCAGCGCCCGGGCCGCCTCCACGGACGGCGGCGAGGTGTCGTACAGGTCCAGCCCGATCGCCAGGTAGCCCTCGCCCAGCACCGGCTGCACCCAGGCCCGGCGCAGCGAGCGCAGCGGCCGCACCTCGCCCGCCTGCTGCTCCAGCACGGCGAAGAACGGCGAGCCCTGCACCGGGGGTTCGGAGATCCGCAGCGGCCCGGCCGGCAGCCGGTCCAGGCCGAGCGCGATCCGCCGCAGGTCGGCCCAGGGCACGCCGACGCCGCCGCCGGGGCGGTGCGGGTCGAGCCACAGGCCCCAGCGCGAGCGGTACAGCGCGGCGGCGATCTCCAGCCCGGAGACCACCTCGTGGGCGCGCGTCCAGCCGCTGGCCGCGAGCTGCCCGGGGGAGGTCGCGCCGGGCGCGTAGCCGTGGCCGCCGACGTCCATGTTCCCGTACTGGGCGTCCGGACTGCCGGGGCTGCCGTGCCAGAGCAGCATCCAGACCTGCCCGCCGGCCAGGGCCCGCAGCAGCCCCTCGTACGCCTCCCAGCGCTCCGGCGCGACCGCTGCGAGGGCGCGTTCGACCGCCCCCGGGTCGCCGGCTGCTCCCGTCACGTCGCCGCCTACTCTCTTCGTCCGTTCCGCCGTGCTCCGGTGTTCCGGGCAACCCTATGGGGCGCACCCGACAGCCGTCATGCCGCCGTGCCCCGCGCGGCGGACCGGGGCCGCCGTCACGGCCGCACGTAGAAGGGCTGTACCCGCCCCAGCATCCAGTCCACCACCGGATCGGCGACCAGGTCGAGCAGCACCAGGTGGACGCCCCAGCTGGGCGGCGCGGTTCCGAGCGCCCGGCCCAGCGCGGTGTTCACCTCGGCCGGGTCGGCGGGGGCCGCCGGGTCCAGCTGCACGCCGACGTACAGCAGGGTCGGCTCGCCCTCCACCCGGGCCAGCGCCCGACGGGCCGTCAGGACGCCGGGCAGCGCGACGAGTTCGCCGGTCGCGGCGGCCAGGAAGGCGAACGGCTCCTGGTGCGGCTCGGGCTCCTTGAGCGCCACCCGGGCCCCCTCGGTCACCCCCTGCGCCTCCCACTGCTCGCCGCGCGGCCCGCGCCGCAGCTCGCCGACGCCCTCCGGCGGCACCGGGATGCCCACCGGCGCCTCCGGGTTGACCGCGACGCCGATGCCCAGCGGCAGCCCGCGGGCGAACTCCCACATCGGGGCGATCGCGAACGGGATGCCCGGGCAGTGCCGGAGGTACTGCTCCTGCGAGGAGTACACCGGGACGTACGGCGCCCCGGCCAGCTCCAGCGTCGGCAGGTCCAGCGCCTCGGCGTCCGGGGAGGTGCCGGACGGCAGCGGAATCCACACCTGGCTGCGGGCCAGCACCTCGATCACCCGGGGCGTCGCCCCGGGGTCGCCGAGCGCGGCCGTCAGCACCTGCTCCAGCTCGTTGGCCGGCCAGGGCCCGCCCTCCAGCACCCCGTCCAGCGGGAACCCCATCTCGCCCTCCACATCCGCGGTTGCGATCAGATTAGCGGCGCGCGGACCCGGCGCGGCGGCCCGGTGCGGCCCCGTCCGCCGGGCCCGCTCCGGCCCCCTCTCCCGCGACCCGCCCCCGGCATGCCATGATGGGCCCGCCCTAACTTCATACCGGCCGCTCGAACCCGCGCGGGAGAGCCGGAACGGCCTGGCACAGGCCGCGACCGGCGCCGAAGGAGCAAGTCCTCCCCGGAATCTCTCAGGCACCCCTACCGCCCGGGCGAGGCAGATCTGGAAAGTGGACACGGCCGCGCCGTGCGCCCACCCACGGTGCAAGCCGCCATCCTGTTCAGGAGGCGGCGAAGCTCTCAGGTTCGACGACAGATGGGGGAGATTCGCCCCAGCCTGCCCGTTTCCAGATCCCGGGAGTCCTGTCGTGTCCCTCCGCCTGACCGCGCTCGACGCGCTGCACCGCTCGCTCGGCGCCACCATGACCGACTTCGCGGGCTGGGACATGCCGCTGCGCTACGGCAGCGAGCGCGAGGAGCACCTCGCGGTCCGCACGAAGGCGGGCCTGTTCGACCTCTCGCACATGGGCGAGATCACCGTCTCCGGCCCGCAGGCCGGCGAGCTGCTCGACCACGCCCTGGTCGGCTTCATCTCCGCGCTCGGCGTGCTGCGCGCCCGCTACACCATGATCTGCCGCGAGGACGGCGGCATCCTGGACGACCTGATCGTCTACCGCACCGCCGAGCACGAGTACCTGGTGGTGGCCAACGCCTCCAACGCCCAGGTGGTGCTGGACGCGCTGACCGAGCGCGCGGCCGGCTTCGACGCCGTGGTCCGCGACGACCGGGACGCCTACGCGCTGCTCGCCGTCCAGGGCCCGGAGGCGAACGGCATCCTGGCCAAGCTGACCGACGCCGACCTGCCCGGCCTGAAGTACTACGCCCTGCTGCCCGCCACCGTGGCCGGCCGCCAGGTCTGGCTGGCCCGCACCGGCTACACCGGCGAGGACGGCTTCGAGGTGTTCTGCGCCCCGGCCGACGCCGCGCACCTGTGGACCGCGCTGACCGAGGCGGGCACCGCCGAGGGCCTGGTCCCGTGCGGCCTGTCCTGCCGCGACACGCTGCGCCTGGAGGCCGGCATGCCGCTGTACGGGCACGAGCTGTCCACCGAGCTGACCCCGTTCGACGCCGGCCTGGGCCGGGTGGTCCGCTTCGACAAGACCACCAACGACGGCGCCTTCGTCGGCCGCAAGGCGCTGGAGGAGGCCGCCGCCGCGGCCGAGTCCGCCCCGCCGCGCAAGCTGGTCGGCCTGGTCTCCGAGGGCAGGCGCGTCCCGCGCGCCGAGTACGCGGTGGTGGACGCCGAGGGCGCCGTGATCGGCCGGATCACCTCCGGCGCGCCGTCCCCGACCCTGGGCAAGCCGATCGCCATCGCGTACGTGGACGCCGCGCACGCCGAGCCGGGTGGCACCGTCGCGGTGGACGTCCGCGGCAAGGCCGAGCCGGTCGAGGTGGTCGCGCTGCCGTTCTACCGGCGTGCCCGCTGACCTCGGCCTCTCCCCCGGCCTCCTCCCCGAGCCAGTCCTTTTCCGGTTCGTCCGCCCAGCGGACGGCCGCGCCCGCCCCTCCCGCGATCCTGGAGAATGACGCCATGAGCAACCCCACGCACCTGCAGTACACCAAGGAGCACGAGTGGCTGACCGCCGCCGTGGACGGGGTGTCGACGGTCGGCATCACCGCGCACGCGGCCGACGCCCTCGGCGACATCGTGTACGTCCAGCTCCCCGCAGTGGGTGACACCGTCACCGCGGGTGAGACCTGTGGCGAGCTCGAATCCACCAAGTCGGTCAGCGACCTCTACTCCCCCGCCACCGGCGAGGTCACCGAGGTCAACCAGGCGGTCATCGACGAGCCGGCCCTGGTCAACTCGGAGCCCTTCGAGGGCGGTTGGCTGTTCAAGGTCCGGGTCGAGGCGACCGACGAGCTGCTCGACGCCGACGGCTACACCGCCTTCACCGGCGCCTGACCGGGAGACCCCCCTGATGACGGTTCTCAACCAGTCCCTGCACGCGCTCGACCCGGAGATCGCCGCCGCGGTCGACGCCGAGCTGCACCGCCAGCAGACCACCCTGGAAATGATCGCCTCCGAGAACTTCGCCCCGGTGGCGGTCATGGAGGCCCAGGGCTCGGTGCTCACCAACAAGTACGCCGAGGGCTACCCCGGCCGCCGCTACTACGGCGGCTGCGAGCACGTCGACGTGGTCGAGCAGATCGCCATCGACCGGATCAAGGAGCTGTTCGGCGCCGAGCACGCCAACGTGCAGCCGCACTCCGGCGCGCAGGCGAACGCCGCGGCGATGTTCGCGCTGATCCAGCCGGGCGACACCATCCTGGGCCTGAACCTGGCCCACGGCGGCCACCTGACCCACGGCATGAAGATCAACTTCTCGGGCAAGCTCTACAACGTGGTCGCCTACCACGTGGACGAGAAGTCCGGCCAGGTCGACATGGCCGAGGTCGAGCGCCTCGCCAAGGAGCACCGGCCCAAGCTGATCATCGCCGGCTGGTCCGCCTACCCCCGCCAGCTGGACTTCGCCGAGTTCCGCCGGGTCGCGGACGAGGTCGGCGCCCTGCTGATGGTCGACATGGCGCACTTCGCCGGCCTGGTCGCCGCCGGACTGCACCCCTCCCCGGTGCCGTACGCGGACGTGGTCACCACCACCACCCACAAGACCCTGGGCGGCCCGCGCGGCGGCGTCATCCTCTCCAAGGCCGAGCACGCCAAGAAGATCAACTCCGCGGTCTTCCCCGGCCAGCAGGGCGGCCCGCTGGAGCACGTGATCGCCGCCAAGGCCGTCGCGTTCAAGGTCGCGGCCTCCGAGGAGTTCAAGGAGCGCCAGCGCCGCACCCTGGAGGGCGCGAAGATCCTCGCCGAGCGCCTGCTCCAGGACGACGTGACCGCCTCCGGCGTCTCCGTCCTCTCCGGCGGCACCGACGTGCACCTGGTCCTGGTCGACCTGCGCAACAGCGAGCTCAACGGCCAGGACGCCGAGGACCGCCTGCACGAGGTCGGCATCACGGTCAACCGCAACGCCGTCCCGAACGACCCGCGCCCGCCGATGGTCACCTCCGGCCTGCGGATCGGCACCCCGGCGCTGGCCACCCGCGGCTTCGGCGCCGAGGACTTCCGCGAGGTCGCCGACGTCATCGCCGAGGCGCTCAAGCCCGGCTTCGACGCGGCCAAGGCCGAGGCGCTCAAGGCCCGGGTGACCGCGCTCGCGGCCGCCCACCCGCTCTACCCGGAGCTGTAGGACCCCGCCCGGCGGGCCGCCCGACCGGCGGCCCGCCCGGGCTTCCCGGGGCACCACGCACACTGGAGAGGTGCGCGCGGTGCCCCGTTCCATGCCGCGCCCCGCCCCACCGGGCGGGAACCGGCACACCACCACGAGACCGGACAAGGACGTCACCCCGTGGCCATCAGCGTCTTCGACCTCTTCTCCATCGGCATCGGCCCCTCCTCCTCGCACACCGTGGGCCCGATGCGCGCGGCCCGGATGTTCGCCCGCCGGCTCGGCTCCGAGGGCCTGCTGGAGCGGGTCGCCACCGTCCGCGCCGAGCTGTACGGCTCGCTCGGCGCCACCGGGCACGGCCACGGCACCCCCAAGGCCGTCCTGCTCGGCCTGGAGAACCACTCGCCCCGCACGGTCGACGTCGACCGCGCCGACCTGGACGTCGAGCGGATTCGCGCCGAGAAGCGGCTCAGCCTGCTCGGCCGGCACGAGATCCCGTTCGACCCGGACCACGACCTGGTCCTGCACCGCCGCAAGGCGCTCCCGTACCACGCCAACGGCATGGCCCTGTGGGCGTACGACGCCTCCGGCGAGACGCTGCTGGAGAAGACCTACTACTCGGTCGGCGGCGGCTTCGTGGTCGACGAGGACGCCCTCGGCGAGGCCCGGATCAAGCCCGACGACACCGCCCTGCGGTACCCCTTCCGCACCGGCGAGGAGCTGCTGCGGCTGACCAGGGAGACCGGCCTGTCCATCTCCGGCCTGATGCTGGAGAACGAGAAGGCGTGGCGCACCGAGGCCGAGATCCGGGCCGGGCTGCTGGAGATCTGGGCCGTCATGAAGGAGTGCGTCGCGGCCGGCATGTCCCGCGAGGGCATCCTCCCCGGCGGCCTCAAGGTCCGCCGCCGGGCCGCCTCCGCCGCCCGCGCGCTGCGCGCCGAGGGCGTCAACCCGGGCAACGCGATGGAGTGGGTCACCCTCTACGCGATGGCCGTCAACGAGGAGAACGCCTCCGGCCGCCGGGTGGTCACCGCCCCCACCAACGGCGCCGCCGGGATCATCCCGGCCGTCCTGCACTACTACCTGAACTTCATCCCGGGCTCGGACGAGGAGGGCATCGTCCGCTTCCTGCTCGCGGCGGGCGCGATCGGCATGCTCTTCAAGGAGAACGCCTCCATCTCCGGCGCCGAGGTCGGCTGCCAGGGCGAGGTCGGCTCCGCCTGCTCGATGGCCGCGGGCGGCCTCGCCGAGGTCCTCGGCGGCACCCCCGAGCAGGTCGAGAACGCCGCCGAGATCGGCATCGAGCACAACCTCGGCCTCACCTGCGACCCGGTCGGCGGCCTGGTCCAGATCCCCTGCATCGAACGCAACGGCATGGCCTCGGTGAAGGCCGTCACCGCCGCCCGGATGGCCCTGCGCGGCGACGGGCGCCACCATGTCTCCCTCGACAAGGCGATCAAGACCATGAAGGAGACCGGCGCCGACATGAAGGTCAAGTACAAGGAGACCAGCCGCGGCGGCCTCGCCGTCAACGTCATCGAGTGCTGACCCCGGAAACGGTACGGGGCCCCTGTCCGCGGTGGTGCGCGGTCCGGGGCCCCTGTGCGTCCTCCGGCGGCCAAGGGGGTGCGTGCCGGCGGAGGGGAGGCGTCGGGTTGTGCTGCCCGACGTGCATGACTATCGCATGCCGTGAACCGGTGAACAAAATCGAAACCAAGGCGTGTGGTTCACTTCACCTTCACATTCCAGGTGGGACGGCGGGGTGGGCTCAGAGTGGATCGGTGCGGGCTCAGAGCGCGGCGGCGGCGATGGCGGCGGCCCGCTCGCGGATTCTGATCTCGAACCAGACGCCCTTGCCGCGCGGCAGCAGGTCGGCGCCCCAGCGGTCGGCGAGCGACTCCACCAGCCGCAGGCCGTGGCCGTTCTGGTAGCCGACCTCGGGGGCCCGGATCAGGCAGGGCAGGGCGCGCGAGGAGTCCCGGACCTCGACCCGCAGCCAGCCGGGGCGGCGGGTCACCTTGAGTCCGATCATCCGGCCGCCCGCGTGCCGGACGGCGTTGGCCACCAGTTCGCCCGTGAGCAACTCCCCGGCCTCCAGCAGCTGGTGGAGTTTCCACGTCCGTAAGACCGAGAGGACCAGCCGGCGGGCCACCTTGGCCGACTCCGGGCGGGAGGGCAGCCGCACCTCCTCCGCGGCGTCGGGATCGCTGAGGACGCCGAAGAAGAGGTGCTCCATCTCCTCCGGCGTCAGCCGCTCCAGATCGGCCAGCACCACACCGGCGCCGATCACTGACGGATCGTCACCACGCCTGCCGGCCGCCGGAAGTGATGACCGGTCTGCTTCGCCCCATGCCGCCATGCGCCCCATCATTGCGGAACGCGAGCGGCCGCGTACGGACAATGAGCAAACGATCACTATTCATTTGGCATATGCCGTCAGCAACCGAACGGACGCCCGGGCGTCACCACTGCGCCCAGGGGGTGTTCCACCCGCCCAGGCCGTTGTCGATCGAGACCGTCGCGCCCTTGGAGTTGACCACCTTGAACACGTCCCCGACCATGCTGGAGTTGTAGAGCTTGCCCGCCGGGGTGCCGTCGCCGCCCTTGGCGGTGTCGGTGACGCCGATGCAGCCGTGGCTGCCGTTGGAGCGGCCGATCACGCCCGCGCTCCACGAGTTGCCGTGCACGTAGGTGCCGGAGTCCGTCAACCTCATGGCGTGCGGAACCACCAGGTCGTACTCGTCGCCGGAGCCCTCCTTGGTGACGCCGTTGGAGGTCATCCGGGTGGTGCCCTCCATCGCCTCGACCACCATGACGCCGTTCCAGGTGTCGTAGCCGGGCTTGCCGGCCGTGAACTCGACGGTGTCGGTCTGCTGGCCGTCCCGGACCACCGACATCCGGTGGGTGTTGACGTCCACGGTGGAGACCTGCGAGCGGCCGATGGTGAACGGCTCGTCCTTGTCCACGTCGCCGTACACGCCGGGCGCGGTCTCCACGTTCTTGAGCTTGTAGTGGATGGTGACCTTGGTGTTGGCGTTCCAGTAGTTCTCCGGCCGGAAGTCGATCCGCTTGTCGTTGACCCAGTGGCCGCGGACCTCGGTGCCGTCGGAGGTCTCGAAGGTGATGCCGGCCTTGACCGCGTCCTTGTTGACCACGGACCGCTTGAACCGCACCGAGACGATCATGCCGACGCCGTAGGTGCCGTCGTCCGCGATGTTGTCGCTGGTGCCGGCCTCCTTGTCGGGGGTGAGGGTGGTGAAGCCGGAGCGCGCGTTGGCGACCACGCCCTTGTCGTCCTCGGCGAGCGCGTCCACGGTGTAGGCGGTGGCCACCAGGAGGCTGCCGGTGGGGGCCCAGCTGCCGTCGGCGGCGATCTGGCCGGGCACCTCGACGCCGTCCGGGCCGGTGACCTTGACCGAGGTGAGCTTGCCGGCCGCGGCCGTCACCTTGACCTCGCCGGTCGGCTTCACCCCGGTGGCGCCGTCGGCGGGCGTGATGGCGATGGTGGCGGCCGACACCGCCGGCTTGCTCTCGCCGGCCGTGGCACCGGCCGTGCCCTTGGGGCCGTCCGGCTTCGCCGGGCCGGAGCTGCAACCGGCCGTGGTCATCAGCACCAGGGCGCCCGCGAGCGCCCCCGCCACATGTGCCCCGCGCATCGCCTTCACGTTCCGCTCTCCCCAGTCACCCGCCTGTCCGCTGACAGGACTTTCGCTTGATATGACGGATCGGGGACCGGAAACGTTGCGACCCGAGTGTCCCGGTCCGGTCACGAACGGACCACGGCCCGGCGGTCGGGTGACCACCGGGCCGTGCGAGCGGGCGTGCGGGCGGGCCTGCGGGCGGTCGGCTACCACTTGCTCCACGGGAGGGTCCAGCCGCTCCAGCCGTTGTCGCCGGCGACGGTCTGGCCCTTGGAGTTCTTGATCCGCACCACGTCCCCGATGATCGAGGAGTTGAAGAACTTGCCCGCCGCCGTGCTGTCGCCGCCGCCCTTGACGTCGGCCATGCCGACGCAGCCGTGGCTGGCGTTGGACTTGCCGAAGGCGCTGCTCCAGTAGTTGCCGTGCACGTAGGTGCCGGTGCTGGTCAGGCGCATCGCGTGCGGCACGTCCGGGACGTCGTACTCGTCGCCCTTGACGTTGGAGACGGTCGCCGAGTTCATCCGGGTGACCTTCTCCTTGGAGGAGATCACCATGGTGCCGTTCCAGGACGCGTTCTGGTCGTTGCCGGCCGTGATCGGGATGCTCTCGGTCTTGCCGCCGCCGTGGTCCACCGTCATGGTGTGGGCCGCCGCGTCGACCGTGGAGACCTGGTAGCGGCCGATGGTGAATGGCTCGTCCTTGTCGATGTCGCCGTACACGCCGGGCGCCACCTCGACGTTCTTCAGCCGGTACTTGACCGTCACCTTGGTGCCCGGCTTCCAGAACTGCTCCGGCCGGAAGTCCAGCCGCTGGCTGGTGAACCAGTGGCCCTTGGCCACCGTGCCGTCGGAGCCGGTGACGGTGATGCCCGCCAGCACCGCGTCCTTGTTCTTGATCGGCTTGCCGAAGCTGACCGAGACGATCATGCCGACGCCGTAGGTGCCGTTGTCGGCGATGTTGTCGTTGGTCGAGGCGGTCTTCGCCGGGGTCAGCGTGGTGAAGCTGGTGGTCGAGGCGGCCACCAGCCCGGCCGCGTCCACCGCCTGCGCGGCGACCGTGTAGGTGGTGCCGACGGCCAGCTGGCCGGCGGGCTTCCAGCTCAGGCCGTCGTCGGAGATCTTGCCGTCCACCGCCTTGCCGTTCTTGTCGGTGACCTCGACGGTGGTGAGCTTCCCGCTCGCCACCGCCACCTGGAGGCCGTCCTTCGGCTGCACGTCGGTGGCCCCGTTGGCCGGGGTGACGGTCAGCTGCGCGGTCGAGACCTTCGGGGTGGTGTCGGACGTGGAGGAGGACGAACTCCCGCCGCCCGCCGTGCCCTTGGCGTCCGTCGACCCGCCGCCGTCGCCGTTGCAGGCCGTGCCGAGCAGCAGTACGCCGCCCACCAGCAGGGCCGCCGCCCCCCGCCTGGCCCGGCGTCCGCGTCCCGCCACGGCCCAGGTCCTGTGAACCGTCTCCACTGCGCTGCTCCCCTCCCGGTGTTCCCATCGCGTACACGTGCCCGTGCCCGGGATCGGTTGCACCGGGCCGACCGCGATCCGGTGGCCGCGCCGTTCGACTCCGGTCGCGCGCGGCCAGGATAACCGGCCCGGCCGGGTGAATCTTCGGCGGGAGCCGGGTGCCCGTTCAGTGAACGCCGGGCGCGCTGCCCGCCGTCCACTGCCGCCAGTCCAGGTTCCAGTCGGAGAGGCCGTTGTCGGGGGCGACCCGCTCGCCGCGGGAGCCGCGCACCTCCACCACGTCGCCGGTGCGGGTGTGCGCGTAGAGCCAGCCGGCCGGGGAGTCGGCGGAGCCGCCCCTGGCGTCGGGCAGGCCGATGCAGCCGTGGCTGGTGTTGGCGGCGCCGAAGACCGCCGGGGCGCTCCAGTAGTTGCCGTGCACGAAGGTGCCGGAGGCGGTCAGCCGCAGCGCGTGCGGGACGTCCGCGATGTCGTACGCGTCGCCGAGGCCGACGGTCCGCGAGTCCATCCTGATCGCCTCGTGGCGCTCGGAGACCACCATGGTGCCCAGGTAGGTGGGGTGCTCGGGGCTGCCGCCGCTGACCGGCAGCACCCGCAGCACCTCGCCGTCCCGGCGGACCGTCATGGTGTGCGCGTCCAGGTCGACGGCGGCCACCAGCGCGCGGCCGACGGTGAAGTGCACGTCCTCGTCCTGGGTGCCGAGGTAGCCGGGCGCGCCCTCGACGTCCCTGAGCCGCAGCCGCAGGGTGACCCGGGTGCCGGCCGGCCAGTACGCGGCGGGGCGGAAGTCCAGCCGCCGGTCGCCGAACCAGTGCGGGGCGATCTCCAGCGGCGGGTCGGAGACCACCGCGACGGCCCGCTCCACCGCGGCGCGGTCCGCGATCGGGTGCGAGAAGCGCAGCGAGACCGGCATGCCGACGCCGACGGTGGAGCCGTCCTCGGGGGTGAAGGAGCCGACGAAGGTGTGCGCGGGGGCGGCGGTGGCGAAGGCCGCGTGCCGGGCGGCGCGCAGGCCGTCCGCGTCCTCGGCGACCGCGTCCAGGGTGTACCCGGTGGCGGTGGCCAGCCGGCGGTCGGCCGTCCAGCGGGTGCCGTCGGCGGTGAGGGTGCCGGGGACGGCGGCGCCCCGGTCGTCGGCGAGCCGGACGGTCAGCAGCCGGCCGCCGTCGACCTCGACCCGCACCGGGCCGTCGGCCGGGACGTCCCGCGCACCGTCGGCGGGCCGCACCGCGAGCCGGGCCCGGGAGGCCGGCGGCGGGGCGGCCGCGTCGCCCGGCGGCCGGTCGCCGCCGTCGCCGCCGCCGGAGCAGCCGGTCAGCAGCACCAGGGCGAGCGCCGCCGCCCGCCGGGTCCAGAGCCGTACCGCGGCGCGCATGCCGTCCTCCGCATTCGTCCGACACTCGTCCGACATTCGTCCGACACCACCCCATACCACCCGATACCGGACCCGATGGGCGGTTCCGCCCCGCGGACACGACCGGATGGTTTCCGCACCCGGCTCCGCTGGGCACATGATCGATCACGGCGCGTCACTCCGCTCGACCCGGGGTGACGAGGGCCGTCGGACAGGGAACAACCGGAAGAACGGGGACGGGCCCCCGGATGGCTGGGAGGGTCGCCATGACGGCGTGGCAGGAGCTGGGTGCGGGCACGGCCCGTCAGACGCGGTCGGCCGCCCGGTGGAACGGCGCGGCTCCCCGGCCGGACGCCGCACCGCCGTGGCCGGGCAGCTGGCAGCCGCTGGGCGCCCGGTTCCGCACCGACCCGGAGGGCGGCCGGGGCACCAACTTCGCGCTCTGGGCCCCGCAGGCCGAGGCGGTCGACCTGTGCCTGTTCGACGAGCGCGGCCGGGAGAGCCGGCACCGGCTGACCGAGCAGACGTACCAGACCTGGCACGGCTACCTGCCGGGCGTGCTGCCCGGCACCCGCTACGGCTTCCGGGTGCACGGCCGGTGGGACCCGTGGACCGGCGCCCGGCACAATCCCGCCAAGCTGCTGCTCGACCCGTACGCCCGGGCGATCGACGGCGCCTACACGGCCCACGACGCGACCTGCGCGGCCGTCCGCAACTGGCCCGAGCGGGACGTGGCGGACACCGTCCGGGACGACCGGGACTCCGCGCCGTACGTGCCCAAGGCCGTGGTGGTGGACGACGCCGACGACTGGTACGACGACCAGCGGCCGAAGACGCCCTGGGCCGAGACGGTGCTGTACGAGCTGCACGTGCGCGGCTTCACCATGCGCCACCCGGAGGTGCCGCCCGAGCTGCGCGGCACCTACGCGGGGCTGGCGCACCCGGCGGCGGTCGCCCACCTGACCGGGCTGGGGGTGACGGCGGTGGAGCTGCTGCCGGTGCACCACCACGTCAGCGAGGACCACCTGCAGGCCCGCGGGCTGGTCAACTACTGGGGCTACAACACGCTCGGCTACTTCGCCCCGCACGCGGGCTACGCGGCGAGCGGCAGCCGGGGCCAGCAGGTCGGCGAGTTCAAGCGGATGGTGCGGGCGCTGCACGCCGCGGGCATCGAGGTGATCCTCGACGTGGTCTACAACCACACCGCCGAGCAGGGCGTGATGGGCCCGGCGCTCTCCTTCCGCGGCATCGACAACACCGGCTACTACCGGCCGGACCGCTCCCGCCGCGGCTACGCGGACTACACCGGCTGCGGCAACACGCTGGACACCCGGCGCCCGCAGGTGATCCGGCTGATCACCGACTCGCTGCGGTACTGGGTCGCCGAGATGGGCGTGGACGGCTTCCGGTTCGACCTGGCGGCGGCGCTGGCCCGCGGCGCGGACGGCGTGGAGATGGAGCATCCGTTCCTCGCCGCGGTCTCCCAGGACCCGCTGCTCAGCCGGGTGAAGCTGATCGCCGAGCCGTGGGACGTCGGCCCGGGCGGCTACCAGGTGGGCGGCTTCCCGCCGCTGTGGGGCGAGTGGAACGACCACTACCGGGACACCGTCCGGGACTTCTGGCGCGGCGCCCGGCCGGACGTCCGGGAGCTGGCCACCCGGCTCTCCGGCTCCTCCGACCTGTACCAGCGCGGCGGCCGCCGCCCGTACGCCTCGGTCAACTTCGTCACCGCGCACGACGGCTTCACCCTGCGCGACCTCGTCAGCTACGACCGCAAGCACAACGGGGCCAACGGCGAGGACAACCGGGACGGTACCGACGACAACCGGTCCTGGAACCACGGCGCGGAGGGCGAGAGCGACGACCCGGCGGTCCGCTCGCTGCGGGTGCGCCAGCTGCGCAACCTGCTGACCACGCTGCTGCTCTCCAGCGGGGTGCCGATGATCACCGCGGGCGACGAGATGGGCCGCACCCAGGGCGGCAACAACAACGCGTACTGCCAGGACAACGAGACCGGCTGGGTGGACTGGTCGCTGCTGGACGACCCGGACTGGCGCTCGCTGGCCGAGCTGACCGCCAGGCTGGTGCACCTGCGCCGGGCGCACCCGGTGCTGCGGCAGCGGGCGTTCTTCTCCGGCCGCCCGGCCGGGCCGGACGGGCAGCGGGACCTCACCTGGCTGACCCCGGCGGGCACCGAGATGACCGACGCGGACTGGTTCTCGCCGGGGCAGGCGCTGGCGATGCGGCTGTCCGGCAGCGCGATCTCCGAGCGCGACCAGCGGGGCCGGGAGGTGCGGGACGCCGACTTCCTGCTGCTGCTGAACGCCGCCCCCGAGCCGCGGCGCTTCACCCTGCCCGCCCCGCACGTCCCGCTGCTGGACACCGCGCTGGCCGGCCCGCCGGACGCCGTGCCGGTGGCGGAGGTGCTGCTGACGGGCCGTTCGGCGGTACTGCTGACGGCCGGCTGACCGCGCGGGGCCCCTGCGGCCTGGCCGGTTCTCACCGACAGGGGCAAAAAACCGGATGAGAAATGTCGGCGGAACGGCCTACCCTCTCGGCGATGGCCGAGAACCAGAACCCCGCTCCGCCCACCCCCGCGGATTCGAACGCACCGTCAACAGGCGGCGCCCACGGTTCACCCGTACCGGCACCCCGGTCCGCGGTGCGCTCGCTGCTGCGCCTGTGGCCCTACGCGCGCGAGGCCCGCTGGCGGATCTTCGGCTCGATGGCCGCCGCCGGGCTCGCCTCGCTCAGCGTGCTGGCCGTCCCGGTCGTGCTGCGCCGGATCGTCGACGGCCCGGTCGCCCACCGGGAGCTGTCCGCCCTGTGGCCGCTGGCCGGCCTGCTGCTGCTGCTCGGCGTGGCCGAGGCCGTGCTGTTCGGCGTCCGCCGGGTGATCGTGGCCCGCCCGCTGGCCAGGGTCGAGACCAGGCTGCGCGGCGAGCTGTTCGCCAAGCTCCAGCGGCTGCCGATCTCCTTCCACGACCGCTGGCCCTCGGGGCAGTTGCTCTCCCGGGCCACCTCGGACCTGTTCGTGCTGCGGCTGTTCCTGGCCTTCCCGCTGGTCTTCCTGGTCGTCAACTCCACGGTCTTCCTGACCGGCACCGCCCTGATGTTCGTCCTCGACTGGCGGCTCGCCCTGATCACCGTGCTCCCGGCGATCCCGCTGCTGTACTTCACCCGGCGCTTCGAGGCCGGGTACTCGGCCGCCTCCCGGCTCGCCCAGGACCAGAACGGGGACCTGGCCACCGTGGTCGAGGAGTCGGTGCTCGGCATCCGCGTCCTCAAGGCCTTCGGCCGGCACCGCACCATGGCCGAGGAGTTCCGCCGGCACAGCGCCGCCCTGCGCGAGACCGAGCTGCGCAAGGCCGGCCTGCTCGGCAACCTGTGGGCGGTCATCGTCGGCCTGCCCGAACTCGCCCTCGGCGGCGCCCTGGCCGCCGGCGCCGTCCTGGTCGCGCACGACCGGCTCTCGGTCGGCACCCTGGTCGCCTTCCTGTCCACCGCGCTGGCCCTGCGCTGGCCGGTCGAGTCGCTCGGCTGGCTGCTCGGCTTCGCCGCCGAGGCCGCCAGCGCCGCCAACCGCTACTTCGAGGTGATGGACGAACCGGAGCCGGCCGACCCGCCGTCCGGCCTGGCGCCGTCCGACGACCGCGGCATCCGCTTCACCGGCGTCCGCTTCCGCTACCCCGACGCGCCCGCCGGCACCCCCGACCTGCTGGCCGGCGTCGACCTGCACGTCCGCCCCGGCGAGACGCTCGCCCTGGTCGGCGCCACCGGCAGCGGCAAGACCACCCTCACCGCGCTGCTCCCCCGGCTGTACGAGCCCACCGCCGGCTCGATCACCCTGGACGGCACCGACCTCCGGGACGTGCCGCGCGCCGAGCTGCGCCGCGACCTCGCCGTCGCCTTCGAGGAACCCACCCTGTTCTCCGCCACCGTCCGGGAGAACGTCCTGATGGGCGCCCCCGACGCCACCCCCGAGCAGGTCGCCGCCGCCCTGGCCACCGCGCAGGCCGGGTTCGTCGACCGGCTCCCGGACGGCCTGGACACCGAGGTCGGCGAGCAGGGCCTGAGCCTGTCCGGCGGCCAGCGCCAGCGCCTGGCGCTGGCCCGGGCCGTGGTCGGCGCACCGCGCTTCCTGGTCCTGGACGACCCGCTCTCCGCGCTCGACGTGCACACCGAGGCGCTGGTCGAGCGCGCCCTGCGCCGGGTGCTGGCCGGCACCACCGCCCTGGTCGTCGCGCACCGCCCGTCCACGGTGCTGCTCGCCGACCGGGTCGCGCTGCTCGCCGACGGCCGGATCGCCGCCGTCGGCACCCACCAGGAGCTGCTGCGCTCCTGTCCCGCCTACCGGGCCCTGATGTCCGGCGAGTCCGAGCTGGAAGGGGCGCTGGCCCGATGACCACCGCCGTCGCCGCACCCGTCGCCGAGGAGGACGAGCTCCTCCCCCCGGCCACCGACGACCAGGACATCCCCGTCCCGCCCGGCGCCCCGCGCGCCCTGCTCGGCTCGCTGCTGTCCCCGCACCGCCGCCGGATCACCGTCGCCGTGCTGGCCGTGCTGCTCCAGCAGGCCGCGCTGCAGTCCGGTCCGCTGCTGGTCGCCTACGCCATCGACCGCGGCATCCCCGCCCTGCGCGGCCACGACGCCGGCCCGCTGATCGCCGTCACCCTCTCCTACCTGGGCTGCGCGCTGGCCGCCACCCTGCTCCAGCGGGCGTTCATCCGGGTCGCCGCCCGGATCAACCAGGACATCCTGCTGGACCTGCGCGGCCGGATCTTCCGGCACGCCCAGCGGCTCAGCCTCGACTTCCACGAGCGCTACACCTCCGGCCGGATCATCTCCCGCGCCACCAGCGACGTGGACACCCTGCGCGAGCTGCTCTCCGAGGGCCTGCAGGAACTGCTGATGGTCTGCCTGTCGGTCGGCTACATCACGGTCGTCCTGGTGGTCGTCGACTGGCGCCTCGGCCTGGCCGCGCTGGCCTCCTTCCTGCCGATGTACCTGGTCATCCGGTCCTTCCGGCGCCGCTCCCAGCAGGTCTACCGGCGCTCCCGCACCGTCTCCGCCGGGCTGATCGTCCGCTTCACCGAGACCATGAACGGCATCCGCCCGGTGCAGGCGTTCCGCCGCGAGGCCGCCAACGACAAGGCGTTCGGCACCGTCAACCGGCAGTCCGCCACCGCCACCGCGGACGGCCTGCTGGAGATGGCCCGGTACGTCTTCCTGTCCCGGCTGACGGCCAACGTCTGGATCACCGGCGTGGTCGTCCTCGGGGCCTTCCTGGTCACCGACGGCAGCCTCGAACTCGGCGTCCTGACCGCCTTCGTGCTCTACCTGCGGCGGCTCTACGACCCGATCGACCAGCTGGCGATGTTCCTCAACAGCTACCAGTCCGCGGCCGCCGCGCTGGAGAAGATGGCCGGCCTGCTCGCCCACGAGCCGTCCGTCCCCGAGCCCGCCGCGCCCGCCGCCCTGCCCGCCACGCGCGGCAAGGGCCGCGAGGTCGCCTTCCGGGCCACCTCCTTCGCCTACGCCAACGGCAAGCAGGTGCTCGCCCCGTTCGACCTGGTGCTGCCCGCCGGGCGGACCACCGCCGTGGTCGGCGCCACCGGCGCGGGCAAGTCCACCCTGGCCAAGCTGCTGGCCCGGTTCTACGACCCCACCGCCGGCCGGATCACCCTCGACGGCGTCGACCTGCGCGAGCTCTCCACCGCCGAGCTGCGCGCCAACGTCGTGATGGTCACCCAGGAGTCCTTCCTGTTCTCCGGGACGGTCGCCGAGAACATCGCCGTCGGCAAGCCCGACGCGACCCGCGCCGAGGTCGAGGCCGCGGCCCGCGCGATCGGCGCCCACCCGTTCATCGCCGCCCTGCCCGACGGCTACGACACCGACGTCCGCAAGCGCGGCGGCCGGATCTCGGCCGGCCAGCGCCAACTCGTGGCCTTCGCCCGCGCCCTGCTCGCCGACCCCGCCGTCCTCATCCTCGACGAGGCGACCTCCTCGCTGGACGTCCCCGGCGAACAGGCCGTCCAGCACGCCATGCGCACCGTCCTGGCCGGCCGCACCGCCGTGATCATCGCCCACCGCCTCTCCACCGTCGAGATCGCCGACCGCGTCCTGGTGATGGACCAGGGCCGCGTCGTCGAGGACGGCACCCCCGCCGCCCTGATCGCCGGCGAGGGCCGCTTCGCCACCCTCCACCAGACCTGGAAGGACAGCCTGGTCTGACCGCCGGCGCCCCGCCGGGAGTGGAGCGGGCGCCCAGCACCGTCGGGTCGTGCGCGGCCTCGGCGTCCTGGGCGGTCTTCAACTGCGAGGCATACAGAGCGAGTTCGAAACCCGGAGGGACTGGGCGCACTGCCGCCCCTCCGCCGCCGGGAGCCCCGCCACGCCCGGGTTCCGCCCTGCCGGCCGGCTTGCCACCGCACTCGAGCTTCCAGTCGGACCGCCGCTGCCGCCGTGGCCGCTCCCGACCCGGCCACCGCCTGGCCGGATCTTGCGATCAAACTGTCGATTATTTACGTCATATGTCACGTCTATTGCCGTCAGATGTCGTCCTCACTACTATCCCGACGGCAGGTCGAGGACCTGACAAGGTGTCGGTCAACCGGGCGGAGGCAACGGCATGGTGGTATCGCGGCGGACGTTCCTGCAGGCTGCGGCGGCGGCGGGCGTGCTCGGGGCGGTGGGCCTGGGCGAGGGCGCCGCGCAGGCGGCCAGCCCGGCGGGTGACGTGGTCGGGAAGGTGACGGTCGGCTACCAGGGCTGGTTCGCCTGCCCGGGCGACGGCGCTCCGATCAACGGCTGGTGGCACTGGGCCCGGAACTGGGGCACCTCCCCCTCTTCCTCGAACAGCTCGATCGTCGCCTGGCCGGACGTCCGCGAGTACCCGAAGACGTACGCCACGGCCTTCCCGAACCTGAACAACGGCCAGCCGGCCTCGCTGTTCTCCTCCTACGACCAGTCCACGGTCGACGTGCACTTCCGCTGGATGAAGCAGTACGGCATCGACACCGCCGCCCTGCAGCGCTTCAACCCGACCGGCGGCGAGGGCCCGACCCGGGACGCGATGGCGGGGAAGGTGCGCAGCGCCGCGGAGTCGCAGGGCGTGAAGTTCTACGTCATGTACGACGTCTCGGACTGGACGACCATGCAGTCGGACATCAAGGCCGACTGGACGAACAAGATGCGCGCCCACACCGCCTCGTCCGCGTACGCCCGGCAGAACGGGAAGCCGGTGGTGTGCATCTGGGGCTTCGGGTTCAACGACAACCAGCGCCCGTTCACCCCGGCGCAGTGCCTGGACGTGCTCAACTGGTTCAAGGCGCAGGGCTGTTACGTGATCGGCGGGGTGCCGACCTGGTGGCGCACCGGCGACCGGGACTCCCGGGCGGGCTTCTCGGAGGTCTACCACTCCTTCGACATGCTCTCGCCGTGGCTGGTCGGCCGGATCGGCAGCGCCGCGGACGCCGACAACTTCTACAACGTGGCGACCGTCCCGGACCTCGCGGAGTGCAACGCGCACGGCATCGACTACCAGCCGTGCGTGCTGCCGGGCGGGGTGGGCGACCGGCAGCGGGCGCACGGCGACTTCATGTGGCGGCAGTTCTACAACATGGCCCGGGCGGGGGTGGCGTCCGCGTACATCTCGATGTTCGACGAGTACAACGAGGGCAACCAGATCGCCAAGACCGCCGAGTCGCAGGCGTGGGTACCGGCCGGGGCCGGGTTCCTGGCACTGGACGAGGACGGTACGGCCTGCTCCTCGGACTACTACCTGCGGCTGACCGGCGACGGCGGCCGAATGCTCAAGGGGCAGCTGGCCGTGACGGCGGCCCGGCCGACCCAGCCGTTCCCGTCCCAGCCGGACACCTCGGCGCCGACCGCGCCGGGCGGGCTGCGGGTGACCGGGCAGAGCGACACCACGGTCTCGCTGGCCTGGAGCGCCTCGACCGACAACGTGGGCGTCACCGGCTACCGGGTCCGGGTCGGCGGCGCGGTCCGGGCCACCACCACCGCGACCTCGTTCACCGTCACCGGCCTGTCCGCCGCCACCGCGTACACCTTCGACGTGCTGGCGCTGGACGCGGCGGGCAACACCTCCCCCGCCTCCGGCCAGGTCTCGGCGACCACCTCCCCCGCCACCGTCCCCACCGGCAACCTGGCGCTGCACCGGCCGACCGCGGAGAGCGGCCACACCCAGAACTACGGCTCGGGCAACGCGGTGGACGGCGACCCGAACAGCTACTGGGAGAGCCCCAACAACTCCTTCCCGCAGTGGCTGCAGACCGACCTGGGCTCGACCCTCCCGGTCCGCCGGATCGTGCTCTCGGTGCCCCCGGCCGCCGCCTGGGCCACCCGCACCCAGACCGTGGAGGTGCAGGGCAGCACCGACGGAGTGACCTTCTCCCGCCTGCTGGCGCCCGCCGGGTACGTGTTCGACCCGGCGAGCGGCAACAGCGCGACCCTCACCCTCCCCTCCGGGGTGAGCGCCCGTCAGGTACGCCTGGTGTTCACCGCCAACACCGGCTGGCCGGCCGGCCAGGTCGCCGAACTCCAGGTCTTCGCCGCGTAACCCGGAGCGCCCCCACCCGGCGAGCCGCCGCCCCTCCGCCTTAGCGTCAGACTGACGCTAACGGAGGGGCGGCCGTCCGCGCAAGGCCCTGGGGCGGCCGGGGCCCGCGGCGTCCGGCCGGGGCGAATCCGATCGACCCCGGCCCGGTGCGGCCGTTAGCCTCGCTCCGTGAACGATCCGACGGCCGGGGAGCCCGGCGAGCCAGACACCCGCGGCCCGTTGCGCTTCCTGTGCTGGCTGGCCGTCAGCCAGCTCGGCCGCTCGCTGGCGGGCACCTTCTTCGGCACCGCCTGGATGCTCGGGCTCACCGTCCAGCCCTACCTGCTCTCCCGGGCCGTGGACGACGGGCTGCGCACCGGCCGGACCGGCACCGTCCTCGGCTGGGCCGGCGCGATGCTCGGCTCCGGCCTGCTCAGCGCCGCGCTCGCCTGGTACCGGCACCGCACCATGACGCTGGTCCGCGCCGACGCCACCTTCCGCACCGTCGGCGTGGTGCTGCGGCACAGCACCCGGCTGGGCGCGGCGCTGCCCCGGCAGGTGTCCGCGGGCGAGGTGGTCACCATCGGGATCTCCGACGTGGTCCGGATGTCCCTGGCGCTGACCTTCGTCGGGCCCGGCGTCGGCGCGGTGGTCTGCTACCTGACGGTCGCCGCGATCCTGCTCGCCCTCTCCCCGCTGCTGGCCCTGGTGGTGCTGCTCGGCCTGCCGCTGCTCGGTCTGGCCGTGCGCCCGCTGCTCGCCCGCCAGCAGCGGGTGGAGGGCGAGTACCGCGACCGGCAGGGGCGGCTCACCGCCCGCTTCGAGGACCTGGCCGGCGGGCTGCGGGTGCTGAACGGCCTCGGCGGCAAGGAGGTGTTCGCGGCCCGCTACCGGGCGGACTCCGGGCGGCTGCGCGCCGAGGGCTACCGGGTCGGCGCCGTCACCAGCTGGATCCAGGCCCTCGGCTCCGGCCTGCCCGTCCTGCTGCTGGCCGCCGTCACCTGGCTCGGCGCCCGCCTCGCCGTCGAGGGCCGGTTGACGCCCGGTCAGCTCGCCGCGGTCTTCGGGTACGCGGCCGTGCTGGTCGCCCCGGTCTACTTCCTGCTGGAGAGCAGCCAGGACATCGGCCGCGCCCTGGTCTCCGCCCGCCGGGTGGTCGCCTTCCTCCGGCTCGCCCCCGCGCCCGACCACGGCACCGCGGCGGCCCCCGCCGGGCCCGCCGCGCTGACCGACCCCGCGTCCGGCGTCCGGGCCGCCCCCGGCGAACTCACCGTGCTCGCCTCCGCCCGCCCCGCCGACACCGCCGCCGTCGCCGAACGCCTCGCCCGGCTGGACGCCGCCACCGGCGCCGAGTGGGGCGGCACCCCGCTCGCCGACCTGCCGCTGTCCGCCGTCCGGGACGGGATCGTCCTCGCCGAGAACGAGGCCGCGCTGTTCGCGGGCACCCTGCGCGAGACCGTCCGCGGCCGTACCGGGGCCGACGACGCGGTCCTGCTGGCCGCGATCGACGCCGCCGCCGCCCGCGACGTGCACGACGCCCTGCCCGGCGGCCTGGCCGCCCCGATCGCCCCCGGCGGCCGCAACCTCTCCGGCGGTCAGCGCCAACGGCTGCGCCTGGCCAGGGCGTTGACCGCCGACCCGGAGGTCCTGCTGGCCGTCGAGCCCACCTCCGCGGTCGACGCCCACACCGAGGCCGCGATGGCCGCCGGCCTGTACGCCGCCCGGACCGGCCGCACCACCCTGCTCACCAGCACCTCCCCGCTGCTGCTCGACCGGGCCGACACCGTCCACTACCTGGTCGACGGCAAGGTCGCCGCCACCGGCACCCACCGCGAGCTGCTGCGCACCCGACCCGGCTACCGCGCCCTGGTCACCCGCGACACCGCACCCGACGAAGCCGGGCCCGACGGCACCGAGCCCGACCGCACCGAGCCCGACCGCACCGAGCCCGACGAAGCCGGCTCCCACGCCGGAAGCCCCACCACCCTTGTCCAGGAGGGCCGTTGAGCACCCTGCCGATCGCCACCCCCCGCCAGGTTCGGCGGGCCGCCGTCGCCCTGGTCCGGGCCGACGGCCGGGCCTTCGCCGTCGTGCTGGCCCTCAACGCGGCGGCCGCCCTGCTCGGCCTGGCCGGGCCCTGGCTGCTCGGCCGGATCATCGACCGGGTCGCCGCCGGCGCCACCACCGCGGACGTCGACCGGCTCGGCCTGCTGCTGCTCGGCTGCGCCCTCGTCCAGGTCCTGACCAACCGCCAGGCCCGCTACCTGGCGCACCGGTTCGGCGAGCGCTCCGCCGCCGAGGTCCGCGAGCGGCTGCTCGACCGGGTCCTCGCGCTGCCCGCCGCCACCGCCGAACGGGCCGGCACCGGCGACCTCACCGCCCGCGGCACCGCCGACTCCACCGCCGTCGGCGAGACGCTCCGGGACGCCGCGCCCGAGCTGTTCGTGGCCGGCGCGCAGATCCTGTTCATCCTCGGCGCGATCCTCACCGTCAGCCCGCTGCTGGGTGGTTGCGGGCTGATCGGCATCCTGGGCATCGCCCTCGGCGCGCGCTGGTACCTGCGCCGCTCCCGCCCCGCCTACCTCGCCGACCGGGCCGCGAACGCCGGCCTCGCCGAGACCCTCTCCGCCACCGCGAACGGCGCCCGCACCGTCGACGCCCTCGGCCTGGGGCAGCAGCGCCTGGCCGCCGGTCGCGCGGCCGTCGCCACCGCGTACCGGACCCGGATGCGCACCCTGGACCTGCGGCTGCGCTTCTTCGCCGCCATCAACCTCTCCTACACCGTCCCGACCGTCCTGGTCCTCCCGCTCGGCGCCGTCCTGGTCGCCCACCACACCGTCACCCTCGGCGCGGCCGTCTCCACCGCGCTGTACCTGCAGCGCCTGGTCGACCCGCTGGACAACGTCGTCATCCTGCTGGAATCCCTGCAGAGCAGCACCGCCGCGTACGCCCGGGTCGAGGGCCTGGCCGCCGCCCCCGCCGCCGTCCCCGTCCAGGCCCGCGCCGGGGGCGTCGAACCCGCCGACGACCGGATCGAGGTCCGCGGCGTCCACCACGCCTACCCGGACGGGCCCGACGTCCTGCACGGCCTCGACCTGGAGCTGACCCCGGGCGAGCGGCTGGCCGTGGTCGGCCCCTCCGGCTCCGGCAAGTCCACCCTCGGCCGCCTCCTCGCGGGCGTCGACCGCCCCCGGGCCGGGAGCGTCACGGTCGGCGGCGTCCCGCTCGCCGACCTCTCCCCCGACCGGCTGCGCCGCCAGGTCGTCCTGGTCACCCAGGAGCACCACGTCTTCCTCGGCACCCTCCGCGACAACCTGCGGATCGCCGCCCCGGGGGCCGACGACGCCGCCCTGACCGCCGCGCTGGACGCGGTCGGCTGGCAGCACGACCTCCCGGCCGGCCTGGACACCGAGCTCGGCCCGGCCGCGACCCGCCTCGACGGCGCCCGGGCCCAGCAGGTCGCGCTGGCCCGGGTCATCCTCGCCGACCCGCACACCCTGGTCCTCGACGAGGCCACCGCCCTGCTCGACCCCGCCACCGCCCGCCACACCGAGCGGGCGCTGGCCGCCACCCTGACCGGCCGCACCGTCATCGCCATCGCCCACCGGCTGCACACCGCGCACGACGCCGACCGGGTGGCCGTCCTCACCCACGGCCGCCTCACCGACCTGGGCCCGCACGAGGACCTGCTCGCCGCCCGGGGCCGCTACGCCGCCCTCTGGCACACCTGGCAGGGCCCGGACGGGGGCCGGGGCCCGGGGAGCGGCTGACCCCGCACGACGCGGCGGCCCGCCGTCCCCCGGGCCCCGGGTCTCGGGTCCGAGCCCTGGGAACGCCCGCGGGGGGACGTCCTAGCGCAGCACCCCCGCGTCCATCCCGCCGGTCTCCACCGGCACCGCCAGCAGCCCGAGCTCGGCGACCGAGGCGAGGCGGGGGTGGGTGGGCAGCACCCGGACGGTGTAGCCGAACGGGCCGGTGCGGGCGAGTTCGAGGTGGCCCTCGTAGCGAATCCGGCCGTCCAGGTCGGTGCCGCCGCCCGCGGGCTTGAGCGCGAGGGTGGTGGCCTCGGAGATCCGGTCGCTCTCGTCGACCCGACCGGAGACCACCTGCACCTCGACGTCCTCGGGGCGCAGCCGCCCGAGGTTGACCTGGACCCGCAGGGCCAGCGTCGCGCCGAGCTCCTGCGCCTCGCCCGCCCCGTCCGCCTCGACGTGCTCGACCCGGACGGTCGGCCACGCCTCCCGGACGCCGGCCTTCCAGCCCGCCAGGGCCTTCGCGGCGGCGTAGTCGCCGTCCTCGCCCGCGAGCCGCCGCTTCGCCGCGGCGGCCGGGGCGTACAGCCGCTCGACGTACTCGCGCACCATCCGGCCGGCCAGCACCTTCGGGCCGAGGGTGACCAGGGTGTGCCGGACCATGGAGATCCACCGGTGCGGGAGCCCGTCCGTGCCGCGGTCGTAGAACCGGGCGGCGACCTGGTGCTCGATCAGGTCGTAGAGCGCGGCGGCCTCGATGTCGTCGCGGCGCTCGGCCTCCTTGCTCTCCGGGTCGACCACGCCCTCCCCGGTGCCGCCGTCGGCGGTGGGGATGGCCCAGCCGTTCTGGCCGTCGTACCACTCGTCCCACCACCCGTCGAGGATGGACAGGTTGAGGCAGCCGTTCAGCGCGGCCTTCATCCCGGAGGTGCCGCAGGCCTCCAGCGGGCGCAGCGGGTTGTTCAGCCAGACGTCGCAGCCGGGGTAGAGCGTCTTGGCCATCGCCATGTCGTAGTCGGGCAGGAAGACGATCCGGTGCCGCACCGCGGGGTCGTCGGCGAAGGCGACCAGCTTCTGGATGAGCCGCTTGCCGCCGTCGTCGGCGGGGTGCGCTTTGCCGGCGATGACGATCTGCACCGGCCGCTCGGGGTCGAGCAGCAGGGCGCGCAGCCGGGCCGGGTCGCGCAGCATCAGGGTCAGGCGCTTGTACGAGGGGACCCGGCGGGCGAAGCCGATGGTCAGCACGTCGGGGTCGAGGACGGCGCCGGTCCAGCCCAGTTCGGCCTCGCCGGCGCCGCGCTGCTTCCAGGAAGCGCGCAGCCGGCGGCGGGCCTCGTCGACCAGCTGGGCGCGCAGTGAGCGGCGCAGCGCCCAGACCTCGGCGTTGCCGATCCGCTCCAGGCCGGTCCACTGCTCGGCGGTGCCGACGGCCATCGCGTGCTCGGCGCGCTCCTGGCCGAGCTCGGTGGCGCCGAGCCGGACGACGGCGGGGTCGATCCAGGTGGGGGCGTGTACGCCGTTGGTGATCGAGGTGATCGGGACCTCGGGCGTGTCGAAGCCGGGCCACAGGCCGCGGAACATCTCCCGGCTGACGGCGCCGTGCAGGGTGGAGACGCCGTTGGCGCGCTGGGCCAGCCGCAGGCCCATCGCGGCCATGTTGAACAGCTTGGGGTCGCCGTCGCTCCAGCTCTCCGCGCCGAGGGCGAGCACCTGGTCGACGGGGACGCCGGGCAGCGCGGCGTCGCCGCCGAAGTGCCGGGCGACCAGCTCGCGGTCGAAGCGGTCGATGCCGGCCGGGACGGGCGTGTGGGTGGTGAAGACCGTCCCGGCCCGGACGGCCTCCAGGGCGTCGGCGAAGCCGAGTCCGGGGTGGGCGGTGACGAGTTCGCCGATCCGCTCCAGGCCGAGGAAGCCGGCGTGGCCCTCGTTGGTGTGGAAGACCTCGGGCTCGGGGTGGCCGGTGAGCCGGCAGTAGGTGCGGACGGCGCGGACGCCGCCGATGCCCAGCAGTATCTCCTGCAGCAGCCGATGCTCGCTGCCGCCGCCGTAGAGCCGGTCGGTGACGTCGCGTTCGGCGGGGCTGTTGGCCTCGACGTCGGAGTCGAGCAGCAGCAGCGGGACGCGGCCGACCTGGGCCCGCCAGACCTGGGCGGCCAGGGTGCGGCCGCCGGGGAGGGCGAGGTCGATCCGGCAGGGGGTGCCGTCGGGTTCGCGGAGCAGGGCGACGGCGAGCGCGTCGGGGTCGAGCAGGGGGTAGCGCTCCTGCTGCCAGCCGTCCCGGTCGAGGGACTGCCGGAAGTAGCCGTGCCGGTAGAACAGGCCGACGCCGATGATCGGGACGCCGAGGTCGGAGGCGGCCTTGAGGTGGTCGCCGGCCAGGATGCCGAGCCCGCCGGAGTACTGCGGGAGGGCGGCGGCGATGCCGTACTCGGGCGAGAAGTAGGCGATGGCGGCGGGCAGGCCGCCCTCGGGGTCGACGGGGTCGGTCGCGCTCTGGTACCAGCGCGGGCCGGTGAGGTAGTCGCGCAGTTCGTCGGACAGGTCGCCGAGGCGGCGCAGGAAGCGCCGGTCGCCGGCCAGCGCGGCGAGCCTGGCCGCGGGGACTTCGCCGAGCAGTCGGACCGGGTCCTCGCCGACGGCGGCCCAGACGTCCGGGTCGACGGAGCGGAACAGCTCCCTCGTCTCGGCGTGCCAGGACCAGCGGAGGTTCAGCGCGAGCTCGTGCAGTGGCTGCAGTTGTTCGGGCAGGACGGTGCGGACGGTGAACCTGCGGATTGCCTTCACGGCAAGGAGCGTAGTCCCGCTCGGGCGCCTGAGGGGGCGTCAACTGGCGGATGCCGCACCCGTTCGGAGCAGTGTTGAGATCGTTCCGGGCGCGTGGTGGCAAAACCCGGCGCGCAGGGGGCGCACGCTGGGAAAAGAAGCGCCGTCAGGTGTGAACTTCTGGGAACGGAGGTGTTGCGGGAGTCTTCCGCAGTGCGACATAGCGGCTTAAAGAGCGCGCCGACCCACGCACAGCCCTTGCCCGTGGTGCGAGGATGCAACAAGGTCGTGAGTGCCGCTGGTGCGCGATCGGGTGGTCGCCCCCTGCTGCCTCGGCTGCTGCATGCCCTGTTCGACGAACCCTCACTTTCCTTAGCTCGTTCGGCCCCAGTCGCCGCGTCTCCGCGTGTCCTTGTTCCCTGCCCGGTCGTTTTCCGGTGGGTTGGGTCACGTGGGGGGCGTGCATCGAACGGCGCGCGCCGGGACGCGCGTGTCCGGTTCCTGCGCGCCGCCGCGTGACCGCGACCGGTGGGCGGGATTGCCGGGTCCGTCCGCACGGGCAGGCCGCGACCGCACGTCCTTCCTCACCCCAGCAGTCCTCCCGGTACTCCCTCGGCGCCGCTGCCTCGGGAGTTGCCGCCGATCTCGGGCAGGAGCATTGGCATGCACGGCGACACGCGGGACCAGTCCACGGTGCCGACGGACCACACACCCGACACCCCGTCGGCCGGGGAGCCCCCGGTACCGGCCCCGCGCATCGGCGCGGCCCGCCGGAAGGCCGCCGAACCGGGCGTGAAGCGGGCCGCGGGCACCCCCCGCAAGGCCGCGGCGAAACGGACCACCACCGTCAGGTCCACCACCACCGGCGCCACCACCGACGCGGCCGGGACGGCGGACGGGACGGCGGCCGCCGAGCCGCCGGCGAAACCCGCCCGGAAGTCCGCGGCCGGGAGCGCCACCAGATCCGCCACCGGTTCCGCCGGTGAGGCCGCCGGAACCTCCACCGAGACCGCCGCACGGCCGGCCGCCAAGCGCGCCGCCGCCCGTCCCGCCCGCAAGACGACAGAGAGCGACACCGTGATCGGCCGCATCCCCGTGCTTGACGTGACCCCGCTCGTCGACGCCGGCCGGCGTCCGGCCAAGGCCGTGGAGGGGGAGCGCTTCCTGGTCTCCGCCACGGTGTTCCGCGAGGGCCACGACGCGGTCGGCGCCAACGTGGTGCTGCGCGACCCGCGCGGCCGCTCGGGCCCGTGGACGCCGATGCGCGAGCTGTCCGAGGGCAGCGACCGCTGGGGCGCGTACGTCACGCCGACCGTGCCGGGCCGCTGGTCGTACCTGGTGGAGGCGTGGTCCGACCCGGTGGCGACCTGGAAGAAGCACGCGGCGGTGAAGCTCCCGGCCGGGATCGACACCGCGCTGGTGCTGGAGGAGGGCGCGCAGCTGCTGGAGCGGGCCGCCGCCGGGGTGCCGAAGAAGGACGGCCGGGCCCAGGTGCTGGCGGCGGTGGACGCGCTGCGCGACACCGGCCTGCCGCCGCTGAGCCGCTACGCGGCGGCGCTCGGCCCGGAGGTGACGGCGCTGCTGGACCGGTACCCGCTGCGGGAGCTGGTTTCGGCCACTCGCTCGCAGCCGCTCCAGGTGGACCGCAAACGGGCGCTGTTCGGCTCCTGGTACGAGTTCTTCCCGCGCTCGGAGGGCGCGGTGGTCGACCCCTCGGGCGTCGAGCCGCCGGTGTCGGGCACCTTCCGGACGGCCGCCGAGCGGCTGCCCGCGGTGGCCGCGATGGGCTTCGACGTGGTGTACCTGCCGCCGGTCCACCCGATCGGCCGGGCCCACCGCAAGGGCCCCGACAACGCGCTGACGGCCGGTCCGCGGGACGTCGGCTCGCCGTGGGCGATCGGCTCGCCGGAGGGCGGGCACGACGCGGTCCACCCGGACCTGGGCACCCTGGAGGACTTCGACCACCTCGTGGCGGAGGCGGGCGCGCTGGGCCTGGAGGTGGCGCTGGACTTCGCGCTGCAGTGCTCGCCGGACCACCCGTGGGTGCACAAGCACCCGGAGTGGTTCAGCCACCGCGCGGACGGCACCATCGCGTACGCGGAGAACCCGCCGAAGAAGTACCAGGACATCTATCCGGTCAACTTCGACCAGGACTTCGACGGGATCGTCCGCGAGACGGTGCGGGTCCTGCGGTTCTGGATGGCCCGCGGGGTGCGGATCTTCCGGGTCGACAACCCGCACACCAAGCCGGTGAACTTCTGGGAGAAGGTGCTCGCGGACATCGCCCGCACCGACCCGGACGTGCTGTTCCTGGCCGAGGCGTTCACCCGCCCCGCGATGATGCACACCCTGGGCAAGATCGGCTTCCACCAGTCCTACACGTACTTCACCTGGCGCAACACCAAGGCCGAGCTGACCGAGTACCTGACCGAGCTGACCGGCGAGGCCGCCGCGTACATGCGGCCGAACTTCTTCGCCAACACCCCGGACATCCTGCCCGAGTACCTCCAGCACGGCGGCCCGGCCGCGTTCGCGGTGCGCGCGGTGCTGGCGGCGGCGCTCTCCCCGTCCTTCGGGGTGTACGCGGGCTTCGAGCTGTTCGAGAACGAGGCGGCGGCGCCCGGCTCGGAGGAGTACCTGCACTCGGAGAAGTACGAGCTGCGCCCGCGCGACTGGTCCCGGCAGGACTCGCTGGCACCGCTGCTGACCGCCCTGAACCGGCTGCGCCGCCGCCACCCCGCGCTCCAGCAGCTGCGGGACCTGCGCTTCCACCCCGTGGACAACGAGCGGATCATCGCGTTCTCCAAGACCGCCGTCACCGAGGACGGCCTGGAGGACCGGGTGATCTGCGTGGTCAACCTGGACCCGCACCACGTCCAGGAGGCCACGGTGACGCTCGACGCGCCGGGGCCGCTGACGGTGCACGACGAGCTGACCGGCGCCACCTACGCCTGGGGCCGTCACAACTACGTCCGGCTCGACCCCTCTTCCGGGCCGGCCCACCTCCTCACGGTTCGGAGGAACCCGCAGTGACAGTCAACGAGCCCGTCCCCGACACCTTCGCCGACACCCCCGCCCGGGACCGCGACCCCGAGTGGTTCAAACGCGCGGTCTTCTACGAAGTGCTGGTGCGTTCGTTCCAGGACAGCAACGGGGACGGCGTCGGCGACCTCAAGGGGCTCACCTCGCGGCTCGACTACCTCCAGTGGCTGGGGGTGGACTGCCTCTGGCTGCCCCCGTTCATGAACTCCCCCCTCCGGGACGGCGGTTACGACGTCTCGGACTACCAGTCGGTGCTCCCCGAGTTCGGCAACCTGGCCGACTTCGTGGAGTTCGTGGACGCGGCGCACCTGCGCGGCATGCGGGTGATCATCGACTTCGTGGTCAACCACACCAGCGACCAGCACGCGTGGTTCCAGGCGTCCCGCAGCGACCCGGACGGCCCGTACGGCGACTTCTACATGTGGGCCGACGACGACAAGCAGTACCCGGACGCGCGGATCATCTTCGTCGACACCGAGTCCTCGAACTGGACCTTCGACCCGATCCGCAAGCAGTACTACTGGCACCGCTTCTTCAGCCACCAGCCGGACCTGAACTACGACAACCCGCGGGTGCAGGAGGAGGTGATGGCGGCGCTGAAGTTCTGGCTCGACCTCGGCATCGACGGCTTCCGGCTGGACGCGGTGCCGTACCTCTACGCCCGGGAGGGCACCAACTGCGAGAACCTGCCGGAGACCCACGACTTCCTCAGGCGGGTCCGCAAGGAGATCGACGCCAACTACCCGGACACCGTGCTGCTGGCGGAGGCCAACCAGTGGCCGGAGGACGTGGTCGACTACTTCGGCGACTTCGGCTCCGGCGGTGACGAGTGCCACATGGCGTTCCACTTCCCGGTGATGCCGCGGATCTTCATGGCGGTCCGCCGGGAGTCCCGCTACCCGGTCTCCGAGATCCTGGCGAAGACCCCGGAGATCCCCTCGGGCTGCCAGTGGGGCATCTTCCTGCGCAACCACGACGAGCTGACCCTGGAGATGGTCACCGACGAGGAGCGCGACTACATGTACGCGGAGTACGCGAAGGACCCGCGGATGCGGGCCAACGTGGGCATCCGCCGCCGGCTCTCCCCGCTGCTGGAGAACGACCGCAACCAGGTCGAGCTGTTCACCGCGCTGCTGCTCTCGCTGCCCGGCTCGCCGGTGCTGTACTACGGCGACGAGATCGGCATGGGCGACAACATCTGGCTGGGCGACCGGGACGGCGTCCGCACCCCGATGCAGTGGACGCCGGACCGGAACGCGGGTTTCTCCTCGGCGGACCCGGGCAGGCTCAGTCTGCCGCCCATCATGGACCCGGTGTACGGCTTTCAGGTGACCAACGTCGAAGCGCAGCAGAGCAGTTCGAGTTCGCTGCTGCACTGGACGCGTCGCATGATCGAGATCCGCAAGCTCAACCCCGCGTTCGGCCTCGGCAGCTACACCGAGCTGCCCTCCAGCAATCCCGCGGTGCTGGCCTTCGTGCGCGAGTACGAGGGCGACCTGGTCATGTGCGTGAACAACTTCTCGCGGTTCGCGCAGCCGACCGAACTGGACCTGCGGCAGTACGGGGGGCGGTACCCGGTCGAGCTGATCGGCGGCGTGCGCTTCCCCACCATCGGCGAGTGGCCGTACCTGCTGACGCTGGCCGGCCACGGGTTCTACTGGTTCCAACTGCGCCAGGACCGGACGAAGCCGTCCGGGTCCCGGTAGCGGCCGGAACGCCGCAGCACGTCCACGAAGTAACGATCCCTCAGGCCCCGAACGGGACGTCACCCTCCGCGGGCGCGCGGGAATCCTCGCGCGCCCCCGGGGGTCTTCGCACCACCGCGTACGGAGAACAGCCCAACGGCCACCCACACGAAGGCGTGACACCGAGCCGCTGCTCGCGTGCCGTCGCCGCCGCGCCGCCGAAATCCGGAAGACTGCTGGGCCCGGCCACGATTCGTCGGGCAGCCGCCCGCTTCCGGGGAAAGGGAGTCATGTCCGAACCCTCCCGTTCTCAAGCCCACGTGCACCGTGAGCCCTCCGACGCCGCCATGGGGCCGGTGGGAACGCGCACACCGGGGGTCCGGAGAACCGCCGCCGGAGTCGGCGAACTGGTCCAGGCGGCCATGCCGCTGATCGCCGAGTGGCTGCCCACCCAACGCTGGTACGCCGGCAAGGGCCGGCCGATCGCCGCGCTCACCCCGGTGGTCGGCACCCCGCTCCAGGTCGGCGACCCGGCCCTGCTGCACCTGCTGCTGCGGGTCGAGTACGGCGGCGCCTCCGCCGGCCCGGAGGACGTCTACCAGCTGCTGCTGGGCATCCGCTCGGAGCAGCCCGCCTCGGTCGGCCCGATGGCGGTGCTGGGCCGGCTGACGGGCGGCACCTACGACGGGGCGACGCTCTACGACGCGGTGCACGACCCGGAGCTGACCGGCCGGCTGCTGGAGCACCTGGCCACCGGCGACCGGTTCGGCTCGCTGTCGTTCCGCCGCACCCCCGGCCCGGGCCTGCCGGGCAACCTGCCGGGGCGGGCGTCCACCGCCGAGCAGTCCAACTCCTCGGTGATCTACGACACCGCGTTCATCCTCAAGCTGTTCCGCCGGATCAGCCCGGGCACCAACCCCGACC
This sequence comes from Kitasatospora fiedleri, assembly GCF_948472415.1. Classification (NCBI taxonomy): domain Bacteria; kingdom Bacillati; phylum Actinomycetota; class Actinomycetes; order Kitasatosporales; family Streptomycetaceae; genus Kitasatospora; species Kitasatospora fiedleri. Next base: position 5,057,330 of record NZ_OX419519.1, on the reverse strand, counting down.
TGGAACTCTCGCTGGCGCTGTCCCGGGCCGGCTCGACCCGCATCCCGCGGGTCGCCGCCTGGTTCGAGTGCCGACTGGAGCGCTCCGAGCCCGCCACCCTGGGCCTGCTGCAGCGCTACCTGGAGGACGCCGAGGACGGCTGGGAGCTGGCCCTCGACCAGGTCGCCCGGCTCAAGGGCGACCCCTCGCCGGGCAACTTCGCGATCGAGGCGCACCGGCTGGGCCGGGCCACCGCCGAGGTGCACCGGGTGCTGGCCCGCAGCATGCCGACCGCCCGGCTGGACCGGACGAAGATCGCCGAGCTGGCCGACGCGATGGCCGCCCGGCTGGACTCCGCAGTCACCGCCGTGCCCGGCCTGATGCGCTACCGCCCCGCGCTGCGCGCCGCGTTCCAGCAGCTCACCGAGGCCCACCTGGACGGCCTGCTGGTCCAGCGGATCCACGGCGACCTGCACCTGGGCCAGGCGATGCGCACCCCGCAGGGCTGGGTGCTGCTGGACTTCGAGGGCGAGCCGGCCAAGCCGCTGGCCGAGCGCCGCCTCCCGCAGCCCGCGCTGCGGGACGTCGCCGCGATGCTCCGCTCCTTCGACTACGCGGCCGCCCACCTGCTGGCCGGCGCCCCCGGCCAGGACCCGGAGCTGGCCCTGCTCGCCTCGGCCTGGGCCGCCCGCAACCGGGCCGCGTACTGCGCGGGCTACACCGCGGGCGGCGGCGCCGACCCGGCCGGCACCCCGGAGCTGATGCGGGCGCTGGAGATCGACAAGGCGGTCTACGAGGTGGTGTACGAGGCCCGGCACCGACCGAGCTGGCTTCCCATCCCGCTGGCCGCGATCAACCGCCTGGCGGACTCCGTCTGACCCGGGCCCGGCCGCCCGCCCGGCGGCCGGGCCGCCGCGCGCCCGCGCGCCACCCGTACGACCGGAACGACCCGTACGACCCGCGCCACCCGCCCCTCCCCGACAGCTCTCCGCGTCCCCCCGCGCAAGGCACCCCGATCCTGGAGGATTCCGCCGTGACCCCGCTCGGTCCGCTCGACCCGTCCGCCGACCGCCCCCCGGCCGTCCCGGCCACGTTCCGCAGCGGTCCGCGCAGCAAGGCCACCGCCGGGCGGCCCGCTGCGAAGCCCGCCGCGAAGGCCCCCGCCGCGAAGACACCGGCCGCGGCCCCGGCGAAGTCCGCCGCGGCGAAGCCGGCCGGGCGGGCGGGTGCGGCGGGCTCCGCCCCGGCCGCGGCCCGGCCGCCGGCCGCCGGGGGCGCGCTGCGGCTGCCGGAGGCCCCGCTGCCGCCGGCCGAGGTGGAGCGGCTGGTCTCCGGCGCGCACCACGACCCGCACGCGCTGCTGGGCGCGCACGAGCTGCCGACGGGCACCGCGATCCGGGTGCTGCGGCCGTTCGCGGAGCGGGTGGTGGTGGAGACCGAGCTGGGCCCGGCGGAGCTGACCCACCAGCAGGGCGGCCTGTTCACCGGTCTGCTGACCGGGCAGAGCTTCCCGCGCTACACCCTGCGGGTGACGTACCCGGGCGGCGAGCCGCTGGTCCAGGAGGACGGCTACCGGTTCGCCCCGACGCTGGGCGAGCTGGACCTGCACCTGATCCGGGAGGGCCGGCACGAGCAGCTGTGGCAGGCGCTGGGCTCGCACCTGCGCACGGTCGACGGGGTGGCCGGCACGGCGTTCGCGGTCTGGGCGCCGAACGCGGTCGGGGTGCGGGTGATCGGCTCGTTCAACCACTGGGACGGCACCGCGCACCCGATGCGCTCGCTGGGCTCCTCGGGCGTGTGGGAGGTGTTCCTGCCGGAGGTCGGCGAGGGCGAGCACTACAAGTACCAGATCCTCACCCGGCAGGGGCACCGGCTGGAGAAGGCCGACCCGCTGGCCCGGGCCACCCAGTGCCCGCCGGAGACCGCCTCGGTGGTGACCGCCTCCCGGCACGAGTGGCAGGACGCCGACTGGATGGCGCGGCGCGCCCGCACCGTGCACCACCGCGCCCCGATGTCCGTCTACGAGCTGCACCTGGCGTCCTGGCGGCCGGAGCTGACGTCCTACCGGGAGATCGCCGAGGTGCTGCCCGGCTACCTGAACGAACTCGGCTTCACCCACGTCGAGTTCATGCCGGTGATGGAGCACCCGTTCGGCGGCTCCTGGGGCTACCAGGTCTCCGGCTTCTACGCCCCGACCGCCCGGCTCGGCACCCCGGACGACTTCCGGCACCTGGTCGACACCCTGCACCGGCACGGCATCGGCGTGCTGGTCGACTGGGTGCCCGCGCACTTCCCCAAGGACGGTTTCGCGCTGGCCCGGTTCGACGGCGAGCCGCTGTACGAGCCGGCCGACCCGCTGCGCGCCGAGCACCCGGACTGGGGGACGCTGGAGTTCGACTACGGCCGCACCGAGGTGCGCAACTTCCTGGTCGCCAACGCGGTGTACTGGTGCGAGGAGTTCCACGTCGACGGCCTGCGGGTGGACGCGGTGGCCTCGATGCTCTACCTGGACTACTCCCGGGAGGGCGGCGCCTGGACGCCCAACCAGTACGGCGGCCGGGAGAACCTGGACGCGGCCTCCTTCCTGCAGGAGATGAACGCCACCGTCTACCGGCGCTGCCCGGGCGTGCTGACGGTCGCCGAGGAGTCCACCGCCTGGGAGGGGGTGACCCGGCCGACCGACAGCGGCGGGCTGGGCTTCGGCCTGAAGTGGAACATGGGCTGGATGCACGACTCGCTGGTGTACATCGCCAAGGAGCCGGTGCACCGCAAGTACCACCACAACGAGATGACCTTCTCGATGGTGTACGCCTACTCGGAGAACTACATCCTGCCGATCTCGCACGACGAGGTGGTGCACGGCAAGCAGGCGCTGGTCGCCAAGATGCCCGGCGACTGGTGGCAGCAGCGCGCCAACCACCGGGCCTACCTGGGCTTCATGTGGGCCCACCCGGGCAAGCAACTGCTGTTCATGGGGCAGGAGTTCGCCCAGGGCGCGGAGTGGGACCACGAGCACGGCCCGCAGTGGTGGGTGCTGGACGAGGGCTGGCCGGCGCACGCCGACCACCGCGGCGTGCAGCGCCTGGTCGGCGCGCTCAACCACGTCTACCGGGACACCCCGGCGCTGTACGAGCAGGACACCGTCCCGGCCGGGTTCGCCTGGCTGGACGGCGGCGCGGCCGAGGACAACGTGCTGTCCTTCGTCCGGTTCGCCGCCGACGGCAGCCCGCTGGTGGCGGTCTGCAACTTCTCCCCGGTGGTCCGGCACGGCTTCCGGGTCGGCCTGCCGCGGCTGGAGGGGGCCGAGCAGGTCTGGGAGGAGGCGCTCAACACCGACGCCGAGGAGTACGGCGGCAGCGGGGTGGCCAACTCCGGCCCGGTGAAGTCCGAGTCCGAGCCGTGGAACGCCCAGCCGCGCTCGGCCGAGCTGGTCCTGCCGCCGCTGGCCACCGTCTGGCTCCGCCCGGCCCGCTGAACCGCTCCGCCACCGCCGCGCGGCACCCGACCCGTGCGGCGGTAGCGGCGGTGCCGCAGCAAGTCCCCCGTGTGGTACGACGGTATGGTCGGTACGACCGCAGCCCGGGACGACCGGCTGGGACGACCGGACGGAGAGCTCCACCGTGGCGCGCAGCGTGTACGTGACCGGCATCGACCGGGGGGACGGCCGACAGGCCGTGGAGCTCGGGGTCATGGAACTGCTCACCCGCCAGGTGGACCGGGTGGGGGTGTTCCGGCCGCTGGTGCACGCCCCCGACGGCGGCGGGGCGGGCAGCGACCACGTGGTGGAGCTGCTGCGCGGCAGGTACCGGCTGGACCTGCCGGTCGCCGAGCTGTACGGGCTGACCTACGACGAGGCGGCGGCGCTGCAGGCGGCCCGCGGGCAGGACGAGCTGGTCTCGGCGCTGGTGGACCGGTTCCACCAGCTGGAGCGGCGCTGCCAGGCGGTGCTGGTGCTGGGCACCGACTTCTCGGAGACCAACATCCCGGACGAGCTGGCGTTCAACGCCCGGCTGGCGAACGAGTTCGGGGCGGGCGTGCTGCCGGTGGTCGGCGGCCGGCACGAGGACCCGCAGGCGGTGGTCGCGGAGGTGCGCAACGCGCACCGGGCCTACCGGGACCTGGGGTGCTCGATCCTGGCGATGGTGGCCAACCGGGTCCGGCCGGGGGCCAAGCAGCAGGTGCAGCGGACGCTGACCGAGAAGCTGCCGGTGCCGGTGTACGTGATCCCGGAGGAGCCGGCGCTGGCCGCGCCGACGGTGGCGCAGCTGGTGGAGGCGACCGGCGCGACGGTGCTGCTGGGCGACACGGCGGGGCTCTCCCGGGACGTGCGGAACTTCGTGTTCGGCGGGGCGATGCTGCCGACCTTCCTGGACGCGCTGACCGAGGGCGCGCTGGTGGTGACCCCGGGCGACCGGGCGGACCTGGTGATCGGGTCGCTGGCGGCGCACGCGGCGGGCTCCCCGCCGATCGCGGGCGTGCTGCTGACGCTCGGCCAGCACCCGGGCCCCAACGTGATGGCGCTGGCCTCCCGGCTGGCCCCGGGCACCCCGGTGGCGGAGGTGTCGGAGGGCTCCTGGCTGACCGCGGCGGCGCTCACCCACCTGGAGGGCCGGATCGGGCCGAACAGCCCGCGGAAGGCCGAGATCGCCCTCGGCCTGTTCGAACTGCACGTGGACACCGCCGAGTTGACCAGCCGGATCGAGCTGAGCCGGTCCGAGCGGGTGACCCCGATGATGTTCGAGCACGCGCTGCTGGAGCGGGCCCGCGCGGACCGCCGGCACATCGTGCTGCCGGAGGGCACCGAGGACCGGGTGCTGCGCGCCGCCGAGGTGCTGCTGCGCCGCAACATCTGCGACCTGACCCTGCTCGGCGACCCGGACGCGGTGCACCGCCGGCTGGCCGCGCTGGGCATCGAGTTCCCGCAGGCCGGCGACGCGGGCGCGCAGGCCCGGATCGTCGACCCGGCGGCCAGCCCGCTGCGCCAGCAGTTCGCCGAGCTGTACGCGAAGGCCCGGGCGCACAAGGGCATGACGGTGGAGCGGGCGCTGGACGTGGTCGCCGACGTCTCGTACTTCGGCACCCTGATGGTGCAGGAGGGCATCGCGGACGGCATGGTCTCCGGCGCGGTGCACTCGACCGCGGCGACCATCCGGCCGGCCTTCGAGGTGATCAAGACCTCGCCGGGCGCGGCGATCGTCTCCTCGGTGTTCTTCATGTGCCTGGCCGACAAGGTGCTGGTGTACGGCGACTGCGCGGTCAACCCGGACCCGGACGCCCGGCAGCTGGCCGACATCGCGATCCAGTCGGCGGAGACCTCCGCCCAGTTCGGGGTGGAGCCGCGGGTGGCGATGCTGTCGTACTCGACCGGCACCTCGGGCTCCGGCGCGGACGTGGACAAGGTCCGCAGGGCCACCGAGCTGGTCCGCGAGCAGCGCCCGGACCTGCTGGTGGAGGGTCCGATCCAGTACGACGCGGCGGTGGACGCGCACGTCGCGGCGACCAAGCTGCCGGGCTCGGCGGTGGCCGGGCGGGCCACCGTGCTGATCTTCCCGGACCTGAACACCGGCAACAACACCTACAAGGCGGTGCAGCGCTCGGCCGGGGCGATCGCGGTCGGCCCGGTGCTCCAGGGCCTGAACAAGCCGGTGAACGACCTGTCCCGGGGCGCGCTGGTGGAGGACATCGTCAACACGGTGGCGATCACCGCGATCCAGTCCCAGACCGCCGCCGAGGCCGCCGCCGTCGAGGCCGCAGCTCCCGTTCCCGCTTCCGCTCCCGCTCCCGCAGAGGCCGCAGCCCCCGCCGCCGCCGAGAACCCCGCCGCAGGAGGCCCGCAGTGACCGCCGGTACCCGTGTCCTGGTGCTGAACGCCGGGTCGTCCTCGGTGAAGTACCAGCTGATCGACATGCTGGACGGCTCGAAGCTGGCCTCCGGCCTGGTGGAGCGGATCGGCGAGGAGGGCGGCCGACTGCTGCACCTGCCGCTGACCGGGGAGCCGCGCGAGACGCTGCGGCGGTTCGCCGGGCACGACGTGGCGCTGGAGGCGGTGGCCGGGGAGCTGGCCGCGGACCTGATGGGCCTGGACTCGCCGGAGCTGGCGGCGATCGGCCACCGGGTGGTGCACGGCGGGCTGCGCTTCACCCGGCCGACCCTGGTCACCGACGCGGTGCTGGCCGAGATCCGCCGGCTGATCCCGGTCGCGCCGCTGCACAACCCGGCGAACATCACCGGCATCGAGGTGGCCCGGGCGCTGCGGCCGGACCTGCCGCAGGTCGCGGTGTTCGACACCGCGTTCCACGCCACGCTGCCCGAGCACGCGGCCCGCTACGCGATCGACCGGGCCACCGCCGACGCGCACCGGGTGCGCCGCTACGGCTTCCACGGCACCTCGCACCGGTACGTCTCCCGGGCCACCGCCCGGCTGCTCGGCCGGGACCCGGCGGAGCTGAACGTGATCGTGCTGCACCTGGGCAACGGCGCCTCGGCCTCGGCGGTGGCGGGCGGGGTGTGCGTGGAGACCTCGATGGGCCTGACCCCGCTGGAGGGCCTGGTGATGGGCACCCGCTCCGGCGACGTGGACCCGGGCCTGGTGTTCCACCTGCACCGGGTGGGCGGGATGAGCATCGACGAGATCGACGACCTGCTGAACCGGCGCAGCGGCCTGCTGGGCCTGTGCGGGGACAACGACATGCGCGAGGTGGTGCGCCGGGCCCAGGAGGGCGAGGAGGACGCCAAGCTGGCGTTCGACGCCTACGTGCACCGCGTCCGGCGCTACCTGGGCGGCTACTACGCGGTGCTGGGGCGGGTGGACGCGGTGGCGTTCACCGCGGGTGTCGGGGAGAACTCCGCCGAGGTGCGGGCCGCGGTCTGTGCCAATCTGGAGGAGCTGGGCATTTCGGTCGACCCGGAGCTGAACGCGGTGCGCTCGCGGGAGGCGCGGACGGTCTCGCCGTCCTACTCGCGGGTCACCGTCGCCGTGGTGCCGACCGACGAGGAGCTGGAGATCGCCCAGCAGACGTTCGCGCTGGTCCACGAGGTGTAGGCCCCGCGCGGGATGACTACCCGTCAGTATCCCACCCCTCGGAATGTTCGTTGGCGATATCTGACGGTACGAGCTGAATGTACCGATAACACGAACGGATAGACTGACGGATATGCGCCGAGCGAAAATTGTCTGCACCCTGGGTCCCGCGACGGACTCCTACGAACAGCTGAAGGCCATCGTCGAAGCGGGCATGAACGTCGCCCGCCTCAACATGAGCCACGGCTCCCACGCCGAGCACGAGGACCGGTACCGCCGCGTCCGCCAGGTCTCGGAGGACACCGGCCGCACCATCGGCGTGCTGGCCGACCTGCAGGGCCCCAAGATCCGTCTGGCGACCTTCGCCAACGGCCCGGTGACCGTTGACAACGGCGACACGTTCACCATCACCACCGAGGACGTCCCCGGTGACCAGCACATCTGCGGCACCACCTACAAGGGCCTGCCCGGCGACGTGAAGCCCGGCGACCCGATCCTGATCAACGACGGCGTCATCGCCCTGGAGGTCGTCAGCGTCGACGGCCCGCGGGTGAAGACCGTGGTGGTCGAGGGCGGCGTGCTCTCCAACAACAAGGGCATCAACCTGCCCGGCGCGGCGGTCAACGTCCCCGCGCTGTCCGAGAAGGACAAGGACGACCTGCGCTTCGCCCTCCAGCTGGGCGTCGACATGGTCGCGCTGTCGTTCGTCCGCAACGCCGGGGACATCGACGACGTGCACAAGGTCATGGACGAGGTCGGCATTCGTGTGCCGGTCATCGCCAAGATCGAGAAGCCGCAGGCCGTCGAGGCCATGGAGGAGATCGTCCTCGCCTTCGACGCGATCATGGTGGCCCGCGGCGACCTCGCCGTCGAGTACCCGCTGGAGAAGGTGCCGCTGGTCCAGAAGCGGCTGGTCACCCTCGCCCGCCGCAACGCCAAGCCGGTCATCGTCGCCACCCAGATGATGGAGTCGATGATCCACGCCTCGCGCCCGACCCGCGCCGAGGTCTCCGACGTCGCCAACGCCATCCTGGACGGGGCGGACGCGGTCATGCTGTCCGCCGAGTCGAGCGTCGGCAAGTACCCGGTCGAGACCGTCAAGACCATGAGCAGGATCGCCGAGAAGGCCGAGGAGGAGCTGCTCTCGCAGGGCCTCCAGCCGCTCAACCCGGGCCGCAAGCCCCGCACCCAGGGCGGCTCGGTCGCCCGCGCCGCGTGCGAGCTGGGCGACTTCCTGGACGGCAAGGCGCTGGTCGCGTTCACCAAGTCCGGTGACACCGCGCGCCGGCTCTCCCGCTACCGCTCGCCGATCCCGGTGATCGCCTTCACCCCGGACGTCGCCACCCGCAACCAGCTCTCGCTGAGCTGGGGCGTCGAGGCGTACGTCTCGGAGCAGGTGGCCACCACCGACGAGATGGTCGAGCAGGTCGACCGCGAGCTGCTCAAGATGAACCGCCTCGCCGAGGGCGACACCGTGATCGTCACGGCCGGCGTGCCGGTCGGCATCCCGGGCACCACCAACATGGTCCAGGTGCACCACCTGGGCGCCCGCTCGGAGAGCTGAGCGCCCCGCACGAACGCCGCAGGGGCGGGACCCGAGGACCGGGTCCCGCCCCTGCGGCGTTCCGTGGCGGCCGGTCAGCCGTCGTACGGCTCCTTGTCGTTGAACAGCCGCATGCCGGGGATGGTCAGGTCGCCGCCGAACTGGCCCGCCTGCACCGCCTTGGCGTGGGTCAGCGTCAGGTCCAACGGGATCGGCACCGCGCCCAGCAGGTCCCAGAGCCACTTCGGCAGGGTGTCCGGGGTGAGCGTGATCTGGCCCAGGTCGATCGGGATCGGCAGGCCGTAGACCGCCGCCAGGTTGCCCGACAGGCTCTCCACGTACATGGTGATCGGCCCGTTGCGCATGGTCGAGGTCGAGCCCTCGCGGCTCTTCACGTGGAAGGTCAGGCCGGGGATCTGGATGGTCGACATGTCGAGGTTCTCGATGTCGACGCTGGCCGTGGTGAACTTCAGCACCCGCTTGGTGCCGCTCTCCGTGGTGACGTCGTAGACGCCGTTGAACACCGAGCCGTGCAGCGCCAGCCGGGTCGAGTGCAGCACCCAGTTCTGGTCCGGCACCACGTGGCCGGAGGGGGCCGCCTTCGCGGCCAGGCCCTTGGTGCTGACCAGGCAGTTCGGGTCCGCGGAGGCGGAGGCGGACGGCGACGGCGAGGACGACGGCGAGGCGCTGCCCTTGGGCGCGGTGCCGCCGGAGGCGGTGGGCTTCGGGGCGGTGGAGCCGCTCGCGGCCGGGGCGGAGGACGCGGGCGGGGCGGCGGGCGTCCCGGCGGCGCGGGGGGCGCCGGACGGGGCCGGGGTGGCCGCGGGGTGGTCGGCGCGGCGGTGGTGGGCCGCGCGGTCGGCGAGGGCGTCGGGGACGGGGAGGCGCTCGCGCCCGGGTGGATCAGGTCGTTCCACCAGTCGTCGATCACCCCGGCCTGCTGGACCCCGCCGGAGGCGGCGCCCGCCTTCGGCACGGTGTACACGGCGGACTGCGCCGTCGCGGGGCCGGTGAGGACCGCCGGCACCGCGGCGGCGCTGCCCGCCGGGGCCTGCCCGGCGGCCGCCGCCCGGCTCACCGAGGAGTCCGGCAGCACCTTGATCTCGCTCTTCGGGACGGGCGTCTCCTTCAGCACCGTGTCCGGGGCGCAGGCGCCGCTCTGCTGCGGGTCGGCGGCGGCCAGCGTCGGCGCGTAGGCCGCGCCGACCAGCAGCGCGGTCGGCACGGCGGCGATCGCCAGCGCCCGTCCGCGCAGCCGGGAGCGGACCCCCTCCCGGGGCACCGCGTGCCGCGGGCCCTGGACGGTCGGCTTCTCGGGTCCGGTCACCGCTGCTCCTCTCCGGCGGGCGCCTGCGGGACGGCCCCGTGCTCCAGCGGCCGCTCGGCGGCGGCCTGCGCGGGCAGCTGCGCGACGGGGGCCGGCTGCGGCGCGGCGGCGAACTCGGCCGCGGACTCGGTGGCCGGGTCGGCGACCGGCTCCGGCAGCGGCGCCCAGGACACCAGCAGGCCGCCGGCGATCAGACCGGGCACCAGGCCCATGCCGAAGCCGCCGAGGTTGGAGACCGGGACGGAGATCAGCGCCAGGATGGTGGTCGCCACCCCGCAGAAGATCCGCACCAAGGGCTGGAACCAGGCGGTCAGCCCGAGCGAGATCATCAGCAGGCCGATGATCATCGAGCCGGCGCCGGCGGTGGTGGCCATCGCCACCGTCAGGCCGCCCAGGCTGAGGTGGGCGTAGGGGAAGTACAGGATCGGCACGCCGGCGATCATCGCGAGCAGCCCGCCCCAGAACGGCCGGGTGCGCCGCCACGCGCGGAACCCCCGCCGGGTGCGGCCGACCGGACCGACCGGGTTCTCGGGCCAGGCCTCGACGGTTGCGCTGGACATGGTGCGACTCCTCGATGGTGGGTCCGAGGGGGAAGACGGATGGTCCCGGGTGCGCCGGGGTGCGGTGCGAGGGGGCGGCGCGGCCGCCCCCTCGCACCGGTGGTCCGCCGTCGGGCCCGGCGGGCGGGCCCTCAGGGGCGGACTAGTAGCACTCGACGCCCGCGCCGGAGCCCTTGTTGATGTTCAGCTTCAGGCCGTTGAGCGTGAAGGTGCCGGCCGAGGTGGCCCACGCGGTCTGCTGGACGTGCTGCAGGTGCGCGGAGTCGGCGGCCTGGGCGAAGCCCTGGGCGCCGGTCGGCAGGGTGCCGCCGTCGTCCTGGAGCTTCTTGACGGCGGAGCCCTTGAGGGTGCCGGCGTCCTGGCCGATGTTGATGTTCTTGAACTCGGCGTCCGCGTTCAGCTGGTTGAGGTCGATCAGCAGCTGCTGGGCGTCGACCTGCTTCGCCTTGTCGTCGCTCTGGCCGGCGTTGAGGACCAGGGTCCACTTGCCGAGCGGGCCGAGGTCGGTGACGACCGACTGGCACAGGTTCTTCAGCGTCGCGTGGTCGAAGGCGGAGACCGCGACCGGGTGCGGGGTGCCGTTCTTCTCGACGTCCACGCCGCCGAACTGGGAGAAACCCTCGCCCTGCAGGTCGTCGACGGTGACCTTGAACTGCTGGCCGGAGACCGAGAACGAGGCCGCGAGGGCGGAGTTGGCCAGCGAGACGCCGATCGCGGCGGTGGCCGCGATGCTGGGCACCATCACCAGGGCGAAGCGCTTCCAGCGGGTCTTGCCGTAGGACTGGGACATGCGTGGTCCTCCTTCTAGGACGTACATCTCCGGTCGTTCCGGTGCGTCCCGCACGTGGTCCGGCCCGGGATGGGAGAGAGCTACGTCCTCGGTAGCGGAGAGCGCCTGCTGCCGTGGGGACGGCGCCGGCGATCACCCCCGAGCGACAACCAGGCGGCCGCGCGGGCCGCGCGGCCGTTTCGAGGCCAGGAACCGCCGCGTGGGATCTGCGGTTACCCCCCTGCCCTCACCCGGTGGGGACCCCTCGTCGCCGAGGGACCGGGCGTCGCCGATCGTTGTCCAAACCGGGGCGGAGCACAAGAGGTCCGTTACTGACGGGTAATCCAACAGTGAACGGGGTCGATCATGGAATCGAAGGCTCCGCAACGGAGTGTGACCGAAATCGCGTGTGCGTCCGATGTCAAACCGCCGAAACACTGCCGAAACACCCCGCCGCGGTCACGAGTCGTGACCGCGGCGGGGTGTTATCAAGATTTGGTAAACCTGGCCGGACTCCACCCGAAAGTCGTCAAATCGCCGACGACACCGCAGGTCACCCGAGGTGTCACCCGGTGCCGCCGGGAGGCTCTCGGGTGCCCCGTCCGGACCGCTCGGTCACCGCCCGGACGGGCCGCCCGGGCGGTCCGTCAGAACAGCACCCGGGCCAGCGCCTGGCGGGCCGCCACGGTGCGCGGGTCCTCCGAACCGATCACCTCGAACAGCTCCAGCAGCCGCAGCCGCGCCGCGTCCCGGTCCTCGCCGAACGTCCGGGCGACGGTGTCGACCAGGCGTCCGAAGGCGTCCTCCACGTGTCCGCCGACCAGGTCCAGGTCCGCGGCCCGCAGCTGGGCCGGTACGTCCTTCGGATCGGCCGCCGCGTCGGCGCGCACCTGCTGCGGGTCGAGCTGCTCCACCCGCTGCAGCAGCTGGGCCTGGGCCAGGCCCAGCTTGGCCTCGACGTGCCCGGGCCGGTCGCTCAGCACGTTCTGGTACGCCCGCACCGCGCCCGCCAGGTCGCCCCGGTCCAGCGCGTCGTGCGCGGCCTCCAGCGCCGGGTCGGCCGGCACCCGGGGCTCGGCCGCCGCGTCCTCGCCGCCGCCGGCGGCCCCGCCGACGATGCCGAAGCGCTGCTCGGCCACCGCGATCAGCTGGTCCAGGATCTTGCGGACGTTCGCCTCGTTCTCGGCGCCCTGGAACAGCGGCACCAGCTGGCCCGCCACCACCGCCATCACGGCCGGGATGCCCTGGATCCCGAACTGCTGGGCAATCTCCGGGTTGGCGTCCACGTCGATCTTGGCGAGCACGATCCGGCCGGCGTACTCCTCGGCGAGGCGCTCCAGCACCGGGCTGAGCTGCTTGCACGGGCCGCACCACTCGGCCCAGAAGTCCACCACCACCGGGACCTCGGCCGAGCGCTGGACCACCTCGGACTCGAAGGTCTCCTCGGTGACGTCCAGGACCAGGGGGTAGTCCGCGAGCGCCGGGCCGTCGCCCGCCGCTGCCTGCCGGGCCCGCTCGGCCCGGGTCTGCTCCGCCTTCTGGGCGGCCTCTCCGGCCGCCTTCACCGCGGCGAGGTCCACCGCACCGCGGAGGGCGGAGCTGTTGAGACGCGAATTCCGTGACTGCATGGCTCTATCCTCCCCCGTCGGAGCCGGTGCCGGGTGCCATCCACCCGGAAAAACCCGGAGCGGGCCGCCCGCCTCCCCGGCGGGACCCGAACCGTTCGACGCGGGTCCCCACCCGCGTCGGGCGCCCGCCCGATCCCGGGGCGGGGCGCGATGGTCGTCGCTCTTTCGCTACTGGTCGTAGCGTATCTGCCCCCCGGGCTCCCCCCGCAAGCCCCCCGCCCCCTCCCGGAGCGTGAGCTGTCCCACTTTCCGGTCCGGGGCGGGTGCCGGTCGACGCGGCATGTCGCTACCGTGGGAGCAACAAGTTACTTCTGAGTAAACAAGCCAGGAGGCGCGGTGGCCCCCACCACCCGGCAGCCCGCCGAGCACCAGGACCCGCCCGCCCAGGACGCCGCACCCGTCGAGGACGCCCCGCCCGGCGCCCCGCCCGCCCGCGGCAAGGGCCGCCCCCGCAGCGCCGCCGCCGACCAGGCCATCCTCGACGCCACCCGCGAGGCGCTCGCCGAACTCGGCTGGGGCGGGCTCACCATGGGCGACGTCGCCCTGCGGGCCGGCGTCGCCAAGACCACCCTCTACCGGCGCTGGCCGTCCAAGAGCGAACTCGTCGTCGACGCCATCGCCAGCCTCTTCGACCAGCTGGAGTGCGCCGACCGCGGCAGCCTCCAGGCCGACATCGAGGCCGTGGTCGCCCGCTTCGCCGAGCTGCTCAGCCTCCCCGAGACCCAGGCCGCGCTGCTCGCCCTGTTCGCCGAGGGCTCCCGCGACCCGCAGCTGCGCCGGCGGATTCGGGAGCGGATCGTCCAGCCGCAGAAGGTCCTGGTCGAACTCGGCCGGGCCAACGCCCAGGCGCGCGGCGAGATGGACCCGGACCGGGACCGGGCCGCCGCCGACGAGGAGATCGACATCATCTTCGACACCATCGCCGGCACCGTCGAGCACCGGCTGCTGGTGAGCGGCGAACCCGTCACCCCGGACTGGATCCGCCGCTTCACCACCCTGCTGCTGGGCCCCTTCCCGGGGCTGCTGCGCTGACCCGCGCTCAGTCGTCGAGGCCGTCCAGGCCGGTCAGGTCCAGCGCCGCCAGCCGCTCCGGGTCGGCCAGCACGTCGATCCGCGCGACCAGGCCGTCCACCACGGTGAACGCCATCACCGAGACCGGCGCGCCGTCCACCACCGTCAGCACCCCGTAGGCGCCGTTCACCAGCACCGGGCGGCCGAACGGCAGCAGGTGCCGGAAGCCCTGCGCCGAGGACGCGATCGCCCGGTTGCCGCGGAGCACCTTGCTGAGCGCCGCCAGCGCGGTGCCGCCGTCCGCCCGCAGCACCGCGTCCGGGGCCAGCACCGCCACCAGGGCCTCGAAGTCGCCGTCCCGGGACGCCGCCCGGAACGCCTCCACCGCGGCCCGCTGGGCCGCCGGGTCGCGGTCCGGCTCCGGGGCGCCCTCGCGCACCCGCCGGCGGGCCCGGCCGACCGCCTGCCGCACCGCCGCCGGGGACTTGTCCAGCAGCGGCGCGATCTCCTCGAACGGCACCGCGAACAGGTCGTGCAGCACGAACCCGAGCCGCTCGGCCGGGCCCAGCGTGCCCAGCACCACCTGGAGCGCGATCCCCACCCGGTCGCCCAGCAGCGCGACCGCCTCCGGGTCGTCCCGCTCCGGCGCGGCCAGCACCGGGTCCGGCACCGAGGTGTCCAGTTCCTCCTCGCGCCGCCGCTCCCGGCCGCGCAGCTCGTTCAGGCAGACCCGGGAGGCGACGGTGGTCAGCCAGCCGCCCAGGTTCTCCACCTCCTCGGCGTGCCGGTCCAGCCGCAGCCAGGTCTCCTGCACCACGTCGTCGGCCTCGCCCAGTGACCCGAGCATCCGGTACGCCACCGCCCGCAGCCTGGGCCGGTGCTCCTCGAACCGCTCGGCGAGCCGCGCTCCCCCGGTCATCCGTCACTCCCCTTTCCCCGGGCCAGGATAGGGGGGCGCACGGACGGGGCCCGGGGCGGTCGGTCGGCCGGCCGGTAGGTCCGTCGACCGGCCGGCTAGAAGCTGGCGTTCTCCTGGTAGGTGCCCCACTCCTCGCGCAGGGCGTGGCAGATCTCGCCGAGGGTGGCCTCGGCGCGGACGGCCCGGAGCATCGGCTCGATCATGTTGGCGCCGGAGCGGGCGGCGGCCAGCATCGCGTCGAGGCCGGCCCGGACGGCGTCCTCGTCGCGCCGCGCCTTGCGCTCGCGCAGGGCGCGGACCTGCTCGCGTTCGACCTCGTGGCTGACCCGGAGGATCTCCAGCTCGGGGGTGACGCTGCGGGGGTGGCAGTTGACGCCGACCACCCGCTTGTCGCCCTTCTCGACGCCCTGCTGGTAGCGGAAGGCGGCCTCGGCGATCTCGCCGGTGAACCAGCCCTCCTCGATGCCGCGCAGGATGCCGGAGGTCATCGGGCCGATCGGGTGCTCGGCGCCCTCCCTGCCGAGGCCGCCCTTGTCCAGGATCTGCTGGAAGATCGCCTCGGCCTGCCGCTCGATCCGGTCGGTGAGCGCCTCGACGTACCAGGAGCCGCCGAGCGGGTCGGCGACGTTGGTGACGCCGGTCTCCTCCATGATCACCTGCTGGGTGCGCAGGGCGATCTCGGCGGCCTGCTCGCTGGGGAGGGCGAGCGTCTCGTCGAGGGCGTTGGTGTGCAGCGAGTTGGTGCCGCCGAGGACGGCGGAGAGCGCCTCGACGGCGGTGCGGACCACGTTGTTGTAGGGCTGCTGGGCGGTGAGCGAGACGCCGGCGGTCTGGGTGTGGAAGCGCAGCCACTGCGCCTTGTCGGTCTTCGCGCCGAAGTGGTCGCGCATCCAGCGGGCCCAGATCCGGCGGGCGGCGCGGAACTTGGCGATCTCCTCGAAGAAGTCGAGGTGGGCGTCGAAGAAGAAGGACAGGCCGGGGGCGAAGACGTCCACGTCGAGGCCGCGGGAGAGGCCGAGCTCGACGTAGGCGAGGCCGTCGGCGAGGGTGTAGGCGAGCTCCTGGGCGGCCGTGGCCCCGGCCTCGCGGATGTGGTAGCCGGAGACGGAGAGCGGCTTGTAGGCGGGGATGCCGGCCGCGCAGTGCTCCATCAGGTCGCCGATCAGGCGCAGGTGGGGCTCGGGGGCGAAGAGCCACTCCTTCTGCGCGATGTACTCCTTGAAGATATCGGTCTGCAGGGTGCCGTTGAGGACGGCGGGGTCGACGCCCTGGCGCTCGGCGGCGACCAGGTACATGCAGAAGACCGGGACGGCGGGGCCGCTGATGGTCATCGAGGTGGTGACCTCGCCGAGCGGGATGCCGCGGAACAGCACCTCCATGTCGGCGGCGGAGTCGATGGCGACGCCGCAGTGGCCGACCTCGCCGAGCGAGCGGGCGTCGTCGGAGTCGTAGCCCATCAGGGTCGGCATGTCGAAGGCGACGGAGAGGCCGCCGCCGCCGGAGTCGAGGATCATCCGGTAGCGCTCGTTGGTCTGCTCGGCGTTGCCGAAGCCGGCGAACTGGCGGATGGTCCAGGCCCGGCCGCGGTAGCCGGTGGGGTGCAGGCCGCGGGTGTAGGGGTACTCGCCGGGCCAGCCGATCCGCTCGAAGCCCTCGACCTCCTGGCCGGGCGGCGGGCCGTAGACCGGGGCGACCTCCTCGCCGCTCAGCGTGGTGAAGTCCGCGTCGCGCTTGCGCGCCCTGTCGTACCGCTGCTGCCAGCGCTGCCGTCCGGCCTCGATCTGCTCGGCGTCCATCGGCTCCGACTCCCGCTCCGTGCGGCCGCTCCGGTGGGGGCGGCGGAAGAACTGCTTGGATGTCCTAGTAATTTACTCGGACGTCCTAGTACCTGTCGACGGCCGGCCCCGGACACGCGGAGGGGCGCCCCTTCCGGCGGAAGGGGCGCCCCGGCAGAGCGCTGGTGCGGGCGCGGTCAGGCGGCGACCGGCTCCGGTGCGGCGACCAGCGGCGCGACCTCGCGGACGACCCGGCGCTCGACGAAGAACACGGCGGTGGGGACGGTGCCGGCCAGCAGGGTCCAGAGCAGCTTGCCCATCGGCCACTTGGCCTTGGTGCCCAGGTCGAAGGCGAACGCCAGGTAGACCACGTAGAGCCAGCCGTGCGCGATTCCGACCGCGGTGGTGAAGCCGGACGCGCCCGAGATGTCGAGGACGTACTTGGCGATCACCCCGAGGGTGAGCAGGATCAGGAGCACACCGGTGACGTAGGCCATGGCGCGGTAGCGGGTCAGCACACTCTGCTTCATGCAGTCGAGGGTAACCGCCCCTACGCGCCGTCCCGGTCGGGCCCCTCCTCGGCCGGGGCCTCGAAGTCGCCGGCGGCGATCCGCAGCGGGCGCAGCAGGTCGAACACCTCGCGGCAGGCGTCGGCGTCGTAGCCGTCCAGGCCGAACTCGACGGTGACGAGTTCGCGGGTGGCCTCCTCGACGACCCGGCGGCCGCGGTCGGTGATGGCGGCGAGGACGCCGCGGCCGTCGAGCGGGTTGGGGCGGCGGGTGACCAGGCCGGCCCGCTCCAGGCGGTCGACGGTGTTGGTGACGCTGGTGGGGTGGACCATCAGGCGCTCGCCGATCTTGGAGAGCGGGAGCTCGCCGGAGCGGCTGAAGGTGAGCAGCACCAGGGCCTCGTAGCGGGCGAAGGTGAGGCCGTAGGGCTTGACCACGGCGTCGACCCGGCCGAGCAGGATCTGGTGGGCGCGCATCACCGAGGTGATCGCCGCCATGGACGGCACCTTGCCCCAGCGGCGGGTCCAGAGCTCGTCGGCGCGGGCGATCGGGTCGAAGTCGAGGGCGAGGGGCTTGGGCACGCCCCCACCGTACCCGCGGGGCCGGGCGGGGGTAGCAGGTGTCCACGATGGTGGACAAGCCGCCCCACTTGGCGGGATCACGCCAAACAGACGAGGACGGCCGGCCGACGGCCTTTTACCGTGCATATTCCGGCAATATTCAGTGATTGCACCGGAGTTGGGCCTCCGCGCAGTCCACGCGGCACGGTTCGCAGTGAAACATCCGATGTCCTGGGCTGTTCTTTCCCCGGACGCTGGCGAGAGTTTGCCAATAGTTGCCGAACGGCTGTTCCCGGCCGCCACCGCGTCGTCATGCTTCTGGCCAGCCCCGTTCGACACCGCCGGCCCGCCCCACCGGCGGATGTCGCCTGACCGCACGGAGCTGCACGTCAGCACCCGTTCCGCCCCAGCAGGCACTGACCCCGGTGCCCCGGGACGAGGTGTGACCGCGCACACGCGGTTGATCCGGAAGGAACCCGTACGTGAAGCGAAAGCTCGCTGTCGGCGCCGTTCTCTCTGCCTCGGCCCTGCTGGCCGGTGCGATCCAGGTGAGCGCCGGAATGGCGTACGCCGCCCCCAGTCCCGCCGCCCTGGGCCACGGCGACCAGCTCGCGCTGGCCGCCGCGCAGGCGCCCGCCGCCGCCAAGGCCCTGGGCCTGGGCGCCCAGGAGAAGCTGGTCGTCAAGGACGCCGTCGTCGACGCCGACGGCACCCGCCACTTCCGTTACGAGCGCACCTACAACGGCCTGCCGGTGCTCGGCGGCGACCTGGTCGTGCACCAGGCCGCCAACGGCAAGGTGAAGTCCACCGACAAGGCCGTCTCCGGCAGCCTGGCCCCCGCCTCGCTGAGCCCGAAGCTGTCGGCCGGCCAGGCCGCCGCCAAGGCGACCGGCGCGGTGCAGGCCACCGTCGGCATCACCGCGGACGCCGACGAGGCCGCCCTCACCTCGGTCTCCGGCGCGAGCGGCGACGCCCAGCTGGTGGTCTGGGCCGCCGACGGCGCCCCGCGGCTGGCCTACCGCACCACCGTGGAGGGCGTCCGGGCCGACGGCACCCCGAGCCACCAGGTGCTGGTCACCGACGCGGACAGCGGCGCGCTGCTCTCCAGCCACGAGCAGGTGCAGACCTCCAACGCGACCGGCACCGGCAACGGCGTCTTCGTCGGCAACGTCTCGCTGACCACCACGCTGTCCGGCAGCACCTACACGCTGAAGGACGCCACCCGCGGCGGCCAGTACACCACCACCCTGGCCGGCAAGACCTCCGGCAAGGGCACCGTCTACTCCAAGACCAGCAACACCTGGGGCAGCGGCGCCGCCTCCAACGGCGAGTCCGCGGCCGTGGACGCCCAGTACGGCGCGGCCGTCACCTGGGACTTCTACAAGAACACCTTCGGCCGCAGCGGCATCCGCAACGACGGTGTCGGCGCGTACAGCCGGGTCCACTACGGCAGCAACTACGTCAACGCGTTCTGGGACGACAGCTGCTTCTGCATGACGTACGGCGACGGCTCGGGCAACACCCACCCGCTGACCGAACTCGACGTCTCCGGCCACGAGATGAGCCACGGTGTGACCTCCAACACCGCGGGCCTGAACTACTCGGGCGAGTCCGGCGGCCTGAACGAGGCCACCAGCGACATCTTCGGCACCCTGGTCGAGTTCTACGCCAACCTGTCGAAGGACAACCCGGACTACCTGATCGGCGAGCTGATCAACATCAACGGCAACGGCACGCCGCTGCGCTACATGGACAAGCCCTCCAAGGACGGCGCGTCCGCCGACTACTGGTCCTCCACCGTCGGCAACAAGGACGTCCACTACTCCTCGGGCGTCGCCAACCACTTCTTCTACCTGCTGTCCGAGGGCAGCGGCGCGAAGACCGTCAACGGGGTGAGCTACAACTCGCCCACCTACAACGGCTCGACGCTCACCGGCATCGGCCGGGACAAGGCCGCGCAGATCTGGTACCGGGCGCTGACCGTCTACATGACCTCCACCACGAACTACAAGGCCGCCCGCACGGCGACCCTGAACGCGGCGAAGGACCTGTACGGCTCCGGCTCGACCCAGTACAACGCGGTCGCGGCCGCGTGGACCGCGGTGAACGTCAACTGACGCCGACCCGGTAGCAGCAGAGCCCGCGGCGGCCCGGCCTCCCACGAAGAGGCCCGGCCGCCGCGCACCACGTTCCGGGGCGGTCGGGTCAGGCGGTCGCCGGGGCGGCGCCGTCGAGCTCGCCGCGCTCCTCCCGGGCCAGCGTCCGCTCGGCGAAGAAGCCGCCGGTGGGCAGCACCGAGAGCACGAACAGCAGCAGGGTGCGCTTCGGCT
Organism: Kitasatospora fiedleri; assembly: GCF_948472415.1. NCBI lineage: Bacteria > Bacillati > Actinomycetota > Actinomycetes > Kitasatosporales > Streptomycetaceae > Kitasatospora > Kitasatospora fiedleri. Next base: position 5,037,399 of record NZ_OX419519.1, on the reverse strand, counting down.
CCCAGCGGCGGGCCTGGTGCGCCTGCACCAGGAACACCAGGTAGAGGATGAACAGCACGCCGTGCACCATGCCCATCACCGGGACGGCGTTGAAGCTGGTGGTGCGCTTGAGCACCGAGCAGACCAGCAGCAGCAGGAACGACAGGCCCTCGGGGCCGGAGACCAGGCGCAGGCGGTGGACGGCGGCGACGCTCTTCACGGGGATTCCTCACGGGGCACGGCACGGCGGACGGCTGGGTTTGTGAACGGATGCACAAGCCGGTCCCATTATCACCGACCCGACACCGGCGCCGACGGCGGACCCCCTATCCTGCTGTGCTGCGCGCACCCCGACCGTCGGGCCGCGCGGACCCACGGGGGGAACACGCCATGCTGAAACGGGACTGGGACCGCCACACCTGCGCCACGCGCGGCCACGTCACCTACGCGCCGGACGAGCCCGAACTGCGCGAGCGGCTGCGCACCGCCACCGCCGTCGGCACCGCCTGGCGCTGCCTGCGCTGCGGCGACTTCGCGCTCGGCGACCCGCACGGCTCCGGCCCGGCCGAGGACGCGCCGCTGGTGCCCCGCGGCAAGGCGCTGCGCGACCTGTTCATCCTGCGCTTCCTGGCCGTCGAGCGGCTGCTGCGCGGCCTGCTGATCGTGGTCGTCGCCTGGGGGGTGTGGAAGTTCTCCAACAGCCAGGACGCGGTGCGCCGGATCTTCGACGAGAACCTGTCGGTCCTCAAGCCGGTCACCGAGCACTTCCACTGGGACCTGGAGCACTCGCCGATCGTCGACACCATCCGCAAGACCTTCGACTACAAGCACTCCACCCTGGTCTACGTGGCCGCCGCGCTGGTGGCGTACGCGCTGATCGAGATCGTCGAGGCGTTCGGCCTGTGGTGGGGCCACCGCTGGGCCGAGTACCTGACGGTGGTGGCCACCGCCGCCTTCCTCCCGCTGGAGGGCTACGAGCTCAGCGAGCACGTCAGCGTGCTGAAGGTCTGCACGCTGCTGCTGAACGTCGCCGCGGTGCTCTGGATCCTGCTCTCCAAGCGCCTGTTCGGCCTGCGCGGCGGCCGGGCCGCGTTCGAGGCCGAGCGGCACTCGGCCTCGCTGCTGGAGGTGGAGGTCTCGGCGGGGGCGCTGCCGCAGCAGGTCTGATCCCGGCCCGCCGGGGGGTTTCGCCCGTTATGTCCGACTGACGGGGCGTCCGATGTCCGGGTTCCGTACCGAACGGGTACCAGCACGGCCGGTTCCCCTCCCCTCCCGGGGAGGGGCGCGCTAGATTCCCGGACGTGGCACAGTTCCGACTCCAGGGGTCCAGGGTCCTCGCCGTCGATCTCGCCGGGGACACCGTCAAGGCACGCAACGGCTCGATGGTCGCCTACACCGGGCAGATGGGCTTCAAGAAGCTCTCCGGCGGCGGCGACGGCCTGCGCGGCATGGTCACCCGCCGGCTCACCGGCGAGCGCATGGAGGTCATGGAGGTGAAGGGGCAGGGCACCTGCTACTTCGCCGACCGGGCCACCGAGATCAACCTGGTCCGGCTGAACGGCGAGACGCTGTTCGTCGAATCCGACAACCTGCTCTGCACCGAGGCGACGCTGCGCACCGGCACCTCCTTCACCGGGCTGAACGGCATGGCCAGCGGCAACGGCCTGTTCACCACCAAGGTCGAGGGCCAGGGCTGGGCCGCGGTCACCTCGGACGGCCCGGCGGTGATCCTCCGGGTCGGCCAGGGCCTGCCGCTGCGGGTCGACCCGGGCGCGTACATCGCGCACACCGGCAACCTCCAGCGCTCGCTCAAGTCCGGGGCGGGCTGGTCCACCCTGATCGGCGAGGGCGGCGGCGAGGCGATGCAGGTCGAGTTCACCGGCGAGGGCCTGGTCTACGTCCAGCCCTCCGAGCGCATCACGCTGGGAGGCGAGGTCTGATGGCCTTCACCCGGATCAACGGCAAGATGATCTCCGCCCAGGTGGTGCCCGGGCAGCGGATCCTGTCCCAGCGCGGCGCGATGCTCGGCTACACCGGCGAGGTCTCCTTCCAGCCCAACCTGATGGGCGGCCAGGGCGGCGTGATGTCGATGATCGGCCGCCGGGTCGCCAACGAGGACACCCCGCTGATGACCGTCGAGGGCCACGGCACCGTGATGTTCGGCCACGGCGGCCACCACGTGCACGTGGTCGACCTGGTCGGCGACACCCTGTACGTGGAGGCCGACCGGCTGCTCGCCTTCGAGGGCAGCCTCCAGCAGTCCACCATGTTCATGGGCCAGCAGGGCGGCCTGATGGGCGTGGTCCGCGGCCAGGTGACCGGCCAGGGCCTGTTCACCACCAAGCTCACCGGCAAGGGCGCGGTCGCGGTGATGGCCCACGGCGGGGTGATCGAACTCCCGATCCTCCCCGGCCGGCCCGTCCACGTCGACCCGCAGGCCTACGTCGCGCACCGCGGCGAGGTCAGCAACAAGCTCTCCAGCGCCCTCGGCTGGCGCGACATGGTCGGACGCGGCTCCGGCGAGGCGTTCCAGCTCGAACTGTCCGGGCAGGGCACGGTGTACGTGCAGGCCAGCGAGGTGAAGCTCTGATGTCCTACCCCCCGCAGCAGCCCTACGGCCAGCAGCCGTACGGACAGCAGCCCCCGCCCTACGGCCAGCAGCCGTACGGGCAGCAGCCCCCGCCGTACCCGCCGCAGGGGCCGCCGCCCGGGTACTCCCAGCAGCAGTACGACCAGTCCCACCAGGCCACCCAGGCCGGCCAGCCTGGCCCCCCGCCGCCCTACCAGGCCGGTCCGGCCGGGCAGTTCGGCGCGCCGGTGTTCCAGCCGCCCGGCGGCGAGGGCCCGCAGGTCTGGGACCCGGGCACGCTGCCCTCGAACGACAACGTCAACCCCTACTGCTTCTCGGTCGACCTGAACGGCGCGTACTACCTGCAGAAGGGCAAGATGATCGCCTACTACGGCGAGATGCGCTTCTCCGGGATCGGCCGCGGCGCGCTCGACCGCGTCCTGGAGCAGAACTTCAACTCCCCGCTGCACGCCGCCGACTGGGTGGTCGCCGAGGGGCGCGGCAAGCTGCTGCTCGCCGACCGGTCGTACGACCTCAACTCGTACGACCTGGAGGACGGCAACCTGACCGTGCGCTCGGGCAACCTGCTCGCCTTCGAGCCCACGCTGCGGCTCAAGCAGTCGATCATCCCCGGGTTCCTGACCCTGATCGGCACCGGCAAGTTCGTCGCCGCGTCCAACGGGCCGGTGCACTTCGTCGAGCCCCCGGTCCGGGTCGACCCGCAGGCCCTGGTCGGCTGGGCGGACTGCCCCGCGCCCTGCCACCACTACGACCACGGTTACCTGCACGGCGTCCTCGGCGGCCTGCGGCACCTGACCGGGATCGGCGGCGCGAGCGGCGAGGAGCACCAGTTCGAGTTCATCGGGGCCGGGCAGGTGCTGATGCAGTCCTCCGAGACGCTGATGGCCGAGCGCTCGGTCGGCGTGGTCGGCGCGGAGCCGGGCATCCCGGGCAGCGGCGTCCCGCACCAGGCCGGCGGCCACCAGCAGGCCCCGAACATCCCGGGGCTGGGCAACCTCGGGGACCTGGGGCGGCGGTTCGGCCTGTAGGACCGGAGGGCGGTACCGGGGGCGCGGGCCTCTCCGCGCCCCCGGTCCCGCGGCCGGCGGCCTACAGCGGCGTGAACTCCACGGGGAGCGAGACGAGCGCGCGGTGGATCGGGCCCGGGCGCCAGAGGACGTCCGCGGTGGGGACGGCGAGCCGCAGGTCGGTGAGGCGGCTGATCAGGTACTCGACGGCGGTGACGGCCATCAGGACGGCGGGCTGGCGGGCCGGGCAGCGGTGCGGGCCGGCGCCCCAGGCGAGGTGGGCGTAGGAGCCGCCGAGGGACTCGCTCTCGGCGGGGGTGAGCACGGCCTGGGCGTTGGCGGAGGCGTAGGAGACCAGGACGGGCTGCTCGGGGGTGAGCGCGGTGCCGTGGAAGACGATCTCGCGCCGGGGGTAGTGCGGGGAGAAGTTGGACAGCGGGGGGTCGTTCCAGAGCACCTCGTTGACCGCGTCGTGCGCGGTCATCGCGCCGCTGTGCAGGGAGCCGGCGTAGCGGTCGTCGGAGAGCATCCGCAGCAGCGCGTTGGCGATCAGGTTGGCGGTGGGTTCGTGGCCGGCCATCAGGGTGAGCGTGATGTGCCGGACGACCTCGTCGTCGGCGAGCCGCGCGGGGTGGCCGAGGAAGGCGGAGATCAGGTCGTGCCGGGGGGCGGTGCGGCGGTCGGCGACCTGTTCGGTGATGACGGCGACCAGGTCGGCGTACGCGGCGGCGGCGCCGGTGGAGGTCTCGAAGGAGCGGTTCATCGCGGTGCTGATCCGGTCGATGTCCGGGTCGGGGACGCCGTACCAGGAGGTGAGGATGAGCAGCGGGAGCCGGTAGGCGTACTGGGCGAGCAGGTCGGCCCTGCCGGCGCCGGCGAACTCGGCGATGAGCTGTTCGGCGACGGCGGTGGTGTCGCGCTGCAGCAGGTGGGGTTCGAGGATGCCGACGCTGTCGGTGATGACCTGGCGGTAGCGGGCGTGCGCGGGGCCGTCGGAGAACAGCGCGGTGGGGCGCCAGCCGAACAGCGGGAGCAGCGGGGAGTCGGCGGGCTGGGTGGCCTGCCAGCGGCGCGGGTCGCGGGTCCAGGTGTCGGTGTCGCGCAGGACTTCCAGGGCGACGTGGTAGTCGGTGACCAGCCAGGCGTCGACGCCGGGGGCGAGTTCGACCGGGGCGAGCGGCCCGCGGTCGCGCAGCCGGGCGTAGTGGGCGTGCGGGTCGGCGGCGAACTGCGCCCCGTAGAGGGCGGTGCGGGCGGTGCGGGGGGTCATGGGGCGGTCTCCTGGGGGAGGCGGTCCAGGACGTGCTCGGTGAGGGAGATCAGCGCGTCGACGCAGCCCTCGCGGGCGCGGGCGTCGCACTCGACCAGCGGGGTGGCGGGGTCGAGGTCGAGGGCGGCGCGGACGGCGTCGAGGGCGATCGGCGGGGTGTCGGGGAAGCGGTTGACCGCGACGGCGTAGGGCAGGCCGGCCTCCTCGACCAGGTCCATGGCGTCGAAGGCGTCGGCGAGGCGGCGGGTGTCGACCAGGACGAGGGCGCCGAGCGCGCCGCGGGCGAGGTCCTCCCAGAGCGGGAGGAAGCGGCGCTGGCCGGGGGTGCCGAACAGGTAGAGGACGAACTCGCCGGCCGACAGGGTGAGCCGGCCGAAGTCGACGGCGACGGTGGTGGCGGTCTTGCCGGGGGTGCGGCTGGTGTCGTCGACCGGGATGCCGGCCGCGGTCATGGTCTCCTCGGTGTGCAGGGTCGGGATCTCCGACAGGGTGCGCACGAAGGTGGTCTTGCCGACCCCGAACGGCCCGGTGACCATGAGCTTCATCAGGATCGGGTCGGTGGGGGGCAGGTAGGCCGGGGCCCCGGGGGGTCCGTCACCGGGGGCGGTGGCGGTGCTACTTGAGGGCGCGAAGTCCACTGAGGAGCCTTTCGGCGAGGTCCCGGTTGACCGGCTGGGCGGAGGGGATCGGCGCGCGGACCGCCAGGGCGCCGCGTTCGGCCAGGTCGGCCGCGATGAAGACGGTCGCACTGACGGGGAGCCGGAGGTGGGCGGCGGCCTCGGCGAGGGTCAGTGCGCCGGGGCGGACCAGTTCCCATAACTGGCGGTGCTCGCCGCCGAGTCCGGCCGGGAGGTCGGCGGCGGCGTGCAGCACGCTGAGCCGGTCCAGGCGGTGGGCGCCGCCGGCGGCGTCGCGGCCGTGGGTGGCGAGGTAGGCCGGGACGAGCCGGCGGCGGGGGCGCCGCGGGTCCGGGCGCTGCGGGTCCGGGCGCTGCGGGTCCGGGCCCTGGGGGCGGGGCTCGCTCATGTGTGGCTCGCCTCCCGGGCGGGGCTGGCCAGCGCCCGGGCGAGCGCGGCGACCTGGACCTGCATCTGGTAGGCGATGGTGCCGAGGTCGGCGCCGGGGAGGGCGAAGACGGCCAGCGAGGAGTTCTCGCCGGCCGGGGTGACCACGGCGTAGCCGTGCTCGGACTCGACCACGGTCTGGTTGAGCCGGACGTTCTCGGCGCCGGTGAAGGCGGTGGTGAAGGCCCGGGCGGCGGCGTGCAGCGAGGCGGTCATCGCGGCGACCCGGTCGGCGCCGTCCCGGCCGAGGTCGGCGGAGTGGCCGGTGACCAGGCCGTCGCCGGTGGCGATGACGGCGTTCTGCACGCCGGGCAGGTCGAGCAGCGGGATGAGGACCCAGGAGAGGTCCTCGGTGTGGCGGCGGAGCGGGGTGGTCACGGGGTTTCGACTCCTTCGGGTGCGGCGGGTCCTTCGGGGCGGGCGGTGCGGTCGGCGGCGCGGTCTGCGGCGCTGCGGCCGGCGGCGGTGCCGGACTGGAGCGCCGACCAGGCGCTGCGGGCCCGGTCGGGCGTGGTGCCCGCCGGGGCGGGGAGGGGGGACGGGGCGTCCTGCTGCGGGACGCGGGGGGCGCGGCGCTTGCGGGTCGGCAGCGCGTCGCCCGCGTCGAACACCGGGGCGCTCTGGGTGATCGGCCGGGGGGCCAGGGCGGAGAGCGGGGCGGTCGGGTCGGTCAGGGTGAGCAGGTCGGCGGGCAGCCGCAGGATGGCCCGGACCCCGCCGTACGGGGAGGGCTCGACCCGGCAGCCGAAGCCGAACTGGCGGCAGAGCAGGCCGATCACCGCGAAGCCGGCCTGCGGCGGGTCGCCGAGTTCGGTGAGCAGCACCTCGGCCTGGCCGTCGAGCAGTTCGCCGGCCCGTTCGAGCTGGTCGGGCTCCATGCCGACGCCCATGTCGTCGACCACCACCAGGGCGCCGGAGCTGCCCTGTTCGACGGAGACCACGACCCGGGTCTCGGGGTGCGAGTAGGCGGTGGCGTTGCCGAGGATCTCGGCGAGCGCGATGGCGACGGGTTCGGCGGCCCGGGCGGCCACCGCGAGCCGGGGCTCGCGCAGGTGGTTGGTGATCTCGATCCGGGCGTAGCCGGCCACCCGGGACTGCGCGCCGACGCAGAGTTCGGCGAGCGGGGAGTCCTCGCGGGTCATGCCGGGCCAGGCGCCGGAGAGCACGGCGAGGGACTGCACCCGGCGCAGGGTGAGTTCGTTGCGGAAGTCGAGGGCGAGCAGCCGGGGGTCGTCGACGGAGAGCTGGATCTCCTCCAGCAGCGAGCGGACCTGGATCAGCAGCGCCTGGATCTTGGAGGCGGCGCCGCGCAGCGCGGCCCGGGCGGCGGCGTCGGTGCGTTCGCGTTCGGCGAGGGCGGCCCGGACGGCGGCGTTCAGGACGGCGTCCAGGGCGCGGTGCAGCTCCTCCTGGCCGGCGCCGGTGTCGAGCGGGCCGGGGACGGGCGTGCGGGGGTGGGTGAGCGCGGTGGCGGCGGCGGGCAGCCGTTCGTGCGCGAGGTGGGCGAACTCGCGGACGGCGGTGGCCAGTCGGGCCTCGGCGAGGGTCTGCCGGGCCTCGGCGGCGTGGGCCCGGCCCTCGGCCGTGCGGGTGCGCCCCTCGCCGGCGCGGACGCGTTCCTCGGCGGTCCGGGCCCGGACTTCGGCGCCCTGGGCGCGGTTCTCGGCCTCGGTGGCGCGCCGGGCGGCGGCCCGGGCGGTGCGCCGGGCCGACCAGAGCAGGGGTCCTGCGGTCAGGGCGGCACCGGCCAGCAGGGCGAGCACGATCTCGACCATGGGGTCCTCGGGGGGAGTCGTCGCTGGGGCGGGGGACGCTGGTTCAGGCGGTGCGGGCGCGCTGCCGGGCCAGGCCGGCCATCCGGCCGACGACCTCCAGCATGGCGGGCTCGGGGGAGCCGTCGAGGTGCCGGTACTCGGTGCCGATGGTGACCAGCAGCCGCTCGGGGAGGCCGAGTTCGGGGTAGCGGGCCTCGTCGATGACGGCCTGCGCGGCCTCGGCGGCCGGGAGGCCGGCGGCGTGCAGGGCGTGCGCCCGGTCGCGGACGTAGCGCAGGTAGCCGGCGTGGGCGCGCAGGTCGGCGCGGGTGAGCAGCGGGCCGTGGCCGGGGACGACCGTCTCGGCGCCGGTGTCGAGCAGCCGCTCGACGGCGTCGATGACGTTGCCGAGCGGGCCGGCCCAGTGCACGGGGTGGTCGCCGGGCCGGTCGGCGGTGGAGCCGAAGACGATGTCGCCGGTGAAGACGGTGGAGCGGGTGGGCAGGTGGACGATCAGGTCGCCGCTGGTGTGGGCCGGCGGGAGGCTGCTGACCTGCACCGGGATGTCGCCGACGCGCAGTTCGAGCTCGCCGGTGAAGACGGTGTCGGGAACGACCGGCGGGGTGTCGGCCCAGTCGAAGCAGCCGAAGTGCTCGTGCAGGTAGGAGCCGGTGTCGTCGCCCGGGTCGAGGTTCTGCAGCAGGGCGTGCTGCTGCTCGGGGGTCGGCTCGTAGGCGATGTGGTGCAGCGCCTCGCGGGTGGTGATGACCTCGGCCCCGGGGAGGACGCCGGCGCCCCACAGGTGGTCGCCGTTGGCGTGGGTGACCACGATCCGCCCGACCTCGGTGCCGGGGGCGAGGACGGCGCGGGTGCGCTCCAGGAACTCGCCGGCCAGCGCGCGGTCGTACGGGGTGTCGATCCACAGCGCGGAGCCGCCGGCGGTGACCAGGCCGCAGTTGGCCAGGCCCCAACCACGTTGCCGCGGCTGCCATGCGTATATACCGTCGGCTATCGAATGGAAGTGCGCGCTCGGCGTCGTCATGGGCGCGATTATGCCCAACTCTGTGTCACCGTTTGACTCCGGTCCCGGAATTGACCGTGTCCGGTTCAACTCGGCCAGGCGGGGCAGCGGTTGTCCGTGGACGGAGCGGTCGGCCCGGCGGCCGGGCCGGGACCGGGGCTCGGGATGTGAATTCGTACAACATTGAACAACTTCGGCTATACTCGGTCGCATGGACGACTCCGTGACCGAAGCGCCCGCGGTCCCCCCCTCCCGGGGCGGGGAGGCGGACACCCCGTGGCTCGACGCGCGCGAGCAGCGGCTGTGGCGCGCCCACCTGGAGGTCGGCAAGCTCCTCGACCACCAGCTGAGCCGGGAGCTGCAGACCCACAACCTCGCCATCAACGACTACGAGATCCTGGTGGTGCTCTCCGAGTCCCCGGACCGCCGGATGCGGATGACCGACCTGGCCACCGCCACCCTGCAGTCCAAGAGCCGGCTCTCGCACCAGATCACCCGGATGGAGGCGGCCGGGCTGGTGCTGCGCCAGGAGTGCCCGGGCGACCGCCGCGGCCTGTACGCGCACCTGACCGGGCACGGCTGGGAGACGCTGCGCAAGGTCGCCCCGGACCACGTCCGCAGCGTCCGCGCGCACTTCATCGACCGGCTCACCGACGAGCAGCTGGACGCGCTGTACGCGGCCCTGGCCCCGATCGCCGAGCACCTGCGCGGGCTCCGCGGCCGGGGCTAGGGCCGCTCCCCCGCCGTTAGCGGGTCAGTTCGGCCACCAGCCGGTCGGCCGCCGCGTACGGGTCGAGTGCGCCCGCGGCGACCTGCCCGGCCAGGACGTCGAGGTGCCGGTCGCCGCGCAGGTCGCCGATCCGGGCGCGCAGGGCGGCGAGGGTGATGGCCTCGATCTCCTGGGCGGCCCGGCGGCGGCGGCGGGCGTCCAGTTCGCCGGTCTCGGTCAGCCAGCCGCGGTGCTTCTCCAGGGCTTCGACGAGTTCGTCCAGTCCCTCGCCGCGGGCCGCGACGGTCTTCACGATCGGCGGGCGCCAGTCGCCGGCCTGCCGGGACTCCCCCAGGCCGAGCATGTGGTTGAGCTCCCGGGCGGTGGCGTCCGCGCCGTCCCGGTCGGCCTTGTTGACCACGAACACGTCGCCGATCTCCAGGATGCCCGCCTTCGCGGCCTGGATGCCGTCGCCCATGCCGGGGGCCAGCAGCACGACCGAGGTGTCGGCCTGCGCGGCGATCTCCACCTCGGACTGGCCGACGCCGACGGTCTCCACCAGGATCACGTCGCAGCCCGCCCCGTCCAGCACCCGCAGCGCCTGCGGGGCGGCCCAGGCCAGGCCGCCGAGGTGGCCGCGGGTGGCCATCGAGCGGATGAACACCTCCGGGTCGGTGGCGTGCTCCTGCATCCGCACCCGGTCGCCGAGCAGCGCCCCGCCGGAGAACGGCGAGGACGGGTCGACGGCCAGCACCCCGACCCGTCTGCCGAGCTTGCGGTAGGCGCTCACCAGCGCCGAGGTGGAGGTGGACTTGCCCACCCCGGGCGAGCCGGTCAGGCCCACCGTGTAGGCCCGTCCGCTGTGGGGGGCGAGGGCCGCCATCACCTCGCGCAGTTCGGGCGCGGCGTTCTCCACCAGGGTGATCAGCCGGGCCACCGCCCGGGGACGGCCCTGCCGGGCCTGCTCGACCAGCGTCGCCACATCGGCCATCGGGTTGTGCTCCTCGCAGCAGAAAGACGGACGCCCCGCCAGGGCCGGGTGACGCGGCCTGGGCGGGGGTCCCGAGTGGTCCTGGGGTCCTGGGTCAGCCCTGCGCGGGGACCTTGACGATCAGCGCGTCGCCCTGGCCGCCGCCGCCGCACAGCGCGGCCGCGCCGACCCCGCCGCCGCGGCGCTGGAGCTCCAGCGCCAGGTGCAGCACCACGCGGGCGCCGGACATGCCGATCGGGTGGCCGAGCGCGATCGCGCCGCCGTTGACGTTGACGATCTCGTCGCTGACGCCCAGGTCCTTCGTCGACTGGTGGGCGACGGCCGCGAAGGCCTCGTTGATCTCGATCAGGTCGAGGTCGCCGACCGTCAGCCCCTCCTTGGCGAGGGCGTGCCTGATCGCGTTGGACGGCTGGGACTGGAGCGAGTTGTCCGGGCCCGCGACGTTGCCGTGCGCGCCGATCTCGGCGATCCAGCTCAGGCCCAGCTCCTCGGCCCTGGCCTTGCTCATCACCACGACCGCGGCGGCGCCGTCGGAGATCTGCGAGGAGGTGCCGGCGGTGATGGTGCCGTCCTTGCTGAAGGCCGGGCGCAGCCGGGCCAGGCCCTCGACGGTGGTGTCGGCGCGGATGCCCTCGTCCTGGCCGAACAGCACCGGGTCGCCCTTGCGCTGCGGGATCTCCACCGGCACGATCTCGGCCTCGAAGACGCCGTCGGCCTGGGCCTTGGCGGCGCGCTGGTGGGAGGCGGCGGCGATGGCGTCCTGCACGTCGCGGGCGATGCCGAGCCGGGTGTTGTGCTTCTCGGTGGACTCGCCCATCGGGATGTTCTCGTAGGCGTCGGTGAGGCCGTCGTGCGCCATCGCGTCGAGCATCTCGATCGCGCCGTACTTGAAGCCCTCGCGGGACTTGGGCAGCAGGTGCGGGGCGTTGGTCATGGACTCCTGGCCGCCGGCCACCACCACGTCGAACTCGCCGGCCCGGATCAGCTGGTCGGCCAGCGCGATCGCGTCCAGCCCGGAGAGGCAGACCTTGTTGATCGTCAGGGCGGGGACGTTCATCGGGATGCCGGCCTTGACCGCCGCCTGCCGGGCCGGGATCTGGCCCGCACCGGCCTGGAGCACCTGACCCATGATCACGTACTGCACCTGCTCGCCGGTGATCCCGGCCCGCTCCAGCGCCGCCTTGATCGCGAAGCCGCCCAACTCGGCGCCGGAGAAGCCCTTGAGCGAGCCGAGCAGCCGACCCATCGGGGTACGGGCACCTGCGACGATCACAGAAGTAGTCATGGACGAGCCCCTTCGCGCGTCGGACCAGAGGGTACGGGGATGCCGTCAATGTACTGATCGGTCACCTCTGCGTCACCGCCGCGGTGATGTGATCAGCGCTACTGGCACCCTCCAGTGAACACCGTGCCGGAACCGCGCAGGAACGTGTGAGCAGGCTCGCAGCGCGGCCCGCTGGCGCCCGGTCGCCGGGATGCGCTGCACTGGGTGCCATCCCTCACCGTCCCGCCCCTTTCCGGAGGACACCGTGCTGACCCGCATCGACCACATCGGCATCGCCTGCTTCGACCTGGACCGGACGGTCGAGTTCTACCGCTCGACGTACGGCTTCGAGGTGTTCCACACCGAGGTCAACGAGGAGCAGGGCGTCCGCGAGGCCATGCTGAAGATCAACGACACCGGGGACGGCGGGGCCTCCTACCTCCAGCTGCTGGAGCCGACCCGGGAGGACTCGACGGTCGCCAAGTGGCTGGCCAAGAACGGCGAGGGCGTGCACCACGTCGCCTTCGGGACGGCCGACGTGGACGCGGACGCGGCGGCGGTCGCCGGCAAGGGCGTGCGGGTGCTGTACGACGAGCCGCGGCGCGGGTCGATGGGCTCGCGGATCACCTTCCTGCACCCCAAGGACTGCGGCGGCGTGCTGACCGAACTGGTCACCGCGGCGGACCCGTCCGCGCACTGACCGGTTCTGGTGCGGAGCGGGTCCGGGGGCGGGCCGGCCGGTAACGAACCGGCCGGTAACTTCCGAAAAGGACCTCGCCCCCATTCCCCCGGGGGCGGCTCCCACTACAATGCCCAGGTGCGCTGGTACCACCGGTCCGCGCACCGCAGGGGAGTCCACGACGCGGGCACGGCCGGACGGTCGCCGTTCGGATCTGTCACCATTCTCCAGAGGCACCATGTCGCTCACGAGTCCACCCGGACGGTGGAGCGATTGCAAGGACCAACCGATCCGCCCGTGGACCACGGAGCGGAACGGCCCGGTCGAGGACGCGACCAGGAGATGGATGGGACCGCGGAGTGCGGGGCTACGACCGCTACGAGGTTGAGGATCACCTCTCCAAGTTCGAGGCCGAGCTGGAGAAGGCCCGCAAGGAGCGGGACAAGACCATCGAGCACGCCGACGACCTCGCCTACCAGGTGGAGGTGCTCCGGGCCAAGCTGCACGAGGCCCGTCGGCAGCTCGCCCAGCCGCGCGCCTTCGACTCCGTCTCCGGCCAGGCCGAGCAGGTCCTGCGCAACGCCGAGATGCAGGCCGAGGCGCTGCGCGCGGACGCCGAGCGCCAGCTGCGCGAGTCCCAGGCCGCCACCCAGCGGATGATGGCCGAGGCCGCCGAGCGCACCGCCCAGCTGGAGGCCGAGTTCAACACCCGGCGCCGCCGGCTGGAGGAGGAGCTCGCCGAGTTCCGGGCCGCCGCCGAGCGCCACGTCAACGAGAACGTCAACTGGGCGGAGCAGACCCGCGCCGGCACCGAGCAGGAGGCCCAGCGCCTGCTCCAGGAGGCCCGCGCCGAGGCCGACCGGATGATGGCCGCCGTCCGCGCCGAGGCCGCCGCCCTCGCCGACCAGGCCCGCGCCCAGACCGCCGCCGACGTCGACGCCGCCCGCGGCGAGGCCCAGGCCCAGGCCGAGGCCGCCCTGCTGCGCGCCCAGACCGACGCCGAACGCCTGCTGCGCGCCGCCTCCGAGCAGGCCCAGCAGACCGGCGCCCAGGCCGAGGAGCACCGCGCCGCCGCCCTCACCGCCGCCCAGCAGGAGCTGGCCGGCGCGCACGCCGCCGCCCAGCAGAGGCTCGCCGCCGCCGAGGCCGAGATCACCGCCCTCAAGCGGCAGGCCCGCGCCGACCAGGAGCGCGCCGAGGCCGCCCTGTCCGGCGCCCAGGCCGAGATAGAGCGGCTGCGCGCCGAGGCCGTGGCCGAGACCGAACGGGCCCGCGCCGAGGCCGCCCGGATGCGCGAGGAGGCCACCGCCGCCGCCCAGCGCCTGCAGGCCGAGGCCACCAGCGAGGCCGAGCGCAAGGTCGCCGACGGCGCCGCCGCCAGCGAGCAGCGCTCCGCCACCGCCCGCGCCGAGATCGCCAAGATGGTGGCCGCCGCCACCCGCGAGGCCGACCTGATCCGCTCCGCCGCCGCCACCGTGCAGGCCGAGGCGGACGCCGCCAAGGCCGCGGCCCGCGAGGAGAGCGAGCGCCTGCGCGGCGCCGCCGAGTCGGTCGCCGACCAGCTGCGCACCGAGGCCGAGGCGGAGATCGCCGAACGCCGGGCCGCCGCCGAGGCCGAGGCCGCCCGGCTGCGCGAGCAGGCCGCCGCCGAGGCCGAACGGCTCCGCGCCGAGGCCGAGGACGCCGGCCGCGCCGAGGGCGCCAAGGACGCGGCACTGCGGCTGGCCCGCGCCGCCAAGCAGGCCGAGGAGGTGCTCGCCCGGGCGAGCAGCGACGCCGAGGCCACCCGCGGCGAGGCCGCCGCCGAGGCCGACCGGCTGGTCGAGCACGCCAAGTCCGAGGCCGGCACCCTGCTGGAGCAGGCCCGCGAGGCCGTCGAGCAGGCCCAGAACGCCGCCATGGAGGACGCCGCCTCGATCCGCGAGCAGCTGGAGCGGATGCAGGCCGAGGCCGCCCGGGCCCGCGAACAGGCCGAGGAGCAGCGCTCCGCCGCCGAGGCCGAGGCCGAACGGGTCCGGGCCGAGGCCCGCCGACAGGCCGCGGTGCAGATCGAGGAGTCCGCGAAGCAGGCCGAGGAGCTGCTGACCAGCGCCAAGTCCGACGCGGACGCGCTGCGCTCCGGCGCCGGCGAGGAGGTCGAGCGGCTGCGCGCCGAGGCCCGCGAGCAGGCCGCCGCCGTCCAGGGCCGGGCCGAGCAGACCCTGGCCCGGGCCCGCGCCGAGGGCGAGAAGATCACCGCCGCCGCCGAGCAGGCCCGCGCCGAGAAGCTGGCCGCGGCCGAGGCCGCCGCCGAGGAGACCCGGGCCGCCGCCGAACGGGACGGCGCCGAGCTGCGCGAGCGGGCCGCCGCCGCGGCCGACACCGTCCGCGCCGAGGCCGACGCCGCCGCCGAGGCACTGCGTGCCGACACCGCCCAGTGGGCCGAGCGCCACCGCGCCGAGGCCGAGGAGGCCGGCCGGGCCGCGCGCGCCGAGGCCGAGCAGGCGGCCCGCGCGGTCGCCGAACGGGCCGAGGCCGACGCCCTGGCACTGCGCGAGGAGGCCGCCGCCGCCCGCGAGGCCGCCCGCGCCGACCTGGAGCGCGACCAGGCGCTGACCGCCGAGAAGCTGGCCGAGGCCACCGCCATCCGGGAGGCCGCCGACGGCGAGGCCGAGCAGGTCCGCGAGGCCGCCCGCACCGAGGCCGCGGCGCTGGGCGAGAGTGCCGCCACCGACGCCGCCCGGGCCCGCGCCGACGCCGAGCAGGACGCCCAGCGGCTGCGCGCCGAGGCCGAGCAGGCCCTGGCCGCCGCCCGCACGGACGCCGCGGCACTGGGCGCCGAGGCCGCCGCCGACCGGGCCGAGGCGGCCCGGCTGCGCGAGGAGGCCGACGCGTACGACCGCGAACTGCGGGCCGTGGCGGAGCAGGAGACCACCGAACTGCGGGCGGTCGCCGAGCGGGAGACCACCGAGCTGCGCGAGAGCGCCGAGGCGTACGACCGCGAACTGCGGGCCACCGCCGAGCAGGAGACCACCGCACTGCGCGCCGCCGCCGACCGCGAGACCACCGAACAGCGCGAGGCCGCCGAGGCGTACGACCGCGAACTGCGCGCCGCCGCCGACCGGGAGACCGGGGAGCTGCGCGCCGTCGCGGAGCGCGAGAGTGCCGAGCTGCGGGCCGCCGCCGAGCGGGAGACCGCGGAGCTGCGCGAGCGGGCCGAGCACGCCGCCGAGCAGCTGCGGGCGAACGGCGAGGCGCGGGCCGCCGAGCTGGTCGCGGCGGCCGAGCAGGAGGCCGCCGAGGTCCGCCAGTCGGTGGCGGGCATGCACGAGAAGGCCACCGGGCAGATCGCCGAGCTGCGGGCCGCCGCGGAGCGCGAGAGCGCCGAGCTGCGGGCGGCCGCCGAGGAGTACGACCGCGAGCTGCGGGCCGCCGCCGAGCGCGAGAGCGCCGAACTGCGGGCCGCGGTGGCCGAGTTCGTGCAGCAGCAGCGCGCCGAGGCGGAGGCCGCCGCGCAGCGGGTGCTGGCCGAGGCGGAGGAGCTCGCGGCGTCCGCGCTGGCGGACGCCGAGGAGCGGTCGGCCGCGCTGCGGTCGGACGCCGAGGAGTACGCGCTGGCGACCCGGACGCTGGCGGAGGAGTTCGACGCGGACATCCGCCGCCGGGCCGAGTCCTTCGACCGGGAGACCCGGGAGGCCGCCGAGTCGTACGACAAGGCGACCCGCGAGCAGGCGAAGTCGGTGCTGGAGCGGGCCTTCGCGGACGCCGAGCAGCTCGGCGAGCAGGCCCAGGCGGAGGCGCTGGCGGTGGCCGCGGCGGCCGAGGAGCAGTCCGACGCGATGGTGTCGGCGGCCCGCCAGGAGGCGGAGCGGCTGCGCGCCGAGGCCGAGGCACGGGGCAAGGCCGAGGTGGAGAAGGCCCGTTCGGACGCGGACGCGCTGCTGTCGGAGGCCCGACGGGACTCCACGGCGATCCGCGAGCGGGCCGAGGAGCTGCGCGAGCGCACCGACGCCGAGATCGAGGCGCTGCACGAGCGGGCCCGCAAGGAGAACGCGCAGGCGATGAAGTCGGCCGGCGAGCGGGTGGACGCGCTGGTGACGGCGGCCCAGGAGCAGCTGACCGAGGCCGAGGAGCAGGCGCAGGCGCAGGTCGCGGAGGCCGAGGAGCGGGCGGCGGAGCTGATCGCGGCGGCCGAGGCGCGGGCGTCCGAGCTGACCTCGGAGGCGTCCGCGGAGGCGGGCCGGGTGCGGATCTCCGCGGTGCGCAAGGCGGAGACGCTGCTCAAGGAGGCCGAGAACAAGCTGGCGGACTCCACCACCCGCGCCGAGGCGCTGATCATCAAGGCGGAGGCGAAGCTCAAGGCCGCCGAGATGGAGTCGGAGGAGCAGCTGGAGGCGGCGGCCGACGAGGCCGCGTCGCGGCTCAAGCGCGCCGACGAGGAGGCCGAGAAGCGCGTCCGCCGGGCCGGTTCGGACGCCGAGGAGCAGGTGCGGCTGGCGGCCGAGGAGGCGGAGCGGATGCTCGCCGAGGCGAAGTCCGAGGCCAAGCGCGTGACCGACGAGGGTCAGCGGGAGTTGGACGAACTGGTCCGTCGGCGCAAGGACATCAACACCGAGATCTCTCGGGTCCAGGACGTGCTGTCGGCGTTGGAGGCGTTCGAGGCGCCCGCTCCGGCGGTGCACGGCAACGGGGGAAGCAAGAAGGACGGAGGGCCCAAGGCAGGTGCCGGAGTGGGCTCTCCGCGGTCCTCGGGCAATCGCTCCGGGGGCGCGCCACCCGATTGAGCGGACATTGTCCGCGAACCGACGGCGTTTCGCCGTTGACACTCCGGTACCGTGTCAGGATTCCCTCAACCATCTCAGCGGTTTGACGACAGGAAGCCCAGAAATCCCATGAGCGACAGTCACTCCCCGCACGGCTTCGACCTGGTACGCCGTGGGTACGAGCGCGCCCAGGTCGACGAGCGGATCGCCAAGCTGGTGGCCGACCGAGACAGCGCGCTCTCCCGGATCAGCGCGCTGGAGAAGCGCATCGAGGAACTCCATCTGGAGACCCAGACGGCCCAGGCCGCGGTCACCGACGCGGAGCCCTCGTACGCCGGTCTCGGTGCCCGCGTCGAGAAGATCCTCCGCCTCGCCGAGGAGGAGGCCAAGGACCTGCGCGACGAGGCGCACCGCGCCGCCGAGCAGCACCGCGAGCTGGCCGAGGCCGCCGCGCAGCAGGTCCGCACCGAGGCCGAGAACTACGCCAAGGACCGCAAGGCCAAGGCGGAGGACGAGGGCCTGCGGATCGTCGACAAGGCCAAGTCGGACGCGGCGCAGCTGCGGGCCGAGGCCAACAAGGACGCGCAGAACAAGCGCGAGGAGGCGGACGCCCTCTTCGAGGAGACCCGCACCAAGGCCGCCCAGGCCGCCCTGGAGTTCGAGACCAACCTGGCCAAGCGCCGGGAGCAGTCGGAGCGCGACCTGGCGGCCCGTCAGGCCAAGGCGGAGAAGCGGCTGGCCGAGATCGAGCACCGGGCCGAGCAGCTCCGCCTGGAGGCGGAGAAGCTGCGCACCGACGCGGAGCGCCGTTCCCGGCAGACCATCGAGACCGCGCAGCGGCAGGCCGAGGACATCGTGGCCGACGCCAACGCGAAGGCCGACCGGGTCCGCAGCGAGTCGGAGCGCGAGCTGGCGGCGCTCACCAACCGCCGCGACTCGATCAACGCCCAGCTGACCAACGTCCGCGAGATGCTGGCCACGCTGACGGGCGCCGCGGTCGCCGCGGCCTCGCTGCCGACCGACGACTCGCTGGGCGTGCCGGCGCAGCAGTCGCGCTGACGCCCCGTCGCCCGGGTCGGGACACCGCTGAAGTGCCCGGAGGGGCCCGGAGCTCGCGCTCCGGGCCCCTCCGGCGTTCCCGGCGGACCGGCGGCTACTTGACGCGCTTGAGCAGGGCCCGGACGGCGGCGTTGAAGGTCTCGGGGGCCTCCAGCGAGGAGAGGTGGCCGACCGCGGGGATGACGGTCAGTTCGGCGTCGGAGAGGGCCTCGGCCATCATCCGGGCCTCGCTGAGCGGGGTGACGGTGTCGAGTTCGCCGACGATGACCGCGGCGGGCACCTCCAGGGCGGCCAGTTCGTCCAGCGAGTCGGGGCGGGCGGCCATCGCGCGCTGCGCCCAGGCGACCGCGGCCGGGCTGGCCTCGGCGATCATCCGGCGTACCGCGTCGGTGAGTTCGGGGTCGGTGCCGGGGGCGAGCAGGTTCTCCGCCGTCCGCTCCTCGATCAGCAGGTCGACGCTGCCGCGTTCGAGGACGGCGGCGGCGATCCGCTCCCGGTTGGCGCGGGCGGCGTCGGTGTCGGTGGTGGCCTTGGTGTCGGCGAGGACGAGTCCGGCCAGCCGCTCGGGGTGGCGGCGGGCGAAGGCCATCGCCACGTAGCCGCCCATCGACAGGCCGCCCAGGACGGCCTGTTCGACGCCGAGCGCGTCCAGCAGGTCGGCGAGGTCGTCGGCGGCGGTGTCCAGCGACGGCGGCCCCTCGCCGAGCGGGGCGGTGCCGAAGCCGCGCTGGTCCGGTGCGACGACCCGGGCGTCGTCCCCGGCCGGACCGGGTACGCGCTCCAGTTGGACCTCCCACATCCGCGCGGAGAGCGGGAAGGCGTGCAGCAGGACGAGCGGGGTACCGGTGCCGTTCTCGCGGACGGCCGGCGCGCTGGGCGAGGTCATGGTTCCACCGTAGGGCCCGGGGGGCACGCGCCGGACGCAGGTTGTCCGGTTGATCCGCTTTTTGCCATAACCTGGCCGCAGACCAAGGAGAGCCACATGATCGAGTTGCATCACCTGACGAAGCGTTATGGTGACAAGTTGGCCGTGGACGATCTGAGCTTCCGCATCCCGGAGGGCGTGGTGACCGGCTTCCTCGGCCCGAACGGCGCCGGGAAGTCCACCACCATGCGCATGATCCTCGACCTCGACCACCCGACCGGCGGCGAGGTCACCATCGACGGCAAGCGCTACGCCGAGATCCAGGACCCGCTGCGGCAGATCGGCGCCCTGCTGGAGGCGAAGGCCGTGCACCCCGGCCGCACCGCCTACGACCACCTGCTCTGGCTGGCCCAGTCCAACCGGGTGCCGCGCGCCCGGGTCGACGAGGTGCTCGACCTGGTCGGCCTGAGCGCGGTGGCGAAGAAGCGCGCCCGCGGCTTCTCGCTCGGCATGGGCCAGCGGCTGGGCATCGCCTCCGCCCTGCTGGCCGACCCGCAGACCCTGATGTTCGACGAGCCGGTGAACGGCCTCGACCCCGAGGGCATCCTGTGGATCCGCAACCTGATGAAGCGGCTGGCCTCCGAGGGCCGCACGGTGTTCGTCTCCTCGCACCTGATGAGCGAGATGGCGCTGACCGCCGACCACCTGGTGGTGATCGGCCGCGGCCGGCTGCTCGCCGACTTGCCGATGGCCGAGTTCATCAAGCGCAACTCCCGCTCCGCGGTCCGCCTGCGCACCCCGCAGCCGGAGCGGCTGCTGGACGTCCTGCACGGCGCCGGCCTGACCGCCGAGCCCGGCCCGGACGGCTCCTGGGAGGTCGTCGACGGCGACCCGGCGGCGCTCGGCGAGCTGGCCGCCGCGCACGGCGTCACCCTGCACGAGCTGAGCCCGCAGCAGGCCTCGCTGGAGGAGGCGTTCATGCAGATGACCGCCGAGTCGGTGGAGTACCGCACCGGCGGGCACCCCGGCGCTCCCGCCGCACCCGGCACCCCCGGTGCCCCCGCCGAACCCGGTGCCCCCGCCGAACCCACCGCCCCCGCCCCGGCCTGGGGCGCGGGCTGGAACGACCGCCCGTCCGGGAAGGAGAACTGAGATGGCCGCGTTCCCCGCCGTCGCGCAGTCCGAGTGGACCAAGATCCGCAGCGTCCGCTCCACCGTCTGGACGCTCGCCGCGGCCTTCCTGGTCACCCTGGTCGTCGGCGCCCTGCTGTCGCTGGTGACCAAGAACAACTTCGCCGACGTCACCAAGGACTCCACCACCCCGTTCGACGCCACCGGGACGGCCTTCGCCGGGATCATGCTCGGCGAGCTGGCGATCGTGGTGTTCGGCGTGCTCGCGGTCGGCAACGAGTACAGCAGCGGCATGATCCGGGTCTCGCTGGCCGCCGTCCCGCAGCGCGGCACCCTGCTGGCCGCCAAGGCGGCGGTGGTCGGCGCGCTGGCCCTGGCGGTCTCGCTGGTGACGGCGTTCGTCACCTTCTTCGCCGGCCAGGCGATGCTGGGCGAGCACCGCACCACGCTGGGCGAGCCGGGCGTGCTGCGGGCGGTGTTCAGCGCCGCGCTCTACCTGACCCTGCTCTGCCTGTTCTCGGCCGGCGTGACGGTGCTGCTGCGCAACCAGACCCTGGCGCTGGGCATCCTGGTGCCGTTCTTCTTCCTGCTCTCCCCGATCCTCTCGGTGGTGCCGAAGGTGAAGAACGTCGCCCACTACTTCCCGGACTGGGCCGGCTCCCGGTCGCTCCAGGTCTACCAGCCCGCCAGCCAGCCGTACGGCCCGTGGACCGGCCTGCTGATCTGCGCGCTGTGGACGGCCGCCGCGCTGCTCTGCGGCTACCTGGTGCTGAAGCGGCGCGACGCCTGACCCGCCGTCAGTACTTCGGAGCGCCGCGGCCCCGCAGGAGGTTGGAGCCGCGGCGCTCCCGCGCTCCCCAGCAGGCCCGGTGCCAGTGCCGCCGGTCGTCCACGCCGCCGTGGTCGGGCCAGGCCACCACGTGGCCGACGCCGGGCGGGATCTCCTGGTCGCAGCCGGGGCAGCGGTAGTACCGGCCGGCGGTGCCGGCCACGGTCTGCACCACCCAGTCCTCGCCCCGGTACGCCTCCACCCGGCGCAGCGAACCGCCCGTCGGTGCGGCGCTGCCGCGGTCGTCGGGCTTCTCGATCCGGTTGCGGCGGGGTGACACGTGACGACCTCTCCATCGGCGCGCTGTGCCTCCAGGGTAAGGGCCGCCGGGGGGCCGTTCCCAGCCGGTGACCGGAGGGTCGCGCCCCGCGTTGTACCCGGTGGCGCCCCGGGGGTTCCCGGGCGTCCCGCCGGTCCCGTCCGCCCCAATAGCACGGAGCGGCGGGCGGGCGCCGGGGTTTCCGGGGTAATCCACCCTTTCCCCGAGCAAATCGGGGGTTCGGCGTGCCATTGGCACATGACATGGGTTACTCACGTGGTGACACGGCGGGGCCCGCAGACCCTGCGCGGCACCGATGGAGGCACCCGATGACGAAGACCACCGCCCGGCCCGAGGCCCGTTCCGCCGTCCCGCGGGCGGCCGGCGGCGTGCTGCCGGCCGAGCGGCCCGCCCCCGAGCAGGCGCCGGGCGCCGGCACGGACGCGCTCCGGGTCGGCGCCTTCCTGCTGTCCGCGCAGTTCCCGGGCCAGGGCCACGGCGAGGCGCTGGAGCGGACCGTCTCGGCCGCGCTGGCCGCCGAGCGGGCCGGCCTGGACGCGGTCTGGCTGGCCGAGCACCACTTCGTGCCGTACGGGGTCTGCCCGGACGCGGCGACGCTGGCCGCGCTGCTGCTGGGCCGCACCCGGCGGATCGGGGTGGGGACGGCGGTGAGCGTGCTGAGCACCCGTCACCCGGTGGCGCTGGGCGAGCAGGCGGCGCTGCTGCACCTGACCTCGGGCGGCCGGTTCACCCTGGGGGTGGGGCGCGGCGGTCCGTGGATCGACCTGGCGGTGTTCGGCGGCGGCCTGGAGGCGTACGAGCGGGGCTTCCCGGAGCGGCTGGACCTGCTGCTGCGCTGGCTGCGCGGGGCCCGGGTGGGCGCGGCGGGGCCGCAGTTCGCGTTCCCGGAGGTGGCGGTGGTGCCGCGGGCCGCCGAGCCGGCCCGGCGGGCGGACCTGGCGGGCTGGCTGGGCCTGGAGGGCGCGGTGATCCCGCGCCAACGCCAGGACGAGGCGGGGTCGGGGCGGTCGGGCCCGCCGATGGTGGTGGCCTGCACCTCGCCGGGCGGGGTCCGGACGGCCGCCGAACGGGGCCTGCCGATGCTGCTGGGGATGCACTCGGGCGACGAGGACAAGCGGGAGATGGTGGCCGCGTACCGGGCGGCCTGGCGGGCGGCGGGGCGCGGCGAGGAGCAGCTGGCCCGGGTGGAGCGGGAGCACGTGGCGGCGGGCGTGGCGCAGGTCGACGACCGGGCGGGAGCGGCCCGGGCCAGCCTGCTGCGGGCGATGCCGGACTTCTTCGCGCACGGCCTGGGCGCGCACCGCACGGTGGACGGCCGGGAGCGCTCGATGCGCGACCCGCGGGCGTACACCGAGCTGCTCTGCGACCTGCACGCGGTCGGTACCCCCCGGCAGTGCGCGGACCGGCTGCTGGCCACCGCGGAGCGCACCGGCATCCGGCGCTTCGCGCTGCTCGCGGAGGGCTCGGGCGACACCGCGGCGACGCTGCACAACCTGGCCCGGCTGGGCGCGGAGGTGCTGCCGCAGCTGTCCTGAGCGCCCGCGCGGGGGCAGCGGGCAGCGGGGGCGCGCGGGGGCCGGGGGCGGGGGCGAGGGGATGCCGCCGGCCGCAGTCGAGCACCGCACGCAGGCGCGCGCGGAGGCCGGTGCGGGCGCGCTGACGGCCCGTCGCGCGGTCGCGGGCCGCCCCGGGTGTCCTGACCGGGGGGCCCGCGTGCGGCGGCGACACAGGGGCGCTGACGGGCCGTCAGCGCACGTGCGGCGCCGGGCGCTGACGTCGGGTCAGCAGTCGCGCAGCTCCGGCGACTGGTTGAGCAGCTGGGCCCGGACCGAGGTGAAGCGGGCCAGCCGCGTCTCGGTGTCGGGGCCGGGGGCGAAGACCGCGACGCGGTGACAGTTCTGGAACGCCAACCGGACGCCGAAGTGCCGCTGCAGGGCGCCCCGGATCGCGTCGCTGGCCAGTGCGCGGAGCAGCTGCCCGCGCTCCTGCTCGCTCGGCGGGGGGACTTCGTTGTCGGCGAAGTCGGTCCCGTCGACCTTGAGTTGGGCGACCAGTGAGCTGATCATGTCCCAGGCGTAGGGCAGCGAGGTGCGGACACAGTCGACGAACTCCCGCTCGTCGACCTCGCCTCGTTCGGCCTTCTCCAGCAGGGCCGGTGAGACGTCGAGCGACATGGGTTCTCCTCTCGCGGTCCGCTCCGACGTGGTCGCCGGGGCGGTGGTGCCGGTGTGCTGAGGGTGGTGCGGTAGGGGTGGCACCGGGGGTGCGGTGCCGGGGAACGGTGGGACGGACGTGCGGTGGACCGCGCGCGCCGTTCGAGCGTCGACGGTGCGACAGCCCGGCGGACGCCGCGCGTCGGGGTTCGGTCCTGGGGGGTCAGACCAGCCTGGCAGTCCCCCCCTCACCCGGGTTGGTGAATCGGCGGATTGCCGCCCGGAACGCCCCTCCCGGGACGAGATTGGCCGGAATCAGCCGTGTCCCAACCCAGCGCGCCGAGCTGCGGCCCCTCACCGCACGTACGCGTGCGGTCACCATGTTTCGCCGCTCCCGCCCGGCCGACACCCGCCGTGCGCGCACTCGCTTCAAACGGCTCCCGGGCCCGGCCCGCCCGGACCGGCTGTCTCGGGATTGCGCCGCCTCGGCCCCACCGGCCCGGCCACCGGTGGCCCGCCCTCCGGAATCGAACACGGACCGGGGCACTCCCGGCGGGCCTTAGGCTTGTCCCCATGCGTCTTGTCATCGCCAAATGCACCGTGGACTACGCGGGCCGCCTCGCTGCACATCTGCCCTCCGCCGTGCGCCTGGTGATCGTGAAGGCCGACGGGAGCGTCAGCATCCACGCCGACGACCGGGCCTACAAGCCGCTGAACTGGATGTCGCCGCCGTGCTCCCTCAAGGAGGGCGACGGCGTGTGGACGGTCACCAACAAGGCCGGCGAGAAGCTGATCATCACGCTGGAGGACGTCCACCACGACTCCTCGCACGAACTCGGCGTCGACCCCGGCCTGATCAAGGACGGCGTGGAGGCCCACCTACAGGAGCTGCTCGCCGACCGGATGGAGGTGCTCGGCTCCGGCTGGCAGCTGATCCGCCGCGAGTACCCGACCCCGATCGGCCCGGTCGACCTCCTCTGCCGCGACTCCGACGGCGCCACCGTCGCCATCGAGATCAAGCGCCGCGGCGAGATCGACGGCGTCGAGCAGCTCACCCGCTACCTCGAACTCCTCAACCGCGACCCGCTGCTGGCCCCGGTCAAGGGTGTCTTCGCCGCCCAGGAGATCAAGCCGCAGGCCCGGGTGCTGGCCACCGACCGGGGCATCGGCTGCGTCGTCCTCGACTACGACGAGCTGCGCGGCATCGACGACGACAAGCTCAAGCTCTTCTAGCCCTCCCCCGGGCCCGGCCTGCCCAGCCCGCGGCGGTGTCCGTCCCGGCTGCCACAATCCCCGCATGCCCGTTCGCAGCACCGCCGGGGTCGCCCCGTACGAGACGCACCTGACGCTGGCCCCGGCCGAGGCCGGGGCGCTGGCGGGCTGGGCGGCCGCGCACGGGCTGGAGTTCACCCACATCCTGCTGGCCCGCGGGCGGCACCCCTCGCAGCCGATGCTGTCCTGGCGGGCCGCGGGCACGCTGGCCGCGCAGCACCGGCGGGCCGCCGCCGAGGCGGCCCGGCTGCGCGGGGCCGGGTTCACCCCGGTCCGGGTGAAGATCGAGGCCGCGCCCTGGGCGCCGGGCGTCCCGCGCACCGACGCCGAGGCCGAACGCGCCGACCCCGCGCACTACTTCGAACACCACGTGAAGGTCCGGCTCTCCCCCGGCACGCCCCGCGAGGCCCTCGCCCGGGCCGCCGCCGGCCACGGCGCCCACGTGTCCTGGAACGCCCGCCGCACCGAACCCGACGGCCACCGGCAGTACTTCGTCACCCAGCGCTGCCACCGGGTCGGCCAGGCCACCGCCGGCTCCCGCCTGGAACGCCTGACCGCCGCCCTGACCGCGGCCGGCTTCCCGCCGCTGAAGGCCGAACGCGAGTACGTGGTCCACGACTCGGCGCTCGCTCTGGACGACGGCTGGCTGGACGACGGCGCGGCGGGCCCGTCGTGACCGACGGACGCGGCGCCCCCGACGCCGCCGAGCTAGCCCGGAGCGCCCACGCCGAGCTGCCGCTGACGTTCCGTCCGATCGCGGACCCGCGGGCCCGGCAGGCCGCGGTCTTCGACCCGTCGCTCAAGCAGCACGCCGACGCGTACCGGCCCACCGACCCGCGCTTCGCCGACCCCGCGCCGGCCACCGCCTGGCGGGCCGCCCGCCGCACCGCGATGGACGCCGTGCTGGCCGCCGTCGCCGCCTCCCGCTGGGCCGACCACCTGGTGCTGCGCGGCTCCGTGGTGCTGCGCGCCTGGTTCGGCCCCGCCGCCCGCGAACCGGGCGACCTGGACTTCGTGGTCGTCCCCGCCGACTGGGGGCTCGACGACCCGCGCACCGCCGCCCTGTTCGCCGACCTGACCGCCGCCGTCCCCGCCGCCGGCCCGGTCCGCTTCCTGCCGGACGAGGCCGTCGACGAGGACATCTGGACGTACGACCGCGTCCCCGGCCGCCGCCTGCTGCTGCCCTGGGCGGCCGACGGCCTGCCGGGCGGCGGCGTGCAGGTGGACTTCGTCTTCACCGAGCGGCTGCCGCTGGAACCCGACCCGCTGGAGGTCGCGCCGGGGGCGGTGCTGCGCGTCGCCGGACGCGAACTCTCCCTCTCCTGGAAGCTGCTGTGGCTGGCCGCCGACGCCTACCCGCAGGGCAAGGACCTCTACGACGCGGTGCTGCTCGCCGAGTCGACCGCCCTGCGGTACGGGGTGCTGCGCGAGGTGTTCACCGGCGGCGAGATCCACCTGGCGGAGCACCCGCCCGGCCCGGACGACCTCCCCGGCGGCGCCCCCGACACCGGCGGCGCGGACTGGGCGCACTTCCGCACCGAGTACCCGGACCTGCCCGCCGCGGACGACCTGTGCCGCCGGCTGGCCGCCGCGCTGGCCCCGACCTTCGCCGAAGTCCCGGACGCCGAACGCGCCGCCTGGTGGGCCGAGGGCTGGGCGGCCCCGCTGCGGGAGGCGCACGCCGCCGGGGGCCTGGACGCCGCCGAGGCCTGGCTGTGCGCACGCGGCGCCCCGCTGGGCCTGGCCCGCCGCCTGCTGCGCCGCGCCCTCGGCCCGGACGCCCCCGACCCGCTGGACGCCCTGCTGGCCCGCCCGGCCTGGGCCGCGTACGCGCGCCGCCTCGCCCGCGGGAACGTGACCCTGGAGCAGCTGCTGCTCTGACGGGCGGTCAACCGCTCTGCGAGGGCGTGCCCGTCGCCGGGGGGCTGGTGGGCGGCGAGGAGCTGGGCGACGGGGAGGGCGAGGAGGAGGCGGACGGCGCCGGGCTGGTGCCCGTACCGCCGGTGCCGCCCGGGCCGCCGGTGCCACCCGTGCCGCCGCCGGAGCCGGTGCCCCCGCCGGAGCCGGAACCGCCGCCCGTGCCGCCACCGGTCGTCCCGCCGGTGGTCCCGCCCGCGTTGCCGCCGGTGCCGGTGCCCGGCTTGGTCGTGGTGGCCGTCGGGCTCGGGGTGCTGCCGGGCCGGTGGGTGGCCGACGGGCTGGTGGTGGCCGGGCCGCCGGTGGAGGGCGACGGGCTCTCGCTCGGGCTGCCCGGGTCCGTCGCGGACGGGCTCTCGCTGCCGGACGGCGCGGGCGCGGGGGAGCTGCTGGGGCGGGGGGAGGTGGTGGGGTCGAGCGGGGGCAGGTCGTCCGCGGAGTTGCCGGTGCGGTCGCCTCCGGGGTGGTCGTCCCCGCCGGCGGCGACGCCGATCGCGGTGCCGAGGACGCCGAGCGCCATCACGGCGGCGCCGGCCAGCAGGACGGTCTTGCGGGCGCCGCGCGGGGCCCGCTTGCGCAGCCGGCCGGGCACCACCTGGGCGATCGCCCGGATGGCGCGGCGGCGGCGGGCGGGTTCGCTGTCGGGGCCGGCGGTGAGTGCGGCGGTCTCCTCCAGCCGGACCAGGTCGAGCATCCGGCGGGCGGCGGCCCCGCCGCGCTGTTCGCCCGCGGCGGCGCGCAGCGCGATCGCCGCCTCCAGTTCGGCGGCGGCCCGCTGGGGGCTGCCCGCGCAGAGCGCGTACACGCCCAACTCGTGGTGGAACCAGCCCTGTTCGGCGGGCGCGCCGAGCATCCTGGCGGCTTCCAGGCCGAGGTGCAGGGCGCGTTCCCAGGCGCCCCAGCGCAGCGACAGCGCGAGCGCGGGGGCGGCGGCCCGGGCCAGCCGGAGCACCTCGGCGGGGCGGTCGGCGTCGCGTTCGGCGAGCAGCACGGCGAGGATCACCTCGGCCTCGGCGGCGACCTGCCGGGTGGAGACCGAGGCGTGGCCGACCCACCAGGCGAGGTGTTCGGCGGCGCCGTGCGCGATCCCGCCGGGGGCGAACGGCGCGGGCAGGCCGTTGCCGTCGTCCTCGACCTCGGGCAGCAGCGCGTCGAGCACGCCCTCGGTGAGGCGGTGGTGGCCGCCGACGGAGACCGCCAGTCCGGTTTCGACGAGTTCCTGCAGGGCGCTCTCGCCGAGGCCGACGTCGACCAGGGCGGGCAGGTGCGGCGCGGTCGGGCACTCCCCGCCGAGGGCGAGCGCGAGGCGCAGCACCAGCCGGGCCGACTCGCTCAGCCCCTGGACCAGGCGGCGGGCCGGGGCGGCGCTCTCCCCCACCGAGGGCAGCGGCACCTGGCGGCGCAGTTCGCGTTCCAACTCGGCCGGATCGCGGGGCAGTTCGTACTCGTGGACGGAGCCGAACACGCTCCGCCGGTCCTCCTGCGCGGCGATCAGCGCGTCCACCGTGACGTCGCGCTGGCGCAGCAGCGCGGCGGCCCGGACGAAGCGCAGCGGCAGGCCCTCGGACTCGAACCAGAGGTCCACCGCCCAGGCCCGTTCGGCCTCGTCCAGGGGGCGTCCGGCCAGTCGGGCGGCGAGGGTCAGGCAGGCGGGGCGGGACAGGCCGGCCACCAGGTGGTCGCGCAGCCGGGAGCCGGGGGGCGCGGGCGGGGTGTCGGGGAGGGTGGCCAGCAGGAACGCGCACTCGGGGGCGAAGGCGAGCAGTTCCTCCAGTTCCTCGCCGGACGGCTCGACGTCGTCGATCACCACCACCGCGGCGACGCCGGCCAGCAGTTCGGCCAGCTGTTCGCGGTCCGGGCGGAAGTCGGGGGCCTGGTGGGTGGCGGCGAACAGGTCCTGGAGCAGGTCGGCGGTGGTGCGCCGGTAGCCGCTCAGCCGTACCACGCCGTCCGGGGCGAGTTCCCCGGCCGCCTCGGCGACGGCCGCGAGCAGCGCGGAGCGGCCCGAGCCGGCCTGGCCGAGCAGTTGCACCGACCGTCCGGCCCGGAGCTGTTCCAGCAGGGCGGCGATGTCGGCGTCGCGGTCCAGCAGCCGCAGGTCGCCGGGGCCGGCGCCCAGGGCGAGCGGGCCGACGGCCGGGCTGGGGCCGAGCTCCGGCCGGGCCTGCACGAGGCCGCGAATCCGGCGGGGCTGCGGCATCCACTCGTCCGGGCAGTGCCGGGCCTCGGAGCCCTCCGGGCCGCCGACCACCACCAGCCGTTCACCGCTGACCAGTTCCCCGCTGCGCGGGCGCACCCCGTCCCCCCGGAACTCCCCGCTCGGCTGACCCACGTCGCTGCTCCCCGCCACTCGGACACCTGAGCGGAGACTTTCCCACATGGACACGACGGGTCACCACACAGGGGTGGTTCCGGCGCCGAGCCGTCCGCACACGAACCCGGCCGTGCGCCGTCCGCCTCCCGCCGCCGGCCCGGGCGCCGAACGCGCGTGGGCCGGGCGCGGGCTAGCCGAGCGCGGGGAGCGTCGTCCCGCAGGGGTCCTGCACCGCTCCCTCGACCGCCAGGATGCGGTGCAGCCGGGTCGCCACCAGCAGGCGCTGCAACTGGACCGGCACTTCCCGGAGCACCAGCCGCCGCCCGACCCGGCCGGCCCGGCGGTGGGTGCCCATGATGACGCCGAGCCCGGTGGCGTCCCAGAACTCCAGGCGTCCGAGGTCGAGGACCAGGTCTCCCTCGCCGCCGTCGACGGCGGCGTGCAGCAGTGCCCTGGCGTCGGCGGCGCTGCGCACGTCGAGCCGCCCTTCGATGGCCAGTCCGGTGTGGTCGCCGGTGATGCGCATGCTGTCCTCCTCCTCGGCCGTCCGCCGGGCGTCCGCTCCACGGTGCCGCCCGCACCTCGGGGAACGTCCGTGCTCCACGGGGCCGTGTCCGCGCACCGGCCCCTTCTGAATCTGACGGTGAACCAGTTCCGCAGGTTGCTGTCACCCGCCGGACTGCCCCTCAACTTCACCCGTCCGAGGGAATATACGCAGGAACACCTCACACCTACGCTCGATTGCCGCCCAAATCACCCGTCTGCGGGCGGACCGTGAGCAAACTCACCCAGCCGCCCAGAACGTCCCGCACCCGGGCAGTACGGACCGACCGCGGGAGCGGCAGCGCTCTCGCCGGACTCTAGTGGGAGCGCGCCCGCCGTGGTGCGTTCCGGCAGTGTGATCTGCGCCGGGACGGGTGTGATCTGTGCCCCTCGCGCCCCGCCCCCGGCCGCGTCCCGCCCTCACCGCTCCCCCGGGCCGGGCACCCCCGGCTCCCGGGCGAGGATCGCCGCCTGCACCCGGCTGCGCAGGCCGAGCTTGGCCAGTGTCCGGCTGACGTGCGTCTTGGTGGTGGCCTCGGCGGTGTGCAGCCGGGCGGCGATCTCGGCGTTGGACAGGCCCGCCCCGAGGCGGCCCAGCACCTCCCGCTCCCGGGGCGTCAGCTCCGCCGGCTCCGCGGCGCCCGCCGGAGCCGCCGGGCCGGGCCCGCCCGGCCGGGCGAAGAAGGCGATCAGCCGCCGGGTGACGGACGGCGCGAGCATCCCGTCGCCGCGGGCCACCGCCCGGACGCCGTCGACCAGCGCCTCGGCCTCCAGGTCCTTGAGCAGGAACCCGGCGGCGCCGGCCCGCAGCGCGCCCCACAGGTACTCGTCCAGGTCGAAGGTGGTGAGCACCAGCACCTGCCCGGCCCCGGCGGCGACCACCCGCCGGGTCGCCGCGACGCCGTCCAGCCGGGGCATCCGGACGTCCATCAGCACCACGTCGGGCCGCAGTTCCAGGGCCAGCCGGACGGCCTGCTCGCCGTCGGCGGCCTCGCCGACCACCTCCAGGTCGTCCTCCGCGCGCAGGATCATCACCAGCGCCGCCCGCACCGCCGCCTGGTCCTCGGCCACCAGCACCCGGATCACGCCCGCTCCCCGCCCGCCGTCCGCGGCAGCACCGCCCGCACCGCCCACCGCTCCCCCTCCGGCCCGGCGGCGAACCGGCCGCCGAGCAGCTGGGCCCGCTCGCCCATGCCGACCAGCCCGGCCCTCGCCCCGGGCACCGGCCGGCCCGCCCCGGCCCGGTACGCGGACTCCACCGAGATCGCCAACTCCCGCTCCCCGTACCGGATCTCCAGCCGCACTGGGCCGGGCGCGGCATGCTTGACCGCGTTGGTCAGCGACTCCTGGACGATCCGGTACGCGGCGAGCTCCAGCGGCGCGGACAGCTCGCCGCGCTCGCCCAGCTCCCGCACCTCGAACCGCAGCCCGGCCGCCCGACCGGCCGCCCGGGCCTGCTCCAGCAGCACGTCCACCGCGGCCAACCCCGGTGCCACGGACGGCTCTTCGGGCCCGCTCCCGCGCAGCAGGCCGATCATCCGGCGCATCTCGGCCAGCCCCTGGACGCTGTTCTCCCGGATCACCGCCAGCGCCTGCACCAGCGGCTCGTCCGCCGCGCGCCGCTGACGGCGCGCCACCGCCTGCGCGCCGGTCGCGTGGATGGCGATCGCCGACAGGTGGTTGGCGATCACGTCGTGCAGCTCGCGGGCCATCCGGGCGCGCTCCGCGGCCACCGCGCCGCGCCGGTCCAACTCGGCCAGCAGCGCGGTCTGTTCGGCCCGCAGCCACGCGGCCTCGGCGCGGTCCCGGTGGCGGCGCAGCAGGTCGGCCGTCCAGACCGGGGCCAGGAAGACCAGCCCGCAGAACACCGCGACCAGCAGCGCCCCCGGGCACCGACCCGTACCGCCAGACCAGCCCGGAGAGCACCAACGTGGCGGCGGCGCCGGTCAGTTGCAGCACCTTGCTCATCCGGACCGGGCCGTACGGGGCCGCCGCGTACAGCAGGTCGGTGTACATCAGCAGGGTGGCCGTCAGCGAGCCCAGGTACACCCCGGCGCCGAACAGCGCGCCGCCCAGGCAGACCGTCCAGACCGGCCGCCGGCGGCGCACCGTCTCCAGCGCCGCCATCGCCACCAGCGGCAGCGCCACCGCCCACCCCGGCAGCCCGGGCCGGGCCTCGTAGGCGCCGAACGCGAGCAGCAGCAGGCCGCCGAGCAGCCCGGCGGCGGCGATGACCAGGTCCTCCTGGCGGGCGGTGAGCCTCACGGGCACCATCCCAGCACTCCTTCCGACCCGCCGGAACGACCGGTCGGACGACCAGCCGTCCGACGAAAGTCGCACACCGGTGTCGGCTGGCCGGACGATGACCGGGCGTCCGGGGCGCGACAGGATCGCAGCATGGTTTCCCTGATCGTCGCCGGTGGGATCGGCTTCTGGGTGGTGCTGGCGGCCGGGCTGCCGGCCCGGTACGCGCTGCGCCTGCGCCGGACGGGCGCGGTGCTGCTGACGCTGCTCCCGCTGGTCGACCTGGTGATCCTCGGCGCGACCGTCGCGGACCTGCGCGGCGGCGCCACCGCCGACCGGACGCACGGCCTGGCCGCCGCGTACGTCGGTTTCTCGCTCGCCTACGGCCGCCGCCTGGTCCGCTGGGCGGACGGGCACGCCGCGCACCGCCTGGCCGGCGGCCCGAAGCCCGCCGGGACGCCCCGGTACGGTGCGCCGCGGGCCCGCTACGAGTGGGGCGTGTGCGCGCTGACGCTGCTGGCCGCGGTGGTCACGGTGGCACTGGTCGCGGCCGTGCGGTGGCTGGTCGGCGACGACGCCCGCACCGCGGCGCTGGGCTCCTGGTACCCGCGGATGGGCCTGGTGGTCGGCGTCAACCTGCTGATCGCGGCCGGTTACACGGTCTTCCCCCAGCGGGAGAAGTGACCCGCCACCGGGTGGGGTCAGCGATTCTCGCCGGGCACCCAGAGCACGTCGCCGCGCTCCTTGTTGGCGGTGCGGGCCAGGATGAACAGCAGGTCGGACAGCCGGTTGAGGTACTTCGCGGTCAGCGGGTTGACGCCCTCGCCGTACGCCTCGATCGCCGCCCAGGTCGACCGCTCGGCCCGCCGCACCACGGTGCACGCCAGGTGCAGGTGGGCCGCGCCGGGCGTGCCGCCGGGGAGGATGAAGCTGCGCAGCTTCTCCAGCTCGGCGAGGAAGCGGTCGCAGTCGCCCTCCAACCGGTCGACGTACGACTGCTCGACCCGCAGCGGCGGGTACTTGGGGTCCTCGACGACCGGGGTGGCCAGGTCCGCGCCGACGTCGAACAGGTCGTTCTGGACCCGGGTCAGCACCGTGACCAGTTCCTCGTCCAACTGCCCGGCGGCCAGCGCCACGCCGAGCGCCGCGTTGGCCTCGTTGGTGTCCGCGTACGCGATCAGCCGGGGGTCGGTCTTGGTGGTCCGGCTCATGTCGCCGAGTGCGGTCGTGCCGTCGTCCCCGGTCCGGGTGTAGATGCGCGTCAGGTTCACCATGCCCGCAGCCTAGCGCGCGGGTTCACGGCCGTTAACAGCGCCTCACCAGGCGATGTTGACCCGTCCCCCCACCAGCGGGCCCGTCGCTACGCGACGTTGACCCGTCCCCCAGCCTCCGGCCGGGGGTGCCCCCACCAGCGGGCCCGTCGCTACGCGACGTTGACCCGCTGTCCGGGCGGCGCCGCCTCCAGCCAGGCCAGGAAGCCGGTCAGCGCGTCGTCGCTCATCGCCAGCTCCAGCGGGGCGCCCTTGTGCAGGCAGCGCAGCACCACCGAGCCCGAGAGCAGGGCGAGTTCCTCCTGGCCCTGCGGGTAGCGCCGGCCCAGCACCTCGATCTCGGTGCGCGGCAGCACCGGCGCGGCCGGGGGGGCGTAGGAGAAGACCCGGAACCACTCGATCGAGTCGCCGCTGTAGCGGCCGATACCAAAAACCCACCCCTTGCCGTCGGTCTGCGGGACCGGGGCGGAGGTGGGTTGGCCGTTCTCGTCGAGATCCGGCTGCGTGGAGGCGTCGGCCGGCATTTTCAACCGGTAGGAGCAGTCGAAGGTGCCGCCCACCCGCTGGATGAGGCGGCGGCGCACCGCGAAGCCGACCAGCCCGGCGATGGCCAGGACCACCACCACCGCGCACACCACAAGGGCGAGGACCATGCTCACCTACCTCCTCGCTGCTTCCCCGTGGCGGCCGACCCACGGCCGCTCATTCCTACCAACTGATACGACAGTCCCGGGGTCACGCTCCAGGCGTCCCCGGGACCGTCGCTGAGACCAGGCTCAGTGGTGCGCCTTCAACCCGCCGGCGGCGAGCAGGCGGACTTCGGCGCGGCGCTCGGCGTGCGAGTCGGCCTCGGTCTTGGCGTTCTCCAGCGCCCGCTCGGCCCGGGCGACGTCGATCTCGTCGGCCAGCTCGGCGATCTCGGCGAGGATCGACAGCTTGTTGTCGGCGAACGAGAGGAAGCCGCCGTGCACCGCGGCCACGACAGTGCCCTGGTCGGCGGTGCGGATGGTGACCGGGCCGGTCTCCAGCACGCTCAGCACCGGGGTGTGGCCGGGCATGATGCCGGTGTCACCGGAGGCCGTACGGGCGACGACGATGGTGGCCGCACCGGACCACACCTTGCGGTCGGCTGCGACCAGCTCGACGTGCAGCTCAGCCAACGTGGGCTCCTTGGCTCTTGCCGGCCATCGGACGCCCGGGCGAACGGGCGGCGATCTCGGCAGTTTCGGTAAGAATAACGGTCACGCGCCCCCGGAACGAAACCAGGGGCCCGTAAATGACCGGGATCACAGCAGATCCAGCGGTGAGGGGTGGCCCCCGACGAGAGCCGGGGACCACCCCTCAACGGTTCGGTCTGCCGTGCAACCGGCCTGCGGTTACTTCTTCAGCAGCTCGGCGGCGTTGCGCTCGAGGTCGTCGATGCCACCGCACATGAAGAACGCCTGCTCCGGAACGTGGTCGTACTTGCCGTCCGCGATCGCGTTGAAGGCCTCGATGGTCTCCGACAGCGGCACGGTCGAACCGTCCACACCGGTGAACTGCTTCGCCACGTAGGTGTTCTGCGAGAGGAAGCGCTCGATGCGGCGGGCCCGCTGCACCGTGATCTTGTCCTCCTCGGACAGCTCGTCGATGCCGAGGATCGCGATGATGTCCTGGAGGTCCTTGTACTTCTGCAGGATCCCCTTGATGCGGACGGCCGTGTCGTAGTGGAGCTGCGTGATGTACCGCGGGTCGAGGATGCGGGACGTGGAGTCCAGCGGGTCGACGGCCGGGTAGATGCCCTTCTCCGAGATCGGGCGCGACAGCACGGTGGTCGCGTCCAGGTGGGCGAAGGTGGTGGCCGGCGCCGGGTCGGTCAGGTCGTCCGCGGGGACGTAGATCGCCTGCATCGAGGTGATCGAGTGACCGCGGGTCGAGGTGATGCGCTCCTGGAGGAGGCCCATCTCGTCGGCCAGGTTCGGCTGGTAGCCCACCGCGGAGGGCATGCGGCCGAGCAGGGTCGACACCTCGGAACCGGCCTGGGTGAACCGGAAGATGTTGTCGATGAAGAGGAGCACGTCCTGCTTCTCGACGTCGCGGAAGTACTCCGCCATGGTCAGCGCGGAGAGCGCGACCCGCAGGCGGGTGCCCGGCGGCTCGTCCATCTGGCCGAAGACCAGCGCGGTCTTGTCCAGGACGCCCGAGTCGACCATCTCGTCGATGAGGTCGTTGCCCTCACGGGTGCGCTCGCCGACACCGGCGAACACCGACACACCACCGAAGTTCTCGGCGACGCGGTAGATCATCTCCTGGATGAGCACGGTCTTGCCGACGCCGGCGCCACCGAACAGGCCGATCTTGCCACCGGTGACGTACGGGGTGAGCAGGTCGATGACCTTGATGCCGGTCTCGAACATCTCGGTCTTGGACTCGAGCTCGGAGAAGTTCGGGGCCTTGCGGTGGATCGGCCACTTGACCTCGACCTGGGCGTCGAACTCGGCCTTGTCGACGTTCAGCACCTCACCGAGGGCGTTGAACACCTTGCCCTTGGTGATCTGGCCGACCGGGACGGAGATCGCCGAACCGGTGTCGGTGACCTGCGAGCCGCGGACCAGGCCGTCGGTCGGCTGCATCGAGATGCCGCGGACCAGGCCGTCGCCGAGGTGCTGGGCGACCTCGAGGGTCAGGGTCTTGCGGCCCGTGCCGTCGGGGTTGTCCACCTCGACGTGCAGGGCGTTGAACATGTCGGGAATCGCGTCGACGGGGAACTCCACGTCGACGACCGGGCCGATGACCCGGGCGACGCGGCCCGTGGCCAGTCCGGCGCCCGTCGGCTCAACAGTGGTGGTCATACTCATTCGCTCCCGCGGCTAGCGTCGGCGAGGGCGTTGGCACCGCCGACGATCTCGCTGATTTCCTGGGTGATCTCGGCCTGTCGGGCCGAGTTGGCAAGCCGCGTGAGCGACTTGATGAGCTCGCCGGCGTTGTCCGTCGCGCTCTTCATCGCGCGGCGGCGGGCGGCGTGCTCGGAAGCGGCCGACTGCAGCAGCGCGTTGTAGATCCGGCTCTCGACGTACCGCGGCAGCAGCGCGTCGAGGACGCCCTCCGCCGACGGTTCGAAGTCGTAGAGCGGGAAGATCTGGTCCTTGGCCGGCGTCGCGTCGCTGAGCTCGACCTCGTCGAGCCGCAGCGGCAGCAGGCGCCGGTCGATGGCGTTCTGCGTCAGCATCGACACGAACTCGGTCGACACCAGGTGCAGCTCGTCCACGCCGCCGGTCTCCGCGGTGAAGGCCTCGATCAGGTCCGCCGCGACCGTCTTGGCGTCTCCGTAGGTCGGCTTGTCGGAGAAGCCGGTCCAGGAGTTCGCCACCGCCAGGTTGCGGAAGCCGTAGTAGCCCACGCCCTTGCGGCCGACGATGTACGTGACCACGTCCTTGCCCTCTTCGCGGAGGCGGGCGGCGAGCGCCAGCGACTGCTTGATGGCGTTGGTCGAGTAGCCGCCCGCCAGGCCGCGGTCCGCCGTGATCAGCAGGACGGCGGCGCGCGAGGCGTTCGGGTTCTCGGTGGTCAGCGGGTGCTTCGCGGTGGACCGGGTGGCCACCGCGGTCACCGCGCGGGTGAGCTCGTCGGCGTACGGAGTGGAGGCGGCCACCGCGCGCTGCGCCTTGACGATGCGCGACGCGGAGATCATCTCCATCGCCTTGGTGATCTTCTTCGTCGCGGTGACGGAGCGGATGCGGCGCTTGTAGACCCGAAGCTGTGCTCCCATTGGGTCGTTACGTCCTTTCCCTCGCTACCGGACTCAGGCCTGCTCGGAGAGCAGCTTGCCGTCAGCCGTGGTGAAGCCCTGCTTGAAGGACGTGATCGCGGCGGTCAGCGCGTCGATCGTGCCGTCCTCCAGCTTCTGGGTCTCGGCGATGCCGGTCAGGATGCCCTTGTGCTCCAGGCGCAGGTTGTCCAGGAACTCGCGCTCGAAGCGGCGGATCTCCGCCACCGGGACGTCGTCCAGCTTGCCGGTGGTGCCGGCCCAGATGGAGACGACCTGCTCCTCGACCGGGAACGGCTGGTACTGGCCCTGCTTCAGCAGCTCGACCATGCGCGCACCGCGCTCCAGCTGGGCCTTGGAGGCCGCGTCCAGGTCGGAACCGAAGGCGGCGAACGCCTCCAGCTCGCGGTACTGGGCGAGGTCCAGGCGCAGGCGGCCGGCGACCGACTTCATGGCCTTGATCTGGGCGGAGCCACCGACGCGGGAGACCGAGATGCCGACGTTCACGGCCGGGCGGATGCCGGCGTTGAACAGGTCGGACTCCAGGAAGCACTGGCCGTCGGTGATCGAGATGACGTTGGTCGGGATGTACGCCGAGACGTCGTTGGCCTTGGTCTCGATGATCGGCAGACCGGTCATCGAGCCGCCGCCGAGGGCGTCGTTCAGCTTGGCGCAGCGCTCCAGCAGGCGGGAGTGCAGGTAGAAGACGTCGCCCGGGTACGCCTCGCGGCCCGGCGGGCGGCGCAGCAGCAGGGAGACGGAGCGGTAGGCCTCGGCCTGCTTCGACAGGTCGTCGAAGACGATGAGGACGTGCTTGCCGTCGTACATCCACTCCTGGCCGATGGCCGAACCGGTGTACGGGGCGAGGTACTTGAAGCCGGCCGGGTCGGAGGCGGGAGCGGCCACGATGGTGGTGTACTCCAGCGCGCCGGCCTCCTCCAGGGCGCCGCGGACGGACGCGATGGTGGAGCCCTTCTGGCCCACGGCGACGTAGATGCAGCGGACCTGCTTCTCCGGGTCGCCCGAGCGCCAGTTGTCGCGCTGGTTGATGATCGTGTCGACGGCGACGGCGGTCTTGCCGGTCTGGCGGTCACCGATGATCAGCTGGCGCTGGCCGCGGCCGATCGGGGTCATCGCGTCGATCGCCTTGATGCCGGTCTGCAGCGGCTGCTTGACCGACTTGCGGGCCATGACGCCGGGGGCCTGCAGCTCCAGGGCGCGGCGGCCGGTGGCGGTGATCTCGCCCAGGCCGTCGATCGGGTTGCCCAGCGGGTCCACGACGCGGCCGAGGTAGTTGTCGCCGACCGGGACGGAGAGGACCTCGCCGGTGCGCTGCACCGTCTGGCCCTCCTCGATGCCCGAGAACTCACCGAGGACGACGACACCGATCTCGCGGGTGTCGAGGTTCAGCGCGAGGCCGAGGGTGCCGTCCTCGAACTTCAGCAGCTCGTTGGCCATGACCGAGGGCAGGCCCTCGACCTTGGCGATACCGTCCATGGCCTCGGTGACCGTGCCGACCTCTTCACGCGAGGCCGCGTCCGGCTGGTACGACTGGACAAAGTCGGCCAGCGCGTCCCGGATCTCCTCCGGACGGATCGTAAGCTCCGCCATCAGGCTTCCCTGCTCTCCTAGTTTGCGATCCTCGGCCCGCCATTGAGGGCCGCAAGTGCTCGACTCTCGGCCGGGTCGGGTGAACCGGCCGTACGTTTTGCCGGCCCACCTGGTGTGGACCGACGCCCGACCGAGGGTCGGATAGTGCTGGTGCTCAGCCTTCGAGGCCCTGGCGAGCGCCTTCGAGGCGGCTCGACACGGTGCCGTCGATGATCTCGTCGCCGATCTGCACCCGGACACCGCCCTGGACCGAGGGGTCCACGTCGATGTTCAGGTGGACCTGCCGCCCGTAGAGACCGGCCAGCGCGGCGGCGAGGCGGTCCTTCTGGCGGTCGGACAGCGGGATCGCGGTGGTGACCAGGGCCACCACGCGGCCCCGCCGGGAGGCGGCGAGCTTGGAGTAGGTCTCCAGGCCACCTTCCAGGCTACGGCCCCGGGGGGCGGTGACCAGGCTGGTGACCAGGCGGACGGTGCCCGCGTTGGCGCGGCCGCCGAGGAGCTTGCGCACCAGCGCGGCCTTGGCGGCGGCGTCGGCCTTCGGCTCGGTCAGCGCGGCGCGCAGCTCGTGCGAGCCCGCCACCACCCGGCCGAACCGGAACAGCTCGTCCTCGACGTCGTCCAGCGCGCCCGCCCGGTCGGCGGCGATGACCTCGGCGTACGCGGCGAGCTGCTCGACCGCGTCGACCAGGTCGCGCGGGCCGGACCAGCGCGAGCGGACCAGGCCGGAGACCAGGTCGACGCTCTCGCCGGAGACCTGGCCGTTCAGCAGCGCGGCGGCCAGCTGGGCCTTGTCCTGACCGGACCGGGACGGATCGGTCAGCACCCGGCGCAGCGAGACCTCGCGGTCCAGCAGCGCGGTGACGGCGGTGAGTTCCCCGGCGAGCTCGGCCGCGTCCACCGAAGTGTTGTCGGTCAGGCTCTCCAGGTTCTCGCGGCCGGCGGCGAGTGCCTCACGGCTCGCGCCGATCACTTGGACGCACCCTGGGCAGCGGTGGCCTTGGACTCCAGCTCGTCCAGGAAGCGGTCGATGACCCCGCTCTGGCGGGCGTGGTCCTCCAGGGACTCGCCGACGATGCGGGAGGCCAGCTGGGAGGCCAGCGAGCCGACGTCCTGGCGCAGGACCGCGGTGGCCTGCTTCTTGTCGGCCTCGATCTGGGCGTGGCCGGCGGCGACGATGGCCTCGCGCTGGCGCTGGCCCTCCTCGCGCATCTCGTTGATCAGGGCGGCGCCCTGCTCACGGGCGTGCTCGGTGATCCGCGCGGCCTCGTGGCGCGCCTCGGCGAGCTCGGCGCGGTACTGCTCCAGCAGGGCCTGGGCCTCGGCCTGAGCGGTCTCCGCGCGCTTCATGCCGCCTTCGATGGCGTCGCGGCGCTCTCCCAGCACCTTCTCGATGCTGGGGAGGAGCTTCTTGCCGAGGATGCCGAAGACGATGAAGAAGCAGAGCAGGCCGATGATGACCTCGGGCCACGCGGGGAGAAGAGGGTTCATCTTCTCTTCTGCCGCGAGGAGAACCTCGGGGGCCATATCAGAACCTTTCGTCGGAATTGGCTACCGGAACGTCCGGCTCAGGCGCCGTAGACGAACGGCATGACGATGCCGATCAGGGCGAGGGCCTCGGTCAGCGCGAAGCCGATGAACATGTTCGAGCGGATCAGGCCGGCAGCCTCGGGCTGACGGGCCATCGCCTGCACGCCGTTACCGAAGATCAGACCGACACCGATGCCGGGGCCGATCGCGGCGAGGCCGTAGCCGATGGAAGCGACGGAACCGGAAACCTCAGCGAGAGCGGACATCTCAGCTAATCCTTTGCGGGGATGGGATACCGGTGGGTGTTGGCCACCGGGAGTTCGGGGCGCGGCCGGGGCCGCGGGGCTCAGTGCGCCTCTTCCAGGGCACCGGCGATGTAGCTGCTGGCGAGCATCACGAAGATGTACGCCTGCAGGAACTGCACCAGCAGCTCGAAGGCGGTCAGGGCCGCGGCCACCACGAAGGACACCGAGCCGTACAGGGCGCCGATGCTGGGGCTCAGCAGGTACCACGAGGCCACCGAGAAGACGACGATCAGCAGGTGACCGGCGAACATGTTGGCGAAGGCTCGGACCGCGAGGGTGAAGGGGCGCACGAAGATGTTCGAGAAGAACTCGATCGGCACCAGGATGAACATGACCCAGCCCGGGATGCCCGACGGCCAGCAGAGGTTCTTCATGCCGCCGACGAAGCCGTGCTTCTTGAAGGTCAGCGTCATGTAGGTGATCCACACGATCGCCGCGAGCCCGACCGGGAACGCGATCCGCGACATCACCGGGAACTGGGCGAACGGGACGATGGACATGATGTTCATGATCCACACGAAGAAGAACATCGAGACCAGCATCGGGACGTACTTCTCGCCCTTCTTGCCGATCGTCTCCAGCACGATGC
The DNA here is from genome assembly GCF_948472415.1 of Kitasatospora fiedleri. Classification (NCBI taxonomy): domain Bacteria; kingdom Bacillati; phylum Actinomycetota; class Actinomycetes; order Kitasatosporales; family Streptomycetaceae; genus Kitasatospora; species Kitasatospora fiedleri. The sequence goes on along the minus strand of NZ_OX419519.1, from coordinate 4,996,674 downwards.
TCCGCTTGACGAAGTCGTACCCGATCTCGCCGACCAGCTGGAGCTTGCCCGGGAGCAGCTTCGGCTTGGCGAACGCGGCCCAGAAGAAGCCGACCACCAGCAGCGCACAGATGATCGACAGCAGCATCGGCTTGGTGAAGTCGACGCTCCCGACCGAGAAGATCGGCTTGAACTCGAACTCGTTCAGGCCGGGGGCGGGGAAGCCGCAGCCGGAGAAAAGGTGGCAACCGGCCTCGGAGGCGAGCTGGACGTCAGCACCCACCACAGACTCCTTCGTTCTGACGCATGGTTACGGCAACCTCGGTGTGTCGGCGTGGCCGTCGGCCACGGTGCGGCACTGGGACTAGTTGGATGTCTCGCTGACCCGGCGCGGCGCATATCCCCACCGCGGGATCTTCGAAAGCTTCGTGGAGCCGGGGGGCGATCCGTCCGATTCTCGGAGGGACCTGGCCGCTTCCCGTACTCCGCCGTCGGGACGGACGATAGCAGCCCGTCAGGAGGGCATAAACACCGCCCCCCTCGTGAGGGGGACGGTATGCCCCGCTCACGATTGACGCCCGGATTTCGGCTTGCCGTCGGGTTCCACGTAGAAGGTCTTGGCCTTCAGCCAGCCCCGCACCTGGAAGCCCATCCAGACGATCACCAGGCCGAGCAGCGAGAGGCCGAAGACCTTGTGGTCGAAGAAGGTGAGGTGCTTGGCCACCGCGAGCAGGACGCCGACCACCAGGATCTGAGTGGTGTAGACCAGCATCGCGACCGGCATCAGCATCTGCGGGTTGTTCCGGCCCAGCCGGTCGAGCGCGATCTGGCCGGCACCGAAGAACAGGATCACGACCACCGTCGCGAGCAGGGCACCGAGCAGCCCCTTCCCCTGGGCGACGGCGAAGGCGATCGCCATGGCGACCACTCCGGCGACCGCAGTGGGGATTGCGGCGCCACGGAGGATCCGGGCGTCGTGGGACGGCATGTCGGCAACTCCGGCGGCATGTCGGAAACGGGGGGCAGAGAACACGGGGGGTGCGCGGAACGCGCCGCGGACAGCCGCCTGGACGGCGCGTCCGTCGAGGGAGACCGACCAGGGACGGAAGTCCTCCACCTGTCAGGTCTTTCGGCGTGTTCTCGGTACTCGTGAACGGTATCACAAACTATTTGATGAGAGCTTTACCATGAAGGTGTGGTACCTGTCACACCAAGGGCGGACAAGTGCCTCCGAACGGGTGCCGCCGGACGGCCCAACGGGAGGTGACCCTCCGTCAGGAGTGCCGCTCGCCGCGCTGCCCGGTCGCCGTGGCGCCCGTCCCGAGCCGTCCCAGCAGGGCCTTGTCCTCGGCCGACAGCTCGGCCATCGCGGCCGGCTCCGCACTCTCCGCGTTCTCCGCGTTCTCGGCGCTCTGCGCGCGCTCCGCCGACCCGACCGACTCCGCCGCCGGTGCCCGGCCCGGCTCGCCGTCCCGGTAGCGGGGCGGCACGAAGGACTGGACGGCCTTGGGCGCGCGCGGCTTGAACCGCGGCATCAGCAGCACCGCGAGGCCGACCAGGCACAGGCCCGCCATGGTGAGCACCACCGCGCGGCCGGTGTGGGTGATCGACACCGCGACGGTGCCGAAGGCGATCAGCGCGGCCCAGAAGTACATGATCAGCACGGCCCGGCTGTGCGAGTGCCCGACCTCCAGCAGCCGGTGGTGCAGGTGCTGCTTGTCCGCCGCGAACGGCGACTTGCCCGCCCAGGTGCGGCGCACCACGGCCAGCAGCAGGTCGGCCAGCGGCAGCGCGATCACGGTCAGCGGCAGCAGCAGCGGGATGTAGATCGGCACCAGGGCGTGCACGGCGGTGGTCTGCGAACCGACCTGCTCGGTGATCAGGTCGGGGTCGACCCGGCCGGTGATCGAGATCGCCGCGACGGCCAGCATCAGGCCGAGCATCATCGAGCCGGAGTCGCCCATGAAGATCCGCGCCGGGTGCAGGTTGTGCGGCAGGAAGCCCAGGCACATGCCGATCAGCACCGCGGTGAACAGCGCGGCGGGCGCGGCGTCGTTGATCCCGTAGCCGAGCCAGAGCCGGTACGAGTACAGGAAGAAGGCCATCGCGGCGATGCAGACCATGCCGGCGGCCAGGCCGTCCAGGCCGTCGATGAAGTTGACCGCGTTGACCATCACGACCACCAGCACGACCGAGATCAGCATGCCCTGGGTCGGGGTGACCGGGACCGAGCCGTAGCCGGGCACCGGGATGGCGATCACCGTGATGCCCTGCCAGACCATCACGCCGGCGGCGATCATCTGCCCGCCGAGCTTCACCAGCGCGTCCACGCCCCACTTGTCGTCCAGGACGCCCAGCACGAACATGATCCCGGCCCCGGAGAGCAGCGCCTTGATGTCCGCGCTCTGCACGAACAGCCGCCCGAGGTTGGTCAGTTGGGAGGCCGCCAGCAGGCCGGCCAGCAGGCCGCCGAACATCGCGATGCCGCCGAGCCGCGGCGTGGGCTCGCGGTGCACGTCGCGCGCCCGGACGGCGGGCATCGCGCCGGCCGCGATCGCGAACTTGCGGACCGGGCTGACCAGCAGGTAGGTCACCGCCGCCGAGACGAACATGACCAGCAGATACTCACGCACCACCGGCCTCCAGGGTCGCGCTCGGACGGACGAGTACGCAGGGTACTCCCGCGCTGGTTCGGGATTCGAGGTGCGTCGCCACGGAGCACACCTTATTGACTCCGACGCCCGGGCCCCGCATCGCGGTTCTCCCCGACGGCCCCGAACCCTCCGCCGGGCGGCTCAGCCCCGCCCGGCGAAGGCCCGGGCCAGCTCCCGCACCCGGCCGCGCACCGGCTCCGGGCCGTCCCCGGCGAGCACCCGGCCGAGCAGGGCGCCGACCTCGCCGAGTTCCTCCTCGCCCATCCCCTGGGCCGCGCAGGTGCCGGTGCCCAGCCGGATGCCGGAGGTCTCGGTCGGCGGCGCCGGGTCGTACGGGACGGCGCACCGGCCGAGCAGCAACCCGGCCGCGGCGCAGCGGCGTTCGACCTCCACGCCGGTCAGGCCGAGGGCCCGGACCGAGGCGGTCACCAGGTGGGTGTCGGTGCCGCCGGTGAGCGGCCGGGCCCCGGCCGCGGCCAGCGCGGCGGCCAGCGCCCGGGCGCCGGAGACCGCCCGCCGGACGTAGCCGGTGTGGGCGGGGGTGGCGGCCTGGGCCAGCGCGACCGCCTTGGCGGCCACCTCGTGCATCGCCGCCCCGCCCTGGGTGAACGGGAAGACCGCGCGGTCGATCCGGTCCGCCAGGTCGGCGGTGCACAGCAGCAGCCCGCCGCGCGGGCCGCGCAGCAGCTTGTGGGTGGTGGCGACGGTGACGTCCGCGTAGGGCACCGGGGAGGGGGCGGCGCCGGCCGCGACCAGGCCGGCGGTCTGTCCGGCGGCGGCGATGAGGTAGGCGTCCACCTCGTCGGCGATCTCCCGGAAGGCGGCCCAGTCGACGTGCCGCGGGTAGGAGATGCCGCCGGCCACGATCGCCTTCGGGCGGTGCTCGCGGGCCAGGGCGCGGACCTGGTCGAGGTCGATCCGGCCGTCCTGCTCGCGCACCCCGTAGCCGTGGAAGCGGAACCAGCGGCCGGAGAAGTTGGCCCGCGAGCCGGCGCTGAGGTGGCCGCCGTGCTCCAACGACATGGCGAGCACCGCGTCGCCCGGCCGCAGCAGCGCGGCGTAGGCCGCCAGCATGGCCGAAGTCCCGGAGCGGGGCTGGACGTTGGCGTGCGGGGCGGCGAACAGTTCGCGGGCCCGGTCGATCGCCAGCAGCTCCACGGTGTCGGCGGGCGCGCAGCCGGTGTGGTGCCGGCGGCCCGGGTAGCCCTCGGCGTACTTGTCGGCCAGCGGGCCGGACAGCGCGGCCAGGACGGCGGGGGTGGCCAGGTTCTCCCCGGCGAGCAGTTGCAGCGAGTCCGCCCGGCGCTCGGCCTCGGCGGTGAGCAGGTCGGCGATCAGCGGGTCGGCGCTGCGCAGGGCCTCCGCGGCCTCCCAGTGGACGGATGGGGCGTCGGCGACCGTCATGGTGCGGCTCCAGGCTGCGGTGCGGGCAGGTCCTCCCAGCGTAGGTCGGCCCCCACCGCCCGGCCCGCCCGAACGCGCGGGCTTGCGCCTTTCCGGTTGCCGCCATCGCCTGCGCACGCAGTCTTCACAAATCCCCCACGGAAACTTTAGTGGAGGGCGCTCAACTCAGCGGGCCACGCCCGTCAGGGCGGTCACCACCGGGTCCAGCGCGTCGAATATCTCCTCGCCGCAGTTGCGGAACATCCCGATCGGTGCCCCGTACGGGTCCCTCAGCTCGTCGAACTCGGGTGCGGAGGCCAGCAGCCAGCCGCGCAGGGCGGCGGCCGAGCGGACCAGCGCGCGGGCGCGCTCGGTCAGCCGCGCGCCGTCCCGGGGGTCCGGCAGGGTGCGCGGGTCGACCCTTTGCACCAGACGGGTGAACTCCTTGATGGTGAAGGTGCGCAGTCCCGCCGCGTGGCCCATCGAGATGACCTGCGCCCGGTGGTCCAGGGTCGCGGTCAGCACCAGGTCGGCGTCGATCACGTGCTCGTCCAGCAGCTCCCGCCCGGCGAAGTCCGCGCTGTCCGCGCCGTACTCGCCGAGCACCGTCGCCGCGTGCGCCTCCATCGGGGCGCCCTCGTGGCCCCAGGTGCCGGCGCTCTCCACCACGATCCGGCGGCCGACCCGCACCCCGAGCCGGGAGTCCAGCTCCAGCCGGGCGAGCCGCTCGGCGATCGGCGAGCGGCAGACGTTCCCGGTGCAGACGAACAGGATGCGGAAGGTGTCCAGCGGGAGCGGCCCGGGCTCCGCGAAGGGTGCCCGGGCGCTCCGCGCTCCGTACAGGGGGGCGGCGGCGGTCAACTGCCGGCCTCCACGTCCGGAACGACCTCCCTCAGCTGCTCGACGCCGATCGCGCCCGCCCGCAGCACCACCGGTACCTTGCCGGTGACGTCGACGATGGTCGAGGGCGTGCCGTAGTCCGCCGTCCCGCCGTCCAGATAGATCGACACCGCGTCGCCGAGCTGCGCCTCGGCCTCGTCGCAGGTGGACGGGGACGGGCCGCCGGTCTTGTTGCCGGAGGAGACCGCGAGCGGGCCGGTGGCGTTCAGCAGCTCCAGCGCGACCGGGTGCAGCGGCATCCGGACCGCGACGGTGCCCCGGGTCTCGCCCAGGTCCCAGCGCAGCGAGGGCTGGTGCCGGGCCACCAGGGTCAGGCCGCCGGGCCAGAACGCGTCCACCAGTTCCCAGGCCTGCTCGGAGAAGTCGGTGACCAGCCCGTGCAGCGTGGTCGGCGAGCCGACCAGCACCGGCGAGGGCATGTTCCGGCCCCGGCCCTTGGCGTCCAGCAGGGCGGCGACCGCCTCCGGCGAGAAGGCGTCCGCGGCGATCCCGTACACCGTGTCGGTCGGCACCACCACCAGCTCACCGCGGCGGATCGCCGTGGCGGCCTCACGCAGCCCGCTCGCGCGGTCCTGGGCGTCGGAGCAGTCGTATCGGCGGCTCATCGGAGCAATCCCCTTCCGGTGGTGTCAGTGGTACTTACAGCGAAGCGCGACGCGCTGTGGTGCTGTGCCTGATGTTCACAACGACGCCCTCCGGGCTGTTGTGCTGTGCCTGATGTTCACAACGACGCCCTCCGGGCTGTTGTGCTGTGCCTGATGTTCACAACGACGCCCTCCGGGCTGTTGTGAAGCGCGGCCGGTTGTTGAGGTCCCGGTGGTCGGCGGCGTCCGTCCAGCCGCCCTCCTCGCGGAAGATCCACGGGACCTGCCCGCCCTGGGTGTCCGCGTGCTCGATCACCACCGCGCCGCCGGGCCGCAGCAGCCGGGCGGCGACGCGTTCGATGCCGCGGATGGTGTCCAGGCCGTCCTCGCCGGAGAACAGCGACAGCTGCGGGTCGTGGTCGCGGGCCTCGGGGGCCACGTACTCCCACTCGGTGAGCGGGATGTACGGCGGGTTGCTGATCACCAGGTCGAACCGGCCGTCCCAGCCGCGGTCGTCGGCGAAGGCCAGGGTGGCGTCGCCCTGGTGCAGGTGGACCCGGCCGCGGTCGGGGCTGGCCTCAACGTTGCGGCGGGTGTAGGCGAGGGCGCCCTCGTCGAGTTCGAAGGCATGCACGGTGGAGCGGGGCAGTTCCTGGGCCAGGGCCAGCGCGATCGCCCCGGAGCCGGTGCACAGGTCGACCACCAGCGGCTCGGCCACGTCCATCGCGCGGACCGCGTCTATCGCCCACTCGACCACCGACTCGGTCTCCGGCCGGGGGACGAACACCCCGGGGCCGACCTCCAGTTCGAGGTAGCGGAAGAACGCCCGCCCGGTGATGTGCTGGAGCGGCTCGCGCTGCTCGCGGCGGGAGACCGCCTCCCAGTACCGGGCGTCGAAGTCCCCGTCCGGCACGGTGTGCAGCTGGCTGCGCTTCACGCCGTGGGTGTGCGCCGCGAGCTCCTCCGCGTCGAAGCGCGGCGAGGGCACGCCGGCCGCGGCCAGGCGCTGGGTGGCCTGGGCCACCTCGGCGAGCAGCAGGTTCATACCCTCGGGCCCCTTAGCCTCGGCTCAGTTCTCCTGCGCGGCGGCCAGCTTGGCCGCGGCGTCGGCGTCCACGCAGGACTGGATCACCGCGTTGAGGTCGCCGTCCAGCACCTGGTCCAGGTTGTACGACTTGAACCCGGTGCGGTGGTCGGAGATGCGGTTCTCCGGGAAGTTGTACGTCCGGATTCGCTCGGAGCGGTCCACGGTGCGCACCTGGCTGCGGCGGGCGTCGGACGCCTCCCGCTCGGCCTCCTCCTGCGCGGCGGCCAGCAGCCGCGACCGCAGGATGCGCATCGCCTGCTCCTTGTTCTGCAGCTGGCTCTTCTCGTTCTGGCAGGACGCCACGATACCGGTCGGCAGGTGGGTGATCCGGACCGCGGAGTCGGTGGTGTTCACCGACTGCCCGCCGGGGCCGGAGGAGCGGTAGACGTCGATCCGCAGGTCGTTGGCGTGGATCTCCACCTCGACCTCCTCGGCCTCCGGGGTGACCAGCACGCCCGCGGCGGAGGTGTGGATCCGGCCCTGCGACTCGGTCGCGGGCACCCGCTGCACCCGGTGCACGCCGCCCTCGTACTTCAGCTGCGCCCAGACGCCGTAGCCCGGCTCCGGGTTGCCCTTGGTCTTGACCGCCACCGAGACGTCCTTGTAGCCGCCGAGGTCGGACTCGTTGGCGTCGATGATCTCGGTCTTCCAGCCCAGCCGCTCGGCGTAGCGCAGGTACATCCGGAGCAGGTCGCCGGCGAACAGCGCGGACTCCTCGCCGCCCTCGCCCGCCTTGACCTCCAGGATGACGTCCTTGTCGTCGTTGGGGTCGCGCGGCACCAGCAGCAGCCGCAGCTCCTCGGTCAGCTCCTCCTGGCGGGCCTCGGAGCTCTTCGCCTCGGCGATGAAGTCCGGGTCCTCCACGGCGAGCTCGCGCGCGGCGGCGATGTCCTCGCCGGCCTGCTTCCAGGCCAGGTACGTCCGGGTGATCGGGGTCAGCTCGGCGTACCGCTTGGCCAGCTTGCGGGCGTTCGCCTGGTCGGCGTGCACCGACGGGTCGGCCAGCCTCTTCTCGAGGTCGGCGTGCTCGACGAGGAGCTCTTCGACTGCCTCGAACATCGGTCTGTCCTACTTCCGTGAGTGTGCCGCAGCGGGGGTGACGAGGGGAGAGAGGGGAGAGACGCGAACGGCGCCGGTCCGGAAGCCCCCGTGCACGAGCACGGGGACGTCCGAGACCGGCGCCGTGGAAGCGCTAGGCCTTGCCGCCGGAGAGCTTCTTGCCGAAGCGCGCCTCGAAGCGGGCCACGCGGCCACCGGTGTCCAGAATCTTCTGCTTGCCGGTGTAGAACGGGTGGCAGTTCGAGCAGACCTCGGCGCGGATCTCGCCGCTGGTCTCGGTCGAACGAGTGGTGAACTCGTTGCCGCAGGTGCAGGTCACCTTGGTGAGCACGTACTCCGGGTGAACGTTGGACTTCAAGGGATTCTCCTAGCTGATCGGGAGGGCACCGGGTCGGCGGACTGGGCAGCCGCTCGTGAACCGGGACCGACGGACCAGTGTGCCAGCACTGCCCGCTTCTTCCCAAACCGGGAGGCGGAGCCCGCTATTCCGCCCCCTCGAAGGCATCGGCGAGGGCGTCCGCGGAGGCCCCGGCCGAGGCACCGGCGGAGGCGCCGGCGGAGGCTCCCGCCCCGGCGCTCGCCGGGGCGGACGGGTCGGCCTGCGCCGGGTTGGCCGGCTGCTGCTGGAGCACCTGCGGCGGCACCGCCCGGTCGGCCCGCAGCGCCGCCCACAGCTGCTGGGCGGCCGGGTTGCTCGGGACCACCCGGTTGGGGTCGCTGACCGAGTACGCCACCGGCAGGGTGACCATGGTGAGCTGGTCCGGCCCGATCTTCTTGACGGTCTGCGCCAGGCCGACCAGCGAGTTGACCGAGGCCAGGTCGGAGTCGGTGGTCAGCGAGCTGGTCAGCTTGTCGCCGAGCTTCCACATCGCCACCGGGTTGGAGCCCAGGCCGAGCGCGCCGACCTGCCCGAGCATCGCCCGGACCATCTCCTTCTGGAGCTCGATCCGGCCCAGGTCGCTGCCGTCGCCGACGCCGTGCCTGGTCCGGACGAAGGCCAGGGCCTGCTGCCCGCCCAGGTGGTGGGTGCCGGCGTCCAGGCGCAGGCCGCTGTCCTTGTCGTCGATCGGCACCGTGGTGGTGACGTCCACCCCGCCGATCGCGTCGATCAGCGCGGCGAAGCCGGTGAAGTCCACCTCGACGAAGTGGTCCATCCGCATCCCGGTGAGCTGTTCGGCGGTCTTCACCGCGCAGGCCGGGCCGCCGACCTCGTACGCGGAGTTGAACATCGCGCTGCGGGCCGCGGCGACCTGCTTGCCGTCGTCGCCGGTGCAGGCCGGGCGGGGCACCAGGGTGTCACGGGGTATCGAGACCACCGAGGCGGCGGTGTGCGCCTGGTTGACGTGCACCACCATCGCGGTGTCCGAGCGGGCGGTGTCGCCGGTGTCGCCGCCCGCCAGGCTCCCGTTGGTGCCGGAGCGCGAGTCGGAGCCCAGCACCAGCACGTTGAACGCCCCGCCGGTGGAGGCGGGCGGCCGGGCGGTGCCCAGCTGCCCGGAGATGTCGACGGCGTTGATGTTCCGGTTCAGCTTCCAGTAGGCGATCCCGCCCAGTCCGGCCCCGACCAGGACGAGGCCGGCCAGCGCGAACAGCGCGATCCGCAGCCCGCGGCGGCGCGGGGTGCGGTGCTTGGTGTGCTCGGCCATACCGCCTCATTTCGCCCTCAGTGCGACCTATCGAGCATAAGTGACGGACGGGTACGGTGATCGGTTTCCGGGCCGGGCCCGGGAAAGCAGCGGGCCCCGCACCGCCTGGCGGCGGCGCGGGGCCCGGGTGGTGCTACCGGTGTCAGTCGCCCGAACCGGGGGTGTTCTTGGCGATCTGCATCAGGAACTCGGCGTTCGACTTGGTCTGCTTCATCTTGTCCAGCAGCAGCTCGATCGCCTGCTGCGAGTCCAGCGCGTGCAGCACCCGGCGGAGCTTCCAGGTGATGGCCAGCTCCTCGTGGCCGAGCAGGATCTCCTCCTTGCGGGTGCCGGAGGCGTCCACGTCGACGGAGGGGAAGATGCGCTTGTCCGAGAGCTTCCGGTCGAGCTTGAGCTCCATGTTGCCGGTGCCCTTGAACTCCTCGAAGATCACCTCGTCCATCCGCGAGCCGGTGTCGACCAGCGCGGTGGCCAGGATGGTCAGCGAGCCGCCGTTCTCGATGTTGCGCGCGGCGCCGAAGAACTTCTTCGGCGGGTACAGCGCGGTCGAGTCGACACCGCCGGACAGGATGCGGCCGGAGGCGGGCGCGGCCAGGTTGTAGGCGCGGCCCAGGCGGGTGATGGAGTCCAGCAGGATCACCACGTCGTGGCCCAGCTCCACCAGGCGCTTGGCGCGCTCGATGGCGAGCTCGGCGACGGTGGTGTGGTCCTCGGCCGGGCGGTCGAAGGTCGAGGAGATGACCTCGCCCTTCACCGACCGCTGCATGTCGGTGACCTCCTCCGGACGCTCGTCCACCAGGACGACCATCAGGTGGCACTCGGGGTTGTTGTGGGTGATCGCGTTGGCGATCGCCTGCATGATCATGGTCTTGCCGGTCTTCGGCGGGGCCACGATCAGACCGCGCTGGCCCTTGCCGATCGGCGACACCAGGTCGATGATCCGGGTGGTCAGCACGCCCGGGTCGGTCTCCAGGCGCAGCCGCTCCTGCGGGTAGAGCGGGGTCAGCTTGCCGAACTCGGGGCGGCCGCGGCCGCTGTCCGGGTCCATGCCGTTGACGGAGTCCAGCCGCACCAGGGCGTTGAACTTCTCGCGGCGCTCGCCGTCCTTGGGCTGGCGGACCGCGCCGGTGATGGCGTCGCCCTTGCGCAGGCCGTGCTTGCGGACCTGGGCCAGCGAGACGTAGACGTCGTTCTGGCCGGGCAGGTAGCCCGAGGTCCGGACGAAGGCGTAGTTGTCGAGGATGTCCAGGATGCCGGCGACCGGGATCAGGACGTCGTCGTCGCTCAGCGGGACCTCGGGGCCGGCCGCGCCCTCGAAGCCGTCGCGGCGGCGGCCCCGGCGGTCGCGGTAGCGGCCGCGGCGGCCGCGGCGCCCGTCGCCGAACTCGTCGTCGTCGTAGCCGCCCTGCTGCTGGCCGCCACCCTGCTGCTGGGCGCCGCCGCCCTGCTGCTGCTGGCTGCCGCCCTGCTGGCGGCCCTGGCCGCCGTCCTGCTGCTGGCCGCCGCCCTGCTGGCGGTCGGCGCGGTCGCGCTCGCGGCGGTTGCGGCGGTCCCGGCGGGACTCGCGCACCTCGTTGTCGTTGTCGGCCGCGGAGACCTCGGCCCGCTCGGGGCGGTCGCCGCGCTCGGGACGGTCGGCCCGCTCGGGACGGTCGCCGCGCTCGCGGCGGTCCCGGCGCTCGCGGCGCTCGGCGCGGGCCTCGCCGTCGGCGGCGGCCGGGCGCTGCGCCTCGGCCTTGGCCTCGGCGGGGGCCTGCTCGGTGACGGTGGCGGCGCCGGGCTCGGCGGTCGGGGCGCCGGCCGCGGCGGTGGCCCGGCGGCGCGGGCGCTCGGCCCGGGCGGTGGCGGCCGCGGTCTCGGCGGCGGCCTGCACCGGGATCTCGATCTGCGCCTGCGGTTCGGTGGTGGCGGCGGCGCGGGTGCGGCGGGCCGCCCGCGGCGCAGCCGCCGGTTCACCCTGCTCCTCGGCCGGGGCGGCCGGGGCGGCCTCGGTCTCGGCGGCCGGGGCGGCGGTCTTGGCGGTCTTCTTGGCGGCCGGAGCGGCGGTGCCGGAGGCGCCCGCGAGCAGCGGGTCCCCGCCGCTCTTCTCCTTGATCGCCTCGATCAGCTGGCTCTTGCGCAGCCGTCCGGTACCGCTGATCCCGAGGGACGAGGCGAGCTTCTGGAGCTCGGCCAGCACCAGGCCGTCCAGGCCGGCGGCGGCGGTACGACGACGGCGCGCCGGAGCCGCGGGGGCGGCTGCGTCCGACGCCTCGGCGTCCGGGCGCGCGCCCATCAGATCGGTGGTGTCGCTCACTAAGGGTCCTTCCCTGGAGCGGACGTCGGCCTGTCTGGCACGGCGACCGGTTGTGCTGTCCTGGCCGGCGTCTCTTCGCGCTGGTCAGGGGCTGGATTCCCGCGGGAGGCTGGTCCTCCCGGGGAGCTGCGGAGTGCGGTGCACTGTGGTGCGAAGCGGCGCGGACGGCCGGGTTTCTGGTGCCGACCTCGCTGCGCCTTGTTCGATGCCCGGGCCCCCGTCGCGCGGCGGCGGCGCGGGCCCCGCCCGGCCTGGCCTCAGTGCGGAGGCTGGAGGGGGGAGTCCGGTGCCGTCACGGCTTCGGGATGGGCCCCACTTGCGCAGGCAGGCTGCGTACGCGGTGTGGCGAGCTCCCGGAGAATCGTGCTCCCGAGCTTCCGGCCCCCGTGCGGACGGGGGAACGGGATCGGGATGCGTCGCACCGGCGCCCGGAGGGCATCTGGTGCAGCAATGAGGTTAACACTACCTACCCCCTGACACATTCCCCAGCCCTTTGCTTGTCAATCGTGTCCGTCTCACATGTCGAGCGGCAGGACGGTCGCCCCGGTGCGGTCCAGCTCCAGCCGGTGCGCCGCGAACTGCGCACCCGTGCCGTGCCCGCGGTCGCCGGCGGCGAACTCCATCACCTTGCCGACGTGGGCCTCGTCGGTGAGGGCGAGCACGGTCGGTCCGGCACCCGAGATGACGGCGGGGACGCCCTCGGTGCGCAGGGCGGCGACCAGGGCCGCGCTGTCCGGCATCGCGGAGGCCCGGTAGTCCTGGTGCAGGCGGTCCTCGGTGGCGGTGAGCAGCAGTTCCGGGCGGCGGGTGAGCGCCTCGACCAGCAGGGCCGCGCGGCCCGCGTTGACCGCGGCGTCGGACAGCGGCACGGTCTTGGGGAGCAGGCCGCGGGCGGTCTCGGTGAGCACCTCGGTGGACGGGATGAACACGACCGGCACGACCCGGTCGGACGGGTCCAGGGTGATGGTGCGGGCGCCGTCGTCCTCGGTCCAGGCGACGGTGAAGTTGCCGCGCAGGCAGGCCGCGACGTTGTCCGGGTGGCCCTCCAGTTCGGAGGCGAGGGCGAGCAGCGCGTCGTCGCCGAGCGCGGAGGCGCCGCCGATGGTGACGGCGCGGGCGGCGACGATGCCGGCGCAGATCGCGGCGGACGAGGAGCCCAGGCCGCGGCCGTGCGGTATGCGGTTGGCGCAGACCACTTCGAGGCCGCGGGGCTGGCCGCCGAGCCGGTCGAAGGCGGCCCGCATCGCGCGGACCACCAGGTGGCGCTCGTCGCGGGCGAGGTTCTCGGCGCCCTCGCCGGCGATGTCCACGGTCAGGCCGGAGTCGGAGACCCGGACCACCACGTCGTCGTAGAGCCCCAGGGCGAGGCCGAAGGCGTCGAAGCCGGGGCCGAGGTTGGCGCTGGTCGCGGGGACGCGGACCCGGACGGCGGCGGCGCGGAACGCGGGACCGGCCATGCGGTGGACACACTCCTGAACGGTGGGGGGAGAGGCCCGGACGACGGGGCCTGCGGTGGTACGTGGCGGCGGGGTCTCGAAAGGGGCGCGCAGCATGGCGCGGCCCGCCGGGGTCAAGCGTATCGAAGAGAGGTTCCGGAGCGGTACACCCCGCCCGGCCCGGATCTTCCGTGTTGCCGCAAGCAGCGCGAAAGCGCCGGTGGGTTGACCGGAAAGCGGCGGCGAGCGGCCGCCCTCGGGGGCGGTCCGCTCGCCGGGTTGACGCTCGGTCAGGGGTGGGTCAGTCGAGCAGGCCGAGGCGGCGGGCGGCCGTCTCCGGGTCGATCGGGACGACCTGCGGCTGCGGCGCGCCGGCCACCGCCCAGTCCGGGTCCTTGAGGCCGTTGCCGGTGACGGTGCAGACGATCCGCTGGCCGGGGTCGACCAGGCCGGCCTCGGCCTTGGCGAGCAGGCCGGCCACCGAGGCGGCGGAGGCGGGCTCCACGAAGACGCCCTCCTGCGCGGCCAACAGGCGGTAGGCGGACAGGATCTGACGGTCCGTCACCTTGTCGATGAGGCCGCCGGAGTCGTCCCGGGCGGCCAGCGCGTAGTCCCAGGAGGCCGGGTTGCCGATCCGGATCGCGGTGGCGATGGTCTGCGGCTTGAGCACCGGGGCGCCGTCCACGATCGGGGCCGAGCCGGACGCCTGGAAGCCCCACATCCGGGGGGTGCGGGCGGCCAGGCCGTCCGCCGCGTACTCGCGGTAGCCCTTCCAGTAGGCGGTGATGTTGCCCGCGTTGCCGACCGGGAGGACGTGGATGTCGGGGGCGTCGCCGAGCATGTCGACGATCTCGAAGGCGGCGGTCTTCTGGCCCTCGATGCGCACCGGGTTCACCGAGTTGACCAGGGCGACCGGGTACTTCTCGGAGAGTTCGCGGGCCAGCGTCAGGCAGTCGTCGAAGTTGCCGTCGACCTGGAGGATCTTGGCGCCGTGCACCAGTGCCTGGCCCATCTTGCCGAGGGCGATCTTGCCCTGCGGGACGAGCACGGCGGAGACCATGCCGGCCCGCACCGCGTAGGCGGCGGCGGAGGCCGAGGTGTTGCCGGTGGACGCGCAGATGACGGCCTGGGCGCCCTCCTCCTTGGCCTTGGAGATGGCCATGGTCATCCCGCGGTCCTTGAAGGAGCCGGTCGGGTTGGCGCCCTCGACCTTGAGGTAGACGTCGCAGCCGGTGCGCTCGGAGAGCACCTGGGCGGGGACGAGCGGCGTGCCGCCCTCCAGCAGGGTCACCACCGGGGTGGAGTCGGAGACCGGGAGGCGGTCGCGGTACTCCTCGATGAGGCCGCGCCACTGGTGGGTGTGGCTGCCTCGGACGGTGCTTTCGGCAATGGCGTTCATGGCGGCTTTCCTATTCCCCTTCGACCCGCATGATGCTGGCCACGTCGCGCACGCTGTCCAGTGCGCGGAGCTTGTCGACCGTCGCCGACAGGGCGGCGTCGGTGGCGCGGTGGGTGACCACGACGAGCGCGGCGTCGCCGTCGCGGCCCTGCTGGCGCACGGTGTCGATGGAGACGCCGTGCTCGGCGAAGACCGAGGCGACCTGGGCGAGCACGCCCGCGCGGTCGTCCACGTCCAGGCTGACGTGGTAGCGGGTGACCACCTGGTCCATCGGCTTGGCGGGCAGCGCGGCGTACACCGAGTCGCCGGGGCCGGTGGTGCCGTTCACCTTGTTGCGGCAGACCGCGACCAGGTCGCCGAGGACCGCGGAGGCGGTCGGCGAGCCGCCGGCGCCGGGGCCGTAGAACATCAGCCGGCCGGCCGCCTCGGCCTCCACGAAGACCGCGTTGTACGCCTCGCGGACGGAGGCCAGCGGGTGGCTGAGCGGGATCATCGCCGGGTGCACCCGGGCGGTGACCGAGGCGCCGTCGGCGGCCCGCTCGCAGATCGCCAGCAGCTTGACCACGCAGCCCATCTGCTTGGCGGAGGCGATGTCGGCGGCGGTGACCTCGGTGATGCCCTCGCGGTAGACGTCCGCGGCGGTGACCTTGGTGTGGAAGGCGATCCCGGCCAGGATGGCGGCCTTGGCGGCGGCGTCGAAGCCCTCCACGTCGGCGGTCGGGTCGGCCTCGGCGTAGCCCAGCGCGGTGGCCTCCTCCAGCGCCTCGGAGTACCCGGCGCCGGTGGAGTCCATCTTGTCGAGGATGAAGTTGGTGGTGCCGTTGACGATGCCCAGCACCCGGTTCACCTTGTCGCCGGCCAGCGACTCGCGCAGCGGGCGCAGCAGCGGGATCGCGCCGGCGACGGCGGCCTCGTAGTAGAGGTCGACGCCGGCCGCGGCGGCGGCCTCGTGCAGTTCGGCGCCGTCCTTGGCGAGCAGCGCCTTGTTGGCGGAGACCACCGAGGCGCCGCCCGCGAAGGCTTTCAGGATCAGCGACTTGGACGGCTCGATGCCGCCCACCACCTCGACCACCACGTCGATGTCGTCGCGGCCGACCAGGGCCTCGGCGTCGGTGGTGAGCAGGTGCTCGGGCACCCCGGGGCGGGGGCGCCCGGCCCGGCGGACCGCGATGCCGGCGAGCTCGACCGGGGCGCCGATGCGCGCGGCGAGGTCGTCGGCCGTCGTCGTCATGATGCGCGCCACCTCGGAGCCCACCACACCACAGCCCAGCAACGCCACCTTCAGCGGGCGCGTACGCATCATCCGACTCCGCTCTGCATTCTTCGGTCCCCGTCGGGGTGTTCCGTCGCCCCCGGGGGCTTGCCTGTTTCCCACCAGTCTCCGGGACTTTCCGCACGGATCTACGGCTGGTCCACGTTCTGAGACGAAAATTTCGTCAGCCGATATCGAGCCGCAGGAGATCCTCCTCCGTCTCGCGGCGCACGATCACCCGGGCCGCTCCGTCCGCGACGGCCAGCACCGGGGGCTTGAGGGCGTGGTTGTAGTTGCTCGCCATCGAGCGGCAGTAGGCGCCGGTCGCGGGCACCGCGATCAGGTCGCCGGGGGCCAGGTCGGCGGGCAGGAAGGCGTCCTTGACCACGATGTCGCCGGACTCGCAGTGCTTGCCGACCACCCGGACCGGCATCGGCTCGGCCTCGCTGGTGCGGGAGACCAGCGCCACCGAGTACGCGGCGTCGTACAGCGCGGTGCGGATGTTGTCGGACATGCCGCCGTCCACGCTGACGTAGGTGCGCAGGCCCTCCAACTCCTTGACGGTGCCGACCTCGTACAGCGTGAACGCGGTCGGGCCGACGATCGCCCGGCCGGGCTCGACCGAGATCCGGGGGACGGCCAGCTCGGCGGCGGCGCACTCGCGCCGGACGATCTCGCTGAGCGAGGCGGCGATCTCGGCGGGCTCGCGCGGGTCGTCCTCGGGGGTGTAGGCGATGCCCAGGCCGCCGCCGAGGTCGATCTCCGGCAGCTCGACGCCGTGCTCGTCGCGGACCTCGGCGAGCAGGCCGACCACCCGGCGGGCGGCCACCTCGAACCCGGCGAAGTCGAAGATCTGCGAGCCGATGTGCGAGTGGATGCCGCGCAGTTCCAGCGACGGCTGCGCCAGCACCCGGCGGACCGCCTCGGCGGCCAGGCCGCCGGAGAGCGACAGGCCGAACTTCTGGTCCTCGTGCGCGGTGGCGATGAACTCGTGGGTGTGCGCCTCGACGCCGACGGTGATCCGGATCAGCACCGGCTGCCGGACGCCCTGGGCGTCGGCGATCCCCGCCAGCCGCTCGATCTCCTGGAAGGAGTCCACCACGATGTGGCCGACCCCGGCCTTCACCGCCTGCTCCAGCTCCGGCACCGACTTGTTGTTGCCGTGCAGCGCGATCCGCTCCCCCGGCATGCCGGCCGCCAGCGCCACGTGCAGCTCGCCCGCCGAGCAGACGTCGACGTTCAGGCCCTCCTCGTGCAGCCAGCGCACCACGGCCTTGGAGAGGAACGCCTTGCCCGCGTAGTACACGTCGGCGTCCGCGCCGAAGGCGTCCCGCCAGGCCCGGGCCCGGGCCCGGAAGTCGGCCTCGTCCATCACGTACGCGGGGGTGCCGAACTCGGCCGCCAGGGTGCGCACGTCGACGCCGCCGACGGTGGCGACGCCCTCGGCGTCGCGGGCCACGGTGCGCGACCAGACCTTGGGGTCGAGCGCGTTGAGGTCGGCCGGCGGGGCCTGGTAGTGGCCCTCGGGCAGCACGTCGCCGTGCCGGGGGCCTGCGGGGTGGGCGGAGCGACTCATCTTTGGCGACTTCCTCGACCTATGGCGAGGGGCGGCGACCGGTCGCCGTCGACCGGTCGCCGCCCCCCGCTGTGCTGCGCGTTCGGGGGTGTGGTGCTTACATCCGCTCGGGCGCCGAGACGCCGAGCAGGTGGAGGCCGTTGGCCAGCGTCGTCCGGGTGGCGTCGGCCAGCCAGAGGCGGGCGTGCGTGAGGTCGGTGACCTCCTCGTCGCCCTTCGGCAGGATCTGGCAGTTGTCGTAGAACCGGTGGTAGGCCCGGGCCAGCTCCTCCAGGTACGTGGCCACGTGGTGCGGCTCGCGCAGCTCGCCGGCCTTGGCCAGCACCCGCGGGAACTCGCCGAGCTGGCCGAGCAGGGCGTTCTCCCACTCGCTGCTCAGCAGCTCCGGGGTGAAGTCCGCGCTGCGGGTGATGCCCTTCTCCGCCGCGTTGCGCTGCACCGAGCACATCCGGGCGTGCGCGTACTGCACGTAGTAGACCGGGTTCTCCCGGGAGGTGCTGGTCACCAGGTCGATGTCGATGGTGATGGTGGAGTCGGTGGACTGCCGGACCAGCATGTAGCGGGCCGCGTCCACGCCGATCCAGTCGATCACGTCGTCGATCGTGATGATGTTGCCCGCGCGCTTGGAGAGCCGGACCTCCTTGCCGTCGCGCAGCATCTTCACGAACTGGCCGATCATCACCTCGATGTTGCGGTCCATGTCGTCGCCCGCGCAGGCCGCGATGGCCTTGAGGCGGTTGACGTAGCCGTGGTGGTCCGCGCCGAGCATGTAGACCGAGACCTCCGCGCCGCGGTCCCGCTTGCTCAGGTAGTAGGCGGCGTCGGCGGCGAAGTAGGTGGTCTCGCCGTCGGCCTTGACCAGGACGCGGTCCTTGTCGTCGCCGAAGTCGGTGGTGCGCAGCCAGATCGCGCCGTCCCGGTCGAAGACGTGGCCCTGCTCGCGCAGCCGCTCGATGGCCTTGCCGACCGCGCCGGAGTCGTGCAGCGTCTGCTCGGAGAACCAGGTGTCGAAGTGCACGCCGAACTCGGCCATCGAGCGCTGGATCTCGGCGACCATCAGCGTGAGGCCCTCGGTGCGGAACACCCGGAGCTGCTCGTCCTCGGGCAGGTCGAGGATGCCGGGGACGCCGTCGGTGACGGCCTTGGCGATGTCGGAGATGTACTCGCCGACGTAGCCGTCCTCGGGGGCGGGCTGCCCGTTGGCGGCGGCCTTCAGCGACGTGGCGAACTTGGTGATCTGCACGCCGGCGTCGTTCAGGTAGTACTCGGTGGACACCTCGGCGCCGGTGGCCTTGAGCACCCGGGCCAGCGAGTCGCCGACGGCGGCCCAGCGGACGCCGCCGATGTGGATCGGGCCGGTCGGGTTCGCCGAGACGAACTCCAGGTTGATCCGCAGGCCCTTGAGCGCCTCGTTGCGGCCGTACGCCTCGCCGGCCTCGACGATGGTGCGCGCCAGCTCGCCCTGGGTGGCGGCGTCCAGCGTGATGTTCAGGAAGCCGGGGCCGGCGATGTCGACCTTCGCGACGCCGGCGATCTCTCGCAGCCGCCCGGCCAGGACCTCCGCGACGGCTCGCGGCGGCTTGCCGGCCGGCTTCGCGAGCTGGAGGGCCACGTTGGTGGCGTAGTCGCCGTGGTCCCTGTTCTTGGGCCGCTCGACCGTGACGTGCGCGGGCACGTCGACGGTCAGCTCGCCGGCCTGGGCGGCGGCGCTGACGGCGGCCTGGACTGCCTGGGAGAGTTCTGCGGGTGTCACGGTGCCAAGCGTAGGCGAGAGGGGGGACCCGGCCGCCACTCGGTTTGCCCGCGGCGGGCCGCGCCGCGCCGCCGGGCGTGCTTCGTCTCGTCGGACGTCACCGCTGGCGGGCACATCTCACGGGTGGGGCTCCTCCGGCCGGACGAGTTCCTGCGCCTGTTCGCTCAGGGCGGAATCGCGGCAGGTTTGCGCGAGCGCCTGCGCCTGGCCCCCGAAGTCGTAGGCGAACCGCCGCCGGCCGGCCGCCGCCCGCAGCCGCCGCACCAGCGCGACCAGCTCCACCGGGTCGAAGGGCTTGGCCAGGTAGCCGTCCACCCCGACCGACTCGCCGCGCTCCAGGTCGGCCGGCGTGCAGGCGCTCACGATCGCTATCGGCAGGTGCGCCGTCTCCCGCGCCGCGCGCAGCCGGGCCGCGGTGCGCAGACCGTCCAGCCGGGGCATCACCACGTCCAGCGTGACCACGTCCGGCGCGACCCGGCCGACCACCTCCAGGCACTCGGCACCGTCGGCGGCGGTCACCACCTCGAAGCCCTCCAGCTCCAGGTTGACCCTGATCAACTGGCGGATCACCTCGCTGTCGTCCACCACGAGGACCCGCCCCGACGTCGCCGCCACCTCACCGAGGGTAGCCGCGCCCCGCCCTTCGCGTCCGGCCTTTCGGCCACTTGCCGGTCACCGCTGACGGGGCGTCCGGGCGGCACCCGACCGGGCCGGGGAAACCCGTGCACGGAGCACGGAGTTTCCCTGGTAGTGTTTTCCCCGTCAGGCCGGGCAGCACCGCGAGGTCAGCCCAAGGCCCCCGTAGCTCAGGGGATAGAGCACCGCCCTCCGGAGGCGGGTGCGTAGGTTCGAATCCTACCGGGGGCACTTCGCAGGAAGTGTCGAACAAGGCTCAAGTCCAACGGACTTGGGCCTTTCCGCTGTTCCCGGACTGCCCCGGTGCCCCCGGACGGCGGGCCGCTGGGCTCCCCGTCACCGCGGCCGCGCGAGCGCACGGCCGGAGACCGAGGGGGCGGCGCAGTGACCAGGACGGAGCCCGTCCCGAACCTGCCGGACGAACGGCTGTGCCGGCCGTCCGGGGCGAGTCGGGCCGGACGGCGGCCGACCGGTGACCTGCGGCGCGACCGGACGTCGGGCCGGATGCACGCGTACGCCTTCGCCGTGGACGGCGCGGTCGAGCGGCCGGCCGCCGAGGAGCGCGCGCGGCGCTGAACTCCCGCCCTGCCGAAGGGGTTCCGGCGCGGGGCCGGCCGCCGGGGTGTGGCAGGGTACCGGGGTGATGATCTCCGCTGAGCAGGTCCGACTCGTGTCCGGGGCGTCCGCGCCGATCCTGCTGCTGGGCGGCGCCCCGGTGCACGGCGCGCTGCCGGTGCTGCGGGTCGCGGACGGCGCGGTGCCCGGGCTGGACGGCTGGTCGGTGTTCGCCAGCCTGACCATGTGCGTGCTGGACGGCCCCGGCGACGCGGGCTGCCTCTTCCCCACCCTGGGCGGCTCCTCCGGCACCGACGGCGTCGCCCACTGGTGCGCCGAGGTCGAGCGGGCCGGCGGCGCGCTCGTCGTCTCGCTGCCCGACCAGGCCGCGCTCACCGGCCCGCTCGACTGGCCCGCCCTGCTCGACGGCGGCTCCCGCGGCGGGTTCGCCGCGGCGACGGCGGCCTGACGGGGCGTCAGCGCGGCCCGGGCCGGCGGTGCCCGCCGCGCAGCACCAGTGCCGGGGTGCCGGGGTCGTACGCGCCGCAGGCCGTGGTCGACCACGGCGACCACTGGCGGGGGACGGCGAAGTAGGGCACCAGCACCGGCCCCCGGCGGCCCCCCGGCGCGGCCTTCGCGGGCAGCAGCGCGGGCAGCACGTCCGGGGTCTGGCCCGCGAGGATCGCGGCCCGGCAGGAGCGGCAGGCGGGGCGGCGCTCGGCGGCGGCCTCCCGGGGCGACAGGTGCGGGCGCCGCCGCGCCTTGCTGCCCCGGCCCGGCGCGGGCGGGGTCTCGGCGGGGCCGTGCAGCGGGTTCCAGTAGCAGCGCACCAGGAGCGGGGCGGGGCGCTGCCCGGCGTGCAGCAGGTGCGCGGCGCCGAGCCGTTCGACGGCCTGCTCGGCCAGCACGATCGCGGCGGCCAGGTCCGGCAGGTCGGTGTCCGCGTCCCCGGCCTGGTCGAGCAGCCGCCCCGCGGCCTCGTACGCCTCCAGCGCCCACTGGTAGGCCAGCCGGGCGGCCGACTCCTCGCCGCCCAGCTCCAGTTCGGCGGCCCGGAAGACGGCCCCGGCGGCGGTCACCCGCTCGGCGGCGGTCTCCCGCAGGCGTTCCCGCAGCGCCTCCCACTCCCCCAGCAGCAGCGCCCGGCGGGCCCGTTCCTCCCGCCGGGTCGGCGGTGCGGCGGGGCTCACCGGGACGGCCGCCGCGACCTTGAGAAACCACCAGCGCCGGAACACCGCGCCTCCCCCCCGTGCCTGTGCGTCGACGCCCCATTGTCGCCTCCCGGGCGGGCGGCGGACAGGGCGGCGCGGCCGGGCGGCGGGCCCGGTTCGGCCGGTTCGGCCCCCGGTTCGGCCCGGCCGGTCAGCTCGCCTCGGCGAGGAGTTCGGCGACGGTGTGGTCGAAGGCGGCGCTGTAGGAGGTGTCGTCGGTGTCGCCGCCCTGCTGGTAGCCGCCGATGACGCCGATGACCCGGCCGGTGGCGGTGTCGACGAAGGGGCCGCCGCTGGTGCCGCCGGGGAAGGAGGGGCAGTCGATGCGGCGCTGGTAGGTGTCCTGCCGGCTGGTGGTGTTGGTGCACAGCCGGGGGAGTTCGGCACCGGCCGGGTAGCCGTAGAGGCGGACCTGGGCGGTCCAGGAGGCGTCGGTGCCGAGCGGGTTGCCGCCGAGGACGTCCTCGATCAGGCGGCCGTCCCGGGGGGCGACGGCGAGGATCGCGAAGTCCTCGTCCGGGTCGCCGCCGTTGCGCCAGCCGTCCGCGGTGTACACCTCGGTGACCTGCCAACTGCCGTACGGGGCACGGCCGTCGCGGTAGCCGGGGACGAAGGTGACGCCGTTCGCGGAGGAGAGGCAGTGCGCGGCGGTGAGGATCAGGTCGCGGCCGGGGCTGTCGATGACGCTGGCGGTGCAGAAGTGGTGTCCGGGGCCGGTCGGGCCGGAGAACAGGGCACCGACCCGGCGGGACTCGGCGTCGTCGGGGGCGGTCGCGGTGGTGCCGGGGGCGGTGTCCGGCGGCGCGGCGGGCGGGGCGAGCAGGGTGGGGGCGGCGACGGGGGCGGCCTGCTGCACGGTGTCGGGGCCGCCGGCCGCGGGGTCGGACGCCGCGGCGGGCGTGGCCGCGGGGGTCAGCGGCGGCGTCGGCGTGGACGCGGCGGTGGCGGCGGTGGCGGCGGGCGCCGGGGCGGTCATCGCCACGGTGTCGGTGCTGGGCCGTCCGGGGTGGCGCAGGTGGACGGTGAAGAGCCCGGCGGTGGCCATCGCGCCGACGACGCCGGCGGCGAGGACCGAGGTGAGGGCGGCCGACCGCAGCGGGCGCCGTCCGTCCTGCCTGGTGTGTCGTCCCATCGGGTGCCCCGTTCCGGCCGGTACTGGTCATGGCGGTGCGCGTGTGCCCGCTCCGGCCTCCAATATCCGCCGCGGAGCTGGGAAAGCCGTCAGTGCCGCCTGGGAGCCCGGTGAGATTTCCGGCCCTCCCGCCGCTCGTCCGGGAGAGCCCGCCGCCCGTCGGTGCGTCCGTGCGGGAGGGTCAGACCACGGCGCGGGCCTCGGCCGCGGCGCCCTTGCCCTCGGCCTCGCCGGGGGCGGGGCGGTGGTTGATCATCAGGAAGGCGACCACCGCGGCGAGCAGCAGGATGCCCATCGCGACGGTGGTGGCGACGGCGTAGCCGTGCACCGCGCCCTGGGCCTGGACCAGCGGGTCGGTGGGGTTGCGGGCGGCCAGGTAGGTGGCGGTGGCGCTGGCGGCGATGGTGTTGAGCAGCGCGGTGCCGATCGAACCGCCGACCTGCTGGGCGCTGTTGATGATGGCGGAGGCCGCGCCGGTCTCCTCCGGGGCGACACCGAGGGTGGCCAGGCTGATGGCGGGCATGAAGACCAGGCCGAGCCCGAAGCCGAGCAGCACTTCGGCGGGCAGCACCAGGGTGGTGTAGGGGCTGTCGACCTGGAGCTGGGTGAGCCAGGCCATGCCGCCGGCGCCGAGCAGCAGTCCGGGGACCATCAGCGCGCGGGTGGGGACCCGGGTCATCAGCCGGGAGCCG
This sequence comes from Kitasatospora fiedleri, assembly GCF_948472415.1. Taxonomy (NCBI): domain Bacteria; kingdom Bacillati; phylum Actinomycetota; class Actinomycetes; order Kitasatosporales; family Streptomycetaceae; genus Kitasatospora; species Kitasatospora fiedleri. The sequence goes on along the minus strand of NZ_OX419519.1, from coordinate 4,973,444 downwards.
AGTCCGGCGGAGCTGACCACGATCGCGGCGGTCATCGGGAGGAAGGAGACGCCGGCCCGGATCGGCGAGTACCCCTTGATGACCTGGAGGTAGTAGGTCAGGAACAGGAACAGGCCGTACATGGCGATCACCGCGAGGCCGACCGAGAGCGCGCCGCCGGACCGGTTGCGGTCCCGGACCAGGTGCGTCGGCAGCAGCGCGTGCGGGGTGCGGCGCTCGACCTGGGCGAAGACCACCAGCAGGGCGGCACCGACGCAGAGCGCGGTGAGCACCAGCCAGTCGCTCCAGCCGCGGCTGACCGCCTCGGAGGTGCCGTAGACGATCAGCAGCAGTCCGCCGCAGCCGAACACGGCGCCCGGCAGGTCGAGCCGGACCCGGTGGGAGCGGTCGATGTGGTCGCGGTGCAGCAGCCGAAAGGCGGCGAGCGCGGTGATCAGGGCGATCGGGCCGTTCACGTACAGGCACCAGCGCCAGTCGAGGTACTCGGTGAGCAGGCCGCCGGTGATCAGGCCGATCGCCGCGCCGCCGCCCGCGAGCGCGCCGAACACGCCGAACGCGGTGGCCCGCTCGCGCGGGTCGCGGAAGGTGATCGACAGCAGGGCCAGGGCGGACGGGGCGAGCAGCGCGCCGAAGGCGCCCTGGAGGGCGCGGGCGATGAACAGCATGCCGCCGCTGGTGGCGAAGCCGCCGAGGCAGGAGGCCGCGGCGAAGCCGAGCAGTCCGATGATGAAGGTGCGTTTGCGGCCGAAGAGGTCGCCGATCCGGCCGCCGAGCAGCAGCAGTCCGCCGAAGGCCAGCGTGTAGGCGGTGATCACCCACTGCCGGTTGCCGTTGGAGATGTCCAGGTCGTGCTGCGCGGACGGGAGGGCGATGTTCACGATCGTCGCGTCGAGGACGATCATCAGCTGGGCGATGGCGATGACCGCCAGGGCCCACCAGCGGCGCGGGTCCGCCGCGGGGTTTCAGGGGCGTTCTGGGGGGTCACCGTGGGCCGCCTTCCGCCGATCGGGAGTGGGGCTGGGCGCGTACGGCGCTCTTCCCAGGGAAACCCCGCGACGGGACGGCGGCAAGGCGAATTGTCGTGCTTGTCAAGATTTGGGACGGCCCGGGAGGGGGACGGCGTCCCGGGTGCCCGGCCGCATCGGCCACCCGGGACACGGCTCCCGTCCGTGCGTGCGTGCGTCGGCGCTACAGCGCGCCCAGCTCGGTGACCAGGTCGTCCAGGCCGAGCGAGCCCTGGGACAGCGCCGCCATGTGCCAGCCCTTGAGGTCGAACTCCGCGCCGCGCGCCTCGGCGGCGGCCCGGGCCGCGGCCCGGCCGCGCAGCCAGGCCCGCTCGCCGAGCTTGTAGCCGATCGCCTGGCCGGGCAGGCCGAGGTAGCGCACCAGCTCGCTGTCCAGGAAGTCCGCGGACAGGCCGCAGTACGCGCCGAAGAACTCCCGGGCCCGCTCGGGCCGCATCGGCTCGCCCGGGGCGAACGGCGAGTCGGCGGGGAAGTCCAGCTCGGCGTGCATGCCGATGTCGACGATCACCCGCAGCGCCCGCATCATCTGGGCGTTCAGGTAGCCCAGGCGGTGGCCCGGGTCGGTCAGGTAGCCGAGTTCGTCCATCAGGCGCTCGGCGTACAGCGCCCAGCCCTCCATGTTGGCGCTGACCCCGCCCAGGGTGACCTGGTAGGTGGAGAGCCGGTCCGCGACGTACGTCCACTGCGCGAGCTGTAGGTGGTGGCCCGGGACGCCCTCGTGGTACCAGGTGGAGATCAGGTCCCACTCCGGGAACGCCTCCCGGCCCAGGGTGGGCAGCCAGGTCCGGCCGGGGCGGGAGAAGTCCAGCGAGGGCTGGGTGTAGTAGGGGGCCGCGGCGCTGCCGGGCGGGGCGATCCGCGCCTCCACCTTCAGCAGCGGCTCGGCCAGGTCGAAGTGGACGCCCTGGAGGTCCTCGATCGCCCGGTCCATCAGGTCCTGGAGGTACTCCTGCACCTGCTGTTCGCCGCGGATCGCCGGGCCCTCGGTCTCCAGCCACTTCATGGCCCGCATCGGAGTCTGTCCGGGGCGGACCTTCTCCGCCTCGACCCGCATCTGGGCGTCCAGGTCGTGGAACTGCTCCCAGGCCCAGCGGTACGCCTCGTCCAGGTCGAGCTCGGCGCCCGTCCAGTACCGCACCCAGCGGGTGTAGCGCTCCCGGCCGACCGCGTCGGGGGTGCCCTGGGCGGCCGGGCCGTACACGTCGCGCATCCAGTCGCGCAGGTCGGCGAGCGAGGCGGTGGCCTCGACGGCGGTGGCGGTCAGCGGCTCGCGCAGGTGGGCGGGGGCGGTGGAGACCAGTTCGCCGAACCAGCCGCCGGGCAGCTCGCCCCCGATCCACTCGCCGAGCTGGCCGACCACCGTCTCGACCTGGCGCGGCGCCGACAGCAGGCCGCGCCGGACGCCCTCCTCCAGGCTCTGCCGGTACTGGGCCATCGCCAGCGGGAAGCGGGCCAGCCGGCGGCCCAGCCGCTGCCAGTCCTCGTCGGTGTCGGTGGGCAGCAGGGTGAACACCTCGCGGGTGTTGTGCACCGGCGAGCCCAGGTTGCGGACGCTGCGGTAGCCCTCGCCCGCGTCGTGGACGGCCAGTTCGGCGGTCAGCCGCTCGCGCAGCAGCCGGGCGCAGCGGCGTTCGGCCTCGTCCTCGACCGGGCCGGACGCCTCCAGCGCGTCCAGGGCGGCCAGGGTGCGGCGGGCGAGTTCGGCGGTCGCCTCGATGCCCTCGGAGGACAGGTCGGTCAGCCGGTCGTCCTCCGGGTTGAGGCCGAGGTACACCGCGGTCAGCGGGTCGGCCTCGGCGAGCGCGTGGACGTAGGAGTCGGCGAGTCGGCGCGGGGTGGGGCCGCTCGGGTGAGGGGTGTTCAGTTCATGAGCCATCCGGCCATCCTGTCGTAGCCGCAGGCGAATTCAACCCCTGTCAGGTATCGGCGTCGTCACCCCCGGACGGGGTCCGGGCGGCGGACGCCGCGCCGCGGGTCCCAGGTCGGCCGGCCCCGGGTGATCGGGCGGAAGGCGAGGCCGATCAGCACCGAGCAGAAGTGCCCCAGGTCGGTGAACGTGTGCGAGACCAGCAGCGGCACCAGGTAGAAGGCGACCAGCCCGCACCCGTACACCCAGCGCCACGCCCCGGCCAGCGCGTACGTCAGCACGCCCTCCACCCCGGCCAGCGCGTACGACACGCCGACGTCCACCGTGGTCGACAGGTTCGCCGGCAGCACGTGGTGGCGCACGCCCCAGGCGACCGCGCCCTCGCTGACGAAGGTCGCCAGCACGTGCGCGGTCAGCGCGACGGTCAGCCAGCGGCGGGTGCCGAGCCAGCGCTCGGCCGGCACGTGGAAGACGTGGAAGACCACGAAGTAGAACAGGAAGTTCGCCTGCTCGGTCCAGATCAGGCTGGCCAGCAGGGCGTGCACCGGGTGCGAGGAGAGCTGGTGCAGGTTGGTGGAGCGTTTCTGCAGGAAGTAGTCCAGCGTCGCCGGGTCCATCCGGGCCACCACGAAACTGGTGAACGCGAGCAGCAGCAGCCACACGTACGTCCCCGGGGACTTCCGGACCCACCGCCCCGCCGCCCGCACCCACCGCACCGGCCGCTCCTCGTCGCGCTCCACCGACACCTGGTCACAGTCTGCGGCCGCGCCCCGCGCCCCGCCCGGCGGGAACCCGCCGGTCGCGGCCGTGCGGAGGGGGTCCGCCGGCCCGCCCGAGGTCTACCCTGGCACGCATGGCAGCGACCCCCTCCCCCGTCGAGGAGCCCGTCGACGACTCCCCCGCCGCGGAGCGGCCCCGCCGCGCCGCCTACCGGCGACTGCCCGTCCAGCAACGGCGCGACCAGCTCATCGCCGTCGCCCTCGAACTCTTCGCCGCCCGCCCGCCCGAGGAGGTCTCCCTCGACGACGTCGCCGAGGCCGCGGGCGCCTCCCGGCCGCTCGTCTACCGGTACTTCGCCGGCGGCAAGCAGCAGCTGTACGAGGCGGCGCTGCGCAGCGCCGCCGCCGAACTCACCACCCGCTTCACCGTCGAGACCGCCGACGGCACCCCCACCCGGCAGCTCGGCGCCGTCCTGCACCGCTACTTCGACTTCGTCGACCAGCACGCCGCCGGCTACGGCGCGCTGCTGCGCGGCGGCTCGGTCGTGGAGACCGCGCGCACCTCGGCGATCGTCGACGACGTCCGCCGCGCGGCGCTGCGGCGCACCCTGCGCCACCTCGGCGTCCGGGAGGCCGGGCCCCGGCTCACCCTGCTGGTGCGCTCCTGGATCTCGGTGGTCGAGGCCTCGGCGATCAGCTGGCTCGACGAGGGCCGGCAGATCCCGGCCGACTCGCTCTGCGCCTGGCTGGTCGACCAGTTCGTGGTGATGGCCGCGGCCACCGCGATCCGCGACGACCAGACTGCGGAGGTGCTGCACGGCTGGCTGGAGCTGGAGACGGCGGACAGCCCGGCGGGCGTGCTCATCGCGCGCCTGCGCGACCTGGGGCTGTAGGCGTAGGGCCCCGGCGGGGCCCCTACGCCCGGCCGAGGGTGGTCTCCTGGCGGCCCAGGCCGGTGACTTCGAGGGCGAGCCGGTCGCCGGGGCGCAGGAAGGGGGTGCCGGGGCGGCCGAGGGCGACGCCGGCGGGGGTGCCGGTGAGGACGACGTCGCCGGGGTCGAGGCGCATGAAGTGGGTGAGGTAGCGGACGGTCTCGTGGACCGGGAAGATCATGTCGGCGGTGCTGCCGTCCTGGCGGAGTTCGCCGTTGACCCAGAGCCGCAGGCCGAGCGCCTGGGGGTCGCCGAGTTCGTCGGGCGTGACCAGCCAGGGGCCCAGCGGGGTGAAGGTCTCGGCGGACTTGCCCTTGTCCCACTGGCCGCCGCGGTCGAGCTGGAAGGCGCGCTCGGTGACGTCGTTGGCGGCGGCGTAGCCGGCGACGATCGCGGCGGCGTCCGCCGCGGAGTCGAGGTAGCGGCCGGTGCGGCCGATGACGACGGCGAGTTCGACCTCGTAGTCGGTCTTCCGGCTGCCGCGCGGGACGAGCACCTGGTCGTGCGGGCCGACCAGGGTGTTGACGGGCTTGAGGAAGACCACCGGCTCGGCCGGTACCGCGGCGCCGGCCTCGGCCGCGTGGTCGCGGTAGTTGAGGCCGATGCCGACGATCTTGCCGGGGCGGGCGACCGGCGGGCCGGTCCGTTCGCCGGTGAGGTCGGTGACGGGGAGGTCGGCGGGGTCGAGCGCCGCCGGGTCGAACCGGGCGAGGAACGCGCCGTCGAGGTCGGGGGTGAGGGGGCGGAGGTCGCGGGCGGTGCCGTCGGGGGCGAGGACGACCGGTCGTTCCGCGCCCGCAGGGCCCACACGGAGGAGCTTCACTGCCTGTCACCACCTGATTCGTCTCGGGGGCGGGTGGTCCCCCGCCCCGGGACATCGAGGTATACCAGCGGCGCTCACCTGCGGAACAGTGGTTCCGGTTCGGCGAATTCCTCCCGATCGGAGGGCCCGGACGGGGACCGGCTCGGTGGCCCGCACCCTTGACAGCGGCCCGCTCGCAGTTTCGGCGGCGGCCCGGCGGTCGGTCAGGTCTCGCGCTGCGGGCGGTACTCGGCCTCCTCGACGCCGAACGTCCAGGCGACGCCGGCCCGCGCGGTGCGGGTGGCGGGCGGGACGCGCAGGTAGTAGGTGCGGTGGGTGCCGTCCGGCTCGGGGGTGGAGTTGAGCACCTCGACCATCACCACCGGCTCGTCGTTCGGGAGCTGGATCCGCCACAGGGTGCCGGTCTCGTCCCGGTGCAGCGGTTCGGCGCCGGACTCGGCCAGGTAGCGGTCGTAGCCGAAGTGCTCCAGCATGACGCGGCGCAGTTCGGCGTTGTCCTCGGCGCGGATGCGCTCGGGGGTGAGGCCGGCCAGCCGGTCGAGAAAGTCGGCGGGGACAGGCATGCCGCGCCAGGCGTGCAGCGCGAAGCCGTCGGCGTAGGCGAGGGCGGGGCCGTCGGCGCGGTCGAGCCGGCCGGCCTCGTCGCGGTGCAGGGCGACGGGGCGCTCGCTGAGCAGCACGGTGCGCTCGTACGGCCACCACCAGCCGGTCTGGCGGGCGATGCCGGCCAGCGCGGCCAGCGCCGGGTCGCCGGTGCCGGCGGTGTCGAAGGCGGCGAGCCAGGCGGCGTCGTGCTGGCCGGCCACCGCGTCCAGCAGGAGCAGGCGGATGCGGCCGCGCTGTTCGGCGGCGGCCTGCCGGGCCGCCCGGTTCTCGGGCTTGCGGGCCTCGGTCCAGTCGTCGATCGGCTCGGGCTCGGGGGCGAAGTGGTCGAGCAGCGCGGCGCGGACGCGTTCGGCGGGCAGCGCGGTGGTGGTGGCGAGTTCGGCTCCGGTGGTGGCCCACAGCTCGCCCCAGCCGCCGGGGCCGAGCGCGGTGAGGGCGGCGGTGCGGGCCCGCTCCCAGGCGGCGGTGCGCACCTGCTCGCGCACGCTCGCCCCGAACTCCTCGCGGCGGGCCAGGAGTTCGGCGACGGCGGCGCGCGGCGAGGGGCACCAGCGGAACTCGGCGGGCGCGGCGAGGCCGGCGGCCCGGTAGGCGTCCCGGACGGCCTGCTCGACGGTGGCCCGGTCGGCGGGGCCGGTCGCGGCGGCGACGGCCCGCCAGTGGGTCACCGAGAGGTCGGCCGGTCGGCCCGTCAGCTGGCTGCTCATCAGTTTCCTGTCCTCGTGCGGTGCGGTGCGGTTGGCGGGTCGGGTGCGGTGGCGGGTACGCGCGCGGGCGGGGGCCCGGGGGGATCAGTCGGCGACCACCCGGACCGCGTTCGGCGTGTACTCGCGCTGGCGGACCACCCGGAACCAGCCGCCGGGCAGGGCGATCGCGGCGTGCTCCTCGTGGACCACCCGGCCGCCCTCCGGCAGGTGCAGCCAGGAGAAGCCGAACGGGCCGCCCTCGCGGACGAGTTCGCCCGGGCCGACCACCGCGTGGGCGTGCCCGGTGACCTCGCCGAGGGCCAGCACCAACCGCCCGCGGGCGTCCCTCGGCTGCCGGGCAATGTGCGCGACGGCGGCCGGCACGGCGCTCTGCGCGACCGGCACGATCAGTACGTCTCCCTGGCGGTACACGGGGCCTCCCGGTGGTCGGGTCCGGCCCGCTGCCGAACGCCACGCCCCGAAAACTAGGCCGCGCCACCGACAACCCCGCTCCCGCCGGGTCCTTCGTGCGGGTGAACGTCACGGGCGGCTGGTAGACAGGTCTCGGCCATCACGCGCACGAGCACCACCGGCACGGCGGCCGAGCCCACGGACGACGAGCAGCGACCAGCGACGAGGAGCAGCGCATGACCATCAACGAGCACGCCGAGGAGTTCCACGGCCTCCCGGTGACCGACTTCCGGGCGGCCGCGGCGGAGGGGAAGCTACCGGCGGCGGACGCCACCGCCTGGCGGATCGCCCTGGACTGGGACGACGAGCAGGGCTTCGACGAGCTCTGGCAGAAGTTCCTGGAGACCGTCGAGCCGGAGCGGGTCACCGCGCTGGTGCTCGGCCGCTGGTTCCCGGAGGAGCCGGAGCCGCTCTCCAAGGCGCTGCCGCAGATCCTCGCCGCCGCCGACCGGCTGCCCGCGCTGCGCGGCCTGTTCCTGGGCGACATCACCTTCGAGGAGTGCGAGATCTCCTGGATCCAGATGTGCGACATCACCCCGGTGTTCGCGGCGTTCCCGCTCCTGGAGGAACTCGTGGTGCGCGGCGCGAGCGAGGACTACGAGGACAACGAGCGGCTCGGCCTCCGGCCGGTGGAGCACGCGGCGCTGAAGGCGCTGCGCTTCGAGTCCGGCGGCCTGCCCGCGAGCGTCGTCCGCGCGGTCGGCGCCTGCGACTTCCCGGCGCTGGAGCGGCTGGAGCTGTGGCTCGGCGTGGACAACTACGGCGGCGACTGGACGCTGGACGACCTCGCCCCGTTCCTGTCCGGCACCAAGCTGCCCGCGCTGACGCACCTGGGCCTCCAGGACTCGGTGTTCCAGGACCAGATCGCCGCGCTGGTCGCCCGGGCCCCCGTGGTGCCCCGGCTGACCGGCCTGTCGCTGTCCATGGGCGCGTTCACCGACGAGGGCGCGGCGGCGCTGCTGGAGGGCCAGCCGCTCACCCACCTGAAGACCCTGGACCTGCACCACCACTACCTCACCGAGGGCATGCAGCAGCGCCTGCGGGACGCCCTGCCCGGCGTCGGGATCGACCTCTCCGGCGCCGAGGACCCGGGCGACAACTGGCGCTACGTCGCCATCTCCGAGTAGGCGGGAGGGCGCACGTGACCTCGCACCAGCTGGTCGTCCTGGGCTCCCCCGGACACCGCCGGACCACCCTGTTCGCCGCCGCGGCCCGCGCCGCCGGCCGGCCGGAGCCCGCCGTGCTGCCCTGGTCCGCCGTGCTGCGCGGCCGGTACGAGCTGCCGCCCGGCGCGGTGGTCCGGATCGACTCGCCCGGGGAGGACCCGGAGGCCGACCGGCTGCTGCGCGGCCCCGTCCTCGGCGCGGGCTACGCCCCGACCCGGGTCGAGGGCGGCCCCGCCTGGTACGCGGGCGTCACCGCGGCGCTGCGCGCCCTGGCCGAGCGGCCCGGGGTGCGGCTGCTCGGCGATCCGGAGGAGATCGCCGTCATGTTCGACAAGCGGCGCGCGCACGCCCGGCTGGCCGCCGCCGGGGTGCCGGTGCCGCCCGCGCTGCCGGGCGGACTCCCGGGCTCCTGGCGGGAGTTGCGGGAGCGGCTGGCGGACGCCGGGATGCGCCGGGTGTTCCTCAAGCCGGTGCACGGCTCGTCCGCCTCCGGGGTGGTGGCCCTGGAGTTCGGCCCGCACGGCCGGGTCCAGGCGACCACCTCGGTGGAGCTCGCCCCGGACGGGCTGCACAACTCGCTCGCGGTGCGCCGCTACCGCTCCGCGGCGGAGGTCGCCGAGCTGGTCGACCGGCTCGCCCCCGAGGGGCTGCACGTCGAGCGCTGGGTCCCGAAGTCCGCGCAGGGCGGCCGGGCGGCGGACCTGCGGGTGCTGGTGGTCGGCGGCCGGGCCACCCACGTGGTGGTCCGCACCAGCCGGCACCCGATGACCAACCTGCACCTCGGCGGCGCCCGCGGCGAGCCGGCGGCGGTCCGGGCCGCCGCCGGGGAGCGCTGGCCCGGGCTGCTCGCCACCGCGGAGGCCGCCGCGCGCTGCTTCCCCCGCGCCCCGATGGTCGGCGTCGACCTCCTGCCGCACGCCCGCTGGCGGCGCGCCCTGGTCGGCGAGGTCAACGCCTTCGGCGACCTGCTCCCGAACCTCCCCGGCCTGCCCGACGGGCCGGCCCCGGGTCTCGACGCCTACGCGGCCCAACTCGCCTCCCCGGCGTACGCGTTCGGCCCTCCGGCGGGCGAAGGGGAGCCCGCCGTCCTGCCCCGCATCCTGGAGGCGCGGTGATCCCCGACATGAACGAGGTGGTCGGCTCGCACGACCTGCTGCTGGTCACCCTCGACACGCTGCGCTTCGACGTCGCCGCGGAGCTGCTCGCGGCCGGCCGGCTGCCCCACCTGGCGAAGGTGCTCCCGCCCACCGGCTGGGAGCGCCGGCACTCGCCGGGGAGTTTCACGTACGCCGCGCACCAGGCGATCCTGGCCGGGTTCCTGCCGACGCCCGCCTCGCCGGACGGGCCGCACCCGCGGCTGTTCGCGGCGCGGTTCGCGGGTTCGGAGAGCACCGAGCCGCGCACCTGGGTGTTCGACGCGCCCGACCTGCCGACGGGGCTGGCGCGGGCCGGGTACCGGACGGTCTGCGTCGGCGGGGTGGGGTTCTTCAACAAGCAGGGCCCGCTCGGCTCCGTCCTGCCGGGCCTGTTCCAGGAGAGCCACTGGGCGCCGGAGCTGGGCGTCCCGTCGCCGACCTCCTTCGAGTCGCAGGTGGCCGTGGCCGAGCGGGTGGCGGCCGAACAGCCGCCCGGGCAGCCGCTGTTCCTGTTCGTCAACGTCTCGGCGCTGCACCAGCCGAACTGGTTCCACCTGCCGGGGGCGACCCGCGCGGACGGGGACAGCCGGGCCACCCACGCCGCCGCGCTGGAGTACGTGGACGCGCACGTCGGGCGGCTGTTCGCGGCGATGACCGCCCGCCGCCCGTGCTTCGCGATCGTCTGCTCGGACCACGGCACCGCGTACGGCGAGGACGGGTACACCGGCCACCGGATCGGCCACGAGGTGGTCTGGACCGTCCCCTACGCGCACTTCACCCTCCCGGCCACCCCGCAGGAGCCCCGATGAGCACCGTCGCCGCCACCACCGTCGCCGCCACCACCGTCGCCGCCACCACCGTCGACACCGAGTCCCCGTACCAGAGTTACGTCTACGCGTACCCGCACAAGACGGCCTACCGCCCGCTGCCGGAGCGCCCGCGGCTCGCGGAGCTGTGGCGGGGCGAGAAGCAGGACGCGCTCTCGCTCTACCTGCACGTGCCGTTCTGCGAGGTGCGGTGCGGGTTCTGCAACCTGTTCACCCGGATCGGCAGCCCGGAGGGGCTGACCACCGCGTACCTGGACGCGCTGGAGCGGCAGGCCCGGCAGGTGCGGGAGGCGCTGGCGCCGGAGGCCCGGTTCGCGCTGGCGGCCTTCGGCGGCGGGACGCCGACCTACCTGACCGCGGCCGAGCTGGAACGGCTCTGCGACATCGCCGAGTCGGGGACGGGCGCGGACCTGCGGGCGGTCCCGCTGTCGGTGGAGGCGTCGCCGGACACCGCGACGGCCGACCGGCTGCGGGTGCTGGCCGAGCGCGGGACGACCCGGCTGAGCCTGGGCGTGCAGTCCTTCCTGGACGGGGAGGCGCGGGCCGCAGTGCGCCCGCAGAAGCGGGCCGCGGTGGAGGCGGCGCTGGGCCGGGTGCGGGACGCCGGGTTCCCGGTGCTGAACATCGACCTGATCTACGGCATCGACGGCCAGACGCCGGCCAGCTGGATCGCCTCCCTGGACGCGGCGCTGGCCTGGCGGCCGGAGGAGCTGTACCTGTACCCGCTGTACGTCCGCCCGCTGACCGGCCTGGGCCGGCACGCGGGGACGGCGGCGAACCCCGCCTGGGACGCCCAGCGGCTGGCGCTGTACCGGGCGGGCCGCGACCACCTGCTGGCCGAGGGGTACCAGCAGGTGTCGATGCGGATGTTCCGCCGGACCGGCGCGGCGAGCGCGAGCGCGGGCGAGTACGCCTGCCAGACCGACGGCATGGTGGGCCTGGGCTGCGGGGCCCGCTCGTACACCTCGCGGTTGCACTACTCCTTCGACTACGCGGTGGACGCCCGCGAGGTGCGCCGGATCATCGACGACTACGTGGCCGCGCCGGACTTCTCCCGGGCCGAGCTGGGCTGGGTGATGACTGACGAGGAGACCCGCCGCCGCCACCTGGTGCAGTCGCTGCTCCAGGGCGAGGGCGTCGACCTGGCGGCCTACCGGGAGCGCTTCGGCAGCACCCCGGAGCTGGACTTCCCGGCCGAGCTGGCCGAGTTCGCCGCCCGCGGCTGGCTGGCGGCGGACGACCCGGCGCGGCTGCTGCTGAGCCCGGAGGGCCTGGCCTGGTCGGACGCGGTGGGGCCGCGGCTGTTCTCCGCCGGGGTGCGGGCCAACATGGCGGAGTACGAGGCGAAGTGACCGACCGTACGAGCGAGTTGACGATCCTGTACCGGGGCCCGCTGTCCTCCTGCGACTACGACTGCCCGTACTGCCCGTTCGCCAAGCGGCGGGACACCCCGGAGCTGCTGCGCGCCGACCGGGCGGCGCTGGAGCGGTTCACGGCCTGGGCGGCGGCGTACCGGCACGGCCGGCTGTCGGTGCTGTTCACGCCGTGGGGCGAGGGGCTGGTGCGCAGCTGGTACCGGCGGGCGATGGTGGAGCTGAGCCGGCTGCCGCACCTGGAGCGGGTGGCGATCCAGACCAACGCGAGCTGCCGGACGGGCTGGCTGGCCGAGGCGGACCGGGCGAAGCTGGCGCTCTGGGTGACGTACCACCCGGGGCAGGTGAGCGAGCAGCGCTTCCTCGCCAAGTGCGCCGAACTCACCGCGCTGGGCGTGCGGTTCAGCGTCGGCGTGGTCGGGCAGCCGGAGCACCTGGCGGCGGCCCGGCGGCTGCGCGCGGCGCTGCCGGCGGGCGTCTACCTGTGGGTGAACGCGGCCGACGGGCTGACGTACACCGACGCCGAGGCGGCCGGGTGGGCGGAGCTGGACCCGCTGTTCGACTACAGCCGCCACCCGCACCGCAGCGCGGGGCTGCCGTGCCGGACCGGGGAGAGCGTGGTGTCGGTGGACGGGGACGGCACGGTGCGCCGCTGCCACTTCGTCCGGCCGCCGCTGGGCAACCTGTACGACGACTCGTATCGGGACCAACTACGGCCGCGCGCCTGCCCGTTGGGGAGCTGTGACTGCCACATCGGCTACGTGCACCTGGAGTCGCTGCCGCTGTACGACGTGTTCGCGGGCGGCGTGCTGGAGCGCATCCCGCACGGGTGGTGAGGGATGCGCTCCGGGGGGTGCCGGGGAGGCGTCAGCTGTCGGTCTTGGGCAGGCCGGGCGGGTTGATCTCGGAGGTCGGGACGGCCTCGTTCTCCAGGCCCCAGCGCTTGAGGACCTCGGTGTAGGTGCCGTTCTTGATGACCTCGTTGAGGGCCTCGTTGAACGCCTTGACCAGGCCGTTGTCCTTCTTGGTGGTGGCGGCGATCTTGCCGAGGACGGTCTCGCCGGCGCCGGAGTAGGTGCCGATGACCTCGGTCTCGCCGGTCTGCGCGGCGTGGAAGGCGCTGGCCGGGTTGGGGCCGAGCCAGGCGTCGATCCGGCCGGAGCCGAGGGCGAGGTAGTAGTCGGAGGCGTTCTGGTAGTACTTCACGTCCACCGGCTTGAGGCCGTTCTTGACGTCCTGGGCGCTCCAGTCGAGCAGCAGCTTCTCCTGGTTGGTGCCGGAGGCGACGCCGATGGTGTGGCCGGCCACGTCGGCCGGGCCCTTGACCTTCCAGCTGCCGCCCTTCTTGGCCTCGAAGCCGAGGATGTCGAGGCGGTAGGTGGCGAAGTCGTACTTCTCCTTGCGGGCCTCGGTGACGGTGACGTTGGTGATGCCCGCGTCGTACTTGCCGCTGTCCAGGCCGACGAAGACGTTCTCCCAGGAGACCGGGTTGATGTCGACCTTGAGGCCGAGCACGTCGCCGATCAGGTAGGCGATGTCGGGTTCGGTGCCGATCACCGTCTTGTCGTCGGTGGCGTAGAAGCCCAGCGGCGGGACGGTGCTGACGTTGGCCGCGACCTCCAGGGTGCCTCTTCGGCGGATCTCGTCCGGGACGAGGGCGGCGATCGCGTCGACCTTCGGCGTGGTGACCCGGTTCTGGTCGGGCGTCAGGTTGACCTTCACCCCGTTGGGCGCGGTGCCCTCCTTCTTGGCGCCGAGGTCCGCGGAGGCGTTGTCGGAGGAGCCGCAGGAGGAGAGCAGCAGGGCGGCGGCGAGGGCGGCGGCGGCCGGGACGAAGGTGCGGCGGGTCACGGACATGGGAGCAACTCCTTTGTTTCGTAAGGTGGTTCAGAGGACCTTGGCGAGGAAGGCGCGGGTCCGCTCGTGCTGCGGGTCGTCCAGCACCCGGGCGGGCGGGCCCTGCTCGACCACCACGCCGCCGTCCATGAACACCACGGTGTCGGCGACCTCGCGGGCGAAGCCGATCTCGTGGGTGACCACGATCATGGTGGTGCCGGTGCGGGCCAGGTCCTTGATCACGTCGAGGACCTCGCCGACCAGCTCGGGGTCGAGCGCGGAGGTCGGCTCGTCGAACAGCAGCACCTTGGGCTCCAGGGCGAGCGCCCGGGCGATGGCGACGCGCTGCTGCTGGCCGCCGGAGAGCCGGCGCGGGTACTCGTCGGCCTTGTCGGCGAGGCCGACCCGCTCCAGCAGGTCGCGGGCCCGGGCCCGGGCCTCGGCCTTGGGGACGCCGAGCGCGCCGACCGGGGCCTCGACCAGGTTCTCCAGCACGGTCAGGTGCGGGAACAGGTTGAAGTTCTGGAACACGAAGCCGAGCTTGGTGCGCTGCTTGAGCACCTCGCGCTCGGGCAGTTCGCGCAGCTTGTCGCCGACCCGCCGGTAGCCGATCAGCTCGCCGTCCACCCGGACGTGGCCCCGGTCGAGCTTCTCCAGGTGGTTGACCGCCCGCAGCAGGGTGGACTTGCCGGAGCCGGACGGGCCGAGCACCACCGTGACGGTGCCGGGGCGGACGTCGAGGTCGATGCCGCGCAGCACCTCCAGCCGTCCGAACCGCTTGTGCACGCCGCGTACTTCGACCATGGCCGTGGCGCCGTCGCCGCTCATGCCCGCTTCTCCTTGATCTCGGTGGCGGCGGCCCGCAGCCGCTGCCAGGGGGTGGGCGGCGCGGCGCGTCCGCTGCCGCGGGCGAAGTAGCGCTCGACCCAGTACTGGACGAGCGAGAGCGCGGTGGTCAGCAGCACGTACCAGACGGTGGCGACCAGCAGCAGCGGCACCACCCGGCCGGTGCGGCCGTAGATCACCTGCACCTGGTAGAAGAGCTCGCCGATCGCCATCACGTAGACGATCGAGGTGCCCTTGAACAGCGAGATGACCTCGTTGGCGGCGTTCGGCAGGATGCCGCGCATGGCCTGCGGCAGCACGATCCGCCAGGCCTGCCGGAACCTCGGGATGCCGAGCGCGGCGGCGGCCTCCAGCTGTCCGGCGTCCACCGCGAGCACGCCGCCGCGGATGATCTCGGCGGCGTACGCGGCCTGGTGCAGGGCCAGGCCGAGGACGGCCGCGCCGAGCGCGCCGAGCAGGTCCATGGTGCCGAAGGAGACGAAGCTCGGGCCGAACGGGATGCCGATGCCGATCCGCTTGTACAGGTAGGCCAGGTTGAACCAGAACACCAGCTGCACGATCAGCGGGATCGAGCGGAACGCCCACACGTACGTCCAGGCGATGGTGCGCAGGATCGGGCTGCCGGACAGCCGCAGCGCGGCGATCACCGCGCCCAGCGCGAAGCCCAGGACCGTGCCGTAGAGAGTGAGTTGGAGGGTGACGCCGACCGCGCGCAGGATGCTGTCGGAGAACACGAAGGCGCGGAAGGTCGGCCAGTCCCAGCCGGGGTTGACGGCCAGTCCGTGCAGGAACTGGGCGGCCAGCACCAGCGCGGCCAGACCGGCCACCAGCCGCCACGGCCTGCGGTGCGGAACGATCGGCAACTCGGCGGTGTCGTCCACGGGTTGTCGGTCGGCGAGGGGGGTTTCGGAAGTCACGGCGGTCATCGGGGGCTCCGCGGTCAGGAGTGCTCGGGCGGGTTGATCTTCGACTCGGTGATCGCCGAGTCGGTGGTGCCCCACTTGGCGAGGATCTTCTGGTAGGAGCCGTCCTTGATCAGCTCGTTGACGGCGGCCTGGAAGGCCGGGGTGAGCGGCGAACCCTTCTTGAACGCGAAGCCGACGTCGAGCCGGTGGTACTCGCCGAGGAAGCGGGTCTTGGAGCCGGGCTGGGCGGCCTGGTAGCGCAGGCCGTTGATGGTGGACATCACCACGTCCAGCCGGCCCTGCTGGAGGCCGGTGATCACGGCGCCGTTGTCGGAGAACGACTTGACCTCGTACGGCTTCTTGCCGGCCTGGGCGCAGACGTCCTTCTTGGCGTTCAGGGTGGCCTCGAAGGTGGTGCCCGCGCCGGTGCCGACGGTCAGGCCGCAGAGCTGGACCAGGTCGGTGACGCTGGTCAGCGCGGTGTTGTCGGAGCGCACCGCGAAGCCCTGGCCGTCGTCGATGTAGGTGACGAAGTCGGTGGTCTTCAGCCGGGCCTCGGTGACGCCGAAGTTGCCGGTGCCGACGTCGTACTTGCCGCTGCCGAGCGCGGGCAGGATGCTCTCGAACGCGGCGTCCTCGCGCTGCACGGTGATCCCGAGCACCTTGGCGACGCCGTTGACCAGGTCGACGTCCACCCCGGCGGGCTCGTGCTGGCCCTCCGGGTAGTACGCCGCGGGCGGGGCGGCGACCGTGCCGCCGAGCTTGACGGTGCCCGAGGCGCGGACCTCGGGGGCAGCAGCGCGGCGATGGCCTCGTTCTTCGTCACCCCCGCCAGCGCGTCCTGGTTCGGCTGGACGCCGACCGGTGCGGCCTTCGCGGGGGCCGCCGGGTCGGAGCCGCAGCCCGCCAGCGCCAGGACGGCGACGGCGGCCAGTGCGGTGGCGGGGAGGTGGCGCTTCATCTGGAGGGTGCCTTTCCGGCCGCCGCGGCGGCGGCCAGGTCTTGCGCGAACGTGGTTCGTGCGTGCGGGAGTTGCAGGTGCTTCTCGAACGGCAGCGGCTTCAGCTCCGGGCGCGGCGCCCGGAGGTCGAACAGCGGGGTGTAGCCGGTCGCCAGGTAGAGCGCCTCGGCCTCCGGCTGGCGCGGGCCGGTGGTGAGGAAGATCCGCCGGTAGCCGGCCTGCCCGGCGGCGGCCTCCAGTTCGGCCAGGACCCGGCGGCCCAGGCCCTGGCGGCGGTGCGCGGCGGAGGTCCACATCCGCTTCAGTTCGGCGGTGCCCTCGTCCGCGTGCCGGCGGTAGGCGCCGCCGGCCACCGGTTCGCCGTCGCGCAGCAGCAGGAGCAGCAGGCCGTCCGGCGGGGTGAACTCCGCGGCGCCGTGCCGCTCCATCTCCTGCCGGCCCTCGGGGCCGTAGCGGGTGACGTACTCGTGGGTGAGTTCGCGGATCAGGGGGGCGGTGAGCGGGTCGCCGAGCACGGCCCGCGCCACGGTCAGCTCGCTCATGCCGCCGCGGCCCCGGCGGCCTTGGCGGCGTCGCGCTTGGCGACCTCCTCGCGGACGATCGGGATGACGTACCGGCCGAAGTCGATCGCGTCGTCGACGTGGTCGTAGCCGCGGGCGGAGAGGATGTCCACGCCGAGGTCGTAGTAGTCGAGCAGCGCCTGGGCGACCGTCTCGGGCGTGCCGACCAGGGCGTTGGAGTTGCCCGCGCCGCCGGTGGCGGCGGCGGTCGGGGTCCACAGCGCGCGGTCGTAGCGCTCGCCCGCCTCGGCGATCTCCAGCAGCCGCTGGGAGCCGGAGTTCTCCGGCCGGGCGCCGTTGGCCAGGCGGCGGCGGACCAGGTCGTTGCCCTCCCGGCGGGCCTTGATCGCGGCGACCGTGCGGTGCGCCTTCTCCCAGGCGAGTTCCTCGGTGGGCGCGATGATCGGCCGGAAGGCGACCTGGATGCGCGGGGTGTCGGTGCGCCCGGCGGCCGCGGCGGCGGCCTTGACCAGCTCGATCTGCTCGGCGGTGCGGGCCAGCGGTTCGCCCCACAGCGCGTAGATGTCGGCCTCGGCGCCGCCGGCGGCGAACGCGGCGGGCGAGGAGCCGCCGAAGGAGACGTCCGGCCGGGGCTGCTGGACCGGGAAGACGTCCGAGACGAAGTCGTTGAAACGGTAGAACTCGCCCGCGTGGTCGAAGGGTTCGCGGCTGGTCCAGGCCTTCTTGACGATGCCGATGTACTCGCGGGTGCGGTCGTAGCGGCGGTCCTTGGGCAGGAAGTCGCCCTCGCGCTGCTGCTCGTGGTCGCTGCCGCCGGTGATGAAGTGCACGGTGAGCCGGCCGTCGCTGATCCGGTCCAGGGTGGCGAAGGTCTTGGCCGCGAAGGTCGGGTAGGAGACGTTCGGGCGGTGCGCCAGCAGGATCTGCAGCCGGTCGAGTTTGGCGGCGAGGTACGCGGCGGCGGCGGCGGGCTCGGGCGAGCCGGCGCCGTAGGCGAACAGCACCCGGTCCCAGCCGTGGTCCTCGTGGGCGCGGGCCAGGCGCAGCGTGTAGTCGCGGTCGAAGGCGTGGGTGGTGCGGGCGGTGGTCTCCGAACCGTCGCCGGTGGCGGCGATTCCGAGGAACTCGACGGGCATGGCAGGGCTCTTCCGGTCGGGTGGGAGCCGCGTCCGGGCAGGCCGGGGGACGCCCTGGCGGGCGGGGGCGGACGCGGGCGGCGGGTGGACGGACGGGGCGTGCGGCGCGTGACGGGGCGCCGGCTCAGGAGCGAGCGGGAACGCGGAGGAGGCGGCAGCGTGCGCCTGTTGGTCCGTCCGGACGGACGGCTTCCCGGACCGGTACTGGGCGACCGAGGGAGGACTCCCGGAGGGGAGGAGGGCCGGTCAGGCGGCCCGCTGCCGGGTCAGCCGCGACACGCCGCGGACCACACCCGACCGAAGTCGATGTGGCCGCGCGTCACCAGGGCGGGCTGTCCGGCTCTCATGTCGAACAGTTGAGCAGTGCCGCCGAGGGTCCGTCAACCTTTCCGCGCGGGACGAAACACCGGCGTCACACCCGCGTCCTTGACAGCCTCCGGACGCACACCCGTACGATCGAAGTGGAGCGAGTACTGCCCGGGCCCGGTCGAACTGCCGCCAGGCCCAGCCGCGTTGAGGGACGCGGCGCGCGTGAGTGACGGCATGCGGATACCGCCTGCCCCGCCGCCCGATGGAGCCCTCATGGCCTCGCCCGCCGTCCCGTCCGCCCGCGCCCGGTCCGCCGCGCCGCCGGACCCGACCGACCAGCCCCCCACCGGGACCGTCCCCGCCGAGCTGCCGATCGTGCCCCGCCGCCGCCCCGGGCGGTACCTGAGCGGCGGGCTGGCGCTGCTGGCCGCCGCCCTGCTGCTGCGCTCGCTGGCCGGCAACGCGGCCTTCGAGTGGTCGGTGGTCGGCAGCTACCTGACCGCGCCGTCGATCCTGCGCGGCCTGCTGCTGACGCTCTGGCTGACCGGCGCGGTGACCGCCCTCGGCTTCGCCCTGGGCACCGCGCTGGCGGTGGCCCGGCTGTCGGGCAATCCGGTACTCCAGGCGCTGAGTTGGGGCTTCGTCTGGATCTTCCGGGCCACCCCGCTGCTGGTCCAGCTGCTGCTCTGGTTCAACATCGGGGCGCTGTACCCGAAGCTGTCGCTGAGCCTGCCGTTCGGCGGCGAGCTGTTCGCGGTGAAGACCGTCGACCTGCTCGGCCCGGTGCTCACCGCCCTGATCGGACTGACCCTGCACGAGGCCGCGTTCGCCGCCGAGGTGGTCCGCTCCGGCGTCCTGTCGGTCGACCAGGGCCAGCTGGAGGCGGCCGCCTCGCTGGGCCTGGGCCGCGGCCGGGTGCTGCGGCGGATCGTGCTGCCGCAGGCGATGCGGGCGATCCTGCCGCCCGCCGGGAACATGCTGATCGGCACCCTCAAGGGCACCTCGATCATCAGCGTGCTGGCCGTCCACGACCTGCTGTTCTCCACCCAGTTGGTCTACAACCAGACCTACCAGGTGATCCCGCTGCTGATGGTGGCCACCCTCTGGTACATCGCGGTGACCAGCGTGCTGTCCGTCGGCCAGTACTACCTGGAGCGGCACTTCGCCCGCGGCGCCACCCGGGCCGGGCTGCCGCCGACCCCGTGGCAGCGGGCCCGGGCCGCCTTCCGCCGCGCGGTCGGGCGGTGAGCGCGGTGCCCGTGCTGGTCGTCGTGGGAGCCGGTCCGCGGGGCACCGGCCTGCTGGAGCGGATAGCCGCCAACGCGCCCGAACTGCTGGGCCCCGGCGTGCGGTTGGACGTCCACCTGGTCGACCCGCACCCGCCCGGCGGGGGCCGGATCTGGCGCAACGCGCAGTCCCCGCTGCTGCGGATGAACTCGATGGCGGAGGACGTCACCATGTTCACCGACGAGCGCACCACCATGGACGGACCGGTCCGCCCCGGCCCCTCGCTCGCCGAGTGGGCCACCGACCCGGCCGCCCACCCGCCCTACCTGCCGGAGGCCGACCCCGACATCGCCGACGAACTGCGCGCCCTGCTGCCCACCGACTTCCCGACCCGGCGCGCCCAGTCCGCCTACCTGGACTGGACGCTGCGCCGCGCCGCCGCCGAACTCCCGGAGAACGTACGGCTCTTCGTCCACCAGGACACCGCGCTGCGGATCACCGGCGACCCGGACGGCCCGCAGCGCGTCCACCTCTCCGACACCGTGCTGCTCGCCGACCGGGTGGTGCTCGCGCTCGGCCACCTCGACTCCGCGCCCGGCTCCGACACCGCCGAGGCCCGCGCCTTCGCCGACCGGCACGGCCGCACCTACCTGCCGCCCGCGTTCACCGCCGACGCCGACCTCTCCGGCCTCGCCCCCGGCGAGCGGGTGGTGGTCCGCGGCCTCGGCCTGGCCTTCGTCGACCTGGTCGCGCTGCTCACCGAGGGCCGCGGCGGCCGCTTCACCCGCGCCCGGGCGGCGGCCTGCGCTACCACCCCTCCGGCCGCGAACCCGTGCTGTACGCGGGCTCCCGGCGCGGCGTCCCGTACCACGCCAAGACCGGCTACCGGCTCCGCGGCCCGATCCCGCCGCTCCCCCGCTACTTCGGCCCCGACCTCGAACTCCCGGACGGGCCGGTCGAGTTCAAGCGCGACCTGTGGCCCGCCATGGCCAAGGAGATCGGCTTCGGCTACTACCACGAGCTCTTCCACGGCCACCCCGAGCGCACCGCCCTGCCCTGGGCCGAGTTCCTGGCCGACTACGACCGCCACCCCTGGGACAGCCCCGAACGCGCCGCCCTGGTCGCCGCCGCCGTCCCCGACCCGGCCGACCGCCTCGACCTGGAACGGCTCGACCGCCCGCTGGCCGGCCTGCGCGTCGGCAGCCCCGCCGAACTCCAGCAGCACCTGCGTGCCCACCTGCGCGCCGACCTGGCCCGCCGCGCCGACCAGCGGCACAGCGCCGACCTCGGCGCCTTCTACGCCCTGCTCTCGCTGTACGGCCAGCTCGTCCACCTGCTGCCCGCCCACCCGCTCACCGCCCGCTCCACCGCCGCCGAACTCGACGGCTGGTGGACCGGCTTCTTCTCCTTCTACGCCTCCGGCCCGCCCGGCTTCCGCCTGGAGCAGCTGCTCGCCCTCTCCGACGCCGGGCTGCTGCACTTCCTCGGCCCCGACCTGCGGGTCGACCTCGACGAGCAGCACGGCACCTTCCGCGCCTCCTCCCCCGCCCTGCCCGGCCACCGGGTCCACGGCACCGCCCTGGTCGACGCCTTCCTCCCCCGGCACGCCCTCGACCGCAGCAACGACCCGCTGCTGCGCCGGCTCCTGCACGAGGGCCGGATCGACGAGGAGCGGCTGGCCGACCCCGACGGCCACACCTACCGCTCCGGCCTGGTCCGCACCGACCCCGAGTCCCGGCTGCTCGACCCCGCCCTCGGCGGCCCGCACCCGCGCCGCACCGCCCTCGGCGCCCCCACCACCACCCGCGCCCCGGCCGCCTTCGCCCGCCCGCGCACCGACGCCCCGTCCTTCCGGCAGAACGACGCCGTCGCCCGCCGCCTGCTCACCGAACTCCAGAAGGAGGACTGAGGCCCGCGCCGTCGGACACCCGCCGCCGTCGAGCACCCGCCGTCCCACACCCGCAGCCGTCGAGCACCCGCCACCGCCGAACACCCGCAGCCGTCGAGCACCCGCCACCGCCGAACACCCGCACCGGATACGCTCGGAAGCACCCCGAGCCCTCCGGAGAGCCCGCCATGGCCAAGCAGCCCCCGCACCGCGACCCCGCCCAGGACGCGCCGCAGACCTCCCCGCCGGCCCACGCCGCCGCCGGGCTGCCCGCGATCGGGCACACCCTGCGGATGGCCGCCGACCAGATGTCGCCGGGGCGGGTGCTCGCCACCCTGCGCCGGGTCAACCAGCCGGGCGGCTTCGACTGCCCCGGCTGCGCCTGGCCCGAGCCGGACAAGCCGCACCTGGCCGAGTTCTGCGAGAACGGCGCCAAGGCCGTCGCCGAGGAGGCCACCGAACGCCGGATCACCCCGGCCTTCTTCGCCGAGCACCCGGTCGCCGAACTCGCCGGGCGCTCCGGCTACTGGCTCGGCCAGCAGGGCCGGCTCACCACCCCGATGCTGCTGGACGCGGGCGCCGACCACTACACCCCGATCGACTGGGACGACGCCTTCGCCCTGATCGCCGAGGAGCTGACCGCGCTCGGCTCCCCGGACGAGGCCGCCTTCTACACCTCCGGCCGCACCTCCAACGAGGCCGCCTTCGCGTACCAGCTGTTCGCCCGCCGGCTCGGCACCAACAACCTGCCCGACTGCTCCAACATGTGCCACGAGTCCTCGGGTTCGGCGCTCACCGAGACGCTCGGCGTCGGCAAGGGCAGCGTCTCGCTCAAGGACCTCTACCAGGCCGACCTGATCATCGTCGCGGGCCAGAACCCGGGCACCAACCACCCCCGGATGCTCTCCGCCCTGGAGCGCGCCAAGCGGGCCGGCGCGAAGATCGTCAGCGTCAACCCGCTGCCCGAGGCCGGGCTGGAGCGCTTCAAGAACCCGCAGACCCCGCGCGGCCTGGTCGGCGGCGGCACCAGGCTCACCGACCTGTTCCTGCAGATCCGGCTCGGCGGCGACCTCGCCCTGTTCCGCGCCCTCAACCACCTGCTGCTCACCACCCCGGGCGCGGTCGACGAGGCGTTCGTCGCCGAACACTGCGCCGGCTACCCGGAGTTCGCCGCCGAGGCGGCCGAGCTCGACCGGGACGCCACGCTGCGCGCCACCGGGCTGCCCTGGGAGCAGGTCGAGGAGCTGCACCGCCTGGTGCTCGGCGCGAAGAAGGTCATCGTCTGCTGGGCGATGGGCCTCACCCAGCACAAGCACTCCGTGCCGACCATCCGCGAGGTGGTCAACTTCCTGCTGCTGCGCGGCAACGTGGGCCGCCCCGGCGCCGGCGTCTGCCCGGTCCGGGGGCACAGCAACGTGCAGGGCGACCGCACCATGGGCATCTTCGAACGCCCCTCCGCCGCCTTCCTGGACGCCCTGGGCAAGGAGTTCGGCTTCGAGCCGCCGCGCCACCACGGCTTCGACACCGTCGACACCATCCGGGCCATGCGCGACGGCCGGGTCAAGGTGTTCTTCGCGATGGGCGGCAACTTCGTCTCGGCCGGCCCGGACACCGACACCACCGAGGCCGCGATGCGCCGCTGCCGGCTGACCGTGCACGTCTCCACCAAGCTCAACCGCTCGCACCTGGTCACCGGCGCCCGCGCCCTGATCCTGCCCACCCTGGGCCGCACCGACCGCGACCTCACCGCCGCCGGGCAGCAGTTCGTCAGCGTCGAGGACTCCATGGGCATGGTGCACGCCTCCCGCGGCGGCCTGCGCCCGCCCGCGCCCGGCCTGCTCTCCGAGGTCGCCATCGTGGCCCGGCTGGCCCGCGCCGCCCTCGGCCCCCAGGACCCCACCCCCTGGGAGGAGTTCGCCCTCGACTACGACCGCGTCCGCGAGCGGATCGCCCGCGTCGTCCCCGGCTTCGACGACTACAACACCCGGGTCCGCCGCCCCGGCGGCTTCGCCCTCCCGCACGCCCCGCGCGACACCCGCACCTTCCCCACCGCCACCGGGAAGGCCAACTTCACCGTCAACCCGCTGACCGCCCCCGAGGTCCCGCCGGGCCGGCTGCTGCTCCAGACCCTGCGCTCGCACGACCAGTACAACACCACCGTCTACGGCCTGGACGACCGCTACCGGGGCATCACCGGCGGGCGCCGGGTGGTCCTGGTCAACCCCGCCGACGCCGCCGAACTCGGCCTGGCCGACGGGCAGTACGTCGACCTGGTCGGCGAGTGGACCGACGGCGTCGAACGCCGCGCCCCGCACTTCCGGGTGGTGCACTACCCCGTCGCCCGCGGCGGCGCCGCCGCGTACTACCCCGAGACCAACGTCCTGGTCCCGCTGGACTCCACGGCCGACATCAGCAACACCCCGACCTCGAAGTCGGTCGTGGTCCGCCTCGAAGCCGAGTAACCGAGCAGCCGGGCAGCCGGGCAGCTGAGCAGCGGGCCCGCCGGACCGGCCGGCGGGCCCCGCCGCCCCGGATCTCAGCCCGCCGACCGGCTCCCGGACGGCGACACCGCGTCCGCCCCGCTCGGCGACCCCGACCCGGCGGGCGCCGTGAGGCCGCTGGGCGTGCCCGTCCCGCTCGGCCCGGCCGTCCCGCCCGGGGTGCCCGAGCCGCTCGGCGTGCCGGAACCACTGGGGGTGCCGGAACCGCTCGGCGTGCCGGAGCCGCTCGGCGTCCCCGAACCGCCGGGCGTGGCCGGGTCGGACGGCGTGGCGGGCGCGCTGGGCGTGCCGCCCGGCGCGGTGGGCGTGGTCGTCGGCGCGGGCGGCGTCGGCAGCGTCGAGGGCTTGGCGGGCTGGATCTTCACCGCGCCCAGCGGCACGTCCGGCACCTTCCAGGCGCCGCCCGCGTCGTCCGCCGCGTCGTTCCCGTCCGGGCGGACCGCGCCCAGGATCGGCATCGCGCCGATCTGCGAGACCTTCACCACGTCCCCGGTGTGCGGGGCCTGCACGATCAGCCCGCCGCCGATGTACATCCCGATGTGGGTGGCGCCGGCGAAGTAGACGATCAGGTCGCCGGGGCGGATCTGGTTCAGCGGGACGTGCTTGAGCTGCGCCCACTGCTCCTGGCTGGTGCGCGGGATGGGCAGCCCGGCGTGCAGCCAGGCCTGCGAGGTGAGGCCGGAGCAGTCGAACACGTCCGGCCCGGCGCCGCCCCACACGTAGTCCTTGCCGAGCTGCTGGAGCGCCCAGGCGACCGCCTTGCGGCCCGTCGCCGAGGGCGTCCGCTCGCCCTTGCCGAGCGCCCCGGAGGCCAGGAAGGCCAGCTGCGCCTCGTTGGCCTGCTGCTTCTCCAGCTCGGCCAGCTCGTCGCGCTGGGCGCCGGTGAGCGAGCCGACCAGCTGCTCGACCTCGGCCAGCTTCCGGGCGACGTCGTCCTTCGCCTTCCCCTGCTCGGCGGCCAGCGCCTGCGACTGGGCGACGGCCTGCTCGGCGGCGGTGCGCAGCGCGGTCAGGGTGTCCCGGTCCGCCTTGAGCCGGTCCAGGAACTCCTTCTGCGAGTGCCCGGCGGAGTTCAGCAGCTCGGCGATCACCACGGCCTCGTACGGGTTCTCGGCCATCAGCAGCTCGGCGTACCCGGATATCTGGCTGTTGCGGTACTGCGCGGCGGCGAGCTGGGAGGCGAGGTCGCTGCCGGCGTCGACGGCGTCCTGCTGCCGGGCGGCCCGGTTGTTCAGGTCCTCGACGGTGGCCTGCTGCTCGGCGAGCTTGGCGACCGTGCCGTTGTACTGCTCGGTGGCGGTCTCGGCCTGCTGGTAGAGGGCGTGCAGTTCGTCGAGCATCGGCCCGAGGGTGCGCTTGGCCTCGGCCAGCGGGTCGGACCCGGCGGAGACCGCGGGGGCGCCCGGCCCGGGCACGGCGTACGCCGCCGAGGCGAAGAACGGCAGGGTGAGCGCGGCGGCGGCGAGCACCGCTCCGCAGCGCAGCGCGGCGCGCACCCACGGCCTCAGGCCGGTCGATTCGGTCCGCTGCCCAGCCCCCATCGGCCGGCCCTCCCCAGATTGTCCGTCGGCGATCGGACCGATCCTGCCACGTGGAGGGGTGTTCGGGGCAGGTGCTTTCCGGACCGCCGGGTGAATTCTCATCCGGCGCGGGGTGTGAGAACGGTCTCACCGCGGGGTCGCGGCCTCCACCGGAACCCAACGCCCCGGCAACTCCCGGGCCACCGGGGGAACCAGGACTCCGCGCCCAGTTAACCTCCCGTTCACCGAGGCTCCTTACCTTCGCCGAGGACAGCAACGTCAGTCCGACCACTTCGACGATTGTTTGGGTATGGAACACATCACGTTCCTGGTGGCCGTTGTGATCATCACGGCGCTCGCCTTCGACTTCACCAACGGCTTCCACGACACCGCCAACGCGATGGCCACCTCCATCGCGACCGGCGCGCTCCGGCCCAAGGTCGCCGTCACGATCGCGGCGGTGCTGAACTTCGCCGGCGCCTTCCTCTCGGTGAAGGTCGCCACCACCATCTCGGGCGGCCTCGTCAACGAGAAGGCCGGACTGCAGCCCTCGATCATCTTCGCCGCCCTGGTCGGCGCGATCCTGTGGAACCTGCTGACCTGGCTCAAGGGCCTGCCCTCGTCCTCCTCGCACGCCCTGTACGGCGGCCTGATCGGCGCCACCGTGGTCGGGGTCGGCCTGCACGGGGTGAACTTCTCCACCGTGCTCTCCAAGATCCTGATCCCGGCGGTCGCCTCCCCGCTGGTCGCGGGCCTGGCCTCCTGGGGCGCCACCAAGCTGGCCTACCTGATCACCCGGGGCGCGCCGAAGGCGGGCACCGAGAAGGGCTTCCGCCGCGGGCAGGTCCTCTCCTCCTCGCTGATCTCGCTCGCGCACGGCACCAACGACGCGCAGAAGACCATGGGCATCATCACGCTGACCCTGGTCTCGGCCGGTGCCCTGCACAAGGGCGACGGCCCGCCGACCTGGGTGATCGCCAGCGCGGGCACGGCCATCGCGCTGGGCACCTACATGGGCGGCTGGCGGATCATCCGCTCGATGGGCTCCGGCCTGGCCGACATCCGGCCGCCGCAGGGCTTCGCCTCGGAGACCGCCGCCGCGACGGTGATCCTGACCTCCTCGCACATGGGCTACGGCCTGTCCACCACCCAGGTCTGCTCCGGCGGCATCATGGGCGCGGGCCTGGGCGGCCCGTCCGGCCGGCTGCGCTGGGGCATGGTGCGCCGGATGTTCTACACCTGGGGCCTG
Organism: Kitasatospora fiedleri; assembly: GCF_948472415.1. Classification (NCBI taxonomy): domain Bacteria; kingdom Bacillati; phylum Actinomycetota; class Actinomycetes; order Kitasatosporales; family Streptomycetaceae; genus Kitasatospora; species Kitasatospora fiedleri. The sequence goes on along the minus strand of NZ_OX419519.1, from coordinate 4,946,914 downwards.
ACCCTGCCGGCCGCCGCCGCGGTCTCCGGCCTGGCCGCGCTGGTGGCCGGCCGCGGTGACTGGGGCGTGGCCGTGGTCGGCCTGGTCCTGGTGCTGGGCGCCGGTTCGATGTGGCTGCTCTCGCGCCGCCAGCCGGTGCACGCCGGCAACGTGCACGGCGCGGACGTCGCCCCCGTCACCGAGGTGCCCGCCTCCGCCCCCACCGCCCCGACCACCCTCGCGGCCTGAGAGGAACCCCCGCCATGAGCATCAAGTGGGCCGCACTGGCCGAGACCGCGGGCGTCAGCCTGCTCGTGACCGTCGCCGTGGTCGCCGTGTTCGCGCTCGGCAACCTCGCCCTCTCCCGCCGGGAGGCCGCCGTCGCGGCGGGCACCGGCCGGGGGACGGCGGCGCTGGCCGCCGCGGGCGTCTGCTTCGCGGCCTGCGCGGCCGTGGTGCTGTACGGCATCTCGCTGATCGCCGCCAAGTAGCGCCGCACCCGCACCCGCGCCCGTACACGCCGCACCCGGCCGTACGCACCGCACCACCGCACCGCCCGCACCACCGCACCCGCCCGTGCGCACCGCACGGCGAAGGGCCCCCGCCGTACGGCGGGGGCCCTTCTCGCATGTCGTCTCTCGGGTGTCGTCGGTCCGGCGGACCGCCGGTCAGTCCGCGACCAGCTCCGCGGCCTTGGCCTCGGCGGGGGCGGCGGCCCGCTCCTCGTTGGAGGTGCGCAGCGGCACCTCGCGGATGAACAGCACCAGCAGGAAGCCGACCACCGCGAACGGCGCGGCGATCAGGAACACCGTGCCGACGCCGTGCCCGTACGCGTCGGTGATCAGCGGGACGATCTGCGCGGGCAGCTTCTTGAGGTCCGGGATGCCGTCGCCGCCCGCCCCGGCGGCCGGGATGCCGGCCTTGGCGAAGTTCTCCGCCGCGTAACTGGCGACCTTGTTGCCGAGCAGCGCGCCGAGCGCGGAGACGCCCATCGCGCCGCCCATGGTGCGGAAGAAGGTGACCACCGAGCTGGCCGCGCCGAGCTCGTTGCGCGGCACCGTGTTCTGCACCGCGAGCACCAGGTTCTGGCTGGTCAGGCCGAGGCCGATGCCGGCCAGCAGCATGTAGAGGGCGAGCAGCGCGTACGAGGTGTCGGCCCGGGCGGTGCCCATCAGGCCGAGGCCGGTGGCGAGCAGCACGGTGCCGGCGACCAGGAAGCCCTTCCACTTGCCGTACTTGGTGATCAGCCGGCCGGCCACGGTGGAGGAGACCGCGAGGCCGAGGATCATCGGCAGGGTGAGCAGGCCGGCCTGGGTGGGCGACTTCTCCTTGGCGAGCTGGAAGTACTGGCCGAGGAAGGTGGTGGTGCCGTACATCCCGACGCCGACGAAGGCGCTGGCCAGCGCGGCGAGGGCGACGGTGCGGTGGCGGAACAGGTCGAGCGGGATCAGCGGCTCGGCGGCGCGCTTCTCGACCGCGACGAACAGGCCGGCCAGCGCCAGGCCGCCGAACACCATCACGAAGGTCTGCCAGGAGACCCAGTCGTAGTTCTTGCCGGCCAGCGAGATCCAGATCATCAGCAGGCTGACGGCGGCGGTGATCAGCGTCGCGCCCAGGTAGTCGATCTTCGGCTTGCGGGCCGCGGCCTCGGGCAGCTTGAGGGTGCGCTGCAGCACCAGGATGGCGACCAGGGCGAACGGGACGCCGACGTAGAAGCACCAGCGCCAGCCGAGCCAGGAGGTGTCCACGATGACGCCGCCGATCAGCGGGCCGCCGATGGTGGCGAGCGCGAAGACGGCGCCGAAGTAGCCGCTGTAGCGGCCGCGTTCGCGCGGCGGGACCATCGCGGCCAGGCAGATCTGGCCGAGCGCGATCACGCCGCCGGCGCCGATGCCCTGGAGCACCCGGCAGAAGATCAGCATGCCGATGCTCTGCGACAGGCCGGCCAGCGCCGAGGAGAACACGTAGATCACCATGGCGATCTGGACCAGCAGCTTCTTGCTGACCAGGTCGGAGAGCTTGCCCCAGAGCGGGGTGGCGGCGGTGATCGACAGCAGGGCGGCGGTGACCACCCAGGTGTACGCGGACTCGCCGCCGTGCAGGTCGGTGAGGATTCGCGGGAGCGCGTTGGAGACGACCGTGGAGGAGAGCACGGCCACGAACAGGCCGAGCAGCAGGCCCGAGAGGGCTTCGAGGACTTGGCGGTGGGACATCTGGACCTGCGGCGGTGCTTTGAGGGTCGTCGACATGCGCTTCCTTCGACTAAAAATTCGTTGCCTCAAGCAACTATACGCCGATAGTTGACTGAGGCAACTTTCTTCAAGCCCAAGTAAAGAAACCCTCCCGACCGGCCGCCCTCAGACCCCCTCGGTCAGCTCGTTGAACCGCTCCAGCAGCCGGGCGAACTGCTCCAGCTCGCCCAGCTCCCACCCGGACAGCGAGGCCCGGAACCGCGCCATCCGCACCTCCCGGGCCGCCGCGAACCGCCGCTCGCCCTCCTCGGTCAGCGAGACCAGCGAAGCCCGCCGGTCCAGCGGGTCGGTCTCCCGGCGGAGCAGGCCCAGCTCCTCGATCGCCCGGATCTGCCGGCTCACGGTGGCCTTGCCCACCCCGAAGTGCAGCCCGACGTCGGTCACCCGGGCCCGCCCGGACTCCCGGATGAACCCGAGCAGCACGTACGCCCCGGCCTCCAGCTCGGGGTGCACCAGGCGGGAGGTCTCCGCGGCCCGCGCCCGGCTGCGCCGGAACAGCGTCGCCACCTCGCGCTCGACCGCGAGGAACGCCAGTTCGGCGGGGTTCCGCCGGTCCAGGGGGTCACTCATGGCGCTCAGTATCGCGCAGCTCGCGCCTCCCCCGGCACGCAACTGTTTCATGATATGAAGTATCCGTTTTGACTTTTTTGCCGCATTCGACCCGCTATATAGAGGGAGACGCCCCGTCATGGCCCACACGGCAGAGCCGCGCAAGGGATTCCTCGGCGACCTCCGGGACGCGGTCACCCCCCGCGCGTTCTTCCTGGTGGTCGCCGTCCTGCTGCTCCAGCTCGGCTTCATCACCTCGTACGTGGGCGCGCTGCACCACCCGACGCCGCACGAGCTGTCCATCGCGGTGGTCGCCCCGCCCGAGGTCGCGCCCAAGCTGGTCGGCGCGCTGGAGTCCGTCCCGGACAGCGCGGTGCGCGCCTCCGCGTTGCCGGACGGCGACACCGCGCGGGAGCGGATCAAGGACCAGAAGGTCTACGCGGCCTGGGTGTTCGACCCGACCGGCACCGAGGACACGCTGCTGGTCGCCGACGCCCGCGGCCCGGCCGCCGCCACCGCCGCGGAGGGCGTGGTCACCAAGCTGGCCGCCGCCCAGGGCCGGACCGTCGTGGTCGACGACACCATCCCGCTGGCCGGGGGCGACGCCGAGGGCCTGTCCGCCTTCTACCTGGTGGTCGGCTGGTGCGTGGGCGGCTACCTGGTCGCCTCGATCCTCGGGATCAGCGCCGGCTCCCGCCCGGCCAACACCGGCCGGGCGCTGCTGCGGCTGGGCACGCTGGCGCTGTACTCGGTCGCGGCGGGCCTCGGCGGCGCGCTGATCATCGGTCCGATCCTGCACGCGCTGCCCGGCTCGATCGCCGCGCTCACCGGGCTGGGCACCCTGGTGGTGTTCTCGGTCGGCGCCGTCACGATGGCCCTGGAGTGCCTGTTCGACGTGGTCGGCATCGGCCTGGCGGTGCTGCTCTTCGTGGTGCTGGGCAACCCCAGCGCGGGCGGCGTCTTCCCGCCGCCGCTGCTGCCCGCGTTCTGGCGGGCGATCGGCGAGTGGATCCCGAACGGGGCCGGCACCTCCGCGGCCCGCTCGATCGCCTACCTGGACTCCACCCACCTCACCGTGCCGTTCCTGGTGCTGGCGGCCTGGGCGGTGGGCGGCGTCGCGGTGACCTTCCTGGCGGTGGCCCGGCCGCCCCGGTTCGGCCGCCCCATCCCGGCCGAGGGGTGAGCCCGGCCGGGGCGGGGGTCAGACCCGTTCGGGCTCCCGCCCCGGCCGCTGCCGGTCGTCCGGCTCCCGTTCGGCCAGCTCGGTGAAGACGAAGCGGTTCATCGCCCAGAACCGGAACGCCATCGCCAGCAGGGTGCCGACGATCATCCCGCTGAAGAAGTCGGCGACCTCCTGCGCGAAGTGGCTCACGTCCGGCGTCCGGAGGTCGAACACGTACCGGGACGCCACCAGCGGGAGGTCGTTCACCCCCACCGCCAGCGCGCTCACCACGAAGAACCCGGCCGCCTCCCGCTTGCGCCCGACCGCGCGGAACGACCACTGCCGGTTCAGCACGTACGAGATCACCGTGGTGACCACGGTCGCGACGGTCAGCGCCAGCACCGGCTTGTTCTCCAGCACGGTGGTCTTCAGGCCGAAGTTGATCAGCATGGTGAGGAGGAAGCAGGTCCCTCCGACCACCAGGAACTTCACCAGCGTGCGGTGCTTGACCAGGAACGGCCGGTAGCGCTCCGGGACGGCGGCCAGCACGCGCTGCGTAGGGGACGGCATGCGGGCAGTCTCCCATCGGCGCCGCCCGGAGACCACCAGGGGTGCCGCGGACGGGTCCGCGGGCCCCCGGTGGTGCCGGACGAGGCGTCAGGCCGCCGCCACCAGCACCTCGGCCGGCTCCAGGGCGAGCCGCAGCACCTCGCGGACGTCGGACACCGGGTGCACCGTCAGGCGCTCCAGCACCTCGGCGGGGACGTCGTCCAGGTCCGCCTCGTTGCGCTTCGGGATGATCACCGTGGTGATCCCGGAGCGGTCCGCGGCCAGCAGCTTCTGCTTGACGCCGCCGATCGGCAGCACCCGGCCGGTCAGCGACACCTCGCCGGTCATCGCCACGTCGGTGCGCACCTTGCGGCCGGACAGCAGCGAGGCCAGCGCCGTGGTCATGGTGATGCCCGCGCTCGGGCCGTCCTTCGGCACCGCGCCGGCCGGCACGTGCAGGTGGATGCCCCGCTCGCGCAGCCCGGTCACCGGCAGTTCCAGCTCGGCGCCGCGTGAGCGCAGGTAGGAGAGCGCGATGTGCGCGGACTCCTTCATCACGTCGCCCAGCTGGCCGGTCAGGGTCAGCCCGGTCGAGCCGGTCTCGGCGTCCGCCAGCGAGGCCTCGATGTAGAGGACGTCGCCGCCGGCCCCGGTGACCGCCAGCCCGGTGGCCACGCCCGGCACCGCGGTGCGGCGCTCGGCCGGCTCCTGGGCCGACTCCGGCACGTGGTGCGGCCGGCCCAGCAGGGCCCGCAGGTCGTCCGGGCCGACCGCGGCGGGCAGCTCGCGCTCGCCCAGCTCGACCTGTGCGGCGACCTTGCGCAGGATGCGCGCGATCGCCCGCTCCAGGTTCCGGACGCCCGCCTCCCGGGTGTACTCGGCGGCCAGCCTGCGCAGCGCCCGCTCGTCGACCGTCAGCTCGGCCTCGCCCAGGCCCGCCTTGGCCAGCTGGCGCGGCAGCAGGTGGTCGCGGGCGATGGCGACCTTCTCGTCCTCGGTGTAGCCGTCGAGGCGGACCAGGTCCATCCGGTCCAGCAGCGGCTCGGGGATGGCCTCCAGCACGTTCGCGGTGGCCAGGAACACCACGTCGGAGAGGTCGAGCTCGACCTCCAGGTAGTGGTCCCGGAAGGTGTGGTTCTGCGCCGGGTCCAGGACCTCCAGCAGGGCCGCCGCCGGGTCGCCCCGGTAGTCCGAGCCGACCTTGTCGATCTCGTCCAGCAGCACCACCGGGTTCATCGTCCCGGCCTCCTTGACCGCCCGGACGATCCGGCCGGGGATCGAGCCCACGTACGTCCGGCGGTGGCCGCGGATCTCCGCCTCGTCGCGCACGCCGCCGAGCGCGACCCGGACGAAGGACCGCCCCATCGCCTTCGCCACCGACTCGCCCAGCGAGGTCTTGCCGACCCCGGGCGGCCCGACCAGCGCCAGCACCGCCCCTCCCCGGCGTCCGCCGATCTGGCCCAGGCCCTGGTCCGCCCGGCGCTTGCGGACGGCCAGGTACTCGACGATCCGGTCCTTCACGTCCGCCAGGCCGGTGTGGTCCGCGTCCAGCACGGCGCGGGCCCCGGCGATGTCGTACGCGTCCTCGGAGCGCTCGTTCCACGGCAGTTCGAGCACGGTGTCCAGCCAGGTGCGGATCCAGGAGCCCTCGGGCGACTGGTCGCTGGACCGCTCCAGCTTGTCGACCTCCTTGAGCGCGGCCTCCCGGACCTTCTCGGGCAGCGCGGCGGCCTCGACCCGGGCCCGGTAGTCGTCCTCCTCGGAGTCCGCCTCGCCGTTCAGCTCGGCCAGCTCCTTGCGGACCGCCTCCAGCTGGCGCCGCAGCAGGAACTCCTTCTGCTGCTTGGCCACGCCCTCCTCGACGTCCTTGCGGATGGTGTCGTTGACCTCCTCCTCCGCGAGGTGCTCGCGCAGCAGGCTCAGCGCGTACTCCAGCCGGGCCGGGCGGTCCGCCTCCAGCAGCACCTTGAGCTTCTGCTCGGCGGTCGCGAACGGCGCGTAGCCGATGTGGTCGGCCAGCTCGCCGACGTCCTCGATCGCGGCCACCCGGTCGACGATCTGCCAGGCGCCGCGGCGGCGCAGCCACTGCGTCGACAGCGCCTTGTACTCCTTGACCAGCTCGGCCGCCCGCCCCGCCACCGGCAGCCCCTGGTCCGACTCCTTGAACGGCGTGGTCTCCACCCAGAGCGCGGCCCCGGGCCCGGTCGTCCCGGCGCCGATCCGCACCCGGCGCACGGCCCGCACCAGCGCCGCCGGGTCGCCGTCCGCCAGCCGCCCGACCTGCTCGACCGTCGCCAGCGCGCCCACCGCCGCGTACGACCCGTCCAGCCGCGGCACCAGCAGCACCTGCGGCTTGCCCCCGGCGCTCCCGGCGCGCGCCGCCTCCACGGCGGCCCGCACCTCGGGATTCGAGAGCTCCAACGGAACCACCATGCCGGGAAGCACTACCTCGTCGTCGAGCGGCAGCACGGGCAGGGTGAGTGGAACGGACGTCGATGCCATGATCTCTCCCCAGTCAGTGAAGTTGAGCTGACCTGACTAAGGTTCGGTGCACCGCGATTGTTCCCCACCCGTTGTTCACCGTCAGTGAACGCAGCGCGAGAACCCCGCACCCCGGTCGGGGCGCGGGGTTCGGCGCGGGGGCCGGGCGGTCAGCCCTCGGCGGACGCGGTCTCCGGGCGGGGCCGGACCTGCCAGGCCGGCGCCCGCCGCACCCGCCACGGCGGCCGGGGCCCGCGGCCGCGCAGCAGCGGCCAGAGCGAGACGCCCACCGCCAGGGCCGCCGGGTGGCCGACCGAGGTGACCAGGTCGGGGTCGGTCACCAGCTGGTGGCCGACCAGCGCGACGCCCGCGCCCAGCGCGGTCCGCCGCCCCACCGGGCCGAGCAGCCCGGCGAGCGCGCCCAGCGAGGCGAGGACGCCGTACGAGACGCCGATGTCCATCGCGTCGAGCAGCTCCTTCTCGGCCCGGCCGGTCGCCACCGCGGCGACCACGACGGCCTGCGAGAGCAGCGTCGCGGCGACGTGGCCGGCGCCGAAGACGCCGAGGGCACGAAGGCCGCCGACGCGTCGTTCCAAGGGTGCGACGGTGAGGGCGAAGGCCCAGAAGTACGGCATCCAGACCGGTCCGGCGACCCACAGGCCGCTGCCGACCAGGGAGAGGGCGGGGTGGACGAGCAGGTTGTGCGCGTCGGTGGAGGAGAGGGACTGGAGCCGGTGCACGGTCTCCGGGTCGCCCAGGCGCGCGTACAGGGTGGTGCCGAGCAGCAGCGCGAGGTAACCGAGTGCGAACGGGTTGGCCCGCGGGGTGGGCACGGCCCGCAGCCCGGGGCGGATCAGTCGTCGACGCAGTTCCGCGCTGGTCATGGTGCCTCCAGAACGCCTTGTCCGGCCCACGATACGGGTGCCGGGTGAGAGCCGTCTGAGGAACTTCTGTGAAGACCTCCGCCCCGGCACCTGCCGCTCGCACACGTACCGTTACGGCTCGCAAGTGCTCCGGGTAAGGTATCGGCCCGTGCCCGTCCGAGCGGGGACCTGCCAAACCGGCCGCGACCGCGGACGGGCGCTCCCGCGCGGAACGGCACGGCGGAAGCAAGACGACGACGGAACAAGACGACTACGAGCGGAGCCCGCCGTCCCCCCGGACGGCCGGCCCGCGAGCCCTGGGGGCGGTGGCGTGACCGTGACAGAGATCCAGCAAGAGACGATCAGCAGTGGGCCGGTGGGCACCCAGCGACGGGTGCTCGTCGTGGAGGACGAGCCCACCATCGCCGAATCGATCGCGGCCCGGCTGGGAGCAGAGGGCTTCAAGGTGGCGGTGGCCCACGACGGGCCGGGCGCGGTGGACGGGTTCCACACCTGGCAGCCGGACCTGGTGGTGCTCGACATCATGCTGCCGGGCTTCGACGGCCTGGAGGTGTGCCGCCGGATTCAGGCGCAGCGCCCGGTGCCGGTGCTGATGCTGACCGCGCGGGACGACGAGACGGACCTGCTGGTGGGCCTGGGCGTCGGCGCGGACGACTACATGACCAAGCCGTTCTCGATGCGCGAGCTGGCGGCCCGGGTGAACGTGCTGCTGCGCCGGGTGGAGCGCGCCCAGCAGGCGGCCCGCACCCCCGCGCTGGGGTCGCTGCGGTTCGGCGAGCTGGAGATCGACCACGTGCAGCGCCGGGTCCGGCTGGGCTCGGGCGACGTGCACCTGACGCCGACCGAGTTCGACCTGCTGGCCTGCCTGGCGGCGCAGCCGCGCGCGGTGCTGACCCGCGAGCAGCTGCTGGCCGAGGTGTGGGACTGGACCGACGCGTCCGGCACCCGCACGGTGGACAGCCACGTGAAGGCGCTGCGCCGGAAGATCGGCGCGAGCTGGATCCGCACGGTGCACGGCGTGGGGTACGCGCTGGAGGCCCCGCTGTCCTGACCGGGCCCCGCCGGTCCCGGGCCCGCGGGCCCGCGCGGCTGCCCCCGCCCCGCCCCGAGCACGAGTCGCAGGGACACCATGACCTTTCCGCAGCAACGCAACGGGGAAGCCGAACCGGCTTCCCCCCGGCCCCGGCCCTCGCTCGCGGCGCGCGCCGCGCACCGGGTGTGGGCCGACATCCGCCCGTTCGACCCGGTCCGGTCGATCAAGGGCAAGCTGGCCATGCTGGTGGTCGTCTCGGTGGTGCTGGCCACCGGGATGGTGGTGGTGGCGATCCGCTCGGAGACCCAGATCCGGCTGATCATGATCTTCTCGCTGATCGCCTCGCTGCTGTTCATGCAGTTCCTGGCGAACGGCCTGACGGCGCCGCTGCGCGACATGACGGCGGCGGCGCGGTCGATGGCGGAGGGCGACTACAGCGCCCGGGTCGAGGTGTCCTCGCGGGACGAGATCGGCGAGCTGGCCGACACCTTCAACCGGATGGCGGGCGACCTGGAGGCCGCCGACCGGCACCGCCGCGAGCTGATCGCCAACGTCTCGCACGAGCTGCGCACGCCGATCGCGGCGCTGCGCGGCCTGCTGGAGAACGTGGTGGACGGCGTGGTGAAGCCGGACCCGAAGAACCTGGGCACCGCGCTGGAGCAGACCGAGCGGCTGGGCCGGCTGGTCACCCACCTGCTGGACCTGTCGAAGCTGGACGACGGCGTGGTCCCGCTGGACTCCCGCCCGTTCCGGGTCGGCCCGTTCCTGGACGGGGTGCTGCGCGGGGTGACGGTGGACGGCGCGACGGCGGGCGGCGCGTACGCCCGGCGCGAGGACGTCCGGCTGGCGCTGGACGTGCAGCCGGCCGACCTGGCGGCGGTGGCGGACGCGGAGCGGCTGCACCAGGTGGTGGCCAACCTGGTGGACAACGCCTGCAAGCACTCGCCGGCCGGCGGCACCGTGACGGTGCGGGCCCGGGCGGCGGAGGGCGGCGGGCTGCTGCTGGAGGTCGAGGACCAGGGCCCGGGCATCCCGGCGGCGGACCGCGAGCGGGTCTTCGAGCGGTTCGGCCGCAGCGGTTCGCCGACCGCGCTGGGGCCGGGCAGCGACGGCGGGACGGGCCTGGGACTGGCGATCGCGCGCTGGGCGGTGGACCTGCACGGCGGCCGGATTCGGGTGGCGGAGGCGGCCGCGGGCTGCCGGATCGAGGTCACCCTCCCGGGTGAGGCGCCGGTCCCGGCCTGAGACTGTGGCGCAATCGGTACAAACCGGGGCCGGGCTGCTCGGTGCCGGTCCCCGGCCCGAGCCGTAAAATGGTCCAGACCACTGGTTCGTCCGATTTTCCGCCGGTATGACCACGACCGATCAGGGGCCGAGTTCCCTGATTTCCGGCATCTCTAACGCTCGGATTCAGCCAAAAACCAGCCCGGCGATGTGATCTGGGCGACGCCTGACCACCGGGGACTGCGCGATCACTGGTCGGAGGCGTAGCCTTAATCCCCGCTGTCCACCATCCCAAAAGGAAGCGGAAGAGGGCGGTTGCCCCGTGTCGCCACACCAAGAAACCCCCAGCTCGGCAAGCTCCACTGGCTTCGGCCCCAATGAGTGGCTCGTCGACGAGATCTACCAGCAGTACCTCCAGGACCCGGCCTCGGTCGACCGTGCCTGGTGGGACTTTTTCGCCGACTACAAGCCCGGTACCGAGGTGACTCCAGTGACCCAGGCCGCAACTCCGGTCGGCGCCCAGCCGACCCCCGTTGCCGCTCCCGTTGCCGCAGCTCCGGCCGCGCCCGCCGCCCCCGCGCCCGTCGCGCCGGCGCCCGCGCAGCCGGTGGCCGCTCCCGCGCCGCTCCCGGCCGCCCCCGCCGCGCCGCCCGCGCCGAAGGCGGCCGCCCCGGCCGCCGCCGCGCCCGCGAAGGCCGCCGCGGAGGGTCCCGAGCTGGTCCAGCTGCGCGGCCCGGCCAAGGCCGTGGCGTCCAACATGGACGCCTCGCTGGAGGTTCCGACCGCCACCTCGGTGCGCGCCGTGCCGGCGAAGCTGCTGATCGACAACCGCATCGTCATCAACAACCACCTGCAGCGGGCCCGCGGCGGCAAGGTGTCCTTCACCCACCTGATCGGCTACGCGCTGGTCCAGGCCGTGAAGGCCAACCCCGGCATGAACCACAGCTACAAGGTGGAGGACGGCAAGTCCTACCTGGTGAAGCCCGAGCACGTGAACCTGGGCCTCGCCATCGACCTGGTCAAGCCGAACGGCGACCGCCAGCTGGTCGTCGCGGCCATCAAGAAGGCCGAGACGCTCGACTTCTTCGGCTTCTGGCAGGCCTACGAGGACATCGTCCGCCGGGCCCGCGCCAACAAGCTGACCATGGACGACTTCACCGGCGTCACGATCTCGCTGACCAACCCCGGCGGCATCGGCACCGTGCACTCGGTGCCGCGCCTGATGCAGAACCAGGGCACCATCGTCGGCGTCGGCGCCATGGAGTACCCGGCCGAGTTCCAGGGCTCCTCCCAGGAGACGCTGGCCCGCCTGGGCATCTCCAAGACCATGACCCTGACCTCGACCTACGACCACCGGGTCATCCAGGGCGCGGCCTCGGGCGAGTTCCTGCGCTCGATCCACCAGCTGCTGCTGGGCGCGAACAACTTCTACGACGAGGTGTTCGAGTCCCTGCGCATCCCGTACGAGCCGGTGCGCTGGGCCACCGACGTGGCCACCACCCACGACGACGAGGTCAACAAGACCGCCCGGGTCATCGAGCTGATCCACTCCTACCGGGTCCGCGGCCACCTGATGGCCGACACCGACCCGCTGGAGTACATGCAGCGCAAGCACCCCGACCTGGACGTCGTCTCGCACGGCCTCACCCTGTGGGACCTGGAGCGCGAGTTCGCGGTCGGCGGCTTCGGCGGCCAGAAGATGATGAAGCTCCGCGACATCCTCGGCCTGCTGCGCAACACCTACTGCCGCACCGTCGGCATCGAGTACATGCACATCCAGGACCCGGCGCAGCGCACCTGGCTGCAGGAGCGCCTGGAGAAGCCGTACACCAAGCCGGAGCGCGAGGAGCAGCTGCGCATCCTGCGCCGGCTGAACTCGGCCGAGGCGTTCGAGACCTTCCTGCAGACCAAGTACGTCGGGCAGAAGCGCTTCTCGCTGGAGGGCGGCGAGTCGCTCATCCCGCTGCTGGACGCCACCATCGACGCCGCCGCCGAGCACCGCCTCGACGAGGCCGTCATCGGCATGGCCCACCGCGGCCGGCTGAACGTGCTGGCGAACATCGTCGGCAAGCCGTTCGGCAAGATCTTCGGCGAGTTCGAGGGCAACCTCGACCCGAAGTCGATGCACGGCTCCGGCGACGTGAAGTACCACCTGGGCTCCGAGGGCACCTTCACCGGCCTGGACGGCGAGACCATCAAGGTGTCGCTGGCCGCCAACCCCTCGCACCTGGAGACCGTCGACCCGGTCGTCGAGGGCATCGCCCGCGCCAAGCAGGACATCCTGGACTTCGGCGGCACCACCTTCCCGGTGCTGCCGATCCAGATCCACGGCGACGCGGCCTTCGCGGGCCAGGGCGTGGTCGCGGAGACCCTGAACATGTCGCAGCTGCGCGGCTACCGCACCGGCGGCACCGTGCACATCGTGGTCAACAACCAGGTCGGCTTCACCGCCGCCCCGGCCTCCTCGCGCTCCTCGATGTACTGCACCGACGTGGCCCGGATGATCGAGGCGCCGATCTTCCACGTGAACGGCGACGACCCGGAGGCCGTGGTCCGCGTCGCGCGGCTGGCCTTCGAGTTCCGCCAGCAGTTCCACAAGGACGTCGTGATCGACCTCATCTGCTACCGCCGCCGCGGTCACAACGAGGCCGACAACCCGTCGTTCACCCAGCCGCTGATGTACGACCTGATCGACAAGAAGCGCTCGGTGCGCAAGCTCTACACCGAGGCGCTGATCGGTCGCGGCGACATCACCATGGAAGAGGCCGAGCAGGCGCTCCAGGACTTCCAGGGCCAGCTGGAGAAGGTGTTCGCCGAGGTCCGCGAGGCCGTCGCCGCCCCGGCCCAGGCCGAGGCCGGCCGCCCGGTCGCGGACTTCCCGGTCTCCATCCAGACCGGCATCTCCGCCGAGATGGTCAAGCGGATCGCCGCCTCGCAGGTCAACCTGCCGGACTGGCTGACCGTGCACCCGCGCCTGCTGCCGCAGCTGCAGCGCCGCGCCGCCTCGGTCGAGGACAACACCATCGACTGGGCCACCGGCGAGGCGCTCGCCATCGGCTCGCTGCTGATGGAGGGCCACCCGGTCCGGCTGGCCGGCCAGGACTCCCGCCGCGGCACCTTCGGCCAGCGCCACGCGGTGCTGATCGACCGGAACACCGGCGAGGACTACACCCCGCTGATGTACCTGACCGAGGACCAGGCCCGGTTCACCGTCTACGACTCGCTGCTCAGCGAGTACGCGGCGATGGGCTTCGAGTACGGCTACTCGCTGACCCGCCCGAACGCGCTGGTCATGTGGGAGGCGCAGTTCGGCGACTTCGTCAACGGCGCGCAGACCATGGTCGACGAGTACATCGCGTCGGCCGAGCAGAAGTGGGGCCAGCACTCCGGCGTCACCCTGCTGCTGCCGCACGGCATGGAGGGCCAGGGCCCGGACCACTCGTCCGCCCGCCCGGAGCGCTTCCTCCAGCTGTGCGCGCAGGACAACATGACGGTCGCCATGCCGACCCTGCCGTCGAACTACTTCCACCTGCTGCGCTGGCAGGCGCACAACCCGCACCACAAGCCGCTCATCGTCTTCACCCCGAAGTCGATGCTGCGCCTGAAGGCCGCGGCGTCCGCCACCTCCGAGTTCCTGAGCGGCTCGTTCCGCCCGGTGATCGGGGACAGCACGGTCGACCCGGCGCAGGTCCGCAAGGTGGTCATCACCTCCGGCAAGTTCTACTACGACCTGGAGGCGGCCCGGACCGCGCGCGGCACCACCGACACCGCGATCGTCCGGGTCGAGCGCCTGTACCCGCTGCCGGTGGCCGAGCTCCAGGAGGAGCTGAGCCGCTACGGCGAGGACGTCCAGTTCGTCTGGGCGCAGGAGGAGCCGGCCAACCAGGGTGCCTGGCCGTTCATCGCGATGAACCTGGTCGACCACCTGCAGGTCGTGGTCGGCCGCTCCGGTGGCAACGCCCGGCTGCGCCGGGTCGCCCGCACGGCCTCCTCGGCCCCCGCGGTCGGCTCCGCCAAGCGGCACGCCGCCGAGCAGCAGGCGCTGATCGAAGAGGTGTTCTCGCTCTGACGCGCTGAGGCGCGGCACGGCACGACGCCGTACGGCACGGAACGGATCGCCCCCGTCCCCGGTTCTCCGGGGGCGGGGGCGTTTCCGCTTCCGCTTCCGGTTCTGCTTCCGCTTCCGCTTCCGGTTCCGTTTCCGGACCGTGACGCGCTGCGGGAGCCGGTGGGCTGCACGGGTTCTGACGGGTCGATAGGTTGTGGTTCGCCGTTCCGGGCGCCGCGCGCCGGACGGCCGTCTTTCGACACGCTCATCCGAGGGGGACCCGCCTCATGGCAGCCGACACTCCGCAGCACGCCGCTCCGCTCCCACCGGTCTTCCAGCCGCTGCTGCCGGACGACCCCCGCGAGGTCGGCGGCTACCGGCTGTTCGCCCGGCTCGGCGCCGGCGGCATGGGCCGGGTCTACCTGTCGTACACGCCGGGCGGCCGCCCGGTGGCGCTCAAGGTGGTGCGGCCGGAGTTCGCCGAGGACGGGGAGTTCCGCCGCCGCTTCGCGCAGGAGGTGAGCAGCGCCCAGCGCATCCACGGGCTGTACACGGCGCAGGTGATCGACTCCGGCGGCCTGGAGTCGGGCGCGCCCTGGCTGGTCACCTCGTACGTGCCGGGTCCGTCGCTCCAGCAGGTGGTGCGCGAGCACGGGGCGCTGCCGGTGCGGACGGTGCTGCTGCTGGTGGGCGGCATCGCGGAGGCGCTGCAGGCGATCCACAGCGTGCGGGTGGTGCACCGGGACCTCAAGCCGGCCAACGTGCTGGTGGCCGCGGACGGGCCGCGGGTGATCGACTTCGGCATCGCCCGGGCCGCCGACGCGACGGCGCTGACCGGCACCGGCTACCGGATCGGCTCGCCGGCGTTCATGTCGCCGGAGCAGGCCCAGGGCCGGCCGGTCACCGCGGCCACCGACGTGTTCGCGCTGGGCGCGCTGGCCGCGTACGTGGCGGGCGGCGCGCCGCCGTTCGGCGACGGCCCGGACACCGCGGTGCTGTACCGGGTGGTGCACGAGCAGCCGGAGCTGAACGGCGTGCCCGCACCGCTGCGCGAGCTGATCGGGCGCTGCCTGGCGAAGGACCCGGCGGACCGGCCGACGCCCGCCGAGATCATCCTGGCGGCCCGCGAGCACCCGGTGGTGGGCGGGCAGCTGCGGTTCGGCGAGGACTGGCTGCCGGGGCAGGTGAACACCGAGATCACCCGGCGCTCCGACCTGCCGCGGACCCCGCCGACCCCGCTGCCGGCCGCGCCGCCGACCCTGCCGGCCACTCCCCCGCAGCCGCTCGCGCCGCCGGTGCGGCAGCAGCACGCCCCGGTGGCGCCGCCGGCGGGCGTGTTCGGGCCGCCCACCCCGGTCTCCGAGGCGGTCACCGGCCCGGTGGCCCCGGCCGACCCGACGGTGCGGCCGGCCGAGCAGCACACCCCGCCGCCCGGCCCGGCCGTCCCGCTCGCCGCCGGTCCGGCCCCGGCCGGACCGGCGGAGCGTCACCGCGGGGTGTCCTGGAAGACCCTGCTGATCGTCGCGCTGGTGACCCTGCTGGCCGGGACGGCGGGCGGGCTGGTGCTGATGAAGCAGCTGGGCGGCGACACCGGGGGCACCCCGGTCGCCACCGAGACCGTCACGGTCGGTCCGAGCCCCACCGGCGGCGGTGCCGGGGGCGACAGCGTGAGCCGGGACCAGGTGTCGGCGTCGCCGTCCGCCTCCGGCAGCCCGAAGTCCTCGCCCTCCGGGTCGGCCCGCCCGAGCGGGGCGCCCGCCGGGTTCACCGCGGTCTACACCGACCGCGAGCTGTCCGCGCCCAGCAGCGACTACGGCTTCGACCTGGTCAACGGCAAGGTGGTGCCGACCTCGGTCAACGACGACCTGGTGCGGCCGGGCTACGACAAGCTGTCCGTGCCGGACGACTTCGACCGCTACCTCAGCAAGGCGGACTCGCTCACCCCGCAGGAGTGCTCGGACGCCATCGACAAGAACCCCAGCGCCGCGTTCCCGTACGGGGACCTGCCGCCGGGCCGGATGATCTGCGTGCGCAACCGGCAGAGCTGGAGCGTGGCGATCATGAAGATCACCAACGTCACCAACGACGGCGCGGTCTCCCTCGCGCTCAGCTACTACCGGTACAACGGCTGATCGGCGCGCCACTATCCTGGGTTCCGACGGACCTGGAACCACCCACCCCCGGAGCGAACCACCGTGTACTTCACCGACCGCGGCATCGAGGAGTTGGAGAGCCGGCGAGGCGAGGAGGAGGTCACCTTCGAGTGGCTGGCCGAGCGCCTGCGGGAGTTCGTGGACCTGAACCCGGACTTCGAGGTGCCGGTGGAGCGGCTGGCCACCTGGCTGGCCCGGCTGGACGACGAGGACGACGAGGAGTGAACGGCTGACGGGACGTCAGCAGCACGGCCCGGGAGGCGAGTTCGCCCCCCGGGCCGTTCGCGTTCCCGGAGCCCGGGACGGGGCCGCCCCGGAGTCCGGCTCGGGGTCGGCTCGGGGTGCGCTCCGGGTCGGGGTGGGGGCCGGAGCGCCTTGACTTCCGCGCCACGCGATATATCGTGAATAACAGGACGACGCGATACATCGCGTATGGGAGGACGGGGAGTCGGACATGACGCAGTGGACGGTAGACAGCACTCAGCAGATCGCCTTCGACGAGAGCGTGCACACCCTGCACGTGCGGGTCGTCGACGGCACCGTGAACGTGGTCCCCACCGAGGGGCCCGCCCGGCTGGAGGTGGCCCGGCTGGAGGGTGAGCCGCTCCAGGTCGTCCTGGAGGACGGCGTGCTCACCGTCACCTACAAGGACCTCAGCTGGGGCGAGTTCGGCGAGGCCGTGAAGTCGGTGCAGACGGTCAAGTCCTTCTTCTCCGGGCTGCGCCGCAAGCGCAGCGCCGACCTGACGGTCGCGGTCCCGGCCGCCGCCGTGGTCCGGGTCGGCACCGTCTCCGCCGACGCCACCATCTCCGGCATCGCGGGCGAGGTCGGCGTGCACGGCGCCAGCGGCGCCACCACGCTGGCCGGGCTGACCGGCCTGGTCAGCGCCAACACCGTCTCGGGGGACGTGGACGCCGAGGGCCTGTCCGGCCAGCTGAAGGTCAACACGGTCTCCGGCGCGGTCACCCTGGTGGCCGGCTCCGCGACGAAGATCCGCGCCCACTCGGTCTCCGGCGCCGTCACCCTGGACCTGGACGCCGCCACCCCCACCGACATCGGCGTGAACACCGTCTCCGGCGCGGTCGGCGTCCGGCTGCCCGCCCTCGCCGACGCCAAGGTCGAGGCCGGCACCACCAGCGGGACGCTCTCCAGCGCCTTCGCCGAGCTGAGCGTCGGCGGCGGCTGGGGCTCCAAGAAGCTCTCCGGCCAGCTCGGCACCGGCCGCGGCCGCCTCGCGGTGACCACCGTCACCGGCGCGGTCACCGTCCAGCGCCGCCCCGAGGCCGAGGAGGAGCACCCGGCCAAGGAACTGTCGGCGGCCCCGCTCGACCTGACCAAGGAGTCCTGATGACACCGGTGTTCGGCCACGGGCGGCTGCGCCTCTACCTGTTGAAGCTGCTCGACGAGAGCCCCCGGCACGGCTACGAGGTGATCCGCCTGCTGGAGGAGCGCTTCCACGGCCTGTACGCGCCCTCCGCGGGCACCGTCTACCCCCGGCTGGCCAAGCTGGAGGCGGAGGGCCTGGTCAGCCACACCACCGAGGGCGGCCGCAAGGTCTACCGGCTCACCGACCAGGGCCGGGCCGAGCTCGCCTCCCGCGCGGCCGAGTTGACCGACCTGGAGGCCGAGATCCACGACTCGGTCGGCCAGCTCGCCGGAGCCATCCGGCAGGACGTCCGGGACAACGCCAAGGACCTGCGCGCCGAGCTGTGGAACCAGGCCGCCGCCGAACCCGGCGCCTCCTCGACCGGCACCCCCTGGCGCGACCAGGAGTCCTGGCAGCGGGCCAAGGAGGAGTTCGCCCGGCTCAAGGCCGAGACCAAGGAGCAGGCCCGGCGGGCCAAGGAGCAGGAGAAGGCCGCCCGGCAGCAGGCCAAGGCCGCCGAGGCCGAGTCCCGGCGGCTGCGCGAGCAGTCCAGGGCCGCCCGCACCGCCGCCCAGCAGGAGGCGCTGCGGCTCAAGCGCCGGATCGAGGAGCAGGTCCGGGCCGCCCGCACCGCCGCGGGCGGCGACTGGTCGGCCGGCCTGGCCGAGGGCCTGGCCGAACTCACCCGCGGCCTCGGCTCGTTGGCGGACGCCGCGCGCTGGGGCAGCCCCGAGGAGCCGTCCGTCCGGATCGACCTGGACAAGGACGCCCCGGCGGACGCGACCGGCCCGGCCGACGCCGCCGGCACCGCTGCCGCCGCCGAGCTGCCCGACTGGGCCCGCACCGACCCGGACGGCGACCCGGCCCGCGAGCTGGAGCGCCTGCTCGACCGGTTCCGCGACCACGTCCGGGACACCGCCCGCGACCGGGGCGTCGACGCCGCCCGGCTGGCCCGCGCCCAGCAGGCGCTGGCCGCCGCCGCCCGCGCCCTGTACGGGCGTTAGTCCCGCACCGGAGACCCGGAGCGCCCCCCGAGGACGGGTCGGGGGGCGCTCCGCCGCGTCCGTCCCCGGGTCAGGGGGTGAGCACCAGCTTGCCGAACACGTCCCCGCGCTCCAGCCGGGCGAACGCCTCCCGGGCCCCGGCCAGCGGCAGCACCGAGTCGATCACCGGCCGCACCCCGGTGTGGGCGCACAGCGCCAGCAGGCCGGCCAGTTCCTCCTTGGTGCCCATGGTCGAGCCGACCACCTTCAGTTCCAGGAAGAAGATCCGGTTCAGTTCGGCGGCCTTCGGGTTCGGTCCGCTGGTCGCCCCGGAGATCACGACGGTGCCGCCCGGGCGCAGCGACTTCACCGAGTGCGACCAGGTCGCCGCGCCGACCGTCTCCATCACCGCGTCCACCCGCTCCGGCAGCCGGGCGCCGCTCTCGAACGCCGCGTCCGCGCCGAGCTCCACCGCCCGGGCCCGCTTGGCCTCGTCCCGTCCGGTGACCCACACCCGCAGCCCGGCCGCCTTGGCCAGCACCACCAGCGCCGTGGACACCCCGCCGCCGGCGCCCTGCACCAGCACCGTGTCGCCGGGCTTCACGCCCGCGTTGGTGAACAGCATCCGGTAGGCGGTCAGCCAGGCGGTCGGCAGGCAGGCCGCCTGTTCGAAGCTGAGTTCCGCCGGCTTGGGCAGCAGGTTCCAGGTCGGCACCGCGACGCGCTGGGCGAAGGTGCCCTGGTAGCGCTCGGTCAGGATCGAGCGCGGCTCGTGCGGGCCCACCCCGTGGCCGCTCTGGCCGACCACCGAGTGGATCACCACCTCGTTGCCGTCCTCGTCGACGCCCGCCGCGTCGCACCCCAGCACCATCGGCAGCCGCTCGGCGGGCAGGCCCACCCCGCGCAGCGACCACAGGTCGTGGTGGTTCAGCGTGGCGGCCCGGACCGTCACCACGCTCCAGCCGGGGCGGGCCTCCGGTTCGGGCACCTCGCCCAGTTCCAGTGCGCTCAGCGGGTCGTCGGGACTGATGCGGGCGGCGTAGGCAGCGAACATGCCCGGACCCTAGCCGGGCGGCGCCCCGCGCGTTAACCACGACTCACTGTGAACGTCCCCATATTGCTTTTCCGGGGCGGCCGTTGTCCGCGCACGGCACCGGGGCCCGCCCCCGGACGAGTCCTCGGGCGGGCCCCGGTGCCGTGCGATCCGCGGTCAGAGCCGGGCGAGCCCCTCCGCCCGCGCCGCCTCGGCGACCGCGCGGGTGACCGCGGGGGCGACCCGCTCGTCGAAGGGCGACGGGATGACCTTCTGCGGCGTCAGCTCGTCGGCGACGACGCCCGCCAGGGCCTGCGCCGCGGCGAGCTTCATGCCCTCGGAGATCCGGCTGGCCCGGACCGAGAGCGCGCCGGCGAAGATGCCCGGGAAGGCCAGCACGTTGTTGATCTGGTTCGGGAAGTCGGAGCGCCCGGTGGCGACCACCGCCGCGTACCGGTGGGCCACCTCGGGGTGGATCTCCGGGGTGGGGTTGGCCATCGCGAAGACGAAGCAGCCGGGCGCCATGGTGGCGACGACGTCCTCGGGGACGGTGCCGCCGGAGACGCCGATGAACACGTCCGCGCCCGCCAGCGCGTCGGCCAGGCTGCCCGTGCGGCCGGTGCGGTTGGTGAGCGCCGCGATCTCGGCCTTGACGTCGGTGAGGTCCTCGCGGCCCTGGTGGACCACGCCCCGGCGGTCGCAGACCGCGACGTCGCCGATGCCGGCGGCGAGCAGCATCTTGGCGATCGCGATGCCGGCCGCGCCCGCGCCGGAGATGACCGCGCGCAGGTCGCCGACCTGACGGCCGGTCACCTTGGCGGCGTTCCACAGCGCGGCGGTGGTGACGATCGCGGTGCCGTGCTGGTCGTCGTGGAAGACCGGGATGTCCAGCCGCTCCTGGAGCCGCCGCTCGATCTCGAAGCAGCGCGGGGCGGAGATGTCCTCCAGGTTGACGCCGCCGAAGGACGGCGCGAGCCGGACCACGGTCTCGACGATCTCGTCGACGCCGGTGCAGTCCAGCGCGATCGGCACCGCGTCGACGCCGCCGAACTGCTTGAACAGGATGGCCTTGCCCTCCATCACGGGCAGCGAGGCCGCGGGGCCGATGTCGCCGAGGCCGAGCACCGCGGTGCCGTCGGTGACGACGGCGACGGTGTTGGACTTCCAGGTGTAGTCGTTGACCAGGGCGGGCTGTTGGGCGATGGCGGTGCAGACCCGGGCCACGCCCGGGGTGTAGGCGAGCGACAGGTCCTCCGCGTCGCGGACCGGGACGGTCGCCCGGATCTCCATCTTGCCGCCGCGGTGGAGCGCGAAGACGGCGTCGACCGGGTCGTCAGTGCTCTGGGTGTCGGTGATGATCTCCGCTGCCACAATGACCTCTTCGTCATATCAGCGAAGGCGCGCGTCCGACGGACTTCGGCCCGGCCGCGCGGCAATGCGCGAATCCGGGTACGCCGCCTGTGGCGTACCCGTGTCCGGGTCGGGGCGCTGCCGTCGGCGGCGCCCTCGGGGTGAGGGTGTTAGGTGTTCTGCGCTTGTGGTCCGGGCCCGGTACCGCACCTGTGCCGGGTCCTTCTTGTCCGCGTGGCCCCCGAAGCGAGGGGTCCGCAGGGCACTCGCAGGAGTGAACGCAGACACGGAGGGGAGCTGGCGCCTTCGGATACGGAGCCGGTGACGGCTTCCGTTCCTGGGCACCCCGGCCCTGTGGCGAACCGGCGGTCTGAGTTCTGCGTCGGGGGTCACCCGATACCAGATTCTGACACACCCGCTACCTGCTCCATCAGGTCGGGATGGCAGTATCCGGTGTTCGACCACCGTTGTCCGGACGTTCCCGCGCACGTCGGGCCGCGTCCTGCCCCGTCGCACCCGGTCGCGCACACCAGCGCGCGGCGGCGGGGGCCCGCTCCCTCTCCCACAGGAGGACCAAGATGTCGACGGCCACTCGCCCCGTCAGATCCGGCACCGGCGCCGGAAGCCGGACCACCACCGCGCACCGGGCCGGCGCCCTCACCGCCGCCGCGGTGACCGGTTCACTGCTGCTGACCGGCTGCGGCTCCGGCTCCTCGTCGGGCGCCACCGCCGCGCCGTCCGACCTGCACGGCCGGCTGCCCGCCCCGGTCCGCTCCGCGGGGGTGCTGCGGATCGGCGCGGACCTGACGTACGCGCCGATCGGCTTCAAGGCGGACGGCAACAGGCCGGACGGCCTGGACGTGGACCTGGCCCACGCGCTGGGGGACGTGCTGGGCGTGCAGGTGCAGTTCAGCGACGTGCCGTTCGACCGGCTGCGGCTGGGGCTGCAGGCCCACGAGTACGACCTGGTGATGTCGGGCATGACCGACAACACCCAGCGCCGGGACGGCACCGACGACCAGGCCCGCAAGATCAACGACGGCCTGGACTTCGTGGACTACTTCGTCACCGGCACCTCGATCGTGGTGGCCAAGGGCAACCCGCAGAAGGTCTCCTCGCTGGACGACCTGTGCGGGCGGACGGTCGCGCTGCAGCGCGAGACCGTCCAGTCGGTGATGATGGAGCGCCAGGCCGGGGCCTGCGAGAAGACCGGCAAGAAGCTGACGGTGACCGAGACCGAGACGGACGACCAGGCCCTGGCGCTGGTGGCCCAGGGCCGGGCGACCGCGGACCTGAACGACTCCCCGGTGGCGGCGCACGCGGTGAAGAACGGGCGGGCCGGCGCGCAGTTCCAGGTGGCGGGCGAGCAGCTGCAGATGGCGCCGTACGGGATCGCGTTCGCCAAGGAGGACACCGCGCTGCGGGACGCCGTGGCGGAGGCGCTGAACCAGCTGATCCGGAACGGGGTGTACGACAAGGTGCTGGCGAAGTGGGGCCTGTCCGAGGGCGCGGTGCAGAGCGCCGTGGTGAACGGCAGCTTCTAGACCGCCGGGCCGGCCGCCCGACCGCTCGGTCACCCGGTGCATGACTATGCACCGGGTGACATGAACGGGAGAAATATCCGGATACCGGACAGTCGGCAGTCCTGTTATCCGATTTTGACCTGCCGCAGGCACTTATTTCCCGCCCACAGTGGCAGGATTCCCCCCACATCGGAACCACCTGTCACCTCGGCGGAGGGTGACGAGCACCGTCCCACGCCGTACCGCGCCGTCCCACCCGCAGCGCGGCACCCCGTCCGGTCCCCAAGAGGAGATCCCCCCATGCCCGCTGCCCGTAACCCGCGCCTCCGGCCGCTCACCGCGGCCGCCGTCCTCGCGGCCGGCTCCCTGCTCCTCACCGCGTGCGGGAGCGGCGGAAGCGGTTCCGCCGGCGGCGCCGGCACCTCGGCACCTCTCTACGGCAAGCTTCCCGCCGAGATCCAGAAGGCCGGTGTCATCAAGGTCGGCTCGGAGGTCGCCTACGCCCCCGTGGAGTACAAGCAGGGCGAGAAGACCGTCGGCATCGACCCCGACCTGGCGGACGCGCTCGGCAAGCAGCTGGGCGTCAAGTTCCAGATCCAGGACGCCGGGTTCGACACCCTGATCACCTCCCTCAGCACCAAGCGGATCGACCTGATCATGTCCGCGATGACGGACAACCAGGAGCGTCAGGGCAAGGGCGTCGAGTTCGTCGACTACTTCCGGGCCGGCACCTCGATCCTGACCCAGAAGGGCAACCCGAAGGGCATCCACTCGCTCGACGACCTGTGCGGCCAGACGGTCGCCCTGCAGAAGGCGACCGTCAACGAGGACGCCGCGAAGGCCCAGTCCGACAAGTGCACCGCGGCGGGCAAGAGCGCGATCACCATCCAGGGGTACGAGCACGACGGCGAGGCCCTGCTCAAGCTGAAGTCCGGTGCCGCCGTCGCCGACCTCAACGACTACCCGGTGGCCGCCTACAACGCGCAGACGTCGGGCGGCGGCAAGGACTTCGAGGTCGTCGGCGAGCAGATCGACCCGGGCCTCTACGGCATAGGCGTGGCCAAGGACAACACCCAGCTCCGCGACGCGATCAAGGCCGGCCTGGAAGCCCTCATCGCCAACGGCGAGTACGCCAAGATCCTCGACAAGTACAACGTGAAGCTCGGTGCGGTCAGTTCCGTGACCGTCAACGGCGGTTCCTGACCCGCGCCCGGGTGGGCACCCGACGGTGCCCACCCGGCGGGCCCCCGCAAACCGCCGTCCGCCCGAGAGGCTCTTTCCCATGACGTCTGTCACAACCGATGCCGACGAGATCCCTGCCGAGCACACGATCAAGGCGATCCCGGTGCGTCACTACGGCCGGTGGGTGTCGGCCGTCGTCGTGCTCCTCCTCCTGGCCGCGCTGATCGCGGCGTTCGCCGGGGCCGACATCCAGTGGTCCATCACCGGCGACAACCTCTTCACCTCGGCATCGGTCTCGGGGGCGTGGCACACCCTGCTGATCAGTGTCTGCGCGATGGCCCTGGGCCTGCTGCTCGGCGTGGTCGCCGCAGTGATGCGGCTGTCGCAGAACCCCGTCACCTCGTCGGTGGCGTGGGGGTACATCTGGCTCTTCCGCGGCACCCCGGTCCTGGTCCAGCTGCTGATCTGGTGGAACCTCGCGCTGGTCTTCCCGACCGTGTTCGGCGTCTCGACGAACACCCTGGTCACGCCCTTCGTCGCCGCGCTCCTCGGCCTCGGCATCAACGAGGGCGCGTACATGGCCGAGATCGTCCGGGCCGGCATCCAGTCCGTGGACGAGGGCCAGACCGAAGCGGCGCACGCGCTCGGCCTCTCCCGGGCCAAGACCATGCGGCGCGTCGTCCTCCCCCAGGCCATGCGCGTCATCGTTCCTCCCACGGGCAACGAGTTCATCAACATGCTGAAGACCTCGTCGCTCGCGTACGTGGTCACCTACGGCGAGCTCATGACCAAGGCCAAGGACGTCTACACGAACAACCTGGCGGTCATGGAGCTGCTCTTCGTCACCTGCTTCTGGTACCTGGTGCTCACCACGGTCTTCAGCGTCGGCCAGTACTACCTGGAGCGCTACTACGCGAAGGGCTCCACCCGGACGCTGCCACCGACTCCGCTGCAGAAGATCAAGACGAACCTGCTCTCCCTTGGGCGTGCGCGATGACCGATTTCCAGAAGCCCGCTTCCGGCCAGGTCCTGGTCAAGGCCGAAGGGGTCCGCAAGTCCTACGGCGCGCTCGAAGTCCTCAAGGGCATCGACCTGGAGGTCCGCACCGGTGAGGTGTTCTGCCTCGTCGGCCCGTCCGGCTCCGGCAAGTCGACGTTCCTCCGGTGCATCAACCACCTGGAGAAGATCAACGCCGGCCGGCTGTCGGTCGACGGCCACCTGGTCGGGTACCGCGAGAAGGGCGGCCGGCTCTACGAGCTGAAGGACAGCGAGGTCGCGCTCCAGCGCCGCGACATCGGCATGGTCTTCCAGCGCTTCAACCTCTTCCCGCACATGACGGTGCTGGAGAACATCATCGAGGCCCCCGTCCAGGTCAAGGGCGCGGGGAAGGCGGCGGCGAAGGAGCAGGCCCGCGAACTGCTGGCCCGGGTCGGACTGGCCGACAAGGCCGACAACTACCCCGCGCAGCTCTCGGGCGGCCAGCAGCAGCGCGTCGCCATCGCCCGCGCCCTCGCGATGGAACCCAAGCTCATGCTCTTCGACGAGCCGACCTCCGCGCTCGACCCGGAGTTGGTGGGCGACGTGCTGGACGTCATGCGGCAGCTCGCACAGGACGGAATGACCATGATCGTGGTCACGCACGAGATGGCGTTCGCCCGCGAGGTCGGTGACGCTCTGGTCTTCATGGACGGCGGCGTGGTCGTGGAGTCCGGCCACCCCCGCGACGTGCTCACGAACCCGCAGCACGACCGCACGAAGGCCTTCCTGTCGAGGGTTCTCTGAGACACGGCGGACACACCCGGCGAGGTCCCGCTCCGTAGTTCCGGAGCGGGACCTCGCCGCGTCCGGGGGTGTAATACCCTGAAGGCAGCATGCCCGTTACACCTGCACCGGAAGGACCCCCGTGGAGCTCGCCTCCTACGCCGACTTCGCCGTCCGGCTGGTCAACAGCGAGGAACCCGGCCGCGGCACCGACGACCTCACCTCGGTGGACGCCGTCCGGGCCCTGTTCGGCGCGCCGTCCCGGGCCGCCGCGCTGGCCGACGAGTCCGACCTGCCCCGGCTGCGCGCCGTGCGCACCCGGCTGCGCGGGGTGTTCGAGGCCGCCGCGGACGGCGAGGACGTCCGGGCGGTCGACCTGCTGAACAGCCTGATGGTGGAGTACCCCGTCAGCCCGCTGGTCTCCGGCCACGACGACCTGGACGACACCGGCCGCCCCCACTGGCACCTGCACCTGGCCGACAACGCGCCCACCGCCGCCGCCAACTACGCCGCCGTCGCCTGCATGGGCCTGGCCATCCACCTCACCGGCCTGGGCGTCGACCGGCTCGGCATCTGCCAGGCCACGCCCTGCCGCAACGCCTACCTGGACACCTCGACCAACCGCTCCCGCCGCTACTGCTCCGACCGGTGCGCCACCCGGGCCAACGTGGCCGCCTACCGGGCCCGCAAGCGCCAGGAGGCCCAGCGCGCGCCGGCCGCCCAGGGCTGAGCCGCCGTCAGAGCCGGTCCTCGAACGGGACGCCGACGCCCAGCCGTTCCGCCAGCCGCGGCACCCGCCCGCGCAGCGCCCGCCCACGCAGCGCCCGCTCCAGCCGCCGCCCCGGCGCCAGCCAGGCCGGCCGCGGGGCCAGCCGCAGCAGCACCCGGCCGAGCACCAACTCGTCCGGCACCGCGCCGTATTCGCGGCTGTCGGTGCGCACCAGCGGGTTGTCGGAGAGCATCCACCACCCGCCCGGACGGCGCTCCGCCGCCCGCTTGACCACCAGCAGGTCGTGCTGGAGCGGGTGCCGGAACAGCGCGATCGCCCCGGGCCGCAGCGGCGCGCCGTAGCGCACCAGCACCCGGTCGCCGTCGGAGAGCAGCCGGCGCATCGACGGGCCGGCGACGTCGACGAGGCCGAACGGTGTCCCATATCGCACGATTCGCACTCCTTCTTTTGCCCTAGGCCCCCGGGGCGACCGCGATTTCGGCCTGCCGTGAGGGTAATGTCGGGCGCGGGAAGACGATCTAAGGAAGGACCCCCATGTTCTCTCGTCTGTTTGCTCCGCGAGTCACCGCCCACGCCCACTGCGACCTGCCGTGCGGCGTGTACGACCCGGCCCAGGCCCGCATCGAGGCCGAGTCGGTGAAGGCCACTCAGGAGAAGTACCAGGCCAACGAGGACGCCGAGTTCCGGGCTCGCGCCATCGTCATCAAGGAGGAGCGCGCCGAGCTGGTCAAGCACCACCTCTCGGTGCTGCACACCGACTACTTCAAGGCCCCGCACTTCGAGGCCTACCCGGGCCTGCACGACCTGTTCAACCGTGCCGGCAAGGCCGCCTCGGCCGCCAAGGCGTCCACCGACCCGGCCACCGGCCAGGCCCTGCTGGACCTGATCGCCGAGATCGACGCGATCTTCTGGGAGACCAAGAAGGCCTGACCCCGGGTCAGCCCTCGCCGGCACCCGGCCGCCCCACCAGGGGCGGCCGGGTGCTTCGCGTTTCCGGGACCGAGAGGGCCCGGCGGGCCCCGATTCGAGCCAATGGTGCTATCTTCATTAGCACCATGCTGCTGAGACTGGACACCAAGGACACCCGGCCCCTGCACGAGCAGGTCGCCGCCGCCGTCCGCCGTGCCGTGGCCGAGGGCGAGTGCCGCCCGGGCGACCGGCTGCCCTCCGCGCGCGACCTCGCGCAGGCGCTCGACCTGAACGTCAACACCGTGCTGCGCGCCCTGCGCGACCTGCGCGACGACGGCCTGCTGGAGTTCCGCCGGGGCCGGGGCGTGACCGTCGCGAGCGGCGCGGAGCAGCGCTCCGGGCTGCTGGAGCAGGCCCGCGCGCTGGTCGCGGAGGCCGCCCGGGCTGGGTACAGCAGGGCCGAACTCGTCGAGATGATCAGGGGGATACCGTGAGCGAGCAGCGGAGCGCACACCGGGACGGCCTGCGGTGGCCCGCGGTCCGGCCTGCGGTCCGGCCGGCGGTCTGGACGGCGGGCACCGCGGTGCTGACCGCCGTCCTCCCGCTGGGCGCGGCCGGGCGGCTGCCGGAGCGGATGGCCACCCACTGGAGGAGCAGCACCGCGGACGGCTCGCTGCCGTTCTGGGCGGCCTGCCTGGTCCCGGCGCTGATCTGGGCGGTGCTGGGCGCGCTGGGCCTGCTGGGCCTGTCCCTGCTGGACCGGCACCGGGGCGACCCGCTCGCCCGGCTCTGGCTGCTGGTCTGCCTGGCGGCGGGCGGCGTGCTGTTCCCGGGCGTGCAGGCCACCCTGGTCCGGGCCAACCTCGACCGCGCCGACTGGCACGGGGCCGGGCTGCCGCTCGGCTGGTTCCTCGGCACCCTGGCGGCGGCGCTGCTGACCGGCGCGGCGGCGTGGTTGCTGGGCCGCCACCGGCTGTCCGCCCGGCGGGTGCCCCCGGCCCCGGCCGGGCCGGTGCTCGAACTCCCGGACGGCGAGCGCCTGGTGTGGCTCTCCCGGACCGCCAACCCGTGGCTGCGGGCGCTGGCGGCGCTCTGCGGCCTGGCCGCGGCGGCGGTCCTGCTGGGCGCCGGGACCGGCCTGCTCGCGGCGCGGCCGGGCTGGACGGTGTTCGGGGTGCTCGCCCTGACCGCGCTGACCGTCGGGGCCTGCTCCTCGGTGCGGGTGCGGGTCTCGACGGCCGGCCTGGAGGTGGCGCTGGGCCCGCTCGGCCTGCCCACCCGCCGCTGGCCGCTGGCCGAGCTGGAGTCGGCCCGGGTCGAGCGCCGGGGCGCGGCGCAGGTCGGCGGCTGGGGCTACCGGCTGAGCGGCCGCGGCACCACGGTGATGCTGCGGGCCGGCGAGTGCCTGGTGGTCCGGGTCCGGGCCACCGGCCACGACTTCGCGGTCAGCGTCGACGACGCCGAGCGCGGCGCCGCCCTGCTGAACGCGCTGCGCGCCCGGCAGTCCGCCTGAGCCCCCGCCCCGTCCCTCTCCCCTGCCCCTCCGCTTGGCCCTCTCCCTGCCCCTCCGCCGCGGCGGCACCGTCCGGGCACCGTTTCCGGCGGTGCCGTCCAGGGCATAAAGCCCTTTCCGGAGGGAGGGGTGAGATGAGTACGCTCGACCGTATGATCCGCACCGCGACCCCCGCCGACATCCCCTTCGTCCACGCCATGATCCGCGAGCTCGCCGAGTACGAGCGGGCGCTGCCCGAGGCGAAGGCCACCGAGGAGCAACTGCACGACGCGCTGTTCGGCGAGCACCCGGCGGTGTTCGGCCTGATCGCCGAGTCCGACGACCCGGAGGACGCGGGCGAGCCGGTCGGCTTCGC
Organism: Kitasatospora fiedleri; assembly: GCF_948472415.1. Classification (NCBI taxonomy): domain Bacteria; kingdom Bacillati; phylum Actinomycetota; class Actinomycetes; order Kitasatosporales; family Streptomycetaceae; genus Kitasatospora; species Kitasatospora fiedleri. The sequence continues at coordinate 4,917,895 of NZ_OX419519.1, read as the reverse complement.
CCTCTGGTTCCGCAACTTCTCGACCTGGCGCGGCACCCACGGCATCTACCTGGAAGACCTGTACGTCCGCCCGCACAAGCGTGGCGGCGGCCACGGCAAGGCGCTGCTGACCGAGCTGGCCCGGATCTGCGTGGAGCGCGGCTACCAGCGCCTGGAGTGGTCGGTGCTGGACTGGAACGAGCCCTCGATCGGTTTCTACAAGTCGCTCGGCGCGGTGCCGATGGACGAGTGGACGGTCTTCCGGCTCACCGACGGCGCGCTCGCCGCGCTCGGCTCCGGCCCGCGCTGAGCGCGAGCCCGTTCGAACCGTGGTCCCCCGTTCCCGTGACGGTACGGCGAGATCACGACAGACCACCCCCGGGCGCGGTAACGTCTCGGGGCACAAGGCAGTTGAACCGAGCCAGTGGTGTTGGCAGCTCCCCGGCCGCAAGCACCGTGCGTCACCCAGGAGGTGAGGGTGTCCCAGATCGACGGCGAGCCCGGAGTGAAGGACTTCGTTGAGGTCCGGCTGCCCGCGGCGGGCGCCTACCTCTCGGTGCTGCGGACGGCGACGGCCGGCCTCGCGGCACGGCTGGACTTCACCCTGGACGAGATCGAGGATCTCCGGATCGCGGTGGACGAGGCCTGCGCCATCCTGCTCCAACAGGCCGTCCCCGGCTCGATCCTGAGCTGCGAGTTCCGCCTGGTGGGAGACGCGCTGCGGGTCACCGTGTCCGCCCCGACCACCGACGGCCGGGCCCCGGAGCGGGACACCTTCGCCTGGACGGTGCTCTCCGCGCTGGCCGGCGAGGTCGACTCGACGGTCGGCTCGGACAACACGGTCTCCATCAGCCTGCACAAGAAGCGCGGCGGGTCGCCGGGCCAGCCGTAGGTAGTGACGTGTTCTCGGAACGGAACGGGTGATCGCCGTGAGTGATCTGGACCGCACAGTTGCCGTCGTACCGCCGCAGGCGAGCGTCGCCCGCACCGCCACCCCTGACGAAGAAGCCCTCCCGAAGGACTCCCACCGGATGAGCCAGCCGACCGATCCGAAGCCCGAGCGGCCCGAGGCGGTGCCCGCGGTCGAGCCCGCGGCGGGCGGTGGTCCGGCGGCGGCCGCCGAGGCCGTCCGCTCGACCGTCCCGGCGCAGGGGCACCGCAGCGGCGCCCCGGACCGCGAGGCGGCCCGGGCGCTGTTCGTCCGGCTGTCCGAGCTGCCGGAGGGGTCGGCGGAGCGGGTGGAGATCCGCAACCAGCTGGTCCGGATGCACATCCCGCTGGTGGAGCACCTGGCCCGCCGCTTCCGCAACCGCGGCGAGCCGCTGGACGACCTGACCCAGGTCGCCACCATCGGCCTGATCAAGTCGGTGGACCGGTTCGACCACGAGCGCGGGGTGGAGTTCTCCACGTACGCGACGCCCACCATCGTCGGCGAGATCAAGCGGCACTTCCGCGACAAGGGCTGGGCGGTGCGGGTGCCGCGCCGCCTCCAGGAGCTGCGGCTGTCGCTGACCACGGCGACCAGCGAGCTGTCCCAGCGGCACGGCCGGTCGCCGACGGTGCACGAGCTGGCCGAGCACCTGGGCATCTCCGAGGAGGACGTGCTGGAGGGCCTGGAGTCCGCCAACGCGTACTCCACGCTCTCGCTGGACGTGCCGGACAGCGACGACGAGTCGCCGGCCGTCGCGGACACCCTGGGGGCCACCGACGAGGCGCTGGAGGGCGTCGAGTACCGCGAGTCGCTGAAGCCGCTGCTGGCCCAACTCCCGCCCCGGGAGCAGAAGATCCTGGTGCTGCGGTTCTTCCGGAACATGACCCAGTCGCAGATCGCGGCCGAGGTCGGCATCTCCCAGATGCACGTCTCCCGGCTGCTGGCCCGCACCCTGGCGCAGCTGCGCGAGAAGCTGCTGGTCGAGGAGTAGGCAGCGGGCGCCCCGCCGCGCCCGCGCGCCCGACGGAGGCCCCGCGCGCCCGCCCGAGCCTCCGCACGCCCCCGTACGACGCCGCAGGGCCCGCCCCCACCCGGGGACGGGCCCTGCCGGTCGTGACGGGCCGGGGCGTGCGGCCAGCGCTCGCCGGGCGTGTGCCTAGCGCTCGCCGGGCGTGCCGTAGAGCACGGCGGTGACCCGGGGGTTGAGCAGGGCGACGATGCCGGCCAGCCCGAGCAGGGCGACCGCGGCGCCGACGGCGGCCATCGCGCCGCCGGACTGCCACATGTAGTACGCGACCGGCAGGCAGATGGAGTTGGTGAGCACCGCGGGGCTGCGGCCCCAGCGCTGCCCGCGCAGCAGCGCGCGGGCGGCCAGCAGCGGCAGCAGGCCCATCAGCAGCAGGACGGCGCCGCCCAGCTCGGCGCGGCCGAAGTCGGCGTCCGCGCCGGTGAAGCCGGACAGCAGGTTGTAGACGCCCCAGCCGGCCATGGCCGCGCCCTCCAGCGCGGTGGTCACCGCGCCGACGATCAGCGGGACGGGCCGGGCGGCGGGGGTGGTGGCGGAGGCGGGTTCAGCGGTCACCGGGCCAGGGTAACGGTCGTCCCGGGTCGGGCGGGTCGTAGGCTGATCACCATGCGCGCTCTCCTGGTCGTGAACCCGAAGGCGACCACCACCAGTGGCCGGACCCGGGACGTGCTGATCCACGCCCTGCGCAGCGACCTGAAGCTGGACGTCGCCCAGACCCAGTACCGCGGCCACGCCCGGGACCTGGCGCAGCGGGCGGTCGAGGACGGCGCGGTGGACCTGGTGGTGGCCCTGGGCGGCGACGGCACGGTCAACGAGGTGGTGAACGGCCTGCTGGCGCACGGCCCGGGCGAGCGGGTGCCGCGGCTGGCGGTGGTGCCGGGCGGTTCGACCAACGTGTTCGCCCGCGCGCTGGGCCTGCCGAACGACCCGGTGGAGGCGACCGGCGCGCTGCTGGACGCGCTGGCGGAGCGCCGGGAGCGGGCGATCGGCCTGGGCAAGGCGCTGACCGACGGGGTGCCGGACCGCTGGTTCACCTTCACCGCGGGGTTCGGCTTCGACGCGGGCGTGGTCGGCCGGGTGGAGCGTCAGCGCCGGGCGGGGCGCAGATCCACGCACGCGCTCTACGTGGTCGAGGCGCTCCGGCACTACGTCACCGAGCGTGAACACCGGCGTTCCGGGCCGATCTCCCTGGAGATCAACGGCCGGGACCCGGTGCCGGGCATGGTGATGGCCATAGTCTCGAACACTTCACCGTGGACCTTTCTGGGTTCCCGTCCCGTCTTCCCGTCTCCCTCGGCTTCATTCGAAACCGACCTGGACATCTTCGGCATCACTCGAATGACGGCGTTCCGGACCGCTCGGACGGTCCGTCAGATCCTCCGTCCGCTGCCCTCGGCGGAGGGCGGTGAACGCCCGGCCGGCCCCTCCGGGAAGCACCTCGTCTCCTATCACGACGTCCGGCACTTCACCTTGGTTTCAGAGGAACCGGCCCCGTTTCAGGTCGATGGGGACCACCTTGGAGACAGGAGTCGCGTCAGTTTCACAGGCGTACGGCGGGCACTGCGTGTGATTGTGTGACCAGAAGGGGGTCGTCACCTTGCTCTCGAACGTTCGAGCCCCTTCACCCCATAGAAGTACTGCCTGTGAGGTAGGCGACACCGAAGAATCAAAAATTTCTTGCCGAAGGGGGTTGTATCCGGCTTCGAGGTTTGCGAACCTCTACATGGCGATCGGGACACACCGCAGCGGGACACCGCGGGAGAGCCCCTCGAATCGCCGAACCCCCCTCAGCACAGACCGCCCGGGCCCGATGGGCCTTAGGTCCCTTTTGCTGTTGCGGGATTCGTGAAAGCGTTCACATTCACAAGCCATTCGAGTGAGTCGCGGGCCACGGCCCGTCGACCGGAGGAGTTGGACGACCATGGACTGGCGCCACCGCGCTGTCTGCCGCGAAGAGGACCCGGAGCTGTTCTTCCCGATCGGGAACACCGGCCCTGCTCTGCTGCAGATCGAGGAAGCCAAGGCCGTGTGCCGCCGTTGTCCCGTGATGGAGCAGTGCCTGCAGTGGGCGCTCGAAACCGGCCAGGACGCCGGCGTCTGGGGCGGCATGAGCGAGGACGAGCGTCGCGCGATGAAGCGCCGCGCTGCCCGCAACCGCGCCCGCACCGCCTGATACACCCGACCACCCGCCGACTGACGCGTCGTCAGGAGCAGTCGGCAGCAGTACGGATCAACCCATGATCAAGGGTTCGGCCGCGATTGGCCGGCCGAGCCTTCCCGAACGGGCCCGCTCGATCCGCGGGGCCGACGACGCGAGCCGCCCAGGCACTTGATACTGTTCACGGAGAGCAATATCGTTGGCCTGTGGCGCTCACCGTGTGCAACGCACGGGGCGGGCGTCGCGCCACCACCAGAAGCCCCCGTTCCGGCCGACTCCCCCCGACGGCCGGACCGGGTCGAGAGGCCCTGCCGACCCACCCCCCCGGTCGGCAGGGCCTCGTTTCTGTCTCCGCCCCCGGGAGGGGGACGCCCCGCCCCCGTCAGGGGACGGGGATCTCCAGCACCACCTTGGTGCCGCCGTCCGGCGCGGCCACCATGTCGAAGCTGCCGCCGAGTTCGCCGGTGGCCAGGGTGCGGACGATCTGCAGGCCGAGGTTGCCGGCCTGCTGCGGGTCGAAGCCCTCGGGCATGCCGCGGCCGTCGTCCTGCACGGTGATCAGCAGGTACTCCTCGGGCTTCACGCCGTTGTTCCAGGTGTCCGACCAGCCCTTGCCGCCGGCCGGGGCGCGGCCGCGCAGCGCGCTGACCTCCAGGTTGCCGGAGGCGCTGGGGCCGAAGGCGTGCTCCAGGGCGTTCTGGGTCAGCTCGGTGAGGATCATCGCCAACGGGGTGGCGACCTCGGCGGACAGGATGCCGAAGGAGCCGCTGCGGCGGGCCACCACCCGGCCGTCCTGGGAGAGTTCCATCACCATCGCCAGCACCCGGTCGGCGATCTCGTCGAACGCCACCGACTCGTCCAGCGCCTGCGAGAGCGTCTCGTGCACGATGGCGATCGAGCCGACCCGGCGGACCGCCTCGTCGAGGGCGGCCCGGCCGGCCGCCGAGTCCATCCGGCGGGACTGCAGCCGCAGCAGCGCGGCGACGGTCTGCAGGTTGTTCTTCACCCGGTGGTGGATCTCCCGGATGGTGGCGTCCTTGGTCATCAACTCGCGGTCGCGGCGGCGAAGTTCGGTGACGTCCCGGCAGAGCACCAGGGAGCCGGTGGGGGTGCCCTTGGGCTTGAGCGGGATGGTGCGCAGCGTCACCACGCCGCCCTGGGCCTCGATCTCGGTCTGCCGGGGGGCCCAGCCGCTGGCCATCTTCACCAGCGCCTCGTGCACCGCGCCGCGGCTGGGCGGCACCAGTTCGGCGGTGCTGCGGCCCAGGTGACTGCCCACCAGGTCGGTGGTCAGCCCGAGCCGGTGGTAGGCGGAGAGCGCGTTGGGGCTGGCGTAGGTGACCACGCCCTCCACGTCGAGCCGGATCAGCCCGTCGCCGACCCGGGGCGCGGCGTCCATGTCGGCCTGTTCGACGCCCGGGTAGGGGAAGGTGCCGGCCGCGATCATCTGGGCCAGGTCGGAGGCGCTCTGCAGGTAGGTGAGCTCCAGTCGGCTGGGGGTGCGGACGGTCAGCAGGTTGGTGTTGCGGGCGATCACGCCGAGCACCTTGCCGTCCCGTCGCACCGGGATGGACTCCACCCGCACCGGCACCTCCTCCCGCCACTCCGGGTCGCCCTCGCGGACGATCCGCCCCTCGTCGTAGGCGGCGTCCAGCAGCGGGCGGCGGCCGCGCGGCACCAGGTGGCCGACCATGTCGTCCTGGTACGAGGTGGGGCCGGTGTTGGGCCGCATCTGGGCCACCGAGACGTAGCGGATGCCGTCCCAGGTGGGAATCCACAGCACCAGGTCGGCGAAGGACAGGTCGGAGAGCAGCTGCCACTCCGAGACCAGGAGGTGCAGCCACTCCACGTCGGCACCGGTGAGGGTGGTGTGGCGGCGGACGAGTTCGTTCAGCGAGGGCACACCGTGAGCGTATCGCCGACCGCCCTGCCGCACGTTGTCCAGACCAATTGCGGGGACCCCCTGGACAACCACAATTGGTCTAGTCCACAATGAACACGCACCAAGGAGAGGCCCTCCGCGCAACTGCCCTGACCGCGCGAGGCCCCTCCTCGGTCGGAGGCGTCGTTCGAGGGTCCCGCACAACTCTCGGACGGTCCCCGCCTCCGGCATACAGCTCCGGGCTGCGGTGCCGCACAGGTTGAGGGTCCTGTGTCGGCGCCGTGGCCCGTAGTGTTTCCCGGCCCCGGACGAGCCCCGCTCCCCGGCCCCGGACACGGCGAAGCCGCCCCCGCAGCACCTCGCGGGGGCGGCTTCGCCGTGTCTCGGCGGGTCCCGCCTCAGTGGGTCTCGGTGACCTTGGCCAGGGCGCGCGGGGCGTCCGGGTCCTGGCCGCGGGCGATGGTGACCTCGTAGGCCAGCAGCTGGAGCGGCAGGATCTCCAGGATCGGCTGGACCTCCTGGGGCACGCCGGCCGGCAGCGCGAAGCCCGCGCTGGCGGCGTCGACCTGCGCCTGCTGGCCGATCACGACCAGGTCCGCGCCACGGCCGCGCAGGCGGTCCAGGACGGGCTGCAGGGCCTCCCCGCCCTTGCCGTCCGGGACGATGGCGATGACCGGCGAGACGTTGTCGACCATGGCCAGCGGGCCGTGCAGCAGGTCGGCGCCGGAGAACGGGGAGGCCGGGATGTAGGTGGTCTCCATCAGCTTGAGCGCCGCCTCGCGGGCGGTCGGGTAGCCGTAGCCGCGCGAGGTGATGACCAGGCGCTGGGCGAAGCGGTAGCGCTCGGCCAGGTCCTTGACCTCGCCCTGGCGGGCCAGGATGCCGGCCGCCAGCTCCGGCAGCGCCTTCGCCGCGGAGCCGTCGCCGCCGCGCAGGCCCTCGACGAACAGGTACAGCGCCAGCAGCTCGGCGGTGTAGGTCTTGGTGGCGGGCAGCGCCTTCTCCGGCCCGGCCAGCACGTCGATGTGGAACTCGGAGACCTCGGCGAGCGGCGAGGCGGCGTTGTTGGTGACCGCCAGGGTGATCGCGCCGGCCTCGCGGGCCGCCTTGGTGGAGGCCACCAGGTCGGGCGAGCCGCCGGACTGGCTGACCGTGATGACCAGGCAGTCGGTGAGGTCCGGCTTGGCGCCGTACGCGGTGGTGGTGGACATCGAGGTGAGGCCGGCCGGCTTGCCGAGCAGGACCTCGATCAGGTACTTGGCGTACAGCGCCGCGTTGTCGGAGGTGCCGCGGGCGGTCAGCAGGACGAAGCGCGGGTTGCGGGCGGCGATCTGCGCGGCGATCTCACGGATCGCCGGCGCACCCTCGTCGAGGATGCGCTGCAGGACGGCCGGCTGCTCGGCCATCTCCGCCGACATGATCCTGCCGGGTACGGAAACAGTCTGCGGGTCGGACATCGGGGTGTGCCTCCGTGGAGAGATGGTTCTACCCCGTGGGGCGGGACGCCCGACGGGGACCTCTGAACGGCGGCGAGTCCGCACCCTCGCTGCGTGGAACTGTTCTGTGCCGATCCTACGTGTGACCGGGCCCCGCGGCACACTCCGTGACGGTGCGCCGGGGCCCGGTCCCGGGGACCGGGACGCCGGACCGGCGGTCGGGCGGTCCGGCGGTCCGGCGGTCCGGCGTCCCGGTCAGCCCGGGTTGTTGATCAGCTGGTCGATCTGGGCGTCGGCCTCCTTGGTGGCCTCCTCCACGCTCTTGCCCGCGAAGACCGCGTTGAGCATGTTGACCAGGATGTTCTGCTTCTCGATCGCGCCCCAGCCGGGGGCGAGCGGGGTGAACCAGGCGTCCTGCACGGCGTTGGCGGCCGCGGAGGTGGCCGGCTTGTTCTTCAGCGGGGCGAGCTGGACCAGGTTGTTCGGCAGGGTGTCCTTGTCGGCCAGCACCTGCTCGGACTTGCTGCTGGTGAACATCCGCACCCAGTCCGCGGCGGCCTCGGCGTTCTGCGACTTGGCGGTGACCGCCAGGTCGGAGCCGCCGATGAAGGAGGGCAGCGGCTTGCCGTTCGGGCCGGGCATCGCGGCGATCCTGAGCGAGTCCTGGAGCGCCGGGGTGCCGGTGATCGGCGCGGTGGCGACGCTCTGCTCCCAGCCGTTGGCGTAGATCAGCCCGGCCTTCTCGTGGCCGAGCACCTTGGCCTGGTCGGCCTCGTTGACCTTGTAGTCGCCGCTCTTGTTGTACTTCTTCACCAGGTCGACGAAGTGCTGGAGGCCCTGCTGGGACTTGGCGTCGTGCAGGGTGCCGTGCCAGTTGCCGGCCGAGTCGAACTTGGCGATCGAGCCGCCGTACGCGGTGACGTAGGACATCGCGGCGTACCAGTAGGGGCCGGGCAGGTAGAGCGAGGAGTAGCCGGCGCTGCCCTTGTACTTGGCCTGCACCTTGTCGAGGGCGGTGAGCAGGTCGTCCTCGTTCTGCGGCAGGTCGGCGGAGCCGGTGGCGTCCTGGAACATCTTCGAGTTGTAGAGGCCGATCCGGGCGCCCGCGTAGTAGGGCACGCAGTAGAGCGTCTGGTGGTAGGTGCAGGTGTCGGAGAGGCCCTTGATCCAGTTGTCGGAGTTGTCGAAGCTGCCGCGCTCCAGGGACATCAGCGAGCCGTTGACGATGTACTTCAGCGTCTCGGTGTTGCCCAGCTCGACCACGTCCGGGGCCTGGCCGGCGGCGATCGCGGCGTCCAGCTCGGAGACCTTGTTCTGCCACTCGTGGTAGCTCAGCTTGATCTGGACCTTCGGGTACTTCTGGGCGAACTCGTCGTTCACCTGCTGCACCAGCTCGGGCCAGCTCTTCTGGGCGTCGTTCATCAGCCACACGGTCACGGTGCCGGTCACGTTCTTCGCGTCGACGCCGGTCTGCGCGGGCGACGGGCCGCCGGACGAGCAGCCCGCGGCGGTGGCCAGCAGGGCAGCGGTGCTGAGCATGGCCAGTACCTGACGCTTCACGCGATCCTCCGGATGGGGTACGGGGAGGTCTGCGCAGTGGTACAGACCAGCCTTCCGGATCTTGGCCTAGACCATTTTGGGGCGTCAACGCAGGTGCGGTTTCGCACCCTGCTCGTTGTCAATCCGTTGTCTTCCTTGGCCCGGCCACGTCAACGACCGGCGGGGGCCGACCCGGGCATGACTTTAGGCTCACTTAAGGTGACCCAGGGTGAGAGGAATGGATCAAGCGGAATCCCGGGAATTCCGCTCCCCCGGTTTATCCGGCCCGGCGCCCCGGCCCCGCCCCGCCGGCCGCCGCGCGGGCGGGGCCCCGGTCCGGCCGACGGGCGGACGGAGGTGGCGCGGCCTCCGGGCGGGAGGCGGGGCGGCGGGGGACGGCGGGAGGCGGCGGACCGTCCGTCGAATACGCACGACTTCACCGGGGCGCGGGCTCGGCGCCGTCCGGCGGCCCGCCGCCGGAGGCCGGACCTGCGGCGGCGCGACCCCGGCGGCCCGGCGTCCGCCCGCGGGCGCGGCGGTGGGCGGCGCGGCGGCGGGCCCCCGCGGCCGGGGCGGGGCGCGGGCGGCCCGGCGAAAACACCGGGGACCCGCCGCCCGGAGGGTCGGCGCGGTGGCGGGCGGGCCGGCTTCCCGGGGAAATCCACGGAACTCCCGGCGGTGATTCCCGGCCCGTTATCGGCCGCGGCGGCGGGAAAGAACGGGGACGACCGGCTCCGCTATTCGCCCCGCGCCATTCGGCCGGGAAACTCCGGCGCTTTCGGGACCGCCCCTCGCGGGCGCGGGCCCGGGCCCGCGCGGGGACGGGCGCGCGGGCGCGCCGCGCGGACGGCACGCACGGCGGGACGGGCGGGAACGGTCCGCGGGGCACGCGGGTGCCGCATGGGCGCCGCGCCGATGCCCGTACCCGGGGGCGGTCTTGACATGACCTCACAGATATGCGCCACCCGTACCACCCGCCCGCCGGTCGGGCCGTCGAGGTGTCCCGATAGGTCCCGTTTCCTCCCCGACTTGGTCCAGTCCAACACAGGCGAGTCAAGCGTTGATAACGGCTTGTGCAGCGGCTCTTCGAGCCCTTGACGCTCGCCATTGGTCCATGCCAACCTCCAGGCGTTGGTCTAAACCAATGGTCTACTCCACCTCACGGATCGGCCCGCCGGCCCCGGCAGTTCGTATCCGTGTCACCCGGTGACGTTCCCCCATACGGCACAACGCAGCTCCAGGCCAGTCGGCCCAGCAGCCCGGTGCCCTACCTTGCTCATCCCTCTGGAGGATGGTTTGAACCGCAAGATCGCAGCCGTGGCCGCTATCGCCACCGTGCTCGTCGCCTCGGCCTGCTCGTCGTCTTCTTCGTCCGACAGCAAGTCGAGCGGTGACGTCCTGAGCACGGACGGCAAGGGCAAGAAGATCACCGTCTGGCTGATGGACGACGCCCAGAAGGGCTGGAACGAGGTCGTCGAGGCGGCGAAGGCCGAGTTCAAGCAGAAGACCGGCGCCGACGTCGACATCCAGTGGCAGACCTGGACCAACTACACCACCAAGCTCGACACCGCCCTGCTCTCGGGCAACGCCCCCGACGCGATCGAGGTCGGCAACACCCAGGCCGCCAAGTACATCGACGCCGAGTCCTTCGTCGACCTCACCTCGGTGAAGAGCAAGTTCGACAACTCGGACAAGTGGCTGGACTCGCTGGCCGCCTCCGGCCAGTCGCCCGACGGCTCCAAGACCTACGCCGTCCCGTACTACGCCGGTGCCCGCGTCGTGATCTACCGCAAGGACCTCTTCGAGGCCGCCGGTGTCACCCAGGCCCCGACCACCCTGGCCGAGCTGAAGGACGCCCTGACCAAGGTCAAGGCCGCCAACGCCAGCACCCCGGGCTTCTCCGCGATGTACCTGCCGGGTCAGAACTGGTACACCGCCGTCTCCTTCGGCGCCGGCACCTACGGCGTGAAGAACGTCATCGCCAAGAAGGACGGCGACAAGTGGACCAGCACCCTGGCCGACCCGAAGTTCGTTGAGGGCGTCTCCACCTGGAACGACCTGCAGAAGAACTTCTCCACCGGTGGCACCACCTCCGACGAGGCCACCCAGGACGCCCTGATGGCCAAGGGCAACATCGCCGCCATCATCGGCAACGGCTGGGAGGTCTCCTCCGTGGCCGACCCGAAGACCGGCGACCCGTCCCTGAAGGACAAGCTCGGCACCTTCGCCCTCCCGGGCGCCGCGGCCGGCAGCACCACCCCGGCCTTCCTGGGCGGCTCCGACCTGGCCGTCCCGACCAACGCCAAGAACGCCGGCCTGGGCGCGACCTTCCTGCAGATCTACACCAACACCGCGCAGCAGACCCTGCTCGCCAAGCACGCCATCCCGAACGCCAAGAACCTGGTGGACGCCTACAAGGCGGCCGACCCGGCGAACAAGGCCACCGGTGACGCGGCCCAGGGCGAGACCTGGTTCATCCCGAACACCCCGCTGTGGTCCGGCACCAACGAGACCGCGCTGAAGACCGCCTTCGGTGCGATCGCCGCCGGTGGCGACCCGGCCACCGAGCTGAAGAAGGCGAACGACGACCTTCTGAAGACCCTGAACGGCTGATCCAGCTCCAGCTGAACCGCAGGTCGGCCCGGGGAGTTCCAACGGTGCTCCCCGGACGGACCACCGCACTGAGCGCCGGATAGGGGGTGGGCAGTCCGCGATACCGCGGGCTGCCCACCCGTGCGCCAGGACCGACCAGATCCGCGGGCCCGGGAAGGACCCTGATGAGTGTGACCACCAACGAGACCGTGACCCGGTCCGAGAACCAGGGGCCTGCCCCGACGGGGAAGCCGCAGCGGCGCGGGTTCTTCGCGGCCGGCCATTACATCCCCTACACCCTGCTGCTGCCCGCGGTCGTCGTACTGGCGGGCGTTCTGGCGTACCCGCTGTACCGGCTGATCGACCTGGCCTTCCAGAACGTCAACAAGTACGCGCTGCTGGTCCACCCGGAGCGGGCGAAGTACATCGGCTTCGACGGCTTCTCGCGGGTCTTCGGCGACAGCGAGTTCTGGGAGGTCGTGCTCCGCTCGGTCTACTTCACCGCGGAGCTGGTCATCCTCTCCATGGTGCTGTCGATGGCACTGGCGCTGCTGCTCAACCGGGTCTCCAACTGGGTCCGGGTCACCGTCATCACCGTGATGATGTTCGTCTGGTCGATCCCGGCGCTGGTCAACGGCCAGGTGTTCCGCTGGCTGTTCTCCCCGCAGGGCGGCGTCGTCGACTACATCGCCTACCTGGTCACCGGCGACGAGACCTGGAAGAACTACGACTGGTTCGCCGACGCGCACGTCGGCCTCTACGTGGTCGGCGCCGCGGTGGTCATCTGGGGCGCGCTGCCCTTCCTGGTGCTGGGCCTGTACGCCGCGCTGACCCAGGTGCCCAAGGAGCTGATGGAGGCCGCCAAGCTGGACGGCGCCAACGCGTTCCAGGCGTTCCGCAACGTCACCCTGCCGGTCATCCGGCCGTTCCTGATGATCTCCACCGCGCTGAGCTTCATCTGGGACTTCCAGGTCTTCGCGCAGATCTTCGCGCTGCGCAACACCTCGCCCGAACCCGGCTACCGGACCATCGGCACCTACCTGTACATGCAGGGCATCGTCGCCTCCCGGTACAGCGAAGCCTCGGTGATCTCGATCGCCATGATCGTCATGATGCTGGCGGTTCTCGTGTACTACATCCGCCAGATGCTCAAGATCGGAGCCAACGAGCGATGACCACGGACGTCTCCACCACCGCTCCGAAGACCCAGCAGCCGCTCCCGCCGGTCAAGCGGAAGAAGGTCAAGGAGACCGAGGTCGGCCGCAGCGGCGCCATGACCTGGGTCTGGAACACCCTCGCCCTGCTCGTGGCGGTCGTGATGGCCTTCCCGATCTACTGGATGATCATCACCACGTTCAAGACGAACAAGGACCTGATCTCCAAGGACCCGACCTTCTGGCCCTCCTCGTTCTCGCTCGACAGCTACCGGACGATCTTCGACGACGACCAGTTCCTGCCCAGCCTCGGGCACACCCTGGTGCTGACCCTGGGCGCGGTCGTGCTGGGCGTCGCGGTCGGCTTCCTGGCCGCGGTCGGCGTGGCCCGGTTCAACTTCCGCGGCCGCAACTTCTTCATCGTCACCATGCTGGTGGTCCAGATGGTGCCGCTGCTGGCGATCATCATCCCGCTGTTCGTGGTGATGAACAGCCTCAACATGACCGGCGGCCTGTTCGGCGTCATCCTCGCCTACCTGGTCTTCACCGTCCCGTACGTGATCTGGACGCTGCGCTCGTTCATCGTGAACATCCCGGCGGAGCTGGACGAGGCCGCGATGGTCGACGGCTGCACCCAGTGGGGCGCGTTCTTCCGCGTCATCCTGCCGCTCACCCTGCCCGGTCTGATCACCACCTCGGTGTACAGCTGGATCCAGGCCTGGAACGAGTTCATCGTCGCCAAGACCCTGCTGGGCACCAGCGGCATGAACACCTCGATGACCTGGCTGACGTTCTACTCGACCACTCCCACCCGCGGCGCGGACTACGGCGCGCAGATGGCCGGCGGTCTGCTGGTCTCGCTGCCCGTGATCATCCTGTTCGTGTTCTTCCAGAAGAAGGTGTCGGCGGGTCTCACCGCCGGTGCGGTCAAGGGCTGAGCCCCCTTTCCCCACCCCACTGCACCTGTCACACCTCCACCTCCAGGGAAGGAACCAAGGCGATGCCCGGTACGGAAAGCGCCGATCTCCTCCGCGACGCCGGAGCGGTCCTGCAGCCCGGCTTCGCCGGTCTGACCGCGCCCGAGTGGCTGCGCCGCAGACTGGGCGACGGCGAACTCGGCGGCGTCGCCCTGTTCGGCCGCAACATCCGCACCCCGCAGCAGGTCGCCGCGCTCACCTCGGAGCTGTACGCCCTCAACGGCGAGCTGCTGGTCGCCACCGACGAGGAGGGCGGCGACGTCACCCGCCTCGAAGTGGTCAGCGGTTCCTCCTACCCCGGCAACCTGGCGCTCGGTGAGGTCGACGACACCGACCTCACCGAGCGGGTCGCCCGCTCCATCGGGTTCGACCTGGCCGGCGTCGGCGTGAACCTCAACTACGCGCCCGACGCGGACGTCAACTCCAACCCGGACAACCCGGTGATCGGCGTCCGGTCCTTCGGCGGCGACGGCGAGCTGGCCGCCCGGCACACCGCCGCCTACGTCCGCGGCCTGCAGTCGGCCGGCGTCGCGGCCTGCGCCAAGCACTTCCCGGGCCACGGCGACACCGCCGGCGACTCGCACCTCGGGCTGCCCCGGATCGACCTGGCCGCCGACCAGTTCGCCGCGCACCTGCTGCCCTTCCGCGCCGCCATCGCGGCCGGCGCGAAGAGCATCATGACCGCGCACATCCTGTTCGACGCCTACGACGCCCAGCTGCCCGCGACCATGTCGCAGCGCATCCTGACCGGCCTGCTCCGCGAGGAGCTCGGCTTCGACGGGCTGATCGTCACCGACGGCATCGAGATGGGCGCCATCTCCGGCACCCACGGCGTCGCGGCCGGCTCGGTGCGGGCCGTCGCGGCCGGTGCCGACACCATCTGCGTCGGCGGCGGCCTCCAGGACGAGGACGCCTTCGTCTACCTGCGCGACGCCCTGGTCTGGGCGGTCCGCGAGGGCCGGCTGTCCGCCGAACGGCTGCACGAGGCCGCCGAGCGCAACCGGGCCGTCGCCCGCTGGTCGGCCGAGCTGCGGGCCTCGCTGGTCGGCCAGCAGGCCGAGGTCGGCGTCGGTCTGACCGCCGCCCGCCGGGCGCTGCGGATCACCGGCGGGCTGCGCCCGCTGGGCGGCGTCCCGCACGTGGTGGAGTTCTCCCCCGGCGCGAACATCGCGGCCGGCGACGAGACCCCGTGGGGCGTGGCCGGGCCGCTGGCCGAGCTGGTGCCCGGCACCACCTCCAGCCGGGTCTCCCCGCCCGCGACGGTGACCGAGGGCTCCGGCCTGCTGCACGTCGCGGTGGCCGCCGACGACGCCGAGATCGACACCGCCCCGCTGCTGGGCGCCGCGGTCGGCCGCCCGCTGGTGCTGGTGGTGCGCGACGTGCACCGGCACGGCTGGATGCGCCGGGCCGCGCTGGCCCTGGTCGAGCACCGGCCGGACGCGGTGGTGGTGGAGATCGGCACCGCCCACGGCGTGGCCGAGCTGTTCGCCCCGCGCGGGGTGACCACGCTGGCCACCTACGGCGGCTCGCGGGTCTGCGCGATCGCCGCGGCGGAGGCGCTGGCGGGGCTCGCGGTGACGGCCGTCCAGGCCGGCTGAGACACTCGGGACGGGCCCGGGGCGGGCGCCTGGCGCCCGTTCCGGGCCCGTCGCGTTGACCGGGGCCGTCCGGAGCCCCCGGAAGGCCCGCGGGGCCGCCACCGGGCCGCCACGGGCCCGCCACCGGCCGCGAATGCGGCCGAGGGCTCACGTTTGCTCTCCCGTGCGTGCAAACATGTGCTGTTACATAGGACTTAGGGGTCCGTTAAGGGACCGCCTCCAACGAGGAGTGAGAGCTGCCATGAGTGGCGACAGGGACACGGCGGCGCTCGCCGAGGGCTCCACCGTGCCGACCCAGACCGGCCCTGCCACCGCCACGGCCCGGGTCCCCAAGTACTACGGCCTCAAGCGGCACCTGCTGCAGCTGACCGAGACCCAGCCGGCCGGGACGCCGGTCCCGCCGGAGCGCGCGCTGGCCGCCCAGTTCGACACCTCGCGCACCACCGTCCGGCAGGCCCTGCAGGAGCTGGTCGTCGAGGGCCGGCTGGAGCGCATCCAGGGCAAGGGCACCTTCGTCGCCAAGCCGAAGGTCGCCCAGGCCCTCCAGCTCACCTCGTACACCGAGGACATGCGCGCCCAGGGCCTGGAGCCGACCTCCCGGCTGGTCGAGGTCGCCTACATCTCCGCCGACGAGCGGCTCGCCCCGCTGCTGGACATCAAGCCCGGCGGCCGGGTGCTGCGGATCGAGCGCCTGCGGCTGGCCAACGGCGACCCGATGGCCATCGAGGTGGCGCACCTGTCCGCCAAGCGCTTCCCCGCGCTCCGGCGCAACCTGGCCAAGCACAACTCGCTGTACACCGCGCTGCGCGAGGTCTACGGGGTGACGGTCGCGGAGGCCGAGGAGACCATCGAGACCACCCTGGCCAACCCGCGCGAGGCCGGCCTGCTCGGCTCCGACCTGGGCCTGCCGATGCTGCAGCTGTCCCGGCACTCCTTCGACGCGGACGGCGCGCCGGTCGAGTGGGTGCGCTCGATCTACCGCGGCGACCGGTACAAGTTCATCACGCGGTTGAACCGGCCGGTGTGAGTCCGTGTGAACGGGCGTGTGAACGGGCGATCCGGGTTGACCGGGTAGTGACACGGGTCGCTCCGCTGCCCTAGCCTCTCGGGGACCTTTCGATCACCGAGGGTGCTGCTCGGCGGGCGCACAGCCATGTGCGTTGCGGTGCCACTGAGGTGACTCCTCGTCAGCCAGGAGCCGCTCGTGTCGTCGTCCCAAGTCCCTGCCGCGGGCGCACCGCCCGTGGTCTCCCCCGCCCGGGTGCTGGCCGGCCTGTGCCTGCTGGTGCCGATCGTGGTGGTGCTGTGGGTGCCGTCCTACAGCAAGACCTCTCCCGAACTCGGCGGAATGCCGTTCTTCTACTGGTACCAGCTGCTGTGGGTGCCGGTGTCGGCGCTGTTCACCGGCGCCGCGTACCTGCTGATCCGGCGGGACGAGGCGGCCCGCAAGGCCGTCCCCGCCGCCGTCCCGGTCCTGCCCGCCCAGCCGTCGGACGGGGGCCGGTCGTGAAGCACGTCGACTGGACCGCGATGACGGTCTTCCTGCTGTTCTTCGCCGCGGTGACGGTGATGGGCTTCCTGGCCTCCCGCTGGCGGCGCGCCGCGGACGCCGCGCACCTGCACGAGTGGGGGCTGGGCGGCCGGAGCTTCGGCACCTGGATCACCTGGTTCCTGCTGGGCGGCGACCTGTACACCGCGTACACGTTCATCGCGGTGCCGGCGGCGATCTACGCGGCCGGCGCCGCGGGCTTCTTCGCGGTGCCGTACACGATCATCGCGTACCCTCTGGTGTTCCTGTTCCTGCCCCGGCTGTGGTCGGTGTCGCGGGTGCACGGGTACGTGACGCCGGCGGACTTCGTGCGCGGCCGGTACGGCTCGCGCGGGCTGTCGGTGGCGGTGGCGCTGACCGGCATCCTGGCGACCATGCCGTACGTGGCGCTGCAGCTGGTCGGCATCCAGGCGGTACTGGACGTGCTGGGCGTGGGCGGCAGCGGCAACTGGTTCCTGAAGGACCTGCCGCTGTTCATCGCGTTCGGCGTGCTGGCCGCGTACACGTACTCCTCGGGCCTGCGGGCGCCGGCGCTGATCGCGTTCGTCAAGGACGCGCTGGTCTACATCGTGATCATCGTGGCGGTGGTCTACATCCCGATGCGGCTGGGCGGCTACGGGCACGTGTTCGACGCGGCGCAGCACAAGTTCGCCACGCTCGGGGCGAACGGGAAGCCGAGCGGGGCGCTGGTGGTCGGCCCGTCGGGGCAGTGGGCGTACGCGACGCTGGCGTTCGGTTCGGCGCTGGCGCTGTTCATGTACCCGCACTCGGTGACCGGCGTGCTGGCCTCGAAGTCGCGCAACACGGTGCGCCGGAACATGGCGATCATGCCGGCGTACTCGCTGATGCTGGGCCTGCTGGCGCTGCTGGGCTTCCTGGCGATCGCGGCCGGGGTGGGCAAGGGTGTGAAGGGCTACAACAGCCAGCTGGCGGTGCCGCAGCTGTTCGCGGACATGTTCCCGTCCTGGTTCACCGGGGTGGCGTTCGCGGCGATCGGGATCGGCGCGCTGGTGCCGGCGGCGATCATGTCGATCGCGGCGGCGAACCTGTTCACCCGGAACGTCTACAAGGAGTTCCTGAAGCCGGACGCGACGCCGGCCGAGGAGACCCGGGTGGCGAAGATCGCCTCGCTGCTGGTGAAGGTCGGCGCGCTGGTGTTCGTGCTGCTGATGGACAAGCAGGTGGCGATCAACTTCCAGCTGCTGGGCGGCCTGTGGATCCTGCAGACCGCGGTGGCGCTGGTGGCGGGCCTGTTCACCCGGTGGTTCCACCGCTGGGCGCTGCTGGCGGGCTGGGCGGTCGGCATGGTGTACGGCACCTGGCTGGCCTGGGGGATCTCCTCCCCGGCCACCAAGCACTTCGGCGGCAGCAGCTCGAACATCCCGGGGATCGGGCAGACCGGCTACATCGGTCTGACCGCGTTCGTGCTGAACCTGGCGGTGGCCGTGGTCCTGACGCTGGTGCTGCGGGCCCTGAAGGCCCCGGAGGGGGCCGACGAGACCTCGAAGGCGGACTATTCCGCGGAGTCCGGCGACGAGGCCGTGGAGCGTGCTCCACAGCCCGCGGTGGCGCACTGACGCACCGGGGGCGCGCATAGCCGCGCCATGCGCCCTGTGGTCGCGCCGTTGCCCCGATCGACACTGGGGTGACGGCGCGACCATCTGTTATGACCGCCCGCTCCCTGGAGAGACCGGGGGAGACGGGTCCACTCGCCCGCGCCACCGACCACGGGGAGCCACCGCCATGACCGACCTCACCACGGTACGCAACGGGCACCGTCCGGAGGCGCAGCAGCCGGACCCCGGACCGAGACTGCCCTCGCTCCTGATCGCCACCCGGCACGGCGAGTCCACCGCCAACGTGGAGTTCCGGCACGCGGACGCCAGCGGCGCGCTCGCCGTCCCGATCACCTGCCGGGACGCCGACATCCCGCTCTCCCTGCACGGCCAGGACCAGGCCCGCGACCTGGGCCGCTGGTGGGCCGAACTGCCGCCCGCCGACCGGCCGCGCTCGGTGTGGTGCTCCCCGTACGTGCGCACCGCCGAGACCGCCCGGATCGCGCTGGCCCAGGCGTCCGGGCTGGGAGCCGTCCAGGTGGGGCTGGCGGTGCGCCACGACGAGCGGCTGCGGGACCGCGAGCTTGGCGTGCTGGAGATGCTCACCAAGGCCGCGATCGAACGCGACCACCCCGCGGAGGCGGCCCGGCGGCGGCGGATGGGCGAGCTGTACTACCGCCCGCCGGGCGGCGAGTCCTGGCTGGACGTGGCCCTGCGGGTCCGCGACCTGCTGCGCGACCTGTGCGCGGAGGAGGCCGGCCGGCCGGTGCTGGTGGTGGCGCACGACTGCACGGTCCTGATGCTGCGCCACGTCCTGGACCGGCCGACCGAGCGGGAGCTGCTGGCCCTGCCCCCGGTGGCGAACTGCTCGACCAGCACGTGGCGGTCCCACGAGGGACGGCTGCGCCCGACCGGCTGGAACCGCACCGACCACCTCTCGACCTGACCGCAGCCCCACGCCGGCACCCCGGGCCCGGACGCCCTGCTGCCGCAGCCCGGCGGCACGGAAACCCGACCCCCGGCCCGGCCCCCGCCACGGGGCCGCGAGCGCCTGCGGCTCGTCCCGGACGGGCGACTCCCGGCAGGGGCACCCCGGGCCCGGACGCCCTGCTGCCGCAGCCCGGCGGCACGGAAACCCGACCCCCGACCTGGCCCCCGCCACGGGGCCGCGAGCGCCTGCGGCTCGTCCCGGACGGGCGACTCCCGGCAGGGGCACCCCGGGCCCGGACGCCCTGCTGCCGCAGCCCGGCGGCACGGAAACCCGACCCCCGACCTGGCCCCCGCCACGGGGCCGCGAGCGCCTGCGGCTCGTCCCGGACGGGCGACTCCCGGCAGGGGCACCCCGGGCCCGGACGCCCTGCTGCCGCAGCCCGGCGTCCGCGGCCCGGTCCCTCGTTCCAGCCCTTCGTTCCAGCCCTTCGTTCCAGCCCTTCGTTCCAGCCCTCGTTCCGGCCCTCGTTCCAGCCCTTCGTTCCAGCCCTCGTTCCAGCCCTCGTTCCGGCCCTCGTTCCAGCCCTTGGTTCCAGCCCTTGGTTCCAGCCCTCGTCCCCGCTCCCCCGCCGTGCCCCGGTCAGGCGTCCTGGTACTGCGGCCCGGCGGCGCGGCGCGGGCCGCCGAAGGCTCGGCGGTAGGCCTGCGGGGTGGTGTCGAGGCGGCGGCCGAAGTGGTGTCGCAGGGTGGCGGCGTTGCCGAAGCCGCAGCGGGTGGCGATGGCGTCCACGCTCTCGCCGGTGGACTCCAGCAGGTGCTGCGCGAGCAGCACCCGCTGGCCGGTCAGCCAGCGGTGCGGGGTGGTGCCGGTCTCCTCCCGGAAGCGGCGGGCGAAGGTGCGCGGCGACATGTGGGCGAGCCGGGCGAGCTGGTCGACGCCGGTCTCCCGGTCGAGGTGGCGGCGCATCCACTCCAGCACCCCGGCCAGCGACTCGCCGCCGCCCTCGGGCACCGGCCGGTTGATGAACTGGGCCTGGCCGCCGTCCCGGTGCGGGGCGACCACCATCCGGCGGGCGATCGCCCGGGCCACCTCGGCGCCCTGCACCTTGCGGACCAGGTGCAGGCAGGCGTCGATGCCCGCGGCGGTGCCGGCCGAGGTGATCACCGGGTGGTCGTCCACGTACAGCACGCCGGGTTCGACGGTGGTCAGCGGGAAGCGCTCGGCCATCAGGTCGGCGTAGCGCCAGTGGGTGGTGCAGCGGCGGCCGTCGAGCAGGCCGGCCGCGCCGAGCAGGAAGCTGCCGGAGCAGATCGACAGCAGGTGGGCGCCGCGGTCGTGGGCGGCCCGCAGCGCCGCGCAGACCTCCTCGGGGTAGTGCGCGCGGATGCCGGTGGCGGTGGCGATCACCAGGTCGGCCCCGGCGATCCGCTCGGGGCCGTGCGGGACGTCGACGGTGAAGCCGGAGTGGGTGCGCATCGGGCCGGGGCGGTCGCCGACCAGGGCGAAGTCGTAGACCGGCAGGCCGCTCTCGCTCCGGTCCAGGCCGAACACCTCGCAGGCCACCCCCAGTTCGAAGGGGTGGACCTCCTCCAGCACCACGACGGCGACGTTCTCCAGCTTCCGCATCCGGCCAGCATGGCAGTGGCAGGATTTCGTGGCAATGGTGCGTTCCTGCCACTCGTCCGGCCCCGGCCGGGCGCGGACAGTGGAGGCATGACCACCGCACTCGCCCTGCTGGGCCTCCTCGGCAGTTTCGGACTCCTCGGCGTCCTGGTCGGCCGCGACCTGGACCGCAACGGCCGGCACGGCCGCGACGACGTGCACCGGCCGGGCGGCTACCCGTTCGACCCGGACCTGGCCGACCCGCGCCGGCGGCCGTCCGGCACACTGTCCGGATGCGCTCCCCGACCGTCCGCCGCGCCCTCGACCGCGACCTCGCCGGAGCCGGGGAGGTCAGCGTCGAAGCCTTCGTCGGCGACGGCCACACCCGCCCCGACTCCCCGTACGCCGAACTCCTCCGCGACGCCGCCCGCCGCAACCGGGAGGCCGAGCTCCTGGTCGCCGTCGACGACGGCGGGGCGGTGCTCGGCTGCGTGACCTTCGCGCCCGGCGGCACCGCGTGGGCGGACGTCGCGCACCCCGACGAGGGCGAGATCCGGATGCTCGCGGTCGGCGCGGCGGCCCGCGGGCGCGGCGTCGGCCGGGCCCTGGTGCGGGCCTCGATCGCGCGCAGCCGGGAACTGCGACTGGCCGGGATGGCGTTCTCCACCCGGCCGACGATGACCGCCGCGCACCGGATCTACGACGCCCTGGGCTTCGTCCGCAGCCCCGCGCGGGACTGGTCGGCGGCGCCCGGCACGGACCTGTGGGTCTACACGACGCGGTTCTGAGGGCGGGCCCCGAGCCGGGCCCCGAAGCCGTCCGCAGGCCGTCCGCGGGCGGGTTCACGAGCGGGCCCACGGGCAGTCAGTGGGCGGTTCGCGGACGGTTCGTGGGCGGTCGGCGGACGGTTCGTGGGCGGCCGGCGGACGGTTCGCGGACGGTTTCGTTGTCTACGCGCGGCACCGCCGACGCGACACGCGCTACTACATCTGGTGCTTCCAGTTCCAGCCACCACAACATGTATGCTCACTCTCGCTGTCGACGCAGGGGAATCCGGTGCGAATCCGGGACTGCCCCGCAACGGTGAGCGGGTTGCTGCGACGCCCGCGCAGTCCGAGGACCTGCCGACGGTGTGCGACACGGCATCCCCGCAGACGCCATGCAGCACAGCTTTTCCGTCCGGTCTCGCGGGCGGACCGGGGGTGGTCTTCGCGCGCCGGAACGCGTTCTCGTTCCTTCGTGCCGCCCTCCCCTGGCCGCGTGCGGTGCCGGACGACCCGAGCCACGTCCGCCGCCACAGGAGAGAGTGCGCCTTGACCGTCGCCGCCTCAGTCACCCTGCCGTCCCAGGTATCCGCCGACGCCTTCACCGATCCCGGTGCGGCGCTGCTCCGGCTGCTCACCGACCGCAGCACCGACCTCCCCCAGGTGGACCCCGGCCACGTCGCCGCCGCCGCGCTGCGCGGCCGCCACGCCGGCTCGGACTTCGCCGAGCTGCGCGGGCTGGCCGTGGAGGCCGCCGCGTCGATGATCGCCGAGGACCCGCAGTACTCGAAGCTGGCCGCCCGCCTGCTGGCGCTGGAGATCCGCGACGAGGCCGCCACCCAGGGCGTCACCTCGTTCTCCTCCTCGGTGGCCGCGGGCCACGCCGAGGGCCTGATCGGCGATGCCACCGCCGCGTTCGTGGCCGAGCACGCCGGCCTGTTCGACTCGCTGATCGACGAGGCGGGCGACGACCGCTTCGAGTACTTCGGCCTGCGCACCGTGCAGTCCCGCTACCTGCTGCGCCACCCGATCACCCGCAAGGTGGTCGAGACCCCGCAGCACTTCCTGCTGCGGGTGGCGGCGGGCCTGGCGGTCGGCACCACCGAGGAGTCGGTGCGCGAGGTCGCCGAGCTGTACACCCTGATGAGCCGGCTGGAGTACCTGACCAGCTCGCCGACGCTGTTCAACTCCGGCACCCGGCACCCGCAGATGTCCTCCTGCTACCTGCTGGACTCGCCGCTGGACAACCTGGACTCGATCTACAACCGGTACGCGCAGATCGCCCGGCTCTCCAAGCACGCCGGCGGCATCGGCCTGTCCTACTCGCGCATCCGCTCCCGCGGCTCGCTGATCCGCGGCACCAACGGCCAGTCGAACGGCATCGTGCCGTTCCTGCGCACCCTGGACTCCTCCGTGGCGGCGGTCAACCAGGGCGGCCGGCGCAAGGGCGCGGCCTGCGTGTACCTGGAGACCTGGCACGCCGACATCGAGGAGTTCCTGGAACTCCGCGACAACACCGGCGAGGAGGCCCGGCGCACCCACAACCTGAACCTGGCGCACTGGATTCCGGACGAGTTCATGCGCCGGGTCAACGCCAACGCCCACTGGTCGCTGTTCTCCCCGGCCGACGTACCGGAGCTGGTCGACCTGTGGGGCGCCGAGTTCGACGAGGCGTACGTCAAGGCCGAGCTGGCCGGCAAGGCCGTGCGCACCATCCCCGCGCAGACCCTGTACGCCCGGATGATGCGCACCCTGGCGCAGACCGGCAACGGCTGGATGACCTTCAAGGACGCCTCCAACCGGGCCGCCAACCAGACCGCGCTGCCCGGCCGCACGGTGCACTCCTCGAACCTGTGCACCGAGATCCTGGAGGTCACCGACGACTCCGAGACCGCGGTCTGCAACCTCGGCTCGGTCAACCTGGGCGCGCACGTCGCCCCCGGCGCCACCGCCGCCGACCTGCTGAACGCGATGGACTGGGACCGGCTGGACGCCACCGTCCGCACCGCGGTGACCTTCCTCGACCGCGTGATCGACATCAACTTCTACCCGACCACCGAGGCCGGCACCTCCAACTCCCGCTGGCGGCCGGTCGGCCTGGGCGTGATGGGCCTGCAGGACGTCTTCTTCCAGCTGCGGATCGACTTCGACTCCGCCGAGGCGAAGACCCTCTCCACCCTGATCTCCGAGCGCATCATGCTCACCGCGTACGAGCGCTCCGCCGACCTGGCCGAGAAGTTCGGCCGCCACGAGGCGTACGGCGAGACCCGGGCCGCCCGCGGCCAGCTGCACGTCGACCACTTCGGCTCGGCGAACCCGCGGTGGACCGAGCGCTGGGAGGCGCTGCGCGCCCGGATCGCCGAGGTCGGCCTGCGCAACTCGCTGCTGCTGGCGATCGCCCCGACCGCGACCATCGCGTCCATCGCCGGCGTGTACGAGTGCATCGAGCCGCAGGTCTCCAACCTGTTCAAGCGCGAGACGCTGTCCGGCGAGTTCCTCCAGGTCAACCCGTACCTGGTGCGCGAGCTCAAGGAGCTGGGCGTCTGGGACCAGCAGACCCGGGACGCGCTGCGCGACGCCAACGGCTCCATCCAGGAGTTCAACTGGCTGCCGCAGGAGGTCCGTTCGCTGTACCGCACGGCGTGGGAGCTGCCGCAGCGCGCGCTGATCGACCTGGCCGCCGCCCGCCAGCCGTACATCGACCAGAGCCAGTCGCTGAACCTGTTCATGGCCGCGCCGACCATCGGCAAGCTCTCCTCGATGTACTCCTACGCCTGGAAGGTCGGTCTGAAGACCACCTACTACCTGCGCTCGCGCCCGGCGACCCGGATCGCCCAGGCCGCGTCCGGCGCCACCCGCACCGCCGCCCCCGTGCCGGTGCAGACCCCCACCCTCTCCCAGGCCGAGCAGGACGCCATCGCCTGCTCGCTGGAGAACCCCGAGTCCTGCGAGGCCTGCCAGTGAGCACCGAAGACCAGAAGAAGATGCTGCTCGACCCGGGCTTCGAGCTGACGCTGCGTCCGATGCGCTACCCGTCGTTCTACGACCGGTACCGGGACGCGATCAAGAACACCTGGACCGTGGAGGAGGTGGACCTGCACTCCGACGTCGCCGACCTCGCCAAGCTCTCCGAGGGCGAGCGGCACATGATCGGCCGGCTGGTCGCGTTCTTCGCCACCGGCGACTCGATCGTCGCCAACAACGTGGTGCTGAGCCTCTACAAGCACATCAACTCCCCCGAGGCCCGGCTCTACCTGTCGCGGCAGCTGTTCGAGGAGGCCGTGCACGTCCAGTTCTACCTGACGCTGCTCGACACCTACCTGCCCGACCCGGAGGACCGCAACGCCGCCTTCGCCGCGGTGGAGAACATCCCCTCCATCGCGCAGAAGGCCCAGTTCTGCTTCACGTACATGAACGCGGTCGACCACCTCGACTCGCTGCAGAGCAAGGAGGACCGCCGGGCCTTCCTGCTCAACCTGATCTGCTTCGCGGCCTGCGTCGAGGGCCTGTTCTTCTACGGCGCGTTCGCCTACGTGTACTGGTTCCGCAGCCGCGGCCTGCTGCACGGCCTGGCCACCGGCACCAACTGGGTCTTCCGCGACGAGTCGATGCACATGGACTTCGCGTTCTCGGTGGTCGACACCGTGCGCGAGGAGGAGCCCGACCTCTTCGACGACAAGATGGCGCAGCAGGTCACCGAGATGCTGGAGGAGGCCGTCGAGGCCGAGCTCCAGTTCGCCCGCGACCTGTGCGGCGAGGGCCTGCCCGGCATGAACACCGAGTCGATGCGCGAGTACCTCCAGGCCGTCGCCGACCAGCGCCTGGCCCGCCTCGGCCTGCCGATCCGCTACGGCTCCACCAACCCGTTCGGCTTCATGGAGCTCCAGAACGTCCAGGAGCTCACCAACTTCTTCGAACGCCGGGTCTCCGCCTACCAGGTGGCCGTCGAGGGCTCGGTCTCCTTCGACGACGACTTCTAGGCCGCCCCGCCACCGACGACGAGGGCCGCACCCCGGCGGGGTGCGGCCCTCCGCGCGTGCCCGCCGCGGCGTCAGTCGTTCGGGACGGTGGCGTACTTGGGGGTGCCCTCGGCCATCTGCCGCAGCGCGTCCTTGCGGTCGCGCTTGGAGAGGCGGTCGATGTACAGGTAGCCGTACAGGTGGTCGGTCTCGTGCTGGAGGCAGCGGGCGAAGAAGCCGGTGCCCTCGACCCGGACCGGGTTGCCGTCCTTGTCCTGGCCGGTGACGGCCGCGTGGTCGGGGCGGGCCAGCTCCTGGTAGGCGGTGGGGACGGACAGGCAGCCCTCCTGGCCGTCGTCCAGCACCCGGCGGCCGGCCGGCAGCTCCTCCAGGACCGGGTTGACCACGTGGCCGACGTGCCGGACGCCCTCGTCGTCGGGGCAGTCGTAGACGAAGACCTTCAGGTCGACGCCGATCTGGTTGGCGGCCAGGCCGACGCCCTCCGCCGCGTACATGGACTGGAACATGTCGTCGATCAGCGCGGAGAGTTCGCCGTCGAAGGCGGTGACGGTCCTGACCTCGCGGTGCAGCACCGGGTTGCCGACCACGGTGATCGGACGGGCGGTGCCCTTCGTCAGGTCGGGCTCCTCGCCCACCACCCGCTGGGGCTCGGTGTCCTCGTGCGCGTGGTCGTGTCCGTGCTCGTGCTCGTGGTCGTGGTGCTCGGCCATCGCTCGGTTCCGCTTTCGTCCGCATCCGCCTGGTGTACCGGTCCAGGGTACGGGGCGCGGTCCGGGGCGGGGTCACCTCCCGGCCCCTCGGGACGCGGCGGGGTCAGCAGACCTCTTCGAGGTCCCGGTAGGCGCGGGTGACGGGGGAGGCGGCGGCCCAGCGCTCCAGCAGGGAGCGGACCAGGCCGGCGGGCGCGGCGATCCCGCACTCGCGCTCGACCTGCCAGGGGCCGCCGGCCGCGCCCTGGCTGAGGTGGCTGAGGTGGCCGGGGTGCAGCGGGTCGCCGTCGTCGTGCGGGTCGTGGTGGGCGGTGTGGCCGTCGTCGATGGCCATCCGGGACTCCGAGCAGGTGCGGCACAGCAGCCGCACCGAGGAGGTCCAGTCCTCGGCGGCGTACCCGGCGTCGGCCACCGTCTTCTCCAGCGCGTCCCGGTCGGCGGCGGTGGCGGCCTGGAGCAGCACCACCCAGGTCGGCACCGGGGACGGCGCCCACAGCTCGATCTCGTCGAAGACCGGGTAGGCGACGCCGTCGGCGACCCGCTCGCCGTGCGGGGCGCCGTCGTGCAGCACCACCTCGCCCCAGCGGCGGCCGGAGGACGGCAGCGGGATGGACAGCACCTCGATCCGGGCCGGGTCCAGCCGCCGGCCCCACACCACCTCGGACTCGCCGTCCGGGGACAGCCGCACCGGGGTGGTGCCCAGGTCCAGCTCGATCGGCCCGTCCAGGGCGGGCCCGCCGGGCAGCCGCAGCCCGTACGCCTGCCAGGCCCGGCGGGCCAGCGGCCAGTCCTGCAGGGCGGTGGCGGTGATGCCGAGGTTCCACCAGTCCGGGGCGCCGTGCTGGCGGTCGAGCAGGGCGACGGCGCGCAGGCCGGCCGAGCGGGCCTGCTCCCAGTCCCGGCGGAACTTGTGCAGCAGGGCCAGGTTGAACCAGGAGTCCGACAGCCACGGCTCCAGGTCCGCCGCCATCACCAGCAGCGCCCCGGCGTCCTCGTAGCGGCCGTCGCCGATCAGGGTGAACGCACGGTCGGTGGTCTGCCGCCAGGTCGCCGACGGACGGTGCCGTGCGCGGTGGAAGATCCTCACGTTGGTCCCTTGCCGTCGGTCGTCACCGGGTCGCCCCGCCTCCGGGTCTTCCCGCCACGACCGCATCCAACCACGCCCGCACCCGGCCGCGCGCCCCGCGCGGCCATTCAGGCCGCCGGGCGGCAGCGGCGGTCCGGACCGCGGGCGGCGCGGTGGCCGCGGCGGCCGAGCCGGGCCAGCGCGTCCAGCACCACCGGGTCGTAGCCGGGCCCGGCTTCCAGCCGCAGGTGCTCCAGCGGGTCGAGCAGGCCGCCGCGGGGGCGGTCGGCGGCGGCGGTGCGCAGGTCGTCGTGGGCGTTGGCGACCCGGATGATCCGGGAGGCCAGCGGCAGGGTGGGGTCGTGCCGGCCGTCGGCCAGGCGGCACGGGTCGGCCAGCCGGGCGACCTGCTGCCACACCTGCCGGGGCACTCCGGTGCGCTGGATCACCTCGCTGCCGAGCCGGGCGATGCGCTGCTGCTCGCCGTCGGGCAGCAGCGCGGTGGCCCCGCCCGGGACGGGTTCGACCAGCGACAGCTGCCCGATGTCGTGCATCAGCGCGGCGTACTCCAGCAGCGTCAGCTCCCGGCTGCCGAGCCCGAGTTCGCGCCCCAGCGCGCACGCCGTGTCGGCGACCCGGCGGGCGTGCCCCGGGGTGGTGTACCCGGCGATCTCGGTGGCCCGGGCCAGCGTCTCGATGGTCTGCCCGGTGGTGGCCCGCACCGCGACGGCCCGCCGGAACGAGGTCTGGGCGAGGATCAGCGGCAGGCAGAACACCGGCAGCGCCCACAGCCCGGCCTCCCCGGCGAGCAGGCTCAGCAGCAGCCCGGTGGCGACCTGCGCGGAGCCGATGCCGAGCAGCGCGTGCAGCTGGTCCTCCAGCGCGGCGGCGTACCGCAGCCCGGTGCGGGCGGCCTGCTGGGCGGCGGCCAGCACCGCGTCGCCGAGCGCGGCCAGCGCGGCCACGCCCGCCAGCAGCGCCCCGTACGCGGGGCCGGGCAGCCGGTCGGTGAGGCCGGTGTTGTACAGCGGCTGGAACAGCAGCGCGGCGAACGCGACGGTGACCAGCCGGCGGGCGGCGGCGTCCAGCCCGGCGGGCGGGGTGCGCGGCCGGTGCCGGGCGGCGGCCAGCACGGCCTGCCCGCCGAGCTGGGCGCCAAGCCCAAGCAGGGTGCCGGCCGCGGTGACGCCCGCGACCTGGAGCACCCCGTGCGTGGTGGGCAGCCCGTGCAGCGGCCCGAGCAGCGCGTACGCCAGGGCGACGGCGGTGGCGACGGGCGCGGGTTCGCGGTCGCCGGGCAGGGCGGGCCCGGCGCACTGGCCGAGGCCGATCAGCACCGCGAAGGCCAGCGCGACCCGGCCCTGGGCGACGCCGTCGGCCAGCGCGTGCAGCACGGCGGCGGCGGCGAGCGCGGCGGAGGCGGCGAGCAGCAGGTCGGCCGGGGCCGGGCGGCGGGTGGTCACGCCGCTCCCCCGGTCGGCAGGCCGGTGCCGGACTGCTGCGGCAGCCGGGCCGGCTCGGGCACGCCGAGCGGGATGTCCGGCACCTCGCCGTCCCAGCCGCCGGGCGGTGGCGGTTCGGGCTGCCAGCCGTGCTCGGCGACGGCCTCGACCAGCGCCGAGACCATCATCGGGTCGAACTGGCTGCCGGCGCACCGCTCCAGTTCGGCGACCGCCTCCGGGACGGGACGGCCGCGCCGGTAGGAGCGGGTGGAGGTCATCGAGTCGAAGGCGTCGGCGACCGAGATGATCCGGGCGAACTCGGGAATCCGGTCCCCGGTCAGCCCGTGCGGGTAGCCGCGGCCGTCCATCCGCTCGTGGTGGTGCAGGATGCCGTCGCGGCCCTCGCCGAGGAAGTCCAGCTGCCGCACCAGCTCGTGCCCGAACACCGGGTGCACCTCGACGGCGCGCCGCTCGGCGTCGGTCAGCGGCCCGTTGCGGCGCAGCAGCTCGGTGGCGACGGCGAGCTTGCCGACGTCGTGCAGCGTCCCGGCGAAGTGCAGGGTGCGCACCCGGTCCTCGGCCAGGCCGAGCTGGCGGGCGATCAGCACCGAGGCCCGGCCGACCCGTTCGCTGTGGCCGCGGGTGTAGGAGTCCTTGATCTCCACGGCCTGCACCAGGGCCTGCACGGTGGCCCGGTGCGCGGCCCGCTCGCGGTGGCCCTGCGCGGACAGCCAGGCGGTGATGGTCAGCGGCAGCAGCCCGAGCACCGCGGCGAACGCCCCGTACGGGCCCTGCCAGAGCACCGCGATCATCAGCCCGCCCGCGCCGTGCAGCAGCGCGGCGGGGGCGGCCCGGCGCAGCGCGCGGGCCGCGCCGGGGCTGGCCGAGCCGCAGGTCAGCCGGACCATGCCGGTCACCAGCACGCCGTTGACCAGGCAGAACGTCAGGATTGCGGCCAGCGCGCCGAGCGCGGCCCCGGGGAAGCGGGTGCCGAGCAGCAGCCGGGCCCCGCCGAGCAGCCGGAACACCTCGGCGGCGGCAGCGGCGGCCAGGGCCAGCTGGGCGGCGTTCCACACCCGGCGCAGGGCGCGCGGCGGGACGGCGGGCCCGAGCAGCGCCCCGGGCAGGGCGACCAGGGCGGCGGCAGCGGGCGGCAGCATCAGCACGCCCGCGAACAGCACCGGGAAGAAGCCGCTGCCCCGCGGGTCGGCCGGGGCCTCGTCGGCGGGGCGGCCGCGCAGTCGGCGCCAGAGCCGGGCGCACGGGGTGCGGGCGCCCTGCGCCAGCGACTCCAGGCACATGTGCAGCAGGGCGAGCAGGCCGATCCGGGGCCAGTCCAGCCCGGGGCCGACGGTGGCCAGCGGCAGCAGCACCGCGGACGCGGCCACCAGGACGGCGGCCAGGTAGCCCGCGGCCGGCCCCGGCAGGGCGGCGGCGCTCCGCTGGCGTTCGCTTCCGCTGGCGATCTCGGCCTCCCCCGCCCGTACCGGGCCCTCCGACGTGAGGACTCGTCAGAGAATAGGGCCCGCCCGCGCGGACGTGGCGCACGATCGCGCATCGCCGCAGCCGGAGCAGCGTCGGCTCACCCGATCGAGTGAGCGCTACTCGGCGGTCGCCACCGCCGAGCCGTGCCCGGCCGTCCCGTCGACCGTCACCTCGACGCTCACCGAGGACACCTCGATCACCGAGGTGTCCACCTCTCCCGAGCGCTGGGTGCGGATCGAGTCGATCCGGGCCAGCACCTTGGCCCGCAGGTCGGTCGGGGTGTCGTCGCACCCGCAGGAGCGCTTGATCAGCGCCTTGATCGCCTGCTCCAGGCCGTACTTCTCCAAGCACGGCGAGCACTCGTCGAAGTGCACCCGCAGCTTGGCGCAGTCGCCCTCGGCCATCTCGTTGTCGAGGAACTCGTAGAGGTGGTCGAGCACCTCACCGCACTCGGTCTCGTGCGGATCTCCGCAGCTCATGAGCCCGCGCCCTTCGCTTCCTGCCCTGCACCGGTACCGGCCGGGACCAGCCCCCGCTCGCGGGCGTAGTCCTCCAGCATGCCGCGCAACTGGCGGCGGCCACGGTGCAGTCGGGACATCACCGTACCGATGGGTGTACCCATGATGTCCGCGATCTCCTTGTACGCAAAGCCCTCGACGTCCGCGAGGTACACCGCGATCCGGAATTCCTCCGGGATGGCCTGGAGCGCGTCCTTCACGTCGCTGTCCGGCAGGTGGTCGAGCGCCTGCGCCTCGGCCGACCGCAGGCCGGTCGACATGTGCGACTCGGCGCGCGCCAGCTGCCAGTCCTCGATCTCCTCGGCCGCGGTGCGCTGGGGTTCGCGCTGCTTCTTGCGGTACGAGTTGATGAACGTGTTGGTGAGGATGCGGTACAGCCAGGCCTTGAGGTTGGTGCCCTCGCGGAACTGGTGGAACGACGCGTACGCCTTGGCGAACGCCTCCTGGAGCAGGTCCTCCGCGTCGGCGGGGTTGCGGGTCATCCGCAGCGCCGCCGAGTACATCGGGTCCAGGTAGCCGAGCGCGTCGCGCTCGAAGCGCTCGCGCCTGGCCTCCTCGCTCTCGTTCTCGGACACCCGGAAGGTGTCCTCGCCGATCGCCTCGGCCAGTTCGTCGCCGGTGAGCTGTTCGCCCTCCGGACGGCCCTGGTCGGCGCCGGCAGCGCCCGACACGGCCGCGTCATCGGTCCCGACGACTGGACCCACCTCCTCGGAAACCCGCACACGGCCCACCTCGGGCCGACCCGCAAGCGAGGATATCGGGCTGACCGGCTTCTCGCCCGCGACAACCCACTCCGACCAGTCCGGCAGGAGCGCAGACTGCGCAGCCCGCTCTTCCGGCCGCTCGCGGCACGCGATCGAACCCATGGACGCTGCCTTTCCACCGGGGGCATGTTCTGACGCCTCGTGCAACCCCGTCCGCCACCCGGGCATTCCCGGACGGCACAACTCGCTGCCGGAGCCGTGGCCTTGCCGACCCGCTCCGGCCGCCCCGCGCCGCGCTCCTCCCTCCGGCGGGGCGCGGTATGAGAGCGGTCACACCGCCCGCTCCGCCCGCCGGGGGTCCGGAGGCGGCGGGCGGCGGGGTTCAGGGCTGCCGGAGCCAGTCGGCGGCCGTGCGGGTGATCAGTTCCAGGGCCTCGTCCTGGGTCAGCGGGGCCTTCTTCGGGGTCCTGAAGGCGTGTGAGGCGTGCGGGACCCCGGTAAGGCGGTGGGTGGCGGGCAGGGCGGGGAACTCGTCCGGGGTGCCGAAGGTGTCGGCGCCGCCCTGGAGGACCAGGGTGGGCAGGCCGGTGGTGAGCAGTTCGTCCGCCCGGCTCCGCTCCGGCCGGCCGGGCGGGTGCAGCGGGAAGGCCAGCGCGAGGACGCCCGCCGCGCCGAGCGCGGCGGAGGTCCGGCAGGCGACCCGGGCGCCGGCGCTGCGGCCGCCCGCGTACACCGGCAGGCCCTCCTCGGCCGCGGCGGCGAACTGCGCGGGCCAGCCCGCGTCGAGCGCGGCCGGGGCGGGGGCGAGCTTGCGGCCGGCCACCCGCCAGGGCTGTTCGGCCAGCACCACGGTGACGCCGGCGGCCGGCAGCGCGGCCGCGAGGGCCCGCAGGTCGGGGGCCTCGACGCCGCCGCCCGCGCCGTGGCCGAGCAGCAGCACGGCGCGCGGTCGGGCGGCGCGGTGGTAGTGGAGCCTGGCGTCCCCGGCGGGGGTGTCGATGATGCGCTGCACGGCCCCGAGCGTACCCATCCGCTCCCCCGCCCCTCCTCGGGCGCGGGCGGCTCAGAACAGCGTGGTGCGGTCGTCCTCGGTGCGCGGCCGGGTCAGGCCGGGGTGGTTGTTGCGGATCTTGCCGACCTCGTCGGGGACGGCGTGGATGCGCAGGTCGCCGGGCGGTGGCGGGGTGAGGTCGGCGGTCTCGGCGTGCGGGTCGAGCCAGGCGTTCCAGCGGTCGGGGCCGAGGTAGAGCGGCATCCGCTCGTGGACGGGGGCGAGCAGCGGTTCGGCGGCGGTGGTGACGATGGTGCAGGTGACCAGCCAGGCGTCGGGGTGGTCGCCGGGGCGTTCGCGGTCGCGCCAGAACTCGTACAGCCCGGCCAGGGCGAGCGGCGCGCCGTCGGCGCGGTGCACGAAGTAGGGGCGGCGGGGCGGGCGGGCGAGGTCGTCGGTGGGGGCGGTCTGCCACTCGTAGTAGCCGTCGACGGGTATCAGGCAGCGCCGGGAGGCGTACGCCTGCCGGTAGGCGGGCTTCTCGTGGACGGTCTCCGCCCGGGCGTTGATCATCTTGACCGCGGTGTCGGGGCTGCTCGCCCAGCCGGGCACCAGGCCCCAGCGCAGCGCGTGCAGTTGGCGCACCGGGTGGCGCCCGCCGCGCGGGGGCCGGTCGAGGACGGCGTAGGTCTTCGCGGTGGGGGCGACGTTCCAGCTGGGCGCGATCGTCTCGGTCGGGTCCCACTGCTGGACGCCGAACAGCCGGACCAGTTCGGCGGGGTCGGTGGAGGAGGCGAAGCGTCCGCACATGGCGTCCAGCTTGCCAGAGCGGGCCGGGCGGGCGGGGCCGTCCGGGAGAACCGGCGGCTACCGGGGACCCGTCCTCCCGTGGGAGGCTGCCCGCCCCGGGCAGGGGGAGCGACGGTGATCGGAGGCCGGCGGCGATGGACTTCGCGCGACTGTGGGACCGGGTGACGAGCGTGCAGCCGGACCCGCCGCCCTGGCTGGTGTGGGGCACGGCGGCGGTGGCGCTGCTGGCGGTGGCGGTGCGCCCGGTGTGGCTGTGGACCCGCACCGTGGTGACGATCGCGCACGAGGGCGGGCACGGGCTGACGGCGCTGCTGACCCGGCGTCGGCTGTCGGGCATCCGGCTGCACTCGGACACCTCGGGGCTGACGGTCTCCTCCGGGCGGCCGACCGGCCCGGGCATGGTGCTGACCGCCGCGGCGGGCTACCCGGCGCCCTCGCTGCTGGGCCTGGGCGGGGCGGCGCTGCTCGCGGCGGGGCGGATCACCGCGCTGCTGTGGATCGGCACCGCGCTGCTGGCGGCGATGCTGCCGGCGCTGCGCAACCTGTTCGGGGTGGCGGCGGTGCTGGCGACCGGCGGGGCGTTCGTCGCGGTGTCCTGGTACGGGACGGCCGAATGGCAGGGGGCGTTCGCCTACCTGGGGGTGTGGTTCCTGCTGCTGGCGGGGGTGCGTCCGATGCTGGAGCTGTGGGCGGCCCGGCGGCGGCGCGGCGGCGCGCCCGGCTCGGACGCCGACCAGTTGGCGCGGCTGACGGGCGTGCCGGGGGCGCTGTGGCTGCTGGCGTTCCTGGCGGTGGCGCTGGGCTGCCTGGGGCTCGGGGCGGCCTGGCTGCTGCCCCGGTAGGAGCGCCGCGCCTCATAGACTGGCGCCATGACCGACTCCCTCTGGCCCGCCCCCGTCGCCACCGCCGCCGTGGACGCGGCCGTGACCATCCCCGGCTCGAAGTCCGCGACCAACCGCGCGCTGGTGCTGGCCGCCCTCGCCGACGGCCCGGGCTGGGTGCGCCGCCCGCTGCGCAGCCGCGACTCGCAGCTGATGGCGGACGGCCTGCGGGCGCTGGGCGTGACGGTCGAGGAGACGGTGAACGCGGCGTCCGGCGGCACCGGCGGCGGCGAGGCCTGGCGGGTGATCCCGGCCGAGCGGCTGCGCGGCCCGGCCCGGGTGGACGTGGGCAACGCCGGGACGGTGATGCGCTTCCTGCCGCCGCTGGCCACCCTGGCGGACGGCCCGGTGCACTTCGACGGCGACCCGCGCAGCCACGAACGCCCGCAGCACGGCGTGATCGACGCGCTGCGCGCGCTGGGCGCCCGGATCGAGGACGGCGGCCGCGGCGGCTTCCCGCTGACCGTGCACGGCGCGGGCGCGCTGGACGGCGGGGCGGTGGAGGTGGACGCCTCGTCCTCCTCGCAGTTCATCTCGGCGCTGCTGCTCTCCGGCGCCCGGTTCAACAACGGCGTGGAGATCCGCAACACCGGCGGGACGGTGCCCTCGCTGCCGCACATCCGGATGACCGTGGACATGATCCGCAAGGCCGGCGGCCAGGTCGACGCGCCGGAGGACGGCGGCGAGAAGGACGTCTGGCGGGTCACCCCGGGCGCGTTGATCGGCCGCGACCTGGTGGTCGAGCCGGACCTGTCGAACGCGGCCCCGTTCTTCGCGGCGGCGCTGGCCACCGGCGGCCGGGTGACCGTCCGGGACTGGCCCCGGCACACCTACCAGCCGGGCGACCAGCTGCGCGAGATCTACACCGCGATGGGCGGGAGCTGTCAGTTCACCGACGACGGGCTGGAGTTCACCGGCACCGGCAAGATCCACGGGATCGAGGTCGACCTGCACGACGTGGGCGAGCTGACCCCGGTGATCGCCGCGGTGGCGGCGCTGGCCGACTCCGAGTCGCACCTGTACGGCATCTCCCACCTGCGGCTGCACGAGACCGACCGGCTGGCCGCGCTGGCCAAGGAGATCAACGGGCTGGGCGGCGACGTCTCGGAGACCGAGGACGGCCTGCGGATCAGGCCCCGCCCGCTGCACGGCGGCGTCTTCCACACCTACGAGGACCACCGGCTGGCCACCGCCGCCGCCGTCCTGGGCCTGGCCGTCGAGGGCGTGCTGGTGGAGAACGTGGCGACCACGGCCAAGACGCTGCCGGACTTCCCGCAGATGTGGGCCGACCTCCTCGGCCAGGGCTGACGGGGGATCACGAGCATGCGCCGCTACGGCAAGGACGCCGACGAGGACGACATCCGCAGCCGCCCGGGCCGCCGGGGCTCCCGCCCCCGCACCCGCACCCGGCCCAAGCACGAGGACGCCGCCGAGGCGATGATCCTCACCGTGGACCGGGGCCGGATGACCTGCCTGGTCGACGGCGGCACGAGGGACGAGCGCCTGGTCACCGCCATGAAGGCCCGCGAGCTGGGCCGCAAGGGCGTCGTGGTCGGCGACACCGTCAGCGTGGTCGGCGACCTGTCCGGCGAGCCGGACACGCTGGCCCGGATCGTCCGGGTCGAGGAGCGCAGCTCGGTGCTGCGCCGCACCGCGGACGACGACGACCCGTACGAGCGGATCGTGGTCGCCAACGCCCAGCAGATGGCCATCGTCACCGCGCTGGCCAACCCGGAGCCGCGCCCCCGGCTGATCGACCGCTGCCTGGTCGCCGCGTACGACGCCGGGATGGAGCCGCTGCTGGTGCTCACCAAGTCGGACCTGGCCCCGGCCGACGAGCTGCTGGAGTCGTACGCGCCGCTGGGCATCGACTACGTGGTGACCCGGGCCGACGAGTTGGAGACGGCCGGCGCGGAGGCGGTGCGCGCGCACCTGCGCGGGCGCACCACGGTGTTCATCGGGCACTCCGGCGTCGGCAAGACCACCCTGGTCAACGCGCTCGTCCCGGAGCGGCAGCGCAGCACCGGCCACGTCAACGCGGTCACCGGCCGGGGCCGGCACACCACCGTCTCCGCGCTGGCCCTGCGGCTGCCCCCGCCGCCCGGCGCCAAGCCGGGCTCGAAGAAGGCGCTGGACCCGGGCTGGGTGATCGACACCCCCGGCTTCCGCTCCTTCGGCCTGTCCCACGTCGACCCGTCCCGGGTCATCCTCGCCTTCCCCGACCTGGAGCCCGGCACCGCCGACTGCCCGCGCGCCTGCTCGCACGACGAACCGGACTGCGCGCTGGACGCCTGGGTCGCCGACGGCCACGCCGACCCGGCCCGGCTGTACTCGCTGCGCCGGCTGCTGGCCACCCGCGAGGCGCCGGAAGCGGAGTGAGAATTCCCGGCGATCACGAGTCGCTGGGGCCGCTGCGCTGGGTAACGATAGGAAGGTCACACCTTCCCACCTGACAGGGAGTCAACCCGATGGCATGGGCCATGGTGATCCTCGCCGGTCTGCTGGAAACGGGATTCGCGGTCAACCTCAAGCTCAGCCACGGCTT
Source organism: Kitasatospora fiedleri (assembly GCF_948472415.1). Taxonomy (NCBI): domain Bacteria; kingdom Bacillati; phylum Actinomycetota; class Actinomycetes; order Kitasatosporales; family Streptomycetaceae; genus Kitasatospora; species Kitasatospora fiedleri. The sequence continues at coordinate 4,881,088 of NZ_OX419519.1, read as the reverse complement.
CACCAGGCTCTGGCCCACCATCAGCTTCGCGCTCTTCGCGCTGGGCTCCTTCGGGCTGCTCACCCTCTCCCTGCGGACCCTCCCGGTCGGCAGCGCCTACGCGGTGTGGACCGGCATCGGCGCGGCCGGCACCGCGGTGTACGGGATGGTCTTCCTCGGGGAGTCCTCCTCCGTCCTCAAACTGGTGTCCATCTCCCTGGTCATCGCGGGCGTGATCGGTCTCCAGCTCAGCGGCTCGGGACACTGAGTCCGCTAGGGTGCCGTGCATGGCCGACTACCACGATGACCTCCGACTCGCCCACGTCCTCGCCGACTCGGCCGACTCGATCACCATGGAGCGGTTCCGGGCGCTCGACCTGAAGATCGAGACCAAGCCCGACCTGACCCCGGTCAGCGACGCCGACAAGGCCGCCGAGGAACTCGTCCGCTCCGTCCTGCAGCGGGCCCGCCCCCGGGACGCGGTGCTGGGCGAGGAGTACGGCCTGCAGGGCTCCGGCCCGCGCCGCTGGGTGATCGACCCGATCGACGGCACCAAGAACTACGTCCGCGGCGTCCCGGTCTGGGCCACCCTGGTGGCCCTGCTGGAGGAGCAGCCCGACGGCGAGCACGTCCCGGTGGTCGGCATCGTCTCCGCCCCCGCGCTCGGCCGCCGCTGGTGGGCCGCCAAGGACCTGGGCGCGTTCGCCGGCCGCAGCCTGGCCAAGGCCCAGCGCATCCACGTCTCCAAGGTCTCCCGCCTCGCCGACGCCTCGCTCTCCTTCTCCTCGCTCAGCGGCTGGGAGGAGCGCGCCCGCCTCGACGCCTTCCTCGACCTCACCCGGATCTGCTGGCGCACCCGTGCCTTCGGCGACTTCTGGTCCTACATGATGGTCGCCGAGGGTGCCGTCGACATCGCCGCCGAACCCGAGCTCTCGCTCTGGGACATGGCCGCCCCCTGCGTCATCGTCCAGGAGGCCGGCGGCCGCTTCACCGGCCTCGACGGCATCGACGGCCCCACCGGCGCGGACGCGGTCGCCACCAACGGCGTCCTCCACGAGGCAGTGCTGCGCTCGCTGAGCGTGTGAAACCAGGGCCGCGAGGAACTGCGCGGCCGACCGGGCACGCACCGTCAGAGCGCGGCGCGGGACAGCGTCCTGCCCGGTCCCGCGCCCCCGCCGAGGCCCGCTTCCCCGCTACGCGCTCAGTTCCGCGTTCAGCGCCCCCAGCAGCCGTCCCGCCCGCTCCGCGACCTCCGCCGGCCCGTACTCCGCCGCGCGGCGGCACCAGTTCTCGGCCTGGACCGCCTCGCCGCGCCGCAGCGCGAGCAGCGCCAGCCGCAGCGCGGCGCGGCCGTGGCCGGCGTCCGCGGCGCGGGTGTACCAGAGCATCGCCTCGGCCTCGCTGTCCTGCCGGGCCAGCAGCAGGCCGAGGTTGAACGCGGCGCTGCGGCTGCCGCCCTCGGCGGCGCGCCGGTACCAGCTCTCGGCGATCTGGAGCGCGCCGCGTTCGGCCGCGCGCACGCCCATCCGGACCTGGGCCCGGCGGTGTCCGGCGTCCGCGGCGACCGCGTACCAGTGCTCGGCCTCGGCGTCGGCGTCGCCGCGGCGGTCGAGCAGCGAGGCGAGCCGGAAGGCGCCCTCCGCGGAGCCGCCGTCGGCGGCCTGCCGGTAGCGTTCCAGCGCGCCGGCCAGGTTGCCGCGCTGCTCCTGGGCGACGGCGAGTTGCAGGGCGGCCTCGCCGTGGCCCTCGGCGGCGGCCCGGGCGTACCACTCCTGGGCCTGCCGGGTCTCGCCGCGGCCGGCGTGCAGGACGCCGAGGTTGAAGGCGCCGTCGACGGAGCCGGCCTCGGCGGCCTTGGAGAACCAGGGTTCGGCGCCGGACTCGTCGCCGCGCTGGAGCAGCACGACGGCGAGCGCGTTGCAGGCTTCGCGGTGGCCGGCGTACGCGGCGCGGCGGTACCACTGCTCGGCCTGGGCCTCGCGTCCGGCGCCGGCGCACAGCAGCCCCAGGTTGAAGGCGCCGTTGTGGTCGCCGGCGTCGAGCGCGGCGCGGTACCAGCGTTCGGCGACGGTGTTCTCGCCGCGGCCGGCGTGCAGCGCGCCGAGCGCGTTGGCGGCGGTGCCGTCGCCGGCCTCGGCGGCCTCCTGCCACCATTCGGCGGCGGCGGAGAGGTCGCCGGTGTCGCGGAGCAGGAAGCCGAGGGCGCAGGCGGCGCGGGCCTCGCCGTTCTGGGCGGACTGCCGGTACCAGCGGGCGGCCTCGTCGAGGTCGCCGCGGGCTTCGAGCAGGACGCCCAGGCGCAGCGCGGCGCGGGCGTGGCTGCGGGCGGCGGCGGTGCGGTACCAGGTCTCGGCGGTGTCCTTGTCGCCGGCGGCCTCGCGCATCCGGGCGAGGCGGTAGGCGGCCTCGCGGTGGCCGGAGTCGGCGGCGGCCTTGAACCAGCGCTCGGCGCGGACGTCGCGGCGGTGCTCCATCAGGTCGCCGAGGGCGTACGCGCCGAGCGGGTGGCCCTGTTCGGCGGCGAAGTGCAGCCAGTACTCGGCGGCCTCCTCCTCGCCCTGGTCGCGCAGTTGCAGGCCGAGGGCGTGGGCGGCGGGGGCGGAGCCGGCCACCGCGGCCTGGCGCCACCACTGGGCGGCCTCGGTGCGGTGGCCCTGCTGGTGGAGCAGGACGCCGAGGTTGTTGGCGGCGGCGCGCAGTCCGGCCGCGGCGGCGGCGCGCAGGTAGCGCTCGGCGTCGAGCAGGTCGCCGCGGCGCAGCAGGAGGGCGCCGAGCTGGCTGGCGGCGCCCGGGTCGCCGGCGTCGGCGGAGCCGCGGTGGCGGGCTTCGAGGGCGGCCTGTTCGCGGGCGGCGAGGGCGGTCTCGAAGCTGTCGGCGGTGTCGTCGTCGGGGTCGATCAGGTCGCGGACGGAGGCGGCGGCGACCTGGTCGGCGGTCAGGTGGACCAGGCTCTCGGGGCCGTAGCCGGTCACGTCGATGCCGCCCGCGGTGCCGCGCTGGGCGGGCAGGCTGCCGGTGGACTGGTCGGTGGGGCGGGCACCGGTGTCGGTGTCCGCGGTGCTGCCGGCCGCCAGTCGTTCCCCCGTCCCGCTGTTGCCGATGAGCTTCATGCCGACTCCCGCTCCCCCCGAGTGTCGCGGCATCCGCCCCGGGCCGTCGGCCCGGGTCGTCTCCCCCGGGGGGCACACCGGACCGGACGGCCGGTCAACGGCCGCGCCGCGTCCCCCTCGTGGTCCATCGTCGCATCACCCGCACACCGCGTACACCTGCTCCGTCCGTTTTGGCGGAGCGGGGCCGAAGCCCGGCGAGATCGCTTCGGCTCTTTGTCGATTTCCCGACACTGGGCCCCACAAACCCCGGCCACGCATCGTACCGGAGTCGATCAACTCCGCGCGCCCGCAAGGGGGAAGGCCCGGAGGACGGAATCCTCCGGGCCTTCCTTAAAAGGGTCTTGACGGAGCCTCAGCTGACGCTGAAGTCGTCGGCCTGGTAGGCACCCTGTCCGTACCAACCGTGGACCCAGACGGTCACCGAGGTGACCGAGGCACCGGTGGTGAACTTGGTGGACAGCTGCGTCCACGCGCTCCCGCCGGGGGTCCAGGTCGAGCTGTCCGCGCCGGAGCCGGTGACGCCCAGGTAGGTGTAGTTGCCCTTGACCCAGGCGGACAGCGTGTAGGTGGTGTTCGGCTTGACCGTGACGGTCTGCTGGCACTGCGCGGTGTCACCGGCGCTCGCGTTGCCCTGCAGGGCGTGGGAGCCGGTGTGCCCGCCGCTGACCACAGCGCCGCCCGAGCAGGTCCACGGGCTGAGCGCGCCGGACTCCAGGCCGGGGTTGGCCACGATCCCGCCGCCGGGCGGGGTCGGCGAGGAGGACGGGCTGGTCGACGGGCTGCTGGACGGCGAGGTCGAGGGGCTGGTGGAGGGGCTGGTGGACGGCGACGGCGACGGGGACTTCGACGGCGAGGCGCTGGCGCTGGCGCTGGCGCTCGGCGAGCCGGTCGGCGGGGCCGGGCAGGAGGCGGCCGAGCCACCGGTCGCGGTCATCAGCGGGTTGAGCAGCGCCGCGTTCGGGTCGTCGTAGAGCGAGAAGACGAACGATCCGCCGAGTCCGTTGCAGTGCGCGTAGTCCATCTTGGCCTGGATGGACTTGGCGTTCTCGCCGGACCAGAAGGTGGTGCCGTCGTAGAAGTACGCGGCCTGCGCGGCGGCGTCCCAGTAGGTGTAGCTCGGGTTGTCCACCGTCCCGAGCAGTTCCTTGTACATCCGCACGCCCGCGACGTTGCCGGAGTTCGGCGCGCCGGGGGCCGGGCCGCCGGCGGGCTGGAACAGGCCGTGGTTGGCGCCGGCCGCCACGCCGGTCCAGCCGCGGTAGTAGAGCGGGACGCCCATGTTCAGCTTGTTCGCCGGGAACCCGCCGGGGATGCCGTACGAGGAGTCGCCGACCGTGTACGCCTTGATCGCCTCGTCGATGGAGTACTTGGCGTTGCCCGGCGGCACGTTGTTCATCGGGTCGTTCGGGTTCTGGTAGACCGGCGTCTGGTGGTTGGTCGGGCCCTGGGCCTCCCAGCCGCCGTGCATGTCGTACGTCATCGGGTCCGCGAAGGTCAGGTACTGCCCGATCTTGTTGGTCTCGATGTTCTGGATCTTGTCCTGGCCGGCCGGCAGCGCCGCGCTCAGCGCGTAGGTCCTGCCGTCCGCGGTGCCCTGGGTGTTGAGCTCGCTGCGGAACTCGGCCAGCAGGGCGGTGAAGTTCTGCTTGTCGGCCGTCGAGGAGTGGTTGCCGGTGTGGCCGCCGCCGCCCGGGTACTCCCAGTCGATGTCGAAGCCGTCGAAGATGCCCTTGCCGGTGCCCGGGCCGCCGTAGCCGCCCTGGGCGGGCAGGTTGCCCTTGATGAACATGTCGACGCAGGAGGAGACCAGCTTCTTGCGCGAGGCGTCGGTGGCCGCCGCGTCGGAGAAGTACTTGGAGTACGTCCAGCCGCCGATCGACAGCAGCACCTTGAGCTTCGGGTACTTCGCCTTCAGCTCCTGGAGCTGGTGGAAGTTGCCGGCCAGCGGCTGGTTCCAGGTGTCGGTGGAGTTGTCGACGCTGTTGCCGTTGGCGAAGGTCTTGGCGTAGTCGGCGTAGTAGTCGCCCGCGCCGTCGCCGGCGTTCGGGTTGTTCTCGTCCTGGGAGGCCGCCGAGTTGGCCTCGAAGCAGGTCAGGTTGGTCGGGTCGATGTTGGCGAAGTCGTACAGCAGGTAGTCGAGCTTCCCGGCCATGCCGTTGGTGTCGACGTTCTTCAGGTAGTAGGCGTTCTGGTAGATCGACCACTGGTCGAAGTACGCGACCTTGATGCCGCCGCTGGTGGCGGGGGCCCCGGTGGTGTTGCCCGGTCCGGCGCTCGCGCTGGGGGCTCCCAGCAGTGAGACCGCCCCGGCGAGCAGCGTGGCGGCCGCGGCCGTGACGGCCCAGGCCCTGCGGTGGTGGCGATGCATGCGGATGTGCCTCTCTCCTGTCACGTGGGGATGCAGGAACGCCGTCCGACACCCGGTCGGGGAGAGCGGCAGACGGAGCCGGCACGTGATCAATTCCCGGTGCCGACAAAGGAGTTGCAACGCATCAAGGCGAGCGGTGGGGGCCGCCCGCCATGGGCATGACTCAGATTGGACTGGACCACATGGGGTGTCAATCGGCCCGACGCCCAAGGAATGGCAAAGGCCCGGAGGCTGATGCCTCCGGGCCTTTCGCCACTGAGTAGCGGGGACAGGATTTGAACCTGCGACCTCTGGGTTATGAGCCCAGCGAGCTACCGAGCTGCTCCACCCCGCGTCGGTGAAACCACTGTATCACGATCACGGGGTGGACCAACAAACCGGTTTCCGCAGCTCAGCCCGTCGGCGAGGCCGAGGGCGAGGCGGGCGGGGAGGCCGACGGCGAGGCGGCGGCCCCGCCGCCCGGCTGGGCCGGCGCGGTGGCGCCGGACGCCTTCTGCTCGGCGGCCATCGCGTCGCCGATGGCCTTCTTCAGCGCCTCCTGGGCCTTGCCGTACGCCGTCCAGTCGCCGCTCTTCAGCGCCGCCTGGCCGTCGTCGAAGGCCTTCTGCGCCGCGGTGAGCGCCTGCTGCACCTCCGGGCTGTCCGGCGTGCCGGGCGTGGTGGGCGTGGTCGGCGTCCCGGTGCCCGGGTTCTGCGGGTCGGCCGGGGCGGTCGGGGTGGTGGCCCCGTCGGCCGCGCCGCCGAGCACCTTGGCCAGCGCCTGGTCCAGGGTGTCCTCCAGCGCCACGTTGTGGTCGCCGTACACCGCCAGCACCTTCTTCAGCACCGGCACCTTGGCGCCGCGGGCCACCAGGTACACCGGCTCCACGTTGAGGATGCCGCCGCCGACCGGCAGGGTCAGCAGGTTGCCGTAGACCACGTCGGAGTCGGTGCCGCTGCGCAGCAGGGTCAGCTGGCGGGCCACCTCGGAGTCCGAGTTGAACTTCGCCTGGGTCAGCGCCGGGCCGAGCGCGCCCGAACCGGACGGCATCCGCAGGATTCGCAGCTTGCCGTAGCCCGGCCCCGGGTCGGCGTCCGCGGTCATGAACGCGGCCAGGTTCTTGCGGCCCGAGGGCACGAAGGAGGTGGTCAGCGAGAAGCTGGCCTCCTGGGCGTCCGGCATCCGCAGCGTCAGGTAGTACGGCGGCTGCACCTCGTGGGTGTTGGCCGTCGGGTCCTCCGGCACCTCCCAGATGTCGGTGCCGTTGAAGAACGCCGTGGCGTCCGTCATGTGGTACTGCCCGAGCAGGTCGCGCTGCACCTTGAACAGGTCCTGCGGGTAGCGCAGGTGCGGCAGCAGGGTGGCCGGGATGTCCGCCTTGGCCTTCACCGTGTCCGGGAACGCCTTCATCCAGGTCTTCAGCACCGGGTCGGCCTCGTCCCACTGGTAGAGCGTCACCTCGCCGGTGTACGCGTCCACGGTGGCCTTCACCGAGTTGCGGATGTAGTTGACCTGGTTGACGGCGGTCAGGGTGCGCCCGCGCTGGTCGGTCAGCGAGTCCTTGGTGGCGTCGCCGAAGGTGGTCTTGGACGAGAACGGGTACCCGTCCGAGGTGGTGTAGCCGTCCAGCACCCACACCAGTCGGCCGTTCTGCACCACCGGGTACGGGTCGGCGTCGATCGACAGCCACGGCGCGACCTTCTCGACCCGCTCCTTCGGGGTGCGGTCGTAGAGGATCTTCGCGTCGTCCTTGATCGCCCCCGAGTACAGGATCTGCGGCTCGGCGAACTTCAGCGCGTACGCGGCCCGGGTCAGCGGGTTGTTCAGCGAGACGCCGCTGCCGCCGCTGTACTGGGAGGTCTGGTCCGGCTGGCCGTCCCGGGTGTAGTCGATCTCGTCCAGGCCGGGCCCGACGACGGAGTACATCGTCGTCTTCTCGCCGTAGTAGACCCGCTGCTCGTAGCTGCCCATGCTGCCCTCGGCGGGCAGCGAGTGCTCGGTGTAGACCGGGTTGCCGTTCGAGTCGACCTGGTTGCCCTTGGCGGCGACCACGCCGTACCCGTGGGTGTACTTGAAGTGGTCGTTGATGAAGTTGTGCTGCTGGACGCCGGTCAGGTCCAGCTCGCGCACGCCCAGCACGGTGTCCTGGTCGCCGTAGCGGTCCACGTCCAGCGTCTTCGGGAACGCGTAGTAGTTGCGCAGCGCCTGGTTCTGCTGGAACGTCGGCGAGACCACGTTCGGGTCCAGCAGCCGGATGTCGGAGACGGTCTGCGCGTCCTTGGCGAGCGTGCCGGCGTCGGTGGAGTCGGTCGGCGCGTACTGCTGCTCGGCCACGTCCGCGATGCCGTACGCCTGCCGGGTCGCGTCGATGTTCTTCTGGATGTACGCGGTCTCCTTGGCCTGCTCGTTCGGCTTGACCTGGAACTGCTGCACCAGCGCCGGGTAGAGGCCGCCGACCAGGATCGCCGACAGCGCCATCAGCCCGAAGCCGATCAGCGCCGGTGCCCAGGTCCGCCGGATCGGGGTCAGGAAGAACAGCAGCGCGCAGATGACCGCGACGAAGAACAGGATCGTCTTGGCCGGCAGGAACGCGTTGGCGTCCACGTAGCGCAGGCCGGTCCAGCCGTCGACGTTCTTGTACGACTCGCTCTTCACCGCCAGCGCGTACCGGTCGAGCCAGTACGCGACCGCCTTCAGCAGCACGAACACGCCCAGCAGCACGGCCAGGTGGCCCTGCGCCCCGGCGCTCGCCCGCCGCCCGGGCCCCTGCAGCCGCAGGCCCCCGTACAGGTAGTGCACGGCGGTGGCCGCCAGCAGCGACACGATCACCGCGCTGAAGCCGAAGCCCAGCACGAACTCGTACCAGGGCAGCTTGAACGCGTAGTACGAGACGTCCTTGTGGAACTGGCCGTCCTTCACGCCGAACGCGGTGCCGTTGACCCACAGCATCCACGTCCGCCACTGCGCGCCCGCCGCGGCGCCGGCCGCCAGGCCGACCAGCAGCGACAGGCCGATCATCAGCCACTTGCGGAACGGCGCGATGCCCATCCGGTAGCGGTCCAGGCTCTGCTGCTCCACCGACATCGCCGCCAGCGGCGGCCGCAGCCGGTACGCCAGCCACAGGTTGAAGCCGACCACCAGCGCCATCAGCAGCCCGAAGACCGCGAACAGCCCGGCCTTGGCGCCCAGTTGCGCGGTGAACACCGAGCCGTAGCGCACCGAGTCGAACCACAGCCAGTCGGTCCACAGCCCCGCGAACAGCACGAACAGCACGAACAGCGCCGCCAGGACGCCCAACGTCAGCAGCAGCACCTTCGCCCGGCGCGACGGCGGCCCGACTCTCGCTCGGAAACCCGGACCGGAGCGGTCCGGCATCTGGAAGGTCAAGGCGCCACCTCAGCTGTCGTCGTTGGGAATGCCCGCTGCCGCACCGATAACCGGCAGCGGTCTCCCCATGCAACTTCATCAGTCTTTACCTGAGTTCCCGGTGGCTGCGTCGGAGTTGGAGACGGCCCCCCCGGACGTGTGAGGATGACCCCATGTCCGACTCCCCTGACCTGACCGCCGCCACCTCCGGCCCGCCCGCGGCCACCCCGCTCACCCGGGCCGCCCTGGAGATCGACGAGCACGCCGCGACCCTCGGCTGGGACCTCCCGGCCCGCCTGTTCGCCCTGGTCGACAACGCCCAGATGCTCAAGGCCAACCCGCGGCTCGCCTCGCAGCTCGGCCTGGACGACAACCCGACCGGGCTCACCCCGGTCGAGCAGGAGGAGATCCCCGCGGGCACCGAGCTCGACCGCTTCCTCGGCACCATCGCCTGGCCCGACGGCGTGGTCGGCTGCGCTCTGGTGGTCGAGCGCCTGATGCTCCCGCCCGGCGCCGAGGCCACCCGGCCGAAGAACGCCACCGAGAAGGAGATCAACGACTGGGTGGCCACCCACCCGCAGCGCCAGGAGGTCCGGATCACCGCGGCCGTGCTGCGCGACGGCGCCAAGGAGGTCGCGCTGCGGCTGCGCGAGAAGGACCTCGCGCGCGAGGTGCTCACCGGCCCCGAGCTCGTCCCCAACCTGACGGACGCCCTGCTCGCGACGTTCTCCTGACCGCCCGGGCCCCGCCGGGGCCCCCGTCAGGAACCCCTAACCGCATGTCGGCAGCGCGGTCCGGTCGCCGGCCCGGATGCTGTCCAGGGCCTTCACCGCGCCGTCCAGGTTCTCGACCTTGACCAGGGTGAGGCCGGACGGGGTGCCCTTGGTGGCCTCGGCGCAGTTGTCCGCGGGGGTGAAGAAGTACTCGGCGCCCTTGTCGCGGGCGGCGATCAGCTTCATCTGGATGCCGCCGATCGGGCCGACCGCGCCGTCGTCGTCGATGGTGCCGGTGCCCGCCACGAACGCGCCGCCGGTGAGGTCGGTGGGGGTGAGCTTGTCGACGATGCCGAGGGCGAACATCAGGCCGGCGCTGGGGCCGCCGACGTCCTGCAGGCCGATGTCGATCTTGAACGGGTAGACGTGGTCGACGCCGGGCGTGATCCCGACCACCGCCCGCTCCGGGCCGTCGTCCGCGGACTTGCCGGTGACGATCGGCACCTCGACCCGGTCCGCCGGGTCCGGCGTCGCACCGGCCTTGGCGTGCGGCACCACGGTGAAGACGGTGGTCTCGCCGGGCTTGTGCCTGGTCACCTGCGCGGCGACCTGGGCCTGGCTGGAGATGACCGTGCCGTCCACCGCGACGATCTGGTCGCCGGCGTGCAGCTTGCCCTCGGCGGGCCCGCCCGCGGCCACCGAGGAGACGATGATCTCGGTGCCGACCGGGATGTCCAGCTGCTTGAGGGCCGCGGTCTTGGCGCTGTCCTCGGAGGAGGCGAACTGCTCGGCGTTCTCCTGCTGGGCCTCCTGGTCGGTCTGGCCCTTCGGGTAGACGTTGTCGTGCGGGACGACCAGCACGTCGTCCCGCACCCAGCCGACGATCGCCGAGACCAGGCTGGGCTGGTACTTCGCGCCGGTGACCTGGACCGTGGTCATGTTGAGGTGGCCGCTGGTCGGGTAGGTCTCGTGGCCGGTGATGGTGATCACCGGGGTGCCGGTCTTGTCCTGCGTGCCGAGGGTGTTGTACGTCGGCCCCGGGCTCATCTCGGTGAACGGCACCTTGAACAGCACCGAGGCACAGAGCAGGCCTATCAGCAGCAGGGTGGCGGCGAGCATCGTCGACGATCGGCGTGGCATGGCACGACAGTACGGGAAGTGCGGTTCGGGGTGCACCGGCGGTCCGCGCCCGGCACCGCCGATCGGGGACGGGCCGGTCAGTCCCGGGCGCCGGTGCTGCGCTCCATCGCGGCGCGGAACCGCTCGTGCTCGGCGAGCGAGGTCGGATCGGTCATCGCACGGGGCGGCCGGGCCGCCCAGGTGGCCCAGACCGCGGCCAGCACCCCGGCCACCACAGGAATGCTCAACCAGGCGAGCACAGCCATTTTCGAACTCCCCACAGGCTCGTCAATGCGTATCAGCAGATTAGCCGCCTGCTGGGGGAACGGCGCGAGCGGCATCCGGGTTACGGGGCGGGGCCCGTTCTCCACCACACGGGGGTACCGCCGAACGGGGAACGAGCGCCACCCGGGGCCGGACACGGGGGCGTCAGCAGGAGCCGGCGCCGACCCACTCCTCCTCGCCGTCGGTGAAGACCTGGTGCTTCCAGATCGGCACCTCGTGCTTGAGGTCGTCGATCAGCCGCCGGGCCGCCGCGAACGCCTCGCCGCGGTGCGGGCAGGACACCGCGACGATCACCGCGACGTCGCCGATCCCCAGCCGGCCGGTGCGGTGCACCGCCGCCAGCGCCCGGACCGGGAAGTCCGCGCAGACCTTCTCGGCGATCCGGCGCAGCTCGCGCGCGGCGGTCGGGTGGGCGCTGTACTCCAGCGCGGCGACCGGCTTGCCGCCGTCGTGGTCGCGCACCGCGCCGACGAACAGGGTGGTGCCGCCGGCCGCGTCGTCGCCGACCGCGGCGTGCACCTCGTCCAGCGAGAGCGGGGTGTCACGGACGGCGAGCAGGCGGATCGGGTCGTGGTTCTCGGACATGCCCACCATCATTCCGCATCCCCGGCGAGCGGTCGCAAGGATTTTCGTATCACGATGCGGTAATTCCATGATGCGGAAAGATGGCGGCTCAGATCCGGCGCTGCCTGCGGGCCCGCCGGACCAGCGCGGCGGTGCCGATCAGCGCCACCGTGGCCCCGGCCGCGCCCAGGCTGGTGGCGGCCTCCTTGCCGCCGAGCCGGCGCCCGGCCACCGCGTGCTTGCCCGACACCTGGGCGAGCAGCTCGGCCAGCACCTCCTCGTTGCCGTACCGCGGCCGCCAGCCCGCCTCGTGCAGCCGGCTGCCGGACACCACCCACGGGTACATGGTGTACGCGAGGTCCCCGGCCGGGGCCGGGGTCAGGCCCAGCCGGTGCAGCCGGGCCGCGGTGCCCAGGGCCAGCGAGGCGGGCAGCTCCATCCGGCGGATGCCGGACAGCTCCTCCACGTCCTCCTGCTCCAGCCAGCCGTCGCAGCCGACCGTCACCTCGCCCTCCACCAGGCCGAGCGCCGCGTACTCCAGCGCCGAGGCCAGGTCGTCCAGGTGGCAGAACTGCCAGCACGGACGGGAGCCCGCCACCACCAGCAGCCGCGGCGCCTCGAAGTGCCGGGTCAGCACGGTGTCGATGCCGGGGCCGACCACCACGGCCGGGCGCAGCACGGTGACCTGCAGGCCCGGGTGGGCGCGCGGGGCGCGGCGGGCCAGGCGCTCGATCTCCAGCAGGTCGCCGACCAGCGAGGCCTCCTCGGTGGCCCGCAGCTCGGAGTCCTCGGCCAGCGGGACCTCGTTGTCGGGCAGCGCGCCGTAGACCATCGCGGAGGTGCACAGCACCACCCGGTGCACCCCGGCCGCCGCCGCGGCGGTCACCACGGTCTGCGCGCCGCGCACGTTGTAGGCACTGCGGGCCCGCGGGTCGGACTCCATGCCGAGGTCCATCGCCAGGTGGACCACCACGTCGACGCCGGACAGCCGCTCGGCCACCGCCGGGTCGCGCACGTCCAGCACCCGCCACTGCACACCGGGCACCTCGCCGCGCCGGTCGTCCACCGCCAGCACCCGGCGCACGTGCGGGGAGTCGACCAGCCGCCGCGCGACGCGCTCGCCGAGCACGCCCGCCGCGCCGGTGACCGCCACGGTCAGCGGCTTGCCGCCGTAGGCTGGAATCGGCGAACCGGCGTCGGCCGGCACACCCTCGCCCTCGGTCAGCCCAGAGCGAACGTCCGAAGGCGGGGAACTCACCGGCCATCCTCCACGGTTAGCTTAAGTGCGGACGTACGAGTGTCACGCACTCGACCATCCTGCCCGAGGCTCGGCCCCGGCGGTGCACCCGGCGCGGTCGCCGCGAGACCATTGAAACCGCTCGGAGCCCCCGGGCGGCAGACTTTCCCGCCACACCACCCGCGTGACGGCCGATCAGATCGAGGACCCCGTGAGCGACCTCCCCTTCGGATTCGGCGTTCCCCCCGAGGAGCCCGAGGACGGCGAGAACAAGGGCAAGAAGGACGGCGAGCAGGGCGACTCGACCCCGCAGCCGCCGTTCGGCTTCGGCAGCGGAAACCCCTTCGGGGCGCTGTTCGGCATGGGCGGCCCCGGCGGCGGCCAGGGCGGGGACAACCCGTTCGCCGCGATGATGGGCGGCTTCAACCCCAACGACCTCGGCGCGGCGTTCCAGCAGCTCGGGCAGATGCTCTCGTTCGAGGGCGGCCCGGTGAACTGGGACCTGGCCAAGAACATCGCCCGGCAGACCGTGGTCGCCGAGCAGCCCGAGGGGAGGACCAAGGACCGCTCGGTCGGCGCGGCCGAGCGCACCGCCGTCACCGAGGCCGTCCGGCTGGCCGACCTGTGGCTGGACTCCGCGACCGAGTTCCCGTCCACCTCCTCCGCGGCGGTGGCCTGGAGCCGCGCCGAGTGGATCGAGGCCACCCTGCCGGTCTGGAAGGACCTGGTCGACCCGGTCGCCGAGCGGGTCGGCAACGCCATGGGCGGCGTGCTGCCCGAGGAGATGCAGGCCGTGGCCGGGCCGCTGATGGGCATGATGCGCTCGATGGGCGGCGCCATGTTCGGCACCCAGATCGGGCAGGCGCTCGGCGCGCTGGCCGCCGAGGTGCTCGGCTCCACCGACGTCGGCCTGCCGCTGGCCCCCGCCGGGAAGGCCGCGCTGCTGCCGCAGAACATCGCCGAGTTCGGCGAGGGGCTGAACGTGCCGGCCGAGGAGGTCCGGCTCTACCTGGCCCTGCGCGAGGCCGCCCACCAGCGCCTGTTCGCCCACGTGCCGTGGCTGCGGGCGCACCTGTTCGGTGCCGTCGAGGCGTACGCGCGCGGCATCAAGGTCGACACCTCGCGGATGGAGGAGCTGGTCGGCCAGCTCGACCCGTCCAACCCCGAGGCCCTCCAGGAGGCGCTGGCCGGCGGCCTGCTCCAGCCCGAGGACACCCCCGCGCAGAAGGCCGCGCTGGCCCGGCTGGAGACCGCCCTCGCCCTGGTCGAGGGCTGGGTCGACGCCGTGGTGCACACCGCCGCCGCTCCGCACCTGCCGCACGCCGCCGCGCTGCGCGAGACGCTCCGCCGCCGCCGCGCCTCCGGCGGCCCCGCCGAGCAGACCTTCGCCACCCTGGTCGGCCTCGAACTGCGCCCGCGCCGCCTGCGCGACGCCTCCCGCCTCTGGGCCTCGCTCGCCGACGCCCGCGGCGTCGAGGGCCGCGACGCGCTGTGGAGCCACCCCGACATGCTGCCCACCGCCGCCGACCTGGACGACCCGGACGGCTTCGTGCACCGGGACACCGCGGCGGTGGCCGAGGGCGGCTTCGACTTCGACGCGCTGGACAAGCTGCTCGGCGAGGCGGCGGGCGGCGGGGCCGGCGCCGGCACCGGCACCGGCGCTGGGAAGGCGGACCTGCGCAAGGACAGCAAGGACGAGGACGGCGGGGCGGACGGGGCGGCGGACGAGTCCGCGGGGCAGCCCGCGGAGGACGCCCCGAAGGCTTCCCCGGACGACGCCGACGCCGCGGACGACGCCTCGGGCGATGCCCCGAGCGAGGACGGCAAGGGCGAGGACGGCAAGGGCGAGGACGGCGGCGAGCAGGGTCCGGAGGGCACCGCCAAGTGACCGCGCTGCACGCCGACGCCGTCCGCGTCCTCACCGACTGGGTGCCCGACGGCGCCGGGCAGGACGAACTGCGCCGCGACTACCTGGCCCACCTGGCCGACCGCCCCGACGGCATGTGGCGGGCCTGCCTGCCCGGGCACCTCACCGCCAGCGCGCTGGTGGTCGACCCGGACGGCGGGCGGGTGCTGCTCACCCTGCACCCGAAGGTCGGGTTGTGGCTGCAGATGGGCGGCCACTGCGAGCCCGGCGACGACACGCTGGCCGCGGCCGCGCTGCGCGAGGCGGTCGAGGAGTCCGGCATCGCCGGCCTGGCGCTGCTCGCCGTCGACGGCCGCCCCGCGCCCGTGAAGCTGGACCGGCACCGGGTGCGCTGCACCGGGAAGGACCGGCCGGAGAACACCCACCTCGACGTGCAGTACGTGGCGCTGGCCCCGGCCGGGGCGCGCGAGCTGATCAGCGAGGAGTCGCTGGACCTGCGCTGGTTCGGCTGGGACGAGCTGCCCGCCGACACCGACCGCTCGGTGCGCGACCTGGTCGCGCGGGCCCGCGCGCTGGTCTGACGCCCTCCCCGCACCGGCCCGGCGTCCTCCGCCGTCCCGTAGGCCCTCGATCGCCCCGGTGGGGCCGGTCGGGGGCCTCCGTGCCGCTCCCGGGCCGGGCCGGTGGCGCGACGGCCGGCGGAGCGGGACGTCAGGTGAGGTGGGCGGGCGGGACGTGCGGCAGCCGGGCGGCGGAGGCGACGCCCTCCAGGTAGCCGCGGGCGCGTTCGGTGCGCGGGTAGGCGTCCAGCAGGGCCCAGAACCGGGGGCCGTGGTCGGGGACCAGCAGGTGCGCGAGCTCGTGCAGCAGGACGTAGTCGACCACGTACTCGGGCATGCCCTGGAGGCGGTGGGAGAGCCGGATGGTGCGCTCGCTGGGGGTGCAGGAGCCCCAGCGGGAGTTCTGGTTGGTGACCCAGCGGACCTGCTCCGGGACGGCGCGACCGGCCAAGTAGAGCCGCGAGAGCTCGCGGGCGCGGGACTGCAGCGCCTCGTCGCCGAGCATCCGGCGGCTCTCCTGCGCGGCCAGCTTGTCGAGCATCTGGGCCACCCAGCGCTGCTCCTCGGCGTGCGACATCCGGGCCGGGATCAGCACCACGGTGCGGTCGCCCTCGCGGTAGGCGGAGACGGTGCGGCTGCGGCGGGCGCTGCGGCGGACCTCGACCTTGCCGCGGTCGGGGCCGCCGCGCTCCTGGCCGGTGCGGTCGGGGCCGGTGCGGTCGGGGCCGCCGTGGTCGACGCCGCCGCGGTCGGTCGCGCGGGTCGGGTCGGGGGTGTGCTCGCGTTCGGATGTGCACTCACGATCGGCCCCGGCGCTGGCATGCGCACCGGGCGCCGCGACCGTCGGACCGGAGGCTGCCCGGGCACGCCGATGCGACGCCGACCGATGGGAGTCCCGTTCGGCTGCCATGGCACAGGACGTTACCCGCTCCCCGTGACAGAAGTCCGGCAGCGGGACGGCGCGGCCCACGGGTCCACCCGGGTGCGTTGTCCACAGGCGGTGCGCGGCGATGAACCGATCGTCACACCGGGGCTGTGGACAACGGATTTCCGCCGGTCCGGACGGGCGGGCAAGCTGCGGTCACCGGCGATCCCGACGCCGGGGTCCCGACCGTGGGAGGTACCCGCATGCGCCCCGTGATCAAGCCCGCCCTGTCCCGGCTCTGGCGGGAGAAGCAGACCCTGCAGTTCGGCACCGTACGGCGGCACGCCCGGCTGATCGAGGGCGTCGACCGCAAGCTGGCCGGCTTCCTGGAGCTGATCGACGGCAGCCGGGACGGCCCCGCGCTGATCGCCGCCGGGCAGCGGCTCGGGCTGAGCGCCGAGTACTGCCGGGCGGTGCTCGACTCGCTCGGCCGCAGCGAGCTGCTGGACGACGCCCAGGCCCTGCGGGACGTGCTGGAGCTGTACCCACCCGCCCGGCGCGACCTGCTCGGCCCCGAGCTGGCCTCGCTCTCCCTGGTGCACCCCGCGCCGGGCGAGGCCGCCGCCGTGCTGCACGGCCGGGTCCGGGCCCGGGTCGAGGTGCGCGGCGCCGGGCGGGTCGGGGCCGCCGTCGGGGCCGCGCTGGCGGCCGGCGGGATCGGCGAGGTCGCGGTGCTGGACCGCGGCCGGGTCGCCGCCCGGGACTGCCTGCCCGGCGGCCTGCCACCGGGCGACATCGGGCGGCTGCGCTCCACCGCCGCCCGCGAGCTGGTGCACCGCGTCACCGGCGCCCCGGTCGGCGAGCGCTACCGGCGCCCGCCCGCCGCTCCCCCGCCGCCCACGCTGGTGGTGCTCGCCCCGCGGGACGGCTCCGCCGCGTACACCGGGGCCGCGGTGGACGCCCAGGAGCTGATGCGGGCCGGCGTCCCGCACCTGTACACCGGGGTGCTCGAACACCTCGGCGTGGTCGGCCCGCTGGTCGTCCCCGGCGCCTCCGCCTGCGGCAGCTGCGCGACCCTGGCCCGGCGCGACGAGGACGAGGCGTGGCCCCGGCTGCTGGCCCAGCTGATCGACGAGGGCCCCGGCCGGGCCCGCGTCCCGGCCTGCGACGGCGCGGTCGCGGCCTCGGTCGCGGGGCTCGCCGCGCTGCACGCCCAGCTGTACCTGGACGGGGTGCTGCCGCCGAGCGTGGACGGCTGGTGCGAGCTGTCCGCCGCCGACGGCATGGTCCGGCGGCTGCGGCTGCGCAGCCACCCGGACTGCGGTTGCCTCTGGCAGTCCGCCACACCGGGGCGAACGGGCACAATGGCCTAGGACGAGCCCTGGGGCCCGTCCGGCAGCCCGCAGACCCGATCCGTCGCCACCCGTCCCGGTGCACCGCTTCCGGAGGCCGGGCGGGCGGCGGCCGTCGGGGCCGGAGCCGCCGGGCGGGTCCGGGAGCGGCGCTGTACCGACCGCCGGCGGGGCGCCGGTCGGTCCGGAGGATCAGGAGGTCCGGTGAGCGATCTACCGCGCAAGGCAAGGACCGGCCCGGCCCGGCCGGTCGCCCACCCGCGCGCCGGGGCGGCTCCGGCCACCGCCGGCCGCACCGTCCGGACGGAGGCGGCGGATGTCTGACATGCCGCGCAAGGCGGTCTCCCGGACGGCCCGGCTGGCGGCCCTGCCGCTGAGCTTCGCCGGGCGGGCCACCCTCGGCCTGGGCAAGCGCCTGGGCGGACGGCCCGCGGAGGAGGTGGCGGCCGAGCTCCAGGCCCAGACCGCGGAGCAGCTCTTCGCCACCCTCGGCAAGCTGAAGGGCGGTGCGATGAAGTTCGGGCAGGCCATGTCGGTCTTCGAGTCCGCCCTCCCGGAGGACGTCGCGGGCCCCTACCGGGCCGCGCTCACCAAGCTCCAGGAGTCCGCCCCGGCGATGCCGACCCGCACCGTGCACGCGGTGCTGGCCGCCGACCTCGGGGAGGACTGGGCCGACGGCTTCCGCTCCTTCTCCGACCAGCCGTCCGCCGCCGCCTCGATCGGCCAGGTGCACCGCGCCGTCTGGAAGGACGGGCGGGACGTCGCGGTCAAGATCCAGTACCCGGGCGCGGGCGACGCCCTGCTCAGCGACCTGAGCCAGCTCTCCCGGGTGGCCCGGATGCTGGGTCCGCTGATCCCGGGCGTGGACATCAAGCCGCTGATCGCCGAGCTGCGCGAGCGGGTCACCGAGGAGCTGGACTACGGGCTGGAGGCGGAGTCCCAGCAGTTGCACGCCCGGGAGTTCGCCGGGGACGCCGACATCGTGGTGCCCCGGGTGGTGGCCCAGTCCGGGCGGGTGCTGGTCACCGAGTGGCTGGAGGGCAAGCCGCTCTCCCAGGTCGTCTCGGACGGCACCCGGGCCGAGCGCGACCGGGCCGGGCAGCTGCTCGCCCGCTTCCTGTTCGCCGGCCCGAGCCGCACCGGCCTGCTGCACGCCGACCCGCACCCCGGCAACTTCCGGCTGGTCAAGACCGGCCGCACCGCCGCGAGTTGGAAGCTGGGCGTGCTCGACTTCGGCACCGTCGACCGCCTCCCCGGCGGCCTGCCCCGCACGATCGGCACCTCCCTGCGGCTGGCCCTGGCCGGGGACGCCGGGGCGGTGTACGACCTGCTCAGGCAGGAGAACTTCGTCCGTCCCGGCATCTCGCTCGACCCGGACGCGGTGCTCGACTACCTGCTCCCGATCATCGAGCCCACCCGCGCCGAGCAGTTCACCTTCAGCCGCCCGTGGATGCGCACCCAGGCCGCCCGGATCGCCGACCCGCGCTCCCCCGCCTACAACCTCGGCAAGCAGCTCAACCTCCCGCCCTCCTACCTGCTGATCCACCGCGTCACCCTCTCCACCATCGGCGTCCTGTGCCAGCTCGGCGCCACCGTCCGCCTGCACGAGGAACTGCTCCGCTGGCTGCCCGGCTTCGCCGGACCGGGGAACGAGCCGAAGACCGGGCCGGAAGCCGGGCCGGAGCCGGGGCCGGGGCCGGAAGCCGACTGAGCCGGGACCCGGACACCCGCGCCTCCGGAGGCCCCGAGGCGCGGGTGTCCGGGCCCCGGCCGAGGCTCGCGGGCGGCGGGCTCGCGGCCCCGCGGGCGGTCAGGCCCGTTCGGCGGGGAGTGGGGTGGCGGTGGGCCAGGCGGTGCGGGCGCGGGCGGCCAGGGTGGCGCAGAAGCGGCCGAAGACCGGGAGGGCGGTGTCGGCGTCGGCGAGTTCGGCGACCACCCGCAGGCGGTGCAGGAGGCGGCGGCGGGCGGTGGCGTTGCCCCAGGTCCAGTCGCCGTGGTGGAGGCGGGACAGGTGGTCGGCGGTGCCGCGTTCGGCCTTGGGGACGAGGGCGTCGCCGCGCAGCAGCCAGCCGGCGCAGGCGTCGGCGAGTTCGGCGGGGGTGGCGGCCTCGGTGCCGGTGGCCGCCCGCCAGGCGGTGCGGTAGGCGGCCTCGGCCTCGGCCAGCACGGCGGCGGGCGGGGCGGTGGAGCACCAGCAGGTGGGGAAGCCGATCCGCAGGTAGGCGAACTCGACGGCGCCCGGGCCGAGCGCGGACTGCTCGAAGTCGACGAACCGGACGCCGTCGGCGGTGTGCAGGTCGTTGCCGGGGCAGGGGTCGCCGTGCAGCAGCGCGTGCCGGACGGGGGTGGCGGAGAGCCGGTCGAGCAGCGCCTCGGCCTCGGCGCGGGCGCCGGGCGGGGCCGGGACGTCGAGGATTCGGGCCAGGGCGATGAAGCAGCCGAGGTCGCGCCCGGTCGGGCCGGTCCAGGCGGGCAGGTCGGTGGCGGGGGCCGTCCCGGCGAGGTCCTGGAGGTCGGCGGGGGCGCTGGCGTGCAGCCCGGCCAGCGCGGTGGCGTACTCGCGCTGCCAGTCGGGGCCCGGGGTGCGGTCCTCCAGGCGTTCCAGCACCAGCAGGCGGGCGGCCGGGTCGGCGCCGAGCAGGGCGGGCGCCACCGGGGGGCCGGGTCGGCCGGGCCGGGCGGCGAGGGAGAGCCCGGCCGCCTCGCGGGCGTAACGGCCGTCGGCCCCGGGCGAGTCGACCAACTGCTTGACCACCACGGGGCGGCCGGAGAGCTCGGCCCGCCAGACCCGGGAGCGCGGGCTGCTGACCAGGCGGCGGACCTTGCGCGGCGGGCCGAGTTCGGCGCGCAGCCGCTCGCCGAGCGGGAGGGAGGACCACATGGGGGCCATCCTTGCACGACCTGTTCGGGTGGCGAACAGCAGTACGGAACCCTGGAGTTGGACGCCCGACACCCGGGCCCGACGGAGGCCCTGGGAGCCGCAGAAGTCCTGGATTCAGCGGGAACGCGCCGACGGCCGGCTCCCCGGGGCGGGGAGCCGGCCGTCGGCGTTCAGGGGTCGGTCACCGGCGGGGCCTCGCGGCCGACCGGCGGGGTGGAGCATCCGTCACATCAGGGCGACGGCGAGGGCCTTGCGGGCGCGCAGCGAGGCACGTTCGGCCCGGCGGCGCAGCCGCGCCGCGCGCAGCACCCGCAGGCCGAGGCGTTGCTCCTCGGCCTCGTGGAGGCGTTGCTGCATATGCGCGCGCGCCAGGGATTCTTGGAGGAGATTCATCTCGAGGGTCCTGTTCTGGATCTGAAGTTCGGTGGTCTGCTCGGAGCGGACGGTCGGATCGATGCCGGCGGGGTTCATGTGGTGGTCCTGCTCGTGGTGCGTGGTCGGGAAGGGACGGGTCAGTTCTGCGTCGGCCTTGGCGGCCGCGATGCGTACCGAGTGGCGCAGAGCGGTGTCCAGCGGGGGCTGCTCTCCCCTGCGGACGGCTCCGGTGCCGCTGCGGTCGGCCCTGGCTGCGGGGTTCACGCCATGACCTCGGTCTTGCGCGGACGGCCACGCGGGCGCTTCCGGGCGACGACGACGCCCTGCACGAAGAGCTCGCCGCCCCAGACGCCCCAGGGCTCGCGGCGCTCCAGGGCACCGGTGAGGCAGGCGGCCTTGACGGGGCAGGTGCCACACAGCGACTTGGCGTACTCGACGTCCGCGGGGGTCTCCGCGAAGAAGACCTCCGGGTCGAAGGCCCGGCACGGGATGGGGAGCCCGAGCGAGTCAGCCTCGTCGATGGCGGTGAGCTGCATGAGTGTTACCTCCGGGGGGTGGGCCTGGTCGGCCTTGACGGTCTTGTCGGTCGGTACGGACGGGAGGGGCGGCGGTGTGATGACCGTGGACACTGTGGGCGTCTTCCTCGTCTTCGATGTGGGTCCGGCCGTTCCGTGGTGCGGAGCGGTCCGGAGGCCCCGGGGGGCCTGGGTGGTCTTGCGTACCGGACAAAACAGAAGGGCCGCGGAACCCGGTTGCTGGGTTTCCGCGGCCCTGGAGGCACCGCCCGTGACTGGTTCAGTCAGGGTCGTTCGCTCCAGGGTCCAGGCCCGCGAAAAGCCTGCTTCCGGCCGGCCTCGGCGCCGCGGACGGCGGCTTCGGCCAGGGAGATCTGCTGGTCCTGCTTGTTGCTTCCGGCACCGATGACTGCGGCATAGCGCCCATGCAGGGCCTCTGCCACTACCGCCTTCGGTGCCTTGGTCGGTCGCTCGTCGGACAGCGAAATGCCGCCGCCGAACGTCGCCCAGTCACGGGAGGGACCTGCCTCGACACGGGTGGCCACAGCATTGCCGAGATCACTGACAAGGCAGTGCTCGGACAGCAGGACTCCGGCGTCGCCGCCGGCCGTGCCGAGACCCAGACCCGAAGCGCTGACGCGCGAGGGCATGGCGAGGGTGGTCATCAGGTCGGTCACTTTGGTGATCATCTTGGTCTCCACTGAACTCGCCTCCTCTCGGCGTCTCGCGGTGCCCGGTCGCCCGGGCTCCGATATCTGGTTGATGGTCAGTGCACGCAGAAACAGGCCCTCTGCGAGCTTCGCGGCCTCGTCCCCTTGACCGCTCCGGCAGGCTATTGCGCCGTCCATGCGGCGCGCAAACTATTTTTCCGGCGAGTTCTCAGCCTGGTTCCCGGCTTCGCCCTCGGACGGGGCGGGCTCCGGTTCGCGGTCGGTCTCCCCCACCGGCTCCGGACTCTCCCCCGCACACAACAAGAGCACGTCGGAGCCGTACTTGTCCAGCTTCATGGCGCCCACTCCGGAGATCCGGGACAGCTCCGCGAGGCTGCCCGGCACGTCCTCCGCGATGGCCGTCAGGGTGGCGTCGGTGAACACCACGTAGGCCGGGGCGCCCTGCTCCTTGGCCTTGACCGAGCGCCACTCGCGCAGCCGCTCGTAGAGCGCCTCGTCCATCGTGGACGGGCAGCCCTCGCAGCGGCGGAGCTTGCGCTCGACGGCGTCGGTCAGGGTGCGCTCGCAGACCCGGCACTTGACCGGGCCGCGCGCCCGGCGCGCGGCGGAGCGCTCCGCGCCCGGCTCGACGCCCCCGCGCCCGCCCCGGGCGCGCGCGCCGGGGCCGGCGGAGCCGGGGCGCAGGCCGTCCAGGAAGCGGGTGGGCTTGCGGGAGGCGCGGCCGCCCGGGGAGCGGGAGAGCGACCAGGAGAGGGTCAGGAAGCGGCGGGCCCGGGTGACGCCGACGTAGAGCAGCCGGCGCTCCTCCTCGACCTGCTCGTCGGTCTTGGCGTAGATGATCGGCAGCGTGCCCTCGCTCAGGCCGACCAGGAACACCGCGTCCCACTCCAGGCCCTTGGCGGCGTGCAGCGAGGCGAGCGTGACGCCCTCGACGGCGGGGGCGTGCTGGGCGGCGGCCCGGGCGTCCAGCTCGGCGACGTAGGCGGCGAGGTCGGCCGGGGCCCCGGCGGACCGGCGGGCGGCCTCGAACTCCTCGGCGAGGCGGACCAGCGCGTTCAGCGACTCCCAGCGCTCGCGGACGGCGCCGGAGCCGGCCGGCGGGGCGGCCGCGAAGCCGCGGGTGGCGAGCACCGCGCGGACCTGGGCGGCGAGGTCGGGCGCGCCGGAGGTCAGCGGGTCGTCGGCGGCCCGGGCGGCGCCCTTGAGCAGCACGCCGGCCTCGCGGACCTCGGGGCGTTCGAAGAACCGCTCGGCGCCCTTGAGCTGGTAGGCGATGCCGAGGTCGGCGAGGGCCTGCTCGTACACCTCGGACTGGCCGTTGGTGCGGAACAGCACGGCGACCTCGCTGGCCCGGACGCCGGTGCCGAGCAGGTCGCGGATCAGGCGGGCGGTGGACTCGGCCTCGGTCGGCTCGTCCGGGTACTCGCGGTAGACCGGCTCGGGGCCGGCCTCGCGCTGGGAGACCAGCTCCAGCCGGTGCTGGGCGGCCTGGCCGCGGGCCTGCGCGAGCAGCCCGTTGGCCAGGTGGACCACCTGCGGGGTGGAGCGGTAGTCCCGGACCAGCTTGACCACGGTGGCCTCGGGGTGCCGGTGCCGGAAGTTCAGCAGGTGGTCGGGGGTGGCGCCGGTGAAGGAGTAGATGGTCTGGCTGGCGTCGCCCACGACGCAGAGGCTGGCGCCGCCGTCGGAGCCCGTCCACTGCTCCAGCAGGCGCTGCTGGAGCGGGGAGACGTCCTGGTACTCGTCGACGGTGAAGTGCCGGTACTGGGAGCGGACCTGGTCGGCGATCTCCGGCCGGTCCTCCAGGACGGCGGCGGTGAGCAGCAGCACGTCTTCGAAGTCGATCAGGCGGCGCTGCTGCTTGGCGTGCTCGTAGGCGGCGTAGACCCGGGCGATCTCCGCCGGGTCGCGCGGGGCCTCGCGGCCGGACTTGGCGAGGGCGGCCGGGTAGTCGTCGGGGACGACCTGGGTGACCTTGGCCCACTCGACCTCGGCGGTCAGGTCGCGCAGTTCGGTGCGCTGGACGCGCAGGCCGCTGCGGCCGGCCGCCTCGGCGACCAGCTGGACCTTGCGCTCCAGCAGCCGGGGGAACTCGCCGCCGATGGCCCGCGGCCAGAAGTACTGGAGCTGGCGCAGGGCGGCCGAGTGGAAGGTGCGGGCCTGCACGCCGTCGGCGCCGAGCTGGCGCAGCCGGCCGCGCATCTCGCCGGCCGCGCGGGCGGTGAAGGTGACGGCGAGGACCTGCGCGGGGTGGTAGACGCCGCTGCGCACGCCGTAGGCGATCCGGTGGGTGATGGCGCGGGTCTTGCCGGTGCCGGCGCCGGCCAGCACGCAGACCGGGCCGTGCAGGGCGGTGGCCACGGCGCGCTGCTCGGGGTCGAGCCCGGCCAGCACCGCGTCCGCCCCGGCGGGGGCGTGGCCGTACTGCGAGTGGGGGCCGTCGAGCCCGAGGAGGTCTTCCTGCATGCCCCCATCCTCGCAGGCGGGCCGGACAGTTCGGACGGGGTTGTCCACAGGCGGTCCGAGGTGGTCGGATCGTCACACCGCTACCCGCCCGGAATGGGCCGGGGCCGCCGGGCGTTGCACCGGGCGGCCGTCCGGCCACCGTCCGTCGACCGAAGGAGTCCCTCGCCATGTCCGGCACCGTCACGATGTACAGCACGACCTGGTGCGGCTACTGCAACCGCCTCAAGAGCCAGCTGGACCGCGAGGGCATCGCCTACACCGAGGTCAACATCGAGCAGGACCCGGCCTCGGCGTCCTACGTGGAGTCGGTGAACAACGGCAACCAGACGGTGCCGACGGTCGTGGTGGTCTCCGCCTCCGGCGAGCAGAGCGTGATGACCAACCCGAGCCTGCGGCAGGTCCAGTCCGCGTTGGTCTGATCGAATTCGGTCCCGATCCGGTCATTACCGGTCCAATACCGGTCGCCGGCGGTCTAATTCCGGCTGAATGTCCACCGGGGCCCGGTCGAATTCCGCCGGAGGTCCGACCGGTACTGATCGGAATTCCGGCCCCGGCGGCCGGAACGGCGCGGGCCGGCATTCCGCCGCGGCGCGGCGGGCGGCCGGACCGGGGCGCCCGGCCGCCGGTTCAGCCGCCCGCCGCGGCGTCGCCGAGCTCGTAGAGCAGCCGGGCCCGGTCGGCCGCGTAGCGGGTCTCCACCACCCGGATCGGGCCGCGCCGGTCGCTGCTGATCCGGGTGTTGACCAGCAGCGGCACGCCCGGGCCGAGGCCGAACCAGGCGGCCTCGGCCGGGTCGGGCATCCGGGCGGTGAGGTGGTCGGTGGCGGAGGTCTCGGTCCGGCCGAGCTGCGCCAGTATCCGCTCGTCGCCGCCGGGGACGGGCCGGTCCTGCATCAGCGGGGTGCCGGCGGCCAGCCCGGCCCGGTAGTGGCTCTCCTCGATGGCGTAGGGCTCCCGGTCGACCCGGCAGAGCTGACGGCGCATCATCACGGTGTCCTCGGGGCGCAGTCCGAGCCAGGCGGCGACGTCCCGGCGGGCCCGGACGGCGGCCACCTCGAAGTCCACGGTGAGCTGCCGTCCGGCGGCGGCGGCCTCGGCGGCGTACACCTCGCCGCTGGGGGTGAGCGGTTCGCGGCGGGCCTGCCGGGGCGGGCGGGCGTGCACCCGGTGGTCGTGCCGGGAGGGCTCGCGCAGGTAGGTGCCCTTGCCCTGGACGCGCACCACCCGGCCCTCGTTGACCAGCACGTCCACGGCCAGCCGGACGGTGTTGCGGGCCACCCCGTACTGCGCCTCCAGCTCGGTCTCGACCGGGAGGCGGCCGCCGCCCTCCCACTCGCCGGACTCGATGCGCCGGCGCAGGTCGGTGGCGAGCTGCTGGTACTTGGGCGCGGGGGCGGCGCGGCGGTGGATCGTCACGCGAGTGAATGTAGCCAGTGGGCTCGCGCGGTTTCAGCGGAATGCGACAACCGTGCCGGGGAACGGAGTTCGGGAAACCCCGCCGGAACGTTCCGGGTGCGCCCGAACCATTCCGGCCGACCGCCCGCGGCCCCCCGGCGGACGCACGACGGGGGCGTACGGATCTCTCCGTACGCCCCCGTCGGGCGGGAAGCACCGGCGCCGGGCGCCGGGCGTCACCAGCGGGCGGCCGCCGGCAGCGGTTCGCCGTACCAGAGTTCGACCAGGTACCGGGCGATCGAGATGCCGGACGGCGGCAGGATCTCCCCGGCGGCCATCCCGGCCCGCAGTTCCTCCCGGGTGAACCAGCGGGCCTCGGACAGCTCCTCGCCGTCCACGGTGATCCCGGTGCCCCCGGGCAGCGCCCGGCCGAGGAAGCCGAGCATCAGGCTGGACGGGAACGGCCAGGGCTGGCTGGCCACGTACGCGACCTCGCCGACCCGGACCCCGGCCTCCTCCAGCACCTCGCGGACCACCGCCTGCTCGATCGACTCGCCGGGCTCGACGAACCCGGCCAGCGTGGACCAGCGGCCCTCCGGCCAGAGCGCCTGGCGGCCCAGCAGGCAGCGGTCCTCGGGGTCGGTGATCAGCATGATCACCGCCGGGTCGGTGCGCGGGTAGTGCTCGGCCGCGCAGGAGGTGCAGCGGCGCAGGTGGCCGGCCCCGGCCTTCTCGGTGCGGTGGCCGCAGCGGGAGCAGAAGGAGTGCAGCCGGTGCCAGTGCTCCAGGGCGACGGCGTGCACCAGCAGCCCGGAGTCCCGGTCGGAGAGGGCGCTGCCGACCTCGCGCAGGCCGGCCGGGCGGGCGTCGCCGTCGAGCCGGCCGGGCAGCGACTCGCAGTCCAGCGCGAAGTAGTGGGTGCCGTCCTCGTCGGTGCCCAGGAAGTACCGATCGCCGGTCACCGGGGCCTCGAAGGAGGGCAGCAGCACCAGTTCGGTGCGGTCCGCGGTGTCGACCACGAACGCCTCGCCGCCGGCGATCGGCAGCACCCGGGTGCTGGGGTGGCTCCAGGCCGCGGCCAGCCACGGCTCGTCCAGCCGGCGGTGCGCCGCCCGGTCCACCCCGGCCCGGGCCAGCGCGAGGTGCTTGGTGTCGGGTGCGCTGCTCAACTCGTCCATCCCCGTTCGCTTCGCTTCAGTACGGCAGGTGCGGCAGGTGCGGCAGGTGCGGGGCGCGTCGTCACGGTCGGAAGTTCTCCGCGAGGTCGCCCCACAGGTGGGCGGAGGTCTCGACGCCCTTGCGCAGCAGGTCGAGCTCCACCTTCTCGTTGATCGAGTGCCAGCCGTCCGAGGGGACCGAGATGCCGAGGAAGAGCACCGGCGCTCCCAGCACGTCCTGGAGGTCGGCGGCCGGGCCGGAGCCCCCCTCGCGGGTGAACAGGATCTTCTGCTCGAAGGCCCGCTCCATCGCCCGGACGGTGGACCGGAGCGCCGGGTGGTCCAGCGGCGTCAGGCAGGGGCGGGTCGCGCCGGGGAAGACGATCTCGTACCGGATTCCCGTCGGGACCCGCTCGGAAACCCAGGCCGCGACGGACTCCCGGACCTTCTCCACCTCCTGCCCGGCGACCAGCCGGAAGGACAGCTTCAGGTGCGCCTCGGCCGGGACGATGGTCTTGCCGCCGGGGCCGGTGTAGCCGCCCCAGATGCCGTTGACCTCGGCGGTCGGCCGGGCCCAGACCCGCTCCAGGGTGGTGTAGCCGGCCTCGCCCAGGGTGCCGTGCGACTTGGCGACCTCCAGCCACCGCTGCTCGTCGAAGGGCAGTTCGGCGAAGAGCGCCCGCTCCTGGTCGGTGAGTTCGACGACGCCGTCGTAGAAGCCGGGCACCGCGACCCTGCGGTCGGCGTCGTGCAGGCCGGCGGCGAGTTCGGCGGCCACCGCGGCCGGGTTGGGGACGGCGCCGCCGAAGGAGCCGGAGTGGATGTCGCTGTCCGGGCCGTACAGGTCGATCTGGCAGTCGGCCAGGCCGCGCATGCCGGTGCAGACGGTCGGGGTGGTCTCGGACCACATCCCGGTGTCGGAGATGATCACCACGTCGGCGGCCAGCCGCTCGGCCTCGCGGCGCACCAGGGCGGCGAAGTTCGGCGAGCCGGACTCCTCCTCGCCCTCGACCAGCAGCTTGAGGTTGACCGCGGGCGCGGTGCGGCCGGTGGCGGCCAGGTGGGCGCGCACGCCCAGGGTGTGGAAGAAGACCTGGCCCTTGTCGTCGGCGGCGCCGCGCGCGTACAGCCGGCGGCCGACCACGGTGGGCTCGAACGGGTCGGTGTCCCAGCCGTCCTCGCGGGCGGCGGGCTGCACGTCGTGGTGGCCGTAGACCAGCACGGTCGGCGCGCCCTCCTCGCCGGAGGGCCACTCGGCGAACACCGCCGGCAGCCCGTCCGTCTCCCACACCTCGGCGACCGGGAAACCGGTCGCCCGCAGCTTCTCGGCCAGCCACTCGGCGGAGCGGCGGACCTCGCCCGCCCGGTCCGGGTCGGCGGAGACCGAGGGGATGCGCAGCCAGTCGGCGAGGTCGGCCAGGAAGGCGTCCTCGTGCCGGTCGATGTAGGAGCGGACGGCGCTGTCCGGGGTTTTCGTCATACGGACGACTTTAGTTCGCCCGGACGGGTGCGTGCCCACGGCCTCCCCCGGCCGTGAGCACGGTCACCCGCCCCGGTCCCCGCACCGCGGCCCCCGCCGCGGTCCGCCCGGCCCCACCGCGGCCCCCGCCGCGGCCCCGGGGCCGGTCCCCCCGCGCCCGGCTCACCCGGCCCGGCGGGTCAGTCCGATCCGGGAGCGGGTGAGCACCGCGGCCAGCAGCACCGCGACCAGCGGCAGGCCGATCAGCAGCCCGGCCAGGTTCGCCCACGGGACCGCGATGACCGGGTCCTCGTGGCCGGCCGGCACGCCGTTGACCCAGACCGTCGAGTTGCGGGCCTCCAGCAGCCGCAGGGCCAGGGCCGGGACGGCGCCGCAGACCAGGCCGAGCACCGCTCCCATCGCGGCGATCACCCCGCACTGGAAGCCGGACAGCCGCCGCCGGATGCCGCCGGACGCGCCGACCGCGGCCAGCGTGGCCAGGTCCTGCTGGGAGTCGGCGGCGGCCAGGCCGGTGGCGATGCCGGCCGCACCGAGGGCGACCAGGCCGGCGAAGCCGGTCAGGCCGAGGGTCAGCACGTCGGTCTCGGGCTTGAAGCCCTGCTCGACGGTCAGGTAGGCGTTGCCGTCGAGCTTGGCGAGGTCGGCGGTGGCCTTCTGGACGCTCTTGTCGGACAGCGTCCCGGCGGGCTTCCACAGCGAGCCGGCCCCGCGCACGCCCAGTCCGGCCTTCTGCGCGGCCTGCGGGCTCAGCACCGTCACCGCGAACGGGACGGAGGCGTGCACCTCCACCGCGTCGACGGCGACGTCCCGCTGCTTGCCCTGGTAGTCCCCGGCGTCGGTCTGCGCCTGGGTGGGCTGCTCCTCGGCGCGCAGGTACAGCTTGCCGTCGGTGACGAAGCCGGGCCGGAAGACCAGGGCCTTGCCCGCGGCCAGCGCCTGTTCGGCGGCCGGGTCGTGCACGTCGAGCAGGTTGTGCAGCAGGGCGGCGTCGCCGACCAGGGTGTCGCCGAAGAAGCTGGTCGGGTACTCGGGCAGGCCGCGCTCGACGGCGCACCGGGGGTCGTCCTGGTACGCGCGGGCCTTGTCCGGGTCCTGGACGTCGTCGGCCGGGCAGCGCTTGTCCGGCGGCTTCACGGCCCGGACGTAGCCGCACAGGTAGCCGGTCGTGCAGTCGCCGGGCAGCGCGGTCATCTCCTGCACGTCGGCGCGCCGGCCGAGCCCGTCCAGGTGGGTCTCCACCGACTGGAGCAGCATCGGGAAGCGGCCGGGGTCGTCGGCCGGTCCGGAGGGCTGGTAGAGCGCGACCGCGCCGGACGGCAGGGTGGGCCGGTAGTCCTGGCGCTGCTTCTCGACGTCGCTGGCGTGGTAGATGCCGACCGCGACGGCGCCGGCCACGGCGGCCATCACGGCGGCCACGGCGGGCGCGGTGCGGCCGCGGTGGCGCACCGAGTCGCGCAGCGCGAGCCGGGGGCTGAGCGGCAGGTGGCGGCCGAGCCGCCCGAACAGGCCGATCAGCACCGGGGTGCACAGCAGCATGCCGAGTTCGGCGATCACCGAGCCGCCGAGCAGGCCGGCCACGACGGCGGTGTTGCCGATCGCGCAGAGCAGGGCCAGCGCGGTGCCGCCGGCCACCATCACCGCGCCGATCACGGCGACGGTCCGGTTGGCGGGCTTGCTGTCGCCGCGGCCGGTGAGGGCGGCGATGACGTCCTGCCGGGACGCCTGGACGGCGGGGACCACGGCCGCGAGCAGGCCGGTGACCAGGCCGATCAGGGCGACGCCGAGCAGGTCGAGGGGCTGCACGTCGAGGTGGCCGAAGCGCTGTCCGGCCAGGTGTTCGAGCTGTCCGCGGAACAGGCCGACCAGGCCCACGCCGCCCAGCAGGCCGAGCACGGCGCCGCCGCTGCCCAGCACCGCGCCGCCGGCCAGCACCACCGCCCGGACGTGCGCGCGGTCGCCGCCGCCGGCCGCGAGCAGGCCGAGCTGGCGGCGCGAGCGGCGGGCGCCGACCGCGAACGCCGGTCCGGCCAGCAGCACGATCTCCAGCAGCGCCATGCCGGGCACCATGGCGGCGATCGCCAGCGCGGTCTTGCTCACGGCCGAGGAGGAGGACTGCTCGGCCGCGTAGTAGGGCACCTCGGAGCGGGCCGGCGGGTCCAGCAGGACGGCCCGGGAGACCACCGTGAAGCCGTGGTCGTTGAGTTCCCGCACCTTGGACCAGTCCACCCGGGCCCCGGCGGGCAGCTTGACCAGCCAGCTGCTGCCGTTGCGCACCCGGCCGCTGTCGGCGACCGCCGGATCGGCCTGCGCCATCGGGGCGAACACCGCGCCGGGGCGGCCGTACAGCATGTTCCGGTCCAGGTAGTGCGGGTCCTCGACGACGGCGGTGATGGTGTACGGCGTGGAGTCCAGGCCGTGGATCGCGGTGCGGTCGCCGACCCGCAGGTCGGAGCGGTCCAGGAAGCCCCGGGTGGCGGCGATCTGGTCGGGCCGGGTGGGGGCGGCGCCGGCCACCACGTTCAGCTTGCCCCGCCACACCGGGTCGGTCAGGTCGGCCTCGTCGAGGGTGACCTGCATCCGCCCTTCCCTGGTGGTGGTCGTGGTGCCGGTGTCGTTGTCGGTCGGCACCAGCACCGCGCCGGGCAGCAGTTCGGTGAGCAGCCGCGCGGGGTCGGTGTCGGCGCTGCGCTTCTGCGCGGCGGTCTGCGGCCGGTCCTGGTCGGGCACCTGGCTGACGGTGTTCTCGCCCGGGGGGTCCTGGAGGATGCTGCCGCCGCGCTGCGACATGGTGACGTACGCCTGGGCGGTGCCCATCTGCCGGGCGGCCTTCTCGGCCGGTTCGAGCTGGGCGCTGCGGGCGATCACGTCCACGCCGGCCACGCCGAGCACCGGCAGCGCGATCATCGCCAGCACCAGGGCGCTGCGGCCCTTGGCGCGGGCGGCGTCGCGGCGGGCGATCCGCAGGGCGGCGCGCCAGGCGGTCAGCTTCACCGCTGTCCGTCCTTCCGCGCGTTGGTGGCGGCGGTGACCAGCAGGCTGCCGGCGTCCTGCCGGGCGGTCTCGTCGACCAGCAGGCCGTCGCGCAGGAACACCACCCGGTCCGCCCAGGCGGCGTGCCGGGCCTCGTGGGTGACCATCATCGCGGCGGCGCCGGCGTCGCAGCGGGCGCGCAGCACGGCGAGCACGGACTCGCCGGTGGTGGAGTCCAGCGCGCCGGTGGGCTCGTCGGCGAGCACCAGGCGGCGGTCGCCGATCAGGGCGCGGGCGATGGCGACGCGCTGCTGCTGGCCGCCGGACATGTCGTCGGGGAAGCGGTCGGCGAGCTCGGCGATGCCGAGCTCCTCGAGCGCGGTGAGCGCCTCCCGGCGGGCGGCGCGGGCGGAGACCCCGTCCAGTTCCCGGGGCAGCGCGATGTTCTCGGCGGCGGTGAGCGCGGGGATCAGGTTGTAGTCCTGGAACACGTAGCCCACCGAGCGGCGGCGGACGGCGGCCAGCTTCCTGCGGTCCAGGTCGCCCAGGACGGTGCCCTCGACGACCACCCGGCCGCCGGTGGGGCTGTCCAGGCCGCCGGCCAGGGTCAGCAGGGTGGACTTGCCGGAGCCGGAGGGGCCCATCACGGCGACCAGTTCGCCGGGGTAGACCCGCAGGTCGACGGCGCGCAGCGCGTGCACCTGGGCCGCGCCCTGGCCGTGCGTCCGGCTGACCTGGTCGAGGTGCAGCACGGGCTCGGCCGGCTTGAGTTGTTCGGTCATCACTCCCCCAGGAGGTTCAGATGCGGCCGCGGTCGCGGCTCTTGGCGGCGCGCCGGGCGGGCGGCGCGGCGGCGGGTTCGGACGGGGCGGCGGCGCGTTCGGCGTGCTGGGCGAGCCGGGACTCGCAGTGGTCCAGCCAGCGGATCTCCGCCTCGGTCTGGAAGATCAGCTGCTCCAGCACCAGCAGCCAGGCCAGGTCCTTGCCGGAGCCGTCGTCCGCGGCCAGCGCCCGGCCCTTGAGCCGGGTGTAGTCCTGGAGCGCCTGCATGCTGTGCCGGCGCTGGCCGTGCACGACCGCGGCCACGTCCACGCCGGGGATGGTCACCGCCATCGCCAGCTTGATCGCCAGTTCGTCGCGCGGCGGGTTGGTGCGCGGCACCGGGGTGTCGAACCACCGGCGCAGTTCCGCGCGTCCCTCGTCGGTGACGGAGTAGAACTGGTGGCCCTCGTCGTCCTCGCCGGCGGCCTCCACCAGCCCGTCGCGCTCCAGGCGGCCCAGCGTGGTGTACACCTGGCCGACGTTGAGCGGCCAGGTCGCCCCGGTGCGGGCCTCGAACTCGGATCTCAGCTGGTAGCCGTAGCGCGGGCCCTGGTCGAGCAGGGCGAGCAGGCCGTGACGGATCGACATACCGAGTATGTATACCCGGTATGCCCGCCACCCTCAAGCCGCCGGGCCGTTCACCCGGGCCCGGTACGGTCGACGGCGTGACCACACTGCGGATCGCCACGTACAACCTGCTGCACGGCCAACCGCTCGCCCCCGACGGCAGCCCGGCGCCCCGGCCCGCCGATCCGGGCGGCCCGCTGGCCGAGGCCGTCGCCTCGCTCGACGCCGACGTGCTCGCCCTCCAGGAGGTCGACCGCCACCAGGAGCGCTCCGGCCTGGTCGACCAGGCGGCCGTCGCCGCGAAGGCGATGGGCGCCGCGGACTGGCGCTTCGCCGCCGCGCTGCACGGCGTCCCCGCCCCCTCGGCGGGCTGGGTGCCCGACCCGGAGCGGCCCGGCCTGGCCGTCTACGGGCCCGCCGACCTGGCCGACACCGCCCGGCCCTCGTACGGCACCGCACTGCTCACCCGGCTGCCGGTGCTGCACTGGCGGGCCCGCCGGTTCGCGCCCGCGCCCTTCGGCCTGCCGCTGCGGGTGGCCGGGCGGCGCGGGCTGACGCCCGTCCCGGACGAGCCGCGGGCGGCGCTGGCGGCGGTGCTGGCCGGGCCGGGCGGGGAGTTCACCGTGGTGGCGGCGCACCTGTCGTTCGTGCCGGGGTGGAACGTCGGGCAGCTGGCCGCGATCCGGCGCTGGATCGCCGACCTGCCGCAGCCCTACCTGGTGCTCGGCGACTTCAACCTGATCGGCGCGGTGCCGCGCACCGTGCTCGGCTCGGCGCACGCGATCCAGCGCACGGCGCGGCGCGAGCGCGTCCGCACCGCGCGGCGCACCCGGCTGCAGGGCTGGTACGACCTGGCCCGCACGCCGACCTACCCCGCGCACCGGCCGACCGTCCAGTTCGACCACATCCTGGGCATCGGCGTTCCGCGCAACACCGTCGGCTCGGTCTCGGCGCCCCGCACCGGGGTCTCCGACCACCGGCCGCTGGTGGTCGAGGTCGAGGTCTGATCAGCGCCCGGGGGTCAGGCGTCGGCCCCGGTGCCCACCGCGGCCCCCGGGTCCCGGGGGGCCGCCTGGGCGGGCAGCGCCACGGGGTCGAACTGGAGCAGCAGCATCGCCGCGTCGTCGCCGAGCTTGTGGCCGACGTGCCGGACCACGTCGTCGTGCAGGCGCTGCAGGACGTCGCCGGGGCCGTCGTCGGCGAGCAGCGGGAGCCGGTCGGTGAGCGGGTAGAAGGCGCCGCCGTGGTCCCGCGCCTCGATGACGCCGTCGGTGTAGAGCAGCAGGCGGTCGCCGGACCGGAGCTCGACCGGTTGCAGCGGCGGGCAGACGTCCTCGGGGTCGAGCACGCCCAGCGGGGGGACGGTCTCGTCGGCGGCCAGCAGGTGCGGCGGCTCCTCGCCGCGGAGCAGGACCGGCGGCGGGTGGCCGCAGTTGGCGATCTCCAGGACGCCGTCGGGGCGGACGCCGACCAGCACCAGGGTGACGAACTCCTCCTCGACGCCGGGGTGGTCGTTCTCGTGCAGGGCCCGGTCCAGGCTGACGGCCAGCCAGCCGGCCACCCGCTCCAGCGCGGGCTCCTGGTGGGCGGCCTCGCGGAACGCGCCGAGCACGGCGGCGGCGGTCTCGACGGCGGCCAGCCCCTTGCCGCGCACGTCGCCCATCACGGCGCGCACGCCGTGCCGGGTGTTGACCACCTCGTACAGGTCGCCGCCGATCGAGGCGTGCGCCGCGGCGGCGGCGTAGCGGACGGCGGCGCGGACCGGCCCGACCCGGTCGGGGACCGGGCGCAGCAGCACCCGGCGGGCGACCTCGGCGACCAACTGGGCCTCGGCGAGCGCGAGTTCCTGCCGCAGCCGGAGGGTGGCGCTGAGGTGGCCGATGCCGGCGATGACGATGATCGCGGCGACGGTGGCGGTGTGCACGGACTGGCCGAGGATGCCGTGGTACCAGGCCGTGCCGAAGGCGCACGCCTCGGCCAGGGCGCCGGTCAGCAGCGGGTACCACGTCCGGCGGGAGACGACGGCGGCGAGGGCGGGGACGGCGGTCAGGGCGGGCTCGACGCTGACCCGGCTGGCGGTCAGCAGGTCGAGGGAGAGGATCAGCAGCATGCCGATCAGCGGCAGGGCGTGCGAGGTCTTGGGCCAGGTCCCGGTGACGGTGCCCGGTACCGGGCCTGGGGTGGGGCCGTGGAGGACGTCCCTGATCCATCCGGTCGCGCTCAACGTCGGTCTCTCCAGCGGAAGGTGCGGGTGCTGCTCGGCACCTGCGGGTCTGACGGGAGGTCAGGGGGTCGGGAGCCCTGACGGCGGCCGGAGTACGAGGGATGACCGGTTACCGACCCCACAATAGGCACGAAACGTGCAGGGCGCACAGGTTTCGCGTGATCTCGTGACGGGTTGGATGCTCTGAGTGACTCTTTTCTACCTATTCCCGATCAGAAGATCGCTCAACTCCTTTCGGCCAAGAAGTCCTGACGGGGTTTCGATCCGGCCGGAGCGGACGTAGCAGAACGAGGCGGTGACCTGCTCCACCGGAACGCCCGCCTGCTCGGCCCAGGCCAGCCGGTAGACGGCGAGCTGCACCGGGTCGCCGGAGTCCTCCCGGCCGGTCTTCCAGTCGACCACCTCGTAGCGCGGTGACCCTGCGCCACCGCCCGCGTCCCGGTAGACCGCGTCGATCCGGCCGCGCACCACCCGCCCCCGAGCACCAGCTGGAAGGGCGCCTCGACCCGGTACGGGGTGCGGCCGGCGTAGGGACCGCGCAGGAACGCCTCCTTGAGCCGCTCCAGGTCGCGCTCGTCCTCGATCTCCTCGGCCTCCAGGCCGGGCAGCGCGTCGGGGCCGAGCAGCAGCGGCTGGTCGTAGCGGGACTGCACCCAGGCGTGGAAGCGGGTGCCGCGGCGGGCGGCGGGCGCGGGCGGGCGGGGCATCGGGCGGGCCAGGTCGCGGGCGAAGCCGTCCGGGTCGGCGGCCAGCCGCATCAGCTGGGTGGCGGACAGCGAGGCGGGCAGCTCGACGTCCCGGACGGCGCGCCGGGAGCGCTCCAACTCGCCGAGCAGGGCGCTCAGGTCGCGGTCCCAGGAGGCCAGCAGCCGCTGGTCCTCGGCGCCCATCGGCTCCGGCCCGGGGGCGGGCGCGCCGCCCAGCCGCTGCCGCACCACCCGGGCGACCCGTCGGCGGGCATGCTGGGCGGTCGGGTCGAGCGGCAGCGGCCAGGGGGTCTCCACCGACACGTCGAACGCGGGGTTCTCCGCGTCCTGCGCCGGCTCCGCGGCCCAGTGCTCGACCTCGCCGTTGCCGGGCCGCTCGCAGTGCGCGCGCAGCGCGGTCAGGAACTCCGACGGCCCGCGGCGGCGCTTCTGGGTCGGCCCCCACCAGTGCCCGGAGGCCAGCAGCAGCGAGCGCGGCCGGGTGAACGCGACGTAGCCGAGCCGCAGTTCCTCGACCGCGCCGTGCCGGGCCGTCTCCTGCTTGAACCGGCCCATCCCCTTGGCGTCCCAGGCCGGGTCGGCGGGCAGCGTGGCGGCGTCGCCGCGCAGGGCGTGCGGCAGCACCCGGCGGGTGGAGGTCCAGCGCTCGCGCCCCTGGCCGGACGGGAAGCCCCCCTTGACCAGGCCGGGGACGGCGACCACGTCCCACTCCAGGCCCTTGGACTTGTGCGCGGTGAGCACCTTGACGGTGTCCTCGCCGCCGGGCAGCCCGGCGTCCAGGCCGCGCTCGTACTCCTGGGCGGCGCGCAGGAAGCCCAGGAAGGCGGCCAGGCCGGGGTCGCCGTCCAGGTCGGCGAAGGAGGCGGCGATGTCCAGGAAGGAGTGCAGCGTCTCCCGGCGGCGGGCGGCCAGCGCCAGCGGGGAGGCGGAGAGCTCGACCTCCAGGCCGGTGACGGTGAGCACCCGGTGCAGGACGTCCATCAGCGGTTCGGCCAGCGCCCGGCGCAGTTCGCGGATCTCCCGGGCGAAGCGGGCGAAGCGGACCCGCGCCTCGGGCGAGAACGGCAGGTCGTCGGGCTGCTCGGCGTCGACGAAGGTCTCCAGCGCGTCGGCCAGCGAGACCACCTCGGTCGGGTCGGTCCCGGCCACGGCGGCGGCCAGCGGGTCCTGCTCGCCGGGGCGGGCGGTGCGGACCAGCTCGGCGGCCCGGCGGCCGAGCAGGGCCAGGTCGCGCGGGCCGGTGCGCCAGCGCGGGCCGATCAGCAGCCGGACCAGGGCGGCGTTGGCGGTCGGGTCCTGGAGCACCTCGCAGACCGCCACCAGGTCCGCCACCTCCGGGAGTTGGAGCAGCCCGCCGAGGCCGACCACCTCGACCGGGACCTGCCGGGCGACCAGCGCGGCGTGCAGGTCGGGGAAGGCGCCGCCGGCCCGGCAGAGCACCGCGATCCGGCCGGGCGCGGTGCCGGTGCGCACCAGGTGGGCGATCGAGTCGGCCAGCCAGTCGACCTCCTCGGCGTGGGTGGGCAGCAGCGCGGCCCGCACGTAGCCGTCGAGTTCGGCGCCGGGGGCCGGGCGCAGCGCCGCCACGCCCTCGTGCATCTCGCGCAGCGGGGCGGCGAGTTCGTTGGCGAAGGCGAGCAGCCGGCCGCCGCTGCGGCGGTTCTCGCTGAGCGAGAAGCGGTGCGCCGGGCCGCCGTCGGCGCGCGGGAAGTGCCGCGGGAAGTCGTCCAGGTTGGCGACCGAGGCGCCGCGCCAGCCGTAGATCGCCTGGCAGGGGTCGCCGACCGCGGTGACGGGGTGCCCGGCCCCGGCGGAGCCGCCGAACAGGCCCGCCAGCATGAGGCGCTGGGCGACGGAGGTGTCCTGGTACTCGTCCAGCAGCACCACCCGGTACTGCTCGCGCAGCAGCCGGCCGACCTCGGGGCGCTGCTGGGCCAGCCGGGCGGAGGCGGCGATCTGGTCGCCGAAGTCGAGCAGGCCGAGCTTCTGCTTGCGGGCCCGGTAGTCCTCGACCAGCTGCAGCAGTTCCTGCCGGCCGCGGGCGGCCTTCGGGACGGCCCGCAGGTCCTCGTTGGAGAGCCTGACGGTGGCCAGCCGGTCGAGCAGCTCCTGGTCGTACGCGCGCAGCCGTGCGGGCTCGACCAGGTGCTCGGCGAGTTCGGAGTCCAGCGCGATGATCTCGGCGACCAGCGCGCTGAAGGTGCCGGTGAGCGCCGGGAACGGGCCGCGGGCCTGGCGCAGGACCCGGGCGGCGAGCTGGAAGCGGGTGGCGTCGGCGAGCAGCCGGACGTCGGGTTCGATGCCCAGGCGCAGGCCGTGCTCCTTGAGCAGGGTGCCGGCGAAGGCGTGGTAGGTGGAGACCTGCGGTTCGCCGAGGGCGTCCTCGTCCGCCGCGCGGACCCCGGCCCGCAGCAGGGCGGCGCGGACGCGTTCGGCGAGTTCGCCGGCCGCCTTGTTGGTGAAGGTCAGGCCGAGCACCTGCTCGGGGCGGACCGCGCCGGAGCCGACCAGCCAGACCACCCGGGCGGCCATCACGGTGGTCTTGCCGGAGCCCGCGCCGGCCACGATCACGCCGGGCTCCATGGGCGCGCCGAGGGCCGCCAGCTGCTCGTCGTTGAACGGGACGCCGAGCAGGTCGCGGAGCTGGGCCGGGTGCCGGAGCGGCTCAGTCGACGACATGCCGCCCGTCCCGCTGCGCGGAGCAGCTGCCGCGGAAGGAGCAGCGCCCGCAGCGCTCGCCCGCGGTGGGGGTGAACCTCTCGGCGAGCACCTTCCCGGCGGTGGTGACCAGCAGGTCCTCGATCCAGGGGGTGCTCTCCTCGGGCAGCTGCCGCTGCACCTTGGGGGCCTCCGGGTCGCCCTTGGCGGGTTCGCGCAGGTGCACCAGCTCGGCCCCGCCGGGGGTGGCGCCGTGCTCGAAGCCGGGCAGCGGGTCGAGCGCGCCGTTGCCCACCGCCAGCTGGTAGACGGCGAGTTGGCGGTGCTCGGGCAGCGACTTGTCGGTCGGGACCTGCTTGCCGGTCTTGAAGTCGACGACGTAGGCGCGGCCCGCGGCGTCGGTCTCCACCCGGTCCATCGAGCCGCGGACGCGCACCGCGACGCCGCCGACCTCCAGCGTCAGGTCGAAGCCGTGCTCGGTGGCGACGGTGGTGCGCCCGCGCTCCAGCACGTGCCAGCGCAGGAAGCGCTCCAGGGCGGCCCGGGCCTCGCCCTTCTCCTGGGCGGACTTCCACGGCGCGTCGAAGGCCAGCGCGTCCCAGACGGTGTCCAGGCGCTCCATCAGGACGGCCAGGTCGGCGGGGGTGCGGCCGGAGCCGACCTCGTCGGCGAGGGCGTGCACCACGTTGCCGAAGCCCTGGGCGGCGGAGGCGGTGGTGCCCGCCCTGACGTCCTTCTCCAGGAACCACTGGAGCGTGCAGGACTCCAGCTGCTCCAGGCCGCTGCCGGAGAGCCCGACGGGCTGCCCGGGCTCGCGCAGCGGCTGCGGGGCGGCGGTGGGGTCGTCCAGGCCCCACCACTGGTCGGGATGGGCGGCGGGGACGAGCGGACGGCCCTCCTCGTCCAGGGCGGCGGCCAGGGTGGCGAGCCGTTCGGCGGCGGCCCGGCGCAGCTGCGGGGAGCGGGCCGGGTCGACGGTGACGGCGCGCAGCTCGGCGACCAGCGCGGGCACCGACAGCGGGCGGCGCGGCCGGGAGGTGACGTCGGCGACCCTGACCGGCGGGGTGCGCTCCAGCACCTTGCCGGTGCGCGGGTCGAGCGTCTCGCGGTAGAGCTCGCGCAGGAAGCGGGAGGGCTCGTCGCCGTCCTCGGCCGGGGCCTTGACGGCGGTGACCACCAGCCGGTCCTTGGCCCGGGTCGCGGCGACGTAGAACAGCCGGCGCTCCTCGGCGAGCAGCGCGCCCGCCGACAGCGGCTCGGCCAGGCCGTCGCGGCCGATCCGGTCGGCCTCCAGCAGCGAGCCGCGGCGGCGCAGGTCGGGCCAGAGGCCCTCCTGGACGCCGGCGACGACGACCAGCCGCCACTCCAGGCCCTTGGAGCGGTGCGCGGTCATCAGCCGGACGGCGTCGGGGCGCACCGCGCGCACGTGCAGGG
This sequence comes from Kitasatospora fiedleri, assembly GCF_948472415.1. Lineage (NCBI taxonomy): Bacteria > Bacillati > Actinomycetota > Actinomycetes > Kitasatosporales > Streptomycetaceae > Kitasatospora > Kitasatospora fiedleri. Next base: position 4,841,401 of record NZ_OX419519.1, on the reverse strand, counting down.
TGTCGGCGGCGATGTCCTGGGCCTCGACCTCGGCGAGCAGGTCGAGCGCGCCGCGGTGGCCGGTGACCCGCTCCTCGGCGCGGGCCGCGGTCTCGAACAGGGCGCACAGCGCGTCCAGGTCCCGGTCGGCGTTGCGCCCGGCGGGGCCGCCGCGCAGGGCGGCCCGCTCCAGCCGCTCGCGCCAGCGCCGGGAGCCGTCCCACAGCTCCCACAGCGCGTCCTCGGCGCTCGCGCCGCCGGCCAGCAGCTCCCGGACCTTGCGCAGCAGCGTGCCCAGCTCGTACGCGCGGCGGGCGTAGGGGGCGGCCAGCAGGGCGAGCAGTTCGGGCTGCTCCAGGGCCTCGCGGATCAGCTCCTCGGCGGGGCGGACCGCCCCGGGGGCGCCCTCGGCGGCCAGCGCCCGGCGCTCCTCCTCGCGCAGGGTGCGGCCGAGGCGGCGCAGGTCGGAGCCGTCCAGGGCGGCGAGCGGGCCGGTGAGCAGGGTGTGCGCGAGGTCGGCGGTGAGCGCGCCGGGGCCCTCGGCGCACACCCGCAGGGCGAGCAGCAGCGGGACGACGGCGCTCTCCTCGCGCAGCGGCAGGTCGTCGCCGTCGATCTCCAGCGGGACGCCGGCGGCGGTCAGCGCGCGGCGCACCGCCGGTATGGTCCGGGACCCGGCCCGGACCAGCACGGCCATCTCGCCCCAGGGCACGCCGTCCTCCAGGTGGGCGCGGCGCAGCAGGTCGGCGACCGAGTCGAGCTCGGCGCCGGGCGTCGGGTAGGTGTACACCTCGACGGCGCCGCCCTCCCGCCCGTGGCCGGCCGCGGAGGGCAGCAGGGCGCGGTGCGCGGCGAGCTTGTCGGCGGGCAGCCGGCCCATCGGCATCCGGCGGGCCAGCTCCCGGGAGGCGGCCAGCAGCACCGGCCGGGAGCGCCGGGAGACCCGCAGCACCTTGACCTCGGCGGGGCTGCCGTCGGCGCGCGGGAAGGCGTGCGGGAACTCCAGGATGCCGTTCACGTCGGCGCCGCGGAAGGCGTAGATCGACTGGTCGGGGTCGCCGACCGCGACCAGGTCCCGGCCGCCGCCGGCCAGCCGCTGCAGCAGCCGGACCTGGGCCGGGTCGGTGTCCTGGTACTCGTCGACGAACACCGCGTCGTAGCGCCCGCGCAGCCCGGCGGCGACGTCCGGGCGCTCGGCGAGCAGCACGGCGCGGTGCACCAGCTCGGCGTAGTCCAGCACGCCGCGCAGGTCCAGCACGTCCAGGTACTCGGCCAGGAAGTGCGCGGCGGCGGCCCAGTCGGGGCGCTGCACGCCCCGGGCGAAGCGCTCCAGCTCCGCCTCGCCCAGGCCCAGCTCGCGGCTGCGGGCGAGCACGGCGCGCACCTCGTCGGCGAAGCCGCGGGTGGTCAGGCAGGCCCGCAGGTCGAGCGGCCAGTCGATGGTGCCGGCGCCCGCCCTCGCGTCCTCGGCGCCGCCGGCCAGCAGCTCGCGGACCATCACGTCCTGCTCGGGGCCGGAGAGCAGCCGCAGCGGCTCGGCGTACTCCTCGGGCGCCTGGTGGGTGCGGAGCAGGGCGTAGCAGAACGAGTGGAAGGTGGTGGCCTGCGGGGCGGTGGCGCCGATCCGGGCGGTCATCCGGTCGCGCAGCTCCATCGCGGCCCGGCGGCTGAAGGTCAGCACCAGGACGCGTTCGGGCGCGGTGCCGTCGGCGACCCGCCGGGCGACCGCCTCGACCAGCGTGGTGGTCTTGCCGGTGCCGGGCCCGGCGAGCACCAGCAGCGGCCCCGACGCGTGCTCGACCACCGCCTGCTGGAAGGAGTCCAGCTGGGGCGGGTCGGGCTGGGCGAGGGGGCTGCGCACCAGGCGGAACGGTGAGGTCACTGCGGTCCAGGGTCGTACGGCGGTTCAGGCGGTTCAGGCGGTTCGGGCGGTCCGGCGGCGGGCCGGGGGGCGGGCTCGCCCGACGAGCCTACGATCCTGCACCCACAGACCCCTCCGGCGCACCTCTCCCGGTCAGACCCCTCCGTCCCAGCGGGCGGCCCGCAGGTCGACCCGCGGCTCGCCGCCGACGGTGCGCAGCGGGGTGCCCTCGGCCCGGTACTCGGGCAGCGCCCGGTGCTCGTGGCCGGGCAGCGGCCGCCCGTCCGCCCGGATCACCCGCCACCACGGCACCGGCGCCCCGTACAGCGCCATCACCCGGCCGACCTGCCGGGGGCCGCCGCGGCCCAGGTACTCGGCGACGTCCCCGTACGTCATCACCCGGCCGGGCGGGATGCGCTCGGCGAGGTCGAGCACGGCCTCGGCGTACGGCGGGATCTCGGGGACGTCCTCGGGCTCGGTCATCCGACGCATTCTTCCCCATCCGGTCGATTTCCAGCACCCCGTGCGGGCGACCCGGCGCGCGGGATGCCGCCCCTGGACCGCACCCGGGTGGCGGGCATGGCAGCATCTTCGGGGCAGTGCGACACACCAGGACGAAGACCAGATGACCGGGACGGCGGAATTGAACGTGGACGAGGGCTCCGAGCAGCCCGCCACCGACGGTTCCGCCGCGCGGGGCCCCGCCGCCCCGCCGGTCGACCTGCGCCACCGGGCACGGGACGCGCACCACACGGGGGAGGAAGCGGTGGCCGCACAGCTGCCGCCGGACGGCGGGCCGGACCGGCCGCCGGACGGACCGGACGAGCCCTACGGACCGGACGGGCCGCCGGACGAGCCCTACGGCCCGGGCGGGGACCAGCCCGCCGAGGAGCCGGCCGGCGAGTACCTGGCCGTCGACGAGCCGCTGCTCGCCCCGCGCGCGCACCGGCCGTCCGACCTGCTGCGCTTCCTGGCCGGGCTGTTCGGCATCATCGCGGTGTTCGTGCTGGCGCAGGTGGCGGTCTCCACCACCACCGGCATCGAGAACGACATCACGGTCAACGCCAACCGCATCCCCGGCGTGCTGTCCAAGATCTCCGCGCTGGTGTCCTCGGTCGCGGTGCTGACCGTGCCGCTGGCCTTCGCCGTCGAGCGGCTGATCAAACGCGACGGCCTGCGGGTGGCCGACGGCGTGCTCGCCTCGGTGCTGGCGTACGGCGTCTCGCTGGGCGTCGACTGGTGGGTGGCCGCCGGCGCGCCCGAGGAGATCCGCAACGCGCTGACGCAGAGCTCCCCCGGCAGCGACACGCTCACCGACCCGGTGCACGGCTACCTGGCGCCGGTGATCGCCTACATGACGGCGGTCGGCATGTCGAGCCGCCCGCGCTGGCGGGTCGCCCTGTGGGTGGTGGTGATCCTCTCCGGCGCCGCCGAGCTGATCAACGGCAACACCACCCCGCTCTCCCTGGTGCTGACCGTCCTGATCGGCTGGTCGGTGGCGTACGGCACGCTGTACGCGATCGGCTCGCCGAACATCCGCCCCACCGGGCAGCACCTGATGATCGGCCTGCGCAAGGTCGGCTTCGTCCCGTCCGCCGCGCACCTGGCCCCGCCCGCGCCCGGCGGCACCCGCCGCTACCTGGTCACCCAGCAGACCGGCCCGCTGCTGGACGTGCACATCATCGACCGCGAGCAGCAGGCGTCCGGCTTCTTCTACCGCGCCTGGCGGCGGCTGCGGCTGCGCTCCGTCGCGGTCCGCCGCAGCCCCCAGTCACTGCGCCAGGCGCTGGAGCAGGAGGCCCTGATCGCGTACGCGGCGGCCGCCTCCGGGGCCCGCGCCCCGCAGCTGGTCGCCACCTCCGAGCTGGGCCCGGACGCCGCGATCCTGGTCTACGAGAACGTGGCCGGGCGGACGCTGGACGACCTGGCCGACGAGGAGGTCACCGACGCGGTGATGGCCTCGTTCTGGAAGTCCGTCGCCACCCTGCACGAGCGCCGGATCGCGCACCGCCGGCTCACCGGCGAGTCGCTGCTGGTGGTCGACGAGCAGACCGGCTGCCTGGTCAACCTCTCCGGCGGCGACATCGCGGCCGGCGACCTGACCCTGCGCATCGACGTCGCCCAGCTGATCACCACCTTCGCCCTGCGGATCGGCCCGGAGCGCGCGGTGGCCGTCGCCACCGCCGTCCTCGGCCCGACCCGGATCGCCGAGGCGCTGCCGCTGCTGCAACCCGTCGGCCTGAGCCGGCAGACCCGCGGCGACCTCCAGCGGATGACCAAGGAGCGCAAGGCCGCCGCCCAGGCGCTGGCCCTCCGGCAGGTCGCCGCCGGGGAGCGCACCCAGCAGCAGGCCGAGGAGGACATCGCCCAGGCCGGCGAGGACCTGCTGGCCCGGATTCGGGCGCAGATCCTGCAGATCGCCCCGGAGGCCCCGCTGGAGCCCGCCAAGCTGGAGCGCCTCAAGCCCAAGACCCTGATCATGGTGGTGGCGCTCACCTTCGCCGCCTACCTGGCCCTGACCACCATCCGGCCGGACCAGTTCAAGGTCTCCCAGATGAACTGGGCCTGGGCCTCGGTCGCGCTGGCCGCCTCGGCGTTCTCGTACGTGGCCGCCGCGATGAGCCTGACCGGCTTCGTCCCGGAGAAGCTCCCGTTCTGGCGCACCGTCGCCGCCCAGCTGGCCGGCTCCTTCGTGAAGCTGGTCGCCCCGGCGGCGGTCGGCGGCATCGCCCTGAACACCCGCTACCTGCAGAAGGCCGGCATCCGCCCGGTCCAGGCGGTCGCCTCGGTCGGCGCCTCCCAGCTGGCCGGCCTCGGCGGCCACCTGCTGCTGCTGTTCGCCTTCGGCCTGATCACCGGCTCACAGACCAACGGCGACCTCGGCGCCTCCCGGGCCGTCATCATCGGCGTCCTCACCGCGGCCGTGCTGGCCCTGGTGGTGGCCGCGGTCGGCCCGCTGCGCCGCTTCGTGGTGACCCGGGTCCGCTCCCTGCTGTTCGGCGTGATCCCGCGGATGCTCGACCTGATGCAGACCCCCCGCAAGCTGATCACCGGCTTCGGCGGCATCCTCCTGCTGACGCTCTCCTTCACCGCCTGCCTGGACGCCTCCGTGCACGCGTTCGGCGGCGGCGCCAACGTCACCTACGCGGCCGTGGCCGTGGTCTTCCTCACCGCGAACGCGGCCGGCTCCGCGATCCCCACCCCGGGCGGCATCGGCCCGGTCGAGATCGCCCTGATCACCGCCCTGACCGTGGCCGGCGTCCCCGCCACCGCGGCCACCCCGGCGGTCTTCCTCTACCGGCTGCTCACCTTCTGGCTCCCGGTCGCCCCAGGCTGGGGCGCCTACAACGTCCTCCACCGCAGGAACGCCCTCTAGCGCCGCGGCAGGCCCCCGGACACACGGAACCGCCCGGCCGGGGGACGTTCCCCGACCGGGCGGTCGTCGCGCGGAAGGCCCGGGTCCGTCAGTAGACGGGCTTCTCCGGCTCGATCTGGTTGACCCAGCCGATCACGCCGCCGCCCAGGTGCACCGCGTCCGCGAAGCCCGCGGACTTGAGGACCGCGAGGACCTCGGCGGAGCGCACGCCGGTCTTGCAGTGCAGCACGATGCGCCTGTCCTGCGGCAGGTCCTGCAGGGCGTTGCCCATCAGGAACTCGTTCTTCGGGATCAGGCGGGCGCCCGGGATGCTGACGATCTCGTACTCGTTGACCTCGCGGACGTCGATGATGTCGATCGGCTCGCCGTTGTCGATCCACTCCTTGAGCTGCTTGGAGGTGATCGTCGAACCGACCGCCGCCGCGCTGGCCTCCTCCGAGACCACGCCGCAGAACGACTCGTAGTCGATCAGCTCGGTGACCGTCGGGTTCTCGCCGCAGACGGCGCAGTTCGGGTCCTTGCGGACCTTCACCGAGCGGTACTGCATCTCCAGGGCGTCGTAGATCATCAGCCGGCCGACCAGCGGCTCGCCGATCCCGGCCAGCAGTTTGATGGCCTCGTTGACCTGGATCGAGCCGATCGAGGCGCACAGCACGCCCAGCACGCCGCCCTCGGCGCAGGACGGGACCATGCCCGGCGGCGGGGCCTCCGGGTAGAGGCAGCGGTAGCAGGGGCCGTGCTCGGCCCAGAACACGCTGGCCTGGCCGTCGAAGCGGTAGATCGAACCCCAGACGTACGGCTTGCCGAGCAGCACCGCGGCGTCGTTCACCAGGTACCGGGTGGCGAAGTTGTCCGTGCCGTCGACGATCAGGTCGTAGCCGGAGAAGATCTCCATCACGTTGTCGTTGTCCAGGCGCTCCTCGTGCAGCACCACCTCGACCAGCGGGTTGATCTCCTTGACCGAGTCGCGCGCGGACTGGGCCTTGGACCGGCCGATGTCGGACTGGCCGTGGATGATCTGGCGCTGCAGGTTCGACTCGTCGACCGTGTCGAACTCGACGATGCCGAGGGTGCCGACACCGGCCGCGGCCAGGTACATCAGGGCCGGGGACCCGAGGCCGCCGGCGCCGACGCACAGCACCTTGGCGTTCTTCAGCCGCTTCTGCCCGTCCATGCCCACGTCGGGAATGATCAGGTGGCGGGAGTACCGGCGGACCTCTTCGACGGTGAGCTCGGCGGCGGGCTCGACCAGGGGTGGCAGCGACACGGGGACTCCGATGGTCGTCAGGTTCTGTTCGACTACGCCAACAGTGTCACGTGCCCGGGGTATTCCAAGACAGCGGGTCCAGTGGGTGAGATGCGCCGCACCGGATGCCGAGACCTAGGTTCCCCGGGCCAACCCCCTGGTCAGGCCCGGCCGTTCCGGTTCACACCCGACAGGCGGTCTCCAGCCAGACGTCCCCGAGGGACTCCTCCAGCGGCACCTGCGTCCGCCATCCGAGACGGTCCCGGGCGGTCCGGACGTCCGCCTGCCGCCACTGCACCGGCTCCACCACCGCCCGCGCCTCCGCGGCCCGCAGCCCCTCCGCGCCCGCCTGCTGCGCGGGCAGCACCACCTGCCGGGCGTCCTCGGTGACGGTGCCCTCGAAGCCGGACGCCCGCACCAGCAGGTGCGCCGCGTCCCGGGCCCGGACGGCGTGGCCGGAGCCGATGTTGATCACCCCGGTGGCGGCCGAGACCGCCGCCGCCTGGATCGCCCGGGCCACGTCCCGGACGTCCACGAAGTCCCGGTAGCCGGACAGGTCCGGCATCCGCACCTGGCTCTCCTCCTGCTCCAGCGCCCGCCGCAGGCCCTCCGCCAGCCGCCCGAACAGCGAGGCCGTCGGCGCCCCCGGCCCGACCACGTCGAACACCCGCAGCACCAGCGCGTCCAGCCCCGAGTTCAGCACCAGCTCGGTGCCCGCCAGCTTCGACACCCCGTACGGACCGACCGGACGCGGCTCCGCGCTCTCCGGGATCGGCCCGCCCGGCTGCGCCGGACCGTACTCGGCCGCCGAGCCCACGTGCACCAGCCGGGCCGGCTCCCGGCTGCGCCGGATCGCCTCGCAGACCGTGGCCACCGCGAGCGTGTTGGACCGGATCAGGGTCCGCGACGTCCCGTACGTGGCACCCGCGCAGTTGATCACCACCTGCGCGGCGACCGCGTCCAGGAACCGGGCCAGCGCGCCCGGACTCCCCGCGGCCAGGTCGAACCGGATGTCGGCGGAATCGCCCCGGCCCAGCACGGTCACCTGGAGCCCCTCCTCCGCCAGCAGCCGATCGGCCACCCGCCGGCCGATGAACCCGTCGGCCCCCAGCAGCAGCACCCTCATCGGGTCCAAGTCCTTCCCTCAGGCCCGGCGACCGCCGGGCGGAACGAGATCTGATCGACACACCGGCCGGCCCGCCGCCCCGGAGCGCGCACCGCCCGGACCCGGCCGGCCCCGGCAGCCGGACCCCCGGCACCCGACGACCGCCCGGCCCGGACGACGTCGGCGACCCGGACCCGGCCGACAGCCGCCGCCCGGAGCCTCGCGGCCCGGGCCCGACCGGCCGCACCGGCCCCACGACGGGCGCCCCACGGCCCCCGGCCCGGGAGCGCGGCCGGACGCCGGGCCCCCGACCGCTCCCGGGCCCGGCCGCCGGCCGCGGCCCCGGCGGGGCCGCCCGTCGCCGGAACGGCCCTCACCGGTACGCCCCCGGCCTCGTGGACGGGGGCCAGGCGCGGCCGGCCAGCAGCAGGGCGGGCCCGAGGGCCGCGGCCGCGAGGCCGCCGGGCGGGGAGGCGTCCAGCCAGTGCGCGGGGCCGGGCAGGGCCAGGACGGCCGCACCGGCGGCGGCGGTGAGGACCGCGACCGCGGCGGTGCCCGGGCGGCCCGCGTCGCGGACCACGGCGGCCAGCAGCGGCAGGGTGCCGAGCACCAGCAGCGCGGCCGGGCCGGTGGCGGGCGCGCCGTCGGCGAGGGCCCAGCCGAGCGCGGCGAGGACGGCCAGCTGCGCCAGCACGGCCAGCGGCAGCGCGAACCGCAGCCGGGAGCGGAACTCCCCCAGCGTGGCGGCCCCGCCCTGCCGCTGACCGAACCGGCGCAGCCAGGCCGCCGCCCCGCCGGCCCCCGCCGCGCCGAACGCGGCGGCGGGCGCGATCCCGGGCGCGGCGGCGGCGAGCAGCGCCAGCAGCAGTCCGGTCCCGGCGCCCTGCCCGAGCGCGGCCCACGGGAAGGCGCCCCGCGCCGGCTCCCGGTCCGGCTCGCCGCCGCCCCACTCCCGACCGGTCAGGCCCTGTCCGTCGTCCGGGCCGTCGTCGTCCGGGCCCCGGCCACCCCGGCCACCCCGTCCCCGGCCCCACCCCTTCCGCCGTCCCCGCCCGCCGTCCGGCCGCTCCGCCAGCGCGGCCCCCGCGCCCGCGCCGAGCAGCACCGCCAGCGCCCCGCCGGGCACCCCGCCGAGCGCGGTCGCGGGCAGCAGCGGCAGCAGGTGGGCGGCGGCGGTGCGCAGGGCGGTGAGCGGCAGGGTGCGCAGCGGTGCGGCGGGCGGGAGCGGTTCGCGGACGGGCGGGCGGCGGGGGACCCGGGCGTACAGCTCCTCGGCGAGGCCGAACACGTCGGCGTGCCGGTAGCGGGTGGCGCCGTCGGCGGCCAGGCCGGAGTCCTCCAGGGCGGCGGCGATCTCCAGCGGGTCGACCGCCTGCTCGCACAAGTCCCGGTTGGTGTCCAGGAGTTCGCGGACCGGGTCGGCGGGTGTGCCGGTCACAGTGCCTCCGCGAGGGCGGGTCCGGCGGCGGCCCGCGCGGGTCGCTCGGGCCGCGCGGACCGCTCGGCCGGGGTCGGCACCACCGGCACGGTCGGCAGCGGGGTCTCCCCGCCGGCCGCCCCGGCCACCCAGTACTCGGCGGGGCGGGCGAACGGCCGGACCGGGGCGCCGGGGCGGGCCGGGAAGGCGGGGTAGCGGGAGACCAGGTCGAGGTAGACCTCGCGGAACGCGCCGACCACGGGTTCCACGGCGAAGCGTTCCTGCGCCCGCAGCCGGCCGGCCAGGCCGAGCCGGGAACGCCGTTCGTGGTCGGTGAGCAGGGCCAGGCAAGCCGCGGCGAGGGCGCGCGGGCTGCGCGGCGGCACCAGCAGTCCGGTGGGGCCGAGCACCTCGCGGGCGACGCCGACCTCGGTGGCGACCACCGCCCGGCCGCTGAGCATGGCGTCGGCGAGCGGGCGGGGGCTGCGCTGGGCGAGCGCGCTGAACACCACGGCGCTGCCGGACTCCCACGCCTCGGCGGACGTCCCGGGCCGTCCGGCGAACTCGACGGCGTCCGCGATGCCGAGCCGTCCGGCGATCGCGGTGCAGTGCGCGAGGTAGCCGGGCGCGCCCTCCTCGCCGTACATCCGGAGTCTGGCGGCGGGCAGTTCGGCCCGGACCCGGGCGAAGGCGTGCAGCATCAGTTCGGGGTCGCGGCCGGGCTCCAGCGCGCCGGCCCAGACCAGCGTCGGCGCCGCGGGCTCGGCCCCGGCGGCGGGCCGGGTGGTGGCGGTGGTGCCCTCGTGGACGATCCGGGTGCGGGCCGGGTCGCCGCCGCAGCGCTGCTGCCACCGCCGGTCGTACTCGCTGCCGGGGGTGAGCACGGCGGCCTGCCGGTAGGTCTCCTCGGTGAGCTGCCGGAAGAAGGACAGCAGCAGGGCCCGCACCGGCCAGCGGTAGGGGGCGCTGCGGTAGCCGCGGTACTGCTCGCGCAGGTGCAGGCCGTGCTCGGTGACCACGAACGGGACGCCGTGCAGTTCGCGGGCGACCAGCGCGGGCAGCGCGGCCGGTCCGCCGCCGACCACGTGGCACAGGTCGGCGCCGCCGAGCCCGGCCGGGCCGGTGCCGTACCAGGGCGCGGACAGCGGCCGCAGGCACTGCTCCAGCAGGTCGGCGGCGACCAGCACGTCGCAGACCAGCGGCTGGCCGCCGGCGGTGTCGGCGCCGGGCATCCGCCAGGTCCGCTCCAGGACGCGGTGCGCGTGGCCGGAGGCGAGGAACGCGGGCAGCGCCTCGTCCTCCCGGCCGAGCGCGGCCAGCCGGTACAGCGCGGGCCCGAACCCGGCCCGCTCGCCGGGCATCACCAGGGCGCGGACGAGCTCCTTGTACGCCTTGAGGTACGACCGGCGGCGCAGCGCGGTCGGTCCGCGCCCGGCGGGGCGGCGGCCCCACATCGGCAGTTCGTGGACGCCGTGCAGGCCGCGGACGCCGCTGGGCGGGGCCTGGCGGTCGGCGGGCAGCAGCCGGTAGAGCCGGAACTCGTGCTCGGGCAGGCCGTCGACCAGGCGGCCGCACCAGCCCCCTCCATCACGCTGTGCGGTGGTGAGGGTGCCCTCGGTGAGCAGAGCGATGCGCACGACGCCTCCAGAGCAGAGCGTTTCGACTGGGTTCACGGCCCTACGACACAGGGGAGTGCGTCCGTGCTCGACGGCCGTCCGGCCGGTGTCCGCTCCCCGCGGCCGCCGCCCTCGCCGTCTCGCCCCCCACACCTGTTCGGTCCGACAACACGACGGTAGAGCGCCGGGCCGAGCCCCCTAGGGGCCCGGCCCGGCTTGCCACACCATCGAGTGAACGCCCGTGACCTCGCGCGTCCCCGTTCCGTTTTCGGCCTTCCGCCGCGTTCCGCGCGCCCGGTGCGCCCCGCGTGCGCCGGGCCCGGCCCCGCCGGTCGGCGCTCAGCCGCGCCCGTCGGCCTCCGCGAGCAGCTCCCGCACCGCGCGGGCGACCGGCTCGGGGTGCTCCAGCATCGCGACGTGCCCGGAGTCGGGCAGCACCAGCAGCCGGGCGTCCCGGAACGCGGCGCAGGCCCGCCGGGCGGAGCGGTAGGAGACCAGCTTGTCCTTGAGCCCGTAGACCAGCAGGACCGGCGCGGTGACCTGCTCGGCCTGCCGCCACAGCGCCTGGCCGCCGCGCTCGGTGTAGGCGCTGACGATGCCGCGCGCGGACCCGGTCAGCGCGCCCAGGGAGTACGGGAGCTCGGCGCGGCGGCGGTACTCGTCGACCGCCCGGGCCCGGCGGTGGGCGGGGATGCCGGCCGGGTCGCCGTAGACCAGGCGCAGCAGGTCGGCGGTGGCGCTCTCCGGGTCGGCGCCGCGGCTGCGGCGGCGGATCAGCTCGGCGACGCCGGGCAGCGCCAGCAGGCCGGTGGACCAGGCGGTGCGCTGCGGGGGCAGCTCGGGCAGCGCCGGGGAGATCAGGGTGAGGCTGCGCACCAGGTCGGGCCGGAGCGCGGCGAGCCGGACGGCGACCGCGCCGCCGAGCGAGTTGCCGAGCAGGTGGACCGGCCCGCGCCCGGTCTCCTCCAGGTACCCGATGACCGCCCGGACGTGCCCGGAGAGGGTCAGGTTGCCGTCCAGCGGCGGGGCGGAGTGGCCGAAGCCGGGCAGGTCCACGGCCTCGCCGTCGACGTCGTCGGCGAGTTGGTCGAGGAGTTCGAGCCAGTTGTCGGCGGAGCCGCCGAGCCCGTGCACGAACAGGGCGGGCGGCAGGCCCTCCCGGGGTTCGCAGTGGCGGCTGACGGCCAGCTCCGCTCCGGGCACCTGGACGGTGCGGTGCGGCTCCAGGGCGGCGAGGGGGTGCTGGGAGGCGCTCATGGAGCACGATGGTAGTGACGGAGACCGGTCACCACGGCCGGTCACGGGGCCGTACTGCCCCCGTCACGAGCCCGTCTCGACCTGTGGACAGTCCAGGTCCGGGTCGTATTGTGGGCTCCCGACAAGGGCGGTTGTGCGCTTTACTCGGCTTCACCCGCGCACGCGAGGGTTACCGAAAAGTAGAATCAATCACCTGTCCAGTCCCACCGCGGACCGTGAAGTGAGAAGTGAGGAGCGCCGTGACGGCCATCCAAGAGGCGCAGGAGCGCCCGCGCGGTGCCCGCCTGCCGCGAAGCGCCCGCCGTGAACAACTGCTCGGAGCCGCCCAGGAGGTGTTCGTCGCCCAGGGCTACCACGCCGCCGCCATGGACGACATCGCCGAGCGGGCCGGCGTCAGCAAGCCGGTGCTCTACCAGCACTTCCCGGGCAAGCTGGAGCTCTACCTCGCGCTGCTCGACAAGCACTGCGACGCGCTGGTCGACGGCACCCGGGCCGCCCTGGAGGCGACCAACGACAACAAGCAGCGGGTCGCCGCCACCATGGAGGCGTACTTCCACTACGTCTCCAGCGAGTCCGGCGCGTTCCGGCTGGTCTTCGAGTCGGACCTGACCAACGACCCGGCGGTGCGCGAGCGGGTCGACCGGGCCACCGACCTGAGCGCGACCCTGGTCTCCAAGGTGATCGCCGAGGACACCGACCTGCCCGAGGCCGAGGCCAAGCTGCTCGCGGTCGGCGTCTGCGGCCTGGCCCAGATCACCGCCCGGTACTGGCTCACCCAGGACGGCGAGATCCCGCGCGAGGAGGCCGTCCGGCTGGTCGCCAGCCTGGCCTGGCGCGGCCTGAAGGGCTTCCCGATGCACCCCGCCCAGGAGGGTTCCCCGGACGGTTCGGCCGAGCAGTCCGACTGACCGCGGATTCGGCCCTGAGCGGACCGGCCCCCGACCTTCGCCCCCCGGCCGGGTCGCTGCCTTAAGGTGATGCCCGTAGGGCGCGCCCACCGCGAACCGCGGTCGGGGGCGCGCGGCCAGCTACCGGAGGGACGGAAGCCGTGGAGGTCAAGATCGGGGTGCAGAACGCGAACCGGGAGATCGTCCTGGAGAGCGCGCAATCTGCCGAAGAGGTCGCGGACGCGGTCGCCAAGGCCCTGGACGGCACCAGCAAGCTGTTCACCCTGCTCGACGAGCGCGGCCGCCGGGTGCTGGTGCCCTCCGAGCGGCTCGCGTACGTCGAGATCGGCGAGCCGTCCGTCCGCAAGGTCGGTTTCGGCACGCTCTGAGCCCGCGTCACGGCGCCCCGTCCCCCGCCCGGGGGACGGGGCGCCGTGCTGTGCGTACCGGCGGGCGGGGGCGGGTAGGCGGAGTGCTGCCGCAGCATCGAACGCCCCGGGAGGCAGCCGTGTGGGAGACGACCGCGTTCGCGCTGATCGGACTGGCCGTGGGCTTCGGCGCCCTCGTGGTCCGGCCCGAGCTGTTCCCGGGCCCCCGCGCGCTGCCCGTCGGCACCGCGCTGGTGGCCGCGCTGCTGGCCGGCCGGATCAGCGGCTACGTGATGGACGGGCAGCTGCCGCCGGTGCAGCTGCTGCTCTCCGCCGTGGCCGCGGTGCTGCTGGTGTCGCTGCCGGCCCGGCCGGACCTGCTGCCCCGCGGCGGCCGGCACCGGCACGGCTGAGCGGCCGGGGGCGCCGTCCGCTCAGGAGGCCAGGCCCAGCGCCGCCATCCGCTTGGTGTGGGTCTCGGTGATCCGGTTGAACATCTTGCCGACCTCGACCAGGTCGAAGCCGCGCACCTCGGCCCCGCCGACCAGCAGGTTGGACAGCGCGTCGCGCTCGGCGACCACCCGCTGCGCCTGGCTGAGCGCCTCGCCCATCAGCCGCCGCCCCCACAGCGCCAGCCGCCCGCCGACCCGCCGGTCCTCGGCGATCGCCTGCCGCACCCGCTCGACCGCGAACTCGGCGTGCCCGGTGTCGGACATCACCCGCAGCACCAGGTCCCGGGTGTCGTCGTCGAGCCGGACGGCCACCTCGCGGTAGAAGTCGGTGGCGATCGCGTCGCCGACGTACGCCTTGACCAGGCCCTCCAGCCAGTCGGACGGGGCGGTCATCCGGTGGAAGTTCTCCAGCGGCTCGACGAACGGCTCCATCACCGCGACCGGGTCGGCGCCGACCTCGGCCAGCCGGTCGTGCAGCAGCTGGAAGTGCTGGTACTCGGCGGAGGCCATCCGGGCCAGCGCGGCCTTCTCGGTGATGCCGGGCGCGAACTTGGCGTCCTCGGCCAGCCGCTCGAAGGCGCTCAGCTCGCCGTACGCGAGGGCGCCGAGCAGGTCCAGCACGGCCGCCCGGTACTGCGGGTCGGCGGCCCGGGCCGCCCAGGGCCCGATCGAGTCGGTGGGGCCCGCACCGGGTTCCTGAGTCTCCATGCCGACGACCTTAGTGCTCCCGCCCGCCCGCCGAATCCGCCCGCCGGGCGCCCCGCCACTCGGGCGCGGCCGGTCGGAGTAGCCGCCGTCACGTGTTCGAGTCGTCGCTTGACTGTATGGTAGGTGGTGAGGCCAGGTGTGAACCGGCGCGGTCCGTCCGTCCAACGGCAGGCCGCTCCCAGTCGCGCCCGGCGGCGTCCCGCCGCCCGGTGCAGCACCCGGCGCTCACGTACGCGGATGCCCGGTCGGAGACCCGATCGGCTCCGACCTGGCCCGAGCCTCGGGCCCAGGCACCGCATCAGGCCGAGCGAGGGCCACCGCGGATCGCGCCGACAGCGCGCCGCACGACCCGTCACCGGGACGCCCTCCCCGCGCCGCCCGCCCGTCACGCCCCGCACGGGGCTGCCCGGGCACGGCAGGACGCGTCGAACTCGGCCCTCCACACGGAAGAGGCAGCACCCTGTCCACCACCACTGAACCCGTCAAGCAGACCTTCCGGGACCTCGGCATCCTCCCGGAGACCGTCGAGGCCCTGGAGGCCGTCGGCATCGTCCACCCCTTCCCGATCCAGGAGATGACCCTGCCGGTCGCGCTGAGCGGCCACGACGTCATCGGCCAGGCCAAGACCGGCACCGGCAAGACACTCGGCTTCGGCCTCCCGCTGATCGAGCGGGTCGTGGTCAAGGCCGACGTCGCCGCCGGCCGGGCCACCGCCGAGCAGCTCTCCGACGGCCCGCAGGCGCTCATCGTGGTGCCCACCCGCGAGCTGTGCACCCAGGTCACCAACGACCTCCAGACCGCCGGCAAGGTCCGCGACGTCCGCGTCCTGGCCGTCTACGGCGGCCGCGCGTACGAGCCGCAGGTCGAGGCCCTGAAGAAGGGCGTCGACATCGTGGTCGGCACCCCCGGCCGCCTGCTCGACCTGGCCGGGCAGCGCAAGCTCGACCTGTCCAAGGTCCGCGCGCTGGTCCTGGACGAGGCCGACGAGATGCTCGACCTCGGCTTCCTGCCGGACGTCGAGAAGATCATCACCATGCTGCCCGCCAAGCGGCAGACCCTGCTCTTCTCGGCCACCATGCCCGGCCAGGTCATCTCGCTGGCCCGCCGGTACATGAGCCAGCCCACCCACATCCGGGCCGCCGCGCCGGACGACACCGGCACCACCGTCGCCAACATCGAGCAGCACATCTTCCGTGCGCACTCGCTCGACAAGGTCGAGATGGTCTCCCGAATCCTCCAGGCCGACGGCCGCGGCCTGGCGATGATCTTCTGCCGCACCAAGCGCACGGCCGCCGACGTCGCCGAGCAGCTCACCAAGCGCGGCTTCGCGGCCGGCGCGGTGCACGGCGACCTCGGCCAGGGCGCCCGCGAGCAGGCGCTGCGCGCCTTCCGCAACGGCAAGGTCGACGTCCTGGTCTGCACCGACGTCGCCGCCCGCGGCATCGACGTCGAGGGCGTCACGCACGTCATCAACTACCAGTGCACCGACGACGAGAAGACCTACCTGCACCGGATCGGCCGCACCGGCCGGGCCGGCGCCTCGGGCACCGCCGTCACCCTGGTCGACTGGGACGACATCCCGCGCTGGCAGCTCATCAACAAGGCGCTGGACCTGCCGTTCAACGACCCGGAGGAGACCTACTCCAGCTCGCCGCACCTGTACGAGCTGCTGCGCATCGCCCCCGGCACCAAGGGCGTCCTGCCGCGCTCCGAGCGCACCCGGGCCGGCCTGGCCGCCGAGGAGGTCGAGGACCTCGGCGAGACCGGCGGACGCGGCCAGCGCGGTCGCGGCGGGCGGGACGCCAAGGACGGCCGGGACGCTCGGGACAGTCGGGAGGGCCGGGACGTCCGCGGTGGGCGG
This sequence comes from Kitasatospora fiedleri, assembly GCF_948472415.1. Taxonomy (NCBI): domain Bacteria; kingdom Bacillati; phylum Actinomycetota; class Actinomycetes; order Kitasatosporales; family Streptomycetaceae; genus Kitasatospora; species Kitasatospora fiedleri. The sequence continues at coordinate 4,825,268 of NZ_OX419519.1, read as the reverse complement.
AGCGCCGCCCCCGAGACCCCGGCTCCCGCCGAGCGGCCGTCCCGCCGCTCCCGCGAGCGCCGCCGCACCCGTGGTGGCAGCGGCGCGGTCGACGCCGTCGGCACCGTGGCCCCCGAGACCCAGGCCGTCGAGCAGCAGCAGCCCGCCGCCACCGGCACCGGCCCCGCGGCCGTCCCGGCGGAGGGCCGCGGCTCGCGCCGCCGCAACCGCAACCGCCGGGGCGGCACGTCCGCGCCCGCGTCCGCGGAGACCGTGGCGGCAGCGGCGGAGGTGGCGGTGGAGACCGCCGAGGCCGTGGCCGCTCCGGTGGCCCCGGCCGTCGAGGCCGCCGCCGTCGAGGCGCCCGCCCGCACGCCGCGCAAGCGCACCCACCGGGCGGAGCCGGTGGGCGAGACCACCGTCGTCGCCGCGGCGCCCGCCACCGCGGAGGCACCCGCCGCCGTCGAGGCGCCGGTCGCCGCCGAGCCCGTGATCCGCTCCCGGAAGCCGCAGCAGCGGGCCGTCCGCAAGCCGATCACCTCCCTGGTGAGCTCCCCCGAGGAGTCGGCCACCGCCCCGGCCGCGCGCAAGCGGACCGCCAAGCGGGCCCCCGCCGAGACCCCGGTGGCGGCCCCGGCCGCCGTCGCTGCTCCGGTCGCGGCCCCGGCCGCCGTCGAGGCGCCCGCCGCCGAGGTGGCAGCCGCCCCGACCGCGCGCCGTCGGGCCGTGCGCAAGGCCACCACCACCGTCGACACCCCGGCCACCGCCGAGACCCCGGTCACCACCGAGGCCCCGGCCGCCGAGGTGGCAGCCGCCCCGGCCCCGCGTCGCCGGGCCGTGCGCAAGGCGACCACCACCATCGAGCCCCAGGCCCCTGCCGCGGCTCCGGTCGCGGCTCCGGCCGCCGTCGAGGCGCCCGCCGCCGAGGTGGCAGCCGCCCCGACCGCGCGCCGTCGGGCCGTGCGCAAGGCCACCACCACCGTCGACACCCCGGCCACCGCCGAGACCCCGGTCACCACCGAGGCCCCGGCCGTCGTCGAGGAGGCTCCGGCCCCGCGCAAGCGGGTCACCAAGAAGGCGGCTGCCGCCGCCGTCGAGGCCCCCGCCGCCGAGGAAGCCCCGGCTCCCCGGAAGCGGGCCGCCAAGAAGGCCGTCGCCGCCGTCACCGAGGAGACGGACGCCCCGGCGCCGCGCAAGCGCACCACCAAGAAGGCGGCTGCCGCCGTCGAGGCGGCCCCCGCCGCCGAGGAGGCACCGGCGCTGCGCAAGCGGGCCGTCAAGAAGGCCACGGCCGCCACGGCCGAGGAGGCCGCCGCCCCGGCGCCGCGCAAGCGGACCGTGAAGAAGGCCGTCGCCGCCGTCGAGGCGGTCCCCGCCGCCGAAGAGGCTCCGGCTCCCCGGAAGCGGGCCGTCAAGAAGGCCACGGCCACCACCGCCGAGGAGATCCCGGCCCCGCGCCGGACCCGTAAGGCCGTCGAGAAGTAGTCGGGAAGCAACCGCACCACCCCGCAGGGGAGGGCCGGCCGCACAGGTCGCCCCTCCCCTGCGGCGTTCCCGCGCCCTGTGGGTTTCCCTCGCGCCCGTCGCCGTCCCGCCGCCGTAGGCTGAGCCCGGTGTCGGGTGAGCCGGAGATGAGGGGCCGCAGCGGATGAGTACGCCGCCGTTCTTGAAGTTGCCGTCGTGCGTGCGGGCGGTCCGGGTGGCGGGGTTGGCCGCGCTGTGGGGCGAGCCGGCGGGGGCGGTGCGGGGAACGGCGGTGCTGGTGCCGGGGTTCACCGGCAGCAAGGAGGACTTCATCGCGCTGCTGGAGCCGCTCGCGGAGGCGGGGTTCCGGACGGTCGCGGTGGACCAGCGCGGCCAGTACGAGTCCGGCGGCCCGGACGACCCGGCGGCGTACGCGGTTCAGGCCCTGGGGGCGGACGTGCGGGCGGTGACGGCCGGTCTGGGGGTGCGGGGGCCGGTGCACCTGCTGGGGCACTCGTTCGGGGGCCAGGTGGTCCGGGAGGCGGTGCTGGCGGCCCCGGAGGAGCTGCCGTGGGCTTCGTTGGCGCTGGTGTCGACCGGGCCGGGGGCGATCGACGCGGCGGAGGCGGCCCGGACCGGGCTGCTGCTGACGGCGCTGGACTCGATGGACCTGGAGTCGATCTGGCAGGTGATGCGGCAGCTGGAGGGCGAGCGGGTGCCGCCGCTGGACCCGGAGATCGCGGACTTCCTGCACCGCCGCTGGCTGGCGAACCGCCCGCAGGCGCTGCGGGCGGCGGCGGCGCACCTGGTCGCGGCGCCGGACCGGGTGGACGAGCTGGCGGCGGCGGCGCTGCCGAAGCTGGTGCTGTCCGGCGAGCGGGACTACGCCTGGCCGGTCGAGGAGCAGTCGCGGATGGCCCGGCGGCTGGGCGCGGTGCGGCGGACGGTGGCCGGAGCGGGGCACTCCCCGAACGCGGAGCGACCGGCCGAGACGGCGGCGGCGCTGGCCGCGTTCTGGTCCGCCTGAGCGGGGCCGCGGCGGCGGGGCGGTGACCGGCCGGTTCCTCCGGCCGGGTCCGGGTCACGGGCGGGTCTCCTGACAGCCATTCAGAAGTCGGCCCCGGTTTTCGCGCGACAAGAATCGTTAGCTCGGGTAATATTTGATTTCGTCCGGGATCAACACCCTCCGGCCGCCGCACCCTCCTCCGGCTGCCGAAACCACGGATTTACCGGCGGGCAACCGCCGGGAAGCAGCGTCGCGGCACGATGAGTCATCGAGGCATCACAGCCTCCCTCCAGTGCCGCAAGGGAAAGTGCCGCTGATCGAGTCCTGCTTGAGAGTGGGGGGAGCGACGGGTGACCGCACCTGCCGGACGTCCGACCCAGCCAACGCCGACGAGCCACCGTCTGATGGCCGACCGTCGGCCGAGTCCGCCTCGGAGCCCGAGGACGGGAAGGGAGAGGCCCATGCGTTTCGAGATCCTCCGCCTGGATCACGCGGGAACGGAGAGCGATCGGCTGATCGCCGACGCGGAGACCGTCTCCGAGTACCTGAAGGCCGCCGCACAGACCGGCGAACGCCTGTACATCCGGCCGTGCAAGGCCGTGTGAGCGGACGCGGACCGACCTCCGAGTCGTCCGACGTTCCGATACCCGACTGACGCCCCGTCACCGCAGGAGACCCCTGGGATGACGGGGCGTCAGTCTGTTCGGGGTCCGCGACCTGCGGGGGTTTGACGGCGCCCCGCCCGGGACATCACCTGAGCCGGACCCGGGCCGTTGCCGGGGGCGGCTCGTGACGCACTCCTTACGGGTGATCGTCCTTGACGCAGCTGTCCGGAGGGAGGACCGTTGTCGGTTATGAGGGGCGAGCCAAGCTGCCCGAGGTGCGCCGGTCGGGTCCGCGCCCCAGGTCTCTTCTCCGACACCTGGCAGTGCGATCTGCACGGTGCCGTGCACCCGATGCAGCCGGTGCTGCCCCCGAGCATCGAGGCGCTGAACGTCGCGGTGAACCGCTCGCAGGTGCCCGTCTGGCTGCCCTGGCCGCTGCCGGTGGGCTGGCTGTTCACCGGGATCGCGCACGCGGGGGACGACCTGTCGGGAGCCCGGGCCACCGCCGTCGCCTGCTCCGGCCCGGCGCCGCTCGGCGGGTTCGGCGAGCTGGTGCTGGTGGCCGAGGAGCCGGGCATCGGCCTGGGCGCCCGGTACGCCGGGCTGGACGGGCCGGACCCGGGCGATTCGGTGGCGCTGTACAAGCCGGCCGACGCCAAGCTGATGGCGGCGGGCCGCCCCACCCCGATGTTCCACGTCCCGGGCGCGCCGGACGACCGCGCGGTGTACGTCGGCGAGGCGCGCGGCCTGTGGCTGTGGGCGATCGCCTGGCCCGAGCAGTCGGCGCTGCTGATGCACGACGAGCTGGTGCTGACCGACCTGCGCGACGCGGGCGCCGAACTGGGCCTGCTGCCCTGCGGGGCGCTCACCCCGCGCCTGCTGGGCTAGGGTCCGTCTTCAAACCCCCGTCTGCCCCACGACGCCTGGCACGCCCTCTCGCCGCACCGGGCGAAAGGCCAAGTACATCCCGTACGCGACCTTCCACCCGGCACGCCGGGAGCACGCACCGGACGCCGCGGGGCTGCGACGGGGGTTTGAAGACGGGCCCTGGGGCCGCTCCCTATCCTGGGCGGCATGCGTATCGATCTGCACGCCCACAGCAATGCCTCGGACGGCACCGACTCCCCGCCGAGCTGGTGGCCAACGCGGTGGCCGCCGGGCTGGACGTGGTGGCGCTGACCGACCACGACACGGTGGCCGGGTACGGGGCGGCGGCGGCCGCGGTGGCCGGGACGGGGCTGGTGCTGGTGCCGGGCGCGGAGCTGTCCTGCCAGGTGGACGGGATCAGCATGCACCTGCTGGCGTACCTGTTCGACCCGGCGGAGCCGGCCTTCGCGGCCGAGCGGGAGCTGGTGCGCACCGACCGGTTCCGGCGCGGGCGGGCGATCGTGGAGCGCTGCCGGGAGCTGGGCGCGCCGATCGGCTGGGAGCAGGTGGAGCGGATCGCGGGCGAGGGCTCGGTGGGCCGTCCGCACATCGCCTCGGCGCTGGTGGAGGCGGGCGTGGTGGCGAGCGTCTCGGACGCGTTCACACCCGAGTGGCTGGCCAACGGCGGGCGGGCGGACGTCCGCAAGCACGAGACCGACCCGGTGGCGGCGGTCCGGCTGGTGCGGGCGGCGGGCGGGGTGCCGGTGTTCGCGCACCCGGGGGCGGTCAAGCGCGGGCGGACGGTGTCGGACGCGGTGATCGCCGAGCTGGCGGCGGCCGGCCTGGGCGGCCTGGAGGTCGACCACGTCGACCACGACGAGCCGACCCGGGCCCGACTGCGCGCCCTGGCGGCCGAGTTGGGCCTCTTCACCACCGGCTCCAGCGACTACCACGGCACCCGCAAGACCGTCCGCCTGGGCGAGCACACCACCGACCCGGCCGCGTACGGGGAACTGCTCGCCCAGGCCACGGGGGCGGCCCCGATCACCGGCTGACCCCCGCCGACTCAGAGAGCGAGGGCTGCGCGAAGGCCCGCGGCGACTTTCATCATGGTGGTGTTGCTGAGCGCGCCGAGGGCCTCGCGGAGTTCGTCGCGGTACAGGGCGACGATGTCATCGCACAGGACGGAACCGACCAGAGCGCCGTCGGCCGAGCCGAGCTTGACGATGCTGGGCAGCTCGGGCTTCGGCGTGGTGGTGAGCCTGACGGCAAGGCAGCTGTCGAGCTTCTGGTTACGGGCGTTGTTCGAGACGACGAGGAACGGCTTGAGGCCGTAGCCCGCGTCGGCCCGGTAGACGACGCCGCGGACCGGCACGATCTCGGTCATGTGCTTCTAGTCCTCGCTCGATCCTCGGCGCCGGTTGCGCATGGCGCGGTCGTGTTCGCGGTCGTCGTCGTCCCGGGCTGCGGCGAGCGCGGCATAGCCGCTGGCCATGACCTTTTCCTCCACGGCGATGCGACCGGCCTCGATCAAGGCCTGGAGGACCTCCGCCTCGGAGGGGTTGGCCGAGAGCTCGACGCCGAGGATCTCGGCCATCGCCGCCCGGTAGGCGCCTGCCGGTTCTCTCAGGAGTTCGACGGTGCGGGTGTCTTCGGCTGTCACCGGCACGGACTTGCGGGCCACGGCCTTTCCGCTGAGGCTGCTCATGGTTCCAATGTGAGGCAACTTGTGCAGCAGGTCAAGCTGCATCATCTGCGGCTTCACCCGCAGCAGCCGCAGGGCGGCGATCGCCTCGGCCGCAAGACCGCCCGGCTGACGCCCACTGCCTGCCGTCCGCCGGCGGTCGTCAGTCCAGCGGGACGCCGCGGCGGTTCGGGTCGCGCAGGTCGGTGCCGTGCTTGAGCCAGCGGTCCTGGAGTGCTTCGGCGCCCTGGACGCGTTTGAAGGCGGCCTCGTTGGGGGTCATCGGCAGCAGCGGGAGGAAGCGCACCGGGTCGGCCGGGGCGGGGAGTTCGAGGTCCTCGACCAGGCCGCCGGGTTCGGCGGCCAGCACCGAGGTGAACGGGGCGCCGGTCCACAGCGGGGAGCCCAGGTCGAGCGAGCCGCCGGGGGCCACCACCAGGCCCTCGACCTGTGGGCTGGCGGCGAAGACGGCGAGCGCCCGGTGCGCCTCGTCGCGGCCGCCGCGCACGGTCAGCACCAGTTCGGCGCGCGGGCCGCGCACCGGGTCGGCGACGGGGGCGGTCGGGTCGGCCATCGGGGCGGCGGCCATGCCGAGCGTGGCGTACCGGACCAGGCCGTCCGGGTCGGGGCCGAACCGCAGCACCTCGATCCGGTCCGCGCCGACGAAGGTGACGGCGGCCCGGCCGGTGGGTTCGCCGAAGGTGCCGGTCAACCGGGCCTCGACCAGGGTGAGGACGGTCTGCCGGGTCGGGCCGGCGTGGCCGTCCGGTTGCGAGAAGTCGCCGAAGTGCGGGAAGTCGTGCGCCATGCGGCGACCTTAGCGCGGGCGCGCCGTCCGGAACCTTGGCGCGACCTTTACCCGGGGGACGGCGAATGCCGGGCGCGGCTCCGGGAAGAGCTGTTAATGTGAGCGGTCGGCCTCGTGAACGCGAACCGGGGCCGCGAAGGCCCCCGCGCGGGCCCCGGCGTGGAGGAGGTGGTCACGGTGGACAGCAGTCGACCATGCAGTACCGGCAGCTCTCTCCGGCCCGCCCCGGCCCGCCGCCCCCGCGGCTGACCAGGTCCCCGCAGCGTCGCGCGCGGCCGAGAGAGCACCTTCCCCGGGCCTGATCCGACGAAACCCGCCCAGCGAACGGCTTTCTGACACTTCTTCAGCCCCGGCGTGTCCACCGGTGTTTTCCGCCGTCGCGTTCCCCCGGTACGTCCCGGGGCGCGCCGGTCCGGCCCTAGGGAGCCCGTGCCATGTCGATGATGCACAACCTGCGCGCCGCCGTCGTCCGTCCAGCCCGCCGCCGGGTCGGCGACTCGTTCGAGTCGAAGCCCGGCGACACCCCGTCCGCCGTGGTGGACTGCGCCGTCTACCACCAGGGCAAGCGGGCCACCGAGACGTGCAGCCCGCGCGAGGCCGCCCGGCAGGTGAAGGCCGCGCAGCAGATGGGCCCCGGCTCGTTCAGCTGGATCGGCCTGCACGAGCCGACCGAGGCCGAGTTCGAGGGCATCGCGCAGCGCTTCGGCCTGCACCCGCTGGCCGTGGAGGACGCGGTGCACGCGCACCAGCGCCCCAAGGTCGAGCGGTACGACGGCATGCTGTTCGCGGTGTTCAAGACCGTCCGCTACGTCGAGCACGAGCAGCTCACCCCGACCAGCGAGGTGGTCGAGACCGGCGAGCTGATGGTCTTCGCCGGCCAGGACTTCGTGATCACCGTCCGGCACGGCGCGCACTCCTCGCTGCGCACCCTGCGGCACCGCCTGGAGGCCGACGACGAGGGCACCGGCCTGCTCGCCAAGGGCCCGGCCGCGGTGCTGCACGCCATCGCCGACCACGTGGTGGACAACTACCTGCTGGTCGCCGACCGGCTGCAGAACGACGTCGACGAGATCGAGTTCGACGTGTTCGCCAACAAGGGCGGGCGCGGCGCCGACGTCGGCCGGGTGTACCAGCTCAAGCGCGAGGTGCTGGAGTTCAAGCGCGCCGTCACCCCGCTGCTGCGGCCGATGCTCCAGCTCGCCGAGCCCACCGGGCGGCTGGTCGACCCGGAGATGCAGAAGTACTTCCGGGACGTCGCCGACCACCTGGCCCGGGTCAGCGAGCAGGTGCACGGCTTCGACGAGCTGCTCAACTCGCTGCTCCAGGCCAACCTGGCGCAGGTCTCGGTCGCCCAGAACGAGGACATGCGCAAGATCACCGCCTGGGCCGCGATCTTCGCCGTCCCCACCATGATCACCGGCGTGTACGGGATGAACTTCGAGCACATGCCGGAGCTCAAGTCGACCTACGGCTACCCGACCGTGCTCGGCGCGATCGTGGTGATCTGCGTCGGCATGTACCGGGGCTTCCGCCGCAACGGCTGGCTGTGACGGCGGCGGGCGGCCGGGCGGGGCGTCAGCGGCGCTCCGCCCGGGCCACCAGCACCAGGCCCAGCAGGATCAGCCCCACCGCCGGGTAGGCGGCGACCGGCGGCCACTGGCCCAGCCAGACCGCGGCGATCAGCGCCGCGCCCGGGGTCTCCAGCAGGATCGCCGTCGAGGTGACCGACGGGCCCAGGGTGCGCACCACCCGGTTGCTCAGCGAGTGGCCGAGCAGCTGCGCCGTCACCATCAGCAGGAAGATCTGCCACCACGCGCCGGCCGGCCAGCCGCCCAGCCGGGTGCCGGTCAGCAGGCAGGCCGCCAGCAGCGCGAGCGCGCAGGTCGCGTAGCAGACCAGGGTGTACGCGGTGGTCGAGACGGTCCGCCGCACCTCCGCGCCCAGCAGCATGTACCCGGCCGCCGCCGCGCCCGCCGCCAGCGCCAGGGAGTCGCCCAGCAGGGCCCGGGCCGAGACCGTCAGGTCGACGCCGGTCAGCACCAGCACGCCCGCGAACGCCACGCCCGCGCCCAGCCAGACCAGCCGCGGCGCCCGCACCCCGGACAGCCGCATCAGCAGGATCGTCCACAGCGGGGTGGTGGTCACCAGCGCCGTGGACGACGCGACCGAGGTCATCCGCAGGCTGGGCATCCACAGCGCGAAGTGCAGCGCCAGCAGCACGCCCGCCGCCACCGCCAGCAGCAGCGCCCGCCGCGGGATACCGCGCAGCTCGGCCCGGTGCCGCCACAGCGCGTACGGGCCCAGCACCGCCACCGACATGCCGTTGCGCCAGAACGCGATGGCCAGCGCGGGCGCGGCCGTCGCGCTGATCAGCGGCGCGGAGAGCGAGATGCCCGCGATCGACACCGCCAGCAGCAGCAGGTCGGTGCGCGGCAGGTGCCGCCGCTCTCCCGGCGCCGGGGGTGCGGCGGGGGCGGTGGTGCTGACGGCGGCGGTCACGGCGCTCCTTCGGGCGACGGGGTGGACGGCCTCTACGGTAAGGGCTGTCCGGCGCTGACGGCACTGTCGTCCGGGGGATGGGACCGGCCGCCGCGGGCCCAGGCCGTACGCTGTGCGGCATGGAGCGTACGACGACCGCGAGCCCGACGGACTTCCTCGACCGGGCCCTGGTGGAGGAAGCCGCCAAGAAGTCCGGACTGCTCTGGGTCCGGCCCGCCGGACAGTCGCACGCCCGCCCGCTCTGGCACGCCTGGCACGACGGCGCGGTCGTCGTGGTCGGCGACGGCTCCGAACAGCCCCTGCACGGGCTCGCCGCCGGCACCTCCGCCGCGATCACGCTGCGCAGCAAGGACAAGTGGGGCCGCCTGGTCGCCCTCACCGCCACCGTCACCCGCCTCGACCCCGGCACCCCCGCCTGGGACGGCGCCGTCGAGGAGCTCAAGGGCAAGCGCCTGAACGCCCCCGACACCGACACCATCGGCGAGCGCTGGGCCCGCGAGTGCCACGTCCTGCGCCTCACCCCCGTCGACGCGCCGCTCGCCCCGCTCCCCGACGACGACCTCGCCGCCGCGCCGCTGCCCACCGCCGCGACCACCCGGCGGCCGGTCCCGGCGGGGCTGCCCAAGCTGCTCCTCAAGCGGCGCGGGCGCTGACACCCGCCGCTCGCTCCCCGCGCCCCGTCCGGTTTCGCCCCCTCCCGCTCGCGTCTGACGGCCTCCCCTCCCCCGCCCGGCTAGATTTGGGGGATTGTGTCCGCTTCCCCGGAGGGAGTCTCGTATGGCGGGGCCTGGCAGCCGGGTGTTCATCTCCCACCTCTCCGGTGTCGCGGTGTTCGACCCGAACGGGGACCAGGTGGGGCGGGTCCGGGACGTGGTGGTCTCGTTGCGGCTGGGCGGGCGGCCGCCCCGCGTGCTGGGGCTGGTGGTGGAGGTGATCGGGCGGCGGCGGATCTTCCTGCCGATGACCAGGGTGACCAGCCTGGAGTCGGGACAGGTGCTCTCCACCGGACTGCTGAACATGCGCCGGTTCGAGCAGCGGCCGTCCGAGACGCTGGTGCTGGCCGAGCTGCTCGACCGCACCGTGACCCGGACCAAGACCACCGACGAGGTGACCGTCCTGGACGTGGCGATGGTGCAGACCCGGCTGCGCGAGTGGGAGATCGACAAGGTGTTCGTCCAGGCGGGCCGGCCGGCCGGACGGCTGCGGAAGGCGAAGGGCGAGCAGCTGCTGCTCGACTGGTCGGCTGTGACAGGCTTCTCGCTGACCGAGGAGGGCCAGGGCGCGGCCAACCTGCTGGCCACCTTCGAGCAGCTCCGCCCGGCGGACCTGGCGAACGTCATGCACCACCTGTCGGCGAAGCGCCGGGCCGAGGTGGCCGCCGCCCTCGACGACGACCGGCTGGCCGACGTCCTGGAGGAGCTGCCGGAGGACGACCAGGTGGAGATCATCGGCAAGCTCAAGGAGGAGCGCGCCGCCGACATCCTGGAGACCATGGACCCGGACGACGCCGCCGACCTGCTCTCCGAACTGCCCGAGGCGGACGCCGAGCGCCTGCTGCGGCTGATGGAGCCCGCCGAGGCGGAGGAGATGCGCCGGCTGCTCTCGTACGAGGAGGACACCGCGGGCGGGCTGATGACCACCGAGCCGATCGTGCTGGAACCGGACGCCTCGGTGGCCGAGGCACTGGCCCGGGTGCGGATCTCGGACACCAAGCCGGCGCTGGCCGCCCAGGTGTACGTGTGCCGCCCGCCGAACGAGACACCGACCGGGACGTACCTGGGCACCGTGCACTTCCAGCGGCTGCTGCGCGAACCCCCGTACACGCTGGTCGGCTCGATGGTGGACGACGACCTGGACCCGCTGCCGCCGAACACCCCGCTGCCGCTGATCACCTCCTACCTGGCCACGTACAACCTGGTGGCGGCGCCGGTGGTCGACGAGGAGGACCGGCTGCTGGGCGCCGTCACCGTGGACGACGTGCTGGACCACCTGCTGCCGGAGGACTGGCGCGAGGGCACGGCGCACGGCATCGACGCGGCGCACGGCACCGACACGGAGACGAGCGAGGTGCACGGTGGACGCTGACCGCAAGCGCCAGGGCGACAGCACCTCGGGCCAGCGCATCCAGGGCGAGCTGCGCGAACTGCGCCAGCTGCGCGAACTGCGGGCCCGCGAGCAGCGCGGCCGCCGCGAGGAGCGGCCCTCGACGGGCGGCGGGCCGCGCTCCCGGCTCGACCAGCCGCGCACCGGCCGGCCCGGGCTGATCCGGCTGCCGGCCTGGGACCCGGAGGCGTTCGGCAAGCTCTCCGAGCGGATCGCGCGCTTCCTGGGCACCGGGCGGTTCATCGTCTGGATGACGGTGGTGATCATCGCCTGGGTGGTGTGGAACACCCTGCTCCCGGTGTCCGTCCGCTTCGACGACTACCCGTTCATCTTCCTCACCCTGATGCTCTCCCTCCAGGCCTCGTACGCGGCCCCGCTGATCCTGCTCGCGCAGAACCGGCAGGACGACCGCGACCGGGTCAACATGGAGCAGGACCGGGCCCGCAGCGACCGGAACATCGCCGACACCGAGTACCTGACCCGCGAGGTCGCGGCGCTGCGCCAGGGCCTGGGCGAGGTCGCCACGCGCGCCTTCATCAGCTCCGAACTGGGCGGCATCCGCTCCGAACTTCAGGCGCTGCTCAAGGAGATCGACGAGCGCCGGGAGTCCGCCGACACGCTGTGACCGGCGGCACGCTACCGACGAGTCGGGGGCCGGGCGCCGCGCCGTACCATCAACACATGGCCAACGAGACAGAGGTGGCGACCGGGGTGACGGAGCAGTCCGTCCGGGAAGCCCTGGCGAACGTCCACGACCCGGAGATCAACCGCCCGATCACCGAGATCGGCATGGTGAAGTCCGTCGAGATCGGCGACGGCGGCGCGGTGAAGGTCGCGGTGTACCTCACCGTCTCCGGCTGTCCGATGCGCGAGACGATCACCCAGCGGGTCACCGACGCGGTCTCCGCGGTGCCGGGGGTCTCCTCGGTCGCCGTCGAGCTCGACGTGATGAGCGAGGAGCAGCGCCGCGAGCTCTCCCAGCTGCTGCGCGGCGGCGCCCCGGAGCGGGAGATCCCGTTCGCCAAGCCCGGCACCCTGACCCGGGTCTACGCGGTGGCCTCCGGCAAGGGCGGCGTCGGCAAGTCCTCGGTGACGGTCAACCTGGCGGCGGCGCTGGCCGCGGACGGGCTGAAGGTCGCCGTGGTGGACGCCGACATCTACGGCCACAGCGTGCCCCGGATGCTGGGCGTCGAGGGCCGGCCGACCCAGGTCCAGGACATGATCATGCCGCCGTCGGCGAACGGCGTGAAGGTCATCTCGATCGGCATGTTCACCCCGGGCAACGCCCCCGTGGTGTGGCGCGGCCCGATGCTGCACCGCGCCCTCCAGCAGTTCCTCGCCGACGTCTACTGGGGCGACCTCGACGTCCTCCTGCTCGACCTGCCCCCCGGCACCGGCGACATCGCCATCTCGGTCGCCCAGCTCGTCCCGAACGCCGAGATCCTGATCGTCACCACCCCCCAGATGGCCGCCGCCGAGGTCGCCGAACGGGCCGGCACCATCGCCCTCCAGACCCACCAGAAGATCGTCGGCGTCATCGAGAACATGTCCGGCATGCCCTGCCCGCACTGCGACGAGATGATCGACGTCTTCGGCACCGGCGGCGGCCAGACCGTCGCCGACGCCCTCACCCGCACCGTCGGCGCCACCGTCCCCGTCCTCGGCTCCATCCCCATCGACATCCGCCTCCGCGAGGGCGGCGACGACGGCCGCCCGGTCGTCCTCACCGACCCCGACTCCCCCGCCGGCTCCGCCCTCCGCACCATCGCCGGCAAACTCTCCGGCCGCCAGCGCGGCCTCTCGGGCCTCTCCCTGGGGCTGACCCCGAAGAACAAGTTCTGATCGAGCAACGGGCTGGCCAGCAGCGGGATACTCTCCCGACCCGCTGACCAGCCCGTTTGCCGTCACCAACTGTCAATATTGGTTGGCGCTGGTTGACCTCATACGGCCCACACACGGCCCCGGGACTAAAACACCGGGGCCGTTGGCGTTGGGCGGGAGAATCAGCGCCAGCTCGGTAGCCTAAGTGGCAGTTGCCACTCTGTTCACTGGTGGTGCCCGCGTTCCTTCCCCTCCCCAACCAACATGACATCGCCGTGGCACGGCAAGCCACAGAATGCGATCATGTCCATGCTGCAATTAGGTAGATGCGCCGAGCTATACGAGGAGGTGCCACCTCTCTATAATCGGCCCAGGGCCACGGATGCGGAGGAAAGCGTGCCAAACTACCAGTTCTGCTTGTACGAGATTAAGATCCGGCCGCTCCGCAAGAAAGATTCTTTCAGGCTCGTCTCCGAGTTCAACCCCAGCAAGCACGACCTAATCGAAGTGATCCAGAAATTTATGGAAAACGAGATGGGTACCACGGGAATTAAAATCGATCGGAGCGAGCACTACATTCGCTTGATGGGGATCGAAACCACCGGGCGGATAATCTGGCCTACCGTTGAGTCTGGGCACTTTGGATCCACTGGCCAGGTGGTAGATACATCAACAGGAAGCAACGCCTACCCTATCAGTAGCGACGATGCCCCCGCTTACCCCTTGCGGCAAGGAATTATTGTTCCCCGCTCTGGTTTTAGTGCAATTTGGGCAACCGAGACGGTCGGAAACACATCCTCAATGACTTCCCTGTGGAATTCACTGAGTGAATGGTTTCGGAAAGAGTATGAAAGCGAGGGGCTGATCCTTGAAAAAATGCCCCTTCAGAACACTGACGCCTGGAACGAGTTCATCGAGCAGTCGCAACTTCGAGAAATCAAGTATGTCGTCCAGGTTCAAGACACTGACAATGCGGTCGGAGTCCGGACAATGGAATTTACCGCCAAGAGCGGTCGCGGCATGCGTCTAGCAAAAACCTGGATTGATCGAGCCCTCGAAAAGAAGCTCCCGCCCGGAACAGTTTTTTCCGTGGAGGGCCTCCCTGAGCCATCCGAGGTACACCTTGAGATCATGCGAGAGGGGAAGTCTCGGACAATTATCGTCGGAAGAGAATTTCCTCGCTTCATGTACCCGATCGAATCTCCGTCGGGATCATCCCCTAGTGACGAGACGTTTCGCCGAGAGGTTCTGTCAGAGGTAGGTGCTTCACTAGACCTGATGGGCGTCGGCCGGGGGGACTGGCAGGCGTAGACCGAGACGCCAAGCCTGGAGGGAATAGCGTGAGCGCCAAGTGGAGCGTCTGGGACATTGCACGCGCAAACTTTAAAACCTACAGTAACGCAATCACCGGAAAGCCCATGGCATCGGACTACATTGCGTTCTTGGTCATTCCCGCTGGCTTGGCAATCGCCTGCGGAATTGCCGCGAAAACTGGACACTTCCATCTCACCAACGTTTCGCAGTTCATTGGTGGAGTTGGAATCTTTACAGGCCTTCTATTTGGCCTACTCACCAATGTATTCACCCTAAGCCTGAAGGTCAGGAGAGACGAAGGGCTCGAGCCCGATCACCTTGCAATTCGGCAGGTTCGGGAACTGTTTTCAAATATCGGATGGTCCGTAACAGTTGGGCTAGCCCTAATCGTCTCAGTTGTTTCAGCCGCCGCCACCCATAAATCCACGGATCCACTGGGCGCAATATGGGTAGGGTTCCTGACGTTTCTATTCAGCCACCTCATCATGACGGTCCTTATGGCATTGAAGCGACTCTGGTTCGCGCATGAAAGCATCTCCAAACTTCCACCAAAATCGTGAATTAACGAGCATCGAAGCCGCTGGCTTAAGCTGCGGGCGGTGGAGCGGTTTTGGCCGGTGTCCTGCCTGATCTGGGGTCGAGCATGATCGGGGGGCCGTAAGCTGTTGCGACTCGGTCAGGGCTTTTGGGCCTGACCGCAATTTGGCCGAGTGGCCCCCCGTTCTTGCTCGGTGCTGGGCCCGGTCCTGGCAGGTGGGTAAAACCGTGGAGCCGCCCGCCCCCAGCCACGGCGGGGTTCTGGGCTCAGCCCTCTTCTGCCGTCCGTCCGCCGGCGCGGTCGGGCGCCACTGGAGCGGGGCGAAGATCCGGAGCGTCGGCAAGCGGCCAGGCCGCGCGCTGGCGCGCTGTGCGCGCCTTGATGAAGTAGCGAAACTCGTAACAGCTCTACTACCTCTGCCTTTTGATCCACTCCCCGCCGGGCTCGGGCTGGCCGTAGACGGCTGTCACGTCATCGTGGCGCTTGCCCCGGAAGGTACCCGGCTCGGTGGCCAACTCGGCGTCGCGGATGGCCTGGACGGCCTGTTCGGGGCCCTGCTTGGCGAGCGTGTCCAGCAACCGCTCCCAGCTCCAGCCGTAGCGCTCAACGAGCCGCGAGACGCCGTCGGTGACCATGCCGAAGCTCTCGACGTCCGCCAGGGGGAAGCTCGCCGTCACGGCCCGGTCCGCGGCTTCCGGCTTGGTGCTGGCGACCCAGAAGCCTTCGTCCGTGGTGCGCAGGAGGCTCAGGGAGTCGTGGTCGTAGGCGGGCAGGTGGAACGTCCGGTCATCGAGCACGGTCGTCGCCTCGCCACCGCGTGTGCGAACCACGATCGGGGAGTCAGCGAAGGTGAGGCAGTCCAACCGCCCGTGGTGCTCGCGCACGATGGCGACCGTGCTGGACGGGTTGTTCGGGTCGGTGAGGTCGCACTGCGCGGACAGGCCCTCGGCCCTGACGGCTCCTTCGCTCAGTACCTCGGGCACCACGACCCTGGCTTCACGCTCCGCGCCAGCCCCCACCTGATGCCGAGCAGTACGAAGCGGAGGCTGCGACTATCGATCACGTCTTCGGTGACGGAGTCGAGCGGTGGGTCACGATCACGGACGACCCGTTCGTCGGCTACTTCGGACCGGTGCGCGCCGTGGACCACGACCGGAGCCGCGTGCAGGTGATCGTGGACATCCTGGGCGACCCGGCCACTGTGGACCTCTCCGTAAGTGACGTTGTCAGGGGCGCATGACTCTCGGCGAGCCCGTCGAGCCACGTAAGCGGTATCGAGAGACGGACAGCCCCACAACGGCCCAGCAGGCCGTCCAGGGATAAGAAATGCCTGGTCAGAACGCCGACCGCTTGAGTGGGACAAGTGCTGACGGTCGGGTTCTCCGGCCCGTCGCGCCTCCGCCGGCCACTGCCCTGACCGTCGGGGGGGTGGTCCGCAGTCATCTCGTCGTTGTCGGGCGGTGCGTCGGTGGGGGCACGTCGGGGCGGTCATTGCGGGGCGTGGGTGGGCGGGGTCGCGGTGATGGCGGCGGTTTGGGCGGCGGCGTGGGTGATGGAGGTGGTGGGGTGGGTGCGGATGGCGGCGGCGATGGCGAGGAGGGCTTCCACCTGGGCGAAGGCGGCGGCCTGTTCGGGGGTGAAGTGGCCGTTGCGGCGGCGGTGGGATTCGGTCAGCAGTTGCCTGGCTGCGCCGACGTGGCTTTCGTACTGGTCCATTGGCTGGCTGTCTCCTTGGTCTGGTGCGGGCGGCGGAGGAGGGCGGCGGTGGCGTCGTCGTGGGTCTTGGTGCGGGGCCAGCGGGTGTGGTGGGGGTCGGTGTGTTCGAGGGTGCGGGTGTGGTCGATGAGGGACTGGGGGCCGGTGTCCTGGAGGAGGGTGAGGAGGGTGGGCCAGTCGGTGGTGGCGAAGTCGTCGACGGGGCGGGCGGCGCCGTCGGTGAGGAGGGCGGCGGAGCGGAGGTCGGGCCAGGGGGCGGTGCCGGTGAGGGCGTGGTGGGCGGCGGCGGGGTCGGGGCCGGCCACCCAGTAGCCGTCGGGGGTGTTCATGGCCTGGCGTTGGGCGTCGGCGAGGAGGGTGCGGCGGTCGGCGGCGGGGAGGCCGTCCAGGCGGTGGGCGAGGTCACGGAGTTGACGGTCGGTCACCTCGCCGACGCGGTGGTCGGAGACGGCGCGCAGGCCGTCGGGGAGGTCGAGCAGGACGGTGGAGTCGGCGAGCACCAGCCACTGGGCGCGGTCCTCGGTGCGGCGCAGCAGGGCGACGGCGGCGGTGGGTGTCATGGGGTGGGCGAGGTCGCAGGCGGGGCCGTGGCGCCGGGCGATGGCGGCGAGCGCGTCGGCCAGGCAGTCCGCCAGGGGTCGGGTGCCGTCCAGGGTGCGGTGGAGCAGTTCGGTGCCGAGGGTGCGGACGAACCAGGGGACGCCGTGCGCGCAGCCGGTCGCGGTGCCGTCGGGGAGGCCCGCGCCGTCGAGGACCAGGACGGTGTCGGGGCCGGCCAGGACGAGGTCCTCGTTCGGTCGGCCGGGGTGGCCGGGGGCGGTGGCGAAGGATATCTGCACGGTGCGGCTCCGGAACCGGTCGGTTGGTCGGTCGATCAGTCGGGCGGGCGGGACTGTCCACAGGGTGTGGACGGACGGCGGCGGTGCCGGCCCCGGGCGTGCTGCCGGTGCCGGCGGCCGGGGTGCTCGCCACCCGGTCCGGCAGCCGCCGCGGCTGGATCGCGGTGCTCGCCGCCACGCTGCCGCTCCCCGGGAGTCACCGGGCGGTGGTGCCGGCTCCGGCTCCGGTGCCGGAGTGCGGGGGCGGCTGGATCAGCCGGCCGGACGACGGCTCCTGCCGCTGCTCCGCGGGGCCGGCCGGAGCCTACTTGCCGTTGTACGTCCCCAGGTCGGCGACGGCGGTGAAGCCGACGCCGTACGCGGACACCGAGCGGCCGTAGGCGCCGATCAGCACGCCGGGGGCCTCGCCGGCCAGGACCCAGCCGTGTTCGGACTCGCGGTAGCGGAAGGGCTGCGGGAGGCCGTTGACCGGGAGGGTGAGCGAGGACCAGGCGGGGCCGTCGAGGTCGTCGGCCAGGTCCCAGGCGAGGGCGGACTGCTGGTCGAGCCAGTTCTGCCGCAGGGTGCGGTCGAGGTTGCCGGGCCAGGTGGCGGTGAGCAGGCCGGAGCCGGCCAGCCAGGCGGCGGAGGAGGCGGAGGTGGCCTCCAGGGTGCCGGTGTCGTCGGCGCTGCGGCGGACCTCGCGGCGGGCGACGGTGACGACCACCGCGAAGCGGCGGGCGTCGCGCGGTTCGGGGCCGCGGGCGGGCTCGTCGCCGTGGCCGAGGGTGCCGTAGTCGGGGGGCCCGGCTCGGTGCCGCGCTGGCCGGTGCCGACCTGGCCGAGCCAGCGGCGGCCGGTCCAGCCCTCGTCCAGGCCGTACCAGGGGAAGTCGGCGGCGCGGTAGCCGGCCAGCGGGTCGATGGCGCGGCGGGCGGCGGCGATGCTCCCCGTACGGTGCGTGACGTCCACTGCGGGCCTCCTCAGCTGTGCTCCCCGGGCGCTCCATGGTCGCGCACCCGGGCCCTTCCGGCCGGAAGAACCGGGCCGGACACGGCCAGGCGTGACGGAACCCACAGGTCCGCCGTCCGGGAGGGGCAGTGGACACGATAGCGGCGCGGACGGCGATGCCCCGTCCTACCGGAGTGGGACGGGGCGTCGGAAGGGCCGGAGGGGGTAGCCGGGCGCGGGCGGTGTCAGGTCGCGTCGGGATCGAACGGGGGGCGCTCCCCGACGGCCAGGGCCGGGCCGGCACCGGCGGTGGCGCTCTTGGCGAAGTCGACCGAGGCGGTGGGCGTCGGGGCGGGGTCGCCGTTCAGCGCGGACTTGAGGTCGACGCTGTCCTTGAGGTCCTTGAGGCCCAGCGGGTCGTCGCCGTCGCCGAGCAGCTGCTTGCGGACGAAGGTCTTCGGGTTGAGGTCCTCGAAGTCGAAGTTCTGGAACTCCGGCCCGAGTTCGCTGCGGATGTCCTCCTTCGCGCTGTCCGCGAAGGAGCGGACCTTGCGGATGAAGCCCATCGTGTCCTGGATCAGCTTGGGGAGCTTGTCCGGGCCGAAGATCACGATGGCCATGACGATGACCGTCACGACCTCCAGTCCGCCTATGTCTCCGAACACCTGAACTCCCAGCACCCGACATCGCTGAATCACAAGGGTAAACGCGGGCGGCCGTTCCCCCGGCCCCCGGTGGATGAAACCGTGGTAAAGACCACCCGGGTGACCGGCGTCGACGGCGTGCCGGTGAAGGCAGGCTAGCGCAGGAGTTGCCTCGGGTCACCGGTGGGCGTGGGCGTGCTGAGCTGGTAGCGGGCGCGCAGCAGGTACTCCTGCACGTCCACCGGCTGCTGGGCGTTGACCGGGACGACCGCCCCGCCGACCGGGGTGACGCTGGTGGGCTGGCGGCTGGGGCTCTGGCCGGCGGTGACGCTGCCGACCCCGCCGAGGGTGACGGCGGCGACCGAGAACGCCCCGGCGGCGGCGAACACCAGTCGGCGGCCGCGGGCGGCCGGGCGGGAGACCGGGAGTTCGCCGAGCCCGGCGGCCAGCGGGCGCAGGTCGGCGTCCGGCTCGCGGCCCGGCAGGGCGGACGGGCGGGTGCCGAACAGGCCGGCCCGCGGGTCGATGCCGGGTATCGGGGCGTCCGCGCCGAGCGCGCCGCCGCCGAAGCCCGCGCCGCGGCCGAAGGAGCCGCCGGTGAGCCGGCTGCCGCCGAACACGCCGCCGGAACCGCCGGACCCACCGGCGCCGCCGGTCGGCCCGTCCGGACCGGCCTGGTCCTCGGGCAGCGCGGCGACGGCCATCAGCCGGGCCATCAGGGCGGCCGACGGGCCGGGCGTGCCGGCTTCGCTCAGCGCGCGCTTGACCGACCGGGCCTGCTCGGCCTCGGCCAGGCAGTCCGGACAGGTCGCCAGGTGGGCCTGGACCCGCTCGCGGGCGTCGTGGCCCAGCTCGCCGTCCAGGTAGCCGGACAGCCGCTCGCCCAGGTGGTGCTCCTCGGCGGCCGGTTCGACCGGGCGGACCGCCGACGGACGCGGTTCGGGCCCGGGCGGGGCCGGCTGTTCGGCGCGGCGCAGCGGCGCCCAGCGCGAGCGGCCGGTGGCGTCCGCGCGCTCGGGGGCGCGATCGCTCATGACCCCCTCCGGTCGCTGACTGCCTGCTCGGCGCCGACCGGCACGGGCTCGGCGGAGCCGCCCCGGCGCGAACGGCCCGCGGCGGCGTTCGGCGCCCGGTGCTTGAGGGCCGCCCGCAGGTGCGAGCGGCCGCGGTGGATTCGGCTGCGGACGGTGCCGAGCTTCACCCCGAGGGTGGCGGCGATCTCCTCGTAGGAGAGGCCCTCGATGTCGCAGAGCACCACGGCGGCGCGGAACTCCGGGGCGAGGGTGTCCAGCGCCTGCTGGACGTCCGCGTCGAAGTGGGTGTCGCTGAAGTGCTGGGCGGGGCTGGGCTCGCGGCTGGCCAGGCGCTCCGCCGCGTCCTCGCCGAGGGCGTCGAAGCGAATCCGCTGGCGGCGGCGCACCATGTCCAGGAACAGGTTGGTGGTGATCCGGTGCAGCCAGCCCTCGAAGGTGCCGGGGGTGTAGGTGGAGAGCGAGCGGAAGACCCGGACGAAGACCTCCTGGGTGAGGTCCTCGGCGTCGTGCTGGTTGCCCGTCAGCCGGTACGCCAGGCGGTAGACCCGGGCGCTGTGCGCCTCGACGATCTCCTCCCAGCTGGGCGGCGTCCAGCTCTGCGCGTCGGGCCCCTCCGCGAAGGACGCGAGCGTGCCGGCGGCCCCGGCCACCGTGTCGTCGGCTGCGGTCGACTTGTCCAGGGGGGAGTGCACAGACTGGTTCATCACGGGCTTCGGCGTGCGGATCGACGTGAGGCCGCGGGAGTGCCGCTGCACAGGGACGTCGCCCTCGGCCACACCTCCTCGGTCGGCTCTTCTGCCCAGCAGAGCCACCACCATATCCACCTCACCCGTCAAGCCCGGATAAGAGCCGTCGAACAGCGACCGCCCCGGGCGGTCGGGCCGCCCGTAGCAGTCCAACGGCCAGCCGTCGAACGCGGTTCCCGGGCGGCCAGTAGTCTGTCGCTGGAATTTGTCGACTTGGGTCGGCACCGGCGCTCCGGAAGAGGCAGCCATCACCGAGTTCGGGCCCCAGCGAGCGGCCCTCGCCGACACCTACGTCGGCGAGGACGCGGTGCTGACCTACGCCCGGGCCCAGTCGGCCCGCACCGGCATACGCGCGATCGGCCCCAGCGGCGGCGCCGCGCTCCGGCTGCTCGCCGCCGCCCTCGACGCCAAGGCGGTGGTCGAGGTCGGCACCGGCACCGGCGTCTCCGGCGTCTACCTGCTGCGCGGCATGCGCGCGGACGGGGTGCTCACCACCGTCGACTCCGAACCGGTGCGCCAGCAGTACGCCCGCGAGGCGTACCGGGCCGCCGGGTTCACCGGCAACCGGGTCCGCTGCATCCCCGGCCGGGCCCGGGACGTGCTGCCCCGGCTCGCCGACGGCCAGTACGACCTGGTCTTCTGCGACGGCGACCCGGCCGACTCCCGGCTGCACCTGACCGAGGCGGTGCGGCTGCTGCGGCCGCGCGGCGTGGTCTGCTTCGAGGGCGTCTTCCAGGAGGGCCGGCTGGCCGAGCCCGAACTCGACGACCCGCAGACCCGCGCCGTGCGCGACCTGGTCGCCGACATCCGGGAGAGCGAGATCCTGCTGCCCGCCCTGCTCCCGGTCTCCGACGGGCTGCTCTGCGCCGTCAAGCGCTGACCGGGCCGGTACGGCCGTTCCGCACCGGTCCGGGGCGGCAGGGCCCGGGGCGGCAGGGCCCGGGCGATGCGGAACGGGCCCGGCCCCCGCAGCGGGGAGCCGGGCCCGTCGAGCACCTCGCCGATCGCCCGGGGAGATGCGGGGTCACCACCTGCAGATCAGCCGCAGGCCTTCTTGAGGGCCTCGCCCAGAGCGTCCGCCTCGTCGGGCGTCAGCTCCACCACCAGGCGCCCGCCTCCTTCGAGCGGAACTCGCATGATGATGCCCCGCCCCTCTTTGGTGACCTCCAGCGGGCCGTCACCCGTCCGCGGCTTCATGGCCGCCATGCTCGTTCCCCTTCCTGCAACCGTTCAGGTACGCACCGGACAGTCCGTCCACCGCCGGTATCGAACGCATTGATCGGAAGCCATTATCCCGCATGCGACGGCTGGATGACCAACATCACTCTCTGCGTCAAACTTCTCCAACCAGCCGAAAAGCCCCGATTACCTGCCGAAAGCCGCATCCCCGCGCAGTCCGACACGCCCGCCGGGGGTGCGCCACCTCACACTCCCCCGCCCGCCCGCGCTCCGGCATGCTGGCCCACGACAGCCACCGCGACCCGGGAGCCCTCACCATGTCCGACACCGTGCGCTACGAGCGCGACGGCGCCCTCGCCGTCCTCACCATCGACCGCGCCGCCGCCATGAACGCCCTCGACGTCCCCACCAAGGTCGCCCTCCGGGACGCCGTCACCACCGCCGCGACCGACCCCGGGGTCCGGGCCGTGCTGCTCACCGGCGCCGGCGACAAGGCGTTCTGCGTCGGCCAGGACCTCAAGGAGCACGTCGGACTGCTCCAGCGCCAGCGCGAGACCGGCGAGGGCGCGCTGCGCACCGTCGCCGAGCACTACAACCCGCTGGTCCGGGCCCTGGCCGGGATGCGCAAGCCCACCGTCGCCGCGGTCAACGGCATCGCCGCCGGCGCCGGGGCCTCGCTCGCCTTCGCCTGCGACTTCCGGCTGCTCGCCGACACCGCGGGCTTCAACACCTCCTTCGCCGGCGTCGCCCTCACCGCCGACTCCGGCGCCTCCTGGACCCTCCCCCGCCTGGTCGGCCACGCCCGGGCCACCGAGCTGCTGATGCTGCCGCGCACCATCCGCGCCGAGGAGGCGCTCGCCCTCGGCCTCGCCACCCGCGTCCTGCCCGCCGCCGAACTCGCCGCCGCCGCACACGAGTTCGCCCTCACCCTGGCCAACGGCCCGACGGTCGCCTACGGCGCGATCAAGGCGTCCCTGGCCTACGGCGCCTCCCACTCCCTGGACGAGCTGCTCGACAAGGAGGACGAACTCCAGACCCTCGCGGGCGAGAGCGAGGACCACCGCATCGCCGTCGACGCCTTCCTCGCCAAGGAGAAGCCCGCCTTCGTCGGCCGCTGACCGCCCCCGCGGGGCCCGCAGAACTAAGAGAGCAGCCCCGCGCACCCCCCGCACCCCGCCAGGGGCGCGGGGAACCGCGCGAAGGAGAACGGCACCCTCGGTGAGATCCGCTCACGGCGGGGCGTGGCCGCCCGGGCGGTCCCGGGGCGTAGGGGCTAGCGGGCGTGGCAGTCCGCGAGGTGGTCGTTGACCAGGCCGCACGCCTGCATCAGCGCGTACGCGGTGGTCGGGCCCACGAAGCGGAAGCCGGCCCGCTTGAGGGACTTCGCCAGTGCCGTGGACTCCGGTGTCACGGCCGGTACGTCGGCCAGGGTCGGCGGGGCGGGGCGGTCGCCGTCCGGGGCGTGGCTCCAGATCAGGGCGTCGAGTTCGCCGTCGGCCAGCGTCCGGGCGGCCTGCGCGTTGGCGATGGTGGCCAGGACCTTGGCCCGGTTGCGAATGATCCCGGTGTCGGCCAGCAGCCGTTCGACGTCCGCGTCGCCGAACTCGGCGACCGCCGCGGGGTCGAAGCCGTGGAAGGCCGCCCGGAAGCCCTCCCGGCGGCGCAGGATGGTGATCCAGGACAGCCCGGACTGGAACGCCTCCAGCGAGATCCGTTCGAACAGGGCCAGGTCGCCGTGGACCGGGCGGCCCCATTCGGTGTCGTGGTAGGCCCGGTAGTCCTCGGCCGAGTCGCCCCAGCCGCAGCGCCGCAGCCCGTCGGCCCCGAGGACCGCACCCGTCACGCGCGGTCGCCCTTGTGCTCGGCGGCGGTGGCGCCGTCCTCGTCCGCGACCACGTCGGTGCCCTGCTCGCCGGCCTCGCCGGTCTCGCCGGTCTCGCCGGTCTCGGCGGCCTCGGTCACCTCGCCGACCGCCGGGCCCTGCGGCTCCTTCTCCAGGACGGTGGTGAACGCCTCCAGCCCCGGCAGCGGCTCCCCGGCCGCACCCGCCGCACCCGCCGCGCCCGCCGCGCCCTCGGCCGCCGCCACCGAGCCGCGCACCACGCCGACGGCCTCCAGTTCGGCGATCCGGGCGTCCCGGAGGGCGAGTTCCGCGCCGAGGCGGTCGAGCACGTCGTCGACCTCGTCCATCCGGTAGCCGCGCAGCGCCATCGGGAGGCGGAGCTCGTCGACGTCGGTGCGGCTGAGGGCGCGGTCCTGCGGGAGGCGCACCGTGAGCCGGTCGTGCTCGGCCTCCGGCAGTGTTCCGCCGCCGCCCAGCGCCACCACTGCGGCGCCGCCGACCACCAGGGCCATCGCGATCACGATCACCACGAACACGAGCTGTCCTCCGTCAGTTCCCGGCAGTTCCCGGTCGGCTTCGGCCCGCCCGCGAGGGCTACGGTGGGATCATGGTCCCGGTACAGGCCGGGGCCCATCATTGCACCCGGGAGCGCTGAGGAGGAGACACCGGTGGCACTACGCCTCGGCACACGGGAGTTCGGCCCGGACGAGCTGGTCGTCATGGCGATCGTGAACCGCACCCCGGACTCGTTCTTCGACCGGGGGGCGACCTTCGCCGACGAGGCGGCCTTCGCGGCCGCGGACCGGGCGGTGGCCGAGGGCGCCGCGATCCTGGACATCGGCGGGGTGAAGGCCGGTCCGGGCGAGGAGGTCACCGTGGAGGAGGAGTTGCGCCGCACGGTGCCGTTCGTGGCGGAGCTGCGCAAGCGCCACCCGGACGCGGTGATCAGCGTGGACACCTGGCGGCACGAGGTCGGCGAGGCGGTCTGCGAGGTCGGCGCGGACCTGCTGAACGACGCCTGGGGCGGCTTCGACCCGAAGCTCGCCGAGGTCGCGGCCCGGCACGGCGCGGGCCTGGTGTGCACGCACGCGGGCGGCGCCGAGCCGCGCACCCGCCCGCACCGGGTGGGGTACGAGGACGTGATGGCGGACATCCTGGCGGTGACCGTCGGCCTGGCCGAGCGGGCGCTCGAACTGGGCGTGCGCCGCGACGGGTTGATCATCGACCCGGGGCACGACTTCGGTAAGAACACCCGGCACTCGCTGGAGGCGACCCGCCGTCTGCCGGAGATGACCGCGACCGGCTTCCCGGTGCTGGTCTCGCTCTCGAACAAGGACTTCGTCGGCGAGACCCTGGACAAGCCGGTGGACGAGCGCCTGCTCGGCACCCTGGCCACCACGGCGGTCTCGGCCTGGCTGGGCGCCCGGGTCTACCGGGTGCACCAGGTCGCCGAGACCCGGCAGGTGCTGGACATGGTGGCCTCGATCCGCGGCACCCGCCCCCCGGCGGTGGCCCGCCGGGGGCTGGCCTGAAGGCCCGTCGTCCCGCGCGCTACGCGGGGGTGCCCTTCGGCCCCCGCGCGGCGTCCAGGGCCTTCAGCACCTCGGACACGTCGTCGGTGACGTAGAACAGTTCGAGGTCGGCGGGGTTGGCCTTGCCCTGGGCGACCAGGGTGGACTTGAGCCACTCCACCAGGCCGCCCCAGTAGGCGCTGCCGAACAGGACCACCGGGAACCGGGTGACCTTCTTCGTCTGCACCAGGGTGAGCGCCTCGAACAGCTCGTCCAGGGTGCCGAGTCCGCCGGGGAGCACCACGAAGCCCTGGGCGTACTTCACGAACATCGTCTTGCGGACGAAGAAGTAGCGGAAGTTCAGGCCCAGGTCGACGTACTCGTTCAGGCCCTGCTCGAACGGCAGCTCGATGCCCAGGCCGACGCTCAGCCCGCCAGCCTCGGTGGCGCCCTTGTTGGCGGCCTCCATCGCGCCGGGGCCGCCGCCGGTGATCACCGCGTAGCCGGCCTCGGCCAGTGCCCGGCCGATCTCCACCCCTGCCTCGTACTCGGGCGAGCCGACCGGCGTCCGGGCGGAGCCGAACACGCTGATCGCGGTGGGGAGTTCGGCGAGGGCGCCGAAGCCCTCGACGAACTCCGAGGTGATCCGCAGCACCCGCCACGGGTCGGTGTGCAACCAGTCGGACGGCCCGGTGGTGTCCAGCAGCCGCTGGTCCGTCGTGCTCGTCTCGACCTGGTCGCGCCGCAGCAGGACGGGGCCCTTGCGCTTCTCGGGCCACGGCTTCTTCTGCCGGCGGACGGGTTCATCTCCGTTGGCTGTCATGTCGGAACACTACGCCTGACGAGGCACGATCCGAGGTAAATAACGGTGGTCGCGCAGGCGGGGGTCGGACGAACCTCCGCTCGCGCGGCCCCCGTTCGGCCCCCGCCGGCCACCCGGACGACCACCGACCGGGCGCCCGTTCGGCCCCCGCCGCTCCCCGTCCGCCCCGCCGACTACCGGCTACCGGCTACCGGCTACCGGCTCAGCCAGTCCCGCAGCCGCTGCTCGACCTCCGCGATCGCGCTCAGCGAGCAGTGCTCCTCCCGCTTGTGGGCCAGGTTCGGGTCGCCGGGGCCGTAGTTGACGGCGGGGACGCCGTGCGCGGAGAACCGGGCCACGTCGGTCCAGCCGAACTTGGCCCGGGGCTCGCCGCCGACCGCGGCCAGGAAGGCCCGGGCGGCGGGCAGGCCGAGGCCGGGCAGCGCGGCGGGCGAGGCGTCCGCGATGTCGAGCCGGTAGCCCTCGAAGACCGCGCGCAGGTGCTCCTCGGCCTGCTCCAGGGTGCGGTCGGGGGCGAACCGGAAGGCGACGTGGATGGTGCACTCGTCGGGGATGACGTTCCCGGCGACGCCGCCGTCGATCCGGGTGGCGTTGAGGCCCTCGCGGTACTCCAGGCCGTCGATCTCCACCCGGCGCGGCTGGTACTCGGCGAGCCGGCGCAGCACCTCCGCGGCCTTGTGGATGGCGTTGTCGCCGAGCCAGCCGCGGGCGGCGTGGGCCCGGACGCCGGTGAGCGTGACGTCGGCGCGCAGGCTGCCCTGGCAGCCGCCCTCGACGACGGCGCCGCTGGGCTCCATCAGGACGGCGAAGTCCCCGGCCAGCCAGTCGGGGTGGGTCGCGAACAGGTGGCCGAGGCCGTTGCGGGTGGCCTCCACCTCCTCGCAGTCGTAGAAGACGTAGGTGACGTCCCGGTTGGCCTCGGTGAGCGTGGCGGCGAGCCGCAGCTGCACGGCGACGCCGGACTTCATGTCGGAGGTGCCGCAGCCGTAGAGCAGGTCACCCTCGACGTGCGAGGGCACGTTGTCGGCGATCGGCACGGTGTCCAGGTGGCCGGCGAGCACCACCCGCTCGTCCCGGCCGAAGTGGGTGCGGGCGACCACGTTGTTGCCGTGGCGGTCGACGGTGAGGTGCGGGAAGGCCCGGAGCGCGGCCTCGACGGCGTCCGCCAGGGCGGTCTCCTCACCGCTGACGGACGGGAAGTCGACCAGGCGGGCGGTCAGCGCTCCGCCGTCGAGGGTCAGGTCGAGGGGCTCGTTCGGGCTGCTCATGGCGGCCACCCTACCGAGCCGCCGGACCGCCGCGCGGGCGCCCGCGCAACCGCGCGGACCCGTACGGCCGTCCGAGCGGTTACGGTGTCCGCGAACCACGCGCGCCGGGCCGGGACCGCGGCGACCGCACCACCAGGGAAAGGGGCCACCGTGGCCGAGGACGCCGGGTACGACGCCGCGGACGACGGGTACGACGACGGGTACGACGCCGCGTACGACGACGGGTACGGGGCGCCGCGCCGGCGGCGGCCGTGGCGGCGGGTGCTGGTCGGGGTGCTGGCGCTGGCGGTGGTCGGCGGCCTGGTGGTGTGGCTGAACCGGGACAAGCTCGCGCCCCCGGCCGAGGGCTGCAAGGTCACCACCGCGGCCGGCTCGGGGACGCTGGAGCTGCCGCAGGCGGCGAACGCGGCCACCATCACGGCGGTGGCGATGGCCCGGGGCCTGCCGGAGCGGGCGGTGACCATCTCGCTGGCGACCGCCATCCAGGAGTCGAAGCTGCACAACCTGGCGGGCGGCGACCGGGACTCGGTGGGCCTGTTCCAGCAGCGCCCCTCGCAGGGCTGGGGCAGCGTCGACCAGATCATGGACCCGGTCTACTCGACCGACAAGTTCCTGGACGCGCTGGTGAAGGTGAACGGGTACGCGCAGATGCCGCTGACCGACGCCGCCCAGCAGGTGCAGCGCAGCGGCTACCCGCAGGCGTACGCCAAGCACGAGGACAACGCGGCGCTGCTGGCCTCGGTGCTGACCGGCCGCGAACCGGCCGCGCTGGACTGCGTGGTGCACGCGCTGCCCGCGCCGGTCCCGACCGATCCGACCGAGCCGGCCCCGACCGCGGCGAACCTGTCGGACCGGGTGCGCCGGGAGTTCGGCAAGGCGGTGACGGTGGCGGGCGCCGAGAAGGCGGCCAAGGACCCGCGCGAGGTGCTGGCGCTCACCCCGCAGCCGACCGCGAGCACGGCGGGCGCCGGCGGGGCGGGGCAGACCGGCTGGGCGCTGGCGCACTGGTCGGTGGCGCAGGCCGCCGCGCTGGGCATCGGCCAGGTCGCATACGACGGCAGGGTGTGGCGGGTGGACAGGCCGGGGCAGGGCTGGAAGCCGCTGGCGGGCGCGCCGTCGGACCGGGTGCTGGTGACGCTGGGCGAGCCGGTCAAGGGGAAGTGACGGTCCGACGGTGCGTTGACGCACTGGTGCGCGGGTGACCGCCCACCGGGTGATTCGGGTCAACTCCCGCTGACGGCGGCCCTCCTGGCGGGCGGTCCCGCGTCCGGCGCGCCACCCCGGCCCGGAGGCGTGGCGCAGCAGGGAAGTGACGGTTCTGCACCGGCGGCCGCCGGGGCGGGGGGTGCGCGCGGACCGAAAAAGGATCGTCCGATCTTTGCCAACCCTTGACCTTGACCGGCCGAAACCTTCCCGGTGCTCTTGCGGTCATACACGTCGCCCGCCGGACGGGCCGGCCCCGCGCCGGCCGCCCGGCGGACCGTCGACCTCACTTCTTAGGAGCACCATGTCCTTCCCCCTGACGCGCCGGATCGCCCAGGCCGCGCTGCTCGTCGCCGCCACCGCGGCGCCGCTCGCGGCCGCGGGCGCCGCCTCCGCCACCGAGGTGGTGCCGCAGACCGACCTGGGCGCCGGCGTGACCAAGCTGGCCGACGTCCCCAACTCGGGTGACGCGGTGCAGGGGGCCACCCACGAGCTGGGCCACGTGGTCGGCACCACCGGCGCCGCGACCCTGGCGGCGGGCGGCCCGGCGGCCGCCGACGCGGCGGGCAACACCGTCGCGCACAACCTGCCCTCCACCGACGACGCGCTCGGCAAGCTCGGCCCGCTCGGCAAGGCCGGCCAGCTGACCGGTTCGCTCGACACCCTCACCGACAGGGTCGCCCCGGCGGTCGAGGAGAAGGTCGCCCCGGCCGTCACCGACAAGGTCGTCCCGGCCACCCAGAAGGTCACCGGCACCCCGCTGTCCACCGTGGCCCGGGGCCTGCCCACCGACAAGCTCACCCAGGGCCTGCCGGCCGCCGACAAGCTCGGCCCGGTCACCGGCGCCGTCCAGTCGCTGCCGGTCGCGGGCACCCTGGCGGGCCTGACCGAGCACGAGTCCGCCAACCGCCTCGGCGGCGTGCCCTCGCTGGGCGGCGACAGCCCGCTGGGCGGCCTGACCGGCGCGCTGGGCCCGGTCGGCGGCCTGCTCGGCGGCATCCAGGGCGGCGGCCTGCCGATCGGCTGATCCGGCGCACGCACGCGGGAGGGGGCGGAGCCGGCCGGCTCCGCCCCCTCCCGCGTGTCCGTCGTGCCGCGGTGCCCGCGGCCGGACCGGGCCTAGCGCTTGAGCCGCTCCACGGCCGAGGCCACCCGCTCGTCGGTGGCGGTGAACGCCACCCGCACGAACCGGTCGCCGGCCGGGCCGTAGAAGTCGCCGGGGGCCACCAGGACGCCCAGCTCGGCGAGTTCGGCCACGCTCTCCCAGCACGGCCGGTCCTGGGTCGCCCACAGGTACAGGCTCGCCTCGGAGTGCTCGATCCGGAACCCGTACGCCTCCAGCGCGGCCCGCAGGGCGCTGCGCCGCTGGGCGTACCTGGCCCGCTGCTCGGCGACGTGCGCGTCGTCGGCGAGGGCGGCCGCGGTGGCCGCCTGCACCGGCGCGGGCACGATCATGCCGCCGTGCTTGCGGACCTCCAGCAGCTCGCGGACCACCACCGGGTCGCCGGCCGCGAAGGAGGCCCGGTAGCCGGCCAGGTTGGAGCGCTTGGAGAGCGAGTGCACGGCCAGCAGGCCCTCGTGCGAGCCGCCGCAGACCGACGGGTGCAGCACCGACACCGGCTCGGCCTCCCAGCCGAGTTCGAGGTAGCACTCGTCGCTGACCAGCAGCGCCCGGTGCTCCCGGGCCCACTCGACGGCGCGCCGCAGCTCGGCGGCGTCCAGCACCCGTCCGGTGGGGTTGGACGGCGAGTTCAGCCACAGCAGCCGGACCTTCGAGCCGTCCAGCTCGTCGACGTCCTCGTACGCGACCGGCTCGGCGCCGCACAGCAGCGCGCCGACCTCGTAGGTGGGGTAGGCGAGCTTCGGGTAGGCGACCTGGTCGCCGGGGCCGAGGCCGAGCTGGCCGGGCAGCCAGGCCACCAGTTCCTTGGAGCCGACGGTGGGGAGCACCGCCTCGGGGCCGATCTCGGCGCCGCAGCGGCGGCCCAGCCAGCCGGCGATCGCGTCGCGCAGCGACAGCGGGCCCCACACGGTGGGGTAGCCGGGCGTGTCGGTGTGCGCGGCCAGCGCCCGCTGGACCAGTTCGGGCACCGGGTCCACCGGGGTGCCGACGGAGAAGTCGCAGAGCCCGTCCGGGTGCGCCAGGGCGGTGCGCTTGTACGGTTCGAGCCGGTCCCAGGGGAAGACCGGCAGGCGGTCGGAGACGCGGCGCGCCGCCCCCGGGTGGCCCGGGAACGGCGCGTGCGTGCTGTCGTTCGTGCTCACAGCGTGGATGCCACCGATCAGTGGTCGGCGTTCTGCGGGGGCAGCGCGGCGATGAACGGGTGGTCGCGCTCGATCAGGCCGAGCTTGGAGGCGCCGCCGGGCGAGCCCAGGTCGTCGAAGAACTCGACGTTCGCCTTGTAGTAGTCCTTCCACTCCTCCGGGGTGTCGTCCTCGTAGAAGATCGCCTCGACCGGACAGACCGGCTCGCAGGCGCCACAGTCCACGCACTCGTCCGGGTGGATGTAGAGGGAGCGCTCGCCCTCGTAGATGCAGTCCACGGGGCACTCTTCGATGCACGCCTTGTCCTTGACGTCGACACAAGGCTGCGCGATGACGTAGGTCACGCTGTCGTTCCTCCTCGGAAGGGCTGCCGCCCTACTGTTTACTCGGTCGCGCTTTGCGCGCGGCGTCGCCGATGCCCGCCCCTAGTATCGCGGGTCGGGGCACGCAAATGCACAGGAGGTGCGGTTCATGGTCGGCCCGGTGCCGTGGGAGGCCCGTCCGGAGGTCCGGATAGGCCCGTCTGACGTGGGACGACGGGTGTCGGTCCGGCGTGTCGACGGCGTGGCGGACGGGCGTCCGGTGTTCCGCGACGCGATCGGCGTGCTCACCTCGTGGGACGGCGACGGGTTGACGGTCGAGCCGCGCGGCGGCGCGCCGGTGCGCTTCGCCGCCGGGCTGCTGGTGGCCGGCAAGCCCGTCCCGGCGTTCCCGGCCCGGCGGCTGGCCGCGCCCGCGACCGGCCCGGTCGAGCTGCAGCGGATCGCCGCCCGCGGCTGGCCCGCCGTCGAGCAGGAGCAGTTGGGCGGGTGGACGCTGCGCGCCTCGGCCGGGTTCACCCGGCGGGCCAACTCGGTGCAGGCGCTGGGCGACCCGGGCCTGCCGCTGGACGCGGCGCTGGACCGGGTGCGCGACTGGTACGCGGCCCGTTCGCTGCCCGCGTACGTCGAGGTGGTCTCCCCCGGCTCGCCGCCCGACCTGGCCGCCGAGCTGGACCGGCTCGGCGCGGCCCTCGCCCCGACCCTGGTGCGCACCGCCCCGCTCGGCGGGCTGGCCCGGGCCGGTCGCCCGGCGGACGTCCGGCTCGCCCGCACCGCCGGGCCGGAGTGGCTGGCGCTGTACCGCCGGGTGGGCGGCGACCCGGCCCTGGAGGCGGCCGCCACCGCGGTGATGCACGGCGGCCCCTCGGTCTGGTTCGCCCGCGTCCCCGGCCCGGACGGCACCCCGCTGGCCATCGGCCGGCTGGTGGTGGACGGCGCCTGGGCCTGCTTCGGCGCGGTCGAGGTCGCCCCGGCCGCCCGCCGCCGCGGCCTGGCCACCGCCGTGCTGGCCGCGCTCGCCGCCCGGGCCGCCGAGGAGGGCGCCACCGGCGGGTACCTGCAGGTCGAGGCGGACAACGGGGGCGCGATCGCGCTGTACGACCGGCTGGGCTTCGCGACCAGTCACACTTACCACTACGCCCGCCTTCCCCAGCGGTAGCGTGCACCACCTGTAGTGAGCCACGACCGCTGCTGAACCGAAGGCCGCAGTGACCGAGCAGAGCAGAACCCGCTTCCGCACCGAAGCCCGGGGCGAACACCCCGACCCGGTGCTGCTGTGCCTGCTCGCCGCCGCCGAGCACACCCTCGGCGATCCCGGCGACAGTGCCGAACAGCCGTCCCCGGACGCCCTCCTGACGGCCTGTCAGGCGGCCCTGGACCGGCACGCCGCGGCCATCCGCGAGGCGGTCGCCGAGCGCCGTCCGAGCGGCCCGGAGGAGACCGCCGCGCTGCTCGCGGCGGTGCTCGGCGGGCGCGAGCGCTTCCACGGCCGGCAGTCCGACTACCTCCGGCTGGAGTCCTCGCTGCTGCCGGAGGTGCTGCGCCGCCGCCGCGGGCTGCCGATCATGCTCTCGCTGGTCTGGCAGGCGGTGGCCGCCCGGGCCGGGCTGACCGTGTACGGCATCGCGCTGCCGGGCCACTTCATCGTCGCGGTGGGCGATCCGGGCGGCGGCGACGAGTACGTGCTGGCCGACCCGTTCCACGGTGGCCGGCTGCTCGACGTCTCCGACGTGGAGCGCCTGGTCGCCGCCTCCGGCCACCCGTTCTCCCCCGAACTGCTCACCCCGGCGCAGCCGTTGGACACCGTGCTGCGCGTCCTGGGCAACATCCGGCGCTGGGCCGCCGACCGCCCCGAGCACGCCCGCACCCAGCTCTGGGCCGCCGAACTGGCCCTGCTGCTGCCCCGCCACCCCGCGCAACTGCGCCTGGAGCGGGCCGAGTTGCTGGTCAAGACCGGGGACTTCCTGGGCGGCGCCGCCGAGATGGAGGACTACGCGAAGATCCTGGACGCCTTCGATCCGGAGAGCGCGGCGAAGGTCCGGCTGGAGGCGAGGTCGGCCCGGCACCGGCTCAACTGAGCGGCTCCGGCCGGGCGCGGGCCCGGGGCGGGGTCGAAGGCGGAGGCGGACCTACAGCCAGCCCTTCTCCCGGGCGACCCGGACCGCCTCCGCGCGGTTGCGGGCGGCCGTCTTCTGGATCGCCATCGACAGGTAGTTGCGCACCGTCCCCTCGGAGAGGTGCAGCCGGGCCGCGATGTCCGCGTTGACCGCGCCGTCCGCGGCGGCGGCGAGCACGTCGCGCTCGCGGCCGGTGAGCGGGTTGGCGCCCTCCGAGAGGGCCGCGGCGGCCAGCGTCGGGTCGATGACCTTCTCGCCGCGCAGCACCCGCCGGATGGCCTCGGCGAGTTCCGCCGCGGGGGCGTCCTTGACCAGGAAGGCGTCCGCCCCGGACTCCATCGCCCGGCGCAGGTAGCCGGGCCGGCCGAAGGTGGTGGCGATGACGACCTTCGTGCCCGGCCGGACCTTCCGGACCTCCGCGCAGGCGTCGATGCCGGTCATGCCGGGCATCTCGATGTCCAGCACCGCGACGTCGACCCGGTGCGCGGTCACCGCCGCGGCCACCTCGTCGCCGCGCGCGACCTGGGCGACCACCTCCAGGTCGCCCTCCAGCGAGAGCAGCGCGGCGAGCGCCTCCCGCACCATGCCCTGGTCCTCGGCGAGCAGCACCCGCACCGGTCGCGCATCCGTTCCGTCCGTCACGTCGGGCAGCCTATTCCCCGCTGGGGCCGGGCCGCAGCGGGACCAGGGCGCGCAGCCGGAAGCCCTTGCCGCGGTTGGCGGCGGCGGTCTCCAGCCGGCCGCCGACCTGGGCCAGCCGCTCGCCGAGGCCGGACAGGCCGTTGCCGGCGGCGGACTTGCCGGGGCCGGGGCCGTTGTCGACGACCTCCAGGACGGCGTAGCGGCCGTCCTCCTCCCAGGTCTCGTCGAGGTGGACGCCGCACCGGGTGGCGCCGGCGCCGTGCCGGACCACGTTGGTGACGGCCTCGCGCAGCGCCCAGGCGAGCACGCCGGACTCCTCGGGGCCCAGGCCGGGGTGGTCCTCGGCGAGCCGGGGGTCGGCGTCGAGCGCGACCTGGCTGGCGGCCAGCGCGGTGCGGGCGGCGGCGAGTTCGACCGGCAGGGTGGGGCGGCGGAAGCCGCTGACGGCGCTGCGGACGTCGGCCAGCGACTGCCGGGCGACCTGTTCGATGTCGGCGACCTGGGCGCGGGCGTCGGCGGTCTTGCCGGCGTCCATCAGGCGTCCGGTGAGTTCGCCCTTGATGGCGATCAGCGAGAGCGAGTGGCCGAGCAGGTCGTGCAGGTCGCGGGCCAGCCGCAGCCGTTCTTCGGAGGCGGCGAGGTGGGCGACGGCGGCCCGGGCCTCGCGCAGTTCCCGCATGGTGGTGACCAGCCGCTGCATGCCGAGCATGGCGAGCCCGGCCAGCACGCAGGGCAGGCCGATGCTGACCATGGTCTCGACGTCGGCGCGGCTGGTCAGCCCGACCAGGGCGAAGACGGCGGTGGTGGCGAGGACGCCGACGATGCCGAGCCGGCCGGGGAAGGTGACCGCGGCGCACACCGAGGTGTAGGTGAACAGGGTCAGCCAGGACTCGCCGAGGGTGTACGAGGTGCCGACGGCGATCGCGGCCATCAGGGCGAGCGGCAGGTACTGCCGGGCCGGGTGGCCGCGGCGGTTGCGGACGATCACGACGGTCAGGTAGGCGGCCAGGAAGACGGCCAGCGCGACGGCGCCGGCGACGGTCGCCGACCGGGTGTGCTGCCGGGTCGCCAGGTCCTGGAGCGGGTAGGCCAGGTAGAACGCCCACACCGAGGTCCAGGCGAGCTTGACCATCAGTTGGCGCTTGGTGTCCACCGGCGCGCCGGGGTAGGTGGTCCAACGGCCGTCCGGCCCGTCCTCCCCGTTGCGGTCGGGACGGCGGGCCGGTGCGGGCGTCTGCATGGGTGCCATCATGCCTGCTGGGCGTCCTTGCGGTACAGGTAGGCCGCGGCGGCGGTGAAGACCGCGAGGAAGGCGGCGAGCGCGGCGATCGGGAGGCCGGCCACGCCCTGGCCGTGGATGAACGAGGCCAGCTGGTTGTAGTCGTAGACCGGGTTGAACCGGGCGTAGGTCTTCAGCGAGTCGCTGACCGGGAACCAGGTGCCGCCGAACAGCGCCATCAGCATGTAGACGATCATCACGACCGGCTGGATC
Organism: Kitasatospora fiedleri; assembly: GCF_948472415.1. Lineage (NCBI taxonomy): Bacteria > Bacillati > Actinomycetota > Actinomycetes > Kitasatosporales > Streptomycetaceae > Kitasatospora > Kitasatospora fiedleri. The sequence goes on along the minus strand of NZ_OX419519.1, from coordinate 4,790,008 downwards.
GCGTCCGGCTGGGCGGCGTAGCCGAGGGCGACGCCGAGCGCGGCGAAGACGAAGCTGCCGAGCCAGAGCGCGACGCCCAGGCCGAGCCACTGGGCGGCGGTGAGGTCGACGCCCTCGATCGCGCCGATCACGAAGACCACCAGGATGGCGGGGAGCGTGGTGGCCGCGCAGGCGGCGATCTTGCCCAGGGTGTAGGCCCGGCCGGGCAGGGCGGTGAGCCGCAGCTGGCGGGTCCAGCCGCTCTTGCGCTCCAGCGAGATCCGCTGCGCGGAGCCGGTCAGCACGGCGCCGACCGCGCCGAAGGTGGCCATCGAGACCATGAAGTACGACTTGACCGAGACTCCGCCGGCCACCGTGCCGCCGCTGCCGTAGGCGCTGATGAAGAAGACGTACAGCAGCGCCGGGTAGAGCACGGTGAACATCAGGTACCGCTTGTTGCGCAGGGTGCGCAGGATCTCCAGCCTGACCAGGGTGATCATCGCGCGTTCTCCTCTTCGCTCTCGTTGCGGTCCTGCTCGCCGGTGATGGTGAGGAAGGCCTGTTCCAGGCCGAGGCTGGTGACTTCCAACCCGCGCGGGTACAGGCCCGCCTTGTAGAGCGCGGCGACGCCGGCGTCGGCGTCGGCGGAGCGAATCCGGACGGTGCGCACGCCGTCGGCGCGGGTGCTGACGTCCAGGCCGACGGTGCCGGGCAGGGCGCGCAGCACGGCCTCGTCGAAGGCGCCGCCGTCGGAGGGGTGGAGTTCGAAGCCGATCCGGCGGGCGCCGGCCCGGGCCTTGATCTCGGCGGAGGAGCCGTCGGCGATCAGGCGGCCCTTGTGCAGGACCAGGACCCGGTCGGCGATGGAGTCGGCCTCCTCCAGGTAGTGGGTGGCGAACAGTACGGTGCGGCCGGCGTCGGCCTGGGCCCGCATGGCCTCCCAGAACTGGCGGCGGACCGAGACGTCCATGCCGGTGGTGGGCTCGTCCAGGACGATCAGGTCGTTGGCGCCGGCCACCGCGAGGGCGAACCGGACGCGCTGCTCCTGGCCGCCGGAGAGCTTGTCGACCCGCCGGTCGGCGATCTCGGTGATCCCGGCGGTGGTCAGCACCTCGTCGACGCCGTGGCCGCGGGGGTGCACCTTGCAGGCCAGTTCGACGATCTCGCGGACCTTGACGTCCGTCATCAGGCCGCCGCTCTGCAGCATCGCCCCGACCCGGCCGGCCGCGATCGCCGCGCGCGGGGTGCCGCCGAACAGCTCGACCGTGCCGCTGTCCGGTTCGCGCAGGCCCAGCAGCAGGTCGAGGCTGCTGGACTTGCCCGCCCCGTTGGGGCCGAGCAGGGCGACCGTCTCGCCCGGGCGCAGCACCAGGTCGAGGCCGTTCACCGCCTTCACCCGGCCGTAGCTCTTGCTGACGTTCCGGAAGGCCGCGACCTCCCCCGTTCCCGTCGTCATCCGAACCAAGTCCTTTCGAGAGCCGTTCTCTCCGACTCCTCCAGACTCCCCGGGACGGGGGTGTCCGCGGCAGTGCGCGCCGTCGTGACCTCCGCATGACGGATGTCACGGACCGGGCGGTCACGCCAGGCCGAGCGCGTCCTTCAGGAAGCGCACCTGGAGCAGCAGCAGGTTCTCCGCGACCTGCTCCTGCGGGGTCATGTGGGTCACCCCGGACAGCGGCAGCACGGTGTGCGGGCGCCCGGCCGCGAGCAGCGCGGTGGACAGCCGCAGGCTGTGTGCGACCACCACGTTGTCGTCGGCCAGGCCGTGCACGATCATCAGCGGCCGGCGCAGCGAAGGGGCCAGCTCCACCAGCGAGTTGGCCCGGTACGACTCGGGTTCGGTGCGCGGGTCGCCGTAGTAGCGCTCGGTGTAGTGGGTGTCGTACAGGTCGTGCTCGGTGACGGGCGCGCCGGCCACCGCGGCGTGGAAGACGTCCGGTTCGCGGAGCACCGCGGCGGCGGCCAGGTAGCCGCCGTAGGACCAGCCGCGGATCGCGACCCGGCCCAGGTCGAGCGGGAACTGCTCGGCGAGCGCGTGCAGCGCGTCGACCTGGTCCCGGACCGAGACCTCGGCGGTGCGCCGGCTGATCGACTTCTCCCAGCCGGGGCTGTGCCCGGGGGTGCCGCGCCCGTCCGCGACGATCACCGCGAAGCCCTGGTCGGCGAACCACTGCGACACCAGGTGCGGGTTGTGCGCCCGCACCACCCGCTGCCCGTGCGGGCCGCCGTACGGGTCCATCAGGACGGGCAGCTTCCCGTCCGCGTCCGGGTCGTAGCCGGTGGGCAGCAGCACCGCGCACGGGATGCGCCGCTCGCCGGCGAACCGGAACACCGGCCGGGCCGCCAGCAGCGGGGTGGCCGCGTGCGAGGCGATCACCAGCGGTTCGGCGCCCGCGCGGTGCACGGTGACGGTGGTGCCGGGCCGCGCCGGGTGGGCGGTGGTGAGCACGGTGGTGCCGCCGCCGCGCACCGCGCCGAGCGCGCCCTCGCCGACCTCCCGGACGCCGTCCGGCCCGGCCTCGAAGACGCCCAGCCAGCCTGGCGGGCGGCGCTCGAACTCGGCGGCCCCGGCGGAGGCGGTGAACAGCACCCGCTCGCCGTCCGTCCCGAGCACCGCGCGCACGTGCAGCCCGGCGTCGGTGAGCGCCCGCTCGCCGACGGTCAGGACCCGTGCGCCGTCCCGGTCGGTGATCCGCACCGGCTGCCCGTCGGCCCGGCGCACCGGTGACCCGGCGAACAGCTCCAGCCAGTCCGCGTCCCGCTCGGTGACCAGCACCGTGGTCTCCCCGGTGGCCGGGTCGGCCTCCAGCACCAGCTGTTCGCGCTGGTCGCGGGCCTGCACCTGGAGCAGCGGCGGCCCGCCGGCCGACCAGTGCACCCGGGCCAGGTACGGGTACGCCGCCCGGTCCCAGCGGATCTCGGTGCGGGTGCCGTCCAGGCCGAGCCGCCAGAGCCCGACCTCGGCGTTGGGCGTGCCGGCCGCCGGGTAGGCGACCTCGACCGGCGGGCGGCCGGGGTTGGCCGGGTCGGCGATCCACCAGCGGCGCACCGGGGTGTCGTCGACCCGGGCGGCCAGCAGCGCGCTCCCGTCCGGGGCCCACCAGTGGCCGCGGTCACGGCCCATCTCCTCCTGGGCGATGAACTCGGCCTGCCCCCAGCTGACCCCGGCCGCCTCCGGCCCGGCCAGCAGCCGGTCGCCGCTGCCGTCGGCGGCGGTCACCCGCAGCTCGCCGCCGGGGGTGGCGTAGGCGACCTTGGTGCCGTCCGGGCTCGGCCGCGGGTCCAGCAGCGGGGTGGCGGCGGGCAGTTCGCGGGTCGCGCCGCTGTCGGTGTCGACCGCGAACAGCCGCCCGGAGAGCACGAAGGCGGCGGTGCGCCCGGCCGCGTCCAGGGTGTAGCCGACGATCCCGGCGGAGGTCTCCCGGCTGCGCTCGCGGCGGGCCCGCTCGGCGGCGGACAGCTCCTCCGCGCCGCCGCCGAGCAGCTCTCCGGGGTCGGCGAGCACCCGCTCGGCGCCGGTGGCCACGTCCAGCCGCCACAGCAGGTTGCCGTGCCGCCCGTCGCCGCGGGCGCGCAGGAACAGCACCCCGGCGCCGTCCGGGGTGACGCTGAACGAGCGGGGCGCGCCCGCCGTGAACCGCCCGGTGCGGGCGTACTGCCGGGGGAAGGTGTCCTGCGGCTTCTCGGTCGTCATGGGCCCGACCCTACGGCCCCGCCGGCCAGTGATCACCCGGACGGCGCAGCCCGCCCGGAGGAGGCGTACGACCGTTCGGAGGGCCGCTGACCGGGGGCGCCGCGGGCCGGACCGGGCGGCGCGACACCCCGGGCCGCCTCACGGAACGTCACCCCGACGTCACTCATCGGGTATGTCTGGACCATCGTTCCGCCCGCTGCCCCGCCCCGGGGCAGCGCACCCGAGGAAGGGTGTGAGCCGTCATGGCTTTGTCCGTCTCCGCCGTCGTGCTGATGCTGGTGGTGGTCGTGGTGCTGGTCCGCCGGTCGACCCTGAAGCTGAGCCACGCGCTGGTGTGCTCGCTGCTCGGCTTCTACCTGGCGTCCAGCTCGATCGCGCCGACGATCCAGCAGGTGACGTCCAACCTGGCCGGGATGCTCAACGGCCTGGACCTCTAGCGCAGCGCCGGATCGTGCGCGGCCCGCCCGGGGTGTCCCCCTCCGGGCGGGCCGCGGCCTGGCCGTAAGCTGCCGGGCATGACCTCCGTACCCCCGGCCGACTCGCGCGGGCTGCTGCTGGTGCACGCCCACCCCGACGACGAGTCGATCAACAACGGCTCCACGATGGCCCGGTACGCGGCCGAGGGCGTCCGGGTCACCCTGGTGACCTGCACGCTGGGCGAGGGCGGTGAGGTGATCCCGCCGGAGCTGGCCCACCTGGAGCAGGGCCGCGACAACGCCCTGGGTGCCCACCGGATCGGCGAACTCGCCGCCGCGATGCGCGCGTTGGGCGTCACCGACCACCGCTTCCTGGGCGGCCCGGGCCGCTGGCGGGACTCCGGGATGATGGGCGTCGCGGACAACGACGACCCGTCCTGCTTCTGGCGGGCGGACGTGGACGAGGCGGCCGGCCTGCTGGCCGGGGTGGTCCGCGAGGTCCGGCCGCAGGTGCTGGTGACGTACGACGAGAACGGCGGCTACGGCCACCCCGACCACATCCAGGCGCACCGGGTGGCGCTGCGCGGCTACGAGCTGGCCGCCGACCCGGACTTCCGCCCGGAGCTGGGCGCGCCCTGGCGGATCGCCAAGGTCTACTACAACCGGGTGCCCCGCTCGGTGATCGAGGCCGCGCTCGCGGAGACCGCCGCCGAGGCGCCGTTCGAGGGCACCGCCCCGGTCGAACAGATTCCCGGCGTGGTGGACGACAAGGTGGTCACCACGGTGCTGGACAACGCGGCGCACGCCGGGGCGAAGGCCGCCGCGATGCGGGCGCACGCCACCCAGATCACGGTGGACGGACGCCACTTCGCGCTCAGCAACGGCCTCGGGCAGCCGCTGCTGGCCACCGAGTACTACGAGCTGGTGCGCGGCGCGCCCGGCCTCGGCGACCCGGAGACCGACCTGTTCGCGGGGGTGGAGCGGTGAGGCTCCCGCAGTTCCTGCTCGGCACCCGCGAGCAGCGGCTGGCCGAGCCGATGCCGCCGCGCGGCGTCCGGATCGCGGTGTACGTCGTGCTGTTCCTGCTCGGCGCCGCGGTGTCGGTGTGCGGAGCTTTCGTGCAGACCCTGTGGGGCGGCTTCGGCGTGGTCCTGTCGCTGGCGGCCTGCGCCGGGCTGTTCTACGGGGGGCTGCGGGCGACCGGCACCAAGCTCGGCGCGGGCGTCGCGCTGGGCGGCTGGTTCGTGGTGCTGGCGGTGCTGCTGGCGCCCCGTCCGGAGGGTGACCTGGTGCTCTCCGCCACTCCGTCCGCGTACCTGTACCTGTTCGGCGGCGCGGTGCTAGGCGTGGTCTGCGCGACCCTGCCGACCCGCTCCGGGTTCCTGTTCGGCGTACCGGCGCCGGAGCCCCGACGGCCCGTCAAGGACGGCGGCCGCTAGCGCACGGCGGGCCGGGGGGCCACCGGGATGCCCCGGTCGTCCTCCGGCCCGGATGCCTTGTCGGTAAGGTGGTGCCCCGGCGGACCACCCCCCTGTCCGGCCCGGCCGGGTCGGACGGTAGCTTCGGCACCACTCGCGTGGCGGGGCGCTCGCCGCAGCCGACATGTGAACAGCCGATGTCCCCGGGGCCGGTCGGCCCGCCGCACGGCCGCAGGCCGCCGTCCGGCGGTCCCCGCCCCATACGCAGCGGACGGCCCGGCCGGCCCGGCCGCGAACCCGGAGCAGAGCAGCATTGAGCAGCCGCGAATCTGACAACGCCCATCCGCAGCCCCGCCGCGGCGGCCCCGACGCGTACCCGTCGGGCACCCCGCCGTACGGCACCGGCCTGCCCGGTGGGCTCGGCGCGGACCCGGCCGCCGGACGGACCGCTCCCGGTCCGCGCTCCGACGAGGCCGCCGCGCCGAAGACCACGGAGACCACGCTGACCACCCGGGTGCGGATCAACATCCCCGGTTCGCGGCCGATCCCGCCGGTCGTGGTGCAGAGCAAGGTCAAGGACGAGCCGCCCGCCGAGCCGCCCGGGCCGCGCCACCGCGGCGGCGCCGGCGACCCGGTGCTCGGCGTGATGGACGGCGGGGCGCGCACCGCCGTCCCGCCGACCCTGCCGCCGGAGTGGCAGGAGCCGTCCGCGGCGAAGGCGGCGAAGCCGTCCGAGTCGGAGTCCACCGGCGAGTGGTTCAAGCCGCGCCAGAAGGGCCGTCCGGAGCCCGCCCCGGCCGCCGCCGCCCCGGCGGGGCCGGCCCAGGGTGCCCCGGGGGGCCAGCAGGCCGCCCCGCAGGCCGCCCAGCAGCCCGCGCCGCGCCCGTCCGGCGCGCCCGCCTCGCCGTTCGCCCCGGCCGACCCGGCGGCGTCCTCGCGCACCGGCGGCCACCCGCTGCCGCACCAGGGCGACCCCTTCCGGACCGCCGCCGCGCCGGACCCGTTCGCGCCGGACCAGGCGGCCCAGGCGGCCCAGGACCCGTTCGCCCAGGACCCGTTCGCCGCGCAGCAGCCCCGGCGGTCGGAGCGGCAGCAGCCGCAGGCCCGGCAGGGCGGCCCGCAGGACCCGTTCGCCCAGCCGCAGCCACAGTCCCAGCCGCAGCCGCAGTCCCAGCAGCCGCCTCAGTCGCAGCGGCCCCAGCAGCCGGGCCCGTCCGCGGCCGCCGCCGAGGACCCGTTCGCGGCCCCGCACCCCGGCCAGGGCCGGCCGCGGACCGGCGCCGACCCGTTCGCCGCCGCCGACCCGTTCGCCACCGAGCAGTTCGCCGCCGAGCAGTTCGCCGCCGACCCGTTCGCCACCGCCGACCCCGGGCCGCGCGGCGGCGAGCGCCCGGAGCCGCCGCAGGCCGCCGGGGAGCCGGAGGACACCCAGATCGGCGGCTTCGACCCGGTCACCGGCGACGAGCCGGCCCCGGGCGCCGGCATATCGGACCCGCCGACCACCCAGCTGTTCCTGAAGTCCCCGGACGGCGGCGACCCGTTCGCCGAGGAGTCCCGGCCCCGCCCGGCCGGCGAGGGCGGCGGCCGGTTCGCCGACCTGCCCGCCGCGCAGCCGTTCCCGGGCGGCTCGCGGGCCGCGACGCCCAAGCGCGAACCGTCCCGGGCCCCGGCCCCGGACGCCCCGGCCGAGCCCCGGCCGCCCGCCGAGCGGAAGGAGCCGGCGCCCGCCGCGAAGAAGAAGGGCGGTCGCGGCAGGAAGCTGCTCGTGACCGGTCTGGGCGGCGTGCTGTTCCTCGGCGCGGCGGCGTACGGCGCCGGCCTGATGATGAACCAGTCGGACATCCCCAAGGGCACCACGGTGCTGGGCACCGACATCGGCGGCGACTCCCGCGACCAGGCGGTGACCGCGCTGGACGGCTCGGTCGGCAAGGCCGGGCAGCAGCCGCTCAAGGTGAAGATCGGCGACCAGTCGGTCACCCTGGACCCGGCCAGCGCCGGGCTGAGCTTCGACACCACGGCGACCGTGGACGCGCTGACCAAGCACAGCTACGACCCGGTCGAGGTGCTGGGTTCGCTGACCGGCGGTGCCAAGGCCGTCGAACCGGTGGTGCGGGTCGACCGGGCGAAGCTGAAGGCCGCCCTGGACGACCTGGGCGCCAAGTCGGGGCAGAGCCTCCAGGAGGGCTACGTCCGCTTCACCGAGGCGGGCGGCACCGAGGTCGTCCCGGGCGCCGGCGGGAAGGCGCTGGACTCGGCGGCCGCCGCCGACCTGGTCGAGCAGGCGTACCGCGGCCGGGCGGCCGGCCGGGCGGACGCCGAGGTGGTGCTGCCGGTCGCCGACGCGCAGCCGAAGGTCGGCCAGGACGTGCTCCAGGCCGCCGCCGACGACCTGGGCAAGCAGGTGCTGAACGGCAACGTCACGGTCACCTCGGGCACCAAGCAGTTCGCCTTCGGCCGCAACACCGCCGCCAAGGCGCTGGTGCTGGCCCCGGACGCGTCCGGCACCGTGGGCCTCAAGTGGGACCTGGACAAGCTGTCCGCCGCCGTCGGCACCACCTTCGACAAGCTGAAGACCACCCGCAACGGCCAGCAGACGGCGATCACCGCGCAGGACGTGGCGGACGCCATCGCGCAGGGCGTCTCGAAGACCGGCAAGGACCGCACGGTCAAGATCCCGGCCTGACGGGCCGTCAATCCACCGGTGGGGCCGGGGCGCCGGACGGGCGCCCCGGCCCCACTGGCGAATCCTCGCCACTGGCGTCACGGAACAGGGCGAACCGGGCGCCGCAACCGCGCGGCCACGCGGCGTTACCAATACTTGATCCGCGGCAGGTCGACAAGTCAGTTCGCCGGTACGCAAGATGTGCCGCGTGCCGAGACCCCGCTCCCTCCCGCGCGCCCTGACCGCCACGGCGGCGGCGCCGCGCCCCACGTCGTGTCCGCGCGGTCCCACCCCGGACTCCGTCGGCGGCGGCGGGGCCCGGGAGGCCGCCGGACCGGTCCCGCCGAGCCCGGTGCCGCGGTCCACGAGAACGCCGGGCGGACGGAGCGACAACTGCCGGCGGTAACGCCGCGGCGAAGTCCCGCCAATGGCGAGAAAATGCCAGTCGGGCGGTTCCCCGCGGGCCGCCCGAATTGGGTGACCCCTACCCATGAATTCGCTGAGGCATGCCCGAAAACACCGGCGTCCGATTATCGGACACTCAATTGCGCCCGCCATTTGCGGTGAATGGCGTCAAACCGGACACTTGCTCTACGCGCGTCATCCGGACACGGTCTCGAACTCGACGTCCTGATAGCGGAGCCGGCCGTGCATCGTTACGGACATGTGAACGATCATTGACGCCGTTTGTCCGGTTTTGACCGTCTCGCCGAGTCGGTGTCAAGAGTTCGAGAACTACGAAGTGGTTGACATTCCAGCACGAAGGAGGAAATGGGCCGTCGACAACTGAGGAACTCTTGACGTTCGATAAACGACTTGCAAGAGTCCATTCATCCAAGTTCTTACTCCTTGCTTCTGCACGGACCACGGTCGGGAGCTTTAGCACCATGACGACGCCTACTGGGGCCACGACGGACGGGGACACCTCCCGTCCCGGGCCGACGTCGGACCTCGCGGACAACGCCACGGCCGACGCGCCCGCAGATCCGGGCTTCCGCGGCCTCTCTCCCGGGAAGCTGATGTGGCGCCGCTTCCTCCGTGACCGCACCGGGGTGGTGAGCGCCTGCGTCGTGCTGTTCTTCGTCGCGGTGGCGATCCTCGCGCCGGTCATCTCCATGCTGTACGGCAAGGACCCGAAGACCCACTACGGCCAGGAGGACGTCAGCCTGCTGACCGACTCCGGCCTGCCCACCGGGCCCAACGGCGGCATGAGCGGCGACTTCTGGTTCGGCCTGGAGCCGGGCCTCGGCCGCGACGTGTTCACCCTGCTGATCTACGGCATCCGCACCTCGCTGATCATCGCCGTCGCCACCTCGCTGCTGACCACCGTGATCGGTGTCGCGCTGGGCATCGCGGCCGGCTACCTCGGCGGCAAGTTCGACTACTTCATCGGCCGGATCATCGACGTGCTGATGTCGTTCCCGTCGCAGATCTTCCTGATCGCCACCATGCCGGTGGTCACCAGCCTGCTGGTCAAGCCCGACCAGGGCGTGCCGGAGTGGCTGCCGTTCGTCTCGGTCACCATCGTGCTGTCGCTGCTCGGCTGGATGGGCCTGGCCCGCATCCTGCGCGGTGTGTCGCTGTCCCTGCGCGAGCGCGAGTTCATCGAGGCCGCCAAGGTCACCGGCGCCTCCCCGATGCGGATCATCTTCAAGGAGATCCTGCCCAACCTGTGGACCCCGATCCTGGTGCAGTCCACCCTCGCCCTGCCGGCGTTCGTCACCGCCGAGGCGGGCCTCTCGTACCTCGGTGTCGGTGTGTCCGAGCCGGTCCCGGACTGGGGCCGCATGATCGCCGACGCCTCGGGCTTCCTCCGGACCGACGTCACCTTCCTGCTCTTCCCGGGCCTCGCCATGGTGGTGTTCGTTCTGGCCTTCAACCTGCTCGGCGACTCCGTCCGGGACGCGTTCGACCCGAAGACCAACCGCTGACAGACCCTCAAGACTCCGGGGGACGGGAAAGCCAGGCCCCGGGCACACCCACGAAGATTCCGTACAACTATTCCAGGCAGGATGAAGATGAGCTCTCGCAAGACGCGGCTCGCCGCCGCCATTCTGGTGGCCGGGGCCCTGACCGTCACCACGGCGTGCTCCAGCGGCCACAGCAACAGCGACGGCAGCAAGGCGGGTGCCTCCAAGGCCCCGGTCAAGGCCACCTCGATCTCGGTCGGCACCGCCGACGACTCGAAGGGCCCGGCCGCCCCCGAGAACGGCGCGAAGAAGGGCGGCACGGTCAACATGATCGACCGCGACGACTTCTCGCACCTCGACCCGGCGCAGATCTACATGAACTACAACGCCGAGGTCTCGCTGCTGTTCACCCGCCAGCTGACGGGCTACAAGACCCTCCCGGACGGTTCGCAGAAGCTCGTCGGCGACCTCGCCACCGACACCGGCTCCACCACCGACGGCGGCAAGACCTGGAAGTTCACGCTGAAGGACGGCGTGAAGTGGCAGGACGGCAGCCCGATCACCTCGGCCGACATCAAGTACTCGATCGAGCGCACCTACGCCTCGTTCATCAAGGCCGGCCCGACCTACATCCAGACCTGGATCTCGGGCGACAAGTACCGCGAGGCGTACGAGGGCCCCTACGGCGGCAAGGAGCTGGACGCCGTCCAGACCCCGGACGCCAAGACCGTGGTCATCACCTTCGCGGACGTCCACCCGGACGCCAACTTCACGCTGGCGATGACCGGTTACGGCATCGTGCCGAAGGCCAACGACACGAAGGAGGAGTACGACAAGAAGCCGTTCTCCTCCGGCCCGTACCAGATCACCGAGCACGTCACCGACCGCTCGCTCGACCTGGAGCGCAACCCCAACTGGGACCCGGCCACCGACCCGATCCGGAACGCCTACCCGGACAAGTGGCACATGACCTTCGGTGTCCAGGCGCAGCAGTCCACCGAGCGCTTCATGGCGGACAACGGCGACGACAAGACCACCTTCTCGTTCCACAACACCGTGTACCCGTCGTACATCGACCAGGTCAAGGCGGACGAGAAGCTCAAGCCCCGCACCCTCGAGGGCCTGACCCCGTACGTCGACTACTACTACATCAACAACACCCGCATCAAGGACCAGAAGGTCCGCGAGGCGCTGATCAAGGCGTTCCCGCACCAGCAGACCCGCCAGCTGTCCGGCGGCACCTCCTACGGTGACTACGCCACCTCGTACATGAGCCCGACCGTCCTGGGCTACGAGTCCTACGACCCGTACGGCATCCTCAAGAAGCCGCAGGGCGACCCGGACGCCGCCAAGCAGCTGCTGACCGAGGCGAACGCGGTGGGCACCACCATCGTCTACGCGTACAACAACACCCCGCTCCAGCAGAAGATCACCGAGGCGATCCGCGACGCGCTGGAGAAGGCCGGCTTCAAGTTCGTTCCGAAGCCGCTGGACGCGAAGACCTACTACGACGCCATCGGCCTGGTCAACAACGAGTACGACCTGTACTGGGGCGGCTGGGGCGCCGACTGGCCGACCGGTTACACCTCGCTGCAGCCGGTCTGGGACGGCCGCGCCATCGCCGACGGTGCCGCGAACTACGCCCACGTGAACGACCCGGAGATCAACTCCGCGATCGACGCCGCGGCGAAGATCGCCGACCCGGTGGAGCAGGGCAAGGCCTGGGCCGCGCTCGACAAGAAGCTCCAGGACAAGGCGCTGTCGATCCCGGACGTCTACCAGCGCTCGCTGAGCCTCTACGGCTCGGGCCTGGGCGGCGTCACCTTCGACACCCTGGCCGGCCTGCAGTCCCCGCTCAACATCTACGTCAAGTAGTAGTCGTCACCGAGCAGTAGCTCACGGCGGGACACCGGCACGATCTGCCGGTGTCCCGCCCCGATCAGGAGAGCCCGTCCGATGCTCCGATTCCTCGTCCGCCGAACCCTCGGCGCTCTCGTCATCCTGCTGATCGTCTCGATGATCACGTATGCGCTGTTCTTCGCGATCCCGGCGGACCCGGCGCGGCTCTACTGCGGCAAGACCTGCACGCCCGAGAACCTCGCCCTGATCAGGCACGACATGGGCTTCGACCACTCGTGGCCGGTCCAGTACTGGAACTGGCTGAGCACCATCTTCACCGGCGGCACCTTCAACGGCACCCACTGCGGCGCCCCGTGCTTCGGTTACTCCTTCGACAAGAAGGAGCTGGTCGGCGGCATCCTCGCGGACCGCTTCCCGACCACCCTGTCGCTGACCGTCGGCTCCGCGATCATCTTCCTGCTGGTCGGCGTCGGCACCGGCATGCTGGCCGCCCACAAGCAGGGCAAGGCCGCCGACAAGGTCGCCAGCTCCTTCTCGCTGCTGGCCTCCTCGATGCAGATCTACGTGGCCGGTCCGCTCGCGCTCTGGGCGCTGTGCTACAGCACCAACCTGCTGGACCTGCCGACCTACGTGCCGTTCACCAAGGACCCGATCGGCTGGGCCGGCGGCCTGCTGGTGCCGTGGATCGTGCTGTCGCTGATCTGGACCGCCAACTACACCCGCATGACCCGCTCCTCGATGGTCGAGCAGCTGTCCGAGGACTACGTGCGGACGGCGCGGGCCAAGGGCATGTCCGGCACCTCGGTCTTCATGCGCTACGCCTGGCGCGGCGCGATGGGCACCATCGTCACCGTCTTCGGCATCGACCTGGGCGTGCTGCTCGGCGGCGCCATCATCACCGAGACGACCTTCAGCCTGCACGGCCTGGGCGAGCTGGCGATCCACTCGTTCCGCGACTCCGACCTGTCGCTGCTGGTCGGCGTCACGGTGGTGGCCGCCACCCTGATCGTCTTCTTCAACATCATCGTCGACGCCGCCTACGCCCTGATCGACCCGCGCATCCGCCTGGCCTGACGGCCACACCCCGGCCGACCGGCAGTCCCGACCTCACGTACCGCACCGAGGAGCCCAGTCCATGACCACCCAGGCCAAGCCCGAGGAGGTGTCCGCCGGCAGCGGCGGCACGCCGTTCCTCTCCGTCCGCGACCTCTCGGTCCGCTTCAGCACCGAGGACGGCGTGGTCCGGGCCGTGGACAACCTCTCCTTCGACGTCGCCCCGGGCTCCACGCTCGGCATCGTCGGCGAGTCCGGCTCCGGCAAGTCGGTGACCAACCTGGCCGTGCTGGGGCTGCACAACCCGGACCGGACCGAGATCACCGGCTCGATCAAGCTGGACGGCCAGGAGCTGATCGGCGCCTCGAACCGGACGCTGGAGAAGCTCCGCGGCCGGAAGATGGCGATGATCTTCCAGGACCCGCTGACCGCGCTGTCGCCGTTCCACAGCATCGGCAAGCAGATCGGCGAGACCTACCGCAAGCACACCGGCGCCTCCAAGAAGGAGTCCCGGGACCGGGCGATCGAGATGCTGACCAAGGTCGGCATCCCGCAGCCCACCCTGCGGGTCGACGACTACCCGCACCAGTTCTCCGGCGGCATGCGCCAGCGCGCGATGATCGCGATGTCGCTGGTCTGCGACCCCAAGCTGGTCATCGCGGACGAGCCGACCACCGCGCTGGACGTCACCGTGCAGGCCCAGATCCTGGACCTGCTGAAGGACCTCCAGCAGGAGATGGGCACCGCGATCATCCTGATCACCCACGACCTGGGCGTGGTCGCCCGGACCGCCCAGGACATCATGGTGATGTACGCGGGCCGGGCCGTGGAGCGCGGCACCGTCCGCGAGGTGCTGAAGGCCCCTCAGCACCCGTACACCTGGGGCCTGCTGGCCTCGATGCCGAGCCTGACCGGCGACGTGAACGTGCCGCTGCGGCCGGTCCGCGGCACCCCGCCGAGCCTGATCAACCTGCCGTCCGGCTGCCCGTTCAACCCGCGCTGCGACTTCCGCGAGTACGTGATCGGCGGCGGCTGCACCACGGAGCGCCCGCCGCTCTCCCCCGCCACCGGGCACGCCGCCGCCTGCCACCTGAACCCGGCGCAGCGGCAGGACATCTTCATCGACCAGATCAAGCCGCGGCTCGGCTGAGAGGGACCTCATGAGCAACGAACTGACCCTCGACAAGCCGGCCGTCCCGGTGCCCGCCCCCGGTGACCCGCTGCTGTCGCTCAAGGGCCTGCAGAAGCACTTCCCGGTGATGGACGGCTTCCTGTTCAAGCGCCAGGTCGGCGCGGTGCACGCGGTGGACGGCCTGGACCTGGAGGTGTTCCCCAGCGAGTCGGTGGGCCTGGTCGGCGAGTCCGGCTGCGGCAAGTCGACCACCGGCCGCCTGGTGACCCGGCTGCTGGAGCCGACCGGCGGCGAGATCCGCTACGCCGGTCAGGACATCACGCACGCCGGCCGCAAGGAGCTCGCGCCGATCCGGTCCGAGATCCAGATGATCTTCCAGGACCCGTACTCCTCGCTGAACCCGCGGCACACCGTCGGCTCGATCATCGGCGCGCCGATGGAGATCAACGGGATCAACCCGAAGGGCGGCGTCCAGCGCCGGGTCCAGGAGCTGCTGGAGACGGTCGGCCTCAACCCGGAGCACTACAACCGCTTCCCGCACGAGTTCTCCGGCGGCCAGCGCCAGCGCATCGGCGTGGCCCGCGCGCTGTCGCTGAGCCCGAAGCTGATCGTCGCGGACGAGCCGGTCTCGGCGCTGGACGTGTCGATCCAGGCGCAGGTGGTCAACCTGCTCCAGGAGCTCCAGCGCGAGCTGGGCATCGCCTTCCTGTTCATCGCCCACGACCTGTCGGTGGTGCGGCACTTCTCGCAGCGCGTCGCGGTGATGTACCTCGGCAAGATCGTCGAGATCGCCGACCGCACGTCGCTGTACGAATCCCCCCGGCACCCGTACACCCACGCCCTGCTCTCCGCCGTCCCGGAGGCCGACCCGGACGACGACCGCGAGCGCATCCGCCTGGTCGGCGACGTGCCCTCCCCGGTCAACCCGCCCTCCGGGTGCCGGTTCCGGACCCGCTGCTGGAAGGCGCAGGAGAAGTGCGCGGTGGAGGAGCCGCCGCTGATCCAGCTCTCCGGCAACGCCGCCGGGCACCTGACGGCCTGCCACTTCCCCGAAGAGGGCACCACCAGCGCCGTCCCGGAGCAGCGCGCCGGGGTCTGAGCCCCCGACCGCCCCGCGCGAGGGCCCCACCGATCCGTTCGGTGGGGCCCTGCCGCGTTCCGGGCCGGGGTCAGATCAGGTTGTCCCGCTCGCCGGCGAAGTGGCAGGCCGAGTCGTGCCGGGCCCGCCCCTCCAGCCAGTCCCGCACGGTCAGCGCCGGGTCCTCCCGGACGCACTTCTCCTGGGCCTTCCAGCACCGGGTGCGGAACCGGCAGCCGGAGGGCGGGTCGGCCGGGGAGGGCACGTCGCCGGTCAGCACGATCCGGTCCCGGTGCTCCCGCGCGGTCGGGTCGGGCACCGGCACCGCGGAGAGCAGCGCCTGGGTGTACGGGTGGGTGGCGTGGTCGTAGATCTCCAGGTCGGTGCCGATCTCGACCATCCGCCCGAGGTACATCACGCCGACCCGGTCCGAGATGTGCCGGACGATCGAGAGGTCGTGCGCGATGAACATGTACGACAGGTTGAACTCGCTCTGCAACTGCTCCAGCAGGTTGATCACCTGGGCCTGCACCGAGACGTCCAGCGCGGAGACCGGCTCGTCGCAGATGATGATCTCCGGCTTGAGCGCCAGGCCGCGGGCGATGCCGATGCGCTGGCGCTGGCCGCCGGAGAACTGGTGCGGGTACCGGTTGATGTACTCCGGGTTCAGGCCCACCACGTCCAGCAGGTCCTGCACCGCCTTGCGCCGGTCGCCCTTGGGCGCCACCTCGGGGTGGATCTCGTACGGCTCGCCGATGATGTCGCCGACCGTCATCCGCGGGTTCAGCGAGGTGTACGGGTCCTGGAAGACCATCTGGATGTTGCGGCGCACCGCCTTGAGCGCCGAACCCGACAGGTGCGAGATCTCCTCGCCCTTGTACTTCACCGAGCCGGAGGTGGCGGGCTCCAGGTTCATCAGGACCTTGGCGAGCGTCGACTTGCCGCAGCCGGACTCACCGACGATGCCGAGCGTCTCACCCTGCATCAGGTCGAAGGAGACGCCGTCGACGGCCTTGACCGCGCCGACCTGCTTCCTGAACAGGACGCCCCTGGTGAGCGGGAAGTGCTTGCGCAGGTCGCGGACCTCCAGGATGGGTTCGCCGCGCGGCACGTCCTGGGTGAACGCGACCTCCTCGGGGGTGGTCGCCCCGAGCGGGGTGGCACCGTTAACCGTCACGGAGGGTCTCCTTCCAGAAGAAGCACGCGCTGCGCCGTCCGGCCAGCGGCGTCCCGTCGTCCTCGGTCACCTGGGCCAGTGGCGGCACCTCCTGCCGGCAGACGTCCTGCGCCCGCGGGCAGCGCGGGTTGAAGGCGCAGCCCGGCGGGATGCGCAGCAGGTTGGGCGGCAGGCCCTTGATCGCGAAGAGCTCCTGGCCCTTCTGGTCGAGCCGCGGGATGGAGTCCAGCAGCCCCCGGGTGTAGGGGTGGGCGGGCCGGGCGTAGAGCTCGTGCACGGGGGCGGTCTCGACGATCCGGCCGGCGTACATGACGGCGATCTTGTCCGCGACGTCGGCGACCACGCCGAGGTCGTGGGTGATCAGGATCAGGCCCATGTGGTACTCGGCCTGGAGCTCGGCGAGCAGGTCCATCACCTGGGCCTGGACGGTGACGTCCAGCGCGGTGGTCGGCTCGTCGGCGATGATCAGGTCGGGCTCCAGGGCCAGCGCCATCGCGATCATGATGCGCTGGCGCATGCCGCCGGAGAACTGGTGCGGGTAGTCGTTGACCCGCTCCTTGGCGGCGGGGATGCGGACCCGGTCCATCAGCTCGACGGCCTTGGCCTTGGCGTCCTTGCGGCTGTCGCCGCGGTGCTTGCGGTACATCTCGCCGAGTTGGTAGCCGACCGTGAGCACCGGGTTGAGCGAGGAGAGCGCGTCCTGGAAGATCATCGCGATCTTCTGCCCGCGGATCTTGCGGCGCTCGTCCTTCGGCATGGTCAGCATGTCCCGGCCGCGGAACAGGATCTCCCCCTTGGGGATGCGGGCCGGCGGCATGTCGAGGATGCCCATGATGGCCTGCGCGGTGACGGACTTGCCGGAGCCGGACTCGCCCAGCACGGCCAGCGTCTCGCCCGCGCTGACGGTGTAGTTGACGCCGTTGACGGCCTTGGCGACGCCGTCCCGGGTCTTGAACTCGACGTGCAGGTCCCGCACGTCCAGCAGCGGCCCGGCGAAGGGCTCCTCACGGGCCGGTCGGGCCCGGTCGGCAACGGTGCTCATGTGCCTTTCCCCTCGCTCAGCGCAGCTTCGGATCGAGGGCGTCGCGCACCGCGTCGCCCAGCATGATGAAGGCCAGCACGGTGACGGAGAGCGCGGCGGCCGGGAAGAACAGGGCGAACGGCGCCTGGCGGATCACCCGCTGCGCGGACGAGATGTCCACGCCCCAGGAGATCGTCGGATCCTGGAGGCCGATGCCGAGGAAGCTCAGCGTGGCCTCCGCGGTGATGTAGCCGCCCAGCGCGATGGTCGCGACCACGATCACCGGGGCGATCGCGTTCGGCAGGATGTGCCGGAGCATCAGCCGCCGGGTGCCGGCGCCCAGTGCCCGCCCGGCGACCACGTAGTCGGACTGCTTGACGGTGATCACCGAGCCGCGCATCACGCGGGCCAGCTGTGTCCAGCCGAGGAAGACCAGCGCGACCACCACCGACCAGACGGTGCGGGTGGCGAACGCGTTCAGCAGCACCAGGGCGCCGAGCAGCAGCGGGATGCCGAAGAAGATGTCGGTGAGCCGGGAGAGCACGGCGTCGACCCAGCCGCCGAAGTAGCCGGCCACCATGCCGACCAGCCCGCCGAGCAGGGTCACCGCCAGGGTGACGCAGATGCCGACCGTGATCGAGGCTCGCGCCCCGTAGACCACCCGGGCGTAGATCGAGCGGCCCTGGCCGTCGTAGCCGAACCAGCCGGCCCCGAAGAAGTCGGTGTAGTCGGGCTTGCGCAGGTAGTCCTTGGTCAGGTCGGCGGCCCGCGGGTCGGTGTCGGTGAACAGCCCGGGGAAGATCGCGACCAGCACCAGCAGCAGGATCAGCACCGCCGAGATCAGGAAGACCGGCCGGCGCCGCAGGTCCCGCCAGGCATCGCCCCACAGGCTGCGCGCCTGCTCCCGCTTGGCCGGGTCGGGCTCGATCAGCGTCTCCTGCTCGACCGCCAGGCCCTGCTGGCCGACGTAGTCCAGGTGGTCGCTGTCGGTCGGCTGGATGTTGCGCAGCGGGTCGTG
The DNA here is from genome assembly GCF_948472415.1 of Kitasatospora fiedleri. Classification (NCBI taxonomy): domain Bacteria; kingdom Bacillati; phylum Actinomycetota; class Actinomycetes; order Kitasatosporales; family Streptomycetaceae; genus Kitasatospora; species Kitasatospora fiedleri. The sequence goes on along the minus strand of NZ_OX419519.1, from coordinate 4,771,590 downwards.
GTCGTCGGGGATGTCCTCGTTGCGCTCAGGCATAGCGGATCCTCGGGTCCAGGACGGCGTAGAGCAGGTCGACGATCAGGCTGGCGACCAGGTAGACCAGCACCAGCACGGTGACGATGCCGACCACCGTCGGGCCTTCCTTCTGGTTGATCGCCTTGTAGAGGACGTTGCCCACGCCGGCGATGTTGAAGATGCCCTCGGTGACGATCGCTCCGCCCATCAGCGCGCCCAGGTCGGTGCCCAGGAAGGTCACCACCGGGATCAGCGAGTTGCGCAGCAGGTGCCGCCCGATGATGGTGCGCCGCGGCAGACCCTTGGCCACCGCGGTGCGGATGTAGTCGGCGCGCAGGTTCTCGCCGATCGAGGTGCGGGTGAGCCGGGCGACGTACGCCAGCGACAGGGAGGCCAGCACCAGGCCGGGCAGGATCAACTGGCTGATGTCCTTGGAGTCCTGGACGGTCGCCGTCACCCAGCCGAGGTTGATCGCGAAGACCGTCTGGGCGATGTTGCCGAGCACGAAGACCGGGATCGAGATGACCACCAGGGTCAGCACCAGCACCAGGGAGTCCGCGATGCTGCCGCGCTTGAGGCCGGCCAGCAGACCGAGCGGCAGGCCGATCACGATCTCGAAGAAGAAGGCGACCAGGGCCAGCCGGATGGTGACCGGGAAGGCGTCCGCCATGATCTCGGAGACCGGGCGGCCGGTGAAGCTGGTGCCGAAGTCCAGGCGGAAGATGTTGCCCATGTAGTGCAGGTACTGCTTCCACAGCGGCTGGTCGAGGTAGTACTGGTGCCGCAGGTTGGCCACGGTCGCCGGGTCGGCCGCCTTGTCTCCGAACATCGCGGCGATCGGGTCGCCGGGCAGGCTGTACACCATCAGGAAGATCAGCAGCGTGGCCCCGAAGAACACCGGGATCATCTGGAGCACGCGGCGTAGCACGTAGTGGCCCATGGGAGCCCTCCCTCCGAAGGGGTGACGTAGTACCGGAGCCCCGCCCCCCGTGCGGGGAGGGCGGGGCCGGTGCCGGGCACGGTCAGCCCTTGACCTCGACCTGGGTCCAGGCCGGGTTGCCGAAGGAGTCGAACGTGACGTTCTTGACGTTGGTGGAGTAGCCGGAGTTGGTCCGGTAGTACCAGAGCGGGATGGCCGGCATGTCGATCGCCAGCTGCTCCTCGGCCTTCTGGTAGCCGGTCGCGGTGTCCTGGATCGAGGCGGCCTGGTCGGCCTCGTTGGCGAGCTTGTCGAACTCCGGGCTGGAGTAGCCGAAGTCGTTGGAGGCGGCGCCGGTCTTGTAGACGTCGGCCAGGAAGTTGGCGTTCAGCGGGTAGTCCTGCACCCAGCCGGTGCGGAACAGGCCGTTGATCTGGTGCCCGGTGATCGCCGCGCGGGCGGTCTTGAAGTCGGTCTTCGGGTCGCCGCTGCAGTCCACCCCGGTCGCCTGCCGGATCGAGTTGCAGACCGCGTCCACCCACTCCTTGTGGCCGCCGTCCGCGTTGTACGTGATCTTGACGGCGTTGCCCGGGACACCGCCGCCCTCGGTGATCATCTGCTTCGCCTTGTCCGGGTTGTACGTGCAGTAGTCCCCGCAGGTACCGGACTTGTAGCCCTCGACGCCCTCGGCGACCCAGGCGGTGGCCGACTTGCGCGAGCCCTGGAGCACCGTCTTGGTGATGGTGTCCCGGTCGATCGCCATCGACAGGCCCTGCCGGACCTTGGCCTTGTCCTGGCCCTGCCAGTCGGCCTGGTAGAGGGTGAAGCCGATGTTCTGGATCGCGCCCTGCGGGGAGTCGATCGCCCGGTCGCCGAGGTCGTTCTTGTAGTTCGCCAGCGCCGACGGCGGCACCTGGTCCATCACGTCCAGGTTGTTCGACTGCAGGTCCGCGTAGGCGGCCTCGGCGGTGGTGTACATCTTGAAGACGACGCCGCCGTTCTTCGGCTTGTCCACGCCCTGGTAGTTGGCGAAGGTCTTGGTGACCACCTGCGAGTTGTGGTCCCAGCTGACGAACTCGTAGGGGCCGTTGCCCACCGGCTTCTGCCCGTAGCCCGCCGGGTCCTTGAAGAACCCCTCCGGGAGCGGCGAGAAGGCCACGTACCCCAGCTTGTACGGGAAGTACGAGACCTTGTTGGAGAGCTTGATGGTGAAGTGGGTGTCGTCCTGGACGGTCAGGCCGGACATCTTGTCGGTGGTCGGCGAGCCGCTGTCCGGGTGGACGTCCTTGTATCCCTCGATGTCCCCGAACCAGGAGCTGTTGATCTGGTTGTTGCCGGTGTTCGCCGCCCAGTTCCAGGCGTCCACGAAGCTCTTCGCGGTCACCGGCGTCCCGTCGTGGAAGGTCCAGCCCGACTTGAGCGTCACGTTGTAGGTCTGCGAGTCGCTGGTGTCGATCGAGTCGGCGACCTGCATCCGCAGCTTGCCGTTGGACGGGTCGTAGTCGGCCAGGCCCTTGAACAGGTTCTGCACGATGCGTCCGCCGCCGGTCTCGTTGGCGTTGGCCGGCTGCAGCGGGTTCTGCGGCTCGCTGCTCTGGTACGTGAACGTCTTGCTGGTGTCGGACGAACCGCTGCCGGAGCCGCTGCCACTACTGCCACAGCCCGTGGCCACCAGGGCCACGGACGTCGCACTGACCAGGGCCCAGCGCACGCGGGTGCCTGCAGGCATGGAGCTTCCTCCTCAGGGGGGTAAGACGCATCTCACCTCATGAGAAGGGCCGGGCCGCGGCGACGCGACCGCAGTAGGGCCGGACGGGGGAGGAACGCGACGGGGGCACCGGGAGTGTCTCCCGGTGCCCCCGTCCGCGGCCGCGTCCGGCTCACGCCGCGGCGGTCTCGCGCTCCGACGCGAAGTGGCAGGCCGACTCGTGCCGGGCGCCGGGGGCCGGCAGCTCCGGGACGGCGAGCAGCGGGACCTCGGTGGCGCAGCGCTCCTCCGCCTTCCAGCAGCGGGTGCGGAACCGGCACCCGGAGGGCGGGTTGGCCGGGGAGGGGATGTCCCCGGAGAGGATGATCCGCTCGCGGTTCTCGCGGTCCGCCGGGTCCGGCACCGGCACCGCGGAGAGCAGCGCCTGGGTGTACGGGTGGGTGGCGTGGTCGTAGATCTCCAGGTCGGTGCCGATCTCGACCATCTTGCCGAGGTACATCACGCCGACCCGGTCGGAGATGTGCCGGACGATGGAGAGGTCGTGCGCGATGAACATGTAGGAGAGCTCGAAGTCCTGCTGGAGCTGCTCCAGCAGGTTGATCACCTGGGCCTGCACCGAGACGTCCAGCGCGGAGACCGGCTCGTCGCAGATGATGATCTCCGGCTTGAGCGCCAGGCCGCGGGCGATGCCGATGCGCTGGCGCTGGCCGCCGGAGAACTGGTGCGGGTACCGGTTGATGTACTCGGGGTTGAGCCCGACCACGTCCAGCAGGTCCTGCACCGCCTTGCGGCGGTCGCCCTTGGGCGCCACCTCGGGGTGGATCTCGTACGGCTCGCCGATGATGTCGCCGACCGTCATCCGCGGGTTCAGCGAGGTGTACGGGTCCTGGAAGACCATCTGGATGTTGCGGCGCACCGCCTTGAGCGCGGCGCCGGAGAGCCGGGAGATGTCCTCGCCCTTGTAGAGCACCTGGCCGGCGGTGGCCCGCTCCAGGTTCATCAGGACCTTGGCGAGGGTGGACTTGCCGCAGCCGGACTCGCCGACGATGCCGAGCGTCTCGCCCTTGTTCAGGCTGAAGGAGATGCCGTCGACGGCCTTGACCGCGCCGACCTGCTTCTTGAACAGGATGCCCTGGGTCAGCGGGTAGTGCTTGACCAGGTCGCGGACCTCCAGGATGGGCTGCTCAGCCATGGAGGGTCTCCTTCCAGAGGTGGCAGGCGCTCTTGCGCCCGGCGAGCTCCGCGCCGTCCCGGTCGGTGACCTGGTGCAGGGCGGGGACCTCGGTACGGCACAGGTCGACGGCCTTGTCGCAGCGCGGGTTGAACGCGCAGCCGGCCGGGACCTTGTAGAGGTTGGGCGGCAGGCCCTTGATCGCGTACAGCTCCTCGCCCTTCTGGTCCAGTCGCGGGATCGACCGGAGCAGGCCCTCGGTGTAGGGGTGGGCGGGGTTGGCGTACAGGTCGTGCACGGGGGCGGTCTCGACGATCCGGCCGGCGTACATGACGGCGATCTTGTCCGCGACGTCGGCGACCACGCCGAGGTCGTGGGTGATCAGGATCAGGCCCATGTGGTACTCGGCCTGGAGCTCGGCGAGCAGGTCCATCACCTGGGCCTGGACGGTGACGTCCAGCGCGGTGGTCGGCTCGTCGGCGATGATCAGGTCCGGTTCCAGGGCCAGCGCCATCGCGATCATGATGCGCTGGCGCATGCCGCCGGAGAACTGGTGCGGGAAGTCGCCCACCCGCTGGGCGGCGGCGGGGATGCGGACCCGGTCCATCAGCTCGATGGCCTTGGCCTTGGCCTCCTTCTTGGAGGCGCCCTCGTGCACCCGGAACATCTCGCCGAGCTGGTAGCCGACGGAGAGCACCGGGTTGAGCGAGGAGAGCGCGTCCTGGAAGATCATCGCGATCTTCCGGCCGCGGATCTTCCGGCGCTCCTCGTGGGACATCTTGAGCATGTCCCGGCCGCGGAACAGGATCTCGCCGGCGGTGACCCGGCCGGGCGGCATGTCGAGGATGCCCATGATGGTCTGCGCGGTGACGGACTTGCCGGAGCCGGACTCGCCCAGCACGGCCAGCGTCTCGCCGGCCGCGACCGAGTAGTTGACGCCGTTGACGGCCTTGGCGACGCCGTCCCGGGTCTTGAACTCGACGTGCAGGTCGCGGACTTCGAGCAGCGGGGTGCCGGGGGCCGGACGGTCCTTCACGGCAGTGGTCTTCTCACGTGCGGTGGTCATGATGCGGGCCGCCTCTCTCAACGCAGCTTCGGGTCGAGGGCGTCGCGCACCGCGTCGCCGAGCATGATGAACGCCAGCACGGTGAGGCTGAGCATGCCGGCCGGGAAGAACAGCGCGAACGGCGCCTGCCGGATCACCTTCTGGGCCGAGTTGATGTCGATGCCCCAGGAGATGGTCGGGTCCTGGAGGCCGATGCCGAGGAAGCTCAGCGTGGCCTCGGTGGCGATGTAGCCGCCCAGCGCGATGGTCGCCACCACGATCACCGGGGCGATCGCGTTCGGCAGGATGTGCTTGAACATGATCCGGCCGGTGCCGGCGCCGAGCGCCTTGGCCGCGGTCACGTAGTCGGACTGCTTGACGGTGATCACCGAGCCGCGCATCACGCGGGTCATCTGCGTCCAGCCGAGCACCACCAGGGCGAAGACCACCGACCAGACCGTGCGGACCGAGAAGGCGTTCAGCATGACCAGCGCGCCGAGCAGCAGCGGGATGCCGAAGACCATGTCGGTGAAGCGGGAGACGATGGTGTCGACCCAGCCGCCGTAGTAGCCGGCCACCATGCCCAGCAGGCCGCCCAGGACGGTGACGCCGGTGGTGACGCAGATGCCGACGACCACCGAGGCGCGGGCGCCGTAGATCACCCGGGCGTAGATGGAGCGGCCCTGGCCGTCGTAGCCGAACCAGTCGGCCTGGAAGAAGTGCAGGTACTGCGGCTTGGTCAGGTAGTGGTGGCGCAGGTCGCCGGCCCGCGGGTCCACCGAGGTGAACAGGCTGGGGAAGATCGCGAACAGCACCAGCAGGACGATCAGCGCGGCCGAGATGATGAAGACCGGGCGCTTGCGCAGGTCGTGCCAGGCGTCCAGGCCGAGGCTGCGCGGCTTCTCGGTCTTGGGCATCGGGACGGCGACCCGCTCGGCGGGGGTCTCGCCGTCCCCGGCGGGGGCGTTCTTCGTGATCAGGTCAGGCATACCGGATCCTCGGGTCCAGGACCGCGTAGAGCAGGTCGACGAGCAGGCTGGCAACCAGGTAGACCAGCACCAGCACCACGACGAAGCCGGAGACGGTCGCGCCCTCGTTGCGGTTGATGGCCTGGTAGAGCGCGTGGCCGACGCCCTGGACGTTGAAGATGCCCTCGGTGACGATCGCGCCGCCCATCAGGGCGCCCAGGTCGGTGCCCAGGAAGGTGACCACCGGGATCATCGAGTTGCGCAGCAGGTGGGTGCCGATCACCTTGCGCCGGGGCAGGCCCTTGGCGACGGCGGTGCGCATGTAGTCGGCCTTCAGGTTCTCCGCGATGGAGGTCCGGGTCAGGCGGGCGACGTACGCGAGCGAGATCGAGCCCAGCACGACGGCGGGCAGGATCAGCTGGCTCAGGTCGGTGCTGCTCTGCACCGTCGGGGTGACCCAGCCGAGCTGGATGCCGAAGACGGTCTGGAAGACGAAGCCGAGCACCGGGACGGGGACGGAGATCAGCAGCAGGGTCAGGACCAGGGTCGACTTGTCGAACGCCTTGCCCCGGCGCAGGCCGGCGAACAGGCCGATGCCGATGCCGACGACCAGCTCGAAGACGAAGGCCAGCAGCGCCAGTCGGACGGTGACCGGGAGGGCCTCGCCGATCAGGTCGATGACCTTGCGGCCGTTCATGGCCGTGCCGAAGTTGCCGGTGAGCAGGTTCCCCATGTAGTTGAGGTACTGCTGCCACTTGGAGACGTCGAGTCCCATGTCGTGCTTGAACGCGGCGAGCTGGGCCGGGTCGGCGGCCTTGTCGCCCCACATCGCCGCCGCGGGGTCGCCGGGCAGCAGACGGGTCATGAAGAAGATGATGGTGACCGTGCCCAGGAACACCGGGATCATCTGGAGCAGTCGCCTCGCGACGTAGCGCCCCATCGTGCCTCCAATTGACTGCTCTGACGGGCTGTCGTCCCGGTGTCAGAGTTCTGGACGTGACAACGGCCGGTGCCGGGCCGCCCGGTGGGGCGGGGCACGGCACCGGCCGTGTCTGTTCGAGCCGCGCGGTGCCGGCTCGGTTACTTCTGCTTGACCTCGACCTGGGTGAAGACCGGGTCGCCGAAGGAGTCGTACTTCACGTTCTGCACGTTCTTCGAGTAACCGGCGGTGGTCTTGTAGTACCAGAGCGGGATGGCCGGCATGTCCTTGGCCAGCTGCTCCTCGGCCTTCTGGTACAGGTCCGCGGTCTCCTTGACCGAGGTGGCCTTGTCCGCCTCGGCGGCCAGCTTGTCGAACTCCGGGCTGGAGTAGCCGGCGTCGTTGGCCGCGGCGCCGGTGCCGTAGACGTCGCGCAGGTAGTTGGCGTTCAGCGGGTAGTCCTGCACCCAGCCGGTGCGCATCAGACCGTCGACCTTCTTGTTCTTGATCAGGTCGCGGGAGGTCTTGAAGTCCGGCTTGGCGTCGCCGGTGCACTCCACGCCGGTGGCCTGGCGGATGGAGTTGCAGACCGCGTCCACCCACTCCTTGTGGCCGCCGTCGGCGTTGTACAGCACGGTGATCTTGTTGCCGGGGACGCCGCCGCCCTCGGTGATCAGCTGCTTGGCCTTCTCCGGGTTGTACGTGCAGTACTCGCCGCAGGTGTTGTCCTTGTAGCCCATGGCGCCCGGGGCGACCCAGGAGTTGGCGGGCTGGCGCGAGCCGTTGAGCACCGTCTTGGTGATGGTGTCGCGGTCGATCGCCATCGACAGGCCCTGGCGGACCTTGGCCAGGTTCTCCGGCTTCCAGTCGTCCGCGTACAGCGAGAAGGAGATCGACTGGATGGCGCCCTGGGCCTGGTCGACGGCGCGGTCGCCCAGGTCGGTCTTGTACGAGGCCAGGTCGCTCGGGTCGACCTGGTCCAGCACGTCCAGGTTGTCGGAGACCAGGTCCTTGTAGGCGCCCTCGGCCTGGGCGTAGTTCTTGAAGACGATGCCGCCGTTCTTCGGCTTGTCGACGCCCGCGTACTTGTCGTAGGCGGCGACGGTGACGGCCTTGTTGTGCTCCCACGAGACGAACTTGTAGGGGCCGTTGCCGATCGGGGCCTGGCCGTACTTCGCCGGGTCGGTGAAGAAGACCTCGGGCAGCGGCGAGAAGGCGGTGTAGCCGAGCTTGTACTCGAAGTACGAGACCGGGCCGTTCAGCGCGATGGTGAAGTGCGTGTCGTCCACGACCTTCAGGCCGGACATGGTGTCGGCCTTCGGGTCGCCCTCGTCCGGGTGGACGTCCGCGTAGCCCTGGATGTCCGAGAACCAGTCCGAGTTGATCTGCTTGTTCTTGGTGTTGGCGGACCAGTTCCAGGCGTCCACGAAGGACTTGGCGGTCACCGGGGTGCCGTCGTGGAAGGTCCAGCCCGACTTCAGGGTGACGGTGTAGTTCTGGGCGTCGGTGGTCTCGATCTTGTCGGCGACCTGGTTGCGGAGCTCACCGCTGGTGGGGTCGTAGTCGACCAGACCCTTGAACAGGGTCTTGATGATGCGGCCGCCGCCGACCTCCATGGCGTTCGCCGGCTGGAGCGGGTTCTGCGGCTCGGTGCTCTGGTAGCTGAACGTGCCCTGGGCGTTGGACGCCCCGGTGGAGCCGCTCGAAGAGCTGCCGCTGCCGCAAGCGGTGGCGGCGAGGGCGACCGCGACGGCTGCGACAACCCACTTGGCCTGGTTGGCACCGCGCATGGGTGTGCCTCCTGAAATCGTGTTGCAGATCACTCGCGGCCTGGCGCGCACCCCTGCGCAGGAGCCTCGACCCGAGCTCGACTGCACCCACTATCGGTCACTCACGGATACGGAAATGACCAATACGGATTTCAATTTGGTCACATGAACGCCGGATGAATCCCGGAAAACGGACATTGCAGACATACCCAGACACGGGCGAAACGGACAGTTGTCTCGGATGACGATCCGTGACGTCCGATTAACGAACGTTCCGCGTCCGGGGTCCGGTGACGGAACGTCACGGAAAACGCGACCGGCCGGCGTCCGCGAGGACGCCGGCCGGTCGGCCGAACGGGGTGGAGCCGGGCGGGGTCAGCCCTTCTTGGCGCGCGAGGCGGTGCGGCCGCGCTCCTTGGCGTCCAGGACGACCTTGCGGATGCGCACGGTCTCCGGGGTCACCTCGATGCACTCGTCCTCGCGGCAGAACTCCAGCGACTGCTCCAGCGAGAGCTTGCGCGGCGGCACGATGGACTCCGCCACGTCGGCGTTCGAGGAACGCATGTTGGTGAGCTTCTTCTCCTTGGTGATGTTCACGTCCATGTCGTCGGCGCGCGAGTTCTCGCCGACGATCATGCCCTCGTACACCTCGGTGCCGGGGTCGGTGAACAGCACGCCGCGCTCCTGCAGGTTGGTCATCGCGAAGGCGGTGACCACGCCGGAGCGGTCGGCGACCAGGGAGCCGTTGTTGCGGGTCGTCAGCTGGCCGAACCACGGCTCGTAGCCCTCGTGGATCGAGTGCGCGATGCCGGTGCCGCGGGTGTTGGTGAGGAACTCCGTCCGGAATCCGATCAGGCCGCGGGACGGCACCACGAACTCCATCCGGACCCAGCCCGAACCGTGGTTGGACATGTTGTCCATCCGGCCCTTGCGGATGCCCATGAGCTGCGTGACGGCGCCCATGTGCTCCTCGGGGACGTCCACGGTGAGGCGCTCGACCGGCTCGTGGGTCTTGCCGTTGACCTCGCGGGTGACCACCTGCGGCTTGCCGACGGTCAGTTCGAAGCCCTCGCGGCGCATGGTCTCGATCAGGATGGCCAGCGCCAGCTCGCCGCGGCCCTGCACCTCCCAGGCGTCCGGGCGCTCGGTCTCCAGCACGCGCAGCGACACGTTGCCGATCAGCTCGCGCTCCAGGCGGTCCTTCACCTGGCGGGCCGTCACCTTGCGGTCCACCTTGGCGCCGGACTTGGCGTCCGCGCCCTTGCCGGAGCCGCCCTTGCCGACCAGCGGCGAGGTGTTGGTGCCGATGGTCATCGAGATCGCCGGCTCGTCGACGGTGATCAGCGGCAGCGCGATCGGGTTCTCGGTGTCCGCGAGGGTCTCGCCGATCATGATCTCGGAGATGCCCGCGACGGCGCAGATGTCGCCGGGGCCGGCCTTCTCGGCCGGCTTGCGGGTGAGCGCCTCGGTCATCAGCAGCTCGGAGATCCGGACGTTCTGGATCGAGCCGTCGCGCTTGATCCAGGCCACCGTCTGGCCCTTGCGCAGCTCGCCCTGCTCGACCCGGAGCAGCGCGATGCGGCCCAGGAAGTTGTCGGCGTCCAGGTTGGTGACGTGCGCCTGCAGCGGGGCGTCCTCGTCGTAGACCGGGGCCGGGACGTGCTCCAGGATGGTGGAGAAGAACGGCTCCAGGCTGTCGGAGTCGGCCGGCACCGTCCCGTTCTCCGGCTTGGTCAGCGAGGCCACGCCGTCACGGGCGCAGGCGTAGACGATCGGGAACTCGATCTGGTCCTCGTCCGCGTCCAGGTCGAGGAACAGGTCGTAGGTCTCGTTGATGACCTCGTCGATCCGGGCGTCCGGACGGTCGGTCTTGTTGATGCACAGGATGACGGGCAGCCGGGCCGTGAGCGCCTTGCGCAGCACGAAGCGGGTCTGCGGCAGCGGGCCCTCGGAGGCGTCGACCAGCAGGACGACCGCGTCCACCATCGACAGGCCGCGCTCGACCTCACCGCCGAAGTCGGCGTGGCCGGGGGTGTCGATGATGTTGATGGTGATCGGCGCGCCACCGTCCTTGGGGTGGTACTTGACCGCGGTGTTCTTCGCGAGAATGGTGATGCCCTTCTCGCGCTCCAGGTCGTTCGAGTCCATCATCCGGTCGTCGAGCTGCTGGTGGGCGGCGAAGGCGCCGGCCTGCTTCAGCATGGCGTCGACCAGGGTGGTCTTGCCGTGGTCGACGTGGGCGACGATGGCGACGTTTCGGATGTCGTTGCGCGTGGGCATGCGGCGCTGATTCTCCCGGAATCGTGGGTCACGGTGCCCGGCCCGCGTCAGCATTCACCGGTCCACCCACCGGGCACGGCACATGCCTCGGCTTCTTCCCATCGTACGGGGAAGGGCTCAATGGAGCCGAAACGGGCGGTCGCGGGGCGGCGGAGATCACAACTGGGTATCGCTGCTTCCGGTACGCACCAAGGACCGGGAAGCTACGGCGGTGAAGAAGAAGACCCGTTCCCTGATCGTCCTCGGGACGTTCGTCGTGTTCGCGGCCGGAGTTCCGCTGGTGTCCGGAGCCGAGTTCCCGCCGCTGTACGTCGCGCTGCCCGCGATCTACGGCGGCCTGGTGACCGGCAACCTGCTGACCCAGTGCGGCCTCGCCCTGCTGGCCGGGCCCGCCGGGCTGGTGCCGATCGCGTACTCGCTGGGCTTCGGCCGGGTGTCCCGCGTTCTGCGGGCGGGCTCGCGCCCGCTCGCGGTGCGCTCGGTGCCGCTGCCGGTGGTCTCCGGTGCGTACCAGCTCGTCTCCGGGCCGCGCGCGCGGACCTGGGCGGGGATGACGGCCGCGTACGTCCCGGCGCTGGTGCTGGGCGGGTGGCTGCTGGCGACGGCCCGGGGCGGCTGGTGGGTGTTCGGCCTGATGGTGGCGGTGCCGCTCCTGCTGGAGCTGGCCCTGCAGGCCCGCTTCCCCGGCTGCCCGGGCTGGGTGGTGTTCCGGCTGCCCACCGCCTCCCCCGAGGCGCTGGCCGAGGCCCGCACCTCCCCGGGACAGCGGGCGGCCTCCCTGGCGCTGACGCACGGGCGGCCCGCCGAGGCGGTGGCCGTGCTGGCCGCCGAACCGGAGAGCGGCACCCTGCACGACGGCATGCTCCGGGTGCGCGCGCTGCTGGCCGTCGGCGAGTGGGCCGGGGCCCTGGAGCGGGCCGAGCGGATCACCGCCGCCGGGCCGGTCGCCCACCTGGGCTGGGCCGCCGCGCTGGTGCGCGCCGAGGCCCTGGTGTGCGCGGCGGAAGCCGGGCTGCTGCCGCCCACCGAGTACCTGCCGCGGCTGGCGGCGCAGGGTGCGGCGCTCGAACAGCGCCTGCTGCGCAGCCCGGTGCGGGCCGACCTGCTGCGGCTGCGCGGGGAGCGGGAGGAGGCCGTGAAGGCGGCCGGCCAGGCCCTCCGGATGCAGCCGGACCCGCTGACGGCGGCGAACGCCGAGTGCTCGCTGGCGGCGGCCCTGTTCGCCGCCGGACGCCCCGACCAGGCCCGCCGGGCGCTGGAGCGGGCCCGGAAGCTGTTCCCCGCCCTGGCCCGGATCGCCCTCGTGGAGGGCCGGGCCGCGGCCGTCGTCCTCGACTAGCCTCCGGCCGGCGTTCGGCTAGAGGGACAGCTCGAACCAGACGATCTTGCCCTTGGGGGTGCGCCGGCTGCCCCAGCGCTCGGCCAGCAGGGAGACCAGCTGGAGGCCGCGGCCGCCCTCGTCGGTCTCCTGGGCGCGGCGCTGGCGGGGCTGGGCGTAGGCGTCGTCCCAGACCTCGCAGACCATGGTCTTGTCGCGCAGCAGCCGCAGCCGGATCTCGCCGCGACCGTGCCGCAGCGCGTTGGTGACCAGCTCGCTGACCAGCAGCTCGGAGGTGTCGACCAGTTCGTCCAGGCCGCGCTCCAGCAGCCAGCCGCAGGCGGCCTCGCGGGCCTTGGCGACCGAGGTGGGCTCGGGGGGCAGCCGCCAGTCGCCGACCGAGCCCTTGGGCAGGCCCTTGACCTTGGCCATCAGCAGGGCGATGTCGTCCTCGCCGTGGTGCGGGTTGAGCTCCTCCAGCACCTGGTCGCAGAGTTCCTCGATCCGGTCGGAGCCGCCCTCCAGGGCGGCCCGGAACGCGTCGATGCCCTCGTCGAGCTGGTGCTTGCGGGACTCGACCAGGCCGTCGGTGTAGAGGGCCAGCACGGCGCCCTCCGGCAGGTCGACGGTGACCTCCTCGAACGGCTCGCCGCCGACGCCGAGCGGCAGGCCGGGCGGCACGGTGATGGTCCGGGCGCCCTGGCCGGGGGCCAGCAGCACCGGCGGGAGGTGGCCGGCGTTGGCGAAGGTGCAGCGCTGCTTGACGGCGTCGTAGACGGCGTAGACGCAGGTGGCGAGGTAGACCTCGGCGCTGGAGCGGTCCGGGTCCTCGTCGTTGCCCAGGCCGCGGGCGATCTCGTCGAGGGCGGAGAGCACCTCTTCGGGGTCGAGGTCGAGCATGGCCAGGGTGCGTACGGCGGTGCGCAGTTGGCCCATCGCGACGGCGGCGCGCAGGCCGCGGCCCATCACGTCGCCGATCACCAGGGCGGTGCGGCTGCCGGGCAGCGGGATGACGTCGAACCAGTCGCCGCCGACCTCGGTGTTGTTGTTGCTGGGCAGGTAGCGGCGGGCGATCTCCAGGCCGGAGGCGGCCGGGTTGCCGGGGGGCAGCAGGCTGCGCTGGAGGATCAGCGCGCGCTCGTGCTCGCGGCGGTAGAGGCGGGCGTTGTCGACGCAGACGGCGGCGCGGGCGACGAGTTCCTCGGCGATCGCCACCTCGCGGGCGTCGAACGGCTCGCTGCCGATCGCCCGGGAGAGCTGGACCAGCCCGAGCACCTGGTCGCGGGCGACCAGCGGCACCACCAGGGTGGAGCGCAGCAGCGGGTCGGGCCCGGGCTGCGGGACGACGCTGCGGCCGGTGCGCAGGGCGCGGGCGTGCGGGGAGCGCGGCGGGTAGCAGAGCGTGCCGCCGGCCTCGGCGACCCGGACGCCGCCGCGCTCGGTGCCGAGCACCGAGGGGGCGTTGCCGACCACGCTGGAGACGGCGACCCGGCGCAGTTCGCCGCTCTCCGGGTTGGCGGTGAGCGGGGCGGCGTCGCCGGTGAGCAGCGCGGTGTACAGGTCGACGGTGGCGACGTCGCAGAACTGCGGGACGATCACGTCGAGCAGTTCCTTGGCGGTGGTCTCCAGGTCGAGGGTGGAGCCGATGTGGGTGGACGCCTCGTTCAGCAGGGCGAGGCTGCGGCGCACGCCGGCCGCCTCGCGCTCGGCGATGTGCCGGCTGGTGACGTCCTGGACCTGGCCGGCCACGCCGATCGGGCGGCCGCCGGCGGCGGTGAGCCGGTACAGCGAGACGGCCCAGGTGCGCTGGTCCTCGTCGCGGCCGGCGCTGGGGCGGGCGGCCCGGACCGGGCCGGACAGCCGCAGGTCGAGGACGGGCTCCTGGCCGGTGAGCACCTTGCGCAGGGCGAGCAGCAGCCGGTCCGCGTCGGAGGGGCGGAACACGTCGCCGGGGGCGAGGCCCTGCAGGGCGGCGGGGCTGCGGCCGACGCCGGCCGCGAATGCGGCGTTGACCCGCTGGAGCTTGAGGTCGGTGTCGAACAGGAAGAAGCCGGTGGGGGTCTGGCCGATGACCGCCTCGGAGGCGGCCAGGTCGGTCTCGATGGCGCGCAGCCGGCCCAGGTCGACGGCCAGGCAGGTGGCCGAGCCGTCGGCGCTGGCGGGCATCGCGTAGACCTCGGCGAGGCTCTCGGCGCCGGACTGGTCCCGGTAGGGGGCGGTGCCGACCCACTCCTCGCCGGACAGGATGCGCTCCAGCCGGGCCCGCCCGCGCTGCCACAGCTCGCGCGGGACGAACGCGGTGATCGGGTCGGCGCCGACCGCCTCCGCGGCGGGGACGCCGAAGAACTCGGCGGCCCGGTCGCTCCACTGCGCGATCCGCCCGTCGGCCCCGATCGCGAAGGTCGCGACCCGGATGTAGTCGTAGATGGTGCCCGAGCCGCCCTGTCCCCAGCCGAGCGGCAGCGGGGCGGGGGTCGTCGGGGCACCCGGCTGCTCCGGCACCGCGGCATAGCCGCTACTGCCGTGCGTCACGTTCCGTGCCGGGAAGCTGTTCAACGGACCGACCCCTCCAACCCGCGCCCATCCGGTGTCGAGAAGACCGAGTATTCGATGTCCGAGTATTCATCATCCGGGCGCGGGCGCACACACCCTTCCACGTCACAACATCGAATCGGGTGTCCCAACACCCCGTGACGGGCTCACGGGACTTGGGGCGACCCTCGCGCGGCGGTGTACGACCGGTCTGGCATCATCACGCCCCTACCTTCGGTTTTTACCGGAACTTGGGGAGGAACACCCATGCGTTCAAGACGTGTGGCAGCGGCGGCCGTGACGGTTCTCGCCGCGACCGGGGTGCTGCCGTCGGTGGCGGCCTCGGCGCAGACCACGGACCTCTGGGTCGACCGGTCCAGCGCGAACTGCGCGGACGACGGCCCGGGCGGCAAGGCGGCCCCGTTCTGCACGGTCTCCGCGGCCGCGCGGACGGCCGGGCCGGGCCAGACCGTGCACATCGCGCCGGGGGCCTACCCCGAGGACGTGGTGCTGACCCGCTCGGGGACGGCGGGTGCGCCGATCGTCTTCACCGGCCCCGCCGTGCACGGGATGCCCGGGACGAGCCGGGTGAACTCGCTGGTGCTGGACGGCGTGCACCACGTCGAGGTCGCCGAGCTCGGGGTGGTCGCCCCCGCGGCCTCGGGCACCCGGGCGGTGGTCGACGTGACGGACTCCCAGCAGGTCGGGCTGTCCCGGCTGCGGGTCGGCACGCCGTACGGGGACGAGCGGGACGCCCTGCACGTCGGCGGCGGTACGGACGTGTCGGTGACCCGGAGCAGCTTCAACGCGCCGGTCGAGATCGACGGCGGCTCCACCGGGACGACCTTCGGCACCAACTGGGTGACACCCAGCCTGAACCGCGCCATCGTGGTCGACGGGGCGCCCGGCACCGCGGTGACGTCCAACACCGTCGTCACCTACGGCTGCGCGACCAAGGTCCGGTTCGGCAACGGCTCGACCGGTGGCCTGATCGCGAACAACGTGCTGTCCGGCTACGACACCCAGAACCGCTGCCCCGGGCAGCTCCGGTACGGCATCGACGTGTCGACCGACTCGGTGGCCGGGACGTCCGCGCGGTACGACTCGGTGGAGACCGTGGAGCCCGCGTACCGCTGGGCCGGGACGGCCTACACCAGCGCGGACGCGTTCCGGGCGGGAACCGGCCAGGGCGAGCGGGACTTCACCAGCCCGTACATCGAACGGGTGAACGACTCCGCGGTCGACTCGGCGGACGCCGGGGCCCGCGGCACCTCCGGCACGGCGTTCGGGGACGCCCGGGTGGACCACCCGAACGTCGCGAACACCGGTACCGGCCCCGGCTGGTACGACCGGGGGGCGGGCGAGGTCACCAACCCGCTCACCGCCGGTCTCCAGGTCACCAACGAGCCGCCGCTGCCCGGCCCGTACGGCGTGGCGTTCGACGTCGCGTACTCCTCGCCGTGGTTCCCGGTGGCCTCCGCCACCCTGGACTTCGGCGACGGCAGCGCGCCGGTGGCGGTGACCGACGGCCAGCGGGTCGTCCACTCCTTCCCCGGGAACGGCAGCTACCAGGTGGAGCTGAGGGTGGTCGACACCACGGGCAAGCCGGTCGTCTCGACGCGCCCCCTGACGCTCCCGGCGGGCCCGATCAGCGCCGGCCTGGAGGTCCGGCCCGTCGAGGGCGCGGACCTGCTCACCACCCGGGTCGAGGCCGTCGACCCGTACAGCCCGTACCCGGTGGTCTCCTACCGGTACGACTTCGGCGACGGCAGCACCTCCTCGTCCGCCACGCCGACCACCACCCACCGCTACGCGGCGCCCGGCACGTACACGGTGCGGATGAACCTCGCGGACGCCGGCGGCCGCACGCTGGACACGGACCGGACCGCCACGGTCACCGTCGGTCCCGCGTACGTGCCGCTGGCGCAGCCGGTGCGGACGCTGGACACCCGCAGCGGGCTGGGTGCGCCGAAGGGGCGACTCGGGCCGGACGGCACGCTGAAGCTGAAGGTGACCGGTACGGCCGGGGTGCCCGGCGACGGCACGGTGACGGCGGTGCTGGTCAACCTGACGGCGACCGGCAGCACCGAGGAGACCCACGTCATCGCGTACGGGGACGGCACCCGGCCGGACACCTCGAACCTGAACGCCGTGCCGGGCCGGGACGTCGGCAACACGGCGATGGTCCCGGTGGCGGCGGACGGCACCATCACGCTGTACAACCACTCCGGCCGCACCGACCTGGTCGCGGACGTGCAGGGCTACTACGGCGTGAAGCCGCAGGTCCGGACGGACCTGCACCCGGTGCGGGCGGTCCGGGCGCTGGACACCCGCAGCGGGCTGGGCGCGCGGGCCGGGGCGCTGGGCGCGGACGCCTCGCTGTCGTTCAAGGTGCGCGGGCCCGGCCTGCTGCCGGACGACGCGAAGGTGGCGGTGCTGAACCTGACCGCGACCGGTTCCACCGAGCACACCTACATCGCGGCGAACCCGTCGTTCCCGGTGTCGGTCTCGAACCTGAACGTGAGCCGGGGCGCGACCGTCGCCAACCAGGTCACCGTCCCGATCGCCGCGGACGGCACGGTCAGGCTGTACAACCACGTCGGCGCCGTGCAGGTGATCGCCGACCTGCAGGGTTACTACGGCGCCGCGGACAACCCGCTGGTGCCGGTGCGCCCGGTGCGCGCGCTGGACACCCGGACCGCCGGGAAGCCGGTCAGCCCGGCGTCCGAGACCCTGGTGGACGTCCGGAAGTACGGCGTCCCGGCCGACGCCACGGCGGTGCTGGTCAACCTGACCGGCCTGAACTCCCGGTACGAGGACTGGCTGGCCGCGGGCGACCCCGCGACCACCGAGTGGACCACCTCGAACCTCAACCTGGTGCCCGGGGCGATCGTCTCGAACCTGGCGCTGGTGCCCGTGCGCGACGGCCTGATCGAGGTCGCGAACCACGTGGGCAGCACCGACGCGATCGTCGACATCCAGGGCTACACCGCCCCCTGACGCCGCGTCACTCCCCCGGGGCGGCCCCGTCCGCCCCGGGGGAGAGTTCGAACCAGACCACCTTGCCCAGCCCCTCGGCCCTGGTGCCCCAGCGCAGCGCGAGCCGGCGGACCAGTTCGAGGCCGCGCCCGCCCTCGTCGCCGGCCCCGGCGTGGCGCTCCCGGGGCGGGTCGGGCAGCGGGTCGGAGATCTCCACCAGGAGCAGGTCGCCGAGGGTGAGCCGGACGCCGATCGGGGCGCTGGCGTAGCGGACGGCGTTGGTGACGAGTTCGCTGACCAGCAGTTCGGCGGTGTCGGTGAGCTCCTCGGTGCCCCAGTCCGCCAGGGTGCCGCGGACCAGCCGGCGGGCCCGGGAGACCGCGGTCGGTTCGGCGGGCAGGGTCCAGCCGGCGGTGGGCGCGTCGGCCCGGCCCTGGCCGAGCCGGGCCAGCAGCAGCGCCACGTCGTCGGGCTCGCGGCCCTGTTCCATGGTGCCGAGGACGGCCTCGCACGCCTGCTGGATCGAGGCGTACGGCTGTTCGAGCACGCTGATCAACCTCCCCAGTCCCACGTCCAGGTCCTTGTCCCGGGACTCCACCAGCCCGTCGGTGCACAGGGCGAGCAGGCTGCCGTCCGGGATCCGCATCTCGATGGACTCGAACGGCACCCCGCCGACGCCGAGCGGCGCGCCGGAGGGCAGGTCGAGCACCCGTCCGGCGCCGCCGGGCAGCGGGCCGCCGGAGCGGGCCGGCTCGGCGTCGGCGCCGGGCACCACCAGGACCGGCGGGATGTGGCCGGCCTTGGTGACGGTCAGGCTGCGCCGGGCGGGGTCGAAGACCGCGTAGACGCAGGTGGCGAGCAGGGCCTCGTCGGGGCCCTGGGCGAGGTCGTCGGCGAGCTCGTGGACGTGCCGCAGGACCACCTCGGGGGCCAGGTCGAGGGCGGCCAGCACCCGCACGGCGGTGCGCAGCCGCCCCATCGTGGCGGCGGCCCGCAGGCCGTGGCCCATCACGTCGCCGACCACCAGCGCGGTGCGCTCGCCGGGCAGCGGGATGACGTCGAACCAGTCGCCGCCGACCTCGGTGCCGCTGGAGCCGGGCACGTACCGGTAGGCGACCTCGACGCCGGGCGGCTGCGGGACCTGCTGGGGCAGCAGGGTGCGCTGCAGGGTGAGCGCGGCGGTGCGCTCGCGGGCGTACAGCCGGGCGTTGTCCAGCGAGCTGCCGGCCCGGTCGGCCAGTTCGACGGTGAAGGCCAGGTCGTCGCGGTCGAAGCCCTCGCGGTAGCCGGCCCGGCTGACCACCAGCAGCCCGATGACGATGCCGCGGGCCCGCAGCGGGACCACCAGCCGGGAGTGCACGCCCAGCTCGCGGGCGGCCTCGACCTTGGGGTCGCCGGGGAAGGACAGCTCCTCTGGCCCGTTGCCGCCGGAGAGCATCTCGGGGACGCCGCTGCGCAGCACCCGGCCGTAGACCGAGTCCTCCTCGTAGGTGATCCGGGCGCCGTGCCGCAGCATGGTCTCCACCGCCGGGCTGTGCTGGACCGCGGCGACGCCGAGCTGGAGCAGCGAGGTGCGCCGGTCGTGCCCGTGCCGGGGCAGGTCGTCCCCGTGCGCGACGGCCTGCAGCAGGATCACCCCGGCGTAGTCGGCGAGCCGGGGGACCACCGCGCCGGCCAGCTCCTGGGCGATCATCGAGGCGTCCAGCAGGTCGCCGACCCGGGAGCCGAACTCGTTGAGCAGCGACAGCCGCCGCCGGGCGCCCTCGACCTTGGCCACCGCCCGGTAGCGCTCGGTCACGTCCATCACGGTGCCGGAGATGCCCAGCACGCGGCCGGAGCGGTCGGTCATCCGGCTGTAGGAGATCGACCGGTAGCCGGAGCGGGCGGTGGACGGGGAGGCCAGCGTGACGTCGATGACGGGCTCGCCGGTGGCCAGCACCTGGCGCTGGACGGCGGTGATCTCGTCGGCGGAGCGCTCGGGCAGCGTCTCGCCGGTGGTGCGGCCGATGTGCTCCTCGGCGGGCAGGCCGTTCATCTCCGCCAGGGTGCGGTTGACGGCGGTGTAGCGCAGCTCGGTGTCGAGCACCGCGATGCCCAGCGGCGACTGCTCGAACAGCGCGTCGCGGACCGCGAGGTCCCGCTCGACGGCCCGCAGCGCGGCGGCCTCGGTGAGCGCGGCCTGCACGTACGGGGCGCCGTCGCCGTCGACCAGCAGCGACAGCCGGGCCTCCACCTCGACCGGCAGGCCGTCCCGGTCGGCGATCTCGGTGAAGCCGTTCCAGGAGCCGCGCCGCAGCGTCTCCTGGAGGGCGGAGCGGGTCCGCTGCACCTGGGCCGGGTCGGGGATCAGCTCGTCGACGGCGCGGCCGACCAGCACCTCGCTGGGCCAGCCGAGCATCTCCTCGGCGGCCGGGCTCCACAGCACCACCCGGCCCGAGGTGTCGAGGATGACGATGGCCACCCGCACCACGTCCAGCAGGCTGCCGCCCTCGGTGCGGCGGCTGGGGTGCAGGGTGGTCGGGCCGGTGTCGGAGCGGGCCCCCGGGTGCGCCTCGGGCGTGCCCGGGAAGGCCCGGGCCGGGCGGCCGCGGGCCGGGGCGACCCCGCCGCCGGGCCCGGGCGGCTCGGTGGGCGGACGGGGCGCGGCGCCGGCCGTCGGGGCGCTGCCGGGCAGGGCGGCGGGCCGCTCGCCCGGGCCGGGACGGCCCCGGCGCAGCCGGGCCCGGGCGGCGGCCCGGCCGGCCGCGGTGCGGGCGGGCAGCGGCGCGCCGCCGGGCCGCCGCGCCCCGTGCGCGGGCAGGCCGGACGCCTCGCGCTCTCCCCCGCCGTCACCCGGCTTCGCCACCTACGGTGCCTCCCGCCGCCACTGGGACGCCCCCGGCTGGTCGCCGAGGCGCGGGCCGCTGCCACACCGTGCCACCACGGGCTCACGGATCGTGACGAATGCTGCCGAACTCTGCCATACCCAGGGAATCGCCCCGCTATCCCGGCATACGGGTCGTCTGTCCGATTGGCGTACAGAACGGACACCCGGGGTGCGGCCGGGCGGTTGCCGTGCGGGTCGGTTCGGCGCGGACGGGCCCGGTGCGGGCCGGTTCGGCGCGGGCGGGCCTGGCGCAGGTGGGCTCAGCGCAGGCGGCCGTCGCGGTGCAGGTCGTCGAAGAGGACCTGGTCGACCGGGGGGACGCGGTCGCGGTCGGCGTAGCCGAACCAGTCGACCTCCTCGATCTCGCTGCTGGCGGCGAGGGTGCCGGTGTAGTCGGCGGCGTAGCAGGCCATCCGGACGGTGGCGCCGGGGCCCTGGCCGTGGGCCTCGGCGTGGTAGGTGCCGACATGGGTGACGGTGTCGGGGCGGATGGCGACGGTGAGTTCCTCGGCGACCTCGCGGACCAGGGTCTGCAGGTCCGTCTCGGCGCCCTCGCGCTTGCCGCCGGGGATGTAGAAGACGTCCTTGCCGCGCGGGCGGGCGCAGAGGATCCTGCCGCCCTCCAGCCGGACCCACGCCACCGTGTCGATCAGGATCGCCATCGCCGTCCTCGCGCCTTCGTGCCTTCGTGCCCTGGTGTGCCGGTACCGGCTCCGCCGGGCCCCCGGGGTCCGACCCTATGTCAGGGGCGGGGCGGAGGCGGTGGCCAGCCGCTGGTTCTTGAGGTCGGGGCGGTCGGTGACCTCGGGGCCGAACCAGGGCGGCGGGGTGAACGCGGCGGCGGCCTCCGGGTCGGTGAACTCGACCTCGGCGGTGCGCAGTCCGGCGAGCCGGCCGTGGTAGGTGTCGACCGCGGCGAGGTGCGGGCCGAGCGGGACGGACCGGCGGGTCTTGGCGATCCGGGCCGGTTCGGTGGCGGGCCACAGGGCGGCGAACTGCTCGGCGCTCAGCGGGGTCTCCCACTCGCCGCGGGCCAGTCCGCTGCCGCGCTTGACCGTCAGCGAGTACTCCTCGTCCTGCCGGCGCACCCGCGCCTCGGCGCCCTCGGGGCCGATCACCAGGTACCCCTGCCGGATCTCGGACTCCGGCCCGTCGGGGACGTGCCCGCCGTCCGGGACGAGGAACTTGCGCTCGATCTCGGTGCCCACCGGGCCTCCCCGTGTTCCCTGCCGCGCCTCTGCCGCGCGCTCCGCACCCGGGACCGGTCGCCGGGTGCCGGATGCCACGGTACGCGGGCGGGGCGGGCGGCGGGGTCAGGCGGTGGGCTCCGGCGGGTCCTCGGGTTCGACCCAGTACAGCTGCTTGTGGCCACGGGCCTCGAACTCGGCGGCCAGCGACTCGGCTTCGACCCGGTCGAGGCCGCGGGCGAGCAGGAAGCGGTTGCCGTTGTCGTCCTGGCGCATCACCCGGTGGGCGCCACCGGTGCGCTGCTCGCGGTCCATGCCCACACGGTAGCGGTCCGACCCGGTGGGGGGCGGGTCGGACCGCCCGTCCGGCCTCCAGGCTGGACGGTGATTGCTACCGGGCGGTACGCATCCGGTCAACGTCTCGTTAACGCGGGGGGCGTGCCCAACTAGCTTACGCGAAACAGGAGTTCGCCGTGCAGTACGGCGAACCAGGCGTCCGGGTCGGCGCCCCAGCGGGCCCAGCCGGCGGCGATCCGCTCCAGGTCGGCGGGGGTGGCCAGGCCCTCGGACACCGCGGTGGCGGCGGTCTTCGAGTGCACTGTGCGCTCGGCCCAGAGCCCCGACCACCAGGCCCGCTCGGCCTCGGTGGCGAAGGTCCAGCTGCTGGACGAGCAGCGCGGGTTGTCGCCGGAGTCGTCGGCCAGGCCGGCCGCGCGCGCCCAGGCCAGCAGTCGGCGGCCGGCGTCGGGTTCGCCGCCGCTGACCCGGGCGACCGCGTGGTAGAGGCTCAACCACTCGTCCAGCTCAGGCAGTTCGGGATACCAGGTCATCGCGGCGTAGTCCGAGTCGCGGACCGCGATCACCCCACCAGGGGCGGTGACCCGGCGCATCTCGCGCAGCGCGGCGACCGGGTCGGCCAGGTGCTGCAGCACCTGGTGGGCGTGCACCACGTCGAACGAGGCGTCGGCGTACGGCAGCCGGTACGCGTCGGCGACCTCGTACGACAGGTTGGTCAGCCCGCGCTCGGCGGCCAGCGCGGCGGCCTCGGCCAGCACCTCGGGGACCGGCTCGATGCCGACCACCCGGCCGTCCGGGCCGACCAGCTCGGCCAGGTCGGCGGTGATCGTGCCCGGGCCGCAGCCGACGTCCAGCAGCCGCTGCCTGGGGCGCAGTTCGGGCAGCAGGTAGGCGGCGGAGTTGGCGGCGGTGCGGCTGCGGTGCGAGCGCAGGACGGCGGCGTGGTGGCCGTGGGTGTAGCCGGACATGGCGGGTTCCCTCTCCCTCGAAGGCGACTCCTCCAGGATAGGAAAACGTTCCGCCTTTCGGACAATCTTGTTTCGTATGGTGAGATGCGTGCGTCATCGCCTGGCCCGGCGCGCCCTGCCGGGAGCAGAATCGTCGGCATGGGAAAGACTTATGAGCGCATCGATGCCAGGCTGCGCGCGTTCATCGAGAAACAGCCCGTCTACTTCGTCGCGACCGCCCCGCTGGCCGACGACGGCTTCCTCAACCTGTCCCCCAAGGGTCGGGCCGGCACCCTCGCCGTGCTCGACGAACTCACCGTCGCCTACCTGGACTTCGGCGGTTCGCACGCCGAGACCATCGCCCACCTGCGGGAGAACGGGCGGATCGCGCTGATGTGGTGCGCCTTCGAGGGCCCGCCCACCGTGGTGCGGGTGCACGGGCACGGCGAGCCGGTGTTCCGCGACGACCCGCGGTTCGCCGAACTGCTCGGCCGCTTCGACCCCGCCGCGGACGGCGCCGCGCTGCGCGCGATCATCCTGGTGCGGGCCGAGCGGGTCAGCGACTCCTGCGGGTTCGCCGTCCCGTTCATGGACTACCGCTCCGACCGGACGCTGCTCGCCGAGTATTTCGAGCGCAGGGGCGACGACCGGTTCAGCGAGTACTGCGAGGGCAAGGAGTACGTCGGCGTCAGCATCAACGGGCTGCCCGCCCTGCCGCTGCCGGTGCCGCCCCGGCCGTCCTGAGCCGACCTCCCGCTGCCGGTGCGGGGCGCGGGGGCGGGCGGGGCGCGGCGTACGGTGGGACTCCGTCCGCCCGCCGACCCTGGAGCCCCGCCCGTGCCCCGCCCCCACGTCCTGCTGAGCGCCGCGGTGTCGATCGACGGCCACCTCGACGACGCCTCGCCCGACCGGCTGCTGCTCTCCAACGCCGAGGACTTCGACCGGGTCGACGCGCTGCGCGCCGACAGCGACGCGATCCTGGTCGGCGGCGGGACGCTGCGCGCCGACGATCCGCGGCTGCTGGTCAACTCGCCGGAGCGGCGCGCCGTCCGGGTGGCCGCCGGGCGGCCCGCGTACCCGCTGAAGGTCACCCTGAGCGCGAGCGGCGCGCTCGCCCCCGGCCTGAAGTTCTGGCACACCGGCGGCGCCAAGCTCGTCTACACCACCGACGCCGCCGCGCCCGCGCTGCGCACCACGCTGGCCGGGGCGCCCGGCACCGAGGTGGTCGCCCTGGGCGGGGCGGTGCCGCTGGGCGCGGTGCTGGACGACCTGGGCGCGCGCGGGGTGCGCCGGCTGATGGTCGAGGGCGGCGGCAGCGTGCACACCCGGTTCCTCGCCGAGGGCCTGGCCGACGAGCTGCACCTGGCCGTCGCCCCGCTGCTGGTCGGCCAGGCCGACGCCCCCCGCTTCCTCTCCCCCGCCGCCTACCCCGGCGGCCCGACCCGCCGGATGCGGCTGCTGGGGGCACATACGGTGGGGGACGTCGTCCTGCTGCGGTACGCCCCGAAGGAGTCCCCCGATGACCACCAGTGACCGCACGCCCGCGCCCGACCGCGCGCCCGAACCCGACCGCACGCCCGAACCCGACCGCGAGCGCGACCTGCGGTGGATGCGCCGCGCCGTCGAACTGTCCCGGCGCTGCCCGCCGTCCGGGACGGCCTTCTCGGTCGGCGCGGTGGTGGTCGGCGCGGACGGCGAGGTGCTGGCCGAGGGCTACAGCCGCGAGGTGGACGCCGTGAACCACGCCGAGGAGGCCGCGCTCGGCAAGCTGCCCGCCGGCGACCTGCGGCTGCGCACCGCCACCGTCTACTCGACCCTGGAGCCCTGCGGGCAGCGCGCCTCCCGGCCGCACCCGTGCGCGGAGCTGATCGTCGCGGCCGGGGTGCCGCGGGTGGTGGTGGCCTGGCGGGAGCCCGCGCTGTTCGTCGAGGCGTGCCGGGGCACCGCGCTGCTGACCGGCGCGGGCGTCGAGGTGGTGGAGCTGCCGGAGCTCGGCGCGGAGGCCCGGGCGGTCAACGCGCACCTGGTGGGGTGAACGGCCGCCCCCGGCCGGTTTTGTACGATTGAGGAACAAACATTCGTACGAGGTCTCTCGAGGAGCCCCGATGCCCGTCCTCACCCCGCCGGTCCGGGCCGTCCTGCTCGACATGGACGGCACCCTGGTCAACTCCGACGCCGTGGTCGAACGCTGCTGGCGCCGCTGGGCCGAGCGCAACGGCCTGGACGGCGACGAGGTGATGCGGGTCGCGCACGGGCGGCAGGGCCACCTGACCATGGGCCTGCTGCTGCCCGACCGGCCGGTCGAGCAGAACCTCGCCGAGAACGCGGTGATGCTGGACGAGGAGAGCTCCGACACCGACGGCGTGGTCGAAGTCCCGGGCGCGGCCCGGCTGGTGGCCTCGCTGGCCGGACTGCCGCACGCCCTGGTGACCTCCGCCGACGACCGGCTCGCCCGGGTCCGGATGGCCGCCGCCGGCGTCCCGCTGCCGCCGCGGATGATCACCGCCGAGCACGTCGGCGCCAGCAAGCCCGACCCGGAGGGCTTCCTCAAGGCCGCCGCCGAACTGGGCGTCGCCCCCGCCGAGTGCCTGGTGCTGGAGGACTCCGAGGCGGGCATCGCCGCCGCCCGGGCCGCCGGCATGCCGGTGCTCGGCATCGGCCCGCGCGCCGCCGCCCACCGGCCAGACCACCACGTGGACGACCTGTCCGGCGTCCGCGTCACCGGCGCGGCGGACGGCCGGCTGGTGGTCGAACTACCCTGAGCGGCTACCGCTCGGGCCGGGCCGGGCCTCCCGGCGCGGCCGGTACGGGGTGACCGGTGCGTCCGGCTCGACCGCGGTGCAGGCCAGGCGTTCGCCGTCCGCCTCGACGGTCGACTCGACGAAGTCCATCCGGTCTCTTCTCGCTGGCGGGCGGTCGGGCGGGTGAGCGGTCGGCCGTCCGTCAGTCGGGGACGGCGAGGCAGAACGGGTGCCCGGCCGGGTCGAGCAGCGTCACCCAGTGCTCGCCGCCGGCCTGGTGCTCGGGCCTGGTCGCGCCCGCCGCCAGCAGGGCCGCCACCGCCGGGCCCAACTCCAAGACGGTGAAGTCGAGATGGGCCCGGGAGCCGTCCTCCGGCCAGTGCGGGGGCCGGTACCCGCCGATCCGCTGGAAGCCGATCCGCACCGGGCCCTCGCCGATGAACACGTAGCTCTCGCTGCGGTACGTCACCGGCCAGCCCGTCACCTGCTGGTAGAAGGCCGCCAACTGCTCGGGGTCGGCGCAGTCCAGCACCACCGAGCCGAGCGTGCCCACGGCCTGCGCCGTCCGTCGTTCCGTCACCGGCTCAGCGTGTCACGCCCCGCCGACAGCGGCTCCGCGGCGCGGTGCGTGTCGGGCGCCGGGCAGGGCGGCGGCGGGCAGCAGGCCGACGGCGGCGAGGGCGGCCAGGAGCGGCAGGGAGCCGTGCGTCCCGGCACCGGCGGCGGTCGCGACGCCCAGGGTCGGACCCATGTTCATCGCGGTCTGTTTCAGCCCGCCGACCGCGCCCGCGTACCCCGCCGGGGCGTCGCCGACCACGGTGCCGGTGGCCGTCACCATCACCGCCGCGAACCCCGCGCCCAGCAGCGCCGACGCCACCCCCGTGGCCGGGGCCGACCCGCCCCCGCCGCCCGGGCCGGCCAGCCCCGCGATGCCCGCCACCAGCAGCGCCACCCCCGCCAGCGCCGTCCGCCGGGGCGCCCAGCACCATCAGCGCGGTCAGCGGCAGCATCCGCAGCGCGGCATCCAACGGGCCCACGCCCAGGGCGTCCTGGAGCCGGAAGGTGGTGCTGAACAGGGTGCCGAACAGCCCCGCCGAGGCGGTCAGCAGCAGGACGAGGGATGCCGCCACCGGCCGCGACCGGACCACCGGACGCGGCACCACCGGGCTCGCGGCCCGCCGCTCGTGCGCCACCAGCACCGCCGACAGGGCCGCCGCGCCCGCCAGTTCGGCGGACGTCCCGCCCCAGCCGCGCTCCGGGACGCGGGAGAGCGCGTGCACCAGGACGGCCAGGGCGGCCGCGAGCAGGGCGGCGCCCGCCAGGTCGAGCCGCCGATCGTCGGAAGGCCCCTGACCGGAGGGCTCCGGCTCGGAGGGCTCCGGCTCGGAGGGCTCCGGCTCGGAGGGCTCCCGCTCGGGGCGCTCCCGCTCGGGGCACAGGGCGAAGGCCATGGCGGCGATCAGGGCGGCCACCGGGACGTTGATCCAGAACACCGCGCGCCAGCCGAACGCCTCCACCAGCACCCCGCCGAGCAGCGGGCCCGCGCCCGCCGCCACCGCGATCGCCCCGGTCCGGACGGCGACCGCCCGGCCGAGCCGCTCCGGCGGGCAGCACAGCCGCAGCAGCGCAAGCGTCCCGGGTTGCAGCAGCGCGCCGAACACGCCCTGCGCCACCCGCAGTCCGACCACCCAGCCGACGGTCGGCGCGAGCGCGATCCCGGCCGAGGACGCGCCGAAGCCGAGCACGCCCGCCAGCAGCGTCCGGCGGTGGCCGTACCGGTCGCCGAGCCGGCCCGCGAGCACCAGCAGGGCGGCGACGGCGACCAGGTAGCCGGTGCTCGTCCACTGCAACTGCGCGGTCGTGCAGCCGAGTTCGCGCCGCATGCCGGGCTGCGCCATCAGCAGCACCGTGCCGTCCAGGGCCACCAGCATGGCCGCGCCGGCGCTCACCGGCAGCGCGAGGCGGCTCACGCCGCACCGCCGAGGTGCGCGGCCAGCACCGCCTCCAGCAACTCCTCCTCGCGGCCCTCCCCCAGCATCAGCCCGGTGCTCCCCCAGCCCCGCAACTGCGCCAGCCCGTGCAGGTTCGCCCACAGCGCGGCCGTCGCCACCGGCGCCCGCTCCGCCTCCCCCGTGCACTCCCCCACCAGCCGCGCCAGTTCCCCGAACAGCGGCACCGTCGCCTCCCGCAACGGGGGCCGCCCCTCCCCGTCCAGCAGGTCGTGCCGGAACATCAGCTCGAACATCCCGCGCCGCTCGGCGGCGTACGCCAGGTACACCCGCGCTATCCCCGCCACCCGCGCCCGCGCGTCCCCCGCCCGCACCCCCGCGAACCGCCCCGCCAGCTCCTCGAACCCCCGCCGCGCCACCGCCGACAGCAACGCCCGGTGCGTCGGGAAGTACCGCCGCGGCGCGCCGTGCGACACCCCGGCCCGCCGCGCGATCTCCCGCAACCCGACCGCCCCCGACCCCTCCGCCAGCACCAGTTCGACCCCGGCGTCCACCAGTCGCTCCCGCAGGGGACGCTCCGCTCCACTCTCCATAGACACTGTCTACCAGCCATGAGCAGACAGTGTCTACCGACTACTCTGGGGACGTGACCTCACTGCCCGACTGGATGCGCCCACCGCGCGCGGAAGGCTGGTTCGCGGAGGATCTCGACTGCCTGCCCGAGGCACCGCGCCATACGGAACTGATCGACGGAGCGCTCGTCTTCATGACGTCCCCGCAGCGGTGGTGGCACGGCCACCTCGTCACCATGCTCACCGTCACCCTCATGCGGCAGTGCCCACCGGGGGTCAAGATCGGCCGGGAGATGACCGTCAGGCTCGACTCCCGCAACCGGCCCGAACCCGACCTGCTGGCGACCGACGCCCCGATCGACCGCGACCGCACCTGGCTCGCGCCCGAAGACGTCGTACTGGCCGTCGAAGTGGTCTCCCCCGAATCCGCCCACCGCGACCGCACCGTCAAACTCCGCACGTACGCGGAAGCCGGGATTCCCCACCACTGGCGCATCGAGGACGAGGACGGCCGCCCTGTCGCCCACGTCTACGAACTCGACGGGGCGACCGGGAGCTACGCCCCGGCCGGCATCTTCCGTGGCGCGCTCCGGCGCCCGGTGCCGTTCGACATCGACCTCGACCTCGACCAGCTCGTGGCCGACCTCTGAACTACCGCCCGTCCTCCCCGTACGGGCGCAGCACCATGAGCCCGTCCTCCGGGGCGGCGGCCATCGCGAAGGGGAAGCGGTCGAGCTCCAGGCAGAGCCGCACGTCGTCCGGGTGGACGCCTTCCCGGACGCCCTGGGCGAGTTCGGCCGCGGCGGTGGATTCGGCGGCGCGGCGGAGGTAGGGGGCGGGGTCGGGGGACGGGCCGGTGGCGCGGTGGGCGATGTACCGAGCGCAGGCGAGGTCCTCCTCGGCGCGGCCGTCCTCGCCGGTGACGACGAAGGTGGCCTCGGGACGGCCGTGCAGGGCGCGGGCGGTGGCTCCGGCGACCACGAAGCTCGCGCACAGCACCAGGTCGGCGCCGCGGACGGCGAGCGCGCCGACCGTTCCGGCGGTGGTCTTCTGCACGAGGGTGCGGCCGGTGAGGTCGGTGCCGCGAATCAGGCCGGGCGAGTTGACGGCGTCGAAGCCGGGCGCGGGCGGCCCGTCCTTGAGGGCGATCCACCCGGGGTGGCGCGCCTTCAGTTCCCGTGCTCCGTCGAGCGATTCGGCCAGCACGATCCGCTCGGCCCCCTGCGCGAAGGCCCAGGCCGCCGTGGTGAAGGCGCGCATCACGTCGATGACGACGGCGACGGACGGGGTGCCGGTGAGTTCGCCGACGGCGAGGAAGCGGGTCTCCATGCCGGCCATCCTCACCGGCCCGCCACCCCCGGCACCACCGGGTTTTCCGCCACCGGGGCCCGGGCCGGACGCGAACCGGTGGCCGTCGTCTCGCTGGAGGACCACGGCTCCCCCCGAGGAGACCGCCCACCTGTGGCACAGCCCTGCCGACGCGCGCCGCCCGCCGGCCTCCGTCGAGGAGCCGGAGGCCGCGGGCGGCACCGCGCCGAACCGGCAGCGACGGACTGAGGAGCACCTTCACCTCCCGCGCCCGGGAGGACCGCCTGCGGTCGCAGCCCGGGACCGCAGGGTCCCCGCGCGGACCGACACCCTCATCGTTACGGGAGCCGACACGACGAGCGGCTCCCCGGACCGGTGTCCGGGGAGCCGCTGCGGCCGCGGGTGCGGTCAGACGTTGAAGCGGAACTCCACCACGTCGCCGTCCTGCATGACGTAGTCCTTGCCCTCGATGCGGGCCTTGCCCTTGGCGCGGGCCTCGGGGAGGGAGCCGGCGGCGACGAGGTCGTCGAAGGAGGTGACCTCGGCCTTGATGAAGCCCTTCTGGAAGTCGGTGTGGATGACACCGGCGGCCTCGGGGGCGGTGGCGCCCTGCTTGATGGTCCAGGCGCGGGTCTCCTTGGGGCCGGCGGTGAGGTAGGTCTGCAGGCCGAGGGTGTCGAAGCCGACCCGGGCGAGGGTGGCGAGGCCGGGCTCGTCCTGGCCCATGGACTGGAGGAGTTCGAGGCCCTCGGCGTCGTCCAGCTCGATCAGCTCGGACTCGATCTTGGCGTTGAGGAAGATGGCCTCGGCGGGGGCGACCAGGGCGCGCTGGGCGTTCTTGAAGTCCTCGTCGGAGAGGGCGTCCTCGTCGACGTTGAAGACGTAGAGGAAGGGCTTCGAGGTCATCAGGTGCAGGTCGCGGACGGCGGTGGTGTCGAAGCCGGCCTCGAAGAGGGTCTTGCCGGTCTCCAGGACGGCCTGGGCGGCCTCGGCGGCGGCGAGGACGGGGGCGGTGTCCTTCTTGAGGCGGGCTTCCTTCTGGAGCCGGGGCAGCGCCTTCTCGATGGTCTGGAGGTCGGCGAGGATCAGCTCGGTGTGGATGGTCTCGATGTCGTCCTTGGGCGAGACCTTGCCGTCGACGTGGACCACGTCGGGGTCGGTGAAGGCCCGGACCACCTGGCAGATCGCGTTGGCCTCGCGGATGTTGGCGAGGAACTTGTTGCCCAGGCCCTCGCCCTCGCTGGCACCGCGGACGATGCCCGCGATGTCGACGAAGTCGACGGTGGCGGGGAGGACGCGCTGCGAACCGAAGATCTCGGCGAGCTTCTCCAGGCGCGGGTCGGGGACACCGACGACGCCGACGTTCGGCTCGATGGTGGCGAACGGGTAGTTGGCCGCCAGCACGTCGTTCTTGGTCAGGGCGTTGAACAGGGTCGACTTGCCGACGTTCGGCAGGCCGACGATTCCGATCGTGAGCGACATGGAGAGTGGTGTCCCGTGGCTTGGAGGGCGTCGTGGTGGCCCGTACGGGCCGATCCCCCAGTCTACGGGGCGCGCGCGGGGCCTCCGGCAGCGCGGTGGGGCGCGCTCCGGCCGGACACGGACAATTGCCGGGGAGCCATTACACAAGGTGTCGATGATCGGACCGTACGTTGGTCGGGTGGAGCAGAGCACCCGTACCCAGCCGCCAGGGCCGAGAAGGCGACCGCCCGGTCGGGGCGCCGCCGAGGCCGCCGTTCCGGGGCAGAGCGGGCCCCCCGACTCGCGGCTGCGGTCGGCCTCCGGCGCCCGGACCGGTCCGCCGGTCGTGCAGCGCGCGGCGCAGCGGCTGCTGGCGGCCCGGCGGCGGCGCGGCGGGAGCGGGCGGCCGGCCCGGCTGACCGCGGTGGGCACCGGGGTCGCGGCGGTGGCCGGGACGCTGGTGTCGGCGGGGGTGGACCGGCTGCTGTTCGGCGGGCTCGGGGTGCTGTTCGGGCTCGGCTATCTGGCGGTGTGCTTCCAGCTGGCCGTGCGGGTGCGGTACTCGGACCTGCCGGCGGCGCCGATCTGCGGGCCGATCGCCTTCGCGGCGGCGCTGGTGCTGTTGCAGCCGGGCCCCGCCCAGGGCGTGACCGGCGAGGTGGTGGCGCTGGCCGGCGGGCTGGCGCTGCGGGCGGGCTGGCTGTTCGCCGGCACCGCCCTGGCCGCCGCGATCGTCACCGCGCGTCACGTGGCCCAGCGCCGGCGGCACCGGGTCCGCTGAGCCCGCCGGGCCGCCCGACCGGCCCGGTCAGCCGACCGGGGGTTCGGGCGCGGGCACGGTGGGCCGCAGGCTCGCCGCCATGGCCGCGCCGACGATGCCCGCGTCGTTGCGCAGTTCGGCCGGGACGACCTCGGCGCGGCGGTCCTTGAGCAGCGGCAGGAACTTCTCGTGCTTGCGGCTGACGCCGCCGCCGATGACGACCAGCTGTGGGGAGAACAGCATCTCGACCAGGTCGAGGTACTCGTCGACCCGCCCGGCCCACTCGGACCAGCTGAGGTCGTGGCGCTCCTTGGCCGCGGAGGAGGCGCGCCGTTCGGCGTCCTTGCCGCGCAGTTCGAGGTGGCCGAGTTCGGTGTTGGGGACGAGCACGCCGTCGGAGAACAGGGCGCTGCCGATGCCGGTGCCGAAGGTGAGCAGCAGGACGACGCCCTTGCGGCCGCGCCCGGCGCCGTGGGTGACCTCGGCGATCCCGGCCGCGTCGGCGTCGTTGACGACGGTGGCGGGCAGGCCGAGCGCCTCGCTGAACCGGTGGGCGGCGTCCAGGCCGATCCAGCCCTTGTCGACGTTGGCCGCGGTCATGGTGCGCCCGTCGACGACCACGCCGGGGAAGGTCAGGCCGACCGGCCCCCGGTGGTCGAAGTGCCGGACCACCTCGCAGACCGCGCCGATCACCTCGTCCGGGCCGGACGGGTGCGGGGTGAGCACCTTGTGCCGCTCCTGGGCGAGCACGCCCTTGTCCAGGTCGACCGGTGCGCCCTTGATGCCCGAGCCGCCGATGTCCACGCCGAAGAACGTCGTCACTGCCGTCGCCTCCCGTACTAGCCGTGAGCATCCGCTGCCCGCCGGTCCTCGTACCAAACGTACGGGCGGAGCGGAACGGGCGCAGCCCTTGCGACGCGCGCGGTCCGGCGCCCTCCGGGGAGGGGGCCGGACCGCGGTCGGGGTGACGGGGGGTCAGAGCTTGCCGGCGGCCTCGGCGCGCAGGTCGCGGCGGAGCTCCTTGGGGAGCGAGAAGGTGAGGTGCTCCTCGGCGGTCTTGACCACCTGGACGTCCTCGAAGCCGTGCTCGGCGAGGAGCCGGAGCACGCCGTCGACCAGGATCTCCGGCACCGAGGCGCCGCTGGTCAGGCCGACCGTGGTGACGCCCTCCAGCCAGGCCGGGTCGATCTCCTCGGCGAAGTCGACCAGGTGGGCGGCCCTGGCGCCGTACTCCAGGCCGACCTCGACCAGCCGGACCGAGTTGGAGGAGTTCCTGGAGCCGACCACGATCAGCAGGTCGGCCTCGGGGGCGAGCTGCTTGACCGCGACCTGGCGGTTCTGGGTGGCGTAGCAGATGTCGTCGCTGGGCGGGGAGACCAGCAGCGGGAAGCGCTGCTTGAGGGCGCCGACGGTCTCCATGGTCTCGTCCACGGAGAGGGTGGTCTGGGAGAGCCAGACCAGCTTGGACTCGTCGCGGACCTGCACGTTGGCGACGTCCTCGGCGCCGTCCACCAGGTGGATGCGCTCGGGGGCCTCGCCCATGGTGCCGACGACCTCCTCGTGCCCCTCGTGGCCGATCAGCAGGATGTCGTAGTCCTCGTCGGCGAAGCGGCGGGCCTCCTTGTGCACCTTGGTGACCAGCGGGCAGGTCGCGTCGATGGTGGCGAGCCGGCCGGTCTCGGCCTCGTCGTGCACGGACGGGGCCACGCCGTGGGCCGAGAAGACCACGATCGAGCCCTCGGGCACCTCCTCCGTCTCGTCGACGAAGATCGCGCCCTGCTTCTCCAGGGTCTGCACGACGTACTTGTTGTGGACGATCTGCTTGCGGACGTAGATGGGCGCCCCGTACTGCTCCAGGGCCTTCTCCACGGCGATCACGGCGCGGTCGACACCCGCGCAGTAGCCACGGGGGGCGGCGAGCAGGACACGGCGCTGAGCACTGGTGGACATGGCTCCATCGTACGGGCGAGTCCCGCGGGGGGCGGACGCGCGCCGCCGCCGCCGGACGGGTGCGGCCGGGTGGAATGGCCAGGGTGAGCACACAGGCGAGCACGGCTGGGCTGCGGCGCACCCTCGGGGTGCGGGATCTGATGGTGTACGGGCTGCTGTTCATCGCCCCGATGGCGCCGGTCGGCGTGTTCGGCGTGCTGGACGCGAAGAGCCACGGCGCGGTGGCGGCGGTGTACCTGGTGGCGACGGTGGCGATGGGGTTCACCGCGCTGTCGTACGCCGAGATGGTGCGGGCGGTGCCGCGGGCCGGCTCGGTGTTCGCGTACGCCCGGGCCGGGTTGGGCGAGGGGCCGGGGTTCGTCGCCGGGTGGATGGCGATGCTCGACTACCTGCTGATCCCGGCGGTGGCGTACCTGTTCTCCGGGATCGCGCTCAACTCGCTGGTGCCGGACGTCTCGCGCTGGGTGTGGACGGTGCTGGCGGTGCTGGTCACCACGGCGCTCAACCTGACCGGGGTGCGGACGGCGGCGGTGGTCGGGTTCGCGGTGCTGGCGATGGAGGTCGTGGTGCTGGCGGTCTTCGTGGTCGCGGCGGTGGTGGTGCTGGCCCGGGACGGGGCGGCGCGCGACTGGGGGTCCCCGTTCGGGGGAGTCGGCGGGTTCTCGTTGACGGCGGTGCTGTCGGCGGTGTCGGTGGCGGTGCTCTCCTACCTGGGCTTCGACGCGATCGCCTCGTTCGTCGAGGAGGCGGTCGGCGCGTCGGCGGCGGTGGCCCGGGCGGTGCTGTGGTGCCTGGCGCTGGCCGGGCTGCTGTTCGTGACGCAGACCTACCTGGCGGCGCTGCTGGAGCCGACGGCGCCGCAGCAGCTGGCGGCCGACCCGGAGGCGCAGGGCTCGGCGTTCTACGACACCGTGGAGTCCGCGGTCGGGCACTGGCTGCACGTGCTGATCGCGGTGTCCAAGGCGATCGGGGCGGCGTTCGCGGCGCTGGCCGGGCAGGCGGCGGCCGGGCGGCTGGTGTTCGCGATGGGGCGGGAGGGGCGGCTGCCGCGCCTGCTGGGCGTGGTGGACGAGCGGACGGCGGTGCCCCGGCGGGCGCTGCTGACCGCGGCCGTGATCACGCTGGTGGCGGCGGTCTGGGCGGCCCGCCGGGACGACGGGCTGGACCAGCTGACCTCGGTGGTGAACGTCGGCGCGCTGACCGCGTTCGTGCTGCTGCACGCCTCGGTGGTGGGCTGGTACGTGGTGCGCGGGGGCTCGCGGGACTGGCTGCGGCACGGGGTGGTGCCGGTGCTGGGGGTCGCGGTGCTGGTGGCGGTGCTGGTGGAGGCCGCGCACACCGCGCAGGTGGTGGGGGCGGTGTGGCTGGCGGTGGGGCTGGTGGTGCTGGTCGCCCAGCGCGGGCGGAACCGGGCGCGCGGGAGCGGGACGCGCCCCTGAGGTGTCCCGCCCGGGGGCTAGCCTCGGGGGATGGCCAACACGAGCAGTCCTGAAGCGCCCCTGCCGGTGGGCAAGGTCTCGGCGTTGATCGGCGGATGGGTCGACCGGCTGGGCGAGGTCTGGGTGGAGGGACAGATCGCGCAGCTGAACCGGCGGCCGGGGGCGGGCATGGTGTTCCTGACCCTGCGCGACCCGGACCGGGACGTCTCCCTGACGGTGACCTGCTTCCGGCAGGTGTTCGAGCAGGTCGCGGACGCCGTGCAGGAGGGCGCCCGGGTGATCGTCCGGGCGAAGCCGGAGTGGTACACGGCGCGCGGCACGCTCTCGCTCCGGGCCTCCGAGCTGCGGCTGGTCGGCCTGGGTGAACTGCTGGCCCGGCTGGAGCAGTTGAAGCGGCGACTGTTCGCCGAGGGCCTGTTCGAGGACGCCCGGAAGCGGCCGCTGCCGTTCCTGCCGGGCTGCGTGGGCCTGGTCACCGGCCGGGGTTCGGCGGCCGAGCGGGACGTGCTGGAGAACGCCCGGCGGCGCTGGCCGGCGGTGCGCTTCGAGGTGCGCAACGTGCTGGTGCAGGGGCCGCAGGCGGTGGGCCAGGTGTGCGCGGCGGTGCGGGAGTTGGACGCGCTGCCGGAGGTCGAGGTGATCGTGGTGGCCCGCGGCGGCGGCAGCGTGGAGGACCTGCTGCCGTTCTCCGACGAGGAGCTGGTGCGGACGGTGGCGGCGGCCCGGACGCCGGTGGTGAGCGCGATCGGGCACGAGCCGGACCGGCCGCTGCTGGACTTCGTCGCGGACTTCCGGGCCTCCACGCCGACCGACGCGGCGAAGCGGGTGGTGCCGGACGTGGGCGAGGAGCTGGCGAAGGTGCGGCAGTTGCGGGACCGGGCGCGGCGGCACGTGCTGAACCGGGTGGAGCGGGAGTCCGCGGGGCTGGCCGCGGTGCGCAGCCGCCCGGTGCTGGCGGCGCCGGCCGAGGCGGTGGCGGCCCGCGGGGCGGAGGTGGACGCGCTGGTGGAGCGGGCCCGGCGGGTGCTGGGGCACCGGCTGGACCATGCCCAGACCGACCTGGGGCACGCCCTGGCCCGGGTGGTGGCGCTGTCGCCGCTGGCCACCCTGGAGCGCGGGTACGCGGTGCTGCAGCGGGCGGACGGCACGGTGCTGACCGATCCCGGGCAGGCCGCGACCGGCGAGGCGCTGCGGGCCCGGGTGGCGGGCGGCGCGTTCGAGGTGCGGGTGGCCGGGGCTGAGGAGGCCGGGGCCGAGGAGGCCGGGGCCGGGCCGGACGGGGAAGCCGGGGAGGAGACCGCCGGGGCGGCGGGCTGACGGTCCGTCGACCGTCCGGAACCGGCTCGCGGAATTGCCCGCGAGCCCCCCTCCGCGCGGAAATCGGCGGGAATTGCCGGCGCTTTCCCGGGAACTGCTTGCACCGGGTCGGGACGGGTCCTAGTGTGACGGCCCTTCCCTTTTCCGGCGTTTTCCGGAGGTTTGGCATGGACGTCCCCCCGGCGGGCCGACCGGCGGTGACGCCCGCGCTGATCGAGGCCGCGAAGTCCGGGAACCGCGAGGCCTGGGCGGTCATCTACCGGTGCCACCACGGCGCGGTGCTGGGGTTCCTGCTGCGCCGGACCGGGAACCGCCCGCTGGCCGAGGACCTGGCCCAGGACACTTTCGTCCGGGCGATGGCGGGAATTCGCGGTTTCCACTGGACGGGCACGGATATCGGCGCGTGGATGTTCACCATCGCCCGCCACGTGCTGCTGGACCACGAGAAACGGCGTTCCACCCGGCGCGAGTCGACGGTGGCGGCGGTCGCGGACCGGGATTCGGGGTGCGGGTCGAGGAGGCGGTGATCGCGGCGGTGGAGGCGGAGCGGGTGGGCGCGGCGCTGGCGGTGCTGAACGAGCGTCAGCGGGCGGTGCTCCGGCTGCGCTACTGGGACGGGCTGAGCTCGCTGGAGATCGCGGACCGGATCGGGCTGCGGGTCGGCGCCGTCAAGACGCTGACCTACCGGGCCCGGCTGAACCTGCGCCGATCGCTGGCCGAGGGCGCGCCGCCCCCGGCCCGGCACGGGGTGGGGCCGCGCCGCCGGACGGCGGGGGCGGGGACTGCGGACACGGCGGGGTCGGCGGTCCGGACGGCGGGTCAGGCGGTCGGCGGGCGCCGCCGGGAGGGCGCGGTGGAGTGCTCGCGGAAGCCGCGGCCGCGGTAGGGGCCCCGGTGCGGGCCCGGGCGCGGGGTGCTCAGGTCCGGCAGAGCGGAACAGAGCGGAGCGGAACAGGCCGGGGCGGACGCGGGCCGGGGTGCGCCGGGTTTGTCGGGAGCAGCGCCTACCCTGGGCGGCATGGCAGATCAGCGCGGTCAGCGGGAAGCGGGTCCGGAGCAGGCGCTCGGGTACGAGCAGGCGCGGGACGAGCTGCTGGAGGTGGTCCGGCGGCTGGAGACCGGCGGGACGACGCTGGAGGAGTCGCTGGCGCTGTGGGAGCGCGGCGAGGAGTTGGCTAAGGTCTGCCAGCGCTGGCTGGACGGCGCCCGGGCCCGGTTGGACGCGGCGCTGGCCGCCGGGGAGCCCGCCGAGGAGTGACGGCCGGCCGCCCGGGGCGGCGGCGGGGCTGTGAGGTACGTCACCACCCCGTGCGGGAATGGTTTAAGTTTCATCGAAGTTGCACCTCAGCGTGCGGCACCCCAGCCGCCGACCGGACCCCGTCTCCATCTGAGGTAGGACACAGACATGACCCTGGCACTCGACGCCGCCGCTCAGGACCTGCTCTTCCGCGAGGCCCGCACCGCCAACACCTTCTCGGACGAGCCGGTCAGCGACGAGCAGGTCCAGGCGATCTACGACCTGGTGAAGTTCGGCCCGACCGCCTTCAACCAGCAGCCGCTGCGCATCGTCCTGGTCCGCTCCGAGGAGGGCCGCGCCCGCCTCGTCCAGCACATGGCCGACGGCAACAAGGCCAAGACCTCCGGCGCGCCGCTGGTCGCCATCCTGGCCGCCGACAACGAGTTCCACGAGGAGCTCCCGACCCAGCTGCCGCACTTCCCGCAGGCGAAGGACATGTTCTTCTCCGAGCGCGCGGTCCGCGAGTCCTCCGCCACCCTGAACGGCGCCCTGCAGGCCGCCTACTTCATCATCGGCGTCCGCGCCGCCGGCCTGGCCGCCGGCCCGATGACCGGCTACGACGCCGAGGGCATCAACAAGGAGTTCTTCGGCGACGGCGAGCACTCGGTGCTGGCCGTGGTCAACATCGGCAAGCCGGGCGAGGACGCCTGGTTCCCGCGCAGCCCGCGCCTGGCCTACGACGAGGTCGTCACCACCGTCTGATCCTCCCGGCCGCCGGCGCTCCGCCGGCACCGGTGACCGCGAAGGCCCCCGCCGTTCCCCGGCGGGGGCCTTCGTCGTGCGCTGCGGTCGTGGACTGCCTCCGCGCGTCGCCGTCGCGCGCTACCGGAGCGTCTCGGCGAGCCGGGCGAGCTCCTCGTAGGAGGCGGTGCCGGTGAGCACCGTGGTGCCGGTGTCGCCGGCCGGGCGGACCAGCGCCCGGTAGCGGTCGCCCTGCACCCGCTGCCACTCCTGGCCCGCCACCGTGGCGGTGCCGTCCG
The DNA here is from genome assembly GCF_948472415.1 of Kitasatospora fiedleri. NCBI lineage: Bacteria > Bacillati > Actinomycetota > Actinomycetes > Kitasatosporales > Streptomycetaceae > Kitasatospora > Kitasatospora fiedleri. The sequence continues at coordinate 4,732,899 of NZ_OX419519.1, read as the reverse complement.
GCTCGGCGCCCGGCACGTTCAGCGCCACCACGTCCGCGGACTTGCCGTCGCTCTGCTCGACCGCCGCGTACTGGCCGGAGGCGGTGTTCAGGCCCAGGTGCCAGGCGGCGCGGCCCTTGTCGTCCCGGCCGTAGCTGACCGAGGTGGCCTTCCAGCCGTCCGGGAGCTGCTCCGGTCCGAGCAGCGGGTACGGCGCGGCCCGCTTCGCCGAGGCCAGTTCGACTTGGTACGGCACCGCGTGGACGCCGTTCTTGCCGTCCGCGCTGGGGATCGAGAAGTACGCGACCACCACCACGACGCCGACCGCCGCCATCGACAGGACCATGTCCCGTACCGTCTGACGGCCCCTGTTGCTGCTGTTGCCTGCCACCCGCCCATGGTAGGCGGCGCTTACGCGGGCATCGCGTGCCGGGGCGGGGCGGGACCGGGCGGGAGGGGCGGACGGGGCGGGCGGGGCGGGGTGGCGAGGCCGGTGAGGGGTACGCGGGGAGTGCGCCACAGACACCCCTTCCACCTGCCGATACGATCGCAGCAACCCTCATCGCAGTGCCGGTGACCCTCCGCGTCCCGGTGCTGTCTGGCCGTCGCGTACAGAGAGGTAACGACGATGACCACGCAGTACCCGCACCACCTCCCCTCCGCTCTGGAGGTCGCTCCGGAGGCCCCCGACCGCAACCTCGCCCTCGAACTGGTCCGGGTCACCGAGGCCGCCGCGATGGCCGCCGGCCGCTGGGTCGGCCGGGGCGACAAGAACGGCGCCGACGGCGCGGCCGTGAAGGCCATGCGCACCCTCGTCTCCACCGTCTCGATGAACGGCATCGTCGTCATCGGCGAGGGGGAGAAGGACGAGGCCCCGATGCTCTACAACGGCGAGCGGGTCGGCGACGGCACCGGCGCCGAGTGCGACGTCGCCGTCGACCCGGTGGACGGCACCACCCTCACCGCCAAGGGCATGAACAACGCGGTCGCGGTCCTCGCGGTCGCCGACCGCGGCACCATGTTCGACCCCAGCGCGGTGTTCTACATGGACAAGCTGGTCTGCGGCCCCGAGGCCGCCGACTACGTCGACATCACCGCCCCGCCCGCGGTCAACATCCGCCGAGTCGCCAAGGCCAAGGGCTCCGCCGTCGAGGACGTCACCGTCGTGGTGCTGGACCGGCCCCGGCACGACGACCTGGTCCGGGAGATCCGGGAGGCCGGCGCCCGGATCAAGTTCATCTCGGACGGCGACGTGGCCGGCGCGATCATGGCCGCCCGCGAGGAGACCGGCATCGACCTGCTGATGGGCATCGGCGGCACCCCCGAGGGCATCATCGCGGCCTGCGCGATGAAGTGCATGGGCGGCGTCATCCAGGGCAGGCTCTGGCCGAAGGACGCGGCCGAGCGGCAGAAGGCGCTGGACGCCGGGCACGACCTGGACCGCGTCCTGACCACGGACGACCTGGTCAGCGGCGAGAACGTGTTCTTCGTCGCGACCGGCATCACCGACGGCGAGCTGCTGCGCGGCGTCCACTACCGGCAGGAGACCGCCACCACCTCGTCGCTGGTGATGCGCTCCAAGAGCGGGACGATCCGCCGGATCGACTCCACCCACAAGCTCGCCAAGCTGCGGGCGTACAGCGCGATCGACTTCGACCGCGCCAACTAGCGCTGGCGCGCGGGCGCGGAGTCGGGGGCGCGGTTCCCCGCGCCCCCGGTTCCGTGCTCCTGGTGCCGTGCTCCTCGGTGCGGTCCCGCGGCGTCCGGCGCGGCGGGCGTCAGCCGGCTATCCGGGCCGGGACGCGGATCTCCGTGTCCCGGCGTCGGCGGCGGGTGAGGACGACCCGGCGTTCGGCGGCGGTGAGGCCGCCCCAGACGCCGTAGGGCTCGGGCTGGGCGAGGGCGTGCTCGCGGCATTCGAGCAGGACCGGACAGCGGGCGCAGACCCGCTTGGCCTGCTCCTCGCGGGAGAGCCGGGCGGCCGTCGGCTCCTTGGAGGGGGCGAAGAACAGCCCGGCCTCGTCGCTGCGGCAGGCGGCCGAGGTGTGCCAGGGGTTGTCGTCCACGTCCGGCTGGGCCGCCGGGCGGCGGGCGGCGGCGGTGGCGCTGGACTCGATCGGATGCAGCACGGTGACTCCTGACCAGGCTCAAGGCTCGGGGACAATGTCGCCTCCTGCCCGACTGCCCCGTGCTCCCTCGCCGTGGCACCGTCGCCGACCCGCGGGGTCACAGCCGTACAGGAACGATGTGCGAGGGGAACTACCCCGCCGCTCCCGGATTCATGCACACCGCACGCAATCGACTACGCCCTGCACTCGGGACAACGACGAGTGCCGCCCGGCGAGTTGACGCCCCGCCGGTGACCGCGCAGGTCAGCTGTCGAGCTGCCGGCGCACCCACTCCTTGAGCTTCTTGCCGCGGCGCGGCTTGGCGTCGACTCCGCCGAACACCGCGGCGCCCTTGACCCGGACCACGGGCGCGTACGGGTCGGCGGAGGTCTGCTCGCGGACCTCGAAGCCGCCGAACACCCCGGCGCCGCCGCCGTGCAGGCTGACGTTCTCGGGGACCCGGATGTCGACCCCGCCGAACACCGAGACCACCTCGATGACCACCTCGGGGGACTCGAAGACCGCGTCGGTGAGGTCGATCTCGATGCCGCCGAAGACGGCGACCGCCTTGAGGTGGGAGCCCACCCGCCAGCGGCCCTTGCGGGCGGCGCCGCCGAACACCGCGACCATGGTGGGCGCCTCGGCCCGGGCCGGGGGCAGCGCGGGCTGCGGCGCGGGAGCCCGGTCGTCCAGCGGGGCCTTGGTGAGGTTGTGCCGGATCGGCCCGGGATGGCCGGGGAGGTCGCGGGTGAGGGGCTCCAACTCGCCGAAGGTGCGGGCGCCGTAGGCGGCCTCGATGCGTTCGGCGTGCTCGTCGACGGTGAGCCGGCCCTCGGCGTAGGCGTCGCGGAGCAGGTCGGCGACGCGTTCGCGGTCGGCGTCGGAGGCGCGCAGTTCGGCGGCCAGGTCGGTACCGGGGGTCCGGTCGGGAGCCGGTGCGGGCTCGTTCTTCGGCAGCGGGGCGGGCAGCGGGCCCTGCGGGTCCTGCACGGGAGAGTTGTCCACGTCACAAGCCTAGCGAGCCGACCCCGGAACCGAACGGCGGTTCGACGCAATGCGCGTGACGCCGGTCACGCAGGCCGACCTTACCGCCGGGGGCGCGGACAGGTGCGCCTAACCTGGAGGGTGCCTCGTCGACGAAGCCGAAAGAACCGAAGGATCACCCCATGGCCCCAGAGTTCGCCTACCGCGACCTGCTCCCGCTCGGCACGGACACCACTCCGTACCGCAAGCTCACCTCCGAGGGGGTCTCGACCTTCGAGGCCGGCGGTCGCACCTTCCTGCAGGTCGAGCCGGAGGCGCTGCGGCTGCTGACGGCCGAGGCGATGCACGACATCTCGCACTACCTGCGCCCGGCACACCTGGCGCAGCTGCGCCGAATCCTGGACGACCCGGAGGCCAGCCCGAACGACCGGTTCGTGGCGCTGGACCTGCTGAAGAACGTCAACATCTCGGCGGGCGGCATCCTGCCGATGTGCCAGGACACCGGCACCGCGATCGTGATGGGCAAGCGCGGCCAGCACGTGCTGACCTCCGGCGAGGACGAGGCGGCGATCGCCCGCGGCGTGTTCGACGCGTACACCAAGCTCAACCTGCGGTACTCCCAGATGGCTCCGGTGACCATGTGGGACGAGAAGAACACCGGCAACAACCTGCCGGCCCAGATCGAGCTGTACGCCACCGACGGGGACGCCTACAAGTTCCTGTTCATGGCCAAGGGCGGCGGCTCGGCCAACAAGTCGTACCTGTACCAGGAGACCAAGGCGATCCTCAACGAGGCGTCGATGCTGAACTTCCTGGAGCAGAAGATCCGTTCGCTGGGCACCGCGGCCTGCCCGCCGTACCACCTGGCGATCGTGGTCGGCGGCACCAGCGCCGAGTTCGCCCTGAAGACCGCGAAGTACGCCTCCGCGCACTACCTGGACAACCTGCCCACCGGCGGCGACGCGCGGACCGGGCACGGCTTCCGCGACCTGGAGCTGGAGCAGAAGGTCTTCGAGCTGACCCAGAAGATCGGCATCGGCGCGCAGTTCGGCGGCAAGTACTTCTGCCACGACGTGCGGGTGATCCGGCTGCCGCGGCACGGCGCCTCGCTGCCGGTCGCGATGGCGGTGTCCTGCTCGGCGGACCGCCAGGCGCTCGGCAAGATCACCGCCGAGGGCGTGTTCCTGGAGCAGCTGGAGACCGACCCGGCGAAGTACCTGCCGGAGACCACCGACGAGCACCTGAACGACGACGTGGTGCGGATCGACCTGAACCGGCCGATGGCCGAGGTCCGCGCCGAGCTGTCCAAGTACCCGGTGAAGACCCGGCTCTCGCTCACCGGCACGCTGGTGGTGGCCCGCGACATCGCGCACGCCAAGATCAAGGAGCGGCTGGACGCCGGTCAGGGCATGCCGCAGTACCTGAAGGACCACCCGGTCTACTACGCGGGCCCGGCCAAGACCCCGGAGGGCTACGCGTCCGGCTCGTTCGGCCCGACCACGGCCGGGCGGATGGACTCCTACGTCGACCAGTTCCAGGCGGCGGGCGGCTCGATGGTGATGCTGGCCAAGGGCAACCGCTCCAAGCAGGTCACCAAGGCGTGCGCCGAGCACGGCGGCTTCTACCTGGGCTCGATCGGCGGCCCGGCGGCCCGGCTCGCGCAGGACTGCATCAAGAAGGTCGAGGTGCTGGAGTACCCGGAGCTGGGCATGGAGGCGGTCTGGCGGATCGAGGTGGAGGACTTCCCGGCGTTCATCGTGGTGGACGACAAGGGGAACGACTTCTTCGCCGAGGTCACCGACGGCCCGCTGATCACCAACCTGCGGGTGCGTTCGGCGCAGTGACGCCGGCCGCGCGCTGAAACGGGACGAGCCCCGGCCGGTGAGGGCCGGGGCTCGTCCCGTTCACGCGGGCACGGGTCACGGGCAGTTGCCGATGACGCCGAGCGGCTCGAAGGTCTCGCCGTCCTCGGTCTTGATCTGCTCCACGGCCGGCGCGACGGGCTGCCCTTCGGCCAGCACCTCCAGGGCGTGCTCGATCGCGTTCGGGTCGGCGGCGTCGGCGGTGTGCTCGACCGGGGCCGGGGTCTGCTCGGCCTCGGGAACGGTGGTGGTGGTCTCGTCGGCCATGGGGCGGGCCGCCTTTCAGCTGAGAGGGTTCGATCACCCGGACGACTGTGCCCGGGCGCGCGGACAGTATCGTAGGAACCGCTAAATGTCTTATAAACGTTGCACCGCGCATCCACTTGGTGGATGTTTGCGCGCTTCCTCATAAGCTGTCGCCCCCGCACGACCGGCGGCGGCGTGGGGAACAGACGGTTCATCGGCCACAGGGGAGGACATGGAGCATCAGGACACGCGCTCCGCCGAGGCGTTGCGTTTCCAAGTGCTCGGCCCTGTCCAGGCGTGGCGCGGTGACGCGCCGCTGGCGCTCGGATCGCCGCAGCAACAGGCCGTGCTGGTGGCCCTGTTGCTCAGCGAGGGCCGTCCGGTGACCACCGACGACCTGGTCGACGGCATCTGGGGGGAGCGCACCCCGCCGCAGGCGGTGGCCGCGCTGCGCACCTACGTCTCCCGGCTGCGCTCGGTGCTGGAGCCGAACCGGGCCGCCCGCAAGCCCGCCGAGGTCCTGGTCTCGATGACCGACGGCTACGCGCTGCGGATTCCGGCCGACGCCCTGGACCTGACCGACTTCGAGCACCGGGTCGCGGACGCCGGGGCCGCCCGGGGCGACGGCGGCCTGCGCTCCGCCCACGACACCCTGGTCGCCGCGCTCGACCTGTGGCGCGGCCGCCCGCTGCCCGGCGTGCCGGGCCCGTACGCCGAGACCCAGCGCAACCGGCTGGCGGAACGGCAGCTCGCGGTGGCCGAGGAGCGCTGCGCACTGGCCCTGGAGATCGGCCTGCACGCCGACGTGGTGGCCGAGTTGAACGCACTGTCCGCCGCGTACCCGCTGCGCGAGCGGCTGCGCGAACTGCTGATGCTGGCGCTGTACCGCAGCGGCCGGCAGGCCGAGTCGCTGGGTGTGTACGCGGACACCCGGAAGCTGCTGATCGACGAGCTGGGCGTGGAACCGGGCGGCGGACTCTCCGCGGTGCACGCCCGGATCCTGGCCGGCGACCCGGAGCTGCTGGCCACCTCGGCCGCCCCGCCGAAGGCCGCCGAGGAACCGCCCGCCTTCGTTCCGCCCGCCCAACTCCCGGCCGACGTCTCGGACTTCAGCGGCCGCAACAAGCTGGTCGGCGAGCTGCGGGACGTGCTGAGGGCGGGTTCCGGCCAAGCCGTCGTGGTGACCTCTCTGGCCGGCATCGGCGGCGTCGGCAAGACCACCCTCGCGGTGCACGTGGCGCACTCGCTGCGGCCGGACTTCCCGGACGGGCAGCTGTACGTGGACCTGCGCGGCGCGGGCGCCTCCCCGGCCGACCCGGCCGTGGTGCTCGGCGACTTCCTGCACGCGCTCGGCGCGTCCGACGCCCCCGACTCGCTGGACCAGCGCGCCGCGCTGTACCGCTCGCTGCTGGCCGACAAGCGGATGCTGATCCTGCTCGACAACGCCCGCGACGCCGGGCAGCTGCGGCCGCTGATCCCCGGCGTCTCCGGCAACGCGGTGATGGTGACCAGCCGCTCCCGGCTGGCCGAACTGCCCGGCGCGCACCTGGTGGACATCGAGGAGCTGACCCCGGACGAGGCGCTGGCGCTGTTCTCGGCGATCGTCGGGGCCGAGCGGGTCGGCGCCGAACCCGAGGCTGCGCTCCAGGTGGTGACCTCCTGCGGCTTCCTGCCGCTGGCGGTCCGGATCGCCGCCGCCCGGCTGGCCAGCCGTCCGCGCTGGAGCGTCTCCGACCTGGCCCGGCGGTTAGCGGACCAGCGCAACCGGCTCCAGGAGCTCCAGCTCGGCAACCTCGCCGTGGAGACCACCCTGGGGCTCGGTTACGCCCAGCTCCGTACCGAGGAGGCCCGGGCGTTCCGGCTGCTCGCCCTGGTCGACTCCCCCGACCTGCCGCTGCCCGCCGTCACCGCACTGCTCGGCACCTCCGAGCAGGAGGCCGAGGACCTGGCGGAGTCCCTGGTCGAGGCCAACATGCTGGAGTGCTTCACCCCCGGCCGGTACCGGTACCACGACCTGCTGCGCCTGTACGCGCAGCGGCAGAACGCGAAGCTGGGGGACGTCGACCAGCAGCAGGAGGCGCTGCTGCGGCTGCTGGACCTGCTGCACGCCACCGTGCGCAACGTCCAGCAGGTGATCGAACCGGACGACCTGGCCATCGAGCCGCTGCACCGAGCCGACTCGACCGGTCAGTCGTTCGCCGACGGCAACGCGGCCCGCGACTGGCTCCGGTCCGAGATCGGCGTGCTGCTGGGTGCCGTCGAGGCCGCCGCCGATGCCCCCCTCGGTCTGCTGCAACCCGCCGTGGACATCCTGCAGACCCTGACGTTCGTGAGCGAGGACCCCACGCTCGCCCCGCGGGTCCTCGCCATGCTCCGGGCGGCCGCGGCGAGTCCGGTGGTGCTGCGGGACCCGGAGACCCTGGCCTGCGTGCACCACGCGCTCGGCCAGATCCACCGGACCGCCTCCGAACTCTCCGAGTCGGAGGAGTCACTGGCCCGCAGCCTGGCGCTGCAACCCTCCGACCGGGCCACCACGCTCCGGCTGTCCACCGCCAACGGCCTGGCCATCACGCTGATCCTGGCCGGTCGGCCCGCCGAGGCCCTGTCCCTCTACCAGCAGGCGCTGGAGGTGGTCCACCAGTTGGACTCCCCGATCGGCGAGGCCCGGCTGCTCGCCAACATGGCCCGCGCCCACGTCGGCCTGGACCGGCACGCCGAGGCGGTGGACGCCGCGCGCGCCGCGGTGGCGGCGGCCCGGGCGTCCGGGAACGTGCCGTGCCTGGCGGACACGCTCTACCAGTTGGGCGTGGTGCTGCGCTCGACCGGTTCGCCGGGTGAGGCGGCGGTGCACCTGCGGGAGGCGCACCAGCTGTACCGGCAGCAGCAGCACCCGATCTGGGAGGGCTACTCGCTGGCCCGGCTGGCGGCCTGCCTGCTGGCGGACGGCCGGTTCCCGGCGGCGGCGGAGGCGGCCGAGGAGTCGCTGTCGATCGCCCAGGAGATCGAGGCCGCGTACTGCCAGGGCATGGCGAACGCGGCGCTGGGCGAGGCGCTCCTGGAGCTGGGGCAGCCCTCACGTGGGCTGGCGTGCCTCCAGGAGGCGCTCACGGTGTTCACGCGGCTCGGTGTGCCCGAGGCCCAGCCCGTGCAGGACCTCATCACGTCTCGGCACACCGAGCCTCCCCCTCCCCCTGTTCCCCCCACCGCGCCCTAGGCCCGGTCCGGTCGATCTTGTCGGATCAGCGCGCGGCGTCGGGCGCCCGGCTGGGAGTGCCGGCGGAACGCCCTCGTACTGGGTGTACTCGGGTGTTTCGCCGGTGCTTCCAGCCGGGATGATCCGGCGTCGCGCGCCCGGCAAGATCGGCCGGACAGGGCCTGGGCTCCCGTTCCCCCCTGGTGTTCCCCCCTGGCGGAAGCCCGTCCCCCCGGAGCGTCAGCGTCCCCGCAGCCCCCGGCTGCGGGAACGCTTTGACGCTTCCCCGGCGCTGAGAAGACTCTGACAGGTCGCGATTGACGTTCGATAAACGCCTGCGGCCGGGCCGTCGATCCGGCGTCGGCGCAGGTCACCGCCCTGCCGCCGGTGCGCCATGCGGCGCGCGGCGCGGTGGCGCGCTCCGTCGCGGGCCCCGGTGTGCTTCCCCTGGCGGGCGATAAGCGCCCAACGGCGCACGAGTTGGCCGGAAACGGACTCCACGGTCCGGTGATCGCGTTTATTCTCGAAGGCCAGGGTCGGGAGTGGAGTGCGGGCCACGACGGGCAGGGCAGGACGCGCGCGGGAGAGGTGCCCAGATCATCGTGACGGACGAACAGACCGCTGCCGCCGACGACGCCGGCCCGGCGTCCGCGGCGGGTGCGCGCCGGGAGGAACGGGCCCGCCGGGCCGCCGTGTTCGACGCGGTCGGGGCCCGCTACCAGGAGGTGTTTCCGGCCAGGGCCGGGCAGCTCGCGTGCGGCGACTGGCTGCTGGCCGAACTCCCGCCCGGGGCCCGGGTGCTGGACGTGGGCTGCGGGGCCGGCGAGCCGACCGCCCGCCAACTGGCCGACGGCGGGCTGCGGGTGACGGGCGTCGACCTGTCCGAGGGCATGCTGGCGCGGGCCCGGGCGGCCGTCCCGGCGGCGGAGTTCCACCGGATGGACGTCCTGGACCTGGGCCTGGACGGCGCCGCGTCCCGCTGGGGCGTCAAGGAGCTGGGCCCGGACGGGAACGGCTCGCTGGACGCCGCGACCGCGTTCTTCTCGCTGCTGATGCTGCCCCGGGCCGAGATCGCCGAGACGCTCGGCCGGCTCCGCGCCCTGCTGCGCCCCGGCGGCCTGCTGGCGCTGGGCATGGTCGAGGCGGACCTGGACGACGCGCCGCTGCCGTTCCTGGAGCAGGAGATCCGGGTCAGCGGCTACCTGCGCGAGGAGCTGGCCGGGCTGCTGGAGCGCAGCGGCTTCGCGGTGCGGGCGGTGGACAGCCGGTCGTACGCGCCCGCCGGGTCCGCGCAGCCGCCGGAGACCCAGCTGTACCTGCGCTGTCGGCGCACCGGCTGACGAGGCGTCGGCTTCCGTCCCCGAGACCACATCTGCACAGATCGGGCAGCCCGTGCGCGACCACCTGGAGTCCCTGGCGGGGCAGCAGCCCGCCGTTCCCGTCCAGCGGCACCCGCCGCCCGGCGCGGGCCGGTCCGGCGAGGCGGCCTCCGGCGTGCCCGGGCGGCTGGCGGAGCGGCTGGCGGCGCTGGACCGGGCGGCCCGGCTGATCAACAGCTCGCTCGACCTGACGGCGACGCTGCGCAACCTGGGCCGGGTGCTCGTCCCGGCGGTCGCGGACGCCCTGGTGGTGCTGGTCCGCGACCCGCTGCCGGACGTCGAGCGCGACCCGGGCCCGCCCCGGGCGCTGCGGGTGCGGCACACCCGCGGGACCAGGCTGGGCCGCAGCGCGGGGGTGCGCCCGGTGCTGCCCGGCGGCGAACTGGAACGGGTGCTGGCCCGCCGCGCCGCGAGCGGGCCGACCGTGCTGGACGACCGCCGCTGGGGCGGTCCGGCCGCCGAACTGCTGGGCGCCCGGGCGCTGGGCCGGCTGCCGGCCGGGACGGCGCTGCTGGCGCTGCCGCTGCACGGGCGGCAGGCCGCGCTGGGCATGCTGCTGCTGGTCCGCCGCCCGCGGCCGGACGGCTCCCCGGCGGGCTTCGACCCGGCCGACGCGGCGACCGCCGCCCACCTGGCCACCCACGGCGGCCTCGCGGTGGACACCGCGCTGCGCTACACCCGCGAGTGGGAGATCGCCGACGAGCTCCAGCGCTCGATGCTGCCCGCCCACCTGCCGCAGCCGCACGGCGTCCGGCTGGCGCACCGCTACCTGCCGGGCGAGCGCGGCGCGCAGGTCGGCGGCGACTGGTACGACTCGATCCCGCTGCCCGGCAACCGGGTCGCCCTGATCACCGGCGACGTGATGGGCCACTCGCTGACCTCGGCCGCCGTGATGGGCCAGCTGCGCACTTCCGCGCAGACCCTGGCGGGCCTCGACCTGCCGCCGCACGAGGTGCTGTACCACCTCGACGAGCAGGCCCAGCGGCTGGGCCGCGAGCAGCACCTGGCGACCTGCGTGTACGCGGTGTACGACCCGATCGCGGGCCGGGTGCGGATCGCCAACGCCGGGCACGTGCCGCCGGTGCTGATCGGTCCGGACGGCACCAGCGAGCTGCTGGAGCTGCCCTCGGGCGCGCCGATCGGCGTCGGCGGGGTGGACTTCGCCTCGGTGGAGCTGCCCGCGCCGCCCGGTTCGGCGCTGCTGCTGTTCACCGACGGCCTGGTGGAGACCCGGCGCCGCCCGCTGGGCACCGGCCTGGAGCTGCTGCGGGCCCGGCTGGCGGGCGGGCACCGGTTCACCCCGGAGCAGCTGTGCCAGGAGGCGCTGCGCATCCTGCCGCCGGGCGACCGGGCCGACGACATCGCGCTGCTGGCGGCCGCGTTCGACGGCATCCCGGCCGAGGACGTGGCGCACTGGCACCTACAGCCCCGGCACGAGACGCCGGGCCGGGCCCGCCGGCTGGCCGGGCACGCGCTGCGCCAGTGGGGGCTGGACCACCTCGCGGAGAGCTGCGAGCTGATGGTCAGCGAGCTGGTCACCAACGCGATCCAGCACGCCACCCGGCCGGTGACGCTGCGCCTGGTGCGCACCTCGGTGCTGCGCTGCGAGGTGGGCGACGACTCCCCGGCGCTGCCCCGCACCCGCCGGGCCGGTCCGGAGGAGGAGCGCGGCCGGGGCCTGCAGATAGTCGCCCGGTGCGCGGACCGCTGGGGGGCGACCCGGCTGGGGGCGGGCAAGGTGGTCTGGTTCGAGCAGCGGCTGGACCGACCCTAGGCGTCGGCTGCCCGCTCCTCCCCGGCCCCCCGTTCCTCCCCGGCCTCCCGCACCAGCCGTTCGAGCGCGTCGAGCACGTCCGGGCCGAGCACGGCGAGGGCCAGCGGGGGGCTGCGGCGCAGGCCGAGGACGGTGCGCAGCACGTCGGCGTGGTGGATCTCGCGCAGGGCGGCGGCGTACTCGGCGGCTTCGGCGGGCGGGGCGGCCCGCCAGGTCAGCAGCAGTGCCTTGACCACGGCGAACATCATCCGCCGGCCGCGGACGAGTTCGGGCCGCTCGTTGAGGCCGAACACCTCGATGGTGGCCTCGCCGCGGGCGGTCAGCGGGTCGTAGGCGCCGGAGTCGAGGTAGAGCCGCAGGTGGTCGGCCGGGTCCTCGCGGCAGGGGTCGATCAGCAGGCCGTCGCCGGTGGCGGGGTCGCGCGGGAAGCGGTCGCGCTTGCGGTTGCTGTTGCAGTGCGCGCAGGCCAGCAGGTGGTTCTGCCAGTCGAAGGTGCGCAGCGGGGCGTGGGCGATCGGTTCGAAGTGGTCGATGTCGGTGCCCAGGTTGTCGCCGCAGTACATGCAGCGTTCCAGGCCGGGGGCCATCTGCCGCAGCAGCAGCCGCAGTTGGGCCTTGGGCCGGACGGCGCGGCGCCAGGCGGCGCGTCCGGAGGCGGTGTCGGGGCCGGCGGCGCGCACCTGGGCGGTGGCGCGTTCGAGTTCGGCGGCCAGCCGGGGTTGCAGCGGCGGCCGCTGGAGCGGGATCACCCGTCCCGGCCGAGCAGCCGGGCGGTGACCTCGTCGACCCGGGCGGTCAGCGAGCTGTTCAGCCGGGCGCCCAGTTCGCGGTACTCGGCGAGTTCCGCGGCGGTGGCCTGTCCGGCGTACATCTTGCGCTCCAGGCGCACCAGCAGCCGGCGTTCGGCCTCGGCGGCGGGCGAGTAGGCGCTGGGCAGCGCGAACAGTTCGGAGAGCGCGGTGTCCTCGCCGCTGCCGTAGAGCACCCGTTGGCGCAGTTCCTCGTCCAGCCGGTAGGGGGCGCGGTCCTCGTCGGGGCCGGGCAGCCGGATCAGGGCGCCGGGGTCGGCGGCCTGGCAGACGTACGGGCTGTGGGTGGCGACCAGGAACTGGGTGTGCGGGAAGTGCTCGGTGAGCCAGGGGCCGATCCGCTGCTGCCAGGCGGGGTGCAGGTGCCGGTCGATGTCGTCCAGCAGGACCGGGCCCCGGTCGGGGGCGGTCGCGAGCTGGCTGACCAGGCGGGCCAACTCGGCTGTTCCGCTGCCGAGTTCGTCCAGCGGGAGCTCCAGGCCGCCGCGGGCGACGTACTGCCGCTCCGGGTCGCTGACCCGCCAGCCGTCGGGCAGCACCCGGCCCGCCAGGTCGGCGTCCAGCGGGACGCGGCGGCCCTCGGCGCGCAGCGGGTAGCGGGCGCGCGGGGTGCCCGGCGGATCGCCGACCCGCCAGCGCGGGGCCGGGTCCGCCTGGGCCCAGCCCCCGGCGCCCCAGCGCGCGGCGGGGCCGGAGGGCAGCGCGCCGAGCGCCATCGCGAGCACCAGCAGCAGCGTGCTCTTGCCGCTGCCGTTCGGCCCGGCGAACACCGTCCACCCCGGTTCCGGCGGGACCGCGAGGTCGACCTCGCGCGCACCGGTGAAGCACTTCACCCCGGACACCCTGATCCGCGACACGTACACCGGACCACCCCCTCGGGGCGATGTATGCCCACGCCCCGGCCCGCCCACCCGCCGGGGCGTCAACCGCCGTACCGCGCCTCGCCCTCACCCGTTCGGGCGGGGTTGCCGGGCGGGGCGGCCAGCCGGAGCGGGAGGCCGCGGAGTGCTTCGCGCAGGGCCGCCGCGAAGCGGCCGTACTCGGTGGTGCGGGCGGAGCCGGGCCGGTGGGCGAGGCCGATCCGGCGGCCGGGCGCGGGGTGGGCGAAGCGGACGGCGGCGAGGCGGTCGGTGCGTCCGGTCTCGACGTCGAGGGCGGTGGCGGGCAGCAGGGTGACGCCGAGTCCGCCGGCGACCAGTTGGACCAGGGTGGAGAGCCCGGCGGCCCGGGTGCTGCCGCCGGCCGGTTCGGCGCCGACCTCGCGGCAGATGTCGAGCGCCTGGTCGCGCAGGCAGTGCCCCTCCTCCAGCAGCAGCACGTCCAGGTCGAGCAGGGCGTCGCGGGGGACGTCGATCCGCCCGGCGAGTTCGTGCTCGGGCGGCACGATCAGCACGAAGTCCTCGTCGAACAGCGGGATCTCGGCCACCGGCAGGCTCCCGCCGGCGGGCAGCGCGAGCAGCAGCAGGTCGAGCCGCCCGTCGGCCAGGCCGCCCAGCAGCGAGGGGGTGCGCTCCTCGTGGACGTGCAGTTCGAGGTCGGGGTAGGCGTCGCGGACCAGCCGCAGCACGGCGGGCAGCAGGTAGGGCGCGACGGTGGGGATCACCCCGAGGTGCAGCGGCCCGGTGAACGGGCGGCGGGCGGCCTCGGCCTCCTCGGTGAGCGCGTGCAGCGCGCCGAGCACCCGCCGGGAGTGCTCGGCGATCCGCTCCCCGAGCGGGGTGATCACGACCCGGCGGGTGGTCCGTTCGACGAGCTGCGCGCCGAGCGACTCCTCCAGGGCGGCGACCGCCCCGGACAGCGCCGACTGGCTGGTGCCGATCGCGGACGCGGCCTCCCGGAAGTGCCGGTGCTCGGCGACCGCGGCGAAGGCGCGCAGCTGGGAGACGGTGGGGGTGCGGGGGGTGTGCGGGGGGTGGGGCTTCACGGGGTGCTTCCTGCCGGTCCGGTACTCCCCTCCAGTCTGCCGCACTGATCGGACTTGCCTATCGCGGCGCGCGTCAGAACCGATTTCACTGATCAGTTTCTCTGTGCGAGGCTGGGTACCGTCCGCAATCCGGACATCCCTCGTCCCAAGTTTTGGAGAAGCGACGTGCTGACGATCGGCGACAAGTTCCCCGAGTACGAACTCAACGCCTGCGTGGACCTCGACGCTGCGAGCGCCTTCGCCGAGATCAACCACAAGTCCTACGAGGGCAAGTGGCGGGTCGTCTTCTTCTGGCCGATGGACTTCACCTTCGTCTGCCCGACCGAGATCGCCGCGTTCGGCAAGCTGAACGAGGAGTTCGCCGACCGCGACGCCCAGATCCTCGGCGTCTCCGGCGACTCCGAGTACGTGCACCACGCCTGGCGCAAGGACCACAAGGACCTGCGCGACCTGCCCTTCCCGATGCTGGCCGACGTCAAGCACGACCTGATGCGCGCCTGCGGCGTCGAGGGCGCGGACGGCACCGCCCAGCGCGCGGTGTTCATCGTCGACCCGAACAACGAGATCCAGTTCGTGATGGTGACCGCGGGCTCCGTCGGCCGCAACCCCAAGGAGGTGCTGCGGGTCCTCGACGCCCTGCAGACCGACGAGCTGTGCCCGTGCAACTGGACCAAGGGCGAGGACACCCTCGACGCCCAGTCCCTGCTGGCCGGCTGACCCGATGGCGCTCGACGAACTGAAGGCCGCCCTGCCGGACTACGCCAAGGACCTCAAGCTCAACCTCGGCTCGGTGATCGGCAACTCCGACCTGCCCGGGCAGCAGCTCTGGGGCACCGTGCTGGCCTGCGCGATGGCCACCCGCTCGGCGAGCGTGCTGCGCGAGCTGGAGCCGGAGGCCCGGGCCAACCTGAAGCCCGAGGCGTACGAGGCCGCCAAGGGCGCGGCCGCGATCATGGCGATGAACAACGTCTACTACCGGACGCTGCACCTGCTCTCCGACAAGGAGTACGGGACGATGCGGGCCGGTCTGCGGATGAACATCATCGGCAACCCGGGCGTCGACAAGGTCGACTTCGAGCTGTGGTCCTTCGCCGTCTCGGCGATCAACGGCTGCGGCCAGTGCCTCGACTCGCACGAGGGCGTGCTGCGCAAGGCCGGGGTCGACCGCGAGGTGATCCAGGCCGCGATCAAGATCGCCGCCACCGTCCAGGCCGTCGCCGCGGTGCTGGACGCCGAGGCGCAGCTGCCGCAGTAGGTCCGCCGCACACCGGAAGGTCCGCCCGGGGAGAGGGTTCTCTCCCCGGGCGGACCTTTCCGCGTGCGCCGGGCGGACCTTTCCGCGTGCGGCGCCCGCCCGAGCCCGGCGGGCCTCACTGCTTCTTGGCGGCCTCGATGGCCTGGAAGACCTCCTGCCCGGCCGCGTTGCGCCGGCGCAGGTGCCCGGTGACGGTGTTGGTCACGGCGATCAGCGGGACGGCGACGATCGCGCCGGGGATGCCGCCGAGGATGGAGCCGGTGGCGACGCCGAGCACCACGGCCAGCGGGTGGACCCGGACCGCGCGGCCGAGGATGAGCGGCTGGAGGATGTGGCCCTCCAACTGCTGGACGCCGATCAGGATGGCCAGCGCGATCAGCGCCTTGGCCGGCCCGACCGTGACCACCGCGATCAGCACCGCGATGGTGCCGGTGACCAGCGCGCCGACCAGCGGCACGAACGCGCCCAGGAAGATGATCACCGCGAGCGGGATGGCCATCGGCACGCCGAGCATGAAGAGCCCGATGCCGATGCAGAGCGCGTCGATGAAGGCCACGGTGACGGTGCCGCGGACGTACGCGGTCAGGGTGGCCCACGCCTTGGGCCCGGCGCCGGCCAGCGCGTAGCGGGAGTGCCGGGGCAGTCCGCGCAGCACCCAGCTCCAGATCCGGGCGCCGTCGTAGAGCAGGAAGAAGGTGGTGAAGGCGGTGAGCACCACGCCGGTGAGCAGTTCGACGGCGATGGTGACGCCGGTGAAGCCGGCCGAGGTGAGCTGCTCGGAGTTCTTGCCGATGGCGGTGGTGATCTGGTTGGTGACGTTGTCGAGCTGGTCGGGGGTGAGGTGGAACGGGCCGGTCAGCAGCCAGTCGCGCAGCTGCCGGACGCCGTTCTGGACCTGGACGGTGACGGGGTCGAGGTTGCTGGAGACCTGCCAGAACACGAACCAGCCGACCAGGCCGATGCTGGCCAGGCCGGCCAGGAAGGTGATCGCGGCGGCCACCGAGCGGGGCACCCCGCGCCGGCGCAGCCAGGAGACGGTGGGTTCGAGCAGCGCGGAGATGAGCAGGGCGGCGATCGCGGCGAAGGCGACCAGCTTGAGGGTGTCGACCACCCGGAGCACCACGTAGAGGGCGACGCCGAGCAGCAGCAGCCGCCAGGTGGACTCGGCGGCGACCCGCAGCGACCAGGGCACCGCGTCCACCGGGTTGGCGGGCCGCCCGAGCGGGGCGGCGCCGGCCGGGAGTTCGGCGGCCGGGAGTTCGGCGACCGGGGAGTCGGCGGGCTGCGCGGGGCGCGGGGCGGGGACGGTGTCGTCGGTCCGCACGGCCGCTCCTTCCGGTGGGACGGGCGCGCCGGGGTCGGCCGGTGCGCCGTGGGCCGCGGCGAGCTGGCGGGCCGTCCGCTCGGCGCTGCGCAGGGCGGCGCGTTCGGCGGCCAGTTCGACGGCCTGTTCGGTGGCGAGGACGTGCGCCTCGGCGGAGATGGCCGCGCGGCGGCGGCGTTCGGCGGCGGCGAACAGCCCGGCCGCGACCGCTCCGATCTTGGCGATGCCGCGCCAGCGGCCGCCGCCCGGCTCTTCTTCCGTCACTGCCCGGTCTCCCCCGCGTCGGTTCCTGTCGGCCGCGGGTCGCACGGCCGTCGGTGAGGAACGCTACCCGGCGCGGGCGGGCCGGGTCTCGGGGGTGGCCCGGTCAACTACCGCTAAAAACGGGCAAATCATCGGCTTTGCGGATGTTTCACCCGGCGCGGAGGGGGAAGGGGGTGAGCAGACGGACCTTCTGCCGGCGGACCGGCCGGGAGCGGAGGAAACCAGGACCCGCTCCGCTCCCCCGCGTCCGCACCGAGCCGTCGCCGCCCGCGGCGCACTGGTCAGCGTCGCCCGGGCGGGGCGGCCCGCGCCGTCGGCGGCCGTTGCGTGCCGGTCGTCCGGTGGCAGCACGCGCGGGGCCCCGGCTCCCTCGCGGGAGCCGGGGCCCTGGTGTCGCGTGCGGGTCCGAATCGGGGGTGGCTCAGTACCAGTTGTGGGCCTGCCAGAACGACCAGGCGCCGCAGGGGCTGCCGTAGCGGCTGTTCATGTAGTTGAGGCCCCACTTGATCTGGGTCTCGGGGTTGGTCCGCCAGTCCGCGCCGGCCGAGGCCATCTTGGAGCCCGGCAGCGCCTGGACCAGGCCGTAGGCACCGGAGGAGGCGTTGGTCGCGGTGTAGTTCCAGCCGCTCTCGCGCTTCACGATCTGGCTGAAGCACTGGAACTGGGTGGGGTCGCCGACGATCTGCAGCGCCATGTCCTGGACCGAGCCGGGGCTGACGGTGGCGAGCACGCTGCGGGCGGCGGCCCGGTTGGCCTCTTCCTTGGCCCGCTTGGCCTCGGCCTCCTTGGCGGCCTTGTCCGCGTCGGCCTTGGCCTGGGCGTCGGCCGCGGCCTTCTGCCGGGCGGCCTCGGCGGCGGCCTTGCGGGCGGCGGTGTCGGCGGACACCTGCTGGGCGTCGGCCTGCCGGCCGATCCCGTCGCTGACGTTCTGGGCCTGCGCACCGGTGGGCGCGTCGGCGAGCAGGGTGGCGCTCGCGACGTCGACCGTCTGGACGGCCTTGCCCTCGCTGCCAGAGGCCGCACCCACGACGGCACCGACGGCGGTCACCGCGGTGGCGGAGGCGACAGCGACTCCCCGGACCGAGATCCGAGTCACATGGTTTCCTTCCGGCGTCGCCCGTCCTGTGACCGTAGGGGCGCGTTATCTGCCCCCTGGCACTGGCCTCCGTCGAACGCTGGTCACGGGAGGCACGGGCTCGGCCGTCCCCCGGGCGGGCCCGGAGCGGCGGTTGGATCGAGCGGCGTACGGCCTTGCGGTTGTTCAGTTGTCCACCCGCCGACCAGGGTCGCCGGGCGTGCGGTTGCCGTACGCGGGGCCTGACAGAACCCACACCATGCCGCACGCGAGCGTGTCTACGCAATTCCCTTGGCCGTGGCGGATCTCACAAACTTTTCGACCTGCGGCTTTGGCGGAACGGACGCCGAGGGGACGTCAGTTCGACTGACAGCGAAGGGGCCTGACGCTATGCGCCAGGCCCCTTCGTCCCGTTGTGTCCCGGTATGGCCTAGGGCTGGATGTCCTCCAGCATCTCGGTCACCAGGGCGGCGATCGGCGAGCGCTCGGACCGCGTGAGCGTGATGTGGGCGAACAGCGGGTGCCCCTTCAGCTTCTCCACCACGGCGACCACCCCGTCGTACCGGCCGACCCGCAGGTTGTCCCGCTGGGCGACGTCGTGGGTGAGCACCACCCGGGAGTTCTGGCCGATCCGGGAGAGCACCGTGAGCAGCACGTTCCGCTCCAGCGACTGCGCCTCGTCCACGATCACGAAGGCGTCGTGCAGCGAGCGCCCGCGGATGTGGGTGAGCGGCAGCACCTCCAGCATGCCGCGGGAGATGACCTCCTCGATCACGTCGGGCGTGGTGACGGCGGAGAGGGTGTCGAAGACCGCCTGCGCCCAGGGGCCCATCTTCTCGGCCTCGCTGCCGGGCAGGTAGCCGAGCTCCTGGCCGCCGACCGCGTACAGCGGGCGGAAGACCATCACCTTGCGGTGCTGGCGGCGCTCCAGGACGGCTTCGAGCCCGGCGCACAGGGCGAGCGCGGACTTGCCGGTGCCGGCCCGGCCGCCCATCGAGATGATGCCGATCTCCGGGTCGAGCAGCAGGTCGAGGGCGATCCGCTGCTCGGCGCTGCGGCCGCGCAGGCCGAACGCCTCGCGGTCGCCGCGCACCAGCTGCACCCGGCCGTCGGGGGCCACCCGGCCCAGCGCCCGGCCGCGCTCGGAGTGCAGCACCAGGCCGGTGTGGACCGGGAGCTGCTCGGCGCCCTCCACCTCCAGGGCGTGCTCCTGGCCGGCGAACAGTCGGTCCACCTGGTCGGCGGGGACGTGCAGCTCGGTCATGCCCGTCCAGCCGGAGGTGATCGCCAGCTCGGCCCGGTACTCCTCGGCCAGCAGGCCGACCGAGCTGGCCTTGATCCGCAGCGGCAGGTCCTTGGAGACGACGGTGACGTCGTAGCCCTCGGCCTGCAGGTTGCGGGCGACCGCGAGGATGCGGGTGTCCGCCTCGCCGCCGCCGACCCGGTAGCCGGCCGGGAGGATCGAGGTGTCGGAGTGGTTCAGTTCGACCCGGATGGTGCCGCCGAGCTCGCCGACCGGGATCGGCTCGTCCAGCCGGCCGTGCCGCACCCGGTAGTCGTCCAGCATCCGCAGTGCCTGGCGGGCGAAGTAGCCCAGCTCCGGGTGGTGCCGTTTGGCCTCCAGCTCGGTGACGACGACGACCGGGAGGACCACCTCGTGCTCCTCGAAGCGCGTCATCGCCATCGGGTCCGCCAGGAGCACGCTGGTGTCGAGGACGTACGTGCGCCGGTCAGGTGTCCGGCGGCTCTTGGAACTGACCACTAGCCCTCCAGAGCGGGTGACCCGACGTCACCCGCGGCCCACCGGCCCCCGCGGCCCCGCTGGCCGGGAGGACGGTCTGAAGGGTGTATTCCCAGGCGAGCGGCCCCGCATTCGCGCCCGCGCGAATGGCGGGATCACACCGGGTGAACGTTTTCCCACCCGTCCCACGGGTAGTGGAGCCTGACCCGGGGTCAGCGCCCCATCCGCCGGTTGCGCAGCTGGTAGTCGCGCAGCGCCCGGAGGAAGTCGACCTTCCGGAAGGCCGGCCAGTACGCCTCGCAGAAGTAGAACTCGCTGTGCGCGGACTGCCAGAGCAGGAAGCCGGACAGCCGCTGCTCGCCGGAGGTGCGGATCACCAGGTCCGGGTCGGGCTGGCCCTTGGTGTAGAGGTGCTCGGCGATGTGCTCGACGTCGAGGACCTCGGCCAGCTCCTCGATCGAGGTGCCGCGCCCGGCGTGCTCCTGGAGCAGCGAGCGGACGGCGTCGGCGATCTCCTGGCGGCCGCCGTAGCCGATCGCCACGTTCACGGTCAGCCCGTCGATGTGCGCGGTCTCCTGGGCGGCCCGCTTGAGCACCTCGGCGGTGCGCGCGGGCAGCAGGTCGAGCGCGCCGACCGGGTGGACCTTCCAGCGGCCGGCCTCGACCAGGCCGCGCACCGCGTCCTCGATGATGCCGAGCAGCGGGACGAGCTCCTCGGCGGGGCGGGCCAGGTTGTCGGTGGAGAGCATCCACAGGGTGACCACCCGGACGTCGGTCTCCGCGCACCAGCCCAGGAACTCGCTGATCTTGTCGGCGCCGCGCCGGTGCCCGTAGGCGGTGCTGCCGCCGGTGGCCTTGGCCCAGCGCCGGTTGCCGTCCAGGATCACGCCGATGTGGTGCGGGGTGTTCGCCAGGTGCACCTCGACCCGGCGGCCGTACAGCCGGTAGGCCCGGTCCAGCAGGGTGCGCAGCCCCGGCGTGCGTTCCACCACATCGCGCAGACCCATCGTGAACGGCCCCTCCGTGCTGATTGCTCCGGGTGCGAAATCCCTGCGGCAGCCTACTCCGCCCGGGTTTGCGCGCGGCAAAACCGCAGGTACCGGTCTTGTCACAGTGCGCGCACGGGGACGGCTACGGAACGGTCTCCGAATCCTTAAACCGCCCCTAAACCGGATTCCGGGTCTTGACGCTTGCCATTGGTCTAGTCCAGCGTGTGGTCAGCACCACAGCGGACCCTCCCCCACAGGCGGAGCCGCCGCGACCCCCACCGCGGCGGCTCTCCCCGACATTCCGGCGTGCCTCCCCACACCCGTACCCCCACTCCCCGCACTGGAGCCTGTCATGGCCCGTACCCTGCAGCAGCCGTCCCACCGGCGCCGCAACAAGATCCCGGCGGTGCTCGCCACCGCGACCGCGCTGGCCCTGGCCGGCACCGGTCTCGCCCTGTCGGCCGGCGGCGCGAGCGCCGCGGTCGGCAACCTGGTCACCAACGGCGGCTTCGACTCCGGCCTCGCCGGCTGGTCGTGCACCGGCACCACCGCCGCGGTCTCCACCCCCGTGCACTCGGGCACCGGCGCGCTGTCCGCCACCCCCGGCGCCGGCGACACCGCGGAGTGCACCCAGACCGTCTCGGTGCTCCCCAACACCGCCTACACGCTGAACGGTTGGGTCCAGGGCCAGTACGTCTACCTGGGCGCCCGCGGCACCGGCGGCACCGACCCGTCCACCTGGTCGGCGCAGAGCGCCTGGAACCAGCTGAACACCACCTTCACCACCGGCGCCAACACCACCAGCGTCACGCTGTACGTCCACGGCTGGTACGGCCAGCCCACGTACTACGCGGACGACATCCAGCTGATCGGCCCGGGCGGCACCGCCTCCCCGACCCCGTCGGCCTCGCCCACCAAGAGCGCCTCGCCCTCCCCGTCGGCCTCGCCGACCAAGAGCGCCTCGCCGTCCGCGTCGGCCTCGCCCACCAAGAGCTCCTCGCCCAGCCCGTCGGCCTCGGCGAGCACCCCGCCGCCGGTCACCGGCCTGCCCAAGCACGCGCTGACCGGCTACTGGCAGAACTTCGACAACGGCGCGACCGTGCAGCGGCTGCGCGACGTGCAGTCCGCGTACGACATCATCGCGGTCTCCTTCGCCGACGCGACCACCACCCAGGGCGCGATCTCCTTCACCCTGGACCCGGCGCTGGCCACCAAGCTCGGCGGCTACTCCGACGCCGACTTCAAGGCCGACATCGCCGCCAAGCACGCGGCCGGCAAGAAGGTCGTCCTCTCCATCGGCGGCCAGAACGGCGCCATCTCGGTGGGCAACTCCACCGCGGCGACCAACTTCGCCAACTCGGCGTACGCCCTGATCCAGCAGTACGGCTTCGACGGCATCGACGTCGACCTGGAGAACGGCGTCGACCCGACCTACATGGCGCAGGCGCTGCACACCCTGCAGTCCAAGGTCGGCTCCGGCTTCATCCTGACCATGGCGCCCGAGACCATCGGCATGTACTCCACCGCCGGCGCGTACTTCCAGCTCGCGCTGAACACCAAGGACATCCTGACCGTCGTCAACACCCAGTTCTACAACTCGGGCGGCATGAACGGCTGCGACGGCAAGGTGTACACCCAGGGCACCATCGACTTCATCACCGCCCAGGTCTGCACCCACATCCAGGGCGGCCTGCGTCCGGACCAGGTCGGCATCGGCGTCCCCGCCTCCACCAAGGCGGCGGGCGGCGGCTACGTCAACTCCACCGTGGTGAACAACGCGCTGGACTGCCTGGCCACCGGCAACCACTGCGGCAGCTTCGTCCCGCCGGCCAAGTGGCCGACCATCCGCGGCGCGATGACCTGGTCGACCAACTGGGACGCCGCCAACGGCAACGACTTCTCCACCAACGTCGGCGCCTTCGCGCACGGCATGCAGTAAGCAGGACAGAGAGCCGGTGCGCCGCTCCTCGAGGGTGGGGTAGGTGCACGCACAGGGGCCCGCCGTACCGCTGGGGTACGGCGGGCCCCGCCCATGGCCCGCGCCCCTCGCAGGCCGGTGCGCCCACGGATCAGGGCGCCGCCAGCACCGCCGCCAGCGTGCCCAGCAGCATCGCCGGGCCGAACGCCAGCTCGCTGCGCCGGCCCGCCCGGCGCAGCGCCAGCAGGGCCACCGCCCACAGCGCGGCGACCGCCCACATGGCGAACAGGCCCCCGTAGACCGTCCGCCAGCCGGCCAGGCCCAGGACCGCGCCCAGTGACGGGGCCAGCTTGGCGTCGCCCAGGCCCATCGGGGCGAGCAGCGCCAGCAGCAGGAACAGCAGCCCGAGGACGCCCGCCGCCAGCGCGCAGCGCAGCCACACCGCCGGGCGGTGGTCGGCGAGCGGGACGAGCGCGGCGGTGCCGAGGAACAGCGGCAGGGTCAGCGCGTCCGGCAGCCGCTTCACCGCGGCGTCCACGAAGCCCAGCACGGTGCCGAACAGGGCCAGCCACACCAGCACCGGCAGCCAGCGCCCGGGCGCCCAGGCGCCCAGGGCCGCGCCGAGCGCCGCGGCGGCGGCCTCGACGGACAGCGGCGGCGGGCCGATCCGTTCGCCGTGCCGGAGGCAGCGGCCGAGCGGGGTGGGCCGGCAGCTGCGCCACGGCTCGCCGGGCGGCACCGCGTAGCGCGCCACCGCGACCCGCAGCGGCGGCCCCGCGAGCAGTCCCAGCACGGCCCCGAGCACTGCCCCGAACATCCGGCCCTCCCCTGACGGCCCTCCCCTGACGGTCCGCCGCGACCCTACCGCCCGGGGCGTTCGCCCGTCCGTGTCCAGGTGGCGAACACCACGCGGTGATCGGCGCGGGCCGCCCGTAAAGTAGGCGGGTATGCAGGTCATCCAGTCCAGCAAGCTCGCCAATGTCTGCTACGACATCCGCGGTCCGGTCCTCGACGAGGCGATGCGGCTGGAGGAGCAGGGCCACCGCATCCTGAAGCTCAACACCGGCAACCCGGCCGCGTTCGGTTTCGAGGCGCCGCCCGAGATCCTCCAGGACATCCTCCGCAACCTCAACTCGGCCCACGGGTACGGCGATTCGAAGGGCCTGCTGTCGGCCCGGCGGGCCGTGGTGATGCACTACGAGGAGCGCGGCCTGCACGGTCTCACCGTCGAGGACGTCTACCTGGGCAACGGCGTCTCCGAGCTGATCCAGCTCGCCATGACCGCCCTGCTCGACGACGGCGACGAGGTGCTCGTCCCGGCGCCCGACTACCCGCTCTGGACGGCCTCGGTCTCGCTGGCCGGCGGCACCGCCGTGCACTACCGCTGCGACGAGCAGGCCGAGTGGTACCCGGACCTGGCCGACATCGCCGCGAAGATCACCGACCGCACCCGGGCGATCGTGGTGATCAACCCCAACAACCCCACCGGCGCGGTGTACCCGCGCGAGCTGCTGGAGGGCATCGCCGAACTCGCCCGGCGACACCGGCTGGTGATCTACGCGGACGAGATCTACGACAAGATCCTCTACGACGGCGTCGAGCACACCCCGCTGGCCACCCTGGCGCCCGACCTGTTCTGCGTCACCTTCAACGGCATGTCCAAGTCCTACCGGGTCGCGGGGTTCCGCTCCGGCTGGATGGTGCTCTCCGGCGACCGGCACCGGGCCCGCTCCTACATCGAGGGCCTCAACGTGCTCGCCTCGATGCGGCTGTGCGCCAACATGCCCGCCCAGCACGCGGTCGCCGCCGCGCTCGGCGGTCGGCAGTCGATCCGCGACCTGATCCTGCCCGGCGGCCGGCTGCTCGCCTCCCGGGACGCCGCGTACCGGCTGCTGAACGAGATCCCGGGCGTCTCCTGCGTCAAGCCGAAGGGCGCGCTGTACGCCTTCCCGCGGCTCGACCCGCAGGTCTACAAGATCAAGGACGACGCGCAGATGGTCCTGGACCTGCTGCGCGCCCAGCGGATACTGATCGTCCAGGGCACCGGCTTCAACTGGCCCGAGCCCGACCACTTCCGGCTGGTCACCCTCCCCCGCCCGGAGGAGATCACCGACGCGGTCACCCGGATCGGCGACTTCCTGTCCGGCTACGCCCAGCCGTAGCGCGGGGGCGGAGCCGGGCCGACGGTGGCGGGGTCCGCCCGGCGAGGAGGGTCTCCTCGCCGGGCGGACCCCGCGGTGCGTCGGGCCGCGACCGGAGGTCAGTCGCCGAGCCGCTTGACCAGCGCCCGGTACTCGTCCCACAGCGCGCTCGGCGTGTGCGCGCCGAACAGCTCCAGGTGGGCCGGGACCAGCGCGGCCTCCTGCTTCCAGATCTCCCGGTCGACCGTGAACAGCAGCTCGCGGTCGGCGTCGGAGAGGTCCAGCCCGTCCAGGTCGAAGCCGTCCACCTCGGGCAGCACGCCGATCGGCGTCTCGACGCCCGCCGCGGTGCCCTCCAGGCGCTCGACGATCCACTTCAGGACGCGGCTGTTCTCGCCGTAGCCGGGCCAGACGAACTGGCCGTCGGCGTTCTTCCGGAACCAGTTGACGTAGTAGATCTTCGGCAGCTTCTCCGGGTCGGCGTCCGCGCCGACCTTGAGCCAGTGCGCGAAGTAGTCGCCCATGTTGTAGCCGCAGAACGGCAGCATGGCGAACGGGTCGCGGCGCAGCTCGCCGACGGTGCCCTCGGCGGCGGCGGTCTTCTCGGAGGCGATGTTGGCGCCGAGGAAGACGCCGTGCTGCCAGTCGAAGGACTCGGTGACCAGCGGGACGGCGGTGGCCCGGCGTCCGCCGAACAGGATCGCCGAGATCGGCACGCCGGCCTGGTCCTCCCACTCCGGGGCGATGGTCGGGCACTGCGCGGCGGGGACGGCGAACCGCGCGTTGGGATGGGCGGCGGGGGTGCCGGACGCGGGCGTCCAGTCGTTGCCGCGCCAGTCGGTGAGGTGCGCGGGCGGCTCCTCGGTGAGGCCCTCCCACCACACGTCGCCGTCGTCGGTGAGGGCGACGTTGGTGAAGACGGTGTTGCCCCAGAGGGTCTTGATCGCGTTGGCGTTGGTGTCCTCGCCGGTGCCGGGGGCGACGCCGAAGAAGCCGGCCTCCGGGTTGATCGCGTGGAGCCGGCCGTCGGCGCCGAACCGCATCCAGGCGATGTCGTCGCCGATGGTCTCGACCTTCCAGCCCGGGACGGTCGGCTGGAGCATGGCGAGGTTGGTCTTGCCGCAGGCGGACGGGAACGCGGCGGCGACGTACTTGACCTCGCCGGAGGGCGGGGTGAGCTTGAGGATCAGCATGTGCTCGGCCAGCCAGCCCTCGTCGCGGGCCATGGTGGAGGCGATCCGCAGCGCGTAGCACTTCTTGCCGAGCAGCGCGTTGCCGCCGTAGCCGGAGCCGTAGGACCAGATCTCCCGGGTCTCCGGGAAGTGCGAGATGTACTTGGTGCTGTTGCACGGCCACGGCACGTCGTCCTGGCCCTCGGCCAGCGGGGCGCCGACGGTGTGCACGGCCTTGACGAACTCGCCGTCCTCGCCGAGCTGGTCGAGCACGGCCTGTCCCATCCGGGTCATCACGCGCATCGAGACGGCGACGTACGCGGAGTCGGTGATCTCGACGCCGTACGCGGCCAGCGGGGAGCCGACCGGGCCCATCGAGAAGGGCACCACGTACATGGTGCGGCCGCGCATCGCGCCGCGGAACAGGCCGTCCTCGCCCTGGAAGACGCTCCGCATCTCGGCGGGGGCCTTCCAGTGGTTGGTCGGGCCGGCGTCCTGCTCGCGCTCGGAGCAGATGAAGGTGCGGTCCTCGACGCGGGCGACGTCGGACGGGTCGGAGGCCGCGTAGTAGGAGTTGGGGCGCTTGGCCCGGTCGAGCCTGGTGAAGGTGCCCTGGGCGACGAGCTGCTCGGCGAGGCGGTGGTACTCCTCCTCCGAGCCGTCGCACCAGACGACGCGGTCCGGCTGGGTGAGGTCGGCAATCTCGTTCACCCAGTCCACCAGGCGCTGGTGGCGGGTGGGCGCGGACTCGGCGAGTGCAGAGGTCTGAGGCGGCACGATCGCTCCGTTTCACACCATCTCGGCCAGGAGACGGCTTCGCGGGGGTTGAGGGTGGTTACACGGTAGCTCCGGGTCGAGCCCTCTTCTTCGTCCAATTGGCGTCATTGACGAGATTTTTACTACGGACTGTCTGATTCGGGGGCCCGGAACTGCTCCTCGAATGCCCCGGGGAGACCTTGATCACTCGGCCCCAATGCTCCATAACGTACAAGAGTGAGGATCGCCACTTCACTACGCGCCAGTAACCTACGGTTCCGTAAGATGCTGTCCATGACCGCGGAAGCGCTGGAGCTCTTGAAGCCCAAGTGGCGTGGCTGGCTGCACGCCGGAATGTTCCCGGCCGCCCTGGCCGCCGGAATCGTGTTGATCTGCCTGGCCGACTCGACGGCGGCGCGGGTCGCCTGCGTCGTCTACTCGGTGAGCGCCTGGATGCTGTTCGGGGTGAGCGCGCTCTACCACCGCTTCACCTGGGGGCCGCGCGGCGAGGCGGTGCTGCGCCGGCTCGACCACGCCAACATCTTCCTGATCATCGCCGGGACGTACACCCCGTTCACCATGCTGCTGCTGGACGGCGCGCGACAGCAGGTGCTGCTGTGGCTGGTGTGGGGCGGGGCGCTGGCCGGGATCGCGTTCCGGGTGTTCTGGGTCGGCGCGCCCCGCTGGCTGTACACCCCGTGCTACGTGGCCCTCGGCTGGGCGGCGGTGTTCTTCCTGCCGGACTTCCTGCACAGGGGCGGCGCGGCCGTGCTGACCCTGATCGTCGTCGGCGGCGTGCTCTACACGGTCGGCGGCGTGGTCTACGGCCTCAAGCGGCCGAACCCGTCACCGCGCTGGTTCGGCTTCCACGAGGTGTTCCACGCCCTCACCCTGGGCGCGTTCATCGTGCAGTACGTGGGGGTCTCGCTGGTGGCGTACACCCTCACCTCCTGACCCCCGCTCCCCGCGGTACTCCGGCAGCTCAGTACCTCAGTACCGCACCGGCTGGGCCCTGCCCTCCAGCCGCTCCCGGGCCCGGCGGCAGCGCTCGCAGTGCGCCGCGCCGGGCCCTTCGCCCGCCGTGCGCCGGTGGGCCCGACCGCGGAAGCGGTGCGCGACCCAGGCCATCACCGCCAGCACCTCGATCGCGGAGACGCCCCAGACCAGGCGGGCCCCGCCGATCAGGTACCCGGCGATGACGGCCAGCGCGGCCAGCACACCGACCACGCCGCTCCAGAACCGCGCCGCACCGTACTCCATCGGCAAACCTCCCGCCGGCCGACAGGTCTTCTGACAGGTCGTCAGAGAACTCCCCACCTACGGTGACACGTTCGGCACGCTGCGGGGGCGAACGGGGGATCAACAACGCGTCAATTCCAGAGGGGGGAATCGCGCAGGGAGGCGTTCCGGTCGGCGCGGCCCGGCCAGCGCGGCCCGGCCGGCGGGGGTGCAGATCGGCGGGCCCGCAGGTCGGCGGACCGGCGGGCGGGAGCGCGCCGGCGGCTCAGTCGGCCAGCAGCACCAGCTTCCCGGTGACCCGCCCGCCGTCGCCCACCTCGTGCGCCTTCGCCGCCTCCGCCAGCGGGAACGTCCCGGCGATCTCGGCCCGCAGCAGGCCGCGCTCGGCGAGGTCCGCGACGCCCGCCATGCCCGCGTGGTCGGCCTCCACCAGCAGCATCGCGGTCCGCACCCCGAGCCGCTCCGCCGCCGCGGCCAGGCCCTCGGCCGGGAACGGCAGGATCGACACCAGCAGCCCGCCCCGGCGCAGCGTGCGCAGCGAGCGCAGCTGGTAGTCGCCGCCGATGGTGTCCAGCACGACGTCGACGTCGCGCACCGCCTCGGCGAAGTCGGTCTCCCGGTAGTCGACCGGCTCGTCCACCCCGATCCGGCGCAGGAAGTCGTGCTTGCCCGCGCTGGCCGTCCCGATCACGTACGCGCCGTGGGCCTTGGCGATCTGCACCGCCAGGTGCCCGACCCCGCCGGCCGCGGCGTGCACCAGCACCCGGTCCCCGGCCCGGACCTGCGCGGTGTCGACCAGCGCCTGCCAGGCCGTCAGCGCGGCCAGCGGCAGCGCCCCCGCCTGCACCGCGTCCACCGAGGCGGGCCGGCGGACGAACGACCGGGCCGGGCCGGTCACGTACTCGGCGTGCGAGCCGGCGCCGTGCGGGTACGGCAGCATGCCGAACACCTCGTCGCCCGGCGCGAACAGCGTGACGCCGAGGCCGACCGCCTCCACCGTGCCCGCCACGTCCCAGCCGAGGACGAACGGCGGTCGGCCGAGGAAGAGGCCGCTCGCCCGGTGCTTCCAGTCGGTCGGGTTCAGCCCGGCCGCCCGCACCCGGACCAGCACCTCGCTCGTCCCGGGCCGCGGGCGCGGCAGCTCCACCACGCGCAGCACCTCGGGGCCGCCGAGGACGTCCTGGCTGACCGCGCGCATCGTGCCACCGCCGTCCTGCGGTGTCTCGTGCGCCTGCTGTGCCTGGTGGGTCGGGTCGGCCTGGTGGGTCGGGTCGGTCCGGTGGGTCGGGTCGGTCCGGTGGGTCTGGTTCGTCGTCATGCCCTCCAGCCTGGCGGGCGCGCGGCCCGGCCGGGAGTGGCAGGATGGTCACCGTCCGATGGGATCACGCCAGCCCGCCAGGAGGTACGCCTTGGCCACCGCCCCGCCGCCGTCCGAAGCCCTGTCCGGAGCCCTGTCCGGAGCCCCGGCCGCGTCCGCGCCCGCCCCGCACCGGGTCGCCGTGCTCGCCCTCGACGGCGTGTACCCCTTCGAACTCGGAATCCCGCAGCGGGTGTTCGGCAGCACCGACGGTCTCTACCGGCTGTCCACCTGCACCGTCGACGGCCGCCCGGTCCGCACGAACGCGGACTTCGCGGTCGCGCCCGACCACGGCCCCGAGATCCTCGCCACCGCCGACACCGTCGTCGTCCCGCCGTACGGGCCCGTCCCCGAGAGCGCCGCGCTCGACCCCGCCACCGCCGCCGCGCTCGCCCTGGTCCGGCCCGGCACCCGGCTGATCTCCATCTGCACCGGCGCCTTCGTGCTCGCCGCCGCCGGGCTGCTCGACGGCCGCCCCGCCACCACCCACTGGGCCCTGGCCGACCGGTTCCGCGCCCTCTTCCCGCGGGTCCGGCTCGATCCGGACGTGCTGTTCGTCGACGACGGCGACGTCCTCACCTCGGCGGGCGCCGCGTCCGGCGTCGACCTCTTCCTGCACGTCCTGCGCAACGACCACGGCACCGCCGCCGCCAACCGGGCCGCCCGGATCTGCGTCGTCCCGCCCTGGCGCGACGGCGGCCAGGCCCAGTACATCGAGCACCCCGTCCCCACCGCCGGCAGCACCGGGACCGCCCCCACCCGCGCGTGGGCCCTCGCCCGACTGCACCGTCCCCTCACCCTGGCCGAACTCGCCGCCCACGCCAGCATGAGCAGCCGCACCTTCGCCCGCCGCTTCCAGGAGGAGACCGGCCAGAGCCCCGGCCGCTGGCTCACCCAGCAGCGCATCGCGCTGGCCCGCCACCTCCTCGAAGCCAGCGACCTGACCATCGACCAGATCGCCACCCGGGTCGGCTTCGCCAACCCCGTCTCGCTGCGCCAGCACCTGCACAGCGCGATCGGCGTCTCCCCCCTCGCCTACCGGCGCACCTTCGCCGGGGCCACTCCCTAGCAAGCCGGTGCCCGCCGGCCCCGCCGACCCCTCGGTGCGGGGACGGCGGGAACGGCGGGCGGGCTCGTTCAGTGCGCTCAGCTCAGTGCGCTCAGTGCGTTCAGTACGTGATGTGGGCCGTCCTGCGCCGCCGCAGGCCCAGCCCGGCGCCGACCAGGGCGGTCAGCCCGAGCGCGGCGCCGGCGGTGAGCAGCGGTGCCGTCCGGTCCGGCGCGGCGCTCGCCGTCCTGGTGCCGCTCCCGGCGTTCCCGACGCTCCCGGCGTTCCCGCCGGCCTCGGTGGCCTCGGTGGCGAAGCCGCCCGCCTTGCCGGCGGCGTCGTACCCGGAGCCGGGCAGCTTGTCGCCGTAGCGCTGCTGGACGAGGCGCTGGTAGGCGGCGACGGTGCTGCCGCGCGCGCCGACCGAGCGGCTCGCCTCGTCGTCGAGCGGCAGGACGCGGCCGTCCTTGAGCTCGTACCAGGCGTCGAGCTGGGGTTCGCGGAAGGCGGTGCCGCCGTCCGCCGCGGCCTTGGCCGCGTAGTCGCCCTCGTCGCTGCCGGAGGCGATGTTGACGACCCGCCAGCCGCCGTCCTGCCGGGCGGCCCAGACCGAGGCGCGCTGTCCGTCCGCGGCGACGGCCGTCGTCGCGGTGAACTCGACCTCGGCGACCGGGGCCCCGGCGCGGCCGGAGACGAACCCGGCGGAGAGGGTGTAGACGGGCACGGTGTCGCCGGTGAGCCGGGGGGCTGCAGCGGTCGCGGCCCGGGCCTCGTCGGCGGCGCTGGTCCCGAGCCGCTGGGTGGGCGGCACGCCCTTGCGGGCGAAGAAGTGCCCGAGCTGGTCGAGCACGGCGGGCGCCCCGGTCGCGCCGCGGGCGGCGGCGAGGTCGCCGGTGCCGAGCGCGGCGGGGGCTCCGGCGGGGGTGTCGGCGGCGTGTGCCGGGGCGGCGGCGAGGCCGAGGGCGAGGGCCGCGGTGAGCGCGGCGGCGGCGCGGGCGGTACGGACGCGGTGGCTGTTCATGACGGGGCTCCTCACGCGCCGATCCGGTACAGGGAGTGGGTCCAGGAGAAGGAGCCGTTGCTCACGTAGTAGGTGTAGTCGCCCCAGTTGTAGCGGTAGTTGGACGGCCAGGGGTCGCCCCAGTACAGCCAGTTGTTGCTGAGGTCGTAGCCGTAGAGGACGTTCATGTGGCCGCCGCCGGAGCTCCACTGGATTCGGGTCTCGACGGGCCGGCCGGCGTCGATCTCGCCCTGCACGGTGGCGTAGCGCAGGTAGCCGTTGACGTACGAGCCAGTGCTGATGCCGATCCGGTACAGCGCGTTCTGCACCTCGGCCAGGCTGGCCTGGTTGTTGGGGCAGGTGGAGTTGACGGAGCGTCCGAAGGCGAGGTTGCAGAATTGGTTCTGGCTGTAGGTGTAGCCGTAGTACGTGGCGATGGTGTTGCCGCCGGCCGCCCAGCACCAGTTGCTCTGCTGCTGGGACTGCATGGTGAGGTTGAGGATGCGCGAGGTGCCGGCCATCGCCGGGGCCTGGGGCGCGGCGGGGGCGGCTGCCGTGGTGGGGGCGGCGGCCGCCTGGGCGGGGGCGGCGGTGGCGGCCGCGCCCAGCACCGGGGCGAGGACGCCCAGGGCGAGTGCGGCGGCCGTCCGGCGCAGCCGGATCGGGAGGTGTGGCATGGGGGTTCGGCCTCCTGGCAGGGGCGAGGAGTGGATGTGGGGGGCGGCGTCCGGACGGCGCTGGACGAGCATCCGGCCGGGCCGGTGCGCGGGTCAACGGCCGTCTCCCGTACGGCGGTCGGGGTGTGAACGGGCCCGGTGGCGGTGTGAACGCGGCGGCCCTGGGCAGCGCGGGTATCTGCCGGGCCGATGACAAGGCGGGCCGGAGGTGTGAATATTCACGGTCAATCGAGGAGGTGGCCATGCAGCAGCCGTCCGCACCGTCCGACCTGGCCCTCGCCCTGCGCACCGGACCGTTCCACCTCGCGCTGCGGGCCGCGATCGCCGCCCGCGGCCTGGCCCTGCACCGGCTGCGCGAGCGGCTCGCGCAGCGCGGCGTGCGGGTCGGGGTGACCAGTCTCAGCTACTGGCAGCAGGGGCTGCGGCGCCCCGAGCGGGCCGAGTCGCTGCGGGCCGTCGCGGCGCTGGAGGAGGTGCTGGAGCTCCCCGAGCACTCGCTGACCCGGCTGCTCGGCCCGCGTCGCAGCACCCCCGACCCGACCGGCCCGGCGGTCCGCCCCTACCGGGACCTGATCAGCCCCGCCGAGGCCGTCGACGGCCTGCTCGCCGTGCTGTCCGGGCCGCCCGACACCGGCCTGCACACCATCACCCACATCGAGCGGATCAGGGTCGGCCCGGACCGCCGGCTGCTGCGCCGCGACTCCCAGCACGTGCTGCGCGCGCACCGCGACGGCATCGACCGCTACCTGGCGATCTACCAGGGCGACCCGGGCTGCGACATCGAACGCGTCCGGGTCCGGGCCGAGGAGAACTGCCGCCCCGGCCGAATCCGCCGCGACCCCGCCGCGCACATGCTGGTCGCCGAACTCCTCCTCGACCGCCGCCTGCGCACCGGCGACACCCACCTGCTCGGCTACGGCTTCGACGAGGCCCCGTCCACCGGGCCCAGCCGCGAGTACGTCCGCGGTTTCAACGCGGGCGCCGGCCAGTACGTCCTCCAGGTCACCTTCGACCCGGCCGCCCTGCCCGTCCGCTGCGATCGCTTCACCCGGCCCACCCCCGGCCGGTCCCCGCTGGAGACCGAGGAGTTGACCCTCGACGGCCACCACTGCGCGCACCTGGTGGCCGCCGACCTGCCGCCCTGCCTGCTCGGCCTGCGCTGGGACTGGGAGTAGCGGCGGGCCACCCGTCCTCGCGCCGCGCGCTCAGCGGAAGACGACGTGCACCGCGTCCCCGACCGGGACGTAGCCGATGCGCTGGTAGATCGCGTTGCTGGTGGGGTTGGCGAGGTCGGTGTAGAGCAGCACCTCCGCGGCGCCGCCGGCCCGCGCGTGGGCGGAGGCCGCCGCCGTCAGGGCGCTCGCGTAGCCGTGGCCGCGCCGCTCCGGCGGGGTGTAGACCGGGCCGACCCGGGACATCCCGGCGACGGCCGGGCTGGCTCCGGCGAGGGAGGTGACGCGGGCGTCGGCGTCCTCCCAGACCAGCAGGGCGCCGACCGCGATCCGCTGGTCGGCGTCGGCCTGCACGTCGCCGGGGACGTTCACCCCGGCCTCGGCGGCGAACGCGGCGAGCCACCGGGCGACCAGCTCCCGCTCCGCCGGGGCGGCGAGCCGGGCCCGACCGGCGGGCGGGGCGGGCGGGGGCGTCAACTCGCCCAGCCGATAGAGCCGTTCGTTGGTGCCGACGGCCCAGCCGCGGCCGGTGAGCCGCTCCAGCTCGCGGGCGAAGGCGAACACCGTCTCGCGCCCGCCGCCCGCGTCGTCCGGCCGCTCGTCGCCGGCCGCGAGCAGCCGGGCGAGCTCCTCGGCGGCGGCGGTGCCCATCCGCCCGAGGCGCTGCCCGTACGGCGGGGTGCGCAGGGTGGCGCCGGTGACGGTGCCGTCCGGCTCCCGCCACCAGCCGTAGCGCGGCGCGGCTTCGCCGTAGACGTGCGGGCCGTCCCGGTCGACGCGGTCGAGGATGGTGAGCAGCACGGTGTTCTCGGCGGGATCGGCCGCGAGGAACGCCCCGGCCGCGGTGCGGAATTCGTCCAGTGACGTGGTGAGTGTCCAGCCCATGCCGCATCCTCTCCCGGCGCCGGCGCCCGCGGCCATCGCTTATCCGCTATCCGCCGTTCCCGTCCCGCTTTTCGTCCCGCTTCTCGTCCCGCCCGCCTGCCTCCCCCTCCGCGGTGAGCAGCGCGAGCAGCCCGGGGAAGCGCTGATCGAGGTCGGCGCGGCGCAGGGTCGCGGCGCGGCTGTTGCCCCGGTCGACCTGGCGGATCAGGCCGGCTTCGCGCAGGGCGCGGAAGTGGTGGGTGACGGTGGCCTTGCTGACCGGGAGGGCGAAGGAACTGCAGGTGCGGGCGGTGTCGGCGGGGGCGAGGGCGAGTTCGCGGACGACGCGCCGCCGCAGCGGGTCGGCCAGCGCGGACAGCACCGCGCCGAGTTCGATCTCGTCCGTCTCCGGGTGTCCTTCGCGGTCGGGCACCGTCCACCACCTTCCAGGTAAGGCTTGCATCGTACCTCCCTCGCCCGCTAGCGTCCCCAAGGTACGAAAAATCTCTTACCTTCCACCGTCCACCTTCCACCTTTCGGAGGAGCCCCGTGGCGCAGCCCTTCACCCTGGTCGGCACCGCCCGCCCGAAGCCCGAACGCGTCGACGAGCTGCGGGAGTTGCTGCTCTCCTTCGTCGAGCCGACCCGCGCCGAGGAGGGCTGCCTGGAGTACCACTTCCACGAGAAGCGGGACGAGCCCGGCGTGTTCGTCTTCTACGAGGCCTGGCGCACCGAGGCCGACCTGGCGGCCCACCTGGCGCTCCCGCACCTGCGCGCGTTCCAGGAGCGCCGGATGGACTACCTGGCCGAGGACCTGACCGTCCACTTCCTCACCATGCACAGCCCGTACGGGAGTTGACACCCCCGCCCCGGCCTCAGCCGCGCAGCCGCTCCTCCAGCTCGGCGACCTCCGCGGTCGGGCGCTCGCAGGCGAAGTGCCGGCACACGTACGCGGCGGCCCGGCCGTCCAGCAGCGGGCGGTCCGCGAGCAGCGGCACCTCGGTGTCACCGGGTTCGCCGACCGCGACGGCCGCGCCGGGCGCGGTGGAGCGCAGCGCGGCCAGGTGCAGCGCGGCCCGGCCGGGGTCGTCGGCGGGTCCGACCACGGCGACCTCGCGCGGGCCGTCGAGCAGCGCCTCGGCGACGGCGAGGCCCCAGCCGGTGAACCGGGGGGCGCGGGTGCCGAGCGTGGAGACGATGCCCGACGCCCGTTCGGCGGCGGTGCGGTGGCGGGCCGAGCCGGTGTACGCGGCGTACGTGAGCAGGGCGCCGGCCGCGGCGGTCCAGCCGGACGGGGTGGCGTTGTCGGTGGGGTCCTGCGGGCGGCGGATCAGCTGCTCGGCGTCGTCGGCGGTGTCGTACAGCGCGCCGGACGCCTCGTCGGTGAAGTGCAGCAGCACCAGGTCGAGGAGTTCCCCGGCGAGTTGCAGCCAGGACGCCTCGCCGGTGACCGCGTACAGCGCGAGGAATCCCTCGGCGGTGTCGGCGTAGTCCTCCAGCACGCCCGCGTTGGCCCCGGCCCGGCCGTCCCGCGAGGTGCGCAGCAGCCGCCCCTCGGAGGTGAGGTGGACGGCGATCAGCAGGTCGGCGGCCCGCTCGGCGGCCTCGACCAGGTCCGGGCGCTCCAGCAGCGCGCCGGCCTCGGCGAGCGCGGCGATCGCCAGGCCGTTCCAGGCCGCCACCACCTTGTCGTCCCGCGCGGGGGCGGGGCGCCGCGCCCGGGCCTCGAACAGCTTCGCCCGGATCTCCTCGTACTTCTCCCCGTCCTCCGGGTCCCTGAGCAACTGGAGCACCGAACTGCCGTGCTCGAACGTCCCGGTGACGTCGAACAGCTCCACCGCGAGGGCGGCGTCCGCCTCGCCCAGCACCTGCTCCAGCTGCTCCGGCGTCCACGCGTAGTACGCGCCCTCGGCGGTCTTCCCACTCGCCGCGTCCAGCGAGTCGGCGTCCAGCGCGGAGGCGAACCCGCCCTCGGGGGTGCGCAGTTCACGCAGCAGGAAGTCGGCGGTCTCCAGCACGACCCGGCGGGCCCGCGGCTCGCCGGTGGCCCGCCACAGGTGCAGGTAGACCCGCAGCAGCAGCGCGTTGTCGTACAGCATTTTCTCGAAGTGCGGCACCGTCCAGGTCGCGTCCACCGCGTACCGGGCGAACCCGCCGCCCAACTGGTCGTAGATCCCGCCGCGCGCCATCGCCTCGCAGCTGCGCTCCACCATCTGCAGCGCCGCCTCGGACCCGGTCCGCGCGTGGTGCCGCAGCAGGAACTCCAGCACCATCGACGGCGGGAACTTCGGCGCCCCGCCGAACCCGCCCCGCCGCTCGTCGAACGACCGCGCCAACTCCACCACCGCCTGGTGCAGTTCCCCCTCCCCGGGCACCCGCGCCACCCCGCTGCCCACCGCGTACACCGAGGCCCGCTCCGCCAGGTCCCGGCTGATCCGCCCGGCCACCTCCCCGACCTCGTCCCGCCGCCCCGTCCACGCCTTGTCCACGCCCTCCAGCACCTGCCGGAACGAGGGCATCCCGTGCCGCGGCTCCGGCGGGAAGTACGTCCCGAAGTAGAACGGCTCCTTCCCCGGCGTCAGGAACACCGTCATCGGCCACCCACCCTGCCCCGTCGCCGCCTGCACCGCCTCCATGTACACCGCGTCGACGTCCGGCCGCTCCTCCCGGTCGACCTTCACCGCCACGAACCGCTCGTTCAGGTACGCCGCCGTCGCCTCGTCCTCGAACGACTCGTGCGCCATCACGTGGCACCAGTGACACGCCGCGTACCCCACACTCAGCAGCACCGGCACCCCCCGCCGCTCCGCCTCCGCGAACGCCTCGGGCCCCCACGGCCACCACTCGACCGGATTCTCGGCGTGCTGCAGCAGGTACGGGGAGGTCGCGTCCGCGAGGCGATTCGGCATGCCCCATGGTCCCGCACATCCGGGCGCCCCTGCCAACCGACACGGAGCCAGGGGACCCGGGAACCAGTCCCCATGCCTGCCGACCTGGTCAGTGAACTTCGGTCCCGGACCGGGCGTCGCGGGCTGTTCGGCGACGAGGGTGCCGGCGACGTCGAACGGGGCGCTGCGTGAAGGAGCGGCCGGCCCGCTCCCTGGTGCTCGACTCCGGGGCGTTCTCACTACATTCTGCAGAACAACCGCAGGATGGCAGCGCGCATCGAGGCGTCACGGCAGGCCGGGGGCCTCACCCTCCTGTCCGCTCTGACCGTTGCCGAAGCCATACAGGGGAAGACCGATCCGGCGCGACTGAAGTGGACGCTCCCACGGCTCCAGATGGAGCCGGTCGGTCAGGAGGATTCTCTGACAGCGGTCTCGCTCCTGCGGGAGGCAGGCGACCTCCCCGGTCACGAGTACGCGATCGACGCCCTCGTCGCCGCGCTCGCGTCGACTCAGCCGTCCGGCACAGGACTCGTTCGCCCAGCAACCTGAGCTGCACCGAGTTCCGGGGAGTCCGTGATCGTGCCCGGCTCTGTCTGGGGGCGGTCCTGGCGTAACTCCAGGCCTCGTCCGACGACCGGGCTTCGTTGAGGGCCGAGAACGGACACCTGTCAGCACCGGCCGGACTGCAACCGTCGGTGAGCTCAAGGCTGGAGCCTGCGCGCTACTGTGCTCTCCGAATCATCGAGGAGAAGAAGTGACTGAGGAGAGCTGGCAGATCAAGCGTGGCGACGGCCTGATAGGAACGCTGGTCCTCGAAGAGGTCGACATGTTCTGGACGGACTGCCGCTTCGTTCCCAGTCCCGGGTGGGAGAACCTGCGCCCTCTTTTCGAGGCTTTGCGGGACGCCTGGAGGACCGGTGACACAGACGCTGCTGTGGAAGCTGATGAGGCAATCCATGCTGTAGGGCTGGTTCTTGTTCCCATGGACGGTGGGGCACCGCTCACAAAGTTCCTCCTTCGGATCAACGGGAACAAGGCCCGCTTTCGCTACTGACTGCACGACAGCCCGGTCGACATGGCCGGTCGGGCCTGCCGGCCGCAGACCTCGCTCCGGGGGTGCCAAGGTCGACGATGGGCCGCTTGGTCCAGCCTTTGGTCTCTTCCTTCTTGGCGCGGAGGAAGCTGAGAGCGAGCAGTGATCAGGAATTTCGAGCGAGTTGATTTCAGCTTTCGCTGCGGAGGTCCAGGCCGGCCTGGGCGGTGTTGCGGATCCGCTTGGTGCGGCCGGCTTCGGCGAGGATCTCGGTGGCCTCGGTGTTCGTCCCGGCGGCAGTCCGGAGCTGGAGCCAGTTGGATGACGCGAGCAGGTCGTCCGGCTGCCAGGGCAACTCGAGCGTGACGGCGCGGAAGAGTGACCACTCCCGCAGGCGCTGAGCCAGGAAGGGGTGGTCGATCGCGGCCTGGATCATCGACTGCACCCACCGCTCGTAGGCCGGCCCGGGGTAGAGGTCGGCGGCTCGACGGTCCACGTGCCGCAGCACGGCGGACTGGGCCATCGTCTGATCCGGATCGGTGAGAACGCGGCTGACCAGGTCGACCTCGTCTCGGGCGGCAACGTGCCCCAGGTGGTCGAGGTATGCCACGAAGCGGACGTGCTCGTCCGGGTTCTGCAGGATGTCGTCGAGGTTCATGCGGCCTGCTCCCCGCGCTCGGCCAAAACGCCGTTCTCGAATCGTGCGCCGACGCGGGCCAGGGGCACCAGGTGGGTTCCGGTGATCGCGCGCCGGCGCGACTGGGCGGACTCGACCGGCTTGAACACCATCGCGAGCGCGGCCGCCGGGATGCTCGCACCGCGGGTGACCTCGGTGCGGAGCTTGACGGTCGAGAAGGGCGACTTGCGGCACCACAGGGCGAGAATCCTGGAGGAGGGCCGCTTGCGCCCGCCGGTGGCGTCGTCGACGCGGCGGCTGTCGATCCGCGGGGCCTCGACCTTGGCCGGTCCGGCGGCGGTGACCACTGTCCGGGGCCGGTGGTGGCCGTTGCGGACCACGGGACATCGCCCGTGTCCGTCGCTTCCGGCAGTCAACTCGGCCTTGTACAGGCTGACTTCCACCTCCGGCGCCGCGGCGAGCATCCGGCGAGCGTCCTCGCGGACGATCTCGTCGCTCAGGGAGCCGGACTGCGTGGAACCGTCGCCGGTGACTGCGCTGAGCAAGGGCGCACCCTCCCGACCCGCACTGCAGCGCGGGCCCACTCGAAGACTTTACGGATCATTCGGGAAGGTACGCCCTCCGCACGCCTTCCCGAAACCGATCCACAAGACCTGGGCCTTGCTCCGGGGTGCGTGCCCGCCACGAGGCAAGGCGGACGCACCTCCGACGAGCCCGGCTACGACGACCGGGCCAGCGAGCGGGCAGGGCGCTCCTCCGTCCGGGCGCCGCCCCCGCTTCGAGGTCGTCGCTCTTGGCGCTTGCGCCACTACCTCGCGACATGGGGCCGGTTCGGAAGCTGTCGCCCCTGCACCGCCGGTCGGTCCGCGCGGCCCTTCCGCGCGCCGCAGGCGCGGAGTCGCACGGCGCAGCCGCCCCCACCCCCTTCTTGTGCAAATGACAGTAACTGAAGTACCTTGCAGGACATGCAAGATGACGTGTGGTCACCAACTCCTGTACTGCTGACGGTCGATCTCGTGATCCTGACGCTGCGGGAGAACCGCCTGCACGTCCTCCTGGTGGAGCGGGGCGAAGACCCCTTCGGGGCATGTCCGCCCTGCCCGGAGGATTCCTGAACCACGATCGCGAGGAGATCCTGGATGCCGCTCACCGCGAACTGAGCGAGGAAACGGCCTTGGCCGCCGGCTGGGTGCACCTTGAACAGCTGGCCGTGTACGGGGAATCGGGCCGCGATCCGCGGGGCCGGGTCGTCTCCGTGGCCCACCTGGCGATCGCCCCGGGGCTGCCCGATCCGGTCGCGGGAACGGATGCCACCGATGCCGCGTGGGTGCCTGCGGAAGCCGTGCTCTCCGGCGAGGTGGAACTCGCCTTCGACCACCGCCGAATCGCCACGGACGGGATCGAGCACGCGCGCACCAAGCTCGAGTTCTCGGCGCTGGCCACGGCGTTCTGCGGCGAGGAATTCACCATCGCGGAGCTGCAACAGGTGTACGAGGCCGTCTGGGGCACCGAACTCGACACCCGCAATTTCTACCGGAAGGTCCAAGCCGCGAAGGGATTCATCGTCCCCGTCGGCACGGACCGCAGGACCACGGGCGGGCGGCCCGCACGGCTGTACCGGGCGGGTCCGAAAACCGTGCTGTTCCCGCCGCTGATCCGACCCGCGCCGTCCGCGGCGGAAGAGGACACGAGAGAGGAAGAGGAGTAGATGTCGAAAGGCCCGGTGGTGATTCTCACCGCCCTCAATCTCGAGTACCAGGCCGTGCGCCAGAAGCTGGCGAATCCGCAGGTGCACCGCCACGAACGTGGGACGCGGTTCGAGGTGGGAACCGTGCAGGGTACGTCGTGCCGTGTCGCGCTCGGTCTGACGAACAAGGGGAACCATTCCGCCGCGGTGATCGCCGAACGCGCGATCCAGGAGTTCTCGCCGGTGGCCGTGCTGTTCGTCGGAGTCGCCGGCGCCCTGTGGGACACCACCAGGCTGGGCGACGTGGTGATGGCGTCGCACGTGTACGCCTACCACGGCGGGACCAGCGAGGACGACGGGCTCAAAGCCCGCCCCCGGGTGTGGGAAGCACCGCACGGCATCAGCCAGCTCGCCTCGCACCTGGCCCGCTTGAACGACTGGGCGGACCCCGCGCCCGACCGCGAGGACGCGCCGCAGGTCCGCTTCGGGGCGATCGCCGCCGGCGAGGTCGTCCAGAACTCGCGGATCTCGGCCGAGGCGAAGTGGATCCGGCAGCACTACAACGACGCACTCGCCATCGAGATGGAGGCGGCCGGCGTGGCACAGGCCGGCCATCTCAACGGGGCGCCGGTGGCCGTCATCCGGGGGATCAGCGACCGGGCGGACGGCACGAAGAACAGCGCGGACGACCGCAACTGGCAGCCGCGGGCCGCGGCGAACGCGGCGGCGTTCGCCACCCGGCTGGCGGTGGAACTGGCGAGGGAACAGGAGGAGAGCGCCGTGCCCCGGGACGACAGTATCCGTTCGGCCGACCGGCTCGACCACCACATCAACAACACCGCCCACCACAGCACCGTCGGCATCATGGCCGGCACGGTCACGGGTAGCAGCGTCCACCTGAACACGCTCCCGCAGGCATCCGGCCCGACCGACCTGATCGCGGAACTGAACTTTTTCCGCGAGCAGTTGGGTCGGCACCGCGCCGAGGGCATCCTCGACGAGGACACCTACCGGGAGGCCCTGACCGACCTGGACTCCGCCCTCCGGTCGGCCGGGGGGAACACCCCCGAAACGTCGAAGCGGACGGTCATGACGCTCAGGAGGCTGCGCGGACTGGTCGCGGAGTGCCCCGCGCTGGTGACCGCCCTGAACTCCCTGGTCACCGCGGCCGGCGGCCCGGCATGAGCAACGACAACGGTGCCGCGTACAGCTCGTCCGCCCACGGCTCCACCATCGGGATCCAGGCCCAGATCGTGCACGACTCCACCGTCTACATCACCCACCCGGAT
This sequence comes from Kitasatospora fiedleri, assembly GCF_948472415.1. Lineage (NCBI taxonomy): Bacteria > Bacillati > Actinomycetota > Actinomycetes > Kitasatosporales > Streptomycetaceae > Kitasatospora > Kitasatospora fiedleri. Next base: position 4,691,116 of record NZ_OX419519.1, on the reverse strand, counting down.
GCCTCGCCGCAGGAGAAGTACCGCGTGGGCGTACGGCTCCTGCAGGACGGCGTCCCCAGCCGCGCCCGCAAGATGATCACCGACGCGATCGCCCGCGGGTACGACGGTGCGGAGGTGCGTTTCCACTGGGTGCTCGCCATGCTCAGCGCCCGCACCCACCACGACCTCGGCACCGAAGAGGTCCAGGCACTGCGCCACGCCTCCGGACTCGTGCGGACCTACGCCGAGGACGGGTGGAAGGAGGCCCTGCGCGTCACCTTCGACCTGCTGGCGGTGCTCAGCACGGCCGGCGGCGAGACCGGCCCCGTGCTGAAGCAACTGCAGGACCTGCCGTCCTACCAGCACGACGCGATCCTCCGTCACCTCGACCTCATGCTCACCGGGGGGCTGAAGGACGACCTGTGGGCGGAGACCCTCGAACGGGCCGGGGCAGAGCGTTTCGGCAATGATCGGGCCCAACGGGTCTGGGCCTACTTCGCGCCCGTCCCCATCGGGGCGCGGGCCCTCCCGCCCCGCCCGAGCACCGCTGCTGCCGCCCGGGCGGCCCTCCCGGCCCGGGTGGCCCTGTTCGTCGTCAGCAGCGCGCTGCTCTGGGCCCTGGCACTGGTCGCGGAGCCGACCCGGGCGGTCGCCGAGCTGCTGGTGGCGCTCGCCGCGGGCTCGGCCGCGGCCCGCCTAGGCGTCCGGTGGTGGGGGCGGGAGATCCGGCCGGGCCGCCCGGCCGGGTCCGGAATCCCGCGCCCGCGCGATCCGGCTCCGGCCGAGGGCAGGTTCACCGACAGCGTCCGCCAGTCGTTCGACTACTACTTCAGCATCCGCGCGCCCTACGGGTTCACCTCGGAGTCCTGGCTCGCCCACACCGCCGAGGTCCGCAGCAGCCTCGCCGCAGAGATCGCGGACCTCTACCGGGAGAGCCGGGTCGGTGTGGACCGGGTCAACTGGCTGATCCGGCACCTCGCCGAGGACACCCGGAACCGCCACAACAACGGCACCCTGTTCGACCGGCACCAGGAGCGGACCCCGGATCGGACGAAGGCCCTGACCGTGGCGGCCCTCGCCGTCGCCGCCGCCGCGACCCTGGCCGCGTGCGGCACGGCGCTGTCCGGCGCCGCCCAACCCCGCCCGCTGTGGACGTTCCTGGCCGTGCTCGGTGCGGCCTGGTCCGGGCACGCGGCCGCTTCCCGGTGGCTGGAGGTCCGGCGCGAGGAGTACCGGCTGGCCCGGGAGACCCTGGAGTACCAGGAGCAGCTGACCGCACGGCAGGCCGCCTACCAGCGCTGGAAGTCACGCCTGGACGACCTGCGCCCCAGCGAGCGGGAGATGGAGACCTGGCTCACCTGCGACAAGACCTCGTTCGTCGACGAGGCGCTCCGGCACCACCGGCTCACCTGGCGCGACCTGATCACCCACACCATCCTGGTGGCCCCGGGTCCCTCCTACAAGCGCGGCCGGGTCAGGGGCGGCCCCTGGCGGTACTCGCACTACGTCTTCCGCCTGTTCCTGTTCACCCGGGACGGCATCCGCGAGGTCAGCTCCGAGTTCAACTTCTCGGACGCGACACGCCGGAACGAGCAGCGGAGCAATTACCGGTTCGACGCACTCTCCTCCGTGCAGGTGACGGAGAACGTCGACATCGGCTACGACCTGGAGCTCGTCCTCACCAACGGACCGGCCAGGAAGATCCGCATCAAGGACGCCGACGCCCACCAACTGGCGCCGGACGAGAACTCCCAGGAGATCTCCGAGATCACCCTCAGCGCGACCGGCTCCACCCACACCTTCCGCCTTCTGGAGGGGATAGCGGCCGACGGGAGGAGCTGGATCGAACGGCACGGCTCCGAGAACCTGACGTCCCTTCAGGTCGTCGGCTGACCCCGAACTCGAGCATAGGAGCGCCTGTGACCTCCACGGACGACGTCTCCGAGAGCAGGATCCTGCTGACCGAGTACGACCACCTCAAGGAGGAGCAGAAGACCCGGATAGGGTTCCGCGACAACCTGCTCTACTTCACCCTCGCCGCGGCCACCGCGGTCGTGGCGGTCACCGTCCAGAGCGGGCAGTTCCCGCTGCTGCTCTCCGTCCCCGCGATCTGCCTGATCCTGGGCTGGACCTACCTGGTCAACGACGAGAAGATCTCCGCGATCGGCCACTACGTCCACGACCGGCTGGGACCGAGGCTCGGGGAACTCACCTCCGCCCGCGGCACGGTGTTCGACTGGGAGGCCTACCACCGCAACCTCGCGGGCCGCACCGTGCGCAAGCGGCTCCAGACCGCAGTGGACCTGTTCACGTACCTGGCCCTGCCCATGGTCTGCACGACCGCGTTCTGGTGCTCCCCCACCGTTCAGCCCCTGCTCGTCCTCGCCTCCCTCGTGCAGACGCTCGCCCTGGCCGTACTGGGCTGGCAGTTCCTGCGCCGTACGGAGCGGTAGCACCGGCACCGGCACGCGGGCCGCGACGCCGTTCGCCCCGGGCGGGTCTCGGTCCAGGGGGTGGGGCCACCGGAGGTCAGTCGTCCTTGGGGTCGGGCTGCTCGGTGAAGTCGATCTTCTTGAACTGGGCGTTCATCGACTTCAGGAGGAACCAGGTGGCGATGCCGAGGACCGCGAAGACGACGAAGCCGAGGAGGCCGGGGGTGACCTTGGTTTCGTCGAGGGCCAGGGCGGTGGCGAGCTGGACGGGGTTCACGGGGGTGCTCATTCCTCCATGGTGACCCGGCCTTAAGGCGGCCGGGTCACCGGGGGGTGGTACGGGCGTGGCGGGGTGCGGTTACTTGCGCAGGCCCGCGAAGAGGTCGGTCTCGGGGAGGTCGGTGTCGACCAGGGACTTGGCGAGTTCGTAGTCCTCGGTGGGCCAGACCTCGCGCTGGATGTCGAGCGGGACGCGGAACCAGGGCCCGTCGGGGTCGATCTGGGTGGCGTGGGCGATCAGGGCCTTGTCGCGGATCTCGAAGAAGTCGCCGCACGCGACCTGGGTGGTGATCTCCCGCTCGGCCCGGCCGGACTTCTCCCAGCCCTCGATCCACTCGCCGTAGGGGGACTCGTGGCCGTTGGTGCTGAGGTAGGCGTGCAGGGCGCGGATTCGGCCCATCGGGAAGCCGTGGTTGTAGTACAGCTTGGACGGCTGCCAGGGCTCGCCGGCCTCGGGGTAGGCCGCGGGGTCGCCGGCGGCGTCGAAGGCCACCATGGTGATCTTGTGGGTCATGATGTGGTCGGGGTGCGGGTAACCGCCGTTCTCGTCGTACGTGGTGATCACGTGCGGGCGGAACTCGCGGATCAGCTTGACCAGGGCCCCGGCCGCCACCTCGACGTCCTCCAGCGCGAAGCAGCCCTCCGGCAGCGGGGGCAGCGGGTCGCCCTCGGGGAGGCCGGAGTCGACGTAGCCGAGCCACGCCTGCTGGACGCCGAGGATCTCCCGGGCGGCGTCCATCTCCTTGCGGCGGACCTCGTGGATGTTCTCCTCGACCCACGGGTCGCCCTGGAGCTTGGGGTTGAGGATCGAGCCCCGCTCCCCTCCGGTGCACGTGGCGACCAGGACCTCCACCCCCTGCGACACGTACATCGCCATGGTGGCGGCGCCCTTGCTGGACTCGTCGTCCGGGTGCGCGTGCACCGCCATCAAACGCAACTGCTCGCTCAACGCCTGGTCCCCTTCAGGTACAGGTATGTCCGCTTCGTCGGGTCGGCTCCCCCGCCGCCTCCGGCGCGGACGTGCCCCTCCTATAGTGACGGACTGGAGGGCCCGTCCATTCCCACCGAAGGACGAACCGCCTCCGCGAAAGGACCGAGCCCCGCCATGGACCACAGCCCTACGCCCACGACGCCGGCGGCGACCCCGGCCGCACCGCCGGCCGGCCGCTACAGCCGGGCCGACGACCGGGCCGCCGACCGCAGGCTGCGGATCGCCGCGGTGGTGTGCGGGGTGCTGTTCCTCGGACTGATCGCCTGGCTGGGCGGCTCGTACCTGCTGCGGGAGACCCGGCTGAACGGTACGGTGCCCACCTTCCAGCCGGTGTCGGACACCGAGCTGCAGCTGCAGCTCTCGGTGCGCAAGAGCGACGGCACCGCGGGCGTCTGCACGGTCCGCTCGCAGGGCGCGGACGGCGCGGTGGTCGGCCAGTCGGACTTCCCGGTCCCGGCCGCGGGCACCAGCTACGACGAGGTGGTCACGCTGCGCACCACGGCCCGCGGCACCACCGCGGAGCTGCTCGGCTGCACCCCCGACAAGAAGTAACGCCCCGCCCCGCCCGCTCGCTCACCCTTTCGGAGGCACCGCCGCGCGCGGATGCCACCGCGTTCTCCGACCACCCGCCGCCGGAGCGCCCCCGGCCCGTACCGGGCCAGCACCCGCCCAGCACCCGGCCCGTACCGGGCCCGCACCCGCGCCCAGCACCCGGCCCGCACCCGCCCACCGGCCCGCCGACCACCGGCCCCGGGGGCGGGCCGCTCGGAGACCTCCCGTCCAGGCCGGGAACTTGTTAGGCTCGTGGTTTCGCCCCTTCCGCGCCGATCGGCACGGAAGCGGGCGTTGCTTTGCATCTGCCCAGAAAATCGAGCACACCGCCGCCGGTCCACCCCCGGGGCGGCGCCAGCACCGACGAGGAGCACTCCTGTGACCCAGACCAACGATGACGTGACCTGGCTCACTCAGGACCACTACAACAAGCTCAAGGCCGAGCTTGACCACCTGACCGGGCCCTGGCGCATCGAGATCGCCCAGAAGATCGAGGCCGCGCGCGAGGAGGGCGACCTCAAGGAGAACGCGGGCTACCACGCGGCCAAGGACGAGCAGGGCAAGACCGAGGCGCGAATCCGCCAGCTGACCCAGCTGCTGGAGCGGGCCAAGGTCGGCGAGGCGCCGGCCGACTCGGGCGTGGTGGCCCCGGGCATGCTGGTGAAGGTCGCCTTCGACGGCGACCTCGACGACACCATGGAGTTCCTGCTGGCCTCCCGCGAGGTCACCGACGGCGACATCGACGTCTACTCGCCGCAGTCGCCGCTGGGCCGGGGCATCATCGGCAAGTCGGTGGGCGAGAACGCCCAGTACGAGCTGCCGAACGGCAAGAAGGCCAGCGTGAAGATCATCGACGCCAAGCCCTTCTCCGGCTGACCGCACGCCCCGCGCCGAACGGCCGCTCCCCCGGGTGGGGGGAGCGGCCGTTCCGCGTCCGGGGCCGGTGCGTCAGGGCTGGTGCGTCCGGGGCCGGTGCGTCCGGCACCGCGGTCCTCAGCCGCCCGGTGCGGCGTTCCTCAGCCTGCCGCGCGGCGGTACTTGCGCACCGCCAGCCAGGAGAACACCGCCGTGATCAGCAGCGACCAGACCACCGAGACCAGCGCGGCGTGCTGCATCGGCCAGGAGTCCGGCACCTCGCCGAGCTGGTTGCCGAACAGGCTGCGGCAGGCCTGCACGGTGGCGGAGAACGGGTTCCAGTAGGCGACCGGCTGGAGCCAGCTCGGCATCGAGCTGACCGGCACGAACGCGTTGGAGACGAAGGTCAGCGGGAACAGCCAGATCAGGCCGGCCGAGGTGGCCGCCTCGGGGCTGCGCACCGACAGGCCGATCAGCGCGCCGATCCAGGAGAAGGCGTAGCCGAGCAGCAGCAGCAGGCCGAACGCGGCGAGCATGTCCAGCACGCCGTGGTGGATGCGCCAGCCGACCAGCAGCGCGACCAGCGCCAGCACGACCAGGATGAACGCGGTCTGCACCAGGTCGGCCAGGGTGCGGCCGGTGAGCACGGCGGCCCGGGCCATCGGCAGCGAGCGGAAGCGGTCGACCAGGCCCTTGGTCATGTCCTCCGCGATGCCGGCCGAGGCGCCGGCCACCGCGAAGGTGACGGTCTGGGCGAAGATGCCGGCCATCAGGTACTCGATGTACACGTCGTGGCCGGGCGGGGCGCCGGGGATCGCGATCGCGCCGCCCATGACGTACGAGAACAGCAGCACGAACATGACGGGCTGCATCAGCCCGAAGACGACGATCTCGGGAATCCTGGTCATCCGGCGAAGGTTCCGCTTGGCGACCACCCAGGAGTCGTGGGCGGTGGCGGCGACGCCGCGGCGCGGGGCGACGGGGGCGCCGCCGATGGCGCCGTCGGTGCTGGCGAGTGTCATCTCAGGCGTCCTCTCGCTGGCCGCGGCGGCCCTTCCCGGCGGACGCGGCGGGCGTGCCGCCCTCGTCCTCGCCCGTCCCGTCCTCGGTGGCGTGGCCGGTGAGGGAGAGGAAGACGTCGTCCAGGGTCGGGCGGCGCAGGCCGATGTCGTCGATCTCGATGGAGTGGGCGTCCAGTTCGCGGATGGCGTCGGCCAGTACCCGGGCGCCGCCGCTGACCGGGACGGTGATCCGGCGGGTGTTGCGCTCCACCGTCGGCTCGCCCTTGGCGTACGGGGTGAGCGCGGCGACCGCCTCGGGGACGAGGTCGGCGGCGCGGACGACCACCTCGATGCGTTCGCCGCCGATCTGGGCCTTGAGCTCGTCGGCGGTGCCGCGGGCGATCACCCTGCCGTGGTCGACCACCGCGATGTCGTGGGCGAGGCGGTCGGCCTCCTCCAGGTACTGGGTGGTGAGCAGCAGGGTGGTGCCCTGCTCGACCAGGGTCTCGATGACCTCCCACAGGGCGAGCCGGTTGCGCGGGTCGAGGCCGGTGGTGGGCTCGTCCAGGAACATCACCGGGGGCCGGACCACCAGAGCGGCGGCCAGGTCGAGGCGGCGGCGCATGCCGCCGGAGTAGGTCTTGGCGGTGCGGTCCGCGGCTGCGGAGAGGTTGAACCACTCCAGCAGTTCGAGGGCCCGCCGCTTCGCGTCGCGGGCGCTCATCTGGTAGAGCTCGCCGACCATCTGGAGGTTCTCCCGGCCGGTGAGGTACTCGTCGACGGCGGCGTACTGGCCGGACAGGCCGATCAGGCTGCGCACCTTGTTGGGGTGCTTGAGCACGTCGACCCCGGCGACGGTGGCCCGGCCGGAGTCGGGTTGGAGCAGGGTGGTCAGGACGCGCACGGTGGTGGTCTTGCCCGCGCCGTTCGGTCCGAGCAGCCCGAGCACGGTGCCCTCGGGCACGTCCAGGCTCACGCCGTCCAGGGCGCGGACGTCACCGAAGGTCTTGACCAGGTTCTCGGCTTCGATGGCTGCCGCCATGGGCCTGCCTCATCTCCTGATGCGAGTCGGTTCTGTGGGGAAATCATCGGGTTCGGTACCCGGGCCCGCCGGCGGCGAAGCTCGCGATACATCGCAAGATGCTGTCACTCGCGATATATCGCGTCAAGCGCCGCAGGTGAGGCGGGTCACAGCCTCCCAGTCACCACTGACAACCCGGGCCCACCCGGTGCCACTGGGCCCCAGCGGGCCCCGGTGGGCCTCAGCGGGCCCCGACGGGCCTCAGCGGCTGACCACGTACCCGTCCTCCCGCAGCTCGCCGATCACCGCCGCGCAGTGCTCGGGCCCCTTGGTCTCCAGGTGCAGGTCCACCTCGACCTCGGTCAGGCCCAGCTGCGGGTCGATCCGGACGTGCGCGACGTCCAGCACGTTGGCGTCCATCCGGGTCAGCACGCCCAGCAGGTCGGCCAGCGCGCCCGGCTTGTCGGTCAGCCGGACCCGCAGCGACAGGTAGCGGCCCGCCGCGGCCAGGCCGTGCCGGAGCACCCGCTGCATCAGCTGCGGGTCGATGTTGCCGCCGGAGAGCACCGCCACCACCGGGCCCTCGAACCGCCCGGGTTCGGCCATCAGCGCGGCGATCGGCGCCGCCCCGGCGGGTTCGACCACCAGCTTGAGCCGCTCCAGGCCGACCAGCAGGGCCCGGGAGAGCGCGTCCTCGGAGACCGTCAGCACCCCGTCCGCGAGGGCCTCCACCACCTCGAACGGGATGTCCCCGGGGCGGCCGACCATGATGCCGTCCGCCATGGTGGCGAACCGTTCCAGCGCGACCGGGCGCCCGGCCGCCAGCGACAGCGGGTACGCGGCCGCGGCGGCGGCCTGCACGCCGATCACCCGGACGTCCGGGCGCAGCGCCTTGATCGCGATCGCCACGCCCGCCAGCAGCCCGCCGCCGCCGGTGCCGACCAGCACGGTGCGCACCTCGGAGCACTGCTCCAGGACCTCCAGGCCGACGGTGGCCTGGCCGGTGATCACGTCCCAGTGGTCGAAGGGGTGGATGAAGACCGCGCCGGTGTCCTCGGCGTACTCCCGGGCGGCCCGCAGCGCCTGGTCGACGTTGGCGCCGTGCAGCCGGACCTCGGCGCCGTACTCGCGGGTGGCGGCGACCTTCGGCAGCGGCGCGGCGACCGGCATGAAGACGGTGGAGCGCACCCCGAGCAGCGAGGCGGCCAGCGCGACGCCCTGCGCGTGGTTGCCCGCGCTGGCCGCGACCACCCCGGCGGCCCGCTCGACCGGGGACAGCCCGGCGATCCGCACGTACGCGCCGCGCAGCTTGAACGAGCCGGTGCGCTGGAGGTTCTCGCACTTGAGGTGGACGGGGGTGCCGGCCGTCCCGGAGAGGTGGCGGCTGGTCTGCATCGGGGTGACCCGGGCCACCCCCGCCAGCATCTTCTGCGCGCCCCGGACGTCGTCCACCGTGATCGGCCACCTGTGCATGGGGGCCAGCGTAGGGCGCGCGCTGTTCCGCCGGTCGCCCGGCGCGCGTACGCTGCTGGGACGAGTCGCCCGCACCCCCCGTGAGCCGCGATGACCCTGCCCCCGTCCGACGGACCCTCCGATCCCGACGGCCCCGGCCGCGCCGAAGGCAATGACGGCCCCGACCGCGCCGGACGTACCGACCGCGCCGGACGCGCCGGACGTCCCGACCGCGCCGGACGCCCGGACCGCCCCGACGCGGACCGCCCCGACGCGGACCGCCAACTCCCCTACCAGGTCGCGGTGTTCGCCCGGCGGATCTGCGCCGCCGGGGAGCTGGACCGGGCCTCGTTCCTGCTGCTGGAGCAGCTCGCCGCCACCGGTCCGGCCAAGGTGAAGACACTGGCGGCGGCGCTCGGTGTGGACTCCTCGACGGTGACCCGGCAGGCCGCGCCGCTGCTGCGGGAGCGCCTGGTGGCGCGGCTGCCGTACCCGGCGGACCGGCGCGCGGTGCAGCTGGCGCTGACGCCGCTGGGGGCCGGTCGGCTGGCCCAGGTCCGGGAGCGGCGGCGGGAGTTGATCGCCGAGCTGACGGCGGGCTGGACGACCCGCGAGCGGGCGGTGTTCTGCGCGCTGCTGGCCCGGTTCAACGACGGCCTGCTGGACCGCCGTTGAACCGGGGAGCCGGACCGGCCGTCAGCCGAGGGCCTGCTCCAGGTCGGCGAGCAGGTCGGCGGCGGACTCGATGCCCACCGAGACGCGCACCAGGTCGGCGGGCACCTCCAGCGGGGAGCCGGCCGCGGAGGCGTGGGTCATCCGGCCGGGGTGCTCGATCAGCGACTCGACGCCGCCCAGCGACTCGCCCAGGGTGAACAGTTCGGCCCGGTTGCAGACCTCGACGGCGGCCTGCTCGCCGCCCGCGACGCGGAACGAGACCATGCCGCCGAACGCCTTCATCTGCTTGGCGGCGACGTCGTGCCCGGGGTGGCCGGGCAGGCCCGGATAGAGCACCTGGCTCACCTTCGGGTGCCCGGCCAGCAGTTCGGCGACCTTCTCGGCGTTCTCCGAGTGCCGGTCCATCCGGACGCCGAGCGTCTTGATGCCGCGCAGCACCAGCCAGGCGTCGAACGGCCCGGCCACCGCGCCCATCGCGTTCTGGTGGTAGGCGACCTCCTCGGCCAGGCCCGCGTCGGCGACCACCAGGGCACCGCCGACCACGTCGGAGTGCCCGCCCATGTACTTGGTGGTGGAGTGCACCACGACGTCCGCGCCGAACGAGATCGGCTGCTGGAGGTAGGGGCTGGCGAAGGTGTTGTCGACCACCAGCTTGGCGCCGGCGGCGTGCGCGATCTCGGCGACCGCGGCGAGGTCGGTGATGCCGAGCAGCGGGTTGGACGGGGTCTCCACCCACACCGCGCGGGTGGTCGGACGGATCGCCTCGCGGACCTTCTCGGGGTGGTGGGTGTCGGCGACGGAGAACTCGACGCCCCAGCGGGTCAGCACCTTGGCGAACAGCCGGAAGGTGCCGCCGTAGGCGTCATTGGGGATGACGATGTGGTCGCCGGGCTTGAGCAGGGTGCGCAGCAGGGTGTCCTCGGCGGCCAGCCCGGAGGCGAAGGCGAGGCCGCGCGCGCCGCCCTCGATCGCGGCCAGGCACTCCTCCAGCGCGGTGCGGGTCGGGTTGGCGGAGCGACTGTACTCGTAGCCCTCGCGCAGTCCGCCGACGCCGTCCTGCTTGTAGGTGGACACCTGGTAGATCGGCGTCACGACTGCCCCGGTCCGGGGGTCCGCTTCCTGGCCCGCGTGGATGGCGAGTGTCTCGAAGCCGTGGGAAAGCTGGTGCTCGGTCATGCGCCCGAGCCTAGTGCGACGGGAGGGTTCCCCGGGGCGTGCCGCGACGGGACGCCGGACCCGGACGCCGGACCGGCGGTCCGCGACCGGTGAAGTCTCGCAGCACCAAGGGTCGTACCGCCACGATCGACCGACCGCACGCCCGATCGACACCCGGGGGACACGGGGGGACACGGGGGGACACGGAGGGACGCGGGGACGCGGAATGTCCACCGGTTCACGCCGCTCCGGCCGGGCCCTGGCCGCCGGGTCGGACCGGTCCCAGCCGGGCCCGGTGAAGCCGTGGCTGCTGAGCGCCGCCGCCGGCTCCCCGGTGCTGCGGGTGGTGCCCCCGACCCGCGGCCCGCCGCCCATGGCCCGCCGCCCGCCGTCCACGGCCCGTGCCGGTGGCCGATGGCCGATGGCCGGTGGCCGCGATCCGGAGTCGCCCCGGGCCGCCCGGCCCCACGCCGTGGGCCCGCGCAGGCGCGCGCAGGCCCGCGCAGGCGCGCGCGGTGCTCGACCGACAGGGGGCGCCGTACTGCGCGGAGCCGGGCGTCCGACGGCTACCCGCGGCGCACCTCGTGCAGGAAGCAGCCGAACTCGACGGCCCGCACGTGCAGTACGGCGGTCGCCGGGTCGGCCAGCAGTTCGGCCGCGAGCGAGGGCAGTTCGGCCGGCCCGCCGAGTCGGCCGCCGAGGATGCGGCCGTCCGCCGCGTAGGCCCGCAGCACCCGCGGCCCGCCGTGGAAGCCCGCCGGCCAGCCGCCGGGGTGGCCCGGGCACGGCTCGGCGTGCACGAACACCGGGCCGGTCTCCAGGTACGGCCCGGGGTCGCAGCCGGTCTCGGCGGCCCAGCGCAGCAGCGGCGCGTACGACAGCAGGGTGATCCGCTCGCCGGGCCGGGCCCTGGTCAGGCAGCAGCGCAGCGGTTCGCCGCCCTGCTCGGTGACGGCGGCCGTCCGGGCGCGCCCGGCGTCGTCGGTGCGGCGCAGCGCGTCCAGCACGGGCCCGGGGACGGCGCGGACGTCGAGCGCCGGGGCGGTGGTGGGAGCTGCGGTGGCGGGAGCTGCGGTGGCCGGAACCACGGTGGCGGCGGACGGAATTGCGGTGGCGGCGGACGGAATTGCGGTGGCGGTGGCGGTTTCCATGCGTCCAGCCTGCGCCCGACGCCCGCCGCGGTCCGGCGGCTTCCGGACGTCGCGCTGCGGCCGGGGCCCGGAACGCGCGACGGCCCGCCGCGGGGGCTTCCCGCGGCGGGCCGTGCCGTACCGGTGTGCTGACGGCGGATCAGGTCAGCTCGGGGGCCAGTTCCTTGATCTCCTCGAAGCTGAGGCCGCTGTGGTTCATCGACTCGGCGACGCTCCGGTCGATGCCGAGCTTGCCCAGTTCGGCGTACTGCGCGTCGGTCAGCGGGGCGGCCTGGCCCAGGTCGATGCCGCCGAGGTCGATGTCGGGGTCGGTGCCGTCCTCGAAGCCGCCGCCGGCCATCGAGGCGAACATCTCCTGGAGCTGGCCGAGGTCGATCTCGGTGGCGCCGGTCGGGGCGCCCTGGGTGGTGCCGCCGGTGGAGATGCCGATCCGCAGCGGCAGGTGCGCCGACCAGTCGGACTTCTCGACGAGCTGGGCGAAGTCGAAGGTGACCGCCTGCGGGCGGCCGTCCTTGATCTGCACGTCGGCGGAGAGCTTGCGGTCCGGGACGTCGGAGAAGTCGTCCTCGGTCGGGAGCCCCGGGGAGCCGGGGATGCTCTTGGCGACGCCGGCGAACGACTTGTACAGCGCCTCGACCAGCGGGCGGGCGGGCGCGGAGACCCGGATCACGTCGTCGGCGTCGGCGCTCTTGCCCTTGTCCTCCAGCGTGACGTTGTCGGAGAGGGCGTCGCTCAGCGAGTCGCAGAAGTCGTTGAGCACGGACGGGTCGAGGCTGGGCGAGGGCTTCGGGGTGGCGCCCTTGCCGGCCGCGCCGCCGGCCGTCTGCTGGGACAGCTCCTGGAGCTTGGCGACGTCCACCGAGACCCACTTGCCGCCGACCAGGTCCTTGAGCGGGGCGGCCTCGGGCGGCAGCTGGTCGAGGCCGGACTCGAACTCCGAGCTGTCCTCGCCCGCGAGCTGGGCGATGCCGCGCACGTCGACCTTGAGGTACGCCTTGTCGCCGACCAGCCGGAAGTCGGCGTAGGTCTTGCCGTCCTTCTTGCTGTTCAGCGCGTAGCCGAGCGTGACGCCCTCGTTCTTGGCGCTCCCACCGCTCCCGCCGGCGGCGCAGCCGGACTTGAAGCCCCCGGCGTCCTTGAGCGGCTTGTCGTAGCCGACCGACACGGACAGCTTGAGGTCGGAGAGCAGGTCGGCGGCCTGCTTCTCGATCGGGTCGTCGATCGCCTCGCCGAACGCGATCAGCTGCGAGGAGCTGGCGTCGAGCGAGAGGTCGACCGTGACGGTCTTGGCGTCACCGAGCTTGTCGAACGCCTTGTCGAGCTTCTGACCGGCGGTCAACTGCTCGACGGTGCCGCAGGCGGCGAGGCCGCCGCCGAGGAGGACGGCTCCGGTGGTGACGGCTATGCCCGCGCGGACGGTGCGGCGGCGGATGACGGTGTTGATGGCTTGCTCCTGCTACCTGGAGACGGTTCGGGCCCGGTCGGCCCTGCCGCGGAGGCAAGCTCAGCACAGTGGCGCGTCCCCCCGCACGCGAATATTTTTACCATTCGTTTAGGACACTCTCACCGGCCCCCCACCTTCCGTGTCCGAACCGTGCCCTCTCCGTGCACGCGTCAGACGGCGCTCCCGGCCACCCAGTCCGACCAGGCCATGTTCCAACCGTTCAGGCCGTTGCCGGGGTTGACGGTGCGGTCGCCGGAGTTCACCACCTCGACCACGTCGCCGATCATCGAACTCGCGTAGAACTGCGCGGCGTCGGTGCTCGGGTCGTTCCCGCCCTGGACGTCCTGCAGCGCGATGCAGCCGTGGCTGGTGTTGTCGTTGCCGAACTGCCCGGCGGGCGACCAGTAGTTGCCGTGGATGAAGGTGCCCGAGCTGGTCAGCCGCTGGGCGTGCGGCACGTCCGGGATGTCGTACTCGCTGCCCAGGCCGACCGTGCTGGAGTTCATCCGGGTCTGCTGGTAGCGCTCGGAGATCACCAGTTTGCCGCCCCAGGTGCGGTGTTCGGGCGCGCCGCCGATCACCGGGTAGGTCGCGGTGACCCGCCCGTCGGTGCGGACGGTGAGGGTGTCGGCCTTCAGGTCGGCGGTGGAGACCTGGCTGCGGCCGACGGTGAAGCCGACGTCCTTGGACTGCGTGCCGTAGACGCCCTTGGCCCCGGCCACGTCCTTGAGCCGCAGCTTGAGGGTGACCTTGGTGCCCTTCGCCCAGTAGTCGCGCGGGCGGAAGTCGAGCCGGGTGGCGTCGTACCAGTGGCCGACGATCTCCACCGGCGGGTCGGCGACCACGGTGATCGCCTGCTGCACGGCCTTCCGGTCGGTGATCGCCTTGTTGAAGTTGATCGACACCGGCATGCCGACGCCGACGGTGCTGCCGTCCTCGGGGGTGAAGTAGCCGACGAAGGTGTTGGCCGGGGAGGCGGTCGAGAAGCTGGCGTTGGCGTCGGCCGGGCGCTGCTCGGCGTCCACGGCGGAGGCGGCGACGGTGTACGCGGTGCCGCTGGCGAGCTGGTCGGTGGAGGTCCAGCTCGCGCCGTCGTCGGAGAGCGATCCTCCTATCGGCTGCCCGGACCGGTCGGTGACGGTCACCGAGGTCAGGGTGCCGTTCAGCACGGTGACGGTGACCGGCTCGGTGAACGGCGCGGCGGTGACGCCGTCGGCGGGCTTGATGGTGATCTCCGCCACCGAGGCCTTCGGGCTGGTGGACGGGGTGGCGGAGGCCCCGCCCGCGGCGGGGGCCGAGCCGGAGGCGCCGGCGGGGCCGGACTTCCCGCCGCCGCCCGTGCAGGCCGCGACCAGCAGCACGGGGGCGCCCAGCAACCCGGAGAGCACGCCGCGCCGACTCCAGTTGCCGCCACGCGGCCGGTCCTGCTTCTCCGGTGCGGTCACGTCCACGCTCCTCGTTCCAAGATCACGCATATGTGTGCAGATCGTACGAGGGTACCCAAGCAGTGGGCAGAAAGGACAAAAGCCCGGTCCGGGACTGCCGGACCGGGCTCTCGCACGGCTGGAACGCGGGCGGGACCCGCGTGTTCGGGCCCCGCGCGTCCGGGACCCGGGGACGGGCCCCGGACGGGACGCGGTGTCACTGCACCTCGTACTCGTCCCAGCTCTCGTCGTCGGGGTCGTAGTCGGTGCTGGCGGACTCCCAGGTCGCGGAGGCGAGCTCCACGCCGGGGACGTCGCCGAGCAGGGCGACCGGGTCGACGAAGTGGGCGAGGGAACCGGTCGGGTCCACCTCGATCGCCTCGACGGCCTGGGCCCGCTCGTCGTCGTCCAGGTACTCGTCGTCGGAGACCTGGGTGAGCGCGGCGGCCTTGAGGGCCCCCTCGTCGGTGATCTCGGCGATCAGCTCGATGGTGAGGCGAACGTAGCGCGGTGCGTCCTGCTCGGGCAGGTCGGTGCTGGTCATGTCAGCGAGCCTAGGGCCTCGCACACCCTTCCGGAAACGAGACGGGGCCGGGAGCCGGACCCGGAGCCGGTACGGAGCGGGGTGCGGCGGCGGGCATGAGGAAGGGCCGGCCCGGGCGAACCCGGACCGGCCCTTCTTCCTCCGCTCGGACTCCCCCACCCGGGAGCTCGCGGAGCCGCGCCTCGCGGCGCGATCTCTAGCCGCGGGAGCCGCCGCACCCTGATGACAGGGGCGGGACGACGGCGCCTCCCACGGTCCGGACACGGTGGGCCGGGTCAGGGCCGACCGGTCGTGTCCTGGGTGACCGCTCAGGATGGGGAGCCGCTCCCGTCCTGCGCTGTCACCGCTCTCGGCTTCTTGCCGTGCTTCAAAGATGCCGTGCCCGTGTTAACCGGATGATGCGCAGCTGTGACGTCCGAGTACCAACTGTTCCGGGGCCCGGATTCCTCACCCGGACGGCGGGCGGAGCCGCCCGGGCGGACGGTCAGTGGCCGGCCCGGGCGGTCAGGAAGGACAGCAGGTCCTGGCGGGTCACGATGCCCTGCGGCTTGCCCTCGACCAGCACCACCACCGCGTCGGCCTTCTCCAGCACCGCCATCAGGTTGGTCACCGACTCGCCGGAGCCGACCACCGGCAGCGGCTTCGACATCACCCCGTCGAGCGTGTCGGTCAGCTGGATGCGTCCGCTGAACAGGCCGTCCAGCAGCTCCCGCTCGACCACCGAGCCGATCACCTCGCCGGCCATGATGTCCGGGTGCCCGGCGCCCGGGGAGACCACCGGCATCTGCGAGACGCCGAAGTCCCGCAGCACCCGGACCGCCTCGGCGACCGTCTCGTTGGGGTGCATGTGCACGAACTGCGGGATGCCCTCGTGCTCGACGGCGTCCTTGCGGCCCAGCACCTCGCCGATGTGCGCCTCGTCGGTGGCGGTCGGCAGGAAGCCGTAGTCCGCCATCCAGTCGTCGTTGAAGATCTTCGACAGGTAGCCGCGGCCGCCGTCCGGCAGCAGCACCACCACCACGTCCTCCGGCCCCAGCTCCCGGGCCACCTCCAGCGCCGCCACCACGGCCATCCCGCAGGAGCCGCCGACCAGCAGGCCCTCCTCCTTGGCGAGGCGGCGGGTCATCTGGAACGAGTCCTTGTCGGAGACCGCGACGATCCGGTCCGCGACCTGCCGGTCGTAGGCGGTCGGCCAGAAGTCCTCGCCGACGCCCTCCACCAGGTACGGCCGCCCGGTGCCGCCCGAGTACACCGAGCCCTCCGGGTCCGCGCCGATCACCTGCACCTTCCCGCCGGAGACCTCCTTGAGGTAGTTGCCGGTGCCGGAGATCGTCCCGCCGGTGCCGACGCCCGCCACGAAGTGGGTGATCCGCCCCCCGGTCTGCTCCCACAGCTCCGGACCGGTGGAGTGGTAGTGCGAGGCCGGGTTCTCCGGGTTGGAGTACTGGTCCGGCTTCCACGCGTTCGGGGTCTCCCGGACCAGCCGGTCCGAGACGTTGTAGTACGAGTCCGGGTGCTCCGGGGCGACCGCGGTCGGACAGACCACCACCTCGGCGCCGTACGCCCGCAGGGTGTTGATCTTGTCCGTCGACACCTTGTCCGGGCAGACGAAGATGCAGCGGTAGCCCTTCTGCTGGGCCACGATCGCCAGCCCCACCCCGGTGTTGCCGCTGGTGGGCTCGACGATGGTGCCGCCGGGCTTGAGCGCGCCGGAAGCCTCCGCCGCCTCGATCATCCGCACGGCGATCCGGTCCTTCACCGAACCGCCCGGATTGAAGTACTCGACCTTGGCCAGCACGGTGGCGCTGATCCCCTCGGCGACCTTGTTGAGCTTCACCAACGGGGTGTCGCCGACCAGCTCGATGATCGAATTGTGGTACCGCACGGGGGTCCTCCCGGTCCGTGGCATCACTGTTCTGCCGAAACCCCCAGCCTAGGCCCCCCTCCCGGCCCCGACCGCCCCGCGCGGCCCCCGCCGCCGGGGTGCCCGCGGTGCGGCGCGGTCCGGCGGGCGGGTGGTTCTGCGGGGGCGGGCCGGTACGGCGGTGCGGTCGGGGGGTATCCAGGGTGGTAGCGGTTGTGCGGAGCGGAGAGGGGGTGGGCCCATGGCCGGCTCGCAGGCGTCGAGGGCCCGGGTGGCGCGGCGGATCGCCACGGCGGCGGCGTACGGGGGCGGGGGGCTGGGGCTGCTGGGGGTGGGGCTGGCCGGGGTGCTGCTGACCGAGAGCCGGATGGCGGTCCGGGCGATCGGGGTGCTGGACGGGGAGCCGCCGTTCGCGGACGGGGTGTACGGCGAGGGTTTCGCCGATCCGCAGGACGTGCACCCGCCGCTGGTGCTGGCGTTCCTGGGTGACTCGACGGCGGCGGGGCTGGGGGTGCAGCGCTCGCAGGAGACGCCGGGTGCGCTACTGGCCTCGGGACTGGCCTCGGTCGCGGAGCGCCGGGTGCGGCTGGTGAACGTGGCGAAGTCGGGGGCGCGCTCGTCGGACCTGGCCCGGCAGCTGGAGGCGGCGCTGGCGCACCGGCCGGACGTCGCGGTGGTGATGATCGGCGCGAACGACGTGACCCGGCACGCCCCGGCGGCCCGCAGCGTGCGCGAGCTGGGCGAGGCGGTGGGCGCGCTGGTCTCGGCGGGCTGCCGGGTGGTGGTGGGCACCTGTCCGGACCTGGGCACCATCAAGCCGGTCCGGCCGCCGCTGCGCTGGGTGGCGCGGCGGGTGAGCCGGCAGCTCGCGGCGGCGCAGACCATCGCGGTGGTGGGGGCGGGCGGGCGGACGGTCTCGCTGGGTTCGCTGCTGGGTCCGGAGTTCGCGTCCCGGCCGGAGCTGTTCGCCGAGGACCGCTACCACCCGTCCGCGCAGGGCTACGCGACGGCGGCGATGGCGCTGCTGCCCTCGCTCTGCGCGGCGCTGGGGCTGTGGCCGCAGGAGTCGCCGGAGGCGGGCGGCGTGGTGGAGCCGCAGGCGGTGCTGCCGGTGGCGGTGGCCGCCGCCGCGGCGGCCGGGCGTTCGGGCACCGAGGTGACGGCGGCGGGTCCGGTGAACGGCACCTGGCGGTGGGCGACCTTGAAGCAGCGGTTCCGGCTGGCCCTGCCCGGCGGGGAGGACGCCGCGCCCGCGCGGGTGGCGGGCGGCCGCCCGTCGCGGGCGATCGCGTCGGCGAACTCACATCCGGAGGCGGATGACGCCGGAGCTACCAAGCGGTAACTTTCCCGGGGAGATCCACCGGATCGCGTCCCGAGGTCACTCAGCGAGGAGCCCGCCATGCCCGAAGCCGTCATCGTCAGCGCCGCCCGTTCGCCGATCGGCCGGGCGTTCAAGGGTTCGCTGAAGGACGTCCGCCCGGACGACCTGACCGCACAGATCATCGGTGCCGCGCTCGCGAAGGTCCCGCAGCTGGACCCGCGGCAGATCGACGACCTGATGCTGGGCTGCGGCCTGCCGGGCGGCGAGCAGGGCCACAACCTGGCCCGGATCGTGGCCGTCCAGATGGGCATGGACTACCTGCCGGGCGCGACGGTCACCCGCTACTGCTCGTCCTCGCTCCAGACCACCCGGATGGCACTGCACGCGATCAAGGCGGGCGAGGGCGACGTCTTCGTCTCGGCGGGCGTGGAGACCGTCTCGCGCTCGGTCAACGGCACCTCGGACGGCATGCCGGGCACCACGAACCCGCTGTTCGACGAGGCCCAGGCGCGCACGAAGCACCGCGCCGAGACCGGCGGCGGCGAGTGGCACGACCCGCGCGAGGACGGCCTGCTGCCGGACGCGTACATCGCGATGGGCCAGACCGCGGAGAACCTGGCCGCGCTGAAGGGGATCACCCGGGCCGAGCAGGACGAGTTCGGCGTGCGGTCGCAGAACCTGGCCGAGGCGGCGATCGAGGCCGGTTTCTGGCAGCGCGAGATCACCCCGGTGACGCTGCCGGACGGCACCGTGGTGAGCGCGGACGACGGCCCGCGCGCGGGCGTGACGCTGGAGGGCGTGTCCGGCCTGAAGCCGGTGTTCCGCCCCGACGGCACCGTGACGGCCGGTAACTGCTGCCCGCTGAACGACGGCGCGGCGGCGCTGGTGGTCATGTCGGACACCAAGGCGCGCGAGCTGGGCATCACGCCGCTGGCCCGGGTGGTGTCCACCGGCGTGTCCGGCCTCTCCCCCGAGATCATGGGCTACGGCCCGGTGGAGGCGTCCAAGCAGGCGCTGCGGCGGGCCGGGCTGTCGATCGGCGACATCGACCTGGTGGAGATCAACGAGGCGTTCGCGGCCCAGGTCATCCCGTCCTACCGGGACTTGGGCGTGGACCTGGACCGGCTGAACGTGAACGGCGGCGCGATCGCGGTCGGCCACCCCTTCGGCATGACCGGTGCCCGGATCACCACCACGCTGATCAACTCCCTCCAGTGGCACGACAAGCAGTTCGGCCTGGAGACCATGTGCGTGGGCGGCGGGCAGGGCATGGCGATGGTCATCGAGCGCCTGAGCTGAGCGTTGTGACGCGCGTCTCACCCATCTGGAGTGACGCAGCGTGATTGAGGGCCGGATCACACCCGAGGTGCGATCCGGCCCGTTTTTCGTCCTTCCGGGACCGGATTGTCGACGCACCGGATTGGATCAACTCCGCAGCGTAGAAAGGTATTACCTAACAATTTGAGGACAAGTGGGAAAGTGCACGACAAATCCGACATCAGCCACTGCAGTAACGGCCGCCGATACGGCAGTGTGGAGGCGTAACCCCGTTCCGCTCCTCGTTGGGAGTACGTTCCGTGAGCGCCGTCTTCCTCTCCCTGCTGCTGGTACTGATCGCCCTGACCACCGCTGTCCTGCTCCACCTCCGCGCACTGGCTGGGAAGTTGGCAGACCGGCAGCCGAACCCGCAGTGGGACGAGGCGCTGATACGCCGCGCCGTCGCCGAAGCCCTGGCCGCCGACCGGGAGCGGGAGATCACCGAGGCCCGGGCGTTCTGGGCCGAGCAGGAGGCCCGCGCCGCCGAGGACTCCCCGCTGTTCGACACCCCGTTCACCACCATCGGCGAGGACTGGCCGATCTTCTTCCCGCGCCCGACCGGGCCGCAGGAGGCCGCCGACAACGGCGTGATGGACCCGGAGTTCGGCGAGGCGCTGCGGCACGCGCTGGAGGACCTGATCAAGGACGCCCCGGCGGACGGCGGCCCGGCCGGCGGCGCCCGCGCCCCGCACCCGGCGCACCCCGCACACCCGGCGCACCCCGCGCAGGGCGGCGGCTTCCCGGCGCCCGGCGACAACGGCGACGTGCAGGCCCGCCGGGAGGCCGACCTGCTGGCCACCGGCCTGGAGGCCGGGCTGCTGGACGCCGAGGGAGAGCCCGCGGCCGCGCCCGACCCGCGCCGGCACCCCTCGCACCCGGACTTCATCCCCAGCCCGACCCCGTCCCGCGAGTGGACCGACGACCGGCTGGCCGCGCTCGCCGAGGAGCGGATCGCGCTGACCGACGTCCGCCCCGGCCCGCTCGGCACCCTGGACGTGTACGCCTTCGCCGACGGCACCACGCTCTGCGTCGCCCCCGGCGACCGGGAGGCCGCCTACCGGCTGATCGACGCCGTCCGGGCCGGCGAGGACGTCCGGCTGCTCGGCGGGTCCCGGTTCTCCGGCTCGTACTCGCTGACCTTCTCCACCGACGACGAGACGGTCTACGTGCTCGCCGACCGGGTGGTCGCCTCGATCTGACCGCCCGCCCGCGCCCGCGACGGGGCGCCGACCGCCCGGCAAGGGGTTGCCCGGGCCGGCTCGGCGCCCCGTCGGCGTTCCGGCGCCCGGACGGCCCTGACGGGGCGTCAGGCGGTGAGCCGGTCGGTCCGCTCGACCTCGGCGAGCGCGGCGGCCAGCGCGGCCGGCGCGTCCGGGTGGCCGGTGCCCGCGGCGAGCGCCAGGTCGTGCCCGGTGACCGCGAGTTGGTCGCCCACCGCGAACGCCCCGCAGTCGGGCACCGCCAGCGCGGGCAGGCCCTCCAGCGCCCGGGCCCGGTCGGCCAGCCGACCGGCCAGGTCGAGCGCGGCGGCGGCCCGGGACGGGTGCCCGGGGACGACGGCCAGCAGGCGGCTCTGCGGCATCGCCCGGAAGCGGTCGGCGAGCCGGTCGACGGCGGCGGTCAGCCGCGCGGCGTCGGCGGCGAGGTCCTCGGCGGGAAGGCCCTCGGCGGGCGGGTGCTCGGCGGGGGGCTGCGGGGCGGCGGGGAGGTGCTCGGACATGCCCCCGAGGGTAGGCCCTCGCCGGGGCGTGCGGCGGGCCCCGGAGGATCGTTCCTCCGGGGCCCGCCGCGGTCCGCGCCGTGCGGCGCGGTCGGTCGTGCCGGCGCGGTCAGTCGTCGCCGCGCAGGATGGCGATCAGGCGCAGCATCTCCAGGTAGATCCACACCAGCGACAGCGTCAGGCCGAAGGCGGCCCGCCAGGCCTCCTTCTCGGGGGCGCCCTGCCGGATGCCCTCCTCGATCTCGGCGTAGTCGAGGGTGAGGAAGAACGCGCCGAGCGCGATGCCGATCAGGCCGACCACGATGCCCAGCGGGCCCGAGCGCAGGCCGAAGTCGGCGCCGAAGAGCATCGCGACCAGGTTGACCAGCATCAGGAGCAGGAAGCCCATGGCGATCGTGAGGCCGATCCGGGTGTACCGGGGGGTGACCCGGATCCGGCCGCTCCGGTAGGCGATCAGCGTGGCCGCGAACACCGCGGCGGTGCCCAGCACGGCCTGGATGGCGATGCCCTCGAAGAGCGTCTCGAAGGCCTTGCTGAGCGCGCCGAGGAAGAAGCCCTCCAGCGCCGCGTAAGCCAGGATCAGGCCGGGGTTGACGCTGCGCTTGAAGCTCACCACCAGGCCGATGACCATGGCGACCAGGGCGGCGCCGATCGCCGGGGCGAAGTTGTCCACCGGCACGGTGAACCAGGCCACCGCGCCGAAGGCGACCAGGGTGAGCAGCGTCATGGCCGTCCGGGCCACCACGTCGTCCATCGTCATCCGGCCGGTCCGGGCCGGACCGGCGGACGGCGCGCCGTACATCGCGGCGAGCTGGTCGTCCGTCAGCGGCGGCTGCCCGGCGGCCTGCGGGCCGCCGTACGGGCCGCCCGCGTACGGGGACCCGTAGGCCGGCTGCCCGGGCTGGGCGGCCGGCTGCGTGCCGAACCCCGCGTACTGGTTGTCGCGGGTGAAGGACCCCTCCCGCGAGAAGACCGGGTTCCTGCTTCTCATCACATTCCCTCCGGGGCGGTACGGCACCACCCACACAGAGCACAAGAGTAATGGTTTGGCAAAGTATTCCGCGTCGGTCGTGAGGATGATCCGTGTCGGCTGCGCGGGGGGCCACCGAGGGGGCAGGGTGGGTGGCGCAACTGACGCATACCCAGAAAGGCGGCCCCCGATGGCCGAGGAGCTGTACGCCACGCTGAAGACCAACCGGGGCGACATCGTGATCCGGCTGCTGCCGAACCACGCGCCCAAGACGGTCAAGAACTTCGTGGAGCTGGCGACGGGTGAGCGCCAGTGGATCGACCCGAACACCGGGCAGCCCAGCAACGCGCCGCTGTACGACGGCACGGTCTTCCACCGGGTGATCGAGGGCTTCATGATCCAGGGCGGCGACCCGCTGGGCAACGGCACCGGCGGCCCGGGCTACGAGTTCGCCGACGAGTTCCACCCGGACCTGGCCTTCACCAAGCCGTACCTGCTGGCGATGGCCAACGCGGGCCCGGGCACCAACGGTTCGCAGTTCTTCGTCACGGTCGGCGCGACCAGCTGGCTGACCGGCAAGCACACCATCTTCGGCGAGGTCGCGGACGAGGCCAGCCGGAAGGTCGTCGACGCGATCGCCACCACCGCGACCAACCCGCGCAACGACCGCCCGGTGCAGGACGTGGTGATCGAGAAGGTCGCGATCGAGACCCGCTGACCGGTCCGGCACCCGGAAGCCGCCCGCCCCGCGACCGGGACGGGCGGCTTCCCGACGTCGGGTCAGTCGGTCTTGATGCTGGTCAGGATGTCCATCCGGGCGGCCCGGCGGGCCGGCCAGAGGGCGGCGACCATGCCGACCAGGGCGGCGAGGGCGAGGAAGAGCAGCACGCTGCCGTACGGGATCACGGTGGTCAGTCCCTTCAGTTCGGAAGCCAGGGTCCGGGTCGCGGCCCAGGCGAGGAAGCAGCCGAGCAGGACGCCCACGAAGGCGCCGAAGACCGAGATCACCACGGACTCCAGGCGGATCATCCGCTTGATGCCGCGCCGCTCCAGGCCGATCGCCCGCAGCATGCCGATCTCGCGCTTGCGCTCGAACACCGACATGGCGAGCGTGTTGACCACGCCGAGGACGGCGACGACCACCGCCATGCCGAGCAGGCCGTACATCAGGTTGAGCATGGTCGAGATGATCCGGCTGAACTCGTCGACCATGTCCTTCATGGTCCGGACCTCCATCACCGGGTTGCGGCCGGTGGCGTCCTTGATCGACTGCTTCAGCGCGTCGCTCGGGCCGTCGACGCCCTTCACCAGGATCTGCTGGACCAGCGGGTCGGGGTCGTAGCGCTCGACCAGTTGGTTGGGGGCCAGCACCGGGGAGACCCCGTCGTTGCGCTCGAAGACGCCGCCGACGGTGAGCGTCACGGCCTGGCCCTTCGGGGCGGTGGCCGACAGGGTGGAGCCGACCGCGAGGTGGTGGGTGGCGGCGAACTCGTCGTTGACCAGCACCTGGCCCTGCTTGAGCGCCCCGGTGGAGCCGGAGGCCATGGTCAGGCCGACCAACTGGTCGAAGGCGTCGGCGTCGTAGCCCTCGATCGCCTTGGCCTGGTCGGAGCCGTCCAGGTGCCACCAGACGTTGTCGACCCGGCTGACCGCCTCGACGCCCTTCGCCCCGGCCACCAGCCCGGTCAGCTCGGGGGACAGCTGGCGGCCGTTGGCCATGGCGACCACGTAGTCGGCCTTCATCGACCCGGCGACCATCGAGGTGACGGCGCTGGTGACCGAGTTGCCGATCACGGTCAGCGCGGTGACCAGGGTCAGGCCGATGGTCAGCGCGGCCGCGGTGCTGGCGGTGCGGCGCGGGTTGCGCACCGCGTTCAGCCGGGCCAGCTTGCCGGGGGTGCCGAACAGCCGGGCCAGCACCGGACCGACCAGCGCGATCACCGGCCGCGACAGCAGCGGCAGCAGCACGAACACGCCGATCAGGGTGACCGGGGCGCCGAGCTCCAGCAGGTGCTGGGCGCCCGAGCCGCTGCCGTTCGCGCCGGCCAGGATCAGGCCCAGCCCGGCGCCGGCCAGCAGCACCCCGATCGTGTTGCGGATCAGCAGGCCGCGCTGGGTGCT
Source organism: Kitasatospora fiedleri (assembly GCF_948472415.1). Lineage (NCBI taxonomy): Bacteria > Bacillati > Actinomycetota > Actinomycetes > Kitasatosporales > Streptomycetaceae > Kitasatospora > Kitasatospora fiedleri. Next base: position 4,666,848 of record NZ_OX419519.1, on the reverse strand, counting down.
GGGCTGCTCGCCGCTGCTCATCGCCGCCACCGGGGGAATCCGGGAGGCCCGGACGGCCGGCAGCAGCGCCGACAGCACGGTGACCACCACGCCGACCACCAGGGTGGCGACCACCGTCGCCGGGGCGACCACCAGCGAGCCGGTGGGCATGCCCTCGTCGAAGGCGTGCAGCAGGGACTGCAGGCCCGCGCCGATGCCGACGCCCGCGAGCAGGCCGCCGGCCGAGGCGACCAGGCCGATCGCCAGCGCCTCCACCAGCACCGACCTGGTGACCTGGCCGCGGCTGGCGCCGACCGCCCGCAGCAGCGCCAGCTCCCGGAGCCGCTGGGCGATCAGCATGGTGAAGGTGTTGACGATGATGAAGACGCCGACGAACAGCGAGATGCCGGCGAACACCAGCAGCATGGTCTTGGTGGTGCTGACCGAGTCGGCGACCATCCTGGTCTGCTCGTCCTTGAGCTCCTGGCCGGTCTGCAGCTCGACGCCGTCGGTGCCGGTCTTCGCCCGGGCCTGCTCCAGCAGCGCCTGCTCGGAGGTGCCGGCCTTGGCGGTGAGCACCACCGAGCTGAACCGGCCCGGCTCCAGCAGCTCCCGCTGGGCGGTGGCGGTGTCCATCAGCACCAGGGTGCCGCCGGAGGTGACCTGCGGGTCGTCGGTGGTGAAGACGCCGGTCAGCACGGCGTCCCGGGCGGCGCCGTTGCCGGCCACCCGGACGGTGTCGCCGAGGTGGTAGCCGGCCTTGTCGGCGGCCTGCCGGTTCAGCGCGATCTCGCCCCCGGCGCGCGGGCCGCGGCCCTCGGCCATCGGGTAGCGGGTGTCCGCGCCGGAGGCGTCCGGGACGAAGTTGGCGCCGCGGGCGCCCCAGACCTGGCCGACCAGGTCGCCCTTCTTGTCGGCGACGCCGGTGAAGCCGGAGACCACGCCGCGGGCCCGCTCGGTGCCGGGCAGCGCGGCCAGCTGCTGGACGGTGTCCTGGGTCAGCGAGTTCCGCTCCGGCCGCGGGGCGTCGCCGTCGGTGGGGCCGCCGTCGTCCGCGCCGGTGGCGGAGACCAGCACCGAGACGTCCGAGAAGCTGGTGGAGTAGCTGTTGCGCATGGCCTGGCCCATGGTGTCGGAGAACACCAGGGTGCCGGCCACGAAGGCGGTGCCCAGCAGCACGGCCAGTACCGTCATCAGGAGTCGGCCCTTGTGGGCCAGCACGTTGCGCAGTGCGGTGCGATGCATGGGGTCAGTCCTGGGGAGAGGGGTGCGGTCGGTTCGACGGGGGCTGACGCGGCGGACGCGGCTGGCGCGGCGTCAGCTGGTGCGGCCCTTGGCGTCGAAGCGGCGCATCCGGTCCAGGACGGTGTCGGCGGTCGGCCCGAACAGCTCGTCGACGATCCGGCCGTCGGCCAGGAACACCACCCGGTCCGCGTACGAGGCGGCCACCGGGTCGTGCGTCACCATCACCACGGTCTGGCCGAGTTCGCGCACCGAGTTGCGCAGGAAGGAGAGGATCTCCGCGCCGGAGCGGGAGTCCAGGTTGCCGGTGGGCTCGTCGGCGAAGATGATCTCCGGCTTGGAGGCCAGCGCCCGGGCGCACGCCACCCGCTGCTGCTGGCCGCCGGAGAGCTGGGCCGGGCGGTGCGAGAGCCGGCCGGACAGGCCGACCGTCTCCACCACCCGGTCCAGCCAGGCCCGGTCGACCTTGCGGCCCGCGATGTCCGTCGGCAGCGTGATGTTCTCCAGCGCGGTCAGCGTGGGCAGCAGGTTGAACGCCTGGAAGACGAAGCCGATCTTGTCCCGGCGGAGCTTGGTCAGCTGCTTGTCCTTCAGCCCGACCAGCTCGGTCTCGCCGATCGTGGCCGACCCCGAGGTGACCTTGTCCAGCCCGGCCATGCAGTGCATCAGCGTCGACTTGCCGGAGCCGGACGGCCCCATGATCGCGGTGAACTCGCCCCGCCCGAAGGAGACCGAGACGTCGTCCAGTGCCACGACGCGGGTCTCGCCCTCGCCGTAGACCTTGTGCAGACCGGTGGCGCGGGCCGCCGCCAGGCCGGTGTGGGCTGCGTACGCGGTCGAGGTGCTCACGGTGGGGACTCCTGTCCGGAGGGTCGGGGTTCGTCACGGCGCGACCGGACGGGAAGGCTCCTCCGACCGCTACTCCATCCTCACCGCCGCCCGGGCCCGCCCACGTCGCTCCGCCGAACGGTTGCCCCACCGCCGCCAGGCGTACGGCCCCTCCCGCCGTCTCCTCCTGCGGGATGACCCCTCCCCCGACCTCCGCCCGGGACCCGGGTGGCCGAGAACCGCCGCCGGGTGGCCGAAACGGCGGACGCTTCGTCAGATGGCATGGAAGCATGACAACTTCCGTCCCGGGAAATATGCGAAACACTCGCCCGGCCGACTAGGCTCAGTGACTGAGTTCGCCGCGCTCCCAGGCCCAGATGGTGGAACGCAGACACGGGCAGCTTAAAACTGCTTGGCCGTGAGGCCGTGCCGGTTCGAGTCCGGCTCTGGGCACTCTCCTGCCCACCCTCGGTGACCTGGGGTGATGGCCCGGTCACGGGCCCCCGGGCCGGGGTGGCGGCCCGGCCACGGGCCCCGGAACGCCCGAAGGCCCCCACCCGGTGGAGGGTGGGGGCCTTCGCGTCACCTATGTGCTTACTCCGCCCGGTGGCGGGGCCGGCTGAGCACCACGGAGGTCGTGGTCCGGCGGCGCTGCCGGGCGGAGGGCCTCCGACTCGAACCCGACCTGTGTCGGGTCTGGTCGCTTACTTGCTCGCGGCGAGCTCCTTGGCGGGCTCGGCCGCGGCGGCGGGCTTCGGCGCGGGGGCGGTCGCCTCCTGGAAGGCGTCGAAGGGCTTCTCCATCTCGGAGAGGCCGACCGTCTCGCGCTTGAGGAACATCGCCAGGGTCCAGTCGGTGAAGACCCGGATCTTGCGGTTCATGGTCGGGACCATCGCGCCGTGGTAGCCGCGGTGGAACCACCAGGCCAGGCGGCCCTTGAGCTTGACCTTGCCGAACAGGATCGCCACGCCCTTGTGCAGGCCGAGGCCGGCCACCGCGCCGAGGTTCTTGTGCTTGTACTCGGCCTGCGGGAAGCCGCGCATGCCCGCGATGACGTTGTCACCGAGGACGGCGGCCTGGCGGACCGCGTGCTGCGCGTTCGGCGGGCACCAGGCGCCCTCACCGGCGGCCAGGTCGGGGACCTGCGCATTGTCGCCGGCCGCCCAGACGTAGTCGAAGCCCTGGACCTGGAGGGTCGCCGCGGTGTCCACGTGGCCGCGCGGGCCGAGCGGGAGGCCGAAGCGGTTGACGACCGGGTTGGGCTTGACGCCGGCGGTCCACACGATGGTGGAGGCGTCGAACTCCATGCCGTTCTTCAGCACCACGTGCTGGTCGACGCAGGAGTCCATCGAGGTCTCGATGTAGACCTCGATGTTGCGCTCCTCCAGCCGGCCCTTGGTCCACAGACCCAGGTCGGGGCCCATCTCGGGGAGGATGCGGTTGGCCGCCTCCACCACGACGAAGCGCATGTCGTCCCGGCTGACGGTCTTGTAGATCTTGGCGGCGTCGCGCGCCATGTCCTCGATCTCGGCGACGGTCTCGATGCCGGCGAAGCCACCGCCGATGACCACGAAGGTCAGGGCCTTGCGCCGGACGTCCTCGTCCGTGGTGGACTCGGCCTTGTCGAGCTGCGCCATGACGTGGTTGCGGAGGCTGATCGCCTCCTCGACCGTCTTCATGCCGATGCCGTGCTCCGCCAGACCCGGGATCGGGAAGGTCCGGGAGACCGAGCCGGTCGCGACGACCAGGTACTCGAAGGGCAGTTCGTAGGAGTCGCCCGCCGCGGGCTGGATGGTGGCGACCTTGCGGGCGTGGTCCACCTCGGTCACGTGACCGGTGAGCACCTCCGCCTTCTTGAGGGCGCTGCGCAGCGGCGCGACGAGGTTGCGGGGCGCGACGTTGCCGCCGGCCGCCTCGGGAAGGAAGGGCAGGTACGTCATGTACGACCGCGGGTCGACGACCGTGACGGTCGCTTCGCCGTAGCGCATCTTTTTGAGGATGCGCATCGCGGCATACAGGCCGACGTAACCACCGCCGACAATGAGGATGCGAGGACGCTCCGTGGTGCTCATATCCGAAAGTATCCACCCCCGCCTGACGGAGCATTCGTGAGGCCCGTCACAAGCTCCTGGACACCTCGTGCTACACTACGCGCCCGCATTTCGGCCCCCGGCGGCCCGTTCCGGGCCCGCCGACCGCCCTCCGCGACCGGCCCGGCACTCAGTGCCGCGCTGAGCAGCAACGATCCTTGTGCCGTGCGGGTTCCCGAGCGGGGTTTCGATTTCTCCGGGATGAACGGCAGGTTGCCTGCGATCCCATGCGCGAGCTGCCGACGGCACCTTCGGTCCCACATTTCGGACGGAGCGGACACCCAGGTGCGACGAAAGGCTGGATTGGCATGTGAAGAAATTCACGAAGCTTCTTCGGGCGACACGCCGCAGGCCCCCCGGGAACCCCCCGGAGGGCCCCGGGAGGGACCCGGAAGGCCCTTGCGGGGGCCTGCCGGGACGGCCCCCCGGGGCGGGCGGACGGGGTCAGGCGATCGACCAGGCGATCCCGTCGAGGATGTCGTGCTCGGAGACCAGCAGTTCGGCGGCCCCGGTGCGCTCCATGATCTCCAGCAGGACCAGCGCGCCCGCCGCGATCACGTCCACCCGGCCGGGGTGCATGACCGGGACGGCGGCCCGCTCGGCGTGCGAGGAGTGCAGCAGCCACCGGGCGGTCTCCCGCACCCGGGCGACGTCCAGCACCGCGTGGTGGATTCGCTCGGAGTCGTAGCCGGGCAGTTCCAGGGCGATCCCGGCCACGGTGGTGACGGTGCCGGCCAGGCCGACCAGGGTGGCGCCGGAGTCCAGCGGGACGGCCTCGGCGACGGTGTCCAGCGCGGCCCGGATGTCGGCCCGGGCGGCCTCGATCTGCGCCTCGGTGGGCTGCCCGCCCGCGAAGTGACGCTCCGTCATCCGGACGCAGCCGATGTCCGCCGAGTACCCGGCCCGCACGTCCTGCTCGCCGAGCACGAACTCGGTGGAGCCGCCGCCCAGGTCGAACACCAGGTAGGGCGGCCGGTGCGGGCCGCCGAGCAGTTCGCGGGTGGCGCCGGTGAAGGAGAGCCGGGCCTCCTCGTCGCCGCTGACCACGCTCGGCTCGACGCCCAGGATCTCCTTGACCCCGGCGGTGAACTCGGCGGCGTTCTCGGCGTCCCGGGAGGCGGAGGTGGCGACCATCCTGATCCGCTCCGGGGCGACCCCGTGCGCGGCGATGACCTCGGCGTACTCGCGGCAGGCCGCGAAGGTGCGGGCCAGCGCCTCGGGGTGCAGCCGGCCGGTGCGGTCGACGTCCTGGCCGAGCCGGACGATCAGCATCCGCCGGTCCAGGTCGGTGATCGCGCCGGTCTCCGGGTCGAGGTCGGCGATCAGCAGGCGGATCGAGTTGGTGCCGCAGTCGATCGCGGCGACCCGGATCGGGCTCACGACTCGTCCTCCGGCCCGGCCCCGGCGGCCTTGCGGGCCGCCCGCTCGGCACTCAGTGCCTCCTTGGCGGCGATCACCGCGTCGTGGTCCCTGGCCTTGGCCCGGTTGCGGGCGACCCGCTCGCCGGCCGCCTCGACCTCGGCGTCGCTGACGCACGGGCCCTTGGCCCACCACTGTTCCAGCATCCCGATCGCCTCGTCGCCGAGCGGGTTGACGCCCTCCCCGGCGGCCAGCGAGTGCCCGACCAGCACGTGCAGGCACTTGACCCGGTCGGGCATGCCGCCGGCGCTGGGGAAGCCCTCCAGCACCTCGACGGCGTCCCGGCGGGCGATGTAGTCCTCGTGCGCCGCGCGGTAGGCGGCGGCCAGCTCCGGGTCCTCGGCGAGCCGGGCGGTCTGCTCCTTCATCACGCCGTCCGCCTCCAGGGTGCCGATCAGCGAGGCGGCCCGGGGGCAGGTCAGGTAGTAGAACGTCGGGAACGGCGTGCCGTCGGGCAGCCGGGGCGCGGTCTCCACCACGTCCGGGTTGCCGCACGGGCAGCGGTGGGCGACGCCGCGCAGCCCGCGCGGGACCCGGCCGAGCTGGGCGGCGATGGCGGCGACGTCGCGGTCGGACACCTCGGGGGCGTCGGACACGGGAGGGTTCTGGTTGCTCATCAGGTCAGGAGTCTGTTCGTCCGAGGGGGCGGGGTGGTCAGAGGGCGGCAGGGGGTGGCGAGGCGGGCGGGGGCGTCAGGGGGCCGGCTGCGGTGCAGGCGCCGCGGCGTCGGCGGCGTCCACCGAGTCCCAGAGCGCGGCGTACCAGGGTTTGACGGCCTTCGGGCGGCCGGCCGCGGCGTCCGTCGAGGAGGGCTTGGCGCCGGGCGCGGGCGGCGGGGAGACCGAGACGAACGGGGTCTCGCCGGGCAGCGCGTAGTGCAGCCGCTCGCGGGCCTGCGCCTTGACGTACTCCGGGTCCTGCCAGCGGGCCTTCTCCCGGCGCAGCTCGTCGACCTGCCGACGGGCGTGCTCGGCCTTGGCCCGCTGGTCGGCGATCTCGCCGCGCTGGGCGATGTACTGCCGGGCGGGGTAGGCCAGTATCGCCACCAGCGAGCAGAGCACGAGCACCAGCACGGTGGCCCGGCTGGTGAAGCGCGGTCGCGCCGCCAACCCGGGAATCCTCCACTTGGCCATCTGCTCACCCCTCCTGCGCACGCCGGTGCCCCGGCCCCCACCCTACGCGGTGGGAGCCGGGGCACCGGTCACAACAGGCGTCCGCCCGTCGCGGGGTTCAGCCCTTGCTGTGCTTACTTGTCCGCGGAGCGACTGTGCTTACTTGTCCGCGGAGCGGAACCGCGGGAAGGAGGAGCGGCCCGCGTACTCGGCGGCGTCGTCGAGGATCTCCTCGATGCGCAGCAGCTGGTTGTACTTGGCGACGCGCTCGGAGCGGGCCGGGGCGCCGGTCTTGATCTGGCCGCAGTTGGTGGCGACGGCGAGGTCGGCGATGGTGACGTCCTCGGTCTCGCCGGAGCGGTGCGACATCATGCAGCGGTAGCCGTTGCGCTGGGCCAGCTCGACGGCGTCCAGGGTCTCGGTGAGCGAGCCGATCTGGTTGACCTTGACCAGCAGGGCGTTGGCGGTGCCGGTCTCGATGCCCTTGCGCAGGCGCTCCGGGTTGGTGACGAACAGGTCGTCGCCGACCAGCTGGACCTTGTCGCCCAGCGCGTCGGTGATGGCCTTCCAGCCGTCCCAGTCCGACTCGTCCAGCGGGTCCTCGATGGAGACCAGCGGGTAGTCGGCGACCAGCTCGGCGTAGTACGAGATCAGGTCGTCGGCGGAGAGCGCCTTGCCCTCGAACTGGTAGGCGCCGTCCTTGTAGAACTCGGAGGCGGCGACGTCCAGGGCGAGCGCGACGTCCTTGCCCGGGGTGTAGCCGGCCTTCTTGATGGCCTCGGTGATGAGGTCGAGGGCCTCGCGGTTGGAGTCCAGGTTCGGGGCGAAGCCGCCCTCGTCGCCCAGGCCGGTGGAGAGCCCGCGCTCCTTCAGCACGCCCTTGAGGGTGTGGTAGACCTCGACGCCCCAGCGGACGGCCTCGGAGAAGGACTCCGCGCCGATCGGGGCGATCATGAACTCCTGGATGTCGACGTTGGAGTCCGCGTGCGAGCCGCCGTTGAGGATGTTCATCATCGGGACGGGCAGCACGTGGGCGTTCGGGCCGCCCAGGTAGCGGAACAGCGGCAGGTCGCTGGCCTCGGAGGCGGCGTGCGCCACGGCGAGCGAGACGCCGAGGATCGCGTTGGCGCCGAGTGAGGACTTGTCCGGGGTGGCGTCCAGGTCGAGCATGGCCTGGTCGATCAGGCGCTGCTCGGTGGCGTCGTAGCCGACCAGCTCGGGGCCGATCTGCTCGATCACGGCGAGGACGGCCTTCTCGACGCCCTTGCCGAAGTAGCGGTTCTTGTCGCCGTCGCGGAGCTCCAGCGCCTCGAAGGCACCGGTGGAGGCACCCGACGGGACAGCCGCACGACCGGTGCTGCCGTCGTCGAGACCGACCTCGACCTCGACCGTGGGGTTGCCGCGGGAGTCGAGGATCTCACGGGCTACGACGACATCAATGGACGGCACGAGGCATCTCCTAGCGGAAGCGGATGTGTGGTCGTTACGACCAGAGCCTAGCCGCACAGCGCGCCGCGGCCACGCCGGGCCGGGCCCCGTCTCACGGTGTGGCCCGGCTACTCACCGGTAGTTCACCTGTTTGACGGCCGATCCGCCGCTCCCGGTGGCGCGAACTGCTCGGCGCGCGCCGGGAGCGGACGAGGCATCAGGGGACGCGGCCCTCGTCAGGGCGGCGGCGGGACCTCGTCAGGTCCGCGGGCCTCGCGTCCCGGATGCCGGACCGGGTGCCGGACCGGGTGCCGGGCCCGATGCGGGCCCCGGTGTCAGAGGGCGAGTACCTGTCCGGGCAGGATCAGGTCGGGGTCGGCGCCGATCAGCTGCCGGTTCGCCTGGTAGATCCACTCCCAGCCGCCGGCCACGTGCTGCGCGGCGGCGATGGTGGAGAGCGTGTCGCCGCCCTGGACGGTGTAGCCGCCGGCGGTGCCCTGCGGGGCCGGCTGGGTGGCCTGGGGCGCGTCCTGGAGGTCGGCGGCGGTCTCGGCCGGCCGGTTCGGCGGCGAGTCCTGCGGCCGCCGGGGTGCGGCCGGGCGCTCCTCGGAGCGCGAGGCGGTGTCGGCGGACACCTCGGCGGGTGCGCCGCCCTTGACCAGCCCGGCCCGCTTGGAGCAGACCGGCCAGGCGCCGGGGCCCTGGGAGGCCAGCACCCGCTCGGCCACCGCGATCTGCTGGGAGCGGCTGGCCTGGTCGGCGCGGGCCGCGTACTGGCCGCCGCCGTAGGCGCGCCAGGTGGAGGAGGTGAACTGCAGGCCGCCGAAGAACCCGTTCCCGGTGTTGATGCCCCAGTTCCCGCCGCTCTCGCACTGGGCCACGCGGTCCCAGGTGTCGACGGGTGCCGCGACCGCTCCGGCGGCGGCCAGCAGGGGGAGTGCCAGGCCGACCGAGGCCACGCCGGCGGCGGCGACGACCTTCTCGGCCTTGGTACTACGGGGGTGACGAACAGCGTGGGTGAACAGCACGGGACATCCTCTCCGCACGCCTGCGAGGTGAGCTGTCGGGTTCGGACCGGGAGGCTGGCCCGGCCGCCGGACGGTCCGGGCGCGCTTGCGCCCGCTGCTCGGCGGCTTCACCCCAAGCCGTTGGGACTACGGCGTTCACACTGGTTCCCCCACTCCTGTCCGGTACCTGGTCGGTGGCCCGAGGACGCGGCGGACAGGACTCGGCGTGCCGCGATCGGGGCCCGCAGCTGCGGGCATGTCGGAGAGTAGGCAAAGCTGACGAGCAATCACAAGCTCATATCACCATGATCACGCCGAAATCACGGAAATTCCCACTTCGTTGACGAACGATCCAGGTATGTCCAGATTCGTCTCGGACGGGAGTGCGACGCGCGCCCCCGCCCCGGCGCGTCGTCGGCCCAGCGCGGCGGCGTGTCACGGGTGCTGAAACGGCGTCAGCGGGGCGTGAAGGAGACCGGGAGGTCGCGCAGACCGCGCATGATCAGCCCGCCCCGCCAGCGCAGCTCGGCCGGATCGGCGGCCAGCCGGACGTCCGGGAGCCTGGTCAGCAGGCTGCCGATCGCGCGCTGCCCCTCAAGCCGGGCCAGCGGGGCGCCGATGCAGTAGTGGATGCCGTGACCGAAACCCAGGTGCGGATTGTCCTGGCGGGCCAGGTCGAGGGTGTTCTCGGCGGCGAACCGGGCCGGGTCGCGGTCGGCCGCGGCCAGCACCACCAGCACCGGGTCGCCGACCGGGACGTCCACCCCGCCGATGGTCAGCGGCGCGGTGGCGAAGCGCCAGGTCGCCAACTCCACCGGGCCGTCGTAGCGCAGGAGTTCCTCGATCCCGGTCTCCAGCAGGCCGGACTCGCCGCGGGCCAGCGAGTCCTGCAGCAGGGTGCGCTGTCCCGGGTCGCGCAGCAGCGCGTACATCCCGTTGCCGATGAGGTTGATGGTGGTCTCGAAGCCGGCGAACAGCAGGATGAAGGCCATCGCCGCGGCCTCGTTCTCGGTCAGGTGCTCGCCGTGGTCGCCGGCCCGGATCAGGCCGGAGATCAGGTCCTCGCCGAGGTCGGCCCGCTTGCGGTGGATCAGGTCGGCCAGGTAGCCGCGGATCTGCTTGACCGCGCGGCCCACCCCTCCCCTCTTCCCCCGGTGTGACGGATCATCATGCCGGCCCAGTCGCGCAGGTCGTCCTGGTCCTCCTCGGGGACGCCGAGCAGGTCGCAGATCGCGTAGATGGGGAGCGGGAAGGCGAACTCGTGGATCAGGTCGGCCTCGCCGCGGGCCGCGAAGGAGTCGATCAGCCGGTCGGTGAGCTGCTGCACCCGCGGCTCGAACTCGGCCACCCGGCGCGGGGTGAACGCCTTGGAGACCAGCCGGCGCAGCCGGGTGTGGTCGGGCGGGTCGATGTTCAGCAGGTGGGTCATCAGGTCGGCCTGCCGTTCGCCGGGGATGCCGACCCGGCCGCTGCGGTGGGCCTGTTCGCTGTGGTGCGCCGGGTTCTTGGAGAGCCGGGCGTCCGCCAGCGCCTGCCGGGCGTCCGCGTAGCGGGTGACCAGCCAGGCGTCGACCCCGCTCGGGAGGGTGGTGCGGTGCACCGGCGCGTGCTCCTGCAGCCAGGCGTACGCCGGGTAGGGGTCGGCCGCGAACTCCCAGGTGAAGAGTTGCGGGTGGGCGGCGTGGGGCTGATCTGGCATGTCTTGACCGTATCTGGAAGCGCCACCGCGTGAGTCTGGTCACCTGGTGGGTATTCCCTGTTGCGGAGCGTCGGGGCGAGCCTACGATCCTCCGATAACCACAGTGGGCGGCGTGCGGGCCGGCCACGGGTTCGCTCTGAAAGGGGAGCTGACCATGCGAGTAGCCGGTGCAGTGGTGGTCATCGCGGTGCTCGACGGAGGCTCGGGGGCCGACCTGGCCCGCAGGTTCTCCGCCGCCGGCGCCGCCGGTCTGCTCATCGCCGATGTGCGCCCCGGCGTCGCCGAGGACCTGGCCGCCGAACTCGACCGCCCCGGCTGCCCGGTGGTCGGCGTCTCCGGCGACGTCCACCACCCGGCGGACATCGCCGCGCTGGTCGACACCGCCGTCAAGCACCTCGGCCCGATCGACCTGTTCGCGGTGGCCGGGCCGGACGGCGAGCGGATCGTCCAGCTCGCCGAACTGCCCGTCCACCTCGACCCGCTGGCCGAACTGCTCGCCCTGGTCGGCGAGGCCATCGGCGAGGTGATCCCGGCCCAGCGCCGGCCCGTCGCGGACGTCCCGCTGGCCGGCTAGCGCGCTCCCCTTCTTACTTCCCGGGCAGGCCCTCGGCGGAGCGGACCGCCGCGCGGTAGCGGCGGGCCGCCGCCCGCAGCGCCGCGTCCACGTCCACCCCCCGGTCGTAGCCGCGCTGCGCGACCGCCAGCAGCAGCTCGCCCGCCGACTCCGCGGTCAGCTCGGCGGGCAGCTCGTACGGCGCGTCCGGCACGGCGGTGAAGTGCGCCCGGCGCACCCGGGACACCAGCTTCGCCGCGTACGCCAGCGCGGGCAGGCCCGCCGGGACGCCGTCCAGCACCGACTCCCGCTGCTTCTCGGCCGCCTTCAGCTGCTCCCAGTTGGCCTCGGTCTCGGCGGAGCCGGACACGCTCACGTCGCCGAACACGTGCGGGTGGCGGTACATCAGCTTCTCGACGAGGTCGCCCGCGACGTCGTCGATCGAGAACGGGTCCTCGGCGTCCTCCTCGGCGATCCGGGCGTGGAAGAACACCTGGAGCAGCACGTCGCCGAGCTCCTCGCGCAGGGTCTCCCGGTCGCCCTCCTCGATCGCCTCGACCAGCTCGAACGCCTCCTCCACCAGGTACTTCACCAGGCTCCGGTGGGTCTGCTCGGCGTCCCACGGGCAGCCGCCGGGCGAGCGCAGCCGGTCCATCACGGAGGCCAGGTCCAGCAGCCGGGCGCCCGGCAGGTCGTACGAGCCCGGCAGCAGTTCGATCTCCGGGTGCTCCCCGGCCTCCTCCACCGCGATCCGGGCCAGCGCGTCCGTCAGCCCCGGGTCGCCGTCCGGGCTCTCCAGCCAGAGCGCCGGGGCCTCGGCCAGCAGCCGCCGGGCCAGCGCCGGGGCCGAGGGCCGCTCGATCACCTCCGGCTCGACGCCCGCCGCCCGCAGCGCGGCCAGCTGCGGGTGGTCCGCGACCCCGGCCAGCACCTTCGGCGCGGACCGGAGCGCCTCCCAGGCGGGCCAGGACAGCAGGCCGGGGGCGACGCGGTGGGTGGTGGTCAGCAGGATCAGCTTCGGAGTCTCCACGGGGTCGAACCTACCGGGAGGCACCGGCCGCGCGGGACGTGCCCGCCCGGGGCGGGGTCAGTGCCGGCGGCGGGCCTTGGAGAGCAGCACCAGCAGGCCGGCCAGGACGCAGCCGAGGGCGGCCAGGCCGATCAGCGGGAGGGCGCCGGCGCTGCCGGTCCCGGGGAGGCGGCTGCCCTCCGGCGCGCCCGGGGCCGGGGCCGGGTCGGCGGCCGCCACCGGCCGGGCGGCGGTCGCCGGGCCCGGGTGCGCCGGCCGGACCACCGCCGGGCGCGGCCCGTGCGGCACGGCGGACGCGGCGGACGCGGCGGAGGACGCGGCGAGCGGCAGGAGCAGTCCGGCGGCGGCGGGCAGGACCGCGCACAGCGCACGCAGCCTCCTCGGCAGGGGGGAACGGCGCTGGAGCACGGACGGACCTCGCAACCGGTGCGACGGAGGGGCAGGGCTGCTCCACAGCCTCACCGGCCCGGCCGGGCCCGCCCGGGGGACACGGCGGTGGCGCGGGGCCCGCTCACCCGTCCGGCGCAGGCCGGGGCGGGCCGGGGCGGGCCGGGGCGGGGCGGGCCGGGGCGGGCCGGAGTGGGACGGGCCGGTGTGCCGTACCGGCGCTGCGGTCAGAGCGTCCGGACGGTCTTCGGCAGCCAGTCCTCGGTGCTGTCGGTGAGGCCGATCCGGGCGGTGTCCCAACTGCCGTAGCGCGGGTTGACCTCGATGTGCAGGGCGGTGCCCGCGTCGACCAGCGCCTTGCGGATCGCGGCGTCGCCCTCGGCGCCGTTCGGGTCCTGGCCGTCGGCCAGCTTCATCAGGCCGATCTGCTGGCGGTAGAAGCCGTCGATGTCGCCGGCCGGGACGCCCTGCTTGGCGCGCAGCAGTTCGGCGAGCTTGTCCTCGCTGCCGACGGTCCGGGCGTCCGCGGCCCGGGCGCGGTCCACCTCGCTCTGGCTGACGTCGAGCCGGCGGTCCGCCAGGGCCCGGGCGACCACCTTGCCGAGCACCAGGTCGGAGACGGCGTGCCGGGCCAGGCCGGGCTGCTCCTCGGTGGCGGCCCCGTCCTGCGCGGCGCCGTCCCGGACGGCGGCGACCCGGGCCTCGACCTGGGCGATGCTGATCCGGTCGCCGCCGACCACGGCGGCGGCCCCCTGGTGCGCCGGTGCCCCGCCGCAGGCGGTGAGCGCGGCGGCGGCGACCGCGACGCCGAGGGCGGCCCGCAGTCGGCGGGGGGAGCTGGTGCGGATCACTGGGGCCTCCTGGGCGGTGGAGCGCGGTCCGGTGGTGCTCTGCGTACGTGGCTGGGACGAAGAATATTGAGCCCCGCCCCCGGGGGCCAGACCCCCGCACCCGCCGGGCGCGGCGCTCGCTCGCGCCCGGTACGGGCCGGGGGCGCCGGGGGACGCCGTCCGGCCGTCCTCCGGCGCCCCCGCGGGCGCTGCGCGATCGCCGCGTCAGCGCTTGAGGTCCTCGAACATGGTGCTCAGGAACTCGGCGCACCAGGAGAGCAGTTCCCGCCCGACCAGCGGCTTGCCGCCGATCCGGCCGCCGCTGCCGGGGCGCGGCACCAGCAGTTGCCGGGCGGCGGACTTGATCTGGGTGCGCGGGTAGAGCCGGTTGAGCCGCAGTTGCTGGGACTCCCGCAGGTCGACCGGGCCGAAGCGGACGAAGGTGCCCTGGAGGGTGATGTCGCCGATGCCGCAGCGCCGGGCGAACAGCCGCAGTCCGGCCACCAGCAGCAGGTTCTCCACCGGTTCGGGCAGCTTGCCGTAGCGGTCGGTCAGCTCCTCGCGGACCTGCGCGATGTCGTCCTCCGAGTTGACCGCCGCGATCGAGCGGTACGCCTGGAGGCGCAGCCGCTCCCCCGGCGCGTAGTCGTGCGGGACGTGCGCGTCCACCGGGAGTTCGATCTTCACCTCCAGCGGCTCCTCCTCCGGCTCGCCGCCGCCCGCCTCCAGCGCGTCGCGGAACTCGGCCACCGCCTCGCCGACCATCCGCATGTAGAGGTCGAAGCCGACGCCCGCGATGTGCCCGGACTGCTCGCCGCCGAGCAGGTTGCCCGCGCCGCGGATCTCCAGGTCCTTCATCGCGACGTACATGCCCGCGCCCATCTCGGTGTGCTGGGCGATGGTGGCGAGGCGCTCGTGCGCGGTCTCGGTGAGCGGCTTCTCCGGCGGGTACAGCATGTAGGCGTAGCCGCGCTCGCGGCCGCGGCCGACCCGGCCGCGCAGCTGGTGCAGCTGGGAGAGGCCGAAGGTGTCGCCGCGCTCCACGATCAGGGTGTTGGCGTTGGAGATGTCGATGCCGGACTCCACGATGGTGGTGGAGACCAGGACGTCGAACTCCTTCTCCCAGAAGTCGACGACGACCTTCTCCAGCTGGTTCTCCCCCATCTGTCCGTGCGCGGTGGCCACCCGGGCCTCCGGCACCAGGTCCTTCAGCCGGGCGGCCGCCTTGTCGATCGACTCGACCCGGTTGTGGATGTAGAACACCTGGCCCTCGCGCAGGAGTTCGCGCCGGATCGCGGCGGCGATCTGCTTCTCGTCGTACGGGCCGACGAAGGTCAGCACCGGGTGCCGCTCCTCCGGCGGGGTGGTGATGGTGGACATCTCGCGGATGCCGGTGACCGCCATCTCCAGGGTGCGCGGGATCGGGGTGGCGGACATGGTCAGCACGTCGACGTTGGCCCGCAGCTTCTTCAGCTGCTCCTTGTGCTCGACGCCGAAGCGCTGCTCCTCGTCGACGATGACCAGGCCCAGGTCCTTGAACCTGGTCTCCGAGGAGAACAGCCGGTGGGTGCCGATCACCACGTCCACCGAGCCCTCGAACAGGCCCTCCAGCACGGCCTTCGCCTCGGTGTCGGTCTGGAACCGGGACAGCGCCTTCACGGTGACCGGGAAGTTGGCGTACCGCTCCGCGAAGGTCGAGAAGTGCTGCTGCACCAGCAGCGTGGTCGGCACCAGCACGGCGACCTGCTTGCCGTCCTGGACGGCCTTGAAGGCGGCGCGCACCGCGATCTCGGTCTTGCCGTAGCCGACGTCGCCGCAGATCAGCCGGTCCATCGGGACGGACTTCTCCATGTCGGCCTTGACCTCGCCGATGGTGGTCAGCTGGTCGGGCGTCTCCGCGTACGGGAAGGCGTCCTCCAGTTCGCGCTGCCAGGGCGTGTCCGGGCCGAAGGCGTGGCCGGGGGCCGCCATCCGGGCCGAGTACAGCTTGATCAGGTCGGCGGCGATCTCCTTGACCGCCTTCTTGGCCCGCTGCTTGGTCTTCGCCCAGTCCGCGCCGCCCAGGCGGTGCAGCGTCGGGGCCTCGCCGCCGACGTACTTGGTGACCTGGTCGAGCTGGTCGGTCGGCACGAACAGCCGGTCGCCGGGGTGACCGCGCTTGGCGGGCGCGTACTCCAGCACCAGGTACTCGCGGGTCGCGCCCTGGACGGTGCGCTGCACCATCTCCACGTACCGGCCGACGCCGTGCTGCTCGTGCACCACGTAGTCGCCGGCCGCCAGCGCCAGCGGGTCGATCGCGTTGCGGCGGCGGGACGGCATCCGGCGCATGTCCTTGGTGGAGGACCGCTGGCCGGAGAGGTCGGTCTCGGTGATGACGGTGAGCTTCAGCTCCTCGTCGACGAAGCCGTGCTCGATCGAGCCGCAGGAGACGTACACCACGTCCCGGGTCGGGGCCTCGGCGAGGTCGGCGACCAGGCGGGCCGCGATGCCCTCGTTGCCGAGCACCTCGGCCAGCCGGGAGGCCGGGCCGTGGCCCTCGGTGACCATCACCACCCGCCAGTCGTCGGCGAGGCGGTCCTTGGCGTCGGCGATCGCCCGCGCGGTGTCGCCGCGGTACGCCTCGACGGCGTGCATGCCCAGGGTGAGGGTGTCCGCATCGAATTCGAGCATGTCGGAGACCGTGGAGTCACTGGTCGCGAACGGGCTGACCGACCACCACGGCAGGCCGATCCCGGCGGCGTGCTCGCGGACGTCCGCCAGCGACCGGAGCGAGGCGGCCGAGACGTCGATCGCCTCCAGGTCGATCGGGCGGTCGGCGCCCGCCGCGGCGGCCACCCAGGACGCGGCCAGGAACTCCTGGCTGGTGGCGACCAGGTCGGCGGCCCGGGTGCGGACCCGCTCCGGGTCGCAGACCACGGCGATCGAGCCGGCCGGCAGCACGTCCAGCAGCAGCTCCATGTCGTCCACCAGCACCGGGGCCAGCGACTCCATGCCCTCGACCGCGATGCCCTGCGCGATCTTGTCCAGGATCTCGCCCAGCTCGGGGTGGGCGGCGGCCAGGTCGGCGGCCCGCGCGCGCACCTGGTCGGTCAGCAGCAGCTCCCGGCAGGGCGGCGCCCACAGGCCGTGCTCGGCGACCTCCAGGGACCGCTGGTCGGCGACCTTGAAGTAGCGGATCTCCTCGACGTCGTCGCCCCAGAACTCCACCCGCAGCGGGTGCTCCTCGGTCGGTGGGAAGACGTCCAGGATGCCGCCGCGCACCGCGAACTCGCCGCGCTTCTCGACCAGTTCGACCCGGGCGTAGGCGGCGGCCGCCAGCCCGCGGGCCACCTCGTCCAGGTCGTGCTGCTCGCCGCGCCGCAGCGCCACCGGCTCCAGCTCGGCCAGCCCCTTGACCTGCGGCTGGAGCACGCTGCGCACCGGCGCCACCACCACCTGCACCGGCCCGGCCGCCGGGTCGTCGGCGCGCGGGTGGACGATCCGGCGCAGCACGGCGAGGCGGCGGCCGACGGTGTCCGAGCGCGGGGAGAGCCGCTCGTGCGGCAGCGTCTCCCAGGCCGGGAAGTCGGCGACCGCGTCGGGCGGCAGCAGCGAGCGCAGCGAGGCCGCGAGGTCCTCGGCCTCCCGGCCGGTGGCGGTCACGGCCAGCACCGGCCGGCCGCTCCCGCCGGCGCGGGCGGCCAGCGACCGGGCCAGCGCCGCGATCGCGAACGGCCGGGCGGCGGGCGGCCCGACCAGGTCGAGGTGCTGCCTGTGCCCCGTGGCCGCCGCCTCGATCGCCTCGGCGAGGGCGGCGTCCCGTACGACGACATCCAGCAGTCCGGACAGGCTCATACGTCAGTTTCTCCACGACGGGGAGTGGCCCGGCACAGGAGACGGCCGGGCAGCGCGACAGGCCCGGAACGCGGTGCGCCCGGGGGGTGTCCAGCCTACGCCGCGCCGCCGCCGCGCACGCGGCGCGGCGTCCCGACGGCGGCGGCGGGGCGACTCACCGGTATCCGGTCCGGCTCGTCCAGAGATCATGCGGCCGACACACTGCTGTCACTGTGCGTCCATGGTCACCGCGCACCATGGATGTCAGCGCAGGCCGCATCCAACCGTGGGGGATGGCTGTGGAAGCGCGATCGCACCTCGATGGGGGTCGGGAGTGCGAAGGCCGGGCGGCCCTGGGTGGGGGCGCCCGTGCCACTCACGCCGAGGACCGCGGCGCCCGCTCCCGGGCGGCGCCGCGGGTCTCGGCGTCCTGGCGTTCCGGGCCCCGCGCGCCCCGCCCGCACCACTTCCGGCGAAGCCGCCCGCGCGAGGTGCGGCGCTCCGTACCCTCGTGTGAAGAAGGTGTGGGGACGCCGGTCATTTCCAGGGGGTTTGCTTCGTCATGCGCGTGGTCATCGCAGGTCAGGGCTATGTCGGACTCCCACTCGCGGTGCGCGCCGCCGAGGTGGGCCACCGGGTCGTCGGGTACGACGTGGACGAACGCCGGATCAAGCGGCTCGCGGTCGGCGAGTCGTACGTCGAGGACATCCCCGGGGAGCGGCTGCGCCCGCTGCTCGACTCCGGGGCGTACCTGCCCACCGCCGCGCCCGCCGACGTCGCGGACTTCGACGTCGCGGTGATCACCGTGCCGACGCCGCTGCGCGACGGCGTCCCCGACCTGTCGTACATCGAGACCTCGGCGCGGCTGCTGGGGCGGCACCTGAAGCCCGGGGCGACGGTGGTGCTGGAGTCCACCACCTACCCCGGCACCACGGAGGAGCTGCTCGCCCCGCTGCTGGAGGCCGGCTCCGGGCTGCGGGCCGGGGCCGACTTCCACCTCGGCTACAGCCCGGAGCGGATCGACCCGGGCAACCCGGTGTGGAAGCTGGAGAACACCCCCAAGGTGGTCTCCGGCACCACCCCCGAGGGCCTGGCCGCCGTCGCCGCCTTCTACGGGCAGCTGGTCGAGCGGACGGTGCCGGTCTCCTCCTGCAAGGAGGCCGAGCTCACCAAGCTGCTGGAGAACACCTTCCGGCACGTGAACATCGCGCTGGTCAACGAGCTGGCGATGTTCGCCCACGACCTCGGCATCGACGTCTGGGAGGCCATCGACGCGGCCTCCACCAAGCCCTTCGGCTTCCTGCGCTTCACCCCGGGCCCGGGGGTCGGCGGGCACTGCCTGCCGATCGACCCCTCGTACCTGTCCTGGCGGGTCGAGCGCGCCCTCGGCCAGTCCTTCCGGTTCGTGGAGCTCGCCAACGACGTCAACAGCCACATGCCCGACTACGTGGTGCGGCGGCTCACCGAGGCGCTCAACCAGCGCCGCCGCAGCGTGAACGGCTCGCGGGTGCTGATCCTGGGCCTCGCCTACAAGGCCAACACCGGCGACGCCCGGGAGACCCCGGCGGCCCGGATCGTCGACCTGCTCACCCGGCAGGGCGCCGAGGTCCGGGCCGCCGACCCGCACGTCGTCGCGGGCGTCCACGTCGCCGAGCCGCACGTCCCCGGCCAGCGCACCCCCGCCCACGAGGGCGGCCCGCTGGCCGCCGTCCACCGCGTCGAGGCCACCCCCGAGGAGCTGGCCGCCGCCGACGCCGTCCTGCTGCTCGCCGACCACGACGAGTTCGACTACGCGGCCGTCACCACCCACGCCCGCTACGTCCTCGACTGCCGCCGCCGCCTGACGGGGGCGGCGGTCGAGGTGCTGTAGCCGGGACCCGGGCCGGGGTCCGGCTCAGCCCCGGCGCTGGATGCGGTTGCGGTCGGGGCGGGTGTCGTGGTCGATGCCGTCGTCGACGATGACGATCTTGGGGACGATGCGCTGCTCGGCGGCGGCCTCGGGCGCGGGCTTGTCGGGCGCGGTGGCGGGCTGCTCGGGCGCGGTGGCGGGCTTCGGCGGGACCGGGTCCTTGGCGAAGCTCGCGGGCTTGGCCGGCGGGGCCGGGATCTCGGCGGGGACCGTCGGGGTGTAGGGCTTGCGGGGGTCGTCCTGCCGGGGCTCGGCCGCGGTCCTGACCGGGCCCAGGACGGTGGTGGGCTGGTCGGCGACCGGGGGCTTGGTGAGGTCGGCCCTCTTGGCCGCGACGGCCTCCGCCGCGTCCTCCGGGTCCTCGATCGCGCCGACGGCGGCGCCGGTGAGGGAGGCGAGGGTGCCCTTGATGTGGTCGAGGTGGGTCTGGACCTTGTCGAGGCGCTTGGTGAAGTCGGCCTGCTCGCGCTCGCTGGCGGCCTTGATCCGGGCGGCCTTCTCCCGCGCGGCACCGAGCGCGGCGTCCGCCTTGGCCTGGGCCTCGGTGTCGAGGCGGCGGGCCTCCGCCAGCATCGCCTCGCGGTGCTGCTCGGCCTCCTTGACCCGGGCGTCGGCCGCGGCGGTGACCTTGGCCACGGCGGCGTCGGCGGCGGCCTCGGCGGCGGTGAAGTCCTCGTCGGCCTTGCGGCGGCGCTCGGCGAGGGTGGCCTCGGACTGCTCGGAGGCGTTCGCGGCGGCGACCCGGACCCGGGCGGCGTGGCCGGTCGCGGCGTGCACCAGGGCGCGGGCCTCGGCGTCCGCCTCGGCCCGGATGCGCTCGGCCTCGGCGCGGCTGCGCTCGTCGGTGCGGCGGACGAACTGGTCGGTCTCCTCGCGCAGCTTGGCGGCGTACTCCTTGGCCGCCCGGGCGGCGGCCTCACCGGCCTCGTGGGCGGCGTCCCGGGCGTCCTCCCCGGCCCGCTCGGCCTTGGCGTGGATGGCGTCGGCCTCGTTGAGGGCGATGCCGAGCAGGGCCGCGGCCTGGTCGCTGAGCTCCCCGAAGTCGGGGTCGGGGGCCTCCTCGGCGTCCTGCTGGATGTCGGCCAGGCGCTTCTCCATCTCGCGCAGCCCGCCGCCCAGGACGCTGAGCCGCTCCCACGCCTCGTCTCGGGCACGGCTGAGCGCGGTGACCGCCGCGTCGACCTGGTCGGGCGCGTAGCCGCGCCTGGACGGGGTGAAGCCGTACTGGGACACGGCGTCGCTCATTTCGGCTGTTCTCCTCGTGCTCGCGGGCTGCGCGGCCCCGCCGGGTGCGTGGTTCTGGTGGGGCGGGCGAACCGTCCCATTGACCTATTTTGCGCAGATACGAACGCAAACCAAACAGGGGCCGCCGCGCGGCCGGGCGAACCGGCCGCGCGGGGAGGCGTCAGAGCAGGCCGTCCCAGAGCTGTTCGACCAGGACCGCCCACCAGCTCTCGGGGGTGTGCACGGCGGCCGGGTCGACCGCCAGCAGCTGGGCCTGGAAGTCGGTGGTCCAGCGGCCGGCCTGCTCGGGGTTGAGGCCGTGGCGCAGGTGCCACATCCGGGCCAGCGCGGCCAGGCAGGCCGCGAACTCGGGGACCCCGGAGTTGACGAAGCGCGGCGGCTCGGCCGGGTTCTCGACGTCGACGGCGACCACCGCGGCGGTGCCGTACTGGACGCACAGCTGGCGGCCGTAGTCGTTGCCGAGCACCAGGTAGCCGCCGAAGTCCGGGCCGGGCGGCAGACCGCGCTCGGCGGCGAGCTCGGCCAGCGTCGGGATGGGGCGGCCCTCCTGGGCCTGGGCCCAGAAGAACGGCGCGAACTCGCGGGGCAGGCCGACCCACATCAGGACCTGGGCGACCTGCTCCGGCACCCCCTGGCGGGCCACCGCGCGCTGCTCGAACCGGAACATCGACGGGCCGAACATCGCGCCGAACTCCGCCGCGAGCTGCTGCGGCGGCGGGGCGGCAGCTGCGGGACGGCCCCGGGCGCGGGCAGCGGCGCCCGGACGGTGCGCGGGCGGTGCGGGGCGGACACCAGCTGGTGCAGCTGCTCGACGTGCTCCTGCAGCACGTTCATCCCGGCCTGCCGGGCGGCGGCGTCGCGGCCGTACGGGGCGGTGTGGCTGATCCGGGCGTTCGGCCAGGACGCCCGCACCATCCGGGAGCAGTAGCCGCCGGGCAGGTCGCACAGCTCCAGCTCGGTGTGCACCTCCAGCACCTGGTCGGCGGGCACGCCGAGGCGGCGCAGCTCCTGGAGGGCCCGCCACTCCGGGTGCGGGGTGCCCAGCTCGGAGGTCATCACCAGGCTGAGCTCGGAGCCGTCGGGGGCCCGGTAGTTGACCACGGCGGTGGTGCCGGGGCCGACCGTGGGCAGGCCGGACGGCGGCGGCACCGGCCCGGCCGACGGCGGTGCCTGGCCGGGCGCGCCGGGCGGCAGGCCGTGGCCCTGCGGGCCGCCCGGGAACGGCGGCGGGGGTGCCTGGAACGGCGGCGCGCCCTGCGGCGCCCCGGGGAACGGCGGCTGCTGCGGCGGCTGGCCGGACAGCGGGAACGGCGGGGTCGCGCCCGGCGGCAGCTCGATCGCCGGGGCCAGCTGGGTGGCCTGGTAGGCGACCGCGGCGGCCTCCGGCGCGGGGGCGGCGTGCGCGGCGTGGGCGGGCGGCGGGGTGCCCGGGCCGCCGGGGTGCTGGGCGGGGCCGCCGGCGGCGGCGGACAGCAGGTCGCTGGGCGGGGGCGGCGGGGGTGCGCCGGGGCCGCCGCGGCCACCGGGGCGCGGGGCGGGCCCGCCGGTGGACGGCAGCAGCTCGTTCGGCGGGGGCGGCGGCGGTGCGCCGGGGCCGCCGCGGCCCAGCTGGACGCCGGGGCCGGGCAGCGGGGTGCCCGGGCCGGGGGCGCCGGGCAGGCCCATCAGGCCGGGCGGGCCGTCGGTGGCGAGCATGGTGGCCGCGTGGTCGATCGGGTTCGCGGAGGGCGCGGGCGCACCGGGCGGCGGCGGGACGGCACCACCGGGCGGCGGCGGCACGGGCGTGCCGGGCGCCGGGGTGCCCGGGCCGCCGGCCGGGTACGGCGGGGCGGCGGGCGGGACGGGCGCGCCGGGGTACGGCGGCGTCGCCCCGGGCGGGACGGGCGCGGCGCCCGGGAAGGCGTGGCCGGGGGCGAGCACGGTGGCGCCCTCGGCGCCGGGCGGCGGCGTCGCCCCGGGCGGCACCGGCGCGGCGGGTGCACCGCCCGGGAAGGCCCGGCCGGGGGCGAGCACGGTGGCGGCCTCGGAACCGGGCGGCGGCGGGACGGGCGTGCCGGGCACGGGGGTGGGCGTGCCGGTGAAGTAGCTGGGGCCCTCCTCGCCGGGTTCCGACAGCGACGCGGCCTGCGGGACGGCCTGCGGCGCGGGCGCGGCGGCCTGCGGCGGGATCGGCGGGGCCGGCGCGGGGGCGGGCGCGGGCGCGGGGGCGGCCAGTCGGTCGGCCTCGGCGGCGATCGCGGCGGCCCCGGCCTCCTGGAGCCACTGCGGGGGGCTGAGCAGGAAGGAGGTGGCCTCGACCGCGCCGCGCACCGGCTTGGCGGCCCCGGCCGGGTTGGGCTCGGCGCCGGTGCCGTACAGCTCCTCGTACTGCCGGACCACCTCGTTGACCGGCAGCGGCGGCCAGAGCGTGCTGGCGCCGCTGTCGCGGGCGATCACCAGGCGCAGCGAGGTGCCGGGGCCGCCGCTGTGCTCGCTGCCGTCGACGGCCCAGCAGACGTAGCCGAGGTCGAACTCGCGGACCTTCACCTCGCGGTGCCGCGAGCGCGGCACCCCGGCGTTGATCCAGTCCTCGGCGGTCTCCTGCGCCTGCGCGTACGTGGTCACCACGTCTCGTCCCACCCCTGTCGTTCGGTCAGTTCACCGGGACGGCGCGCACGAAGCCGCCGTCCACCATGAGTTCGGCGACGGTCTCCAGCTCCGCGGGCCCGCCGGCGAGGCGCAGCAGGAACGCGTCGAAGCTGTCGCCGCAGGGCAGCAGGAGGCGCTGCACGCGCTGCTCGACGGGCTCGTCGGAGCCGTCGTCGCGGGCGTCGTCGTAGGGCAGGAAGCCGACCGAGCCGGTGCCCTCGCCGCGGACCCTGACGGTCAGCAGGCCGCCCTGGAGGTAGGCGACGGCGAGGTGGTCCTTGGTGAGGTGGTCGCGCAGGCACTTGTTGGCGTACACCAGGTCGTGGGTGCCGTACTCCTCGCTGAGGGTGAGGAACGGCTGGTCGACCAGCAGGCCGAGGTCGACGTCGAGGGCGACGCCGACCGGGCCGCGGCCGCCGGTGAGCTTGAGGAAGTCCCGGTAGGCGGGCGGCAGCGGGTGGCCGAGGCGCTGCTCGGCGCGCTGGACCAGGTCCTCGGTGACGGCGATCGGGTCGCCGCCGTCCTTGGCGAGCGAGAAGTGCGCGGGGCGGCGGTCCTGGAGCGGGCGGGTGCCGCGGCGGGTGTGGTCGGCGGTGGAGCGGGCCAGGCCGCCGTGGTGCCGCAGCAGGGCCTTGACCTCGACCGGGACGAGCTCCATCCGGCGCCAGCCCGCGGGGGCGCGGCCGACGACGTGGTGCCAGGTCCAGCCGGGCGGGGTGGCGACGGCGCTGTCCAGGTCGGCCCAGAGCTCGTGGCCCCGGGTGTAGAGCGCGGCGTTGGCCGACACGTAGTCGGTCAGGCGCAGTTCGTCGACGCCGAAGCCCTCGGGCGGGTCGGCGACCTCGGCGGCGGCGGCCGCGTACGGCGAGAAGTCCGGGTGGCCGTTCTCGTCGACGCGCACGCCCCGGGGGTGCCGCTCGGCCCGGACCGGGTCCGGGAACTGCACCACCTGGCCCGCGTACGCCGCGTTGGGCACGGCGGCGGTGCCGGGCCGACCTGTCGTCATCTGTGGTCCCCCACTGGCAGAAGCCGATGTCCTCGGGGACCAGCGTAGGGCAACGGCCGCCCGCGTTCGGGGGCGCGGTGGTACCCGGCCGGACACCGCCCGGCCGGGTGCCCGCCGGAGGTCAGCGGCGGCGCAGCGCGGCGGCCAGCGTCTCGGCGACCCGGGTCTGCTGGACCTCGGTGAGCTGCGGGAACAGCGGCAGGGTGAGCAGGTGCCCGGCGGCCCGCTCGGTGACCGGGAAGGCGCCTTCCGGATGGCCGAGGTGGCGGAACGCGGGCTGGAGGTGGACCGGGACGGGGTAGTGCACGCCGGCGCCGATCCCGGCCTCCTGGAGGGCGGCCAGCACGCCGTCCCGGTCGCGCTCGACCCGCACCGCGTACAGGTGCCAGACGTGCGCGTTGCCGGGCAGGGTGCGCGGCAGGGTGATCCCGTCCAGGTCGCCGAGCAGCTTGTCGTAGCGTTCGGCGGCGGCCCGGCGGGCCTCGTTCCAGGCGGGCAGGCGGCGGAGCTTGGCGCGCAGCACCACGGCCTGCAGGGTGTCCATCCGGGAGTTGAAGCCGAACCGCTCGTGGACGTACTTGCGGTCCGAGCCGTGGTCGCCGAGCAGCCGCACCGCGCGGGCGAGTTCGGCGTCGTCGGTGACCACCGCGCCCGCGTCGCCGTACGCGCCGAGGTTCTTGCCGGGGTAGAAGCTGGTGGCCGAGATCCGCCCCCAGCTGCCGGCGGGCCGCCCGTGCCGGGTCGCGCCCTGCGACTGGGCGCCGTCCTCGACCACCGGTAGGCCGTCGGCCGCCGCCAGCAGCGCCTCCATCGGGGCGAGTTGGCCGTTCAGGTGGACGGGCAGCAGCGCGACGGCGTCCGCCGCCCGGGCGGCGGCCTGCTCGACGTCGATCAGCAGGTGCTCCTCGTCCACGTCCACCAGGACCGGCCGCAGCCCGGCCCGGACCACCGCCTCGGCGCTGGCCACGAAGGTGTTCGCGGGCAGCACCACCCCGCCGCCGGGCTCCAGCTCCAGTGCGCGCAGCGCCAGTTCGATCGCGTCGGTGCCGTTCGCCGTCCCCACCGCGTGCGCCGTGCCGCAGAACGCCGCGTACTCCCGCTCGAACGCGGCCACGTCGGGGCCCTTGACGTAGGCGCCGCTCGCCAGCACCGCGTCGAAGCCCGCGCGGACCTCGTCGGCGATCTCGGCGTGCGCGGCGTGCAGGTCGACCAGGGGGATGTCGGTCACGGTGGGAGCCTCTCGTGGGCGGGACCAGGGGCGCGGGGAACTGCGCGGAGCGGGGGACGGACGACGGAAGGGTCGCGGCGGGGAGCGGACGTCGCACGTGCGGGCGCCCCCGCGTCAACGCCCCAGGGCCGCCTTGAGGGCCGAGACGACGTGCTGGACCTGCTCGTGGCCGAGCGAGTGGTAGAGCGGCAGGATCAGCGACCGCGCGGTGATCAGCTCCGTCGCGGGCAGCGGCACCCGCGCCGTCCCCTTGTACGGGGCCTCCAGGTGCGCCGCCATGATGCCGCGCCGCGCCGAGACGCCGTCGGCGGCGAGCCGGGTCAGCACCTCGCCCCGGTCGGGGGCGTCCTCGGGGAGCAGCAGCCAGAGCGACTGGAAGTTCGCGGTGCCGTGCGGCGGGTCGGCGACCGTCCGGGCGGCCAGTTCGGGGCCGAGCAACTCGCGGTAGTGGTCGGCGAGTTCGCGCCGCCGGGCGACCATCGCGGGGAGCTTGCCGAGCTGGACCAGGCCGATCGCGGCCTGGACGTCGGTCATCCGGTGGTTGAAGCCGATCTCGTCGTAGGTCTCCACCACGCCCGCGCCGCCCGCCCCGGCGTGCCGGTCGGCGGCCGAGACGCTCATGCCGTGCTCGCGCAGCCGCCGCAGCCGGGCGGCGAGTTCGCCGTCCTGGAGGGTGAGCATGCCGCCCTCGCCGGTGGTGAGCAGCTTGCGCGGGTGGAAGGAGTAGGCGGAGATCGCGGCGCCCGCGCCGGCCGGGCGGCCCCGGTAGACGGAGCCGGCGGCGCACGCGGCGTCCTCGACCACGGCGATGCCGCGCGGTTCGACCAGGGCGCGGATCGCGTCCAGGTCGACGGGGACGCCGCCCTGGTCGACGGCGATCACGGCCCGGGTGCGCGCGGTGAGCAGCGGCGCGACGGTGGCGGGGGTGAGGTTGGCGGTGGCCGGGTCGACGTCGGCGAAGACCGGTACGGCCCCGACGTAGGTGACGGCGTTGGCGGTGGCGACGAACGACAGCGAGGGGACGACGACCTCGTCGCCGGGGCCGACCCCGGCGCCGATCATCGCCAGGTGCAGGGCGGTGGTGCAGTTGGACACCGCGACGGCGTGCGGCGCGCCGGTGTGCTCGGCGAACGCCTTCTCGAACGCGGCCACCCGGGGGCCCTGCGCGACCCACCCGGAGCGGACGGCCTCGGCGGCGGCCTCGGCCTCCTCCTCGCCGAGCCACGGGATCATGACGGGGATGGTCATCGGGTGCTCCTCCTCGGTTCACGCACAGCCGGGTCGCGCCCCGGTGCGACTGGCCCGTCCCGGCGCGGTCCTGCTGACGGGAGCCCTCCGGTCCGCGCGGTTCCCCGCGCCCCCGCGGGCGCGTCCGGGCTCGGGCGGTTACTGCTCGCGCCACCAGGCGACGAGCTCGCGCAGCCCGTCGGTGAGGCCGAGTTCGGGCTTCCAGCCGAGGTCGCGCTCGGCGGCGGAGATGTCGGCGAGGCGCCGGACCACGCCGCCGGCGGTGTCCCGGGCGGGGCCGTGCTCGACGTCCAGGCCGGAGTCCATGGCGACGAGCAGGGCGTCGGCCAGGCCGCGCAGCGAGACCTCGGTGCCGGAGGCGATGTTGTAGACCCGGTCGGTGACCGGGGCGGCGGCGGCCAGCAGGTTGGCCCGGGCGATGTCCGCGGTGTAGACGAAGTCCATGGTCTGGGCGCCGTCGCCGAAGATCAGCGGGGGCCGTCCGGCGGCGATCCGCTCCATCCAGCGGATGAACACCTCGGTGTAGCGGCCGTGCACGTCCATCCGGGGGCCGTACACGTTGAAGTACCGCAGCGCGACGTAGTCGAGGCCGTGCATGGCGTGGAAGCTGCGCAGCAGGCCCTCGTTGAAGACCTTGGCGGCGCCGTACAGGGTGTCGTTGTGGTACGGGTGCTGGGTCTCGGGCGTCGGGAAGGCGTCGGCGAGGCCGTACACCGAGGCGGTGGAGGAGGCGATCACCTTGCCGACGCCGGTCTCGGCGGCGGCTTCGACCACGTCGAAGGTGCCGTCGACCATCACCTCCAGGGCGAGCCGGGGTTCGGCGGCGCACTGGGTGATCCGGATCGCGGCGAGGTGGAACAGCGCGTCGGTGCCGGGCGCGAGCAGTTCGCGCAGCAGGGCGCGGTCGCGGATGTCGCCGTCGACGACCCGCAGCTGGCCGGGGGCGGCGAGTTCCCGGGCGCGGGCCAGGTTGGCCGTCCGGCCGCGGACGAAGTTGTCGAGCACGACGACCTCGCGGGCGCCGGCCTCGACCAGCTGGTCGACGACGGTGGAGCCGATGGTGCCGGCGCCGCCGGTGACCAGGCAGCGGGAGCCTTCGAGCGGGACGGCGGCGTTCATCGGGCGGCGGCCTTCTGCTGGGCGGAGAGCTGGCGGGTGAGCAGCGCGGCGGCGTCGGCCCCGCTGTCGACGGCGGCGGGGCCGTCGGCGGAGGCGTCCACCGGGACGGTCGCGCCGCCGAGTTCGAGGCTGCGGGAGGCGGCGTGCAGCAGGCGCAGCACGCGCAGTCCGGCCCGGCCGTCGGTGAGCGGGGCACGGCCCTCGGTGATGGCGGCGGCGAACTCGGCCATCACGTTGCGCAGCGCCTCCTGTTCGACCAGGGCGGGGGCGATCACGTCGCCGACCCGGTAGGAGATCAGGGCGCGGTGCCGGATGGCGTCGGTGAGTTCGTCGGGCGGGGTGAGATCGACGCCGCGGTCGTGGATCGCGAGCCTGGCCTGCGGGTTGAGGTCGTCCCAGACCAGGGTGCGGCGGGAGCCGCCGATCAGCGTGGTGCGGACCTTGGTCGGGGAGAGCCAGTTGACGTGGCAGTGGGCGAGCGCGCCGTTGGACAGCCGCAGCGTCAGGTAGGCGACGCAGGCCCGGCCGGCGCCGATCGGGTCGGCGGCCTGGGCGCTGACGCCGACGGGTTCGACGCCCGGGGGCAGCACGAAGTCGAGGATGGACAGGTCGTGCGGGGCGAGGTCCCACAGCACGTCGACGTCGGGCTGGACCAGGCCGAGGTTGATCCGCACCGAGTCGAAGAACTGGACGTCGCCGATCTCGCCGCCGTGCACGAGTTCGCGGATGCGGCGCACCACCGGCGTGTAGCAGAAGGTGTGGTCGCACATCAGGACCAGGCCGCGCTCCTCGGCGAGGGCGACCAGGTCGGCGGCCTCCTCGACGGTGGTGGTGATCGGCTTCTCCACCAGGACGTGCTTGCCGGCCTCCAGCGCGGCCCGGGCCAGCCGGTGGTGGGCGCCGGCCGGGGTGGCGATGGCCACCGCCCGGACCCGCTCGTCGGCGAGCACCTGCTCGTACGAGGTGGTGGCGGCGACCGTCGAGTACTCGCCCAGGACCTTGCGGGAGCGCTGTTCGTCGAGGTCGCACAGCCAGTGCAGCCGCAGAGCGGCGGTCTGCTGGGCGTTGCGGACCAGGTTCGGGCCCCAGTAGCCGGCGCCGACCACGGCCAGGCCGATCGGCCGGTCGGGGCGCTGTTCGGTGCTGCCCGGTGTGGGCACGTGTTCCCCAGGCGCCTCGTGCGCCACGACGTTCGACCCCATCGCAAGACCCCCCTTGCCGCCGCGTCGCTCGAACCGTACCGGCCCGGCCCGGCCCGCCGGGGCACAATCGGCAAAACCGCTGCGGGCCGCCCGGGGCGCGGGGGGCGGCGGTTCGGCCCTCCGTACACCTCCGCGCGCCCCGTGTCCGCACCCCGGCGCGGCGCGCGCCGCATCGGTTTGGCAGGCTGGATGCTCTGGGGTGAGGATTCACTGTCCGTGGGTCCCGCTACCGTGCGTGATCCACCGTCCGTCAGCAGACCCCCGGCAGCGGAGAACTGCCGTGCGCCGCACAACGCCGAGGAGCAGTCATGGACCAGTCGGGCCCGCCGCCCGTGTTGCGCCACCAGCGCGACAGCCTGCTGCCCGCGGTGGCGGCCGCGCTGTCGCTGCGCGGCGGCACGGTGCACACGCTGGCCGGGGACAAGTCGGAGCCGGCGCCGATACTGCACCCGCTGGTCGGCGCGTTCCTGGCGGCGCTGCCGGCGGAGAAGCGCGAGCGCTTCGTCGGCCGCTGCCCGGAGGCGGCGCTGCTGTCCCAGTACCTGGGGCAGGTCGACGCGTCCCGTTCGAAGCGGGCCGCGCGCAAGCCGATGACGGTGCAGGAGGCCCGCAAGGCGCTCAAGGGGGCCCGGATGACCACGCTGCGCATCCGCGAGGAGGGCGATCCGGCGCACGGCACGCACGCGCCGCCGTGCCGCTCCTGCGCCCCGCTGCTGGAGCACCTGAACGTGGCCAGCGTCGAGGTCGGCCCGCCCGGCCGCTGAGCGCCCGTCCCCCGGTCCCGAACTCCCCCGTCCCCGACCCCCCGTCCCCGAACTCCCGGAGCACGCCCTGAACGCCGGCCCCGTCCGCACCCAGCCCCGCTTCCCGGCCGACGTGGCCGCCGCGCTCAAGCAGGCCGGCTGGCACCCCGGCCGCTGGGAGATCCGGCAGGCCGAGCTGTGGGCCGACGCCCTGGTCGCGTACGGCGGTCCGCTGGAGCCGCAGCACGCGGTGTTCCCGGCCGCGATCGAGGCGTGGGCCGAGTTCGGCGGCCTGGCCTTCGACGTCCCGGGGGCGGGCGCCACCCTGGCCCGCACCCCGTTCCTGCTCGACCCGCGCTGCGGCCTGCACGCCCCGCGCACCCTCGCCGACCTCGGCCGGGCCCTGGACACCCGGCTGGCCCCGCTCGGCGAGGAGCTGTACGGGCAGGCCCTGCTGGCCGTCGACGAGCAGGGCCGGGTCTACAGCCTCGACCACACCGGCGAGTGGTTCCTCGGCGACAGCGTCGACCGGGCGATCGGCACCCTGGTCCTCGGCCGCGCCCCGCACCGGCTGCGCACCGCCCAGGACTGACCGCGCGGGCCTGCCCGCGCCGGGCCGAGCAGCGGGCGGCCCCTCCCGCAACGCCCCGCCGAGCAGCGGCCCGTCAGCCCGTCAGCCCGCCGACCCGGCCGAGCGCCGCAGCCGCGAGGGCAGCACCGCCTCCACCCGGAACCCGCCGCCGTCCTCCGGCCCGGCGTGGAAGGCGCCGCCGAGCGCCACCACCCGCTCGCGCATCCCGACCAGCCCGTTGCCGCCGCTGGGCAGCGCCACCGGCGCCGCCGTGCCCGGGCAGTCGTTCACCACCGACACCCGCACCCCGTTCGGCACGTACGCCAGCAGCACCGCGACCCGCGCCCCACCCGCGTACTTGTGCGCGTTGGTCAGGCCCTCCTGCACCACCCGGTACGCGGTCTGCTCGGCCTCGGCGACGTACGCCCGGGGCTCGCCGCTGACCGCCAGCGCCACCGCCATGCCCGCCACCCGGGACTGCTCGACCAGCTCCGGCAGTTCGCCCAGCCCGCCGACCGGCGCCTCGACCTGCTCCTGCGGCTCGGTCATCCGCAGCACGCCCAGGATCTCCCGCAGTTCGTCCAGCGCCTGCCGGCCGGTCTCGCCGATCAGCTTCGCCGACTGCCGGGCCTTCGCCGGGTCCTTGGGGACGATCCGCTCCACCGCGGCGGCGTGCACCACCATCAGGCTGACCCGGTGCGCGACCACGTCGTGCATCTCCCGGGCGATCCGGGTGCGCTCCTCGGCCCGGGCCCGCCAGGCCCGCTCCCGGGCCTGCTCGGCCAGCAGGGTCAGCTCGGTCTCCAGGCCCTGGGCCCGGTCCTTGAGCGACTCCACCAGCCGCCGCCGCGCCCCCACGTACAGGCCGGTCACCATCGGGGCCACCGCCATGCCGACCGCGACGAACGCCGAGATCACCACGAACACCCAGGTCGGCGGCAGCGGTTCGGCGGGCGGCGCCTTGCTGGGCGCCGTGGTGGCGAACAGCACCATGCCGAAGGTCTCCACCATCGCGACCGCCGACAGCACCACCACCCGGGCCCGCCGCGAGGGCCACTCCCAGGTCGCCGCCAGCGTGTACAGCGACACCGCCAGCAGCACCACCCCGAAGAACCCCGGCACGAACACCAGCGCCACCACCACCGGCACCACCGGCCACCGGCGCCGCACCACCAGCGACGCCCCGGCGAGCGCCCCCAGCACCACGCAGACCACCGTCGCGGGCGGGCCCCAGCCCAGCCGGTCCCGGACCAGCCCGTACGCCCCCGCGGCGCACTCCACCGCCGACACCGCGGCCAGTGCCAGGTCCAGCGCCGCGCCGCGTCTGCGCGTCCACCACCACAGGCCGTCCCCCGCCGGCTTCTCACTCATGACCGACACGATACGCAGTGGGGGTCGCCGGCCGGGGGCGCGCACCCGACCCCGTCCGACCTGTCCGCCATCCGGCCACCTCTCCGTTCTGGCACCCCGTGCCACCTATGCTGTTGCCCGTCGGACAGCGCGGTCCGCACCCGTCACCCGCACCGCGGTGATGTCAGAGCCGTTGCCGAACCCCACCACCACAGGGAGACAGCCGTGACCGCTCCGGTCCCCACTCAGGCGGACAGCCCGTCCGCGATCGCCGACGCGGACAACGCCGCGCTGCGGGCGGACATCCGCCGCCTCGGCGACCTGCTCGGCGAGACCCTGGTGCGCCAGGAGGGCCCCGAACTCCTGGGCCTGGTCGAGCAGGTGCGCCTGCTGAGCCGCACCGACGGCGAGGCGACCGCGCAGCTGCTGGCGGAGATCGACCTGGACACCGCCGCGAAGCTGGTGCGCGCCTTCTCGACCTACTTCCACCTGGCGAACGTCACCGAACAGGTGCACCGCGGCCGGGAGTTCGCCTCGCGCCGGGCCCGCGAGGGCTCGCTGCTGTCGCAGACCGCCGACCAGCTGAAGGAGGCGGACCCGAAGCACCTGGCGGACACCCTGGCCAACCTCGCGGTGCGCCCGGTGTTCACCGCGCACCCGACCGAGGCGGCCCGCCGCTCGGTGCTGAACAAGCTGCGCCGGGTCGGCGAGCTGCTGGAGCGCATCCACCGCGAGCAGGACGCCACCGGCCGGATCGACAGCGCCCGGCAGACCTCGGCCCGCCGCCAGGCCGACCGCCGCCTGGCCGAGGTGATCGACCTGCTCTGGCAGACCGACGAGCTGCGGATCGCCCGCCCGGAGCCCACCGACGAGGCCCGCAACGCCGTCTACTACCTGGACGAGCTGTACCGCGACGCCGTCCCGGAGGTGCTGGAGGAGCTGCACGAGGAGCTCGCCCGGGTCGGCCTGACGCTGCCCGAGGGCGTGCGCCCGCTGACCTTCGGCACCTGGATCGGCGGCGACCGCGACGGCAACCCGAACGTCACCCCGCGGGTCACCTGGGACGTGCTCAACCTCCAGCACGAGTACGGCATCAAGGACGCCCTGGCGGCCATCGACGACCTGCGCGCCTCGCTCTCCACCTCGGTCCGGCTGGCCGGGGCCTCCGAGGAGCTGCTGGCCTCGCTGGACGCCGACCTGGCGCACCTGCCGGAGCTGAGCCCGCGCTACAAGCGGATGAACGCCGAGGAGCCGTACCGGCTCAAGGCCACCTGCATCCGGATCAAGCTGGAGAACACCCGCGACCGCCTGGCCGCGGGCACCGCGCCCACCCCGGGCCGGGACTACGTCGGCACCCGCGACCTGCTGGCCGACCTGCGCCTGATCCAGGACTCGCTGCGCGCCCACCGCGGCGGCCTGATCGCCGACGGCCGCCTGGCCCGGGCGATCCGCACCATCGAGGCGTTCGGCCTCCAGCTGGCCACCATGGACGTGCGCGAGCACGCCGAGGCGCACCACCACGCGCTGGGCCAGCTGTTCGACCGGCTCGGCGAGGAGGCGTGGCGCTACACCGACATGCCGCGCGAGTACCGCCAGCGCCTGCTCTCCAAGGAGATGCGCTCGCGCCGTCCGCTGGCCCCGACCCCGGCCCCGCTGGACGCCGCGGGCGCCAAGACGCTGGGCGTGTTCACCACCATCCGGGAGGGCTTCGAGCGGTTCGGCGACGAGATCGTCGAGTCGTACATCATCTCGATGTGCCAGGGCGCGGACGACGTGTTCGCGGCGGCGGTGCTGGCCCGCGAGGCCGGCCTGATCGACCTGCACGCGGGCATCGCCAAGATCGGCATCGTGCCGCTGCTGGAGACCACCGACGAGCTCCAGGAGGCCGACCGCATCCTGGACGAGATGCTCTCCGACCCGTCGTACCGGCTGCTGGTGTCGCTGCGCGGCGACGTCCAGGAGGTCATGCTCGGCTACTCGGACTCCTCGAAGTTCGGCGGCATCACCACCTCGCAGTGGGAGATCCACCGCGCCCAGCGCCGGCTGCGCGACGTCGCGCACCGCTACGGCATCCGGCTGCGGCTGTTCCACGGCCGCGGCGGCACCGTCGGCCGCGGCGGCGGCCCCTCGCACGAGGCGATCCTGGCCCAGCCGTGGGGCACCCTGGAGGGCGAGATCAAGGTCACCGAGCAGGGCGAGGTGATCTCCGACAAGTACCTGCTGCCCTCGCTGGCCCGGGAGAACCTGGAGCTGACCCTCTCCGCCACGCTGGCCGCGTCCGCGCTGCACACCGCGCCCCGGCAGGCCCCGGAGGAGCTGGCCCGCTGGGACGCCGCGATGGACCAGGTCTCGGCCGCCGCGCACACCGCGTACCGGGCGCTGGTCGAGCAGGAGGACCTGCCGAAGTACTTCTTCGCCGCGACGCCGGTCGACCAGCTGGCCTCGCTGCACCTGGGCTCCCGCCCGTCCCGCCGCCCCGACAGCGGCGCGGGCCTGGACGGCCTGCGGGCCATCCCGTGGGTGTTCGGCTGGACGCAGTCCCGGCAGATCGTCCCCGGCTGGTACGGCGTGGGCTCCGGCCTGGCGGCGGCCCGCGAGGCCGGGCTGACGGACGTGCTGGACGAGATGCACGGCAACTGGCACTTCTTCCGGAACTTCCTGTCCAACGTCGCCATGACGCTGGCCAAGACGGACCTGCGGATCGCCCGCCACTACGTCGAGCAGCTGGTCCCGGCCGAGCTGCACCACGTCTTCGACCAGATCGTCGCCGAGCACGACCTCACCCTGCGCGAGGTGCTGCGGCTGACCGGCGAGTCGGAGCTGCTGGAGCACAACGAGGTCCTCAAGCAGACCTTCACCGTGCGCGACGCCTACCTCGACCCGATCTCCTACCTCCAGGTCGCGCTGCTGCGCCGGCAGCGCGAGGAGGCCGCGGCCGGCCGGCCGGAGGACCCGCTGCGCGCCCGCGCGCTGCTGCTCACCGTGAACGGCATCGCGGCGGGCCTGCGCAACACCGGCTGATCCGCGCACCGCGCACCGCGGCGGCCCGCCCCCTCGTCCACCGAGGGGGCGGGCCGCCGCCGTTCGCGCGTCCTTCGTT
Source organism: Kitasatospora fiedleri (assembly GCF_948472415.1). Classification (NCBI taxonomy): domain Bacteria; kingdom Bacillati; phylum Actinomycetota; class Actinomycetes; order Kitasatosporales; family Streptomycetaceae; genus Kitasatospora; species Kitasatospora fiedleri. Next base: position 4,632,082 of record NZ_OX419519.1, on the reverse strand, counting down.
CAGGCCCGCGTTCAGGCCCGCCTGCGCTTGCGCAGCCAGGCCGCCGCGCCGCCGGCCACCACCACCAGGCCGCCGCCGACCGCGTACCCGCCGGCCGAGCCGACCGAGCCGGTGGGCGGGGCGATCCGAGCCGCGGCGGGCTCCGGGACGGAGGTGGGTTCGGCGGCCGCGGCGGGCCCGGCGACCCATCCTCCGGCGGCCAGGCACAGGACGGTGCCTCCGACGACCTTGCCCACGCGCTCTGACCGGATCACGGTCCATACCCCCATAGACGGCACTTCAATCCTTGCGGCACCGGTTTCGACGGTATCCGATCCCCGACCGTTTCTGACCCCAGGTCAGCTTCCAACGGGGAAGCGTTGCATGAACGTTGTGTACGGAGGGTGGTCGAATCCCGGTCCGCGCCTGCACTGAGTGCCAACCCGGCGGCGGGGGTCAGGAGTTGTAGTTCTGCTGGGCCCGCTCCAGGCCGTCGGCGAGCAGCGCCTCGACGGCGTCGGCGGCCCGGTCGACGAACCAGTCGAGGTCCTTGCGCTCGGTGGCCGAGAAGTCCTTGAGCACGAAGTCGGCCACCTCCATCCGGCCGGGCGGGCGGCCGATCCCGCAGCGGACCCGGTGGTAGTCGGGGCCGAGCGACTTGGTGAGCGACTTGAGGCCGTTGTGGCCGTTGTCGCCGCCGCCGGTCTTCAGCCGCAGCGCCGCGTAGTCGAGGTCGAGCTCGTCGTGGACGGCGACGATCGCCGAGGTCGGGACCTTGTAGAAGTCGCGCAGCGCGGTGACCGGCCCGCCCGAGAGGTTCATGAAGCTCATCGGCTCGGCCAGCACGACCCGCCGGCCGGACAGCCGTCCCTCGGCGACCTGGGCCCGGCTCTTGTGGGCCTTGAACTTCGCGCCCATCCGCCGGGCCAGCAGCTCGACCACCATGAAGCCGATGTTGTGCCGGTTGCGGGCGTACTCCTTGCCCGGGTTGCCGAGGCCCACCACCAGCCAGGGGCCGTCGTACTCGCTCATGCCGCTCCTCACGCGGGTGTTCTCCGTACCGTCACATCATCCCGGACACGCCGCTGCCCCGGCCGTCCGCGCGCGGGGCGGGACGGCCGGGGCAGCGAGGGCGCGGTGATCAGGCCTCGACGGCCTCGTCGGCGGCGGCGGCCTCGGTCTCGGCCTCCTCCTCCTCGGTGGCCTCGGGGGCCTGGGCGCCGATGACCTGGAGCACGACGGCGTCGGCCTCGACGGCCAGGGTCACGCCGGAGGGCAGGGTGATGTCACCGGCGGTGACGGCGGCGCCGGCCTCCAGGCCCTCGATCGAGACGGTGACCGACTCGGGCAGGTGGGTGGCCTCGGCCTCGATCGGGAGGGCGTTCAGCACGTTCTCGATCAGGTTGCCGCCGGGGGCCAGCTCGCCCTCGGTGTGGACCGGGATCTCGACGGTGACCTTCTCGCCCCGCTTGACCAGCAGCAGGTCGACGTGCTCGATGGTGCGCTTGATGGCCTCGCGCTGGATGGCCTTCGGCAGCACGAACTCGTCCTTGCCCTCGATCGGGACGACCAGCAGGGCGTTCGGGGTCTTGAGGGCCATCATCAGGTCGTGGCCGGGCAGGTTCAGGTGCACCGGGGTGTGGCCGTGGCCGTACACGACACCGGGGACGAAACCGGCGCGGCGGGCGCGGCGGGCGGCACCCTTGCCGAACTCGGTGCGGGCTTCGGCGGCAAGGCGGATCTCGGACACGACTGCGCTCCTCGGGAAGGCAAAGGGGTGCAGGAACGACAGAACCGCCGGGCCACACCCTCAAGTACTTGGGGGAAGCTCGGCGGTTCGATCAAAGCGCATCGACCACGCGCGTCGATCACGGAGCCCTGAATCCGGGCATCCCTCGCCGAGCAGTCTGCCAAGACTAACCGGGTGGTGGCGCGGACGTGAAATCGGCCCCCGGCTCCGTGGCGGAGCCGGGGGCCGACCGGGGGCCTGACGAGGGGTCAGTGCACGCCCTCGAAGAGGCTGGTGACCGAGCCGTCCTCGAACACCTCGCGCACCGCGGCGGCGATCGACGGGGCGATCGACAGCGTGGTGATCTTGTCCAGCTGGAGCTGGGCGGGGGTCGGCAGGGTGTTGGTGAACACGAACTCGCTGACCCGGGAGTTCTTCAGCCGGTCCGCGGCCGGGCCGGAGAGCACGCCGTGGGTGGCGGCCACCAGGACGTCGGCGGCACCGGCGTCGAACAGCGCGTCGGCGGCGGCGCAGATGGTGCCGGCGGTGTCGATCATGTCGTCGACCAGGACGCAGACCCGGTCCCTGACGTCACCGACCACCTCGGCGGACAGGATGGTGTTGGCCTGCGACATGTCGCGGCGCTTGTGGATGATCGCCAGCGGGGCGCCGAGGCGGTCGCACCACTGGTCGGCGACCTTCACCCGGCCGGCGTCCGGGGAGACGACGGTCAGCTTGGAGCGGTCCGGGACGCGGTCGCCCACGTAGTCGGCGAGCATCGGCAGCGCGAACAGGTGGTCCACCGGGCCGTCGAAGAAGCCCTGGATCTGCGCGGTGTGCAGGTCCACGGCCATCAGCCGGTCGGCGCCGGCCTGGCGCAGCAGGTCGGCGACCAGGCGGGCCGAGATGGGCTCGCGGCCGAGGTGCTTCTTGTCCTGCCGGGCGTAGCCGTAGAAGGGGAGGATGGCGGTGATGCTGCGGGCCGACGCGCGCTTGAGCGCGTCGATCATGATCAGCTGCTCCATGATCCACTGGTTGATCGGAGCCGTGTGGCTCTGGATCACGAAGCAGTCCGCACCGCGGGCGGATTCCAGGAAGCGGACGTAGATCTCGCCGTTGGCGAAGTCCAGGGCCTTGGTCGGGACGAGTTCGGTGCCCAGTTCGCTGGCGACCTCCTCGGCAAGTTCGTGGTGGGCACGGCCGGAAAAGAGTTTCAGCTTCTTCTCACCGGAGGTCGTGATCCCGCTCACTGCACCGTCTCCTCGTGTATTGCCACTCTGGGTGAGTACGCCGAGGCACGGCCGAACTGGCCCGATGGCGCACGTATGTACATCAGGTTACGCGCCCCGCGGAAGGTCCGGCGGCCGGGGACCACTCCTCAAGATCCCCGGCCGTCCCGTCCGACTACTCCGCCCCACCGGCCTCCGCCGCCGCGCGGGCCGAGGCCGAACCGGGCCGCTTCCGCTCAACCCAGCCCGCGATGTTGCGCTGCTGGGCCCGCGCGACGCCTAGCGAACCGGCCGGGACGTCGTTGGTGATCACCGATCCGGCGGCCGTGTAGGCGCCGTCGCCGACCGTCACCGGAGCGATGAACATGTTGTCGGAACCCGTGCGGCAGTGGGCCCCGATCACCGTCCGGTGCTTGTTCACGCCGTCGTAGTTGACTGTGACGGACGCCGCACCGACGTTGGTGCCCTCGCCGATCGTCGCGTCCCCGATGTACGACAGGTGCGGGACCTTCGCCCCCTCGCCGAGCTCCGAGTTCTTGATCTCGACGTAGGTGCCGGCCTTCGCCCCCCGGGCCAGCCTGGTGCCCGGCCGCAGGTACGCGTACGGGCCCACCGCGGCCTCCGGGCCGATCTCGGCCCGGTCGGCCGTGGTGTTGCTCACACGGGCGCCCGCGCCGACCGCGGTGTCGGTCAGCGTGGTGTTCGGGCCGACCTCGCAGCCCTCGCCCAGGTGGCTGGCGCCGTGCAGCTGGGTGTTCGGGTGCACCAGCGCGTCCGGCTCGTAGGTGACCTGGACGTCGAACCAGGTGGAGGCCGGGTCGACCACGGTGACGCCGGCCCGCATGGCGTTCTCCAGCAGGCGGTCGTTGAGCAGCCGGCGGGCCGCGGCGAGCTGCACCCGGTCGTTGATGCCGACGATCTCCCGGTGGTCGGCGGCGACCACCGCGCCCACCCGGTGGCCCTCCCGGCGGAGGATCTCCAGGGTGTCGGTCAGGTACTCCTCGCCCTGCGCGTTGTCGGTGCCGACCAGCGACAGGGCGAGCGCCAGCAGCTTGGCGTCGAAGGCGAACACCCCGGAGTTGATCTCGTCGACGGCCAGCTGCTCGGCGGTGGCGTCCTTGTGCTCGACGATCGCGGCGACCGCGCCGTCCGGGCCGCGCAGGATTCGGCCGTAGCCGGTGGCGTCGGGGACGCGGGCGGTCAGCACGGTGACGCCGTTGCCCTGCTCGGCGTGGGCGGCGGCCAGCGCCGCCAGGGTGGTGCCGGTCAGCAGCGGGGCGTCGCCGGTGGTGACCAGCACGGTGCCGTCCAGCTGCACGCCGTCGGCGGCGAGCGCCTCCAGCGCGGTGCGCACCGCGTGGCCGGTGCCGTTCTGCTCGGTCTGGACGACCGGGCGGGCGGCCGGGTGGTGCTCGGCCAGGTGGGCCTGGACCAGCTCGCGCAGGTGGCCGATCACCACGACCAGCTGACCGGGCGTCAACTCCTGTGCGGCGCTGACCGCGTGGCCCACCAGGGAGCGCCCGCAGAGCTCGTGCAGCACCTTCGGCAGCGCCCTGGACTTCATTCGGGTACCGCCCCCGGCGGCGAGCACGATGACGGCGGCGGGCTGGTTGGCACTCACGCGGGGAGACTCCTCGGTCGATGCGGATTGAGGGCGCACCGAACAATACCGAGAGAAAAGGAAGACAAACCGTCCGAAACGGTCGGACCGGGACGGCGCCCGGCCGGGAAGAGGCTCCGCCGCTAGGATTCGAACCCAGACAAAGGCCTCCAAAGGGCCCTGTGCTGCCATTACACCACGGCGGAACGGGCGCGACGCGCGCCCAGCACAGCCTACGGGTTGACGGCCCGTAGCTCCACCACCTTCCCCGAAGGCGCCCCGGTCCGCGCCCCCCGACTGCGCAGGTCGCGCCCCGTCGGCGGTCCGCCGGCGGACCGCCGACGCGCTGCCGACGGGCTGCCGACGGGCCGGAATCCGGCGGGCGAACAGTGCGACACGTGCGCGCGGGGCCCTTCCGTTTTCCCGGGCCCGGTACCTACGATGCCGTAAGTTACGGTCACGTAGGTACTCCGCCGGTCCCCTCTCCCCCAGGGAAGCGCCATGACCATCCAGGCCGGGCAGGCGCCGCCGAGCGCCGCCGAGGACGCACAGCGAACCGCCACCGCGTTGTCCGCCACCAGGGGCGGCGAGAAGCAGGGCGCGCTGGAGCGCGCCACCCTGGTCCTGTTCATCGCGGTGCCCTTCCTGGCCCTGCTGGCCGCCGTCCCGGCGGCCTGGGGCTGGGGGCTGTCCTGGCTGGACGCCGGGATCGCCGTCGCCATGTACTTCCTGACCTGCCACGGCATCACCGTCGGCTACCACCGCTACTTCACCCACGGCGCGTTCAAGGCCAACCGCCCGCTGCGGCTGGGCCTGGCCGTGCTCGGCTCGCTGGCCGTCGAGGGCCCGCTGGTGCGCTGGGTAGCTGACCACCGCAAGCACCACCGCTACTCCGACAAGGACGGCGACCCGCACTCGCCGTGGCGCTACGGCGAGAGCGTGCCCGCGCTGCTCAAGGGCCTGTGGTGGGCGCACATGGGCTGGATGTTCGACGAGGAGCAGACCTCGCAGCTCACCTACGCGCCCGACCTGGTCCGCGACCCGGCCATAAGGCGCATCTCCCGGCTGTTCTGGCTGTGGACGCTGCTCTCGCTCGGCCTGCCCACGCTGGTCGGCGGCCTGGCCACCTGGAGCTGGCAGGGCGCGCTGACCGCCTTCTTCTGGGGCTCGCTGGTCCGGGTCGCGCTGCTGCACCACGTCACCTGGTCGATCAACTCGATCTGCCACGCGGTGGGCGCCCGCCCGTTCAAGTCCCGCGACCGGTCCGGCAACGTGTGGTGGCTGGCCGTGCTCTCCTGCGGCGAGTCCTGGCACAACCTGCACCACGCCGACCCCACCTCGGCCCGGCACGGCGTGCTCCGCGGCCAGGTCGACTCCTCGGCCCGGGTCATCCGCTGGTTCGAACAGGCGGGCTGGGCGCACGACGTCCGCTGGCCCGGCGCGGAGCGGATCGCCGCCCGCCGCGCCGCATGAGTCAGCGCCTACAGCATGATGGAGGGGTGAACGGGACCAACGGAGACAGCGCCGGCCATCGGCAGCCCTCGCGCCGCGGCGGGGGCAAGAGCGCCGGCCGAGTGCGGATGACCGGCAAGCAGCGCCGCGAGCAGCTGCTGGAGATCGGCCGGACGGTCTTCGCCGAACGCGGCTACGACGGCACCTCGGTCGAGGAGATCGCCGAGCGCGCCGGGGTCTCCAAGCCCGTCGTGTACGAGCACTTCGGCGGCAAGGAGGGCCTGTACGCGGTGGTGGTCGACCGCGAGATGCAGCTGCTGCTCGACATGGTCACCGGCGCGCTGACCGGCGGACACTCCCGCGAGCTGCTGGAGCAGGCCGCGTTCGCGCTGATGGACTACATCGACACCTCCACCGACGGTTTCAAGATCCTGGTCCGGGACTCGCCGGTGGCCCAGTCCACCGGCTCCTTCGCCTCGCTGATCGGCGACATCGCCACCCAGGTCGAGGACATCCTGGGCCTGGAGTTCAAGTCCCGGGGCTTCGACGCCAGGCTGGCGCCGATGTACTCGCAGATGCTGGTCGGCATGGTGGCGCTGACCGGCCAGTGGTGGCTGGAAGTGCGCAAGCCCGCCAAGGCGGAGGTCGCCGCCCACCTGGTCAACCTCGCCTGGCACGGCCTGGAGGGCCTGGAGCGGCACCCCAAGCTGGTCGGCGACCGCAAGAACTGACCGGCCCGGCCCCGCCACCGGGGCCGCCGGGCCGACACGCACGACAGGGGCGGTCCCGTGGCGGTCTTCCTGCTGGCCCTCGGCGCGGCCTGCCTGCTGGGCGCCGGATTCGTCCTACAGCAGCACGCCGCCCAGCGCGCGCCCAGCGGGGACCTGCTGCGCTGGCGGCTGCTGCTCGACCTGGTGCGGATGCCCGACTGGCTGCTCGGCATCGCCTTCATGATCGGCGGCCAGGTGCTCTCCGCGCTCGCCCTCAGCCAGGGCGAAGTCACCCTGGTGGAACCGCTGCTGGCCACCAACCTGGTCTGGGCGATGCTGCTGGCCCGCCGGATCACCGGCACCCGGCTGGGCCGATCCGGCTGGGCCGGCGTCGCCCTGATCGCCCTCGGCGTCACCGCGTTCATCGCCGCCGGACAGCCCCGGGGCGGCGGCCCGGCGGCCGGGCCGCTGCGCCACTGGCTGGTGATCGGCATCGTCTCCGGCCTGGCCCTGCTGCTGGTCGCGGTGGCCCGCCGGCTGCCGCTGTTCGAGGAGGCCACCCTGCTGGCGCTGGCCGCCGGGCTGCTCTACGGCCTCCAGGACGCGCTCACCCGGGCCACCTTCGACCGGATCGACCAGGACGGGGCGGCGGCCGCGCTGATGTCCTGGCCGCCGTACACCGTGCTCGGCCTGGGTGTGGTCGGGCTGCTGCTGGTGCAGTCCGCGTTCGAGGCCGCCCCGCTGCGGATGTCGCTGCCCGCGCTGACCGCCGCCCAGCCGCTGGCCGGGATCGCCTGCGCGGTCGGCTTCCTCGGCGACCGGCTCCGGCTCACCCCCGGGGCGCTGGCCTGGCAGAGCGCCGGGCTGGCCGCGGTCGTGGTCGGCGTGGTGGTGCTGGGCCGGCACCCGGCGCTCCCCGGCGCGAAGTGACCGGGCGGCCGTCCGGAGGCCCCTCAGCGCTTGACGGCCACCGCGAAGACCCGGCGGAACGGGAACAGCGTGCCGTGCTCGGTCGCCGGGTACGCCGCGCGCAGCAGCGCGCCGTACCCGGCCAGGAACTCGGCCCGCTCGGCCGGCTCCGGCAGCCGGTCCAGCACCGGGCGCAGCGCGGAGCCCTTGACCCACTCCAGCACCGGGTCGGGGCCCTGGAGCACCATCGTGTACGTGCTCTCCCAGACGTCCACGGCGCAGCCCGCGGCCAGCAGCGTCCGGGCGTAGCGGTCGGGTGCGTGGCAGGAGGCGTCGGGGCGGGCGGTGCCCAGGCGGTCGCGCCAGCGCGGGCTACGGCGCAGCTCGGCGAGCAGGGTGTGGCTGGGGGCGGCGAAGTTGCCGGGCAGCTGGAAGGCGATCACCCCGCCGGGGCGCAGCGCGGCCGCCCAGCGGGGCAGCAGGGCGAGGTGGTCGGCGGTGTCGGTGTCCATCCAGTGCAGGGCGGCGTTAGAGGCGATCAGGTCGGGCCGTTCGGGGGCCGGGTCGTAGGCGGTGACGTCCTGCTCGCGGTACTCGGCGGTGGGCTCGCCGTCGGCGCCGCGGGCCCGGGCCAGCAGGTCGGGCGAGGTGTCGAGGCCGAGCAGGCGGGCGTCGGGCCAGCGGCGGCGCAGGGCGGCGGTGGAGTTGCCGGGGCCGCAGCCGAGGTCCAGCACGGTGGGGCGGGGCGGCAGGTCGGGGACCCGGGCGAGCAGGTCGTCGAACGGGCGGCCCCGCAGGTCGGCGTAGTGCAGGTACTGGTCGGCGTCCCAGTGGGCGGGCATGGCGCGGCTCCGGAAAGTATCTCGACGTCAAGATATCTCTGTCACGCCGAGATTTCCTTTGTTATCTCTTGATGTCAAGAGACTTCACATCGACACACCCCCCGATACACTGATCGTCATGGAGGACGAGGTCGACCGCCTGGTCGCAGCATGGCGCCGAGAGCGCCCCGACCTCGACGTGGAACCGCTTGAGGTCCTCAGTCGGGTGAGCCGCCTCGCCCGCCACCTGGACCGCGCCCGCCGCACCGCCTTCGCCGAGCACGGCCTCGAACCCTGGGAGTTCGACGTCCTCACCGCCCTGCGCCGGGCCGGCTCCCCCTACCAGCTCTCCCCCGGCCAGCTGCTCACCCAGACCCTGGTCACCTCCGGCACCATGACCAACCGGATCGACCGCCTCACCGCCAAAGGCCTGGTCGTCCGCCTCCCCGACCCGGACGACCGCCGCGGCGTCCTGGTCCGCCTCACCGGGGCCGGCCGCGACCAGGCCGACCAGGCCCTGGCCGGCCTCCTCGCCCACGAGCGCGAGATCCTCTCCCAGCTCGCCCCCGCCCAGCAGACCGAACTCGCCGCCCTGCTGCGCGACCTGGTCGCCCCCTTCGACCGCAGCAGCTGAGCCCGGCCCCCGCCGGGGCCGGTGTCGCGGGCTCAGAAGCCGTCCGGGTACGGGGTGGCGAGGGCCGGGGCCCGGGCGGGGGCGGTCTGGTAGCCGGGGAGCAGGGCCGCCAGGCGGTCGCGGACTTCGGGGTCGTCGTTGGTGGTGGCCGCCGCGTAGAGGCCGGTGAGCCCGCCGGCCAGGTCCTCGGGGGCGGCGGCGTGGTCGGCGGCGGTGGCGAAGATCCGCGGGTGGACGGTGGGCAGGCGCTCCTCGGCGTCGGAGAACAGGGCCTCGTTGAGCTTCTCCCCGGCCCGCAGGCCGGTGTAGCGGATCTCGACCTCGTCCGCGCCGAGTTGGACCTGTTCGGCGAAGTTGTGGACCAGATCGACGATCCGGACCGGCTCGCCCATGTCGAGCACGAAGACCTCGCCGCCCTCGGCCATCCGCCCGGCCTCCAGGACCAGGCCGACCGCCTCCTCGATGGTCATGAAGAAGCGGGTGACGTCGGGGTGGGTGACTGTCACCGGGCCGCCGCTGCGCAGCTGTTCCTCCAGGACGGACAGCAGCGAGCCGCGCGAGCCGAGCACGTTGCCGAAGCGGACGGCGGCGAAGACGCCGGTGCCGAGGTTGCGGGCGTCGCGGGCGTTGGCCTGGACGATGAGTTCGGCCAGCCGCTTGCTCGCGCCCAGCACCGAGGTCGGGTCGGCGGCCTTGTCGGTGGAGACCAGCACGAACCGTTCGACGCCGGTGGCCAGCGCGGCCTCGACCAGGTGGTCGGTGCCCAGGACGTTGGACTTGACGGCCTCGCTGGGGTGGCGCTCCAGCAGCGGCAGGTGCTTGTGCGCGGCGGCGTGGAAGACCACGTCGGGGCGCAGGTCGCGGAAGATCTGCTGGATCCGGGGGCGGTCCCGGATGTCGGCGATGACCAGCGAGTCGTCGGTGAGCAGCGCCTCGCCCCAGATGTCGAGCTGGAGGCGGTGCAGGTTGGACTCGTCGTGGTCGAGCATGTAGAGCGCGGCCGGCCCGAACGCCTGGACCTGGCGGCACAGTTCGCTGCCGATCGAGCCGCCGGCGCCGGTCACCAGGACCCGGCGGCCCTCGATCACGGTGCGGACGTCCGGCGAGACCACGTGCACCTCGCGCCGCCCGATCAGCCGGTTGACGTCCAGGGTGCGCATGTCGGAGCCGACCACCTCGCGGCGCAGCGCGGCCAGGAAGGACGGCAGGTAGCGGACGGCCGCGCCGGCGGCGGCCGCGGCGGTGGCCAGGGTCCGCACCCGCTGGTGCGGCAGGCCCGGGATGGCGAGGACGACGACCTGGGCGCGGTGGCGCAGCGCCAGGTCGGTGAGGTCGGCGAGCGGGCCCAGGACGGGGCTGCCGGAGACGTCCCGGCCGGCCTTGGCCGGGTCGTCGTCCAGGACGCCGACCGGGTCGAGGCCGAACTCGGGGGTCCGGCCCAGGTCGCGGACCAGGGCGGTGCCGGCGGAACCGGCCCCGACCACCAGGGTGCGCAGGCCGGTGGAACCGTCCGGTGGGCGGGTACGGGCCCCGTGCGGGCGTGCGGCAGTGCGGTGCGGCAACATCTGACCTCCGGTTTCCCTGAATCACGGAGCGGAACGTGCGGGGGAGGCGGGGGCTCGTTCAGCCCGCGCCGGGGCCTGTGGCGGCCGCGACGGTCGGCGGGGGGACGGGGACGGGCGGTTCGGAGGGCGCGATCCCGGCCCGGCGGGCGACCGCGACCGCCGCGAGCGTGGAGTGCACCCCCAGCTTGCCCAGGACGTTCTGCATGTGGGTGCGGACGGTGTGCGGGGAGAGGAACAGCCGCTCGGCGACGGCCTGCCGGCCGAGCCCGGCGACCATGCAGCGCAGCACCTCCTCCTCGCGGGGGGTGAGCGCGGCGACCAGCCGCTCGCTCTCCGAGCGGTCGCGGCGGGCCGAGGTCAGTTCGCGGACCACGCCGGTGAGCAGCGCGGGCGGCAGGTGCGTCTCGTCACGGCGCACGCCGCGCACCACGGTCATCAGCGCGCTGAGCGAACTCTCGCGCGCCACCCAGCCGTTGGCCCCGGCCTGGAGGGCCCGGGCGGCCCGCTGCGGGTCGTCCGCGGCGGCCAGCAGGACGGCCCGCACCTCCGGGTGGGCCCGCCGGACGCGGGCGACCAGCGCGATCCCGTCGGTCAGCGGCCGGACCTCGCCGGGCCGGACGGCGGGGGCCTGCGGCGGCGTCAACCGGACGGCGGCGGAACGCTGTTGCGGATGGTGCGGCTGCTGCGGCCCGGCCGGGGCGTGCCGGGGCGCGGGCGGCCCGGCCGCGGCGGCCTGCACGCGGGGCGGCGGGGCGGTCTGCGGGTGCGGCGACGGCGGCCCGGCCGGGGCGCGGGGCGGCGGCGGGACGGCGCCCAGGTCGACGTCGACCAGCACCACGTCGTACGGGCGGTGTTCGGCCACCGCCCGCTCCAGCGCCCGTTCGGCCGCCGCCGCGCTGCCCGCCGCCCCGACGTCCACGTCGGGTTCGGCGGCCAGTGCCGTGGCGAGCGCCTCGGCGAAGATCCGGTGGCCGTCGACCACCAGGACGCGCATACGCCCCATCGTCCTTGCCCCCTGCTCGTGGCCCGACCCCCACCGGTGCCTCACTCAGCCTACGGGCGTGCGCCGCCGCGGCGTGGGGGTTTGGTGAAGTTCCTGTACACAGGGTCTCCGGGGGCGGGAGCCGGGCCGGGGAGCGGGCTGGTCAGGCGCGGTGGGCGAGGGTGAACTCCCAGGCGTCGGCGACGATCCGGTCGAGGTCGGGGCGCTTCGGGGTCCAGCCGAGCGCCTCGCGGGCGCGGTCGGCGGCGGCGACCAGGACGGCCGGGTCGCCCGGGCGGCGGTCGGCGATCCGGACCGGGATCTCCCGGCCGGTGACGCGCCGGACGGACTCGATCACCTCGCGCACCGAGAAGCCGGTGCCGTTGCCCAGGTTGCACACCAGGTGCTCGCCGGGCTTGGCGGCGTCCAGCGCCAGCAGGTGCGCCTCGGCCAGGTCGGCGATGTGGATGTAGTCCCGGATGCAGGTGCCGTCCGGGGTCGGGTAGTCCTCGCCGAACACCGCGATGTCCGGGCGCTGCCCGAGCGCCGCCTGGAACACCAGCGGGATCAGGTGCGACTCCGGCTCGTGCCGCTCCCCGTAACGCCCGTACGCCCCGGCCACGTTGAAGTAGCGCAGGCTCACCGCGGCCAGGCCGTGCGCGGTGGCCTCGGAGGTGATCAGGTGGTCCACCGCCAGCTTGGTGGCCCCGTAGGTGTTGGTCGGCGCCGTCCGCGCGCTCTCCTTGATCGGCACCTCCTCGGGCTCCCCGTACACCGCCGCGGTGGAGGAGAACACCAGCGTGCCCACCCCGGCCTTGCGCATCGCCGCCACCAGCTCCAGCGAACCGGCCACGTTGTTGCGCCAGTACTTCTCCGGGTCCGCCACCGACTCGCCGACCTGGGAGGAGGCCGCGAAGTGCAGCACGCCGTCGAAGGAGGAGTCCAGCACCCCGGCCGCCTCCTGGATGCGGCCCCGCACGAACTCCGCCCCGTCCGGCACCCCTTCCGCGAACCCGGTCGACAGGTCGTCCAGCACCGTCACCCGGTGGCCCGCCTCCAGCAGGTGCGCCGCCACCACGCTCCCCACGTAACCGGCTCCGCCCGTGACCAGGTACTTGCCCATGTTCTCCGACCTCCGCGACATTTCGGGTGTTCCTCGACCGGAGCATAGGGCACCCGCCTGAACCGCCCGTCCGGGCCGGCCGGGCGGGCGCCCCGCCCCCGCGCCGGACCGGGCGGTGAACTCACTCGCAGGTCAAGCCAGTTGGTCCAGCAGTCCGGTCCGGGCCGCCAGCGCGGCCGCCTCCAGCCGGGACCGCGCACCCAGTTTGGTCAGCACCCGCTGGACGTGCGTGCGGGCGGTGGACGGGGCGATCCGCATCGCCGCGGCGATCGCCGCCGTGTCCTCGCCGTCCGCGATCCGGGCCAGCACCTGCACCTCCCGCCGGGTCAGCAGCCGCAGCAGCCGCAGCGCCTCGTCGTCCGGCTCGGCCGCCGGCCACAGCAGGTGCTCGAACGCCGCCCGCAGCACGTCGACCCCGACCGCCGCCTCCCCCGACCGCACCCGGAGGATCGCCCGGTCCACCACCTCGATCCGCTCGTCGCTGCGGACGTACCCGGCCGCCCCCGCCGCGAACGCCGCCGCGACCCGCCCCGGCGCGCCGAGCGGGCCGAGCACCACCACCGCGATCTCCGGCCGCTCCCGGCGCAGCCGCCGCAGCGGCCCGAACGGGTCGTCCGGCCCGCCCGCCGTTCCCAGCAGGCACACCTCCGGCCGCCGCCCCGCCACCAGTTCCAGCACCGCCCCGCACGGCGCCCCGATCCCCAGCACCCGGTGCCCGCGCTGCTGCAGGGCCGCCCCCAGCGCCTCGGCCATCAGCCGGTGGTCGTCCGCCACCACGAGCCGTGCGCTCATCCCGCGCCTCCCCCTCCGGGCCCGACAGACGCACCATCACAGCGCACAATCGCCCGCCCCGCCAGAGCACCTCCGGAACCGGCCCCGGGCAACGCGGCGGGGGCGACCCGCGCGGGGGGCAGGAACGGGACAACGCGAACGGGACAACGCGAAAGGCCCCGCCTCACGGCGGGGCCTCGCTGTCCTGAGCCCCCATGCGGAATCGAACCGCAGACCTTCTCCTTACCATGGAGACGCTCTACCGACTGAGCTATAGGGGCTTGTTGCTCCGGGTCCCTCGCGGTTCCCCTTGCGACGAGGAAAACACTACATGCTCCGCGGACGGGTTGGGAAATCCGCTTCGGCCAGGTCGGAGGGCTAAACTGCCCGAGAAGACCCGATCTGCCGTGCAATGTCGCCCAGCAGCCGCGAACTCCCGTGCAGCGAAGGCGTGATCCTGTGTCAGCCCCCGGCCGCAGCCGTGCTTCCGGCGACCCCTCCGCGTGGTGGGCGCTGGCCCTGCGGCCGAGCCGCCCGGTGGTGGCGCGGGCGCTGGTGGTGCGGGCCGCGGTGGGGATGGCGGTGCCGCTGCTGGCCGGGCTGCTGTGCGACCGGATGGCGCTGGGGGTGTTCGCCGCGCTGGGGGCGATGCACGCGACGATGAACGACCGGGTGGAGCCGCTGCGGCTGCGGGCGCCGCGGATCGCACTGGCGCTGACGGCGTCGACGGCCGGGATGCTGATCGGCGCCGAGTTGCAGTACCGGGGCGCGGGCGGGCTGGAGATCGGGGCGGCGCTGACCGCGGTGGGCTTCGCGGGCGGGGCGCTGTCCGCGACCGGGCCGCGCGGGTCGGCGGCCGGGATGCTGCTGCTGGTGTCGGCCTCGCTGGGCGGCGGGATGGCGCTGCCGCACCCGTGGTGGGCGGCGCCCGCGATGATGCCGTGCGGGGCCGCGCTGGTGCTGCTGATGGGGGTGCGCTACCGCACCGACGTCCGCTCCGATCCGCGCACCCGGGCGCTCGCCGAGGTCTACCTGGCGCTCGGCGGCCTGCTCGCCGCCCTCGGCACCCCGGACGGCGCGGCGGCCCGCCGCCTGCTCACCGGCCGGCTCAACCAGATGCAGGACCTGCTGCCGCCGCCCCGCCCGGGCCGGCGCGAGTCGGAGCGGCTGCACTGGCTGCGCCGCTCGTACGAGGCGGCACTGGGCGCCACCGAGGCGGCGGCCGGGCTGCTGTGGGCCTGGCGCCCGGTGCCGCCGGAGGTGGCGGAGCTGCCCGCCCGGCTGGCCGGGCGGATCACCGGCGGCCCCGAGCCCGACTACCCCGAGTGGCGGCCGGACACCCCGTCCCGGACGGCGTTCGACACCGCGCTGCGGGCCGCCGCCGACACCGTCGCGGGCCGCTGGGCGCCGCTGGACACCGCCGCCCCGCCGCCGCCCGACCCGTGGCGGCTGCGCGCCCGGCTGCTGTCCCGGGGCTCGGTGCGCTACGGGCTGCGGGTGGCGCTGTGCGTGGCGGTCGCCGAGACGCTGGTCAACGGGGTGGCGCTGAGCCGCAGCTACTGGGTGCCGATGACGGTGGCGTTCGTCCTCAAGCCGGACCTGGGCTCGGTGTTCCAGCGGGCGGTGAGCCGGGCGCTGGGCACCGTGCTGGGCATCGCGGTCACCGCGGTGCTGCTGGCGCTGACCACCGACCCCTGGGCGCTGAGCCTGGCCATCTCGCTCTGCGTGGCGCTGCTGCCGTACTCGACGGCCGCGCACTACGGGCTGAACACCATCGTGATGACGCCGGTCGCGCTGCTGCTGGTGCAGCTCGGCGGCGAGAGCGGAGCCGCCGAGTTCTGGCCGCGGGTCCTGGACACCGCGCTGGCCAGCGGCATCGTGCTGGTCTTCGGCTACCTGCTGTGGCCCGACCGGCCGCCGCACCGGATCGAGCCCAGCGTCGTCACCGCCGCCGCCACCCTGCGCCGCTACCTGGCCGCGGTGGTCGCCGGCCGCACCCAGCCGGTCGCCGAGGTGTGGCTGCGCCGCACCGCGTACCGATCACTGGCCGACGCCCGCCGACAGGTGGACCTCGGCCTGGCCGAACCCCCGCCCGCCGGCCGGCTCGCCGAACGCTGGCTGCCCACCACCGCCGCGCTGGAGCGGATGTCCGGCGCGGTGGCCGCGTACGCCGCCCAGCTGCGCTACGGCGGCCGGCAGCCGGAGCCGGAGGTGATCGAACGGGTGCTGGCCTCGCTGGACCGGATCACCGCCGCCGCCCGCACCCACCGCCCCCCGACCGGCCGGATCGCCGGCCCGACCGGCCCGCACGACCCGTCCCGCAGCGCACTGGCCCGGGCCGCCGACGAACTCGACCAGCTGCTGGACGGCTGAGGCCCGGGCGGAGCGGCTGCGGTCCGCCGGACAGCCGAGGTCCGGGCCCTGGTCGCCCGGCCAGGGCCCGAGCTGGGCCACCAGAGCCGAGCCGGGCGGCCGGGGCCCGAGCGACTGAGGCCAGGCCGAGCGGCCGAGCCGAGCCGGGCAGCCGTGGCCCGACCGAGCGGCCGAGCCGAAGCCCCCGCCGGGCGGCCACGGCCTCGTCAGGCGTCCGAGCCCCCGCCGGGCGGCAGCGGCCCCGGCCCGGGCGTCCGCGGCCCCGGCCCGGGCGGGTCAGACCTGGTCGGCCAGTTCCAGCCAGGACATCTCCAGCTCCTCCTTCTCCTCGCGGACCTTGCGCAGCTGCGCGTCCAGCTCGGCGACCTTGGAGAAGTCGGCGGCGTGCTCGGCCAGTTGGGTGTGCAGCTTGGACTCCTGCTGGTCCAGCTTGGCGATCTGCCGCTCCAGCTTCTGCATCTCCTTCTTGGCGGCCCGCAGGTCGCCTGCCGACAGCCCGGTGGTCTCCGCGGCGGCCGGCACCCGGGCGGCGGCGGCCTGGGCGGCGGCCTCCGCCATCGCGGTGCGGCGCTCCAGGTACTCGTCGACGCCGCCGGGCAGCATCCGCATCCGGCGGTCGCCGAGCAGGGCGTACGCGGTGTCGGTGGTGCGCTCGATGAAGAACCGGTCGTGGCTGATGACGACCATCGAGCCGGGCCAGCCGTCGAGCACGTCCTCCAGCTGGTTGAGCGTCTCGATGTCGAGGTCGTTGGTGGGCTCGTCGAGGAAGAGCACGTTCGGCTCGTCCATCAGCAGCCGCAGCAGCTGGAGGCGGCGGCGCTCGCCGCCGGACAGGTCGCCGACCGGCGTCCACTGCTTGTCCTTGCCGAAGCCGAACTGCTCGCACAGCTGCCCGGCGCTCATCTCCCGGCCCTTGCCGAGGTCGACCCGGCCGCGGACCTGCTCGACGGCCTGCAGGACGCGGGTGGCCGGGTCCAGCTCGGCGACCTCCTGGGAGAGGTACGCCAGCCGGACGGTCTTGCCGACCTTGACCACGCCGCCGGCCGGCTGCACGTCGCCCTGGGTGGCGTACGCGGCCTGCATGGCCCGCAGCAGCGAGGTCTTGCCCGCGCCGTTGACGCCGAGCAGGCCGATCCGGTCACCGGGGCCGAGCTGCCAGGTGAGGTGCTCCAGCAGCAGCTTCTCACCGGCCTTGACGGTGACGTCCTCCAGCTCGAAGACGGTGCGGCCGAGGCGGGCGTTGGCGAACTTCATCAGCTCGGACTTGTCGCGCGGCTCCGGCACGTCCGCGATCAGCGCGTTCGCGGCCTCGATCCGGTAGCGCGGCTTGGAGGTGCGGGCGGGGCGCCGCGGCGCAGCCAGGCCAGCTCCTTGCGGGCCAGGTTCTGCCGCTTCTGCTCCTCGGTGGCCTCGATCCGGGAGCGCTCGGCGCGGGCGAACACGTAGTCCGAGTAGCCGCCCTCGTACTCGCGGACCTCACCGCGCTGGACGTCCCACATCCGGGTGCAGACCTGGTCCAGGAACCACCGGTCGTGGGTGACGCAGACCAGCGCCGAGCGGCGGTTCTGGAGGTGCTTGGCGAGCCAGGCGATGCCCTCCACGTCGAGGTGGTTGGTGGGCTCGTCCAGCACGACCAGGTCGGGTTCGCCGAGCAGCAGCTTGGCGAGCGCGATGCGGCGGCGCTCGCCGCCGGAGAGCGGGCCGATCACGGTGTCCAGGCCGTCGGCGAAGCCGGGCAGGTCCAGGCCGCCGAACAGGCCCTGGACGATGTCGCGGATGCGGGCGTCGCCGAGCCACTCGTGGTCGGCCCGGCCGGCGATCACCTCCTGCCGGATGGTGGCCGCCGGGTCCAGCGAGTCGTGCTGCGTCAGCACCGCCATCTGCAGCCCGCCGGACCAGGTCACCCGCCCGCCGTCCGGCTCCTCCAGGCCCGCCAGCATCCGGACCAGCGTCGTCTTGCCGTCACCGTTGCGGCCCACCACACCGATCCGGTCGCCCTCGCTGACGCCGAGGCTGACCCCGTCCAGCAGGGCCCTGGTGCCGTACACCTTGGTGACGGACTCGATGGTGGCGAGGTTGACGGCCACGAAGCTGCACTCCTGAGGAAGGGGGGTGGAACGTTCCCCAGCCTAGTGGGACGCCGGACGTGGTCCCGGTGGCGTCAGCGGGCGGAGTCCAGCCGGGCGCGCTGCTCGTCCGTCAGCTCCAGGTCGAGCGCCGCCAGGCTCTCGTCCAGCTGGGCCACCGAGGAGGCGCCGACCAGCGGGATCACCGGGAGCGCGCCGCCGAGCAGCCAGGCCAGCACCACCTGGTTGCGGGTGGCGCCGGTCTCCCGGGCGACGGCGTCGAGCGCGGCCAGGCGGGGCGCGGTGCCGGCGTGGTCGAAGGACGGACCGAGCGGCTTGTCGGCGCGGACGTAGCCGCCGCCGAGCAGCGGGGAGTAGGCGACCAGGGTCAGCTCCGGGTTCTCCTTGAGGTAGGAGATCAGGTCGCCGTGCACGGCGGCCTGGTCGCCGTCGGCGGAGAGGAAGCCGGGCACGTCGGCGCGGCGGCGCAGGTAGCTGTGGCCGTACTGGAGCACCTCGTAGCCGGGGAGCCCGGCCCGCTCGGCGAGGTTGCGGGCCCGCTCGACCCGCCACGACCAGTGGTTGGAGACGCCGAGCAGGCCGACCGTCCCCTCGTCCACCAGCTCGCCGAACGCCTGCACGGTCTCGGCGAGCGGCACCTCGGTGTCCTCGATGTGCGCGTACAGCAGGTCGAGCCGGTCGACGCCGAGGCGCTTGCGGCTGGCCTCGGCGGAGGCCCGGACCACCTCGGCGGACAGCCCCTCCGCGTTCTCGACGAACCCGGTGCCGGGGGCCTTGGGGCGGGCGCCGAGCTTGGTGGCGATGACCACCTCGTCGGTGATGCCGCGGCTGGCCCGCCAGCGGCCGAGCAGCTCCTCGCTGGCGCCGCCCTGGCTGCCGTCCTGCCAGTACGCGTAGTTGTTGGAGGTGTCGATGAAGGTGCCGCCCGCCTCGACGTACCGGTCCAGCACGGCGAAGGAGGTGGCCTCGTCGGTGAGCGTGCCGAACAGCATCGCCCCGAGGCTGAGCACGCTGACCTCGCGGCGGGTGCGCGGGTCGGTTCCGATGGTGCGCTTGCGCATCCGGGTTCCCCTCGTTGTCCGTGGCCCGCCCGGTGCGGGCCACGGGAGAGAGTCTGGAACCCGGAGCGCGCTCCAGGTCAAGCAGAGGTGTGGACCACCACCCGCGCACGGCGGACGGCGTGCGCCCGTCGTCTCCCGGGCCGTCGCCGCGGCGCGGTACCGTGCGAGGACCACGACGGTGAGCCGGAGGTTGTCATGACGGCAGTGGAGGACCGGCCGCAGATGCTGGCCGAGGAGTTCGAGCGCATCGCCCTGGCGGCCGAGCGCGAGGGGGTCCGGATGGAGTTCATCCACGGACGGATCGGAGTCAAGGCGGTGCCCGACGGCGACCACGACGAGATCATCCGCTGGGTGATGGAACAGTGCATGCAGCAGCGGCCCGACCTGTGGCTCTACCTCGAACGCGGACTGCGGGTGGAGACCTACCGCAGGGGCAACGCCAAGCCCGACGGGGCACTCGCCCCGAAGGGCAGCTTCGCCGGCCAGGGCGAGTGGGCCGACGCCGGCCTGGTCCTCATGGTGGTCGAGGTGACCTCGTACGACCGCGACACCGACCGCCGCGACCGGAACGAGAAGCCCCGGGCCTATGCCGAGACCGGCATCCCGGTCTACCTGCTGGTCGACCGGGACAGCTGCGAGGTGCTGGTCCACAGCGAGCCCGAGGACGGCCGGTACGTGAGCCTGGTGCGGCGGCCCTTCGGCAAGCCCGCGATCCTGCCCGATCCGGTCGGGATCACCCTGGACACCGAGGCGTTCAAGGCCTGGGTGCGCTGACCACCTGCGCGCCCGGCACCGGGCCGTGGGTGGCGTGGGCGGTGCGGCAGGTGCCGGAGGTGCGGAGGGCGGCGGCGAGGTGGGCGGCGGAGTCGGCGTCCTTGGCGAGGAAGGCGCAGGTCGGGCCGGAGCCGGAGACCAGGGCGGCCAGGGCGCCGGCCTCGGTGCCCGCGTGCAGGGTGTCGGCGAGGGCGGGGCGCAGCGAGACGGCGGCGGCCTGGAGGTCGTTGCCGAGGGCGGCGGCCAGCGCGACGGGGTCGCCCTCGGCGAGGGCGGCGAGCAGGGTGGGGTCGGCGTCGGGGGTGGGGACGTCGGCGAGCGAGGAGCCGCGGCCGGACTCCTCGCGCAGGCGGTCGCACTCGCGGAAGACGGCCGGGGTGGACAGGCCGCCGTCGGCGACCGCGAACACCCAGTGGAAGGTGCCGGAGACCGGCAGCGGCTCCAGCAGTTCGCCCCGGCCGCGGCCCAGGGCGACGCCGCCGAGCAGCGCGAACGGGACGTCGGAGCCGAGTTCGGCGGCCAGCTCCAGCAGGGTGTCGAACGGGGTGTCCAGGCCCCACAGGGCGTCGCAGGCGAGCAGCGCGGCGGCACCGTCCGCGCTGCCGCCGGCCATGCCGCCGGCGACCGGGATGGCCTTGTCGATGTGCAGGTGGACGCCGGGGTCGGCGAGGCCGTGGTGGGCGGCGAGCAGCCGGGCGGCGCGGGCGGCCAGGTTGCCCTCGTCGAGCGGGACGGCGTCCGCGTCGGGGCCGTCGCAGCTGAGCGTGACGCCCGCGCCGGGGGTGGCGGTGACCTGGTCGCCGAGGGCGACGGCGAAGAAGACGTTCGCCAGGTCGTGGTAGCCGTCGGGGCGGACCCCGCCGACGCCGAGCTGGACGTTGACCTTCGCGGGGACGCGGACCGTGACCATCACTGCTCCTGGGGCTGGGTCTTCGGCTTGTGCTCGGCGATCGCGGCGAACTGCTCCACCGTGAGCATCTCGCCGCGCAGCGTGTGGTCGATCCCGGCGCCGCGCAGCGCCTCCTCGGCGGCGGCAGGCGAGCCCGCCCAGCCCGCGAGCGCGGCCCGCAGGGTCTTGCGGCGCTGGGCGAAGGCGGCGTCGACCACGGCGAACACCTCGCGGCGGGTGGCGGTGGTGACCGGCGGGTCGCGCCGGACCAGCGAGACCAGGCCGGAGTCGACGTTGGGCGCGGGCCAGAACACGTTCCGGCCGATCGCCCCGGCGCGCTTGACGTCCGCGTACCAGTTGGCCTTCACCGAGGGCACGCCGTAGACCTTGTTGCCGGGCTTGGCGGCGAGCCGGTCGGCGACCTCGCTCTGCACCATCACCAGGGTGCGCTCGATGCTGGGGAAGGTCTCCAGCATGTGCAGCAGCACCGGCACGGCGACGTTGTACGGCAGGTTCGCCACCAGCGCGGTCGGTGCCGGGCCGGGCAGCTCGGTGACCTCCATCGCGTCGCTGAGCACCAGGTCGAAGGCGTCCGCCTTCGCGGGCATCCGGCCCCGCACGGTGTCCGGCAGGTGCCGCGCCAGCAGCGGGTCGATCTCCACCGCCGTGACGTGCCGCGCCACCTCCAGCAGCGCCAGCGTCAGCGACCCGAGCCCCGGCCCGACCTCGACCACCGCGTCCTCGTCCGTCACCCCCGCCGCCCGGACGATCCGCCGCACGGTGTTCCCGTCGATGACGAAGTTCTGCCCGCGCTGCTTGGTCGGCTTCACGCCGAACGCCTCGGCCAGCGCACGGATGTCGGCGGCGCCCAGCAGGTGGCCGTCGGAGGTGGGTTCGGTGGTGCTCACCCGCCAAGGATACGGGTCAGAGCTCGACCAACTGCTTGAGATCGATCTCGACGGGGAACGGCAGCTCGGTGCGGAGCGACCCTTCGTGCACGGCGACCGGGAGGTAGACCCCCTGCTCCCGGTCGAGCCGGAACTCGTGCACGACGGGGACGTCGTCCTCACCGCGCTCGACGCGCCAGTAGGACGGGACGCCGGACCCGGCGTACTGCGCCGGTTTGCGGAAGCGGTCGGTGGAGCGGGTGGCCGGAACCACCACCTCGACGGCGAGCAGCACCGACCGCAGCGGCAGGGTGTCCGCGGTGCGGACATCGAGGCCGGACGCGTCGTACACCGTCATGTCGGGCCGGACCCAGTTGCCCGGGTCGAGCGCCAGCGTGACGGGGCCGATCACCGACAGCGGCCGCACCGCGCGGGGGCGAACGGCCGTGGCCAGGGAGTCCCGCACCCGGTCGTGCCACCAGTCGTTCAGCGGCACCGGGGTGATCACCCCGTCCACCAGCTCCCAGTTGAACGGGAACTCGGTGTCACCGATCTCTTCGCCGGTCCACCCGCGCGCGGGCGCGTTCATCCATGTGCTCCACACGCCGCCAGGGTAGCCCGCAGGCACTCTCAGTAGCCGAAGGCCCGCGCCGTGTTGGCGGCGATCGCCGTCGCCAACACGTCCTCCGCCAGCGCCAGGTGGGCCGCCATCGCGCGCAGGGTGACCGGGATGAGGTAGGGGGCGTTGGGGCGGCCGCGGTAGGGGTGGGGGGTGAGGAAGGGGGCGTCGGTCTCGATCAGGACGCGGTCGAGGGGGGTGGCGGCGAGGGCTTCGCGCAGGGGGTGGTTGGCCTTGTAGGTGACGGGGCCGGCGAAGGAGAGGTACCAGCCGTGCTCGGCGCAGGTGCGGGCCATCGCGGCGTCGCCGGAGTAGCAGTGGAAGACGGTGCGTTCGGGGGCGCCCTCTTCGAGGAGGAGGGCGATGACGTCCTCGTGGGCGTCGCGGTCGTGGATGACGAGCGCCTTGCCGTGGCGCTTGGCGATCTCGATGTGGCGGCGGAAGGACTCCTTCTGCAGGTCGACGCCCTCGGGGCCGGTGCGGAAGTAGTCGAGTCCGGTCTCGCCGACGGCGAGGACCTGCGGGAGGGCGGCGAGGCGGTCGATCTCGGCGAGGGCCTCCTCCAGGGCCTTGTGGCCGCCGGGCGTGCGACGCTGCCCGGACCAGCCGTCGGGGTCGCCGAGGAAGATCCGCGGGGCCTCGTTGGGGTGCAGCGCGACGGCGGCGTGCACCTGCTCGTACTCGGCGGCCAGGTCGGCGGCCCAGCGCGAGCCGGGCACGTCGCAGCCGACCTGGACGACGGTGGTGACGCCGACGGAGGCGGCCCGGGCCAGGCCCTCGGCCGGGGTGCCGGACTGCATGTCGAGGTGGGTGTGCGAGTCGGCGACGGGGACCGCGAGCGGCTCGGGGAGCGGCGGCGGGGTGCGGTCCTGTTCCTTCTTGCCGGCCATCAGGAGACTGCTTTCTCTTCGAGTCGGGGGAACAGGATCTCGCCCTTGGTGACGGCGGCCCCGGCGGGCAGCCGGCCCCAGTCGGCGACGGTGGCGATGGGCTGGTCGGCGAGCGCGCCGAGCCCGGCCCCGGCGCCGAGCGAGTCCCAGAGTTTGGCGGCGGAGTCCGGCATCAGCGGGTTGAGCAGGACGGCGGTGGCCCGCAGCGCCTCGGCGGCGGTGTACAGGATCGTGGCGAGCCGGTCCCGCCCGTCGGGGGACTTGGCGACCTTCCAGGGTTCCTGTTCGGTGAGGTAGCCGTTGACCAGCTTGACGAACTCGAAGACGGCGGCGATGCCGCCGGCGAAGTCGAGTTCCTCGCCGATCCTCCGGTCGGCCTCGGCGGCGGCCTTCGCCAGCGCGTCGGCGACGGCCTGTTCGGCGGGGCCGTGCGCGGTGGCGGCCGGGAGCGCGCCGTCGAAGTACCTGACGGTCATCGCGGTGACCCGGGAGGCCAGGTTGCCGAAGTCGTTGGCGAGTTCGGAGGTGTAGCGGGCGGTGAAGTCCTCCCAGGAGAAGGACCCGTCGGTGCCGAACGGGATCGCCCGCAGGAAGTAGTAGCGGTAGGCGTCGACGCCGAAGTGCGAGGTCAGGTCGGTGGGCGCGATGCCGGTCAGGTTGGACTTGGACATCTTCTCGCCGCCGACCATCAGCCAGCCGTTGGCGACCACCCGGCGCGGCAGCGGCAGTCCGGCGGCCATCAGCATGGCGGGCCAGATGACGGCGTGGAAGCGCAGGATGTCCTTGCCGACCAGGTGCACGGAGGCGGGCCAGAGCCGGGCGAAGCGCTCGGGGTCGGCGCCGTAGCCGGCCGCGGTGATGTAGTTCTGCAGGGCGTCGACCCAGACGTACAGGACGTGCTTGTCGTCCCAGGGCAGCGGGACGCCCCAGTCGAAGGTGGAGCGGGAGATCGACAGGTCCTTGAGGTCCTGCTCGACGAAGCGCAGCACCTCGTTGCGGGCGGCGGCGGGCTGGATGAAGTCCGGGTGGGCGGCGTAGAACTCCAGCAGCTTCGGGCCGTACGCGGAGAGCCGGAAGAAGTAGTTCTCCTCCTCCAGCCACTCGACCGGGCGCTTGTGGACGGGGCAGAGCTTCTCGTCCTCGGTGGCGCCGGGCAGCAGTTCGCCGGGGAGCTTGTACTCCTCGCAGCCGACGCAGTAGGGGCCGGTGTAGCTGCCCCGGTAGATCTCGCCCTTGTCGTGGAGGTCCTGGACGAACTCCTGGACGCGGTCGGTGTGCCGGGCCTGGGTGGTGCGGATGAAGTCGTCGTTGGCGATCCGCAGGTGCTGCCAGAGCGGCTTCCACTCCTCCTCGACCAGCCGGTCGCACCACTCCTGCGGGGTGGTGCCGTGGGCCTCGGCGGTGCGCAGGATCTTCTGGCCGTGCTCGTCGGTGCCGGTGAGGTACCAGACGTCCTCGCCGCGCTGGCGGTGCCAGCGGGTCAGCACGTCGCCCGCGACGGTGGTGTACGCGTGGCCCAGGTGGGGCCGGTCGTTCACGTAGTAGATCGGGGTGGTGACGTAGTACGCGCCGGTACCGGGGTGCTCTGCCAAGGCCGCCATGGCTCGGAATCCTAGTGGCCGCGCCGTCCCGGGCCGGACCGCCCCGGGCGGGGCGGTCGGGGCGGGGACCGGGCGGGGCGGCCGGGCGGGGCCGGGGTCAGCCGGTGCTGCGGCGCAGCCAGGCGAGCCAGTGGCGGCGCGCCCGCAGCCGGGCGGGCTCGGGCGGGCCCTCCGGTTCGGCGGTCGGGGCGTAGCCGGGGCCGCGCCTGGTGACGGCGGCCATGCCGGCCACCCGTCCGGCCCGCATGATCCGGACCCGTTCGCCGCCGCAGCCCGGGCAGGCCAGCTCGCGCAGCGGGGAGGGGACCCGGACCCCGTTCGCCGTGTACTCGACCACGGTGTGGCCGTCGCGGGCCGTGTGGTGCTCGATGTCGTACGCCTGCTCCCAGCCGTAGCCGCAGTTGAGGCAGGCGAAGGAGTACGCCTCGTGGACCGTCTGCACGGGGGCGGGACGGCTGGTCGTGCCGAGGCCGCTGGGTGCTCCGCCGTTCCGGGGGCTGTCGATCGTGTCGCTCATGCGCCACCTCGCTTCGCTCGGAGCCCGTCGCCCGGCGCTGCCGCCGGGTGCGGGGTGTTCCATCCCAGGGAATGCCCGGGAGGCTCCGTCCGATGCCCGGCTTGCCAAGTCTTGGTCCCGAATTGGCCCTCCGCTGGGGTGCTCATTCCAACGTACGCGCGATTCCGGCCATCGCCATACAAAATGACCGGTGCCGGGCGGTCACGGCGCGTGCTTGGCCGCCACTACCGCGTCGAACACCACCGACTTGCGCAGTCCCAGCTCGGCCGCGACCGCCGCGATCGCCTCCTTGCGGCGCTCCCCGGCCTCCTCTCGGGCGGCCACCCGGCGGGCCAGCTCGGCCGGGCCGACCTCCTCCGGCGCGGCCGGCGGGGCACCGGCCACCACCACGGTGATCTCGCCCCGGACGCCGTCGGCGGCCCAGGCGGCCAGCTCGGCCAGCGGGCCGCGCCGGACCTCCTCGTACGTCTTGGTCAGCTCCCGGCAGACCGCGGCCGGGCGGTCGGCGCCGAACGCCTGCGCCATCGCGGCCAGCGTCTCGGCGATCCGGTGCGGGGCCTCGAAGAAGACCATGGTGCGCGGCTCGGCGGCGACCTGGGCGAGCTGCCGGGCGCGGTCGCCCGCCTTGCGCGGCAGGAAGCCCTCGAAGGTGAACCGGTCCACCGGCAGCGCGGACAGCGCCAGCGCGGTCAGCACCGCGGACGGGCCGGGCACCGCGGTCACCTTGATCCCGGCCGCGACGGCGGCGTCCACCAGCCGGTAGCCGGGGTCGGAGACCGAGGGCATGCCCGCGTCGGTGACCAGCAGCACCCGGGCGCCGCCCTGCAGCGCGGCCACCAGCTCGGGCGTGCGGGCCACCTCGTTGCCCTCGAAGTACGAGAGCACCCGGCCCACCGGGGCGACGCCCAGGGCCTGGGTCAGCCGGCGCAGCCGCCGGGTGTCCTCGGCCGCGATGACGTCCGCCTCGGCGAGTTCGGCGCGCAGTCGGGGCGGCGCGTCCTCGACGTCGCCGATGGGGGTACCTGCCAGTACGAGAACACCAGTCACGGCACCATCCTCCCCTACCGGGGGACGGCTCGTGGCTGGTGAGCGCGCGACCGCCGGGAAGCGCGGGCCGCGGACCCCTTGTGCCCTCAGCCGTTGCCCCTACGATGTGGCCCGTGAACGGCGACATGGAGAGTGGTATGGACCACCCCGAGCGGGGCGGCGTGACCGTGCTGGAACCGGCCGACCCGGCCGCCGTTCCGGCGCCGCGCGCGGAGCCCGAACCGACCTCCCGATGGGCCCGCGCGCTGTCCGGCGTCGGCTACCGGGCGCCCCGGCGCCCCGGCGCGGCCGAGCAGCTGGTGCCGCCGATGCCGGACGGCCCGGGCGTCACCCCGGCGCTCGTCGCGCCCTCCCCGGTGCTGGTCCGGCTCGGCGTCCGGCTGCCCGACCCGCTCTGGTCCTGGCTGTGCCGGTGGGCCGGCTGGCTCGGGCCGCTGGCCGTCGCGCTGTTCGCCGGGGTGCTGCGCTTCACGAACCTCGGCACCCCGCACGCGCTGATCTTCGACGAGACGTACTACGCCAAGGACGCGTACGCGCTCTGGCACCTCGGCTACGAGAGCAACTGGCCCGATGACGCCAACGCGCTGATCACCGCGCCCAACCCGGCCGTCCCGCCGATCGACCAGGCCCAGGCCGCGTTCGTGGTGCACCCGCCGGTCGGCAAGTGGATCATCGGCCTGGGCGAGCAGCTCTTCGACATGAACCCGTACGGCTGGCGGTTCATGGTGGCCGTGTTCGGCACCCTGTCGGTGCTGATGCTGGCCCGGATCGCCCGCCGGATGTTCCGCTCCACCCTGCTGGGCTGCGTGGCCGGCCTGCTGCTGGCCGTCGACGGCCTGCACTTCGTGCTCAGCCGCACCGCCATCCTCGACCTGCTGGTGATGTTCTGGTTCCTGGCCGCGTTCGGCCTGCTGCTGGTCGACCGGGACCGCACCCGGGCCCGGATCGCCGAGCGGATCGACCGGGGCCTGGCCGCCGACTGGTGGCACCTCGGCTGGCGCCCGTACCGCCTGGCCGCGGGCGTCTGCCTGGGCCTGATGACGGGCACCAAGTGGAGCGGCGCCCCGGCGATCCTCGCCCTGGTGCTGCTGGCCGCGTTCTGGGACTCCTCCGCCCGCCGCCTGGCGGACGTGCGCCGCTCCCCCGGCGGACCGCCGCTCCTGGCCCGCCAGGCGTGGGACTTCTGCTGGTCCGGCCTGAGCCTCGGCCTGACCGCCGCCGTCACCTACCTGGCCAGCTGGAGCGGCTGGATCGCCTCCTCCGCCGAGCCGGGCAAGGGCGGCTACCTGCGCGACTGGGCCGCCCAGCACCCCGGCGGCTCCTGGAGCTGGATGCCGGACTGGGCCCGCAGCCTGTGGCACTACCACCACGAGATCTGGCACTTCAACGTCAACCTGACCAGCCCGCACACCTACCAGTCCAACCCGTGGAGCTGGCTGCTGCTGGGCCGCCCGGTCTCCTTCTTCTACGAGTCCCCGAAGAACGGCCAGTCCGGCTGCACCACCACCGAGTGCGCCCGCGAGGTGCTCGCCCTCGGCACCCCGCTGCTCTGGTGGGCCGGCATCGTCGCGCTGGCCTACTGCCTGTACCGCTGGGCGCTGCGCCGCGACTGGCGGGCCGGGGCGATCCTGTGCGCGCTGGCCGCCGGCTACCTGCCCTGGTTCAACTACCAGGCCCGGACGATCTTCCTCTTCTACGCGGTCTGCTTCGTCCCGTTCCTGGTGCTCGCGGTGACCATGATGATCGGCGCGATGCTGGGCCGGGCCGACGCCTCGCCCGACCGCCGCCTCGCCGGGGCCACCGGCGCCGGGCTGCTGGTCGTCGCCGTCCTGTGGAACTTCCTGTACTTCTACCCGATCTACACCGGGCAGACGATCCCGATGGACGACTGGCGGGCCCGGATGTGGCTCGACACCTGGATCTGACCGACCCGCCCGAACGGCCACGACACCTGCACACGTGTACCGGAACTGTCACAAACCAGCGCCGTGTCGTGAGTGCACGGAGCAGGTCGGCCTATGGTGTCGTGGCCGCTGAACTCCGACGGCCACGACACTCCATGGGGGACACGACGTGAACAAGGGCGCGAAGATCGGCGTCTCGGTGGTCGCCGCGGCGGTACTCGTCGGCGGCGGGTACGGGGCCTACGCCCTGGTCTCCGGCGGCTCCGGCGGGGCCGAGGCGAAGAAGCCGCGCACCGTGGTCGCCGAGCCCCCCAGCCAGGAGCTCGCCGCGTCCGGCGCCAAGGCGTTCCTGGACGCCTGGGCCAAGGGCGACCTGTTCGGCGCAGCCAAGCTCACCGACGACCCGGACAAGGCGCAGGCCGCGCTGCAGTCCTTCCAGGACGGCGTGAAGCCCAGCGCCGTCCACCTCACCGTCGGCGGCCCCACCACCGCGCCCAGCCCCGCCGCGTCCAAGTCCGCGAGCACCGCCGCCTCCGCCCCGGCGTCCGCCCCGGCCGCCGCCACCGGGAGCCCCGCGCCCACCGGCGTGCTGGAGAGCTTCAAGGCGTCGCTGGAGTTCGCCGGGAGCGGCACCCCCTGGAACTACGACGGCGTGCTCGGCGTGGTCAAGATGAGCGACGGCACCGCCGCCGTGCACTGGGCGCCCAGCGTCATCCACCCCAAGCTGGACGCCGGCGAGACCATCTCCGTCAAGCCGCTCTACGCCGCCCCGTCCGCCGTCACCGACCGCAAGGGCAAGCCGCTCACCGGCTACGCCTCGCTCACCGGCCTGCTCAACCAGTTGCGGGCCGCGGCCCCGCAGGGCGGCGACCCGGCGGACGCGGGCAGCGGGGTGGTCATCTCCCCGAGCGCCCCCGGCGGCACGGCGAGCGGCGCGCCCAGCGGCGCGGCGACCGGCACCCCGGGCGGCGCGGCCGGCGGCAGCGGATCGGGCAGCACGGAGAAGCTGTTCACCGTCAAGGAGCCCAAGCCCGTCCCGAACCTCAAGCTCACCATCGACGCCGGCCTCCAGGCCGCCGCCGAGCAGGAGGTCGCCGCCACCGGCAAGCCCTCCTCGCTGGTCGCCGTCGAGCCCAGCAGCGGCAACATCCTGGCCTACGCCTTCTCGCCCTCGACCGGCCAGAACCGCGCCTTCTCCGGCGCGACCGCGCCCGGCTCGACCATGAAGGTGATCACCTCCGCGGCCCTGCTCGAAGCGGGCGTCACCCCCACCACCCCGATGCCCTGCCCGGAGACCACCATGGTCACCGGCAAGTCCATCACCAACGACGAGCCCGGCGCGCACCCCGAGTACACGCTCACCGACGCGTTCATCCACTCCTGCAACACCTCCTTCATCGAGAAGGGCAAGGACGCGCTCAAGCCGGGCAGCCTGCCCGCGATCGCCAAGGACGTCTTCGGGCTCGGCCTGGTCTGGAAGACCGGCCTGTCGAACTTCGACACCGACATCCCGACCGAGGGCAACATGGCGGGTGCGGCGAGCGAGTTCATCGGCCAGGGCCGGGTGCGCACCAACCCGCTCGGCATGGCGTCGGTGGCCGCGACCGTGCAGTCCGGGGTGTTCCGCCAGCCGATCCTGATCCCCGGCACGGACCAGGTGAAGGCCGCCCGCAACCTCGCCCCCGGGGTCCTCGACAGCCTGCGGTCGCTGATGGTGCAGACCGTCCGCGCCGGCACCGCCGCCGAGGTCAAGCCCGCGCTGCCGGCCGGCTCCGGCGCGAAGACCGGCACCGCCGAGGTGGACAACAGCCCCGACGCGAACTCCTGGTTCACCGCCTACTCGGGCGACCTGGCGGTGGCCGCGGAGGTCCAGGGCGGCGGCCACGGCGCGACCGCGGCCGGTCCGGCGGTCTCCAAGGTCCTGCGGGTCGGCAACAAGTAGCGAGTCGGACCGAACGGCGGAAGGGCCCCCGCGGGGGCCCTTCTCGCGTGTCGGGGCCGGGTCCCGCCGGAGGTCAGTCCCGCGCCAGCCGGGAGTGCTTGGCGCTGTAGCCGAAGTAGAGCACCGCGGCGAGGGCGAGGACGACCGCGAAGGCCAGGAAGGTGTCGGCGTGCAGTTTGGTGATGAGGTAGACGCAGAACGCGGCGCTGAGCAGCGGGGTGACGGGGTAGAGCGGGACCTTGAAGCCGCGCGGCAGGTCGGGGCGGGTACGGCGCAGCACGATGATGCCGAGCGAGACCGCGGTGAAGGCGACCAGGGTGCCCATCGAGGTCATGTCGGCCAGCAGCTTGAGCGGGAAGACCGCGGCGAGGACCGCGACCGCGGCGCCGACCACCAGGGTGTTCCAGACGGGGGTGCCGGTGCGGGCGGAGACCCGGGTGAAGCGGGGCGGGAGGAGCCCGTCGCGGCCCATCGCGTACAGGATGCGGGTCTGGCCGTAGATCACCACCAGGGTGATGGAGAAGATCGAGACGATCGCGCCAGCCGCGAACACCAGGGCGGGCCAGGTGTGGCCGGTGACGTCCTGCAGGATCTGGGCCAGGCCGGCCTCCTGGCCGTCGAACAGCTGCCAGGGCTGGGCGCCGATCGCGGTGACGGCGACGGCGAGGTAGAGGGTGGTGACGACGACCAGCGAGATCAGGATGGCGAGCGGCAGGGTGCGCCGCGGGTCGCGGACCTCCTCGCCGGCGGTGGAGACGGCGTCGAGGCCGATGAAGGAGAAGAAGATGGTGGAGGCGGCGGTCTGGACGCCGTCCCAGCCGTTGGGGGCGAACGGGGTGAAGTTGCCGGCGGTGAAGCCGGTCAGGGCGACGGCCACGAAGAGCACCAGGATGGCCAGCTTGACGGTCACCATGACGGCGTTGACCTTGGCGGACTCGCCGACGCCGCGGATCAGCAGGACGGTGACCAGCAGCACCAGGACGACCGCGGGCAGGTTGAAGACGCCGCCGGCGCCGGGCGGGGCGGTGAGCGCGGTGGGGAGGTGGAGGTCGAAGGCGAGGTCGGAGAACTGGTTGAGGTACTGGCCCCAGGTGACGGCGATCGCGGAGGCGGAGACGCCGTACTCCATCAGCAGGCAGACGCCGACCCCGAAGGCGACCAGCTCGCCCATGGTGGCGTAGGCGTACGAGTAGGAGGAGCCGGCGACCGGGATGGCGGAGGCGAGTTCGGCGTAGCAGAGCGCGGTGAGGCCGGCGGTGACGGCGGCGATCACGAAGGAGAGGACGACGGCGGGGCCGGCCTCGGGCACCGAGGTGGTCAGGACGAAGAAGATGCCGGTGCCGACGGTGGCGCCGATGCCGATCGCCGAGAGCTGCCACAGGCCGATGGAGCGGCGCAGGTGTCCGGTTCCGGTGCCGCCGGCTTCGGCGATCAGGGTGTCCACGGGCTTGCGCCGCAACAGGCGGGTGGTGCTCATCGGTGTCCTTCTGGTGGGGAATCAGACCGGGACAGTACCAAATGGTGGTTTTTCTGATGTTTGGGCCGGTCAGTGGTCGAGGCCGGCCGGCGGTCGGGCCCGGTCAGCGGTTCAGCACGGCCTGCATGACGGAGCGGGCGATGGGGGCGGCGAGCCCGCCGCCGGTGACGTCGTCGGCCTGGCTGTCGGCGATGACCACGGCGACGGCGACCGGCGGGGCGGCGGTGGAGCCGGCCGGGCGGGCCCAGGCGATGAACCAGGCGTACGGGGTGCCGGAGTTGTCGACGCCGTGCTGGGCGGTGCCGGTCTTGCCGCCGACCTCGGCGCCGGGGATGCGGGCGTTGCGGCCGGTACCGTTCTCGACCACGTCGACCATCAGCTGCCGCAGCTGCTGGGCGACCGCGGAGCCGAACGCCTGGTGGTAGAGGGCGGGGCGCATCAGCTGGACCTGGCTGCCGTCGGCCTTGGTCAGCCGGTCCACGAGCTGGGGGTACATCACCTGGCCGTCGTTGGCGGCCCCGGCGGCGACCATCGCCATCACCAGCGGGGTGGCGGCGGTGTCGTACTGGCCGATCGAGGAGAGCGCCAGCTGGGAGGCGTTCATGTCGGTGTCGAAGTTGGAGCGGGCGGCGCGCACGGGGGTGTCGAGCCGGGCGTCGTTGAAGCCGAAGTTCTTCGCCATGGCGGTCATCCGGTCCAGGCCGGTCCGCACGCCGAGGTAGCCCATGACGCTGTTGCAGGACAGCGTCACCGCCTCGTCCAGGGAGAGCCCGGCCCGGTCGCAGGCGCCGGTGTCGTTGGTGAGCGGGGTGGTGGTGCCGGGCAGGACGTACGGGTAGGGGGCGTCGGTGGGCGCGTCGATGTCGGTGACCGTGCCGTTGGCCAGCGCGGCGGCGGCGGTGACCACCTTGAAGGTGGAGCCGGGCGGGTAGATCTGGCGCAGCGCCCGGTTGAGCATCGGCTGGTCGGGGTCGTCCTGGAGCTTCTTCCAGGCGGCCTGGTCGGCGGCGGAGGTGCCGGCGAAGCTGCCGGGGTCGTAGCTGGGGGCGGAGGCGAGGGCGAGGATTCGGCCGGTGGCGGGTTCGATCGCGGCGACGGCGCCCTTCTGGCTGCCCAGGCCCTGCGTCGCGGCGCGCTGGGCGGCCGGGTCGATGGTGGTGACCACGTCGCCGCCGGGCTGCTGGTGCCGGGTGATCGCGTCCCAGACCGCCCAGCCGGCCAGCCTGGGGTCGGTGCCGGAGAGCAGGTCGTCGTAGACGCCCTCCAGTTGGGTGTTGCCGTAGGTCTGCGAGGAGTAGCCGGTGACGGCGGCGTACAGCGGGCCGTCGGAGTAGGTGCGCTGGTACGCGTAGCGGCCGCCGGTGGGGGCGGAGCCGGTGACGGGCTGCCCGGCCACCAGCAGGTTGCCGCGGGGCTGGGCGTAGCGCTGGATGGTGGCGCGCTGGTTGGCGCTGTTGTGGTCCAGGCCCTGCTTCTGGAACACCTGGACCCGGGTGGCCTGGACGGCGAGGGCGACGATCAGCAGCATGCAGAAGGTACCGGCCCGGCGGCCGGTGGTGGAGATGCCGGGCAGGCCCTGCGGACCGCCGTTGGTGCCCGCGGGCCGGGGCGGCCTCACGCGTCCTCCTCGGGGACGGGCCGCCGGGCGAGGTCGCTCATCCGCACCAGCAGCGCCACGATGATCCAGTTGGTGACCACGGACGAGCCGCCCTGGGCGATGAACGGCAGCGTCATGCCGGTCAGCGGGATCAGGTCGAGGACGCCGCCGGCCACCACGAACACCTGGATCGCCACCAGCGCGGCCAGGCCGATCGCGAGCAGCCGCCCGAACGGGTCGCGCAGCGCGATGCCGGTCCGGAAGCCCCGGGCCACCAGCAGGGCGTACAGCAGGAACACCGCGAACAGGCCGGTCAGGCCGAGCTCCTCGCCGACGGTGGCGAGGATGAAGTCGGACTTGGTGGCGAAGCCGATCAGCGCGGAGTGGCCCAGGCCCAGGCCGGTGCCGAGCTGGCCGCCCCAGGCGAACGCGAACAGCGACTGGGCGATCTGGTTGGCGCCCCGCCCGGCCGCGATCGAGGCCAGCGGGTGCAGCCACTCGGTGACCCGGCCGTGCACGTGCGGGGAGAGCCAGCCGACGCCGACCGCGGCCAGCGCGGACAGCAGCAGGCCGATCACGATCCAGCCGGTGCGGGCGGTGGCCACGTACAGCATCACCACGAACAGGCCGAAGAACAGCAGCGAGGTGCCGAGGTCGGTCTCCAGGACCAGCACGCCGACGAACGCGGCCCAGATCAGCAGCACCGGTCCGAGCACCCGGCCCAGCGGCAGCTGGAACCAGAGCACCTTGCGGCCGGTCAGCGCCAGCGCGTCCCGGTGGGCGGCCAGGTAGGCGGCGAAGAAGACCGCCAGCAGCACCTTGGCGAACTCGCCGGGCTGGAAGGAGAACGGGCCCAGCGTGATCCAGATCCGCGAGCCGTACACCGGCGGGAAGAACACCGGCAGCACCAGCAGGACGAGGGCGACGAACGCGCCGACGTACGCGTAGCGCTGGAGCCGGCGGTGGTCGCGCAGCAGGAGCAGCACCGCGATGAACAGGCCCACCCCGAGGGTGGACCAGAGCAGTTGGGTGGGGGCGGCGGCGCTGCCGGGGTTGCGGTCCAGCCGGTAGATGACGACCAGTCCGAGGCCGTTCAGCAGCACCGCGATCGGCAGCAGCAGCGGGTCCGCCCAGCGGGCGCGCCAGCGCACCGCGGCGTGCGCGAGCAGGGCCAGCACGCCGAGCGCGCCGCCGTACTGGGCGGCGTCCGGCGGGGCCTGGCCGTCGAGGTTGGCGCCGACCTCGACGTAGCCGAACACCGCGAGTCCCACCGCGGCCAGCACCAGCACCAGTTCGGTCCAGCGCCCGGACCCGGCCTGCGGCACCCGGGGCGCCCGGGCCGTCCGGGTCGCGGAGTCAGTCGCCACCGCCAGCCGTCCTCGCCAGCTCGTAGGGGCACGGACGGCGGGGCACCGGGCGGCGGGCGCCCGGCACCCCGCCGGAGGGGGGCCGTCCGGGGGTCAGAGCGCCGACGCGGGGTACGCCGCCTTGGCGATCTCCCGCAGGTGCTCCTCCTCCTCGTGGCTGAGCGAGGTCTGGATCAGCTCGCCGCCGAACTGCGCGACCGCGGGGACCACCTTGTCCTGGGTCGCCGAGCGGACCAGCGCGAACACCGCGGCCTTGCCCGGGTCCAGCTTCTCGCCGACCCGCCGCATGAAGTCGTCGTCCACGCCGGTGTCGGTGGAGGCGCCGACCGCCGCGCCGGTCGCGCCGCCGATCGCCGCGCCGAGGAACGGCATGAAGAACAGCAGCCCGATCACGCCGCCCCACAGCGCGCCGGAGGCCGCGCCCATCCCGGTGTTGGAGACCCCCTGGTGCAGCTTGATCCTCCCGTCCTCGCGGCGCTCGACCACCACGACGTCCTCCAGGTCGATCAGCTTCTGCTTCTGCAGCCCGACCAGCTCGTCACGGACCTTCTGCGCGGTGGGGACATCCGGGTAGGCGATCGCGAACAGGTTGCTCACGGCGGGCTTCCTTCCGACTGGCGTTGGGCACGTCCCCCGCACCTTAGCCAGGGGCGGCGGCGTTTGGGCCGATCCGGTGCGGTGTGTCCGTTTCCGGCGGGCCGCCGCCGGCCCCGGCGCGCCCGGCCCCGCGCCCGGCGGCGCCGCCGCGCCGACGGCGTCCCCCGGCCCCGGCCGGACGCGCCGTCAGGTGCTCTCCCCGCCTGCCCCGCCCGCCCGTTCGGGACGGGCGCCGCCCACCACCCGCGTTGGGCGATTCGAACTGACGGTCCCTAGGATGCGGCGGGTGATCACCACTCCCACACCACGACGGACGGCCCGCGCGGCCGCCCTGTTCGGGGCCCTGACGATAGTCGTCGGCACCGTGCTGGGCGGCTTCCCCGCGCACGCCGACGAGCCCGGGGCCCCGCCCGCCGCGACCGAACCGCCCAAGGTCGACCTGGTCCTGGACGGCTCGGGGTCGATGCGCACCGCCGACCTCCAGGGCAAGAGCCGGATGGCGGTCGCCCAGCAGTCGATCGACGAGGTCATCGACGCGCTGCCGGACGAGACCGAGTTCGGCATCCGCACCCTGGGCGCGACCTACCCGGGCAACGACCAGAAGGAGGGGTGCAAGGACACCCAGCAGCTCTACCCGGTCGGGAAGACGAACAAGGTGGAGGCCAAGACGGCCGTCGCCACCGTCCGTCCCACCGGCTGGACCCCGATCGGGATCGCGCTGCGCGCCGCCGCGCAGGACCTGGGGACCGGGCCGACCACCCGCCGGATCGTGCTGATCACCGACGGCGAGGACACCTGCGCCCCGCCGGACCCGTGCGACGTGGCCCGCGAACTGGCCAGCCAGGGCATCCACCTGGTGGTGGACACCCTGGGCCTGGCGCACGACGACAAGACCCGGCAGCAGCTGATCTGCATCGCCAACGCGACCGGCGGCACCTTCACCGACGTCCGCACCCAGGAGCAGCTGACCAAGCGCGTCAAGCAGCTGGTCAACCGCGCCCAGGACACCCACACCATCGCCCCGGCGCAGGTGGCGGGCGCCGAGAAGTGCGCGGACGCCCCGGTCCTGACCCCCGGCGTGTACACCGACCGGGAGAAGTTCTCCGAGCACCGGGTGTACCGGGTGCCGGTGAAGGCGGGCGAGGAGCTGCGCGCCTCGGTCAGCGTGACCCCGGACCGGGCGGTCGCCCGGGACTACGGGGTGCTGCTCCAGGCGACCGACAGCGGCGGCCAGGAGCTGGTGCGCGGCAGCGACGCCGGTTCGGGCCGCACCGACGTGGCCTCGACCGGCGTGCGCTGGTCCGCCACCGGGGACGGCTCGGCCTCGGCCTCGGCCTCCCCGTCGAAGGGCGCGGGCGCCGGGTCGGACGTCCGGACGGTCTGCCTGGTGGTCAGCAACTCGTTCGCCGCGCAGGCGGGCGTGCAGGCCGACCCGGGCCTGCCGCTGGAGCTGACGGTGGACGTCGCCGCCGCCTCCCCAGCTCCGGACGGCCCCGCGATGGGCCTGGGCCGCGGTTGGGTCCTGCTCGGTGTCCTGACCCTGGCCGGCCTGCTCGCCGGTCTGATCTTCGGCTGGCTGGCACGCTGGCGGATCGCCGTCTGGCGGGAGAACTGACGATGCGCACGCTCCGCACCGCCGCGGCCTCGGCCGCCGCGTTCACCGGCCTGCTCCTGCTGGCCCCGGCGACGGCCTCGGCCGCGTCCCCGTCCGCCGCGGCCTCGCCGTCGGCCTCCGCTTCCGCCTCCGCCTCCGCCTCCGCCTCCGGTGGGGCGAAGCCGGTGCTGAACTCGGTCGGCACCAGCTTCCTGACCGCGACCACGCTGGCCTCCGGCCAGGACGCGGACGTCCCGGTCTCCACCGGCGACTACCTGTACTGGGCGTTCCCGGCCGCCGAGGGCCAGACCGCGACCGTCCAGGTCACCGTCACCCTGCCGGACGCCGCGGACCGGCACGGCCCGCAGACCTGGACGCTCGAACTCTTCGACGGCCTGCGCCGCCGGCAGTCCTGCACCGCGGGGCCGCAGGAGGGCACCGGCGAGCAGGGCGCGACCACCCTGGCGCTGAGCTGCGCGCTGCGGCAGATCCGGTCCTGGGCCGAGCCCTGGTCCGGGGACCCGCTGCCCGGCACGTACTACGTCCGGCTGTCCACCACGGACATCCCGCAGACCGACCTCGGCCTGGCCGCCACCGTCCACGTGCACGTCGCCACCAAGGGCGGCGCGGACGACGCCCAGCCCGAGGGCGGCTCGCTCAAGGCCCCGCTGGTGCCGCCGGTGAACGCCGGCGCGACGGCCGCCGCGGCGGCGGGCACCCCGGCGCCGAGCGCGAGCGCGACGTACGCGGCCGCGCCCGCGGCGGAGGAGTCCCACTGGTACTCGGACCTCTTCTCCGGCTGGAACACCCGCTGGTGGTGGACCGTCGCGGGCGGCGTGCTGGCCGCCCTGGCCGGTGTCCTCGGCTACACCCTCACCCGGCACCCGCGCGGGCACCGGCACCACCCGCACCACCCGGCTCCGGCTCCGGTGCCGCACCAGGCACCGCCGGGGCAGCCGCAGCAGCACAACTGGCAGTAGGACGGCCCGAGTCGGGCCGGTCAGGGGCGCGGGGAACCGCCCGCTCGCGCGGTTCCCCGCGCCCCTGGCGCCGCCCGCGCCCTACCGGCCGATGGTCTCCAGGATGCGCATCGCCGACGTCCCCAGGTCCGCCGGGACGGCCGTCTTCGGGGCGAAGTGCCGCCGCAGCACGTCCTCGGCGTAGCGGTCGCACTCGCGGTGCCAGTGCAGGACGGCGGCCATCCAGTCCTCCAGCTCGCGGACGTACCCGTCGAGGGCCTGCGCGGCCTCGCCCTCGATCGCGAAGTCCTGCTTGAGGATCGGGAGTTCGCCCTTGACCACGTGCGCGAACTGGCTCAGCCGGGAGGCCATCAGGTCGGCCACGATGTCGACCGCGACGGGGTGGTCGCAGGAGAAGAAGTTCTCCACCACCCGGACCAGGTTGTGGAACTCGCCCTCGTACTCGACCTCCTTCCGGTACGAGTGCAGGTCGTTGACCAGGCAGGCGTAGTCCGCCGCGGAGTTCTCGATCGCCCGCATGGTGCCGCTGGCGTACACCTCCTCGGGGATCACCTCGCCGCGGCCGAGCCGGGACAGGCTCATCGTCAGGTCGGAGCCGAAGGTGGCGCGGCGCATCTCGATGTAGTCGACCGGGTCGGGGACGCGGTTCTGCGCGCCGTTGGCGAGCTCCCAGAGCCAGCTGTCGATCATGTCCCCGACGGCCTTGCGGAACTTGGCCCGGGCGCTCTGCGAGAACGGGGCGCTGGTGCGCTGCCAGAGGTCGGCCAGGCCGGCCTCCAGCGCGTTGCGCGGGGGGAACGGGAGGCTGCCGTCGAGCGTCATCAGCGCGTACAGCCGCTCGTTGGCGGCCTTCGCGCCCGCCAGGTCGCGCGGGCGGCCGAAGACGACGGGGTAGTAGTCGTCGGCGTAGGTGCCCCAGGTCAGCCAGGCGGAGGAGAGGTCGAGCTCGGCGGGGCTGCCGTCGGGGTCGATGCCGGCGGCGCACAGCGCGAAGTCGTAGTCGCGGAGCTTGCGTTCGTCCCAGATGTCGGAGGCCGGGACGCCGGGCTCCGGGTCGAGCAGGCCGAACTCGCGGGCCCAGCCGACCACGTACTCGCGGGAGGCGGCCAGGTGCGGGTTGAGGCTGAGCGGGTACGGCATCGGGAAGTCGGGCAGCAGGGACGGCCCGGACGTGCGGTGCGGGGCGTGGGCGAAGCTGCGCAGGCCGCGGATGCCCGCCGCGAGGCGGATGTTGGCCGCGGAGGTGCCCAGGCCCCGGGGGCCGGGCACCGGGGCGGCCGCGCCGCCGCCGTTCATGTAGCGGCTGGAGCGCATGTGCCACTCGTGGCCGCCGGACTGCCAGTCCTGCATGCCCTTGACGTAGGCCAGGACGCGGGCGACCTCCTCCGGGCTCAGCGCGTGCTCGGCGAAGAGCGGGGCGAGTTCGGTGAGCGCGGTGTTCTCGAACTGCTGGAGCCGGGAGGTCAGCAGGTCGTTGACCGCGTCCGCGGCCTCCTGGGTGGAGCAGCCGAGGAAGGTCTCCAGCACCAGGACGCCGTTGGACAGCTCGCCCTCCTCGCCGATCTCGCGCTCGTACGAGAACAG
The DNA here is from genome assembly GCF_948472415.1 of Kitasatospora fiedleri. Lineage (NCBI taxonomy): Bacteria > Bacillati > Actinomycetota > Actinomycetes > Kitasatosporales > Streptomycetaceae > Kitasatospora > Kitasatospora fiedleri. The sequence continues at coordinate 4,592,791 of NZ_OX419519.1, read as the reverse complement.
GTCGTTGCGCAGGTGCACGCCGTCCGAGAAGGCGTCCCGCAGGACGCGCAGCGGGCGGGAGTACGCCACCGCCTCGGGCACCTCGGCCCCCGCCGCGTACTCGATCAGCCCGGCCGACCAGGGGGCGCCGCCGACCTTGCGGCGCATCTCGATGTACTCGACCGGGTTGGAGACCCGGCCCTCGTTGATGTTCGACAGCTCCCAGAGCGACTCGTTCAGCAGGTTCCTGGTCGACTCGGCGAACCGGGCCCGCCAGTCGGCCGACATGTGCGGGACCGTCCGCTGCCAGAGGTCGGCCAGGCCGGCCTCGACCGGGTTGGTCGCCTCCGGGTAGCCGTCCGCGAGGTCCATCGGCATGAAGGCGGGCAGCCGGTCCAGGTACGCCTTGCCGCCCTCGCGGTCCAGGGTCCGCTTGAAGGTCTCCAGGAAGTGGTCGTCGAAGAAGAACACCCAGGTGTACCAGTCGGTGACGAGGTCCAGCGCCCCGCTGTCGCAGTCGGGGTGGGTGTAGGAGCAGAGCAGCGCGTAGTCGTGCGAGTCGAGGTCGTGCTCCTCCCAGATGCCCGAGCCCTCCAGCATGCCGAAGCGGCGCGCCCACTCCTTGGTGTGGACCCGCGCCTGCTCGTAGTGCGGGTTGATCCTGGCCGGGTACGGCACGTAGAAGTCCGGCAGTTCGAACGGCTGAGCCACTGGGTCCCGCCCCTAGGTGTGCGTCTGATGGTGTGCCGTCGACGGAGACCGGCACGCTGCCTAACGAGCCCGCGGGCCCGCGGTCACCGATACCCCACTGGGCCACCCGGATTCCGCAATCCACCCGTACGAGTGACACCAGGGCGCGCCGCCATGACGGACGGCGCCGTCCGGCCCTCGCGGCGCGGTCGGCCGCCTCCCCGGCCCCGGGCGCCCGCGCGGTGCCCGCGTGGTCCCCGTTCCGTGGCACCCCGTAGAGTCCTGTCGGTCCGTGCCCCCTTCCGACCTGTGGGAACCCGTGCTCGCCGATCCCCCGCTCGCCCGACCCGGCCCCGACGGGCCCGCGGCTCCCCGCGGGCGCGAACCGTTCTTCGACCACGTGAAGTTGCTGGCGACGGTGCTGGTGGTCTGCGGGCACTTCTGGGAGCCGCTGGCGCGGGTGCCGGGGCACCGGGTGCTGCACGCCGCTTACCTGCTGGTGTACGCGTTCCACATGCCGGTGTTCGTGTTCGTGTCCGGCTGGTTCTCCCGCTCCTTCACCGCCCGCCCGGACCAGCTCGGCCGGCTGCTGAGCGGCGTGCTGGCCCCGTACCTGGTGTGGACCACCCTGCTGGGGGCGTACACGGCATGGCTGGACGGGGGGCGGTTCGCGCTGGACCTGCTCACCCCGGTCTGGGTGACCTGGTTCCTGCTGTCGCTGTTCCTGTGGCGGCTGAGCGCCCCGCTCTGGCACCGGCTGCGGGCCCCGCTGACCACCGCCGTCGCCGTCTCGCTGCTGGCCGGGGCGCTGCCGCTGACCCCGCAGCTGTCGATCGGACGGACCCTGCAACTGCTGCCGTTCTTCGTCGCCGGGCTGACCCTGGACCGCGACCGGGTGCTCGCGCTGCGCGGCAACCGGCGGCTGCGGGCCGCCGCGCCCCCGGTGTTCGCGGCGGCGGCGCTGCTCGCGTACTGGCTGGTGCCGCGACTGGACGCGGCCTGGTTCTACCGGAGCATGAGCGCGGCGGGCCTGCACGCGGGCCTGCCCCGCTGGCTGGCGCTGTCGCTGGCGGTCAACCTCGCGGGGGCGGTCCTGGGCGTGCTGTTCCTGGCCCTGGTGCCGGTCCGGGCCGGCTGGTACAGCGGACTCGGCGCGGCCAGCACGGCGGCGTTCCTGGTGCACCCCTTCGTCCAGCTGGCCTTGGTCCGCGCGGGCGGCTACCGCGGGGGGTTCCTCACCTCGGCGGCCGGGCAGGCGGCCCTGACCCTCGCCGCCGCCGCGCTGGCCCTGCTGCTGTGCACCCCGCCGGTCACCCGGCTGCTGCGCCCGCTGCTGACGCCCCGGCTGCGGCTGCTGCTGCGGGACTGAGCGGCGGCGGCCGTCCGCCGACCGTGCGCCGGCCGTGCGCCGGCCGTGCGCCGACCGTGCGCCGACCGGGTGTTCGAGCCGACTATGATCCCCGGGAACTACCGCCCGGCCGGACCCGACGACGAACGACGGCGCACGGGGAGCGGGCGGAACACCGGGGGTAGGGATGTCCGCTGTCCGCGCCTGGCACCGCAGGCCGCTGACCTGGGTGCTGATCGCGCTGCTCGTGCTGGGCGGCGGCCTGGTCGGCGCCCGCCGCGCCTGGGGCGGCTGCTGGCCGCTGCACCCGCACGACGCCCGCGCCTACCGGCAGTACGACTGCGCCAACCTCGGCGGCCCGCGCGACCTGCCCACCCTGCTGCGCTACTACGACGTCGCCCTCCCCGGGGGCGCCACCGCGGTCCGCTACTACAGCGACGACAACTCGGCCGCCGGCCCGGACGTCCTCTTCCTGCGCTTCACCGTCCCGCCCGCCACCGCCGCCGCCTACCTCGCCGCCCTGCGCGCCACCGCCGTCACCACCGACCCGGACACCGCCCTGCACGACACCGCCGTCCTGCGCCGCCGCGACCACGTCGACTGGGACTTCCCGCCCGGCCCCGCCCACCAGGTCCTCACCTTCGGCCCGTCCCCCGCCGGCACCGCCGTCACGACTCCCGACGACGGCGCCACCACCGTCCGCCTGACCGTCCTGAAGCCCTGACCCCGCCCTCCCGCCCCGGGCTGTCGTGACGGCCTGTCAGACTCCCGGCATGAAGGACACGGGGATGAACGGCTACCAGCGGATGGCCGAGCGGTTGTACGAGTTCGGTCTGACCACCCGCGCGCTGGCGGACGAGACGATCGAGTACGCCGCCGACTGGCCGGAGTTCCCGCCGGAGCGGCGGGAACGGGACCTGATCGCGGTGGCGGCCCTCTGCGAGGCGGTGGTCCAGGCCCACAGCGACGACGTGGACTTCGCGGAGGACGCCTACCGCGCGATCTTCCGAACGGCCGGGCGGCTGTCCGGCGGGGCGGTGACCGTCACCGACGTGGAGCTGGTCGGCGACGAGGACTCCCTTCGGAACCTGCGCTTCAAGGTCAACGGCGTGCCGAAGTGCTGGCCGATCGACCAGGAGTCGGACGACTACCTCGACCTGGCCGCCATCGCGGAGGGCATCGACGACCTCGCCCCGGGCGGCGGCGACCCCCGGGTCTTCCACCTCCTGCCGGGCGTGCGCCGCCACGACGACGACCACTACCTGCTGGCCACCCCGGAGCAGGCGGCCGCGCTGCACGCGGAGTTCGGCCTGCGGATCGAGGTCCGCGGCCCGGACGGGGAACTGCTGGGCGAGGCTCCGCCGCGGCGCCGGTAGCCCCCGCCCTCAGCGGCGGCCGCCGACGGCGAACAGCAGGATCACGAACCCGGCGAACAGGTGGGTGCCGGCGATGTAGACCAGGGCGCGGACGATCATCGCCCGGCGCCTGCTCCTCTCGTCGCGGACGGCGTCGCTCATGGCTGCTCCGGTGAGGTCGAACGGGCGGGTACAGGCGGGCGGGCGGGTACGGGCGAGCGGGTACGGGCAAGCGGGTACGGGCGAGCGGGTACGGGCGAGCGGGCGAGCGGATCGGGCGGGGCCTGGGCAGCGGCGGCGTCCGTCGGCCGTCAACCCGCCGCCCCCGTACCCGTACCCGCGCCCGCGCCCGTCGGCAGCTCCGCCCCGTCCAGGTGCCGCCGGGCGCAGGCGATCGCCTCGGGGGTGGTGGCGAACACCCGGCCCTGTTCGCGCAGCCGGTCCAGCACGCCGAGCGCGGCCAGCGGGCGGTGGTGTTCCGCGCGCAGGCCGGAGAGCAGCACCAGGGTGCCGCGCCGTTCGAGGGCGGCGATCGCGTCGCCCAGGACGACCGCGCCGCTGGCGTCGATCGCGCTGACCCGCGACATCCGCAGGATCGCGACCCGTACCCGGTCGGCGCCGGTGAGTTGCGGCAGGAAGCGGTGGGCGGCGGCGAACAGCAGCGGGCCGTCGATCCGGTAGGCGGCGACGTGCTCGGCGGGCAGCGCCCGCTCCTCCTCGCGGTGGCCGGCGGGCGGCGGTTCCTCGTGCAGCGGGACCTGTTCGACCCGGGCCGCCCGGGCCACCTCGGCCAGCGCCAGCGCCCCGGACAGCAGCAGGCCCACCACCACGGCCGTCACCAGGTCGAACGCCAGGGTCGCGGCGGCGGTCAGCGCCAGCACCGCCGTCGCGCCGCGCCCGCTGCGGGCCAGCGCCCGCAGCGAGCCGGTCTCGACCATCCGCACCGCGGTGGCGACCAGCACGCCGGCCAGGGCCGCCAGCGGGATGCCGGACACCAGCGGCGCGGCGGCGAACACGATCACCGCGAGCACCGCGGCGTGCACCAGCGACGCCAGCCGAGAGGCCGCGCCGGAGCGGACGTTGACGGCGGTCCGGGCGATCGCCCCGGTCGCGGCCACCCCGCCGAACAGCGGGGCCGCCAGGTTGGCCAGGCCCTGGCCGAACAACTCCCGGTCGCTGTCGTGTCGTTCGCCCGCGCCCATGGCGTCCGCGGCGGTCGCCGACATCAGCGACTCCAGCGCGGCGAGCGCCGCCACCGCGAGTGCCGAGGGCAGCAGCGCGGGCACGTCCGCGGCCTCGAAGAAGCCGAGCGAGGGGGCCGGGAGCCCGGCGGGCAGGTGGCCGATGGTCTCCACCGGCAGGTCCGCGCACCGGGCCAGCAGGGTGGCCGCGACCACCGCGAGCAGCGAGAACGGGACGGCGGGCCGCAGCCGGGAGCCGACCAGCAGCACGGCGGCCACCCCCAGCGCCAGGCCGAGCGCCGCCCAGTGCGGGGCGCCGAGGAAGGCGCCGGCCGCCCGGGCCGCGACCACCGCCGGGTTGTCGCCGCCCGGCTCGGGCACGCCGAGCGCGCCGGGCACCTGCTGGAGCGCGATCACCCCGGCGATGCCGACCGTGAAGCCCTCCACCACCGGCACCGGCACGTACGCCATCCACCGCCCGGCCCGGGCCAGCGCCAGCGCCACCAGCACCGCCCCGGCCAGCAGACCGACCGTCAGCACCCCGTCCACGCCGTAGCGGTGGACGATCGGCACCAGCACCACCGTCATCGCGCCGGTCGGCCCGGACACCTGGAGGTTCGACCCGCCGCACACCGCCGCCAGCGCGCCCGCCACCACGGCGGTGGCCAGCCCGGCCTCGGCGCCCGCGCCGGAGGAGATGCCGAAGCCGAGCGCGAGCGGCAGCGCGACGACGGCGACGGTCAGCCCGGCCGGCAGGTCCCGGCGCGGGGAGCGGCCCATGGCGGCGAGGGTCCGCCGGTTGGGCAGCACCGCCGCGAGGCGGTGCCGGACGGTGGTCACGGCCGGTCCGCCGGGGCGTCCGGCGGGAGTTCGATCCCGTGCTGCCCGGCGAGCCGCAGCAGTTCGGCGGCCCGCCCGGCGTAGGCCGGCGCGCCGTCCTCGTCCCCGGCGGCGCGCGCCTCGGCCTCGGAGTGCCTGGCTCGGACGAGTTGTTCGCGCAGTTCCCCGTCGAAGCTCCCGGTCACCGTCGCCCTCCTTCGGCCGTCCCGGCCCGGCCCGGCCCGATCGGGGCGTACCGGCTGCCGGTCCCACAGCAGGCATCATGTATGGACTTTACGAATTTCGCAAATCACAGTTTTGGCATACCGCAGGGCGCGGGACGGCCCCGGAGTGCACCGCGAAGGGGTGCGCCTCAGCCCCGGCCGCTCGTCCCGGTGGGCGCGCGCAGGCCGTCCAGCAGCTCGGCCTGCCCGGTGATCACGCCGCCCAGGATCTCCCGGGCCACCGCGAGCAGTTCGGCCACCCGCGGGCTGGTGAGGCTGTAGTGCACGGTGCTGCCCTCCCGCCGGGCGACCACCAGGTTGGCCCGGCGCAGCACGGCGAGCTGCTGCGACAGGTGCGCCGCCTCCACCCCGGTCTCGGGCAGCAGCTCGGCCACCGCGTGCGCGCGCACACTGAGCAGCTCCAGGACCCGAATCCGGACCGGGTGCCCGAGCGTCTTGAAGAACTCGGCCTTCACCTGGTACAGCGGCGTGCTGACCACCGGAGTCACGCGGGGGGTGTCGTCGCCCACATCCTCACCCCATCTCCGTCGAATCCTGGACGCCGCCGTCAGGCACGACCATAGCAACCGCACACCGCCACCGAGAGCGACCGCGGCACCACCCCGACCGGCCCCGACCGCGGCTCCGGGGGCGGGCCAGGAATTCCGCCGCCGCACATCCCGGCGGCCCTGACGCATCGCCATACCGCCGGCATCGCCACACCGCTCCGAAATGCGCAAAGGCCCTCCCGGATTACCCGGGAGGGCCTTTGCCATGGGGTGGAGCTGAGGGGATTCGAACCCCTGACCCCCTCGATGCGAACGAGGTGCGCTACCGGACTGCGCCACAGCCCCAACAAGAAAGAACTCTATCACCTCCGCGGAGGTCCTCGTGACCATGGTCGACGCGGTCCGGCGGCGGGGTGACGGGGGGACGCGAACGCCCCGGCGCGGGGGAGCGTTGCGGCCGGGGCGGGGGCGGGCGGGGTGGCTACTCGTTGGCGGCGCGGGGGCGGGTGGCCCAGTCCGCGGCGGCGGGGGGCTGGGCGGGGTCGCCGCCGTACTGGTCGTAGAGCGGGGTGGCCGGGCGGCCGGAGTCCCAGGTGTTGGGGGCGGAGAGGTCGAGGCCGCGGGTGGTGCGGGGGGCCACGGGGGCGGTGACGTAGGTGGGGAGGGGGACGGGGACGGGTTCCCAGGAGTCCGTTCCGGCGGCGGCCCGGGAGCGGACGCCGTCGGCCCACTCCTCGTGCTCGGTCGCCTCGGCCAGGACGGTGGCCCGGGTGGCGCCCGGGTCCGCGGTGGCGGCCGGTTCGGCGGCGGGCGCGGGGCGGTCCGCGGCGGGGGCGGCGGCCGGGCGGGCGGTCCGCTCGCGTTCGCGTTCGCGCAGCCGCTCGGCGGCCTGCGCGGCCCGGCCGCGGTCGAACTTGACCTCGTAGCGCTGCCGCTCCAGTCGGCGCAGGTGGCCGATGTAGAGGGTGAGCAGCACGCCGGGGACGGCGGGCACCCAGAGGAAGGCGAAGCCGGCCACCCCGGCGACCACGGCGCCCAGCGCGAAGGCCAGGAACAGCATGGTGACCATCCGCCGCCGCCGGGCGAGCAGCAGGGCCCGCCGCTCGGCGGAGCGCCGGTCACCGTGCTCCCGCTCGCGCTCGCGCTCGCGTTCCCGCTCGGCGCGGCCCTCGGCGGGCTTCGCCGTCGCGAGCGGCTCGGCCGCCGGTTCGGCGACCTGCTCGGCCGCGGGCCCGGCGCCCGGCCCGGCGGCCCGGGTGGGCACGTCGGCGGGATCGGGCGCGGGACCGGGCTCGCGCCCGGAGGCGGGGGCTGGATCGGCGAGGGCCCCGTCCGGGTCCTGCCCGGCGGGGTGCTGCTGGTCGGCGGTCTGGTCGCCGAGGGCTCGGGCCGCGCGCCGCTCCATGGCCGATCGACCGGCCAGCAGGCGGATCGCGGTACTGAAGCGTTCCGTCGGACGCGACTCGTTGAGCTCGTCCTGCCTGCGGAGCCACATCGGCACCAGATAGGCAGCCCAGGCCCCTACGATGACCGCGTAGATAAGGCCGCTACTGCTCACGTTTCACACGGTACGGGCGCGGGCGAAGGCACTGCAGCAATTTGGCGCGGCGTGTCGTGTGATCAAGCTGATTCTCAGACTATTTTGCCGGTATTTGTGGCGGCTCGCCCCGGCCCCGATGCCATATCGATATCAATTTCGAACAAGTATTCAATTATCCTGCGGCGGCCGGTTCCTGAGGGCGTGCCAGCGCCGCAGCAGCCCGTCGGCGGCCTCCTCGGCGGTGAGCGCGTACACCAGGTGGTCGCGCCAGTCGCCGTCGATGTGCAGGTAGCGCGGGCGCACCCCCTCCTCGCGGAAGCCGAGCTTCTCCACCACCCGGCGGCTGGGCCGGTTCTCCGGGCGGATGCAGACCTCGACCCGGTGCAGGCCCAGGTCGCGGAAGCAGTGGTCGACGGCGAGCGCGACGGCGGTGGGCACGATGCCGCGTCCGGCGACCGCCTCGTCCACCCAGTAGCCGACGTTGGCGGAGCACATCGAGCCCCAGGTGATCCCGCCGACCGTCAACTGGCCGACCAGGCGGCCCTGGTGGAGCAGGACGAAGGGCAGCATCCGGCCCGCCGCGGCCTCGGAGCGCAGGTAGCGGACCATCTGCCGGTAGGTGGGCCGGGGCAGCGGGGCCCGGCCGGGCGGGGCGGGCGGGACGGTGGCCTCCCAGCGGCGCAGCCAGTCCCGGTTGCGGCGGCTGACCTCCTGCCACTCGGCCTGGTCGCGGCGGCGGATGGGCCGCAGCAGGATGTCCCCTTCGGCCAGTTCGACGGGCCAGCCGGCGTTCAGTGGGCGCTCCCGGAGGGATCGGTGGGTCGCGGGTGGTCGCCGCCGGCCAGCTGGTCGACGGCGTGCGGCAGCAGCGGGGCGAGCACGGCCAGGCCGTCGCGGACGCCGCCGGTGGAGCCGGGCAGGTTGACGATCAGGGTGCGTCCGGCCAGGCCCGCCAGGCCGCGGGAGAGCGCCGCGGTGGGCACCCCGTCCCGGCCGTGCGCGCGGATCGCCTCGGGGATGCCTGGGATCGGCCGGTCGAGCACCCGGGCGGTCATCTCGGGCGTGAGGTCCTGCGGCGAGATGCCGGTGCCGCCGGTGGTGAGCACCACGTCGTACCCGGCGGCGACGGCCTCGCGCAGGGCGGCCTCGACCGGCTCCCCGTCCGGGACGACGACCGGCCCGTCGGCGGTGAAGCCCATCGCGCGCAGTCCGGCGACCAGCAGCGGGCCGCCCCTGTCCTCGTACACGCCGGCCGAGGCCCGGTTGGAGACGGTGACGGCGAGCGCCCTCACTTGGCGTCCTCCCGGTGCCAGTCGCCGCTCTTGCCGCCGGTCTTGCTGAGCACCCGGACGTCCTCGATGGCGGCGGCCTTGTCGACGGCCTTGACCATGTCGATGACGGTGAGCGCGGCGGTGGCGACGGCGGTGAGCGCCTCCATCTCGACGCCGGTGCGGTCGGCGGTGCGGACGGTGGCGGTGATCTCGACGGCGGTGTCCGTGACGGCGAGGTCGACGGTGGTGCCGGTGAGCGCGATCGGGTGGCAGAGCGGGATCAGCTCGGGCGTCCGCTTGGCGCCCATGATCCCGGCGATCCGGGCCACCGCGAGGGCGTCGCCCTTGGGGACGCCCTCGCCGCGCAGCAGTTCCACCACCCGGGGGGAGACCCGGACGCGGCCGGCCGCCACCGCGACCCGGGTGGTGGCGGCCTTCGCGGAGACGTCGACCATCCGGGCGGCGCCGGTGTGGTCGACGTGCGTGAGGCGGTCGCCGGGGGGTGTGTCGGTCACGAGTGGCTCCAGTGGCACGGTGCGAATCTCGCGCTACCGTACAGCCCCGTTCCGGTCAGTCCGTGAGAAGGACCACGTCGACGGCGCTTCCGGCGGGCAGCGCGGTGACGTCCTCGGGGACGGTGATCAGGCAGTCGGCCTTCGCCAGCGCTCCGACCAGGTGCGATCCCTCGCCGCCGACCGGGCCGACGGTGCCCGCCGCCGGGTCGTACCGGCCGCGCAGGAACTGCCGCCGCCCGGCCGGGGAGCGCAGCGCGACGGTGGTCGCGGCGCGCACCACGGGGCGGTGCACGTCGGGGGCGCCGAGCATGGTGCGGATGACCGGGCGGACGAACAGCTCGAAGGAGATGTAGGCGCTGACCGGGTTGCCGGGCAGCGCGAGCAGCGGCACCCCGGCGCCCCCGCCGATCCGGCCGAAGCCCTGCGGCTTGCCGGGCTGCATCCGCAACCGGCGGAAGTCGACGCCGCCGTAGTCCGCGAACACCTCCTTGACCACGTCGTACGCGCCGACCGAGACGCCGCCGCTGGTGACGATCAGGTCGGCCCGGCCGAGCTGGTCCTCCAGCACGGCGCGCAGCACGGCCGGCTCGTCGGGGACGCCGCCGACCCGGTAGGCGACGGCGCCGGCGGCGATCGCGGCGGCGGTCAGGGTGAAGGAGTTGGAGTCGTGGATCCGGCCCGGGCCGGCGCTCTCGCCGGGCTGGACGAGTTCGGTGCCGGTGGAGAGCACGACCACCCGGGGGCGGGGCGCGACCCGGACGGTGCCGCGGCCGACCGCGGCGAGCAGGCCGAGCTGGGTGGGGCCGAGCACGGTGCCGGCCTCCAGCACGGTGTCGCCCGCGGTGACGTCGCTGCCCCGGCGGCGGATGTGCGCACCCTCGGCGACCGGGCGCAGCACCCGGACCTCCTCGTCCGCGACGGGCGCGCCCATCGCGTCGGCGGCCTGCCCGGTGCCGGTGCCGCCGTCGGTCCACTCGACCGGGGCGACGGCCTCGGCGCCGGGCGGGACGGGGGCGCCGGTCATGATCCGGGCGGCCTGGCCGGGGCCGACCTTGGGCAGTTCGGCGGCGCCCGCCGCGATGTCGCCGACCACGGCGAGCACCGACGGGTACGGCCCGGTGGCGCGCACGGTGTCGGCGGTGCGCAGCGCGTAGCCGTCCATCGAACTGTTGTCGAAGGGCGGCAGGTCGTCGTCGGCCCGCACGTCCTCGGCGAGCCGGCAGCCCTGGGCGTCCAGCAGTTGCAGTTCGATGGGCGGCAGCGGGGCGACCGCGGCCAGGACGTCGGCGAGGTGCTCGTCGACGGTCCACAGCCGCGGCGCGGCCGGGGAATCGGCCTCCGCGCAGCAGGGGTCGTGCTTCCCGGTCATCGCCTCACGCTCGCCTTCTACCGCCTTCTACGCCGGTCTTCGTGGTGGGTCGGCTCCGCCTTCGCGGTGGGTCGGCCCCGCGCCCGGGTCAGCCCCGCGCGGGTCAGCCCTGCATCTCGGTGGCCACGAACTGCCGCAGCCAGCCGCGGAACTCGGGGCCGAGGTCCTCGCGCTCGGCGGCCAGCCGGACGATCGCCCGCAGGTAGTCGGCGCGGTCGCCGGTGTCGTAGCGGCGGCCCTTGAACAGCACGCCGTGCACCGGCCCGCCGGCGGACTCGTCGCGGGTGGCCAGCTCGCGCAGCGCGTCGGTCAGCTGGATCTCGCCGCCGCGGCCGGGCGGGGTCTCGCGCAGCACGTCGAAGACGGCCGGGTCGAGGACGTAGCGGCCGATCACGGCGTAGTGGGAGGGGGCGTCGGCGGTGTCGGGCTTCTCGACCAGGTCGGTGACCTGGAAGACGTCCTCGCCGAAGCCGTTGGCCTTGACGGCGGCGCAGCCGTACAGGTGGATCTGCGCGGGGTCGACCTCCATCAACGCGACGACGGAGCCGCCGAGTTCCTGCTGCACCTCGATCATCCGCGACAGCAGCGGGTCGCGCGGGTCGATCAGGTCGTCGCCCAGCAGGACGGCGAACGGCTGGCCGGCGACGTGCTGTTCGGCGACCGAGACGGCGTGGCCGAGGCCCTTCGGGTCGCCCTGGCGGACGTAGTGCATGCTGGCGAGCTGCACGGACTCCTGCACCCGGCGCAGCCGCTCCTGGTCGCCCTTGCGGCTGAGCAGCTCCTCCAGCTCGTAGGCGCGGTCGAAGTGGTCTTCCAGAGCACGCTTGTTGCGACCGGTGACCATCAGTATGTCGGACAGGCCCGCGGCGGAGGCCTCCTCGACGACGTACTGGATGGCCGGCTTGTCGACGACCGGGAGCATCTCCTTGGGCGTGGCCTTGGTGGCGGGGAGGAACCTGGTACCGAGGCCGGCGGCCGGGACGACTGCCTTGGTGACCGGCTGGCGGGCGTGCTTGTTCGTCATGCGTCGACCTTACTGAGGCGGGCATCCCACCCCGCTGGGAGCGGCGTGAAACGATGGTCAGGGCCTGTCACCGGTCGGGCCCGGGCCGACGGTGGTCGCATGCGGGGTGAGGGGTCCCCCGCCGGGGCCGGAAGACACCTTACCGGGCGCCGGTGAAGCGTCCGGACCGGCCGGCTCGGGCGGGAGCCGCTCGGTGGAGCGCCAGCGGTCGCCGCCCGCGGCGCGCGCGGCGGCCAGCGCGCGGTCGGCGGCCCGCAGCAGGACGGCGGAGTGCGCGCCGTCCCGGGGCAGCACGGCCAGGCCGACGGAGGCGGTCAGGCCGCTGCGCTCGCCCGGGTCGGCGCTCTCGCCGGGGTGACGGTCGGTCAGCCGGTGGCGGCGCACCGACCAGCACAGCCGCTCGGCGACCTGGGCGGCGCCCTCCGGGCCGGTGTCGGGCAGCAGCGCCAGGAACTCCTCGCCGCCGTACCGGCCCAGGGTGTCGCAGCCGCGGATCTCCATCGCCAGGCGCTGGGCGAGGTCCCGGAGCATCGCGTTGGCGCGGGCCCGGCCGTGCTCGGCGACCACCGCGTCGAACCCGGCGACCTCGATCATCAGCACCGCCAGCGGCCGGGGGTCGATCGCGGTGGCCTCGGCCCGGCGGGCCCGTTCGATCTCGCGGTCCAGGGTGAGCTGGAGGTGCCGGTAGTTCCACACCCCGGTCAGCGGGTCGCAGGAGGCGGTGCGGACCAGTTCGTCGCGTTCCGCCGTCAGTTCCGCGATCTTCGCCAGGAGTTCCGCCTCCCGACCGCCCCGCTCGGCCCGGTCCCGCCGCCGGCGCAGCGCGAGGACGCCGGCGGCGGCCGGGGCGGCCGCACCGAGCGCGGCCAGGGCCTGGAGCAGGAGGGGGGTGGGCATGGGGCGGCCTCGGGGCGTGTCAGGCTCGTGTCAGTGCACGGAACGGAGCTGGAGGGAATCGAACGGTGACTGCGGATCGGTTGTCCAACGACAAGGCGGCGCTGAGGTCACGCCTGCTGGCCGAACGACGGGCGCTCGACGCGGCCGAACGCACCGCCGCGGCCGGGGCGCTGGCCCGGCACGCCGCCGCGCTGGTGCCGCCGGGCGGCACCGTCGCGGCGTACGTCTCGGTCGGCGCGGAGCCCGGCACCCGCCCGCTGCTGGCCGCGCTCGCCGGGGCGGGCGTCCGGGTCCTGCTGCCGGTGCTGCTGCCGGACAACGACCTGGACTGGGCGCCGTACGAGGGCGAGGACCGCCTCTCCCCCGCCGGCCGCGGCCTGCTCGAACCCACCGCGCCCCGGCTCGGCCCGGACGCCGTCCTGGGCGCCGACGTGGTCCTGCTGCCCGGCCTGGCCGTCGACCCGCGCGGCACCCGGCTCGGCCGGGGCGGCGGCTCCTACGACCGGGTCCTGGCCCGCCTGACCCGGGCCGGGGCCCGCCCGCTTCTGGCCACCCTGCTCTACCCGGGCGAGCTGCTCCCGGCCCTCCCGGCCGAACCCCACGACCTGCCGGTGCACGCGGTGGTGACGCCGGAGGGCGTGACGCGCTTCTAGGCCCTGTCCGGAGGCCGGGGAGCGGCCCCCGGCGGTCCGCTCCCCGGCCTCCGGAGACGCGTGCCGCCGGGCGCCGGGCGCCGGGCGTCCGCACTAGTTGGTCAGGGTGAGGGTGTCCTTGCCCGCCTTGGCGACCGCGTCCTTGGTGTAGGCCCAGGGCAGGAGTTGGCCGGAGGCCCACAGGTCGGTCTGGTCGTTGTAGTGGAGGTGGAAGGCGTGGCCGGAGGCGCCGCCGACGTTGATCCAGCGGGAGGCGTCGAAGTCGCTGAGGTCGACGACCATCCGCATGGAGGGAATCCAGTCGACGTCGTAGCCGGCGGCGGCGTTCCAGCCGGTGGCGTCGACGGCGGCGCTGCCGCCGGAGAGCTTGTAGGGGCCCCGGTTGAGCAGCTTGTGGACGACGCCGGAGGCGATCGAGGAGTCGTCGCTGCCGAGGGTGGGCTCCTGGAGGGTGAGCTGGTGCAGGCGGCCCCAACTCCAGGTGGAGATGTCCTTGCTGAGGCGCGAGGTGAGGTCCTGGCGGGCGTCCTTGAGCGCTTCGGCGAGCAGGTTGCCGAGCCCGTGCTGCTGCTGGTGGTCGGAGTCGATGTAGTCCCACCAGGGCGAGTCGGGGGTGGCGAGCTGCTGGCGGACGACCTCCATCCAGCGGTCGCCGCCGTCCGGCTGGGCCTGCGCGGGCTCGCGGGTGCCGCACTCGGTGACGGCCTGCGCGGCGCCGCCGAGGGCGTCGTCGGGCAGGGTGTTGTCGCGCTTCTGGCGCACCAGCAGGCAGTCGCCCTCGACCCGGAGGTCGGCGGGGAACTTCTGGCCGAAGGCGAGGGTGAGCAGGGCCCGCCAGACGCCGTTGTAGTAGGCGGCGGCGGCGGAGTCGGCGTCCTGGTGGTAGTTCCAGTCCTTGAGCAGGTCCTGGGCCTCGCGCACGTACGGGTCGTCGATCTTGACCTTGAGCAGCAGCGGGACGAGCTCCTTGGCCATCACGCTGGTGTTGTCGAGCTGCATGGACTGCATGTCGTCCAGCGAGACCTTGCCGCCGTTCTTGAGCTTGGCCTGGATCTGGTCGGTGATCTCCTTGGCGCGGGTGCCGTACTCCCAGTCGGTGGTGAGCGTCGGCTTGTAGCTCTGGTCGACGACGGCCTGGTTGGCCGTGACGATGTAGCCCTCGGGCGGGTTGTACGCGTAGGGCAGCGACTTGAACGGGAGGAAGGCGGTGTTCCAGGCGTACGCGGGGTCCCAGCCGGGCGAGGGGTAGCGGCCGTCGTTCTTCTTGCCGCGGACCGGGATCAGGCCGGGGGCCTGGTAGCCGATGTTGCCCTTGGTGTCGGCGTAGATCAGGTTCTGCGCGGGGACGGCGAAGTCCTTGGCGGCGGCCCGGAAGGACGTGAAGTCGGTGGCCCGGTCGATCGCGAAGACGGCGTCCATGGTGTGGCCGGGGACGAGCGCGGTCCAGCGCAGCGCGACGGCGTAGCCGGCCGCCCGGTCGGGGGCGGCGTTGCCGGCCGGGGCGTACCGGCCGACCTTCTGCTCCTCGGAGGACTGGTCGGAGATCAGCGGCATGCCGTCCTGGGTGGTGCGGACGGTGATGGTGCGGTCCTCGCCCCCGGCCACCTTGATGGTCTCCTTGCGGACGGTGAACTTCACGTCCTTGCCGTCGTAGAGGTAGGTGTCGGGGCCGGTGACCTTCTCCAGGTACAGGTCGGTGACGTCGGCGCCGAGGTTGGTGAAGCCCCAGGCGATGTCCTTGTTGTGGCCGATGACCACGCCGGGCATGCCGGCGAAGGTGTAGCCGGCCGCGTCGTAGCCGCAGGTGGCGGAGACGGTGCGGCAGTGCAGGCCCATCTGGTACCAGATGGACGGCATGCCGGGGCCGAGGTGCGGGTCGTTGGCGAGCATCGGCAGGCCGGTGGTGGTGTGGGCGCCGGCCACCACCCAGGAGTTGGAGCCGATGCCCTGGCCCTGCGGGCCGAGCAACTGCGGCAGCGCGCCGACCTGCTGGGACAGGCCGCTCAGCAGCGCCTGGGTGGCGGCCCGGGCCTGGGAGCTCTCGGCCGGGGCGGAGCCGCCGGCCGGCGGGGGCACGGTGTCGCCGGCGCCGGGGGTGTAGGTGCCGTCGGCGGAGACCTTGCCGGTCTTCACGATGGTGCCGTTGCGGTCGTACGGGTACCCGGGGTAGAGCTGGTCGATCTGCTCGGCGGTGAAGTCCTGGGCGAGCAGCGAGCGGTCGATCTCCTCCTGCATGTTGCCGGACAGGCTCCAGGCCATCGCCTTGAGCCAGGCCACCGAGTCGATCGGGTCCCACTTCTCGGGCCGGTAGCCGGAGTTGACCGTGCCGAGCAGCGCGTACTCCAACGAGGCGCCGGCCCCGCCGGGGTGCTCGGCGAGCCAGGCGTTGACGCCCTCGGTGTAGGCGGTCAGGTTGCGCTTGGTCTCCTCGGAGAGGACCTCGTTCCACTCCTTCTCGGCGACCTCGCGCCAGCCCATGGTGCGCAGGAAGGTGTCCTGCTCGACCGAGGAGGAGCCGAACATCTCGGAGAGCCGGCCGGAGGTGATGTGCCGGCGGACGTCCATCTCCCAGAACCGGTCCTGGGCCTGCACGTAGCCCTGGGCGCGGAACAGGTCGGCGTCGGTGTCGGCGTACAGCTGCGGGACGCCCTTGTCGTCGCGGACCACGTCCACCGGCGCGGACATGCCGGCCACCTTGACGGTGCCGCTGACCTGCGGGAAGGAGGACCGGACGGTGTCCACCGCCCACCAGCCGCCGCCTACCAGACCCGCCACCAGCAGCACGGCGAGCAGGATCATGATCAGACGTGCGCGCCGGAACTTCTTCGAGCGGGGCATCCGAGTCCTTGTATGAGGGAGCGTGCGGCCGTGACAGGTCACCACATTAGGGCGAGCGCACCGGCGGCCGTGCACGGGGGACGCCCCGGCGGTTCGACGGCACCGCAGGGACCTTACCGGGTGCGGCCGGGCGGAGGGGCTGGCGTAAAGATCAAGTAAAATGTTAGGATGAGTAACGATCTGCCAGAAGCCCCCTCCCTGCCCCGAGGTGCCCCTGCGTGACCGTTGACCACCTGAACACCCTGCTGCTCGAGTCCGCCGTGATCCTGCTGTTCGCCGTCGTGGCGGTGCGGATCTCCACCCGCTCGGGGCTGCCCTCGCTGCTGATCTACCTCGGCATCGGCGTCGCCCTCGGCCAGAACGGCATCGGCATAAGCTTCAACAACGCCGAGCTCACCCAGGTCCTGGGCTACGCCGCCCTGGTGGTCATCCTCGCCGAGGGCGGGCTCAAGACCAGCTGGCGGTCCATCAGGCCGGTGGTCCCGGCCGCCGCCGTGCTGGCCACCCTGGGCGTCGCGGTCTCCGTGTTCGTCACGGCCGCCGGCGCGCACTGGCTGGTCGGCCTGGAGTGGCGCACCGCGCTGCTGCTCGGCGCGATCGTCTCCTCCACCGACGCCGCGGCGGTCTTCTCGGTGCTGCGGATGGTCCCGCTGCCCAAGCGGCTGACCGGCCTGCTGGAGGCCGAGTCCGGCTTCAACGACGCGCCCGTGGTGATCCTGGTGGTCGCCTTCGCCGCCACCGGCGAGCTCGACCCCTGGTACGTGCTGGTCGGCACCATCATCGTCGAGCTGGTGGTCGGCGGGGCGGTCGGCTATGCGGTCGGCAAGCTCGGCGCGTACGCGGTGCGCCGGGTCGCGCTGCCCTCCTCCGGCCTGTACCCGATCGCGGTGCTGGCGCTGATCGTGCTCGCCTACGCGGGCGGCTCGCTGCTGCACGCCTCCGGCTTCCTCGCCACCTACGTCGCCTCGGTGATCCTCGGCAACTCCAAGCTGCCGCACGGCCCCGCGGTGCGCGGCTTCGCCGACGGGCTGGCCTGGATCGGACAGATCGGCATGTTCGTGGTGCTCGGCCTGCTGGTGACGCCCACCAGCATGGGCGCGGCGGTCGTGCCGGGCCTGGTGGCCGGCGCGGTGCTGGTGTTCGTCGCCCGGCCGCTGTCGGTGCTGCTGACCATGACGCCGTTCCGGGTCCCCTGGCAGGAGCAGGCGCTGCTGTCCTGGGCCGGGCTGCGCGGCGCGGTGCCGATCGTGCTCGCCACCATCCCGCTGGTGTCCGGCGCGACCGACGCCCAGCAGCTGTTCAACGTGGTCTTCATCCTGGTCGTGGTCTTCACCCTGCTCCAGGGCCCGACCCTGCCGCTGGTCGCCAGGTGGCTGCGGATCGGCGAGGGCGACATCGGCCAGGACCTGGGCATCGAGTCCGCCCCGCTGGAGAAGCTGCACGGCCACCTGCTCTCCGTCCACCTCGCCCCCGGCTCCCGGATGTCCGGCGTCGAGGTCTCCGAGCTGCGGATGCCCAAGGGCGCCGCCGTCACCCTGGTGGTCCGCGAGGGCTCCAGCTTCGTGCCGGACCGGACGACGGTGCTGCGCGAGGGCGACGAACTGCTGGTGGTCACCACCGACGAGGTCTCCGAGGCCGCCGAGCGCCGGCTGCGCGCCGTCGACCGCGGCGGCAAGCTCGCCGGGTGGCTGGAGCACGCGGAAGGCCCGTCCGCCGTTTCGCGGACGTCCCGCCGGGCGCCCTCCCTCGCCAGGAAGCCTTCCGTCGCCGGGAAGGCTTCTCTCGCCGGGAAGCCTTCCATCGCCAGGAAGAAGACCGGCTGAACCGCTAAGCTGAAGGCCGGAACACCCCGATACATCCGATACACCCGCTTTTCCGTATCTGCCTGATGCAGAGTCGGCGCGACCGCTCGGCGGCCGGGCCCCGCGGCACCTCGCCCGGGCCCGGTAACAACCCCGGTCGACGCGCGAGAGGACGACTCTCGGCGCCGGACCGGTCCCCACCCCCGACCGCGGCGCTACCAGGCAGCAGAGAGGACCGACCGTGGCGGCGCGCCGACCGGTCGACGACACCACCACCCACGGCTCCGGCTACGGGGCGCTGCTGCGCACCCCCGGCGCCTGGACCTTCCTGCTCCCGGCGCTGGTCGCCCGGCTGCCGTACGCCATGCTCAGCCTCGGCGTCGTGCTGCTGGTCCACGACACCACCGGCTCCTACGGCCTGGCCGGCGCGGTCGCCGCGGCCGCCGCCGTCGCGCAGGCCCTGATCGGCCCGCAGACCGGGCGGCTCGCCGACCGCCACGGCCAGGCCGCGGTGCTGGTCCCGGCCGTGCTGGTGCACGCCGGGGCGGTCGCCGCGCTGATCGTGCTGGCCCACGCCGGCGCCCCCGACTGGACGCTGTTCCTGGCCGCCGCGCCGGCCGGTGCGGCGGTGCCGCAGGTAGGCGCGATGGTCCGGGCCCGCTGGGTGCACCGGCTGGGCGGGCGGCCGGCCCTGATGAACACCGCCTTCGCCTTCGAGTCCGTCACCGACGAGTTCACCTTCGTCCTCGGCCCGATGCTGGCCACCGGCATCGCCACCCTGGTCAACCCGTCCGTCGGGCTCACCGCCGAGGCCGCCCTGACCCTGCTCGGCGGCCTCGCCTTCGCCGCCCGCCGGGACACCGCGCCCGCGCCCACCGGGCCCGCCGCCCCCGGCCACCGGCGGGTCTCCGCGCTCTCCTCCCCCGGCGTGCGCCTGCTGGCCGGGGCCTTCCTCGGCCTCGGCACCGTCTTCGGCACCCTCCAGGTCTCGATCACCGCCTTCGCCGAGGACGCCGGCTCCGGCGGGCTCAGCGGCCTGGTCTACGGCCTGTTCGCGGCCGGGTCGATGGTGGCCGGCGTGCTCTACGGCCTGGTCCCCTGGCGCTCCACCCCCCGGCGGCGGATGATCGCCTGCTACGCGCTGCTGGTGCTCGGCTGCTCCACCCTGTGGGCGATGCCCAACCTGGCCGCGCTGACCGCGGCCGGCCTGTTCTGCGGCCTGGCCATCGCGCCCACCCTGATCACCGGCTACACCCTGGTGGAGACCCTGGTCGCGGACGGCGCCAAGACCGAGGCGTTCACCTGGCTCACCGGCGCGATCGGCCTGGGCCTGGCGCTCGGCTCCACCGCCGCCGGGCAGCTGATCGACCGCTCCGGGCCCTCGCTGGGCTTCACCGTCGCCCTGGCCGGCTCCGGCCTCGGCCTGGTGGCGCTCGTCACGATGCGCCGCCTGCTCGCCGTTCCGGCCCCCGCGCCCCGTACCGTGGCCCGGGGAGGCGCGGTCCGCGAGGAGCCGGTCGGTGCGGCCCGCCACGGCTGAGCCGCTGGACTCCTCCAGCGGAATGCCGCATCATGGACCGTCGTTAGCACTCATAGCGTGAGAGTGCCAGGGGGAGTGCAGGAGGAAGCGGAAAGTGCCCACGTACCAGTACCAGTGCACCGAGTGCGGCAACGGCCTCGAGGCGGTGCAGAAGTTCAGCGACGACGCGCTGACCACGTGCCCCGACTGCCAGGGGAAGCTCCGCAAGGTCTTCTCGGCCGTGGGCGTGGTCTTCAAGGGCTCCGGCTTCTACCGCACCGACAGCCGCTCCAGCTCCAGCAGCTCGGTGGGCTCGTCGTCGACCTCGACGTCCCCGTCCTCCTCGCCTGCCTCGTCCGGCGGCGGCACCTCGTCCTCCTCGACGGGCTCCGGCAGCTCCGGCTCCAGTTCCAGCTCCAGCAGCTCCGCCTCCAGCGCGAGCTGACCGCGGCGCTCCGCGGA
Source organism: Kitasatospora fiedleri (assembly GCF_948472415.1). Taxonomy (NCBI): domain Bacteria; kingdom Bacillati; phylum Actinomycetota; class Actinomycetes; order Kitasatosporales; family Streptomycetaceae; genus Kitasatospora; species Kitasatospora fiedleri. The sequence continues at coordinate 4,572,796 of NZ_OX419519.1, read as the reverse complement.
CACCGGGTCCCGCGCGGGCCCGGTGTTCCGCGCTGACGGTACGGACTGCGGCGGCCGTTCCCCGTCCCGCCGCGGCCGCTCTCAACCGGACGGCTCCCGGACCTCGCTCCACACCGTCTCCCTCGCGACCCCGCCGTTGCGCGACGGGGGCGAGCGGCGGTGCCCCCAGCGGTCGCCCAGCGCGAGGGCCTCCAGCACCCCGAGTTCGTCCGGCGCGGGCCCGCCCAGGTGGAGTTCGACCCGGTAGCCGCCGGGGACGGTGGTCAGCCGGGCCTCCCCGCCACCGGCCGCCGCCAGCTTCTCGCCGATCGCCCACGCCCGGTCCCGGGCGGCCTGCCGCGCCTCCGCCTCCCCCACCGGATCAGTGCGGACGGCCGGACGCGACGAGGACCGCCGGCGCCGCCACCCGGACTCCGGACGTGACCCTCCGGGCTCCGCCACGCTCACCGCCGCTCATGAGGCGACCTCCAGTGCGGGACGGTCCTCGGAACCGGGCCGGACGAAGGACAGGTCGCCGCGCAGGAGGGCGAGTTCGAGCAGCGCCTCGGCCAGCCGCTGCACCCACGGCAGCCCGGCGCACCCCAGCGCGACGCCGCCGGACTCCGGCGGCACCTCGGCCCGGTAGACCGGCGACAGCCCCGGCGGCGGATCGAGTCGGGCCAGCCGGAACGCCCGTTCCAGCAGGTCGGCGGCCTGTTCGGAGTCGGCGAACCCTGCGCGCAGAAAGCGCCGGAGGGCATCGACCGCCTCCGGTGGCTGTCCGGTGTACAACACGTGCATCCCTTCGTTCGGGTATCGGGTGTCGGGTGGGCGGGACGACCGGCCGGTCAGGCCGCGTCCGGTGCTTGGGCCCCGTCGCGGTCGACGCAGCGCGGGCACCGGCAGGCCGGCCAGACCAGCGCGGAGACCAGCGGCAGGAAGAGCTCCTCGTCGGACGTGCAGGACGAGACCTGCACCCGGGCTCCGTCGGCCCGCACGGTGTAGACCCGGATCGTCAACTTCGCTTTCGGCTCCGGGCCCTGGTGGTTCGGCATGGCGATCGACCTCACGGCTGGTTGAGCTGTGCAAGGGGAGTTCGGAGAGCGCTCACGCCCCCTCGGACGGCCCGGACCGCGCGCACGCCTGGAGCGAGCCCCCACGCGCCGGTCACCGTCCGCTTCTTTCTGCGTTCTCTGCGTCACAAGCATCGGCAGGAACGGCTACGCTCACCAGAGCTTGACCGTTGACTGTTCCGGCCCGTCAAAGGGGGACAACCATGGAAACCGGCAACGAAGTTGATGTGGTGACATCTCCCGCCCTGCGCTTCGGCCGGGAACTTGCCAGGTCACGGGCAGCTCGTGGGTGGTCGCAGGTCAGGTTGGCCGCACACATGGGCTATACGAACGGCTACATCTCGCTCATCGAACGAGGTAAGCGGGCCCTGACTTTTACTTTCGCTGTAAAAGCCGACGAGGTGTTCGGCACCGGTTCGCGATTCCAGGAACTCTGGCGGCTCTACTCGAACGCGAGTCTGGTGGAAGGGTTCACGGAGTACGTCGAAGCAGAGGCGAGGTGCCGGATGCTCCGCACTTTTGAGTTGGGCATCGTTCCGGGGCAGCTTCAGACGCCCGCCTACGCCTCGGCCTTGGCGATGGCGGCGGTGCAGCGTGGAGACATCACCGAAGCCCAGGCGGAGGCGCGAGTATCTTTCCTGTTGAACCGCCAACAGATCTTCCAACGCCCTACCGCACCTATCGTCCACGCGGTGCTGGACGAGGGGTGCATCCGTCGGGTCATAGGCGGACCCGAAGTCATGGCGAACCAACTTGCGCATCTTGAGGCCATGGCAGCGAGCCCTCACATCGTGCTGCAGATCGCTCCGTTCACACTGGGCGAGTGGGCACCGTTCAGAACGTCGGTAGTCCTGCTCACCCTGCCCGACAGGTCGGTGCTCGGCTATGCGGAATCCCTGGCCCGAGGACATGTGGAGCGGAACCGGGAGACTGTTGCCTCCTGGTCCAAGCGCTACGATCGGCTTCTGGTGGAGTCCCTCCCAACGGCCCCTTCACTAGCCATGATCCGAACTGCTCGGAAGGAACTCGCATGACCCACATCGACCTGCACAATGCCCAGTGGGTGAAGAGCAGCCACAGCTCCGACGGTGGCAACTGCGTCGAGTTCACGCCGGAGTTCACCGCCACCCACGGCATCGTCCCCGTCCGCGACTCCAAGGACCCCCACGGCCCCGCCCTCCTCTTCGCCACCGACGCCTTCGCTGCCTTCGTCACGGCGATCAAGACCGGAAACCTCGAATCGATCTGACCCGGCACCAGAACCACCGAGCCCCGCAGTCCGGCCACTTGGGCGCGTGGGGCTTCTTCATGCCCGATAACGGGAAACCTCACCCCGTCGCTTCCACCCCGAAGTACGATCGCCAGCGCCGAGCAGCCCTACCGGCCCACCACTGCAATCGCCACGGGAGGAACTCGCATGACACCCCTCGACCTGCACAATGCCCAGTGGGTGAAGAGCAGCCACAGTACCGACGGTGGCAACTGCGTCGAGTTCACGCCGGAGTTCACCGCCACCCACGGCATCGTCCCCGTCCGCGACTCCAAGGACCCCCACGGCCCCGCCCTCCTCTTCACCGAGCCCGCCTTCACCGCCTTCGTCACGGCGATCAAGACCGAGCGCTTCCAAGGCATCTGACTTAAAACCAGTACCGCGTAGCGCGCAGCCAAGCCACTCAGGCGCACGGGGCTTCTGCGCATCCCAATCCGGGAAGCCTCCCCTGGCTCACGCCACGATCGCCGCAGGAGGAACTCACATGTCCCACATCGATCTGCCCAATGCTCGATGGGTGAAGAGCAGCTACAGCTCTGACGGCGGAGAATGCGTCGAGTTCGCGCCCGAGTTCACCGCCGCCCATGGCATCGTTCCGGTCCGCGACTCCAAAAACCCGCACGGCCCCGCCCTGCTCTTCGACGAGGCTTCCTTCACCGCCTTCGTCACGGCGGTCAAGACCGGCCACTTCACCGAGGTCTGACCCACCGGCCTCGCAGGTCGGCGCGGTCCGTCTGCGGGCTCCATCGCACCGGAAGTCGGGAAATCTCTCCTGACGTGCTCCGCCCCGAAAGCACGATCGCCAGCGCCAAGCGGCTCCGCCGGCCGCCACAGCAACCCGCCACGGGAGGAACTCGTATGACCCACATCGATCTGTCCAGCGCCCGGTGGGTGAAGAGCAGTTACAGCGGCAATGGCGGCAACTGCGTCGAGTTCGCACCCGCGTTCAGCGCCACCCACGGCATCGTCCCAGTCCGCGACTCCAAGGACCCCCACGGCCCCGCCCTGCTCTTCGCCACCGACGCCTTCGCCGCCTTCGTCACGGCGGTCAAGTCCGGCTGCTTCCACGAGGTCTGACGTACCGCCGGGAACCGCCGATCCGTTGCCGACGGGGGCGGGTTACGCGGGTTCCTCCGGACGGTAGGGGCGGATGGGGCTGGATGGCGTAGGGGGTCGCTCGGTGGGGTGAGGTCGGTTTTCCACAGGGGCGGGTTTTCCACAGGGTGGGGGAATGCGGGGCGGGGTGGTCCGGGTGGGTCGCAGGATGGCTGTGGCGGCTCCGTCCGGGGTCGTGTGCTTCGTTCTGGAGGGCCCTGTCGTGACCTCTTTCGTGCTGCCCGCCGTGCTCGTTCCGCCGCGTCGTGAGGTGCCTGATTTCCCGCCGATCCTTGGTGTCGGGTCGAGGTGCCACCGCTTGTGGCGGGCGTTGCGGCGGGGTTCCGGCCTGCTTGCCGTGGCCTGTCTGGCGCTGTCCGCCGTGCTGCTCTGCGGGGCGCCGCCGCCCGGGTCGGGGGCGGCGGGTGGGGTGGTCGGCTGTGCTCGGGCGTCAACCTGATGGTGGGGGGGTTCACCCGTGACCTTCGGGGGCGTCCGCCGTTCGACGCGGCATGAAAGGCTTCAAGGAATTCCTGCTCCGCGGCAACGTGGTGGACCTGGCCGTCGCCGTCGTCATCGGCGCGGCCTTCACCAGCGTCGTCAACGCGTTCGTCAAGGGCGTGATCAACCCGCTGGTCGGTCTGTTCGGCACCAAGGACCTGGCCGCCTACAGCTCCTGCCTCAAGGGGCCGTGCACGGTGGACGACGCCGGCAACGTCACCTCGGGCATCTTCATCCTCTGGGGCTCGGTGCTCAGTGCCGCGCTCAGCTTCCTGATCACGGCCGCCGTCGTGTACTTCCTGCTGATCCTGCCGATGAACCACTTCATGCGGAAGCGCAAGTCCGTGGAGGACGAGGCGCTGGACGTCGAACTGAAGGAGGTCGAACTGCTCGCCGAGATCCGCGACGCGCTGGTGCGCCGCGGCTGATCCCGCCGTTCCCGCTACTTCTCGCCGTGGTGCGGGGGCCGCTGGCTGCGGTACCAGTCCAGCCCCCGCTCCTCCGAGGTGTCGCCCCAACCGCGGTCGGTGTCGTCGGAGGTCTGCTGGTCGAACGGGTCGGTGAAGACCAGTCGGGGCCGGGGGCGGCCGGTCTCGGGCCGGGGCTCGGGCTTCTGCGCGTCCGGGGAGGTCATGCCTCCACTGTAGGACCGCCGCGGGCCCCGGCGGCCCGCCCGCCGGGGCGGGCTACGCCGCCTCGAAGCCCGCGTGGTCGGCGATCTTCTTGAGTTCGGCGAGGGCGTGCTTCTCGATCTGGCGAATCCGCTCGCGCGTCAGGCCGTGCTGCTTGCCGACCTCGGTGAGCGTCCGCTCGCGGCCGTCCTCCATGCCGTAGCGGCTGCGGATGATGGAGGCGGTGCGGTCGTCGAGGCGGCCGATCAGGTCGTCCAGCTCCTCGCGGCGCATCATCACCATGACCGCGTCCTCCGGGGAGACCGCGCCGGTGTCCTCCACCAGGTCGCCGAACTGGGTCTCGCCCTCGTCGTCGACCGACATGTTGAGACTGACCGGGTCCCGGGCCCAGTCCAGGACGTCCTTGACCCGCTGCTCGGTGGTGTCCAGCTCGGCGGCGATCTCGGCGGGATCGGGCTCGCGGCCCAGCTCCTTGGCCTTCTCGCGCTGGACCCGGCGAATCCGGCCGAGCTCCTCGACCAGGTGGACGGGCAGCCGGATGGTGCGGGACTGGTCGGCAATGGAGCGGGTGATCGCCTGCCGGATCCACCACGTCGCGTAGGTGGAGAACTTGAAGCCCTTGGAGTAGTCGAACTTCTCCACCGCGCGGACCAGGCCGGCGTTGCCCTCCTGGATCAGGTCGAGCAGCGGGAGGCCGCTGCGCGGGTAGCGGCGGGCGACGGCGACGACCAGGCGCAGGTTGGAGCGGATGAAGACGTCCTTGGCGCGCTCGGCGTCGTCGGCTATCGCCTGGAGCTCCTCGGTGGTGACGCCGTCGGGCCGCTCCTCCTCGTCGAGCAGGTGCTGGGCGAAGACCCCGGCTTCGATGCGCAGGGACAGCTCGACCTCCTCGGCGGCGTCGAGCAGGGGTGTCCTGGCGATTTCGTCGAGGTACATGCCGACCAGGTCGCGGTCGGCTTCGAGGTTGGTCGGGCGGGCGGTGCGAGTCCGATCGGCCCTGTCGCGTACGACGGCACGGGTGGCCATGCTTGCTCCCTCACTGACGCTGCCGGGGGCGCTCCGTTCCGCCACTCGGCACAACCGTGTGGGCCCGTTCGTGGCTCACACGTAACGATCCAACGCACAGAAAACGGACAACATTCCCAAGTGGCTCAGCTTTCCACCGGTGATGCAGTATCCTGCCGGTTTTCACTCGAACGATAGACGGAGCGTGACGCGCCCCGCACGGTGCGCACCGGACGATCGGCACCGAATCCGTGCGGGGCCTTCGCGGCACGTCCGCACAACCGATGCCGAATCGCGATCGGACCAGCGCCGGTTCGCCTCCTGCCGCTGGGAAGGTTTCTGTCATGCACCAGCCCATCGACCCCGCCTCCCGGTCGGCCGCCGGGTGCCCGGGCGGCGGCGGCCGGGGCACCGGCCGTCCTGCGGCCCCTCCACGGGTACAACGCCCGGGGGCGCTCCGTTGTGCCTGGCCCGCCCTGGCGGGTGTGCTGGCGTTCGCGGCGCTGCTGGTGCTGGTGCGGGCGGGCTGGCCGCCGCTGGCCCGGCTGGACCGGGGCTGGGTGGCGCTGCTGCACCGCTATGCGCTGCGCCACCCGGTGTGGACAGCGGCCCTGCAGACGCTGGCCGACCTGGGCCCGACCTGGGTGATGCGGGCGCTGCTCGGGGCGGTCGCGGTGCGGCTGTGGGCGCTGGGCGCCCGGGTGCCGGCGGGCTGGACGGTGGCGGTGGCGCTGCTGGGCTGGGCCGCGGGCCGGGCGGGCGGGGCGCTGGTCGACCGCCCCCGGCCACACCTCGCCGATCCGGTGGCCGCCGGTTCCGGGGGGTCCTTCCCGTCCGGGCCCGCGCTGGCCTCGGCGGTCACCTGCGGGGCGCTGCTGGTGCTGGTGTGGCCGCGGGCGGAGCGGCCGGTGCGGGTGGCGGCGGGCGCCGTGGCGGGCCTGGTGGTGCTGGCGGCGGGCTGGACCGGGATCGCGCTGGGCGTGCACTGGCCGAGCGACGTGCTGGCGGGCTGGGCGGCGGCGGTCGCGGTGCTGGCCGGGTCGGCGCTGGCGGTCGAGCTGTGGCGGCCGGGCCGGTTCGGCCGGGACGTGCGGCTGCTGCACCGGCGGAACCGGCCCCGGGTGCAGCGGGTGCTGGCCGCGCCGCCGCCGGCGGAACCCGCCGCGGAGCGCGATCCGGGGCGTTCCTGACGGATCGTGAGCAACGTCACACCGTGTCGTCCGCCTCCTCCGCGCGGGGGAACCCCGCGGGCAGCATTCCGCGTGTTTCCGGGCGCAAACGGCGCTCCACGGCCGGTGCGGCAAGGCCCCCGGACACCGGTGCGACCGGCTCGAACAGCTCGCCGGTCGGCACCCGACTCCCCATCGGGTGCCGAAGTGGGGCAGACTTCTGCGGCTGGTGCACCCTGCAACCGGCAGGCGGAGTCCGGACCAGGGCCGAATCTCCCGCACTCACCCACGCAACGCCGGACGGGCACCGATCGACGGGGGGTCCGATGACCTTGCACACTGCGGACGGCCCCGGCGACCCGTACCGCCCGCAGGGCGGACCGTACGCGCAGGGCGCCGCGCACGCGCAGGGCGGACCGCACCGGCCGGACACCGCGTACCGCCAGGGCGAGCCGCAGCCGCCGCAGGGCGGTCCGCACCCGCAGGGCGACCCGTACTACCCGCCGCCGGACGGACCGTACCCGGGGCAGGACCAGCCGACCGTGCAGCTGGGCCGGATTCCCGCGCAGGCGTTCGAGCAGTACGGCCGGCCGCCCTTCCCACCGCAGGCTCCCGCGCCGCAGGCCCCCCCGCCGGGCGCCGAGCGGCCGGTGCCGGCGCCGCGGGCGGGCGAGGAGCCGGACGGGCCGGAGCCCGCGGCCAAGAAGCCCGCCTCCACCGGCCGCAACGGCCTGATCATGGCGCTGGGCTCGCTGGCCTCCCGGGCGCTGGGCTTCGTGCGCAGCGCGGTGATCGTGGCGGCGCTGACCAACGGCCCGGTCGGCGAGGCGTTCAACGTGGCGAACTCGCTGCCGAACATCGTCTACATGATGCTGATCGGCGGCGCGCTGGCCTCGGTGTTCGTGCCGGAGCTGGTGCACGCGATGCAGACCCACCGGGACGGCGGCCAGGCGTACACCGACCGGCTGCTCACCCTGTGCGGCGTGATCCTGGTGGTGCTGACGGTCGGCGCGTTCCTGTTCGCCCCGCAGATCGTCGACCTGTACTCGCAGTTCGACGGCGCCCAGCGCGAGTTGGCGATCGACTTCGCCCGGTACTGCCTGCCGCAGATCTTCTTCTACGGCGTGTTCACCTTGCTCGGGCAGGTGCTGAACGCCCGCGACCGGTTCGGCGCGATGATGTGGACGCCGGTGCTGAACAACGTCGTGGCGATCGGCGTGTTCGGCATCTACCTGGTGATCGGCCGGCACGCCTACCAGGTCGGCGACGTGACCTCCGGCGACACCCTGCTGCTCGGCCTCGGCTCGACCCTGGGCATCGTGGTGCAGGCCGCCGCGCTGCTGCCCTCGCTGCGCTCCTCCGGCTTCGGCTTCCGGCCGCGCTTCGACTGGCGCGGCGCGGGCCTGACCCGGCCGCTGCGCTCGGCGGGCTGGGCGCTGCTGCTGGTGGTGGCCACCCAGCTGTCCTTCGCGGTGATCACCAGCCTGGGCACCGGCGCGGGCAAGGCGGCGGCGGACGCGCACATCGTCGGCGGACGCGGCTACGCCGCCTACGCCAACGCGTACCAGCTGTTCGTCGTCCCGCAGGGCGTGATCACCATCTCGCTGGTGACGGCGCTGCTGCCGGGGATGTCGCGGGCCGCGACGGCGGGCGACTACCGGAAGATCGGCGAGGACCTGTCGGGGATGCTGCGCTCCTCGGCCGCGATGATCGTCACCGCCGCGGTGCTCTTCCTGGCACTGGCCCCGCAGATCGCGATGGCCGCGTACGGCTACGGCTCCGGGCCGACCGTGCACGCCGACGCGATGGTGGTGGCCTCGCTGCTGATGGCCTTCTCGATCGGCCTGCCCGCGTTCTGCGCCCAGTACGCGCTGGCCCGCGGCTTCTACGCGATGAGCGACGCGCGCACCCCGTTCTGGCTGACCCTGGTGACCACCGGCACCAACGCGCTGATGTGCTGGGTGGCGTACGAGACGCTGCCGCTGCGCTACAAGGTGGTCGGCATGGCGTTCGCGCACACCACGGCCGCGCTGGTCTCGGTGGCGGTGACCGGCATCGCGCTGGGCCGCCGGCTGTCCCGGGGCGCCGCCCCGGCGGCGGTGCCCGCGCAGGCCGGGCCGGGCCGGGGGCCGGACGCCACGATGGTGCTGCGCACCGACGCCTTCGCGCCGGGGGCGAACGCCACCGTGGACCTGGGCGTGCGGCGCGACGGGCGGCGCGGCAGCGGGCTGGAGGGCGGCCGGCTGGTGGTCCTGCACCTGGGGTTGCTGGTGGCCTGCGCGCCGGGCGCGCTGGCCGCGCACTGGCTGGCCGGGCGGTTCGGCGCGGGGCTGTTCGGCAGCCTGGCGGGCCTGGCCGCGGGCGCGTTGGCGGTGCTGCTCTCGCTGTTCGTGCTGGCCCGCCCGCTGGGCGTGGGCGCCTCGGTGGCCCCGTTTGCCCGCAAGCTGCGCATCCCGTACCCGACCCCGGCCCCGACCAGCGGCAAGCACCGGCGGTAGGCGGCGCGGCGGTGGGCGGCGGCGCCCGGGCCGGAGCTGAGCCCGGGCCGGGCCGGGCCGTCGACCGGCGCGACCGAAGCAGGGGCCGACAGTCGAAGCGGGGGCCGGAGCAGGCGGATCGGCGACCCGAGCGGGGGCCGGAGCAGGGGCGGCAGGTACCCGGAGCAGGGGCGGAGCGACCTTCACCGGATCTCCACCGGCGCCGCGCAACCTCCGACCGTCCGGGTGCGTATCGATCGGTGCTAGCGTCAGCGCTCGCCCCGGGGGTGCCTCGTCGTGCGTACCGGGTCCGTTTCCCCCCTGCACCGGCCGTCCCGCGGCCGGACTCGTCCGGAAGGCGCACTCCTGTTGACTGCCCACCAGGACCCATCGGCCGGTGGCGGGCGGCACCGCCGCTCGCACCGGTTGCGGATACCGCTGGCCCTGACGGCCGCCGCCGTCGTCTCGGCGACCGCGCTGTCCGTGTTCGCCTCGGCCGACGACCGGGCCGCCGCCGCGGCGCCCGGCGAGAAGCTGCGCGGCTCCTTCGCCGCGGCCGCCGGGGAGTTCCACGTCCCGCAGAGCGTGCTGCTGGCGCTGTCGTACCAGCAGAGCCGCTGGGAGCAGCACGGCGGCCAGCCGAGCACCACCGGCAACTACAACGTGATGGGCCTGACCGAGGTCGACCCGGCCGCGGTCGCCCGGGCGCTCGCCCAGGGCCCGGGGGCGGAGGTGGACGGGCGGGGCGACGGCACCGAGCCGGCCGCGAAGGCCGATCCGGTGCCGGTGGAGGACTCCCCCGCGCTGCACACGCTGGCGCGCGCCGCGAAGCTGATCGACCGTCCGGCGGGGCAGTTGAAGTCGGACCCGGCGCAGTCGATCCGCGGTGCGGCGGCGCTGCTGGTGAAGTACCAGAAGGACGCGGGGCGGCCGCTCTCCGGTGACCCCGCCGCCTGGTACGAGTCGGTGGCCCGGTTCAGCGAGGCGACCGACGACGCGAGCGGCCACGCCTTCGCGGACCGGGTGTACAACACCATCCGGCTCGGCGCGGCCCGGACCACCGCGGACGGCGAGCGGGTCGACCTGCCCGCCGACACCGGGGTGTCGCAGGGATCGGCGAGCACCGCGACCGCGCCGCGCAGCTCCTCCGACGGCCAGGGCTCGCTGCCCGCGCTGCCGGCGACCGCCCCCGCCCCCACCCGGGGCGCGGACAAGGCCGTCCGCGGCAAGGACGCGCCGAAGGCCGCCACCGGCACCGCCACCGCCACCGCCGCGGCCTCGCGCGGCTCGGCGCGACCGGCGCTGGCCCCGCTCTCCTCGAACCCCGAGCCGCACCCGATCGAGTGCCCGGCCGCGCTGAACTGCGACTTCCAGGAGGCGGCGTACGACCTGACGAACCCCGCCGACCCGACCTCGTACGGCAACTACACGATCGCGAACCGGCCCGCCGACGGCGACCGGGTCCAGTACATCGTGATCCACGACACCGAGGGCGGGTACGCCGGTTCGATCCGGACCTTCCAGGACCCGAAGTCCCAGTCCAGCGCGCACTACATCGTGCGGGCGAGCGACGGCCACGTCACCCAGTTGGTGAACGACAAGAACATCGCCTGGCAGGCCGGCAACAAGACGGTCAACATGCACAGCATCGGCGTCGAGCACGAGGGCTACGCGCTCCCGACCGGCAGCCAGCCCTGGTACTCGGAGCAGCTGTACCAGTCCTCGGCGACCCTGGTGCGCTACCTGGCGGAGAAGTACGGGGTGCCGCTGGACCGCGAGCACGTCATCGGCCACGACGACGTGCCGGGGCCGACCCAGGAGACCATCTCGGGCATGCACTGGGACCCGGGCACGTTCTGGGACTGGAACCACTACATGGACCTGCTCGGCGCGCCGGTGCGGGCCAACGGCGGCGGCGTGCTGCTGCCGGGCGGCAAGGTGACCATCGCCCCGGCCTTCGACGGCAGCAACACCCCGCCGGTGGACGGCGTCCCGGCCCGGCCGGAGAACTTCGTCTACCTGTACACCGGTCCGAACAGCGGCACCCTGGTCAACGGCGGCACCACCCAGGCCGCGGACGTCCGGGCCAAGGCGGTGGCCGGCACCAGCTTCGTGGTGGCCGACCAGCAGGGCGACTGGACGGCGATCTGGTACGGCGGTCAGAAGGCCTGGTTCGCCAACCCGGGCTTCACGGCGGGCGTGGCGGACGACCGGGCCGGCCAGGTGGTGCTGACCGCGAAGCCGGGGGCCGCCTCGATCCCGGTGTACGGGCGCACCTACCCGGAGCTGTCGGCGTACCCGGCGGAGATCAGCACCGCCAACCTGGCGCCGGTGGCGTACACCGCGACCGTCCCGGCCGGCCAGGGGTACCTGGCGGGCAGCCCGGTGGCGCTGGACAGCGACTTCTTCTACGCGCAGAACATCAACGGCGACGCGCCGAAGGACCGCACCCGGGTGGTCGGCACCGACACCTACTACCCGATCCGGTTCAACCACCGGCTGGCGTACCTGAAGTCCTCCGACGTCCAGGTGGTCGCCAACAACGCGCCCGCGCCCAGCGGTTACACCCCGGCGGGCCCGTACCGGCTGCTGGACACCCGGGACGGCACCGGCGCGGCGAAGGCCAAGGTCGGCCCGGCCCGGTCGATCACCCTGCAGGTCGCGGGGGCGGGCCTGGGCGGCGGCCGGAGCGTGCCGAACGACATCACCGCCGTGGTGCTGAACGTGACGGCCACCAACCCGACCGGCCCCAGCTACGTCGCGGTCTACCCCGACGGGCAGCCCCGCTCGTCCGCGTCGAACCTCAACTTCACCACCGGGCAGACCATCCCCAACCTGGTCGTCGTCCCGGTCGTCAACGGCAAGGTCGACCTGTACAACAACGACGGCACGGTCGACCTGATCGCCGACATCACCGGCTACTACTCGCCGTCGGGCACCTCGAAGCTGTCCACCGCCGGCCCGTACCGGCTGCTGGACACCCGGGACGGCACCGGCGCCCCGCAGGCCAAGGTCGGCGCGGGCCGGACGGTCACCCTGCAGGTCGCGGGGGCGGGCCTGGGCGGCGGCCGGAGCGTGCCGAACGACATCACCGCCGTGGTGCTGAACGTGACGGCCACCAACCCGACCAGCCCGAGCTACGTCGCGGTCTACCCGGACGGGCAGCAGCGCACGTCCGCGTCGAACCTCAACTTCACCCCGGGACAGACCGTCCCCAACCTGGTCGTCGTCCCGGTCGTGAACGGCAAGGTCGACCTGTACAACAACGACGGCACGGTCGACCTGATCGCCGACGTCTCCGGGTACTACACCCAGGGCGGCGGCGCGTCCTTCGTCAGCGCGGGCCCGGTCCGGCTGATGGACACCCGCTCCGGCCTGGGCGCCCCGCAGGCCAAGGTCGGCGCGGGCCGGACGGTCGCCCTGCAGGTCGCGGGCCGGGCCGGGGTGCCGTCGGACGCGAAGGCCGTGGTGCTGAACGTGACGGCGACCAACCCGACCAGCTCCAGCTACGTCGCGGTCTACCCGGACGGGCAGCAGCGCACGTCCGCGTCGAACCTCAACTTCACCCCGGGACAGACCATCCCCAACCTGGTCGTCGTCCCGGTGCTGAACGGCAAGGTCGACCTGTACAACAACGACGGCACGGTCGACCTGATCGCCGACATCACCGGCTACTACCGGTAGTCCGCCGGGCCCGTGCCGGCGGCCCCCGTCCCCTGCCGAGGGGGCGGGGGCCGCTGCCGTCACGCGGGGGCGTCCTCGGCGGCCTCCAGCCAGCCGAGGGCGGCGACCTGGATGCCGGCCTGGAAGCGGCTGCGGGCGTCCACCCGGACCATCAGGTCGGCCATCATCCGGCGGACGGTGCGCAGCGAGACGCCCAGGCGCTGGCCGGCGCGCTCGTCGGTGAGCCCGTCGGCGAGCAGCCGGAGCAGTTCGCGCTCCTGGCCGGTGAGGCCGTGCGGGTCGCGCTGGGGGCTCTTCTCGCCGAGCGGGCGGGCGTGCTCCCAGACCTGGTCGAACAGGGCGCGCAGGGCGGCGACCACGCCGGGGCTCTGGAGCAGGACGGCGCCCTTGCGGGGGTCGTCGGGGTCGATCGGGACGATGGCGGTGGCGTTGTCGACCACGATCATGCGCAGCGGCAGGGTGGGCGTGGTGCGGACGGCGCCGCCGAGGCCGTGCAGCCAGCGGGCGTACTGGACGGTGGCGGGGTCGTTGCGGACGCTGTCCTGGTAGACGGTGCGCATCCGGACGCCGCGCTCCAGGGTCTCCTGGTCGAGGGCGCGGCTGGCCTCCATGACGGGGGCGGGCTGCGGGCCGCCGGGGGCGAAGGAGAGCACCTCGGCGGTGGCGTCGGAGGCCAGTTGGATCAGCCGGTCGCGGACCTGGTCGAGGCTGGAGAGCATCTCGATGCCGCGCTGCCCGTCGGCGCCGGGGGCGTGGAGGCTGGCGTACTCGGCGATCAGTCCGGCCATCGCGGCCCGGCTGCGCTCGGCCTCGCGCTGGCGGCGGGCCTCCTCGGCCTCCTGGTGGGCGAGCAGGGCGGCCAGGCCGCGTTCGGGGTTGACGGCGCGCCAGCGGGTGCCGCAGCTGGTGGGGCGGGTGAGGGCGAGGTCGGCGAGCCGGTCGAGGGCGTGGCCGACCTCGGCCTCGGTGGAGTCGAGGTGGCCGGCCAGGCCGCCGGTGTCGAGGTCGGGGTGCAGCAGCATGGCGCGGTAGACCGCCTCGCCGAACGGGTCGAGCCCGATCGGGCCGCCGGCGGTCAAGATCCGTTCTTCCGCGTGCCCCGGCTCGAGTCCGTCCGCGTGGTTCTGCGCATGTCGACCTCCAGCGCGCCGTGGCGCGCCCCCCGGATTCCTGCTGACCGGGCGTCAGACTAGCGCTGACCGGTCACCGTCGAGAACTGGCTTGCGGAGATTCTGTCGTACAGGTGGGCGAGCCGTGAAGAGCGCCAGGCAACTGTCATATTCGTGCCAGGCGGGGATGTGACACCCGTCGTACCGCGCGGATCGGGGGCGGATTTGCCACGCTGGACGGATGTACGCGATCCGCCTGGAGTTGGACCCGCCGCCCGTGTCGGGTCGGTGCGCGGTGTCCGCCGGGGCCGGCCCGGTGCGGGCCGCGCTGCTGCGGCTGCCGCTGGACGGGGCCCGGGTGTGCCACGTCCGGGTGCTGGAGGTCGCGGACGGGCTGGCGGCGATGTGCTTCCTGACGGCGGCCTCGCTGCTGTCGGCGGAGTGGGCGCTGCGGGCGGGCGCGGCGGCGCTGGTGGGGCCGGACGGGCCGCTGGCGGGCTGGTCGGTGGCGCTCTGCGAGGCGGACCCGTGGATCGCGCTGGGCACGTGGCAGGACAGCGCCCGTAGCTGACGGTACATCAACAACCCGGTGGTGGAGCTGGCACCACAGTGTCACGGCACTGTGGTGACAGCTCCGACTACTGACACGGAGGTGCCACCGGGAGCACTCTCGTTGTTGTCGGCAGGACGACGGAGCGAGGAAGCGGGAGCAGCCCCCGGCGGGGGACGCGGATCGCACCGGCCACCTGACGACGGCTCACACCACACGCCCCGGTGGCAGCCCGGGGCATCAGCCGAACGCGAGAGGATCGGGCACTCCCATGTCGCTGAACATCCGAATTGTCACGATTGCGGTACTTGGTGCGCTGACGGTCGGCGGCGTCGCCACCGCCGCCGAACTGGCCGGCCCGGCTCGACCGGGTGCCGTCGTCACCGCCGACGGGGCGGTCGCCGGCGGTCCGCAGCAGCCCGCGGACGCGGGGGCCCAGAACGTCGTGATCGGCGGCGGCGTCTCGGACCCGAGCCCGGTCCCGTCCGGCAGCCCGACCCCGACCCCGTCCGGCAGCCCGAGCGGCCCGCAGCAGTCCGGGACCTGGGGCTGGGGCTGATCGGACCGGAGCGGACCGGAGAGGCACGCGGATGACGACCGCACTGGAACGCCCGCTGGTGCAGCGGGCCACGGCCCACCGCTTCCCGGTCCCCGGGATCGCGGCGGCGACGGACTCGACCGGAATCCTGCTGGCCGACGGGCACCACCTGTTCCGCTCCGGCCTGGGGGCCCTGCTGGACCGGGAGGAGGACCTCGCGGTGGTCGCCGAGGCGGCCGGCGGGGAGGAGGCGGTCGCGGCGGCGGCCCGGGTGCGGCCCGCGGTCGCGGTGCTGGGGCTGGACCCGGAGCAGCCGGACGGGCCGGCACTGGCCCGGCAGGTGCAGCAGGCGGCGCCGGGCGCGGCGGTGCTACTGCTGGTGCCGGCCCTGCCGCGGACGGCGGAGCTGCGGCGGGCCCTGGTGGAGGGCGCGGCCGGGGTCCTGCTGAAGGACGTGCAGGCCCCCGCGCTGATCGCGGCGGTGCGCGAACTGGCCCGCGGCGGCCGGGTGTACGACCCGCGGCTGGTGCTGGACGTGGTGCGCACCGGGCAGGCCGGGCCGCTGAGCCGCCGGGAACTGGCGGTGCTGGGCGAGATCGCCGCGGGCAGCACGGTGCGGGAGGCCGCCGCGGCACTGTCGCTCTCCCCGGGGACGGTGCGCAACTACGTCTCGGCGGCGATCGCCAAGACCCGGGCCCGCAACCGCTGCGACGCGATCCGGATCGCCCGCGAGTGCGGCTGGCTGTAGGCCGGCGGACCGCGGCCCGGCAGGCCGCGAGGACGGCAGGACACGGCAGGACACGGCAGGACAAGAACGCAGGCTCGCCGACGACCCGTCAGATTCCCGCTGACGGGTCGCAGGCGTGCCTGCGTCCGGGTGTCGCGCGCCAGGGCGTGGTGCGCCCGGGTGTCGCGCGCCAGGGCGTGGTGCGCCCGGGTGTCGCGCGCCAGGGCGTGGTGCGCCCGGGTGTCGCGCGCCAGGGCGTGGTGCGCCCGGGTGTCGCGCGCCAGGGCGTGGTGGGCCCGGGTGTCGCGCGCACGGCGCCGCGCGGCCGGGTGCAGTGCGGCGCGGCGGGTCGGTCAGAAGTTCTCGCCGAAGCCCTCCCCGGCGCGGGCGGCGGCCACCACGTCCGCGAAGCCGTGCGCGGTGCGCGGCACCCCGGCCGGGCGGCTGCCGATCAGGAACTCGCCGACCGAGGACTCCGCGGTCCAGTCCAGGCCGAGCGCCCGGGCGGCGGCGTCGGTGTCGCCGGAGCCGAGTCCGCACGGGGCCAGGCCCATCGCGGTGGCCACCAGGTAGAGGGTCTGGTAGAGCACGCCGACATGCTTGAGGGTCAGCGCGTAGGCGATCTGGCTGTACTTCCAGGACAGCCGGCCGAACCGGCTGGTGACGGTGAGCAGCACCTGCGGGTCGACGGTGCAGGCGGTGGCGCGCCAGGCGGCGGTGACGAGTTCGCCGAACGCGGCCTCCTCGCCGGGGTGCTGGAACGGGCGGGGGCGCAGCCGGTGGGCGGCGGCGTCGTAGCGGTAGACGCCGGACTCCAGGCCGACGCACTTGACCACCGAGAGGTAGACCTCCAGTTCGCCGGTGGCGCCGCCGGCCGGGTAGGGGCGCTCGACGCCGTCGTAGCCGTGCGGGTCGGCGGGGTCGCCGGGGATCACCCGGCGGACCCGGGCCACCCGGTAGAGCAGTTCGGCGAGCTGGTCGAGGGTGACCGGGGTGTCGGCGTAGGAGCGCACCGAGCGGCGGCCTTCGAGGACCTCGCTGAGCGCGGGGTCGCGGGCGACCACGGTGTCCCAGTCCGGGACGGGCAGGTCGATGCCCTCGCCCTCCTCGCGGGCGCCGGGGGTGGAGACCGCGGGCAGTTGCGGGACGTCCTGGTGGGCGAAGACGCCGCCGGTGGGGTAGTCGTGCCGGCCGGGGCGGCTGCGGGCGTGGAACAGCAGGTCGTGGAAGTCCCAGAGCGGGGCCTCGGAGCCCTGCCCGGCGTCCAGGAAGCCGCCGCCGGCCAGCAGTCCGGCCAGCGCCTCGCCCTCGCCGGGGGACATTCCGGCGAGCAGGGCGGCCTCCTCGGCGGTGCGGGAGGCGCTGAGCGCCGCCACGAAGGCCCCGGCGGCGGCCTGGTGGAGGGTGAGCCGGAACGGCGCCATCGGCGATTCGAGGACGCAGCTCTCGCCGTCCTGGCCCTGGCCGTCCGGCAGCCGGCGCAGGTAGGCGAACCGGGAGAGCACCAACCGGCCGGTGGGGCGGGCGAATCCGGGCAGGTCGGCGGAGCGGGCGATCGGCACGGCGGTGGCCAGCGGGGTGCCGAGCGGGTCGGCGACGGTGGTGGTGACCAGGTACGGGAAGCGTTCGAGCAGCTTCAGCAGCCGGACGTGGTCGAGCGCCAGCAGGTCGAGGTCGGCGTCGGAGCGGGTCAGGTCGAGCAGGGCGGCGACGGTGCGTTCGCCGAGCGCGTGGACGCGCTGGCGGCCCCAGGGGTGGGCGAGTTCGACGTCGGCGCCCTGGGCGGTGACCTCGACCTCGGGGCGCAGCCGGAGCAGGCGGCGCAGCGGGCGGTGGCCCCCGGTGGCGGGGGCGGGCGGCAGGTGTTCGATGACGGTCATGGGGACCTCCCCGGATGGGCGGGGCAGCCGGGCCCGGCTGCCCCGCGCGTCGGTCAGATGAAGATGGGGATCGGGTTGAGCTCGCTCTCCGGGGTCGGGGCGTCCAGCCAGCCGAGCCGGACCGGGACGTCGTAGAGCCGGCCGGGCGCGAACCTGGCCCAGAAGTGCCGCATGCCGGGGACGATCACCCGGGCGACGGGCAGCCCCACGTCGGGGCGGGTCTGGTCGGCGACCAGGAACTCCATGCCGCGGTCCTCGACGATCTTCTGGACGAGCGCCAGGTCGTCGGCCAGGTCGGCCCCGGCGAGCGGGAGCCAGCTGGCGGGGGTGGAGCGCGGGGCGTGCGGGTCGGGCAGCAGGTAGGGCTGGTTGGCGACGGTGGCGGTGGTCCACCAGGCCTTCTGCTCGGGGTCGGCGCCCGCGTAGCTGACCTTGCCGTGCTCGTCCCCGGCGACCGGGCCGAGGAACTGGTTCATCTCGGTCAGGGCGCGGGTGAGCGCGATGTGCGGGTCGAGGTGGGCGCCGAACGCGATCAGCACGTCCTCGTTGGTGCCCGAGCCGGGCCGGGCGTCGGTGCGCCGGGAGAACGCGCCCACCACCGGGATGCCGAAGTCGGCGGTCAGGTCGAGCGCCCAGACCTCCCGGCGCAGGCCGCGGTAGACCTCGCGGAGCTGGTCGACGTACGGGTCACCGAAGGAGTCCAGGTCGACGGCCGGGCGCTGGACCCGGTTGTACCACCACAGCGCGACCGCGTCCCGTTCGACGAGTTCCAGGAAGCCCTGGAGCACGGCGTCCTCGAAGGAGGTGCCGGCCGCGCAGCCGTTGGAGTCGCCCGCGGCGTAGAACCGGCCGCTGTGCCGGTAGCCGTAGTACATCGCCTGGGTGGGCAGCCAGCGGTGCCGCTGCTCGGTGAGCGACCAGGCCGGGGACCACTCGATCGGGTCGTCCGCGCGGAACGGGACGGGCACGACGTTGAACATCGACTGCTTGACGTTCCAGCGGTCGCGCTCGGCGTACTGCCGGTCGGAGTAGAGCAGGGTGCGGGCGGGGTGGATCGCGGCGTCGCCGAGTTCGGCGAAGGTCGCGGTGCGGCGGGCCTCGTCGCCCTGGAAGACGCCGGAGAAGCGCTCCATGGCCTCGCCGAGCGCGGAGGCCCGGGCCTGCACGTCGGTGCGGCCCTTGCCGCAGCTGACCGAGCGCAGGCCGGTGCGCAGCTGCTTGAGGTCGCCGCTCTGCCGGGACAGGTTCTGCCCGGAGACGTAGACCCGCAGGCCGGTGGGGGTGCGGGCGGCGGGGACCAGGGTGGTGACCACGCCGGTGATCGGGCTGAGCTGGGGGCGGTACTTCTCCAGCATGTCCTCGGGCGAGGCCGAGCGGTGGCCGCCGTCGGCGGTGAACGCCTTGGGGCGGGAATCGAAGGCGACGGGGGCGAGTTGGCGGCGCTCCATGATCGCGTCGTCGCCGCAGGACGGGCACTGCGGGCGGCGCACCAGGACGTGCTTCTCGCTCTCCAGCAGCACGGTGTCCAGGGTGGTGACGGCGGGCTGCGACGGTCGGGCGCCGGCCAGCCACTTGGCGGTCTCCAGGGCGGCGAGCTGGGTGCCGAGCGCCAGGGTGGCGGGCAGGTGGGCGCCGGCGGTGGAGATCGGCTGGTCCTGGCCGAGGCGGTGCTGGAGGTAGCTGAGCGACTGCCGGTTGGCGGACAGCCGGTGCGCCAGGCACTCCCAGCAGCCGGAGCCGCCGGTGCCCTCGGCGTTCTCGGCGTTCTCGGCGCCCTCGGTGTTCTCGGCGCCTTCGGTGCCCGGGGCGTCCGGGCTGAACACCGGGCCGACCCAGACGATCGAGCCGACCGGGCGGGCCAGCAGCCAGGGGCGGCCGTCGGCCAGGGCCCGCCGGTTGCGCTCGGCCAGGCCGGGGTGCAGGTAGTCCTCGGTGAGCGCGACGGTGAACGCGGCGTCCTGGTCGACGGTGACGCCGGCCGCGGCCAGCGCGGCCAGGAACGGCGCGGCGTCCAGCTCGCCGTACACCTCGACCCGGACGGTGGCGCCGCGCAGCGCGGCCATCGCGGTGTCGCCGTCCTGCCCGGCCATCTCGAAGAAGGCCGCGCCGGGGCGGTCGGTGGCCGGGTCGGCGGCGGTGACCCAGCCGCCGGCCCGGAGCTTGTCGACGCCCGCGCGCAGCTTGTCGGCGGGGACGACGCCGTCCAGGGCGGCGCCGATCTGCTCGGCGGTGCGGGTGCCGTCCAGCAGCGGGGCGAGGGCCTGGGCGAGCCTGCCGTCGACCACCGAGACGCCGCGCTCGGAGACCAGGTAGACGGCCTCGCCGTCGACCACGTACGGGGTGAAGTGGCGTTTGAAGCCGATGAGTTCGGACATGGCGGGTACTCCTCGAAGCGGCGCGCGGTCAGCGCAGGGTGGCGAGCGGGGCGGCGGAGGCGTCGTGCAGGCGCAGCAGCAGCAGGCCGACGGCGACGGTGCCGTCCAGCGCGCCGAGGTTGACGGCGTCGTGCGCGGCCCGGTCCGGGAACCAGGTGCCGTGCAGGCGGTGGCGGGTGAGCAGTTCGCGGACCATCAGGGCGGCGGCCTCGCGGCCGTCGTAGAACGGGCCGGGCAGCAGCGCCTCCACGTCCTCGGGCAGGGTGTGGACCAGGCCCGCCTCGGCGGCGGTGAGCGCCTCGGTGGCGGCGGAGAGCAGGGCGCGGCCGGTGAGGGCGGCGAGTTCGGGGCCGGTGACGGGCGGGGTGAGCGCGCCCAGGTCGGCCTGGTCGACGGCGTCGGCGCCGAGCGAGACGGCGGTGTCCAGGCAGGCGAGGCGCCCGGAGCGGGTGCCGGTGGCGAAGCGGTGCGCGTGCAGCCGGGTCCGCAGGTCCTCGGGGTCGGTGAGCAGCGCGGGGGCTTCGGCGAGGGTGCGGGCGAGCGCGGCGGCGATCGAGTCGGCGCCGCCGGGGACGAGCTCCAGGAAGTCGAACGGGGTGTGCTCGTCGGCGAGCCGGTCGAGCGCGCCGGCGGCCAGCTCCCGGATGCCCTGGTCGGTGTCGGGGTGGCTGCCGCCCGCGCGGCGCAGGCGCAGCAGGTTGAGCAGCAGGCCCGCGCTGCCGAGCGGCACGTCGGCGTGCGGGACCCGGCTCGGGCGGCCGGGCCGGTTGGAGGCGGACTCGGCGACCGACAGCGCGCCGGGCACCAGGGCCTGGGCGGCGGTGAGGAAGTCGGCCTCGCCGAGCAGCAGCCCGCCCCGGGCCAGGCCGTGGATGATCGCGCCGGGGCCGAAGAAGCCGCCGGGGACGGGCGCGCCGGAGGCCAGCCGGGAGTCGCCGGCGAACGCGAAGGCCATCGGCTCCTTCGGGTCGATCAGCGCGGTGGCCTCGGCGAGCAGGCCGTGCGCGGCCCGGTGGAAGCGCGGTTCGCCGGTGGCGGACCAGAGTTCGGCGAGCAGCAGGGCGATGCCGAGGGTGCCGGAGGTCAGGTCGGGGCCGAGCGCCTCGACCTGGCGCAGGCCGGTGCCCGGGTACCAGCTCTGGCCGAGCCAGCCGGTGGGGCGCCGGTCGGCGAGGATGCGGTCGCCGAGTGCCGTGGCGGCGGACAGCAGTTCGCCGGGGCTGGGCGGCTGGGCCGCGCGCAGCGGTCGGGCGGGTGCCGCCGGGGGCCGCTCGGTGCCGGCCCGGGCGGCGTCCGCGCAGCCGGAGAGCACCGCGACGTGGCCCTCCAGGTCGAAGCCGTCGAGTTCGGCGACCCGCAGCTGGAGGCGCTGCCAGCCGGTGGACTGGAAGTGGCCGGGGATCTCCCGGCCGTCGGCGGTGAACACCGAGGAGGAGGTGGTCAGCGAGCGGAAGAACGGGATGTCGAAGGAGCGGAAGGAGTCGAGTTCGGCGAGCACCACCTCCAGCAGGTCGCCGCGGGCCGCGTCGCCCGCGCGGGCGGTGACGGCGCCGCGCAGCGCCCCGGCGATGACGGTCTCCCGGGTCGCGCCGTCGTCCAGCGCGAACGGGCTGGTGGAGGCCCGCAGGATCTTGTAGCCGTCCCAGGTGTGGCGCCAGATGTAGCGCACCCAGATGCCCCGGAACCCGCTCAGCGGCCCTTCGGGGTCGGCGAGTTCGCCGCGCAGCCGGTGCAGGGCGGCGTGCATCTCGCGGTAGCCGTCGACCACCTCGTCGGTGTACTGCCACGGGTCGGCGGGCTGCCCGTCGTGCACCGGGCGGTAGGCGGGCAGCGGCAGGGCGGGCACGCCGGGGGCGCTCTCCAGGCTGCCGACCCGGGACAGGCAGCCGATGTCGAGGGCGTCGGTGCGTCCGGCCGGGGTCCACGCCTGGAAGGCCATCGCGGTGCGCACCACGGTGGTCTCCAGCTCGTCCAGCAGGCCGTGCTGTCCGGCGGTCAGCACCGGCGGGGCCTGGACGCGCGGGTAGAGCAGGCACTCCAGGTCGATCAGGACGGGGTGCTCGCCGTCGGCGAGCAGGTTGTCCGCCCACAGGTCGCGGCCCTCCAGCAGCTGCACCAGCCGGATGGTCATGCCCAGGCGGCGGTAGAACCGGGCGAAGCCCGCGCGGTCGGCGCAGGGGCGGGACGGGACCAGCTCCTCCCAGCCGTAGTCGCCGGAGCAGTCGGTGCTGAGCGAGGCGCCGTGGCCGTCGTCGCCCCGGTCGGAGCGGAGCAGCACGGTGCGCAGCGGCAGGTCGAGGGAGAGCTCCCGGTTGAGCCGTTCGACCAGGCCGAGGAAGGCGGTCGCGTGCCGCATGTCCTTGGGCTTGTAGACCACGCCCGCGCCGCTCTCGAAGCGCAGCAGCGCCACCGAGCGGCCCTGGGCGTGCCGGTCGCCGGCGTCGCCGTGCACGGAGTCCAGCGCGCCCGGGTCGGTGCCGCCCCACATCTCGGCCACCAGGCCGGCCCGGTCGGCGGCGAGCCGGGCGAACATCTCGGTGTACATCTCCTGCCACTGCCGGCAGACCGTGCCGATCAGGTAGGCCAGCGCGGGCAGCCGCTCCAGCCGGGCCAGCCAGCCCGCCACGGAGGCGTCCGGGCCGCCCTCGGCGTCCCAGCTGGTGGCGCGGGGGCGGCCGGTGGCGAGCTGGAACTCCTGGCAGAGCGTCAGGTTGGCGGCCTCGACCAGCCGTCCGGTCAGGGTGCCGACCACGTCGGCGCGGCCCTTCGCGGTGACCGGGACGCCCAGCACGGAGCCGTCCCCGGCGGGCAGCAAGGCGTCGGCGGCGGTACGGAAGCCGGCCGCGACCGCGCCCGGGCCGGTGGCGGGCGCCTCGCTCTGGGCGCGCAGGAACACCGCCAGCGCGTGGGCCCAGGAGGGCAGCGCGGCCGGGTCGGTCAGCCGGACCCGGCGCAGGCCCTCGCCGAGCGGACGGCCGGTCTCGGCGAGGTGGTCGAGCAGCACCCCGGCGGAGCGCTGGTCGCCCGCCGCCCGGCGCAGCCAGGTCTCGACGGCGGCGGCGCGGCTGCGCCGGTCCTCGGCCGGATCGGGGGTGAACAGGGCCTGCCCGTCGTCGCGGGCGGCGGCGCGTTCCTCGAAACTCGCCGCGGCGGCGATCACGGCGTGCAGCCGTTCGTCGGCGCCGGGCAGGCCGGGCAGCAGGGCGGCGGTCGGGGCCGCGTGGCCCGGGGTCCCGGGGGTGCGGAGCCAGGTCTGAACGTCGAGCGACATCTCACATCTCCTGGAAGCGGGCGAGGCGGGTGAACAGGGGGTCGGTGCCGAGCAGTTCGCGGTAGGTGCCCTCGGCGGACACCCGGCCCCCGTCCAGCACGTAGATCCGGTCGGCGGTGCGGATGGTGCTCAGTCGGTGGGCGATCACCAGGCGGGTGCGGTCGAGTCCGGCGACGGCCTCGGCGACCCGCTGCTGGGTGGCGTTGTCGAGTGCGGAGGTGGCCTCGTCGAGCAGCAGCACGGCCGGGTCGCGGACCAGGGCGCGGGCCAGCAGCAGGCGCTGCACCTGGCCGCCGGAGAAGCCCTGGGCGTCCTCGCCGACCCGGGTGCCCAGGCCCATCGGCAGGGCGCGCAACTCGTCGGCGATCCCGGCGAGTTCGGCGGCGTGCCAGATCCGGTCCTCGGCGACGTCGGGGTCGGCGCCGGCCAGGTTCTCCAGCAGCGAGCCGCGCAGCATCCGGCCGTGCTGGAGCACCGAGCCGAGCTGGCGGCGCACCAACCGGGCGTCCAGCGAGGCCAGTTCGCGGCCGTCGTAGCGGACCGCGCCGGCCTCGGGCCGCTCGAAGCCGAGCAGCAGCCGGATCAGGGTGGACTTCCCGGCGCCGGACGGGCCGACCACGGCGACGAACTCGCCGGGCTCGGCGCGCAGCGACACCCCGTCCAGGGCGGGCAGCGCGCTGCCCGGGTAGCGGAACACCACCTGTTCGAGGCGAGTTGACCCTTCAGGCGGCCGGGGTCGGTGAGCTGTCCGGCCCGCTCGGCGGCGTTCACGGCCGGTTCGGCGAGGATCGGGCGCAGCCGCTCCAGCACCGGGGCGACGCCGTACGCGCCGACCGCGGCGTGGGTGACCTGGCCGAGCGCCAGGGCGACCTGTCCGGCCGCCACCCCGGCGGCCATCAGGTGCCCGGCCTCGGCGGCCGGGCCGAAGGTCGCCCCGGCCAGCAGGACGGCCAGCAGCAGCGGCTGGAGCGCGGTGGTCAGCGCGCTCGACAGGGCCTCGCTGCGCATCGCGGCGGCGTCGGCCCGCTTCTGCCCGGCGAACGGGGCGGCCCAGCGGGCGAACGCCTGGATCTCCCGGCCGGCGGTCTGGATCTTGTCGATGCCCAGCAGCAGCCCGTACAGCACCCCTTGGAGCTGCCCGTGCGCCGCGTACACCCGGGACTCGTACTCCTGGCGGCGACGGCCGAGCAGCAGCAGCGCGGCCGTCACCGCCAGCACGGCGAGCAGCAGCAGCCCGCCGAGCCGCCAGTCCACCAGCAGCAGGACCGTCAGCCCGGTGACGGCGAACACCGCACCG
Source organism: Kitasatospora fiedleri (assembly GCF_948472415.1). Taxonomy (NCBI): domain Bacteria; kingdom Bacillati; phylum Actinomycetota; class Actinomycetes; order Kitasatosporales; family Streptomycetaceae; genus Kitasatospora; species Kitasatospora fiedleri. Next base: position 4,548,164 of record NZ_OX419519.1, on the reverse strand, counting down.
AGTACGGCGCCCACCAGCACCTCCGAGAGGGCCTGGCGGGCCTGCGCCACCGCGTTCGCCCGGTGCACCAGGTCACCCGTGGTGTAGTCGCGGAAGAACCTGGCGTCCTGGGCCAGCAGCCGGTCCCAGACGGCGGGTTCGAGCGCGTGCTGCACCCGGCTGGTGAGCCGGACGGCGGCGGTGTTGCGGACCAGCGTGAGCAGCCAGGACGCCACCACCGCGGAGCCCAGCAGCACGGCCAGCCAGCGCACCGGGTGCCGTTCGGCCAGCAGCAGGCCGGGCAGCAGCACTCCGGTGGACAGCGGGACGAGCAGGCCGAGCAGCGCCGACACCAGACCGGCCAGGCTCAGCACTCCCAGGTCCCGGCGGGCACCGGGCACGGCGAGGGCGAAGCGCAGCAGGTCGGCCGGGGACGGGCACCCCGGCGGCAGCGGCGGGTACAGCAGTAGCGCCTGGCGGCTCAACTCCGCACGGGTGGCAGCCCGTTCGGAGCCCGGGTCGTGGCGGCGGTGCCGTCCGGCCCGGGGTATCAGGGCGATCGGCCGGCCGTCCTCGGCGGCGAACGCCACCATCGGCCCGGCCGTGCCGGTCTCGTCCCCGTCGGCGAGGGTGACCGGGCGCCAGCGCACCCCGGCCCGGCGCAGCAGCGCCGTGACCGGGTCGGCGGCGTCCCGCACCGCGGCGGGGATCTCCTTCGGCACCGGCACTCCCAGCGCCCGCAGCACCTCCCGCGCCCGGTCCGCGCGGTGGCGCGGCGCTGTCGGCGGGGTGCCGCCGTGGCGCGGGGAGGTGTGCGGACGGGTGACGGTGCCGAACTCGGCCAACGCGTCCGCGAGTGCGGTCCGGTTGGCGGCCGCGGTGGCGTCGGCCCGGGTCGCCGGGTCGCGCTCCTCGTCCTCCGCGGCGGTCTGCGGTCCGCCCCGACGGGCGGCGGTCGTGGTGCTCATGCCTGCTCCTCCGTCCGAACGGTGCGGTTCTCGGTGGTGGTCGTGGGGCCGTGGTGGCCGTCGTGGCCGTGGTGGCCGTGATGGCGGCCGTGGTCGTGGTCGTGGTGGCCGTGGTGCCGGTGGCGGCGGCGGGGGTCTTCCGCTCGACGTCGCGCAGCAGCTCCCGGTAGGGGCCGTCCTGTTCGGCGAGCTCGGCGGGCGGGCCCTGCTGGACGATCCGGCCGGCCTCGATCACCACCACCCGGTCCGCGGCCTGGATGGTGCTCAGGCGGTGGGCCAGCACCAGGCAGCTGACGCCGCGGCGGCGCAGGTGCTCGTTGACGGCGGCCTCGGTGTGGGCGTCCAGGGCGCTGGTGGCCTCGTCGAGCACCACCAGGACCGGGTCGAGGGCCAGGGCCCGGGCGATCTCCAGGCGCTGGCGCTCGCCGCCGGACCAGTTCCGGGCGTCCTCGTCGATCCGGGCGTCCAACCCGCCCCGGCGGCGCACCAGTTCGGTGGCCTCGGCGTCGGCGAGCGCCCGGTGCAGGGCGTCCTCGCCGGTCGACGGGTCCCAGAGCGTCAGGTTCTCCCGGACGGTGCCCTCGAAGAGCCGCAACTGCTGCTCCACGTAGGCGACCTGGGCGGTGACGGTGCCCCGGTGCCAGTCGTCGCGGGGCCGCCCGTCGAGCAGCACCTCGCCCTTCCAGGGGCGCAGCACGCCCGCCGCGAGCCGGGCCAACGTGGACTTGCCGCTGCCGCTGCCGCCGACCACCGCGACCCACTCGCCGGGGGCGATCCGCAGCGAGATCCCGGCGAGGGCCGGGGGCCGGTTCGGGTCGTAGCCGAACTCCAGCCCGCGCAGCTCCAGTTCGCCGCGCAGCCGGACCGGCTCGGCCGGGGCGTCGAGCACCGGGACGAGGTACGGGTCGACCTCGCTGGTCTCGATGTCCTCCAGCAGCGCGTTCTGCGCCCGGGCGACGGTGAACTCGGCTCCGGTGCCCACGAGTTGCGAGACCGGCAGGAGGAAGCCGTTGAGCAGCAGCAGGAAGGCCAGCAGGGTGCCGAAGGAGAGCGAACCGGCCAGCAGCAGCACCGTCCCGGCGACCACCGCGGCGGCCGCGGCGGCCGAGTTGAGCGCGCCGGGCAGCGAGAGCGGCACCAGGACGCTCTCGGCGACCCGCTGCCCGGTGTGCGCGGCCCGGGCCTGCCAGCCGGCCCAGGAGCGGAACAGCGCGTCCTCCGCGCCCTCCGCCTTGACCGTCTCGATCGCCGACACCCCCGCGAACGCGACACCGTCCCGCTTGTGGCCCTCCGCGTGCAGCCGGTGGATCGTGCCGCCGCGCCGCCGGTCCGCGGAGCGCAGCGCGAGCGCGTCCAGCACCGCGACCGCCACCGGGATGGCGGCGAGCTTCGGCGCCAGCCAGAGCAGCGCGGTCAGGTGCACGGTGGCGGCGGCCAGCGAGGAGGCCGCGCCGGCCACCCGGTAGGACAGCAGGTTGGCCAGGCCGTCGTTGAGCTGCACCCGGGTGACCAGGCCGCCGAGCTGGCGGCGGTGGAAGAACGCGCCGGGCAGCCGCAGCATCCGCCACAGGAAGGACGCCGAGGAGCGGGCGGCCATCGCCTCCAGCACCCGGTTGACCATCGCGGAGCGCAGCCAGTTCCCGGCCAGCACCAGCCCGGCGACCACCAGGCCGGCCAGCGTCAGCGGCAGCGCCCAGCCGCTCGCGCCGCCGTTGACCACGGTCGCCAGGTAGGTGCGCAGCAGGAACGCGGAGGCCACGCCGGGCACCGTCATCAGCATGCCGACCAGCACCGCGACCAGCATCGGCCACGCGTACGGCCGCATCCGGGCGGTCAGCGAGCGCAGCAGCGGGAAGCGGCGCCCGCCGCGTTCGAAGTCGGGGCCGGGCTCGAAGCCCACCGCGATGCCCGCGAAGGAGTCCCAGAACTCCGCCGGGGTCGCCGAGTAGGAGCCCAGCGAGGGGTCGTTGACGTGCACCCGGCCGCGCCTGACGCCCTCGAAGACCGCGAAGTGCGGGCCGGTGACCAGCACCATCGACGGCACCGGCACCGCGCCGAGCCCCTCCAGCCGGTCGTCCTCCCGCCGCACCACCCGACGCCCCCGGGCCAGCAGCCCGTACCGCCCGGCGGCCCGCGCGACGGCCGCCGCGCTCACCCCGTCCCGGCTGACCCCGCAGGCCCGGGACGCCTCGTTCAGCGTCACCCGCCGCCCGAACGCCCCGAGCACGACGGCGAGGCAGGCCGCCCCGCAGTCCTGCTCCTCCATCTGCGGCACGACGGGCGTGCGGAGGTAGGTGCGCTGCTTGGTCCTGGGCTTGGCCTTGCTCTTCTCAGGCTCGGCCTGCTTGGTCTCAGGCTCGGCCTGCTCGGTCTCGGGCTCGGGCTGTCTGGTCTCGGGCTCGGGCTGCTTGGACTCCGCCTTCTTCGACCCCGTCCTCGGCTCGCCGCTGTTGGCGGTGCGCGGCTCGGTGGCGGGCGGTTCGACGGCGGCGGTGCGGGTCGGCTTCATCGCTTGGCCTCCTGTCCGAGCACCGCCTGGTACGGGTGCCGGCTGCCGAGGTCGACCCGGACGTCCAGCGCCAGCGGGCCGTTCAGCGCGACGCCCTGCGGGAGCCGGGCGTACGCCACCCAGACGGGCGCGGTGCCGGCGGGCAGGCCGGGGACGGCGACCGGCAGGGTGCCGTCGAGCGAGTCGGCGCGGACGGGCAGCGGCTCGACCCGGTCGACGACGGCGCGGATCGCTCCCCCGCCGGGCACCGGGACCAGCACGGGCAGGCCGGGGGCGAGCTTCGCGGCGTCCTTCGGGTCGTCCACCAGCAGCCGGACGGTGGCCGGTGCGGCGCTCGCGTCCAGGGTCAGCACGGGCGATCCGGCGGCGAGTCGGTCTCCGGGGGCGGCCAGCAGCGCGCTCACGGTGCCGGCCGCGGGGGCGGTGACCTCGGTGGTGGACCCCTCCGCGCCGACCAGCGCGAGCACCTGCCCGGCCGTCACCCGCTCACCCGGACGGACCTTGAACTCCAGGACGCTGCCCGGGTGTTCGGCGGCCACCCGGACGGGGGCGTCGCCGTGGGCGGCGACCGCGTGCACGGTCAGGGTGTGCGGGAGCTTGCCCCACACCGTCCAGCTCGCGCCCGCGCCGACGGCCAGCACCAGCGCGGCGCCGGCCAGCCACAGCCGGGCCCCGACCAGCCGTACGGGCTGGTCGAGTCCGGGCTCCAGCACGGCGGCGGCCCGGGCGGCGGCGACGGCGGCCACGGCGTTCCGCGCCCGGGACTCCGCCTCGGTCTCGTGCGGTGTCCCCGTGTCCTGCCCTGTGTTCCTGCTCGTGTCCTGCCCTGTGTTCCTGCTCGTGTCCTGCTTCGTGCGCTTGTGACGCGTCTCCGTGGCTTGCCGATCCGTGGTGATGCTCATGCCGCCACCTCCATCAGTTCGGGCACCGGCGCGGTCCGCGGCGGGCAGGCCACCGGCAGTTCGCGCACCCCGCCGAAGGCGAACTGCTCGGTCGGGCGGGCGGTGGCGTCGGTCAGCGTGGTGCTCAACTCCCTGGTGGCGTCGGCCTCGGCGAGGCCGCGCAGGACGGCGGAGCCGGCGATCAGGGAGAGCGGTGCGCCCAGGCAGTGGTGCGGGCCGTGGCCGAAGGCGAGGTGCTGGCGCTCGGCGCGGTCGAGGTCGAAGCGGTCGGGGTCGGCGAAGCGGCGCGGGTCCCGGTTGGCGGCGGCGTACAGCAGCATGGCGACGCTCCCGGCCGGGACGACGGTGTCGCCGAGCGCGACCTCCCGGGTCAGGGCCCGGGCGCTGGCCCGGACGGGGCTGCCGAGCCGCTGGGCCTCGTCGAACACGGCGGCGGCCAGCGCGGGTTCCTCGCGCACCCGGGCGGTCAGGCCGGGGGTGCGGATCAACTCCCAGGCGGCGACGGCCAGTCCGGAGGTGAGCGTCTCCAGCCCGTTGGCCAGCAGCATCACCACGAAGGCGAGCAGTTCCTCGGTGTCGAGCCGGCCCTCGCCGCGCGCGGTGGTCAGTCGGCTGATCAGGTCGTCACCGGGGTCGGCGGCCCGGGCCGCGCACAACTCCTCTACGTAGGCGTGGAATTCGGCGAACTCGGCGTCCAGCTCGGCGGCCTCGGGGCCGTTGCCGAAGGGGTCGAGCATCGAGCGGGCCACCAGGCTCGCCCAGCCGGTGATCCGGCCCTGCTCGGAGTCAGGGACGTCGAGGATGGCGCAGGAGACCGCGACCGGCAGCGGGACGGCCAGGTCGGCGACGAGCTCGAAGGAGCCGGCGGCGATCAGCGGGGCGAGCAGCCGGGCGGCGGTGCTCTCGATCCGCTCGCGCATCTGCTCCAGCCGACGGTGGCTGAACGCGGCGGTGGCGAGCCGCTTGAGCCGGGTGTGGTCGGCGCCGTCGCGCATCGGCAGCATCCGGTTGACCACCTTGAGCAGCGCGGTGTTGCCCGCCCGGGGCAGGCCGACGGTGGTCGGGTCGACGTTGGTCCCGGGGTTCATCAGGACGGTGAGGATCTCCTGGTAGCCGGAGACCACGTACAGCGGGCCGAGGTCGAGGACGGGCGCCTCGGTCAGCAACCGGCGGTAGAGCGCGGGTGGGTCCTGCTGAGCGGCGGGCTGCTGGATGAACCGCGTCAGCTCGTGCCGGAGGCTGTCCATGCCCGGCTCTCCTTCAATCTGGCGGTGGGGCTGGGGTGTTGGTTCTGCGGTGTTGGTTCTGCGGTGCTGGTTCTGCGGTGCTGGTTCTGGAGTGCTGGTTCTGCGGTGCTGGGGTGCGGGGGTGGGCCGCCGGAGAGCGGACCACCCCCGCACAGGTCCCGAATTACTCGGCCGCGACCTCGGCGACGGAGTTCGACACCGAGCTGAAGCTCGACACCGGGCAGGCGGCGGAGAGCAGGGAGGAGACGGAGACGCCGCCGTTGACGGTGTCCAGCTCCTCGACCTCGATGTCGAACTGCTCGTCCTTGTTGATCTCGTTCTGCGCCATGGGAATCTCCCTCGGTTTCGCGGCGCCGACCCGCTGATCGGACCGGCCGCCTCGGTTTACTCTTTTCCCGCCCTTCGCTTTCCCGGTTTCGCTTTCCCCGGTTCCGCTCTCGGCGATGTCTCAACTATGACCGACCCTCGAAAATCCGTGCAGTAGGAGATGTCAGATTCCGGGGGGCGCAAATGTCACCGCCCGAGATGACATTTTGCACGTGTTCTGACCTGCGGCGATGCGCTACTTGCCGTTCCCCACCCGGACCCGTCACGCTGCATACATGACACCTCTTTCCGAGAATTCCCCGGCCGTGGAGGTAGTGGACCTGCGGCGCAGCTACGGCGATTACGAGGCGGTGCGCGGCATCTCCTTCTCCCTCGCCCGCGGCGAACTTTTCGCCCTGCTCGGCACCAACGGTGCGGGCAAGACCACCACCCTGGAGGTGCTGGAGGGCTACCACCCGCCGACCTCCGGGCACGTCCGGGTCTTCGGCCTGGACCCGTTCACGGCGGGCCCGCGGGTCCGCCGGCGCACCGGGACGATGCTCCAGGAGGGCGGGTTCTTCAAGGAGTTGACGGTCAAGGAGACCGTCGACTGCTGGCGCTCCTTCACCAGCCGGGCCCGGCCGACCGCCGAGGTGCTGGCGCGGGTCGCGCTGGAGCCGAAGGCCGGCACCCGGGTCTCCCAGCTGTCCGGCGGCGAACGCCGCCGCCTGGACCTGGCGCTGGCCGTGCTGAACGACCCGGAGCTGCTGTTCCTGGACGAGCCGACCACCGGCATGGACCCGGAGGCCCGGCGCGCCACCTGGCGGCTGGTCGAGGAGCTGCGGGCGGCGGGCACCACAGTGGTGCTGACCACCCACTACCTGGAGGAGGCCCAGCAGTTGGCCGACCGGGTGGCCATCATGGACCGGGGCGTGATCGCCGCCACCGGCACCGTCGCCGAGGTGCTGTCCGGCCGCGGCGACCTGATCACCCTCCCGCTGCCTCCCGGCGGCGACCTCGCCGCCCTGCCCGAACTGCTCGGCACCGCACCCGCTTTGGCGGACGGCCGGGCGGTCTACCGGGTGCCCCGCTCGGCGCCCGCGCTGGCCGCGCTGCACGCCTGGGCGGCGTCCCGGGGCGTCGAGCTGGACGGCCTGGAGGTGCGTGCCAGTTCGCTGGAGGACGTCTTCCTCGACCTCGCCGACCACGACCACGCCACGCCCACTCCCGTTAGCGCCACCGCTGCCACCACCACCGCAGGAGCGTCCCGATGAGCTGGTTCACGTACGCCAAGGGCCAGTTCGGCCTGTCCTGGAAGGTGTTCTGGCGCAACCGGCGCTCCACCTTCATCGGGTTCCTGCTGCCGGTGCTGCTCAACCTGGTGATCGCCGCGCCGCTGCGCGACAAGGAGATCGGCGGGGTGAACGCCGCCGGGTACGTGGCGGTGGGGCTGCTCGGGCTGGCCCTGGTGACCTCGTTCGTCAACCTGCTGGGCAGCGTGGTGTCGCGCCGCGAGGAGCTGGTGCTGAAGCGGCTGCGCGGCACCGAGTGCCCGCCGAGCGCGATCTTCGCGGGGCAGCTGGGTGCGGGCGGGGTGGTGGTGCTGATCCAGGCGCTGGTGCTGGGCGGTGTCGCGGTGGGCTGGTTCGGCGCGCCGCTGCCGGCCGATCCGGCGCTGCTGCTGCTCACCCTGCTCGGCGGCTACCTGCTGTTCTCGGTGCTGGCGGTGGCGCTGTCCGGGGTGACCCCGTCCGCCGAGTCCGCGCCGCTGGTGGCGACGCCGGTGCTGGTGCTGTGCATGTTCGGCGCGGGCGTGTTCACCCCGGTCGCGGGCCTGCCCGACTGGCTGCGCGGGCCCGCCGGGATGCTGCCGCTCTCCCCGGTGATCCGGGGGCTGCGGACGGCCTGGTTCGGCCGCGGCTTCGGCCCGGAGACCTGGGCGGGCGGCCCGCTCCCCCGCCTGGACCTGCTGCACGGTTGGACGGCGGCCGGGCCCTCGCTGCTACTGCTCGCCGCCTGGCTGGCCGCCGCCGCGATGCTCTCCCGCCGCCTGCTGCGCTGGGAGCCCCGCCGGGGCTGAGACCCCCGCCCGGGCGTTTCCGCGCGCGGCTGATCCGCCGTCGGTTAACGCCGCTTACCCACCTCCGACCGGCCCGCCCGTCCCGAAGTGCCCGCAACCCCGGGGACTTCCGGCCGTGGCGGGCCGTCGGCGTTCCGGCGGAGGCTGGTCCGTGCGGGCCGTCTCCTGCCGTCGGCGGGTGCCCGTACGCGTCCCACCGGGAGGCCCGCGATGTCCCGAAGTCGGCCACGACTCAGCCTGCTGACGCTCGACAGCACCCCCGAGTCGGTCGTCGGGGCCCGCCGCCACACCGTCCTGGTACTGCACTGCTGGCACACCCCGGACGAACTCTCCGACGCCGCCCGGCTGGTGGTCTCCGAGCTGGCCACCAACGCGGTCCGGTCCCGCGGCGGCCCGAGCGGCTTCACCCTCGCCCTGGCCCTCCGCGACGACCGCCTCCTGGTGCAGGTCGGCGACCAGGACCCGCGCCCGCCCCGCCCCCGCGAAGCCGGGCCCGACGCCACCGGCGGCCGCGGCCTGCACCTGGTCGACCGACTCTCCTCCCGCTGGGGCTACTACCGCACCCCGCCGCACGGCAAGGTGGTCTGGGCCGAACTCCCCACCGGCCCCGAGGACACCACCCCCACGACCACCCCCCTGATCGACGCCCGGCAGCCCCACGTCCCGATCTCCCCTCCCTTCCCCCCTCCTGCCGACTGCCGCCACTGAGGCCCCGCGCCCACCTCCGAACGACGCCTCACCAGGCGACGGGATAACGCACCGGATGACCGCCGACCCGGTGCGGGAGCAACCCGAAGAGAACCAGCACAGCGGTGGCGAGCGCCAGCAACGGCAGGAAGACCACCGGACGCGGGGACTGCAGGACCACGATCACCGCAGTCGCCGCCGCCGGCGAGTGCGGCACGCGCGCGACCAACATCGCCCCCAGCGCCACCCCACCCGCGACCGCCGCCGCCCACGGCCCCGCCCCGACCACCGCCAGCACCCCGAACCCCACCGCAGCCGACAACAACTGCCCACCCACCAGGTTCCGCGGCTGCGAAATCGGCAACCCCGGCGCCCCGTGCACCAACGCCGCACTCGCCGCCAACGGCGGTATCAATACCGCCTGGTGCAACGCGCCCCCCACCGCCACCAACACCAACAGTGCCCCCATGGCAAAACTCCCGGCCCGCACCGCATGCCACACCCGACTTCCCAGCGCGACGACGTTCGAGGCGACGGACATGCGAAGGCTCCCTGATCAGGCAGTACGGTCCACACGACCTTAAACAACCTGTTGACACTTCAAGAACCTCATTGCCCCAGAGGCAAAATTTCCCCCTCAAGCCCAGAGGCCCGCATCCGCTCTCGGACCTCCGGACCCGGAGCACGGCTCTCCTCGGAGGGGGAAGCCGCCGGGATCGAAGGTGCACCTTCGTCGTGGTGACGGTGGTGGGGCGCGGGGCGGCCTCCTCCACGACCGGACACCCGAGGGCGTACCCGGAACCTTCAGGGGCCGCCAAGGCCAAGCGCAAGCGTCACGGACGTGAGCCTTGGCGGCCCCTGGAGAACCCGGGTGCGGCGAAGCTGCCCGATCGAGGAGGGGATCACCCCGCTCGACCATAGGCCATGGTCAGGCCCCAAAGCGTTCTCTACTCGCCCTCTGGGCGGGATATTTCCGCGCTTATATCTATGCCCCACCAGTAAGCCCCCGTGGAACTTCTTTTTTTTCTTCCTCCAATCTTCTCCAACGCCTCGTGAAGGCCGGCCATGGGACATGCAGCTCCACCCGACCAGTCTTTCCAGGCCCTCCTGACGGCAGCTGCGGAAATTGGTGGATTGCCAAGTGGTGCGGGAGACACAATTTCGGCGATAAATTTATTGACGGCGCCAGCGCTTCGAACTCTCCGACGGGCCATGATTGCCGCGTCTTCATCCACTGACGCAAGTGCGGCTTCAAGATACTCTATGCGCGACAAGGCGGCCTTCTTTGCTTTCTCGCTCTGTTCCAGCCTCGCGACAAGGCGAGCATCTCGGGCCGCCTCAAGCCGTTCGCGGCGCCTGGGCCCTTGGTTCCAGGCTTCTTGACTGTGATCTTTGGTGAGGTATTTGATTGCGGACAGGAGGGTGTCGACGCTGTCTTTGGCATTGCCCAGCATGAAATTGCATGACTGGCAGAGCGCCCCTCGGACTGTATTGGTGTCATGGCAGTGGTCGACCGCAAAAATTCCGGATTCGAAGCCCGAGTCTTTCGATTTACAAATCATGCATGATCTCACTTCTCGCACAAGTCGAACCTGATTGAGATTGAGGTTATACAGACCGCCAGTCGCATGCAAAGACTGAACATGATTTCGACATGCATCTCCGCAGTATCTCGACGGCCCGATGGATGGGTACTTTGAACCACATTCTTCGCAATTCTTAAGCCGTTCCGCCGGCTTTTCCTCTTGGGGGGCGATGTCGCCATTTGCGGTCACTATGTCAGGCATGCTGCGTAGCATAAGGACTGGCGGCGACAGGGCTGAGATCCTTGACGCCAGGGGGCGTTGATGGGCCAGAGTTGTGCCACAGGCGTGCCAGAACAGGCGGTACATGACGGTCAGTTGCGGGCTCGGGCCCGGCGCGCAGGGGGGCCTGTTCGCGCGGGAGGCAAGTGGGGTTGTCGCGGGTGGTGGGGGCCGTCGACGGTGGGTGTCGGGGTGGGTTGTGCTTCCCCGCCTGGTGGTTTGCGGTCCGGCGCGCCGGGTGTCGGGCGGTGGCCGGGGGCCTGAGCGGCGTGGCGGGGGTCGCTCGTACGGGGGACCCGTCCGGTCGGCGGGTTACCCGTTCCGGGGCTTTCGGTGGGGCGGGTGGCGGGTCTGCGTTACGCGCCTGTCGGGGCCGGGCGGTGGGCGATCGGGAGCGTGTCGCGGGCGGAGCGTAGGGCGGCTCGGGCGCGTTGGGCTCCGGCTCGGACGACGGTCGAGCCGGTGCCGACCGCGATCGGCCTGGGGGCGAGGCCCGCGCAGGGGCCGCAGATGCCCGGGTTCGGCACCGGGTCATGGCACTTGGCGCACTCGGCGTAACTCGACCTCGGCCGGGCCGACTTGGCGGCTGCGATCGCCGGGGCCTCCGGGAGCAGGCCCGGTTCGGGCGGCATCTTGCGCGACAGGCGGTTCCGCAGGACGGCCGCCGCCGAGTACATGAACGCCGGCAGGCCGGGCACCAGGGCCCGCGACAGGTCCTCGGGGCTGCTGCCGCGTCGCACCCACTCCGCCACCAGCGGGGCCAGTTCCAGCGCCTCCACCTCGCCGATCCGCAGCCGGGGCTCCGGCCGGACCACCCGGTGCAGCAGGGCCGCTGCCGCCCGCGACTCGGCGGCCACTTCGGGTTCGGGTTCGGGCTCGGGGGCGGATTCGGGCTCGGGTTCGGGCGCGGATTCCGGATTCGGCTCCGGTTTCGGCTCGGGCTCGGCGGCCGTCCTGGCGGCCGGGAGGGAGGGTTTTCCCTCCCGGGTTTTCCATAGGACGTCAGGTGCCCCGGACCCGGGGCCGCCGGGACCCGGGGGGATGGGATTCGGCGCGACGTGCTGCGGAGTGTCGAAGAGGTGGGACTGGCTGATGATCCGTCCGTCCGGGAGCCGGAACGTGATGACCCAGTAGAACCCGGCCTTCTTCAGCTCCCGGAGCATCCTGGCGATCCCCGCCCGGCCGTCCGGCCCCTGCTCGGCGAGCTGTCGGCCGTCCGCGTCGCAGCCGGTGGGGCTGGTGAGGATCTGGACCGCGAGCCCGAACGCGCCCTTGGAGAGTCCGGAACGTTCGGGCCGAAGCTCCGGGAAGGGGTCGAACCCGCGCATGCGCGCGCTACGATGAATGTGCATGGGGAGACGGTTGCTCCTAGTGCCAGGCCCCGGGGTGTTGGTAGCACCGCCGGGGTCCACTATTTCGTGGTCTGGACACGGAACGTAACACACTCCTCACCCGTTGATCGAAGCGGGCGAATTCGCTCTCTCCTGCGTCAATGACGGTCAGCAAGAGGGCAATTGACGCCCCGCCGGCAGAACGAACCGATCACCGGACGTCACCGCCCCGCCCCGCCACGACCCGCCCCGGCCGCGCGGTTCAGCGGGCGAGGGAGACCGCGAAGGGCGCGAAGCCGTGCAGGCGCAGGACGTGCGGCACGACGAGGACCATGGCCTCGGTGGCGCGGGCCGTGGTGATGCCGCCGAGGTCCTCGATCCAGGCGGGCTGCCAGCCCAGGTCGCCGAGCAGGCCGGCGACGGTCCGCTTCGCGTCCGGGTCGTCGCCCGAGAGGTAGGCGGTCGGCGGGGTGGCCAGGGTCTCGGGGGCGGTCATGACCGTGAACAGCATGGTGTTGAGCGTCTTGACCACCCGGGTGCCGAGGAGGGCGGTCTGGAGTCGTTCGGCGAGGCTGCTGCCGGGGTAGCACAGTTCGCCGGGCAGGCCGTCGTCGGCGTCGCGGGTGGCGTTGGAGACGTCGACGAGGATTTTTCCGGCGAGTTCGGCGCGCAGGTCGGTGAGGCGGGCCAGCGCGGTGTCGCCGGGCGTCGCGTTGATCACGATGTCCGCGGTGCGGGCGGTGGTGCGCTGGTCGGCGATGGTGGCCGGTGGAACGGTACCGAGGGTGGCAGTCTCCGCCGGGTTCCGGACGCCGAGGGTGACCCGGTGTCCGGCGGCGGAGAGCTTGGCGGCCAGGGTGGTGCCGACGCGGCCGGCGCCCAGGATGCCGATGCTGGTCATGGGGTGGTGCTCCTTGTGGTGGTGGATAGGCGGAACAGGGGTGCCGGAGTCAGGCGAGGGGTGACAGGACGTCGAGGGCGGCGGCGTGGAGGCCGGGGGCGGCGGCCAGGAAGTCGCAGCTGCCCGCGGTCCAGGGCTCGCCCGCCAGGTCGGTGACGGTGCCGCCGGCCTCGGAGACCAGCAGCGCCCCGGCGACCAGGCCGGAGCGGACGTCGGAGAACTGCCAGAAGGCGTCGGTGCGTCCGGCCGCGACGTGGATGAGCTGCATCGTCGCGGGGACGGACACCCGTACGACCAGGCCGTTGACGAGCATCACGGTGACCGAGTCGCCGATCCGCCGGAAGGTGCGCTCGTCCTCGCCCGGCCGGGCCTGGCCGGTGCCGACGAGCGCGGCGCCCAGGTCGGTCTTGGCGGACACCGCCAGCGGCCGGCCGTCGAGGTGGGCGCCGCCGCCGGCGACGGCGGTGTAGGTGTGGCCGGTCAGCGGCAGGTGGACGACGGTGAGCACCGGCCGGTTGTCGCGGACCAGGGTGGCGGTCACGGCCCAGTCGTCCGTGCCGTGGACGTGGTTGATGTTGCCCTCGGCGGGGTCGACGACCCACCACTCCCCGGGCGGGAGCGCACCGCCGGCCAACTCGTCCTCGGCCCACCGCGATCCCGGCCGGGCCCGCAGCAGCGGCTCCCGCAGCACGTCCAGCACCGCGTCGTCGTTGGCGTGGATCTCCGCGACGATCTCGTCCAGGCTCACGCCCCGGGCGTGCGGGGTGTGGCGGTCGCGCAGGGTGCGGCCCGCGGTCCGCACCGCCGCGGTCACCTCGGGCAGGAGCGTGGTGTCGGCGGCGAAAGGCATGGCGGTGCTCATGGCGGTCTCCCTGGGGTCGAGGTGGGCGGGCGGCTCGTTCCGCGCCCGCACTTCGACGGTAGGGTCCCCGACCGTTAACAACAAGTGCATGATGTTCACTCGTAGAGTTACCGCCATGCAACTGGACTTGAACCTGCTCACCGCCCTCGACGCACTGCTGGAGGAGGGCAGCGTCGCCGGCGCCGCGGCCCGCCTGCACGTCACCGCGCCCGCGATGAGCCGCTCCCTGGGCCGCATCCGCAAGGCGACCGGTGACCAGATCCTGGTCCGCACCGGCCGCAGCATGGTCCCCACCACCCGCGCGCTGGCCATGCGCGCCCAGGTCCACGTCCTCGTGCAGCAGGCCCACCACCTGCTCTCCGCGCAGCAGGAACTCGATCTCGCCGCCCTGGACCGGGTGTTCACCCTGCGCTGGCACGACGCCCTGACCGCCGCCTGCGGCACCGCCCTGATCACCGCCGTCCACCGCCAGGCCCCCGGCGTCCGACTGCGCCTCCCGGCCGAACCAGGTACGGACGACGCCGAGTTGCGCCGGGGTGAGGTCGACCTCGAATCGAGCTCCGGCGCCCCGGCCCTCCCCGACATCCGCCACCGCCTGGTCGGCACCGACCGGTTGGTCGTCGCCGTCCGGCCGGGCCACCCGCTCACCGAGGAACCGCTGAGCATCGAGCGCTACGCGTCCGCCGAACACCTCACCGTGTCGCGCCGCGGCAGCCTGCACGACCCGATCGACGACGCCCTCGCCACCCACGGCCTCACCCGCCACGTCGTCGCCGCCGGCCCCACCACCGCCTTCGCCCTGCAACTCGCCCGCGACACCGACCTGGTCGTCACCCTCCCCGACGCGGTCACCCGCACCACCCGGGAACGGCTCGGCCTCACCACCCTGCCCCCACCGCTCCCCCTCCCCGGCGCGCCCCTCCACCTCCGCTGGCACCAGCGCCACGACGACGACCGCGCCCATACCTGGCTCCGCGACCTGGCCACCACCACCATCCGCGCCCTGTTCACCCCACCCACCGAACCGTGACGGCCCCGCCCGGACACCGAGCCCGGCAACCGGCCGCGGAGAACGCCGCAGGCCCCCCGACCCGGGTGGGCGGAGGGCCTGCGGTCACGCTCGTGCCCCAGGCAGGATTCGAACCTGCGACACCGGCTTTAGGAGAGCCGTGCTCTATCCCCTGAGCTACTGAGGCGGGGGCCCGCGGAGGGTCCTCGGCGAAGGTCCGGCGGGCGGAACTTCGGCCTCGGGGTGCGGGCGCGTTGGTCGGTGGGGGTCTGCGGGTGTGCGCGACGGTTTCCCGGGCGGACATCCGGCCTGGCCTGGCCACTGACGTGAACAGCGTAGCGGATCGGCGTGGAGCGGCGGAGTGAACTACCCGGGCTCCCGCCGTCGTGGGGGTGTGACCCGGGGTTTCGTGCTTGGCGGGGGCGTGCTCCCGCTAGGGCGACGGGTCGGGGGGCGGTGCGGGCGCCAGTCGGGCCGGCGGTGGCAGGGGGGCGTGGCGCGGGCAGGCTTCGAGGGCCTGGACGGCCAGCGCGGCGAAGCGGCGGGAGGCTCTGACCCGGGCGGTGGTCGAGGCCGCGTGGATGCCCTTGTTGGCCATGAGGACGAGGATCAGGTCGTCCAGGACGAAGTCGGGGCGCAGGCGTCCGGCCTGCTTCGCCCGCCGGGCCAGTCCGGCGACCGCCTTCACCGTGTGGGCGCGGCCCGCGGCGGCGTCCGCCACCTCCGGGTAGCCGGAGAGGAAGGCTTCGGTGAAACCCCGGTCGCGGGCGTGCAGTTCGCAGATCCGCTCGATCACCCGGCACAGGCCGCGCCACGGGTCGGGGTCGGCGCACCCCTCGTCGACGATGGCGCGGCAGGCGTGCAGTTGGTCGGCGAAGGTCTCGGCGAGCAGCGTCCGCTTGGTCGGGAAGTGCCGGTACAGGGTGGCGGGTCCCACCGAGGCGCGGCGGGCGACCTCCCGCATCGGCACGTCCAGGCCGTCGGTGGAGAACAGCGTGCGGGCGGCGTCGAGGATGCGGGCGCGGTTGTCCAGCGCGTCGGAGCGCCGGACCTGAGGCAGACGGTCGGTCACCGCTCTCACTTTAGCCAGCCGGACGGGGGCGTCCGTTACCGTCCGGGACGTGGCGAGCGGCTCGCACGCTCGACCGACCCGGAGACCTGGAGGCCATGGTGAAAGCGATCTCGATCCGGAGTTTCGGCGGCCCGGACGGCCTGGCCGTCGTGGACCTGCCGGTGCCCGCGCCGGCGGCCGGGCAGGTCCTGGTGGCCACCGAGGCGGTGGGCGTCGGCGGCGTCGACACCGTCGTCCGGAGCGGGGCGCTGGCCGCGTACGGCTTCCGGGCGGGCCACGTCCCGGGCGGCGAGGTGGCGGGCACCGTGACCGCGGTCGGCGACGGCGTCGACGCGGCGTGGATCGGCCGGCGGGTGTGGGGCCCCACCGGCACCGGCGGCGGGTACGCCGAACAGGCCGTGGTGCCGGTCGAGCAGGTCGTCCCGCTGCCCGACGGCCTGTCCGCCGCGGCGGCGGTGACACTCGGCGGCTCCGGCGCGGTGGCCCACTTCGGGCTCCGCCACGCCCGTTTCGTCCCCGGCGAGACGGTCCTGGTCCGCGGCGCGGCCGGCGGCATCGGGATCATGGCCGTGCAACTCGCCGCCCGCGCCGGTGCCGCCGCCGTGGCGGTCACCACCTCGTCCGCCGAACGCGGCGCGCGGCTGCGCCGCCTCGGCGCGACCCACGTGCTGGACCGCACCGGCGACGGCGGGCGGACGGCTCCCGCGGGCTACGACGTCATCCTCGACGTGGTGGCCGGGGCGGACCTGCCGTCCTTCCTCGACCGGCTCGACCCGAACGGCCGCCTGGTGGCCCTGGGGGCCGTCGCGGGTCAGCCGCCCGCGGACTTCGGCACGAGGATCATGGCGGCGTTCCGGAAGTCGCTGTCCTTCGCCGCCTTCAGCGCGGCCACCGTCCCTGCGGCCGAACTGAGCTCCGTGCGAGGCGAGTTGTTCGCCGCGGCCGTCCGCGGCGAGATCGAGGCGGTGGTGCACGAGCTGCTGCCGCTGGGCGAAGCCGTGGCGGCGCACCGGAAGATGGACGCGGGCGAGGTCTTCGGCCGGATCGTGCTGACGCCGTAGCCCGGCACTCCCGGTTCGGGGACGGGGACGGGGGTGCCGGGCGGGCGGGGTGAGCGGGGTGAGCGGGCGTCAGTGGCGGTCCTGCTCGGTCCCCGTGAGCAGCTCGATCTGCGCGATCGTCCGGTTCGCGAACGAGAGGGCGGGGGCTCCGGTCGGTTCGAGGGGAAGGATTCGAGAGGGAAGGAGGAGGGGGGAAGGAGGAGGGGGCGGTCAGGCGAGGCGGGTGAGGGTGCCGTCCAGGTACGCCTGGCGGCAGGCGGCGCGCTGGACCTTGCCGCTGGTGGTGCGCGGGAGGCTGCCGCGGCGGATCGGGACGACCTCGGCGGCCGTCAGCTGGTGTTCCAGGCCGATCGCGGTGCGGATCGCGTCGGCCAGGTCGACGGCGGTGGTGTCGCGCAGGACCCGGCCGTCGGCCTCGACCACGACGACGAGCTGTTCGCCCGCGGGGTGGTCGACGGCGAAGGCGGCGGCGGCGTTGGTGTGCAGGCCGGGGTGGGTGTGTTCGACGGTCTGCTCGATGTCCTGGGGGTAGTGGTTGCCGCCGCCGATGACGATCAGGTCCTTGACCCGGCCGGTCGGGTGGAGTTCGCCGTCCAGCAGGAAGCCGAGGTCGCCGGTGCGCAGGAAGGGGCCGGCCTCGGGGGCGCCGGCCAGCCGGGCCTGGAAGACCTCCCGGTTGAGGGCGGGCTTGCGGTGGTAGCCCTTGGCGACCGAGGGGCCCCGCACCCAGATCTCGCCGATGCCGCCCTCGGGCAGCGGGACGCGACCGACGGGGTCGACGATCCGCACCTCGGAGTCCTCGGCGACGGGGCCGCAGCCGACCACCGGCACCGCGCCGGGGGTCTGCTCGGTGACCGGTTCGGCGTGCCCGCGGCGCAGCGCCCCGGCGCTCAGCCAGGTGACGCGGGGGGCGCGGCCGGCCGGGCTGCCGGAGACCTTGAGCGTGTTCTCGGCCAGGCCGTAGCCGGGGCTGATGGCCTCCGGGGCGAGGCCGTAGCGGGCGAAGTCCTGCTGGAAGCCGCGGGCGGTGGCCCAGCGCACCGGTTCGGCGCCGCACACGGCCGCCCGCCAGGCGGACAGGTCGAGGCCGTCGGCGGCGGGGGTGCCGGCCAGCGGACGGCACAGCTCGTAGGCGAAGT
Organism: Kitasatospora fiedleri; assembly: GCF_948472415.1. NCBI lineage: Bacteria > Bacillati > Actinomycetota > Actinomycetes > Kitasatosporales > Streptomycetaceae > Kitasatospora > Kitasatospora fiedleri. The sequence continues at coordinate 4,530,306 of NZ_OX419519.1, read as the reverse complement.
TGGGGGCGGCGGCGTGGGTGCCGCGGTAGGTGCTGAGCGCCTCCAGCCAGCGGCCGGGGCGGCGGATGAAGGCTTCGGGGGCCATCTGGTAGACGGGTGCCCCGGACCACAGCGGCAGCACCACGCCGAACAGCAGGCCCATGTCGTGGAAGCTGGGCAGCCAGGAGACGATCCGCCCGTCGGGGCCGACCGGCCAGGTCCGGTCGAGTTCGACCGCCTGGTGCCAGAAGTTGCGGTGGCTGACCGCGACGCCCTTGGGGTGGCCGGTGGAGCCGGAGGTGTACTGGAGCAGGGCGGTGGTCTCCAGGCCCGGGTCGGTGTACTCCCAGTCCGCGCCGAGGTCCTCGGCGAGTTCGTCGACGGCCAGCCAGTGCAGGCCGTCGAGTTCGGGGAGCGCGCCGAAGCGGGCGAGCACCTCGTCCCGGGTGGCGGCGGTGGTCAGCACCAGGGACGTCCCGGCGTCGTCGGCGATCCGGCGGACCCGTTCGACGCCGCGCGGCCGGGTCGGCACCTGGACGGGGGCGCCGGCCACCGCGGTGTAGGTGCAGCCGAGGAAGGCGGTGGGGAAGTCCGGTCCGGCCGGGAAGAGCAGCACCGCGGCCGTCTCCCCGGTGCGCCGGACGGCGGCGGCCACCCGGCGGGCGGCCCGGTCGTACCGGCGGTGGGTCAGCGGAGCGTCGGGCCGTTCGCCGTGCTGGAGGAAGACGTGCGCGGTGTCCTCCGGCCGGTGCTCGGCGAGCCGGCGCAGCATGGTGGACAGGGTGGTGGGGGCGGTCCGGGTGTCGCCCAGGACGTCCGGCCCGGGGCGGGTCGCGGTGGTCATCGGTTCACTCCGATCGGGGCTGAGGGCTGGGGCTGCCGGGGCGGGGGGGTCAGCCCTGCTTGCGGCCGGAGACCACGAACATGGTGAGCAGGACGGCCGGGTCCGGGTGGGCCAGGAACTCCTCGCGCTCGGCCAGCAGTTCGGCCATCTCCTGCTCGGTGACGATGCCCTCCTGGAGCAGCAGGGCCAGCCGCGGGGCGATGTCGATCTGCGGGAGCAGGGCGTCCAGGCCGAGTTCGTCGCTGGAGACCGCGATGGCGTCGACGGTGATGTCGGTGAAGCCGGCGGCCTTCAGCAGCCGGCCCAGGCGGCGGCCGATCAGCCGGTTGCCGCCGCGCACCGCCTGGAGCTCGTTGCGGCGGTCCAGGATCGGCTGGAGCTTGGGCAGCGCCGGGTCGAGGACGCCCCAGACGTGGTCGTCGACGTCGGTGACGACGACCCGGCCGCCGGGGCGGACCAGCCGGTGCAGTTCGGCCAGGGCGGCCTCCGGCTGCGGCAGGTGCTGGAGCACCATCCGGACCAGCGCCAGGTCGGCCGAGTCGGCGGGCAGGCCGCTGTCCAGGATCGAGCCGGGCACCAGGGTGAGCCGGGAGGTGTCGGCGCCGCGCAGGTTGTGCCTGGAGCGTTCCAGCAGGTCGGCGTCGAGTTCGAGGGCGGTGACGGTGCCCTGCGGGACCTCCCGGAGCAACTGGCCGGTGACGAAGCCGGGGCCGCTGCCGACCTCCAGCAGGTCGGTGTCGGGGCGCAGGCCCAGGTACTGGAGCAGCCGGACCTCCTTGGGCCAGACGAGCAGGGCCTGGTTGCGCAGCCGGTCGAGTTCGAAGTCCAGGTCGGGGTGGACGTCGGCGGTGTAGGAGGACTCGCCGGGGACGGCGACGGACGGCTTCGGGGCGGTGGTCGGCTGCGGGGCGGCGGTGGTGGTCATCGGGCGTCTCCAGTCAGGGCGTCAGCGACAGCGGGGGTGGCGACAGCGGGGGCAGCGACAGCGGGGGCAGCGGGGGCGTCAGGAGTGGCGGGGGCGGCCGGCAGGTAGCCGGTGCGGACGAACCAGGCGAGCTGGGTGTCGAGCAGGGCGCCGGCGACCGGCGGGCAGTGCACGCCCCGCTCGGCGAGCCGCTCGGTGGTGCGGGCGGAGTCGAAGCGGACGGCGGAGGTGTCGCCGAGGGTGTCCGCGCCGACCACGCCGAGCAGCGGGTAGGCGGCGTTGGCCGGGTCCTCGGCGATCGCGGCGGCCCAGGCGTCGAAGGGCAGCGGGCGCAGCGGGTAGCCGGCCCCGCGCAGGTGGTCGAACACGTCGCCCAGGCGCAGCGGGTGCGGGCTGGTCAGGTGGTGCGGGCTGGTCAGGTGGTGCGGCTCGGCGGCCGGGCCGGGCGCGTCCGGCCGGGAGAGCGCGACCACCGCGGCGGCGACGTGGTCGACCGGGACGAGGTCGAGCGGGATGTCGGCGCCCTGCGGCGCGGCCCCGGCCTGGACGCAGCCCTTGACGATCCGCCACAGGAAGTCGTCGGACTGGCAGGCGCCGGTCGTGGTGGCGCCGCTGATCCGGCTGGGGCGGTAGAGGGCGGTGGCGAGGCCGCGCCGGGCGGCCTCCAGCACCAGCTGTTCGGCGACCCACTTGGAGCGGGTGTAGCCCTGCCGCAGTTCGGCCGACGGGCCGGTCGGGGTGTGCTCGCCGACCCGGCCGTCGGGGCCGTTCCCGGCGAAGACCCGATGGTGGAGACGTGGTGGACGGCGGCCCGGCCGGAGCGGGCGGCGAGCCGCAGGACCTCCTCGGTGCCGGTCACGTTGGCGGGCCTCAACTCCTCGTACGGGTAGGTGAGGTTGACGGCCGCGCCGCTGTGGAAGACCGCGTCGGTGCGAGCGGCGAGCCGGGCGAAGCGCTCCTCGTCGAGGCCGAGGCGGGGCCGGGCCAGGTCGCCGGCCAGGGCGACGGTGCGGGCGGCGAGCTGCGGGGTCCATAGGCCGTACCGCTCCAGGGCGGTGCGCAGCCGCTGCCCGGCCTCCCGGTCGGAGCCGGCCCGGACCAGGCACTCCACGGTGGCGGGGGTGGAGCGGACCAGTTCGGCGAGCAGGTACGCGCCGAGGAAGCCGGTGGCGCCGGTGAGCAGCACCCGGCCGAGCGGGCCGGTGTGCGCCCGGTAGCCCGCGGCGGTGACGTCGGCGGCCAGCAGCAGGTCGGCCGGGTCGACGTCGGTGCCCGGGAGGGCCTGCGCGCCGCTCAGGCAGCGCTCGACGGCGGCGGCGGTGCCGGCCACCGTCGGGTGCTCGAACAGCGCCCGCAGCGGCAGGTCGACGCCGAACTCGGTGCGCAGCCGGAAGACCAGCTTGGTGGCGAGCAGCGAGTGGCCGCCGAGCTCGAAGAAGTTGTCGTCGGCGCCGACCCGGAGCAGGCCGAGGACGGCGGCCCAGGCCCGGGCGACCCGCTCCTCGGTGGGGGTGGCGGGGGCGGTGTACTCGGTGCGCAGCACCGGGCGGACCAGGTCGACGGCGGGCAGCGCCTCGCGGTCGACCTTGCCGTTCGGGGTGAGCGGCAGGTGGTCCAGCACGACGAACGCGGCGGGCAGCATGTGGTCGGGGACGCGGGCGGCGAGGAAGGCGCGCAGCCGGGGCGCGATCCGGCCGCGGCGGCGGGCGGTGAGCGGCTCGGTGGCGTGGGCCAGCGGGTCGACGGGGACGCCGGCGGGCAGCGCCGGGGCGGCGGCCTCCGGCACGGGGTCGTCCCACCCGGTGTCGGCGCCGACGCCGGCGCCGGTGCCGGTGCCGGTGTCGGTGTCGGGGAGGAAGACCGCGTCGTAGTCGCTGCCGCCCTCGGGGCCGAGCCGTCCGGCCCGGACGGTGAAGCCGGCCTGCTCGCCGAGGCGGTGGACGGTCTCCGGGTCGAGGCCCGCCGGGGCGCCGGCCCGGCGCAGCGCGGAGCGCAGGTCGGCGACGGTGGAGCCGGGTTCGGCGTCGTGCAGCAGCCGCAGCGCGGTGCGCTCGCCGGTGACCCGGGCGTTGGGGATGCCGGTGACCACCGCGCCCCGCGGGTTGCGGGCCAGCAGGCGGGCCAGCGCGGCGGCGTCCAGGCCCTCCTGCCGCCAGTCGACCCGGGGTCCGGCCGGGCGGGGGGCGGGGCGGCTGCCGCCGAGGTGCAGCACCACGTCGTAGCGGTAGCGGGTCATCTCGTTGTCGGCGGTGCCGCGCTTGAGCTGGACCTCGATGCCGCTGATCTGCGGCAGGCGCAGCCGCAGGGCGTGGAAGAAGGCCGGGTCGAGGACCAGTTCGTCCTCGTCGGCGAGCCGGCGGGCGATCTGCTGGCGCAGCCGGCCGAGCGGCATCCGGTCGTCGGCCCGGGAGAGTTCGACCGAGAGCGCGAACTCCTCCAGGGTGGCCAGGTCGCGGACGTCGCCGAGGAAGATCCGGCCGGGCTTGCGGGCCAGCGCGACGGCGCCCTCCAGCACGTCCAGCAGGTACCGGCCGCTGGGGAAGTACTGCGCGACCGAGTTGATCACCACGGTGTCGTAGTGGTCGGCGGGCAGGCCGGCCAGGTCGTGGGCGGCGCGGCGCTGGAGGGCGGCCTGCGGCCAGCGGACCTTGGGGGCGAGCCGGGAGAGCACCTCGGCGGAGAAGTCGGTGCCCAGGTACTCCTCGGTGTCGGCGGCCAGCCGGGAGAGCAGCAGGCCGGTGCCGCAGCCGATCTCCAGCACCCGGCGGGGCCGCAGGGCGCGTATCCGGTCGACCGTGGCCTCGACCCACTCGCGCATCTCGGCGGCGGGGATCGGCTCGTTGGTGTAGCTGCTGTTCCAGCCGGAGATGTCGAAGTCCGCGGCGTGCTCTCCCCCGCCGTGCCCGTACATCCCGTCGAAGATCATCTCCCACTCGGCGGCCTGGCCGTCGCGGAGCTCCTCCTCGTCGTCGGGGCCGGCGTCCGGCCCGGGGTCGGCCACCACGTAGCCGACCAGCCGCCGTTCGCCGTCGCCGTCGGGCTGCGGCACCACCACGGCCGCGCTGACCGCCGGGTGCTCCAGCAGGTGGGACTCGATCTCGCCGGTCTCGATCCGGAAGCCGCGGATCTTCACCTGGTGGTCGATCCGGCCCAGGTACTCGATGCCGCCCTCGGCGGTGATCCGGGCCAGGTCGCCGGTGCGGTAGAGCCGGGCGCCGGGCGCGGGGTCGAAGGGGTGCGGGACGAAGCGGGCGGCGGTCAGCTCGGGGGCGTTCAGGTAGCCGTCGGCCAGGCCCGCGCCGCCGACGAACAGCTCGCCGCGGACGCCGACCGGCGCCGGGCGCAACTTCTCGTCCAGCACCAGCAGTTCGAGGTCCGGCAGCGGGCGGCCGATCGGGCTGCGGCGGGCCAGCTCGCAGTCCTCCCGGCGCATCGGGCGGGCCGTGACGTGCACCGTGGTCTCGGTGATGCCGTACATGTTGACCAGCCGGGGGCTGGTGTCGCCGTGCCGCTCGAACCAGCCGCGCAGCGTCCCGGGCTCCAGCGCCTCGCCGCCGAACACCACCAGCCGCAGGGCCAGTTCGCGGTCGGCGGCGGCGTCGGCCGCGGCGAAGTGCACGAAGGCGGACGGGGTCTGGTTGAGCACGGTGACCCGCTCGGCGGCGACCAGCGCGTGGAACGCCTCCGGAGCCCGGGCCACGTCGGCGGGCACCACGACCACCCGGCCGCCGTGCAGCAGCGCGCCCCACAGCTCCCAGACCGAGAAGTCGAAGGCGTAGGAGTGGAACAGCGTCCACACGTCCCGCTCGGTGAAGCCGTACATCTCCTCGGTGGAGTCGAACAGCCGCACCACGTTGCGGTGGCTGACCCGCACGCCCTTGGGGCGGCCGGTGGAGCCGGAGGTGTAGATGACGTACGCCGGGTCCTCGGCGGTCGCCGGGCGGGCCGGGACGACCGGGGCGGCGGGGGCCGGCGGGATCTCCTCGACCTCCAGCACGGTGCCCGGGTGGGCCGGGAGCCGGTCGCGCATCCGGCGCTGGGTGAGCAGCACCGGCGGGCGGGCGTCGGAGAGGATCAGGTCGAGCCGGGACGCGGGGTGGGCGGCGTCCAGCGGCACGTACGCGGCGCCGGCCTTCAGCACGCCGAGCACGGCGGCGACGGTGTCGAGGGAGCGCTCCAGGAACAGGCCGACCAGGGTGCCGGGGGTGGTGCCCGCGGCGATCAGCCGCTCGGCGATCGCGTCGGCGCGCCGGTCCAGCTCGCGGTAGCTCAGGCTCCGGCCGTCCAGGGTGGCCGCCGGGGCGTCCGGGCGGTCGGCCGCCCGGCGGGCGAAGCGGCCGTGCAGGACGTCCGCGGACGGGAAGTCGGCCCGCTTGGCGCCGACCGCCAGCAGCCGGGCGGCCTCCCGTTCGGAGACCACCGGCAGTTCGTCCAGCGGCCGGTCCGGGTCGGCGACGGCGGCCGACAGCAGGGTCAGGTACTGGTCCAGGACGCGGGCCGCGGAGGCGGCGTCGTACAGCGCGGCGTCGTACTCCAGGGTCGCGGTCAGGCCCTCCGGGCGTTCGGCGACGGCCAGCAGCAGGTCGAACTTGGCGGTGCCGTTGTGCACCTCCAGCGGGGCGACGGTCAGGCCGGGCAGCTTCAGCGGCTCCAGCGGCGCGTTCTGCAGCACGAACATCACCTGGAACAGCGGGGCGTGGGTCAGCGTGCGCTCCGGCCGCAGGTCCTCCACCAGCCGCTCGAACGGCAGCGTCTGGTGCGCGTAGCCGCCCATCGCGGTCCTGCGGACCCGGCGCAGCAGTTCGCGGAAGGTCGGCGCGCGGCCCGTGTCGGTGCGGGACAGGTCGAAGCGCAGCGCCAGGGTGTTGACGAAGAAGCCGATCAGTTCCTCGGTCTCCAGCCGGTCGCGGCCGGCGATCGGCACGCCGACCACCAGGTCGTCCTGGCCGCTCATCCGCTGGAGCAGCGCCGCCCAGGCGCCGATCAGCGTCATGAACGGGGTCGCCCCGCTGCGCCGACTGAGCGCGCGCACGCCCTCGGCCAGTTCGGCGGGGAGGACCGCGCTCTCCCGGCCGCCGTCGAACACCGGGTCGGCCGGGCGCGGCCGGTCGGTCGGCAGCTCCAGCACCGGCAGCCGCCCGCCGAGCCGGGCCCGCCAGTACTCCAGGTCGGCGTCGGCCGCCCCGGAGGCCAGGTGCTCGTGCTGCCAGAGCGCGAAGTCGGCGTACTGGACGGACAGTTCGGGCAGCGGGCTGGAGTCGCCCGCGGCGAACGCCGAGTACAGCTCGGTGACCTCGCGGAACAGCACGCCCACCGACCAGCCGTCGGCGATGATGTGGTGCATCGTCAGCAGGAAGACGTGGTCCTCGTCGGTCAGCCGGATCAGCGCGGTGCGCAGCAGCGGCGGCCGCTCCAGCGCGAACGGGACGGCCGCCTCCGCGGCCGCCTCCGCGGCCAGCCGCTCCTCGCGCTCCCCGGCCGGGACGGCGCGCAGGTCCACCGGGCGCAGCGGGACGTCCGCGGTCGGCAGGACGCGCTGCACCGGGCGGTCGTCGACCACCTCGAAGGTGGTGCGCAGCACCTCGTGCCGGCGGACGATCTCGCCGATCGTGCGGGCCAGCGCGGGCTCGTCCAGCCGGCCGGTCAGGCGCACCGCGAGCGGCACGTTCTGGATCGCCGTCCCGGGGACCAGCTGCTCCAGGAACCAGAGCCGCTCCTGCGCGCAGGACAGCGGGACGCGCTCGGGCCGGTCGAGCCGGGTCAGCCGGGCGAGGCCGGGGATCGTGCTCGGGTCCCCGAGGACTTCGGTGGTCACTGCTCCTCCGAGAGGTGGCGGTAGTCGGTGGAAGAAGGGGGCGGTCAGGCGGCGCGGGCGAGCGCGTCCTCGACCAGGCGGGTCATGCCGCCGACGGTGGGCTCGTCCAGCAGGTCGTCCAGCGGCAGTTCGACGCCGAACAGGTGCCGGGCCCGGGAGACCAGCCGGGTGGCGAGCACGGAGTCGCCGTTGTGCTCGAAGAAGTCGTCGTCCGGGCCGAGGCCGGAGACGCCCAGCAGCTCGCCCCAGAGCGCGATCACCCGGTCCTGCACCCCGGCCGGCCGCTCGGCCTCCGGGGCGGGGGCGGCGGCCGGTGCGGGGGCGGCCTCCGGTGCGGGGGCGGCCACCGGTGTCGGGACGGCCGGTGCCGGAACAGCGGCCGGGGCCGGGACGGTGGCGGGCGGGTCGACCCAGTGCCGGGCGGGCTCGAAGGGGTAGGTCGGGGCGGGGCCGCGCCGGTGGCCGCGGTCCGCGTCGTACGCCCGCCAGTCCAGGTCCGCGCCGTGCGCCCAGAGCGCGCCGGCCGCGCGGGCCAGCGACTCGGCGTCGCCCGCGCCCTGCCGGGGGTGGCGCAGCGAGGCGAGGACGGCCGGCCGCGGTCCGGCCGCGGGCGCGCACTCGGTGGCCAGCCGGCCCAGGGTGCGGCCCGGCCCGGTCTCCAGCAGCACGTCGGCGGCGGCGGCCGCGGTGCGGACCGCGTCGGCGAACCGGACGCAGCCGCGCGCCTGGTCGGCCCAGTAGCGCGGGCTGACCGCCTGCTCCGGGGTGATCCAGGTGCCGGTCAGCGAGGAGGTGAAGGGCAGGGTCGGGCGGTTCCGGCGGCGGGCCGCGACCTGCTCGGCGAACGGTGCCAGCACCGGGTCGAGCACCGCGGAGTGGAAGGCGTGCGAGGTGTGCAGCCGCCGGGCCGGGACCCCGGCCAGGGCCAGCGCCCGGACCGCCGCCGCCACCGCGTCCGGCGGGCCGGCCAGCACGCAGCGCCCCGGCGCGTTGACCGCGGCCAGCGACAGCTCCGGGTGGTCGGCGAGGAACTCGGCGGCGGCCGGCTCGGTGAGCTCCACCGCGAGCATCCCGCCGGGCGGCAGGGCCTGCATCAGCCGGCCCCGGACGGCGACCAGCGCCAGCGCGTCCGGCAGGTCGAACACCCCGGCCAGGCAGGCCGCGGTCCACTCGCCGACGCTGTGGCCGACCAGCGCGGCCGGGCGGACGCCGAGCGACTCCCAGTACCGGGCCAGCGCGTACTCCACCGCGAACAGCGCGGGTTGGGCCAGCGCCGTCCCGGTCAGCGGGTCCGGCACGCCGGGGGCGGGCGGCTCGGTGTCGATCAGCTCCCGCAGGTCCCGGCCGAGGTGGCCGCGCAGCAGCTCGGCGCACTCGTCGAAGTGGGCCCGGAACACCGGCTCGGTGCGGTGGACCTCGGCCGCCATGCCGGAGTACTGGGCGCCCTGGCCGGGCAGCAGCAGCGCCACCCGGGCCCGGCCGGCCGGGCCCGCCGGGTCGGACGGATCGGGCAGCGCGCGGACGGCCCCGTCCGGCCCGGCGACCAGCGCGGTGCGGTGCGCGAAGGCCCGCCGGCCGGTGCGCAGGGTGTGCGCCAGGCCGGGCAGGTCGGCCGGGCCGTCGGCCAGGGTGCCGGTCAGCCTCCGCACGGCGCGTTCCAGCGCCTGCGGGGTGCGGGCGGACAGCGGCAGCACCTGGTACGCCCGGGGGGCGCCGGCGGCGGGGCGGGCCGGGGCCTGCTCGACCACCAGGTGGGCGTTGGTGCCGCCGATGCCGAAGGAGGAGACCGCGGCCCGGCGCGGGCCGTCCTTCGGCCACGGCTCGACCTCCACCGGCACCCGGAACGGCACCGTGTCGGCGTCGATCGCCGGGTTGAAGCGGCGGAAGTGCAGGCTCGGCGGCACCGTGCCGCGCTCCACCGCCAGCACCGCCTTGATCAGGCCGACCGCGCCGGCCGCCGCGTTCAGGTGGCCGAGGTTGGTCTTCACCGAGCCGAGCAGGCAGGAGCCCGGCCCGGCGCCCTCCGCCGCGTACACCTCGGTGAGCGCGGCGACCTCGATCGGGTCGCCGATCGGGGTGCCGGTGCCGTGCGCCTCCACGTAGCCGATGCTCAGCGGGGAGACCCCGGCCAGCTCGTACGCCTCGGCGATCACCGCGGCCTGGCCGTCCACCCCCGGGGCGGTGTAACCGGCCTTGCCGGAGCCGTCGTTGTTGACCGCGGCGCCGCGGATCACCGCCCGGACCGGGTCGCCGTCCGCCAGCGCGTCGCGCAGCCGGCGCAGCGCCACCACGGCGGTGCCGGTGCCGAACAGCGTCCCGGCGGCGTCCGCGTCGAAGGCCCGGCAGTGGCCGTCCGGGGAGAAGATCGAGCCCGGCTCGTACAGGTAGCCCGCGTCCAGCGGCAGTTTCAGCGAGGTGCCGCCGGCCAGCGCCAGGTCGCAGCCGTAGTCCAGCAGCGACTGGCAGGCCTGGGCGACCGCGACCAGCGAGCTGGAGCAGGCGCTCTGCACGGTCACCGCCGGGCCGGTCAGGCCCAGCTTGTACGCGACCCGGGTGGTCAGGTGGTCCTTCTCGTTGCCGTGCAGCAGCATCGCCGGGTAGTCGCCGAGCAGCGAGGCCCCGGTGTGGTGCGGCATCAGGTTGAGCAGCAGGTAGCTGCCGACGCTGCTGCCGCCCCACACCCCGATCCGGCCGTCGAACGCGGCCGGGTCGTGGCCGGCCGACTCCAGCGCCTCCCAGGAGCACTCCAGGAAGCGGCGCTGCTGCGGGTCGGTCAGCTCCGCCTCGCGCGGGGACATCCCGAAGAACTCGGCGTCGAACTCGGCGGCGCCCTCGGCGCTCGGCGACGCCGGGACGTAGTGCGGCGGGTCCTGCTCGGTGCGGGGGTGGAAGTCCACCGACTCCACGCCGGCCAGCAGGTTGGCCCAGAGCTCCTCGGGGTCGCGGGCGCCGGGCACCCGGCAGGCCAGGCCCACCACGGCGATCAGGTCGTCCGTCCCGGCGTCGTCGATCGGGTCAGTCACGGTCGTGCACCTCCTTCAGGCGCAGTCGGCGCTGCTCGCGCAGCTGCTTGCGGGAGTCCGCGCCCCGGCGGGCGGGGGCGGGCGGGGCCGGGGGCGGGGGCGGCCGGCGGCCTGGTCGAGCAGGGCGGCCAGCCCGGCCACGGTCGGGCGGCGGAAGATGTCGACCAGCTCCAGCCGCGCCCCGAGCCGGGTGCGGAGCCGGTCCTGCAACCGCACCGCGAGCAGCGAGTGGCCGCCCAGCTCGAAGAAGTTGACGTCGGCGGGGACGCTCGCCAGGCCGAGCAGCTCGGCCCAGACCTCGGCGACCGCCGCCTCCGCGCCCTCCGCCGCCGCCCGGCCGCCCGGGGCCGGGCCCTGGTCGGGGGCGGGCAGCCGGGCGGTGTCCAGCTTGCCGTTGGGGGTGCGGGGCAGTTCCGGCACCGGGACCAGCAGCGAGGGCACCAGCGCGGCGGGCAGCAGCTCGCCCAGCGCGGCCCGCAGCGCGGCGGCGTCGCCGCCGCCCACCGGGTAGCCGACCAGGACGCGTTCGCCGGTGCGGTCGGTGGCCGCGACCACCGCCGCGTCCACCACGCCGGGGCAGGCCCGCAGCGCGCGCTCCACCTCGGCGGGCTCCACCCGGTGCCCGCGGATCTTCAGCTGCCGGTCGGCCCGGCCGGCGAACTCCACCGCGCCGTCCGGCCGGTGGCGGCCCAGGTCGCCGGTGCGGTACAGCACCGTGCCGTGCGCGCCGGGCCGGAAGACCGCGGCGGTGGCCCGCGGGTCGCCCGCGTAGCCGTCGGCCAGCCGGTGGCCGCGGACGCAGACCTCGCCCAGCTCGCCGACCCCGGCCGGGCGGTCGCCGACCAGCACCAGCAGCTCGTGGCCGGCCGCGCCCCGGCCCAGCGGCACCGGCGCCCCCGGCGGGCAGTCGGCCGGGACGGGGTGCCAGGCGGCCGCCTGCGGGGTCTCGGTCGCGCCGTAGAAGGCGGTCTGCTCGGCGTGCGGGGCGAGTCGGCGCAGCAGCGCCGCCTCGTGGCCGGTCAGCACGTCGCCGCTGAAGAACACCCGGCGCAGCGCGGGCAGTTCGACGTCCGGGGCACTGGCCAGGAAGCGGGCGGTGGGCGGGGTCAGGTGCAGCACCGTCACCCGCTGCTCGGCCAGCCAGCCGGCGAACGGCCCCGGGTCGGCGAGCGCCCCGGGGGGCGGCACGCAGACCGTCGCGCCGAGCGCCAGCGGCACCAGGCAGTCCCGCAGCAGCGGGTCGTGGCCCAGGCCGGAGGTCAGGCCGACCCGGTCGCCCGGGCCGACCCCGAAGGCGGCCGCGTACCAGTCGGTGAAGCGGCTCAGCGGCAGGTGGGCGCCGCGCACCGCCTTCGGGGCGCCGGTGCTGCCGGAGGTGAAGGCGAGGTAGCCGAGGTCGCCGGGGGCGGGCGGCGGCAGCGGGCCGGTGGCGGCGGCCGGGCCGGGCGACAGCCGGGGCAGGCCGTCGTACAGGCCGGGGGCGGGTTCGGGCGCGCCGTCGACCGCGATCCAGGCGGCCGGGGCGGCCGTCCGCAGGCAGGCGGCGAGCCGGGCGGCCGGGTGCGCCGGGTCGAGCAGCGCGAAGGCGGCGCCGGCGGCGTGCACCGCGAGCAGTGTCCCGGGCAGGGCGGCGGTGCGGGCGCCGTGGACGGCGAGCACGTCGCCCCGGCCGAGCCCGGCGGCGCCGATCCGCCCCGCCAACCGGGTGACGTAGGAGGCCAGTTCGGCGTAGCGGAGGTCGCCGTCGGGGCTGCTCACCGCGACCGCGTCCGGGGTGCGGGCGGCCTGCGCGAGGAACCGGCCGACCAGCGGGACGGTGGAGCCGGGCGGCTGCGGCAGCGGCCGGTCCGGGTCGGGCAGGCCGCTCCGGGGCCCGGCGGGCAGCGCGGCCACCGGCAGGTCGGGGGCGGCGACGGCGGCGGCCAGCACCGAGGTGAAGCCGTCCAGCAGCGCCCGCATCCGCTCGGCGGTGAACAGGTCGCGGTCGTAGGCCAGTTCGAGCGCGACGCTGCCGTCGGCGGCGGGCCGGGCGTACAGCGTGAGGTCGAACTTGGAGCCGCCCTCCTCGGCGGCCACCAACTCGCCGCGCACGCCCGGCAGCCGCAGTTCCGGCTCGGGCATGCTCAGCATGTTGAACATCACCTGGAACAGCGGGGTGCGGGCCAGGTCGCGCTGCGGGCACAGCCGGTCCACCAGCCGCTCGAACGGGACGTCCTCGTGCGAGAAGGCGTCCAGCACGTCCTCGCGGACCCGCAGCAGCAGCTCGCGGAAGCTCGGCCCGCCGCGCAGGTCGGCGCGGAGCACCTGGGTGGTGACGAACAGGCCGATCAGATCCTCCAGTTCGCGCCTGCTCCGCCCGGCGGACGGGGTGCCGATCAGCAGGTCGTCCTGGCCGGACCAGCGGGAGAGCAGCACGGCGAAGGCGGTGAGCAGCGCCATGAACGGGGTCGCCCCGGTGCTGTGGCCCAACTTCTCGACTGCGGTGCCGAGTTCGGCCGGGACGGTGGCCCGCAGCTTGGCGCCGCGCCGCTCGGTGCCCGCGGTGCGCGGCGCGTCGGCGGGCAGCTCCAGCAGGACCGGCGCGCCGGCCAGCCGCTCGGCCCGCGCGGCCAGCCGGGCCTCGCCCGCCGGACCGGCCTGGGTGCGCTGCTGCCAGTCGGCGAAGTCCGCGTACTGGAGCGGTAGTTCGGGCACCTCACTGCCGACCGCGAGGGCGCCCAGCTCGCGCAGCAGCACCCCCATCGACCAGCCGTCGCAGGCGATGTGGTGGACGGCCAGCAGCAGCGTCCAGCGGTCGTCCGCGCGGCGCAGCAGGGTGGCCCGGATCGGGCCGGCCGCCAGGTCGAAGGGGCGGGCGGCGTGTTCGGCGGCCACCTGCTCGACCCGCGCCCCGTCGGTCCCCCGCAGGTCGACGGCGGCCAGCAGCCCGCCCGTCGCGGGGCGGACGGACTGCCGGGGCTCCCCGGTCTCCATCGAGATCGCGGTGCGCAGCACCTCGTGCCGTTCCACCAGGGCGTCCAGGGCCCGGCCGAGCGCGGCCGGGTCGAGCGGTCCGGCCAGCTCCAACCGGCCCGCCATGTGGTAGGCGTCGTCGCCGGGGGCGACCTGGTTCAGGAACCAGAGCCGCTGCTGGGCGTAGGACAGCGGCAGCCCGCCAGCCGGGCGGCCGACCGGCACCGGGCCGGACGGCGGCCCGCCCGGGGCGCCGCCCGCGCCGAGCCGCTCGACCAGGGCGGCCTGCGCCTCGACCGTGGGCGCCTCGAAGACGGCGCGCAGCGGCAGTTCCACACCGGCCGCCTCGCGCAGCCGGGCCACCAGCCGGGCGGCCAGCAGCGAGTGGCCGCCGAGTTCGAAGAAGTCCTCGGTGACGGAGACCCGCGGCAGGTCCAGCACCTGCGCCCAGATCGAGGCGACCACCTCCTCCAGCGGGGTGCGCGGGGCCGGGCCGGCCGCGCGGGGGGCCTGCTGCGGGGCGGGCAGGCGACGGCGGTCGACCTTGCCGTTGGGGGTCGTCGGGAAGGCGTCCAGCACCATCAGGTGGGTGGGCACCATGTGCGCGGGCAGCGCGGCCCTCAGGTGGGCGCGCAGTTCGGCGGCGTCCACCCCGGCCCCGTCCACCCCGGCCCCGTCCGCCCCGGCACCGTCCGCCCCGGCCCCGCCCACGGCCACCGCGTAGGCGACCAGCTGGAGTTCGCCCCGGCTGTCGGGACGGCCCAGGGCGAGCGCCTCGCGGACGGCGGGGTGGCGCAGCAGCGCCGTCTCGATCTCGCCGGGCTCGATCCGGAAGCCGCGGATCTTCACCTGGTGGTCGATCCGGCCCAGGTAGTCCAGCCGCCCGTCGCGGCGGCGGCGGACCCGGTCGCCGGTGGCGTACAGCCGGGCCTCCGGGTCGTGCGGCGCGAACGGGTCGGGGAGGAACTTCTCGGCGGTCAGCTCCGGCCGGTTGAGGTAGCCGCGGGTGACGCCCGCGCCGCCGACGTACAGCTGGCCGACCACGCCGGGCGGCACCGGACGGCCGCCCGCGTCCAGCACGTACGCGGTGGCGTTGCCGATCGGGCGGCCGATCGAGGGCGTGCCGGTGCCGTCGCACTCCTGCAGGGTGGCGCAGACGGTGGTCTCGGTCGGGCCGTAGGCGTTGACGAAGCGGCGGCCGGCCGCGACCCAGCGGGCGGGCAGGTCGGCCGGGCAGGCTTCGCCGGCCGACACCAGCAGGCGCAGCTCGGGCACGTCGGCCGGGTCCATCAGCGAGAGCGCGGACGGCGGCAGGGTGATCGCGGTGATCCGCTCGCGCCGCAGCAGCGCGACGAGCGGGCCGCCCGGGCGCATCGCGGCGCGCGGCGCGGTGTGCAGCAGCGCGCCGCAGCCCAGCGCCATCAGGCACTCCCAGGTGGCGGCGTCGAAGCTGAGCGAGGCGAACTGCAGCACCCGGTCGTCCGGGCCGAGGCCGAAGGCGGCCCGCTGGGCGTGGGCCAGGTTGACCAGGCCGCGGTGCTCGACCAGGACGCCCTTGGGCAGGCCGGTGGAGCCGGAGGTGTAGATCACGCAGGCCAGGTCGCGCGGGCCGATGGCGGTGTCGGTGTCGGTGTCGGTGACGGCGGCGGTGTCGGTGACGGCGGGCCAGGGCTCGTCCACGCAGAGCGCCGGGACGCCGTCCAGCGGCAGCCGGTCCACCAGGCGGCGCTGGGTGAGCACGGCGGCCACCTCGGCGTCACCGAGCATGTGGCGCAGCCGCTCCGGCGGGTAGTCCGGGTCGAGCGGGACGTAGGCGGCGCCGATCCGCAGGATGGCGAGCAGCGCCACCACCATCTCGGTGGAGCCCTCGAAGCTCAGCCCGATCCGGGCGCCCCGGCCCAGGCCGCGCCCCCGCAGCACGGCGGCCAACTCGCGCGATCTGCCCACCAGTCGGCGGTACGTGAGGGAGCCGGCGGCGTCGGCCACCGCGGGCGCGTCCGGGGTGCGGGCGGCCTGCGCGTCGACCAGGGCGGGCACCGACGGGGTGTCCGGGTGGGCGAGCGCGGTGGCGTTCCACTCGGCGAGCAGGCGGCGGTGCTCCTCGGCGCCGAGCATCGGCAGCTCGCCGAGCGTCCGGTCCGGGTCCTCGGCGACGGCGCGGGCCAGCGCCCGGTAGTGGCCGGCCAGTTGGGCGGCGGTCTCCGGGTCGAACAGGTCGGCGGCGTAGCGCAGCGAGCCGTGCAGGACCCCGTCGACCTCCTCCAGGAACAGCGTCAGGTCGTACTCGGTGCTCTCCCGGCCGACCGGGTAGGGCTCCAGGGACAGGCCGCCGAGCTCCAGCCGGGCGTCCTCCACCCCGGACGCGAACATCGAGATGCCCCGGCGGGCGGTCCAGGACGCGGACTCGTAGGCGATGGCGGCGGTGAACAGCGGCGGCACCGAGGCGTCCCGGCGCGGCGCCAGCTTCGCGACCAGCCGCGGGAACGGGTAGTCCTGGTGCTCCATGGCGGCCAGCGACTCGGCGCGGGCCCGCTCCAGCAGGGCCGGGAACGGGGTGTCGGGCGCGGTCTCGGCGCGCACCACCACCGGGTTGACGAAGTAGCCGACCAGGTCCTCGAAGGCGGAGCGGCCGCGCCCGGCGGTGACCGAGCCGATCCACAGCTCCTCGTTGCCGGTGTAGCGGTGCAGCAGGGTCTGGTACAGGGCGAGCGAGAGCGCGTACAGCGTGGTGCCCCGCTCGCGGGCCAGCGCGGCCAGCCGACCGGTCAGCTCGGCGTCCAGCCGGAAGCGGTGGCTGCCGCCGCGGTGCGAGGGGACGGCCGGGCGGTGCCGGTCGCCGGGCAGGTCCAGCTCGGGCGCGCCGCCGACCAGGTGGCCGGTCCAGTACGCCTCGTGGGCCCGGCCGCGCTCGCCCGCCAGCAGCTCCCGCTGCCAGGCCACGAAATCGGCGAACTGGTGCCGCAGCGGCGGCAGTTCGGCGGGTCTTCCGGCCCGGGCGGCCCGGTAGAGCCGGTCCAGGTCGTCCAGGAGGATGCCGAACGACCACAGATCGGTGACGATGTGGTGGGCCGTCAACAGCAGCACGCTGCCACCGTCGGGGTGCCGGAACACCCGGGTGCGCAGCAGCGGCCCGCGCTCCAGGTCGAACGGGGCGGCGGCCTCGGCGGCCACCAGGGCGTGCAGCTCCTCCTCGGTGCGGCCCGGGGCGGGCACCACCGCGAAGTCGGCGGCCATCGCCGGGTGGACGCGCTGGTACACCCCGGCAGCCGAGGGCCCGGCGCCCTCCCCGCCGTCCTCGTCGCCGCGCTCGTCGGCGCGCTCGTCGGCGGTGCCGAAGGTGGTGCGCAGCGCCGCGTGCTGGTCGACCAGCTGCTGCACGGCGGTGGCCAGCGCGGCGGTGTCGAGCGCGGGGGCGCCGGACACCGGGCGGATGCGTCCGGCCAGCGAGAGGTGGTAGGCGTCCGAGCCGGGCGTGAGCTGGTGGACGAACCACAGTGCGCGCTGCCCGTCGGAGACCGCCTGGCGCTGCGGTGCGGCGGCGTCGGCGTCAGCGGCAGCATCAGCGGCAGCGGTGACAGCACTGGTGGCCGCCGAGCCGCGGGCCCGCTCGGCGAGCAGCTGCCGCAGCAGCTCGCGGCGGTCGGGGGCGGCGGCGGTGCCGGGCGCGGCGGCGGCCGGCAGGGTGGGCGAGTCGCTCATGGCGTCTGTGCCGACCCGGCGCCGAGGCGTTCGAGCAGCACGTCCACCTCCTCTGGCGAGAGTCGGTCCAGTTCGGAGAGAAGCAGTTCGGCGGTCTGCTGGTCGGTCCCGCCGAGGGTGAACTCGGCGGCCAGCGCCGCGCCCAGGTCGGTGCAGCCGGCGCCGCTCAGGAAGCCGGTGACCGGGACCTCCATGTCGAGTTCGCGCTCCAGTCGGCGGCGCAGTTCCATGGCCATGATCGAGTCGAGGCCGAGGGAGTTCATCGGCTGCGCGGGGTCGATCCGGGAGGCGGGCATCCGCAGCACCCGGGCGGTCTCCTCGATCAGCCGTTCGGTGATCAGCCGGGCCTGCTCCTCCGCGGTGGCCACCGCGAGCGCGGCGCGCAGCCGCCCGTCGGGCAGCTCGGCGACGGACTCGGCGGCCGGACCCGCGCCCGGCTCGGCGCCCGGCTCGGCGGAGCGCGGGGCGCCGTCGCCCGGGGCGGGCACCGGGGCGGGCACCGGGCCGAGGCCGCTCTCGCGCCGCCACGGGTAGCGCGGCAGGACGGCCAGCGCGGCCGGGGCGGCCGGGGCCGGGCGGGCGGCGTCCGGGTCCGCGACCCGCGCCCAGTCGATCCACGCGCCCTGCTCGTACAGTTCGGCCAGGCCGCGCAGCAGCCCGTCCCGGGCGGGGGTGTCGCGGCGCATCGAGGCGTGCACCGAGAACCGGCCGTCGCACTGCTCCAGGCAGCCGCGCAGCGCGGCGGTGAGCGCGGGGTGCGGGCCGATCTCCAGGAAGGCGCGGTGCCCGTCGGCGGCCAGGGCGGCGGCGGCCGGGGCGAAGCGGACGGTCCGGCGCAGGTTGTCGGCCCAGTACCGGGGGGTGAGGGCGGCGGGCTCGATCCGGCCGCCGGTCACCGTCGAGTACAGCGGCAGGCGGCCGGGGCGCGGGGCGAGGCCGTCCAGGGCGTCGGCGAGGCGTTCGCGCAGCGGTTCCATCAGCCGGCTGTGGAAGGCCAGCCGGCCGGGCAGCCGGCGGGTGAACACGCCCTCCGCGGCGAGGGTTTCGAGCAGCCGGGCGGTGTCGGTCTCGGGTCCGGCCAGCACGCAGGAGCCGGGGGCGTTCCAGGCCGCGACGTCCACCGGGACGCCGAGTCCGGCGGCCCGGGCGGCGGCCCGCTCCGGGTCGAGTTCGACGAAGGCGGTGGCGCCGGCCGGGGCTTCGCGCATCAGTTCGCCGCGGCAGAGCGCGACGAACAGCGCGTCGTCCAGGTCGAGCGCTCCGGCCACCGCGGCGGCCGACACCTCGCCGAGGCTGTGGCCGACGCAGGCGGCCGGGGTGACGCCCCAGTCCCGCCACTGGGCGGCGAGCGCGATCTGGAGGGCGACCAGCGCGGGTTGCAGCACGCCGGGGTCGGTGAGGGCGGCCCCGTCGCGCAGCGCGTCCAGCAGGGACCAGCCGGCCAGTGCCTCCAGCCGTTCGTGGCACTCGGCCAGGGTCCGGGCGGCGGCGGGGAGTCCGCGCAGGCCGTCGGCGGCCATGCCGGGCCACTGGCCGCCCTGGCCGGAGAAGACGAACACCGGGTGCGGCGGACCGTCGGCGGCCGGTGCGGCCGGGCGGGCCGCGCGCAGCAGTTCGGCGGCCCCGGCGCGGTCGGCCGCGACCACGGCGAGCCGGTGGCGGTGGTGGGTGCGGCGGGTGGCGGCGGTGGCGGCGAGCACCGGCAGGGCGGGGGCGGCGGGGCGTTCCAGCAGTTCGGCCCAGTGGGCGGCCAGCGCGGCCAGCGCCTGCGGGTCGGCGGCGGACAGCGGCAGCAGAACCGTTTCGCCGCTGTCGGCCCGGTCCTCCTCGACCGCGTCGACCGCATCAGCCGCCGGGTTCTCCCCGTCCCGCGGTACCTCGCCGACCAGGACGTGCGCGTTGGTGCCGCCGAAGCCGAAGGAGCTGACGCCGGCCAGCGCGAGCGGGTGGGCGTCCGGCCACGCGGTGGTCTCGCGCGGCACCCGCAGGCCCAGCGCCGCGAAGTCGACGTGCGGGTTGGGGGAGGCGAAGGACGCGGCCGGCGGCACCCGGCGGCGCTGCACGCACAGCAGCGCCTTCACCAGACCGACCGCGCCCGCGGCCGACTCCAGGTGGCCGACGTTGGCCTTGGCCGAGCCGACCAGGCAGGGCGCGGCGGCGTCCCGCCCGGCGCCGAACACCCGGCCCAGCGCGTGCGCCTCGATCGGGTCGCCGAGCGGGGTGCCGGTGCCGTGCGCCTCCACGTAGCCGACCTCGGCCGGGGTGACGCCCGCCTGCCGGCAGGCCCGGCGCAGCAGTTCCTCCTGGGCGGCGCCGTTGGGGGCGGTCAGGCCGTTGCTGCGGCCGTCCTGGTTGACCACGGCGGCCCGGATCAGCCCGTACACCCGGTCGCCCGCCGCCCGGGCGGCGCTGAGCCGCTTGAGCACCAGCACCACCGCGCCCTCGCCCCGGCCGTAGCCGTCGGCGGCGGCGTCGAAGGTCTTGCAGCGGCCGTCCGGGGAGAGGAACCCGGCCCGGTCGAAGACCCGGTGGACGGCGTCGTCGAGGATCACGTTGACGCCGCCGACCAGGGCGGTGTCGCTCTCGCCGAACTGGAGGCTGCGGACGGCCTGGTGGACGGCGACCAGGGAGGAGGAGCAGGCGGTGTCCACCGCCAGGCTGGGGCCGCGCAGGTCCAGCAGGTAGGACAGCCGGTTGGCGGCGACGCTCAGCGCGCTGCCGGTGCCGGTGTACAGGTCGGCCCCGGGGTCGGCGTAGCGGCGGCGGCCGTGGTCGAAGCCGGAGATGCCGACGAACACGCCGGTGGCGGTGCCCGCCAGCTCGGCCGGGACCGTCCCGGCGTCCTCCAGCGCCTCCCAGGCGGTCTCCAGCAGCAGCCGCTGCTGCGGGTCCATGGCGGCGGCCTCGCGCGGCGAGATGCCGAAGAAGGCCGGATCGAAGCCGTACACGTCGTCCAGGAAGGAGCCGTTGACGCTCCGGCCCTCGTCCTGCGCGGAGCCGGTGCGGGCGGCCAGGTCGAGCGGCCGCGCGGTGGTCCCGGCCCGCTCGAACAGCTCCCAGAGCTGCTCGGGGGAGGACGCGCCCGGCACCCGCAGGCCGATGCCGACCACCGCGACCGGGTCGCCGCCCGGACCGGCCGGCACGGCGGACGGCTCGGGCCGGGCGGACGGCGCGGCGGCCGGTCCGCCCTCCAGCGCGGCGGCGATCCCGGCCAGGGTCGGGTGCTCCCAGAAGACGGTGGGCTCCACCGGGCGGCCCAGGTACTCGGTCAGGTCACCGGCCAGCGAGACCGCGTGCCAGGAGCTGAGCCGGAGCTCGGCGATCGGCCCGGACGGGTCGACCGAGGCGGCCGGCCGGCCCAGCAGGGCGGCCGTGCACCCGGCCAGCCAGTCCGCGAGGGGCGTGGTGCGCGGGGTCATTCCTGCCTCCGGCTGGTTCGGACGAGAGAGGGGTACGGGCCGGGTCCGGGCCGCTCGGCCCGGACCCGGCCGGGGTCCGCGGTACGGGTGGTGCGCAGCGGTACGGGTGGTGCGCAGCGGTACGGGTGGTGCGGGCGGCGCGGTCAGACCGCGGCGGGGGCCTCGGCCGGGAGCTCGATGCCGAGCTGGGCGGCCAGCTCGTTCGGGTCCCAGTCGCTGCCGCCGGCCACGATCCGGCCGTCGACGATCCGGACCCAGCCGTCGCCCTTGATGCGGATCGGGCGGCCGGTGGCCTCCTGGCCCATCAGCCGGCCCTCGTGGGTGCCGCTGGCGATGTAGGTGAGCCGCACCAGGTCGCCGTCCTTGTGGATGTTCTCCACCTCGTAGGACAGGTCCGGCACGATGGTGCGCAGCTCGGAGACGGCGGCGGAGACGGCGGCCAGGCCGCCCGGCTTGGTCTCCAGCTCCAGCACCTCGTCCTTGGCCTCGCCCTCGAAGTCGACGGCGAACAGCTCGTCGACGATCGCGGTGTTGCCCTTGTTGAGGACCTCTTCGACGTAGCGCTCGACGAGGGCCTTCTCGGCGTCCCAGCTCATGTTCGGTACTCCTCGGTGATGGGTTTCGTCTCTCCGTGCGCAGCTACTGTGCGATCGGCACCTTGAGCCGGGCTGGCCCGTTCCTTTCCTGCACCTGCACCCGTGTCCGCACCTGCACCTGCACCCGTGTCCGCACCCGCACCCGCACCTGCACCCGCGTCCGCACCGCGCCGGGGACGGCCGGGGAACGCCGCAGGGCCTTCCGGACACGCCCGGAAGGCCCTGCGGGAGAACGGAATCGACGGCGCGTCAGGCGACGCCGAGCGGGTCCGGGCCGACCGCGGCCGGCGTCTCGGCCGGCTCGTCCTGCGGGGGGACGCGGGAGGGCAGCATCAGGAAGGCGCAGACCGCGCCGATCAGCGCGACGCCCGCGCAGATCAGCATCGACAGCCGCATGCCGCTGCCGAAGGCGTACCTGGCGTGCTCGGCCAGCGCGCCGCCCGCCGGGCCCTGGAGGCCCGCGAACTCGAGCGCCCCGGCCAGTGACCTGCGGGCCGAGTCGGGCAGTCCGGCGGGCAGCCCGTCGGCGTACCCGGCGGCCAGCGCGCTGCCCGCGAGGGCCACGCCGAGCGCCGAACCCAGCTCCTGGACGGTGTCGTTGGAGGCCGAGGCCAGGCCGGCCTTCTCCTTGGGCGCCGAGCTCATCAGCGCGTCGCTGACCGGCGCGGTGGCCAGGCCGATGCCGCAGCCGAGCACCAGCAGGCCGGCCAGCACCGGCCGGTACCCGGCCCGCGGGGCGAGGGTGGCGAACAGCACCATGCCGGTGGCCAGCACCACCAGGCCGATCGCGACCGTGGTGCGCACCCCGATCCGCTGGGTGATCGCCGGGGAGAGCGGCGCCGTCACCATCACCGCGAGCGCGACCGGGACGGTGGCGAACCCGGCCCGCAACGGGCTGTAGCCGAGCACCAGTTGGAGGTGCTGGGTGAGCACGAACACCGAGCCGACCAGGGCGAACATCAGCAGCGCGCCGGAGAGCGCGGCACCGATGAAGCGCGGCGAGAGGACCATGGACAGCTCGACCATCGGCGACTCGGCCCGGGCCTGCCGCCAGACGAACAGCGCCGCGGCCACCGCCGCCCCGACCAGCGGGCCCCACACCTGCGGCGAGTACCAGCCGTGCTCGGAGAGCTGCACCACGCCGTACACCAGCGAGGACATCGCCAGCGTGGAGAGCAGCGCGCCGGGCAGGTCGGTGCGGCGGGCGCCCAGGTCGCGGGTCTCCGGCACCAGGACCGCGACGGCGACCACCGCCGCGATGCCGATCGGCACGTTGACCAGGAACACCGAGCCCCACCAGAAGTGGCTGACCAGGACGCCGCCGATCACCGGGCCGAGCGCGATGCCGAGCGCCGAGGCGGTGCCCCAGATGGCGATCGCCCGCTGCCGGTCCCGCTCGTGGAAGACCTGCACCAGGATGGCCAGGGTGCTGGGCATCAGGAAGGCGCCGCCGATGCCCATCAGCCCGCGCATGCCGATCAGCGTGCCGGTGTCCTGCGCGAACGCGGCGGCGGCCGAGGCGCCGCCGAAGAAGACCAGGCCGACGATCAGGAGCTTCTTGCGGCCGTGCCGGTCGGAGAGGCTGCCGGCGGTCATCAGCAGGCCGGCGAAGACCAGCGAGTAGGCGTCGACCATCCACTGCAGGGCGCGGTTGGAGGCGTGCAGCTGCTCGCTGATCGAGGGCAGCGCGACATTCAGCACGGTGTTGTCGATGGCGACCAGGAACACGCAGAGCGAGAGCACGATGAGGATCGCCCACCGCCGGGGGTGGCCCTGGTCCTCCGGTGCGGTCGGTGCGTCGGCTGTCATTGCTTCTCTCCTAGAGGTGGGTCCGCGGGTGTCCGGCTCGGCCCTGTGACACTCGCGAACGCCCCTGGGCGGCGGCTTGCGTCAACCTTGAGCAGTACCAGTCATGATGGTCGGCGAAGCGGGCCGCGAAACCGGGCCCGGACGGGCGGCGCAGCCAGGAGCGCAGCCGCCCGTCCGCGTACCAGTGGTCCACCGCCAGCAGGTCGAACTGACGTCGGCTCAGCCGTCCGCCCGCCGCGTCGAACAGCCGGAAGCACGCGTCGGCCGGCAGCGCCCGCGCGGGCACCGGCCGCCCGGCCGCCCGGCTGACGGCGGCCAGCAGGTCGGCCGCGCGGACGGGCGCGCCGTCGGTGACGTGGTGCACCCGCCCGGCCGCCCGGGCCGCCCACGCATCCGGCGGCAGTTCGGCCAGGTCGGCGACGACGGCGGCCAGTTCGCGGACGTCGACCAGCGACAGCAGGGCGGTGCCGCCGTCCGGCAGGGCGGGGACGGCGGCCAGCAGCGCGGCCGCGCCGGGCACCACCCAGGCGTCGCCGGCGCCGTAGACCAGCGGGGCACGCAGCACCGTCCCGCCCGCGGCCAGCACCAGGCGCTCGGCGGCCAGCCGGGTGGCGCTCGCCGCGGAGACCGGCGCGGGACGCAGGTCGTCCTCGGCGGGGCCGCGGTGCGGGCCGGGGCCGTACACCGCGGTGGTGGAGAGCAGCACGAAGCGCCGCACCCCGGCGCGGGCCGCCTCGGCGAGCAGCGCCGCGGTGCCGTCGGTGTTGACCGCCCGGCACTGCGCGGGCTCGCCGCTGACCAGCGAGGCCAGGTGCAGCACGGTGTCCACGCCGGTGCACAGGCCGCGCAGCGTGTCGGGCCGGGTCAGGTCGGCGGTGCGCGGCTGCTCGTCCGGGCCGGTCGGGCCGCCGCCGGAGCGGACCGCCAGCCGGACCGGGCCGCCGCCCCGGGCGGCGAGTTCGGTGCGGACCGCGCCGCCGACGAACCCGCTCGCCCCGGTCAGCAGGACGGCGCCCCGGCGGGCGGCCGGGTCAGCCGGACGCACGGACCAGCACCCGGGAGAGCGCCGCCACCCGCCCGGCCTGGACGACCTGCACCCGCAGCCCCGGCCCGTCGGCCGGCTCGGGCTCGGCGCTGACCACGGCCGCCCCGGCGAACTCCACGTAGCGGTGGAAGACGGTGTGCATGCCGTACGGCAGCACCGGCCCGAGTTCGAGCACCGCGGCCTGCCGGGCGGCCTCCAGCAGCAGCGCGCCGGGCACGTGGTCGACCGGGTGGTCGAACAGCACCGGGTGGCTCTGGTCGGCGCGCAGCAGCCAGCCCCCGCCCGCCGGGTGCTCGGCCAGCACCACGTCGGCGGCCCGGTACCGGCCGACCGACCCGGGGGCGACCGGCGGGGCCAGCGGGTCGGCCGGGGCGATCCGGTCCGCCGGGCGCAGCCGGGCGTAGGCGGCCGGTTCGACGACGGTGAACTCGGCGTGGCCGGAGCCGATCGCCTCGCCGTCGCGGTAGAGCGTCACGTCGGTGCGCATCTCGCGCGGCCGGCCCGCTCTCAGCTTGAGCGGCCGGCAGGAGACCCGGACGACCAGGTTGAGCGGGCGGTCGTCCTGCCGCAGCCCGTCCGGTTCGACCAGGTAGGAGAGCGAGCGGGTCAGGAAGGCGCTGCCGAGCGGGACGTCGTAGCCGGCATGGCTGACCAGCATGCTGGCCTGGCGGACCGTCTCGGCGGCCAGCAGCGGGTCGTGGCAGCCGCCGACCGGGGTGTGGTACGCGTGCGCCCGGGGCCACTGCGCGGCGACGGTGAACTCGTCCCGGTCGGTGCGCAGCCAGTCGGTGAGCAGGACTTCGCTGATCGCGGCCCGGTGGACCAGGGCGCGCGGGACGGTCTGGGAGAAGCCGGGCTCCTCGGAGCGGACGGCTTCCCGGGTCGGCGTACGCATGGCTCTTCTCCCCCGTCGAGAGGTGGGTGTGCGGGCCTGGCAGGGAAGAAAATACATACCGGCCGGTTTTTTGTCAGCCGTTTGAGGCGGCCGGTTCCGGACGCTCCGAACGAGCCGGGGAAATCAACTGATTACCCGTCAGTTCAGTTGCTCTCACTGCCCCGAGGCGTTCCAGCACCTCGTCCGAGACCAGGCCGGGTAGCAGCAGGTCCCAGCTCTCGGCGAGCCGGTCCTCGACCCCGTCGCGGTTCGGTTCGAGCAGCCGCATGCCGTAGGAGACCGCCAGCACGGTGCTGCCGATCGCGGCCGGCGCCACCCCGTCCCGCAGCTCGCCCGACCGCTGGGCGCGGACCAGCAGTTCGCGGGCCAGCTCCAGCCAGCCCTGGGCGAAGTCCGCCGGGTCCCGCGGGTCGGGGGCGCTGCCGGCGCTCAGCCGGGCGGCGGCCCTGGTCAGCGCGTCCTCGCGCAGGCGTATCGCGAACTCGTAGGACAGCTCGACCAGTCGGTCCATCGGGGAGGCCGGGTCCTCGGCCAGCAGGCGGTCCGACAGCTCGGCCACCGAGCGCTGGTAGGCGGCCACCACGGCCGCGGCCAGGTCGTCCTTGGTGGCGAAGTGGAAGTACAGCGCCCCCTTGCTGGTGCCGGCCAACTCGCAGATCCGGCCCAGGTTGGTGCCGGTGTAGCCGTGCGCCGCGAACACCTCGGCAGCCGCCTCGACCAGCGCCCGCTGGGTCTGTTCGGCCCGCTCCTGCTTGGGCCTGCGCTCCGCCATGGCGGCTCCTCCTCCGGATCTGCCGCGCCTGACACGCGGGTGGTTCGCGGCCGCTCGGTGTGCGACCGCCTCGCTCGGGGCCGAGCCCCTCCCCGGCCCCGGCCGGACGCGCGACACCCGCCCGCTCGGGGCGGGGGACGTGCGCCCGGCCGGGGCCGGGGGACGGGCGCTAGGCCCTGTCCGGTCGATCTTGTCGGATCAGCGCGCGGCGCCGGGCGCCCGGCTGGGAGTGCCGGCGGAACGCCCTCGTACTGGGTGTACTCGGGTGTTTCGCCGGTGCTTCCAGCCGGGATGATCCGGCGTCGTGCGCCCGGCAAGATCGACCGGACAGGGCCTAGCTGGCCGGGGCCAACCGGCCGGCCGGGTACGGCGCGGGACGGCCGGCCGGGTACGGGGTGGGACGGCCGGCCGGATACGGGGTGCGGGCGGGTGCCGCGGTCGGGGTCTCCGACTCCAGCACCGCCTGGTGGGCGGCCCGGACCTCGGCGCACGGGTCGAGGCCGAGCTGGTCGATCAGCGCGGTGCGCAACCGCTGGTAGACCTCCAGCGCCCGCCAGCGCCCGCCGGTGCGGTGCAGCGCCCGCATCAGCTGCGCGTGCAGGCCCTCGTGCAGCGGGAACTCGGCGCACAGCGCGCTGAGTTCGACGATCAGCTCGTGGTGCCGGCCGAGCCGCATGTCGGCCGCGATCCGGCGCTCCAGCAGCGACAGCCGGACGTTCTCCAGCCGCAGCGCCTCGGCGGTGAGCCGGACGCCGGTGCGGGTGTCGGAGAGCGCGGGGCCGCTCCACAGCGCCAGCGCCTGGGCGAACAGCGCCGAGGCGCGCTCGTCCTCGCCGCCGTCGGCGGCCCGGTAGCCGGAGGCGGCCAGCCGCTGCATCCGCAGCATGTCGATGTCGCCGCCGGCCAGGTCGAGGGAGTAGCCGCCGGGCCTGGTCTGGAGCAGCCACTTCGGGTCCGGGGCGCCCGGGGCGGACCCGCTCCAGGCGGCGCCGATCAGCCGCCGCAGCCGGACCACGTACCCCTGGAGGGTGTTGTCCGCGCTGCGCGGCGGCGCCTCGCCCCAGATTTCGGACATCAGCGTCTCGGAGGGGACGGTGGAGCCCTGGTGGAGCGCCAGCAGCGCCAGCACCGCCCGCGGTTTGGCCGCCGCCGGCACCACCGAGAGCCCGTTCTCCGTGGCCCCGAATCTCCCCAACACCGTGATTTCCATCAGGACTTCCCCCTAGTCGCAACCGACGGTCGGAACCGGTCCTGCCGCGGTGCGGCGGCACGCGGTCGTCTTGGAGCACTATTGAAAAACCGACCAGACGGTTTGTCAATCGCAGGGCCGGTAGAACTCCCCGATCGCCGCGGCCAGCGCCGCGTCGGCCATCGAGGCCACCCCGACCGCCGCCGGGTCCGGCGCGCCGAACCCGGCGTCCCGCAGCGCGAAACTGGCCGCGTAGCCGGGCAGGGTCAGCGCCACCGAGCCGAAGCTCCACTCCGCGCCGGGGCCGCTGCCGCCGTCCGGGCCGCGCACCTGAAGCAGGTCGGGACCGCCGCCGGGCCCGCCCTGCTCGAAGCCGAACTCGGTGAACCGGAACCGCAGCCCCTGCCCGATCGCCTTGCTGTACGCCTCCTTGAGCGTCCACAGCCGCACCAGCGCCGGGTTGCGCTCCGGCTCCGGCAGCGCGGCCAGTAGCGCCGACTCGCGCGGCGTGCAGACCAGTCGCTCGGCCCCGGTGCCGACCAGCGGCCGGTCGGCGGCCTCCGCGTCGACCCCGATCAGCCCCCGGGTGGTCAGCCCGATCAACAGCAGGTCGTCGGTGTGGCTCAGCGAGATGTCCACCTGGTCGCAGCCGCGCAGGTACGGCCGCCCGTGCAGGCTGTAGCCCAGCTCGATCGCCTCCGGGCGGACCCGGACGGCCCGGGCCGCGACGTGCTTGATCATCGCCCGGGAGGCGGCGAACCTGGCCCTCACCTCCGGGTGGGTCAGCTCCCGGTAGCGGCCCCAGTCCGCGCCCAGCAGCCGGCGCAGCGCCGGGCCCCCGCTGTCGGTCGGCGCCCACTCGTCGATCCGGGCGTGCAGCACCGCGGTGCCGTGCACCTCCAACTGCCGGGCCAGCGGCTCGCCGAACGCGCCCGGCCCCGGCGCCGGGATCGACCGGCTCGGCCCGGCGTCGCCCGGCGAGAGCCACAGCGCCGCCGGACGCCGCCCGGGCCGGGCCCGCCGCGACGCCCCGCCTACCGGCCGCAGCCCGTCGCCCGCCGCCGCGGACCCCGGCCCGGCGGCGCCCGGCCCGCCGGGGCGTCCGGGCCCGTCCAGGCGGGCGAACAGCGGGCCGCGGTCCGTCGCGGCCCACGGCTCAGTGGTGCTCTCGGTCGTCATCGCCCCTCCTCGGCCGGTCCCGCCGGCCCACCAGCCGGGCCGCCTGCCGCGCGCACAGCAGCAGCAGCCGCTCGTCGAACGGTCCCGCCCCCGGCTGCCGGGGCCGGGCCGCGCCGTACCGCTCCAGGTCCACCACGGCCAGCCGGGGGAAGCGCGACGTCAGTCGCAGCACCCGGGCGTTGGCCTCCCGCCACAGCCCGCCCAGCAGCGCCCCGTCCGCACCGCCGCCGGACGGAGCGGACGGATCGGCCGGATCGGCCGGGGCCGCCGGGGCTGCCGGGGCCGCCGGGTCGGGTCGCGGCAGGGTGGTGGTCAGCAGCAGTCCCGTGCCGACCCGCTGGTGCACCTCCAGCAGCGAGGACAGCAGCCGGTGGTGGTCGGCGGCGGCCCGCCGGAAGCCCTCCGGACCGCTCGGCACGGCCAGTTCGCGGTCCAGCGCGCCCGGGTCGACCAGACAGAGCGTCAGGTCCGGCCGGGACGCGTACACCCCCGAGGCCGGGTCGGCCAGGTCGTACGCCCAGGTGCCCGGCGGGGAGACCGCCGCCCGCAACAGCCTTCCGCCCCGGGCCAGTTCGACCGCGAGCGGAGGCAGCGCGGCGGCGGGCGGCACGTCCCCGGCCAGCGCCACCCGTACCGGACGGGCACCCGGCGGACGGTCCGTCGGCGGGCCGTGCGGCGGGCCCGCCCGATCCGCCGCCGGGCCGGGCGCCGACCAGGCCAGCAGGCTGCCCGCCCGGAGCAGCTCCTCGCCCTCCAGCACCGCCAACAGGGCGGGCACCCGGCGGATCTCGCGCACCAGCCGCCCGCTGCGGTGCAGTTCGCGCAGGACGGCCAGGGCCCGGCGGGACGCGGCCGTCATGCGGGCACTCCCCCGGAGTCCGCGGGCAGCTCGGCCAGCAGCTCCGCCAGGTGCCCGTGCAGCAGGTCGACGGTCGGGTAGTCCCAGCACACCGCCGGGTCCAGCGACAGCCCGTAGCGCGCCTCCAGCGCGACGTACAGCTGGAGCGCCGCCACCGAGTCCAGCCCGAGCCCCGCCAACGGACGGTCGCACGGCACCTCCTCCACACCGAGACCGAGCCGCTCGGCCACCTGCTCGCGCAGCCACCGCCGAACGTCCGCCCCGCCCTCCACCTCGCTCCCCGGCCCATCGACCAGCCCACCGACCAGCCCTCCGACCGGCCCACAAGCCAGCCCGCCAACCGGCCCGACCGGTCTGCCCGCCGGTCCGCCTGTCGCGGGGCTCGCCGTCGCGGGGCTCGCCGTCGCGGCCGTGGAACGCGCCGTCGTGGTTGCCGACATCAGGGTCTCCTCGTGATCGGGTCGTGTCGTGGGGCCGTGCGCCGGCGGCGCGGGGCCGGCGCGGTCATCCGGCCAGCGGGGTGTCGTACAGGTCGAAACTGCGCAGGGACGCGAAGCGGTCCAGGAGTTCGCGGTGGACGTGGTCGGCGCAGGTGCGCGGCAGCTCGCCGGCCGGGTGGCCGAGCCGGCGCACGATCCGCGAGAGCGCCGGGGCCAGCCAGCCGGGGTCGGCCAGGAAGCCGTCCGGGCTCGCCGGGTCGGGCGCGGTCCGCTCGTGCTGCCAGACGCCCAGGCAGGCGGCGGCGGCCAGCACCAGCACGTAGCGGTCGGCGGCTGCGAACACCCCCGGGTGCCCGTCCGGGGCGCCCGCCAGGCGGCCCGGCAGCCCACGCAGTTCCTGGACCACCGTCCCGGCCAGGGCGGCCGCCGACGCGGTCGCCGCCGGGGCCCCGGGGACGGCGGCGAGCGCGCGCAGCGTCGCGGTGCCCTCGGCCAGCGAGGCGGCCAGCGCGTCGTGCCGGGCGGCCGGCACCAGCCGGTCCAGGTCCAGCCCGGGCAGCGGCCCGCGGGGACGGAACAGCTCGGCGGGGGCGGGCTCCCCGGACATCGGCGGGCGCTCCAGCAGCCGGGCCAACTGCGGGACCAGGGTGGCCAGGCAGGCCGAGGTCCCGGCGTGCCCGAGGCTGATCACCGGCAGGTCCCGGACGTTCTTCTGGAACAGCCCGTACGGGCCGGAGCGGTCGAAGACCCGCGCGCCCAGCACCACCGACAGGTCGTAGGTGCTCTCCCGCAGCAGCCGGGGCAGCAGGTAGCGCACCGCCGCGGCCAGCACGCTGGTCTGGGTGGGCAGCAGGTGCGCCGCCCGGGTCGCCACCAGGGCCAGGCTGTCGGCGATCAGCAGGTCCACGAAGGCAGCGTCCATCGCCGCCCGGGCCGCCGGGGTGCGCAGCAGCGGGCGCCCGTACCTGCTGCGCCCGACCGCGAAGGACAGCGCGGTGCGCAGGCAGGTGTCGGCCGAGGCGATCGCCATCGACGGCAGCAGGCTGCGGGTCAGTTGGAAGGAGCGCTGGGCCAGGCCCACGCCGGTGCCGGGCGCGCCGAGCAGCCGGTCGGCGGGGGCGGGCTGTCCGGCGAAGGCCAGGCCCACCGCCTCCAGCCCGCGCATGCCGGTCATCCGGCGGCGCGGCAGCACCCGGTAGCGGCCCGGCTCGGTCCGCGCCGGGTCGAGCAGCAGCGCGCAGTGGTCGTGCGGGCCGGTCTCGGCCTCGGTGCGGGCGAACAGCACCAGCAGCCCGGCCCGGCCGCCGTTGTTGACCACCGGTTTCACCCCGCGCAGGGTGTAGCCGTCGGCGGTCCGGTCGGCCGTCAGCGAGCTGCGCACGAAGTCGCCGCCCCGGCCCGAGCCCTGGTGCGCCACCGCGACCCGGCCGCCGGTCAGCAGCAGCCGGGCGGTGCGCTCGCGCTGCTCGGGACGACCGCCGAACCAGACGTTGGTGGCGGCCAGCACCGAGGTCACGCCGAAGCCGAGCCCCAGGGTGGCGTCCCGGCGGAACACCGGCCGCAGCACCCGGGCCAGCGCGTCCACCCGGTCCAGTCGCCCGCCGAGCGCGGTCGGCACGAACTCGGCGGCGATGCCGTGCCCGTGCAGCAGGCGCTCGCCCTCGGCCAGCATCTCGGCCCGCTCGTCGGCGGCGAGCACAGCGGCCGCGCCGGTCGGGTTGCCCGGGTCCCCGGGGTCGCCGAGCAGGTCCTCGACCGCCGCCACCCGGGCGGCGACCGACGTCTCGTCGGAGCCCGTCACGAATCCTCGCCTCCCTCGAATCTCCCGGTACGGGCGCCCCGGTGGGCTCCGAACGAACCATCGGAACGGTCGACGGCCGTGTCCGGTCCCAGTGGTACGCGCGTGACCTGGAGCGGTCCTGCACCCGGGCTGGCGCCGGTTCAAAAGTTGAATACCTTGCGAGCGGTTTATTTTCCGGGCCCCGATGTGAAATGTTGGCCGGGTCGCTCACAGGTTGGGGAAGGACCGCACGTGCTCAAGCAAGAACGCGCCCTGCAGACCCGTCGGACGGTGCTGGACGCGGCCGCCCGGGTGTTCGCCGTCAACGGCTACCTGGGGACGAGCCTCGCCCAGATCCTCGCCGAGGCGGGCGTCACCAAGGGAGCGCTCTACTTCCACTTCTCCTCCAAGGAGGAGCTCGCCCGGGCCGTCGTCAACGAGCAGTTCGCCCCCGCCGCGGACGGCGAGGCCGCCCCGCTGCCCGAGGGCCCCGCGCTGCAGGCCGCGATCGACCTCAGCCACGGGATCGGGCGCTCGCTGCGCGAGGACCCGATGATGCAGGCCAGCATCCGGCTGGTCATCGAGCAGGCGTTCACCGAGCCCGACCCCGGGCCCTACCTGCGCTGGATCGAGGTGATCGAGCAGCTGCTCACCGAGGCGCACCGGGTCGGCGACCTGCGCGCCACGGTCGTCCCCGCCGACCTGGCCCGCTTCGTGATCAGCTCCTTCACCGGCATCCAGCTGGTCTCCGGCGTCCTCGACCACCGGACCGAACTCTCCCGCCGGGTCGGCGACATGTGGGAGCTGATCCTGCCGACCGTCGTCCCGCCGCGCCGCCTGCACAAGTTCCGCGCCCGCCCGGAGACCCCCGCCGACACCGGGACCGCCAGCGCCGACGCCGACACCGCCTGAGACCGCCCGCGCACCAACGGACCGGGGCCGGAACGCCCGGACGGACGCCCGGCCCCACCCGGTGGCCGTGGGCACCGCTCCGGGTGACCTACCGTGGAAGTCGCGCGCACCCGTGTGCCGCCCCGGCCAGTCGCTCCTGAAAGGCACCCACCTGTGAGCTCCTCCCCGGAGACCCCGTTCGCCGGACTCGGCAAGATCCTGGTGATCATCCCGACCTACAACGAGGCCGAGAACGTCGAACGGATCGTGTCCCGCGTCCGCGCCGCCGTCCCCGAGGCGCACGTGCTGGTCGCGGACGACAACAGCCCGGACGGCACCGGCAAGCTCGCCGACGCCCTCGCCGCCGACGACCCGCACGTCAAGGTGCTGCACCGCCCGGGCAAGGAGGGCCTCGGCGCGGCCTACCTGGCCGGTTTCCGCTGGGGCATCGACGGCGGCTACGACGTGCTGGTCGAGATGGACGCGGACGGCTCGCACCAGCCGGAGGAGCTGCCCCGGCTGCTCACCGCACTGCGCGGCGCGGACCTGGTGCTGGGCTCCCGCTGGGTGCCCGGCGGCGCGGTGGTGAACTGGCCGAAGTCGCGGCTGCTGCTGTCCAAGGGCGGCTCCACGTACTCCCGGCTGATGCTGGACGTGCCGATCCGGGACGTCACCGGCGGCTACCGGGCCTTCCGCAAGGAGACCCTGCTGGGCCTCGGCATGGACCAGGTCTCCTCGCAGGGCTACTGCTTCCAGGTCGACCTGGCCTGGCGCGCGGTGCGGGCCGGGTTCAAGGTCGCCGAGGTGCCGATCACCTTCGTGGAGCGCGAGCACGGCGCGTCCAAGATGAGCCGCGACATCGTGGTCGAGGCGCTGTGGCGGGTCACCGCCTGGGGCGTGGGCGACCGGGTCGCCAAGCTCACCCGGAAGAAGTAGGCGGCCGCCCCCCGACTCCGCCGGCCGGTGACGATGGAAGTTCCCGGCCGGCGGAGCTTGCGGAGGTGGCGGCGTGACGGAGTCACTGCGACGGGCTGGACGGGACCCCGACCCGGGCCCCCGGCGGTGGGAGTCCGCGAAGGAGCGGGCGGCCCGCCTCACCGCCTCCGCCAAGGGCGCCCCCGAGCGCTTCCCGCTGGTCGGGCGGGCCGTCAGCAACCTGATCCGGGTGAACCTGCTGGACAATGCCACCCGGCTGGCCGCGCAGGCCTTCCTGTCCGCGCTGCCGGCCCTGTTCGTGGTCGCGGTGTTCGCCCCCGCGACGCTCAAGCACAGCATCACCGGCTCGCTGCGCGAACAGCTGGGCCTGCAGGGCAGCGCCCAGCAGCAGGTCCAGCAGCTGATGAACACCCCGCACGACGACAGCGCCAGCCAGAGCTTCGGGGTGCTCGGCGTGCTGGTCGCCCTGGCGTCCGCGACCGCGCTGAGCCGGGCGCTCCAGCGGGTCTGCGAACGGGCCTGGGAGATGCCGAAGCACAGCGCCCGGCTGGCCCTGTGGCGCTGGGTGGTGTGGCTGCTGGCGTGGCTGGTGTTCCTGGTCGTCCAGGTGCCGCTGCGCAAGGGCTTCGGCGCCGGCCTGTGGCTGGGCGTCCCGCTGACCTTCCTGGCCTCCACCGGCGTGTGGTGGTGGACGCAGCACCTGCTGCTCGGCGGCCGGATCCGCTGGTACCCGCTGCTGCCGGGCGCGGTGCTCTGCGGTGTCGGCGAGGTCGGCTTCGGCATCGCCTCGCAGGTGTGGCTGCCGTACGCGATGTCCGAGTCGGTCGACAAGTTCGGCCCGTACGGGGTGGTGTTCACCGTGCTGTCCTGGCTGATCGCGCTGTTCACCGCCATCACCCTGGCGCTGGTGCTGGGCCGGGTGGTCTCCGAGGAGCCGATCGTGGCCCGCGCCCTCGGCACCCGTACCGAACCCGGCAGCTGGTAGCCCCGCGCCTCCCCTCCCCCGGAACGGCCCCGGCCCCGGCCCCCGCCGCAGTGGGCGGGGACCGGGGCCGGGGCCTGGGGCCGTGGAGCTGTGGTGGGGCCTCAGCCGAGGCGCAGCAGGCGGGAGGTGATGGACGCCGGGGCCAGGTCCGACTGGAGGACGACCGGCACCTCGACCCGGCCGTCGCCCTCGCCCGCCGCGATCGTGCCGACCTGGGTGCCGGCCGGCAGGGTGTGGGCGATCTTCCCGACCGGGGTCAGGGCCAGGTGCGCGGTGATGCCGTTCCAGCCCGCGACGGTCAGGTCCTTGGCCGCCACCACCGGCACCTTGCCGCCCACGCCGTCGTCCACGTGGCCGACCACGTCGCCCTGCTTGGCCAGGGTCTGCCCGGCCAGCGCGGTCTGCGCGGCCACGTTGATCCGCTGGCTGGGCGCCTGGGCGGCGGTGACCAGGCTCGGGTCCTCCTTCGTCGCGGGCTGGCCCAGCGTCACGCCGAGGACCATCCGCTGCACGCCGCCGATCTCCTTGACCGCCGCCCACATCAGGCAGGACTGGGCGGGGGTGGAGGAGCCGGTCTTGCCGCCGATCATGCCGTTCTTGCCCAGCAGCTTGTTGGTGTTGTAGATCCGCTGGCCGTTGAACCGGGTGTCCGGCTCGGCGATGACCTGCTTGAAGATGTCCAGCTGCATGGCCTTCTCGGCCAGCTTCAGCTGGTCCTTCGCTGTCGACTTGGTGTCGTTGCTGTACCCGGCCGCGTCCGCGTAAGTGGTGTTGCCCATGCCGAGCTGCGCGGCGGTGTCGTTCATCTTCTTCACGAACTCCGGCTCGCTGCCGGAGTCCCAACGGGCCAGCAGCCGGGCCACGTTGTTGGCCGACGGCAGCATCAGCATCTCCAGCGCCTCGTACTGGGTGAGCTGCTGGCCCTCGGTCAGCGGCACCGTCGACTCGTCGTTGTTGCCCGACTCCTGCGCGGCCAGCTTGTCCACGGTGAGCACCGGGCCGCTCTCCCCCTTCTTCAAGGGGTGCGCCTGGAGGATCAGGTACGCGTTCATCACCTTGGTGACGGACGCGATCGGCACCGGCGTCTCCTCCCCCGACGCCCCCAGGCTGCCCACGCCCACCACCTCGGCCGCGGCCTGGCCCTTCGCCGGCCACGGGATGTTCGGCTGCTCGCCCCCGAAGGTGAACGAGTCCGCCAGCGAGAGCTTCGCCTTCGGCGTCGGCAGCGGACGCAGCAACTGCGCCGCGACCAGCACGCCCAGCACCACGGCCAGGAAGACGCCCCAGACCGTGATCCGCTTCACCGCCCGGCGCAACGGCGTCATCGGACGGGCGCTGAGCGACTTCAGCACCTCCAGCGCCTCGATGGTGCTCTCCGGCCCGGGCGCGGCAGGCACCGGCGGCGCAGGCGGCGGCGGAACGGCGGCCCCGGCAGGCGCGGACGCGGACGCCCGAACGGGCCCGGGGACGGACGCGGCGGCAGCCGGGGCGGGCTTCGGCCCGGCCTTCGGCTCCGACCCGGGCGCCGCGGCCTCCGGGGGCAGCCGGAGCATCACGGTCTGCTCGGGACGGTCCTTGTCGACCCGCAGCGTCATCGTCGGATCGGGCTTCGCGGCGGGCTCGGCGTCGGAGCCGGTCTCGGCCTGCTCCGCGTCCTCGGCCTCGTCCTCGGCCCCAGCGTCCTCGGCCTTGCCCTGGCCCGACGCCGCACCGGCCTTCGCCGGGCCCGCCGCCCGCAGGGTCATGGTCGGCTGCGGCCTGACCGGAACGGACTCCCCCTCCGACCCGCCCTCGCCCTTGGCCCCCGCGCCCTCGTCCTCGTCCTCTGCCCCGGCCTCGGTCTCGGTCTCGATCTCGGCCTTGCCCCGGCCCGACGCTGCACCGGCCTTGGCCGGGCCCGCCGCCCGCAGGGTCGTGGTCGGCTGCGGCCCGGCCGGAGCGGCCTCCCCCTCCGACCCGCCCTCGCCCTCGCCAGCGGCATCGCCAGCGGCCTCGGGCAGGTCCGTCAGCCGGAGCATCATGGTCGGCTCGGGCTTCGCGGCGGAACCGGAACCGCCCTCGTCCGCAGGCGCGGCCTCGTCCTCGACAGCAGACGCGGCGTCGTCCTCGTCCTCAGCAGCAGGCGCGGCCCCGTCCTCGCTCCCTGTCTCGGGCAGCTCCGGCATCCGCAGCATCATCGTCCGCTGCGGCCCGGCCGGGACGGCTTCCGCCTCCGCGCCCTCCTCTTCCTCTGCTCCCGGGTCCGCTTCCCCTTCGTCTTCCGCGTCCCGCGTCTCCGGCCGGTCCGGCACCGCGGGTGTCGGGGCCGATTCCGTCTCGGATTCCGGGGTGTCCTCGTCCCGAGGGGCGGGACGGGAGTCGGTGAGGGCGGCGCTCGCCTCGGGGAGGTCGGCGGGGAGGCGGAGGGCGGCGGTGCGGGTGTCCGCATCGCGGACGCGCAGGTGGACAGTGCCGTTGCCCCCGGCGCGCTCGCCGGGTTCGCGCGGGGTCTCCTCGGTCTCGGCCGACCGCGTCTCGCCGTCGCGCCGCTCGCTCTGCGGGGACTCGCCCACGTAACCCACTCCTCCTCGTCCGCCCGGCACCGCCGGTCCGATCACACAAGCTGGTTTTTTTCGGGCGGGTTCTCGGCCCGGCCCAGCACCTGTACAGTCTCCGGCACCGAGCCCGCAAGGGCCCGCCGCACCCCGCCCGACCGGCGGTTTTTCCTGCCCGTACGGGCTGTTGCCCGGTCAGACGCGGCGCCGTCGGACGGCGGTTCCAGCCTGCCCGGGCAAGGTCACGATTCGGAGGCGTACTCGACAAGCCTGTGTGAGAGGCGTCACCCTGTCATTCATCCACGCGGGGAGGCTTGGATGGGCAGAGGCCGTCGAACCATTCCCGAGGAGCTGCTGTTGCTCGCGCTGGACCCGGCCACGGGTACCACCGCACAGCCGCAGACCCTCGACCTCGGACTTGCCGGGGCGCAGCTCGTCGAGCTGTCCCTGGCCGGAAGGATAGTCCCGGACGGGGACCGGATCGCCGTGGTGGTGCCACGGCCGACCGGTGATCCGACACTTGACCACGCACTGGAGCTGTTGCGCCGGCGCGGCAGTCCGGTGCGCGCCGCGCACTGGATCGGTGGCCCGCGCCTGGGCCTCCGGCAGACGTACCTGGCGCACCTGGAGCGGTGCGGCATGGTGACGGCTGTGGCCGGCCAGGTCTGCGGGGTGCTGCCGACGACGCGCTACCAGGCGTCGGACGACTGCACCAACGCGGCGATCAAGCAGCGGCTGGACACGGCGATCCGCACCGGCGTGCCGCCGGACCCGCGGACGGCCGCGCTGGCGGCGCTGGCGCACGCGGTCGGCCTGGGCAAGCACCTGTACCCGGGCAACGAGGGGCGGTCCTCGCGCTCCCGGCTGCGGGACCTGATCAGGTACGACCCGCTGGGCGGCATGGTGGCCCACGCGGTGATGGACGTGCAGAACGGTCTGCCCGCCCAGCAGCAGCAGGGCAGGTCGGCACCCGCGGGTTCGCGCGGTCCGGCCGGTCGTCCCGCTGCCGCGGGGCGCGGTGTGGCCAGTCGGGTGGGCGCGCGATGAGCGGCGCACGCCGTTAGCGTTCGGTTCGGCAGGAGGGCGGGCGGCCCGGTGCATCGCACCGGGCCGCCCGCCCTCTGTCGTTCCGCCGCACCGCCGCCGGCTCCGCGCTCCGACGCCGCGTCAGGAGCCGTGCGGCGCACGGGTTTCCCTTTAGCGGGTGGATGCGCCGGGCGCAAGGGCTCGGTTCCATATTGAGCTATTTTCAGATGATCTGTTCTACTGCGGTACTGCGATTCCCGGGCATGGACCGTAGGTGAAGTGGCATGCTGCTCAGCGTCAGGGGGTTGGTACCAATTACCGCACTGTTGCCAGAAGTGGGGCCGGAGGTCAATGTGTCCGCCAGCGTGAATCCGACGGTTCGCCGCCGTAGGCTCGGCGCCGAACTGCGGCGTCTGCGCGAGCTCAGGGGGATGACCGCCGAAGAGGTGGCCGGCCGTCTGATGGTCTCCCAGTCGAAGATCAGCCGACTGGAGAACGGCCGCCGCTCGATCAGCCAGCGCGACGTGCGCGACCTGTGCGACGTCTACGAGGTCGAGGACGAGCGGGTCCGCGCCGGGCTGATGGAGATGGCCAAGGAGTCGCGCCAGCGCGGCTGGTGGCACGAGTTCGGGGACATCCCGTACAGCGTGTACATCGGGCTGGAGGCGGAGGCGTCCTCGATCCGGGCGTACGAGTCCTCGTTCGTGCCGGGGCTGCTGCAGACCCGCGAGTACGCCGAGGCGGTGGTGGCCGGGACGCAGCCGGACACCGACCCGACCGCGATCCGCCGCCGGGTGGACGTCCGGCTCAAGCGGCAGCACCGCATCCACGGCGAGGACCAGTTGGGCAGCCTGTGGGTCGTGATAGACGAGGCGGTGCTGCGCCGCCAGGTCGGCGGGAAGCGGGTCATGGCCGAGCAGTTGTACCAGCTCGTCGAACTGGGCGAGCGGGCGAACATCAACCTCCAGGTGATCCCCTTCAGCCACGGCTCCCACCCCGGCATGACCGGGACATTCTCCCTGCTGGAGTTCCCCGAGTCAGCGGATTCCACGGTCGTCTACTTCGAAGGAGTGACGAGCGATCTCTACCTGGAGAAGGACGCCGACGTCCGCCGCTATACCAATCTGTACGACCACCTGAGGGCCGCGGCGCTGAGTGTCGCGGAGAGCCGGTCGATGATCGCCACCATCGCAGAGGAGTTCATGAAATGAGCAAGGCCACCGAGAGCCTGACCTGGCGCAAGAGCAGCTACAGCGGGGGCAACGGTGCCTGCGTGGAGATCGCCCTGCCGGGTTCGGCTTCCGTCGCGGTCCGGGACTCCAAGGACCCGCAGGGCCCGCAGCTGCGCTTCTCCGGCGCGTCCTGGGCGGCGTTCGCCGCGGCGGCCGGCGCGGGCCGCTTCGGCGAGGTCTGATCCTCCGACCGGTACGGGGTGCCCGCCGCTTCCCGCGCGGCGGGCACCTTCGCGTCCGGGCCCGGGCGGTCGGCGGCCCGGGCGGTCGGCGACCCGGGCGGTCGGCCGCCCGGGCGGTCGGCGGCCCCGGGTCAGGCGTCGGCGGCCGGGTAGCGGAGCGACCAGGCTTCGGTGCCGTGCAGTTCGGGGCCGTGCAGCAGCTCCAGCACCAGGTCGTCGGCGAGTTCCAGGATGGTGCCGCGGCCCTCGACCTCGGCCAGCAGGTCCGGCGGGAGGGCGGTCTCGCCGTGCAGGGCGCCCAGCAGGTTGCCGCAGATCGAGCCGGTGGAGTCGCTGTCGCCGGAGTGGTTGACGGCCAGCAGCAGGCCGCTGCGGACGTCCTCGGCGACCAGCGCGCAGTACAGGCCGATGGCGAGCGCCTCCTCGGCGACCCAGCCCTCGCCGAGCGCCTCGACCCGCTCGGGGGACGGCGCCCCGGCCCGCACCGCGTCCAGGGCGGCGCGCAGCGCGGCGGTGGTCTCCTCGTGGCCGGTGCGCTCGGAGAGCAGGGCCAGCGCCAGGTGGACGCCCTCCTCCAGGGTGCCGCCGCGGGCCACCGCGTGGACGACCACCGCGAACGCCCCGGCGGACAGGTAGCCGGTGGGGTGGCCGTGGGTCAGCACCGAGCACTCGACGGCGAGTTGGAAGACCAGCGCCGGGTCCCAGGCGGTGAGCAGCCCGAACGGGGCGGCCCGCATCACGGTGCCGCAGCCCTTGGAGTTCGGGTTGCGCGGCTCCTCGACGGTGGGCAGCGGGCCGCTCTCGGTGCCGGCCAGGCCGGACAGGCAGGCCTGGCCCGGCGCGCGGCGGGCGTACAGCCACTCCTCGCGGCCGAGCCAGCCCAGGTCCTTGCGGCGCTCGTCCGGGCCCCAGTCCTGCTGGGTGGCGTACCAGCGCAGGTAGGCGCGGTGCACGTCGGACGGCGGGTGCCAGGAGCCGGCGTCGCGGTTGATGTGGGAGCGGATCAGGCCGTCGACGGTGAACAGGGTCATCTGGGTGTCGTCGGTGATCGCGCCGCGCCGCCCGTACGCGGGGACGTAGCCGGCCACGCCCGCCTCGCCGTGGACCGCGCGGATCTGCTCCAGCTGCTCGAACTCGATGCCGCCGCCGAGCGCGTCCCCGATCGCCCCGCCGAGCAGGCAGCCCCGGACCCGGCTGCGGAAGTCCTGCTGCTGGGCGCGTGACCACAGAGGCATCACGGGGCGGAACCCTTTCGGTCGGCGGCCGCGGGCGGGCGCACGGGCGGTAGACGCACCTTATTCGAAGAGCAGCGCGAAAAGGCCCCCCGCCCCGAACATCGATTCGCCCGCCGACCCGCCCGGCCGGTCACGCCCGCCCGGCCGGCCACCGCCCTCGCGGACAGCCACCGCCCCGCGGACCGCCGGCCCTAGTCGGCCAGCGGCAGCAGCCGGGGCAGGTGCCCGTCGGAGGCCAGCGCGGCGGCCCGGCGCTCGGCCGGCACCTCGCCGTACAGGGTGGTGCGCTGCCGGGCCGGGCGGCCGGCCAGGGCGGCGACCGCCTCTAGGTCGCGCACCGACTTGTAGGAGCCCCAGGAGGAGCCCGCCATCCGGGAGATGGTCTCCTCCATCAGGGTGCCGCCCAGGTCGTTGGCGCCGCTGCGGAGCATCTCGGCGGCGCCCTCCGCGCCCAGCTTGACCCAGCTGGTCTGGATGTTGGTGAGGTGCGGGTGCAGCAGCAGCCGGGCCATCGCGGTCACCGCCCGGTTGTCGCGGGCGGTCGGGCCGGGCCGGGCGATGCCCGCCAGGTAGACCGGCGCGTTGGTGTGC
Source organism: Kitasatospora fiedleri (assembly GCF_948472415.1). NCBI lineage: Bacteria > Bacillati > Actinomycetota > Actinomycetes > Kitasatosporales > Streptomycetaceae > Kitasatospora > Kitasatospora fiedleri. Next base: position 4,489,474 of record NZ_OX419519.1, on the reverse strand, counting down.
ACGAACGGCAGCGTGACGAACTCGGTGAAGCCGCCGGTGCGCTGCTGGATACCGGCGAGCAGCCGCAGGTGGCCCAGCCAGTGCTTCGGGGTGTCGACGTGGCCGTACATCATCGTCGAGGACGAGCGCAGGCCCAGCTCGTGCGCGGCGGTGACCACCTCGACCCAGGTCGCGGCGGGCAGCTTGCCCTTGGTGAGCACCCAGCGGACCTCGTCGTCCAGGATCTCCGCCGCCGTGCCGGGGATCGAGTCCAGGCCGGACTCCTTCGCCCGGGCCAGCCAGTCGCGGACGGACAGGCCGGTGCGGGTGGCCCCGTTGACCACTTCCATCGGCGAGAAGGCGTGCACGTGGATGCCCGGCACCCGCTCCTTCACCGCCCGCGCGATGTCGAAGTAGGCGGTGCCCGGCAGGTCCGGGTGGATGCCGCCCTGCATGCACACCTCGGTCGCGCCCACCGCCCAGGCCTGCTCGGCCCGTTCGGCGACCTGCTCCAGCGAGAGGGTGTAGGCGTCGGCGTCGGTGCGGCGCTGGGCGAAGGCGCAGAACCGGCAGCCGGTGTAGCAGACGTTGGTGAAGTTGATGTTCCGGGTGACGCAGTACGTGACGTCCTCGCCGACGGTGTCGCGGCGCAGCTCGTCGGCGATCCGGGTCAGCGCGTCCAGCGCCGGGCCGTCCGCGTGGAACAGCGCCAGCGCCTGGTCGTCGGTCAGCTTCTCCGGGTCGTCGGCGGCCGTGGAGAGCGCGGCCCGCAGGTCCGCGTCGAGCCGCCGGGGGGCGGGCAGCGCGGCCTGTTCGCGCAGCGACTCCCAGTCGCCGTACACGTCGTCGAAGTCGGAGCGCCGGTCGCCGGTGCGGCCCTCGGTGTCGACGGTGCGGAACAGGTCGGTGCGGCCGCCGCCGGTCATCGGCTCGTCCGGCTCCTGCCAGGGCAGCCCGATCGGGCGGGCGCCCTCGACGGCCAGGCCGGTGGCCGGGTCGGCCAGCGCCCGGACGTGCGGCAGCAGGCGCGGGTCCAGCCAGGGCTCGCCGCGCTTGAGGTACTCCGGGTAGATCGTCAACCGCTCGCGCAGCGCGAACCCGGCGGCGGCGGTGCGCTCGGCCAGCTCCTCGACGTGCGGCCAGGGGCGCTCCGGGTTGACGTGGTCGGGCGTCAGCGGGGAGACGCCGCCCCAGTCGTCGATGCCCGCGCCGATCAGCAGCGCGTACTCGGCGTCCACCAGGTTCGGCGGGGCCTGGATGCGGGCGGCCGGGCCGAGCACCAGCCGGGCCACCGCCACCGCCGCGGCCAGCTCGGAGAGTTCGGCGTCCGGCATGGCCCGCATCGCGGTGTCCGGCTTGGCCCGGAAGTTCTGCACGATCACCTCCTGCACGCCCTGGTAGGCGCGGGAGACCTTGCGGATCGCCAGCAGCGCGTCGGCCCGCTCCTCGTACGTCTCGCCGATGCCGATCAGCACCCCGGTGGTGAACGGCACCGCGCTGCGCCCGGCGTCCTCCAGCACCCGCAGCCGGACGGCCGGTTCCTTGTCGGGCGAGCCGTGGTGCGGGCCGCCGGGCTCCGACCAGAGGCGGACGGCGGTGGTCTCCAGCATCATGCCCATCGACGGGGCGACCGGCTTGAGCCGCTGGAAGTCCGTCCAGGACAGCACCCCGGGGTTGAGGTGCGGCAGCAGCCCGGTCTCCTCCAGCACCCGCACCGCCATCGCCCGCACGTACGCCAGGGTGTCGTCGTAGCCGTGCGCGTCCAGCCACTCGCGGGCCTCCGGCCAGCGCTCCTCGGGGCGGTCGCCGAGCGTGAACAGGGCTTCCTTGCAGCCGAGTTCGGCACCCTGGCGGGCGATGTCCAGCACCTCGTCCGGGGACAGGTACAGTCCGTGCCCGTCCTTGCGCAGCTTGCCCGGCACGGTGACGAAGGTGCAGTAGTGGCAGCGGTCCCGGCAGAGCCTGGTCAGCGGGATGAACACCTTGCGCGAGTACGTGATGACGCCGGGGCGGCCCGCCTGCTCCAGCCCGGCGTCCCGGAGCCGGGCGGCGACCGCGCACAGCTGCGCCAGGTCCTCGCCGCGGGCCTGCAGCAGCACCGCCGCCTCCGCGACGTCCAGCGCCACCCCGTCCCGGGCCCGGCGCAGCGCGCGCCGCATCGCGGTCGCGGTCGGGGCGGTGGCGGCTGCGGACGGGGGCTGAAGGCTCATGGGCCCGACCCTACGCGAGAGGTAGCCCTCCGGGACTACGGAACCCTGACGGCGTCTCAGGGTCGCGACGCCCCGGATGCGACGGGAGGCGTACGGCGATCTGCTGCCGCCGGGCGACGCCCCCGGACGCCCCCAGGGGCTCTAATGGACGGTGACAGCGCACAGGCACTCGGAAGGGGGCTGCCATGGAGCACGACTCCACCGCAGACGCAGGACAGGACACCGCACCGCTCCGGATCGCTCCGGCCGAACGGGCCGAGCGCCCGGCCCGGCCCGCCGAGCGGCGCACCGCCGTCCGGGTGGGCGTGCCGCTGGCGGTCGCCGCGGCCGTCGCCACCGGCATCGGCCTGGTGCCCGCGCTCGCCAGCGACGAGACGCCCGACCTGCCCTCGGTCAGCGCCCAGGCCCTGGTCGCGAAGGCGCTCGCCGCGGACACCGACACCTTCTCCGGCACCGTCCGGATCAGCGCCGACCTCGGCCTGCCCACCGTCCTCACCGACGCCGCGTCCGGCTCCGGCGCCCTCGGCAACCTGGCCCGCAGCGCCGGCGCGGGCGTCGGCGGCGCCGACCCGCAGCTGAAGGCCGTCGAACTGCTCGGCGGCTCGCACACCCTGACCGTCGCCGCGGACGGGCCCGAGCGGCAGCGGCTCACCCTCTCCGGCGAGAAGTCCGGCTACGAGCTGGTCCACGACGGCGACCAGGTCTGGGCCTACGACCGCGACTCCCGGCAGGCCCTGCACTTCACCGGCGTCGGCGGCGCTGCCGGGGCCGGGGAGCACGCCGCGGGCCGGGCCGGCATCGGCTCGTTCACCCCGCAGGACGTCGCCGCGCAGCTCCTGGCGCACTCCGCCGCGACCACCTCCGTCACCGTCAGCGGCACCGAGCGGATCGCCGGGCACGACGCGTACCGGCTGAGCGTCCGGCCGAAGCAGGCCGGGTCGACGATCGACGAGATCCGGGTCTCGATCGACGCCGAGAAGGGCGTGCCGCTGGCCGTCCAGGTCCGCACGACCGACGGCGCGACCGCGTTCGACATCCGATTCGGCACCCTCTCCTACGCCGAACCGGCCGCCGGGACCTTCGAGTTCACCGCCCCCAAGGGCGCGAAGGTGGTCGAGGCACCGGCCTCCGCCCTGCCGCACGACCCGCTCGCCTCCGTCCTGCCCGCCCTGCCCACCCGGCCCGCCGAACCGGCTCCCGGCCAGGACGCCGCGGGCCGGGGTGCGGCGGGCGGGGTGATCGGCGAGGGCTGGACCACCGTGCTGCACGGCACCGCGGGCGCCGAGGCCGCGAAGGGCCTGGCCAAGTTCACCGGCCGTCCCGTCGACGGCGGCACCCTGGTCTCGACCCGCATCGTCAACGCCCTGATCACCACCGACGGCCGGGTCTACCTGGGCGCCGTCACCCCGGAGACGCTCCAGCAGGCGGCGAAGCACTCCTGACCCGCGGGTCGGACGGCCGTCCGGCTGCCCGGCTGTCCGGCCGTCCGGCTGTCCGGCCCCGACCGTCCGGCCGTCAGAAGCCGGTGCGCCGGGTGGAGGCGGCGGCCAGGGCCAGGGCCGGCAGGTCGGCCGGCGGGACCAGGAAGAGCGGGGACCACCCGGCGCTGACCAGGCGCACCCCGGCGGTGAGGCCGTGCAGGCGGGCCAGGTGGGAGTGGCGGAGCTCGACCCGGTCGAGGCGGTAGGGCGGCAGCAGGTCGACCGGGTCGCCCGTGCCGGGGTGCCAGCGGATCTCGGCGGGCAGGCCGCGGCGCCGGACGATGCGCAGCTCGCCGCTCTGCGACCCGCCGGCCTCCCGCCGGACGGCGGGAACGTGGCGGAGCACGGGACGGGCGAGGTGCACCATAGGAGTTCCTCCCGCGCGCCGGGACAGCTGGCGGCCGGGTCGCGCAGCACGGACGTTAGCAGTCCGGGCATCCGGTTGAGGAGATCCCGCGGAGACGTTCTTCACCGGCCCCCGGCCCCGCGCGCGGGGCCCGCGCACCCGCCGGTCCGGGGCCTCGCCGCCGCCTGAGCGTCCGTCGCCTGAGCGTCCGTCGCCCCCGGCCGTCGGCCCGGCCGTCAGCCCGCTGCGGCGGCCGGCACCGGCGTGCGCCGCCGTTCGACGCGCAGGCGCCGCAGCGCGTCCCAGCTGAGCACCACCAGCGCCACCCAGACCAGGGCGAACCCGGCCCAGCGGGCCGGCTCCATCGTCTCGTGGAACACCGTCACGCCGATCAGGAACTGCGAGACCGGCGCCAGGTACTGGAGCAGCCCCAGCGTGGTCAGCGGCACCCGCAGCGCCGCCGCGCCGAAGCACATCAGCGGGACCGCCGTGATCACCCCGCTCGCCACCAGCAGCGCGGTGTGGCCCCAGCCGTGGTGGCCCAGGGTGCCCTGGCCGCGCACCTCCAGGTACACCAGGAACGCCACCGCGAACGGGAACATCACCGCGCTCTCCACCGCGAGGCTCTCCGCCCCGCCCAGGCCGACCTTCTTCTTCAGCAGCCCGTAGGTGGCGAACGAGAACGCCAGCGTCAGCGCGATCCACGGCGGCCGGCCGTACGCCACCGTCAGCACCAGCACCGCGACGGTGCCGACGCCCACCGCCGTCCACTGCGCCGGGCGCAGCCGCTCGCGCAGCACCAGCACGCCGAACGCGATCGTCACCAGCGGGTTGATGAAGTACCCCAGGCTGGTCTCCACCACGTGCCCGGAGTTCACGCCCCAGATGTAGACGCCCCAGTTCACCGAGACGGTGGCCGCCGCGAGCGCCAGCATGCCCAGCCGCCGGGGCTGGCGCAGCAGCGGCCGGACCCACGCCCAGCGCCGCCGCACCAGCAGCATCGCCGCGACCGCGACCAGCGACCAGGCCATCCGGTTGGCCAGGATGTCGGCCGCCCCGGCGGGCTCAAGCAGCGGCCAGAACAGCGGGAACAGCCCCCACATCCCGTACGCCGCGAAGCCGTTCCACAACCCGACCCTGGCCTCCCGCGAACCCTCCGCCATGGCCTGCCCCTCACCCGCGCGCCGTCCGTGTCACCCGAAAGGTAGCGGCCCGCGAACGCGGATGTCATCCCCGAATGGTGAGGACGGTGCTGACAGCGCCGGGGCCCGGCGGGAACGGCGCTCCTCCCGGGCCCCGGCGGGGAGGTCCGCTACCCGCCCACCGTCCAGGTGTGCGGGCCCGCGAGCAGGGCGGCGAGGTCGCCGCGGCCGCGCCGGGCCTCGGCGCGGGCGAGCTGTTCGGTCATCAGGGTGTCGTAGACCGGGCGGGCGACGTCGCGCAGGACTCCGATCGGGGTGTGGTGCAGGGTGTCGGCGTCGGCGAGGCGGGTGAGGGCGAAGGCGGTGGCCGGCCCGGCCGCGTGGGCGTCGTGGACGATCGCGGTGCCCTCGCTGCGCGGGGCGATGCGCAGTTCGCCGTCCGGGTCGCGCACCACGTGCCGCTCGGCGCCGACCAGGACCGGCTGCCCGTGTTCGAGGCGGATCAGCGCCTCGTCGCGGGTGCCCGGCTCCTTGAGGAGCTCGAAGGCGCCGTCGTTGAAGATGTTGCAGTTCTGGTAGATCTCCACCAGCGCGGTGCCCTCGTGCCGCGCGGCGGCCCGCAGCACGGACTGCAGGTGCCGGCGGTCGGAGTCGATGGTGCGGGCCACGAAGGTGGCCTCGGCGCCGACGGCCAGCGAGAGCGGGTTGAAGGGGGCGTCGAGCGAGCCCATCGGCGTCGACTTGGTGATCTTGCCGACCTCGCTGGTGGGCGAGTACTGGCCCTTGGTCAGGCCGTAGATCCGGTTGTTGAACAGCAGGATCTTCAGGTTGACGTTGCGGCGCAGCGCGTGGATCAGGTGGTTGCCGCCGATGGAGAGCGCGTCGCCGTCGCCGGTGACCACCCACACCGACAGGTCGGGGCGGGAGGCGGCCAGGCCGGTGGCGATCGCCGGGGCGCGGCCGTGGATGGAGTGCATCCCGTAGGTGTTCATGTAGTACGGGAAGCGCGAGGAGCAGCCGATGCCGGAGACGAAGACGGTGTTCTCGCGCCGGATGCCCAGCTCGGGCATGAAGGACTGCACGGCGGCCAGGATCGCGTAGTCGCCGCAGCCGGGGCACCAGCGCACTTCCTGGTCGGTCTTGAAGTCCTTCGCGGTCTGCGCCCCGTCCGCCTTGGGGACCAGGCGCAGGGCGGGGAAGTCGGTCATCGGTTCTCCTGCGCGTCGAGGCTGCCGAGGGCGGCGTGCAGCACGTCGGCGAGTTGGGCGGCCTTGAACGGCAGGCCGCGGACCTGGTTGTAGGACTGGGCGTCGACGAGGTAGCGGGCCCGCAGCAGCAGGGCGAGCTGGCCGAGGTTCATCTCGGGGACGATCACCCGCTCGTAGCCGCGCAGCACCGCGCCGAGGTTGGCCGGGAAGGGGTTGAGGTGGCGCAGGTGGGCCTGGGCGACGTGGCCGCCGTCGGCCCGCACCCGGCGCACCGCGGCGGTGATCGGGCCGTAGGTGGAGCCCCAGCCGAGCACCAGGACCCGGGCCCGGCCCTCCGGGTCGTCGACCTCGACGTCGGGGACCGCGATGTTGTCGACCTTGGCCTGGCGGGTGCGGACCATGAAGTCGTGGTTGGCCGGGTCGTAGGAGATGTCTCCGGTGCCGTCCTGCTTCTCGATGCCGCCGATCCGGTGCTCCAGGCCGGGCGTGCCGGGCACCGCCCAGGGGCGGGCCAGCGTGTGCGGGTCGCGCTGGTAGGGGCGGAAGGTGCCGTCCGGGCCGTTCGGCGCGGTGGCGAACTCGACCCGCAGGTCCGGGAGTTCGTCGGCGGCGGGGAGCTTCCACGGCTCGGAGCCGTTGGCCAGGTAGCCGTCCGAGAGCAGGAACACCGGGGTGCGGTAGGTGAGCGCGATCCGGGCCGCGTCCAGGGCCGCGCCGAAGCACTCGGCGGGGGTGGCGGGCGCCACGATCGGCACCGGCGCCTCGCCGTTGCGGCCGAACATCGCCTGCAGCAGGTCGGCCTGCTCGGTCTTGGTCGGCAGGCCGGTGGACGGTCCGCCGCGCTGGATGTCGACCACCAGCAGCGGCAGCTCCAGCGACACCGCCAGCCCGATCGTCTCGCTCTTGAGCGCCACCCCGGGCCCGGAGGTGGTGGTCACCCCCAGCGCGCCGCCGAACGCCGCGCCCAGCGCGGCGCCGATCCCGGCGATCTCGTCCTCGGCCTGGAAGGTGCGCACCCCGAAGTCCTTGTGCTTCGACAGCTCGTGCAGGATGTCCGAGGCCGGGGTGATCGGGTACGAGCCGAGGAACACCGGCAGCCCGGAGCACTCCCCCGCCGCGACCAGGCCGTAGGACAGCGCGAGGTTCCCGGAGATGTTGCGGTAGGTGCCCGGGGCCAGTTCGGCCGGCGGCACCTCGTAGGAGACCGCGAAGTCCTCGGTGGTCTCGCCGAAGTTCCACCCGGCCCGGAACGCCGCCACGTTGGCCTCGGCGATCTCCGGCTTCTTCGCGAACTTCTGCCGCAGGAACAGCTCCGTGCCGTGCGTGGGCCGGTGGTACATCCAGGACAGCAGGCCCAGCGCGAACATGTTCTTCGCCCGCTCGGCGTCCTTGCGGGCCAGGCCGCTGTCCTTGAGCGCCTCCAGGGTCAGCGTGGTCAGCGGCACCGGGTGCAGCCGGAACGCCGCCAGCGAGCCGTCGCCCAGCGGGTCCGCCGGGTAGCCGACCTTGGCCAGCGCCCGCTTGGTGAACTCGTCGGTGTCGACGATGATCTCCGCCCCGGGCGACAGGTCCGGCACGTTGGCCTTCAGCGCCGCCGGGTTCATCGCTACCAGCACGTCCGGCGCGTCCCCCGGCGTCAGGATGTCGTGGTCCGCGAAGTGCAGCTGGAAGCTGGAGACCCCCGGCAGCGTCCCGGCGGGCGCCCGGATCTCGGCCGGGAAGTTCGGCAACGTCGACAGGTCGTTCCCGAACGCCGCCGTCTCCGAGGTGAACCGGTCCCCGGTCAGCTGCATCCCGTCACCCGAGTCACCCGCGAACCGGATGACCACCCGATCCAACCGCCTGATCGGCTTCGCCGTCCGCCCGGACGCCGCCCGCGCCGCCCCACCGGGGCCGCCGCCGTCCGGACCGTCCACTGCTTCCGACTGATCGACCTGACTGGTCACTGCCGCGGACCTCCTCGTCGGGGAGCCAGCAGCGGGCGTGAGCCGTGTGCCCCGTCCGCCTGGTGCACCACTGGGCATCCTAAGCGGGCGGGGCGCGGCGGGAGGGGAACTCGCGCAGTCCGTTCGGGCGGTCAGCGGGCGGTCAGGACTCCAGGTAGGCGAGGACGGCGAGAACCCGCCGGTGGTCCTGCTGGCTCTGGCCCAAACCCAGTTTCTGGAAGATGTTCGACACGTGCTTCTCGACCGCGCCGTCGGAGACCACGAGCTGCCGGGCGATCGCCGCGTTGGTGCGGCCCTCGGCCATCAGGCCCAGCACCTCGCGCTCGCGGGGGGTCAGGGCCGCCAGGGTGTCGACCTGGCGGCTGCGGCTGAGCAGCTGCTGCACCACCTCCGGGTCCAGCGCGGTGCCGCCCGCGGCGACCCGGGCCACCGCGTCGACGAACTCGCGGACCTCGGCGACCCGGTCCTTGAGCAGGTAGCCCACGCCCCGGGTGGAGCCGGCCAGCAGCTCGCTCGCGTACTGCTCCTCGACGTGCTGGGAGAGCACCAGGACGCCCAGGGCGGGGTGCCGTCCGCGCAGCTCCACGCAGGCCCGGACGCCCTCGTCGGTGTGCGTCGGCGGCATCCGGACGTCCGCCACCACGACGTCGGGCAGGGTGCCCGCGGCGTGCAGCGCGTCGATCGTCCGCACCAGGGCGTCGCCGTCGCCGACCCCCGCCACGACCTCCATCCCGCGGTCCGTCAGCAGTCGGGTCAGCCCCTCGCGGAGCAGTACGGAGTCCTCGGCGATCACCACGCGCAACATGGCACCGACCCTATCGAGAACCGGGCGGGCGCCGGGCCGCGACCGCTACATGGTGCGGATCGCGACGGTGTCGCACAGCTCCTGGAGGGCGGCCTTGGCCGAGCAGTCGGGGAGCGTGTCGAGCAGCGCCCGGGCGTCCTCGGCGTAGCGCAGCGTCTCGCGGCGGGCCCGCTCCAGCGCCGGGTGGCGGCGCAGCAGGCGCAGCGCCTCGGCGTGCGCGGCGTCGTCGGCGGCCAGGTCGGTGTCGAGCAGTTCGCGGAGCCGGACGTCCTCGGGGTCGTCCGGGTCGACGGGCATCTGGCGCAGCAGCAGCACGGGCAGGGTGGGGACGCCCTCGCGCAGGTCGGTGCCGGGGGTCTTGCCGGACTCGTGGCCGTCGCTGGCGATGTCGAGGACGTCGTCGGCGAGTTGGAAGGCGGTGCCGATCCGCTCGCCGTACTGGGTGAGCAGGTCGACGATCCAGCGCTCGGCACCGGCCATCAGGGCGCCGAAGCGGCAGGCCACGGCGATCAGCGAGCCGGTCTTGCCGGACAGCACGTCCAGGTAGTGGCGCAGCGGGTCGTCCTCGGGGCGCGGCCCGGCGGTCTCCAGGATCTGGCCGGTGACCAGCCGTTCGAAGGCGTCGGACTGGATGCGGACGGCCTCGGTGCCGAGGTCGGAGAGCACCTGGGAGGCGCGGGAGAACAGGAAGTCGCCGGTGAGGATGGCCACCGAGTTGTCCCAGCGGCTGTTGGCGCTGGGGGCGCCGCGGCGCACCGGCGCCTCGTCCATCACGTCGTCGTGGTAGAGCGTGGCGAGGTGGGTCAGTTCGACGACCACCGCGGAGGGCACCACGCCGGGCGCCGTCGGGTCGCCGAACTGGGCGGCCAGCATCACCAGCAGCGGGCGGAAGCGCTTGCCGCCGGCCTCGATGAGGTGGCTGGCGGTCACCGTGATGAAGGGCACGTCGCTCTTGACGGCCTCGGCCAGGGCGGCCTCCACGGCCTCCATCCCGGCCTGGACGTCCCGGGTCAGATCGCGGTCCTGCACGCTCAGCCCGAAGGGCCCCACGACGGTCACGCTGACCACTCCTGTCCCTGGTCGATCCAGCGGGCCGGTCCCTCAGCGCCGCCGATGCACATACGAAGCAGCGTATCCGGTCCGGAGTGGATCACTGCACGGGCATGGGCCCGACTCCCCCGGTGGCGGGGCGCGGCAGGGAGGGCGCTGTTCAGCGGGGGACGATCCGGGTCAGGTCCACCTCGACGGGGTACGGCAGGAGGGTGCTCAACGTGCCGTGGTGGACGGCCGTGCCGGGTGCCGGGGCGTACACGCCGGTCTCCGCGTCCAGGTGGAACTCGTAGACCACCGGGAGGCCGTCCTCGCCGCGCTCGACCCGCCAGAAGAACGGCACGCCCGCCTCGGCGTACATGCCGGGCTTGCGGAACCGGTCGTCGCCGCGCGAGCCCTGCGAGACCACCTCGACGGCGAGGGCCACGGCGGCGACGGGGACGCACTCCATGGTGAAGAAGTCGAGCCCGGTGCGGTCGAAGACCAGCACGTCCGGCTTGGGCGGGTTGTAGGGGTCGACCAGCATGCAGCGTTCGGAGTTGACTTGGTACGGGTCTTGGCGTGCCAGCTCAAGTGCGAAGTACAGCTTGTCGCGCACGGTGTCGTGCCACTGGTTGGTCATGCCACGGACCACGATCGCCCCATCCACCAAGTCGAACTCGAAGGGCAGATCGAGGTCCTTGACCTGGTCGTAGGTCCAGCCTCCCGAGGGCGGGGACGTCCAGTCGATCGGTTCGGCAGTCATGGTCACCTCCTGCACCCAGTGTAGGAGTCGAGCCTACGGGTGGCGACGAGTGGCGAAACGCTTCACCGGCGCGCCGTTCACCCCCCGAACAGCCGTCCGGCCCCCGCCCCCGGTGGGGGCCGGGGCCGGGGCCGCCGGGGGCCGGTTCAGCGGACGAACAGCGAGGCCTTGGAGGCCAGGTCGAGGAAGTACTGCGGGAGCAGGCCGAGGCCGAGAGTGACCAGCACGCCGACGCCGATGGCGGTGGCGGTGAGCGGGCTGGGGACGGCGACGGCGGGGCCGGAGGGCTGCGGGTCGGAGAAGAACATCAGCACGATGACCCGGATGTAGAAGAACGCGGCGACCGCGGAGGAGAGCACGCCGACGATGACCAGCGGGGTGGCCCCGCCCTCGGCCGCGGCCTGGAAGACCGCGAACTTGCCGGTGAAGCCGGAGGTCAGCGGAATGCCCGCGAAGGCCAGCAGGAACAGCGCGAACACCGCGGCCAGCAGCGGCGAGCGGCGGCCCAGCCCGGCCCAGCTGGACAGGTGGGTGGCCTCGCCCTTGGAGTCGCGCACCAGGGTGGTCACGGCGAACGCGCCGAGCGTCACGAAGGAGTACGCCAGCAGGTAGAAGAGGACCGCCGAGACGCCGCGCCGGTCGGTGGCGATCAGGCCGGTGAGGATGAACCCGGCGTGCGCGACCGAGGAGTAGGCGAGCAGCCGCTTGACGTCCTGCTGGGTGACGGCGAGGACCGCGCCGACCACCATGGTGAGGATCGCCACGCCCCACATGACCGGCCGCCAGTCCCAGCGCAGGCCGGGGAAGGCGACGTAGAACAGCCGCAGCAGGGCGCCGAACGCGGCGGTCTTGGTGGCGGCCGCCATGAACCCGGTGACCGGCGTCGGGGCGCCCTGGTAGACGTCCGGCGTCCAGGAGTGGAAGGGCACCGCGCCGACCTTGAACAGCAGGCCGACGGCCAGCATGGCCAGGCCGATCAGCAGCAGCGCGTCGTTCTGGGTGGTGACGGCCAGCGCCGGGGTGACCGGGGCGACGCCGGAGACCGCGTCGGCGATCTCGCCGAGCTGGACCGAACCCGCGTAGCCGTACAGCAGGGCGGTGCCGAACAGGAAGAACGCCGAGGCGAACGCGCCGAGCAGGAAGTACTTGACGGCCGCCTCCTGGGAGATCAGCCGGCGGCGGCGGGCGAGCGCGCACATCAGGTACAGCGGGAGGGAGAGCACCTCCAGCGCCACGAACATGGTCAGCAGGTCGTTGGCGGCCGGGAAGAGCAGCATGCCGCCGACCGCGAACAGGGTGAGCGGGTAGATCTCGGTGGTGCGCAGGCCCTCGCGGGTGGCGTCGCGCTCCTGCTCGCCGCCGGGGACGGCCGCGGCCTGGGCGGCGAACGCGTCGACCCGGTGGCCGTTGATCCGCGGCTCCAGCCGGCCCTCGGCGTAGGTGAGCACGGTCAGCACCGCGGTCAGCAGGATCACGCCCTGGAGGAACAGCGCGGGGCCGTCGATGGCGACCGCGCCCATCGCCAGCAGCCCCGCCTTGGTCGTGGCGTGGCCCTGCGCGGCGAGCACCACCACGGCGGCGAAGGCGCCGCCGAGGCCGAGCAGCGAGACGCCCAGCTGGGTGGTGGCGCGCAGCCGGCGGGGCAGGAACGCCTCGACCAGGACGCCCAGCACCGCGGCGCCGAAGACCACCAGCATCGGGGAGAGCTGGCCGTACTCGATGTGCGGGGCGGGGATGCTCGGGCTGTTGCCGCCGGCGGCGGCCAGCGCGTGGACGGGGTTCACTCCTGCTCACCTCCGTTGGTGGCGGCGACCGGGTGGGCCGGCGCGGGGTCGGTGCGGTGGACCTGGCTGAGGGTGTCGTTCACGGACGGGTTGACCAGGTCGGTGAGCGGCTTGGGGTAGACGCCCAGCAGCAGGGTCAGCGCCACCAGCGGGGCGACGACGGCGAGTTCGCGGGCCTTGAGGTCCTTGACGCCCTCGACGCCGGCCTTGACCGGGCCGGTCATGGTGCGCTGGTACAGCAGCAGGGCGTACAGCGCGGCCAGCACGATGCCGAAGGTGGCGACGATGCCGAGCGCCGGGTAGCGGCTGAAGGTGCCGACCAGGACCAGGAACTCGCTGACGAACGGGGCCATGCCGGGCAGCGACAGGGTGGCCAGGCCGCCGATCAGGAAGGTGCCGGCCAGCACCGGGGCGACCTTCTGCACGCCGCCGTAGTCGGCGATCAGGCGGGAGCCGCGGCGGGAGATGAGGAAGCCGGCCACCAGCATCCACGCGGCGGTGGAGATGCCGTGGTTGACCATGTAGAGCGTCGCGCCGGACTGGCCCTGGCTGGTCATCGCGAAGACGCCCAGGATGATGAACCCGAAGTGCGAGATGGACGCGTAGGCGACCAGCCGCTTGATGTCCTTCTGGCCGATCGCGACCAGCGCGCCGTAGACGATGCCGATCAGCGCCAGCACCATGATCACCGGGGCGAAGGTCTTCGACGCGTCCGGGAACAGGCCCAGGCAGAAGCGCAGCATCGCGAAGGTGCCGACCTTGTCGACCACCGCGGTGATCAGCACGGCCGTTCCGGCGGTGGACTCGCCCATCGCGTTCGGCAGCCAGGTGTGCAGCGGCCACATCGGGGCCTTCACCGCGAAGGCGAAGAAGAAGCCGAGGAACAGCGCCCGCTGCGCGTTGGGGTCGATGACCAGCTTGCCGGAGGAGATCGCGTCGGTCAGCGCGGTCAGGCTGAACGTCGCCTGGCCCTGGTTCCCGGCCGCCACGTACAGGCCGATCACGGCGGCCAGCATGACCAGGCCGCCGAGCAGGTTGTACAGCAGGAACTTGACGGCGGCGTAGGAGCGCTGGCGGTCCGAGTCGGGGCCGCCGGCCCGGTCGCCGAAGCCGCCGATCAGGAAGTACATCGGGATCAGCATGGCTTCGAAGAACACGTAGAACACGAAGACGTCGGTGGCCAGGAAGGACACCAGCACCATCGCCTCGACGGCCAGGATCAGCGCGAAGAACGCCTGGGTGCGCCGCTTGGACTCGAACGAGCCCTCGGGGACGGCAGGGTCGGCGTCGTGCCAGCCGGCCAGCATCACCAGCGGCACCAGGACGGCGGTGAGCAGCGCCAGCGCGGTGCCGATGCCGTCCGCGCCCAGCGAGAAGCTGATCCCGAAGGAGCGGATCCAGGAGTGGGACTCGGTCAACTGGTAGCGGGCGCCGCCGGGTTCGTAGGAGGCGGCGATCGCGGCGGCCAGGCCGAGGGTGACGGCGGAGACCGCCAGCGCGACGGTCTTGGTGGTGCGCCGCCGGGCCTCGCTGGTCCCGGCCGGGAGGGCGGCGGTGAGCACCGCTCCGGCGGCCGGGACGGCACAGGTGGCGGAGAGGAGGTAGCTCATCAGACCGACCTCATCAGGAGAGTGGAGGCGACCAGCACCAGCGTGCCGCCGAACATGGAGAGCGCGTACGTGCGGACGTAGCCGGTCTGGACCCGGCGCAGCCGGCCGGAGAGTCCGCCGATCGCGGCGGCCAGGCCGTTGACGAAGCCGTCCAGACCCCGGCTGTCGAACCAGACCAGGGTGGCGGCCAGCGCCGAGCCGGGGCGGACCAGGACGGCGTGGTTGAAGTCGTCCTGGAGCAGGTCGCGGCGGGCGGCCCGGGTGAGCGGGGAGCCGATCGGGGCCGTGACCGGGACGGGGCCGCGGCCGTACATCTGCCAGGCCAGGCCCGCGCCGGCCAGCATGCAGGCGGTGGCGATCAGGCTGACCGCGAGCGGGGACAGCGGCGAGTCGCCCTCGGCGTGGCCGGTGACCGGCTCCAGCCAGTGCAGGAAGGAGCTGCCGAAGGCGAACAGGCCGCCGGCGAAGACCGAGCCGAAGGCCAGCACGACCATCGGGACGGTCATGGTCCTCGGGGACTCGTGCGGGTGCGGCGGTTCGCCGGTTTCGGCGTCCGGCTGCCAGCGCTTCTCGCCGAAGAAGGTCAGCACCATCACCCGGGTCATGTAGAACGCGGTGACCGCGGCGCCGAGCAGGGCGCACAGGCCGAGGACCCAGCCCTCGGTGCCGCCCCTGGCGAACGCCGCCTCGATGATCTTGTCCTTGGAGAAGAAGCCGGACAGGCCGGGGAAGCCGATGATCGCCAGGTAGCCGAGGCCGAAGGTGACGAAGGTGACCGGCATGTGCTTGCGCAGGCCGCCGTAGTGCCGCATGTTCACCTCGTCGTTCATGCCGTGCATGACCGACCCGGCGCCGAGGAACATCCCGGCCTTGAAGAAGCCGTGGGTGACCAGGTGCATGATGGCGAAGGCGTAGCCGATCGGGCCCAGGCCCGCGGCCATGACCATGTAGCCGATCTGCGACATGGTCGACCCGGCGAGGGCCTTCTTGATGTCGTCCTTGGCGCAACCGACGATCGCACCGAACAGCAGCGTCACCGTGCCGACCACCACCACGGCGGTCCGGGCGTCCGGCGCCAGGTCGAAGATCGCCCCGGAGCGGACGATCAGGTAGACGCCGGCGGTGACCATGGTGGCCGCGTGGATCAGCGCGGAGACCGGGGTCGGGCCCTCCATCGCGTCGCCCAGCCAGGACTGCAGCGGCACCTGGGCGGACTTGCCGCAGGCCGCCAGCAGCAGCATCAGCGCGATCGCGGTGAGCTTGCCCTCGCTCGCGTCGCCCGCGGTGGCGAACACCGGCCGGAAGGCGAACGAGCCGAACTCGACGAACATCAGCATGATCGCGATGGACAGGCCCATGTCGCCGACCCGGTTGACGATGAACGCCTTCTTGGCGGCCGTCGCGGCGCTCGGCTTGTGCTGCCAGAACCCGATCAGCAGGTAGGACGCCAGCCCGACGCCCTCCCAACCGACGTACAGCAGCAGGTAGTTGTCGGCCAGCACCAGCACCAGCATGGCGGCCAGGAACAGGTTCAGGTAGGCGAAGAAGCGGCGGCGGCGCTCGTCGTGCGCCATGTAGCCCACCGAGTACAGGTGGATCAGGGTGCCGACGCCGGTGATCAGCAGGACGAAGGTGACCGAGAGTTGGTCGAGCTGGAAGGAGACGTCGGCCTGGAAGCCGTCGACCGGAATCCAGCTGAACAGCCGCTCGGTGACGGCGCGGTGCTCGGCGTCCCGGCCGAGCATGTCCGCGAACAGGGCCAGTCCGAAGGCGAAGGAGAGCGCGGCCAGCAGGGTCGCGATCCAGTGCCCGAACCGGTCCAGGGCGCGTCCGCCGAGCAGCAGCAGGGCAGCACCGGCCAGCGGCGCCGCGATCAGCAGCGGAATGAGAGAGTTCACTGTGAAGGGCCCTCCGCCTACAGCTTCATCAGGTTGCTGTCGTCGACCGAAGCGGAGTGCCTGGTCCGGAAGATCGAGACGATGATGGCGAGGCCGACCACGACCTCGGCCGCCGCGACCACCATGGTGAAGAACGCGATGATCTGGCCGTCCAGGTTGCCGTGCATCCGGGAGAAGGTGACCAGCGCCAGGTTCGAGGCGTTCAGCATCAGCTCCACGCACATGAACAGCACGATCGCGTTGCGCCGCAGCAGCACCCCGGAGGCGCCGATGGTGAACAGCAGCGCGGCGAGGTACAGGTAGTTGGCCGGGTTCACTCCGCCTCCTCCTTGGTCGGGGCCGGCGCCGGGGTCGGCACGGTCTCCAGCGCCTGGCGGGGCCCGGACACCTTGGGGCGGGCGGAGGACGGGCGGCCCAGCCAGTCGGCCGTGGTCTCCTCCAGCTCGGCCATCCGCCGGAGCATCTCCTGGCTGACGTCGCGGATCTGGCCGCGCTCGCGCAGGGTGCCCATCACCGAGTCCTCGGCGACGGTGCCGTCCGGCAGCAGCGCCGGGACGTCCACCGCGTTGTGCCGGGCGTACACGCCGGGGGCGGGCAGCGGCGGCACCTGGATGTTGTCGCTGACTCGCCGGGCGGCCAGCTGGCGCTGGGTCAGCGGGGCGCGGACCTTCTCGCGGTGGGTCAGCACCATCGCGCCGACCGCCGCGGTGATCAGCAGCGCGCCGGTCACCTCGAACGCCCAGACGTACTTGGTGAAGATCAGCCGGGCCAGGCCCTGCACGTTGCCCTCGGCGTTCGCCCCGGACAGGCCGGTGAAGTTCCGCAGGTGGGCGTTGGCCAGGCCGGCGATCAGCAGCACGCCGAAGCCCAGGCCGCAGAGCACCGCGGCGATCCGCTGGCCCTTCAGCTGCTCCTTGAGCGAGTCCGCCGAGGAGACGCCGACCAGCATCACCACGAACAGGAACAGCATCATGATCGCGCCGGTGTAGACCACGATCTGCACCACGCCGAGGAACACCGCGCCCTGCGCCATGTAGCAGACCGCCAGCGCGAGCATGGTGGCCGCCAGGCAGAGCGCCGAGTGCACGGCCTTCCGCATCAGCAGCATGCCGAGCGCCCCGCCGACCGCGACCACGGCCAGCACCCAGAACTGCACGGCCTCGCCGGTGGAGGTCATGACCGCTCCTCCTTCTCGCGCTCGTGCCGCTCCTGCCGAACGGTGCCGGGCGCCGCGCCGGTGACCTCGCCCCGGTAGTACGCGCCCTCGTCGGCGCCCGGGAAGATCGCGTGCGGGGCGTCGACCATGCCCTCGGTCAGCCCGACCAGCAGCTGCTCCTTGGTGAAGATCAGGTCCTGCCGGGAGGAGTCCGCGAGCTCGTACTCGTTGGTCATGGTCAGCGCCCGGGTCGGACACGCCTCGATGCACAGCCCGCACAGGATGCAGCGGGCGTAGTTGATCTGGTAGACCGCGCCGTAGCGCTCGCCGGGCGAGTAGCGCTCCTCGTCCCGGTTGTCGGCGCCCTCGACGTAGATGGCGTCGGCCGGGCAGGCCCAGGCGCACAGCTCGCAGCCGACGCACTTCTCCAGTCCGTCCGGGTGCCGGTTCAGCTGGTGGCGGCCGTGGAAGCGCGGGGCGGTGGGCTTCTTGTACTCCGGGTACTGCTCGGTGAGCCGCTTCTTGAACATGGCCCTGAAGGTCACGCCGAAGCCGGCGGCCGGCCCGAGGACCGACTTCTCTGAGGTCTCGGAGGACTCGTCAGACATTCTCGGATCAGCTCCCTTCGGAATGGTCGGCCCCGTTGAGGGCGTCCTGGAGTTGCGGGGCCCGGCGGCGGCGGCGCGGGACGGGCGGCAGTTCCTGCCCGGGCAGCGGCGGCACGGGGTAGCCCCCGGCCATCGGGTCGAACGCCGGCTCGGCGGCGGGCGGTTCGGCGGGCTTCTTGCGCAGCAGGTCGACCACCAGCGCGGCCAGCAGGACCACCGCCAGCGGCGCGCCCACGTACAGCACCACCTTGGCGAAGTCGTAGCCCTCGTTGCGCAGCGCCCGCACGGTGGCGACCATCACCAGCCAGACCAGCGAGACCGGGATGAGCACCTTCCAGCCGAGCTTCATGAACTGGTCGTAGCGCAGCCGGGGCAGGGTGCCGCGCAGCCAGATGAAGAAGAACAGCAGCAGCTGGATCTTCAGCACGATCCAGAGCATCGGCCACCAGCCGTGGTTGGCGCCCGCCCAGAAGGTCGAGATCGGCCACGGGGCCCGCCAGCCGCCCAGGAACAGGGTGGAGGCGACCGCCGAGACGGTGACCATGTTGACGTACTCGGCCAGCATGAACATCGCGAACTTCAGCGAGGAGTACTCGGTGTTGAAGCCGCCGACCAGCTCGCCCTCGGCCTCCGGGAGGTCGAACGGGGCCCGGTTGGTCTCGCCGACCATCGCGATGACGTACACGATGAAGGACACCGGCAGCAGCACCGCGAACCAGGTGGGCTGCTGCGAGGAGACGATCTCCGAGGTGGACATCGAGCCCGAGTAGATGAACACCGCCGCGAAGGACAGGCCCATCGCGATCTCGTAGCTGATCATCTGCGCGGAGGAGCGGATGCCGCCGAGCAGCGGGTACGTCGAGCCGGACGACCAGCCGGCCAGCACGATGCCGTAGATGCCCACCGAGGCGGTGGCCAGGATGTACAGCAGCGCGATCGGCAGGTCGGTCAGCTGGAGCGGCGTCCGGGTGCCGAAGATCGACACCTGGTTGTCGGCCGGGCCGAACGGGATCACCGCGAACGCCATGAACGCGGGGATCGCCGCCACGACCGGCGCCAGCACGTAGACCGCCTTGTCGGCGCCCTTGACCACCAGGTCTTCCTTGAGCGCCAGCTTCACGCCGTCGGCCAGCGACTGCAGCATGCCCCACGGGCCGTGCCGGTTCGGGCCGATCCGCAGCTGCATCCAGGCGACGACCTTGCGCTCCCAGACGATGGCGATCAGCACCGTCAGCACCAGGAACGCGAAGCAGAACACCGCCTTCAGCAGCACCAGCCACCACGGGTCGCGGCCGAAGAAGCCGAGCGTGTCGGCGGCGGCCAGGGGGGTGGCCAGGGGGGCAGCGAGGGGGCTCATGATTCCTCCGCCGGGGCGATGGTGACCAGGTGGCCGACCGTGGTGCCGAGCGTGCGGTACGCGCCGCCGTCCGGCGTCGAGTTGAGCGGCAGCCAGACCGTGCGGTCCGGCATCGCGTCGGTGACCTCCAGCGGCAGGGTCAGCGACCCGGCCGGTCCGGTGACCCGCAGCGCGCCGCGCGCGCCGACCTCGGCGGCGGTGGCCGCGGACAGCCGGGCCACCACCGGGTGCCGGGTGCCGGCCAGGTGGGTGTCGCCGTCCTGCAGCGAGCCGTGGTCCAGCAGCATCCGGTGCCCGGCCAGCACGGCCTGCCCGGTGGCCGGGCGGGGCAGCGCGGCGGGGTGCGCGGCGGGCGCGGCCGGGCGGGCGCCCTGCCACGGGGTGAAGCGGTCCAGCTCCAGCCGGGCCGCCCGGACGTCGGGCAGGCCGATCGGCCGGTCCAGCGCGTCCGCGAGCATGTTCAGCACCCGGACGTCGGCGTGCAGGTGGCCGCGCATCAACTGGTCGGGCTTGAGCGCCGGTTCGAACATCCGGACCCGGCCCTCCCAGTCCAGGAAGGTGCCGGCCTTCTCGGCGACCGCCGCGACCGGCAGCACCACGTCGGCGTACGCGGTGACCGCGGACGGGCGCAGCTCCAGCGAGAGCACGAACTCGGCCTGCGAGAGGGCCTGTTCGGCGAGCGCCGGGTCCGGCAGGTCGTCCAGGCCGACCCCGCCGACCACCAGCGCGTCCAGCTCGCCCGTGGCGGCGGCGGCCAGGATCTCGCCGGTGTCGCGGCCGGGGCCGGCCGGCAGCTCGGCGACGCCCCAGTGCGCGGCGGCCTCGGCGCGGGCGGCGGGCACCGCGACGGCCCGGCCGCCGGGCAGCAGCCCGGGCAGCGCGCCCGCCTCGACGGCGCCGCGCTCACCGGCCCGGCGCGGCACCCAGGCGAGCCTCGCCCCGGTGGCGTGCGCCAGGCGCAGCGCGGCGGTCAGGCCGCCGGCGGTCTGCGCGAGCCGCTCGCCGACCAGCACGACGGCGCCCGGGGAGCGCAGCGCGTCCGCGCAGCGTCCGGCGTCGTCGGCGAGCACCTCGTCGCCGGCCAGCGCCGCCAGCCACTCGACCTCGGTGCCGGGGGCGGCGGGCAGCAGCGCGCCGTGCAGCTTGGCCAGGCCGCGGGAGGCGTGCGAGGCGATCGAGAACACCCGCAGCCCGGACGCCCGGTTGGCCTTGCGCAGCCGCAGGAAGACGATCGGCGCCTCCTCCTCGGCCTCCAGCCCGACCAGCAGCACGGCCGGTGCGGCTTCGAGGTCGCGGTAGCTCACGGAGGGACCGTCCAGGTCGACGCCCGTCCCGGCGACCGCGGCGGCCAGGAAGTCGGCCTCCTCGGCGCTGTGCGGCCGGGCCCGGAAGTCGACGTCGTTGGTGCCGAGCGCGACCCGGGCGAACTTGCCGT
Organism: Kitasatospora fiedleri; assembly: GCF_948472415.1. Lineage (NCBI taxonomy): Bacteria > Bacillati > Actinomycetota > Actinomycetes > Kitasatosporales > Streptomycetaceae > Kitasatospora > Kitasatospora fiedleri. Next base: position 4,468,714 of record NZ_OX419519.1, on the reverse strand, counting down.
AGCCGTACGCGTCCTCGACCGTCACCCGGCCGCCCGCGAGCACCGCGGCGCGCGCCCCGCGCAGCCCCTCGGCGGCCCGGGCCAGCGCCTCCGGCCAGGACGCGGCGACGAGTTCGCCGTCGCGGCGGACCAGCGGGGTGGTGAGGCGGTCGCGCTGCTGGGCGTAGCGGAACGCGAACCGGCCCTTGTCGCAGTTCCACTCCTCGTTGACCTCCGGCTCGTTGCCGGCCAGGCGCCGCAGCACCTTGCCGCGCCGGTGGTCGGTGCGCTGCCCGCAGCCCGCCGAGCAGTGCTCGCACACCGACGGGGAGGAGACCAGGTCGAACGGGCGGGAGCGGAACCGGTAGGCGGCGGAGGTGAGCGCGCCGACCGGGCAGATCTGGATGGTGTTGCCGGAGAAGTAGGAGTCCAGCGGCTGGTCCGCGCCGGTGCCGACCTGCTGGAGCGCGCCGCGCTCCACCAGGTCGATGAACGGGTCGCCGGCGATCTGCTGCGAGAAGCGGGTGCAGCGGGCGCACAGCACGCAGCGCTCGCGGTCCAGCAGCACCTGGGTGGAGAGCGGGACCGGCTTCTCGTACGTCCGCTTGACGCCCTCGAACCGGGAGTCGGGGTCGCCGGTGGACATCGCCTGGTTCTGCAGCGGGCACTCGCCGCCCTTGTCGCAGACCGGGCAGTCCAGCGGGTGGTTGATCAGCAGCAGTTCCATCACGCCGCGCTGCGCCTTCTCGGCGACCGGCGAGGACAGCTGGGTGCGCACCACCATGCCCTCGGCGACCGGGATGGTGCAGGAGGCGACCGGCTTGCGCTGCCCCTCGACCTCCACGATGCACTGGCGGCACGCCCCGGCGGGGTCGAGCAGCGGGTGGTCGCAGAAGCGCGGGACCTGGGTGCCGATCTGCTCGGCGGCGCGGATCACCAGCGTGCCCTTGGGGACGCTGACTTCGACGCCGTCGATGGTGAGCGTGACCAGCTCGGTCTGGGTGGAAGGCTCCGTGACCGTCACGCGTGCACCTCCCTCTCGGTGGCGGACTCGTGGGCGGAGGCCCGGCCGGCCCAGACGGTGGAGGCCGCCGGGTCGAACGGGCAGCGGTGTTCGTCGATGTGCTGCTGGTACTCGGCGCGGAAGTGCTGGAGCGAGGAGACGATCGGGCTGGCCGCGCCGTCGCCCAGCGCGCAGAAGGACTTGCCGTTGATGTTGTCGGCGATGTCCAGCAGCTTCTCCAGGTCGCCGGCCGCGCCCTGCCCGGCCTCGATCCGCTTGAGCAGTTGGACCAGCCAGTAGGTGCCCTCGCGGCACGGGGTGCACTTGCCGCAGGACTCGTGGGCGTAGAACTCGGTCCACCGGGTGACGGCCCGCACCACGCAGGTGGTCTCGTCGAAGACCTGGAGCGCCTTGGTGCCGAGCATCGAGCCGGCCGCGCCGACGCCCTCGTAGTCCAGCGGGACGTCCAGGTGCTCCTCGGTGAACATGGGGGTCGAGGAGCCGCCCGGGGTCCAGAACTTGAGCCGGTGCCCGGCCCGGACGCCGCCGGAGACGTCCAGCAGCTGGCGCAGCGTGATGCCGAGCGGCGCCTCGTACTGGCCGGGGTTGGTGACGTGCCCGGAGAGCGAGTACAGCGTGAAGCCGGGCGACTTCTCGGTGCCCAGCGACGTGAACCAGTCCTTGCCGCGGGCCAGGATCGGCGGCACCGAGGCGATCGACTCGACGTTGTTCACCACCGTCGGGCAGGCGTACAGGCCGGCGATCGCCGGGAACGGCGGGCGCAGCCGGGGCTGGCCGCGGCGGCCCTCCAGCGAGTCGAGCAGCGCGGTCTCCTCGCCGCAGATGTACGCGCCCGCGCCGGCGTGCACGGTGATGTCCAGGTCGATGCCGGAGCCCTGGATGTCCTTGCCGAGGTACCCGGCCTCGTACGCCTCGGCGACGGCCGCCTGGAGGCGGCGCAGCACCGGGACGACCTCGCCGCGCAGGTAGACGAAGGCGTGCTCGCAGCGGATCGCGTACGAGGCGATGACCATGCCCTCGATCAGCGCGTGCGGGTTGGCGAACAGCAGCGGGATGTCCTTGCAGGTGCCCGGCTCGGACTCGTCGGCGTTGACCACCAGGTAGTGCGGCTTGCCGTCGTTCTGCGGGATGAACTGCCACTTCATGCCGGTGGGGAAGCCCGCGCCGCCGCGCCCGCGCAGGCCGGCGTCCTTGACCAGGGCGATCACGTCGTCCGGGGGCATCGCGAGGGCGGCGGCCAGGCCGTCGTAGCCGCCGTGGCGGCGGTAGGTCTCCAGCGTCCAGGGGCGCTGGTCGTCCCAGGACGCGGAGAGGACCGGGGAGAGGAGCTTCTCGGCCGGCTCGGCGGAGGTCATCACGCTTCCGTCCCTTCGTGCCGCGGGGAGACCACCTTGGCGCCTGGGGTGCCGGGCAGCGCCTCGCCCCGGGCCAGCCGCAGGCCGGCCAGTGAGGGCGCGCCGCCGGCCCCGGACTCGTCGACCGCGCCGGGGCGCTCGTCGGCGAAGCCGGCCAGGATGCGCGAGGTCTGCTTGAACGAGCAGAGCTTGGCGCCGCGGGTGGGCGCCACCTCCTGCCCGGCGCGCAGCTGGTCGACCAGCTGCTTGGCGCTCTCCGGCGTCTGGTTGTCGAAGAACTCCCAGTTGACCATCACCACGGGGGCGTAGTCGCAGGCCGCGTTGCACTCGATCCGCTCGATCGAGACCGACCCGTCCTCGGTGGTGCGGTTGTTGGCGATCCCGAGGTGCTCGGAGAGCTCGTCGAAGATCTGGTCGCCGCCGAGCACCGCGCACAGCGTGTTGGTGCACACGCCGACGTGGTACTCGCCGGCCGGGCGCCGCCGGTACATGGTGTAGAAGGTGGCGACGGCGGTGACCTCGGCGGTGGTCAGGTCCAACTGCTCGGCGCAGAACCGGATGCCGGTCGGCGTGACGCAGCCGTCCTCGGCCTGCACCAGGTGCAGCAGCGGCAGCAGCGCCGAGCGGGACTGCGGGTAGCGGGCGATCAACTCCCGGGCGTCGGCGGCGAGTCGCTGCTCGACCTCCGGCGGGTAGGGCTTGGCCGGCAGCGCCGGCAGGCCGAGTTCTGTGCTGCTCACCGGTCCACGCCTCCCATCACCGGGTCGATCCCGGCCACCGCCACGATCACGTCGGCCAGCGGGCCGCCCTCGCACATCGCGGCCATCGTCTGCAGGTTGGTGAACGACGGGTCGCGGAAGTGCACCCGGTAGGGCCGGGTGCCGCCGTCGCTGACCACGTGCACGCCGAGTTCGCCCTTGGGCGACTCCACCGCGGCGTAGGCCTGGCCGACCGGGACCTTGAAGCCCTCGGTGACCAGCTTGAAGTGGTGGATCAGGGCCTCCATCGAGGTGCCCATGATCTTCCGGATGTGGTCCAGCGAGTTGCCCATGCCGTCGGGGCCGACGGCCAGCTGGGACGGCCAGGCGATCTTCTTGTCCGCCACCATGACCGGCCCGGGGGCCAGCCGCTCCAGGCACTGCTCGACGATCCGCAGCGACTGCCGCATCTCCTCCAGCCGGATCAGGAACCGCCCGTAGGAGTCCGCGGTGTCGGCCACCGCGACGTCGAAGTCGTAGGTCTCGTAGCCGCAGTACGGGTCCGACTTGCGCAGGTCGTGCGGCAGCCCGGTGGCCCGCAGGATCGGGCCGGTGGCGCCGAGCGCCAGGCAGCCGGGCAGGTCGAGGAAGCCGACGTCGACCAGCCGGGCCTTGAACACCGGGTTGTCGGTGGCCAGCTTGTCGTACTCGTGCATCCGCGAGCGCAGCAGGTTGACGCCCTCGCGGATCTTGTCGACCGCGCCGGGCGGCAGGTCCTGGGCCAGGCCGCCGGGGCGGACGTAGGCGTGGTTCATCCGCAGGCCGGTGACCAGCTCGAAGATGTCCAGGACGACCTCGCGGTCCCGGAAGCCGTAGATCATCAGGGTGGTGGAGCCGATCTCCATGCCGCCGGTGGCCAGGGCCACCAGGTGCGAGGAGATCCGGTTGAGCTCCATCATCAGCACCCGGATCACGGTGGCCCGCTCGGGCACGTCGGCGGTGATCCCGAGCAGCTTCTCCACGGCCAGGCAGTAGGCGGTCTCGTTGTACAGCGGGGTGAGGTAGTCCATCCGCGTCACGAACGTGGTGCCCTGCACCCAGTTGCGGAACTCCATGTTCTTCTCGATGCCGGTGTGCAGGTAGCCGATGCCGCAGCGGGCCTCGGTGACCGTCTCGCCGTCGATCTCCAGGATCAGCCGCAGCACGCCGTGGGTGGACGGGTGCTGCGGGCCCATGTTGACGATGATCCGCTCGTCGTCGGCGCCGGCCACCGCCTCGGCGACCTCGCCCCAGTCGCCGCCGGTGACGGTGAACACCCGTCCCTCGGTGGTCTCCCGGGCGCCTGCTTCGTAGTGGGTGCTGCTCATCAGCTGTACGACCTCCGCTGGTCGGGAGCCGGGATCTGGGCGCCCTTGTACTCGACGGGGATGCCGCCGAGCGGGTAGTCCTTGCGCTGCGGGTGGCCCAGCCAGTCGTCCGGCATCATGATCCGGGTGAGCGCCGGGTGGCCCTCGAAGACCAGGCCGAAGAAGTCGTAGGTCTCCCGCTCGTGCCAGTCGTTGGTCGGGTAGACGCTCACCACGGACGGAATCCGCGGGTCCGCGTCGGGCGCGGTGACCTCCAGCCGGATCAGCCGGGTGTGGGTGATCGAGCGCAGGTGGTAGACGGCGTGCAGCTCCCGGCCCTTGTCCTGCGGGTAGTGCACGCCGCTGACGCCCAGGCACAGCTCGAAGCGGAGCGCCGGGTCGTCGCGCAGGATGCGCACCGACTTCAGCAGGTGCTCGCGCTCGATGTGGAAGGTCAGTTCGCCGCGGTCGACGACGGTCTTCCCGATCACGTCGGCGACGTCGAGGCCCTGCTCCTCCAGCGCGCCCTCGAACTCGTCGGCCACCTCGTCGAACCAGCCGCCGTAGGGGCGCTCGCTGGCGCCGGGCAGCACGATCGGGGCGTCCAGGCCGCCGAAGCCGGAGGTGTCGCCGGTGCCGCGGGCGCCGAACATGCCCTGCCGGCGGCCGACCACCTCGACCGGGATCTCCCGCCGGGTCGCCGGGACCTCGGGCGCCTGCTCCGGCCGGTCGGAGTCGCTCATCGCAGCAGCCCCCGCATCTCGCTGGTCGGGACGGCCTGCAGCGCGAGGCGCTCGGCCTCCTCCTCGGCCCGGCGGCGGTTCACGCCGAGCTTCTCGTGCTGGATCTTCTCGTGCAGCTTGACGATCGCGTCCAGCAGCATCTCCGGGCGGGGCGGGCAGCCCGGCAGGTAGATGTCCACCGGGACGATGTGGTCGACGCCCTGGACGATCGCGTAGTTGTTGAACATGCCGCCCGAGGAGGCGCACACGCCCATCGAGATGACCCACTTCGGGTTCGGCATCTGGTCGTAGACCTGCCGCAGCACCGGCGCCATCTTCTGGCTCACCCGGCCCGCCACGATCATCAGGTCGGCCTGCCGGGGCGAGCCCCGGAAGACCTCCATGCCGAACCGGGCCAGGTCGTAGCGGCCCGCGCCGGTGGTCATCATCTCGATCGCGCAGCAGGCCAGACCGAAGGTCGCCGGGAAGACCGAAGCCTTCCGCACCCAGCCCGCGGCGGCCTCCACGCTGGTGAGCAGGAAGCCGCTCGGCAGCTTCTCCTCGATACCCATCAGTTCCCTCTCAATGCCTTCGAGTCCGTTGGCTTGTCCGCCCGTTCACGGGCGGCGGCCGGTGGTCAGTCCCACTCCAGGCCGCCGCGGCGCCAGACGTAGGCGTAGGCGACGAACACGGTGGCGATGAACAGGAGCATCTCGACCAGCCCGAAGATCCCCAGGGCGTCGAAGCTGACCGCCCAGGGGTAGAGGAAGACGATCTCGATGTCGAAGACGATGAAGAGCATCGCCGTCAGGTAGTACTTGATCGGGAACCGCCCGCCGCCCACCGGCTGCGGGGTCGGTTCGATACCGCACTCGTACGCCTCCAACTTGGCCCGGTTGTAGCGCTTCGGGCCGGTGAGCGAGGCCATCACGACGGAGCCGACCGCGAACGCCGCCGCGATGGCACCGAGTACGAGGATCGGCGCGTAGGCATTCATAGCCCCCGCTCCCTCCGTCCAGTCGTCCTTGACTGCAGATCGGAACCACCAGGTCACCGATGGTGAAATGATGATCCACTTCGTGGGATCCGGCTCCATGTGAGGCAGTTCACAAAGCCAGGTTGGAGCGCATCCTATGCCTGTCCGCTTGTGATCTGCGACACGCAGTTCCCGATGATCTTTGTGATCTTCGCCACCCGACGAAGGCCCGCGAAGGCGGATCGATCACCACCGCTCCACCCGATGTGGGCGATTGGCCACATACAGTCGCAATCCGGCGGGAAACGACCGCCGTTCGGCCACGCCCTATATCAATTCTGCGGCGGCCAAGGCAAATTTCGGAGTGATCCGGTTGACGTGATAGTGGATCTCACCCTGGCGGTGGACCCGGCGCGGCAGCCGCTTGACCCTTCGTTCACAAGCTCTCAAGGACGCCCGGCGCCCGCCGCCGCCCCCACTCGGTGCCCGCCAGCACCGCCACCGCCCCCAGCAGCGCGAACGGCCCCGGCCGGTCCCCCGCCAGCAGCACCCCGCACAGCGCCGCCCACAGCGGCTCGGTGCCCAGCAGCAGGCTCACCCGGGACGGCGAGGTCGCCCGCACCGCCCACAGCTGCACGAAGAACGCGAACAGCGTGCACAGCAGCGACAGGTACAGCAGCAGGCCCCAGCGGGCCGCGTCCAAGGACCCCGCCACGCTCAGCGGAGACCGGCCGGCGAACGGCGACGCCAGCACGAACACCGCCGTGGCGAAGGCCAGTTGGACCCAGGTCAGGGCCAGCGCGTCCACCCCGCGCACCGCCCGCAGCCGGGCCGTCGCCAGCACGTTCACCGTCCGCGCCCCCGCCGCCCCCAGCACCAGCAGGTCGCCCGCCGACGGCGCCCGCAGCCCGCCGTCCCCGGTCAGCAGCGCCACCCCCAGCACCGACAGGGCCGCCGCCGCCAGGAACGCCCCCGACGGCGCGCTGCGCCGCAGCGCCGCCTCCGCCAGCGGCGTGAACACCATCGTCAGACTGATCACCAACCCCGCGTTGGTCGCCGAGGTGTGCACCGCCCCGTACGTCTCCAGCAGGAACACCGCCCCCAGCACCACCCCCAGCAGCGCCCCGCCGGCCCACTGCGCCGCCGACAGCCCGCGCAGCCGCCGCCACGCCACCGCCCCCAGCACCGGCAGCACCAGCCCGAACCGCAGCACCAGCACCGCGACCACCGTCTCCGGCCCGGCCACCCGCTTCACCACCAGGAAGCTGGACCCCCACACCACCGCCACCGCCAGCAGCGGCAGGTCCCGCGCGAACCGCGGACGGACATCGAGCGACACCACGGCCACGGCACGGCTCCCGGAAGGGTCGACGGGGGCCCGTGCGGCATCGGACGGGACGGTTCGGAGGGCGCCACTCTCCCGCACCCGGAAGGCGACGGGCAAGCGCTTTCGGGCCCGCCCGCCTGACCGGCGACACCTCGGGCGGCATTTTTTCCTACCGGCGGTGCTACCTTTTGGGTATGACCGTCCCCACCCGCAAGAGCCACGAGCGCGCCGGCAAGCGGTCGGTGTCGCTGGCCCAGTCATTGATCAACGAAGTCGAGGAGCGCACGGGCCGGACCGGTTTCTCCTCCGTCGTGGCCGAGGCCCTGGAGGAGTGGCTGGCCGCCCAGAAACTCGGCGAGGTCGTCACCGCCGACCGCGAGGAGTTCGGTCCCGTGTCCGCCGAGGCGCTGGAGCAGGCGGAACGGGAGTGGTGAGCAAGCGCCTCAAGGTCAAGGCCAGGAGCGAGGGCACTCTGGTCCTGGACGCCCAGGGGCTCTCGCTGCACGTCGACGGCGACGAGGGCATGCGGGCACGCGTCGAGGTGGCCGAACGCACCGGCCGCCGGGTCGCGCTCTCCGCCCTGACCCCGCTGGAGGTCCGCCGGAGCGGCCCCGCCGCCGACCGACTCCGGTTCCTGCTCTCCCGCTTCGACGTGAAGCCCGTCACCGACGCGGTGATGGACGCCGCCGCCCACCTGCTCGACACCTCGGGCCTCGACGGACACGAGTGCCTGGTCGACGCCCTCGTGGTCGCCACCGCCGCCCTCTGCGCGCCGCCGGTCCTGCTCGTCACCTCCGACCGGTCGCACATTCCGGCGCTGTGCAAGGCCGCCGAGGAACTCCCGGGCTCCCCCATCGTGAAGATCGTCCACGTCTGAACCCGCCGCCCCGGCCGCCCGGGTCCGCGGCCGGAAGTCGTCCTTCCGGGGGTGGGAACGGACCGACTGCACCTGCCGGGGTGCGGTACCCCGCGCCGACCCGATGTTGGCGACATATGCCGGGCACCAACATTGCCCACAGAACCGGAGGCGCGGAGTGAGCGTCACGCAGATCGACATCGACGACGAGGCCCTCGCCGCCGCGATGAAACTGATGGGCACCACCACCAAGAAGGACACCGTCAACAACGCCCTCCGCGAGTACACGGCGCGCATGAAGCGGCTGGAGGCGGCGGAACGGCTCGCCGCCAGGGGCGCCCGGGGCGAGTTCGACGCGGCCGCGGCCGCGCGGGCGGCCGCCGAGCAGGCCCGCCAGGAGGGCCTCGCTTGATCGGCTATCTGGTCGACGCCTCGGCCCTGTGGCACCTGTTCCGCGCCCCGGGGGCGCTGCGTGCCTGGGAGGGGCACATCGCCGCCGGGGCGCTGCACGTCTGCGAGCCCACCCGCGCCGAGTTCCTGTACTGCGCCACGAGTCCGGCGCACCGCGACGAGCTGGCCGACGAACTGGACACCCTGTGCGGCACCGCTGCGGTGCCCGAGTCGGCCTGGCGATGGGTGGATTCCGCCCAGTACAGGCTGACGCAGCGGGGCCTGCACCGCTCGGCCGGTGCGATCGACCTGCTGGTCTGTGCCACCGCCGCCCACCACGACCTCACGGTGCTGCACGTCGACAACGACTTCACCACCGTCGCGTCCGTCGTGCCCGACCTCCGCGAGCGGGACGCCCGGGGCTGAGCACCACCGCACGCGGAAGGCGGCGGCCGAGCGCTCCCGCGCCCGTCCGCCGCCTTCGCGGGGCCTGCGGGGTCAGGCGCGGGGCGCGACCTTGGTCAGGCCGTTGATGATCCGGTCCGCGGCGTCGCCGCCGCTCGGGTCGGTCAGGTTGGCGAGGAGCTTGAGGACGAACTTCATCAGGACGGGGTGGGTGAGGCCGCGTTCGGCGGCGATCCGCATCACCCGGTCGTTGCCGATCAGCTTCACGAAGGCGCGGCCGAGGGTGTAGTAGCCGCCGTAGGTGTCCTTGAGCAGCTGGGGGTAGCGGGCCAGGGCGCGTTCCCGGCCCTCGGGGGTGATCCGGGCCATGGCCTGGACGATGACGCCCGCGGCGAGTTGGCCGGATTCCATCGCATAGGCGATGCCCTCGCCGTTGAACGGGTTGACCAGGCCGCCCGCGTCGCCGACCAGCAGCAGGCCGCGGGTGTAGTGCGGCTGCCGGTTGAAGGCCATCGGCAGGGCCGCGCCGCGGATCGGCTCGGTCATGTTCTCCGGGGTGTAGCCCCACTCCTCGGGCATGCCGGCGCACCAGCTCTTGAGCACTTCGCGCCAGTTGAGGTCGCCGAAGGCGGGCGAGGAGTTGAGGATGCCCAGGCCGACGTTGGAGGTGCCGTCGCCCATGCCGAAGATCCAGCCGTAGCCGGGCAGCAGCTTCTTCTGACCGCCGCGGGTGTCCCACAGCTCCAGCCAGGACTCCAGGTAGTCGTCGTCGTGCCGGGGCGAGGTGAAGTACGTCCGGTAGGCGACGCCCATCGGCCGGGACTCGAGCCGGTGCAGGCCCATGGCCAGCGACAGCCGGGTCGAGTTGCCGTCCGCGGCCACCACCAGCGGCGCGTGGAACTCGACCTCGCGCTTGTCCGGCCCGAGCTTGGCGGTGACGCCGGTGATCCGCCCGGTGCGGTCCTGGACCGGGCCGCTGACGTTGCAGTTCTCGTACAGCCGGGCGCCGGCCTTCTGCGCCTGCCGGGCCAGCAGTTCGTCGAAGTCGGCGCGCTTGCGCACCAGGCCGTAGTCGGGGAAGGAGGCCAGCTCCGGCCAGTCCAGCTCCAGCCGGACGCCGCCGCCGATGATCCGCAGGCCCTTGTTCTGGAGCCAGCCGTTCTCGGTGGACACGTCGATGCCCATGTCGACCAGCTGCTTGACGGCCCGCGGGGTCAGGCCGTCCCCGCACACCTTCTCGCGCGGGAACTCGGTCTTCTCCAGCAGCAGCACGTCCAGTCCCGCCTGGGCCAGCCAGTAGGCGGTGCTGGAGCCGGCCGGACCGGCGCCGACCACGATGACGTCGGCGGTGGACTCGACGGCGGTCTCGGTCATACGGGGCTCTCTCCTGAGCGCGTCGGGGGCACGGAGTCGGGGCCGACGCCCCGTCAGCGCCTTTCCGGCGGACGGGGTGCCGAACCCTCGCAGTCTACGGGGCCTTGAAGCCGCGGTGGAGGGCGACGATGCCGCCGGTCAGGTTGCGCCAGGCCACCTTCGTCCAGCCCGCCCGCTGGAGTTCGGCGGAGAGCGCGGGCTGGTCCGGCCAGGCCCGGATCGACTCCGCGAGGTACACGTACGCCTCCGGGTTGGAGGACACCCGGGTGGCCACCGGCGGCAGCGCCCGCATCAGGTACTCGGTGTAGACGGTGCGCAGCGGCGTCCAGGTCGGCGTGGAGAACTCGCAGATCACCAGCTTCCCGCCGGGCTTGGTCACCCGCAGCATCTCGCGCACCGCCGTCTCGTGGTCCTGCACGTTGCGCAGCGCGAAGGAGATCGTCACCGCGTCGAAGGACTCGTCGGCGAACGGCAGCCGGGTCGCGTCCCCGGCGGTCAGCGCGAGTTCGGGGTGGCGGCTCTTGCCCTCGCTCAGCATGCCGATCGAGAAGTCGCACGGCACCACGTCGGCGCCCGCCTCCAGGAACGGCAGCGAGGACGTGCCGGTGCCCGCACCGAGGTCCAGGATGCGCTGGCCCGCGACGGCGCCCACCGCGTCGGCCACCGCCCGGCGCCAGAGCCGGGCCTGGCCCAGCGAGAGCACGTCGTTGGTGCGGTCGTACTTGGCCGCGACGTCGTCGAACATGGCGGCGACGTCCTGCGGCTGCTTGTCCAGATGGGCTCGGGTCACACGCCCATTGTTCACCTTGCCGTGACGCGGACCGCCACCAGGGCTCACCGCAGGGCGCGGCGGCCCCCCTTGCGGCGGCGCCGGGAGCGCTTGCCCTGCGTCAGCGCGGGCATCCCCTCGGCGGCGAACGCCACCGTGAAGGCGGCCCGGGCCCGTTCCTCGCCCGCCTGGTGGCGGCGGAAGCGCCAGATCCGCCACAGGCACAGCGCGCACAGCAGCACCGCCGCCGGCACGCTGGTCTGGGCCAGTCCGACGCCCACCGGCTGCGGGTAGGTCTTCCCGCACACCCGCACCGCGGAGGCGTCGTCCGCCGCCCGTTCCAGGCAGATCGGTGCGCCGACCCTGGCGTCGGCCGGCAGCCACAGGTCCGCGGCGGTCAGCCGCCGCCCGTCCACCGGGTAGGCGACCTGGCTGTACGTCCCGCTGCCGCCCGGCAGTTGGGTGACCGTCCCCTCGACCCGCACCGGGTGCGCGTCGATCCGGTCCGCCTGGTCGGCCTGCCGCCAGCCCAGCAGGCACATCGCGAGCGCGACCACGGCGCTCAGCACGGCCCCGACGTACCAGCCCCGAGCCGGTCTGGTCCGAAGACGTTCGGGGGTCGCGGCGCGCATACGTCCTGTTCCTGGCTCGGGTGGAGGTCTGACCGGGATGGTAACCGCAAAGGCCCGTCCAGGTCACGGCCAGTCAGAAAAGCCCGGGTGCTTCGGAAACGAACCGGCCGGACCCCGCGCGGGGTCCGGCCGCTACCACCGTCCCTGCCGCCTACGTCACCGCCGCCGGTGGAGCAGCCGCCACCGCAGCCGCCACCGCAGCCGCTACCGCCGCCGGTGGAGCAGCCGGCCGTCCAGGACGGTGGCCAGGCAGACCGCCCCGCCGCCGTCCAGCTCCTCGACCGTCCGGGCCGCGAACACGGCGAAGTCCGCCGCCCCGCCGACCGTCAGGGGCCGGTGCAGGGCGGCGGCCAACGGGTCGGCGGTGAGCGGGTCGAGCGGCCCCGGGGCGGTGGCGGTGCCGGGGGCGGCCGGGGCGGTGCGCAGGCCGGAGCGGCCGACCGCCGTGCGGACCGCGGCCCGGGTGAACGGTCCGGTCAGCGCCGTCACGCCGTGGCCGAGCAGCCGTTGCAGCCCGCGCCGGGCGCTGCCGCCCCACTGGCCGTCCGTCAGGCCGTCGGCGGGCGGCAGCGGCTGCTCGCCGATCCCCTCCCGGGGGTCGGGGTGGTAGACGCCCTCCAGCAGCCACGCCCCGTGCCGGTTGAGCAGCCCGGGCACCAGCACCCCGGGCCACTCGCGGACCCGGGCCGGGCTCCCGGCCGCCAGCTCCGCGAAGGGGCCGATCGCGGCGACGGCCGCCCCGTCCACCAGCACCGCGCCGTCGACCAGCACCGCACCGGCGGCGGACGATCCGGCGGCGGACGATCCGGCGGGGGACGTCCCGTCACCCGGGCACAGCAGTTCCGCCCGGTGCAGCGTCAGCATCGGACCGGGGGCGTCAGTTGGTCGCCAGGATGGTCAGTTCGGGGTGCGCGGTGCCGCCCTCGATCGCGGTGGAGGCGATGTGCGAGGCGACCCGCGGGTCGACCGGGTCGTTGGCCGGGTCGTCCAGGACCCGCAGGTGCTCGTAGGTGGTGGAGCGCTGGGCGGGCACCCGGCCGGCGGTGCGGATCAGGTGGATCAGCTCGTGCAGGTTGGAGCGGTGCTTGGCGCCGGCCGCGGAGACCACGTTCTCCTCCAGCATGACCGAGCCGAGGTCGTCCGCGCCGTAGTGCAGCGACAGCTGGCCGGCCTCCTTGCCGGTGGTGAGCCAGGAGCCCTGGATGTGGGCGACGTTGTCGAGGAAGAGCCGCGCGACGGCGATCATCCGCAGGTACTCGAAGACCGTGGCCTGGGTCGAGCCCTTCAGGTGGTTGTTCTGCGGCTGGTAGGTGTAGGGGATGAACGCCCGGAAGCCGCCGGTGCGGTCCTGCACGTCGCGGATCATCCGCAGGTGCTCGATCCGCTCGGCGTTGGTCTCGCCGGTGCCCATCAGCATGGTGGAGGTGGACTCGACGCCCAGGCGGTGCGCGGTCTCCATGATCTCCAGCCAGCGCTCGCCGGACTCCTTGAGCGGCGCGATCGCCTTGCGCGGCCGCTCGGGCAGCAGTTCGGCGCCGGCGCCCGCGAACGAGTCCAGGCCCGCGGCGTGGATGCGGGTGATCGCCTCCTCGACCGTGACGCCGGAGAGCTTCGCCATGTGCTCGACCTCGGAGGCGCCCAGCGAGTGGATCACCAGCTGCGGGAAGGCCGCCTTGATCGCGGCGAAGTTCCGCTCGTAGTACTCGACGCCGTAGTCGGGGTGGTGCCCGCCCTGGAACATGATCTGGGTGCCGCCGAGCTCGACCGTCTCCGCGCAGCGGCGCAGGATCTCGTCGAGGTCCCGCGACCAGCCCTTGTCGCTCTTCGGCGGCACGTAGAACGCGCAGAACTTGCACGCCGTCACGCAGACGTTGGTGTAGTTGATGTTCCGCTCGATGATGTACGTGGCGATGTGCTCGACGCCCGCGTACCGTCGCCGGCGCACCGCGTCGGCCGCCGTGCCGAGCGCGTGCAGCGGGGCCGAGCGGTACAGCTCCAGCGCCTCCTCGGCGGTGATCCGGCCGCCCTCGGCCGCTCGGTCCAGCACGGCCTGCAACTGGGTGGCGGAAAGGTTCTGCTCGGACACCTGGCGGGCCTGCTTTCTGCGTCGGAGGGGCGGACCCGCCCAGCCTACGCCAGCGCATTTCGCCGCCGCCGCAGCCCTCTTCCCGCGCCGCCCCGGGCCCGTCACTGCTTGGCCAGGTCGCCCTCCGGGTCGGTGCCGAGCTGCGCCCCGCTGACCGCCAGGTGCAGTCCGCCGCCGTCGAGCAGGGTGTAGCGCTGCTTCTCGGGCACGCCGGTGCAGGCGCTGTCGTTGCCGTCCGGGCGCTCCTGGAGCAGCACCTCGCGGTCGGTGGCGGAGAGCAGGGTGAGCACGCCCCGGCAGACGGTGCTGTCGAACGCGGAGGCGTTGCTGGTGCGCCCGACATCCTCGCCGACCCGGCCCGCGGTGAAGGTCACGGTGAAGGTGGACGGCAGCGGGACGATCTTGGTGGTGATGGTGCCCTTGAAGGTGCCGAGGAACGCGCCGGGCAGCGCCGCGCCGCCGCCCGGGGCCGGTGACCCCGTCCCGCTCGCGCTCGCCTCCGCGCCCGTGCTCGCGGCGGTGCTCGGGCTCGCCGTACCGCTGCCGCTCGGGCCCGCGCTCGCCCGGGGCGTTCCGCCGCCGCTCGCGCGGGGGGTGCCGCCGCCCGCCGTCCCGGTGGCGGCGTCCTGCCCGGGCGAGGGGCTGCCGCCGGGGTCGGCCGACGTCCAGGGCAGGTTGCCGCTGGCGGCCAGTCCGCCGTAGGCCGCGGCGGCCAGCACCGCGACCGCCACCGGCACCGCCCACCGCGCCCGGGCCCGCCGCGCGCGCTCGCCTGCCCGGTCCCGTCCGGGTTCCGGGGCCGGTCCGGTCGGGCGCCGGCCGCCGTCGAGCACGGTCGGCATCCGGTCGACGGCCACCGCGCCGGTCGGGCCGCTGTCGCCCTCCAGGTCGAGGAGTTCGACCGCGGCCCGGCCGACCGCGGCGGCCAGCGGGCCGGGCAGCCAGCCCTCGGGGCCGTCCGCGGCGGCGGGGGCGAGCCGGGCCCGCAGCGCGGCGGGGGTGGGGCGCAGCGCCGGGTCCTTGGCCAGGCAGGCGGTCACGACCGCGCGCAACTCGCCGTCCAGGCCGCCGAGTTCCGGCTCCTCGTGGAGCACCCGGTAGAGCAGGACGGCGGCGCTGACGCCCTCGCCGAACGGGGCGGTGCCGGTGGCGGCGAAGGCCAGCAGGGCGCCGAGCGAGAAGACGTCGGCGGGCGGTCCGGTGGGTGCGCCGGCGGCCTGTTCGGGCGACATGAAGCCGGGCGAGCCGACCACGTAGCCGCTGTGGGTGACGGCGGAGGCGGCGTCCAGCGCGCGGGTCACCCCGAAGTCGATCAGCCGGGGCCCGTCCAGGGTGAGCAGCACGTTGGACGGCTTGACGTCCCGGTGCACCAGGCCGAGGGCGTGCACCTGCTCCAGGGCCTCGGCGAGCCGGGCGCCGAGCGCGTGCACCGAGGGGACGGGGAGCGGGCCGGCCGTGCGGACGGCCTCGCCGAGCGCGGGGCCGGCCACGTAGCCGGTGGCGAGCCAGGGGCGGGGGCCCTCGGTGTCGGCGTCCAGCACCGGGGCGGTCCAGCGCCCGCCGACCCGGCGGGCGGCCGAGACCTCCTGGCGGAACCTGGCCCGGAACTCGGGGTCGTCGGCCAGTTCGGGGCGCACCACCTTGACCGCGACGGTCCGCCCGCCCGCGGTCCGGCCCAGGTAGACCCGGCCCATGCCGCCGGCGCCGAGCCGGCGCAGCAGCCGGTAGTCGCCGATCGCCGTCGGGTCGTCCGCCGTCAGCAGTTCCATGCCCGTCCCCCTCACGCCGCCGGGGCGGCGCCCGGCCCGGCCGTCCGCATCATCCCAGGACGGCCGCCGACCGGGAACGCCGAACCGCCCGGGCCGCGGCTCGGGCCACGGACGCCGAACCGCCCGGTCGCGGCTCAGGCCACCGCGGGCGCGGTCTCCAGCAGCCGGATCGGCACGTCGGGGGCGAAGCCGCTGTCGGCGGCGACCCGGCGGGCGAACTCGGCGATGCCGGCCAGCTGGCGCTCGCCGAGCGAGAAGTCGAGCGCCTCGGAGAAGTAGGTCTCCAGCAGCGGGGCGTCGAACTCCTCCCAGCGGGCGGCCTGCTCGGCGACCTTGCCGGCCTCGGCCAGCGAGAGGTCGCGGGACTCCAGGAAGGCCCGGTGGACGGCGGCGGTCAGCGCGGGGTGCCGCTCGGCGTACTCGCGGCGGGCGGCCCAGACCGCGAAGACGAACGGCAGGCCGGTCCACTCCTTCCACATCGCGCCGAGGTCGTGCACGGCCAGCCCCTGCCGGGGGGCCTGCTCCAGCGAGGCGCGCAGCGCGGGGTCGCCGATCAGGACGGCCGCGTCGGCGTCGGCCAGCATCGCGTCCAGGTCGGGCGGGCAGGAGAAGTACTCGGGCCGCACCCCCTCGCGCTCCTCCAGCAGCAGCCGGGCCAGCCGCACCGAGGTGCGGCTGGTGGAGCCGAGCGCGACCCGGCGGCCGTCCAGCTCGGCCAGCGGGACCTTGCTGACGATCACGCAGGACATCACCGGGCCGTCGCTGCCCACCGCGATGTCCGGCAGCACCACCAGCCGGTCGGCGTTGCGCAGGTACTCCACGCAGGTGATCGGGCCGATGTCGAGGGCGCCGGCCACCAGCCGGTCGCTCAGCTTCTCCGGAGTGTCCTTGCTCAGGTCGAGATCGAGCAGGTTGCCCGTGCGCGCGAGACCCCAGTAGAGGGGAAGACAGTTGAGGAACTGGATATGCCCGACCCGCGGCCTGACCGCGGTCTCCGGCCGTTCGGCATCCCTACTGCTCACCGTGTGCTCCCTTGCGGTTGGTGCCCTCCCGGCAGGGTATGCCCGCTGATCGGGACGGTTCGCACCCGGTGTCCGACACACCGTCCGACACCGCTGTTCACCCCTGGTCGGGGCAGCCACCGCGTGCTACCGTTCCCCTCAGTTGCAGTTTGATTCCCCTTGCAGTACTTGGAGCCTGCGGAGCATGTAACCGCAGGCTTTTTGTAATTTTTCAGCAGTATCAGGCATCAATTGACTTTGATTGAAGCACTGTGCGAAAAACTCCGGACTCGTCCGGAGGCAGGGCGATCAGCGCAGCGGACCCGGGCGCCACAAGGTGTGGTGTCCACAACGTCCCTCGCAAGGAGAACGGTATGGCGACCGGAACCGTCAAGTGGTTCAACGCCGAGAAGGGCTTCGGCTTCATCGCCCAGGAGGGCGGCGGCCCCGACGTCTTCGTCCACTACTCCGCCATCAACGCGAGCGGTTTCCGCTCGCTGGAGGAGAACCAGGCGGTCAACTTCGACGTCACCCAGGGCCCCAAGGGCCCGCAGGCGGAGAACGTCACCCCCGTCTGAGACGGGATCTCCCAATTGATCGCTCACGGCCCCTCGGGTCCGTACGAGTAGTAGTTCCCAAGGAGGCCCGCTGCCGGCGGGCCTCCTGCCTTTTCGCACTTCCCCCGCATTTCCCCATTCCGCCCGAATTTCTCCCCCGTGCCCGTTTCGGCCCCCCGCCCGGACCCGGCCCCGCCCGGACCGGCCCCCTCCGCTTCGGCCCCCGCCCGGACCGGCCCCCTCCGCTTCGGCCCCCGCCCGGAGCGGACCCGCCCGGAGCCGCCGACCGCCGCCGGGAGATCATCGGTGCATGCACCGCCTGCGATCCGCCCGCCGCGCCCTCGACCGCTCACTCGGCCGGATCGGCATCGACACCTACCTCCTGCTGCTGCTCGGCACCGTCCTGCTGGCCACCCTGCTGCCCGCCCGCGGCGCCGCCGCCACCGCCGTCACCCACGGGGTCTCGCTCGCCGTCGCCCTGCTGTTCTTCCTGTACGGCGCCCGGCTCTCCCCGCAGGAGGCCCTGGCCGGGGCCCGGCACTGGCGGCTGCACCTGCTGATCCTCGGCTGCACCTTCGTCCTGTTCCCGCTGCTCGGCGAGGCCACCCGGCTGCTGCCGGACGCGGTGCTGCCGCCGCAGCTGTTCACCGGCGTGCTCTTCCTCACCCTGCTGCCGTCCACCGTGCAGTCCTCGATCGCGTTCACCTCGGTCGCCGGCGGCAACGTCGCGGCCGCGATCTGCGCCGCCACCTTCTCCAGCCTGCTCGGCATCGTGCTCACCCCGCTGCTGGCCACCTGGCTGCTCACCGGCGCCTCCGGCGTCACCGTGGACGGCGGCCAGGTGCTCGACATCGTCCTGCACCTGCTCGTCCCGTTCGCCCTCGGCCAACTGCTGCGCCGCCGGGTCGGCCCGTGGATCGCCCGGCACCGGCTGGTCACCACGGTGGTGGACCGCGGCTCGATCCTGCTGATCGTCTACAGCGCCTTCAGCGAGGGCGTCCGCGAGGGCATCTGGAGCCGGGTCACCGCCGGACAGCTGCTCTGGCTGGCCGCGATCTCCCTGGCCCTCCTCCTCACCGTCCTCGCCTTCACCCGCCTGGCCTCCCGCCGCCTCGGCTTCTCCCGCCCGGACGGCATCACCATCCAGTTCTGCGGCTCCAAAAAGTCCCTGGCCAACGGCCTCCCCCTGGCCACCATCCTGTTCCCGGCCTCCGCGGTCGGGCTGACGGTGCTCCCGCTGATGCTCTTCCACCAGCTCCAGCTCATGGTCTGCACGGTGCTCGCCCAACGCTGGTCCCGCCGGACCTGACGCCGCCCGGCCCGCCGTGCGGCCGCCGTCACCCCAGCGGTGTGCGGTGCAGGCCAATCAGCAGCCGCCACACCCGCCCCGCGACGGTGGCCGGGGGTTCGGCGACCAGGCCGTGCAGCCAGTCCGCCAGCACGCCGGTGAAGGTGCCCGCCACCGCGGCGGCGACCAGTGGGGCGTCCGGTGCGCCGGCCAACTCCCGTTCCGTCCGGCTGCGTTCCCGCAGTTCGTGGTGGAGCACGGGACCCAGCGGGCCGCCGCCGCCCGGGGCCAGCAGTTCCCGGTAGAGGCCGCGGTGGGTGTCCGCCCGGTCGAAGAACTCCACCAGCGCGGACGGCGGGGCCGCCGGGTCCGCGACGCCCCGCCAGGCGTGCAGCGCGTCCACCGCGTCCCGGACCACTCCCGCGCAGGCGTCCACGGCCAGCGCCGACAGGTCGGGGTAGTGCAGGTAGAACGTCGCCCGGCCGACCCCCGCCCGGCGGGCCACGGCCGCCACCGCCAGCTCCGCCAGCGGGCGGTCCGCGCACTCCGCCAGCAGCGCGGCCCGCAGCTTCGCCCTGGTCCGTTCCGCCCGCGGGTCGCCCTGCGCGCTCACCCCGCCACCAGCACCGCGGCCAGCGCCACCGCGCCCGGCAGGGCCTGTGCCGGCAGGATGCGCCGGTTGGCCGTCAGGCCGCCGTACCCGCCCGCCACCACCACGCAGACCAGGAAGAAGACCCGCACCCGGAAGCCGGTCGGGTCGTCCGCCAGCAGGCCCCAGACCAGGCCGGCCGCCAGGAACCCGTTGTACAGGCCCTGGTTGGCCGCCAACGGGGCCGTCCGCCGGGCCAGTTCCGGGTCGAACCCGGACAGCGACCGCCCCGGCGCCCGCTCCCACAGGAACATCTCCAGCACCAGGATGTACCCGTGCAACAGGGCCACCGCCCCCACCAGCACCGCCGCCGCGACCTCCATGGCCACTCCCCATCCTAGACAGGTGTCCAGGATATCCGGACACTCGTCCAGAAACCAGCCGTCCCCGCCGCACTCCCACCATGCCGTCCGGGCGACCTCCCCCTCCCGGACCAGCCGCAGACCCGGGTCGCCGCTGACGGCGCCGACGCTCAGAAGCCGGACGTGTCCACCCGCAGCCCGAACGGCTCCGGCAGTTCGACCGGCGCCCCGAACGGCAGCGGCCCCACCGCCCGGGTGTACCCCAGCGCACCCGGCTCCGAGAACAGCGTGCACGCCCGGTCCCGACGGTCGATCAGCAGGTAGAGCGGCGCCCCGTACTCGGCGTACCGGCGCCGCTTCACCACCCGGTCGGTGTCGCCGTTCGAGTCCGACGTCACCTCGACCACGAGCAGCGTCTGATCGGGCAGCAGGGCACCACTGCCCTTGGCCAGCGACGCGGGTACCACTGCCACGTCCGGGATGTACCAGTTGCTGGAGCCCGGTAGATCGAGGTCGCCCGCGCCCATCACGCAGTCGAGCTCGAAAACCTTGGCGGTCAACTGCCTCCGCAGGTGACTGGCGACCGACTCGTGGTCCCACCCCGGTGCCATCGGCTCGATGATCCCTTCCACGATCTGGACGCGGTCGCCCGTGTGGTGCTGGATCGCGTACTTCAAGGCCCGTTCCGGATCGACGGCGTCGTACGACCGCTCGCTGGGCAGCGCGCTCATCGCCCCTCCTTCGTCGGCTCCACGCTACCGACCGCCCCGGCCCGCCCCAAGCGGTCTCACTCCAATGAGCGAAGGCCCGCACCCCGGGGGGTGCGGGCCTTCGTGCCGGTCCGGTCGCGGGCCGGTCGGGTACCGGTCGCGGGGCGGTCGCGGGTCAGGCGGCGACGGGCTCGTCGACGGCCTGGGCCGGGACGGTGGCCGGGCGGTCGGCGGCGAGCAGATCGCCGGTGGGGGTGTTGTAGGCGGCGAGGTCGAGCGTCTTCTCGCGGGCGGAGACCAGGATCGGGACGACGACCTGTCCGGCCACGTTGGTGGCGGTGCGCATCATGTCGAGGATCGGGTCGATCGCCAGCAGCAGGCCGACGCCCTCCAGCGGGAGGCCCAGGGTGGAGAGGGTCAGGGTGAGCATCACGATCGCGCCGGTGAGGCCGGCGGTGGCCGCGGAGCCGATCACCGAGACGAAGGCGATCAGCAGGTAGTCCTTGACGCCGAGGTCGATGCCGTACACCTGGGCGACGAAGATCGCGGCGAGCGACGGGTAGATCGCGGCGCAGCCGTCCATCTTGGTGGTGGCGCCGAACGGCACCGCGAAGGAGGCGTACTCGGACGGGACGCCGAGGCGCTCGGTGACCCGGCGGGTGACCGGCAGGGTGCCGACCGAGGAGCGGGAGACGAAGGCCAGCTGGATGGCGGGCCAGGCGCCCTTGAAGAAGTTCAGCGGGTTGAGGCCGCCGACGAAGCGCAGCAGCAGCGAGTAGACGCCGAACAGGACGATCGCGCAGCCGACGTAGACGTCGATGGTGAGGGTGGAGAAGGGCTTGAGCAGGTCCCAGCCGTAGACGGCGACGGACTTGCCGATCAGGCCGAGGGTGCCGAGCGGGGCGAGCCGGATGACCCACCACAGGGCGGTCTGGACGAGTTCGAGGACGGACTCGGAGAGCTTGCGGACCGGCTCGGCCTTGTCGCCGAGCTTGAGGACGGCCGCGCCGACGACCACGCCGAGGAAGACGATCTGGAGGACGTTCACCTTCAGGAAGGCGTCGGCGATGTTGGTCGGGATGATGCCGGTCAGGAAGTCGATCCAGGTGCCGCCCTTCTCCACGCCCTTGAGGCCCTGGGTGGAGAGGTTCGCGCCCTTGCCGGGGTCGGTGAGCAGGCCGAGGCCGAGGCCGACGGCGACCGCGATCAGCGAGGTGGCGAGGAACCAGAACAGGGTGCGGGCGGCGAGGCGGGCCGCGTTGGTGACGTTCCGCAGGTTGGCGACCGAGACGATGATCGCGGTGAAGACCAGCGGCGGGACGGCCAGCTTGAGCAGCTGGACGAAGGTCTTGCCGATGGTGTCCAGGGTGGTGGTCAGCCAGCTGACGTCGCCGGCGCGGGCGATCCAGCCGAGCAGCAGGCCGAGGACGAGGCCGCTGACGATCTGGACCCAGAAGGGGGTGCGGCGGAGGCGTCCCAGCAGGGTGGGCTCGGGCGCGGGCGCGGTGGACATGGGTCTGCGACTCCGGGGGGAAGTGGGGCGGGGTGGGGGGCGGAGGCGGCGGCACGGCGGACGCGGGGGCCGGGCGGGGAGACCCGGTGGCCGACAGCTGAGGTGTCGGGCGCGTCAGGAGCGGCGTGCCGCCCGCATACAGCCGCCGGAGCGACAGCGGCGCGGGCCGTCCACGGCACCGGGCAGACGCGGGCAGCGCGGCACGAGCGGGGTGCTCGTCCCGGCCCGGTGCGCGGCGTCTGCGGTGGTCATGACCGGCACATTAGCAACAAACCTTTGAGATGTTCAAAGTACTTGTTTGAGATCGTTCTCGAACCACCCTTCCCTGACAGGCCGTCAGCCCGACCGGCGGCTTTGACGCCCTTCCGGTTATACGTATAACTTGAGGCGACGCCCCGCCGCCGGAAGGACACCCATGGGCTACGCCGCACTGCTCCGCGCCCCGCACGTCACCCGGCTGCTGCTCGGCACCCTGCTCGGCCGGCTCCCCGCCGGCATGACCGCCCTGGTCATCGCGCTCGCCCTGCGCGAGGCCGGCACCCCGTACAGCCGGATCGGCCTGGCCACCGCCGCGTACGCGATCGCCGCCGCCGTCGGCGGGCCCGTCCTCGGCCGGATCGTCGACCTCACCGGGCAGCCCCGCGTCCTGCTCGCCTCCGCCGTCCTGGCCGGCACCGGCTACGCGCTGCTCGCCCTCGCCCCCGGCTCCGCCCTCGCCGCCCCGCTCGGCGCGGCGGTCGCCGGGCTCTGCATGCCCCCGCTCGAACCCTGCCTGCGCTCGCTCTGGCCGGACGTCGTCGCCCCCGAACAGCTCGACACCGCCTACGCCTTCGACTCCGCCTCCCAGCAGGTGCTGTACGTCGCCGGGCCGCTCGCCGTGGCCGGGATCGCCGGCGCCCTCTCCCCCACCGCCGCGCTCTGGACCGCCGCCGTGCTCGGCCTGCTCGGCGCCCTGGTGGTGGCCGGCTCCGCCCCCGCCCGGGCCTGGCAGGCCCCGCCGCGCGAGGCCTCCGCCGGGCTGCTCGGGCCGCTGCGCTCCCCCGGACTGGTCCTGCTGCTGCTCGGCCTGGCCGGCGCCGGCTGGGCGGTCGGCGCGCAGAACGTGCTGTTCATCGCGTACGCCGAACAGCACCCCGGCGGCCTGCCCGGCGGCGCGGGCACCCTGCTCGCGCTGGCCGCCCTGGCCGGGCTGCTCGGCGCGCTGGCCTACGGCGGCGCCCGCTGGAAGGCCGACACCGCGACCCGCACCTGGGTGCTCGCCCTCGGCATGGCCGCCTGCTACCTGCCGCTGCTCCTCCTGCCCGGCCCGTGGCCGATGGCCGCGTTGGCCTTCGTCTCCGGCCTGGGCCTGGCCCCGCTGCTGGCCGCCGCCTTCGTGCTGGTCGCCGAACTCGCCCCCGCCGGCACCGTCACCGAGGCGTTCGCCTGGCTGGTCACCCTGTTCGCCACCGGCAACGCGGCCGGCTACGCGGTCTCCGGCGCCCTGGTCGACACCTCCCTGCACGCCGTCGCCCTGTGCTCCGCGGGCGGCATCACCCTCGGCGGCCTGCTGCTGCTCGCCGCCCGCACCCGGCTGCGCCCCGCCGCCCCGGCCCCCGTCCCCGCCCTGACCTGAACCCCGCCCGGGCCGGGCCCGCCCACCCCGTCCGGGCCCCGCAAACCGTTCGCCCGCGCCGCCCCGGCCCTGCTTGGATGCGCCCCATGACGAGTTTCGACCTGCCCGCCGGCCACAGCCTCTCCACCGACCCCGCCCGCCTCGACCGGGAGGCCGTGCACCGCTGGCTCTCCGAGGGCGCCTACTGGGCGCTCGGCCGCCCCCGCGAGAAGCAGGAGCGGGCCATCGAGAACTCGCTCAACTTCGGCCTGTACGAGGACGCTTCGGGTGCCCAGGTCGGCTACGCCCGGGTGGTCACCGACCACACCACCTTCGCCTGGCTGTG
The DNA here is from genome assembly GCF_948472415.1 of Kitasatospora fiedleri. Lineage (NCBI taxonomy): Bacteria > Bacillati > Actinomycetota > Actinomycetes > Kitasatosporales > Streptomycetaceae > Kitasatospora > Kitasatospora fiedleri. The sequence continues at coordinate 4,445,046 of NZ_OX419519.1, read as the reverse complement.
CGACGTGTACATCGACCCGCGGGCCCGCGGCCGGGGCCTGGGCACCGCGCTGGCCGCCGCCGTCCGCGACGAACTCGCCGACCGCGGCCTGCGCCGCCTGATGCTCGCCACCCGGGACGCGCACGAGGTGTACGCCAAGGTCGGCTTCGCGCCGCTGTCGGTGCCGGAGAAGTGGATGATCCTCGGCGAGCAGTAGCCGCCCGGCCCGGCCCCCGGTCAGGACGCTCAGGCCGCCGCGGTGGAGCCGCGCACCACCAGCGTGGTCGCCAACGGCTCGACCGGCGGCGGCAGTTCGCCGTCCAGTAGGGCCGTCAGGGCGGCCAGCCCGGCCCGGCCCAGCCGCTCGCCCGGCAGGTCGACCGTGGTCAGCGGCGGGCTGAGCAGCTCCGCCACCGGGATGTTGTCCATGCCGACCACCGACAGGTCGTCCGGGACGCGCAGCCCCAGCTCCGCCGCCGCCCGGTACAGCCCGGACGCCACCACGTCGTCGTCGCAGACCACCGCGCGCGGCCGCCCCGGCCCGTCCAGCAGCTCCCGGGCCGCCCGGGCCGCCTCCCGGCTGCCCTCGTTCAGGCTCACCGCCAGCTCCCGCACCTCCAGGTGCGCCGAGGCCGCCGCGAACGCCGCCTGCCGGACCCGGAAGGTGTACGCCGAGTGCACCGAGCGGAGGTAGCCGATCCGCCGGTGGCCCAGCCCCGCCAGGTGGTCGACCGCCGCCCGCATGCCCGCCGCCAGGTCCAGCTCCAGGGTCGGCCGGCCCGGGTGGGCGGCCGGGTCGGCGTCCAGGAAGACCGCCGCGGTGTCCGCGGGCAGCGGGCCCAGCTGCTCGTCGTCCGGCGAGCACACCAGCAGCCCGTCGAACCGCCCGGCCGCGGCCGCCTCGGCCAGCGTCGCCGCGTCCCAGCCGCTGGAGACCACCACCGCCAGGCCGTGCCGGGCCGCCTCCTCGTGCACGCCGGTCAGCACCCGGCCGAAGAACGGCCCCAGCAGGTTCGGCACCGCCAGCAGCACCATCCCGCTGCGCCCCAGCCGCAGTTGGCGCCCGGCGGCCTGCGGGCGGTAGCCCAGCTCCCGGGCCGCGGCGTGGATGCGCGCGCTGGTCGCCACCGAGACCCGCTGCCCGGCGCTGCCGGAGAACACCAGCGAGACGGTCGCCTGCGAGACCCCCGCCAGCCGGGCCACGTCCCGGCCGGTCGGGCGCCGCCGCGAGCCCTCGCCGCCCGGGCTGCCCGCCAACGCGGTCAGCCGGCCTGCGCCTGCCCGGACGCGGCCGCCCGGGCCGCGTCGTCCGCCGCGTCCTCCGCGGAGTCCCGCACCGCCGCCCGGGACTTGCGCGCCTCGATCCGCTCCGCGATCTGCGCGGACATCTCGTCGCGCTGCTTGCTCAGCACCACGTAGCTGATCGCCGAGGAGGCGACCGCGGCCAGCACGAACAGCAGCAGCACGCCCATCGCCCCGACCACCGGGATCACCTCGAAGTGGCCCAGGATCAGCGCGACCAGCAGGCAGGCCAGGAAGATGCTCGCCCGCAGGGAGGTGTAGCGGAGCGTGGCGTGGTTCTTGCTGCTCACCGGGTTCGTCCTTCGCTGCCGGGTCGCGCCGCCGAGCGCGCGGGAGTCATGGCCCTCCCAGTGAAGCACGACCTCACACCGCTCAGGTGCGCAGGTCGAGCCACATCGTCACGTCGTCCCGGTCGTCGCCCGGGGCGACCCGGATCGCCCCCGGCACCCGGCCCACCTCGACGTATCCGCCGCGCCCGTAGAACTCCTCCAGCCCGTGCCCGCCGCGCAGGGTCAGCCGCAGCCCGGCCAGGCCCCACTCCCGGGCCACCCGCTCCGCCTCCGCCAGCAGCTGCGCGCCGTAGCCGCGCCCCTGGAACTCCGGGTGCACCATGACCCGCTTCAGCATCCGCCAGTGGTCCATCAGGTCGAAGCGCATGTCCGCGAAGAACAGCACCGCCGCGACCCGGCCGCCCGGCTCGTACCCGACCAGCAGCCGGTCCGCGTCCAGCGCCCCGAACTGCCGCTCCGCGACCGGGCGGACCTGCGCGGCCTCGACCGGGGGCACGAAGCCCACCGCGCCGCCGGCGTTGGAGACCTCCGTCCACAGCGCGGTGATCTCCTCCCGCAGCGCGGGCGTCGGTTCGGGGTCCAGCACGAATCGCAGGCTCATGCGGCCAGCCTAGGCACCCGCGGCGGCGGCCCGGCCGGGGCCCCGCAGCGCGAGGCAGCAGCCGACCGCCACCGCGCACAGGCCGCCCGCCGCGTACCAGGTGCCGTCGTAGTCGCCGAAGCCGTCCCGGGCCAGTCCGGCCAGGCCCGCGACGACCGCGGCGCCGACCTGGTGGGCGGCCAGCACCCAGCCGAAGACGATCGGGGCGTCCGCGCCGAAGTGGCGGCGGCAGAGGGCGACGGTGGGCGGGACGGTGGCGACCCAGTCGAGGCCGTAGAAGACCACGAAGGCCAGGATCGGCGGACGCAGGCTCTGTCCGAACAGGGCGGGCAGGAAGGCCAGCGAGAGCCCGCGCAGCGCGTAGTAGGTGATCAGCAGCCGGGTGGAGTCGAAGCGGTCGGTGAACCAGCCGCTGGCGACCGTCCCGGCGATGTCGAAGACGCCGATCAGGGCGAGCAGCGAGGCGCCGGTGGTGACGGGCATGCCGTGGTCGTGGGCGGCCGGGATGAAGTGGGTGCCGACCAGGCCGACGGTGGTGGCGCCGCAGATCGCGAACGACCCGGCGAGCAGCCAGAACGCCCGGGCGCGGGCGGCCGTGCGCAGCACCCGCAGCGAGCGGGCGACCGCCGAGCCGTCGACGGCCGGGGGCGGCGGCGCGGTCGTCGCGCCGTAGGGCAACTGGCCGACGTCCGCGGGCCGTTCGCGCATCAGCAGCAGCACGGGGACGGCCACCGCGGTGGCGCACAGCGAGACCACCACGACCGCGGTGCGCCAGCCCTGGTGCTCGACGAGCGCGGCGAGCAGCGGCATGAAGACCAGGTTCCCGGCCGCGCCGGCGGCGGTGAGGACGCCGGTGACCAGGCCCTGCCGGGCCTCGAACCAGCGTCCGGAGACGGTGGTGGCGAAGGCCCCGGCCATCGAGCCGCTGCCGAGCCCGACCAGCACGCCCCAGCACAGGACCAGCTGCCAGGGGTGGGTCATCAGCATGGTGAGGCCGGCGCCGGTGGCGATGGTGAGCAGCGCGCAGACCACCACCAGGCGGACGCCGAAGCGGTCCATCAGGGCGGCGGCGAACGGCGCGGTGAGGCCGTAGAGGGCGAGGTTGACCGAGACCGCGCTGGAGATGGTGGCGCGGGACCAGCCGAACTCGTCGTGCAGGGCGTCCATCATCAGGCTGGGCGTGGAGCGGAACCCGGCCGAGCCGATCAGCACGACCAGCGAGACGGCGACCACGATCCAGCCGTAGTGGACGCGGGGGGTGCGGCGGGACGGTTCGGGGCCCGCGGCGGGGCCTGCGGCGGGGCCCGCGGCCGGTTCGGGGGCCGGTTCGGTGCTGAGTTCCAGTTCCTTCACCCGTCCGAGTCTCCCGGTCCGGCCCCGCCGCGACGACGGGTCCGGCTGCCACGAATGCCCGAATTCCTGACAGCCGGGGGCGGTTCAGTGCCCGCCGGCCACCGCCCCGCCGTCGGGGACCCGGCGCAGGTTGCGGATCGGCGGGCTGAGCAGCAGCGTCGAGGCGACGGCCAGGGTGACGACGCCGCCGATCAGGTACACCCGGGTCGCGCCGAGGGCGTTGACGGCCGGGCCGGCCAGCGCGGAGCCGAGCGGGAACATGCAGACGGAGCCCGCCACCTCGTACGCGTGGATCCGGTTGAGCACCTCGCCGGGGACCTGGGTCTGCACGCTGGTGGCCCACATGACGCCCCAGAAGCTGATGCCGATGCCGGAGACCAGCTGGGCGGTGCCGAGCAGCGGCCAGGGCAGGCCGGCCGCGAACGCGAACTGCTGGGCGGCGAAGGCGAACAGGGCGACCGCGCCGGCCGCGAGCGGGCGGACCGGCTTGACCCGGATCGCCAGCAGGCCGCCGATCACGGTGCCCGCGCCGAACATGCCGTTGATCAGGCCGTAGACGGTGCCGCCCTCGCGCTCGATGATCTGGCCGGCCACCACCGGGCCGAGCGGGCCCCAGGAGAGCACGGTGAAGACCATCCAGATCAGGATGACGCCCCACATCCAGCTGCGGGACCAGAACTCGTGCCAGCCGCCCACCAGGTTGCGCCACAGGCTGTCGCCGGGCGGCGGGGCCGGGACGGGGCCCAGCCGCAGGGCGAGCAGGCAGGAGGCGCTGACCGCGTACATCACGGCGGCGATCACCATCACCCAGCCGGTGGAGGCGGCGGCCAGCAGGCCGGCCAGCGGCGGGCCGACCAGGGTGGTGAGCGCCTCGGAGATCCGCAGCACGCCGTTGGCGCCCTGCACGTCGGTGGAGACCAGCGGGACGGTGGAGGCCGCGCCGGGCTGGAACATCGCGGCGGCGGTGCCGGCCAGCGCGAGCAGCAGGTAGAGCTGCCAGAGCTGGTCGAAGCCGCGGAAGAAGAGCACCGCGAGCAGGATGCGGGTGGTGAGGTTGAGCAGGTCGGCGAAGATCATCAGCCGCCGGGCGGTGAACCGGTCGGCGAGCACCCCGCCGAACAGCACCAGCCCGGCGAACGGTCCGAGCAGGAAGGCCATCGCGAAGCCGACCGTGGAGGTCGAGTGGTGGGCGGCGATCAGGCCGGCCGAGACGGCGACCGGGAGCATCGCGTCGCTGAGCAGTCCGGCCGAGCGGGCGGTGAAGTAGAGGCGGAAGTTGCCCGACCAGATGGCGGGCGGTCTCACTGCGCTGACCTGCGGGGTGGGAGCGGTGTGCAGTTCGGGTGCGGTCACATCCCACAGTTTTGGTGTAGACCACTGCCGGTTTCCAGCGATTTCCGGTCACGATGCGGCGTCTGCCCGCCGCGTGACCGTACGACGGCCCGCCGTGCGCACCCCGAGCACGGCACGGCGGTCCGCCGTCCGGTCGGCGTCCGGGCCCTGAAGCCGTGACGCCCGGGCGGCCCGATCTCGCCGAGGTTCCGGACGGGGACGGCCAACGACCCCCTGAGTGTCGGCACCGCCCGGTCTCCCTCGGCGTCCCCTCGCAACGGGCGCCGCACCCAAGAGTGATCAGTCGGATACGTCACGTCAATGGGTTGTCCGAAATTCAGACGGGATCGTCCGGGGCGCGGGCCGCGCGCGACCGGCGCGCGGGGGCCGCCCCGGCGGGCGCCCGGCGCGCTGCGGCACCGCGCGCCACGGCACCGCGCACCGCCTGACCGCCTGACCATCCTGCTCGATCGCCCCGCCCCGCCGCCCGGTTCAGCGCGCCGAGGCCACCGGGGCGGCCGGCTGGACGGCCAGCGGGCAGCCCGCCGCGTCCGGGCCGCCGATCTCGCACCACACCCGCTTCCCGGAGCCGTCCGGGTACCAGCCCCAGCGCTCGCAGAGCAGTTCGACCAGCTCCAGGCCGCGCCCGTTGGTGGCGTCCTGGTCGGGCCCGGCGTGCCGCGGCGCGGGGGCGGTGCGGCTGCTGTCGGCGACCTCCACCCGGACGGTGGCCGGCCCGGCCGCCGGGCCGGCCGGCAGCAGCAGTCTGAGCACCGCCGGGCGGCCGGTGTGCACCACCGCGTTGGTGACCAGCTCGGAGACCACCAGCACCAGCGTCTCGGCCACCGGGGAGTCCTGGTCGATCCCGCCCGCCCGCAGCCGGTCGCGGACCCACCGCCGGGCCCGCGACACCTCCGCCGGGTCCGCCTGGACCGCCAGCTGTACCTGGAGTACCTGCACCGTTCCACCACCCGCACTAGGTATTCGGCCCGCTTGATCCCGCCGCTCCGGTCGGCCGCTCGGAGCGGAGGTCACCGACCAGGACTGCCCATGGCATCGACACGAATACGCCCCAGAATGATTCCGCGACCGGGTCGCAGCAAGAGCTTCGGGCATATTCCAGCGTTCGGGGGACGGCTCGGTGCATACTGTCCCGCTCACCCTGCCGGGCTTCGCACGACCGGACGGCGGCACCGCCCGCACGGGCATGCCCGACCGTACCGCCGACGGCGCCCCGACACGGGGGGCGCCACGTGCGAACCACCCTTCCTACAAATGTCCAACGGCACTCGAACGCCGCCGGGCGCGCGGGAGCTGACCGCGGCGGACGGAAGCGGGCTGGGGCGGGCCGGGGCGGACGGGGAGCTGAGCGGGCGTCAGGCGCGGCCCGCGGTCAGGCGAACACCACCGTGCGGGTGCCGTTCAGCAGCACCCGGCGCTCGCTGTGCCACTTCACGGCGCGGGCCAGCGCCTGGCACTCGACGTCCCGGCCGAGCGCCACCAACTGCTCGGGGGTGACGTCGTGGGTGACCCGGGCGACCTCCTGCTCGATGATCGGGCCCTCGTCCAGGTCGGCGGTGACGTAGTGCGCGGTCGCGCCGATCAGCTTCACGCCCCGGGCGTGCGCCTGGTGGTAGGGCTTGGCGCCCTTGAAGCTCGGCAGGAAGGAGTGGTGGATGTTGATGACCCGTCCGGACAGCGCCTTGCACAGGTCGTCCGAGAGCACCTGCATGTAGCGGGCCAGCACCACCAGGTCGACCCGCTCCTCGTCGACCAGGTCGAGCAGCCGCTGCTCGGCCGCCGCCTTGGTGTCCCCGGTCACCGGGACGTGGTGGAAGGGGATGCCGTAGGACTCGGTCAGCTCGCGGAAGTCGGTGTGGTTGGAGACCACGCCGGCGATCTCCACCGGCAGCGCGCCGATCCGGGTGCGGAACAGCAGGTCGTTCAGGCAGTGCCCGAACTTGGAGACCATCAGCAGCACCCGCATCCGCTCGGCGGAGGCGTGGATCTGCCACTCCATCCGGAACGAGGCGCCGATCGCCGCGAAGCTCGCCCGGAGCTTCTCCGCGGTCACCGGCTGCTCGGCGGAGAAGTGCACCCGCATGAAGAACAGCCCGGTGCCCGCGTCGCCGAACTGCTGGCTGTCGATGATGTTGCAACCCGTCATGAACAGGTAGCTGGAGACCGCGTGCACGATGCCCTGCTTGTCGGGACAGGACAGCGTCAGGACGTACTGGGAGCGGGCGGTCTCTTCCATCGTGCGGGGCCCCGTTTCTCGGCTCGGGTGGGTGACGGCGACGGCCCAGCCTGGCACAGATCGCCCCGGCACGTGGACGCCGACCGGCATCCGGGACCGCCCGGTCAGCCCGCCGTCAGCGCGCCGGGCGGTCAGCGCGCGGTCAGCCGCCGGAGCTCCGCCAGCGAGCAGGGCGGCAGGCCCGGGTCCTCGCCGTCGCCGGCGGCCAGCCGGTGGTGCGCCTCGCGGGCCGCCCGCACCGCCTCCGGCCAGTCCGGGTGGCCCAGGTAGGCCGCGGCCGGGGCGTCCGCGCCGACCTGGTGCACGATCCGCAGCACCCGCAGCACCGCGCCGTCCACCGCGACCGCCTCGGCGGAGTCCCGGAAGATCGAGCCGACGTACTTCTCCGCCGACCAGCGGTCCAGCCAGGTGTCCTCGACCAGCCGGTACACGGCGTCGGTGACGTCGCCGTACCCACCGGAGCCGTCCAGCCAGGCCGCCCGCTGGAAGACCGGGTCGGAGAACATGTGCAGCGCCGAGCGGATCCGGGCCCGCCAGCGCCACCAGGGCAGATCACTCAGAGGCATGCCGCCCATCGTGCTGGAGCGGCCGCCCGTTCGAGAAGTGTTTCGGGCAGACCGGTGCGGAGAATCGATGCTGTCGGACACGGGAGCCGATCGTACGTTCCCGACCGGGCCCGGCTCCACACCCGCCCCCACCGGGGCCTGCGCCACCCCCTCCGCGTGCGCGGCCGGGCGGGGGCGCTCCGTGTTACTCCCGCGTTGGCGGTCCGTTCACGCCGCGTCCCTCCCGGCGTGCCCGGTGGCCACCACCCTTGATCCGCCGAGCCTGCGCAACGGAGCACGGGACCACCCGCAGCAGCACGTCCAGGGAGGAAAGAGCGTCATGACGCGGAACGGAACCCCCCACCCGCCCCCCGCCGTCAGCGGACGCCGCCGCTCCACCGCCGCCCTGGCGGCCTCGGCCGCGCTGCTGCCCGCCCTGCTCGCCGCCTCCGCCTGCGGCGGACCCGCCGCCGCCGACGCCGCCGGCCAGGACGTCACCGTGATGACCTGGGCCCCGGCCGACACCGGCGCCGCCGACCGCCCCGGGATGACCGCGCTCGCCGAGGCCGTCGGCCGCGAACTCAACGACCACGGCGGCCTGGCCGGCCGCCGGGTCCGCGTCCTGACCTGCAACGAGCACGACACCACCGACGGCGCCACCGCCTGCGCCGAACAGGCCGTCGACGCCCGCGCGGTCGCCGTGGTCGGCTCCGCCAGCCAGTACGGCAGCACCTTCATGCCGGTCCTCGAACAGGCCGGCATCCCGTTCGTCGGCGGCTACGGCCTCTCCGGCCCCGAGTTCAGCAGCCCGCTCTCCTACCCGGTCAACGGCGGCCTGCCCGCCCTGGTCGCGGGCAGCGGACGCCAGCTGGTCGAGGCCGGCTGCAAGCAGATCGCGCTGATCCGCCCGGACACCCGGGCCGGCGACGGACTGGTCAACCACCTCGGCGGCGCGGTCGGACGGGCCGGGATCAAGGTGGTCGACATCAAGGCGCCCGAGAAGTCCAACGACTACTCGCAGGAGGCCCGCCGGGCCATCGGCGACGACCGGCCCGGCAACTGCCTGCTCTCCGCGCTCGGCGCCGAGCCCACCGCGAACCTGCTCGACCCGTACCGCCGCGCCAACCCGAAGAACACCCAGCTCGCCTCCGTCATCGGCTCCTTCCAGCAGTCCGTGGTCGACTCCACCGGCGGCGACAACGGCCCGCTGCGCGGCGCGTACGCCACCAGCTGGTTCCCCGCCGAGTCCTCCGCCGTCTGGGACGGCCTGCGCGCCACCGTCCGCGGCTACGGCAACGGCGCCACCATCGACGTCGCCGACCCCGGCGTGCAGACCACCTGGGTCGCCTACGAGGTGCTCCGCCAGGCCGCCGACCGGATCGGCCCGGGGAAGCCGCTCACCCCCAAGGCCCTCCAGGTGGTCCTCGACAGCGGCGACCCGATCGACACCGCCGGCGCCACCCCGCCGCTCAGCTGGGGCGTCGCCGACATGCTGCCCAGCGCCGACTCCCCCCGGCTGGTGAACACCTCGGTCACCTTCCAGCGGGTCCAGAACGGCCGCCTGACCGAGCAGCACCAGGGCTTCACCGACGTCCGCTGGGTGCTCACCGGGGACACGCCCCCGGCGTAGCGCGCCGGGCGGGACACGCCGGAGGGCCGGACCGGGGACTCCCCCGCTCCGGCCCTCCCCGGTGCTCCGGCCCCGCCGGGGCTCAGAGCTCGCCGGCGCTCTTGTTCGGCAGCCCGGTCTTCCCGGCGATCGCGCCCCACAGCTCCGCGGCCTGCTTCTTCGCCGTGGTGGCGGTGCCGCTCGCCGCGTCGCCGTTGCGGAGGTGGTCGTTGTCCTTGGCCTTGGCCGGGTCGCAGCCGCCGGTCAGGTCGCCCGCCCACTGCGCGTACTCGGAGTCGGCGGTGGCGGACGCCTGCCAGGCCTGCTGGAGCTGGGTGACCAGCTTCGCGCCGTCGGTCAGCTTGTCGACCTTCAGGGCGCCGAGCTTGGTGAGCAGGTCCTGCCGCTGCCCCGCGGCAGCGGTCAGCGCGGCCTGCGAGTCCGGCAGGTTCTGGCACTTGCCGACCGCGGCGACCGCGTTGACCACCGAGGTGCGGCTGGAGCTGGCGGTGCCGAGCAGGTCCGACATGGCCTGCGCCTGGGCCTTCGCCTCGGGGGTGACCCCGGCGTCGCCGCCGTTCGCGCTGGGGGCGACGCTCTGGGCGGCCGAGGCCCCGCTCTTCGCGGTGTCCTTCGGCGTGTCGTCCCCGCCGCCGGCCAGCACGCCGACCAGCACCGCGACCAGCGCGACGCCGGCCACGCCCGCGCCGATCAGGACCTTCGGGTTCGGCTTGCGGCGGCCGCCGTCCCCGGCGGGCTGCGGCGGGGCGTACGCCGGCTGCGGGGCGCCGTAGCCGCCGTTCCCGCCGTAGGAGGGCTGCGGGGCGTACGCCTGCTGCTGCGGGGCGCCCTGGCCGCCGAAGGTCGCGTCGGAGTAGCCCGGCTGCGGCTGCTGCGGGTAGCCCGGCGGGGGCCGCCGACGGCCGGGCCGCCGGCCGGGTAGGGCGGCAGGTACTGGGTGGCGCCCTCGTCGCCCGCCGGGGCCTGCGGGGCCGCCTGGGCCTGCTGCCCGGGCGCGCCCCAGTACTCGGGGCTGCCGCTCTGGCCCAGCGGCGGCGCGGACTGCTGCTGCGGGACGGGGGTCTGCGGGGGTGCGGGCGGTTGCGGCTGGGCGTACGGGGGCTGCGCGGCGGCCTGCGCCGGACTGCCCTGGCCGTCTGCGGCGGGCTCCGGGCGGAACAGGTCGTCCAGATTGAACTCGCCGGAGTTGGGATACGAGCGGCGCTGGCTCAACGCGATTCCTCACCTGTGCACGGCACCGGGTTCCCGGGCCTTTCGGTTGCCCCGCCGGATTGCTGACGGCGGACCACAACTGCGAGGCCACGGTACCGGTTCACCGGCACAGGTGACTACGTGGGCTGCTGTTCTGTGCTGTCACTTCACGTTCCGCGGCCCGCCGGGGCGGGCCCGGGGCGCGGGCCGCGCTACGCGGCCTCCCCGTCCATCCGGGCGTGGAACTCCCGCACCGCCCGGTGGCCGCGGTACGGCTCCAGCCTGGTGCGGAAGTCGTCCAGGTACTCCACGCCCCGGTTGGAGCGCAGCCCGCTGAGCAGCCGGACCGCCTCGGTGCCGGTCTCGCAGGCGCGCTCCAGGTCCCGTTGCTGGAGCTGGGCGGTGGCGAGCAGGACCAGGTCGACGGCGCGGCGGCGGACCCGGTGCGCGGGGTGCAGTTCGAGCGCGGTGCGGGCGTAGTGCTCGGCCCGCTCGCCCTGCTGGAGGTCCCGGTGGCAGTGCGCCAACTCGTCGGCCAGGTACGCCTCGTCGAAGTGCACGATCCAGTCGGGGTCGTCGGCGGGGTTGCGCCGCTCCATCGCGGCCAGCGCCTTGGCGGCGACGCTCTCGCAGGCGTACGCGTCGCCCAGCAGGGCGTGGCCGCGGGCCTCGGCGGCGTAGAACATCGCCATCGCGGTCGGGGTGGCCACCGTGCGGGCGCCCTCCTGGGCGGCGCGGGCGAGTTGGGCGATCTCCCGGGGGTTGCCGAGGGTCGCCGCGAGGTGGCTCATCGAGGCGGCCAGCACGTAGCCGCCGTAGCCGCGGTCGTCGGCGGCCTGGGCGAGGCGCAGCGCCTGGATGTAGTACCGCTGGGCGAGGCCGGGCTGGCCGGTGTCGACCGCCATGTAGCCGGCCAGTTCGGTCAGCCGGGCGACCGCGCCGAAGAGTTGACGGCCCGTCTCGTCCCGGTAGGAGCCGCCGAGGAAGCCGGAGACCACGCTGTTGAGGTAGTGCACCACGACCGGGCGGACGTGGCCGCTGCCGAAGCGGTGGTCGAGGTCGACCAGCATCTGGGTGGTGGCCCGGATCGCCGCGACGTCGGCCAGGCCGACCCGGGTGCCGCCGGTGCGGGCGACCACCGGGTCCGGCGGGGTGATCAGCCAGTCCCGGCTGGGCTCGACCAGGGCGGAGGCGGCGACGGTGGTCCCGGCCAGGAAGTCCCGCTTGCCGACGTCGCTGCGCCACAGCTCGCAGATCTGCTCCAGCGCGGCGCCCAGGCTGGGCGCGAACTGGAGGCCGACGGCGGAGCTGAGGCTCTTGCCGTCGGCCATGCCGATCTCGTCCACGGTCACGCCGCGGCCGAGCTTGCGGCCCAGTGCCTCGGCGATCACCGCGGGCGCCTGCCCGCGTGGTTGTTGCCCGCGCAGCCAGCGGGCGACGGAGGTCTTGTCGTAGCGAAGGTCGAGTCCGTGTTCTGCGCCGCAGAGGTTGACCCGGCGGGCCAGGCCCGCGTTGGAGCAGCCCGCCTCCTGGATCAGCTGCTGCAGACGCTCGTTCGGCTCTCGTGCGACGAGTGGTCTCGCGGCCATGGGATTTTTCCGCCTCCCCAACGCCGTCCGGACCCGACCGGAGGGCGACGACTGTGCAACACCATGCGGAATACCCACGGTGACGTACCCGCTCCCCACGCGCCCGGGTGAATGCCCCTGTGCGCCCCCACTGCGCCCGTTACCGCCCCTGTCCGGCCGAGGGTTTCCGACCAGGATCACCGTCCCGGGTGACAGGGCGCGCCCCGTTCGAAGCGTTCGGCCCCGGGCCGTAACCCGCACTCACGGACGGTAGTTGTGCTGCACGTGGACAACACCCCGGGAGCCCCCGAACCGAACCTGCCGCCGCTGCTGATCGAAGCCGTCCGCTACGCCGAGGACCGGCACTGGGAGGTCGCGCCGGGCGCCTGGCTGCTCGACGGCGACGGCGACGGCCCGGCCCGCTGCTCGTGCGGCGAGGAGCGCTGCGCGCTCCCCGGCGCGCACCCCGTCGGCGACGACTGGCGGGGCCGGGCGAGCGCCGGGCCCGGGGTGGTCCGGAAGTGGTGGACGGAGAACCCGGCGGCCTCGATCCTGCTGCCCACCGGCCGGACGTTCGACGTGCTGGACGTGCCGGAGGTGGCGGGCTGCCTGGCGCTGGCCCGGATGGAGCGGATGGGGCTGCAGCTGGGCCCGGTGGTGGCGGTGCCGGCCGCGCCGGGGCGCAGCGGGCGGCGGCTGCACTTCCTGGTGCTGCCCGGGGTGGTCGGCAAGCTGCCGGACATGCTCCGGCAGATCGGCTGGTCCCCGGACCGCCTCGACCTGGTGGCGCGCGGCGAGGGCGACTGGGTGGTGGCCCCGCCGTCCCGGGTCGGCGGGTACGCGTCCGCGCAGTGGGCCCGACCGCCGTCCGCGCTGAACCGCTGGCTGCCGGACGCGCTGGAGCTGGTCAGCCCGCTCGCGTACGCCTGCGGGCGCGAGGCCGGCGCCCCGCGCTCCGCGCAGCGCCCGGCGGCGGCGGTGCGCTGACCTCCCGAACGTGCCCCCGGCCGATCCGGTGGGGGGCAGCCCGCGCGACACCCCGCGCGGCCCTGGCGGGCCCGGCCTCCCGATCCGGAGGCCGGGCCCGCCGTTCGTGCGCCGCCGGGCCCGCTGTTCGTCCGTCGCGACCGTCCGGAGCGCGATCTTCCGGAACCGGTCGTCATACCCGCAGGTCAACGGGGGAAGCCCACCGATCGGGTGACATCGCTCAAGGATTGGCCGCGGTTGCCGAGGGGATCATCCTCAGCGTCGGCACGGAACGGACGGAGCGGAAGGAGCGGGCGGGCCGAGAGCGCGGGGGGCTGCCGGGAGGGCGTTCGGACGGGGAAGCCGGATGCGGCAGCGGGAGGGAGACCGGGGCGGGAAGAAAGGGGACGGCCGGGCGCGGCCGGGGAGCCGCGCACGACCACCCCGCGACGGGTGGGGACCGGAGGGGGAGCAGGGAGGGACCGGAGGGGAGCAGGGGGAGCGGGAGGGAACGCGCAGGGCCCGGTGTGGGGACACCGGGCCCTGCCCGCCGTGCGCCGTGCCGCGACCCGCGTCGCGCCGTGCGCCCGGCCTTCTGCGCCCGGCCTTCTCGCGCTCCGCTACGTCCTGCGCCCTGCGCGCTACGTCCTACGCCTGGACGACGAACACGTGCGCGGCGATCTCCTTGCCGAGCTCGGCCGCGCTCTCGCCGGTGCCGACCAGCACGCCGCCGGAGGCCGGGGCGACCCGCACCGTCGCCCCCGGGCGGACGCCCGCCCGGCGCAGGGTGCGCATCAGCTCGCCGTCGGTCTGGATCGGCTCGCCGATCCGGCGGACCACCACGTCGGCCCCGTCCGCGCCGTCCGCGGCGGCGACCGTCTCCAGCGTCATCAGCCCGGCGTCGTAGCCCTCGCCCTCGGCCTTGGTGTCGCCGAGCTCGTCCAGGCCCGGGATCGGGTTGCCGTACGGGGACTGCGTCGGGTGGCCGAGCATGGCGAGCACCTTGCGCTCGACCGTCTCGCTCATCACGTGCTCCCAGCGACAGGCCTCCTCGTGGACCTGCTCCCACTCCAGGCCGATCACGTCGACCAGCAGGCACTCGGCGATCCGGTGCTTGCGCATCACCCGGACGGCCAACTTGCGTCCCTCGCCGGTCAGTTCGAGGTGGCGGTCCTCGGCGACCTGGAGCAGCCCGTCCCGCTCCATCCGGCCCACCGTCTGGCTCACCGTCGGGCCGGACTGCTCCAGTCGCTCGGCGATCCGGGCGCGCATCGGGGTGATGCCTTCCTCCTCCAGCTCCAGGATGGTGCGGAGGTACATCTCAGTGGTGTCGATCAGCCCTGACATCGCGCCTGGCTCCGTTCTTCGGTGTCCTCACCGCCAATTCTGACGCATGGGAATGACAACCGGCCGCGCCCGCCCGCTATGCCCGTCCCCTTTCCGCGCCGGTTGACAGCCGGGTCAGGCACGGGCCACCGTGCACGCCGTAGCTTTCTCCACAGTGTGGTCCACACCACTGGGCCACCACCGAGCTCGGACGGAGCAGAGATGAGCGAACTGGTCGGCCGGTACCTGGACGCCGCCGTGGCCCACCTGGAGCGGATTCGCGCCGAGGAGGGGGAGAACATCGAGGCCGCCGCGGAGCTGCTGGCCGAGGCCGTCGAGCACGGCAGGCGGATCTTCACCTACGGCGCCGGGCACTCCTCGCTGGCCGCCCAGGACGTGGTCTACCGGGCCGGCGGCCTGGTGGTGATGAACCTGCTCAACGTGCCCGGGATGACCGGCGTCAACGTGATGCCCGCGCACCTGGGCAGCGCCCTGGAACGGGTCTCCGGGCTGGCCACCACCACGCTCGACCTCACCCCGGCCCGCAGCGGCGACCTGCTGTTCGTGATCTCGCTCTCCGGCCGCCAGGTGATGCCGGTCGAGCTGGCCCAGCACGCCCGCGACCGCGGCCTGAAGGTGATCGGCGTGACCTCGCTGGCCTATCCCGGCGCGGTCACCTCCAACCACCCGTCCGGCACCTACCTCAAGGACAACTGCGACGTGGTGCTGGACAGCAAGATCGGGATCGGCGACGGCGAACTCGACCACCCCGGCGCGGGCGCCCCGTTCGGCTCGGTGTCGACCATCACCACCAGCGCCCTGATGCAGTCGGTCACGGCCGCCGCGATCGCCAAACTCGCCGACCGGGGCATCACCCCGCCGCTGTTCCGCTCCGGCAACGTGGACGGCGGCACCGAGTGGAACAACAAGGTGATCGCCGACAACGCGGACCGGATCTTCTACGCCTGGTGACCCCGCGGGCGGGCCGCCCCACCACCCGGCCCGCCACCCGGCCCGCCACCCGGCCCACCGCCCTGCCGCCCAGCCCACCGCCCCGCCGCCGACCGCCCCATTCGGCCAACTCCGTTGCCGCTCGCGTAAGTTCACCCGGCGCGGGGAAGGACTCCCGAGACCGGTGGGACTGCGCTGCGGGGGGCGGGGATGGCAGCTGGTGCGGGGCGTTCGATCGGCTTCGTGCGGGAGCAGGAGCTGCTCCCGGGCGTCTTCTGGGCCGCCGACGGCGCGTCCCTGCAGGGCCAGGCCCGGGCGGTGGCGCTCTCCCGCTGGGAGCTGCTCCTGCTGGTCGGCGCCGCCTTCGCCGGCTCCGCCGACGGCCCGGTCTGGGCCTGGGCCGCCGCCCTCGCCTACCTGGGCGCGCTGTTCATCGCCCTCACCGTCGCCCGGCAGAACCCGCAGCGGCTCTGGTACGACGGCCGGGCGGTCGCCGAGTCGGTGAAGACACTGGTGTGGAAGTACGCGGTGCGCGCCGACTCCTACCAGCCGCCGCCGCGCAAGCTGCCCGACGCCGAGCGCCTCTACGACGTCCAGCTCTCGGGCATCCTGGGCGAGTTCGACACCGAACTGGTCTCCCCCGGGGTCACCCAGGAGCTGAGCACCTGGCGCGCCCCGGCCCGCCACCCGCAGATCACCGACACCATGGAGCGGCTGCGCGACCAGCCGCTGCCGGTGCGCCGCGAGGTCTACCTGCGCGAGCGGGTGCAGAGCCAGCGCCAGTGGTACCAGGCCAAGGCGATCCAGTGCCGCAACGCCACCCGCCGGGTCGGCCGGCTCGCCGTGGTGCTGCCCGCGCTCGGCCTGCTGCTGGCCGTGCTGCGCGCGCTCGGCCAGTTCGGCTTCGACGCGCTCGGCGCGATCTCGGCCGTCGCCGCCTCGGTCTCCGCCTGGGCCCAGCTGCGCCAGTACCGTCCGCAGGCCGCCGCCTACACCCTGGCCGCGGCCGAACTCTCCAAGGTGGAGGCCCTGTTGGCCTCCGTCGACCTGAACGCGGCGGACGCCGAGGAGACCTGGGCCCGGCTCGCCCGGGACGCCGAGGACGCCATCTCCCGGGAGCACACCACCTGGCAGGCGCGCCGCGAGGTGCGCAGCCTCGACATCCCCAGCTGAGCAGGAGGGCCGCCGCGTGGCGACACGGAGGATCGAGACCCCGGACGGTGGCGTCCTCGCCGTCGAGACGTCCGGAGACCCGTCCGGCCGGCCGGTGTTCCTGCTGCACGGCACCCCGGGCAGCCGGGTCGGCCCGGCCCCGCGCAGCGCCGTCCTGGCCCGGATGCGGGTCCGGCTGATCTCCTTCGACCGGCCCGGCTACGGGGACTCCACCCGGCTGCCCGGCCGTGCGGTGGCCGCCGCCGCGACCGACGTGGCCGTCATCGCCGACGCGCTCGGCCTCGACCGCTTCGCCGTGGTCGGCCGCTCCGGCGGCGGCCCGCACGCGCTCGCCTGCGCCGCGCTGCTGCCCGACCGGGTGCGCCGGGCGGCCACCCAGGTCTCGCTCGCTCCGCGCCACGCGGACGGCCTCGACTGGTTCGAGGGCATGACCCCGTCCAACGAACACGCCTACCGGCAGGCCGAGTTGGGTCAGCCCCGGATCGCCGGCCAGTTCCAGGTCCGGTCTCGGGTGATCCGCCGCGACCCGGCCCAGCTGATCCGCAACCTGGTCCCCGAACTGACCCCGCCGGACCGCACCGTGGTCGCCGACATCGGCATCCGCCGGATGCTGCACTCGACCTACCGGCAGGCGTTCCGCTACGGCGCCGACGGCTGGATCGACGACGTGCTGGCCTTCATCGCCGACTGGGGCTTCGCGGTGGAGAGCATCCGCGCCCCGGTCCGCCTCTGGCACGGCGCCGAGGACAGGTTCTCCCCGGTCGGCCACTCCTCCTGGCTGGCCGACCACATCCCCGGCGCCCAGCTCTACCTGGAACCGGGCGCCGCCCACTTCGGCGCGCTCAAGGAGATGACCGACGCGATCCGCTGGGCCGCCCACGCGTAGGGCGCCACCGGGCGCGCGCCGCCGCCGGCGCGTGCCCGTCCAGCCCGTCCTCGCCCGTCCTCACAGCGGCTGCGGCTCCAGGTCGCGGTTGCTGCGCTGCCAGCCGCGGGCCGCGACCACCGACGGGTGGTCCTCGCCGAAGAGCTCGACCAGCCCGGCGACCGCCTGCATCCGCAGGGCCTCCGCCTCGCTGCGGCGGCCGGCCTCGCGCAGGGTGATGGCGAGGTTGGCCTGGCAGACCAGGGCGTCGGGGTGGGTGGCGCCGTAGCGGTTGACCAGGCCGTCGTACGCGGTGCGGCCGAGCGCCTCCGCCTCCCGGTGCTCGCCGTTCTCGCCGAGCGCGTTGGCGAGGTTGATCATGGCGTTGAGGACGAACGGGTGGTCGTCGCCCAGCACCCGGGCCAGGCCCGCCGCCGCGGTGCGGCCGTGGGTGATGGCGCCCTCGATGTCGCCGGAGCCGCGCAGGTAGATGGAGAGGTTGTTCTCGCAGGCGAAGGTGAAGGGGTGCTGGTCGCCGAAGAGCCGCCGGTGGCCCTCGTAGGCGTCGGTGGCGATGTCGCGGGCGGTCTCCTTGTCGCCGGCGGCGCTGTGGTCGGCGGCGAGGTTGAGCCGGCAGGCGAGGGCGTCGGCGAAGTCGGGGCCGAACAGGTCGACGTAGCGCTCGTAGGTGCGTTCGGTGAGTTCCCGGGCCTCGGTGTACTGGCCGGCCCGGCGCAGCGAGACGGCCAGCGACTTGGCGTTGCGCAGCTCCTCGGGCAGGTCGGACTGCTGGAGGTCGGCGAAGGCCTCGGTGACCTCCCGCAGGAGTTCCACCGAGCCCTTGTAGTCGCCCATCTCGCGCAGGTCGCGGGCCAGGTTGGACTTGGTGCCCAGGGTGTAGGGGTGGTGCGGGCCGCGGACGGCGGCGTTGCGCTCGACGGTGTCCTGGTCGAGGTCGCGGGCGGCGAGGCTGTTGCCGACCAGGCGGTGGTCGATGGCGAGGTTGTTGGCGACGGTGAGGGTGCGCGGGTCGTCCTCGCCGAAGAGTTCGACGAACTGGTCGTAGGTGTCCTGGTCGAGGGCGAGCGCCTCCTGGAAGCGGTTGAGGTAGCGCAGGTCGGCGGCCATCGAGTTGGCGGTCATCAGGGTGTACGGGTGGTGCTCGCCGAGCAGTTCGCGCTGGCCGAGCAGGGTGGCCTGGTTGAGCGCCAGGGACTCGCCGTAGGAGCCCTGGGAGCGCAGCACGTTGGCGATCTGCAGGCGCAGGCTGAGGATCTGCCGGCGCCAGATCTTCTGCTCGACCGGGTCGGGTTCGTTCTCGGAGCGGCTGGTCCAGGCGGTGTCGAGCTGGTGGCCGAGCTGGAGGGCCTGGTCGAGGTCGACGCGCTTCCACAGGTAGCGGACCCGGTCGATGAGCAGTTCGCGCACCTCGCGCTCGTCGCAGTCCTGGGCCCGGGACGGGGTGAGGTGGGGCCAGATCTTCTCCAGGGTCGGCCAGTTGGCGGGGTCGTCGGTGTCGCCGCGCGGGGGCCGGGCGTTGACCAGGATGCGGTGCACCTGGTGCATGGCGAGGTTGCGTTCGCTCTCGCTCATGCCGCTGCGGACGACGGCCTGGACCAGCCGGTGGACCTGGAAGGAGTCGGAGCCGGCGTCGGTCTTGGCCAGCGCGTAGCGGCTGACGGCGCGCAGCACCTTGCCGAGCAGGAAGGTGTCGGTGAGTTCCTCGTCGTACGGGTGGAGGGCGAGCCGCATCTGCTCGGAGAAGAAGAACTGCCGCAGCGAGATCGGCTCGGGCGCGAAGAACGCGCACAGTTCGAGCAGCCGGACCGCGGCGGGGGACTGCTCGCGCAGCCGGGCGATGGAGACGTTCCAGGTGAGGCCGACCGGGGTGGGGTAGTCGACCGGGGTCTCGCCGGCCGCGAGGACCTTGGTGGCCTCGGCCTTGAGCTGGTTGACGTAGGTCTCCACGGGGGTGCGGGTGGTCTCCAGCCAGGCGGCGGCGACCTCGACGGCCAGCGGCAGGTCGCCGACCGCCTCGGCGACCCGGTCGGCGTCGGCGCGGGCCAGGCCGCGGACCCGGCGGGTGAGGTGGTCGACGGACTCGGTGCGGTCGAAGACGTCGACGTTGAGCACGCCGGCCTGCCCGGACCAGCCCTGGTTGCGGGAGGTGACCAGGATGTGGCCGGGGCCGTCGGGGAAGAACCGGCGGATCTCGGCGGGCTCGTCCGCGTTGTCGAAGATCAGCAGCCAGTTGGGGGTCGGGATGCCCTGCCGGAGCGCGTCGCGGGTGGCCTGGGCGGCCTCGCTGACGTTGTCGCCGACCCGCAGTCCGAGCCGCCCGGCGAGGTCGGCGAGGTCGGAGACGACGTTCTCGCTCTGCTCGGCATCGATCCACCACACCAGGTCGTAGTGCGACATGTACCGGTGGGCGTACTCCAGCGCCACCTGGGTCTTGCCGACGCCGCCGAGGCCGTACAGGGTCTGCGGCGGGGGCAGCACCGCCGTGGTGCCGCCGGCGAGTTGGGCCCGCAGGTCGTCGAGGACCTTGACCCGGCCGGTGAAGGAGTGGTTGCGCTGCGGCACCTCCCAGTAGGTGGGCTTGGTGCCGGGGAAGCGCGGCGCGCCGGGGCTGCGCTCGGGCAGCTCGGCCTCGGTGCGGCCGAGCGCCCGCAGCAGCGCGGTGGCGGCGGCGGCCTCGTCGCGGCCGATCAGGTCGACCGGGTTGCGGTTGTTGTAGGGCGCGTTGAGCCGGACGTCGGAGACCCGGACCGGGATCAGCTGGCGGCGGGCGCCGGCCGGGTCGGCCAGCACGGTGCGGTCCCACAGCGCCTGGGCCTGCGGGGACTGCAGGTAGGAGGCGGAGAGCAGGGCGACGGTGCGGTACGCGGAGTCGATGCCGCGGCCGGTGGCCTCGCGCGGGTTGGCCCCGGCGCCGACGTCGCGCGGGACGACCCGGTAGCCGGCGTCGGCGAGCAGCGCGGAGATCCAGTCCGCCCAGGCCCGGTCCTCGGGGACGTAGCTGAGGTACAGGTCGGCGGGGGCGGTGGGGCGGCGGCGGGCGAAGCCGTCGAGGAAGCGCAGCCGCAGGTCCTCGGGCATCGGCGGCAGCCCGAGCACCTCGCCGCGGGTGACCTCCTTGGTGAGGCGCTCGTTGGCGGCGAGCATCGAGCCGGGCAGCCCGGTCTGGTCGCCGAACGGGGCGAGGATCTCCTCGTAGGCGTAGAACGGCCGGTAGGGGATCTCCACACCGGCCCAGTAGCGGGCCAGGTCGGCCTCGCCGCGGTCGGCGGGCAGGCCGGCGAACTTGACCCGGGCCAGCGCCCGGCCGGCGTCGGCCTTCTCCTTCTCGCCCTCGTCGATCCGCATCGGGACGGGCAGGATGCGGATGCCGCGGTCGCCGTAGCGGTCCTCGATCACCCGGGCGACCCGGGAGGCGCCGTCGATCGACTGGTCGCTGAGGGTGAAGCAGACCACCAGGTCGTCGGGCATCTCGACGGTGCAGATGTCGGCGGTGTCGGTGAGGCCGGTGCGGCTGTCGATCAGCACGTAGTCGTAGCGGCGCTTCATGTCGGCGCGCAGCGACTGGATGAACCGGCGGCCCTCGTAGCGCTCGTAGAGCAGGTCCCAGTCGAGGCGGGCGACGGAGTAGTCGCGGTTCTGCTGCCCGGCGGGGACGAGGTCGATCCGGCCGGTGCCGGGGAAGTGCGGCCAGGCCAGCGAGAGGGCGTGCGGGTGGATGCGGGCGAAGTCCTCGATCCAGTCCGGGTCCCGGTCGACCGGGCGGCGGGCCTCCTCCAGGTAGTCGCCGAACAGGTCCATGATGCCGGTGGTGGCGGCGACCACCTCGGGGTTGAGGAAGGGCCGGAAGAACTGGGCGAGTCCGGGGGCCTCCAGGTCCCAGTCGACGACCAGCACCCGGCGGCCGTTGGCGGCCAGGATCCAGGCGGTGTTGGCCAGCGCCATGGTGCGGCCGGTGCCGCCCTTGTAGGAGTAGAAGGTGACGATCCGGCCCCGCCGGTCCTCGGTGGTGTCGCGGCGGGGCGACTGGTGCTGCGGGCCCTTCGTCGGCCTCTCGGTCATGACGTTCCCTCCCCCGGGCCCTTGGGTGCCCGTCGTGGTACCGCACGCCGTGCTCACCGGTCGGAGTCCCGACCGCCCGGTGTCCTGCTGCCGTCGCGGACCCGGCTCAGGGCCCGATGCCGGGTCTGCGGTCGGTCGGGCCGTCCTCCGGGCGGCTCTGGTGGCGCTGCTGCTCGTGGGCGGTGCAGGCGCGCATCACGGCGCGCTCCATCTCGCCGCGGAACTCCTCGATGCTGCCGGGCGTGCCGACCGCGGCCTCCTCGCGCAGGGTGGGCCGCCGCCGGGAGCGGCGGCTGACGGTCAGCACGCTGTCGCCGAGCTCGTCGAGCATCCGCTCGTGGTCGAGGTTCTGCTGGTCCCCGCGGTTCCACGGCTCGATGACGGCCACCGAGCCGTGGTTGCGCCGGTCCACCCGGCGCACCGCCTCGGCGCGCCGCCCGTCCAGGAACGCCCACCGGTCGACCAGCAGGACGCAGGGGGCGGCCGGCCGTTCGCCGGTCAGCAGGTGCTCGGACTCCTCCTCGAACTCCCGCACGGTGGGCTGGAACCCCATCCCGCGGGCGATGTCGGCGGCGTCCTGGGCCAGCGGCCGGGAGGAGTCCGGGCGGTAGGGCTGCCAGTCGGCGCGCTGCTCGCCGTAGCAGAGCGGGCTGCGCTGCGGCGGCAGTTCGCGCTCCCGGTAGGAGAAGACCGAGATCCGGACCTGGTCGGCGCTGTCGGGCGGGTCGAAGGCGGACGGCTGGGACTCGAAGTCGAGCACCTGCCCGGCCGGGATGACGGTCTGCTCGGCGACGTCGACGATCCGCCGGGCCAGCCGCCACACCGCGGTGTGGTACTGCGAGCTGAACGCGGCGATCTTCATCAGCGCGTACAGGCCCTCGGTGGCGTACTCGGCGCCGAAGCTGTCGTGGTTGAACTGGAGTTCCCCGGCCACCCGGGGCAGCTGGTAGTGCTCCATCGAGACCCACAGCGCCGGGACGATGCCGGTCATCCGCTCCGCGGTGGGCCGCCGCTGGTAGACCGAGCGGCGGGTGAACAGGTGCCACTCCCGGCCGCACGCCTCGGACTTGAAGTAGCGCGGCGAGTACAGCGGCACGAACACCCGGCAGGTGGCCAGCTCCCGCGACAGCCGCTCGGCCCACTTCTGCCCCTGGTGCATGGAGCGGTCCATGAACCCGACCGGGTGGCCGGACGGCGCGTCGGTGATCTGCAGGATCGCCTCGCACAGGTCCTGGTGGAGCTTGGCCACCCAGAGGTTGGGGTCGGCGGCGCCGCGCGAGTTGATCCGCGGGGTGTGCGCGTAGCTGAGGAAGAAGTACGGCCTGGGCGCGTCCTTGCGCTGGCCCGCACCGCTGCTCACACGCGCCTCCCCCGAGCCCGCCTGTCACTGTTCCCCCGAAAGGGACTCAAGTGTAGGAAGACCGGCGGTCCGAATGGAATAGGGCCTTGATCTGATCCGGTCTCAACTTCGCTTGTTCGAATACCAGTTGGCGGCGAGGTCGACCGCCTCCCGGATCGGCAGCAGGACGCTCCGGGCGGCGCCGACCGGGCCCTGCCGCAGCTCCGCCAGCTCCCGGAGCAGCATCTCGCCCATCTCCTCGAAGTGCCCGTCGTCCAGCCGGGTGGCGGTGAACTCCTCGACCGCCCGCGCGGCGCCGTCGGTGCGCCGGACGCAGGTGTAGAGCTGCTGCGGCCGGTCCGGCTGCCAGTACTCCAGCAGGTGGAGGGGGGTGCAGTGGCGCATCGGCGCGCCCAGCATCAGGTGCTGGGCCCCGGCGCGGTACATCCGGCCGACCGGCGACTCGTCGCCGAGGTGGCAGTCCAGCGGGTGCACCGCGGTGAGCTCCCCGGCGGCGGGGCCGAGCGCGGCGAACGAGGTCTGCGGGTGCGGGCTGCGCAGCGCGCCGGGCCACTGCCGGACCACCTCGGCGAGCCGGCCCACGGTCGGGGAGGCGGGGGTGCGGGGGTGCCAGGCGGGCATCCGCTCGTGGTATTCGGCCAGCTCGGCGCGGGTCAGGCCGGCGGTCCGGGCCCGGTAGTACGGGGAGGTGCGGGAGTTCTCGGGTGTAGCGGTGTAGACGACCAGCGTGCCGCGCGCCCCCAGCGCCGCGAGGAGCGCCCGCACCACCCCGTGCGCGCCCCCCGCCACCGGCCCGACCGCCCGCAGCGAGGACTGCACCAGCAGCGTCCCGCCCTCCCGGACGCCCAGCTCGCGCAGCTGGCCGGCCAGCTGCCCGACCGACCGGGGCGGCCCCGGTTCCGGCCGGGTGCGCCCCGGTCCGGTCCGGAGCAGCGCGGTGTCGGTCACCGCCGCCCCGCGGCGGCCTGCCGGGCGGCCGGGTCCGTGGCGGCGGCCTCCCGGGCGGCCCGCTCGGCGGCGGCGCCGACCGGCACCTCCAGTGCGGGGGCCAGCGCGGCGCGCATCCCGGCGGCGAAGCGCAGCCCGAGCGGGGTGAGCGAGCCGGAGCGCTCCAGCGTCCCGATCGCGTCGGCGGTGTGCGCCCGCCAGGTGGCCAGCTGGAGCCGGGCGGCGGTGGCGTCGTCGCCCCGGAGGCCGTCGTGGGCCCGCACCCGGCCCGCCCAGTACGCGGCGACCGCGAGGTGCGCGTAGGTGCCCTGCAGCAGGCCCTCCAGCGGGCGCGGGTCGGGCCGCCAGGGGGCGTGGTAGAGCCGGTCGTCCGCCTGGTCGTGCAGGTCGTACAGGTCGAGCACCGCGCCGAGCTTGACGTGCTGGAACTCGTGGGCGAGCAGCAGCGCCAGCACCGGAGCGGTGGTCGGCCGGGCGATCCCGACCGCCCCGTACGCCTGCCGGGCGGCGGCGCTGACGTCGCGCCCGTCCGGGCCGGGGGCGAGCGGGGTGACGGTGCCCAGGCCGGCCGCGATGCCGGCCGCGTAGTCGGGCAGGTCGCGGCCGAGCAGCTCCCAGGCTTCGCCCAACGCGCCCGTCCAGTCGAGCAGTTCGGCGTCGGAGAGCCGGTCGGCGGCGGGCCACTGGTGGCTGTCGCGCCGCGGGTCGGTGTCCTCCAGGGCGAGCGTCCAGCCGGGCAGCGCGACCCTGCGGACGGGCTGCCACAGGTGGTCGCCCGGCCGGTCCCAGCGGACGGTGTGCCCGGCGCAGGACAGCCCGTCGGCGTCGCCGCGCAGCACCGCCTCGGTCCGGCCGTCCAGCCGCAGCCGGCCGAGCGTCGGCAGGTGCAGCCAGCCCGCGCGGACCGGCAGCACCAGTTCGAACCCGGTCCGCCCGCGGGCCGCGGCGGCGGCCGCCAGCTCGGCCAGCCCGCCCGGGTCGCCGCGCCCGTCCCGGGCCAGGCGGCGCACCGCCCAGGTCCGGGTGTAGGGGTGGGCGAGCACCGCGTCGAGCGCGCCGGGCGCGGCGCGGTCGACGGTGGTCAGCAGCTGCCAGGCGGCGTCGTTCCCGGGTGCCCCGGCGGCGGTCACCAGCCGTCGGGAGAGCTCCAGTTGGGCCTGGCCGAGGGCGGTGACGGCGTCCGCGCCGCCGAGCCCGTGGGCCAGTTCGTCCAGGTGCCGGTCGGTCAGCGGCTGCCGCGGCTCGGCGGGCGCGGCGGCCCGGGCCGAGACCCGGTCGCGGATGGTGGTGATGAGCTTCAAGAGGTCCCCGCAGTACACCGACGGGTGGTCGAAGCCCCCGCCGGTCCGGTATCGGTGGGCGTAGAGGCCGCCGCCGCAGCTGCGGACCACCGGGCAGGCCCGGCACTGGCCCGCCAGGCCCGCCAGGCCGGACTGCCGCTCCAGCATCCCCGGGTGCCGGGCGACCTCGTCCAGGCTGTGCGCGAACACGTCGAAGCCGGTGGCGGGCGCGCCGTCGTAGGCGGTCTTGAGGCTGTCGGCCTGTTCCAGCGTCCCGTCGGTCTCGACGACCACCAGGTCCGCCGGGTCCAGCCCGAGCGACTCGGTGAGGCTGGAGCGGCCGCGCAGGGTGCGGTGCACCGAGTCGAAGATCCGCACCGGCACCGGGCGGCCCCGCTCGGTCCAGTGCCGGTGGACCGCCAGCAGCCAGTCCGCGTAGGGGGTCGGCCCCGCACCCTCGGGGTGGGCCGGCGGGTGGTCCCAGGTGGCGTGCGGCAGCAGGAAGTCGATCCGCGGCGGCTGTTCGGCGACCAGCGCCTCGTACACCGCGACCGGGTCGTTGGCCACGTCGACGGTGCACAGCAGCCCGGCGTACAGGTGCCGGAACTCCGGTTCGCGCAGCAGGGCCAGCGCGGCCAGCACCTTGGCGTGGCTGGAGCGGCCGTCCGCGAAGCGACGGTGCCGGTCGTTGGCGAGCCGGTCGCCGTCCAGCGAGACCCCGACCCTGATGTCCTGCTCGGCGAAGAGCTCGCAGAACCGGCGGTTCAGCAGCACCCCGTTGGTGTGGATCCGCAGGTCCAGCGCGCACCCGGCGGGCAGGGCGGCCCGCAGCAGTTCGGCGGCCCGGCGCAGCCGGTCCGGACCGGCGAGCAGCGGCTCCCCGCCGTGCAGCACGACGTGCACGGCGGGGAGCCGGTGGGTCCTGGCGTGCTCCGCGATCCGTCCGGCCGTCCGCTCCAGCACCTCGTCCGAGGCCGCCCTGGCCTTGCGGCTCCAGCTCGTGTCGGCGTGCTCGTACACGTAGCAGTGGTCGCAGGCCAGGTCACAGCGGCTGTGGACCTTCAGCACGAACTGGCTGAACGGCACGGTGGCGGACATCGCGGGCGAACCGATTCGGCTGTTCCCGTACGGTCAGATGGACGACTGGAACGCGGCCACCGCCACCTGGCGGGCCGCCGCGTCCGGCAGCACCCGGGCGATCTGGGCGGTGAGGTCCTCGGCGTCCAGCGCGGCGAGGTCGGCCAGGGCGGCGCGCTCCAGGGCGACCCGGGGCTCGGTCAGGTCTTCGGCGAGGGCAGTGGTCATCGGCGTTGCCTTCTTCACTGAGGCGTGCGGACGGGGGATCGCCGCAGCCGGAAGACAGTGTCGTGAGTCACTGCGGCCTGACACCGATGCACAGCATAGCCCCCGCCGGTTACCGGCAACCCCCGCTCGAAAACCCGCGATCGGCACCGCCGACCGTACCCCGTACGGCAGTTGAGGGAGGATCAGCCGACGCGTTTTCGCCCGTTCGGCGGTACCGCCGTTCGACCGCCCGTGCTATCGGGACTCGAACTGGGGAACCGGCGCCCGTCAGGGGAAGAGCCGCTCGACCTGCCAGCCGTCGGCGGTGGCGACGTAGCGCAGCCGGTCGTGCAGGCGGTTCTCCCGGCCCTGCCAGAACTCCACGCTGCGCGGGACGACCCGGTAGCCGCCCCAGAACGGCGGGACGGGGACGCCCTCGCCCTCCGGGTACCGGGCGGCGAGGTCGGCGTAGCGCTGTTCGAGCACCTCGCGGTCGGCCACCGGGCTGGACTGCTCACTGGCCCAGGCGCCGAGCTGGGAGCCGTGCGGGCGGGTGCGGAAGTAGGCGGCGGTCTCGTCCCGGCCGACCTTCTCCACCCGGCCGGCGACGATCACCTGGCGGGCCAGCGTGATCCACGGGAAGAGCAGCGCGGCGTTCGGGTTGGCCGCCAGGTCGGTGCCCTTGCGGGAGCCGTAGTTGGTGAAGAACACGAAGCCGCGCCGGTCGTAGCCCTTGAGCAGGACGGTGCGCGCGGAGGGCACCCCCCGGGCGTCGGCGGTGGAGAGCACCATCGCGTTGGGCTCGGCCACGCCCGCCTCGCCCGCCTCGTGGAACCAGCGGGTGAACTGCTGGTACGGGTCGTCGGCGAGCTGCTCCTCGGCCAGCCCGGCGTGCCGGTAGTGCTCGCGCATCACGGACGGGTCCGGCCCGGGCCGCTCCCCGGCGGGCCCGGTCGGCGCGACGGGCGCGGCGGGCGCAGTGGGCGCAGTGGGCTCGGCGAGCTCGGCGGAGCCGGCAGGCGCGGCGGAGCCGGCGGGCCCGGCAGGCCCGGCGGGCAGGGACGGGGCGCTCGGCTCGGCGTTCGGGTGGCGTTCCGCGGTAGGCACCCCTCCATCATCCCGTACGACAAGCGCCGGGCGCCGCTGCGTCCGGGCGAACGGCTGGGGATAGGGTGGCTCGCCACCGCTCCACGGCCCACTGCGCGGGAAATCGTCCGGCTGGTGCCCGGGACGTCCCGAAAATCCGTCGAGGAAGCCGGAGCCGACAGGGGTTCGAGCGGCCCGTGGGGGAAACATCACCGTCACGGTGTATGGCGCAATGCACTCCGTGCCTGACAATCTGACACCGAGTGCCAACCACCATCGGCCACCGGCGTGCCGCCCCACCATGGCCGCCCGCCGCGTCGGATCACTGAAGGAGCCGTTCTGATGTCGGATTTCGTACCCGGCCTTGAGGGTGTAGTCGCCTTCGAGAGCGAGATCGCCGAACCCGACCGCGAGGGCGGGGCGCTGCGCTACCGCGGGGTGGACATCGAGGACCTGGTCGGCCAGGTCTCCTTCGGGCACGTCTGGGGCCTGCTGGTCGACGGCAAGTTCGCCCCCGGCCTGCCGGCCGCCGAGCCGTTCCCGATCCCGGTCCACTCCGGCGACATTCGGGTCGACGTGCAGTCCGCCCTCGCCATGCTCGCCCCGGTCTGGGGCCTCAAGCCGCTGCTGGACATCTCCGCCGAGCAGGCCCGCGACGACCTGGCCCGGGCCGCCGTGATGGCGCTGTCGTACGTGGCCCAGTCGGCCCGCGGCCAGGGCCTGCCGATGGTCCCGCAGCGCGAGATCGACAAGGCCGGGACGATCGTCGAGCGGTTCATGATCCGCTGGCGCGGCGAGCCGGACCCGAAGCACGTCAAGGCCGTCGACGCGTACTGGACCTCGGCCGCCGAGCACGGCATGAACGCCTCCACGTTCACCGCCCGGGTGATCGCCTCCACCGGCGCGGACGTCGCGGCGGCGCTGTCCGGCGCGGTCGGCGCGATGTCCGGCCCGCTGCACGGCGGCGCGCCCTCCCGGGTGCTCGGCATGATCGAGGAGATCGAGCGCACCGGCGACGCGGCCGCCTACGTGCGGAAGACCCTGGACAAGGGCGAGCGCCTGATGGGCTTCGGCCACCGGGTCTACCGCGCCGAGGACCCGCGCGCCCGGGTGCTGCGCCGCACCGCCAAGGAGCTCGGCGCGCCGCGCTACGAGATCGCCGAGGCGCTGGAGAAGGCCGCGCTGGAGGAGCTGCACAACCGCCGCCCGGACCGCGTCCTGGCCACCAACGTCGAGTTCTGGGCCGCCATCATGCTGGACTTCGCCGAGGTCCCGGCGCACATGTTCACCTCGATGTTCACCTGCGCCCGCACCGCCGGCTGGTCGGCGCACATCCTGGAGCAGAAGCGCACCGGCCGGCTGGTCCGCCCGGCCGCCCGCTACATCGGCCCGAGCTCCCGCAAGCCGCAGGAGATCGAGGGCTGGGACCAGATCGGCGGCTGACCCGCCTCCGGAACCGCTCCCGCAACCGCTCCCGGAGCCGCCCTCGGAGCCACTTCCGGGTGAAAAGCTGACGGAGCGTCAGTTCGGACACGTCCGCCGCCGGGCGAGCGCACGCCCCCTGACCAGGGGTCACGCGCCCCGGTGCGGGCTGTCCGGGGCGGGCAAGATCACGTCTCAGCGGCCGGACGGGCGTTCCGCCGCCGCGCGTCCGGGGGATAGGCTGCGGGGGTGGCTCAGATTCAGATCCCCGCCGACAATCTGCCCAACGACGGCCGCTTCGGCTGCGGCCCCTCCAAGGTGCGCCCCGAGGCCCTGAGTGCCCTCGCCGCCACCGGAACCTCCCTGCTGGGCACCTCCCACCGCCAGGCCCCGGTCAAGAACATCGTCAAGCGCGTCCGCCAGGGCGTCGCCGAGCTGTTCTCGCTGCCGGAGGGCTACGAGGTCGTGCTCGGCAACGGCGGCTCCACCGCGTTCTGGGACATCGCCGCGTTCGGCCTGGTGCGCGAGAAGTCGCAGCACCTGGACTTCGGCGAGTTCTCCTCCAAGTTCGCCTCCTCCGTGAAGGCCGCCCCGTGGCTGGCCGAGCCGACGGTGATCAAGACCGCCCCGGGCACCCACCCGCTGCCGGTCGCCGAGGCGGGCGTGGACGTCTACGGCCTCACCCACAACGAGACCTCCACCGGCGTCGCGATGCCGATCCGCCGCCCCGAGGGCGCGGACGCCGGCTCGCTGGTCCTGGTCGACGCCACCTCCGGCGCCGGCGGCCTGCCGGTCGACATCCGCGAGACGGACGTCTACTACTTCGCCCCGCAGAAGTCCTTCGCCTCCGAGGGCGGCCTCTGGCTGGCCACCTTCTCGCCGGCCGCGCTGGAGCGCGCCGCGGAGATCGCCGGCTCCGGCCGGTACGTCCCGCCGTTCTTCGACCTGCCGACCGCGATCGACAACTCCTCGAAGGACCAGACGTACAACACCCCGTCCATCTCCACCCTCTTCCTGCTGGCCGACCAGCTGGAGTGGCTGAACGGCCAGGGCGGCCTGGACTGGGCGGTGGCCCGCACCGCGGAGTCCTCCTCGATCCTGTACTCCTGGGCCGAGAAGTCCTCCTTCGCGCAGCCCTTCGTGGCCAAGCCCGAGGAGCGCTCCCAGGTCGTCGGCACCATCGACTTCGACGACTCGGTCGACGCCGCCGCGGTCGCCAAGGCACTGCGTGCCAACGGCATCGTGGACACCGAGCCCTACCGCAAGCTGGGCCGCAACCAGCTGCGCATCGCGATGTTCCCGGCCGTCGACCCGGCCGACGTCGAGAAGCTCACCGGCGCCATCGACTACGTGGTCGAGCACCTGAACGACTGACCCGCCCGCCTCCGTCAAAGCCCCGGCCTGCGAGGGTCCGGGGCTTTGACGCATCTTGGAGCAACGCGCCAACAGAGCTCTCCTGTCGATTGGATTCTCCGCCATAGAAAGAGGACCGGCTCCTCCAAATTCCAGCGTTCCTACCCATACGGAGCAGGAATGGGATCTGCTCGCGGTGGGCCTTCTGAAGGCCACCGCCGAGTGTCTACGGCCTGCGGGGCTACGACGTCACCCATGCGGGTCTTCAGGCCTGGCCAGGGCTCGCTCTACCACCGCTTCACGCCCGAAGAGAAGCCTTTGCGGTAGCCGAAGCCGCTGCCTCGACGACCTCGTTCAACAGTCTCCGGGTGGTGTACTTGATCCACACCAGAGACGCCGACATGTCGCAGCGCCTCACCCATCGGGGATACCGCTGCCGGGCAGCGCGAGTCCCGACATGGTCTGGCCAACTGTGCACCCCCCTGTCCGGGCAAGCAGGTCCGCTGCTTCCGCTACTTCTGCACAATCGCACTGATGATCACTACAGCGAGCAATAGAACGAACGCGCCGGTGACGATACGCATACGGGTCTTCGGGTCCACACACCGAGACTAGTCGGTCGAACGCACCGCCTCACACACGCCCCCACCAGAGCCGGCCCACACCTCAGGTTTCACCCCCTCGAACATTTACCTGCCGGCAAGCTGTCGATCGGCCTGTACACACCACCGCCGGGCGGAATCACCTTGAAGGTTCAGTCCCTGGTTGTTCTCACAGCTGTTCCTGGACCGCTCCTCGTCGGGCAACCGCCGCGTTCCAAGTCTCCAATCGATGGGACCGACCCCGCCTACCAGCGTTGTAAATGCCACGGATGACTTGGTCAACGCCCTCCGAGACACGGCAGTTGACAGCCTCACGCAAACCTCGCCCCTTGCCCAGGATGCTGGTCGGCCCCCCACCATGACTAGAGAGCTTTTTGACCAGCGTCGCGTGATCGATTCCCTCGGCGTCGTTCAACACCGAGGCGAGCCCGGTGATGATGTGTGCATTGACAGCATCCGGCGAGTACCCCCATGCTTTCGCAATGATGGCCAGAACGTCCCGCAGGGTTCGCCCGGGGCGATCCGGGGTGGAGCGGTAAATAGCACCGAGCGCAGCCACGGCATGAATGGAATTCGGCGCTCCGCCATCGGAGACCGACCATCCGAGACCAGTTGCAATTTCAACGATCTCCACAGCCTCCTCCCTCCCCGCCGTATATTCCGCCATGAACTTGTAAATAGGCTGAACCCGGCGATTGTCGTTCAGTCCGAGAAAGAGTTCCGCTTCCTCTCGCAGAGAAAGTCCGCGGAAGACCTTCATGTTGATCGGCACATCACCGCACCCTGCAGCCACGCATAGCGACCCGCGATTCTGTCCATCCAGCCAAATATACTCACCGTCCGGACGTTGCGACACAGTCGGAACACCAAGGCGCTTCACGTCGAATCCCTCGCGAAGCTTTCGCTTCACCCAAGATCGATCGATAGGACGAGTATTGACTCGTCCATCTGTCGTCACCATCGACGGCATCAACATCTCAATCTTTGACTCGGCGGCCAGCGCCACCTTCGACCCGCCCTTTTCACTAGACATCCGAAACCCCCTGCATGATCTTTAGCATATGAATCAACACTCGCTTACAGGTTTTCAGTTCTCGTACAAGATAGTCGCGATCCCCCTTGCCCATTTCCCCCACCTCCACAACCCCGGAAAGCCCAACACAAACACCCGATAGGGCATCCACCGCACGCCTGATGTCCGCACAAGACCTAATGCTTGTCGCGCCACTCCCTGCAATATAATCACTTGGCTGCTCCGGCAGGGGGGCCCAGTGGGAGAAACTCGCCCTACCAACCCTCGGAGCAATATTATCCAATGAATTCGGAATCTCGCCCCCACTCCGCAGGAGTCCATGCAAATGCGCGACAACCTTCGCCGAAGACCAGCCCGCAAACTCGAAATCGACAGCCTCCAACATGAGAGACAAGACCTTGCGCGCCCGCAAAGCATCAGAACCAGGCTCGCTTGCACTTTCATTGGATTTTCCGATGGTCGACCGAATTCTCCAGTAAACTCTAGATGAAAGGCCGACTGCAGGAGCTACATGGGTGTCATATGTAAAGTCCATCGAGAAGTCCACATCGGGCTTCGGAAGGGAGTGTAGGCTCATCGCCAGATCCATGCGCTCCCTGACAGTCATCGGAACCGCCCCTTCACATGGCACACGAAGAAGATGTTCGCGAACAATCGAACATGCCTCTACTACGTCAGCAATGCGAACGCATTCGACCGTTTCGAGCCCGACTGCAATGCTGGCCTCATGCCGCCTATACCCACTCAGGAGCACCCCGTCCGGGCCGATCAGCAACGGCTCCAGAAGTCCGCATTTCCTGATGGAAGCCACCAGCGGCTGCAGGTTTCCGCGACCATGGGGCCGCCTCGTCACCGAGAGATCACTGATGGCGACATCCAAACTTTCCACTTCCACCCTTCCCACAAGACGGTTTAATCCATCCGCCATGAGAAAGAAAGCTATCCGATCCACCCAGGCAGCGCAACCGGAGAATAATGCGTGAAAAAATATAATAAGCATTGTCTCGGGTCCGCCGACAGGGCCAATTCGGATCAATTGTTCGATTTTATCGATTGATTGAACTTGCGTTCGGTACCCAGCAAATGAATCGTCACATACCGCACCTGAGCCCATGTGGTTGTCACCCGATAGCTACGCTCCCGGGAGGACCGAGAGCGAACACCTAGGCGAATCGCTCTGATGCCGGCTATATGGTCGCCTGTCGTTTGCACCACCTGCGCATACGCCTTCAGACTCGCTTGTCCAGGGCCTGAACGGACCAGTTCAGCGCCCCAACGGCCGTTCCGGTCTACCGGCATGTCCCACAGCCGCAGTGGAAGATCGGCGTTCCAGCTACTGCAGCCTTGCATGCCCGGCCAGCCCAGTATCGATGCAATTGGCGCGCATGCATCGCGCTGCTACTGACACACACTGACAGGACTCCGTAGCATGTCGCAAAGATGTCAGCGGCCGCCCTCGTCGTCCGCTTTGTGGCGATGCCCCACACCAGCCCAAGGTGCCGGCGGTAGTCAGTCCCAGTGAAGCCCACGAAGAGTTCCCAGCAGTCATCTCTACCCCGTGCCCAGTGATCCAACTTCACTGGGTCGGCATCACGAAATACACATACCTGCTGGTGCCGATCATCACCGGCAGCCGTCCTGGTGCAACTCTGTCGACAGGCCACAGATGGTGCTTTATCGACGCTCCGCTGTGCCTCTCTTCTTTCGGTGCGCCGACGAAACCGACACGCTGTTGGGCTCCGCCGATGGCTGGGCTCGTTACGGTTGGGCAGGCTGGGGGCATGCTCACTTACGACTCGACCGGGTTTCGCCTCGACGGGCGGCCGCTGCGCATCCTGTCCGGCGCGGTGCACTACTTCCGCAGCCGCCCCGAGCAGTGGGCCGACCGGCTCGCGGCGGTGCGGGCGATGGGGTTGAACACGGTCGAGACGTACGTGCCGTGGAACCTGCACGAGCCCGCGCCCGGCCGGTACGCGCGGCTGGACGAGCTCGGGGCATTCCTCGACGAGGCGCACCGGCAGGGGCTGTGGACGATCGTCCGGCCCGGCCCGTACATCTGCGCCGAGTGGGACAACGGCGGGCTGCCCGGCTGGCTCACCGCCCGGCTCGGCCGGCGGGTCCGCAGCAGCGACCCGGAGTACCTGGCCGCCGTCGACGCCTACTTCGACGCGCTGCTCCCGCAGGTGGTCGGGCGGCAGTGGGGCCGCCCCGGCGGCGGCGTGCTGATGGTGCAGGTCGAGAACGAGTACGGGTCGTTCGGCGGCGACGCCGCGTACCTGGACCACCTGGCCCGCGGGCTGCGCGAGCGCGGGATCGCCGTCCCGCTGTTCACCTCCGACGGCCCCGAGGACCACCTGCTCGCGGCCGGCACCGTCCCCGGCGTGCTGGCCACCGTCAACTTCGGCTCCGACCCGGAGGGCGCCTTCGCCGTGCTGCGCCGCCACCGCCCCGAGGACCCGCCGTTCTGCATGGAGTTCTGGAACGGCTGGTTCGACCACTGGGGCGAGCCGCACCACACCCGGGACGCCGCCGACGCCGCCGACACGCTGCGCCGCCTGCTCGCCGCCGGCGGCTCGGTCAACCTCTACATGGCCCACGGCGGCACCAACTTCGGCACCACCGCCGGCGCCAACCACGCCGACCCGCCGTTCAACTCCACCGACTGGACGCACTCCCCCTACCAGCCGACCACCACCTCCTACGACTACGACGCCCCGCTCGACGAACGCGGCCTGCCCACCGCCAAGTTCGACGCCTTCCGGCAGGTCATCGCCGAGTTCGCCGCCGAGCAGCCGGAACTCGTCCGCTACCTGGACGAGCGCGAGCCCGCACTGCCCGCCCCCGCACCGCTGCTGGCGGCCCGCGAGGTGCTCCTCGACGAGTGCGCCGAGCTGCCGTTCGGGCCCGCCGTCACCGCCCCCGTGCCGCCGTCGTTCGAGGAGCTCGGGCTGGAGCACGGCCTGGTCCGCTACACCGCGACGGTGCCCGCGCTCAGCCCCGAACTCCCGCTCACCGTCGAGGGGTTGTGCGACCGGGCCGCCCTGCGGGTGGACGGCGAGCACGTCGCCTCGCTCGAACGGGGCGTTCCCGCCGAGCCGGTCGCCGCGGGCGGCGGCGCCCGCATCCGGCTGCTGGTCGAATCGCTCGGCCGGGTCAACTACGGGCCGCAGACCGGCGAGGCCAAGGGCCTCACCGGCGTCCGCCACGAACGCCAGTACCTGCACGGCTGGCAGGCCGAGCCGCTCGTCCTCGACCCGCTCCCCGAACCCGCCGCCTGGTCCCCCGGCGCCCCCGCCCCGGAACTCCTCGCCCGCGGCACCCTCCACCTCGACGCCCCCGGCGACGCCTTCCTCGCCGTCCCCGAGGGCGGGCACGGCTACCTCTGGGTCAACGGCTTCCTGCTCGGCCGCTACGACGCCCGCGGCCCCCAGCACGCCCTGTACTGCCCCTGGCCCCTCCTCCGCCCGGGCCCCAACACACTCGCCCTGCTGGAACTCGGCACCACCGCCCCCGCCCGCGTCGTCCTCCGCGATACCCCGGACCTGGGCTGAGACCCGCCGCGCGGCCCCGCGCCCCCGGCGTTCACGCCCCCAGCGGCCAGCCCTCCACCACCGTGTAGCGGGCCGGGCCGTAGCCCGTCTCGCTGCGCATCAACTGGATTCGGGCGGCCGTCCACGGCGTGCCCCGGAAGTCCCGCAGGGGGGCGGCCAGCGCCCGCGGCCCGCCCGGGCCGTCGGGCCCGCGGCCGCGGGTGGTCGCGGCCCGGGCCAGGGTCAGGTGGGGGTGGAAGCCGCGTTCCTCGTCGGTGGCGTCGAGCGCCGCCCGCACGTCCGCCGCCAGCCGGCGCAGGGCCTGGACGTCCCCCTCGACGCCCGCCCAGAGCGCCCGTTCGCCGAAGGTGCCGGCCCCGGCCAGGCGCAGCCGGTGCACCGAGTGGGTGCTCGCCAGCCGGGCCAGCTCCCGTTCCAGCGCGGCCACCTCGTCGGCCGGGACCTCGCCCAGGAAGGCCAGCGTGAGGTGCCATCCGGCGGGTTCGGTCCAGCGCAGCCGGTCCGCGCCGGGGAGGGCTCGCAGGGGCTGTACGGCGTCGACGAGTTCCTGCTTGGCGCGGGCCGGCGGGTTCACGGCGACGAAGAGCCTCATCCCGTCATCCTGCCGCACCCCCTGCCCGCGGGTCGGCCGGAGCGTCGGATAGAAAGAAGGGCATGCGCATCCGTACCGGAGGACCGGAGTCCGCCGCCGTCCTGCTCTCCCTGCTCGACGGCGCGGTCGACTGGCTGGCCGCCCGGGGCCGCACCGACCAGTGGGGCCCGGTGCCCTGGTCGCGGCGTCCGGGCGCGGTCGAACGGGCCGAGCGGGTCACGGCGGAGCACCTGGTCCGGATCGCCTGGCCCGACGGCGGTAGCGGCGACGGCGCGGGCGGTAGCGGTGACGGCGGCGCCTACCGCGTCGCGGGCGGTAGCGGCGAGGGCGGCCCGCTCGGCATCTGCGTGCTGGCCGACCGCGCCCCCGCGGGCCTCCCGGCGGCGGGCGAGCCGGAGCTGTTCGTCCGCTGGCTGGTGACCGACCCGGCCCACCGCGGGGCGGGCGTCGGGGCGGCCCTGATCGCGGACGCCCGCCGCCTGGCCCGCGAGCGCGGCGTCGGCCTGCTGCGGGTGGACTGCTACGCGGGCGGCGACGGCCGGCTGGTCGCCCAGTACGAGCGGCTCGGGTTCACCCGCACCGCCGCGTTCACCGAGGACCGGCCGACCGGCCCGTGGCCCGGGCAGCTGCTGGAGCTGCGCACGACTTGAGGCGTGATGTGGCCAGGATCGCATAGCTTGCCTGAAGGAAAACAGGACGGTGGAGCTCCTACCTCAGTCGGCGCCTCGGTGTTAGGAGCTGTCCGGCCGGTCATGTGTGGGGCCACATGGCGAGGGCTACCGCAGTGACGGTATCGAGGAAGACGTAACCGTGTTTGTCGCAATGAGTAGCGACTGCTCTGGCGTGCTTAAGCTTGTTGACGGCCCGCTCGACGGTGTTTCGCTTCCTGTTCCGCTCCTCGTCGAAGCCGGGCGGCCATCTGCCGTGCGAGCCCTTGCGAGGGCGAACGACCTGGCTGTCGGCCTTCTCCGGGATCGTGCCTGATGCCACATCTACGCAGGCAGGCGCGGCACGGGCCGTTGCTGTATTCCTTGTCGCAGGCCAGGCTGACCGGCGTCTTCCGAGGTCTGCCAGGGACGATCCGCAGGATGCGGACCTTCTCCAGTACAGACTCGAACTGCGTGCAGCCCGCCCGCAGACCAACGGTAAGAACAGGAGACAGCGGGCGGCAGTGGCTGTCCCCAATCAGGCGGATCTTGCTGCTGAACTCGCCGCGCGAGCGGCCCAGGCGCTCACGTCCGGTACCACCTCCACCAAGCGGGTGGCCAGGCTCTGCCAGGGCGTCTCGTGCTGGCGTTCTCCCGGCCCGGCCCCCTTTTTGAGGCGAGGGCCGGCGGCGGATCGGTACGGGCTCCGGCTGCGTGCTGATGCGTCCGGACGATCGTGGATTCGACCGAGGTGTCCCAGCCGCGTCCGCTTCGGCCTGGACCTGCTGGAGCAGGCGCTCCCACGTCGCGGCTGCCGACCACAACCGGTGACGTTCGCAGACCGTCTTCCACCACCCGAGCCGCTCGGGCAGGTCGCGTTAGTCCACACCGGTCCGCATCCATTGCAGAATCCTGTCGATTACCCGCCGGTGGTACCGCCACCGGCGGGACCGACCGCAGCCGTTTCCATTCGGCATCTGTCAGATCCCGCCCCATGACGAACCAACGACCGCACCAGGCGAAAGTCACATGATCGGCTGGACAGATCCTAGACGTCAGGACGCGATTCTACGGCCGGCAGGGGCAAGACTCCCACGATCACCACTTGTCTGCTCCGAAGCCTGGCAACGATCCCAGCCGGGACACTGATCAAAATTTTCGAATTAATAGGATCCGAGGGAACGTGCCTGAACTGCAAGGATTCAAATTTTCGCCTCGCGGGAACCGACCGACACTCACTCGCACGCCTGGGACATGGGTATCCCCAACGGGGGATGACTTGCAAACAGATGGCTGAGGTTGGGAGCATGTGGGCTCAACAGCGCGTGGCGCAGCCAGCGAAAATCTTATCATAACCGACTAGAGAGGGGTTTTTGTGTCCCGATCCGCCACACCTCGATGGCGCCACGGAAGCCTTCCGGTGGGCCCTATGGGTATCCTGGTGGCAATTGTAATTATTATCCTACTACAACCCATTCTGCCGAACACACCGGCCTGGGTTGCGGCGGAAACATCAACGATCACCGCAGCAGCCGGATACCTAACCACTCGCGCTCTCCGGAGCCGCTGGCGATTGAGCTGGTAGCTGTGGCTGGCCGCCCAAAGGCCGAAGTATCCACAGGAGCGGCGGAGGAGCTAGCAAAATTCCTCCGCCGCCTTCGTTTTCGGTCGGGCAGGAAAAAAATGACTTACAAAGAGATGGCTGAGGCGACTGGCGGTCGACGCTACTGCTCCGCATCAACCTTCTCCCGCGCCGACCTCGGCGGGGACAGTGTCCCTCGCGTCGAAACCGTGGGCGCATATGTTCTGGCCTGTGGCGGCACATCTACTCAACTCCGACAAGCCTACCGACTGCTGGATGCCGCCCGGGAAAAGAACCAAATGGCTCGCACCAGGGCTCGCATCCGAGACTTGAAGGAATTGTCTCGAATTGTGCGGCAGAAAAATTTTCCCACTGTAGAAAAATCCGAATACTCGCACATGGTCCTTCAGTTCCAAAACGCACTTCGCAAGTATCGCATCGAATCCGGAAGTCTTTCATATCGATCTATCGAAGCAAACGCTCGGGCGGCTGGATTTCAGATCCCGAAGAGCACTGCCCATCGAATCATTTCTACGGAGACGCCACTCCAATGGGCCCAGGTAAAGGCATTCCTCGTCGGATGCCGCCCTGGCCATACCCCCGACCTGATGCCGTGGTACTGCGCCTGGATAACGACGTTCGGCCCGTAGGGGGATCTGACCAGGACCGCCACTGGCGAACCGGGCAGAGATAGATCTAGAGAAGGTACAGATTTTCCACTGCCGAAATTTGGCAAATAATTCCTCAGGCCTGACTGGCCTGTGATGAGGCGCCACGGAAAACAATGTTGTTTTTCGCGGCGCCTCATCACAATTGAAGCCAAAAGAGATCCCGGCAGAGACAGGACACCGAGGCAGCATGAGAATATTTGAGACGCGGGGCGGGTGTCGCGTCTCACAGATCCTTCGCTGCTGCAGGCCCTATATGCCAAGCAATCAGGAACAACAAACCGCCTGGCTCTCACTTGTATGGCCAGAGGGCCTGCCGTCAGCAGGCGGTCGCCAGGTCGTCCTTCTGCACCACCGAGAACACCCGGCCCCGGGTCCGCACCGGGTGCGGGTCCAGGCGCAGGCGCAGGCCGCTGATCCGGCCGAGCACCAGGGCGACCACGCCGGCCGCCGCGGCGGAGACCAGGCCGCAGGCGAGCAGGCCGAAGCGCGGGCCGTACTGGGCGGTGATCCAGCCGACCAGCGGGGCGCCGATCGGGGTGCCGCCGGTGAAGACCAGGACCAGCAGGCCCATGACGCGGCCGCGCATCTCGGGGTCGGTGCCGAGCTGGAGGGCCGAGTTGACCGAGGTGTTGAAGGTCAGGCCGAACACGCCGATCAGGGTGAGCAGCAGGGCGAAGGTCCAGTAGCCCGGGGCGAACGCGGCCAGCACCTCCAGCGCGCCGAAGGCGCACGCGGCGAAGACCAGGCGGCGCAGCCGGGGCGCGCCGCGGCGGGCGGCGAGCAGGGCGCCGGTCAGCGAGCCGACCGCCATCGCGGTGTTGAGCAGGCCGTACGCGCCCGCGCCGACGTGGAAGGTGTCGTGCGCGAAACCGGAGAGCAGGGTCGGGAAGTTGAAGCCGAAGGTCCCGATGAAACCGGCGAGCACCATCGGCCAGAGCAGCTCGGGGCGCTCCTTGACGTACCGCAGGCCCTCGCGGAGCTGTCCGCGCTCACGGGCGATCCGCTCGACGGGGCGCAGTTCGCTGCTGCGCATGGCGAGCAGGCCGCCGATGACCGCGACGAAGGAGAACGCGTTCACGGCGAACGCCCAGCCGCTGCCGACCGCGGCGATCAGCGCGCCGGCGACGGCGGGGCCGACCAGGCGGGCGGTCTGGAAGTTGGCGGCGTTCAGGCTGACCGCGTTGGCCAGGTCCTTGGCGGGCACCATCTCGCTGACGAAGGCCTGCCGGGTCGGGTTGTCGACCACCGTGACCAGGCCGAGCAGCAGCGCGAACAAGTACACCACGACGGGCGTGACGGCACCGGTGACGGTGAGCACGGCGAGGACGGCGGCGAGCAGGCCCATCGCGCCCTGGGTCGCGATCAGCAGGCGGCGCTTGGGCAGCCGGTCGGCGAGGACGCCGCCCCACAGGCCGAGCAGCAGCATCGGCAGGAACTGCATGGCGGTGGTGATGCCGACCGCGAACGGGCTGCCGGTGAGGCTGAGCACCAGCCAGTCCTGGGCGATGCGCTGCATCCAGGTGCCGGTGTTGGAGACCACCTGGCCGGCGAAGTAGTACCGGTAATTACGGATGCGCAGGGACGAGAACATCCCTCCCGGGCGGGTGAACCGGCCCGGCGAAGCGGCGGGGGTCACCGCCGCGGTGCGTTCGTCGGGGTCGTCGTCGCCGCTGCCCGGCAGGCCCGCGGAGGCGGGTGCCTGGCTCTGCGCGGCGGGGGCGCCGGCGGGCGCCGCCCCGGTGGTGGCGGCCGCTTCGTCGATGAGCGGTTCTTCGTGGCGCGGGCCCGCGGGGCGGGTGACCGGGCGCCGGGTGTCGGTACGGAGGTCGGTGCGGATGGTCGCGGTGCGGATCGCGGCGGCGCGGGCGGCCGGCGGTGTCAAGATGGTCTCCCCTCGGCACACCGCGACCGGTCGGGCGGTCGCGGTGCGGTCTGTGGCACTGGTGGGTCCTGCGGTGATGCGGTTCTCCTTCGTTCACCCGGGACGAGGTCGGACGGGTCGGACGGGGTCGGGGCGGTGCTACAGGTTGGCCAGCTTGTAGAGCACGGGCGCGGCCGCCTTGAGCCGCTCCCACTCCTCCGCGTCGAGGCCCTCGGCCAGCCCGGCCAGCCAGGCGTTGCGCCGGCGGCGGGACTCGTTGAGGATCTCCTCGGCCTGCTCCGTACTGCTGACCACCACCTGCCGGCGGTCCTCCGGGTGCGGCTCGCGCCGCACCAGGCCCTTCTCCTCCAGCATCGCGATGATCCTGGTCATGGAGGGCGGCTGGACGTGCTCCTTGCGAGCCAGCTCGCCCGGCGTCGCCTTGCCGCAGCGGGCGAGCGTGCCGAGCACCCCCATCTCGGTGGGGCTCAGCGACTCCTCGACCCGCTGGTGTCGCAACCGGCGGGCCAGGCGCATCGCGGCCGACCGCAGCTGGCTGACCGCCAGCAGGTCGTCCTCGTACATCTCGGGCATGTCCTTAGCCTACGTCATTACCGAGTCTAAGGAAAATTGATTTCGGCCGCACGCGCGCGAGGCGTCCGTCCGTTCGACTCGACACCGGCCGCCCGGCCGCCCGCTCCGCCCCGCCCGGCCGCCCGCTCCGCCCGGCCCGGTGCGCGCGCTCAGTCCGCGGTGAGGTGGAAGCCCAGCCGTCCGAAGCGCAGCCGGTCGCCGGCCCGGACCACGGTGCCGCCGGCCACCCGGCGGTCGTTGACGTAGGTGCCGTTGCTGGAGCCCAGGTCGTAGAGCACCCAGTCGCCGGCCTCGAAGCGCAGCTCGGCGTGGCGCCGGGAGACGGTCGAGTCGCCCAGCCGGAGGTCGGAGCCGGTCATCCGGCCGATCCGCAGCCGCCGCACGCCCGGGTCGGGCAGCCGCAGCCTGGTCAGCTGCTCGGCGTGCCAGGTCTGCCGCAGCCGGACCTGGAGCGCGGAGACCCTGGCGACGGTGCGCAGCAACGCCCGGGAGACCGGCCCGTAGGTGCGCAGGTCGCCGACCACCTCGGCGAGTTCGGCGCGGCTGCGGGCGGTCAGCACCAGTTCCATCCGGCGGATGAAGGTGTCGTGCGAGAGCCGGCCGCTGCCGACCCCGTCCCGCAGCAGTTCCAGCGCGCTGTCCCGCTCGGCCTGCGAGGGGCGGGCGAGCTGGGTGCTGAACTCCTGAGCGGCCATAGCGTGATTGTCGGGCGGGCGACCCGCACTGTCCAGCACGCGGCGGGCCCCGCTCCGCAGGACGGGCCCGACTCCCGTACGGCCGGACGGTTTTCGGCCCGATCCGGGCCAACTCCCGCCCACCGGGCCGCCGTCCTGGCAGTATCCGGCACAGCACCGACGTCCAGCCCGGGGAGCGCCCGCCATGCCCGTGATCGCCGTGACCGGGCACCTCGACCTCGCCCCGGACACCGCCCGCGCCGTCCGCACCGCCCTGGACGCCCTCCTCGCGCCGTACCCCGCCGCGGAGTTGACCGGCGTCTCCTGCCTCGCCCCGGGCGCCGACACCCTGTTCGCGGAGGCCGTCCTGGCCCGCGGCGCCCGCCTGCTCGCCGTCCTGCCCGGCCCCGACTACCCGCCCCCACCGACCGACCCGGCCGACCGCGCCGCCTTCGACCGCCTCCGGGCCGCCGCCCACCGGGTCCTGGTCCTGCCCGCCGCCCGACTCGACCCGGCCGCGTACGTCGCCGCCAACGACCGACTGCTACGCCTCGCCGACCGCCTGATCGCGGTCTGGGACGGCCGCCCCGGCAACGGCCCGGGCGGAACGGCCGACATGGTCGCCACCGCCCGGGCCGCCGGCCTACCGGTCGACGTCCTGTGGCCCCCCGGCTCCTCCCGCACCGGCCGCCTCCCCTGACCGGACGCCGGACGAGCCTCCCCGGCCTCGTCGAGGAGGCCGAACTCCCCACCGGCCACAGCGCCCGCGAACGCTGCCCGCCAGCCCGGCCTGGCGGCTTCGAGCGGGACCACCCCTACTCCGGCCACTTACCGTGACACCCGGTCCGAACGGTCTCCGGTCGCGCAACGCCCGGGCGTGGCGGCGGTTCCAGGTACACCTCGCACCACACGGCACCCTTGTCCCGGCTGTCGCCCTGCGGGCGGTGGGAGCCGGAGTGCCCGAAGCGGTCGCCGGCGGCCAAGGTGTCCAGGACTTCCCGGTCGTCGATCCCGTCGCCGTACAGGCGGACGGAGACCCGGTACCCGCCGGGGATCTCCGCCACCCTCACCTCCTGGCCGCAAGCCTTCGCCAGCCGATCGGCCACCGCCCACGCCCGGTGCCGCAAGTCCTCCGCCGGATAACCTGGTTGTCCGCTGCTCACGAGACACCGTCCAGTACGTGCAGTGCCCCGTCCGGGGTGATCAGCCTGAGGACTTCCAGGTACTTGTCCGACAGACTGCCGAGATCCAGCTCCGGAAACGCCACCACCACCGCATGCAACTCACCACGGAGGAAGGCGAGTTCCAGCAACGACTCGGCCAACTGCCGTATCCACGGCAACCCCGCGCACCCCAGCGTGGCACCGACGAACTCCTTGGGCACGTCCGACTGGCGCACCGGCGACAGTCCCGGCGGCGGCTCCAACCGCGCCATCCGAAACGCCCGCCCCAACAACTCCGCTGCCGCCTCGGGTTCCGCGAACCCCTCCCGCAGGAAACGCCGGAGCACACCCCTCGCACCCATTGGCGCATCAGCGTGCAGCACTTGTCGCTCACCTGTCTCTCACAGTGAATGGGCCAACGGCGATCACTTCTGGTTAACGCGCCGTCACTCTCAGATGATCTGCCGTCTTTCCGGACGTTCCCACTGCGTTCGCGGGACGTTCGGGACGTTCCGTCGGTACGTTTCGTCTCGTCCCGCACAGGCTCAAGGGGTGAACTTTGAACCACGCTCTCCGCCATGCGATGGCAAGTGCCAAGATGACCGAAGCGAAGCTCGCAGAGGTGTGCGGCGTCGACGGCAAGACGGTCAACCGATGGATCGTCAACCCGGCCCGCGTTCCCCGCGCCCGACACAGGTGGGCGGCATGCGAAGCGCTGGGAGAGGAGGAAGCTACGTTGTGGCCCACAGCCGTTCGTTCGGCGCTCAGAACCGGACCGGACCGTGAGGTCGTCCAGGTCTTCCCGTACCGGTCGGCGGCACCCGCGTCGCTCTGGCGCTCACTCATTACGAAGGCGCAGCACGAACTGGTCTTCGCTGGCTACACCAACTACTTCCTCTGGCTGGAGCAGGCGAACCTGGCCGGCGCGCTGCGGCGCAAGGCCCTGGCCGGGTGCCGGGTTAGGTTCCTGATCGGCGATCCGGACAGCCCGGTCACGCAGGCCCGCGAAGCCGAGGAGGGCGTTCCGCTCACCCTGTCCACACGTATCGCCGTGACGATGAGTGAGTTGCAGCGGCTCCGGGACGTCGGGAACGTCGAGGGGCGCTTCGAGACCGGGCACGTCAGCCTCTCGGTCTTCCGCTTCGACGACGAGATGATCGTGACGCCGATCCTGGCCCGCCGGGTCGGTCACGATTCACCGATGATGCACCTCCGGCGCGCGCAGGACGACGGCATGTTCGACCGGTTCGCCGAGCACGTGGAGGAACTCTGGGGCCGTGGGCGCGACATCTGGGAGGAGGCACCGCGTGGCCAGGCGTGACTACGAGGACGACCCGCGCGCGCCGAAGGCCAACAGCCTCGTCCCGGCCGCCTCGGTGGTGGTCGTGGACGACGCTGGCCGCGTCCTGCTCCAGCGGCGCGTCGACAACGGGATGTGGGCGCTGCCCGGTGGCCGGATGGAACTGGGCGAGTCGCTGGCGGGCTGCGGCATCCGGGAGACCTTCGAGGAGACCGGCATCCGGGTCGAGATCACCGGCATCGTGGGCACGTACACCAACCCGGGCCACGTCTTCGCCTACGACGACGGCGAGGTGCGCCAGGAGTTCTCCGTCTGCCTGCTGGCCCGCCCGGTCGGCGGCGACCTCCGCACCTCGGACGAGT
This sequence comes from Kitasatospora fiedleri, assembly GCF_948472415.1. Taxonomy (NCBI): domain Bacteria; kingdom Bacillati; phylum Actinomycetota; class Actinomycetes; order Kitasatosporales; family Streptomycetaceae; genus Kitasatospora; species Kitasatospora fiedleri. Next base: position 4,400,272 of record NZ_OX419519.1, on the reverse strand, counting down.
CCTCCGAGGTCGCCTGGTTCGACCCCGCCGACACGGACGCCCTGCCCATGGTCCCCAGCATCCGCAAACGCCTCGCCGACTGGCGCTCCGGACGAGGCCCGGCGGTCCGCTGACCCCCGCCCACCAGCGCCGAACCGACCGCAGGGAACGGCCCGGCCGCCAGCCATGCCGCCGGAAGGAACCGAACCCGCGGACCGGACAAGCACCGATCAGTCCGTCGCGCTCAAGCCCGCCACCGAGTCGATGACACTGCTGGTCGCCGCGGTGATCGTCCACGACCGCGAGGCCCGACGAGTGGTCCTCCTCCGGCGCGGCCCGAAGGCCAAGTTCGCCCAGGGCATGTGGGACCTCCCCGTCGGCAAGAACGAGCCGGGCGAGCCGATCACCCGGACCGCCGTGCGCGAACTCGCCGAAGAGACCGGACTCGTCGTGTCGCCCGACGCCCTGAACCTGGTGCACGTCATCCGCGGAGCACGGGGCGTCGAGGCCCCCAACGGCTTCCTGACCGTGGTGTTCGCCGCGCACGAATGGTCCGGCAGCCTCCACAACGGAGAGCCCGAGAAGCACTCGGAGGTCGCCTGGGTGAGCACCGAAGCCCTCCCGCAGGAGTTCGTCCCCACCACGGGGGCGGCCCTCCACCGCTACCTCCGGAACGGCCCCGGCGTCTCGCTCGACTCCTGGTGAACCGGACCGGGACTTTGCGGGCGCGGCCCGCGACGGCGTGCAGGAGGCGGGGCCGATGCCGTTGGCGGGGGAGGGCGTCAGCCGCTCGGGCAGGGAATCAGTCGGCCGTCCCCGCCGGTACGACCCAGCGGGTGGGCTGCCCGGTGATGGCCGAGATCGTGTCGTAGTCGCCGTCGTAGTGCAGGACGCTGACGCCGTGCCGCTCCGCCGTGGCCGCGATGAGCAGGTCCGCCATCGACAGCGCCCGGTGGTTCCCGCGGAACAACGCCTGCTGCTGCACTTGCTTCGCCCGGCCCCACACCTCGTCGGGGCACGGCAGGTAGTCGAAGCCGCGGAGCAGGTGGCGCAGCCGCTCGGCCTCGGCCGGGGTGCGGGCGCTGAACAGCACCTCCATCTCCACCGTCGGGCTGACGGCGAGCAGGGCCCGCTGGGAGAGGTCGTCGAGCACCGGGCGGACGGCTGCCTTGCCCCACCGCGCCAGGGCCGACTTGTCGATCAGGAAGTGCTCCCGGCTCACGCCACCGCCCGGTCACCGGGCTCGACGAGGAGGTCGAACTCCCCGCTGGCCACGGCGTCCGCGAACTCTGTCCGGCGGGCGAGCTTGACCGCTTCGAGCAGGGCGGCGTTCACCGTGGCGACCTTGGTGGAGGTCCCGAAGAGCCGCTGGGCTTCCGCGAGCAGGTCGTCGTCGAGGTCGATGACCGTACGCGTCATGGTCGTCCTTCCGTCAGCCGGCGGACCCCCATGATGTCGAGATCACCCCTCGCCCGATACCGAACAGCCCGACGGCCCTCCCCCGCGGCGCGGGGGAGGGCCGTCGTGGGGCCGGGCGGCGTCAGAGCAGGCCGAGGGCCGGCATCAGGTAGTAGAAGGCGAAGACGGCGGCGACGCCGTACATCGCGATCGGGACGGTGCGGGCGCGGCCGGCGACGACGCGCAGGAGGCAGAAGGTGATGAAGCCGAAGCCGATGCCGTTGGTGATGGAGTAGGTGAACGGCATCATCACGATGGTCAGGAAGGCCGGCATCGCGATGGTGAAGTCGGACCAGTCGATCTCCTTGATGGAGTTCGCCAGGATCAGGAAGCCGACGGTAACCAGGGCGGGGGTGGCGGCCTGGGCGGGGACCATGGTCGCCAGGGGGGTGAGGAAGAGGGCGAGCAGGAAGAGCGCGCCGGTGACGATCGAGGCGAAGCCGGTGCGGGCGCCCTCGCCGACGCCGGCGGTGGACTCGACGAAGCAGGTGTTGGCGGAGGAGGAGGTCGCGCCGCCCGCGGCGGTGGCGATGCCGTCGACCATCAGGATCTTGTTGATGCCCGGGAGGTCGCCCTTCTCGTCGAGCAGGTGGGCCTCGTCGGCGACGCCGAGGATGGTGCCCATCGCGTCGAAGAAGCAGCTCATCAGCACGGTGAAGACGAACAGGATGCCGGTCAGGACGCTGACGTGCTGGAAGCCGCCGAACAGGCTGAAGTGGCCGACCAGGCCGAAGTCGGGGGTGGCGACCGGGTTGCCGGGCCAGGCGGGGACGGTGAGGCCCCAGGTCTCGGCGGAGAGGTCGGCGAACTGCTGGATGATCACCGCGAGGGCGGTCATCACGGCGATCGAGATCAGGATCGCGCCGGGCACCTTGCGGATGACCAGGGCCATGGTGAGCAGCAGGCCGAGGATGAAGATCAGCACGGGCCAGCCGTGCAGGTGGCCGCCGATGCCGAGCTGGAGCGGGACGGTGGTGTGGGCGGCGTCCGGGATGCGGGAGACGAAGCCGGAGTCGACCAGGCCGACCAGGGTGATGAACAGGCCGATGCCGATCGCGATGGCCTTGCGCAGGCCGAGCGGGACGGCGTTCATGACCCGCTCGCGCAGGCCGGTGGCGACCAGCAGCATGATCGCGAAGCCGGCCAGGACGACCATGCCCATCGCGTCCGGCCAGGTCATCTGGGGGGCGAGCTGGAGCGCCACGATGGTGTTGACGCCCAGGCCGGCGGCGAGGCCGATCGGGACGTTGCCGATGACGCCCATCAGCAGGGTGGTCAGACCGGCGGTGAGCGCGGTCGCGGTGACCAGCTGGCCGCCGTTGAGGTGGGTGCCGTTCATGTCCGTGGCCGAGGCCAGGATGATCGGGTTGAGCACCAGGATGTACGCCATCGTGAAGAAGGTGGCGACACCACCGCGGATCTCGCGGGGCAGGGTGGAGCCCCGCTGCGAGATCTTGAAGAAGCGGTCCAGGGCGCCGGACGGGGGCTGCGGCGGGTTCTGGGAGGGCTCGGGCGACGCGGTGGTCGACTGGGCCTGCGGAGACATGTCGGGGGTCCTCGATCGGGAGAGGCCGGGGAGGCCAGGGGGGGGAAGCCAGGGTGGGGGCATTTCAGTATGTCGACGCCGGTCGTGCACGCGCCATCTTCGCGCGTAGAGCGAGGCCATTACGGTCACGCTCGATCACGTTCGGACGACTCCGGGTGGCGGCGGCAGACCGGACCGCCTCTCCCGGAGCGCCGGGCCCGCCCCGTAGGCTAGGGCCCATGCCCAAGACCGCGCTGCGCTCCGCTCCCCCGCCCCTCGAGGGGAACGACGTCGCCATCGTCGGCACCGGCACGGCGCTGTGGTTCGCCGGCTTCGTGGTGCTGGTGCCGTTCCAGGCCCGGCTGTCCGACCACGGCCACGGCACCTGGCCGTGGATCTGCCTGTCCGGCGGCCTGCTCGGCCTGATCGGCCTCAAGTACTGCACCGCCCGCCGCGCCGCGATCCGCCGCGCCCGCGCCGCCGAGGCGGCCGAGGCGGCCGAGGCCGGAACCGGCGGCGACAGCGGCAGCGACAACGGCACGGGCACCGGGAGCGGCACCGGAACCGCCCGCTGAGGCCCCGGCCCGCGCCACCCGTCCGGCCCGAAACCGCCCCGAGGCGGGACGCACCGGACAAACCGCCCACCTAGAGTCGGTGCCATGACGCACTCAGCGGAAGGCACCGCCGCGCACGGCCCCGGTCCGGACCCCGATCCGGCCCCGGGCCGGGCCCCGGGTCCGGCCCCCGGCGCGCACCCCACCGGCGCGGGCGGCGCGTACCAGCCCGGGCTGAGCGCGGCCGAGGTCGCCGAGCGGGTCGCCCGCGGCCAGGTGAACGACGTCCCGGTGCGTTCCAGCCGGTCGGTGCGGGAGATCGTCCGGGCCAACGTGTTCACCCGGTTCAACGCGCTCATCGGGGTGATGTTCGGCATCATCCTGGTCGTCGGACCGATCCAGGACGGCCTGTTCGGCCTGGTCATCGTGGCCAACACGGCGATCGGCATCATCCAGGAGACCCGCGCCAAGAAGACCCTGGACAGCCTGGCGCTGATCGGCGAGGCCCGCCCCCAGGTCCGCCGGGACGGGGCCGCCGTGCAGGTCGGCACCGGCGAGGTCGTGCTGGACGACACCGTGCTGCTCGGCATCGGCGACAAGGCCGTGGTGGACGGCACCGTCACCGAGGCGGACGGCCTGGAGATCGACGAGTCGCTGCTGACCGGCGAGCCCGACCCCGTCCTCAAGCACCCCGGCGACCGCGTGATGTCCGGTTCCTTCGTGGTGGCCGGCGCGGGCGCGTTCACCGCCACCAAGGTCGGCCGGGACGCCTACGCCGCCAGGCTCGCCGAGGAGGCCAGCAGGTTCACCCTGGTCAAGTCCGAGCTGCGCACCGGCATCGACCGAATCCTGCGGTTCATCACCTACCTGCTGATCCCCACCGCGCTCGGCCTGGTGATCAGCCAGCTCGCGGTGGAGCGCAACGACTGGAAGGAGGCCGTCCGCCGGATGGTGGCCGGCATCGTGCCGATGGTGCCCGAGGGCCTGGTGCTGCTCACCTCGGTGGCCTTCGCGATCGGGGTGGTCCGGCTCGGCCGCAAGCAGTGCCTGGTCCAGGAGCTGCCCGCGATCGAGGGGCTGGCCCGGGTCGACACCGTCTGCCTGGACAAGACCGGCACCCTCACCGAGGGCGGCATGGACCTGGTCGACCTCCGCCCGCTGGCCACCCCCCGGCAGGCCCCGCAGGCCGACCCGGCGGTGCTGGCCGAGGCGCTCGGCGCGATCGGCGCCGCCGACACCCGCCCCAACCCCAGCATGCGGGCCGTCATCGACGCGTACGGGCCGCCGCCGGAGGGCCGCTGGCGGGTGCTGGAGGCGATCCCGTTCTCCTCCGCCCGCAAGTGGAGCGGCGTCCAGCTGCTCGAACCGGGCGGCACCGAGGGCAGCTGGCTGCTCGGCGCCCCGGACGTGCTGCTCCCGGCCGGTTCGGACGCGCTCGCCGAGGTCGACGAGCTGGGTGCGAAGGGCCTGCGCGTCCTGCTGCTGGGCCGCAGCCCGCTGCCGCTGGACGACCCCGACCCGGCCGCCGAGCTGCGACCGCTCGCCCTGCTGGTGCTCCAGCAGCGGCTGCGCGAGGACGCCGCGGACACCCTGCGCTACTTCCGCTCCCAGGACGTCCGGGCCAAGGTCATCTCCGGCGACAGCGCCGTCTCGGTGGGCGCCGTCGCCGCCCACCTCGGCCTGCCCGGCGCCGAGACCGCGACCGACGCCCGCACCCTGCCCACCGACCCCGCCGAGCTGGCCGAGGCCGCCGACCGCACCGCCGTCTTCGGCCGGGTCACCCCGCAGCAGAAGCGCGCCCTGGTCGGCGCCCTGCAGTCCAAGGGCCACACCGTCGCGATGACCGGCGACGGCGTCAACGACGTCCTCGCCCTCAAGGACGCCGACATCGGCGTCGCGATGGGCACCGGCTCGGACGCCACCCGGGCCGTCGCCCAGATCGTCCTGCTCGACGACCGCTTCGCCACCCTGCCCTCGGTGGTCGCCGAGGGCCGCCGGGTGATCGGCAACATCGAGCGGGTCGCCGGGCTGTTCCTGGTCAAGACCGTCTACTCGGTGCTGCTGGCCCTGCTGGTGGTGGTCACCCAGGTCCCGTACCCGTTCCTGCCCCGGCACTCGACGGTGCTGTCCTCGCTGACCATCGGCATCCCGGCGTTCTTCCTGGCCCTCGCCCCCAACAACGAGCGCGCCCGCACCGGCTTCGTCCGCCGGGTCCTGCGGCTGGCCGTCCCCGGCGGGATCGTCTGCGGCGCGGCGACCTTCACCGCCTACGCGCTGGCCCGCGGCGACGACGAGACCACCCTGAAGGCCGACACCTCGGTCGCCACGCTCACCCTCTTCATCGTGGCCGTCTGGGTGCTCGCCATCGTCGCCCGCCCCTACACCTGGTGGCGCCTGCTGCTGATCGGCACCATGTCCGGCGCCTTCGCGCTGGTCCTGGTGGTGCCGTGGCTCGCCGACTTCTTCCAGCTCCACCTGGTCGGCTGGCGCGACCCGCTGACCGGCGTGGCGATCGCCCTGATCGCGGGCGGCCTGCTGGAGATCAGCGCCCGGGTCTTCGCCGAGAAGAACCCCTGAGCGGCCGGCGGGGAACGGCGGGCCCCGGCCCCGGACGGCTACTCGTAGTCGCGGGCCGCCAGCAGCTCGTACGCCCGGTCGGGTTCGGTGAGGGCGGCCAGGACCTCGAAGCGGCGGTGCCACTGGTGGACGGACCAGGCCAGGCCGGCGGCGAGGCCCTCGGGGGTGGCGGCGTGCAGCAGGCCGGAGACGGGCGGGACGTCGAACTCGTCGTCCTCGTCGGCGGCTTCGGCGTCCTCGGGGTCGTAGGGCAGTTCGGGGGCGGTCGCGGCGGTGTCCCAGCGCCAGGCGACGCGGGCCTCCTCGCCGTCCGGGCCGACGACCAGGAGTTCCTCGTGCTCCTCGTAGACGGCGGGGCAGCCGGGCAGCAGTTCGCGGACCACCGCGGGGACGCGGTGCAGGGTCCCCTCGGAGAGGACCCGGCCGCCGGCCACCTCGCTGGCCAGCGAGACGTGCAGGCGCTCGGCCAGGGCCGGGGCGAGCAGCGGGTGGACGGGCAGCACGGCGTGGTCGTGGAGGAGTTCGACCAGGTCGGGGGCGTCGGCGACGACCGCGGTGGCGGCGTCCACGATGACGGTGCGGTCGTCGCGGCGGCCGGTGGCGTCGTCCAGCGGGGCCAGCGCCCGGACCACGTCGAGCGGTTCGACGCGCTCGGCCGGGAGGGCGGCCAGCAGGCTGTAGATGCCGTGCAGTTGACGGTGGCTGACCTCGGAGAGCGGGTCGGTGAGGCGGTCGATCAGCTCGTCGGGGCCGTGCGGTTCGGCGAGCAGCGCGTTCAGCGTGGTGCGCACGCCGAGCGCGTGCAGGAACTGCGGGTCGAGCGTGGTGCGGGCCTCGTCGTAGAGGCCGCGCAGCAGCGGGTCGGCCCCGGCGGCGCGCAGGCCGGCCGGTTCGCGGCCGTCCAGGACGGGGTGGTCGCGCAGCCACCAGGCGGTGTACGGGGGCAGGTCGGTGTAGCTGCCGTCGGGCAGCAGGGTGCGCACCGGCGCCACCACGGCGTCCCGGTACGGGGGCCGGGCGAGCAGGGCGAGCGCCTCGGGCCAGGCGTCGTCGGCGACCAGGTCGAGGTCGCGGACGGCGAGCAGTTCGGCGGCGACCGGCGGGACTCCCAACTCCCCGGCGTCGTCGGCGTGCAGGGCCTCCAGGGCGTCCTCGCACCACTCGGCGAGGCCGTCGGGGGCCTCGTCGATCAGGCCGGTGGGGCGGCCGCCGGCGGCCCGGTCGGCGGGGGCGGTGGGGTCGAGGCGCTCCAGGTCGTCGGGGTCGAGGACGACGTCCTCGGCGCGCACCAGGGCGAAGGCGGTGAGCGCGCCGGCCGCGGCGAGGACCTCGGGGCCCCAGCGCTCCAGCAGGTCCTCGTCCACGAAGGCGGCCTCGTCCTCGTCCACCAGCCGGGCCAGCGGGCTCTCGGGGAGCAGGAGTTCACCGGCCCGGGCGAGTTCGCCCTCGTCGTCGGGCAGGGCCAGGCGGGCCAGCCAGGGGTGCTCGCCGGGGGCGGGCGCGGCGGCCCGGACCAGGGCGAGGACGGCGTCGGCGAGGTCGACGGCGGCGTCGTAGTCGTCCTCGCCGACCTCCAGCGAGCGGGCGACGGCGGCCCGGACCTCGGGGGTGTCCAGGACGCCGGCCGGGGTGGCGGTGCCGGCGCCGAGCTTGGCGAGCAGCGGGTGGGCGGCGTCGGGGTGGGCCAGCCGCAGGTCGAGCAGGTCGAGCGCCTCGGCGAGCGCGCCGGGGTAGCCCTCGTAGCCGGCCCAGTCGGCGGCGTCGGAGGGCAGCAGGACGCGGCGCGGGCCGGTGACCGTGCGGCCGTCGGCGAGCGGGACGGGCAGCGCGCCCAGCGACTCCGGGTCGGCCCCGGCCAGGGCCGCGTACAGGCCGCGCCACCAGGAGGGTTCGCGCTCCAGGCCGCCGAGCTGGTCGACCACCTCGGCGAGCGGGACGCGGCGCACCCGCAGGGTGCGCAGTTCGGTGCGGCGCTCCAGGCCGGCCGGGAGCAGGCCGGGGAAGATCGGGGCGAGCGCCTCGACCACCTCGTGGTCGGCGCCCTCCAGCAGGACGGCGTCGCGCGGGCGCAGCGCGGGGGTGCCCGCCTCGGTGCCGGGCGGGTGCGGCAGGAAGGGCGTCTCGGGCAGCCGCTCCAGCACGGCGGTGCGCAGCGCGCTGTCCAGGGCGCCCTGGCCGAGCGGGGCGGGGACGAGGTCCAGCGAGCCCGGGTCGGCGCCGCGGGCGCGCAGCAGTTCGGCGTAGGCGTCGGCGGCGCGCTCGGTGAGGAAGTCGGTGAGCGGGCCGGGCGCGACGTGCCGCCGGGTCGGGTCGAGCGGGTAGGAGGCGATCAGCAGCGCGGGCAGGCCGAGCGGCTCGTCGCTGGGGGTGGGCGCGTGCACCACGGCGGCGGTGCGCGGGCGCTGCGGGCGGCCCCGCTCGTCGACCGGGACGGCCCAGGTGAGCGTCCAGTAGGGGCGGGCGCGCTCCTCGGTGGTGCGGTCGGCCAGCAGTTCGGGGGCGGCGGTGCCGGCGGCGCTGACGGTCTGCCAGGTGGTGCTGCGCTCCCCGTCGGTGACGGTGACGGCGGGCAACTGCTCGGGGTGCGGCGGGTGTTCGGTGCGGGTCAGGGTGCGCACGCCCTCCGCGGTGTCGACCACCACCTCGGCGAGGCCGGGCAGGGTCAGCAGCAGGGCGTCGTCGATCCCGGCGAGCAGGCGGCGGGTGAGGTCCTCGGCGGCGGCGTCGCGCAGCGGCAGCACGACCACGGTGTCGTAGCCCGCGGGGGGCTCGCCCTCGGCCGCGAACGGCACCCGGAGCACCGGCAGGTGGCCCTCGCGGCGGGTCAACTCCTCGGTGAGCTGCGGGATCGCGGCGACCAGCGCGCGGGCGTCGGTGAGCGACCAGCGCACCCCGCCGGGGTGGCCGAGCACGGCGGGCTCGTCGCTGACGGCCAGCACGGCGGCGAAGCCGACACCGAACCGGCCGACCACCTCCCGCTCGTCCCCGCGCTTGGCGGAGGCCCGCAGGGTGGAGAGCGACTCGACCGCGGCGGCGTCCAGCGGGGCGCCGGTGTTGGCGGCGGCCAGCACGCCGTCGCGCAGGGTCAGCCGGAGCCGGCCGGTGACCCCGGCCCGGGCGGCCGCGTCGGCGGCGTTCTGGGCGAGTTCGACGACGAGCCGGTCCCGGTAGCCGCCGAGCGCGAGCTCCTCCTCGGCGTTGGCGTCCTCCCGGAACCGGGCGGGCGCGGCCGTCCAGGCCGCGAGCACGGTGTGCCGCAGCCGGGCCGTGTCGAAGACGTCCGATTCCTCGGGGGACGCCGCGCTGCCGATGATCCGAGACTCCACGTGCCGAGCCGCCCTTCGTGTGGTCCGCGTACGAGTCGGCATTCTGCCAGTCGTCCCCGACGGCGCCGTATGCGACGGACCCGCGGCCGGGACGCGCCCGACCGGGGCGCGGGCGACTGCGCGAACGGGCCCGCCCGCACCGCGAGGCCGCGAGGTGACGTCAGGTCATTCCCGTCGCCGCGACCTTGCCGGCGTCCGTCCTCCGCTGCGCGCTGCTTCCCCGCACCCCCGGTTCCGCCCGCTCCGTTCGGCGCGCGGCGTCACGCGTGGCCGAGCTCCTCGGCGGGCGCGTCCGGCTCGACGGAGCCGGAGGTGCGGTCGGGGTGCAGCGGGAGGGGTTCGACGATCGTCTCGTCGAGGATCAGCTCGCTGGGGACGGGCGGGGCCGGCAGGACGGCGGCCTCGGAGTGCGCGCCGCAGCCGTAGGCGAGCGAGACGACCTGGCCGTCGGCCGGGCCGAACTCGTTGCCGCAGACGCCGAACGCCTGGCCGAGCGAGCCGCCGATCGGGACGAGGAAGCCGCAGGTGTCGCAGGAGGCGGGGGCGGACTGCGCCATCGGGGTCTGCGGGCCGTACGCGGTCTCCCAGCGCTCGGCGGCCTGGTGCAGGCCGTGCCGGGAGAGCACGCGGGGGCGGACCAGGCCGAGTTCCTCGGCGATCGCGCTGATCTTGGCGCGGGCGGGCGCCGGCTGGATGTCCTCGGCCGGGACGTCGTCCTCGGCGGCCTCGACGAGCACCGAGTTGGGGGCGGGTTCGTCCTCGCCGGTCCAGCCGGGTTCCAGGCGCAGGTCGTCGGCTCCGGTGGGGAGCAGGTCGCCGGGGCCGAGGTCGCCGGGGCGCAGGCGCTCGCTCCACGGCACCCACTGCGGGGCGAGGACGGCTCCCTCGCCGGGCAGCAGGGCGACCTCGTCGAGGGTGACGTTCTTGGCCCGCGGGGCGCGGGCCACGGTGACCGCCCAGTGCCAGCCCCGGTAGGCCGGGTCGAGGCATTCGAAGGTGTGGGTGACGACGCGCTCGGCGTCCGCGCTCGCCTTCACGTGGGGGCCGACGACGGCCTCCCCGACGCTGTCCACCACTGCCTGGCGGGCGAGGTCGACGGCCTCTGCACAGAGCCGGTCAGGGGTACGGCTTCGCATCGCAGCACTCACGGCGTCGGTTCTCTCCCAGTCCTGTCATCCTGCGGTCCCGCGGCAGCACCCGGTGGGCGGGCCCGCGTCGGCTCCCGCTGCCACGTCTCGGGGGCGACCCCCGCGAGCACGGGGCCGGTCCATTCTGCTAGACCCGGGGCCGGTCCGTGGCCGGGCCGCGCCGCCCAGGTCGGCCGCCCCCCTGTGGGAGGCCGGGCATGCGCGTAGTGCAGGCTACCCGCCGGTCGGTGGTGCAGCACAGTCCGGGCCGTGGGGACGGGCGCGCCGACGCCCGGACAATCACTCGTTAGGTCGGCGATTCTCGGGCAGGATGGGTGTGTGGCGGAGGAGAACCCGCTGCGGCACGGGCCGCGTCCCGAGCAGGCCGAGAGCCGTTCGGGAGCGTCCGCCGTGTCGCGGCAGCATCCCGTGGCCCCCGGTGAGCCGGAGGCCGATGCCCCCTGTCCGACGCCCCGTCAGCCGGGCCCGGACCTCTCGAAGAATCCCGGGCCCGCCGAGTACACCGGCCGCACCGCCGGCGGGAGCACCCTCGCCGCGGACACCGTCTCCGAGGACGTCGATTCCGCGCACCCCGACCGGCCGACGGTGAAGGCCCGCGGCTTCTGGGCCCGCGGCGCGTCCGCGGTGGGCGCCCGCACCGGCCGGGTGGTGAACGGGACGGGGCGGCGGATCCGGCGGGCGACCTCGGCGGAGGGCGCCGGCGAGTCCGGCCTGGCGAAGCTGATCGAACTGCACGCCCTGAACTCGTTCGGCGACATGCTGATCACGGTGTCGCTGGCGTCCACCATCTTCTTCTCGGTGCCGACCGGCGAGGCCCGCGGCCGGGTCGCGCTGTACCTGCTGATCACGATGGCCCCGTTCGCGCTACTCGCCCCGGTGATCGGCCCGCTGCTGGACCGGCTGCCCAACGGCCGCCGTTCCGCGATGGCGATGTCGATGCTGGCCCGGGCGGCGCTGGCCTGGGTGATGGCGGGGGTGGTGACCGGCGGCGGGCTGGCGCTGTACCCGGAGGCGCTGGGCGTGCTGGTCGCGTCGAAGGCGTACGGGGTGGTGCGCAGCGTGGTGGTGCCGCGGCTGCTGCCCGCCCAGTTGTCGCTGGTGAAGGCGAACTCGCGGGTGACGCTGGCGGGTCTGCTGACCACGCTGGTGGCCGGCGGGGTGGGCGGGCTGCTCCAGCTGCTCGGGCCGGGGTGGCCGCTGCGCGGGGCGTTCGTGGTGTTCGTGATCGGCACCCTGATGGCCTTCCACCTGCCGCACCAGGTGGATTCGGCGCGGGGCGAGCAGCGGGCGCAGCTGCTGGCCGGGCCGCAGGAGGAGCCGCGGCCGAAGGGCGTGCTGCGGGCGGTCGGCCCGTCGGTGGTGATGGCGCTGCGCGGGGTGGCGGCGCTGCGCTGGCTGGTCGGGTTCCTGGTGATGTTCCTGGCGTTCCTGATCCGCAAGGACCCGCCGGGCGGCCTGCCCGGGACGGTGGCGCTGGGGCTGGTCGCGGCGGCGGCCGGGCTGGGCAACGCGCTGGGGTCGGTGCTGGGGTCGTGGCTGCGCACCCGCGGCTCGGAGGTGACGGTGACGGCGGTGCTGGCGTTGGCGACGGCGGCGGCGGGCGCCTCGGCGCTCTGGTACGGGGCGGTGACGGTGACGGTGGTGGCGGCCGTCGCGGGGATGTCGGCCTCGCTGGGCAAGCTGGCGCTGGACGCGCTGATCCAGCGGGACGTGCCGGAGGCGGTGCGGACCTCGGCGTTCGCCCGTTCCGAGACGGCGTTGCAGCTGAGCTGGGTGGCGGGCGGCGCGGTGGGCATCTCGCTGCCGCTGAACCCGGTGCTGGGGCTGACGGTGGCCGCGGCGGTGATGACGCTGATGCTGCTGTGGACGTTCCGCTCGCTGCTGCGGGTCGGGCCGCACCGGTCGGCGGCCCGCCCCCGGGTGGCCTGAGCGGCGGGCCCGGCGGCCCGGTCCCGGCCCGGCTCCCGGCGGTGCGCGGCGCGCCCGCGCACGGCCTAACCTCGGGCGACTCGGGCACCCCGGCGTCATGTGATCACGGAAGGCGAGTAGCCTCTTGCGCATGAGCCTCAGCACCCGTGCCATCGCCGGTATCGCCGGCGTCGTCGTCGTCGGCGCCGCCTCCCTCGGTACCGGTATCTACTGGGCGAACGACGCCGGCAAGCCCCGTGAGAACGTGGCGACGATGGTCGTCGGCACCTCGACCACCACCGCCGCCCCCTTCTGCTACAACGACGGCAAGCCGCTCGACGAGGACTACCTCACCAAGTGCCTGTCGGACATCAAGCAGGCGCGCAAGGACGACAAGCTGCCGAAGCTGGACGTCCGCGCCAGTGACCAGATCGGCGTCGGCGTGCCCCGGGAGCTGGCCGACAAGGGCTGGTTCGCGCTGACCAACGGCGGCTCCAGCGGCCAGGTGCCGCTGGCCGGCGGTGCCGAGGGCGAGGTCCTCACCGGGGTGACCTACTCGGGTTCGAAGAGCGCCGGCGCCCTGATGTCGAGCAACGACGTCACCTCGGTGACGGTGGTCTCGCAGGACAAGACGTCCCAGGAGTACTACGCGGTCTGGGCCTTCGACCTGGACAACAAGAACAGCTGAACCGCCGGTCGATGACCGCTGAGCGCACCGACGAGCAGCCCGGCCCCGCCGCCGGGCTGCTCGTCGTCGTCGCCGTGGAGGCGGAGGCCGAGGCGGTGCGGCGCGGGCTCGGCCCGGGCTCGGGGGCCGTGGTGCTGGCGGCCGGGGTCGGCCCGGCGGCCGCGGCGGCGGGCACGGCGGCGGCACTGGCCCGCGGCCGGTACCGGCTGGTGCTGTCGGCGGGCATCGCGGGCGGGTTCGCGCCCGGGGCGCCGGTCGGGTCGCTGGTGGTGGCGGACGCCGTGCTGGCGGCCGACCTGGGCGCCGAGACGCCGGACGGCTTCGCGGACGTCACCGAGCTGGGCTTCGGCACCGTCCGGCACCCGGTGCCGCCCGCGCTGGTCGCGGCGCTGGCCGGGGCCACCGGCGGGGCGGTCGGCGAGGTGCTGACGGTGTCCACGGTGACCGGTTCGGCCGAGCGCGCCGCCGCGCTGAGGGGGCGCCACCCGCGGGCGCTGGCCGAGGCGATGGAGGGTTTCGGGGTGGCCGAGGCGGCCGCCCGGTCCGGGCTCGCGGCCGGTGAGCTGCGGGCCGTGTCCAATGCCGTCGGACCGCGCGACCGCGCGGCCTGGCGGATCGGCGAGGCGCTGGCGGCCCTGGAGCGGGCCTTCGCGGCGCTGCCGCCGCTGTCCCGTCTGCTCCAGGAGGTCTGAGATGGCCGAGCCGCTCACCGTCGCGTACTCGCCCTGCCCGAACGACACCTTCGTCTTCCACGCCTGGGCGCACGGCCTGGTGCCGGGCGCGGACGCGCCCGAGGTGCGGTTCGCGGACATCGACGTCACCAACGGGCTGGCCGAGCGCGGCGAGCTGGACGTCCTGAAGATCTCCTACGGGCAGCTGCCCTGGGTGCTGGACGAGTACGCGCTGCTGCCGTGCGGCGGGGCGCTGGGCCGGGGCTGCGGGCCGCTGGTGCTGACGGCCGGCCCGCTGGAGGCGGCGGCGCTGGCCGGGCGGCGGGTGGCGGTGCCCAGCGAGCGCTCCACGGCGTACCTGCTGTTCCGGCTGTGGGCGGCCGGGGCGGTGCCGGGCGGGTTCGGCGAGATCGTGGTGCTGCCGTTCCACGAGATCATGCCGGCCGTCCGGTCCGGGGAGGTGGACGCCGGACTGGTGATCCACGAGGCCCGGTTCACGTACCAGGAGTACGGCCTGCACCGCCTGGCCGACATGGGCGAGGCGTGGGAGGCGGCCACCGGGCTGCCGATCCCGCTGGGCGCGATCGTGGCCCGCCGCTCGCTGGGCGCCGAGCGGCTGCGCGAACTGGCCGACACCGTACGGGCGTCGGTGCGCGCGGCCTGGGCGGACCCGGCGGCCTCCCGGGCGTACGTGCTGGCGCACGCCCAGGAGATGGACCCGGCCGTCGCCGAGCAGCACATCGGGCTGTACGTCAACGAGTTCACCGCGGACCTCGGCGAGGAGGGCTACGCGGCGGTGCGCGGCCTGCTCACCCGGGCCGCCGGGCAGGGACTCGTCCCCGCCGTCGACCCGGGCGCGCTGGCCTTCCCCTGAGCCCGGGTCAGACGTCGAACTGGTCGGCGATGGCGCGCAGCACCATGGCGATCTTCTGGCCCTCCGGCTTGCCCGGGTAGCGGCCGCGCTGCAGGCCCGGCAGCACGCTGTCCAGCTTGGTGATCAGGTCCTGGACGATCGGGGCCATGTCGTCGGCGCTCTTGCGCTGGGCGGCGGCCACCGAGGGCAGCGCGTCCAGCAGCGTCACGCTCATCGCCTGGTCGCCGCGGTGGCCCGCGGCGATGCCGAACTCGACCCGCTGGCCCGGCCGCAGCGTGGTGACGCCCGCGGGCAGCGCCTTGGTGTGGACGAAGACCTCGCCGCCGTCGTCGCGCGACAGGAAGCCGTAGCCCTTCGTCTCGTTGAACCACTTGACCTGGCCGGTGGGCATCTCGAACAGTCCTCGGTATCGGGTGCGTGCGGCCCCCGTCGGGCCGCGGGTGGATGTGCGGCGGGCGCCCTGGACGGGCGGCCGGTTTCGCTCAGTCGAGCAATGATCCCTCAGCGTTCACCGGAACGGCGACGGGATTCCGGACCGGGGCGTGGCCGTGCCCCGCGCCTGCTGCGCCTTCCACTGGCTCACACCCCCGATCGGTGCCGGGCGGGCGTTCGTGGACCATCCGTCAGGTCCGCCCGCGCGATGGCTGCATACCCGGGGCCGGCGCGGGTCGAAACTCCTTGCGCGCACGGAGTTGCGCGCTGTGACGCCGGGCCGGTCAGGCGGGGTCCGCCAGGTGGTCGGAGAGCCAGCCGAGCGAGGCCGGGAGCATCCGGGACCAGGTGGTGAAGTTGTGGCCGCCGCTGTCCAGGGTGATCGCCGAGACCCTGGTCGCGGTGCCCTTCGCGGCGGCCAGGAACCGCTCGGTCTGGGCGTGGTAGTCGCCGTCGCCCTCCCGGCTGCCGCCGACCAGCAGCGCGGTGGCCGGGGCCGGCAGGTGGGCCAGCCGCCACTCCAG
This sequence comes from Kitasatospora fiedleri, assembly GCF_948472415.1. Taxonomy (NCBI): domain Bacteria; kingdom Bacillati; phylum Actinomycetota; class Actinomycetes; order Kitasatosporales; family Streptomycetaceae; genus Kitasatospora; species Kitasatospora fiedleri. The sequence continues at coordinate 4,384,608 of NZ_OX419519.1, read as the reverse complement.
GTCGGCCTGGTCGCGGCGGGCCTGGTCGCCGCCGAACAGGTCCCCGGTGGTCGGGTCCTCGGCGGCCCGGTAGTAGCCGGACAGCGACACCGCGGCGGCGAACACGCCGGGGTGACGCATCGCCAGCTTCAACGCGCAGTACCCGCCGGTGGAGTTGCCGATCACGCCGAGGCTGCCCGGCCCGTCCGCGACCCGGTACGAGGTGCGCAGCGCGGCGGGCACGTCGGCGCTGAAGTACCGGTCGGCCTGCGGGCCGCCCGGCACGTCCTCGCACTCGGTGTCGCGGGGCATCGCCGGGGAGGGCCGCATCAGCACCAGCACGGTCGGCCTGGCCCGGCCCTGCTCGGTGAGCTTCAACTGCACGGACGGGTAGTTGAGCTTGGTGACCAGGTTCTTGGCGTCCCCCGGGAAGCCGGTGATGGCGATCACCGCCGGGAAGCGCCTGTCCCGGTACTCGGGCCGGAAGTACTGCGGCGGCAGGTAGACGTAGCCCTCGGTGGCCAGCCCGGTGCTCGCCCCGGGCAGCCGGACCCGCTCCAGCCGGCCGGCCTGCTCGGGGGCGCGGCCGGTCGTACCGGTGTCGCGGACGTTCTCGGCGGCCAGCCGCTGCACGCCCGGGGTGCGGCCGAGCAGCTGGTTCTGGACGGTCACCGGGCCGTCCTCGCCGGTGCCCAGCAGGTCGTCCCAACTGCTGTAGAACGCGAAGGAGTTGTTCGCCAGCAGGGCCAGCGTGCAGAGCACCGCCAGTTGGGTGCCGACGATGGTGGCGAGCCGCCCCAGCACCGCCCGCCAGCCGCGCCCGGCCAGCCGGGGCCAGAGCCGCACCGTGCCGGCCACCGCCAGCACCGAGAGCAGCGCGGACAGCGCCAGCACCTTGTGACTGGTCAGACCCATGTGCCCGCACGCCCCCGCTCGCCCGTTCCGGATGCCGTTTCTCAGCATGCCTGAGGGATTCCTGGGAATCCTGAGCGTTCAGTCGGAACGTGTGTCGCCGCGCCCCCGCCGATCGGAGGGGGCGCGCGGTGGGACAATCGGGGGAGTGGTCCGCGCGAAGGAGTGGTGAGAGTGAGCGACCGTCCTGGTGTCCGTCCCGGTGACGGCCCCGCCGACCCCGGTGACCTGCTGGTCCGGGTCGGCGGCGTCGTGTTCGGCGTCGGCATGCTGGCCACCATCGCCACCTTCGTGCCGCTCTTCCTCGACCTGACCAGGCTGCCCACGTTCGCGTACTGGCTGTCGATGCTGATGCCGCTGGGCCTGCTGGTGGCCCTGGCCGGCCTGTTCGTCACCGCCCGGGCCAACACCCGGCGGCGGCGCGCCCGGGAGGCCGCCGCCGCGGGGTAGCGACCCCCGGGCCCCCGGTCCCCCGGCCGCTCAGCCCAGGTGCCCGGCCAGCCAGGCCGGGAACTCGGTGAGGTCGCCCAGCACCGCGTCCGCCCCGGCCGCGGCCAGCTCGGCGGCGCCGTACGGGCCGGTGGCCACGCCGACCGCGACGGCCCCGGCGGCCAGGGCCCCGCGGATGTCCCCCAGGTGGTCCCCGACGTAGACGTCCGCGCCGTGCGCCCGCAGCGCCTCGCCCTTGGTCTCCGCCCACAGGTCGCCGACCAGCACGTCCACCTCCAGCCCGATGCCGTCCAGGTGCCGCCGGGCGTTCGGCTCCCACTTCCCGGTGATCACCAGCACCCGCCCGCCCGCCGCCCGCACCGCGGCCACCGCGGCCAGCGCCCCCGGCAGCTCGCGCGCCGGCCCGATGGCGTGCTCGACGTACAGCTCCCGGTACCGCGCCACCACCGCGTCCAGCCGCTCCGGCGGGTACCAGTTGGCCAACTCCCGCACCAGCGGCGGACCGAGCCGGCTCACCACCAGGTCGGAGTCGATGACCGTCCCGGTCTCGGCCGCCAGCACGTCGTAGGTGGCCTTGATGCCGGGCCTGGTGTCGAGGAGCGTCATGTCGAGGTCGAAACCGACGGTGAGAGCCATGCGGCCAGCCTAACCAGCACTCCACGGGCCTCGTCGTGGGGCCTTCGTGGGGCCTTCGTGGGGGGCCTTCGTGGTGGGGCCGGGGCCACCCGGGCGGGGTAGTGGCGGGGTTTCCGGTCGCAAAAGCCGGGGGGAGGGCCGCATCGCGGACATACTGGCTGGCATCCGACCGTGCCGCCGGAGGAGGTCCCAGGTGCCACCCCCGCTGTCCCGCCGGGCCGCCCTCGCCGGGCTCGGTGCCGCCCTGCTCACCGGTTGCGGCCCGCACGTCCTGCCCACCGCCTCACCGCTGCCCACCGCCGACGACGACGGGGTCCGCACGGGTTCGCCGACGCCGACGCCGACGCCGACACCGGTGCCGCCCAGCCCCGTCCCGCGCCCCGACATCACCGTGGACGCCGCGGACGGGCCGGTCACCGTGCCCGGCGGGGCGCGCCGGGTGGTCGCCCTGGACACCGCCGAGCTGGACTCCGCGATGACGCTCGGCATCACCCCGGTCGGTGCCGCCAAGGCCCCGCTGGACGCCGGGCCGCCCGGCTACTGGCCCGCCTCCCGGCTCGCCGGGGTCGCCGTGGTCGGCGGCATCGGGGCCGCGCCCGACACCGCCGCGATCACCGCCCTGCGACCGCAGCTGATCCTCACCAACCTGGCCCGCGACACCGACCACCTCCCGGCGCTGCGGGCGATCGCCCCGACCGTCGCCACCCGGACCACCGGCGCCCCCTGGAAGGAGAACTTCCAGCTGCACGCCACCGCCCTGGACCGCCGTGAGCAGGCCGCCGCCGTGGTCGCCGCGTACGACCGGCACGTCGACCAGGCGAAGGCCGCGCTCGCCGCGGCCGGGGCCGCCGGGCAGCGGATCAGCCTGGTCCGGTTCGTCGAGGGCTCCCCCGCCGTCCGGCTGTACGCCCGGCAGAACTTCCCCGGCAGCGTGCTGGCCGACCTCGGCCTGCCCCGCCCCGGCCCGCAGGACGCCGACCGCTTCGACACCGAGGCCGCCCCCGACCAGCTCGCCCCGGCCGACGGCGACCTGCTGCTGTACGCGGGCTACGGCGACCCCGCCCGCAACGGCCTGGCCACCGCCCTCGCCTCCCCCGCCTGGCGGGCCCTGGGCGCCGTCCGCGCCCACCGCGCCTTCCAGGTCGACGACCAGCTGTGGTTCCAGGGCATCGGCTACACCGGCGCGCACTTCCTGATCGCCGAACTGCTGCACGTCCTCGGCGCGAACTGACCCGGCGCAACGGACGGGGCCGAGCGGTGGGGAGCGGCCCGGGAAACACCCGACCCGCCGTCACCACCCCGGCCCCGCGCTCCCGTCCGCCCCGGCGCTACCCCTTGCGGCGGCGCAGCGCCACCGCCAGCACGAACAGCGCCGACAGCACCGCCGCGGCCCGCAGGACGGTCGGCGCGGCGGCCCAGGTGGTGGCGCCCGCGTCGCTGCCCGGGGCCAGCGCGCTGCCCCAACGCCCCTTCTCGCGGCCCCAGTTCCACACCGTCAGGCCGGTCACCGTGATCAGCGGGATGCCGAGCACGGCGAACTTCTTCATCAGGTCGGTCCAGCCCTTCGACAGGTACGCCGCCGCCCAGCCGAGCAGCATCACCAGCAGTTGGCCGGTCACCGCCCCGGCCAGCAGCAGCCCCGCGCCGAGCAGCAGCAGCGGCGCGGGCTTGCGGGCGCCCGCCGCGCCGACGGCCGCGCCCGCCGCGCCCGCCGCGACCGCGGGGGCGGGCGGGGCCTCGGGCGCGGCCGGGGGCCTGCCGAACAGCGCGCCCAGCAGGAGGCGTCCCAGGCCGGGGCGGGGGCGTTCGGGCTCGGGCGCGGGCGGCTCGGGTTCGGGGTCCGCGTCGGGTGCGGGCTCGGGGTCCGGTTCGGGCTCGGGCTCCGCCAGGTCGAAGTACTGCGCGGTCCAACCGGGCTGCCCGAACCCGAAGTCCGGGGCGTCCGGGTTCTCCGAGTACGCGAAGGCCCGCTCGGCCTCGGACGGCGACGACCCGGCCCGGAACGCCCCGCCGGACCCGAACGCCCCGGTCGGCGGCTTCGGCTTGTCCGGTTCGACGGGCGCGGCGGGTGCGGGTGCCGGTCCGGGTGCCGGTGCGGGTGCCGGTGCGGCTGCGGGTGCCGGTGCCCGCGTCGGTTTCGGCGGCGCCTGGGCCGGCACCTCCGGAGGGGTCGGCGGAGGCGGGGGGACGGGCGGCGCGGCCGCCGTCGGCCGGGGCAGGTACACGCTCCCCCCGCCCTCCGAGCCGTCCGCCGATCCGCCCTCGCGCCACCACGAGCCGTCCGCCATCGCCCCGCCACCCGCCCTCACGTCCACGTACCCGCCGCCCACCAAGACGGTACCCACCCCGGACCGCCGGAAGCGAGCCCCGCCCGGCCCCGTCCGCCCCCGGCGCACGGCCCGCCGGGCCCCGGACGCCCGGGCCCGGTGCGGCCCGCACCGCCGGGCGGGGACCGGTTCAGCCCGAGTTCCACCGCCGTTCTGGGCCGCGACGGGGGGCGTTGACTAGTCTGGACCGGATGACCGCACCGCAGAGCGCGCCGCGTGGCACCCGCGCCGCCGCACCCCGCACCCTGGCCGAGGAACTCCGCGGCCGGGAGGACGGGGCCGTCGCCGCGCTGCTCCGGGCCCGCCCCGACCTGCTGAACCCGGTGCCGACCGACCTCACCCAGCTGTCCGCGCGGCTCTCCAGCCGGGCGTCCGTGCTGCGCGCCCTGGAGCGGCTCGACCGGTTCACCCTGCAGGTCGCCGAGGCGATCGCCGCCGCCCCCGAGGGCGCGTCCGAGGCCACCGTGCGGAACCTGCTGACCGGGCCCGCCCGGGTCAAACCGCACCCCGGCGCCGCGCCCGTCGACCGGGCCGCCGTCACCGCCGCGCTGCCCGCCGCGCTCGCCCGGCTGCGCGAACAGGCCCTGCTGTGGGGCCCGGACTCCGCGCTGCGCCTGGTCCTCGCCGTCCGGGAGGCGCTCGCCCCCAGCGCCCTCAACCCGGGCCGCACCGGCCTCGGCCCGACCTTCGCCGACGCCACCGTCGGCATGTCGCCCGCCCGCCTCCAGCAGCTACTGGCCGGCACCGGACTGCCGCCCACCCCCGACCCGGTCACCGCCGTCGCCGCGCTCACCGCCCTGCTCGGCGACCGCAAGCGGCTGGGCGCGCTGCTCGACCAGGCCCCGCCCGCCGCACTCGGCCTGCTGGAACGGCTGGTCTGGGGCCCGCCCACCGGCACCGTCCCGGACGCCGCCCGGCAGGTCACCGCCGAGGACGCCCGCGGCCCCGTCGAGTGGCTGCTCGCCCGCGGGCTGCTGCTGCCCTCCAGCCCCGGCTCCGTCGTGCTGCCCCGCGAACTCGCCCTGCACCTGCGCGGCGGACGCACCCACCGCGGCGTCGACCCGGCCCCGCCCGTCGTCGACCCCGTCGTCGCGCGCGACCCGGCCACCGCCGACCGCACCGCCGCCGGGCAGGCCGGCACCGCCGTCCGCCTGGTCGAGGAACTCCTCGAAGCCTGGAGCCTCACCCCACCGCCCACCCTGCGGGCCGGCGGCCTGGGCGTGCGCGACCTCAAGCGGGCCGCCGCCCTGCTGGAGAGCTCCGAGCCGGACGCCGCCTTCTGGATCGAACTCGCCCACACCGCGGGGCTGTTGGCCCCCGACGGCGAGGCGGACGAGGTCTGGGCTCCGACCCCCGGGTACGACGCCTGGCTCCAGCAGGACACCGCCGAACGCTGGACCGTGCTCGCCCGCGCCTGGCTCGCCGCCACCCGGGTCGGACGCCTCACCGGCACCCCCGACGGCAAGGGCCGCCCGCGCGCCGCCCTCGGCCCCGAACTCGACCGCACCCTCGCCCCGTCGGTGCGCCGCGCCGTCCTGACCCGGCTCGCCGAACTCCCGCCCGGCACCGCCGCCGGCGCCGACGCCCTGCTGCCCGCCCTGCGCTGGCACCGCCCGCTGCGCGGCGGCCCGGTCGGCGCGGACGGCCGCGACCTGCGCGACCAGCTCGCCGAGTGGACCCTGCACGAGGCCGAACTGCTCGGCGCCACCGGCCGCGGCGCCCTCGCCGCCCACACCCGCGCCCTGCTCGCCGGCACCGACCCGGCGCCCGTCCTCGCCCCGCTGCTGCCCGAACCGCTCGACCACGTCATCCTGCAGCCCGACCTCACCGCGATCGCCCCCGGCCCGCTGCTCACCCCGCTCGCCCAGGCCCTCGCGCTGGCCGCCGACATCGAGTCCAAGGGCGGCGCGACCGTCTACCGCTTCACCCCCGGCTCGGTCCGCCGCGCCCTCGACGCCGGACGCACCGCCGCCGACCTGCGGGCGTTCCTGGCCCAGCACTCCCGCACGCCCGTCCCGCAGCCGCTCGCCTACCTGATCGACGACGTGGCCCGCCGGCACGGCATCCTCCGGGTCGGCGCCGCCTCCTCCTACCTGCGCTGCGACGACCCCCGGCTGCTCGACGAGGTCCTCGCCGACCGGCGCGCCGCCGAACTGCGCCTGCGGCTGCTCGCCCCCACCGTGCTCGCCGCCCAGGCCGGGCCGGAGACCCTGCTCTCCGTCCTGCGCGCCATGGGCTACGCGCCCGCCGCGGAGTCCGCCGAGGGGGACGTCGTGATCACCCGTCCCGACAGCCGCCGCACCCCGCCGCGCACCCCGCCGCTGCCCGTCCCGGACGGCCCCGCCCGCCCCGACGACGCCCTGCTCGCCGCCGCCGTCCGCGCCATCCGGGCCGGCGACCGGGCCGCGACCGCCGTCCGCAAGGACGCCGTCGCCGGCCCCGCGGCGAGCGCGGCCGTCCCGCGCACCGCCGCCGCCGACACCCTCGCCGCCCTGCAGACCGCCGTCCTGCTCGACGAACGCATGTGGATCGGCTACATCAACGCCGAGGGACTCTCCTCCCAGCGCGTCATCGACCCCGTCAAGGTCGAGGGCGGCTTCGTCACCGCCTACGACCACCTCTCCGACGAGGTCCGCACCTTCGCCCTGCACCGGATCACCGGCGTCGCCGAGGTCGAGGAGTAGCCCGCCCCGCGCCCGCCTACTTGCCGGCGGCCTGCTTCGCGTCCTCCTCCGCCTTCTGCTTCTTCGCCTCGTCCACGATCGCGTGCGGGTCCGGCATCTTCGGCTCGACGCCCGTCAGCAGGCCGGTGCCGGTGAAGGCGACGGTGCCGATCAGACCACCGGGCTGGCCGATGTCGGCGACCTGGTCGAGGGCCATGGCCTCGGTGTCCGCGGCGTGGGCGGGCGCCGCCCCGAGGGCGGTGGCGAGGGCCGCGCCGGAGAGCGCCAGGCCGGCCAGGAATCGGTTGGGCTTGATCATGCCCTGCCCAACGAGCGAACCCCCCGCAGGTCACTGCCCCGCCCGGCCCGTCCGGCCGGTCCGTCCGCCCGGTCCGTCCGGCTGATCCGTCCGGCCCTCGGAGTCCGTGCGGTCAGACGATGTTCAGGGTGTGGACCGCGCCCAGGCTGCTGACGCTGCCGGCGCCCAGGGTGCAGGCGGTGATCTGGGTGGAGGGGGAGGTCATGGTCTCCACGACGGCGTGGCCCGCGAGCAGGCCGCTGGTGACGGTGCCGGTGAAGGTGTTGGTGAACACCGCCCCGGCGAGGTTGGAGACGCGCTGGGTGGTGACGGTGCTCTGCTGCCCGTTGCTCCAGTGGATCGTCCAGGACACCTGGGCGGTCGCGAGCAGTTGCAGGCAGGAGCGCTGGGTGACGTTGCTGTCGTCGTGGGTGCCGCCGGTGACGGCCGCGGCGGCGCCGGTGCCCATGCACGGCCCGTACACCTGGTGGATGGTGCGGGTGGTGGTGGTCGGGCTCAGGGTGATCGGGGGGTCGTAGGTGGTGGTGGAGGTCGAGGCGCAGGTCAGGGTGGAGAGCGGAGCCGCGTGCGCGGGGCCGATCTGTCCGGCCGGCAGCAGGACCGCGGTGCCGGCCAGCGCGGTGAGCGTTCGCCTCAGGTGCGTGCGCATGGTGGAGCGCTCCTTCCCGGTGCGGGGCGGAGGCGCCCCGTTGGCGTTCCCGTCCCTCTCCGGGCATCATTCCCGCCGGTCACCGGTCGGGACAGCCGCCCGGCTGCCGGTGAGGCGGGTGACGCCCCCTGGGAGCGGAGGGGCGAAGCAGGCGCACACCGGGAGCGCGTGCCGAACCGTCCACGCCCCTCCCCGTCCGCCCGCCCGCGCGAAGGGCCGTCGAGGTCCGCGGCGGGCGGACGCGCGTGGGGCCCACCCGACGGCCGGGTGGGCCCCACGCACGTGTCGCGGACGGCCGCGGTCAGTCCTTGAACGCGTCCTTGACGTGCTCGCCGGCCTGCTTGAGGTCGCCCTTGGCCTGGTCGGCCTTGCCCTCGGCCTCCAGGCGCTCGTTGCCGACGGCCTTGCCGGTGGTCTCCTTGACGGCGCCCTTGGCCTTATCCGCCATGTTCCCGATCTTGTCGCCCGTGCTCATCGCGTCCTCCTCGTTGCTGCTCGCCTACCCCGGTGCCCCCACCGTGGTGTCGGACCCAGCGCATGCCCGCCCGGACGGTTCTGATTCATGTGAATATTCGGCCGACTCAGGGGCATCCGGCGCTCCGACAACGACTGCGTGGAGGTCACCATGGTTCCCCTTCTTCTCGTCCTGCTGCTGGCGCTGATCCTGTTCGGCGCCGGGTTCGCGCTCAAGGCCCTGTGGTGGGTGGCGATCATCGTGCTGGTGGTCTGGGTGGTGGGCTTCGTCGCCCGCGGCACCAACGCCGGCGGCAGCCGCGGCCGCTGGTATCGCTGGTAACCGGCGGTACGACGGCACCGGACGACCAGGCACGGAAGCGGGCCCGCCCATCGGCGCGGGCCCGCTTCCGTGCGCCCACCCGCCCCTCCGGGACCGGCCACCGGACCGCGACCCCGCGTCGGCCGGCCGAACGGGGCCCGCAGGCATGCGACGGCGATTCACGGGTTAGGCGCCTTCGTGGCGGGGCGGGGCCGTCTCCGCGTCCTGAACCAGCGCGACCTCCGGGCCCCGCCCCGCCACTCCCGCACCGCCGACTCCGCACAGACGACCACCACCGCCCAGTTCCACCGCCGGGCCGGACCCCTGAGTGCCTCGCCGATGCGGCACGCTGGAGATTCGGCCCGCTCGGAAGGGGATGCACGGGCGTCGACGGACCGCTGATCGTGCAAGCGATCAAGCCTGACCCGCATATGAGCGGCTGATCTGCTGGCAGTGCGGCCGTCTCGCCCCACCGTCCGTCAGGCCGACGAAACGGGCGTGCCGCGTCCCCAGAGTTCTTCGGCGTGGTCGGTGAAGCGGGACCACATGCCGTCCTTCTCCTGCGCGCGCAGGTGCATCAGCGGGGAGTCGTGGCCCACCTGGCGGGCGAGGTGGGGCGTGACCAGGGCGTCACGGTCGAACCGGAACACGGACAGGCTGACGTGGTTCGTGGCGTCCTGCGGGGCCGAGAAGCGGGCTTCCAGGCCCTCCAGGGGTCCGAGGCGGGCCAGGTGCTCCAGGGTGATCCTGATACGCGTGGAGACCGTCAGGGCCACATCCTCGATCGCTTCCCGCTGGCGGGTGACTTCGCCGTCCGGGTCGCCCAGCAGGAACCGGACGCGGCAGCCGGCCTCCACCTTCCGCCGCAGGCCCTCGACCAGGTTGGGCTGTTCCAGCCACAGGAAGTAATTGGTGTAACCGGCGAAGTAGAGGTCCGTCCGGGCGTCCTTGATCAGGTCCCCCCACACGGCGGAGGGGCAGGAGGATCGGTAGGGGTAGCTCCGGACGATCTCCCGGTCCGGGCCGGACTTGAGCACATCCCGGACTGCTTTCGGCCACAGCATCGTTGAGTCGACTCCCAGCGCCTCGGCGGCGTCCTCGCGGTTGCGGGCGTGAGGAATCAGCCGACCGTCGGACAGCCACCGTTCAACGGTCTTGCCTGACACTCCCACCCGGCCCGCCACCTGGCGTGGTGAGGGGCCGGCAGCGGACACAGCCGATCGTAAGGCAGTGTTCAAGGCTTCCCCCGTGGACGTCCGGGCCTTTCCAGAACCTAGCGGCACGACAGCCCAACTGTCCTTGGAGCGCAGCGAATTCGTCCGAGGGGGTCAGCCATCGTAAGGCCGTGATCCGACCGGACGGAGGAGCGGCCCATGCCCGCCACGCCCTTTCAGCGCTACAGAGTCTTACCGGTGACGGGGGAACCTGATGCGTTGGTGACGGATCTCTGGGGTCTGACCGACAGCACCGTCGCCGATCGCCGCGTGGCCGGCCCGGACGGCGAACCGATGACGTTCCGGTTCTTCGGCGAGGCGGTGAGGTGGGCTGATGAGCACGCCTGAGCAGTGGGCACCCCGGGAGGGCGGAACCGCCTACGACCGGCGCTCCGGCGAACCGGTCCGGGTGATGGCGGTGCACGCCTGCGGCGTGTTCGTCCGGTATCTGCGGGACGGGCGCGAGGGCATCACCGGGCTGGGCGAGCTCGCCCCGCCGGAAGACCGGACGGAGGAACCGTGACGGAGGCATCCCGGCGGGCCTGGGAGGCAGCCTCCCGGCTGGCGGCGCTGACGGACGCGGAAGTGCAGGTGTCGGAAGTCGCCGAAGGAATCCGTATCAGACTCCCGGTGAACTCCGACGACAGCGACCTGGACCACCTGGAAGTACTTGCCGTCCTGGGCGCGTCCGACCGCTACGGGCACCGAAGGTTCGCCGACGGCAGCGGGCACCTGTGGGCCGTCTACCGCCAGCACCGGCCCTGACCGGACACTCGAAGAACGGAGGGGACGCGTCCGCCGGTGTACCGAGCCTCTCGCCGCAGGTGCCCGTGGGCGCTGGAGACCCGCATGCCGATGGTGTCGGACTCCAGCTCGGTGAAGATCGCGATCACCTTCGCCGTGGCGCGGCCCGTGGAGGTGGTCAGGTCCAGCGGTTCGGTCGCCGACGCCAGCGCGACGTCGGCCGCCCCGGTGATCCGCATGATCTCGGCGAGGTCCACCGTGGAGCGGGCCAGGCGGTCGATCTTGAAGAATACGACGACGTCCAGTTCGGTTAGCCTCGACAGCACCCGCCGGAGTCCGGGCCGTTCGAGCCCGCGCGAGAAGCCCGAGACGTCGATGTCCTCTTCGACGGCGACGACGGTCCGGCCCCGGGCCCGGCAGAGCGCTTCGCAGCCGGCGCGCTACCGCTCGGGAGACGTCGTTTCCTCTGCCTCGCGCGATAGGCGAACATGGATGGCTGCGCGCAATCCGGGAGTGCCCGCCGGAACGCCCTTCGGGCGACGGGCACGAGGCATGGCTCGGGCAGCGGCAGATGTGGCGTCGGTCACTCGGCGATCCTAACCGTGGAGGTATGCGTGTCCTGCTTGATCGTGCAGAGTGACAAGACGCTGCTGTTGGAGGTCGACCACCCGCAGGCGGCGGAGTGCCGGCGGGTGATCGCGCCGTTCGCCGAGTTGGAGCGGGCGCCGGAGCACGTGCACACGTACCGGGTGACGCCGCTGGGGCTGTGGAACGCGCGGGCGGCGGGGCACGACGCGGAGCAGGTGGTGGACGCGCTGGTGAAGTACTCGCGCTACCCGGTGCCGCACGCCCTGCTGGTGGACGTCGCGGACACCATGGCGCGCTACGGGCGGCTCCAGTTGCAGAAGCACCCGGTGCACGGGCTGGTGCTGACCACCACCGACCGGCCGGTGCTGGAGGAGGTGCTGCGCTCGAAGAAGATCGTGCCGCTGGTGGGGGCCCGGGTCGATCCGGACACCGTGCTGGTGCACCCCTCGGAGCGCGGGCAGGTCAAGCAGGTGCTGCTGAAGCTGGGCTGGCCGGCCGAGGACCACGCCGGGTACGTGGACGGCGAGGCGCACCCGATCGAGCTGCGGGAGGACGGCTGGCAGCTGCGCCCGTACCAGCGGCACGCGGTGGACGGGTTCTGGCACGGCGGCTCCGGCGTGGTCGTGCTGCCGTGCGGCGCGGGCAAGACGCTGGTGGGCGCGGCGGCGATGGCGGAGGCCAAGTCGACCACGCTGATCCTGGTGACCAACACCGTCTCGGCCCGGCAGTGGAAGCACGAGCTGGTGAAGCGGACCTCGCTGACCGAGGACGAGATCGGCGAGTACAGCGGCACCCGCAAGGAGATCCGCCCGGTCACCATCGCCACCTACCAGGTGATGACGACCAAGCGGAAGGGCGTGTACGCGCACCTGGAGCTGTTCGACGCCCGCAACTGGGGCCTGGTGGTGTACGACGAGGTGCACCTGCTGCCCGCGCCGGTGTTCAAGTTCACCGCCGACCTGCAGGCCCGCCGCCGGCTCGGCCTGACGGCGACGCTGGTGCGCGAGGACGGCCGGGAGGGCGACGTGTTCTCGCTGATCGGCCCGAAGCGGTTCGACGCCCCGTGGAAGGAGATCGAGGCGCAGGGCTACATCGCGCCCGCCGACTGCTGCGAGGTGCGGGTGACGCTGACCGACTCCGAGCGCCTGGCGTACGCGACGGCCGAGCCGGAGGAGAAGTACCGGTTCTGCTCGACCACGGCGACCAAGCGCCGGGTGGTGGAGCGGCTGGTGAAGAAGCACGAGGGCGACCAGACCCTGGTGATCGGCCAGTACATCGACCAGCTGGACGAGCTGGGCGAGGCGCTGGACGCCCCGGTGATCAAGGGCGAGACCTCGAACGCCCAGCGGGAGAAGCTGTTCGAGGCGTTCCGGTCGAAGGAGATCGGCGTGCTGGTGGTCTCGAAGGTCGCGAACTTCTCGATCGACCTGCCGGAGGCCACCGTCGCGATCCAGGTGTCCGGGACGTTCGGCTCCCGACAGGAGGAGGCCCAGCGGCTGGGCCGGGTGCTGCGTCCGAAGGCGGACGGGCACGCGGCGCACTTCTACTCGGTGGTCGCCCGGGACACCGTCGACCAGGACTTCGCGGCGCACCGCCAGCGCTTCCTGGCCGAGCAGGGCTACGCGTACCGGATCGTCGACGCGGACGACCTGTAGCCGCCGGCCCGCGGCCGGCCGGCTCGTCGGGCCACGGCTCGTCGGGCCACGGCTCGTCGGGCCACGGCTCGTCGGCCCGCGGTCAGAGCCTGACGCCGTCGCGCCCGAGGAAGAGCACGCGCGCGGCGGTGTCGAGCACGATGCCGACGTTGCGGACGGCGTTGGCCACCGGGTGGCGGCGGCGCTCCGCGGCGGGGTGGGCGCCGTGGACGCCGTTGAGCTGGGGGTTCACTCGTTCGGTCCTCATGTCTCCACGGTAGGTTCACGAACGGGGCGGGCGCATCGGCCCAAAGGCCCGGGCCCGCGGCGGCACGTCTCGTTCCCGGGGTGTACGTCCCCCTACCCCGGTACCGGGGGACTCCCCCAGGGGACGGGCCCGGAAAAGGATTCGCACCCGGTGGGTGCCGGGTCTAGGATCGTCCGTCTGCCCCTCCCGAACCGTGGTGCCAGCGTCTCCGGCAGCCGTGGGAGTGCCGGCCGCTCGGGAACCGGCCGGTGTCCTTTCACCGTGAGCCCAGACGAGTCCGCCGCCCCCTTCCGCCGGGCGGCCGGGAAGGTCCGCCGTGCACTCCCCCACTCCCACCCCCGCCGACGCGCTCGCCGCCGACACCGATCCGCTCGGCCGCGAACGCTCCCACCTGGCCGCCTCCCGGGCCGCGCTGAAGGCGATGCGCGAGGACGTCGAAGCGCTCGACCTGCGCGACGTGGCGGGCACCTGGGTCTCCGCCCAGGTGCTGCAGCGGCAGGTCGACGAGCGGATCAAGGCGCTGGCCGACCTCGCGCACACCCCGCTGTTCTTCGGCCGCCTCGACTACCTGCACGCGATCAGCGCGTCCGAGTCCGAGGGCGGCGGCGGCGAGCGCTTCTACATCGGCCGCCGGCACGTGCACGACGCCGACGGCGACCCGATGGTGATCGACTGGCGCGCCCCGGTCTCCCAGCCGTTCTACCGGGCCAGCCGCACCGAGCCGATGGACGTCGCCAAGCGCCGCCGGTTCGGCTACACCGGCGGCGAGCTGACCGCCTACGAGGACGAGAACCTCTCCGACCCGGACGAGGCCGACACCCTCCCCCAGCCTTCGGCCGGGGGGACCCCCTCCTCGCTGCGCTCCGCGCTGCTCGCCGCCGAGATCGAGAAGCCCCGCGTCGGTCCGATGCGCGACATCGTCGCCACCATCCAGCCCGAGCAGGACGAGATCGTCCGCGCCGACGTCACCGGCACCATCTGCGTCCAGGGCGCCCCCGGCACCGGGAAGACCGCCGTCGGCCTGCACCGCGTCGCCTATCTGCTGTACGCGCACCGCGAGCGCCTGGCCCGCACCGGCACCCTGGTGGTCGGCCCGAACCGCTCCTTCCTCCGGTACATCGAGCAGGTGCTGCCCGCCCTCGGCGAGTTGGACGTCGCCCAGGCCACCGTGCAGGAGCTGGTCGGCCACGTCGAGGTCCGCGGCACCGACAGCGCCGGCACCGCCCGGATCAAGGGCGACGCCCGGATGGCCCGCGTCCTGCGCACCGCGGTGCGGGCCGGCATCACGCTGCCCACCGAGCCCTGCGTGGTCGTCCGCGGCTCCCGCCGCTGGCGGGTGCCCGCGCACGAACTGGAGGAGATCGTCCGGGAGTTGATGGCCCGGGAGATCCGCTACGGGGCCGCCCTGGAGGCGCTGCCGCAGCGGATCGCGCACGCCGTGCTGGTGAAGATGGAGCAGGGCGGCGAGGCCCCGGACGACCGGGTGCAGGACGCCGTCGCCCGCAACGCGGCGGTCAAGGCCACCGTCAAGGCGTGCTGGCCCGCCGTCGACCCGGTCAAGCTGGTGCACCGGCTGCTCGGCGACGCCGACTTCCTGGCCGCCGCGGCGGACGGCGTGCTGGACGCCGACGAGCAGGCCGCCCTGCTCTGGGCCAAACCCCCGCGCTCCGCCCGCACCGCGCCCTGGTCCGCCGCCGACGCCGTGCTGATCGACGAGGCCGCCGACCTGGTGCACCGCACCCCCTCGCTCGGCCACGTGGTCGTCGACGAGGCCCAGGACCTCTCCCCCATGCAGTACCGGGCGGTCGGCCGGCGCTGCACCACCGGCTCGGCGACCGTCCTCGGCGACCTCGCCCAGGGCACCACCCCGTGGGCCACCGGCAGCTGGCCGGAGGCACTGCACCACCTCGGCAAGGACGGCGCGCACGTCGAGGAGCTGACCCAGGGCTTCCGCGTCCCCGGCGAGGTGATCGCCTACGCCTCCCGGCTGCTCCCCGCGATCGCCCCCGGCCTGGCCCCCGCCACCTCGGTCCGCGACCTGCCCGGCTCGCTCGCCCTCCGGCACGTCCCGGACGTCCCGGACGGGCCGGACGGGCTGGACGGGCCGGACGGGCCGGACGGGCCGGACGGGCTGGACGGGCCGGACGGGCTGGACGCGGCCGTCCTGGCCGCCTGCCGCGCGGCGCTCGGCCACGAGGGCTCGGTCGGCCTGATCGCCGCGGACGCCCGCGTCCCGGCGCTCGCCGCGGCGCTCACCGCCGCGGGGCTGCCCTTCCTCGACCCCGGCACCGAGACCACCGCCGAGGCCCGCCTCACCCTCGTCCCGGCCTCGCTCGCCAAGGGCCTCGAGTACGACCACGTGGTCCTCGACGAACCCGCCGCGATCGTCGCGGGCGAGCCCGACCACCGCACCGGCCTGCGCCGCCTCTACGTCTCGCTGACCCGCGCGGTCTCCGGCCTGACGGTGCTGCACGCGCAGCCGCTGCCGGCCGAACTGGCCTAGCGGTCAAGGGGGCGCGGGGAGAACCGCCGCACCCGCCGCAGCGCGGTCAGGGGCGCGGTTCCCCGCGCCCCTACCGGCTCAGGTGCCGATGAGCTCGCGCCACTGCGCGACCTTCGCCGGGTCGACCGCACCCGCCCAGCCGCCCTCGCGGGCCGCGCCGCCGATGTGGAAGGCGTCGAAGCCCGCGGCGCGCAGCTCGGGGACGTGCTCGGCGCGCAGGCCGCCGCCGACCAGAATCCGCTGGCGGTAGCCGGGCTCGCCGGACTTGGCGAGTTCGCCGAGCAGGACCTCGCGGCCGGCGTCGACGCCGCCGGCCGCGCCGGAGGTGAGGAAGGTGTCGAGGCCGGGGAGGTCGGCGACGGCGGCGCGGACCTCGGAGCGGTCGGCGCTGTGGTCGATCGCCCGGTGGAAGGTCCAGCGGCAGCCGTCGACGGCCTCGGCGACGGCCCGGGTCGCGGCGAGGTCGACCGCGCCGTCGGGAGTGAGGAAGCCGAGCACGAACTCCTCGGCGCCCTCGGCCCGCAGCGCGGCGGTGCGGGCGAGCAGGTCGTCGAGGTCGCCGGGGGTGAAGCCGTCGCGGATGCGGAGCATGACCCGCAGCGGGAGGTCGACGGCGGCGCGGATCGCGGCGAAGTCCCTGGTGGTGGGGGTGAGCCCGTCGGCGGCCATGTCGGTGACCAGTTCGAGGCGGTCGGCGCCGCCCGACTCGGCGGCCCGGGCGTCCTGGGGGGTCAGCGCGATGACTTCGAACATTGGTCTAGACATATCGGATAGCCTGCCACATCGGCAGGCGGCGGGCGAGCCCCCGCCGCCGTTCGGCCCCGCTTCTCCCGCCGATCGCGTTCCGGCCGCGCCCCGTTGGCGCACCGTTCGTCCCGCTAGGAGAGTTCCGCCCGCCCGCCGGGACCATCCAGACCGTCCAGACCGTCCAGGCCGTTCCGTCCCTCGCGGGCCGCCCGGCCGGCCGACAGCGCCTGCCCGGTGAGCAGCAGCCCGAGCGCGCCGGCCGCCGCCAGCGGCGCCAGCCGCCACATCCCGCCGACCTGCTCCCAGAGGCTGAACAGGCTGAACCAGGTGGTCAGCGGCAGCACGGCCAGGCCGATCGCCGCGGGCAGCAGCCGCTCGCGGGCGGCGCACAGGAGCAGCAGCAGCGGGGCGAGCAGGAGCAGCAGCGGCATCCACCCGTCCATCAGGTGCCAGGTGTCGTAGCCGCCCTGAGCCCTCGTCACCAGCAGTCCGGCGCCCGCCCCGGCCGCGACCAGCAGGCGGCTGGGCCGTTCCAGCAGGTCGGCGGGGGCGGCGAGGAGCAGCGCGCCCGCGGCGAGGTAGGGCAGCAGGGCGGTGGCGTCCAGCAGCAGCACCCAGGTGGTGGGGGCGGTGAACGCCGCGACCGCGAGCCGGACGGCGGCGAGCAGGGCGACGGTCGCGGCCAGCGTCCGGACCGCCCGCCAGGCGCCGAACGCCGCGGCGGCGGCCAGCAGCACGGGGACGACGGCCAGGCCCAACAGGGCGAGGTTGTCCGGCAGTTGGCGCCAGGGGGCGTCGAACCCGGCCCGGGCCGCGGCCGGCACCCGCCAGAAGCGCATGTCGCCGGGGAGCGCGAGGAGCCCGAACAGGGTACCGGCCAGCAGCGGGGCGGCGGCGGCCAGCAGCCGACCGCCGCGCGCGGTGGAGGTGAGGCCGGTGCGCAGCCGCAGGCCGTAGGCGGCGAGGTCGAACGCCTCGCGGGCGGTGGCCAGCCGCCCGGCCCCGGCGGTGGTGTCGGCGAACACCTCGGCGAGTTCGGCGCCCCGGTCGCGGCGGTAGCGGGCGGGGTACAGCGCGAGGACGGTGCGCAGGGCGACACCGGCGCGGTGCCCGCCGGGGACGACGGCGCTCACGCGGTGGCCCCCCGGGGTGCGGCGGCGCCGCCGAGGCGGCGCTGGGCCTCGGCGGCGACGGAGCGCAGGCGCTCGGCCTCGGCGGCGAGCAGGCCGCGCCCGCCGTCGGTGAGCGCGTACGTGCGGCGGGCCCGGCCGTCGACGATCTCCTCGGCGGCGACCGCGATCAGGCCCTGCTGGAGCAGCCGGTCGAGCGCGCCGTACAGGGTGCCGGTGCGCATCCGCACCCGCCCCCCGGAGATCGCGTCGATCTCCTGGATCAGCGCGTACCCGTGCCGGGGGGCGTCCGCGAGGGCGGTGAGCAGCAGCAGGGTGGGTTCCTGCATGGCGCGTTCTGTCATACGACTACATATATCGCCAACCGTACTATCCGCGCCACCCCGGCGGCCGTCTCCGCGACCGCCGGGCTATCCGCGCCGCCCCCGCCCGGCGCCCCGCCTCACCCCCGCCACCCGGTGAGGTCGTCCCGGCGCAGCGCGCCGAGCAGCCCGGCCAGCAGCGGCAGGCCCAGGGCGAGCAGCGCGACGGTCGTCCACGGCACGTCGGCCAGGCTCACCGCCGGGCCGCCCAGCACCCCGGCGGCCCGGGAGCGCAGCAGGGCGAACGCCGGGACGAAGCCGCTGACGGTGCCGAGCAGCGCGCCGAGCAGGGCGATCAGTCCGGCCTGCAGCCCGGCGACGGTGCGCCGGGTGCGCGGGCGGGCGCCGATCGCGGAGAGCAGCGCGCGCTCGCGGCGGGCGTCGGCGGCGGCCAGCGCGGTGGAGACCACGGCCGCGCCGAGCACCACCAGCGCGGCGAAGCCGGTGAGCGCGATCCGCACCGTGCTGTCCTGCGGCACGAAGCCGCGCTCCACCCCGAACTCCGCGTGCGGGGCGAGCCGGGCCACGGTGGCGGCGCCGCGCTGCTCGGCCCGCTCGCCGACCGGAACGGACGGCAGCCAGACCGCCCCGGCGGGCTCGACGGTCAGGCCCAGCCGGCGGATCGTGTCGGGGGCGACCAGCACCGGCGTGTAGCGCTGCGCGGCCGGGCGCTCGACCAGCACCGCGTCGAGCCGCACCTCGGTGACCTGCTGCCCGTTGCCCTGCATCCGCAGCACGGCCCGGCCGTCGTGCAGGTAGGACGGGTCGGTGACCACGGCCTTCCCGCCGAGCAGCGCGTCCTGCGCGCGCTGGTCGCGCAGCGCCAGCAGGTTGTGCAGCGCCGCGGTGTCGCCGACCACCAGCGGGCGGCCGATGTCGCCCGCGTCGTAGCGCGAGGGCCCGCCCGCGGCGTACACCAGGCCCTTGCAGCCCTCGCAGAACACGTACTGCGCCTGGTAGAGGTCGGCGCGCTCGCCGAGGTCCGGCAGGTCCTGCGGCAGGGCGGTGCGCAGTTGGGACATCGCCTGCTCGTCGCCGTGCAGGACGAGCCGGACGGAGCCGACCGGCTGCTCCAGCCGGTAGGCGGCCCGGTCCTGGACCTCCGCGCCGGTCGTGTGCACGCCGACCGCGACCGCCCCGGCGACGGCGGCGAGCACGGCGGCCACCGCGGGCGCGGTGCGGGAGCGGTGCCGGGCGGCGTCGCGCAGCGCCAGCCGGGGGCCGACCGGCAGCCGGCGGGAGAGCCGGCCGAGCAGCGCGAGCAGCAGCGGGGTGAACAGCAGCAGGCCGAGTTCGGCGAGCACCGCGCCGCCCAGCACGGACAGCGTGCGCACGCTCAGCCCGGCCAGCACCGGCGGTCCGGCGACCTGCCCGGCCACCGCCCCGTACAGCGCCAGCGCGGCGCCCAGCAGGACGGCGGCCAGGCCCAGCAGCGACGTCCAGCGGGAGGCCCGGCGCACCGGGTCGCGGTCGGTCAGCCCGGCCAGCACCTCGCGGCGGCCGGCCTGGAGCGCGGGCAGCAGGGCCGCCAGCACGGCGGTGAGGACGCCGACGGCGGCGATCGGCAGCAGTTCGGCCGGACGCAGCGCCAGCTGTCCGAACCGGCTGCCGCCCCACTCCTCCAGCCGGGGGCGCAGCACGGCCACCAGGAGCGCGCCGAGCACGCCGCCGGCCGCCGCGCCGACCGCGCCGAGCACCAGGCCGCCGCCGAGCACCACGGCCCGCACGTGACCGGGGCGGCCGCCGGCCGCGCCCAGCAGGGCGAGTTGGCGGCGGGCCCGGCGGGCGCCGACGGCGAACGCCGGTCCGGCCAGCAGGGCGACCTCCAGCAGCGCCATCGCGGCGGTGGTGGCGGCGGTCATCAGGGTGCGTTCGCGCTCGTCCCGGGCGCCGACGGCCTCCTGCCGCGCCAGCGCCTCGGCGGGCGGGTGGGCGGCGACCTGGCGGCTGGTCAGGGTGTAGCCGTACCGGTTGAGTTCGCGGACCTGCTCCCAGCCGAGCGCGGCCCCGGCGGGCAGGGTGACCAGCCAGGCGGCCTTGCGGGCGGCGGCCTGCTCGGCGGACGGGGTCTGCGGGGCGAGCCCGGCGGCCACCTGCGCCTCGTCCAGCTGCCGGTACAACTCGCCGGGGCGGGCGACCAGTTCGGAGGCGTTCAGGTCGCCGGGGTGCTCGACGGTGCCGGTCAGGGTGAACGGGGTGGACTCCAGGCCGCGGACGGTGACGGTGTCGCCGATCCGCAGGCCGGTGGTCTCCAGGAAGGCCCGGGTGGCGGCGGCCTCGTGCGGGGCGGCGGGGGCCCGGCCGGAGACCAGGTCGATCCGGCCCTGCCAGAGCCGTCCGGTCAGGTCGGCCTCGAAGGTGTCGACGGGGGCCAGGCCGTCCCGGCTCCGCACGGCGGCGACCGGGCCGGTGCGGGCCGGGGTCAGGGTGCTGCCGGGCGGCAGCAACTCGCCCAGCAGGGCGGTCGGTTCGGTGCTCGCGGCGCGCTGCTGCTCGGCGTCGGGCGCGGTGTCCGGGCGCTGCGGCAGGGTGCGGACCCCGTCGCCGGGGAAGACCGCCTGTTCGATCGTCCGGCCCGGGTCGTACGCGCCGACCAGGGCGTCGGCCCGGCCCATCAGCCGGTCGGAGCGCTCGGCGGCGGTCAGCTGCCCGCTGCGGTGTACCACGTCCACGCCGGTCGCGCCGAGCACCGGCAGCGCGATCATCGCGGCGACCAGGGCGCTGCGGCCCTTGGCCCGCCAGGCGTCGCGGCGGGCCATCCGCAGCACCGCGCGCAGGGCGCTCACCGGCGCACCGCCTCTTCGGCGACCCGGCCGTCGCGCAGGAAGACCACCCGGTCCGCCCAGGCGGCGTGGCCCGCGTCGTGGGTGACCATCATGACGGCCGCCCCGGCGTCGCAGCGGGTCCGCAGCACCTCCAGCACCGCCTCGCCGGTCGCCGAGTCCAGCGCGCCGGTCGGCTCGTCGGCCAGCACCAGCCGCCGGTCGCCGGAGAGCGCCCGGCCGATCGCGACCCGCTGCTGCTGGCCGCCGGACATGTCCTCCGGGAAGCGGTCGGCCAGTTCGGCGACGCCCAGTTCGGCGAGCACCTCCAGCGCCTCGGCGCGGGCGGTGCGGGCCGGGACGCCCTCCAACTCGCGCGGCAGCGCGATGTTCTCGGCCGCCGTCAGGGACGGGATCAGGTTGTACGACTGGAACACGTAGCCCACCGAGCGGCGGCGCACGTCGGCCAGCTTCGCCCGGCTCAGCCCCGCCAGCGGGGCGCCCTCCACCAGCACCCGCCCGCTGGACGGCCGGTCCAGGCCGCCGGCCAGCGCCAGCAGGGTGGACTTGCCCGAGCCGGACGGGCCCATCACGGCCAGGAACTCCCCGGCCCGCACCTCCAGGTCGATCGGGTGCAGCGCGTGCACCTCGGCCGCACCCCGGCCGTGCACCCGGCCGACCCCCTCCAGGCGCAGCACGGCCTGCGCGTTCGATCCGGTCATGGCTCCCCCTCGGAACAGCGGAACGTCTTGCATACCGAGTATGTATAGCGGCCGGACGGCGATGACTCAAGTCTGCGTCATAAGTCGGTGAACTACATATAAGCTGGGTCACATCCGCCCACCGCGACCGGGACGACCCCGACCGAGGGAGCACAATGGCCGCCATGACCGCACCGCTGTCCGCGCGCTGGCACGACCTGCTCACCCGCTGCGGAGCCACCGCCGACCCCGAGCCCTACGCCCGCGACCTGCTCGCCCGCTGGGCCGAGCCGCAGCGCCGCTACCACACCACCACCCACCTGGAAGCCGTCCTCGACCGCGTCGACGAACTCGCCGCCCACGCCGACGACCCCGACGCCGTCCGCCTCGCCGCCTGGTTCCACGACGCCGTCTACCGCCCCGACCGCTCCGAGAACGAGGAACGCAGCGCCGCCCTCGCCCGCCGCGCCCTGCGCGAGGCCGGCCTGCCCGAACCCCTGGTCCACGAGGTCGACCGCCTGGTCCGGCTCACCGCCGACCACCACCCCGCCCCCGGCGACCGCAACGGCGAAGTCCTCTGCGACGCCGACCTCGCCGTCCTCGGCGGCCCGCCCGAGGCGTACGCCGCCTACGCCGCCGCCGTCCGTGACGAGTACTCCTTCGTCCCCCCGGACGCCTTCCGCGCGGGCCGCGCCGCGATCCTGCGCCAGCTCCTCGCCCTGCCCGCCCTCTACCGCACCCCCGAGGCCCACGCCCGCTACGACGCCCCGGCCCGCCGCAACCTGCACGCGGAACTCGCCGACCTCGAACGCTGACCCCGCGCGGCACCGGTGCGGCACCGGACGCTAGCCGCGCGCCCTCCGCACCCGCAGCCCCGCCGCCGTCAGCCGGGCCACCAGCTCCCGGCTCCGCACCGGCACCGCGCCCGGCGCTAGCGCCCGTTCGTACCAGGCCGCCGGGATGCCGAAGGGGGTCCCCCGGCCGGAGGCTGGGGGAGGTCATGCTCGAAGCCCGCCGCCGGGGCGCCCGACTCGGCGGCGACGGCGTGCAGTTCCACCAACGAGACGTCACCGACCAGGTGCGACCGCCACCTGCCGCGGCCGGGCCGCTCCGGCGGGTCGACGAGGATCACACCAGCCCCCCGACCGGGGCCACCACCACGCCGCGCTTGCCGCACACCCAGTGCGGGTCCGGCCCCAGCTCGGGCTCGACCCCGAGCGCGTGCGGGTCGTCCTCCTCCACCGCGCACGCGGTGCACAGCGGCCACCGCCCGTACGACTCCAACAGCGCGTCCTGCACGTCCTGCGCGATCAGCCCGAGCACGAACTCCCGCCCGTCCGGCCACTGTTCGAGCCACCAGCGGCGGTGCGTCACGGCGTCCTCCACCAACGAGACGATCGCCGCGTCGGCGACGTCCCGGGCGGTGAGGTCGGCGAGGATCAGCGCCCGCGCGTTGTGCAGGGCGGTTTCGAGGTCGGGACTACTGGCCATCCGCCCATTGTCCCGCACCCGGCTACGGCACCGGGAAGCCCGCCGTGTCCAGCTCGATCCCGAACGGCTCGGGCAACTCGACCGGCTTGCCGAACGGCACCCGCACGCTCTGCCCGTACGCGCCGTCGGAGGGCTCGGAGTAGAGCGTCACCGTCGGCCCCGGCTGGTCGAAGCGGTCGATCAGCAGGTAGAGCGGGACGGGCGCGTGCGCGTAGCCCCAGAGCTTCTTCGTCCGGTCCTGCCGAGCCGTGCTGCGCGAGGTGATCTCGACGGCCAGCAGCGCCTCTGCGGCATCCATCGGCCCCTCCTTCGGCAAGTCCGCCATCCCGGCCACGAGCAGATCCGGAATGTACAGCTTCTCCAACCGGGCGATCTGCACTCCCGCCGTCTGGAAAACCCCCAGCTCATCAGGCAGGTGTCGGATCAGCGCACGGCTGATCAGCACGGCGATCACGTTGTGATCCATGTTCGGCGGTGGCACCAACTGGATCCGGCCTCCCTCGATCTCGGTGCGCCAGCCCTCGGGGGCGTCCAGCTCCCGCCAGGTGTCCAGCAGGTAGGACCACTGCTGGTCCGACTCGACCGCCATGACCGCCATCGTCGGCCTCCCCTCTTCCTCATGACGCTGTTCGCCCTCAAGGTAGTCGGGCCCGAAGCCGCCGAAACCGTCCATGGCCCCAGCGTCCCACGAAGGGGTGACCCCGGCGAGAACGCCGCGAGGGCGGCCTCCCGAAGGAGGCCGCCCTCGCGGCGTGAGACTGACCGATCCGGGCCGGTGGGAACCGGCGGTCGGATCAGAAGTCCATGTCACCGCCCGGCATGCCGCCGCCGGCGGCCGCGGCGGCCTTCTCCGGCTTGTCGGCGATGACGGCCTCGGTGGTGAGGAAGAGCGCCGCGATGGAGGCGGCGTTCTGCAGGGCGGAGCGGGTGACCTTGGCGGGGTCGATGATGCCGGAGGCGATCAGGTCGACGTACTCGTTGGTCGCGGCGTTCAGGCCGTGGCCGGCGGGCAGGTTGCGGACCTTCTCGACCACGACGCCGCCCTCGAGGCCGGCGTTGGTGGCGATCTGCTTGATCGGGGCCTCCAGGGCCACGCGGACGATGTTGGCACCGGTGGCCTCGTCGCCCTCCAGCTCCAGCTTCTCGAACGCGACACCGGCCTGGAGCAGGGCGACGCCACCACCGGCGACGATGCCCTCCTCGACGGCGGCCTTGGCGTTGCGCACCGCGTCCTCGATGCGGTGCTTGCGCTCCTTGAGCTCGACCTCGGTCGCGGCGCCGGCCTTGATGACGGCCACGCCGCCCGCGAGCTTCGCCAGGCGCTCCTGGAGCTTCTCGCGGTCGTAGTCCGAGTCGGAGTTCTCGATCTCGGCGCGGATCTGGTTGACCCGGCCGGCGACCTGGTCGCTGTCGCCGCCGCCGTCGACGATGGTGGTCTCGTCCTTGGTGATGACGACCTTGCGGGCGGTGCCCAGCAGGTCCAGGCCGGCGTTCTCGAGCTTGAGGCCGACCTCCTCGGAGATCACGGTGCCGCCGGTCAGGATGGCGATGTCGCCGAGCATGGCCTTGCGGCGGTCGCCGAAGCCCGGGGCCTTGACGGCGACGGACTTGAAGGTGCCGCGGATCTTGTTCACGACCAGGGTGGAGAGGGCCTCGCCCTCAACGTCCTCGGCGATGATGACGAGCGGCTTGCCGCTCTGCATGACCTTCTCCAGCAGCGGGAGGAGGTCCTTGACCGAGGAGATCTTGGAGTTGGCGATGAGGATGTACGGGTCCTCGAAGCTCGCCTCCATGCGCTCCAGGTCGGTGGCGAAGTAGGCGGAGATGTAGCCCTTGTCGAAGCGCATGCCCTCGGTGAGCTCAAGCTCCAGGCCGAAGGTGTTGCTCTCCTCGACGGTGATGACGCCTTCCTTGCCGACCTTGTCCATGGCCTCGGCGATGAGCTCGCCGATCTGGGTGTCGGCGGCCGAGATGGAGGCGGTGGAGGCGATCTGCTCCTTGGTCTCCACGTCCTTGGCCTGGGCCAGCAGCTGGTCGGAGACGGCGGCGACGGCCTTCTCGATGCCGCGCTTGAGGGCCATCGGGTTGGCGCCGGCGGCGACGTTGCGCAGACCCTCGCGGACGAGCGCCTGGGCGAGCACGGTGGCGGTGGTGGTGCCGTCACCCGCGACGTCGTCGGTCTTCTTGGCGACCTCCTTGACCAGCTCGGCGCCGATCTTCTCGTACGGGTCCTCGAGCTCGATCTCCTTGGCGATGGAGACACCGTCGTTGGTGATCGTGGGGGCGCCCCACTTCTTCTCCAGGACGACGTTGCGACCCTTGGGGCCGAGCGTGACCTTCACGGCGTCGGCAAGCTGGTTCATGCCACGCTCAAGGCCGCGGCGGGCTTCCTCGTCAAAGGCGATGATCTTGGCCATCAGAAGTGGTCCTCCGGGACACGGTCGACTGCTCGGACCAAGGGGTGCCCGCGACGGACGGCCCAGGAGAGCGGGGGTCCCTTCCCCTACCGCTTCCGGGGCCTCACCGGCCCGGTCCGTTTGTCACTCTCACGCTGTGAGTGCTAACGCCAATGATTAGCACTCTGGGGTGGCGAGTGCAAGCCCATTCGGCCCCCGCCGACCGTCCCGCCGGGAAACCCGCGGGCGGTCCGGGCGGCCCCGGAAAGGCCGCAGGCCCGCCCCGGACGCGTCGCGTCGGGGGCGGGCCTGCGGTTTCGGTGCGTGCGGGTCCGCCGGGGCCGTCAGGCGCCGGCGGCGCGGACCATGTCGGCCTGCGGACCCTTCTGACCCTGCGAGATCTCGAACTCGACCCGCTGGCCCTCTTCCAGGGTGCGGTAGCCGTCCATCTGGATCGCGCTGTAGTGGACGAACACGTCCGCTCCACCGTCGACCGCGATGAAGCCGTAGCCCTTCTCGGCGTTGAACCACTTGACGGTGCCCTGAGCCATTCCGAACTCCCCTTGTGCTGTGCTGGGCCCTTCAGAGATCCGCAGGACGCGGACCCGGAGGTCTGGAAGACCGGCCTGGGGACTCCCCCCGTACGGCGCAGCCTCTGTCGCGGCTGAATGTATCCGGATATGCGCCCTCTGCAACAGGCCCAATTTCCGGGGAAACCCGCCACCCGGCGGGGGATGTCCCGGGCGAAAGGCGCATCCGCCGACAATTGCGGCGGGACATAACGGACGCGTCACCGCAAAACGCCGGAACAATTCTGACGGCGGCCTGACAGAAGGCGGGGAAAGCCGCCCGGCGCACGTCTCGGGGCGCGGGACGGAAGGCGGCCCGGCCGGGCGGGGCGCGGTGCGGTAATCGAGGATTGAACCGGGCCGGGGAGGGGAACAGCCCTGCCCGGCACTCTACTCCCCGGGCTCCGGCGGAATTCCGGCGGCCCGCCGGACGGGATAACCGCAGGTGCGCGGCCCATTGACCGCGGTACGCACGGAGCCGCCGCCCGGTTACGCACGGAGCCGCCGCCCGGTCCGGGTAATTGAATTCCGGACCGGGCGGCGGCTGCGGGAATGCGGGCCGGGTCAGCAGCCGCCGGCCACCGCCGGAATGATCGACACCGAGGCGCCGTCCTTGATCTCGGTCTCCAGGCCCTCGGCGAAGCGCACGTCGTCGTCGTTCACGTACACGTTGACGAAGCGGCGCAGCTTGCCGCCGTCGTCCAGCAGCCGGGCGGCGATGCCGGCGTGGTGCGCCTCCAGGTCCGCGATGACGGCGGCCAGGGTGGCGCCCTCGGCGGTCACCTCGGCGGCGCCGCCGGTGTAGGTGCGCAGGATGGTCGGGATGCGGACGGTGGCGCTCATGCGGTGCTCCTCGGGGCGTGGGGTGTCCTGCGGCTGGGGGTCAGGCGGTGGCGAGGCCGGCGGCGCGGAAGGACTCCAGCGTCGGGCGGATCACGGCGGTCATGCCGGCGTCGGCGACCGCGTCGAGGGTCTTGAGGCCGTCGCCGGTGTTGATCGCGACGGTCTCCTTGGACGGGTCGAGCAGGCCGTTCTCGACCAGCTTCTTCAGCACGCCGACGGTGACGCCGCCCGCGGTCTCGGCGAAGATCCCCTCGGTGCGGGCGAGCAGCTTGATCGCCTCGACCACCTCGGCGTCGGTGACGTCCTCGACCGCGCCGCCGGTGCGGCGGGCGATGTCCAGCACGTACGGGCCGTCGGCCGGGTTGCCGATCGCCAGCGACTTGGCGATGGTGTCCGGCTTGACCGGCTTGATCACGTCGCGGCCGGCCTTGAAGGCGGCGGAGACCGGGGAGCACCCCTCGGCCTGGGCGCCGAAGATCTTGTAGGGCTTGTCCTCGACCAGGCCGAGCTTGATCAGCTCCTGCAGGCCCTTGTCGATCTTGGTGAGCTGGGAGCCGGAGGCGATCGGGATGACGATCTGGTCGGGCAGCCGCCAGCCGAGCTGCTCGCAGATCTCGAACGCCAGGGTCTTGGAGCCCTCGCCGTAGTACGGGCGCAGGTTGACGTTGACGAAGCCCCAGCCCTCGCCGGCCGGGTCGCCGATCAGCTCGGAGCAGAAGCGGTTCACGTCGTCGTAGTTGCCGTCGATGCCGACCAGCTCGCCGCCGTACACCCCGGCCATCACGACCTTGCCCTGCTCCAGGTCGTGCGGGATGAACACGCAGGACTTGAAGCCGGCCCGGGCGGCCGCGGCGCCCACCGCGCCGGCCAGGTTGCCGGTGGAGGAGCAGGAGAGCGTGGTGAACTCGAAGGCCCGGGCGGCCTCGATCGCGCAGGCCACCACCCGGTCCTTGAAGGAGTGGGTCGGGTTGCCCGAGTCGTCCTTGACGTGCAGCTGCGCGGTGAAGCCCAGCTCGCGGCCCAGGTTGTCGGCCTTGACCAGCGGGGTCCAGCCCGGGTTCAGGTTCGGCTTGCCGGCCACGTCGGCCGGGACGGGCAGCAGCGGGGCGTAGCGCCAGATCGACGCCGGGCCGGCCTCGATCCGCTTGCGCAGCTCCTCGGCGTCGTAGCCCGTGTAGTCGTAGGCGATCTCCAGCGGGCCGAAACACTCGGGACAGGCGAAGTCCGGGCCGAGCGGGGAGCGCGCACCGCACTCGCGACAGGACAGCGCGGTCGCCGGACCGAGGTCGACGGTGGTGGGTGCGGCGGTGTCAACAGCCATGGTGGCGAGGCCCTTTCTCCTCATCTTCCCCGGATCGCGGTCGCGTCCGGGACGGAATTGGCACCTGTCCCGCCGGGCCTGCAGGCCGCGCGGGAGGGTTGCCGGGACTTCAACGGGCCGTTCCCTCAGTCCCTCTGGATGAGCTCTGTGAAGTTGTGGTCGTACGCTGCGAGCGACCCCCGGGTGCGAAGGCGCGATCGCGATACGAAGACTGTATCCGAAGGCCCGCTCGGACCGACCCCCGCGTCCGACACCCGAGACGAACCGAGACAGGGAGCGAGACGTGCCGGAGCAGCCCGAGCCCGGGGTACTGCCGGAGGTGGCCGACTGGCTGCGCCGCCGTTCGTGGACGGCCGCCGACCGGCCGCTCGACCTGCTGCTGGCCGCCAAGCGCGCCGCCGGGGCGGCCGGCACGGTGAGCGTGGTGCTGCCCGCGCTGGACGAGGAGTCCACCGTCGGCGAGATCGTCGCCGCGATCCGGGCCGAGCTGGTCGAGCGCGTCCCCCTGGTGGACGAGCTGGTGGTGGTCGACTCCGGCTCGCGGGACGGCACCGCCGCCGCCGCGGCCGCGGCCGGCGCCCGGGTGGTGCACCGCGACGCGCTGCTGCCCCGGCTGCCCGCCGAGCCGGGCAAGGGCGAGGTGCTGTGGCGCTCGCTGCTCGCCACCAGCGGCGCGATCGTCTGCTTCGTCGACGCCGACCTGCGCGAGTTCGACCCGGCGTTCGTCTCCGGCATCATCGGCCCGCTGCTCACCGACCCCGGCCTGCACCTGGTCAAGGCCATGTACGACCGGCCGTTCGAGGCCGACGGCGCCGTCGTCCCGGCCGGCGGCGGCCGGGTCACCGAGCTGGTCGCCCGCCCGCTGCTCAGCCTGCACTGGCCGCAGCTCGCGGGCTTCGTCCAGCCGCTCGGCGGCGAGTACGCGGCCCGCCGCGGCCTGCTGGAGCGGTTGCCCTTCCCGACCGGCTACGGCGTCGAGCTCGGCCTGCTGGTGGACGCCCTGGAGCTGGCCGGGCTGGACGCGCTGGCCCAGGTCGACGTGGGCGTGCGGCACCACCGGCACCAGGACGGCCAGGCCCTCGGCCGGATGGCCGCCACCATCTACCGCACCGCCCTGGAGCGGCTGGACCGCGCCCACCGTCTCAAGGCCGACCCCGACCTGGTCCGCCCGCTGCTCACCCAGTACACCCGCACCCCGGCCGGCTTCACCCCCGCACCCACCCCGTCCCGGCCACCGAACGGCCCCCGATGGCCACCGTCCCCGAGTACCGCGACCGCTGACCGCCCGGCCCCGGGCGGCGCGGTCCGCCGGCCCCGCCCCCCACTGTTCACCTGCCGCGGGCCGCGCCGAGTGGTTTGGTCCGGTGATCGCACGGCAAGGTTGGCTGTATGGCCGATCACGTGTCCGAACGCTCCCAGCAGTCCGGAGCCGCCCCGATCCTGGTGGCCTCCAACCGCGGCCCGGTGTCCTTCCGCACGGAGGACGACGGCGCGCTGACCCTCCGCAGAGGCGGCGGCGGTCTGGTCTCCGGGCTCTCCGCCATCGACGACCCGAACGCGGTCTGGGTCTGCGCCGCGCTCTCCGACGCCGACCGCACCGCCGCCCGGCAGGCCCCCGACGGGCGTCTCGACCGGGCCGGCCACGACGTCGGCGGACAGGCCGTCCGGATGCTGGACATCGATCCGGAGACCTTCGCCCGCGCCTACAACGGCGTCGCCAACTCCACCCTCTGGTTCGTCCACCATCTGCTCTACCAGACGCCCGTGCAGCCCGCCTTCGACGCCGACTTCCGCACCGAGTGGGACGCCTACCGGGCGTACAACACCGCCTTCGCCGAGGCCCTCGCCGCCGAGGCCGCCCCCGGCGCGGCCGTCCTGGTGCAGGACTACCACCTCTCGCTGGCCCCCGCGCTGCTCCGGGACCTCCGCCCCGACCTGCGGATCGGCCACTTCTCGCACACCCCCTGGGCCCCGCCGGACTACTACCGGCTGCTGCCCGACGACGTCGCCGCCGCCGTCCTCGAAGGCATCCTCGGCGCCGACCGGGCCGCCTTCCTCACCCGGCGCTGGGCGCTCGCCTTCGCCGACTGCTGCGAGGCCCTGCTCGGCGCGCGCGTCGACCGCGAGGCACTCACCGTCACGCACGCCGGCCGCACCACCCGGCTGGGCGTGCACGGCCTCGGCGCCGACGGCGAGTTCCTGCGCGAACGCGCCCACCGGCCCGACGTCGACGAGCGCCTCACCGCCCTGCGCGCGGCCGTCGGCGACCGGCGCACCATCGTCCGGGTCGACCGCACCGAGCTCAGCAAGAACATCGTCCGCGGCCTGCTCGCCTACCGGCACCTGCTGCGCACCCGCCCCGAATGGCTCGGCAACGTCGTCCACGTCGCCTTCGCCTACCCCTCGCGCACCGACCTCGCCGAGTACCGCGACTACACCGCCGCCGTGCGGCGCGTCGCCGAGGAGGTCAACGCCGAGTTCGGCACCGACGACTGGCAGCCGGTCCTGCTGCACGTCGACGACGACTTCCCGCGCTCGCTGGCCGCCTACCGGCTCGCCGACGTCGCCCTGGTCAACCCGATCCGCGACGGCATGAACCTGGTCGCCAAGGAGGTCCCGGTCGTCTCCGACCGGGGCTGCGCCCTCGTGCTGTCCCGCGAGGCCGGCGCCCACGCGGAGCTCGCCGAGGACGCGATCACCGTCAACCCGTTCGACGTGGTCGCCACCGCCGACGCCCTCGCCGAGGCGCTCGCGATGCCCGCCGCCGAACGCGCCGACCGCAGCAAGCGCCTCGCCGCCGCGGCCACCGCCCTGCCGCCCCAGCAGTGGTTCCTGGACCAGCTCAAGGCACTCTGAACGCACGACCTGAACGCACGGCGTACGCGGAACCGGGGGCGCGGGAAAGACCGCCGCGCCCCCGCCGGTGCGCGCGCCCGCTACCGCAGCAGCTCGGTGAGCCCGTTCAGCAGGTCGACGATCCCGGCCGGCCCCGCCACCACCAGGTCGGCGCGCTCGGCGAGTTCGGCGACCGGCGGCTCGCCGGTGACGGGACCGCTGCACACCAGCAGGCCGGGCCAGCCGGCCGCGCGGCGGGCGGCGACCTCCGCGTAGGCGGCGAGGTCGCCGAGGTCGTCGCCGGCGAAGAGGACCGGGCCCGCGTCCCGCTCGGCCAGGAAGCCGCGCAGGGCGACCCCCTTGTCGATCCCCGGCGGGCGCAGTTCGACGACCATCCGGCCGGGCTCGACGACCAGCCCGTGCCGCCGCGCCAGCTCGCCGAGCGGGCCGCGCAGCCGCTCCAGCAGCGCGTCCGGCTCGGGGGCGCGCCGGGTGTGGACGGCCAGCGCGCGCTCCTTGTCCTCCACGAAGGTGCCCTCGGGCGCGCCCAGCTCCCGCAGCAGCGAGGGGAGTTCGTCCCGGACGGCGGCCACCCCGGGCGGGGGCGGGGCGGCGGTGACGGCGTCGGTGCGGGCGTCCCAGCGTTCGGCGCCGTAGTGGCCGAGGACGGTGAGGTGCTCCAGGCCGGGGGCGCCGGCGAAGCCGCCGTAGGCGGCGGCGGTCGCGGCCGGGCGCCCGGTGACCACGACGACCGCGCCGATCAGCGGGGCGAGCGCGGAGAGGGCGGGCACGACGCCCGGATGGGCGCGGGCCCGCTCGGGGTCGGCGACGATCGGGGCGAGCGTGCCGTCGAAGTCGAGCCCCACCACGGCGGACTTCGGGTCGGCGAGCAGGCCCGCCAGTCCGGTCCGCCCTGCCTCGGTCGTGATCTGTTCGGCGATTCCCATGCCCCGACGCTACCCGCCGACGGGGGTCGGCAGCCCTCCCGCGGGCTCACTGCCGGGCGTCGCGCCGCTCCTGCCGGACCCGGCGCAGCCGGTTGACCAGGACCGGGTCGTGGGCGAGCGCCTCGGTCCGGTCGAGCAGGGCGTTGAGCAGCTGGTAGTAGCGGGTGGCGGAGATGCCGAGCTCCTGCCGGATCGCCTGCTCCTTGGCGCCGGCGGTCCGCCACCCGCGGGCTTCCAGGGCGAGCACCGCCCGGTCGCGTTCGGTCAGTTCGGCCATGCGTCCAGGCTATGCCCCGGAACCGTCGGCCCCGCCCCCGCGCGCCGCCGGCCCCGTCCGTCAGCCCTGCCGGGCCTTGGCGGCCTCCGCGACGGCGGTGGTCTGGAGCTCGCCGAGCACCTGCTCGCCGCCGGACTTCACGGCCTTGCCCATCTGCTGCTTGATCATGCTGCTGACCTTGTCCCAGGACGGGTCGCCGTAGGGGTAGAAGCTGGCGGTGGGCAGGTTCTGCAGGAACTGCGCGAGGTCCTGGTGGGCGGGGTTGGCGGACATGTCGTCGAGGGTGTCCTGGGTGACCGGGAGCAGGTTGTACTCCTCGTCGAAGGCCAGGGTGTTCTGCTTGGAGAGGGTGAAGTTGAGGAACTTCTTGATCTCCGCCCGGTGCCCGTTGGCCTTGAAGGCCATCAGCCAGTCGGCCACGCCGAAGGCGACCTCCTTGACCTCCTTGCTCCGGCGCGGGACCGCGGAGGTGCCGTACTGGACGCCGGCGTCGGTCGCGGCCTTGATCAGCCCGGGGTGGCCGTTGAGCATGGCGACCTGGCCCTTGGCGAAGGCGGCGAAGGCGTCCTTCCGGTTGACCTGGCCGGGGTCGTCGTAGGTCAGGCCCTTGTCGACCAGGTTGGTGCGCAGCCACTTGAAGGTGTCGCGGTTCTGCTGGCTGTCGATGGTGTAGTTGCCGACGCTGTCGGAGAGTTCGCCGCCGCCGCTCATCGTCCAGATCATCGACTCGGCCTGGGCCTCCTCGGGTCCGAGCGGCAGCGCGTAGGGGGTGACGCCCGGGACCTTGCTCTTGATCAGGTCGGCGTCCTTGCGCAGGTCGTCCCAGGTGACGGGCGGGGCGGTGATGCCGGCCTTCTCGAAGATGGTCTTGTTGTAGACGAACACCCGGCTGGAGGAGATGAACGGGATGCCGTACTGGCTGCCGAGCACCTGGCCGGCCTTGCTGAACGAGCTCAGCAGGTTGGCCTGGGCCTCCATGGAGAGCACGTCGCCGACGGGGTAGAGCCGGTCGGCGGCGACCTGGTCGGCGAAGCCGCCGGTCTGCACGATGTCGGGGGTCCTCCCCTTGGCGATCAGGTCGGCGACGTGCTTGTCGATGTCGTCCCAGGAGACCACGTCGACGTGCACCTTGACGCCGGAGTTGGCGGCCTCGAAGTCCCGGGCCACCTTGTTCCAGTAGACGCTGCTGCTGTTGGAGGCGTCGGTGCCGTAGTCGGCCGCGACCAGGTCGAGCGTCACGTCACCCCCGCCGGACAGGACGCCGCAGCCGGCCAGCAGCAGGCATCCGACGAGGGGCAGGGGGAGCAGCGCTGATCGCTTCACGGGGGTACCGCCTTCAGGAGGGTGACAGCGGCGACCCTGGCAGCTACCGCGCGCAGTGGTCCAGACCTGTAGGGACGGAAGTTATCGAAGTGTCAGATCCCGTTGCGCCCCGCGCAACGCCGGTGCCACCACCGTCCGGTATCCGGACGGTCGGGCCGTCGACGCGCGCGGGCCGTCCGGGCGTTCAGGCCGTCAGGACGGCGATCCCGGCGTCGGCGAAGGCGTCCGCCAGCTCCTGCGGCACCTGGCCGTCGGTGACCAGGGTGTCGACCGCCTCCAGGCCGCAGATCCGGGCGAAGGCGCGGTGGCCCAGCTTGGAGGAGTCGGCGGCCACCACCACCCGCCGGGCCCGCTCGGCGAGCAGCCGGTTGACCGCCGCCTCGCCCTCGTGGTGGGCGGTCGCGCCGTGCTCGGTGTCGAGCCCGTCCACGCCCAGCACCGCGGTGTCCAGGGCGAGTTCGCCGAGCACCTGGGCCGCCAGCGGGCCGATCAGCTCGTACGACTGGGGACGGGCGACGCCGCCGGTGACCACGATCTTCACCTGCGGACGGACCGTCAGCTCGTTGGCGATGTTGAGCGCGTTGGTGACCACGGTGAGGCTCTGGCCGCCCTCGGGGTGCTCGGCCAGGTCGGGCCGGACGGCCAGCGCCCGGGCCACCTCGGTGGTGGTGGTGCCGCCGTTGAGGCCGACCACCTCGCCGGGGGCGATCAGGCCGGCCACCAGGGAGCCGATCCGCTGCTTGGCGTCGGCGTTGCGGGCGGTCTTGTAGCGCAGCGGCAGGTCGTAGGAGACGCTGTGCGCCACCGCGCCGCCGCGGGTGCGGGTGAGCATCTGCTGGCGGGCCAGCTGGTCGAGGTCGCGGCGGATGGTCGCGGCCGAGACGTCCAGCGCGTCGGCCGCCTCCTCGACCTCCAGCTTGCCGTGCTCGGCCAGCAACTCCAGTAGCGCGTTCCACCGTTCGTACCTCGACACCGTCCGCTCCTCCCGCACTCGCCCGCGCGCTCCGCGCACGGTCGGGAAAGCTTTGCACACCTCACCCCTCTCCCACTCATTGTAAAATCATGCTCGAAACAGCTATAAATCAATCAGCTTTGCGCACTCAATGCGCAGTCCAGTCGGCCGCCGAAGGAGTCCGCACCCATGTCGCAGTACCTGTCCCTGACCGACGAAGAGATCGCCACCCAGCCCGAGAACTGGCGCACCGCCGCGGCGCTGGCGGCGAGCGGCCCGGCCGGCCTGCCGCGGCGCGGCGAGCGGGTGGCCGTGGTGGGCTGCGGCACCTCCTGGTTCATGGCCCAGGCGTACGCCGCCCTGCGCGAGGCCGGCGGCCACGGCGAGACCGACGCCTTCGCCGCCTCCGAGTTCCCGCACCGGCGCCGCTACGACCGGGTGCTGGCGATCACCCGCTCCGGCACCACCACCGAGGTGCTGCGGCTGCTGGCCGCCACCGGCCTGCCGAGCACCGCGATCACCGCCTGCGTGGACCAGCCGGTGGCGGCGACCGCCGACCACCTGGTCGACCTGGGCTTCGCCGACGAGCGCTCGGTGGTGCAGACCCGCTTCGCCACCACCGTGCTGGCCCTGCTCCGGGCCCACCTGGAGTGCGAGGACGCCCTCCCGGCCGGGGTCGCCCCCGTCGACCGGGCCGCCGCGGACGCCGAGCGGGCGGTGGCCTGGCAGGTGCCGCGGGAGCTGGTGGAACTGGAGCAGGTCTCCTTCCTCGGCGCGGGCTGGACCAACGGCCTGGCCCAGGAGGCCGGGCTGAAGATGCGCGAGGCCGCGCTCGCCTGGACCGAGGCGTACCCGGCCATGGAGTACCGGCACGGTCCGATCTCGATCACCGCCCCGGGCCGGGCCGCCTGGATGTTCGGCCCGCTGCCGGCGGGCCTGGCGGACGAGGTCGGCGCGGTCGGCGGCCGGCTGGTGGCCGACTCCGGAGCGGACGGCCTGGACCCGCTGGCCGACCTGGTCCGGGTGCACCGGCTGGCCGTCGCGCTGGCCGAGCACCGCGGCCTGAACCCGGACGAGCCGCGCAACCTGACCCGCTCGAT
This sequence comes from Kitasatospora fiedleri, assembly GCF_948472415.1. Taxonomy (NCBI): domain Bacteria; kingdom Bacillati; phylum Actinomycetota; class Actinomycetes; order Kitasatosporales; family Streptomycetaceae; genus Kitasatospora; species Kitasatospora fiedleri. Next base: position 4,349,191 of record NZ_OX419519.1, on the reverse strand, counting down.
CGTGCTCGGCTGACCCCCGGCCCGACCCCGACCGGGCCCCGGCCGGGCCCCCGCCGACCGCACCGCGGGTCACGACCCCGACACGCAAACCCCCCAGGAGACGGCAAAGAGCGATAAACCTCACCTCTCAGGACCAGAGCAATCGAGCAACTGGACTAGACCTCTTAGACCCGGCCAAGGGAAACTGTCCCCCGTGAAGCACGTCATCGCACTCGATGTAGGCGGCACCGGCATGAAGGCCGCGCTGGTCGCCCAGGACGGCTCCGTGCTGTTCGAAGCACGCCGACCGACCGGGCGGGAGCACGGCCCCGACGCCGTCGTCGCCACCATCCTCGACTTCGCCGCCGACCTGGCGCGGGAGGGCCGCACCCGGTTCGGTGCCGCCCCCCTCGCGGCGGGCGTCGCCGTGCCGGGGACGATCGACGAGAGGAACGGGATCGCGGTCTTCTCCGCCAACCTCGGCTGGCGGGACCTGCCGATGCGCAAGCTGCTCGGCGAGCGCCTCGGCGGCATCCCGGTCGCCCTCGGCCACGACGTCCGCTCCGGCGGGCTGGCCGAGGGCCGGATCGGCGCCGGGCGGGGGGTCGACCGCTTCCTGTTCATCGCGCTGGGCACCGGCATCGCCGGGGCGATCGGCATCCACGGCACCATCGAGGCCGGCGCCCACGGCTACGGCGGCGAGATCGGCCACGTGGTGGTCCGCCCCGGCGGCCCGCAGTGCGGCTGCGGCGCCCGCGGCTGCCTGGAGACCCTGGCCTCGGCCTCCGCGGTCTCCCGGGCCTGGGCCGCCGCCAGCGGCGACCCGGAGGCCGACGCCGCCGCCTGCGCGAGCGCCGTCGACGCCGGCGACCCGCGGGCGGCCGAGGTCTGGCAGGAGGCGGTGGACGCGCTCGCCGACGGCATCGTGCTGGCCCAGAGCCTGCTCGACCCGTCCACGGTGATCGTCGGCGGCGGGCTGGCCGAGGCGGGCGACACGCTCTTCACGCCGCTGCGCGCCGCGGTGACCGAGCGCCTGACCTTCCAGATGCCCCCGAAGGTCGTTCCGGCCATGCTCAAAGACACCGCCGCGTCCCTGGGCGCCGGCTTGCTCGCCTGGGATCTGCTCTCCATGGAGGTGACCGCGTGACCGCGGACCGTACTGCACTGGCCGGAGCCCGACTGGTCCTGCCCGGCGGCGTGCTCGACGCCGGCCGGCTCTCCGTCGAGGGCACCCGCATCGCGGGCCTCGGCGGCGAGGCGGAACCGGACGACCTCGACCTCACCGGGTACACCGTCGTCCCCGGCTTCGTCGACCTGCACGTGCACGGCGGCGGCGGCGCCTCGTACGCCTCCGGGATCGCCGAGGAGGCGCTCACCGCCGCCCGCACGCACCTGGAGCACGGCACCACCACGACGATGGCCTCCACCGTCACCGGCGAGATCGACGAGGTCTGCCGCCAGGCGGCGGTGCTCTCCGAACTCGTCGAGGACGGCGTCCTGGCCGGCATCCACTTCGAGGGTCCGTTCATCTCGCACAACCGGTGCGGCGCCCACCGCCCCGACCTGCTGCGCGACCCGGACCCGGCGCTGGTGCGCAAGCTCGCCGACGCGGGCCGCGGCCACACGAAGATGTTCACCCTGGCCCCGGAGCTGCCCGGCGGCCTGGAGTCGGTGCGGATGCTGTCCGACCTCGGCATCATCGCCGCCGTCGGCCACACCGACTCCGACTACGAGGTCACCCTGCGGGCGATCGACGCCGGCGCCACCGTCGCCACCCACCTGTTCAACGCGATGCCGGGCATCCAGCACCGCGCCCCCGGCCCGATCGTCGCCCTGCTGGAGGACGAGCGGGTCACCGTCGAGCTGGTCAACGACGGCGTCCACCTGCACCCCTCGGTGGTCGAGCTGGCCTACGGCACGGCCGGCGCCGACCGCGTCGCGCTGATCACCGACGCGATGGGCGCGGCCGGCATGGGCGACGGCCTGTACCCGCTCGGCCCGCTCCAGGTCCGGGTCGAGGACGGCGTGGCCCGGCTGGTCGAGGGCGGCTCCATCGCTGGCTCCACCCTCACCCTGGACGTCGCCTTCCGGCGCGCCGTCACCGTCCTCGGCCTGTCCCTGAACCAGGCCGTCACCTCGCTGTCCACCGTCCCCGCCCGGCTGCTCGGCCTGGGCGACACCATCGGCACCCTGGAGGCCGGAAAGAACGCCGACCTGGTCGTCCTCGACTCCGACAGTCACGAACTCGTCGCGGTGATGCGCCGCGGCGAGTGGATCGTCGGCGCGGACCGCTTCGCCCGGGCCGGCAATCCGGCCTGACCCGGCGCCGCCCCTCCGGCGGTCCCGGTCCTCCCGGTCACGGGGGTGAGCAGCGGAACCTGCGCCTCGCTACTCACCCCACCGGGAGCACCCCTTGCCGCTCGCCCGCACCTCCGACCTGCTCGCCGCCGCCGTCGCCGACCGGCGCGGCCTGCCCGCCTTCAACGTGATCACCCTGGAGCACGCCGAGGCCATCGCCGCCGGCGCCGAGGCCGCGGCCACGCCCGTGGTCCTCCAGCTCAGCCAGAACGCCGTCGCCCACCGCGGCGGTCGGCTGCTGCCGATCGCCCGCGCCTGCGCCGAGGTGGCCGCCGCCGCCCGCGTCCCCGTCTCGCTCCACCTCGACCACGTCGAGGACGCCGACCTGCTGCGCGCGGCCCCCGCCGCCGGGTTCTCCTCCGCGATGTTCGACGCCTCCGCGCTGCCGCACGACGAGAACGTCAAGGCCACCGCCGAGGCCACCGCCTGGGCGCACCGCCACGGGCTGCACGTGGAGGCCGAACTCGGCCGGGTCGGCGGCAAGGACGGCGAGCCCCCGCTCGGCGCGCACGCCCCCGGCGCCCGCACCGATCCGGACGAGGCCGCCCGCTACGTGGCCGAGACCGGCGTCGACGCGCTGGCCGTCGCGGTCGGCTCCTCGCACGCGATGACCTCCCGGACCGCCGCCCTGGACCACGCGCTGATCCGCGCCCTGGCCGCCGCCGTCCCCGTCCCGCTGGTGCTGCACGGCAGTTCCGGGGTGCCCGACGACGCCCTGGCCGAGGCGGTCGCCGCCGGCATGGTGAAGGTCAACATCGGGACGGCGCTCAACCTCGCCTACACCCCGGCCGTCCGCGCCCACCTGGCCGCCCACCCCCGGGCCACCGACCCCCGGCCCGGCCTGGCCGCCGCCCGCGACGCGATGACCCGGACCGTCGAACAGCTGGCCCGGGTGGTCGCCGGCCGCTGACCCGCGCGCCGTTCCGGCCGGACGCACCGCGCCCGGCCGGGACGGGCTACCAGCCCTGGACCTTCGAGGTGCCGTTCGGGGTGACCGCGATCTGGTCGAGCAGGAAGCCGCACTGGTTGTCGGCCTGGCAGGTCACCGAGATGGTGTGCGGGCCGGGCTGGGCCACGGTGCCGCTGACCCAGGAGGAGTACCAGGAGCTCTCCGGCGGCAGGCCGGGGCTGTAGTTGTTGAGCTTTATCGGGGTGTAGGTCGGCTTGCCGTCCACCGCGACGGTGGCGGTGGCGTTCGGGCCGCTGTTGTTGAAGCGCAGCCAGATCTGGAAGGTGCCGGCGGCGGGCACGTTCACGTCCCAGGAGACCGAGGCGCCCACCGTGCCGAGACCGTCGACGTACTTGCCGCCGGCCGCCTTCGCGCCCGCGACCTGCCCGGCGACCGTGCTGCCGCCGCCGAGCTTCATGCCGGCGGCGTCGGCGACGTCCGTCCCGCCGGAGAGCGCGGTGGTGCTGGGCGAGGAGTCGGCCGAGGGGCCGGCGCTGCCCGCGGCACCACCGGTGGCACCGCCGGACGGGGCGGCGGGCGCGGACTGGGCGGCGGCACCGGCCTTCGGCTTGCCGTCCGGGTCGCCGGTGGAGAGCGCGACGCCCGCACCGATGGCGACCGCGGCGACCACCGCGACGGCGCCGATGATCGCGGCCTTGCCGCGGCCCGCGGGCTTCTCCTCGCCGGGCCGGGGCCGGGAGCGCTCGGCGTAGCGGGACTGCTGGGGCAGCGCGGAGGTGGGCTCCGACCCGGCGAACCGGTCGGCGGGCTGCCCGGGGGCCCGGCCGTACCCGGCGGGGCCGGCCTGCGGGTGGACGGGGCGCTCGCCGTAGCTGGCGCGGCCGACCTCCATCGGGCGGCTGTAGCCGCTGCGGGGCCGCTCCGCGACGGGCTGCTCGCCCTCCGCCGGGCGGTAGAGGTACGCGAAGGGGTCGTCCTGAACCGCGTCTTCGGGCGGTGCGCCGTTGTCACCGGGCGTGGTCACGGTCGACTCCCCTGGAGCTGGATGGTCTCTGTACCCAGGGCACCCTACCTGGCCCGGCTGAGCGGGGGCCAAGCGGTTCAACCCGCCCGACGGTGCGAGCGCTCGCCGCGCGAGCCGCGGGCGGCGCCGCCGCGGGTGCGCTTCTCGTCGTACATCCGCTCGTCCGCCGAGTGCAGCACCTCGTCGATGCTCATGCCGCAGCCGGCCCAGCCGATGCCCAGGCTGACGCCGACCCGCACCGCCCGGTTGTCGATCCGCATCGGCGGCAGGATCGCCCCGCGCAGCCGCCCGGCCAGCTCCTTGGCCTCCTCGCGGCCGATGTTGTCGGCCAGGACGACGAACTCGTCGCCGCTCATCCGGGCCACCGTGTCGCCCTCCCGGACGACCTGCTGGAGGCGGCGGGCGATCTCGATCAGGACGGCGTCGCCGGTGTTGTGCCCGTGCCGGTCGTTGACCAGCTTGAACCCGTCGAGGTCGCAGTAGAGGACGGCCAGGCCGCGCTCGCCGGCGGGGGCGCCGCGGCGGTGGCCGTGCCACAGGTCGCCGGCGGGCTGCTCGGCGGGGACCACCGCGTGCACGTGGTGGGCGGGGGCGCCGGGGTACGGCGGCCGGTCGTCGGGGAAGGCGGCCAGGTCGCGCTCCAGGGGCCCGTCGGGGGCCGCGTAGCCGTGCGCGAGGGCGTCGGCCGCCCCGGGGGCCGGGCGGCCGTCCGCGGCGGCGTGGGAGGGCTGGTGGGGGGCGTCGGGGGGCGGCGCCTGGCCGGGTATCGCCGGGGGCGGGGCGACCGGACAGAGCCGGCGGGCCAGCCGGGCCCGCAGCTCGGCGCCGTTCGGCAGGCCGGTGAGTGCGTCGTGGCTGGCCCGGTGGGCGAGCTGGAGCTCGTGGCGCTTGCGGTCCTCGATGTCCTCGACGTGGGTCAGCAGGAAGCTGGGGCCCTCGGCGGCGTCGGCGACCACCGAGTTGCGCAGGCAGACCCACTGGTAGCCGCCGTCCCGGCGGGCCAGCCGCAGCTCGGCACGGCCGCCCTCGGCGCTGGTGCGCAGCAGCAGGTCGAGGTCGTCGGGGTGGACCAGGTCGACGAAGCGCTGCTGGCGCAGCGCGGCGCGGGGGCGGCCGAGCAGCCGGCACAGGGCGTCGTTGACCCGGCTGAGCTGGCCCATCGCGTCGCCGTGCAGCTCGGTGATGGCCATCCCGCTGGGGGCGTACTCGAAGGCCTGCCGGAAGGACTCCTCGCTGGCCCGCAGGGCCTGCTGCTCCTTCTCCAGCCGGGCCAGGGCGCGCTGCATCTCGGCCCGCAGCCGGGCGTTGCCGATGGCTATGGAGGCCTGCAGGGAGAACATCTCCAGCGCCTCGCGGGTCCAGGCGCCGGGGCGCTTGCCGCTGCGCGGGCGGTCCACCGAGAGGATGCCGAGCAGGTCGCCGCCGGCGCTGTACATCGGGGCGAGCAGCACGTCGGCGGGGTGCCAGTCGTTGCCGTAGACGGGCATCGGGCCGTCGCCGGTCCAGGTGGGGACGTCGGTGGCGATCGCCCAGCCGCGGTCGTGCGGCAGGAAGCGCAGGGTGCCCCAGTGGTCGGCGACCTGGAGCATCCGCTCCCAGGACTCGCGGGAGCCGACCTGGCCGAGCAGGACGGTGGGGCCGCCGAAGGCGTTCTCCTCGATCTCCCAGACGGCGGCGACCACGAGGTCGCCGTCGGGGCGCACCAGGCTGACCGCGGCGGCGTCGAACCCGAGCCCGTGGACCGCGCCCTCGACGACCGCCTGCAGGGTTCCCGCCAGGCTCCGGGCAGCGTTGAGGTCCGCCACGACCCGGTGCAAGGTGCGGAGGGTCGCGAGGCGGACGTAGGGCTCCGACTCGGCTTCCATGCGGGGGCTCCCCGGCTGCTTCGGATGGTTCTTGAAAGGTTGTCGTCCGATTGCCAGAAGAACTGAATCACAGCGAGCACTGCGATAGGCACGCTCGGTCAGCAATAGCCGGTGACTGTGACTCAAATCACACAATGATCAAGGAGTTGGCGACCAAAGGCCGAGCGGACCTACGACCACGGCCCGATACCGGCACGCCCGACCGGCGACTACCGTGCGGTACGTGTACAGCTCTCCGCAGTCCCCCGCCGCCCCCGCCGCCCCCGCCCCCGCGGCGGCCGGCGCCACCCCCGAGGAGTTCCGGGCCGCCCTCGGCCAACTCGCCGCGGGCGTCTCGCTGCTGACCGTGCACGACCCCGAGGACGACGAGGACGCGGGGATGACCGCGACCTCGTTCCTGTCGGTGTCGCTGGAGCCGCCGCTGGTGCTGGTCTCGCTCCGCACCGACTCCCGGATGGACGAGCTGCTGGCCCGGGCCGAGACCTGGGCGGTGTCGCTGCTCGGCGAGGAGCACCGCGCGCTCGCCTCCCGGTTCGCCATGAAGGGGCGGCTCAGCGACCGGCTGCTGTTCGGCGACGCCGCCTGGCACCGCGGCCCGCACGCGGGCGCCCCGCTGATCGACGGAGCGCTGGCCACCGTGGAGTGCCGCACCGAGCAGCGGATCGCGGCCGGCGACCACACCCTGGTGCTCGGCCGCGTCCTGGCCGCCGAGGTGCCGGCCCCGGCCGGACGGCCGCTGCTGTACCTGCGCGGCGGCTACCGGCAGCTGGGCTGACGGCCCGTCACTCCGGGCGGATGCGGCCCCGGCCCTGCTTGAGCCCCGAGCGGTGCCGCTTGGTCTCCAGCCGCCGCTCGACCATGCCCCGGCTGGGCTTGGTGGCCCGCCGGGCCTTCGGCGGCGGCGCGGTGGCCTCCCCCAGCAGCGCGGCCAGCCGGGCCGCGGCCACCTCCCGGTTGCGCCACTGCGAGCGGTGCTCGGAGGCCCGGACCACCAGCACCCCGTCCACCAGCCGGGAGGCCAGCCGCTCCAGGGCGCGCTCCTTCCACACCGCCGGCAGCGCGTCGGAGGAGGCGAGGTCCCAGCGCAGCTCGACCCGGGAGTCGGAGGTGTTCACGTGCTGTCCGCCGGGGCCGGAGGACCGCGAGAAGCGCCAGACGAGCTCGGCGTCGGGGACGACCACCGAGCCCCGTACGCGCACGGGCTCAGTCATGCGCCCATCATCCCGCCCGCCCCCGGCCCCCGTCACCTGGTTAAGCGGGCACAATGGCGGGCGTGATCGAGCTCGGCTACTCGCTGTCCACCCGCCTCCCCGACCCCCCGCAGACCGACTACCGCACCGCGTCGGTCCGCTCGCTGCGGCACGACCTGTTCGCGGGCGACGTGTACCTGGAGACGGACGAGGGCGCCGGGCTGGAGACCCGCTGGGGCTGGGTGCCGGTGCTGGACTTCGCCTGGGCGGTGTGCGACATCGCCGAGCGGCTCGACCAGGACCCGCGGGGCAGCCGGGAGGCCCGGGTGCGCACCGAGGACCTGGACTTCACCCAGAACACCGAACTGCTGCGCTTCGCCCGCCGGTTCGGCTGGGTGGAGATCACCGCGACCTGGCGCCCGGAAGACGAACCGCTGGTGGTCCGGCACGCCGAACTGCGCCGCGAGGCCAGGGACTTCCTGCAGGACGTGCTGGCCGACCTGACCGAGCTGCACGAGGGGCTCGCCGACAACCCGAACGTCTGGACCGTGCAGGGCCGTTACCCGAGAATCTGATCACGGCCCGAGCGCCGCCCGGGGGAGAACCGTCCGTCCACCAACCGGTGGAACCAATCGCGGCCCGTCCGGCGTTCTCTGGGCAAAACCGACCGAAGGGACACCACAGACCATGCCCGTGAGCCTCTCCAAGGGTGGCAACGTCTCGCTGACCAAGGAGGCCCCCGGCCTGACCGCGGTCACCGTCGGCCTCGGCTGGGACGTGCGCACCACCACCGGCGCCGAGTTCGACCTGGACGCCAGCGCGATCGTCCTGAACGGCGAAGGCAAGGTCTACTCGGACCGGCACTTCGTGTTCTTCAACAACACCAGCACCCCGGACAGCAGCGTCGTGCACACCGGCGACAACCGCACCGGCGAGGGCGCGGGCGACGACGAGTCGATCAACATCAACCTGGCCGCGCTGCCCGCCGACGTCACCAAGATCGTCTTCCCGGTGACCATCTACGACGGCATCAACCGCGGCCAGAGCTTCGGCCAGGTCCGCAACGCCTACATTCGGGTGCTCAACCAGGCCGGCGGCGCCGAGATCGCCCGCTACGACCTCTCCGAGGACGCCGCCACCGAGACCGCGATGATCTTCGGCGAGCTGTACCGCAACGGTGCCGAGTGGAAGTTCCGCGCCATCGGCCAGGGCTACGCCTCCGGCCTGGTCGGCATCGCCCAGGACTTCGGCGTCAACGTCTGACCCGGCACCACCGCGCGAACGGCCCCCGGAGGACTCCGGGGGCCGTTCGCGCACCGGGTCCGGTCAGGAGCGGCCGGCCCGCAGCTCCGGCAGCTCCAGCAGCTCGGTCTCGTCGTGCGCGGTGAGGTCGACCACCTCGGACTCGGTGTCCGACTCGGCGTGCTGGTGGCTCGGCGGCTGCTCCACCGCCTGGTGCGGCGGCTGCGCGGCGTCCACCGGGGTGCCGGCCGTCACCGCGTAGCGCTCGCTGTCGGCCAGCGCCTCGTCGCCCACCACGTCCGCCAGGTCGCCGACCGCGGGGGCCGCGGCGCCGGAGCGCAGCGCGGCCCGGGCCGCGCCGGGGCGGCCGAAGAAGCTGAACGCCGTGGCCCGCGGGCGCTGCGGCGCGGGAACGACCGGGCGCTGCTCCGGCCCGGGCAGCGCCGGGCCGACCGGGCGCAGCGCGGCGGCCGTGGCCGTCGGCACCGGCTCCGGCACCTTCGGGCGCAGCTCGACCTGGGCCCGCTCGTCCACCGCGCGGCGCGCCTCGGCGACCGCCGCCTGCCGCTCCAGGTGCCGCAGCGCGGCCTGCGCGCGGACGTAGGAGGCGGGCGTGACGGGGTGCTTGGGGCGGGCGGCCTCCACGGCCTCGCGGGCCGCCTCGGCCTCCTTCAGGGCCTGCTCGGCGACCATCACGGCGCGCTCGCGCAGCAGCCGGGCGATCTCGGTCTCGGCCTTGGCCAGCCGGGACTTCTCCGCGGTCAGCCGCCGCCCGAACCGGGTGGCGCGCTCCTCGGCGACCTCGGCCGCGTACTCGGCCTCGGCGATCTGCTCCTCGTAGCGCTCCTCGGCCCGCATCCGGCGCACCACGGCCAGCTGGGCGGAGGTCCGGGCGGCCCGGTCGCGCTGGCGCAGCACCAGGGCCAGGCCGACCACCGCGACGACCGCGGCGACGCCCACCGAGCGGGCCACCACCTGGTCCGGACTGGCCACCAGCGCGGCCAGCGCCGCGACCACGAGCACACCGGAGGCGACCGGCGGCAGCAGCCGGCCGAGGACGGAGGAATGACGGTGGCGTCCGCGAGACATGGCTAGAAACTAGCGTGCGCATCACGGCGCTGTCAGCCTCGCCCCCCATTCGGGCCTTGACAGTCCGCGAGAAGCACGGACGGCGACGGCCCGGTGACGGCCCGTCAGCGCGGAGAGGCGGCCGTCCCGCGCGGGTGCTCGGGGTCGTCGTGGTCGTCGGGCAGCTTGCAGATGTGCTGCAGCCACAGCGCCACCGCGATCACCGCCGCCCCGGCGAGCACCGCGAACAGCGCGGTGGCCGCCTGCGTCCGGCGGGCCGCGACGTCCAGCGAGCCGAGCAGGAACACCCCGACGCCCGCGTAGATCCCGGTCACCACCGCCGACACCAGCGCGCTGGCCTGTCCCAGCACCAGCGCCCGGGCCGCGTGCAGCGGGTCGACGCCCTTGGCGCCGGGCTGCCGCTCGCGCACCGCCTTGAGCCGCGAGCGCAGCGAGAGCGCCGCGGCCAGCAGCACCACGGCGACCGCCGCCAGCACGTACGGCGCGTAGGCGGGCACCCCGGGCAGCGTGTCCAGCGAGTCCCACAGCCGGGCGCCTCCCCAGGACAGCAGCCCGGTGATCGCGGTGATGCCGAGCAGCAGACGGAGACGGAGCGGCTTCACGCGGACGGGCTTCCTTCCAGTGGGACGACGGCGGGGGCACGACCAGGCCACCGTACCGGCCCGGCCGCACCCGCAGGGAGCTACGCCCGCGTGCGCCCGGAAGTTCCCGGGCGCCGAGCGGGCTACTCGGGCAGCCGCAGCTGCAGGTCGGCGCGGAGCCGCACGCCCTGCGCCCTGGCCCCGCCCAGGCCCGCCAGCAGCTCGGCGACCGGGCCGCGGCCCGGTACCTCGGCCGCCGGGTCGGCGTCCTGCCAGGGCGCCAGCACGAACGCCCGCTCGTGCGCCCGCGGGTGGGGCAGCGTCAGGTGCGGGTCGTCGCTGGTGACGCCCTCGTAGGCGAGCACGTCGACGTCCAGGGTGCGCGGGCCCCAGCGGACGGTGCGGACCCGGCCGAACGCGTCCTCCACCGCGTTGGCCCGCTCCAGCAGGTCCCGCGGGGGCAGCGAGGTGCGCAGCACGGCGACGGCGTTGAAGTAGCTCGGCTGGTCCTCGGGGCCGCCGACGGCCTCCGTCTCGTACACCGCGGACAGTGCGGTCACCCGCACCCCCGGGGTGTCCGCCAGCGCGTCGACGGCGCCCTGGAGGGTCTCCAGGCGGTTGCCCAGGTTGCTGCCGAGGGCGACGGCGGCGGTGCGGGAGTCGTGCAGGGTGGACTCCACGCGGTCCACCCTGCCCTGCAGGTCGAACGTGGTCGGCGTGGCGGTCGGGTCGGTCGTGGCCAATGGAGTTCCCTCTGCTCGGGCTCCACCGGGCGCGGTCAGGCGCGGCCCCGGCGGATCGTGATGGTGACGTCGTCGAACGGGACGGTGATCGGGGCGTCCGGCTTGTGCACGGTGACCTCGACCTCCTCGACCACCTCGTGGCGCAGGCACTGGTCGGCGATCCGCTGGGCCAGCGTCTCGATCAGGTCGACCGGGTCGCCCGCGATCACCGCGGTGACCTCCTCCGCGATCACGCCGTAGTGGGCGGTGCGGGTCAGGTCGTCGCCCGCGGCGGCCGGCCGGGTGTCGAGGAACAGCGTCAGGTCGACCACGAAGGTCTGCCCCTCGACCCGCTCCCGTTCGAAGACGCCGTGGTGGCCCCGGGCACGGAGCCCGCGCAGGGTGACGCGGTCCAGCAAAAGAATCACTGCTCCCAGCTGACGGCCCCGCCGGGGCGGGGAACGGCGGGCACCGTCGCCCGCCGCCCCTCGAATCTACCTTCGAGCACCGACCGCCCGGGACCGCCTCCCCGTCCGCCCACCCGATCGGACCGGCCGCCGCGGCCCTTGACGCCGCCGCGCTACTCGTCCTCGTCGTCCTCGTCGTCCCCGCTGGTGAGCACCGGCGACCCGTGGTGCGACCACAGCTTCCAGCCCGCCGGCGTCCGCCGGAACAGGTTCGTCGACACCACCTTGCCGCCCACCAGCGGCCCCAGCTCGCCCTCCTCCTCCGGCTCGCCGCCGGACAGGATGTTCTCCGTGCAGGTCACCAGGGCCACGTCGCCCTGCACGTCCACCTCGACGTCGGTCAGGAAGAACTGGATGTACTCGGTGTTCGCCATGATCAGCATGTACGAGCGGGTCACCTGGGCCCGGCCGATCAGCGCCGGCCACCCCGGGTGGACGCAGAACACCCCGCTCTTGTCGTCCGCCTCGTCCGGCCCCAGCCAGATCGTCTCGACGGCCTCCAGGTCGCCGTTCTCCAGCGCCTCGTACAGCGCCTGGTTGACCGCCAGGACCGCTTCCCCGTCCGCCTCCGGCGCCGCCGCCCGGTCGTTGCCGCCACTCACTGCATCCGCCACGTCTACCCCCTCTGCGCCGCCTGCTCCCAGGCCGCGACGACTCGTACGGCGTCAGCCGTGCCGGACACGTCATGCACCCGCACCGCCCAGGCGCCCGCCCTCGCCGCCAGCACCGAGACCGCCGCCGTGGCGTCGTCCCGCTGCCGCGCCGGGCGCAGCTCCCCGGTTTCCGGGTTGGCCAGCAGCGTACCCAGGAAGCGCTTGCGCGAAGCCGCCACCAGCACCGGCCGTCCCAGCGCCGTCAGCGCGTCCAGCCGGCCCAGCAGGGCCCAGTTGTGGGCGCCGGTCTTGGCGAACCCCAGGCCCGGGTCGAGGATCAGCTGCTCCTCCTTCACCCCCGCGGCCAGCAGTTCCTCCACCCGGACGGTCAGCTCGCGCACCACGTCCGCGACCACGTCGCCGTACACCGCGCGGGAGTCCATGTCCGCGGACTGGCCGCGCCAGTGCATCACCACGAACGGCGCGCCGGTGCCGGCCACCACCCCGGCCATCTCCGGGTCGGCGAGCCCGCCGGACACGTCGTTGACCAGCCGGGCGCCCGCCGCGAGGGCCGCCGCGGCGACGCCCGCCCGCATGGTGTCCACCGAGACCACCGCCCCGGCCCGGGCCAGCTCGGCGACCACCGGCACCACCCGGCGCAGCTCCTCCGCCTCGGTCACCCGCACCGCGCCCGGCCGGGTCGACTCCCCGCCCACGTCCACCAGGTCCGCCCCGCGCGCCACCAGGTCCAGCCCGTGCGCCACCGCCCGCGCCGGGTCCAGCCACAGCCCCCCGTCCGAGAACGAGTCCGGCGTGACGTTGACCACCCCCATCACCGCGCAGCGCTCAAGGACGGGCAGACCGGGGACGTTCTCGCTCATGCGTCCCATTATCGACGCACCGGGTGGAACCACTCCCCCGGACGTGGCCGACCGGGGCGCGGGGAACCGCGCGACCGGCCCGGCACCCGCCGCGGGGTCGCGGGGGGACGGCGACCCCCCGCCCGCCCCGCGACCCCGCCGCGCGCCTACGCGGCCCTGCCCAACTGCGCCACGGGCTCCGCCGTCAGGCTCTGGCGCTGCCGCTTGCGGCCGAAGCGCGGCATGCCGAGGGTGATGAACGCCTCCGCCTGCATCGCGGCGAAGCCGATCCGCGGCAGGTCCCGGGTGTGCGGGTAGACCAGGAAGCGCGGCTCCCAGCTCGGCTGGAACTTCGCGTTGAACTTGTACAGCGACTCGATCTGGAACCAGCGCGAGAGGAACACCAGCAGCCCGCGCCAGGCCCGCAGCACCGGGCCCGCCCCGATCCGCTCGCCGCGGGCGAGCGCCGAGCGGAACATCGCGAAGTTCAGCGAGACCCGCCGCACGCCCATCGCCCCGACCTCCTGGAGGGCGGCGACGATCAGCAGCTCGTTGAGGCCGGGGTCGGCCTCCCGGTCGCGGCGCATCAGCTCCAGCGAGATGCCGTCCTCGCCCCACGGGACGAAGTGCAGCACCGCCTTCAGGTCGTCGGCGGCGTCGGCGCCCGCCTCCCCCTCCTCGGGGCCTTGTGCGCGGTGACGACCACGCAGTCGTCGTCCCCGGCGTCGCCGAACCGGCCGAGCGCCATGGAGAAGCCGCGCTCGGTGTCGGTGCCGCGCCAGCGGGCCGCCGCGTCGCCGATCCGCCGCTTCTCGTCGAGGGTGAGGTCGCCGACCCGGCGGACCTTGCAGGAGTAGCCGTTGCGCTCGATCCGCTTGACCATCTGGCGGACGTTGCGCATCGCGCGGCCGGAGAGCGAGAAGGAGGCGGTGTCGACGATCGCCTCGTCGCCGAGTTCGAGCGCGTCCAGCCCGGCCTCCCGGGTCCACACCTCGCCGCCGACCTCGGAGCAGCCCATCACGGCGGGCACCCAGGCGTGCTCGCGGGCGGTCGTCATGAAGACCTTGATCGCGCCGGGCCACGCCTCGACGTCGCCGACCGGGTCGCCGGAGGCCAGCATCACGCCGGAGACCACCCGGTAGGAGATCGCGGCCTTGCCGGTCGGCGAGAACAGCACGCTCTTGTCGCGGCGCAGCGCGAAGTAGCCGAGCGAGTCGCGCCGGCCGTGCCGGGCCAGCAGCTCGCGGACCCGCAGCTCGTCCTCGGGGGTGAGCTCGGGCTCGGGCTTCTCCGGGCGCAGCGCCAGGTACGCGGTGGTGAGGGCGGTGACCAGGCCGAGCGCGCCGAGCGAGTAGCCGACCAGGTCGGCGATCCGGTCGGAGGTGTAGTGGATCGGGCCGCCGAAGCCGAACAGGCCGTAGCCGACCTGCTCCAGCCGCTGGAACAGCGACGGGTCGCCGACCTCCGCCTTCCAGCGGACCGAGACCACGACCAGGCCGAGCAGCACCGAGACGACGCCGAGCACGGCGAAGTTGAGCACCGCGCGCCAGCGGGTGCGCGGGTCGGCCTTGGCGTAGAACTCGCGCCGGTGCACCAGCATCACCGCGAGCAGCGCCAGCGAGATCGCGGCCTGCCCGAACTGGTGCCAGCGCAGCAGGTGCAGCGCCGCGCCGACCGGCAGCAGCACGCACACCGCCCGCCAGGCCCGCGCCTTGCGGCGGCGCAGCGCGTGCGCCAGCAGCACCAGCAGCACGCCGACCATCAGGGTGCCGGCGGCGGCCAGCGTGGTGGTGCCGCCGGGCAGCTGGCCGACCACGGTGTGCACCTTGGTGAACCGCAGCCTGGGCGAGACCGCGCAGGCGATGTCGATCAGGCCGATGGCCAGGCAGGCGTACCCGACCGCCCCCGGCAGCCAGGCCCGCGGCACCGCGGCGGCCTGGTGGCGGAGCGCCCGCAGACCGCGCGGGCGGGGTGCGTCGGGGGTCGTCTCAGCGGACACGGGAGCGCTCATGGAAACTCAGCCTAGAGGCACCGGGGCGCTGGGCGCGCACTCCGGGAGCCGGGGCGTGATGGACTCTCATGACTGTTCCTTTTTCTGGCAATCCGCACGTCAAGCGCGGTCCACGGGAGGTTCGGGTCCGCTCGCCGGGGGCCCGGTTCGAACGGTTGCGCTCATCGGTCCGGGGGACACGGCGCCCCGGCCCGACCGCACCCGTGACCGCCTGTCCGGCGGTTCGGCGCGTCCGGCATCCCGATGGACGCCGCGGCCCAGTGCGGCGGTTCCCCCACCCGTGGCACGTATTCGCACGGGCTTCCGACGCCCGGTCAGCGTACCCCGGATCGCTTCCGACGGACCGTCAGATGACGATGGCGGTGCGGGAGTCGAGGAGGGACCGGAAGGCATGGAGCTGACCAGCCGGACGTTGGTGTACGCGCTGACCGCGGCGGCCGCGGCCGCCCTGCTCGGCACCCTGTGGCTGTGGCCCCGGCTGGCCCGGCAGCGCCCGCTGCCGGTGCTCGGCCGGCTCGCCCTGCTGACGGTCACCCAACTGGCCGTCCTGGGGGTGCTGCTGCTGTCGGTGAACAACGCCTACGGCTTCTACAGCTCCTGGAACGACCTGCTGCACCCCGGCGCCGCGGCGCTCGCGCCGGTCGGCGCGCAGGTGCCCGGGGCTGCGCCGGAGACCGGGCAGCTGGTGCGGCCCACCGACGAGGGCGGGCTGGAGACCGTCAAGGAGGTGCTGCCCGCCGGGCCGCCCGAGGAGGTCGGCCGGGTCGACTCGGTACGGATCACCGGCCCCGCCTCCGGCCTGTCCGACCAGGTCTTCGTCTACCTGCCGCCGGAGTACTTCAACCCGCGCTACGTCCGCGAGCGCTTCCCGGTGCTGCTCGCCCTGGCCGGCTACCCCGGGCCCTCGCTGCACCTGGTCGAGGGGCTGCGGCTGCCGCGGACCGCCGCCGAGCTGCAGCGCGCCGGGAAGCTGGCGCCGACCGTGATCGTGATGGCCCGCCCGACCGTGGCCCCGCCGCGCAACACCGAGTGCGTGGACGTCCCGGGCGGGCCGAAGGCGGAGACCTGGTTCGCCGAGGACGTCCCGGCGGCGGTCCGCTCCGCGTACCGGGTCAGCCGCTCGGCGGACTCCTGGGGCGTGTTCGGCTACTCCACCGGCGGGTCCTGCGCGCTGCGGCTGGCGATGCGGCACCCCGGCACGTTCCGGACCGCGGCCGGGATGCACGCCGACTACACCGTCCCGAACGACCGCTGGACGGACGGCGACCTGTTCCGCGGCGACCAGGACGCCGCCCGCCGGTCCGACCTGACCTGGCGGCTGAAGAACCTGCCCGCGCCGCGGAACGACCTGCTGCTGGTCTCCACCCGGGCCGAGGCCGACTTCGCGGCCACCGAGCGGTTCCTGGCCGCGGCCCGGCAGGTGTCCGCGGCTCACCCCGAGCTGAAGGTGGACTCGATCTTCCTGCCCGACGGCGGGCACTCCTTCGAGACCTGGCGGCGCGAGCTGCCCGCCACCCTGGAGTGGCTGGGCGACCATCTCGACCCGCCGCCGGACCGCGAGCCGCACTCCTGAGCCCCCGAACCCCGGCCCCGCGCCCCCGGAGACGTGCCGGGGGCGCCACCCCGTATGGGTGGCGCCCCGGTCAGCGGGCCGACGGCGCGTCAGCGACCGCCGATGATCAGGCTCATCGCCTCGTTGCGGGTGGCCGGGTCGCGCAGCTGGCCGCGGACGGCGGAGGTGAGCGTCTTGGCGCCGGGCTTGCGGATGCCGCGCATCGACATGCACATGTGCTCGCACTCGAACACCACGATCGCGCCGCGCGGCTCCAGGATGCGCATCAGCGCGTCGGCGACCTGGCTGGTCAACCGCTCCTGCACCTGCGGCCGGCGGGCGTACACGTCGACCAGCCGGGCCAGCTTGGACAGGCCGGTGATCTTGCCGCTGGTGGACGGGATGTAGCCGACGTGCGCGACGCCGCGGAACGGCACCAGGTGGTGCTCGCAGGTGGAGTACACCTCGATGTCCTTGACCAGCACCATCTCGTCGTGGCCGAGGTCGAAGGTGGTGGTCAGCACGTCCTCCGGCTGCTGCCACAGGCCGGCGAATATCTCCCGGTAGGCGCGGGCCACCCGGGCCGGGGTCTCCAGCAGGCCCTCGCGGTCCGGGTCCTCCCCGACGGCGAGGAGCAGCTCGCGGACGGCGTTCTCGGCCCGCTTCTGGTCGAACTCGCGGACGGGGGACCCACCGTCGAGCGTCACCGGATCGATCATGCGTGCCTCGCTGCTCGTCAGTCGGAAAATCTCGGTCAAGGGGGTGAAGAGGGTCGGCGCAGCACGAATGCCGCGCTTCCAGGGTACAAACCCCGGAAACGCGGCATCCATTCCGAACTGGGTGGTCGGCCCGATCAGCTCTCGACCTGGCCGCCGTCGACCGGCGGGAGCTTCACGATGTCGACCGGGTCACCCGCGGTCGGCGCGGCGCCGTTGGTCAGCGCCAGCTCCTTCGGCGACTGCACCGGCGGCCGGGTGGACGGGGTGCGGCGGGCCGACCCAGTCCAGGCCGGACGCGGGGGACGCTTGATCACCGGAGTGAAGATCTCGGCGATCTGCTCCTTGTTCAGCGTCTCCTTCTCCAGCAGTTCGAGCACCAGGTTGTCCAGCACGTCCCGGTTCTCGACCAGGATCTCCCAGGCGTCGTTGTGCGCGGTCTCGATCAGCTTCTTGACCTCCTCGTCCACCAGCCCGGCGACCTCTTCCGAGTAGTCGCGCTGGTGGCCCATCTCACGGCCGAGGAACGGCTCGGAGTCGGAGGTGCCGAACTTGATCGCGCCCAAGCGCTCGCTCATGCCGTACTGGGTGACCATGGCCCGCGCGGTGGCGGTGGCCTTCTCGATGTCGTTCGAGGCGCCGGTGGTCGGGTCGTGGAAGACCAGCTCCTCCGCCGCCCGGCCGCCCAGCATGTAGGACAGCTGGTCGAGCATCTCGTTGCGGGTGGTCGAGTACTTGTCCTCGTCCGGCAGCACCATCGTGTAGCCCAGGGCGCGGCCCCGGGACAGGATGGTGATCTTGTGCACCGGATCGGAGTAGTTGCAGGCCGCCGCGACCAGGGCGTGGCCGCCCTCGTGGTACGCGGTGATCTTCTTCTCCTTCTCGGACATGATCCGCGAGCGCTTCTGCGGACCGGCCACGACGCGGTCGATCGCCTCGTCCAGCGTCTGGTTGTCGATCAGCTTCTTCTCGGAGCGCGCGGTGAGCAGCGCCGCCTCGTTCAGCACGTTCGACAGGTCGGCGCCGGTGAAGCCGGGGGTGCGCTTGGCGACGGCCGAGAGGTCGACGTCCGGCGCGATCGGCTTGCCCTTCTGGTGCACCTTGAGGATGTCCAGCCGGCCCTGGAGGTCCGGGCGGTCGACGGCGATCTGCCGGTCGAAGCGGCCGGGGCGCAGCAGCGCCGGGTCCAGGATGTCGGGGCGGTTGGTGGCGGCGATCAGGATGACGCCGCCCTTGACGTCGAAGCCGTCCATCTCGACCAGCAGCTGGTTGAGGGTCTGCTCGCGCTCGTCGTGGCCGCCGCCGAGGCCCGCGCCGCGGTGCCGGCCGACGGCGTCGATCTCGTCGACGAAGATGATCGCCGGGGCGTTCGCCTTGGCCTGCTCGAACAGGTCGCGGACCCGGCTGGCGCCGACGCCGACGAACATCTCGACGAAGTCGGAGCCCGAGATCGAGTAGAACGGCACGCCCGCCTCGCCCGCGACGGCGCGGGCCAGCAGGGTCTTGCCGGTGCCGGGCGGGCCGTACAGCAGCACGCCCTTGGGGATCTTGGCGCCGACCGCCTGGAACTTGGCCGGTTCCTGGAGGAACTCCTTGATCTCGTGGAGCTCCTCGACCGCCTCGTCGGCGCCCGCGACGTCCGCGAAGGTGGTCTTCGGGGTGTCCTTGGTGAGCAGTTTGGCCTTGGACTTGCCGAACTGCATGACCCGGGAGCCGCCGCCCTGCATCTGGTTCATCAGGAACAGGAAGACCAGGACGATGATCACGATCGGGAGCATCGAGAAGAGCAGGCTGACGATCGTCGACTGCTTCTCGGGGCTGACCGTGTAACCGTCGGCGATCTGCCCGCCGGCGTACTTGTCCTGGAGGTTCTTGGCCAGATCGGCGGCCTGCTGCTCGCCGGTGTAGGAGGCCTGGAAGCGGGTGCCGGACGGCGACTTGCCGTTCGAGCCGGCCTTCAGCTTCTGGCCGTCCTGCAGCTGGATCTTGATGAGGTTCGAGTCACCGGTGGTGAGCTGCGCCGACTTCACCTGGTTGTTGTCGATGGCGCTGACGATCTGCCCGGTGTCCGCAGTTTTGTAGCCGCTCGAATCCGAGACGAGCTCCATCAACGCGAACACGGCGAGGGCGGCCAGCACGACCCACATGATCGGCGCACGGAAGTATCGCTTGACGTCCATCCATGCGGGGCGTCACCGCCCCGTCCCTCCTGCCAGTTCAACGGGCGCTGCTCGGCTGTGGGGCCTCGGCGCATCCGATATGTGCTCGTAAGACGAGCGTTTGATTGGACCGTACCGCAGCGACCCCCGGTCCCGGCGGGATCGCACCACGGTGCGGCCTATTTTCCTACCCCCGCACAACGGGTGGGAACGGGGCACTGTTCCCACCCGTCGCCCGAACGGTTCAGCCGCCGTACACGTGGGGCGCGAGCGTGCCGATGAACGGCAGGTTGCGCAGCTTCTCCGCGTAGTCCAGGCCGTAGCCGACCACGAACTCGTTGGGGATGTCGAACCCGACGTACTCGACGTCGATCTCCACCTTGGCCGCGTCCGGCTTGCGCAGCAGGGTGCAGACCTTGAGCGAGGCCGGGCCGCGCGAGCCCAGGTTGCCGAGCAGCCAGGACAGCGTCAGACCGGAGTCGATGATGTCCTCGACGATCAGCACGTCCTTGCCGGCGATGTCGGTGTCCAGGTCCTTGAGGATGCGCACCACGCCGGAGGACTTGGTGCCCATCCCGTACGAGGAGACGGCCATCCAGTCCATGGTGACCTGGCTGTGCAGCGTCCGGGCCAGGTCGGCCATCACCATCACGGCGCCCTTGAGGACGCCCACCAGCAGGAGGTCCCTACCCGCGTAGTCCTGGTCGATCCGCGCGGCCAGCTCCACCAGCTTGGCGTCGATCTCGTCCTTGCTGATGAGCACCTTCGCGAGGTCTGCGCCCATGTCGTTCTGGTCCACCGGGGATACGTCCTCAAACGTTCGGGGTCTGGGTTCGGCGGCGGCGGTACGACCTGTTCGTGCTCAGTCGCCCTGCCGCCGAAACACCAGCGTGCCACACCGGCGCACGGCTTCGACGCCCCCGGGTAGGTGCAGCGGGCCCTGGCCGCGCCAGCCGGTGACCAGCAGGTCCACGCTCTCCAGGTGCCGGGCGAACAGGTCGCCGGCCGGGCAGCCCGCGCGCAGCGCGGCCCGGCGCAGCACCCGTCGGCGGACCGCGGGGGGCAGTTCGGCGAGCTTGCCCACGTCCAGGGCGCCGTCCGGGGAGCGCAGGTCGCGCTCGGCCAGGGCGGCCCACTGGTCGAGGGCGTCGGCGTCGTCGCGGAACAGCCGGGCGGTGCGGGCCAGCGCCTCCACCACGCCGCCGCCCAGGTGCTTCTCCAGCACCGGCAGCACCTCGTGCCGGACCCGGGAGCGGGTGTACGCCGGGTCGGTGTTGTGCGGGTCGTCCCAGACCGGGATGGACTGCGCGGCGCAGGCCCGCCGGGTGGCGGCCCGGTCCAGCTCCAGCAGCGGGCGGCGGTAGCGGCCCTTCTGGGCGGGCATCCCGGCCAGCGAGCGGGCCCCGGAACCGCGGGCCAGGCCCAGCAGCACGGTCTCCGCCTGGTCGTCGCGGGTGTGGCCGAGCAGGACGGCGAGCGCGCCGTGCCGCTCGGCGGCCAGGTCGAGTGCGGCGTAGCGGGCGTCCCGGGCGGCGTTCTCCGGGCCGCCCTCGCGGCCGACCCGGACGGCGACCGCCTCCACCGGGTCCAGGCCGAGCTCGCGCAGCCGGACGGCGACCTGCTCGGCCCGCTCGGCCGAACCGGCCTGCAGGCCGTGGTCGACGGTGACCGCACCGACCCGCAGGCCGAGCTTGGGGGCCTCGAAGGCGGTGGCGGTGGCCAGCGCCATCGAGTCGGCGCCGCCGGAGACCGCCACCAGCACCAGCGGGGAGCCTGGCGCGGCGGGCGTGCGGGGCAGGCCGGAGGGGTGCCGGCGGGCGTTGCCGATCAGCGTGCCGGGCACCGTCGCGGTGCCGGCCAGCACGGGCACGGGCGCGGGCGTCCGCGGGCGGGCCTGCCCGCCGGGGACGACACCCGCCTCCGCGGCGAGTTCGGCGAGGGTACGGCGGACGGCGAGGCGTATCGCCGCGACAGCGGGGTGTGGGCCCATGGTTGGCACTCCTTGGCGGAGGGAGGGTGGTGTCGGCCGCCTGTCAGCTCTCGGTCACCAGGCGCTCACAGATGGTCGCAGAATCCGGCCACCGCCCACGCCACCCGCGCCAACGGCGGATTCACCGTCCCACGTACGGGTGAATGGAGAAACGTTACGGCTGCTTCAGGTGTACGACTCCCCGGACGGAGGGACCGGGCCCGGCCGGTCCGGACGGGCCCGGCCGGTGGGCCGGTCAGCCGGTGACCCGGGCCACCCAGGACGCCGGGTCGTGGATCTCCTCCTTGGTGGGCAGCGTGTTCGGCGAGGTCCAAACCCGGTTGAAGCCGTCCATCCCGACCCGCTCCACCACGCCCCGGACGAACACCGCGCCGTCCTGGTACTGCCGCAGCTTGGCGTCCATCCCGAGCAGCCGGCGCAGCGCCAGGTCGAGCCGGCCGCTGCCGCGGTCGCGGCGGCGCTGGAACTTCTCCCGGATCTCCGCCACCGAGGGCACCACCGCGGGCCCCACCCCGTCCATCACCACGTCCGCGTGGCCCTCCAGCAGCGACATCACCGCCGTCAGCCGGGCCAGGACCTCCCGCTGCGCGGGCGTCTGCACCAGGTCGGTCACGCTGGGCGCGCCCTCCCGGCCCGCGCGGCCCTCGCGCCGGCCGCCCAGGCCCGGGAGCGGCAGGCCGCCGAGCGCCTCGCGCAGCCGCTCCAGGAAGGCCGCCGGGTCGACGTCGGTCTGCGCCAGGAACTCCTGCACCTCGGACTGGATGTGGTCGCGCAGCCACGGCACCGCGGTGAACTGGGTCCGGTGGGTCTCCTCGTGCAGGCACACCCAGAGCCGGAAGTCGTGCGGGGCGACGTCGAGTTCGCGCTCCACCTGGACGATGTTCGGCGCCACCAGCAGCAGCCGCCCGGGCGGGGCGGCCAGACCGCGCCGGGGCTGGTCGAACAGGCCCTCCGGGCTGTCCGGGGCGCTCGGCAGCTCGGCCGGGGCGAAGGTCTCGTACTGGCCGAGCACCTTCGCCGACAGGAAGGCCAGCACCACGCCGACCTCCACCCCGGTGGCCTTCGCCCCCGCCGAACCGGCCGCCGCCGCGCCCCGGCCGCCGCCCTCCCGGCGGGCCGCCAGCTTCTCGGTCAGCGGGCGCACCACCGTCCGGAAGCCCGCCACGTTGGCCCGCACCCAGCCCGGCCGGTCCACCACCAGCACCGGCGTGCCCGCCACCCCGGTCGACCCCATCCGGGTGTACTCGCGCACGTGCCGCTCGGCCTCCGCCGCGTGCCGGCGCAACTCGGCGACGGCCGCCCGGGCCTCGTCCCGCCCGATCCGCGGCCCCGGCCGGGCGAGCCGCACCGCGGTCGCCACGGCGAGATTCCAGTCGACCATCTCCGCACTGCCGCTCGCGCTCGTCATGCCTTCACCGTACGTGCTCACCCCCGCCCGGGGGAGGCGCGCACCCTCGCCGCTCCGTGCCGTGACACCCCGTCAACGCTCCGCCGCCGCCGGACACCGGGAGCACCCGGCCCCGGCCCACCGCCCGCAGGGCGGTGCGCCCGCGCCGGGGAGGCACGCCGGACAGTCCGAGCGGTCGGGCAGCTCCGTCCGACCCGGACTGCGCGAGGTCAGCGGCGACCGGTCCTCGCGCAGCCTTCCGCGGGAGGCCGCGCCCGCCCCGGGAGACAGCCACCCCGCCACCGCCCCGGAGCCGCGCACCGCCCGGCCGGACCGGCGGGGTCAGCAGCCGCAGGCGGCGATCTTGGCGACGATGCGGTCGACGGCGGCGCGGGCCGCGGTGGGGTCGGCGTCGGTGCGGGTCATCAGGGCGAAGGCCAGGACGCGACCGTCGGCGTCGACCACGGTGCCCGCCAGGGTGTTGATGCCCTGGAGGGTGCCGGTCTTGGCGCGGACGATGCCGGCGGCCTCCGCCGCGCCGGACTTCGCGCCGAAACGGTTCACCAGGGTGCCGGAGAACCCGGCGACCGGGAGGCCGGTGATCACCGGGCGCAGCTCCGGGTGGGCGGGGGCGGCGGCCGTGGCGAGCAGCTTGACCAGGGTGATCGGCGGGATCAGGTTGGCCTTGGCCAGGCCGCTGCCGTCGGTGAGCACCACGCCGTCCAACGGGACTCCGAGCCCGGCCAGTTCGGTGCTGACCGCCTTCGCCGCGCCCTCGAAGCTGGCGGGCTGCTTCGCGGCGATCGCGGCCTGCCGGGCGACCGCCTCGGCCAGCGTGTTGTCGGAGGTGGTGAGCATCCGCTCGACCAGCCGCCCGATCGTCGGCGACTCCACCCGGGCCAGTTCGGTCGCGCTGTCGGCCGTACTCGTGGCCGTACCCGCGGCCGTCCCGGCGAGCCCGGTGGCGGGCGTGGTGGCCGCGGCGGGCTTGCCCTGCACGGTGACGCCCTCCGCCCTGAGGAAGCCGGCGAAGGAGTCGGCGGCCTGCCCGGCGGGGTCGAACACCCGGGCCGGGGCCTCGTCGGGCGAGCGCGGGTCGATCCGGCCCTCGTCGACCATCAGCGGGGTGACCGCGGCGATGTTCATCGCGTCGTGGTCCTTGTGCAGCAGCGGGCCGGTGTAGAGCGAGGTGTCGTACGAGAGCCGCACCTCGACGGTGCCGGCGGCCTTGAGCGCGGTGGCGGTGCGGTGGGCCAGCTCGGCCATCGAGGCGGGGGCGCTGTCCGGGTCGACGGGCAGGCCGCCGATCCGGACCTGGTCGGCGGGCAGGGCGGTGAGGGTGGGGTCGCCGCCGCCGACCAGGGTGATCTCGCCCGGGGCGGCGCCCCGGACCACGGTGGTGGCGATCCGGTGCTCGGCGGGCAGCAGGGCCAGGGCGGCGACCGCGGTGGCGAGCTTGGTGGTGGAGGCGGGCGTGGCCGGGGTGTTCTCCTGCGCGCCGAACAGGAACTCGCCGGTGGCGGCGTCGGCGACCGCGAAGTTCAGGGTGCCCAGGGCCTTGTCCTGGACGGTGCCGCCGAGCGCGGTGCGCAGCCCGCCGCCGGTCGGGGCCTTGCTGTCGGCGGCGTCGCCCTCGGCCAGCACCGGGCCCTTGACCGGGACGGCCCGGTGCCGGCCGTCGCGGTGCTGCCGGCCGTCGCCCTTGCCGCCATCGCCCTTGCCCCCGTCGCCCTTGCCCCCGTCGCCCTTGCCGTCGCCGTGGTCGACGCCGTCGCCGCCCGGCCGGCCCTCGCTCCGGCCGTGGCCGTCCTCGGCGGACCGACTCGTCCCGGCACCCGGCGTGGGCTGGGCCAGGGCCGGGTCGGCGGCCAGGGTCCCGGCGGCCAGCACCACCCCCAGCGCGGCTGCCAGGGCGGCTCTGCGCCCGCGTCCCGCCCCTGTCCCTGCTCTCACCGACCGGCCCCTTTCCCGAGCACACCCCGCCGTAGGAGACACTTGATTCTGTCAGTCCCAACCCTTGGAGGAACCGTTGGAGTTCGACGTCCTGATCGAGATCCCGAAGGGCTCGCGCAACAAGTACGAGGTCGACCATGAGACCGGTCGGCTCCGTCTGGACCGCATGCTCTTCACCTCGACCCGCTACCCGGCCGACTACGGCTACGTCGAGGGCACCCTCGCGGACGACGGCGACCCGCTGGACGCGCTGGTCATCCTGGAGGAGCCGACCTTCCCGGGCTGCCTGATCAAGTGCCGCGCCATCGGCATGTTCCACATGACCGACGAGGCCGGCGGCGACGACAAGCTGCTGTGCGTCCCGGCGACCGACCCGCGCTGGTCGCACCTCCAGGACCTCCAGGACGTGTCGGAGTTCGACCGCCTGGAGATCCAGCACTTCTTCGAGGTCTACAAGGACCTGGAGCCGGGCAAGTCCGTCCAGGGCGCCGACTGGGTCGGCCGCGCCGAGGCCGAGGCCGAGATCACGGCTTCGATCAAGCGCCTGGAGGAGCAGGGCGGCCACTGAGCCGTGACACCCCTCGGGGGTGGCCCGCACCGCACGCGCAGGGGCGGGAGTCCGGAGTTCCGGGCTCCCGCCCCTGCTGCTTCCCGGTGGCGCTTCCGCTGCGTTCCCGGAGCGTTCCCGGTGCGTTCCCGGAGCGTTCCCGGTGCGCCCGGACGGTCCTCAGGCGCCGTCGTTGTCGTCGAGCCGGAAGCCGACCTTGAGGCCGACCTGGTAGTGCTCGACCTCGCCGTCCTTGAGGTGGCCGCGGACCTGGACCACCTCGAACCAGTCCAGGTTGCGCAGCGTCCGGTTCGCCCGGGCGAGGCCGTTGCGGATCGCGGCGTCCACGCCCTCGTGCGAGGACCCGACGATCTCGGTGACCCGGTAGGTGTGGTCGGTCATGGCGGTCTCTCCCTGTGCGGCGACGGGTGGCTCCCCCGCCGTCCACCGTGCACCGAAGCGCCGCCCCGGGCATCCCGGCTTCCGCCG
The DNA here is from genome assembly GCF_948472415.1 of Kitasatospora fiedleri. Taxonomy (NCBI): domain Bacteria; kingdom Bacillati; phylum Actinomycetota; class Actinomycetes; order Kitasatosporales; family Streptomycetaceae; genus Kitasatospora; species Kitasatospora fiedleri. Next base: position 4,323,507 of record NZ_OX419519.1, on the reverse strand, counting down.
ACGGGGCGTCGGCGGAAGGTCGGCCGCAGCGCCGACGGAGGCTCGACCGGGCCTCGACGGGGTCTCAGAACGCCGCGCGGACCTCGCCGACCACGTTCCCGCCGCCGTGCAGCGGGGCGGCGGCGATCCGGTCCAGCACCGGGTCCTGGACGCCCAGTCGGCGCAGCGCGGCGGCCAGCACCGGGCCGCGGGCGCGCTCCGCGCCGTCCTCGATCTTGAAGGCCAGGGCCCGGCCGTCGGCCAGCGCCACCACCTGGACGGCCTCGGCGCCCATCTTGGACAGCGCCCCGGGCACCGCCCGCATCAGCCAGGTGTCGGCCCGGCGGGTGCCGGCCACGTACTCGGGGTGGGCGCGCATCGCGTCGGCGACCCGGCGCCGCTCGGTGCCGGGGTCGGCCAGCAGCAGGGCGCGGTAGCCGCGGGCGAGGCCGGTGAGCGAGACGGCCAGCAGCGGGGCGCCGCAGCCGTCGGTGCCCAGGTGGGCGGCCGGCTCGCCGGTGGCCTGCTCCAGGGCGGTGCGGGCCAGCACCTGGATCGGGTGGGACGGGTCGAGGTAGGTCGCCAGGTCCCAGCCGTTGGCGGCGGAGGCGGCCAGCCAGGCGGCGTGCTTGCCGGAGCAGTCCATCAGGATCGGGGCGCGTTCCCCGCCGGAGCGCAGCAGCTCCTCGGCCTCCACCGGGTCCAGCGGGAGGTCGGCGGGCAGCCGCAGGGCGGACTCGGTGAGGCCGGCGTCGGCCAGCACCCTGCGGACCGCGGCGCGGTGGAAGGGCTCGGCGGAGTGGCTGGAGGCGGCCAGCGCGAGCTGTTCGCCGCGCAGGTCGAGGCCGGCCCGCAGGGTGGCCACCGCCTGGAAGGGCTTGGCGGTGGAGCGCGGGTAGACCGGCAGCTCGGGGGTGCCGAGCGCGTACTCGACGGCGCCGTCGGCGTCGAGCAGGACCAGCGAACCGCGGTGGCGGCCCTCGGTGAAGCCGGAGCGTATGACCTCGGCGAGGACGGGCGGGGCGGACTGCGACACGGGTGGTTCTCCAGGGCGGGTGCGGTGAGGGTGGGTGGACCCCGGCCGCGTCCGCCCCGCTCAGCGCTCGCTGAGCAGGTCGTCGACCCGGGCCTCCCCCTCACGGTACCTGCGGGTGATCTCCGCCCCGCAGTCGTCCGCGGTGCGCTGGAGCGCGTGGCGGCGGCCGGAGACCTCGCGCTGGTGCACGTCGAGCCGCTCGATCGCGGCCAGCAGGTCGGCGGTGGCGTGCGCGGACAGGTCGGCCAGCTGGACGTCGCCCATCAGGGCGTCCGCCTCCCGCCGGTAGCGCTCGCCGCGCGGCGGGCCGAGGGTGAGGTGCCGGGCCGGGCGGCGGGTCGCGGACGGGGCGTCGGCGAGGATGGCCGGCAGCCGGTCCAGCAGTGCGCACTGGGCCTCGCTCGCGCCCGTCAGCGGGATCTCCCGGCGCTGGAGTTCGGCCCGCAGGATGTCCATCCGGCCGTGGAGCAGGCGGCGCAGGTAGGACAGGTCGGCCTCCTGCTCCAGCGCGTCCCGGCGGAGCACCCGTAGTTCCTCCAGGGCCAGGCCGGCCAACCCGTCGACCGCGCTCACGTCCATCAATCCGACCACCTGCCGTAGTACCAGTGCCCGCCGGTAGCACGGGCCGCCCGTCCTCCAGGGTTCCCCCCGGCGGGCGCTGCCACTCGTGCGGGTGACGCGGTTCGCCGGGACGGCGGACGCCCCGGCGGGGCCCGGGTGGCCCCGGACCGTCGCACAGCGTGCCACCCCGGGCCCCGGCGCCGCACGCCCGAGTACCCGAACGGCCCCCTGGCGAACACCCCTGGCTAGTACGAAGAATCCGCGCCACCGGCTCACCTGCACGAATCGGGGCGCACCATGCGCGACCCCAGCGCGCAACCGGAGGCCGTGCGCCCCCGGGGTGGGCGCACCGGCACAATGGCGGCATGCGAGCAGTGGTGCAGCGGGTCGCCCGGGCGGCCGTGATGGTGGACGGCGAGAAGGTCGGCGCGATCGAGGGGCCGGGCCTGTGCGTCCTGGTCGGCGTCACCCACGAGGACACCCCCGGGCAGGCCGCCCAACTGGCCCGCAAGCTCTGGACGCTGCGGCTGTTCCCGGGCACCCCCGAGCGGTCCTGCTCGGAGCTGGGCGCCCCGCTGCTGGTGATCAGCCAGTTCACCCTCTACGGCGACGCCCGCAAGGGCCGCCGCCCCACCTGGAACGCCGCCGCACCCGGCCCGGTCGCCGAACCGCTGGTGGACGCCGTGGTGGCCGAACTACGCACGCTGGGCGCCGAGGTGGCGACCGGGCGGTTCGGCGCCGACATGCAGGTGTCGCTGGTGAACGACGGGCCGTTCACCGTCCTGCTGGAGGTCTGATCCCCTCGCGGGAGTGAGGTCCCCCTACAGGGGTGAGGCCCCCTTATGAAAGTAAGGCCCTATCCCGAAAGTGAGAGGCGGCCGCATAAGCGAGACCCCATCACAAGGGCGAGAGGGTCTCACGGAAGCGAAGACCCCTCAGGCCGGGACGATCACGTCCTGGGTGCCCGGGACGCCGTCGGCTAGCAGCACCGCGTCCACCGGGGTGTTGCGCTTGACCAGGGCCAGTGCGATCGGGCCCAGCTCGTGGTGCCGGGCCGAGGAGGTGACGAAGCCGACCGGCCGCTCCTGGCCCTGGACCCGGACCTCGGTGCCGTGCGCGGGCAGCTTCTCCTCGGTGCCGTCCAGGTGCAGGAACACCAGTCGGCGCGGCGGCCGGCCCAGGTTGTGCACCCGGGCGACCGTCTCCTGGCCGCGGTAGCAGCCCTTCTGCAGGTGCACGGCGCTGTCCAGCCAGTCCACCTCGTGCGGGATGGTCCGGTGGTCGGTCTCGAAGCCGAGCCGCGGCCGGTGCCCCTCGACCCGCAGCGCCTCGTACGCCCAGACGCCCGCCGCCGGGCCGAACTCCTCGGCCGCCGCGGCCAGTTCGGCCCGCGGCAGGAACACGTCACGGCCCCACGGCAGTTCGCGCACCGCGGCGGCGCGCTCGACCGGGGCGGTGGAGCCGGCCGGCAGGAAGACCACCGCGTACCGCTCGGTGGCGTCGGCGACCTCGACCCGGTTCCAGAACTTCATCGACTCCAGGTACTTCACCAGCGCGGGCGCGCCGCCGGGCTCCACGTGGATCCAGGTGGTCTCCCCGTCGTCGACCAGGTAGAGCGCGTGCTCCACGTGCCCGTTCGGGGAGAGCACCAGCGCCTCGGTGGCCCGCTGCGGCGGCAGTTCGCTGACGTGCTGGGTGAGCAGCAGGTGCAGCCAGCCCAGCCGGTCCGGGCCGGTCACGGTGATGACGCCGCGGTGCGACAGGTCGGTGAAGCCGCGCCCGGCGGCCAGCGCGCGCTGCTCGCGGAACAGGTCGCCGTAGTGGGCGGCGACCCCCTCGTCGGGACCTTCGGCCGGGACGGCGCCGGGCAGGGCAAGCAGCGGGCTCTTCATACCCGCCAGCTTACGGCTGCCCGTCCTCCAGCTTGGCGGTGCAGTCCGCGCAGCGGCCGAAGATGGCGAAGTGCTTGAGGTCGGTGTCGAAGCCGTGCTCGGTGCGCAGGCTGTCGATCAGCGGGGCGGCGATCTCGGTGTCGGTCTCGGTGACCCGGTCGCAGTCCCGGCAGACCAGGTGCAGGTGGGTGTGCCGACCGGCCAGGTGGTACGTGGGGGCGCCGTGGCCGAGGTGCGCGTGCGAGACCAGGCCGAGCTCCTCGAGCAGCTCCAGCGTCCGGTAGACGGTGGAGATGTTGACGCCGCTGGCGGTCTTGCGGACCTGGCCCAGGATCTCGTCCGGGGTGGCGTGGTCGAGCAGGTCGACGGCCTCCAGCACCAGCTGGCGCTGCGGGGTCAGCCGGTAGCCGCGCTCGCGCAGGTCGGACTTCCAGTCGGTGCTCTCGCTGTTCGCCACGTGTGTCCCTGCCCGGTGAGAGGTCGTATGACAAGTGTAGGGACCGGCCGCCGAGCCGGTCCCCACTCCGTGCGTGAACGCCGGATCAGCGGAAGAACGCGATCCCGTCGTCCGGCAGGTCGTTGATGTCGTGGATCAGCTGCGCCGGGTTGAGCACCTTCTTCAGCTGCGCGGACATGTACGGCCGCAGCGGCACCTCGGGGGCGGCCTTCTCGCCGACCCAGAGCAGCTCGTCCTTGACCAGGCCGTAGAGTCGCTTGCCGCCGCTGTACGGGGCCGCGTCCTCGATCCGGGCGACCGCGTCGGTGGCCAGGTCGATCTGCGGCTTGCCGTCGTGCAGCTTGCCGTACCAGATCTCCACGGTGCCGTCGTCGCGGACCGAGGAGACCTCGATCTCGCGCTCACCGCTGGTGCCGTGCTGGTTGCTGGTCACCCGCCAGAAGGAGTGCTCGGTCTCCAGCGGGCGGACCTTCTCCCCCTGCTCGTCCAGCACCCAGGTGCGGGAGCGGAACTCCAGGAAGGGGCGGCCGTCGTGCCGGAAGACGATCTCCTGGCCGAAGTTGCACTTCTCACTGCCGGGGAAGTCATGGACGCCCGCGCCCTCCCAGGTGCCGAGGAGGAAGGCGAGCGGGACGACGTCGCGGTGGAGGTCGGAAGGAATCTCGATCATGGTCCTGGCTGGTGTCGTCGGACGGTTACCGGGTCAACCGTACGGCAGTCGTCAGCGCTGGCCCTGGTAGAGCTTCATGACGGAGAAGATGGCGAACCAGGTGATCAGCACGGCCATCAGAGCCAGCAGGCTGTCGAAGAAGATCTCAAGACCGGACATGGTGCGCTCCCAGGGGCGGGTTCGACGGGCTGTGGTACGGCGCGAGTCTATCCGGCGCCCCTCGCGCCCGTAGTCTCTGGGGCATGTCGAAGAAGCTGGTCATCAAGGTCACCGCCGGGGCGGACGCCCCCGAACGCTGCTCGCAGGCCTTCACGGTCGCCTCGGTCGCCGTCGCCAGCGGCGTGCCGGTCTCGCTCTGGCTGACCGGCGAGTCCGCCTGGTTCGCCCTGCCCGGGAGGGCCGCCGAGTTCGAGCTGCCGCACTCCGCGCCGCTGCCGGACCTGCTGGAGGCCGTCCTGGCGGCCGGGAGCGTCACCCTGTGCACCCAGTGCGCGGCGCGCCGGGACATCGCGCAGGCCGACGTGATCGAGGGCGTGCGGATCGCCGGCGCGCAGGTGTTCCTGTCCGAGGTAATGGCGGACGACGCCCGGGCGCTGGTCTACTGACGCTCCTCCGGGGGCTCGCGGTCCGGCGCGTCCCGGTCGTGGCCGCGCCGCTCCCAGCGCGGGTCGTCCCAGCGCGGGTCGTTCCACCAGTCGTCGTCGCGGTCGCGCCGGTTGGCGAGGACGGCGGCCACCGGCGGGATCACCATGGCGACCACGCACATGCCGATGGCGGCGCCGACCGACCAGAAGCGCACCACGCCCCAGGCGAGGACGAACAGCGTCAGGCAGACGCCCATCATCACGAAGTAGCGCACGTGCCGTCGATGTGCCTGCACCCCTCCAGGGTAGGCCGCGGGGCCCCGGCCGTTGAAGACGGCCGGGGCCCCGCGGTGCACCGCCTGGTGCGGTCGTCTCAGACCGCGATCGCGACCTCGGTGAACTCGCCCTGGGTGGCGACCACCTGGCGGTCCACGGTGGCGCCGGGCACCAGGGCCCGCAGCGTCCACTTGCCCGGGCGGGCGAAGAACCGGAACTGCCCGGTCGCCGAGGTCGGGACCTCGGCCGTGAACTCGCCGTTCTCGTCGAGCAGCCGCACGTAGCCGTTGACCGGCTCGTCGTTGCGGGTCACGGAACCCTGGATGATCGTCTCGTTGGCCACGTCAACTCCTGCCAGGTCCGGGCCGCCGGCCTTCGCACCGCACATGTCTGTCTCCCTCGTCCTTGCCGTCGTGCGAGCCGGAGCTCAGTTGCCGAGCTCGATCGGCACGCCGACCAGGCTGCCGTACTCGGTCCACGAACCGTCGTAGTTCTTGACGTTCTCCTGGCCGAGCAGCTCGTGCAGCACGAACCAGGTGAGCGCGGAGCGCTCGCCGATCCGGCAGTACGCGATGGTGTCGGTGGCCAGGTCGACGCCCTCGGCCTCGTAGAGCGCCTTGAGCTCGTCGTCGCTCTTGAAGGTGCCGTCGTCGTTGGCGTTCTTCGCCCACGGGATGTTCTTGGCGGACGGGACGTGGCCCGGGCGCTGCGACTGCTCCTGCGGGAGGTGGGCCGGGGCGAGCAGCTTGCCGGAGAACTCGTCGGGCGAGCGGACGTCGACCAGGTTCAGGCTGCCGATCGCGTTGACCACGTCGTCGCGGAAGGCGCGGATCGAGGAGTCGGCCGGCTGCGCGGTGTACTGGGTGGCGGCCCGCTCGGGCTGCTCGACGACCAGCTCGCGGGAGTCGAGCTCCCACTTCTTGCGGCCGCCGTCCAGCAGGCGGACGTCGCCGTGGCCGTACAGCTTGAAGTACCAGTAGGCGTAGGACGCGAACCAGTTGTTGTTGCCGCCGTAGAGGACCACGGTGTCGTCGTTGGCGATGCCCTTGGCGGACAGCAGCGCCTCGAAGCCGGCCTGGTCGATGAAGTCGCGGCGGACCGGGTCCTGGAGGTCCTTCTTCCAGTCGATCCGGACCGCGTTGCGGATGTGGTTCTTGTCGTAGGCGGCCGTGTCTTCGTCGACCTCGACGATGACGACCTTCGGGTCGTCCAGGTGGGCCTGGACCCAGTCGGCGTCGACCAGGACGTCGCTGCGGCTCATGTGGGTTCTCCATCCGGGGGCGGTTGGCGGAAGGCTGCGGGAGTGCTCCGGACCGTGCGCGTCCGCACATCTGTCCGCATGCTGGGACGGAGGTGGGTGCGGCTTCGGCCGGGGTGGATCGGCGGGATTCTCGCCGCTCCGGACGCACCGGTGCCCGTGGCTACCGGTTCGCGGCGTCGGAGCGGGGCGGACGTGCCGGGAGTACGGGGCGCGACCGCCGGGTCAGCGCATTCGACACAGGCAGCTCGACACGCGGCAGTGGTCTACCGCCCGCCGCTTCGTGAGGTCCGCCTGTCGCTTCATGACCACGATGCTAGGGACTCGGAGGGGGCGCTGTCATCATTGTGTCGAATGCTGAGACCGGATCATCCGCATGGTGGGATTTACCGATTTCCGCCCCCGGCGGAAGCGCCCCGGGCCCGGTGCGGGGACCGGGCGGACGGGTGATTCGGGACGTTCCGACAACCGGCCTGGACAGCCCGTCTCGCCCAGCGGACGCCCGGCAGGCGCCTAGTGGCCGAGCGTGGTGCCGGGGGCGAGGGTGAAGCTCAGCCGGACGCCGTCCGGCTCCGGGGTGGCCTCGGCCAGGGCGAGGCCGGTCGGCAGGCCGGTCAGGGCGAACCGCTGGGGCTTCAGCAGGTCGCCGGCCAGGCCGTTCAACTTGGAGGCAGCGCCGGTGAGTTGGAGGTTGTCCACGACCACCTGGTTGCCGTCGCTGCGCAGCCTGCCCTCGACCGAGCCGCCCGGCACCTCGGCCTTCACCTTGCCCGGGCCCGCGTACGCCAGGGTGAGCCGGCCGCCGCCCACCATGAACTTCGACAGGTCCTGGTAGCCGATCACGCCCCGGCCGTCGCCGTGCCCGACGGTGACGCCCCGGTAGGAGTCGGTGAACTTCACGTCGGACAGGTCGGCCCGGAAGGCGTGCATGGTCACCGTCTCGCGGCCGTCGGTCACGGTCATCCCGTCCGAGCTCATCGTGACCTTGTCCAGCTCGCCGGCCAGCGCGCTGGTCAGGAACGGGAAGTCGTCGATGCTGACGTCCGGCTTGGTGGTCATCCAGCCCGAGGAGACGGCCGCGTCCGCCGCCTGGTCCTCCGCGACCCCGACGGCTATCCGGTCGGCGCCGACCAGCAGGCCGGCCACCACCCCCAGGCCGATCAGCAACTTCACCGAGCCGTGCATCGCACTCCCCCAGCAGACGGTCGATCCGACGTCCGTTCGGAGACGAACGGCATTCGGGCTACGGACATAGGGACGATCGCACGCATGCCCCAGTTCCGGAACGGCAGCCGGGGAAACCGGTGATCAGCCTCCGGCGAACGGCGGCAGCACCTCGACCGTCCAGCCCGCGGACAGCGGCACCTCGGCGTGGTCCCGGCCGCCGGTCTGCTCGCCGTCCAGCAGGAACGAGCACACCCCCAGCAGCCGCAGCAGCTCCGGCCGGTCGGCGTGCGCGGCGCGCACCGCGGCCAGCGCCCCGGCCAGCGTCGCGGCCTCGACGGCCTCCTCGGCCCGGCCGGCCGCGGACTTGGCGGCGGCCCAGTAACGCACCGTCCCGCTCACTCGTCCGGGTGAGCCGGCGGCGGCGGGTTCCCCGGCGGCGGTGCGTGCTTCGGCGGTCGCGGTCACGGCAACCCCTCTCGACGGTCCTCGCCCGGTACGGCGGCCGGCCCGGTGCCGGCCGGCCCACCCGTGGAATCGGGGTACACGTACGGTGCGGCCGGTGCGGCCCCCATCATCGCGCGCTCCCCCCACCCGGAGGCAAACCCCCCGGGCCGCGCCGCCCCGCCGGAGCAACGCACCTCACGGCCCGGAGCGCCGATCGCCGCCGCGCGCCCCGCCCGCGCCTCTCCCCAGGCCGCAGCCGGTCGGCTATCCTCGAACGCGATGAGGGATCCGGGCAGAGTCGCCCCCGGGTCCTTTCGTGCTTTCAGGACGCCATACGGACGTTCTTGCGAACGGTGCCCCACCCGCACCCGCCGCCGGAACGCCACCGCCGCGGGCCGCACGACGAGGTGCGCACCCCGGGACGGGACCAGACCGGAGGGTACGCCGATGGACGGGGCACCAGCGGGACGCCAGGGGTTGCGGGACCTCGGGCGAGCCACCGCCGCCCCGCCCGCCGACGCCCCCGCCGACCCGGTCGGCGTTCCCCCCACCCTGTACCGCGGCCACCGCTCTCCCAGGCGGCCGCGACCGCGACGACCCGGAAAGGGGACTAACCGGGTATGAGTTCTCTGCTCCTGCTGACGAACGCCCTGCAACCCTCCGCCGAGGTGCTGCCCGCCCTCGGGCTGCTGCTGCACAGCGTCCGGGTGGCCCCCGCCGAGGGGTCCGCCCTGGTCGACACCCCGAGCGCCGACGTGATCCTGGTCGACGGCCGGCGCGACCTGCCGCAGATCCGCAGCCTGTGCCAGCTGCTGCGCTCCACCGGCATCGGCAGCCCGCTGATCCTGGTGGTCACCGAGGGCGGCCTCGCCGCCGTCACCGCCGAGTGGGGCGTCGACGACGTGCTGCTCGACACCGCCGGACCGGCCGAGGTCGAGGCCCGGCTGCGGCTGGCCCTCGGGCGGCTGAACGCGGCCACCGACGACAGCCCGATGGAGATCCGCAACGGCGACCTCTCGGTCGACGAGGCCACCTACTCCGCCAAGCTCAAGGGCCGCGTCCTCGACCTCACCTTCAAGGAGTTCGAGCTGCTCAAGTACCTGGCCCAGCACCCCGGCCGGGTCTTCACCCGGGCCCAGCTGCTCCAGGAGGTGTGGGGCTACGACTACTTCGGCGGCACCCGCACCGTGGACGTCCACGTCCGCCGGCTGCGGGCCAAGCTCGGGGTCGAGAACGAGCAGCTGATCGGCACCGTCCGCAACGTCGGCTACCGGTTCGTGGTGCCCGAGCGGCCCGAGAAGGGGCCGGAGCGGGCCGAGCCGAACCGCACCGGCGCCACCCGCGAGCACTGACGCACGGCCGGGCGGGCCGCACCGCGGAAACACTCGCCCGGCTTTGCCCGGATCGCTCCCGAAACCGCCGTCCCACCAGGTGTCACCCCGGGCCGGAGCGGCGAACCACCCGCGTAGACTCCCCCCGTGGCCAAGGTGACGCGCGACGACGTAGCCCGACTGGCTGGCACCTCGACCGCGGTCGTCAGCTATGTGATCAACAACGGTCCCCGGCCGGTCGCCCCGGCCACCAGGGAGAAGGTGCTCGCCGCGATCGAGCAGCTCGGGTACCGCCCGAACTCGGTCGCCCAGGCGATGGCCTCCCGGCGCACCAACCTGATCGGCATGGTCGTCCCCGACGCCCGGCAGCCGTTCTTCGCGGAGATGGCGCACGCCGTGGAACGCGCCGCCTCCGAGCGCGGCAAGCTGGTGCTGATCGGCAACTCCGACTACGTGGACGACCGCGAGGTGCACTACGTCCGGGCCTTCCTCGGGATGCGGGTCTCCGGCCTGATCCTGGTCAGCCAGGGCCCCTCGCAGCGCGCCGCCGAGGAGTTCGCCGCCATGGAGGGCGCCAAGGTGGTGCTGCTGCACCGCCGCCCCGAGGCGATCGACGACGTCGCCGTGGTCACCGACGACGTCGGCGGCTCCGAACTGGTCGTCCGCCACCTGCTGGAGGAGCACGGCCACCCGTACGTGGCCTGCTTCGGCGGCCCGGTCGAGTCCCCCGCCCCCGGCGACCCGGTGATCGACCACGTGGCCGGCTGGGAGCTGGCCATGACCGCGCACGGCCTGCCCACCGAGCCGTACCTGGTGGACGCCCCGTTCCACCGCTACGGCGCCTACCAGGTCGCGCTGGAGCTGCTCGGCTCCGACCGGCGCCCGCCGGCGATCTTCTGCTCCACCGACGACCAGGCGATCGGCGTGCTGCGGGCCGCCACCGAGCTCGGCCTGCGCGTCCCCGAGGACCTCGCGGTGGCCGGCTTCGACGACATCCCCGAAGCCGCCTTCGCCTCCCCGCCGCTGACCACCGTCGCCTCCGACCGGGACGCGATGGCCCGGGCCGCCGTCGACCTGGTCCTCGACGACTCGCTGATGGTGCCCGGCAGCGACACCGAGCGGGTCCGCAAGTTCCCGTCGCGCCTGGTCGTGCGGCGTTCCTGCGGCTGCGCCGGCGACCGGGCCGGATCTCCTGCCTGACCAGGCTTTATGAGAAGCTGACGCGCTTCTCGGGGAACCTGTACCACCCTCTCATCCGGTCTTCATGAACCGCGCGGAACGTGGTCGTCATGAGCGACCAGCACCGCAACACCCAGGAGCCCCACCCCCAGGACGGCGGCGCGGGCCGGTTCCCGCCGCAGCCGCCCACCGTCCCCGCGCACCCGGCGTACCCGGTGCCCCCGACCCCCTCGGCGTACCCCGCGCACCCGGCGCACCCGGCGCACCCGGCGGAGCAGCCGTACCCGCCCTACCAGGAGGCCGCCTACCCGGCGCTGCCGCCCGCGGCCCCCGCCGCCGGGCCCTGGGACGCCACCACCGCCGGAGCCGGAGCCGGGGCCGGTGCCGGGGCCGACCAGCAGCCGCCCGCCGGGCACCGCGCCCGCCGCGGCCTGCTGCGCAGCCGGCTCGCCCTGGTGACCGCCGTCGCCGCGATCGCCGCCCTGGTCGGCGGCGTCAGCGGCGGTGCCCTGGTCGGCGACCGCTCCGGCACCACCGGCGCGAGCAGCACCCTGGTGCGCCCGGTCTCCGCGAACGCCGACGGCAGCGCCAACGTCTCGGCGATCGCCGCCGCGGTCTCCCCCGCCGTCGTGCAGATCACTGTCAAGACCAGCGGCGGCACCGCCACCGGCACCGGCGTGGTGCTCACCGCCGACGGTCAGATCCTCACCAACTACCACGTCGTCTCCGGCGCGGTGAGCGGCGGCGGCCAGGCCACCGTCACCTTCCAGGACGGTTCCACTGCCCCCGCCACCGTCACCGGCACCGACAAGTCCCTGGACACCGCCGTCATCACCGCCTCCGGCGTCAGCGGCCTGACCACCGCCGTCCTCGGCGACTCCGACAGCACCGCCGTCGGCGACTCGGTGGTCGCCATCGGCAACCCCGAGGGCCTGACCGGCACCGTCACCTCGGGCATCATCTCCGCCAAGGACCGGCAGGTCTCCGTCCAGGTCGACGAGAGCACCACCAGCAACAACGGCGGCTTCGGCTTCCCCGACCTGCCCGGCCGGCGCGGCTCCTCCGGCTCCGGAAGCTCCTCCGGCTCCTCCGCCGACACCGCCACCTACCAGGCCCTGCAGACCGACGCCGCGCTCAACCCCGGCAACTCCGGCGGCCCGCTGATCAACACCGCCGGCCAGGTCATCGGTCTCAACTCGGCGATGTACTCCGGCAGCGGCTCCGGCTCCGGCGGCAGCTCCGACGCCGGCAGCGTCGGGCTCGGCTTCGCCATCCCGATCAACAGCGTCAAGCAGGTGCTGTCCCAGATGCAGGCCGGCAAGACGGTCTGACCGCCTCCGCCGACCGACCTCCGACCGACCTCCGTCGACCGTCTCCCCCGATCCGTCCCACCCGACGGACAATGGCCAGGACCGCACCGGACTCAGAAAGGGCCCCGAGCCGATGACTCCCCCCGCCGACGACCGCACCCCCGCCGAGGCCCCGGGCGGCGGCGCCCGCGTCCTCGTGGTCGACGACGAACCCGCGCTGCGCGACGCGCTGGAATCCAGCCTCGCCTTCGAGGGCTACCAGGTCACCACCGCCACCGACGGCTACGAGGCCCTGGCCGCCGTCGAACGCGACCGCCCCGACCTGGTGCTGCTGGACATCATGATGCCCCGGATGGACGGCCTCACCGCCGTCCGCCGGATGCGCTCCCGCGGCGACACCGTGCCCGTCCTGATGCTCACCGCCCGCGACGCCGTCGGCGACCGCGTCACCGGCCTCGACGTCGGCGCCGACGACTACCTCGCCAAGCCCTTCGAACTCGACGAACTCCTCGCCCGGGTCCGCGCCCTGCTGCGCCGCAACGCGCTCGCCGCGGAGGCCGCCGCCCGCACCGCCGCCGACGAGGACGGCGGCGAGGTGCTGGCCTTCGGCGACCTGCGGATGAACACCGCCACCCGCGAGGTCACCCGGGACGGCACGCCCATCGAGCTCACCCGCACCGAGTTCATGCTGTTGGAGATGTTCCTCTCCCACCCGCGCCAGGTGCTGACCCGGGAACAGATCCTCAAGGCCGTCTGGGGCTTCGACTTCGAGCCCTCCTCCAACTCCCTCGACGTCTACGTCATGTACCTGCGCCGCAAGACCGAGCAGCACGGCATGCCCCGGATCATCCAGACCGTCCGCGGCGTCGGCTACGCCCTGCGCGCCGCGACCGGCGCCGCGGCGTGAAACCGATCGGCCGGCTCACGGGGTGGTTCCGCGGCAAGCCGCTGCGGAGCAGGCTGGCCATGCTCACGGCCGCCGCGGTGGCGGTGGCGATCGCGGTGGTGGCGGTGGCCAGTTGGCTGGTCGTCCGGGAGAAGCTCTACCAGGACGTCCACGACAACCTGGCGGGCGCGCCCCGGACGCCGATCGTGCCGCCCGGGCAGCAGAACCCGCTGTACTGCGGCTCGTCCGCGGCCGCGGGGCTGGCGACGGTCCCCTCCCGGGGCGGCGACGACCACTTCAACCCGCAGAAGTACGACTACCAGTTCCTGCTGCCCGACGGCACCGTGTGCTTCCTCGGCTCCGCCACCAAGGCGGTCGACATCCGGTCGGACGACACCGCGCTGCTGTCGACCCCCAGGCCGCAGCAGTTCCGCGAGGGCAGCTACCTGGACGGCGAGTCCGCGCAGGTGCGGCTCACCATCACCGCGATCCGGCGGGACGGCGTGCAGCAGCCGGCCGTCATGATCACCGCACTCCCGACCTCCGGCGTGGAGAGCTCCCTGAACAGCCTCGCCCTGCTGATGGCCGGCCTCGCCGGGCTCGGCGTGATCGGCGCGGGCTTCACCGGCCGGCTGATCGCCCGGTCCGCGCTCAAGCCGGTCGACCAACTCACCGACGTGGTCGAGCACATCGCCCGGACCGAGGAGGTCGGCACCACCATCCCGGTCCGCGGGAAGGACGAGATCGCCCGCCTGGCCACCTCGTTCAACTCGATGTCGACCGCGCTCGCCAACTCCCGCGAGCGGCAGACCCGGCTGATCGCCGACGCGGGGCACGAGCTGCGCACGCCGCTCACCTCGCTGCGGACCAACGTCGACCTGCTGATCCGGTCGGACGCGCAGGGGCGGGCGCTGCCCGCCGAGACGCGGGCGCGGATGCTGGGGAACATGAAGGCGCAGATGCAGGAGCTGACCGTGCTGATCGGGGACCTGCTGCAGCTGTCCCGGCCGGACACGCCGAACCCGGAGGCGGTGCGGACGGTGGTGCCGTTCCACGAGACGGTGGGGCGGGCGCTGGAGCGGGGGCGGCTGCGCGGGCCGTCGCTGGTCTTCGAGACGGACGTGCGGCCCTGGTACGTGCACGGGGACCCGGCGGCGCTGGAGCGGGCGGTGATCAACCTGCTGGACAACGCGGTGAAGTACTCGCCGCCCGCCGGGACGATCGAAGTGTCGTTGCGGGACGGCCGGTTGACGGTCCGGGATCACGGGCCGGGCATTCCGGCGGAGGAACTGCCGTACGTGTTCGATCGGTTCTGGCGGTCGCCGTCCTCGCGTCAGCTGCCGGGTTCGGGGCTGGGGCTGTCGATCGTGGCGCAGACCGTGCGGGACACCGGCGGGCAGGTCTCGCTGGGCCCGGCCCCGCACGGCGGGCCGGGGGCGCAGGCGGTGGTGGTGCTGCCGGGCGAGCCGACCGAGCCGCGCTGAGGACGGGCTGAGGACGGGCTGGGGACGCGTGGGGGGCGGGGCACCGCCGGTGCCCCGCCCCCGTCGCCGCGCCGGGGTCAGCTGTTGTCCTCGCCGACGCCGATGACCTTGATCCGGTCGGCGGCCGGCGGGGCGATCGGCGCGCCCGCCGAGCTGTGGCCGGTCAGGTAGGCGTTGAACAGGTCCAGGTCGGAGGCGCCGACGAGCTTGTCGGTGCCGGCGGTGAAGGCCGGGAAGCCGTCGCCGCCGCCGGCCAGGAACTCGTTGGCGGCGACCCGGTAGCTCGCGTTCGGGTCGAGCGGCGCGCCGTTCAGGCGGATCGAGTCGACGATCACCCGGGCCGCGCCGGCCTGGTTCAGGTCGAGGGTGTAGTGCAGGTTCGAGGAGATCTGCAGCACCTTCGGGGCGGCCTCGTTGGCGCCGGAGACCTGCTGCTGGAGGACCTGCACCAGCTGGGCGCCGGTCAGCGTCTTGACCTGCATCATGTTGGTGAACGGCTGGACGGCGAACGCCTCGCCGTAGGTCACCACGCCGTCGCCCTCGCTGCCGGTGGCCTTGTACACCAGGTCGGCGCGGATGCCGCCGGGGTTCATGAACGCCACCTGCGCGCCGCCCTTGTCGGCGGGCGAGAGGCCGGCCAGCTGGGCGTCGGCGATCAGGTCGCCGAGCGGCTTCTCCAGCGCGGTGGAGCCGCGGCCGTTGATGTCGGCGGTGATGTAGCCGGTGGCCCGGTTGGCGATCGGCGCGGCCAGCTTGGTGTAGCGGTCGAGCAGCGCGGTCAGGTCCGGCGCCTTCGGCACGTCGCGGCGCACGACGTGGTTGGCGGCGGTGACCGTCGGGCGGACGATGCCGCCGCTGCGCTTGTCCAGCTTGAGGTCGATCTCGGTGTACAGGCGGCCGAACGAGGCGGCGCTGGTGACCGAGCGGGGCACGCCCTTCGGGTCCGGGATCATGCAGGCGTACGAGTTGTGGGTGTGGCCGGTGACGATCGCCCCGACGGCCGGGTCGATGTTCCGGGCGATGTCCACGATCGGGCCGGAGACGCCCGCGCCGGCCGGGCCGCAGTCGTAGTTGTACACGTTGCTGGCGGGCAGGCCGCCCTCGTGGATCAGCGCGACGATCGAGTTGACGCCCTGCCGCTTCAGCTCGGCGGCGTACTTGTTGATGGTGGTGACCTCGTTGCCGAACTTGAGGCCCTGCACGCCCGCGGCGGTGACGATGTTCGGGGTGCCCTCCAGGGTCACGCCGATGAAGCCGACCTTGACGCCGTGGACGTTCGTCACCCAGTACGGCTTGAGCAGCGTCCGGCCGGTCTTCTCGTTGGTGACGTTCGCCGCCAGGTAGGGGAAGTCCGCGCCCTTGAACTTGCGGCCCTTCTCGTAGCAGCCGTCGGTCGGGTGGCAGCCGCCGTTCTGCATCCGCAGCAGCTCGGCCGAGCCCTCGTCGAACTCGTGGTTGCCCACCGAGGTGACGTCGAGGCCGATCTTGTTCATCGCCTCGATGGTCGGCTCGTCGTGGAACAGGCCCGAGACCAGGGGGCTGGCGCCGATGATGTCGCCGGCCGCGACGGTGAGGCTGTTGGGGTGGCCCTTGCGGGCGTCGCGCAGCGCGGTGGCCAGGTACTCGACGCCGCCGGCCGGGGTGGCGACGGTCTTGCCGGTGGCCGGGTCGATCTCGTTGATCGTGCCCGAGGAGCCGGCCGGGGGCTCCAGGTTGCCGTGGAAGTCGTTGATGGCGAGGAGCTGGAGGTCCTCGTACCGGGGCTTGTCGTGGCCCCGGCCGTGGGCCTCGGCGGCGGCCGGGAAGGCCATCGTGCCGAAGAGGGCGGCGGCCGCGGCGACCGCGAGGGCGGTCGAGCGGCGGCCGGTGGAACCGGAAATGGGCATGGCTGTCCCCTGGACCGTCGGGGCCGCGGCAGCGCGGCCTGGCGTTGTCTGGGTGCAGCCTAGGGTCAACGCGCGTAGCTGTCAGGAACCCGGAAGTAACGAGCTGGTTTCCGCGAGCTGACGGTCACCCCGCGCGACGAGCCGTCAGATCCGCGGCTGCGCCGCCAGTTGCTGGTCCGCGCGGTCCCGCTCGGCCACCGCGTCCTCGGTCATCGCCCGGTCGGTGTACACCAGCGGCTTCTCGGCCTCGGTGATGATGTGCTTCACCACCTGCACGTTGCCGTTGACGTCCCACACCGCGATGCCCGGCGACAGCGTCGGGATGATCTCCACCGCCCAGCGCGGCAGGCCCAGCACCCGGCCGGTGGCCCGCGCCTCCTCCGCCTTCTGCATGTAGATCGTCCGGGTCGAGGCCATCTTCAGGATCGCCGACGCCTCCTTCGCGGCCGCCCCGTCCACCACGTCCGACAGGTGGTGCACCACCGCGACGAAGGACAGGCCCAGCCGCCGGCCGAACTTCAGCAGCCGCTGGAACAGCTGCGCCACGAACGGGCTGTTGATGATGTGCCAGGCCTCCTCCACCAGGAAGATCCGCTTCACCCGGTCCGGCCGCAGCCAGGTGTGCTCCAGCCACACCCCGACGATCGCCATCAGGATCGGCATCGCGATCGAGTTCCGGTCGATGTGCGACAGGTCGAAGACGATCAGCGGCGCGTCCAGGTCGATGCCCGCCGAGGTCGGGCCGTCGAACATGCCCCGCAGGTCGCCGTCGACCAGCCGGTCCAGCACCAGCGCCACGTCCAGGCCCCAGGACTGCACCTCGCCGACCTCCACGCCCAGCGACTCCACCGCCGACAGGTCGGGGCTGCGCAGCGTGTCGATGATGTCGTTCAGCACCGGCTGGCGGTCCGTCACCGTGGCCAGCACGTACGCGTGCGCGGCCTTCAGCGCGAACCCGGCCCGCTCCTCCAGGCCGCGACCCATCGCCACCTCGATGATGGTGCGCAGCAGCGACAGCTGGCCGCTGGTGGTGATCGCCGGGTCCAGCGGGTTCAGCTTCACGCCGCCGCCCAGGGCCGCCTGCGGGTCCAGCCGGATGGACTTTATCCCCAGCGCGTTCGCGATCAGGTTCCACTCGCCGACGCCGTCCTCGCCCTGCGCGTCCAGCACCACCACCTGGCGGTCGCGGAACCTCAACTGCCGCAGCACGTACGTCTTCTCCAGCGCCGACTTGCCGTTGCCGGACTCCCCCAGCACCAGCCAGTGCGGGGCCGGCAGCTGCTGGCCGTACAGCTGGAACGGGTCGTAGACGTAGCCCTTGCCGCTGTAGACCTCGCGCCCGATGATCACCCCGGAGTCGCCCAGGCCGGGCGCCGCGGTCGGCAGGTACACCGCCTGCGCCTGGCCGCTGGAGGTGCGCACCGGCAGCCGGGTGGTCTCCACCCGGCCGAACAGGGTGCTGGTGAAGGAATCGGTGAGCTTGCCGAGCATCGACGGGCCTCCGGGGGTCAGCGGCGTCAGCGGCGGATGCCGGTGGCGAACGGCAGGGTGTTGGCGAACGCCCGGTGGTGCTCGCGGTCGCACCACTCCAGCTTCAGGTAGCTCTTGCCCGCCGACGCCCGGATGGTGCGCTTGTCCCGGGCCAGCGCCTCCGGGCTGCGCGCGGAGACCGTCAGGTAGCCGACCAGGTTCACCCCGGCCGCGCCCGAGGCCAGATCGTCGCCGCGCTGGTCCACCCGGCCGGTGTGCGCCAGGTCGCGCGGGTCGACCGTGCGGTTCATCTTCGCCGCCCGGCTGGCCTCCGCCTCGTCGTTGGTCTTCTCGGTCAGCATCCGCTCGATCGCCACGTCGGTCGGCTCCAGGTCCATGGTCACCGCGACCGTCCGGATCACGTCCGGCGTGTGCACCAGCAGCGGCGCCAGGAAGTTCACCCCGACCGGGGTCAGCGGCCACTCCTTGATCCACGCGGTGGCGTGGCACCACGGCTCCCGGGTCGCCGCCTCGCGGGTCTTCGCCTGCAGGTACTGCGGGTGGGTGGCGTCCAGCTCGGCCGGCCAGGCGTTGCGCCTGCTCATCGCCTGGATGTGGTCGATCGGGTGGTCCGGGTCGTACATCGAGTGGATCAGCGAGGCCAGCCGGGCCTGCCCCAGCGGCTGCCGCACCCGGATGTCCGCCTCCGCCAACCGGGCGCAGATGTCGGTCAGTTCGCGCGCCATCACGGTCGCCAGGCCGTCGTCGTCGCGGGCCCGCTTCTCGCCCCGCCCGTACGCGGTGCGCCCCATCGCGTGCGCCTCGGCCGCCAGGTCCCGGCTGTAGTGCATGCACGCCACCAGGTACGCCCGGTGCTGCTCCGAGGAGGTCGACACCATCGACTGCAGCTGGTCGTAGCTCTCCTGGAGCCAGCGCGGCGCGTTGTGGTCGCCGCGCCGCGCCACGTCCTTGGCGTGCGCGTCCGGGTCGGCCGGCAGCGTCCGGGCCAGGATCTGCAGCCGGGTCACGAAGCCGTCGCCGTTGGCCACGTGCTTGAGCAGCGTCCCGAACCGGTCGACCAGCGCCTCCTGGTCCTCGGAGTCGCGCAGGCCCACGCCCGGGCCCTCGATCTCGATCGCCGCGGTCACCGTCCGCCGCTCCAGGTGCATCAGCACCGCGATCTCGTCCGGCCCGAACGGCGCGGTCAGCCAGCGCAGCCGCCCCACCCCCGGCGGCGGGCCGACCTCCACCTCGCGCCCGTCCAGCCTGGTCCCGGCCTCGTGCACGTCCGGCTTCCAGACCGCCCGGCCGCTGCGGACCGTCCGCCGGAAGGTCCGGTTGATCTCCACCCACTTGTAGAACGTCCGCCGGCGGTACGGCACGTACACCGCCATGATCGCCAGCAGCGGGAAGCCCACCAGGCCGGCGATCCGCAGCGGCAACAGGCTCGGGATCAGCCCCCACACCATGCCCAGGCCGGCGCCGGCGATGATCAGCACGATCTCGCCGTTCTCCCGGTTGCGCCCGATCGGCGCGTTCGGCCGCGCCTTGCCGATCAGGTAACTGCGGCGCTGATGGGCGTACTGGGTGCCGTACTGGCCGAGCTGTTCGCTGCTCATCTCCCCGTCACCCTCCCTTCGGGTTGTTGACCGGAGCCTGGACCTGGGCCTGCGCGGGCGGCGCCGCCGGGCGCGGCGGGTTCGCGGGCCGGGAGGCGTGCGCCGCGATGCCCGCGCCCGCCACGCCACCGCCGGCCGGGGAGCCGGAACCGCCGCCCCCGCCCTCCGCGCCGCCGCGCGAACCGTGCGTGGAGATGCCCTGCTTCACGAAGTTCGCCGGGCCGTTGATCATCGCGCTGCCGGCCTGCACGGCGCTCGCCCGGGCCCGCCGCATCGCCATCAGCTCGTCGCCGAAGCCCGGCACGAACCGGTACACCGTCGCGCTCGCGAAGATCGACAGGAACAGGATCGCCAGCCCCGCCAGCACCCGGCCGAAGTCGTCGTCCGCCCCCGCACCGGTCGCCACCGCGCCCGCCAGCCCCAGGATGATCACCACGATCGGCTTCGCCAGGTCCACCGCCAGCATCATCGCCGCCCACCGGCGCACGTGCTTCCACATCTGCTTGTCCACCAGGCCCGCGTACACCGCCGTCCCCAGCAGCGCGCCCACGTACAGCATCGCCGCCCGGATCACCAGCTCCACCCAGAGCACCGCCGCGGCCAGCACCGCCACCAGCGACACCAGGATCAGGATCAGCGGACCGCCGCCGATGCTCCCCTTCTCCAGGGTGTCCGCGAACCCGCCCAGGTAGGTGCCCGTGTCGGACTTCGTGCCCGCCGAGATCGCGTCCGTCAGCCCGTCGGTGACGGTCACCACCGTGTACAGGATCAGCGGTGTGAACGCCGAGGCGATCACCGTCAGCCACAGGAACCCGACCGCCTCCGCGAACGCCTGCCCCAGCGGCGCGCCGCGCACCGCCCGCTTGGTCACCGCCAGCAGCCACAGCACCAGCGTGATCACCGTCGAGACCGCGAACACCACCGCGTACTGCTGCAGGAACGCCGCGTTGGTGAAGTCGACCTTCGTCGTCCCGTCGATCGCCCCCGCCAACTGCCGCACCACCCAGGCCGCCGCCTGCGCGCAGCCCTTCGCCAGCGACCCCAGCGGATCGGTGACGCCGGAGACGGCGTCCGTCCCGGGGATCACGGTGGTCCCGGGCGGGGCGCACTGGCTCCCCGCCCCGGGCAGCGGGACGTTCTGGGCGGCGCAGGTGGACGAGGGACTCGGTGTCGGATCGGCGGCCGCGACCCCCTGCAGGGCCAGCAGCGCGGTGAGTTGGAGGACGCTCAGCGCGGCGCCGAGCGTCCCGGCCCGGCGCAGGAGGCGCAGTCTGGACGCGTCAGCGGGCATAGCGGAACCCTCCGAACTGCTGGACGGCATCGGCGATCTCTTTCGCGGTGGCCGCCTGCTGGTCGCCCGGCAGGGGGGCGGGGCCCGCGGCGCGGGAGTAGTCGGTGAGCTTCCAGTCGCTGCCGGTCCAGCGCATGGTGACGGTCAGGGTGTACCAGTCCTGGGTGACCGGGATGACGGAGCCCTCGCCGGTCAGGCCGTACAGGCCGGTGCACCAGACGTCGACCCGGGTGGCGGTGTCGGCCCCGTTGGTGGTGCGGGTGCCGACCGGGACGACCCGGTTGACGAAGGTCTGCCCCTTGGGCGGGCGGCCCTGCGCGTCCAGCCCGTAGCGCGCGTTCGTCTCCGGCGTGAACGCCTGGTCCAGGCGTTTCTGCAGGGCCGGCAGGGCGGTGGGGTCGGCGATGGTGGCCAGGACGGTGCTGCGGCTGTCGGTGCGGAACATGTCGGTGGAGCCCAGGGCGACCGCGTAGTTGGCGGCGGCGGACTGCGCGCCCTGGTCGGTGTGCGGGTAGCCGGTGCCGACGCCGTTGGAGGTGGTGGTGACCGGCTGCTGGCCGCTGGCGGCGGTGCGGTCGGGGGAGGCGGCGGCCCCGGGGGCGCGGTCGCCGGAGGTGCCGGTGCCGGTGCGGCCGACCGGGGGTTTGTCCCGGTTGGCGACGGCGACGGCGACCACCAGCAGGGTGACGACGGCGAGGACGGTCAGGAGGGTGCGCAGCGGCCGAGCCTGACGGCCGGTCGCGGGGGCGGTCTGTTCGGCGACCGGTAGCCGCGTACGGGTGTGCGGCTGGTCGTCGGACAACGGCACGGGGCCCTCCTGGTGGGGCGCCGCCGCGCGGGGCGCGCGGCGGCGTGACGGGTTGCTCGGCGGGGAAGTGCGGGGGCTGGGGTGCGGCAGACCGGATCAGCGCTGGTCGGAGGGGAGTTGTCCGCTCGTCAGATGGCCATGCCGTACACAATGGTGAACAGGGTGCCGAGCGAACCGATGATGAACACGCCGGTCAGGCCCGCGACGATCAGCCCCTTGCCCTGTTCGGCGCTGAAGGTGTCGCGCATCGCGGTGGCGCCGATCCGCTGCTTGGCCGCGCCCCAGATGGCGATGGCGAGGCAGACCAGGATCGCCACCGCCATCACGACCTGGACCATGACCCGGGCCGAGGAGCCGAGGGTGGCGAACGGGCCCCAGTCCGGGGCGATCCCACCGATGATGGTGTCGATGTCGGCCTTCTTGGGCGGGTCCTCCGCCAGGTACCGGATCACTGTGCTGTCCACGTTCAGGTCCATTCCATCTCACCGCCCGATCAGGAAAATTCAAGGCCCCGGACCACGGCCGAGCGAAGGGGCAGGGCCTGTTCTTGGCCAGATATGACGTCGACTTGGCTGCTTCTCGCGGATTGACCGTGGCTGGCCCGGACGTTCCGCCAGGATGTCCGGTGGTTCGAGGATACTGCCCGCCCTTGGTATCTGTGATGATTGCACCGGGCAATTGCGTAACAGGACATGGCCGCTGACGTTCCGTCGGGATGGTGCTGGGATGGTGCTCCGGAAGGCTCGGCTGGCGGGTGCCGCGACGGTGGTGCTCGCGATCGGTTTCGTGGGTGTGGTGACCCTCGGGACGTACGCGGCCAGTGGGGTGCCGGAGCGCTCCTCCGCGTCCCTCGGGCTGTCCGGCGGGACGGTGCCGGCCGCGTACCGGCCGCAGATCCAGCGGTGGGGCGCGCTCTGCCCGGAGATCTCGGCGCCGATGCTGGCCGCCCAGCTCTACCAGGAGAGCGGCTTCGACCCGTCGGCGAAGAGCCCGGCCAAGGCGTACGGGATGGCCCAGTTCCTGGAGTCGACCTGGGCGACGTACGGGACGGACGGCGACGGCGACGGCGCGCGGGACATCTGGAACGCCTTCGACGCGATCGCCTCCGCCGCCACCTACGACTGCGCGCTGGCCCGGGACGTGGACAAGGTGCCCGGCGACCGGCAGGCCAACATGCTGGCCGCGTACAACGCCGGGCCGTACGCGGTGATCGAGCACAACGGGATTCCGCCGTACAAGGAGACCCAGGGCTACGTGCGCAGCATCCAGGCGCTGGCGAGGTCCTTCACCGCCCCGGCCGACCCGGGCGTGCAGCTGGCGCTGTCCAAGGAGGCGGCGGGCGCGATCTGGTTCGCGCAGAGCAAGCTGGGCACCGACTACCTGTGGGGCGGCACCGGGCAGAGCTGGGAGGACGGCCGGTTCGACTGCTCGGGCCTGACGCAGGCGGCGTTCCGCGCCGTCGGGATCGAGCTGCCCCGGGTGGCGAACGACCAGTGGTACGCCGGGCCGCACCCGTCCCGGGACCAACTCCGCCCCGGCGACCTGGTGTTCTTCGCCAACGACCTGGAGGACCCGCGCACCATCCACCACGTGGGCCTCTACGTCGGCGGCGGCTACATGATCGACGCGCCGCACACCGGAGCCAAGGTCCGCTACGACACCATCGCGCAGAAGGACTACATCGGGGCGACCCGGGTCACCCCGGACGGCGCCGCCGCGCTGCCCGACCGGAACCCGAACGACGGCACCATCACCAGGGGCGGCGGGCCGGGCGCCGCGAGCTGACCGGCCTCGGCATGTGCATGCGCGGTGGACGGTGAGTCAAGTTTGGATAACGGTGCGTTTGGGGGGAAACCGCGGCGGCCTTGATCGCGTTGACTGAGGAGGCTACCGGTCGTCCGCACCCGGAAGCACCACGATCTGGGACCACTGCGGAGAGCGGACAGGGAGGTGCGGCGTGCCGACGCTGCTCGCCGACGCCGGAGCCGGTTCGGGCGACCCCGACCTCGGCCTGCTCAAGGCCGTCAACGGTCTGGCCGCGGACGCCCCGGGCTGGCTGGACTCGCTGGTCGCCTGGACGGCCGAGTACGGCATCCTGTTCGGCCTGGCCGCGATCGGCCTGGTCGCCTGGCTGAGCGCCCGCCGCCGCCCGGACGCCCCGGTCGCGGTGGCCGGCGTGCTGTGGGCGCCGCTCGCCGTGGCCGTCTCCGAGCTGGCCAACCTGCCGATCTCGCGGCTCGTCGACCGGCCCCGCCCGTTCGTCACCCACCCCGAGCTGGACGTGCTGGTGCCCGGCAAGGAGGACACCCTCTCCTTCGTCAGCGACCACTCGGCGATGTCGATGGGCGTCGCGGTCGCGCTGTTCCTGGTCAACCGCCGGCTCGGCCTGGCGGCCGGGGCGCTGGCCCTGCTGCAGGGCTTCTGCCGGCTGTTCGTCGGCGTGCACTACCCGACCGACGTGCTCGGCGGCTACGCGCTGGCCACCGCCGTGGTGCTGCTGCTGGCCCCGATCGCGATGGCGGTGCTGGTGCCGCTGTGCCACGCGCTGTCCCGCGGCGCGCTGCGTCCGCTGGTGGTGGCCCGCGCCGCCGCCGCGGACTCCGGCCGCCGCCGACAGGCCGTGCCCGCCGCCCGCCGGTCCGGCCGCCGGTCCGGGCGGGACCGGAACCCCGAGCCGGAGCGCGGGTCGGAGTCCGACCTCGCCGCCTGACCCCGCACCGGCCCGCGTCCGTCCGCCGGCCCGTCTCGCCCGGCCGGGCCCTCAGCCGCCGCCCTCCGGGTCCGCGAGGTGCTCCGCGGCGTCGCGCCGGGACTTGTCCCGGGAGCGCCGCCCGGGGGCGAACCAGCCGCAGGCGCAGTGGGCGAAGCTGAACGAGCCGCGTTCCGTCACCTCCACCCGGTGTCCGTCCGGGTGGTCGGTCCGCGTCGTCCCGTCGGGCGCTCCGGGGCGCTGATCTGCCACGTCCTTCACGGTATCCCGCCCGGGCGGCCCGGCCTCCCGTCCGACCGGTGAACGCCGGCGTAACCTTCCGCGCCCCAACTCGTTTGCCTGGCAAGCGCTCTGCCCATCCGGGGCGGTTGCTTGCCGGGTCATCCGGGGCCCGAGGGGGTTGTCGAAGAAGTGAAGAAGCTCAACCGCGCCGCGGCCGCGGCCCTGCTCGTCACGGTGCTGTCGGCCTGTAGCGGCGGCGGCCAGGACCGGTCCGGCTCCGCCGACCAGCTCTCCGCCGACCCGCTGACGGCGGTCCGCTCGGCCGCCGACATCACCGGCCGCACCGGCTCGGTGACCGCGACCACCGAGCTGACCACCGAGTCCGCCGACAAGAAGGCGGTGTTCAGCGGCACCGGCGGCTACGACTACGTGAAGCGGATCGGCCGGCTGGAGATCGACGTGCCGCCCGGCGCCGCCACCACCGGGAAGATCACCGAGGTGGTGCTGCCCGGCACGGTGTACCTGCAGAACAGCGGCGCGAAGATCCCCGAGGGCAAGTGGGTCAGGCTGGACGTGCGCCAGCTCCCGGACGGCAACCTGGTGAGCTCCGGTGCCACCGACCCGGCCACCGCGGCGGGCGCGCTGCGCGGCGCGCAGAGCGCCGAGCTGGTCGGCACCGAGGCGGCGGACGGCGGGGAGCTCAAGCACTACCGGGGCACCCTGGACCTGTCGAAGGCCGCCGACGCGACCGGCGGCCGCGGGGCGGACGGCCTGCGGATGGCCGCCCAGACCTTCACGGTGAAGGAGGTCCCGTACGAGGTCTGGCTGGACGGCCGGGGCCGGCTGCACAAGGTGGTGGAGAACTTCACCTTCGCCGGGGTGGCCGGCTCCACCGCGGCCAAGGACCAGGTCAAGGTGGTCTCCACGCTGTCGCTGGCCGACTTCGGCAAGCCGGTGGAGGCCGCCGAGCCCGCCGCCGGGGACATCTACTCGATGCAGGCCAGCCCCTCGCCGAAGTGACCGGCCGCCGCCCGGGCCCACCCGTTTCGGGCGGCAGAGATGGCCCGTCCGTGCCATGTGGCCCGGCCCGCGGCTCCCTACGCTGGTACGGGGCGGGCAGAGCGGTGCGGCGGACGGGGCGCGGAAGGGGTGGAGGCCATGGCATCCGGGGAGAACGGCACCGGCGGCCACGACAGAACCGCACTGGACGAGATCGACCTGACCGGTGAGCTGATGATCGCCGCTTCGGCCAGCCGCGCGGAACGGCTGGCCGCCGAGCAGATCGACGAGGTGCTGCTGGCCCCCCGCGGCGGACCGGACCGGTCGGAGCCGCGGGCACCGGAGCCGCGGGCACCCGAGCCGCGGGCACCGGAAGCGCGGGCGCCGCAGCAGCGGACGCCGGAACGGGGCCGTTGACCGGCCGTCAGCCCGCGGCGGCGGTCGCGGCGTTCCGGCCCGCGGGCGCGGGCGACCGCGGCGGCCCCGCTCAGGTGCGCAGCAGCCGGGCGATGGCCGCGCTGGCCTCGGCGACCTTGGCGTTCAGCTCCTCGCCGCCGTCCTCCGCGGCGGCCGCGGCGGCCACGCAGTGCCGCAGGTGCTCCTCCAGCAGGGAGAGCGCGAAGGACTGCAGCGCCTTGGTGGAGGCGGACACCTGGGTGAGGATGTCGATGCAGTAGACGTCCTCGTCGACCATCCGCTGGAGGCCGCGGATCTGACCCTCGATCCGGCGCAGCCGCTTGAGGTGCGCCTCCTTCTCGCCGCTGTACCCGTGCGGGCCGCCGGGCGCGGAGTGGCAGGCCGCCGGGGCGGGGTCGGTGCTCGGGGTGTCGATGGTGGTCATCCGGTCCGCCCTCTTGGTCTCGGTGCTCGGCCCGCCCCCGGCCCTCGGCCGGGAGGTACCCCCATCCTCCAACACGCGGCACCGTCCGGGTGTTCCGCCGTCCGGGCGTCAGCACAGAGATCCCCCTGCAGAGCGGGAGCAAACCGGCGTGTCGTGGGACACACTTAGGGCGCGCGTCGGCAACCCCGTGCCCACGAGCGGGGCGCGTGCGCCTAGCATCGTCAAGTACCGACCCCGCACATCGGAGATTTCCGTGCGTTTTAGCCTGACCCCGAAGGAGACGAGCTTCTACGACATGTTCGCCGCCGCCGCGGAGAACCTCGTCGTCGGATCGAAGCTCCTGCTGGAACTACTGGGCTCGGACGTGTCAGCCCGCGCGGAGATCGTCGAGCGCATGCGCGCCGCCGAGCACGCCGGGGACGACACCACCCATGCGATCTTCCACCAGTTGAACTCCTCGTTCATCACCCCGTTCGACCGGGAGGACATCTACAACCTGGCCTCCTCGCTCGACGACATCATGGACTTCATGGAGGAGGCCGTCGACCTGGTCGTGCTGTACGACATCGAGACCCTCCCGAAGGGCGTCGAGCAGCAGATCGAGGTGCTGGCCCGAGCGGCCGAGCTGACCGCGGGGGCGATGCCCAACCTGCGGTCGATGTCGAACCTGACCGAGTACTGGATCGAGGTCAACCGGCTGGAGAACCAGGCGGACCAGATCCACCGCAAGCTGCTGGCCCACCTGTTCTCCGGCCAGTACGAGGCGATCGAGGTGCTGAAGCTCAAGCAGGTCGTGGACGTCCTCGAAGAGGCCGCCGACGCGTTCGAGCACGTGGCCAACACGGTGGAGACCATCGCCGTCAAGGAGTCCTGACCTCCGTGGACATGGCAGCACTGATCGTCGTCATCGGCGTCGCTTTCTTCTTCACGTACACGAACGGCTTCCACGACTCCGCCAACGCGATCGCCACCTCGGTCTCCACCCGGGCGCTGACCCCCCGGGCGGCGCTGGCGATGGCCGCGGTGATGAACCTGGCGGGCGCCTTCCTCGGCAGCGGGGTGGCGAAGACCGTCTCCGAGGGGATCATCGAGACCCCGACCGGCAGCAAGGGCATGGCGATCCTGTTCTCGGCCCTGGTCGGGGCGATCACCTGGAACCTGGTCACCTGGTACTTCGGCCTGCCGTCCTCCTCCTCGCACGCGCTGTTCGGCGGCATGGTGGGCGCGGCGCTGGCCGGCGGCATCGGGGTGGTCTGGCACGGCGTGATCGACAAGATCATCATCCCGATGATCGTCTCGCCGGTCGTCGGCCTGATCGGCGGCTTCCTGGTGATGCTGGCGATCCTGTGGATCTTCCGGAAGGCCAACCCGCACAAGGCCAAGCGCAACTTCCGGGTGGCGCAGACCGCCTCGGCGGCGGCGATGGCGCTGGCGCACGGCCTGCAGGACGCCCAGAAGACCATGGGCATCGTGGTGATGGCGCTGACCATCTCCGGCCACCAGTCCGGGAACGGCATCCCGATCTGGGTGAAGCTCTCCTGCGCCACGATGCTCTCGCTGGGCACCTACGCGGGCGGCTGGCGGATCATGCGCACCCTCGGCCGGAAGATCATCGAGCTGGACCCGCCGCAGGGCTTCGCCGCCGAGGCCACCGCCTCCGCGGTCATGTACGTCACCTCGTTCGTCTACGCGGCGCCGATCTCCACCACCCACGTGATCACCTCGGCGATCATGGGCGTGGGCGCCACCAAGCGGGTCCGCGCGGTCCGCTGGGGGGTGGCGAAGAACATCGTGATGGGCTGGTTCATCACCATGCCGGCGGCGGCGATCGTGGCCGCCGCGATGTACGGGGTCGTGAACCTGCTGATCCTGTGACCCCCACCGCGTCGTAGCCGGCCGCGGACGGAGAGGGCCCGCCCCCACAGCACGGGGGCGGGCCCTTCCTGCTGGCTCCGCGGCGGCACCGCCATGCAGCGCCGCGGAGCAGTTCGTGCGGCCTCGCGCGGACGGCGCGCGGGGCCGGTCAGCCGAAGCGGCCGGAGATGTAGTCCTCGGTGGCCTGGACCGACGGGTTGGAGAAGATCCGCTGGGTGTCGTCCAGCTCGACCAGCTTGCCGGGCTGGCCGACGCCGGCCAGGTTGAAGAAGGCGGTGCGGTCCGAGACGCGGGCCGCCTGCTGCATGTTGTGGGTCACGATCACGATGGTGAACTGAGACTTCAGCTCGCCGATCAGGTCCTCGATGGCGAGGGTGGAGATCGGGTCGAGGGCCGAGCAGGGCTCGTCCATCAGCAGCACCTCGGGCTCGACCGCGATCGCCCGGGCGATGCACAGGCGCTGCTGCTGGCCGCCGGACAGGCCCGCGCCGGGCTTGTTGAGGCGGTCCTTGACCTCGTTCCACAGGTTGGCGCCGCGCAGGGACTTCTCCACCACGCCGTCCAGCACGGACTTCTTCTTCACCCCGGCCAGCTTGAGGCCGGCCACCACGTTGTCGTAGATCGACATGGTGGGGAACGGGTTGGGGCGCTGGAACACCATGCCGACCGAGCGGCGGACGGCGACCGGGTCGACGTTGGCGCCGTACAGGTTCTCGTCGTCCAGCATCACCTTGCCCTCGACCCGGGCGCCGGGGATCACCTCGTGCATCCGGTTGAGGGTGCGCAGGAAGGTGGACTTGCCGCAGCCCGAGGGGCCGATGAAGGCGGTCACCGAGCGGGGCTCGATGGTCATCGAGATGTCCTCGATGGCGCGGGTGGAGCCGTAGTAGGCGGACAGTCCGCTGACGTCGATGCGCTTGGCCATGGTCTTTCGTCTTCTCTCGTCTGTTCGTACGTCAGTCGGTGTCAGTGCCCGCCCTTGGGCGAGCGCCAGCGCGCGATGCCCCGGGCGACGAGGTTGAGACCCATCACGAAGGCGATCAGCACCAGGGCCGCGCCCCAGGCGCGTTGGTAGCCGTAGTCGTTGTTGATCTGCGAGTACTGCTGCCAGATGTAGAGCGGCAGCGACTGCTGCGGACCGTGGAACGGGTCGCTGTTGATGAAGTCGGCGCCGAACACCAGCATCATCACGGGGGCGGTCTCACCGGTGATGCGGGCGACCGCCAGCATCACACCGGTGGTGATCCCGCCCACGGCGGTGGGGAGGACGATCCGCAGGATGGTCTTCCAGCGCGGCACACCGAGCGCGTACGAGGCTTCGCGCAGCTCGTTCGGGACGAGCTTGAGCATCTCCTCGGTGGAGCGGACCACGACCGGCATCATCAGGATCGCCAGCGCGAGGCTGCCCGAGAAGCCGGAGTACTCGAAGCCCAGGGCGATGTTCCAGAGCGAGAGGACGAACAGGCCGGCGACGACCGACGGGATGCCGGTCATGACGTCGACGAAGAAGGTGACCGCCTTGGCGAGCCGGCCGCGGCCGTACTCCACCAGGTAGACGGCGGTGAGCAGGCCGATCGGCGCGGCGATCAGGGTCGCCAGCAGGACCTGCTCGACGGTGCCGATGATGGCGTGGTAGATGCCGCCGTCCGGGCTGAGGGTGGCGACGACGCCCTTCATCGAGTGGGTGAGGAAGTTGCCGTCGATCGCGCCGATGCCCTGCTGGACGGTGTAGACCGTCAGCGCGACCAGCGGGACCACGGCGCAGATGAAGGAGACCCAGATCAGCGAGGTGGCGAACCGGTCCCTGGCCTGGCGGCGGCCCTCGACCGAGGCCGAGACGGCGTAGCTGACCAGCAGGAACAGCAGGGCGGAGATCAGGCCCCACTGGATGTGGCTCTTCAGCCCGGCGACGGCGCCGAGGGCGCAGCCGACCGCGATCGAGGCGGCGGCGACGCCGGCCGGCGCCCAGCGGGGCAGCCGGGCCGCGGTCAGCCGGCGGCTGAGCTGCGGGGCGGCGTCGGTGACGGTCGAAATCGCGCTCACGCGGCGGCCCCCGAGTACTCCTTGCGACGGGCGATGATCATGCGGGCCGCGCCGTTCACCAGCAGGGTGATGACGAACAGCACCAGGCCGGAGGCCATCAGGGCGTCCCGGCCCAGCGGCTGGGCCTCGTTGAACTTGAGCGCGATGTTCTGCGCGAAGGTGCCGCCGCCCGGGTCGAGCAGGTGCAGCGACAGCTTGCTGTTGGTGGAGAGCACGGTGGCGACCGCGATGGTCTCGCCGAGCGCGCGGCCCAGGCCGAGCATCGACGCGGAGATGATGCCGGGGCGGCCGAACGGCAGCACCGCGGTGCGGACCATCTCCCAGCGGGTCGCGCCGAGCGCGAGCGCCGCCTCCTCGTGCATCCGCGGGACCTGCCGGAACACCTCGCGGGTGACCGCGGTGATGATCGGCAGCACCATGATCGCCAGCAGGATGCCGACGGTGAACAGGTTGCGCGGCGGGACGCCCGCGATGGACTGCCCGAAGAGGTACGTCCAGCCCAGGTACTGGTCCAGCCAGCTGGTCAGGCCGTCCATGTGCGGGACCAGGAACAGCACGCCCCACAGGCCGTAGACGATGGACGGGACGGCGGCCAGCAGGTCCACCAGGTAGGCGAACGGCTGGGCGATCCGGCGCGGCGCGTAGTGCGAGATGAACAGCGCGATGCCGACCGAGATCGGGACCGCGACGGCCATCGCGATCAGCGCGCTGACCAGGGTGCCGAAGGTGAGGACGGCGATGCCGAAGACCGGCTTCGCGGCGTCCGGGGTCCACTCGAAGGTGGTGAGGAAGTTGCCCTCGTTCTTGCCCAGCGCGAGGACCGAGCGGTAGGCGAGGAAGCCTGCGATGGCGGCCATGATGACCAGCAGCAGGATGCCCGAGCCCCGGGAGAGGTTGAAGAACACGCTGTCACCGCGGCGGCTGTCGCCCCGGCTCCGTCGAGTCCGTCCCCGCGCGTCGGCGGGGGGTGCAGAAGTCATGGTCGTTTACTCCGGTCTGGCGGCGCTGCCCCGCGGAGGGCGGCACCATGGCGGCGGTGCCCCGGACGTTCTCGTGGTGGTGGTGCGTGGTGCGTGCCGACGGGGACCCCGGCCGGACGGCCCCTCCCCCCTCCTTCGGGGGGCCGCCCGGCCGGGTCGTCGCTGTGCCCGGGCTCAGGCCAGGGCGTCGATCTGGGTCTTGACCTTGGCGGCGAGCTCGGCCGGCAGCGGCACGTAGCCGACCGCGCCGATGGCCTGCTGGCCGCCGTCGCTGACGGTGTAGTTCAGGAAGGACTTCAGGATCGGCAGGCTGTCGGCCTTGTTGCCCTTGTCGCAGACGATCTCGTAGGTGACCAGGGTCAGCGGGTAGTTGCCCTCGGCCTTGGTCGCGTAGTCGATGTCCAGCGCCAGGTCGGCACCGGTGCCGACGACCTTGGCGGCGGCCAGGGTGGCGGCGGCGTTGGCGGCGGTGGCCTCGACCGGCTTGGCGGCGCCGGTGTTGATCAGCGCGCTGGTCAGCTTGTTGGTCTGGGCGTAGGAGAGCTCGACGTAGGAGATCGAGTTCTTGACCTGCTTCACCTGGGCCGCGACACCGGCGGAGCCGTTCGCGGACTGGCCGCCCTGGCCCGCCCAGGTCTTGGCGGCCGGGTACTTCCAGGCGCCGCCGCCGGCCTTGGCCAGGTAGCCGGTCAGGTTGGCGGTGGTGCCGGAGTCGTCCGAGCGGTGGATCGCCTGGATCGCGGCGTCCGGCAGGGTGACGCCCGGGTTCAGGGCGGCGATCGCCGGGTCGTTCCACTTGGTGATCTGCGAGTCGAAGATCTTCGCCAGGGTCGGGCCGTCCAGGACCAGCTTGTCGGCGCCGTCCACGTTGTAGACGATCGAGATCAGGCCGCCGACCATCGGCAGGTCGATCGCCTGGCCGCCGGCGCAGACCTGCTTCGAGGCGTCGACCTCGGCCGGCTTCAGGGCGGAGTCGGAGCCCGCGAAGGCGATCTTGCCCTGGTTGAACTGGGTCACACCGGCACCGGAACCGCCGCCGCCGTAGGTCAGGGTGGCGCTGGAGCAGGCGGCGCTGTAAGCGGCCTTCCAGACGTCGATGGCCGGGGTCTGCGCGGTCGAACCCGCGGCCAGCAGCTGGCCGCCCTTGTCGGCACAGGCGATCTTGGCCGCGGCCGCCGTCGAGCCACCGGCGGACGAGGAGGCGCCCGAGGTGGTGTTCGAGGTGTTGTCGTCCGTACCGCACGCCGAGAGCGACAGCGTGGAGACGAGCGCGACGGCACCGATGGCGAGGGCCTTGGAGCGGCCGTTCCGCAGGTTCACTGGGTGTCCCTTTCTGAGGCAATGCCGGTCTCGGAACGACCGGTTTTGCTGTGGTCCGGGGCCCTTTCGGCCCTCCGGTAACCCAGAAGTTAGGCAGGACAGGTGACGCGTCAGCCGGTCACACATGAACGGGGAGTGAACCTCGAAGGGACGTCAGGAAACTGCGGCAGGTAGTAACGGTTTCGTCACGGCGGGGGCGCGGCCGGATCACCCGGACGGCCCGGACGGACCACCCCGACGGCCGCGGCCCCGCTCAGCCGAGCAGCAGCTCCAGCAGCGCGTCCACCAGCACCCGGTCGCGCGGGTGCGTCAGCCGCTCCCGGGCCCGCCGCGGCGGCAGCCACTCCAGCCGGTCCACCTCCCGGTTGGGCCGGAACGAGCCGCCCGCCGGCACCGCCGACCAGTACCGGACCTCCTTCGGCCGGCCCTGCACCAGGTAGTGCTGGGCCGGCAGCTCCGGCCCCAGCACGCAGCGCATCCCGGTCTCCTCCCGCACCTCGCGCCGCGCCGCCGCCAGCCAGCCCTCCCCCGGCTCCAGCTTCCCCTTCGGCAGGCTCCAGTCGTCGTACTTCGGCCGGTGCACCAGCGCGATCCGCGGCTTCTTGCGCCCCTTGCCGCCCTTCTTCGGCGGCCCAGGCACCCAGAGCACCGCCCCCGCCGCCAGCACCGTCGAACGGGGACCCGCCGCCGGGCGGCGGTCGGTGCGGGAACCGCCCGACCGGGCCGGGGCACGGTCGGGCGCCGAGGGGCGGTCGGGCATCTGCGGCACGCGGTCCATCCGGGCGGGGAACAGGGGGCGGGGAAACGGGGGGCTCAGTCCGACGGCACCGCCACCGGACCGGCCAGCCCGGGCACCACCCCCGGCCACTGGCGCCCGAAAGCGTACCGGGCCGCCTCCACCTCCAAACGCTGGTCGGCGTGCACCACCCCCAGCACGTACGCCGTCGCCGGGGTGATCCGCGGCGTGCGTGCCGCCGTCGCCACCGTCGCCGCCGCGTCCGACGCCTCCTGGTGGCGCGCCAGCACCCCGTCCAGCTCCGCCAGGCCCGCGCCCGGCGCCCCGCACACCTCCAGCGCGTACCTGGCCCGCTTCACCAGGACCCGGGCCCGCAGCCACGGCGCGTCGTCCGCCGCCAGCGCCGCGTCCGCGTCCGCCGGGGCCCGCGCCGCCGGCACCGCGCCCGGCGGCGCCTCCCGCACCGGCCCCAGCCGGTGCAGCCCCGCCCCGCCGTACGCCCGCGCCGCCCGCTGCCACGGCAGCCGCTCGCCCGCCCCCAGCAGCGCCGCCAGCGCCGCCCCGGTCGCCGGCAGCAGCGCCGCCGCCGGCTCCGCGGCCGCCGGGGCCGCCAGCGGCACCTCCCCGGCCAGCAGCGTCATCCGGTCCGCCAGCGCGTGCAGCCGGGCCGAGCGCAGCTCCTGCAGCAGCGCGGTGTGCGCCCGGCTCCGGGCCAGCGTCAGCTGCCGCTCCAGCAGCGCCCGGGCCTTGGGCGCGCCCGCGTGCCCGGCCAGCATGCCCGCCCCCTCCGGGGAGGTGTCGGCCAGCGAGTCCAGCGCCTCCAGCAGCCGGGTCGCCCGCCGCTGGTAGCCCGGCTCCTGGTCCAGCAGGTCGAGCAGCCAGCGCAGCTCGGTGCGCGACTCCCGCGCCCACTGCGCCTCGAACGCCGCCGCGAAGGTGTGCAGCGCCCCGCCGATCCGGCGCACCGCCCGCAGCAGGTCGGCCGCCGCCTGCGCCGACGCCGGCAGCGCCGCCGGTCTGGACCCCGCCTCGCCGACCGCCTGCGGCAGGGCGCGCAGGAACGCGCCCGCCTGGGCGGTCAGGTAGCCGGCAAGGACCTCCCCGGCGGTCGCGGCGCGCGCCGCCGGGGCCGTCGTCGGCGCATCGGTCATGGCTGTGGCTCTCCCCGATTCCCTCCCCGGGCCTGCCCCGGGGTCCCCGGGCGTGCCCCGGGGCGTGCAGTCCGCCCGCGCCGGGACGCTCCCGGCGCGGGCGGGGTGCCGCTCAGCGCGCGGCGGCGGAGCCGCGGTTGCGGCGGCGCGAGTCGATCAGCAGGTCCTGGACGTGGCGCAGCGGCCGCCCCTCGGCGTCCTGCGCGTGCCGGGTCCAGGTGCCGTCGGCGCCCAGGTGCCAGGAGTCGGTCTCCTCGGAGACGCCCAGGTCCAGCAGCCCGTTCAGCTCGGCCCGGTGCGCCGGGTCGGTGACCCGCACCAGCGCCTCGATCCGGCGGTCCAGGTTGCGGTGCATCATGTCGGCGCTGCCGATCCACACCTCCGGGTCGCCGCCGTTGCCGAACACGAACACCCGCGAGTGCTCCAGGAACCGCCCGAGTATCGACCGCACCCGGACGTTCTCGCTCAGCCCCGGCACGCCCGGCCGGATCGCGCAGATGCCGCGCACCCACACGTCCACCGGCACCCCGGCCTGCGAGGCCCGGTACAGCGCGTCGATCACCACCTCGTCGACGATCGAGTTGACCTTGATCCGGACGAAGGCCGGCCGCCCGGCCCGGTGGTGCGCGATCTCCCCGTTGATCCGCGCCACCAGGCCGTCGCGCAGCCCGCGCGGCGCGGTCAGCAGCCGCCGGTACGACTCGCGCCGCGAGTACCCCGACAGCCGGTTGAACAGGTCCGACAGGTCCGCGCCGACCTGCGGGTCCGCCGTCAGCAGGCCCAGGTCCTCGTACAGCCGGGCCGTCTTCGGGTGGTAGTTGCCGGTGCCGACGTGCGAGTACCGGCGCAGCGTGTCGCCCTCCTGGCGGACCACCAGCGACAGCTTGCAGTGCGTCTTCAGCCCGACCAGGCCGTACACCACGTGGCAGCCGGACTCCTCCAGCTTCCGGGCCCACTTGATGTTCGCCTGCTCGTCGAAGCGCGCCTTGATCTCCACCAGCACCAGCACCTGCTTGCCGGACTCCGCCGCGTCGATCAGCGCGTCAACGATCGGCGAGTCGCCGGAGGTCCGGTACAGCGTCTGCTTGATCGCCAGCACGTGCGGGTCGGCCGCGGCCTGCTCCAGGAACGCCTGTACCGAGGTGGAGAACGAGTCGTACGGGTGGTGCAGCAGCACGTCCCGCTCGCGCATCGCCCCGAAGATGTCCGGCAGCGTCGCCGACTCCACGTCGGTCAGCCCGCGCGCCGTGCCCGCCACGAACTTCGGGTACCGCAGCTCCGGCCGGTCCAGGTCGGCGATCCCGAACAGCCCGGTCAGGTCCAGCGGCCCGGGCAGCGGGAAGACCTCCGCCTCGGTGATGTTCAGCTCCCGCACCAGCAGGTCCAGGATGTACGGGTCGATCGACTCCTCGACCTCCAGGCGCACCGGCGGCCCGAACCGGCGCCGCATCAGCTCCTTCTCCAGCGCCTTCAGGATGTTCTCGGTGTCGTCCTCCTCCACCTCCAGGTCCTCGTTGCGGGTGACCCGGAACGCGTGGTGGGCGAGCACCTCCATCCCCGGGAACAGCTCCTCCAGGTGCGCCCCCATCACGTCCTCCAGCGGCACGTACCGCTGCGGCGACGCCTCCAGGAAGCGGGACAGCGACTGCGGCACCTTCACCCGGGCGAAGTGCTTGTGCCCCGACACCGGGTTGCGCACCACCACCGCCAGGTTCAGCGACAGCCCCGATATGTACGGGAACGGGTGCGCCGGGTCGACCGCCAGCGGCGTCAGCACGGGGAAGATCTGCTGCCGGAACAGCGTGTGCAGCCGGGCCTGCTCGGCCTCCGCCAGGTCCGGCCAGCGCACCAGCTCGATGCCCTCGGCCGCCAGGTCCGGCAGCACCTCCTGCTGGAAGGTCGCCGCGTGACGCGCCATCAGCTCGCGCGAACGGCGCCAGATCAGGTCCAGCACCTCGCGCGGCTGGTGCCCCGACGCCGAGCGCTGCGCCACGCCGGTGGCGATCCGGCGCTTGAGGCCGGCCACCCGCACCATGAAGAACTCGTCCAGGTTGGACGCGAAGATCGCCAGGAACTTGGCCCGCTCCAGCAGCGGGATGTTCGGGTCCTCCGCGAGCTCCAGCACCCGCTCGTTGAACGCCAGCCAACTGCGCTCGCGGTCCAGGAACCGGCCCTGCGGCAGTTCCGCCTCCTCCGGGCCCCGACCGTCGGCCGCGGCGTTCGCGGCGTTCGCGGTGCTTGCGGTGCCCGCGGCGCTTGCGGTGCCCGCCGGGAAGGCCGCCGAGACCGCCGTGGGCAGCGCCGTCGCGGCCCGCACCGGCTCCGCCGGCACCGCGGGGGACGCCTCGGCCGGGGCCTTGGCCTCCACCGCCTTGGCACCGGCCGCCCGGGTCCTGCCGCGCGCCGACGCCGGACGCGGCTTCGCCTCCTTGGCGTCCTTGGCGGACTCCTTGCCGCCGGTGTCCTTGCCGGCGGCGGCTCTGCCGCCACCGGCACCGGCGCCGGACCCGGACCTCACACCCGACCGCACGGCCGGCTTCTGCTCACTGCTGCGCTCGGCCGGATCGGCCGAGTCGGAGACGGGGCGGGGGATGCTCATGGGTTCCAGCTCCTCCTGCAGGACGCGGCCCCGGTGGGGCGAAGGGCATGACTCCGCAGGCTGCTCGTCCTCGTCGACCCACGTCCACCCGCCCGGG
This sequence comes from Kitasatospora fiedleri, assembly GCF_948472415.1. Classification (NCBI taxonomy): domain Bacteria; kingdom Bacillati; phylum Actinomycetota; class Actinomycetes; order Kitasatosporales; family Streptomycetaceae; genus Kitasatospora; species Kitasatospora fiedleri. Next base: position 4,286,346 of record NZ_OX419519.1, on the reverse strand, counting down.
GACGCCGGAACCCGCCCGGACGGGCGGGGGGTGGAGCGGTGACGCGGACGCGGCAATACGGACGACATTCTGTGATCTTCGCGGCGCCGATTGAATCCACGGTAAACACCGCATGGCCAGGAGGAAAGCTGAGTCGGTCGCCCCCGTGGCCGCCGGCGGTTCCTCCCTCCCGTCCGCGTCCGCCCAGCTCAGCGCGGACCGGACGGCTCCCACCGGTACATCAGGTCGACCTCGTGGACGTCGAACCCGAGCCGCTCGTACACCCGGACAGCCGCCGCGTTGTCCGCGTCCACGTACAGCATCACCGTCGGCAGGCCGCGCTCCAGGATCAGGTGCCGCAGACCCACCGCCGTCAACGCCCTCCCCAGGCCATTACCCTGCTCCGCCGGATCCACCCCCACGACGTACACCTCGCCCAGTCCGTCCGGCTGGGTCTTCGTCCAGTGGAAGCCCACCAGCCGGCCGTCCCGCTCCGCCAGGAAGAAGCCCTTCGGGTCGAACCACGGCTCGGCGATCCGCTCCGCCAGGTCGCGCTCCGTCCACGCGCCCTGCTCCGGGTGGTGCGCGAACGCCAGCGCGTTCAACGCCAGCCAGGCCGCCTCGTCCCGGCCCGGCTCGAAGGTCCGCAGCTCGACGCCCGCGGGCAGCGGCACCGCGTCCGGGGCCGCCGCGGTGCGCCGCATCTGCCGCAGCTCGCGCACCAGCACCGCCCCGTGCGCCCCGGCCAGGTGCCGGGCGGCCGGCAGGCCGCCGTGCGCCCAGAAGTCCAGCCCGCCGTCGGCCCCGGCCAGCACCTCGCGTACCAGCGCGCCGCCCAGGCCCCGGCCGCGCTCGGCCGGGGCCACCGTCAGCTCCACCGTCCCCGGCCGCTCGCCCTCGACCTGCGCGTAGCCGACCACCGCCCCGCCGGCCGACTGCACCAGGTGCCGCACGCCCTCGCGCGGGCTGTCCGGCCTGATCCGCAGCCGGCCGGCCTCCGAGACCGCCTCCCGCCCGTCCGCCCCGGCCGCCGCCGCGAGCAGCTCGCGCACCGCCCCGGCCTGCCCCTCCGTCAGCACCTCGACCCGCTCGACCCGGCCCTCGCCTGACGTGTTCTCAGAAGTCTGCATACCGGCGAGCCTACGTTCTCCGCCCCGCGTTCAGCGGGGAGTCCGGGACGGCGGCGGACGCCGGTGCCGGGGCGCCGGGGCCCGGTGCCGGGGCCAGGGCGTCGGGGCGTCGGCTCAGCGCGGCTGCTCGGCGTGCAGCACCTCGATGCCGGCCGTGACGATGGCGAGGCCGCGCTCGAAGCGGCGCTCGTAGTCGGTGAACAGGTCAGCGCCGGCGGCGGCGGACAGCGGCCGGTCCGGCCCGATCCGCTCGGCGCGGTCGGCCGGGTCGTAGCCGGGCGTCCGCTCGCCCGGCATCGGGTGCACGGCCTGTTCCTCGATCACGAAGCCGACGGTGAAGGTGTACGCGGTGAAGTACGCCTCGACCGCCTCGGAGAGGGTGAACCCGGCCCGGACGAAGGACCCGAGCTGCCCCTCGAAGCGGTCGGTGTGCCCGAAGTCGGTCAGCCGGGTGCCGCTGAACACCTTGGCGCCGTCCCGGTGGGCCAGCAGCGTGCGACGCAGGGTGCGGCAGGTCAGGGCGAGTTGCCGCTGCCACGGGGTCTCGGCGACGGGCGGCTCGCCGGCCGCGACCATGCGCCGGATCATCTCGGTGGCGAGTTCGTCCAGCAGCGCCTGCTTGTTGGCGAAGTGCCAGTACAACGCCGGTGCCTTGCAGTCGAGTTCGGTGGCGATCCGGCGCAGGGTCAGGCCCTCCAGGCCGACCTCGTCGAGCAGCCGCAGGGCGGCGTCGACCACCTGCGCGCGATCCAGTTTCGGTGCCATGGCCTGCCTTCCGGGTTCTCGGCGCTTGACAATTTAACACCGTTAAGGACAGGCTCGGAACCATCCCAACTTAACGACGTTAAGGAGAGCGCGATGCACCCGGACGTCCTGATCGCCGGTGCCGGCCCGACCGGCCTCACCCTGGCCTGCGAACTCGCCCGCCGCGACGTCCCGGCCCTGCTGGTCGAGCGGGCCCCGGCGCTGTTCCCCGGCTCCCGGGGCAAGGGACTGCAACCCCGGACCCTGGAGATATTCGAGGACCTCGGCGTGCTCGCCGAGATCCGGGCCGCGGGCCGGCCCTACCCCCCGATGCTGCCCTGGACCGACGGACGGCCCGGGGAACCGTTCGCCCTGACCCCGGCCGCCACCGCGACCGAGCAGGTGCCGCACCCCGAGACCTGGATGGTCCCGCAGTGGCGCACCCAGGAGATCCTGTACACCCGGCTCCGGGAACTCGGCGGCGACGTGCGGTTCGGCACCGAGCTGACCGGCTTCACCCAGGACGACACCGGCGTGACCGCCGAGATCACCGGAATCGGCACTGTCACCGCCCGCTACCTGGTGGCCGCGGACGGCGGCCGGTCGACCGTCCGCCGGTCCCTGGGCGTCCCGATGATCGGCGAGACCGTCGACCCCCGGCCCTCCCTCGTCGCGGACCTCCGGCTCACCGGGCTCGACCGGGAGCACTGGCACGTCTTCCCGCAGGCCCCCGGCGGCCCCCTGGCCCTGTGCCCGATGCCCGGCACCGACGACTTCCAGCTGTACGCCCAGTACGAGGACGGCGAACCCGACACCAGCCCGGACGGCATACGGGCCGTCGTCGCCGCCCGCACCCACCTCGGCCCGGACGCCGTCACCGAGATCCGCTGGGCCTCCGACTTCCGGCCCCGGGCCGCACTCGCCGAACGCTTCCGGATCGGCCGGGTGCTGCTCGCCGGCGACGCCGCGCACGTCCACTCCCCCGCCGGTGGCCAGGGGCTCAACACCAGCGTCCAGGACGCGTACAACCTCGGCTGGAAGCTCGCCCACCTGCTGCGGCACGACGCCGACGCCGAACTCCTGCTCGACAGCTACCAGGCCGAACGGCTGCCCGTCGCCGCCGACGTCCTCGACATCAGCACCTCGATCCACCGGGCCGGCCCGCTCGCCGGACAGCCCGGCACCGACCGCCGACGCGCCCAGCGCGGCAAGGACACCGACCAACTCGCCGTCGGCTACCGCGGCGGCCCGCTCAGCGTCGACCACCGCGAGTCCGCTCCCGAGGACGCCCTCCAGGCCGGCGACCGCGCCCCCGACGCCCACCTCCCCGACGGCACCCGCCTGTTCGACGCCCTGCGCGGCACCCACGCCACCCTCATCGCCACCGCCGCCGAACCCCCCGCCGTCCCCGCGGGCGTCCGCGCCCTCCGCCACGACGCCTACGGCCCCGCCACCGACCACCCGACCCTGTACCTGATCCGCCCCGACGGCTACCTCGGCCTCGTCACCCGGAACGCCGCCGACCTCGCCCCCTACCTGGCCCTCCTCGGCCTCTCCGACTGACGCGGCGGCCGAGACCAGTTCCGTTCCGGAAATGCAGAAAGGGCCCCAGCCATCAGGCTGGAGCCCTTTCCTTGAAAGATTGTTCGGCGGCGTCCTACTCTCCCACAGGGTCCCCCCTGCAGTACCATCGGCGCTGTGAGGCTTAGCTTCCGGGTTCGGAATGTAACCGGGCGTTTCCCTCACGCTATGACCACCGAAACACTATGAAACTGTGCACCGCCCGCCATGACGCGGGGGTCGTTGTTTCAGAACAACACAGTGGACGCGAGCAACTGAGGACAAGCCCTCGGCCTATTAGTACCGGTCAACTCCACCCCTCACAGGGCTTCCATATCCGGCCTATCAACCCAGTCGTCTACTGGGAGCCTTACCCTCTCAAGGAGGTGGGAGTGCTCATCTCGAAGCAGGCTTCCCGCTTAGATGCTTTCAGCGGTTATCCCTCCCGAACGTAGCCAACCAGCCATGCCCTTGGCAGGACAACTGGCACACCAGAGGTTCGTCCGTCCCGGTCCTCTCGTACTAGGGACAGCCCTTCTCAACACTCCTACGCGCACAGCGGATAGGGACCGAACTGTCTCACGACGTTCTAAACCCAGCTCGCGTACCGCTTTAATGGGCGAACAGCCCAACCCTTGGGACCTACTCCAGCCCCAGGATGCGACGAGCCGACATCGAGGTGCCAAACCATCCCGTCGATATGGACTCTTGGGGAAGATCAGCCTGTTATCCCCGGGGTACCTTTTATCCGTTGAGCGACGGCGCTTCCACAAGCCACCGCCGGATCACTAGTCCCTACTTTCGTACCTGCTCGACCCGTCAGTCTCACAGTCAAGCTCCCTTGTGCACTTACACTCAACACCTGATTGCCAACCAGGCTGAGGGAACCTTTGGGCGCCTCCGTTACCCTTTAGGAGGCAACCGCCCCAGTTAAACTACCCACCAGACACTGTCCCTGATCCGGATCACGGACCCAGGTTAGACATCCAGCACGACCAGAGTGGTATTTCAACGGCGACTCCACCCGAACTGGCGTCCGAGTCTCACAGTCTCCCACCTATCCTACACAAGCCGAACCGAACACCAATATCAAGCTATAGTAAAGGTCCCGGGGTCTTTCCGTCCTGCTGCGCGAAACGAGCATCTTTACTCGTAATGCAATTTCACCGGGCCTGTGGTTGAGACAGTCGAGAAGTCGTTACGCCATTCGTGCAGGTCGGAACTTACCCGACAAGGAATTTCGCTACCTTAGGATGGTTATAGTTACCACCGCCGTTTACTGGCGCTTAAGTTCTCAGCTTCGCCTAGTCGAAACTAGACTAACCGGTCCCCTTAACGTTCCAGCACCGGGCAGGCGTCAGTCCGTATACATCGCCTTACGGCTTCGCACGGACCTGTGTTTTTAGTAAACAGTCGCTTCTCGCTGGTCTCTGCGGCCACCACCAGCTCAGGGAGCGAAGTCCCGTCACCAGCAATGGCCCCCCTTCTCCCGAAGTTACGGGGGCATTTTGCCGAGTTCCTTAACCACAGTTCACCCGAACGCCTCGGTATTCTCTACCAGACCACCTGAGTCGGTTTAGGGTACGGGCCGCCATGAAACTCGCTAGAGGCTTTTCTCGACAGCATAGGATCATCCACTTCACCACAATCGGCTCGGCATCAGGTCTCAGACTTCGTGTCACGCGGATTTGCCTACGCAACGTCCTACACCCTTACCCCGGGACAACCACCGCCCGGGCTGGACTACCTTCCTGCGTCACCCCATCGCTCACCTACTACCCCGTTGGGTCACCGGCTCCACCACGTCCCTTTGTCCGAAGACTCCGGGCCGGCTTCACGGGCTTAGCATCAAGAGGTTCGACGTTGGCGCTTCAAAGCGGGTACGGGAATATCAACCCGTTGTCCATCGACTACGCCTGTCGGCCTCGCCTTAGGTCCCGACTTACCCTGGGCAGATCAGCTTGACCCAGGAACCCTTGGTCAATCGGCGCAAGAGTTTCCCACTCTTGTATCGCTACTCATGCCTGCATTCTCACTCGTGAACCGTCCACAACTCGATTCCTCGGCTGCTTCACCCGGCACACGACGCTCCCCTACCCATCACAGCCTCCGTTGGGAGTATTGCTGCAATGACACGACTTCGGTGATGTGCTTGAGCCCCGCTACATTGTCGGCGCGGAATCACTTGACCAGTGAGCTATTACGCACTCTTTCAAGGGTGGCTGCTTCTAAGCCAACCTCCTGGTTGTCTCTGCGACTCCACATCCTTTCCCACTTAGCACACGCTTAGGGACCTTAGTCGGTGTTCTGGGCTGTTTCCCTCTCGACCATGGAGCTTATCCCCCACAGTCTCACTGCCGCGCTCTCACTTACCGGCATTCGGAGTTTGGCTAAGGTCAGTAACCCGGTAAGGCCCATCGCCTATCCAGTGCTCTACCTCCGGCAAGAAACACGCGACGCTGCACCTAAATGCATTTCGGGGAGAACCAGCTATCACGGAGTTTGATTGGCCTTTCACCCCTAACCACAGGTCATCCCCCAGGTTTTCAACCCTGGTGGGTTCGGTCCTCCACACGGTCTTACCCGCGCTTCAACCTGCCCATGGCTAGATCACTCCGCTTCGGGTCTTGGGCATGCAACTCTGGGTGCCCTATTCGGACTCGCTTTCGCTACGGCTACCCCACACGGGTTAACCTCGCTACACACCGCAAACTCGCAGGCTCATTCTTCAAAAGGCACGCAGTCACAGCCCCAAAGGACTGCCCCCACGGCTTGTAGGCACACGGTTTCAGGTACTATTTCACTCCGCTCCCGCGGTACTTTTCACCATTCCCTCACGGTACTATCCGCTATCGGTCACCAGGGAATATTTAGGCTTAGCGGGTGGTCCCGCCAGATTCACACGGGATTTCTCGGGCCCCGTGCTACTTGGGAAATGAGCAAGCAAGCCGCTGATGTTTCGTCTACGGGGGTCTTACCCTCTACGCCGGACCTTTCGCATGTCCTTCGACTACACCAACGGTTTCTGACTCGCCGACCGGCCGGCAGACCGATCAAGCTCACTCCCACAACCCCGCTATGGCAACCCCTGCCGGGTCTCACACCACAACGGTTTAGCCTCATCCGGTTTCGCTCGCCACTACTCCCGGAATCACGGTTGTTTTCTCTTCCTGCGGGTACTGAGATGTTTCACTTCCCCGCGTTCCCTCCACATACCCTATGTGTTCAGGTATGGGTGACAGCCCATGACGACTGCCGGGTTTCCCCATTCGGACACCCCCGGATCAAAGCTCGGTTGACAGCTCCCCGGGGCCTATCGCGGCCTCCCACGTCCTTCATCGGTTCCTGGTGCCAAGGCATCCACCGTGCGCCCTTAAAAACTTGGCCACAGATGCTCGCGTCCACTGTGCAGTTCTCAAACAACGACCAGACACCCACACGCAACCACCCTCACGGGAGGCCTCGCCTGAGGCCGGCATCCATGAGACAACGACAAAGCCGTTCCCTCAGGACCCAACAACGTGCCCGACACGATGACCTGACGATGCGTTTTCCACGCCGAAGCAGTACTACCGCTCGTCTCGTCCATCGTGCCGAATAGTCAACGTTCCACCCATGAGCAACCGTGCGAGACATGCGCTCGCAAGCGGCTATGCGCTCCTTAGAAAGGAGGTGATCCAGCCGCACCTTCCGGTACGGCTACCTTGTTACGACTTCGTCCCAATCGCTGGTCCCACCTTCGACGGCTCCTCCCCTTGCGGGTTAGGCCACCGGCTTCGGGTGTTACCGACTTTCGTGACGTGACGGGCGGTGTGTACAAGGCCCGGGAACGTATTCACCGCAGCATGCTGATCTGCGATTACTAGCAACTCCAACTTCATGGGGTCGAGTTGCAGACCCCAATCCGAACTGAGACCGGCTTTTTGGGATTCGCTCCGCCTCGCGGCATCGCAGCCCTTTGTACCGGCCATTGTAGCACGTGTGCAGCCCAAGACATAAGGGGCATGATGATTTGACGTCGTCCCCACCTTCCTCCGAGTTGACCCCGGCAGTCTCCTGTGAGTCCCCGACATTACTCGCTGGCAACACAGAACAAGGGTTGCGCTCGTTGCGGGACTTAACCCAACATCTCACGACACGAGCTGACGACAACCATGCACCACCTGTACACCGACCACAAGGGGGCGCCCATCTCTGGACGTTTCCGGTGTATGTCAAGCCTTGGTAAGGTTCTTCGCGTTGCGTCGAATTAAGCCACATGCTCCGCTGCTTGTGCGGGCCCCCGTCAATTCCTTTGAGTTTTAGCCTTGCGGCCGTACTCCCCAGGCGGGGAACTTAATGCGTTAGCTGCGGCACCGACGACGTGGAATGTCGCCAACACCTAGTTCCCAACGTTTACGGCGTGGACTACCAGGGTATCTAATCCTGTTCGCTCCCCACGCTTTCGCTCCTCAGCGTCAGTAATGGCCCAGAGATCCGCCTTCGCCACCGGTGTTCCTCCTGATATCTGCGCATTTCACCGCTACACCAGGAATTCCGATCTCCCCTACCACACTCCAGCCTGCCCGTATCGAATGCAGACCCGGGGTTAAGCCCCGGGCTTTCACATCCGACGCGACAGGCCGCCTACGAGCTCTTTACGCCCAATAATTCCGGACAACGCTCGCACCCTACGTATTACCGCGGCTGCTGGCACGTAGTTAGCCGGTGCTTCTTCTGCAGGTACCGTCACTTGCGCTTCTTCCCTGCTGAAAGAGGTTTACAACCCGAAGGCCGTCATCCCTCACGCGGCGTCGCTGCATCAGGCTTCCGCCCATTGTGCAATATTCCCCACTGCTGCCTCCCGTAGGAGTCTGGGCCGTGTCTCAGTCCCAGTGTGGCCGGTCGCCCTCTCAGGCCGGCTACCCGTCGTCGCCTTGGTAGGCCATTACCCCACCAACAAGCTGATAGGCCGCGGGATCATCCTGAACCGCCGGAGCTTTCCACCAACCCCCATGCAGGAGAAGGTCGTATCCGGTATTAGACCTCGTTTCCAAGGCTTGTCCCAGAGTTCAGGGCAGATTCCCCACGTGTTACTCACCCGTTCGCCACTGATCCACCCCGAAGGGCTTCACCGTTCGACTTGCATGTGTTAAGCACGCCGCCAGCGTTCGTCCTGAGCCAGGATCAAACTCTCCGTGAATGCTTCCACGAAAGAGCGGCACGGCAACCACCGGAATAGGGCGGCCCCGCGCACTGCGTCCTCGCTAGTGTTTTACTTCAAAAGGAATCTCCAACCCCGAACAGAGTCGAGGCCGGGGATGTCAACATATCTGGCGTTGACTTTTGGCACGCTGTTGAGTTCTCAAGGAACGGACGCTTCCTTCGACCGGCCTTCCGGCCGCATCTCCGGGCGCTTCGTTCTTTCGTGTTCCCAGCTTATCAGATCCGAGCTCGTGCTCTTTCCCGACTCGCTTTCGTCTTCTGCGGCCTGACGGCCCTTCCGACGTTTCAAACTCTAGCCGATCCCCGCTCCGAAAAGCGAATCGGCCGCAATCTCCGAAAAAGCGCACGCCGAATACGAACGGGGACGCGAAAGAGACGCGACCCGTCACGGATGCAGCGGTTTGTTTCTCAGGGGATTGGCCGCCCCGGGACCGTCCACGCAGACGCGTGCTCGGTGCTCCCTGTCAGGCAACTCGAAGAACTGTACATACCTGGGGGCCCGGGATCAAGTGGTGCCGGCGGGCGGCACCTGGAAGACCAGGATCGCGACGTCGTCGTCGTGCTCGGCGGTGACGCCCAGGGCGCGCAGGAGGCGGGAGCAGACGGTGTCGGGGGTGCTGACCGGGCCGGTGAGGGTGTGGGCGAGGTGGTCGATGCCCTGGTCGATGTCCTGGTCGCGGCGTTCGACCAGGCCGTCGGTGTAGAGGACGCCGGTGGTGCCGGGGAGGAGGCGGAGGGTGTGGGAGAGGTGGCCGGCGCCGCCGGTGCCGAGGGGTGGGCCGTTCTGTTCCTCGCCGCGCAGGACGGTGCCGTCGGGGCTGCGGAGGAGGAGCGGGAGGTGGCCGGCGGAGGCGTAGACGAGGGTGGTGGCGGCCGGGTCCCAGACGGCGTAGGTGCAGGTGGCGATCTGGTTGGCGTCGATCTCCATGGCGAGGCCGTCGAGGAGGGTCATCACCTCGTGCGGGGGGAGGTCGAGGCGGGCGTAGGCGCGGACGGCGGTGCGGAGCTGGCCCATGACGGCGGCGGCGCGCAGGCCGCGGCCCATGACGTCGCCGATGACCAGGGCGGTGCGTCCGCCGCCGAGGCCGATGACGTCGTACCAGTCGCCGCCGACCGCGGCGTCGGCTCCGCCGGGTTGGTAGGTGGCGGCGACGTGGAGGTCGGCGGGCTGTTCGAGTTTCTGCGGGAGGAGGCTGTGCTGGAGGGTGACGGCGGCCTCGCGTTGGCGGCGTTCGGCTTCGCGGAGGCGGCCGGCGGACTGGACCTGGTCGGTGACCTCGGTGGCGAAGACCAGGACGCCGGTGGGGGTGGCGTGTTCGTCGGGGCCGAGCGGGACGCAGGCGATGTTGTAGTAGCGGTTGCCGCCGAGGCCGAGGATGCAGCGGGACTTCACGCTGCGCGGGCGTCCGCTGCGCAGGACCTGGTCGAGCAGCGGGAGGACGCCGAGGGTGGCGAGTTCGGGGAGCGACTCGGCGGCGGGGCGGCCGGGGGTGCGGGCGCCGAACAGGTCGCGGTAGGCCCGGTTGGCGTAGCCGAGTTGGTGGTGGGGGCCGTGGGTGAGGGCGACGGGGGCGGGCAGCCGGCGCAGGACGTCGCGGAAGTCGTAGGGCTGTTCGGCGTCGTGGGGGCCGGGGCAGGGGGCGGCCGGGTCGCGCGGGGCGGGAACGGTGACGGGTTCGTCCACGGTGGCGGGGGTGGCCCGCCAGGCGGCTCCGGTGAGCCGGGCGCTCCAGCGCATGAGGTCCAACGTTGGCCGCTTCCTCGGGGACTGATGGGAGGTGGTGCCGGTCGGCGGGCAGTTGCGGTGTGATGATCACCATGCGTACGCGGGTCCGCACTCGCCGTAATGGTTCCACCGGGGTCGATCCTGTCAGGCTCCGGGGTGATTCCGGAAGTCGTGCCATCGGTACGGCGCGTTCGGTGAGGTGCGCGCCGGTGGTGCACTCCCGTACGACGGGCGAAGGCGAAGGAAGAAGACGGAGGAAGAAGACGGAGGAAGAAGGCGGAGGAGGAAGACTGAGGCGGTGTGGGCGTCAGGTGCCGGGGCCGGTGGTGAAGCCGGACTCGAACTCGGCCCGGGGATGCTCGATGGTGCCCAGGGCGACCACCTCGCGGGGGAAGAGGCCGCCGAACAGCCAGTCCGTCAGCACCCTGATCCGGCGCTCCCGGGTGGGGAGGCGGCGCAGCTGGCGGACGCGGTGCAGCCACCAGGCGCGGCGGCCGGTGAGGCGGGTGCCGCGGCGGGTGTGGGCGACGGCGCGGTGCAGGCCGAGCGAGGTGGAGCAGGCGGGGTCTTCGGGCCGGTAGGCGGTGAGGGGTCGGCCGGCCAGCTCCGCGGCCAGGTTCTCGGCGAGCAGTCTGGCCTGGGCGAGGGCGTGCTGGGCGTTGGGGGCGCAGGGTTCGCCGGTGTGGTCGGGGACGGCGGCGCAGTCGCCGGCGGCCCAGGCGTCGGGCAGCGGGAGGCCGTCGGGGGTGGCGATCCGCAGGGTGGGCAGGCAGGTGATCCGGCCGGCGGCGTCGAGCGGGAGGTCGGTGAGGGCGAGGACGGGGGCGGGGCGGATGCCGGCCGTCCAGACCAGGGTGCGGGCGGCGAAGCGGCTGCCGTCGGAGAGCAGCATGCGCTGGTCGGCGGCGGACTCCAGGGTGGTGGAGAGCCGGACGTCGATGTTGCGTTCGCGCAGTTCGGCGAGGGTGTGGGCGGCGAGTTCGGGGGTCTCCTCGCCGAGGATGCGGTCCTTGGCCTCGACCAGTATCCAGCGCAGGTCGTCGGGGTCGAGGTTGTGGTAGCCCTTGGTGGCGGTGCGGGCCATGTCCTCCAGTTCGGCGAGGGCGCCGACGCCCGCGTAGCCGGCGCCGACGAAGACGAACGTCAGTGCGGCGTGGCGGAGTTCGGGATCGCGGGTGGAGGAGGCCAGGTCGAGCTGTTCCAGGACGTGGTTGCGCAGGGCGACCGCCTCGCCGACGGTGGCGAAGCCCATGCCGTGCTCGGCGAGGCCGGGGACGGGGGCGGTGCGGGAGACCGAGCCTGGGGCCATCACCAGGACGTCGTAGCGGACTTCGGTGGGCAGCCGGAGTTCGCCGCGCGGGGCGGCGTCCACCCAGGCGGTGCGGGTGGCGTGGTCGATCCTGGTGACTCGGGCGGTGAGCACCCGGCAGTCGGGGAGCGCGGTGCGCAGCGGGACCACCACGTGGCGCGGGTCGATGGTGCCGGCGGCGACCTCGGCCAGCAGCGGCTGGAACGTCAGGTAGGGCTGCGGTTCGACGATCGTCAGTTCGATCCGACGGGTTCTCAGCCGGTCGCGCAGCAGTTGCTGGAGGCGCAGCGCGGAACTCAGTCCGGCGCAGCCTCCGCCGATGATCAGGACTCGAATGGGGCACCTCCGGCCGGCCCTGGTGCTGTGACCCGTTTCACGTTCCCCCTATGACGCACCCGGTGGTGGGCTCTTGTCCACAGTCAGGGCCGGATCGGTCCGAATCCGGCCGGGAAAGCGGGGGCCGCCGGGGTTGCGGGGCCGGGCGGGGCGTCTTCCGCGGGGGCGGGCGGGGTGGTGCGGAGAGCGGGGGCGGGGGGCGGGAATGTGTACGTCCGACCGTTCGCCCGGGCTTTCGTCCGTTCGCACGTCCGATCGCCCGGCCGGCGGGTCGGAGCGGGGCGGAGCGGGGCAGTTCGAACTGACGGCTCGTCAAGGTCCGGCAAAGGAAGGCAAGTCGGGGTGAATGGGGGCGTCGTCCGGCCCGATGATCGGGCTGTGATTCGTCTCACGTGGGTCCGCGGCGGGGGCGTGCGGGGATTTGTCCGCACGTGGGGGCCGGGTCGGACCGGTCCGGGGCGATCAGTGGTGCACTTCTGCGGCGAACTTCCTTGAACTATGGTCGGATTGTGCTTCGGACCGCCAATGGCGCCGGTCCGTTCGCCCTGGACCTGGTGGCGTCGACGCGACTGCACGGGAGCCATCAGGGGAAGGTAGTGCGCGGACGTCGGACCACGGCCGGTGTCGGCGGCGCACACCAGGGGGCGCAGTAGCCGTTCGGGTACCCGGGACGGGGTGCCCCGGGGGAGGTTTGGCATGTCGGAGCAGGATCAGGTCGCGGGCCGGGTGCCGGTCGCGGCGTTCGGGAGGGCCGCGGTGGACGTGGTGCCGGAGCAGCGCGGTCCTGGCGAGCGGGAGCGGTACGCCTTTCCGCCCGGTGAACGTGAGCGCGGACGCGAACATGAGCGCGAACGTGAGCGCGAACGCGAACGCCAGGGCGAGTCCGGACGCGGAGCGGGCTCGCGGCTGCGGGTGGACGCCCGGCGGAACCTGGAGAGCGTGCTGCGGGCCGCCCGCGAGGTGTTCGGCGAACTCGGCTACGGGGCCCCGATGGAGGAGGTCGCCCGGCGGGCCGGGGTCGGCGTGGGCACCGTGTACCGGCGGTTCCCCAGCAAGGAGGTGCTGGTCCAGCGGATCGCCGCCGAGGAGGTGTCCTGGCTGACCGCGCAGGCCCGGGAGTCGCTGTACGGCGGGCTGACCGGCCCGTGGGACGCGCTGGCGGGCTTCCTGCAGCGGGCGGCGGCCTCCGGCGCGGGGCGGCTGCTGCCGCCGGAGGCGTTCCGGTACGCCGAGGAGATCGGCCGGGTGCCCGAGCAGCGCGGCACCGAGCTGCGGGCGTTCGGCGGCGCGCCGGTCGCCGAGGGCGAGCAGAGCGCCGATCCGCGGCTGCTGCTGCAGTTGCTGGCGGCGCTGGTGGCCCGGGCGGGCGCGGCCGGCGAGCTGCGGCCCGGGGTGACGGTGGCCGACGTGGTGCTGGTGCTGACGGCCGCGGTGCCGGTGCACGCCTCCGCGGCCGTCCCGGTGCGGGAGGGCGAGCCGGAGGGCGGGGCCGGGCACCGGCTGCTGCAGATCCTGCTCCAGGGCCTGCGCGCGGCCTGAACCCGCCCGGTGCGCGGTCGTTCTGACGCACCGTGCGGGCGCCCGTCCGGCGGGCGGGTTCCCGGGAGCGGCCGGGACGCGCCGTTCGGGTGACGGGCCGACGCCCGGCGCGACGCCCCGGCCGGGGGCGCGCGGAACGTTCCGGGTACGCGCGGTGCTTGCGCGGTCGAGGTTCGAACAGGTCCGCGAGCGGCGGCCCGGACGGGTGGGACGGGGCGGACCCGGCTACCGGTGGTCGCCGCGCTATGCCATTCTTTGCCCGTGGTTGGAGCCATTGTCCCGTTGCGCACCGTGACCGCCGTCGAATCCGAGGGGCGGCCCGGGCCGTGCGCCGTGCGGCGGGGCGGGGCCCGGTGAACCCCGACGAGCAGGGCGACGCGGGCGAGTTCGGCTCCGGCCTGGAGACGCCCGGCCAGGTGCCGGACCAGGGCGGCAGCCCGGCCCGCGAGTCGCTGACCGGCCGGGTGCCCGGCCAGGCCCCGGCCGGACGGGGCGGGGTCGCCCCCGAGGCGTTCATCGGCGAGGAGCTCCCGTCCCGCGCCGTGGTGCCCGCCCCCGCCGACCCGGTGGACGGCGAACGGCCGCCCTCCGACTCCGAGTTGACCGCCCTGGTGCGGGCCGGGGACGACGCCGCGTACGAGGAGATCTACCGCCGGCACGCGGACGCCGTCCGCCGCTACGCCCGGACCTGCTGCCGGGACAGCTTCACCGCGGAGGACCTGGCGGGCGAGGTGTTCGCCCGCACCCTGCAGGCGCTCAAGGCCGGCAAGGGGCCCGAGTTCGCCGTCCGGGCCTACCTGTTGACGGCGGTGCGCAACGTGGCCGCCGCCTGGGCCCGCTCGGACCGCCGGGAGCAGTTGGTCGACGACTTCACCGGCTTCGCCGAAGCCTCCGCCGCCACCGTCGAGTTCGACCTCGCCGACCCGGGCGCGGACGCCTGGGCGCTGGCCCTGGCCGACCAGCGGATGGTGATGCGCGCGTACGCCGAACTGCCCGAGGACGACCGGGTGGTGCTCTGGCACACCGAGGTGGAGCGGGAGTCGCCCAAGACGGTCGCGGTGATGCTCGGCAAGACCGCCAACGCCACCGCCGTCCAGGCCCACCGGGCGCGCGACCGGCTGGCCGCCGCGTTCCTCCAGGCGCACGTCTCCGGCAGCCAGGAGTCCGGCTGCGCCGGGTACGCCAACCGGCTCGGCGCGTACGCCCGCGGCTCGCTGCGCAAGCGCGCCTCGGCGGAGGTCGGCAAGCACGTCCAGGACTGCACCCGCTGCACCGCCGCGTACCTGGAGCTCGCCGACATCAACCACGGCCTGCGGGCGGTGCTGCCCGGCGGCGCGCTGCTCTGGGTCGGCAGCGGCTGGTTCGCGGTGGCGGCCGCGGCGGTCGGCGGCGCCGCCGTCACCGGGGCGGCCGTGGGCGGCGCGGCGGTGGCCGGCGGTGCGGCGAGCACCGGGGCGGCGACGGCCGCGGGGGCGGCCGGGGGCGCCGGTTCGTCCGGTGGCGGGGCGGCGGCAGCGGCCGGGGAGGGACTCGGCACCGCCGCGAAGGCCGGGATCGCGGCCGGGATCGCCGTCGTCGCGGCGGCGGTCGCCGCGTTCGCGCTGACCGGTTCGCCGGAGCCCGCGCCCGCGGTGGCGGCCCCGCCGGTGGTCACGGCACCGCAGGCTCCCCCGCCGGCCCCGGCCCCGGCCCCGCGTCCGACGCCGTCCCCCGCGCCGACGCCGACACCGACACCCACCCCGACGCCGAGCCGCACGCCCACGCCGAAGCCCACCCCGACCCCGTCCCCGACGCCCAAGCCGAAGCCGAAGCCGTCCCCGACGCCGACGCCGACCCCGCGGCAGGTGCCGCCGCCGTCCCCGACGCCCACCCCGAGCCCGACGCCGACGCCCACCCCGACGCCCCCGGTGGTGACCGCGCGCCAGTTCTGGCTGGACGAGCTGCCGCTGGACCGGGGCCGGCGCGCCGTCCCCGACACCCCGACCGTCCGCGGCGGCCAGGTCCTGCAACGGCCCGCGGCCTGGCTGCACGGCACCCGCTACGCGCACGTGCTGGCGGCCCCGGTGCCGTCCCGGGTGACCGTGGACCTGAACCGCGCCTGCCGGTCCTTCGACGCCGTCGCGGGGCTGGACGACTTCGGCGTGAGCTACGGCGAGGCGGTCTTCTCGGTGCAGGACGAGGACGGGCAGGTGCTGTGGAGCTCCCCCCGGATGTCCGCGGGCGACCGCCCGGTGCCGGTGCACGTCCCGCTGGACGGCCGGACGTCGATCCGCCTGGTGGTCACCCCGGTCCGCGGCTCGCTGCCGGTGATCGACCTGGCGGACTGGGCGCAGGCCCGGATCACCTGCTGAGCCCGGCGGTTCGGCCGGGCGGCCGGGCAGTCGGGTGCGACGGCCGGGCGGGCGTGACGGTCAGCCGAGCCGGTCGGTGACGGCCTGCCGGCCCCGGGCGCTCCAGCGCACCGGCCAGCGCAGCCCGGAGCCCACCGCCACCGTGCCGGTCGAAGCGCCCGGTAGCGCCCGGTAGCGCCCGGTCAGATCGCGCAGGCGCCGTCCTCGCAGGTGTCGGCGGGCGGGGCGAGCGGGGTGATCCGCTTGGCGGTCTCGGCCTCGACCTGGCGCAGGACCTGGAGGAAGGTCTCGGCCTCCTGACCGCCCTGGACGGCCCACTGGCCCTCGAAGACGAAGGTCGGGACGGCGGTGACGCCGATGGCGCGGGCCTCGGCGAGGGCGGCGCGCGTCTCGGCCTCGCCCTCGGTGCCGGCCAGGTAGGCCGCGGCGCGGTCGCGGTCGATGCCGGTCTCGGCGGCCAGGGCGGCGAGCGCCTCGACGTCGCCGACATCGACGCCCTCGGAGAAGTGGGCCCTGAGCAGCCGCTCCTTGAGGGCGGCCTGGACGGCGGGGCCGTACTCGGTCTCGGCGAGGTGCAGCAGGCGGTGGGCGCGCAGGGTGTTGACCTCCAGCGCGGCGTCGAAGTCGTAGTCGATGCCGACGCTCCGGCCGACCTCGGTGATCCGGGCGTCCATGGCGAGGGACTGCGGCCCGTAGCGCTCGGCGAGCCACTCGCGGTGCGGGCGGGCCTGCTCGGGGGCGTCGGGGACGAGCTGGTAGGGGCGGTAGACCACCTCGACGCCGTCCTTGCCCTCGAACCGGTCGAGCGCCTGCTCGAAGCGCCGCTTGCCGACGTAGCACCAGGGACAGGCGATGTCCGAGTAGATTTCGACCTTCATGGCGGGCGGGCTCCTGTCCGGCGGTTCGGGTGCTCCCGGACGACCGGGGGCGGCCGTCCGACGGAAGGTGAACGCTCAACCATCCGCGGACATTCCGGTCAGGTGCCTGCCGCCCGGAACCCCGCTCAGGACCCCTCGGCGGGGGGCGCGGGGACGACCAGCACCGGGCAGGTGGCGTGGTGCACGGCCGCGGTGCTGACCGAGCCGAGCAGCAGCCGGCCGAAGCCGCCGTTGCCGCGGGTGCCGACCACCAGGGTGTGCCGTCCGTCGGCGGCCCGGAGCAGCACCTCGACCACGTTGCCGAGGACGACGTACAGGGCGAGCTGCCCGGCGTACGGGCGGGTCCGGGCGGACTGCACGGTGGCGACGGAGCGGCGCAGGCCGTCCGCCATGCTCTCGGTCAGCCGCTCGATGCTCTCCTGGACCAGGTCGGCCATGCCCGGCGGGTAGCCGGTCGGCGAGGGGTTGACCGCGGCCAGGACGTACAGCGGGAGGTGGTGCGCCTCGGCCTCGGTCATGGCGCGGTCGAGGGCCCAGAGCGCGGCGTCCGAGCCGTCGCAGCCGGTGAGGATCGCGGCGCCGGGCGGCGGCGCCTCGTGGTGCACGGGGAGGGTGGCGGTCATGGCGCGCGCTCCGGGAGGGGCTCGGGGCTGAGCGGGTCGGGGGTTCCCGACGCTATCCGGCGGGCGGCCGGCGGCGGGGCAGGCGCACCCGGTCCGGGGTCAGGTTTCCAGGGCGGGGCGGGGCGCGGCGGGCAGGCCGGTCCAGGAGGAGCCGGGGCGGCGGGCGGCCAGGCGGCGCAGCCAGAGTTCGGCGGCGACCAGGTCGGCGAGGGCGTCGAGGGTGCCGGGCGGGGCGTTCCCGGCGGGGTCGGTGGCGGCGGCGAGCGCCTTGCGGGCGGCGGGGGCGTCGAGCAGTCCGGCCTCGGCGAGCAGCGGGCGGTCGAGGAGTTCGGCGAGTGCGGGGGCGGCGGCGCGCAGGCCGCGGCGGGCGGGTGCGTACGGGTCGGGGCCGGGGGCGCGGCCCCAGTCGGCGGGGAGGTCGGTGCGGCCGGTGCCGGCCAGCACGGCGGCGAGCAGGGCGTGCCGGGCGCCGGGTTGCAGGCGCAGGTCGTCGGGGAGCAGCCGGGCGGCGCGGACCACCTGGTTGTCGAGGAAGGGGGCGTGCAGGCGCTGGCCGCGCTGTTCGGTGGCGTGCACCAGGGTGCGGTAGTGGGCGGCGTGCCGGTGCAGGGCGAGGCGGGCGCGGCGGGCGCCGGGGGCCTCGGTGGGGGCGCTGCCGCGGGCGGCGGTGCGCAGGTGCTGGGCGAGGGCGGCGAGCGGTTCGTCGGCGAGCAGGTGGGCGGCGGGGCCGGGGCGGTGCCAGGCCAGGTCGGCGGCCAGAGCGCGGCCCACCGTCCTTCCGGGAACGGGTTCCTGACGGAGCGTCAGTTGGAGTGCCAGGTCGTCGAGGGCGTCGGCGTAGCGGGCGCGGGCGAGGCGGCGGGCGGCGCGCAGCACGGTGACGGGGGTGTGCAGGGTGCCGGTGAGGGTGCCGGCGGTGGCCCGGTCGGCGCCGGCCAGGGCGGCGAGCGGGGCGAGCAGGTCGAGCGAGCGGCCGGCCCGGACCAGGTCGGCGAGCCGGGCGGGGTGGCCGTCCAGGACCTGGCGGGCACCGTGGCCGGTGAGGTGGTCGGCGCCGCCGGCCCGGTGGGCGGCGGTGTGCCGGGCGGCGTGGACCAGGGCGGGGCCGGGTTCGTCGGTGAGCGGGCCGGCCAGGGGGTCGGCGAGGTCGGCGTAGGGGGCGGCCGGCGGGACGAGCAGGTGGCGCAGGCGGGGGGCGTGCACGGCGAGGGCGGGTCCGTCGGGGTCGCCGAGGGTGACGGCGGGGAGGGTCTCGGGTTCGGGCGGTTCGGCGCGGCGGGCCCAGGAGCCCTTGACGGCGCCGGTGCGGGCGGCGGGCCGTTCGGGCCCGGGGTCGGCGCCGGGGCCGGGCGGCAGCGGGACGGCGGCGGCCAGCAGGGCGACGGTGGCGGAGGCGGTGCCGTAGGAGAGGTCGACGCCGAGCCGGGGCCGGTCGGCGGGCCCGGTGGCGCGGACCCGGCAGCGGACGGCCTCCAGCAGGGCGCGGGTGAGTTCGCGGACGGCGGGGGCCTCGGCGCGCTCCTCGGCCCCGCTCTCCAGGTAGGACGTGTGGCCGGGCCGTCCGCCGCGGATGCCCAGCGCGTGCCCGGGCGGGACGCGGCGCACGCCCCGGTGGGGGGTGCGGTCGCCGAGCGTCTCGGGGGTCTCGGGGGTGGCCAGCCGGGCGGCCAGGTGGGCGGTGTCGACGGGGGCGCCGACCAGGTCGGCGAGCGGGAGGGCGGCGGTGGCGTAGGCCGTGCCGCCGGCGAACGGGGTGTGGAAGACCGGCTGGGCGCCGGCGAGGTCGGTGAGCAGCACGGTGGAGCGGGTGCCGGCCCGCAGCACGACGGTGTAGCTGCCGGGCCAGTGGGTGAGGTGGCGCAGCGCGCCGCCACGGGCGGCGGCCAGGCCGTCGGCGAGTTCGCGGTCGGTGGCGCCGCAGCGGCCGGCCACGGCGAGCCGCAGGGTGGCGGGGGTGTCCCGGTCGGCGCTGTCGGCGGGGTCGTGCGGGTCGAGCCCGCCCCGGACGGTGGCGGGGCCGCCGGGGCGGAGCACGGCCAGCCGCAGTTCGTCGGGGCGCCAGTCGCCGACCGCCCAGAGCGGGTCGGGGCCGCCCCAGAGCAGGGTGCCGGCGATCGGGCGGACCGCGGCCAGGGCCGGGTCGGCGGCGGTCAGGCCGCTCCAGCCGGTGAGCCACCGCATCGCGCCTCCACCTGTGGTGCCGCGGCGCGCGGCGGACCCCCGGGCGGACGTACGGGGTCGGCGCGCCGTCAGGAGACATCGTGCCACCGATGGGGCGGGTGAGCGCCAGGCTTTCGGGGCCGCGGCGGAACGCACGGGCCGGGCCTCCCCCTCCGGGGCCCGGGCCGTGCGGGTCTCGAACTCCCGTCCGGCGCACGGACGGTGGCCTGGAACGGCGGCGCGGAGAAGGGCCGCGACCGCCGCGGGTCGGCCGAAGTTGGCCGAAAGCCGTCGCACGGCCCGGGAGGGCATCCGCATGCCCTCCCGGACGCGCAGCTGCCCGCGGGGAATTGAGGCAGCGTTTCCCCCGGCCCGCCGGGTCCTCGGCGGCGGGCCGATCCACAGCCTCCAGCGAATCGCCCACCTGCCGCTGCGGCCAGGGAGCACGGGTGGCGCATGCGGGCACGGGACCGGAGCACGGGCGTCCGGCACCTGCCCGTGGGACGTCCGGCGGGCGTCCGGGCGCCGGTCCCCGACGCGGCGCGTTCCCGCCAACCGGAATGCGACCTCTTAACCGTCGGAACGCGGACGACTACGCTAGGTGCAAGCAGTCCGGTGGCCCACGGCGGTTCGCCGCGGCCCGCCGCCATCCGCGCACGACGTCGCCAGGGGGTGCCACCGCCACCATGACCGTCAGCTCACGAGGGCCGAACGACCGGCTCGGGGCACTCCTCGCGCTCGCCCAGATCAGCAACGCCGGGCTCGCCCGCCGGGTCAACGACCTGGGCGCGCAGCGCGGCCTGACCCTCCGTTACGACAAGACCTCGGTGGCCCGCTGGGTGACCAAGGGGATGGTCCCGCAGCGCCCGGTGCCGCACCTGATCGCCACCGCGCTCGGCAACAAGCTCGGCCGCCCCGTCCCGCTGGAGGAGATCGGCCTCGCCGACTCGCACCCCACGCCCGAACTGGGCCTGGAGTTCCCGCGCGAGGTCCCGGAGGCGGTCCGCTCCGCCACCGAGCTGTGGCGGGTCGACCTGGACCTGCGGCGCGGCCCCGGCGGCGGCCGGTGGAGCGACAGCCTGGCCGGGACGTTCTCGGTCGCCGCGTACGCCACGCCCGTCTCGCGCTGGCTGATCACGCCCGCCGACGGCTCGGTGGCCCGCGAGGCCGTCCCCGACCTGACCGGCTACCGGGTCGGGCACGCGGACGCCGCGAAGCTCCGCGAGGCCGCCCAGGAGGCCCGCCGCTGGGACTCCAAGTACGGCGGCGGCGACTGGCGCTCCTCGATGGTGCCCGAGTGCCTGCGGGTCGAGGCCGCCCCGCTGCTGCTCGCCTCCTACAGCGACGCGGTCGGCCGGGCGCTGTTCGGCGCCACCGCCGAACTGACCAGGCTGGCGGGCTGGATGGCCTTCGACACCGGCCAGCACGAGGCCGCCCAGCGCTACTACATCCAGGCGCTGCGGCTGGCCCGCGCGGCCGGGGACGTGCCGCTCGGCGGCTACGTGCTGGCCTCGATGAGCCTCCAGGCCGCCTACCGCTCCTTCCCGGACGAGGCCGTCGACCTCGCCCAGGCCGCCCTGGAGCGCAACCGGGGCCTGGCCACCGCCCGCACCACGAGCTTCTTCCACCTGGTCGAGGCCCGCGCCCACGCCAAGGCGGGCAACGCCCCGGCCTGCGCCACCGCGCTGGCCGCCGCCGAGACCGCGCTGGACCGCTCCCGCCCCGGCGACCCCGACCCGACCTGGATCGACTTCTTCGCCTACGACCGCCTCGCCGCCGACGCCGCCGAGTGCTTCCGCGACCTGGGCGTCCCGTCCAAGGTCCGGCAGTTCACCCGCGAGGCGCTGGCCCGCCCGACCGAGGGCTACGTCCGCTCGCACGGCCTGCGGCTGGTGGTCTCCGCGATGGCCGAGGCCGAGGCGGGGGACCTGGACGCCGCGGTGGCCGCCGGGGAGCGGGCCGTCGACGTGGCCGGGCGGATCTCCTCGCACCGCAGCCGCGAGTACATGGTCGAACTGCTGCGCCGCCTGGAGCCGTACCAGCACGAGCAGCGGGTCAAGGACCTCACCGAGCGCGCCAGGCTGGTCCTGGCCACTTCCTGACGCGCACCGCCGCACCGGCCCCCGCCCGTGGCACCATCGGGGCGGGGGCCGGTGGTCCGCGGAGCGGAGGGTGGCGGGGATGAGGCACGACGTCCGGGTCCTGGTGGTCGGCGGCGGCATCGTCGGCCTGTCCACCGCGTACGCCCTCACCCGCGAGCACCCCGGCACGGACGTCGCCGTCCTGGAGAAGGAGGACGCCCTCGCCGCCCACCAGAGCGGCCGCAACAGCGGGGTGATCCACAGCGGCGTCTACTACCGGCCCGGCTCGCTCAAGGCCCGGTACGCCACCGACGGGGCCCGCGAGATGGTCGCGTTCTGCCGCGAGCAGGGCATCGCCCACGAGGTCACCGGCAAGCTCATCGTCGCCACCGACCCCGCCGAACTCCCCCGGCTGGCCGCCCTCGCCGACCGCGGCCGGGCCAACGGCATCCCGCTGACCGCGCTCGACCCGGCCGGCATCCGCGCCCACGAACCCGAGGTCACCGGCATCGCCGGACTGCACCTGGCCACCACCGGCATCTGCGACTACCCCGCGGTGGCCCGCCGCTACGCCGCGCTCGCCGGCG
Source organism: Kitasatospora fiedleri (assembly GCF_948472415.1). Classification (NCBI taxonomy): domain Bacteria; kingdom Bacillati; phylum Actinomycetota; class Actinomycetes; order Kitasatosporales; family Streptomycetaceae; genus Kitasatospora; species Kitasatospora fiedleri. The sequence goes on along the minus strand of NZ_OX419519.1, from coordinate 4,264,138 downwards.
AGCGCGGCGCCGAACTGCGCCTGAACACCCCCGTCCTGGGCGTCGACCGGCGCCCGGACGGCGTCACCGTCACCACCCCGCACGGCGAGATCCGCTGCGCGGTGCTGGTCAACTGCGCCGGACTGCACAGCGACCGGATCGCCCGGCTGGCGGGCGACGACCCGGGGGTGCGGATCGTGCCGTTCCGCGGCGAGTACTACGAACTGACCGAGGAACGGCGGGAGTCGGTGCGCGGACTGGTCTACCCCGTCCCCGACCCGGCGTTCCCCTTCCTCGGCGTGCACCTCACCCGGGGCATCCACGGCGACGTCCACGTCGGGCCGAACGCGGTGCCCGCGCTGGCCCGCGAGGGCTACGACTGGCGCACCTTCAGCGCCCGCGACCTCGCCGAGACGGTGCGCTTCCCCGGCACCTGGACGATCGCCCGCCGGCACTGGCGCTACGAACTCGGCGAACTCCACCGCTCGCTCTCCAAGCGCGCCTTCACCACCGCCGTCCGCCGCCTGTTGCCCGCCGTCACCGAGGCCGACCTCGTCCCCGCCACCGCGGGCGTCCGCGCCCAGGCCGTCGCCCGCGACGGCACCCTCCTCGACGACTTCGCCTTCGCCGGCTTCGACCCCGCCGACCCGCGCTCCACCCGCCGGGTCGTCCACGTCCTCAACGCCCCCTCCCCGGCGGCGACGGCCTCGCTCGGCATCGGCCGCGAGGTCGCCCGCCGAGCGGTGGCGGCCCTCCAGGCGGGGTGACGGGGGGGTTCCGCGCCCCGGTCGGTGCACCGGCCAGGGCGGCGGCCCTCCCCGCGCCCCTGACTCCGCCCTGTCGGTCCGAGCCATCCCGGCTCCCGTGGGGGCTCCCTTAGACTGGTGCGATTGTGACCTCCTCCGCCCCCAGCCCCCAGTTGTCCGCGTCGGCCCGGCTCTCCGCCGCCCCGGCGGCGTACCCCGCGCCGATGTACCCGCACAAGGCCACCGAGGCCCAGCACCGCGAGCAGCGAATCCGCAGTTTCCAGCCGCGCCGTGGTCGGATGACCAAGGCGCAGGCGGGTGCGCTGGACCGCGGGTGGGAGCGGTTCGGGCTGGCGATCGACGGGACCCCGCTGGACCTGCCGGAGCTGTTCGCGGGCCGGCCGGTGACGCTGGAGATCGGCTTCGGGATGGGTGACACCACGGCCGCGATGGCGGCCGCCGACCCGTCCGCGGGCATCCTCGCGGCGGACGTGCACACCCCCGGCCACGGCAACCTGCTGCAGTTCCTGGAGCGGGACGGCTCGGAGAACGTCCGGCTCGCGGCGGGCGACGCGGTGATCCTGCTGCGCGACATGCTGCCGGACGCCTCGCTGGCCGGTCTGCGGGTGTTCTTCCCGGACCCGTGGCCGAAGCCGAAGCACCACAAGCGCCGGCTGATCCAGGCGTCGTTCCTGGAACTGGTGCTGCCCCGGCTGGCCCCGGGCGCGCTGGTGCACTGCGCGACCGACTGGGAGCCGTACGCGGAGCAGATGCTGGCGGTGCTGGGCGCCTCGCCGGAGCTGGAGAACCTGCACCCGGAGGGCGACGGTTCGGGCTGGCTGGAGCCGGACGGGCACCCGGCGGGCAGCGTGCCCGGGTACGCGCCGCGGCCCGGGTGGCGGCCGGTGACCAAGTTCGAGCGGGCCGGTCTGGCCAAGGGCCACGTGGTGCACGACCTGCTGTTCCGCCGCCGCTGAGCCGGTTGCCGCGGTCGGCGGTCGCCGAGCGGTCGCTCAGGTCGCTCAGGTCGCTCAGGCGGTGGCCTTGCCCGCGGCGACCAGCGCGATGAGCGCGGTGCGCTGGACGTAGGCCAGCAGGGCGACCGTCACCGTGCTCATCGCCAGCGCGAACAGCACGTGACCGAGCGTCGAGGCGACCGCCGTGCCGAGCAGGCCGAGCACCAGGTGGCTGCCCAGTCGCAGGGCGACCAGGCCGATCGCCACGTTGCGGGTGCCCTTGCCGCGCCACAGCAGCTTCGCGAGCTTGAGGCGCCGGCGCATCAGGGTGAGCGAGACGCCGAGGTTGACGGCCGCCAGCAGGACCAGCGCGGGCCAGGCCGAGGGGGCGGCCCGCAGCAGGTCGAAGGCCCCGGCGAGGACGCCCTCGAAGCCGAAGAACCAGACCGGCAGCCGCATCTCCGCGACGCTCGGCCGCGAGGCGTCGGCGGTGTCGGCGGTCCCGGCGGTCTCCGTGGCCCCGGCGGTCTCCGTGGCCCCGGTCGCGGTGAAGGCGGTGGCCGTCCCGAACCCGATGCTGCTCATGGTGTCTCCCCCGTGTCGTCCCCGGCCGCCCGGTCGCTCCCCGGCGGTGCCACCACTGTGCCCGCGCGGCCCGGTCCCGGCCCAGGAGCTGCCGTCACCGACCCGGCATGACGGATGTCACGGGCCCGGCCGGGCGGTGGGGGACGTTCCGCTCCGCTGACGATCGGTCACCTCGCGGGTACGGATTGTGCCGACCCCTCCCCCGGGGACGGGGGCTTCGCCTACCCTGCTGCAGGTGAGCAGTCCGCCCAGCGGCGGGGCCTCCTCCGGGCCGTCCGTAGGGGCCGACGCCCTGGCCGCCGATCCTCCGACGCCCCCCACCGGTTCTCGGCCGCTCCCGGAACCGACCGCGCGCCGGTCCGGCGGCCTGCTCCCGGACGGGTCGCCGCGCCCGGTGCTGAGCGGGCGCATCCCGGGGCAGCAGGGCGGCCCGGCCGCGGGCGCCGCGGCGGCGGTCTCGCTGTGGTGGCGGCTGTGGCCGTTCCGGCGGCCGGCGCTGTCCTCGGCGGTGGCGGCGCTGGCGCTGGCGGGTTCGGGGGTGCTGATCCTGCGGCTGGTGCAGCGGCAGACCGGGACGACCGGGCTGCTGGTGGGGCTGGGCCTGGCGCTGCTGCCGCTGCCGTTCGTGCTGGGCGCGCTGGCCTGGCTGAACCAGACCGCCCGGGTGCCGCTGCGGCACCTGCTGTTCTGCCTGGCCTGGGGGGCGTGCGCGGCGACCACGATGGCGATCCTGGCGAACGGCTGGGCGAGCGACTTCCTGATCGCCCACCAGGGCGCCCGGGGGGAGACCCTGGGCGCGGAGTTCGCGACGCCGCTGATCGAGGAGCTGGCGAAGGGCGCGGCGCTGCTGGTGCTGCTGCTGCCGTTGCGGCGGCGGCACCGCTGCGAGCAGGACCGCCCGTGCGCCGGGTGGCGCCGGCTGCTGTGGCACTGGCCGGGCCCCGGCCGTCCGGCGCACTTCCGCCCGGCCCCGGCGGGCCGCCAGCGGGCCCGGTCCTCCCCGCGCACCCTGGCGGCGGGCACGGTGCTGGGCGGGGTGACGGCCTGCGGGTTCGCGTTCACCGAGAACGCGCTCTACCTGGGGCGGGCGTTCACCGCGGACCGGCAGGCCCGGCTGGACGCGATCGGGCAGGGCGGGGCGCCCAGCCTGCGGGACTTCGACGGGACGGTGCACACCTTCGTGCTGCGGGCGCTGCTCTCGCCGTTCGCGCACCCGCTGTTCACCGCGCTGACCGGGCTGGGCCTGGCGATCACCCTGACCACCGGCCGGCGCTGGTCGGCCCGGCTCGGCGCACCGGCGGGCGCGCTGCTGGCGATGGGCCTGCACGGGGTGTGGAACGCGGCGGCCGGGCTGGGCACGGACGGCTTCCTGCTGGTGTACGGGCTGGTGATGGTGCCGTGCTTCGCCGCGCTGGTCAGCTTCGCGGTGTGGGCGCAGACCCGCCGCACCCGGCAGCCGTCCCGCCCGGACTGACCGGCGGCCGGGCCGGGCTGAGCCGGGCCGGGCCGGGCGCGGACGGCCGAGGGGCTGTCCCGACCTGCGCGGATGCCCGGCCGGGAAATGGATTTCCCTTTCCCGCCGGCCTCACGTAGAGTCGTGTTTACCGACGCGGGGTGGAGCAGCTCGGTAGCTCGCTGGGCTCATAACCCAGAGGTCGCAGGTTCAAATCCTGTCCCCGCTACTCAGTAGCACGAAGGCCCGGAAGCATCGCTTCCGGGCCTTCGCCGTGTGTCCGTCCGGGCCTTCGCCGTGTGTCCGGAGGTGCTGCCGTTCGCCGGTGTGACGGGTGCGTCCCGTGATGGGGTAGAGTCGTGTTTACCGACGCGGGGTGGAGCAGCTCGGTAGCTCGCTGGGCTCATAACCCAGAGGTCGCAGGTTCAAATCCTGTCCCCGCTACTCAGTAGCACGAAGGCCCGGAGGCAACGCCTCCGGGCCTTCGCCGTGTCCGCCCGGAGCTCGTCCGGAAGGTCGGTCGGATAAATCCGTTGCCTCTCCCGGCGGGCGGTGCCTATGGTGGCGGCACACTGAAAGGAGGTGATCCTGAGTTGAGTTCTTTCAGGATGCGTGAGGTGGCTGCTCGCTAGAGCCGCCCCTGCCTGCGCAGCGGTGAGGCCGTTCGGTCTCCGGCTCAGGCGAATTTCCAGCAGTCACCCGGCCCGTGGGCTCACCGGTACATCCCCGGTGCCTCGGTCGCCGTCCCCAGCGGGACGGTCCGAGGAGCAGCCCGCGGGCCGTCTGCGTTCTCGAAGGTCTGAGAGCTCCCGGGGGTCCCGGGGGCCGTCGCCCCGCGCCGGGGCGGGAAGCCGTGGCGGCGGGCCGCCGCGGTGACGGCGAGGACGGGCAGCAGCAGGGCGAGGGCGAACGGAGGCAGCGCGCCGGGGCCGCCCAGGTCGAGCAGCAGCCCGCCGACGGCGCCGCCGAGGCCCATCGCGGTGTTCCAGGTGGCGACCAGCAGGGTCTGGCCGCGTTCGCCGCCGGCGTCGGCCACCGCGGTCTGGAACAGCGGGGCGGCGCCGCCCCAGCCGAGGCCCCAGAGCGCGGCGGCGAGCAGCACCAGGGGTGCGGCGGGCGCGGGCAGCAGCAGGAGGGCGACGGCGGCGAGGAACGCGGCGCCGGCGGCCAGCGTGAGCCGCCGCAGCCGCCGGTCGACCAGCGCGCCGGTGGCGGCGAGCCCGACGACGGCGGCCAGGCCGAGGACGAGCAGCAGCAGGTCGCGGCGGTCGGCCGCGCCGTAGTGGGCGAGCAGCGCGGCGATGTAGGTGTAGAGCACGTTGTGGGCCAGGACGTACGCGGCGGTGACGAACAGCACGGGCCGCACGCCGGGCAGGCGCAGGGCGGCGCGGACGGGTTCGGGGCGGCCGGGGCGGCGGCCGGGGGCGTCGGGGACGGCGGCGGTGATCCACAGCAGCAGGGCGGCGGCGAGGACGGCGACCAGCGCGAAGGTGGGCCGCCAGCCGATCAGCCGACCGGACCAGGTGCCGAGCGGGATGCCGAGGGAGAGCGCGAGCGGGACGCCGATGCCGGTGACGGCGATCGCCCGGCCGTGCAGGGCGGGCGGGGTCAGGCGGCGGGCGTAGCCGACGAGCTCGGCCCAGATCGCGGCGACGGCGACCCCGGCGGCGATCCGGACGGCCATGGTGAGCGGGTAGGACGGGGAGAGCGCGGTGACGGCGTCGGCCAGCAGCAGCACTGCGACGGCGGCCAGCACCAGGCGCTTGCGGGACCAGTGGGCGGTGGCCCGGGCCAGCGGGATCGCGGACAGGCCGGTGGCCAGGGCGTAGCCGGTCAGCGACTGGCCCATCGCGGATTCGCCGACCCGCAGGTCGTGGGCCATCTCGGGGAGGACGCCGGCGGGCAGCGCCTCGGTGACGATGCCGAGGAAGGCCGCGGTGGCCAGGGCCAGCAGCGGGGACCAGCGCAGCCGGGGCGCGGACGGGGTGGTTGCCATGCGGGTATGGTCGAACTCTGACATCGATGTGAGAGTCAAGTCCTTCCGGCGGGCCGGGGACGGCGGACGGAGGAGCCGGTGCGGATCGGTGAACTGGCGGCCCGGACGGGGGTGGCGCCCCGGCTGCTGCGCTACTACGAGGAGCAGGGGTTGCTGAAGCCGGGCCGCTCCGCGAACGGCTACCGGGAGTACGGGGAACCGCTGGTGGAGCGGGTCCGACAGATCCGCTCGCTGCTGGCCTCCGGCCTGTCCACCCGCACCATCCGCACCGTGCTGCCCTGCCTGACGGACGGCCAGTTCCACGTCCGGGACGCCGCGCCGGAGACGCTGGCGGTGCTGGAGCACGAGTACCGGCAGCTGGCGGAGCGGGCGGAGTGCCTGGCCCGCAGCCGGGACGCGGTGGGCGCCTACCTGGGGGCGGTGCGCTCGCTGCGGGCGGCCGGGCGGTAGCCGGGGCGCGGCGGGCGGGCCGGGCGCAGCACCAGCACCCGGCCGGTGGAGCCGGTGCGCAGGACGCGGCTGGCGATCCGGTGGTGGCGCAGCGCGGCGCGCAGTTCGGTCAGGTGCGGGCAGCGCCGGCCGCGTTCGTCGTACAGCGGGAAGACCCGGACCTCGCCGTCGGGGGCGGTGACCCGGACGAGTTCGCGCAGTGCGCGCAGCTGCTCGACGGGGCCGAAGACGGCCGGGTAGGCGAACAGCAGGTAGGAGCTGAGGGTGAGCGCGAAGGTGCCGTCGGCGAACGGGAGCCGGGGCAGCGCGGCGGCCACGTAGCGGTCGGGGTGGGCGGTGGCGTCGGCGGTGAACAGCCGGCGGGCGCGGTCCCAGCTGCGCAGGTACTTCTCGGGGCGGCGCAGGGCGGGCAGGTGGCTGCGGGGGTCGCGGCGGATGGCGGCGGCCATGGTCGCCCGGCCGTCGGCGGCGAGCGCGGCGAGGCGGTGCGGGCCGAGCGCGTAGCCCGGGTCGGCGGCGACCACCTCGCAGCCGAGCGCACGGGCCTCGGCGGCGAGCGCGGCGGCCCCGCCGGGGCAGTCCAGGACGGGGCCGGGCAGCCGGGCCAGTCCGACCCGGGTGAGACCGAAGCAGGCGCAGTACTCGTCCAGCGGCCGGGAGGTGACCAGCACCGGCGGAGCCTCCGCGGGCCGGGAGGGCCGGGAGGGCCGGGCGAGGGTGGTCGGGCACATGCGGGGCCTCCGGACGTTCGACGGGCCCGGGGTGCGGCCCGGGCCCGTGGTCATCCGACCACGGGCCCGGGGGTGTCGCACGTCCAGTCGGTGCCGGGGGTGCGGCCGACGCGGGAGGAGGTCCCGGCGGCCGCGGGCTCAGTCGTTGGCGGAGAGCAGGGCCCGGGCGGCGAAGCGGTTGATGCCGGTGAGGCCGCGGATCAGCTGCGGCGTGAGGAGCACGAAGACCAGGCCGAGCAGGCAGACGCCGGCGATCTGCCAGGGTTCGGTGAGCTCGTAGACGTGCTGGACGCCGTGGGAGTCGCGCCAGTCGGCGACCCGGTAGCCGTCCCAGGGGGTGTAGCGGCCGAACACCCACTGGTAGGCCGGGAACAGGGCGAGCGACCAGCCGAGGCAGAAGAAGGTCACCGAGAGCGTGAAGCTGAGGATCGCCCAGGGGAGCATGACGAACTGGTGCAGCGCGGCCTTCCAGCCCGCCGGGTCGGCCAGTCGGCCGGTGATCCGGCCCCAGACGCCCTCCCGGCGGACGGTGATCTCCGGCGGGGCGGGCAGTTCCTCGCCCAGCAGGGTGCGGATGCGCAGCCGCTCGGCGGCGCCGAGGCCGCGGGCGACGGCCAGCAGCAGGGCGAGGACGGGCAGGCCGATCACGGTGAGGGAGAGGCCGAGGCCGGCGCAGAACAGCGGCACGACCAGGGCGAAGCCGAGCACCGCCATCGGCAGCCCGCTGAGCGCGTAGCCGAGCTGCTGGAAGGTGCGCCGGGAGAACGGGGCGCGCCAGAACCCGGGCCGGTCGAGGTGGCCGCCGGGGCTGGTGACGGGGTACGCAGCGGTGGACATCCACGGTCCTTCGGGTCGTCGGGCGGCCCCGCCGGTCGGCGGTGCCGGGCACGTGCTCCAATCTGCCGCAGCGGCCCGGCCGGGGTAATGACGCCTGCTGCCGAATCCGTGGTGGGGTTAACCCCCGTCCCGCCCTGCGGCCCGCTCTCCCCCGGACCCGACGGGCGCCCCGGGCCCGACGGGCGCGACGGACGCGACGGACGCGACGGACGCAGCGAACGCGACAGGCGCTACGGACGCGGCGGCCCGGACCACGGCGGGCCCGGCCACTCGGGGGCCGGCAGCGAGTACTGGAGCGCGTCGTGCCACCCGCCGTCCCGGTGCGACTCGGCCCGGACCCGGCCCTCGTACCGGAACCCGGCCCGGGCCGGCACCCGGACCGAGGCGGTGTTGGCGGGGTCGCAGCGGGCCGCCAGCCGGTACAGGCCCAGGGTCTCGAAGCCGAGCGCGCACAGCAGCGCGGTGACCTCGGCGGCGTACCCGCGGCCCCAGGTGTCGCGGCGCAGGACGCAGCCGAGCCGGGCCGCGTGCCCGTCCTCGCGGGTGAGCGCGGCCTGGCCGACCGGCTCGCCCGACGGGTCGTCGACGGCCAGCCGGTAGTGCGTCCGGGGCTCCTCCTCGGCGGTCTCCAGGTACAGCTCGACCTGGTCGGCGCGGTCCTCGAAGTCCCGCACCCCGAACGGGAGGTGGCGGACCGTCTCGGGGTCACCGTGCACCGCGTGCAGGGCGGCCACCTCCTCCGGGGTGTGCCGGTACTCCCGCAGGGTGAGCCGGGGGCCGCACAGCCGGAGGGTCTCCATGGCCGCCGACCCTACCGGGCGCCGGTCCGGGGACCGGCTACCGTACCGGGGTGGACGACGACGACCTGCACCTGCTCCCCCGCACCCGTGCCGCCGATCTGCTGAGCTGGGCGGACGGGGCGGGGCTCGACCCGGTGCCCGAGCCGGCGGTGCGGACCGTGCTGACCCTGCTGGAGCTGGGCGGGGCCCGGCTGCACGAGGGCCTCCCCGAACTCACCTCCCCGGTGCTGGAGCACCTGCTCTACGAGCAGCTCCACCTGTACGTGCAACCGGACGGCGACCCGGCGGCGTACCCGGCGGCGGTGCGGCTGCTGATCGAGCGGCAGCGGGCGGCCCGGCGGCTGAACGCCAAGCGCGCGGAGAAGCTCCGCGCGGAGGCCGACTGGCAGGGCGAGGTGCTGCTCTCCCTGCTGCGCCGCTCCGACCTGGTGACCTGGCCCCGGCTGTACGCCCTGCTGCTGCGCGCGGACGGGGTGCCGACCGCGGACCTCGGTGCGGTCCGGGCCTGGCTGGCGGCGTTCCGCGAACTCCCGGAGGAGGAGCGCTTCGCCGCCTTCGACCGGGTGCCCGGCCTGGACGGGGACGGCCACTGGGACCAGCCGGGACGGCCGCTGCTGATCGGCGTCTCCACCGACGGGGCCCGGCGGCTGCTGGAGCAGGGCCTGATGCGGCGCAGCTACCGCAACCTCGCCGAGCTGAACGCCCGCGGGCTGCCGATGCCCGCCGAACTCACCGGCGCGTTCGAGGAGTTCGAGGAGGCGGTGGCGCAGGCCGCGATCGACCTGTGCGGCGAGTGGACCGTCCCGGGGCTGCCGCGGCTGCTGCTGGAGGAGTTCCCGGAGCTGGCCCCCGAGGAGTACTGAGCGGGGCCGGAGAGCACTGAGCGGGCCGGGGCGGCCGGGCGCGGGAGCGCCGATCCGGGTGGCTGGGCCCTGTCCGGCCGATCTTGTCGGATCAGCGCGCGGCGTCGGGCGCCCGGCTGGGAGTGCCGGCGGAACGCCCTCGTACTGGGTGTACTCGGGTGTTTCGCCGGTGCTTCCGAGGGGGCACCTCCCAGCCCCCCTTGGGGCTGGGGGAGGGATGATCCGGCGTCGCGCGCCCGGCAAGATCGGCCGGACAGGGCCTAGAAGACTGGTGAAGATCTTGGTGTGATCTGGGCTGCCGCTGTCACACGGTGGCCGGGATGTGCCAGGTGGTGCCGTTGTGGTCGAGTCCGAGGTTGATCAGGGTTCGGAGGTTGAGGGCGGCGGCGCGGGTGTGGAGCCAGGCGTTGTTCCTGATCGTGCCGATGTGCCGTAGCCGGCGGTTGCCGCCTGCGACGAGCCAGGCGACGGCGCGTTCGACGGGTGGCCGCCAGCGTCGGTAGGCGGCCTGCCAATCGGGGTCGGTGGCTGCTTGGTGGCGGGCTGCGGCGAGCAGGTCCTGGTGGGGACGGATGGTAATGATCCGCCCGGCCTTGGCGGTGGTGCACCGCTGTCGCAGCGGGCAGCCGGTGCACTGGTCGGTGAACAGTGCCTTGCGTTGCATCTTCCGCCCGGACGGTGCGGACAGGGGGACGGTGTGGCCGGCCGGGCAGGTGACCGTGCCGCCGGTGGTGTCGATGGCGAAGTCGTCGAGGCCGAACCCGCCCACCACGGCGGTCTTCAGCGGGGCGGGTTTGAGGAACAGCCGGTGCCCGGCCTGCTGCAACGCCTCACGGACGGGGCCGGTGGAGTAGGCGGTGTCACCGAAGGCGTCCACCGGTTCGTCCTCGTCGGCGAGCAGGTCGAGCGCAACGGTGGCCTCGTGGTGTTCGCTGCCGCTGCCGGGCGTGAGCGCGACGGCGGTGAACAGGCCGGTCTCGGGCTCGACGGCCAGGTGGGCCTTGTAGCCGTCCTGGTAGTGGCTGCGGGTCTTGTGGACGTGGCGGGCATCGGGGTCGACGGTGGAGACGATGCGGTCGGGTGCGGTTCCCCGGGTGATGCGCCAGCGTCCGTCCCGGCCGTCGCAATCGTCGGCGGGCTCGACGTCTTGACCTGCGACCAGGGCCAGCAGGCCCGCCGCGTTCGCGGCCTTCTCGCCGAGTTGCCGCTCGGGCAGGTGCCCGAGCAGTCCGAGCGCGTCACCGACCAGGGCGTCCACCAGGTCCGCCCGGGCCTGCCGGTCGTTCCAGGCGATGCGGGGCTTGCCCGGATCGCGGTAGTCGTGCGCGGTGCACCGGACGGCTGCGGCCTCGTCGGCGCCGGGGACCTCGCGGATCACCGCCCGGATCGCGGAGATGAGTTGGGTGACGGTGTCCTGGGTTGCGACCGCGTCGTCCAGCACGGTGGAGTCCAACGCCCGGCGGTGACGGCCCTTCAGCACGCCGGTCGCCCTCACGACCTCGCGCACCGCCTCGAAGACCCGCTCCGGCCGCGCCGAGCGGGCCAGTCGGCGGCGGAAGTAGGCCAGCAGCGACGGGTCGAACGCCGTGTCGTGCAGGCCGAGCCCGCAGGCGGCCTTCCACCGCAGGTCGCACCGCAGTTCCTGCACGGTCTCGAAGTCCGACAGGCCGTGCAGGGCCTGCAGCGTGATCGCCGTGGCCAGGACCTGCGGCGGCATGCTCGGGCGGCCGTTCGCCGACGGGTACATGTCCGCGAACATCACCGCCGGGAACAGCCGGCCCCGGTGCTCGGCCAGAAACGCGAACACACTGCCCGCCGGGATCAGGCCCCGGCAGGTCTCCCACACATCCGGCCCGACCGTCTCTCCAGCCCATTCCCCCATCGCCACGAAACGAGTCTGGTCCCGCCGCTTGCGCGGCGAGACCAGAACTCAAGATCTTCACCAGTCTTCTAGGGCCGGAGGCCGAGGTGGTGCAGCCAGGGGAGGGGGTCGACGGGGGCCGCGCCGCCCGGGCGGACTTCGAGGTGCAGGTGGGGGGTGGTGGCGTTGCCGGTGGCGCCGACGGCCCCCAGGACGGTGCCGGCGGCGACCCGGCCGGCGGGGGCGGCGATCCGGGAGAGGTGGCAGTACCAGAGCTCGGTGCCGTCGGGGAGGGTCTGGATGACCCGGTAGCCGTAGGTGCCGGACCAGCCCGCCGAGGTGACGGTGCCGGCGGTGACGGCGGTGACGGGGGTGCCGGTGCGGGCGGCGAAGTCCAGACCGGTGTGCAGGTGGGCCCAGTGCGCGCCCGGCTGGGCGGACGGGTCGGCCAGTCGGTAGTCGGCGACCGGGAGGACGGCTTCGGCCCCGGCCTCGGTGGCCGCGGGGTCGGCCGCGGTCTCGGCCCGGCGGTCGGCGTGCTTGGTCTCGGCCTCCTGCGCGGCGGCGACCCGGGCGGACTCCTCGGTGGCGGTGCGCTGCCCGTCGGCCTGCTGGAGGATGCGGGCGGCCAGGGCGAGGCCGGGGTCGGCGGCGAGCAGTCCCTCGGAGGCTTCGTCGGCGGCGGCGACGGGGGCCGGGGCCGGGACGGCGGCCTGGGCGGGGGCGGCGGCGAGGCCGGTGGCGCCGAGGGCGGCGGTCATCGCGGTGACGCCCAGCAGCGGTGCGCCGACGCGGGCCTGGCGGGGCAGCCGGGGCCGGATGGGTTCGGTCTCGACCGGGTGGTCGAGCAGCTGGGTGCCGGTGCTCTCGGTGTAGGTCGACGCCACGGGGGCGCGCTCCTTCCTTCCCTGCCGCCGACCGGGTTAGCTGACGGGTTCGGAGGTGGAAGGTCTCCTACGGTCGGGCCCAGGGCCGTCCCGATTCACCCCGGTGGAACGTGGTTCCCCGGCTCCCGGGCCCGACCGCGGGGGCGGGCCCGATGGATTAGGCGTGGCGCACGGTGCCGCATGGTTACGGCGTTGCCGACCGCGCTGCGTTATCAAACGTTAATCCTATGGACCCCATGATTCCAAGCGCCTACCGAGGTGCAGTGAAACTTTCCTGATGCCCTATGGGCGATTTGTGACGGTTCGCCAAGGGGCCCGGTTCCGGACATGACGGACCGTGACGGCGCGGTTGAGTATCCGTACTCACGACCCCCCGCCACCCCCGGCGGGACCCTGGCCCCATGACCGCATCCGTGCCGCACCGCACCACCTCCGCCTACTACCTGCAGGCCGTCGCCTCCTTCGCGTTCGCCACGGCCGCCCTCGTCCTCGGGATCGCCTACCTCCCGGTCAGCGCCTGGATGCGCGCCTTCCTCGGCGTCGGCCTGCTCTACGAGATCACCTCCGCGTTCACGCTGGCCAAGGTGATCCGCGACCGCCAGGACGAGGGCGCGCTCACCAGCCGGGTCGACCAGGCCCGGCTGGAGAAGCTGCTCGCCGAGCACGACCCGTTCAAGGTCGACGGGATCTGACGGGACGGGACCCGGCGGGATGCGGGCGCCCGACGGGCGGGCGGCGCGGGCGTGCCGGTGACCGGGAGTTGACGGCTAAGGCTATTAGCCTTAGCTTTATGGCTATCGGCAGGAGCCGGGCCCCGAGCGCCCGGAGCGCCGGACGCCCGCCAGGAGGCCCGCGATGAACAGCACCCTCGGCACCACCACCCGGTACCTCGACGTCACCGACGGCCGGATCGCCTACGACGACGCCCCCGGCCCCGGCACCCCGGTCGTCCTGCTGCCCGGCATGCTCGACAAGCGGGCGGTCTACCGCCACCTCGCCCCGCTGCTGGGCGCCGCCGGGCACCGGGTGGTCAGCATGGACCTGCGCGGCATGGGCGAGTCCTCGACCGGCTTCACCGACCACAGCCCGGCCGCGATCGCCGAGGACCTGGCGGCCCTGCTGGACCACCTGGACCTGCGCGGCGCCGTCCTGGTCGGCAGCTCGTACACCGGCGCCAGCGTGGTCCGGGCCGCCGCGCTCGCCCCCGGGCGCACCGGCGGTGTGGTGCTGATCGACGCGTTCGTCGAGAACCTGCCGCTGAACGGCTTCCAGAAGGCGCTGTTCGGCCTGGCCGCCCCGCTGGTCAGCGCGTTCCCCGGGCTGTGGAGCGCGATGCAGAAGTTCTACTACCAGGGCGAGCGGCCCGCCGACTTCGACGTCTACCGGGCCGGGCTGGCCGCGATGCTCCGCGAGCCCGCCCGCAAGGCCGCGCTGCGCGGCTACCTGCGGGGCGACTCCGCGCCGGTCGGCTGGTGCGCGGCGGTCGACGTGCCCGCGCTGGTGCTGATGGGCGACAAGGACCCGGACTTCCCGCAGCCCGGGCTGGTCGCCGACCGGCAGGCCGCCGCGCTGCGCGGCCGCACGGTGATGATCGGCGGCGCCGGCCACTACCCGATGGCCAGTCACCCGCAGGCCGTCGCCGACGCCCTGCTGCCCTTCCTGGCCGGACTGGGCGGGCCGGCCGGGCAGGCCGGGGCGGCCGACGAGAACGGGACCGCCCGCTGATGCCCCGCGCCGGACTCTCCACCGCCGCCGTGGTGGACCACGCCCTCGAACTGATCGACGAACGCGGCGTCGAGGCGCTCACCCTGGCCGCCGTCGCCGCCCGGGCCGGTGTCGCCACCCCCTCGCTGTACAAGCACGTCGCCGGGGGCCTGCCCGAACTGCGCCGGCTGGTCGCCGTCCGCACCACCGGGGAACTGGCCGACCACCTGGCCGCCGCCGTCCTCGGCCACTCCCGGGACGCGGCGGTCCGCGCCCTGCTCGCCGCCTACGCCGGGTACGCGCTGCGCCACCCCCGCCGGTACGCGGCGCTGCCGCAGGCGCCGGACCCGGAGCCGGGCCCGGAGTTGGCCGCGGCGGCCGAACGGCTGGTGGGCGTGCTGTTCGCGGTGCTGCGCGGCTACGGGCTGGCGGGCTCGGAGGCGGTGCACGCGGTGCGGACGCTGCGGGCCGCGGCCCACGGGTACGCCTCGCTGACCACGGCGGGGGCGTTCCGGCTCGCCGAGGGCACGGACGTCACGCTGGAGCGGCTGACCGGCGTGCTGGTCGAGGGCCTGGCCAACTGGCCCGGCGCGGAAGGCGCGTGACCTCCGGGGCGCTGCCGCGTTCTACCCGGTATGAAGAAGCGCAGCCTGCTCGCCTTTGCCTCGCTCGCCGTCGGCGTGGTCGCCTCCCTCACCGCCCCCGGCGCGCACGCGGCGCCGGAGCACGGGGCCGGGCTCGGCCCGCTCAAGGACGCCGTCTCCGCCCCGGACCTGCCGCTGGACGGGGACACCGTGCGGCCGGACGCCGAGCAGCCCGGGGCGTGACCCGGGCGGCCACCGGTCCGCGGGGGAACGCGCCGGTGGCGTGACGTCCACACCTTTTCGCAACCTGACGCCCACCATTCCGACACCACTGGTGGGTCAGACTGTCCTTCGGTCGGGAAGTCATACCGCGTGGAGACCTTCCACGGGTGTGACCGACAAGCACGGAGGACCAGGACATGCCGCAGGCGACCCAGCGCACCGAGCCCGGCACCGGGCTGATCCCCGTTCCCCGGACGGCGCCGGACGGCGCGCCCGGCGTCGCGCGCCCGGCGGCCGCCCCGCCGCGGGAGGGCTGGGGCACCGCGCTGCTGCGCGGGATCGCGGTGGCGCGTTCGCTGCGCTCGCTGCGGCCGGTCGCCGCGCGCCCGCAGCGCGGGTACGGCGAGGTCGACGGCCAGTAGCCGCGGGCGGCACCGGTAGCGGCCGGATGTCGGACCGGATGTCGGACCGGATGTCGGAAATGCCGGTGCTGTCCCACGTGTCGTGAAAGCGCCCGGTTGCCCGGTGCGTCCATAGGATGGGCAGCACTGGCACGTCGACCGGAAGGGCCGGGCGCCTCCCATGGACCAGGACCAGAGCTCCCCGCGCCGCGCCAGCCGGTCCGAGCTGCGGTGCGTACGGGCGCTGCTGCGGGCGTCGAGCGCGGCGGAGCTGCTGGCGGCGCTGCTGGCCGAGGGCCCGGCCTGGATCACCGGCGAGGGCTCGGCGCTGTACCTGCTGGACGGCGGCGGGGCGCTGCGGCTGACCGCCTCGCACGGACTGCCCGCGTGGGCGCACCGCAAGTACGCCGTGGTGGACCCGGCGGGCGAGCTGCCGGTGGCGCTGGCGCTGCGGCGGCGGGAGCCGGTGCTGCTGAGCCCGCAGCGGACCAGCGCGGACTACCCGAACGCGGCGGCGGGCCTGGGCACCGGCCTGGTCGCGCTGGCGGTGCTGCCGCTGGTGGTGGACGGGGACCCGGTGGGTTCGCTGGCGCTCGCGCTGGCCCACCGCGGGGCCGTCCCGCGCCGGGACGTGGAGCTGCTGGAGACCTTCGCCGACGTGGTCGCGCACCGGCTCGCGCACCTGCTGGACCACGTGCGCGCGGCCGACCCGGCGGCGGCCGGGCCCCGGCCGGAGATCCCTCCCGCCGACGGGCAGTTGGTGTCGCTGGCGGTGCGTTCGGCGGGGGCCGGGGCGTTCGAGCGGGACCTGGTGACCGGCGAGACGGTGTGGGACGCCCAGGCGTACCGGGTGGTGGGCCTGCCTCCGCCGGGGGCGACCGGGCGGGCGCCGGACCTGGCGGACGTGGTGCACCCGGAGGACCTGCCGGACGTGCAGACCGCCCTGGCGGAGGCGCTGGCGGTCGGCGGCCCGTACCGGGTCTCGTACCGGGTGGTGCGGCCGGACGGCACCACCCGGCAGGTGGACGAGGTCGGCGAGGTGATGCTGGACGTGCACCGCCGGCCGGTGCGGACGGCGGGGCTGGTGACCGGGCGGGCGTGGCGGCCGGACCCGGCGGGCGGTCCCGCGGCGGCCGCGGCGGCGGGGGCCCGGTCGACCCTGCTGCTGGCGCTGACCCGGGCGCTGTCCCGGGCGGTGACGGTGCGGGAGGTGACCACGGCGCTGACCGACGTGGCCCGGCCGGCGCTGGGCGCGGCGGGGGTGGTGCTGGACCTGGTGGACGAGGGTCGGCTGACGCCGGTGTCCCCGGCGGTGTTCGGCGGCCCGCACCGGGCCGAACTGAACCGGCTGCACGACCTGGCGGGCGGGGTGATGGAGCACGTGCTGGCCCGGGCCGCGCCGCTGTTCAGCGAGCCGGACCGGGAGCCCCGGGGCCCGGAGGAGCCGGCCGCCTGGACGGTGCTGCCGCTGGTGGCCTCGGGGCGGCAGGTCGGCTCCTGCCTGATCACCTTCGCCACCGAGCGGGCGTTCAGCCGCGAGGACCGCACCATGTACTCGGCGTTCGCGGGCATCCTGGCGCAGTCGCTGGAGCGGGCCCGGCTGTACGACGTGCACCACGAGCGGGCCAGCGAGCTGCAGCGGGCGATGCTGCCGCGCTCGCTGCCGGCGCTGCCGGGGATCGCCTCGGCGGCGCGCTACCTGCCGTCCACCGAGGGGATGCAGATCGGCGGCGACTGGTACGACCTGCTGCGGCTGCCGGGCGGCCTGGTCGGGCTGGTGATCGGCGACGTGCAGGGCCACCACGCGGAGGCCACCGCGGTGATGGGGCAGCTGTGGGCGTACGCGACGGAGGGCAACGACCCGGCGGCGGCGCTGGAGCGGACCGGCCGGCTGCTGGCCGAGATGGAGACCGAGCTGTTCGCCACCTGCCTGTACGTGGTGCTGGACCCGGCGAGCGGCCTGCTGCGGGCGGCCCGGGCCGGGCACCCGCCGCCGGTGCGGATCGGGGCGGCCGGGGCAGCCGAGCTGGAGCTGCCGGGCGGCCCGCCGCTGGGGGTGCTGCCGGAGGTGCGCTACCCGCTGGTGGAGGCCCGGTTGGAGCCGGGCGAGACGCTGCTGGCCTACACGGACGGGCTGGTGGAGGTCCGGGACGAGGACTACGACGAGTCGGTGCAGCGGATGCTGGGCGGGCTGGAGCTGTGGACGGCGGAGGCCGGCGGGGCCCGGCGGCTGGGGCGGCCGGGGGCGCTGGAGCGGCTGGCCGACCTGCTGACGCTGAACGTGACCGAGCGCGCGGTGCGGCAGGACGACGTGGCGCTGCTGCTGCTGCACCGGATCGCTAGCTGAGATCCGCCCGAACCCGCCCGGCTTGTCCGAAATTGACGGAATCTGAACGGCGGAAGTTGGAACCGTTCATACGCAAGTAGTAACACCACCATAAACTCCGCGTGTGACGACCACTCAATGGTGCCTGGCAGCAGCTTCCTTGCTCGCCCTCCTCGCCCTCGCGGCGGCTGCCCGCTCCCGCGCCGTCACCCGAGCCCTGCGCTCCCGGCTGTCCCGCACCGAGAACGAACTCGCGTCCGTCCAGCAGCAGTTGGCCGCCGAGCTGGCCGACCGCCGGGCCGGGGCCGAGGCCGCCCTGCAGGAGCAGGAGATGAACGCGGCGACCCGCCGGGCCTTCCTCAACGTGGCCCGCCGAATCCTGGTGATGGCGCACGACCAGCAGGCCGGGCTGGACGAGATGGAGCGCACCCACGACGACCCGGTGCTGCTCGACGGCCTGCTGCGGGCCGACCACGCCGCCGCCCAGCAGGCCCGCCTCGCCCAGACCCTGGCCGTGCTCTGCGGCTCGCGGGCCGGCCGGACCTGGCCCGAGCCCGTCCCGCTGGAGGACGTGGTGCGCGGCGCCCAGGGCCGAATCCTGCCGTTCCAGCGGGTGGTGGTGCACAGCCGGGTGGACACCGCGGTGCTCGGCGCCGCCGCCGAGGCGCTGATCCACGCGGTGGCCGAACTGCTGGACAACGCCACCCGCTACTCGCCGCCCAGCTCGCAGGTGTACGTGACGCTGATGCCGGTGCACAACGGCGCGGTGATCGAGATCGACGACTGCGGCGTCGGCATGACCGACGTGACGGTGGCCAAGGCCGCCGCCGCGCTGGCCGGCGGCGGCTCGCTGGAGGTCTCCCGGATCGGCGAGGTCCCGCAGCTGGGCCTGGCCGCGGTCGGCCGGCTCGCCCAGCAGTACGGCTTCCGGGTCACCGTGCACTCCACCCCGTCCCCGTACGGCGGCGTGCGGGTGGTGGTGCTGCTGCCGAACGCGCTGCTCACCGACCCGCTGCCGCACGGCCTGCCGGGCGCCGCGGCCCGCCCGGCGGTGGCGGCGCCCGAACCGCGCCGCGCCGGGCCCGAGCCGCGCCACCGCGCACCCGAACCGCGCTCCCGCGCCACCGACCCGCTGCCCGTCCGCCCGGTCACCCCCCGGACCGCGGCGGCCCAGCCCCCCGGCGCGGCCCAGCCCCCCGAGGGGCCGCCGCGCGGCGGCGCCCTGCCGCGCCGCACCAACCGGCGGGGCAGCGCCCCGCAGCACCAGTTCCCCGCGGAGCCGGCGGTCTCGCCGCGCTCCGCCCGCGAGGCCCAGGCCTTCATGTCGCTGTTCCAGAGCGGTACCGCTGACGGCCGCACCGCCGCCCAGCAGGACCGGTGGTCCGACCCGGACCGCCCCGACGTATTCCCCGCTTCCCCCCAGGGAGACTCCCATGACGACCAACACTGATCTCGGCTGGCTGCTGGCCGACATCGTCTCCGTACCGGAGGTCCGGCACGCCCTCGTGGTGTCCAACGACGGACTGGAGATCGGCCGCAGCCCGCGGATCGACCGGGACGACGCCGAGCGGCTGGCCGCCGCCTGCTCCGGGCTCCAGTCGCTGTCCCGGGGGGTGGCGACCGGCTTCGGCGACGGCAGCACCCGGCAGATCGTCATCGAGTACGGCGGCGGCTACCTGTTCGTGGTCGCCGCCGGGGCCGGGACGCACCTCGCGGTGGTGGCCGGGGAGTCGGTGGACGCGGGCCTGGTGGCCTACCAGATGCAGATGCTGGTCGGGCGGATCGGCGAGCACCTGACCGCCGCGCCCCGGCAGGAGAGCGCCGCCGGGGACCTGCGGTGAGCCGCGGACCGGTACGCCCGTACGTCATCACCGGCGGACGCAGCCGGACCGGCCGGAGCGTGCTGGAGTTCGAGAGCCTGGTGCGGACCGTGCCGGGGGTCGCGGTCGACCCGATGGTGGTGAACCGGGAGCAGTTGAAGATCCTGGAGATCTGCCGCCAGCTGCTGTCGGTCGCCGAGGTGGCGGCCCACCTCGGCCTGCCGATCAGCGTGCTGAAGGTGCTGGTGGGCGACCTGTGGGAGCTGGGCGCGGTCCAGGTGCTGCCGCCCGTACGACCGGCCGAGCGGGCACCGCTGGCCCTGATCGAGGAGGTGCTGGTTGGTCTCCGTCAGCTCCGTTGAGCCGACCTACCTGCCGCCCAGCGTGCAGGGCGCGGTGAAGATCCTGGTCACCGGGCCGTTCGGGGTCGGCAAGACCACCCTGGTCGGCGCGCTGAGCGAGATCGACCCGCTGCGCACCGAGGAGACGATGACCGCGGCCGGCGAGGACGTGGACGACCTGACCGGCCGTCCGCACAAGTCGACCACCACGGTGGCGCTGGACTTCGGCCGGATCACGCTCAGCGGCCGGCTCGCGCTGTACCTGTTCGGCACGCCTGGGCAGCAGCGGTTCTGGCCGCTGTGGGAGGACCTGTCGCGCGGGGCGCTGGGCGCGATCGCGCTGGTCGACTCGCGCCGGATCGAGGAGTCCTTCGACGTGCTCGGGCTGCTGGAGGAGCAGCGCATCCCGTTCGCGGTCGCGGTCAACCTCTTCCCCGACACCCCGCCCTACCCGGAGGAGGAGCTGCGGGCCGCGCTCGACCTGCTGCCCGGGGTGCCGATCCTCACCTGCGACGTCCGTGACCAGGGCGCCGCTCACCGCCTGCTGATCGATTTCGTCGACCACCTGCGGGTGGGCGCCCTGGAGCTGTCATGACCGTTCCCGAACACCTGGCGGCCACCACCGGCTGCCCCCACACCGGCCGCCCGGCCGGTGCCGCGCTGTACGGCTCGGCGGTCGCCGCCGACCCGCACGGCCTGTACGCCCGGCTGCGCGCCGAGCACGGCCCGGTCGCCCCGATCGAGCTGGAGCCCGGGGTGGAGGCGTGGCTGGTCATCGGGTACCAGGAGATGCTCGAACTGACCCGCAACGAGCAGCAGTTCTCCAAGGACTCGCGGGGCTGGCGGGTGCCCCGGGAGGGCCGGCTGCGCCCGGACTCGCACCTGGTGCCGATGACCATGTGGCGGCCCACCCTGCAGAGCATGGACGGCGCCGAGCACCAGCGGCTGAGCAGCGCGGTCGCCGACACCCTGGCCCGGATCGACCACAAGCGGCTGCGGGAGACCACCGAGGCCGCCGCGATGGCGCTGATCGAGAGCTGGGGGCCGGACGGCACCGCCGACCTGGTCGGCCAGTTCACCCGACGGCTGCCGCTGCTGGTCTTCACCCAGCTGCTGGACCTGCCCGAGGAGGACGGCCCGCACCTGCTCGAACTGATCACCGGGGTGGTGGACAGCAACGCCGACTCGCAGCGGGCCTCCGCCGCGCTGGCCGCGCTGCTGGCCTCGCTGGTGCGGCAGCGGCGCGAGCGGCCCGGCGAGGACCTGACCTCCTGGCTGCTGACCCACCCGGTCGGGCTGACCGACGAGGAGGTGGTGCACCACCTGGTGGTGATCCTGATCGCGGGCAACGAGCCGACCATCAACTGGATCGGCAACACGGTGCGGCTGCTGCTCACCGACCGCCGCTTCCGCACCAGCCTGACCGGCGGCCGGGCGACCGTCGCGGACGCCCTGGAGGAGGTGCTCTGGCGCGACCCGCCGGTGCAGAACTTCCCCGGCCGGTGGGCCACCTCGGACACCGTGCTGGGCGGCCAGTACATCAGCGCGGGCGACCTGCTGGTGCTCGGCCTGGCCGGGGCCAACGACGACCCGTCGGCGCACGGCCCGGACGGCCTCAGCGGCAACCGGGCCCACCTGGCCTGGGGCGCGGGCCGGCACGTCTGCCCGGCCAAGGACCCGGCCCGGCTGATCGTCGAGACCGCGATCGAGACACTGCTGCACTGCCTGCCGGACCTCCAGCTCGCCGTCCCCGCGCACGAGTTGACCTGGCGCCCGTCGCCCTGGTCGCGCGCCCTGACCAGCCTGCCGGTGCTGTACAGCGCCTTCACCCCGCCCCGCCCCGCACCGCCCGAGAGGACCGCATGGACGCCGCAGCCGCAGACCGGGTCTGCCCCTACAGACTCGACCCCGTCGGAGCAGACCAGCACGCCGAGAACGAGCGGCTCCGCGCTCGCGGACCTGCGACGCAGGTTGAGCTCCCTGGTGGGGTGGTGGTCTGGGCGGTGACCCGGCACGACGCCCTCCAGCGGGTGCTGGCCGACCCCCGGGTCGGCAAGGGCGTCGGGCACTGGTCGCTGTACCGGGAGGGCGGGCTGCCCGAGGGCTGGCCGCTGCTGACCTTCGTCACCGTGCCCGGGATGACCACCTCCGACGGCGCCGACCACCGGCGGCTGCGCGCCCTGTCCGCGCAGGCGCTCACCCCGCGCCGGATCGCCGAGCTGGCCCCCGCCGTCCGGCAGCGGGTCGCCGAGCTGCTGGACGCGCTGCCCGCCGCGCAGGACCCGGCGGCCGGGGTCGACCTGCGCGCCCGGTTCGCCTACCCGCTGCCGATGCACGTCATCGGCCGGCTGCTGGGCCTGGACCCGGACCAGCAGGACCGGCTGCACGAGCTGTCCGACATCGTGGTCAGCTCCTCCGGCGCGCCCGGCGCCAGCGCGGCCGCCGCCCGGGACATCGGCGTGCTGCTGGCCGGCGTGGTCGCCGCGAAGCGGGCCGAGCCCGCCGACGACCTGACCACCGCGCTGATCGCCGCCCGCGAGGACCAGGACCGGCTCAGCGAGCCCGAGCTGATCGGCATCCTGCTCCAGCTGGTGGTGGCCGGCCACGAGACCACCCTCAACCTGATCTGCAACGCGGTGCACGCCCTGCTCACCCACCCCGAGCAGCTGCGGCCGGTGCTGGACGGCACCGTGCCGTGGTCGGCGGTGGTCGAGGAGACGCTGCGCTGGAACTCCCCGGTCGGCCAGTTCCCGATGCGCTACGCGCTGGAGGACATCGACCTGGGCGAGGGCGTGGTGATCCGCAAGGGCGACGGGATGCTCGCCTCGTACGCGGCGGCCGGGCGCGACCCGGAGCAGTGGGCGGACGCGGACCGCTTCGACCCGACCCGCTCCCCGCTGCGGCACCTCTCGCTCGGGCACGGGCCGCACTTCTGCATCGGCTCGGCGCTGGCCCGGCTGGAGGCGGAGACCGCGCTGCGCGAGCTGTTCGCGCGCTTCCCCGGGCTGCGGCTCGCCGAGGGCGCGGACCCGCGGCCGATCCCGTCCTTCGTCAGCAACGGCATCAGCAGCCTGCGGGTCCGGCTCGGCTGACGCGCCGTGGCGGGCTCCCCCGCCCGGCCGGTCCACGTGACCGGGCGGGGGTCGCCCTCGTTGCACCTGCCATGAAGAAGCTCACCGCACTCGCCGTCCTGTCCGTGGCCGGACTGGCGCTCACCCAGGCCCCCGCCCAGGCCGCCCCGATCGCCTCGGCCGGCGGCCTCGGCCAGACCCAGGGCCTGGACGCCGGCTACCACGGCGTCCTGCCCTCCACCGCCGAGCTGTGCCACCGCGACCTGGCCCAGTACCCGGTGGTCGGCCCGCTCACCGACTCCACCACCGGCGCCTGCGAGACGCTCGGCGCGGCCGTCGACGGGCAGTAGCCACGCCCCGGACATCCGGAACCGTTATGGTGCGAATGTCCGTTTCTTCCGTGGTTCCTGGCGTGAGGTGATCCCGTGGGCAGCGTGGCCGACCAGATGGTGGAAGTGCTCCGGCAGGCCGGGGTCGAACGCGTCTACGGAGTGGTCGGCGACAGCCTCAACCCGGTCGTCGACGCGATCCGCCGCGCCGAGGGCATCTCCTGGGTGCACGTCAGGAACGAGGAGGCCGGGGCGTTCGCGGCCGCCGCCGAGGCCGAGCTGACCGGGCGGCTCGCGGTCTGCGCGGGCAGCTGCGGCCCCGGCAACACCCACCTGATCCAGGGCCTGTACGACGCCCAGCGCAGCGGCGTGCCTGTGCTGGCCCTGGCCTCGCACATCCCGTCCGGGCAGATCGGCACCGGCTTCTTCCAGGAGACCCACCCCGAGCGGGTGTTCACCGACTGCAGCACCTGGTGCGAAATGCTCTCCAACCCGGCCCAGCTGCCCCGGCTGCTGCGGATCGGCATCCAGCACGCGCTCGGCGCCCCGGGCGTCTCGGTGCTGGTCTTCCCCGGCGACGTCGCCGCACTCACCGCCCCCTCCCCCACCGGGAGCAGCGCCTTCCTCACCGAGCAGGCCGTCGCCGCCCCGCCCTGGTCCCAGGTCCAGGCGCTCGCCGAGGCGCTCAACTCCGCCCGCACCGTGACCGTCTTCGCCGGCGCGGGCGTCCGCGGCGCGCACGAGGAGCTGATGCACCTCGCCGAGGTGCTCCAGGCCCCGGTCGGGCACTCGCTGCGCGGCAAGGAGTGGGTGCAGTACGACAACCCGTACGACGTCGGGATGAGCGGCCTGCTCGGCTACGGCGCCTGCCACGAGGCGCTGCACGAGGCCGAGTTGGTCCTGCTGCTGGGCACCGACTTCCCCTACGACTCCTTCCTCCCGCAGGCCCGCACCGTCCAGGTCGACCACGACGCGACCCGGCTCGGCCGCCGCACCCCGCTGGAACTCGCCGTGCACGGCGACGTGGCCGCCACGCTGCGGGCCGTGCTGCCGCTGCTGGAGCGCAAGACCGACCGCCGCTTCCTGGACGGGATGCTGGACCGGCACTGCAAGGCCCTGGAGACGGTGGTCGGCGCCTACACCAAGGGCATCGAGAAGCACCGGCCGATCCACCCCGAGTACGTCGCCTCGGTCCTCGACGACGTCGCCGACCAGGACACGGTGTTCACCGTCGACACCGGGATGTGCAACGTCTGGGCCGCCCGCTACCTCACCCCCAACGGGCGCCGCCGGGTGATCGGCTCCTTCCTGCACGGCTCGATGGCGAACGCGCTGCCGCACGCGATCGGCGCCCAACTCGCCTTCCCCGGACGGCAGGTGGTCTCGATGTCGGGCGACGGCGGGATCGGCATGCTGCTCGGCGAACTGCTCACCGTGGCGAAGTACCGGCTGCCGGTGAAGACCGTGGTGTTCAACAACGGGGCGCTCGGCATGATCAAGCTGGAGATGCTGGTCTCCGGCTACCCGGAGGCCGAGATCGACAACGGCGACGTGGACTACGCCGCGATCGCCCGCGCCTGCGGCATCCCCGCCAAGCGGGTCACCGACCCCGCGAAGGTCCGCGAGGTGCTCGTCGACGCCCTGGAACGCCCCGGCCCCGCGCTCGTCGACGTGGTCACCGACCCCAACGCCCTCTCCATCCCCCCGCACATCACCGCCGCCCAGCTCAAGGGCTTCGCCCTCGCCGCCGGCCGCACCGTCCTGACCGGCGGCGTCGGCAAGATGATCGACCTGGCCCGCTCCAACCTCCGTAACATCCCGCGCCCCTGAGCGGCCTTCAGGGGGCCGAGGGAGAGGTGGGATGAGAGGGGAACAGGCCCTGCGGGCGGCAGGACAGGGAAGAGGAGAGCCGCCGGCAGCCTTCGGGGGCGGGGCCGGGGTTGTCCGGGGAGGGACGGTCGGCCCCTGGTGAGGGGTGGGCGGGGGTGGGGAGGATGAGGGGCGGTCGCGGGGGGTTTGCCTAGGAGGCAAGTTTGTTGCCTGCGGGGCACGGAGGGTGTCCACTGGGGGCATGACGGACAGCCCACTCGGTGAGGACCAGGAGGTCGCGGGCCTCGGTGCGCGACTGCGGGAGCAGCGGGTCTCCAGCCGCTTGACGCTGGAGGCCGCGGCGGCCCGGGTCGGCCTCTCGCCAGCTTACTTGTCGCGCCTGGAGACCGGGCGGCGGCAGCCCTCGCTGCCGGTGCTGCTGGGTCTGGCCCGGGCGTACGGGACGAGCGTGGCCGGGCTGCTCGGGGAGCAGCCCGGCGAGCCGGACCCGGTGATCCGGGGCGGCGGGATCGAGCCCGGGCGGGCCGGCGGCTGGGGGTACCGGCGGGCCGGTGCGCCGGGCCGGGCGATGCAGGCGCTGCGGGTGCACGTGCCGCCGAGCACGCAGGACGCGGTAGTGCGGGTGCACCCGGGCGAGGAGTGGCTGTACGTCACCGAGGGCCGGATGCGGCTGACCCTGGGCGACCGGGTCCACCTGCTGGAGCCGAGCGACTCGGCGCACTTCGACTCGATGACCCCGCACGTGATCGCCGCGGACACCGCCGACGGCCTCGACCTGATCTTCGTCCACACGCTGTTGCAGAGCCCGGCCGGCGAGCTGTGCCTGGGCGACGCCCCCCGCATCTAGGCCCCGTCTTCACACCCCGTCCGCCACCACCGTCAGGAGACCGCCATGGCCGACACCGCGAAGCACCCCGCCCACGCCCCCGTCCCGAAGTACGCCGAGACCATCGACGCGGGCTACCGCGCCTCGAACCGGGTCTGGATCCGGGTGTGGATCTACATCGTGTCGGGCCACGTCTTCGTGGGCTTCCTGTTCCTGCTGTTCTACGTCGGCAGTCACAAGGGCTGACGGAGCAGCGCGCAGAGCGCGTCGAGGGCGGGTTCGAAGGCGTGCTCGGGCGGGGTGCCGTAGCCGATCACCAGGCCGGGGGCCCGGCCCGGGGCGGGGGTCGCGCCGGGGGCCAGGCTCCAGCCCAGGGTGTTCAGGGCGAGGCCGGACTTCCTGGCGCGGCGCAGGAGTTCGTCCTCGCCGGGGCCGTCCGCGGGCAGTTCCAGGACGGCGTGCAGGCCGGCGTTGAGGCCGGTGACCCGGACCTGCGGGGCGCGGGCGGCGAGCACCTCGACCAGCCGGTCGCGGCGGCGGCGCAGCAGGTGCCGGCTGCGCCGGACGTGCCGGTCGTAGCCGCCGGAGTCGATCAGTTCGGCCAGGGTGAGCTGTTCCAGGGCGCCGCTCTGCCCGTCGGTCAGCCGCTTGTGCCGGGCCACCGGTTCGACCAGGGCGGCGGGCAGGGCCAGCCAGGCCAGCCGCAGGCCCGGGGCGAGCGACTTGGCGGCGGTGCCCGCGTACACCACCCGTTCGGGGTCGAGGGCCTGCATGGCGCCGATCGCGTGCCGGTCGTAGCGGAACTCGCCGTCGTAGTCGTCCTCCAGCAGGTAGCCGCCGGTCTGCCGGGCCCAGTCGACGGCGGCGGCCCGCCGGGAGGCCCGCAGCGGGACGCCGGTGGGGAACTGGTGGGCGGGGGTGAGCACGGCCAGCCCGGCGCCGGTGCGGTCGAGGCCGGTGGTCAGGGCGCCGCCCTCGTCCAGCGGCAGCGGGCGCAGGGCCAGGCCGCGGGCGGTGATCGCGGCGTGCTGCGGCGGCAGGCCGTACTCCTCGACGGCGACCTCGGTCAGGCCGTGCTCGCGCAGGGCGGCGCAGAGCAGGCCCAGGCCCTGGAGGTAGCCGGTGCAGACCAGCAGCCGCTCCGGGTCGGTGCGCACGCCGCGGGCCCGGGCCAGGTAGCCGGCCAGGGCGCGGCGCAGTTCGATCCGGCCGCGCGGGTCGCCGTAGCCGAACGCCTCGTGCGGGGCGGTGGCCAGGGCCCGGCGGGCCGCGGCGAGCCAGGCGCCGCGCGGGAAGCGGCTCAGGTCGGGCGAGCCGGGGCGCAGGTTGTGCAGGGGCGCGGGCCGGACGGGCAGGCCGGGCGGCGGCGCGGCCGGGGTCGGCTGCGGGCCGCGTCCGGCGACCACGGTGCCCGAGCCCTGGCGGGAGGCCAGCCAGCCCTCGGCGGCGAGCTGGGTGTACGCCTCGGCGACGGTGTTGCGGGCGATGCCGAGGTCGGCGGCGAGCGCCCGGGAGGACGGCAGCCGGGTGCCGGCGGCCAGCCGGCCGTCGCGGACGGCGGTGCGCAGCGCGTCCTCCAGGGCGGCGCGCAGGCCCAGGCCGCGGGCCCGTCCGGCGTCCAGGTCGAGGTGCAGGTCGCCGCCGAAAGTGGCCCAGGAATCCATCCCTCCAATGAACCACGCCGCCGGTCCACCGCGCGCCTACGGTGGGCGGCATGACCGACGAATCCACCGTTCCCGCCCCTGCTCCCCGCATCCTGCTGCACCGCAGCGCCCCCGAGTTCCACCGCGCCCTGCTGGAGGCCTCCCGGGCCGCCACCGCCGGCCTGGCCGACCCGGTGGTCACCGAACTGGTCAACCTGCGCGCCTCGCAGATCAACGGCTGCGCGTTCTGCCTCGGCGTGCACGCGCGGGACGCCCGCGCGAACGGCGAGCGCCCGCACCGGCTGGACACCCTGGCCGCGTGGCGGGAGACCCCGTACTTCACCGCCCGCGAGCGCGCCGCGCTGGCCCTCACCGAGTCGGTCACCCTGCTCGCCCGGACGCACGTCCCGGACGGGGTGTTCGACGAGGCCGCCGCGCACTTCTCGGAGACCGAACTGGCCCACCTGATCGGTCTGATCAGCGCGATCAACGCGCTCAACCGGGTCGGCGTGACCAGTCGGCTGACCCCCCGCCCGTAGCGGGGCCGGCGGCGCGTCCCGGCCGGCCGGGGCCCCGGCCGGAGGTAGCGTCGCGTTCCATGGACGTGGTGATCGCAGGTGGGCACGGAAAGATCGCGTTGCGGCTCTCGAAGCTGCTCTCGGCCCGGGGCGACACGGTCGCCGGGCTGATCCGGAACCCGGCGCAGGCCGGGGACCTGGAGGAGGCGGGGGCCCGGCCGGTGGTGTGCGACCTGGAGCGGGCCTCGGTGGAGGAGCTGGCCGGGCACCTGGCGGGGGCGGACGCGGTGGTGTTCGCGGCCGGGGCCGGGCCGGACAGCGGGGCGGCCCGCAAGGAGACCGTGGACCGGGCCGGGGCGGTGCTGCTGGCGGACGCGGCGCACCGGGCCGGGGTGCGGCGGTACCTGCTGGTCTCCTCGATGGGGCTGGACCGGATCGGGGACCCGGAGGTCACGCCGGAGTTCGACGCGTACCTGAAGGCGAAGTGGGCGGCCGAGGAGGCCGTGAAGGAGCGTCCGCTGGACTGGACGGTGCTGCGCCCGGGCGGCCTGACCGACGGGCCCACCGAGCGGCACGCGCACCTGGCGCCGCCGCCGAACCGGCCCGGCCGGGTGTCCCGGGACGAGGTCGCGCACACCCTGGTGCGGCTGCTGGACGACGAGACCACGGTGCACCAGACCCTGGAGCTCACGACCTGACCGCGGTTGCCCGGCGCCGGGCCGGGCGGGATCGTGGAGGGGGTGAGGTGAGTGCGATGGCCGAGATCGCCCTGCAGGTCGACGTCGCGGCGTCCCGGGAGCGCCTGCTGGCGGCGCTGGACACCCGCGAGGGGCTGGCGTCCTGGTGGACCACCGAGGTGGAGCGGGACGGCGAGGACCTGCTGTTCCCGGTGCCGGACACCCCGGGGCCGTTCCGGCTGCGCCGGGAGCGGGCCGACCTGGAGCGGGTGGCCTGGCGCAGCGTCGGGGTGTTCCCGCCGGCCTGGCAGGGCACCACGGTGACCTGGGACTTCTTCGACCACCCGGACGGTCCGCGGCAGTCGGTGCTGCTGCTGCGCCACCTGGGCTGGGCCGCGGACACCGGCCCGGCGGTGGCGGTGGCGGCGGGCCGGTGGGCGGAGCTGCTCGTCCGGCTGAAGGACTACGCGCAGAGCGGCCGCCCGCAGCCGCTGTTCGTCCCGGCCGGCCACCCGCACCCGGGGGTGCACGCGCAGGCGGAGTGAGGGCGCGGCGGGTGCGACGCGCCGGATCGGGCGATGACCGGCATGGAGCGGGCCGGACGGGTGAGACTGACTGCATGTTGGGACTTCCGGACCGCATCACGGCCTTCCTGTTCGACCTGGACGGGGTGCTCACCCAGACCGCGAAGGTGCACGCCGCGGCCTGGAAGGACATGTTCGACACCTTCCTGCGGGCCGAAGCGGCGCGCACCGGCGGCGAGTTCAAGCCGTTCGACCCCGGCGACTACGACCGGTACGTGGACGGGCGGCCCCGGCAGGACGGCACCCGGCAGTTCCTGGCCTCGCGCGGGATCGAGCTGCCCGAGGGCACCCCGCAGGACCCGCCGGGCACCCGGACGGTCAACGGGCTCTCCAGCGCGAAGAACGAGACGGTGCTGCGGCTGATCCGCGAGCAGGGCGTGCAGCCCTACGAGGGCTCGGTGGCGTACCTGCACCGGCTGCGCGAACTCGGGCTGCCGCGCGCGGTGGTGTCCTCCAGCGCGAACTGCCGGGACGTGCTGCGGGCCGCCGGGATCGACGACCTGTTCGAGGTGGTGGTGGACGGGGTCGTGCTGGCCCGCGACCACCTGGCGGGCAAGCCCGCGCCGGACACCTTCCTGGCGGCGGCGCGGCAGTTGGGCGTCGCCCCGGAGCACGCGGTGGTGTTCGAGGACGCGCTGGCGGGCGTCGCGGCCGGGAAGGCCGGCGGCTTCGGCGCGGTGGTGGGCGTGAACCGCACCGGCCAGGCCGACGCGCTGCGCGAGCACGGCGCGAGCATCGTGGTCGACGACCTGTCGGAGCTGATCGAGGAGCACCGGTGAGCCCGTCCGAACTGTTCACCGTCGACCCGTGGGGCATCAGCGAGCACGGCCTGGACCTGCCCGGGCAGGCCCGCGCCGAGTCGGTGTTCGCGCTGTCCAACGGCCACATCGGGCTGCGCGGCAACCTGGACGAGGGCGAGCCGCACGGGCTGCCCGGCACCTACCTGAACGGCGTGTTCGAGCTGCGCCCGCTGCCGTACGCGGAGAGCGGCTACGGGTTCCCGGAGTCCGGGCAGAGCGTCATCAACGTCACCAACGGCAAGCTGATCCGGCTGCTGGTCGACGACGAGCCGTTCGACCTGCGCTACGGCGAACTGCGCAGCCACCGGCGGACCCTGGACTTCCGGGACGGCGTGCTGCGCCGGGAGGCGGAGTGGACCTCGCCGGCCGGGCGGACGGTCCGGGTCACCTCGTCCCGGCTGGTGTCGCTGACCCAGCGGGCGGTCTGCGCGGTCGACTACACGGTGGAGGCCGTGGACGGGCCGGTGCGGATCGTGCTCCAGTCCGAGCTGGTCGCCAACGAGCAGCTGCCGGGCGGCGCGGGCGACGGCGACCCGCGGGCGGCGGCGGTGCTGGAGGCGCCGCTGGCCGCCGAGTTGCAGCACGCGGACGGCACCAAGGGCGTGCTGGTGCACCGCACCCGGTTCTCCGGGCTGCGGGTGGCCGCCGCGATGGACCACGTGGTCGACGGGCCGGAGCGGATCGACACCACCGCCGAGTCCTCCGACGACCAGGCCCGGATCACCGCCACCACGGTGCTGAACGCCGGTCAGAAGCTGCGCCTGGTCAAGTACCTGGCGTACGGCTGGTCGGCGACCCGCTCGCTGCCCGCCGTCCGAGACCAGGTGGAGGCGGCGCTGACCGCCGCCCGGTACACCGGCTGGGACGGGCTGGTGAGCGAGCAGAAGGAGTACCTGGGCCGGTTCTGGAGCGACAACGACATCGAGATCGAGGGCGACGTCGAGCTCCAGCAGGCCGTCCGGTTCGCGCTGTTCCACGTGTTGCAGGCGGGCGCCCGCAGCGAGGAGCGGGCCATCCCGGCCAAGGGCCTGACTGGGCCCGGGTACGACGGCCACTCGTTCTGGGACACCGAGACCTTCGTGCTGCCGGTGCTCACCTACTGCCTGCCGGACGCGGTCAAGCAGGCGCTGCGCTGGCGGCACACCACGCTGCCGATGGCCCGCGAGCGGGCGGCCCAGCTCGGGCTGGCCGGGGCGGTGTTCCCGTGGCGGACGATCCGCGGGGAGGAGTGCTCCGGGTACTGGCCGGCCGGCACCGCCGCGTTCCACATCGGCGCGGACATCGCCGCCGCCGTGGTCCGCTACGTCCGGGCCACCGGGGACACCGAGTTCGAGCGCACCCACGGCCTGGAGCTGCTGGTGGAGACCGCCCGGATGTGGCGCTCGCTCGGCCACCACGACGCCAAGGGCAACTTCCGGATCGAGGGCGTCACCGGCCCCGACGAGTACTCTGCGGTCGCCGACAACAACGTGTTCACCAACGTGATGGCGCAGTCGAACCTGTGGAACGCGGCGGCCACCGCGCTGAAGTACCGGCACGAGTCCTCGCTGCTCGGGGTGGACACCGAGGAGGCGGCGGCCTGGCGCGACGCCGCCGACAAGATGTTCATCCCGTACGACGAGCAGATCGGCGTGCACCCGCAGGCCGACGGGTTCACCGACCACCAGACGTGGGACTTCGAGGCCACCCCGCCGGAGAAGTACCCGCTGCTGCTGCACTACCCGTACTTCGACCTGTACCGCAAGCAGGTGGTCAAGCAGGCCGACCTGGTGCTGGCCATGCAGGTCCGCGGCGACGTGTTCACCGCCGAGCAGAAGGCCCGCAACTTCGCCTACTACGAGCGCCTGACCGTCCGCGACTCCTCGCTCTCCGCCTGCACCCAGGCCGTCATCGCCGCCGAGGTCGGCCAGCTCGACCTGGCCTACGACTACACCGCCGAAGCCGCCCTGATGGACCTGCACGACCTCGGCGGCAACACCCGCGACGGCCTGCACATGGCCTCGCTGGCCGGCGCCTGCATCGCGCTGGTCGCCGGGTTCGGCGGGCTGCGCGACCACACCGAGCAGCTCTCCTTCCGCCCCCGGCTGCCCGCCGGGCTCCAGCGGCTGTGCTTCTCGATGAGCGTGCGCGAACACCTGCTGCGGGTCGACATCACCCACGCCACCACCACGTACACGCTGCGGCGCGGCAGCGTGCTGCCCGTGCTGCACGACGACGAGCAGCTGCGGGTCGAGGCCGGGAAGCCGGTCAGCCGGCCCACCGCGAAGATCGGCGACCCCGGTGAGCGCCCCGTCCAGCCGCCCGGCCGGGCCCCCGCCCGGCGGCACGGCCAGGCCGGGGTCAAGGTGGGGGCGGTCGACCACCTGCCCGCCGAGTAGCCGCTGCGCTCGGCGCACTCCGCCCGCCCGGTGCCCTCCCCCGGGAGGGTGACCGTGCGTGTACCGATCGGACGGCACGTCAACACTCCCTGCACCCCCCGTGAACCGGCGGGTGCGGGGAGACCCCCGGCGCCCGCGGTTCCGCCGTCCCGAACGGAGGCCCCGTTGCGCCCCCTCGCGCTCACCGCCGCCCTGCTCACCGCGCTCACCGCCACCGCCGCCACCGCCGCCGAACCCGCCCCGGCCGCCACTGCCGCCCCGCGCTGGGTGCACAGCTGCGCCGCCCCCGCCCGGGCCGACACCGCCTCCTGCGACGCGCTGCGCGTGATCAGGCCCGGCACCACCGCCACCGCGGGCGACGACGGGTACGGGCCCGCCGAGCTGCGCGCCGCGTACGGGCTGCCCGCGGACGGCGGCGAGGGCGCCACCATCGCCGCCGTCGACGCGTACGACCACCCGCGCGCCGAGGCCGACCTCGGCACCTACCGCGAGCGCTACGGGCTGCCCGCCTGCACCTCCGGCAGCGGCTGCTTCCGCAAGACCGACCAGCGCGGCGGCACCCGGCTCCCCCGCGGCGACACCGCCTGGGCCGGGGAGACCGCGCTCGACCTCGCCATGGTCTCCGCGGTCGCGCCGCGCGCCCGGATCGTCCTGGTCGAGGCCGACAGCGCCGCCGTCTCCGACCTCGGCACCGCCGTCAACACCGCGGTCGTGCTCGGCGCGCGGTACGTGTCGATCAGCTGGGGCACCACCGAGAACGCCAACGCGGCGGCCTACGACAGCCGGTACTTCGACCACCCCGGGGTGGTGATCGCCGCCGCCTCCGGCGACGGCGGCTACGGCGTCAACTTCCCCGCCTCCTCCCCGCACGTGGTCGCGGTCGGCGGCACCACCCTGCGGCCCGACGGCACCGCGCCGCGCGGCTGGAGCGAGAGCGCCTGGTCCACCGGCCCCGACGAGGGCGCCGCGAGCGGCTGCTCCGGCCGCCTCCCCAAGCCCGACTGGCAGACCGACCCCGGCTGCGACCGCCGCACCGTCGCCGACGTGTCCGCCGTCGCCGACCCCGCGACCGGCGTGGCCGTCTACCAGAGCTACGGCGGCAACGGCTGGTACACCTACGGCGGCACCTCCGCCGCCGCCCCGATCATCGCCGCGACCTACGCCCTGGCCGGCCGGCCCTCGGCCGGCAGCCGCCCGGCGTCCTTCCCGTACCGGCACCCGGACGCCCTGCACGACGTCACCTCCGGCGCGACGGCCGACTCCTGCGACCCGGCGTACCTGTGCACGGCGGGGCCGGGGTACGACGGACCGACCGGGCTGGGCAGCCCGGACGGGGTGGCGGCGTTCCGGGAGGGGTGAGGGGTCGGGGGGACGATCAGGGGCGCGGGGAACCGCGCGCAGCGGAAGTCGCACGTCAGCGAGGTCGCGGGACAGTGCAAGTCACTGTCCCGCGTCGCGATCCGGCGGTGCGTGCTCGGCTTGCCGCGCGGTTCCCCGGGCCCCTGGATGTGCCTGCCCCGGTCGCGCCGGAGACTGCGGGTCAGGCGAGCTGGGCGGCCTGGAGGCCCGCGTAGGGGCCGCCGGTGCGCAGGAGTTCGGCGTGTGAGCCGATCTCGGCGATCCGGCCGTCGTGCATGACGACGATCCGGTCGGCGCCGCGGATGGTGGACAGGCGGTGGGCGACGACGAAGACCGTGCGGCCGCGCACCAGCCGGGCCAGGGCCTGCTGGACCAGGGACTCGGAGCGGGAGTCGAGCGCCGAGGTGGCCTCGTCGAGGATCAGGATGCGCGGGTCGCGGATCAGCGCGCGGGCGATGGCCAGGCGCTGCTTCTGGCCGCCGGACAGGCGGGCGCCGCGTTCGCCGACCACGGTGTCGAGGCCGTCGGGGAGGCGGTCGATGAACTCCATGGCGTTGGCGTCGCGCAGGGCCGCCAGGACGGTCTCCTCGGGGACGTCCTTCATGCCGTAGGTGACGTTCTCCCGGATGCTGCCCTCGAACAGGATGGACTCCTGCGGGACGACGGACAGGAAGGTCCGGTAGGAGCGCAGGTCGAGCTCCTCCATGTCGCGGCCGTCGAGCAGGATGCGGCCCTCGGTGGGGCGCAGGAAGCCGATCACCAGGTTGAGGACGGTGGACTTGCCCGCGCCGGACGCGCCGACCAGGGCGATGGTCTCGCCGGGGCGGACCGACAGGTCGAAGCCGGTGACGGACGGGGCGTCCGCGCCGGGGTAGCTGTGGCCGACGTTCTGGAAGTCGATCCGGCCGGTGACGGCGGCGACGTCCGCCTTGCCGGAGTTCTCCTCCAGGTCGGGGGCCTGGAGCACCTCGCCGACCGAGCGGACCGAGGCCAGGCCCTTGCCGAGCTGCGGGGTGAGGGTGAGCAGGGTGGTGACGGAGCCGGTGAGCGAGGAGAAGTAGGCGCTGAGCATGACGACGGCGCCGGGGGTGACGTTCAGCCAGCCGTAGTAGGCGACCAGCGCGGAGCCGGCCAGGCAGCCGACGCCGATCGCGTTGAGCAGGATCCAGGAGATCGCGCCGAAGCGGCCGTTGAGCAGGTCGAGGCGCAGGCCCTCGTCCAGGACCCGGCCCAGGGTGCGGTCGACCCGGCGCAGCGCGGTGCGCTCCAGGCCGTGCGCCCGGGTGATCGGGATGAGGGTGGTCATCTCGCCGATGCGGGAGGAGAGTTGCTCGACCTCGCGGCGGAAGGACTCGTTCTGGCTGCGCAGCCGTTCGCGCAGCCGGACCACCAGCAGGGCGCTGGCCGGGACGACGACCAGGAAGACCGGCAGGAAGGCCGGGGTCTGGACGGCGATGACGACCAGGCCGCCGAGCAGGGTGGCGATCGCGGCCAGGCCGTTGTCGGCGGTCTGCTGGGAGGCGGTCTCGATGCCCTCGACGTCGCGGATCACCTTGGCCTGTAGGACGCCGGCGCTGACCCGGGAGTGGTAGCCGATGGACAGCTGCTGCATCCGGTGGCACAGGGCGGAGCGCAGCCGGGTGCCCATCCGGCGGATCGAGCCGTGCATCCACTGCACGTACAGCATGTGCAGCGGCAGGTTGAGCAGCAGGATGACCAGCAGGACGGCGGAGTTCCACCAGAGCACCGAGACGTCGCGGTGCTTGACCACCACGTCGACGATGTTCGCGGTGATCAGCGGCAGCAGCCAGACGGGGGCGTGCTTGGCGAAGAAGACGCCGACCGCGCCGAGGACGCGGGCGCGGTCGGGACGGAAGAGGAACAGCAGGGTGCGGACGGGGTGCTCGCCGCGGTAGCGGTGGCTGAGCGAGCCGTCGGGCAGGGCCATGGGGGAACTCCAGGACAGGGGGCGAACGGGCGGTGCCGTCCCATCCTTCCAGCGGGCGGGGCCCCTCGGACTGTCCGCAACCGGACAGTGATACTCCATCGACGGACGACTTTTCGAACAGGTCCGGTCGGGGGTGAAACATCGCGGTGCCCCCGCGCCGTCATAGGGCGGATCAGGGCGAGGGGAGACGGAACGTGGGCACTGCTGGACGGCGGGCCGCCATGGAGGAGGAGTTCGTCGTGTTCGCGACGGCCCGGTCCGGGCAGCTCTACCGCTCGGCGTACTTCCTCACCGGCGGGGACTCCCACCTGTCGGAGGACCTGGTGCAGGACACGCTGGGGCAGATGTACGCGCACTGGCACCGGCTGCACCGGCCGAGCTGGGCCGGCCGGATCGACAACCCGGCCGGGTACGCGCAGACCGTGCTGGTCCGGGCGTACCTGACGCACCAGCGGCGGCGCAGCAGCAGCGAGCGGCCCAGCCAGGCCCTGCCGGAGGTCGCCGAGGACGGGCCGGACTCGGCGCTGCGCC
Organism: Kitasatospora fiedleri; assembly: GCF_948472415.1. Classification (NCBI taxonomy): domain Bacteria; kingdom Bacillati; phylum Actinomycetota; class Actinomycetes; order Kitasatosporales; family Streptomycetaceae; genus Kitasatospora; species Kitasatospora fiedleri. The sequence continues at coordinate 4,228,102 of NZ_OX419519.1, read as the reverse complement.
TGGCCCTGGTCGAGGCGCTGGCCCAACTGCCGCCCCGGGACCGGGCGGTGGTGGTGCTCAGGTACTGGGAGGACCGCAGCGTGGAGGAGACCGCGGCGATCGTGAAGGACAGTTCGGCGGCGGTGCGGACCAGGTGCTCGCGGGCGCTGGCCAAACTGCGGGGGCTGCTGGGCGGGGACCTGGCGGAACTGGTGGCGCGATGAACCCGGGACGCGACGGACGGAGTGGTGCGGTGGACGGCGGGGCGAGCGGCACGGCGCGCGGCGCGGGCGGCGACCGGGACGGGGAAGGGGCGTTCGAAGTGCAGTTGGGGGCGGCCTTCGGGCTGACGGGCGGCGGGCCGGGCCCGGAGGTGACGGCCCGGCTGGTCGACGGCGGGCTGGCGGCCGGCCGGCGGCGCCGGCGGGCCCGGCGGCGGCGCACCGTGCTGCTGGCGGGGGTGCTGACCGCGGCGGTCGCGGTCGGGGCGGGGGTGCTGACGGTGCCGCGGGGCGTGCCCGGGGAGAAGACCTCCGTGGTGGACCTGGCGCACTCCGGCCCGGACCCGGCGCCGCCGCCGCTGGCCGGCGGGGTGACCGTCCTGCTGGTCGGCCTGGACACCGCGGTCGACGCCGGGGGCGGGCCGGCCCCGGACGCGCTGCGGCGCGACGGACTGCACGGCTCGTCCCGCTCCCCCGGCTCCACCGACACCGTGATGCTGGTGCACGTCCCGGCGGGCGGCGGCGAGGTCCGGCAGCTGTCGCTGCCCCGGGACGTCTACGTCACCGGGGCCTCCGGCGAGGAGGTGCCGCTCGACCAGGTCTACCCGGACGCCGCGCGCGCCGCGACGGAGCGGCAGCGCGACGCCGGGCTGTCCGAGCAGGAGCTGTGGGCGCGCGGCCAGGGCGCCGGGCGGCAGGCCCTGCTCCGGGCGGTGGAGCAGCTGACCTCGGTGCGGGTGGACCACTACGCGGAACTCTCGCTGGTCGGCTTCTACCACGCCGCCGAGGCCCTCGGCGGGGTGCCGGTCTGCCTGAACCACCCGGTGGACGACGCGTGGAGCGGGGCCCGGCTCCCGGCCGGGCGGCAGGAGCTGGACCCGGCCCAGGCGCTCGCCTTCGTCCGCCAGCGGCGCGGCGTCGGCACCGGCACCGACATCGAGCGCACCCGGCGCGCCCAGGCGTTCCTGGCCGGGGTGGTGGAGAAGCTGCGCGGCGGCGGCGTGCTGGCCGAGTCGGGCGAGCTCACCGCGCTGTACCGGGCCCTGCAACAGGACCTGGTGGTCGACACGGGGTGGAGCCCGGTGGACTTCGTCCGCCAGGTGCCGGCGCTGGCCGCCGGGAAGGGCACCCTGCGCACCCTGCCGGTGGTCTTCGACGGCTACCGGCTCCGGGGGGTGCCGGGGGCGGCCCGGAAGCTGCTGGAGGACGACCCGGCGACGCCCGCGCCCGCGCCGTCGGGGCCGGGGGCGGGGCCGGAGTCGGAGTCGGCGGACCAGGGGGCGGCGGCGGTTGCGGACGCGGACGCCGGTGCGGGGGCGGCGGCGAAGGGGTCGGCGGGGGTGGAGGCGTCGCCGGACCCGTCCGCGCAGGTCTCCGGACTGTTGCCGGAGCCGGTCGAGCTGGGCGGGGTGCCCTGCGTGGACTGACGGCCGGGCGCGCGGGCCAGCGGTCGGCGGGCGGTCAGTCGAGCGCCGTCCAGCCCCAGGGGCGGGGGCCGTGCTCGCCGAACAGGCAGGCCAGCCGGTGGCGGGCTTCGGCGCGGTGGCGGGGGTCGGCGTCGGCCTGCTGCCAGGCGTAGCAGGTGAGCCGGAGTTCGCGGATGTCGCGGAGCACCGGGTAGCCGAGCCACTCGGTGACGTCGGCGCCGTAGGCGGCGCAGAACGCGTCGTACGTCCCGGGCGGGACGGTGCCGAAGGTGTGGCGGCCGACGGCGGTGGTGGTCAGGTCCCACTCGGCCGGGCCGAGCGCGGTGCGTTCGAAGTCCAGCAGGTGGGCGGTGGTGGCGGTGACCGCGAGGTTGCCGCTCCAGGCGTCGCCGTGCACGAGGTGCGGCGGCCGGGCGGGGAGGGCGAGTTCGCGCCAGGCGGTGCGCAACTCGGCGAGGCGGGAGCGCAGTCGGCGGCGGCTCGGCTCGTCGAGGGCGGCGGCGGCGATCCGCTCGGGGAGCCGGACGAACGGGTCGAGGGCGCCCAACCCGGCCGGTGGCGGGGGCAGTCGGTGCAGGCGGCGCAGCGCGGTGGCCAGTTCGACCGGGGTGCCGGGGCGGTGCGGCGGCAGCTCGTGCCAGAAGGTGACCGGGCGGCCGTGCACCGCCAGCGGCGCGGCCGGGTGGCCGAGCGGGCGGACGGCCGGCACCCGGTGCCGGTGCAGCCAGTCGGCGACGGCCAGTTCCTTGGCCGCGACCGCGAGTTGGCCGGGGCGGCCGATCCGGGCGACCACTCCGCCGGGCAGCCGCCACAGGGTGTTCTCGCCGGCCCGGATCAGCCGCGCGCCGGTGCTCGGGCGCCCGGCGGCGGCGCAGGCTTCGGCCAGCAGGGCGGCGGGGGTGCGGCAGTCCACGTCTCGGGCTCGTTCCGTTCGACGTCCGGGGGCCGGCCGGGGGCCGGATGCTGCGGGCCGGGGCCGCTGCCAGTGTGCGCCGCGGGCTCGGCGGGCGGGGAGGGCGTACGGGGGCGCGGGGGCCGGGGGCAGGCCCTAGCATGGCGGCCATGCCACCGGGAGAGCGCCGCGTCAGTGCCGAGATCGGCGTACCGTTCCTGAAGATCGGTACGGACGACGTGGGTTCGCTGTTCCGCCGCCGGGCCCGCAAGCCGCTGGGGCCGTTCCTGGTGCTCTCGGTGAGCAGCGGGCTGGCGCTGGACACCGCGCTGCACACCCGGCACGGCACCCGTGCGCACCTGTGGAGGGCGCACGGGCAGCCGCACCAGCTGTGGCTGCTGGGGCCGACCGACCGGGACGGGGAGTTCGAGCTGGTCTCGGCGGCCAACAACCTGCTGCTGGACGGCCGGGGCGCGCAGGACGGCGACTCGGTGCGGATGTGCGACCGGCACGGCGCGGACGCGGCCTGGCAGCGCTGGCGGGTCGTCGCGGTGGACGGCGGCCGGGCGCACCGGATCGAGAACGCGGGCACCGGGATGGTGCTGGACTGCCCGTACGAGGCGGTCTCCCCCGCCCCGGCGACGCTCTGGGCGCCGCACGGCGGCTCCAACCAGACCTGGGTGCTGGCCGCGCCGTTCACCGTGGCCGCGACGGGCTGACCGGCGGCCGGGCCGCGGCGTCCCCGGCCCGCCGGTGGAAGGGCAGTTGACGACCCTTCGCCGGGGTGGTCCGGACCCTCGCCATTGGTCCAGACCTATTGACGCCCCCTGCCCCCGCTCCTACGATCCGGCTGGGCACAACCCCCACATGTCCCCACCTCACCCACAGCCGCGCATCGCGCCCCCACAGCGCTGGTCATGCCCATGACCAGGTGTGCGGCGGGAAGGGATCACCATGTTCCGTCGAAGGTCGTACTCGCCCGTGGAGCGCGCCGCCCAGGCGCCCCGGGTCAGCCACGCCCGAACCGGTCCGAGCGTCCTGAAGCGGTCGCTGGCCGGCGTCAGCGCCGCCGCCGTGATCGGCACCGGCCTCGCCGTGGCCGGCTCGGTCACCGCGTCCGCCGACGTCGCCAACCTAGTCGCCAACCCCGGCTTCGAGAGCGGGCTCGCCAACTGGACCTGCACCGCCGGCTCCGGCGCGACGGTCGTCAGCAGCCCGGTGCACGGCGGCACCGCCGCGCTCAAGGCCACCCCCAGCGGCCAGGACAGCGCGCAGTGCTCGCAGACCATCAGCGTGCAGCCCAACGCGCAGTACACCCTGAGCGGCTTCGTCCAGGGCAGCTACGTCTACCTCGGCGCCACCGGCACCGGCGTGAACGCCTCCACCTGGGCCCCCGGCAACGCCTCCTACGGGCAGCTCAGCACCACCTTCTCCACCGGCGCCTCCACCACCTCGGTGACCGTCTTCGTGCACGGCTGGTACGGCCAACCCGCCTTCTACGCCGACGACCTGGTGCTCACCGGCCCCGGCGGCAGCGGCAGCCCGTCGCCGTCCGCCAGCGCCCCCACCTCGCAGCCGCCCACCTCCCAGCCGCCGACGTCCCAGCCGCCCACCTCGCAGCCCCCGACGTCCAAGCCCCCGACCTCGCAGCCGCCCACCTCGCAGCCGCCGACCAGCAACCCGCCCGGTGACGCCACCTGCGCCACCAAGCCGCGGCCGACCGGCAAGGTGCTCCAGGGCTACTGGGAGAACTGGGACGGCGCCTCCAACGGCGTGCACCCGGGCCTCGGTTGGACCCCGATCACCGACAGCCGGATCGCCCAGCACGGCTACAACGTCATCAACGCCGCCTTCCCGGTGATCCTCTCCGACGGCACCGTGCTCTGGCAGGACGGCATGGACACCGGCGTCAAGGTGGCCACCCCCGCCGAGATGTGCCAGGCCAAGGCGAACGGCGCGACCATCCTGATGTCGATCGGCGGCGCCACCGCGGGCATCGACCTGAGCTCCAGCACGGTGGCCGACAAGTTCGTCGCGACCATCGTGCCGATCCTGAAGAAGTACAACTTCGACGGCATCGACATCGACATCGAGACCGGCCTGTCCGGCAGCGGCAGCATCACCACCCTGTCCGCCTCGCAGTCCAACCTGATCCGGATCATCGACGGCGTCCTCGCCCAGATGCCGGCCGGCTTCGGCCTCACCATGGCCCCCGAGACCGCGTACGTCACCGGCGGCAGCGTCACCTACGGCTCGATCTGGGGCTCCTACCTGCCGATCATCAAGAAGTACGTCGACAACGGCCGGCTGTGGTGGCTGAACATGCAGTACTACAACGGCTCGATGTACGGCTGCTCCGGCGACTCCTACTCGGCCGGCACCGTCCAGGGCTTCACCGCCCAGACCACCTGCCTCAACAACGGCCTGACCATCCAGGGCACCACCGTCAAGGTCCCCTACGACAAGCAGGTCCCCGGCCTCCCCGCCCAGTCCGGCGCGGGCGGCGGCTACATGGCCCCCAACCTGGTCTCCCAGGCCTACGGCTCCTACAGCGGCCAGCTGAAGGGCCTGATGACCTGGTCCCTCAACTGGGACGGCTCGAAGGGCTGGACCTTCGGCGACAACGTCAAGTCCCTCCAGGGCCGCTGACGCCCCGACACCGACCGCCGACCGGGCTCCGGGAGCTTCCGAACGCTCCCGGGGCCCGGCCCGCTCTCCGCGGCGGCCCGTCGGCTGCGGACTCACCACGCGGCCCGTCGACCGCGTGCCTCCGGTCGACGGTGCGACCCCGGCGCGGCTGTCAGAGCAGTTTCATCCGGCCCGCCCAGGACAGGAACCCGCCCGGCCCGAACGGGTAGCGCGCCCCGGTGGCGGCCGTCGCGTCGGCGAAGGCGTTCGCCGCGTACTCGGTCACCCGGCCTTCCCGCAGAGCATCGGCGAGGACGCGGAGCGAACCCTGGACCGGCATGGCGTGCTTCCGGGCCGCACGGCGAGCGTCGGCGTCGTCGATCACCGCCGTCGCGCCGTGCACCTCGGCCCAGGCCAGGACGGTGGCTTCGCCCTGGTTGGAACGTTCGCCGGAGACCACCGCCATCCAGCGCACCAGCGCACCGAGTTCGTCGAGGCCGTCGACGTGGACCACTTCCAGCCAGCCGAGGCCCGAGACGTCCAGGTCGGCGTGGGAAAGCTCGTGGACGACGGTCGCCGTCGTCACATTACGGCGGGGGACGCCCTGCGACTCCCGGGCGAAGTCGGCCAACAGGTCGATGTGATCGGCCTTGACCGCGTGGAACAGGGGCGAAGCGTCCCAGACCAGGGTGGGCACGCCGAACGCGGTGTCCGTCATGGGGCGGGTTCCTCCAGCGCGCGCAACGGCAGGTCGTCGACCGCGATCGCCCCGTGCAGCAGTTCCACCGCGCGGGAACCGGTCACGTCGCCGCCGGCCCAGGCGTCGAGGACGGCTTTCCGCCACCGGGGCCCGGTGGTACCGACGGTCAGGTCCTCGACCGGCTCCGCCCCGTGCACAGCGAGGAGATCGCCCCGGGTCGGGGTACCGGCCCGCAGTTGGCGTGCCTGCGCGCTCGACACGAGCCCGAGCCTGGCGGCCTTGCGCACGACGACCCCCCAGGAGACTCGGTACTGGGCCGCGATCTCGATGAGGAAGCTCCGCGGCGCGGCATCCTGTGCTCGGCGCCGCCACGCCTCTTCGAGGTCCGCGTCCCGCATCAGCAACTCGTCGGCGAACCGGTCGATGAGCTCTTCGCGTTCGTCCCGGCCGGCCGCCACCGAGAGGTCAGAGTGGTACTCGTCCTGGAGCAGGTGGTGTCCGAGTTCGTGTGCCGCGGTCCAACGGCGTCTGCCGGGAGCAGCCCGGCCGCCCACGACGGCCACCCCGAAACCGTCGAGGAGCAGGGAGGCTCCGTCGCCCTCGACGTCGACGCTGAGCAGGTACAGCCCGAACTGCTCCGCGACGCGGGCGATACCGCCCAGCGGCCCGTGGGGCTTGCCGATCACCGAACGTGCCGCATCCGCGAGCGCACCCGGATCAATCGGGCCTTCCGGCCGCGCGAGAGCCGGAGGAGGGACGAGGAAGCCCGCGCCGATCAACCACTGGGCATCCCGTGCGTGTGCCTCGAGGAGGGCGTCGAAGCGGAATCTGGTGCGGCTCGCGCCGTCCGCGTCCTCGTCCAGACCGTGCCGCCGCGAGACCAGCGGGGCCGGCGGACGGGTGACGAAGTGCGCGGCGGGAACACCCAGCTCTTCGGCCAGCCGGAACAGCTCCACGGCGGAGATCTTGCGTTCACCGGACTCGATGCGCACGAGCATGGTTCGGTCCAGGCCGAGCCGCGCGGCCAGCTCACCCTGGCTCACTCCTGCGGCCCGCCGGGCCTCCGCGACCCGCTCGCCGATCTCGTTCCAGCTCCCGATCGTCTCCATGTGTGCGATTTTCGCACACCGCGGACGCGGGCGCGTGGTTCTTCCCATCGACGCGTGGGCACCCCCCAGAGGCGGACGGTGCCGAGGTCGCCCTCCGGGGCCGCCGCGTCCGGCACCCGCGTACCGTCACCCGCTGAACGGGCCTTCCGCGGGGTGTGGAGAGTGAACGCGGCAGGGCCCCGGGAGCGTCGGGTGCTTCCGGGGCCCTGGGGTTCGGGGTAGGGGTCAGGCGCGGGCGCGGTGGGCGGCGATGAGCTGGGCGTAGCGTTCGCCGCTGGCCTTGAGGATGCGGACCTGGGTGTCGTAGTCGACGTGGATCAGGCCGAAGCGCTTGTCGTAGCCGTAGGCCCACTCGAAGTTGTCGAGCAGGGACCAGGCGAAGTAGCCGGCCAGCGGGGCGCCCTTGGCGACGGCGCGGGCGCAGGCGGCGAGGTGGGACTCCAGGTAGGCGGTGCGCTCGGGGTCGTCGACCCGGCCGTCGGCGGTGACGGTGTCGCGGTAGGCGGAGCCGTTCTCGGTCACGTAGATCTCGCGGACGCCGTAGTCCTCGGTGAGGCGCAGCAGGAGCTCCTCGATGCCGGGGGCGTGCACCTCCCAGTCCATCGCGGTGCGCTCGGGGTTGGGGCCGGGGACCTGGCGGAAGCCCGGGACGGGGCCGGTGGGGTCGTCCTCGACGATCTGGCGGAAGTAGTAGTTGAGGCCGACCCAGTCGAGCGGGGCCGAGATCAGGTCGAGGTCGCCGTCCCGGACGGGGAGTTCGACGCCGTACAGGTCGAGCATGTCCTGCGGGTAGCCGCGGCCGAGGATCGGGTCGAGCCACCAGCGGTTGATGTGGCCGTCGGCGCGCCGGGCGGCGGCGAGGTCGGCGTCGGACTGCGTGGCGGGCTCGATGGTGGAGAGGTTGTTGACGATGCCGATCCGGGCGCCGGGGACGGCGGCGCGCAGCGCCTGGACGGCGAGGCCGTGGCCGAGGTGCAGGTGGTAGGAGGTGCGGACGGCGGCGGTGAGGTCGGTGACGCCGGGGGCCATCTTGCCCTCGAGGTGGCCGATCCAGGAGGAGCAGAGCGGCTCGTTGAGGGTGCACCAGTCGCGGACCCGGTCGCCGAGGCGCTCGGCGACCACCGCGGTGTACTCGGCGAAGCGCTCGGCGGTGGAGCGCTCGGGCCAGCCGCCGCGGTCCTGCTGGGCCTGCGGGAGGTCCCAGTGGTAGAGGGTCGGGAACGGGGTGAGGCCGCGCTCCAGCATGCCGTCGACCAGGCGGTCGTAGAAGTCCAGGCCGGCCGCGTTGACCCGGCCGTCGGCCTGCGGGACGACCCGGGGCCAGGCGATGGAGAAGCGGTAGGCGTCCAGGCCGAGCCCCTTGGCCAGGTCGAGGTCCTGGGGCCAGCGGTGGTAGTGGTCGCAGGCCGTGTCGCCGGTGTCGCCGTTGTCGACCTTGCCGGGGGTGTGCGAGAAGGTGTCCCAGATCGACGGCGCGCGGCCGTCGGTGCTCGCGGCGCCCTCGATCTGGTAGGCGGCGGTGGCGGCGCCCCAGCGGAAGTTGGCCGGCAGCGCGTCGAGGTGGTTCACGGGGTGGTCCTTTCGAGGGTGAGGGGGCGGCGGTCCGGGCGGTGCGTCACGCGTCGGCACCCTGTCGGTGCGTCAGTTGTCGGCACCCTGACGGTGCCTCACTTGACGGCACCGGCGGTCAGACCGGCCACCAGGTAGCGCTGCAGCAGCAGGAATCCGGCGACCACGGGGAGGCTGACGACCAGCGAGGCGGCCATCACCTGGTTCCAGTAGACGTCGGTCTGCGTGGCGTACCCCTGGAGCCCGACGGCCAGCGTGCGGGTCTGGTCGTTGGTCATGACGGAGGCGAACAGCACCTCGCCCCAGGCGGTCATGAAGGCGTACACGGCGACCGCGATGATGCCGGGCAGGGCGGCCGGGACGATGATCTGGACGAGGGTGCGGATCGGGCCGCAGCCGTCGACCGCGGCGGCCTCGTCGAGGTCGCGCGGGATGGAGTCCAGGTACCCGGCCAGCATCCAGATCGAGAACGGCAGCGAGAAGGTCAGGTAGGTGAGGATCAGGCCGCCGCGGCTGCCGTACAGCGCGATGCCGGTGGTGTTGCCGATGTTGACGAAGATCAGGAACAGCGGCAGCAGGAACAGGATGCCGGGGAACATCTGGGTGGACAGCACGGTGATCGTGAAGATCTTCTTGCCGCGGAACCGGTAGCGGCTCACCGCGTAGCCGGCCAGCAGCGCGATCAGCACGGACAGGCCGGTGGCCGAGCCCGCGACGATCAGCGAGTTGGTGAAGTACTTCGCGAGCGGGACGGTCTTCCAGATGTCGATGTACGGCCGGAAGGTCAGGTGGCTGGGCATCCAGCGCCACGGGCCCTGGACGTCCTGGAGCGGCTTGAGCGAGGAGCTCAGCATCACCGCGACCGGGGTCAGGGTGAAGACGGCCAGCACCAGCAGCACGATCCGGCGCAGCCAGCGGAAGGAGGCGGGCGGGTTGATCATTCTGCGTCCCCCCGACGGCGGTTGGTGGCGAACAGGTAGACCGCGGTCACCAGCAGCAGGAACAGCAGCAGCAGGACGGACATCGCCGAGCCCTGGCCGAAGTTCCAGGTGATGAAGGAGGACTGGTAGATGTGGATCGAGATCAGGTCCGCGGCCTGCGGGGCGGACTTGCCGAACAGCACGAACGGCGTGTTGAAGTCGTTGAAGGTCCACAGGAACAGCACCAGCACCAGCACCAGGTTGACCGGGCGCAGCGAGGGCAGGGTGATCCGGCGGATCTGCTGCCACACGCCGGCGCCGTCCAGCGCGGCGGCCTCGTACAGCTCGCGCGGGATGTTCTGCAGGCCCGCGGTGAGGGTGAGGAAGGCGAACGGCCAGGACTTCCAGACCGAGACGGTCAGCAGCGCCCAGAAGCTGTTGTCGCCGATCAGCCAGAACGGCTTGTCGCTGGTCAGGTGGAGCTGGTCGTGCAGCACGTGGTTGATCAGGCCGGTGTCCCGCTGGAACATGAACGACCAGGTGATCACGGCCGCGAACACCGGCAGCGCGTACGGCAGCATGAACGCCGCGCGCAGCAGCCCGCGGCCGCGGAAGGCGTCCTGGGTGAAGACCGAGGCGGTGACGCCGATCAGCCAGGACAGGCCGACCGACAGCACGGTGAAGGCGCAGGTCACCCAGAACGAGTGCAGCAGCGCCTTGCCGACCGGGGCGTCGAACTCCAGCGCGACCTTGAAGTTGTCGAAGCCGGACCAGGGCGCCGAGCCCCAGTCGCGGATGAAGAACTGGGTGAGCTGCTTGAACGCCATCACGATGCCGGTGACCATCGGCACCAGGTGGATCAGCAGTTCGGCCAGCAGGGCCGGGAGCAGCAGCAGGTAGGGCAGTGCGCTGCGCCCGAACTTCGCGCGGGTGCGCCGGGGGGCGGGGGCCGCCCCCTTCGGGGCGGCCTCCTGTCCGGCGGTCTGGCGGTCGATCACTTTCCCGGGCACGTCAGCTGGCCGGCATCTGCTGCTGGGCCTTGGACAGCTCGTCCTTGACCGTGGCCTCGGTGATCGGCTTGCCCGCGGCGGCGGACGCCAGCAGGTTCTTCACGGCGGTGCCGATCAGGGTCTCGAACTGGCTCTCGGTGGGGACCTGCGGGAGCGGCGCGGCGCTCTTCTGCAGGACGCCCGCGAGGGTCTGGAGCTCCGGGGTGGAGAACGCGGCGTCGGACTGCGCGGCCTTCACCGGCGGCAGCGAGCCGTAGGTGCCGTTGAGGGTCTTCTGCTCCTCGTCGCTGGTCATGAACTTCACGAAGTTCAGGGCGCCGTCGAGGTTCTTGGTGTTCTTGAAGACCGCCAGGTTGATGCCGGCCACCATCGAGGTGGTGGCCTTGTCGCCGGTGGCGCCGGCCGGGGCCGGGACGGGGACGACGCCGTAGTCGTCCGGGTTCATGCCGTGCGACTTGAGGTTGGCGCCCGCGGACTGCCACATCAGCATCGCGGCCTTGCCGGTGGCGAAGTCGGTCACCGACTGGTTGGCGGCGTACTCGGCGTTGCCGGGGGCGGCGATCTTGTCGTTGGCGATGAAGTCGACGTACTGCTTGACCGCGGCGACGGCCTCCGGGCTGTCGAAGGTCGGCTTGCCCGAGGCGTCGTAGAAGCCGGTGCCGTGCTGCATGCCCAGGGTGAAGGCGTGGTGGACGTTCTCCGAGACGTTGCCGCCCTCGATCGCCAGGCCGTACTTGTCGCCCGAGGTCAGCTTCTTGCCGTCCGCGACCAGCTCCTCCCAGGTGGCGGGCGGGTTGGCGATCCCGGCCGCCTGGAACAGCTTCTTGTTGTAGTACAGGCCGTAGGCCATCGAGTACAGCGGGACGGCCGCCGGGTCCTTGCCCTTGGCGCCGGCCGAGGCGATGGTCGACTCCAGGAAGCGGTCCTTGCCGCCGATCTTGTCGAAGGCGGCCTGGTCGAACGGGAGCAGTGCGCCGGTCGCCTGGAGGGAGGCGGACCAGGTGTTGCCGATGTTCAGCACGTCCGGGCCCTGGCCGGACGCGGTGGCGGCCAGGATTCTGTTCAGCAGGTCGGACCAGGGGATGACTTCGAGGTTGACCTTGATGCCGGTCTGCGCCTCGAACTTCTTCAGCTCGGGCTCCAGCACCTGCTTGTCGTTCTCCAGGCTGCTGCCCTGGTTGGAGGCCCAGTACGTGAGCGTCTTGGGGCTGGAGTTGCCGCCGCTGCCGCTGTCGCCGCCGCCGCAGGCGGAGGCGGTCAGGACGATCGCGGCGGTCAGGGCGAGGGCGGCGGAGATCCGGTGGGTGCGCATGGGAGGAGCCCCTCTCGGGCTGTCGTCTCGTGGGGGTGAAGAGGCAGTCAGAACTGCTTACTTCACGCCGAGATTTAACGTCTGAGAAAAGTAGACGTCAAGAGGCGCGACGGCGTAGATTCTGCAACGAAGAAGGGAAGCCGATGACACCGCGAGGCAAGCAGACCGTTCGCGACCTGCGCCGGAGCAGCCGTTCCACGCTACTGCGACACCTGTACTTCAACGGTCCGCTGAGCCGCCAGGAGCTGGGCACCGCGACCGGACTGAGTGCCGGATCGGTCAGCAACGTAACGGGCGAGTTGCTTGCCGACGGCCTGATCGAGGAGTGCGGATCGGTCGAGTCCGACGGCGGCCGCCCGCGCATCCTGCTCCGGGTCACCCCCGGCCAGGCCCACCTGGTCGGCATCGACATCGGCGAGACCCAGGTCCGGGTCACCCTCTTCGACCTCGCGCTCACCGAACTCGCCTCGGCCGACCAGCCGTTGCTCGCCGCGCACGACCCCGAGCGGGTGGTCCGGATGATCGCCGGCGGCCTCGACCAGGCGCTCGCCGCGGCCGGCGTCGCCGCCGAGAACGTGCTCGGCATCGGGATAGGGGTGCCCGGCATCGTCGAGCAGGGCACCGGCGCCGACCCCGGCGCGGGCATCGTCGTGCACGGCCAGACCTTCGGCTGGGACGCCGTCCCGTTCGGCCGGATGCTGCGCGAGCACACCCCGCTGCCGCTGTACGTCGACAACGGCGCCAAGACGCTCGGCCAGGCCGAGATGTGGTTCGGCGCCGGGCGCGGCAGCCGGCACGCGGTGGTCGCCCTGTTCGGCTCCGGCGTCGGCGCCTGCGTGATCGCCGACGGCGTCCGCTTCCGCGGCGCGACCAGCTCGGCCGGCGAGTGGGGCCACACCAAGGTGCACGTCGGCGGCCGCCCCTGCCGGTGCGGCTCCCGCGGCTGCCTGGAGGCGTACGTCGGCGCCGAGGCGCTGGTCGAGCGCTGGGACGGCACGGTGCCCGACACCAGCGAGAAGGCCGGCCTGGCGGCCCTGCTGCGGGCCGCCGAGGACGGGCAGCCGAGCGCCGTCGCCCTGCTCGACGAGGCCGCCGAGCTGTTCGGCGCGTCCATCGCCGACCTGGTCAACCTGTTCAACCCCGAGCGGATCGTCATCGGCGGCTGGGCCGGCCTGCTGCTCGGCCCCCGGCTGCTCCCCGCGATCGGCGAGGCCGCGACCCGCTACGCCCTGTCCTTCCCCCGCTCCCGCACCACCATCACCCTCTCCGACCTCGGTCCGGACGCGGTGACGCTCGGCGCGGCGACGCTGCCGCTGACGCACTTCCTGGACAGCGGCGGCGAACTGCCCGACCACCTCGCGGCGGTCGCCGCCGTCTGACCGGCGCCCGTCCCACACATCCCACGCGTCCCGTCCCGCCCGCGCCGCCCCGCTCACGGGCCGGCGCGGGCGGGACGCTTTGTGCCACGGCATAAAGAGACCACCCGGAAGTCGTTCGGGTACTTAGCGGCGGGGACGAAGATGGGACCATGTATCTGGTTCACGCGAGGTTGCGAATGCCGGCCGGCGGTGGAGTTCCCCCGGGCTTGGCGGAAATAGTCCAGTCCCACGCCCGCGAGGCGGACGCCCTGGAGCACGTGAGCGTCCACCAGGACGGGACGGGCGAGGTCACCGTGGGCGTGTTCAGCCTGTCGGCCGGGCTGGCCGAGGCGGAGGAGCGGGCCGCCGCCCTGCTGGGGCGCGCCGTCGGCGAGGAGCCCGAGCTGGCCGGTGTGGACGTGCTGGCCGTGGGCGCGGCCCTGGTTCCGGGCCCCTGGTGGGACTTCGACTGAGGTCGGCCTGGACGGCTTAGGTCAGTGCATGTTCCGTCCAGCCGGAGTCTGTTCCCTCCCGCTGCCGGCGGGAGCAGAGTGGAGGTGTCGGGGGGAGCGAGAGCCCCGGCCAGGAAACCCGGGAGGGAATCCCGGGAAATCCCCACCACTTTTCGAGGAGAATTCCGTGCTGGTCACCCGTGTCTCCAAGTTCGCCGCTTCCGTGATGGTCGCCGTCGCCGCCCTGACCGTTTCGGCGGGCGCCGTGGAATTCTCCGGAAACGTCGCGGACGGCGCCGGGACCGTCCAGGTCGGCTCGACCCCGACCGCCACCGCCACCCCGCACCCGAACGCCTCCCCGCAGGGCGACGTCACCTGGGGCGGCTGAGCCGACCGGCCGCACGGCACCCGCCGACGGGCCGGCGAGGCCCGTCCGCACCGCACCGCACCGCACCGACTGACCGCAGGTCGGCACAACAGCACAGCGCGACCGCACCGCACGAGCAGCGAGCGGCGAGCGGCGAATAGACGGACCAATCGGATTCACGGGGGTGAAGGACGATGGAATTCCTGGTGCTGGGCGCCCTGGAGGCCCGCCAGAGCGGTGTCCCCGTGGACGTCCGGGGCATGCGGCAGCAGAGACTCCTGGCACTGCTGCTGCTGAACGTCGGCCGGGTGGTGCCGATGGACTTCCTGGTGGACGAGCTCTGGGAGGACCCGCCGACCTCGGCCCGCCCCCAGGTGCACAACGCCATCCGGGACCTGAGACGGGTGCTGGCCGCCGGCGAGCACCGGCTGGTGACGGCCGACGTCGGCTACCGGCTGGCCGCCCCGGAGGACGCGGTGGACGCCAACCGCTTCGCCCGCAAGGTCCGGGAGGCCCGGGCCGCCGAGCGGGACGGGCGGTTCGCCGAGGCGATCCGGCTGCTCCAGTCCGCGGTCGACCTGTGGCGCGGCGAGGCCTTCGCCGGAATCCACTGCCCGGCGGTGACCAGCGCCGCGGTGAAACTGAACGAACAGCGGATCGCCGCCGTCGAGGACCTGATGGCACTGCGCCTGAAGGTCGGCGAAACCTCTTCGCTGGTAGGCGAGTTGACCGCGCTGCTGGCCGAGTACCCGCTGCGCGACTCGCTGCGGCGGAGCCTGATGACGGCCCTGTGCCGCAGCGGCCGGCAGGCCGACGCGCTGGCCGTGTACGACGAGGGGCGGCGCTTCCTGGCCGACGAACTCGGCCTGGAGCCCAGCCCCGGGCTGCGCGCCCTGCACGCCGAGATCCTGGCCGACGGCCCCGGGGTGCACGGCGCCGCCGCCGCGCCGGCCGAACCGCCCGCGCCGCGGACCGCCCGGGGGCAGGAGCCGCCCGGCAGCCCCAACTGCCTCCCGCACGACCTGGCGGACTTCACCGGCCGGGCCGCCGAGTCGGCCCTGCTGCTGGAGGCGGTCGGCCGGCGGGCCCCCGGCGCCCCGCTGATGCTGGCCGTCGACGGCATGGGCGGGGTCGGCAAGACCACCCTGGCGGTGCGGCTCGCCCACCAGCTGACCGGGCAGTTCCCGGACGGCCAGTTCTTCGCCGCGCTGGACGGCTTCGACGAGACCCGGCCGCCGGTGCCGCCGATCCGGGCACTGGCCGCGCTGCTGCGGGCGGACGGCCTGCGACCCGAGGAGGTCCCGGCCTCGCTGGAGGAGCGCAGCGCGCTGTGGCGGGCCCGGCTGGCCGGCCGGCGCTGCCTGCTGGTGCTGGACGACGCCGCGGACAGCGCCCAGGTGCGCCCGCTGCTGCCGGGCGCCGGGGAGACCCTGGTGCTGGTGACCGGGCGGCGCAAGCTCAGCGCCCTGGACGGCGCGGTGGCGCTGCCGCTGGACGTGCTGCCGCCGTCCGACGCGGTCGAGCTGCTGGCCCGGGTGGCCGGCCGGGCCCGGGTGGCCCGGGAGCCCGCCCGGGCCGCCGAGGCCGTCGCGCTGTGCGGGTACCTGCCGCTGGCGGTGCGGATCGCCGCGACCCGGCTGCGCGACCGTCCGGCCTGGACGGTCGCGGACCTAGTGGAGCGGCTGGCCGACCCGGCCCGGCGGGCCCGCTGCCTGCGCACCGCGGACCGGGACCTGATGGCGCTGCTGCGCGCCTCCTACCAGTACCTGGACCGGGCGCAGCAGCGCTTCTCCCGGCTGATGAGCCGGCAGGGCGCGGAGAGCTTCGACGTGCAGCGGGCGGCGGCGCTGACCGGGGTGAGCCCGGACGAGGCCGAGTGCTTCCTGGACGTCCTGTTCGAGCACAACCTGGTCCGGCAGGAGGCGTCGGCGCTGTTCTCCTTCCACAGCCTGATCCGGGACTGCTCCTCGGCCCTGCCCGAGCCGCCGGCCGAGCCCGTTCCCGGGGCCGTCCCGGAGGCCGTCCCCGGAGCGCCCGAGGTCACCGAGCTGGTCGGCCGCCTGCTGCTGACCGCCGCGGTGTGAGCCCCCGGCGCCGGGCCGCCGGTCCGGCGGTCCCGCGTCCGCTGTCCGGTCACCTCTCCGGAACATGACGGTCAGTGCGTGGTTGCCCCGTATCAGTAAGCTCTGAGCCCGAGCAAACGTTACTGGCGCTGATCGAAACGGGGATCGATTCATGCTGGACGCACTGGGACTCGACACCGAGGCCGAATCCATCTACCGCCGGATGCTGGCCGAACCGCAGTCCGGGGTCGCCGCCCTGGCCGGGTCGCTGGGCATCACCGAGGAGAGAGTGCGCGCGGGGCTCGACCGACTGAGCGAACTGGCCCTGGTGCAGCCCTCCGCCCGGGAGGGCATCGGGTTCCGGGCGGTCGGCCCGGAGACCGCGATGGAGGTGCTGCTGGCCCGCCAGCAGGCCGAACTCGCCGCCCAGCAGCTGCGGGTGGAAGCCTCCCGGGCCGCCGCCGCGCAGCTGATCGCGGAGTGCTCGGCGTTCCGGCCGACCGCGACCGACGCCGCCTCGGAGCAGTTGAGCGGCCCGGAGGCGATCCGCGAGCGGCTGGCCGAACTGGCCGGCTCGGTGCGCCAGGAGGTGGCCACCTTCGCCCCCGGCGGCGCGCACACCGAGGAGGACCTGCGGGCCAGTCGGCAGCCGAACGCGGCGCTGCTGGAGCGCGGCGTCCAGATGCGCACGGTCTACCTGGACAGCGTCCGCAACCACCGGCCCACCCTGGACCACGTGACCTGGCTGAACCTGCAGGGCGGCCAGGTCCGGACGGTGCCCGAACTCCCGATCCGCATGATCATCTTCGACCGGCGGCAGGCCGTGCTGCCGATCGACACCGAGGACGCCCGGGCCGGCGCGGTGGTGCTGCGCGGCGCCGGCACGGTGGCCGCGCTGTGCGCCCTGTTCGAGGGCGTCTGGGACAGCGCGATCCCGGTCGGCGACGTGCCGAAGCTCGACGCGCACGAGATGCCGCCGCAGGAACTCGCGGTGCTCAAGATGCTCGCCCAGGGCCACACCGACGAGGCGATCGCCAAGCGGATGGGCGTCTCGCCGCGCACCGCCCGCCGGTTCGCCGCCAACCTGATGGAACGGCTGGACGCCCGCAGCCGCTTCGAGGCCGGGGTGCACGCCGTCCAGGACGGCTGGCTCCCCGCCACGCGCTGACCGCGGGCGTCTCGCCGACGGGCCGTCAGGCCGTCTGCGCCGCAGGTTCTGCCGGTGCCGCCGGTGCCGCCTGCGCCGCAGGTGCGGCCTGCGCCCGCTTCTCCCGCAGGTCCGCGAGGAGCAGCGCCAGCGCGGGCAGCAGCGTCACCCCGTACACCCCCAGCAGCCAGCCGAAGGAGTGCGCGAACACGGCGGGCACCATGCCGTGGTGCTCCTTCGCGGAGTCGGTCAGCACCACCGTGACCACCGCGATGGCCAGCGCGCCGCCGATCCGCTGGGTCAGGTTGAGCTGCGAGGAGGCGTCCGGGATGGACTCCTGACGGATCGACTGGAACGCCCGGGTCATCGTCGGCACGATGGTCAGGCCGGTGCCCAGGCCGCGCACCACCAGGCTCGCGCAGATCAGCGGGTACGGGGTGGTGCCGGTCAGGCCGGTCATCGGCAGCGTCGCCAGCATGGTCAGGCCGATGCCGATCAGCACCGTCGCGCCGCCGCCGATCTTGCGCAGCAGCACCCGGGACAGCCAGGCCGCGGACACCACGCCCAGGCCGCCGGTCGACATCAGCAGGCCGGTGGCCACCGCGGACTCGCCGCGGGCGTCCTCGAAGTACAGCGGGATGAGCATCATCGGCGAGTACAGCACGAAGCCCAGGCAGAAGATGTTCACCACCGCGGTCGCGTACACCGGGATGCGGAACAGCCGCAGGTCCAGCAGCGGGGCCTTCGCCCGCAGTTCGCGCAGCACGAAGACCACCGCGCCCAGCACCGCCAGGCCGACCGGCACCAGCAGCGCCGCGCTCGCCCGGGCGCCCTGCTCGGCGTACTCGTGGATCGCCAGCACCGTGGAGACCGTCGCCGTCGCCGAGGAGACCAGGCCCAGCACGTCCAGCGGCCGGGCGCTCCCGGCCGGCGGCGCGTCCTTGCGGACCCAGCGCAGCGCCGCCGCCAGCAGCACCGCGCAGAACGGGACGTTCACCACGTACACCGCCGACCAGCCGCCCCAGCCCACCAGCAGACCGCCGATGGTCGGGCCCAGCAGCGGACCGATCAGCATCACCGAACCGTTCAGCGCCTGCACCCGGCCCAGGTGCTCGCGCGGCACCCCGCGGGTCAGCAGGATCGTCGACACCGGCGTCAGCACGCCCGCCGCCGCGCCCGAGAGGCCGCGCGCCGCGATCAGCTGGTCCAGCGACTGCGCGGCGGCGCAGCCCAGCGAACCCAGCGCGAACAGCGTCACCGCGGCGGCGAACACCCGCTTCGTCCCGAACCGGGTGGCCAGCCAGCCGGTGGCCGGCATCACGGCCGCCAGCGCCAGCAGGTAGGCCGTCACCACCCACTGCACCTGGTTGATGCCGCCGAACCGGGCCGTGGTCTCCTGCATCGAGACGTTGACGATGGTGGTGTCCAGCAGCGCGATGAAGCCGCCGGCCACCGCGATCACCATGGTGAGCAGCGCGGCCTTCGACGGCGCCTCGGCGGGCGGCGGCGCCTGGCCGGCGGGGGGCGCGGCCTGCTCGACGGGGGTGGGCTCCTCCTCGGCCGCGACGGCGGTGGGGGCGGGCTTCGGCGCGTCCTTCGGGGCGTGCTTCGACTCGGTGGCCTTCGGGGCGGCGGCCTTCGCGGCCGGGGACGGGGCGGGGGACTCGGGCTTGGCGCCGGTCGCCTTGGTGGCGGTGGTGGCGGTGGCGGTCGTCTTGGTGACGGTGACGGTGGTGGCGGCGGGCTTGCGGGCCGGGGCCGGCTTGCGGCGGGCCTTGCCCTTGGCCGCGTTCACCGTGGTGCGGGCGGGTGTGGTGGGCATCTTCGCGGGTCCTTCATCAGCGGGGAGGAGGAGTGTGGGCCGGACCGGGTCAGTCGACCGTGAGCAGGGCGCGCTCGACCTCGTCCAGCACGGCTTCGGCGGCCGGGCGGGCGTCCGGGCGGTTGCGGCAGGACAGGGTGAGCTCGGTGCGGTCGTCGATCTGGCAGGTGCTCAGGAACATCTCGGCGTACGGGACGAGCATCGGCAGGGTGTAGTACTCGGTCGGGCGGAAGTGCGCGGTGCGGTACAGGCCGGTGTCGATCCGGCCGTGGTCGGTGAGGATCGCGGTGCACGGGAAGCGGGTGCCGTCCAGCTCCTGGGCCTCGCGCAGCGAGTTGGCGAACGGGTTGTTGCGGAGGAAGTCCCGTTCCAGGGAGGCGACTTCGCGCTTGCGGAGCATGGCGGCGAGCAGTTGGCTGTGCAGCCGGTTCCAGCGGTCCTCGCGGTGCAGGTCGAGCACCAGCTGGGAGGTCAGGTTGGCGGTGGAGCGCACCTCGCGGTCGTGCCGGCGCAGGTCCACCGGGATGATCAGCCGGCCGGTGTCGGCGGTCAGCAGCCGGGAGACGGCGGCGCCGATCCGGGCGGTCACCGCGGTCGGGGTCGCCGCGATCGAGCGGCGCAGCCACAGCGCGGTGCCGTCGGCCGCGCCCCGGCCGAGGATCGCCGGGAAGCCCTCCACCCGGGCCGGGACGGGCGCCGCCGGGACGGGGGCCGCGGCGGCCCGGAAGTGCGTGTCGTCGACGGTGGAGTCGGCGCCGAGGAGCTGCTCGCCGCGCAGGGCCCGGAACAGGTCCTCGATCCAGTGCCGCAGCCCGCGGCCGTCGGTGACGATGTGGCTGGCCCGCACCACCAGCCGGGTCACCGGCCCGTTCGCCAGGCCGAGTTCGCAGACCGGGCCGGTGACGACGTCCAGGTCGCGGTGGAAGAACGGGTGCTCGAACCCGGCCCCGGCGGGCAGTTCGGTGACCGGCGGCAGGGCGTCGTCGTCGGCCCGCCAGTTCGGGCCCTTCCGGCGCACCGCGAGACCGGGGTTGACGGCGGTGGACTTCCGTACCGCGTCGGCGAGTTCGGCCGGGTCGATCCGCCCGCTGCCCTCGATCACCATCTGGATCAGCTGCGGGGTGCCGGTGGCGTTGGCGTTCAGGTAGCCGCGCTCGATCTGCGAGATCCGCCGGGTGTAGACGCGCCCCGGGGCGGCGGTGGGAGTGGCGGTGGGGGTCATGCGACGGGCTCCAGTTTCGGGGTGGCGGTGCGGACGGGGCGGGCGGCGGGTTCCGGCTGCCACCACCAGCGGACCTGCGCGGGGGCGTCGGTGGCCAGGGCCAGTTGCAGACCGTCGCCGAGGTCGGTGGAGCGAACCAGGTGGCCGACGTTGGTGGGGCGCCAACCCGGCCGCCAGTCCGGGAGCCGGACGCCCGCGAAGGTCTCCTTGCGGAGGTGCGACGCCTTGATCAACGCCTCGCACTCGGCGAAGTCCCGCATGGTGGCGGGCTCGCCGTCCGGGCGGCCGAGCAGCGCGCCCAGCCACTGCATGGCGAACGGCCGGTCCCGGTGGTCCTGGAGGTCCACCCCGACGGTCTGCCCGGCGACCAGCGCCACCGTCGAGTACGCGGCGCAGTGCGCGACCGAGGCGGTCAGGCCCAACTCCGGTACGCTCCACCGCCGGTGCTCATCGCGAGCCAGCTCGCGCGGCGAGATCCGGACTCCGTACAGGTGGGCCACCGCCTCGGCGATCAGCCACCGCCCGGCGTCGTTCAGCCGGTGGCCCATCCGGTCCCGGGGCAGCCGCGGATGGTGGGTGACGAGACAGTCGACCACCCCCCGCTCCGTGCCGGACACCACCCGGCCGGCCACGGTGGCCGGGACCGGCACGGCCCACCCGCCGTCGACCCCCGGGCGGCGCCCGGCCCCCCGGACCGCCGACCGGACCGCTGCGCCAGCGGCGGAGACGGGGACGGCAGAGACGGGGACAGAGAGGGGGGCGGAGATGGAGAGGGCAGCGGCGGTGGCCGGGACCGGCACGGCCCACCCGCCGTCGACCCCCGGGCGGCACCCGGTCCCCCGGTCCGCCGACCGGACCGCCACGCCAGCGGCGGAGACGGGGGCGGAGACGGAGAGGGGGGCGGAGATGGAGAGGGCGGCGACGGTGGCCGGGACCGGCACGGCCCACCCGCCGTCGACCCCCGGGCGGTACCCGGCCCCCCGGACCGCCGACCGGACTGCCACGCCAGCGGCGGAGAGGGTGGTGGCAGAGGCGGCGGCGATCCCGTCCTCCACCGCCGGCGGTGCGGACCCGGTGGCGGGGAGGGCCGGAGCCGTCCGTCCCGTCCCCACCAGCCGGGCCGTCAACCGCCGCACGGCGAAGACCATCCCGGCCACCCACCGCCCGGCCCCGCCGGACCGGACCGCTCCCCACCAGCGACCGGAGCGGGTTCACGCTCCGCCGCACCGGCAGCGGACTCGGTCTCGGCCACCATGACGCGACCGGCACCGAAGCCGAGCCATGCCCGGCCCGGAGCCGCCAACGCGCCTCCCGAAGAGGCCAGTTGAACCCTCAGCGGGGCCGCCGCAGGCTCGGAGCCGACCGCCGGACGGCCACCACCCGACCCCGCCACGGCACCGCCGACACCACCCACCGCCAACGCGCCTCCCGAAGAGGCCAGTTGAACCCCCAGCGGAGCCGCCGCAGGCTCGGTACCGACCGCCGGACGGTAACCACTCGACCCCGCCGCAGCACGGCCGACGCCACTCGCCGCCGTACGTACCGAAGAGGCCAGTTGAGCCCCCAGCGGGGCCGCCGCAGGCTCGGAGCCGACCGCCGGACGCCCACCTCCCGACCCCGCCACGGCACGGCCGACACCATCCACCGCCAACCACTCTCCCGCCGGAGCGAGTTGCTCCGTCGACCGCTCCCCCGCCCCGCCGTGCTCCGCCCCCGCCGGGAGGCGGGTGGCGGCGTGCAGGGCCGGGCCCAGGTGGAGGGACCAGCTGGCGGTGAGGGCGGTGGGGGGTCGGGGTGTCCGCAGGGGGGTCATCAGGGCCTCGCGTCGATGACCGCGGCGGCGTAGGAGCCGCCGTAGGCGAAGCTGGAGAGCAGGAGGCGTCCGGCGGGGGCGTCGCCCGCGAGGGCGGCGACCAGGCCGAGGGCGCCGGCGGAGCCGTAGGTCTCGCCGAGTTGGGCCTTGGGGGTGCGGGTGGGGCGTTCGGCGAGGCCGGCCAGGGCGAGGGCGCGGCGCTGGGCGAGGTCGACCAGGCGGTAGCCGGAGGCGGCGGAGACCACGGTGTCGATCTGTTCGGGGGTGGAGTCGGCCTCGGCGAGGGCGGCGCGCAGGGCGCGGGCCCAGGCTTCGCCGTCGCGGCCGATCCGGCCGATGCCGACGGACTCGCCGGAGGCTCCGAAGCCGCGGACGTCCGCCAGGACGCTCGCGCCGCGGGCGGCGGCGGAGGCTTCGGATTCGAGCAGGATCGCGGCGGCGCCCTCGGAGAGGACGGTGCCGGTGCCGCCGTCGGGGACGACGTGCGCGGTCTTCGCGTATCCGGGCAGCCGGGCCTGGGTGGCCAGGGCCTGGGCGGGGAACTCGTCGGCGACCACGACCATGATCCGGTCGGCCATGCCGCGGGCGATGACCCGGGCGGCGAGTTGGAGGGCGAGGACGGAGGAGGTGCCGCCGTTGGCGATGGTGGCGGTGTAGCCGCGGTAGCGGTGCAGCATCGCGACGTGGCCGGCGGCGGCGTTGACGACGGTGTTGGCGAACATCGCCGGGTTGGCGCCGGTGATGCCCTGTTCCAGCACGCCCTGGTGGAAGTTGAGGACGGAGGTGACCGGGCCGTAGCCGGTGGCGAAGACGATGCCGGTGCCCTCGGCCTCGGCCCGGGAGGGCTTGCCGTGGCGCTCGTACAGGTCGCCGACGGCGCCGGCGGCGAGCACGCCGAGCGGGTCCATCCGGCGGGCCTTGCTGGGGTTGAGGCGCTTGGTGACGGCCTTGACGTCGATCCGGCCGATCGGGCGCTCGCCGATCCCGGCGACCTGCTCCAGGGTGTCGAAGCCGGTCCGGCCCTCGGCGAGGGCGGCGGTCAGTTCGGCGGTGGAGCCGGCCGAGCCGGCCAGTCCGGCGACGCCGGTGACCACGACGTGGTGCACGGGCTGGGTGTGTCGGGCCGAACGGGCGGGCCGTCCGGGCTTGTTGAGGACGACGGTGGCGTTGTTGCCGCCGAACGCGAAGGAGTTGGAGGCGACCACCTCCAGCGGCGCGGGCCGCCCGTTGTCGGGGACGATGTCCAGGCCGAACGGGGAGGCGGTGCCGCGGGTGTTGACGGTCGGCGGGATGACGCCCCGGTCGATGGCCAGGGTGGAGACGATCGCCTCGACCGCGCCGGCCGCGCCCAGGGTGTGGCCGAGCATCGACTTGGTGGAGCTGGCGGGCGGCAGTTCGGCGCCGAACAGCAGCTTCACGGCCTTGGGCTCGGAGACGTCGTTGGCGGGGGTGCCGGTGCCGTGCAGGTTGACGTAGTCGACGTCCTGCGGCTCCAGCCCGGCGGTGCGCAGGGCCTGGGCCATCGCGGCGGCGGCGCCCTTGCCGCTCGGGTCGGGGGCGGTCTGGTGGTAGCCGTCGCAGGAGAGGCCGTAGCCGCCGAGTTCGGCGAGCGGGGTGGCGCCGCGGGCGGCGGCCCGTTCGGCGGACTCCAGGACCATGAAGCCCGCGCCCTCGCCGAGGGTGAGCCCGGTGGAGGCGGACATCGGCGCGCACGGCTCGGGGTCGAGCGCGCCGAGGGCGGAGAAGCCGTACGCGGAGAGTTCGGCCAGCGGGTCGACGCCGCCGCAGATGACGTGGTCGACCTCGCCCTTCCAGAGCAGTTCGGCCGCGTAGCCGAGGGCCACGGCGCTGGCCGCGCAGGCGTTGGAGAGCACGATCCGCGGGCCGCGCAGGTCGAACTCGGCGGCGATGTAGTCGCCCACGCAGGGGAGTTGGGAGGCGGCGGCGGCCGGGGCGTCCAGCTCGCCGTCCTTGACCAGGCCGCGGTGGACGTTCTCCAGGGTCGGCATCGCGCCGAGGCTGGAGCCGACCACCACGGCGACCCGGTCGCGGTCCACGGTGTCCAGGTCGAGGCCGGAGGTGCGCAGTGCCTCGCGGATCGCGGCGCCGGCCAGTGCGTAGCAGCGGTCGAGGTCGGCGGGCTGCTCGGCGGTGACCATGCCGGCCCAGTCGGTGAGCAGCTCGGTGGTGTCGAACAGGGTGTTGGTCTTGATGCCGGAGACGCCCTGGGAGATCGCGGCCCAGCTCTTCTCGGCGTCGTCGCCGGCGCCGGTGATCAGGCCGACCCCGGTGAGGGCGATCCGCTCGGTGGTGGTGGTGTGGTCGGTCATCAGTGGATCCGGGTGGTGAGGGAGCGGGCGATGACGCGGGGCTGGGTGACGGTGCGCAGCGGGGTGCCGTCGGCGTCGTCGGCGGTCAGCTCCAGGCCGGGGACCCAGAACGGGGCGTCCAGCAGGGCGACGACCAGTTCCTCCTCGGCGTTGGCGGACGGGGCCTGCCAGACGACGGTGCCGATCCGCTGCCCGCCGGCGGTGACGGGGGTGCCGGCCGGGACGACGGCGCCGGCCGGGGCGGCCAGGGCGGTGGTCTTGGCGGTCTCGGAGGTGGGCTTGACCAGTTCCTCGGAGCCCTGGAACTCGCCGATCCGGTTCCAGTCGACCATCCAGGCGAGGTCCGCCTCGTGCACCGGCAGTCCGCCGAAGCCGGCCGCGTAGACGGCCATCCCGGCCTCGGCCTGGACCCGGGCCAGGCCCTGCGGGCCGACCTCGGCGCCGTTCTCGGCGGTGACCGCCTCGACGACGGCGGCGTGGGCGGCCTCGGGGGCGTTGGAGAGCAGCAGGTAGCCGTACTCGCCGGTGGTGCCGACCCGGGCGAGGTGGGCCAGCGCGGCGGGCTCGCCGGGGACGGCGGACTCGGTGACGCCGTGCAGGGTCAGGCCGGAGATGTCGAACTCGACGAACGTGGCGGCCGCGGCCCAGGCGTGCGGGCCCTCGAAGGCGCTGGCGCCCCAGCCCTCGGGGGCGACCTCGACGGTGACGTCGGACGGGGCGTCGACGGCGTCCAGGTAGGCGGTGAGCTGCTCGGCGGTGACGGGGGTGCGGGGCAGCAGCCAGGAGTCGTCGCCGATCTCGAAGTGCAGCAGGACGGCGAACGGCGAGCCGTCGGTGTGCAGGGCCAGGGCCTCGCGGACGCTGTCCGGCTCGACGTACTCGCTGGACTTGGCCAGGAACAGGTCGAGGAACTCGTAGCGGTCGCCGCCGGAGACCCGGACCAGCGGGGCGGTGATCCGGTAGGCGCCGATGGCGGTGCGGACGGTGGTGTAGTCGTCCTGCGCGGTGCGGGCGGGGGCGGTGGTCATGGTTCTTCGGTGTCCTTTCGGGGAGTGACGGGGTGTCAGAGCGCGGGTGCGGGGTGGACGGACAGCTGCCAGGCGGCTTCGGTGCCGGTGGCGGCGCAGCCGATCAGCAGTCCGGAGGAGGTGGTGCGCAGGACGATCTCCTGGGTGGGGCTCCCGCCCGCGGGGGCGAGGTGCAGCCAGTGGCCGCTGCCGAGCCGGACCGCCGCGGCGGCGGCCCAGACCTGCCGGAAGCCGGCGCTGTCCAGTTCCCGGCGGGTGCCGGCGGAGTCGATCACCACGGCGGTGTCGGCCGGGGTGTCGGGGGTGAGCCACAGGACGGTCTCCTCGTCCGCGCCGGGGGCGTGGACGTCGATCCGGACCGGCTCGGCGGACCGCTCGGGGGCGGTGACCTCCCAGCTGATCCGCTCCTGCGGGGCGGCCAGGCCGAGCGGGTGCTTCTGCTCCCAGTCGGCGGTCGGGACGCCCCAGCCGAGGCCGGTGGCGAGGCTGTGCCGGTGGTGCTCGCGGGTGACCCACGCCCCGGCGCTCCAGCGCGGGTTGCAGCCGAAGGGCCGGGTGCGGGGGGCGGGGCTGCGCAGCACCCTGGTGCCGTTCTCGGTCCAGCCGGTGATGCCGCCGGCCGTGGCCTGGACGGTCAGCTTCCGCCGGCCGTCCAGGGGTTCGGCGCCGGTGACCGGTCGGGTCGCGGCGGCCCGGGGGCCGGTGGCGAGCTCGGTGCGCAGGCGGGCGGTGCCGTCGGCGTCGGGCTCCAGGTGGCGTTCGACCAGGGTGGTGGTGATCAGCCGGACGGGGTGGCCGGCCGGGAGTGCCACCCGGGTGGCGCCGTCGGTCCAGGCGAGGGCGCTGCCGGCCGGGGCGGTGCGGGCGGCCGCGACCACCTCGGAGGTGTCGCGGACGCCGAGGCCGGTGCCGATCGGGTGCTCTTCGGCGGTGCCGTCGGGGCCGGTCAGGGTGAAGTCGCCCTGGCGCAGTCCGACGGTCTGGAAGATCCGGCCGGGCCGGGTGGTGTACGTGAACTCCTGGCGCAGCACCCCGTGGTGCAGGGTGAGGGTGCCGGTGACCAGGTTG
Source organism: Kitasatospora fiedleri (assembly GCF_948472415.1). Classification (NCBI taxonomy): domain Bacteria; kingdom Bacillati; phylum Actinomycetota; class Actinomycetes; order Kitasatosporales; family Streptomycetaceae; genus Kitasatospora; species Kitasatospora fiedleri. Next base: position 4,201,665 of record NZ_OX419519.1, on the reverse strand, counting down.
CCGCCGGTGCGCTCGGTGACCCGGACGCCGTGTTCGACGGGCTCGATCTCCAGGTCGCGGGCCTGGCCCTCGCGCCAGCCGGCCGAGCGGTCGGCCTCGGCGCTGGGCCAGGTGGAGGCGAACACCGGCCCGTGGTGGCCCTCGGCGTGCACGGTGAGGGTGCCTTCGGCGGCGTCGAGCTCGGCGGTCAGGCCGTGGTCGCCGAAGCGGTGCGGCCGGCCGTCGCCCGGGGCCTTGACCTGGTAGGGCGGTTCGGCGATCCGCAGCGGCCGGGTGGTGCCGTCGGGGCCGGTGAGGGCCGCGTCGAGCATCAGGCCGCGGTCCACGTCGATGGTGGCGGCGAGCTTGAAGCCGCCGAGGGCCAGAGCGTAGGCGACGGTCCTGGTTCCGTCCACCACCCGTACGTCGGAGCGGAGTTCGCCGTCCCGGCCGTCGGTGACGTTGCCGAAGCTGCTGAGCTTGCCGAGTTCCGCCACGGCCTCGGGGTCGAGGTCGTGGAAGACGCTGCGCAGGATCAGCGGGATGTAGTTGTGCAGTTCGACGTTGCCGTCCTCGCCGGGGACGGTCTCGCCGACGGAGACGCAGCCGACCCGCCGGTAGAGCTTGAACGCGACGGTGTTGGCCGGGTTGACGGTGAGGCGCAGGACCAGGCAGCCGCAGCGCATCATCCACTCGACGGCCTCGGTGAACAGGCGTCCGGTGATGACGCCGTTGCGGTAGGCCGGGGCGACGAAGAACATGTCGGCGATCAGTTCGCCGGCCCGGGCCGAGCGCCGTCCGGTGCTGTGGAACAGCCCGAAGGTGCCCACCACCCGGCCGTCCTCGGCGGCGATCAGGAAGGTCGCGGTGTCGCGTTCGGCGAGTTCGCGCTCCAGTTCGGCGCCGGTGATCCCGCCCGCCACCGGGTTGGGGTTGTCGCGGTGCCGGTTGTACAGCTCGGCGATGTCGTGCGCGTCGCCCTCCTGGTAGGGGCGGATCGTGATGGACATGGCACACCTCCTTGTCTGTGCTGGTGCGGTGGGGCGGCGCCGGGTCAGCCCTTGCGCTCGGTGGTGACGATCAGCGAGCCGGCGGCGGCGAGTTCGGTGCCGACCGAGGCCCGGACCGAGACCGAGCGCAGGCCGCCGAGCTTCTGGCCGAGCTTGGCCTCCAGGGTGAGCTGGTCGCCGGGGACGACCAGCCGGGAGAACTTCATCGAGCTGATCGAGCCGAGGTAGCCGACGCTGGCCGACGGGTCGGCGGGCGCGTCCCCGGCGGCGGGGGCCGGGGCCTCCAGCAGTTCGGCGACGTAGACCACGGCGACCAGCTGGGCCATCGCCTCGACGATCATCACGCCGGGCATGATCGAGTGGTCGGGGTAGTGGCCGGCGAAGAACGGCTCGTTCACCGAGACGCTCTTGACGCCGCGTCCGGAGACGCCGGGGACCACGTCGTAGGCGCGGTCGATCATCAGCATCGGCCAGCGGTGCGGGAGCATCCGCTTGATGTCGTCGGAGGAGTAGGCGAAGGTCTTCGGCTTCTCCTTGCCCGGGGCGGCCGGCGCGGCGGCCCGGGCGGGGGCGGGTGCGGTGGCCACGGTCAGACCTCGCGGGCTTCGATGAAGTCGACCAGGGCGTTGATGGAGCCGAAGGCCTCGAAGTCGTCGTCACTGATCAGCACGTCGTACTCGTTGTTGATCATGACGACGATCTCCAGGGTGTCCAGCGAGTCCATCTCCAGGCCGCGGCCGAACAGCGGCTGGTTGTCGGAGACGACCTCGGCCTCGGCGTCCAGGCCCAGGCGGTCGATGATCATCGACTTGATCTTCAGGTTCTTCTCCAGGCGCTGCTCGGCCTGGGTGCGGACGTCCTCGAAGGTGGCGGTGGACATGGGGACTGCCTCTCTCTGTGGGTTGATGGAACGTCAGTTCGATTACGGAGGGCGGCGGCGGTCAGCTGTAGAGCATCCCGCCGTCGACCGTGAGCACCTTGGCGGTGATGTACGAGGCCGCCGGGCTGGCCAGGAAGACCGCCGCCTGCGCGACCTCCTCCGGGGTGCCCATCCGGCCCAGCGGGATCGCCGCCGCGGCCTCCTTCAGCTGGGCGCGCGGCACCTTCTTCACCATGTCGGTGTCGATGAAGCCCGGCGCGACCACGTTGACCCGGATGCTCTTCGGCGCGCCCTCGTAGGCCAGGGTCTTCGCCATCGCGATCACCCCGCCCTTGGAGGCGGCGTAGTTGGCCTGGCCGACCCGGCCGGCGATGCCGGAGGTGGAGGCGATGAAGACGATCGCCCCGCCGGAGGCGTACATCTGCTTGGTCGCCTCGCGGGCGGTCAGGAACGCCCCGGTCAGGTTGGTGGAGATCACCTCCTGCCACTTGGCGGCGCTCATCGCCGCGAAGTGCCCGTCGGCGGTGATGCCCGAGTTGAGGACCGCGACGTCCACCCCGCCCCAGGCGGTGCGGATCTCCTTGTACATCGCGGTGACCTGCGCCTCGTCCGAGACGTCGGCCCGCACCAGCAGCGCGCGGCGCCCCAGGCCCTCGATCTTCTCCGCCAGCTGCTCGGCCTTCCCGGCGCTGGAGCGGTAGTTGAGCGCGACGTCGCAGCCGTGCTCGGCCAGCTGGAGCGCGATGGCCGCGCCGATGCCGCGGGAGGCACCGGTGACGATCGCCCGGGTGCCCTCGGTGAACAGGCCGGTCATGCCGCGCTCCCGGTCAGGTTGGAGGTGACGGTGTGGGTGCCGGGGTCGAAGCCCCCGGCCTCGGTGCCGAGCCCGGCCTTCTCGGCGGCGGTCAGCACCGCCTCGGCGACGGCCAGGTCGAGCACCCCCAGCCCGAACGGGGAGAACACCACGGTGCGCGCGCCGGACGGGAGTTCGGCGGTGCCGTCGAGCAGCGCGCCGATCTCGGCGGTGACGAAGCGGCGGTGGCCGGCCTGCTGCTCGGCCTTGTGCAGCGAGGTCTGCTCGCGGATCGCGTGCTCGGCGTCGTCGACCACGTTGACCGCGCCGAGCACCGACTCGACCGACAGGTCGCGCAGCGACAGGTGCAGCACCACCTGCCCGTGCGGGCGCTGCGGGTGGTCGGCGAGGTCCAGCCAGTACGAGGAGTCGGTGGTGGCGATCGACACCGTGTCGGCGCCCAGCACCCGGCTCAGGCCGGCCGCCCGGAAGGTCAGGTGCGGGTACGCGGCGGCCAGTTCGGCGGCGAACACCTCGGCCCGCTCCGGGAAGGCGTCCTGGAGCAGGACGGTCTCCAGCTCCTCGTGCACCTGGTCGAGGAAGTGCACCACCCGCTGGTTGATGGTGCCGCAGCCGACCAGGCCGACCGTGCGGACCTCGCGCCCGGCGTTCAGCAGGCCGGAGGCGAGCGCCGCGCCGGCCGCGGTGCGCACCGCGGAGATCTGGCTGCCCTCCATCAGGGCGAGCGGGTAGCCGGACTCCAGGTCGTTCAGGATGCACAGCGAACTGGCGCGCTGCATCCCGCGCTTGACGTTCTCCGGGAAGGAGGAGATCCACTTCAGGCCCATCACCGGGGCCGGTCCGCCGAGGTAGGCGGGCAGCGCGATGATCCGCGAGTCGGAGCGGTGCAGCGGGCGCAGGAAGGTCGAGAAGGGGAGGTCGGACTTGCCCTGCCCGTGCAGCACGTAGGCGTTGCGGACCAGGTCGACGACGGTGGCGTCGAGGCCCGCCAGGGCGTTCCGGACGTCCTCCCGGCCGAGTATCCTCATGTCGTCCCTCTCTCTTGCTCGGTGGGCGGCAGGTACTGCCGGAGGTAGGTCTCGACCCACTGGTCGTCGTAGATGGTGTCGAGGTAGCGGTCGCCGCCGTCCGGGAGGACGGCCACGCAGGTGGCGCCGGGCTCGATCCAGGAGGCGGACTGCCCGATCGCGGCGATCACCGCGCCGGAGGAGCCGCCGGCCAGGATCGACTCCTGGCCCAGCAGGCTGCGGCAGCCCCGGATGCACTCCGAGTCGGTCACCTTGACCACCCGGTCGGCCAGGCCCGGCTTGAGCAGGGCGGGGACGACCGCGGCGCCGTGGCCGGGGATGGTGCGCTGGTGGGAGGACTCCCAGGGCTGCGGCGGCCCGAAGATCACGCTGCCGACGGCGTCCACCGCGACCACCCGGGTGGGCAGTTGCTGGTCGTGGATGTACTCGGCGCAGCCGCGCAGCGTGCCGGTGGTGCCGGCCGCCAGGAACAGGTAGTCGGGGGCGGCGGGCAGCGCGTCCACGATCTCGCGCATGGTGGTGCGGTGGGCCCGCGCGTTGTCCTCGTTGGCGTACTGGTTGGGCCACCAGGCGTCGGGGACGGTCTCCAGCAGGTGCCGGACCCGGGCGATCCGGGCCGGCAGGTACTCGCCGGTGGCGGGGTCGCGGTGCTCGACCACCTCCACCTTGGCGCCGTAGGCCCGCATGATGGCGAGGTTCTGCGGGGTGGTGCGCGGGTCGACCACGATGACCAGGCCGAGCCGGTGGAAGTTGCACAGCTGGGCGAGTGCGATGCCCAGGTTCCCGGAGGAGGACTCCACCACGGTGGAGACGCCGGGGACGATCCGTCCGGTGGCGATGGCCTGTTCGACCATCGACTTGGCGGCGCGGTCCTTGATGGAGCCGCCGGGGTTGAACCGCTCGCACTTGGCGTACACCTGGAAGCGGGCGGGCGGGAAGAGTCGGTCCAGCGCCACCAGCGGGGTTCCGCCGATCGTGGCGACGATGTCGGGGTCCGACGGCCGGTGCGGGCGGGCCCGCACCGTGGCGCCGTCGGGGACGAGCACGGTCATTGGGGCACCTCTCGGCTGATCTGGAGCCGCAGCTCACTGACGTAGCGCTCGCCGTCGGCGTCGGGCAGCCAGGACTCCTCGGTGGCCGGCAGCGGCTCGCTGACGGTCACCCCGGCGTCCGGGTCGGCCTGCAGCGCCCGGCGGACGAGGTTGGCGAAGGAGAGCACCAGCACGGGGCTGGTGAAGTCGACCAGGGAGGGCTTGGTCTCCTCGGGGAACTTGACGAAGGCCCGGTCGGGCAGCCCGCGGTCGGTCACCCAGCGGCGCACCGCCAGGTAGTCGCGGTGCCGGTCGGCCTTGGCGGGCAGGGCCAGGCCGGCCAGCGGCAGCCGCCAGGTCTCCCGGAACAGCACCAGGTCGTCCAGGGTGACCCGGGGGGCGTGCGGGCGGTCCAGGCCGATCTTGAAGGCGTCGCAGGCGATGATCGAGATGAGCGCGGCGAGCAGTTCGGACAGCGAGCGGGAGCGGCCGTCGGCGGTGGTCGCGGTGACGGTGCCGTCCTGTTCGGCCAGCGTGATGGAGACCGCGGGCTCGATCCGGTCGCGCCGGTCGAACGGGGCGCGGGTGAAGCCGATCAGCCGGTCGCCCTCGCCGATCGGGGCGGGGACCATCCGTCCGCTGTTGCGCTTCCAGCCGACCGGGAGCAGCGGCACCAGCCGTTCGGCGCCGATCGCCCGGTTGACCTTGTCGCGCACCGAGCCGCCGTCGGCCGTCCAGTCCAGGAAGGGCAGGTCGAGGGTGGCCAGGCAGGCGTGCATCTCGCCGAGCACCACCAGGTGCTCGCCGGCGTTGACGGCGTCCACCGAGCGGGCCACCACCTGGAGGTCCGGGCTGTGCACGGCCAGGTGCGGGGAGCGCACCGGCCCGGTGGCGAAGACCTGCCGCGCCCGGTCGGCGATCGCGTCGACCGCCAGGTCGATCCGGGTGGCGCCCTCGGGCGCCTCCCCGATCACCTCGCGCCACTTGAGCGCGAGCTCCCGGACGGCCTGCTGCACGGGGTGGTCGTGCTCGCCCCAGAACAGCGCCAGGGTCTGCGGCCAGACGTCGGCCAGCGTGACGGGGGCGCCGGCGGGCAGCCGGCCGGCGGCGGTGCGGACGAAGCCCGCGACCTCGGCCTCGACGAGTTCGGCGAGGCGGTTGCCGAACCAGTCGGCGGCGTCGGCGACCAGGGCGAGCGGGCGGGCGATGCCGTCCAGGAAGTCCCGGCCGAGCTCCATCCGGCAGTCCCGCAGCGCGTCCTGGTAGCTGAGGGTGCGGCCGGCGTACGCCTTGCCCTCCTCGCGGGAGGCGGCCTGGCCGGTCACCTCGACGAAGTGGGCGTCCAGCGCGTCCAGCGCCTCGACCAGCTGCTCGGCGGTCCGGGCCCGGTGCACGGCGTCCTTGAGCCGGGCGAGTTCGGTGAGCACCGCGTCGTAGCGGACGAACAGGGCGGGGTCGCCGATCGCCGCGACCCGGCGGCGCAGCACCTCCTCGGCCCGGACGTCGACCGGGATGTTGGCGTCCCAGCCGAGCACGCGCTGGCGCAGCAGCCGGCCCAGCGTCTTCTCGACCCGCGGGCGGGCGGTGGCGGCGTCCCAGCCGTGTTCGGCGACCAGCAGGTCGGTGATCTGCTCGGCGTTGCGGTCGCCGTCGGCGAGCCGCAGCACCTGGGCCTCCTCGGGGCGCAGCCGCAGCACCTTGCGGGTGGGGAGCACCAGCTGTTCGCCGTCCAGGTGGACGTCGGGGCGGAGCATCGGCGGGAACCACCAGCGGGCGCCGGGCTGTTCGGCCATCCGGTCGGCGATCGCGGCGACCGTCCAGCGTTCCAGCGCGGTGTGCGTGGCGGCGACCAGGCCGGGGCCGTTCTCGATCGTGACGGCGCGGTCGGTGCGGCCGACGCCGATCCAGGCGGCGGGGCCGAAGAAGCCGATGGTGTCGGCCTTGGCGCAGTAGCGCAGCCAGTACATGGCGAGGGTGCGTTCGCGCTGGCGGCGCTTGGTCTCCTTGCCGCCGGGGGCGGCCAGCGAGTCGAGGACGCGGAAGACGGTGCGGTTCTGCCAGGCGATGGCGAGGCGGAGCTTGGGGTCGGTGGCGAGGGCGGCGAGGGCGGCGCCCTCGTGGTCGGTGTCGGCGGTGTAGGCGGCGCGGAACTCGTCCTCGGTGGCGCGGCCGGCGGCGAGCGCGGCGGCGGCGGCCGGGGCGCGGGTGCCGCCGATCAGGTCGAGGCCGGAGACCGGGAAGCCGGCGTTGCGCAGCAGTCCGACGCCCCAGACCTTCCAGTCGGTGCCGGCCAGCGGGTGGCGCGGGCCGAAGTCCGCCCAGTCGGCGGCGGGGGCCTCGACGGCGGGCGCGGTCATCCGGCCACCTCCGCCAGCTCGCGGGCGGCGGCGGGGGTTTCGGTGAGGGCGGCGGCCAGTCGGCCGATCCCCTCGGCGATCTTCTTGCGGGGCACGTTGCTGAAGCACAGCCGCAGGCCGTCGGCGTGCTCGCCGTCGATCGAGAAGTGCCCGCCGGGGACGACCGAGACGCCGCGGTCGGCGGCGGCCCGCGCGTACGGTCCGGCGTCGGCCCGGTCGCGGTGGCGCAGCCACAGGTAGAAGCCGCCGGCGGGGCGCTGCCAGTGCCAGGGGCTGTCGGTGCCGAGTTCGGCGTCCAGTGCGTCGGCCATCAGGGCGCAGCGCTCGCGGTAGCCGTCCCGGTAGCGGTCGATCAGGTCGCTCCAGCCGGAGCGGGAGTAGTAGGCGGCCAGCGCGCCCTGGGCGAGCGCGGAGGGCGACAGCGAGATGATCTCGGCGACCCGGGCCAGGTCGTGCCGCAGGTGCGCGGGGGCGGCGATCCAGCCGGAGCGCAGGCCGGGCGCGAAGATCTTGGAGAACGTCCCGAGGTAGACCACCCGCTGCGGGTCGAGGGACTGGAACAGGGCGGTGGTGGTGCCGTCGAAGCCGAGCAGCCCGTACGGGTTGTCCTCGACCAGCAGCAGGTCGAGCTCGCGGCAGGCGGCGAGGACCTCGGCCCGGCGCGGGACGGCGAGGGTGGCGCCGGTGGGGTTCTGGAAGGTCGGGTTGGTGTAGAGCAGCCGGACGGTGTGCCCGGCGGCGCGCAGTTCGGCGACGTCGCGGCGCAGCCGCTGCGGGTCGATCCCGTCGGCGTCCTCGGCCGCGGCGTGCGGGCGCAGGCCGGCGGTGCGGAACGCGGCGGTGGCGCCGGGGTAGGCGGGGGTCTGCACCAGGATGGTGTCGCCGGGGGCGCCCAGGGCCAGCGCGACGGCGGTCAGGCCCATCTGCGAGCCGCTGGTGGGGATCAGGTTCTCCGCGTCGGCCCGGCCGTCCTCCCGGGCCATCAGGTCGGCGACGGCGGGGACGAGCGCCTTGGCGACGTGCGGGGTGGTGTACTGGAGGGCGAGCTTGCCGCCGAGCCGCACGAGCCGGGCGAGCTGGGCGGATATCTCCGCCAGCGGCAGGACGTCCAGGTCGGGCAGTCCGCCGGCCAGGGAGATCACGTCCGCGCCCCGCTCGAACAGCTTCGGCATCTCGGCCGGGGGTCTGGTGTCGGTCCACATGGCTGTTCGGTCCTCAGATCCCGGCCGGGGCGGCGGTGTTGGCGTGCACGTAGCGCAGCAGGCCGGCCGGGGAGGCGAGCGCCGGGTCGGCGAGGGCGTCGGGGTCGACCTCGAAGCCGAACTCCTCCTCGATCGCCATCAGCAGGGCGATGGTGTGCAGGGAGTCGACGCCCAGGTCCACCAGCGGGGTCTCGGAGTCGGTGACCTGCACCGAGCAGGTCCGTTCGACGAGCTGGTCAAACTGCGACTGGTTCATGGCTGCTCCTCGGGGATGCGGTGGTGGTCTGGGGGGCGGTGCTCGCGGCGATCGGCGGGACGGCGGCCGGCGCGTCGGCGGTGCTCGCGGCGCTCCCGGCGGCCTCGACCAGGCGCTTGGCGGCGGCCCGGTCGGGCTTGCCGTTGGCGGTCAGCGGGACGGCGGCGATCGGGACGACCTGGTCGGGCATCCGGCTGTGGTCGAGCCGCTCGGCCAGCAGCGCCCGGACCCGCTCCGGCGGGAGGGTGCCGTGCACGGCCAGCAGCAGCGGGGCGCCCTCGGGTTCGGGGCGCAGCGCGACGGCGGCGCTGACGCCGGGGATGCGCTCGGCGGCGTCCTCGACCTCGGTGAGGGCGATCCGCATGCCGCGGCGCTTGATGATGTCGTCGTCGCGGCCGACGAAGTACAGCCGGCCGTCCTCGTCGAGCCAGCCCTTGTCGCCGGTGCGCAGTTCCAGCGTGCCGTCGGGGCGGCGGACGAACCGGCTCTGCTCGTCCAGCGGGATGCCCCAGTAGCCGGCCATCACGGTGGGGCCGGAGACGGTGATCTCGCCGGTCTGCCGGGGGCCGAGCTCGGTGCCGTCGGCGGCCAGGATGCGGATGCGGTCGCCGGGGATGGCCGGGCCGACCGAGTCGGGGTGCTCGGCGTACTCCTCGGGGTCGAGGATGGAGATCCGCTTGCACTCGGTCATGCCGTACATCGAGGCGAACTCGGAGCCGGGGAACAGCTCCAGCAGTTCGGCGGTGACGGCCCGGCCGGGGCGGGCGCCGGTGTTGGTGAACAGCCGGACCCTGGTGGGCCGGTGGAGCTTGCCCTGGAGCAGGGTGAGGATCTGGGCCAGCGAGGGCACCAGCGGGACGACGGTGACGCCGGTGCGTTCGATCAGCCGCAGCAGGCCCATGTCCTCGCTGCGCCGGGCCAGGACCAGGGTGGCGCCGACCAGGGCGGACATCAGGGCCTGGTAGAGGCCGTAGTCGAAGGAGAGCGGCAGCCGGCAGAGCACCACGTCCTGCTCCTCGTAGCCGAGGCAGGCGTTGACGGCGTCGACGGCGGCGAGCATCTGGCGGTGCGGGCAGACCACGCCCTTGGGGCGGCCGGTGGTGCCGGAGGTGTAGATCAGCAGCGCCACCGCGTCCTCGTCGACCTCGGCCCGGTACGGGTCCGCGGGGGTGGCGAGCACCTGCTGCCAGGCCGGGCCGACCTCGACGGTGCGGGCGGCCCGGCGGCCGGCCGCCGGGCGGCAGACCGCGAGGGCGGCGCCGCTGTCGGCGACGATGTGGTCGACCTGGTGGTCGGTCAGTTCGGGGTGGACGGGGACGAAGACGGCGCCGGTGCGCAGGGTGGCCCAGAACAGGGCCAGGAAGGCCCGGTCGTTGCCTCCGGCGTACACCACCCGGTCGCCGGGGGCGATGCCCTGGCCGCGCAGCCAGCCGACGGCGCGTTCCACGGCGGTGCCCAGCTCCCGGTAGTCCAGGGTGCCCTGGGCGTCGATCACGGCGGGGTGGTCGGCCCGCTCGCTGAGCGGGTACTCGAGCAGGTCAGACACCGGCATGGGCGGACACTCCTCGGCCGGCGGGGGCGGTCAGCCGCTCCCGGGCCCGGGCGACGTCCCGGGCGGTGGTGACGGACAGGACGTCGAGCTCGGGGTGCTGGCGCTTGAGGATGCTCGCCAGTGTCTTGGCGGGCGGCAGCGACACCGTCAGTTCCGGTGCCACGGAGGCGAGTTGGAGCAGGCACAGGTCCCAGCGGACCGGGCTGACCACCTGCCGGACCAGCCGACGGCGGATCTCGTCCGGGTCGGTGACGGCCGCGCCGTCGGCGTTGCCGAGCAGCGGGTGGGACGGCCGGGCGAACGGCACCCGGGCGGCGGCCTCCTCGAAGGACTGCCGGGCCGACTCCATGTACGGGGTGTGGAAGGCGCCGGCGACGCTGAGCCGCTTGACGGTGGCGCCGGCCGGCGGGGCGGCGGCGAGCTGGTCGAGGGTGTCGGCCAGGCCGGCCGCGACGATCTGGCCGGGGCCGTTGAAGGTCGCCGCGTACAGGCCCAACTCTCCTATTCGATCCAGGACTTCGCTCTGCTCGCCGCCGACCACGGCGGCCATCGAGGTGGGCGCCTCGGTGCAGGCCACCGCCATCGCCCGGCCGCGGACCGCGGCCAGCCGGACCGCGTCGGCGGGGCTCAGCACCCCGGCGTACGCGGCGGCGGTGAGTTCGCCGACCGAGTGGCCGGCCGCCACCGCGGCGCCGTCCGGGACGGCGTCCCGGAGGGCGTGGTGGGCGAGCAGTCCGGCGGCCACCAGGAGCGGCTGGGTGTGCTCGGTGCGGGCGATCTCGGCGGCCGGGGCCTTGGTGCCGAGCTGGACGAGGTCGACGTCGGCGGCCTCGGACCAGGCCCGCACCCGCTCGGCGGTGGCCGGGTCGCGCAGCCAGGCGGCCAGCAGGCCCGGGGTCTGGGAGCCCTGGCCCGGCGCGATGAATGCGAACATGTGTTCTAACCCCCTTTCGGGTGGGGCCCGCGCCCGGGAGGCGGGCGCCGGATGCGTGGATGACGGAGCTGTGCGGTCCCGGCTACGGGCGGCCGGTGGACTTGCGGAAGCGGCGGATCGCCAGGAACGAGAACCCGGCGAACCAGGCCAGCAGGTTGAACACCGCGCCGGCCACGCTGGAGTGCTCCCCGTGGAAGGAGAAGCCGTCGTTCAGCGGGTACCGGGCCAGCGTCGCCACCCCGTACATCGGGGTGTAGCGGGAGACCTCCAGCATGGTGCCGCCGAGCGGGATGAACAGGTTGCCCAGGAAGGCCAGCGCGGTCATGGTCAGGCCCGGCATGTGCATCACCACGTCGGGCTTCATCGCCAGGCCCATCCCGATGCCGAGCGCGGCGAACACCGCCGACCCGACCCAGGCCACCAGCAGCGAGACCACCCACACGTTCGCGTCGGCGTGCGCCCCGGTCAGCGCGCCCAGCGCGCCCACGATGACGACCGGCACCCCGGCCATCAGCACCGAGCACAGCACCTTGACCAGCAGGTAGCCCGGCGGGGTGAGCGGGCTCATCGCGATGGTCCGCATCCAGCCGACCGACTTCTCCACCGAGATGGTGGCGGCGGAGCTGACCGCCGCGGTGGCCGCGCCGTACACCGCCTGGCCGATCATCATCCAGGCCGCGAAGTTGCCGTGCGGCAGGTCGGCCCCGCCGGACGGGGCGGTGCGGAACAGCGCCAGGTAGAGCACGGCGGGCAGCAGCACCGTGAAGATCGTGGTCTGGCGGTTGAAGCGGCGGCGCAGCTCGTAGCGGACGAAGGTCGGGTTGACCCCGTTGAAGACCGAGGTGCGGGGGGCGGCGGGCGCCGTGACGGCGGCCATCAGACGTTCTCCTTGGCGGTGGTGGCGGCGGTGGTAGTGGCGGCGCGGGCCTCGCGGGCCTCGCGGGCGTTCTCGGTGAGGGCCAGGAAGGCCTCCTCCAGGCTGCGCGGCGCCACCTCGACGTCCCGGGCCTGGGTCTCGCCGACCAGCACCCGCAGCAGGGCGTCCGAGTCGGTGCAGGTGAAGTAGGTGCGCTCGCCGCGCGAGGTGCTGGAGCGCACCCCGGGGGTCCGGGCCACCAGGGCGGCCTCGTACGGGCTGAGCACCGCCGAGACGGTCCGGCCGCTGATCGCCGAGCGGATCGAGGAGGCGGAGCCGTCGGCCACCACCGCGCCCTTGTCGATCATCACCACCCGGTCGGCGAACTGGTCCGCCTCCTCCATGTAGTGGGTGGCGAACATGACCGTCATGCCGCGCGCCGCGTCCTCCCGGACGGCCGCCCAGAAGTTCCGCCGGGCCACCACGTCCATGCCGGCCGTCGGCTCGTCCAGCACCAGGAAGTCCGGCCGGGACAGCAGCGCCAGCGCGAAGCGCAGCCGCTGCTGCTCACCGCCCGAGCAGGCCGCCACCCGGCGGGCGCGCAGCTCGGTGATGTCGGCCCGGGCCATGCAGCGCTCCGGGTCCGAGCCCGGGTGCAGCGAGGCCAGCATGTGCACGGTCGCCTCGACGGTCAGGTCCGGCAGCAGCCCACCGGACTGGAGCACCGCCGCCACCCGGCCGGCCCGGACGGCCTGCTCCGGGTCGGTGCCGAACAGCCGCACCTCTCCCTCGTCCGGGCGGGTCAGCCCGAGCAGCATGTCGATCGAGGTGGTCTTGCCGGCACCGTTCGGGCCGAGGAACGCCACCACCTCGCCGCGCCGAATCCGCAGATCCAGCCCGTTCACCGCGGTGAACACCTCGCCCTTGGCATTGCTGAACCGCTTGACGACGCCGGTCAGTTCAGCGGCCAGGGGATCGGACGCCGTCCCCCTCGACGTCGTTCGGTTCTGGTAATCGATCATCATCCGGGTCCTCACGGTTCGGCGGAGGTTCGCCTCCTGGTGAGCACCACTCTCCCGGCCGCCCCTATCCCCCCGAACCGACCGGCCTATCGGCCCCCTATCCCCTCCCGCACCCGCCCGAACACCCACCCCACCCGCCCCGCGAGCGGTCAGGGCACCGCACGCGTCTCGGGTCAGAGGTTGCCGAACTCGCCTGCCACGACGGCGTCCCAGCTCGCGGGCGCGAAGCGCAGGCGCGGGCCGTCGGGGCGTGGGCCCGCGTGGGCGCCTATCGCGTGCGCGCGAAGAAGGGCGTACGGCCACAGACCCGTCGCCGGTCGACCGCTGCAAGACCGGGAGCGGGCACTACTTGATCAGCGACGGCGACGGCATCCCGCTGGTCGCCGGCCGGACCGGCCACCCCCGTGAACGTTTCGACGCCCTGCGCGACGACGAGTGCTCCGACAACGGACCTCAACCGCCGAAAACCGCGCAACCGCCGTACCCTGCCGGCCACTTCCCGCCGGGTCGGGCCCGACATCATCGGCCCCGGCAAGCTCCGCCACGCCGTCGAGCGGGCCTTCGCCCGAGTCCACCAGCTCAAGCGCCTCGTCAAGCCCGATGCCCTCGCCTCGGCTCACGAACCGCTCGCTGACATCGAAGCACCAGTCGGCCCGCCAGTTCTCCGCCCTGAGTTCTCCGTCCTGTTCAACCGCCGTGCTGCTGCCTTCCCAGGACTCGTCCGGCAAGTGCGGTGACTCGCCACGGGGTCGCCGTCATCGCACACACCGCAATCAGCGTGCTTGCTCCGGCCAGTGCCCAGCACGGCCAACTTGCCGCTTCCTGCTGGGTCCAGTCCCACCAGCGATCGTCGCCGTTCCCGTCCTCGGCCAGGTAGGTCAGTGGAAACAGGGTGATGACTGGCAGGATCCAGGACAGCAACCACCCGAAGAGCCGACCCGACAGCACGGCCAGGCCGGCCCAGATCACAGCGGCGCGGGAAAGGACCACGGCCACTTCCGGGGTGGAAACGAACAGCTCCGTGACGCCGGTGAGCACGACCGCGAGTGTCGCCACCAGACCGGTGTAAAGCAGTTCGGAACGCCTCAGCCAGTGCGATCCGGCCGTGTCCATGTCCGCCATGGCGCTGTGGCGACTGCTGAGCGCGATAACGACCGATGTCAGCGGGATGTAGCTGCGGAGCGGGATGGAGACCGTCCCGCTGGGGCCGCTGGACGGAAGCACCGCTACCAGGGACCCCACCACCACGCTGGTGGTGCAGGTGGCGAGGAGACCCAGGCAGAGCACCTCGACACGATGCAGTCGCAGATACCGCCAGATCATGTCGAAACGCTCAACCACAGTCGGTGCTCCGAACGGTGGAAAGGCGGTCACGGACCCACGCCGTCTGCACGGACTCCGGTTGTGTGGCGACCGCAGCAACTGCGGCCCGGTCCACTCCCGGGGGACCACCATGGACGTTCGCCGGCTGGCCGCCTCCTGTCATGCGGACGTCGAGCCAGGTCGCGAGTTCGAACGCGGCGGTGAAGTACTTCTGCGCCGCAGCCGGGGCCGTGGGCTGACAGCCGGCCGGAAGAGTCGCCGTGATGATGCTGATCGAAATGCTTTCGGCCGCTTCCCACATCGATATCTGCTGCCCGCAGATCTCCAGGGTTCCTTCCGCAGGGGGAGCAATGGTCGCGAGCGTGCGGAGCAGTGTTGTCTTGCCCGCCCCGTTCGGACCCAGCAGGCCGAGGACTCCAGCGTTGACCTGGAGGTCCATCCCCGCCAGCACCCTCTTCCGGCCATATCCCTGGCCCAGCCCGGACGCCTTCACTACGACCTGCACGTTTCGCCTCTCATCGGTCCAAGCCGGGTGCCGGCGTCGACGGGACGCCGGCACCCGGCCATGGGTGGCATGGAAGGTATGCCACGGTCACTCAGAACGTTGCCGGAAATCAGCCGAGGTAGGAGATCTCGGAGTAGTCGATCTTCCAGGTGCAGTTCAGCTGGCCCAGTTGGCGGCCGTGGAGCCCTGCGAGATGCTGAGGTACGCGTACTTGTCGGCCTCGACGTTGCAGGCGGCGAAGTTCTGGAAGGTGCCACCCAGGGTGACGTTGAAGCAGTGCGCGTTGGTTCCCGTGTTGCCCCACGTGGAGTAGCATCCGAGCACATTGTTGCTCGTGCCGGACGACGCCTGCGCGGTCGGCATGAAGCCAATAAACGCGAGCGCCGAAACGCCCACGACGGCAGCCGCCTTGGGCGCGACGGAACGGACTCGAGTTATGGGGTTGCTGAGCTTCGCCATGTGTTTCTTCCTTTTCCCTTAGGAGCGTGGCGAGGACGGGGCTCCGACGTTCCAGCGTCGGAGCCCCGATCTGTCTACGGCCGCGCCAGGCATGGCCTGACTGGCTGCGCGACTGATCCTCCAGGGTTGGCGGTCGCAGCACAAAGACCGAATGTTCACAAGGCCATGACCAATCGATTACAGAAGGTTACTCGCCGTGGGCAACTCTGTCCGTATTTGCTCGGGCAAACCAAGGCGCACTCGACGTGAGCAAACTGGCAGGACGCCATTCGTCTACACACAGAGTGAGCTTCCTGCGGCGAAAATGGTGGAAAACTGTCGTTGAGACCGCTGAATCAAGCCACCCCGCGCGCTGGGCCTCGTCCTGCGGCTGGGTGCCCCGCCCCTGCGCCAGCACTCGTGTTCCGCACTGGGTCGGGATATTCTCCTCGATGAGTCGGCAGGTCACGGGGATGATCATCGTGATGCGGCCCATGGCTCCGCAGACATCACGGGCCCGAAGAGCTCCTAACACGATCACTGAGCCTTTTCAGCGTTGAAGCTCAAGGGTGAGGACGGCCTTGGCTGCTGACGTCAGCCAGTTCGGGCTGCATCGTGCGTGCTGGAAGATTCGCCAGCGTTTGACTGTGGCTACGCCGCGCTCGACTGGGTGGCGGAGCCGGGCGTGAGCCCGGTTCAACGATCGCTGCCGGGGGCTGAGTTCCTTGCGGGCGGGGCGTCTGGCCGGTATGGCGAAGGTGCCGCCGGCGCCGGTGTACGCCATGTCGGCCAGGGCCGGGATGCGGAGTCGGATGCAGGTCTTCACGATGCGGTGGGTGCGGGCTGCGGTGAGGTCGTGGGTGCGGCCGGGCAGGGCGCGGGAGATCCACACGAGCTTGCCTGTCGGGCCGGTGATGACCTGGTGGTTCACGCCGTGGCGTCGGTGCTTGCCGGAGTAGTCGGCGCGGCCGTCGCCGACGCGGTCGCACTCGGCAAGGGTTCCGTCGACCAGGACGTACTCCGCACCGGCGTCGCGCAGGGCCCGGGTCAGACCGGGCGCCTTCCGGGCCAGCAGGTCGGTGACCTGGTGGACATAGGCGTGGGTGGTACCGACGCTGATCCGAAAGCCGGCCGCAATCTGCGCAAGTGTGTCGTGCTTGCGCAGGTAGACCAGTGCGACCAGGGCGCGTTGGGAGGGACGGAGTTTGCAGCGGCGGTCACCCTCGCGGGTGACGATGAGCATGGTGACCCACTCGACGAGGGCGTGCGGCAGGTCCAGTGCGGCAGGATAGGTGACCAACGAGGCTTCCTGGCTGGTTGCTTGAGACGTGAGACATCTCGATCAACCGTCTGGGAGCCTCGTTCGTTCTGCTCTCGTTCCCACCGCTGGACCGTCACCCGATCGGTGGCCGCCCTGAAAAGGCTCATTCACAGTGGCGGGGATTCGCCTTTGGTGGCACCTGCGGCATCGGCATGCGGGGGCAGAGGGGCGGATGCTTGCCGGCCGACCTGGGCAAGATCTGGCGTCGGCCACGGCGTGCGACTCGATCACGTCCAGCCGCGGCCAGCCATGGCTTCGCACCGCTACGGAAAGGCAGGCGCTGGATCGGGCGCCGCCGGGAATGCATGCTATTGAGGTGGAGAAAGGATTCGAACCTCCGTGCGCGGCTCTGCAAGCCGCTGCCTCGCCTCTCGGCCACTCCACCGGGCCTGACGGAATAATCATTGCACGTTTGCATTTCCACAGCGGATCGTGCGGCCCGATTTCCCCCGGAGAGAGTATTAGGTGGATCAAATGAATAGGGGCGTCAATTGTGGCGGGCCCGGCTCCGGAGCGGAAAGCGCTAATCTGGTTCGATAAATTCCGACCGATGGGACGTCAGCTATGACCACCGAGGAGCACCGAACCGCGCCGCCCGGGGAGTCGGCGGTCCGCGTGGAGGAACGCTGTCAGTACAAGAGCCTCCCGTTGCGCGACTTTCCCCCGCTGGGAGCGGTGCGGCGGTTGCGGATCGCCCATGAGCAGCGGCGGCAGGACCGGGGCGACGTCCCGGCTCCGGGGCGGCCCTCCCGGTACCGGGAGGGGGACTGGGTCCGTGTCAAGGAGGCATCGGAGATCCGGGCCACCTTGGACGCGAAGGACTGCCACCGCGGCCTGTGGTTCACCGGCAGCCAGTGGTCGTTCTGCGGCGGCATGTACCAGGTGGAACGGGTGGTGCGGCGGATGGTCGACGACCACTACCGGATCCGGCGGCTGTCTGGCACCGTCGCCCTCGCGGGGGCCACCTGCCACGGCGCTGACGGCGCCCAGGGGTGCGGGCTGGACTGCTCCCTGCTCTTCCGGGACGAGTGGGTGGAGCCCGCCGCCGCGCCGACTCCGGCCCCGGCCGACCGGTCGGCGGCTCTGCGGGCCACTGTCCGCAGCCTGGCCGAGATCCGGGCGACCCTGGACGGACGCGGCCGGCTGCACGGCGTTCCCTTCCAGCCCGGCATGGAGCGGCATGTCGGAGAAGATTTCGCCGCTCACGAAGTGAGCCACCGTTCGCTGGCGTGGTGGCAGCGCCCGGTGGGGGGCCGCTGGTTCACCCTCACCGGGTTGCGCTGCGACGGCGGGCCCATGGCCGCGATCGGCTGTGACCGGCAGTGCGCCCTGCTGTGGCACGAGTCCTGGCTCCGCCTGTCCGGTTCCCCGCAGCGGTGACCCGCCCCGCCCACTGGGAACGGCCTCAAGGCCGTTCCCAGTGGGCGGGGTTTTCGGTGCACCGCCCGCGCAGGCCGCCCGTCAGCTCCGCCAGCGGTGCAGACCTCGCTTGACGGCCAGGCGGACCGCCCCGTCCCGCTGGCCCACGTAGCAGCGCGGCAGGGTGAGCCAGTCGTCGCCGCCGCGGCCGGTAGCGCACGCGTAGCCGTAGCCTGCTTCTCCCACCGCCTCCGCCGCCGCCCGGTCGTACGACCCGTACGGATAGCAGAAGCCCGCGACCTCATCCCCTGTCACGTCCTCCAGAGCGGCCCGGCTGTCGGCGACCTGCGCCACCAGCTCCCGCCGGCCGAGACCGGCCAGCCGGCAGTGGGTCAGGCCGTGGCAGCCGATCTCCAGGCCCGCCGCGGCGACCTCCCGGACCTGACGGGGGGACATCAGCGCTTTGCGGGGTCCTTCACGATCCCAGTCGTTGTGGCCGCCGAGCTTGCCCGCCACCACGTACACCGTTGCGGTGAAGCCGTACTCCTCCAGCACGGGAACCGCCTGCTCCACGAAGTCCCGGTAGCCGTCGTCGAAGCTGAGCCCCACCAAGCCCCGAGCCCGCCCGAGGGCGTGGGCGCGCATCAGCGCGCCGACCCCTACCCCCCGCAGGCCACGCGCCGCGAGCCAGCGGATCTGCTGACGAAACCGCCATGGGCTCACAGTGATCAGGTAGGGGTCGTCCTCGTCCCGCGCCACGGAGTGGTACATCAACGTCCACGGGAAAGGACCGCTGCCCACCGGCTCCAACGCGCCGCTGGAGAAACCCTCGTCGACCTTTTCCATGACTGCTCCCGCTGTCGCTCTTCCGGCGGCCGGTGATGGAGAACGCAGTCTGGCAGTCCCCCCGGCACTTTCCGAGCAGTCGACCCAATTCCAGGCAATTCTTCACCCGAACGCGAACAGTCCCGCCCCATGCGCGGGGACAGGAGAAAACGCCGCACCGCGCGTGGACCACGGCGCCAGCCCATCGCGAAGAAGACCACGCAGTGAGGAACACAGCAGAAGCGAGCGAGATCCCACCGCTGCCCCCGGGGAGCGGTCCTGTTCCTGCACGAAGTCCTCACGGAGACGTGCTTCCTGCCTGAATCCGACGAGCTGCGCACGCCCGCGCCGTACACCCCGCCTGCGCAGGGACGCTGACCGCAGGGCCCGCACCGGCCCCAGGCCAGCACGGTAGACCCAGTGAGCCTTTTCAGGGCGGCCACCGATCGGGTGACGGTCCAGCGGTGGGAACGAGAGCAGAACGAACGAGGCTCCCAGACGGTTGATCGAGATGTCTCACGTCTCAAGCAACCAGCCAGGAAGCCTCGTTGGTCACCTATCCTGCCGCACTGGACCTGCCGCACGCCCTCGTCGAGTGGGTCACCATGCTCATCGTCACCCGCGAGGGTGACCGCCGCTGCAAACTCCGTCCCTCCCAACGCACCCTGGTCGCACTGGTCTACCTGCGCAAGCACGACACACTTGCGCAGATTGCGGCCGGCTTTCGGATCAGCGTCGGTACCACCCACGCCTATGTCCACCAGGTCACCGACCTGCTGGCCCGGAAGGCGCCCGGTCTGACCCGGGCCCTGCGCGACGCCGGTGCGGAGTACGTCCTGGTCGACGGAACCCTTGCCGAGTGCGACCGCGTCGGCGACGGCCGCGCCGACTACTCCGGCAAGCACCGACGCCACGGCGTGAACCACCAGGTCATCACCGGCCCGACAGGCAAGCTCGTGTGGATCTCCCGCGCCCTGCCCGGCCGCACCCACGACCTCACCGCAGCCCGCACCCACCGCATCGTGAAGACCTGCATCCGACTCCGCATCCCGGCCCTGGCCGACATGGCGTACACCGGCGCCGGCGGCACCTTCGCCATACCGGCCAGACGCCCCGCCCGCAAGGAACTCAGCCCCGGCAGCGATCGTTGAACCGGGCTCACGCCCGGCTCCGCCACCCAGTCGAGCGCGGCGTAGCCACAGTCAAACGCTGGCGAATCTTCCAGCACGCACGATGCAGCCCGAACTGGCTGACGTCAGCAGCCAAGGCCGTCCTCACCCTTGAGCTTCAACGCTGAAAAGGCTCACTGTGCCTGTCGGTTGAGGCGTCACAGGCAGATGAGTGCTCAGGCGAGTGAGGCGAAAGCGCCGTGGAGGTCTAGGTGTCTCTCCCGGCGGACGGCGAGGCGCTTGAGCGAGTGGAGGTGGGCGAAGGCCCGCTCGACGGCGTGGCGAAGCTCGCCGGAGCCGATGATGTCGGGTTCGCCTCGGCGGGAGACGGCCGACAGCATCCGGTGTGTGCGCGGTTTTCGGCGATCGGAGTTCGCTGTCGTCGCGCAGGTCGTCGGGTCATTCGCGGGGTGGTCGGTCAGGCTGGCGGGATGCTGCCGCCGTCGCCGATCAAGTGGTGCTTGCTGCCAGCCTTGCGACGGTCGACCGGTAACGGTCCTGTGGCCGCGCCCGCGCTGGAGCCGGCCATGGACTGCGGTGCCCCGTGAGCGTTTCGGATCAGAGGTTGCCGAACTCACCCGCCGCGACGGCGGTGACGAAGGCGTCCCAGCTCGCGGGGGCGAAACGCAGGCGCGGGCCGTCGGGGTCCTTGGAGTCGCGGACGGTGCCCGGGCGGTTGGCGTCCACCTCGATGCAGTCGCCGCCGTCCTGGTTGCTGTAGCTGCTCTTGACCCAGTTCTCAGGCGTGCTGTCGGAGTGCATCTTCGGCGAATCCTTCCAGGACGGACGGGATCACAGACCCAGGGCCCCGGTCGACAGGGCCCCGTCCAAGAAAAGTGCCCCGCGGTTCGACCGTGAACCGCGGAGCGCCGTAGGTGTTTCGGTTCAGAGGTGGCCGAACTCGCCTGCCACGACGGCGGTGACGAAGGCGTCCCAGCTCGCGGGCGTGAAACGCAGGCGCGGGCCGTCAGGGTCCTTGGAGTCGCGGACGGTGCCCGGGCGGTTGGCGTCCACCTCGACGCAGGCGCCGCCGTCCTGGTTGCTGTAGCTGCTCTTGACCCAGTTCTCAGGCGTGCCGTCGGGGTGCATCCTCAGCGAATCCTTCCAGGGCGGAACTGATCACGGCCTCGGAGTCCCGTGGAGAGAGGGACTGAGCCCGCAACAGATCGTAGTCCTTCCTGCGACTCACGACGGTCACCACATCATCGTGCAGACGTCCCCAACGATCGCCCTCCTCATAGGCGACCATCGAGCCGTCGGGCGCAGTCAGCATGATCAGCGAGGAGCCGCCGACCCGCGAGTGCACACCGGCGCTGAACGGCAGCACCTGGATCGTCACATTGCGGCGCCGACCGGCAGCCAGCAGCACGGAGAGCTGTTCCACCATCGCCTCCGGACCGACGATCGGACGTCGCAGCGCGTACTCGTCGAGGATGAACCAGTACTCGCACGCCACCGGTTCGGCCCAGAGTCGTTCTTGCTGCCCGAGTCGAGCGGTTAGCCAGCTCTCGATCTCAGCGTCCGACGGGCTGGATCCACCCGCGTACATGATGGCCCGGATCACCGGCTCGATCTGGAGCAGACCGGGGATCGACAGCGAGTACGAGGCGTGTTCCACCGCGCGTTCGTTCAGCTTGTGGAACGCGCTGTACTTGTCGGGGAACGGCTCCCGTTTCGCCATCTCGTAGAGGCGGCAGAACAGTCCGTCCGTCCCGAAGGCCATGTCCAGTTTCTCCGACAGGCCGACCGGCGGCTTGGACGCGCCGCTCTCGATCCGCGACAGGTGCGCCTTGGAGAACATGAGGATGTTGCCCAGCGCCTCCAACGACATGTTGTCGTGCAGCTTGCGGAGGCGGCGGATCTCGGCGCCGTAGAAGTGCCGGGGCGAAAGGTCCGGCTGAAGGTCCCGTTCCTGCCAGGCCATCCGTCCAGCCTCCTCCTTGTTCCGTGCCGGACCCCTGCCCAGGTCCGCAACACCGTGCTCCTTGTCGAGGGTAGCGCCGCCCGGCAACGCTTGAGGCACAGACAGTGACCGAAGCGGACGGCAATCTCCCCACGGAGCAACGATCATGACGACTTGTCAGCCAGACCCCTTCATCCCATCGACGGCAGCCGAGGGCCCGTCCGACGGCAGCCCCGCTCCGAAGCCGGGGATGACGATCCGCGTCTACACGGTGCGGGCGGACGGCAGCCGGGAGCAGGTCTCGTTCCGGACGTCCGACGAACCGCTGCTGCCCGCGCCGCGCTCCACGCTGACCTGGCCGGCCTGCGGGTGCCCGCGCTGCATCGGCAGCGGCACCGCGCAGGAGCCGGACGCGGCCTGAACCCCCTCTCTCCTCACCCACCGAACGGAATCAAGTGCTGTACACCGGACAGTCGTTGGAGGAAGTCGCCACCCTCCGGCGTTCCCTGCGCGAGGGGTCCGACGACCCCGAGCGGACCTCGGAACCGGCCGAGTCCGCCGCGCCCCTCCCCCTCCCGCCCTCGTCCACCGCGTCCCGCCCATGACGGACCGGGAGGCCGCCGCCAAGGTGTCGCAGCAGCGCGCCTGGACGATCGCCGAGCGGCTGGCGCGGGCGGGTGGCGGGAAGGCGCGGCTGAGCACCACCCCCGGCGGGTACCGGATCGAACTGCACCTGGAGGGCCCCGCGCCGGACGAGTACGGGGTGCTGGCGGCCCTCGCGCTGGGCGACCGCTGGGGCCACCGCCGCTCCCTCACCTCGCGCGACGGCGGCGGCGGTGTGCAGGAGAGCGTGTGGAGCGAGGTCCACCTGCCCCCCACCGACGGCACGGCCCCTCCTGCCGGACGGTGAGAACCCCCCGCCCCGGCCCTCCGTCCGAAGGCCCGCCCGGTCGCCGCAGCCGAATGTGACGGTCCGTCAGGGTGCCGAGTCGGGGACCCCCTTGCTGCGCTCGTACGCCTGGACCGGCGTCATCTGGCCCCGGTAGCCGGGGAGTTCGACGGTGCCCTCGTGGCCGACCTGGGCGCAGCGGCTGGTGTCGTCGGCGGTGCTGGCGTCGGCGCCCTTGAGGATGGCGGACGGGTCGGCGGGGGGTGCGGGCGCGGTGGTGGTGCCGGTCTCGGCGGGGTAGGCGGTGCCGGTGGGCCAGTCGGTGCCGATCAGCAGCTCGATCGAGTTGCCCTCCCCGGCCCGGACGGCGCTCGCGGGCAGGCCGAGGGCGGCGGCGACCTGCTGGGCCTCGGCCTCCCTGCCCGCCGGGTACGTCACCGCGCTGTGTTCGGCGGTGACCTTCGGACCGGTGGTGGTGCCCTTGGCGAAACCGGCCTGCCGCAGCGCCTCGACGAGCGCTCCGGCCCGGCCCGTGACGCCGGTGCCGTTGCGCACCACGACGGTGATCCCGCCGCGGGCCGGTCCGGTCGCGGCCGGGGGCGCCGACGACGCGGCAGGGGCGGACGGGACGGACGGGGTGGCGGACGAGGCGGCGTCCCCGGGCTGCGGGCCGCCGCTGAGCGACCGGTCGTCCTTGATCGCCCGGAACAGCTCGGTCGCGCCCGGGCCGATCAGCCGCCGGTTGTCGTCCGCCGGGTCGTGGATGATCTGCATGGTGGTGAAGGTGATCCGCTCGGACGGCACCTTGCTGATGTCCTGGCCGAGACCGACCAGCTTGGTGATGCCGTCCAGGCCGGGGTCGACGGTGAGCGCCTTGGTGGCGGCGTCGGCGAGCGAGAGCAGCTTGCCCGGGTCGGTGAGCGTCCCGGCGCCCTTGAGCTGGCGGATCATCGAGCCGAGGAAGAGGTGCTGGGCCGAGGAGCGGCCGGTGTCGGTGCCGTCGCCGAAGCCGTGCCTGGTCCGGACGAACTGGAGGGCCGCCATGCCCTGGAGGGTGTGTTCGCCCTTGGTCAGCTTGAGGTGCGAGTACGGGTCGTAGACGTTGTCGCTGACGCACACCGGGACGCCGCCCACCGCGTCCGACATCTTGATCACGCCGCTGAAGTCGACCTGCACGAAGTGGTCGATCGGGAGGTCGGTGAGCTTGCGGACGGCCGCCACGGTGCAGCCGGGGCCGCCCTGGAGAGTGGCGTTGATCAGCCCGCGCTGCGCCTTGAACACGGTCTTGCCCGCCGCGTCGCGGCAGCCCGGCAGGTCGGTCCGCAGGTCGCGCGGGATGCTCATCACGGTCGCGTTGCTGCGGTCCGCCGAGACGTGCAGCAGCAGGTTGACGTCGGCGTTGGCGCCGCTGCCGCAGTCGGCGCCGCCGATCGTGCAGTCCTCCGGGTCGGCGCGCGAGTCGGAGCCGATCACCAGCACGTTGATGGGGGTGCGACCGAAGGCGTCCGCCACCTCGTGCCCGGCGTCGCCCTCCTCGCCCGCGTACAGCGGCGCCTGCTTGATGTTGGCGTTGAACCGGTAGTAGAGGTAGCCGCCCGCACCGGCGGTCAGCACCACCGCCCCGACCGCCGTCCACAGCAGCGCCTTCTGCCAGCGCCGCAGCCGCCGGCGTCCCCGCCGTCCCGGGCGGCGGGCCGCCTCCCGGCGCGCCGCCCGCCCGCCCGTCGCCGGGCCGGAACCCGAACCGGAAACCGGGCCGGACACCGGGCCGGACACCGGCCCCGCGGAGGCGCCCGCCCGTCGGCGGGCCGCCCGGCCGCCCTCCCGCTGCCGGGGCACCGCGCCTTCGGACCCGTCCTCCGCCGGTTCGGCGGCCTCGGCCTGTCCGCGTATCACATCGCACCCCCGTGGCCCGGCCGTTCCGGGCTCTCCCCCCTATAGATGCGCGACCGGGTCCGGGTGTTTCACGGTCCGTCCGAACACTTCTCCCGCGCACCGCCCCGGCGGGGTCACAGACTGATCCACCCCGCCGCCAGCGCCACCACGCCCAGCACCGCCCCGGCCGCCGACACCGCCAGCACCACCGCCTCGCGCGGCGAGAACAGCCGGCGGCCCTGCTCGCGGCGGGCCATCACGAACAGCACGGTGGCGGGCGCGTAGACGACGGACGACACCAGCAGGTACGTCCAGCCCGCCGCGTAGACCAGGAACGCGGTGTACGCGGTGGCCAGCCCGGCCACCAGCAGCGCGGCCGGGCCCGCGCGGTCCCGCCGGGCCACCCGCACCCCGTACCCGGCGGCCAGCAGGTACGGGACCAGGCCGAGCGTGCTGGTCAGGTCGAGCGCGAAGTCGAAGGCGTCGTCGGAGAAGGCGGTGACCACCAGCATCAGCTGCGACAGCACGCTGGTCAGCAGCAGCGCGGGCACCGGCACGTCCCGGGCGCCGGTCCGGGCCAGGAAGCGCGGCATGTCCCCGTCCCCGGCCGCGACGAACAGCACCTCGGCGGCCATCAGCGTCCACGCCAGGTACGCGCCCAGCACCGAGACCACCAGGCCGATGCTGACCAGCACCTGGCCCCAGGTGCCGACCGCCGCCGCCAGCACGCCCGCCATCGAGGGCTGCCGCAGCGCGGCGATCTGGTCCGCCGGCAGCAGGCCGTAGGAGACCACGGTGACCGAGGCGAACACCGCGAAGACGCTCAGGAAGCCCAGCACGGTGGCCTGGCCGACGTCCGAACGGCGCGCCGCGTGCCGGGAGTAGACGCTGGCGCCCTCCACCCCGAGGAACACGAACACGGTGGCCAGCATCGTCCCGTGCACCTGGTCGTAGAGCGAGCCCGTGGCGGCGGCGCCCCGGACGTTGGCGGCGAACACGTCCGCCCGGAAGCAGGCGAGCGCCAGCACCACGAACACCAGGATCGGCACCAGCTTGGCCACGGTGACGATCCGGTTGACCGTCGCGGCCTCCCGCACGCCGCGCCGCACCAGCAGGAAGAACCCCCACAGCCCGGCCGAGGAGAGCAGCAGCGCGAGCCAGGTGTCGCCGTCCCCGAGCGCCGGGACGAGCGCCCCGACCGTCGACATGATCAGCACCCAGTACGTCACGTTGCCGACGCAGGCGCTGGCCCAGTAGCCGAACGCCGAGAAGAAGCCCAGGTACTCGCCGAAGCCCGCCTTCGCGTACGCGTACACGCCCGCGTCCAGTTCCGGCCGCCGCACCGCCAGCGCCTGGAACACCAGCGCCAGCATCAGCATGCCCGTCCCGGCGATCAGCCAGGAGACCAGCGCGCCCAGCACGCCGGTCTCCTGCGCGAACCGCCCCGGCAGCGAGAACACGCCCGCGCCGACCATCGAGCCGACCACCAGCATGGTCAGCGTCCGCCGGGACAGCCTCGCCGTGCCCGCCGCCGGTCCCCGGACCGCCGCCGCCGTCTCCCGTGCCGTCTCCTCCGCCGCCACCCGCGCCGCTCCTCCCGCTCGGGGCCCGGCGGCCCCGGAGGCCGCCGCCGCGGGCGGAACGCTACCAACCGGATGTCCGTTCGGCACCGTTGTGCACCCGTATGCGCCCCCGGGCGCCCGCCCGCGCGGCGGCCGACGCGGCGGCTACTGCGACAGCAGCTCCTGGCGCAGGCGCTCCTTGATGACCTCCAGGTCCTCGCAGTCCCCGTCGGTCCGCTCGGCGATGTGCACCCGGTAGAGCTCCTCCAGCCGCGCGTCGTCGGGCTCCAGGCCCAGCTGCTCCAGCAGGTGCCGGAGCACCGTCCGGCCGGAGTGCCGGCCGATCAGCACCGAGCGGGTGCGGCCGAAACGGGCCGGCTCGACGTACTCGTAGGTGGCCGGGTTGCGCAGCACGCCCTGCTGGTGGATGCCCGCCGCGGTGCCGAAGGCGTAGGTGCCGAAGATCGCCTTGTTGCGCGGCTCCTCCAGCCGGATGACCCGGCGCAGGACGGTGTAGGCCCCGTACATGGCGGCCAGGTCGATGTCGGTGCGCAGGCCGGTCTCGTCCTCCTTGTAGGCGAGGATCGCCGCGATCTCCTCCAGCGGGGTGTTGCCCGCCCGCTCGCCGACGCCGCCCAGGGTCGCCTGGACCTCGTCGGCGCCGGCCAGCAGGCCGGCCAGCGCGTTGGCGGTGGACAGGCCGAAGTCGTCGTGGCAGTGGGTGGCGATGCAGGTCTCCGCCGGGACCCAGGACCGGAACCGGCGGATCAGCGCCGCGTACCCGTCCGGGGTCATCGCGCCGGAGGTGTCCGCGACCACGAAACCGGTCGCCCCGGCCTCGACCGCCCGTTCGGTCATCGGGCGCAGCAGGTCGTCCTCGCCGCGGCTGGCGTCCTCGATGCCGACGGTGACCGACTCGACGCCGTAGGAGCGGGCCAGCCGCACCGACTCGACCACCTCCTCGATCGCCTGCTCCCGGGTGATCCGCCGCTTGTACTTCAGGTGCAGGTCGCTGCCGGTGGCGGCGACCTGCACCTGGTGGTTGGCGGTGCCGCCGGCCTCGACCGCGGCCAGGACGTCCCCGGCGACGGCCCGGCAGAAGGTGGTGAAGCGCGCCCTGGTCAGGTGCTTGGAGATCAGCCGGGTGGCCTCGAAGTCGCTGGGCGAGGAGGCCGGGAAGCCGGTCTCGATGCGGTCGACGCCGAGGGCCTCGATCCGCAGCGCGAGGTCGAGCTTGTCCTCGGGGCCCATCGCGTTGGCGGGCGCCTGCTCGCCGTCGCGCAGAGTGGTGTCGAAGAAGGAGATCCGCCGCACGTTCTCGTTCATGGTTGTCCCCGTTTCCCGCACTGCGTCGCGGCAGTGGGTGACGTCTCGGAATTGCGGAACCGGTTCGGGCCGGTCGGCGGTGTCACCGACGGCGTTGGTGCAGCGCGGTGGCCATCCGGTCGATCGCCTCGGTGATGACCTCGCGCGAGGTGGCGAAGGAGAGCCGGATGTGGCCCTCCCCGCCGGGGCCGAAGGCCGATCCGGGCATCACCGCGACGCCGGCCTCGGACAGCAGCCAGGTGGCGAACTCGGCCGAGCTCGCGAAGCCGGTGCCCCGGATGTCGGGGAAGGCGTAGAAGGCGCCCTCCGGCCGGGGACAGCTGACGCCGGGCAGCGAGTCCAGCCCGGCGACGATCAGTTCCATCCGGGCCGCGTACTCGTCCGTCATCGCCTGGACGGCGTCCTGCGGACCGGTCAGCGCGGCCAGGCCGCCGCGCTGCACGAACGAGCCGGCGCAGCCCACCGAGTGCTGCTGCACCTTGAGCATCTCGGAGATCACCGGCGCCGGTCCGGCGACGTAGCCCAGGCGCCAGCCGGTCATCGCGTACGCCTTGGAGAAGCCGTTGACCAGCAGGGTGCGCCCGGCACCTGCGGGCAGGCTCGCCGGGCTGACGTGCTTGGTCCCGCCGTAGACGATCTTCTCGTAGATCTCGTCGGAGACCACGAACAGGTCGTGCTCGTCCGCGACGGCGGCGACCGCCTCGGCCTCGGCGGCGTCCAGCGCCCGGCCGGTCGGGTTGTTGGGGGTGTTGACCAGGATGACCTTGGTGCGGTCGGTGATCCGGCGCTCCAGCAGCTCGCGGGTGATCCGGAAGCCGTCGTCGCCGTCGAGCGGGACGTCCACCGGGACGGCGCCGATCAGGTGCGCCATCGAGTGGTAGCTGACCCAGCCCGGCGTCGGGACGAGCAGTTCGTCGCCCGGGTCCAGCAGCGTGGTCAGGGCGGTGAACAGCGCGTTCTTCGCCGACGGGGTGACGATCACCTCGGTGGCCGGGTCGACGCTGACGCCGTTGTCCTCGGCCAGCTTCCGGGAGATCGCGGCGAGCAGTTCGGGGATGCCCCGGCTGGCCGTGTAGTGGGTGAAGCCGCCGGCCAGGGCGCCGGCGCCCTCGGCGGTGATGTGCGCGGGGGTGTCGAAGTCGGGTTCGCCGCCGCCCAGGTCGAGCACCTTGACGCCCTGGGCGCGCAGCGACTGCACCAGTTCCAGCACGGCGAAGGTCGCGGACTTCTCGATCCGGCCGAAGCGGCGGGCCACGCTCCTCATCGGTTCGCCCCCGGCGCCCCGGCGGCCTGCGCCCCGTCGGCCGGTGCCCCGGCGGCCGGTGCCCCGTCGGACAGCGCTTCGTCGGCCAGCGCCTCGTCGACGGTGGTGATCTCGGCGCAGCGGGCGATCACGGTGAGCGCGGCCCGGTGCATCTCGGGGCCGTCGGCGGCGGTGGCGTCCTCCAGGACCTTGACCCGGTAGTCGCGGTCGTGGCCGTCGCGGGCGGTGGCCAGGATGACCATGTCGGTGGAGACGCCGGTCAGCAGCAGGGTGTCCACCCCGAGGGTGCGCAGCAGGAGGTCCAGTCCGGTGCCGTGGAACGGGCTGATCCGGTGCTTGGCGATGACCGGCTCGCCCTCGGCCGGCTTCACCGCGTCGTGCACCTGGGTGGCCCAGTCGCCGAGCAGCAGGCGGCCGTCGGGCTTGGCGGCCCGGAAGATCGGCGAGCCGGGCGGCCACTCGGGGTAGCCGGCGGTGAAGCCGACCACGACGTAGATCACCGGGACGTCCGCCGCGCGGGCCCGCTCGATCGCGCGGGCCGCGTTCTCCAGCACCCGGCGGTCGGCCACCTGCTGCTGGTACCCCTCCGCGCCGTATTTCCCCCGCGGATGCACGATTTCATTTATCAGATCGAGTACAAGAAGCGCCGATCGGCCCACCGATTACCCCTCCAACGAAACCCGGGTCAATACCTCCGCCATTAGAACCAACCGTTCCAAGATCGTCAAGATTGTTATGTGAACCCCGTGTCAAACCCGTCCCGCCGACCGCCCGAACCGCCCGCCACGGGCCACCTTCAACCCATCCCACCTGCACGTATGCCACGGCGGACGGCCGTGCTCCATCCATGAGCAAAATCGATGCGAAGCATGAATCCATTGACATTGCATTTCCCGGCCGGAGCCGGTTAGCGTTGATCGCGCACTGCGGTCGCCGATAAATAACCCGCGGACCAGCCGGTCCGCCGGACGGGCGCCCACCATATCTCGGGTCAATTTCTGGTGAATTTTTCACCACAGGCTGCAGGGGTGACATGAAGGACCGCGCCACCACCAACTCCGCCGGAACGGCCCCGCACCGGATCGCACTGATCGGGAGCGGCCCGCGGGGGCTCAGCATCGTCGAGCGGCTGGCCGCCCGGCTGGCCGGGGGGCCCGCGCACCGGCCGGTGGAGATCCACCTGATCGACGCCGTCGAGGTGGGCACCGGCCGGATCTGGCGGACCGACCAGCCCGACTGGTTCCTGATGAACACCGTGGCCGACGAGGTCTCCTCCTTCTCCGGCCCGCCCGACGACGGACCGGCCCGCCCCGGCGCCGGGCCGTCGCTGGCCCAGTGGTGGGCCGAGCACCGCCCGGACCACCCGGGCCCCAACAGCTACGCGCCGCGCCGGCTCCACGGCGAGTACATGCAGTTCGTGCTGCGGACGGTCGAGGAGAACCTGCCGCCGCACGCCACCCTGCACCGGGTGCGCGGCGAGGTCACCGACCTGGAACGGCTGGCCGACGGCTACCGGCTGACCTTCGCGGACGGCACCGCGCTGCGCGCCGACCGGGTCGCCCTGACCACCGGCCACACCCGGCCCGAACTCTCCGGGCTCCAGAAGCGGCTCGCCGACTTCGCCGCCGAGCACCCGGCGCTGCGCTACATCCGCGGCGACTCCGCCGCCGACATGCCGCTCGACGAGATCCCCGCCGGGTCGCCGGTCGGCGTCCTCGGCCTGGGCCTGTCCTTCTACGACGTCATGGCGGCCCTCACCGAGGGGCGCGGCGGCACCTTCGTGGAGACCGACGGGCCGGGCCTGCGCTACGAGCCCAGCGGCGCGGAGCCGCTGATCGTGGCCGGCTCCCGCAGCGGCCTGCCGCTGCTCGCCCGCGGCCGCAACCAGAAGCACCACGACCACCGCTACACCACCCGGCTGTTCACCCTGGACCGGGTCCGGGCCGCCTGCGCCGGGGAGCGCGTCGACTTCGCCGCCCACGCGGTGCCGTGGCTGCTCGCCGAGGTCCACCTGGTCCAGTACGCGACCGTGCTGCGCGGGCGCGGCGCCGGCGGCGAGGACGCCTTCGTGGCCGACGTGCTCCGGGCCGCCGAGGCCGGGGTGCCCGACGTCGCGGCGATCGCCGCCCGGCACGGGGTCGCCGGACTGCCGCCGATCGACCTGGACGAGGTGGCCCGCCCGTTCCACCGGCGCAGCTACGCCGACGACGGGGAGTTCGAGGCCGACCTGCTGGCCGCGGTGGGACGCGACCTGGACCACGCCGAGCAGGGCAACGTCGGCTCCCCGGTCAAGGCCGCCCTGGACGTGCTGCGCGACACCCGCAGCATCGTCCGGGCCCTGGTCGACTTCTCCGGGCTCACCCCGCGCTCGCACCGCACCGACTTCCTGGAGTGGTTCGTCCCCCGGGTCTCCTTCCTCGCCGCCGGCCCCCCGCTGCGGCGGCTGCGCCAGGTGGTCGCGCTGGTCGAGGCGGGCGTGCTGCGCGTCCCCGGGCCCGACACCCGCTTCGAGACCCGCCCGGACACCGGCCGCTTCGCCGTCCACTCGCCCCAGGTGCCCGGCTCCGAGACCGCCGTCGACACGGTGATCGACGCCCGGGTCCCGGTGCCCGACCTGCGGTCCGACCCGGCCGAGCTGACCAGGCGACTGGTCGAGCGCGGCACCCTCACCAGCTACCTGAACGACCTGGACGACGAGGTCTTCGACACCGGCGGCGTGGCCGTCACCCGCAGCCCGTTCCACCCGGTCGGGCGCGACGGCCGCCCCGACCCGGGCCTGTACGTGCTCGGCATCCCGACCGAGCACACCCGCTGGTTCATGCAGGGCGGCAGCAGCCGCCCCGGCTTCTGGACCGACTTCGTCCAGGACGCCGACGCCATCGCGGGCGACGCGCTGCGGCCCGTCACCGAGCAGGCCGCCGAACCTGCCGCCGAACAGGCCGTCACCGAACCGGCCGCCGGACCTTCCGCCGCCGGACCTTCCGCCGAACCGGCCGCCGAACCGGCTCCCGCCGGGGACACTTCCGTACGGGAGTCCGCCGTCCCCGCCGGCGCCGGAAGCCGCTGACCACCATGACCGACGACCGGGAGCACACCAGCAGCATGGGCACGACCCTCGCGCAGAAGACCTGGCAGCAGCACGTCGTCCGGCGCCAGCCGGCCGGCGACGACCTCCTCTACATCGACCTCCAGCTGCTGCACGAGGTGAACACCCCGCAGGCCTTCGACCGGCTGCGGGCGGCCGGCCGCAAGGTCCGCCGGCCCGACCTCAACCTGGGCACCGAGGACCACAACACCCCGACGCTCGCCCTGGACCGCCTGATCACCGACCCGAACGGGCGCCGGCAGAGCGAGCTGATGCGCGCCAACTGCGCCGAGTTCGGCATCCCGCTGCACCGGCTGGGCGACCCGCAGCAGGGCATCGTGCACGTCATCGCGCCCGAACTCGGCCTGGTCCGGCCCGGGATGACGATCGTCTGCTGCGACTCGCACACCACCACGCTCGGCGCCTTCGGCGCGCTGGCCTTCGGCATCGGGGCCAGCCAGGTGGAGCACGTGCTGGCCACCCAGACCCTGCCGATGCGGCCGATGAAGGACATGTCGGTGACCGTCACCGGCACCCTGCCCGCCGGGGTCACCGCGAAGGACCTGGTGCTCGCGCTGATCGCCGAGATCGGCACCGCGGGCGGCCAGGGCCACATCATCGAGTACCGCGGCGAGGCGATCACCGCGCTCTCGATGGAGGCCCGGATGACCCTGTGCAACATGTCCGTCGAGGCCGGCTCCCGGGCCGGGCTGATCGCCCCCGACGAGACCACCCTGGCCTACCTGCGGCAGCGCCCCGGCCTGCCGCAGGGCGCGGAGTGGGACGCCGAGGTCGCGCACTGGATGTCGCTGCGCACCGACCCGGACGCGGTCTTCGACCGGGAGGTGGTGATCGACGCCACCACCCTGAGCCCGTACGTGTCCTGGGGCACCAACCCGGCCCAGAGCGTCCCGCTGGACGGCGCGGTGCCCGACCCGGCCGGCTTCGCCACCGCGGAGGAGCGCGCGGCGGCCGAACGGGCCCTGGCGTACATGGACCTGGCGCCCGGCACCGCGATGCGCGACGTCCCCGTCGACACCGTCTTCATCGGCTCCTGCACCAACAGCCGGATCGAGGACCTGCGGGCCGCCGCCGGGGTGCTGGCCGGCCGCAAGGTCGCCGACGGCCTGCACCTGATGATCGTCCCCGGCTCGGCGCAGGTCCGCCGGCAGGCCGTCGAGGAGGGCCTGGACCGGGTGTTCGCCGAGGCGGGCGCCGACTTCCGGGCCGGCGCGGGCTGTTCGATGTGCGCCGCGCTCAACGAGGACCGGCTGCTGCCCGGGCAGCGCGCCGCCTCCACCAACAACCGCAACTTCGAGGGCCGGCAGGGCAAGGGCTCGCGCACCCACATCGTCTCGCCGCCGGTCGCCGCCGCCACCGCCGTGGCCGGCCGGCTCGCCTCCCCCGCCGACCTCTGAGGACCCGTCATGGAGAAGTTCACCGTCCACCGCGGCACCGCGGTGCCGCTGCGCCGCAGCGACGTCGACACCGACCAGATCATCCCGGTCCGGTTCTGCGCCAGCACGGACCGTGACGGCCACGCCGACGCCCTGTTCGCCGACTGGCGCGACGACCCCGGCTTCGTGCTCAACCGGCCCGAGCACCGGGGCGCCACCATCCTGCTCGCGGGCAACGACTTCGGCACCGGCTCGTCCCGCGAGTACGCGGTCTGGGCGCTCCAGGACTACGGCTTCCGGGTCGTGGTCGCCCCCCGCTACGGCGACATCTTCCGCGGGAACTCGCTGATGAACGGCCTGCTGACGATCGTCCTGCCGAGCGCCGTCGTCACCGGGCTGTGGGAGGCGGTCGAGGCCGACCCGGCGGTCCCGCTCGTCGTCGACCTGGAGGCGCTGGAACTGCGCTGCGGCGACCGGGTCCACCCGTTCGAACTGGACACGGAGGCCCGGGACCGGCTGCTGGCCGGCCTGGACCCGATCGACGCGACGCTGCGTGACGAGAACGAGATCGAGGCGTACGAGAAGAACCGGCGGCCGGCCCTGCCGACCACGTGCTGACGTTGCTGAAGTGCGCGAAAGCGCCATAGCCGATCATTTCCCGTGGGAATTCACAAAATACACACGCCAACAGATCGACAGTTGTTTCCATTTTCGAACATGCTAGGGTCGAACAACCTGGCAGCACCGCCCTGCTGCTGACACGGGAACGGGGGCCCGGACGTGAAACTGTCCCAGTGCGCCGCCTTTGTGGCAGTCGTGGACACCGGGAGTTTCACCGGTGCCGCGAGAGCGCTGGGAGTCAGCCAGTCCGCGGTCAGCCACGCGATTGCCGGCCTGGAGTCGGAACTCGGCGTCGGTCTCATGCACCGCGACCGCAAAGGCATCGAACTGACCGATTCCGGACACCGGGTGCTCACCCACGCCCGGGCCGTCATGCTCCATTCCGAGCAGATGCGCAACGTGGCCGGGAGCGCGGCCAGGGAGCCTTCCGGCCGCATACGGATAGGAACCAGCCAGAGTTTCGCCTGCCGCCTGCTCCCGGCCCTGATGACGGAATTCCGCGGCCGCTACCCGGAGCTCGAAATCGAGCTGAAGGAGGGGCCCGACCTCCGGATCTCCGAGTGGCTGCGCGGGTACGCCGTCGACGTGGGCATCGTGACCCTCCCCAAGCGGGACCTCAAGACCCACCCGCTGCTGGAGGACCAGCTGTACGCGGTGCTGCCGGCCCGGCACCGGCTCAGGTCCGCGGCGGGCGTGCGCATCCTGCAACTGGCCGACGAACCCCTGCTGATGCCGCACGGCGACACCGAGGGGCTGGTCCGCTCGCTGTTCCGCGCGGTGGGCCTGGAGCCGAACGTCTCCTACCGGGTCCAGAACCTGAACACCCTGCTGGCGATGGTGGCCGAGGGCCACGGGGTGACGGTGCTGCCCTCGCTCGCCATGCTCCCGATGTCCCCGGCCCTGCGCGCGGTGCCGCTGGCCCCGGCCGTCCGGCGCAAGCTCGCGATCGGGATCAGCCCGCTGGTGCGCAACTTCCAGGCGGTGTCCGCCTTCGTCTCGACCGCCCGGGCACTGGCCGGCAACCGCGACTGGACGCTGCCCCCGGGCACCGTCGGCGTCGGGCCGCAGAACACCGCCCGCCCGATGGGCGTGGTGCGCGTCCCGTGAACCCGCCCGACGGGCCCCGCTCCGGCGTCCGGAACGGGGCCCGCGGGCGCGGGGCGGCTCAGCCCCAGGTGATCAGGCGCTTCGGGTGCTCCAGGACGGCGGCCACGTCCGCCAGCACCCTGGAACCCAGCTCGCCGTCGACCAGCCGGTGGTCGAAGGAGAGCGCCAGCGTGACGACCTGCCGGGGCACCACCGCGCCCTTGTGCACCCGGGGCCGGAGCCGGATCGCGCCGACCGCCAGGACGGCCGACTCCCCGGGGCTCAGGATCGGGGTGCCGGTGTCGACGCCGAAGGCCCCGAGGTCGGAGACCGTGACGGTGCCGCCGAGCAGGTCCGCCGGATCGGTGCGGCCCTCGCGGGCCGCCTCGGCCAGCTCCTCCAGCGCCCCCGCCAGCTCGGGCAGCGTCCTGGCCTGGGCGTCCTTGACGTTCGGGACCACCTGGCCGTCCGGCGAGCCGAGCACGAGGCCCAGGTTGACCGCCCGCCGGTGGACGATCTCCTGGCGCTCCTCGTCCCAGGCGGCGTTGATCTCCGGGTGGCGGCGCACCGCGGTCAGCAGCGCCCGCACCACCAGCAGCAGCGGCGTCACCCGCAGCCCGGCCAGCTCCGGGTCCCGCCGCATCCGGTCGGCCAGCTTCACCGTCCGGGTCACGTCGACCGTGGCGAACTCGGTGACGTGCGGGGCCGTGAAGGCGCTGGCGACCGCCGCCCGCGCCGCGGCCAGGCGGGCACCCGTCACCGGCACCCGGCGGTCGCCGGGCGCCACCGGGACGGCCTGGGCCCGGGCCGCCGGAGCGGCCGGAGCCGCCTCGACGGCGGTGGTGACGGCCGTGGCGGCGGCGGTGACGGCGGCCTCGGCCGCCGCCCGCACGTCCTCCCGGCTGACCGTCCCGTGGACGCCGGTCGGGGGCACCGTCCGCAGGTCGATCCCGAGGTCCTTGGCGAGCTTGCGGACCGGGGGCTTGGCCCGGGGCCGCTCCGGACGCGCGGTGCCCGCCGGGGCCCCGCCCGCCGGGCGCCGCCCGTCCTGCGGGCGTTCGGCCTGCGGGCGCCGCCGGGCGGTCCCCGAGGGCGCGACCCCGTAGCCGACCAGGACCGGCTGCCGGGCCGGGGCCGGGGCGTCGGCGGCCGGAGCGTCGGCGCCCGGGGCGGTCGCCGCGGGCGCGGTGTCCACCAGGATGATCACCGCGCCGACGTCGACCGTGCTGCCCTCCGGGTGGCGCAGCTCGCTGACCACGCCGGTGAAGGGGATGGGCAGTTCGACCGCCGCCTTGGCGGTCTCCACCTCGCAGACCGGCTGGCCGTCGACCACGGCGTCACCGACCCGGACGTACCACTTGAGGATCTCCGCCTCGGCGAGGCCCTCGCCGACGTCGGGCATCGCGAACTCGCGGAAGCGCTGGGTGGTCTTCGTCATCGGGCCGCCCCCTCAGTAGGAGAGCGAGCGGTCGACGGCCAGCAGCACCCGGTCGATGTTGGGGAGGTACTCCTCCTCCACCCGGGCCGGCGGGTAGGGCGCGTGGTAGCCGCCGACCCGCAGGATGGGCGACTCCAGGGAGTAGAAGCAGCGCTCCTGGATGCGCGCCGCGACCTCCGCCCCGGGGCCGGTGAAGACCGGCGCCTCGTGCACCACGATCAGCCGGCCGGTCTTCTCCACCGAGGCCTGCACGGTGTCGAAGTCGATCGGCGAGAGCGAGCGCAGGTCCACCACCTCGAGGGAGCGGCCCTCCTCGGCGGCGACCTCGGCGGCCTCCAGCGCGAGCTTGACCATCGGGCCGTAGGCGACGACGGTCAGGTCGCCGCCCTCCCGGACCACGTGCGCCCGGTGCAGCGGCAGCGCGGGCGCCGAGAGGTCCACCTCGGACTTGTCCCAGTAGCGCCGCTTCGGCTCCAGGAAGATGACCGGGTCGTCGCTCTCGATCGCCTGGCGGAGCATCCAGTACCCGTCCGAGGCGTTGGACGGCGAGACCACCTTGAGGCCCGCGGTGTGCATGAAGTACGCCTCGGGGGACTCGCTGTGGTGCTCGATCGCGCCGATGCCGCCGCCGTAGGGCATCCGCACCACCACCGGCAGCTTCACCTTGCCCAGCGAGCGGGCGTGCATCTTGGCGAGCTGGGTGACGATCTGGTTGAACGCCGGGAAGACGAAGCCGTCGAACTGGATCTCGACGACCGGGCGGAACCCGCGCAGGGCCAGGCCGATCGAGGTGCCGACGATGCCGGACTCGGCGAGCGGCGAGTCGGTGACCCGGTCCTCGCCGAAGTCCTTCTGCAGGCCGTCGGTGATCCGGAAGACGCCGCCGAGCCGGCCGACGTCCTCGCCCTGGATGAGGACCTTGGGGTCGTCCTCCAGCGACGTGCGCAGCGCCTCGTTGAGGGCCTTGGCCAGTGACAGGGTGGTGGTGGTCACCTCAGTTCCCCTCCTCGAACGCGGCCTGGTACGCGGCGAATTCGGTCCGCTCCTCGTCGACGAGGGCGTGCGGTCCGGCGTAGACGTGCGCGAAGATCGCGTCGGCGTCCGGGTCGGGCATGCTGCGGACGCCCTCGCGGACCCGCGCGGCCAGCTCCTCGGCCTCCCGGTCGACCTGCGCGAAGTACTCCTCGTCGGCCTGGCCGCTCTGGGTGAGGTAGGTGCGCAGGCGGCGGATCGGGTCCTTGGCCTCCCACTCCTGCCGCAGCGAGCTCTCCCGGTAGCGGGTGGGGTCGTCGGAGGTGGCGTGCGGCCCCATCCGGAAGGTGAACGCCTCGATCAGCATCGGGCCCTGGCCGGAGCGGGCCCGCTCCAGCGCGGCCCGGGTGACTGCGAGGCAGGCCAGCACGTCGTTGCCGTCCACCCGGACGCCCTCGAAGTCCCAGCCCGCGGCGCGCCGGTAGATCGGCGTGCGGGTCTGCTTCTCGGTGGGGGTGGAGATCGCCCACTGGTTGTTCTGGCAGAAGAACACGATCGGGGCGTTGTAGACCGAGGCGAAGGTGAAGGCCTCGGCCACGTCGCCCTGGCTGGAGGCGCCGTCGCCGAAGTAGGAGAGCACCGCGGCATCCGCGCCCTCCTTCGCGATGCCCATCGCGTAGCCGGTGGCGTGCAGCAGCGGGGGGCCGATCACGATGGTGTAGAGGTGGAAGTTGTTCTCGTTCGGGTCCCAGCCGCCGTGGTTCACGCCGCGGAACATGCCGAGCAGGTTCAGCGGGTCGACGCCGCGGGTCCAGGCCACGCCGTGCTCGCGGTAGCAGGGGAAGACGTAGTCGTCCGGCCGGGTCGCCCGGCCCGAGCCGATCTGGGCGGCCTCCTGGCCGAGCATCGGGGCCCACAGGCCCAGTTCGCCCTGGCGCTGCAAGGTGACCGCTTCGGTGTCGAACCGCCGGGTCATCGTCATGTCCCGGTACAGTCCGCGCAGTTCCTCCGCCGACAGGTCCACCGAGTACCGGGGGTCCTCGACCCGTTCGCCCTCGGGGGTGAGGAGTTGAACCATCTCGGGGTCGCGGGCCCTGCTGTCGGCCGCCTTCCCCCGAGCGGGCCGGGACCTGCCCGTCTTGCCCTGTGCTACCACGTGTGCTCCTTCGTCTGTCCGACAACGGGATCGGCCGGTGTCGGGAGTTCCCTGCCGCCGGCAGGGAGGGGTATCCCCTGCGCCTGCGCGGCGCACGGGATGTGCGCGCCGGGACCGGGCCAGGGGTGACGATGTCCCTGGCGACCGGCGTTTCTCGGCCCGCCCTTCGGCGCACCGACAGTATCCGAATCCCCTTGAGCACCACAGTTTTCCGCTGGGTCCAGCCGCGGGTGCCCGGGACACCCGTCACCGTACCCCCCGGGTATCGCCCGGGGTAAGAGTCGAAATGCGCCTTTGCACCACCCCTTTCGGGGTGGAATGCGCGCCGACTCAACTTAAGTGGAGTTCCGACCACCGCGATGGCGGAGGCGAGTTCGGCGGACTCCGCCGTCCGGCCGATTCCCCGCGCGCGGGCCCGGGCGAGACTGGCAGCGCGCACGGTCCCACGCGCCCAAAAAGATTCGTCCAGAGGGAGAGACCGCAATGCAACCGCTGTACACGATGACCGACGCCGAACGCGAGGAGCTGTTCGCGGTCCTGGCCACCGTCGACAAGCAGCCGTACCGCGACTATCTCGCCTTCTCCGCCGCCGTGCACGACCTGATCGACCGCGGCGAGGTGCCGGCCTTCTTCACCGAGGTCTGCGAGCGCATCCGGCTCGACCGGGAATCCGGCACCGCGGTCGCCCACGTCCTGCGCAACTGCCCGCTCGACCGGGAGATACCCGAGCTCGACCTGGACGACCCGATCGCGGACAAGCACGCGAAGAAGACCACCTTCGTCTCCGAGGCGTTCCTGGCGCTGTTCGGCCACCTGGTGCGCACGCCGCTGCTCTCCTACGGCACCCGCTTCAACGGCGACTTCTTCGTCGACGTGATCGCCATCAACCGCTACAGCGGCCTGCAGACCGGCTTCAGCGACAGCGAGCTGGTCTTCCACAACGACCGCACCGCGCACCCGGTCCGCGCCGACTACATCTCCCTGCTCGGCATGCGCTGCCCCGACCGCGACTACATCTACACCGGCTTCGTCGACGGCCGGAAGCTGCTGGCGAACCTCACCCCGGAGCAGCAGGACGTGCTGCGGCAGCCGTACTTCATCACCCCGTACGACGTGCTCTCCCGCGACAACAACGGCGCCCTGTCCGTCTCGGACGTGCACGCGGTCCTGGAGAACGAGCACAGCTTCCGCTACCTCGACACCACCACGACCGTCACCCCCGACGCCCCGCCGCAGGCCATCGTGGCCCTGCTGGCCCTGAAGAACGCGCTGGTCCGCGCGGACAAGACCCGGCACCGCATCCTCACCGGCGACCTGTTCACCTTCGCCAACCAGGACGGCCTGCACAGCCGGGACAAGATGGAGATCAACGACCCCGAGGCCGCCCGCCGCCGCTGGCTGCTCAAGTCCTACGCCTTCCGCGACCAGGCCGCCGCCGACCGGCACACCGACCGCTGGATCGACGGCGTGCCCGGCCGGGTCGGCGACGGCGCCTGACCGCGCCCGATCCCGTCCGATCGCGCCGGGGCTTGCCCGATCCCGTCCGAGCCTGCCCGATCGCGCCCGGTCCCGTCCGATCGCGCCCGAGCCTGCCCGATCCCGTCCGATCGCGCCTGACGGGCAGTCAGTTCTTTCCCGCAGCCAACGACTTCACCAGGAGACCGCGCAGATGACCGAC
The DNA here is from genome assembly GCF_948472415.1 of Kitasatospora fiedleri. Lineage (NCBI taxonomy): Bacteria > Bacillati > Actinomycetota > Actinomycetes > Kitasatosporales > Streptomycetaceae > Kitasatospora > Kitasatospora fiedleri. The sequence continues at coordinate 4,161,552 of NZ_OX419519.1, read as the reverse complement.
AACGCCCTCGCCGACAGCGCCGTGGCCGAGAACGGGCTGGCCGAGTGCCTGCCGGTGCTGTTCACCGAGCTGGCCGGCGGCAGGTTCGACTTCCAGGAGCTGGAGTTCGAGCCGCTGCTCACCGACGGCCGGGTGGGCGCCGAGATCCACCGCCTCTACACCACCGAGCAGACCGGCCCGGCCGGCCCGGCCGCCGCGATCGTCCGCTACCTGCCGGGCGCCGCGGCCAAGCCGCACCGCCACCCGGGCTACGAGCTGATCTACATCTGCAGCGGCCAGCTGGAGACCGACGAGGGCGTCTACCCGGCGAACAGCCTGCTGGTGATGAAGCCGGACAGCGTCCACGCCCCGCGCAGCGCCAACGGCTGCATCGCCCTGGTGGTGTGGGAGCAGCCCGTCCAGCCGGTCTGACGGCACCACCACCGGCCGGCGGCCCGCCCCCGACGCAGCCTCGGCGGGCCGCCGGCCACCCCCGACATCCGAGTTCCGAGGAGTTCCTGTGACCGTCGTCCCTACGGCTACCGACCGAGGGGAATCCGGCGCCGCACCGCCGTCCCGCTTCGGCCCCAAGCACCGCTGGACCGTGCTCGGCCTCGGCGTCGCCGCCCAGGCCAGCTTCTCCGCCAGCTTCGCGGGCATCCCGGTCACCGGCACCACCATGCGGGCGGACTACCACCTGACCACCGGCCAGCTCGGCTTCGTCCTCGGCGCCACCCTGCTCGGCGTCGCGGTCTCCGAGATCTTCTGGGGCCTGCTGACCGACCGGTTCGGCGACCGGAAGATCCTGCTGACCGGCCTGCTCTCCACCGGTGCCGTGCTGGCCCTGATGGCGGTCTTCGTGGTGCCCGGCGGCGGCTCGGTCCCGGCCATCGGGCTGCTCGCGGCCGGCCTGCTGCTGGTCGGCCTGCTCGGCGGCAGCGTCAACGGCTCCTCCGGCCGCGCCGTGATGATCTGGTTCCGCGACGGCGAACGCGGCTTCGCGATGAGCATCCGGCAGACCGCGATCCCGGCCGGCGGCGCGATCGGCGCCGCGCTGCTGCCCTGGCTCGCCTCCTCCTACGGCTTCCGTCCGGTCTACGGCGTGCTCGCGCTGTTCTGCTTCGTCACCGCCGCCGCCACCTGGCGCTGGCTGCACTCCCCCGAGGACCTCCCGGCCGCCGGGGGCGCCGCAGCCCGGGCCGCCGCCCCGCAGGACACCCGCTCGCCGCTGGTCCGCTGGGACTGCTGGCGGCTCGCCCTGGCCAGCGCGCTGCTGACGATGCCGCAGATCGCCGTGCTCTCCTTCGCGGGCGTCTTCCTGCACGACGCCAAGCACGCGGGCCTGTTCGCCGCCAGCGCGACCATCCTGACCGCGCAGATCGGCGGCGCGGCCATCCGGGTCTGGAGCGGCCGCTACACCGACCGGAACAAGAACCGGCGCAGCTACGTCCGGGCGGTCGGCGTGATCGCCGGCGTCCTGATGGCCGGTGCGGCCGTCCTCGCCCACGCCCCGACCTTCTGGACCGCCGCCGCCCTCGCCATCGGCGGCATGGTCGCCAACGCCTGGCACGGCGTCGCCTACACCGAGATCGCCGCCATGGCCGGGGCCGAACGCGCGGGCACCGCGCTGGGCCTGGAGAACACCACCGCGTTCACCGGCGCCTTCGTCACCCCGATGCTCATCCCGCTGCTGCTCGGGGTGTCCTCCTGGACGGTGGTCTGGATCGCCGTCGCGGTCGCCTCGCTGCTGGCGGCGCCGCTGGCCCCCGGCAAGTCGGTCGGCCGCCCGCTCGCCACGGCCTGAGACCGCGGCGCGGCGCGGACCGCGCGGCACCCAGTCGGCCGGACGCCCGCCGTACGCCGCGCCCTGGCCGCCCGTCCCCGCCGTACTCGCCGTACCCTCCCTGCCCTCCCTGCCCTCCTCACCCGCCGTGCCCGACACGGCCCCGAAACCCCGGGACAGTCTCCCCGGCCTCGTCCCGGGCGGCCCCGTCCGGACCGCGCGCAGGAACGCCGTCAGGCACCCTGCGCCCGGTCCGGCGGGGCCTGCAACCGTGCCTGCCGGGCCGCCCGGCCGCGCTGCATCAGCAGCACCGCCTCCAGCCGGTTGCGCACCCCCAACTTCGCCAGCGCGTGCGAGACATGGCTCTTCACGGTGGCCGCGGAGAGCTTCAGCACCCCGGCCGCCTCCGCCGTGGACCGGCCGTCGGCCAGCAGCTCCAGCACCTCGCGCTCGCGCTTGGTGAGGCAGCGCAGCAGCCGGTCCGGGTTCTCCGTCCCGGGCGGTCGCGGCTCCCCCGGCGCCGGGCCGGACGGCGACCCGACCGAGGACAGCCGCCGGGTCTCCAGCACCTGCGCGAGCACCTGCGGGGAGAGCACCACGTGCCCGGACGCCACCGCCCGGGTCGCGCTGGCCAGCCGGGCGATCTCGGTGTCCTTGACCAGGCACCCGGTGGCCCCGGCGGCGAACGCCGCGTCCACCCGCCACCGGCTCCAGTCCGTGCCGATCAGCAGCACCTTGACCTGACACCCGACCAACTGCCGCACCACCGACCAGGGTTCGTCCTGCGGGCCGACCACCAGCACCACCACGTCGGCCAGCGCCAGCCGGGACCACTCGTGGATCGGCCGGTGGCTGTCCACGCACCGCAGGTAGTCCAGTTGCGCGGCGTCCCGCAACACCGTCCCGAGCACCCGGCGCGAGATCGGGTCGTGATCCGCCAGCAGTACGCTCGTTCTCGGCTCGAACTGCTCGACGTCGACCACCCAGTCGTCATCGGCCCGCGGGGCCGCCACCGGCGGCTCGGCCACCGTCGTCATGACGCGTGCCACCTGCCGTAGAGCTGAGTCGTTCTTGATCACGGTTCAGCGCCCCCCGGATCGCATCGCACTGAGATAACGTTTCGACCCGCCAGCCTAGCGCCCGCACACGAAGCCGTCGTGAAAAAGTTGTGTCCGGCCGATCCGCCCCCGCCACCGCCCCGGCCCGCCACCGCCGTGGACTGATGCCCCGTCAACCGGCTTCCGGCGCAGCGCGGTGACGGCCGGAGCGACGGCGCGGGCCCCGTGATCAGCGGCTGCGGGTGCGTTCGGCGCCGTACTGCTCGTCAGTGACGTGTTCGAGCCAGGTGATCTCGGGTCGGTCGTCGTCGGGGGCGGTGGCGTCCCACAGGGCGAGGTGCTGCATGAAGCGGTCGGGAGCGGCGCCGTGCCAGTGCTCCTCGCCGGGCGGGCAGGTGACGGTCTCCCCGGGGTGGGCTTCGAAGACGGTGCCGTCACGCGTGCCGATCAGGGCGACGCCGGCGACGACGTGGAGGGTCTGCCCAACGGCGTGGTGGTGCCAGGCGGTGCGCGCACCGGGGGCGAAACGGACCATGCTGGCGCACAGCCGGGACGGCTCCCGGCCGACCCGGATGGCGTCGAACCAGACATCACCGTTGAAACGGTCCCGGGGGCCCTTGCTCGTGGGCCCAGGGGTGACGAACTCCACGGGGTGATCCTTCCTCTCGTACGGACGGGGCGGATCGGAGCATACGGGCGACCGGAGGAGCTGACGCGTTCCCCCTGCTGTTCCGGTCCGCGCCCGGCACCGGCCGGGCCCGGCCGTCAGAAGATCGGCGGTCGGCCCAGCTGCGCCATCCGCCGCACCGTGCTCCACCGCATCGGCCGGCGCGGCGGGCAGGCCACCCGCACCCCCTCGAAGAAGCCGCCCCACCACGCCTTCAGGCCGTCCACCGGCGGGCGGCGCAGCAGGGTGTAGCCGATCCAGGAAGCGAGGTAGACCGGCACCAGCGGTGCCGGGAGGTGGCGCTTGGCCAGCCAGACCCGGTTGCGGGCGGTCATCCGGTAGTAGGAGGCGTGCCGGGCCGGGTCGGTGCGCGGGTGCTGGAGCACCAGGTCGGCGCGGTAGTCGATGCGCCATCCGGCGTCCAGCGCCCGCCAGGCGAAGTCGGTCTCCTCGTGCGCGTAGAAGAACTCCGCCGGGAACAGCCCGACCTGGTCGACCACGGCCATCCGGATGGCGTGGCCGCCGCCGAGGAACGTGGTCACCGGCCCGGACTGCATCGGGTCGGACGTGCCCAGGCGGGGGACGTGGCGGCGCTGGGTGAACCCGGTCTCGTCCGCGATCCGGAACGAGACGATGCCCAGCCGCGGGTCCTGCTCGAACGCCTCCCGGACCAGCCGGAAGGTATCCGTCCTGGGCAGCAGCCCGTCGTCGTCCAGCACCACCAGCACGTCCATGCCGCCGAGTTCGCGCAGCCGCTCCACGCCGGCGTTGCGCCCGCCCGGGATGCCCAGGTTCTCCGGCAGCTCCACCGCGTCCACCCACTCAGGGAGTTCGGGCAGCTCGGCGCCCTGCCCGAGCACCACCGTGCGCACCCCGGACTCGGAACCCTCCTGCGCCCGCACCGACTCCAGCAGCGCCACCAGCTCGGCGGGCCGGTTCCCCATCGTCAGCACCACCACGCCCAACGTGACGCCCATGTCCGACCCGACCCTTCGAGGACTCGATGAACTCTCCGACCACACCCTCCGGCGACGACCGGCCGCCGCTGCACGAGCCGGCGGCCGCGGGCCGCCTGCCCGACCACCGGACGATGGACCGGCCGACGCTCGCGCGGATCGCCGGCCGGCGGCCGGGCGGTCCGGGTGCGCGGCCCAGACTGCCACACCCCGCGACCCCGCTGGTACCGGATCCGACCTGGTTCGCCCGGCCGGAGAGCGCGACGTCCCTGCACGGCGTGCTGCACGGCGCCCGCGTCGCCGTCCTCGTCCAACTTCTCGGCCCCGACCGGGCGTTCGCGCTCGCCGCCCCGGCGTCCTGCCACGACTGCCGCCGCCGCAACGACCGCACCGATGCCGGCCACGGCGCCCGCGCCGCCCACTGGCTCACCCGGTACCCCACCGACCTCAGCGCCGCGTTCGGCCACGCACCCAGCCCCGAGGCGGTCACCGCCGTCGCCCTCCACGACGTCCCCCACCACGCCTCCACCCCCGAGCAACGCGCCGCCTACCAACAGCACCGCACGGCCGTCGACCTGCTCAAGGCCGCCGACGCCCTCGACCGCTACCGCCTGCCCGCCACCCGCTGGTGGCCCGACCTGCACCTGCTGCGGCCCGACGGCAACGCCATGCTCACCGCCCTGGCCACCGGCCGACCCGTGCACCTGCTGCACCTCACCCGCTCCCTGGACGCCATCCGCACCAGCGGCCACCTGCGCGCCTTCGACCGCCACCGCCACGCCCTCACCCGCGCCGAGGCCCACCAGGTCACCCGGTCCGTCACCGACCGGGTGCGCGCCGCCGCACCCCTACTGGACCTGATGCTCGCCGCCGCCGCCACCGGCCGCACCCGCCCCGACGCCGGGCCGTTCCTCGACCAACTGGCCGCCGCCGTCACGGTCATGCCCTACCTCGGCCACCTCTGCTTCGAGACCGCCGCCGAGTACCTCATGCTCCACTCCACCAGCACCGCGACGAAGAACTGCGCCGAACTGGGCGAGATGAACAACCACCTCTACAAGCAGCTCGCCTTCACCGCCGTCGACACCATGGGCGCCCTCTTCGACGTCGGCCGCTTCCGCCCCGGCCACCAACGCCTCCTCGACCTGATCGACGGCATCGAACCCGGCCTGTCCCAGAGCGCCGCCGCCTTCGTCCGCGACCGCCTCGCCCACCGCTTCACCGCCACCGCCCTCACCCCGGCCGCCGACGCCACCACCTTCGCCTTCACCGGCGCGGGCACCGACGACCTGCGCACCGCGGCCGCCCCGCTGCTCGGCCAGCTCCTCTTCCGCGAGGTCCGCCTCCTGGACCGCTACCCGCAGCTCTACCAGCTCTTCGAACAGGAGAAGGCCGCCGAGGCGTGGACCCACTGGAACGGCCGGCGCACCGCCCTCCCCTACAACGCGGCCTGCGGGCCCAAGGGCGAGATCGGCGTCAACCCCGTCGGCCCGCACGCCCAGGTCACCGTTTGGACCGCTGAGCGGTGCACCCGCGGGCTGCTCCACCGCGCCGAGCAGGTCGCCGCCGTACCGGCCCCCCGGCTCGCCCCCTGGGCCTTCTCGGCCCTGCGCGACCGCCGCGACGAGGACCGCTGGAAGAACCGCGCCGCCGCCCTCGCGTGATCATCGACGGGTCCAGGACAAGGCGGCTACGGCTGCTGCGGGGCCCGAACCGTTGACCAGTAGAGCTGAGCCCGGCGGTACGGCCGCGCACCCGGGTGGAACAGGGAGCGGGGCCTCGGGGTGTGGGTGCGGCCGGGGTGTGTGAGCGTGAGGCCATGAACGTGGGAATCATTGGTGCCGGTCGTCTCGGCACGGCTCTGGCCCAGGTCTTCACCCGGGCGGGCCACCAGGTGATGGTGTCGGGCAACCAGGGGCCGCAGGCGCTGGCGCCGCTCGTCGGCGAGCTGGGGGCGAACGCCTCGGCCGGGACACCCCAGGAGGCCGCCGACTTCGGCGACGTCGTGGTGCTGGCCGTCCAGTGGGACCAGAAGGAGAGCGCCGCGGCCTCGATCCCCTCCTGGCAGGGCCGCACCGTCCTGGTGCCGCTCAACCCGCTGCGGCAGAACGCCGCCGGCGGCCTGGAGGTCGCCGACACCGACGGAGTGCCGCCCACCGAGACCGTCGCCCGGCTCCTGCCCGGCGCCCTCGTGGTCAAGGGCTTCAACACCTACCTGGCCCAGGCCCTGACCGAGGACCCCGCCGTGGACGGCGGCCGCCGGATCGTCCTGCTCGCCGGAGACCACTCCGGCGCCAAGCGCAAGGTCGCCGACCTCGCCGACAGCGCGGGCTTCCAAGCCGTCGACACCGGCACCCTCACCGAGGGCGCGCCCCTGTTCGACACCGGCGGCCCCCTCAACGGCCTGAACCGGGACCTCCTGGCCCTGTGACCCACCGCTGACCCGACCGGACCGACTGACAGTCCGCACACCCCGAGGTAGCTCGGCCGGACCCGGGCGCGGCCGCACTGGGGACCCGTCCGTACCAGGTGGCCCGGGGTTCAGTGGTGGAGGGCGGCGGTGAGGGTGGGCTGGATGGTGAACCAGTCGGCGAGGCCGGCGGTGTGCAGGCGGCGCTGGAGGGAGGGGCTGAGGGGGCCGACGAGGTCGAGGCCGCCGGTGGGGCGGGCGTCGAGGAGGAGGCCGAGCAGGGTCTCGTCGCCGTGTTCGAGGGAGCCGAGGTCCACGATCAGGCGCAGGCCACAGGAGGTGGCCCGGGCGAAGTCGGCTTCGAGGTCCTCGCCCGCGTTCGCGTCGACGGTGCCGCGCAGGGTCAGGACGTAGGCGGTGGGGAAGGGGGCGTGGACCACCAGCAGGTCGTGCCGTTCGAATCCGCCGGAGCGTTCACCGGGCCAGGCCGTCGAGGTCGATGCGCAGAGCGAGCAGGGCGGTGTCGTCGCTGGACCAGCCGCCGTGCTGGTTCTCCAGGACGGCGGTGAGGTGGGCGATGGTGGCGGCGGCGTCCAGGTGGCGGGTGCCGGCCAGGGACTGGGCGAGGTCGGCCTCGCCGAAGATGGCGCCCGCCTGGTCGGGGTGGGTGCCGGGCCGGGGGCGGGCCTCGATCGCGCCGTCGGTGTAGAGGAGCAGCAGGTCGCCGGGTGCGAGGGTGAAGGGGACGTCGGTGAAGTGGACGTCGGGTGCGGGCAGGACGCCGATCACGGTGCCCGGTTCGCCGAGCTGTTCGACGCTGCCGTCGGTGCGGCGGATCAGGGCCGGGGGGTGGCCGCCGAGGGCGAGGGTGCCGGCGGCGCCGGTCTCGGTGAGGTGGAAGGCGGCGTAGGCGCAGGTGAGGAAGCGGTCGGCGTCCTGGGCGGCCATGGCGTTGTGCAGGCGTCCCAGGAGGTGGGCGGGGGTGCGGGTGTCGGTGGCGTCGGCGCGGATGGTGTGGCGGGCCATGGAGCCGAGTTGGGCAGCTTGGACGCCTTTGCCGCAGACGTCGCCCATCACGGCGGCCCAGTTGTTCGCGTGGGTGGGGAAGAGGTCGTAGAAGTCGCCGCCGACCTCGATGTCGGTGCGGTCGTCGCGGCGGGAGGCGGGCAGGTAGGAGGCGGCGGCTTCCAGCCCGGCCACGGTGCGCAGCGCGTTCGGGAGCAGGCCGGCCTGGAGGGTGTGGGCGAGGTCGGCGGAGCGCCGGTGCGCGGCCCGGGCGGCGGCGAGGGCCTGGCGAAGGTGGATCTCCGCGGAGACCGAGCGGGCCAGCGTCGCCAGGGTGATGAGGTCGGCGTCCGACCAGGCGCGGGCCTCGGTGTCGATCACGCACAGCGTGCCCAGCACGTGCCCGTCGGCATCCAGCAGGGGCTGACCGGCCCAGGCGCCGATCGCCATCGGGGTGGTGGCGGGGTGGTCGGCGGTGCGCGGATCGTGGGCGGCGTCGGCGACGACGAACGGCTCGCCGCTGCCGACCACGAAGGGGCAGTAGCTCTCGCTCAGCGGGCCCTGCCGGTCGGCGAGGTCGGGCAGGTCCACGCCGACGCACGCCTTCCAGAACGAACGTTCGGCGTCGACCAGGGTGACGAACGCCCGGCCCGCGCCGGTGATCCGGCCGGCCAGCGAGGCGAGGTCGTCGAAGACCTCCTCCGGCCCGGTGTCCATCAGCCCGGTCGCCGCCACCGCCCGCAGCCGCGCCGGGTCCGAAAGCGCCGCGGGGAGGCCGTCCGCCCGCACCCCGCTCCGGTACTCCACCGCCACCACCTCCCGCCGTCCCTTGATGCCTGCCGTCTTCAAGCGAAACACACTTCCGCGCCCGGCCGGCCTGCGGCTGCCCGCCCGTAGCACCGCCCGGGTGCTCGCCCGACGCGCGGGCGGTGCGGTCGCGGGCGGTGCGGTCGCGGGCGCCGCGGTCGCGGGCGGTGCGGTCAGCGGACGGCGGGGAGGTCCGCGGTGACGGTGAAGACCTTGCCGGCCCCGGTGATGTCGAGCAGGTGCGTGGCGGCCTGCGAGGGCCGGGTCAGCCACAGCGCGCAACCGGCGGCCTCGCTGTCCATCCGGGCGTGCAGCAGGACGTTGAGGCCGGAGCTGCTGATGAAGTCCACGTCGTTCAGGTCGATGTGCAGGGCCGCGGGGCGGGCGGCCAGTGCGTGCTCCAGGGCTGCGGTCAGCTGCGGTGCCGTGTCGAGGTCGAGTTCGCCCGCGCAGGCCAGGACCGGCCCGGCGTCGCTGTCGTACACGGTGACGGTGAACGCCTCGTCGTCGATCATGGCCACCCCTTCGCCTTCCCTGAGAACCGTTGCGTCGTGACAAACAATAGGGGACGGGAACCCGGTGGTGACGGGCGGTGGAATCGAATCCGGCCGCTGCGGCAGGCGGGGCACCGCCGACTCGTGCCGGTGTCAGGATTCGGGGGCGCTCAGCAGGACCCACACGGTCTTGCCGCCCGGGAGGGGTTCCACGCCCCACTTCTGGGCGAGGCGCTGCACGATGTGCATCCCGTGGCCGTTGGGCTGCTCCGGCCGCCAGGGCCGCACCACCGGCATGCCGGTGCCCGAGTCCGTCACCGCCACCGTCATCCGCGCCGGGCCGGGCATCCCGGAGTCCTCGGCGCGCACATCCAAGGCGGTCGGGCCGGGGGTGTGCCGCTGGGCGTTGGCCAGCAGCTCGCACGCCACCAGCAGCACGTTCTCGCGGTAGCGGTCGCCCTTGAGCGCGGTGGCGGGCAGCGTGTCCAGCACCTCGCGCAGACGGGCCATCCCCCACGTCACCGGCCGCTTCACGTCCGGGCCGAACGCGATGCGCCAGTGCTGCTCCGCGCCGTGCGCCACGCCCGTCGCCTCCCGCTCGTCCCGGCTCTTGCGTCTTCCTCGGGGTCGGCCTCGCGCACGGCCGGTCCCCCGCATCGTACGCGCCCCGGTGCGGGCGTACCGGCGCGGACCGGGTGCCGGGCCGCCTTGTGTGAGGGCTCTACAGGGCCAGGGTGGCGCTGACACGCTTGCCGCCGCCCGGCAGCGGGCGCACCTCGCAGACGTCCGTGAGCAGCTGCACGATGGGCCAGCCCCGGCCGCCCGGGCGTGACGGGTCGCGCAGCGCCGCGAAGTCGCCGTGCGGGTGGCGGCCGTCCGCGTCCTCGACGCTGATCCGCAACCGCGAACCCCCGTCCTCGACCCGCACCTCGAAGCCCGTGACGCCGCCCGCGTGGCAGATCGCGTTGGTGACCAGCTCGGTGACCACCAGCCGCGCATCGGCCTCCCGGTCCGTCATCGCCCCCGCCGTGCCCGCCAGCGCCCGGCTCACCGCCTCCCGCGCCCGCCCCGCCGTCCACACCGGTACGCCGGTCGCCCGTACACGTTCCTCCCGGCTGCTGTCCGCGGGCGGATGCGGGGCGGGGTGCGGCATGACGGTGACCTCGGATCGGTGCGCGGCCTGACGGCACAAAAGGGAGGAGGGTGCTGACACGGCGACTGCCCCAACCCTCCCTGTCCACTCTCCCTCGGCCGGGTTTCTCGACCGCGCCGACCGCCCGGCGGTGGTCGCGGGGGCGGATCGCTGGGCCGGGCGACGGCATCCGGGCCGCGGCTGTGCTCGGACCGGTCGATCGGGGGAAGGCGTGGGGGTGGACGACTACGACGTGGACGCGGTGTTGCAGCAGGCACTGGACCGGCTGACGGTGCTGGCCGACGTCAACACGGCCCTGGCCGGAACCCTGGACGCCACCGAGGGCCTGCGCCGGGTGGCGCGGATCGCGGCGCGCCGGCTGGGCGACTGGTGCGCCATCGACCTGCTGACCGCCAAGGGCCGCATCGAGCGCGTCTGCGTCACCCGCACCCCCACCAGCCCGCCGCCGCGCGAGGAACTGGTACTGCTGACCGAGCCACCGGCCTCGGCCGCCGGCCCGCTGGCCCGCGTGCTGCGCGGCGCCGGTCCCCTGCTGCTGACCGGCGCCGACCTCGCCCCCGACGACGCCGACCCGTGGGACGAGGAACAGGCCGACCTGCTGACCGGCGCCGCCAGCGCCGTCCTCGCGCCGCTGCGCGCCCACCGGGAGGTCCTCGGCGCCCTGACCCTCACCCGCACCGCGCAGCACCCCTCGTTCACCGAGCAGGACCTGCCGCTGATCGAGGACCTGGCCCACCGCGTCGGCCTCGCCGTCGAGAACGCCCGCCTGCACCGCGAGACCCGCAGCATCGCCGAACGCCTCCAGCGCTCCCTGCTCCCCGACCTGCCCACCACCAACGGCCTGCAGATGGCCGCCCGCTACACCCCCTCGCACGCCACCGCCGAGGTCGGCGGCGACTGGTACGACAGCTTCGTGCTGCCCACCGGCCACACCACCCTGATCATCGGCGACGTCACCGGCCACGACCTCAAGGCCGCCGTCACCATGAGCCAGCTGCGCAACATGCTGCGCGGCATCGCCTGCGACCGCCAGGAACCCGCCGACAAGATCCTGCAGCGCATGGACCTCGCCCAGCAGACCCTCTACCCAGGCACCACCGCCACCTGCGTCTACGCCATCCTCGAAGGCCCCGAGGGCGGCCCCTGGAAACTCGAGTACGCCGTCGCCGGCCACCCCCCGCCCCTGCTGGTCACCCCCGACGGCGACACCCGCTACCTCGACGGCGGCCGCAGCCACCTCCTGGGCGTCACCACCCGCCTGCCCCGCACCAACGCCACCGAGACCCTGCCCGCCGGCTCCACCCTCCTGCTCTACACCGACGGCCTGATCGAGCGCCGCGGCGAGAACATCGACCACGGCTTCACCCGCCTGCGCCAGCACGCCGCCGCCCTCGCCCGCGAAGACCCCGACACCCTCCTCGACGAACTCCTCACCGGCCTCGCCGCCGACACCACCGACGACGTCGCCCTCCTCGCCCTGCGCCTCCCCGTAGCCGGCACCGACAGCCCCACACCGACCACAGCCCGGTCGACCTGACCGGAACTGGAAGACTCCTGTGGACCAGCCGAGCAAGATACAAGTCTGCTCCACGGCCCGCACATCGACGATCGGCCAGCGGCCCACCCATTGTGCTCCAACCCCGGCCCTACCGACTGCGGTTCCCCTCGTCCCAACCTCACGCGGAGTGATGTCCAGGCCCGCAGATGGGCCCGGCTGGACGGGGGCGGGCGTGGGTGGAAAGGGGGTCCGAGGGGGCGATCGGGGGCGTCGTCCCCGCACCGTCCCCGCAGCGGTCCATAATTCAGGCATTCCAGGCACCACTTCGAGAGGACCGAGCGGGCCCCGAACCGCTCCGGGCACGAAGAAGGCCAGGTCAGACGGTGTCTGACCTGGCCTCAAGTCGGGTGGGCCGCCAGGGGTTCGAACCCTGAACCTACGGATTAAAAGTCCGACCTGGTTCGTGATTCGATGGGTTGGGACCGCCTACGTGCTGTCATTTCTGCAGCGTACGGGCCCCCGCAGTGATGGCCTGTCCGGCGTCGGACCGGCTGTGCCACGCAGTCCGCTCACGCATCGCTCACGCAGATCGATCCTGTAGGGCGCTCAGTGTGCCTGGGGAGGACCCGGCAGTGGCACCACTGGGTCTCCTGGACGGGCGAGCGCCCAGCGGCTGCCGTCGAGCTCGATGGACCCGGCGTCGGGCTCGCCCTCTCCAATCGGGGCGAGCCTGGCGGTAACAACCTCCCCGCCCTCGGGAACTGGCAGCCCCAGGGCCAGAGCCGACTGCTGGTGGTGCCGCGTGAGTACGACGATGCCTTCCTGGGCCAGCCGGGGGCGAACGTCCCGCACCCGCTTCATGTAGTCCGGCTGCATTGCCACGGTGGCCATCGACGCGGGGTTGATCCGCCGGTGCTGTGCCGTGCGCAACAGCTCCACCACCCGCTCCTGGGCAGACCGGTAGGACAGAATGGCAGCCACCTGGCCCGGGGCGAGGCCGAGCAGAGTGTTGTGTGGCAGTGCCATTCGGTGGAACAGCCACTGGATGGACTCACGCCCGGGGCGAGAGAGGGGCCGCTTACCGTCTCGATTCGCTCCCGGAAGCAGCAGGTCTTCCTCTACTAGGAGCAGGCCGGCACTCCATTCGGACCGGGCCTCGTCCAGCTGAAGCAGCAGGCACACCTGGCCGACCTGCTCGGCTCCGAATAGCCAGTGGCGACCCATCGTGAACTTCAGGTCGACCTCGCAGCCAGCTACGGAGAGATCCATTTGTTCTCCGGGTTCGAGGCCCAGGGCGTTCGCCAGGACGATCTCGACCTTGGTGCCGAGGTAGCTCTTCTCACTTCGATGAAGCTGAGACAGCTGATAGCGACCGGTGTGCTGACCGTCGAGAATCTCGTCCATGGCAGTGCGCAGCGCCCCGGCAATCCGCTCGCCCCTGGGGTCGAGTGCGCGCAGCTCTGCAGCGACCGTCTCGATCCGAGCGGCCTCTGACCGGGAGCGGGTCAGAACTGGCACGTCGAGACCCGCTTCGAAAGCGTGTGGCCGCTTGGGCGGAGGATCCTGGGCGTCAGTCTGCGGAACGGCTTGGGGGTTGAACCCGTCTGCCGAAACGCCCCACGGACGTCCGAACATGCCGAGCAGCAGGGCCAGCGAGCGCTCGCTCTCCTCGGCACGCCTGCGCGCAGCCGCCAGCTCCTCGTGAAGCTCGATGATGCGGCTTCGGGCGGCCTCCAGTTCGGCGGCCTCCCATGACCGGGTCGCCTTCGCGGCAGGCGCTTTGGGCGCCTTGCGACGGGTCTGGGACGCGGCACGGGAGGCGACCTTCAGGCGCTCGACTTGTGCCGCCTTCGCCTCCCGCTCCTCTGGCGTCGCACAGATCTCGACGATGGCCGAGATGAGCGGGCCTGCGTTACCGATGCCGTCCCCCGTCAAGCAGCGGGACACCGCGTAGTAGCGCGGTGGCTCGGCACCCTTGAAGTGCTCGGGCCTTAGCGCCGCGCTGAGGCCCCTGAGACCGATCCCACTGCGGTCAACGAGTTCCCGCAGAACCCGTAGGAGCTCGGTCGTGTCGGCGTCCAGGTCTGCTGTCAACGGCGCCCAAGGCCGGCCCCGACGTCGCCCGGGTGGTGCCAAAACTCCCCCATTTGATTGCTTAGTACATGCTTTGATCGTATGTACAAATCTATCAAATGGCTCCGGGCAAGTCCTTCCCGGATGCTGGTGCAGCACACCCGCACACGGCCGGCGGGATTCAACCAAGCACCTGGAGAGCACCGATGCGAGGTCACCGTCTGGTGGACCTGATCGCCTTCCTGTCCATCCTGGCCACCGCGGTCGCCTTGGTCGCGCTGGGGGTCCGCCCCGAACAAATCAGCGTAGTGGCTTCGGCTCTGGCTCTGCTCCACAGCACGTGGCGGAAGCCCGGTCGGAAGGAGTCACCACCTCCCCGGTCCTTGAGCCGTCCTGCAGGAGAGCTCCGAGCGGATTCGTGCGACGACCGTCATAGGATCGCCGACGGTTCGGCCGCACGCGCCCCGAGACCCCGCGGGAACAACGACACTGCCGATCTTGCAGAGTAGGCGGGCACACGGCTTCGGCAGACGGCCAGCCGGAGGATCACCCATACGCGGGGCGAATGGAGCGCCGAGGAAACGAATGGGTAGCCAACCTGCCCACCCTCCTGGAGATCGACACCATCGGCCCGCCTTGGACGAGGTCTTGTATCCCTTGTCGATACAGCCCGACAAGTCGGTCATTCGGTGGAGCCGTCGTGGGGCAGCAGTCCGGTGGGGGCGATGTAGCCCTCGCCGGGCTCGAGTCGGAAGCGGTACACGTTCAACCGGTGACCGACGGTGACGTATGTCCGACCTGGCTTGTGATTCGGTGGGTTGGGGCCGCCTGCCTGCTGTCATTTCCCCACCGTGCGGGCCCGCACGGTGGCGGCCTGTCCGGTGCCGAAGGGGCTGTACCACCACGGGGCCTGCTCACGCATCACTCATGCAGGAACGCCCATCTGGCGCGCTACCTACCGCCTCTTGGCCGGCCACGCCAAGGCCCTCCCGCGCTGCCAGGATCCGACGCCCGACAAGCGATCTGCCACTGCCCGGCCGACACTTGATCATGTGACTAGACCATCGGCTCGTACGGCGATACCACTCACCGTGCATGACTCCCTTGTGGTGCGGCGTTTCGTCGGGAGCGACTCCGTCGAAGACCTGACGCGCCTGCTCCACCGCGCCTACGCCGAGCACGCTGCTGCCGGGCGAGTCTTCTTCGCCTCCTACCAGTCCGTAGCGGACACAGTCAGCCGCCTGGGAAAGGGTGAGTGCTGGTTGGCCGTGCAGGGGTCGGAGCTGGTGGGAACCGTGACGCTGACGGCCCCGTACGAGGTACCGGACGGGTACCCGGCTCCGGTCGGAGCGGGCTCGTTCTGGCAACTGGCGGTGGATCCTGCGTACCGGGGGTCCGGTCTCGGACAGCGACTGCTGACAGTGGCCGAGGAACGGATCGCCGCTCTCGGGGCGACCTCGGTGGTCATCGACACCTCAGCCGAGGCAGCCAACTTGGTCGCCTGGTACCGCCGACGGGGATACGTCCCGATCAGCACCTGGCGGTGGGACGTGACCAACTACGAGAGCGTCGTGCTCCTGCATGACCTTTCCAAGGGCTCACTGCCGAGTCGAGAAGGCACGGGAGCTCGCGACTCGTGACCCACCACACGCCCTCCTGGAGAGAAGTTCAGCGCTCTCAGGACGCTGGAGCAGTCGGCCAGCTTCACGGCAATCCTCCTTGGGACTGCTCAGACCTTGGCCCTACGCCACGGAGCACCGGGGTCCGAAAGCGTGTCGAGAATCAGCTCGCACCAGGTCACAGCCGCATTGACCGTCAGGCGAGCGTGGCGCACTCCGAGTCCGGACGGTGCACTCGCCTGCCCATGACCACTGCCGAAGCCCTGGTTGCGCAGTTCGGCAACACCGATAGCGATATTCACCGACCCCGAAAGAATCTTCTTCACGGACTTGCTCCCGTCGGGTCCGTCAGGAGCCGAGGCGGCATCGAGGTTCAGCGCCTTCTGGACTGCGTTGATCAGAGCGGGCAGCACGGCGTTCTTGTCGACCTCGATGTTCAGCTCCCGAAGAGCCGTCTTCGCCGTCGCTTCGATGAGCTGCTTGGCCGCACCGATGGCCCCATGAGGGTCAGTGGTCAGATCCCGCCGAATGCGCTCCAGCTCGATCGTGATACCTGAAGCGTCGCTCAGAGCGCTGAGGTCGCGGACCAGCACCGGCGGGTTGGACCAGGAGATCCTTCCCTGAGCGTCGAGGGCGAAGCCGTCCCGCTCCAAGCGGACTCTGATGTCGTCCAGCCACTTCGGTGTCCCCTGATCGTCCGGGCTCCGATAGGCACGGATGAAGTCCTCGAAGACCAAAAGCGCGCGCCGAACATGGTTTGGATCACTCCAGTCCACACCCTCCGCGTACAGCATGAACTCGGTTCGCCGCTGCCCCGAGTCCTGGTACCGCAGCTCCTTCGGTGGAATGGGCGCAAACCCGTGATCCTCCCACAGCTCTGCCACGATCCGGATGGTTAGGTCCGTGGCCAGAGAGCGGAACGCGTTGCGCGTTGCGGGGCTCACCAGCTCCCGCCGTGTGGTGACGGTCATGGACTGACGATAGGAGCAGACCCCCACGCCGTCACGGTCTTTTCCCAAGAACAGCTGCTGCTCCAGGCGCGGTCAGCCTGCCCAGCAAGTCTCAGATCCTTAGCCGGTCGGCCGCTGAGGGGTTACTTACTCGATCGTGGCGACGGGGCCTCGGCTCCCACTACAAGTCGCCCCGGTCTCAGGTCGAGCTTCTTCAGGAAGGGTCTCGACGGCAATCTCAGGCTTCCGCCCCAGCTTGGCCTTGAATTCGACAAACCGGTTTTTGACATGCGGAGCGGCCTTCAACGCCAGGTATGTCACCGCGACACCTACGGCGGCACCCACTACCAGGCCGACCTGGGAACCGTCCGCGTAGCCGTCCTGGACACCTTCGGCTCTGATCCGATCGATCTCGGCGTCTGCGGGGAAGAGCACCGCATGGGTTTTGAGGTCGTTCTCTTCATTCCGCGCGAGAGAGCTGCGGCCTCCGGGGGTGCTCGACTGCGACAGGCGCATGGTTGATGGGTACTCGACCAGCATCAGTTGCTGGGTCATCGCAGGGGGTTCATCAGAGGACATGTGGCAACTGTACGGAGCACTGGCGGTTCCGCGCCGGAAAACGGGGAGGTCGGCCGCTTGCGCGCTACTCCCCTACGGCCGGAGCGTCGCCAAGCTGGCTGTCCGTACCCTGCTCGGCCGGGCTGTCGGTGCTGAGCAGTTCGCCGAAGTGCCCGAACACCCAGTCGTCAACCATCTGCGGGTACGCCTCAATGAGATACACGGGCAACGGGGCACGGGGCTCCTCGATCCCGAACACCCACTGCGAGACGACGTTGTCACCCAAAGTCAGATCCGTTACGGCCGTTCGCAGAAGCGACACGCGATCAAGGATTCTGCGCGCACTCGCACTGTTCATGTGACCGATGTCAGCACCCTCATGCGCAATGAAGTTGCGGGCCTTGCGAGCCTTGTCGAGCACGTTCACGTCCCATGACCTGGCGTGCGCCAAATGACGCCCCAGGTCGCGCAGAGTCTCGCCGAGCATTTTGTCCGCCGGCAGCGCCGCGATGGCGTCCTGCAGGGTCGCCACTGGATCGGCCTCGTACGTCTTCACCATGTTGCCGATGCGCAGCACGTACTTGCACTTCGCCTCGAACGAGTTAGCCAAGTGCAGTGCTCGGCCGGACGACATGAATAGCCCTTCCAGCAGCTCTGGTTCACGCGGTGTCAGGTATCCCAGCGACCAGCCCATGTGTTCCACGGTAGTGGCATCGTCCACCGAGTTTCGGCGGCCCGAAAGCGTCGTCCGCCGGGTCGCCCACGCGATCGAGCGCCCGTCCGGAAGGAGATCGGGCGCTCGACGGCCTGGTGGACATGCTCAGCGGCCGAGAACCTCGGCGACGGTGGACGACCCGTAGCGGTCAAGGTGTTGTGCAGCCTCCTGGCCAGCAACGGCGAGGGCCTCGTCGAGCGCCCCGGTGTGGCGTCCGCCGGCGCTGGCGACTGGGCCCTTGCCGCCGGCTCCGCCGCCGACGGTGCGGGCGGCCAGAACGAGGATCCGGCTGGCCTGGGTGCCGGTGGCGTGGAGGGTGCGGGTGATGGCGGCGGCGAGGAGGGCCTTGCCGTCGTGTTCGGTGCCGAGGACGACGACGGCGCGGTCGGTGCCCAGGAGGTCGGCGGTGTGGGTGGTCAGGGTGCGGAGTTCTTCGGGGCCGAGGCCGGTGACCTTTTCGGTGACGATCCGGCCGCCGGTGACGGTGCGGGCGACCGCGGCGAGCTGCTGGGCGCGGGTGCGGAGTTCGGTGTCGCGGAGGCGGCCGAGTTCCTGCTGAGCGGTGGCGAGGGCGTCGAGGCGCTTGCGGAGGGCTTCGGGGGCGTCCTTGGGGCGGGTGCCGAGGAGGGTGGCGAGTTCGTCGAGGAGGCGGCGTTCGGTGTCGTAGTAGGTGAGGGCGTCGCGGCCGGTGAGGGCTTCGATGCGGCGGAGGTTGGAGCCGATGGAGGCTTCGCCGAGGATGCGGACGGGGCCGGCGTTGGAGCCGTGGCCGACGTGGGTGCCGCCGCAGAGTTCGCGGGAGAAGTCGCCGATGTCGACGATGCGGACGTGGTCGCCGTACTTCTCGCCGAACAGGGCGGTCGCTCCGGCGGCTTCGGCTTCCGAGCGGGTGGCGTGCCAGACGCGGACGTCGGGGTCGTCGAGGAGGTGGTCGTTGACGAGGGCTTCGAGGGCGGCGAGCTGGGTGGGGTCGAGGGCGGAGAAGTGGGAGAAGTCGAAGCGGAGCCGTCCGGCGTCGACGAGGGAGCCGTGCTGGCGGGCGTGGTCGCCGAGGGTGCGGCGGAGCATGGCGTGCAGGACGTGGGTGGCGGAGTGCGAGCGCGCCACGGCGTCCCGGCGCGGGCCGTCGACGAGGGCCTCGACGGCCTGGCCGCTGCGGAGTTCGCCGTCGAGGACGCGCACGGTGTGGACCTGGAAGCCCTCCAGGCCGAGCTTGGTGTCCAGGACCTGCAGGACGGCGCCGTCGGCGGTGCGGACGGTGCCGGTGTCGCCGACCTGGCCGCCGGACTCCGCGTAGAACGGGCTGCGGTCGAGCACCACCTCGACCGTCCGGCCCTGCTCGGCACCGGACGCGAGGAGGCCGTCGGCGATCACGCCGAGGACAGTGGCCTCCGCGGTGAGGCGGTCATAGCCGACGAAGTCGGTGCGGCCGTGACGGGCGGACAGTTCGCGGTAGGTGTCCTGGCGGCGCAGGGCCTCGGCAGTCTTCGCCTTGCCGCCGGTCTTGGCGCGCTGCTGCTGCTCGGTGAGTAGGGCGGCGAAGCGGTCCTCGTCGACGCTCAGGCCGGCGTCGCGGGCGGCCTCGACGGTCAGCTCGACGGGGAAGCCGTAGGTGTCGTGAAGTTCGAAGGCGGTGTCCCCGGCGAGGGAGGTGGAGCCGCTGGTGCGGGTGTGGGTGATGGCGGCGTCCAGCAGCCGGGTGCCCTGGGTGAGGGTGCGGGTGAAGGACTCCTCCTCGGCGGCGACGACCTGCTCGATCAGCGCGGACTGGGCGCGCAGTTCCGGCCAGACGTCGCCGAGGTTGCCGATGACGCTCGCGGTGGTGGCGGGCAGGACCGGGCCGTCGATGCCGAGCAGTCGGGCGTGGCGGATCGCGCGGCGCATCAGGCGGCGCAGGACGTAGCCGCGGCCGTCCTTGGCGGGCAGCACGCCGTCGGCGATCAGGAAGGCGATCGAGCGGGCGTGCTCGGTGACGACCTGGAAGGAGGTCTTCTGCTCGCCGGTGCCGGGGTAGTCACGGCCGGCGAGTTCCTGCACGGTCTTGAGGGTGGGCAGGAGCAGATCGGTGGTGCAGACGTTCTCGACTCCCTGGAGGATCGCGGCGAGGCGGTCGAGGCCGAGGCCGGTGTCGATGCTCTGCTGGGCGAGTTCGCCGAGAATCGGGAAGTCGCCCTTCTTGTCGCCCTCGCCGCGCTGGTACTGCATGAAGACGAGGTTCCAGATCTCCATGTAGCGCTCGCCGTCAACGGCGGGGCCGCCCTCGCGGCCGAAGGCCGGTCCGCGGTCGTAGTTGACCTCGGAGCAGGGCCCGCACGGTCCGGGGACGCCCATCGACCAGTAGTTGTCCTCCATGCCCAGGCGCTGGATCCGGTCGGCGGGGACGCCGATCCGGCGCCAGAGCCGCTCGGCCTCGTCGTCGTCCTCGTAGACGGTGATCCAGAGCCGGTCCTTCTCCAAGTTGCAGCCCTGGGTGAGGAGTTCCCAGGCGAAGGCGATGGCGTCGGCCTTGAAGTAGTCACCGAAGGAGAAGTTGCCCATCATCTCGAAGAACGTGGCGTGCCGGTTGGTGCGGCCGACGTTGTCGATGTCGGAGGTGCGGGCGCACTTCTGGATGGTGGTGGCGCGCGGGTACTCCGGGGTGACCTCGCCCAGGAAGTAGGGCTTGAACTGGTTCATGCCGGCGTTGGCCAGTAGCAGCGTCGGGTCGGAGGGGATCAGCGGGCTGGACGGGACCTGGCGGTGGCCGCGGGAGGTGAAGAAGTCCAGGAAGGTGGAGCGGATCTGCGTCGAGCGCATGGCGGTATGGCCCTCACGGGGAGTCGTGGGAGAGGTGGGGGGTGTTCACACGCCGAGCCGGGCCGAGAACGAGGACTGAGTGGTTCTCAGTTCTCCAGCTCGGCGCAGATAGCTCGCGCCCCCACGGTGTAGACCATGACTCCAGACCATCGCTCTGAGGTGGCGCAGCCACGACCGGACGCAACGGTCCGCTGCGACTGCGCAACCAACAGTAGCGGGTCCGGCGTCAAGATCGCTTGGCGTAGTCGTTCGGCTGCCGGTCACCCGTCAGAAGGAGGAGCGCGGAGGCGAGTCCGCCGGGCTGGTGGATCACCACCTCGGCACCCGCCCTGGCCAGGGCTTCGGGCTCGGTGTAGCCCCAGCCGACGCCGACGGCCCGGACGCCCGCGGCCCAGGCGGCGCGCACGTCGAGCACCGTGTCACCCACGAACACGGCCTCCCGCGGGTCGGCACCGAGCCGGTCGAGCGCGAGCAGCAGCCCGTCGGGCGCGGGCTTGGGCGGGGCGTCCTCGAAGCAGACGACCGTGTCCAGCAGAGCCAGCAGGTCAGGCGGGAGCAGCCAGTCGACCCGGCGGCGGCTGCGCAGGGTGACGAGCCCGGTGGCCACACCGGCTGCGCGCAGCTCGGCGAGTGTCCCGACACTGAACGGGAAGGGCTCGGCGCGCAGGCCGGCGGTGGCGGTGGCCGCGTCCCAGGCTTCCTCGTGGAGCGGCCCGTCGAGGCCGAGGGCCGCCAGCACCTGGTCGCGCGGGGCGAGGTGTGCGCCGGCGGGCAGGTCGGCGGTGGTGACCCGCCGTCCGAGCACCGTCATCGCGTACCCGGCCAGCGTGGCGAGGAGGGCGTCTCGGCTGTCCAGCAGCACGCCGTCGAGGTCGAAGAGGACGGCGCGGCTCACGCGGCACCGCTGGAGTGCCGCACTGGCAGCTCCGCCTCCGTGAGCAACGGGTGGAGGGTGACCCGGTGTTCGGCCAGCACCGCCCGGCCGCCGAGCGGGCGCTCCAGCACGCACATCGCGTCGGTGACCGGGCTGCCGGCCATCCGCAGCGTCCTTGCCATGGTGAGGAGTTGGCTGCCGGAGCGGACGACGTCGTCGACCAGGACGGTGCGCAGGCCGGTGATGTCGGTGCCCTCGATCTGCCGGTGCGAGCCGTACAGCTTCGGCAGACGGCGCACGAAGACGGCGGGCAGACCGGTGGCGGCCGACAGTGCGACGACCAGCGGGATGCCGCCCAGCTCGATGCCGGCCAGGGCCTGGGCATCGACAGGGACAAGGTGCGCCAGCGCCCTGGCGGTGTCGCGCAGCAGCGCCGGGTCGGAGGCGAGACGGAACTCGTCGAAGTAGGTGCTCAGCTGGGTGCCGTCGGAGAGCCTGAAGGGGGCGCTCACGCAGGCGGTCTCGGCGAGCCGGGCGGCGAGGCCGGCCTCGGTGCGGCGGGTGGTCATGCTCCTCCGATCGGGCTGGCGTCGAGCGCGCCGAGCAGGGCCCGGAATTCCTCGGCGCTCTCGGCGGTGTACAGGAAGCCGAGCGGCCGGGTGGGCGTCTCGAAAAGCCACTTCTCGCCGCGCAGGAAGGCGAGCAGGCGCAGGGCCGCCGCTCCGGCGAGGCAGACCGGCACCGGGCGGACGGTGGTGGCGTAGTACAGCGCGGCGGTCAGCTCGTGCAGGGTGCCGACGCCGCCGCCCATCGCGACAACCAGGTCGGCGTTCTCCAGGTAGTGGTTGAGCCGGGCGCCGAGGTCGGGCAGGTGGACGGACATGGTGGCGTGCGGGTTGAACGCGCCCCACTCGTCGTGCTTGCCGATCAGGGTGACCGCGGTGACGGCGGTGCCCTGCGAGGCGGCCCCGCGGGCGGCGGCCTCCATCAGGCCGTTGTAGCCGCCGTGCAGCAGTTGGTACCCGGTGCCGCCGAGCGTCCGGCCGATCTCCTCGGCCAGCATTTCCTCCTCGGCCGAGGCGGGGACGACGCCGCCGAAGAACACGGCGGTCAGACCCTCGCGGGCCCGGACGGTGGCCGGGCCCGCGAGGTGGAGTGCGTTCACGCCAGCTCCTGGTAGGTGCGGTACGCGGCGACGGCGTCGTGCAGCCCGTCGAGGGCCTGCGGGCAGGCGCGCTCCACCAGCCCCAGCACGCGTTCGACCGCCGCGTCGACGTCGGCCGCCAGCGGGATCGCCGGGCCGCTGATCGCGGCGTCCAGGTCGCCGAGGCAGGCCCGGCCGATCGGGGTCGCGGCGATCTCCTCGCGCAGCTGGTACCAGCCCCAGAACCTGGACGCCGGGGCGAGGGCGGCCTTGATCAGGTCCTTCGTCGCGGTGTGCAGCCGGTGCCACTCGACGTACGCGACGAACCGCTGACCGCGCTTGATCCGCTTGTGCAGGAGCACGGCCAGCACCAGGTGCTCGATCAGCAGCTCGCCGCAGGTGCGCGGCCGGGCGAGGAACGCGTGCACGTAGCTCTCGGCCACGGCGATGTCCTGCGCGGGCGCCGGCTCGGGCGCGCGGTCGAGGATGACCGCCGTGCTGACCGTCTCCCGCAGGCGCGGGACGCGGGAGGCGGGCACGAGGTACAGGTCGATCTGGTGGAGCCGGCCCTCGTCCGGGACGAGGAAGACCGTCCCCACCCCGCCGAGGTCGGCGACGATCGTGTCCCGCCAGCCGGGCAGCAGGGCACCCGCCTCGACGGACATCAGCACGTCCAGCGTCTGGACGAAGGAAGGGAGTTGGCCGTCGCGGACGCCGACCACGAAGTCGACGTCCGAGAGCCGGTCGGCGGTGCCCTGGGCCAGCGAGCCGCGCACCATCAGGTGGGTGACGGCCGGGGAGGCGGCCAGGGTGTCGGAGAGCTTCGACAGCAGCGGCAGCTGCGCGGGCCGGTTGGCCTGGGTGATCTCGGCCAGTTGCAGGGTGGGCATGTACTTCTCCTTCCAGAGCTTCGGTGACGTCGGCGGCAGGTCAGGCGGACAGGGCGAGGAGGCGGGACTTGGCCGCCGTCCAGCGGGCCGCGGCCGCCAAGTCGCCGAGAGAGGTGTGCAGTTCCGCGATCAGGTCGTAGGCCGCCCCCTCGGGCAGCGCGTAGGTGTAGAAGAGCCGCAGCAGCATCCGCTCGGCCGCCTCGGTGTAGCCCAGCCGGGCCATGGTGCGGGCGGTCTCCAGGCGCTCGGCCAGGACCGTCCGACTGGCGGCGGGCAGCGCGGCGGCGACCGCCGGGTGGAGCGAGGGACGTCGGGCCAACTGCTGGTACGCCTCGTCCGCGTAGACGTCGGCGATCAGGTGGATCCGGTCCGGGCCGAGCAGATTGCACACCCCGTGCGGGTAGGTCGGGGTGAGCCGCCAGATCCGGCCGCCGGCCAGGTGCACCTTGGTGCCGCCGGTCACCAGGAAGGCGGAGCTGTTGGTGTGCAGCGGGATGTGCAGCCGGTGCCGCTCGACCTGGTCGAGCTCGTCGTAGTCGCGGTGCTCCCAGAGGAAGGCGTTGCCCTCCAGCCGGGCGAGCCGCACCCACATGTAGTTCAGCCCGAGGTCGGCGAGGTACGCGGCGGTGGCGGGCATCCGCTCCAGCAGCTCGGTCGGGCGGGCGGCGCAGTCGCCGATCCTGACGTCGGCGGCGTCACCGGAGGCGTTCATCAGCGAGGTGGTCCACCAGCCCCCGGACTGGTAGGCGCCGTACTCCGCCTTCCAGGGGGCCTGGGCAGTCAGTGCTTCGTGGCGCATCCGCTCCCACTGGGCGGCGTCCACGGACGCCAGCTGGGCGATCTGCCCGGCCAGCGCGGTGAGTGTGCTCTCCATCGGTTCCCTCCCGTTGCCGGCCCGCGGTGGGGCCGGTGTGCAGGTGGACGGGGCAGTTCGGGCGGGCCTGCCGCTCGGAGCCGCTCGCCGTCCACGTGGTCGGACCGCAGCAGTGGTGCGGGCTCGCGCTCAGGCAGCCGGGCTGTGGTCAGGAAGAACGCGCACGGGCGGTGCAGCACCCGGGTGCTCGGTGCTCAGCTGGTGGTCGGCGGCGATCACGACCAGCAGGATCGTCACGACGTGGCCCAACCCCCACAGCAAGGTGAGCGCGGTTCCCACCGGGTCGTGCCGCTCTCCCCGGTGCCTTCCTCCTCGGGACGCGTACGGGCTCTCAACTGCGTTCACGGCTCTCCCCCTTCCTCGTGCCGGTGCCGTGCGGGCCGGTACAGCGTCGCCGCGCCGGCGTGCAACCCGGAACGTTTCTGAGGGGTTTCTCCTCGATGCGGCCCCGGCCACAGCGGGTAGCAGTACGCTCACCAACAGGTCATGAATCGCTGGGGGTTGAGATGCACTCAGACGTTCTGGCGGTCCATCCGCTCACCCACCTGATGCGGTTACGCGGATGGGGAAAGATCCAGTTCGCACGCCTGATGTGCGACCACGGCGCCAAGCTGAAGATCCACCTGGCGACCAACCGGACGCTGGTGTGGAAGTGGGAGCAGGGCCAGGAGCCCGAGCCGGACGCGCAGTACGTTCTGGCCGACCTGCTCGGCGTCAACCCCCTTACGCTGGTTGCCAATCCGTGGCCGAGGTGGCTCCCCGTCTGGGAGGTGACCGGCATCACGGCGCCCTGGACAAAGGCCGGTACCGTGGACGTACTGGTGGAACTGGTCAGGAGTGGTCATATGGATCGGCGCGGCTTTCTCACCATCACTGGGGCCTCCATGGCCGCTGTCGCTGCCAGCTGGGCAGCCGCTTCCCCCGCCTTCGCCTCCGCCCTGAGCGGCGACCAGGTGACCGACTCCATGGTCGACACCCTCGACGCCCGGGTCGCCACCCTCCAGACCCTGGACGCCCAGATGGGCGGCGCCCGCCTCATCGAGCAGGCCCGCGGCGACCTCGCCATCATCACCGCCCTGCTCAAGCAGGGCCGCCACACCGAATCCGTCGAAGCCCGCCTGCTCGGACTCGCCGCCCAGGTCAACTACATCGCCGGCTGGATGGCCTACGACAGCGGCCTGCGCTCGGCCGGCCAGCAGTACTACCTGGGCGCCCTCCGCGCCGCCAAGACCATCGGCGACGACGCCCTCGGCGCCTTCCTCCTCGCCGAGATGGGCGTCCACCTCTCCGACGCCGGCAACCCGGCCGAGCGCGTCGCCCAGGTCGAGACCGCGCTCGCCAACACCCCCGCGACGATGCAGCCCGGCGTCCGCAGCTACCTCGAACTCCACCACGCCGAGAGCCTGTCCCGCGACGGCCGGCACCAGAAGGCCGGCTCCGCCCTCAACCGCGCCCACGACCTCTGGGCCCGGAACGGCGGCGACCGACTCCCCAGCTGGCTCTCCTGGTACGGCGACGCCCAACTCAGCTCCACCGAGGGCAAGATCATGCTCCGCGCCGGCCAGGTCGACCGCGCCACCAGCGCCCTCGCCTCCTCCATCGACCACGCCGTCCCCCGCGACCAGGCCGTCCGCGCCGGACGCCTCGCCACCGCCCGCCTCGCCGGCAAGGACCTCGACGGCGCCCTCGACGCCGCCAACCGCGGCCTCGGTCTCCTCGAAACCCAGGTCCACTCCGTCCGCGCCGTCAGCCGCCTCACCAAGTTCGACGGCTACCTCAAGTCGCACGCCACCGAGCCCGCCGTCGCCGAGTTCCGGGAGCGCCTGCACGCGCTGCCCGCGATGGCCGCCTGACTCAGGACCAAGCCGTAGCCGCAATGCGGATTGTGCACGAATGGTTTATTCGGGTACAGATAGCGCCATGACAAACGTGGCTCCGTACCTTCCCGCCCTGATCTTGGTTATCGGGGTGACGGTCTTCGCGGTCCTGGTATCACGGGGACGCCGTCGCCGTGAGCAGGCGACCCTGGCCGCTCAATGGGGGAGCTCTTGCGCGCCCAGGAGGTCCACCGGTCCGCAGGTGTGCGCATGCTGCAGGTGATGAATGTCTACCAGCGAGCCCGGCGAGGGTCGAAGGCACAGGTCCGGTGGTGCGAGTCGGGGTATTTCCAAGACGCCTGGTTCGAGGGCTGGCACGTCCCTTCCGGTGCGTTCGTCCTGGTGACGGGCAACGTTGGGTGGGGCCCGCACAATCAGATCCAGAACGTGCTGTACGTCGATCGCGGGCAGGTGTTCGGTTGGGCGCCTGCGTCTGCCCCAGGGGCGTGGCAGCTATCTCGGGGTAGTGCGGACCCGATTCGCTGAGGACGGGGGTTGGCCTGCACCCCGGCAAGGTCACCGATATGTTCGAGCGGCTTGTCACGCCCTCGGCCCTGTCCGGCAGTCCGCTCACGCAGATACCCCGGACACGCAGCAGCACCCCAACCGTTCGAATGGGTTGGAGTGCTGCGCTGCAGGTCGGAGGCGGTGTGACCGCCACGTTCCAGGTGGGCCGCCAGGGGTTCGAACCCTGAACCTACGGATTAAAAGTCCGCAGCTCTGCCAATTGAGCTAGCGGCCCGCGGCAGGCGTGGACCCGGGGGACAGCGCCTGCCGGGGTGATCCTACCTGGTGCTCGGTGGGGGAGGGCCAGCGGATTGCCGGGCGGGTCGTGCGGGTCGGGGTGGGGGGAGGTGGGCGGCGCGGACGCGGTGGAGCCAGGCTTCGACGGGGCGTTCGTCGGGGGCGTCGGGGAGGACGCCGGGGCGGTCGAAGCGGGCCGCGGCGTCGGCGAGGAGGGGGCGGCCTCCTCGGGGCGGTCGGCGTAGCGCTCGCCGAGGGCGCGGACCTGTTCGGGGTCGGGGAGCCGGATCTCCAGGTGGCCGGTCTCGTGCAGGGCGACGCCTTGGCGGACCAGCCGGACCAGGTGCCGGGCGTGCTTGGCGGCCCGGGCCCGGCCGGCCGGGTCGGTGCGGTCGCGGGTGGTGAGCTTGCGGAACTGCTGGTCGGCGTAGCCCAGGTAGGCGCCGCGGACCGCCGGGCCGGAGAGGAAGGACGTCCGCAGGCCGATCAGCTCCTCGCCGAGCGGCGTCCGCACCTCGTACAACTCCTCGGGCAGCCAGACGAGTTCGGTGGCCGTCGGGTTGCCGTTGAGGGCCAGGCGGCACCACTTGGCGGCCTCGTGCAGGGTCCGGTCGGGCCGGGTGGTGACGTGCGACTCGGCGGGCCGGTGCAGGCCGTGGAAGGCGGTGGTGGGCGCGGCGAACAGGCCGAGCCGGTCGAGGTCGGACCCGGCGTGCGCCAGACCGTACGCGGTGGAGCCGACGATGCCGGAGAGCAGGACGTTCACGGGCGGACGCCTCCCCGGCGGTCGCGGACGGAAGTGGGTGCGGACGGAAGTGGGTGCGGGCGGGTGCGGCCCGGCCCGGCCCCCAGTCTCGCCCGCGCCGCCCCACCCCGGCCAACGATTTCCGCCGGGCCGGTCGCGGGGGAGCGCGGGGAGACGGAACCCGGCGTACAGACCGACCGGCCGACTCGCCGCTCGGCCCGACGGGAGGGAGGGGTGGAGGGGTGGAGGGGTGGTACGGGCCGAACCCTCAGCCGCCGTCCGGTAGTTCGAGCGGCAGGTAGCCGTAGCCGACCGACCCCGGCACGCCCCGGCGCAGGCCCTCCAGCAGGGCGGGTGGCGGGGCCGCGTGGACGGTGGTGTAGTGGTGCTCGCCGAGCGCCGGGTCGCTGGGCCAGGCGGGGCGCTCCTCGGCGGGGGTGGTGGCGAAGTGCCCGTCCGCGCCGTTCCGGTTGCCCCGGCCGTCCAGTCGGACCCACCACGAACTGCCTGGCAGCAGAACGCCGTTGAGCCCGTGCAGCACCTCCAGCTTCTGGTAGCACAGACCGGCCGGGATGCCGTTGGCGCGCAGCAGCGCGGCCAGCAGGTGCGACTTGCCGTGGCAGATCGCGTTGCCCGCGGCGAGCACGTCGGAGGCCCGGTAGGCGGCCGACCAGTGGCCGACGTCCGCCGAGTGGTCGATCCGGTCGCGGACGTACTCGAAGGCCGCCTCGGCCGTCCGCACCGGGTCCGCCCGCCGCAGTTCGGCGGCGAGCCGGACGATCGCGGGGTGGTCGTGGTCGACGACCCGGTCGGCGGCGAGATACTCGGCCGGGTCCGGCAGTTCGACCCGCAGCGGGCCGTGGGGGGAGACGGAGAGGTCCATGGCAGTGATGCTCGGCGCCCGACCGCACGGCCCGCAAAGGGGTTTCACCCGATGGGATAGCGTCGGCGGCGACACCTGTCGTGAACGAAGGACGCGGGACGCGGGACTCGGGACGAAGGACGGAGGCGCGGTCGGCATGGCGCAGGACGAGGTGCTGGACGAGGTGCTGGTGGTCACCGGCGGCGGGCGCGGCATCGGGGCGGCCACCGCGCTGCTCGCCGCCGGGCGCGGCTACCGGGTGTGCGTCAACTACCGCAGCGACCAGGGCTCCGCGGAGGCCGTGGTGGAGCGGATTCGGGCCGCGGGCGGCACCGCGCTCGCCGTCCGCGCGGACGTCTCGCACACCGCCGGGGTGATCGAGCTGTTCGACACCGTCGACCGCGAACTCGGCACCCTCACCGCGCTGGTGAACAACGCCGGCACGCTGGAGCGGCAGTGCCGGCTGGACGAGCTCGACGAGGACCGGCTGAACCGGATCTGGGCGGCCAACATCACCGGCCCGTTCCTGTGCGCGGCGGCCGCGGTGCGGCGGATGTCCACCCGGTACGGCGGCCGGGGCGGGGCGATCGTCAACGTCGGCTCGGCGGCGTCCCGGCTCGGCTCGCCGAACGAGTACGTCGACTACGCAGCGTCCAAGGGCGCGCTGGACTCGATGACCACCGGCCTGGCGCTGGAGGTCGCGGCCGAGGGCATCCGGGTCAACGCCGTCCGCCCCGGTCTGATCCACACCGGCATCCACGCCCTCGGCGGCGAACCCGGCCGGGTCGACCGGGTCGGCCCGAACCTCCCGATGGGGCGCGGCGGGCAGCCCGAGGAGATCGCCGAAGCGATCCTGTACCTGCTCTCCCCCGCCGCCTCGTACATCACCGGCGCCTTCCTGGACGCCGCCGGCGGCCGCTGACCGCCACGCCACCGCCACCGCCGGCCGCCCACCACCGGCCGCCGACCGCCGGGCCCCCACGACTCCTACAGCTCCCACAACTCCCGCCACCGGACGCGCGGTTCCGGCTCCACGGCTCCCGGTACCGGTTCGGTGAACGCCCCGGCCCGGCGCCCGCCCCTGCCCCTACGGTGGAACGCATGACCGAGACCGAGATCGCCGCCGCGCCGTTCCTCGACATCCCCGACGTCCCCAACCTCCGCGACGCCGGGTCCGGCGTCTACCGCCCCGGGCTGCTCTACCGCTCGGCCACCCTCCACCACCTCACCGACGAGGGCCTGCGGCGCCTCACCGAACTCGGCATCCGCACCGTCCTGGACCTGCGCAGCGCCGCCGAGGTCGCCCTGTACCCGGACCGGCTGCCCGACGGCGCCACCTACCTCCACCTGCCGATGCTGCCCGACCCGGCCACCACCGACCGGGCGTGGCCCGAGGACCAGTCCGCGCTCTACCCGTTCATGGCCGAGACCGGCGGCATCGCCATCGCCGCCGCCGTCCGCGCGCTGGCCACCGGCGCCCCGCTGCTGGTCCACTGCGCCGTCGGCAAGGACCGTACCGGCCTGACCGTCGCCGTCCTGCAGACCCTGGCCGGCCTCCCGCTCGACGCCGTCACCACCGACTTCCTCCGCTCCAACGCCGGCCTCGGCCTCGACCTCGGGCCCGTCCCCTACCTCGACGCCGCCGGGGTCGAACGTCTCTCCCGCCCCGTCGAAGCCGCCCACCTGCACGCCGCCCTCACCCACGCCACCACCCGCCACGGCTCCCTCACCGCCTACCTCCGCGACCACGGCGCCACCGACGCCGACCTCGCCACCCTCCGCACACTGGGACCGTCCTGACGGCCCACCGCACGCCCGTCCACCGCACGCCCGCGCACCACGTGCACCACGCGCCGCCACCCGGCTGCTCCGGCCGCCGTTCCCCGGGCGGGGGGCGGCTCGTTAGGAGCGTTACCGTGGGCGGAGCGCCCACCCGTACGTCCACCGGTGCGTCCGGTCCGTCGTCGGACGGGCGTGGTGGCACGAAGCCCTGAAGTCCCGAAGTCGTGAAGTGCCCGAAGTCCCGAAGTCGTGAAGTCGTGAAGGAGCCCGTCCCATGGCACGTTTCCCCGCCACCGCCGCCGTCGCCGCCACCGGGCTGGTCGGCGGGTACGCGACCGCCCGGTTCAGTGGGCGCCGGGAGTGGGGCGGTGCCGTGCTGGCGGCGGCCGGGGCGACGGCCGCGGTGCGCTGGGGCGGCGTTCGGGGTGCCGGCCGCGGCGGGGCTGACCACGCTGTACCTGGCCGCGTTCGGCGGTTCGCACCCGCTGGCGAAGAAGATCGGCGCCTGGCCGGCCGTCCTGACGGTGACGGGCGTGGTGGCCGCGGCCTCCGCGCTGGCCACCGGCGACTGAGGTCCGGCGGCACCACGCAACGACAGCACCGCCCGACGACGGCACCGCCCACCAGCGGCAGCGCTCAGCGGCCGAAGCGGTCCTCGAACGCCGTCCGGTTCGCGGAGGGGACGCTGCGGTCCCAGACCGCGAACACCACCCGGTCGAAGGCCGCGCCCCACTCGTCCAGGGCCTGCCCGAAGGCGGCCGCCACCTCCACCGGGTCGTTGCGGAACACCCCGCAACCCCAGGCGCCCAGCACCAGTTCGCGGGCGCCGTGCCGGGCGGCGGCGGCCAGCACCCGTCCGGCCCGTTCGGCCAGCAGCGGGCCGAGGTCGAGCGGACAGCCGGGCGAACGCAGCGCCAGCTGGCCCGCGTTGGGCGCGGGCGAGGTGAGGAAGCCGACCCGGTGGGTGCGCTCCAGCAGTTCGCCGCGGTCGTCCCGGATCACCGGCACGCCCGGCGACCAGATCACCCGGTGGCTGTAGCGCAGGTCGGTGGAGGCCCGGTGCGCCTCGTAGTAGTCGGGGGCCTCCAGCAGGCAGCGGTAGAGCAGCGAGGAGCGGCAGACGTCCTCCTCCTGGGCCTTCGCCCCGCGCAGGTAGCCGCCGCCGGGGTTGCGCGCGGACGCGAAGTTCAGCACCGCGACGCTCCGCCCGCCGTCCGCGACCAGCCGCCGGGCCGCCTGCATGCTGCCCTCGCCGGTCACCTCGACCACCACGTCGGGAACGCGGACGGGCCCCGGGCCGGGCCCGAACTCCTCGTCCGCCCGGTAGGACACCGTCCCGGCGCGGGCCTCGGCCAGCTCCGCGGCGATCCGCACCACCGCGCCGCCCGGGCTCCGGTACTCGCCCCGGTCCGCGATCTCCTCGTTCTGCGCGGCCATCGCCCGCTGCCTGCTGCTCATACCGGGCACGCTAATCCCCAACTCCCGCCCCCACCAGCGATTTTCGCCCCTGCCCGGCCACACCCCCGGGAACGCGGACGGGCCCGCCCCACCGAAGTGGAACGGGCCCGGATCAGCCGGCCTGCGGCGCGTCAGTTCTTCCAGCGCGGCTTGCGGTCGCCGCCACCGTTGAAGCCGCCGCGGTCGTCACGGTTGAAGCCACCGCGCTCGCCGCGGTCCCGGTCGCCGAACGAACGGCCACCGCGGTCGTCACGGTTGAAGCCGCCACCCTGCGGGCGCCCACCGGTGCGGTGGTCGTCACGCCGCACGAACGGACGGCTGCCGCCAGCGGCCTGGCCACGGTCCCGGTCGCCGAAGGGACGCGCCGGACGGTCACCGAACGAACGGCTGCCGCGGTCGTCACGGTTGAAGCCACCGCGCTCACGGTCACCGAACGAACGGCCGCCACGGTCACCGCGGTCGTCACGGTTGAAGCCGCCACGCTCACGGTCGCCGAAGGAACGGGCACCACGGTCGTCACGGTTGAAGCCACCGCGCTCACGGTCACCGAACGAACGGCCGCCCCGCTCCTCACGGTTGAAGCCGCCACGCTCACGGTCACCGAACGAACGGCCGCCACGGTCACCGCGGTCGTCACGGTTGAAGCCACCGCGCTCACGGTCACCGAACGAACGGCCACCACGGTCACCGCGGTCGTCACGGTTGAACCCGCCACGCTCACGGTCACCGAACGAACGGCCACCACGGTCACCGCGGTCGTCACGGTTGAACCCGCCACGCTCACGGTCGCCGCGCTCGCCGCGCTCCCGGTTGTTGTACGCCGGGCGCTCGCTGCTGCGGGCGTCGCGGTAGGACGGGGCGCGCTCCTCGGTCACCGGCTCGGCCTCGGCGGCGGCGACCGCCGCGACGGGGGCCTCGGCGTCGGCCTCGACGGCCGGCTCCTCGTCCTCGATGCCCAGCTCGGCCCGCTCGCGGGCGGCCCGGGCGGACAGCCGGTCGGCCTCCTCGCGCAGCTCGGTCGCACGGCGCTGGGCGCGCTCCAGCTCACGGGTGAGCTCGGCGACCTCGCGCTCGGCGGCACCGGCGATGCCGGAGGCGCTCTCGGCCTGGACCTCGACCAGCGAGCGGGCGCCGGTGATCCGGGCCACCTCGGCGTCGAAGGCGTGGTCGAGGATGTGGCGCGAGGCGTCCACGCCCGCGTCCTCCATCAGCCGGAACACGCCGCGGCGCTGGTGCGGCAGCACCAGGGTGACGACGATGCCGGAGCGGCCGGCCCGGGCGGTGCGGCCGGAGCGGTGCAGGTAGTCCTTGTGGTCGCCGGCCGGGTCGACGTTCAGCACCAGGTCGATGCCGTCGACGTGGATGCCGCGGGCGGCGACGTCGGTGGCGACGACCACGTTGAGGTAGCCGTCCTTGAAGTCGCCGAGGACCCGGGTACGGGCGCCCTGGGTCATGCCGCCGTGCAGCGCGTCGGCCTTCACCCCGGCCTCCATCAGCTGCTGGGCGACCCGGTCCGCGCCCATCTGGGTGCGGACGAAGATGATGGTGCGGCCCTTGCGGGCGGCGATCGCGTTGGTGATCGGCGCCTTGTCCTTGGGCTTCACGACCAGGATGTGGTGGGTCATGGTGGTCACGGCGCCGGCCGACGGGTCGACCTCGTGGGTGACCGGGTTCTTCAGGTAGCGCTTGACCAGGCTGTCGATCTCGTTCTCCAGGGTGGCGGAGAACAGCAGGCGCTGGCCGCCGGCCGGCACCAGGTCGAGGATCTCGGTGACCTCGGGCAGGAAGCCCATGTCGGCCATCTGGTCGGCCTCGTCCAGGACGGCGATCTCGACCTCGTCCATCTTGGCGGAGCCGCGGTTGATCAGGTCGCGCAGGCGGCCGGGGGTGGCCACCAGGACGTCGACGCCGCGCTCCAGCGCGTAGATCTGGTTCGACATCGAGGTGCCGCCGCAGACCACCTTGAGGCGCAGGCCGAGCACCGAGCCGAACGGCTCCAGCGCGTCGGCGACCTGCATGGCCAGCTCGCGGGTCGGGACCAGGATCAGGCCGCGCGGGTGCTTCGCCTTGGTGCGCTCGCCGTCGGCGAGGCGGGTCAGCAGCGGGAGGCCGAAGCTCAGGGTCTTGCCGGAGCCGGTGCGGCCACGGCCCAGCACGTCCTTGCCGGCCAGCGCGTCCGGGATGGTCGCGGCCTGGATCGGGAACGGGGTGGTGACGCCGCGCTTGGCGAGGGCCCGGACCACGTCGTCGTGCAGACCGAGGTCGCCGAAGGTGATGGTGGGCTCCGCGTCCGCGTCCGCGTCGGTGTCCGCGTCAGCGGTGGTGTCGGCGTCGGTGTCGTCCGCGGCGTCGGTGTCCGCGTCGAGGTCGCTGTCGACGTCGGTCAGCTCGGCGAGCTCCGCGTCCAGCGTGTCGGTGTCGGTGTCGAGGGAGTCGGCGTCGGACCCGTTCGCGGGCATGGCGAAGCGGGCGTCGTCAACGAGAGACATGCAAAACCTTCCGGAAGTGGCACGCGCCAAAGTCCGGGGGTCTGTTGAAAAACCGCCTCTATGCGGTCAGCCACGGATCGCCGGAACGCGCCAAGGGCGCTCAAAGGTGTATGAGGAGCGCCAGCCAAATAGGATCAAACGAACGATCTACCACCATAGGGGAACCTGGGGATCAGAGGCAAATCCCCTGGTCAGCACCTCGAACGAAGGCCCGATCGGCCCTCCCGGCTTCCCCCGCCCGCTCAGTGCGCCGAGGGCGACTCGCTCGGCCCCTCCGATCCCGCGCCGCTGGGCGTCGCCGACGGCCCGGCCGAGTGCGAGGGCGCCGACGGGCTGCCCTGCGGGCTCGGCGAGCCGCCCGTCCCACCGCCACCGCTGCCGCCACTGCCGGCGGGCGGGCTGGACGGGGCCGAGACCGGCGCGCTCGCCGTCCCGGACGGGGCCGCCCCGCTCGCCGACGCCGCCGGCACCTGCACGGGCGCACCCGGCACGCCCTGCGACACCGGCGGTGGCGTGGAACCCGGCACCGGGACCCCCGCGGCCGACGACGCACCCGGTGACGCGCCGTCAAGGCTCAACGCCCCGCCGTGCTCCCCGTGCTGGACGGTCTGCCGCGCGCCCTGCCCGCCGCCCGGCCGGGCACTCGCCGGCACCCCCGTCCCGGACGGCTTCACCTCCGTCCTCCCGCCCGGGGCGTCCGCGCCCACCGCCATGCACCCGCTCAGCCCGAGCACGGCCAGCGCCGCCGCCACCGAACCCGCCGCCGTCCGCCGCCGACGCACCGGCCAACCCACCACCATCGAGCCACCTCCCGCACGACCCACCCGGGGCCGCCACCGTTCCCGGTGCCCAACGCGCGTCCGCCCCGCCTGGACACGGGTACCACCCCACCGGCTCCCGCCCCCTCCCCACGCCCCCCTGCGCCCCTTCCTCCCCCGCCCCGCTCCCCCGTTCCCCGCCTGCCGAACACGCCGCCGAACACGCCGCCGTCCCGCGGATGATCTGGCGCGCCGTCAGCGGAACTCCGACAATGGGACGCGTGGAGATGACCCGGGACGAGTTCGAGGCACTGGTGTCCGACGCGCTGGACCAGATTCCGTCGCAACTGGCCGCGATGATGGACAACGTCGCGGTCTTCGTCGAGGACGAACCCGACCCCGCCACCCCCGACCTGCTCGGCCTCTACGAAGGCATCCCCCTCACCGAACGCGGCGAGTGGTACGCCGGCGTCCTCCCCGACCGGATCATGGTCTACCGGGGCCCCACCCTCCGCCACTGCGACACCCGCGAACAGGCCGTCGACGAGATCCGCACCACCGTGATCCACGAGGTCGCCCACCACTTCGGCTTCGACGACGACGAACTCCACGAACTCGGCTGGTCCTGACCTCCCCCTCGCCCTCCCCTCCCCCACCGCGGTCGCCGCCACCCCGCCCCGCCGCGCCGACCACCGGAAACCGTTTTGGCGTTCCCGCCCGGCATCCCATATGCTTCTCGACGTCCCCGAACGCCGGATGATCCGGCCGGAAGGGCCGCAAGCCCTCATCGTCTAGTGGCCCAGGACGCCGCCCTTTCAAGGCGGTAGCACGGGTTCGAATCCCGTTGGGGGTACGCAGTACCGTAGTAAGGTCCTGTGCGGAGCAATCCGCACGAGGTCCCGTGGAGCAGTTGGTTAGCTCGCCACCCTGTCAAGGTGGAGGTCGCGGGTTCAAGTCCCGTCGGGATCGCTCGTCTCGCAAGAGGCGGTGCAGTACGGCCAGGTAGCTCAGTTGGTACGAGCGTCCGCCTGAAAAGCGGAAGGTCGCCGGTTCGACCCCGGCCCTGGCCACAGTTCGACGAGAGGCCCCGGAGCACAGGCTCCGGGGCCTCTCGCGTTGCCCGGACCGTCCGGTCTCCGTCGCTCCGGGGCAGGCTGCGGGGAGAGCGTGGTGCCTTCACTTCTGGGCCTACCCTGGAACCGCCGATCGGCCCGTCCCGTGAGGAGCCCTCGTGCAACCGGAGCACTTCGCCCTGCTGGAGGAGGCCCGTCGGAGCCTGCCGGAGGGCTTCAAGGTGGAGCTCTCGGGTGACACCCTCGTGATGACGGTGGGTGCCTCGGGCATCCACCAGCGCAACCTGCTGGTGGTCCGGAGGCAGTTCGACGCGCACGCGCCGCTGGAGTTGCTGCCCAGCGAGAACACCGACTTGGTCTCGCCGGACGCGGGCAAGAGCCGCAACCCGGACCTGACCTACCTGCCGGGCGAGGCACTGGAGACGTCGGAGAACCAGGTGTCGGCCGAACTCGCGGCGATCGCGGTCGAATTGGTGTCGCCCTCGAACCCGGAGAACGACTGGGTGGGGAAAGTCCGCGACTACCCGTTGATGGGCATCCCGCTGTACCTGCTGGTCGACGCCCGACAGCGGACCGTCACCCTCTTCAGTCGGCCCGACGGTACGAGGTACCACCGCCGCGAGGACATCGAGTTCGGCGAGACGCTGTCCATCCCCGAGCCGTTCGGCTTCGACCTGGTCACGCGCGACCTGCTGCCGTACTGACCCACCCCGGCTCGGCCTGAAAAGTCATGTGCCCGCCTCTCGTGGCGTCCGGGCAGGGTCGCGTTCGGCCGGAGCCTCCTCCCGGGGATGCGGCTTCCCGGGACGATCGCGACCGCGCGCCCTGGCGGGGCGGCGGTTCGATCAGGGCGGCCAGGCCGTCGAGGACGCGGGGGAGGCCGAACTGGTAGGCGTGGTCGGTGTGGTAGGCGCCTCCCTGGGCCTGGCCGGCGGCGGTGCCGACGCGGGTGGCGACGGCTTCGTCTCGCTCGGCCACCCGGACGCCGGCATGAACGTGGTCCTCCTGCGCCGGGGCCTGGAGGTGCTGCTGGAGGGCCTCCGCGACCAGCACGCGGCCGGGCTGATCCTGGCGTTCACCGTGGACGACGCGGCCGGCACCGAGACCCGGCTGCGGGAGGCCGGGGTGGAGATCACCCTGCCGCTGCTCGACGAGCCGTGGGGCGAGCGGCTGTTCCAGGTCACCGACCCGAACGGGGTGACCGTGCAGTTCACCGAGTGGCGGGCCGCCGCCGCGGCGTGACGGGGAGGGCGGGACAGCCAGGTGCCCCCGGAGCGGCCTTCGCTCCGGGGGCACCGGCGGGCGGGGAGGACGGGCGTCGGCCGGTCAGGCGTTCGGGAGGGAGCCGGCGACCGCCTGCCGGGCGAACTCCACCACGTGGGCGCGCAGGTCGATGTCGGGGCCGGCGCCGACCAGCAGCCGGGCCATCTGGGGCACCGCGACCGGCCAGGCGGCCAGGCCGATCAGGCTGAGCAGGCAGGCCCCGACCCGGGGGGACGCCTCGGCGCCGAAGGTCTCGGCGAGCGCGGCGACCTTCCGTTCGTAGTGGGTGGAGCGCCGCGCCTCGCCGGGCAGGGCGCCGTCGCGGTAGTGCAGGCCCTCCCAGAGGGAGAGCCGCACCAGGGCGGGGTTGGCCCGGTGGAAGTCGTACACCCGGCCCACGTACTCGGCGGGGTCGTCGCCGGGCTGGAGCGGGACGGCTTCGGCGAGTTCGTCCAGGGCCCGGGCGACGACCTGGTCGAAGAGTTTCTGCTTGCTGCCGAAGTAGCCGTAGATGCGCTCCTTGTTGACGCCGGCCAGTTCCGCGATGCGGTCCACGCGGGCGCCGGCGATGCCGTGGGCTGCGAACTCTTCCGTGGCGGCGGCGAGCAGCCGCTGCTTGGTGGAGGGCGGGTCCTGGGTCATGCCGACAGCGTAGGGCGCGATGCCGGCACTCTCCAACCAACTGGATAGTTGACCCCCAACCAACCAGTTGGATACCTTCGTGCCACCACCGGGCCCGACGTCCGGACCCCGTGCGCTCCACCGACCGCCCATCGACCGCCAGCCGACCGCCCGCCGACCGGACAGGAAGTGCACCATGCCGACCACCGCCCTGACCCGCCCCGCCACCACCGCGACCGCCGCGACCGCCGCCGCCACCACCGTCACCACGGAGCCGCCGCGCCCCGCGCTCCCCTCCGTCCACGTCCGCGCCCTGATCACCTGGCTGGCCGTCTACCCGGCGATCACGCTCGTCCAGGTCCTGCTCGGCCCCTCGCTGGCGGGCCTGGCCGTGCCGCTGCGGGTGCTGGTCCTGACCGGGCTGGTAGTCCCCGCCGTGGTGTACCTGTTCGTCCCGGCGCTGCTGAAGGCCCGCGCGGCCCTGCTGCGGCGGTGAGCGCGCCCGGAGACGGGACGGCCCCTACCGCCGGCGCATCGCCTTGCGGGTGTTGCGCACCCGCCGGTGCATCCGCTGGACGTTGGCGAGGGTGTGCACCCGGCCAGCCACGGTCAGGCGGTACTTGAGGCGCAGGAAGGGCGGGAGGGCGTCGATCCGGTCGGCCCCTATCGCGCTGACCAGCCGGGTGACGTGGCGGTGGTAGGCGTAGCGGTACTCCTGGTCGCCGTCGGGGACGGTCCAGAAGAACATCGGGATCTCCTCGACCAGGGTGTTGTGGTCGTAGGCCCGCAGGTGCTCGCGGAAGGCGGGTTCGGGCCGGTCGAGCAGCCAGGCGCGGACGAGTTCGATGGAGCGGACCCGGTCGGCGAGGCCGCGCGGGTCGGTGCGGCGCTGGGTGATCGAGCTGTCGCCGTCCTCGCGGATCCGCCAGTGGTAGATCGGCTCGGACAGCACGTCGACGCTCTCGGCGAGGAAGTGGTGCGGGACGCTGACCGGGGCGTCCTCGTAGAGCATGCCCTCGGGGTAGTCCAGGCCGGCGGCGGCGTAGAAGGAGCGCCGGTAGACCTTGTTCCAGGCGGTGCGGTCGGTGACCAGGCCGGGCAGTTCGCTGACGTGGGTGCGCAGCCGGGTCTCGGCGAACGGGCGGACGTGGACGTGCGAGGGCTCCAGCCCGGCGGTGCGCAGCCGCAGCACGTTGCCGGTGGCGAAGTCGGAGCCGGTGGCGTCCAGGGTGTCGACCATCAGCCGGTAGGCGTCCGGCGGCACCACGTCGTCGCTGTCGACGAAGGCCAGGTAGCGGGTGCCGGGCGCGAGGTGGCGGACGCCGGTGTTGCGGGCGGCGCCGAGCCCCTGGTTCTCCTGCCGGACCAGCCGGAACCGCGGGTCGCGGGCGACGTACCGCTCGGCGATGGCGGCGCTGGTGTCGGTGGAGCCGTCGTCGACCATGACGCACTCGAGGTCGCTGAAGGTCTGGTCGGCGATCGAGTCCAGGCAGGCGGCGAGGTAGCGCTCGACGTTGTACACCGGGACGACGACGGAGAGACGGGGTGCCATCGGCTGCGCGGCCTTTCGGAACGGGCACCCTGATTGGCCGACAGGAATGCCGCCGGGCGCGAACGCGCGAAGCGTATCCGACCCCGACAACGTTGCGGGAAACGCCAGATGGCGCGGAAGTAGCGGAGGAATTCGCTCCGATTCCGCGCCCGCAGCGCTTCCTCAGGAAGGGCGGCGGAAAAGCGCGACAAAACGGACGGTAAAGCCGAGGGCAAAACCGACCACCGGACGGAGGGCGCCGCGACGGGCAGCCGAACAACCGAGCGCCGCTGCCCACCCCCGTGGGGCAACGGCGCCCGAGCATCCGGATGCCGATCCTGCCGACCGAGTCCACGGTGTGTCAACTATCGTGGATTTTTCAACGACGGCCCGGAGCGTCGGACGGCCGACCGCCACGGTTCGGGCACCGATTCCCCAACGATCGTGCAGAACAGGACGGACGAGGGATACGCCCGGGGGTAAGGAGCCTCTATGATCCGGCACATGCCCCAGGAAACCCCCCGCGCCGAAGTCCCGGACTTCGCCAGCCGCTTCCGGCGCCTGATAGCGGTGATCTACCCCAAGGACCTCGGCCGTCCCTGGCGGGACAGTGAGATCGCCGAAGGCACCGGCCTGAGCGGCACGTACATCGGCAACCTGCGCAAGGGCTCCCAGAAGCCGAGCCTGGAGAACGCCGTCCGGATCGCCCGGTTCTTCGGCGTCCCGCTCGACTACTTCTCCGATTCGGAGACCGCCCGCGCGGTGGAGCAGGACCTGCGCAAGATCGAGGCGCTGCGGGACGCCAGGGTCGAGCGGATCGCCATGCGGGCGGCCGGGCTGCCGCCGGAGATGCAGGACGCCGCACTCACTATTGTGGAGCAGTTGCGGCGGGCCGTGGGCCTGACCGACGGGCAGCCGGACGAGGCCGGCCCGGTGACGTGACGGAGCGCCAGCAGGTGCCGCTGGGACACTGGCGGCTGCCGGAAGGGGTCGACGTGCGGGGTGTGGGAAGCGGACTGGGCCGGACCCGGCGCCGGATGCGGGCGGTCGCGCGCGACCTGCGCCTGCCGCCGCTGAGCACCGTCGAGGAGTTGTGCGACGCGGTCTCGGCGCACCTGGGGCGTCCGATCCGGATCGCCCCGCGCCGGATGCGGGTCGGCGAGCCCTCCGGTTTCGTCGAGCGCCTGCCCGCCGAGGACGTCGTCCACGTCGAGCAGGAGACCTCCGGGCTGCACCGGGCGCACATCGTCTGCCACGAACTGGCCCACCTGCTGTGCGGCCACCTGACCGAGCCCGCGCTGCTCGACCCGGACACCGCCCGGGTCGAACTGCCCACCATCGACCCGGAGATGCTCCGGCTGGTGCTCGGCCGCTCGCACTACGACGACGCCGCCGAGGAGGAGGCCGAGGTGCTCGGCGCCGAGCTGATGCGCCTCCTGGTGCTCGCCCCGGGCGCCGGCACCACCTCGCAGCTCGCCCCCGCGTTGGAGCACCGCAAAGGACAGCATGTCTGAACTGCCGTACAACCTGGTCTACTTGGGTATCGGCAGCGCCGCCTGGCTGGTCGCCGCACTGAAGCTGCGGGCCTGGCGGCGCGACCCGTCGTTCGGGCTGCTGGTGGTCGCCCTGGCGATCGCCTCCCCGGCCACCGCCTTCCTGCTGGCCTCCCCGCTGCTGTACCGGGCGGTCGGGCACCTCACCGGCGTCGGCAACCTGGCCACCCTGTTCGTCTACCTCGGCATCGTCGGCTTCTCCGCCGCCGCCGTGGTGCTCGCCCTGGTCTGGACCCCGCCCGAGGAGCGCGCCGGCGCCCTGATCTGGGCGCCGCTGGACGACCGGCTGCGGCAGCTGGTGCGCCGCCGCGCCGCGGTGTTCGCCGCGCTCGTCCCCGTCCTGGCCGCGCTCTTCCTGGCCGGCGGCCCGTACCGGCCCGAGACGCCGCTCACCTTCGACACCACCTTCGCCCCGCGCACCGCCACCGCGCTGTTCCTGGCGCTCTACCAGGGCCTGTTCGCCTACGCGCTGATCGACATCGGCCGGGTCTGCCTCGGCCACGCCGCCCGGCTCCCCGAGGGCTGGCTGCGCCGCGGCATCCGGCTGCTCGCCCTCGGCGCGCTCACCGCCTGCGGCTACGTGCTGTGCAAGCTCGCCGCGATCGCCCTCGCCTACGCGGGCGTCGGCGGTGCCGAGTGGCTCAGCACCGCCCTCGGCCCGGCCTTCGCCGCCCTCGGCGCGATCGGCATCACCTGCGGTTTCGCCGGCCCGGCCGGCGCCGCCTGGGCCGCCCGCCGCCGCGACTTCCGTGCCCTGCGCCCGCTCTGGGACCTGGTCTACCGCGCCGACCGCCGCCTCGCCCTGGAGGGCCCGCCCTCCCCCGCCTGGCGCGAACGCGCCGCCCTGCGCGACCTGGAGTGGCGCACCACCCGGCGCGGGCTGGAGATCCGCGACGGACAGCTGACGCTCCGTCCGTTCGTCGACCCCGCCGCCGTGGACGCCGCGCGGCGGCTGGCCGGCCGGGCCTCGCTCGCCCGGAGCCACCGGGACGCCCTGGTGGTCGCCGCCGCGCTGCGCTCCGCCGTCGCCGCCCTGGCCGCCGGCACCCCGCCCCGCCCCCGCGAGGAGCAGGCCGCGCTGCCCGGCCTGGACACCGACCCGGCCGAGGAGCGGGCCCACCTGGTCCTGGTCGCCTGCTACCTGCGCTCCCCGCTGCTCGACCGTGCCCTGGAACCCCTCCCGTGACCACCCCGCCGCCACCGGCCCGGGACGCCTTCGCCGCCCTGGTCCTGCACCGGCGCCCGCAGCGCGCCCGGGTCGGCCTGACACTCGGCTTCGTCCGCACCTTCGCCGTCCCCGAGATCGCCGAAGTCCTGTCCGGCACCGGGAAGTTGGCGTCCGCGCCGAAGGCCCGGGCGAAGGCCACCGGCGCCATGATGTTCGCCCTGATCGGCCACGGCGTGGACAGCCCGGCGGGCCGGGAGACCGTCGCCGCACTCGCCGCGCTGCACCGCCTCCCCGGCGTGGACGCGGAGCTGATGCGCTACGTGCTGGCCTGCTTCACCGTCTGCCCGGTCACGTACGCGGCCGGGACCGCCGCCGAACGCGAGGCGGCCGCCGCCTTCGCCGCCGCGCTCGCCGGGGCACTCGGCCTGCCGCCGCTCCCCGGGCCCACCCTGGCCGAGACCGCCGCCTGGATGCGGGAGTTCGAAACCGCCCGGTTCGCCCCCAGCGAGGCCGGCCGGCAGCTCTGGCGGGCCGTCGCCCCGGTCTTCGCCGCCCGCCTCCCCGGCCCGCTCGCCCGCCACGCCCCCGCCTTCGCCGCGGCCCTCCTCGACCCCCCGCTGCGCGCCGCCTTCGCCGTCCCCCGCCCGCCCCTGCCGCTGCGCGCGGCCGCCCGGCTCGCCTTCCGCCTGCTGCGCTGACGGGACGGCACGCGCGCAGACGCCCGGCAGCGGGCCGGGCAGCACTGCGCGGTCGCTCAGCGGCGCGGGCCGGGCCGGGCAGCACTGCGCGGTCGCTCAGCGGCGCGGGCCGGGCCGGGCAGCACTGCGCGGTCGCTCAGCGGCGCGGGCCGTGCACCCGGCGGTAGCTCCAGGCCAGCAGGCCGAGCAGGATCAGGCCGGACAGGATCAGGCTCGACCCGGTCGCCCAGCCGGCCAGCGGCAGCGAGGGCACCAGCCCGGCGACGACGCCCGCGGCGATCAGGCCGAGTCCGGCGAGGACCGAGCCGGCGATCCGCCAGCCGGAGGCGACGCTCGCCTCGACGCCCTGCATGGCCTTGACCCGGACCGGCTCCACGAAGCGGGCGAAGGCGGGCACCGCGCGGGCGACCAGGACCATGCCGGCCAGCAGGAGCAGCATGCCCGGGCCGGGCAG
The DNA here is from genome assembly GCF_948472415.1 of Kitasatospora fiedleri. Lineage (NCBI taxonomy): Bacteria > Bacillati > Actinomycetota > Actinomycetes > Kitasatosporales > Streptomycetaceae > Kitasatospora > Kitasatospora fiedleri. The sequence goes on along the minus strand of NZ_OX419519.1, from coordinate 4,118,173 downwards.
CACCAGCAGCACCACGCCCACCACGATCAGGGCCACGCCGACCACCGCGAAGAGCACCCGGGCCACCGGGTGGACCTCCGTCGGGTCCGCTTCGAATCCCGGCCGCTGCTGCTGGTTCATCAGCCCACCCTAACCGGACGGCCCGCGGTTCCCGGTGCCCCGACACCGCCCCCGGCCGCCCGGGCACGCCTCGGGACACGCGTCGGGGCGCTCCTGTCCGACCGGACGGACGGCCGGGCGGACGGGAGGAGCGCCCCGACGGCGGGTCACATCCCGTTCTTGCGGATCGGGGTGTACTCGGCCAGCTTGGAGATCGGCTCCTCGTGCGAGACGCAGCCCTGGCTGCCGGAGTCCTCCAGGATGATCGCCCGGGTGTGCGCCGCGTCCGCCCAGCCGCCGAACAGCACCACGTGCTGCTCGTGGTCGCCGCTGGTGTGGTGGACGACCAGGGCGTCGCCCGGCTGGAGGTCCTTGCGGGCGATGTGGTGGGCGATGCCGGCCGACTCGCTGATCAGCGGGCCGGTGGTGGTGCCGGGGCCGGGCAGGCCCCAGGCGGCGGAGAGGAAGCCGGAGCAGTCGACCCGGTAGCCGTTGGTGACGGCGCCCTGGCTGTAGCCGAGCTTGCGCTTGACCCGCTCCATCGCCCGCTCCACCATCGCCTTGCGCTCGTCGGAGACCCCGTCCAGCTTGGGCTGGGCCTTGGCGCCGCCGCCCTCTCCGTTGCGCGGGTGCCGGTGGTCGGACCAGGCGTCCCAGCTGTTGCCGTTGACGATCCTGGTCTTCCAGTCGCCGGTCGAGCGGTCCTTGAGCTTCGGGCCGTCGTGCTTGCCGCCGGGGCCGCTGACGATCCCGGAGCCGTCGTTGCCGCTGGTGTCGTGGCCGCCGCTGCCGCCCGTCCCGCCACCGCCGCCGTCGGTCCCGGTGTGCGGCGAGGAGGGCTGCCCGGTGTGGCCGCCGCTGCCGCCGCTGCCTGCGCCGCCCTTGCCGTTGTCGACGCTGTCGATCCCGGTGCCGGGCGACTTGGGCCCGGTCTCCTCGGAGTGCTTGCGCTTGAGGTCCTCGGCGATCTTCCGCTCGACCTCCTCGTACGAGGTGATCAGCTGCTTGATCTTGGCCGCGTCCTCGCCCAGCTCCTTGGTGAGCCGCTCCTTGGTCTTCATCAGCGCCTCGGCCCGCGCGTTGATGGCCTGCACGTCCCGGGCCACCTCCGCCAGGATCGGGCCGGCCCCGAGGACGCCCATGATCCCGCCCGAGAACACGTCGGTGGCGGCCGCCTTCGCGACGGTCGCCTTGATGTGGCCGAGCTGCCCGGCCATCTCCTGCATCCGCTGGTTGACCTGCGTGAAGTCCTGCTGGATCTTCAGCAGTTCGCCCGGCTGGAAGCCGAACTCGTTCCCCGCCATCGTGTTGTTCCCCCTGTGGTCGGCCCGGCCCGTAGCGGTCGGGCCCGGTGCGGTGCGGTCGGTCGACGGTCGGTCGGCGCTACAGGACGTTGGCGAGCTGCTTGACCGAGTCGCCGAGCTGCCCGAGCTCGTCCGCGACGGAGTTCAGCTCGCGGACCCGGCCCTGCGCGTGCGAGACGAAGGCGTCCGCGGCCGCGCCGTGCCAGGTCAGCCCGCCGAGCACCGCGCTGACCTCGCGGCCGAGGCCGTCGACCTGCTTGCTCAGCTCGGCCAGCTCCTGGGCGATCTTGTTCAGCTCGGCGTCGGCGTCGCCGAACATCTTGCCGAGCGCCCAGTGCGCGATCTCGGCCGGAGCCATGACGATGTCCTCGCCGACCTTGACCACGTCACCGGCGAGGTGCTTGACGTCTCCCCACAGATCCATGACCGTCCCCCTGTTTCCCCGTGGATTCCCCGAAAGCCTGTTCCCCCAAGGCTAGTCAGTACCGGCCCCGGGGGAAACGGGCGGGTACGGGGTGGAAGCGGGCGGGTGTCGGCGGAACCGGCGCAGCGGCCGGGCGGCGGCGGCCGGACCCGGGCGGCGGCGGGCCGGACGCGGGGCGGGCCGGTTGTTCGCGGTCCGGCCGCCCGGCCTGTGACACTGGATGTGCTCGAAAACCGAGGTGCGCCCCGGCCCCCACTTTTTGCAACCTAGAGGGATGCCCGCAGTGAGTTCTCCCGTAGCCCAGCAGCCCGCCCCCACGTTCGCGGAGCTGGCCGCCCGGCTGCCCGGCGTGATGCTGCGCGACGCGCAGCGCCTCGGCCGCCGCCTGGAGGGCACCCGCAAGGTCAGGTCGGCCGAGGGCCGGCAGAAGGTGCTGACCGAGCTGGCCTCCGACTTCGACCGCTCCGAGTCCCGGGTGGCCGCCCGCCGGGCGGCGGTGCCGGTGATCCGGTACCCGCAGGAGCTGCCGGTCGCGCAGAAGAAGGACGAGATCCTGGCCGCCGTCCGCGACCACCAGGTGGTGATCGTGGCGGGCGAGACCGGCTCCGGCAAGACCACCCAGATCCCGAAGATCTGCCTGGAGCTGGGCCGCGGCGTCCAGGGCCTGATCGGCCACACCCAGCCGCGCCGGATCGCCGCCCGCACGGTCGCCGAGCGGGTCGCCGAGGAGCTGGACACCCCGCTGGGCGGGGCGGTCGGCTGGAAGGTCCGGTTCACCGACCAGGCCGGCCAGGACACCCTGGTGAAGCTGATGACGGACGGCATCCTGCTGGCCGAGATCCAGACCGACCGGGACCTGCGCCAGTACGACACCCTGATCATCGACGAGGCGCACGAGCGCAGCCTGAACATCGACTTCCTGCTCGGCTACCTCAAGCAGCTGCTGCCCCGCCGCCCCGACCTCAAGGTGGTCATCACCTCCGCCACCATCGACCCGGAGCGCTTCGCCGCGCACTTCGACGGCGCCCCGATCATCGAGGTCTCCGGCCGCACCTACCCGGTCGAGGTCCGCTACCGCCCGCTGGTCGAGGACGAAGACCTCGACGACGAGGACGGCAACGACCGGGACCGCGACCGGGACCAGATCCAGGGCATCTGCGACGCCGTCGAGGAGCTCCAGGCCGAGGGGCCCGGCGACGTCCTGGTGTTCCTCTCCGGCGAGCGCGAGATCCGCGACACCGCCGACGCACTGACCAAGCTGAGACTCAAGTCCACCGAGGTCCTGCCGCTGTACGCCCGGCTCTCCTCGGCCGAGCAGCACCGGGTGTTCCAGCGCTCCTCGCAGCGCCGGGTGGTGCTGGCCACCAACGTCGCCGAGACCTCGCTGACCGTCCCCGGCATCAAGTACGTGATCGACCCGGGCACCGCCCGGATCTCCCGCTACAGCCACCGCACCAAGGTGCAGCGGCTGCCGATCGAGGCGGTCAGCCAGGCCAGCGCCAACCAGCGCAAGGGCCGCTGCGGCCGCACCTCGGACGGCATCTGCATCCGGCTGTACTCGGAGGAGGACTTCCTCTCCCGCCCCGAGTTCACCGACGCCGAGATCCTGCGCACCAACCTGGCCTCGGTGATCCTGCAGATGACCGCGGCCGGCCTGGGCGACATCGCCGCCTTCCCGTTCCTCGACCCGCCGGACTCCCGGAACATCAAGGACGGCGTCAACCTGCTGCACGAGCTGGGCGCCCTCGACCCGGAGGAGAAGGACCACCGCAAGCGGCTGACCGAGCTGGGCCGCAAGCTCGCCCAGCTCCCGGTCGACCCGCGGATGGCCCGGATGGTGCTGGAGGCCGACCGCCTCGGCTGCGTCCGCGACGTGATGGTGATCGCCGCCGCGCTCTCCATCCAGGACCCGCGCGAGCGCCCGGCCGAGAAGCGCCAGGCCGCCGACGAGCGGCACCGCCGCTTCCAGTCGGAGACCTCCGACTTCCTGTCCTACCTGTCGATCTGGCGCTACGTGCGGGAGCAGCAGAAGGAGCTGTCCTCCTCGGCGTTCCGCCGGATGTGCAAGTCCGAGTTCCTCAACTACCTGCGGATACGGGAGTGGCAGGACGTCTACGTCCAGCTGCGCACCATCGCCAAGCAGCTCGGCGTCACCATCGACGAGCCACTCGACGACGCCGAACCGGACGCGGACCGGATCCACCAGGCGCTGCTCTCCGGCCTGCTCTCCCACCTGGGCCTGTTCGACGCGGAGAAGCGCGAGTACGCGGGCGCCCGCGGCGCCCGGTTCGCGGTGTTCCCGGGCTCGGGGCTGTTCAAGAAGCCGCCGCGCTGGGTGATGTCGGCCGAGCTGGTGGAGACCTCCCGGCTGTGGGCGCGGATCAACGCGAAGATCGAGCCGGAGTGGGTGGAGCCGCTGGCGGCGCACCTGATCAAGCGCAGCTACAGCGAGCCGCACTGGGAGAAGAAGGCCGGCGCGGTGCTGGCGTACGAGAGGGTCACGCTGTACGGCCTGCCGATCGTCGCCCAGCGGAAGGTCAACTACGGCCGGATCGACCCCCAGCTGTGCCGGGAGCTGTTCATCCGCTCGGCGCTGGTGGAGGGCGACTGGGAGACCCACCACCGGTTCTTCGCGGAGAACCGCAAGCTGCTCGACGAGGTCGAGGAGCTGGAGAACCGGGCCCGCCGCCGGGACATCCTGGTGGACGACCAGACCCTGTTCGACTTCTACGACGCCCGGCTGCCCGAGGACGTGGTCTCCGGGCGGCACTTCGACGCCTGGTGGAAGAAGACCCGGCGCGACCAGCCCGACCTGCTCAACTTCGAGAAGTCGATGCTGATCAACGACTCGGCGGACGGGATCACCGAGGCCGACTACCCGGACTTCTGGCAGCAGGGCAAGCTGCGCCTGCCGCTGACGTACCAGTTCGAGCCGGGCAGCGACGCGGACGGCGTGACGGTGCACATCCCGCTGGCGGTGCTCAACCAGGTGGTGTCGGAGGGCTTCGACTGGCAGATCCCCGGCCTGCGGGCGGAGCTGGTGACGGCCTGGATCCGCTCGCTGCCGAAGGCGGTCCGGCGCAACTTCGTCCCGGCCCCGGACTACGCGCGGGCCGCGATGCGCGAGCTGACGGACCGCCGGGAGCCGCTGCTGCCGACGCTGGAGCGGGTGCTGCACCGGATGTCGGGCCTGCCGATCCCGCCGGAGGCGTGGGACGAGGAGCGCGTCCCGGACCACCTGAAGGTGACCTTCCGGGTGGTGGACGGCAAGCGGAAGCTCGCCGAGTCCAAGGACCTGGAGGAGCTGCGGCGCGAACTCCGGCCGAAGCTGTCCGCGACGCTCTCCAGCGCCGCCTCCGGCCGGGGCATCGAGCGCACCGGCCTGACCGCCTGGCCGGAGGACCTGCCGGTCCTCCAGCGCACCTTCGAGCAGCGCTCCCGGGGCCACTCGCTGCGCGCCTACCCGGCGCTGGTGGACGAGGGCGCCTCGGTGGGCATCAAGCTGTTCGACACCCCGGAGGCCCAGCAGCGGGCGATGTGGGCGGGCACCCGCCGGCTGCTGATGCTCCGGGTGAACTCCCCGGCCAAGCCGATCCAGGGCCGGCTGGGCAACCAGGCCAAGCTCGCCCTGTCGTACAACCCGCACGGGTCGGTCCAGGCCCTGTTCGAGGACGTCGTGGCGGCGGCGACCGACCGCCTGATGGAGCTCAACGGCGGGGTGGTCTGGGAGGCGGAGGCGTTCGGGGCGCTGTACGACAAGGTCCGGGCGGACCTGTACGAGCTGTCGGCGGACACCACGCTGAAGACCGCGTCGGCGCTGATCGCCTTCCACAAGGCGTCGACCCGGCTGAAGTCGGTCTCCAGCCCGGTGCTGCTCTCCGCGGTGAACGACGTCCGGCTGCACCTGGCCTCGCTGGTGCACCCGGGCTTCGTGGCCGGGACGGGCTGGCAGCGCCTGGGCGACCTGAAGCGCTACCTGCTGGCGGTGGACCGCCGCCTGGAGGCGCTGCCCAACCACCCGCAGCGGGACCTGCAGAACCTGGTGAAGGTCCAGGCGGTGCAGCAGGCGTACGGGGAGCTGCTGGCGAAGGTGCCGGCGGGCCGGGAGCCGTCGCCGGAGATCAGGGCGGTGCGCTGGATGATCGAGGAGCTGCGGGTGAGCTTCTTCGCCCAGGGGCTGGGCACGCCGAGCCCGGTGTCGGAGAAGCGCATCCTCAAGGCGATGGAGGCCGCCGCGGCGTCCCTCTGAGGCGGGTCGGGAGCCGGCTCCGGGGGCTCCGGAGCCGGTTCGACCTGGGGGGTCGCCATGCAGTACAGTCTGTCTTGTTCGCAGGCGAGAGCAGGCGGGCAAGGATCAGAACACTGGTCCCGTGGAGCAGTTGGTTAGCTCGCCACCCTGTCAAGGTGGAGGTCGCGGGTTCAAGTCCCGTCGGGATCGCAGTAGCGTAAGGCCCGGAACCGTATGGTTCCGGGCCTTATCGCGTTTCCGGAGCCCGGCGCAAGGCGCGCGACTGTGACGACCGTCACTGGACGGCTTTTGAGATGCCACTTCGGGAGCATCTCCGCAAAGCGCCCTGATTTAATATATAAAATTGCACTGCCTTTCCCGGCTACGCCCCCCTGCGATGATCATCCGAAAGGGAATGCCGGATTCCGCCCGGAACCCCTTCCGGAGCACCCGCACCCCCTCCCCCGCCCGCCCCGCGGACCGGCCCCGGACATGCCGGAGGGCCGCCCCTTCCGACCCGGCGGAGTCGGAAGGCGGCGGCCCTCAAGCTGTCGGCCGCGCCCCGACCCGGCGGAGTCGGGGGGCTGCCGGAACGAACGGGGGGATCAGACCTCGGTGCGCTGGGCCGGAATACCGGCCAGCAGGGCACGCACCTCCGCCTCGCGGTAGCGGCGGTGGCCGCCGAGAGTCCGGATCGACGTGAGCTTGCCTGCCTTGGCCCAGCGGGTCACGGTCTTCGGGTCCACACGAAACATCGTGGCGACCTCTGCCGGCGTCAGCAGGGGCTCGGCGTCAGGGGTACGAGCGGTCATGAGCGGCCTCCTCGGGAGAACCGAACCAGGGCGGTTCTATCCTTCAAATTCTGCACCTTGGCCCCCGATGCCCGAAATGGCACGGACGGGCCGAGTCGGTTATAGGACGAACGGCTTGTCCTGGTGTCTACAACTACACCATCCGTCCAGCCCCATCGGCCAAACCGCCAAAATTGACCCCTCACGGGTTCAAGAGCGACGGAAGGCCCCGGACCACCCCATAGCGGACAGTCACGCAGCGGTGACGTCCGGTCACGGTGCGGCACGCCTGAGTGAGCTTGGGCTGGTTGTCCCATTTTGGCATATAGGTCTGAGTTCGCGTCAACGGTGAGTAGTATCACGTTCCGTGGGGATTGACCCGATCCGGGACCATGGTCCCGGTAACCGCGCCAATGGTATGGACCATCCTCCCCCGGTCGCCGGAGTTCGGCCAGAGGCAATTTTCTGACGCCCCGTCACCTCCCCCGGCCGCCCCGCCCCCACACCGCCCCCACGCCGCCCCCACGCCGCCCGGACCTGCCACGGCCCGCTCAGGACGCCTGCCGCAGCGCCAGCACCCGCCGCCAGCGCGCCGTCAGCCCCTCGTAGGCCCGCAGCGCCGCCGCGGTGTCCCCGGCCCGCAGGGCGCCCAGCCCGTCCGCCAGTTCGCCCACCGAGCGCTCCTCGGCCAGCGCCCGCGGGCCCAGCAGCCGGGCCAGGCCGCCGTAGTCCAGCTCGACCAGCGAGCGCGGGTGGAACTCCTCCAGCCAGCGCCCGACCTCCTCCGCGCCGTCCGCCAGCGGCCCGCCCGGCGCCCTCCCCCGGCCCTCGGCCGGGGGAGCCCCCTTCCGCAGCAGCCGGTAGGCCCGGGCCACCCGGCGGCGGGCCTGCACCATCGGCGTCAGGTAGAACAGCGCGGCCGGCTCCGGCCGCTCGCCCTCCCCCGAGGAGCCGTACTCCCCCGCCGGCACGTGCCGGCGGTCCTCCTCGCCGAACGGCAGGAACCAGCGCAGCGGCACCTCCCAGCGGCTGGAGGCGATCCACGGCCGGGCGTCGGGGTGCTCCTGCTGCCAGCGCGCCCGGTCCGCCTCCGCGGCCGTCCGCAGGGCCGGCGGCAGCACGGTGTCCACCAGGTGCGCGGGCAGCGTCCGCTGCAGCTCCTGGAGCGCCAGCCAGCTGCGCAGCCGGGTCGTCCAGGGGCAGACGTAGACCACCCCGTCCAGCGCCCGCACGAAGGCCCGTCCGTCCTCCCGGGCGGGCAGCGGACGGGGCGTCAGGGCCGCCAGGCCCGCCAGCGCGGCCCGCTGCTCGGCCAGCGCCGCCGCGGTCACCGGCCGCCCCGGCCCCTCGGCGTCGGGGCCGTGCTCGGCGGCGTACGCCTGCCAGCGGGCGCGGTCGGGCTCGGGGAAGGCGGCCAGCGGCTCGTAGACCCGCAGCTGCGCGGTGTACGGAGGAAGCACGGTCGTGCGCCAGACGGTCACGCCCGGCATCGTCGCACGCGCCCGCGGGAACCGTCAGGGTGTCGCGCGGACGGCTTCGGTCGTTGTCCTCCGGGGGCCCCCGAAGGGCGGATTCGAAGGTGTTCCCGAGGCTAGGCTTCCACTCAGACGCCCGCACCACCGCCGCGGGCCATCCTTACTGGAGTCACCACCGTGACCGACGTACACACCACGCACACCGCACCAGGCGTGCTGAGCCGGGTCTTCGGCACCGACCGGGACGGCGAGGGGCACGAGCAGGTCGTGCTCTGCCACGACCGCTCCTCCGGCCTCAAGGCGATCATCGCCATCCACTCCACCGCCCTCGGCCCGGCCCTGGGCGGCACCCGCTTCTTCCCGTACGGCACCGAGGAGGAGGCGCTCCAGGACGCGCTGAACCTCTCCCGCGGGATGAGCTACAAGAACGCCCTCGCCGGGCTCGACCTCGGCGGCGGCAAGGCCGTGATCATCGGCGATCCCGAGAAGGTCAAGAACGAGGCGCTGCTGCGCGCCTACGGGCGCTTCGTGCAGTCCCTGCGCGGCCGCTACATCACCGCCTGCGACGTGGGCACCTACGTGCGGGACATGGACGTGGTGGCCCGGGAGACCGAGTTCGTCACCGGCCGCTCGCCCGAGCACGGCGGCGCCGGCGACTCCTCGATCCTGACCGCCTTCGGCGTCTTCCAGGGCATGCGGGCCTCGGCCCAGGCCCGCTGGGGCCGGCCCACCCTGCGCGGCAAGCGGGTCGGCGTGGCCGGCGTCGGCAAGGTCGGCCACTACCTGGTGGGCCACCTGGTCGCGGACGGCGCCACCGTGGTCGTCACCGACGTCTCCGAGGCCGCCGTGAACCGGGTCCGGGCCACCCACCCGGAGGTCGAGGTGGTGGCCGACACCGGCGCCCTGCTGGCCTCCGCGCTTGACGTCTACGCCCCCTGCGCGCTCGGCGGCGCGCTCACCGACGACACCGTCGCCGCGCTGGGCGCGGCCGGCACCGCGGTCGTCTGCGGCGCGGCCAACAACCAGCTCTCCCACCCGGGCGTCGAGAAGGACCTCGCCGACCGCGGCATCCTGTACGCGCCCGACTACCTGGTGAACTCCGGCGGCGTGATCCAGGTCGCCGACGAGATCGAGGGCTTCAACTTCGACCGGGCCAAGACCAAGGCGACGGGGATCTTCGACACCACCCTGGAGATCTTCACCCGGGCCGCCGCCGACGGCGTCCCGCCCGCGGTGGCCGCCGACCGGCTCGCCGAGAAGCGGATGCGGGAGATCGGCGCGCTGCGCTCGGTGCTGCTCCCGGGGGCCCGCCGGGGCTGACCCGGACCGCCCGTGCGCGCGGGGCCGGCGCCGCCCGGCCCCGCGCATCACGATGTGGAACCGGATTCTCAGTCCGTCCCCCGATCGGGCGATGCCGCGCCCCCTTCGGGGGATAATCTCTGCAGGAACGACGGGACCGGCCCTGGGTCGGACAGCCTGCGAAAGCCCCGTAATTCCCCTCTGACCTGGGCGGACCTGGTTCGGAGGGGTTCGGGTGCGCGCCACGTCACACCGGCGACGTACCGTCCGGCGGCGGAAACAGGTACCGTTAATGCTCCAAGGGACGGTCTCCCACTTCGGGCAGGCCGGACCTGATCATCAACACGTGTCAGACTCGGGGCCGTGAGCCCCACCGTTGAGGGGGTCGACCCATGGGGCGCGGCCGGGCCAAGGCCAAGCAGACGAAGGTCGCCCGCGAGCTGAAGTACAACAGCGGCGGGTTCGACGCAAACCGTCTGTCGAATGAGCTGGGTGTATCTCCGTCGACCGCGATCGAGCCTGAGCCGATCGAGGACGACGACGAGGACGACCCCTACGCGGCGTACGCGGACAAGTACAACCACGACGACGAGGAAGAGGACACCCCTCCGGCTCGTCGTCGCGCGTAACGCCCTCCGACCCGGCCGGTCCGAGCGCTCCCCGTGAGCGCCGGGCCGGTTTTCGGCGTCCCGCCGCAGCGCGCCCCGGGGCGCGGGGCGGGTGGGGCGGACGGGGCGTGCGAAGGGCCCCACCGCGGTGCGGCGGGGCCCCTCACCGTGCCTCGGGTCAGAACGACTCGTAGGAGTTGTACAGCGCGGCGCCGCCGTCGTGCTCGGCGGTGCGCTCGACCACGTCGCCGAGCAGCCAGGCCTCCACGTCGCGGTCCTCCAGGACGGCGAGCACCGCGTCGACCGACTCCGGCGGGACGACGGCGACCATGCCGACGCCCATGTTCAGGGTCTTCTCGATCTCCAGCGTCTGCACCGCGCCGACCTTGGCGACGGTGCGGAACACCGGCAGCGGCGACCAGGTGCCGCGGTCGAGGCGGGCGTGCAGGCCGTCCGGGATGACCCGGGCCAGGTTGGCGGCCAGGCCGCCGCCGGTGACGTGCGAGAAGGCGTGGACCTCGGTGGCCCGGGTCAGCGCCAGGCAGTCCAGCGAGTAGATCCGCGTCGGCTCCAGCAGCTCCTCGCCCAGGGTGCGGCCGAACTCCTCGACCCGGCGGTCCAGCGACCAGCCGGCCCGCTCCAGCAGCACGTGCCGCACCAGCGAGTAGCCGTTGGAGTGCAGGCCGGAGGCGGCCATCGCGATCACCACGTCGCCCGCCCGGACCCGGTCCGGGCCGAGCAGCGCATCGGCCTCGACCACGCCGGTGCCGGCACCCGCGACGTCGTACTCGTCCGGGCCGAGCAGGCCCGGGTGCTCGGCGGTCTCGCCGCCGACCAGCGCGCAGCCGGCCAGCGTGCAGCCCTCGGCGATGCCCTTGACGATCGCGGCGACCCGCTCCGGGACGACCTTGCCGACGCAGATGTAGTCGGTCATGAACAGCGGTTCGGCGCCGCACACCACCAGGTCGTCGACGACCATGGCGACCAGGTCGTGGCCGATGGTGTCGTGCTTGTCCATGGCCTGGGCGATGGCGACCTTGGTGCCGACGCCGTCGGTGGCGGTGGCCAGCAGCGGGCGCTCGTAGCGCTTGAAGGCGGAGGCGTCGAACAGCCCGGCGAAGCCGCCGAGCCCGCCGACCACCTCGGGCCGGTTGCTCTTCCTCACCCACTGCTTCATCAGCTCGACGGCACGGTCGCCGGCCTCGATGTCGACACCCGCGGCGGCGTAGGTCGCCCCGGTCTCGTTGCTGGTCACCTGGTGTGGCCCTTTCGAAGTGGTGGTGCTGCCTCCCCGGCCGGGGCCGGGACGGGGTGCCCCCGGCGTCCGGCGCCGGGGGCGGTGCGCACGGTTACGGGCGGCGCAGCGCGTCCGCCGCGCCGGCGCCACCCAGCAGCGACTGCACGCCGTCGAGGTCGCTGGTCTGCTTGCCGCCGCGGACGGGCTGCTTGGCCTGGCCGCCGGCGATTTCCGCCTCCAGCAGCAGCTTGCCGAGCAGCGCCGGGTCGGGCAGCTCCATCGGGTACTCGCCGTCGAAGCAGGCCCGGCAGAGCTGGTCCTTGGGCTGCTTGGTGGCCTCGATCATCCCGTCGATCGAGATGTAGGCCAGCGAGTCGGCGCCCAGCGAGCGGCCGATCTCCTCGACCGAGAGGCCGTTGGCGATCAGCTCGGCGCGGGTGGCGAAGTCGATGCCGAAGAAGCACGGCCACTTCACCGGCGGGGAGGAGATCCGGATGTGCACCTCGGCGGCGCCGGCCTCGCGCAGCATCCGCACCAGCGCGCGCTGGGTGTTGCCGCGGACGATCGAGTCGTCCACGACCACCAGGCGCTTGCCCCGGATGACTTCCTTGAGCGGGTTGAGCTTGAGCCGGATGCCGAGCTGGCGGATGGTCTGGTTGGGCTGGATGAAGGTGCGGCCCACGTAGGCGTTCTTCACCAGGCCGGAGCCGAACGGGATGCCGCTGGCCTCGGCGTACCCGATCGCGGCGGGGGTGCCGGACTCGGGCGTGGCTATCACCAGGTCGGCCTCGACCGGGGCCTCGGCGGCCAGCTTGCGGCCCATCTCCACCCGGGAGAGGTGCACGTTGCGGCCGGCGATGGTGGTGTCCGGGCGGGCCAGGTAGACGTACTCGAAGACGCAGCCCTTGGGCTTGGCCTCGGCGAAGCGCGAGGTGCGCATGCCGTTCTCGTCGATGGCGATCAGCTCGCCGGGCTCCACCTCGCGGATGAAGCTGGCGCCGACGATGTCGAGGGCGGAGGTCTCGGAGGCGACCACCCAGCCGCGCTCGATCCGGCCGAGCACCAGCGGGCGGATGCCCTGCGGGTCGCGGGCGGCGTAGAGCGTGTGCTCGTCCATGAAGACCAGCGAGAAGGCGCCCTTCACCCCGGGGAGGACCTTGCGGGCCGTCTCCTCGATGGTGAGGTCCGGGTGGCCGGCCAGCAGGGCGGTCAGCAGGTCGGTGTCGTTGGTGGCCGCGGTCCGGCCGGAGCGGGAGACGTGCTCCTCGCCCGGCAGTTCGGCGACCATCGCCGCGAGTTCGGCGGTGTTGACCAGGTTTCCGTTGTGGCCGAGGGCCAGCGAGCCGTGGACGGTCGCGCGGAAGGTCGGCTGGGCGTTCTCCCAGACCGAGGACCCGGTGGTCGAGTAGCGGGCATGTCCGACGGCGATATGCCCGTGCAGCGACCCCAGGGAGGTCTCGTCGAAGACCTGGGAGACGAGTCCCATGTCCTTGAAGACGAGGATCTGGGAGCCGTTGCTCACTGCGATGCCCGCGGATTCCTGTCCGCGGTGCTGCAGGGCATAGAGGCCGAAGTACGTGAGCTTCGCGACCTCCTCGCCGGGGGCCCAGACCCCGAAGACGCCGCAAGCGTCCTGGGGGCCCTTCTCGCCGGGGAGCAGGTCGTGATTGAGTCGTCCGTCACCACGTGGCACGTCTCCGAGTCTAGGGCAGCCCGGGCGAACGGCCTGATGGCAGCCTCCTGGTACGCGCGTAGACACCGCCTCTTACCAGCTTTCCGCACAGCGGGTGGCCACCTTCACGCCCTTGTCATCAGGCTTTCGCACAGTGGACGGGCGGGTCGAACGTGAGCCTGCTCACGCTGGGTGATCGCGGGGCGGGCGGGGGGCCTGCGGGGGCCGCGGGGGCCGCGAGGGCGGGCGATCAGGCGGCGGGCAGCAGCAACCGCCAGGAGGCCGGGCGGACCGTCCAGGTGCGGTGGCGGACCGGGCCGACCGGGCAGCCGTCCGCCTCGTAGCCGAAGCCGCGCCCCGCGACGGTCAGCCGGTCGGTCCGGTGGCGCAGCGGGCTGCCGTCGAGGTCCAGGGCGAGTTCCATGGCGCCGTCGACCACGGCCACCCGCAGGTGGCGCACCCGCTGGTGCACGTCGGCCAGCAGCCGGCCGTCGGCCTCGATGCGCAGTTCCTCCGGGCCGGCCGGGCTCGCCTGCTCGGTCGCAGCCAATTTCGCCCATAGCGAACGCCAGCCGCCCTCCCCGCCCGCCGGCCGTGCGGACCCCCGCGGCCCGGGCGGCCCGGACCGGTGAAGCGCACCTCGGCGAGCACCACGCCGCCGCCGTCGTCGAGCAGCAGGTCCAGTCGGCGGGCGGTGCCGGCCAGCACCGCGCGGGCCGCCGCCACCGGCTCGGCGGGCACCCCGAGCAGCCGGGCGGTGGCGGTAGCCACCGGGCCGCCGACCGGGACCAGCCCGACCGGGTCGGCGTCCAACTCCCGCTGCCGGTGCAGGGCCTGGAGCACCCGCTGGAGCGCCTGGTCGGAGCCGATCACCACGGCCCGGCGCCGGCCCCGGTGGGCGAGCACCCGGTCCAGCTCGGACGGGCTCTCGGGCAGCGCGACCTTCACGTCGGCGCCGCCGCACAGCACGTCCTTGGCGATCCGCACCGATTCGCCGTCGGCCTCCCGGGCCGACGGATCGAGCAGCACCAGCAGCGGCCCGGGGCGCTCGGCGTCCGCCGGGGGGCGGGATACGGGCGTGGACAGCGACGACACGACCGGTCCTTCCTCAGGTAATCTCTCGGTGCAAGAGCCCCTTGCGCCATTGCGCCAGGGGCTTCGTCCATCTCGGGCCAGACTGCGGTCTACGCAGGATGCCCCAACCGGAAGGGGTGTACGCCTGTGCCGGCACTCGTGCTCGTTGGCGCCCAGTGGGGAGACGAGGGCAAGGGGAAGGCCACCGACCTCCTCGGCGGCTCCGTCGACTACGTCGTCCGCTACCAGGGCGGCAACAACGCCGGTCACACGGTGGTCATCGGCGACCAGAAGTACGCCCTGCACCTGCTGCCCTCCGGCATCCTCAGCCCGAACGTGGTGCCGGTGATCGGCAACGGCGTGGTGATCGACCCGGGCGTGCTGCTCTCCGAGCTCAAGGGCCTGGACGAGCGCGGCATCGACACCTCGAAGCTGCTGATCTCGGGCAACGCCCACCTGATCACCCCGTACCACCGGACGCTGGACAAGGTCACCGAGCGCTTCCTCGGCAAGCGCCGGATCGGCACCACCGGCCGCGGCATCGGCCCGGCCTACGCCGACAAGATCAACCGGGTCGGCATCCGGGTCCAGGACCTGTTCGACGAGTCGATCCTGCGCCAGAAGATCGAGGCGGCGCTGCACGACAAGAACCAGCTGCTGGTCAAGCTCTACAACCGGCGCGCGATCCCGGCCGAGCTGGTGCTCGAGGAGTACCTGGGCTACGCCGACAAGATCAAGCCGTACCTGGCCGACACCACCCTCGTCCTGGACGAGGCGCTGAAGGCGGGCAAGGTCGTCCTGCTGGAGGGCGGCCAGGGCACCCTGCTGGACGTGGACCACGGCACGTACCCGTTCGTCACCTCGTCGAACCCGACCTCGGGCGGCGCGTGCACCGGCTCCGGCATCGGCCCGACCAAGATCGACCGGGTCATCGGCATCCTCAAGGCGTACACCACCCGCGTCGGCTCGGGCCCGTTCCCGACCGAGCTGCTGGACGCCGACGGCGACGCGCTGCGCCGGATCGGCGGCGAGCGCGGCGTCACCACCGGGCGCGACCGGCGCTGCGGCTGGTTCGACGCGGTGATCGCCCGCTACGCGACCCGGGTCAACGGCCTGACCGACTTCTTCCTCACCAAGCTGGACGTGCTGACCGGCTGGGAGCAGATCCCGGTCTGCGTGGCGTACGAGATCGACGGCCGGCGGGTCGAGGAACTCCCGTACAACCAGTCGGACTTCCACCACGCGAAGCCGGTCTACGAGAACCTGCCCGGCTGGAGCGAGGACATCTCGAAGGCGCAGTCCTTCGCCGACCTGCCGAAGAACGCGCAGGCGTACGTGAAGGCGCTGGAGGAGATGTCGGGCGCCCCGATCTCGGCGATCGGCGTCGGCCCCGGCCGGACCGAGACCATCCAGATCAACTCCTTCCTGTAGGACGTGCGCGAGAGGCCCGGCACCCCGTTCGAGCGGGGGTGCCGGGCCTCTCGCACGCGGTGGCGGCCGGGCGGGCCGCCGGCGGACGTCAGTAGATGGCGGCGGAGACGATCGCCGCCACGGCCAGGTTGGTGGAGGCGGTCACCCAGACCGCCGGGTGCGGCTCCCGGTCGACCAGCAGCTCGCCGAGCCGGCCGGGCGTCACCAGGTCCAGCACCCAGAACGAGACGGCCATCAGCACCAGGCCGAACAGGCCGAACACGGCCGCCGCGGCCAGGCCCTTGGCGAACTCCTGGTAGGTCGACATCACCGCGGTGAACACGATCGCGCCGATCGCCAGCAGCGCCGAGCTGAGCACCACGGCGGCGTTCCGGTTGCGCTCGATCCAGATCTGCCGGCGCAGCTCGCCGGGCGTCAGCAGGTCGACCAGCAGCACGCCGAGCAGCAGCAGGACCAGCCCGACCGCACCGTACGCGGACGCGTATCCCAGCTGGTGAAGGATGTCGTTCATGCGTCCCGCCCCTCCTGCCTGTCCGGCCGCCGGCCCCGTGCCGAGGACCGGCACAACATAGCGCACGGGGCGGGCGGCCGACCGGGGCCGAGGCTCAGTCGTTGTGCTCGACCAGGCGGTCCAGGCAGACCGCGACGGCGATCATCAGCGGGACGTCGACGCCGTCCTCGATCTCCACGCCGTAGGTGTCGCGAATCCGGAACCACTTGCGGGAGACCTCGGCGAGCCGGTGGCCGTCGCCCTTGACGGTGTACTCCTTGTCGATCAGGTCGCCGTGGATCTCGTACTCGCCGCCGTTCTCCAGCTCCACGTGGTACTTGTCGTGGAACGGGGTGAACAGCTTCTTGCGGACGGTCGCCACCACGTCCCCGTCCGCGTTCTCGATCTTCATCGCGTCGCGGACGGTCAGCACCTTCTCCCGGATGGTGGCGACCGTGTTGCCCGCGGTGTCCTGCAACTCGAAGGTGTCGCGCATCCGCAGCACCTTGCCGTCCACCAGGAACGCCTTCTCGCCGTGCTCGTCCTCGACCCAGTAGTCGTCGCCGACCGCGAAGAGGCGCTCCTTGACCACGAACTTCCGACCCATGTCCCCGACTCCTCGTCTGGTGCTCGCCGGCCCGCCGTCGGGCGGCACCCGACATGGTGCCACCGGCCGCTACGCCAGGTCCCACAACAGGCGGTAGTAGGCGAGCCGCTCGGCGTCCGGCGCGACGCCGTACGCCTCCAGCAGCGGACGCTCCCAGCCCGGGCCGTAGTTCCACACCGTGCTCCAGGTGGCCACCGCCAGGTCCGCCCAGCGGTCGGCCGTGCCGAGGGCGCCCAGGTCGACGTGGCCCGAGGGGCGGCCGTCCGCGCCGACCAGGGTGTTGGGCGCGCAGGCGTCGCCGTGGCAGACCACCTCGACGTCCACCGGCGGCGGGTCGGCGAGCACCGCCAGCGCCCGCTCCACGGTGCCGTGGTGGCGCAGGTCCGGGTGCCAGTCGGCCGGGTCGCGGCGCAGCGCGGCGGCGCGGGCCACCCGGCCCGGCGCGGACCAGTCGTACGGGCAGCCGGCCACCGGCAGCGCCTCGTGGAAGGCCCGCAGGCCCGCGCCGATCGCCCGGACGGCCGTCGCCGGGTCCCGCTTCCACACCTCGTCCACGGCCGACCGCCCCGGCAGCCCCGCCGTCAGCAGCCAGCGGCCGCCCGCGGCCTCGCCGCCGCCCAGCGCGAGCACCTCCGGGACGGTGGTGAACCGCCGCGCCCAGCCCAGCCGTTCGGCCTCCACCGCGAGGTCCGCCGGGCTGTTGGCCGGCGCCCACTTCACGAACCGCCGCCCCGGCCCGTCGCCGAGCCGGAACGTCAGGCCGTGCAGCTCGTTGCGCCACACCGCGACGACCGGCTCACCGGCGGCCAACTCGACCACGGCAGGCGGTACTTCGACATCGTCCCCGGGTACGTAGGCGATCATCCGGCCATTGTCGCGCGCGGGCGGCGCGGCGTCACCCGGGTTCCGGCCGGGAACCGGCGGCGGGGCGCCGGACGTACCTACCGGCACGAGGAACGGGGGAATCACGTGTCCGAAACGACCGGCGGACCCGTCGAAGCGGCCGCACCGGGCGCACCGGGCGAGCTGCTCGGCACCGGCCGCACCGCGGACGTCTTCGCGCTGCCCGACGGGCGGGTGCTGCGCCGCTACCGCGCCGGGGCCGGAGCGTGGGCCGACGCGCGGGGCGAGGCCGACCTGATGGCCCACCTCGCCGGGCACGGCTACCCCGTACCGGCCGCGTGGCCCGGCGAACGGCCCACCGACCTGCTGATGGAACGGCTCGACGGCCCCACCATGGCGCAGGCCGTCACCACCGGCGCACTCGCCCCCGACGCCGCCGGCCGGATGCTCGCCGACCTGCTGCGCCGCCTGCACGCCGTCCCGCCCCGCACCGCCGCCCACCCCGGCGACCGGGTGCTCCACCTCGACCTGCACCCCGAGAACGTCCTGCTCACCCCCGCGGACCGGTCGTCATCGACTGGGCCACCGCCACCGAGGGCGACCCCGGCCTGGACACCGCGATGAGCGCCGTCGTCCTCGCCCAGGCCCTGCTCGGCCTGCCCGCACACACCGCCGCCGCCCCCGCCATTCTCGTCCCCCTCCTCCACGGCCTCCCCCCGCTCACCACCCACCACCTCACCACCGCCCGCGCCCGCCGCGCCGCCGACCCGATGCTCGACGCCGCGGACCACGGACGACTGGACGCGGCCGTCGCCCTGGTCCGCGCCTGCGCGGCGGCGGCGGCAGCGGCAGCGGCAGCGGCGACACCCTAGGAC
This sequence comes from Kitasatospora fiedleri, assembly GCF_948472415.1. Classification (NCBI taxonomy): domain Bacteria; kingdom Bacillati; phylum Actinomycetota; class Actinomycetes; order Kitasatosporales; family Streptomycetaceae; genus Kitasatospora; species Kitasatospora fiedleri. The sequence goes on along the minus strand of NZ_OX419519.1, from coordinate 4,099,716 downwards.
CGGCCCCCGAACCCCTGCGGCGCGAGTCCGTCCCACTCGCGGTCAAGGCCGCCTCGGGCCGGACCGTTCCTCCCGGCACACCGCCGTCCCCACCGACCGACGGCACCCCGCCAGCAGTTCGGGGGCCGGAGGAGCGTCACTCCTCCGGAGGACGCTCCGACGATCGGGCCGGGACCAGCGCCCGGAGTTGATAAGTTCAATTAACCAAAGTCGGCATGTATCAACTCTCGGGAGCGCCTGATGGCAGGCCGGGGCAGGCCAAGTCGCAGCACGGTGTACCAGCGCCTGGACCGGGCACTGGCAGAGCTGAACGAGCGCTTCGGCGGGCTGCCCAGCCCCCGGGAGGCCCAGGACATCTGGGACGACATCTGGCACCAGGAGGCCCACCACTCGACCGCGTTGGAGGGCAACACGCTCGTGCTGCGGGAGGTCGAGGCGCTGCTCGACCAGGGCCGGGCGGTCGGCGCCAAGCCACTGAAGGAGTACAACGAGGTCCAGGGCTACGCCGACGCCGCCAGGTGGGTGTACGGACAGGCCCTCGAGCCGGACGCGTGGCACGACGGGCGGTTGGTCACGATCGCCGAGGTCCGCCACATCCACCACGTCGCGATGACGCCGGTCTGGGACGTTGCGCCCCATCCCGAGGCGAGCGATCGGGAGAGCCCGGGCAACTTCAGGGAACACGACATCGCCGCCTTCTCGGAGGGCATGACTCCCCCGAAGTGGCCGCTCGTCCCCGCCCGGGTCGAGGAATGGGTCGGCGAGGTCTGCGCCTTCGGCAGGCGGATCGAGGGCCGGGAAGCGCTCGGCGAACCGCTGCCCGAGATCCTCGCGGTTCTCCACAACCGTTTCGAGCGCATCCACCCGTTCCTCGACGGCAACGGACGCACGGGCCGGCTCGTGATGAACCTCGTTCTCGTACGGCTGGGGTATCCGCCCATCATCGTCCTCAAGCGCCAGCGGGAGACCTACCTGGCTGCGCTCCGCCGCGCGGACGCGGGAGACGCCGGGTCCCTCGGCGAACTGATCGCCCGCGCCATGGAGGACAACCTCAACCGTTTCATCGTGCCGAACGTGGCCGGCCCCGCACGGCTCGTGCCGCTCGCCGCCCTCGTGGACGCGGATCACTCCCTGGCCGCGCTGCGTCAGGCGGCGCAGCGCGGCCGGCTCAACGCCGTCCAGGGGCCCGATGGCGTGTGGCGCTCGTCCCGGAAATCCGTGGACGCCTACCGGGCCGCCAAGCACCAGCGGAGGCCCCGGAACAGCGAGACCTGAGTCCGGCGGGATGTTCCTGCCACCCCGTGGGGTTGGATGTGACTATGACTTCTCGTGCACGCGTCCGGGCCCCCGAGCTGGTGGGCAAGGGCGGATGGCTGAACACCGGCGGCAAGGACCTGTCGCTGGCCGACTTCCGCGGCAAGATCGTGATCGCGGACTTCTGGACCTTCTGCTGCGTCAACTGCCTCCACGTCCTGGACGAGCTCCGGGAGTTGGAGGAGCGGCACCGGGACACCGTGGTGATCGTCGGCGTGCACTCGCCGAAGTTCGTCCACGAGGCCGACCACCGGGCGGTGGTGGACGCGGTGGCGCGGTACGAGGTGCACCATCCGGTGCTGGACGATCCGGAGCTGGTGACGTGGAAGCAGTACGCGGTGCGGGCCTGGCCGACGCTGGTGGTGATCGACCCGGAGGGGTACGTGGTCGCGCAGCACGCCGGGGAGGGGCACGCGCACGCGATCGCGAAGCTGGTGGAGGAGTTGGAGGTCGAGCACGCGGCGAAGGGGACGCTGCGGCGCGGTGACGGGCCGTACGTGGCGCCCGAGCCGGAGGCGGGGGACCTGCGCTTCCCGGGGAAGGCGGTGCGGCTGCCGGACGGGCACTACCTGGTCGCGGACTCGGGGCACCACGCGCTGGTGGAGCTGGCCGAGGACGGCGAGCGGGTGGTGCGGCGGATCGGTGACGACGTGCGCGGGCTGGTGGACGGGGTCGAGCCGCGGTTCAGCGAGCCGCAGGGCCTGGCCCTGGTGCCGGCGGGCCTCGACCTGGGCTACGACGTGGTGGTGGCCGACACCGTCAACCACGTGCTGCGCGGCGTCCGGCTGGCGGACGGCCGGGTGACCACGCTGGCCGGTACCGGGAAGCAGTGGTGGCAGGGCTCGCCGACCGCCGGCCCGGCCCGCGAGGTGGAGCTGTCCTCGCCGTGGGACGTCGCGTTCTTCGACGGCCGGGTGTGGATCGCGATGGCGGGCGTGCACCAGCTGTGGTCCTTCGACCCGGTGGCCGGGACGGTCGCCGTCGCGGCGGGCACCACCAACGAGGGCCTGGTGGACGGTCCGGCCGCGGAGGCGTGGTTCGCCCAGCCGTCCGGCCTGGCGGTGTCGGCCGACGGCGAGCGGCTGTGGGTGGCCGACGCGGAGACCTCCGCGCTGCGCTGGGTTTCCCGTGGAACCGGCGAGGTGCGCACCGCCGTCGGCACCGGTCTGTTCGACTTCGGGCACCGGGACGGCGCGGCCGGGCAGGCGCTGCTCCAGCACCCGCTGGGCGTCACCGTGCTCCCGGACGGCTCGGTGGCCGTCAGCGACACCTACAACCACGCGCTGCGCCGCTACGACCCGGTGTCCGGCGAGGTCAGCACGCTGGCCACCGACCTGCGCGAGCCGTCCGGCGCGGTGGTGGTGGACGGGGACATCGTGGTGGTGGAGTCCGCCCGGCACCGGCTGACCAGGCTGCGGCTGCCCGAGGAGGCGGTCCGGGTCGAGGCCGTCGCGCACCGCACCCGGCGGGCCGCCACCGAGGTCGCCCCGGGCGCGTTCCGCCTGGACGTGGTGTTCTCCGCGCCGACCGGCCAGAAGCTGGACGAGCGCTACGGCCCGTCCACCCGGCTGCTGGTCAGCGCGACGCCGCCGGAGCTGCTGGTGTCGGGCGCGGGCGCGGACAGCGCGCTCGGCCGCGAGCTGGTGCTCTCCGGCGAGGTGGCCGAGGGCGTGCTGCACGTCTCGGCGATGGCGGCGTCCTGCGACGACGACCCGGCGGTCGAGTACCCGGCCTGCCACGTGCACCAGCAGGACTGGGGGGTGCCGGTGAAGCTGGTGGCGGGCGGCGCGAGCCGGCTGCCGCTGGTGCTGGCCGGGATGGAGTGAGACGCGGACGGGGGCGGGCCGTCGGCCCGCCCCCGTCGTCCGGGATGCCGTTCAGCCCTCCAGGAACGCCTTGATCGCGCTCGCCAGGTAGTGCGGGTCCTCCGCGCCGCACAGCTCGCGGGCGGAGTGCATGGACAGCGCCGCGATGCCGCAGTCGACGGTGGTGATGCCGAGCCGGGCCGCGGTGATCGGGCCGATCGTGGTGCCGCAGGGCATCGCGTTGTTGGAGACGAAGGACTGCCACGGCACGCCGGCCTTCTCGCAGGCGGCGGCGAACACCGCCCGGCCGACCCCGTCGGTGGCGTACCGGTTGTTGACGTTGACCTTGAGGATCGGGCCGCCGTTGGGCATCGGGTGGTGGCCGGGCTCGTGCCGCTCGCTGTAGTTGGGGTGCACCGCGTGGCCCATGTCGGAGGAGAGGCAGACGGTGCCGGCCAGCGCCCGGGCGCGGTCCTCCAGGGTGCCGCCGCGGGCGTGGCAGGAGCGCTCCAGCACGTTCCCCAGCAGCGGGCTCTGCGCGCCGGTGTCGGACTCGCTGCCGGTCTCCTCGTGGTCGAACGCGGCCAGCACCGGGATGCACGGCAGGTCCGCGCCGGCCTCGGCGACGGCGGCCAGCGCGGCGGTGGCGGCGTGCACGGACAGCTGGTTGTCCAGCCGCGGCCCGGCCAGCAGTTCGCGGTCGCGGCCCAGGTAGGCGGGCGGCTGCACGTCGTGCGCCATCAGGTCCCAGCCGGCCACGTCGGCGGCGTCCAGCCCGGCCTTCCCGGCGACGTACTCCAGCAGGGCGCCCTCGGTGGTGCCGCCGATCCCCCAGATCGGCGTCAGGTGGCGCTGGCGGTCGAGCTTGAGGCCGTCGTTGACCCCGCGGTCGAGGTGGATGGCCAGCTGCGGCACCCGCAGCAGCGGCTCGTCCAGGTGCACCAGGCGGGTGGTGCCGTCGCGCAGCGCGAGCCGGCCGGAGATCCCGAGGTCCCGGTCGAGCCAGGTGTTGAGCGGGACGCCGCCGTAGATCTCCACGGCGATCTGCCGCCAGCCGGCCGAGCTGGTGTCCGGGACCGGCTTGACCCGCAGGTTCGGCGAGTCGGTGTGGGTGCCGACCACCCGGTACGGGGTCGCGGCCGTCGCGTTCGGCGGCACGTACCAGGCCATCAGGGCGCCGCCGCGCACCAGGTAGCGGCCCCCGCCGTCGCCGTCCCACGCGTCCGTCTCGTTGACCCGGCGGAAGCCGACCCGCTCCAGCCGCTCGGCCGCGCTCGCCACCGCGTGGTACGGCGAGGGAGAGGCCGCGAGGAAGGCGATCAGGTCGTCCGTGTGCTTCCGGTCGAAGTGGGCCGTTCGGGCGACGGTCGACATTTTGCTCCTGGGTAGAGGGCGGGGCGGGCCTGGTGGGGTTGCCGGTCCGCACCATGAGCATATGCCCGTACACGGACAGGACCGCGGGAAGTCCGCAACGGTGACACAACAGTGAACGGGCCGCGACCCGGCACCGCGGCCGGGCCCTTCCGGAGCGGCTCGGAGCGGCCCCGGAGCGCCCCGGAAGCGGCTCCGAGCGCCCCCCGGAGCGGACAACGCCGCGGGGCCCGGTGGAGTACCGGGCCCCGCGGCGTGAGGGTGGGTCGGGCGGTCCTGTGGCGGGCGCCGGGTCAGAACGCCTCTTCGGCCAGCTCCATCAGCTCGTTGTCGATGTTCTCGGCGATCTGGCGCTGCGCGGCGGTGGTCGGCAGCACGGTGCGGGCGAAGTGCTTGGCCGCGGCGACCTTGCCGCGGTAGAACGGCACGTCCTTCTCGGAGGCGCCGGCCTCCAGCTTGGCGAGCGCGACGGCGGCCTGGCGCAGCAGCAGCCAGCCGACCACCACGTCGCCGGAGACCAGCAGCAGGCGGGTGGTGTTCTGGCCCACCTTGTACATGTTCTTGACGTCCTGCTCGACGGACGACAGGTCGGCGATCAGGGTGCCGACGATGGCCTCCAGGTCGCCGGCGGCCTTGGCCAGCAGGTCGCGCTCGGCGGCCAGCTCGGCGCCGCCCTCGCCGGCGGCCAGGAACTTGGTGATCTGCTCGTTGACGGCGGTCAGCGCCTGGCCGCCGTCCTTGACGATCTTCCGGAAGAAGAAGTCCTGGCCCTGGATGGCGGTGGTGCCCTCGTACAGGGTGTCGATCTTGGCGTCCCGGATGTACTGCTCGATCGGGTACTCCTGCAGGTAGCCGGAGCCGCCGAAGGTCTGCAGCGACTGGGCCAGCTGCTCGTAGGACTTCTCCGAGCCGTAGCCCTTCACGATCGGCAGCAGCAGGTCGTTCAGGCGCTCGGCAGCGGCGTCGTGCTCGCCGCGCAGGCGGGCGGCCAGCATGTCGTCCTGCACCGAGGCGGTGTAGAGCACCAGGGCGCGCATGCCCTCGGCGTACGCCTTCTGGGTGAGCAGCGAGCGGCGCACGTCGGGGTGGTGGGTGATGGTGACGCGCGGCGCGGTCTTGTCCATGAACTGCGAGATGTCGGCGCCCTGCACGCGCTCCTTGGCGTACTCCAGCGCGTTCAGGTAGCCGGTGGACAGGGTGGCGATGGCCTTCGTGCCGACCATCATCCGGGCGAACTCGATGATCTTGAACATCTGGCGGATGCCATCGACGGTCTCGCCGAGCAGCCAGCCCTTGGCCGGGTGCTTGGCGCCGAAGGTCATCTCGCAGGTGTTGGACGCCTTGAGGCCCATCTTGTGCTCGACGTTGGTGGCGTAGACGCCGTTGCGCTCGCCGAGCTCGCCGGTCTCCCAGTCGAAGTCGAACTTCGGCACGATGTACAGGCCCAGGCCCTTGGTGCCCGGCTTGCCGCCCTCGGGGCGGGCCAGCACCAGGTGGACGATGTTCTCGGACATGTCGTGCTCGCCCGAGGTGATGAAGCGCTTGACGCCCTCGATGTGCCAGGAGCCGTCCTCCTGCTTGACCGCCTTGGTGCGGCCGGCGCCCACGTCCGAGCCGGCGTCCGGCTCGGTCAGCACCATGGTGGCGCCCCACAGGCCCTCGACCATCCGCTGGGCGACCTTCTGCTGCTCCTCGGTGCCCTCGTCGTAGACGACGCCGGCGAAGGCCGGGCCGGAGGAGTACATCCAGATCGCCGGGTTGGAGCCGAGCACCTGCTCCGCGTACGCCCAGACCAGGGAGTTCGGGGTGACCTGGCCGCCGATGCCCTCCGGGATGCCCAGGCGCCACCACTCGGCGTCCATGAAGGTCTGGTAGCTCTTCTTGAAGGTCTCCGGGATCGGAGCCGTGTTGGTCTCCGGGTCGAACACCGGCGGGTTGCGGTCGGTGTCGACGAAGGAGGCCGCGAGGTCGTTCTCGGCCAGCCGGGAGATCTCGCTGAGGATGTTCTTCGCGGTGTCGACGTCCATGTCGGCGAACGGACCGGTGCCGTACACCTGGTCGCGGCCGAACACCTCGAAGAGGTTGAACTCCACGTCCCGCAGGTTGGACTTGTAGTGACCCATGACCGTTTCTCCGGTTCGTCTGCTCCACGGGCGGCCGCTTCCGGCGCACCGCTTACCCACCAGTACGCCCCATGATGCTACCGGTTGGTAACTTGTTCAAGCCCCCTGACGTGACGGAGCTATGAACGTGGTCACGTCCCACAATGGCCCCCCGGGCCGGATTGTGCGGATCACCCGCCCCCAAGCGGGGCGCGGCCCGATAGCCTTGTCCCCGTGTACGGCTACGAGCAGAGCGCCTACCAGGACCCCTACCAGCAGCAGACGCAGCAGGGGATGTCCGGCATGCCCGGCCCCGGGTACGGCGACCCGCAGGCCGCCCAGCAGTCGCTCTACCCCGAGCCCTCGCCGCCCTCGCTCGCGGACGCGGTGCGCGCCTTCACCACCGGCGCGATGCCCGTGGAGGACTTCCAGGCCATCTTCATCACCTCCAAGGTGTACTGCCCGCGCGGCGACCGCCCCGGCTTCCTGGCCCTGCACAACACCCCGACCCCGGTCATCCCGATGTTCAGCTCGCTCAAGGAGCTGAAGCGGTACGCGGGCAAGGAGTCCAAGCACTTCTCGGTGACCGGCGCGGAGATCCTCGACCTGCTGCCCACCGGCTACGGCTTCGCCCTCGACATGGAGGGCGAGCACCGGATGGTCTTCGACGCGCGGGCGGTCGAGCAGATGGTGGACTTCACCATGCGCCGCATGTACGGCTGACCCCTCCTCCCCCTCCCCTCCTCCTCCATTTCCCGCCGGGCGGGAATGCGTCCAAGTAGTTCAATGTTCAACCTTGCGAGTGGTTGATGATTGAACTACTGTGGTGGACGTAGGCCACAGACCCGCCTAAGGAGGCCGACATGCCCGCCGTGACCGTCGAGAACCCGCTGACCCTGCCGCGCGTCACCAGTCCCGACCCGGTGCACAGCACCGCCCGGCCGGTCCTCACCGTGGCCACCGCCCCCGAGGGCTACGAGGGCGAGGGCTTCCCCGTCCGCCGGGCCTTCGCCAAGATCAACACCAAGTTCCTCGACCCGTTCATCATGATGGACCAGATGGGCGAGGTGGACTACGAGGCCGGCGAGCCCAAGGGCACCCCCTGGCACCCGCACCGCGGCTTCGAGACGGTCACCTACATCATCGACGGCACCTTCATCCACCGGGACTCGCACGGCGGCGGCGGTGTCATCACCGACGGCGACACCCAGTGGATGACGGCCGGCTCCGGCCTGCTGCACATCGAGACCCCGCCCGAGTCGCTGGTGATGTCCGGCGGCCTGTTCCACGGCCTCCAGCTCTGGGTCAACCTGCCCGCCTCGGACAAGATGATCACCCCGAAGTACCAGGACATCCGCAGCGGCAGCGTCAAGCTGCTCACCTCCGAGGACGGCGGCGCGCTGATCCGCGTCATCGCCGGCGAGGTCGACGGCCACCAGGGCCCCGGCGCCACCCACACCCCCATCACCATGACCCACGTCTCGCTCACCCCCGGCGCCCAGGTCACCCTGCCGTGGCGCGCCGACTTCAACGCCCTCGCCTACGGCCTGGCCGGCAGCGGCTCCGCCGGCCCGGAGCGGCGGCCCTTCCACACCGGCCAGGCCGTGGTCTTCGGCGACGGCGACAGCCTCACCATCCGCGCCGACGAGAAGCAGGACTCCCGCTCCGCCACCTTCGAGTTCGTCCTGCTCGGCGGCCTCCCCATCCGCGAGCCCGTCGCCTGGTACGGCCCGTTCGTGATGAACAGCCACCGCGAACTCCAGCAGGCCATGGAGGACTTCCAGGCCGGCCGCCTCGGCACCGTCCCGGCCGACGCCAACTGACGGCGTCACACCACCGAAGCCCGCGTGACTCGCTCACGCGGGCTTCGCGCATCCGGTCCGGCGGCTCCCCTCGGACCGTTTGCTTCCGTTTTGATCACGGCCATGCCGAACCCGGACGCGGCGACAGGGCGGGACGGGACGATGTGTGCGTCCCGTTCACATCCGATCACCCGAGGAACACATCTGTGAATCCGTACCAGACACCGGCGTCCACGTCGAAGCAGCGGACGGCGGGGAACCGGTGGGCGCGGATCGCGCTGCTGGTGTTCCTGCCGCCGGTCGCCGCGGTGATGCTCTGGCGTTCGCGTCGCGTGCACCTCGGGGCCAAGGTGCTGCTGACGGTGTGGTGCGTGCTCATGTCCCTCGCCTGGCTGGGGGCGATCAGCGACCCGAAGCAGGACACAGCCGTCCCGGCGGCCACCACGGCCTCGGCCGCCCCCAGCCCGTCACCGACGCCCAGCCCGACCCCCAGCGACACCCCCAGCCCCACACCCGAGGCCGTCACCAGCGCGCCCGAACCGGTCCCGACACCGACGCCGACGCCGACCCCGGAGACGCCGACGCCCACCCCGCCGCCGATCGTGGCACCGCAGCCGCAGCCCGAGGAGCCCACCCCCGAGCCGGAGCACACCACCGAGCAGGCCGCGGCGTACTACAAGAACTGCACGGAGGCGAAGGCCGCCGGCGCCGCGCCGCTGCACCGCGGGGACCCCGGCTACCGCTCCGCGCTCGACCGGGACGGCGACGGGATCGCCTGCGAGAAGTAGCCGAGAAGCAGCCGCGGGGAACCCCTCCGGGCGCGGAACGCGTCCGGAGGGGTGGCGCGCGGGGCGTCCGCGCGGGTGCGGGAAGGGTGGCGGGCGTGGCCGAGGACGACTACCTCAGCGGGACGATCCGGGCGTACGACCGGGACCCGGAGCGCTACGAATGGGCCACCGCCGGGATGCTGCCGGACGCCGAACTCGACGCGTTCGTCCGGCTGTTGCCCGACCCGGCCGGGCGGGTGCTGGACGTCGGCTGCGCCTTCGGGCGGGACACCGGGCTGCTCGCCGCCCGCGGGCTGCGGGCGCGGGGCGTCGACCTGTCGCCCGCGTTCGTGGCCCGGGCCGCGGCGCGCCACCCGGAGCTCGACTTCCGGGTCATGGACGCCCGGCGGCTGGCCTTCCCGGACCGGCACTTCGCGGGCGTCTGGTGCCAGGCCACGCTGCTGCACCTCAAGGACCACGACGTCGGCGCGGCGCTGGCCGAGTTCCGCCGCGTGCTGGCCCCCGGCGGGGCGCTGTTCGCCGGCTTCAAGGAGGGCGAGGGCGAGGAGGAGGTCATCGAGCGCTTCAGCAGCGACGCGTCGCGCTTCTACCGCTACCAGTCCGCGGCCCGCGTCACCGCGCTGCTGGAAGCCGCCGGCTTCCGGGTCGCCGCCGTCGAACGCTCGCACGAGGCCGAGCGGTACGGCCCCGGCCACCGCGACCTGACCTGGCTGCACGCCTTCGCCACCGCCCCCGTCCCGGACGGGGGCTGACCGGGCGTCCGGTCAGTCCTGGGCGGGGGTTCGTAAGGTGGGGGGTGACGTTGACCGCAGGACCGGGAGGACGGCATGGCGACGATTCACCGCACCACCTTGGAGCCGGGCAAGTTGGAGCTGCTGGCGAAGTGGCTGCCGGAGCAGGAGTGGTTCCGTCCGGGGGGCGGGGAGCTGGTGCGGGCCGGGGGGTTCCGGCTGGACGATCCGGCGGGGGAGGTGGGGATCGAGCTGATGGTGGTGACGGACGGCCGGGACGCCTACCTGGTGCCGATGGCGTACCGGGGCGCGCCGCTGGAGGGGGCGCCGGCCGGGGCGCTGATCGGGGTCTCGGAGCACGGGGTGCTGGGGACGCGCTGGTTCTACGACGGTGCCCAGGACCCTGTGGTGCGCGAGGAGTTGGCCCGGATGCTGCGCGGTGAGGCGGTGCCGCAGATGCAGGGCGAGAGCGACGCGGTGGACGGCAGCGTGGCGGTGGCGCCGGTGGCGGGCGAGGTCGTGCCGGTGGTGCGCCGGGTGCTGGAGCCGGCCGGGGAGCCGGTGGCGGGCCAGGTGGTGGCGGGGTACACCGCGCCGGACGGGTCGGCGCTGCGGGCGGTGTTCGTGGCGGACGGGCGGTCCTGACGGAGGTTCAGAGCGCGGCGTAGAGCGCGGCGGCGTCGTCGTGGGCCTTGCTGCGGGGCCAGCGCAGGCAGGCGGCGTCGGAGCGTTCGGCGGCCCGGACCTGGGCGATCAGCTCGGCCGGGCCGTCCTGGGCGAGCAGCCGGAGCGCGTCGGCCCAACTGCCCAGTTCCAGGCGGTCGGTGTAGCGGGCGGCGCCGTCCGAGAGGGCGGCCACGCCGTGCAGGTCGGCGCGGGCGACGGCGCCGGTCTCGGCGTGCGCGGCGGCGTGCGGGGTGGCGGCGGCGATCCACGGGCCGCGGCCGGTGTTGCGGGCGGCCCGGACGGCGACCGCGTACCGCAGGTAGAGCGCGGCGCGTTCGGCGGTGCCCGGGACGGTGGACCAGATCTGCCGGCGCAGCGCCTCGCCGTCGGGGAAGCGCTGGTTGTCGCCGATCACCCGGGGCGGGCCGTCCTTGAGGTGCAGCACCAGCAGGGAGTCGCCGAGCGCCAGGTACTCCAGGGTGTCGCCGCGCAGCCGGGCGGCGACCACCATGGCGGCGGGGGTGGCCGGGTCGGTCAGGTCGCAGGCGCCGTCGTGCAGGGCGGCGGTCCCGGCGATCGCGTCGGCCAGGCAGTCGGCCATCGGGCGGTCGGTCCGGTCGGTGAGCCTGGTCAGCAGGTGGACGCCGAGGCGGCGCACGTACCAGGCGATGCCGTGGGTGCAGCCGGACCGCAGGGTGTCCGGGGCGCTGGAGCCGTCCAGGAGGACCAGGGCCTCCGGGGTGGCGGCCGCGAAGTCCTCGTTGGCCCGGTCGGGGCGGCGCGCGTCGACTGCCAGCTCTACCCGCATGCCCACCAGTCTGCGGCCGGGGCCCGGCCTCGAACAGGGGGACGACCGTGATCGCTTCGCGGAATGATTCGGACATAATGGTACGAAAGTGTGCCAATCAGTCGCAGTGTCCCGGCCTCCGGCCCCGGCAACAGGAGCACCCCATGGTCTGGCAGTTCTTCGTCCTGGTGATCGCCTCGATCGGCTTCCCGGTCCTCACCCTGCTGTTCATGATGGGCGGTCTGGAGTACCGCGAGGACCGCCGGCACGGGCACGGCGCGGCGCGCCAGGGCTGACGGACACCGACATCGGCTGACAGCACCCCCCGTCGGCATGACAGGGTGGGCACTCAGTACACCCGTCTTCCGCCCAGGAGGTCCCCCCATGAGCAGCGACACCGCCCCGGCCGCCGAGCCCTCGCCGGACGCCACCGCCGGTGCCGAGGCCGCCGCCCCGGACGACCAGAAGGCCAAGTTCCTGGCCGCGCTCCAGCGCAAGGGCAACGAGAACCGGAACGCCGCCGGCGGTCCCGGCGGCGACTCGAAGATCCACGGCACCCACGGCGCGGCCGGCGGCAAGCGCACCTTCCGCCGCAAGAGCGGCGGCTGAGCGGACCCCGCCCGGCACCCGGACGGCCGGCCCCGCGCACGGAGCGCGGGACCGGCCGTCCGGCGTTCCCGCCCGTCCGGCGTTCCCGCCCGTCCGGCGTTCCCGCCCGGCCGGCGTCCCCCGACCGGCCGGCGTCCCCCGACCGGCCGCCGGACGCGGTCGGGGGCGCGGTCGGGTCCGGCGGCCGGGCCGCGGTCAGGCCGCGGGCGCGGTCGGCGAGACCGGCAGCGGCCGAGGCGCCGGTGCCGGTGCCGGTGCCGGCAGCGGCTCGGCGAGGAAGGCCAGCGCGTTGTCGACCACCGTCGGCTCGGACAGCACCCGGCGGTGCCCCAGGCCCCGGGTGGTGATCAGGCGCAGCTGCCGCTCGCCGTACGCCGCGCGCAGCAGGTGCGCCTGGCGGAGCGGGACGACCTCGTCGCCCTCGTCGTGCACCACCAGGATCGGCGCGCCGACCCGTTCGGGGCGGTGGGTGGCGTCGAAGCGCCGCCAGACGTCCCCGGCGTCCGGCAGCAGGACGCGTTCGATCCGCCGGGCGAGGTCCGCCTTGAGGCGGTCGTTCAGGCCCAGGCCGGCGGTGAACCCCTCGACCAGGAAGCCGAATTCGGCGACCCCGGCGACGGCGACCAGGCGGCCGACCGGCACGCCCTCGGCCATCGCGAGGAAGGTGCAGCAGACCCCGAAGGAGTGCGCGACGGCGCCCTCGAACGGGCCGTGCCGCTCGGCGAGCCGGCCGATCAGCTCGCGGTACTCCAGGATCGTGGTGGCCCGCCCCGCGGAGTCGCCATGGCCGGGCGCGTCGAAGGCGACCGGGCTCATCCCGAGGTCGAGCAGGCCCCGCACGTACGGCGCGAACCGGGACGCCCGGGACTGCCAGCCGTGCACCAGCAGCACCGGCCGCCGGCCGTCGCCCCAGCGGTAGGCGCGGACCCGCTTGCCGTTGACCGTCAGTTCCTCGGTGGTGGCGCGGTCGTGCAGTTCGCGCTCCGCCGTGCGCACCCGGCTGCGGCGGACCGGGCGGCGGAAGAGTTCGTAGGCCACGCGGCCCGGCGGGGCGGTGGCGACCAGGGAGGTGGCGTTCAGCGTGGTGCGCAGGAGAGCGGTGGCTGCCATGGGCAGGATGTTAGCACGATCGTTCGTGCAGTTTTGTGGATGAGAAGAAGCCCCGCGCCGGAGCCGGGCGGGGCGGTCACGGGGCGGGGCGGTCACGGGCGGGGCAGAGCGGGAAGCGCCGGGAAGTGCTGGGAAGCGCCGGGGAGGACGGACCCGCCGGTCAGGCCGTGGGAAAGCCGAGCAGACGGCGGATCGTCCGCGCCGCCCGGTCGTAGCGGGACGGGTCGTCGTGCAGCACCGCGAGGCTGTTCGCGCTCTCCATCAGGGCGGTCAGCAGCAGGGCCAGCTCCACCGGGTCGGTGCCCGTCGGCAGCTCGCCGGACGCGTCGGCCGCCCGGGCCAGGTCGGCGACCAGGCCCTCCCACTCCAGCGCCGACTCGGCCAGCGCGTCGCGCAGCGGGCCGGGCCGGGCGTCGAACTCGGCCGTCACCGCGTAGAAGAAGCAGCCGCCCGCGAAGACCCGGCCGCGCGAGTAGTCCAGCCAGTGCTCGCACAGCGCCAGCAGCCGGGCCGCCCCCTCCGGACGCTCCAGCGCCGGGGTGACCACCCGGTCGTAGAAGATCCGCCGGGCCGCCCGGACGGTGGCCAGCTGGAGCTCCTCCTTGGAACCGAAGCCCGCGAACACGCCGCTCTTGCTCAGCCCCAGGTCCGCCGCCAGCCGCCCGATCGACAGGGCCTCCAGGCCCTCGACCGACGCGATCTGCACCGCCCGGCCGAGCACCGCCCGCCGGGTCTCGTTGCCGCGCTGGACCCGGCCGTCGGTGGAGCGGGCCTCCGGGGAGACCTCGACGGGGACGGCCACGGCCGGGGCGGCCGCAGCGGGGACCGTCGCAGCGGGGGCGGCCTTGGTGGAGGGGCTGGCGGCCACGGGAACACCTCCGGCGGGGCGGGTCGGGGACACCCGCCAGCGTACGCCGGGGCGGCCGTCAGCCGGTGTGCTCGTCCGGCAGGTACGGGGTCTCGCGCAGGAAGAGCGCCCCGCAGGTGTGGCAGTTGCGGTCGGGGTCGAGGGTCCAGCGGGTGGCCTCCTCGACGGGGGCGGTGGCGGCGAGCTCCTTGCCGCACAGGGCGATGAGGTCCGCGTTGCGGACGATGTGCCAGCTGACCACGGAGTCCGTGGCACCGTCCGGGCCGGTCTCGGCGCGCATCTGATGCATCATGATCACCATGGTCCGTCGCCCGGACCGCTCCGGCAATTCGGCCCCGGACGGTACCGCGCCCGGGCCCCTCCCCCGGCACGCCCGGGCCCCTCGCCCCGGCGTGCGCGGCTCAGCCCCCGGCCGGGGGCTCCGGCAGCACCTCGCGGACCTCGACCGGCATGTTCATCGGCCTCCCGTCGTGCCCGGGCGCGGCGGAGACCAGGGCCGCGATCTCGACCGCCCGCGCCTCGTCCGCGCAGTCGACGATCCACCAGCCGAACAGGAACTCCTTGCGGTCCGGGAACGGCCCGCCGGTGACGGCGGGCGCCCCGTCGGCGGCCCGCACGATCCGGGCGGTCTCCGGCGCCGCCAGGCCGCGGGCCTCGACCAGTTCGCCGGTGGCGGTCAGGTCGGCCACCGCCCGCCGCATGTGCGCGACGTGCGCGGCGGCGGCCCCGGCGTCCCAGGTCGGGATCGGCGGGACGGGGGTGTCGTCCTGGCTGAAGTGCAGTTGCAGCATGTACGTCACGGCGGGGCTCCTCGGGGCGCGGCTGGTTCGTCGTCCTCCGTACCGGGGTCGGAGCCGGGACGCCGCTCTCGACATCCCGAGGCCCCGACGTCCCGGCACCGTACTGCGCCCGCGGGGCTCAGTCGGTGGCGCGCAGGGCCCGCCAGGCCGCCAGGGTGGCCAGCAGCAGGGCGGTGCCGGAGACGCAGAAGCCGACCCGGGCGCCGACGTGCTGGGCGACGAAGGTGACGGCGAGTCCGGTGAAGGGGAGGGTGCCGGTCATCGCGCTGCCCCACAGCGACATCACCCGGCCGCGCATCTCGGGGGCGGAGCGCAGCTGGGCCAGGGTGTTGGCGGTGGCGATGAACCAGATCGAGGTGAGGCCGACGGCGGCCATGCCGATCACCGCGACGAGGGCGTCGGGCGACAGCGCGGTGCCGAGGACGGCGACGGAGGTGATCAGCGCCAGGGTGCGCACCCGGCGCGGGGTGGGTTCGGGCGCGGAGGCGGCGAGCAGCGCGCCGGGCAGGCCGCCGATCCCGAACGCGGCCATCAGCAGGCCGTACCCGCCGCCGCCCATCTGCAGGGAGCGGCTGACCAGCGGCGGGAGGGTGAGGTTCATCGCGAAGATCAGGCCGCTGGCGGCGGACATCGGGAGCAGGCCGCGGACGATCGGCGAGCGCCGGGCGTAGGCCAGCCCCTCGCGGGCGCTCGCCCGCGGGCCGCGGACGACCTCCCGGCGCGGGCCGCCGTCGGCGGGGCGGAGCTTGATCAGGGCGATCATCGGGGCGGCGTAGGCGAGGCCGTTGAAGGCGAAGCAGAACGCCGGGCCGTTGGTGGCGAGCAGCGCGCCGGCGATGCTGGGGCCGATCACCCGGGAGGCGTTGAGCGCGACCTCCCAGAGGCCGACCGCGCTGGCCACCGAACCGGCGCCGACCAGGTCGACCACGAAGACCTGGCGGGCCGGGGAGTCGACGGTCGCGATCAGCCCGGTGCAGGTGGCGAGCGCCAGCAGCACCCACAGGTGGACGCCGCCGACGGCGGTGACCAGGGCCAGGGTCAGGCCGACGGCCATCATCAGGCCCTGGGTGAGCAGCAGCAGGCGGCGCCGGTCGGAGCGGTCGACCAGGGCGCCGGCCCACGGGCCGAGGACCAGCGTCGGGCCCCAGGTGCAGGCCGTCAGGACGGTCAACCAGACGGCGTTGTGGGTGAGTTCGAAGATCAGCCAGGACAGTGCGACGCCCTGCGCGAGGGTGCCGGACGCGGACGTCAGCTGGCCGTAGAACCAGATGCGGAAGTCCCGCCCCTGGAGGGCCTGACCCATCCGGGACAGCGCGCGACGAGGTGCGGAGCGCGGCTCCGCGGCAGTGGTGGTCATGGTCCCTCCGGTGGCCGGTCTAGACCTTAACCGGAGTTCCGGGGCGCTCGGCCAGCGGGTTTCGGGCCATGAGACGGGCCGCGGGACAGGCCCTGGGACGGGCCCTGGGACGGGCTGTGGGTCGGCCGGACGGGCCCTCAGGAGGCGGTGCGCAGCAGCGGGGCGGTCGGGCGCGGGGTGAGGATCTTGTCGAAGCTGACGGTGGCGCCGCGCAGGGGGTGGGTGCGCAGCTGGACGCGGTCGGCCAGGGCGTGGATCAGGAACAGGCCGCGGCCGCACTCGGCGTCCAGGTCGGGGATGGTGTCGGCGACCGGGGTCGGCAGCGCGGGGCGCAGCGGGGGCAGCACGTGGGTGTCGTAGGGGGCGGGGCGGTCCGCGGCGGGGCGGCGGACGGCGAGCACCCGGGCCGGGACGGAGGCCCGACCGCGGCGGGTGCGACAGCGCGGGCCGGGCCGGTCGGCGGCGGGGCGGCGCGGCGCGGCCGGGCGCGGGCCGGGGCGCTCGGCGGCCACGGGCGCGACGGCGGGGGCGGGCTCGGACGCGGCGGCGGGGGCGGCGGGGGCGGCCGGGCAGGCGTTGGCGACCTCGATCCGCAGCAGGTCGCCGCTGAGCGAGGCGGTGACCTGGAAGGTGTCCCCCGGGTGGGCGGGTACGGCGTGTTCGACCGCGTTGGCGCACGCCTCGGTGAGGGCCAGTCCGAGGTCGAAGGCGATCTGCGGGTCGACTCCGGCGGAGTCCATGGCGCCGAGCAGGATGCGGCGGGCGAGCGGCACGCTGGCCGGGTCGCGCTTGAGGTGCAGAGTCCACCAGATGTCCACGGGAGATCCCTCCTGGCTGCGGCTCCACATACAACTAGCTATCTCCTCGGCCGTGCGCGGTGAACCGTCCGCACGAGCGAAGCCCGCCCGTTCGGCGGATGGACCGGCCCCGCCGGGTGTGCCGATCAGCGCGTGGCCGGTGAGTGCGCCGGGCGGTTTCCCGCCATTCGCGACGGGTTGCCGACCCTGCCCCGGTACCGGGTGTAGGCGGTGAGATGATGGCCCGGCCATGACCGACCCCACCGCCGCCGCCCGCCGGGCCGCCGCCGCGCCCGCTGGACGGGTGCCGACGGCCGCCTGGGACCTGCGGCTGCTGCGGGCGGTGCCGTTCGCGCTGGTGTGCACGCTGGTGGCGGCCTTCGGGCACGTCCGGGCGGGCGGCGCGGTGGCACCCGACACGCTGGTGCTGGGGTTCGCCGCGGTGTGCGCGGTGGCGGCGCTGGCCGGCGGGCGGGAACGCCCGCTGGGGGCGATCGCGGCCGGGCTGGGCACCGGGCAACTGGGCCTGCACCTGCTGTTCCACTCCTTCGGGAGCGGGCTGGGCGGCGGCCGGGCGATGGCGCACGCGCAGATGGCCGGAAACGGCTCCACGGACCCGCTGGTGGTCGCCGCGGGCCGGCTGCTGTGCGACGACACGCCCGGCAACGGGCTGACCGTCGTCCCGCTGGACACCACGCCGGAGCAGGTGGTGAGCGCCGCGGGCCTGGACCCGCAGGCGGTGGTCGCCGCCGCCGCGCCGCACGCGTCCGGCTGGCTGGGGCTGACCCCCGGCATGCTGCTGGGGCACCTGGCGGCGGCGCTGGTCGCGGGCTGGTGGCTGCGGCGCGGCGAGGCCGCGCTGTGGCGGCTGGTGCGGACGGCCGCGCTGACCGCCCGGGAGTGGGCGGCGCCGGTGCGCCGCGCGGTGGCGCTGCTGACGGCGCTGCTGCTGGGCGCCGAGCGCCCGGCCGCGCCGCGCCGGGCCGGGTGTCCGGAGGACTGGCCGCTGCCGGTGGCGGCGGTGCTGCGGCACAGCCTGCCGCGCCGGGGACCGCCCGCGGTGGCGTTCGCGCGCTGACCGGGCCCGGGGGAACCGGGGCTCGGGCGCGCGCCGCTGCCGCCGTGCCCGCGCCCTGAGCGGGCCGGCCGAGTCTCCCGCACCTCCCCCACCGGGCCGGCGCGCACCGCCGCGCGGCCCCTCTCCTCAGGAGTCCCCTGATGCGTTCGCTTCCCGCCCGTCGTTCCCTCGGCGCGCTCGTGGTGGCGGCCGGCGCCCTGCTGGCGTCCGCCGTGCCCGCCTTCGCCCACGTCACCGTCCAGCCCGGCAGTGTCCAGCAGGGCGGCTACAGCGCCGTGGCGTTCCGGGTGCCGAACGAGAGCGACACCGCCTCCACCGTGAAGGTCGAGGTCAACCTGCCGCTGGACCACCCGATGGCCTCGGTGCGCACCCAGCCGGTCCCGGGCTGGACCGCCGTCCTGGAGAAGTCGAAGCTCGACAAGCCGCTGGACTCGCACGGCCAGCAGATCACCGAGGCCGTCTCGAAGATCACCTGGACCGCCAACGAGGGCACCAAGATCGCGCCCGGGCAGTACCAGGACTTCGCGGTCTCGCTCGGCGCGCTGCCGACCGACACCGACACGCTGGTCTTCAAGGCGCTCCAGACCTACGACAACGGCGACGTGGTCCGCTGGATCGAGGAGGCCAAGGACGGGCAGCCCGAACCGTCCAAGCCCGCCCCGGCGCTGAAGCTGACCAAGGCCGCGGGCGCCACCGCCATGGCCGCCGACCAGCACTCGGCGGACTCCACCGGCAAGCAGGAGGCCGCGTCCGGCGCGAAGTCCTCCGACTCGACCGCCCGCACGCTGGGCGTGGTCGGCATCGTGGTCGGCGTGGTCGGCGCGGCGCTCGGCGCGGCCGGGCTGCGCCGCCGTTCCGCGCAGTCCTGACGCCCCGCCGGGGCGGGGCCGCCGCACGTCCGGCGGCCCCATCCCGGCCCCTCGCCGCACCCGGCGCCGCCGCGCGCCCGCTCCCGCGCACCACCCGCTCCCCGCACGAACAGGAAAGTCCCTTGGTCTCCCTCCGCCGCACCCGCCCCCGGCTCCTGACCGCCGCCGCCCTCGTCCTGGGCGCCTCGCTCGCGCTGTCCGCCTGCTCCTCGTCCGGAGGAGACGCGCAGGACACCGGGGCGGCCAAGGTCAGCAGGAAGGCGTCGACCAGCCAGTACCAGGGCACGGTGCTGAGCAAGAACTTCGAGAAGCCGGACTTGGTGCTGGACGACACCTCCGGGCAGCCGTACGACCTGCGGGCGCGGACCGCGGGCCGGACGGTGCTGCTGTTCTTCGGGTACACCAGTTGCCCGGACGTCTGCCCGACCACGATGGGCGACATCGGCGTGGCGATGTCGAAGCTGACCCCGGAGCAGCGGGCGAAGCTGGCGGTGGTGTTCGTCTCCACCGACCCGGAGCGGGACACCCCGCAGGTGCTGCGGACCTGGCTGGACTCGATGGGCAAGGACTTCGTCGGGATGACCGGCGACCTGGCGAAGGTGAAGGCCGCGGCCAAGCCGCTGGGCATCCTGGTCGAGGACCCGGTGGTGGACGCCAAGGGCGCGGTGACCTCCACCCACGGCGCGCAGGTGCTGGCGTTCCTGCCCGGCGACGACAAGGCGCACCTGCTGTACATGGCGGGCACCTCGATCGACGTCTACCGGCACGACCTGGAGCTGATGGCGAACGGGGTGGCGGTGTGAGCCGGGCGTTCCGGCGCGGCGCGCTGGTCGGGGCGGGGCTGGCCGCCGCCCTGGCGGTGGGCGCGGTCGCGGTGGCGCACCAGTCCGACGGGCCCGGCGGCGCGCCGCGGCTGACCGTCGCGGACCCGTACATACCGCTGCCCGCCACGCCCGACGGGATGGGCGCGGGCTACCTGACGGTCCGCAACAGCGGCGGCGCGGACACCCTGGTGGGGGTGAGCAGCCCGGCCGCCGGGTCGGTGACCATCCACCGCTCGACCGACACCTCGATGGAGCCGGTCGCGGCGATGGACGTGCCGGCCGGCGGCACCCTCGACCTGGCCCGCGGCGGCGCACACCTGATGATCATGGACTGGGCCAGGCGGCCCGCGCTGGGCGACGAGCTGGAACTGGACCTGGAATTCGCCAAGGCGGGCCGGGTCGTGGTCAAGGTCCCGGTGAAACCGCTGACGTACCGTCCGGGTAGCTGATCGGCGATGGCGACGAGAAGGGGCACGCACGTGGTGACAGGGGCGAGGCGGCGGCTGGGCGCGCTGCTGGCGGTGCTGGTGGCGGCGCTCGGGCTGGTGCTCGGCGGGGCGACGGCCGCGTCCGCGCACGCCAGCCTGGAGGGCACCGACCCGCAGCGGGGCTCGGTGGTGGCCACCGCGCCCGCCGCGGTGACGCTGACCTTCAGCGAGGGCGTCTCGCTGGCCGCGGACTCGGTGCGGGTGCTCGACCCGCGGGGCGAGGCGGTCGACGACGGGAAGCCCGAGCACGTCGACGGCAAGGAGTCGACCGCCCGGGTGGGGCTGCGCCCCGGCCTGGCCGACGGCACCTACACGGTGGCCTGGCGGGCCGTCTCGGAGGACTCCCACCCGGTCGGCGGCGCCTTCACCTTCTCCATCGGCGCCCCCTCCGACACCTCGGTCAACGCCGCCGCCGTGCAGGGCGCCGAGGCCGACGGCGCGGTCGCCTTCGCCTACGGCACCGCCCGCACCGTCGCCTACCTCGGGTTCGCGCTGCTGGCCGGCGCCGCCGCGTTCGTGATCGCGGTCTGGCCCGGCGGCGCGGCCGTGCGCGGCGTGCAGCGGCTGCTGATGACCGGCTGGATCGGGCTGCTGCTGTCCACCGTCGCCGTGCTGATGCTGCGCGGCCCGTACGAGCGCGGCACCGGCCTCGGGCAGTCCTTCGACCTGTCGCTGGTGCGCGCCACCCTGGACGAGCGGATCGGCACCGCGCTCGCCGCCCGGCTGCTGCTGCTGGCCGCCGCGGGCGTCTTCCTGTCGCTGCTGGTCGGCCAGTTGGGGGTGCAGCAGCCGAAGCCCGCCACCGCCCCGGAGCCCGAGGCACCCGAGGACCCCGAGGACGAGGAGGAGGCGGAGCTGCGCCGGCTGGAGCGGGCCGCCGCCGAGCGCCCGCAGCGCGACACCCGGCTCGGCCTCGGCCTGGCCGGGCTCGCCCTCGCCCTGGCGCTGTCCGCGACCTGGGTCGGCGCCGACCACTCCTCGGTCGGCATCCAGGTCGCCCTCGCGCTGCCGCTGGCCGCCCTGCACCTGCTGGCGATGGCCGGCTGGCTCGGCGGCCTGGCCGTGCTGGCCGTCGGCCTGCGCCACGGCCTGCCCGCCGCCGCCGTCGAGCGCTTCTCCAGGCTGGCGTTCTGGCTGGTCGCGGTGCTCGTGGCCACCGGCGTCTACCAGTCCTGGCGCGGCCTCGGCTCGTGGAGCGCGCTGGTCGACACCTCGTACGGGCGGCTGCTGCTGGTCAAGGTCGGCTGCGTGGCCGCGATGCTCGGCGTGGCCTGGATCTCCCGCGCCTGGACGGCCCGGCTGCGCACCGCCGACGAGACGCCGTCCGTCGCGGCGGTCGGCGGGGCCGCCGACCCGGACGCGGTGGACGCCGAGCCGGTGGACGCCGAGCCGGTGAGGGCCGCGGTCGGCGGCGGCGACCCGGAGCGGGCCGCCCAGCTCGCCCGGCAGCGGGCGCTGCGGGTGCGCGCCCGGGGCGAGCGGGCCGGCGGGGGCTCCCCGGCCCGGGCCGGACTACGGCGCAGCGTGGTGGTGGAGACCTCGGTGGCCGTGCTGGTCCTGGTGGTCACCACCCTGCTCACCAACTCCCCGCCCGGACGCGTCGCCCAGGCCGCCGCCGACGCGCCCGCGACCGCCCCCTCCGCCGGGGCCCCGGCGGCGCCCGGGCGGACCGCGGAGCTGAAGCTCCCGTACGACACCGGCGGCCGCACGCCCAACGCCAAGGGCACCGCGACCGTCACCGTCGACCCGGTCGGCACCGGCCCGAACGCGGTCACCCTCAAGCTCACCGACTCCACCGGGCAGCCAGCCGAAGTCCCGGAGCTCGAGCTGGCGTTCACCCTCCCCGACCGCGACCTCGGCCCGCTCCCCGTCACCCTGCAGCCGCAGGGCGCCGGCAGCTGGAGCGGCACCGCGCAGCTCCCGCTGGGCGGGGTGTGGGTGGTGTCGGTGACCGTCCGCTCCTCCGACATCGACCAGGTGACGGCCACCCAGCAGCTGAAGGTCGGCCAGTGAGCACCGCCGAGCGGCCGGGCACCGCCGAGCGGCCGCCCGCCGCCGCGCCGGAGCGGGCCGCCGCGCCGGGGGCGGTGCGGGGGCCGTCCCGGCGGGCGGTGCTCGGCGGGGCCGGGGCCGGGCTCGCGGTGGGCGCGGCCGGCGGGGCGTGGGGCGGCCGGGCCTCGGCGCAGGCCCCGGCGGCGGGCGCCGGGGCCGCGCCGGGCGGGGCCCGGGTGCCGTTCCACGGGGCGCGGCAGGGCGGGATCGTCGAACCGGCCCAGGCCCGGGTCGAGTGGGCGGCGTTCGACCTGCTGTCCAGCACCCGCCGGGACGGGCTGGCCGCGCTGCTGCGCGGCTGGTCGGCGGCGGCGGCCCGGATGGCCGCGGGCGAGCCCGCCGCGGAGGGCGAGAACCAGATCGCGCTGGACGCCGGGCCCGGCTCGCTGACCGTCACCTTCGGCTTCGGCGCCACCCTGTTCGACAAGGCCGGGCTGGCCGACCGCCGCCCCGAGGCGCTGACCGCGCTGCCCGCCTTCCCCGGCGACGCGCTGGACCCGGCCCGCTCCGACGGCGACCTGTGGGTGCAGGTCGGTGCCGACGACGCCCTGGTCGCGGTGCACGCGCTGCGGGTGCTGGTGCGGCTGGCCACCGGGCTGGCCGCGCCGCGCTGGCTGATGTCCGGCTTCGCTCGGACGCCCGGCGCGACCCCGCACCCGATGACCGGCCGCAACCTGATGGGCCAGGTCGACGGCACCAACAACCCGCGCCCGCAGGACGAGGGCTTCGCCGCCACCGTGTTCGCCACCGGCCCGGACTGGATGGCCGGCGGCAGCTACGCCGTGCTGCGCCGGATCAGGATGCTGCTGGAGGGCTGGGACACCCTGCCGCTGGAGCGCCAGGAGCGGATCGTCGGCCGCCGCAAGAGCGACGGCGCCCCGCTGTCCGGCGGGCCGGACGCCGTCGAGCGCACCCCCGTCGACCTGGCCGCCACCCACCCGGACGGCACCCTGGCGATCGCCCCCGACGCGCACGTCCGGGTCGCCGCGGCGGCCTCCAACGGCGGGGCGGCGATGCTGCGCCGCGGCTTCTCCTTCCACGACGGCCTGCTGCCGGACGGCTCCCCCGACGCCGGGCTGCTGTTCGCCGCGTACCAGGCCGATCCGGCGCGCGGCTTCGTGCCGGTGCAGCAGCGGCTGGCGCGCGGCGACGGCCTCTCCCGCTACCTGCGGCACGAGGCGTCCGCGCTGTTCGCGGTGCCGCCGGGCGCGCCCGAGGGCGGGTACGTGGGGCAGCCGCTGCTGGAGGGCTGAGCCCGCCGGGGGCGCGGGCCGCCGCCCGGGGCGAGCCGGGCCGGCTGCCCGGAGTGCGGAACGGGGCCGGGCGGGGCGGCGGAAGTGGCTAGGGTGAAGGCGGATCGGCCTTCGGGCCGCGCAACACTCGCTGCTCGTTCGGAGGCGGTCATGTCGGCGACCCGTTACACCTACCTCGGGCCCGCGGGCACGTTCACCGAGGCCGCCCTGCGCACCCTGCCGGAGGCCGGGACTCGGGAGCTGACGCCGATGGCGTCGGTGTCGGCGGCGCTGGACGCGGTGCGGGCGGGCGAGGCCGCGGGCGCGATGGTGGCGATCGAGAACTCGGTGGACGGCGCGGTCACCACCACCAGCGACGAGCTGATCAACGGCAGCCCGCTGATGATCTACCGCGAGGTGCTGCTGCCGATCTCGTTCGCGGTGCTGGTGCGGCCGGGCACGGCGCTGTCGGACGTGAAGACGGTCAGCGGCCACCCGGTGGCCCAGCCGCAGGTGCGGCACTGGCTGGCCGCGCACCTGCCGGACGCGCAGTGGGAGTCGGCGGCGTCCAACGCGGAGGCGGCCCGGCTGGTCCAGGACGGCCGCTACGACGCGGCGGTGGCGGGGGCGTTCGCCGCCGAGCTGTACGGGCTGGAGGTGCTGTCCGACGAGATCCACGACGCGGCGGCGCCGACCACCCGGTTCGTGCTGGCGGGCCGTCCGGGGCGGGTGTCCTCGGCGACCGGCTGGGACAAGACCTCGATGGTGGTGTGGCTGCCGGAGGACCACCCGGGCGCGCTGCTGGAGCTGCTCCAGGAGTTCGCGGTGCGCGGGATCAACCTGATGCGGATCGAGTCCCGGCCGACCGGCGAGGGCATGGGCAACTACTGCTTCCTGATCGACTGCGAGGGGCACCTCAGCGAGCGGCGGGTCAGCGAGGCGCTGATGGGCCTGAAGCGGATCTGCCCGCAGGTGCGTTTCCTCGGCTCCTACCCGCGGGCCGACCAGGGCACCTCCGCGCCGCTGCGGGCCGGCACCTCGGACCTGGATTTCGCGAACGCCGCGGACTGGCTGTCGCGCTGCCTGGACGGGCGCGGGGAGCTCTGAGCGCGCCCCCCGGCGCGGGGGTGCGATTCCGGCCGGACGGGACAGTGCGCCGTCCCGTTCCGTTCATTTCCGACCTGCCCGCACGTCACCTGCCCGGCCGAGCGCCGTTCACCGGCGGTGCGGCCGGGCGCCGCGCGGGCGGGGGCGGGCGGGGCGGTTCATCCACAGGGCGGCGGTCGGCGTCCACAGGGGCGGTTGTCCCCAGCTGACGGGCAGTTATCCACAGGGCCCGGGGCGAGTCGACAAACCGGTAAAGAAACCCCCAGCACCGGTCAGATCATCTGCTAGGGGTGCGGAGTGGACTTATCGGACCAGAGTCGCCCTCGCGCCGACAAATCACCTGGGCGAGCGAGCGAATTCCCTCACTCGGGAAGTCGAATCGAGGTTTGAAACCTGGAATTCCCGGTTCGGACGCCTGCGGACCTTCGGTTTCCCGCTGTCCACAGGCCCGGCCCGGAACCTGTGGATAACCCGCCCCCGGCGGAGTTGTCCACCGGGGTTATCCACAGGCGGGGCCGGGTTATCCCCAGGCCGGACGGGGCCGCTCCGCACCCCTCCCCCGGCGGCCCGGGGCAGGATGCCGCATTCCCCGACAGAACGCCACGGACCACCGCACACCGCGCACCGGCCGGAACCCGCCCCCGGCCGAGCCGGGCGGCGTCCCGGAGCGCCCCCCGCCCACCGGTAGGCTGGAGCCCGTGATCGACCTTCGCCTGCTCCGTGACGACCCCGAGCGAGTGCGCACCTCGCAGCGCTCCCGTGGTGAGGACGTCGACCTGGTCGACGCCCTGCTCTCCGCCGACGAACGCCGCCGCGCGTCCGGCACCCGCTTCGACGAACTGCGCGCCGAGCAGAAGCAGCTGGGCAAGCTGGTGGCCGCCGCCAAGGGCGAGGAGAAGGCCGCCCTGCTGGCCCGCACCAAGGAGCTGGCCGCCGAGGTGAAGGCCGCCGACGCCGCGCAGGGCGAGGCCCGGGAGGAGGCCGAGCGGCTGCAGCGCGCGCTGGCCAACCTGATCGACCCGGCCGCCCCGGTCGGCGGCGAGGAGGACTTCGTCACGCTGGAGGAGATCGGCACCCCGCGCGACTTCGCCGCCGAGGGCTTCGAGCCCCGCGACCACGTCGAGCTCGGCCAGCTGCTCGGCGCGATCGACACCGAGCGCGGCGCCAAGGTGGCCGGCGCCCGCTCCTACTACCTGACCGGCCCCGGCGCGCTGCTGGAGCTGGCCCTGGTCAACATGGCGATGGCGCGGGCCACCGCGGTCGGCTTCACCCCGATGATCACCCCGGCGCTGGTGCGCCCCGCCGCGATGGACGGCACCGGCTTCCTCGGCCAGGCCGCCGAGAACGTGTACTACCTCGCCGACGACGACCGCTACCTGGTCGGCACCAGCGAGGTCCCGCTCGCCGCGTACCACATGGACGAGATCCTGGACGCCGAGCGGCTCCCGCTGCGCTACGCCGGCTTCTCCTCCTGCTTCCGCCGCGAGGCCGGCACCTACGGCAAGGACACCCGCGGCATCATCCGGGTCCACCAGTTCGAGAAGGTGGAGATGTTCGTCTTCACCGCCCCCGAGGACGCCGAGGCCGAGCACCGCCGCCTGCTCCAGTGGGAGAAGGACTTCCTGAACGCGCTGGAACTGCCCTACCGGGTGATCGACGTCGCCTCCGGCGACCTCGGCGCCTCCGCCGCCCGCAAGTTCGACATCGAGGCGTGGGTGCCGACCCAGGGCAAGTACCGCGAGGTCACCTCCACCTCCAACACCACCGAGTACCAGGCCCGCCGGCTCTCCATCCGGATGCGCGACGCCGACGGCGTCCGCCCGCTCGCCACCCTCAACGGCACCCTGGTCGCCGTCCCCCGGGTGATCGTCGCGCTGCTGGAGAACCACCAGCGGGCGGACGGCTCGGTGGTCCTCCCCGAGGCGCTGCGGCCCTTCCTCGGCGGGAAGGCCGTGCTGGAGCCCGTCACCAAGTAACGCCCCTCTCCCAGGAGCACCCCGCGCCATGAGCACCGCACCCCTGCCCTACCGGCTGGTCGCCACCGACCTCGACGGGACGCTGCTCACCAGCGCCGAGAACGTCTCCGCCCGCACCCGCGCGGCCCTGGGCGCGGTCACCGCGCTCGGGGCGAAGCACATCATCGTCACCGGGCGCTCGGCCGGCTGGACCAGGCCGGTGCTCGACGAGATCGGGTACGACGGGATAGCGGTGTGCGGGCAGGGCGCCCAGGTCTACGACGCGGGCGCGCACAAGCTGATCACCTCCGTCACCCTGGACCGGCGGCTGGCCGCGGTCGCCCTCGCCAAGATCGAGGCCGAGGTCGGCCCGCTCGCCGTCGCCGCCAACCAGGACGGCCTGGACGGCGAGGTGCTCGCCGGGCCCGGCTACAAGCTGCGGATCGGCGCCGAGCTGCCGCTGCGCCCGGTCGCCCCCGACCAGCTGCTGGCCACCCCCGTCAGCAAGCTCTACATCCAGCACCCCGAGCTGACCGACGACCAGCTCGCCGAGGCCGCCTGGTCGGTGGCCGGCCAGCTGGTCGGCATCACGATGGCCGGCGCGGGCATCGTCGAACTCCTCCCGCTCGGCCTGACCAAGGCCACCGGCCTCTCGCTGGCCGCCCGCCGACTGGGCGTCACCGCCGCCGAGACGATCGCCTTCGGCGACATGCCCAACGACGTCCCGATGTTCCACTGGGCCGGGTACGGCGTGGCGATGGGCAACGCGCACGAGCGGCTGCGCGCGGTGGCCGACGAGGTGACGGTCGACAACGACGAGGACGGCGTGGCCGTGGTGCTGGAGCGGGTGTTCGGGCTGCGCTGAGCCGCACCGCCCCGCGGGGACGGCGGAGGGGCCGGGCGTCCGCCCGGCCCCTCCGCCGTCCGTACTGCCCTGCCGTGACCTGCCGTCACCTGCCGTCCGGTCAGCCGTAGCTGACGTTGGAGCAGGCGTCGTCGTCCGCCGAGCGGGCGTTCTCGGCGACCTGGGAGGCGACCGGGCCCGGGTCGGTGGCGCCGGCGGCCGGGGCCGTGCCCGCGTAGTCCTTGCCGAGGATCAGCGTGACGCCCGCGCCGCCGCCCGCCTCGACGGTCGAGCCGGGGAACAGCGCGGCCACCGCCTCGGCGTGCGCCTTCTGCCCGGCGGAGCCGTACTGCACCACCGTGGTGGCGTGGTTCTGGCTGGCCGCGTTGCCGGTCGCGGTGATGGTGTAGTTGGCGGCCTTGAGGGTCGCGGCGGCCTTGGTGCCGAGGCCGCCGGTGGTGGTGCCGTTGTAGACGGCGACCTTCACGCCGGTGCCGTCCGCGGGCGGGGCCGAGGTGGCGGGCGGCGTGGCCGGGTCGGGGCTCGGGGCGGCGGTGCCCGCGCTGGCGTCCTTCCCGTCCAGGGTGCGGTCGGCCTTGAGCGCGGCCCAGAGCTGGTCGACCTCGGGGTGGTTGAGGCCGATCCGCTCGCCCTGGTAGTGCCAGGGGGTGGTGAGGAACTTGATGTCGTGCAGGTCGATGTTCTTGAGCGTCATCGCCAGGTCGGTCAGCTTCTGCACGCTGCCCAGGTCCTCGTCCACCGTCAGCGACTTGGTGGCGGCGTCGGCCAGCGGGAACAGGCTGGTCGGGCTCATCCCGTTCGCCTTGACCTGCTTGATCAGCGAGGAGAGGAACGCCTGCTGGCGCTGCATCCGGCCGACGTCGGAGCCGTCGCCGATGCCGTGGCGCAGCCGGACGTAGTCCAGCGCGGCCTGGCCCTCGACCTTCTGGACGCCCTTCGGGTAGACCAGGTTGCCCTTGCGGGGCAGGTTGGGGTTGATGTCCCGCTCGTAGATGTCGTTGGGCAGGCAGACCTCGACGCCGCCGACCGCCTTGGTCATCGCGGCGAAGCCCTCGAAGTTGACCACGATGGTGTGGTCGACCCGGAGGTTGGTGAGCTGCTCGACGGTGTTCTGGGTGCAGGCCGGGTTGCCGTCCTTGAAGTTGCCCACCGAGAAGGCGCTGTTGAACATGGCGTCGGTCTGGGGCTTGGTCCAACTCTTGTTCGCCAGCATGCACTTGGGGATGTCGACCAGGGCGTCGCGGGGGAACGAGACGCCGACGGCGTGCTTGTGGTCGGCGTAGACGTGCAGCAGGATCGTGGTGTCGGAGCGGGCGCCGCCCTCGTCGCCGCCGCCGAGGTCCTTGTTCGCGCCGTCGCGCGAGTCGGAGCCGATCAGCAGGATGTTCATCGGCTTGTTGCCGTTGGCGTCGGCCTGCGCCTCCGGCGGGCGGCTCTCGCTGACGCCGGCACTGTCCCAGGAGGAGAGGTTGGCGTTCAGCCGCCAGTAGAGGAAGCCTCCGGTGCCGACCACGGCGAGGCTGGTGCCGACCAGGCTCCAGACGACGATCCGCTTGGTCCGGCGGGGCGGTTTGCGGCGGCCCTGGGCGGCGGCCCGGCCGCCACCGCCGCCCTGCGCGGCCCGGCGGGCCTCCGCCCGTCCGCCGCCGCCACCACCGGCACCGCCGCCACTGCCACCGCCGCCGGTGCCGCCAGCGGCTCCGGCGCGGCCCTGGGCGGCCCGGCGGGCCTCGGCGCGGCCCCGGGCGGGGGCGGCGCTGTCGTGGTCGGGGGAACGGCGGCGCGGAACGGTCGGCGCGGGTGCGTCGTCGCGCCGGGGGGCGTCCTGCCGGTAGGTGTCCCCCTGCGGCGGGAGGTTCTCCCACCAGCCGGGGTCCTCGCCCGACGACCCCGCCCTGTGGCCTGTCATACCTGCACCCTTCACCGGAGGCTGCCGTCGGGCGCCTCTGCCACCGCGCCGTCCGCCCGGATCGGCGCGGCGGACGGATGAAGCCGGAGAGCGGAGCATACAAAGGGATCATTTCCGAGTCACCGCCCGGGGCACCACTCCGAGCAATGGAACGCCAGTACGCGGACCGCCGGTTCCCGCCCCGGGTGTGAGACGCACAACGCCGCGCACGACCCACCCGCCCCGGCGGTGGGCGCGCGGGGCCGGGAGGCGCGGGACCGGCCAGTTGTAGGATGACCGGGCAAGGGGTTGTAGGATGACCGGCGTCGGTCGGTCGGTGCGTACGGAGAGGAGCCCGGGCGTGGAGGGGTTGCAGGCGGCGGGGCGGCGGTCGTTGGTGGACGCCGCGATCGAGCAGCTGCGGGAGCAACTGGCGTCCGGGGTGTGGCCGGTGGGGGCGCGGATTCCGACCGAGCACGAGCTGGCGGAGCGGCTCCAGGTGGGGCGCAACACCGTGCGGGAGGCGATCCGGGTGCTGGTGCACGCGGGGATGCTGGTGTCGCGGCAGGGGGAGGGGACGTTCGTCCGGTCGACGAGCGACCCGGCGTCGGTGCTGCGCGGGGTGCAGCGGTCGGGGGTGCGGGACGTGCTGGAGGTGCGGGCCGCGCTGGAGACCGAGGCGGCGCGGCTGGCCGCCGAGCGGCACACCGCGGAGGACCTGGCCCGGATGCGGGCGGCGCTGGAGCGGGAGGCCGCCGTGATGGCGGCGCACCCGGAGCGGGCCGGCCGGGAGGCCACCGTCGAGCACGACCTGGAGTTCCACACCGCCGTGGTGGAGGCGGCGCACAATCCGGCGCTGACCGAGGTCTACCGGTACTTCGGGGCCTCGGTGCGGGAGTCGATGCGCACCGCGTTCGGCGACCACGAGATGCCGGAGGTGGCGATCGCCACCCACGCGGCGCTGGTCGACGCGATCGAGAGCCGGGACCCGGAGCGGGCCGAGGCGGCCTGCCGGGCGCTGCTGGCGGAGCCGACGGCGGCGGTGGAGCAGCTGCTCGCCGAGATCGCCGCCCGGAAGTGACGCCCGGTCGGACCGGTCGACCCGGTTCCGTCCCTTCCCCGTTCCCCGTTCCCCCCGCACAGAGAGTCAGCCCCGCCATGTCGGTCACCCGTACCGTGCCGCCCGTCCTCGACCAGAAGGCCGGCGGCCGAAGCGCCGCCGCGTACGCCCACCCCGCCCTGCTGCTGGCCGGGATCGTGCTGGTGGCCCTGAACATGCGGGCCTGCCTGGCCGCGGTGTCGCCGATGGTCGCGGAGATCCAGCGCGCCTTCGGCCTGTCCGCCACCGCGAGCGGCCTGATCACCACCGTGCCGGTGCTGTTCCAGGGCGTGGGCGCGCCGCTCACGCCCCGGCTGACCCGGCGGTTCGGCACCGAGCGGGTGGTGCTGGGCGCGGTGCTGGCGCTGGGCGCGGGCGTGCTGCTGCGGGTGCTGCCCTCGGTGGCGGCGCTGTACGCGGGCTGCATGGTGATCGGCGTGGCGATCGCGGTGCTGAACGTGTCGATGCCGGGCCTGGTGAAGCGGGAGTTCCCGCAGCGGGCCGCGGCGATGACCGGCGTCTACTCGACCACCATGCTGGTCGGCGCGACCATGGCCGCCGGGCTGTCGGTGCCGCTGGAGCACGCGCTGGGCGGCGGCTGGCAGGCGTCGCTGGGGGCCTGGTCGGTGCTGGCGCTGGTCGCCGCGGTGGCCTGGCTGCCGCAGGTGCTGAAGGCCCGTCAGGAGCGGACGGTGCCCCTGCGGGTCGCCCCCGTCGCCCCGGCGGCGCGGTCGGAGGAGTCCGGCACCAGCCCGTGGCGGTCCGGACTGGCCTGGCAGATCAGCGTGTTCATGGGCATCTCCTCGCTGCTGGTGTACACCCTGGTGGCGTGGATGCCGACCATCCTGGCCGACCACGGGATGCCGCGCGGCGAGGCGGGCCTGGTGTTCGCGTTCAGCAACCTGGTGCAGGTGGTCGGCGCGTTCCTGGTGCCGCTGGCGGCGGGCCGGATGACCCGGCAGCGCGGGCTGGCGCTGGTGATGGCCGGGCTGAACGGCGCGGGCGTGCTGTGGCTGCTGCTGGCGCCGGTGTCCGGGGCCTGGTTCTCGGCGACGGTGCTGGGCCTGGCGCAGGGCGGCTCGCTGGGCCTGGGCCTGGCGTTCATCGTGCTGCGCACCGACAGCGTGCCGGGCGCGGCCCGGCTGGGCGGGATGAGCCAGGCGGTGGGCTACCTGGTGGCGGCGGCCGGCCCGGTGGGTGCGGGCGCGCTGCACCAGCTGACCGGCGGCTGGGACGCGACGCTGCTGGTGATGCTGGTGCTGGCCGCGGTCGCGGCGGTGGCGGGCTGGGGCGCGGGCCGCAACCGGACGGTGTGACGGGGCGGACACGCGGACGGGCGGGAAGGTCGTCGACCTTCCCGCCCGTCCGCGTGTCCGGGGCCCGCGGCCCGGTGCCGCCGGGCCTACTCCTCGCTGCCGAGGGTGAGTCCGGCCAGTTTGACCGAGGCGAGGGCGGTGGCACCCGCCGCGACGACGACCAGCAGCCAGACAGCGGTGGTCAGGCCGACCGGGGCGGTGACGGTGCCGTCGGCGGCGACCGCCTCGGTCAGGGCCAGGCCCCACTGCTGGACCGAGAGGGTGCGGGCGCCCTCGACGTAGTTGCCGATCAGGGACTCCCAGATCAGCGCGTAGGCGAGGCCGGCGATCACCGCGTGCCGGGTGAGCACGCCCAGCAGCAGGAACAGCGCGCTGTAGGCGGCGCCCGCGGCGAGCGCGCCCACCCCGTAGCCGAGCGCCACGTCGTCCCCGGGGCCGTACAGGATCAGGCCGGCGACGTAGGTGGGGACGGCGGAGAGCAGCCAGGTGCTGGCGACGGCGACGGCCAGCTTGGTGGTGACGATCTTCCAGCGGGGCAGCGGCTTGGCGAGCAGGTAGACGATCGAGCCGTCCTCGATCTCGGTGGCGATCACGCCGGTGCCGACGATCAGGCCGGTGATCGGGACCAGGGTGCCCAGGGCGAGGCTGCCCAGGACGCTGTGCGCGAGGTCCAGCTCGTCCAGGGTGCTGTTGCCGGCGATCACGGCCAGGACCAGCAGCAGGACCGGGACGGCCAGCAGGACCAGGACCCGGCGGCGGCCGAACAGGCCGCGCGCGGTGAGCCGGGCGACGGTGGTGTTCATCGGTGGGCCCTTCAGGACGAGACCAGGTACGAGAAAACGCTTTCCAGCGACTCGTCGGCCGGGGAGACGGTGTACAGGCGGATGCCGGCCTCGCGGGCGACCTTGGGCAGCAGGGTGGTGAAGCCCTGGAAGTCGATCGCCTGGATGCGCAGGGCCTTCTCGGCGGCGTCGAGTTCGATGCCCGCGGTGGAGCCGTCCGCGATCAGCGCCGAGGCGAGCCGCCGGTCGTCGCTGGAGCGCACCAGGTAGCGGTGCGGGCGGTCGGTCATCAGGCGGCGGATCTCCCGGAAGTCGCCGGACGCGGCGTGCCGCCCGGCCACCACCACCTCGATGTGGCGGGCGAGCTGCTCGACCTCCTCCAGGATGTGCGAGGAGAACAGCACGGTGCGCCCGTCGGCGCCGAACCGGCGCAGCAGCTCCATCAGGTGCAGGCGCTGGCGCGGGTCCATGCCGTTGAACGGTTCGTCCAGCAGCAGCACCGAGGGGTCGTGGACCAGCGCGGAGGCCATCTTGACCCGCTGCTTCATGCCCTTGGAGTAGGTGCCGGTGTGCCGGTCCTGGGCGTACTCCATCTCGACCAGGGCGAGGGCGTGTTCGGCGGCGGCGCCCGGGTCGGCCAGGCCGTGCAGTTCGGCGTTGGCGAGGACGAACTCCCAGCCGGTCAGGTAGTCGTACATCGACTCCTTCTCGGGGACCAGGCCGATCTCCCGGTAGACCTCCTGGTTGCGCCAGATCGGGGTGCCGTCGAGGGCGACGGTGCCGGAGGAGGGGGCGAGGAAGCCGCTCATCATGTGGATGAGGGTGGACTTCCCGGCGCCGTTGGGGCCCAGCAGGCCGGTGATGCCGGGGCCGATGGTCATGGTGACGTCGTTGACGGCGACCACGTTGCCGAACCAGCGGGAGACCTTGTCGATGGTGATGACGGCCATGGCTGCCTCTCAGACGTTCCGGTAGCGGCGCAGCATCAGCGCGTAGCCGCCGGCCGTGAGTGCGACGAGCACGGCCGCGAACACCGCCGCGCCGGCCGCGCCGGGGGCGTGCAGGACGGTGGCGCTGTCCGTCCCCAGGCCGAAGAGCCGGTTGGCCAGGGCCTCCACCAGCTGGGACGGCGAGATCAGGAACGCCCAGGCGGCGGAGTCCGACCGCAGCGGGTCGAGGCCGCCGTTGAGCGCGTAGACGATCGAGGCCAGCGCCCGGGTGATCATCAGGACGCCCATGATCGCGGCCACGCCGAAGCCGCGGCGCGGGGTGGCGGCGGCGATCAGCAGGCCGAGGGAGGCGTACAGCAGCGCGTACAGCAGGGCCGCGACCAGGCCGTACAGCAGGTGCAGCAGGTTGTCGCCGAGCGGGAACTTCGCCAGCAGCGCGCCGACGAACAGCAGCAGCAGCGGCGTGGACAGCACGATCATCAGCGCGCTGAACATCGCGGCGAACTTGGCCGCCACGTAGTCGCCGCGGGTGGCCGGGCGGGAGAAGTACAGCGGCACCACGTGGTGCCGCAGGTCCCGGGACATCAGCACGGGGGCCTGCGCGGCCAGGAAGATCTGCGGCAGGACGACGAACGTGGCCAGGTAGTCGGCGTAGTCCATCGGCATCTTGTCCAGGTGCGCGAACAGCGCGATCGCCAGCATCGCCAGTGCGGGCGCGGCCATCCCGCCCAGCAGCAGGAACGGCAGCACCTTGGACTTGCCGGAGCGGCCCAGGCCGAACGCGGCCCGCAGGCTCTGCACGTACAGCGAGCGGGTGGCGTACCGGCGGCCCAACCGCGGTCCGGTGTACGGGCGGTAGCCGATGTCGTGGATGACGCCGCTGTGGGCGTCGGCGGGGGTGGTCATGCCTGCTCGCCTCCTGCGGCCGCGGCCTGGTACGTGTCGTGGCCGTACTCGCCGTACTCGCCCGGCTCGGCCTCGTCGGACCGGGTCTCGTCCTCGTCGGACCGGGTGCTGAAGATCTCGGCGACCCGGTGGCGGCGCTGCTCCAGCCGGATCAGGCCGAGGCCGAGGTCGTCCACGGTGTCGCGGACGGTGTCGTACGTCTCGTCGCCGGCGATCTCCACCAGCAGGATGCGGCTGCCGTCGGCGCGGACCGTCAGGCCGGCCGCGGTCAGCCGCTCGCGCAGCACCGCGTCGGCGTCGAAGGCGCGGTCGACCGGGTGGTCGGTGACCTCGACGGCGAGCAGCTGGGTGGTGCCGGTGAACGAGGCGGTGGAGGAGGACCGCAGCAGCTTGCCGCCGTCGATCACCACCAGGTGGTCGCAGGTCCGCTCCAGCTCGCCCAGCAGGTGGGTGGTGACCAGCACCGAGATGCCGAAGTCGGAGTGGATGCGGCGGATCAGCCCGAGCATCTCGTCCCGGCCGACCGGGTCGAGGCCGTTGGTCGGCTCGTCCAGCAGCACCAACTGCGGGTCGTGGACCAGCGCCTGGGCCAGCTTCACCCGCTGCTTCATGCCGGTCGAGTAGCCGCCCATCGGGCGGTAGCGCTCCTCGTACAGGCCGACGTGGCGCAGGGTGTCGGCGGTGCGCTCGCGGGCCGCGGCGGCGGGCAGGCCGGACATCCGGGCCATGTGCACCACGAACTCGGTGGCGGACACGTCCGGCGGCAGGCAGTCGTGCTCCGGCATGTAGCCGACGCGTTCGCGGATCGCCGGGCCCTGGGTGGCGATGTCCAGGCCGAGCACCTGGCCGGTGCCCTCGGTGGCCGGGGACAGCCCGAGGAGGATCTTGATGAGGGTGGACTTGCCCGCGCCGTTCGCCCCGACCAGACCGACCACGCCCGGCTCCACCTCCACGGTGAGCCGGTCGAGCGCGGTGACCCGGGGGAACCTCTTGGTGAGGCCGTCCGTCTTGATGACTGTGGACACGGTCACCAACGTAGCCGTGCACCGGTGGCCCGCGGAATGCGCTGGGGAGCCGGGCTTCCCTCCCCCCACGGGATGACCGCCCGGCCCCGCCCCCTAGGGGACGGGGCGGCGGGCCGGTGCCCGAGCGGCGCCCGAGCGGTGTCCGAGCGGCGCCCGACGGTGCGTCAGGGCGCCGTCCCCGTCGGAACGGCCCGCCCGGGCCGCGCTCAGGACAGCATGCTGCTCTGCAGGGCGACCACCTGCCGGAACGCCTGCACCGGGACGCCCTGCGGGTTGGTCAGCTGGACCATCGCCACCACGTCGCCGCTCTGCACCCAGCCGACCCGGCCGGTGGGCATCCCGTGGGCCTGCTCGTCGGAGAGCCGGACGTCCACCTGCCCGAAGGCGATCGGGTACTTTCCGCCGGCGTCCAGGTGCCAGGACGCGATGTCCTTCGTCCCCGTCATCAGGGTCGCGCCGGCGAAGTAGTCGGCCGCCTCGTCGCCCGTCCCGAAGTGGAACAGCCGCAGCTCGGTGCGGGTGCCGTCGGGGGTGGTCCAGCCCTGGGCGGCGGCGCCCCGGCAGGCGTCCGTGGTCAGCCGCAGGGTGTGCGCGTCGTCCTTGGCCAGCATCGCGTCGCGGTCGCACGGAATCCAGCGGCCCGCCACCGCGGGCAGGGCCGGCCCGGACGCGGTCCCGGTCCCGGACGCGGTCCCGGACGGCGTCGCGGACGGTGCGCCGGAGGCCGTCGCGGCGGCGCTCGGGGACGCGGACGCGCTCGCGGACGTCCCCGGGGAGGCGCTCGACGAGGGGGCGGCCGACGAGATGGCGGCCGACGGGTCGGCCGACGGTCCGGTGGCGACCGCGCCCTGCGGGAGCGGCAGCAGCAGCCCCCGCAGGTCCGCCGCGTGCGTCCTGACCTTGTAGTCGGACGGGGCCGAGGCGCCCGCGGGCAGCGGAGGCAGCGTCAGTTCCGGGAACGCGTACCGGCCGTCGTTCGGCGTGGCCAGGCCCGGGACGTCGGTGCGGTCCGGCAGGGTCACCAGCACGGCGGTCGCCGCGCCGGTCACCAGCGTCAGCAGCACCGCCGCGCCGACCTGCCACCCGCGTCGGCGGTCGGAGCCGGTCCGCGCCCGGGCCGGGTCCGGGTCCGAGGCCGGGGGCTGGAACGGGTCCGAGGCCGGGGGCGCCCAGGGGTCCAGCGGTTGCGCGGGCGGCGGCGGGGGCGGGGTGGCGGGGGCCGCGGGGGCGGCCGGCTGCGGAGGGGTGGTGTCACTGCTCATGCGGCGGCTCCCGGTCGGGCCAGTCGGTCCAGTTGCTGGCGGAACAGGTCCACGACCTTGTTCTGGTCGAGGGGTGCCACGCCCGAGACCCGCAGCTGCACCAGCAGGTCGCCCTCGGCCGAGTAGCAGGTCACGTAGTCGAGTTGGTCGCCGGCCCGGAGCGCCGGCAGCGCGCAGCGCGCGTCCGGGTGGCCCGGCACGTCCGGGCCGCGCCGGAACAGGTCGCTGTCGTCGACCAGGGCCCCGAACAGCGCGTTCTGCTCCGACACCGTCTGCTGGTTGAACCGGGTCAGCTTCAGCACCGCCATCAGCCGGTTGTCGAACCGGGCCAGGCTGCGCACCCCGATGCCGGTGAAATGCAGGGTGGAGAGCGCGTCCTTCAACCGGCCCCGGTACTTCTCCG
Organism: Kitasatospora fiedleri; assembly: GCF_948472415.1. Classification (NCBI taxonomy): domain Bacteria; kingdom Bacillati; phylum Actinomycetota; class Actinomycetes; order Kitasatosporales; family Streptomycetaceae; genus Kitasatospora; species Kitasatospora fiedleri. The sequence goes on along the minus strand of NZ_OX419519.1, from coordinate 4,062,708 downwards.
GGACCTCGTCCAGCAGTTCCTCCTGGGCCCGGGCCAGGTCCGCGCCGCCGAACTCGTCGTCGTTGCCGAGGTCCTTGTAGTCCGGGCCCAGCCGGTACCCGTCGGGCACCGGCAGCAGCAGGTCGCGCAGGCTGCCGAAGTGGTTGCCGTTGGACTTGGCGCCCCACGGCGCGGGCGTGCTCGCCGAGGGCGTGGGGGCCACGGCGGCCGCGGCGGCCGCGGCGGCGACCGGCGCGGCCGGCTCGTCGCCGTAGTGCACCCGGATCACCACCTCGCCGATGCCGACGCCGAGCAGCGCCGCCGCGACCACCGCGGCGACCGCCTTCGGGGCCCGTCGGCGGGGTTTCACCGGGGCGTCCGTCCCGGGGGATTCGATGTCGGTCACGCGAGTCGCTCCCACTGGCGCTTGGCGATGTCTTCGAGTTGCGCCCGGTCCACCGGCTTCTCGGCGTAGACCTGGACGGTCATCAGCACGGTGCCCTTGCGGGCGAGCGCCTCGCCGTAGTGGTACGTCTCGGTGCTGCGCGCGTAGGTGGAGGGCTGCTTGGCGATCAGCAGGACGCTCTCGTCGTTGCCCGGGAACTTCGACACGTCCATGTCCGCGGTGGAGCTCGGGATCATCCCGGTGATCGCCTGCACCACGGAATCGGGCACGTACTGGACCAGCATCACCTGGTAGACGTCCTCGCCCGTCTTCCAGCGCACCGCGGCGGCGCGGCGGAAGCCGTTGCCGAGCATCCGGACGAACATCTGCTCGCTGTCGCCGAAGGTCTCCGCCCGGTCGGCCGGGGACAGCCAGCCGTCGCCGTCGCCGTCCTCGCCGGTCAGGTCGGTGCTGCCCGACGGTGGCTCGACCAGCAGCTTGCGCAGGTCGCCGTCGATGTCGAGCGGCGGCGGACCGGCGGCGGCCAGCGCCGCGGCGTCCACCCGCTCGGCGGGGTAGGTCAGTTTCGGCGCGGTGAGGGCCGGCAGCGGCGTCGGCGGCCGGGACGCCTGGATCGCGTAGCCCACCCCGGCGCCGACCACCGGGCCGACCAGCACCGCGGCCAGGACCAGCGCGCCCGCGCCGAACCGCCGCCTGCCGCGGACGGGTTCGGCGTCCGGGCGGCCCGACTCGATCAGGTCGGACCCGGGGGCGGCGGGGGCGGCGGGGTCGACGGGTGAGGTGGGTGAGGTGGGTGAGGTGGGTGAGGTGGGCGGGACGGTCGGCGCGAGTGGCGCGGTCGGCTCGGCAGCGGCCGTCCCGGGCTCCGCCGCGTCCGCGGATTCGGTGCTCAACTGGTGCTCCTGGAAAGAGGGTTCGGGACGTCCGTCAGCCGTTGGCAAGGCGGTCGCGCGCACGTTTCATGGCGTCGGCGAGCAGCGCCTTGTCGGGGTCGCCCTGCACCTGGACGGTGACCTCGTAGACCACGTCGCCGACCACGCCGATGCCGACCAGCTCGCCGGTGTACGCCTGCTGCTCGGGCTTGAAGACGTAGCCCCTGGCGTTCGACACCCCGTCGACGCCGAACGAGGGCTGGTCGTAACTGGTGTTGTCGGCGAAGCCCTGCGCCCGGTCGGCCCGGCCGAAGCGCCGCAGGTCGGTGCGGACCTCGGACTTCCCGTCCCGGGTGCGGTAGGTGCGGGTGGCCGCCTCCTTGAAGCCCCAGGAGTCGAGGACCGCCTTGATGTCCACGTCCTTGCTGTACTGGGCCTGGAGGTCCGCCATGCTCATCATCGCGCCGTCCGGGGAGCCGTACGGGTCCGCGTCGTCGGGCACGGGCAGCAGGAAGTACCGCAGGTCACCGCTGTGCTTGCCGCCCGAGACGCTGCCCCGCAGGGTGCTGGCCGGACGCGGGGCCACCGTCGGCGACGGGGTCGGCGCGGCCGACGGCGTCGGGGTCGGGCTCGGCGTGGCCGACGGGCTCGGGGCCGCCGACGGGGACGCCGCGACGGCCGCGACGTGCCCGGAGCGGTCGGGCCGGCCCACCGCGACGGTGACGGCCGCGCTGGCCGCGGTCACCGCGAGCAGCCCGGCCACCGACAGCACCACCCCGGCCGCCCGGGGCAGCCGGCGCGGGGGCCCGGCGGGGGCCGCCTGGGCCTCCTGGGCCTCAGCGGCGGGCGCGGGCGCGGGCTCCGCGGCGGGCTCGGGCTCCGGCCCGGGCGGGGCCGTCGGGGCCGGCACCGGATTCGGGGTCAGGTCCCGGTCAGGGGACGGTTCGGGAACGGACAAGGGTCTCCCCCCAGGGTTCACATGGCGGCCCGCGCAGCGGCGCGGGCCGTCCCCCCGGTCGGCCCGAACGCGTTCGTCATTGCGCGGTGCACGAATTATGTGAGACCTGTGTGGCCCTCAACAACACGGTTCCGCCGACCAATCGCCGTAATCCACGGCCAATCGGACAGCCCGTGACTGAACCGCAACCCGGAACCGGGGCGGTTCAGCGCCCCGCCGGCCCCTCCCCGGCGGACGGCTCGGACGCCGTCCCGGGCTCGGACGCCGCCCCGGGCTCGGCGGGCGCCCCGGGCTGGGACGGAACGGGCGCGGATGGCGCGGGCTGGGCGGGCGCGGGCTGGGACGGCGCCGACTGCGGGTAGCCGTACGCCTCGGCGAAGTGGACGCCGGCCGCCTCGGCGAGCGCGATGTCCAGGCGCTCGTTGCGGATTCGGCGGTCGATGTAGAGCACGCCGTTGACCAGCGGGACCAGCGGGCCGGTCGCCAGCGTGCCGAACAGCACCAGCAGCGAGTAGCCCACCAGCACGGCGGTCATCGTGCCGTGGCTGAACTGGAGCCGGGCGGGTTCGCCCTCGAAGTCGACGGAGCTGAGCGGTACCAGCACCGACAGGACGATCGTCAGCGGGTAGCTGATCACCCCGGCCGCGACCCGGCCGATGGCGATGACCAGCGCGGTGAGGCCGAAGCTGCGCCACCAGTTGCCCCGGTTGAGCTGCCAGGCCCGGCCGATCGCCCCCTTCGGGGTGCCGTCCTCCAGCACCAGCACCGGGACCTGCGGGGCCAGCCGCACCACCGCGTAGACGCCGGCGACCCCGACGGCCGCGCTCAGCAGGAGCAGCAGCAGGAGCAGCGGCGCGCTGCCGGTGGCGGTGCCGAGCCCCACCGCCAGGCCCACCAGCAGGACGTTCAGCACCAGCAGCGGGCCGTACAGCAGCGCCATCGAGGCGACGGCCGCCCCGAGCCGGGGGCGGGCCTCCTTCCAGGCCTGACCGGCCGTCATCCGCCGGCCGAGGGTCGCGGCCCGCAGCACCACCGTGGCCAGCGGCCCGGCGATCACGTACTGCGCGATCCCCAGCAGCAGGATCAGCCCGAAGACCACCAGCAGCGGCCAGCACAGGGCCCACAGTTGGTCGCCGGTGGGTTCTTCGCCCAGCGAGGTGTCCGGGAGGGCGTTGTAGGCGTCGCCGAGCCGGCCCGCCAGCAGCACCGACACCACCACCATCGGCACCGCCAGGACGCCGGTGACCGCCGCGAGCGGCAGGTAGAGCGCGCCGGTGTAGCGCCGCACGGTGTCGAAGACGGCGCTGAACATCTCCCCGAACGCGAGCGGGCGCAGCGGCAGCACCCCGGGCTTCGGCGCGACCGGCACGGCACCCCAGGGGCTCTGCCCCCAGCCCCCGTTGGGGCGGCCCCCCGGCTGTCCGTACCCCGGCCAGTACCCCGGCCCGCCGCCCGGCCCCTGGGCACCCGGCCCGTGGGCCCCCGGCCCGTACGGCTGCCCGCCGCCGTGCTGCTGACCCGGACTGCCGCCGTCCCCGCTCATCCGTACCCCTCCATGGCTCCGGTCCCGTCCTTCGGGCTCCGCCACCGAGCCTAGGGCCCGGTTCGGACCACCACCGAGGCACCCCACTGATCCGGTCCGGGCCCGGACCCGGTGTCGCGCCCGCCCCGCTCGTCCCGGTCCTCGTCGGCGCCGGGGGCGGAGCAGCCCGGTCGGGGCCGATGGAACCGGCCGGACCGGCGGGGGCCGGGGTCGGTCGGCCCGGCCGGACCGGTCGGCCGGTGGGGGTCCGGGCCGCGGAGGTCCGGGCCGTGGAGGTCCGGGCGGTGGAGGTCCAGGCCGTGGAGGTCCAGGCCGTGGAGGTCCAGCCGGTCCTTCGGGCGGTCGAGCCAGCGTTTCCACACGGCGGTGTCGGCGAGGCCCAGGAAGCGGAGGCCGCCGATCTCCTCCGCCCGGTCGAACAGTTCCTCCACGCCGCCGAGGAGGCCGGTGAACCAGCTGTCGGTGATCTCCAGCCGCCCTCCCAGCAGGCGGACCGAGACGGCACCGTCGAACGGGGCCGGTTCCGGTTCGCCGAGCAGCAGGGCCCGCCGCAGCGCCTCGCCCCGCGCCACCACGTCCAGGTCGCCGATCCGGTCGCGCAGTCCCCGGACGTACAGGGGGGCGCTCCCGGCGATCAGCAGGTCCTCGGGCGGGAGGCCCAACTCCCGCAGCAGGCGGAACGGTTCGGTGTGCAGCCGTTCCGGTAGCAGGGGCGCCGCCTCCCCGCCGCGGCCGGCCTCGCGGGGCGGTGCCGGCTGTTTCCGGCACCCCCGTCCGCGGCCGGCCCTGGAGGGCGGGCGCCCCTGTCCGGTCACCGCTAGACCTTGAAGGAGGCGAACGCGGCGATCAGCGGCGGAAGTGCGGCGATCAGTCCGGCCAGCGCGGTGATCACGACCGCCACCTTGAGCGGGGCGCTCCTGCTCATCCTGGCGACGGCGAAGCCCGCCAGGCCGAGGGCGGCCAGCGCGACCGCCGCGCCGGCCGCCGCGATCCAGATGTTGGTGTCCAAACTGCCTCCCGGAAGGGGTGTCTGCCGAGCCCTGGGTGCCGGCGGCCCCGGGACGCCCTGGTAGGGGGCGCCGCGTCCTGCGGGCGGCCGGTGGAGTCCACGCTACGAGCCGGAGGTTCCGGGCTCCAGGGCTTCGGGCGGCTCGGAACGGAGTGCGGAAAGGGCGTCAGACTCTCTACTTTGAGCAGGTCTTGGCCCGGCCCGGGCATCTACCCTGATCAGGCTGTCGCCGGGTCCTCCTGCCGAGCCCGCCGCAGTGCGACCGTGGGTGGAGCCGCGGGGGTGGTAGCCCGCAGCTCCCACCTGCGCACGTCCAGGTGCCGGTCGTCGATCCGGCGTAGCGCGGCTACGTCCCCGCCGGGAGCCCGGTGGCCGTCCCGTCGGCCGGGCGGGAGAGCACCGCCAGCTCGCTGAGCGCGTCCAGGTCCATGACGGTCAGCCGCCGGTAGCTGGTGTCGATGAGCCCGTTCTTCCTGAGGTGCTGGAGCGACCGCGTCACCCCCGCCGTGGACGAGGAGATCAGCGCGGCCAGGTCCTCCTGGCTCAGCGGGACGGTGATGGTGATCCCGGTGCCCGCGGGCTCCCCGTAGGTCTCCGCGAGTTCCACCAGCGCCCGCGCCATGCGCACCTGGAGCGGGTAGCCCCCGGTGTCCACCCGGGCCCTGGTGGCCGCCCGCAGCTTGCCCGCCACGGCCGCCACCAGGGCGAGGGCGATCTGCGGCTGCTCGCGGAAGAGGCGCACGAACTCGCCGTGCTGGATGGCGCGCGCCCGCACCGCCCGGGCCGCGGTCACCGTGGCGGAGCGGGGCGCGCCGTCGATCGCGGCGAGCTCCCCGACCACGTCGCCCGCGGCCCGGATGGCGAGCAGGCTGGTGTGCCCCTCCCGGGTCGTGGACGTGACCTTGACGAGCCCCTTCTCGATCAGGAGGAGGTGGGAGGCCCTGTCCCCCTCCCGGAGGATGACCTCGCCGGGGGCGTAGGACGCCACCCGCCCCGCCCGCAGCAGGAGCCGCCGCGACGGCGCGGACAGCAGGCCCAGGTACGAGCCGGTCGGCCAGACGGCGTCGGCCGCCCGCCGCCGTTCGCGTCCCGCGGGCCGGACGGTCCCGTCGACGCGGTCACCGGTGGCGTCGGCGACGCTGTCGCCGGGGGTGTCACCGACGCCGTCGCCGGGGGTGTCGTCGGTGGGCGGTGCACCGGTGTTCACGCAGCACCTCCGCGGTCCGGGGCCGGTCCGGTCCATGCTCCCAAAGAGCGGGCCCGCTGGGAACGTGCCGCCCCGGACCGCCGACGGCCGGCACCACCGTACGCGCGGGCCCGGTGCGCGCGGTCAACGTTGCGCAAAATCCCCCTCCCGCCCGCCCACCCGTGGTTACGGTCGCCCGGATGTGCGGACGTCTTCGGGGGAGGGCTTGGCGTGGCGATCGAACTGCCCGGCGAGGTGGTGGACTTCCTCTCGATCATCGGCATCAACTGGCCGACGGTGAACGAGGACAAGGTCCGCGAGTTCGCGGGCCACGTACGGGAGTTCGCGGAGAACGTGGACGCCTCGCACCAGCAGTCCACGGCGACCGTCCAGCAACTGGGCCAAGCCTACGAGGGCGCCTCCTACGAGGCGCTGCTCACCAAGTGGGCGGCCGTCTCCGACCAGCACCTGAACGAACTCGTCCGGGCCTGCCACGTGGTGGCGCAGGCACTGGACGCGGCGGCGGACGTGATCGTGGCGATGAAGGTGGAGACCATCGCCGAACTGGTCGCGCTGGCCGCCGCGTTCGTCGCCGACCAGGCCGCCGCGATCGCCACCCTCGGCGCGGCCGAAGCCGCGGTCCTCCTGATCGAGGAGGCCGCCAAACGCCTGATCAACTACCTGGAACAACAGTTGGAGCAGTACGTCATCGGCCAGGTGGTGGAAGCCGCCATCAACCCGCTGGTGGACACCGTCGCCAACGCCGTCCAGGGCATGGTCTTCCAGGCCGCCGAAGGCGCGCTCGGCGTCTCCGCCGCCGGCGCGGGCGGCACCGGCTTCCGCATCGACCCCGACGCCCTGGACGAACACGCCCGCACGATGCACGACCACGCCGAGACCGTCGCCGGCCACGCCCAGGTCTTCCAGTCGAAGATCGCGGGAGTGAGCTTCGAGTGAGCTTCGCGTGGGCGACCGGATCGTCGGAGCCCCCGAACACGGCGCCCGGAGACCCGGCAGGACACCCGCCGAGCACCGGGACGCCGGCCAGGCGCTGGAGTCCTTCTCCCGCGAGGCCGGCGGCTCAGGGGCCCCGGCCCAGGACGGAAGGGCGTGAAATGACCTGGGCGGTACTCGGATTCGACCGGAGCAGCGACTCGCTGGTGGTGGAGTGGGAGTTGCCCGCGAGCTTCACCGAGGACGACGCGGCCCGGCTGGTCGGACCGCACCCCGACCTGGTCGGGTCGTCCTTCCCGCTCCCGGAGAGCCGGCTCGCGACGGTCTCCGCGCTCCTGGGCGTCCGGACGGACACCGAGCGGATCGCCTACTTCCTCGAAGCGCAGGACGACTCCCGGGGAGTCCACTGACCCTCGGGACGGCGTACGCACGGCCGTGCGCCGTCGGCCCGCGCGCCTCCATGGTCAAGGTTTCGGAAAGTCCCTCCTTCCCGGTGTGCGGCCGTGGCTACGGTCGCACGGATGTGCGGGCGTCTTCGGGGGAGGTCTTGGCGTGGCGATCGAGCTGCCGGGCGAGGTGGTGTCGTTCCTGTCGGTGATCGGGATCGACCGGCCGACGGTACACGCGGGCGAGGTGGGTGAGTTCGCTCCGCACGCGAGGGGGTCCGCGCAGGGCGCGGGGTCCTCGTACCGGGCGGCGGTGGGCTCCGGATGAGCAACCAGATCGTCAAGGCGCTGGAGCACGGCGCCCAGAAGCTCGGCAAGACGCTGGCCGAGGACGCCGGGAAGGCCTTGAAGGGCTTCTACCGGAAGGCCGGCGACAACCTGAAGAAGGTCGCCAAGAACGTCCGGGACGTGGAGGAGAAGCACGTCAAGGACCTGGAGAAGATCCTCAAGGGCGAGGGCAAGGACGGCCTGCCGCACCCGCGCTCCGGCGGTGGACGGCGCGGAAAGGACGGCACCTCGCACCCCGGGGGCCGGGGGCGCGAGCAGGTCAGGAGCCCGCGTACCGAGGGCCGCCCGCTGGACACCCGGTGCGGTGGCGGCGAGCCCGTCGACATGGCCACCGGGCGGATGTACATCGACCAGGTCGACGCGAGTCTGCCCGGCTCGCTGCCGCTGCGGTTCACCCGCGGCTTCGACTCCGGCCTGCGGACCGGCCGCTGGATGGGCCCGAGGTGGATCTGCACCTTCGACGAGCGGCTGGAGATCGACGAGCACGGCGTCGTCCACGTCCGCCCCGACCGGATCACCCAGGCGTACCCGCACCCCGGGCCCGGCGACCCGGTGCACGCCTCGGCCGGCTCCCGCCACGAACTCGGCCTCGTCCACGGCCGCTTCACCGTCACCGACCCCGCCACCGGCCTGGTCAAGACCTTCACCCCCACCCCCGACGGCGACGAGGCCCTGCTGACCGAGGTCCGCGACCGCCACGGCCGCCACTACGCCCTCGCCTACGACCCCGACGGCGTCCCGCTCTCGATCACCCACTCCGGTGGCTACCGGCTCCTGGTCACCGTCGACAACGACCGCATCACCGCCCTGCGCCTCGCGGGCGCCGGGGACAACGGCGGCGACGCCCTGCTGACCCGCTACAGCTACACCGACGGCCACCTCGCCGCGGCCTACAACTCCAGCGGCAAGCCGATGCGCTTCACCAACGACGCCACCGGCCGCCTCACCTCCTGGACCGACCGCAACGGCTCCCAGTACGTCTACCGGTACGACAGCCTGGACCGCGTGGTCGACGAAGGCGGCACCACCGGCGCCCTGCGCTTCACCTTCACCTACGGCGACCCCGACCCCGCCACCGGCCTGCGCACCCACACCGAGACCAACGCCCTCGGCCACACCACCACCTACACCGTCAACGACCACGCCCAGATCACCGCCGTCACCGACCCCCTCGGCCACACCACCCGGTACGAACGCGACGACCACGACCGCCTCCTCGCCGAGACCGACCCGCTCGGCCGCACCACCCGCTACGAGTACGACGGCGCCGGCGACCTCACCGCCGTCACCCGCCCCGACGGCGGGCGTTCCACCGCGCAGTACGCCGACCTCCTCGGCCTTCCGGTCACGATCACCGAACCCGGCGGCGCCACCTGGTACCAGGCGTACGACGAGAACGGCCTGCGCACCGCCCTGACCAGCCCGCTCGGCGCCACCACCACGTACGCCTACGACGGGCTCGGTCACCTCGCCGGCACGACCGACGCCCTGGGCCACACCACCCGAGTGCGCTGCGACCCCGCCGGTCTCCCCGTCGAGGTCACGGACCCCACCGGCGCGGTGATCCGCTACGACCGGGACGCCTTCGGCCGGGTCGTGGCGATCACCGACCCGCTCGGCGGCACCGTCCGGTCGCGCTGGACGGTCGAGGGCGACCTGGCCGAGCGGACCCGCCCGGACGGCAGCACCGAGCGCTGGACGTACGACGGCGAGGGCAACGCGCTGACCCACACCGACCAACTCGGCCTGACCACCGCGTTCGAGTACACCCACTTCGAGACGCTCGCCGCCCGCACCACTCCCGACGGTGCCCGCGTCGCCTTCACTCACGACGCCGACATGCGGCTGATCGCGGTCACCGACGGGCTCGGCCGGACCTGGCACTACGACTACGACGCCGCGGGGCGGTTGACCGGCGAACGCGACTACCAGGGCCGCACCCTGACATACCGGCTGGACGCCGTGGGGCAGGTCACCGCGGTGACCGATTCGCTCGGCACGGTCACCGCGTACTCCTACGACCTGACCGGCCACCTGGTCCGGAAGAACGCCGGTGGCCGGGAGACGGCCTACGCGTACAACGGATCGGGCCACCTGGTGCGGGCGGAGAACACCGACGCGACGGTCGTCCGCACGGTCGACGCCCTCGGCAACCTCATGGAGGAGACGGTCAACGGGCGCACCCTGCGCATCACCCGCGACGTCCTCGGCCGCCGTACGGGCCGCACCACCCCCACCGGCCGCTCCGGAACCTGGACGTACGACGGCGCAGGCCGCGCGACGGCGCTGGACACCCCGGACGGAAGCATCACGTTCGGCTACGACCCGGCCGGCCGTGAGACCCACCGGACCTTCGACCGGCGGCTCGTGCTGACCAGCGAGTGGGACTCCAGGCACCGGATGACCGGGCAGTCGGCCCGTACGGCCGACCGCACCCTGCAGCAACGCGGTTACGGCTACCGCGCCGACAGCTCGCTCGTGACGGTCGAGGATCTGTGGGGCGGGCCCCGTGCCTTCGACCTCGACCCGGTCGGGAGGGTCACGGCCGTCCGGGGAACGGAGTGGGAGGAGAGCTACGCCTACGACCCGGCCGGCAACGTCACCCGCGCGTCGTGGCCCGCGACCGACACCACCCGGTCGGCCGTCGGTGAGCGGACCTACTCCGGCACCCTGATCTCCACCGCGGGCCGGACGGCCTTCGAGTACGACGCCGCAGGTCGCACCACGGTGCGCCGGGTCACCCGGCTCTCCCGCAAGCCCGACGCCTGGCACTACACCTGGGACGCCGAGGACCGGCTGACCGAGGTCACCACCCCGGACGGCAGCCGCTGGCAGTACCGCTACGACCCGTTCGGCCGCCGCATCGCCAAGGAGCGGACCGCCACCTCCGGCAGCGCCGGGGAGCGCACGGACTTCACCTGGGACGGCCCGGTGCTCGCCGAGCAGACCACCTCCGCGCCCTACCTCCCGGGTCCGCACACCCTGAGCTGGGAGCACCACGGTATCCGTCCGCTCACGCAGACCGAGACCATCAGCACGGCGGAGCGGGTGGACCGGCGGTTCTTCGCGATCGTCACCGACCTGATCGGCACGCCCACCGAACTGATCGACCCGGCCGCCGAGTCGATCGCCTGGCGCGCCACTCCCACCCTCTGGGGGCAGACCACCTGGCCGTCCGACAGCACCACCTACACGCCGCTGCGCTTCCCCGGCCAGTACTTCGACCCCGAGACCCGCCTCCACTACAACGTCCACCGCTACTACAACCCCGAGACCGCCCGGTACCTGACGCCGGATCCGCTGGGACTGATCCCCGGCCCGAACCCGGACGCCTACGTCGCCAACCCGCACACCTGGTGCGACCCGCTCGGCCTGTCCCCCCACCAGGGCCACCAGGGACCGCCGCGGGGTGAGCACAGCAACCCCTTCGACTCTCGCGAGGAGGCCGAGCGCGCGGCCTTCGACCTGGCGGGCGTTCCGTACGGGGAAGAACCGATCGCGGAATGGAAGGTGGTCGGGGACAAGCGGTACCGCAACATGCCGGGACATGTCTACTCCGAAGATCCCACGCACTGGGGGAATTTCCGTCAATTCGAGACGGAAAACGGCTCCCGCGTGGTCGTGGAGCACACCCACGACCCCGCCGGCCTGCACTTCCACGCCGGAAAACCCAAGTACGACGACACCCGGGAATTGGTCAATTTCGGCTGGGACAACTCACCCGAGGGCTACACCAGGATGGAGCGCTACGGTAAGATGAACAAACCTGGCGGAGACCACCACTTCTTCTACCGGAGGAAATAATGCCGGCCTCTTCCGAGGATGCGAGAAGGCTACTGCTGGAAGCCGCCGGTCTCACCGTCCTCGGCGCGCCGGACGAGGCCGGTCTGCCGTCCCCGGGCGAGGTCTGGCAGTCGGTCGCCGGCTTCCTCGTGGAACCCGACGCCACCGTTCCGCTCAGCACCTCCGACTGGGCCGCGCAGGTCGACGAGCACTGGCTCCGGCTCTCGCGGGAGTCCGAACTGCTCGCCCCCGACGGGACGTTCCTCATCCACGTCGGAGGCCACGGCATGGGCCGCCTCGGCTGGGCCCTGGTCCGCTGGAACGACGACGCGCACTTGGCCGCGCACCTCACCGACGGCCCGCAGCAGCCGGAGTTCGTCGCCATGGCACGCGACGGCCACACCTCCTGCGGCGTGACGACCGAGGAGTACGACGTCTGGCTGGTCCGCTCCACCCCCGTCCCCGGGAAGGCGCCGGGCAACTGATCGACCGTACGGAGCGCCGTCCCGGCGCCAGTGGCGTCGACGGCGTACTCGCGACCGTGCAGCCCCACCTGTTTGATCAACGTCGCAGCGGCTCTGGCGGTGTGCTCGTCGATGGCTTCGCGCTGGAGCTGTACGGCCTCCTCGATGTACGAGGAGACCTCCTGCCTCCCGGCGCGTGCGCGAATCGCCTCCAGCGTCTCGGCCCACAAGGAGACACGGGTGACCCGGTCTACCCGCCCTCCTCCGTCTTCGCCGCCCCCCACCGCTACGACGGCCCGGCCGCCATCGAGGTCCGGAACGCTGCCGACGCTGACGGCGGCGGCTACGGCTGCACCCCGCTCGACCGGCTCGCCGGGCGGGGCCTCGCCCCCGGGGACCGGCTGCCCCGGGCCCGCATCCGATCGCGACCGGCGCCCCGCCGGGAGGGGCGGGGCGCCGGTCGCGGTCGAAGCACCGGAGGGGTCAGGCGGAGTGCTCTTCGGTGCTGTGGGAGTCGGTGAGGGTGAGTGCGCCGAATGCGGTGACGAGGCCGACGACGGCGGCGAGGACGGCGTAGGTGATGCGTTCGCCGTGGAAGAAGGAGTGGACGAGGGTGTTGCTCCAGGTGCCGGCGGGGAGCCGGGTGGTGACCAGGGCGGCGATCAGGGTGCCGACGACGGCGGTGCCGACGCTGCTGCCGACCTCCTGGGCGGTGTCGTTGAGGGCGGTGCCCATCGAGGTGCGGTTCTCGGGCATCTTCTCGACCAGGGCGATGGCGCAGATCGTCATCACGGTGCGCAGGCCGATCGTCATCACGACCATGCAGACCGCGATGGCGGCATAGCCGTGCGAGACGCCCCAGGCGAGGCCGGCCAGGGAGCCGGCCAGGCAGGCGGCGCCGACCAGGCAGGCGATGCGGTGGCCGAAGCGCTTGGCGAGCCATTCGGACAGCGGGGTGGCGGCGAGCATGGTGACGATGATCGGCAGGTTGGCGAGGCCGGCCCGCACCGGGCTCCAGCCGTAGGCGTACTGGAAGTGCAGGATCAGGCCGAACATCACGGCGGCCATCGCGATGGCGGTGCCGATCTGGGCGATGGCGGCGCCGCGGACGGTGCCGTTGGTGAACAGCTTCAGGTCGAGCATGGGGGCGGTGGTGCGGCGCTCGTGCCAGACGAAGGCGAGGCCGGCAGCGAGGGCGCCGAGGATCGAGCCGATGGTGGGGGCGGAGGTCCAGCCGTGGTCGACGCCGCTGGTGAGCGCGTAGCAGGCGAGGCCGATAGTGGCGACGCTGAGGAGCGCACCGGGCAGGTCGAGGCGGTCGCGGGTGAGGTCTTCGGGCCGGTCGGCGGGGACGCCCAGGCGCACGCCGATGGCGGCGATCAGTGCGATCGGGGCGTTGACGAGCAGCAGCCACTGCCACTTGACGTGGGCCAGCGCGGTGCCGCCGAGGAGCGGGCCGAGCACGAAGCCGGACATGCCGACGACGATCATGACGGTCATCGCGCGCATCCGCAGGGCCGCGTCGTCGAAGAGCCGGAACACCAGCGAGTTGGTGATCGGCGCCATCGCCGCGGCGGCGACGCCGAGGCCGGCGCGCAGGGCGATCAGCTGCCCCGTGCCGGTCACGGCGGCGACGCCGAGGCTGAGCAGGCCGAACGCGGCGAGGCCGACCAGCAGCACCCGCCGCCGCCCGAGCCGGTCGGCCATCGATCCGGCGGTCAGCAGCAGGCCGCCGAAGGTCAGCGAGTACGCGCCGGTCACCCACTGGAGGGCGGTGGTGCCGCCGCCCAGGTCCCGGCCGATGGTCGGCAGCGCGATCGAGAGCAGGGTGTTGTCCACCATCTCGACGAAGAAGGCCAGGCAGAGCGCGGCCAGCGGAATCCATGCCGCGCGCAGCGACGGGTAGGTGCGCGGCGCCGCTGCTGGGGCGACGGCGGTGGTTTCGGTGCCGGTCATGGCGGCCTCCTCTCGGGACGGGTGTCAGGGCGGGTGTCGGGGTGAGTGTCAGGGCGGGTGTCGCGGTGCATCGATGCCGTCCGCACTGCCGCCGTGGCGCTGCCGCCCGTCTCCTCAGAGCGTGCGGGAGCGCGCCGACAGGCCGCTGTCATCCCACTGACAGCCCGCCGACAGTCCGCCGACAGCGGGGGCGGGCGGCCACCAGGGCTTCCAGGGCGCGTCCGACAAATGATCATCCGGCTGGTGCGCGGAGCCAGATGATCAGTGAGGCCGGGGCGACTCCGGCGCGGTAGCGGTCGGCGAGCTTGTCGAACCGGGTCGCGATCGCGCGGAACTGCTTCCGCCGGGCGAAGCCCCGTTGGACCACGTTGCGGTCACGGTGGATCTCCTTACCGAAGGCGGGTGGACCTCGGTGGTCAGCCCACCTCGGGACCGGCCGAGGGCGTGGCGCGTCTGCGAGCGGCCCGGACCTTCCGGTTCGTCCCCGTCTGTGGCCCCTTTCTGCGAGCGCCGGCCGCGTGCAGGCGGTAAGCGTGTGCAAGCCCCACTGAATTGGTGAAGTGAGATCAATGCTCCTGTTGAACAGGCCCAGCGCCAGCAGCGTTCGGAGTTTCAACTGTTCGGGGGAACAGTCGTCGAGCCCCAACGACCGCTCGTCTCGTGCGCCGGCTTCGGCTGCTTCCCGGGTCTCGCCCGTGTAGCGAATCCGGACGCGCGCCGCCTTCGTGCGAAGACGTCAGATCGGCTCGACCGCGATGCGGCGGTGGCACAGGCGGCGTAGATCATCGACATCGCTGGTCACCACGGTCACGTCGCCGTGTTCCGCGTGCGCGGTGGCTGTGAGCATCGCGTCGATGGCGTACTTGTGGCCGTGCAGCCCCTCAGCTGTCAGCAGCTTGCTCGCCGCCCGCGCGATCTCCTCCGTGACGGGCCGCACCTTGGCGAGGGAGAGCGCATGGTCGAACGCCGCCTGCGGCACCTTGGGATCGCGCGCCTCCACCAGAGTGGCTGCGCTCGTCACCACCAGAAGATCCAGGGTGCGGGCGACGTCCAACCACACAGTCATGTCGCGGTGCCGCCGGGACAGCTTGGAGAGAGCCTCACTGTCGAGAACGAGCGTGCCGCTCACGCGACATCCGCCGGGGCGGAGTCTGCGCGATGAGCGGCATGGTGCGCACGGATGCGCTCGGCCCTGGCCGTCACCTCCGCCGGGTCCACCGGTCCGTGATCGGCTTCGGCGGCCTCGATGTACTCGTCGATGGCTTCGCGCTGGAGTTGCCGTTGCACGGCCTCCTCGATGTAGGAGGAGATGCCCTGCTTGCCGGCGCGGGCACGGATGGCTTCCAAGGTCTCGGCGCGCAGGGAGACGCTGGTGACTCGTGTCTTGCCGGAGCGTGGTGCAGTCATGGGAAAACTGTAGTACATGGTGTGTGAGGATGTCGGCGGTCAGCCTTGCCCGTAGGGCCGCCGGCATGCGACTGAGCACGGCGATCCTCCCCGTCCACCGGTGGAGCGAGGGGCGGCAGGTGTGGCGGCGGGCCGAGGAACTCGGCTTCTACGCGGCGTACACGTACGACCATCTGAGCCGGCGGAGCTTCCGGGAGGAGCCGTGGTTCGGGTCGGTGCCGACGTTGACGGCTGCCGCCACGGCGACGGAGCGGATTCGGCTGGGGACGCTGGTGACCTCGGTCAAGCCTCGTTCACCCATCACGGGCTGAGCTGGGAAAGTCCGAAGTCGCGCCCGTTCGGCGTGGAGTCTGTTCGAGCGGCCAGCTGCTCACACGCCTCCGGCCGTTGGCCAGTGCTTCGGAGGAGCCGTGGCGGGGTTCACGATTCGCAGTCGACTCTGATGCGACGGGTCGATCGAAGTGAGGGACAGCAGAAGTTGGCCCGTTGCGTGTTCGAGCTCGGTCAGCGCATGGGGTAGGCCTGCGCAGACAGTGGCGACAGCAGCACCCAGGCCGACGAGGCCCCCGTGCTTGTGATTGTGGCGGTACTCGATCCTGTGCAGCCCCGACTCGGCGATCGCCACGACCTCCAGCGGACGAGCCATCTGCTTGGTGTCGTTGGTGATCACAACCTGGAAGCCTGCTGAGGCCGCGCGTGCGTAGAGCTCGATGTCCTTGGTACCTGCCCAGCCGTCGATCTCTGCCACGTGCTGAATGTCGTGTTGCTTCAGCAGCAACTGGGCCATGCGCGCCAAAGGCAAGGGGACGTTCTCATCGAGCAGGATTTTCAAGAGGCAGCCTGCCGAAATCCTTCATCCGAGTAGCTGTCTACATAAGCGGTGAAGTCGGCAGCGTCGCGGGCAGCTGCCGCGGTGACACCGGGGTAGAAGTCCTCGACGGACTCCGGAGGGACACCGTCCTTCAGCAGAGCAGCGACTTCCGAAGCAGGGACACGCGTTCCCTCGATCACGGGTTCGCCGCCACGGACCAGCGGATCCACCGACAGGTGCTCTCTGGGCTGCAGAAGGCTCGGGATCTGGCGGCCATTGCGGTAGAACGGGGCGAGTACGTCGACCATCTCGTGGATGACCAGGTTGCCGCGCTTCTGCACCAAGTCCACAGCGTGATCCGGAGCGGCCAGGTAGATGGTGTCGGCACTGGCCACCAGCCGGTAACGCGACAGGTGTTCATGCTCGTTGAGACCGTCGCGCAGGGTGTCCAGCGCACGCCGGATCTTCTGGAGCGAGGTGTCCTGACGCAAATGGACGCATGCGCGGAGGGCCACGACGTCCCGAAAGGAGTAGAGGATCGGCCGAGAGGCTGAAAGCTCCGGTACCAGCACGGCTCCGCGCCCCGCTGTGGCCCTACGCCAATGCGACAACTGGCGCAGAGTGGCGCCGGACAGCGCAGCAGCGAGCTTCGGCTCATACGACAACTGCGGCACCTCCCTGGCCTCGTTCGGCAGTCGACCGAACCGTACTTCATGGTCCCGTAGCACCGGCCCGACTGCCACGATTTCACCCGACCCAGCGACTCACTGCAGATCGGATCGCCGATGCAGTGAACGCGTAGGGTCGGCGGTATGCGACTGAGCACGGTGATCCTCCCCGTCCGCCGGTGGAGCGAGGGGCGGTAGGTGTGGCGGCGGGCCGAGGAGCTCGGGTTCCACGCGGCCTACACGTACGACCACCTGAACCGGCGGAGCTTCCGGAAGGAGCCCCGGTTCGGGTCGGTGCCGACGCTGACGGCGGCGGCCACGGCGACCGAGCGGATCGGGCTGGGGACGCTGGTGACCTCGGTCAAGCCTCGTTCACCCATCACGCACTGACCTGTGGGAACGCAGCCATGAACGCCCTGACCTGCTGCCGGCTCAGATCGCGATGATCCGAACCCGGTCACCGCAGAGCTTGGCCATGTCGTCGACATCCGAGGTCACCATGGCCACCGGACCTGGCTGACGGAGTGCCATTTCGGCGACGGTGGCGTCGATGGCGTACTTGTGACCGTGCAGACCCGCCTGCTTGAGAAGCGCCGCGGAGGCTCTGGCCGCGCGCTCTGTCACGGGCTCGATCCTGACCTGCGAGAGCACCCAGTCCAGGCGGGCGGTGTTCGTCCTGGCGTGCGAGATCTCCACGATGGTGTTGGCGCCGATGACCAGGCCGGCCCCCATCGAGTGGAAAGCCTTGATCATCGCGAGCACGCCCCGGTCCTGCGAGATCCAGGCGGACATTCCCTCGGAGTCCAGCACGACGGTCTCGATCCGCACACTCACGCGGCAGCCGCTCCGCTGCCCGGCTCGGATGAACCGAAGATCCTTGCGTGCGCGGCAGCGAGCTCCTCTTCCGTGAACGCGCCGTGTTGTTCCTCGTACTGACGGAGTTCTTCCGCGACCAGTTGATGCCTGATCTGCCGGGCCACCGCTTCCGCGACGTAGCCGGAGACGTTGTCCGTGAGCTTCTTCAGCTCGGCTACCTGCTCCGTGGGCAGGGTGACCGTGATGCGTGTGGTAGCCGCCATGAAGCAAGCATACTGCCGGTATGCATACTTCGGCCGGTCTTCGGCGGCATAGTGTCAGGCCATGCGACTGAGCACGGTGATCCTCCCCATCCACCGGTGGAGCGAGGGGCAGCAGGTGTGGCGGCGGGCCGAGGAGCTCGGGTTCCACGCGGCCTACACGTACGACCACCTGAGCTGGCGGAGCTTCCGGGAGGAGCCGTGGTTCGGGTCGGTGCCGACGTTGACGGCTGCCGCCACGGCGACGGAGCGGATTCGGCTGGGGACGCTGGTGACCTCGATCAACTCTTTTTCACCTATCGCAGCCTGACCTGCGGAAACGACCCGGAACCCACGCGCTGTGACCCCTGGGCCCGTCAGGGCGCACCTGGATGGAAAGCGGATCTCGCCTGACGGGCGACCTAAGCCGCCCAGTAGCCAGGGCGGACTTGGCGGCAGCCGTCGACCCAGCGGCGTGGGTCGGTCCTTGTCGACAGCGCCGCCTGTCTCTCGAGCGGAGAAGGCTGCCCCAGCGAGGTCGACCTGGCTGAACCGGAACGGATCCTTCCTGGTGGTCAAAGTCGCTTATCTTCTCAGAAGTTGGAAGATCCGACGGTCGCTCACCACAAGTGCGCTACGGTGAGAGCGGCAAGGAGTCCGGGACAGCGCCTGGACCACCGCTGGTTTCTTCAAGGCACGGAGCGTCGGAAAGCACCCTCGCCACCGCCTTCTTCCCCCGTAACTCACGTGACCAGCGGGCTGCCATCAGCACGGTGGTCGAAAGGTGCCACTGTGACCATTTACTCCCAGCATGCGAACCGCGGGAAATCGCAGATCCTTGCGACCTATCAGGCCCCGGACGGGGTTGCATCGTCCACTGTGACGAGCCTGAGCAGCCCTGCTCTCGCGGCACCGATCGTCGATGCGCTCAACCGGATCTCCGCCCTGGCCACTGTCCCGTTGAGTGTTTACGATCGCCGTGATCGCGGCTTCAACGACTACCCGCGAACGCACCTCGGCGCGCTTACCAACCGGGACACGCGCGCCGCTCTCCTGAGTGGCACGCACAGCCTGTGGTACGAGTACACCTGCCTGCAGCTCCACCAGGCGCTGTCCGATCTGGATGACGCTGTGACAGCCGTGCCCCCGCCTGTGTTGATCGCGGTCGACGCGGAACTGGCCACGGAGGCACGTGAACTGCGCGATGCAATGGCCGAGTACGCAGAGGGGATCCCCGCGCCGGAGACGGCGACCCGGCGATGCTGGGAGTTCGGTCGCCCGTTCGTGGCGCATGACGGCGGGATGCGAATGCTGAGCCGGGAGGTCCGGAAGCAACTGGATCTGCTCGAAAAGGGGCTCTCCCCGAAGGAGCGTAAGCAGGCCATCGAGGACCTACGTGTGATGGTCACCGCTTATTCCCGATGCTCCAGCGAGCAGGCCACACTGGATTACGCCCCTCTCAGCATCTTCACGGAGCCGTACGATTCGGACGGCTACTACATGTCGGTCCATGCGCCGGAGCCCGGCAGCAAGAAGGACGACTCCTGGGAGATCGAGATCGGCTGCTGGGAACCTGATGACCCTGCCGACGAGGAGGGCAGCGCGACTACCATCGCGGCGATTCGCTGCGAGCTACCCACGTCGCCGGATGCAGCCCAGCTGACCGACCTGTTGGACAAGGTCGAGCAACGCGCGGACCTTCTCGCCAAGTGGGCCGAGTCGAGCGTCGGCGCGACGCTCGATGAAACGGAGTTCGTGGTCACCCAGGGCCGCGATAGCTGAGCATCGTTGCCTGTCCGCCAACGGCCATCAACCGATTGGCCGTTGGCGGACAGGTTCCGCCCAGCGGCGCGAACCACACGAGACGAATCCTTGATCACCCCAGCTGGGCGAGGCCCTCGGTGGCGATCTTCTCGAAGACGGCGAGGTCGTTGGCGAAAATCGAGTCCGGGACCGGCCAGTGAATGACCAGTTCGGTGATACCCAGCTCCTGGTAGCGGCCGGCCCAGTCGACGAAGGAGGCTACGGACTGCAGCGGCTTCTCGGCTGTCGAGCCCTGGAGCAGGACCTTCTCCAGCTCGCGGACGTCGCGGCCCGCCGCCTCGCAGGCGACGGTCAGCTTCGCCAGCTGTGCGGCGATCACCTCGGGAGCCTGCTCGACCGGTACGTCCGCCGGGCCGCGCGGGTCGCCGTACGTGACCCAGCCCTGCCCGTACTCAGCGGCCAGGCGGAGCCCACGCGGGCCAGTTGCCGCGACATAGAACGGCACCCGCGGCGTCTGCACGCACCCGGGGATATTCCGCGCCTCCACCGCCGAGTAGTATGCGCCCTCGCGCGTGGTGGCGTCGTGCGTCAGCAGTTCGTCCAGCAGCGGCAGGAACTCGCCGAACCGGTCCGCCCGCTCCTTCGGCGACCACGCCTCCTGCCCCAGCGCCGTCGCGTCGAACCCGGCCCCGCCGGCCCCGATCCCCAGCGTCAGCCGCCCGCCCGACACGTCGTCCAGCGTGATTAGCTCCTTCGCCAACGTCACCGGGTGGCGAAAGTTTGGTGACGTTACGAGGGTGCCCAACTGGAGCCGCTCGGTGACCGTCGCTGCCGCTGTCAGCGTCGGGATCGATCCGAACCACGGCTCGTCCCGGAAGCTCCGCCAAGACAGGTGGTCGTAGGTATACGCGGCGTGGAAGCCGAGGTCCTCAGCTCGACGCCAGATCTTCTGTCCCTTGTTCCACCGGTGGATGGGGAGGATCACTGTGCTCAGACGCATGCCATCGACCATACGGGACTGGTCAGAGACCATCCCATGGGCGGCGAGCATTACAGCCCAGGGACGGGCTGCACCCCTACATCGTGGCACGGGGGAAGCCAACACGTCTGAACGGCAACGACTGAGGCCACAGTGGCCAGGGAGCCTGCACGGTGTGGGTCTTGCCGTGTGCTCCCGTGCTCTGGTTCCTTGGAAATCGTGGCACCTATCCGCTCGTCCTGCTTCGCGGGAACGGACGCCGTGCTTGCCTATCGAACCGCCAGATCGCCCTCGGCGAGCGGATCAGGGATTCCAGCGTCTGGCGGGCCTGCTGCGTTTCATGGTGCTTGGCACCTAGGGTGCGGCGCCGGGCCATCAAGACTTTACCTATTTCGATCCGAGCGATAGCCTGCCTGTCCAATGCAGCCCAACAGATTGCCCAGTTGAAGTGGGTCCGAAGTGTGGACGGATGTTCCACCCCGAGATGCCTGCGCTCCTCTTCGAGGATTTCCCGCCACTCCTGCGATGCCCCGATATGATTACCGCGCTGAGCCTTGATGTGGACCAACTCGTGGCGAGTTGCCAGAACATCCATGTGACGCGTTTCAAGTTTCCCGGAGCAGCGTTCGATCTCGATCTCAGCCAGAATTGTCTCGGCCGCCTCCAGCTCTCCCAGCTGTACCATGATCTGGGCCACCTGATGCTTGGTTTGGAGAGTCGCGTAGTGCCTTTCGCCAAGGAAGTCTTTCTCGGTCAGATAGATTGCCATAAATTCCATCAAGGCTTTCATGAGATTCCCCTGAATGGCATTAATGGATGCAATATCGTAGCGCGTGACCAGAATGGATGGATGCCAAGGAGCCAGGAATCCACGTTGGCTTTGATGGACTTTCGTCAACACTTTGAGTGCATCATCTAGCCGACCCCGATGCCAGAGAATTACTCCAAGCTCATGGCGGATTACCGCTTTGGTGTACGGTGGAAATCCGGGGATCCTCTCGCATAGGCGTACTGCAAGGCGAGAATTCTCCTCCGCTTCTTCCAGTTTCCCAGTTTCCCTGAGGATAGTAGCGAGATGATGATACGCCTGGGCGGAGAGCTGGTGAAGCTGGCGTCCATCTAGCGCCAAGGTGGATTCGCGTGCCAATTTCTCGGCCTCTTTGAAAAAGCCTCGTTCTACCTGAATGGCAACGAGAAGCCCGTTGGCGACGAGCACCTGGTAGCTCTCAGGGCCGGCAGCCTGCCCAGCCAGGTAACAAGCCTCCTTGATCAGCTCGTCGGCCTCCTCCAGGCGCGATGTCTGCCACGACCAGTCTGCGCAGATATACCCGGAGAGAAAACGGAGTTTGTCGGGCAGCCGAAGCTCACTGATCCTTGAATGCGAGACGCTCGCAAGCTTATAGCCGACCTCATACTGGCCGGATACTCGCAGGTACTGGCTGAACCAATCCTGGATATCCACGATGACTTTGAATAGATCAGCAGACTCATCGGGCAGGCGGGAGGCCACGGCCAGCAAATGAGGGATGATCAGCTGCCAAAAGCCCAGCTGTCTTGGATCCTCCGTCCACATGCCCCGGACGATTCCCAGGCACCGAACAGCTGCGGCCCACACCCGACCGCTATCTTCTGAGTGATCGAGCTGTGCTGCATTCACCTCGGCTACAAGCGGATGAACCACGATGCAGTGATGTCCAGTAGGCGGACCATCTTGGTGATAGAAGCCGCCGCCAGGGGATGTCAACCACTCGGGGCTCTCGCAGACCACATCGACCAGTCCAAGGGCATTAAGAGCATTGAGAGTTCTCTCGAGAACTAATTCGTCCCAGTATCCGAATCGCGAACCGTTCGTGCGAGCGAGGATCTTCGCGGAAAGCAGCTTGATGGGAAAAGGCTGACTCGCCCAACAGGAGAGCAGTCGCATGACGGTCCTGGCCTGGGGGATTCCCTGTTTCTCCAGTGCATCCAGGGAGATCTCCCAGGTCTGCATAATGAGACTGCGCAGCTCACCTTCCGGCCATAGCTCCGGGGACGTGGAAGCCGCTCGGTCGATAACAGCCTTAAAGTCCTTGTCCAAGGCTGCCCGGTAATCCTCGAATCCTCGGATGGTGGACGAAGGAAGAGATAGGTAACAGCCGGCCAGGCGCAAGGCCAGCGGAATTCCGCCCAAGCGAGCCGCCAGAAGCTCTGCTTGTTGGCGCTGTTGGATCACCGCCTCTCTTTCGTCAGTCAGATCAAGAAGCATATCTATTCCGGCAGTCGGGCTCAGTGGATCCAGCTTCATCAGATTGACATCGCAGGGCCAGAAGCCGCGACTTCCTTGGCGAGATGTGACGAGGACAGATCCAGAAGGTGATGAACTCAGCCACGCTGGGCCCAACTCGTTCTCAATTCGGCCCGGGTCATCTGCGCTGTCGAAGACCAAAAGCCATGGCACCTCGCTTCCTTCGAGTTCCTCCCACATCACATCGGCGACATTGACGTGTCCGAGGGCTGCCTCCCGCACTAGGGATTCTTCAGCGCCGAGCCGGATCATAATCTGCAGCATTGCTTCGCGCACACTGAATGGGCTCGCGGCTGAAATCCAAAAGACGCGTACGCCTTTTCCCCGAAGTTTTCGCGCCAGGGAGAGAGCTACCGCCGTCTTACCGATTCCACCCATGCCGTGTAGCACGGTCAAACGTCCGAGAGCATCCTGAACGCATTCTCCTCCCAGGTTTTGCAAATCAGCGTCCCGTCCGTGGAGGCAGTGCGGGAGAAGCTTGAAAGGAGGTGTGAGAGAAACGGGGGAACTGTCGGCAGGGCGATCAGCGTTTGGGTAGACGTTCAGGCCTCCTTCAATAACCACTTGGGGACCTGCGGTCTGGTAGAGCTTAGATGCCCCAGACGCCGAAGCTTGCTGTCTGATGCGAAGGACATCACTGTCCCGGTGACGCAAAATTCTCTCCGCTCAATCGGCCACTGCCGGCACCTGCGTAAATGGTGCCGTATTTCAGTCCCCGTAGTTGTATTGGTTCCCTGCCACCTGGTTGACTTGACTTCTTCCGAACGCCACGGCTTTCATCTCAACCTTGTTGGTGTAGTTGCGTTCGCTCGGAGCGGCGGCGTACCTGAGTTCTTCCTCGACGAGACGATGAAGCTGTGCAGCCAACTCTTCGGCGAGTTGGTGATCCTCCAGATCAAGGAACTGCGCCAGACGCAGTTGCCAACCAATACGGAGGTCTTGAAGGGCCCGCTCGTCATTGCTTTGACGAGCGGCCAGCACCTGCCGACGCGTCTGCTCCAGTTCTGCGGCGACCGTCTCGGCCCGGTCCGGGTACGCGCGCCGCCACAGAGCCGTGACGCCGTCCACGGCCTTCCGCCACATATCTGTGGCCATCGCCCCTACCAGTGCTGTTCCCGCAGCCTCCGTGATCGTTGCCACGTCCATCGCTCCGGTACCTCTCGCGTCCGAGCAGGCTGAAGCGCCTCGCTGCATCTGTGGGTAGAACGCTTCAACTACCCGATCGGTTACGTAACGCACAGGGCTTGCGGAAGGCGCGTCGGACGCACTCCGCTCCACCAGTCGGCCCCACCCCTCCTCCGTCGAAGACATCAAGCTGCCCGTTGCCGTCGCTTGCACAGCATGTCAACAGTGACCCCAATTCCCTTGCAACAGCGATCGGTGGCAAGGTGCCGCCCTTACGCTGTCGCGCTGGCCAGATGCCCACGGCTCACCACCGCGAGCAGGGCAGCTCGGGCCCGCCACCCGGCGTTGCGGCAGCATCACCGCCCACCGCGACCACCCACCCACCGCGACCACCCGCGCTCCGAGGCCCGCACAGGCCCGGCAGATACCCGGCCGCGGTACCGGGTCGTGGCACGTAGCGCACTCCGCGTACGAAGGCGCGACAGCGGGCTGCTCAAGGGTGTGCACGGCCGGCATCTTGCGCGTCAGGCGGTTGCGGAGCACGCCGACCGGGGAGTGCACGGTCGCGGGAAGGCCGGGTAGCAGGACCTGGGCCAAGTCGGCCGGAATGCTGCCGCGCTCCAGCCACTGGCGACCATAGGTGCCAGTTCCATTGCCTCGCCGAACTTCCGGCATCCGGTGACGTTGGCGAAGGAGCTGATCACGCTGGACGACGTGTCCGGGGGGCGGTTGACCTTGGGGATCGGGGCCGGCGGGGTCGGGTTCGACGCGACGGCGTTGGGGCAGGAGGCGTGGTCGGCGCGGGAGCGGGCGGACCGGTTCGGGGAGTTCGTGGGGCTGTTGGACGAGTTGCTGCGCGATGACGCGGTGACCCGGGAGGGGACGTACTACTCGGCGGTGGAGGCGCGGAACGTCCCGGGGTGCGTGCAGGTGCCGCGGGTGCCGTTCTACGTGGCGGCGACCGGGCCGCGCGGGCTGCGGCTGGCGGCCGAGTACGGGCAGGGCTGGGTGACGTACGGGGACCCGAAGGGGCCGGCGGAGGTGCCGGTGGAGCAGGCGCCCGGGGTGATCGCGCGGCAGGTGGAGAAGCTGGCGGCGGCGTGCGAGGCGGCCGGGCGGGACGTCGGGGAGCTGGAGAAGGTGCTGCTCCAGGGTTCGACGGCGGAGAAGCCGCTGGAGTCGGTGGACGCGTTCGTCGACTGGGCCGGGACGTACCGGGAGCTGGGCATCACCGAGCTGGTGGTGCACTGGCCGGTGCCGGACTCGATCTTCGCCAACGACCTCGCGATCTTCGAGAAGATCGCCACCGAGGGCCTGGCCCAGCTGGGCTGAGCGGCGGGCGGTCGATCGGGCGGGCGGGTCCGGACCCGTGCGGGTCGCGTTCCCGGGCGGGTCCGGTTGCCGGGCGAGTGCGCGAAGATGGACCGATGACCGCCTTTCCGCGCCCCCGCCTGATCGCCACCGACCTCGACGGCACCCTGCTGTGCTCCGGCGGCACGGTGACCACCCGGACGGCCGCCGCGCTGGCCGCCGCCGAGGCCGCCGGGGTGCAGGTGGTGTTCGTCACCGGGCGGCCGCCGCGCTGGATGCAGCACCTGGGCGCGCACATCGGCGGCCACGGCGTGGCGATCTGCTCCAACGGCGGCGCGGTGGTCGACGTCCGGCGCGGGGAACTGCTGGAGACCTACCCGTTCGACCCAGCCCGGACGCTGTCCGTGACGGACCTGATCCGGGCCGAACTGCCCGGCACCGCCTTCGCGTTCGAGTTCCCGGACGGTTTCGCCCGGGAGCCCGGGTACAACGTGGTGATGTGGGAGTCCGACAAGGAGCACCCGGTCGGCACCGCCGCGGAGCTGCTCGCCGCCGGGCAGGTCGACGGCCTGTTCAAGGTGCTCGGCAAGCACCCCGACCTGGCCCCGGACGAGTTCCTGGACCGGGCCCGGGCCGCGGTCGGCCCGCTCGCCGAGGTCACCCGTTCCAGTCCGATCCCGCTGGTCGAGATCAGCGCCCCGGGCGTCACCAAGGCCAGCAGCCTGGCCCGCTGGTGCGCCCAGCAGGGCATCGAGGCCGCCGAGGTGGTCGCCTTCGGCGACATGCCCAACGACCTGGAGATGCTCGCCTGGGCCGGCCAGTCGTACGCCGTCGCCAACGCCCACCCGCTGGTGCTGGCCGCGGTCGCCCGGCACACCGTCAGCAACGAGCAGGACGGCGTCGCGGCGATCATCGAGACACTGATCTGACCCGTCCCGGAGCGGTCGCGCCCGCAGCGGTCACCCGTCCGGGTCCAGTCCCAGGTCCAGGGTCAGCTCCTCCGCCCGGTCCTCCGCCCGGTCCGGGTCGGGTACCGGGTCCAGGCCCAGCAGGCCCGCCATCGTCCCGGCGGCCCGGACGGCGGCGTCGGCGCAGCAGTTGTTGAACAGGACGTGCACCTCCCGGGTCCGTTCGGCCATCGCGTGCACGCGCTCCACCCAGGGGGCCAGCTCGTCGGGCGTGTAGTCGTGGCGGAAGCGGTCCTCCTTCGAGCCGGTGCCCCAGGCCGGGCTGCGGCCGTGGAGGCGGACCACCGCGAGGTCGGGGGAGGTGACCGGGGCGACCGGCGGGACGGAGGTGGGCAGGCCCTGCGCGGTGTCCACGGCCACGGCGGGCGTGCCCAGCTCGGTCAGTAGGTCGGAGGTGGCGGCGGCCAGCTCCGGCCGCCACCAGTCCGGGTGGCGGAACTCCACCGCTACCGGCCACCCCGCGGTGCGCTCCCGGCAGGCCCGCAGCAGCGCCCGGGACTGCTCGTCCGGGGCCAGCCACGGCGGGAACTGGAAGAGCAGGGTGCCGAGGCGGCCGGCCCGACGCAGCGGTTCGAGGGCGCCGGCGAACCGGGCCCACACCTCGTCCAGCAGCTCCGGGTCGTCCTTCCGGGCCAGGGCCGGCCGCAGGTCGGCGGGCATGGCGGCCGACCGGGTGGGGTGGCCGGTGAGCAGCGAGAACGCCTTCACGTCGAAGCGGAAGCCGGCGGGCGTGCGCTCGACCCACAGCTCGCTGTTGCGGGTGCTGGGCAGCGCGTAGTACGTGGCGTCCACCTCGACCAGCGGGAACCGGGACGCGTAGTGGCGCAGCCTGCCCTCCGCGTCGCGCCGGCCCTTCGGGTACCAGCCGCTGGCCAGCAGCTCCTTGTCCGTCCAGGAACAGGCGCCGACCCGGATCTCTCCCATGGACCGCGCCTTCCCCGTCCGGGCCTGGCCTAACAACCCGGTCCGGGCGGGTCGGCCCGCACTGCCGGGACGGGTCGGGGGCGGGT
Source organism: Kitasatospora fiedleri (assembly GCF_948472415.1). Classification (NCBI taxonomy): domain Bacteria; kingdom Bacillati; phylum Actinomycetota; class Actinomycetes; order Kitasatosporales; family Streptomycetaceae; genus Kitasatospora; species Kitasatospora fiedleri. The sequence continues at coordinate 4,035,482 of NZ_OX419519.1, read as the reverse complement.
CAGAGGCGGGCCGTCCAGCGGACCCGGGTGCCCTTGCCGTGCGGGCCGGGCTCGTGCCAGGCGTCGCCGCCGAGGGCCTCGGCGCGGCGGGTGAGGTTGCGCAGGCCGGAGCGGCGGCCGCCGTCGGGGATGCCGACGCCGTCGTCGGTGACGGTGAGCAGGACGCCGGGCGGGCCGGTGCGGGCGGGGGCGGCGGAGATCGGGCGGCCGTCCTCGCCGAGGTGGACGGTGGCGTCCAGTTCGACGGCGACCCGGGAGGCGCGGGCGTGCCGGGCCGTGTTGGAGAGCATCTCGCGCAGGGCGGCCAGGAGTTGGCGGGAGGTCTTCTCGCCGACCAGGCTCTCGACCGGGCCGGTGAAGGTGATGGTGGGCTTGAAGCCGAGCGCCGCCGCGGCCTGGCTGCCCTCGCGCAGCACCCGGGTGCGCAGGGTGTCCGGCCGGTCGTCGGTGTCGCCGTGCTGGAGGGCGTAGATGGTGGTGCGGACCTCCTGGATGGTGGCGTCCAGCTCGTCCACGGCCTGCCCGATCCGCTCCCGCACCTCGGGGACGGCGGCCCGGCGGGCGGCCGACTCCAGCATCATGCCGGTGGCGAAGAGCCGCTGGATGACCAGGTCGTGCAGGTCGCGGGCGATCCGGTCGCGGTCCTGGAAGACCGCCAGCCGCTGCTGGTTGCGCTGGTACTCGGCCAGCCGCAGGGCGAGCGCCGCCTGCGAGGCGAAGGTCTGGGAGAGCTGCCGCTCGGTGTCGGTGAACGGCGGGGTGCCGGCGTCGCGCCACACGCACAGCGCGCCCAGCACCCGGCCCGCGGACACCATCGGCACCGCCATCGACGGCCCGAACTCCCTTGCCAGCCGGTCGAACTGGGTGTCGGAGGCGGTCTGCGGCGAGGTCGCCAGGTCGTCCAGGTAGACCGCCTCGCCGGCCAGCAGCAGGGGTGCGAAGCCGTGCTCGGGCAGCAGTTCGCCGGTCAGGTGGTCGGCCCGTTCGCCGGAGGCGTGCGCCACCCGCATCCGGTCCTCGCCGGCCGGCAGCAGGATCATCCCGAGCGCGCCCTCGGCGAGTTCGCGGACCTGCTCGGCGGCCACCGTCAGCGCGATCTGCGCCTCGTCGGTGGACAGCAGCGAGGTGGTCACCGCCGCCGCGCCGGTGATCCAGCGCTCCCGGCGGCGGCCCTGCTCGTACAGCCGGGAGTTCTCGATCGCCACGCCCGCCGCCGCGCCGAGCGCCAGCACCACCTGCTCGTCCTCGGGGGTGAACGAGCCGCCGCCCTTCTTCTCGGTCAGGTACAGGTTGCCGAACACCTCGCCGCGGACCCGGATCGGCACCCCCAGGAAGGACACCATCGGCGGGTGGTGGTCCGGGAAGCCGACCGAGCGCGGGTCGGTGGACAGGTCGGTCAGCCGCAGCGGACGCGGGTCGTCGATCAGCGCGCCGAGGATGCCCCGGCCGGTCGGCAGGTGGCCGATCTCGGCCGCCGTCCCCTCGTCGACGCCGATGTGGATGAAGTCGGACAGGCCGCTGCCGTGCGGGTTGACCACCCCCATCGCGGCGTACTTCGCGTCCACCAGCTCGGCCGCGCCGGCCGCGATCCGCTGGAGCGTGGCGTGCGGGTCGAGGCCCGCGCCGACCGACACCACCGCCTCCAGCAGCCGCTGCATCCGGTCGGTCACCGCGGCGGCCGACCGGAGCCGCTCCGAGACCTCGGTGACCAGGGTGTCCAGCCCGAGCGAGGAGATCTCGGGGATGCGCGGCCGGCCGCCCGTGGCGGCCGGCTCCTCCGGCGTCTGCATGGGACCAGTGTGCCCGTATGTCATGGTTCGTCCATTTTTTTCGGGGCGGCGGCACCCGGCGCGAACCCGCCGCCCGGTCTCAGGCCGCCACCCGCGCCCCCGGCCGCTCCCCCGCCCGCTCCCGCTCCACCATCGCGGCCAGCCGCCCGCCCGGCCGGTCCGCCAGCTCCGACCAGCGGCCGCGCTCGACCACCCGGCCGGCGTCCAGCACCAGCACCTCGTCGACGCTGTCGTCGTCCAGGCCGGCCAGCCGGTGGGTGATCAGCAGGGTGGTGCGGCCCGCGGTGGCCGCCAGCAGGTCGGCCGTCAGCGCGTCCGCGGTGGCCACGTCCAGGTGTTCGGCGGGCTCGTCCAGCACCAGCACCGGGAAGTCCGCGAGCAGCGCCCGGGCCAGGGCCAGGCGCTGGCGCTGGCCGCCGGACAGCCGCGCGCCGTGCTCGCCGACCATGGTGTCCAGGCCCTCCGGCAGGCCGTCCACCCACGCCAGCAGCCGGGCCTGCGCCAGGGCCGCCCGCAGCGCGGCCTCGTCGGCGTCCGGCCGGGCCAGGCGCAGGTTCTCCCGGACCGAGCTGTCGAAGACGTGCGCGTCCTGCGCGCACAGCCCGACCACCCGGCGGACGTCCTCGCCCGCCAGCTCCCGGGTGTCGGTGCGGCCCGCCAGCAGCACCGCCCCGGCCGACGGCTCGACGAACCGCAGCAGCGCCTGCGCCAGCGTGGTCTTGCCCGACCCGGACGCCCCGACCACCGCGATCCGGCGCCCGGCGGCCAGTTCCAGGTCGACGCCGTGCAGCGCGTCGCGCTCCGCGCCGGGCCAGCGCACCGCCAGACCGCTCACCACGACGGGCAGCGGGGCGTCCGGCAGCGGCCGCGGCGCGTCCGGCTCGCGGACCGGGAGCGGCGCGGCCAGCACCTCCGCCAGCCGCTCCCGGGAGGCCCGGGCCCGCTCCCGGAACCGGACCGCCGTCGGCATCCCCGCCACCGCCTCGAACGCGGCCAGCGGCGTCAGCACCACCACCGCCAGGCACACCCCCGGCAGCGCCCCCGACGCCACCGCGCGCACCCCGACCGCCGACGCCGCCACCACCGTCAGCCCCGACACCAGCGCCACCAGGCCCGCCGAGAGGCCGCTCGCGGCGGCCGAGCGGGCCGCCAGCCGGGTCAGCGCCCGGTCCGCGTCCCGGGCCGCGCCCAGGCGGCGCGGCAGCGCGCCCGCGACGGTCAGCTCGGCGGTGCCGGTCAGGGTGTCCAGCACGGCGGTGGCCAGCTCGCCGCGGGCGGGCGCGTGCCGGCGCTCGGTCCGGCCGGAGATCCGGCGCTCCAGCGCCGGGACGGCCGCACCCGCCAGCAGCAGCCCGAGCGCCAGCACCAGGCCCGCCGCCGGCAGGAACGCGGCCAGGGCCGCCGAGGCACCGAGCGAGACCACGGCGGCGACGGCGGCCGGCAGCCGCCAGCGCAGGTGGAAGTCCTGCACCGCGTCCACGTCCGCGACCAGCCGGGAGAGCAGGTCGCCGCGCCGGAACTGCGGCAGCCCGGCCGGGGCCAGCCGCTCCAGTCGGCGGTAGACGGCCGTCCGCACCCCGCCGAGCGCCTTCAGCACCGCGTCGTGCGCGACCAGCCGCTCGGCGTACCGGAACACGCTCCGCCCGATCCCGAACGCCCGCACCGAGGTCACCGCGACCATCAGGTACAGCACCGGCGGCAGTTGCGAGGCCCGCGAGATCAGCCAGCCGGACGTCCCCATCAGCGCGACGGCGCAGCCCAGCGCGAGCGCGCCCAGCAGGACGGCGAGCCAGAACCGGGGGACGCGGGTGGCGGCGGTCGGACCGGGCTCCGACGCGGCCTCCGCCCCGTGGTCCGCGCCCTGCCGGGCGGGCGCCCCTTCGAGCGGCAGGCCGCTCCGGTGCCGGAGGACTCCGCCTCCCGCTTCGCGCACCTCCGCGCGCCCCCGGCCCGGCGCCGGCGGAACGGCGTCCGGGCCCGGGAGGTGGACGTGGTGGTCGGCGAGGGCGATCAGGGCGGGGCGGTGGGTGACGAGCAGGACGGTGCGGTCGAGGGCGCGGAGGGTGTCGAGCAGGGCGGCCTCGGTGACCGGGTCGAGGTGGGCGGTGGGTTCGTCGAGGATCAGGACGGGCCGGTCGGCGAGCAGGGCGCGGGCCAGGGCGAGGCGCTGGCGCTGGCCGGCGGAGAGGCCGTGGCCGTTCTCGGCGAGCCGGGTGCCGGGGGCGGCGAAGTCGACGTGCGCGGCGGCGAGGGCGGCGGCGAGCCGGTCGTCGGTGGCGTCGGGGCGGGCGAGGCGGACGTTCTCGGCGACCGTCCCGGCGAACAGCTGCGGGTGCTGGGGGACCCAGGCGACCTGGGCGTGCCAGCTCGCGGGGTCGGTCTCGGCGAGGTCCTGGCCGCCGATCAGGACCCGGCCGGCGTCGGGGCGGACGAAGCCGAGCAGGGCGTGCACCAGGGTGGTCTTGCCGGCGCCGCTCGGGCCGGTGAGGACGGTGGTGCGCCCGGCCGGGACGGTCAGCGAGAGGCCGGTGAGGGTGTCGCCGCCGCGGCCGGGGTGGCGCACCGTCAGGTGCTCGACCCGCAGGTCGGCGGGGGCCGGGGCGGGGCGGGTGCCGTCGGCCGGCCGCGGGGTCTCCAGCACCTCGAAGATCCGTCCGGCGGCGGCCAGGCCCTCCGCGCTGGAGTGGTAGAGGGCGCCGACCTGGCGGATCGGCAGGTAGACCTCGGGGGCGAGGACCAGCACCAGCAGGCCGGTCTCCAGGTCGAGGGTGCCGTCGACCAGCCGGAAGCCGATCGAGACGGCGACCAGGGCGACCGAGAGGGTGGAGAGCAGTTCCAGCGCGAAGGAGGAGACGAAGGCCAGCCGCAGGGTGCGCAGGGTGGCCCGCCGGTAGTCCTCGGTGATCCGGCCGATCGCCCGGGCCTGGGCGCGGGCCCGGCCGAAGACCTTCAGGGTGGGCAGTCCGGCGACCACGTCGAGGAAGTGGTGGGAGAGCCGGGCGAGTCCGGCGAACTGGCGGTCGGTGCGGGCCTGGGTGGCGTGGCCGATCAGGATCATGAAGAGCGGGATCAGCGGCAGCGTGCCGCAGACGATCGCCGCGGACTCCCAGTCGGCGCCGAGGACGCGGGCCAGCACGACCAGCGGGACGACCACGGCGAGCGCCAACTGCGGGAGGTAGCGGGCGAAGTAGTCGTCGAGGGCGTCGACGCCGCGGGTGGCGAGGGTGGTCAGGTCGCCGGTGCGGCGGCCGGCGAGGTAGCCGGGGCCGAGCGCGGTGGCGTGGTCGAGCAGTCGGCGGCGCAGGGTGGACTTGACGGCGGCCACCGAGCGGTGGGCGGTCAGTTCGGTGAGCCAGGCGACCAGCGCCCGGCCGAGCGAGACCGCCGCCAGGCCGAGCAGCGGCCCCCACAGCGGGGCGCGGCCGTGCTGGAAGGACCCGACCACCAGGGTGGCGATCAGCCCGGCCTGGGCCACCAGCAGGGCCGCGCCCGCCCCGCCGAGCAGGACGGTTCCGGCGAGGAAGGCGCGGGTGGTGCGGGCGTGCGCCAGCAGCCGGGGGTCGATCGGGCGCATCCGCTGCTGGCGGTCCATGGGTTCGGCTCCTGCGGTCAGTGGTGCGCGGCGGCGGGGATGTGCTGGACGCCGATCCGGCGGCGGAACACCCAGTACGTCCAGCCCTGGTAGAGCAGCACGAGCGGGGTGAAGACCACGGCGACGACCGTCATCACCTTGAGCGTGTAGGGCGAGGAGGAGGCGTTGGTGACGGTCAGCGACCAGGCGCCGTCCAGGGTGGAGGGCATCACGTCGGGGAACAGCGCCAGGAAGAGCATCCCGACGGCGGCCACGACGGTCAGGCCGCTGAGCGTGAACGCCCAGCCCTCGCGGGCCAGCCGGTTGGCGCCGAGCGCGCCGAGCAGGGCGAGCACGGCGACCACCAGCGCGGCCAGGCTCCAGCCGTTGCCGGAGTGCTGCTGCGTCCAGACCAGGAAGACCGCGGCGAGCACGGCGGTGGCCAGGCCGAGGCCGGTGGCCTGGGCGCGGGCCCGGACCCGGATGTCGCCGCTGGTCTTGAGCGAGGCGAACACCGCGCCGTGGAAGGTGAACAGCACCAGGGTGGTGAGGCCGCCGAGCAGGGCGTACGGGTTGAGCAGGTCCCAGAGCGTGCCGACGTAGTTCTTGTCCCGGTCGATGTCGACGCCGTGCACGATGTTGGCGAAGGCGACGCCCCACAGGAAGGCGGGCAGCAGCGAGGTCCAGAAGATCGCCAGTTCCCAGTTGCGCTGCCAGCGGGCGTCTTCGCGCTTGGCCCGGTACTCGAAGGCGACGCCGCGGACGATCAGGCAGACCAGGATCAGCAGCAGCGGGATGAAGAAGCCGCTGAACAGGGTGGCGTACCAGTCGGGGAAGGCCGCGAAGGTGGCGCCGCCCGCGGTCAGCAGCCACACCTCGTTGCCGTCCCAGACCGGGCCGATGGTGTTGATCAGGACCCGGCGCTCGGTGGTGTCCCGGGCCAGCAGCCTGGTCAGGACGCCGATCCCGAAGTCGAAGCCCTCCAGGAAGAAGTAGCCGATCCACAGGACGGCGATCAGGATGAACCAGAGGTCGTGCAGGTGCATGTGATCCGTCCTCAGTACGCGAAGGCGAGGGGCCGGTCGGCGTCCTCGTCGTCGGAGGGGCCGCGCAGCGTCGGGTCCTTGGCGGGCGGCTGCTCGGCCGTGTTCGGCCCGGCGGCGGCGTACTTGGCGAGCAGCCTGACCTCGATGACGGCGAGCACCGCGTACAGCACGGTGAGGGTGGTCAGGCCGACCAGCTGGGTGCCGACGGTGACGTTGGGGGAGACCGCGTCGCGGGTGCGCATCAGGCCGAACACCACCCAGGGCTGGCGGCCCATCTCGGTGAAGATCCAGCCGAAGCTGTTGGCGAGCAGCGGGAAGCCCATGGTGAGGATGCCGATCCGCCAGCTCCACCGGGTGAAGAAGACGCTCATCTCGCGGTTCCTGGTGAGCATCAGCTTGGGCGGCTCGTCCTCGCCGGTGCGGTGCTCGGGGGCGAGCCAGAACCTCCGGCGGGTGGTCCAGAGGCCGATCAGCGCGGCGACGAAGGACGTCATGCCGAAGCCGATCATCAGCCGGAAGCCCCAGTAGGTGACGAAGATGTTGGGGATGTAGTCGTCCGGCTGCCCGCCGTACCGGGCGGCCTCGGCGGCGGCGGTGTCGTTGATGCCGGGCACCGGGGAGGAGAAGTCGTTGTGGGCGAGGAAGGACAGTATCCCGGGGATCTCCAGCTCGACCGAGTTGTGCCCCTGCGAGACGTCGCCGACCGCGAACACCGAGAACGGGGCGGGCGCCTGGGTGTCCCACAGGGCCTCGGCGGCGGCCATCTTCATCGGCTGCTGCTCGAACATCACCTTGCCGAGGGTGTCGCCGCTGATCGCGGTGCCCAGGCCGGCGACCACCGCGATGGCCAGGCCGACCCGCAGCGAGGTGCGCATCGCGGCGGTCTTGCGGCCGTCGGGCTGCTTGCCGCGCTTGGCCCGCCACAGGTGGTGGCTGGCGATGCCGACCACGAAGGCGGCGCCGGTGAGGAAGGAGGCGGTGAGGGTGTGGAAGACCTGCACCACGGTGGTGTTCTGGGTCAGCACCCGGACGATGTCGGTGAGCTGGGCCTTGCCGGTGGCCGGGTCGATCTTGTAGCCGACCGGGTGCTGCATCCAGGAGTTGGCGGCCAGGATGAAGTAGGCGGACAGCGCGGTGCCGATCGCCACCAGCCAGATGCAGGCCAGGTGGATCTTCTTCGGGAGCCGGTCCCAGCCGAAGATCCACAGGCCGATGAAGGTGGACTCGAAGAAGAAGGCGATCAGCGCCTCCATCGCCAGCGGGGCGCCGAACACGTCGCCGACGAAGCGGGAGTAGTCGGACCAGTTCATGCCGAACTGGAACTCCTGGACGATGCCGGTGACCACGCCCATGGCGATGTTGATCAGGAAGAGCTTGCCCCAGAACTTGGTGGCGTGGAAGTACTTCTCCTTGCCGGTGCGGACCCAGGCGGTCTGCAGACCGGCCACGATCGAGGCCAGGCTGATGGTGAGCGGCACGAAGAGGAAGTGGTAGACGGTGGTGATGCCGAACTGCCATCGCGAGATGGTCTCGTGAGCGACTGCTAGGTCCACTGCGCCCTCTCTCGGGGTGTGCACATAACGGACGGAAGGCATATTTGCACCCGGGCGCACCATACCCACCCAAGCTTGTCCGCTTGTGAACGTGAACACGTTCACAAGGGAAGTATCCATGATGCTTATCGGTGCGGAAGCACGGGGGTGGAGTGTTCTCGGACACGCCGATGATCCGGGGTCCGGCCGACCCCCCACAAGCAGCGTCCGGGCAGCCCGGGTGTACCGAACGGCGCTTGACACCGCCCGCCCTGACCGGGCGTCAGCTCGCCGCCCGACCTCGGCGCGGCCCGGGTCCCAGCGGCACGGACCTCGGCGGCACGGACCTCGGCGGCCCGGGCCTCAGCGCTGCAGCGGCAGCGAGAGCCGGAAGACCGCGCCCTCGCCCGGCGCGGTGCGCAGGGTCAGCTCGCCGCCGTGCGCCGACACCAGGGCGCTGGCGATCGCCAGGCCCAGGCCCGATCCCCCGGCCTCGCCGGCCCGGCGGGTGCGCGCCGCGTCCGCCCGGTAGAAGCGCTCGAAGACCAGGGCGGCCTGCTCCTCGGTCAGGCCCGGACCCCGGTCGGCGACCTCCAGCAGGCAGGCGCCCTCGGCCCGGCCCACCCCGATCCGCACCGCGGTGCCGGACGGGGTGTGCTTGGCCGCGTTGCCCACCAGGTTGGTCACCACCTGGCGCAGCCGGGCCTCGTCGCCCAGCACCGGCGCGGGCTGCGGGGCGCCCTGGCCGTTCGGGCCGGTCAGCGCGACCGGGCGGCCCGGGTCCAGCGCGGTCAGGTCGTGCAGGGCGTCGGCGGCCAGCGTGCGCAGGTCCATCGGGGCCAGGTTGAGCGGGCGCTCCTCGTCCAGGCGGGCCAGCATCAGCAGGTCCTCGACCAGCGCGCCCAGCCGCACCGCCTCCGACTCGATCCGGTCCATCGCCCGGTCCACGTCCTGCAGCGCGCCCATCCGGTGCAGTTCGGCGAAGCCGCGGATGCCGGCCAGCGGGGTGCGCAGCTCGTGCGAGGCGTCCGCGACGAAGCGGCGCATCCGCTGCTCCGAGGCGGCCCGGGCGGCGAACGCCGTCTCGATGTGGGTGAGCATCCCGTTCAGCGCGGCGGACAGCCGGCCCGCCTCGGTGCGCACCGGCAGGTCCGGCATCCGGTACGACAGGTCGCCGTCGGCGATCCGCTGGGCGCCCGCCTCCAGTTGGCGCAGCGGGCGCAGCCCGGCCCGGACCGCGAGCGCGCCGAGCCCGGCCAGGCCGGCCAGCACCGCGGCGCCGATGGTCAGGAAGGTGGTGCGCAGGTGCGAGATGGTGGACTGGACGTCCGCCAGCGGCACCGCGACCTGCACGTACTTGGGGGCGGCCAGGTCGGTGCCGGAGGCGCGTTGCAGCGGCAGCACCATCGAGCGCCACTCGCCGGCCTTCGGCCCGGAGGCGGTGAACGGCTCGTCCAGCCGGTCGGTCAGCCCCGTGCGGTCCAGCGCGGGCAGCTGCGGGGCCGGGTCGGAGTCGCTCAGCGGCTGCCGGATCACCGACAGCACCGAGCCGTCCTCGGCCAGGTAGCGCACCACGTACTCGCTGGGCAGGCTCTGTCCGGAGCGGCGGCCGGCGGTCTGCGTGCTGCTGAACACCGAGGCGGTGGTCTGTCGGCTCGGCGGGCGGCGGGAGAGCGGTTCGGCGAACCGGTCGAGCTGCTCGTCGGCCCGGTCCACCAGCTGCCCGCGGACGGTGCCCAGCACCAGGGTGTCGCTCACCACCAGGCCGGTGGTGACCAGGAGCAGCGCGAGCACCAGCAGGCGCACGCGCAGCGAGAAGCGGGCCACCTCAGCTGTTCGGCGGGCGGCGCAGCGCGTAGCCGATGCCGCGCACCGTGTGGATCAGCTTGGGGCCGTGCACCGGGCCGGAGTCGAGCTTGCGGCGCAGGTAGGAGATGTACGACTCGACGATGGACAGGTCGCCGCCGAAGTCGTAGGCCCACACGTGGTCGAGGATCTGCGCCTTGGAGACCACCCGGCCGACGTTGGCCATCAGGTAGTGCAGCAGCTTGAACTCGGTGGGCGAGAGCGAGACCGGGACGCCGCCGCGGGTCACCTCGTGCGCGGTCGGGTCCAGGGTGAGGTCGGCCACCACCAGGCGGCCGTCGTCGGCCGGGCCGCCGGCCCGGCGCAGGATCGCCCGGATCCGGGCGATCAGCTCCTCCAGGCTGAACGGCTTGGTGACGTAGTCGTCGGCGCCGACCGCCAGGCCCTGCACCTTGTCGCCGGTGCCGTCCTTGGCGGTCAGGAACAGCACCGGGACGTGCTCGGGGCTCTGCGGCCACTGGGTCTGGTCGCGCAGCCGCTGCACCACGGTGAAGCCGTCCAGGTCGGGCAGCATCACGTCCAGGACGACCAGGTCGGGGCGCTCGGCGGCGACCGCGTCCAGGGCCTCCTGGCCGGTGGCGGCGGAGGCCACCCGGAAGCCGGAGAACCGCAGGCTGGCCGAGAGCAGCTCGCGGATGTTCGGCTCGTCGTCGACCACCAGCAGGAACGGCTCGCCGCCGACCTGGGTCGCCGCGGCCGGGTTCGACTGCACTGCGCCTGACACGATTGCTCCGCCTCCCGGCCGGACGAATGGGCCACCCCGGACACCACGGGGCCTGTCCGCGGTGCCCGCCGGGGTTCGACCGAACGGACACCGTCAGACAGACCCTAGCCCGGCCAGGCTACGCAAAGTGAATGAAGATTGGATTAGTCATCCGCTCGTGCCCGAACCGGTACCGGACCCTCCGCCGTTGCCACCGCCGGTGGCCGTGCCGTTACCGCCGCCCCGGGCGCCGCCGAAGCCGCCGAAGCCGCCCGCCGCGTTGCCCTCGGTGAGCTGGGTGGCGTTGTAGGAGCCGTCGTCGGCCTTGCTGCCGGTCACGGTGACGGTCTGGCCGGGCTGGAGGTCGCCGACCTTGCCCTCCTTGGTGGTGGTGACCTTGGTGGAGTCCTGGGTGGTGACCTTGACGGTGGTGCCGTTGGCCTCGGTCAGGTAGACGGTGTTGCCGTCCACCGACTTCACGGTGCCGCGGGTGAAGCCGGCCGCCGCGCCGCCGGGGAACTGGCCGGCGCCGCCGGCCTGGCCGTTCTGGCCGCCGCCGTACCCGCCGCCGTAGCCGCCGCGGCCGGTGCCGCCGCCGGGGAAGCGCTCGTTCGAGGCGCCCGCCCGGTTGGCGGCGGTGCCGCCGCCGGTGCCGCTGTCCTTCTGGTACCAGACGCCGCCCGCGAAGGAGAGCACCGCGATGACGCAGCCGGCCAGCGCCAGGGTCGGCCAGGGGAGCTTGCGGCGCGGTGGCGCGGCCAGCTCGGCGGTGATGTCGCGGGCGTCCGGCGCGGTGGCCAGCAGCTCCTGGTCGTCAGACATGGGGAGTCTCCTTCTTGCTCGTGCCGGAGGGCTTATTCGTGCCGGAGGGCGTCGATCGGGCGCAGCGAGGCGGCCCGGTTGGCGGGGTAGCTGCCGAAGAACAGTCCGATGGCGACGGCGATGCCGAACGCGCCGAACACCGACTCGGGGATCACCACCGGCTTGATGCCGACCACCGAGAAGTGCGAGCCGATGATCCCGGCCAGCACGCCGAGCCCGGCGCCGATCACCGACAGCAGGGTCGACTCGGCGAGGAACTGGCCGAGGATGACCGCCCGGGGCGCGCCGAGCGCCTTGCGGATGCCGATCTCCTTGGTCCGCTCGGTGACCGTCACCAGCATGATGTTGGTGATGCCGATGCCGCCGACCAGCAGCGAGATCGCGGCGACCGCGCCGAGCAGGACGGTGAAGGTCTTGCCGGTGGACTCGCGGGCGCTCAGCAGCGAGGTCTGGTTGCTGATCCGGAAGTCGACCTTGGTGGCGTCCTTGATGGCGTGGGTGCCCATCAGGATGCGGGTGATGTCGGACTGCGCCTCGGTGGTGGCCTCGGCGGAGCCGGCCTGCACCAGGATCTGGTTGACCGAGCCGAAGCCGGTGAACGCGTTCTGCACGGTCGGCAGCGGGGCGACCACCACGTCGTCGGGGTCGTTGAAGCCGCTGGAGCCCTTGGTGGCGAGCACGCCGACCACGGTGAACGGGGTGCCGCCGATGGTGATCCTCTTGCCGACCGGGTCCTCGTTCGCGAACAGCTCCTTGGCGGTGGTCGAGCCGAGCACCGCGACCTTGCGGGAGTTCAGCACGTCGTCGGCGGAGAAGTAGTCGCCCTTGTCGACCTTCAGGTTGGAGGTCTCGAAGTAGGCGGGGTAGGTGCCGACGATCTGCCCGGGCTGGTACGAGACGTTCCCGTACAGCGCGGTGCCGCTGGTGGTGACCACCGGGGCGACCGACTTGATGGACGGGGCGTCGGTGGCCGAGGCGAGCGCCTTGGCGTCGTCCACGGTGAGCTTCTTGGCCGCGGTCGCCGCGCCGCGCGAGGCGGAGGAGGAGACGGTCAGCGAGTTGGTGCCGAGCGAGGTGATCGAGTCCTTGACCGCCGCCGAGGAGCCGTTGCCGACCGCGAGCAGCAGGATCACCGAGGCCACGCCGATCAGCACGCCGAGCATGGTCAGCGCGGAGCGGACCTTGTTGGCGGCCAGGCCGGCCACCGCGAAGCGGAGCATCTGCCAGGCGATCACGCGACCACCCCCGCGGCGGCGACGGCCAGCGCGGGCGGCGGCCCGTCGACCGGGGCCTGCCGGACGTCGGAGACGATCGCCCCGTCGACCAGCCGGACCACCCGCTTGGCGTGCAGCGCCACCTCGTCCTCGTGGGTGATCACCACCACGGTGCGGCCGAGCGCGTTGAGTCCGTCGATGATGCCCAGCACCTCCTCGGTGGAGCGGCTGTCGAGGTTGCCGGTGGGCTCGTCGGCCAGCAGCATCGCGGGCGCGGTGACCAGCGCCCGGGCCACCGCGACGCGCTGCTGCTGGCCGCCGGAGAGCTGGTTGGGCTTGTGCCCGGCCCGCTCGGCCAGGCCGACCAGGTTGAGCGCGGCCATCGCCCGGCGGCGCCGCTCGGCGGCCCGGACGCCCGCGTAGGCCAGCGGCAGCTCGACCTGGGCCAGCGCGGTGGTGCGGGGCACCAGGTTGAACGACTGGAACACGAAGCCGATCTTGCGGTTGCGGACCAGCGAGAGCTGGCCCTCGTCGAGGTGGCCGACGTCGGTGCCGTCCAGCAGGTAGCGGCCGGAGCTGGGCACGTCCAGGCAGCCGAGGATGTTCATCAGGGTCGACTTGCCGGAGCCGGAGGAGCCCATCACCGCGACGTAGTCGCCCTCCGCGATGTCCAGGTCGACGCCGAGCGGCTCGCCGCCGCCGGTCATCGGCCCGCGCAGGGCGTGCACGACGGCGTCGCCGTGGCCGTACGACTTGGTGACCCGGCGGATCTGGATCACCGGGGGCTTGGCGGTGCGCATCAGCGGGTGCCTCCGGCGCCGCCGCGGGTGCCGCCGCCGAAGCCGCCCGTGCCACCGCCGCCGCCGAAGCCGCCCGCGCCGCTGCCCAGGCCGGGGAACTGGCCGGACGGGAAGCCGTTGCCGGTGCCCGCGGTGGTGGAGGTCAGCTCGACCTTCTCGCCCTCGGTCAGGCCCTCGGTGACCTGCACGGTGCTGTCGCCCTCGATGCCGACGGCGACCTGCACCCGCTCGGTGCTGCCGTCGTCGTGCACCACGGTCGCGGTGCGGCTGCTGCCGGTGCCCTGGAGGGCCGCGGTGGGCACCGACAGGGCGTCCTCGGCGGAGCCGGTGGTCACCGAGATGGTGGCGCTCAGGCCGGTGCGCAGGGTCGAGGTGTCGCCGCCGATCTGGAGCGTCGCGCCGTACTGCACGGCGCCGTTGGTGGAGCTGGAGGGGAGCGAGCTGACCGACAGGACGGTGGCGTCCAGCTTGGTGTCGGACTGCGCGTTCAGGGTGACGGTCGCCGCCTGGCCCTTCTTCAGCTTGAGCGAGTCCAGCTCGGAGAAGTTCGCGGTGACCTCCATCCCGGTCGGGTTGGTCAGCACGATGAAGCCGGACGGGGTGCTGCCCGAACTGCCGCTGCCGGTGGAGGTCTTGGCGCCGGACGAGGAGCCGGCGGAGGAGCCGCCCGAGGAGCTCGACGCGCCCGAGGAGCCGGTGCCGGAGACGGTGTCGCCGACCTTGCCGGAGATCGAGGCGACGGTGCCGTCGGTGGTCGCGGTGAGCGTGGTGCCGGCCAGCGCGTCCTTGGCGTTGGTGAGCGTCGCCTCGGCGTTGTCGACCTGCTGCTGGGCGGAGGCCACCTGCGCCTGGTCGACCTTGACGGTGGTCGTGGTGGTCGGCTGCGGGGCGCTCTGGGTGCTCGCGCCGGAGCCGCCCGAGCCACTGGAGCCGCCCGAGCCGGTGCTGCGGCCGGAGTTCGAGGAGCCGGCCACCGTGGTGGTGACCGTCTCGCCCGCCTCGGCCTTGGTCAGGTTGGCCTCCGCCGTGTTGAGCGCGGCCTGCGCCTGGTCGACCTGCTGCTGGGCGGCGGCGGTGTCGACGGTGGCGAGCACCTGGCCCTTCTTCACCGCGTCGCCGACCGCGACCTTCACCGCGGTGAGCTTGCCGCCGGTGGTGAAGTCCTGCCCGGCGTCGGACGGCGAGAACAGCGTGCCCGATCCGGACACGGTGGCCTGGACCGTTCCCTTGCTGACCGTGGCGGTCCTGACCTTGGAACTGGTGGCGGCCTTGCTGGTGCCGCTGTCCAGGTTGACGTACGCCAGGGCGACCCCGCCGAGCAGGGCCACGCCGAGCGCGGAATTGACGAGGACGGCCCCACGCCGTCGCGGAAGCACCTTCATGGCGCAGAAGCATCGTCGGGTGCTCTTGCGCCGCCCTGTGCGAATCCTGGGAGCGGGCTGGGTGCGGCGATCCGGACAAACGCCCCCACACCTCCCGCCCGGGGGCCGGTGCCCTACCCGACGGCCCCCAGCTCTTGACCGGACTCCCGGCGAGCTCCCAGCAAAGTCCCGTCAGTGCTTCACGCGGGCGCCCGGTCCCGCCGTACCGGGCTCCGGTCGGTGAGCCTGCCCGCGAAGTGGCCGGGGTACGCCTGCCCGCGAAGTGGCCGGGGTACGCCTGCCCGCGAAGTGGCCGGGGTACGCCTGCCC
The DNA here is from genome assembly GCF_948472415.1 of Kitasatospora fiedleri. Lineage (NCBI taxonomy): Bacteria > Bacillati > Actinomycetota > Actinomycetes > Kitasatosporales > Streptomycetaceae > Kitasatospora > Kitasatospora fiedleri. The sequence continues at coordinate 4,020,447 of NZ_OX419519.1, read as the reverse complement.
GTCGGAGCGCCCGTGCCCGGGGAGCGCGGTGCGCGGGCCGCCGGGAGTCCTTCCGGCCGGACGGGGCGGGCGACCGCGCCGCCCGCCCCGCCGCCCGACGAGGGGTCAGAGCTCCTTGCGGAACGCCTCCGCGGCGGCCAGGAACAGGTCGTTGCCCCTGACCTCGCCGATCGAGACCCGCACGCCCTCGCCCGCGAACGGGCGGACCACCACGCCGGCCTCGGCGCAGGCGGCGGCGAAGTCGAGGGTGCGGTCGCCCAGGCGCAGCCAGACGAAGTTGGCCTCGGAGTCGACGACCGTCCAGCCCTGGGCGCGCAGCGCGGCGGTGACCCGGGTGCGCTCGGCGACCAGGTCCTCGACCCGCTCCAGCAGGGCGTCCTCGGCGCGCAGCGAGGCGACCGCGGCGTCCTGGGCGAGCTGGCTGACGCCGAACGGGACGGCGGTCTTGCGCAGCGCGTCGGCGACCGGCTCGTGGGCGATCGCGAAGCCGACCCGCAGGCCGGCCAGGCCGTACGCCTTGGAGAAGGTGCGCAGCACGCAGACGTTGGGGCGGTCGCGGTAGAGCTCGATGCCGTCGGGGACGTCGGCGTCGCGGATGAATTCGCGGTACGCCTCGTCCAGCACCACCAGGACGTGCGCCGGGACGGCGTCCAGGAAGCGGACCAGTTCCTCGCGGTGCAGGGCCGCGCCGGTCGGGTTGTTGGGGTTGCAGACGAAGACCAGCCGGGTGCGGTCGGTGATCGCGGCGAGCATCGCGTCGAGGTCGTGGGCCTCGTCGGCGGTCAGCGGGACGGGCACGGGGATGGCGCCGGCGACCTGGGTGATGATCGGGTACGCCTCGAACGAGCGCCAGGCGAAGACGACCTCCTCGCCGGGGCCGGCCGTGGAGAGCACCAGGGACTGGGCGACGCCGACCGAGCCGGTGCCGGTGGCGACGTGCTCGGCGGGGACGCCGAAGCGCTCGGCGAGTTCGGCGACCAGGCCGCTGACCGCCATGTCGGGGTAGCGGTTGAAGTCGCCCGCGGCGGCGATCGCGGCTTCCAGCACGCCGGGCAGCGGCGGGTAGGGGTTCTCGTTGGAGGAGAGCTTGAAGGCGTCGGCTCCGGCGGGCTTGCCCGGCTTGTAGCTGGGGATGCCGTCCAGGCTGGACCGCAGGCGGGGGCCGTGTTCGCGCTGAACCACGGGGTTCTCCGTTTCTTGTTCCTCGGCGGTGGCGACGTTCCGCCCCCGGTCGGGTGCCGTGAACGATACCGACCGCCCTCACCCGTGCGGGTGAGATGCTCGTCCGGGTTACGGGTGCAGTTCAGCCATTCTGCCGGGTTCCTTTGGCACATGTCAGAGGTATCCGGGCCGGAAAACGGCGGTGATCGAAGGGCGTTCACCGGAGCCGTTCATGGAGAAACGTATCTCCAACGTCCGGTAGCGAAGCGGTCACGGAACGGCGTCATGCGCCATACGATCGGTCCGCCATGACAGCAGCAGCCAACCAGAACGGTCGACGGGCCACCGCGTCCCGGCGCCTGGAGCGGGCCGGCATCCGGGACGTCGCGGCGGCCGCCGGCGTGTCCATCACCACCGTCTCGGACGCCCTGAACGGCAAGGGCCGACTCCCCGACGAGACCCGCAGCCGGGTCCGCGAGGTCGCCGAGCGGCTCGGCTACCGGCCGTCCGCGGCCGCCCGCACCCTGCGCACCGGGCGGTCCGGCCTGATCGGCCTGACCGTCACCACGTACGGCGAAGAGCCGTTCACCTTCACCGAGTTCGCCTACTTCGCCGAGATGGCCCGGGCCGCCACCAGCGCCGCGCTGGGCCGCGGCTACGCCCTGGTCGTGCTGCCCGCCTCCTCCCGGCACGACGTCTGGAGCAACATCGCGCTCGACGGCACGGTGGTGATCGACCCGCCCGACCAGGACCCGCTGGTCACCGAGCTGTACCGGTCCGGCGTCCCGGTGGTCTCCGACGGCAAGCCGGGCAACTGCCCGGTCACCGCCTGGGTCGACAACGACCACGAGGCCGCCGTGCTGGGCATCCTGGAGCACCTGAGCGAGGCGGGCGCCCGCCGGATCGGCCTGCTCACCGGCACCTCCACCGACACCTACACCCGGCTCTCCACCGAGGCGTACCTCGCCTGGTGCGACCGGGTCGGCCAGGAGCCGGTGTACGAGGCGTACCCGGCCCACGACCCGGCCGCCGGGGCGGTGGCCGCCGACCGGCTGCTGGCCCGCCCGGACCGACCGGACGCGGTGTACGGCCTGTTCGACCCGAACGGCACCGACCTGCTGGCCGCCGCCCGGCGCTACGGGCTGCGCGTCCCGGACGACCTGCTGCTGGTGTGCTGCAGCGAGTCCGACGTGTACGCCAACACCGAACCGCCCATCACCACGCTGTCGCTGAAACCCCGTCGGATCGGCACCACCGTGGTCAACCTGCTGATCGACGCGATCGAGGGGGTCGACGCCGGCACCGGCACCGCCCCCGGCCGGCTCTTCCCGCCCCGCTACCGCACCGCCGGCACCGGCCCGCCGCCCGGCACCCTGATGCCCACCGAGCTGATCGTCCGGGCCTCCTCGCAGCGCCGCACCCCGCGCACCACCGTCAGTCCGCCCCGGCCGCCGGGCGAGGTGTAGGCGCCGGACCGCCCTCCCGCACCGGTCGATACCCGCCCCGAACGGGACGTACCGGACCGGCCGGACGGCCGCCGCGGGGCGGGGCGGGCGGGTCCACGGAAATCGGATACCGACCAGGTGAGGACGGCAGGAGAGTGCGCTTCCTATGATGGGCGAATGACACCCGAGGACCTCTTCCGCGAACCCGAGCACCCGCACTCGGGCCTCCGCCCCCGCCAGGACCTCGACGTGCTCCCGCAAGGCTCCTACTTCGAACCGGCCGAACCCGCCGGCTACCCGTACGAGGAGACGTACAGCACCTTCGGCGGCGCCCGCTACCTGGAACAGCACTGGGCCCCCGCAAGCCAGTTCGGCGCCGACGCGCCCCCCGCCCCCGGGCACTACGTGCCCACCGGGCAGGCCCCGCACGAGGACCCTCCGACCATCGAGCTCGGCCCGCCGATCGACACCCAGCCGGTCGAGGTGCACTTCCCGTACCCGCAGCCCGAGCCCGGCGAGGGCCCCGGCCCGCTGTTCGTCATCGGCGACGTGCACGGCTACCTCGACGAACTGCTCGCCGCCCTCCACCAGCAGGGCCTGATCGACACCGAGGGCCACTGGTCGGCCGGCCGCTCCCGGGTCTGGTTCCTCGGCGACTTCACCGACCGCGGCCCCGACGGCATCGGCGTGATCGACCTGGTCATGCAGCTCGCCGCCGAGGCCGCCGCGGCCGGCGGCTACTGCCGCGCCCTGATGGGCAACCACGAACTGCTCTTCCTCGGTGCCTCCCGCTACGGCGACGAGGCCGTCCAGTCCACCGCCGGCACCGCCTCCTTCCTCGCCGCCTGGCGGCTCAACGGCGGCCAGCAGCACGACCTGGAGCGGCTGCAGCCGCACCACATCAGCTGGCTGTCCCGGCTGCCCGCGATGGCCCTGGAGGACGGCCACCTGCTGCTGCACTCCGACACCACCGCGTACCTGGAGTACGGCGAGACCATCGCCGACGTCAACGACGCCGTGCACGCCCTGCTCGCCGACGAGGGCATCGACGAGTGGTGGGACGCCTTCCGCAAGTTCACCAAGCGCTTCGCCTTCCGCGGCCAGGCCGGCACCATGGCCGCCCAGGAACTGCTCGCCGTCTACGGCGGCTACCGGGTCGTCCACGGCCACAGCCCGATCCCGTACCTCACCGGCGACCAGCCCGAGGACGGCACCCCGCCGCACGTCCCCGGCCCCTACATCTACGCCGACGAGCTGGCCATCGCGATGGACGGCGGCGTGACCATGGACGGACGGCTGCTGGTCGCCCGGCTGCCGCTGAACTGACCCCGGGCCGGATGGGCCCGCGGCTGAACGGGCCCGCGGCTGAACGGGCCCACGGCCGAACGGGCCCACGGCCGAACGGCCGGGTCACTGAACAGCTGAACGTCAACTGCACGCCCGCACCAGGGGGCTGAAGGAACGGAAGTTCCGGAAAGAGGCTGTCGGCCCGCTCCCGCGCACCCCTACCATCGAGGCCACTGACCTCAGTCGACCTCGCGGAACGGGGTACCCCTCCCATGAGCAACCCCCCGCGCCTGCTCGCCGAGGACCGCGCCGACTTCGCGCGCCTGCTCGGCGAAGCGCTGCGCGACACCGGCGTACGCCGGGCCCTCGCCGAACCAGGCGTCCACCTCACCGCCGAACAGCTCCACACCAAGGCGCTCGCCGACGCCGACCGCGTCGCCGCACCCGCCGCCGCCGAGTACGCCCACTACCTGGCGCTGCGCACCGCGCTCGCCGAGCACCCGGGCACCGCGCCGCCCGCCGGGGCCGGGCTGTTCCCCGTCCTGACCGTGCTCACGCCCGTGCTGGCCGGCGCCGCCGGACTCGTCCTGCTGCTGCTCGGCTGGCTGCTGCGGGCCGCCGCACCCGACCTGGTGCTCGGCCGCTCCACCGTCACCGCCGGCGTCCTGGCCCTCGCCGTCGCGGCCGGCGCCCTGCTCATCGGCGGCGCCGGACTCGTCCTCACCGCCCTGCGCAACTCCTCCGCCGCCCCCGGCAACGCCGACCCCCAGCAGCACGCCGACCTCGCCGAGGCCCGCGAGACCTGGCGCACCGCGCTGCGCGAACGCGCCCTGCTGCCCTGGCTGCACGCCAACCTGACCGCCGCCCCCGCGTCCGCCCCGCTCCCGTCCGCCCGCACCGCCCCGCCCGACCTGCACAGCCCCGGCTACAGCAGCGCCGCGTACTCCAGCCCCGGCTTCAGCAGCCCCGGCGCCGAAGGGCTGACCGACGACCGGGGCCGCCCGCGCGCGGCCGAGTTCACCGGACCCGGCTACTCCTCCCCCGACTTCACCAGCCCCGGTGCCGAAGGGCTGACCGACGACCGGGGCCGCCCGCGCGCGGCCGAGTTCACCGGACCCGGCTACTCCTCCCCCGACTTCACCAGCCCCGGCCCCGAGGGCCTCACCGACGACCAGGGCCGCCCGCGCTCCGACGGCCCCGGCTTCACCGGCCCCAACGAGGTCTGACCCCGCCGACGGGCCCGGGTCAGGCCGCCACCTCGGCCCAGACCGCCTTCCCGTACCGCCCCATCGGCTCGACGCCCCAGTCGACCGCCAGGTCCGCCACCAGCCCGAGCCCCCGCCCGCCTTCGCCCTCCTCCGGCCCGGGGTCGCGTCGGCGGGGCAGCACGGCGGAGGGGTCGGACACCGTGATCAGGAGCCGGCCCGCGCGCAGCTCGATGAGCACCGTCGGCGCGCCTCCGTGGCGGACCGCGTTGGTCAGCAGCTCGGACAGGACCAGGCAGGCCGCCCAGTCGTCGCGGCCGAGCGCCCGCAGGGCGTCCCGCAGCAGCCGCCTGGTGATCCCGATCCCGGCCGGAGCCGGCGGCGGGTGCAGGTCGAACCGGAAGTGCGCGTCGTCCGGCGGCAGTGGTACGGGTGTTTCGAGCATGGCAGGCTCCAGTCCCCTGGTGTCCGTGGGCTCACCGACTGCGGTTCGTGGACTGCCTTCCGGCCGACGCGCGGGCGTGGCCGAGGTGCACTTCGAACCGCGCTGACAGGTGGTCAGTGGGTGACGCAGGGCCACCGTAGGGCAGCGGGGGCCAATCTTGCTACCCGCCCGAATTCGATTCACTCTTACGGGGGGTAGCCGCTCCACCGCCTTTTATCGAGGTGGACCCGCTCCGAGGCGGTGCGGCACACTGGCAACACCCGCCAGGAGAGGGACGCATGCCACCCCGAATGTCACCTACCGTGCGCCAGCAGCGGCTGGGCATCGAACTCCGCAAGATGCGCACGCAGGCGGACATGACCCCGCAGGCCATGGCGGCGGCGCTGGGCACCGACCCGCCCAAGATCTCCCAGATGGAGTCGGGCAAGGCGGGCATCAGCGCCGAGCGGCTCCGCTCCTGGGCGGCCGCCAGCAAGTGCGACAACTCCCGGCTGGTCGACGCCCTGGTCACCATGGCGCAGGACCGCGGCAGGCACTGGTGGGACGAGTACCGGGGCAAGCTGTCGGCGGGGTTCCTCGACACCGCCGAGATGGAGTGGCACTCCGGCGGTTCCGTGTCCTGGGCGATCACGTACATCCCGGGTCTCCTACAGACCGTCGCGTACGCCGGCGCCATCTTCGCCCGGGCCAGGCCGTCGCTCCCCCGCCACGAGATCGACCTCCGCACGGCGTTCCGGATTCAGCGGCAGAGCATGAGCGTGGGCGGGGAGAAGCCCTGCACGGCCTTCATCCACGAAGCCGCGCTGCGGATGCGGTTCGGCGGCCCCGCAGTGCTCCGGGCGCAGCTCGACAGCCTGCTGGAGGACTCCGAACGCCCCAACATCACGGTCCGGGTGGTCCCGTTCGACGTGGACACCTTTCCCGGACAGGCGGAGGACCTGCGCCTGATCACCGGCGTCGTCCCCGAACTGGACACGGTGCAGGTCGACCTCACCCACAGAACCCTGTTCATCCATGCCGAGGCCGATCTGAACGCCTACCGCAAGATGATCGCCGAGGTGGCGGAGGTCGCGCTCTCCCCGCAGGAGTCCCGGGACTTCATCCACCGCATCGCAAAGGAACTGAAAGGCAAGGCACGATGAACAACTGGCAGAAGTCCACCTTCAGCGGGAACTCCCACGAGTGCGTCGAGGTCCGCACCCTGGACGGGGTGGTCGAGGTGCGCGAGTCCGACACCGGCGACGTCGTGATCCGTACGACCCCGCGGAAGTTCGCCGCCTTCCTCAAGGGAGCCCGGGCCGGCGAGTTCGACCACCACGGCGACTTCTCCGCGTAGCGCCCGGCCCGCTCCGCCGCCAGCCCCCGCCCGCCCGGCGGGGGCTTGTCCCATTAATGGAGCACTCTTGCTACTCAACGGAGAGTAGGTCTACGGTTACGCCCATCGCAGCCAGCCGGGCCGCCGATGAGTCGGAGCGCAGCCATGTCTTCGATGGGCCCCACCTCCGGCCCGTCCCGGAACGGGACGCGGTCTCCTGCTCCGTCAGGTCCGAACACCGTGACGCACCAAGGGAGTTCCGCCGGTCTCCGGGTCCAGTGGATCGCCGACGCCCTGCACAGGTTGAGCGGGCGTCCCGCTGCCTCGGTGCGGTTGAGGGGCGGGGTCGTCCGGGTGACCCTGAGGATCGAATCGTCCGCCGCGTCCGCCGAACTGACGATGGCGCTGCTCCGGGTCCTCTCCCGGGGCGACCGGTTCGGACACAGCACCAAGGCCGGCTGGGAAAGGATCTGGGCCGAGGTCGACCGGACCTCCGAGGACAAGGTGCCAACGGATTGAAACTCGTCGACCACTACTCGGCCGATCACCCCACCCTGCTGTGGTACGCCGTCGGTGAGGATTCGCAGGGCCTGCTGCTGGCCCAGTCCAGCGACGGCGTCTTCCTGACGCTGGCCGCCGACCGCCGTCGCCGCCTGCTCGTCCTCCCGCCCGACGAGTGGGCCGACCTGTGCGACGCCGTCAAGACCGGCCGGCTGGACGGGGTGCTGGGCGGGCGCGTCCTGTGCGCGGACCCGAACCGGCCGCTGAACCCCGTACCGGCCGCGCACCGGTCGACCGCCTGACCGGGTCACCGACCGCGCGACCCGGTCACCGGCCGCGCGGCGCCCGCAGGGCCAGCGCCACCGGCACGCCCAGCGCGCACAGCACCGCGCAGCCCGTCCAGACCAGGGTGTACGCGCCCTCCGCGGGCACCTCGGCGCGCAGCACCAGGTGGTCCAGCACCGCCGCCGCGACCACGCCCGCCGCCGCGCCCGCCAGCGACTTCAGGGTGTTGTACACGCCCGTCCCGATGCCGGTCTGGTCGGCCGGCAGGCGCCGCATCAGCAGGGCCGGCAGCAGGCTCAGCCCCAGCCCGGCCCCGTACCCGGCCAGCGCGCCGCCCAGCACGAACTGCCAGGCCGCCGCGTGCCCGAGCGCGATCGCCCCGTAGCCCGCGGCGCACAGCGCGAAACCGGAGCCGAGCACGGCGGGGGCGTCGTGGCGGCGGACCAGCCGGTGGGCCGTCACCGCGCCCAGGGTGGCCGCCACCGTCTGCGGCAGCACCAGCAGGCCGAGCACCAGCGGGACCGCGCCCAGCCCGTAGCCGGTCTCCGCGGGCTCCGCCGCCTGGAACGCCAGCGTCGGCCCCTGCGCCCCGTACAGCGCGCAGCCCAGCAGGAAGCTCAGCCCGAACACCGGCGCGGTGGCCCGCCGGGCCAGCAGCCGGACGTCCACCATCGGTTCGGCGGCGCGCAGTTCCTGCCGGACGAACAGCGCCAGCAGCAGCGCCCCCGCCACCAGCAGCGGCAGCACCACCGCGGCCGGCAGCACCCCGCTCGCGCCCAGGCCCGCCAGCAGCAGGGTCAGGCCCAGCGAGAGCAGGCCCGCGCCCGCCCAGTCGATCCGGCCCGCCGCCCGGGTCTCCGACTCCGGGACCAGCCGCCACACCACCGGCAGGGCCAGCAGCGGCAGCGCCGCCAGCGCCCACAGCAGCGGCCGGGTGGCCGCCGGGTCGGCGCCCAGGCCGCCGACCGCGAGCGCGCCCAGCGTCGAGCCGACCGTCAGCGCGCCCACCAGCGGCCCGACCGCCCGGCCGCCGCGCTCCTCGCCGAGGCGGTCGCGCAGGACCGCGAACTCCAGCGGCAGCCAGCAGGCCAGGAAGCCGGACAGCGCCCGGCCCGCCAGCAGCACCGGCAGGTCCGGTGCGAGCGCGGTGACCGTGAAGCCCAGCAGGGTCAGCAGGACGGTGGCGCGCAGCAGCCGGCGGTGCCCGTACAGGTCGCCCAGCCGGGAGGTCAGCGGCACCGCGACGCCCGACACCAGGAACTCCACGCCCAGCGCCAGGCTCAGGTCCGAGGCGCGCAGGTCGAGGTGCTCGCCGAGCCGGGGCAGCAGGATCGGGAACCCGCCCTGGAGCACCCCGCTGGCGAACTCCACCAGGGCCAGCAGCGGCACGGCGGACGGCGCGGCGGACGGCGCGGGACGGGACGGGCGGGCGGCGGTGGCGGTCATCGGCGGTTCCGTGGGGGTGCGGAGGGTGGTGGGGGTGGCGGCAAGGATGGCTAACCTGGAGGCCACCGCCCCGCCCGCGCACGAATCCGTTCCTGCGGCCGACCCCGCGCAAGGATCAGCCATGATCGACGAACTCGACCTGGCGCTCGTCGACGCCCTCCGGGTCGACCCGCGCGCCCCCTGGTCCCGGCTGGCCGCCCCGCTCGGCGTCGACCCCGCGACCCTGTCGCGCCGCTGGGCCCGGCTGACCGCGAACGGCGACGCCTGGGTCACCTGCTACCCCTCCGCCGACCGGATCGGCCGCGGCCTGACCGCCCTGGTCCGGGTCGACTGCCCCGCCGACCGGGTCACCGAGGTCGCCGCGGCCCTCGCCCGGCACCCGCAGACCGCCAGCATCGAACTCGTCACCGGCGACGCCGACCTGCTGCTCACCGTCGCCGCGTACGACCACGCCGCCCTCACCGGCTACCTGCTGGAGCGGCTCGGCAGCGTCCCCGGCGTGCTGCGCACCCGCACCACCCTGGTCGAGCGCACCCTGGTCGAGGGCAGCCGCTTCTCCAACGGCGCGCTCGACGCCGAACAGCGCCGCGCCATCGCCGCCCCGCCGCCCGGCGCGGCCCGCCCGGTCGCCGACCGGCGGGTCGAGGAGGACCTCGCACTCATCCGGGCGCTCGGCGCGGACGGCCGGATGCCCTACGCCGAGCTCTCCGCCCGCACCGGCCTGCCCGCCACCACCGTCCGCCGCCGCCTGGCCGAACTGCGGGCCGGCGGCCACGCGGTGCTGCGCTGCGACGCCTCGCCCCGGGTCACCGGCCAGCCGGTCGGCGCGATGCTCTGGCTGGACGTCCCGCCCGCCGACCTGCCCGACGCCGCCCGGCGCCTCACCGCCCTCCCGCAGACCCGGATGTGCGCCGTCACCGTCGGCCCCGCGAACCTCGCCCTCTACCTGATCGCCCCCCAGCTCCCCGACCTGCGCCGGATCGAACAGGACCTCGCCCGCCACCACCCGGCGATCCGGGTCCACGACCGCCACGTCACCCTGCGCACCCTCAAGCTGGTCGGCCACCTCCTCACCCCGGACGGCCGCCGGACGGACTACGTCCCGATCGAGCCCTGACCGGGCGGCGCCATCGGCGGTCTCACCGCGTCCTGCCGACTCACCGCGTCCTGCCGAGCGCCAGCGCCGCCAGCAGGGCCGCCGCGTCGCCCAGGACGCCGTCGTCGAAGCGGGCCTCGGCGGAGTGGTTGTAGGGGGCGGTGAGCGGGTCGGCGTCCGCGGGGCAGGCGCCGACCATGACGTACGCGGCGGGGACGTGCTCGGCCAGGACGCCGAAGTCCTCGGAGCCGGCCAGCGGGCGCGGCATCTCGAAGTAGCTCTGCTCACCCAGAAGTTGACGGACGGTCCGCTCCGCGTACGCGGCTTCCGCCGGGTCGTTGGCCGTCACCGGGTAGCCGTGCTCGACCACCGCGTCGACCTGGCAGCCGTGCGCCTCGCCGATGCCGCGGACCACCCGGACGGCCTCGGCGAGCACCAGCTCGCGGGCTGCGGTGGAGAAGGAGCGGACGGTCGCGCCGAAGGCGGCCTCGTCGGGGATGACGTTCTCCGCGGTGCCCGCGTGGAAGGTGCCGACGGTCAGCACGACCGGATCGAAGGCGTCGAAACGGCGGGTGACCATGGTCTGCAGGGCCAGGACGGCCTCGCACGCGGCGGGCACCGGGTCGGTGGCCAGGTGCGGGCTGGAGCCGTGGCCGCCGCGACCGCGGACCACCACCCGCAGGGTGTCGGAGGCGGCCATGATCGGGCCGGGCCGCCCGGCCACGTAGCCGGCCGGCAGCAGCGCGGCGCCCACGTGCAGGGCGTACGCGGCGACGACCCGCTCACCGGCCGCGTCCAGGACGCCGTCCTCGACCATCAGGGCCGCGCCGCCACCGCCCTCCTCGCCGGGCTGGAACATGAACACCACGCTGCCGGCCAGCTGTTCGCGGCGGGCGGCGAGCAGTCTCGCCGCGCCGATCAGCGCGGCGGTGTGCAGGTCGTGGCCGCAGGCGTGCATCGCGCCGGGGTTCTCCGAGGCGTACGGCAGGCCGGTGTTCTCCTGCACCGGCAGGCCGTCGAGGTCGGCGCGCAGCAGCACGGCCGGGCCGGGGCGGGCGCCGCGCAGGACGGCGGTGACGGAGGAGAGCCGCTCGCCGAGGGTGATCTCCAGCGGGAGGCCGTCGAGGGCGGCGAGGACCCGGGCCCGGGTGCGGGGCAGGTGGAGTCCGATCTCGGGGTCGCGGTGCAGGGCGCGCCGCAGGTCGACGAGTTCGGGGCGGAGCGCGGCGGCGGCGCGGCGCAGCTCGTCGAGCGGGGGGTGAACGTCGGCCGGCATGGGGACGCCTCCTGGGTGGACGGGGAGCGGGCGGTTCTCCCGCATCCTCGCCCCGGCGGGCCTCCGACCGGCCAGGACGCACGGATCACCCGCGAGCGGCGGGTGCCGCGCACGGATCTTCCAGCCCGACGGCGGCTGGTGCGGCGGCGGTGGCCGGTGCGGCGGTGGCGGTCGGTGCGGCGGTGGCGGCCGGTGCGGCGGTGGTCGGTGCGGCACCGCCGGACGCGGCGGCGGTCAGCAGGGCGGCGGCGATCTCCCGGGCCTCGGCGGCGGGGGCGGGGGTGCCCTCGCGCAGGGCGGTGACGGTCGCGCCGTCCATCAGCAGGACCAGCCGCCGGGCCAGGCCGACGACCCCGTCCGGCCGGTACCCCTCGTCGCCGAGCAGCCCGGCGACGTACCCGATGACCTGCTCCTTGTGCGCGACGGCGACCCGGTGGGCGGCACTGCCCGGATCGGCGCTCTCGACCACGGCGTTGATGAAGGCGCACCCGCGGAAGTCGGCCCGGGCGAAACGCTCCGCCAGGGCGTCGAACACGTCGAGCGGCCGACCCCCGAGCTCGGCGACCCGGGCCGCCAGCCACGCGCGCCAGTCACGGTCGCGGCGGGCGAGGACGGCGACGACCAGTTCGTCCTTCCCCGCGAAGTGCCGGTAGAAAGAGGCCCGGCCGACGCCGGACTCGGCAAGAATCCGCTCCACCCCGACCGCCCGGACGCCCTCGGCGTAGAACAGCGCCTCGGCGGTGTCGAGCAGACGGGCGCGCGCACGGGTGGCCATGTCGCCCAGGCTAGTGGGTGGTCGGCGCACAGCGGCACCGATCGGTACCGTCCGGGGGCACGACCGGCACGACGGCTGCCGCCCCCTCGGCCGCCCCCGACCCGCGACAGCCACTTCGCACCGAACACCCTTGCCGTACAAGCCGATTCGTCCCGCACGCACGACCCAGCTGCCACAACCAGCCCCATGAAGCGTCCGCGCCGCACCGCCGGCTCCGCCGCCGGCCTGCGCATCGGCTTCGAGCAGTGGCCGGAGCGGAGCGCGACCCTCCCGGCGCCTACAGGCAGATCCAGCAGTAGAGCTGCTCGTCGGCCGCGCGGGCGCGCCTGGCGAGCCGGATCAACTCCTCGGCCAGCGGCTGCATGTCGTCGGCGTCGGCCGGGTGGAGCTCCTCCGCCCGCACCCACCTGGCGACGATCGCCGGCACGTCCGCGTCACTCACTCCTGCCAGGGTGTCCCGGACCGCGGTGTCGAGTTCCACCACCCACGGGCCCGTGGCCCAGGGGTCGTCCTCGCCCTGCGGGCCGCCCGGTCCGGGCGCCGGAGTGGTCGGCCAGACCGGCCGATCGGCCACCAGGCCGGCCTTCCAGGGGACTCGGCGGACGGCGGCGATCAGCTCCCCCAGCACGAGGTCCGGATCCAGGCGCTTGGCCTCGACCCCGTCGAAGTGCGGGTCCCCGCCGCCGACGAGCAGGCGATCGTCGGCGCACTCCAGCGCTCGCACGACCGAAGCCGCATCGGCCGCGCGGAAGTAGTCGGTCAGCACGCCCACGGGTCTCCTCCCCACACGGTCGTCCGTCAGCCGGAAGTAGACCAGGCACGACCGACACCGGCACCGGCCGGAGCACCGCGCCGGTCAAGGGCGGACCGGTCAAGGGCGGACCGCCAGAGGCGGACCGCGCGCCGCCGCGCTGCCGCCCGCCGCTCCTGTCTCGCGCCCCGCTATGGACAGCCCCGCTGGCGGCGCAAGGAACGAACAAGCGGCATACCAGGGCCGGTAAGGACCCCAGCCAGACGCCAGGCCGAAGCGCACAGGTCAAGGCCGATGGCTGACCGCCGTGCGTCCAGGCTCCCCGCTGCCCGATTCTCCGGGGCGAACGGAACCCGTCAAGCGACTCCCGACTCTGCTGAGAATCGGTACCGTCGCCCCATGACGGATCTGCGCCGGGTATCGGTGGATGAGGTGCTGGAGCGTGTTGAAGCAGCGTTGGCGGCGCGGCTCGACCGGGCCACGGTAGTCCGCAAGCGCAGGTCCGTGGGGGCAGGCACAGATCGTGGCACGTGGGTTCGCATCGAGCGACGGGGGCTGGACCGGATCGGTGTCCAGGGCGGGGACGGCACCCCGTCGGCCGAGGCGTTGAGCGGGATCGCGAAGCCCGCGTGGTTGACCGGCGTCGCCTGGCGGGACGAGGTCGAGCCGGTGATGTGGCGGGCCGATGAGACCGAGTGGCTGCCCTCCGCTCCGGTGGGGTCCGCTGTTATGGCCGAGGCACCCGAACTTTCCCCCGCCTGGTGGGCGGGGCTCAACGCCTCACTCGATGCCCTCGCCGGCCAGCACACGAACCGGATCGCGACGCCGGACACCGAGACGATCACTCAGAACCTGGTGGACCAGACTATTCGTCAGGTCTTCCCGGATGTCGACACTCGGGTGAGCGAGTGGCGTCCTGCGCACGCCGATCTGAACTGGGCGAACGTGACGGCGCCGGAGTTCTGCGTCTTCGACTGGGAGGACTGGGGAATGGCCCCCCGTGGCTTGGACGCGTCAACGCTGTGGGCTGCCTCGCTTGCGGTCCCGGCGCTGGCCGACCGCGTCCGTGCCGAGCGAAGCGACGACTTCGCCAGCCGGGACGGCAAGCTGATGACGTTGTTCGTCGCGGCGAAGATCCTCGGGCCGGACTCTCATCCCGAGGACCCGCGCCGTGAGGGTGCCCGCACGGTGGCGGAGCACATGGTGAGGGAGCTTCAGGCGGCCTGACGCAGAAGGCGTCGGTACTCCCGGACAACATCAGTGTTGATCTCGTAGGTGGTGGCGCCGACCAGCTCTCGCAGGTGCTCCGCGTCGTCGGTGCCGACAGCCACCGCCGCCACCTTCGGGAGGGCGAAGGCGACTCGGAGCGCCGCCTGAATCGGTGTGGCGTCCGGTGCCCGCAGGAACACCCTCGGGTCGATCTTCTCCCAGATGCGTGCAGTAGCACTGCCGCCGAAGGGGCTCATGCCCCACACGGCTGTTGGCCGCCAACCGGTCACCAGAGCCTCGGCCGCGTCGAGGACGCCGCTACTGACCAGGAGACCGGAGCGGACCATGAGGACGTCCGGCCGGGGCAGGTCGAGACCTATCAGCGGTCGCGGGTCCCAGGTGGAGAGCCCCCAGGCCCCGCACCGCCCATCGGCTGCCGCCTCGGCCAGGAGCGAGCAAGCACGCATCAGTGTCTCGGTGTTCGGAGCGGAGTGCTCGGGGTTATGAAGGAGGACTGTGTCCGGCTCCCGGCCCAGTTCCGTCACAGCCCGCTCGACAGCGCCCCGTAACCGCACCGGGTCGAGGCTGTGCCCGTCCTCGAAGTAGCCGACCTTCGTGGAGATCGAGAACTTCGGAAGCAGGTCACCGGCGACCGCCGCGAGGGCGCGGTGGGAGCGGTGGCCGAGGTAGTTCGAGGCGGTGTCGAGTGCGGTGATGCCGAGGTCCAGGGCGCCGGTCAGAAGATCGCGTCGGTGACGAGACCGGTGTAGCCCGAGGACAGTTCGTCGGTCAGCGGGGCGCACAGCTCCTCCTTGATCAGGATCTCGGCAAGCTCGTGGATCTCGTCCCCGGCAGTCGCCGCGGCCTGTGCGAGCGGGACCGGTCGGCCGCTGAGCAGCAACCGCAGGGCGGGCAGAGCCTTGACAGCGAAGGTGAGCTTCTTCCCGGCCGCCGTGACCTGCACGGCGTTCCCGCGTTCCGTGATCCAGGGCGGGAAGTGGGTGGTGCACACGACGGTGTCGAGCGGGCCGAAGATCCCGAGGAAGGGCACGTGGCGCCCGGGAGTGGCCTGCTGCTCGTAGGCGGTGAGGAAGTCTTCCGGGCCGCGCCGGCCGACGAGGCGGGTGGCGGCTTCCATCAGCGCGCCGCTACCGGAGCCCGCGCGGTCGAGGTCGTGTCGGAAGATCTCCTGCTCGCGGCACCAGTCAGCCAGCCAGGCCATCCAGGAGGCACCGGTGCGCTTGGTGATGCCGAACGTGGCGTGGAGGCTGTGGCCGGTGCCGCTTCCGGTGCGGGTGGCCTGGTGCCAGTGGCCGCGCGGGATGTGCATGACGTCGCCGGCCTGGAGCGTGCCATTGAAGATCACGATGTCGCTCGGGGTGTTGTTGGGATCGGCGTCCCGATACATCGGCGCGGTGCGTGAGGTGTCGCGGACCTCCCAGTCCTTCTCGCCCGAGAGCTGGACGATGATCACGTCGTGGTCGTCCCAGTGCAGCGGGAACCCGGAGGAGTCGTTGGTGGTGAGGTAGGCGTTCACCTGCACACGCTCGTGAGCCCACCACTGCAAGGCGCGACAGGTGGCCTCCATGGTGGGGTCGAAGACGTTGACCTGGTCCATGATGAGCGTCGCGCCGTCGCGGAGCAGGTCGCCGAGGCGGTGCATGTTGGTCATCGGGACGGACTGGCCGCGCGGGCTGACGGTGTCGGTGAAGTACACGGCCGGGTGGACTTCCTCGCCCTTCTGGAAGGCCCTGAACTGCGGCCGGTCGAGGCTGCGTCGCATGGCGATGTCGAGCAGCTTGTTCGGGGTGAGGATGCGCGACAGGAGCGAGTCGTCCTCGATCCGGCCGAGCGCGAAGCCGGTGCCGATCGGCTCGGAGCTGTTCCAGCTCAGCGCCGTCTCGATGGCGGTGACCAGGCGGTGTTCCACTGCTACCTCCATAGGAGTGTGCTGGATGAGAGGGCGGGAGCCCGCACGGTGCAGGGCTCCCGCCCCGGGAGTGACCGGGTCCTACTCGACGTCGGTCAGGTTGCCGTCACCGCCGGGCCACGGCGCGTCGCCGGAGGATCCGGCGTTGTCGGAGCGGAGGCTGTCGTAGCGGTCCTGGACAGCGGTCAACCCCTCGACCGCGACCAGCAGCCCGCTCCTCTCCGGTAGCGCCTTCCTGCTCTCTTCCATGTGGTGCTCCTTCCTTCTCGGGTTCCCACCCGGGTCCGGGTGGAATATCTGAGGTGAATCACCCGTGTGCCTTGGGCACTTGGGGTTGGAGCCGTGGACGGCGCCGGCCGAAGGGGGATGACCCGGCCGACGCCGCCGGTCCACCCGACCGGGCTCAGCACAGGCAGCTGGAGGTTGATGGTGCTCAGACGGTCCGCTCGACCAGGTCCGTTCGAACCTGCGCGGCGTGGACGAGCACCCTGAGTCGCGCGTGCCCCGTCACCAGTTGGTCAGCCGCGCACTCGAACCACACGACCTTGCCGGAGCCCTCGGGGTACCAGCCCCACGAATGCGCGAGCCCCTCGACCAAGGCCAGACCACGTCCGCCCGTGGTCCTGTCAGTGGCGGCGTCGGGATCGGGCGGACGGAAGCTGCTGTCCGCGACCTCTACGCGCAGGCGCTCACCGGTCCAGCGGACGGTGATGCGGAAGCGGGCGCTGGTGTGCTCGACAGCATTGGTAAGCACCTCGCTGGCGCACAGTTCAACATCCTGTAGCGCGTCAGCGGACAGCGGTACCCGCCACTGTTCCGCAATCCCCCTGATTGGTCGGCGCGTTGACGGGACAACGGCCAACTCGGGCTCGACCTCCCACGTCTGCGGCGTCGGCAGCGCGGCAGTGATGACCGAGCTCATCAGCACGGACCGCCCTCCGTCTCGTTCTGTTCCCCGGGCTTGCCCCGGAGGACTCTCAGGATTGCCGGGCCGGCAGTTTCGAAATAAGGGCAGGGTGATTACCCATCATGGGTAAACTCGCGGTCAGTTATGCCAAGTGACACCGAGTGATCATCTTCGCGGGTGCCGGGGGTACCGGACATGACTGAATCCAGGCTGTCATCCGGGCTGCCGAGCCGTCTGCTTGCCGATCCCGAGATGGTTACGGCGTGCGCGGAACGCGACTTCACCACGATCTTCCGGTTGGCCAAGGCCAAAGGCGGCTATCACGCGTCCCGGATCGCGCGGGCCTGCGAGTTGACGCCCAGTCGTGTCGGTGAGGTCATGGCAGGCCGCCGGGAGATCACCAACATGACCGTCATCGAGAGGATCGCGGACGGCCTCCGCATCCCGGGCCACATGGTCGGCCTTGCTCCGCAAGCTTGGGAGCACGCGAAGGCCGAGGTCCGTCCGGTGGCAGCCCTGTCCGGTCGGCCGGCGGCTCCGTTCACGGGCACCGCGCTACCGAGCCCCGAACTGGACGACATCCTCGCCCTAGCTGCCAGTACCAGGGTCACGCCGACGGTGCTCCGCTCCCTGCAGGCATCCATCGAGGACTACTGGCGACGCGACGACGAGCACGGCGGCGAAGCCCTACGCCCCGCCGTCATGGGCCAACTCCGCTACGTACTGGGCATCCTGCGCGATACGGCCGATCCCCACTACCGGCGCAGCCTGCACGGCGTCGCGGCCGAACTCGCACGCCTCACCGGCTGGACCTACTTCGACGCTCGGCAGTACAGCACCGCTCGGAGCTACTTCGCCGAAGCTCTGCGTCTGGCACGAGTGATCGAAGACCGTCCGTTCATCGCCAACGTGCTCTCCTGCCTCAGTCTCCAAGCCACCTACGAGGACAAGGCGAGCGAAGCGATCACCCTGGCCAGAGCCGCGCAGGACAGCGCGCGGCTCGACGGCGGTACCCCAAGGCTGATGGCGATGCTGGCCATGCGGGAAGCCTTCGGCCACGCCAGCGCGCATGACCAGGAGGCCACCCACCGAGCGATCGATGACGCACGCTGGCACTTCGACCGCATCGACCAGACCGACGACGACCCCGTATGGGTCCAGTACTTCGACCG
Source organism: Kitasatospora fiedleri (assembly GCF_948472415.1). NCBI lineage: Bacteria > Bacillati > Actinomycetota > Actinomycetes > Kitasatosporales > Streptomycetaceae > Kitasatospora > Kitasatospora fiedleri. The sequence continues at coordinate 4,002,241 of NZ_OX419519.1, read as the reverse complement.
GACGAAGCTCACCGTCGACGCCGGCATCGCGCTGGGCCAACTCGGCGACGCGGCAGCAGCCGAACCCCTCATCGAGGAAGCCCTACGGAGCGAGCCGTCCGCCAACCTGCGCGGCCGAGCCTTTCACTCCTTCTGGCTGGCACGCACCCAACTCCAGCGCAAACAGGTCGAATTAGCGTGCACCACCGCCGGGGAATCCCTTACCCTCGCGTTCGAGGTGGCATCTCCGCGAGTGCTCGCCCACCTACAGGAGTTCCGCCAGTCGTTGACGCCCTACCGCTCCGTGCGGTCGGCGGCCGAGTTGTCGGCCCGCATCCGGGAGCTGACTTCCTGACTACAGTCCGGCCTCGTCAAGGAGCAGGTACAGCAAGCCGACCAGCGAACCGCTGCTGACGATCTCGCGCCGGTCGATCATGCCGCGCAGCTCGGACAGCGGAATCCACTCGATCCGGTCCGACTCGTTGCGCTCGCTCGGCGGCCCGGCGTACTCGATCGCGTTGGCTCGGAACACGAAGTGCTCCGAGTCGGTGATGCCGTTGGCCGGCTGGGCGTAGATCAGCGGCTTGACCTCGTCAACCGTCCAGCCGGTCTCCTCCAGCACCTCACGCGCCGCAGCTTCCTCCGGGGTCTCGTCCGCCTCGATCAGCCCCATGGGCAGTTCCCAGGCCCACGAGTCGGTGATGAACCGGTGCCGCCACATCATCAGCACCTGCTTCCGGTCGTTCACCACCGCGGCGACCGCCAGGTGCCGCAGCTTGAGTACGTGGTGCTCCCAGCGGTTCCCGTCCGGCTGCTCAACGTCGACCAACCACACGTTCACCCAAGGGTTCTCGTAGATCGGACGTTCCCCGTGGATCTTCCACTGCATCGCTGCGGCCCCTCTCGACGGACCATCAGCATCTCAGACCCAGGTCACCGGGCCGACGGGATCGATCAAATTCGCGTCACCCTGACGAATACCCGCTCCGCTGCCGGTGTCCTGCGAAGCGCCGACTCGGGCGTGAATCTTGCTCCCAGGCACTGCTTTTCCGTAGCAGCTTGACTGTGAAATCGGGTGCACCGTTCGGGGAGCCCGAGGAGACTCGCACGCATGGACGCATCCGACGAGATGATGAGCTTTGTGGATCCGCCTGCATGGCCTCACGCAGAGGCTGACCTCCTGCGCGAGGAGCCCGACTGGGAAGCGGTTGCCTGTCTCGACTTCCCCCGGAACCGCTGGCTCGGCTACCTTCGCGGCTACGCGAACGCCGCTGAGGTCATTGCAGACCAGGTCGTGTCCAGCGGGCGGAACCAGGACACGCTGATCTACCCGTTCTTGATGTGTTGGCGCCACTACGTCGAGCTTCATCTCAAGGCGTTGATCGAGCTGGCGAGCGTCTACCTCGATGAGCCGCACGAGCTGATGCGGAGCCACAGCATCGAGGTCTTGTGGCGTCGGGCACGGCCACTTTTGGAGCGTTCGTTCCCTGGCGACGGCCAAGCGGAGCTGGACAACACGGAGCGTGTGCTCCTCCAGTTGCACGGCATGGACCCGAGTTCCGAGCACTTCCGCTATCCGGTCCGCAACAGCGGTGACCCCACCCTTGATGGCATCTCCCGCATCCACATCCGTCACTTCCACAACGTGATGGTGGGTATCGCCAGGCTGCTCGACGCAGCCGACACGGGCATCCGCGAGATGACGAACAGAAAGCAAGAGACGGCTGGTTACCACCTCTTCGGCGGTTGAGGTCTTTGGATCGTCGTGGCGAGCCGGCCCGTTCCGGGAAGCCCTCTGCAGGTCTCAGAGCGGGTGACGCAGCTCGGTGGGGCCAGGAGCTGAACGGTGCTCCTGGCCCCATCGAGTGCAGTGCATGCGGTCAGTCCGCCATCGGCAGGTAGACCTTGTTGCCCTGGGCCTTGAACTCCTCGGACATGGCCTTCATGCCCTCAGCAGCGGCCTCGTCGTACTCGGGCGAGGCGGCGCCGTTGCCGAACTTCTCGTTGATGCTTTTGCTGATCTTCATCGAGCAGAACTTGGGACCGCACATGGAGCAGAAGTGCGCGGTCTTGGCGGGTTCGGCGGGGAGGGTCTCGTCGTGGAAGGCGCGGGCGGTCTCCGGGTCGAGGGCCAGGTTGAACTGGTCCTCCCAGCGGAACTCGAAGCGGGCGTCGGAGAGGGCGTCGTCCCAGAGCTGGGCGCCGGGGTGGCCCTTGGCGAGGTCGGCGGCGTGGGCGGCGATCTTGTAGGTGATGACGCCGGTCTTGACGTCGTCGCGGTCGGGGAGGCCGAGGTGTTCCTTGGGGGTGACGTAGCAGAGCATCGCGGTGCCCCACCAGGCGATCATCGCGGCGCCGATGCCGGAGGTGATGTGGTCGTAGCCGGGGGCGACGTCGGTGGTCAGCGGGCCGAGGGTGTAGAACGGGGCCTCGTCGCAGATCTCCTTCTGGAGGTCCATGTTCTCGCGGATCTTGTGCATCGGGACGTGCCCGGGGCCCTCGATCATCACCTGGACGTCCTTGGCCCGGGCGATCCGGCCGAGTTCGCCGAGGGTGGTGAGTTCGGCGAACTGGGCCTCGTCGTTGGCGTCGGCGATCGAGCCGGGGCGCAGGCCGTCGCCGAGCGAGAAGGTGACGTCGTAGGCGCGCAGCAGGTCGCAGAGTTCTTCGAAGTGGGTGTAGAGGAAGTTCTCCCGGTGGTGCGCGAGGCACCAGGCGGCCATGATCGAGCCGCCGCGCGAGACGATGCCGGTCTTGCGGCGGGCGGTGAGCGGGACGTACCGCAGCAGCACGCCGGCGTGCACGGTCATGTAGTCGACGCCCTGTTCGCACTGCTCCAGCACGGTGTCGCGGTAGACCTCCCAGCTGAGGTCCTCGGCCCGGCCGTCGACCTTCTCCAGCGCCTGGTAGAGCGGGACGGTGCCGATCGGGACGGGGGAGTTGCGCAGGATCCACTCGCGGGTGGTGTGGATGTTGCGGCCGGTGGAGAGGTCCATGACGGTGTCGGCGCCCCAGCGGGTGGCCCAGGTCATCTTCTCGACCTCCTCCTCGATGGAGGAGGTGACCGCCGAGTTGCCGATGTTGGCGTTGATCTTCACCAGGAAGTCGGTGCCGATGATCGCCGGTTCGACCTCGGGGTGGTTCACGTTGACCGGGATGACGGCCCGTCCGCCGGCCACCCGCTCGCGGACGTACTCCGGCTCCAGGCCCTCCCGGATCGCCACGAACTCCATCTCGGGGGTGATCAACCCGCTCTTGGCGTAGGCGAGTTGGGTGACGGCGACGCCGTCGCGGGCGCGCAGCGGGCGGCGCGGGCGGCCGGGGAAGACGGCGTCCAGGTTGCGCAGGTCGCCGCCGCGCGGGGCGGTATGCCTGATCCCGTCGTCCTCGGGCCGGGCCTCGCGGCCCTCGTACTCCTCGACGTCGCCGCGCTGGCGGACCCAGGCGTCGCGCAGCGCGGGCAGCCCGCGCCGGACGTCGGTGGGGTGGGACGGGTCGGTGTACGGCCCGGAGGTGTCGTACAGCGGGACGGTGCGCCCGTCGGTGAGGTGGACCTCGCGGTAGGGGACCCGCAGGTCGGGTCGGCTGCCCTGGTGGTACGCCTTGCGCCAGGCCGGGGTCGGGTACCCGGTGGCGGCCGGCTGCTGGACGGACGTGTGCTCGCTCAAGGTGGTCATGCGACCTTCCACTCCCTACGCCGGCATTACCCGGTCAGGTTCCTGCGGTCGGCGCAGCAGGTGGTACGCGGGCCCGCGTACCGTCAGCGCCCTCTCAGCCCGGTGCTCCGAGCTCCCGTTCCGCGCGGGCGTTCGCCGCCCGCGTTCGCTGCTCACCGTAGGGCACCGGACGCGGAGGGTCCAGGGCGCCTCCGGTCACCGGCCTGTCCGGGCCGCTCGCGGGGTGGAAGAATCGCCGGGGTGATCGGACTGGTGGGGCGGGTGACGGGACGGATCGGCGCGGGCCTGGTGGGCGAGGTGATGGTGCGCGTTCCCGAACGCCAGGGCAGCGAGGCGTTCCTGGCGTACCGGGCGGTGCCGGGCGAGCCGCTGGAGCCGGGCACCATGGTGGTCGTGGTCGATTACCAGCCACCGCGCACGGTGTACGTCGAGCCCTACTGACGGCGCCTCACCAAGCCCGGGCAAACCCCGCGCAACGGTTTCGAGACAGTGGGCGCTCCCGCTGGCGCGGCCCCTTCCCCCGCGATCACGGCAGGCGGAGAATGCGGCTGCCACCGGGTTCCGCGCCCACAACTGCACCACCCAGCGCAGCCACGGACCGGTGTGCCACGAAGGGGGAGATCGCGATGCTGATCGGCATCGTCGGAGCCGTTGTCGCAGGGCTGCTGGTCCTGGTCGTGCTCTTCAAAATGATGTGGCGGGTCGCCGAACCGAACGAGGCGCTGGTCATCTCGGGTTCCAAGCACGGCGAGGGCCTCGGCTTCCGCGTGGTCACCGGACGGGGCACCTTCGTGCTGCCCGGCGTCCAGGTGGTCCGGCGGCTGTCGCTGGACCTCAACGAGGCCGCGCTGGACGTCGAGTGCGTGACCTCGCAGGGCATTCCGGTGCACGTCAAGGGCGTGGTCATCTTCAAGGTCGGCGACGACCCGGTGTCCATCGCCAACGCCGCCCGCCGCTTCCTGGACCAGCAGAAGATGATGGGCCAGCGGGTGCACAACGTGTTCGCCGGCCACCTGCGCTCCATCGTCGGCGGCCTGACCGTCGAGGACATGATCCGGGACCGCGAGCGGCTCACCGGGGAGACCCGCTCCGCGTCGGGCATCGAGATGGAGAAGCTCGGCCTGATCATCGACTCGCTGCAGATCCAGGAGATCCTGGACCCGACCGGCTACATCACCAACCTGGCCGCCCCGCACGCCGCCGCCGTCCAGCGCGACGCCCGGATCGCGGCCGCCGAGGCCGACCGCCGGGCCACCGAGGCCGAGCAGGAGGCGTTCGCCCGCAAGGCCGAGGCGACGCGCAACTCCGGTATCCAGCAGGCCGGTTACCAGGCCGAGATGGACACCGCCGCGGCCCGCGCGCTCCAGGCCGGGCCGCTCGCCCAGGCCGCCGCCCGGCAGGAGGTCGTGGTCCAGGAGACCAAGGTCGCCGAGCTGGAGGCGCACCGCAAGGAGCAGCAGCTCCAGGCGGACGTCCGCAAGCCCGCCGACGCCCGCGCGTACGAGACCCGCACCAAGGCCGAGGCCGACCGCGACGCCCGGATCTCGGCCGCCGAGGCGCTCTCCCGGGAGACCGACCTGAAGACCGCGGCCGAGGCCAACCGGGTCAAGGTCGCCGCCGCCGCCGAGGCGGAGGCCACCCGGGCCCGCGGCCTGGCCGCCGCCGAGGCCACCCGCGCCACCGGTGAGGCCCAGGCCGCCGCCGAGGCCGCGAAGGGCCTGGCCGAGGCGGAGGCCGCCCGGGCCAAGGGCCTCGCCGAGGCGGAGGCGACCCGGGCCCAGGGCCTGGCCGAGGCCGAGGGCATCAAGGCCCGCGCCGCGGCCCTCGCCGAGAACCAGGAGGCGGTCGTCGCCCAGCAGCTCGCCGAGAACTGGCCCGCCATCGTCCGGGCCGGCGCGGACGCCTTCGGCAACGTCGAGCACATGGTGCTGCTGAACGGCGCCGAGGGCATGTCCGAGATGTTCGCCAAGGCGCTCACCATGGGCGGCACCGGTCTCGGCCTGGCCCGCCAGCTGCTCACCACGATGACCCCGGCGGCCACTGCCGAAACCTCGGCGCACCCGGCCGACCCGGCGGCACCGGCGGACCGCGCCCCGGCCACCCAGGTCATCCCGGTCCAGTCCGGCAGCGGCGACTGACCCGCACCACCGGAGCACCACCGGCACCACGACGTGCCACGGCGCACCCGCGCCACCCGGCCCGTACGGCGGCACCACCGCCGTACGGGCCGCATCGTCTCCGCAATCCCGGGCAGCAGCTGAGTACCCGTACTCACGCCCCGGCCACCGCGCCGCGCCAGCATCGGAGCATGGACCTGCTGCCCCGCGTCGGAATCACCGCCGTCGGCTCCCACCTCCCGCAACGGACCGTGACCTCACGGCAGTTGCAGGACGAGGTGGCGGCCGGCGCCCGCCTCCCGCTGCCTGACGGCATGTTCGAGAAGGCCACCGGCATCCGCACCCGCCGCTTCGCCGGGCCCGACGAGCACCCCTCCACGCTCGCCCTCGGCGCGGCCCGCCGGGCCCTGGCCGCCCGCGGCCAGGAACCCGCCGACCTCGACCTGCTGCTGTTCGCCTCCGCCTCCCGGGACGTCTGCGAACCCGCCACCGCCCACCTCGTCCAGGCCGAACTCGGCTCCCGCGCCCACGCGCTGGACGTCTCCAACGCCTGCAACAGCTTCCTCAACGGCATCGACACCGCCCGGGCGATGATCCTGGCCGGCCGCGCCCGGCGCGCCCTGGTGGTCACCGGCGAGACCCCCAGCCGGGCGATGCGCCGCGACCCCTCCGGACTCGCCGAGTTCCGCGACGGCTTCGCCGGGTACACCTTCGGCGACGGCGGCGCCGCCGTCCTGGTGGAGCGCGTCGAGCGCGGCGGCATCCTCGACGTGGAGACCCAGACCGCCTCCGAGCACTGGCAGGTCGGCGGCATCCCCGGCGGCGGCTCGCGCCACCCGCGCGGCGACGAGTGGAGCTACTTCCGCGGCGGCGGCAAGGAGTTGCGCGGCGTCTTCGAGCGGATCGGCGCCGACATCCTCACCCGGGTCGCCGCCCGCACCGGCTTCGGCTGGGACGCCTACGCCCGGGTCCTGGTCCACCAGGTCACCCTGCCCTACCTGGAGCGCTTCGTGGAGCTCACCGGCGTGCCCGCCGACCGGCTGGTCGTCACCGTCCCCGAACTCGGCAACCTGGCCTCCGCCACGATAGGCGTCCAACTCGACCGCATCATGCCCGAGTTGGAGACCGGGGACCGGGTGCTGATGGTCGGCCTGGGCGGCGGCGTCAGCCTGATGACGATGGTCTGGGAGAAGTCGTGACCGAGCTGTGGGTGATCGTCCCCGCCTACCAGGAGGCCGCCCGGATCGACGGCGCCCTGCGTGCCCTCGCCGCCCAGCACGACCGCGACTTCACCCTGCTGGTCGTCGACAACGGCTCCACCGACACCACCGGCGAACAGGTGCTGGCCTTCGCCCGCACCGCGCCCTTCCCCGTCCACCTGCTCGTCGAACCGGAGAAGGGCGTCGGCTGCGCCGTCGACACCGGCTTCCGCCACGCCATCGACCACGGCGCGACCCTGCTCGCCCGCACCGACGCCGACTGCCTGCCCGAACCCGGCTGGGCCGGCGCCGCCCGCGCCGGGATGCGGGCCTCCGGCGGGCTGGTCTGCGGACGCGTCACCGCCCGCCGCGACGAACACGGCCCGCTCGGACGGGCCGTCTTCCGCGCCCTGGTCGCCCTCGGGGCCCTCTTCGGCCGGATTCGCCCCGCCCACCGCCGCCGCCACGGCTACCGCACGCCCTACCGCATGCACGCCGGCAACAACATGGCCATCACCGCCGACCTCTACCTCGCCACCGGCGGCATGCCCCGCCGCCCCTCCCCCACCGACCGCGCCTTCATCAACCGGATTCGCCGCCACAGCACCGCGATCGTCCGCCGCCCCGACATGGTCGTCCAGAACTCCACCCGCCGCATCCGCGCCTACGGCCTGCGCGGCACCGCCCGCTGGTACCTCGAACGCGGCGCCGGCCACCGCGACGTCGACGTCCGGTGAGACGGCGAGGTGCGGTGAGACGGCGAGGTGCGGTGAGACGGCGAGGTCCGCGTCGGGGCCCGGGGACCGGCGGGTCCGAGCCGCGCCGCACGCCGAAGCCCGCCGGCAGCCGTGAGCCCGCCGTTCCCGGGCCCCTGACGCGGACCTCCCGTCCCTCCCCCTCCCGTCCGTTCCCCGTCCGCCCGTGCACCCGCCCGCCCGCCCGCGAAGAGGAGCCCCCGTGCTCGACCAGCTCGCCCGCACCCTGCGCGAAGGCGCCTCGCGCCCGGCGCTGCTCACCAGCACCCGCCGCGGCAGCCCCCGGGTGCTCGCCCGGTGCGCGGAGCTGGCCGCGCTCGCGGACGGGTACGCCGCGGCGCTGCACCACGGGCACGGCCTGCGGCCGGGGGACACCCTGGGGGTGGCGGTGCGCCCGGGGCCGCGGGCGCTCGCCGTGCTGCTGGCCGCGCACCGGCTGGGCCTGCGCAGCGCGGTGCTGGACCCGGGCGCCGGGCCGGAGGTGCTGCGGGCGCGGCTGGCGCTGGCCCCGCCCGCGCTGATCCTGGCCGACTCGGCCGCGCAGGCCGTCGCCGGGTGGGCCCGTCCGCTGGCCCGCCGCGCCCGGCTGGAGCTGCCGCCGCTGGGGGCGCTCGGCCCGGTGGCGACCGTCGGCCCCCGGCACCCGTGGTGCGCCCGGTCGCTGGCCGGGCACCCGGGGCCCGCCCCGGACCCGTACGAGGGGGACGGCGACGCGGTGGTGGTGTTCACCTCGGGCACCACGTCCGCCCCGCGCGCGGTGGTGCACTCGCGGGCCTCGCTCGCCGCCGGGATGCGGGCCGTGGACGCGCTGGTGCGCCCCCGCCCGGGCCGGACGGTGCTCGGCGGGACGACGTTCGTGCTGGTCCCGGCGCTGGCCGCGGGGGCGGTCGTCGCGCTGCCGGCCCGCCGCACCGCCGTGCTGCAACGCCAGATCGACCGGCTCGCCCCGGACGAGACCTACCTGACGCCGCCCCGGCTGCGCCCCCTGACCAGGCTCACCGGCCGGGTCTGGACCGGGTCCGCGCCCGCCGACGCCGCGCTGCTGCGCCGGGCCAAGGAGGCGGGAGCGGACGAGGCCTGGGGGGTGTACGCGCTCACCGAGCTGTTCCCGGCCGCGGCGGTCGAGGAGCGCGACAAGAGCGCCCACGACGGCCCGGGCGACCTGCTCGGCCACCCGCTGCCGGGCGTCCGCACCCGGCTCGGCGCGGACGGCGAACTGCTGCTCGCCGCCCCGGCCGCCCGCGACCGCTACCTCGGCGAGGACCCGGACCCGTGGGTGCGCACCGGCGACCGGGCCCGCCTCGACCCGGCCGGTCGGATCGTGCTGGCCGGTCGGCTCAAGGACATGGTGCTGCGCCGCGCCGAGAACATCTACCCGGGCCTGTACGAGCCCTCGCTGCACCTGCCGGACGTCGAACTCGCCGTCCTGGTGGGTGTTCCCGGCCCGGACGGCGACGAGCGCCTGGTCGCCCTGGTCCAGCCCCGTCCCGGTGCCGACCCCCGGCGGCTGCGCGCCGACCTGCACGCCCCGCTCGCCCGGATGGGCACCGCCCGCCCCGACGCCCTGCTGCTCGGCCCCGTCCCGCTGACCGGCCGCTCCCGCAAACCCGACCGCGCCGCGGCCGCCCGCCAGTGCGCCCGCCGCCTCGCCGACCACCCGGCCGGGCGGGCGCGCTGACCCCGCCGGACCCGCCCGCCCCGCCGACACCAGCACCGTCACCCGCCGCCCGCCGCCCGCCGCACCGCCGACACCCCACCCCGGAGGGCCAGTTGACCGCCGCCCGGCGCGCCGACCGCACGGTCTACCTGCGCAGCCACCCCCTGCTGTTCGCGCTGCTCGCCGCGACCCGGCACCGGCCGGTGCTCCGGCTCGGCCGCACCGTGCTGATCCACCACCCGGACGCCTACCGCGAGGTCCTCACCCGCGTCCCGCTCGACCGGACGGCCGAACGGACCACCGGCGGCACCGCCGCCCGGCTCACCGGCGGAAGCCTGCTCTTCGACCAGCAGGGGGCCGAACACCGCACCGCCCGGCGGGAGTTGACGGCCCTGCTGGGCCCGGCCGGGGTGGCCGCGCTGCGCCCGGTCTGGGAGCGGGTCCTGGACCGGCACCTCGGCGGCCTCGACCGGCCCGTCGACCTCGTCCCCGCCGTCCGCGAACTGGCCGGCGCCACCGCCGCGGCGCTCACCGGCAGCGACGCCCCGCCGGTGCGGCTGGCGCTCGCCGCGGAGCGGGCCGCGGCCGCCACCGCCCGTGCGCACCTGCCCGCCCTGCTGCCCCGCCCGGGCGGCGCCCGCCGGGCCCGCACGGCCGCCGACCGGCTGAGCGGGCTGCTGCCCGACCCGCGCGACGCGATGCTCGCCGTCGCCGCGGTCAACACCACCCTCGCCGCCCTGCCGCGCGCCGTCGCCTGGTGCGCCCGCGAGCGGCTCTGGGACCTGGCCCGCGACGACGCCCCGGCGCTGGCCGCCGAACTGCTCCGCCGCACCGCCGCGTCCCCGGTCCTCCCGCGCGCCGCGGCCGCCGACGCCACCGTGCTCGGCCACCGCGTCCGCCGCGGCGACCGCCTGCTGCTGGTCGCCCGGCACGCCGCCGAGGCCCAGCACGACACCCCCACCCACCCGCACGCCACCCTGGCGCCCTTCGGCCTCGGCCCGCACACCTGCCCCGGCGCCGCCCTCGCCCGCGCCCAACTCGCCACCCTGCTGAGCACCCTGGCCCCGCACCGCCCCCGCGCCCTGCGCACCACCCCGCACCCCGGCAGCGCCCTGCCCTCCTACCGCACCTGCGTCATCGGCCCGCCGCGCGACTGACCACCCGTCAACCCCACGACCACCCGCCACCCGCCATCCGCGAAGGACCGCCGTGCCCCCGTTGACCCTCGCCCTCACCGGCGCCACCGGCTTCTGCGGCGCGCACCTCGCCGCGCTCGCCACCGCCCGGGGCCACCGGGTGCTGGCCCTCGGCCGCCGTCCGGCCCGGCACGGCGCGCACGTCCGCTGGGACGCCGCCGCGGACACCTCCGCCCCGCCCGAGCTGCGCGCGGCGGACCTGGTGGTGCACTGCGCGGCGGCCGTCGGCGACCACCCCCCGGGCTCCCCCGCCGAACGGGACCAGTACGCCGTCAACGTGCGGGCCACCCGGCGTCTGCTGGAGGCCGCCGCCGGGACGCCCTTCGTGTTCGTGAGCAGCGCCAGCGTCTACGACCCCCGCCCCGACCGGTCCCTGGTCACCGAGGAGCACCCGACCGCCGCCGGCCACCTGAACGCGTACGGGCGGACGAAGGCCCGCGCGGACGCCCTGGCGCTCGCCGCCGGCGCCGTCGTGCTGCGCCCGCGAGCGGTGTACGGGCCGGGGGACCCGCACCTGGTGCCGCGGCTGCTGGCCGCCGTCCGGTACGGGGTGCTGCCGCTGCCGGGCGGGGACGTCGAGCTGAGCCTGACCGCGGTGGAGAACCTCGCCGCGGCGTGCCTGGCCGCCGCCGACTGGCCGCCGGGGGCGTACAACGTCGCCGACCGCGCCCCGTACCGGCGGGACGCCGCGCTGCGCCGGGTGCTCGCGGCCCACGGCCGCCGGGCCCGGCTGCTGCACGTCCCGCCCCGGCTGGCGGCGCTCGCGGTCGGCCGCCGCCCGCAGGTGACGCGCTACGCGCTGGACCAGCTCGCGCACCGCGTGGTGCTGGACACGCGGAAGTCCCGGTCCCGGGGCTTCACCCCGGGCCGGGACCTCGACGACTACCTCTCCCGCCTCACCGGCTGACCGGCTGGCCGCCCCACCGGCTGATCATCCCCCCGGCCGGTGGGCCGACGGACTAGTTCCGGGCGGCCTTCTTGATCAGGATCACCACGGCCGCGGCGATGCCGACCAGCACCAGCACGTTGATGGCGAAGCCGACGATGCCGGCCACCACGCCCACGATGGTCCAGAAGACCTTCCAGGCGATCACCAGCAGCAGGATCGGGACCACGATGTTGCGCACCCACGAGGGCAGCGACTTCCAGAGCTCGGCCATGTCCGTACCTTCTCCCCTCGGGGTCGGTGCCGGTGTTTCCGGCTGCGTTCCCGCTCCCTCGATCTCGACACTTCGATCGTAGGCGGCGCGGAGATCCGAAATCGAGGGGCGGCGGCCCGGAGAGAACCCGGAGATCCTTCCCTGACTCCGCGCCGGGGAGAACCCTCAGACCGGCCAGGTCTCGCCGCGCCAGGCGGCGTCCCAGAACATCCACTCGTAGCGCGAGGTGGTGGTGAAGTGCCTGACCACGCGCCGCCGTTCGGTCGCGGAGAGCTCCTCGCCGATCCGGTCGGTGAGGTCCAGGACGCGGCGCACCACGGTCTGGAACTCCTCGTCGCCGTACGCGGCGATCCACTTGGCGTAGAGCGGTTCGGGCGAGGAGCGGCGGGCCAGCTCCTCGCCGACCCGGGCGTAGATCCAGTAGCAGGGCAGCACGGCGCCGAGCGCCTCGGCGAAGGAGCCGCCGTAGACGGTGGCCAGCAGGTAGCTGGTGTAGGCCCGGGTGGTGGGCAGCACCGGTTCGTCGTCGACGTCCGGTCCGCCCAGCGCGCCCATGAACTCGCCGTGCATGTCCTGCTCGGCGGCGATCGCGCCGACCGCGTCGTGGGCGAAGGCCAGCACCTGGTCGTCGCCGGGGGCCTTGGCGGCGCAGACGGCCAGCGCCCGGGCGTAGTCGCGCAGGTAGTGGGCGTCCTGGACGACGAAGTGGCGGAACGCGGCGCGCGGGAGGGTGCCGTCGGCGAGGCCGAGCAGGAAGGGGTGGTCGAGTATCCGGCGGTAGGTCGGCTCGGCGGCCGTCCACAGTTCGTCGGTGAGCTTCACGGGTGGTCCTCCTACCGGAACGGCGCGGTGCTGCGGTCGGTCCTCCGGCCGGACGGTCAGTCCTCCGGCGGGGAGAAGACCACCAGCACCCGCAGTTCCTCGGTGATGTGGTGGAAACGGTGCTCGGTCCCGGCGGGGACGAACACCACGCTGCCGCGCCCGACCGTGGCGGTCTCCCGGCCGACGGTGAGTTCGGCCCGGCCGCTGACCACCAGGTAGATCTCGTCCTGGGCGTGCGGGGTCTGCGGGTCGGTGTCGCCGGGGGAGAGCGCGTACAGGCCTGCGGACATCGTCGGCTGCTTCAGGAAGCGCAGGTACGCGCCGTCGCTCCCGGCGCGCTCGGCGTCGAGTTCGTCCAGCCGGAACAGCTTCATCGGGGCTCGGCTCCTCTCCCGGTCCGGCCCCATTCAACAACACCGGCGCGGGGAGCTTCCGCGCGGCCGTCCGGGCCTGCCACCATCCGCAACATGAAGAATTTCGTGATCAAAACGCTCATCAACGCGGTGGCCATCTGGGTCGCCGCCTGGATCGTCACCGGGATCACGCTCTCGGGGGACGACTGGCAGCACAAGACGCTCACCGTGGTCGCGGTGGCGCTGGTCTTCGGCGTGATCAACTTCCTGATCAAGCCGCTGGTGAAGCTGTTCTCGCTACCGCTGTTCTTCCTCACCCTGGGGTTGATCACCTTCGTGATCAACGCCCTGATGCTCTGGCTGACCTCCTGGGCCTCGGACAAGCTGAGCCTGGACTTCCACGTCGAGGGCTTCTGGTCCGCGCTGCTCGGCGCGCTGATCATCAGCCTGGTGTCCTGGGGCCTCAGCCTGGCGCTCAACGACGACTGAACACCCTGCGGGCGGCCCACCGGCACCGGGCCGCCCGAGGAGGAAACCCCGTTGCCGAACGTCCGTTCCCGACTGGTATAACTGTCCGCCGGTGAGCTGACCGCCCCGTCGCCCGGGGCGCGAGCTTCGGGGGGTTCCACGGCGTCCGCGCCGTCCTCTCCGCTGCCTTCACGACCTCCGTGCTGCCTCGACACCCGGCCGTGCGACCGGTCCGCCACTGCATGGCGGCCGCGCACGCGACCGCCGGACGAATGGCACTGGAGAGAACCGCATGCCAACTGCCCCTCCCCGCGGGCGGATACGCCGCGCCCTGGCGGGCGCCGCCGCCGCGTCGGTGGTCCTGGGCCTGGTCGCACCGACCGCCGCCCACGCCGCGAGCCCCCAGCCCGACCAGCGGATCGGCCGCGTGCCGACCGTCCCCGGCGGCGCCACCCGCACCGCCGCCCCGGCCGACAGCACCGTGCTGGACCTCGGCGTGACCCTGCGCCCGCGCGACCCCGGAGCGCTGGAGGACTTCGTCACCGCCGTCTCCACCCCGGGCTCCCCGCTCTACCACCAGTACCTGCGGACCGGCGAGTTCGCCGGCCGCTTCGGGGCCGCCCCGGCCGACGTGGCCGCCGTCACCGCGGAGCTCACCGCGGCCGGCCTGCGGCCCGGAGCGGTCGAGGACGACGGCCTGACCATCCCGGTCGAGGCCACCGTGGCGCAGGCCCGCAAGGCGTTCGCCACCGACTTCGCCGGCTACGCGCTCGCCGACGGCAGCGCCGCCTTCAGCAACACCGAGGCCCCCAAGGTCTCCGGCCGGGCCGCCGCGAAGGTGCTCGGCGTCACCGGCCTGAACTCGCTGGCCGGCGCGGTGTCGATGAGCCGCCCGGCGGGCAAGGTGATCGAGCAGCCCCGGCAGGCACCCGCCACCGAGCGGCAGCTCAAGCCGTCCTACGTCGGCGGCCAGCCCTTCGTCTGCTCCGGCATCAAGGACCAGCTGACCAACGCCGGCCTGCGGCCGATGATCGACTACAACACCCCGGACACCCTGACGCTCAACACCTACCAGCAGGCGTTCGGCAACGGCGGCGCGGGCGCCACCGTGGCGATCCTGGCCCTGGAGGAGTTCGACGACCGGGCGATCGCCGGGTACCAGAGCTGCCTGGGCACCAGCACCAACGTCAGCCGGGTCAAGGTCGACGGCGGCCCCACGCAGCCCCCCGGCGCGAACGTCGGCGTGGAGACCGCGCTCGACATCGAGACGGTGATCGGCCTGGCCCCCAACGCGGACGTGCTGGTCTACCAGCCCGCGGACGCCAGCATCCGGGAGCTCAACTCCGGCCTGCGCCGCATCGTCACCGACAACCGGGCCCAGACGGTCTCGATCAGCTGGGGCCTGTGCGAGCCGTACGTGGACTCCGCCTCCGAGCAGGCGCAGAACCTGATCCTCCAGCAGGCCGCCGCCCAGGGCCAGTCGGTCTTCGCCGCCTCCGGCGACTCCGGCTCGACCGGCTGCACCGACGACCACGGCCGCCCCCAGTCGGGGCTGGCGGTATCGTTCCCGGCCTCGCAGCCGTACCTCACCGCCGTCGGCGGCACCAGCGTCTCCGACCCGTACAACACCCCGACCGAGTCGGTGTGGAACACCCCGGCGAGCGGCGGCTACTGGGGCGGGGCCGGCGGCGGCGGCGTCTCGGCCGTCTGGTCGGTGGACAGCGCCACCGGCTACCAGTCCGGGTTCTCCGGCCCGGGCTACGCCAACCTCTGCAACGCAACGGCCGGCCGGTCCTGCCGCCAGGTGCCGGACGTCTCCGCGCTGGCGGACCCGAACCAGGGCTACCTGACGCTGACCCACGCCGACTCCACCACCCTGTACTGGGACCTGATGGGCGGCACCAGCTTCTCCGCCCCGCTGTGGGCGGCGATGACCGCGCACGCGAACGCCGACCCGAAGTGCGCCGCCGCCGGGCCGCTGGGCTTCCTCAACCCGCAGCTGTACAAGCTGGGCAGCACGCCGGGCCTGTACGACCCGGTCACCGGCAACAACGTGGTCGGCGCCTCCGGCTACACCGGCCCGCTCTACCAGGCCGGCACCGGCTACGACCTGGCCACCGGCCTGGGCACCCCGCGCGCCGACAAGCTGTTCGCGCAGCTGTGCGCCAAGCTCCCGGGCAGCCCGGCCGGCGCGTTCAACGCCGTCGCCCCGACCCGCCTGCTGGACACCCGCGGCGGCGCCCCGCTGGCCGCCTACGGCGAGACCGCGGTGCAGATCGCGGGCAGCGCCGGCATCCCGGCGAACGGCGTCACCTCGGTGGTGCTGAACGTCACGGTGACCGACCCCACCACCGACGGCCACCTGACCGTCTACCCGTCCGGCGGCGCCCGCCCGAGCACCTCCAACCTGAACTGGACCGCGGGCCGGACGGTGCCGAACCTGGTCACCGTGCCGGTCGGCCCGGACGGCAAGGTCCGCTTCTACAACGGCGCCTGGGGCCAGGCCCAGCTGATCGTCGACGTCCAGGGCTACTACGGCACCGCGGGCGGCTCGACCTACCTGCCCTCCGGCCCGACCCGGGCGCTGGACACCCGCTCCTCCGGCGGCGCGCTCGCGGCCTACGCGACCCGCACCGTGACGAGCGGTCAGCTCGGCGCCCCGAGCGGGACGAAGGCCGTGGTGCTGAACGTGACCGCGACCGACACCCGGACCGACGGCCACCTGACCGCCTACCCGTCCGGCACCACCCTGCCGAGCACCTCCAACCTGAACTGGACGGCGGGCCGGACGGTCGCCAACCAGGTGATCGTGCCGCTCGGCGCGGACGGCTCGATCAGCGTCAACAACGGCTCCTGGGGCTCCGCCCAGGTGATCGTGGACGTCTTCGGCTTCCTCGGCGCCAACGGGGGCGCGTCGTTCCACTCGACCACCCCGCAGCGCCTGTTCGACAGCCGGGTCGGCCAGGGCACCAACAGCTGGCCGTTCGGCGCCGACGAGATCCGGGCCCTGAACCTGGACGGCGACGGCCGGCTCGCCAAGGCCAAGGCCGTGGTGCTGAACGTGACCGTCACCAACCCGCGGGTCGACGGCCACCTGACCCTCTACCCCTCCGGGCAGAGCGCGCCGGACACCTCGAACCTGAACTGGTCGGCGGGCCAGACCGTGCCGAACATGGTCACCGTGCCGGTCGGCCCGGACGGCCGCGTGATGATCAAGAACGGTTCGTGGAGCTTCACCGACGTCATCGTCGACGTCTTCGGCTACTACAGCTGAGCCCGGGAGCCGGCCGTCCGCCGGCTCCTCCCCTCGCGGGCCGGCCCCGGAACGTGCTCCGGGGCCGGTCCGCGTTCTCGTGCCCGCGTTCTCGTGCCCGCGTTCTCGTGCCCGCGTTCTCGTGCCCGCGTTCTCGTGCCCGGGGTGGCGAGGCCGGGGTGGCGAGGCCGGCGGAACAGATCCCTCCGATTCGTCCCCGTGTGCGAGTTTCGCGCCCGCCGCCGCGCGGGAGACTCCCGCACAACGCTCGCGCCCCGGAGGTGGCAGCCATGTCGGGCCCGGTCCGTCCTGTCGTCAAACGCACCGCCCGCGCGATCCTGCTGGACGTCGATCCGGACGACCCGCACGCGCCCGCCTCGCTGGTGCTGATCCGCCGGGTCCGCCCCGGCTCCCCGCACCCGTACTGGATCACCCCCGGCGGCGGCGTCGAGCCCACCGACCCGACGGTGGTCGCCGCCCTGCACCGCGAGGTGGACGAGGAGTTGGGCGGCAAGGTCACCGACGTGGTGCCCGCCTTCGTCGACACGGTGGCGCAGTCGCACCACGACGACGGCACCCCGGCGCACCCGCACGGCGTCAAGGTGCAGCACTTCTTCGTCTGCCGGCTCGCCGGGCTGGACGAGTCCCGCCGGCACGGCCCCGAGGTCGAGCGGCCCAACGGCGAGTACGCGGTCGTCCGGGTCCCGTTCACCCGCGAGGGCGTCACCTCGGTCAACGTGGTGCCGCCCAGCCTGCGCGCCTACCTCGCCGCCAACATCGAGGGCGTCCGCGCCCTGCTCGCCCCCGACCTCGGCTGAACCCCCGCCACCTCACCCGCCCCGCCACCTCACCCACCCCGTCAGTCCTCCCGCACCGCCAGGTCGTGCCGGACCCGCCCCTCCGGCACCCCGCAGCGCCGCAGCACCGCCGCCCCGGACCGCACCATCGCCGCCGGGCCGCTCAGGTACGCCGTGAAGCCGCGCCAGGGCGCGTACCGGGCCACCGCCTCCGGCAGGTCCCCGACCAGCGCCCCGACCGGCCCGCCCGGCTGCTCCGACACCACCGGACGCACCCTCAACCAGGAGTGTACGGACGCCAGTTCGCGCAGCTCCTCCAGCCGGTACAGCTCCTCGGCCCGCCGCGCCCCGTAGAACACCTCCACCCGGCGCCCGGCCGCGCCCCGCTCGGCCACCTCCTCGACCAGCGCGGCGATCGGCCCGATCCCGGTGCCGCCGCCCAGGCACAGCAGGTCCTCCCCCGCCGCGTGGTCCACCGTCATCGCGCCCTCCGCCGCCCCCAGCCGCAGCACGTCGCCCGGCCGCGCCCGGTGCACCAGCGCGTTGCTCACCCAGCCCGCCGGCACCGCCTTCACGTGCAGCGTCAGCAGCCCGTCCGGCCGCGGCGCCGAGCCGAACGAGTACGGCCGCCACACCCGCGGCCACCACGGCGTCTCCACCGCCGCCCACTGCCCGGCCCGGAACGGGTACGCCTGGTCCGGACGGAGCGTCAGCACCGCGACGTCCCGGGTGGCCTGGCGGTGCTCCACCACCTCGGCCTGCCACCACGGCGGGGCCGAACGGGCCTCCTCGTCCGCGCCCTCCGCCATCAGCCGGGCCACCAGCGCCAGCAGTCGCCGCCAGGCCGCCTCGGTCCGCTCGTCCCAGCCGCTGCCGCCGTACCGGGCCAGCGCCGCCACCAGGCAGTCCGCCACCGAGGCGTAGTGCCGGGGCAGCGCCCCGTACGTGCGGTGCCGCCGCCCCAACGGGCCCAGGTACCCGCGCAGTTCCTCCGGGTCGCCCGCCCGGGACGCGCAGAGCCGCAGCGCCTGGAACAGCCGGGCGCGCTGCTCGTCCATCGCGGCCGGGAACATCGCCCGCAGCTCCGGGTGGCGCAGGAACAGCAGCGCGTGGAAGTGCGCCATCGCCCGGTCCGCGTCCGGCGCCACCGCGGCCAGGCAGGCCCGCACCAGCACCAGGTCCTCGGGCCCCGGCGGCTGGACCGGCGGCGCGTCCGCCCCGGCCGGCTCCAGCGCGGGCGGTGGCTCGACCGCCGCCGGCACGCCCCAGGCCCGGCTCCACCGGTCGTCCGGACCGACCCGGTTCGGCGCCGGCTCCTGCCGGAACGGCGGCTCGAACGGCACCGGGACGGCCGTCGCGGGCACCGGCACCACCGCGGGTGCCGGTGCGGGCACCGTCGGCGCCCAGGTCGGCTTCGCCGGCACGGCCGGCACCGGGGTCAGCCCGGCCGGCCCCGTGGCGGCGGCCGGCTCCGCCGGACGCGGCGGCTGCACCGGCCCCAGCGGGAACGGGAGCCCGGAGGCGGCGGGGAACGCGGCCGGGAACGGCCCGGGCTCCGGGGCCGGACCCGACCCGGCGGAGGGCTGCTCCGCCGGGTCGGACGGCTCCCGCTGCTCCAGGGCGGTCGGGGGTTCGTCCGCCGGCTCGGCCGGGGCGGACGGGGTGGCGGCGGCGGGCTCGGCACCGGCGGGCACGGGACCGGCCGCGGTGCCCCGGCCGGCCTCCACCTTCGACGGCCTGCTCTCCCGGACGAGCTGACGAGCGCTCAAGAGAATCGTTTCGCTTCCGATCGACCTGTGTACTGACGCCCCAGCACAGTGACACCGACCGCACAGCTCATCCGACGAATCCGGCGAACCCCGGACATCCGGGCCGTCCACCCGCTACCCTCACCCGCCGGGCGGCGCCCCCGTGGAGCCCGGCCGGACCTCACGGCGCGCCCCCGCGCACCACCGCACGCCCTCGCGGGTCACGGCGCGCCCCCGCAGGTCACGGCGCGCCCCCCGCAGGTCACAGCGCCCGCAGCAGCGTCCCCGGGCGCTCCACGCAGTCCGCGACGAACCGCAGGAAGCCGCCCGCCGTGCCCCCGTCGCACACCCGGTGGTCGAAGGTGAAGGAGAGCTGGGTGACCTGGCGGACCGCCAACTCCCCCTGGTGCACCCACGGCTTGGGGGCGATCCGCCCCACCCCGAGCATCGCGGCCTCGGGGTGGTTGAGCAGCGGCGTCGAGCCGTCCACCCCGAACACGCCGTAGTTGTTCAGCGTGAACGTCCCGCCGGTCAGCTCCGCCGGGGCCAGGGTGCCCTCCCGGGCCGCCCCGGTCAGCCGGGCCAGCTCCTCGGACAGCCGCTCGGTGCCCAGTCGCCGGGCGTCCCGGACCACCGGCACCAGCAGGCCGCGCGGGCCCTGCGCCGCGAACCCCAGGTGCACGGCCCGGTACCGGCGCACCGACTCGCCCTCGACGCTCGCGTTCAGCTCGGGGAAGCGCTCCAGCCCGGCCAGGCAGATCCGGGCCAGCAGCGCCAGCACGCTCACCTTCGGGCCCGGCACCTGGTTCAACTGGGCGCGCAGCGCCATCAGTTCGGTGGCGTCGGCGTCCACCCAGCAGGTCGCGGCCGGGATCTCCCGGTGGCTGCGGGTCAGCTTCTCGGCCACCGCCCGGCGCAGCCCGCGCAGCGGCACCAGTTCCTCGTCCGGATCGGTTCCACGTGGAACGGCGACCGGCTCGGGCGCGGCGGTCGCCCCGATCGCCCGCTCCACGTCCCGCCGGATGACCAGCCCGTCCGGCCCGCTCCCGGCCACCTCGGCCAGGTCCAGCCCGTGCTCCCGGGCGATCCGGCGCACCAGCGGCGAGATCACCGCCACCACGGCCGGAGCCGCCGCCGGAGCCGGAGCCGCAGCGGGCTCGACCACCGCAACGGGCTCGACCACCGCGACGGACGCGACGGGCGCGGCGGACGCGGGCGCGCCCCCCGGCAGCACCCGCCGCCGTCCGGCCCGCCGGGTCTCGGCGACCCCGTACCCGACCAGCGGGCGCTCCACCGCGGGCTCGGCGGCCGGGGCGTCCCCGGGCGCGGGCGCCACCGCGACGGTCACCAGCGGCGCGCCGACCGGCACCTCCTGCCCGACCTCGCCGTACCGCGCGGTCACCACCCCGCCGTACGGGCAGGGCACCTCGACCACCGCCTTGGCGGTCTCCACCTCCACCACCGGCTGGTCGACGGCGATCACCTCGCCGACCTCGACCATCCAGCGCACCACCTCGGCCCCGGTGAGCCCCTCACCGAGGTCGGGCAGCGTGAACTCGCGGACCACGGGCACCGCCATCACTCCTCCCATTGGAGCCGGGCGACGGCGTCCAGGATCCGGTCCACCCCGGGCAGGTGGTGGTGCTCCAGCATCGGCGGCGGGTACGGGACGTCGAAGCCGGTGACCCGCAGCACCGGCGCGGCCAGGTGGTGGAAGCACTTCTCGGTCAGCCGGGCGGCGATCTCCGCCCCGGCCCCGCCGAAGCCCGCCGACTCGTGCACCACCACGGCCCGGCCCAGCGAGCGGACCACCTCGCAGGCGGTGGCCTCGTCGAACGGCACCAGCGAGCGCAGGTCGAGCACCGCCAGGTCCCACCCCTCGGCCTTCGCCGCCTCGGCGGCCTCCAGGCAGACCGGCAGCGAGGGCCCGTAGGTGACCAGCACCGCGGAGCTGCCGGGGCGGCGCAGCACGGCCTTCCCGATCGGTTCGACGGCCGCCGCCGGGTCCCACCCGTCCTTGCCCCAGTAGAGCCGCTTGGGCTCCAGGAACACCACCGGGTCGTCCGAGGCGATCGCGGCCCGCAGCAGCCCGTACGCGTCGGCGACGGTGCCGGGGGTGACCACGTGCAGGCCGGGGGTGGCCGCGTAGTACGCCTCGGAGGCGTCGCTGTGGTGCTCGACGCCGCCGATGCCGCCGCCGTACGGGATGCGGACGGTGATCGGCAGCGGGAGCTTCCCGGCGGTGCGGTTGCGCATCTTGGCGACGTGCGAGAACAGCTGCTCCAGCGCCGGGTAGGCGAAGGCGTCGAACTGCATCTCGACCACCGGGCGCAGCCCGTACATGGCCATGCCGACGGCGGTGCCGAGGATGCCCGCCTCGGCCAGCGGGGTGTCCAGGCAGCGGTCGGGGCCGAACTCGGCGGTCAGGCCGTCGGTGATCCGGAAGACGCCGCCGAGCGCGCCGACGTCCTCGCCGAGCACGTGCACGGTGTCGTCGGCGCGCAGCGCGTCGCGCAGCGCGAGGTTGAGGGCCTGCGCCATGGTGCCGGTGCGCAGGCCGGACTGCTCGCGGGTGGCGGTGCTCATCGGCCGTGCACCTCGGCCTCCGCGGCGAGTTCGGCGGCCAGTCGGGCGGCCTGCTCGCGCAGCTGCTGGGTGGGTTCGGCGTAGACGTGCGCGAACAGCGACATCGGGTCGAGCTCGGGGTCGGTGTGGAACTCGGCGCGCATCCGGGCGGCCAGTTGCTCGGCCCGCTCGGCGGCGTCGGCGACCAGGTCCTCGTCCAGCAGGCCGCGCCCGCGCAGGGCGTCCTCCAGCAGCCGGACCGGGTCGTGCGCCTGCCAGGCGTCGACCTCCTCGGCCGACCGGTAGCGGGTGGCGTCGTCGGCGTTGGTGTGCGCCTCGACCCGGTAGGTGAGCGCCTCCACCAGGGTCGGGCCGCCGCCGGTGCGGGCCCGCTCGACGGCCTCGGTGAGCACCCGGTGCACGGCGAGCGCGTCGTTGCCGTCGACCAGTCGGCCGGGCATCCCGTAGCCGACCGCCTTGTGGGCCAGGGTCGGGGCGGCGGACTGCCGGGTCAGCGGGACGGAGATCGCGTAGCCGTTGTTCTGCACCAGGAACACCACGGGGGCGTGCAGCACGGCCGCGAAGTTCAGGCCCTCGTGGAAGTCGCCCTCGCTGGTGCCGCCGTCGCCGAGCAGGGCGAGCGCCACCGTGTCGTCGCCGGCCAGCCGGGCGGCGTGCGCCAGGCCGACGGCGTGCGGGACCTGGGTGGCCAGCGGGGTGCAGAGCGGGGCGGTGCGGGTGGCGCGCGGGTCGTAGCCGGTGTGCGCGTCGCCGCGCAGCAGGGTGAGCGCCTCCAGCGGGTCGACGCCGCGGGCGACCACGGCCAGGGTGTCCCGGTAGGAGGGGAACAGCCAGTCCGCGGGGCGCAGCGCGAGCGCGGCGGCCACCTGGCAGGCCTCCTGGCCGGTGGAGGCCGGGTAGACGGCGAGCCGGCCCTGCTTGGTGAGGGTGGTGGCCTGCTGGTTGTAGCGGCGGCCGGCCACCAGCCGCCGGTACAGCTCGCGCAGCAGGCCGGGGTCGGCCGCCTCGGCGGCGGGGGTGCCCAGCACCCGGTACGGCTCGGCGTCGGGCAGCAGCGGGGCGGGGTCGGTGCGGGGCGCGGTGGCGCCGGGCCGCCAGCCGGGCACGTCGGCCGGGTCGGCCGCTCCGGCTCGGGCGGCCTGCTTCCTGTGGTCCAGGACGGTCATCTCGGGCACCTCCGGGGTGATGGGGGCTCCCTACCGATTGTTCGGTCGTCTGGTCATCTTGACCATATCCCCGTCAAGACGGTGGACAGTCGGCCGAAAGGGAGGTCTGCTGGGGCCAGCACGTCCAATCACGAGGGATGGGGGGCCATGTCGGCTGAACAGGTGTCCAGACTCGACCGGGTGGACCGGTCGATCCTGCGGCTGCTGCAGCAGGACGGCCGGGCCTCGATCCGCTCGGTGGCCGAGCGGGTGCACGTGTCCCGGGCGAACGCGTACGCCCGGATCTCCAGGATGGTCGAGGACGGCGTGATCCGCGGCTTCACCGCCCGGGTCGACCACGAGAAGGCCGGGCAGGCCGCGTCCGCGTACGTCACGCTGCGGATCGTGCAGAACTCCTGGCGCACCGTGCGCGAGCAACTGCTGCGCCTGCCCGGGGTGGCGCACATCGCGCTGGTCGGCGGCGACGACGACGTGCTGATGCTGGTCCACACGGCGGACAACCGGGCGCTGCGCGAGCTGGTGCTGGGCAGCATCCAGTCGATCCCGGAGGTGCTGGGCACCCGCACCATGCTGGTGTTCGAGGAGACCGACCAGATCCCGGCGGACGGCCCGTAACGGGGCCGGGGCCGGCCGGCGTCCGGCGGGCGCTCAGCGGGTCAGCGGGCCAGCGGGCCAGCGGGCCAGCGGGTCAGCGGGCGCGCAGCCCCTCGAAGGCGAACCGGGCCACCGCGTCGGGCAGCGCCTCGGTGCCGCGCTGGCCCGGGCGGTACCACTCCACCAGCGAGTTGACCGTGCCGAACAGCAGCCGGGTGGCCAGCCGGGGCTCGACGTCGGCGCGCAGCTGTCCGGCGGTGACGGCGTCCTGCACCAGCTCGGCGACCCGGTGGTCGAAGTCGCGCCGCCGCTCCAGCGCCCACTGCTCGGTGCCGGTGTTGCCGCGCACCCGCAGCAGCAGCGTCACGTACGGCAGCTCGGCCAGCAGCACCTCGGCGGTGCGGCGCACCACGTGCTCCAGCCGGTCCACCGGGCGGCCCGCGACGGCGGCCGGCTCGTCGAGGATCGCGAACAGCGCGTCCAGCGCCCGGCCGACGGCGAGGCGCAGCAGTTCCTCCTTGCCGCGCACGTGGTGGTAGATCGAGGACTTGGAGATCCCGGCGGCCCTGGACAGGTCCTCCATCGAAGTGCCGTCGTAGCCGCGTTCGTTGAAGACCCGCACGGTGACGGCGAGCAGCGAGTCGACGGTGTAGGCGGCGCGCGGGGAGTGATCGGCCATGCCACGAGTATCCCCGGGGCCGCGGCGGCCCGCCCCGGCGGGTGGTCTCAGACCCCGGCCCGCCCGGTGCCGTCCACGGCCTCGGACCTGGCCTCGGACCTGGCCTCGGGCCTGGCCTCGGACCGGACCTCGGGCCTGGCCTCGGACCGGACCTCGGGCCTGATCGCCGACCGGACCGCCGGCCGGGCGGCGGTCCGCCCGGCCGGCCCCGCGGTGTCCTCGGCGACGAAGTAGGCGGGCCGGCGCTGCACCGCGCTGTAGATCCGGGCCACGTACTCGCCGAGCAGTCCCACGCAGATCAGCTGCACCCCGCCGATGAACAGCAGGCCGACGAAGAGCGAGGTCCAGCCGGGCACGGTGGCGCCGACCAGGTAGACGGTCAGGCAGAAGGCCAGCAGCAGCAGGCAGGTGAAGAAGGCGACGGTGCCCAGCCAGGTGGCCAGCCGCAGCGGGGCGGCGGAGAAGCCGGTGATGCTGTCCAGGGCGAGCCGGACCATCTTGGTCAGCGGGTACTTGGTGCTCCCGGCGACCCGCTCCTCGCGGACGTAGCGCACCTCGCCGCTGGGGAAGCCCAGCCAGGGCACCAGCAGCCGGTAGACCCGCTGCTGGTCGGGCAGTTCCCGGAGCGCCTCGACGGCCTCCCGGCTGAGCAGCCGGAAGTCGCCGGCGTTGGACGGCACCTGCCGCCCCACCAGGCGGCGGATCAGCCAGTAGTAGCCGCCGGCCGTCCAGCGCTTGAAGCCGGTGTCGGTGGAGCGGTCCTCGCGCACCCCGTACACGATGTCCAGGCCCTCGCGGCGGGCCAGTTCCAGCATGTCGGGGATCTTCTCCGGCGGGTCCTGGAGGTCGGCGTCGATGCTGGCCACGTAGGCGCCGACGGCGTGGTCGAGACCGGCGGTCAGCGCGGCCTGGTGGCCGCTGTTGCGGCGCAGCCGGACCATCCGCAGCTCGGGCCAGTCCGCGGACAGGTCGCGCAGCAGGGCGGCGGTCTTGTCGGTGCTGCCGTCGTCCACCGCGAGCACCTCGTAGCGGGCGCCGAGGCCGTCCAGCACCGGGCGCATCCGGGCCGCGAAGGCGGGCAGCGCGTCCTCCTCGTCGTACATCGGGACGACCACCGACAGCAGGGTGCCCTCCTGAGCCGCTGCAGTCATCAGTTTCTCCCGCCGAGTGGGTGACGTCCGTCCGATGGTGGGGAGTGTAGCCACGTGCCGTCCCGTCAGGTACGGACCAGTGGTGCGTGCCGTAGGCTCGCCCGAGAATCCGGGCGGCCCGGCGGGGCCCGAGACCCAGACAGGACCTGATGGCGATGGCAGCGAGCCCCGACACCGAAGTGGCCGAGCGACCCGATCCGCCCGTGGAGAGCGGCGCCCCCGCGCCCGGCCCGCGGGCCTGGCTGCGGCACGTCCTGGCCGAGTACGGGCCGGCCCTGGCGGTGTTCGCGGCGGTCCGGCTGATCGCCTTCACCTCCTTCATGTGGCTGCTGTCCTGGTCCGGCGAGTACCTGACCAAGGACCCGCGGTTCGGCGGCGGCAAGCACGTCTGGGACGTGCTCGGCGGCTGGGACGGCTGGTGGTACCAGCAGGTCGCGCTGAACGGCTACGACCCGAAGCTGCTGCCGTCCACCTCCGGCCCGTGGACGCTGGAGCAGAACTCGGTCGCGTTCTTCCCGCTCTACCCCGGCATGATCAAGATGGTCTCCGCGGTGACCGGCCTGAACACGCTGGGCGCGGGCATCGTGGTCTCGGTGCTGTCCTCGTTCGTCGCGGCGGCCGGCATCTACGCGGTGGCCAAGCTGCTCGCGGGCCACCGGGCGGCGGTGATCGCGGCCGCGGTCTGGGGCCTGTTCCCGGGCTCGGGCGTCGAGTGGGCGGTCTACTCGGACTCGCTGTTCGTCGCGCTGGCCGCCTGGGCCTGCTACTTCGTGATGACCCGCAACTGGCTGGCCGCGGGCGTCACCTCGTTCGTCGCGGGCCTGAACCGGCCGACCTCGGCCGCGCTGGCCGCGGCGGTCGGCGTGGCCGCGCTGATCGCGCTCTGGAAGCGCCGGGACGGGGTGCTCGGCCCGCTGGCCGCGCTGGTGATCGCCCCGCTCGGGTTCGTCGGCTACCTCGCCTGGGCGAGCTGGCGGATGGGCAGTTGGACCGCCTACTTCGACCTCCAGCGCGGGGCCTGGCTGCACTTCTTCGACTGGGGCAAGCACACCGGCAACGTGCTCCGGAACCTGCTGTTCGGGCAGCACGACTACATCTTCGGCTACCCCACCGAGGACCTGATCGCGCTGTTCCTGGTGTTCTCGCTGCCGATACTCGTCTTCCTGCTGGTCCGGATGCGCCCGCCGGTCTTCCTGCTCGTCTACACCGGCATCACCCTGGTCCTGGTGCTCGGCAGCCAGCAGATCTTCGGCAACACCTCCCGCTACCTGCTGCCCTGCTTCCCGCTCTTCCTCCCGATCGCGGTCGGCCTCAAGCGGCTGTCGCGGGTCTCGCTGGCGGCCACCCTGGGCACCGTCGCACTGGCCTCCGGCTGGTACGCCGGGTACGTGCTGTTCGAACTGGGTATCCCGTAGAGCGCGGCCGACCCCCACGACGGCCGTCCCCGGCTCCCGGGGGCGGCCGTCGCGCGTCCGGCCGCCGGGCCCGACCGCCCCGACGGCGGACCGGACCGGGAGCGGACCGGGGGCCTTGCACCGACCGATCGTTCGGTTACGCTGAGGAGCGTCCCGCCCCGCCCCCGTGAGGAGCGCACCATGTCCGCTGCGACCCCCGCCCTGCCGGTCGCCGAACTGCTCGCCCGCCACCAGGACACCCTGGACCGCGCCCTGGCCGCGATCGCCGAACGCGACTACTGGTCGCCGTACCCGGAGTTCCCCAAGGCGTACGGGGAGAACGCCGTCGCCGACGGCAAGGCCGCCTTCGAGGCCCTGCTGGGGCGGGAGTTCGACCTCCCCGGCCACCCCGGCGGCGGCACGCCGGTGAGCGGCGAGACCTCCCCGTACGGCCTCGAACTGGGCGTGCTCTACCCGCACGCCGAACCGGACGCGCTGCTGGCCGCGTTGGAGGCCGCCCGGCCCGGCTGGGCCAAGGCGTCGCCCGCCGAGCGGGCCGCGGTCTGCCTGGAGGTCCTGGCCCGGATCAGCGCCCGCACGCCCGAGTTCGCGCAGGCCGTGATGCACACCACCGGCCAGGCGTACGGCATGGCCTTCCAGGCCGGCGGCCCGCACGCCCAGGACCGCGGCCTGGAGGCGGTGGCGTACGCGTACGCCGAGCAGACCCGGCTGCCCCGCTCGGCGCGCTGGACCAAGCCCCAGGGCAAGCGCGAACCCCTGGTGATGACCAAGGAGTTCACCGCGGTGCCGCGCGGCACCGCGCTGCTGATCGGCTGCAACACCTTCCCGACCTGGAACGGCTACCCGGGCCTGTTCGCCTCGCTGGCCACCGGCAACGGCGTGCTGGTCAAGCCGCACCCGCGCGCCGTGCTGCCGCTGGCGCTGACCGTCCGGATCGCCCGCGAGGTGCTCGCCGAGGCGGGCTTCGACCCGAACCTGGTCTGCCTGGCCGCCGAGCACGAGGGCTCCGCGATCGCCAAGGTGCTGGCCCTGCGGCCCGAGGTGAAGCTGATCGACTACACCGGCTCCACCGGCTTCGGCGACTGGCTGGAGGACAACGCCCGGCAGGCGCTGGTCTACACCGAGAAGGCCGGCGTGAACACCGTCGTGCTGGACTCCACCGACGACTACCGCGGCATGCTGGACAACCTGGCCTTCTCGCTCAGCCTGTACAGCGGCCAGATGTGCACCACCCCGCAGAACCTGCTGATCCCGCGCACCGGCGTCCGCACCGAGGACGGCGAGCGCTCCTACGAGCAGGTGGTGACCGACCTGGCCGCCGCCGTCCAGGGCCTGCTCGCCGACGACACCCGGGCCGCCGCCCTCCTGGGCGCCGTGGTCAACCCGGGCGTGCTGGCCCGCAGCGCCGCCGCGGCCGGCGGCGAGTACGGCGAACTCGCCCTCGCCCCGAGGGTGGTGGCCTCCGCCGAGTTCCCGGGTGCGACCATCCGCACCCCCGCCCTGGTGAAGGCCGACGCCGAGAAGCCGGACGACCGGGCCCGCTTCCTGGCCGAGTGCTTCGGCCCGGTGGCCTTCGCGGTCGCCGTGGAGTCCACCGCCGCCGCCGTCGAACTGCTGCGCCGCACCACCGTCGAGCACGGCGCGATGACCGCCGGCGCCTACACCACCGACCCCGCCGTCGAGACCGCCCTGGTGGACGCCTGCCTGGAGGCCGGCGTCTCGCTCTCGCTCAACCTCACCGGCGGCGTCTACGTCAACCAGACCGCCGCCTTCTCCGACCTGCACGGCACCGGCGCCAACCCGGCCGCCAACGCGGCCTACTGCGACGCCGCCTTCGTGGCCTCCCGGTTCCGCACCGTCGAGGTCCGCAAGTAACGGCCCGCCGGAGCGGGTTCGACCACCCGGCCCGGACGGCTCCGCCACCGGAGCCGGGTGGTCGAACCGCTCGCGGGGCCGGCCCGGGGCTATCCGGTGAACGTCGCGGGCAGGCCGAACGGGAGCACCGGCAGCGCGGCCCTGGCGGCACGCATCGCGTCCCGGACCCGGGCGGCCCCCGCCCGGGTGGCCGCCGCTCCGCCACCGACCGCGACCGGCCGGGGACGAGGCCCGCGCAGGGGGCGCAGATGCCGGGTCGGGGTACGGGGTCGTGGCAGCCGGCGCACTCGGCGTAGCGGGCCGCGGCCGGTCGGGCGGCGGCGGGTTCGGGCGGCATCTTGCGCTCCAGGCGGTTGCGGAGCACGGCGGCCGCCGAGTGCAGCGGGACGGGCAGGCCGGGCAGCAGGGCGGCGGCGAGGTCGGCGGCGCTCGCCCCGCGCTCCTGCCACCCGGCGACCAGGGGCGCGAGTTCCTCCGCCTCGGCCCGGCCGAGCCGCAGGCGCGGCTCCGGGCGGATCACCCGCAACAGCGTGGCGGCCGCCTCGCGGACTCGCTCGTCCGGCACCGGCGGCGGCTCCGCCGCCTCCCCCCGCCCGACGGACCCGGCGGGTCCGGTCGGCTCGGCCGCCTCGGCCGGGAGGGAGGGTTCTTGGTACCGGTCCTTTGGAAGGGCTCCACCCCCGGTGGTGACTGGTGCACCGGAGCCCGGGAAGGTGACACCCGGGAGCGGCGGGAGCTGCGGGGTGTCGTAGACGTGGTTCTCGCTGACGACCGTCCCGTCCGGCAGCCGGCTCTTCTCGACCCGGTAGAACCCGGCCCGGGCCAGTTCCCGCAGCGCCTGGTAGATCGCCTTCCGCCCCTGCGGACTGCTGTCCGCCATCTGCCGCCCGTCCTCCCGCCAGCCGTCCGGCCGGGACAGCAGGTCGACGAGCAGACCGCGGGCGGTGTAGGAGAGCTGCCGGTACTGCAACACCGCATTGGGCAGCACGGTGAAATTGCGCGCGTGGGCGCTACGATGAACACGCATCGGGAGGTACGACTCCTGTTGTCAGGCCCCGGGGTGTTGGCGCACCGCCGGGGTCAAACTTTTCTGCTTTTGGTGGGGAACGTAGCACACGTACCAGCCGAAAACCGACATGATCGACAAACGGTCACTCCCGCCCTCCCCCGATCATGATCGATCGTCAAACGCCATTCCTCACAAGACATTTGACGCCTACGGCATCCGCACCCACCCACCCGTCCCGGCCCCCGGAATCCCGCGATCAGCCGAGGTAGCGGGCCCGGAGGCCCTCGGCGCCGTCGGCGGTGCCACCACGTGCCGGACGGAGCAGTCTCCGAGAGCATGGTCGTGCGAGGTCCCATGTGGTCCTGGAGAGCGCTCAGGGGATCTCGCTCTCGCGGGCCCCCGGTTCTTCCGGGGGTTTCTGCGTCTCAGGAGCCCTGTGCGTCGTCCGTCCACACGGTGCCTTCGTGGCCGTGGCCCTCGAGCCACAGGTCCCGTTCTGCACCGGTTCCCCGCCGCCACGCGAGAAGCGGGCCCGGACGCCGCCCCACAACGGCGTCCGGGTCCGTGCCCTGTCCGGAGGGGAGGAGGACAGGGAGTTGCTGAAGACCCCTACGCGCGCCTCGGGTTGAACACCCACACCCGCAGCAGCACGAACCGCACCAGCGTCGCGGCCGCGTTCGCCGCCACCAGGACCGCCAGCTCGACCCCGGGCCCGGCGGTCGGGGCCGCCGCGTGCAGGACCGCGACGCCGCCGCTGGTCAGGGCCAGGCCGACCAGGAAGGCCAGGCCGCCCTCCAGTTGGTGCTTGAGGGCGTCCCGGCGTCCGGTCACCCCGAAGGTGAAGCGCCGGTTCGCGGCGGTGTTGGCCACCGCGGTGACGGCCAGGGCCAGCGCGTTGGCCACCAGGGCGGGGGCCAGTTGCCGCAGCCCCAGGAAGAGCAGCAGGTAGGCCAGCGTGCACAGGCCGCCGATCACCGCGAAGCTGACGGACTGCCAGCCCAGCCCCGGCGGGACCTGGGCCCGGCGCACCCGGTCCGGCAGGTCGACGCTGCCCCGGCCGGCCAGGGTCCGCCGGGCCACCCGGGCCATGCCCCGGAGGTCGTCGAGCACGGTGCGGACGATGTCGACCCGGCTGTCCGGGTCGTCCACCCAGTCCACCGGCACCTCGTGGATGCGCAGTCCGGACGCCTCGGCGAGCAGCAGCAGTTCGGTGTCGAAGAACCAGGCGTTGTCCTCGACCTGCTCCAGCAGCCGCTTGACCACCTCGGTGCGGCCCGCCTTGAACCCGCACTGGGCGTCGGAGAACTTGGCCGCCATGGTGGCCCGCAGCAGCAGGTTGTAGGTGCGCGAGATGAACTCCCGCTTCGGGCCGCGCACCACCGCCGAGCCCCGGTGCAGCCGGCTGCCGATGGCCAGGTCGCTGTGCCCGGACAGCAGCGGCGCGACCAGCGGCAGGAACGCCTCCAGGCCGGTGGACAGGTCGACGTCCATGTACGCCACCACGTCGGCCGTGCTGGTGCCCCACACCTGCCGCAGCGCCCGCCCGCGGCCCTTGAGGTCCAGGTGCACGGCGCGCACCGGCCCGAGTTCCGCGGCGAGCGCGGTGGCGACCTCCCAGGTGCCGTCGACCGAGGCGTTGTCCGCCACGGTGATCAGGTAGTCGTAGGGGAACGTCTCCGACAGGTAGGCGTGCAGCTCACGGACGCAGCGCTCCAGCGAGTGCTGCTCGTTGTAGACGGGTACGACGATCTCCACGAGCCTGGTCCGCACCACGGCGTCGGCCCGTTCCCGGCCGTCGGCCGCCGGGGCGGGGCGGAGTGCGGGGCGGAGGGCCGGGCGCATCGCTGGCTGTGTCATGGGAAGGAGGTTCACAGCCCCTGATGGGCCCGCGATGATGGCAGCCTGAGAGCGCGCTGAGAACCCGGGCGACGTGGACTCCGGTCCGGTGACCACCGGCCTCTGCGGCAAGACGACGGGAGAGACGGATGTCCGAGACGGAGTTCACCGCGGACGTGCTGGTGGTCGGCGCGGGCCCGACCGGCCTGCTGCTGGCGGGCGACCTGGCGGCGGCCGGCCTGCGGGTGACGGTGCTCGAGAAGCGGGCCGAGGAGTCGAACCTGACCCGGGCGTTCGCCGTGCACGCCCGCACCCTGGAGCTGCTGGACGCCCGCGGCCTGGCCGACGAGCTGATCGCCACCGGCCGGGCGGTGCCCTCGCTGCAGGTGTTCGGCCGGCTCCGGGTCGACCTCGCGGGCCTGCCCACCCGTTTCCCGTTCGTGCTGGTCACCCCGCAGTACCACACCGAGCGGGTGCTGCGGGAGCGGGCCGTCAAGGCCGGTGCCGACCTGCGCCGCGGCACCGAGGTGACCGGCCTGCGGCAGGACGGCCGGGGCGTCACGCTGACCGCCCGCACCGCCGGGGGCGAGCGGTCGTTCCGGGCCCGCTACGCGGTCGGCGCGGACGGCGTGCACTCGGCGGTGCGCGACCTGCTGGGCGTCCCGTTCCCCGGCGAGTCCGCGGTGCGCTCGGTGATGCTGGCCGACGTCCGGCTGGAGCGGGAGCCGGACGAGCCGCTGACGGCCGGCGCGGGCGAGGCCGGGTTCGCCTTCCTGGCCCCGTTCGGCGACGGCTGGTACCGGGTGATCGGCTGGAGCCGCGAGCACCAGGCGCCGGACTCCGACCCGGTGGAACCGGCCGAACTCTCCGACCTGCTCCGCGAGGTGATGGGCCGTGACTTCGGGGTGCGGGAGACCCGCTGGACCTCCCGCTTCCACAGCGACGAGCGGCAGGTGCCCAGTTACCGCTCCGGCCGGGTCTTCCTGGCGGGGGACGCCGCGCACTGCCACTCCCCGGCCGGTGGCCAGGGCATGAACACCGGCCTGCAGGACGCCGCCAACCTGAGCTGGAAGCTGGCCGCCGCCGTCCGCGGCTGGGCCCCCGACGCCCTGCTGGACACCTACCAGACCGAGCGCCACCCGGTCGGCCGGGCGGCGCTGCGCTCCTCCGGCGCCCTGGTCCGGCTCGCCCAGGGCGCGCACGCCCCGGCCCGGGCGCTGCGCTCGGCGCTCGGCGCGGCGGCCGGACACCTGGGCCCGCTGGCCGAGTCGGGCGCCAAGCAGGTCTCCGGCATCGGGTACGCCTACCCGGCCGAGAGGGGCGCCCACCCGCTGGTCGGCCGCCGCGTCCCGGACCTGCGGCTGGCGGTGGACGCGCCCGGCGGCCCGGCCCGGCTGCACGAGGCGCTGCGCTCCGGCAAGGCGGTGCTGATCAGCAACGACGAGCTGTCGGTGGCCGACTCCTGGGCGGAGCGGGTGGTCACCGCGGCCCCCGCCGACCCGCACGGCAAGCTGCGCGACACCGTGCTGCTGGTCCGTCCGGACGGGTACGCGGCCTGGGCCTGCGCCGACCCGACCCGGGGCGAGCTGCGGGCGGCGCTGGGCCAGTGGCTGGGCCGCCCCTGACATTCAGTTGTGCCCACCCCCCACGGAAAGGGAATTCGGTTCATAAACTGAATTCCCCCACCCTTTCACAGTTGACTGTTTTTTAATAAGCAATTGCCCGGCCATGGGCCTTTTCCCGGGAGTTCTCTGAGAGATTCTGGCGAGCGTTTTCGAAACCCGGAACGCCGCCAGATATTCCGGAGGAGCCCGTGCGACCCCGCTCGCTCGCCCTTGCCGCCGCCCTCGCGGTCCTTCCCCTCACCGCCGTCTCCCTGGGCAGCGCCACCGCCCAGGCCGCCCCGACGCCGAACGCCAGCGCCCGGGTGGCGCTGCCGCAGACCGTGACCCCCGCGGTCGCCCGCTCCCACAAGCAGGGTGACGTCCCCGCCGACCGCCGGATATCCGTGGCGGTCTCGCTGAAACTGCGCAACACCGCCGAACTGGACCGTTTCCTGGCCGCGGTCGCCACCCCGGGCACCGCCGAATACGGCCACTACCTGACGCCCGCGCAATTCACCGAGCGCTTCGGCCCGACCGCGTCCGACGTCGAGCAGGTCCGGGCGTTCCTCACCGCCCAGGGCCTGAAGGTCGACTCGGTCAGCGACAACCGCCAGGTGGTGAACGCCACCGGCACCAGCGCGCAGGTCGCCGCCGCGTTCGGCACCCACGAGTCGACGTACACCGACCCGCAGCAGAGCGGCCGGACCTTCTTCGCCAACGACGCCGCCGCCTCGGTGCCGGCCGCGCTGGCCGGCGTGGTCGAGGGCGTCAGCGGCCTCAACGACCACACCGTGCGCACCACCCGGATCGCCAAGCCGGGCGCCGCCACCCCGCAGGCCACCCCCTCCGGCTTCGGCCCCTCCGGCTACGACGGCGCCTACCGGCTGAACCAGCTGGGCGCCGACGGCACCGGCTCCACCGTCGCGCTCTGGGAGTTCGACGGCTACAAGTCCTCCAACCTGGCCACCTACGACAGCCAGTTCGGCCTGTCCGGCCCGACGGTCAGCACCGTCTCGGTGGACGGCGCGAACTACGACTCCAAGCCCGGCGACGGCCAGGGCGAGGTGGAGCTGGACTCCGAGATCGTCCGCGGCGTCGCCCCGAAGGCCACCCAGCTGGTGTACGAGGCGCCCAACAGCGACCAGGGCGAGATCGACATGGCCGCCAAGATCGTCTCGGACAACCGGGTCTCGGTCATCTCCATCTCCTGGGGCTCCTGCGAGCCGGACACCACCGCCTCCTCGATGACCGCGGTGAACAACTCCTTCAAGCAGGCCGCCGCCCAGGGCATCTCGATCTTCTCGGCCTCCGGCGACGACGGCTCCCGGGACTGCACCCGCTCCGACTCCGGCTCCTCGGTGAAGGCGGTGGACTTCCCCGCCTCCAGCCCGTACAACACCGGCGTCGGCGGCACCAACCTCAAGGTCTCCGGCACCACCTACAGCTCGGAGAGCGCCTGGTCCACGGCCGGCGGCGGCGTCTCCACCCAGTTCGCCAAGCCGAGCTGGCAGACCGGCACCAACGTCACCGGCACCCAGCGCACCGTCCCGGACGTCTCCTCCAACGCCGACCCGAACAGCGGCTTCGCGATCTACACCCAGGGCACCAGCAGCCCCGGCTGGCAGGTCTACGGCGGCACCTCGGCGGCGGCCCCGCTGTGGTCCGGCTTCGCCGCGCTGTACAACCAGAAGGCCAAGGCCGCCACCAAGCCGGTGCTCGGCGAGGCCAACCCGAAGATCTACGCGATCACCAACTCCTCGTCGTACGGCAGCGCCTTCCACGACGTCACCAGCGGCAAGAACCAGGACTTCTCCACCAAGGCCGGCTACGACCAGGTCACCGGCTGGGGCACCCCGATCGCCGACGGCCTGGCCGCCGCCCTGCTCGGCTCCGGCGGCACCACCCCGCCGCCCACCGGCTCCTGCACCGCCGCCCAGCTGCTCGGCAACCCCGGCTTCGAGACCGGTAGCGCCTCCCCCTGGACCGCCAGCTCCGGCGTCGTCAACAACTCCAGCTCGCAGGCCGCCCACGGCGGCTCCTGGAAGGCGTGGCTGGACGGCTACGGCTCCAGCCACACCGACAGCCTCTCCCAGTCGGTGGCCGTCCCGTCCGGCTGCACCGCCAAGCTGAGCTTCTGGCTGCACGTCGACACCGCCGAGACCGGCAGCACCGCGTACGACAAGCTGACCGTCTCGGTGAACGGCACCACCGTCGCCACGTACTCCAACCTCGACAAGAACACCGGCTACGCGCAGAAGACGATCGACCTGTCCTCGTACGCCGGACAGACCGTCACGGTGAAGTTCAACGGCGTGGAGGACTCCTCGCTGCAGACCTCCTTCGTGCTCGACGACACCGCGCTCAACGTGTCCTGACCCCCTGTCGGCACCGGTGCCGGGAGACCCGCCCAGGGTCTCCCGGCACCGGTGTGTCAGGAGTGTTTCCGATTCGCTCCGCCCGCGAAATACTTGTCGTGACCACTGTCATATGTCCTGATTGATGACGTAGCCTCTCAACCCTCAATAGGGTTCCCACACGCTCGGCGGCGCACCACCGACGCCCCGCCGACGCACCGTGGGGCCGGGGGGCGGACCCGCCGAACCCGCCGGGTGGGAAGGGTGTCGCATGGGCTCACAACAACCTCAGCACTCCGGTCGGCTCCGGCTGGTCGGCCAGCGCGAGCACAGCGGCCGGCCGCCGTCGGGCGGCGGCGGCGAGCAGTCGCCGGTCGGCGTCGGCACCCCGCCGGTGGGCGTGTCCGTCCCGTCGGCCGGCCTCGGCAGCACGCCGACCGGCCTCGGCGCCCCGCCGACCGGCATACCCGTCCCGCCGGTCCTGCAGAGCGGCTTCGCCGACGTGCTCAACGCCGCCATCGAGACCAGCGGGCTCAGCCTCGACCGAATCCGGGCCGCCCTGGCCAAACAGGGCGTCAGGGTCAGTGTCACCACACTCAGTTACTGGCGGCGCGGACGCAGCCAGCCCGAGCGCGCCACCTCGCTGCGCGCCGTCCACCTGCTCGAGGAACTGCTCGGCCTGCGGCACGCCGCGCTCACCTCGCTGCTCGGCCCGCCCCGCCCGCGCGGCCGCTGGGTCACCCAGGGCCCGGCGCCCGACGGCCTGCGGGTCGAGCAGGTCTGGCCCGGCCAGGCCGAACTCGCCGAGGTCTTCGCCGAACTCGACGCCCCGCCGGCCGGCCAGCTGGAGCGCCAGTCCATCCACGACGCCTACTACGTCGACGCCTCCCGCCGCGGCC
The DNA here is from genome assembly GCF_948472415.1 of Kitasatospora fiedleri. NCBI lineage: Bacteria > Bacillati > Actinomycetota > Actinomycetes > Kitasatosporales > Streptomycetaceae > Kitasatospora > Kitasatospora fiedleri. The sequence continues at coordinate 3,965,892 of NZ_OX419519.1, read as the reverse complement.
ACCTGCTGCGGATGCGCCAGGTGGTCCGCGCCACCGTGGACGGCGTCACCCGGCACGTGGTGGTCCACAAGGCCGACGAGGGCGTCCAGACCTGCCCCGAGATCACCTCCGTCCGGCACGCCCGCCTCGGCCGGGTCCGCCGCCGCCCGCTCAGCGGGCTGCTGGTCGCCGAACTGCTGCTCGACCGGCCGCTGGGCCTCGGCGACTCCACCGTCCTGGAGTACGAGGTGCAGATCCCCGACTCCGGCCCCACCATCGACTACGGACGCTTCTTCGCCGCGCCGGTGCGGGAGTACGTCCTCCAGGTGCACTTCGACCCCGCCACCGTCCCCGTCCAGTGCGAGCGCTTCGACCGCGCCCCCGGCGCCGAGGTCGACCGCCACCGCGAGCCGCTGTGGATCGGCGCCTCGGCCAGCGCCCACGTCCTCACCGCCGACCAGCAGCCCGGCCAGGTGGGCATCCGCTGGCAGTGGGAGTAGTCGCGGCGCCCGGTCGGGCTCCCGCGCGGCTCCGTCCCGCCCTCCCCTTCCCTCCGCTTCCTTCCCCATCCTTCCCTTTCCTTCCCGTTTGCTCCCTTTCGTTCCACTTCGTCACATTTACCTCGGTTTCATCCGCTTTCCTCCGTTTCACCCCTTTCCTCCCACCGGTCGTGACCGGCCCCGCCACGCCCGACCCCGCGGTGCGGCCGTTCACCCGAACCGCCCTGCCGGACCGCCCATCGGGTGGTCCGCACCGCTCCCCGCGGGGAACGTGAGTCCCACTCACCGAGGAAAGGCAGGACCCCGTGCTGATGGAGTTCAGCGATGTCGAGCCGGACGCCTCCTGCGGCTGTCCGGGCTGCGCCGACCGCCGCCTGGCCCGTTCGCTCGCCGCCCGACCGGGCCGGTGCTCCGCCCGCGGGGCGCGCCGCGCGGCCTTCCTGCTGGCCGCCGTCGGCGGCGTCCTGGGCGCCGGGACGGCCGGCGTCACCGCCGCGCCGCGCACCGACAGCAGCCCGTCGATACCCGACTCGCCCCAGGGCGGGGTGGCCGGCCCGTACGGCGCCGAAGTCCAGCCCAGACGCTCGATATCCGCCCAGCCCGCCACCACCCGGGCCGAGATCCTGCAACGGGCCCGGGCCTGGGTGGCCCGGAAAGTGCCGTACAGCATGAGCACGTACTGGTCCGACGGCTACCGCCAGGACTGCTCCGGCTTCGTGTCGATGGCCTGGGGCCTGGGCAGCAGCCAGACCACCTGGACCCTGCCGGACTTCGCCGACCGGATCACCAAGGACGACCTCCAGCCCGGCGACGCGCTGATCTACAACAACCCCAAGGACCCGCAGGGCGGCTCGCACGCCGTGCTGTTCGGCGGCTGGCTGGACGCCGCCCGCACCAGGTACACCGCCCTGGAGCAGACCCGCCCGGGCACCACCGAGCGCAGCACCCCGTACGCGTACTGGAGCAACGCGAGCGGCTACCTCCCGTACCGCTACAAGGGGTTGAGCCAGCCGATGCCCGCGCCGGACGCCGACGCCTTCCCGGGGGCGGACACGTTCGGGCCGGGGAAGGTCAACCCGTACGTGACGCGGCTGGGCACCATGCTGGTCGAGCGCGGCGGCGGGCGGTTCTACCACGAGGGCCCCAGCCCCGACTGGGGCGAGGCCGACCGGCAGGCCACCGAGGCGTTCCAGCTGGCCCAGGGCTGGCGCGGCGCCGAGGCCGACGGCTACCCCGGCAAGGACACCTGGGACCTGCTGGTGCACCACAAGGGCAAGGACATCCCCCCGGCCGCCCCGGCCGCCACCGCCCCCGCGCCCGCCCCCGGCACCCCGGCTCCCGGTGCGCCCGTGCCCGCCCCCGGCACCCCCGCCCCGCCGCCACCGACCGCTCCGACCACCCCGCCCGCCCCGCCCGCTCCGCCCTTCCCGGGTGCCGGCCGGTTCGGCCCTGGGCAGGTCAACGACGACGTGCTGCTGCTCGGCCGGCAACTGGTCCGCAAGGGCTACGGTGCCGCCTACCGGGAGGGCCCGAGCCGGGACTGGGGCGAGGCCGACCGCCTCAACGTGGCCGCCTTCCAGCGCGCCCAGGGCTGGACGGGCGCCGAGGCCGACGGCTACCCGGGCCCGCACACCTGGAAGCTGCTGTTCGCCTGACCCCCGGCGGGAGCGCGCTCAGGGCGCGGCGTGCTCCCGCACCCACGCGTGCATGGCGATCGCGGCGGCGGCCCCCGCGTTGATCGAGCGGGTGGAGCCGAACTGGGCGATCGAGCAGACCGCCGCCGCGTGCTCCCACGCCTCGGGCGTCAGCCCCGGCCCCTCCTGCCCGAACAGCAGCACGCAGCGCTCGGGCAGCCGGAAGGTCTCCAGCGGCACCGCGCCCGGCAGGTTGTCGATGCCGATCACCGGCAGCCCGCGCTCGGCGGCGTACCCGGCCAGCGAGGCCACCGAGCCGTGGTGGCGCACGTGCTGGTAGCGGTCGGTGACCATGGCGCCGCGCCGGTTCCAGCGCCGCCGCCCCACGATGTGCACCTCACCGGCCAGGAAGGCGTTCGCGGTGCGCACCACCGAGCCGATGTTGAAGTCGTGCTGCCAGTTCTCGACCGCGACGTGGAAGCCGTGCCGCCGGGTGTCCAGGTCCGCGACGATCGCCTCGTGCCGCCAGTAGCGGTAGCCGTCCACCACGTTGCGGCGGTCCCCGGCGGCCAGCAGCTCCGGGTCCAGCCGGGGGTCGTCGGGCCACGGCTCGGGGTGCGGGCCGACGCCGATCTCCCGGTCGTCGCCAAGGTCGTCGTACTGCGCGCCCGACTGGGGCACCGAGGTGTCGCTCACGCCCCCAACGGTACGGGCTCCGGGCGGGCCGGCTGCGGCCGCGTCCGCACCGCGCGCTCCAGCTCGGTCAGGGCCTGCATGACCAGCCGGGCCCCGGCCCGGACGACGTCGATCCGGTCGTCCCGGGGCAGCGCGGCGAGCTGGTGGTCCCAGGTCCGGTGGGCCTCGCGCAGCAGAGTGAAGTCGACGTCCTGGCCGAGCAGCACCGAGGCGGCGGCCAGCGCGGTGGCGTCCCGCAGCTCTTCGCCGAACGCGCCGGCCCCGGGCACCGGCGGGGCGTCCTCGCCGGGCAGGTGGGCCTCCAGCAGGACGGTGGAGCGGTCCAGCATGCCGACCGCGGAGCGGGCCTTGTCGAACTGCTTGCGGCTCAGCTCCGGCACCTGCTCGGAGTGCCGCACCGGCTCCACCTCGGCCCGGTCCAGCGCCGCCAGCATCTCGCTGCGGGCCTCCCGCACGTCCAGCAGCGCCGGCCGCACCTCCCGCTCGGCCCGCCCGCCCGCCGGGTCCCCGTACGCGCCGAACACCGCCGCCGCGTACCGCCCCGCCGAGGCCAGCCACTCGGCGAGGCGCTCCGGCAGCCGGGCGGTCTGCCAGGTCGGGAACAGCGCGTACGCGGCGAGCGCGACGAAACCGCCCAGCAGCGTCATCGACACCCGGTCCACGGCCAGTTTCACCGGGTCGCCGGGCTGGAGGCCGAGCAGGAACACCACGTACGAGGAGATCGCCACCGTCATCACCGCGTACCCGGTGCGCATGGTCAGGTAGGCCAGGCCCATGCAGCACACCGCCAGCACCGCCAGCACCCAGTCCCCGGGGTCGAACAGCTGCACCACCGCGGTGGAGAGCAGCACCCCGGCGGCCGTCCCGGCCACCCGGGCCACGCCGCGGCTGAAGGTCTGCGCGAAGTCCGGGCGCATCACCATCGCGGAGGTCATCGGCGCCCAGTAGCCGTGCTCGATCCGCAGCAGCCGGGACGCCAGGTAGGCGGAGGTGACCACCACGGCCATCCGCGCCGCGTGGTGGAAGATCGCCGAGTGCCGGTGCAGCTGCCGCCCGACGGTGGCCAGCGCGGCGGGCGCGACCTTGACCAGCGGCGGGCGGCGCAGGCCGGTGGTGGTGGGCGCGGTGCGGGACTGCACGGTGGTGCGGTCCTGCCGGTCCAGCCGGTCGGCGGCCCGGCCCAGCAGGCCGGACAGCCGGCGGGCCGAGCGGCGGGCGGCGCCGCGCAGCAGGTCCTCGCCGCTGCCGGGGCGGGCCAGCGCCAGGCCGGGGGTGTCCCTGGGCAGCCGGACCGGGTCGCCGCTGCGGATCGCCCGGGCCAGCGCGTCCAGCACGTCGGCGGCGGCGGCCAGCACCTCGCGGGCCCGGTCCCGCTCGGCGCCCTCCTCGGCGGCCCCGACCCGGGGGTCGGCGAGCGCGGCCAGCGCGGGGCGGATTCGCTCGGCGATGGTGCGCAGGCCGCGCAGCTCGGGCGGGCGGCGCCTGGCCTGCCGGGCGGTCAGCCGGGCGGCCTGCCGCCCGACGATGAACGGCTCCGGGTCGACCTGCGCCACCGGGTCGTGGCGCAGCCGGCGGGCGTAGTCGCCGAGCCCGGCGTAGATGTCGGCGAGCGCGTCGCGCTGGGCCCGCCAGCTGTCGATCGGCCAGACCGTCACCACCAGGGCCTGGACGGCGCCGCCGACCGAGCAGAGCAGCCCGTGCTCGACCGCGGTGGGCACCGAGACCGGCAGCTGCACCACCACCATCATCACGGCCAGCGTGTTGGCGGCGACCACGCCCGCGGTCGGCCCGATCGCCCAGGCCAGCCCGGCGCCGAACGCCCACAGCGCGAGCACCACCGGGAACGCGCCGGGAATGCCCACCGCGACGTAGCCCAGGAAGGTCGACAGGCCCAGCCCGGCGGCCGCCGCCAGCGCCAGCGAGGCGCGCGGCCGGAACGAGCGCTGGAAGGTCGCGGTGCCGGCGATGAACGCGCCCATCGCCGCCGAGGTCGCCTGCGCGGGCCCGTACAGGAACAGCGCCGGGAAGACCACCAGCGCGGCGGCCACCGCCCCGCGCAGCGCGCGCCTGGGGTTGGTCAGCGAGCGGTCCACGGTCAGCCCGGCCCGCGCGGTGTCGCGCAGGGCCGTGAACCAGGACATACCGCGAGCTTATCGACTTTTCGGCACTCGGCCCGTCAGGCGGTCGGCTCCCCGGCCCGCTCCGCCGCCGACCCGCCGCCGGCCGGACCGTCCGTCGGCTCGTCGGCCGGCCCGTCCGTCGGCCCGTCCGTCGGCTCCCGCTCCGCCGCCGCCTCCCGTGCCCGTCGCCGGCCGGCCAGCCGTCCCTGGACCGCCAGCAGGAACGCGGTGGGCAGGAACACCGCGTCCGCGGAGATCATCGCCAGCGAGAAGAACGGCAGCCCCAGCAGTACCGCGATCGCCAGGTGCTCGACCACCATCACCGCCAGCAGCACGTTCTTCAGCCGCCGCGCGGCCAGCGAGAACGGGAAGCCGACCTGCATGACCACGGTGCCGTAGGTCAGCGCGAAGGTGACCAGCAGGCTGCCGCCGAGCAGCCCGGACAGCTCCGGCCAGGGGGCGAAGTACTCCAGTTTCAGCGGGTAGAAGACCGCGGTGCCGTCCTGCCAGCGCGAGCCCTGGACCTTGTACCAGCCGGCCGTGGCGTACACCAGCACCACCTGGACGGCGATCACCAGCATCGCGCCGTTGTGCAGCATCGCGGCCAGCGCGTCGGCCAGCGCCCGCGGCTCGCTCCACCCGGCCGGGTCCCGGCCGGGCTTGCGGGCCCGGCGGCGGGCGTCCAGCGACCAGACCGTCCCGCAGCGGGTGAGGACCAGGTAGATCGCCATCAGGTGGACCAGGTTGTCGCCGCCGTCGCCGAGGAACACGTTGCGGTTCTGCAGCGACAGCACGGTCAGCGCGAACAGCACCGAGGAGGCCCGGGTGCGCCAGCCCAGCGCCGTCGCCCCGGCCGAGAGCAGCGCCAGCAGGTACACCGCCTCGAACCACCAGCGGCCGTCGCTCCAGGACAGCGCCGTGAACGCGTGGGTGTCGGCCAGCAGCCGGCCGTTCAGCTCCGCCGACCAGGGCGAGAGGTCCCCGTACAGCACCCGCCGGTGCGGCCACTCGCGCAGCAGGTACCCGCCCCAGGTGCCGGCGGTGCCGATCCGCACCACGGCGGCCTGGTACGGGGCGAGGGTGGTCAGCAGGCGCGGCAGCGCGGCCCGGACCGCGGCGGGCGCGCCGGTCACCACAGGCCCTGCCGGTCCTCGGCCTGCACCGGCCACCAGGGCAGCTCGCGGGCGTGCGGGGCGGTGTCGACCTGCTCGCCGCTCCAGGGCGGCGGGGCGACCGCGGTGACGGTGGCCCGCAGCTGGACCTGGATCACCCGGTCGCCGCCGGGCCCGGTCCGCTGCAGGGCGATCCGCTTCAGGTACTGCTCGGCGAGCTCGCCGCGGCTGCCGGCCGCGGCGGGCGCGTCGCCCTCGCCGTGGGTGGACTCGTAGAAGTCCCAGGCCCGGCGCAGCAGGTTCTGGTCCAGGTGGCTGGGCGCCGGGTCGTGCCGGATCGCCGCCCAGTCCTCGGCGCTCAGCCCGTGCCACTCGCCGGTGGCCACCTGCCCGTCCGGGCCGATGGTCCGCACCCGGGCGTCCACCGCGACGTTGCGCTGCAGCGGGTCCGGCGCGAACAGCTTCCAGTTCTGCTCGAACTCCGGGTAGACCACCGCGTCCAGCTCGGAGCGGTACTCCTTCGACACCGAGTTGGCGGGCGCCACGGCCAGGAAGAGCGCGCCGAGGAACGCCAGGACGCAGGCTCCCAGCCCCACCCCGGCGACCACCAGCACCACCCGGGCGGGCTTGGACCAGACGCGCACGGCCGACATCCTGCCGCACCGCCCACGCGTTCGAACAGGGGTCGGAGCCCTTGCACCGCCCCGCGGCGGACCACGGGGGCTACAGGACGAACGGCTCCCGGCCGGTCCCGCTCACCATCGGGCGCCCGGCGGCCTCCCAGGCGAACATCCCGCCGTCCACGTTGACCGCGTCCCGGCCGCCCGCCACCAGGTACTGCACCACCTGGGCGGAGCGGCCGCCGACCCGGCACATCACGTACAGCCGGCCCTCGGGCAGCTCGTCGAGGCGGGCCACCACCTGGCCGATCGGGACGTGCAGCGCGCCCTCCACGTGCCCGGCGTCCCACTCGTCCTGCTCGCGGACGTCGAGCAGGACGGCGTCGGCGGGCACCGAGGCGGCGTCGGCGGTGGGCAGCTGAGCGAACATCGGGGCGGTCTCCTGGGGTGCGTGGGACGGTTGGTGGTGCCCATTGTCGGGCAGGAGCGCGGCCAGTCTCGCCTGCCGGTCCGCGGCGGTGGCCAGCAGCTGCTCGGCGAGCTCCTCCAGCAGCCGCTCCGGCTCCTCGGGCCGCAGCAGCAGCAGCTCGCCCATCGGGGTGCGCTCCAGCCGGACCCGCTCCACCGCCAGCGCGGTGATCCGGCCGGTCAGCCACTCCAGGCGCTGGCGCAGCCAGGCCAGCCGGTCGGGCGAGTCCGCGGCGGGCGCCGAGTCCGGGGAGGTGGACCACTCCTCGGCCAGCCGCTCCAGCCCCTCGGCGTCGGCCAGCGCGTACGCCTCGTTGACCCGGGCGATGAACCCCGAGCGGCGCTCCTGCTCGGCCGGGTCGGTGGTCAGGTCGGGGTGGGCCCGGCGGACCAGCTCGCGGTAGGTGCGCTGGGCCTCCTTGCCGGGCCGCACCCGGCGGGCCTCCGGCTCGCCCTCGCGCGGGCCGCGCTCCTCCGGCGGCTCGACCCGCTCCCGGGCCTCCCGGGCCCGCCGCAGGTCCTCCGGGTCGCCGCTGAGCACCGCCACCGACTCGGCGATCAGCGCGTCCAGCTCGTCCAGCTCGGCGTAGAGCGGACCCAGCAGCTGGTGGTGGGCCAGCGCGAAGTTGTCGATCTCCACCCGCAGGGTGGCCACGTCGACGTCCAGGGTCAGCCAGGCCAACTCGGCCGCCGCGACCCGCTCCTCCAGGTCCTGCCGCTCCGGGTCCGCCCACACCTCGACGCTCGGTACGCTCACCCTGGCCACCCTACCGGGGCCCGGCACACCGCCGACCGGGTGACACCGGTAGCACTCCCGGGGGCGCGCGGCGGACGACACGCAACTGATACTGACGAATCTGCCCGATTGGCTACCTGCCCCCGGCATCTCCGTGCTTCATTGGAGGGCGCGTGCGAGGACGCGCGCACCGGCCAGGAGGAGCAGCTAGCACAACAAAGGGGCAGACCGATACCCATGGTGGACCAGCCCGATCCCACACCCCCGGCCGGAGTGGTCGCCCTGCTCCGGGTCGCCGCCGTGCTGGTCGACCCGGACGGCCGGATCGCGCTGTGGAACCGCACCGCGGAGGAACTGTTCGGCCACCGCGCCGAGGTCGCCCTCGGCCGCACCGCGCACGGCCTGCTGCCCGCGGTCGAACCCCGCCCCGAGGGCTCCGGCCCGGCCCAGCGCTGCGACGCCCTCGACACCCTGGACGACCTCGTCCTGGACGGCCCGTGGGCCGGGCCGATGACCGTGCACGACCGCGAGGAGCGGCTGCGCGACGTCCTGTGGTGGGCCTACCCGCTGGTCGAGCCGGTCGGCCGCTCGCTGCTGGTGCTGGCCGTCGACGCCCGCCCGCTGCGCGCCGCCGGCCCCCGGATCGCCCTCGGCGAGCGCCTGGTCCCGTACGCCGCCGCGCCCGCCGCGGCCCGCCCGCAGCAGGTCGCCGCCGCCTTCGCCCTGCCCGGCCCGGGCCGCGCCGAGGCGCTCGCCGCGCTGCTCCCGCCGGGCTCCGCCGAGCGCCGCCGCCGGCTGCTGGACGCCCTCGCCCAGGCCGGGCCGCCCGCGCTGCGGGTGGACGGCGCGGCCGTGCTGCCCGTGGTCCCGCTGCCGTCCGCCCCGGAGGGCGCCGGCACCGCCCGGGCCGCCGCCGGGATCGGCCGCCGCTACCCCACCGCGCAGCAGCGCGCCGCCCGCCGCGCCGCGGAGCCGCCGCACCCGGGCGCCCCGGGCGCCGCCGGGTCGCGCCCCCCGGCCGCCGGGCCCGCGACCGCCCATCGGGACGCGCCGCGGCCCGGCCGCACCGTCCCCGGACCACGCGAAGCCGCCGCCCACCGCCCGGACCCGGGAGGCCCCGTCATCGAACCCGCAGCCGCCCCCGACCCGACCGCCGTCACCGACCCGACCGCCGTCACCGACCCGACCACCGTCACCGACCCGACCACCGCGCCCGCGCCCGCGCCCGCCGCGCCCGCCGTCGTCCCGCCGAGCCGGACGGCCGGCTCCGGCACCGGCGTGGAGGTGGTCCGCGGGCTGCCCGACGACGGCGACCTGGCGCTGCTCGCCTCGATCGGCAGCCAGGTCGGCACCACCCTGGACCTGGACACCACCGCCCGCGAACTGTGCGAGGTGCTGGTCCCCCGGGTCGCCGACTTCGCCTGCGTCGACCTGCTCGACGGCCTGATCTCCGACTCCGAGCTGCCCGTCGGGGCGCCCGACGACGCCACCATGCTGCGCCGGGTCGCCCGCACCTTCAACGCCGCCTCGCCGTGCTGGGGCCACGTCCTGGACGAGGGCGCGCTGCTGGCCATGCCGCGCTCCACCCCGCCCGGCCTGGCCCTGCAGGAGAACCAGCCGGTGCTGGTCCCGCTGATCTCGCCGGACGTCGCGGTCGACTACGCGGCCTCGCTCGGCGGCCCCGAGCTGGAGCCGGCCGTGGTCGGCCGCTCGATGCTGGTGCTGCCGCTGTCCGCCCGCGGCACCGTGCTGGGCATCCTCAAGCTGCTGCGGCTCTCCGACCGGACCCCGTTCACCCGCTCCGACGCCGACACCTTCAAGGAGGTCGCCGCCCGCGCCGCGCTCTCCCTGGACAACGCCCGGCTGCACCGCGCCGAGTCCAAGGTCGCCACCACGCTCCAGCGCTCGATGATCCCGACCCGCCCGCCGCGGATTCCCGGCGTCCAGATCGCCCACCGCTACATGCCCGGCGACCGCAAGGCCGAGGTCGGCGGCGACTGGTTCGACGCCATCCAGCTGCCCGGCAGCCGGGTCGCCCTGGTGGTCGGCGACGTGATGGGCCACGGCCTGCACTCGGCCGCCGCGATGGGCCGCTTCCGCACCGCCATGCAGACCCTGGCCGCCCTCGACCTGCCGCCCGCCCAGCTGCTGCGCCACCTCGACAACCTGGCCCACAAGCTCGGCGACGACCACCTGGCGACCTGCCTGTACGCCGTCTACGACCCGATCAACCGCACCTGCGAACTCGCCTCGGCCGGCCACGTCCCGCCGGTGCTGGTGCACCCCGACGGCCGCGGCGAACTGCTGGAACTGCCCTCCGGCGCGCCGATCGGCGTCGGCGGGGTGCCGTTCCAGACCAAGCAGATCGACGTCTCGGACGGCTCGATGCTGGTGCTGTGCACCGACGGCCTGGTCGAGGTGCGCGGCGGCGACATAGGGGCGGGCCTGGCGGCGCTCTGCGGCAACCTGATCGACCCCAAGCAGACCCCCGACGAGGCCTGCGACACCGTGCTGAACACCCTGCACTCCGACGACCGGCAGGACGACATCGCGCTGCTGGTGGCCCGCTTCGACGGCGTCCCGCCGACCGAGGTCGCCACCTGGCAGCTCGGCGTCACCGAGCTGGAGGTCGGCCGGGCCCGCAGCCTGGTGCGCGACCAGCTCGCCGCCTGGCAGCTGACCGCGCTCTCCGAGACGGTCGAACTGCTGGTGTCCGAACTGGTCACCAACGCGGTCCGGGTGGCCCGGGCCGAAGTGCAGCTGCAGCTGATCCGGGTCGACAAACTGCTGGTCGAGGTCAGCGACGACAACCACAACCTGCCCTCGCTGGAGCCCGCCGACGCGTTCTCCGAGCACGGCCGCGGCCTGAACCTGGTCAGCAAGCTGTCCGAGAAGTGGGGCACCGCCCGCAAGGCGGTCGGCAAGGTCGTCTACTTCGAGATGCCGCTGCCGCGCGGCTGACCGCCGCCCGCCCGCCGGGTCAGGACGCCACCGCCCTGGCCCGGCCCTGCGCGGCCACCGCCGCCGCCGCGCCGACCCCGGTCAGCACCCGCGGCCAGTAGTCGCCGAACACCTCGACCCAGACCGCGATCAGCACCGCGGTGCTGATCGCCACCAGGTGCTCCAGCCCGGCCAGGTTCGGCAGCAGCAGCGCCTCCACCACCATCGACAGCGCCACCGCCCCGCCCGTCCACCAGGCCCGGCAGCGCAGCGCCACCACCACGGCCAACGCCACCACCGCCGCCGAGGGCCCGGTGTCCCGCACGTACGCCACCCAGCGCGGGAAGCCCAGCGCGTGGTGCGGGCCCAGCGCCACCCCGACCCGGGCGAACAGCGTGCCCGCCAGGGTGCAGGCGTACGCCACCACCAGGGTCAGCCGCCGCCCCAGCACGATCTCGGCCGCCCCGAACACCAGGAACACCTGGGCCAGCGCCCCCCACACCGGCAGGTCCAGGGCCGGCACGTACAGCGACAGCGGGGTGCGCAGCAGCGACACGTCCAGCGGCAGCGCCGCCTTCACCACCCCGATGTCGGAGACCAGCCGGTCCCCGCCCGGCAGGTGCTGGACCACCGAGAACAGCAGCACCAGCGCGGTCGCCGCGGTCGCCAGCGGCACCGCGGCGAACCTCCGCCGCGCCACCCGCTCCTTCACGGAAGCGAAAAGCTCCCCCCACTCCGCGACCGCGGCCCGGCGGAACACCGCCCAAAGCCCCGACCGCACGCCCCCCGCGCGGGTGATCTGCTCCACGTCCCGGCTCTCCCGTCCGATTCCGTGCCGACTTCCGCCGTCGATTTCTCTTCTGCTCCCCGACTCCGACCCTACGCACCGGGCCGAACCGCGGCATCAGCCCCGGAGACCATTCCCGGCCTCCTCCCGGAGGCTGACCCCGGGCCCGCTCCGCCCCCCGGCGGAGGGACCTCCCCCTCCCGGGCCGTTCCCGGCCGGGAAGCGTTCCTCACCCGTGCCGGCGGCGGAACAGCGCCGGCATCGTGGGGGCCGTGATGAACCCCTCCGCGCGGGCCGAGGCGATGCCGATCCGGGGAATCTCGCCGCTCTTCTCGAAGAGCAGGTACCGCGGTTCCCAGATCGGCCGGTACTTCGCGTTCGCCCGGTACAGCGACTCGATCTGCCACCAGCGCGAGAAGAAGCCCAGCACCGAGCGCCACAGCCGCAGGACCGGGCCCGCGCCCAGCTTCGAACCGCGCTCGAACACCGACCGGAACATCGCGAAGTTCAACGACACCCGTTCCAGCTCGACCTCTCCGGCGCGCTGCAGGAGTTCGATCACCATGAACTCCATCAGGCCGTTCTCGCTGTCCCGGTCGCGCCGCATCAGGTCCAGCGACAGGCCGTGCGCGCCCCACGGCACGAAGCTCAGCAGCGCCCGCAGCTCGCCGTCCCCGTCGAAGCACTCCAGCATCACGCAGCGCCCGTCGCCCGCGTCGCCGAGCCGCCCCAGCGCCATCGAGAAGCCGCGCTCGGTCGCGCCGTCCCGCCAGTGGTCGGCCTTGGCCACCAGCTCGGCCATCTCGCACTCCGGGATGTCCCCGTGCCGGCGGATGCGCACCGTGTAGCCGGCCCGCTTGACCCGGTTGTACGCCTGCCGGACCACCCGCATCGCCCGGCCGTCCAGCGAGAACTCGTCCAGCTCGACGATCGCCTCGTCGCCCAGCTCCAGCGCGTCCAGCCCGTGCCGGGCGTAGATCACCCCGGCCTCCTCGGAGGCGCCCATCACGGCCGGCACCCAGGCGTGCTCGCGGGCCTCGGCCAGCCAGGCGTCGATCGCCCCCGGCCAGGCCTCCGGGTCGCCGATCGGGTCGCCGGACGCCAGCGTGACGCCGCCGACCACCCGGTAGGCGATCGCCGCCTTCCCGGACGGCGAGAACACCACCGCCTTGTCCCGGCGCAGCGCGAAGTAGCCCAGCGAGTCCCGCTCGCCCTGCCGGTCCAGCAGCTCGCGCAGCCGGCTCTGGTCCTCGTCGCTCTGCAGCTCCTCGCCGCGCGGCGAGCGGAACGCCACGTACAGCACGAACAGGAACAGCACCGCGCTCATCGCGTTGATCGCCGCGTTCACCCAGGTCGGCACCGAGACCACGTCGAGGACCCGCTCCGACGGGGTCAGCGTGATCATCCGGTGCACCGCGTAGCTGAACCGCGTCCCGAAGCCCGCGCCGGCGACCTCGTTGGTCAGCTGCACCAGCAGCGAGCCGATCAGCCCGCCCAGCAGCAGCCCGCCGACCGCCGCGGCGGCCGCGGTCTTCGGGTTCGAGCGGTCGCCCTTGGAGGTGAACTCCCGGCGGGAGAACAGCAGCGCGACCAGGAACAGGCCGGTCAGCACGATCGAGAAGTAGTTCCACGGGTGGTCCCGGTACCGGTCGCCCCAGGCCATCCAGGCCAGGTAGCCGAGGAACGTCAACCCGGCCAGGCCGGTGTTGAAGATCCACGCCGCCCGCTTGCGGCGGCGCATCGCCACCGCCAGGAACAGCGCCAGGAGCATCGAGGTCAGGCCGGCGGTCATCAGGTAGGGGGTGAAGAACTCCCCCTCGTTGTGACGCTGCACCTGGTCCCGGAACGGCACCGAGAGCACCGCCGCCAGGTTCAGCAGGGCCACCAGCCGCAGGTACCAGACCGTCGACGCGGCGGCCCTGAGCCGCCACCGTGCCAGCGGGCCGGGGCCTTCGCCCCGGGAGGGGGACACGGCCGGGGAAGCCGTCTTCACAGTGGACACAGCAACCATTCCAGACGATCGATCACAGGGGCGCATCCGCTCGCGGTTCGGCGCACTCGACCCCGATTTCCATGGTTGCCCAGCCCGGATGAGAATTGCGTGAATCCGGTAGCGGATTCCCACCCCCGCCGATCGGCGGGGGTGCCGGACCGCCCCGGCCCCCAACCGCCCCCCACCGGGGAGAGACAGGGAGAGACATGCCGCCGACCCGGGTCCTAATCGTGGACGACGAGGTGCTGGTCCGCTCCGGGCTCGGCCTGATCGTCGGCACCGCACCCGACCTGGAGGTGGTCGGCGCCTGCTCCGGCGGCCAGGCCGAGCAGCTGGCCCGCGAACTCGCCCCCCGGGTCGTCCTGCTCGACGTCCGGATGCCCGACCTGGACGGCATCAGCGTGCTGCGCCGGCTGCGCGCGCTGCCCGACCCGCCCGCCGTCGCCATGCTCACCACCTTCGACACCGACGAGCACATCGGCACCGCGCTGCGGGCCGGGGCGGCCGGGTTCCTGCTCAAGGACACCGCCCCCGAGCAGCTGGTGCACGCCGTCCGGGTGCTCGCGGCCGGCGGCAGCGTGCTCTCCCCGACCGTCGCCCGCACCGTGATCAGCGGCTACGTCGAGGGCGGCGGCCCCGACACCGCCGCCGCCGACCTCACCGGCCGGCTCACCGGGCGCGAGCTCGACGTCCTGGCGCTGCTCGGCGAGGGCCTGTCCAACGCCGAGATAGCCGACCGGCTGTTCCTGGGCACCGGCACCGTCAAGGACCACATCAGCGCCATCCTGGCCAAGCTCGGCGCCGCCAACCGGGTCCAGGCCGCCGTCATCGCCCACCGCGCCGGGCTGGTCCGCGAGCGGAGGGACGGGGAGTGAGCCCCGCGGCCGCCGCGGCCCCCGGACACCGCCCGGAACCCCCCGGGACCGCAGCGCCCCCGACGCCCCCGGGGCCCGCCGGGCCGCGCCGCCCGGTCCGAGCCCGCGCCCGCGCCCGCGCCCGCGCCTGGCTGCGCTCCCCGCGCACCACCCTGCTGGCCCCGGTGCTGCTCGCCGCGATGGACTCCGCGCTGGTCGCCAAGGGTTCCGCGCCCTGGCAGCTGGCCCTCTCCGCGCTGTCGGTGGCCGCCCTGCTGGCCCGCCGCCGCCTCCCGCTCACGGTGGCCCTGCTCACCCTGCCCGGCGCGTTCTTCAACGAGATCTGGCTGGCCCCGCTGACCGCCGTCTACGCGGTCGCCGCCGCCCGCCCCCGGCCCGGCGTCCCGGTCGCCTGCGCCACCGCCTTCGCCCTGGTCGAGTTCTTCCACTGGCCCTTCGACCCCGGCCTGTTCGAACTCAGCCGGGACAACGCGCTGTACGGCATCCAGTCGGTGATGCTCGGCGCCGGACCGGCCGCCCTCGGCATGCTCGCCCGCACCCGCGGCGAACTCGCCGAGCGGGTCACCGAGCTCACCGCCGGCCGGCAGCGCGAGAGCCGGCTGCTCGCCGAACAGGTGCTGACCGCCGAACGCGCCCGGCTGGCCCGCGAGATGCACGACGTGGTCTCCCACCAGGTCAGCCTGATCTCGATCCAGGCCGGGGCGCTCCAGGTCTCCAGCACCGACCCGGCCGCCCGGGACGGCGCCCGCACCATCCGCGAACTCTCGGTCCGCACCCTCGACGAACTCCGCCAGATGGTCGGCGTGCTGCGCGCCGCCGGCGGCCCCGGCACCCCGCTCGCCCCGCAGCCCACCCTGGCCGACCTGCCCCGGCTGATCGAGGGCAGCGGCCTGGCCGTCACCAGCCGCCTCGACCCGGGCCGCCGGAACTGGCCCGAGGCCGTCGAACGGGCCGCCTACCGCACCGTCCAGGAGGGCCTCACCAACATCAGCAAGCACGCTCCCGGCGCCCCGGTCACCGCCCGGGTCACCGCCCGCGGCGGCCGGCTGCACGTCGAGGTCCGCAACGGCCCCCCGCCGCTGCGCCCGACCGGCCCCGGCCAGGACGCCCCGCTGCCCGGCGGCGGCCACGGCCTGATCGGCCTGCGCGAACGCGCCGCCCTGCTCGGCGGCACCTTCACCGCCGCCGCCACCCCCGACGGCGGCTACGCCCTGCACGCCGTGCTGCCCGCTCCCTGAGAACCGCGGGAGCCACGGAAAACGCGGGAGCCGTGAGAACCGCGGGAGCCGTGAGGAGCCGCGAGAACCGTTCCGGGCCGTCACCACCGGAGAACGAGAAAGCCCCGCAGGTCCGTGGACCTGCGGGGCTTCACTGTGCGCGAGGGGGGAGTTGAACCCCCACGCCCTTTCGGGCACTGGAACCTGAATCCAGCGCGTCTGCCTATTCCGCCACCCGCGCATGGGTGTTGTCTTCAGTTGCTTACCGCTTCTTCCGACCTGTCGAGAAGCTTACCGCATCTCTCGGGGTCTTCCGTTCGGCTCCCTCTCGGGCGCCCCTTCCGACATGGAAAACATTAGCACGCCCCACGCCGCACCTGCGAATCCATTCCGCCCGGCCCCCCGCACGGGCCCGCCCGGCCCGCAACCGGAGGCCGGACGAACGCGTGAGCGGGCCGTCCGGCGGGTACCCCTCCGGGCGCGACCTAGCCGGGGAACCGTACGGAAGGGCCGGGCGTGGATACGATCAGTACGGAAGTACCGCTTTCCAGCCGACGAACCGGCCCGTCCGACGCCCTGAGAGGGGGTGCCCCGTGGGAGTCCTGAAGAAGTTCGAGCAGCGACTCGAAGGTCTCGTGAACGGCACCTTCGCGAAGGTGTTCAAGTCCGAGGTCCAGCCGGTGGAGATCGCCGGTGCCCTGCAGCGCGAGTGCGACAACAACGCCACCATCTGGAACCGGGACCGCACGGTCGTCCCGAACGACTTCATCGTCGAGCTCAGCCCGCATGACCACGAGCGGCTCAGCCCCTACGCCACCCAGCTCGGCACCGAGCTGGCCGGGATGGTCCGCGAGTACGCGGAGGCCCAGCGGTACAGCTTCATGGGGCCGCTCCAGGTCGCCCTAGAGAAGGCCGACGACCTGGACACCGGCCTGTACCGGGTGCGCAGCCGCACGCTGGCCGCCGAGGAGCCCCAGCGGGCCCCGGCCCCGCCGTCCGCCGCCCAGCCCGGGTACGGCCGCCCGCCGACGCCGCCCGCGCCCGGCGCGCCCTGGCACCAGGGCGCGTCCGCCGCGCCCTACGGCGCCCCGCCGCCGCCCCCCGCGCCCCCCGCGATGCCGCCCGCGGCGTCCGCCGCCCCGTCGGCCGGGAACGTCCGGCCCTTCCCCGGCGCGGGCCACGGCGGCGCCGGCACCCGGCGCTGGATCGAGGTGAACGGCGCCCGGCACCAGATCAGCCAGAACGCGGTGGTGCTCGGGCGCTCCACCGAGGCGGACATCCGGATCGACGACCCCGGGGTGTCCCGCAAGCACGCGGAGATCCGCCCCGGTACGCCCGCGATGGTCCTGGACCTGGGTTCCACCAACGGCATCGTGGTGGACGGGCAGCACACCCAGCGCGCTACGCTCCGCGACGGCTCCCGGATCGTCCTGGGGTCGACCACCATCGTCTACCGACAGGTCGAAGGGTAGAAGCGGGCCGGTATGTCTGATCTGACCCTGACGGTCATGCGGCTGGGCTTCCTCGCCGTCCTCTGGCTGTTCGTCATCGTCGCGGTGCAGGTGATCCGCAGCGACCTGTTCACCACCAAGGGCGCCGCGCGCACCGCCCAGCGCTCCCCCGCCCCCGCGCCGGCCCAGGCCGCGACGGGCCGCGGGCCGCAGGGGCAGCCCGCCCCGGCCGCCCAGCAGGCGCAGGCCCGGCAGCGCCGCGGCCAGCCCACCCACCTGGTGGTGACCCAGGGGTCGCTGGCCGGGACGACCGTCGCCCTGCAGGGCCAGACCGTCACGCTGGGCCGGGCGCACGACTCCACCATCGTCCTGGACGACGACTACGCCTCCTCCCGCCATGCCAGGATCTACCCCGATCAGGCTGGGCAGTGGACGGTGGAGGATCTAGGCTCCACCAACGGCACCTATCTCGACCGGCAGCGGCTCACCACGCCGACGCCGCTCCAGATCGGCGTGCCGATCCGAATCGGCAGGACCGTCATCGAGCTGCGGAAGTAGTCAGCGCATGAGGACCAGCTCCACCCGAAGGAGGGCCCGGACAGCATGAGTCTCGTGCTGCGCTTCGCCGCCGGCTCGCACAAGGGCCTGATCCGTGAAGGGAACGAGGACTCCGGCTACGCCGGGCCCCGGCTGCTCGCGGTGGCCGACGGCATGGGCGGGGCGGCGGCCGGCGAGGTCGCCTCCTCCGAGGTCCTCGGCTCGATCGTCCGGCTCGACGAGCCGCACCCCGGCGCCGACCTGCTGAGCCTGCTCAACGAGGCGGTGCAGACCGCCAACGAGCGGCTGCGGCAGATGGTCGAGCAGGACCCGCAGCTGGAGGGCATGGGCTGCACCCTCACCGCGCTGCTCTGGGACGGCCAGCGGATGGGCCAGGTGCACATCGGCGACTCCCGGGCCTACCTGCTGCGCGACGGCCGGCTCGACCAGATCACCCAGGACCACACCTGGGTGCAGCGGCTGGTCGACGAGGGCCGGATCACCGCCGAGGAGGCCGAGACCCACCCGCAGCGCTCGCTGCTGATGCGCGCCCTGGACGGCCGCGGCCAGGTCGAGCCCGACCTGTCGATCCGCGAGGTCCGGGCCGGCGACCGGTACCTGATCTGCTCCGACGGCCTGTCCGGCCCGGTCAGCCACCAGACCCTGGAGGAGACGCTCGGCAGCTACTACGCGCCCGAGCAGACCGTCCAGGAGCTGATCCAGCTGGCGCTGCGCGGCGGCGGCCCGGACAACATCACCTGCATCGTCGCCGACGTGATCGACGTCGGCGCCACCGACCAGCTCAGCGGCCAGGCCGTCGAGGCCCCGGTGGTGGTCGGCGCGGTCGCCGAGAACCAGCCGCACCACTACAACGACCCGCAGCTGCTGGACACCCCGGCCGGCCGCGCCGCCGGCCTCGGTCGCGGCCCGGCCCCGCAGGGCGCCTTCGGCCCGGCCCAGGGCTACCAGGGCGGCTACGAGCAGCAGCAGCCCGGCTACGGCGCCCCCGCGGGCGACTTCGGCCCCCCCGAGGGCTACGGCGCCCCGGCGGACGACTTCACCCGGGCCGGCTTCGCGGCCGGCGAGGGCGGCTACGGCGCGGCCGGCGAGGAGTTCGACCAGGACGCCCCGGCCGAGCACCGGAAGAAGAAGCGCGGCCTGAAGCTGACCCTGATCGGCGTGCTGGTGCTCGCGGTGCTCGGCGCCGGCGGGTTCTTCGCCTGGCAGTGGAGCCAGGACCAGTACTACGTCGGCGTCCAGGACGGCCACGTCGCGGTCTACCGCGGCCTCGACCAGAACCTGGCCGGCATCGAGCTCAGCTCGGTCTACCAGCCGTTCACCGACGTCGAACTCAAGTACCTGCCCGCCTACCAGCAGGACCAGGTGGCCAAGAAGATCCAGGCCGACGGCCTGGCCGACGCCCGGAAGCAGGTCGACGCGCTGCGCGCGCAGGCCGCCGTCTGCAAGAAGGTCGCCGAGTCCACGACCGCCCCGGCCACCGGGGAGGGCACCGAGCCGTCCGCGCCGCCGCTGACCGAACAGGAGCAGCAGCTCGCCGCGTCCTGCCCGGCCCGGTAGGGCCGCGGGCGAACCCGGGGGGTTTCACACAGGCATGAGCACCTTCGACGTGAGCGGCGGCCGCACGCCCGCCACCGGGCGCCGCCGCGCCACCGGCCGCGGCACCCCGGACACCGTGCCGAACCGGCGCAACACCGAGCTGCTGATGCTGGCCTTCGCGGTGGCCGTCCCGGTCTTCGGGTACGCCAACGTGGGCCTGGCGATGGACGGCACGCTGCCCGCCAACATCCTGGCCTACGGCCTGGGCCTGGGCGTGCTGGCCGGCCTCGCGCACCTGGCGGTGCGCCGCTTCGCCCCGTACGCCGACCCGCTGCTGCTGCCGCTGGCGACGCTGCTCAACGGGCTCGGCCTGGTGATGATCTGGCGGCTCGACAAGGCCGGCGACCTGCTGCGCAACAACTACCCGGCGACCACCAACCAGCTGATGTGGTCGGGCCTGGGCATCGCGCTGTTCATTGGCGTGATGTGGCTGCTCAAGGACCACCGGATCCTGCAGCGCTACACCTACATCTCGATGGTGGTGGCGCTGGTGCTGCTGGCCGCGCCAGCCTTCTTCCCGTCCCAGGACGCGAACTTCGGCGCGAAGATCTGGATTCGCTTCGGGTCCTTCTCGATCCAGCCCGGCGAGTTCGCCAAGATCATCCTGACCGTCTTCTTCGCCGGCTTCCTGATGGTGAAGAAGGACGCCCTGGCGCTGGCCAGCCGCAAGTTCATGGGCCTGTACCTGCCGCGCGGCCGCGACCTCGGGCCGATCGTGGTGGTCTGGCTGCTGTCGATCCTGATCCTGGTGTTCGAGACCGACCTCGGCTCGTCCTTCCTGTTCTTCGGCCTGTTCGTGGTGATGCTGTACGTGGCCACCGAGCGGACCAGCTGGATCGTCTTCGGTCTGCTGATGTCCTTCGGCGGCGCCGCGGTGGTGGCCACCAGCGAGCCGCACGTGAAGACCCGGATCAACGCCTGGCTGGACCCGATGGCGGCGTTCGGGCCGCACCCGCCCAAGCAGTCCTCGGAGCAGATCGGCCAGACCCTGATGTCGCTGGGCTCCGGCGGCACCATCGGCACCGGCCTGGGGCAGGGCCGCAGCTGGCTGATCCAGTTCGCGGCGAAGAGCGACTTCATCCTCGGCTCGTTCGGCGAGGAACTGGGCCTGACCGGCCTGATGGCGATCTTCCTGGTGTACGGCCTGGTCGTGCAGCGCGGCCTGCGCACCGCGCTGGCCGCCCGCGACCCGTTCGGCAAGCTGCTCGCGGTCGGCCTGAGCTCGGCGTTCGCGCTCCAGGTGTTCGTGGTCGCGGGCGGCGTCACCGGCCTGATCCCGCTGACCGGCATGACCATGCCGTTCCTGGCCCAGGGCGGTTCCTCGGTGGTGGCCAACTGGGCGCTGATCGCCATCCTGATGAAGATCAGCGACACCGCCCGCCGCCCGGCCGCCGAACCGACCGCCGAGCCGGCCCCGGCGATCCCGGAGCCGGCCGGTCCCGACCGGTACGGGCCGCCCGGGTACGGCGCGCCGGACCAGAGCAGGGGAGCGTCCTCGTGAACAAGCCGATCCGCCGGGTGTCGATCTTCTGCCTGGTCCTGGTGCTGGCGCTGATGGTCCGGGTCAACTGGGTGCAGGGCGTGCAGGCCTCGGCCTGGGCGGGCAACCCGCACAACGACCGGGTGAAGTACGACCGGTACGCCTACCCGCGCGGCAACATCATCGTCGCCGGCCAGCCCGTCACCAAGTCCGACTTCGTCAACGGCCTGCGCTACAAGTACAAGCGCTCCTGGGTGGACGGGCCGATGTACGCGCCGGTCACCGGCTACTCCTCGCAGATCTTCGACTCCAGCCAGCTGGAGAAGCTGGAGGACCCGGTGCTCTCCGGCACCGACTCCCGGCTGTTCTTCCGCAACACCCTGGACATGCTGACCGGCAAGCCCAAGCAGGGCGGCGACGTGGTCACCACCATCGACCCGAAGGTGCAGAAGGCCGGCTTCGAGGGCCTGGGCAACCGCAAGGGCGCCGCGGTGGCGATCGACCCGCGCACCGGGGCGATCCTGGCGCTGGTCTCCACCCCGTCCTACGACCCGGGCACCTTCGCGGGCGGCGGCGACAGCGACTCCGCGGCCTGGACGGCGCTGCAGAACGACCCGAACCAGCCGATGCTGAACCGGGCGCTGCGCCAGACCTACCCGCCCGGCTCGACGTTCAAGCTGGTCACCGCGGCGACCGCGTTCGAGACCGGCAAGTTCAAGAACCCCACGGACACCACCGACACCCCGGAGACGTACATCCTGCCGGGCACCAGCACCCCGCTGGTCAACGACAGCCCCGACGAGCCCTGCACGAACGCCACCCTCGCCTCGGCGATGGCCATCTCGTGCAACACGGTGTTCGGCAAGATCGGCGCCGAGCTCGGCAAGGACGCGCTGCGCGCGCAGGCCGAGAAGTTCGGCTTCAACAACGACAAGCTGGACGTCCCGGTCCGGGCCGCCGCCAGCTACTACCCCAGCGGCTCCTCCCCCGACGGCACCGCGATGGACGCCATCGGCCAGCACGACACCCGGGCCACCCCGCTGCAGATGGCCATGGTGGCCGCGGCGGTCGCCAACAACGGCTCGCTGATGCAGCCCTACCTGGTCGCCCAGGAGGGCTCGGCGGGCCACGCCATCTCCACCCACTCCGAGCACCAGCTGAGCCAGGCCGTCTCGCCGGACACCGCGCAGAAGCTCCAGCAGCTGATGGAGGGCGTGGTGAAGGAGGGCACCGGCAAGAAGGCGGCCATCCCGGGCGTGACGGTCGGCGGCAAGACCGGCACCGCGCAGCACGGCCAGGACAACGCGGGCAAGCCGTTCGCCTGGTTCGTCTCCTACGCGAAGGACTCCGCCGGCAAGCAGGTCGCGGTCGCGGTGGTGGTCGAGGACGGCGCGGCGCAGAGCTCGGAGATCTCCGGCGGCTCGCTGGCCGCGCCGATCGCCAAGTCGATGATGCAGGCGGCCCTCGGCAAGTAGGCCCGGCGACCGGGCCCGGGAAGCGGGCTGCGGAGCGGCCCGGTCGCATGCGTCACATTCCGGCCGCCGGTCCTCGATCGGCGGCCGGAATTGTCACAATGGGACGGTCCTGGTCGATATCGGTCCGGTCTCAGCTGACGGTCCGCGCGGGCCCGCCCAGGTCGGCCCGGTAGCGTATCCGCCAGCAGCGGGTGTACCCGCAGCCGGAGACCGTGGCCGGAGCCGTGCAACCGCGGCGGCGGCCGCCGCGTCCGAAGAGAGCGTGCGGGGACACCTACGTCACATCCTCACCTGCCGGTGGGGGAGAGGGTCGGAGATATGGAAGAGCCTCGTCGCCTAGGCGGCAGGTACGAACTCGGCGGCGTCCTCGGGCGCGGTGGCATGGCCGAGGTGTACCTCGGGCACGACACCCGGCTCGGCCGCACCGTGGCCGTGAAGACCCTCCGCACCGACATGGCCCGCGACCCCTCCTTCCAGGCCAGGTTCCGCCGCGAGGCGCAGTCCGCGGCCTCGCTCAACCACCCGGCCATCGTCGCGGTCTACGACACCGGCGAGGACTACATCGACGGGATCTCCATCCCGTACATCGTGATGGAGTACGTCGAGGGCTCCACCCTGCGCGAACTGCTGCACACCGGGCGGCGGCTGCTGCCCGAGCGGGCGCTGGAGATGACCATCGGCATCCTGCAGGCCCTGGAGTACTCGCACCGGGCCGGCATCGTGCACCGCGACATCAAGCCCGCCAACGTGATGCTGACCCGGCAGGGCAACGTCAAGGTGATGGACTTCGGCATCGCCCGCGCGATGGGCGACGCCGGCATGACGATGACCCAGACCTCCGCGGTCATCGGCACCGCCCAGTACCTCTCCCCCGAGCAGGCCAAGGGCGAGACCGTCGACGCCCGCTCCGACCTGTACTCCACCGGCTGCCTGCTGTACGAGCTGCTCACCGTCCGGCCGCCGTTCGTCGGCGACTCGCCGGTCGCGGTGGCCTACCAGCACGTCCGCGAGGAGCCCGCCCCGCCGTCCTCCTACGACCCCGAGGTCCGCCCCGAGATCGACGCGATCGTGCTCAAGGCGCTGGCCAAGGAGCGCGACTACCGCTACCAGTCCGCCGACGAGATGCGCGACGACATCGAGCGCTTCCTCGACGGCCTGCCGGTGAACGCCGCCCAGCAGGCGGCCTACGGCATGGGTGCGGCCGGCTACGGCTACGGCTACGACCAGGGCGGCGGGCAGTACGACCCGTACGGCCAGACCAACGTGCTGCCCCAGCAGGGCGGCCCGACCACCGTGCTGCCGCCGGTCGGCAACCAGCAGCCCGCCCCGTACGGCGGCTACCAGGACGGCGGCTACGGCGGCGGGGACGACGGCGGCTACGAGGGTCGCGGCAGCCGGCGGCGCGAGGAGCAGCCGAAGAAGAGCAACACCTCCTGGATCGTGCTGGCCGTCGCGGCGGTGCTGGTCCTGGTCGGCGCGTTCTTCGTGGTGCAGTCCATGGTGAAGACCGGCGACAAGGCCGCCGGGAAGACCACCGTCCCGAACCTGGCCGGGCTGAGCCTGGCCGACGCGGAGAACGCGGCGAAGGCGCAGAACGCCACCCTCAAGGTGGTCGCCGGCGACCCGGCCGCCACCTGCGCCGACACCAAGGTCCAGAAGGACCAGGTCTGCACCCAGGAGCCCGCCGCGGCCGGCCAGATGTCCGCCTCCGGCACGATCACCGTGCACCTGGCCGCCGCCGCGGCCCAGGTCGACGTGCCGGACGTCACCGGCCAGGCCAAGGACGCCGCGACCAAGGCGCTCAAGGACAAGGGCTTCGACGTCAAGACCACCTACGCCAACGACGACAAGATCGACCAGGACAAGGTCGTCTCGCAGGACGTCACCGGCAAGGCCGCCCCGGGCGCCACGGTCACCCTGACGGTCTCCTCCGGCCAGCAGAAGGTCAACGTGCCGAACGTGGTCGGCAAGGCCCAGGACGAGGCCACCCAGGCCCTCACCGAGGCCAAGCTCAACTTCACGATCACCACCAAGCCCGTCACCGACAGCACCCAGGTGGGCCAGGTCCTCGACCAGAACCCGAAGAACGGCCAGCTCAAGCAGGGCGGCCAGGTGGCCTTGGTGGTGGGCAAGCAGGCCGACAAGGTGACGATGCCGCCGCTGCAGAACGTCAAGGTCAGCGACGCCATCAACCAACTCACCAAGCTCGGCCTGAGCTACGCCCTGGTCGGCTCGCAGGACCCCAACGGCACCGTGGTCAACACCAACGTCCCGGCGGGCACCCCGCTCAACCCCGGTGACAAGGTCACCCTGTTCACGCAGGCGCCGGACAAGTCCAACGACCCGAAGCCGTAGCACCGGCGCCCGGGACCACGCCGAGGGGCCGCACCGTTCGCAGTGAACGGCGCGGCCCCTCGGCCGTTCCGGCACCCGGCGGCGGTCAGCGCAGCTCGGGCGGCGGGGTGCGCCGCGCGTCCACCGGGTCGACCCGGACCAGTTGGGCCCAGACCGCCATCCGGTAGCGGGAGGTGTACACCGGCGTGCAGGTGGTCAGCGTCAGGTAGCGGCCCGGCCCGGTGAACGGCGAGCCCTCGGGGACGGGCGCCACCACGCCCACGTCGTACTTGGAGGTCTGCGGCAGCGTCCCGGCGACCCGGTAGACGTACCAGGCGTCCCGGGTCTCCACCACCACCGGGTCGCCGACCGCGACCTTGTCCAGGTCGTGGAACTTGGCGCCGTGCCCGTCCCGGTGCGCCGCCAGCGCGAAGTTGCCCTCGGCGTCCCACGGCATCGCCGAGCGGTACGGCTCCTCGTACACCCCGGCCACGCCCTCGTTGAGCACCTCCGCGGTGGTGCCCATCCGGATCAGCGTCTGGTCGCCCCGGCCGAGGGCCGGCACGTGCAGGAAGCCCACCCCGTCCCCCGCCGCGTACTGCGGCACCGGCGCGGCGGCCGCGCCGTCCGCCGGGGGCGCGGCCGGGACGCCCCAGGTCTGCCGCAGCCGGTCCCCCGCGTGCCCGGCGGTCCGGTCGGCCAGCACGTCGGTCCACCACAGCGAGTACCCGACGAACAGCGCCAGCACCAGCCCCAGGGTGATCAGCAGCTCCCCCAGCAGCCCCAGGGCCACCGCCGCCCGTCCGCGCCGCCTACGACCGCCCCGCATGGCTGTGCCCATGGTGCCGTGCCTCGCTGCTCAGTGTCGCCCGGTCAGCGCCTCCGGCTGGCCCTGGCTCCTCGGCCGTTCCTCGACCATCTTGCCAAAGACGATCAGCCTTCCCCGGGCACTGAACTCCGGCGTGCATGTCGTCATGGTGAGGTAGCGGCCCGGCCCGGTGAACGGCGAGCCCTTCGGGACCGCCTGGAGCACCGTCACATTGGTCGGCGGGGTCTCCGGGATGCCGCCGGCCACCTCGTACGTGTAGTAGGCGGTCGCGGTCTCCACCACGATCTTGTCGCCCGGCACCAGCTGGCCGATCTTCCGGAACGGCTGGCCGTGCGTGGTGCGGTGCGCGGCGACCGCGAAGTTGCCCTGCTGGTCGGACGGCATCGCGGTGCCCGCGTAGTGGCCCACCAGGCCGTGGTCGAGCACCTTCTGCTTGTCGGTGCCCTCGGCGATCGGGTAGTCCAGGCCCAGCTTCGGCACGTGGATGATGGCGAAGCCCTGCCCGGGCTGGAAGGCGGTGGGCTGCGGGGCGGGGGCGGCGCCCCCGTCGGTCGGGGCGGCCGGCTGCTGGGCCCACTGCTGCTCCAGCTTGCTGCTGGCGGCCCCGGCGTCCCGGTCGGCCAGCACGTTGGTCCACCACAGCTGGTACGAGACGAACAGCAGCATCACCGCGCCGAGGGTGATGAACAGCTCCCCCACCAGCCGGGCCAGCACCACCCGCTTGCGCTCCTTCGGGCGCGGCGGCCGCGGCCCGGCGGGCCGCCCGGTGGCCCGGCGGCGCCCGGTGCCCGGGGCGCGCAGGCCGGACGAGCCGGCCGCGGCCCGGCGGCGGGCCGCCCGGTCGCCGGTCGGCGGGGGCACCGGCTCGGCCGCCGGGGCGGGCGGCAGCCGCAGTTTCAGGGTCTGCTCGGCCGGGGTCTCGTAGACGCTCCAGTCCCCCGGCTCCCCCAGTTCCTCGGGGACGCCCCCCTCCGGGCGCACGGCGGTCACCGGCGTCAGCTCCGTCCGATGACCGGGGCGAGCCCGGCCGAGCGGCCCACCGCCTCCGGGAAGCCGCACGCGGCGAGCCAGTTGGCGAGCATCCGGTGGCCGCCCTCGGTGAGCACCGACTCCGGGTGGAACTGGACGCCCTCGATCGGGAGTTCGCGGTGCCGCAGGCCCATGATCACGCCGCTGTCGGTGCGCGAGGTGACCACCAGCTCGGCGGGCACGGTCTCCGGGTCGACCGCCAGCGAGTGGTAGCGGGTGGCGGTCAGCGGCGAGGGCAGGCCCGCGAACACGCCGCCGTCCTCGTGCAGCACCGGCGAGGTCTTGCCGTGCAGCAGCTCGGGCGCCCGCCCGACCACCGCGCCGTGCGCCACCGCGATCGACTGCAGGCCCAGGCAGACCCCGAACAGCGGCAGCCCGACCCGGGCGCAGTGGTGCACCATCTCCACGCACACCCCGGCCTCCTCGGGCGTGCCGGGCCCGGGGGAGAGCAGCACCCCGTCGTAGCCCTCCTCGCCCGCCCGCGGCCGGGCGTCGGCCACGGTCAGCCCGTCGTTGCGGACCACCTCGCAGACCGCGCCCAGCTGGTACAGGTACTGGACGATGTTGAACACGAAGCTGTCGTAGTTGTCGACCACGAGAATCCGGGGCGCTCGGCCGGCGGGGGTCATCGCTACTCCTGGGGTACGGGTGCGTCGGGGGACGGACGGAGTCGGAACGGTGCCGGTCTCAGCCGCCGGCGCCCTGGTCCACCGTCACGTTCCCGAAGGGGAGCAGCGGCTCGGCCCACGGGAAGACGTACTGGAACAGGACGTAGACCACCCCGAGGACGAGCAGCAGGGCGATCAGCGCACGGACCGGCGCGGGGCCCGGAAGATGCCGCCAGATCCAGCCGTACATGGTGCTCCTCGGTGTTTCGGGTCGGCACAAGCGTAGACGCCCGTCCGCCCGGCCCAGGAGGGTATCCGCGCAACAGGGCGGTCGCGGCGGGTCCGGGGCGGATTCCGGACGAATCCTGAACGGGTTCCGGTCAGGTCCTGGCCGGGTCCGCGCCGGTCCCGGCGGGTCCCGGCCGGGACCGGACGCGCGGGCGGGCGGGCGCTAGGGCGCTAGGGCGCTAGGGCGCTAGGGGGCCTCCGCGGAGCGCAGGTCGACGGAGCCGGTGTACCCGGGCAGGGTCAGCTCGCCGCTCTCCTGGACCTTCCAGCCCAGCCCGTAGGCGGTCACGTAGCCCAGGTAGTTGCGGATGGTCGGGTCGGCGTCCACCGCGGCGCGCAGCGCCTCCGTCCGGCCCACCGCGCGGATCACGTACGGCGGCGAGTAGACCCGGCCCTGGAGCAGCAGGGTGTTGCCGACGCAGCGCACCGCGCTGGTGGAGATCAGCCGCTGGTCCATCACCTGGATGCCCTCCGCGCCGCCCCGCCACAGGGCGTTCACCACGGCCTGGATGTCCTGCTGGTGGATCACCAGGTCGTTGACGCCGGGCTCGGGGACGCCGGGGATGCGGGCGGTGGCGTTCGGCGGGGCGTCGTCCAGGGTGACGGTCAGCCCGGGCCCGCGCAGCGGGTCCAGCCCGGCGGCCCGCTGCAGTTCGGCCAGCCGGGCCGCGTCGTCCGGGCTCTGCCCCTGCTCCCGGGCCAGCCGGTCGGCCCGGTCCCGGTCGGCGGAGACCTGCTCCGCCAGCTGCTGGTTCTGGGTGGAGCGCTGCTGTATGACGTCGCTGAGCTTCAGCAGCGAGTTGTCGGTGCGCAGGTCGGTGCCGTGCGCGGTCTGCGCGCTGACGTAGAACAGCAGCCCGGCGAGCGCGAAGACGGTGCAGGTCAGGGCACATCCGACAATTCGCCCACGACGGGGCCCCGAAGCCGGGGAGGGCGAAGAAATCGTGGAATCAGGCACCGTACCCTTATCTCCTTACGACCCGGCGAGCCACTACGCTAACGGACGCCGGTGGCATGTGCGGAGGATCAACCGTACGGACCGGCCCGCCATTTGCCGCCCGCCCACGCTGACCCACCCGCGCGGTCACAGCGCATCGACAGGAGAGCCCCTCGTGCCGAAGTCTCGACTCCGCAAGAAGGCCGACTACACGCCGCCCCCGAGCACCGCGACGGCCGTGAAGATCAGTTCCGGCCGGAGCTGGGTGGCACCACTGATGCTGGTGTTCTTCCTGGTCGGCCTGGTCTGGATCGTCACGTACTACGTGACCAGCGGCAACTGGCCGATCAGCAGCTGGGGCAACTGGAACATCCTGGCCGGCTTCGGCTTCATCGCGGCGGGCTTCGGCGTCTCCACCCAGTGGAAGTGACGCCGGCTCCGCCCGCCCGGCGGAACCCGGCCTGATCCACCCGCACCGCCCCGGACAGCGCGCCGGGGCGGTGTCCGGGCTGTCCGCGGCCGGGGCGGGCCGGACCCCGACGGGAGCGTCCGAACGTTTATCCACAGGGTTGTCCACACTGGGGAAAACTCCGCCCAGCCTGTGGATAACTCGCAACGCAGCAGGATAACGCGCGTAGAGCCGGGAAATCCAATCGACGGGCGCGCCCCGGCACCCGCCGACTGTGCACAACCTCACCCCGGCAGGCGCGCCGTCCCGACCAGCAGCATCAGCAGGATCGCCGCCACCGCCCCGGCCAGCGCCAGCCCCTGCACCAGGCTCCGGCGCTCCCGCGGGGCGGACATCATCCCGGCCCCGATGGCGACCCCGGCCACCAGGCCGCCGAGGTGGGCCCGCCAGTCAATGTTGTTCAGCGTGAAGGTGAGCACCAGGTTGACCACCAGCAGCGCGATCACCGGCTGCATCGGCACCCGGTTCGCCCGGAACAGCACCGCGGTCGCGCCCAGCAGGCCGAAGATCGCCCCGGAGGCGCCGACCGAGAACATGTCCGCCCCGTCCAGCAGGTAGCCGAACGCGTTGCCCGCCACCCCCGACAGCAGGTAGAGGGCGAGGAAGCGCCACCGGCCCAGCACCCGCTCCAGCTGGGGGCCGAGCACCCAGAGCGAGAACATGTTCATCAGGATGTGCATCACCCCGGCGTGCACGAACATCCCGCTGACCAGCCGGTACCACTGGCCCGGGCCCTCGGCCACGCCGATCCGCGTCCCGAACGCGTCCGCCCCGCTGCCCATCCCCAGCCGGAACTGCCAGACCCGGTCGACGTACTCGGTGAGCAGGAACACCAGCAGGTTGACGCCGATCAGCACCTTGGTGACCAGCGCCCCGTCGCCGAGCGTCAGCAGCGCGCCGGCCGTGGTCCGGGGCTGCTGCCGGGCCTGCTGCCCGGCCTCGCCCCGCACGCAGTCCGGGCACTGGAAGCCCACCGAGGCGGGCACCATGCACTCCGGGCAGACCGGCTGCCCGCACCTGGTGCAGCTCACCCCCGTCTCCCGCTCGGGGTGCCGGTGGCACCGGGGCAACCCGCTCCCCCGGCCGTCCGCCGACGTCGGCCGCACGGGCTCCTCCGGATGCATCGCCGCTGTCCCTCCTCAACGAAACGGTCCCGGCGCCGCCCCCCGCCGTACGGAACGGGGCACCGCCGGGACCGCCCAGGCTACTGCGCGCACGGGCGCGCGGGGGCCGCCCCGCGGGGCGGCCGGGTGCGGATCAGCCGCGCGAGACGACGACCTGCTCGATCACCACGTCCTCGACCGGGCGGTCGTACGGCTTGGTGGTGGCGGTGGTGGCGATCTCGTCCACGACCTTCCGGCTGGCCTCGTCCACGACCTCGCCGAAGATGCTGTGCTTGCGGTTCAGCCAGCTGGTCGGGGCGACCGTGATGAAGAACTGCGAGCCGTTGGTGCCCGGGCCGGCGTTGGCCATCGCCAGCAGGTACGGGCGGTCGAACGAGAGGTCGGGGTGGAACTCGTCGCCGAACTTGTAGCCCGGGCCGCCGGTGCCGTTGCCCAGCGGGTCGCCGCCCTGGATCATGAAGCCCTCGATGACCCGGTGGAAGACCGTGCCGTCGTACAGCGGCGCGGCGGCCAGCTCACCGGTCTCCGGGTTCTTCCACTCGCGGGTGCCCTCGGCCAGCTCCACGAAGTTGGCGACGGTCTTCGGCGCGTGGTTCGGGAAGAGCTTGACCACGATGTCACCGCGGTTGGTCTTCAGGGTGGCGGTGAGTTCCTCGGCCACAGCAGTACCTTCTTCTCTCTTGCCTGACTATCTGATGAATCATCCCACGCGGCTCGCGGACGGCTCAGCCGGAGGTGCCCGGTCGGCAAGCCCGATGCATGATCTCCTAGCAGGTGGAAAGGTGCGTACCGGACGCCGGACACCCGCCGAGAAGGAGAAGCCCGTGAGCCGTACGGACACCGCGCGCGAGACCGCCGGACGGGCGAAGGACGCCGTGGCGCCCTACGCCGTTTCTGCCAAGGAGGCTGCGCTGCACTACGCGGAGGAGGCCAAGCAGCTGCTCGGCCCCAAGCTGGAGGCGTTCGGCCCCAAGGCCGCCGCCGCCGGAGCCCAGGCCAAGGTCGGAGCCGGCCAGGCCGCGCACACCGCCCGGGTGCAGTACGCCAAGTACGTCGCACCGCACCTGGAGCACGCCTTCGCCAGCCTCCCCCCGGAGACCCAGAAGGCCGCGCTCCGGGCCGCACACCGGGCCCAGGAGGCCGCCCTGACCGCCAAGCTGTCGGCCGGCCAGGCCGCCGGACAGGCCCGGGCCACCGTGGTGCCCAAGGTCACCGAGACCTTCCAGGCCGCCAAGGAGAACATCACTCCGATCGCCCTGGAGGCGCAGACCCGCGGCGCCGCCGCGGTCACCGCCCTGCACGGCCACGTCAGCTCCGCCGAGATCAGCAAGCTGGCCGCCAAGAACGCCAAGAAGCAGCACCGCAACGGCTGGGCCACCGCCCTCGCGGTGGCCGGCACCCTGGCCATCGGCACCGGCGTGCTGGCCTGGCAGTGGTACCGCAAGCAGAACAACCCCGAGTGGCTGACCGAGCCCCCGGCTCCGGCTGCCGCGCCCACCCTCTCCCCCGTCCCCTCCGGCACGGCCGCCACCGGCACCACGGCCGCCGCGGACTCCACGGCGCCCACCGCTCCCGGCAGCGCGGCCGGCGGCCCGGTGGGCGGCACGGTCGGCGGCGCGGTGCTCAACGGCTCCGTCCCGCTCGACGAGCCCGGCGCACCGGCCGACCCGGAGGTCGCCTCCCGGTCGGAGGACGAGCACGCCGACGACGACCACCCCAAGCCGCACGACCCGCGCAAGCCGCACTGACCCCGCCCCGGAAGTCCCCGGGCACGCGAACGGCCCCCGACCTGTTCACCAGGTCGGGGGCCGTTCGTCGACTGTGGAGCCTAGGGGAGTCGAACCCCTGACATCTGCCATGCAAAGACAGCGCTCTACCAACTGAGCTAAGGCCCCGAGCAACGGGGACAGCCTACCCGCTCCCGGGCAGCCGCCCACGCGGGTTTCGGACCGGCCGCGGCCCGTGCTCCGCGGGCCGGTCCGAGAAAGACTTCGTCAGTCGGCGCTCAGCGGTCGGCGGGGACCGGGTCGGTCGCCTCGGTCCACAGGTCCTGCTCGGCACGGTCCGCCTGGACCTGACGGTAGACAAAGAAGCCGCCGAGGGCGACCAGGGCGACCAGGAGAAGCTTCTTCACCGCGGGACCTCGTCCTTCTTGCTTACTTGGATGTAGGAGCACGAACCAGCGGCCAGGGTGCAGACCGCCCTGGGGCCGATGATACACACCGGTAACCCCTTCAAGAGCGGCCCCCGCCACCGCCAACCGACCGATCCGCCACCGGCTTTGACCCACCGACATCAGTACGATCGTCCGACTGCGAACGCTCGGCCCGGATCACCGCGACCCCGCCGTCCAGGTCCACCGTCGAACGCGGCGGAGCGGCATCGCCCTCCTCGTCCCGGAGCATCAGCGTGGTCCTCCGCTGCTCCAGCTCGGCCTGCTTACCGGCCGCGAACTGGGCGTGCAGCTGCTCGAACCCGGTCGCCGAGACCTGGCCCTCCCGCCCCGTCCCGCGCCAGGGCACCCAGCGGCTCCGGCGCGCCCGCAGCGCGAGCTGGTCCACGCAGGCCAGCGCCACCAGCGCGCAGACCAGGCCCGGCAGGCTCATCGCCCAGAAGAACCCCATGCCCCGAGAACGCGCCCGGGCGCGCCGCCGTTCCCGCCCGACGACGCGCCCCCGTACTCCTGCGACCGGCTACCGGCCACCGCGTACCGGCTACCGCTTGCGCCGCCGCAGCCGGGCCAGCTCGCGCCGGACCGCCCGCACGTCCGCGGACAGGACGTCCAGCCGGGTGTCCAGCCCGTCCAGGCGGGCCTCCTGCCGGGAGGTCCGCTCACCGAGCGCGGTGGTCAGCAGCCCCTGCGCGTCGAGCCGCCGCTCGATCGACCCGGCCGAGACCACCAGCCCCGAGACTACGGCCGGCAGGTCCTCCGCCGTGAAGGCGAACTCCGGCTCCTCGGCGTACCCCGGCACCACCGGCTCGAACTCCCCCGGCCGGTGCGACTCGAACGGCTCCATCCCGTCGATCCGCCGCCGCCAGTCCTCCACCGCCGGGTCCCGCCGCCCCGCCTCGTACTCGTCCCACCGCAGCTCGCTCCACCGCCGCCACGGCCGCGCCCGGAACGCGTGCACCACCGGCGGCACCACCACCGGCCGCGCCGCCGCCTCCACCGCGTCCAACAGCCGCCCGCGCACCCGCCGGGCCACCTCGCTGTCGCGCAGCAGCATCGCGACGTTCAGAACGGCCCGCCGCGAGTAGAGGGCGACGCCGTTGCCGCCGCCCTGGGGACGGCCGTAGGGGCTGTCCACAGGCGGGGACCAGCGGGGGGCCTCCGCGCGGGGGCTCCCTTCACCTCCTTCGGCACCGCTGACCTGCCAGAGTTTCATCATGAAACTCTGGTCCTCGGGGTCCTCGGCCGGGTACGCCGGTCGCCCGGCCTCACCGGACTGCCGGTCGGCCTCCTGCGGGCCGCTGACCTGCCAGAAGTACTTCTTGTAACTCTGGTCCTCGAAGTTATCCACAGGCTTGAGGACGGTGTACCCGTTGCTCTCCAGCTCCTGCCGGTGGCGTCGGACCACCGCTCGGATGATGTTCTCGCCGACCTCGAAGTAGTCCGCCACCATCCGCGTGGTGACGTACAGCCCGTCGGGCAGCAGGACGAGGGCCTTGACCTCGTCGAGGACTTCGGTGCGCTCGCACAGGCCGCTTCGGAGCGTCCTGGATTCGAGCAGCGCGGCTTCCATGGACATGGGAGTGCCTCACAGGGTGGAAGAAGACATGACGTGGGAACCGCCCGATCGCCCGGGGCGGGCGGGGCCGGATCATCCGCCGGCCGGAGCAGAGGTCGCGTTACGTCCCACGTCACCCAATGGCCGGTTCTGTCGCCCGGCCATCCCCGACTTCACATCAGTTTCGAGTCAGCTCACCCTGTGTTGCCTCTGCGCACCGGGCATAACGAGCGGGCGGGCGGGAGGTTACGGGGCGGAACACGTCGAAGGCCCCGATCACCAGGTGATCGGGGCCTTCGCGCCGGTGGGCCTAACAGGACTTGAACCTGTGGCCTCTTCCTTATCAGGGAAGCGCTCTAACCGTCTGAGCTATAGGCCCTTGCCGCACTGAAAGATTAGCGGACCGACGGCCGATCTCCCAAATCCGTATCCCGGGCCTCCTCCGGACGGTGCTGCTCAGCGGGCTCGGCGGACTCGGCGAGCCACTCGGGGCGGGTCGGGGGGAGGCCGGAGCCGCCGACGGGGGTGGGGCGGACGGCGAGGACCTGGTTGACGCCGATGTGGTTCTGCTCGAAGGAGACGGCGGAGGCGGCCATGTAGAGGCGCCAGACCCGGGCCCGGCCGCGGCCGGCCAGGGCGACGGCCTCGGGCCAGCGCGCCTCCAGGTTGGCGACCCACTCGCGCAGGGTGCGGCCGTAGTGCTCGCGCAGGGCCTCGACGTCGCGGACCTCGAAGCCGGCCTGCTCCAGCCGGGAGACCGTGGTGCCGACGGGGGAGAGCTCGCCGTCGGGGAAGACGTAGCGGTCGATGAAGGGGGAGAGCCGGTACGCCTCGCCGGGCGGCAGCGGGCGGCGGGCGATCTGGTGGTTGAGCAGGCGGCCGCCGGGGGCGAGCAGGCCGTACAGGTGGCGGGCGTAGACCAGGTACTGGGCGGAGCCGACGTGCTCGGCCATGCCGACGCTGGAGATGGCGTCGAAGGGGCCGTCGGGGATCTCCCGGTAGTCCTGGAGCCGGATCTCGATCCGGTCGGCGAGACCGGCCTCCGCGACCCGCTGCCGGGCCAGCGCGACCTGCTCGGTGGAGATGGAGACCCCGACCGCCTCGACGCCGTAGTGGCGGGCGGCGTGCAGGACCAGCGAGCCCCAGCCGCAGCCGACGTCCAGCAGGCGCGTGCCGGGGCGCAGGCCGAGCTTGCGGCAGATCAGGTCGAGCTTGGCGGTCTGGGCGTCCTCCAGGCTCTTGGCGGCGGGCTCCCAGTAGGCGCAGGAGTAGACCATGGTGGGGCCGAGGACGAGCCGGTAGAAGTCGTTGCCGACGTCGTAGTGGTGGCTGATCGCGGCGCGGTCCCGGTGGCGGCTGTGCAGCCGGCCGCGGCGGCGCCCGACCTCCTCGGCGGGGGGCGCCGGGTTCGGGCCGAGGAGACCCTGCCGCAGGGCCGTGCCGAGCAGCCGGCGGCCGGGGGCGCCGAGGTACTGGCGGGGGCCGACCTGCGGGCGGGGGGCGTCCCGGTCCTCGGCGAAGGAGGAGACGGCGGCCAGCACCTCGTACAGGTCGGTGTCGGGGGCGACTTCGAGGTCCCCGGAGACGTAGGCGCGGGCCAGGCCGAGCTCGCCCGGGGACCAGAGCAGCCGGCGCAGGGCGCGGCGGTTGCGCAGGACGATGGTGGGGGCTCCGGACGGGCCGGCCTCGGAGCCGTCCCAGGCGCGGACCCGCAGCGGGATCGGACGGCCGATCAGTCCCTCCACCGCGTCGACCAGTTGCTGTGCGTGCTGCGCCATGACGGCCCCTCCGACCAGTCGTTCCCGTCCGGGACGCCCGGTGACCGCCGGAGGCGGCCGGGCGGCCCGCTGACCGTTCCCGTTCTTCCACCTGTCTCTGCACTGCGGGCCGGAACGCGGCCCCGGCACGCCGGGCGGTCACCCGATTGCACCGGGGACGACGAAGGGCCCCGGAGGCTTCAACAGCCTCCGGGGCCCCGGGAATTCCGCCTGGCTGACGCGGAATCAGTCTTCTTCGGCGAGGGTCAGTTCGATGCCGCCGGTGAAGCCCGCCGCCGAGTTGTAGATGAACGCGGCGAGGGTGGCCAGCGCGGTCATCAGGACGATGTCGACCAGCGCGATCAGCACGGTGAAGAGCATGACCTTGCCGAACCCGATGTAGTCCATCAGGTCGAAGGCGCCGGAGCTGTCGCCGCCGCTGCCGGTGACGTCCTTCAGGGTGCTGCTCAGCGAGGAGAAGACGCCGAGGCCGTCCAGGGTCATCCAGAGCACCGCGGCGGCCACGATGATGATCACGCCGAGGGCCAGCGAGAGCAGGAAGCTGACCTTCATCACCGACCACGGGTCGGCCTTGGTGACCCGCAGCCGGGCCTTGCGGGTCCGGCCGGTGCCGCCGCCGGACGGGCCGGGGCGGCGGGGCTGGCCGCCGCTCTGCCCGGGGGCGCCGGGAGTGCCGGGAGCGCCCGGGACGCGGGTGCCGCGCGGCGGGGTGGGCTGGCCCTTGGCGTAGGTGGTGGGCTGGGAGAAGCCGCCCGCGGGCGGCGCGCTCGGCGGGGGAGGCGGGGTCTGGCCCCCGTAGGACTGCTGGGCGGTTCCGCCCGGCCCGCCCGCCAGGCCGCCCGTGGCACCTCCAGCACCCGTGGCTCCGCTCACCGTGGTCCTCCCGAACCGTCCGCCAGGGCGATCGCACCGCCCTGGTCCGTGTTGTGCTCGTGCTCCGCGTACCCCGGTGGCCCGCGGTCAGACCGTGGTGCCCGCCCCGCCACCGGCGGGGCGGGCACCACGGTGCGCGTCCGTGCGTCAGCCCTGGGCGGGCGCGCCGTCCGCGTCCTGCTCGGTGGCCGCGGACTCCGCCTCGTCGACGGCCTCGTCCGCGCCCTCCTCCTCGTCCGCCTCCGCGTTGCGGGCCATGCCCACCACCGCGTCGCGCTTTCCGAGGTTGATCAGTTGGACGCCCATGGTGTCACGTCCGGTTTCACGCACCTCGGAAACCCTGGTCCGGATCACGCCGCCGGACAGCGTGATGGCCATGATCTCGTCGGTCTCCTCGACGACCAGGGCGCCGACCAGCGAGCCCCGGCCCTCGACGATCTTCGCCGCCTTGATACCGAAACCACCGCGTCCCTGGACACGGTACTCGTCAACCGTGGTCCGCTTCGCGTACCCGCCGTCGGTGGCGGTGAAGACGAAGGTGCCGGGCCGCACCACGTTCATCGAGAGCAGTTCGTCGTCCTCGCGGAAGGACATGCCCTTCACCCCGGAGGTGGCCCGGCTCATCGGGCGCAGCGCCTCGTCGGTCGCCTTGAAGCGGATCGACTGGGCCTTCCGGGAGATCAGCAGCAGGTCGTCCTCGGCGGAGACCAGCTCGGCGCCGATCAGCTCGTCGTCCCGGCCCTCCTCGTCCTGGCGCAGGTTGATCGCGATCAGGCCGCCGGAGCGCGGGGAGTCGTAGTCCTTGAGCGGGGTCTTCTTGACCAGGCCGCCCCGGGTGGCGAGGACCAGGTACGGCTTGTCCTCGTAGGTGCGGACGGCCATCACCTGGGTGATGTGCTCCTCCGGCTGGAAGGCCAGCAGGTTGGCGACGTGCTGGCCGCGGGCGTCGCGGCCGGCGTCGGGCAGCTCGTAGCCCTTGGCGCGGTAGACCCGGCCCTTGTTGGTGAAGAACAGGATCCAGTTGTGGGTGGTGGTCACGAAGAAGTGGTCGACGAGGTCGTCCTGCTTCAGCTGCGCGCCGCGCACGCCCTTGCCGCCGCGCTTCTGCGAGCGGTAGAGGTCGGAGCGGGTGCGCTTGACGTAGCCGCCGCGGGTGATGGTGACCACGATGTCCTCCTCGGCGATGAGGTCCTCGATCGAGAGGTCGCCGTCGGAGGGGATCAGGGTGGAGCGCCGCTCGTCGCCGTACTTCTCGACGATCGCGGTGAGCTCCTCGGAGACGATCTCGCGCTGCCGGGAGGGCGAGGCGAGGATCGCGTTGTACTCGTTGATCTTGGCCTGGAGCTCGTCGTGCTCGCTGAGGATGCGGGCGCTCTCCAGGGCGGCGAGCCGGCGCAGCTGCATCTCCAGGATGGCGTTGGCCTGGAGCTCGTCGATGGCGAGCAGCCGCATCAGGCCGGTGCGGGCGGCCTCGGCGCTCTCCGAGGCGCGGATCAGCGCGATCACCGCGTCGATCTGGTCGAGCGCCTTGAGCAGGGCGCGCAGGATGTGCGCGCGCTCCTCGGCCTTGCGCAGCCGGAAGGTGGTCCGGCGGACGATGACCTCGATCTGGTGGGCGACCCAGTGCCGGATGAAGGCGTCCAGCGAGAGGGTGCGCGGCACGCCGTCGACCAGGGCCAGCATGTTGGCGCCGAAGTTGGTCTGCAGGTCGGTGTGCTTGTACAGGTTGTTGAGCACGACCTTGGCGACCGCGTCCCGCTTGAGCACGATGACCAGGCGCTGGCCGGTGCGCGAGGAGGACTCGTCGCGGACGTCGGCGATGCCGGCGATCCGGCCGTCCTTGACCAGGTCGGCGATCTTCAGCGCGAGGTTGTCCGGGTTGACCTGGAACGGCAGCTCGGTGATCACCAGGCACTGGCGGCCCTGGATCTCCTCGACCTCGACCACCGCGCGCATGGTGATCGAGCCGCGGCCGGTGCGGTAGGCCTCCTCGATGCCGCGGCGGCCGACGATCAGCGCCCCGGTCGGGAAGTCGGGGGCCTTGATCCGCTCGATCAGGGCCTCCAGCAGCTCCTCGTTGCCGGCCTCGGGGTGCTCCAGCGCCCAGAGCGCGCCGGAGGCGACTTCGCGCAGGTTGTGCGGCGGGATGTTGGTGGCCATGCCGACCGCGATGCCGGTGGCGCCGTTGACCAGCAGGTTGGGGATGCGCGAGGGCAGGACGGTCGGCTCCTGCTGCCGGCCGTCGTAGTTGGCG
The DNA here is from genome assembly GCF_948472415.1 of Kitasatospora fiedleri. Classification (NCBI taxonomy): domain Bacteria; kingdom Bacillati; phylum Actinomycetota; class Actinomycetes; order Kitasatosporales; family Streptomycetaceae; genus Kitasatospora; species Kitasatospora fiedleri. The sequence goes on along the minus strand of NZ_OX419519.1, from coordinate 3,927,404 downwards.
GCGAAGTCGACGGTCTCCTCGTCGATGTCGCGCATCATCTCCATCGCCAGCGGCATCATCTTGCACTCGGTGTAGCGCATCGCCGCGGCCGGGTCGTTGCCCGGGGAGCCGAAGTTGCCGTTGCCGTCGACCAGCGGCATCCGCATCGACCAGGTCTGGGCGAGGCGGACCAGGGTGTCGTAGATCGAGGTGTCGCCGTGCGGGTGGTAGTTGCCCATCACGTCGCCGACCACGCGGGCGCACTTGTAGTAGCCCTTCTCGGGCCGGTAGCCGCCGTCGTACATCGCGTAGAGCACCCGGCGGTGCACCGGCTTGAGGCCGTCGCGGACCTCGGGCAGGGCGCGCGAGACGATGACGCTCATCGCGTAGTCGAGGTAGGAGCGCTGCATCTCGGTCTCGAGCTCGATGAGCTCGACCCGGTTGCCGCTCTGGGCGGGGAGGAGGGTGCTGTCCGCGGGCTGCTCGCCGCCGTCCGGACGGTTGTCGTCGACCACTGGTGGTCAGTTTCCTTTCAACGATCCTGGGCGGACGTCAGACGTCCAGGAAGCGGACGTCCTTCGCGTTGCGCTGGATGAAGGAGCGGCGGGCCTCGACGTCCTCGCCCATCAGGACGGAGAACAGGTCGTCGGCGCGGGCGGCGTCCTCCAGGGTGACCTGGAGCAGCAGGCGGTGCGCGGCGTCCATGGTGGTGACGCGCAGCTCCTCGGCGTTCATCTCGCCGAGGCCCTTGAAGCGCTGGATCGCGTCGTCCTTCGGGAGCCGGCGGCCGGCCTCGACGCCGGCCGCGATCAGCGCGTCGCGCTCGCGGTCGGAGTAGGCGTACTCGAACTCGTCCCGGCCCCACTTGATCTTGTACAGCGGGGGCATCGCCAGGTAGACGTACCCGGACTCGACCAGCGGGCGCATGAAGCGGAACAGCAGGGTCAGCAGCAGGGTGCGGATGTGCTGTCCGTCGACGTCGGCGTCGGCCATCAGCACGATCTTGTGGTACCGCAGCTTCTCGGCGTCGTAGTCCTCCTGGATGCCGCAGCCGAAGGCCGAGATCAGCGCCTGGACCTCGGTGTTCTGCAGCACCTTGTCGATCCGGGCCTTCTCGACGTTCAGGATCTTGCCGCGGATCGGGAGGATCGCCTGGGTGCGCGGGTCGCGGCCCTGCTTGGCGGAGCCGCCGGCCGAGTCGCCCTCGACGATGAAGATCTCGCACTCGGCCGGGTCCTTGGACTGGCAGTCCGAGAGCTTGCCGGGCAGCGAGGCCGACTCCAGCAGGCCCTTGCGCCGGGTCAGGTCGCGGGCCTTGCGGGCGGCGACCCGGGCGCTGGCGGCCTGGATCGACTTGCGGACGATGTCCGCGGCCTCGTTGGGGTTGCGGTCCAGCCAGTCGGCCAGGTGCTCGTTGACCACCTTCTGCACGAAGGTCTTGGCCTCGGTGTTGCCGAGCTTGTCCTTGGTCTGGCCCTCGAACTGCGGCTCGCCGAGCTTGACCGAGATGATCGCGGTCAGGCCCTCGCGGATGTCCTCGCCGGAGAGGTTGTCGTCCTTCTCGCGCAGCAGCTTCTTGTCGCGCGCGTACCGGTTCATCAGACCGGTGAGCGCGGACCGGAAGCCCTCCTCGTGGGTGCCGCCGCCGTGGGTGTGGATGGTGTTGGCGAACGAGTACACGCCCTCGGTGTAGGACGAGTTCCACTGCATGGCGATCTCGGCCGAGATCGTCTTGTCCTTGTCCTCGGCCTCGAAGTCGATCACCGAGGGGTGGACCGGCTCGCCCTTGCGGGAGTTGAGGTGGGCCACGAAGTCCGCGATGCCGCCGTCGTACCGGTAGGTGACGGAGAGCGGGTTGCCCTCCTCGTCCAGGTGCTCGGGGCGCTCGTCGGTCAGCACGATCGTCAGGCCCTTGTTGAGGAAGGCCATCTCCTGGAAGCGCCGGGAGAGCGTCTCGAAGGAGTAGACGGTCGTCTCGAAGATGTCCGGGTCGGCCCAGAAGGTGACCGTGGTGCCGGTCTCCGAGGTCTCCTCGTGCCGGACCAGCGGGGCGGTCGGGGCACCGGACTTGTACTCCTGCGTCCAGCGCGCGCCGTCGGTGCTGATGTCCACCGCGAGGCGGGTGGAGAGCGCGTTCACCACCGAGATGCCGACGCCGTGCAGACCGCCGGAGACCGCGTAGCCGCCGCCGCCGAACTTGCCGCCCGCGTGCAGCACGGTCAGCACGACCTCGACGGCGGGCTTGTCCTGGCCCGGCATGATGCCGACCGGGATGCCGCGGCCGTTGTCCACCACCCGCACGCCGCCGTCGGCCAGGATCGTGACGCCGATGGTGTCGGCGTGGCCCGCCAGCGCCTCGTCGACGGAGTTGTCGACGATCTCGTACACGAGGTGGTGCAGGCCGCGCTCACCGGTCGAGCCGATGTACATGCCCGGGCGCTTGCGGACGGCGTCGAGGCCCTCCAGCACCTGGATCGCGCTGGCGTCGTAGGCCTTCTGGTCGGACGGGTCTGGGGTCTGGCTGGGGTTGCCGGAATCGGCCACGAAGCGCCCTCTCTGGCACAGCGCGGGCCGCGCCCCTCCCCGCTTGCCCGGGCAGGTGTGCGACCACGGCGTTTCGACTCTGTTGCTCCACGCAACGGTGTTTACGCTTCAGTCTACCGGTACGACCGACAGAGAGGGGCGTTTGGCAGCCTCTGAGGGCAGATGTGCCGCCCTGAATCCCCTCGGGACGTGTCCCGATACTCGCCAGGGGGGCTCAGAGCGCCTGGACGGGCCGCCAGCGATTCCGGAAGATCCCGGTCCGCCGCACCGGGGTCAGCCCCAGGTGTCACCCGGGCCCTTGCTGCCGGGCGCGCGCAACCGCCCGTAACCGCGCACCGGGGCGTCCGGCCCCAGCACCTTGATCACCCGGACCGTGCCGTGCCCCAGCTCGTGATTCAGCCGGGCCACCAACTGCCGCGCCAGCAGCCGGAGTTGAGTCGCCCAGGCGGTGGAGTCGCACTGCACGGTGAGCACCGCCTCGGCCTCCGCGTACGACTTGGGCTCACAGTGCGCGGCGATGTCCGGCCCGACGATCTGCGACCAGCGGCCCATCACCCCGCCCACCGCGGCGGGCGCCTCCCAGCCCCGCTCGGTGATCAGCCGGTTCAGCGCGGCCCCCAGCGGCACCGGGTCCCGGCCGTCCGCGCGGGCACCGCTGCGCAGCCCGGTCCGCTTGGCCTCCCGCCGCTCGCGCACCTGCTCCCCGCGCTGCCGGGCCTGCTCCTTGGCCGCGCGCAGCGCCACCCGGGCCAGGTCCACCCCCGAAAGCTCCGACCCCTCCGCCATCACGCTCCCTCCCCAGGCTGTGGACGACTCCTCCGACGAGCCGCCCAGGGTACGTGGTTCCCGGGGCTCACGGGGTCAGCCGGTCCACTGTGCCGCCCGAGACGCCGTACCGGGCCCCGTGCAGCGCCTTCGGCACGTCCTCGGCCACCGCGGCGGTGACCAGCACCTGCTCGCCGCCGGCCACCAGCTCGGCCAGCCGGTCCCGGCGGCGGGCGTCCAGCTCGGCGAACACGTCGTCCAGCACCAGCACCGGCTCGCCGCCCTCGGCCCGCAGCAGCTCGTACGAGGCCAGCCGCAGCGCCAGCGCGTAGGACCAGGACTCGCCGTGGCTGGCGTAGCCCTTGGCGGGCAGCGGGCCCAGCCGCAGCAGCAGCTCGTCGCGGTGCGGGCCGACCAGGGTCAGGCCGCGCTCGATCTCCTGCCGGCGCGTCCCGCGCAGGGCCTCCAGCAGCTGCTGCTCGGCCTGTTCGCGGCTGGTGGGCAGCTCGCCCTCGAAGGAGGAGCGGTACTCCAGCACGGTGTCGCCGGCGCCGGGGGCGAGCTGGCGGTACGCCTCGGCGACCAGCGGCTGCAGGGCGGCCACCAGCTGGATGCGGAAGGCGGTCAGCTCGGCGCCGGACCGGGCCAGGTGGCCGTCCCAGACCTCCAGGGTGGCCAGGTCGGCGGCCTTGCCGCCGCCGGCCCGGCGGGCCGCCGCGGCGGTCCGCAGCAGGGCGTTGCGCTGCTTGAGCACCCGCTCGTAGTCGGAGCGCACCCCGGCCAGCCGGGGGGCCCGGGCGGTCAGCAGCTCGTCCAGGAAGCGCCGGCGCTCGGCCGGGTCGCCCTTCACCAGGGCGAGGTCCTCGGGGCGAACAGCACGGTGCGCAGCACGCCCAGCACGTCGCGCGGGCGGACGCTGTCGGAGCGGTTCAGCCGGGCCCGGTTGGCCTTGCCGGCGGTGAGCTCCAGCTCGACCAGGGTGGAACGGCCGCCCTGGGAGACCACGTTCGCCCGGATCACCGCCCGCTCGGCGCCGAGCCGGATCAGCGGGGCGTCGGTGGCCACCCGGTGGCTGCCCAGGGTGGCGACGTAGCCGACCGCCTCGACCAGGTTGGTCTTGCCCTGCCCGTTGGGGCCGACGAACGCGGTGACGCCCGGGTCGAGCGGGACCTCGACCCGGGCGTAGGAACGGAAGTCGGCGAGCGACAGGTGCGCGACGTGCATGACGGTGGACTGCGCTCGCCTTCTGTCCGGGGGTGCTTACTTGGACTCGACCGCGTGGCCGCCGAACTGGTTGCGCAGCGCGGCGATCATCTTCATCTGCGGGGAGTCGTCCTGCCGGGAGGCGAACCGGGCGAACAGCGAGGCGGTGATCGCGGGCAGCGGCACCGCGTGGTCGATCGCGGCCTCGACCGTCCAGCGGCCCTCGCCGGAGTCGGCGGCCCAGCCCTTGAGCTTGGCCAGGTGCTCGTCGTCGTCCAGCGCCCGGACCGCCAGGTCGAGCAGCCAGGAGCGGATGACGGTGCCCTCCTGCCAGCTGCGGAACACCTCGCGCACGTCGGTGACCTCGGGGGCCGCCTCCAGCAGCTCCCAGCCCTCGGCGAAGGCCTGCATCATCGCGTACTCGATGCCGTTGTGGACCATCTTGGCGAAGTGGCCGGCGCCGACCTTGCCGGCGTGCACCGAGCCGAAGTCGCCCTCGGGCTTGAGCGCGTCGAAGACCGGCTGCACCTTGGCCACGTCGGCGGCCTCGCCGCCGTACATCAGCGCATAGCCGTTCTCCAGGCCCCAGACGCCGCCGGAGACGCCGCAGTCGACGAAGCCGATGCCCTTCTCGGCCAGCAGCTCGGCGTGCTTGACGTCGTCGGTCCAGCGCGAGTTGCCGCCGTCGACCACCACGTCGCCGGGGGAGAGCAGGTCGGCCAGGCGCTCGACGGTCTCCTGGGTCGGGCCGCCGGCCGGGACCATCACCCACACCACGCGGGGCGCCTCCAGCTTGGCGACCAGCTGCTCGATGCTGTCGACGTCGGCGAGGTCCGGGTTGCGGTCGTAGCCGGTGACGGTGTGGCCGGCGCGGCGGATGCGCTCGCGCATGTTGCCGCCCATCTTGCCGAGACCGATGAGGCCGAGCTCCATGACAAGTCCTTCACTGTGGTGTCGTGCCTGATGGCGGCGCCGTTGCCGCACCCACTGAGCCTACGCCGACGGGGAGGGAGCGCCGGGCAGCCACAGGGGCGCGGGGGCGGTCGCCCCTCGCGCCCCTGGTGGACGGGTGGCCGGTCAGCCGGAGAGGCGGACCGGCATGATCAGGTACTGGTAGGCCTCGTCCGGCTCCGCGTCGACCGCGGCCTTGCCGGTGAGCAGGGCCGGCTTGGTCGGGGTGGTGAAGCTCAGCTGCGCGTAGCCGGCGTCGATCGCCTTGAGCCCCTCCTCCAGGTAGCCGGGGTTGAAGGCGATCGAGATGTCGTCGCCCTCCAGGTCGGCGTCGATCCGCTCGGTGGCCTGCGCGTCGTCGCCCGAGCCGGCCTCCAGGGTGAGCACGCCCTGCTCGAAGTTCAGCCGGACCGGGGTGTTGCGCTCGGCCACCAGCGAGACGCGCTTGAGCGCCTCCAGGAAGGGCTGGGTCTGCACCGCGGCGACCGCCGAGAACTCGGTCGGGAAGATCGACCGGAACTTGGGGAACTCGCCCTCCAGCAGGCGGGTGGTGGTGCGCCGGCCGGCGCCCTCGAAGCCGATCAGGCCCTCGCCCGCACCGCCGGCGGACAGCGCGATGGTGACCTGGTCGCCGCTGCCCAGCGACTTGGCGATGTCCTGCAGGGTCTTGGCGGGGACGAGCGCGACCGCGTTGATGTCGTCCTGCTCGGGCTTCCAGAGCAGCTCGCGGACGGCGAAGCGGTACCGGTCGGTGGCGGCCAGGGTGATCCCGCTGCCGTTGATCTCGACCCGGACGCCGGTGAGCACCGGCAGGGTGTCGTCGCGGCCGGCGGCGACCGCGGCCTGGCTGACCGCCGAGGCGAACACGTCGCCCGGGACGGTGCCGGTGGCGGTCGGCATCTGCGGCAGCGCCGGGTACTCGTCGACCGGCAGGGTCGGCAGCGTGAAGCGCGAGCTGCCGCAGACCACGCTGACCCGGGCGCCGTCGGTGGAGATCTCCACCGGGCGGTTCGGCAGGTTGCGCGAGATGTCGTTCAGCAGGCGGCCGGAGACCAGGACGGTGCCGGCCTCCTCGACGTCCGCCTCCAGCTCGACCCGGGCGGAGACCTCGTAGTCGAAACCGGAGAGCGCCAGGGTGCCCTCCTGCGCGGTCAGCAGCAGGCCGGCCAGCACCGGCACCGGCGGCCGCGCGGGGAGGCTGCGGGCAGCCCAGGCCACCGCCTCCGCGAGGACATCACGCTCCACCCGGAACTTCACCGGTAACCGCCTCCTGGCTGCATCTCGCCGCACGGCCGGCCGGTACCGCCGGCCCGTGCTGTCGATCGTCTGATCCCGTTCGGCGACCGGTCGGGCGGATCAGCTCCGCCCCGTCCTGCTCCCGGTTGCCGAAGGACAGTCTGACGTACTCGGCTGACAGCCGGGGCAGATGGGCACAAGCGGGCCGAACAAATGTCGGGGCCCGGTTGTCCACAGATTCGGGCCACCCCCACTGTTGATCAAGTTCCGAGCTCTCTATGTGTAGCAGTAGTAGTAGGGCCTGTGGATACCGTGGATAACCCCGTTTTCGCAGGTCAGCGGCCAGATTTTGTCCACAGGCCCTGTGGATGGCGGCTGTGGACAACCAGGCCCTCCTGTGGACAGCGGAGAGTAATCCACAGGGCACGCTGAGTATCCACAGGTTATCCACAGCTGTTTCCACAGAAAACGGGGGAGTTATCCACCGGCCCGGATCAACATCACGTGACGCCTTTCACACGCAGGGGTGACGGGTGAGTTGATGTTGCCGAACTGTGGACACAGCTGTGGAAAACCTGGGGATAACTCGCCCATTCCTGTGGACAGCCGGTGGATAACTCCGTGGACCGGCTGACGGCCCCTCAGTTCTCCACAGGCTGTGGATAACTGTTGTGCACAAGTCCCCAGGGGGTTGACCTGCGCGGAAGAGCGTAGCCCGGTCGGGGCTGTGGAGGAACCTCGGGATAACCGGCCGCTGTGCACCCTGTGGACGGGGAAAACCCACCCGTTCCTGTGGACAACCGGGGGTGCGCACCCGAACCGTTCGATTCAGCGCGCAAACGTTCGCCGGTGCGAGGGGCCCGCGCAAGGGGCCGTTCCGGGTGTTTCTGCCCCGCCGGAAGCCCTTCCACACCCCCGTTCGGCCCAGGGCCGGCCCCGACCGAACGGATTCGGCCGGCCGGGCGGGCACCGCCGCGTTCGATCGGCCGCCCGCGGCCCGCCCCTACTACAGGGCCCCCGCCGCAGTCCGCCGAAGGGCGGCTCGGCCACCCGGACGAGTGCTCCCCGCCGCACGCGCACCACTCGTCCGGGTAACGCTCCGGTCGTCCGGCCAACCCTCCGGGCAGCCGAAAGGGGAGCCGGGCCGCCTTGGCCCGACTCCCCTTGGATGCGTCAACTACCGCTATGCTCAAGGCTTTTGAGCCTTCGAGCCGACCTCGGTCCGGTCGGTTCCCGCGGCATCCCGGTTTTGTTAGCTAGCTCTTGATGCGGTTGGTCAACTCGGTGACCTGGTTGTAGATGGACCGGCGCTCGGCCATCAGCGAGCGGATCTTGCGGTCCGCGTGCATCACCGTGGTGTGGTCCCGGCCGCCGAACTGGGCGCCGATCTTCGGCAGCGACAGGTCGGTCAGCTCCCGGCACAGGTACATCGCGATCTGCCGGGCGGTCACCAGCACCCGGCTGCGGGAGGAGCCGCACAGGTCCTCCACGCCCAGCCCGAAGTACGCGGCGGTCTGCTGCATGATCACCTGCGCGGTGATCTCCGGCCCGGCGTCCTCGTCCCCGCCCGGGATCAGGTCCTTCAGGACGATGCCGGCCAGCTCCAGGTCCACCGGGGCCCGGTTCAGGTTGGCGAAGGCGGTGACCCGGATCAGCGCGCCCTCCAGCTCCCGGATGTTCCGGGTGATCCGGGAGGCGATGAACTCCAGCACGTCGGCCGGGGCGTTCAGCTGCTCCTGGATCGCCTTCTTGCGCAGGATCGCGATCCGGGTCTCCAGCTCCGGCGGGGTGACGTCGGTGATCAGCCCCCACTCGAAGCGGTTGCGGAGCCGGTCCTCCAGGGTGATCAGCTGCTTGGGCGGCCGGTCCGACGAGAGGACGATCTGCTTGTTGGCGTTGTGCAGGGTGTTGAAGGTGTGGAAGAACTCCTCCTGCGTCGACTCCTTGCTGGCCAGGAACTGGATGTCGTCGACCAGCAGGATGTCGATGTCCCGGTAGCGCTTGCGGAACGCGTCCGCCTTGCCGTCCCGGATCGAGTTGATGAACTCGTTGGTGAACTCCTCCGAGCTCACGTACCGCACCCGGGTGCCCGGGAACAGGCTGCGCGAGTAGTGCCCGATGGCGTGCAGCAGGTGGGTCTTGCCGAGCCCGGACTCGCCGTAGACGAAGAGCGGGTTGTACGCCTTGGCGGGCGCCTCGGCGACCGCCACCGCCGCGGCGTGCGCGAAGCGGTTGGAGGCGCCGATCACGAAGGTGTCGAACAGGTACTTGGGGTTCAGCCGGGCGTTCGGCTCCTCCTTGCGCGGGCCGCCGGCCGGGGGAGCGCCGGGCGGGGCCGGGACGCCGGGGGTCCGCTCGACCTGGGCGTGCTGCTGCGCGGCGGGGCGGGCGCCGCGCCGGGAGCCGCCCTGGCGCGGCCGGTCCTCGTCCGGGGAGCCGAGCGCCCCGCCGAACAGGTCGCCCTGCGCCGAGTCCGGGCCCGGCCGGTGCGAGCGCCGCGGGGCCGGGTCGGGCCGCCGCTCGGGCATCGGGGCCGGCTCCCCCCAGCCGCCGGCCTCCGCGCCGGGCTGGTGGTCGCGGTACGGGGCCTGCGCGGGCGTCCGGTAGGGCTCGGCCGCCGGGTATCCGGGGGACGGGTACGCCGAGCGCTGGTAGTCGTCCCCGCCCCGGCCCGGCCAGCTCCCGGGCGGCGGCCCGGGCTGCTGGTAGCCGGGGCCGCCGCCCGGGTAGGGCTGCTCGGCCCGGACCGGGTAGGGCTGCTCGGCGTGCGCCGGGTACGACGGCTCGGGGCGCGGGTGCGGCCACTCCGGGACGGGCTCGTGGTCGAGGTCCGACTCCGGGTCGGGCTCGCCGGCCGGGGCGGCGGTGGCGTCCACCATCACCGCGATCCGCACCTGGCGGCCGAACTCCTGCGAGATGGCCTCGGTCAGCTGCGGCAGCAGCCGGCCCTCCAGCACCTGCTTGGCGAACTCGTTGGGCGCCGCGAGCAGGGCGGTGTCGTGCATCATCCACATCGGCTGGGTGCGCCGCACCCAGTTCTTGTCCTTCTCCACGACATCGCTGTCGCTGACCAGTCGCTCGACGACCCTCGACCACATCAGGACGAGATCGCTGTTGACATCAGCCACTGGTACACGCTTTCTCGTTCCCCGAGCAGGGGGAGCCAGGCAGGTCAGGACGGGGGGCCCGGGTGCCGCCTCACCGGGGCGGCCACGGGCGGAGAACAAAAGAGACAAGTCCTGCAACGGTAGTCAGCGCGCAGAGCTGATTCAAGTTTCTGTCCACAGGCTGTGGGTAACGGCGTGGCGGCCACCTGGTTTGACCCTCGGACCCGCTCCCGCGTACCGTAACCAGGTCGAGTTGTCGATGGCCGCTGCCGCATGTCCGCGGGTCCGCCCGCTTCCATGACGCGCGCAGCACGGGCGCCGTGGTGGTCCCAGCCCAGCAGATCTGGGTGTCGGGGTCCGGATTTCCCAGTGCAAGGGGAGACCGCGCGGACGCACGGTGACGGCCAAGCGACTCCCCGTCATCCTACGATTCACCCCAGGAGCCCCCGAGTGAGCAAGCGCACCTTCCAGCCGAACAACCGTCGTCGCGCCAAGACCCACGGCTTCCGGCTGCGCATGCGTACCCGCGCCGGCCGCGCCATCCTGGCGTCGCGTCGCGCCAAGGGCCGCAGCGCCCTGTCCGCCTGATCCGCGCAGAGGGTCTGCAGTGCTGCCCACCGAGAATCGGCTGCGGCGGCGCCAGGACTTCACGACCGCGGTGAAACGCGGTCGTCGCGCCGGTCGGCCCCTGCTGGTCGTCCACCTCCACAGAGAGGCGGCGCCCGACACGGGGGCCGACCGGAACAGCGACTTCCACCCGCACGTCGCCGAAGGGTCCCCTTCGGCGCGTGCGGGTTTCGTCGTGAGCAAGGCCGTGGGGCCGGCCGTGGTCCGCAACGCGGTCAAGCGTCGCCTGCGTCACTTGGTCCGAGAGCGCCTGTCCCGGTTCCCCGCAGGTAGCCTGATAGTGGTAAGGGCGCTGCCGGCTGCGGCGACGGCTCCCTACCAGGATCTCGAACACGACCTGGACGCGGCGCTCCGCCGCCTGCTCAGGTCCGAACCGACCGGCAGTGCCCCGACGGGAACAGGGCGATGAAGTACCTGCTGATGGGCCTGATCAGGCTCTACCAGTGGACCATCAGTCCGCTGCTCGGTCCGGTGTGCCGTTATTACCCCTCGTGCTCGCGCTACGGGTACGAGGCGGTTCGCGTCCACGGCGCGATCAAGGGCGGTTGGCTGACCGTCTGGCGCATCCTGCGCTGCAATCCTTGGTCTCCCGGTGGGGTCGACCATGTTCCGCCGCGAAAGCACCCGGTGTGGCACCGCCGGCTGCGCAATCTGCTGAACCCCACGAGCGGGACCGCCGAGCCGGAGCCGGTGGCGAAGCCCGATGTCCAAGGAGTCTGACCGGTGATCCTCGGCTTTCTGAGTCCCCTCTACACAGCGGTGTCCTGGATCATCGTCCAGTTCCACTCGCTGTTCAGCCACGTCTTCGATCCGGACGGCGGCCTGGCGTGGGGCCTGTCCATCGTGATGATGGTGGTCGTCATCCGGATCTGCCTGATCCCGCTCTTCGTGAAGCAGATCAAGGCGACCCGGGCCATGCAGGCGATCCAGCCGAAGATGAAGGCCATCCAGGAGCGCTACAAGAACGACAAGCAGCGCCAGTCCGAAGAGATGATGAAGCTGTACAAGGAGGCGGGCACCAACCCGTTCTCCTCGTGCCTTCCGATCCTCGTGCAGGCGCCGTTCTTCACCGCCCTCTACGGCGTGCTCCACTCGATCGCCATCGACAAGACGATCGGCGTCATCGACACGCCGCTGCTGGAGAGCGCCCAGAAGGCGCGCATCTTCGGCGCCCCGCTGTCGGCCAAGTTCGTCGGCGCGGACAGCATCCAGATCCAGATCGTCTGCGCGGTCATGATCGTGCTGATGTCGCTGTCCCAGTTCGTCACCCAGCGCCAGCTGATGACCAAGAACGTCGACCTGTCGGTCAAGACGCCGTTCATGCAGCAGCAGAAGATGCTGATGTACGTCTTCCCGGTGATGTTCGCCGTGATGGGCATCAACTTCCCGGTCGGTGTGCTGGTCTACTGGCTGACCACCAACATCTGGTCGATGGGCCAGCAGCTGGTCGTGATCCGCAACAACCCGACGCCGGGCAGCAAGGCGTGGGACGAGCGCCAGGCCCGACTGAAGAAGCAGGGCCGGATCAACCCGGACGGCTCGATCCAGAAGGCCGGCCTGGCGGCGATGCTCAAGGGCGGTTCCAAGGGCGGCGCGGCGGCCGACGCCCAGGCGGCGGTCGAGGAGAGCGTGCAGGTGCGCCGGCAGCAGCCGCGCAAGCAGAGCAAGGCGCAGCGGCAGGCGTCCGCGACGACCCACCAGGCGCACACCGGGGAGCACCCGGACGCGCAGGACGGGCAGGACGGGCAGGACACGGCGGCGGACGAGCCGCGAGCCACCCCGGCCGGGGCCGCGTCGGCCGGGAAGTCCGGTACGAAGGCGGGCGGGTCGAAGCCGGGGGCCCAGCCGGGCCAGGGCCAGCGCCAGCAGCCGCGGCGCGGTGGCCAGGGCGGCCAGCGGCCGAAGAAGAAGTAGTCACCCACCCTCGTTCCCGGCCCCACCCGGGGGCCTCGTTTCCGAAGGAGTCCACCTGTGACGGATGGCACCACCTCCGCCGTCGACACCGCCCCGGCCGGTGAGAGCGTCCTCTCGCGTCTGGAGCACGAGGGTGACATCGCCGCCGACTACCTGGAGGGTCTGCTGGACATCGCGGACCTGGACGGCGACATCGACATGGATGTCGAGGGGGACCGGGCGCTGGTCTCCATCGTCAGCGAGGGCGACGACCGGACGCTGCAGCGGCTGGTGGGCCAGGACGGCGAGGTGCTGGAGGCGCTCCAGGAGCTGACCCGGCTGGCCGTGCACCGGGAGACCGGTGAGCGCAGCCGCCTGATGCTGGACGTCGCGGGCTTCCGGGCGCGCAAGCGGGCCGAGCTCGCGGAGCTGGGCGCGGAGGCCGCCGAGCGGGTCAAGGGCACCGGCGAGCAGGTCAAGCTACGGCCGATGACCCCGTTCGAGCGCAAGGTGGTGCACGACGCGGTGGCCGCCGCGGGGCTGCGCAGCGAGTCGGAGGGCGAGGAGCCCCAGCGCTGCGTGGTCGTGCTGCCGGCCTGACGCCGGTGGTGTTGCCGTTCCGGCGTCCGACCCCGCCCGCCTCGCGCGGGCGGGGTCGTCGGCTCTGCGGCGGAGTGGTGTTTCACGTGGAACAGTGCTGGTAGGGCGGGTGGATTCGACGGTGAGCGGAGAGGCAGAGATGGACAGGGACGGCACGGAGTCCGAGGCGCCGCTGGAGGGGCCGGGTCAGGCACCGGAGGCGGCGGGACGGATCTTCGGCGATCGGCTGCCGCTGGCCGTGCGCTACACCGAGCTGCTGGCGACCGCAGGGGTGCAGCGCGGGCTGATCGGTCCGCGCGAGGTGCCCCGGCTGTGGGACCGGCACGTGCTCAACTGCGCGGTGCTGGCCGAGCTGCTGCCCGCCGAGGTCTCGCTGTGCGACGTCGGCTCGGGCGCCGGGCTGCCGGGCATCCCGGTGGCGCTGGCCCGGCCGGACGTGTCGGTGACCCTGCTGGAACCGCTGCTGCGGCGCACCACCTTCCTGGAGGAGGTGGTGCGCGAGCTCGGTCTGGAGAACGTCACGGTGCTGCGAGGCCGGGCCGAGGAGACGATCGGCAAGCTGGCGGTGGACGTGGTGACCGCCCGCGCGGTCGCGCCGCTGGACCGACTGGCCGGCTGGGGCATGCCGCTGCTGCGGCCCTACGGCCAGATGCTGGCGCTGAAGGGCGACACCGCCGAGCAGGAGCTGGCGGAGTCGCGGGCGGCGCTGGCCCGGCTCGGCGCGGTGAAGTGGTCGGTGATCGGGGTCGGCGAGGGCGTGCTGGTGACTCCGACCCGGGTGGTTCGGGTGGAGGCGGGGGAGAGCCCCGGCGGCGTCAAGGCGGCCACCCGGCGGGCCAGGGCGGCCCGGGCCGGACGCGGCGGCAAGGGCGGCGAGAGCACCGGGCGGCGCGGCGGGAGCCGCGGGCGGCGCTGAGCCGGAGCGGGTACGGCGCTGGGCCGGAGCGGGTGCCGGCGGGACCGGGCCGGAGCGGGTGCGGCGGGGACCGCCGGGCCGGGCTGGCACTGGTGTTCGGGGCGGGTGGCCGAGAGGCCGCCCGCCCCGTTTCGGTTCGGACGGGCTCGGAGTGTCGGCCCGGCGGATCATGACATTCCGGGCATCGTGTTTCACGTGAAACGTCGCTTCCTGCTCTCCGGCGTACTGGATCAAGACCGCAACCGGACCCGGGACAGTCATCCGGAGGTGACTGTCGCGGCCCCGGTTTCACGTGAAACACTGACCCCCATGCAGGAGTCGGAGATCGTCGATCAGGTGGATGACACCCCCGTCGCACGGGCCGCGTCCGCCGCCGTCCCGGTTGCCGGGCACACCGGGGAGGCGCTGCCCCGGCCCGCCGCGACCCGGGTGATGGTGGTCGCCAACCAGAAGGGCGGGGTGGGCAAGACCACCACCACCGTCAACCTGGCTGCCGGGCTGGCCATGCACGGGCTGCGGGTGCTGGTCATCGACCTCGACCCGCAGGGCAACGCCTCGACCGCGCTCGGCATCGACCACCACGCCGAGGTGCCGTCGATCTACGACGTGCTGGTCGAGGGCAAGCCGCTGGCCGACGTGGTGCAGCCGGTGGTCGACGTGGAGGGGCTGTTCTGCTGCCCGGCCACCATCGACCTGGCGGGCGCCGAGATCGAGCTGGTCTCGCTGGTCGCCCGGGAGAGCAGGCTGCAGCGCGCCATCGCCGCGTACGAGCAGCCGCTCGACTACGTCCTGATCGACTGCCCGCCCTCGCTGGGCCTGCTCACCGTCAACGCGATGGTGGCCGGCCAGGAGGTGCTGATCCCGATCCAGTGCGAGTACTACGCGCTGGAGGGCCTGGGCCAGCTGCTGCGCAACGTGGAGCTGGTGCGGGCGCACCTGAACCCGTCGCTGCACGTGTCGACCATCCTGCTCACCATGTACGACGCCCGGACCAGGCTGGCCGCGCAGGTCGCCGAGGAGGTGCGGGCGCACTTCGAGAAGGAGGTGCTGGCCACCGCGATCCCGCGGTCGGTGCGCATCTCCGAGGCCCCCAGCTACGGGCAGACCGTCCTGTCCTACGACCCCGGCTCCACCGGCGCGCTCTCCTACCTGGAGGCGGCCCGCGAGCTGGCGCTGCGGGCCGAGGTCGCCAAGCCGACGGTCGGTCGGCACCGGGCGAACGCGGCGGTCGTTCCGCCGCAGAGCGGCGGGGAGACGTCCGCGCCGACGGCACAGCACAGTTCGATGGAGGGCAACCGGTGAGTGGCACGCGCAGGGGTCTGGGCAGGGGTCTGGGGGCGCTGATCCCGGCGACCCAGCCGGCCGCCGGGGGAGCTCCGGCCGAGCCGGCCGAGGCCGCGCCCGTCGCAGCGGCACCGGTGGTGCCGACCGACCGCGGCACGGTGGCGGCCAAGGCCGCCGCGGAGAGCCTGCGGGAGCTGGCCGGTGACCAGCGCCGCAGCGTCCTGGAGGCGGCGCTGGCCCCGGTGAACGGCGCCCGGTTCGCCGAGCTGCCGCTGGAGTCGATCAGCCCCAACCCGCGCCAGCCGCGCGAGGTGTTCGACGAGGAGAAGCTCGCCGAACTGGTCGCCTCGATCAAGGAGGTCGGCCTGCTCCAGCCCGTGGTGGTCCGTCAGACCGGTCCGGAGCGCTACGAGCTGATCATGGGTGAGCGCCGCTGGCGGGCCTCCCGGATCGCCGGGCTGGACGTCATCCCGGCGATCGTCCGGGCCACCGAGGACGACAAGCTGCTGCTGGACGCGCTGCTGGAGAACCTGCACCGCGCCGAGCTGAACTCGCTGGAGGAGGCCGCCGCCTACGACCAGCTGCTGCGCGACTTCGCCTGCACCCACGACCAGTTGGCGAGCCGGGTCGGCAAGTCCCGTTCGCACGTCTCCAACACGCTGCGGCTGATGAAGCTGCCGGTCTCGGTGCAGCTGAAGGTGGCGGCCGGGGTGATCACCGCGGGGCACGCCAAGGCGATCCTGATGGTGCCGGACGCGGAGCGGCAGGAGAAGCTGGCCGAGCGGGTGGTGGCCGAGGAGCTGTCGGTGCGCAGCACCGAGGAGGTGGCCCAGCTGCTGGCGGGCACCGAGCCGAAGCCGAAGAAGGCCCCGTCGCGCGCGGCCCAGCTGCCCTCCCCGGCCTTCGACGAGCTGGCCGGGCGGCTCTCGGACCGCTTCGAGACCCGGGTCAAGGTCGAGGTCGCGCAGCGCGACGGCAAGTTCGGCCGGGGCAAGGTGGTACTGGAGTTCGGTTCGGTCGAGGACCTGAACCGCATCCTGGACAGCCTGGCCCCCGGCGAGCAGGGCCTGTCGCTGTCCTGACCGGCGGTCCCGGACGGCGAACCACGGGTGCATGTTTCACGTGAAACGTGCACCCGTTCCGTTGGGCGGAGCAGACTGGGGTCTGGACGGTTTCCGCCTGGAGGAGGAGGTGCGGGCGTGGGACGGAGGGTCGTTCCGCTGACGCTGGACAACCTCTCGGATCTGCCGAACACCTGCCGCTCCTGTGTTTTCTGGGAGCTCGACCCGGTCAGCGGGCGGGACGCGCAGGACGCCGGCAAGGGGGAGCTGGAGAAGGAGGGCTGGATCTCCGCGGTGCTGCTGGAGTGGGGCTCCTGCGGTCGGGTCGCCTACGTGGACGACCGCCCGGCCGGGTTCGTGCTCTACGCCCCGCCCGCCTACGTGCCGCGCGGACAGTCCTTCCCGACCAGCCCGATCTCGCCGGACGCGGTGCAGCTGATGGTCGCCCGGGTGCTGCCGGACTTCCAGGGGCAGGGTCTGGGCCGGGTGCTGGTGCAGTCGGTGGCCAAGGACCTGGTCCGGCGCGGCTTCCGGGCGATCGAGGCGTTCGGCGCGCAGGGGCGGGAGGTGCCGAGCTGCGTACTGCCCGCCGACCACCTGCTGGCGGTGGGCTTCAAGACCGTCCGGCCGCACCACCGGTACCCGCGGCTGCGCCTGGAGGCGCGCACCACGCTCTCCTGGAAGGGCGACGTGGAGGGCGCGCTGGAGCGGCTGCTCGGCGGGCGGCGGCCGGAACCGGCGCTCCGGCCGCTCTGAGGGAGCCGTTCTCCGCACCGGGACGCCCGCGCCCGGGCGACGGCTCCGGCGCTCAGGGCTTCCTGACGAAGCCCCGGACGGCCCCGGAGACGCGAAGCGGCCCGGACGGGGTCTCCGTCCGGGCCGCCTCGGTGACGGTCGGGCCTACAGGTACTCGGCCAGCTCGCGCAGCAGCGCGGCCTTCGGACGGGCGCCGGTGATGGTCTTCACCAGCTCGCCGCCCTTGTACACGTTGAGCGTCGGGATGGAGATCACGTTGTACGCCGCGGCGGTCTCCTGGTTGGCGTCCACGTCGAGCTTGACGACGGTCAGCTTGTCGCCGTGCTCGGCCGCGATGTCCTCCAGAACCGGGGCGACCTGGCGGCACGGGCCGCACCAGGTGGCCCAGAAGTCGACGAGGACGGGCTTGTCGCTCTTGAGGACCTCGGCGTCGAAGGTGGCGTCGGTTACTTCCTTGGTGGCGCCGGCCACGGGAACTCCTTGGGGTCGGAGGAGAGGTGCGTCAGTGATAACAACGACGGGGGCGGATCTGTTTCTGCTCCCGCCCGGGCGGACCTGGCTGGGCGTCAGACCGCGACGGCGGCGGCCGGGGCCTCGTCCGCGTCGGCCAGCGCGGCCAGGTAGCGCTCGGCGTCCAGCGCGGCGGAGCAGCCGGTGCCGGCCGCGGTGATGGCCTGGCGGTAGGTGTGGTCCACCACGTCGCCCGCGGCGAAGACGCCGGGGAGGTTGGTGCGGGTGGAGGGGGCGTCCACCGTGAGGTAGCCCTCGGCGTCCAAGTCCAGCTGGCCCTTGAACAGTTCGGTGCGCGGGTCGTGGCCGATGGCGATGAACAGGCCGGTGACGGCCAGCTCGCGCAAGTCCCCGGTGTTGGTGTCGCGCAGGGTCAGGCCGGAGAGCTTCGGGTCCCCGTGGATCTCCTCGACCGCGCTGTCCCAGGCGAAGGTGATCTTCGGGTCGGCGAAGGCGCGCTCCTGCATCGCCTTGGAGGCGCGCAGCGAGTTGCGCCGGTGGACGACCGTGACGCTGCGGGCGAAGCGGGACAGGAAGGTCGCCTCCTCCAGGGCGGTGTCGCCGCCGCCGACCACCGCGATGTCCTGGTCGCGGAAGAAGAAGCCGTCGCAGGTCGCGCACCAGGAGACGCCGCGGCCGGAGAGCTTGTCCTCGTTCGGCAGGCCGAGCTTGCGGTGCTGCGAGCCGGTGGCGACGATCACGGCGCGGGCGCGGTGCACGGTGCCCTCGGAGTCGGTGACTGTCTTGATCTCGCCCGTCAGGTCGACCGCGACGACGTCGTCCGGCACCAGCTCGGCGCCGAAGCGCTCGGCCTGGGCCCGCATGTTGTCCATCAGCTCGGGGCCCATGATGCCGTCGCGGTAGCCCGGGAAGTTCTCCACCTCGGTGGTGTTCATCAGCGCACCGCCCGCGGTGACCGCGCCCTCGAACACCAGCGGCTGGAGGGAAGCACGCGCGGTGTACAGCGCAGCGGTGTATCCGGACGGGCCGGAACCGATGATGATCACGTTTCGGACGTCGCTCACTGCATCTCCTGGTCTGCCTGGCGTCCCGCTCGCGCGGGGGAGGGCGGTCTGCTCCGCCGCCCCGGACAACGACTCACCAGTCTCCCGCATTCCCAGGCCCGGCCGCACCAACCGCCCGTGCTCCGGGCGCGCGGGGACCGGCCGGGCGAGGAATCAGGGGGCCGGGACAGAGCTGTGCAGCAGGATCGTCGATCCGGGGCAGTCCGGGGTGGCCAGGTAGACGTCCAGCGGCCCGCCGCCGCCGGGCGGGCGGAACACCAGGGCCAGCACCGGCTGCCCCTGGTAGCGGCCCGGGCCGGTGGCTGCGGGCCGCTCGCCGGGGTGCCCGGCGGCCTCCAGCGCGCAGGACGGGGCCGCGGCCGGTCCGTCGGAGGTGGCCTGGCCGAGCTGGTGCGGTGCCCTGCCCTCCAGCAGCTGCCGGACCTGGGCGGGCAGCCGGTCGGCGGTGAACTCCGGACCGTCCTCCGCACCGCTGCCGCCCGGGGCGACCTGCTGGGGCGCGGTGGTGCCGGTGGTGCCGGCCGTCCCGGCGGTGTTGGTCGGCCGGGAGCCGTCGGCGAGGGCCGGGCTGTCGGCCGCGGTGGAACGGCCGGCGGTGGAACGGCTGGCGGCGCTGTCCTGCCGGCCCGTGTCCTGGCCCAGCAGCGAGCCGCCCAGGCCGACGGCGAGCGCCGCCACCGCGACGGCCGCGGTCGCGAGCAGCAGCCGGGCGCCGCGACGGCGGCGGCGGGCCGGGCGGCCGGGGCCGGTGGCACCGGACGGGGAGCCGGCCGGGGCGGCGGTGCGCGGCGGGGCGGAAGCGGTGCGGACGGCGGGGGCGTTGGGGACGGCCGGTGCGGGCGGCTGCGGGTGGCGCTCGGTGCGGGCGGCGGACTCGGCGGCCAGGGCGGCCGTCAGCCGGTCCGCGACGTCCGGCGGCAGGGCGGGGGCGGGGGCGTCCGCCAGCAGCGCGGGGAGGCCGCACAGGGCCGCGAAGTCCTCGGCGCAGGACGGGCAGTGGGCCAGGTGGGCGTGCAGCGCGGCGGCCCGCTCGGGCGGCAGCAGGTCCTCGGCGAGGTCGGCGAGGGCGTCCGGGTCGGGGTGCTCGGAAGGCGGGTGCGGCGTCATCGCGGGGTCGCATCTCCTTCCAGCGCGGGCGAGGAATCCGTGGATGGGACGGGGGAGGGCGGGTTCGGGTTCCCGCCGCGGGGGCCGGGCGGGGCGGTGCCGCCGCCGTCCGGGCCCGCCGGTGTTCCACGTGGAACACCGGGAGGACGCCGGTCCGGGCCGGTTCCACGTGGAACACCGGCGGACGCGGCGGCCGCTCCCCGTGGAACGGCCGCGGGGCGGACGTCCGGTTCGGTTCCACGTGGAACGGTGCCCGGACCGAGGTGGCGCAGCAGCGGCAGCAGCCGGGCCCGGCCGCGGGCGCAGCGGCTCTTCACGGTGCCGACCGGGACGCCGAGCACCTCGGCGGCCTCGGCCACCGGGTAGCCCTGCATGTCGACCAGCACCAGGGCGGCCCGCTGTTCGGCAGGCAGTTCGGCCAGCGCGTCCGCCACCTCGCGGCGGGTCTCGGCCCGCACCGCGTGGCTCTCCGCGCCCTCGGCGGCGCCCAGCGCGCGCTCCGCGGTGCCGTCCGGCCGCTGGTCGAGCGACTCGGCCCGGCGGACCGCGCAGCGGCGGGCGCGGTCCAGGCAGGCGTTGACCACGATGCGGTGCAGCCAGGTGGTGACCGCCGAGCGGCCCTGGAACCCGGCGGCGGCCCGGAACGCGGAGACCAGGGCGTCCTGGAGCGCGTCCGCGGCCTCCTCGCGGTCGCCGAGGGTGCGCACCGCGACGGCCCACAGGCGGTCCCGGTGGCGGTGCACCAGCAGCCCGAAGGCGTCCGGGTCGCCCGCGGTGTGCCGGGCGAGCAGTTCGGCGTCGGTGGGCTCCTCGGCCATCCGCCCCCTCCTTGCGGTTCGGCCGTCCGCTCCGGCGGCCGTGGGTCACATCGTTGGGGATGCGCCGGAGCGGATCAAGGGGTACGCGGTGTCCGGCGGCATCCGGGGGCGGCGGTCCGGGGCAGCGGTCAGCCGTTGACCTGGACTTCGGCCACCTTCCCGCGGAAGCCGCCACCGTCGTCGTTGGTCGGGACGTTGGTCAGCCAGAGCAGCAGGTACCGGGTGGTGACCGGCTTGGCGGGCTTCAGGGCGACCTTGCTGCCCGAGCCGGAGGCGATCGAGGCGCCGAAGCTGCGGAAGCCCGCGTCGTCGGCGTTCGGGGCGCTGTTGGTGCCGCCCGGCGTGGCCTTCAGCTCCGCCTTGGTGTCGCCGATGAACTGGACGTCCACCGAGTCGACCTCGCGGGCCGAGCCGAGGTCGATCAGGATGCCGGTGCCGGGCCGGTAGGCACCGCCGAACTGGTCGTTGTAGCGCTGGGTGGTCCAGGCGGTGGCCGGGTTGCCGTCGGTGGCGTTCGACAGTTCGCTGCTGTGCTCGTCCTTGGTGTCGCCGAACGCGTTGAACGGGGCGAGCGCGGAGATGGTGAGCTTCTCCCCGGCGGGGGCGGGGGAGACGCCGGCCGGGACGGGCGCGGGGGTGCTGCGGCCGCCGGTGGCGGTGTCCTGGTGGTTGACGTACTGGGCCAGCTGCCAGGAGCCGACCGCCACCGCGGAGAGCGCGACCAGCGAGGCGGTCCACTTGAGCAGGCGGCGCAGCCCGCGGCGGCGCGGGGCGGGGGCTGCGGCGGGGACGGGCCCGGGCGCCGGGGCGGGCTCGGTGCGGGGGAGCGCCTGGGTCGGCGCGCTGCTCGCGTAGCGCGGCCGGGCGGCGGGCAGGGCGCGCAGTACGGGCGGGACGGGCTGCTCGGGCTGCCGGATCTTCGGCATCAGGTCGATCGCCGCGGCCAGCTCGGCGGGGGTGGTGATCGGCTCCTTGTGGTGCGGGGGCTGCTCGCACAGGATGCGGGCGGCGAGCTCCGCGAGGCCCTTGTGGACGCCCGCCCGGACCTGGTCCGGCGGGACGCAGCCGAGGTCCTTGGGCAGCCCCTGGAGGTCGTAGCGGTCCTCCGGGTAGGGCCAGCGGTGGGTGAGCGCCGCGTACAGCAGCGCGCCGATCGCCCGGACGTCGGTCAGTTCGGCGTCCTCGGCGGGCAGGCCGCGCAGCGCCGCGTCCACCGCGATGCCGTTGATCCGGTACTGGCCGCCGTCGGTGCGCAGCACGCACTTGGGGGTGAGCCGCAGGTGCGCCTGGCCGCGCCGGTGGGCGGCGGCGATCGCGTCGGTGACCTGGCGGACCATCTGGTACGCGTCGTACGGCTCCATCGGGCCGTCCGCCAGCAGCTCGCCGAGGTCCCGGGCGCCGGGCAGCCACTCGCGGATGACGTAGACCAGCTCGCCCTCCTGCACCGCGTCCAGCACCTGGACGAAGCGCGGGTCGCCGAGCAGGGCGGCGCTGCGGGCGGCGGTGAGCACCGACTTGGCGCGGCGGTGGCCGGCCGCGAGCAGGTGGACGCCGACGGCGCGGCGGAGCTTCTCGTCGACGGCGCGCCAGCTGGTGAAGGTCTCCGACTCGGAGATGCACTCCTCCAGCCGGTAGCGGGCGCCGATCTTGTCGCCGCTGTGCCGCTGCGGGGCGGGCAGCACGGTGGGCAGGGTGGCGGTGTCGGCGTCCAGGGTCTCGGTGCTGGTGGCCGGGGCGGGCTCGGACGGTTCGACCGGCGGCAGCGGGCGGCGCACGCCACGGGTGCGGGAGGGGCGCTCCGGGCGGGCCCCCTGGGCGGTCAGCTCGGCGTCGATCTCCTGGGCGGAGAGCGGGGCGGTGGCTTCGGCGGGCAGGGCCGGTGCCGGCTCGGCGGCGGGGGCGGCAGGGGTACCGGGGGCGGCCGGGGCGTCGGGAGCGGGGGAGACGCCGGGGGAGGCGGGGGCGCTCTTCGGGGCCGCCGCGCGCAGCGGGGTGGTCTTCGGGTCCGCCTTCGCGGTGCTCTTGCCGTTGGCGCGGTCGCCGTCCTTCGGTTCGGTCCGCGCGCCCGGCTTGGTGCCGCCCTTCGGTTCGGTCTTCGCGCCCGGCTTGGTGCCGGACTTCGCCCCGGCCTTCGCGGAGCCGTTGGCGGCGGCCCGCACCGCGCCGACCGGGGTGCTCCCGGCCGGGCCCTTGGCGGCCGGGCCGCGGTCGGAGTCGTGGTCGGAGTCGTGGTCGGAGTCGTGGTCGGAGCCGTGTTCGGACCCGCGCTCGGAGCCGGCGTCGCGCTCCGCGGCCGCCGGTGCGGCCTCGGTCGCCGCCCCGTCCGCCTCGGACGTGTCGACGATCGCCTTGGTGCCGTCAGCCACCGTGGTCCTGCCTCCCCTTGTGTCGCCCCGGTCCATCCCAGGACGGTCGATGGCTCCGTACCGGAGCGGTCGGCCGTGCAGGGTCAATTGTGCCCACTACCGGACGTCGGGTACGACCTCTGAGAGTGGCGGGAGGTTGCCCGATTGCCCACTTCCGGCGGAACAGCAGACGAATGGGCCGGAACCGGGGGTGTGCCCCGACTCCGGCCCAGGCAAAGCGTACTGAGGTTCCGACGGTTCGTCCTCGTCCGGGTTGACGTCCGGTCAACCGGGGGAGCGCGGGCGGTTCAGCGGCCGAGCCGCCTGCGGACCATTCCGGTGAGGGCGCTCAGCTCCTCGACCCGCATCTTCCGGGCCAGCACCAGGAAGACCGCGAGCTGCGCGCCGCCCGCGACCAGCAGGGTCAGCACGTTGCCGATCCAGCCGTCCAGCACCTGCAGGGCGAGCAGTTCGACGGCCAGGCCGACGGCGGCGGCGGGCAGCGAGGCGATCGCCAGCCGGACGTAGGTCTTGGTGATCCGGGCGGTGTCCAGGTCGCCGACCTTCGCCTTCAGCTTCGGCACCGCGACGAACACCCCGACCGCGTAGGCCAGGCCGTAGCCCAGCGCCATGCCGGTGACCGCCCACTGCGCGGGCAGCACCAGCCAGCACAGCACCGCGGTGGCGGCCTGGGTGAGCGCCACCCAGACGGTGTTGGAGAACGGCGTCCGGGTGTCCTCGTACGCGTAGAAGCCGCGCAGCAGCACGTACTGCACCGAGTACGGGATCAGGCCGAGGGCGAACGCGGAGAGCATGTAGCCGACCGCGGTGGTGCCGTGGGCGACCGCGCCGCCGTTGCCCAGGCCGTAGATCGAGGAGCCGATCACCGGGCCCAGCGACAGGAACAGGAACGCCGCCGGGACGATCGCCACCGCCGAGGTGCGCAGGCCGTACGAGAGGTCGTCGCGGACGGCGCCGGAGTCCTGGTCGGCGGCGGCCCGGGAGAGCCGGGGGAGCACCACGCTCATCACCGAGACGGTGATGACGGCCATCGGCAGCTGCCAGATCAGCAGCGCGTTGGAGTAGGCGGCCAGGCCGACGCCGAGGTGGCCCTCCGCCTCGGCGGTCCGGCCCGAGGCGGTGGCCAGCTGGGTGACCACCAGGAAGCCCGCCTGGTTGGCCAGCACGAACAGGAAGGTCCACTTGGCCAGCCGGGCGGCCTTGCCCAGGCCGTGGCCGCGCCAGTCGAACCGGGGCCGGAACGAGAAGCCCGCCGCCCGCAGGTACGGGATCATCGCCAGCGCCTGCACCGCCAGGCCCAGCATGGTGCCGATGCCGAGCAGCCGGACGCCCTCGGGGGAGATCGACCGCGGGGTGACCTCGGTGTGCTGGAAGGTGCCGTACACCGCGATGTACATCACGAAGGTGAAGATCACCACGACGTTGTTCAGCACCGGCGTCCACATCATCGCGCCGAACCGGCCGCGCGCGTTGAGGATCTGGCCCATCACCACGTGCACGCCCATGAAGAAGATGGTCGGCAGGCAGTACCGGGCCAGCGCCACCGTGGTGTCGGCGCTCGCCGCGTCGCGCATCAGCGCGTGCGAGATCAGCTGCACCAGCACCGGCGCGGCCAGCACCGCCACGAACACCACGCCCGCCAGGCCGGTCACCACCAGGGTGAGCAGCCGGTTGGCGTAGGCGGTGCCGCCGTCCTCGTCGTTCTTCATGCTGCGCACCAGCTGCGGCACGAACACCGCGTTCAGCGCGCCGCCGCCGATCAGGATGTACAGCAGGGTGGGCAGGGTGTTCGCGGCGTTGTACGAGTCGCCCATCGAGGCGACGCCGATCGCGGCGGCGATCACCATGGTCCGCAGGAAGCCGGTGCCCCGGGAGACCAGGGTGCCGGCCGCCATCACGGCGCTGGAGTTCAGCAGCCCGGAGACCCGGCCCGCGCCGCCGTCGCCCGCGGTCGGGGCGGGCGCGGACGGGGGTGCGGTGGTGGCGGCGGTCGGCGGTGCGGCGGCGGCGTCCGCCTCCAGCACGGCCGCGTCGGCCTGCATCACCGCCTCCTCCTCGGACAGCGGCGGGTCGAACTCGATCGGCGGCACGTACGGGTGCCGACCCGCCGCGCCGCCGTCCGGGCCGTCGTCCGCGTCGTCTTCCGTGCTGCCGTCCGGGGCGCCGTCCTGGGCACCGTCCGGGTCCTCGGGCGGTTCGGCGCCGGCGGGTGTCCTCGAGAGCAGCGAGTCCACCCCGACGTACTCGCCGACCGGCTCGGGGGTCGGCTCGATCCGCCAGCGCGCACCGGACGGCTTCCCGTCCGCGCCCGCCCCGTCCACGCCCGCCCCGTCCACGCCTACCCCGTCCGGGGGCGCGGCCGGAGCTCCGGCCGGGGCGCCACCGGCGGGTGCGGCCGGAGCGTCGTCGGCGGGGGCCTCCGCAGGGGCCTCCGGGCCCGCCTCCGCCGCGAGCTCGGCGGCGATCGACGCCCAGCGCGGGGCCGGGGCGGTCAGCTGCCGGGTGGCCTCGGAGTCGCCGCCGCCCTGGCCGGGCACCGCGGCCGAGCCCTCCGGGGTGTCCGTCTCGTCGGGCCCGGCGCCCGGCAGGTCGATCGCGCCGTACGGGTCGGTGCTCCCGAAGGCCCCGGGCGCGTAGGGGTCGTGGGCGTAGGTGTTGGCGACGTACCAGTCGGCGGCCGGCTCCGCGGGGGCGGCGGCGCGGGGGCCGCCCGCCCGGTCCTGGGGTCGGCCTCCGCCCTGGTCCTTGGTTGCTCGCTCGCTCCGCTCGTTCATGCCACCAATCCACGTCAGAGAGGGGGGACGGCGCCCGGGGGGTGGGGCGGCCTAGTGATCCACCTTCTCATCACCGGCGACCCGATCGGTGTCACCGGCGGCGGACGAGGGGTCCGCGTCGGAGGGCCGCCCGGCGTCCCGCGGCGCGCCCGCGGGGCCGCCGCCGGGGCCGTCCGCGGGGCCCTCGGCCGGACGGTCCGGGTCCTCGTCGACCTCGCCGGCCGCCCGGCGCTTCTTGCGCTGGAGGTAGAACCGGACCCCGGCGAGGACCATCAGCACGGTGCCGCCGGCGATCACGTACGTCACGCCGCTGGCCACCGAGGTGACGTCGACGGTGAACTCGACCGCCTCGCCGTAGGGCCGGGCGTCCGGGCCGGTGGTCCACAGCTGCGCGGTCACCTGGACCGGGCCGTTGACCTGCGCCTCGGCCGGGAAGCGGAAGGTGCGGCTGGTGCCGGCGTCCATCACCACGGGCTGGATCGGGTAGTCGACCCGCAGGCGGTTCGGCTGCGCCGAGGTGATCTTCAGCTCCAGGTTGCCGACCGACTGGGTCAGCCCGTTGCGCACGCTGACCAGCAGCGTCGCGTTGTCGCCGGGCAGGGTCACCACGGTCTTCTTCGGGACCCGGACCGCGGACTTGAGGTTGTCCAGGTAGCTGCGGACCCCGTTCCGGAACTCGGTGCCGGCCTTCGGCTGCTCGCGCCACTCGGTGGACATCGCGCGCACCATCGCGGCGCTGAACGGACCGCGCACCCGCTCCGGCTCGGTGAGGATCATCATCAGCTGGTCCACGCCGTCCTGGAGCTGCATGGTGGCGGTCAGCTCGTCGGCGGACAGCTCGCTGCCGGCCGCCTCGTCCGGGTACGACTGCGGGACGGACGCGTTCGCGGCCGGGTCGGGCTTCTGCTCGGCGACCTTCTGGAGGACCGTCGGCGCCACCCAGCCGCCGCCGACCGCGCCCAGCACCGCGTCGTGCAGGGCCTGCGCGGCGTCGCCGGTCAGCGAGCGGGACGGCAGCACCAGCAGGCCGCGCGGGTGCTCCGGCTCCTGGAGGGCGATGGTCAGTGTCTCGGCGAGGAAGTGCTGCACGGCCGAGGCGCGGTCGCCGGCCGAGCCCAGGCCGGACTGGAAGAGCGAGGACAGCACGGAGTCGCCGACCACCGCGGTCTGCCCGTTGCCGATCGAGCGGGCCGCGTTCGGGGTGTAGTACAGCTTGTCGGAGTCCGGCAGCGACCTGCCGTCCACCAGCAGGACCCGGCCGCCCGCCGCCCCGGCCACCGCCGCGGTGCGCTGGTCCAGCAGGCCCTGGTACGGCCAGGCCACGTCGGAGGCGGCGTCCACCGACAGCCGGGCCTCGGCGGTGATCTGACCGGCCGTCACCGCCTTGCGCAGCGCGGTGTCCATCCCGGCCAGCCCCGCGCCGTGGTGCGCGATCGAGGCCAGGTCGGGGTCGGCGTACGGCAGCGACAGCACCTGGGTGTTCGGCTTGGCCAGCACCGTGCGCAGCTTCGCCAGCCAGGCCGCCGCCGCGTCCCGGCCGGTGCCCGGGACGGTGTTCTCCTCGCTCGCGGACTCGCCGGAGGTGCCCGGCTTCTGCACCCGGTACGGCTTGGTCATCGCGTACACGGTGTCCAGCAGGTCCGGGTCGATCGCCCAGGTCAGCCCGGTCAGCTCGGAGCCGAGGCCGACCAGCCGGTTCAGCCGCCCGTCGCCGGTCAGCTCGGCGGCCAGGGTGTCGTCGCGCAGCACCGGCGTCTGGTCGGCGTCCGCCATGGTCTGCGCGGCCAGCACCGGGGCGTGGGTGAGCGGCCAGACCACGGCCAGCTGCGAGGGCTGGGCGGACTCCTTGCCCTGGTAGGGCAGGAAGGTCCGGGCGATGCCCAGCGGGTGGGCCTTCTCGTCGCCGGTGCTGCCCCAGACGTCCACCGCCAGCTCGTACGTGCCGGTCTCCCCGACCTTCAGCGCGGAGACCGGCACCGACAGCGAGAAGTCCTCGCTCTTCCCGGGCTCCAGGTCCTGGAGCCCCTGGGCCGGGCTGTCCAGCGAGATGCCGTCCAGGGTGCTCGGGGTGGTCCGGGACGCCGCCATGGCGATCTCGCTGCGGGTCTTCATCGGCCGGGCCTGCGGCTGGCGCACCTTCACGGTCGGCGCCTTGAACGTCGACGTGCCGGAGTTGGTGAGCGTGCCGGTGACGACCACGGTCGAGTTCTCGGACGCGACCTGCTTCGACAGCGCGTCGACCCGCACCACCGCCGGGTACTCGGCCGCCGCGGCGGGCAGCAGGCCGGGGGCCGCCGCCGCCGGGGCGGCGCAGAGCGCTCCGACCAGTCCGCCCGCCAGCAGGGCGGCGGCGCCCCTGGCCAGCCGGCCCGTCCACCGTCCGCGACGCGCCGCCACTGCCGCGTTCCGCCCGGTCCGCTCGTCCACGCGCGTCCTCGCCGTTCCCGATCGTCTCGATCACTCCGCGCGCCGCCGCGGCCGACCCGGCCGGGCGGTCCCCCACCGGGAGCGTCCACCGGCATGGTAACGACGCCGTCCGGGCCGCAGTGCTGCGGCCCGGGAGCTGCCGGACGGACCGGGGGAGCGAAACGGGAGGGCGGCGGAGCAGGCCGGGCACGTACCCTTGTGAGCCGTGTCCACTGCCAATGCGTCCAGCGCCAATCATTCCAGCTCCGCCGACCGGGTCGCCCTGCCGGGGCTGACCGAGGCGCAGACCCTCGGCCTGCAGGAGTTGCTGCGGGTCTCCCCGGTCGCCGACGAGATCGCCCGCCGCTTCGAGGACGCCGGCCACCGGCTGTCGCTGGTCGGCGGGTCGGTCCGGGACGCCCTGCTCGGCCGGCTCGGCAACGACCTCGACTTCACCACCGACGCCCGCCCGCAGCAGATCCTCAAGCTGGTCAAGGGCTGGGCCGACGCGGTCTGGGACGTGGGCATCGCGTTCGGCACCGTCGGCGCCCGCAAGGACACCCCGGAGGGTTCGTTCCTGATCGAGATCACCACCTACCGCAGCGAGGCGTACGACCGCACCTCGCGCAAGCCCGAGGTCAGCTACGGCGACTCGATCGAGCAGGACCTGGTGCGCCGCGACTTCACCGTCAACGCGATGGCGGTCGACCTGCCCGGCCGGCGGTTCGTCGACCCGCACCGCGGCCTGGAGGACCTGGAGGCCCGGGTGCTGCGCACCCCCGCCACCCCCGAGGAGTCCTTCTCCGACGACCCGCTGCGGATGATGCGCGCCGCCCGGTTCGCCGCCCAGCTGGACTTCGACCCGGCGCCCGAGGTGGTCGCCGCGATGACCGCGATGGCCGAGCGGATCACCATCGTCTCCGCCGAGCGCGTCCAGGCCGAGCTGAACAAGCTGCTGCTCGCCGAGCACCCGGTCAAGGGCCTGCGCCTGCTGGTCGACACCGGCCTGGCCGACTTCGTGCTGCCCGAGCTGCCGGCGCTGCGCCTGGAGAGCGACGAGCACCACCGACACAAGGACGTGTACGAACACTCGCTGACCGTGCTGGAGCAGGCCATCGCGCTGGAGACCGAGGGCCCCGACCTGGTGCTCCGGCTGGCCGCGCTGCTGCACGACATCGGCAAGCCGCGCACCCGCCGCTTCGAGTCCGACGGCCGGGTCTCCTTCCACCACCACGAGGTGGTCGGCGCCAAGATGACCCGCAAGCGGATGCGCGAGCTCAAGTACTCCAACGAGCTGGTCAACGAGGTGGCCAAGCTGGTCGAGCTGCACCTGCGCTTCCACGGCTACGGCGGCGGCGAGTGGACCGACTCCGCGGTGCGCCGCTACGTCACCGACGCCGGCCCGCTGCTGTCCCGGCTGCACAAGCTGACCCGCTCCGACTGCACCACCCGCAACAAGCGCAAGGCCGCCGCGCTGGCCCGCACCTACGACTCGCTGGAGGAGCGGATCGCCGCCCTCCAGGCCCAGGAGGAGCTGGACTCGATCCGGCCCGCGCTGGACGGCAACGAGATCATGGAACTGCTCGGCCTGCGCCCCGGCCCGGCGGTCGGCCGCGCCTACAAGCACCTGCTCGAACTGCGCCTGGAGCACGGCCCGATGGCGCACGAGGACGCGGTGGCCGCGCTGCGCGCCTGGTGGGCCGAGCAGCCGCAGGACTGACCCCGGTCGGTCGATCGCCCCTCCCCGGCGGGCGGTTGGCCGACCGAGGACCGCGGCGTCCTGATCCTCCCGGCTCCGGCGGCCGGTACCCCGTCAGGGGCGGCGGGAGGAGCGGAAGTACAGCGCCGCGCCGAGCGCGTACAGCGCCGCCAGGCCCAGCATCACCGTCGCCGAACGGCCGTTCAGCGGCAGGACCAGGGCGGTGACGGCGGCCGCGGCGACGAACGCCACGTTCACCAGGACGTCGTAGACGGCGAACACCCGGCCGCGGTACTCGTCCTCCACCGACTCCTGCACCAGGGTGTCGGCGCAGATCTTGGTGCTCTGGGTGGTCAGGCCGAGCAGCAGCGCCGCGGCCATCGCCGGGACCTCCCGGAAGGGCAGGCCGAGCGCCGGGACGAGCACCGCGGAGCCGACCAGACAGGTCGTCACCCAGCCGTTCAGGCCGAGCCTGCGGGTGCACCACGGGCTGACCACCGCGGCCAGGAACATGCCCGCCGCCGACATCGCGACCGCCCAGCCCAGGCTGGCCAGGCCGCCGGTCTCGTCCGAGGCGCTGTTGAAGGTGTACCGGGACAGCATCAGCACCACGACGGTCAGCACGCCGAAGCAGAACTTGGTCAGCGTCGCCGCGGCCAGCGCGCGCACCGCCGGACGGCAGTCCCGCACCAGGTGCCGCAGCCCGGCCAGCAGGTCGTACCAGGTGGCGGCCAGCGTCTCGCGCAGCGGGGGGAGTCCGTCCAGCTGGTCGGGGCCCAGCCGGTCGACCGGGATGCGCTGCGCGGCCAGGGCGGCGGACAGGTACAGCAGCCCGGACAGCGTCACCGTCAGGGCGTCCGCGCGCGGGCCGGCCGGCACCACCAGGTGCACCAGGAAACCGGCGCCCGCACCGGTGGCCGCCGCGACCGCGCCCAGGGTCGGCGACACCGCGTTGGCGGTGACCAGCCGTGCGGGGTCCACCACCCGGGGCAGCGAGGCCGAGAGGCCCGCCAGGATGAACCGGTTGATCGCCGTCACCACCAGCGCCGCCGAGATGAACGCCCACTTCGGCGCCTCGCCCAGCAGCAGGGCCGCCGTCGCCAGGCCGAGCACCGCGCGGATCAGATTGCCCGTCAGCAGCACCTGCCGGCGCCGCCAGCGGTCCAGCAGCACCCCGGCGAACGGGCCCACCACCGAGAACGGCAGCAGCGTCGCCGCCGCGATCGCGGCGATGTCGGCGGGGGAGGACTGCTTCTCCGGCGAGAAGACCACCGAGGCGGCCAGCGCGGCCTGGAACGCCCCGTCCGAGAGCTGCGAGAGCAGCCGGACGGTCAGCAGTTGCCGGAAACCTCGGCCGCGCAGCAGCCCGAGCAGGGGGGCCTCCCGCGGGGGCCGTTCGGTGATCACCCGCCAAGGGTGCCACGAGGTCCGTCGGTTCCACGTGAAACATCCGTCGGCAGTGCGGCGGCCGGACGCCCCCGCGTGCTTCCGCACTACCGATGACCTGCGTGTCGCAGGCTCGTTGACCAGCCCGGGAGGGAAGAACCACCTCGGAACAACGGGAGGCTCCCATGCGTGACGAGTTCGCCGCCCTTCTGCTCGGCCAGGTCGGCCGCCACGAGGGCCGAGACCCCGACGGCACCTGGAACAACCGACAGCGCTACAGCACCGAGACCCCCGGCCTGGAGTGGTCCGACGGCCAGCCCTGGTGCGCCACCTTCGAGGCCTGGGCCGCCCACCGGGCCGGCATGGACGGGCTCTGGCCGATGACCGCCTCCTGCCTCACCGCCGTGGCCTGGTGGCGCGACCGCCACCGCTGGTCCGAGTACCCGGTCCTCGGCGGCCCCTTCTACCTCGGCCCCGGCGGCGGCAGCCACACCGGCGTCGTGGTCGCCTACGACGCCGACACCATCCGGACCGTGGAGGGGAACGCCCTCCCGCTGCACGCCGGGGTGCTCACCCCCACCGGCTACCGGAGGATGGGCGACCTGCGGGTCGGAGACCCCGTCGTGGACCCGGAGGGGCGGCCCTCCCGGGTCACCGGCGTCCACCCCAAGGGCATCCGCCCCGTGCACCGGATCACCCTCCAGGACGGGTCCGCTGCCGAGGCGTGCGAGGAGCACCTCTGGCAGATCGGGATCGACGGCCGGGCCCGCCCGAGGGTGGTCACGACCCTGGAACTCGCGGCCCTGGTCTCCCGTCCGGGTTCCCGGGTGCGCGTCCCCCTTCTCGAACCCGTCGAGTACCGGCAGACCGGTGAGCCGCTCCCGATCGACCCGTACCTGCTCGGACTGCTCGTCGGGGCCGGCGGCACCAGCGGCGGTGGACTGCATTTCCCCCACACCGACCCCGACGTCCTCGCCGAACTGCGCTCGATCCTCCCGGACGGTCACCGGCTGGTTCCGCACATCGCCAACGAGCGCGCGGTGGAAGGGAACTGGCGGATCATCGGAACCGGAGGCCGGGGCGGGAACCAGCTGATCGAGGAACTGCGCGCGCTCGGCCTGATGGGCGTCGAGGCCCCGCACGCGTTCCTGCCCGCCCGCTACCGCAGGACCGGCATCAAGGACCGGCTGGCGCTCCTGCAAGGACTGATGGACACCGGCGGGACGATCGACGCCCGGGGGCGGATCGAGTTCACCTCGGCCTCCGAGCGCCTGGCCAGGGACGTTCAGGAACTCGTCCGCTCGCTCGGCGGCCGGGCCGCGGTGAACGTCGAGCGCAACGCGCACCACACCTCGCCCCGGCAGCCGAACCGCACCCCTGCCAAAGACGCGTACCGCGTGCAGAACGTCGACATGCCGCACTTCAACCCGTTCAGGACGCCCCGCAAGGTTGAGCGCTTCGTCCCGCGGAACGCCGCGTGGGCCCGCCGGGTCGTCTCCGTCGAGTACGTGCGCGACGAAGAGGTGCAGTGCATCGCGGTGTCCGCGCCCTCCCGCCTGTTCGTCACCGACGACTTCATCCCCACCCACAACACCAACGACAGCGGCTCCACCGAGGGCGACGGCGTCTACCTCAAGTCCCGCCCGCGCCGCGGCCCCGGCTCGCCGTACGGCTACGGGGTCCCGGCCTTCCCGGAGGGGACCGTCTCCGCGGACCCGGCGCTCGGCGGCGTCCCGGCGGCCCGCACCTCGGGGCAGGCCACCACCCCGCCGTCCGGCCCGCCGCGCTGGCCCGGCCGGTACCTCAAGGTGCAGACGCCGATGCTGCACGGGGACGACGTCCTGACGTGGCAGCGCCGGCTGGCCGACCGCGGCTGGTCGATCACCGCGGACGGCTGGTACGGGCCCGCCTCCGCCCAGGTCTGCCGGTCCTTCCAGCAGCGCCACGGGCTCGGCGTGGACGGCGTCGTCGGCCCGGCCACCTGGAACGCGGCCTGGTCCTGACCGACGCCGGAGGGCCGCCCCGCACGAAGCGGGACGGCCCTCCGGTCGGACCTGACGTCACGTCAGCCGGTGCTCAGCGCTCGGCGCTCAGCGCTCGACCTCACCGCGGATGAACTTCTCGACGTTCTCCTTGGCCTCGTCGTCGAAGTACTGCACCGGCGGGGACTTCATGAAGTACGAGGACGCGGAGAGGATCGGGCCGCCGATGCCGCGGTCCTTGGCGATCTTCGCGGCGCGCACGGCGTCGATG
This sequence comes from Kitasatospora fiedleri, assembly GCF_948472415.1. Lineage (NCBI taxonomy): Bacteria > Bacillati > Actinomycetota > Actinomycetes > Kitasatosporales > Streptomycetaceae > Kitasatospora > Kitasatospora fiedleri. Next base: position 3,894,138 of record NZ_OX419519.1, on the reverse strand, counting down.
ATGACACCGGCCGAGTTCGGGGAGTCCCAGACCTCGAGCTTGTACTCGAGGTTCAGCGGGACGTCGCCGAACGCGCGGCCCTCGAGGCGGACGTACGCCCACTTGCGGTCGTCGAGCCACGCGACGTAGTCGGACGGGCCGATGTGGACGTTCTTGGCGCCCAGGTCACGGTCGCGGATCTGCGAGGTGACGGCCTGGGTCTTGGAGATCTTCTTGGACTCCAGGCGCTCGCGCTCGAGCATGTTCTTGAAGTCCATGTTGCCGCCGACGTTCAGCTGCATGGTGCGCTCCAGGACGACGCCGCGGTCCTCGAAGAGCTTCGCCATCACGCGGTGCGTGATGGTGGCGCCGACCTGCGACTTGATGTCGTCGCCGACGATCGGGACACCGGCCTCGGTGAACTTGTCGGCCCACTCCTTGGTGCCGGCGATGAACACCGGGAGGGCGTTCACGAAGGCGACCTTGGCGTCGATGGCGCACTGGGCGTAGAACTTGGCGGCGTCCTCGGAGCCGACCGGCAGGTAGCAGACCAGGACGTCGACCTGGCGGTCCTTGAGGATCTGCACGACGTCGACCGGAGCCTCATCGGACTCCTCGATGGTCTCGCGGTAGTACTTGCCCAGGCCGTCGAGGGTGTGGCCGCGCTGCACGGTGACGCCGGTCGGCGGCACGTCGCAGATCTTGATGGTGTTGTTCTCGCTGTTGCCGATGGCGTCGGCCAGGTCGAAGCCGACCTTCTTGGCGTCCACGTCGAACGCGGCGACGAAGTCGACGTCCTTGACGTGGTAGTCGCCGAACTGGACGTGCATCAGGCCGGGGACCTTACCGGCCGGGTCGGCGTCCTTGTAGTACTCGACACCCTGCACCAGCGAGGCGGCGCAGTTGCCCACGCCGACGATGGCTACGCGAACCGAACCCATTCCGGTTGCTCCCTGAATCTCATGAGGCCCGCCGTGCTGTGGCGGCGACCTCGTTCCACATCTGTTCTGACTGTCTGATCGGGCGCACGGGGCGCCCACGCCTCGCCGCGGGCGGCGGGGCCGGCGCGGTGGTGCAGCGCTCCGGTCAGGAGCGCCCCGGGCGGTCGTACGGTGGCCCGGGCGGGTCGGAGGACCCGTCGGCCGGACCACGGCCGTCCGAAGTGTGCGGGGACGCGGTGCCGCGTCCGGTTCTGGTGGCCCGCTCGGTCTCGATCAGCTCGTTGAGCCACCGGACCTCGCGTTCCACGGACTCCAGGCCGTGGCGCTGGAGTTCGAGGGTGTAGTCGTCGAAACGCTCGCGGGTGCGGGAGACGGAGCTGCGCATCCGCTCCAGCCGCTCCTCCAGCCGGCTGCGGCGGCCTTCCAGCACGCGCATCCGGACCGCCCGGTCGGTCTGGCCGAAGAACGCGAACCGGACACCGAAGTGCTCGTCCTCCCAGGCCTCCGGCCCGGTGTCGGCGAGCAGTTCCTCGAAGCGCTGCTTGCCCTCGGGGAGAGCCGGTAGACGATCTTCGACCGCTTGCCGTTGAGCGCGGTGGCCGGGACGTACTCGACGTCCGGGTTGTCCTCCACCAGGAAGCCCTGGGCGACCAGGCTCTTCAGGCAGGGGTAGAGCGTTCCGTACGAGAAGGCCCGGAACGAGCCCAGCAGGACGTTGAGCCGCTTGCGCAGCTCGTACCCGTGCATGGGCGCGTCGTGGAGCAGGCCGAGGACGGCGAATTCGAGGACGCCGGAGCGTCGGCTCATGCCGCCTTCCTCCTTCCGTGAGGGTTCCTGCTCGCCGGATGCGGGCCCCGGTCCGGCAGTGTATGCCGAACCGATGTGTCGCGCCGATGTATCGGCTCGATATATCGGCAACAGTAACCCTGGGTCACGGAAGGAGCAAGAGGGGCACGCGTAACTGGGATCACAAGGCCGTTGGGCAACGGGCGTGTAATGAATCGCGGTCGGTTCGTCCGGGTTGGCTTCCAATGCCCGATTAGGTGGCTTTCGGAGCGCCGTACTCTTTCGCCTGTGCACCCTGACCGAGGAGCTGCGGAGAGATGAGCGAACACCGGCGCAGGTCGGCCAACCCCGGGGGCGAGCAACCGCCGCCGCGGCGGTCGGACTCCGAACGGCCGTACGCGTACGGCTACCCGGTCGAGGGCGCACCCGAGTACGGGCGGGGCGGCCCCGCGGGCGGTCCCGGACGGGCCGCGGCCCCGGGGCGGGCGGCCGGGCCGAACCGTTCCGGCGCCCCCGGGCGCCCCGGGCCCGGGCAGGTCCCCGGCCAGGGCGGTCGGCGCGCCGCGCGGGAGACCGCGGAGCAGCCCCGGTTGACCCGGGCGGAGATGCGCAAGCAGTCCCGCAAGGGCGGCGGCGGTGGCGGCACCGCGGGCGGTCCGCCCGGCGGCCGCGGTGCCGGTCGGGGCGGTCGGCCGGGCAAGAAGCGGCTGATCGACTACCCGCGGTTCGGCAAGTCGGGCCTGCGGCGCTGGCTGCCGTCCTGGAAGCAGGTGCTGACCCTGTTCCTGGTCTTCTTCGGCGGCGGCGTGGCCGCGGTCGGCGCCGCGTACGCGCTGGTCCAGGTGCCGGACGAGAAGACCCCGCTGCAGATCCAGAGCAACGTCTTCTACTGGGCCGACGGCACCGAGATGGCCCGCACCGGCAACGAGAACCAGCAGCTGGTCGAGCTCTCCCAGATCAGCCGCCCGGCCCAGGACGCGGTCATAGCGGCGGAGAACGACACCTTCCGCACCGACTCCGGCATCGACCCGAAGGGCATCGCCCGCGCCGTCTACAAGATGGCCACCGGCGGCGAGACCCAGGGCGGTTCGACCATCACCCAGCAGTACGTGAAGAACGTCTACCTGTCGCAGGACCAGACGCTCTCCCGCAAGGCCAAGGAATTCTTCATCACCCTGAAGGTCAACGGCGAGAAGACCAAGGACCAGATCCTCACCGGCTACCTGAACACCAGCTGGTTCGGCCGCGGCGCGACCGGCATCCAGGCGGCCGCGCAGGCGTACTACGGCGTGGACGCCAGCAAGATCGACGTCTGCCAGGGCGCCATGCTGGCGGGCCTGCTGAAGGGCGCGGGCCTGTACGACCCGAGCCTGAGCGCGGCCAACCACGAGCGCATGGTGGGGCGCTGGAACTGGATCCTGGACCGGATGGTGACCACCAAGGCGCTGTCCGCGGACGACCGGGCCAAGTGCAAGGACTTCCCCGAGCCGATCGACGTGAAGACCGCCACCAAGACCACCGGCGAGGTCTCCTACCTGGTCGAGACCGCCAAGCAGTACGTCACCAACAAGGACCCGGACATCACCACGCCGGCCCTGGACCGCGGCGGCTACCAGATCCACACCACCTTCCAGAAGGACAAGGTCGACGCCCTGAAGAAGGCCGTGGACGACTTCGAGGCGGCCCGGCTGGACCCGGCCAACAAGGAGCTGGACCGCAACGTCCAGATCGGCGCGGCCTCGGTGGTGCCCGGTGACGGCGCGATCGTGGCCATCTACGGCGGCCCGGGCATCGAGAACGGCCACTTCACCAACAACGCCGACGCGGCCGGCGTCCCGGTCGGCTCGACCTTCAAGCCGATCGTGCTGGCCACCGCGATGCAGGAGGGCGTCCTCACCAAGAACGGCCCGGACGGCAAGCCTGCCAAGATCAACCCGGACTCCCGCTACCTGGCCGACGACATGGCGCAGATCTACCGCGCCGACGGCAGCAAGGCGATCGGCGACGACGGCCAGCCCTACCACCAGCGCAACAGCGACCCGGGCAAGAAGGGCTACGTGACGCTGCGGACGGCCATGCAGTGGTCGTACAACGTGCCGTTCGTCCAGCTCGGCCAGGACGTCGGCGGCGACAAGGTCCGGGCGATGGCGATCAAGTTCGGCCTGCACGACGACAAGACCCTGTCGCCGGCCAACACGCTGACCCTCCCGCTGGGCACCTCGACGCCGAGCGCGATCCGGATGGCCGCGGCCTACTCGGTGTTCCCGGCGCACGGCCAGCAGGCCGACCCGTACTCGGTGACCGGCGTGCAGTTCCGCGGCAAGGACCTGCCGAACTTCGACAAGCCGGTGCTGAAGACGGTCATCGAGCCGGCGGTCGCCGACAACATCACCGACGTGCTGCAGAACGTGGCGAAGAACGGCACCGGCAACAAGACCGCGGAGCTGGGCTTCCCGGTGGCCGGCAAGACCGGCACCTCCGACAAGAGCAAGTCGGCCTGGTGGATCGGCTACACCCCGAGCCTGACCACCGCGGTCAGCATGTGGCGCGAGGACGTGGCCAAGCAGACCGGCCTGGAGTCGCTGGACGGCACCGGCGGCAAGAGCGAGATCCACGGTGGTGACTTCCCGACCGAGATCTTCACCCGCTACATGAAGATCATCGGCCCGGGCAACCCGCGGAGCTTCACCGCCCCGGCCCCCTGGGGCCAGGAGGTCGACTCCTCCGGCGCCCCGGCCACCGCCTCGGCCTCGGCCTCTCCCTCGACCTCCCCGTCGACCGAGACCAGCCCCACCGCCGAGGTGCCCACCGAGACCGCCGACCCGTCGCCGACCGAGAGCCAGCGCCCGACCGGCCGTCCGTCCGGCAAGCCCAGCTCCAGCGCGAGTTCCAGCCCGGACTGCCTGCTCGGCTTCTGCCCCAGCTCCTCCCCGAGCTCCGGGGCGGCCGGCGGCACCGGCACCGGCGGCAACGGGGGCAACGGGGGCAACGGAGCGGGCGGGACCGGCACCACCACCGGCACCACCAGCGGCCGCAACGGCGGCCCGGGCACCGGCACCGGCTGAGCCGCCCGCCGGAACCCCGGCACAAACACCGCAGAGGGGCACGGATCGCGAGGGCGATCCCGTGCCCCTCTTCGATTGCGCGGAACGGTGCGGCAGTATGTCGGCCATGACCTCCAGCCTTCGTGACGAGACCTCGCCGCCCGGCCCCGCGCAGGCCGACGGTCCGCTGCCCAACACCGTGGTGGTGCCCGCGGACGAGGACCCGGTCGCGGAGGCCGGCAGCGAGCTGTTCGGCGGCCCGCCCGGGCGGCGGGCGCTGCTGGGGGTGTCCTGGTGGACGCCGGCCAAGTTCCTCGCGCTGGCGGTGATCGCGGTCTACGTGCTGGGCCTGTTCCAGAAGGCCCCGTGCTACAACGACGGCTGGTTCCACGGCGCCACCACCCAGTACACGAAGGCCTGTTACAGCGACATCCCGCACCTGTTCTCCGGCCGCGGCTTCGCCGACGGGCTGCACCCGTACCTGGACCCGATCCCGCAGGGCTCGCCGGACATGCAGTACCTGGAGTACCCGGTGCTGACCGGCCTGTTCATGCAGGTCGCGGCCTGGCTGACCACCCACAGCGGCGACCTGATGAGCCGTGAGCAGTGGTTCTGGATGGTCAACGCCGGGATGCTGATGATCTGCGCGGTGGTCGCGGTGGTCGCCACCTCGCGCACCCAGCGCCGCCGCCCGTGGGACGCGCTGCTGTTCGCCCTGGCCCCGGCCCTGGCGCTGAACGCCACCATCAACTGGGACCTGCTGGCGGTGGCCCTGGCCGCGGTGGCGATGGCCTACTGGTCGGGCTCCCGGCCGGTCTGGGCGGGCGTCTTCATCGGCCTGGCGACCGCCGCCAAGCTCTACCCGGTGCTGCTGCTCGGCCCGCTGCTGGTGCTCTGCCTGCGGGCCGGCCGGTGGAAGGAGTTCGGCCAGGCGTTCGGCGGCGCGGCCGGGGCCTGGCTGGTGGTCAACCTGCCGATCATGCTGGCCAACTGGAAGGGCTGGCTGACCTTCTACAGCTTCAGCCAGACCCGCCGGGAGGACTACGGCTCGTTCTGGCTGATCCTGATGCAGGGCATCCGCAAGGGCCGGAACCTGGAGACCCTGAACACCTGGATCGCCGTCCTGCTGGTGCTCAGCTGCCTGGCGGTCGGCTGGCTGGCGATCAGCGCCCCGCGCCGCCCGCGCTTCGCCCAGCTGGCCTTCCTGGTGGTGGCGGCCTTCGTGCTGACCAACAAGGTGTACTCGCCGCAGTACGTGCTCTGGCTGATCCCGCTGGCCGTGCTGGCCCGGCCGCGCTGGCGCGACTTCCTGCTCTGGCAGGCCTGCGAGGTGCTGTACTTCCTCGGCGTCTGGTCGTTCCTGGCCTACAACGGCGACGGCAAGCACCACGGCATCGACCAGGAGTGGTACCACTTCGCCATCGCCCTGCACCTGGTCGGGACCCTGTACCTCTGCTACCTGGTGGTCCGCGACATCCTCCACCCGGAGCACGACCCGGTCCGCTGGGACGGCAGCGACGACCCGTCGGGCGGCGTGCTGGACGGCGCCCCGGACCGGTTCGTGCTCGGCACCGCCCGCGGCCTGCGCGAGGAGGAGACCTACGCCGCGTACGCGCCGCGCTCGGACTGGCTGAGCAAGGACCCGGAGCCGGTCGTCGAGCTCGGCGCGGAGCCCCGGCCCGAGAAGTGACCCGGGAGGCGGCCCGGTGAGTCCTCCGGGCGGCCGCCCGGCCCCGGAGCCGCCGAAGCCCCGGAGCTGCCGAAGCCCCGCCCGCCGTCACGGCGGGCGGGGCTCCGGCGTTCGGCCGGGCCCCGGGGGCGGGCTCAGCGCTCGACCACCCGGTCGAAGTGGGTGGTGGTGTGCCGGACGGTCAGGGACAGCTCGTCGCCGATCGCGGGCGGCTTGAGCTCGCCGGGCAGGAAGAGGATCGACACCTGCATGTGCGGCGGCTCGGCGAACCACAGCTGCTTGCCCTGCCAGGAGTACGGCGACAGCGTCCGGTTGACGGTGGCCAGGCCGGCCCGGGCCAGCCCCTTGGCCCGGGACAGCACCCCGTGCACGTACTTGGGGGCCTCCAGGCCGACGCCGTGCGCGGTGCCGCCGGTGGCGACCAGCAGGTGGCCGTCGGAGGGGGCCTTGTGCTGCCGGTAGCCGTAGCGCTCGCCGCGGGAGACCGGGGTGACGTCCAGGACGGTGGCCCGGGAGGAGAGCGCCTCCACCTCGCCGAGCCAGAGCCGGGTGCCGATCCGGGAGCGGAAGGCGGTGCCGGGGTGCCGCTCGGCCAGCCGCGGCCCGTCCGCGGCGGACAGGTGGCTGAGGTAGACGGTGCCGGTGGGCAGCCCGGCCTCACCGATCGCCCGGACCAGGCCGGACACCTCGTCCACCGGGTCGCTGCCGTCCGGCCGGTCCAGCGGCAGGTGCAGCGCGAAACCCTCCACCGCCAGGTGCCCCACCGGCAGCCGGGTCAGCTCACCGGCCGCGACACCGTGCCGCCGCATCGAGGTCATGCACTCGATCACCACCCTGGTCCCCCCGGGCAGCGCGGCCAGCGCCTCGGCGTGCGCGACGGTGCGCACCACCCGCCCGGCGGGCAGCTCGACCTCGGGCTCGCCCGCCCGGTAGGGGGTGAGCACCAGCAGGTCGCCGGGGAAGTCGCCGGCCACCGCCGCCGCCTCGTCCGTGGTGCCCACCGCCAGCGTCGGCACGCCCAGCCGGGCGGCCTCGGCGGCCAGCCGGGTGTTGCCGAAGCCGTAGCCGTTGCCCTTGGCGACCGGGACGAGCCCGTCGAACTCGGCCAGCAGGCCGCGCTGGTGCGCCCGCCAGCGGCCGGTGTCCACGTACATCGTCAGGGTCATCGCGTTCTCTCCGTGGTGTTCTTCGGGTGGCGCGCCGGCGGGCGACCGGCGACCGGCCGTCGGGCGACCGGTCGGCGGCGGGTCGGCGGGCGGCGGCCCGCCGACCCGGCCGTTCGGCTCAGCGGCGCGACATGTAGAGGTCGAGCGCCTTGTGCAGGAGCTTGTTGAGCGGGAAGTCCCACTCGCCGAGGTACTCCGCGGCCTGGCCGCCGGTGCCGACCTTGAACTGGATCAGCCCGAACAGCGGGTCGTCCTCGTCCAGGGTGTCGCTGATCCCGCGCAGGTCGTAGACGCTCGCGCCGAGCGCGTAGGAGTCCCGGATCATCCGCCACTGGATCGCGTTGGACGGCTTGACCTCGCGCTTGTGGTCGGCCGAGGCGCCGTAGGAGTACCAGACGTGCTCGCCGACCACCAGCATCGTGGTGGCGGCCAGCGGCTCGCCCTCGTGGTAGGCGAGGTAGAGCCGCATCCGGTTCGGGTCCTCGGCGGTGAGGGACTGCCACATCCGCTGGAAGTAGGAGAGCGGCCGGGGCGTGAAGTGGTCCCGCTCGGCGGTGACCACGTACAGCTTGTGGAAGACCGCGAGGTCCTCGTAGCCGCCCTGGACCACCTCGACGCCGCTCTTCTCGGCCTTCTTGATGTTGCGCCGCCACAGCTGGTTGAAGCCGCGCTGGACGTCGTCCAGCGAGCGGCCGCCCAGCGGCACCTGGAAGACGTACCGGGGCTGGACGTCGCCGAAGCCGGCGCCGCCGTCCTCGCCCTGCAGCCAGCCGGAGCGGCGCAGCCGTTCGGCGGTCTCCAGGGCGCGGGACTCGGTGAAGTCCGGCTCGACGTCGCGCAGCCGCTTGGCCCGGTCGCCGGCGATCGCCTCCTTGATGGTGGGCGCCTCCCAGCGGCGCACCACCACCGGCGGGCCCATCTTCACCGAGAAGGCGCCCTGCGACTTCAGGTGCGCCAGCATCGGCTTGAGCCAGCGGTCGAGGTCCTGGTCGAACCAGTCGATCACCGGCCCCTCCGGCAGGTAGGCCAGGTACCGCTTCACCTTGGGCAGCTGGCGGTAGAGGACCAGCCCGGCGCCGACCAGCTCGCCGGAGGCGTCGAACCAGCCCAGGCTCTCCGCGCGCCACTCCGCCTTCACGTCCGCCCAGGAGGGCACCTGCATGTGGCTGGCCGAGGGCCGGCTCTGCACGAAGGCCAGGTGTTCCTCGCGTGTGATCGTCCGCAGCCGCAGGCTCATGCTCCGTGCTCCTCCTCGTGGATCCCCCCATGGTGACCCTATCGTCCGAATGGTCCGATTCGACCGGGAACCGACCCGACATGATGATGCCCTCCCGGCGGCACCCGCTGATACAGGTACTACGCCGGGAGGGCATCGGAGGCCCAGTGGGGGGAGGCGGACTCAGCCCGCCCCGCGCCGGGGGGAGGTCACCACACGCCCCCGAACAGGCCGCCGTGCGCCACGCCGAGGAAGAGGCCGAACGCCGCCGCGCCGGTGCCGATGACGACCGCGAAGCGCTCGGCGGTGGTCACCGAGAGGAACAGCCCGGCCAGTCCGGTGAGCACCCCGAACAGGCCGGTCCACGAGGTCAGGAGGTGCAGGTGGTGGAAGAACGAGGTGACGAAGGCGATCACCCCGAGCAGGACGGTCACACCGACCAGGGCGTTCTCCCGCGGGTGCGGGTGTCCGTCGGTGTTGAGGGTGAACTGCGACCGGTGCTGCGGCCTGGGGACGGCCTGTGCCATGGGACCCACCTCCCGGGAGAGGAACGTTCGTTCTGTCCAGATTGCGGCCGATGTGACCGAAGTGACAACCGCTGCGGCCAACTGTTTTGTCCGCCGGTCGGCTGACCCGGTAGGCTGGCCCCTCTGCACTGGTGTAGGGGCGTGTTCGCATGCCCGGACCCACCGGTGCCGACGCGCACAACCCTCCTGCCACGGAAATGCCGTGGCCGTTGAGTCCAAAGGAGGTGGGTTACACATGCGTCACTACGAGGTGATGGTCATCCTCGACCCCTCGGTCGAGGAACGCGCTGTCTCCCCCCTGATCGAGAGCTTCCTCAACGTCGTCCGCACCAGCGGCGGCAAGGTGGAGAAGGTCGACACCTGGGGCCGGCGTCGCCTGGCGTACGAGATCAACAAGCAGTCCGAGGGCATCTACTCGGTCATCGACCTCAAGGCCACGCCCGAGGTCGTCAAGGAGCTCGACCGCCAGTTCAGCCTGAGCGAGTCGGTTCTGCGGACCAAGGTCCTGCGCCCGGACACCCACTGAGCCCACTTCCGGCGTCCGCGCCGGAGGGCTCACGTCCGGTGTTCCACGTGGAACACCGCTGACGAGCACCGCAGAACTCCTTTCCGAGAGGTCATCACCACATGGCAGGCGAGACCGTCATCACCCTCGTCGGCAACCTCGTCGACGACCCCGAGCTGCGCTTCACCCCGTCGGGTGCCGCGGTGGCCAAGTTCCGCATCGCGTCCACCCCGCGCACCTTCGACCGCCAGACCAACGAGTGGAAGGACGGCGAGAGCCTCTTCCTCACGTGCAACGTCTGGCGTCAGCCGGCGGAGAACGTGGCCGAGTCGCTGCAGCGCGGCATGCGCGTGATCGTGCAGGGCCGACTGCGCCAGCGGTCTTACGAGACCAAGGAAGGCGAGAAGCGGACGGTCTTCGAGGTCGAGGTCGATGAGGTCGGCCCGAGCCTGCGCTCGGCGACCGCCAAGGTCACCCGCGCCAACCGGACCGGCGGTCCGGGCGGCGGTGGTGGCGGCGGCTTCGGCGGCGGCGGCCAGCAGGGTGGCGGCGGCTTCGGCGGCGGCAACCAGGGCGGCGGCAGCTGGGGCGGAAACCCCGGCGGCGGCAGCCAGGGCGGCCCGTCCGACGACCCGTGGGCGTCCAGCGCCCCCGCGTCCAACCAGGGCGGCGGCGGCTGGGGTGGAAACTCCGGCGGCGGCTACTCGGAAGAACCCCCGTTCTAAGCGGTGCTTGGCGGGCCCCCGCGGGTCCGCCAACGCTGACAGATCTCGTACTTAACGGAGCACACAATGGCGAAGCCGCCTGCTCGCAAGCCGAAGAAGAAGGTTTGCGTCTTCTGCAAGGACAAGGCCACGTACGTGGACTACAAGGACACGAACCTGCTGCGGAAGTTCATTTCCGACCGCGGCAAGATCCGTGCCCGCCGGGTCACCGGCAACTGCACCCAGCACCAGCGTGACGTCGCCACGGCCGTGAAGAACAGCCGTGAGATGGCCCTGCTGCCCTACACCTCCACCGCGCGCTAAGAGAGGGTGACCGAAGAATGAAGATCATCCTCACTCACGAGGTCCCCGGCCTCGGCAGCGCCGGCGAGATCGTCGAGGTCAAGGACGGCTACGCCCGTAACTTCCTGGTCCCGCGCGGCTTCGCCATCCGCTGGACCAAGGGCGGTCAGAAGGACGTCGACGCCATCCGTCGCGCCCGGAAGATCCACGCCATCCAGACCCTCGAGGCCGCCAACGAGGTCAAGGCCAAGCTCGAGGGCCTGCAGGTCAAGCTGGCCGTTCGCTCCGGCGAGGCCGGCCGCCTGTTCGGCTCCGTGACCCAGGCCGACGTCGTGGAGGCCATCAAGGCCGCCAGCGGCCCGGCCGTGGACAAGCGCGCCGTCGCGATCGCCTCGCCGATCAAGACCGTGGGCACCCACAAGGTCTCGGTCAAGCTGCACGGTGACGTCCAGGCCAACCTCGACGTCAACGTCGTCGCCGCCTGAACGCAGTCGTAGCGGTGCCGTAGCGCCCGTGCCGCAGGGCACGCCGCGAGGCACCCGGAGGGCCGGACCCCGTTCCACGGGGTCCGGCCCTCCGGCCGTTCCGGGGCCGTTGCCGGGCCAGGTTCCCGGCGCCGTCCTCAGGCCCGGACCGCGCCGGTGACCATCCAGCGGCCGGTGCGCACCCGGCCGGCCAGGAACGCGGCCCGGCTCAGCATGAACAGGTTCATCGCCCACCACAGCCCGGCCAGCCCCAGGCCCAGCGCCGGGACGGCCAGCGCCGCCGGGACGAACAGCAGCAGGGTGGCCAGCATCGCCCACGCCAGGTAGCGGCCGTCGCCCGCGCCCATCAGCACCCCGTCCAGGACGAACACCAGCCCGCCCACCGGCTGGGTCAGCGCGGCCAGCAGCAGCGCGGTGGACAGCTGCCCCCGCACGGCCGGGTCGGAGCTGAACAGCGGGACGTACAGCGGGCGGCCCAGCACCATCAGCAGCCCGAACAGCACGCCCGCGCCGAGGCCCCACTCGACCATCCGCCGGGTGGCGGCCCGGGTGCCCGGCAGGTCGCCGGCGCCCAGGTAGCGGCCGATGATCGCCTGCCCGGCGATCGCCACCGCGTCCAGGGCGAAGGCCACGAAGGACCAGACGGTCATGGTGATCTGGTGGGCGGCCACCTCGGCGTCGCCCAGGTGCGCGGCCACCGCGGTGGCCAGCACCAGCACCGCGCGCAGGCTCAGGGTGCGCACCAGCAGCGGGCCGCCCGCCCGGGCCGAGGCGCGGATGCCGGCGGCGTCCGGCCGCAGCGCCGCGCCCTCCCGGCGGGCGCCGCGGACCACCACCGCCACGTACACCGCGGCCATCGCGTTCTGCGCGATCACGGTGCCCCAGGCGGAGCCGGCCACCCCGAGGCCGGCGCCGTACACCAGGCCCAGGTTGAGCAGCAGGTTGGCGGTGAACCCGCCGATCGCCACCAGCAGCGGGGTGCGGGTGTCCTGGAAGCCGCGCAGCACGCCGGTGGCGGCCAGCACCAGCAGCATCGCGGGCACCCCGAGCGCGCTGATCCGCAGGTAGGTGACGGCGTGCGGTCCGGCGGTGGCGGAGGCGCCGAGCAGCCGGGCGGCCTGCGGGGCGAGCAGCAGGATGAGCACCACCAGGCCGGCCGAGAGGACCAGCGCCAGCCAGATCCCGTCGATGCCCTGCTGGACGGCGGCCCGCCGGTCGCCCGCCCCGATCCGGCGGGCCACCGCGGCGGTGGTGGCGTACGCGAGGAAGGCGAACACGCCGACGACGGTGGTGAGCGCGGCCGAGGCGACGCCCAGGCCGGCCAGCTGGGCGGTGCCGAGGTGGCCGACGATCGCCGAGTCGGCCATCAGGAACAGCGGTTCGGCGACCAGGGCGCCGAAGGCCGGGACGGCCAGGGCGAGGATCTCCCGGTCGTGGCGGCGACGGTCGGCGGCGGGTGGACGGGCGGTGGGCGGTCGGACGGGCATGGGCTCAGCCTACTCATCCACAGGTAATGGTTGTAGGTGTCCTGTGACACTTACTTTCCCTGTGGACGGACCCCGGCTCGAACGGTCTCTCGAACAGGCCCCCGGCTCGGACCCCGGCTGTGTGAAGAATTTCTCATGCACAGGCTGTGCGGAGAGTCACCGCAGGTCAGCGATGTCCCGCCAGGGTGATCGTGTGGTTATCCACAGTGGTGTCCACAGGGTTGTGCACAGCTTTGGCGGAGTTACCCACAGCCTGCGGACAGTTATCCACACCCCCTGTGGATAACCGCCTTTGAACAACCGCCCGACCCCCCGTACCGTGGCTCCGGACCAGACCCCGGTGGCCGCGCGACACCGCCCGCACACGGCCGGAACTGTCGGCTCGGTGGCGTAGGAAGGAACGCGCCCCACCGGACAGGCCCGCACCAACTCGCACCGCTCGCTGATCGGGGAACACGCGTGACCGGCCCCCAGTACGAAGACCACGACGCCCCGCCGCCGGAGGACGACTGGCAGCCGTCCGACGACGCCTTCCCGCTGGACGCCTTCCCCGACGTCCCGGGCGACCGCCTCCCGGTCTCCCGCCGCTCCGGCGCCCCGGCCGGCCGCGAGGGCTCCGGCGGCTCGGGCGGCTCCGGGGGCTCCGGCGGAGGGTCCCAGCGGCGGGACGGCGGCAAGGGCGGCGACCGCTTCCCGGCCAAGGGCGAGCGCCGCGACCGGGACGGCGACCGCGAGGGCGGCTTCGGCGGCGAGGGCTTCGAACGCGTCCCCCCGCAGGACCTGGCGGCCGAACAGTCCGTGCTCGGCGGCATGCTCCTCTCCAAGGACGCCATCGCGGACGTCGTCGAGGTGCTCAAGCCCGCCGACTACTACCGCCCCGCCCACGAACTCATCCACGGCGCGATCCTCGACCTCTACGCCCGCGGCGAGCCCGCCGACCCGATCACCGTGGCCGGCGAACTCACCAAGCGCGGCGAGCTCACCCGCGTCGGCGGCCCCTCCTACCTGCACACCCTGGTCAACTCCGTCCCCACCGCGGCCAACGCCGAGTACTACGCCGAGATCGTCCACGAACGCGCCGTCCTGCGCCGCCTGGTCGAGGCCGGCACCCGCATCGCCGGCATGGGCTACGCCGCCGAGGGCGACGTCGACGACATCGTCAACGCCGCCCAGGCCGAGATCTACGCCGTCACCGAACAGCGCACCAACGAGGACTACGCCCCCCTCGCCGACATCATGGAAGGCGCCCTCGACGAGATCGAGGCCATCGGCTCCCGCTCCGGCCAGATGTCCGGCGTCCCCACCGGCTTCGCCGACTTCGACCAGCTCACCAACGGCCTCCACCCCGGCCAGATGATCGTCATCGCGGCCCGCCCGGCCATGGGCAAGTCCACGCTCGCGCTGGACTTCGCGCGGGCCTGTTCGATCCACAACAACCTGCCGAGCGTGATCTTCTCGCTCGAAATGGGCCGCAACGAGATCGCCATGCGCCTGCTGTCGGCGGAGGCACGGGTGGCGCTGCACCACATGCGGTCGGGGAACATGACGGACGACGACTGGACGCGGGTGGCCCGGCGGATGCCCGAGGTGAGTGCGGCGCCGCTGTACATCGACGACTCGCCGAACCTGTCGATGATGGAGATCCGGGCCAAGTGCCGGCGGCTCAAGCAGCGCAACGACCTGCGGCTGGTGGTGATCGACTACCTGCAGCTGATGCAGTCCGGCGGGTCGCGACGGGCGGAGAGCCGGCAGCAGGAGGTCTCGGACATGTCCCGGAACCTGAAGCTGCTGGCGAAGGAGCTGGAGCTTCCGGTGATCGCGCTCTCCCAGCTGAACCGCGGCCCCGAGCAGCGCACCGACAAGAAGCCGATGGTCTCCGACCTGCGCGAGTCCGGCTCGATCGAGCAGGACGCCGACATGGTGATCCTGCTGCACCGCGAGGACGCGTACGAGAAGGAGTCGCCGCGGGCCGGTGAAGCCGACCTGATCGTGGCAAAGCACCGAAACGGCCCAACTGCGACCATTACCGTCGCTTTCCAGGGGCACTATTCCCGCTTTGTCGACATGACTCGCGATGTGACCTGACAGGCCGTCGAATTTTTTGTCCGCATACCGCCAAAGCCCGTGCGGGAACGGGAAAAAGGAGATTGTTCGAACAGGGTGGGATCTGTACGCTGAGCGAGCCTCTCATCGGATCTTCACTTTTCTTCTTCTTCGGGGTGTCGGTGTCTTATCGCCGTTTTCTCGCGGGTGCCGCTGCTGTTGCCGCCGGTCTCGCGTTCGTTCCGGGCCAGGCCGTTGCTGCCGACTCGGACTCTCCCGCTCGTTCCGCCAAGGCCGCCGGCGTGCACGCCGCGCCTCAGGCGCCCAAGCCCGACTTCCAGACCTTCGACGGGTCGGTCTCGGGCAGCAAGTCCGCCGCGCCGCAGGCGCGTGGCGCGCAGTCGCAGGCCGGTCCGCTGACCGCCGCGAACAACTCGCTGGGCGCCGCGCTGCACGCCGTGCAGTCGTCCGCCCACGGCATCGACCTGGACATCTCCGCCACCAGCGACAGCTGGCCGCTCACCGCCACCATCAACTGGGGCGACGGCAAGAGCAGCTCGGTGGCGGTCTACTCGGCCACCACGGTCACCCAGACGCACGTCTACGACAAGCTGGGCGCCTACGCCATCAGCGTCACGCTGACCGACGGCTCCGGCAACACCGCCAGCGGCAACCTCAGCCTCGCGACCGCGGGCAACTCGTACACCGCGTACGGCCCGACGCGTCTGCTGGACACCCGGGACGGCACCGGCGCTCCGCGCGCCAAGGTCCCGGCGTACGGCACCGCGAAGATCAAGATCGCGGGCAACGGCTCCATCCCGGCCGGGGTCACCGCGGTGGTGCTGAACGTCACCGTCACCAACCCCGGGACCGAGGGCCACGTCACGGTCTACGGGGACGGCGACGCCCGGCCGACCACGTCGAACCTCAACTACCTGCCGGGCCAGACCGTTCCGAACCTGGTGATCGCGCCGGTCGGGGCCAACGGCTACGTCGACCTGTACAACGGCGGCTGGGGCAGCGTCGACCTGATCGCCGACGTGACCGGGTACTTCACCCAGAGCCAGGCCTCCGGCTACACCCCGGTCGACCCGAAGCGCCTGCTGGACACCCGCAACAGCGGCAAGGTGGCCGCGTACGGCACCGTGCCGGTGACCATCCCGACCAACGCGCAGGTGCCGGACAACAAGTTCACCGCCGTGGCGCTGAACGTCACCGTCACCAACCCGGGCAGCGACGGCCACCTGACGGTGTACCCGAGCGGGCAGTCCCTCCCCACCGCCTCGAACGTCAACTTCACCGCCGGCCAGACCGTGGCCAACTCGGTGATCGTGCCGGTCGGCCCGGACGGCAGGATCCAGGTCCAGAACGGTGCCTGGAAGGCGTCGGACGTGATCGTGGACGTGGTCGGCTACTACACGGCGAACAGCCAGAGCGCGTACGTCCCGGTGGACCCCGACCGCCTGCTGGACACCCGTCAGTCGACTCCGCTCTACCCGTACAACGCGAGCTACGGCTACGACTACGCGCTGCTCGACCTCGGCTCCTGGGACCCGAACATCACCGGCTGGGCGCTGAACGCGACCGTCACCAACACCCACGGCGACGGCCACCTGTCGGTCGCGCAGGACCCGAACACCATCGCGGCCTACGAGGGCGGCTACTTCAACTGGCCGTCGGTGCCGAACTCCTCGTCCCTGAACTGGAAGGCCGGGCAGACCGTCCCGAACCTGGTGCAGGCGAGCGTCGGCAGCACCGGGCTGGTCGACTTCTGGAACGTCGCCTACTCGCAGACCGACCTGATCGTCGACATGTTCGGCTTCTACAGCAAGAACTGATCCCCGATCGGCCAGGAGCCCCCGCGGACCTCGTCCGCGGGGGCTCCGCCGCGTCTCAGAACCAGTGCAGGCAGTGCGGTGCGCGGTCGGCGCGGAACAGGGCGTCGGCGCGGGCGGCGGCTTCGGGGTGGTGGGGGCGGAGGTGGCCGGCCCGGGCGAGGGTGCTGGGGGCGGTGCCGCCGAGCAGGATCGAGCCGAGGTCGCTGATGTCGAGCGAGAGGTCGGGGGCGCGGTCGGTGGGGACGCAGGTGGCCTCGCCGTCGCGGACGGTCAGCAGGTGGCGGTGGTGCTCGCCGAGGAACGGGTCGTCGACGTCGAGGACGAGCGTGCCGTCGGTGCTCCAGCCGCGGGCGGTGAGCGCGCCTGGCACGTCCAGCACCCGGGCCCAGAGCCAGTCGGTGTGCTTGCCGGGCTGGCCGGCGCCGTAGTCGGCGAGCAGCCAGGGCAGCGGGTGGTCGGGCGGGACGTGCTGGAACACCACCTGCTCGACCAGGTCGTGGCCGAGCAGGTAGCGGGCCAGCGCGGCGTACGCGGCGTCGGTGGCGGCGACGGTCTCGTCGGCCACCAGGGAGCGGCCCTCCTCGACGCGGTAGCTGGCGTACCCGTCGGGCCGGCCGGCGGCGTCCCGGTGCAGGGCGACGTAGCGGGGCTTGCGGGCGACCGGGGGCTGGCCCGCGCCGCGCTCCCACCAGCGGTGCGGGCGGGAGACCGAGCCGGGGCGCAGCCGCCGGTAGTCGTCGTAGACCTGCTCCAGCAGCGGCACCGCCCTGTCGCGGTGCAGCAGTTCGACCGCCCCGGCCCCGGCGGCCCCGGCCCGGGCGGGGGCGAGTGCGGCGCGCTGCCGGGGGACGGTGTAGCGCTGGGTGTAGGTGGCGGGCCCGTAGCCGAAGCGGCGGTAGATCAGCGACTCGGAGGCGAGCAGCACGGCCAGCACCTCGCCGCGTCCGCGCAGTTCGGCGAGTTGGCGGCGCATCATCGCGGTGAGCACGCCCCGCCGCCGGTGCGAGGGCAGCACGCCGACGGCCGTCACCCCGGAGATCGGGACGATCCGCCCGCCGGGGAGGGTGAGTTCGAAGGTGTACGCCCCGGCGGTGCCGATCGGCCGGCCGTCCGCGTCGTGGGCGAGCAGGCCGCGCTCCGGTTCGAACGCCGACCACCAGACGCCGCCGCCGTCCCCGTCGGGCGGGTCGACGAACATCCCGAACGCGGCGTGCATGGTCTCGACGAAGAGATCGAGGTCCTGCTCGGTGGTGGGCCGGATGTCGATCAATGCCGCCGCCTTCCGCGGTCGCCGTCGCCTGTCCGGGCCAGTGCAGCCCGCTCGCCCGTCCACGGTCAAGGGATTAAACGGGGTCGGGTAGGGTCGCCCGCCATGGACGATGACCTGGAACTGCTGCCGCTGCCGGACCGGGCGGCCGAGCTGCTGGCCGGGGCGGGGGCGCCGCCGCGGCTGGTGGCGCACCTGCGGCTGGTGCACGACGTGGCGGCGCGGCTGGCGGACTGGGCGGCGGAGCGCTGCCCGGAGCTGGCGGTGGACCGGGAGGCGGTGCTGTTCGGGGCGGCCACCCACGACATCGGGAAGGCGGTGCACCGCTCGGAGCTGTCCGGCCCGGGTTCGGCGCACGAGCCGGCCGGGCGGGAGCTGCTGCTGGCGGCGGGGGTGGCCCCGGAGCTGGCCCGGTTCGCGGCCGGGCACGCCGACTGGGGCCCGTCCTCCACGGCCGAGGACCTGCTGGTCTGCGTGGCCGACAAGGTGTGGAAGGACAAGCGGGTCCCGGAGCTGGAGGACCTGCTGGTCGACGCCCTGGCGCGGGCGGGCGGCGGGGAGCGCTGGACGTGGTTCCTGGCCCTGGACGAGCTGCTCACCGCGATCGGCGCGGACGCCGGGGCGCGGCTGGCGTACCAGGGGCGTTTCCCGGTCTGAGCCGGTGCTGCTCCCGGTCCGGTTCCGGTCCGGGGCTGGGCCGGTCCCGGGCCCGATCCCGGCCCGGGCCGCGCTAGTCGAGCGTGACGGTGCTGCGGAAGACGGTCGCGCCGGGGCCGGTGAGCAGCGTCGCGGCGCCGTCGGCCGGCAGGAACGCGGACTCGCCCCGGTGGAGCGTCAACGTCCGTCCGCCCGAGGCAAGTTCGGCTGTTCCTGCGGTGCAGAGCAGGATCTGCGGGGCGTCGCCGGGCAGGGTGGCGGGGCGGTCGGTGAGTTCGTAGCGGGAGAGCCGGAACTCGTCGATCGGCACCGGGTAGTGCCGTTCGCCGTCCGGGCCGGGCGCGGGGCGCAGGATCTCCGGGCGGCCGCCGCGGAAGTCGACCACCCTGAGCAGTTCGGGGACGTCCACGTGCTTGGGGGTGAAGCCGCAGCGCAGCACGTTGTCGGAATTGGCCATGATCTCGACGCCGGTGCCGCGCAGGTAGGCGTGCGGCAGCCCGGCACCGAGGTAGAGCGCCTCGCCGGGCTGGAGCCGGACGTGGTTGAGCAGCAGGGCGGCGACCAGCCCGGGGTCGCCGGGGTGCTCGGCGGCGGCGAAGGCGTACCCGGCCAGCTCGCCGGTCGGGTCGGCGGGGGCGGCGGCGGTGACCGCGCGGGCGACGGCGGCCACGGTCTCCCGGCCCGCGGCGCCGGTCAGGCCGAGCGCCCCGGCGAGTGCCCCGGCGAGCGCCTCCGGTTCGGGCTCGGTGCGCAGCAGGTCGATCAGCGGGGCCAGCCCGGGGACGTCGAGCGAGGCCATCAGGGCGGCTGCGTCGGCGGGGGTGCGGAAGCCGCACAGGCCCTCGAACTCGTCGAGCGCGCAGATCAGTTCGGGCTTGTGGTTGTCGTCCTTGTAGTTCCGCTCCGGGGCGTCCAGCGGGATGCCGCGGGCCTCCTCCTCGGCGTACCCGGCCCGGGCCTGCGCCCTGGTCGGGTGGGCCTGGATGGAGAGCGGCAGGGCGGCGGCGAGCACCTTGAACAGGAACGGCAGCGTCGGCCCGAACCGCTCGACGGAGGCGGCGCCCAGTTCGCCGACCGGGTCGGCGGCGATCAGCCGGTCCAGCGGGACGGGGCCGTCGCCGCGGTCGACCAGGGACGGCGCGCCGGGGTGGGCGCCCATCCACAGCTCGGCCTGGGGCGCACCGGTGGCGGGCCGTCCGAGCAGCTCGGGGACGGCGGTGGTCGAACCCCAGGCGTAGTCGCGGACGGTGTTGTCGAGCCGGTCCATCAGTGCTCCCGGAATGGTGTGTGCGCGAGGTGCCCGGTGGCCGGGGACCAACGACAATAGTCGACGCCCGCGGCGGGCCGGGGGTTGCGGTGATCACCCTCCTGGGCGCGCCCACCCGGCGGCGCGGGGGCCTTCCGGCCAGGCTGGACGGGACGGGCCGGCCCGCGCCCGCCGCCGCACCGACCAGGGGAGCAGCCGTGACCGCGTCACCGTCCGACGAGAGCGCCCCCGGCCACCGGATGGACGCCGCACCGGCCGTCCGCCCGTTGGAGGTCGAGGTCTTCACCGGCCCGGAGAGCGCGTTCTTCGCCACCTCCAGCCTGATCATGGGCGAGCGCACGGCGATCCTGGTCGACGCCCAGCTGACCCGCAGCGCCGGGCGCGAGCTGGCCGAGTGGATCGCCGGCAAGGGGCGCGAGCTGCTGGCGATCGTGGTCAGCCACCAGCACCCCGACCACTACTTCGGCGCGGAGGAGGTGCTGCGGCTGTTCCCGGCCGCGCAGCTGCTGGCCGCGCCCTCGGTGGTGGAGGGCATCGGGCGGACCGCGGCGGCGAAGGTCGCGCAGTGGAAGCCGGTGTACGGCGACGACGTCCCGGACCAGCCGCTGCTGCCCGCGCCGCTGCTGCCGCGCCCGCTGATGATCGACGGCCAGCTGATCCGGGTCCTGCAGCTGGGCCAGGGCGACAGCGCGGGCTCCACCATCACCCACCTGCCGAGCATCCGCACCGTGGTCGCGGGCGACTTCGTCTACAACGGCACCCACGTCTGGACGGCCGACACCGACCCGGACGCCCGCGACCAGTGGTCGCAGAACCTGGTCCGGATCGCCGACCTCGGCGTGGACCGGGTGATCGCCGGGCACCGCGCCCCCGGCATGGACGACGCCGCGCACCGGGTGCTCGCCTTCACCGCCGGCTACCTGCGCGACTTCGACGAGGCGCTGCACGACCACCCCGAGGACGCGGAGGCGCTGGCCGCCGCGGTGAACGAGCGCTACGGCGGCCTGACCCTGCCGGCCATCCTGGAGCACGGCGCGGCCGCGAACGTCGCGCGGCGGGAGGTCCCGCACGAGGACAACGGGATCGTGGACGCGGAGATCGTCGACGGCGACGACCAGTGATCCCGCGGGGGCGGCGCCGGGGGAGCGGCCCCGGGGGAGCGGCGGCCGGGGAGTGATACTGCGGGGGTGACGCGGAACGGGTACGACGCGGTGGTGGCGGCCGGCGGGGCGGGGCGACGGCTCGGCGGGATCGACAAACCCGCCCTGACGGTCGGCGGGCGCCCGCTGCTGGACCGGGTGCTGGCGGCCTGCGCGGACGCCCGCGGGGTCCTGGTGGTCGGCCCCGAGCGGCCCACCGAGCGGGCCGGGGTGCGCTGGCTGCGCGAGGACCCGCCGGGCGGCGGCCCGCTGGCGGCGGTGGCCGCCGCGCTGCCCGCGGTGACCGCGCCCCGGGTCCTGCTGCTCGCCGCCGACCTGCCGTTCCTGGACCGGCCGACGGTGGGGCGGCTGCTGGCCGCGCTCGACGGGGACGGCGGCCCGGACGGCGCCCTGCTGGTCGACGCCGACGGCCGCGACCAGCCGCTGGCCGCCGCCTACCGCACCAGCGCCCTGAGCGCGGCGCTCACCGCCCTCGGCGACCCGTCCGGCCGCCCGCTCCGCCACCTGCTCGCCCCGCTCCGCCTGACCCGCCTGCCCGACCCGGCGCACGCCTCCTTCGACTGCGACACCTGGCCGGAGCTGGCCGCGGCCCGCGACCGGGCGGGGCGGGAGACCGGGGAGTCCTGAGAAGGCGGGGGACGGGGCCCGCGCACGACGGGCGGGACCGGCGGCGGCCTCCTCGACCCTGCGGCACCCGGCCGGAGCCGCCTGCGGCCCGGGGCCGTCCGGGATGCGGGGTCGGGCGGCGGGAGAAGCGCGGAGCCGGGTCCGCCGGCGGGCTTCGGCGGGTTCGGGTTCGGGTCCGGTGGCGGGTGCGGGAAGGGTGGTCGGCCGGAGCCGCCTGCGGGCTGTGACCGTACGGGGTGCGGGGCCGGCTCCGGCGGAGTGCTCACGGCGGGTGGGGGCGGGGGGTGAGCGAAACGACGTGCGGCGCTCACCGGGGAAGCGGTCGGCGAGTGCCCGGATCGGGCAGCATGGGCGTCATGGAGCGCACATTGGACGAGTGGATGGCCGCGGCCGCTGCCGAGCTGGGCGTGGACCTGGCGGTGGACGTGCGCGGGCTGTTGGACATGACCCGGGTGGTCGCGCACGGGGTCGAGCGGCCGGCGGCGCCGCTCACCGCGTTCCTGGTCGGCTACGCGGCGGCCGAGGCCGGTGGCGGCGCGGCGGCGGTGGCCGAGGCGAACGCGAAGGCGGTGGCGCTGGCCGAGCGCTGGGCGGCTGCCGCTGACGACGCCGACGCCCCGGCGACCCCGGCGACCCCGGCTGCCCCGGCGACCCCGGCGGCCGACGGCGCGGACGGGCGATGAGCGGGCCGGCGGGGATGGGGACGGTGGACCCGGCCGGTGACGTCCGGTTGACCTCGGTGGCGGCCACCCTGCGCGGGTGTCCGTGGCGGGCGGCCCGGGACGCGGCGCGGGCGGCGGTGGCCCGGCCGCTGCCGGTGGAGCGGGTGGAGCTGGCCGCGGCGGCGGGGCGGACGCTGGCCGAGCCGCTGGCGGCGCTCACCGACCTGCCGGCCTTCGACACCTCGGCGATGGACGGCTGGGCGGTGGCCGGTCCGGGGCCGTGGCGGCTGTCCGGCCGGGTGCTGGCGGGGCAGCCGTGCGCGCCGCTGGCGGACGGCGCGGCGGTGGAGATCGCCACCGGTGCCCAGGTGCCGCCGGGCGCCACCGGGGTGCTCCGGCGCGAGCACGGCGTGCTCACCGAACGTCCGGACGGCACCGCCCAGTTGCGTGGCGAGGTGGTGCCCGGGCAGGACGTCCGGCCGCGCGGGCAGGAGTGCGGCCGGGGCGAGGAGCTGCTGCCCGCGGGGCTGCCGGTGACCCCGGCGGTGCTCGGGCTGGCCGCGGCGGCCGGGCACGACCGGCTGGCCGTGCACCGCCGTCCGACCGTCGAACTGCTGGTGCTGGGCGACGAGTTGCTGGTGGCGGGGCTGCCCGGCCCGGGCCGGGTGCGGGACGCGCTCGGTCCGCTGCTGCCGCCCTGGCTGGCCGGGGCGGGGGCCGAACTGCTCGGCAGCCGCCACGTCCGGGACGACTTCGGGCTGCTGCGGGACGCGATCCGGCACTCGCCCGCGGACCTGGTGCTCACCACCGGCGGCACCGCCGCCGGGCCGGTGGACTTCCTGCACGCCGCGCTGGAGGCCACCGGCGGGCACCCGCTGGTGGACGGGGTGGCGGTGCGGCCCGGGCACCCGATGCTGCTGGCGGCGCTGCCCGGCGGCCGTCACCTGGTGGGGCTGCCCGGCAACCCGCTGGCCGCGGTGGCGGGCACCGTCACGCTGGCCCTGCCGCTGCTGCACGCGCTGTCCGGCCGGACCGCGCCGGTCGCCGGTCCGGTCGAGCCGCTGGCCGCCGCGCTGCCCGGCCATCCCGTCGACACCCGGCTGCACCCGGTGCGCCGGACCGCCGCCGGGCTGGCCCCGCTGCCGCACGACGGCCCGGCGATGCTGCGCGGTCTGGCCCGGGCCGAGGCGCTGGCGGTCGTCCCGCCCGGCGGCCTGGCGGCGGGGGAGTACGCGGAGGTGCTGGCGCTGCCCGCGGCCTGAGCCCCGGAATCCGGCGGGCGGGCGGACGCGAGGAGGGGGCGGTGTTCCACGTGGAACACCGCCCCCTCCCGCACGCCCCGGGTCAGTGGGTGACCGGGGTGCCCTGCTTGATGACGATCAGGCGGTCGGTGAGCTGGAGCACCGCGGCCTCCGGCTCGGTGTAGTTGAGCACCCGGCGGCCACGGACCACCGCCACCACCAGGTCGTCCAGCTCGCGCGGGCTGCGTCCGGCCTCGGCCTTGGTGACCGGGCGCTCGGTGACGTCCAGGCCGTTGCCGTAGGTCAGCAGGTCCTCCATCACCGCGCCCGCGTTGGGGCTGAGCATCGACATGCCCAGCAGCCGGCCCGCCGAGCTGGAGGAGGTGACCACCACGTCCGCGCCGCTCTGCCGCAGCAGCGGGGCGTTCTCGTCCTCGCGGACGGCGGCGACCACGGTGGCGCCCTTGTTCAGCTGGCGGGCGGTCAGGGTGACCAGGGCGGCGGTGTCGTCGCGCTCGGGGGCGACCACCACCTGGGCGGCGCGCGGCAGTTCGGCCCGGATCAGGGTGGCGGCCCGGGTGGCGTCGCCGAGCACGCCGACCAGCCCGTCGTGGGTGGCCTGCTCGACGGCCTTGAGCTGCGGGTCGACCACCACGATGGACTCCTTCGGGACGCCCTGCCCCAGCAGGGTGTCCACGGCGCTGCGGCCCTTGGTGCCGTAGCCGATGACGACGGTGTGGTCCCGCACGGTGTGCCTCCAGCGTTCGATCCGCCACTGCAGGCGGGTGCGTTCGGTGAGCACTTCGAGAGTCGTGCCGACCAGGATGATCAGGAAGACCACGCGCAGCGGCGTGATCACGAGGATGTTCACCAGCCGCGCGCCGTCGCTCACCGGGGTGATGTCGCCGTACCCGGTGGTGGAGAGGGTGACGGTGGCGTAGTACGCCGAGTCGAGCAGGCTGACCGAGGTGTCCGCGTTGTCGTTGTAGCCCGCGTGGTCCGCGTACACGATCAGCGTGGTGGCCACCAGCACGCCCAGCGCCAGCAGCAGCCGGCGGGCGACCTGGAGCGTCGGCGGCCGGCCGGGCCGGGACGGGAGGGCGATCCGTCGGGTGGGGTCGGTGGCGTCGGTGCCCGCGTCCCGGAAGAGACTGCGCGTCAGGAAGGACGGTCGGGCACCCGGGTCCTGGGGCGGGGTGGTTTTCGGCACAGGGACAAGGATGGGGGGTCGGGCCGTCCCGGGGTGACGGCGGGGCCGGAGTGTCGCCACCCTGTCCGGTCCGCCCCCGGGGCCCTGACGGGCTGTCCGTTGACGGCGAGGGGGGCGGGGTGCGCGGGAGCGGGAGGCGTAGCGTGGCGGCCATGCGAGCCATCACGATTCCCGAGCCCGGCGGCCCCGAGCGGCTGGTCTGGGCCGAGGTACCCGATCCCGTCCCGGCGGCCGGCGAAGTGCTGGTCGAGGTCGCCGCCACCGCGGTCAACCGGGCCGACCTGCTACAGCGCCAGGGCTTCTACGATCCGCCGCCCGGCAGTTCCCCCTACCCCGGCCTGGAGTGCGCGGGCCGGATCGTCGAGGTCGGCCCCGGGGTGGCCGGCTGGGCGGTCGGCGACGAGGTGTGCGCCCTGCTCGCGGGCGGCGGCTACGCCCAGCGGGTGGCCGTCCCCTCGGGCCAACTGCTGCCCGTGCCGAAGGGATTGACGCCGCAGCAGGCGGCGGCGCTGCCCGAGGTGGCCTGCACGGTGTGGTCCAACGTGTTCCAGGTCGCCCACCTGCGCCCCGGCGAGACCGTCCTGCTGCACGGCGGCGCCAGCGGCATCGGCACCATGGCGATCCAGCTGGCCAAGGCGGTCGGCGCCCGGGTCGCGGTCACCGCGGGCAGCCCCGAGAAGCTGGCCCGCTGCGCCGAGCTCGGCGCGGACCTGCTGATCGACTACCACCGGCAGGACTTCACCGCGGAGCTGACCGCGCTCGGCGGGGCCGACGTGATCCTCGACATCATCGGCGCCAAGTACCTGGAGCGGAACATCGACGCCCTGGCGGTCAACGGCCGCCTGGTGGTGATCGGGCTGCAGGGCGGCGCCAAGGCCGAGGTCAACCTCTCCACCCTGCTGGCCAAGCGGGCCGCCCTGGTCGCCACCAACCTGCGCGGCCGCCCGCTCGGCGAGAAGGCCGCCATCGTCGCCGCCGTCCGCGAGCACGTCTGGCCGCTGGTCGAGGCGGGCGCGGTCCGCCCGGTGGTCGACCGGGTCCTGCCGATCACCGAGGCCGCCGAGGCCCACCGGGTGGTCGAGTCCGGCGCCCAGGTCGGCAAGGTGGTCCTGGAGGTGCCGGAGGCCACCGACTGACGGTCGACATGCCCGGATTGTCCGAGTATGTGAGTCTGGTCACAAGCTGTTCCGCCTCCGCCCGCACCCCGCTGCGGGCGGCCGTCGGGAGGACCTGCTTTCCATGCTCGCTCGCCACCGCCCCGCCTCCGCCGTTCCGGCCCGTGCCACCGCCTGCCCGCCCGCGCTGCGCCGCTGGGCGACGCTGACCGGGGTGGCGCTCCCGCTGCTGCTGGCCGCCCCGGCCCTGGCCGCCGACCCGGCGGCCGGGCCGCGGCAGCAGGCGCAGGCCCAGCTGGACGCGGCCCGGGAACAGGCCCGGGCGCAGCTGGACGCGGTGCGCGAGCAGGTGGCCGGGCTCGCGGCCGGGGCCGCGGCGCTACCGGTGAGCCCGGCGCCGGGCGGCGCGATATCCGGGCCGCCCGCACCGGCCCCCGTCCCCGGGACGGCCGCCCCGACCGCCGCCTCCACCCGCACCGCCACCGCCACCGTTCCGGCCGCGCCGGGCGTCCCCGCGGCTCCGGCCGTCCCGGTGGAACCGGCCGGACCGGCCGCGCCCGCCGCGCCGGTCGAGTCGGCGGAGCCGTCCCTAGCTGCCCCGGCCGCCCCGGCCGCCCCGGCCCCCTCGTCCGCCGCGCCGTCCACCGCACCGTCCGCCGTGCCCACGCCCTCGCCCACGGCGTCCCCCGGCCCCGCGGAGCAGCCCGAGCCCGCCGCTCCCTCCCCTTCCTCCCCGCCCGTGCCCGGGTACGGGCGGCACCAGCAGGCGGTGGTGCCGCCGCTCCCGCCGTCGCCGGAGCCCTCGGACGGCGGGACGGCGGAGGCGAGCGGGACGGCGACCGTGGCGGCCTCCCCGGTCCGGCCGGCGCCGCCGACCCGGCCGGGCGGGAGCGGCGCCGGACGGCAGGCGGCGCCCGCGCCGGAGGCGGCACCGCCCGGCCGGAGCGGCCCGGCCGCGGACCCGGCGGAGGACGAGGCGCTGCCGGACGAGGCGGGAACGGCCGACCCGGGGACGCCCTCGGAGGCCGCGGGCGGGGCGCTGGCCGCCGGGCCGGTGGTGCCGGCCGTGCCGCCGCTGCACTGGGACGACCCGTCCCTGCGGCTGCTCCCGCTGGGCGCCGGGCTGGGAATGATCGGCCTGGGTCTGGGTTTGATCGGGCTGAGGCTGCGTAGGCGCTAGGCCGACAGCGGTGAGACGGAGCGGACGGGGCGGGACGATCGGCGGTCCGGCTTCGTTGACCTCCGTAGCGGACGAAGCATATGAAGGAGCTATGACCAACCCGATGAACGAGCGGTCTCAGCAGGAGCCCTTCCTGGCGGCACAGGCGGCGAACGGGAGGCCGGAGGACAGTCCGAAGGTGCTGATCGTCGGGCCGGACGGGATGGCGGTGGGCACCGCGCCGGCCGGCGGGCTCGGACGGGGCGACGGGGACGACGAGCCGCGCGAGCTGCCGGTGACCGAGATGGTCGAGCAGCCGGCGAAGGTGATGCGGATCGGCAGCATGATCAAGCAGCTGCTGGAGGAGGTGCGGGCGGCGCCCCTCGACGAGGCGAGCCGGGCGCGGCTGAAGGACATCCACGCCAGCTCGATCAAGGAGCTGGAGCTGGGCCTGGCCCCGGAGCTGGTCGAGGAGTTGGAGCGGCTGTCGCTGCCGTTCGCCGACGACACGATCCCGACCGAGGCCGAACTGCGGATCGCCCAGGCGCAGTTGGTGGGCTGGCTGGAGGGCCTGTTCCACGGCATCCAGACCGCGCTGTTCGCCCAGCAGATGGCCGCGCGGGCGCAGTTGGAGCAGATGCGGCGGGCGCTGCCCCCGGGCCTGCAGGGCGCGGAGGGCGACCCGGAGGAGGGCGGCCCGGGCCGCGGGATTCGCTCCGGTCCGTACCTGTAGCCCTACCCACGGTGGCCTTGTCGGGGCCGCGCTTCGGCGCGGCCCCGAACCGCTACCCTGACCGGTGTCCGGAAGTACCGCGCGCCGAGGGGGAGCTGGGACCATGACTGAGGGCACCACCGAGGGGTACTCGCTCGGGCACGGCCGGTACGTGCTGCAGCGGATGCTCGGGCAGGGCGGCATGGCCTCCGTCCACCTGGCCCACGACACGGTGCTCGACCGTCAGGTCGCGGTGAAGACGCTGCACACCGAGCTGGGCCGGGAGGCCTCGTTCAAGGAGCGGTTCCGGCGCGAGGCGCAGGCGGTGGCCCGGCTCCAGCACACCAACATCGTCTCGGTGTTCGACTCCGGCGAGGACGTCGCGGCGGACGGGTCGACCACGCCGTACATCGTCATGGAGTTCGTCGAGGGCCGTTCGCTCAAGGACGTGCTGGACGAGCAGGTGACCACCCTCGGGGCGATGCCCAACGAGCAGGCGCTGAAGATCACCGCCGCGGTGCTGGCGGCGCTGGAGGCCTCGCACGACCAGGGGCTGGTGCACCGCGACATCAAGCCGGCCAACGTGATGGTGTCCGGCAAGGGCGTCGTCAAGGTGATGGACTTCGGCATCGCGCGCGCCCTGCAGTCCGGCGTCACCTCGATGACGCAGACCGGCATGGTGGTCGGCACCCCGCAGTACCTCTCGCCCGAGCAGGCGCTCGGCAAGAGCGTGGACGCCCGGTCCGACCTGTACTCGGTGGGCTGCATGCTGTTCGAACTGCTCAGCGGGCAGCTGCCGTTCGACGGCGACTCGGCCTTCTCGATCGCGTACAAGCACGTGCAGGAGACCCCGCCGGCGCCGTCCACGCTGAACCGGGCGGTCACCCCGGGGATCGACGCGCTGGTGGAGCGGGCGCTGCGCAAGGACCCGGCGCACCGGTTCCCGACCGCGGAGGCGATGCGCGAGGAGGTGGAGCGCATCCTGGCGGGGGAGCGGGGCGGCGGCAACACGCCGCTGCAGGCGTCCACCCCGCTGGTGATCGGCGAGGGGCCGCGCTCGGTGCACGCCGCGCCGTCGCTGACCAACTTCCCGCCGGTGCCCGGTCCGCAGGCCGGTCCACCGTCGGTGCAGCAGCCCTACCGGCCGGCGCCCGGGCCGCAGACCCCGCCGCCGTACGCGGTGCCCACCCCGCAGCCGTTCCCGCAGGCCGCGCAGACCCCGCCGCCGTTCCCGCAGCCGGCCTTCCAGCAGCCGTTCCCGCAGAGCACGCCGGGGCCCTTCCCGGCCCAGGCGCACACCCCGCCGCCGATGCCGTACCCGGCGGCGCCGGTCAACGAGCGCAACGGCTGCTCGACCGCCGCGGTCGTGATCTGCGTGATCGCCGGCGTGCTGATGCTGGCGTTCATCGTCCTGATGGTCGTGGTGGCCAGCGCCGGCAACTCCTGACGGCGTCGGGCGCAGTCGACCGACACGGTACTCGAACCGGGGTGCTGACGGGCTCGCGCCACCCGAAGCCACCCCCGCGTGCGCCGTCCCGTTCCACGCCGAAGGGCGCGAGACGGTAGCGTGCTGAAGAAGAACCGACAGGGCGAGCGCGCGCCGAGCGGGTGCCCGGGGCGAGGAGCGATGGGTCAGAGCGAACGACCGGACGACGACGGGGACCAGCGGCCGGAGGTGCCCGGGGCGGACGCCCGGGACGGGGACGCGGGCCGCCCGGACGAGGCCACCGGACCCACCGAGGTGTTCCCGACCGGCCCCCGAACTCCCGCACGCGGCAGCGCCGTTCCGTTCCCCACCGTCGGCGAGGGCCGCTACCGGCTGACCCGGCGGCTGGGCCGCGGCGGGATGGCCGAGGTGTTCGCCGCCCAGGACATCCGGCTGGGCCGCACCGTCGCCGTCAAGCTGCTGCGCTCGGAGCTCGCCGAGGACGACACCGCCCGGCTGCGCTTCACCCGCGAGGCGCACGCCGTCGCGGCGCTCAACCACCACTCGATCGTCGCGGTCTACGACACCGGCGAGGAGCAGCACGGCGGGGAGTCCACCCCGTACATCGTGATGGAGCTGGTCGAGGGCCGCACCGTGCGCGAGCTGCTGGTGGACGAGGAGGCGCCGCCGGTCGACCAGGCGCTGATCATCACCGCCGGGGTGCTGGAGGCGCTGGCCTACAGCCACCGGCACGGCATCGTGCACCGGGACATCAAGCCGGCCAACGTCATCATCACCACCACCGGCGCGGTCAAGGTGATGGACTTCGGCATCGCCCGGGCGCTGGCCGGCGGCGCCACCACCATGACGCAGACCGGCATGGTGATGGGCACCCCGCAGTACCTCTCGCCCGAGCAGGCCCTCGGCAAGTCCGTCGACCACCGCTCCGACCTGTACGCGGCCGGCTGCATGCTGTACGAACTGCTCACCCTGCGGCCGCCGTTCGTCGGCGAGACCCCGCTGTCGGTGGTCTACCAGCACGTCCAGGACGCGCCGGTGCCGCCGTCCCGGGCCAACGACCGGGTGCCGCCGCAGCTGGACGGGCTGGTGCTGCGGGCGCTGGAGAAGAACCCGGACGACCGGTTCCAGAGCGCCGACGAGTTCCGCGCCCACCTGCAGCACGCGCTGCGGCAGATGCACGGCGCGTCCGGCGCGGGCCACCCGGCCGCCGCGGCGGGGCCGGCCGCCGCCGGGGCCGGAGCCTGGGACGCCACCCCGCCGACCGGCTCCGCCTCGCTCACCGAGCCGATGAACCCGGTCGCCGGGACGGCCGCCACCGAGGCGCTGCCCTACCAGGTCACCTCGGCCTACCGGACGCCCGCGTCGCCCTACCCGGCGGCGGTCGGGGCCGGCGGGGGCGGCGGCAGCAGCCGGGAGGACGACGAGGAACCGGGGCGGCGGCGCAACCCGTGGGGCTGGGTGCTGGGCGCGGTCGCGCTGGTGCTCGCCGCCACCATCGGGGTCGCGCTGGCGCTGACCGCCAACGACGACCACCCGCAGGGCCCGCAGGACCAGCGGCCGACGGCGCCGGTGCAGAGCGCCAGCACCCACGCCACCGACCAGCCGAGCGAGCAGCCCACCACCCAGGCGCCCAGCCGCACCCCGAGCAGCAGCAGCCGGTCGGAGAGCACGACCCCCTCGTACTCGCCGTCCGCCTCGCCCTCGACCAGCCCGTCGGCGTCGCCCTCGGCCAGCCCGTCGCGCTCGTCGTCGGCGTCGCCCTCGGCCAGCGCGACCGGGACCAAGCCCAGCGAGTCGGCCAGCACCCCCGCCTCCAACTCGCCCAGCGCGAACCCGTCCAGCACCGGAGTGGCCGTCGGAGGGCTGCCACCCGTCCAGTAGGTGCTGCGGGCAGGTCAGTTGGCGAACGCGTCGATGACCTGCTCGTACTCCTCGCACCACCAGGCCAGCTGCCCGGCCGCCGCCGGGAACAGCGGGTCGGCGCGGTGGTCGCGGCGCTGGTAGTGCCACTGCAGCATCCACAGGTCGTTCAGCCGCTCCCACCAGACCCGGTGGACGGCGCGGGCGACCTGTTCGGCGTCCGCGGCGCCGGTGGCCCGGTAGGCGCGGGCCCAGTGGCGGACCCGGGGCAGGTCGAGGACGCCGGTGGCGCGGTCGTTGAACAGCAGGGTGGCGGCCCGGACGGCCTCCTCGGCGACCGGGTGCGGGGCGAGCTTGTCCCAGTCCAGGACGGCGCTGACGGTGTCGCCGCGGTAGAGCACGTTCAGGCCGTGGAAGTCGCCGTGGGTCCAGCCGGTGGGCGGGGCGTCGGCCGGGCCGGGGCGGCGGTGGCGGTGGGCGGCGAGCAGGTCCAGGCGCTGGGCCAGGTGCTGTTCGGCCTGCCGGTCGAAGGCGTCGTAGGGGCGGTGGGCGCGGGCCAGCGCGCGGAGTTCGGCGACGATCCGCTCGGTCTCCTCGACCTCGGCGCTGAGCACCCCGGCGGGCTGCCGCAGCGGGGCGCACACCTCGGCCAGCGTGCCGTGCAACACCCCCAGCAGGGTGCCGAGTTCGCCGCACCGGGCCGGGTCGAGGCCGGTGCCGTGCCGGTGGTGCCCGGCCACCCACGGGTAGAGCGCGAACAGCCGTCCGCCGCGCGCGGTGACGGTGCGGCCGCCGGTGTCGGCGAGCGGGGCCGGCACCGGCAGGCCGCGGGCGGCCAGCGCGGTGGTGGCGCGGTGCTGGGCGGTGATCGCGGACCGGTTGGCGGTGGCCCGGTCGACGTAGCACTTGAGGAAGTAGCCGCCCTCCGCGGTGGTGATCCGGTAGCCCCGGTTGAGCAGGCCCTCCGCGACCGGTTCCACCGCGAGCGGCGGCGGGATGCGGTAGGCGCGCAGGACTCCGGCCACGGCGGCGTGCGCGACCGGGGGGCTGAGGGTTCCGACGGGGGAGCGGTGGCGTCCGGGCGGGCCGGCGCGAGGGAGATGGTCTGACCGTCCGTCACGCACAGAGCCTATTACTCGGCGTGATGGGTGCTTGACACAGCGTGTGCGAATCTGCTCTCAGTGCTGCTGGTCGGCCTGCCGGCGGGCGACGTAGGCGGCGGCCTGGGTGCGGCGCTCCATGCCCATCTTGGCCAGCAGGCTGCTGACGTAGTTCTTCACCGTCTTCTCGGCCAGGTGCAGCTCGTTGCCGATCTGCCGGTTGGTCATCCCCTCGCCGATCAGGTCGAGGATGCGGCGCTCCTGTTTCGTCAACTGGGCGGTCCGCTCGTCCTCCTTCTCGCCGCCGTCCCGCAGCCGGGCCAGCACCCGGCTGGTGGCCACCGGGTCGAGCAGGGACTTGCCGGCCGCGACGTCGCGCACCGCGGAGAGCAGGTCGGTGCCGCGGATCGCTTTCAGGACGTATCCGGAGGCCCCCGCCATGATCGAGTCGAACAGCGCCTCGTCGTCGGAGAAGGAGGTGAGCATCAGGCACTTCACCGAAGGGTCCTGGGAGCGGATCTCCCGGCACACCTCGACCCCGTTGCCGTCGGGGAGCCGGACGTCGAGCACCGCCACGTCCGGACGGACCGCCGGAATGCGGTTGAGCGCCTCGGCCGCCGTCCCCGCCTCGCCGACCACCTCGATGTCGCCCTCCATCGAGAGCAGGTCGTGCACGCCGCGCCGGACCACTTCGTGATCATCGAGGAGAAAAACCCTGATATGTCCGTTATCAGTCATTTGCAAAGCGTCGCACAAATCGATGCCGGTTACCCCCTTTCGCAGCGGCCCGTGCCCGGATACCGTGCGCTGGTGTCCTGACCGGAACGGGCGGACCGCGCCACACCTGCGGTCACCCCCGCCGGGGAACAACTAGGACGTCCTAGCGCAAGCGCGCCAAAGGGCGCCGCTGGGTAACGTTCTCGTGAGGACGCCGTCGGAAAGGGAACACCGCCTGCCCGCACTGGTGCGCACACCCACGCGCGCGAGCCGGGGAGGCGACCGGACCGGCCGCCGGCGACCCCGGGTGGCCGGACAGACCGAGGAGTGAACGTGACCGTCAAAAGCACGTCGAGGGCGCGCAAGAAGGCCGCCCCCGGCGTCCCTGACCCCGCCCGGGCCGGCGCCACCGCCGAACCCGAGCTCGTCCAGCTGCTCACCCCGGAGGGCGACCGGGTCGACGACCCGGAGTTCCCGCTCACCGTGACGCCCGAGGAGCTGCGCGCGCTCTACCGGGACCTGGTCCTGGTCCGGCGCTTCGACGCGGAGGCCACCTCGCTCCAGCGCCAGGGCGAACTGGGCCTGTGGGCCTCGCTGTTGGGGCAGGAGGCGGCCCAGGTCGGCTCCGGCCGCGCGATGCGCACCGGCGACTACGCCTTCCCCACCTACCGCGAGCACGGCGTGGCCTGGTGCCGCGACGTCGACCCGCTGAACCTGCTCGGCATGTTCCGCGGCGTGAACCACGGCGGCTGGGACCCGAACGAGAAGAACTTCCACCTCTACACCATCGTGATCGGCTCGCAGACCCTGCACGCCACCGGCTACGCGATGGGCATCGCCAAGGACGGCGCGGACGACGCGGTGATCGCCTACTTCGGCGACGGCGCCTCCAGCCAGGGCGACGTCAACGAGGCCTTCACCTTCGCCTCGGTCTACAACGCGCCGGTGGTGTTCTTCTGCCAGAACAACCAGTGGGCGATCTCCGAGCCCACCGCCGTGCAGACCCGCATCCCGCTCTACCGCCGCGCCGCCGGCTTCGGCTTCCCCGGCGTCCGGGTCGACGGCAACGACGTGCTGGCCGTCCTCGCGGTCACCCGCTGGGCGCTGGACCGCGCCCGCACCGGCCAGGGCCCGGTCCTGGTCGAGGCGTTCACCTACCGGATGGGCGCGCACACCACCTCCGACGACCCGACCCGCTACCGGCAGTCCGAGGAGACCGAGTCCTGGAAGGCCAAGGACCCGATCCTGCGGCTGCGGGCCCACCTGGAGAAGCAGGGCCTCGCCGACGAGGCGTTCTTCGCCGGGGTCGAGGCCGAGAGCGAGCAGCTGGGCCTGCGCGTGCGGGAGGGCGTCCGCTCGATGCCCGACCCCGACCCGACCCTGATCTTCGACCACGTCTACAGCGAGCCGCACGCCCTGGTGGACGAGGAACGCGCCGAGTACGAGGCGTACGCCGCCTCCTTCGAGGGTGGGGAGCACCACTGATGGCCGGCCAGCTCAGCATCGCCAAGGCGCTCAACGAGGCGCTGCGCAAGTCGCTGGAGAGCGACCCGAAGACCGTCCTGATGGGCGAGGACATCGGAAAGCTCGGCGGCGTCTTCCGGATCACCGACGGCCTGCAGAAGGACTTCGGCGAGGACCGGGTGATCGACACCCCGCTCGCCGAGTCCGGCATCGTCGGCACCGCGATCGGCCTCGCGCTGCGCGGCTACCGCCCGGTGGTCGAGATCCAGTTCGACGGCTTCGTCTACCCGGCCTTCGACCAGATCGTCACCCAGCTCGCCAAGATGCACGCCCGGGCGCTCGGCCACGTGAAGATGCCGGTCACCGTGCGCATCCCGTTCGGCGGCGGCATCGGCGCGGTCGAGCACCACAGCGAGTCGCACGAGGCGTACTTCGCGCACACCGCCGGCCTGCGGGTGGTCAGCCCGTCCAACGCGCACGACGCGCACTGGATGCTGCGCCAGGCCATCGAGTCGGACGACCCGGTGGTCTTCCTGGAGCCCAAGCGCCGCTACTGGGACAAGGGCGAGGTCGGCGAGGACCCGATGCTGCCGCTGCACGCGGCCCGGATCGCCCGGCCCGGCACCGACGCCACGCTGATCGCCTACGGGCCGATGGTCAAGGTCTGCCTGGAGGCCGCGAAGGCCGCCGAGGAGGACGGCCGCCGGCTGGAGGTGGTCGACCTGCGCTCGCTGTCGCCGATCGACTTCGCCACCCTGGAGGAGTCGGTCAAGCGCACCGGCCGCGGCATCGTCGTGCACGAGGCCCCGGTCTTCCTCGGCCTGGGCGCGGAGCTCGCCGCCCGGCTCACCGAGCGCTGCTTCTACCACCTGGAGGCACCCATCCTGCGGGTCGGCGGCTACCACGCCCCGTACCCGCCGTCGCGCGTCGAGGAGACCTACCTCCCCGACCTGGACCGCGTGCTCGACGCCGTCGACCGCACGTTCGCCTTCTGAGCCGGGGAGCGAAGATGACCACTGGTGTTCACTCGCTCCGCGAGTTCAAGATGCCCGACGTGGGCGAGGGCCTGACCGAGGCCGAGATCCTCACCTGGTACGTGAAGCCGGGCGACGCCGTCACCGACGGGCAGGTGGTCTGCGAGGTGGAGACCGCCAAGGCCGCCGTCGAACTGCCGATCCCGTTCACCGGCGTGGTCGAGGCGCTGCACTTCCCGGCGGGCGCCACCGTCGACGTCGGCACCCCGATCATCGCGGTGGCGGTCGCGGGCGCCGCGCCCGCCGCCGCTGCGCCCGTGGTGCCCGCGCCCGCGACCGCCGCGGAGGCCGAGTCGGAGCCGGAGCGCCGCGAGGTGCTGGTCGGCTACGGGCCGCGCACCGGCTCGGCGCAGCGCCGGACCCGCCGCAGCAACGGCACGGCCGCGCCGACCGCGCCCGCGCCGGCCGCGCCCGCCGCCCCGGCTCCCGAGCCGGTGGCCGCCGCGTCCGTCGCGCCCGCCGCTCCCGTCGTCGAGGGGGAGCGCCCGCTGGCCAAGCCGCCGGTGCGCAAGCTCGCCAAGGACCTCGGGATCGACCTGCGCGCCGTGGTGCCGACCGGCCCGAACGGCGTGATCACCCGCGAGGACGTGCACGCCGCGGCGGACACCGCCGCCGGGAAGGCCGTCGAGCCGGTCGCGGACCCGCCCGTCCAGGCGGCCCCGGCGGTCCAGCCGACCGGGCCGGCCGTCGCCGCGCCGGTGCGGCCGGTGCCGGACGCGTCCGGGGACGTCCGGGTGCCGGTCAAGGGCGTGCGCAAGGCCACCGCGCAGGCGATGGTCGCCTCCGCGTTCACCGCGCCGCACGTCACCGAGTTCGTCCAGGTCGACGTGACCCGGACGATGAAGCTGGTGCGCCGGCTCAAGGAGAGCGGCGAGCTCGGCGCCGGGGTGCGGGTCAGCCCGCTGCTGCTGGTCGCCAAGGCGCTGCTGACCGCCGTCAAGCGGTACCCGGAGGTCAACGCCAGCTGGGACGAGGCGGCCCAGGAGATCGTCGTCTGGGGCGCGGTCAACCTCGGCATCGCCGCGGCCACCCCGCGCGGCCTGATCGTCCCGAACATCAAGGACGCCGGCTCCCGCACCCTCTCCCAACTGGCGGTCGCGCTCGGCGAGTTGGTGGATACCGCGCGGCAGGGCAAGACCTCTCCGGCGGACATGGCGGGCGGCACCATCACCATCACCAACGTCGGCGTGTTCGGCGTCGACACCGGCACCCCGATCCTCAACCCCGGCGAGGCCGCCATCCTGGCCTTCGGCGCGGTCCGGGAGCTGCCCTGGGTGCACAAGGGCAAGGTGGTGCCCCGGCAGGTCACCACGCTGGCGCTCTCCTTCGACCACCGGCTGGTCGACGGCGAGCTGGGCTCCAGGGTGCTGGCGGACGTCGCCGCCGTCCTGGAGCACCCGAAGCGCCTGATCACCTGGGGCTGAGCCGCCCCCGCCCCCGCGGGCCCCGTTCCGGACGCCGGAGCGGGGCCCGCGGCCGTTCCGGTCAGCCCCGGGTGGCGCGCCAGCCGGCCCGGGCCAGGGCGTGGAAGCGCTCGGCGTCCGGGTGGCTCAGGCCGAGGGCGGCGCAGAGCAGGGCGGCGGTGGCGGGGCGCGGGCCGGACGTGCCGCGCTCCAGGTCGGACAGGGTGCGGACGCCGAGCCCGGCCTTGGCGGAGAGTTCGCCCTGGGTGAGCCGGGCGTCCCGCCGGTGTCCGCGCAGGGCGCGTCCGAACGCCGCGCGCGGGTCGGTGCGCTGCTGGGTCTCCATGCGGTGCTTCCCCCTTGTCGTTCCCCCGTTCGGCAGGGTATCCCGCCCGTCCGCCGGTCGGCCGGGCCACCGGCCGGTTGCCCAACTCCGGCACACTGGTCGGTACTTGGGGGAATCGGTGGGCCGCTCCGGGCGGGTCGCGCATTGGGCCGCCCGAGGGAGTTTCGCGCCGCCCGGGCCGGGCCCGCGGCCCGGACGGGTACGTGTGTGCGATCAAACCACCCGCGCAGCCAGGCCGGGTGACCGTCGCAGCGAGGACTCCCGCGTATGCCGACTGGTGCTCCCGGCCCCGTGATGCGTTCCGCCGCCGCCCTGCTGCTGGTGGCCGCCGCCGTGCTGCCCGCCGCGGTGGAGCTGGTCTCGCCCGCGCCCTCGACCGCGATAGGCCCGCCGCCCGGCCCGGACCGCCCGGCGCCGCCCGCCCGCCCCGACCTGCGGGCCCCCGGCGCGCCCTCGGTGGACCTGCGGCTGACCGGCGACGCGGCCAACCGGATCACCCTGGTGCTGCTCGGCGACGGCTACACCTCCGCCCAGCAGCAGCTCTTCCACGAGCAGGCGGACCGGGCCTGGCGGGCGCTGCTGGAGATCGAGCCGTTCCGCACCTACCAGGGGTTCTTCAACATACGGCGGGTGGACGTGGTCTCCCCGGTGGCGGGCATCGCGGAGACCGAGAGCGCCGGGAAGGACCCGGCCACCCCGCTCGGGATGCACTTCTGGTGCGAGGGCACCGCCCGCCTGCTCTGCGCGGACGAGGACGCCACCGCCCGCTGGGCCGGGCAGGGCGGCGGCCCGCAGTACCTGATCGCGCTGGCCAACTCCACCGAGTACGGCGGGGCCGGCGGCACCGGGGTGACCACGCTGTCCGGCGGCAGCCCGGACGCCGGGCGGATCATCCAGCACGAGATCGGCCACACCGTCGGCACCCTCGGCGACGAGTACGACTCCGCCCCGAACGACCCGGACTACCCGAACCTGTCCACGGTGGACGCCGAGGAGATGCTCCGGGAGAAGACCAAGTGGTGGCACTGGCTGGGCGCCGAGTCGCCGGACGGTGCCGGGGTGATCGGCACCTACCGCAGCTCCAACGGCCTGTACCGACCGACCGCCGACTCGGTGATGCGCACCCTCGGCAGCACCTACAACCTCCCCTCCCGGGAGGCGATCATCGAGCAGCTGTACCGCCGGGTGAAGCCGGCCGACGAGCCCGAGCCCGCCTCCGGCCCGGTCTCCGGACGCCCGAAGCTGCACGTGCGTCCGCTGGCGCTGACCGGCCCGCGGCAGCTGCGGATCAGCTGGACCCTGGACGGCAAGCCGGTCGACCCGAGCACCGCGGACGGCACCTGGCTGGACACCGGGGAGCTGGCGCTGGAGCCGGGCGGCCGGCACACCGTCACCGCGACCGTGCGGGACACCACCGACTGGGTGCGCGACGAGGGCTTCCGCGAGCGGTACATGACCCGGACCGAGAGCTGGACGCTCACCGGCTGAAACCGGACGTCCCGGACCACCCCGGGCCAGAGATCAGGTCATGGGATGACTAGCCTGGTAGCACTATGAGCGTGGACCCCGCCCGCACCGCACCGTCCCTGTCCGCACCCGCTCCCCGCCGACCCGCCGACGCCGATGCCGACACCGCCGCTGCCGCCGCCGTCCCCGGCGCTCCCGCCGCCCGGACCGCCGCGGACGAGGTCTTCCACCCGCCGGGCGGACGCGCCGCCTGGTTCGCCTGGTCGCTCGGCGTCGCCGTCTACGTCCTCGCCGTGGTGCACCGCACCAGCCTCGGGGTGGCCGGGCTGGACGCCTCCGCCCGGTTCGGCATCGGCGCCTCCGCCCTGTCCACCTTCTCCATCCTGCAGGTCCTGGTGTACGCCGGGATGCAGGTCCCGGTCGGCCTGCTGGTCGACCGGATCGGCCCGCGCCGGGTGCTGCTGCTGGGCGTGGCGCTGATGAGCGCCGGGCAGCTGGCCTTCGCCTTCTCCACCGCGTTCGCGCCCGCGCTGGCCTCCCGCGCGGTGCTCGGCTGCGGCGACGCGATGACCTTCATCAGCGTGCTGCGGGTCGCCGCCCGCTGGTTCCCGGCCGCCCGGAACCCGTTCGTCGTCCAGCTCACCGGCCTGATCGGCACCGGCGGCAACCTGGTCACTACCGTGGTGCTCGCCCAGGCGCTGCACACCGCCGGGTGGAGCGCCACCTTCGGCACGATCGCGCTGACTGGCGTGCTGGTCTTCGCCGTCGTGCTGGTGCTGCTCAAGGAGGCCCCGCCCGGAGCGCCGACGCCGGTGCGGCACGAGAGCCTGCGGCTGCCGGTCGGGCAGCAGATCCGGGCCGCCTGGTCCGAGCCCGGCACCCGGCTCGGGATGTGGGTGCACTTCACCACGGCGTTCCCGGCCTCCGCGTTCGGCCTGCTGTGGGGGCTGCCCTACCTGGTCGAGGGGCAGGGCATGTCCCGGGCCGGGGCGGGCGGCATGCTCAGCCTGCTGGTGCTCAGCGGGATGCTGTTCGGCCTGCTGTTCGGCCGGCTGGTCTCCCGCACCGCCGCCTCCCGGCTGCCGATCGCGTTCACCGTGCTCGCCGTCACCGCGCTCTGCTGGACCGCCACCCTGGCCTGGCCGCACGGGCACCCGCCGACCTGGCTGCTGGTGGTGCTGATGCTGGTCATGGGCAGCAACGGCCCGGCCTCGCTGATCGGCCTGGACTACGCCCGCGCGTACAACCCCGCCGAGCGGATGGGCACCGCCTCCGGCATCGCCAACATGGGCGGCTTCATCGGCTCGATGATCACCCTGCTCGGCATCGGCGTCCTGCTGGACGCGCTCGCCGACCCGGGCAGCGACAGCTACAGCGCGCACGCCTACCAGTTGGCGTTCTGCTTCCAGCTGCTGCCGCTGCTGCTCGGAACCGCGATGATCCTGCGGCTGCGCCGCAAGCTGGTCCGGTAGCGGCTCCGGCTCAGGGGGTGCTCGCCAGGTGGGCGAGCACCCGGTCGCCCAGCTCCCGGTCGCCGATCACGTTCACGATCGCGGTCTCCGGGCGGACCCGGCCGCAGCACAGCCGGACGAAGGTCTGCCAGTCCATCGACAGCCGCACCTCGGGGGCCAGCACCACCGAGTCGTCCACGGTGCCCCGGCCGTCCGGGCCGACCCGCACGGTGCGGTGGAAGGGCAGCGCGCCCGCCACGTCGAAGGCCACCGTGGTGCCGATCGGGGCGCCCGCCTCCTTGGCGACCTGCTTGGGCAGCGACTCGATCAGCCAGTCCCTGGTGACCACCGCGGCCGGGGAGTCCAGGTTGCCCGGGGTCTGCAGCGCACGGCGCAGGTCCTGCTCGTGCACCCACACGTCGAAGGCCCGCATCCGCAGCAGCGTCGCGTACGGGACGTCCCGGGCCAGCGGGCCGGCCGGCCAGCGCACCGGGTCGTTCGGCTCGTGGCGGGCGTTGCGCAGCGCCCGGGAGCGGCGGATCACCGTGTACTCCAGCTCGCTGGTGATCTCCACCGGCGTCCAGCAGCGGCGCTTGTCGACCGGCAGCTCCATGTACCGGGTGAACTCGTCGGTGACGTGCCGCAGGTCGCGCGGCAGCGCGTGGATCGGGCGCGGGTCGCCGAGCAGCTCGGACTCGATGCCGATGACGTGCGAGACGACGTCCCGCACCGACCAGCCGGGGCACTCGGTGGCCCGGTTCCAGGCGTTGGTCGGCAACGGGGCGAGCAGCTCCGATATGGACTCGATCGACTGCGTCCACGCGTCGGTGTACGCCTGCACGGCCTGCTTGTCCGTCACGGGTATCTCCGGCCCCTCCGTCGGCTTGCGTCGTCCCACGTCGTCCGGGCTGCCGAGACCTCCGCACGGACGCGCATACGGCACGTTACGCTGCCGGGTGAGAGCAGGGCAGCGCTTTCGGGTGACGATCGTAGGACTCTTGTCGTGGACGGTGGTACTGTGCGCGCTTCATTGATCCAACTCGCCGTGTCGGACGCCGAGCCGGCCGCCGAGCGGCGGGCCAGGGCGGCGGCGCTGGTCCGCGCCCAGGACGGCGCCGACCTGGTGGTGCTGCCCGAGCTGTGGCCGGTCGGCGGCTTCGCGTACGACGCCTGGCCGACGGGCGCCGAACCGCTGGACGGGCCCACCGCCGAGGCGATGTCCGCCGCCGCGAAGGCCGTCGGCTGCTGGCTGCACGCCGGATCGATCGTCGAACGGGACCCGGACGGCCCGATCTACAACACCTCGCTGCTGTTCGCCCCCGACGGCGAGCTCGCCCGCACCTACCGCAAGATCCACCGCTTCGGCTTCGACCGCGGCGAGGCCGTCGTGATGGGCGCCGGGCAGGAGATCGTCACCGCCGACACCGGCTTCGCCGCGCTGGGCCTGGCCACCTGCTACGACCTGCGCTTCCCCGAGCTGTTCCGGGCCCTGCTGGACGCCGGCGCCGAACTGCTGGTGGTCCCCGCCGCCTGGCCGGCCCGGCGGGCCGAGCACTGGACCCTGCTGGCCCGCGCCCGGGCGGTCGAGGAGCAGTCCTTCGTGCTCGCCTGCAACACCGCCGGCACCCACGGCGGGGTCGAGCAGGCCGGCCGCAGCATCGTGGTCGACCCCTGGGGCCGGGTGCTGGCCGAGGCCGGGCCGGACGAGCAGGTGCTCACCGTCGACTTCGACCCCGCCCTGGTCGCCGAGTGCCGCGCCGACTTCCCGGTCCACCGGGACCGGCTGCTCGGCATCCCCGCCCCCGTGCAGCGCTGACGCCGCCCCGGCGCCGGTCCGCCGCCGAGGGGGCGGATTTCTCCGTGCCCTTGGTCCGGATTGACCATTCCGGGGTACTCTGTGCGCGTTTTGTGTGCCGGATTCCGGCCGCATGAGGGCGCGCGGCACGGAGAGGGGTCGGCCATGACCGCTGCGGAAGCCGGGCGCGGGCGCGCCCTGATCCGGCGCAACAGCCTCCGCGAGCAGATCGCCGACGCCCTGCGCGACGAGATGATGGCCGGCCGGCTCCCGGCCGGGCGGAACTTCACCGTCAAGGAGATCGCCGAGCTCTACGGCGTCTCGGCCACCCCCGCCCGGGAGGCCCTGGTCGACCTCGCCGCCCAGGGCCTGCTGGTCAGCGAACCGCACCGCGGCTTCACCGTCCCCGAGTTCACCTGGCACGACTTCCTGGAGATATTCGAGGCCCGCACCCTGCTCACCGACAACGCGCTGCGCCACCTGTCCGGCCGGCCGCACGGCTACGACTGGTCCCGGCTGGCCTCGCTGCGCCGCCGGGCCGACGCCGCCGCCCGGGCCGCCCGGGCCGGACAGCTCGACGTCCTGGTCGGCTGCGACCTGCGGTTCTGGCAGGAGGCCGCCGGGGTGCTGTGCAACGACCGGATCGCCGACTACCTGGGCTGGCTGCGAATCCAGTCCTGGATGTTCGCCGCCCCGCACCTGCGGGCCGGCGGCGAGCTGGCCGGCGTCTGCTGGGACCGGCACGGCGAACTCGTCGACCGGATCGAGTCCCGGGACCGGCAGGGGGCGCACCGGATCGTCAACGACTACAACCTGTTCACCGTCGAACTGCTGGCCCGGCGGCTCGGCCAGCCGCTCGACGGCGTCGCGGTGCTCCGGCTGCTGCGCGAACCGGTGGTCCCGGCCCCCGCCGCGACGGTCGAGCGGCCGCCCGGCGCCGCCCCCCAACCGGCCTCCGCCGCCGTCGGGTTGGGCCGGGTGCCGATGCCCCGCTTCGTGCCGCCCGGCCGGTTCGCCCGGCCGTTCCGCCCGGGCAGCGGGGAGCCCGCCCCGGGCCGGTAGGGTTGGGGCCCGTTGCCCCGCCACCCGAGAGGATGAGCCGGCCCATGGCCTGCGACCTCTGGCTCGTCCCGCTCGTGGACGTGCTCTCCCACAGCCCCGAGAACCCGTTCCGCGAGGACCTCGACCGCTACGACGCCGTGCTCGCCCAGCACGGCCTGCCGCCGGTCCCGGTGCACCCGTACGTCCCGGGCTTCTCCGGGGACGTCGAGGCGATAGCCGCGTTCGACTACGACTCGCTCCACTTCCTGCGCCGCGCCTACCTGCTGGGGCTCACCGGGTTCGAGGTGACCCCGGTGGACGCGCTCGGCAGCGACTACGAGCAGCTGCTGGAGATGTTCGAGGCCACCGCCGAACAGTCGCACCTGGTCTGGCACTTCGACCACGCGGGCGCCTACCTGCCGATGGAGTTCCAGACCCCGCTGGTCGCCGACGAACTCCTCGCCGCGGGCGGGCCGTTGGGCTCCTCCTACGGGCTGCTGAGCGAACTCCAGGCGGTCGCACCGCTGTTGGGGATCGACCCGCTCGAACCCCCGGTGCCCACCCGCCCGCTCGGCCCCACCCAGCTGGAGCAGCCCTTCGGGCCGCCGATCGACGACTTCCACCCCTACGCGCGCGAACGGCACGCCTGGTCCGGCCTCTACGCGGCGGCCACCCGCAGCGTCACCCAGGGCTCGATGATCGTCTTCGCCTGAGCCCGAGCCCGAGCCCGAGCGTGCGTTTGGGCCTGCGCCCGGGCCCGGGCCCCGGCCCGGCTCACCGCAGGGGGCCCTCCGGGGGACGCTGGCGCGGCATGGTGGGCCGGGTGCCCGGCGGCGGCAGGACGCGGACCTGGGCGTTGGAGCCGCCCTCGCTGCGGCCGCCCCAGGCGCCGGGGGCCTGGGTGGGGAGCCGGCTCATGCCGGCCCGGAACTCCAGCATCCACTCGGAGGTCTCGCTGCGGACCATGTCGGAGACGTCCTCGCAGAAGCGGCGCAGCACGCCCAGGCAGCGCTCGGCGGCCTCGCCCGCGGTGCCCTCGGTGGGGCCCAGGACCTCCCGGACGCACTCGGAGGCCCAGTCGAACTGGAAGGCCTCCAGACGGCGCTGCAGGGCCTGCGAGGTGGAGACGTCGCGCATCCAGCCGGAGGTGAGGCCGAAGGCGCGGTCGGCCAGCAGCGCGGCGGCGGCCAGGGCGAGGCCGGTGTAGCCCCACTCCACGGCGTGCGGGAGCTCGCCGGTCAGCGAGACCAGCGGGGCGGTGACGCCGCCGACCGCGAACACCGTGGCGGAGAAGCGCAGCAGGCGGGCCCAGCGGCGCTTCCAGACCCGGTCCCGGCGGTACCAGTCGATGGCCTCGACGGCGCGCTCCTCCGACCAGCGGTAGAGCTCCTCCAGGCGCTCGGCGGGCTCGCCCCAGTCGCCGAGCGGGAACTGGC
Organism: Kitasatospora fiedleri; assembly: GCF_948472415.1. Classification (NCBI taxonomy): domain Bacteria; kingdom Bacillati; phylum Actinomycetota; class Actinomycetes; order Kitasatosporales; family Streptomycetaceae; genus Kitasatospora; species Kitasatospora fiedleri. Next base: position 3,849,786 of record NZ_OX419519.1, on the reverse strand, counting down.
GCGCGCTCAGGTCGGCCCGGCGGCGGGTGGGGGTCCGTCCGCCGGAGCCCGGGACGGACTGGTCGTCGTCGGCGACCTCTTTGCCCCAGGGGCTCTCCTCGGGCTGCATTTCCGGCTGGCTCACCTGTGGCGCTCCCTGTGGCGGGGTGACTGCGGAGGCCCGGCGGGCACCGGGACTGGCGGGACTGACGGGACGGGACCCGAGCGGCCCGGAGGTCGGGCCGTCGGCGCGCGGAACCGGCGGTTCGTTGCGTGGCGGTGCGGACCCGTGGCGCCGCGCGCGGGTCTGGGAACCGCCCATGGTGCCGTGCCCGGCGGTGCGGCCGGGTCCTGGTCCAACAGCACTTCTTACCGCCAAATGGCTTACCGTGGGGGCGCTTCCGCAGTGATCGTTATGTGATTTCACCTCCGGAAGGCGAGGTGGGAGGGTTGCGGCGGGCGGCCGGATTTCACCCGTCCGAGCGAGGCGGGCCGGGGTCGCCGGTGTGACGGACTGCCTGCCCGGAGCGGCTCTCGTGCTTCCCGCGCGTCACCGGGCGTCGACCGGCCCGGCACCTGGAGCTTCCGCCGGTGCCGCCGACGGGACGGAACCGGCCACCGACTAGGCTTGGCAGGCGTGAAGGTCCTCGTCATCGGAACCGGCGCCCGCGAACACGCCCTGTGCCGCTCACTGTCCCAAGACCCGGCTGTCTCCGAGCTGCACTGCGCCCCGGGCAACGCCGGGATCGCGCGGGTCGCCGCGGTGCACCCGGTCGACCAGCTGGACGGCGCCGCGGTCACCGCGCTCGCCCGGGAGCTGGGCGCCGACCTGGTGGTCGTCGGCCCGGAGGCCCCGCTGGTGGCCGGCGTCGCCGAGCCGCTGCGGGCGGCCGGCATCCCGGTGTTCGGCCCCGGCAAGGAGGCCGCCCAGCTGGAGGGCTCCAAGGCGTTCGCCAAGGACGTGATGGCCGCGGCCGGCGTCCCCACCGCGCGCTCCTACGTCTGCACCACCCCGGAGGAGGCCGCCGCGGCGCTCGACGCCTTCGGCGCCCCGTACGTGGTGAAGGACGACGGCCTGGCGGCCGGCAAGGGCGTCGTGGTCACCGAGGACCGCGCCGCCGCGCTGGAGCACGCCGCGGCCTGCGACCGGGTCGTCATCGAGGAGTACCTGGACGGCCCCGAGGTGTCGCTGTTCGCGATCACCGACGGCACCACGGTGCTCCCGCTGGTCCCCGCGCAGGACTTCAAGCGCGCGCTGGACGGCGACCGGGGCCCCAACACCGGCGGCATGGGCGCCTACTCGCCGCTGCCGTGGGCCCCCGAGGGCCTGGTCCAGGAGGTGCTGGACACCGTCCTGCAGCCCACCGTGGACGCGCTGCGCCACCGCGGCACCCCGTTCTCCGGCCTGCTGTACGCGGGCCTGGCGCTGACCTCGCGCGGCACCCGGGTGATCGAGTTCAACGCCCGCTTCGGCGACCCGGAGACCCAGGTCGTGCTGGCCCGGCTGCGCACCCCGCTGGCCGGCGTGCTGCTCGCCGCCGCCAACGGCACGCTCGGCGAGCTGGAGCCGCTGCGCTGGTCCGAGGAGGCCGCGGTCACCGTGGTGATGGCCTCCGAGGGCTACCCGGCGAGCCCGCGCACCGGCGACGCGATCGAGGGCCTGGCCGCGGCGGAGGCCGGCGGCGACGCGTTCGTGCTGCACGCCGGCACCAGGTCCGGCCCGGCCGGCGAGGTGCTGACCGCGGGCGGCCGGGTGCTGTCGGTGACCGCCGTCGGCGCGGACCTCGCCGAGGCCCGGGCCAAGGCGTACGCGGGCGTCGCCGAGATCTCCTTCAAGGGCGCCCAGCACCGCACCGACATCGCCGCCGAGGCCGCCCGGTAGCGGCCCGGTACCCGTTCGGTTGCCGCCCGGCAGCCGTCCCGGCAGCCGCTCGGCGGCCGGACCCGCCCGCGGGGCGCTGCGCCCGGACCGACCCGTCCGGACGCAGCGCCCCGCGGCGTTTCCCGAGGTCGTCGCGGTCAGCGCCGCGACCGGAAAACCAGCCCTTCGGGTGATGGCGCGGGCATCCTGCTGACGGGGCGCGAGCGCGGGCCTTAGGGTGCGCTGCATCGCGCCGGGGCGGGGGCACCGGCGCGGACGCGGCTCGTCGCGCCGACGCGCCGGGGGGATGCTGGGAGCGGTGGCGCGCCCCGACACGGTGTCACCAGGACGGGTGGAATCGCCGGACTTCCGGAACACCCGCCCGCACCGGGGCGTCGAGACTGGCAGGAGAGCGCCACGCGAGTCGCACCACCGGGTTCGGCATCCGCCGCTTCCCGTACCGGAATTGATCGAGTCGAGTCGGCTGCGAAGGGGGTGCCGCGGCGATGGCTGCAGTGGACACCGCACGCGCACGAGCCCAGGCCGTCCTGCGTCTGCGCGGACGGGCCGTGGCCGCCGCCGCGCTGCCCGCCGCCTGCGCGGTGGTGCTGTTGGCCGGGCGGTTCACCGGACGGATAGGCGCCCCCGGGTCGCCGGACGCCCCGCTCTGGGACGGCATCCGCTGGGCGGTCTGCGCGGTCGCCGCGCTGACCCTGGCACTGGCCGCGCTGGTCGCCGCGGCGCACCGCCGGGCCGTCCCACCGGTCACCCCCGCGGTGCCGCTGGCCCGGGCGGACGCCCCCGAGCTGTACCGGCTGATCGAGGAGCTCGCCGAGCGGCTGGACGTCCCGGCGCCCGCCGCGATCGCGCTCACCCCCGACTGCGACAGCTGGCTGGAGGAGCCGCACCCGGCCGGCCGGCCCGGCCGCGGCACCGGCCCCGCCGCACCGGTGCTGGTGATCGGCTCCCCCTTCCTGTGGTGGATGCGGGCCGCCGAACTGCGCGCCCTGCTGGCCCCCGTGGTGGCCGGCACCGCCGCGGCCGCCGACCCCGACATCGCCGCCGCCCGCCGCTGGCTGCGCACCCTGGACGCCGCACTGGGCGAGCGCCGCCGCGGCCCCGCCGCACTGACCGGCCCGGTCGACCGCCGACTGCTCGGCGCCTGCCGCGAGCACTCCGCCGAACTGGAGCACGCCGCGGCCGCCTGGGCCTCCGAGCAGGCCCGGGCCGTCGACTACGGGCCGCGGATCGCCGCCCAGGCCCAGGTCGGCCTGGCCTACGCGGGCTGGGACCGGCTGCTCACCCGGGTCGCGCTGCCCGCCTGGCGGCTCGGCCTGCACCCCGCGCACCTGAACGCCGGCGTGGTCTCCGCGCTCACCGAGCTCTCCCGCCGCGACCGGCTGGCCGACGACTACGGCAACCGGCTCGGCGACCGCCCCGCCTGCGACCTGCTGGAGGAGCCCGGCCTGGTCGACACCCGGGTCTCCCGGCTGGCCGCCGAACTGCTGCACGAGGAGCCGGCCGACGGCTGGCAGCCGCTCGACTGGGAGGACTACCCGCGGCAGGTCGTCGACCGGGGCTGGCGCGCCCAGGCCGCCGCGCTCCAGGCCGCGCTCGGCGAGGACCGCCCGCAGACCGGCCCGGCGCTGGACAAGCTGCTGGCCCGGCTGGCCGCCGGCGAGGCCGAGGAACTGGCCGCCGCGCTGGCCGGCCAGGTGGCGCGCGCCGCCCGGGTCGCGCCCCCGCTGCCCCCCGTGCGCAGCGGCCGGGACCTGCTGGTCGAGCACCTGACCGCCACCGTCTGCTGCGCCGCGGTGGACGCGGGCACCGCCACCCCCGGCCTGGACTGGCTGGACGGGCCGGTCCTGGTCTGCCCGGCCGCGCCCCGGGCGGAGCTGGCCCCCGCGGTGGCCCGCGCGGTCGAGGACGGGCAGGACGGTCCGCTGCGCGCCTGGCTGGAGCGGGCCGGGGTCCGACTGGAACGACCGGTCCGACTTTCGGGCTGAACCGGGACGGTTCGGGAGTGTCCCGGGAAACCGGGTTTCATCCGTACCAATTGCTACGGTGGGGTGACGCTTCGCCGTCCAACTGTGGTGTGCTGGTCCGCACGCACATCCGCATGGCAATTGCCAAACCCTCGGTGGATGGGCGAAGGGGTGGGGAGGGCGTGTGGGGACGGAATCCAACCGCCGGTGGGAGTCCGGCACGCTGGCGCACGGGGTGTCCGACCCGTTCGGGCAGGGCCCGCTGCCCTGGCTGCGCAGCCCCGACCACTACCTGGCCGACGGCGAGGGCGTGGTCCCCTGGTACGTGAGCGTGGACGCCCCCGGGCAGCGGCCGGTGGACGGCCCGGCCCGGCCCCGCCCGGCGGTCAGCGGCCCGCGCAACGCGGACGACGTGCGCCGGCAGATCAAGGGCTTCGCCTCGGCGGGCACCGCGCGCCCCGGCGGCGCGGTGGACTTCCGGGTGACGGTCAACCCGCCGCAGGAGTTCCAGGTCGACGTCTACCGGATCGGCCACGACGCCGGGGACGGCGCCCGCCAGGTGTACTCCAGCCCGCTGATCTCCGGCCTGGCCCAGCCCGCGCCGATGGTCGCCGACCGCACCGTCTCCTGCCACCACTGGTGGCAGTCCTGGCGGCTGCAGGTCCCGGCCGACTGGCGCTCCGGCGCGTACGTCGCCGTGCTGACCACCGCCGACGGCGGCCACCGCAGCCACATCCCGTTCACCGTACGGGACTTCGCCCCGGCCGACCTGCTGCTGGTGCTGCCCGACGTGACCTGGCAGGCGTACAACCTGTTCCCCGAGGACGGGCACCTGGGGGCCAGCCTCTACCACGCCTGGGACGGCGCCGGGCACCTGGTGGGGGAGGCCGAGGCGGCCGTCACGGTCTCCTTCGACCGGCCGCACGCCGGGGCCGGGCTGCCGCTGCACGTCGGGCACGCCTACGACTTCATCCGCTGGGCCGAGCGCTACGGCTACGACCTGGGCTACGCCACCGCCACCGACCTGCACGCCGGGCTGGTGGACGCCTCCCGCTACAAGGCGCTGGTCTTCCCCGGGCACGACGAGTACTGGTCGGAGCCGATGCGGCGGGCCGCCGAGCGGGCCCGGGACGGCGGCACCTCGCTGGTCTTCCTGTCCGCGAACGCCGTGTACTGGCGGGTCGAGCTGTCGGCCGGGCCGAACGGCGAACCGTCCCGGCTGCTGAACTGCCGCAAGCGCCAGCGGGTCGCCGCCGACCACCCCGCCGCCGGGGTGCCGGGCGCGGCGTCCGCGCTGTGGCGGGACGCCGGGGAGCCCGAGCAGCACCTGCTGGGCATCCAGTACGCGGGCAGCGTGCCCGCGCCGGTGCCGCTGGTGGCCCGCAACACCGGTCACTGGCTGTGGCAGGGCACCGGGCTGGCGGACGGCGACGAACTGCCCGACCTGGTCGCCGGGGAGGCTGACCGCTACTACCCGAAGGTCCCGCTGCCCGCCCACACCGAACGCGTCCTGCTCGCCCACTCCCCGTACCGGGACGCCGCCGGGCGGGCCACCCACCAGGAGACCTCGCTCTACCGGGCGCCCAGCGGCGCCTACGTGTTCGCCGCCGGGACGTTCGCCTGGTCGCCCGCGCTGGACCGGCCCGGCCACACCGACGAGCGGATCCAGCGGGCCACCGCCAACCTGCTGGACCACCTCTGCAAGGAGGGGCGAACCGACTCCTGACCGCACCGGCGTGAAAGACTCGCCCGCAGAGCCCCCCAGCTGTGAGGACTGACTGAGCGTGAGCGGATTCGTCACCAAGCCCGAGCCGGTCCAGGTGCCCGGCCTGGTCCACCTGCACACCGGCAAGGTGCGCGACCTGTACCGGGACGGCAGCGGCAACCTGGTGATGGTGGCCAGCGACCGGACCTCCGCGTACGACTGGGTGCTGCCCAACGAGATCCCCGACAAGGGCCGCGTGCTCACCCAGCTCTCGCTGTGGTGGTTCGAGCGGATCGCCGACATCGTCCCCCACCACGTCGTCTCCACCGAGCCGCCCGAGGGCGCCCCCGCCGACTGGGCCGGGCGCACCCTGGTCTGCCGCAGCCTCGACATGGTGCCGGTGGAGTGCGTCGCCCGCGGCTACCTGGCGGGCTCCGGGCTGGAGGAGTACCGGGCCGACCAGACGGTGTGCGGCATCGGCCTGCCCGCGGGCCTGGAGAACGGCTCCGAACTGCCCGGTCCGATCTACACCCCCGCGCTCAAGGCCGAGGTCGGCGAGCACGACGAGAACGTCTCCTACGAGGAGACCGCCCGCCGGATCGGCGCCGAACTCGCCGCCACCCTGCGCCAGACCACCCTCGCGGTGTACTCCCGGGCCCGCGACATCGCCCGCGAGCGCGGCCTGATCCTCGCCGACACCAAGTTCGAATTCGGCCTGTTGGGCGGCGAGTTGGTGATCGGCGACGAGGTGCTCACCCCCGACTCCTCGCGCTTCTGGCCCGCCGACGCGTGGCAGCCCGGCCAGGACCAGCCGTCCTTCGACAAGCAGATCATCCGTGACTGGCTGACCTCCCCCGCCTCCGGCTGGGACCGCCGGAGCGAGAACCCGCCGCCCCGGCTGCCCGACGAGGTCGTCGCGCACACCCGGCAGCGCTACCTCGACGCGTACGAGAAGCTCACCGGCCTCGACTGGAAGTGACCCGCCGCCGCGGCCGGCTGTGGGGGTCCCCGCCCGGGGCCTCCTACAGCCAGCCGTGCTCGCGGGCGATCCGGACCGCCGCGTGCCGGTTCTCCGCGCCGAGCTTGCCCGCGGCCGAGGACAGGTAGTTGCGCACCGTGCCGGGGGAGAGCCGGGCCCGCTCGGCGATCTCGGCGACCGGGGAGCCGTCCGCGGCCAGCTCCAGCACGTCCGTCTCGCGCGGGGTCAGCGGGGAGTCGCCCGCGCTGATCGCCTCCGCCGCCAGCTCCGGGTCCACGTAGCGGCCGCCCGCCCGGACGGTGCGGATGATGCCGGCCAGGTCGGAGGCCGAGACGGTCTTGGGCAGGAAGCCGCGCACCCCGACCTCCAGGGCCCGCTTCAGGTACCCGGGACGGCCGTGCCCGGTCACGATCATCACCCGGCACTCCGGCAGCCGGTGGCGCAGCTCGGCCGCCACCTCCAGGCCGTCCAGGCCCGGCATCTGGAGGTCCAGCACCGCCACGTCCGGGCGGTGCGCGGCGGCCATCGCCAGCGCCTCCGGGCCGGACGCCGCCTCCGCGACCACCGTCAGGTCGTCCTCCAGGGCGAGCAGCGCGGCCAGCGCGCCGCGGATCAGGTGCTCGTCGTCCGCGAGCAGCACCCGCACCGGACCGGTCATGACGTGGTTCCCCCCGCTGTGGTCGGTAGTTCGGCGGTCAGTCGGAACCGCCCCGGGCCGCTGCCGGCCGCGGTCAGGGTGCCGCCGTGCGCGGCCAGCCGCTCGCCCAGGCCGCGCAGCCCGCTGCCCGCGCCCTCCGCGCGCGGCGGCGGGACGGCCGGCACGCCGTCGTTCTCCACCTCCAGCAGCGCCGTCCCGCCGGAGACCCGCAGCCGGAAGCGGCAGTTCGCGGCCTCCGAGTGCCGCAGCACGTTGGTCGCCGCCTCCCGCACCACCCAGCCCAGCACCGACTGCGCCCCGGCGGGCAGGCGGTCCGCGCCGGACAGCTCGGTGCGGCAGTCGACGTTCGCCGCCCGCAGCACCGAGGCGGCGCCGGCCAGTTCGGTGTGCAGCTCGACGGTGCGGTAGCCGCGCACCACCTCGCGGACCTCGCGCTGCGAGTCCTGCGCGATCCGCTGCACCTCGGTCATCTGGTCCACCGCCTCCGGGCGCTGACGGCGGGCCAGCTGCACCGCCAGCTCGCTCTTCAGCGCGATGGTGGCCAGGTTGCGGCCCAGTACGTCGTGCAGGTCCCGGGAGAAGCGCAGCCGCTCCTCGGCGACCGCCAGCCGGGCCTGGGTCTCCCGGGCCCCGTCCAGCTCCCAGACCACCTTCGCGGTCCACGCCGAGCCGCGGGCGGTGGCCCCGGCCGTCGCCGAGCCGATCAGGCAGCCGAGCAGCACGCCCAGCACGAACCCGGCGGGCTCGCCCGCCGCCAGCAGCGCCACCGCCACCGCGGCCAGGCCGGCCACCGCCGCCGCCACCGCCCGGAGCACCGGCAGGGCCAGGACCGCGGTGGCGATCCAGAAGGTCATCGTCACGACCGCCACCGGCGTGGACGTCTCCGCCCCGTCCAGCGGGCGCGGCCCGAGCAGCAGGGTCGCCGCCGACAGCGCCGCCGACACCGCGCCCGACACCGCCGCCCAGCCGTACGGGTGCGGGCGGCGGCCCAGGTAGGCGGGCAGCCCGGTGCGCACCAGCACCACGTTCAGCGCCGCCGCCAGCAGCGTGCCCGGCACCTCGACCCGCAGCTCGACGGCCGAGGCCCGCCGCTGCCCGTACGCGCTGCCCAGCAGGCCGTACACCGCGAACACCTGCAGCACCGCCACCGCGTACAGCGACCAGCGCATGTACAGCTCGGTGCGCTGCGGCTTGGACAGGGCCCGCCAGCGGCGGACCGGTCGTGGTCGGCTGACCCGCACGGCTCGGTTCCTCGTTTCTCGACGGCTCCGGAGAATCTAGCGGCGCGGCTCCCAGCGGAACCAGCGGCCGGCCGCCCAGACCGCGGCGGCGGCCCAGACCAGGGAGAGCAGCAGCGGCGGCGCGGCCGGGCCCCAGCTGCCGAGGAAGCCCTCGGACGGGCCGGTGCCGTCGGTGCCGAACCAGCCGGTCCGGACCAGTTGCAGGGCCGGGGTGGTCGGCAGCAGGCGGCAGGCGTCCGCCAGCCCGTCCGGCAGCGACTCCAGCGGGATCAGCAGACCGGAGCCGAGCTGCGCCACCAGCAGCAGCGGCAGGGTGGTGACACCGGCCGTCTCCACGCTCCTGGTCACCGCGCTGGACAGCGCCGCCAGGGCGGTCAGCAGGGTCGCGGACAGGACCAGTCCGAGCAGCACCAGCGGCGGGTTCGCGGGGGCGCGCAGGTGCAGCGCGGCCGCGCCGCCGACGGCCAGCAGCAGGCACTGGAGCAGGGCCAGCCCGATCGAGGGGAGCGCGGTGCCGAGCAGGATCTCGGCGTCGGCGGCCTCGCCGGTGCGCAGCCGCTTCAGCACCAGGTCGGTGCGGCGGGCGGTGTACGCGGTGGTCAGGTTGCAGTAGACGACGATCAGCAGGACGACGCCCATCGAGCTGGTCACCAGGTTGGCGTTCACGTCCAGCCCGCCGGTGCGCTCGGCGGCGGCCCGCAGCGCCGAGCGGAGCGAACCGACCAGGACCAGCGGCAGCACCAGGGCCATGAACAGGGCGGTGCGGTTGCGGCTCAGCAGGGTGACCTCGGCCCGGCCGAGGGCGAGCAGCCGGGCAGCGGGGGAGCGGCGGGCGGCGGCGGGGCCGGTGGGACCGGTGGGGCCGGTGCGCCCGGCGGGGACGGCGGGAGTGGGGGCGGCGGTGGTCATGCGGCACGTCCGGCGGTCTCGGGGCGGGCGGGGGCAGCGGCGGGGGCGGGGCCGCCGGACGCGGCGACGGCGAGGAACGCCTCCTCCAGCGAGGCGCTGCGGGCGTCCAGCCGGGCCAGCTCGACCCGGTGGCGGGCGGCCCAGCCGAGCAGCTCGGTCAGGGTGCCCTGGAGGTCGGGGGTGCGCAGCAGCACCCGGCGGCCGTCGAGTTCCGGCCGCGCGCCGGGCAGGACCGGCAGGTCGAGCGAGGCGTGCGGGCCGGTGCGCTCGGGGAGTTCGAAGCTGATCCGGGCCGGGTGGGCGGCCAGCACCTCGGCGACCGTGCCGCCGGTGACCACCCGGCCGTGGTGCATGATCGCCAGCCGGTCGGCGAGCTCCTCGGCCTCCTCCAGGTAGTGCGTGGTGAGCACCACCGTGGTGCCGTCCGCCCGCAGTTGACGGATCAGCCGCCACACCGCGGCCCGGGCCTCCGGGTCCAGTCCGGTGGACGGCTCGTCCAGGAACAGCACCTCGGGGCGGCCGAGCAGGGCCGTCGCCAGGTCCAGTCGGCGGCGCTCGCCGCCGGACAGCTGCTTGACCCGCACCGCGCGCCGGGGCAGCAGGCCGACCAGGTCGAGCGCCTCGTCGACGGCGCGGGCGCCGGTGGTCAGCCCGGCCCAGCAGCGGCCGGTCTCGGCGACGGTCAGTTCGCCGGGGAAGCCGCCCTCCTGGAGCATGACGCCGATCCGCGGGCGCAGCGCGGCCCGCTCGCGCAGCGGGTCCAGGCCGAGCACCCGGACCTCGCCGCCGCTGGGCGCGGCCAGGCCCTCCAGCACCTCCAGGGTGGAGGTCTTGCCCGCGCCGTTGGTGCCCAGCAGGGCGAACAGCTCGCCGGGGGCGACGTCGAGGTCCAGGCCGCGGACGGCCTCGAACCCGGCCGGGCCGGACGGTCCGTAGCGGCGGTGCAGCCCGCGGGCCTCGACGGCGGGGCGGGAACGGCTGGTGTCGGTCATGGCTCCAGCCTCCCGGCGGCCGGGGCCGGGCAGTAGTGCGGGCCGTCACCGCGCGCCGGTGCGTCCGCACGGGTCGGCGGTGACAAATGTCAGGGTGCCCGCGAGAGCGAGAGCGAGAGCGAGAGCGGGGACGGGGACGGGGACGGGGACGGGGACGGGGACGGGGACGGGAGCGGGAGCGGGAGCGGGCTGGGAACGCCGAAGGCCCCCCTCGGTGGAGGGGGGCCTTCGGAACCGGAGCGGACGACGAGATTCGAACTCGCGACCCTCACCTTGGCAAGGTGATGCTCTACCAACTGAGCCACGTCCGCAGGATATGGAGTTGTACCGCACGTTACTGCACCAGTCTGTTCACGCTGACTGCGAGCGGACGACGAGATTCGAACTCGCGACCCTCACCTTGGCAAGGTGATGCTCTACCAACTGAGCCACGTCCGCACGGTGCCTGGGCACCGGCCGCCCCGCTCGGGTTCCCCCGGTTGCGGCGACGAGAAATACTCTACAACATCAATCGGCCTGCTCGCCCCACCCTTCCCCGGCGGTGCGGCCGGGGAAGGCCGGCGGGCCCGGAACGGGCCCGTGGCGACGGTCAGTTGCTCTCGGCGAACGCCTCGTAGACGTGCTTCGGGATGCGGCCGCGGGCGGGCAGCTCGTGCCCGTTCGACTGGGCCCAGGCGCGCACGGCGGCCGGGTCCGGGGTGAGCGCGGTGCGGCGGAAGGACTTTCCGCTCCGGCTCTGCCGGCGACCGGCGGCGACGAACGGGGCGAGGGCCTCACGCAGCTTTTCCGCGTTGTCGGCGGACAGGTCGATCTCGTACGACTTCCCGTCCACGCCGAAGTGAACGGTTTCCGCGGCGGTGCCGCCGTCCAGATCGTCGGAGAGCGTGACGACTACACGCTGAGCCATGGGTGTCAATCCTCTCGGGCAATTCGGCCGTCGGGGGTCTCGGATGCCCCGCCGGTCCGCTGGGCCGGGATCGCGGCATCCGCCGGCGGGCAGGGGAGCCCGCGCCGAGATGCGGCGCGTTCGGCTGCCGGTCGCCCTATTCTGCACCCGAAGGCCGGTGAAATCGTAGAGTTGGGGATTCCTTTTTTCTGGATATTCACGTGCTTCCCTCCGGAGCGGATACCCGCCCGCCGGAGACGGGATTAAACCGGCGAAATCGGGTGCGCGCCGGAGCCGCCCGGGGCCGGTTGCCCTTGGGGCGTAAGGGGTGTTGGTCTACGCGCGTTGCCGCTGGTGGCCCGCAAGAGGGCCCCGCAGCCCAGGTAGTCTGGAGTTCCCCCGCCTTCACGCAATCACCACCGGGAGTGCCAGTGGCACGCGTCGTAGTCGACGTCATGCTCAAGCCGGAGATCCTCGACCCCCAGGGCCAGGCGGTGCAGCGTGCACTGCCGCGTCTCGGGTTCGCCGGGATCGCCGACGTCCGCCAGGGCAAGCGTTTCGAGTTGGAGCTGGAGGGGCCGGTCGACGACGCCGCGCTCGCCCGCATCCGCGAGGCCGCCGAGACCTTCCTCGCCAACACCGTGATCGAGGACTTCACCGTCCGGATCGAGGACGGGGACGCCAAGTGACCACCCGTATCGGCGTCGTCACTTTCCCCGGCTCCCTCGACGACCGCGACGCCCAGCGCGCGGTCCGGCTGGCCGGCGCCGAGCCGGTCGCCCTCTGGCACCGTGACAAGGATCTCCACCAGGTCGACGCCGTCGTCCTGCCCGGCGGATTCTCCTACGGCGACTATCTGCGCTGCGGTGCCATCTCCCGCTTCTCGCCGGTGATGGACACCGTCATCGAGCAGGCGAAGCTCGGAATGCCGGTCCTCGGTATCTGCAACGGCTTCCAGGTGCTGTGCGAATCGCACCTGCTGCCCGGCGCGCTCACCCGGAACGACTCGCTGCACTTCATCTGCCGCGACCAGAAGCTCCGCATCGAGAACGCCGACACCGCCTGGACCCGGGATTACTCGGCCGGCCAGGAAATCGTCGTTCCGCTGAAGAACGGCGAGGGCCGGTTCGTCGCCGACGGGCACGTCCTCGACGAACTGGAGGCGGAGGGCCGGATCGTGGCCCGTTACCTGGACGTCAACCCGAACGGTTCGTACCGCGACATCGCCGGCATCACCAACGCGGCCGGCAATGTCGTCGGCCTGATGCCGCACCCGGAGCACGCCGTGGAGCCGCTCACCGGCCCGACCACCGAGGGCCTGGGCTTCTTCACTTCCGTCCTGAAGCAGCTGGTGAACGCCTGATGAGCCTCGACACGGTAAAGAACGCCGAACAGACCCCGGACGCGGACCAGCCCTGGGCCGAACTCGGCCTCAAGCAGGACGAGTACGCGCGAATCCGGGAGATCCTGGGCCGCCGCCCGACCGGTGCCGAACTCGCCATGTACTCGGTGATGTGGTCGGAGCACTGCTCGTACAAGAGCTCCAAGGTCCACCTCAAGCAGTTCGGCGAGAAGGCCCCGGAGAACGACGCGATGCTGGTCGGCATCGGCGAGAACGCCGGCGTCGTGGACGTCGGCCAGGGCTACGCGGTCACCTTCAAGGTCGAGTCGCACAACCACCCGTCGTACATCGAGCCCTACCAGGGCGCGGCCACCGGCATCGGCGGCATCGTGCGCGACATCCTGGCGATGGGCGCCCGCCCGGTCGCCGTGATGGACCCGCTGCGCTTCGGCGCGGCCGACCACCCGGACACCCGCCGGGTGCTGCCCGGGATCGTCGCGGGCATCGGCGGCTACGGCAACTGCCTGGGCCTGCCGAACATCGGCGGCGAGGTCGTCTTCGACTCCTGCTACCAGGGCAACCCGCTGGTCAACGCGCTCTGCGTGGGCGTCATGAAGCACGAGGACATCCACCTCGCGCAGGCGTCCGGCCCCGGCAACAAGGTCATCCTGTACGGCGCCCGCACCGGCGGCGACGGCATCGGCGGCGTCTCGGTGCTCGCCTCGGAGACCTTCGACGCGACCGGCCCGGCCAAGCGCCCCGCCGTCCAGGTCGGCGACCCGTTCCAGGAGAAGCTGCTCATCGAGTGCACCCTGGAGATCTTCAAGGAGGACCTGGTCGCGGGCATCCAGGACCTCGGCGGTGCCGGCCTGTCCTGCGCCACCTCGGAGCTGGCCTCGGCCGGCACCGGCGGCATGCGGATCGAGCTGGACACCGTGCCGCTGCGCGACCACACGCTCTCGCCGGAGGAGATCCTCATGAGCGAGTCGCAGGAGCGCATGTGCGCGATCGTCGAGCCCGGCAAGGTCGACCGCTTCCTGGAGATCTGCGAGAAGTGGGACGTCATCGCCACCGTCATCGGCGAGGTGACCGACGGCGAGCGGCTGGAGATCTTCTGGCACGGTGAGCTGGTGGTCGACGTGCCGCCGCGCACCGTCGCCCACGAGGGCCCGACCTACCACCGCCCGTTCGCCCGCCCGTCCTGGCAGGACGCGCTCCAGGCCGACGCCCCGACCGCCGAGCGCCTGGCCCGCCCGACCGACGGCGCCGGGCTGAAGGACGCGCTGCTCAAGGTCGCCGGCTCGCCGAACCAGGCGTCCAAGGCGTGGATCACCGACCAGTACGACCGTTACGTGCTGGGCAACACGGTGCTCGCCACCCCCGAGGACTCCGGCATGATCCGGATCGACGAGGAGACCAACCTCGGCGTCTCGGTCGCCACCGACGGCAACGGCCGCTACGCCAAGCTGGACCCGTACACCGGTGCCCAGCTGGCCCTCGCCGAGGCGTACCGCAACGTCGCGGCCGGCGGCGCCAAGCCGCTCGCGGTCTCCGACTGCCTCAACTTCGGCTCCCCCGAGGACCCGGACGTGATGTGGCAGTTCGCCGAGGCCACCCGCGGCCTGGCCGACGCCTGCCAGGTGCTCGGCACCCCCGTCACCGGCGGCAACGTCTCGCTGTACAACCAGACCGGCGACGTCGCCATCCACCCGACCCCGGTGGTCGCGGTGCTCGGCGTCATCGACGACGTCACCCGGCGCACCCCGGTCGGCTTCGCCGAGGAGGGCCAGCTGCTCTACCTGCTCGGCGACACCGCCGACGAACTGGGCGGCTCCGCCTGGTCGCAGGTCGTGCACGGCCACCTCGGCGGCCTGCCGCCCAAGGTCGACCTGGAGCGCGAGCGGCTGCTCGGCGAGATCCTGATCGCCGCCTCCCGCGACGGCATGGTCGACGCCGCGCACGACCTCTCCGACGGCGGTCTCGCGCAGGCCCTGGTGGAGAGCTGCCTCAAGGGCGGCAACGGCGCCCGCGTCGTCGTCCCCGAGGGCGTCGACCCGTTCGTGTTCCTGTTCTCCGAGTCCGCCGGGCGTGCCGTGGTGGCCGTCCCGCGCAGCGAGGAGCTCCGGTTCAACGACATGTGCGGCGCCCGCGGCCTGCCCGCCGCCCGGATCGGCGTGGTCGACGGCGAGGCGCTGGAGGTCCAGGGCCAGTTCACCGTCACCCTGGCCGAGCTGCGCGACGCCCACACCGGCGTCATCGAGGCGCTGCTCGCCTGACGGTGCGTCAACCCCGCGGGGCGGCCGGTCCGGTACTGCCGGGCCGGCCGCCCCGCGGCGTTTTGTACGCTGCGGGGCATGCCCACCGTGAAGACCCGAACCTACGACCCGGTGAAGGTGCGTGCCGCGCTCACCGGGCAGCTCGACGCGATCTCCGCTGCCGTCCGCGCCCTGGACGACGGGCAGCTCGCCCGGCCCACCCGGCTGGGGGAGTGGCGGGTGCGCGAACTCGTCGCCCACCTCGGCATGGTGGTCAGCTGGGTGCCGCTGCACCTGCACGACCCGCTGCCGCCGCAGGCCCCGATCACCCCGCTGCACTGGGCGTCCCGGACCAGGACCGCGGCCACCGCCGTCAACGCCACCGCCGTCGAGCTGGTGGCCGAGCAGTTCTCCGGCGACGCCGCCCAGGTGTCCGGCGAACTCGACCGGCAGATCGGCGAGTTGTGGAAGGCCCTGGACAGCGCGGACGGGCGGCGGCCCGACCTGGTCATCCCGATGCGGTTCGGGCCGATGGCCCTGGCCGACTTCCTGGTCACCCGGCTGGTCGAGACCGTGGTGCACGGCGACGACCTGGCCGCCGCCCTCGGCCTCGACCCCTTCCCGCACGACCGCTTCGCGCTGGCCTCCGCGGCCCGGCTGCTCGCCGACGCCTTCGCCGTCCAGGTACCGGGCGGAGCCGTC
This sequence comes from Kitasatospora fiedleri, assembly GCF_948472415.1. Taxonomy (NCBI): domain Bacteria; kingdom Bacillati; phylum Actinomycetota; class Actinomycetes; order Kitasatosporales; family Streptomycetaceae; genus Kitasatospora; species Kitasatospora fiedleri. The sequence goes on along the minus strand of NZ_OX419519.1, from coordinate 3,834,292 downwards.
GAGTTGCGCATCCCGCCGTACGCGGTGGTGCAGGCCGTCGAGGGCCCCCGGCACACCCGGGGCACCCCGCCGAACGTGGTGGAGACCGACCCGCTGACCTGGGTCCGGCTCGCCACCGGCCGGATCGCCTGGGCCGACGCCGTCGACACCGCGCTCACCGCCGGCGGCGAGCGCAGCGACCTCAGCGGCTACCTGCCGGTGCTCGGCTGAGGGCTCAGCCCTCGGCCAGCGCGGCGGCCAACTCCCGGACGCCCGCCTCGCGTTCGGCCCCCGTGTCGCCGTAGTCGTGGCTGTGGGTGAACTCGGCGTTCGGGAACGTCCGGGCCATCCACAGCGCGCAGTAGTGGCCGGGCAGCACGCAGGACTGCAGCTCGGTGTAGACCTCGACCACGTCCCGCGGGTCGACCCCGGCCGCGGCCAGCCGCTCCCACAGCTCCTCCTCGGCGTGCCGGGCGAGCGAGCCGTGGGCGGTGACGACCCGCGGCTCGCCGTCCGGCCCGCGCACCGTGAACGCCGCGGAGCCGGGCACGCCCCGGGTGTGCCGGACGTCCTCCAGCACCCGGGGCCACCACTGCTCGTCGCTCTCGAAGGCGCGCAGGTCGGTGCCGCGCATCCGGCCCTCCGCCGCCGAGAACAGCCGGAAGACCTCGTCCGGCCGCTCGGCCCCGGCCAGCGCCCGCAGGTTCTCCTCCAGCGTGCACAGGTTGTCGAGGAACGCGCCGAGGCCGGTGTCGACCGGGACGGACGGCCCCCGGAAGGCCAGGTACACCGCCCGGACCCGGCCCTCGCCGTCCACGCACAGCTCGGCGCCGCGGTCGCTGCCCAGCCGCGCCCAGTCCGCCTCGGGCCGCCCGTCCGCGGACAGCCCGGCCGCGCGGGCCCAGTCGGCGAGCCGGAGCGGACGGTCGGGGTCGGCGGTGAAGTACGGCCCGACCCGCAGCGGCAGGCCGGCGCCGGAGAGCAGCGCCGCCGCCCCGGCGGGGACGGCGGTGGCGGCGAGCGCGGCGGGGTCGGGGCGGTGCAGGCCGTCCGGTCCGAAGCGGTCGAGCAGGCGCTGGGCGAGGTCGGTGGTCATGGTGCTCCGGTCGATCGGGTCGCGGGGGCCGACGGGGTCCGGCGGGCCTCCTGCCGCCAGCTTAGTGAGCCGCCCGCGGGCACTGCGGGGTGCCGGGGTTCAGGGAGCGGACGGGCCGTCGAGGTAGGTGCCCCGGGCGTCGTACGGCCAGGCGTTGGCGACGCAGCCCTTGAGGCCGTAGATCTGCTGCATCATCGCGGGGGCGGGCTTGCCCGGGCCGGGGCAGGTCTGGTGGCCGTGGCCGATCCGGTGGCCGACCTCGTGGTTGACGATCAGCGCCCGGTAGTCGTCCAGGGCGCCGTCGAACTGCGGCGAACCGGTCAGCCAGCGCTTGGAGTTGACCACCACCTGCTTGCCGACGTCGCAGTTCACCTCGCCCCGGGTGTCGAGGCCGCCGGTCGCGCAGACCGCGTCCGCGGTGTCGGGGGAGGCGATCTTCACGGTGAAGTCGTAGCTGCCGGAGGAGACCAGCTGGAAGCTGTCGCGCCGGTCGGCGGTCCAGCCGCGCGGGTCGGACAGGATGGCCTGGACGGTGGCCGCGGCGGCGTCCGGGTCGATGCCGATGCCGTCCTCGACCTCCACCCGGTAGCGGCGCAGGGTCGCTCCGGTGCCGACCCGGCCGCTGGTGGCGGTGGCCGTGGTGAAGACGCCGCCGCCGTGGACGACGATCCCCGGTGGCGCGCCGGTCGGGGACGGGTCGGTCGGTGGCGGGTCGGTCGGTGGCGGGTCGGTCGGGGGCGGGTCGGCGGCGGGTGGGGGAGCCGACGGCGCGGGGGAGGCGGGGGACGCGGCCAGCGGCGGGACGGCCCGGGCCTGGGTGGTCGCGGTGTCGGCGGGGTGCTGCCGGAAGTCCAGCCGCAGGGCGGCGTACCCGGCCGTGCCCAGGACGGCCAGGGCCGTGGCGCAGCCCAGGGCGAGGGCCGGTCGGCGGCGGGCGCGGCGGCGTGGCGTTCGGTGGGCTGCGCGCATCTGGCGGTTCCCTCGGGGCGACGACGGGGCGGCGCGGGCGGTGCGTTCGCACACCCGTGCCGTACCGTCTACATACGCGGTATGGCGTCGCTTGGTTCCCGCCCCGCCCCGATCCGGCCGTGACCGGCCACGGCGGTGCCCGGCGCTCCCGCACCCTCCCCGGCGCGTACCGGCGCGTACCGGCCCGTCGGTCCCCGGACGGGAACGGGCCGCCCCCGCGGTGGGGACGGCCCGTCCGGGACGGCGTGCGGGCGTCTAGTGCTCCTGCTTGAGCACGGTGTACGCCTCGGCGCTGCTGTCCTTCAGGAACTGCCAGCAGCGGGCCTCCTCCTCGGTCTCCTTGATCGCTCCGGCCGCCCGGGCGAGCGCCGCCAGGCAGCGCAGGAAGCCGCGGTTGCCGCGGTGCTCCCACGGGACGGGGCCGTGGCCGTGCCAGCCGTTGCGGCGCAGGGCGTCGAGGCCGCGGTGGTAGCCGGTGCGGGCGTAGGCGTAGGACTCCACCGTCCGGCCGGCCGCGAAGGCGTCGTCCGCGAGCATCGCCCAGGCCAGGCAGAACGCCGGGTACTCGGCGGCGACCTGGGTCGGCGAGGCCGACTCCTCGGCGAGCATCCGGTAGGGCTGCTCCTCCTCGGGCAGGAGGGTCGGCTCGGGGCCGTCGAGCAGGTTCTTGTGCATCTCCATGGTGTGCCAGTCTGCCATCCGGACCCGGCCGGGTGACCGGGGCGGACCGGACCGGAACGGCGGAGCCCCCGCTCCCCCCCGCGGACGGGGACGGGGCGGGGGCTCCGACGGCGGACGCCCGGACGCGCGGGCGCCCGGTCGCCTTACTTCATGCGCTTGCCGGCCGAGCGCAGCTGCTGCGCGGCCTCGGTGACGCGGTGGGCCATGCCGGCCTCGGCCAGCTTGCCCCAGGTGCGCGGGTCGTAGGTGTTCTTCCGGCCGACCTCGCCGTCGACCTTCAGCACGCCGTCGTAGTTGCGGAACACGTGGTCCACGACGGGGCGGGTGAAGGCGTACTGGGTGTCGGTGTCGAGGTTCATCTTGACGACGCCGTTCTCCAGCGCGGTCAGGATCTCCTGCTCGGTGGAGCCGGAGCCGCCGTGGAAGACGAAGTCGAACGGGTCCTGCTTGCCGTACTGCTTGCCGATCTCGGCCTGCAGGTCGGCGAGCAGCTCCGGACGCAGCACCACGTTGCCCGGCTTGTAGACGCCGTGCACGTTGCCGAACGAGGCGGCCAGCAGGTAGCGGCCCTTCTCGCCCAGGCCGAGCGCCTCGGCGGTGCGCACCGCGTCGGAGACGGTGGTGTACAGCTCGTCGTTGATCTCGTGCGAGACGCCGTCCTCCTCGCCGCCGGTCGGGGTGATCTCGACCTCCAGGATGATCCTGGCGGCGGCGGCCTGGGCCAGCAGCTCCTGGCCGATGGCCAGGTTGTCGGCCAGGGTCTCGGCCGAGCCGTCCCACATGTGCGACTGGAACAGCGGGTTGTCGCCGCGGGCCACCCGCTCGGCGGAGATCGCGATCAGCGGGCGGACGTAGCCGTCCAGCTTGTCCTTCGGGCAGTGGTCGGTGTGCAGCGCCACGGTGATGTCGTACTTGGCCGCGACGATGTGCGCGAACTCGGCCAGCGCGACCGCGCCGGTCACCATGTCCTTGTTGTACTGGCCGCCCAGGAACTCCGCACCACCCGTGGAGATCTGGATGATGCCGTCGCTCTCGGCCTCGGCGAAGCCGCGCAGGGCGGCGTGCAGGGTCTGCGTCGAGGTGACGTTGATGGCCGGGTAGGCGAACTTGCCCGCCTTGGCCCGGTCGAGCATCTCGTTGTAGGCCTCGGGAGTTGCGATGGGCATGCGAATCCGCTCCTGTCGGTGTGGGGCGATCGGACGACGCTGTCCGAAGGCTCGATACGCCTGTGGTTCACGACATCGATGCGGTACGAGCGATGAGGGTGGCAGCTCGACCGCGGGCCGGACACCTCGGCCATCTTCCCAGACTCCCCCCGGGGACACACCCAGCGGCCCGCCACTTGGGACGGCCGACCGGGCGGACGCCCCCGCGCCCCGCTCCGGAGGCCGCCGGTTAAGGCTTCGCAAAGCGGTACGGGCTATCCTGCGCGCGTGGAACACATCCAGCTCGCCGTCAACGTCCTTGACGCCAAATCGCTCGTCGCCTCCGTCGGCGCCATCGGGATCCTGGCGATCATCTTCGCCGAGACCGGCCTGCTGGTCGGGTTCTTCTTCCCCGGTGACTCGCTGCTCATCCTGGCCGGTGTCGCCGCCTCCAGCGCCGCCGACAAGGTGCTCGGCGAAGGCGCCCAGATGAACATCGCCCTGCTGCTGGTCGGTGCGCCGATCTGCGCCGTCGTCGGCGCCCAGCTCGGGCACCTGCTGGGCCGGAAGGTCGGCCCGCGCATGTTCGACAAGCCGAACTCGAAGATCCTGCGCCCCGAGTACGTGGAGAAGGCGGAGGAGTACTTCGAGAAGTTCGGCCCGGCCAAGGCCGTGGTGATGGCCCGCTTCATCCCGATCGTGCGGACCTTCCTCAACCCGGTCGCCGGCACCCTGCAGATGCCCGCGAAGACCTTCTTCGTCTGGAACGTCGTGGGCGCGGTGCTGTGGACCGAGACCATGCTGCTGATCGGCTACTTCACCGGCGACCAGCTCGCCCCGGTGATCGACAAGTACCTGCTGCCGGCGATGGCGCTGATCATCCTGATCTCGGTCTCGCCGATCTTCGTCGAGGTGATCCGCGAGCGGAAGAAGAAGAAGGCCGCCGCGGCCGCGGGCGCCGTCGCGCCGGAGCACGAGCCGGTGCCCACCGGCCGCCACCGCAAGCACTGAGCCCGGCGACCGGCCCGACCGCCCGCCCGACCGACCGGCCTGCGAAGGCGACGACCGGCCGGCCGCGGAGGCCACGGCCGACCGACCGCCCCGGCGAACGGCGAGGGCCCCGACCACCTTCCGGTGGTCGGGGCCCTCGCCGTTGTTCCACGTGGAACGCGGAACGGGGCTCACAGCCCCAGGTCGTCCAGGGTGTACGCGGTGACGTACGGCAGGCCCGCCTCGGCGATCGCCGGGGCCGCGCCGCGCTCCACGATCACCGCGACGCCGACCACCTCGGCGCCCGCCTCGCGGAGCGCCTCCACGGCGGTCAGCACCGAGCCGCCGGTGGTCGAGGTGTCCTCCACCGCCAGCACCCGGCGGCCCTTCACGTCCGGGCCCTCGATCCGGCGCTGCAGGCCGTGCGCCTTGCCCGCCTTGCGGACCACGAACGCGTCCAGCTTGCGGCCGCGGGCCGCCGCCGCGTGCAGCATCGCCGCGGCCACCGGGTCGGCGCCCAGGGTCAGGCCGCCCACCGCGTCGAACTCCAGGTCCGCCGCCGCGTCCAGCATCACCGTGCCGACCAGCGGCGCCGCCTCGGCGTCCAGCGTGATCCGGCGCAGGTCGACGTAGTAGTCGGCCTCCCGGCCGGAGGAGAGGGTGACCTTGCCGTGCACGACGGCCTTGTCCTTGATCTGCGCCAGCAGGGCGTCGCGGTCGTTGCTCATGGACAGCCAGCTTAGTGGGTGCCCACCGGGGCGCTCAGCGCCGCCGCAGGGCCCGGACCAGCACCACCGCGCCGCCGATCAGCGCGACCCCGCCGCCGATCATCCACGGCAGCGCGTTGCGCTCGCCGACCGCGCCGGGCAGCAGCGTCGGCTCGGCGCCGCCCCAGCGGGAGGCCGCCCGGGCCCGGGCGCTGTGGGCCGGCGGGGCGGGCGCGTACCGGCCGTGCGGCGGGGCGTGGTCGACCTCCTCGGCGGAGCGGCCGACGATGCTGCGCCGCACCGGGGCGCCCTCCTGGTCGTACCCGGGCTCGGGGCGGGAGGCGGCCGGCACCGGGGCGGGCAGGTCGTCCGCGTCGTCGAAGGAGATCAGGTCGGAGAGGTCGTCGTCGAGGTCCTGGCCGCGCTCGCGGTCGTCCAGGAAGACCACCGTCGCGCCGTCGGACGGGTCGTCGTCCGCCTCGTCGCCGTCCGGCTCGGCGGGTTCGGACAGCTCGGCGACCAGCGCCGCCACCGCCCGGTCGATCAGCCGGCGGCCGGTCGACTCCAGCGCCTCGGCGTCGAAACCGGCCAGCCGCCCGGAGGCGGTCAGCTCGGTGGCGAAGCGGATCGCGGTCTCGCCGGGGCGCTCGGCCAGGGTGATCCGCAGCCCGGCGGCCGCCGGGGCCGCGCCGCGGATCTCCTCGCCGCTCAGCCGCAGGGCGAGCGCGCCGTCCCGCCAGCCGTCCACGGTCAGTCGGCCGGCGAAGGTGATGGTGGACCCGGCGACCCTGATCCTGAGCCGGCTGTCGGCCCCCGCGGGCGCGGACGCCGACGCGACCGCGCTCAGCCCCGGCACGCAGCGGGCCACCAGCTCGCGGTCCAGCAGCGCCTCCCGGACCACCTCGGCGGGCAGCGGGACGACAACCTCATGCTCCATACCGGCGAGCCTACCGACCGCCCGCCGCCGTGCCGAGCCCTCCACGCGAAGCCGGGCCGACCAACCTGCCAATGGACGCACCGCGCCCCGGCCCCGGCCGCCCCCGCCGCCCGGCGCGCGCGGCGAACTCCCCGGCCGGTCGGGCGGGTTCAGGGCCCCAGCAGGGTGTGCGGCGGCGGCAGCGGGGACGGGCGGCCGGCCGCCAGCCGGGCCTCGGCGGCCCGCAGCCCGGGCACCGTCAGCGAGCGCGGGGCCGGGGCGTCCGGGGCCAGGCCCAGCGCGGGGGCGGTCCGGGCGGCCAGCAGGAAGGCCGCCGCCGGGCCGGACCCCCCGCAGTCCTCGGCGGACGGCGCGCCGGCCTGGTAGGCGACGGCCGACAGGCCCGCCGCGGCCAGCCCGGACTCGGCCGCCCACAGTCCGCCGGCCGGGGCGTCCGGCGCCCCGCCGCGGACCGCCAGCCGACCCCCGGGGGCCAGCCGCCCGGCGGCCAGGCCGAAGAACTCCAGGGAACGGTACTTGCCGCCCGCGGCCTCGCCGTCCAGGTCCGAGACGATCACGTCGAACCGCTCGGCGGACCCGCGCAGCCAGCCCATCGGCTCGGCCTGCACCAGCCGCACCCGCGGGTCGTCGAAGGAGTGCTCGGTGAGCGCGGCGAACGCGGCGTCCCGGCGGGCCAGCGCGGGCAGCTGGGCGTCCCGCTCCACCACCAGCACGCTGCGCACCGCCGGGTGCCGCAGCACCTCGCGCAGCGCCAGGCCGTCGCCGCCCAGCACCAGCACCCGGCCGCTCGGTCCGGCGGCCAGCGCGGGGCGCACCAGCGCCTCGTGGTCGCGGTACTCGTCGGGGCCGCAGACCGCCAGCCGGCCGTCCAGGAACAGCTCCAGCGGCGGCGCGGCGCGCTGCGCGGGCACCCGGGGCGGGGCGTCCGCGCCGCCGGTCAGCACGATCTCCTGGTAGCGGCTCTGGGCGGCGAACCGGATCGGGCCGCCGTACAGCGCGTGCCGGGCGGCGCGCTCGATCGCCCCGGTGCAGGCGGCGGCCAGCGCGAGCAGGGCGAGCACCAGGCCGCAGCCGGTCCACAGCAGCAGCCGGGTGCGCGGGGCGGGCTCGGCGCGGAACAGCCAGAGCACCACGGCGGCGCCCGCCACCGCGTTCACCGCGCCGGTCAGCAGCGCCCCGGCGACCTGGCCGAGCGCGGGCAGCAGGACGAACGGGAAGGCCAGGCCGCCGATCAGCGCGCCCACGTAGTCGGCGGCGAACAGGTCGGCGACGGCGCGGCCGGCGTGCTCCTGCCGGATCCGCTGGATCAGCGTCATCAGCAGCGGGATCTCCGCGCCGATCAGCAGGCCGATCAGCACGGTGGTGGCGATCAGCGCCACCAGGGTGGCGCGCGGCTGGTGCAGCCAGGCCCAGCCGCAGTACAGGGCGAGCGCGGACAGGCCGCCGACCAGGGAGAGCGCGTACTCGACCAGGGCGAAGGAGGTGGCCGGGCGGCGGGTGAGGCCCTTGGCGAGCAGCGAGCCGACGCCCATCGCGAACACCATCACCGACAGCACCACGGAGGTCTGGGTGACCGAGTCGCCCAGCAGGTAGCCGCCGAGGGCGACCAGTTCGAGTTCGTACACCAGGCCGCAGGCCGCGCAGACGAACGCGGCCAGCAGCACCAGGACCCGGGCCGGGCGGGGGGCCAGCGCCGGCCGTATGGCGCCGCCGGCCCGGACCGCGCCCCCGGGGCCCGTGGCGCGGGGACGGCGGGCCGGGGATCGGCCGCGGGCGGGGTCGGGGTCGGCGGCGAGGTGGCGTCCGGACCCGGCTGCGCGGGTCGTCCGACCGGGTGGTTGATCATGAATGAACGCTAGGCGAGAGCCCGGGTGAATGGCTGCACCCATCCGGGGGACAGGGCGGGGTGCCGGATTGACGCCAGGTCACCAGCCGACCTGCGCCGCTCCCGCCGCCGCTCCCGCCGGCGCACCCGCCGTGGTTCCCGCCGTCGTCCCCACCGCTGCTCCCGCCACCGCTCCCGCCGCCGCGAGCGGGCCGTCGCCGGGCAGCGAGAGCGAGGAGCGGGTGCACACCAGCCGGCCCTCCTGCGGGTAGGCGTGCCACGTCCGCCAGTGCACCCGGCGGTCCTCGCAGTGCGCGACGAGCGCGGTGAACGCGCTCGGATCGCCGGGAAAGACGCCCGCCAGCGCCCGCGGGTGCCCCTCGACCAGGGCCAGCAGCTCCTGGGCGCGGGCCTCGAACACGTACGGCGGCAGCTCCTCGATCCGGGCGGCGAACTCGTACTCCCAGCCGGCCACCTGCTCCGCGACCCGGGCCGGCAGCGGGGTGCGGCGGCCCGGCAGGCAGGCCACCGTCTCCAGGCAGTCGCCCGGGCCGGCCGCCAGCACCACCTGGTGCGAGGCGCCCAGCAGCCGCAGCTGGAGGGAGCCCCGGAGGCCGCCCGGGGCACCGCAGGCGCCGTCGAGTCTGAGGTCGCGGACGGCCAGCGCGGGCAGCGGTTCGCCGCCCAGCTGCCAGGCCAGGTCGCCGGCGCGGGTGTCCGTGTAGGAGGTCTGCAGGGTGGTGAGCATGCTCGGCTCCGCGTTTCAGCTCCGTGCGCGCCCCCTGTGACCGGAGTCCGCCCTCATCCGTGAGGCTGTTCGAGACTGTCCGATCCGGGGCGCTGCCGACCGTGGAAGGAAGGATTCCGGCTGGAGATTCAGCAGCAGAGAAGCACGAATTCTCCGGGTCCGTCAGGGATTTACCCATGTTTGGCACTCATTCACCGTTCTGGGGCCCGTGCCCGACTGGGTGTGATCGGTCCCGGGTTGTACTCTGCCCACCGTGCGCTTCTGCGCCGGTATCGCAAGCCGTGCACGCCGGTCGTGCACTTCCCGCACCACCCGCCCCGGGGAGCCCCCCGCACCGGACGGCGGGGAGGGCCGGAACCGAACCGGAGGCAGGTGCGTCTACGGTGGCGGCACCGAACATGGCAAGCGTCTGTTCGAACGGGGGGCTGGGCGTTGTCGATCGACCTGCCGTCGGAACTCGTCTGGATCATGGACCTGATGGGGCTCAACTGGCCTGACGTGGACGAGGACGAGCTGCGCGAATGGGCTCAGCACGTCCGGGAGTTCGGCCAGGGGATGGCGGAGTCCCACGACGACACGGACGTGCTGCTGAAGAACCTCGGCGGCGCGTACGAGGGCGCGGGCTACGAGGCCATGCTGACCCGCTGGAGCCATGCCTCGGCCGGGCACATGACCGTGCTGATCGACTGCTGCGGCGTACTGGCGACGGCCCTGGAGGCCGCCGCCGAGGCCGTGATCGTCGCCAAGGGCGTGGTGATCGCCCAGCTGGTGGCGATGGCCGCCGAGATGGCGGCGGCAGCGGCGGCGGCGGTCGCCACCTTCGGGATCGCCGCCGCCGCGGAGGCGGCGATCGTCGAGGCGGGCAAGCGGATCGTCAACGCGATCATCCAGGAGATCGAGGACGTCGTCGTCGGACAGCTGGTCTCGATGGCGGTCGAGCCCTTCCAGGCGGCCATCGAGAAGGCGGTCTCCGGTCTGGTGTTCCACGGGGTCGAGGCGGCGCTCGGCGCGGGAGGCGGCAAGTGAGCAGGGGATTCAGGGCCGATCCGGACGCGCTCGCGCAGGCCGCGAAGCGGGCCCACGAGCACGCGAACCAGGTGGAGCGGCACTCGCGCGACCTGGACGCCAGGACCCGGGGCCGGGTCCTCGGGCGCGGCAAGCTCGGTCAGGTCGTGGACAAGGCGGTCCGCCCGGTCATCGACTCGATGATCAGCGACATGTCGAAGGCGATGGCCGGCGGCCACCGCTCCATCGGCCGCGGCCTGGAGATCACCAAGAAGAACCTCGACGACGCCGAGAAGGCGGTCCAGAAGGGCTTCAAGGAGGCGGGCGGTTCGCTCTCCAAGGAGAAGGTCAAGCTCGAACCCGGCCAGTCCGTACCGGGCAGGAAGCCGCTGCGCCGGCTCTACCACCGCCGGATCGGCGAGCGCGTCGACGAGCTCGACGGCCAGGGCCACGGCGTGGGCCGCCACCTGAAGGTGACGGACCAGCAGCTCAAGGATCGCCTGGGCACCCCCGTCATGCAGGGCCCGGCCCACGCGCAGACCGTGGCCAAGGACAGGGTGACCGGTTACGTCCAGTCGACCAACAAGATCGACCCGCTGCACGGCCCGGACGCCAGGACCAGGCTGTCCCCGCCCGACCTCTACTACGACGGCGACCGCGGCGCCCCGCACAAGCACAAGTGCGACAGCTACTCCACGGCCTTCAGGGACGAGGAGTCCTTCGTCTACGCGGACCACTACGCCCGTTCCAGGCTCGACCCCACCCGCACCGACCGCCAGGTCATCGAGTTCTCCCCGCACGAGGCGTGGGGGCCGGGCGGGCACACCGGGAAATTCCGCGGCTACTACGTCGACCCGGAGAATCCGATCGCCCACGACGGGGCGATCAACTACAGGGACGTCAATTTCAAGGACGCCAAGATCAAGGCGGTCTACGAGCCGGACGGGAATGGCGGCCACAAACTCCACACGATGTTCCCGGAACCGGCATTCAAGCACAACCGGCACCGGGGGCAAGGGCTATGATATTCTGTCCCGTCGAAAGTGGCGGCGGTCGAAGTGGCGGCACCAGTGGAATGCGGTGAATTCTGATGAGCTGGACGGCTTGGGAGATTCCCGGCTGGCACGAGGACGAGCGGCTCCGCGAGTTCTACCGGAACGCCTTCCACCCGGAACTGATCGACGACATCGCGGTGTACCGCGATTCGGCGCGCGACGGCAGCCCGTACGCGGCCCGGCTGCGCACGAGCCTCGACTACCTCCTGGAACGACGGCCCGCGTCGATCAAGGAGTGGTGGAGCCTCACCCGGTACCCGTTCCAGTCGGAGGACGAGCTCTACGCATTCCTCGCGGACGTCCACGCGTATTTCTACGGTGACCGCGCCGAACCGCCGATCGCTCCGGCCCCCTGACTCCCCGACGGGCCGAAAGAAGGAGTCCTGTCCCCATGCCGCTCCGTGACGAGCTGCCGCCCCGCACCGGTCCGTGGGCGAGCCGCTTCGACTCCGAGGAATCACTGGTCCAGGCCGAGGACGCGCTCCGCGCGACGGCCCTGGCCACCCGCGACCTTTCCCCGATCCTGCCGTTCGAGGCCGTTTACGGTCCTTTCCTGAACTGCGCGGGAAAGGCCACGGCATTCGCCATCGACCCGCAGGAGCCCTACGGCCCCGACGGGGAGATCAACTACGTCCGCGCCGACTTCCTGACGCTCGGCCTGCTGTACGGCGTCTACCGCCCGGCCGCGGGCACCGGCCCGGCCGGGCCGGTGGAGGAGGACGACCTGTGGAACACCACGGTCTACCCCTACCCCGGCGGGCGGATCGACCCGACCAAGGTCGACCTGGCCGAACTGGGGCTGGACGTACCGGGGGTGGACCGCCGCTTCGTGCACTTCTGCGCCGGAGCCCTGGGAGTGGAGGCCGTCGACGACCTCGGCGAACTGCGCGAGACCTTCGACGCGGCGTGGCCGGACTACCGGGAGGTGATCCGGGCCGGCCTGCTGCACCTGGTCAGGAACCGCCCGCTGACGGTCGGCCAGTGGTACGCGCTGACCTACGTCCCGTTCCCGGACGAGCGGGAACTGACGGCCTACCTCGGGCAGCTCTACGCGTACCTCTTCGACGGCTTCGACGCGATGCCCCTCGCCCCGGCCTGAGCCCGCCGGGGCGGCCCCGGCGGCCGCGGGCGGAACCGGAGTGCCGCCCGGCGCGGCCCTCAGCGCCCGCGCAGGCCGGACAGCCTCTCGACCGCCGCTTCGAGCACCTCCACCCGCTTGCAGAAGGCGAACCGGACCTGGCTGCGCCCGGCCTCGGCGTCGTCGTAGAAGACGGCGTTCGGGATGGCGACCACCCCGCAGCGCTCGGGCAGGGCCCGGCAGAACTCGATGCCGTCCTTCTCGCCCAGCGGAGTGATGTCGGTGGTGACGAAGTACGTGCCCTGCGGCTCGAAGACCCGGAACCCGGCCGCGGCGAGCCCCCGGGCGAGCAGGTCGCGCTTGCGGTGCAGGTCGGCGCGGAAGTCCGCGTAGTAGCCGTCGGGCAGCCGCAGGGCCTCGGCGACGGCGTACTGGAACGGGCCCGCCGAGACGTAGGTGAGGTACTGCTTGGCGGTGCGGACGGCGGAGACCAGGGCGGGCGCGCCGGTCACCCAGCCGACCTTCCAGCCGGTGAAGGAGAAGGTCTTGCCGGCCGAGGAGATCGCCACGGTGCGGTCGCGCATGCCGGGCAGGGCGGCCAGCGGGTGGTGGGCGCCGGCGAAGACCAGGTGTTCGTAGACCTCGTCGGTGACCACCAACAGGTCGTGTTCGAGAGCGAGTTCGGCGATCCCGGCCAGTTCCTCGGGGGTGAGCACGGTGCCGGTCGGGTTGTGCGGGGTGTTGACGAGCAGCAGCCGGGTGCGCGGGGTGATCAGCGCCCGCAGCTCGTCCAGGTCGGGCCGGAAGGCGGGGGCGCGCAGGGTGAGCGGGACGCGGACGGCGCCCGCCATCGCGATGCAGGCGGCGTAGGAGTCGTAGAACGGCTCGAAGGCGATCACCTCGTCGCCGGGCTCCAGCAGCGCGAGCATGGCGGCGGCGATCGCCTCGGTGGCCCCGGCGGTCACCAGCACCTCGGTGTCCGGGTCGTACGCCAGCCCGTAGAACCGCTCCTGGTGCTCCGCGACCGCCTGCCGCAGCTCGGGCACGCCCGGCCCCGGCGGGTACTGGTTGCCGTGGCCCTCCCGCAGCGCCCGGACGGCGGCCTCGCGGACCTCCTCGGGCCCGTCGGTGTCCGGGAAGCCCTGCCCGAGGTTGATCGAGCCGGTGGCGGTGGCCAGCGCGGACATCTCGGCGAAGATCGTGGTCCCCATGCCCGCCAGCCGGCGGTTCAGCAGCGGCCTGGTGCTCATCGGTGGCTCCTCACAGACGGTGGTCGGGCCCCATCATCCAGGGGCCCGCGGCGGGGGTGGGCGGTCGTGCGGACGGGCCCGCCGCCCGGGTGGGGGTGGCGGGCCCGTCCGGGGCGCTGCGGGGAGGGGTCAGCCCTCGTCGGCCGGGCCGTCCTCGGGGCGGCGTCGCCGTCGGCGTCCTTGGCCTGGTCGCCGAGCTGCTCGACCATCCACTGCTCGAAGCCGACCGCGGCCTGGGTCCAGTTGGCGGTGGTGCCGACGAAGTACTCCAGGTTGACGCCGTTGCCGACGATCATCTGGGACTCACCGATCAGCCGGACCACGCCGTCGTCGTGGGTGTGGGTGTAGACCTTGGGCCACAGGGTCTCCCGGTTCCACTCGTCGATCAGGGCGAGGATCTCGGGCTTCTGCTCCAGGGGGAACGGGCGGTCGTAGAACGCGCGGACCGCGAACAGCTCCTTGTGGTCGCCGCGGAACATGTAGTAGACGCGGAAGTTCTCCCAGGGGGCGGTGAGGTCGCCCTCCTCGTCCACCACGTGCTTGAGCTGCATCTGGTCGAGCAGCTGGGCGACCAGGTCCTGGTTCGGGACGATCACCGGCGGCGGCCCGGCCGGAGCGCCACCGGGCTGGCCGCCGCCCTGCGGCGGCTGCGGCAGGCCGAAGGACGGGATGGACGACGGGTCGATGCTCACGGGGATGTCCCTTTCACGGTGCACGGTCGGCTGCCGATGGGGGGCCGCCTCTCCTGGTCTCCATCCTGCCTCATTCGGGGCCCGCGGCACAGGGTGCACTCCGCCGCGTGATCATGTCCCCGCCGACCGCGGCGCGGCCGGTGCGGGCCGGTGGGCGGGGCCCGGGCGGGGCCCCGCCCACCGACGGGGCGTCACTTCTCCAGCGAGGCGCGCGGACCGACGCTGAGCCGGTCGGAGGAACCGTCGTGGTCGACCACCACCGTCTCGCCGTCGTGCACCCGGCCGGAGAGGATCTCCTTGGCCAGTTGGTCGCCGATCGCGGACTGCACCAGCCGGCGCAGCGGCCGGGCGCCGTACGCCGGGTCGTAGCCGGTGAGCGAGAGCCAGTCCCGGGCGGCCGGGGTGACGTCCAGGGTGAGCCGGCGCTCGCGCAGCCGGCGGGCGAGCGCGGCGACCTGGAGGTCGACGATCCGGCTGAGCTCCTCGGTGCCCAGCGGGTCGAACACCACGATGTCGTCCAGCCGGTTCAGGAACTCCGGCTTGAAGGACTGCCGCACCGTCTCCAGCACCAGCTCCTTCTTGCGCTCCTCGGGCGTGGCCGGGTTGACCAGGTACTGGGAGCCCAGGTTGGAGGTGAGGATCAGGATCGCGTTGCGGAAGTCCACCGTGCGGCCCTGGCCGTCGGTGAGGCGGCCGTCGTCCAGCACCTGGAGCAGCACGTCGAACACCTCGGGGTGGGCCTTCTCCACCTCGTCCAGCAGGACCACGCTGTACGGGCGGCGGCGGACCGCCTCGGTGAGCTGGCCGCCCTCCTCGTAGCCGACGTACCCGGGCGGGGCGCCGACCAGGCGGGAGACCGAGTGCTTCTCGCCGTACTCGCTCATGTCGATCCGGACCATGGCGCGCTCGTCGTCGAAGAGGAAGTCCGCCAGGGCCTTGGCCAGCTCGGTCTTGCCGACGCCGGTCGGGCCGAGGAAGAGGAACGAGCCGGTCGGGCGGTCCGGGTCGGCGATGCCGGAGCGGGTGCGGCGCACCGCGTCGGAGACGGCGCGGACGGCCTCGTGCTGGCCGATCAGGCGGCGGCCCAGCTCCTCCTCCATCCGCAGCAGCTTGGCGCTCTCGCCCTCCAGCAGCCGGCCGGCCGGGATGCCCGTCCAGGACGCGACCACGTCCGCCACGTCGTCCGGGCCGACCTGCTCCTTGACCATGCTGGTGTTCGGCTCGTCCGCCGCGCGGTCCTGCGCCTCGGTCAACTCCCGCTCGGCGGCCGGGATCTCGGCGTACATCAGCTTGGAGGCGCGCTCGAAGTCGCCGTCGCGCTGGGCGCGGTCCAGGCTGCCGCGCAGGTCGTCCAGGCGCTCCTTGAGCTCGCCGACCCGGTTGAGCGACTTCTTCTCCTGCTCCCAGCGGGCGTTGAGGGTGCTCAGCTGCTCCTGCTTGTCAGCGAGGTCGCGCCGGAGCCGGCCGAGCCGCTCGACCGAGGCCGGGTCGGACTCCTTCTCCAGCGCCAGCTCCTCCATCCGCAGCCGGTCGACCGCGCGCTGCAGCTCGTCGATCTCCACCGGGGAGGAGTCGATCTCCATCCGCAGCCGGGAGGCGGCCTCGTCCACCAGGTCGATCGCCTTGTCGGGCAGGAAGCGGGCGGTGATGTACCGGTTGGACAGCGTCGCCGCGGCGACCAGCGCGGCGTCGGTGATCTCCACCTTGTGGTGCGCCTCGTAGCGGCCCTTGAGGCCGCGCAGGATCGCGATGGTGTCCTCGACGCTGGGCTCGCCGACCATCACCTGCTGGAAGCGGCGCTCCAGGGCCGGGTCCTTCTCGATCCGCTCGCGGTACTCGTCCAGCGTGGTGGCGCCGACCATGCGCAGCTCGCCGCGGGCCAGCATCGGCTTGAGCATGTTGCCCGCGTCCATCGAGGAGTCGCCGCCGGCGCCCGCGCCGACCATGGTGTGCAGCTCGTCGATGAAGGTGATCACCTGGCCGTCGGAGGCCTTGATGTCGTTCAGGACGGCCTTGAGCCGCTCCTCGAACTCGCCGCGGAACTTCGCGCCCGCGACCATCGCCGCCAGGTCGAGCGCGACCAGGCGCTTGCCGCGCAGCGACTCCGGCACGTCGCCCGCGACGATCCGCTGGGCCAGGCCCTCGACCACCGCGGTCTTGCCGACGCCGGGCTCGCCGATCAGCACCGGGTTGTTCTTGGTCCGCCGGGAGAGC
This sequence comes from Kitasatospora fiedleri, assembly GCF_948472415.1. Lineage (NCBI taxonomy): Bacteria > Bacillati > Actinomycetota > Actinomycetes > Kitasatosporales > Streptomycetaceae > Kitasatospora > Kitasatospora fiedleri. Next base: position 3,817,921 of record NZ_OX419519.1, on the reverse strand, counting down.
ACCTGCACCACCCGGCGGATCTCCTGGTCGCGGCCGATCACCGGGTCGAGCTTGCCGTCCCGCGCGGCCTGCGTCAGGTCGGAGCCGTACTTCTCCAGGGCCTTGTAGGTGCCCTCCGGGTCCGGCGAGGTGACCCGGGCGCTGCCCCGGACCTCCTTGAACGCGGCCAGCAGCGCCTGCGCCGTCGCGCCCTGCTGCCGGAGCGGCTCGGCGGCCTGCCCGCCCTCGGCGGCCAGGCCGACCAGCAGGTGCTCGGTGGAGACGTACTGGTCGTCCAGGTCGGTGGCGCGCCGACCGGCCTCCTCCAGCACGGCCAGGGTGTCGCGCGCGAGGTTCGGCGCGGCGACCGTGGAGCCCTGGGCGGCCGGGAGTGCGGCGGCCTGCTGGCGGGCGGCGGCGGCGATCCGCCCCGCGTCCGCCCCGACGGCCTCCAGCAGCGGGCGGGCCAGGCCCTCCGGCTGGTCGAGCAGGGCCAGCAGGACGTGCACCGGCTTGACGTCCGGGTTCCCCGCGGCGCTGGCCTGCCGGATGGCGGAGGACAGGGCCTCCTGCGTCTTGCTGGTGAACTTACTGGCGTCCACTGCGGGCATACCCCTCTCGTCTCGGGACTGGTACGAGTCTGCTGAGTACAGCATGCACTAAGTTGAGCGTATTCCGCTCAGGTTTTACGAAGGGTTTCCGCTCAGCCCGTCCGGGCGGGCGGTCCGGCCGCTCCGCTCAGCCCTTCCGGCCCCGCTCAGCCCTTCCGACCCCCCGCTCAGCCCTTCCGGACGGCCCGGCCCGGTCCGGGCGCCCGGGTCAGCCCCAGCAGCTCACGGGCCGGCCCGGCCGGGCGCTGGCCGGCCGGCCAGACCGCGCGCAGCGGGCGCTGCAGCTCCAGTCCGGCCAGCGGCACGGCGACCAGCCGGCGGGTGGCCAGCTCCTCGGTCACCGCCAGCTCGCTCAGGCAGACCGGGTCCGCGCCGGTCATCGCGGCCGCCTTCAGCGCCGTCGAGGAGGCCAGCTCCAGCCGGGGCGCGGCCGGGCCGCCGTACGGGGCCAGCGCCTCCTCCAGCACCTCCCGGGTGCCCGAGCCGACCTCGCGCAGCACCAGCGGGGTGGCCGCCAGCTCGGCGCCGGTGACCGGGGTGCGGCGGCGGGCCCAGCGGTGCTCGGGGAGACCACCACCACCAGCCGGTCGGCGGCCACCACCGCGCCGGACAGGCCGGGCGGGGTGGAGGTGCCCTCGACGAAGCCCAGGTCGGCCTCGCCGGCCAGCACCTGGGCGGCGACGTCGTGCGAGTTCGCGGTGCGCAGCGTGACGGCGGTGCCCGGGATGGCCTCGTTCAGGGCCAGCAGCCAGCCCGGCATCAGGTACTCGGCGACGGTCAGGCTGGCCACCACCCGCAGCCGGGCGTCCCGGCGGCCGCGCAGCGCGTCGATCCCGGCGTCCAGCGCCTGGGCGGCCTCGACCACCTGCCGGGCCCACTCGACCACCAGCCGGCCCGCCTCGGTGGGCCGGGAGCCGCGCGGCGAGCGCTCCAGTAGCGGCACCCCGATCTGCCGTTCCATGCCCTTGATCCGGGCGCTGGCGGCGGGCTGGCTGACGCCCAGTTCGGCGGCGGCCCGCCCGACGCTGCCCAGCCGGGCCACGGCGAGCAGCAGCTCCAGGGCGCCGAGTTCCGGGACGTGCGGGGAGAGGGCCATAGGCCCAGGCTATGTCCTCATAGCGGGCGGCTCGCTACCGCCGTCCCGCCCGCGCGGGGACGGTGGAGGCATGGCAACCCTCCTCGCGCCGCGCACCACCCTGCGCACCCCCGACCTGTCCCGGCTCGGACCCCACTGGTACGCCGCCGTGATGGGCACCGCGATCACCGGCAACGCCGCCGCCGCGCTGCCGGTGGACGTCCCCGGCCGCGCCGCCTTCGCCGAGGCGGTCTGGACGCTCTCGCTGCTGATGCTGGCCGCCCTGCTGGCCGGCCGCGCCGTCCACCTGACCCGGCACCGCGAGCAGGCCCGGCACACCCTGCTGGCGGACCCGTCCGCCGCCGTCTTCTACGGCTGCCCGCCGATGGCCCTGCTGGCCGTCGGCTACGGCGCGCTCACCGTCGGCGGCCCGGTGCTCGGCGAGCCGGCCGCGCTCGCGCTGGACGCGCTGCTGTGGACGGCGGGCACCGCGTACGCGCTGGCGGTGGCCGCCGGGCTGCCGTACCTGATGGTCACCCGGCACCGGCTGTCCGCGCTGGAGGCCAACCCGACCTGGCTGCTGCCGGTGGTCGCGCCGATGGTGTCCGCGGCGCTCGGCCCCGCGCTGGTGCCGCACCTGCCCGCGGGGGCGCCCCGGCAGGCGCTGCTGTACGGGTGCGTGGCGATGTTCGGGGCCAGCCTGCTGGCCACCCTGGCGCTGCTGCCGGTGGTCCTCGGCGGGCTGCTGCACAGCAAGCTGCCCGCCCTGGTGCTCACCCCGTCGCTGTTCCTGGTGCTCGGGCCGCTGGGCCAGTCCACCACCGCCGTCCACCAGTTCGCCGACGCGCTGCCGCTCGCGCTGCCCGGCGCGGGCCCCGGCGCCGGGGCGGCGGCCCGCGCGCTGGCCGAGGTGTACGGCGTCACGGTGACGGGGTTCGCGCTGCTCTGGCTGGCGGTGGCGCTCGCCGCGAACCTGCGGGCCCTGCGGGCCGGGATGCCGTTCGCGATGACCTGGTGGGCCTTCACCTTCCCGGTCGGCACCCTGGTCACCGGCACCACCGCGCTGGCCCGGCACACCGGGTTCGGCGGATTCACCGCCCTCGCCGCCGGGCTCTACCTGCTGCTGCTCGCGGCCTGGGCGGTGGCGCTGGCGCGGACCGCGGGCGGCCTGCGGGCGGGCCGCCTGCTCTGAGGCCCGCCTGCTCTGAGGCCCGCCGGGTCCTCGCGGGCGGCCGGAGCGGCGGGCCGGGCGGGACGTTCGGGCCCGGCCGATATTCGACGCAGTGGATTCCGGATCGGTGGGTTCGGCGGAGGATTGCCGAATTCCCGTTCCGGGCAGTGACATTCCGCCCGGCCGCGACGCCCCCGGTCAGGGCCTCTCTCCACCCCTTTTCGAATGCCTGTTCGGGAGAGGGGGGCAATAGGGGGAGAGCGCCATTCCGGGCACCGGGCCGGGGCGTTTGCTGCATGTTCCTGCACTTGCGGGAACCTGCAGCCGGAGAGCACTTGTTCGGAGTGCGCGCCGCTGTGAGGGTGTAGACACGCCAAGTCGTCCGGGGCAGCCGCAGCCCGAGTCGGCGACTTGCTCTTCGCGTGGGGGCGACAGGTGCGTACGCATCTGCGCAACGGGGGGAAGAGCACCGGCCGGGACGCCACGTGTGGTGGTGGCTGCCCGACCGGGTCGGCGAGGCGTTGCTGCTCCGCCTCGCCGAAGCGCCATGACGCTGGCGTGACACGAGCGGGTCCTCCGGGGTCCGGGTGCCGACGGCACCCGGCCCGGGGGGCGCGCCCGGCCCGCGGGGGTGACTCCCGCCGTCGAGCCCGACGGCCCTCTGGGATCATCATCCGCAAACGGAGGAACACGGCAGGGAGTGCTCGACGTGGCAGCGGACCACCCGAAGTCCGATCCGGACACCGACCGGTCCGGCGCACCCGTGACGTCGGCCCCACCCGTGACCCCCGGCGTCCCCGGCACGCCGGACGGCCCGTCCCTCGGCGACCCGGCCTGCGGCGACGCCTCCCTCGACGGCCCGTCCCCCGACATCCCGCCCCCCGGCGAACACCCCCTCGGCGGCCTGTCCTTCGGCCCCCGTTCGACCCGGACGCCGGACTGCCCGAGGAGGACGCCACCCGGCTCTACCTGGCCGTCCTCGCCGCCGGCGGCCGCATCCCGCTGGACGCGCCGCCCCCGCTCGGCACCGACCTCACCCCCGAGCGCCAACAGGCCCTGCTGGAGCAGCTGGTGGCGATCGGCCTGATGCTGCCCAACCGGATCGACGGCTGCTACGTCGCGGTCAGCCCGCGGGCCGTCGCCGAACGCCTCGGCGCCGACCTGCGCTCCCGCGCCACCCGCCTGCTGCTCGACGCCGGCCGGCTGCCCGCCGCGCTCGACCCGCTCGCCCGCGCCTACGACGCCGTCCCCCGGCCCGCCGACCGGACCAGGCAGGCCGTCTACATCGACGGCCAGGAGGGCATCCGGCTGCGGATCGCCCAACTGGTCTCGGACTGCCGCCTCGAACTGCTCAGCGCCCAGCCCGGGCTGCGCCCGCCCGCCGTCCTCGAACTCGCCCACACCCAGGACCGGCGGATGCTCAGCCGGGGCGCCACCCTGCGCGCCCTCTACCAGCCCGTCGCGCTCACCGAGGACAGCGCCGTCCGGCACGCCACCACGATGACCGAGCACGGCGCCCAACTCCGCGTCCTGGACGAGCCGTTCCTCCGGCTGATCGTCATCGACCGGCGGATCGCCGTGATCCCCGCCGCCGAGGACCACAGCCGCGCCGCGTTCGTCGAGGACCCCGCCGCGATCGCCTACCTGGTGGCCGGCTTCGAACGCGACTGGGCCCGCGCCGAGCAGGTCCACTGGCACGGCCTCGACAGCCGCACCCTGACCCGCGCCATCACCGAACGGGTCGGCCGCCTGCTCGCCCAGGGCCTCACCCAGCGCGCCGTCGCCACCCGCCTGGGCCTGTCCGAGCGCACCGTCGCCGGGCACATCTCCCGCCTGCGCGACCTGTACGGGGCCGGCACCCTGTTCCAGCTCGGCTGGCTGATGAGAGGCGGCGGCGGACGTGGCTGACCCGACCCCCGCCACCGCCCCCGCTCCGGCCTGCGGGCCGATCGACGCGCAGGCGTGGCGCCTCTACCTGGACGTCCTGGAAGCCGGCGGCCGGGTCGCCGCCGACGCCCTCCCCGCCCCGCAGCGGCCCGCCCTCGCCGGGCTGCTGCGCACCGGCCTGCTGATGCTGGACGGCCACGACGGCTCCTACCTGGCCGTCAACCCCCGCTTCGTGGCCGACACCCTCGGCACCGAGATGAACGCCGAGGCCACCCGCCTGCTCAACCGGGCCGAACGCCTGGCCGCCGACCTCGAACCGCTGATCGCCGCCTACGACAGCGTGCCCCGCCCGGCCGGACCCGTCCCCGCCGACCTCCAGATCACCGGACGCGAGCACATCCGTCAGCGGATCGCCCAACTCGGCTCCGCCTGCCGGGAGGAGGCCCTGACCTCGCAGCCCGGGAAGCCGCTGCCCGCCGCCCTGGAACTGTCCCTGCGCCAGGAACTGCCGGTCCTGCGCCGCGGCTGCCGCATCCTCACCCTCTACCAGCCGACCGTGCTCACCGAGCCCGCCGTGATCCGCTACGCCGCCACCGTCACCAGGGCCGGCGGCGAGGTCCGACTGCTCGACGAGCCCTTCCAGCGCACCCTGGTCTTCGACCGGGCCACCGCCGTGGTGCCCGCCGCCGAGGACTTCTCCCGGGCCGCGGTGCTCTCCGACCCCGCCACCGTGGGCATGATCGTCGCCAACTTCGAACGCGACTGGGCCCGCGCCGAACGCGTCCCCTGGCACAGCCTCCTGGACAGCGACCCCGCCCGGACCGCCTCCGCCCAGGTCGGCCGCCTGCTGGCCGCCGGCCTGACCCAGAAGGCGATCGCCTCCCGGCTGGGCCTGTCCGAGCGCACCGTCGCCGGCCACATCTCCCGCCTGCGCGACCTGCACGGCGCCGAGACGCTCTTCCAACTCGGCTGGCTGATGCGGCGGGAGAAGCCAGGTGCCTGACACCCCGCCGCCCCGGCCCGGACCCGCCCCCCTCCCCGCGCGGCTGCTCGCCCCCGGGCCGCCGGTCCAGCACGATGGGAGCGAGCGGCCCACCGCCGTCGACCCGCGCACCGCCACCGGCCGGCCGGTGCGGGAGGGAACGAGGTGAACCCCCTGCTGAGCGACGCCGAACGCGCCCTGTACCGCGAAGTCCTCGCCCGGGGCGGCCGGATGATGTTCCGCGAGGCGGCGCGGCTGGACGCGGACGCCGTGCACCGCCTGGTCGAGTTCGGACTGCTGGTGCACCACGCCGTCGACGAGTCGCTGACCGCCGTCAGCCCGCGCACCGCCGTCGGCCGGCTCGGCGCCCGGATGCGGGCCGAGGGGGCCGGGCTGCTGCTGCGGGCCGAGGAGACGCCCGCGCTGCTCGAACCGCTCAGCCTGGCCTACGAGTCGGCGCTCGGCCGGGACGACCGCTCCAGCGTGGTGCACCACGTCCGGGACGTGGAGCAGATCCGGCACGGCATCCTCCAGGTCGAGTCCGAGACGCGCGAGGAGATCCTGGCCGCCCAGCCCGGCGGCGCCCGTCCGCGGCAGTTCCTGCGGCAGTCCCTCGAACTCACCCGGACCCACCTGGACGCCGGCATCGCCCTGCGCACCCTGTACGCGCCCGGCGCGCTCGCCGACCCGCCCACCGCCTCCTACGCGGCCGACGTCACCGACCTCGGCGAACGCATCCGGGTCCTGGACGAGCCGTTCACCCGGCTGCTGGTCTTCGACCGCAAGGTGGCCGTCATCCCGGCCGCCGCCGACCACTCCAGCGCCGCCTTCGTCGAGGACCCCGTCCTGGTCGCCCTGCTGGTCGAGCGCTTCGAGCGCGACTGGGCCCGCGCCGCGACCGTCGACTGGCACGCCGCCGCCGGCCGCCCGCGCGGGACGGGCGTGCCGCCCGAACTCACCGACCTGCTAGCCGCGGGCCTGACCCAGCGGGCGATCGCCTCCCGGCTGGGGCTCTCGGAGCGGACGGTGGCCGGGCACATCGCCCGGCTGCGGGAGTTCTACGATGCGGAGACCCTGTTCCAGCTGGGCTGGCAGCTGCGCGGGGCGTCCGGACGACCCGCCGCGCCGCCGGGGGCAGCGCCCCGCGCGGACGGCTGAGAAGGAGCGGGACCCGTGAGCGAGGCGAACCCGGTCGCCCTGCCGAGCGAGGCGGAGCAGCGGCTCTACCAGCAGGTCCTGGACCAGGGCGGGCGGGTGGCGTTCCGGGAGGCGGTCGAGCAGGACCCGGCCGGGGTGCTGCGGCTGCTGGAGCTTGGGCTGCTGGTGCACGACGCCGCCGCGCAGGTGCTGACGGCGGCCGACCCGCGGGCGGTCGGCGACCGGATCAGCGCCCGACTGCGCGCCGAGGGCACCCGGATGCTGCTGCGCGCGGAGGAGCTGCCCGCGCTGCTGGAGGACCTCACCCAGGCCTACGACGCGACCCCGCGCCGGGCCGACCGCTCCAGCGTGGTGCAGCACGTCGAGCGGACCGAGCAGATCCGGCAGCGCGTCCGGCGGCTGGCGGACGAGGCGCGCGAGGAGGAACTGTCCCTGCACCCCGGCGGGACCGGGTCGACCCCCCTGCTGGACCGGTCGCCGGAGCGCACCCGCCGCTTCCTGGAGCGCGGGGCGGCCGTCCGCACCGTCCACGAGCCGACCGCGCTGCTGGACGGGCCGACGGTGCGCTGGGCGGAGAGGGTGACCGGCTGGGGCGGCCGGTTCCGCACCTTGAGCGAACCGTTCAGCAGGCTGCTGGTCTTCGACCGCCGGATCGCCGTCGTCCCGGCGTCGGCCGACGACTCCAGTGCCGCCTTCATCGAGGACCCGGCGGTGGTCGCGTTCCTGGTCGCCGCCTTCGAGCGGGACTGGGAGCGGGCCGAGCGGGTCCAGTGGCGCTCCGCCGAGCACGGGGGCGCGGACGAGAGCGCGGTGCCGGTCCACGAGCAGGTGGGCCGGCTGCTCGCCCGGGGCCTGACCCAGAAGGCCGTCGCCTCCCGGCTGGGCCTCGGCGAGCGGACCGTCGCCGCGCACATCTCCCGGCTGCGCGAACTCCACGGCGCGGAGACCCTCTTCCAGCTGGGCTGGCAGATGCGGGGAGCCGGGTGACCGGGGGAGCGGACGGGCGGGCGGGCCGGTGGCGCGGGGCGGGCGGGCCGTCAGCCGGTGGCGATCTCCGGGGACCAGAAGCCGTACGGGCCGGTGTGCTCGCGGCGCGGCCGCGGGAACTGGTCGCCGGGCGCGGTCCAGAAGCCGCCGCGCAGCGACAGCGCCATCCCGGCCCAGTCCAGCGCGGTCTCCACGGTGTGGTGCAGCGCCTCCTGCGACCAGGTGTCGTCGAAGACCAGCGGCAGCACCGGCGAGACCTGCTCGATGGTGGCGATCAACGGGTTGTGCGTGATCGCCTCGTCCACCAGCAGCACGATCGGCTTGCGCAGCGCCGACGCCCACCCGAGCTCCAGGCTCACCCCGGCCGACAGCGGGGCGCCCACGTACGCGAAGACCAGGTCCGCGCTCTGCATCGCCCGGAAGTCCGACGGCACCCGCTGCTCCGGCGCCCGTCCGGCCACCGTCCACGCGTCGCTGTGGTGCGCGCTGTACACCGCGGCCCCGCTGTCCAGCAGCGTGCTGCGCAGCGTGGTCAGCCTGGTCCGGCTGGCCAGCGTCACCACACTGTCCGCCGGGCCGGTCAGCCGCATCAGCGGCGCGGCCAGGAACACGCGTGCGCGGCGCCCCTCGGCGCGGTGTTGCAGGTGGTGCTCACTCATGTCGACTCCGGGTGTGGTGATTCGGCCGTCGGGTCCGATGCCCCCTGTCCGTCGGAACGGCGGTTGAGGACCCGGAGATTGCCGCGCTCCGGGTTCGGCGGCCGGTGCGGTGGACGCGCTGGATTGTGCTACTGCGGTTACGACTAGCTGATCGTCCATCGCCGGGTGTCAACGAGTCCACTGGCGCACGGTGGCATCTGGCTGCCTGGCGGATAGATGACACCTCGGCCCGCGGCCCCCCTTCGTGCGCGCCGACATGCACATTTCAGCGGCCGATCCTCGGCATGATGAGGGGGGTGGGGTGACGTGAGGGCGGTTGATGGGGAATCATATGTCGGAAATTGGTGCGACCATCGTTCGAGCGGGCGATGCTCGCGATGGATTTGTCCCGAAAGGAGTGATGTTGTGCTGAAGGTCCGTCGTATCCTGATCGCGGCTGTTCTGCTGGGCATCACTGTGTTTCTCGGAGCCGGCCCGGCGAGCGCGGACTCCTACTGGAGCGCCTCCGAGACCACTGTGGTGCAGAAGGCCCTCGTGGCGGACATGGACAGCCACTGGTAGGCCCCGGCGTCGAGGGGCCGCCGAGCTCAGCCCGTCGGCCCCTCGGCCTGTGCGATCTTCCACCCGAGCTGGAAGAGCGTCTCCACCCCGTACTCCTCGCGCATTTCGGCGATGTGGCGGGCGAGGGTGCGCTCGCTGAGGCCGATGCGCCGGGCGATCGTGCGGTGCGCGATGCCCTCCAGCATCATGCGGATGATTTGCTTGCGCATGCTGGACACCACCTGCGGCGGTATTTCGTGGCCGCCGGTGAAGGGGATGGCGCGTTCCCACTGGCTGTGGAAGACGCCCACGATGTAGTCGATGACGGCGTCGTCCCGGACGAAGGCCGCGCGGTCCCGGTTCTGCTCGTCGCCGACGGTTATCACGGCGACCTTCCGGTCGATCACGATCAGCTTGGCGAAGGCCTCGTCCAGTGTTCTCACCTGGCAACCTTCTTGGGTCACCGCCTGGACGTAGCTGATCGTCGGGTTCGAATAGCGGGCGCTCGGCTGGTAGATGGTCCTGATCGTCCCGCCGCGTTCCACGAATTCCATATCGCGGGCGATCGCTATCTTCAGGGCGTCCTCGCCGCGGCCCCCGCCGGGTTGTGCCGTGAGCATTTCATTCGACGCACTGGCCATGATCGCCGCCAGGTTTTCGTTGATGTTCCCCCGGCCCTGGACGTATTCGATGGCGCCGCCGGATTCGGGGTGCGCGATGTAGGCCAGGTACTCCTGGTGGAGTTCTTGCAGGGCCTGGGTGGTCGCCATCGAGCGGTGCAGGATTCTGGTGGCTTCCAGCTGGAAGCCCAGTGACAATGCCTCGGCCAGCTGCTGGGGGTCCTTCACCGCGTACGTCCCGGCCGGGCCCACCTCGGGCTGCAGGAGCCCGACGTCCAGCAGTTCGTGCAGCGCGGGGTCGTCCCGGTCGGCGGGGAGGGCGTGGCGCCCGGTCAGCTTCCCGCCGCTCTGCACGGCCCGGGTGTAGAGGGCCCGGGCCTCGGGGGAAAGGCCAGGGGCTGCGGCGGGGTTCCTCCGCTCAGTGCTCATGTCCATGACTCCTTGCCTGAGCTGGGGCCTTTGGTGGATCCGGCGCGTGCCCTCCGGCCCGCATCATAGAGCGAAGGTCTCCCGATCCCCCTCGGATTACCGGACTGCGGACAGGCGGGCGGCGCTCCGGAAAAGAACTCTGACAGGACGCGGAAGCCGCCGGCACCCCCCGAACGGGAGGGGTGTCGGCGGCTCGGTGCCGGGCGCTCAGCGCTTGGGCCGCCAGACCACCAGCGCGCTGGACTGCTGGACCTGCTGGTAGGGGACCAGGTCGCGGCGGTAGGAGGCGTGCACGGCGGCCTCGCGCTGCTGGAGGGTGGCGGCGGCGCTCTCCAGGGCGTCGACCAGTTCGCTGACGCGCGACTGCAGGGCGGCGACCTGGTTCTCCAGCTCGATGATCCGCTTGATGCCGGCCAGGTTGATGCCCTCGTCCTGGGAGAGCCGCTGGACCTCGCGCAGCTGCTGGATGTCCCGGGCGGAGTAGCGGCGGCCGCGGCCGGCGGTGCGGTCGGGGCTGACCAGGCCGAGGCGGTCGTACTGGCGGAGGGTCTGCGGGTGCAGCCCGGAGAGTTCGGCGGCCACCGAGATGACGTAGACCGGGGTGTCCTCGGTGAGCACGTACGGCGGGGCGGCGGCGCGGGGGCGGCCGCCGCCGGGCAGGCCCTCGCCCAGGCCGGGGCCGGGGCCGATCCGGCCGGTGCCGTCGCGGCTGCTGTCGGGATGGGGACTCATCGGGGTCTCACGCTCCCTCCGCCGCCTTGAACAGGGCGGCTCGCGGGTCGTCCGAGGCGGTGGCCTCGCGGTACTGCTCCAGTGCGGTCAGCGCGTCTCCGTCGACGTGCTTGGGCACCGAGACCTCCACGGTGACCAGCAGGTCGCCGCGGGTGCCGTCCTTGCGGGTGGCGCCCTTGCCCCGGGCCCGCATGGTCAGGCCGTTGGCGCTGCCGGGCGGCAGCTTGAGCTTCACGGCCGGACCGTTCAGGGTCGGCACCTCGATGGTGCCGCCCAGCGCGGCTTCGGGGAAGCTCACCGGCACGGTCACCGTGAGGTTGTCGCCCTTGCGCCCGAACACCGGGTGCGGGTCGACGTGCACCGTGACGTACAGGTCTCCGGGCTGGCCACCGCGCTCGCCCTGGGCGCCCTTGCCCTTGAGCCGGATTCGCTGGCCGTCCTGCACCCCGGCCGGGATGCGCACCTGCATGGTGCGGGCCGAGGAGGCCCGGCCGCTGCCGTGGCAGACGGTGCACGGGTCGTCGACGATCATGCCGCGGCCCTTGCAGTCCCGGCAGGGCTCGGAGAGCGCGAAGGCGCCCTGGCCCCGGCTGACGGTGCCCGCGCCGACGCAGGTCGGGCAGACCCGCGGGGTGGTGCCGGCCTTGGCGCCCGTCCCGGCGCAGGCGCGGCAGGCGGCCTGGGAGGTCATCCGCAGCGGCACCGTCGCGCCGTCCACGGCCTCCTCGAAGTTCAGCGTGACCTCGGTCTCGACGTCGGCCCCGCGGCGCGGCTGGGCGGTCTGCCGACCGCCGCGGTTGAACAGGCCGCCGAACACGTCGCCGATCCCGCCGCCGCCCGAGCCGCTCCCGCCGTTGAAGAGGTCGCCGAAGTCGAAGCCCCCGGCCGCGCCCGCCCCGCCGGGCCGGAAGCCGCCGCCCGCGAACAGCGAGCGGGCCTCGTCGTACTCCTTGCGGCGCTTCTCGTCGGAGAGCACGTCGTACGCCTCGGAGATGTCCTTGAAGCGCTCCTCGGCCTTGGCGTCGCCCTTGTTCGCGTCCGGGTGGAACTCGCGGGCCAGCTTGCGGTACGTCTTCTTGATCTCTGCGGCGGTGGCGTCCTTGGGCACGCCGAGGACCTTGTAGTAGTCCTTCTCCACGTAGTCCTTAGCGCTCATGGCCTTTGACCGCCACCTCCCGGAATCCCGAAGTTCTGTTGCCTGCCGGCACCGCGCGGTGCGGTGCCGTGATACGGCGCTGCGGAGCCGGCCGTCGTACTGGACGACGTACGACTCCGCAGCGCACGGGGACTCTACTCAGCTGTCGGACGGGCCGTCAGCCTGGTCGCCGTCCGGCTCGCCGGTGGTCTGGGTGCCCGGCTGGGGCTCCGCGACCGCGACCATCGCCGGGCGGATGATCCGCTCGCCGATCCGGTACCCGGGCTGGAGGATCTGCACGCAGGTGTCCTCCGTCACGTCCGACGAGTAGCTGTGCATCAGCGCCTCGTGGATGGTCGGGTCGAAGGGCTCGCCCTCCTTGCCGAACTGCTGCAGCCCGAGCTTGGCGACGACCGTCTCCAGCGACTCGGCGACCGACTTGAAGCCGCCCGTCACCTCGCCGTGCTCGCGGGCCCGGCCGATGTCGTCCAGCACCGGGACCAGCGACTCCAGGATGCTGGAGACCGCGATCTCCCGGACGGTGGCCCGGTCGCGCTCGACCCGCTTGCGGTAGTTCTGGTACTCGGCCTGGAGCCGCTGCAGGTCGGCGGTGCGCTCGCCGGCCTCGCGCTTGGCGGCGGCCAGTTCGTCGGCACCCGCACCCGCGACGGCCTCCTCGGCTGCCTTGAGCACGGCCTCCTCGGCGGCGGAGTCGTCGCCGGGCTGCTCGCCCTGCGGCTTCTCCGTCATGCCGCACCGCCCTTGGGCTTCTCGTCGTCGACGATCTCGGCGTCGACCACGTCGTCCTCCTTGGCGCCCGCCTCGCCGGCCCCGGCCGCGCCGGCCGCCGCGCCCGCGCCGTCGGCCTGCGCGTACAGCGCCGCGCCGAGCTTCTGGGCGGTGGTGGAGACCTTCTCGGTGGCGGTGCGGATGGCCGCGACGTCCTCGCCCTTGAGGGTCTCCTTGAGCTCGCCGATGGCGGTCTCGACCTCGGTCTTGACGTCCGCCGGGAGCTTGTCCGCGTTGTCCGCGATGAACTTCTCGGTCGAGTAGACGAGCTGCTCGCCCTGGTTGCGGGTCTCGACGGCCTCGCGGCGCTTGGTGTCCTCCTCCGCGTAGCGCTCGGCCTCCTCGCGCATGCGGTTGACCTCGTCCTTCGGCAGCGAGGAGCCGCCGGTGACGGTCATCTTCTGCTCCTTGCCGGTGCCGAGGTCCTTCGCGGCCACGTGCATGATGCCGTTTGCGTCGATGTCGAAGGTGACCTCGATCTGCGGCAGGCCGCGCGGGGCCGGCGGCAGGCCGGTCAGCTCGAACATGCCGAGCTTCTTGTTGTACGCCGCGATCTCGCGCTCGCCCTGGTAGACCTGGATCTGCACGGAGGGCTGGTTGTCCTCGGCGGTGGTGAAGATCTCGGAGCGCTTGGTCGGGATCGTGGTGTTGCGCTCGATCAGCTTGGTCATGATGCCGCCCTTGGTCTCGATGCCGAGGGACAGCGGGGTGACGTCGAGCAGCAGGACGTCCTTGACCTCGCCCTTGAGGACACCGGCCTGCAGGGAGGCGCCGATGGCGACGACCTCGTCCGGGTTGACGCCCTTGTTGGCGTCCTTGCCGCCGGTCAGCTCCTTGACGAGCTCGGCGACGGCCGGCATGCGGGTCGAGCCGCCGACCAGGACCACGTGGTCGATCTCGGACAGCTGGATGCCGGCGTCCTTGATCACGTTGTGGAACGGGACCTTGCAGCGGTCCAGCAGGTCCGAGGTGAGCTGCTGGAACTGCGAGCGGGTGAGCTTCTCGTCCAGGTGCAGCGGGCCCTCGGCGGAGGCCGTGATGTAGGGCAGGTTGATCGAGGTCTCGGAGGACGAGGACAGCTCGATCTTGGCCTTCTCGGCGGCCTCGCGCAGGCGCTGGACGGCCATCTTGTCCTTGGACAGGTCGACGCCGTGGCCGGAGTGGAAGACCTTCACCAGGTGGTCGACGACCCGCTGGTCCCAGTCGTCGCCGCCGAGGTGGTTGTCGCCGTTGGTGGCCTTGACCTCGACCACGCCGTCGCCGATCTCCAGCAGCGAGACGTCGAAGGTGCCGCCGCCGAGGTCGAAGACCAGGATGGTCTGGTCGTCCTTGTCCAGGCCGTAGGCCAGGGCGGCCGCGGTCGGCTCGTTGACGATGCGCAGGACGTTCAGGCCCGCGATCTCGCCGGCCTCCTTGGTGGCCTGGCGCTCGGAGTCGTTGAAGTAGGCCGGGACGGTGATGACGGCGTCGGTGACCGTCTCGCCCAGGTAGGCCTCGGCGTCCCGCTTGAGCTTCTGCAGGACGAAGGCGGAGATCTGCTGCGGCGTGAAGTCCTTGCCGTCGATGCCGATCTTCCAGTCGGTGCCCATGTGGCGCTTCACCGAGCGGATGGTGCGGTCGACGTTGGTGACCGCCTGCCGCTTGGCGACCTCGCCGACGAGCACCTCGCCGTTCTTGGCGAAGGCGACGACGGACGGCGTGGTCCGAGCGCCCTCGGCGTTGGTGATGACCGTGGGCTCACCGCCCTCAAGAACACTGACGACGGAGTTCGTCGTACCGAGGTCGATGCCGACCGCGCGTGCCATCGTGAATACCTCCGAGGAGAAGTTGAGCAGTACGGACTCAAGGATGCACGACCGATCGGGCGGCGTCAACAGCTTTGAGTCCGTGTCGCTCAACTTTACTGAGCGCTTATGTCGCGAGGGGTCCGGCGGCTGCTCCGGACGGGTGAGTCTGGGCTTAGTGACTGCCGCCATACCTTGAACATCTTCTGGCGGAGTGTTAACGCGCGGTAATGTCCGGCGCGTCGACCCTGCAAGTTACCGACCAGTACAATCTGCGGGGGGACCCAAGGGAAGACTCGGACCAGAGCCGCTGGAGACGGAGAGCCGATGCAGCTAGCAGCGATCGTCATCTCGCTGGTCACATTCGTGATCGGCACCGCGCTCGCCGCCCGTGCGGCGCTGTACATCTACAAGGTGGTGCGCACCGGCTCCGCCGACGGCACCCGATTCGGGCAGCCCGCGCAGCGGGTCGCCACCGTGGCCAAGGAGTTCCTCGGCCACACCCGGATGAACCGCTGGGGCGTCGTCGGCGTCGCCCACTGGTTCGTCGCCGTCGGGTTCTTCTCGCTGGTGCTCACCCTGGTGAACGCCTTCGGGCAGCTCTTCGACGCCGAGTTCGTGCTCCCGGTCATCGGCCACTGGCTGCCGTGGAACATCTTCGTCGAGCTGATCGGCACCCTCACCACCCTGGGCATCCTCACCCTGATGGTGATCCGCCTGCTCAGCCTGCCCTCCCGGGCCGGCCGCAAGTCCCGGTTCGCCGGCTCGATCGCCTGGCAGGCGTTCTACGTCGAGTACACGATCCTCGGCATCGGCCTGTGCATCATGATGCTGCGCGGCCTGGAGGGCGCCCTGGAGGGCGTCGACTCCTACGACCCGGCCTACCTGGTCTCGTACCCGATCGCCGCCGCCTTCCACGGCACCGCGCACGGCACCCTGGTCAACCTGGTCTACCTGTTCGCGATGCTGAAGATCTGCATCTCCTTCGCCTGGGCGATCACCATCGGCGTCAACCCCTCGATGGGCGTCGCCTGGCACCGCTTCCTGGCCTTCTTCAACATCTACTTCAAGCGCGAGGACGACGGCGGCACCGCGCTCGGCGCGCTGCGCCCGATGACCAGCGGCGGCGCCCCGATCGACTTCGAGGACCCGGCCGACGACGCCGTGTTCGGCGTCTCCCAGGTCGAGCACTTCTCCTGGAAGGGCATCCTCGACTTCTCCACCTGCACCGAGTGCGGCCGCTGCCAGTCGCAGTGCCCGGCCTGGAACACCGGCAAGCCGCTCTCGCCCAAGCTGCTGATCATGAGCCTGCGCGAGCACGCCTTCGCCAAGGCGCCCTACCTGCTGGCCGGCGGCGGCAAGTCCATGGAGGGCGAGGAGCAGGCCACCGCCGAGCAGCTCGCCGGCGTCCCCGCCGCCGCCCTGGCCGAGGCCGAGCGCCCGCTGATCGGCACCGCCGAGGAGAACGGCGTCATCGACCCGGACGTCCTGTGGTCCTGCACCACCTGCGGCGCCTGCGTCGAGCAGTGCCCGGTCGACATCGAGCACATCGACCACATCGTCGACATGCGCCGCTACCAGGTGATGATCGAGAGCAGCTTCCCGACCGAGGCCGGGACGATGCTCAAGAACCTGGAGAACAAGGGCAACCCGTGGGGCCTGGCCACCAAGGCCCGGCTGGACTGGGTCAAGGAGCTGAAGAAGGAGACCGGCATCGAGGTGCCGGTGATCGGCGAGGACATCGACCCCGCCGAGGTCGAGTACCTCTACTGGGTCGGCTGCGCCGGCGCCCTGGAGGACCGGGCCAAGAAGACCACCAAGGCGTTCGCCGAACTGCTGCACACCGCGGGCGTGAAGTTCGCCATCCTCGGCAAGGAGGAGACCTGCACCGGTGACTCCCCGCGCCGCCTCGGCAACGAGTTCCTGTTCCAGATGCTCGGCGCGCAGAACGTCGAGACCCTGAACGCCGCGCTGGAGGACGCCCCCACCAAGCGGATCGTCGCCACCTGCCCGCACTGCTTCAACACCATCGCCAACGAGTACCCGCAGCTCGGCGGCCACTTCGAGGTCATCCACCACACCCAGCTGCTCCAGCACCTGATCGACGAGGGCAAGCTGCTGCCGGTGAACCCGGTGGAGGGCCTGATCACCTACCACGACCCGTGCTACCTCGGCCGGCACAACAAGGTCTACACCCCGCCGCGCGAGATCATCGGCCGGGTGCCCGGCCTGCGCAACGAGGAGATGCACCGCCACAAGGAGCGCGGCTTCTGCTGCGGCGCCGGCGGCGCCCGGATGTGGATGGAGGAGCGGATCGGCAAGCGGATCAACACCGAGCGGGTGGACGAGGCGCTGTCGCTGAACCCGGACATCGTCTCCACCGCCTGCCCGTTCTGCCTGGTGATGCTCTCCGACTCGGTCAACGGCAAGAAGAACGAGGGCGCGGCCAAGGAGCACCTCAAGGTCGTCGACGTCGCCCAGCTGCTGCTGGAGTCGGTCAAGGCCGCCCCCGCCGCCGAGGCGGAGCCGGTCGAGGCCTGACACCCCCGCACCACCTGCACCACCTGCACCCCCGCACCACCCGGACCCCGGGCGCCCGTCGCGGCCCCGGGGTCCGGCCGCGTCCGGACCGGAGTACGGCACCGGGGCCGCGGCCCGGCCCCGGAGCGCCGATCCGCACGCACGATCGACCGGGGTGGTGGCACTCAGGCGATGTTCGAGCAAATAGAGTGTGCGACGGAACCGCGGGAAGGACCGGTTCCGTCGGAGGCCATGGCACGCCGCCCCGGCCAGTTCACCGAGCGAGCGCACCGGACCCTGTCGTGCCGGGCCGCCGGAATTCGACCACGGGAGACAGCACCATGACCCAGGCGATCATGCTGGTCGGAGGCAAGGGCACCCGCCTCCGTCCGTTGACCACCCATACGCCGAAACCGATGCTGCCCGTGGCGGGCGTCCCGTTCATCGCGCACCAGCTCGCCCGGGCCGCCGCCGCCGGCGTCACCCGCGTGGTGCTCGCCACCTCCTACCTCGCCGAGGTCTTCGTCGACCACTTCCAGGACGGCAGCCCCTACGGCATCGAACTGGTCTACCTCACCGAGGAGGAGCCGCTGGGCACCGGCGGCGCGATCCGCAACGCCGCCACCGGCCTCACCTGCGGCCCCGACGAGCCGGTGCTGGTCTTCAACGGCGACATCCTCTCCGGCCTGGACATCGCCGCCCTGCGCGACGGGCACAGCGCCTCCGGCGCCGACGTCACCCTGCACCTCACCCGGGTGGCCGATCCGCGCGCCTTCGGCCTCGTCCCGACCGACCCGGACGGCCGGGTGCTCGCCTTCCTGGAGAAGCCCGAGACCCCCGAGCAGATCGTCACCGACCAGATCAACGCGGGCTGCTACGTCTTCACCCGCTCGGTGATCGACCGCATCCCGACCGGCCGCGAGGTCTCGGTCGAGCGCGAGACCTTCCCCGAACTGCTCGCCACCGGCGCGCTGCTGCGCGGCGTCGTCGACACCTCCTACTGGCTGGACCTGGGCACCCCCGGGGCCTTCGTCCGCGGCTCGGCCGACCTGGTGCTCGGCAAGGTCGACTCCCCGGCCGTCCCCGGCCCCACCGGCGAGGCGCTGCTGCTGCCCGGCTCGCACGTCGACCCGGCCGCCGTGCTCAGCTCCGGCACCGTGGTCTCCGAGGGCGCCCGGGTCGCCGCCGGCGCCATCGTCGAGGGCAGCGTGGTGCTGCCCGGCGCCCGGATCGAGGCCGGCGCGTACGTCCGGGACTCCATCGTCGGCGCCTACGCCGAGGTCGGTGAGCGCTGCTCGCTGGACGGCGTGGTGATCGGCGACGGCGCCGTCCTGGAGGCCGAGAACGAGCTCCCGTCCGGCCTGCGGATCGCCTGCGGCACCCGGCTCCCGGTCGGCGCCGTCCGGCTGTCGGCGGGCCCCGGCGGCTGCGAGGCCGGCCTCAGCAACGCCGCCGCGGTGCACGCGCCCGGCGCCGGCGTCACCGGCTGAGCCCTCCCGCTCGGACTCCGCCGGAACACGTCGGGCCGAATCCGGGCGCACCGTCACAGGACGGCTGCAATCCGGCCCCACCGCCATGATCACCCGACGGTGGGTCAGCCGTTGCGGGTACCGTCGAGGCGTGGCTGGCAATCGACACGACGACGGACGGGGCGCCGATCCCCGGCAGCGCTGGACGGCACCCGCACCGGGCACCCCCCAGGGCGACCCGTACCCCGGCGCGCCCACCGGCGCCCCCGAGTACTTCACCGCCCCGCACCCCGGGCCCACCGGCCCCGGCGACCGGCCCCGGCCACACCAGGGCCTTCGCGCTCGGCGAGCAGCCCTACGGCGACCAGCCCTACGGTGAGCAGCCGTACCCGTACGACGACGGCTACGGCCGGGGCTACGACAGCCAGGGCTACGACGGCCAGGGCTACGACGACGGGTACGGCGGCCACCCGGGCCACCCGGCGGGGCAGGACGGCTACGGCTACGGCCACCACCCGGACGGCCCCGAGCCGGGCGGCTACGCCCCCGGGGCGGCGGACAACGTCGCCGTCTACCGGGCCGGCGGCCAGGCCGCGCCGCACGCGGGCGGGCCCCGGCTGCCCTGGCGGCAGCTGCTGGTCGGCATGTACCGCAGCCCCGGCGCCACCTTCGACCGGATGCGCGACCACCAGGTGTGGCTGCCCGCGCTGTGCGTGTCGCTGCTGTACGGCGTGCTCGCGGTGTTCGCCCTCGACTCCACCTACGACCAGGTGGTGCACTCCACCTTCGCGGTCGCGCTGTGGGCGATCGGCGGCGCCGCAGTCGCCTTCACGCTGGCCGGCGGGGTGCTCTCCGCGGTCACCTACGTCCTGGCCCGGCAGTCCGGCGGCGACGGCCCCTGGCAGTCCACGGTCGGCCTGGCCGCGCTGATCAGCTGGACCACCGACGCCCCGCGGCTGCTGCTCGCCCTCTTCCTGCCGGCCGGCAACCCGGTCGTGCAGGTGGTCGGCTGGGCGACCTGGGTGGGCTGCGCGGTCCTGCTGACCACCATGGTGCGGCGGATTCACGACCTGCCCTGGGGCAAGGCGGCCGGCGCGGCGGCGGTGCAGCTGCTGGCGCTGCTGGTGCTGATCAAGCTGCCGACCCTGGGCTGAGGCGCAGCGCCCGGGCCCGGAGCCCCGGATTCGGCCGGACCCCCTCCCCGGGCTGGGCGTCCGGCCCGGTCCGACCGGGTTTGTAGGGTGAGGTGTTCGACCCACCCTCGCACCCCGTCCGGAGCCCGCGCATGAGCCTGCCCACCACCCACGTCAGCTTTCCGGCCGGGGAGGTGACCGGCGAGTCGCCGGTCCTCGCCGTGCACGCCCTGCCGGACGGCCGCACCGCGGTGGTCACCGCGGCGACCCCGTTCCACCCCGTCGACCACACCTGGCCCGACCAGCCCGCCGACCACGGCACCCTCACCGTCGACGGCACCGCGCACCCCGTCGTCGACTGCCTCACCGGCGCGGCCGGGCCCGCGGGCGAGTTCGCGGTCGGCGCCGACATCCCGGTCCGGCGCGGCGACGAGGACTGGTCCTGGCTGGTGCTGCACGTGCTGCCCGCCGGCGCGCTCGGACCCGAGGCCGTCGGACGCACCGCCCAGCTCGCCGTCGACGCCGGACGCCGCGCCGCGCTCTCCGCCGCGCACACCGGCTGCCACCTGCTCGCCCTCGCCCTGAACGCCGCCCTCGCCCCGCGCTGGCGCAAGGACCCCGGCCGCACCGACGCCCTCGGCCACCCCGACTTCGACAGCCTCGCCATGGACGGCTCGGTGATGGACACCACCGCCAGCACCGACACCTACCGGATCGGCAAGTCGCTGAAGAAGAAGGGCTTCACCGTCGACGCCACCGACGCCCTCCCGGCCCTCGCCGACGCCCTCCCCGCCCTCACCGCGGACGTCAACGCCCGGCTCGCCGCCTGGGTCGCCGCCGACGCCCCCGTCGGCATCGACACCCCCGGCCCCGAACTCACCGCCCGCCGCCGCTGGCACGCCGAACTCCCCGAGGGCCCCGCCGCCATCGCCTGCGGCGGCACCCACCTGCACCACCTCGGCCAGCTCACCGGCCTGTGCACCGCACTCACCCTCACCGCGGACGGCACCGAACTCGTCGCCGTCACCACCCCCGTCCGCGCCTGACGCCCGCCCCCGCACACGCCGAGGGCCGGCCCCGTCCGTCGGGGCCGGCCCTCGTCCGCACGTCCGTTCAGATCCGGGTGCGGTGGAAGTTCAGGTAGGAGCGGGACGGCGTCGGGCCGCGCTGCCCCTGGTACCGCGAGCCGTAGCGCGCCGAGCCGTACGGGTGCTCGGCCGGCGAGGAGAGCCGGAACAGGCACAGCTGCCCGATCTTCATCCCCGGGTACAGCTTGATCGGCAGCGTCGCCACGTTCGACAGCTCCAGCGTCACGTGCCCGCTGAACCCCGGGTCGATGAACCCCGCCGTCGAGTGCGTCAGCAGCCCCAGCCGCCCCAGGCTCGACTTCCCCTCCAACCGCGAGGCCACGTCGTCCGGCAGCGTGATCACCTCGAAGGTGGACGCCAGCACGAACTCGCCCGGGTGCAGGATGAACGCGTCGTCCCCGTCCGGCTCGACCAGCCGCGTCAGGTCCGGCTGCTCCTCCGAAGGGTCGATGTGCGGGTAGCGGTGGTTCTCGAAGACCCGGAAGAACCGGTCCAGTCGAACGTCGATGCTCGACGGCTGGACCATCGACGACTCGAACGGGTCGATCACGACCCGCCCCTTGTCGATCTCGGCACGGATGTCGTTGTCGGAGAGCAGCACGCCCCCGAGCGTACGTGCCACGGGGCGGGCGCCCCAAAAGCGCCCGCCCCGTGGACCGCTCCGGCCACCCGCTACGACAGCGACTCCACCGCCACCAGCCGCAGCCCGCGCGCCAGTTCGTCCGCCGACAGCTCCGACACGTCCGCTGGCACCGAACTCCGCAACCGCCCGCACCCGGGACACCGCAACAACCGCCCCGGCCCCAACCGCCCCGCCTGCAGATGCTGCATCGGAAACGCCGCCGTACTGAACACGTGCCCCTCGACACAACGAACCACGGTGCGCTGCTCCATCGGTCCCCTTCCCGCACTCTCCGCCGACAGCGTCACATTAGGGGATCTACCGGACACCACCCACCCAGGCTCGCCGCCACCGGAACCCTGTGCTCACCGCCCCGCACCATGGGGTACAGTGGTCCTTGATCGGGCCGTCACTGACGGGCCGTCGGCTGCGGGTGTAGTTTAATGGTAGAACATGAGCTTCCCAAGCTTAGAGCGCGAGTTCGATTCTCGTCACCCGCTCCATGAGAAAGCCCCAGGTCAGCGACCTGGGGCTTCTTCGTTGTCTGGACCAATTCCGGGATCACGTGTCCCCGGCGTGCCCTATGCCCGCTCCGAGGGGTCCGTGCCCTCGCCGAGCTGCCGGGCGATCTCGGCGTCCATGCCGTCGGCGATCTTCCGGTCCCGCTCGCTGGTCGCGTGCTGGTAGATCAGCGCGGCCCGGACCGAGGCGTGCCCCATCCTGGCCATCAGCTCCTTGAGGCTGGCGCCGGTCGAGGCCGCCAGGGTGTTGCCGGTGTGCCGCAGGTCGTAGAAGCGGAAGCCCGGCAGGCCCGCCTTCACCCGGGCCGCACGCCAGATGCGTCCGAAGCTGGTGCGTCGGAAGGGGGCCCCACGTTCACCCACGAAGAGGAGGCCGTCCGGCTCCTTCTCCGCGAACAGCTCCAGGTGCAGCCGGGCGTCCGGGAGCATCGCGGCCGGCATCGTGATGGTCCGCTTGCCCGCCTCCGTCTTGGTGTCGCCCGGGGCGCGGCGGCCGGTGTTCAGCTCGGGGGCCGCCATCCGGACGCGGACCGTCCCCGCGACCAGGTCGAGGTCCGATCGCCGCAGCTCGGCCAGTTCTTCCGGGCGGAGCGTGGTGAAGGCGCCCAGCAGCACCATCAACCGCCAGCGCGACCCGACCAGTTCGGCCAGCTCGTAGACCTTCTCGATGGAAGCGGTGCCGCGTTCGGGCGCGCTCTCTTTCCCCGCGCCCTTGATCCGGCACGGGTTGCGGCGGATCAGCTCGTCGTCGACCGCCGTCGCCATGATGGCCTTGAGCAGCCGGTACGCCTTCGCCGTGGTGGTCGCCTTGCCGCTGGT
This sequence comes from Kitasatospora fiedleri, assembly GCF_948472415.1. Lineage (NCBI taxonomy): Bacteria > Bacillati > Actinomycetota > Actinomycetes > Kitasatosporales > Streptomycetaceae > Kitasatospora > Kitasatospora fiedleri. The sequence goes on along the minus strand of NZ_OX419519.1, from coordinate 3,795,211 downwards.
CAGCAGCTCGGCCCGCCAGGTCCGGACGCGCGGGGGCGTGATCTCGTCCAGGTCCCACGCGCCGAGGGCGGGGACCAGGTGCAGCCGGAGCAGGCGCCGGTACAGCTCCTCCGTCGTCGGCATCAACCCGCGCTCGGTGATCCACGCTTCGGCGTACTCGGCGAAGTTGACCGCCCCGGCGTCCGGGTCGCGCCAGTCCTGCTTGCGGATCGAGGTCTGCACTTCGGCCAGCCAGTCATCGGCGTCCATCTTGGTCTCGAACGTCTCGGGTGCCGGGCGGAGCACACCGTTCGGGTCGAGGTACCGCGCCTGGAAACGCCCGGACGGCAGCTTCCGAATCCGGCCGAACTGCCGGCGCTTGCCCGCCATCAGGCCACCGCCCGCATGCGTCGGGTCCGCCGGGTGACCGGCTGGACGGTGTTGGCGACGATGTACTCGGCGAGGGCAGCCGCGGGGATGCGGACGTGACGGCCGACCTTCACGAAGGCGATCCGCCGTTCGGCGACGAGGCGACGGGGGAAGCGCTCCCCGCTGGTCTCCCAGGTGCCCAGCACCTCGGCGGCCTCCTTGACCGTCAGCAGTCGGTCCATGCCAGTTCCTCCCCCTCTCGCGCGAGTTGCGCGTGCAGCTCCTGTCGGTCGGTGGTGCAGCGTTCGTTCAGGTCCCGGGCGATCGAGGCGGCGAGCATGGACTCGCCCGGGGAGTTGCCTGCTCCGGCGAAGGCCCAGTGGGCGACGACGAGGGTTTCGGCCTCGGGCAGGTCGTCCAGGTCCGGGAGCCCCTGGGCGAGGAGGCGTTCGCGGAGGTCTGCGCGGGCCTGTTCGGCGCGGTAGTCGGCGCGGACCTGGCGCAGGGCGCCGAGGGTGGTCGAGTAGGTGGGGGACTTGGAGGAGAAGTGGCCCCGGAAGCCGAGCATGTGGGACCAGTGGGCGAGGAGGCGTTCGGGGTAGAGCGCATCGAGGTCCCAGCAGGCTTCGATCAACCGCCTTGTGTGGGGCGGGAGTTGGTGCCGGTCGAGTTCGTGGCGTTCCAGGATGCGGCGGTCTACGGTCTCGGTGGTCTCGGCGCTCTTGGTGGCGTACTTGGCGACGTAGGAGGCGACGGCTTGTTCGGAGATCTCCCCGGTGGCGAATACCCCGATGGGGCGGACGTCCACCTGCGTGCCCCACTTGAGGACGCGGGCGGGCTGGTTGCCTGCGGCGGCGACGGGGACGCCGGCGCGGCGGGCGGCGGCGCGGATCGCGGCATCCAGGAGTGCGACGGTGGCCCAGGGGGGCGGGGGTGTGTCGGGGCCGTCGGGTCCGTCGAGGCGGATCACGGCGTGGAAGTGGACGGCGCCGCGTCGCTGGTACTCGGCGACCTTGCCGAAGGAGACCTTGGCCTGTTCCCGGAAGTCGCGTTGGGTGAGTCCGGCCATCTTGGCCAGGGTGCGGAACAGGTAGACGGTGAAGCGCCGCCACAGGTCGGGGGCGTGGTTGTTCCACAGGACGGCGTGGGCGTAGTCGTAGGTGCCGGGGTCGAGCGGGGTGCCCAGGAGCGGCGAGGCGGCCGGGTGGGCGGAGCCGCAGCGGCAAATGCCCTTGTCGGGCCGGTTGTGGACGGGCCCGAAGCTGGGGGCGGTGAGGGTGGCGAACACGCGGGGGTGGGTGCGCACCGTCTCCGGGACGCCCTTGGTGTCGTCTCCGGCGAGTCCGGCGCGGATGAGGTGGAAGGTGTCGGCGGAGTAGGTGCGGGCGCAGGCCGGGCAGCGGGAGGCGCGTCGGTTGCCGCAGGCGACCTTGAGTCGGTGGCCGGGTTCGTGGTCGGTGGAGTAGCGGTGCCACACCGCGCCGGTGGGGGCGTGGGTGAGGGTGCGGAAGCCCTTGAGGTGGATCGGGTTCGCGCAGCCGCCGGTGCGGCGGATCTGCTCGGCGAGCTTGGGGAGGTCGCCTCGGGAGGTGAGGCGGGCCAGGTCCGCTAACGCGAGGCGGTCCGCCCCGTCGGGCAGCGTGCGGGTCACGCGGCCACCGCCAGCGGACGGGCGACGGGGTCGGGGCCGGTGAGGGTGCCGAAGGTGGGGTCGGCGGGGCAGAGGGTGGTGCCGTCGTGGGTCAGGACCCGCAGGCCGTCAACGCGCACCCAGCGCCAGGCCGGGACCCGAGCCGAGCAGCGGGGGCAACGGTCGCGGTGGGGCTCGTCCAGCTCGGACCAGGACAGCAGGGCGCTCATGCCGCCACCGCCAGCAGCGGCGCGACGGCGGCGGGGCCGTCGTGCGCGGGGCAGGAGGAGGGGTGCCCGCTGGTGAGCGTCAGGGTGCCGGAGCCCTCGCAGGGGCACGCGTTGATCAGGGGCCGCACGGCCGGGAAGTGGCCGGGCTCCAGGCGCTCGGGGTGGCGGTCATTCAGGTACCGGCCCACCAGCCAGCCGAGGCTGTGGCACTTGCGGATACGGCGCATGGAGGGGAAACGGGAGCGGTGGTCGGCAAGGACGGCCGGGGTCTCCAAGTCCTTCCCGTACAGCCACAAGAACCCGGTGAGCCGTCGTCCCCACTCGGTTACCCGCTCGATGCCCAGCAGCTCCAGCCCTTCGGCCGCGTAGTCGATGAGCGCGGCGGGGTCGGTGTTAACCGTGCGGTCGATCACGAGCGAGGACACGTACAGCGCCACTCCCAGCTCGGAGACGCACAGGTCGGCGAGCGGGTCGGCGGCGAGGGCGGGCACGGCGCGCAGTGATGCGGGCATGATGGTGTCTCCCTTTCGAGGGAAGCCGGGAGCGGCGGCTCTGCTTGGCGGTAGGTGCGCCGCTCCCGAGCATGGCGTGATGACGGCAGCCACCTGCCGTCTAGATCACTGCCTCACTAGTGAGGTAGTGATTAGAAGTTAGACCTCTGTCCGCTCAGGGTCAATACCTCACTAGGGAACTGCGCTACTCTGACGTCATGAGCATCAATCCCACTGACCCTCGCTCGCCCTCGCGGCAGATCGCGGACTCCCTGCGCGACCGGATCACCGGTGGTGAACTGGCCCCTGGTGCAGCGCTGCCGTCCGAGCGCGAGATCGTGGCCGAGTTCGGGATCGCTCCCCAGACCGCCCGCCAGGCGGTGGCCCTTCTCAAGGCGGAAGGACTCGTTGTCGGAGTCCGCGGCAAGGGCGTCTTCGTCCGGGAGAAGCCGCCGATCATCCGAGTCGGTTCGGACCGCTTCGCGCGCCACCACCGGGACTCGGGCAAGGCAGCGTTCCAGGCCGAGGTGGAATCCGCCGGCCTCCAGTGGCGCCAGGAGATGCTGGAGCTCGCCGAGGTCCAGGCCCCGAAGTGGGTCGCCGAGTGGTTCGGCATCGAGCCCGGATCGCTGGTCTTCGTCCGGCGCCGGCGCACCTGGATCGAGAACTACCCCACCCAACTCGCCGACAGCTACTTCCGGCTGGACGACGTGGAGGGGACGGCCATCCGCGAGGAGAACACCGGCCCCGGCGGCAGCTACAAGCGGCTGGAGGAGAAGGGGTACCGGCTCACCAAGTTCCGCGAGGAGATAGAGGCCCGGATGCCGACGCCCGAAGAGAGCGCCGCCCTGCGTCTCGTCCCCGGCACGCCCGTTGCCGAACTGCACCGGATCGCCTTTGCTGAGGAGACCCCCGTCGAGGTCTTCAAGTCCGTGATGGCAGCGGACCGCCACGTCTTCGCCTACGAGTTCCCCGCCCCCGAGTAGGAGCACCGTGCAGATCAGCTACACCTGCCAGCCGAGTCCAGACGTGCAGGCCAACGAGGACTTCATCCTTGCCGCCGAGCGGTTCGTCATCGTCCTGGACGGCGCCACGGCCAGCGGTCTTCCGTCCGGGTGCGAGCACAGCGTGTCGTGGTTGGTGGGTCGTCTCGGCGGCCAACTCGCCTGCGTACTGATCGAGAACCCGGGGCTCGACCTCACCGAGGTACTGCGCGAAGGGATCGTCCGGACCAGGGGCCTACACGCGGAGTGCGACCTCACCAACCCGAACAGCCCGTCCAGCACGGTCGCCATCGTGCGCGAGCACAACGGGCGGTTGGACTGCTTCACCCTCGCGGACTCCCCGATCGTGGTCCGCACCCACGGCGGCGAGGTGACGGCCGTGTTCGACGACCGGACGTCGCACCTGCCCGCCTACGACCGCGACTCCCTAAGCGTCCTGCGCAACACGGACGAAGGCTTCTGGGTCGCCAGCACCAAGCCGGAAGCCGCGGACCGCGCCGTCACGGCGAGCTTCCCCCTGGCGGACGTCGAGAGCTTCGGCATGGTCACCGACGGCGTCTCGCGGCTCGTGGAGCGTTACGGCTGGACCTGGGAGCGGCTGTTGGACACGCTCGCCAAGCAGGGCCCCGAACAGGCCGTCCAAGCCATCCGCGACGCCGAGTTGGCCACCGAGCCGGGCACTTTCCGGGGCAAGCGCCACGACGACGCCACAGCCGTCTACGGCCAGCCCGAGCCCGGCGGGGAGTAGATCAAAAGGCAGAGGTAGTAGAGCTGTTACGAGTTTCGCTACTTCATCGAGTTTCGCTACTTCATCAAGGCGCGCACGGCGCGCCAGCGCGCGGCCTGGCCGCTCGCCGACGCTCCTGTCTTCGCCCCGCTCCGGCGGCGGCCCAGCCGCGCACGCGGCAAGTCCGAGAGCGAGGGCAGAGGCCCCCAACCCCGCCGTGGCTGGGGGCGGGCGGTTCCACGGTTTTACCCACCTGCCAGGACCGGGCCCCGCACCGAGCAAGACCGGGGGGCCACTCGGCCAGATTGCGGTCAGGCCCAAAGAGCCCTGACCGAGTCGCAACAGCTTACGGCCCCCCGATCATGCTCGGACCCAGACCAGGCAGGACACCGGCCAAAACCGCTCCACCACCCGCAGCGCTGGGCAGCCGCCACACATCTACTGCTCGGGACCCAAGCCGGGGAGCTCGGCTTCCACGCCGCCGATTGCGACAAGACGGTAGTGGCGCTGACTTGCTTTCCCTGATTGAGTCAGCTGAATTGTCACTTCAACGGTGATCTCAACTTCTTTGTCGATGTTCTGCTTAACCGCATTAATTAGCGACTCTTCGACGAATCCGTGAATTTCGCTTCCCGCTCGCGTCTCGAAATAGAAGAGCTGGCGCCGAGTGCGTAGGCCGTCCAGCCGTCCGAGAATTCGAACAATATAGCGATCCTCTCGGGCTTGATCCAGGCGGCGCTTAATTTCTCGCGCCTGCTCGGATGTGATTCGCGAGCTGGCAGAGATTTTTCCGCCCTTGCGAAGGGAAATTCCGAGGGTGATGTCGGCGCCATTTAGGCCATCAACCAAATCGGAAACCGCCCGCTTAACAACAGGGGATGCCCCGATTAGGGAGTCGATGGCGGCTTCGCTCTCGTCAGGGTCAGGGAGAGCGTGGATCAGCTCGGCGATGCCAATCTCGGCCCAGGAAGGACCCGGTGTCGGGAGCTGGTTGTCTTCAACGTCAGGCTTGTCTGGCGTGAGCTCGATGTTGAGGGACCCAAGGGTCGCGGCCGCGACATTCAGCCGAGCCAAGGCGAGGTCTGCGGGAAACAGTCGAGAGACATCCGCCCGCCGGCCCCGCCTGGCCTTAGCGAGCCGCGCTACCGCGCGCTGCAGCCTCCTGAGGTAATTCGAGGCATCGTTTGCGGATACGGCATGACTGGGAGAGTTCTCGTCGGCCAGGTAAAGGCATACAACGGAGCTTGTATCGGCTTCGGCAGAAGAAATCTCAGAAAACCTGTATGAGGCCGCAAGGAGGGATGCGCGGCGAATATTCGCCAAGGGGGAGTCGTCCTGGATTGCCTGCACTGCCCGAGCATGCATGCTGCGGAGATCGCCTTTCACCACGACACCTCCAAATATCCCTTCGTGGCCCCTTCGATGATATTTCCGTCGGCGCCCTTAACGCTCGACCAGAGAGTGTCCCACATCTTCACCGCGTCAAAATCCTCCGACAGGATGAAGAAGGCATCAATCAGTCCCCCCATGGGCTGAACGCGAGGGCTGAAGGCTTGCGGCATGCCCACGTTCACTCCCTGCAGGGTCAGCAGTTGAACGAGTCGCTCTTCCTCGGCCTGTCCGAAGTGCTGGATGTCTTCGGGATTGGCGATGATCACAAGGTCGATGTCTTTGGGCGGTTCCTCCTTGTGGGTGCAGAAGCCTCCGTTCACCCACAGTGTCCCGCGCCCGATGAGGTCCTGCACCAGCGTGAAGTACAGAGCGAAGGCATCGAAGATCCGCTTGCGCGTTTCGCTGTGAGGGGCGCGAGTGACGAACAGGTCCTCGATCTCGGTGAGAGTGGCGGGGTGACGCCCAGCTGGAAGCCGACCGTCGGAGGTGAGCGTGAGGATCTTGGTCCCCTCTCCACAGGCCCTGCCCGGACCTCGGCGACAGATTGGGGACTGAGTCTAGTCGGACACGCCGCGTAGCCAACCCCCCGTGCAGTGAATGGACTGAGGCATCGTTGGTGGCGGCGGGAGACCTGATGCCGTTCTATCTCCAGCCTGTGACAACCGGCACTTTGGGCCGTTGCTCCGACGCGGCGAGCCGAGCGGCTGTGAGAGTTTTCCAGTGGGCCGGCAGCTGTCCCGGCTGGCCGCGAGCGGCAGTCTCGGCACCTGCCGCTGTGCCCCAACCGTGCCTCAACGGGCGGGGAGAAGCGGTGAATGGCGGTCATCAGCGATGCCCAGCCACGGTGCCACGGCGAGGGCCAGCGAGACCATAGCTGCAGGTAAGACCACCTATCGGCTTGGACGAGCAGCGAGATTCCCAAGCTTAGAGCGCGAGTTCGATTCTCGTCACCCGCTCCAGTAGTAAAGCCCTAGGTCACTGACCTGGGGCTTCTTCATTGTCTAGACCTATTCAGGAGTCCTGCACCAGATCCGCACTAGATGCCTCCCGAGCTGCCTCTCGACGGGCCCGGACACGCGCGTCCAAGGCGTCTGCGATCTCCTTCTGCCGGTCGAGGTCCGAGTGCTGGTACATCAGTGCGGCGCGCTCGGAGGACTGGCCGGCGCGGACCATGGTGTCCTTCAGCGTTGCCCCGGAGCGGGTAGCGAGCGTGTGCCCCGTGTGGCGCAGATCGTAGAACCGGAAATCCGACGGAAGACCCACCTTCGCTCGGGCAGCCCGCCACTTCCGCCCGAAGGTCGAGCGCCGGAACGGGGCACCCCGCTCGCCAACGAACAGCAGCCCGTCCGGCTCCTTCTCGGCGTACCAGTTCAGGTGCCGCTCCAGCTCGATGCGGAGAAAGCCGGGGAGCACGATGAACCGCCGGCCCGCGTCGGACTTGGTGTCTCCGAGGACGCGCTTGCCGTTGGTCAGCTCGGGGGCGGCCTGGCGCACCCGGATGCCGACCGTCTCAAGGTCCACGTCGTGCCGGCGAATCTCGGCCAACTCCTCGGGGCGGGCCGGGCCGTAGGCGGCGATGTAGACCATCAGACGCCAGCGCGGCCCATGGCGTCAGCCACGGCGTCCACCTGCTCGATCGTCGCGGTGGGCCGCTCGGGCGCGGACTCCTTGCCCGCGCCCTTGATCCGGCACGGGTTCCGCCGGATCAACTCGTCATCGACCGCAGTCTTCAGGATGGCCTTGACCAGGCGGTACGACTTGGCCACCACGGTGGGGCCCGTCGCAGCAAGCCGTTCGGACCGCCAGGTGCGCACACGCGGGGGTGTGATCTCGTCCAGGTCCCAGGCCCCGAAGGTCGGGAGGATGTGCTTCTTCAGAAGTTACTGGTAGAGGCCCGTCGTGGTCGCAGCCAGACCACGTTCCTCGACCCACTGGAGCGCGTACTCCTCGAATGCCACCTTGCCCGCGTTCGGGTCGCGCCAGTCGCCCCGGGTCAGGTCGGCTTCCACTTGGGAGAGCCAGGTCTCGGCCTCCTTCTTCGTCTCGAAGGTCTTCGGAGAGCGCTGCTCCAGCCCGTCAGGTGCCAGGTAAGACGCGGTCCACCGACCGGCTCGGTACTGGCGAACCGAGCCGAAGCTCCGCTTGTATCCCTTCTTGTTGGCCATCAGGCGGCCCGCCTCTGGCCGGTGCGGCGCGCGGTGATCGGCTGGATCGTGCGCGAGGCGATGTAGGCGGTGACGGCGGATTCGGGGATACGGACGAGGCGGCCGACCTTGACGAAGAGGATGCGGCGCTCAGCAACGAGACGGCGGGGGAAGCGCTCGCCGCTGGTCTCCCAGGTCCCGAGCAGCTTGGCCACCTCCCCCAGGGTGAGGAGCTGGTCAGGCATGGGTGGGTTCTCCTTCGGTTCCGGGGGCGGGGGTGAGGGCTTCGGCGAGCCAGCGTTCGCCGGGGGTGAGTCCGACGCCGGCGAAGGTCCAGTGAGCGAGGACGAGGGTGGTCGGCTCGGCCGTCGGGTCGTCGGTGTCGGTGGGGATGGGCGGTTCGGTGGCGGCAGCTTGGGCGCGGCGCCATGCGGCGCGGGCTTCTCGGAGGGCACCGAGGGTGGTGGAGTAGCGGCCCCGGAAGCCGAGCATGTGAGCCCAGGCCCGGAGTCGAAGGCCTTCAAGCTCGGGCCGTCCGCCGAGGGTCCAGCAGGTGCGGATGAGTCGGCGTGCGTGCTCGGAGATGTCCAGGTGGGCGAGTTCGGAGAGCAGCTTGACGGGGCGGTTGAGGGTGCCGGTGGCGCTCTCGGCTCCCTTGGTCGCGTACTTGGCGATGTAGGCGGCGACGGCGCGTTCGGTAAGCGCGGTGCCGGTGGCGAAGTCGGCTGACTTGATGGTGCGGATGTCGAGTTGCTTGCCGAAAGCGAAGGTGTAGGCGGTGCCGTCGAGGACGGGGCCGGGGACCACGGCGGCGGCGGCCTGGATGGAGTCGGCGAGGAGATCGGGGGTGGCCCAGGCGGGGGGCGGGGTGTTGCCGCCTTCGGGGCCGTCGAGCCGGATGACGGCGTGGAAGTGGACGGCTCCGCGCTTTTGGTACTCGGCGACCTTGGCGAAGGAGATCCGGGCGTGCTTGCGGAACTCACGCTGCGTCAGGCCGGCACGCTTGGCGACTTCCCGGCGCAGGTAGATCGAGAACCGGGCCCAGATCTTTCCGGCGTGGGCGTTCCAGAGCACGGCCGCCCGGTAGTCGTAGGTGTCCGGGTCGAGGGGCGTGCCCAACTCGGCTGTGCTGTCCGGGTGCTGGGTGCTGGGTGCTGGGTGCCGCAGCGGCAGCGTCCGGTGGCGGGGCGGTTATGGACGGGGCCGAAGCCGGGGGCGGTGAAGGTGGCGAAGACCCGGGGGTGCGCGGTGACCGTGGTGGGAGTGCCCTTGCCGCCGGTCAGTCCAGCGGTGATCAGATGGTAGGTGTCGCGCCGGTAGGTCTCGGCGCAGGCGGGGCAGCGGGTGGTGCGGCGGTTGTTGCAGCGCACGAGCAGGTGGCTGGCGGCCAGGGCGGCCGAGTCGAGGTGGTGCAGGATCTCGCCGGTACCGGTGTGGACCTCGGTGCGGTGGCCCTCGAGGCGGATGGGCCGTCCGCAGCCACCGAGCCCGGCGAGCTGCCGCATCAGGGCGGGCATGGTGCCGAGGGAGGCCAAGACGGTCAGATCGGCAACAGGCGGGGGCGTGAGGGCGGTCAAGCGGCCACCGCCGTCCGGGTGCCTGCGAGGTACTGGGCGGCGATGTGGGCGGTGTAGACGGGCGGGATGGCTTCGCGGAGGCTGTCACGGCTCGCCCACGGCATGGCCATCACTTCGCGGGCGAGGGGGACGTTCGAGAAGTTGCCGACGATGTGCATGAACTCGCCGTCGCGGACGGGGCGGCCCATCTTGGCGTTGGGGGCGAGGTGGCGGGGGTGGTGCAGCGCAGCGACCGGGAACGAGGTCTCGAAGAGGCGGTGGCGGTAGGTCCGGAGGCCGAACATCGAGCCGCAGAGTTCGACCGGGGCGAGCAGCGGTGAGCCGGGGACGTTCTCGATGACGTACGGCCTGCCGGTGGCAGTGAGCAGGTCCCGCAGGGGCTGCATGAGGTCGGGGTGCTCGTTGCCCCGGATCTTCTGGGCGTTGGTGTAGCGCTGGCAGGGCGGGGAGGCGTGGATCAGGTCGAACTCCGTTCCGTGCTCGGCGAGGTAGGCGAGGGCATCGGCCTGGCGGAAGGCCAGGGGGTAGCGGGGCTGCGGGGCGAGGTCGATACCGGTGACGTCGAAGCCGGCGAGGTGGTAGCCCATGCCGGCGCCTCCCTGGCAGCAGAAGAGGTCGAGGACGCGCAGGCCGTTGGCGGGGCGGTCGGGGAGTTGGTGGAGCATCGGGTTCACCTCCTGCGAGGGGCCCCGGGGCCGGTGCGGTCACGGTCCCGGGGCGGAGCGGGTCAGGACTGCGGAACGGGCTTGCTGTGCTGGTCGGTCCAGCTCTCCGCGCAAACCTTGTGCGCGGGCTTGCCGCGGTCGGAGCGGAGGTTGGTCGGCTTCTCGCAGATGCCGCAGGGTTCGGCGCGTGGGGACCAGTGCTTCTTGTCGGACCAGTCGAAGCGGGCGCCCACGGCTGTCAGTGCCGGGCGGTGGTGAGGGCGCGCCGAACCGGGGTCGAGACTGTGCCGGTGCCCTCGCAGGTGGGGCAGGTGACCGGGGCGGTGTCGCGGGAGCCGTCGGGCAGGCGCAGGCCGGTGGCGATGGCGACGCTGGCGAAGCCGGAGCAGGTGCCGCAGAGGCGGGCCGGGGCGCGCCTTCTGATCTCGGGTCACCCGGTCCCCGAGGTGCTGTTGGTGGTTGACCCCGCTGAAGCGCCGGTCACCGTCGAGGAGCTTCGGGCCGCCGTCGATCGGGTGTGGGAGCTGACCCACAACAACCAGTTCACCGAACTGAGCAGGAGCCTGGGCGCGCTGCTTTCACGTATCGAGCGTGCTGCCCGCACGGCCCCGGTCGACCAGCGCCCGCAACTCTGGGGGCAGCTCAGCCGGACCTACCAAGCGCTCTCGGCAGCCTTCGTCCGCCAGGACGAGGGCGATGCCGCCTGGATCGCGGCGGACCGTTCCATCCGGGCGGCGGAAGAGTCCGGACAGCCCTTGGATGTGTTCGCCGGTGTCTTCCGCCTGGCCCAAGCGTTCGTACGGTTGAAGCACTACGACCAGGCCGACCATGCGGCCACGACCGCGCTCCATGCGCTGCAGCGGTATCTCCGGACCAGCGACGCCGGCCCTGAAGCTCTGTCCGTCGCAGGCTCGCTTCACCTTGTGCTGGCGTTGACCAGTGCGCGTTCGGGGGACCGTGCACGTGCTCGCCAGGAGCTTGACCATGCCCGGAAGATGGCCCGCAAGCTCGGTGAGGACCGCAACGACTTCAACCTGGAGTTCGGGCCGACCAACGTCGAGATCCAGACCGTTTCCATTGCGGTCGACCTCGGGGACGCCGGCGAGGCCATCGATGTCGGCACGAGGATCGACGCGTCCGGGCTTTCGGCTGAGCGGCAGGCGAGGCTCCTGCTGGACCTTGGGCGGGCCTACACGCAGCGCCGGCAGCTTGGCGAAGCGCTGAGTGCCTTGCTCCAGGCTGAGGAGCTGTCACCGGACCTGATCCACACCCACGTTACGGCTCGTGCCACCGTTCAGGAGCTGCTGCTCGTTGCGGGCCGGTCGGCGACGCCGGAGCTTCGCAGTCTCGCGGAGCGAGCTGACGCCAGAGGGTGAGTGAGTAAAAACCTTCTCTACGGGTTCAAGGTGGCTCGCTACCGCTCGCCGCGCGCGCCCCGGCTCACCGCCGGGCTGAGGCTCCTGTCTTCGCCCCGCTCCGGCCCGGCTCCGCCGGGCGCGCGGCTGTAGCGATCGTGCCGTGAAGCCCTTGGGGCTCCGCCCCAAACCTTGGGCCCTCTCTCGGAGGGGGGGAAGCCGGCGGGATCGAAGGTGCACCTTCGTCGTGGTGATCGGTGTGGGACGCGGGACGGCCCCCTCCTCGACCGGTCACCCAAGGGCGTACCCGGAACCTCCAGGGGCCGCCAAGGCCAAGCGCAAGCGTCACGGACGTGAGCCTTGGCGGCCCCTGGAGAACCCGGGTGCGGCGAAGCTGCCCGATCGAGGAGGGAACCACCCCGCTCAGGCCGGATGCTGCCGCGGGCGGCAGAGTCCGTCTCCTCCAGCGGTGCCTGATCGAGCGGAGAGCCGCAGGATTGACGGCCCCCCGGGTTGATTCGTGGCACATCTGGGACTAGCAGGCAGCAGGTCGGGCGCACCCGCCGCTCTCCCGAGGAGAGTGGCTAAGTTCAGCGGCCTGGCTTAGCCGTCGATGAGGATCCTCCGTTTGCGAGGCCAACCGGGCCCGGCCGCAGTCAAATGTGAGACGCCGATCAGCTTGCGCTCTTATACTACGCAAGCTATGTCCAGCTCGCCAAGATCCCACATCAGGGGGCATTTGTGGTTAATCCTTCCGAGTCTTTGATGCGAGAGCTGGATTTCGCTGCGGCTCTAGCGCAAGAACGAGGTTGGCAGCCTGACCTGGCTCCAAGGCAGCTGATTGATGAGTCTTTCCCATGTGATGATGGGGCGGAATATGCGGATTATTTGAAGGGTGTGACGCAGGCTGGCCTAGAAGATCCATATGCGGATCTAATTACGGCCAGCAAGTGGCGCCATGGGCGCCGCCCGATTCACATCATGCCTATCCGGGAGAGGGTTTACTACCGGTCTATCGTGGACCTTCTTGTGAATGATCTTCCAAGTTACAAGCGAAGTGGAGAGGATTTCACCTCTTTCGAAGAAGGGCCCATCCATGCAGAAAAAGTAGAATTCGTAGTGAAAGTGGATATTGCGAACTATTTTTCCTCGATCGATCACGAGCTAATTACCCGGGAGATAGTAAGCCGCAGTGGGCGCAGAGAGGTATCTCAGGTTCTTTCGGGGTTCTGGCGCTCTCTATTTGGCAGGGGAGTTGGAATCCCCCAGATGAGTGAGCCAAGTAAGCGACTTGGTGAACTTCTGGTTGACAACTTGCATCGCAGCATGGTGCGCAGGGGATTTCAAGTATGGCGATATGCAGATGACTTCAGAATTGGCGCCGGATCTCACCTCGAATGCATACAGGCCCTCGATGCCATGCATGAGGAATCACGCAATCTCGGCTTGTCCCTAAACGACTGGAAGACTCACGTCCTGTCGTTGGGGAGATATGCAGAACTCCTTAATGAGCCATTGGCGGAGGAGAATGCGGCGCGCTCAGCGGTGATTGAGAATCTTACGGCATGGGATCCCTACTCTGACGATAATGATGATGACGACGAACTGAATATTCCGGGCGAAGATGAAGTTTACGTGGGTGCAGCGATTCAGTTGTTGGCTGACTATGCTTCGGAGGAGGGTGACGCAATTCTTGAGCATAGCGGGCTTCGTGAGAGGCATAAGCTAGTTCGCAAGTCGGTTGATATCCTGGAGTTTTTCCAGGAGGAAGCTGGACTCCCCTATGTCTCTGACGTTTTGATCCGAGAGCCGCAGCTCACCCCGTCAGTCTGTCGATACATGAATTCCGTCGCCGTGCGCAATCCAGTGGGAGTAAGAGAAACCGCGGCTGAAATAATAAGGTCTGCTCCAACCAATCGGTGGCAACAGCTATGGATCGCCTGGATGCTGCAGGCTCCTAGCCTGGAACTAAAATCATCGGACGCAAGCTCCGCTGCTCTTTCTGGGTTTTTGACAGGCTTGCTTTCCGATAGGTCGGAGTTTGTCCGGAGCGTCACTCTCTGGACGTGTGCTCGGCATCGGATCCTCTCGAAGGAGCAATGGACCGCCGCGGATGAGAACACTCGGTCCCTGGGGGCGCCCTATGTTGCTGCCGCGCTTGCTGGCGTAGACGGAATTTCTGACTCCCATAGGGCAAGGTTCGCCCGCACATCGAAGATCGATATCCTTGCAGGCAACTGGGGGGTGAGATGTATCCAGTAGGTCTCTCTATCGAGGCCGAGAGCGCCTGTAGAGCCGTAATGAATATCTGTGGCGATTGGGAATCTGTTGCAGTTTCGATTGATGAGCGAGACATTCAGGGCAATCTGCGAGTAACTAGTCGCGATAGTCTCGATGCAGCCACGAGCACTCAAGCCCTTTCATACCTATCTCGGATTGTTGCCGAATGTGAGTATTTTACGTTCGGTAGAATACGAGATATTTCCGAGGCGCATGTCCAGGCTACTGGGAGCGCCATGCTCAAAAGCCTTTTCGAAAAAAATAAATCTAATATGGACTCAACGTGGCCCAATGCCCTTGCCTTCTCGCGGGACTGCCTCGGGATTGATCTGAGGGCCATAGGTGAATGGCTTTCATTCCAGCATTTGATCACGCTGAGAAACGCCTCAGCGCATGGGCGCGGCGAATTTACCGAGAAGCAGCTCAGAAACTCTCAAGAAGTCAAGAAAATGCTTCAAGGGCTATCGAGTCAAGGCTATTCATTTAACGGAAATAAGATAATTTGCTATCGGAATTGCATTAGAGATTGTGCCATCGCATGTCGGGAGTTCATTCTGGCCGTGGACGGGGTGACGCGAGGATTTCCCCGCTAGCTTCTCGTTCAATGACTGGCTGAAAATCCGGGCTCAGCCGCAATGCTTTTCTGGTCAGGTGTTCGAAACGGTTAGCGCGGGTGCAGTGGTCACCATGACGGAACGGCTAGTCGAGGGTGTCCCGGCGGGGCCGGCCTGGCTTTCGGCCCGCGGCACTTGCGGCCGTCTGGGGGCGGCCGAGATGACAGGCTGGTGTCACTCTTGATAGCAGAGCCTGACTGCCGGCTAGGTCCCGACCTCAAAGTCGGGCCGCCCTCAGACAGAGCCAGGGATGCAGCTGAACTACAGAGCGGGATGCCTCGGATGCCGACTGCTCCTGACCACCCGACGGGTTGGCACTGACGGGTTCCAGAGCGCACCAGGTGCGCACCAGATCAGGCGGTCAGGCCCGGTAAACGGCGGTCAGGGCAGGCCGCATCAGCAGGGTCGTTCGGATTCGTTTTCGCAGATCACAGGGCCGATTCGGCGCTGAGGGCCACTGAGCCTTTTCAGGGCGGCAGCCGATCGGGTGACGGTCCAGCGGTGGGAACGAGAGCAGAACGAACGAGGCTCCCAGGCGGTTGATCGAGATGTCTCACGTCTCAAGCAACCAGCCAGGAAGCCTCGTTGGTCACCTATCCTGCCGCACTGGACCTGCCGCACGCCCTCGTCGAGTGGGTCACCATGCTCATCGTCACCCGCGAGGGTGACCGCCGCTGCAAACTCCGTCCCTCCCAACGCGCCCTGATCGCACTGGTCTACCTGCGCAAGCACGACACACTTGCGCAGATTGCGGCCGGCTTTCGGATCAGCGTCGGCACCGCCCACGCCTATGTCCACCAGGTCACCGACCTGCTGGCCCGGAAGGCGCCCGGTCTGACCCGGGCCCTGCGCGACGCCGGTGCGGAGTACGTCCTGGTCGACGGAACCCTTGCCGAGTGCGACCGCGTCGGCGACGGCCGCGCCAACTACTCCGGCAAGCACCGCCGGCACGGCGTGAACCACCAGGTCATCACCGGCCCGACAGGCAAGCTCGTGTGGATCTCCCGCGCCCTGCCCGGCCGCACCCACGACCTCACCGCCGCCCGCACCCACCGCATCGTGAAGACCTGCGTCCGACTCCGCATCCCGGCGCTGGCCGACATGGCGTACACCGGCGCCGGCGGCACCTTCGCCATACCGGCCAGACGCCCCGCCCGCAAGGACCTCAGCCCCGCACAGCGGTCGTTGAACCGGGCTCACGCCCGGCTCCGCCACCCAGTCGAGCGCGGCGTAGCCACAGTCAAACGCTGGCGAATCTTCCAGCACGCACGATGCAGCCCGAACTGGCTGACGTCAGCAGCCAAGGCCGTCCTCACCCTTGAGCTTCAACGCTGAAAAGGCTCACTGATTCTCAAGCTTAGAGCGCGAGTTCGATTTTCGCCACCCGCTCCAGCAGAGAGCCCCAGGTCAACGACCTGGGGCTTCTTCGTTTTCCTGCTCCGAGGACGGCGGTGGCTCTGCCGGGCTGCCGGGTGGTCTCGGCGTCCGTGTCGTCGGCGTCGGCGATCTTCCGGTCCCGCTCGCCGGTCCTCGTCCGGCGTCGGCGGTAGCCCAGCCGCGCACACGGCAGGTCCGAGAGCGGGAGCGGAGCCCAGAACCCCGCCGGGGCTGGGGGCGGGCGGTTGCCACCGCCGGATGGCTCGTCTGGTTGCCCGCTTCGGCAGGAGGCCCCGGGTCGGCGACCCGGGGGGGTCAGTGCAGTGCGAGGAGCAGTTTGCCCTTTCCGGTGCCGGTTTCCAGGCGGCGGTGGGCCTTGGCGGCTTCTGCCAGGGGGAAGGTCTCCGTGATGCCGGGGTCGATCCGGCCGGTGGCGAGGAGGTGGAGGGCTTCGGTGAGGAGGTCGCCGATTCGGTGGGGGGAGCGGCGGGCCAGGTCGCCGATGTTGAAGCCGGCGATGGTGCGGTTGGACTTCCAGAGGTCTCGGACGGAGGTGGTCCAGCTCTCGTGGCGGCCGAGGTCTCCGTAGGCCACCAGGCGGCCGAAGGGGGCCAGTGCCGTCAGGCTCTGTTCGCGGACCGGGCCGCCGACGGGGTCGAGGACCAGGTCGACGCCCCGGCCTTCGGTGGCTTGGGTCAGGGGGGTGGTGAAGTCGTCGCGGAGGAAGACGTCGTCGTAGCCGAGGCCGAGCGCGTACGGGATCTTCTCGGCCGAGCCGACCGTGCCGAACACCCGTCGGGCACCCAGGGCCCGGGCCAGTTGGGCGGCGGCGAAGCCGACGCCGCCGGCGGCGGAGTGGATCAGGACGTCCTCGTCGGGGCGGAGTCGGCCGGCGTCGTCGAGGATGCCGAAGGCCGTGGGGTAGACGCAGGGCAGGGCCGCCGCGTGGGCCGGGTCGACCTCGCCGGCGGCGGTCTGCAGTGACCTGGTGAACCGTGCGTCCGCGACGGCCAGTTCGGCGTAGCCGCCGAAGGACGGCAGGTACGCCGCGACCGGCTCGCCCACGGACAGGCCGGTCACGCCCGGGCCGAGCGCGCTGACCGTACCGGCGACCTCCAGGCCCGGGACGTCCACCCCGTGCGGTCCGTCCGGTGCGCCGAACTCGCCCCGGCAGTGCTGGACTTCGGCGAAGTTGACGCCCGCGAAGGCGACCCGCACGGTGACCTGGCCGGCGGCCGGTACCGGCTCGGGCAGGTCCAGCTCCTCCAGTACTTCGACGCCTCCGTTGACCCGGAATCCGACGGCTCGCACCTGGTGCCCCCTCGATCGCGGCCCTCCCCGATGCGGGCCGTGTGGGGACGGGAACCCCGTGGGGCAGCCCGGTATTCCTGGTGAAAGGGTTGCCGGACGGGAGCTCAACTCCTCTGAGGAAGAGTGGTGTGGAAGTGTCAGGCCGGGCGGTCCGGGACGCGGGGGAGGGTGCGGATGGGGCGGGTGAGGAGCAGGGCGAGGGGGGTGAGGGCGGCGACGAGGGTGCCGGCGGCGAGGACGTGGGAGGTGCCGAAGGCGTGGGTGGCGGGGCCGACCAGGGCGGAGCCGAGGGGGTAGAGGCCGACGGAGCCGGCGACTTCGTAGGCGTGGACGCGGTTGAGGACCTCGCCGGGGACCTGGGTCTGGACGGCGGTGGACCACATGACGCCCCAGACGCCGATGCCGGTGCCGACCAGGACCTGGGCGGCGGCGAGCAGCCAGACCGGGGCGTGCAGCAGGATGGCGAGGGGGTAGAGGGGGTAGGCGAACATGGCGACCGCGCCGGCGGCCAGGGGGCGGCGGGGCTTGTAGCGGATGGCGAGCAGGCCGCCGGCCACGGTGCCCGCGCCGAGGGCGCAGTTGATCAGGCCGAACGCGGTGGGGCCGTGGGCGGGGACCACGATGCCTGCGGCGAGGGAGAGTTGGGGGCCCCAGGCCAGGACGGCGTAGCACATCCAGATCAGGACGACGCCCCAGAGCCAGCTGCGGGAGCGGAACTCGTGCCAGCCGACGGCCAGGTTGCGCCAGAGCGAGCGGTCGGCGGGCGGGGCGGGGACGGGTCCCAGGCGGAGTGCGAACAGGCAGGCGGCGCTGGTGGCGTACGCGAGGGCGGAGACCGCCATCACCCACCCCGTGGAGCCGAAGCCGACCAGCACGCCGGCCAGCGCGGGGCCGCCCAGGCCGGTCGCGGCCTCGGAGGTGCGCAGGACGCCGTTGGCGCCCTGGACGTCGCGGGAGACCAGCGGGACGGTCGAGGAGGCGCCGGGCTGGAACAGGGCGTTCGCGGTACCGGCCACCGCGAGCAGGGCGTACAGCTGCCAGAGGTGGTCGATGCCGTGCCAGAAGAGCAGGGCGAGCAGGACGTGCGCGGCCAGGTTGGCCAGGTCGGCGAGGATCATCATCCGGCGGGCGGTGAACCGGTCGGCGAGGACGCCGCCGAACAGCACCAGGCCGGCGAACGGGGCGACCAGGAAGGCCATCGCGTAGCCCGCCGTGTCCAGGCCGTGGCCGGCGGAGAGCAGACCGGCGGAGACGGCGACCGGGAGCATCGCCCAACTGAGCAGGCCCGCGCTGCGGGCGGTGAAGTAGCGGCGGAAGTTGCGGGACCAGATGGCGGGTTCGGCGGAGGCCACGGCCGCGGGGCGGTCGGTCAGGCCGGCAGGTACGGCGGGCACGGCGGGGTCGGTCCTTCGATCGGAGGGAGGGAGGAGGGAGGAGGGAGGGGGAAGGAGGGAGGGAGGGAGGGAGGGGAAAGGAAGGAGGGAGGGAGGGTCAGGAGGGGGTGGCGGGTCAGGAAGGGGTGGCGGGGGCGGCGGTGTGGCGGGCGAGTTCGGCGCGCAGCAGGGCGTTCTCCTGTTCCAGCCGTTCCATGCGGGTGAGGCGGTCGCGGACCGGGGCCAGGGCGTCGGCGAGTTCGTGTTCGGTGAAGCGCGGGGTGATGTGCTGGGGGCAGTTCCAGGCGTGCGCCTCGACCCGGATGGTGACGAGCTGTTCGATCCGGCCGTCGGTGCGCGGGGTGCTGAGGCGTGCGGCGAGGGCGGGATCGTGGTCGGCGGGGACGGCGGTGGCGCGGCCGAACACCTTGAGGCGGGCCTGCCGGGCGTGGTCGAGGAAGAACAGGGCGACCCGGCCGTCGCCGCCGCGCAGGTTGCCGGTGGTCAGGTACTGCCGGTTGCCGCGGACGTCCAGGTAGCCGAGGGTGTGCGGGTCCAGGACGTGGACGAAGCCGGGCGGGCCGCCGCGGAAATGGAGGTACGGCCAGCCGTTCTCGTTGACCGTCGCGAACAGGAAGCCGTCCATGCCGCGGACGAAGGAGGTCTCGGTGTCGGTGAACGGCTCGGGTCCGTCGCCCGGCGCGCGCAGGCGGCGGTCGGCCGCGGCGGCGCTGCCCATCTCCTGTTGGAGGCGGCGTACGGCGGGGGTGTACGCGAGTCGGTCGTAGCGGCTCAAGGTGTCACCTCGGGATTCGGTCCGGTGCGGTGGGGTTTTCACCGTAAGGAGCCGGGCTGTCCGGGCGGCCGGAGCGGGACCAGAGGGCGGGACGGGCAGGGCGGGGCGCTCAGCTGCGGTGATGTGCGCGGGGCGGAAGTTTCGCGGAACTTCCGGTTCAGCGGAGGGAAGTGCCGCCCGCCGCCCGGACGATCCGCAGCGCCTCCCGGCGGTGCCGGACCGCGTCGGCGGCGCTGGCGTCGGCGTCGGCGGTGCCGGTGCCGGTGCTGAGCGCGGTGGCGGCCAGGGCGAGGGTGAGGTGGGCCCGGACCTCGCCGGGGCGGTGGCCGCTCGCGCGGTGCAGGGCGAGCGCGTCGGCGCCGAGGGCGAGGGCGGCCCGCGGGTCGCCGAGGCGGACCCGGACGCGGGCCAGGACGGTGAGGGCGTCGCCCTCGGGCACCCGGAACTCGGCTTCCCGGGCGAGGACGAGGGCGTGCTCGGCGGTGCGCAGCGCGGCGCGCGGGTCGGTGGCGAGCAGGGCGGCGGCGAGGCCGGCCAGGGCGGCGGCCTGCGGGTGGCGGTCGCCCGCGGCCTCGGCCAGGCGCAGGGCCTCGCGGTGGCCGGCGGCCGCCTCGGCGGGACGGTGGGCGCGGGCGTGCGCGGCGGCGAGGGCGAGGTGGGCGTTGGCCTCCAGGGCCCGGTTGCGCACGGTGCGGGCGGTGGCGAGCGCGGTGTGGGCGAGCAACTGCCCGGTGGCGTGGTCGCCGAGGTCGGTGTGGGCGGAGGACAGGCAGGTCAGCGCGACGGCCTCACTGAACCGGTTGCGGTGCCGCCGGTGCACCGGCAGGGTCTCGCCGATCACCCGGATCGCTTCGCCGGGGCGCCCGAGCGCCCGCTGGACCACGGCCAGGTTGGTCCGGGCGACGGCCTCCCGGTCGGCCGGCCCGTCGAGGCCGGTGGCGGCCGGGCCGAGCAGCCGGGCGGCGTGCGCGAAGTGCTCGGCGGCCTCGGACAGGCGGCCGAGCTTCCAGCAGATCAGGCCCAGCACGGTGATGTCGTCGGGGTGCGGCCCGGCGGACGGGGACGAGGGGAGGGGCGGCGCGACGGGTGGGAGCAGGCGTTCCGTCAACTGCCGTGCGGCGGTGAGCTGTCCGGCTTCGCAGGCCCGGACGGCGGCGGCGGACAGCCGGGCGCGGTCGGCCGGTCGGGCGGGACCGGTCGGCTGATCGGGGTCGGCCGGGCTCGGAGGGTCGGGCAGCGGGTGGGCGTCAGCCGACTGATCGACGTCGGACCCTCGTTCGGCCGGCAGCCCGGCGGCGTACGGGTGGAGCAGGCCGGGCAGCCGGTAGTGGCCGGGGGGTTGTTCCCGGACGAGGTGGGCGTCGGTGAGGCGGGCCAGCAGGGCGGCGGTCTCGGCGGGTGTGGTGGCGGCGAGGGCGGTGGCGGCCTGGGTGGTGAGGCCGGGGGCGGGGGCCCGGCCGAGGAGGCGGAAGAGGTGGCGGGCGGGGGCGGGGAGGGCGCGGTAGGAGCGGTCGAAGGCGGCGCGCAGGCCGGTGTGCGGGTCGTCCGCGAGGTCGAGGCGGGCGAGCAGGTCGGCGTCGGGCTGGGCGGGGGCGTGGTCGGCGAGGGGGCTGTCGGGGGCGGCGGCCAGGTGGGCGGCGGCGAGGCGGAGGGCGAGGGGGAGGCCGCCGCAGGCGTGGACGAGGCGGCGGGCGGCGGCCGGTTCGGCGGCGATCCGGGGGGCGCCGAGGACGGTGCCGAGCAGCCGGGTGCCCTCCGCCGGGTCGAGGGCGTCGAGGGTGAGGCGGTGGGCGTCGTTGCCGACCAGCAGGCCGGTGAGGCGGTTGCGGCTGGTGACCAGGACGGCGCAGCCGCGGGTGCCGGGGAGCAGGGGGCGGACCTGTGCGGCGTCCCGGGCGTCGTCGAGGACGATCAGCAGGCGGCGGTCGGCGAGCAGGGTGCGGTAGAGCGCGGCGGCCTCGTCCGGGTCGGCGGGCAGCCGGTCGGGCGGGGTGCCGAGGGCGCGCAGGAAGCGGGCGAGGAGGTCGGCGGGGCGTGCGGCGGGCCGGGTGGAGTGGCCGTGCAGGTCGGCGAAGAGCTGGCCGTCCGGGAAGCGGTCGCGGTGCTCGTGCGCCCAGTGGGTGGCGAGGACGGTCTTGCCGATGCCGGGCGGGCCGACCACGGTGACGAGCGGGTACGGGGCGGTGGGCCCGGCCGGGGTGGCGGTGACGGCCGGGAGCAGGGCGTCGAGCTCGCGCAGGTACCGGCGGCGGCCGACGAACCGGCCCGGGACGGAAGGGAGTTGGGCGGGCGGCGGGGGGAGGGGCGCCGGGCCGGACGGGGGCCGGGCCGGTGGGGGAGCGGCCGCCCGGGCGGGCAACTGGCCGCGCAGGACGCGCAGGTGGGCGTCGTGGAGTTCGGGGCCGGGGGTGACGCCGAGCTCCTCGTCGAGGCGGGTGCGCAGGCGGGTGTAGGTGTCGAGGGCGGCGGCCTGGCGGCCGCTCGCGGCGAGGGTGAGGATCAGCCGGGCGTGCAGGCCCTCGTGGAGCGGTTCGAGGTGGGCCAGCTCCCGGAGCGGGTGGACGGCCTGGTCGGCGCGGTGCAGCAGCAGGGCGGTGTCGGCGTGCAGCAGGGCGGCGCGGATTCGCCGCTCGTTGGCGGCGACCGCGGCGGGGTGGCGGCGCAGGGCCGGGTCGGCGTCGGCGAGGACGGGGCCGCGCCACCACCGCAGGGCGCGGGTGAGGTCCCGGTGCGCGGTGTCCGGGTCGGGGGCGTTCCGCAGGGAGGTGGTGCGGGCCAGCAGGTCGTCGAACCGCCCGAGGTCGGTGCGGTGGCGGGGGAGGTCGAGCCGGTAGCCGGTGGGGGTGCGGACGATGCCGGGGCGGTCCGGGCGGTCCGGGCGGTCGGGGTCGTCGGAGCTGCCGGGGCTGTCGGAGCTGTCGGGGGCGTTCGGGGCGAGGAGGCGGCGCAGTCGGCCGATGTGGGTGTGGAGCAGGCTCTGCTGCGAGTCGGGCGGTCCGGACGGCCACAGGGTGTCGGTGATCTCCTGCCGGGTGGCGGCGCCGGGGTGGGTGAGGGCGAGCAGTCCGAGCAGGCGGCGCAGGGCGGGGCTGCCGATCGGGACGTCGGCGCCGCCGTGACGTAGGGCGAGCGGGCCGAGCAGCAGCAGCGTCGTCCGGCCGCTCCCGGCGGAGTCGGAGCGGGAGCCGGTGCCGGCGCTGGTGCCGGTTCCTGCGCCGGTTCCGGCACCGGTGCTCGTGCCCAGGTCGGTGGCGGCGGACCGCAGTTCGGCGGTCTGCGCGGCGGTCAGGCCGAGGGCGTCGGCGAGTCGGTGCAGGGTGCGTTCGCGGGGCTGCCGGACCCGGCCGTGTTCGAGGTCGCGCAGGGCCCGGGTGCTGAGTCCGGCGCGGGCGGCGGCGGTCTGCTGGCTGAGCCCGGCCCGGGTGCGCAGCGCGTGCAGCAGCGGACCGAAGGCGGACCGGTCGGCCGACCCGTGCTCCGCCATGCCGCCCGCCCCCTCGTCCCCGGACGATCAGTGTGGAGGGGCCCCGCCGCTCCGGGCAAGGCGCACCCGGCGGTGCCGTCCCGGCGGTGCCCTCCCGGCGGTGCCCTCCCGGTGGGGCCGCACCCCCGGAGCCCGCGTCGTCCCCCGCCGCGCGCGTGGTGGGCCGGTGGCGGCCCTGGGGGCATTGTGTGCCCTGCTTATGCTGGAGGGTCAAGATTGTTTGGGGAGCGGCGAGTTATCGGCTGAGCGATTCATGGAGGTCGCAGTGGGTGTCTGTGTGATCGGCGCGGGGCTGTCGGGGTTGGCGGCGGCGTACGCGTTGCGCGAGCGCGGGCTGGACTTCGTCTGCCTGGAGCGCTCCCCGGGGGTGGGCGGGATCTGGCGTCGGCCGTCGGCAGGCGAGCCGGGTCCGGCGTACCAGGCGCTGCACCTGAACAGTGCCAAGCAGTTGACCGGGTTCGCGGCCTTCCCGATGTCCGACGAGATGCCGCTGTACCCGCGGCACAGCGACGTGGCGGCGTACCTGCGGGAGTTCGCCGAGTGGGCGGGGCTGCTGCCGCACATCGAGTTCCGCACCGAGGTGCTGTCGGTGCGTCAGGACGCGTACGGGGTGTGGACGGTGGTCAGCCGCGGTGCCGCGGGGGTGGAGACCCGGCGGACGTTCGACCAGGTGGTGGTGGCCTCGGGGCACCACAACGTGCCGACGATGCCGAACCCGCTGCCGCCGGGCGCGGAGTCCTTCACCGGGGCGATGCTGCACTCGATGGACTTCATGGACGGCCGGGACTTCACCGGCCAGCGGGTGGTCGTGGTGGGCATGGGCGCGTCCGGGGTGGACATCGCGGCCGACCTGTCCCGGCACGCGGCCCGGACGGTGCTCTCGGCCCGCCGCGGCCTGCACGTCATACCCAAGCAGCTGCACGGCATATCGGTGGACCTGATCGCCGAGGCACCCTGGTTCACCGCCAAGTCGCTGGAGGAGCAGCGGGAGTTCGTGGAGCAGGCGCTGGAGGTGGCGCGCGGCCGGATGTCGGACTACGGCCTGCCCGAGCCGGACCACCGGATCTTCTCCTCGGCGGTGACCATCTCGGACGAGATCCTGAGCCGGATTCGGCACGGCGCGGTGCTGCCGAAGCCCGGCATCGCCTCGCTGGAGGGCTCCACCGTCCGTTTCACGGACGGGAGTTGGACGGAGGCGGACGCGATCGTGTTCTGCACCGGCTTCGACTGGCGGTTCCCGTTCCTGCCGGACGGGCACCCGGCCGGTGCGACCGGTCCGGTCCGGCTGTACCGCCGGGTGGTGGCGCCGGAGCTGCCGGGGCTGCTGTTCCTGGGCCTGATCCGCCCGGTGGGGTCGATCACCCGGCTGGTGGAGGCGCAGGCGCAGTGGGTGGCGCGGCTGCTGACGGGGGAGGCGGTGCTGCCCGCGGCGGACGTGATGCGGAAGGAGATCGACGGGCACCTGGCCGGGATCGAGCGCCGGTACGGCATGTCGACGGGGTCCTCGATCCAGGTGGACGTCGGCTCGTACCTCCGTGAACTGCGCGAGGCGTAGGCAGTCCGGGGCCTGCGCGAGGCGTAGGCCGCAGTGAGGGTGCGGAGTCGCTCGTGGGCGTGCGGTCCCACGGGCGGTTCCGCCTGCGGCCCCGCCGGGCGGTGGCAGGAGCAGGGACGAAGAGCGGGAACGAAGAGCGGGAAGAGCAAGAGGAGCACGGGAAGAGCAAGGAGCGGCGCCGGGGATGCGGGTACGGACGTGAACGTGGGCGTGAGCGCCGGAGCGGCCGCGGACGCGGTGCGGTGCGGCAGTCACAGGGGAGGGGACGGCCGCCGGGAGCCGGTTCGGGCCGGCCGCGTCAGCGCACGTTCGGTGGTCGGACCCGGTACGCCTCGGAGGAGAGGTACGCGGTGATCCGGGGCGCCCGGCCGTGCTGGTGGGCCAGGGCGAGGTAGGAGATCAGGCCGACGCCGTCCTCCAGCGGGCGGGGGGTGAGCGCGCCGAGGGCGTTGCGGAGTCCGGTCGGGTCGATGCCGTAGCGGTCGAGCAGGACGACCGCGCGGTCGAGCACCTCGCCGTCGTGCCGGGCGTAGTCGCGGACGGGTACGTACGCGGTGAACGCGCTGGGCACGCCGGTGGTGTCGGTGTAGCCGTGGCAGGTCTGGACGGGGCGCAGGGTGAGCCGGGGGTTGGTGTCGGGGGTGATGCCGGCGGCGGTGCGCAGGAAGGACTCGAGTTCGGCGGGGCCGGGGCCGCCGGGCATCCGGCCGAGGGTGCCGGTGGCGGCGGGGGTGAGTCCGTGGTGGGTGGTGTAGATCTTGAGCCGGGGTTCGGGCCAGTCGCCGAGGTCGAGGGCGAGGAAGAGCAGCTGGTCGCCTTCGGGCAGGTCGCTGTCGGCGTGGTGGTGGCCGAGTCGGCGCAGGGCCGCGCGGACGGTGCGTTCGGCGTGGGCGGCGCCGTTGGCGGCCGGGTTGAGGTAGGCCTTCATCCGGGGGGTGCCGCCGGGGAGCAGCTCCAGGGCGATCCACAGGGAGAACGCCCCCTGCGGCTCGTCCGGGAGGAACAGGTCGGTGACGGTGTCGAGCTGTTCGGTGGAGATGCCCCAGTGTCCGGCGAGGCCGTGCAGGGCGCGCAGGGCGAGGCGGCTGCTCTCGGCGGGGGTGCCGAAGCCGCTGGCGGGTTCGAAGAGGACCCGCAGGGTGGGGGCGCGGTCGGCGGAGAAGGAGAGCGAGAACTCGACCGGGGTGTGGTCGTCGGAGAGGAACGACGGCGTGCCGGGGGGAGGTCGAGGGAGCGGTCGGCGACCGGCCCGAGGGCGGCGTTGACGGCCCGGGTGTAGGCGGCGGACTCCCGGCGGTCCAGTCCGGCGAGTTCGCACAGGGCGAGCAGCTGTCTGGCGGCGTGGGAGCCGATGGTGCGGGTGGCGGCTTTGGGCGGGGGCAGCAGTTCGTTCAGGCCGGTCACGCCGGCCGGGGGGCACGGAAGACGCCCGACGCCCCCCCGGCCGCCGGGTATCGGCGGGTGCGAGGGGGCGGTGTACGAAGCCCAGGCGTCCTTGGAGGCTCTCTCCACGACACCCTCCTGTTCTCGGTCAGCGGGCAACCGCATATGGCGGAGGCAATTGCGCTGCTGAATACCCGAGCCGATCAATATTCATGCGACGCAAGTGACATGAGTACTGTCGTGAAGATCACTTGGACAGCCAGTTGAGGAACTGGCTCCACCGTCCGGTCTTCTCCGGGGTCTTGGCCGCCACCGGCCGGGCCGGCGCGGCGGCGGGCACCGGACGGGCCGGCTCGACCGGGCTGAACCGGGTGGGGAGCGCGACCAGGCCGCGGTTGAACGGGCCCGGACGCCAGCTCAGGCTGGCCTCGGGGACGGCGAGTTCGATGTCCGGCAGCTTGTTGAACAGGTTCTCGATCGCGGTCATCGCGATCTGCCGCGCCGAGTCCTTGGAGGGGCAGGCGTGCGGGCCGGCGCTCCAGGCCAGGTGCGCCCGGCTGCCGACCTGGCGCTCGCCGGCCAGGATCGGGCTGCGGTTGGCGGCGGCGAACGAGACCAGCATCAGGTCGCCGGCCTTGAACTGCTCGCCGGCGAACTCGGTGTCCATCGCCGGGTAGTGCGGGGCGAGGTTCGCGAACGGCGGGTTCTCCCACAGCGTGTCGTCGATCGCCTCGTCGATCAGGCCGCCCTGGTGGGCGTACGCGTCGTGGGTGAGCAGCCGGTGCAGGGTGGAGCCGATGAAGTTGCCCTCCGGGTCGGTGCCGGCCAGCAGCAGGGCGAGCTGGTGCACGGCCTCCTGGTCGGTGAGCCGCGCCTGGTGCTGCATCAGCCAGGAGGCGACGTCCTCGCCGGGACGGCTGCGCTTGAGCGCGACGAGTTCGCCGACCGCGCCGTACAGCACCTCGGCGGCCTGCTCCGCGTTGATGCCGTCGAACATGCCGGTGATGCCGAACAGCACCCGGTCGCCGATGTCGGCGGGGCAGCCGAACAGTTCGTTGAAGACGAACAGCGGCAGCTGCCGGGCGTAGCCGCCGACCAGGTCGACCGAGCCCCGGTAGCCGAACTGGGCGATCAGGAAGTCGGAGACCTGCTGGGTGACCCGGGACAGCCGGCGGGAGTCGATCCGGGCCATGGTGTCGGTGATGGCCTGGCGCAGCCGCAGGTGCTCGGCGCCGTCGGCGAACATGGCGTTGGGCCGGTGCATGAGGATCGGGACCACCGGGCTGTCCATCGGGACGACACCCTCGTTGAGCTCGCGCCACCGCCGCCCGTCCTTGCGGAAGGTCGCGGAGTCCTGCAGCAGCTGCAGGGCGGCCGAGTACTCGGTGACCAGGGTGGCGTTCACCCCGGGGGCCAGCTCGACCGGGGCGGTCGGGCCGTAGTGCCGCAGGTAGTCGTAGTACGACTGCGGGTTGGCGGCGAACTCGGCTCCGTACAGCGGCACTCGGCCGCCGTGGGCCGGGCACCCGGGCGGGGGTACCGGGGCGGAAGAGTGAGCGTCCATGGCTGCGTATTGCTCCTAGCTGGCGCGGTCCAGCAAATAGCGGACGAGAGTGGTGAGTGCGGCGGCCGACGACTTCTCGTTGCGCGCGTCGCAGGTGACGACCGGGGTTTCGTCGAGCAGGTCGAGGGCCTCCCGCAGCGCCTTCTCGGCGCGCTCAGGGTTGCCGTCGAAGTGGTTGACGGCGATGGCGTAGTCCAGCCCGTACTGCTCGATCAGGTCGATCACGGGGAAGGAGTCGGCGAGCCGTTCGGGGTCGACCAGGATCAGCGCGCCGAGGGCGCCGCGGGCCATGTCCTCCCACATCTGGACGAAGCGGGTCTGCCCGGGGGTGCCGAACAGGTAGAGCACCACGCGTTCGCTGAGGGTGAGGCGGCCGAAGTCCAGGGCGACCGTGGTGGTGGTCTTGCCCTTGACGCCCTTGAGGTCGTCGACGGCCTCGGCGGCCTGGGTCATGGTCTCTTCGGTGGAGAGCGGTTCGATCTCGGAGATCGAACCGATGAAGGTGGTCTTGCCGACGGCGAAGTGTCCGACGACGAGGATCTTCACGGCGGTCTGGGTGGCACCTCCGGCGACGTAGTCGTCGGTGGTCAGCACGCCCCGGTCATCCGAACTTGCGGTGAAGCCCATTGAGCACCTCCTCCAGAAGGTCCTTGTCGGCGTTCCGGGCCCTCGGGACCGGCGGACGGGTCATCAGGTGGCCGCTCTCGGTGAGCGAGGCCAGGACGATGCGGACCACGCCCAGCGGCAGCCGGGTGTGGCCCGCCACCTCGGCGACCGAGAGGTAGCCGGCCGAGCAGATGTCCAGCAGCCGCTCCTCCTCCGGGGTGAGCCGGTTGGGGCGGCGGCCTTCCTCCGGGGTGGCGGTGACCAGGGTGATCAGGGACAGCTGCTGCTCGTCGGGCAGCTCCCGCCCCTTGGTGATGATGTAGGCGCGGACTAAATCCGCAGGCTCGAACTCGAAGTCCTCGCCGCCGCCCCTCACCTGCGGACCCCGATGTCCTCGCGGGGCGGCGCGGCGAGGAACTTGCCGAGCTGGCCCACGAGTTGCTGCATCCGGAAGGTGATGTCCTGCATGTCGACGTCCGGCAGCGCGGAGACGCCGAGGTAGGCGCCGTCACCGGCGGAGATCAGGAACACCCAGCCGCCGTCGAACTCGACCAGGGTCTGCTGCCAGCGCTGCGTCGGGTTGTCGCAGAAGAAGCCGAGCGAGCGGCTGAGCGACTGGACGCCGCTCATCGCGGCGGCCACCCGGTCGGCGTTGTCCTTGTCGATGTCCCTGGTGCGGGCCATCAGCAGGCCGTCGGCGGAGATCAGGACCGCGTGCAGGGCCCCGGGGATCTCCAGCGCGCTGTCGAGCATCCAAGACAGATCGTCGTTCACGAGAACTCATGCCCTTCACTGCTTGCACCGCGGGTGCTGGTCGTCTGGTTCGCGTCGTCCCGCTGGGTGGCGCGACCGGACCTGGTGCCGCGCTGGAAAGCCCCCAGCATCGCCGCGGTCTGCGCCCCGGAACGGGACGAGGGGGCGGCGGGCGCTGCGGGCGCGCCGTAGGGGGCGGATTCGTTCGTCGGGACGATCGCCATCGGCCGCTTGCGGCGGCGGATCGGCAGGCCGTCCTCGGTGGAGCCGAAGGATTCGGTCGCCGCGGGAGGGACCGCGGCGGGCAGCGCGGCCGGCTGCGCTGCCGGTCGCGCCACGGGGACGGGCGCCGGGGCCGGGGCGGGTGCCTGGCTCTGGACGGCCGCCTGGACGGTCGGGGCGGGCGGCTGGGCGCGCCGCTCCGGCATGTTGGTGAGCAGCTCGTGCGGCAGCAGCAGCACGGAGCGGACACCGCCGTAGGGGGAGGTGGAGTCCACCGAGACCTCGAAGCCGAAGCGCTCGGAGAGCACGCCGATCACGGCGAGGCCGAACTGCGGCGGGTTGCCGAGGCCGCTGACGCCGGTGACCCGCTCGGTGGTCAGCAGCCGTTCGGCGCGGGCCCGTTCCTCGTCGTTCATGCCGACGCCGGCGTCGTCCACCACGATCACCACGCCCTTGGGCACGGTGCGGATGTTGATCTCGACGACGGTGTCGGGGCTGGAGTACGAGGTCGCGTTGTCGAGCAGCTCGGCCAGCGCCAGGGCGACCGGCTCCACCGCGCGGCTGGAGATGCCGAAGTCCACCTGGGAGAGGATCTCCACCCGGCGGTAGTGGCGGATGCGGCCCTGGGCGGAGCGCACCACGTCGTACACCGAGGCGACGTCGCGGTGGCGGCCGAGCCAGCCGCCGCACAGGACGGCGATGGACTGGGCGCGGCGGCCGAACTGGGAGTTGGTGTGGTCGACCTCCAGCAGGTCCTGCAGCATGACGGACTCGCCGTACTTGTCCTGCAGCCGGGAGAGGATCAACTGCTGCTCCGCCGCGAGGCCCTGGAGCGTCCGCATGGCGGACTTCAATACCGTTTTGGTTGCCTCGTCCGCTTGCTCCTGAGCGGAGGCGACCGACTGCGTATAGTGGTGCTCCAGGTCGGTGTAGTGCTCCCGGAGCCCGTTGATCTCCTGTCGGAGTGCCGCTGCTGCCTTGCGCTGGCGGACCACGATGAGGACCGCGGCGGCCAGGACGAGGAAGAGAACCCAGAGCAACGGGTCCGCTGTGTATTTCGTCATAAGACTCTCTTCAGGCGACTGGCGGCCGACTGCTGAATCCCCGTCATCGCAGGGTGAACCCGCCGCTCCCCCAAGCGGGATGATCGTATCATCGGGCGAACAGGTGAACGGTCGTCCGGCCAGGCGTGAAGGCCCGTCTGCTCCGGGGTGGACAAGGGTAGTTGGAACCCCAGGTCAGCACCCTGATCGATCGTCAGTACCCGGTCCGACCGGCCCCCCGCGGTCGTTCCACCGCCTCCCACCGGGCCGTTTACCACAGGGTGGGTCTCCGGGGCGGGAGCAACGCGCGAGTTTCCGGGTTTTTCCGACACCGCGTCAAGAAGCGCTTCATACTGCCCTCCGGTCGGCGCCCGCACGAGACCGCCACGCCGCGCAACCTGCCGTTAAGGTGCGGACACACGATCCACCCCTCCTCCCGCGGGGTCAGCGCCGACTCCCGGTCCTTCCCGCGCCGCCGGACCGCCGGTCCGCGGCGCCGAGCACGAGGTCTCCATGGAATCCGTCACCTTTGTGCACCTCGCGGGCATCGGCAACTCCGGCCCCGGGCACTGGCAGCACCACTGGCACGCCGCCGACCGCCGCACCGTCTGGGTCGAGCACGACTCCTGGGACCACCCCGAACGCGACGCCTGGGTCGCCGACCTGGACGCCACCCTGCGCGGCACCCCCGGCCCCAAGCTGATCGTCGCCCACAGCCTCGGCTGCACCACCCTGATCGAATGGGCGGCCGACCACGCCGACCCGGACGTCACCGGCGCGCTGCTGGTCGCCGCCCCCGACCCGCACGGCCCCGCCTTCCCTGCCGAAGCCACCGGCTACCACCACCCGCGCCCGGCCCCGCTCCCCTTCCGCACCCTCCTGGTGGCCAGCGGCGACGACCCCTACGCCACCCCCGCCCACGCCCGGGCCACCGCCACCGCCCTCGGCGCCGACCTCGTCGAAGCCGGCGACCTCGGCCACATCAACGCCGCCTCCCACCTCGGCGACTGGCCCGAAGGCCGCCGCCTGCTCACCCGCCTGCTCCCGCCCGCCGCCTGACGCCGGAACACCGGCGACGGCGGTGCGGGCGGCGGTTCAGCCGTAGGTGAGGTCGGCGCAGGCGTCCTCGTCGGCGGAGCGGGCCTGGCTGACGCTGGTGGGCAGCGGGCCGGTGGGGGCCGGTGGGGCGGTG
This sequence comes from Kitasatospora fiedleri, assembly GCF_948472415.1. NCBI lineage: Bacteria > Bacillati > Actinomycetota > Actinomycetes > Kitasatosporales > Streptomycetaceae > Kitasatospora > Kitasatospora fiedleri. Next base: position 3,764,095 of record NZ_OX419519.1, on the reverse strand, counting down.
GTGGGGTCGGGGGTGCCCGCGTAGTCGGCGCCCAGGGTGAGGGTGATCCCGGCGCGGTCGCCGGGCTGGAGGGTGGTGCCGGGGAACAGGGCGGCGACCTTCTCGGCGGCGGCCTTCTCGCCGGACCCGTATTCGACCAGGGTGCCGCGGTGGGTGCGGGAGGCGGCGTCGGCCCGGCCGGTGACGGTGAAGCCGGAGTCCTCCAGGACCCGGGCGGCCCGGGTGGCCAGCCCGGCGGTGTCGGTGCCGTTGTGGACCGCGACCCGGATACCGGCGCCGTCGACCGCGGCGGGGCCGGCGGAGGCGGCGGAGACGGGTTCGGCGGAGGCCGAAGCGGAGGCGGAAGCAGAGGCCGAGGCGGAGGCGTCCTGCCCGTCCAGGGTGCGGTCGGAGCGCAGCGCGGCCCACAGCTGGTCGGCGTCGGGGTGCACCAGGGCGACCCGTTCGCCCTGGTAGCGCCAGGGGACGGTGAGGAACTTGACGTCGTGCAGGTCGACGTCCTTGAGCGACATCGCGAAGTCGACCAGCTTGCCCGCGGAGCCGAGTCCCTCGTCCACGGTGAGCGCCTTGGTGGCGGCGTCGGCCAGCGGCAGCAGGGTGGTGGGGTCCATGCCCTGCGCCTTGACCTGCCTGATCAGCGCGGCGAGGAAGGCCTGCTGGCGCTTGGTGCGGCCGATGTCGGAGCCGTCGCCGAGGCCGTGCCGGATGCGGACGTAGTCGAGCGCGGCCTGTCCGGAGACGGTCTGGTGGCCCTGTTTGAACAGTTCCTTGCCGCGCTGCCCGAGGTGGGGGTCCAGGTCGCCCTCGTGGACGGCCTGCGGCAGGCAGACGTCGACGCCGCCGACCGCGGTGGTCATGTCGGCGAAGCCCTGGAAGTCGATCACCAGGGTGTGGTCGATCCGCAGGCCGGTGAGCTTCTCGACGGTGTTCTGGGTGCAGGCCGGGTTGCCCTGTTCGGTGTCGCCGACCGAGAAGGCGCTGTTGAACATCGCGCTGGGCCGGTCCGGGGTCCAGGTCTTGTCGGGCAGCAGGCAGGGCGGGATCTCGACCAGCGAGTCGCGCGGGAGGGAGACCCCGACGGCGTGCCGGTGGTCGGCGTAGACGTGCAGCAGGATCGCGGTGTCCGAGCGGGCGCCGCCGTCCTCCCCGCCGCCGAGGTCCTGGTTGCCGCCCGAGCGGGTGTCGGAGCCGATCAGCAGCAGGTTGACGGGGGTGCGGCCCTCGGCGTCGGCGCCGGCGGCGGGCGGCCGGTCCCGGCTGACGCCGTCGCCGCCGAAGGTGCTCAGGTTGCCGTTGAGCCGGTGGTACAGCAGCCCGCCGGCCAGGACGGCCAGCGAGACGGTGCCGACGGTGGCCCACAGGGCGATCCGCCGCCCTCGCCGGCCGCGGCCGCCGTCGTGGCCGGTTCTCTCGTTGCGTACGGACATGACGCCCCCTCACCCGTTGCCGCCGGCCGAACTTCTACAGGGCTGTAGAGGCCGAGCGAAGCATACAAACCCGGACGGGTGCCGTCGCACCCTGCCCGCGCCCTCCCGCCCCGCTTGCCCGCCGCGGGCCCCGCCACCCGCTCGGAGCAACCCCGATCGTGGTGGACGCCAACCGTTCTCACACTCGGTGACGGGGGCGCCATCGACAGGAAGAGGGCATCATGCACACCGGTCTCCGTCGGATCGCCGTCGCGGCCACCGCGGCCACGCTCGCCGTGGGCCTGGCGGCCTGCGGCAGCGCCAAGCAGTCGTCCGGCTCCTCGGGCTCCTCCGGCAGCGCGAACCAGGCGGTGAAGATCGGCCTGCTGCTGCCGGAGTCCAAGACCACCCGGTACGAGCAGTTCGACCGCCCGCTGATCGAGGCGAAGATCAAGTCGCTGGCGCCCAACGCGCAGATCGACTACTACAACGCCAACCAGGACGCGACGCAGCAGCAGACCCAGGTGGACACCGCGCTGACCAAGGGCGACCAGGTGCTGATCCTGGACGCGGTGGACTCCAAGGCGATCCAGTCCTCGGTGCAGAAGGCGCACGACGCGGGCGTCAAGGTGATCGCCTACGACCGGCTCGCCCAGGGCCCGGTGGACGCCTACGTCTCCTTCGACAACCACAAGGTCGGCGAGCTCCAGGGCGAGGCGCTGGTCACGGCGGTCGGCGACAAGGCCGGCAGCGGCCAGATCATCATGATCAACGGTTCGCCGACCGACCCGAACGCCGCCGACTTCAAGGCCGGCGCGCACAGCGCGATCGACGGCAAGCTGAAGATCGGCAAGGAGTACGACACCCCGCAGTGGGACCCGAACACCGCCAACCAGGAGGCCGCCGCCGCGATCACCGCGATCGGCGCCCCGAACGTGGTGGGCGTCTACTCCGCCAACGACGGCATGGCGGCCGGCATCGCCACCGCCCTCAAGGCCGCCAACCTGAACGTCCCGCTGACCGGCCAGGACGCCCAACTCGACGCCGTGCAGCGGATTCTGGCGGGAACCCAGACGATGTCGATCTACAAGCCGTACAAGCCGGAGGCGGACGCGGCCGGCGAGATGGCGGTGCAGTTCGCCCAGGGCCAGAGCCTGGGGTCCTCGCTCAAGCCGACCACCTCGACCAACGGCAGCGGCACCAAGGTCGACTCGCTGCTGATCGCCCCGGTCGTGCTCACCAAGGACAACATCAAGTCCACCGTGATCGCCGACGGCCTGTACACCGCGCAGCAGATCTGCACCCCGGACTACGCCTCGGCCTGCCAGGCCGCCGGAATCCAGTAGACCGCCCCCGACCGGAAGAGGAGGTGGTCGCGGTGGCGGGTGAGACCGTACTGGCACTGCGGGGGATCTCGAAGCGGTTCGGCGCCGTCCAGGCGCTCACCGGCATCGAACTGGAGGTCCGGGCCGGCGAGGTGCTCGCGCTGGTCGGCGACAACGGCGCCGGCAAGTCGACGCTGGTGAAGACCATCGCCGGGGTCAACCAGCCGGACGAGGGCGTGATCGAGTGGGAGGGGCGGCCGGTGTCCATCCACCGGCCGCAGGAAGCCCAGCAGTTGGGCATCGCCACCGTCTACCAGGACCTCGCGCTCTGCGACAACCTGGACGTGGTCGGCAACCTGTTCCTCGGCCGGGAGATCAAGCACTTCGGACTGGTCCTGGACGAGGTCGCGATGGAGCAGCGCTCCCGGAAGCTGCTGGACTCGCTCTCGATCCGCATCCCCAGCGTGCGCATCCCGATCGCCTCGCTCTCCGGCGGCCAGCGCCAGGTGGTGGCGATCGCCCGGGCGCTGATCGGCTCGCCCAAGGTGGTGATCCTGGACGAACCGACCGCCGCGCTCGGCGTCGAGCAGACCGCGCAGGTCCTGGACCTGGTCGAGCGGCTGCGCGACCAGCGCCTCGGGGTGATCCTGATCAGCCACAACATGGCCGACGTGATGGCGGTCGCGGACACCGTCGCGGTGCTGCGGCTGGGCCGCAACAACGGGGTCTTCGACAAGCACTCCACCAACCAGGAGCAGATCATCTCGGCCATCACCGGTGCCACGGACAACGCCGTGACCCGCCGGCAGGCCCGCGGTGAGGGAGGCGAGCGATGAGCGGGGACACCCCGGAGCCCGAACACCACCGGCTGCCCGAGGACGCCATGCCGACCGGCGGCGTCAACGCGCCCGTCCCGGTGGCCGCGGAGGCCACCCCGGCCGTCGACCCGCGGCTGATCGTCCGGCAGGAGGGCCTCAAGGGCTACCTGATCGAGTTCCGGCGGCGGCTGACCAGCGGCGAGCTGGGCTCGGCCCCGGTGGTGGTCGCGCTGATCGTCATCTGGGCCGTGTTCGGCTCGCTGAACAGCAGCTTCCTGTCGGCGCAGAACCTGTCCAACCTCTCCCAGCAGATCGTCGGCACCGGCATGATCGCGCTGGGCGTGGTGTTCGTGCTGCTGCTCGGCGAGATCGACCTGTCGGTCGGCTCGGTCAGCGGCCTGTGCGCGGCGATCTTCGCGGTCATGAACGTCACGCACGGCGTCAACCAGTGGCTGGCGCTGCTGTCCGCGATCGTCGGCGGCGCGGTGGTCGGCCTGGTGCAGGGCCTGTTCTTCGCCAAGGTCGGCGTCCCGGCGTTCGTCGTGACGCTGGCCGGCAACCTCGGCTGGAACGGCCTGATGCTCCAGGTCCTGGGCGCCAGCGGCACCGTCAACCTGTCCGGCAAGGACATCGTCTCGCGGCTGTATTCCACCATCTACGGGCAGCAGATCGCCGCCTACGGACTGGCGGCGGCCGGCGTGGTGCTGTTCCTCGGCTCCTCGCTGCTGGACGCCCGGCGGCGGCGGGCGGCCGGCGTCCCCTACCGGGCGCTCACCGACATCCTGGTGCGCAGCGCGGCGCTGGCCGTGGTCGGGTTCCTGGTGGCCTGGACGCTCAACCGCTACAAGGGGCTGCCGCTGGCGCTGCTGGTCTTCGTGGTCTTCGTGGTGGTGCTGGAGTTCGTGCTGCGCCGCACCCCGTACGGGCGGAAGGTGTTCGCGCTGGGCGGGAACATCGAGGGCGCCCGGCGGGCCGGCATCAACGTGTCCCTGGTGCGGATCACCGTCTTCATGATCTGTTCCACCATGGCGGCGATCGGCGGCCTGTTCCTGGCCGCGCAGATCCAGTCGGCCTCGCAGACCTCCGGCGGGGGCAACCTGCTGATGAACGCCATCGCGGCGGCCGTGATCGGCGGCACCAGCCTGTTCGGCGGGCGCGGTTCGACCTGGTCGGCGCTGCTCGGTGCGCTGGTGATCGGCTCGATCCAGTCCGGGATGAACATCCAGGGGCTGAGCAACGCGATCCAGTTCATGATCACCGGTGCGGTGCTGCTGGCCGCGGTGGTGATCGACTCGCTGGCGCGGCGGACCCAGAAGTCGGCCGGGCGGGCCTGAGGCGCGACGGCGGATCCCCCGGCGGCCGGCGGGCCGTCGGGGGATCAGTGCGTGCGGAGCAGTCCCAGGTGGACCACGGTGACCTGGGCCAGGTCCAGGTCGGCGTCGCGCCGGTGTCTGCGGGCCTCGGCCGATTCGGCGCGTTCGATCGCCTCCTGGCGGGCGTCCTCCTCGGCGGCGGCGTCCACGATGAACAGGTGGCGGCCGGAGCGGATCTCGTTGGCGTGCGGTATCTCGACGCACCAGCGATGACGGCTCTGGATGGCGTTCATCGGCCTTCCTCTCCCGGCGCGTCCCACGTACCGGCACATGAGGTGTTGCTACTGCCCTAGACCATAGGTATAGGCCAATTCGTCCGTCAAGAGGACGAGCAGGCTGTCAAATAATCCGTTCAGCGGTGAAATTGAGGGGAGAGTCCGCTACCGTTCCGTGCATGACAGCCCCCGCCGCCCCGGCCCCCTCGGCCCGCCGCCTGCGCACCCGGGCCACCCTGCTCGCCGTCCTCGGCGAGCACGGCACGCTCAGCCGCGCCGAGATCAGCCGGCTCACCGGGCTCTCCCGCTCCGCCGTCAGCAGCGCCGTCACCGACCTGCTCGACGAGGGGCTCGTCAGCGAGGACGCCACCACCACCGCCGCCGCCGGCCCGCCCGCCGCCGGACGCGGACGCCGCGCCGCCGCCGTCAGCCTGCGCCGCGCGCACGCCCTGGTGCTCGCCTTCGACTTCGGCCACACCCACCTCACCGCCGCCGTCGCCGACACCTCCGGCACCGTCCTCGGCGAGGCCACCGCCCACCTCGACGTCGACAACCACCCGCGCGAGGTCCTCCAGGCCGCCGAGACGCTCGCCGGACAGGCCCTCGACGCCGCCGGACACCGCCTCGACGGGATCACCGCGATCGCCGCCGGCATCCCCGGCGCCCTCGACACCCGCACCAACGTGGTCCGCGCCCCCTCCACCCTCTCCCAGTGGATCGGCATGGACCCCGCCGCCGAACTCGGCCGGGTCTTCGGCCGCCCCGTCACCGTCGGCAACGACGCCGAGATGGGCGCCCGCGGCGAACGCGCCCACGGCACCGGCGGCACCGTCAACGACCTGATCTACGTCAAGGCGTCCACCGGCATCGGCGCCGGACTCCTGCTCGACGGACGCCTCTACCGCGGCGCCAGCGGCATCTCCGGCGAGATCGGCCACATCCAGCTCCCCGACACCGGCACCTGGTGCCGCTGCGGCAACCGCGGCTGCCTGGAGTCCGTCGTCTCCATCACCGAGGTCCGCCGCCGGCTGGCCCACGTCCTCGCCCCCGGCGCCCGCCCCGGCGAACACGTCGACCTCCCGCCGCTCGACCGGCTCGCCGACATCCCCGCCGCCGCCCGCGTGATCGGCGAAGCCGGCCGCACCATCGGCCGCGTCCTCGCCGACCTGGTCAACTGCCTCAACCCCGCCGCCATCGTCATCGGCGGCGAACTCGGCCAGACCGGCGCCCCCCTCGTCCACGGCATCCGCGAATCCGTCGACCGCTACGCCCAGCCCGCCGTGGCCGAGGCCGTCGACATCCGGACCAGCCGCCTCGGCCTGCGCTCCGAGCTCTACGGCGCGATCGACGCGGCGGTCGCCGTCGCGGTCGGCGGCTGAGCGGCCCGGCTGAGCGACCCGGCCGGGCGGGCGGCCCGGCCGCCCGGCTGCGGGGACGCCCCGGCGGAGCGCTCAGGAGAGGGCGCCGGCGCGTTCGCTGAGGTGGCGGCGTTCCGGGAGGGTGGGGGCCAGGGCGGCGGCGCGGCGGAAGGCGGTGGCGGCCGCGGCGGGGTCGCCGGTGCGGGCGAGGAGTTCGGCGCGGACCGCGTGGTAGCGGTGGTGGCGGTCCAACTCGCTTGCCAGGAGGTCGAGTTCCTTGAGCGCGAGATCCGGTCCGTGCACCTCGGCCAGGGCCACGGCCCGGTTCAGCGCGGGCACCGGGCCGGGGGCGACCCGGAGCAGCAGGTCGTACAGGGCCAGGATCTGCGGCCAGTCGGTGGCCGCCACGTCCGGCGCCTCGTCGTGCAGGGCCGCGATCGCCGCCTGCAACTGGTACGGGCCCACCCGGCCGGCCGGCAGGGCCCGTTCGACCAGGGCGGTGCCCTCCGCGATCGCCGCCGCGTCCCACCGGCCGCGGTCCTGCTCGGCCAGCGGCACCAGCTCGCCGCCCGGGCCGGTCCGGGCCGGGCGCCGGGCGTCGGTCAGCAGCATCAGCGCCAGCAGGCCCATCACCTCCGCGTCCTGCGGCAGCAGCCGGTGCAGCAGCCGGGTCAGCCGGATCGCCTCCTCGGACAGCCGGGGGGAGGTCAGGTCGCGGCCCGCGGTGGCGGTGTAGCCCTCGTTGAAGACCAGGTAGAGCACCTGGAGCACCTCGCGCAGCCGCCCGTCCGCCTCGGCCGGGGCCGGGAGCGCGAACGGCAGCCCGGAGGCGCGGATGGTCTGCTTGGCGCGGCTGATCCGCTGCGCCATCGTCGCCTCCGGCACCAGGAACGCCGCCGCGATCTGCGCGGTGCTCAGGCCGCCGACCGCGCGCAGCGTCAGCGCGATCCGGCTCGGCGCGGTCAGCGCGGGGTGGCAGCACAGGAACAGCAGGGCCAGCGAGTCGTCCCGGTCCGCGTCGGGGTCGGCGTCCGCCGGGCGGCCCAGCAGCTCGGACTGCGGGGTCGCCAGGAACAGCCGCTCCTCCCGCTCCCGGCGGGCCCGGTCGGCCCGGACCAGGTCCACCAGCCGGCGCGCGGCCACCGTCACCAGCCAGCCGCGCGGGTTGGCCGGGCGGCCCTCCCGCGGCCACTGCTCGGCCGCCGCGAGCAGCGCCTCCTGCACCGCGTCCTCGCAGGCGTCGAAGGCGCCGGCGTGGCGGTGCAGCAGCGCCGCCAGGACCTGCGGCGCGAGCGCGCGCAGCAGGTCCTGGTCGGCCGGAGCGGTCGGACTCACTTGGCCTCGTGCAGGATCGGCCACAGCTCCACCGGCTCCCGGTCGGCCCACGGCATGTCGGCGGCGATCTCCAGCGCCCGCTCGTCGCTGTCGACGTCGAGCAGGTAGAAGCTCGCCATGTACTCCTTGGTCTCCAGGTAGGGGCCGTCGCTGACCACCGGCAGCCCGTCCTTCCGCCCCACCATCCGGCAGGTCGCGGCGTCGTTCAGCCCGTACGCGCCGATCAGCTCGCCGCTCTCCTGGTAGCGCTTGTTGAACGCGTCCTGCTGGGCGATCGCCTCGGTCCAGCCCTCGGCCGGCAGCGAGTCCCACTTCTCCTGGTTTCCGTACGTCATCAGCAGGTACTTCACGGGGACCACTTCCTCGGTTCGTTCGTGCGGTGTCGTGCTTGCGTCCAGTGGTCGGAGCGGGGGAGCGGGTTCTCTACATGCTGCCGGAACTTCTCCGCGGAAATCTTCCCGAGCCGCTCGCCGAGCCGCCGAGCCGCCGCCCGCCGCGCGCGGTGCCCCCGCTGCCGCGCGCCGGGTGGTGGGTGGTGGGTGGGCGGGTGGCGGGGTCAGGCGGCGGGCGGGGTCCAGACGTACGGGGTGGTGGTCGTGACGGGGTGCATGCCCAGGCGGCGCAGGATGGGCGTGCTGTCGGGGGAGGCGTCCACCTGGAGGTGGCGGATGCCGTGGTCGAGGGCCCAGCGGGCGCGGTGGGCGACCAGCGAGCGGTAGATGCCGCGGCCGCGCCAGGCGGCCAGGGTGGAGCCGCCCCACAGGCCGCCGAACCCGGTGCCGGGGGTGCGGGTGAGCCAGGCGGCCGAGACCAGCTCGGGGCGGGGCGCATCGGTCTCGGCGACCAGGACGAGGAAGCCCTCGGCGTCGCCCGCGCGGGCGGTGAGGTCGTCGGCCAGCCAGGACCAGTCCTCGCCCCAGACCTCGCTCTCCAGCGCGGCGATCCGCCGCATGTCCGCGGCGGTGGTGGCCGGGCGCAGGGTGACGCCCTCGGGCGCGGGGGTGGGGGTGGCGAGTTCGGCGGCGAGGCCGATCAGGACGGTCTCCGGTTCCTCGGCGACGAATCCGGCGGCGGCCAGCCGGTCCGGGAGGTCGGCGGGGAGGTCGTGGCCGCGGGTCTTCCACTCGACCGCCTCGCCGCGGGCGGCGAAGAACTCGCGCTGGCGGGCGATGAGTGCGTCGAGTTCGTCGCCGCGCAGGCCGAGGTCGGGGCGGGGCGAGGTGACGAAGCCGCGGAAGCCGCCGTACTTGCGCAGCAGCGGGCCGTCGCTCTCGTGGGTCTCGCCCTCGGCGCGGGCGCCGAGGCCGCGCATGTGCTCGTCGTAGGCCGCGAGCAGGGCCGTGGTCGGTTCGGTCATCGGGCGAGCGTAACGATCACCGCGGGGGCCGACAGCGGAAGGGGCTGGCGTTGACGCCGGGGTGAAGGTCTAGCGTCGTGGCATGCGGATCGGCGAGCTGGCACGGCGGGCGGGGACCACCACCCGGGCGCTGCGGTACTACGAGTCGCGGGGGCTGCTGCCCGCGCGGCGCGGCGGGAACGGGTACCGGGCGTACGACGAGGAGGACCTGCGGCTGCTGCGGCAGATCCGGGTGCTCCAGGACTTCGGGTTCGAGCTGGAGGAGACCCGGCCGTTCGTGGAGTGCCTGCGGGCGGGTCATCCGGCGGGTGACTCGTGCCCGGCCTCGCTGGAGGTGTACCGGGCGAAGCTGGCCGAACTGGACGCCGTGGTGGCCCGGTTGAACGAGGTCCGGGAAGTGCTGGCGGGACAGCTGGCGCAGGCCGAGGCGGCCCGCGACGCGCTGGCCGGAGAGGCCGACGGGCAGCCGCGCTGCGAGCTGGTCCGCACCGAGGAGTGACGACGACCGACAGGAGGACGTGATGGGTGGCGTGCGCAGTGTGACGGACCGGGACTTCGCCGAGCAGGTGCTGGCGGCCCCGGGGCCGGTGCTGGTGGAGTTCACCGCCGAGTGGTGCCCGCCGTGCCGGCAGCTGGCGCCGGTGCTGGCGGAGCTGGCGGTGGAGCAGGAGGGCCGGCTGGCGGTGGTGGCGCTGGACGTGGACGCGAACCCGGAGACCCGGAACGCGTACGGGGTGCTGTCGATGCCGACGCTGATGGTGTTCCGGGACGGCGAGCCGGTGCGGTCGCTGGTGGGGGCGCGGGCGAAGAGCCGGCTGCTGCGGGAGCTCGACGACCTGCTGTGAGGCCCGACGACCTGCCGTGAGGCCCCGCGCCGGGGGGTGAGGAGGGTGCCGCGTCGGGGGGTGAGGAGGGCGTCGCGCCGGGGTGAGGTGGGCCACAGGGCGGGGCGGGGGATGGATGCGAAGCACACTTGCGTTGTAAAGTGCAACCAAATACTAGTTGTACTTGCCAACCATGGAGCTGTGATGTCCTCGCTGTCAGCGGTGCCCCGCCCCGCCCTGCGGCACGTCCTCACCCACCTGGTCACACCGCTGCTGATGTGCCTGGGCATGGGGATCGCGTACCTCTCCGCCTTCCACGCCCCCGCCCCGCACCAGCTGCCGGTCGCGGTGGTCGGGCAGGGCCCGCAGGCCCAGGTGCTGGCGCAGACCCTGAAGGACGCGGCCGGCGACGGACTGGACGTCACCACCGTGGCCGACACCGACGCCGCCCGGCACCGGCTGCTCGACCGCGACCTGGCCGCCGCGTACGTGCCGGACGCCGGCGCGCCCACCCTGCTGGTGGCCACCGCCGGCTCGGAGACCTCGGCGACCGCCGCCGAGAAGGTGTTCACCCAGGTCGCCGCCCACCAGGGCAAGCCGCTGACCGTCCAGGAACTGACCCCGCTGCCGGCCGGCGACCCGACCGGGCAGGGCCTGTTCTTCCTGCTGGTGGCGCTCAGCATCGGCTCCTACGGCTCGGTCGCGGTGCTCGGCGCGGCCGGCGCGGTGCTGGCGATGCGGGTGCGGGCGCTGCTCGGCCTCGGCGTGGCGCTGGTGGTCAGCCTGCTCGGCACGGCGCTGGCCGGACCGGTCTTCCACCTGGTGGACCACGGGCTGCTCGGCGTCTGGGCGATGAGCTGGCTGTACTCGGCGGGCATCGTCGCCATCGGCACCGCCCTGCACACCTTCCTCGGCCGGTGGACCACGCTCACCATGATGGCGCTGTTCGTGATGCTCAACTTCACCAGCTCCGGCGGCATCTTCCAGCCCGAGCTGCAGAACGGCTTCTACGGCGCCCTGCACTCCTTCTGGAACGGCGCGGGCTTCCTGGAGGGCGTCCGCGACCACGTCTACTTCGGCGGCCGGGCCGGGCTCGGCGGCCACGTCGCCACCCTGTTCGGCTGGCTCGCGGCCGGCGCGGCGCTGCTCGTCCTGGCCGCCCGCACCGAGCGCCGCCGGGACCGGGCCACCGGGCGGCCGGCCGGGCAGGAGCCTGCTGCGGAGCCCACTGCGAAGTCCGCCGAGGAGTCCGCCGACGAGTCCGCCGAGGACCCGGCCGAGGAGGAGATGGAGGAGGCGGTCGGCGTCTGAGCACGGCTGCCCCTACCGTGGTCGGCAACACCGCACGACGAAGGAGCCACGCCATGCCCGACCGCGACGCCGCGCTGGAGACCATCCAGCGCGAGCTCACCGCGTTCGCCCGCCGGGCCCGCCACAAGGCAGCCCAGCTGCACCCCGAGCTCTCGCTGGTCACCTACAGCATGCTCGACCTGGTCAAGGAGCGGGGCTCCTGCCGGGCCGCCGACCTGGCGTCGCACTTCATGCTCGACAAGTCCACCGTCAGCCGCCAGGTCGGCGCGCTGGAGCGGCTCGGGCTGCTGGGCCGCCAGGCCGACCCGGACGACCAGCGCGGCCAGCTGCTGCACCTGACGGCGGCCGGCGAACAGCTGCTGGCGGAGGCGTACGAGCAGCGGCGGCGGGCCTTCACCGAGCGCTTCACCTCCTGGGGCGACGAGGACCTGGACCGGTTCGCCGCCTACCTGGTCCGCTACGGCGAGTCCGAGTAGGCGGCCCCGGGGCGAGTTGCGAGGATGGCGGCCATGCCCACCATGACCGAGCCCGAGTGGCGCGCCTTCCTCGCCCACGGCACCCGCACCGGCAAACTCGCCACCACCCGGGCCGACGGCCGCCCGCACCTCGCCCCGATCTGGTTCCTGCTCGACGGCGACGACCTGGTCTTCAACACCGGCCGGGACACCGTCAAGGGCCGCACCCTGCTCCGCGACGGCCGGGCCGCGCTGTGCGTGGACGACGACCGCCCGCCGTTCGCGTTCGTCCTGGTCGAGGGCGTGGCGACGGTCAGCGAGGAACCGGACCAGGTCCGGCACTGGGCGGGCCGGATCGCCGCCCGCTACATGGGCGAGCAGCGCGCCGAGGAGTACGCCGCCCGCAACGGCGTCCCGGGCGAGCTGCTGGTCCGGCTGCGGATCGGCAAGGTCGTCGCGCAGAGCGGCATCGCCGACTGAACCGGCCGGCCGTCCGTCCGTCCGCCGTCCGGTCGCCTGCGGACCGCGCTTGACCCTCACGTCGCGTCAGGCCGCAGGCTGGTCGCACGAGCGGCGGGAAGGAGGGAACGCGATGGACGAGGGCTACTCGGTCGGCCGGCTGGCGGCGGTCGCCAAGGTCACGGTGCGCACCCTGCACCACTACGACCGGATCGGCCTGCTGGTGCCCGGCGGCCGCACCCCGGCCGGCTACCGGTGCTACGGCGAGGCCGAGCTGGACCGGTTGCAGCAGATCCTGTTCTACCGCGAACTCGGCTTCCCGCTGGAGGAGATCGCGGCGATCCTGGACGACCGGACGGTCGGCCCGAGCGAGCACCTGCGCCGGCAGCGCGAGCTGATCGGCGACCGGATGCGCAAGCTGGAGGAACTCGCCGCGGCGGTCGAACGAGCGATGGAGGCGAGGACCTTGGGAATCCAGTTGACCCCGGAGGAGAAGTTCGAGGTGTTCGGCGCGGACTACCAGGAGGACTGGGAGGGCGAGGCCGAGCAGCGCTGGGGCGCCACCGACGCCTGGAAGCAGTCCCAGCGGCGCACCGCCCGCTACACCAAGGCGGACTGGGAGCGGATCAAGGCCGAGGCCGACGGCATCAACGACGCCCTGGTGGCGGCGTTCACCGCCGGCGCGGCCCCGGACGGCGAGCAGGCGACCGCCGTCGCCGAGCAGCACCGGCGGCACATCGGCCGGCACTTCTACGACTGCGGCCCGCAGACGCACCGCTGCCTCGGCGACATGTACCTCGCCGACCCGCGGTTCACCGAGACGTACGAGAAGCTCGCCCCGGGCCTCGCCCGGTGGCTGCGGGACGCGATCCACGCCAACGCGGACCGGCTGGAGCGGGAGGGCTGAGCCGCACCGGGGGGACCGGGCCGGGCCGGGCCGGGGAGGTCCGGGGCCGGGGAGGGCTGACGCGGCGTCAGGCGGCCCGGCCGAAGGTGCGCCGGTAGGCGGTCGGCGAGGTGCGCATGGTGCGGCCGAAGTGGTGGCGGAAGGTCGCCGCCGACTCGAAGCCCACCGCCGCGGCGATCTCCTCCACGCTGCCCTCCGGCGACTCCAGCAGCGGCAGGCTGGCCGCGATCCGCTGGATCGCCACCCACCGCATCGGGCTGACCCCGTTGCGGGCGGTGAAGTGCCGCAGGTACGAGCGGTCGGACATGCCGGCCGCCCGGGCCAGCAGCGGCACGGTCAGCGGCCGGGCGAGGTGGTCCAGCGCCCAGCGCATCGAGCGGGCCACCCCGTCCTCCGGCTCGTCCACCGGCCGGACCGCCGCCTCGATGAACTGCGCCTGCCCGCCGTCCCGGTGCGGCGGGACGACGAAGCGGCGGGCGACGGTGTTGGCGACCTTCGCGCCGTGGTCCTGGCGCACCAGGTGCAGGCACAGGTCGATGCCCGCGGCGCTGCCCGCGCTGGTCAGCACCCGGCCGTTGTCGACGTACAGCACGTCCGGGTCGACCCGGACGGCCGGGTAGCGGCGGCGCAGTTCCGGCGCGTACCGCCAGTGGGTGGTGGCGGGCAGGCCGTCCAGCAGCCCGGCGGCGGCCAGCGCGAAGGCGCCGGAGCAGATCGAGACCACCCGGGCGCCGCGGGCGTGCGCGGTGCGCAGCGCGGCGACCACGGCGGGCGGGACGTCGCCGAGCGGATCGGGCACCCCGACCACCACGACGGTGTCGGCGGCGGCGAGCTCCTCCAGCCCGTACCGGGGCGTCAGCGAGAACCCGCCGACCGCCTCCAGCGGGTGGCCCGGCCGCTCGGCGCACACCCGCACGTCGTACCAGGGAGCGGCCAGCAGCCCGGCCAGCTCGGGCCGGGCCAGCGCGAACACCTCGACCACCACGCCGAGTTCGAACGGGGCCATGCCCGCGAAGGCGTACACCGCGACGGTGTGCACCGGCGCCGGGCGCCTTCCGATCGTGAGGGGTACGGGCTCGGCCATCTGGTGCTCCCGGGGCGGCCGTCGGCGGACTCGCGCCGAGTGTAGCCGTCCGCCCGGGCGGGGCGCCGGGAGCGGCGGCGGGGTGGGCGGGTGCGCACGGACGGGGGCGGAAGCTGAACGGACGGGGGCGGGCGGCGGCGGAAAACCTTTGGAATCGGGAGACAACCTCCCGGGAGGATGAGGAGTCATCACATCGGGGCCCGGTGCGGCCGTTCCCCGTCCTCTTCCACCACCACGTCCGGAGAGCGTCAGATGTCCATGTCCTCCTTCGCCCGTTATGAGAAGAAACTCCCGATCCGCGCCGCCCGCTCCGGCTGGGGCCGGCGCCACTGAGCACGACGGAGCCCCCGCCGGACGGACCGGCCGGGGGCTTCGCCGCGGGCGCGCCGCGGGCGGTGCGCGGCTCCGGCGGCGGTGAAAAAACTTCGCGTCCGTCCGCAACCTCCCGCCGTGCTGGGCGTCCATCAGGGTGAGGGGTGAGGAGGGCGCGCTCGGGGGAGAGGCGCTTCCCGTCCCGGCTCACCGTCACCGTCACCGCCCCGGGGGGAACTGAGATGAACGCGTCCACCGACATCCGTTTTGCGAAGAATGTCCGGCTGAACTCCGGCTGGGGCCGCAAGCACCGCCGGTGGACCGCCGTCCCGCTCACCCTGCTGACCGCCGCCGGACTGGCCGCCTGCGGCCCCGTCCGGCACGACGGCGCCGCGCCCGCCGCGGCCCGCGCCGCCGCCCCCGCCCCGGCCGTGGACACCGCGCCCGACGCCGCGCCGGTCCCGGACGCCACCGGCACCCCCACCGCCCCGGCCACCGCCGACGCGGCGGACGCGCCGACCCCGGCGGACCCGGAGTCGGACCCGGGGACGGACGGCGACTCCGCCTGGGCCGACGGCACCGGCGTCCTGGCCGCGGCGGAGAAGAAGGGCGACGGGAAGCTGTCGATCTCCTTCGACGGCCTCGCGGGCCACCCCGTCCAGGCCGGCGGCGAGGCGCTCACCTTCACCGTCACCTGGCGCAACGGCACCGACCGCAGCTACCAGGACCTCCAGCCGGTGGTCGCCACCCGGTTCTACCCGGGCGCCCGGTGCGCCGTCATCGCCCCGACGGCCGAGGGCACCCTGCAGCGCCAGGACCCGTCCGGCTGGACCGACCTGCCGCTCTCCCAGGGCACCGGCACCGACTACGCCACCACCGGCAAGGACGCCCGGTTCACCCTGGACCCCGGCGCCAGCCGCACCCTCACCTACCGGATGCGGCTGGACGCGGGCGACGGCCCCGGCACGCTGCCGGTCGAGGCCGACGCCGTCCACGGCGACACCACCCTGGTCGCCCGGGCCGTGCAGGACGTCGAGGTCACCGACCCGCGCCGCCCCGCCGCCGCCTTCGACACCGCTCCCGCCGACCTGCCCGCGCCCGCCCCCGGCCAGTTCCACGTCACCGTCAAGCTCACCGGCTCCGCCCTCCCGGCCGCCCGGGCCCTCGCCGGGCTGGCCCTGTTCGACGCCGCCGGGGACGGCCCGCAACCGTCCGCCGCCGACCTGAAGGTCGAGTGGCTGCACGGCGGCGCGTGGGCACCGGTCGAACTGGTCGACGCGTGCATCGGCGAGCGGCTCGGCGTCGGCCTCGCCCCCGACGACTTCCCGGCCGCACTGGGCGCCGGCGAGAGCCGCTCGACGACCTTCCGGATCACCGTCGCCCCGGGCGCCGACCCGCGGCTCACCCGCCTGCTGGTGGTCGCCGACGGCACCGCCGACGGCCACCGCGCCACCACCGAGCAGCACGAGACCGAGCTCCGCCGGTAGGGCTGAACCGAACCCGCCGCCGCCACAACGTCACCAGGACCGAACCGGCGGCGGGGCACCCCGCCCCGCCGCCTCCGAGGGGGGAACGGAACACCACGATGTCGATCGCGATCCTGCCGCCGATCGGCCGCCCGACGCGCGGCCTGCTGGGCACCCTGCTGCGCGCCCTGCCCGGCACCGCGCTGCCCGGGAACGCCCTGCCCGGCACCACGCCGCCCGGGAAGACCCTGACCGGCACCACGCTGTTCGGCGTCCGCGAGCCCGCCGCGGAGCCGCCCGCCGGGGCCGCCGGGAGCGCCGCGGAGCCCACCGCCCAGCCGCGCACCGAGACCGCTGCCGAGTCCGCCGCCGGCCCGGCGGCCGAGCCGCCCGCGCTCCGCGCGCTGCCCGGCGGCCGGAGCGGCGACGACCGCGAACGGCCCACCCTCACCGAGCTCTACCACGCCCAGCGGCTCCCCCTGGTCCGGCTGGCGGTGCTGCTGGTCGACCACCAGGACGTCGCCGAGGACGTCGTCCAGGACGCCTTCACCGAGCTGTACCGCAAGTACGGCGAACGGATGGACGACCTCGACAACGCCCTCGGCTACCTGCGGACCTCGGTGGTCAACGGCGCCCGCTCGGTGCTCCGCCGCCGCCGCACCGCCCGCGCCTACGTCCCGCCGCACGAGGCGGACGAGCCGTCCGCCGAGGACCGCGCGGTGCTCAACGACGAGCACCGCCGGGTGCTCGCCGCGCTCCGCGAACTCACCGCCCGGCAGCGCGAGGTGCTGGTGCTGCGCTACTGGTCGGACCTGTCCGAGACGCAGATCGCCGAAACCCTCGGGTTGGCCCGGGGCACCGTGAAGTCCACCGCCAGCCGGGCCCTGGACGCCCTGGAGCGACACCTGGAGAAAGCCGGATGAGCACCAGCGACAAGGACCGCACCCCCGAACGGCCGGTCGAGCAGCTGCTGCGCGCCGCGCTCGCGGCCCGGGCCGCCCAGGTCACCCCCCGGGGCCTGCGCCCCGCCGAGCCGCCCCGCCGCAGACCCCGCCACCTGCGGCCGGTGCTGACGGTCGCCCTTCCGCTGGCCCTGGCCGCCGCGCTGACCGGCTGGCTGAGCCTGCGCACCGACCGGCCGGTGGACCGCCCCGCCCCCGCCCCGGCGGCCGGGGTCAGCGCCTCCCCGGAACCGTCCCCCGCACCCAGCGCCCCGGCCGAACCGTCCGCCGGCACCGTCGACCAGGGGGCCGCCCCGCCGACCGGTCGGCACCGGGTCTTCCACGGCGTCGGCTTCACCCTCCCGGCGGGCTGGACTGTCCCCGACCAGGACCCGGCCGACGGCCTCTGCCTGCTCAGCCCGGGCAGCCCCACCCAGCAGCCCGGCGACTGCCTGCCGTACGGGGTGCGGCTGGTCTCCGCAGGCGGCGGCCGGGACGGCACCGCCTGGCCCACCGAGTACGGGCTCGACGCGGAGGACGGCTGGAAGGGCCTGGGGCGCTGCCCGGTCTGGGGCCACCCCGGCGAGCTGACGGGGGCCGCCGGGCCGCAACGGGCCGCCGACCGGAAGGTGGTGACGCTCGGCGGCCGGGTCGCCCGGCAGGTCACCTGGCACGTCGACTGCGGCAACGGCAGCGCCTTCGACGCCACCGTGTGGGGCTTCCACGCGGAACAGGTCTACCTGGTCGCGGCCGGGCTGGCGGACGACTACCGGGACGCCCTGACCGAGCTGGCGCAGAGCCTCGACATCGGCGCGCTCACCCCGGGCGCCGGCCGGCCGCACCCCAACGACGTCAAGGTCGACGTCTCGCTGCCGCAGGTGCTCGACACCCGGCGGCAGCCCGGCTTCCAGCAGCCCTTCACCATCACCTACACCGACTTCGGCGCCGTCCCCTACACCGTGCAGCCGGAGCTGCGGCTGACCGCCGACCCCGGGCTGTACCACGGCGCCGCCGCGGACCTGGTCGCCGAGCGGCTCGACGGGGAGCGCTGGACGAAGCTGCCGGGCCTCGCCGCGGACGCGTCCGGCTCCGGGGCCGCCGCGGCCTTCACGCTGGCCCCGGGCGAGAGCCGCACCGTCCGCTACCGGCTCACCTTCGCCGGCGAGGACGACTCCGGCCCGCTGTCGGTGACCGGGGCGGCCGTCGCCGCCGGGCCGGGCGACGTGGGGACGCAGAGCTTCGACGTGCTGCTGCCCTGACCGGGCCGGGAACGACGGTGCCCCGCCGGGGAGTTCCGGCGGGGCACCGTCGCAGGGCGGCGGGGCGTCAGGAGGTCAGCGAGGCCATCCAGGACTCGACCTCGTCGGCCTGCCGGGGCAGGCCCGCGGAGAGGTTCTCGTTGCCGTCGGCGGTGACCAGGATGTCGTCCTCGATCCGGACGCCGATGCCGCGGTACTCCTCGGGGACGGTCAGGTCGTCGGCCTGGAAGTACAGGCCGGGCTCGACGGTCAGCACCACGCCCGGCTCCAGCACCGCGTCCACGTAGTCCTCCCGGCGGGCGTGCGCGCAGTCGTGCACGTCCAGGCCGAGCATGTGGCCGGTGCCGTGCAGCGTCCAGCGGCGCTGCAGGCCGAGCTCCAGGACCTTCTCCAGGTCGTACACCGAGGCGTCGATCAGGCCCCACTCCAGCAGGCGGGCGGCGAGCACCCGCTGCGCGGCGTCGTGGAAGTCGCGGAACCGCCCGCCCGGCTTCACCGCGGCGATGCCGGCCTCCTGGGCCTCGTACACCGCGTCGTAGATCTTCCGCTGGAGCGGGTTGAACCGACCGTTGACCGGCAGGGTGCGGGTGACGTCGGCGGTGTAGAGGGTGTGGGTCTCCACGCCCGCGTCCAGCAGCAGCAGCTCGCCGGGGCGCACGTCGCCGTCGTTGCGCACCCAGTGCAGGGTGGTGGCGTGCGGGCCGGCCGCGGCGATCGTGCCGTAGCCGACGTCGTTGCCCTCGACCCGGGCGCGGCGCCAGAAGGTGCCCTCGATCCAGCGCTCGGAGGTGGCCACGGCCCGGTCCAGCTCGCGCACCACGTCGGTGAAGCCCTTGACGGTGGCGTCGCAGGCGGCGCGCAGCTCGCCGATCTCCCACTCGTCCTTGACCAGGCGCAGCGAGGACAGGAAGACCTTCAGCTCGTCGTCCTTCGCCTCGTCGAGCTGCTCGGCGAGGGCGGCCTCCAGGGCCACGTCGTAGCCGCGCACGATCCGGGTCGGCACGGTGACGGCGGCCAGCTCCTCGGCGGCCGTGCGGACGTCCCGCACCGGCAGGCCGTACAGCTGCTCGGACTCGGCCAGCGAGTGGCGGCGGCCGACCCACAGCTCGCCCTGGCCGCTCAGCCAGAACTCGCCGTTCTCCCGGTCGGAGCGCGGCAGCAGGTACAGCGCGAACGCGTGGCCGCCGCCGTCGACCGGCTCGCCGACCAGGACGGCGTCCTCGGTCCGGTTGCCGGTCAGGTGCACGTATTCGCTGGCGGCGCGGAAGGCGTACTCGGTGTCGTTGGCGCGGGTGCGCAGGTTGCCCGCCGGGACGACCAGGCGCTCGCCCGGGAAGGCGGCGGAGAGCTTGGCGCGGCGCTCGGCCGCGTACGGGGCCTGGACGTCCGGCGCCAGCCCGCGCAGCTCGGTGTCCGCCCAGCCGGTGCGCATGGACGCGGCCAGCTCGTCGGAGGTCCCGTCGTACAGGCCGTTCTTGCGGCTCTTGACCGGCTCCTCCTCGCCCTTTGCGGACCCCTCGGGGTTCTCGGCCACCGCCGGGCTGCGGTCCTCGGTCACTACGTCGCCTCCTCGCGCGCGCTGCCGCCCGCCCGTCCCCGGGTCGCGGGGCGTGCGGGCGGATGTCGCCCCCATGGTACGTAGGGCCGTTCGAACGGAGGAAGGGCGTCCGGTCCGCGGTTCCCGCCGGTACGTCCGCTCCGCGGTTCCCGCCGGTGCGTCCGGGTGCCGGGGTCCGGCCCGGTCGGGCGGGCTACTCGAAGCGGGCCGCCAGCAGCACCAGGTCGTCGCCGCCGGGCTCCCCGCCGCCGGCCCGCTCCAGCAGGTGGGCGCAGAGCCGGTCCGGGTCGAGCCGGACGTCGCGCGGGGCGTCGGCGGCGACCCGGCGCAGCGCGCTCTGCCCGGCGTGCAGGTTCGGGGCGAAGCGGCGGGCCAGGCCCTCGGTGTACAGCACCAGCACGTCGCCGCGCTCCGCGGTGAGCTCCACCCCGGGAGCCTCCCAGCAGCTGAGCATGCCCAGCGGCGCGGAGAGCGAGGTCTCCACGAAGTTCGCGCCGTACCGGGTGAGCAGCACCGGCGGGCAGTTGGCGGCCCCGGCCAGCGCGATCCGGCGCTCGGCCGGGTCGACGCAGGCGTAGACGGCGGTGGCGGAGCGGGTCGGCTCGGTGGTCTTCAGCAGCAGTTCCAGGTCGCCGAGCACCGAGACCGGGTCCTCGCCCTCCAGCACCGCGTAGGCGCGCAGCGCGGACCGCACCCGGCCCATCGCGGCGGCCGCGTCGGCACCCGCCCCCGGCCCGGCGCCCGGGCCGCCGCCGAGCACGCTGCCCACGGTCAGCCCGACGGTGTCGTCGGGCAGCGCGACCGCGTCGTACCAGTCGCTGTTCGCGGCCCGCTCCAGCGCGGCGGGCACACAGCGGGCCGCCACCTTCAGTCCGGCGAGGGCGGGCAGGTGGCCGGGCAGCAGCGAGCGGCGCAGCGTCTCGGCGGCGCGCACCGCCCGGTCCGCCTCCAGCTGGCGGGCCAGCAGCGGGGCGGCGAACTCGCAGTAGCGGCGCGCCAGGTGCTCGCGGCGCTCGTCGGGGCTGCCGGGCTCGTCGTAGAACCAGGCGGCGGCGCCGAGCGCGCCCGCCGGGCCGGTGGCCAGCGGCAGCGCGTAGCAGGCGCCGAGGCCGAGCTGCTCGGCGACCTCGCGGAAGCGGGGGCCGACGGCGGGGTCGGCGGCCAGGTCGGCGATCAGCAGGCGGCCGTCCGGGCCGGGGTGGCCGAGCAGCCCGGCGAACGGGCCGTGCTCGACCGGGACGGTCTCCAGCGCGCCGAGCATCGCCCGGTCCAGGCCGAGTCCGACCGGTCGGGCCGGCTGGCGGTCCGCGCCGGGCGGCAGCGTCACCACCAGGCCGCGGCGGGCGCCGAGCAGGGCCGCGCCGGAGTCCAGCAGCGCGTCGAGGGTGCCGGTGAGGCCGTCGGCCCGGGCCAGCAGCTCCAGGTGCTCCTGGAGGCTGGTGAAATCGGACAGCCATCCGGCCAAACGGTCCTGCAGGTCGGCGGAGGGCGCCTCGCCGAACTCCGGCAGCAGCGCCGGGTCGACGGCGTTCTCCGGGTCGGCCGTCCGCGCCGGACCGACCGCCTGCACGGGACCGGCGGCGCGCGTCGGGTCGACCGCCTGCACCGGGCCGACCGCCGGGGCCGCCGGAGCGGTCGGGGCGGGCGGGGCGGGCGGCAGCGCGGTGGCGGCGGGCGCCGGGGACGTCAACGGGTGGACGTCGGTCATGTCGCAACTCCCCACAATCCGGAACGTGTCACGCAGGACCACCGAGACCGACCGAAATGATGTCTTTACTCACTAGTCGGCATGTTTCCCCCACTTGTACACAGGCCGATCGGGGCATGTCCAGGAGTGCGGGGCCGAACGTGCCAGGGATCGTATGCGCAGGCCGCCGGGGCGCCACCCGGGGCCGCGCGCACTCACTCGTACGGTGGAACCGGGGCCCGCCCGGCCGCGTCCATCCGGACGTATGGGGGATTCTCGTTCCAGCGGCGGGTAACCGGGACGCACACGTACCGGCGCACGTACCGCCCGCACCCCGACCACGCCGATCCGAACGATCAGAAGATCGCACCGACCGTGCCGTGCGCCCCGATGGACGCGGAAAGGAACGAGCCGCCATGCGCCCACCCCGCCGAGAGCTGCTGCCGGAGCGCGTCGGCCGGTGGTGGCCGGGCCGCCGGAGCCGTTCACTGGCGCTCGCCGCCGCCCTGCGGGCCGCCGAGGGGTGCGGCTGGCCGGTGCTGCCGGGCGCCCGGGCGCTGCGCGGGGCGCCGGGCCCGTGCTCGTGCGCCGACCGGTCCTGCGCGGTGCCCGGCGGACACCCGGACGACCCGCCGCTGGAGGCGGCCACCACCGATCCGCGGATGGTGCGCTGGTGGTGGGAGCGCCGGGCGCCGGGCGCCCCGGTGCTGGCGGCGACCGGGCGGGCGCTGGGCGCGGTGAGCCTGCCGCGGCCGGCCGGACCGTGGCTGCTGCGGCACCTGGACGAGATCGGCGTCCCGTACGGGCCGGTGCTCGGCACGCCGGACCGGTTCGTGCTGCTGACCGCGCCGTACACGCTGCCGGAACTGGGCGGGCTGCTGGCCGAACGGCCCTGGGTGCCGGGCGCGCTGCGCTACCACGGGCCGGGCGGCTACCTGGTGCTGCCGCCGTCCCGGACGGCGGCGGGCCCGGTGCACTGGGTGCGCCGGCCGGGGCCGGGGCGGCCCTGGCTGCCGGAGGTCGGGACGCTGCTGGGCGGGCTGATCACGGCCAGCGCGGTGGCGCTGCCGCAGCCCTGACCGGCTTTTTTGATGATGTCCCGTCAGTTAGGCTGTGCGGTACGGCCCTGAACGAGAAATGTCCGACCGCTGGCGACGGGGGATGCACCAGCGGTCGGACTGTTCAAACAGTAACAAAGATCCGGCTCCGCGCCAATTTGTCCACGCGGAAAGGACTTTGACAGCGGCGGAAATGTGACCCGGGTCACTTCCGGGTCGCGTTCAGGTCGCGTTCAGGTCGTGTCCGGGACGCCCCGGGGGCCGCCGCCGGGCGTTTCCGAGGCGCTTCCGGTCAGTTCAGGGTGATCTGACGGCTCACCAAGTTGGCCCGGGCCCGGCGCTCCTCCGCGGTCAGCGGCGCGGGCGCGGCCAGCACCGCGGCCAGCTTCCCGGCGAACTCCACGGCCGGCTTCTCCACGTCGGACGCGGTCATCTCCAGCGGCAGGTCCCACACCGGGACGGTCAGGCCGTGCGCCCGGAACGAGCCCACCAGCTTGGTGCCCTCGCCCAGCGAGCTGTCGCCGGCCGCCGACAGCCGGGCCAGCGCGTCCAGCAACTGCTCCTCGGGGACGTCCATCACCCAGCGCAGGTGGTTCTTGTCCGGGGTGCCGCACCAGTACGCGGAGTCCACCCCGGCCAGCTTCTCGGTCGGGATCGCGGAGGCGTTGGCCCGCTCCAGCGAGGCCGCCACCTCGCCGGTCGCCGCCTCGGCGTCCTCCAGCCAGAACTCGAAGCCGGTGTGCACCTCGGGGACGAACGCCGCCGTGGTGTCCAGCAGTTCCTGCAGGCGGCGGCCGCCCGGGTTGGTCCGGCGGGCCGGCACCGGGGTGCCCGGCTCGGTGGCCAGCGCCAGCTCCAGGGCGTCCGCGAGGTCGCGGCTCAGGTCACCGGAGGAGGACTGGGTCTGCAGGCCCAGCAGGATCGACCCGTCCGGACGGCGCAGCGCCGGCCAGGCCAGCGGCAGCACCGTCGCCAGCGTCACCGACGGGACCTCGCCGACGGCCTCCTGCGCCACCCCGGCGGCCAGCGTCAGCGGCACCGTGGCGGCCGGGACCAGCTCGCGCAGGGCCACCCAGTCGGCCTCGCCCGGCAGGCCCTCGAACGGGCGGTGCACCAACTCCTGCACCGCGTGCGCCGCCTGGCGGCCGTGGCAGGCCTTGTACCGGCGGCCCGAGCCGCACGGGCACGCCTCGCGCGCCCCGACGACCGGGACCTCGCCCTCGACGGCGGTGGACTGGCTGGGCTGCTTCTTCGCGGCCTTCTTGGCCATGGTGCGGCTCTCCCGGAGACGTCGGACGTTGCATCGGGCAGCCTACTTCGCCGGGAACCGACCGCCCGGGCCGCTCAGGCGCTCCGCCGCCGCCCGCCGCCCGCGACCTGCCCGAACGCCGACAGCTGGGCCCACACCGTCACCTGACCGGGTGCGTGCCGCACCCCCCAGTCCTGCGCCAGCTCGCCCACGATGCTCAGGCCCCGGCCGCCGTGCGCCGTCACCGAGGGCCGGGCCGGGATCGGCCGGGTGCTCGCCCCGCCGTCCGTCACCTCCAGGGTCAGCAGGCCGTCGCCGCGCATCTGCCAACTCACCAGCACCGTACCGTTCTCCGCGGCCTCCCCGGCGGTGGCGCCGGCGCCTCCGACGGTGCCCCCGCTGGTGCCCCCGACGGCGCCGCCGGCGGTGTCCGGGACCGGTTCCAGCGGTCTCGCGTGCCGACAGGAATTGCTGAGCAGTTCGGAGAGGATCAACACCGCGTCGTCAATCACCGCTTCCGGTAGCGACCGGTCGCCGAGATCGCCGCGCAGCCTGCGCCGCGCGGCCGAAACGCTGGCCGGACCGTGCGGAACCGCCATGGCCGATGAGGTCGACCCGGCCTGAACTGGCACAGCTCGCGCCACCATCAACGCCACCCCCGGACCTCCTTCAGCTTCTGCCGAGGGATGGATGCCCGCAGGTAATGCGTCGGAAACGGGCGTTCGACGATCCGATGGCGGTATTAACGACATCCGCACGGACAGTGGGCAAAAGGTGAGGTGGACCTCACGTTCCGTTGTGACGATCTGTGGGAAACACGTCCGGAAATACCCCGTTCGGTATTTCTGTCACGCGATTGGCGACGGGGGGCCACCTGGCCCGTGCCTGTGCCTGCGCCTGGGCCTGGGCTTCTGCCTGTGCCCGGGCCGGGACCGGCTCAGCGGCCGAGCTGGGCGAGCACCTCGGCCGGGCGGTTGGTGATCAACGCCTCCACGCCCAGTTCCAGGCAGAGTTCGACGTCCTCCGGCCGGTCCACCGTCCACACGTGCACCCGGTGCCCGGCCCGGCGCAGCGCCGTCACCAGACCCGGGTCGCGCCGCACCAGCTCGATGCCAGGACCGGCGATCGCCGCGCCGCCCGGCAGCGCCCTGGTCCGGCCCAGCACCGGCAGCCGGCGCTCCCACAGGTACACCCGGGGCACCGTCGGGGCGGCCCGCCGGACCCGGTGCAGGGCCAGCTCGGAGAAGCTCATCACCCGCACCGCGGACTCGGTCTCGCCTGCCGGGCCTGCCGGGTCGGTCGCGCCTGCCGGGCCGCTCGCGCCTGCCGGGTCGGCCGGGCTGGCCGGGAGCAGTCCGAACCGGCCCAGCATCCGCAGCAGTTCGGCCTCCACCCGGCCCGCGTACCGCACCGGGTGCTTGGTCTCGATCGCCAGCTCCACCCGCCGCCCGGCGTCCGCGACCAGTTCCAGCAGCCGCTCCAGGGTGAGCACCGGGCTGGGCTCCGGCCGCTCCGGGTGCTTCCACGAACCGAAGTCCAGCGCGGACAGCTGAGCCAGCGTCATCGCCGACACCACGCCCTGCCCGTCCGAGGTCCGGCTCACCGTGCGGTCGTGCACGCACACCAACTGCCCGTCGGCGGTGACCCGGACGTCGCACTCCAGCCCGTCCGCACCCTCCTCCAGCGCCCGCCGGTAGGCCGCCTCGGTGTGCTCCGGCAGGGCTGCGGAGGAGCCCCGGTGGGCGATCACCTTCACGGCGGTGCGGTCGATCGGAACGGCGGGCGAACCGGCCGTGCTGTGCTGGGTGTCCACGTGAACCACCGTACGCGGCACCGGATGGCGGCCGTCCTCCGGCACGGCGACGGGCGGGTGAACAACCGGCCGCCGACGGGTGGTGCAGGGCGGGACGGTGCAGGGGTGGGGGCGTGCGGGGGCCGGGCGGGTCAGCGCGGTCCGGCGAGGGTCTCCGCCTCGGCGGTGTAGAGCAGTTCGGCGTCGAGCTCCATGCCGGTGAAGTGGCCGGCCAGCTCCAGCGAGAGCACGCCGTGCAGCCTGGTCCAGAACACCAGCGCCCGGCGCAGCGCGTGGGACGGGGCCGGGTGGTCGCCGGCCCAGGCGTGGTGGTGCGCCAGGTGCGTGTAGAGGCGGGCGTCGGCCTGGCTCGGATCGACCGCCGGGGTCTGGTGCCGGACGGCGGCGTCCAGCAGCGCGGTCATGATCGAGGAGGCGATGGCGGTGGTCTCCGACGGCGCGTGGTAGCCGGGGACGGGGGTGCCGTACAGCAGGAAGTAGCGCTGCGGGTCGGCCAGCGCCCACCGCCGCAGGGCGCCCGCCAGCTCGGGCAGGTCGGCACCCGCCTCGGCCGGCCCGCGCAGGGCCTGTTCGAGGCTGCGGTAGGCGTCGGTGATCAGCTCGGTGATCAGCTCGTCGCGGTTGGCGAAGTAGCGGTAGAGCGCCGGTCCGCTCATGCCCATCCGCTTGGCGATCGCGTTCAGCGAGAGCGCGGAGGCGCCGGCCTCGGCGATCTGCGCGCGGGCGTGCCGCTTGACCTCCTCGCGGACCTGGGCGCGGTAGCGCTCCCGGGGGGTGCCGGTCTCCATGGGGTTCCTCTCGTTCGGTGGGCGGTGGCTGGGGCGTACGTTCCGCGTCCCTCGTTCGGCGCTCCGTGCTCAGTGCTCAGTGCTCTGTGCTCCACGCCCAGCGCACCGACCCCGTGTTCTGCGGCTGGGTTTCACCCTGTCCGTTTGGTTAGACCCTATCGCGTTCGCTGTTGACTCTCGCGGAAGCATAGTGCTACAACGTTTGTTGTTAGAACCTGTAACTCTAGTAACTGCCACTATCGGAAGTGAGACCACCATGCGAAGCGAACAGCTCGTAGAGATCGTCCTGCCCGGCGTCGTCGAGCCGGAGGGCCTGGAGGTCCGCCGCTCCGCGCTGCCGGAGCCCGGCCCCGGGCAGGTGCTGGTCGCGGTCGAAGCCACCGGCGTGTCCTTCGCCGAGCAGCAGATGCGCCGCGGCCGCTACTACGACCAGCCGCCGTTCCCCTTCGTCCCGGGCTACGACCTGGTCGGCACGGTGGCGGCCACCGGGCCCGGCACCGACCCGGGGCTGGTCGGCCGCCGGGTCGCGGCCCTGGTCAAGACCGGCGGCTGGGCCAGCCACGTCCTGCTCGACCCGGCCGACACCGTCGACGTCCCGGCCGGCCTGGAGCCCGCCGAGGCCGAGACCGCGGTCGTCAACGGCATCACCGCCTGGCAGCTGCTGCACCGCCACGCCCGGGTCCGCTCCGGGCAGACCGTCCTCGTGCACGGCGCGGGCGGCGGCGTCGGCCAGCTACTGGCCCAACTCGCGCTGGCCGCCGGGGCCCGGGTGATCGGCACCGCCTCCGTCCGGCACCACGACGCGCTGCGCGCCCTGGGCGTCACCCCCGTCGACTACCGCACCGGCGACGTCCCGGCCCAGGTCCGCCGCCTCGCCCCCGGCGGGGTCGACGCCGTCTTCGACCACGTCGGCGGCCGCAGCGTCCTCGACTCGTGGCGGCTGCTCGCCCCCGGCGGCACCCTGGTGGCCTACGGCAGCGCCGCCACCCGCGACGACACCGGCTCCAAGCAGTGGCCGGTGATCAAGGTCCTCGCCCGCACCTGGTGGTGGAACGCCCTGCCGAACGGCCGCCGCGCGCACTTCTACAACATCTGGGCCGGCCGCTCCCTGCGCCCCGCCCGCTTCCGGGCCCGGCTGCGCGCCGACCTCACCGCCGTCCTGGACGCCCTGCGGCGCGGCGACCTCACCGCGCCGCTCGCCGCCCGCCTCCCGCTCACCGCCGCCGCCGAGGCCCTGCGCCTGGCCGAGTCCGGCACCGTCACCGGCAAGGTGGTGCTGGTCCCCTGACCGCTCCCGGACGCACCACGCCGCCCCGGCCCCGGCAGGTCCGGCCCGGTCCCGGCAGGTCCGGCCCGGGCGTCAGCCCCGCGGCTCCGCCGCCGCCCGCGGGCGCTCCAGCGCGGTCACCGCGAGGGTGGCCAGCGCCGCCACCAGGAAGGAGAACAGCGAGGCCGAGGACCACGCCGCCGGGGTGAAGTGCACCAACTGCTGGAGGTCCTCCCACCGGCCGGTCCACCAGCCGCCGATCTTCGACGGGGCCAGGAACTGGTACACCGCGAAGCCCACCACCCACGGCAGCAGCATCACCCAGCGCGCCGGGGCGTCCTGCGCCGTGTTCCAGCCGCGTCGGCCCGCGCCCAGGAAGTAGTCCACCGCCAGCACCGCGAACAGCGGCACGAACACCGAGCCGATCAGGCCCAGGAACCCGTAGTACGAGTCGGTGAACTCCTTGATCCGCAGCGCCAGCACCGTCACCAGCACGCCGATCCCGCCGGTCAGCACCCGGCGGTCCACCCGCGGCCACAGGTTGTGGATCGACATCGCCGTCGAGTACACGTTCGCGAACGACTGGTCGGTCTCCCGCAGCACCAGCACCAGCAGGAACGCCCAGCCCGCCGCCACGCCGGTGAACGACTCGAAGATCCGGTTCGCGTCGCCGCCGGACTGCAGCAGCGCCACCACGCCCAGCACGTAGCACCAGACCTGGGCCACCGTGTAGCCGGAGAACGTCCCCCAGAACGCCTTCGCCGAGCTGCGCGCGTGCCGGGTGTAGTCCGCGGCCAGCGGCACGAAGGAGATCGACACCGCGATCACCGCGTCCGTCGCGCCCAGGAAGCCGTCCCAGTTGCCCGCGCCCGGGTCCGGGAAGCCCGTCCGGGCGAACTGCACCGTGAAGTAGACCATCGCCACGCCCACCGCGACCGCCACGTACTTGCGCAGCACCGCGATCGCGCCCAGCGGCCAGATCGTCAGCACCGTGGTCAGCACGCCCGCCAGCAGCACGAACAGCCAGCGCCAGCCCTCGGTGCCGGAGACGGTCTGCGCGCCCCAGGCGATCACCGTCAGCTCGTACACGCCCCAGCCGACGCACTGCACGATGTTCAGCACCGTCGGCACGTACGACAGCCGGGTGCCGAACAGCCCGCGCAGCACCGCCATCGCCGGGGCACCCGTCCGGGCGCCCACCAGGGCGGCCACCGCCAGCATCGCGGTGCCGATCGTGGTGCCCGCGAGGATCGCCGTCACTGCGGCGGTGAAGCCCAGCTGGTGGCCCGGCTCGCCGAGCACGGTCGCGGCGCTGGTGAAGCCGATCAGACTGACCCCGAGGTTGGCCCACAGCGCGAACAGCGCCCGGAAGTCCAGGGTGCGCGGCGGAGCGGTGTCGAGGGTGAGCGGGGCCTCGGACCGCGCCTCGGCGGCACGGTCGGACATCTGGGCAGACGGAACAGCCGTCATGGCCGATACTCCCTACGCCGGCATTACCCGGACAGGTTCCGGCGGTCAGCGCCCCCTCGCCCGTGGTGGCGTCACCGCCATGCCCTACGGTCGAACCGGCGCACTCTCAGCCTGGCTGGTCCAAGCTCCCGCGACGTTCTTCGGTTTACAGGAGCGACAGGCTAGCCTCCGGGCGAGGGAACGCCAAGACCGGGGGGACGGGCGTCCGCATCGCGGGACCATTGATGTGCATGTCAGAGCCGCCTAAGGCTTCTCATCATTTCTTCAGGGGCCCGCTTACGGTGTCCGAATCCGGTATAGGAAAAACTGTGCACCGAGGTTGCGAGCCGTGCCCCCAGCGCCGCGGTTCGCGACCGAAGGTTCTGTTCAGCGATGGAGGTCGTCCGTGAGCACCGAGCACGCGAGTGGTACCACCCCGCCGGAGAAGGCCGCCGAGCCCGCCGGCACCGAGGCGGTGGCCGCCGGCTCCGGTACGCCCGCCCCCGCACCCGCCCCCGCACCCGCCCCCGCCTACCTGGACGCCCCGCCGCCGGTGCTGCCCCAGGCCCCGGCCCCGGGCCAGGCCCCGGCTCCCGCCCCGGCCGAGCAGACCATCCAGCTCGGCAAGGTGCCCGACGCGCCGCGGACCGCCGCCCCGGCCGCGCCCGCCGCGCCCGCCGCGCCCGCCGTCCCGGTGGACGCGCCGCCGCCGTTCCAGAACCCGTACGGGTCGGTCGCCGAGCCGGTCAACCCGTACGGCCGGCCGGACGAGGCGCAGACCGCGGTCAACCCGGCCGTCGCCCCCGTGCCGCTGCTCCAGGAGGCACCGGGTGCCCCGGGTGCCCCGGGTGCCCCGGGTGGCCCGGGCACGCCCGGTGACCCCGGCGCGCCGCAGCACTCGCAGCACCCGTTCGGCGCCGGCCACCCGGTCGGCGGCTGGGGCCACCCGTCCGGCGGCGACACCGCGGGCGGCGCGGGCGGGCCCGGCGCGCCGTGGGGGGCGCCGCAGCCCGGCGCCGGAGGCCCCGGCAAGCGCAAGCGCGGTTCGCTGATCGCCCTGGTCGCGGCCGTCGCCCTGGTGGCGGGCCTGGCGGGCGGCGCGATCGGCGCGTCCGTCGCCGACAACGGCAAGAACGGCGGCGGCTCCAGCGCCAGCCGCAACAGCACCACCGTGGCGGTCGGCAACACCCACCAGAACCTCGACCGGGCCCCCGACTCGGTCGCCGGGATCGCCGCGAAGGCGCTGCCGTCCACCGTCACCATCAAGGCCGAGGGCTCCAGCGAGTCCGGCACCGGCACCGGTTTCGTCTTCGACACCGAGGGCCACATCCTGACCAACAACCACGTGGTCGCCCCCGCCGCCAGCGGCGGCAAGCTCACCGTCAAGTTCTCCGACGGCTCCTCGTACAGCGCCTCGGTGGTCGGCCGCGCCGAGGGCTACGACGTCGCGGTGGTCCGGCTCGACAACCCGCCGACCGACAAGCTCACCCCGCTGCCGCTCGGCGACTCCGACAAGGTCGCCATCGGCGACGCCACCATCGCCATCGGCGCCCCCTACGGCCTGGAGGGCACCGTCACCACCGGCATCATCTCGGCCAAGGACCGCCCGGTGGCCTCCGGCGACGAGACCGGCGCCCAGGCGTCCTACATGAACGCCCTGCAGACCGACGCCTCGATCAACCCGGGCAACTCCGGCGGCCCGCTGCTCGACGCCTCCGGCTCGGTGATCGGCATCAACTCGGCGATCCAGTCCAACACCAGCGGCAACGGCCGGGCCGGCTCCATCGGCCTCGGCTTCGCCATCCCGATCAACCAGGCCAAGTGGGTCGCCCAGACCCTGATCAAGGACGGCACCCCCGTCTACGCGATCCTCGGCGTCCTGCGCAACGACTCCTACACCGGCGACGGCGCCCAGATCGCCACCGCCGCCGTCCAGGGCACCCCCGCCGTCACCCCCGGCGGCCCCGCCGACCAGGCCGGCCTCAAGGCGGGCGACGTCATCACCAAGCTCGGCGGCATCGCCATCGACAGCGGCCCGACCCTGGTCAGCGAAATCTGGACGCACAAGCCCGGCGAGAAGGTCGAGGTCGAGTACAAGCGCGACGGCAAGGCCGCCAAGACCACCGTCACCCTCGGCGAACGCAAGGGCGACAACTGACCCCCACCCCGAAACGGGGTGCACCCCACCGGCCCCGACCCGTTAGGCTGGCCTCCGCCGAGGAGGGTTGCCCGAGCGGCCTAAGGGACCAGTCTTGAAAACTGTCGTGGCTTCGCGCCACCGTGGGTTCAAATCCCACACCCTCCGCGCAGGTGGGTAAACCCCCAGCTCAGGGCGGGTACCGGAACTTCTCCGGTACCCGCCCTGAGTCGTTCCGTGCCAGCCTGTCCCGCCGCTGTGCCGCCTCCGGTCAGCCTTCGTGGGCCAGCCGTGGGCCGGATTCGAGCCCGTACTCGGTGCTCAGGAACTTCTTGATCAGCTCGTTGGCCTGCTCCCGCCGGCCGTTGAGCACCTTGGCGTAGAAGTGGAACAGCACCGCCACGCTGTGCCCGGCCCGGTACGCCACCTCGGCCGGGTCGACCCCGGAGACGATCCAGCCCGACACGCACGTCGCCCGCAGCTTGCCCGCGGTCTCGGCGAGCGGGGTGTCCACCTGCTGCGGCGTCAGGACCAACTCCCGGGCTTCCTTCCATACGTCCGAGTACTCCTTGGTGGACACCAGCCCGTCGGTCGCCGACTGGAACAGCCGCCCGTCCAGCCCGAGCCCGAACTCCTCGATGTGCGCGCGCAGCCGCTGCACGTAGATCGGCGGGATCGGCACCGTCCGGGTGGAGTTCCGGGCCCGGTGCTTCAACCCGCGCTCCCCGTACGTCTTGCCGTCGTCCGTCCACCGCGAACCGACCCGCGGCGAGGTCTTCGCCAGCACGGCCGACCCCCACCCGTCGGCCGGCAGGTAGCAGTCCTCCTTGCGCAGGTTCACCGCCTCGGACGGACGGGTGGCGATCCAGTTGATGGCTCCGTACAGCGTCGACATGTGCCTGCCGCGGACGCCGAGCGTGGCGACGGCGTCGACTTGGGCTAGCCCGCGGCACCGTCGACAAGGCTCTCGACCTGCTCAGGCAGGAAGGGCTCATCGTCACCCGGCAGAGCAGCGGCTCGTTCGTCAGGGAGCGGACGTCCCTCCCGGTCGGCCTCCGGCCGCACCTCGAAGCCGCCTTCGAGCAGAAGCACATCATGCTCGACTTCGCTGGCTTCTCCAGCGAGACTTTGCACAATGCCCTGGTCGAACCCGCTCTATAAGGTCCGGAGCGGCCGGCTCGCGCCCGAATTCATCGCGGTGCGCCTGCTACTGCCCGACACCTCCGCCCCGATGGCCGTCCCGGTGCTGGTCGACGGCCTCCAGGACGAGGCGGCCCTCCGCGAGCGGGCCCGGGACATCGCCCTCACCAACGCGAAGGGCATCGCTCACTCCGTCGAGGTACTGGCGGAACTCGGCCTCGTCCAGTCCGCCAGCGTCGAGGTCAAGGTGCACAGGGCGTCGAGCCTGTTCAAGCTCTACATCCTGAACCGGGCCGAGGCGTTCTTTGGCTTCTACCCGCTGCGCGAGCGGACCGTGGCGATCAGTGGCGACTCGCACACGTTCTTCGACGTCACGGGGAAGGACACCACCCTCTTCCACCACGCCATGGGCCCCGACGGCTCGTCGCTCGGGTCCCAGTACGTCCAGCAGGCCCAGACCTGGTTCGACAGCGTCTGGTCCACGATCGCGTACGAGCGTCAGCCGTGACAGAGACGAACGCATCCCTTGCGGACCTGCTCCGCCCGGTCAAGCACGTGCTGCTCGACTTCGACGGCCCGGTCTGCTCCGTGTTCGCGGGCTGCCCCGCGCCCGACGTGGCACAGAGCCTCCAGGAAGGGCTGGAGGTTCTCGGGTGGAAGATGCCGGAACAAGGTCAGGTCGAGACCGATCCGCTGGCCCTGCTCCGCCTGGTCGCGGAGCACCGCCCGGATCTTGTCTCGCCCGCCGACCGGCGACTTGAGCTGCTCGAAACTGGGGCCGTGCAGTCCGGCCGGCCGAACCCCGGTGGCGAGGCAGTACTCCGGGCCTGCGCCGAGTCCGGACGAGCGGTCTCGATCGTCAGCAACAATGCGACCGCGGCGATTGAGTCCTACCTTGCCGCGCATGACCTCACGCGATACGTCACGCGGACGGTCGGTCGCACACCGGGCGATCCGGCATCGATGAAGCCAAGTCCACGGCTCCTTCTCGAAGCCATGAGTGGCAGCGAGGCCCAAGACTTTATCTTCGTGGGTGACGCGACGCGCGACGTCGAAGCCGGGCTAGCGGCGGGAGTCGGCACCATCGGCTACGCCAATAAGCCTGGCAAGCGCGAACGGCTCGAAGCCGCTGGTGCGTTCGCGGTGGTCGATTCCATGGACTTCATCGCGAGTGTCCTGAGCGCCGGAGCGTAGAAGGAACGGGATCGTCAGCGCTGCGGATTGTACAAACGCTTAGCCCATGGGCAGCGAGGATGTTACAACTTTCGCTACCTCATCAAGGCGCACGGCATGCCAGCGCACGGGCCTAGCCGCTCGCCGACGGCTCCTGCCTTCACCCCGCTCCTCTGTCGTCTGTCCACGTTTGCGGACAGACGACAGAGGAGAATCGAGCCCAGAACCCCGCCGAGACTGTCGGCGCGGCTTTACAAGTTTACCCACTTGCTATTACCGCCTCTCGCGTCGAGCAAGAGTCTTACTAGATCGGCAGGGGCAGCGAAAGATGATCAAGATCGATTTCTTCTGTGCGCCTAAGTCGAGAATAGGGAAATTCGTCAGCGCTTAGAATATCTGCGCTAAATTCACCGCCATCGACGGCGGAAAGTACTTCAGGATCTGATCCGGCGGGCGGGATGCAAAGATTGGCCCAAGCATCCGCGAGAGCGCTCCATAGCCACCACCTGGAGTCAGGGTCGATGGCGTCGCCACCTTTCATCAACCGCTCAGCGATCTCGCCATGCTTACGCTTCAGGGCGATCTCACCGACGGCCCCGTGGAGCCAAATGTCAAGTTCTTTGCTGAGCTTAGGCTCGTAGTCGGATGGGAAAGTCGGAAATACTCTGGGCTCCAATACGATGCATAGAGTAATTTCAAAGGGTGGTTCAATCCACCCATTAAACGATTCGAGCCTAAGGGTGGCTACTCGATCCAAGGCCCATCCGGCAGGGCTGGCAGCCTTTCCGTGTCGACTCTCAACAATTGCCCTAAGAGGGCGAATCCATGGCACCACGGAGTCTGGAAAAGCGAACCTGCTAAATCGCCTACCGATACGCTGTCCAAATTTCCTGACGTCTTCATCAGACTTTACGCCGGAAGTTTTGGGGAGGTCAGTAATGGCACCTTTCCTGAGCGTTCCAATAAACGTCAGGTCCGCAAAGGCATGCTCTCCCAATTCGGGAATATGGACCAAACTAGGCTGCCTCCCACTCCGCGCCAACTTGGCAGCCCCCTCAGACAAGTGGGCAACGGGAGCCAGGTGGACTGTAGGACGGTCCGTTAGCACGAGGTCGCAAGTCTGCGTCAAGATCACGGCGCCATGCGGAGTTTCAATGGAGGTGATTTGACCGGAATCTTCCATTACTGGCAGCGCAGGCAAGCTCACTACATCACCTTGTGAGTATCCGCTCAGGTCGGGAACATGCCTTGCATCCGCATCGTTTTCCGGCGCGTTGTCCACACCCTTGCTGGCTTGTGTGGTCATGCGCGGCCCGCCTCCTAGTCAGCTTGAGCGCCTCCGAGCAGCTCTGCCGGATTGTATCCGACTCCAACGACAGGGGCGGCAGAGCTACGATGCTTCGCCTGAAATGCCTCGATAGGGCTCGGTCCGTCCTGTCCGATCCCCAACAGCCATCCGCGGGTTGCTTCGGGGGTGCGGCTTGGTGCGCTCCTGACAATCTGGGAAAACTCCCGAAGGGCCTCTAGATGGCGTCCATTGATTCGAGCGCCAGACGCCCATGAATGAACGGAACGGCGGCTAACGCCGAGCGCCTTACCCAATTGCTCCCAGGTTAGGCCGCTCTGACCGTGGATTTCACGCATGAGGTCCGCAGCGTCAGCAGTAGGGTTTGCCGGCGCAACTGTCGTACTTGTTGTCAGCGAACTGCCTTCAACGATAACAACAGGAACCGTTGTCTGATCAATAATAGAGGCAGCATTAATTGCCGGGCTGCCAATAAAGGTCGACGTAGTGATAGAGGCGGCCAGAAGCAACCCTGGAACCCAAACCCGACTTGCTGGCGGTGAATGTTTCATCTGGGGAACTTCGATTGCCATGACCGGGCCATCAATAATGGTCACGATATCCCCCTAATTCTTCTTGGCGCCAAACCGGTCCAGGAAATCCGGAGTGACCGCCCAGCGGAAGAAACGATAAGCGCGTTCCCAGAGAGCTAGTAGCTCAGTTTCGATATCTACAGAGGCAGGAGAAATTTTGGCGTCCTGCTTAAAGGAGTCCATATCAAAAACCCATGAGCGCTCAGGGACAAGCTGAAGGGTCGGATCAAACCCAGCGTTTGGAGGGAGTTCCCCCATTGAACAAGGAGGCCACTCCCGGGCCCGACTGTAAAAGCAGCCTGCGAGAGTAGGTGATCAAGCGATCCGCCCGAACCGAACTTGAATCCAGAGATTCCGAGGATTTCTGGGCGCACGAGATTGGGGAGGTCGGCGAGCGATGAATCGCCGATAATTTGATTAGTGAATCGGAAGCCAATTCGTGAATAGCTTGGCACTCGGGCCACCCTCTGCAAGGCGGCCGCGACTTTAGATAGCTCCCCGATGAACTTATCTCGACTCAGGTACTTTGAAGTCTCCAAGGAGATGGAGCCATTTATAAGGGTGACTGTCTTCAGTCTGTCGGCCGAGCGGAGGCGCCACACGGGAGTTTGCGTAGCCTGAGGAGCGACACTTCCGCCGCCAACAAGCATATTGAACTCAACGGCTCTCTCCATGTAGGGGTAGTTGTCGCTGAGGCACGTTGCAAACTCATCTGCCGCGTTATTTGAGGTGAGGATTGAAAGCTGATCAAACCTCAACTGGCACAACACTCTTACCAATGGCGCGGCCTGGAGAGGGATGTCATCGCAAGGCTCATCCCCAAACGGACTGCTCAGCTGCTGTACTCCCTCGGTACCCATGCTTCACACTCTACTTCACACTCGCGGCCTTCGTCACGGGGGTTGGTGGCGTTAGTCGCCCGCTCGGGTGTACCATACGCCCCTTTAGTCTCACCCTGTGTCCAGGTTTACGAGGTAGCGCGGCCGGCCCTAGGCCATGGGGATCTCTCTGGCCCTCCGAGTTGCTTCGGGACGAAGAGGACGCAGACGCCGACTGGAGCCTCGCTCTGGCGAGCGAGGCTTGGGCTCTTGGAACATATGTGGAACGTGTGTCTGCTCCTCTTGTCCCGGCAACGCTCTTGCGCTGCTCAGAAGGGTGTAGCGCAACGCTGTCCGGACGTTCTTGAAAACTGTCGTGGCTTCGCGCCACCGTGGGTTCAAATCCCACACCCTCCGCTGCGGTGGATGACATACCGGCCCGGGGCGGGTACTAACGGACAGTCGGTACCCGCCCCGGCGTGTTTTCCGAGTCCGACCTGGCTGGTACGCGCGGGTGGGGGTCAGTCGCGGGGGGCCGCGTAGAGGCGGCGTTCCAGGAAGAGCTCGACGAACACGGCGACCTTGGCGCGCAGGGCCCAGGGGTCGAAGGGCTTGACGATGAAGTCGACGGCGCCGGCCGCGTAGCCGCGCATCGAGTACTCGGGGTCGTTGCCGACGGCGGTGAGGAAGATGATCGGGATGTCGCGGGTGCGGGCGCGGCGCTTGATGTGGGCGGCGGTCTCGTAGCCGTCCATGCCGGGCATCTGGACGTCGAGGATGATCACCGCGAAGTCCGAGACGTCGGTCTCCAGCAGGGCCTTGAGAGCCTCGGGGCCGGAGGAGACGGAGACCACCTGGTGCCCGGAGGTGCCGAGGACGGCTTCCAGGGCGAGCAGGTTGGGGCGTTTGTCGTCGACCAGCAGGACCTTCGGGGGCGGGGTGGTGGTGCCGGACAGCGGCGGGGCGGTGTGCGGCTCGACCAGGGTGACCAGTTCGGGGCCGGGCAGGGCGGCCCCGCGCTGGGTGTCGACCACGGCGAGTTGGCGCTCCAGCAGGTCGCAGCGCATCTCGGCGAACGCGACCTGGGCCCTGGCCTCCTCCAATTGGCTGATCAAGTCGGCTACTTGGGCGACGAGCAGGTCGCGCTCGGCCAGCAGGTCGCGCTCGGTGACCAGGCCGTGCTCGGTCAGCAGGCCGTGCTCGGCCAGGACGTCGCGCTCGGCGGGGAGGTCCCGTTCGGCGGGGAGCGCGGTCGGGCCGCCGTCCGCGCGGTGGTCGGCCTCCAGGCGTTTCAGGCGCCGGTCCAGGTCGGCGAGCAGGCCGCGCTGGTCGTCCAGCGCGCTGTCCAGCCGTTCGCGGCGGGCGGAGGTGGAGCGGGCCCGGGCGTCGGCGGCCTTCAGTTGGTCCTCCAGTTGGTGCACGGCCTGGCTGATCGAGTCGGTGGTCCGGACGGCGGCCCGGCGCAGCAGGCGCAGCCGTTCGAGGGCCGCCGGTTCGATCCGGGTGCCGTGCTCCCGCTCGATCTCGCGGACCAGGTCGTCGATGAAGTCCTGCGGGGCGATCCGGGTGCCCGACAGGTAGCGCGAGAGCGTGCCGGGGCTGACGCAGCAGCGCACGGCACAGCGGCGCAGCGAGATCGAGAGCTGGGCGAACAGTTCGCGCAGCGCCTCCGCGAACTCCCGGCACTGCTTGTTGAGCTTGTCGTCCAGGGGCTGTAGATCGCCCATGTCTTCATTCCTCCGCACGGCCCGGGCCCGGTCGGTGCCGGGCCTGCCCGTGTTCTCCGACGTGCTCGTACCTGCTCTGCTCGGACGTACTGCGACGCGCTCGGACGCGCTCGGACGCGCTGTGCCGTGCTGCGACGCGCTGCTCCTGCGGCGGCGCCCCGGTCAGTCCGGCCGGGGCGAGCCGACGAGCGGGGCCGTCCCGTCCGCGGCGGCCAGGGGGCTCCGGCGGGCCGCGGGCGCCGGCCCCCTGGGGTGCGGGAAGCGGGCGTCCCGCGGCTCCGGGTGGATCACGGCCGAGCTGCGCGGGGTGTAGGCCCGGCTCCAGGCGCCGGCCCAGTGCACGGCGTCCGCCGCCGGGACGCCGCAGGCCCGGACGAAGGCGTCCAGCAGCACGGGGGACGGGGGCATCTCCCGGCGGAGCACCAGGTTGAGCGTGCTGCGCGGGAGCTGGCCGAGCCCGCCGGCCCGCTTCTCCAGCTGGCGCAGGGACGGGCGTCCGATCCGGCGGTGCAGGTGCACCATCGCGGCCCACAACTCGCTCGGGGTGTCGACCAGTCTGATGTCACGGGGCCGGTCCACCGGCGGCGGCGCCTCGGCCTGGCGGGCGGCCCGCCAGCGGGTCCGGACCGCCGCCAGCTCCTTCTTGTCGGCGCCGCACCCGCGGACGTACGCCTCCACCACCTCCAGCGGCGGCACCGCTTCGCCGCTCGCGGCCCGGGAGAGCCGGGAGGCGGTCAGCCCGGTGGCCGCGCCCAGCTGGGAGTAGGTGAGGCCCGCGCGCCGGCGCAGTTGGCGCAGGTACTGCGCCAGCGCCGCGGACTCCTTCGTACGTTCGGTGACGGGCCGCTCGGGGCGTCCCACCGGATCAGCCCTCCAACGCGACCAGACGCGGGCGCCGACCGGCCCGCACCGAGACGA
Organism: Kitasatospora fiedleri; assembly: GCF_948472415.1. Lineage (NCBI taxonomy): Bacteria > Bacillati > Actinomycetota > Actinomycetes > Kitasatosporales > Streptomycetaceae > Kitasatospora > Kitasatospora fiedleri. Next base: position 3,725,230 of record NZ_OX419519.1, on the reverse strand, counting down.
TGACGCCCGTCGAGACGGTGCCGACGCCGCCGAGCAGGGCCAGCACGCTCTCGGCGGCGGCACCCGAGCGGACGAGGACGACGACGGCCACGGTCAGCACGATGACGATCACCGCTTCGACCCCGGAGATCCCGGAGCCGCCGAAGGAGCCGGAGCCACGGAAACCACCGGAGCCGCCGGACGAACCGGCTCTGCCGGAACCGCCGGGACTTCCGAAACCGGCGACGGGCCGGGCGCCGGTCCCCACGCAGGCGGTGACGGCGGGAATGCGCTGGTGCAAGGGGTTCTCTCCTAGCCGAAAGGGGCGGACTCCACCGGGACCTCGCGGTCCGGGCCGCAGTCGATCGACCGGGAGTTTGCCGACTCCCGATTCGGCGGCGGATGAATCATCCCACCCCGTCCGGTGGTCGCCCGGACGGCCGATGGTTGTCAACTCGCTTTTGTTGCAAGGCCGTCCAGTCGGCAGGCAGCCTGAGGATCGGGTTTCGACCGGATCGCCGGGGCGGAAACACCGGGTGCCGCCGGGGTGCCACCCCGGGCGGAAAGGGCGGCATGTTCATTCACTGAATGTCCTGACCAGGCACGATTCGCGTCCCGGCTGTACACCCGAGCCCGAAGGGGGAGGAACATTAGCATTTTGAACCATCAGATACACACTGCCCGCCGGTTGATGCGGACTTGTCCAGATCCCGATTGCAGGTGGCCAGCGTCGCATGTGAGTCTTCCCCCGCACGGTGTTGCCATTGCGCAACACTGGACATTCCCTAGGCGTACGCGGACTCCACCGACACCTCCGGGGACTGCGAGCGGACGGCGTTGCCGCGCCCCCGCTCGCCGCAGGTGGTGTGCCGCCAGGTGCGCCACCTGCCGCCTTTTCCGGCCGACCACGCGGCCCCTCCCGAACCGCCCCGCCCGGACGCCCGCCGGTACGGCAGGTGACCGGCCCGGCCCGGTGTTCCCGGGAACGCCCTACGGCAACACGACCCGTCCCCCCGGCACGACCCGCCCGCCGCCCGGGGGCCGCCCGGAGGCCGCCCGGGGTCAGAACAGCGTCGGCGGCTCGTCCGGGACGGGGAGGCCGGGGAGCGCGTCCTGCCACCGGGTGGCCTCGCTGAGCGGGAGCTGGCGCATGCTGCCGGTGCAGAGGCTGAGCGAGCGGCGGTCGCGCTTGTGGTCGTGGATGACGCCGTAACCGGTACGGCGGGTGGGCATCAGGGCGACCGGTCGGTCGCAGTCGGGGCACTGGATCCGTGGTGCGCGCATGGGTACCAGGGTGCCGGAGCCGACCGACAGCGCGACAGGGGGCGGCGGGGGCGGTTGTCCGGCCGGGGCCGGGGGAGTGGGATGGGCGTGTGGACGAGGCGAGTGGAGGTCTTTGCCGTGAGTGAGTTGGTCGAACGGCTGCGCGCGGGGCTGCCGGACGGTGCGGTGGCGGTGGATCCGGACGTGACGGCCGCGTACGCGCGGGACATGGCCGGGTTCTGCGCGGCGGGTGAACCGGCGGTGCTGGTGTTCCCGGAGACGGTCGAGCAGGTGCGGTTCGTGCTGCGGACGGCGACCGAGCTGCGGGTCCCGGTGGTGCCGCAGGGTGCCCGGACGGGACTGTCGGGCGGGGCGAACGCGGTGGACGGCTGCATCCTGCTGTCGCTGACCAGGATGAACCGGATCCTGCACCTCGACGCGGTCGACCGGATCGCCGTGGTGCAGCCGGGCGTGGTCAACGCCGAGCTGTCCCGCGCCGCCGAGGCCCTGGGCCTGTCCTACCCGCCGGACCCGTCGAGCTGGGAGTCCTGCACCATCGGCGGCAACATCGGCACCGGCGCCGGCGGCCTGTGTTGCGTGAAGTACGGGGTGACCAGCGAGTACGTGCTCGGCCTGGACGTGGTGCTGGCGGACGGGCGGCTGCTGCGGACGGGGCGGCGCACCGCCAAGGGCGTCGCCGGGTACGACCTGACCCGGCTGCTGGTCGGCTCGGAGGGCACCCTGGGCGTGGTGGTCGAGGCGGTGCTGGCGCTGCGCCCCGCACCGGGGCCGCAGCTGGTGCTGGCCGCGGAGTTCGACTCGGTGGACGCCGCCGGACAGGCGGTGTGCGAGGTGATGGCGGCCGGACACGCGCCCTCGCTGATGGAGCTGATGGACGCCACCACCGTCCGAGCGGTCAACGAGATGGCGCGGATGGGTCTGCCGGAGTCGACCCGGGCCCTGCTGCTGGTCGCCTTCGACGGCCCGGACCAGCGCGAGCGGCTGGCCGAGGTCGAGTCGCTGTGCACCGCCGCCGGGGCCACCGGGGTGGTGCCGGCCGAGGACCGGGCGGAGTCCGAACTGCTGCTCCAGGCAAGGCGGTTGTCGCTGCCCGCGCTGGAGCGGATGGGCACCACGATGATCGACGACGTGGCGGTGCCGCGGAGCGCGCTGGCCGCCATGCTGAACGGCGTCGCCGAGATCGCCGACCGGCACCGGCTGACCATCGGCGTGGTCTCGCACGCGGGCGACGGCAACACCCACCCGGTGGTGATCTTCGACGCCAAGGACGAGGAGCAGACGGCCCGGGCCCGGAGCTCCTTCGACGAGATCATGGCGCTCGGCCTGGAACTGGGCGGGACGGTGACCGGCGAGCACGGCGTCGGCCTGCTGAAGCGCGAGTGGCTGGCCCGGGAGCTGGGCCCGGTCGGGCTGGAGCTGCAGCGCCAGATCAAGGCGGCGTTCGACCCGCTGGGCATCCTCAACCCGGGCAAGATGCTCTGACCCGTTCGGCCGCTCGGTCGTCCGCTCAGTCGTCCGTCCGTCCGGTCGCTCGGCCGTCCGTCCGGTCGGCCGGGTTCCGGCTTCGACTCCCGACCCCCAGCCGCAGAGGAAATTTCCCGATCATCACAAGATGATGGTCGGGAAATTCGCCTGCCATTTACCCGACCATCATAGTGTGGCATCCGGATGGTATGAGGAATTTCAGCAGTGGCTGAATATCGACTTTGTGCGGTCACGCGACCTCGGCGGGGCGTGGCCGGACCGTTCGTGCGCCCCGGGGCTCGCGCGACTCGCCGGAAACTGGCCGCCGCGCCCCCGCCCGGACGGCGGTACGGCTCCCGCCGTCCGGGCGAATTGCCATTTCACAGGCGGTGTGTCTGCCGACGAACCGATCGGATCGGGATTATGCGCCAATGCCGCCGCGTCACGCTAATGGGGGAAAAGGCTCAGTGGTGCTGGTGCTTTGTCGATTTGTTGCGGAAGTCTGTCCCTCGGCGTCGCAGCCCCCGGAGCCTCGTCTGGCCGCGAACTCCGGAACACCTTTTTCCAGCTCGCAATAACCCGCAAGAACCAACGGAGGGAATCCCATGGCGCGCTTCCGCACCACACGCCTGGCCGCGCTGGTCGCGTCCGTCCCGCTCGCAGCAGGTCTGCTGCTGGCCGGGGCGGGTGCCGCGGCGGCCGACAACGGTGCGGCTGCCGGCCACGGCTCGAACAGCGGCGTGGTCTCGGACTTCGGCAGCGGCAACATCTTCGGACCGGTCGACGGCAACTACAACTCCACCCAGCAGACGGCGACCGGTGCCGGTGCGTCGAACCAGAACAACACCCTCGGGGTGAAGGGGAACACCGGGGTCGTCTACGCCGACCAGTCCAACAAGAACTTCAACTTCGTCTTCGCGCCCGTCTACTCGTACTGACCTCCCGGCGGGAGGTGCGCACGGACCGGCGGGGGCGCCGGACCGGACGGAGCACGGACCGCCGGAGCACCCGGGAGTGGAAAGGGTCACCGCCTCGGGGCGTACAACGGACGACGATCGCAACCCCTCGGGGGCGCGGCACCGCCACACGGCGCCTGCCGCGCCCCCGAGGCGCGTCCCGGCCCGGTCCGGCCGGGGCCGTGCCGCCCGGCGGCTCAGCGGTCCAGTGCCACCCGGCGGCCCAGCGCGGCTCAGCGGCGCGCGGTCAGCGTCGCCCCCACGCTCGCGGCCACCACGCAGCAGATGCCCAGCACCTGCGGCAGCCCCAGCACCTGGCCGAGCACCAGTAGGCCGACCAGGGCGCTGACCGCCGGGTCGAGGCTGACGATCACGCTGAACACTCGCTGCGACATCCGGCGCAGCGCGGTCATCTCCAGCGCGTACGGCAGCACCGGGAAGAGCAGCGCGACCCCCGCGACGGCGAGCAGCAGCAGACCGGGGGAGTCGGAACCGGACAGGCCGCGCACCGCCTCGGCGGCGCCGAACGGGGCCAGCACGACGGTGCCGATGGTGAACGACACCGCCAGGCCCTCGAAGCCCTTGAAGGCCGCGCCGACCTTGTCGGTGAACAGGATGTAGCCCGCGTAGCAGGCGGCCGCGCCGAACGCGCAGGCCAGGCCGACCGGGTCCAGGCCGCCCGGGCCGGAGCCGCCCTCGCCGCCCAGCAGGGTGAGCAGGGCGACCCCGGCGGCGGCCAGCGCCGCCCACAGCACGTGCCCGGCGCGGCGGGCGAAGACCAGGGCGACGGCCAGCGGGCCGAGGAACTCGATGGTGGCCGCGGTGCCCATCGGCAGCCGGTCGACGGCGCCCGCGAACAGCAGGGTCATCCCGGCGGAGGCGACACCGAGCAGTCCGGCCATCGCCAGGTCCCGCCGGCTGCGGCCGCGCAGCCGGGGCCGGGTGACGGCGAGCAGCACGACGGCGGCGAAGGAGATCCGCAGGAAGGTCGCACCCGCCACCCCCAGCACCCCGAACAGCGGCTTGGACGCCGCCACCCCGAGCTGCACCGCCAGCATCGACACCAGGCAGAGCACCGGAGCCGGGACGCGCCCCAGCCGCTGCCGGACACCGTGCACCCGTCGCACGTCCGGTCGTCGTACGCCGGGGCGACGCAGGCCGCCCGCCCGTGCCCGGCCGGAACCGGAGTCGACCTTCGAAACGGAGGCGACACCTGGGAGCTCGCTTGTGCTTTCAACGGTGAGGGACGTGCCTGGCATGTGATCGAGTCTGGCGTAAGGAGTGGAAATGGTCAAAGACGGTTACCGATGAGTGTCGCCACAGAGCCACCCGGGTGACCGGGCGACGGCGACGGCGTGTCCTGCCGGGCAGGCTGACGGCCCGTCAGTAGTTCTGGAGGGTGCGCTACCTCGGCCCCGCGGCCCTGACGGCCGCGTCACTCGTCCTGCTGCTCGCCACCGACCAGGGGGCCGTCGGAATGCCGACGACCGGCCCGACCGCCGCCATCGCCCCCGCTCCCACCCCCGCCTCCACCTCCACCTCAGTCTCCGCACCCCGGCAGCCCCAGCCGCTCGCCCCCGAACTCGCCGCCCAGCAACCGCCGACCCGGCAACTGCCCGCGGTGGCGCACCAGGCCGCCGCGCTGACCGAGGCCCGGACCGAGGCGCGGACCGAGGCCCGGACCGCCTCCGCGGCACCGCCCGTCCGGTTGCGCCGGACGCTGCTGGCCGATCCGTTGGGCGCGCGCCGGGAACCGCTGCCCGCCGAGGTGTTCACCGGCGCCGGGTTCGACGCCTGCTCCGCGCCGCCGGTGGAGACCATGCGCGCCTGGTGGGGCACCTCCCCGTACGGCGCGGTCGGGATCTACACCAGCGGACGGCAGCGGGCCTGCGGCCAGTCCCGGCTGACGGCGGCCTGGGTGAGCGAGGTCCGCGAGATGGGCTGGCAGCTGATCCCCACCCACGTCGGACGGCAGGCCCCGTGCATGGCGCCGAGCAACAAGGCGCAGCGGATCGACCCGGCGAAGGCGGTCCAGCAGGGCAAGGAGGAGGCGGCCGAGGCGGTGCGCGCGGTGAAGAACCTCGGGCTGCGCACCGGTACGCCTATCTACCTGGACATCGAGGCGTACCCGAGCGGCAACCCGGCGTGCAGCCAGGCGGTGATGGACTTCACCGTCGCCTGGACGCAGGCGCTGCACCGGGCGGGCTTCCGCTCCGGCTTCTACTCCTCCACCAACTCGGGGGTGGCCGACCTGGCCGCCGCCGCCCGGGCCGGCAGCGGCCCGCTGCCGGACGCGGTCTGGTACGCCAACTGGGACGACCGGGCCACCACCACCGACGGCGCGGGCCGACTCGGCGACGACCTGTGGGTCGGCCACTCCCGGATTCACCAGCACCACGGCAACGCCCAGGAGAGCTACGGCGGCGTCGCACTGGCCATCGACCGCAACCAGGTGGACGCCCCGGTCGCCCGCTGAGCAGCGCTGGGCAGCGCTGAGGAGCCGGGGGTGGCAAGGGGCGGCCGGAAGTAGCCGGAAGCAGCCGGAAGCACGCACGGCCACCCGCCCCGCACGCCCCGCGACCTGCGGGGTCGGTCTCATCTCGGTTGCGACTACTGACAGCGGGGGCGTACCGGGGAAAGAATCGGAGAAATCGCTTGCTACCTGCGGGTAGCAACGTGCCGGCCGGTCAAGGAGGACCCGCGTGTACAGCACGATGCAGGACGTTCCGCTCACGGTTGCCCGGATTCTGCAGCACGGCTCCACCATCCACGGCCGGTCGACCGTCACCACCTGGACCGAGGACGGCCCGGTGGTGCGGACCTTCGCCGAGATCGGTGCCCGGGCCGGACAGCTCGCCCACGCCCTCCGCGACGAGCTCGGGGTGACGGACGGGAGCGTCGTGGCGACGCTGATGTGGAACAACACCGAGCACCAGGAGGCGTACCTGGCCATACCGTCCATGGGCGCGGTGCTGCACACCCTGAACCTGCGGCTGCCCGCGCACCAGCTGGTCTACATCGTCAAGCACGCCGCGGACCGGGTGATCATCGTCAACGGCACGGTGCTCCCGCTGCTGGCCGCCGTGCTGCCGCAGCTGGCCGGGACGGTCGAGCACATCGTGGTGTCCGGGGCGTACGACCCGGCGCTGCTGGCCGGGTTCGACGGGACGGTGCACGAGTACGAGGCGCTGATCGCCGGCCGGCCGACCGACTACCCGTGGCAGACCGACATCGACGAGAAGCAGGCCGCCGCGCTCTGCTACACCTCCGGCACCACCGGCGACCCCAAGGGCGTGGTCTACAGCCACCGCTCGATCTACCTGCACTCGATGCAGATCATCGCCGCCTCCAGCTTCGGCCTGACCGCCCGCGACACCGTGCTGCCGGTCGTGCCGATGTTCCACGTCAACGCCTGGGGCATCCCGCACGCGGCGTTCATGACCGGTTCGAGCCTGCTGATGCCGGACCGCTTCCTGCAGCCCAAGCCGCTCGCCGAGATGATCGACCGGGTCAAGCCGACCTTCGGCGCGGCCGTCCCGACCATCTGGACCGGTCTGCTGGACGAGCTGGACGCCGGCGACTACGACACCTCCACCCTGGAGACCGTCGTCATCGGCGGCTCGGCCTGTCCGCCCGCGCTGATGCGGGCCTTCCAGGAGCGGCACGGCATCCGGGTGATCCACGCCTGGGGCATGACCGAGACCTCCCCGCTGGGCACCGTCGCGCACCCGCCGGCCGGCGTCACCGGCGAGGACGAGTGGGCGTACCGGGTCACCCAGGGCGTCTTCCCGGCCTCCGTGCAGGCCCGGCTGATCGGCCCCGGCGGCGAGCCGGTGCCGCACGACGGCGCCGCCGAGGGCGAACTGGAGGTGCGCGGGCCGTGGATCGCCGCCGCGTACTTCGGCGGTGCGGGCCACGAGGCCGAGTCCCCCGAGGACAAGTTCAGCCCGGACGGCTGGCTGCGCACCGGCGACGTCGGCACCATCACCGCCGACGGCTACCTGACCCTCACCGACCGGGCCAAGGACGTGATCAAGTCCGGTGGCGAGTGGATCAGTTCGGTCGCGCTGGAGAACCACCTGATGGCGCACCCCGAGGTCGCCGAGGCCGCGGTGGTGGCCGTCCCGGACGAGAAGTGGGGCGAGCGCCCGCTGGCCACCGTGGTGCTGCGGCCCGGCGCCACGGCCGGTCTGCCCGAGCTGCGGGCCTTCCTGGCCGAACGGGTCGCCTCCTGGCAGCTGCCGGAGCGCTGGTCGCTGATCGAGTCGGTGCCGAAGACCTCGGTCGGCAAGTTCGACAAGAAGGTGATCCGGGCGGACTACGCGGCGGAGCGCCTCGACGTGACGGTGCTCGGCAAGGCCGACAAGGGCTGACGCCGGACCGACGCCGCACTGCCGCGGGACCATCCGGACGGCCCTCCGCGGAATGCTCCGGAGGCCGGTGGGGAATACCCCCTGGGGGTATGACGTTCCTTGCGATCGGAGGAACCCACCGGTTCGGAGCAGGAGGGCCGTCATGGAGCACAGCACGCACCAGGGGCACGCGCAGCACGCCCCGCACACGCACCCCGGGCACCCCGGGCACGGCGCGCACCCCGGGCACGGCGCGCACCCCGGGCACGGCGGTGGCGGCGGCAGCGGCTGGCGCACCGCCGCGCAGGCGACCCTGCACTGCCTCACCGGCTGCGCCATCGGCGAGGTGCTCGGCCAGGTGATCGGCGTCGGCCTCGGCCTGCACAACGGCGCGACCGTGGTGCTGTCGACCGCGCTCGCCTTCGTGTTCGGCTACGCGTTGACCATGCGGGGCGTGCGGAGGGCCGGTCTGCCCTTCCGGGCCGCGCTGAAGGTCGCGCTGGCCGCCGACACCGTGTCGATCATCGTCATGGAGCTGATCGACAACGGCGTCATGGTGACCGTTCCCGGGGCGATGGACGCGGGTCTCGGCCAGGCGCTGTTCTGGGCGTCGCTGGCCGGCTCCCTGGTGCTGGCCTTCCTGGTCACCGTCCCGGTCAACCGCTGGCTGATCGGCCGCGGCCGGGGCCACGCGGTGGTCCACGCCTACCACTGACCCCGGCCCCGGGCCGGGCCCGGCCGCTCAGCGCCCGGCGGCGACGGTGTTGCCGGTGACCGACCCGTCGGCGCCGTCGACCGTCACCAGGTGCCGGACGCCGTCCGGGCCGAGCACCTCCACCGACCAGGAACTGCCGCCACCCTCGCGGGGGACCACCGCGAGGGTGGCCGCCTTGCCGTTCGGGACGGCCGCGACGGCCTTCGCCAGGGCCTGGTCGGCGGGGACGGCGGGCAGCGCGGCGGGGGCGAGCCGGCCGACCGGGCCGTTGCCGACCGGGCCGCTGCCGTCCGGTCCGGCGCCGTCCGGGACGACCGGGGAGCCCGGCCGCAGCGCCCCGTCCCCGCCGATGACCTGGACGGAGCCGTCCTCGCCGCGGACCACCAACTTCCCGGCCCGGCCCGGCAGGCCCGGCAGGTCCGGCAGGCCGGGGACGTCCGGGACGCGGACCGGACCCCGACCGGCGTGGGCGCGGTCGAACACGGGCACCCCGCGCTCGTGGCGGCGCTCCAGCGCGACCCCCGCGCCGACGGCCACCACGCCCAGCACGACCACCACCGCGGCCCCGAGCACCCGGCGCACCCCGCGCCGCCGCGGCAGCCGCAGCGGACGACGCCGGGGCGCGGGCGCGGGGCCCGGCGCGGGCTCCGGCTCCGGTGCGGGCGACTTGCCCAGGTCGACCGGCTCCGATCCCGTCGACCGCCGTGTCCGCGCCGACTGCTGCGGCTGCTCCAACTCCTCTGCCTGCTCCGGTTGCTGGACCTGCTGTACCTGCTCTGCCTGCGGCTGCGATTCGGACATGCGGGTGGGACCCCCTCCTGGGAACGCGGCCGGGAACCGATCCCGTCCGGCCGGGCGCCCAGCATGCCGCCGCCCTCCTGAAGCCAGGCTGAAGCCGCCCGGCCGGTTACGCCGGCCGCCTGCGACGCTGTCCCCCATGCGCGTACTGGTGGTGGAGGACGAACGGCGGCTGGCCGCCACGCTGCAACGCGGTCTGCGGGCCGAGGGCTTCGCGGTGGACCTCGCCCACGACGGCGAGGAGGGGCTGTGGCTGGCCACCGAGCACGACTACGACGTGATCGTGCTCGACATCATGCTGCCCCGGCTGAACGGCTACCGGGTCTGCGCCCGGCTGCGCGCGGCCGGTGACGACACCCCGATCCTGATGCTCACCGCCAAGGACGGCGAACTCGACGAGGCCGAGGCCCTGGACACCGGCGCGGACGACTTCCTCTCCAAGCCGTTCTCGTACGTGGTGCTGGTCGCCCGGCTGCGCGCCCTGGTCCGCCGCACCGGGCGCCGCCTGCCGCAGACCCTGGAGTTCGGCGACCTGGCGATCGACCCGGCTCGCCGCACCTGCACCCGGGCGGGCGTCGAAGTGCGGCTCACCACAAGGGAGTTCGCGGTACTGGAGTGCCTGGCCCGGGCGTCCGGCGGGGTGGTGTCCAAGCGGGCGATCCTGGAGAGCGTCTGGGACTCCGCGTTCGACGGCGACCCCAACATCGTGGAGGTGCACATCAGCGCCCTGCGCCGGAAGATCGACGCCCCGTTCGGCCGCAGCGCGGTCGGGACGGTGCGCGGGGCGGGCTACCGGCTGGCGGTGGACGGTGGCTGACCGGACGAGGGCCCGCCGCCTGCGCGGCCTGCGCCGCCTGCGCGGCCTGCGCCGCCTGCGCGGCCTGCGCCGCCTGCGCAACCTCCGCCGCCCGCGTGTCCTCCGCCGCCCGCGTGTCCTGCGCTGCCCGCGCGGCCTGCGCCGCCTGCTGCCGCGCTCGGTGCGGGCCCGGGCGACCTTCGCCGCCACCGCCGTGGTGGCCCTCGCCCTGGGCGGCACCGCGCTGGCCCTGCTCGACGTGCTGCACAGCAACCTGGTCCGCGACGTCCAGCAGTCCGCGGTCCGGCAGGCGTCCAAGGTGGCCGCGCTGGCGGAGCACGAGCACCTGCCGCAGTTCATCGTGGGCTCCGGCGGGACCATCCGAGTGGTCGACTCCGACGGGCGGCTGATCTCCACCACACCCGACCTGGTGGTCCCCTTCGGCGGCCCGGTGCCCGGGCCCCCGCTGCCCGAGGTGCCCCAGCCGCCGGACGGCCCCTTCCCGTACCGGCCGCGGGGCGTGCCCCGGGACGGCGCGGCGGACGTCGGCGAGCTGGTGCGCGACCCGCAGCAGCAGGTGGTCTCGGTGTCCGTCACCGGTCCGGACGGGGAGCTCACCGTCTACGCGGCCGCCCCGACCGGCACCGTGGAGGCGGCCGGCCGGACCGCCGCCGTCGCACTCGCCGTCGCGCTGCCGCTGCTGGTGGCCCTGGTGGCGCTGGTGACCTGGCGGGTGACCGGCCGGGCGCTGCGCCCGGTGGAGGCGATCCGCTCCGAGGTCGCCGAGATCACCGGCCACGACCTGCACCGCCGGGTGCCGGTGCCGCGCACCGGGGACGAGGTCTCCCGGCTGGCCGTCACCGTCAACTCCACCCTGGACCGGCTGGAGGACGCGGGGCAGCGCCAGCGCCGCTTCATCGCCGACGCCTCGCACGAACTGCGCAGCCCCATCGCGGTGTTGCGCACCCAGCTGGAGGTCGCCCTGGCCCACCCCGATCCGGAGCTGTGGCCCGAACTGCTCGCCGACGCCCTCCAGGACACCGTCCGCCTCCAGGACCTGGCCGCGGACCTGCTGCTGCTCGCCCGGCTGGACGCCGCCGACCCGGTCGCCACCCGGCTCCTGGACCTGGACCTGCTGTTCGCCGACGTGCTGGCCGACCGGGCGGCCGACCGCGTCCCGATTCAGTCAGAACTAACGACTGGTGCAAGGGTGTTGGGAAACCGCACCTGGCTGGCCAGGCTGCTCACCAACCTGGTCGACAACGCCCAGCGCTACGCCGCGGGCCGGGTGGAGGTCGAGCTGTCCGTCGCGGCGGACGAGGTGGTGCTGGAGGTGCGCGACGACGGCCCGGGCATCCCGGAGTCGGACCGGGAGCGGGTGTTCGAGCGCTTCACCCGGCTCGACGACGCCCGCAGCCGCGAACTCGGCGGCGCCGGGCTGGGGTTGGCCATCGCCCGCGACCTGGCCGAGCACCACGGTGGCACCCTGCGCGCCGCCGGATCGCCGCACGGCGCCCGCCTGGTGGCCCGCCTCCCATTGGCCGGGCCGCCCGGAGGAGGCGATTGACGCTCCGTCAGGAGGAGGTGCTGCTACCCGCCCCCGCGAACTGGCCCAACGCGCCGATCCTGGCCAGCAGTTCGACGATCCGGCCCTGCACGTCCTCGGTGGTGGAGCGCTCGGCGAGGAACAGCACGTTCTCGCCGGTGCGCAGTCCGGCCCGGGCCTGCGGGTCCAGGTCGGCCGAGGTGTAGACGACCAGCGGGGTGCGGTGCAGGCGGTCGTTGGCGCGCAGCCAGTCGAGCAGCCCGAGGTTGCGGCGCTCGATCCGCTGGAGGTCCAGCACCACCAGGTTCGGCTGGAGGCTGCTGGCCCGGGCCACCGCCTCGTTCTCGTCGGCGGCGTGCTCGACGTGCATGCCGCGCCGCTCCAGGCTGGCCACCAACGCCGCCGCGACCTCCGGGTCGGACTCCACCAGCAGCACCCGGGCCGCGTGGTTCTCGCCGTCCCGGGGCGCGAGCGCCCGCAGCAGCACCGCCGGGTCGGCGCCGTACGCGGCGTCCCGGGTGGCCTGGCCGAGGCCGGCGGCCAGCAGCACCGGCACCCGCCCGGCCAGCGCGGCGGTGCGCAGCGACTGCAGCGCGGTGCGGGTGATCGGGCCGGTCAGCGGGTCGACGAACAGCGCGGCGGGGGCCTGCGGCACCTGCGCGTCCACCTCCTCGCGGGAGGCGACGACGACCGGCCGGAAGCCCCGGGTCTCCAGCGCGCCCCGGGTGGACGGGTCGGGCTCGGGCCACACCAGCAGCGGGCGCGGGCCGTCCTGCGGGAGGTCCCTGGCCCGGGCGAGTTCGGCCATCGGCCGGGGCGGGGTGCGCCCCTCGACGGGGGCGCCGCCCGGTCCGCCGGGCAGCGCCAGGGCCGCCCCGGGGCCGCCGCCCTCGCCGGGCCCGCCCTGCGGGGCCGTCCCGCCCAGGCGCTGGCCGTTCAGCAGGACGGGGTCGACCGCGGACGGGCTGCTCCCACCGGCGGGCAGCGCGTTCTGGGCGGGTGCCTGGCCCGGCACCGGAGCGCCGGGGAACGCGGCCGGGAAACCGCCCATCGGCCGCGGCGGCAGCAGCTCGCCCAGCCCGCTGCCGACCGGCTCGGGGGCCTGCGGGGCGGCGTCCGCCCCGGCGGGCAGCGCCGCGGCGGCGGGGCGGGCGACCTCCAGCGCGCCGTTCGACGGCACGGCGTCCGGCACCCCTGCGCCCGGGGCCGGTGCGGCCGGGGCGGTCGGCGGGGCCGGGTCGGCGGCGGGAACCGGCGGCAGGACCGCCGTGACCTCCTCCGCGCTCTGGGCGGTGTCGGCGGGCAGCGCGAGCCGCCGCCGGCGTCCGGTGGGCTGGGCGGTCGGGGTGACCGGCTCCGGGGTGGCGGCCGCCAGCGCGTTCTCCAGGCCCGGGTAGACGGGCGTCCCGGGGTCGGGGACGCCGGGGATGTGCAGCGCCCCGGAGCTGTCGCCGGGTGCGGCCTGCGCGGCGGCCCGGCGGGCCCGCCGCCCGGGGCGGGCGCCGCCCTCGGGGCCCTCGGCCGGTCCGAGGGCGATCGCGCCGCCGCCGGAGGTGTCGTCCGCGGCCGGCCCGGCGCCGAGCGCGATCGGCCCGCGCGGGGCCTGCTGCTCCGGCGCGTCCCGGCCCTCGCGCGCCTCGGCGGCCCGGGCCCGGCGGCGGCCGGAGCCCTGGGTGTCGTCGGCGCGCGCCCCGGCGCCCGAGGCGCCCGAGGCCGCCGGGGTGCCCGCAGCGGCCGGGCCGCCCGACGCCCCGCCCTCGGCCGGAGCGTCCGGACCCGCCGGACCGGCCTGCCCGGGCAGGTCCGGGATCATCGCGGTGTCGGAGTCCTTGGGGACGTGCTGCTGCTTGTCCGGCCCGCCGGACGCGTCGCCGTCGGGGTCGAGCGGCAGTTCCACCACGTAGGTGGCGCCGCCCCCGTCGGGCAGGTCGTGGCGCTGGAGCACGCCGCCGTGCCGCTGGACGGCGGCCCGGGCGATCGGCAGGTGCACGGCGCTGGAGCTGCGGGCGGGGCCGCGCACCTCGATCCGGGCGACGTCGCCGCGCCGGGCGGCGGCCAGCACCACCATCGGGGGCTGTTCGCCGGCCGGCGCGGGCCCGGCGAACGAGGCCCCGGCGGGGCCCTCGCCCTCGGTCCGGGCCGGCCCGGGGACGGGCGTGACGCCGCTGACGTCGGCCACCAGGTGGGCGAGCGCCCGGGCGAGCCGCTCGCGGTCGGCGAGCACCTTCACGGCGGCGGCGTGCACCGAGTAGCGGACCCGGCCGGGCCCGACGAGTTCCCCGGCCCGGTCGACGGCGAGCTGCACGACCTCGTCCAGGCCGACCCGCTCGCGGTCGAGGGACGCCTTGCCGCGGTCGGCGGCGGCCTCGAAGCGCTGGTGCTCCAGCACGCCGTCGATCAGCTTCCCGAACCGGCGGCACTCGTCGGCGAGCCGGCGCAGCGTCCAGTTGGCCTCGGGCCAGAGCTGTCCGGCGGGGTCGGCGGCCAGTGCGTCGATCCGGCCGTGCAGCGCGGTGAGCGCCCCGCCGAGTTCGCTCTCCAGGACGGCGGTGAGGTGCTCGTTGCGGGCGGCGAGGGCGAGTTCGCGGGTGCGGTCGGTGAAGGTCATCACCGCGCCGACCAGCTGTTCGCCGTCCCGGACGGGGGCGGTGGTCAGGTCGACGGTGACCGGCCGGCCGTCCTTGCGCCACAGCACGGTGTCGCGAATCCGGTGCTTGCGGCCGGAGTGCAGGGTGTCCATCAGCGCGGAGCTCTCGGCGGCGAGCGGGCTGCCGTCGGGCTGCGAGTGCTGGATCAGCGGGTGCAGCTCGCGGCCGCCGAGCTCGCTGGCCCGGAAGTCCAGGATGTGCGCGGCGGCCGGGTTGACCAGCACCACGCGGCCCTCCAGGTCGACGCCGAGGACGCCCTCGGCGGCGGCGCGCAGGATCATCTCGGTCTGCTTGTGCTGGCGGCGCAGCTCGGACTCCACGCCGAGCCGGGCCGACATGTCACGGACCAGGAGCAGCAGCAGTCCCTGGTCGTTGGTGTTGAAGGACAGGAAGCCGTGCGCCTCCCCGCCGCCCTCGTCGGTGAAGTCGTTCCCGGACACCTCGACGGTGAAGGCGGTGCCGTCGGTGCGCCGTGCGGTCATTCGGACCGGTCGGTCCAGGCTCTCGGTCTCGCTCGCGGGGGGCCGCATGGAACCGGGGATACGACTGGGGTCGAACTCCGGCAGCAGGTCCAGCACGCCCATTCCGACCAGCGAGGTGCCGGGTGCCTGCAGGCTCTCCACGGCGGCCTTGTTGACGTCGACCACGGTGCCGTTGCTGTTCACCAGCAGCAGCGGGTCGGGCAGTGCATCGAGTATCGCGGCGAGGCGAGCAGCGCCTCGGGTCGGCCTGCTGCTCACGTCGACAGGTCTCCTCACGGCTTCGTGCCGCCGCTGCGACGGGCGGCTCTGGCTCTCCTCGGAGAGGGAAGTATCTCATTCTTCTTTGCGCCGTGGACGACCCGGCCAGTATCGTTGTGGTGGTTGGTGCCGGGGCCGTCGGCTGTGGCATCATCGCAGTCGCACGGAACGCGCCGGAGTGCCGGTGGTGGTCCGGCTGTTGGAGGCGTCGCCTAGTCCGGTCTATGGCGCCGCACTGCTAATGCGGTTTGGGCTTTACCGTCCATCGAGGGTTCAAATCCCTCCGCCTCCGCTCACCGGGAGCCCCGTCGGTCACTGACCGGCGGGGCTCCTGCGTTGTCCGGGTCCTGCGCGCGTTGTCCGGGGCCGGCGCGGTCCGGGGCCCCCGCCGCCGGGTCGCCGGGCCGTCGGCAATCGATTTCGCCCCAGGTCGACGGTCATGTAATGTTGTCCCCGCACCGCCCAGGAGGCCAGTCCGCCGGGGCGAGCGCTCATAGCTCAACGGATAGAGCACTTGACTACGGATCAAGAGGTTGCAGGTTCGAATCCTGCTGAGCGCACCAAACTCCGCTCGCGGCTCCGCAAGGGGCCGTCCGAGCGCTCATAGCTCAACGGATAGAGCACTTGACTACGGATCAAGAGGTTGCAGGTTCGAATCCTGCTGAGCGCACCAGCCGAAGGCCCCGGGTTCCCGCCCGGGGCCTTCGTCGTGCTCGCGGGGGGTGCCGCCGGTCCCGCCGCCCCCCGCTGTGGTGTCCGGGGGGCGGCGGGAGCGGCGTCAGCCGAGTTCGGTCCGGTTGATCCAGGGCACGTCGCGCTCTTCGAGGAACCACTCCGCGGGGGTGAGCGGGCGGCTGCGGTTGAAGGTGGGCGTGACGGGGTCGTGCCGGAGCAGGCCGGGTTCGGCGCCCTGTTCCAGGAGTTGGGCGCCGACGGCGGGGACGAGGTCGGGCGGGCCGGACAGGTGGATGTCGTGGCCGGAGCAGTCCCCGTACTCGCGCAGGCCCTCGCGCAGCAGCCGGGCGGCCTCGTGGCGGGAGGCACCGGGGCCGGGCGCCGCGAGCACGGCGTGCAGCCAGGCGTGTTCCCCGACCATCGCGTGCACGGCGTCCAGGTCGTACTGGTCCTGGTCGCCGCGGGCGGCGACGAAGACCGTGGCGGGCCGCCCGCCGTCCTGGGCGAGTTGTTCCAGCAGGGCCTTGACCGGGGCCCAGCCGGTGCCGGCGGCGACCATCAGCAGCGGCCGGTCGGAGCCGGGGGCGAGCACGGCGTCGCCCAGCGGCGGGCCGATCCGCAGGCGCTCGCCGAGCCGGGCCTCGTCGACCAGCGCGGTGGACACCGCCCCGTCGGGGACCCGGCGGACGTGCAGTTCCAGGGTGTTGTCGGGACGGGGGGCGCAGGCGACGGAGTAGGGCCGCCAGACCTGGGGGCGGCGGTCGGAGCAGACCGTCAGGTACTGGCCCGCGGTGTACGGGTACGGCCGGTCGGGCCGCAGGGTGAGCACCGCGAGGTCGGGGGCGGCGCGGCGGCGGCCGGTGATCTCGGCGTTCCACCAGCGCGGGGTGGACTCCGGGACGGCCGCGGCGGCGTCGATCATGGCCTGGGAGATGGCCGTGTAGGCCTCGATCCAGGACTTCTCGATCTCGGGGGTCCAGTAGTGGCCGGAGAAGTGCTTGAGCGCGGCGATCAGGCTGGCCCCGACGGCGGGGTAGTGCTCGGGGGCGGCCTGGAACTTCCGGTGGTCGCGTCCGAGCGCCCCCAGGTAGTCGGTGAGTTTCTCCGGGTCCTCCAGCCGCAGCACGAGTTGGGTGAGCGCGGCGAAGAGGCGGTCGCGCTGTTCGGCGAGCCGGGCCGGGAAGAGCTCTTCGACACCGGGGTTGTTGGTGAACAGGTGGGCGTAGAAGAACTTGGTCAGCTGATCGGCGCGGCGCTCGACGACGGCGAAGCTGGCGCGGATGACCGCGGGGTCGAAGGCCACCGGGGGGCTCTCAGCCCGTGGCTTCTTCGGTCAGCGCCGCGCTCATGACCTCGGTGATGACGCCGTAGAGCGCCGTCCACGCGGCTTCGACCTCCGGGGTCCAGGCGTCGCCGGCGAAGTGCGCGAGCGCGGCGAGCAGGCTGCCGCCGACGGCCGGGAAGTGCTCGGGGAGGGCGCCGTAGCCGGCGTGCCGGCGGCCCAGGCCCTGGAGCACGTTGACCACGGTGTCGGTGTCCTCCAGCCGGTCGACCAGGGTGCCTATCGCGGCCCAGAGGCGGTCCTGCTGCTCGTTCATGTGCTCGGCGAAGAGCTTGCGGACATCCGGGTTGTGCTCGAACAGGTGCGTGTAGAAGTAGGCGGTGACTTCGCTGCCGTGGGGCTCGACGACGGCGAAGCTGCTCTTGATGAGAGTGGGATCGATTGTCACGCCCGCCGACTCTACTGATAAACCCACCAATTCGAACAGGGATGGCTGACGGGAAGTCAACCAGTGGGCGGTAGTGCCCGATTGGTTCCCGTTCGCGGGAGTTGACGGTGAGTCGGGCGGGTATCCAGACACTGCTGACCGAGTGGCCGCCAATCGGGTGGTGTCGGCGGAAATGAGCAGGTGTCGCGGTATGACCGAAACCAGATCGTGATTACCTTTTGTCGGATCGTCATGACCATTCGGGTGCAGGGCGATCGGACCGCGATTCCGGGGGGCGACGACACCGAGAGGAGAGCCGGATGTGCCGACAGTTCCCGCACCGGGCCCCGGCCCCCGACGTCCGCCCGGCCGACCGTGACCGGGCCCGCCCCCGCATCGGCCGCCGCACCGCCGCCCTGATCGCCACCGGGCTGCTCACCGGCCTGGGCATCCCGCCGACGGCCGCCCAGCAGACCCCGGACGCCTGGTCCGCCGAGCGGCGCGCCGTCCTGCCCTCCGGCCTCACCGTCCAGTTCGACTACGCGGCCGTCCCCGGGGTGAGCGTCGACACCGCCCCCGGCCGGCTCGCCGACCGCCCCGGCGACAGCGGCAGCCCCTACACCGACGGCATCCGCCCCGGCGATCCGGCCGAGACCTTCCGGGCCGCCGAGCGCCGCCCCGGCGCCGACGGCTCCTGGCACACCCTCGGCACCCTCCAGCTCTCCTTCTCCCGCCCGGTCCGCAACCCCCGACTGCACGTCAGCGGCCTGGCCGGGAAGGCCACGTCGAAGGACGGCAGCACCGGCACCAGCACCCGGCTGACCGTCACCGGCGGCAGCCCCGCCGCCCCCGCCCTGGTCGGCCGCACCGGCTGGCGCGGCTGGGCGGTCGGCTCCGGCGAGCTCGCCCCCGCCCCCGACGCCGGGCCGGACGGCAGCGTCGACGGCACCGGCACCCTCGAACTCGCCGGCACCGTCTCGACCGTGTCGCTGCGGGTCGAGCAGCGCTCCACCGCCGAGAACGGCTCCACCACCCCGCCCGCCCCGCTCCGCCAGGCGTACACCGTCACCCTCGACGAGGGCCTCGGCAGCGCCCCGCAGGACTACGGGAACGTCTCCCACCTGGTCTCCGACCTGTTCCTCGGGCAGGACGCCGCGACCACCGCCACCCGGGCCCGCCCCGGCCTGGCCCAGACCGTCGAGCGGCCGCTCCAGCCCGGCCCGCCCGCGAGCCCGCCCCCGCCGGCGCCCGACGCCGGGCCGGTCGCCCCCAGCGTGGAGATCGACGGCGGGGAGAGCCGCCGCAGCCCCTGGGCCAGCCCGCCCCCGCCGCTGCTCCAGCCCGGCCGCGCCGAGTACCAGGGCGCCGACCCCACGCTGAGCTTCCCCGCCGAGACCGCCGTCGGCCGCTCCTACCACCTGGACGTGCCGGTCAACGCGGGCAGCGGCCCCGCCGTCCTGGCCGGCTGGATCGACTTCGACCACAACGGCCGCTTCGACCCGCTGGAGCGGGTGCAGACCGAGGTCCCCGCCGGGGCGGACCGCACCGCCCTGGAGTGGCAGGTCCCGGCCGGGGCCACCGGCGGCGACACCTGGGTCCGGCTGCGGCTGGCCCGCAGCGGCGCCCAGGTCGTCACCCCCGGCGGCTTCGCCGACTCCGGGCAGGTCGTCGACCAGAAGGTCGGCATCGCGATCGGCGCCGCCAAGCCCCAGGTCGGCCTGCCCATCCCCGGCAGCACCACCCGGGAGCCCCGCCCCGAGTTCCGCGGCGACGGCGCGGTCGCCGGGGCGAGCATCGCCGTCCAGGAGAACGGCGCCACCCTGTGCACCGCCAAGGCCGGCAACGACGGCTCCTGGAACTGCCGCCCCGACCAGCCGCTCACCGAGGGCACCCACACCCTGGTGCCGGTGGAGACCACCCGCAGCGGCATGGTGCTGCGCGGCGACGAGTTCCGGCTGACCGTCCGGACCACGCCGCCCACCGCCCCCGTCCTCACCCTGCCCGCCTACACCAACGACCCCGGCCTGCTGCTCACCGGCCTCGGCGAACCCGGCTCCACCGTCACCGTCACCGCGGGCACCCCCGGCCGGGACGGCGGCGAACTCTGCTCCACCGCCGTCGCCGCCGACGGCACCTGGTCCTGCCTGCCGGTCGAGAACCTCGCCGACGGCCGCTACCAGCTCACCCCGCGGGCCGCCGACGGCGCCGGCAACCGCTCCGACGGCAAGGCGGTCGCCCTCACCGTCGACACCGCCGCCCCCGACCGCCCGCAGCTCACCGCCCCCGGCAGCGGCGAACTCCTGCACACCGCCCGCCCCCGGATCACCGGCCGCGCCGAGCCCGGCACCACCGTCACCGTCACCGCCGCCACCGGCCACGGCGACGAACGCACCACCATCTGCAGCGCCGTCACCGCCGCCGACGGCACCTGGTCCTGCACCCCCGCCCGCGACCTCACCCCCGGCGACCTCACCCTCCTCGCCACCGCCACCGACCCCGCGGGCAACGGCACCCCGGGCGACCCGGTCCCGGTCCACCTCGCCGCGACGGCAGGCGGGGGCGCGAGCGCGAGCCCGAGCCCGAGTGCGGAGCCGAGTGCGAGTGCGAGCGCGTCGCCGGCGGCGGCGGACGTGCCGAGCGCGTCGGCGTCGGTGTCCGTGTCGGCGTCCGACCTGCCGTCGAGCGCAGCGCCTTCCCCGGCGGCGTCGGACGTGTCGGTGCCGATCGTGGTCCCGCCGACGGACGTCCCGGCCGGTGTGGACGCGAGCCCGACGCCCACGTCCGCCCCGTCGCCGAGCGCGTCGGCCTCCGCGTCCGGCGCGCCGTCGAGCGCTGTGCCCTCCGGCTCGCCCGCGGTGTCGTCCTCCCCGGCGGTGCCGGACGCGCCGGTGCCGCCCGAGGTGCTGCCGATCGTGGTCCCGCCGACGGGTGTCCCGGCCGGTGCGGACGCGAGCCCGACGCCCACGTCCGCCCCGTCGCCGAGCGCGTCGACCTCCGCGTCGGCCTTCGCGTCGGCGTCCGCGTCCGCGCCGGGGGCGGACAAGGCGGTCGAGCCCGAGCTGACGCTGCCGGTGCCGTCCGACCTGGTGCCGATCGTCGTGCCGACCCCGGACGCGTCGACCGCTTCCGCCCCGCCCTCGCCGAGCGTCCTCCCGGACGTGCCGAGCGCACCCGGCGTCCCGGCCACGCCCTCGCCGTCCGAGGCGCACGCTGGCGCGGTGCCGCCGACCGCCGACCCGACGGGTGGTCAGGTCGCCCCGGTGCCCGTGCCGCCCGGGGCGCCTGCCCGGCCGGTGCAGCCCGCGACGGCCACGCCGAGCCGGGTCGCGCCGCCCGCGACCGCACCGCCCGCGACGACTGCGCCGCCGGTCGCGACGCCCCCGGTCGGCACGCCGTTGCCGCCGGTGGCGCCGAGTGCGACCCGGCGGGCCTCGGCGGACGTGACGGTGCTGTCCGCCCCGCCGTCCCCGGCCCCGGCCGGGCCCGCTCCCGCCTCCGCGCCGCTCTCGCCCTCGGCGTCCCCGTCCGTCCAGGCGCCGGCCCCGTCGTCCGACGCCCCGTCAGCCCTCGCTTCCGATCCTGCTCACGCTCCCGATCCGGGTTCGGGGCCGGAGGCCGACGGGGACTCGGCCCCGGACGATCCGGCGGACGAGGCGGTGCAGGCACCGCCGCAGTCGCGGACGCCGGCCGCGCCGCCGCCGGACGTGGTGGCGGCGGCGCACCGGGCGGCGGCCACCGGGTGGCGCGGGCTGGCCTGCGGGGCGCTGCTGGTCGCGGCGGGCGTGGGATTGCTGACTCGTCGGGTGTTCGGCCGGGGGAGTGGTACCCGGCGTCGCTGACGGACCGTCCGGTCCGGTTCCGATCTCCGGTCGGCCCGCTCGTTCCCGCAGTTCAGGGCGGGCGGGCCGACGCGCATCCGCATAGCGGACAGACCGACACACTGCCTGCTAAATGTCGCATTTGATGACTTATCAACCTAGCCTGAGTCTGGCACTGCCCGTCAGATCCGGGCCGCCCGTTGCGCGCCACACTGACCCTTAGGACACGTGCATGGACGTCACCCGCGACTCGTCGCCGCGACCCCACTCCTGGCCCCCCGCCGCACCCCAGCCCCCGGTCGGTGCGACCCAGCTGACCAAGGCGGTCGCCAAGGCCGTCGCCAAACCGCTGATCACGGCCGCCCCGCCGGTCGAGGACGACCCCGACCGATGCGCGGCCACCCAGCCGCTCCCGGTGGTGAACCCGGCCGTCGACCCGGCCCGCCTGGTGCCGGTCGGCGCGGACGAGCCGTCCGTGCTCCCGCCCGCGCCCCGCCCCGCCGCCGAACCGGCCGCCGCCCAACCCGCAGCCGCGGCCACCGGTCCGCGCGGCGCGGTCCCCGGCGGGCTCCGCCGGCTCAGCGCGGCCACCGCGAAGCAGCCGCCGGCGCCCCCGGCGGCGGAGGCCGCGACCCACCGCCGCCCGCCGCGCGCGGACCAGTCCCTGCGCGAGCGGCGCGCCTTCGCCCTGCCGGGCTGGCTGCCGCTGCTGGTGCTGCTGGCCGGGGCGGCCGGGGTGCTGCTGGTGCTGGCCCGGGCCGGGGCGCTCCCGCGACTGGCCGGGGTGCCCGACCTACGCGGCCCGGCCGCGCTGGACAGCGGGCGGGCCGCGGTCGACGACGGCACGGTCGCCGCGGTCAGCGCGATCGGGCTGGTGATGCTGGCCGCGCTCGGCGGGATGCTGTCCAACCCGGGCGGCGAGACCCGGGTGCTGACCCGCTGGGGCCGCTACCGGGGCACCGTCCGCCGCACCGGCCTGCTCTGGGTGAACCCGCTGCTGCGCCGCCGCCGGGTGGACGTCCGGCTGCGGCACTGGCGCAGCGAGCCGGTGCACGTCACCGACCGGGCCGGGACGCCGCTGGTGGTGCGGCTGCTGATCGTCTGGCGGGTCAAGGACACCGCCCGGGTGACGCTGGGCATCGCCGAACACGAAACGTATCTGCGCGAGCAGGTGCAGGCCGTTCTCACCCGAACCGCCTCCCTGCTGCCGTGCGACTCCAACTCCGCGCCGGGCCCCGCGCTGCGCGACGGTCAGTGGTTCGCCGACGAGCTGACCCGGGCGCTGGCCGCCGAGACCGCCCCGGCCGGGGTCGAGGTCTACTCGGTGCAGCCGCTGGCCCTGGACTACGCGCCGGAGGTCGCCGAGTCGATGCGCCGCCGCCGGCTCGCCGACCTGGACGCCGGGCTGCGGACCGTCCTGGTGGACGACGCGGTGGAGGCCGCGGCGCTCGCGGTGCGACGCCTGGAGCACGCCACCGCCCACGAGTTGGACGACAGCGCGCGCAGCGCCCTGATGGAGCAGCTGCTGGTCGCGTTCGTCGCCCCGGCCGGGGTCACCGCCTCGGTGCCCGCCCCGGCCGCCCGCCCGAACCGCAAGGAAGGGAAACCCGCGTGACCACCGCGCTCGCCTCGATATCCACCGACCCCACCGACCTTCCGGACTTCTCCGGGGCCCCGCTGCTGGGCTTCGCCGAATCCGACGGTGCCCCGACCTGCCGCTGCGCCCCGTGCGCCCGGCCGGCGGCCCGCACCGGCGGGTCCGGCGCGGCCGAGCGGGCGGGCCGAATACACCGGGCCGTGCGTTCGACCCTGCTGGCCGGCACCGTGCTGGCGGGCGCCGGAGCGGCCGGTCTCGGCCTCGACGCGACCGCCGCGCAGGCCGTGCCCGCACCGTCCGGCCCCGGCTGGGACGGCAAGGTCTACTGGTTCAAGAACGCGGCCGGCGAGTGGCGCTACACCAAGTGGTACGACGTCTACCTCGACCGCACCGGCGGCGCCAAGGGCGCGCAGCCGCAGCCCCAGCCGTCGAAGTCCGCCCCGGCGCAGTCCTCCGGAGGAATCCGGCAGGGTTGGGACGGCAAGGTCTACTGGTTCAGGAACGCGGCCGGCGAGTGGCGCTACACCAGCCACTACGACGTCTACGTCTCCCGGACCGGCGACAGCGCAGCCCCCGCCGGGCAGTCCGCGGAGCAGTCCGACGGACCCGCCGCGAGCGGGGTCGAGGCGGCGGTGTCCTACGCGCTGGCGCAGGTCGGCAAACCGTACGTGTGGGGCGGCAACGGACCCGACGGGTTCGACTGCTCGGGCCTGGTCCAGCAGGCGTTCCGCCGGGCCGGGATCTCCACCCCCCGGGTCGCCGCCGACCAGTACCGGGCCGCCACCCCGATCGGCTCCGGCCAACTGCGACGCGGCGACCTGCTGTTCTGGTCCAGCAACGACCGGGCCTCCGGCATCCACCACGTGGCCGTCTACCTCGGCGACGGCACGTACGTCGAAGCCCCGCGCCCCGGGACGAACGTCCGGGTCTCCCGCCTCACCAGCGGCTACTACCCGGACTTCCTCGGCCGCTACTGAGCGCCCGGGAAGACGCCGGCGCCCCTCCCGCTGCGTCGGTGGGAGGGGCGCCGGTGCGTGCCGGGGCGGGGGTCAGGCGGAGGCCTCGGAGAGCAGCTTGAGTTCGGCGTCGGTCAGCCGGAGCGAGGCGGCGGCCAGCAGCGGGGGCAGCTGCTCCGGCGTGCGGGCGCTGGCCAGCGGGGCGGCCACCGTCGGCTGTGCGGCGAGCCAGGCCAGGGCCACCGTCGCGACCTGCGTGCCGTGGGCGGCGGCCACCTCGTCCAGGGCGGCGAGCACCCGGGGGCCGCGCGGGTCGTCCAGGTAGCGGCCGGCGCCCTGGGCGCGGGCGGAGTCGACGACCGTGCCCGGGCGGTACTTGCCGGTCAGGAAGCCGGAGGCGAGCGCGTAGTACGGGACGGACGACAGGCCGTGGGCGGCGACCACGTCCGCCAGCGGGCCCTCGTAGGTGTCCCGGGAGACCAGGTTGTAGTGCGGCTGCACCGCGACGTACGTGGCCAGGCCCTCGCGCCCGGCGAACTCCAGCGAGGCGGCCAGCCGCTCCGGGCCGATGTTGGACGCGGCGACCTCGCGCACCTTGCCCGCGCGGACCAGCTCGTCGAGCGCCGTGACGATCTCCTCCACCGGGGTGTCGAGGTCGTCCTTGTGGGTGTAGAACAGGTCGATCCGCTCGACGCCGAGCCGGCGCAGCGAAGCCTCCGCGCCGCGCTTGATCGTGTCGGCCCGCAGGTTGTCCAGGCCGGGCAGCGAGCCGACCTTGGTGGCGACCACGATCTGCTCGCGGTTGCCCCGGCTGCGCAGCCAGTCGCCGATCACCGTCTCCGACTCGCCGCCGGAGTTGCCCGGCGCCCAGGCCGAGTAGACGTCCGCGGTGTCGATGAAGTTGCCGCCCGCCGCCGCGTAGGCGTCGAGCACGGCGAAGGACTGCGCGGCGTCGGCCGTCCAGCCGAACACGTTGCCGCCGAGCGCCAGCGGGGAGACGGCGAGGTCGGAGGGGCCGAGGGTCACCCGGGGGGCTTCACTGTTGGTCATGACGGAGGACAACCCGTCCGGGTCCGGCTTGATTCCGGGAGGCCGCGCGTTCACCTCCCGGTCGGCCGAGGTGAGAGGTCCGTGCAGACCGGGCCCGGGACGGGGACCGGGGTGTCGGCGGGCGGCCCCGGAGGGCTAGAGTCCCGTTCCATGGCTGACAACGACTACGACCCCGCCGGCTCGACCCAGATGTTCCGGGCGTTCGTCGACGAGGCCCCGGCCCCGCAGGCCCCGGGCACCGTCACCACCTACGGCAGCAGCTCCTCGTCGAGCCGCACCCCGGTGATCGTCATCGGGGCCATCGTGGCCCTGGCGGTCGTCGCCGCCGTGATCTGGCTGGCCGTCAAGTAGCGCCCGCGCCCGCCCGCCCGGGGCCGACCGGACACCACCGGCGGCCCCGGTGCCCGGCGTGCCTAGACTGACCGGGTCCGCCGCACCGCCGCGAGGAGGCACCCGTGACCGCGCCGTCCACCGAGACCGCCAGAAGCCTCGGCCTGGCCGCCGCCGTCAACGCCCGCGACCTCGGCGGCTACCGCACCGCGGACGGCCGCACCGTGCGCCCGGGCGCGCTGCTGCGCACCGAGGCGCTCAGCCGGCTCGGCGAGGCCGACCGGGCGCTGCTCGGCGCGATCGGGCTGCGGCACGTCATCGACCTGCGCAGCCTCGACGAGGTCCGCCACCTGGGCGCCGACCTCGTCCCCGGCCTGGCCGAGGCCGTGCTGCCGGTGGACGCCGCGGCCACCCTGAGCGTGCCGTCGGCCGACGGGCTCGGACCGACCCTGCACCACCTGCCGGTGTTCTCCGCGGACTTCGACCTGTACGTGGAACTGCGCCGGGCGCTGGGCACCGGCGACCCGACGGCGATGCACGCCGTCCTCGGGGACGGGCGCGGCACCGCGATGATGACCTCGATGTACCGCTGGTTCGTCACCGACGCCGTCGCCCGCTCCCGCTTCGCCACCGTGCTGCGGCTGATCACCGAGGCGGACGGCGCGCCGGTGCTCTTCCACTGCACCGCCGGCAAGGACCGCACCGGCTGGACGGCGGCGCTGCTGCTCACCGCGCTCGGCGTCGACCGCGAGACCGTCCTCGCGGACTACCTGCTCACCAACGACCGCTCGGCGGCCCTGATCGCCCGGGTCGACCCGCTGATGCAGCCGCTGGCCCGCGCGGAGGCGGTCTACCTGGAGGCGGCCTTCGAGGAACTGGCCCTGGGCTGGTCCGGCTTCGAGCACTTCTGGCAGGACGGGCTGGGCCTCACCGAACGGCACCTCGCCGCCCTCCGGGCCGCCTGCACCGTCTAGCGGCGGGCCGGCAGGGGCCCGGCGGAGGCCCCTGCCGGGTGCCTATTCGGCGGTGAGGCCCTCGCGGAGGTGGGCGAGCGTCTTGGTGAGCAGCCGGGAGACGTGCATCTGGGAGATGCCGATCTCCTCGCCGATCTGGGACTGCGTCAGGTTGCCGAAGAAGCGGAGCATGATGATGCGGCGCTCGCGCGGCGGGAGCTTGGCGAGCAGCGGCTTGAGCGACTCGCGGTACTCGACGCCTTCGAGGGCGAGGTCCTCGTAGCCGAGGCGGTCGGCGAGCGGGCCGTCGCCGCCGTCGTCCTCGGCGGGGGTGGAGTCGAGCGAGCTGGCGGTGTACGCGTTGCCGACGGCGAGGCCCTCGACCACGTCGTCCTCGGAGACGCCGAGGTAGGCGGCGAGTTCGGGGACGGTGGGGGAGCGGTCCAGGCGCTGGGAGAGCTCGTCGCCGGCCTTGGTGAGGGCCAGGCGCAGCTCCTGGAGGCGGCGCGGGACGCGCACGGACCAGCTGGTGTCCCGGAAGAAGCGCTTGATCTCGCCGACCACGGT
This sequence comes from Kitasatospora fiedleri, assembly GCF_948472415.1. NCBI lineage: Bacteria > Bacillati > Actinomycetota > Actinomycetes > Kitasatosporales > Streptomycetaceae > Kitasatospora > Kitasatospora fiedleri. The sequence goes on along the minus strand of NZ_OX419519.1, from coordinate 3,698,297 downwards.
GGGCATGGCGAAGGTCGGGAACTCGACGCCGCGGTCCGGGTCGAAGCGGTCGATGGCCTTGATCAGGCCGATGGTGCCGACCTGGACGATGTCCTCCATCGGCTCGTTGCGGCTGCGGAAGCGCGCGGACGCGTACCGGACCAGCGGCAGGTTGAGCTCGATCAGGGTGTCCCGGACGTAGGTGTGCTCCGCGCTGCCGGCCGTCAGCCCGGCGAGCCGGCGGAACAGCGTGCGGGACAGCGTGCGGGTGTCGAGGGCCCGGTCGGGGGCCTCGGCGGGACCGGCCTGGGCCGGGATCGGTACGGCGACGGTTTCGGCCTCGACTTCGATGACCGCACTGCCCGGTTCTGTGAACACGCGCCCACCCCCTTGTGACTGGCTGTCGAACGGTCGCCACCGCGCAGTGGTTCCCGGCTGACGGGTCTGACTGCTCAATACCGGCCCACCGGCCCCGGCAAACCCGTTCGTCGCGACTCGTCACCCGCCGGTGACACGCGGCAACAGGGACGACTCACTCCTCCCAGGAGTTGCCGGTGCGCAGCCGGGAGAGGATTCGGGACAGCAGCCGGGAGACGTGCATCTGGGACATGCCGAGTTCGGTGGAGATCTGCGACTGGGTGAGGTTGGCGAAGAACCGCAGCATGATGATCCGGCGCTCCCGCTCGGGGAGCTGCACCAGCAGGTGGCGGACCATGTCGCGGTGCTCGACGTCGGTGAGGGCGGAGTCCTCGTAGCCGAGCCGGTCGAGCAGGGCGAGGCCGCCCTCGTGCTCCTGGGCGGCCTCCAGGGAGGCGGCGTTGTAGGCGCGGCCGGCGTCCAGGCAGGCCCGGACGTCCTCCTCGGGGATGCGCAGGTTGGCGGCGATCTCGGGGACCTTGGGGACCCGTCCGTGGGTGACGGTCAGCTCCTCCATGGCGCCGCTGACCTGCACCCAGAGCTCCTGGAGCCGGCGCGGGACGTGCATGGTGCGGACGTTGTCGCGGAAGTAGCGCTTGATCTCGCCGAGGATGGTGGGCAGCGCGTAGGTGGGGAACTGGACGCCGCGCTCGGGGTCGAAGCGGTCGATGGCGTTGATCAGGCCGATGGTGCCGACCTGGACGATGTCCTCCATCGGCTCGCTGCGGCTGCGGAAGCGGGTGGCGGCGTAGCGGACCAGCGGGATGTTGATCTCGATCAGGGCGGAGCGGACCCGGGCGCGCTCGGGGGCGTCGGCCGGGAGTTCGGCGAGCCGTTCGAACAGGATGCGGGTGAGGGTGCGGACGTCCACCGCGCCGCGGGTGCCGGGGCGGCGGGAGGCCAGCTCGACGGGGTCCGGCCTGTCCTCGGTCCGGTCCTCCGGAGCACTGCCCTGCTGCGTCCGTACGGACACGTCACCCCTCCCTCGTCAACCACCTCGCCAATTTCCGGCAAAACCGGTCATAGCATCACAAGTCGCTCTGTGGCCGGGCAAGCACCCGATGGAGGCGTGTTGACGGACCGTCCAGCATTCGGCGGAGTGTGCTGCGGCCCCCGTCCGCGGGCGGAGAGCGGGGGCCACCGGGTCGTGCGTGTGCGATGGATGGCGGGGGAGGCTCAGACCTCCAGGTCGGCGATCACCCAGGTGGCGAACTCGCGCCACTGCGCGGCGGCGGCCTGATGGGCCGGGTGGCCCAGGTAGGCGGCCAGCGCCGCGCGGTCCGCGACCAGGCTGTTGATCGCGAAGTCCCGGGCGATGTCCCGCTCGGCGAAGTTCCAGCCGCACTCCCACTCGCGCAGCTCGGGGATCAGCGCGCCGAGCTCGGCGAACGCCGCGGCGCCCGCGACGGCCCGCGGGTCCTCCTTGGTGACGCCTTCGTTCAGCTTGAACAGGACCAGGTGCCGGATCACGATGCCGCTCCTCGCGGGTGGGAGGGGGCGCGCCAGGTCGCGGGCGCGCCCCCGACGGACGGACCCCGCAACGGTACTAGGCCCTGTCCGGCCGATCTTGTCGGATCAGCGCGCGGCGTCGGGGGCCCGGCTGGGAGTGCCGGCGGAACGCCCTCGTACTGGGTGTACTCGGGTGTTTCGCCGGTGCTTCCAGCCGGGATGCCCGGCGTCGCGCGCCCGGCAAGATCGGCTGGACAGGGCCTAGCGCACCAGTCCGGTCATGAACGAGCCGACCGCCCTGGCGGCGTCCGAGATGCCCACGAACCCGGACTTCACCAGGTCCGCCGAGCGCTCCGGTGAGGTGATGATCGTGTAGATGACGAAGACGACCAGGATCCACATGGCCACCTTCTTCGCCTGAGCCATCGAACGGGCCTGCCTCCCTGAGTCGGGCCGCCGTCCTCTCCCCGCACGGCCCTGCCACCCGGCAGCTTATCCACCGGACGGCGCAACGGGTGAGGGACGTGTTCACCCGCGGGGACGAAGGTCCCGCGCGGACGGGGCTTTCTCCGGATGTCCCCACCGGGGCGGCGCGGCAGGATGGTTGATGTACCGAGGATCTGGCAGGAATCCCCGGTACGGCGATCCGGAGGTCCCCGCTGTGGGACCGGGCCCCGCGGCTTCCCCCGACGCGGACCCGGTTGTGGGACCTCCGCCAGGGGCGGCAGCTCGTCCCCCCGGAGCTGCTGCCCCCACCGCGGACCGCGAGGTCCGTCCAGGCTCCGCACTCCCGATGGGCACGGTGGTCAACCGCCCGGGAGTGCGGAGCCTCTCGCCGCTCCGCCCGCTTCCCCTCGGGCCGGAACCGCCCTCAACACGACGAAGGGCCCGACCGGAAGCCGGTCGGGCCCTTCGTTCTTCCTGCTCAGTGGCGGTAGCGGTGGGATTCGAACCCACGGTGGAGTTGCCCCCACACACGCTTTCGAGGCGTGCTCCTTTGGCCGCTCGGACACGCTACCGAGGGGAACTCTACCGGATCGGCGAGGCGGGGCGAAATCCGTTGTCGGGGGCTCAGCGCCGGGTGTCGAAGAAGGCCAGCAGTTGGGCGGTGCACTCGTCGGCGAGGACGCCGCCGACGACCTCGGGGCGGTGGTTGAGGCGGTTGTCGCGGACCACGTCGAAGAGGGAGCCGGCCGCGCCGGCCTTCGGGTCGTGGGCGCCGAAGACGACGCGGGCGAGGCGGGAGAGGACGATCGCGCCCGCGCACATGGTGCAGGGCTCCAGGGTGACGACCAGGGTGCAGTCGGTCAGGCGCCACTCCCCGACGGTTCGGGCGGCCTGCCGGATCGCCACCACCTCGGCGTGGCCGGTGGGGTCACCCACCGCCTCGCGGACGTTGTGGCCGCGGCCGAGCACGGTGCCGTCCGGTCCGAGGACGAACGCCCCGACCGGGACGTCACCGGTGGCGGTGGCCAGTGCGGCCTCCTCGATCGCGAGGCGCATCCGGCCCCGCCACCGGTCGCGGACCGGGTCGGGGCGTTCGGGGGCGGGCAGCGGGGCGATCCGCGGCCGTTCGCCCGGGTCGGCGGGGTCGGTGAGGGGGGCGGGGACGGGCTGCATGGACCCAGTGTCGGGCACCGGGCCCGCCGCTACCGAACGGCCTCCAGGACCTCGCCGCAGCCCAGCGCCTCGGCGATCTCGCCCAGCGCGTCGCCGGGCGCGGCGCCCTCGCCGGCCAGCTCCAGCAGGTCGGCCGCGGTCATCCCGAACTCGGTCAGCAGCTCGGGGTCGCCGATCGGCCCGATCGGGCTCGCGCCCCGCCCGCCGGCCGGCTCCTCGTCCTCGTCCTCGGCGACCGCGCCGTCCTCGGCGTCCTCGTCGTCGAGCCCGGCGACGAGACCGTCGAGGTCGTCGAAGTCGGCCTCCCCGTCCTGTTCGATCAACTCGTCGGTGAGCACCGCGCCGTACGAACTGCGCGCCGCGGCCGCCGCGTCGGAGACGAAGATCCGCGGGTCGTCCTCACCGTCGATGCGCAGGACCGCGAACCACGCGTCCTCCTGCTCGATGAAGACCAGCACGGTGTCGTCGTCCTCGGCCGCTTCGCGGGCCAGGTCGGTCAGGTCGGCCAGGGTCTCTACGTCGTCGAGTTCCGTCTCGCTCACATCCCACCCGGCACCGGTGCGAGCAAGCACTGCAGCGAAGTACGCCACCAGGGACACTCCCAAGATTGGTCTCGGCTGTCGGCGATCTCGGGCGGGTGCGGTCCGGCCGCCCCCGCGCCAGAAGGAGGTCCGCTGTTCGGACCGTCCCACCGCATCGTGACAGAAAGGCCGCCGCTGCGGGGAGTGTTCGGCAGCGCGTCTTCGCAGGTCGTGTCGGAATGGTCGGCTTCCGGCCGCTCAGGGCGCGGGTCTTGACCGCCCGGCCCCTCGCGGAGGGGGCGTCCGGGGCCGCGCGGGGCGCAACTCCGGTGCGGGGCGCGGCCCCCGGCGGTCAGGTCCGGAAGGTGCGCATCCGCATCGCCTCGCGCATCCGGCGCTCCTTGGTCCGCCTCGGCTGCACCCGGGCCCGCAACTCCCGGGCCTCGGCCAACTCGCGGAGGAACACGGCCCGGCGCTTGCGCCGTTCCGCGTCGGTCTCCGCGGCGCTCTGCGCGCCGTTCTCTGACTCCGGACGGGACTCGTCTGTCGAGCCTGACCCGCCCGCGCCGGCGGTGGATGCCCGCGTCGGGTTGCTCTTCATAGGTTCCGACTTTCCCAGATCGGCCCCGCCGATACCACAGGAGCGGCCCGAGTTCCGTGACCGCGGACGGACCGCGGGCGTTCCGGCGGGCCATCCCGGTCGTCCCGGTTCGTACGGAGTCGTACACACGTACTCGCGCCCGTTACCGTTGGTGTCATGCGTCTCCACGTCGTCGACCACCCGCTGGTCGCCCACAAGCTGTCCACCCTGCGCGACGAGCGCACGGACTCGCCGACCTTCCGGCGGCTCACCGACGAGCTGGTGACCCTGCTCGCGTACGAGGCGACCAGGGACGTCCGTACCGACACGGTCGAGATCACCACCCCGGTCGCCGTCACCCGGGGCACCCGGCTCTCCTACCCGCGCCCGCTGGTCGTCCCGATCCTCCGGGCCGGCCTCGGCATGCTCGACGGCATGACCCGGCTGCTGCCCACCGCCGAGGTCGGCTTCCTCGGGATGGTGCGCAACGAGGAGACGCTGGAGGCGTCGACCTACGCGACCCGGATGCCGGACGACCTCTCCGGGCGGCAGATCTACGTCCTCGACCCGATGCTCGCCACCGGCGGCACCCTGGTCGCGGCGATCCGGATGCTGCTCGACCGGGGCGCCACCGACGTCACCGCCGTGGTACTGCTGGCCGCGCCCGAAGGCGTCGCGGTGATGGAGCGCGAGCTGGCCGGGCGGCCGGTCACGGTGGTCACCGCGGCGATCGACGAGCGGCTCAACGAGCACGGGTACATCGTGCCGGGGCTGGGCGACGCGGGCGACCGGCTGTACGGCACGGCCGGCTGAGGACGGTACGGGCCGTAGGGCGGTAGGAACGGCGGAGGTCCGGCCGGGGCGGGGGTTCCGCCTCCGGCCGGACCTCCGCCGTGCTGCCGCGGGAGCGCCGGGGCTCAGCAGTGGCCGGGCTCCGGGGTGGGGGAGGGCTTGGTGAGTTCGGCGAGGGCGGCGGCGGCCTGGGCCGGGTCGGCGAGGGCGCTGAAGGTGTCGCCGATGACGAAGTCGACGGTGGCGTCGGCCCGGGTGTCCTCGGTGGCGGTCGCGGCGGCGACCTGGGAGGACAGCAGGGTGGCCGCGCCGAGGCCGCCGGGGCCGCTGAGGATCTGTGCGGTGCCGGGGACCTTCTTGTCGAGCGCGGCGGGCGCGTTGCCCACCTTGTCGACCACGAAGCCGCGCTTGCGGAGCTCGTCGGCGGTGCGGGCGGCCAGGCCGGCCTTGTCGGTGGCGTTGTAGACGTTCACCGTGACGGCGGCGGGCTGCGGCACCGCCGTGCTGCTCGGGGCGGGCGCCGGGGCGCCGGAGACGGCGGCGGCCGCGGCGGCGGGAGCGGGAGCGGCGGCCGACGGGGAGCCCTCCGGGGCGGCCAGCGGCTTGCCGGAGGAGGTGGCGCACGCCTGGGCGGCGGCGTTCTTGGCGTTCTTGCCGGTGAAGACGTCGTAGAGCTGGACGCCGCCGACCGAGACCAGGCCCAGTGCGAGGACGCCGCCCAGCGCGATGGCGACCTTCCGGCCGCGGCGCGGGGGCCGGCTGAGCCTGGGGTAGGCGTTTCCGGTGACGCGGTACTGCTTCCCCTTCAAACCCCGGGGAGTCAACATGCTCATGGTCTGTCTCCCCCATAGGTGCCAGGGTGGGGTGCCGGTGACCGCGGGGCGGCCGTGGGAACGGACCGCGGAACCGCTGTAGTCAGCAGACTAATCCGACAACGGGTGCGCAGGTACTGGATGATCATCATCCGGGGGATGACGGCACTCGAAAGGACGTACCGGTACCGACACCGGTTGCGCCGCGCCCCGGAATGGTTCCGGATGTTCCCGGACGGCGTGCGGTCAGTCCATCTCCAGCACGCGGGCGTGCAGGACCTGCCGCTGCTGGAGGGCGGCCCGGACGGCGCGGTGCAGGCCGTCCTCCAGGTACAGGTCGCCGCGCCACTTCACCACGTGGGCGAACAAGTCCCCGTAGAACGTGGAGTCCTCCGCGAGGAGGGTCTCCAGGTCCAACTGGCCCTTGGTGGTCACCAGCTGGTCCAGCCGCACCGGACGCGGCGCGACGTCCGCCCACTGGCGGGTGCTGGTCCGGCCGTGATCCGGGTACGGCCGCCCGTTGCCGATGCGCTTGAAGATCACACGGAAAGCCTACCGTTCGGGACGCTCCGGGCGCAGCAGGCGGGGCGAACGGTGCGTTGACCGAGCCGGGGGACGGAACGGTCCTCAGGTGTGCGAACCGGGCATTCCGGTCGTCCGGCGCGGCGGCCGGACCTCACCGCAGGGCCTGGCCGATGCGGTCCAGCGAGGACAGCCGCATCAGGCCGTAGTTGTAGAACTCGACCTCGGGGACGCCGAGTTCGCGCAGCGCGGCGATCTTGGCAGCGAGGTTGGCCGGCCCGTCGCAGTCGGAGGCCATCGGGCGCAGGATGACCGCCATGTCCTGCGGGCGCACGCCGTGCAGGGCGAAGGCGGCGACCTTCTCGCGGACCTCCTCCGGGGTCCTCGCGTAGCCGAGCGTCTCGATCTGGTGGGCGGCGCCCGCGAGGGCGGGCAGGTCGATGCCGGACAGCCAGCCGGTGCCGGGGCCGCCGCCGTCCATGAAGGTCAGCCGCATGCCGTGCGCGGCGGCGGTGGCGGCCAGCTCGGCGGCGAGCGAGGTGACGGTGCGGGCGGAGGCGTCCACGTAGGCGGCGAAGGCGCCGCCGGCCAGCTCGTCCAGCGGGGCGGGCGCCAGGGCGCGCGACTCGTCGGCGAGGCGGGCCCGCAGCTCGGTGCGGACGGTGTCGCGGACGTGCTCGGCGGGGACGCCCGCGGCGTTCGCGGCGGCCAGGCAGTGCGGGCAGAAGCAGACCGACAGCAGCGCCTCGGTGACCGGGCCGAGCTCCTCGAAGTAGCGCTCGTGGTGGTAGCCGTGCGCCAGGCCGTGGAAGTGCAGCGACTCGGCCCGGATCGCGTCCACGCCGTACCGGGCCAGCTCCTCGACCACGGTGCGGCAGTACTCGCGGACCTCCGGGTTGGCCGGGCACAGCTCGGTCAGGTGGCGGTCGCCGAAGGCGTTGGCCGGGGCGCAGTCGGGGTGCGCGAAGCCGAGCCGGTCGTTGTGGCAGAAGACCGTCCAGGCGTGCAGCTTCAGGCCGCGGCGGCGGGTCTCCTCGGCGGCCTCGGCGAACGGGTCGCGGGCGCCGATCGCGGTGGACGGCAGCGGGGAGAGCCGGCGGCCGGCCCAGCGGGCCGGGTCCGGGCGGAAGTACGCGGCACCGGGCTCCAGGTAGCGCAGCACCCGGCGCGGGTTGTGCGGGAAGACGTCGCGCGCCTCGTGGTAGACCGAGGCCAGCGTGACGCCGCCGACGCCCGCCCGGTCGGTAAGGTTGCCGAAGAAGGTGTCGGCCCCTTCGTCGAGCAGGTCGGTGGCGAAGGCGAGGACGGACGTCTCCACGGGGCAACTCCGGAGAAGGAAGTACGGGGAGTGACCACGCTAACCGTGCGCTCCCGTATTGGTCTATACCTGGTTGGGTGAGGAGAGCGGCGGCATGACGGTCTACCGGGGCTTCGACCAGCGGGAACTCGACCGGGAGTACTCGCCCAGCACCAAGGCCGCGGACTTCGACGCCGAACTCGCGGCGTACGCGGCGCAGAGCCGCCGGGCCTACCAGGAACTCGGCGGGCACCGTGAGCTGCGCTACGGCACCGCCGGACCCGAACGGCTCGACTTCTTCCCGGCCGGCCCCGGCGCGCCGCTGCACGTCTTCGTGCACGGCGGCTTCTGGCAGGAGCTCGGCAAGGAGGACTCGGTCTTCCCCGCGCTCGACCTCGTCCCGCACGGCACCGCGTTCGCCGCCGTCGGCTACGGGCTCGCCCCGCAGTGGACGGTCGAGCAGATCACCGAACAGGTCACCACCGCGGTGCTCTGGCTGGTCGAGCACGCGGCGGAACTCGGCACCGACCCCGCCCGCGTCGTGCTCAGCGGCAGCTCCGCGGGAGCGCACCTGGCGGCGAGCGCCCTGCTCGACCCCCGACTGCGCGGGCGAATCCGCGGCGCGGCCCTGCTCAGCGGCGTCTACGACCTGGAACCCGTCACCCTCAGCTACGTCAACCAGCCGCTCGGCCTGGACCTCGACCGGGCCCGCCGGCTCAGCCCGCTGTACGCCGCGCCGGACGCGCTGGCGGCGCTGCCGCCGGTGGTGCTCGCGCTCGGGGAGCACGAGACGGGGGAGTTCGGGCGGCAGCAGGCGGAGTTCGCGGAGACGGCCCGGGAGAACGGGGTGCCGGTGCACGAGCTGCTGGTCGGGGGGCGCAACCACTTCGACCTGGTCTTCGACCTGGGGAAGGTGGAGACGGTGCTGGGGGCGGCGGTCGAGGCGCTGTGGCGGGGTTGAGGGGTGGGGGGCTTGAGGGGGTGGGGGTGCGCCTGCGGCGGGCTCGGGGGCGGGGTGCCGGGGTGGGGAAGGTGGAGATGGAGCTTGGGCGGCGGCGGCGGTCGAGGCGCTGTGGCGGAGTTGAGGGGCTGAGGGGGGCTTGAGGGGGTGGAGGTGCGCCTGCGGCGGGTTGAGGTGGTGTCACCCGTGGTGGGGTGGGGCTCCGTAGACTGCCGGGGGAGTTTCCACACCTTCGATGAGGACGGTGAACGATGACCGGGCGCATTCCGCTTCCGTACGACTTCCTGCCGCCGGTTCCGGCGTTCGAGCTGCGCAGTGCGGATCTGGTGGACGGTGGGGTCATGCCGGACGCGCACGTGCACGCGGCGGGGAACGTTTCGCCGGAGTTGTCCTGGGAGGGGGCTCCGGAGGGGACGCGGTCGTTCGCGGTGACGTGCTACGACCCGGACGCGCCGACCGCGGCGGGCTGGTGGCACTGGCTGGCGGTGGACCTGCCGGCGGGGACCACGGGGCTGGCGCGGGGCGCGGGGGCGGACGACGGGGGGCTGCCCGGTGGGGCGTTCCACGTCCGCAACGACTTCCCGGGGCACCGGTACGACGGTGCGGCGCCGCCGCCCGGGCCGGCGCACCGGTACGTGTTCGTGGTGCACGCGCTGGACGTGCCGACGCTGGGGGTCGGGCCGGACACGCCGGCCGCGCAGGTGGGGTTCCACCTGACCGCGCACGCGCTCGGACGGGGCGTGCTGACGGTGGAGTACCAGTCGGCGCCGTGAGGCCGGTCAGGCCAGGATCTGGCGGAGGAACGCCGTCAGGTTGGCGGTCGTCCGGGCGATCTGCTCCTCCAGGGGGAGCGACTCGTCCGGGCGGCTGACCGTGGCCGGGCGGCGCAGGCCGCGGACGTAGAGCGAGCAGGCCAGGTCGGCGCAGAGGTAGGTGCCGACCGAGTTGCCGTCCCGGCCGGCGGCGCCCGCGCGGGGGGCGGTGAGCAGGGAGACGCCGCTGCCCGCGTGCGCGGTGATGCAGACCGAGCAGACGTTGGTGCGGGTCAGGCTGCGCTTCACGTTCGGCGAGCGGAGGGTGACGCCGACCGGCCGGTTGTCGAGTTCGGCGACCAGGTAGGCCCGGTCGGGGGCGCCGAGGTCGCGCCAGCCGAGGAAGTCCAGGTCGTCCCAGCGCAGCTCGGCCAAGCCCCGCGGGACGGGGAGCCGCTTGGCCTCGCCCTTGGAGCAGTTGACGAAGGACGCCCGGATCTCGGGCTCGGTCAGGGCACGCATGCCCCCGACGCCAGCCGGACGGGGTCGGGGTGTCGTCCGGTTTTCCGCCGGTACCGGGCCGGCCCGCGCGTCCGGTGGAGTGCGGTTCGCGGATCGGGTCACACTGGGGGATGACGGAACAGCGGCGGTTGATCGTGCTGCGGCACGCCAAGGCGGACTGGCCGGACGTCCCGGACGAGCTGCGGCCGCTGGCCGAGCGCGGCCGGGCCGACGCGGCGGCGGCCGGACGGTGGCTGGCGGAGCACGAGTTGGTGCCGGACCGGGTGCTGTGCTCCACCGCGGTGCGCACCCGGCAGACCTGGGAGCTGGCCGAGCCGGAGCTCGGCGGCGCGCCCGAACTCGTCCTGGAGCCGCGGGCGTACCGCGCCGAGGTGGGTGAACTCGTGGAGCTGCTGCGGGAGTTGCCCCCGGTGGTGCGGACGGTGATGCTGGTCGGGCACCGGCCCGAGGTGCGGGAGCTGGTGCTGGCGCTGGCCGCGGAGCCGGGGGGCGAGGCGCTGGAGCGGGTGCGCGAGAAGTTCTCCACGGCCGGGGTCGCGGTGCTGGACGTGCCCGGGGAGTGGGGGCAACTCGAACCCGGCGGTGCCGAGTTGGTCGAGTACGCGGTGCCCCGCGGGTGAGCGCGGGGGGCGTGATAGGGATGGGGCCATGCGCTTCGACCTCGTTCCCAAGCCGCCCGCGGTGGCGGCCCGCCCGCGTGACGGGCGGGGCTACCCGGTGCCCGCGATCACCCCGTGGGAGGACGGGACGCCGCAGTTCGCGCTGACCGACTACGAGCGGTCCGCGGCCTGCGCCCGGGAGCGGCTGTGCTCGGTGTGCAACACGCTGATGCCGCGCGGGACGGTGTGGCGGGTGGTCGGCGGGGCCGAGGCGGCGGCGATCGGCGAGGCGCTGGCGGCCGGCCGGCCCTACCGGAACATGGCGCCCACCATGGAGGGCCCCGGCCACCGGGCGTGCATGCTGTACGCCTCGATGGTCTGCCCGTACCTGGCCCGCTCGAACGCCCGCCGCCGGGTGTCGGCCGTCCAGGGCGACGCCCCGGACGAGCTCACCGCGCACGTGCTGCGGGGGACCGCGCGGGGCGGGCTGGGCGCGGTGGTCGGCTTCGCCGAGTACGAGTACGCGATCACCCCGAGCCGGGTGGTGTTCCGCTTCCTCGACCCGGTCGAGTGGCTGCCGCACGACGACGCGGACCAGCAACTGCCGAATCTCCAGGAGGAGTTGGCCAGGATCGCCCGGTAGCGGGCGATCCTGTGGAGGTCCCGGTCCGCGGACCCTGAATTCGTGGACCGGGACGGCTCGGTGGTGCCCCCCGGCGGGGGCGGGGGTGGCTCAGCCGCGGTAGGCGGGCAGGCCGGCGGTGTCGGAGATCTTGACCGGGGCGCCGCCCTTGGCCGGGACGGTGTAGATGCCGTCGGGGGCGCGGAAGGCGACGGTCTTGCCGTCGGGGGAGAAGACCGGCTCGGTGTAGTCCGCGGTGGCCTGCGGGGTGAGGTCGCGCTCCGGGCCGTCGTAGCCGCCGGTCTTGGTGAACAGGTGGTCGTGGCCGTCGACGGAGCGGACGAACACCAGGTCGCCCTCGTCGGACAGGTCGGGCTGGGAGCCCTTGGTGACGGCGCCGCCCTGCTGGCGCAGGTAGTCGTCGCGGAGGTACACCTGGCCGTCGTTCCGGTTGGCGTAGGTCGAGGAGCCGTAGCGCCCGGCGCCGTTCGGCCACAGGTTGCCGGTGTCCGGGAGCGGCTTGGCGCCGTCGTCGCTGAAGTTGCCCAGGCTGAGCTGCTGCGGGGTGCCGCCCTTGGCGGGGACGGTGAGCAGCCGCAGGGTGCCGTGGTCCTCGGCGGTGAACTGCAGGTTGTTCTTGGGCTGCAGGTACATGGCGGCGTCGTTCTCGCTGGGGACGAACACCTGCCAGGTCGGGTGGGACCAGGTCACGCCGGCCGGGGCCCGGGCGACCAGGACCTGGTGGCCGCCGTCCGGGTCGGAGGTCTCCAGGTTGCCGTTGCCGTCGATGAAGGCGGCGCGCTTGCCGTCGGGGGACCAGGCCAGGTCGCGGACCACGGTGCCGAAGTCGACCACCTCGCCGTCCATCACGACGTAGCGGGTGCCGTTGCTGACGGTCAGCCCGGTGCCCTTGGTGCGGTTGACGGCGGCGGCCTTGGTCGGCGTGGCGGACGGCTGCTGCCGGGCGGGGGAGGACGCGGTGGCGCTCGCCGGGGCCGACGGGGCGGCGGAGGCGGTGGCGCTGGCCGGGGTGCCCGGGGTGGTCGGGGTGGCGCTCGCGGTGCCGGCCGGGGCGGTCGAGGCGGTGCGGGTCGGGGCGGCGCCGGCGGGCTGCGCGCCGGTGCTGTCGCCGGACGGGTCGCAGGCGGTCAGCAGCAGGGCGGAGCCGGCGGTGATCGCGGAGACCAGGGCGACGGCGGAGGAGCGGCGGAGGCGGGCGCGCACGGACATGGATGGTTCCCCCCAGGAACGGTGGTCGGTGGTGATCGGTGGGTCGGCCCCCGCCGGTTCTTCCGTTCCGTCGTCCGGGGCGATGACTCAAGTCTCACCGCCCAATGACCTCGCGGGGTGCGCGAATTGTCACCGCGGGGCAACAGGCGTTCGGACACGTCCGAGTGCGCCGCCGGGCGTTCCGCCGCCCGGCCGTTCCGCTCTCCGGCCGGTCACAGCGCGGGCTCCAGGTGGGCCCAGGGGCGGGCCGACTCCAGTTGGGCGGCGAGGGCGAGCAGGGTGCCCTCGCCGCCCAGCGGCGCCACGAACTGCACGCCCAGCGGCAGGCCGTCCGGGGTGCGGTGCAGCGGGACGCTGGCGGCGGGGCGGCCGGTGATGTTGGCGAGCTGGGTGAACGGGACCGGCGCCAGGTTGGTGATCACCGCCTCCTCGTACGCCCCGGTCCGGCTGAGCAGGCCCAGCAGGCCGAGCGGCAGCAGCAGCCGGGCCAGCGCCCGGACGGCGGCGGGGGTGTCCAACTCGCCGATGCGGACCGGCGGTTGGGCGAGGGTGGGGGTGAGCAGCAGGTCGTACCGGGTGTGGAACGCGGCGAGCCGGCGGTTGTACAGGTTCCAACGCTGGTGGGCTGCGTAGGAGGCGGGGGCGCGCATCCGGCGGCCGGCGGCGGCCAGCACGTGGGTGTCGAGTTCGAAGCCCGCGTTCCCGGCGCCGGTGAGCCGCTTGACGGCGTCCACCGTGGCGGCGGTCTCGGTGGCCCACATGGCCAGGAAGTCCAGGGCCAGGCCGCGTTCGTCGATGCCGGTGTCGGTCTCCTCGACGTGGTGGCCGAGCCCCTCCAGCAGGGCCGCGGCGTCCGCGACGGCGGCGACCGCCTCGGGGTGCACCGCGGTGCCCAGCGGGGAGCGGGTGGTGAAGCCGATCCGCAGCGGGCCCGGGGCGCGGCGGGCCAGTTCGGCGTACGGGGTCGACGGGCGGTGCGGCAGGTACGGGCCGGCCGGGTCGGGGGCGCCGGCCAGCACGTCCAGCATCGCGGCGCTGTCCCGGACGCTGCGCGAGAGCACCCCGTCGGTGGCGGCGCCGTGCAGGTGCTCGGCCGCGGCGGGCCCGGCCGGGACGACGCCGCGGCCCGGCTTGAGGCCGAACAGGCCGCAGCAGGCCGCCGGTATCCGGATCGACCCGCCGCCGTCGTTGGCGCCCGCCACCGGGACGACGCCCGCGGCGACGGCGGCGGCCGAGCCGCCGGAGGAGCCGCCCGGGGTCCGCCCGGTGTCCCACGGGTTGCGGGCCGGGCCGGTGGCCGTCGGCTCGGTGACGCCCTTGCTGCCGAACTCCGGCGTGTTGGTCTTCCCGAACACCACCAGCCCGGCGTCCAGCCAGCGCCGCACCGACTCGCTGTGCGCGGTCGCCGGGGTGTCCTGGAGCGCCCGGCAGCCGCTGCCGGTGGGCAGGCCCGCGTAGTCCTGGATCAGGTCCTTGATCAGGAACGGCACCCCCGCGAACGGCCCGGCCAGCGGCCCCGCCGCCCGCTCCCGGGCCACCTCGTGCATCGGCCGCACGATCGCGTTCAGCCGCCCGCCGACCTGCTCGGCCCGCCCGATCGCCACCTCCAGCAGCTCCCCGGCGCTCACCTCCCCGCCCGCCACCAGCGCGGCCAGCCCCACCGCGTCGTGCCGCCGGTACTCGCCGTACTCCACCGCAACCTCCGAGATCACCCAGCCCGAGCGTGCCGGTGACCCTACCGCCGAGTAGCTCCGCTGCCCAGACCCCGACACCGGACCCGGTGCCGGGTCCCGGCACCGGGAGACGACATGACAGGAGACGACATGACAGGAGACGACATGACAGGGGACGACATGACAGGGCACGACGTCACAGAGCAGGACACGACAGAGCACGACACGACAGGGCGCGACGTCCGGGACACCGCCGCGGGCGCGCCCGCCCGCGGGGGCCGTGGCGGTGCCCGGTGAACGGGGCCGCGCAGCTCGGGACGGTGGCGGTCTTCGGCGCGGTGTGGGCGGTCCTCTCGGCCGGCCACGCCCTCGCCGACCACGTCCTCGGGCAGACCGACCACCAGGCGGCGCACAAGGCCGCGCCGACCCCGGCGGAGGTCGCCGCGGGTGCGGACCCCCGCCGGGGGTGGCGGGCCTGCCTGGCCCACGTCGTCCAGTACCACCTGGTGATGGCGGCCGTGCTGGCGCTGGTGCGGCTGTTCGTCCCGCTGCCGCTGTCGCCCACCGGGACCGTCGCCGCCCTCGCCTGGTCGATGACCACCCACGCCTGGCTGGACCGCCGTTGGCCGGTGCGCTGGCTGCTGCGGCACGTCGGCTCGGCGGCCTTCGCCGAACTGCGGACGGCCGGGCTGAACGGGATGTACCTGGCGGACCAGGCGCTGCACAAGGCCGCGCTGCTGGTCGCGGCGGTCCTGGTCACCCGGCTGTGAGCGCGGGTCAGCGGCACACCAGGGACGCGGTCCGCAGAATCCAGTCCCGGCGCAGCACCTCCAGCGCCCCGCGGTGGCTGGCGAAGTTCTGGGTGAACTCGCTCCTGCTGCGGGCCTGGACGAGGGACGCCTGCCGGACCCCCAGCCAGCGGCTGGTCTTCGCGGTGCTCAGCGTCAGCCTGGTCGCCCGGAACTCCCGGCGGGCGTCGTCGACCACCCGCACCGCCGGGTGCACCCCGACCGCCAGACGGGTCAGCGGGTCCTCGAACTGCCGCATCAACTGGTCGATCCGCTGGCGCTGGTGGAGCAGGGCGGCGACCGAGGTGTCGAGCCGGGGGCGGTGCAGGAGGCGGTACAGGTCGCCGCTCCGGACCCGGATCAGCCGGCACTCCGTCAGCGTCACGGCCGTGGCCGTGCGCGGTTCGCTGAACAGCGAAGCCTCGCCGAGCAGGTCGCCCGGCCCGCGCAGGTGGCAGGAGAGCACGCCGCGCCGGGTGCCCTGCTCGACCCAGACCAGGCCCTCCAGCAGCACCACGAGGTGGGGGCCGGGCTCGCCCTGGGTCAGCAGCCGGCGGCCCGGCAGGCTGCGGACCTGTTCGAACCTCGTCGTCACGGCCTGCCAGGCCGGTTCGCCGATCAGCGCACGCCAGGGGCCGAATTCGAAGGAGGGAGAGGGCGGGAGCGTCCGGTGCATGCGGGGGAGGTTATGGGGCCCCGGGCGATCCGTGCGCGCGAGTTTCCGAACGGGCTAAGGGCCGGATCGCGGTTTGACTGGCAACCGGACAGGCGTCCGATATCTGGGCATCCGGGCGATTCGTGAGCTGCGTCACGGATTTTTCGATCCCGGGAACGGACGGCCGGGGCCCCCGCCGCACATCCTCGTGTGGAGCCCCGCTCCGCCGACCAGAGGAGAGTGCCAGTGCCGACCCCACCACCCGCCCCCGGAAACGCCACCGTGCCGATGCCCGATGCCCAGGGGATGGCGGCGTTCGACGCGAAGGGGTTCTCCGAACTGCCGTCCCTGGCCCAGCCCGGGGCGAGCCGGCTGATCGCCGAACTCGTCGACGAGAGCTTCGTCGAGGCCGGGCTCCGGCAGGTGCTCGACGAGCGGTCGTTCCTGGCCCCGCGCGGGGACGGGCTCGCGATGGGCTTCCCACCGGGGCACCTCCCGGCCGTGATCGACTGGTTCGTCCCCGCCCTGGACCGGGCGGCCGCCACCTACAACGCCCGCTGCCGCACCGCGCCGGTGCGGCTGCGGATGAGCCTGCACCTCGGGCCGGTCACGATCGACGGCACCCCGCCCGACGCCAACGGCACCGCCCGCAACGACCTGCACCGGCTGCTGGACAGCGAACCGCTCAAACGGGCGCTGGACGAGTCCGACCCCGCGGTCACCCACCTGGTCGCGGTCCTCTCCGACCGGGTGTACCAGGACGTCCTGGTCGGCGGCTACAGCAAGCTGCGGCCGGGAGCGTGCACCCGGGTGGAGGCCACGGTCAACGGGAAGGCGGCGTTCCGGCAGACGGCCTGGCTGCACGTCCCCTCGCCCTCGGGCGGCGGCCCGGGCGGCGGGCCCGGCACCCGAACCTGGGCCGTGACCGGGGCCGGGGCGGTGACCGGGACCGGGGCCGGCGGGGGTCCGGACGGTCCGTGGCACTTCCCCCGCCGGGCGCGGCTCAGCCAGACCGTCGGGAACGGCACCGCCGTCGCCGGGGACGTGTACGGCGGACTCACCATCGTCCACCGCCCGTGACCGACGGTCCCGGATCGGCGTACGAACCCGTCGGCGCCTGCGTCAACTGCGGGCACCAGCAGGTCGGCAGCGGCCTCGCGGTCGGCGGGGACATCGGCGAAGTGCACGTCTACATCGGGCAGGTGCGGGTGCTCCCCGGCCTCGGCGCCCTGGTGCGGATCGGGCTGGGCGAGGCGGCGGGCCGGCTCGCCCGGGTGACCCGGGCCACCGCCGACCTCCTCGACCGACACGTGCCCCCACCGGGCCGTCCGACCGACGAGCCCACAGCGAAAGGAACCGACCCATGACGACCCTCGCCTTCACCGGCCTGCTCGACAGCATCCACCACCGGGTGCTCCACCCCGACCCGGACCGCCGGCTCCGGCTGGAGGTCCCCGGCCCGGCCGGGGACCGGAGGCTGCTCGACCCGGCCGCCGCCCGCGACCTCGCCTACCGGCCCGGCCCGGAGGAGGGCCGCGCGGTGTGGGCCCGGGCGATCCGGCTCGCCCAGCGCCCCCAACGGCCGGAGGGGGAGTGGTCGACCTACCTGGTCTGGCTGCTCTCGCCGGCCCTGCGGAGCACCGTCCGGAAGGTCTCCGACCGGCTCGCCGCGGACCGCAGGGACGTCGAGGCCGAAGCCGTCGCCGGCCTGCTGGAAGCCGTCCCGGACGTCGACCCCGACCACCCCGAGGCGTCCCGCCGACTGCTCGGCCGGGCCGCCGGCCGGGCCTGGGCCGCCGCGAAATCGGCCCGGCCGGAACGTCCGAGCCGGGACGCGGCGGCGATCGCCGACCGGTACGCGCTGCGCGACGGGACATCGGCCGACGCACAACTACGGGAACCTGAACGGGAGTCGGCGATCAGCCCACCGGACCGGTCGGCGGCGCAACTCGGTTCCACCGTCTCGGCCGCCGTCCGGGAGGGGGAACGGCTCGGCGCGCTGGCCCAACGGATGGGCCTGGCCGAGGTGGCGGGACGGGCCCGCCGGCCGCGCGGCCCCGTGGTCGGCACCCTCTCGCTGCGCCCGGCCGGAGCGGCGCGATGAGCGGTGTCCAGGGCGGCATGCGGTTCAGCGAGGTGTTCGACCTCCCGCTGACGATCGACGTGCGCACCGCGGCCCGCGTCCTCGGGCTCTGCCCGGCCACGGTATACCGCCGCCTCAGGGAGCAGGACTTCCCCTGCCCGGTGCTGCGCCCGGGACGGCAGTACCGCATCCCCACGGCCGGCCTGCTCCGGGCCCTGGGCATCGAGGAGGTCCCGGTCCACGCCGACGACCTGCGGCGCGGCGCGCAGTACGCGGCCGCCCGGGACGCCGACCCGGAGGGGCGCGGATGACCGTCACCGGCCCCGCCCAGCCCGCCCGGCCCGCCCGGGCCGGAGCAGCCGCGTTGAGCTGCCTCGTCATCGGCCCGGTCGGCGACCGCGACCAGGAGGACGGGAGCCCGGAGCGCCTCGCCCACGAGCAGGCGCTGGAGGTCTACGAGCAGGTCGTGCTGCCCGCCTGCAACGGCGTCGGCCTGCGGCCGACCCGGGCCGACCCGACCGCCCGGCCCGGTGGGACCACCGAGCAGGTCTGCCGGTACGTCATGCACGCCGACGTGGTGGTCGCCGACGTCACGGGCGGGGACCCGCACGTCATGGACGAGCTGGGCATCCGGCACCTGTTGGGGCGGCCGACCGTCCAACTCGGTGAGCACGGGCGTCCGCCGTTCGACCTCGTGCTGATCCGGACCATCCGGTTCGAGCGCAGCCGGAGCGGACTGGCCGGCGCGCGCGAGGAGTTGGAGCGGGCGCTGCGCGCCGGGCTGCGGGCCGGGTTCGGGATTCCGGCCCCGGCGGGGGTGCTCGGCGGTACCGGGCGGGTGCTCGGCGAGGACGGCTTGCTCGACCCGGGCGGTCCGGGCGGTTCGGGCGGTTCGGGCGGTTCGGGCGGTTCGGGCGGTTCGGATGGTCCGGATGGTCCCGGGCGGTTCGGGCGGTTCGCCGCCGTGGAGGCGGACATGGGGTGGTGGGCGAGGACGTGAACGCGCTGACCCGCTCGATCAACGACCTTGCGGAGGTGATGGAGCGGTTCGGCCCGCAGGTCCGGCACGCGTGGAGCCCGGACGCGCCCGGGTCCGTCGGCCTCGCGGTGACCGGGCGGATGGCGGCGGCGCTGGCCGCACCGGCGGGTGAACTGCGGGAGCGGGCGGACCGGTTCGCCGTCCACGTGGAGCAGATCGACCGGGCGGTGGGCTCCGTGCTGGACCTGCTCCGCACCGCGTCGACACCGGGGGAGGTGCCGGGGCAGGTGCCGGGTGCGGACGCGTTCCTCGGCGAGCTGGTGGGCCTGGCCGGGGCGATCCGCGAAGGGCTGGCCGGGCTGGAACAGTTCCGGGCACTGCTGGCCGTGCTGGCCGGGATGAGCGCGCCGCTCCGGCACCCGGCGCAGGAGATCGCCCGGGCGGTCGACCGGATCGGGGAGGTGGTGGTCCGGGCGGAGGGCTGGGAGCGCCGGGGCGCCGTGACGGTCCGGGAGCGGGACGCCCGGACCGCGTAGCCGGCCTGCGTAGCCGACCTGCGGCGGGCCGGGGCGGGCGTCAGTCGGCGACGTGCAGGACCAGTTTGCCGCGCAGGTGGCCCTGTTCGGCGCGGCGGTGGGCGGCGGCGGCGTCGGCGAGGGGGAAGACGGCGGTGACGGCGACCCGGACGGTGCCGGCCGCCACCAGGGCGTCCAGGGCGGTGAGGTCCTCGCCGCTGGAACGGACCTGCCAGAAGCGGTCGTTGAAGGTCAGGCCGAGTTCGGTGGTGGCGTGCTCGCGGCGGTAGTCGCCGAGGAAGACCGGGGCGACCCGGCCGCCCCGGCGCAGGACCGGGAGCAGGCGGTGGGCGTCCGGGCCGCCGACGGTGTCGAGGAGCAGGTCGGCGTCCCGGACGGTGTCCGCGACCGGCCCGGCGGTGTAGTCGACGAAGCGGTCGGCGCCCAGCTCGTGCAGGAAGTCCCGGTGGCGGCCGGAGGCGACCGCGATCAGCCGGCCGGCGCCGCCCGCCCGGAGGAGTTGCAGGGCGAGGTGGCCGACGCCGCCGGCCGCGCCGTTGACCACGGCGGTGATGCCCGGCGCGGGGCGCAGCAGCTGGGTGAGGTACTGGTAGGCGGTCAGGCCGGCCATCGGGAGGGCGGCGCCGGTCGGGTGGTCCAGGGCGTCGGGCAGGCGGGCCAGGTGGGCGTCCGGGGCGGTCGCGTACTCGGCGTAACCGGCGCCCCGGCCGGGGAAGTTGACCAGTCCGTGGACGCGTTCGCCGACCTGCCAGCCGGAGCCCGGGCCGGTGGCGGCGACCGTGCCGGAGATGTCGCTGCCCGGGATCAGCGGGAGGGTGAGCGGCGGGCGCAACTCGGCCGGGATGTTGTCGAAGTTCCGGCGGGCGTACCAGTCGGGCGGGTTGACGCCCGCCGCGTGCACCCGGACCAGGGCCTCGCCGGGGCCGGGCACCGGGCGCGGCACCCGTTCGCGGACCAGCACCTCGGGCTCGCCGAAGGCGTGCAGCCGTACCGCCCACATGCTGTCGATCGTCATGGGTGTCTCCCCCTCCGCAGGTCGGAGAGCGCTGCCGTAGAATACGGAGCGCTGCTCCGGAAAGTTAAACGGAGCAGCGCTCCGAATGTCAACGACGGGATGTGGCATGTCTGTTGAGCCGACCGCCCGGGCGCCGCGCGCGGACGCCAGGCGCAACCGGGACCGGCTGCTGGAGGCCGGCGCGCAGGTGCTCGTCGAACAGGGCGCCGGGGCCTCGCTGCGGGACGTCGCCCGGCGGGCCGAGGTCGGACTGGGCACGCTCTACCGGCACTTCCCCAACCGGGAGGCGCTGCTGGAGGCGCTGCTCGCCCGGCGCTTCGAGGAACTGGCCCTCCGGGCCGGTGAGTTGGCGGCGGACCAGGACGACCCGGAGGCGGCGCTGGTCGACTGGCTGCGGGAGTTCTGCGCGGGCGCGGGCGCCTACCGGGACCTGCCGGGCACGCTGCTGGCCACCCTCCGGGACCCGGCCTCGCCGCTGCACGCGAGCTGCACGGCGATGCGGGAGGCCGGGGGCGGGCTGCTGGCCGCCGCCCAGCGGGCCGGGCGGATTCGGGCGGACGTCACCGGCACCGACCTGTTCGCGCTGGCCAACGCCGTCAGCTGGATCGCCGACCAGGCGCCGGTACTGGCCGAGCGAAGCGAGCACCTGTTCGGGCTGGTGGTGGACGGGCTCCGGGTCTGAGGGGGCTGCCGGTCCGAGGGGAGCGGTCGGTCCGAGGGGAGCGGTCCGACCCGGGCGTCAGTCGGCGGCGAGGACGCTGCGGTAGTAGTCGATCTTGTCGCGCAGGTGGGTGCGCTGGCGCTCCAACAGGGCGATCTGGTCGTGGACGGCGGTGTCGTGCCGTTCCAGCAGTTCGATCCGGCCGCGCAGGCCGTCCGGGCCCTCGGCGCGGGCGAGTTCGGCGTAGCGGCGCATGTCGGCGATCGGCATGCCGGTGTCGCGCAGGCAGCGCAGGATGCCCAGCCAGCCCATGTCGTCGGGGCTGAAGCGGCGGTGGCCGCTGGTGGCGCGGGTGATGGAGGTGAGCAGGCCGATCCGCTCGTAGTAGCGCAGGGTGTCCAGGCTGAACCCCGAGCGTTCGGCGGCCTCGGCGGGAGTGAGCAGCTGCTGTGTCGTCACCGCCCCGATTCTGCCTGCTCGTTGCCGCCGGTGCAGCGGGTGAAGCGCTCGCCCCAGGCGGCCAGCAGGGCGGACAGCTCGGGCGGGGAGGCCACCCGGAAGTCGACCCCCAGCGAGCCGAGGGCCATCGCGGGCCACTCCAGGGCGTCGGCGTCCATCCGCACCCGGCTGCGCCCGGCGTCCACCTCCTCGATCTCGGCCCAGGTGCCGAGCTTCTGCCGGACCGTCGCCGCGGGGGCGTCCACCACCGCTTCGACCCGGTGCGGGCGGGGCTGGCCCTGCAGCCCGGCCCGGACGAAATCGGCGGCGTCGGCGGCCGGGAGGGTGCGCGGCAGGAAGCGGGTGCCGGTGGCGGCGGGGGCGGAGAGGCGGTCGAGGCGGAAGGTGCGCCACGCCTGGCGGGTGAGGTCGTAGGCGACCAGGTACCAGCGGCGGCCGAGCCGGACCAGGCCGTAGGGTTCGGCGTGCCGTTCGGTGGGGGTGCCGTCGGCGGCCCGGTAGCCGAAGCGCAGCCGTTCGGTGTCCCGGCAGGCCAGGGCGACGGCGGTGAGGACGTCCGGGTCGATCGGGGCGGTGGTGTCGACGCGCCAGTTCGCCGGGACGGTCACGGCCCGCAGGGCCTCCACCCGGCGGCGCAGCCGGGCCGGCATCACCTGGACCACCTTGGCCAGCGCCCGTACCGAAGCCTCCGCGATGCCCTCCACCGCGCCGTCCGCCGCCGCCTGCAGGCCGACGGCCAGCGCGACCGCCTCCTCGTCGTCGATCACCAGCGGGGGCAGTGCGGCGCCCGCGGCCAGCTGGTAGCCGCCGTCGACGCCGCGCCGGGCCTCCACCGGGTAGCCGAGCTCGCGCAGCCGGTCGACGTCGCGGCGCAGGGTGCGGGCGGAGACGCCGAGCCGGGCGGAGAGCTCCCCGCCCGGCCAGTAGCGGTGGGACTGGAGCAGGGTGAGCAGGCGCAGGGTGCGGGCACTGGTGTCGGCCATGGGTCCCATCCTCCGGCAATTGCGGACGGAAGGTGACCGCAATGCTCCGTAGCGTGGAACACGGAGCGAGGGGGACCGCGCCGGGCAGCCGGCCCGAGGCACCCGGGCGCACCCCGTCCGCACCGCACCGGCACCGCGACAGCACCGCACTTCGGAGAGGCGACCACCATGAGCACCGAGACCGCGCAGACCACCGAGACCACCGAGGCCGTCGAGACCACCGAGGCCGTCGAGACCGCGGTCGGCCAGTACCCCGCCGCCACCGCCGAGGGCCCGACCGGCGAGCACGCCGACCTGATCGCGGAGCTGCGCGCCATCCGGCACTTCCTGCGGCTGACCGCCCGCGGCCTCGACGACGAGCAGGCGTCCCGCCGCACCACCGTCAGCGAGCTGACCATCGGCGGCCTGATCAAGCACGTCACCTCGGTGGAGCGGCAGTGGGCCGCGTTCATCGTCCGGGGCACCTCGGCGATGCCGGACTTCAGCTCCTTCACCGAGGCCGACATCCAGGCCCGCACGGACGAGTTCCGGCTGCTGCCCGGCGAGACCCTGCTCGGCGTGCTCACCGCGTACGAGGCGGCGGCCCGCGGCACCGACGAGATGCTGGCCGGGCTGGCCGACCTGGGCGTCTCGCACCCGCTGCCCGCGGCGCCCTGGTTCGCCCCCGGCACGAGCTGGTCGGCCCGGCGCACCGTGCTGCACGTCATCGCCGAGACCGCGCAGCACGCCGGGCACGCCGACATCATCCGGGAGGCGCTGGACGGGCAGAAGAGCATGGGCTGACCCCTCGCCGGGGCCCCGCCGCGGGGACGGCCCGCGCCGCTGACGGCACCACGTCAGGGCGCGGGCCGTCCCCGTCCCCGTACTCGGTCCGGTTTTTCTTCCGGCTCCGTGTCACACCCGGGCGGTGCTGACACTCTCGGGATGCAGCCGCGGAGAGGAGACGGGCGTGACGACGGACGAGGCCACCGAGGTGTTCACCAGGCACCGGGAGCTGCTGTTCTCGATGGTCTACAACCTGCTGGGGACGGTCGCCGACACCGAGGACGTGCTCCAGGAGACCTGGCTGGCCTGGTCCGGCCGGTACCGGTCCGCCGAGGCCGGGCCGGTGGTCCACCCGCGGGCGTACCTGGTGCGCACCGCCGTGAACACCGCGCTCGCCCGGCGGGCCGAGATCAGCCGGCGGCGGGAGAGCTACTTCGGGCCCTGGCTGCCCGAGCCGCTGATCGCCCCGGCGCAGGAAGACCCGGGGGAGCGGGCCGAGGCGGTGTCGATCGCGCTGCTGGTGGTGCTGGAGACGCTGACCCCGCTGGAGCGGGCGGTGTTCGTGCTGCACGAGGTGTTCGGCTACGGCCACCCGGAGACCGCCGAGATCCTCGGGCGCAGCCCCGCCGCCGTCCGCCAGCTCGCCCACCGGGCCCGCGAGCACGTCCGGGCCCGGCGGCCCCGGTACCGGGCGGACGCGGCGCTGCGGCGGCAGGCCACCGAGCGGTTCGCGGCCGCGGTCGGCGGCGGGGACCTGGACGGGCTGCTGCGGCTGCTCGCCCCCGACGTCACGCTCTGGGCGGACGGCGGCGGCAAGGCGACCGCGGCCGGGCCGCGCCCGGTGCGCGGCCGGGGGCAGGTCGCCCGGCTGCTGGTGGGCGGCTCGGCGCGGGCCCCGCAGGGCATCCGGGTCCGGTGGGCCACCGCGAACGGGGACCCGTCGGCGGTGCTGTTCGTCGGGGAGGCGCCGTTCGCGGTGCTCGTGCTGGACCTCTCGGCGGACGGCGAGCAGGTCACGGACATCTACTTCGTGACCAACCCGGACAAGCTGAGCGGTGCCAATACCGGTGTTCAAGAAGGAAATTGACGGAACGTCAGGATGATCGGGAAGGTGGAGAGGGCGATGAGGCTGACCGTGGTGGCCGCCACCGGCGGGATCGGGCGGCACCTGCTGGCGCAGGCGCTGGAGGCCGGGCACGAGGTGACGGCGGTGGTGCGAGATCCGGCCAAACTGGGCGAGCGGCCCGGGGTGCGGGTGGTGCGGGCGGACCTGGCGACGGCCGGGGCGCCGGAGCTGCGGGACGCGGTGGCGGGCGCGGACGCGGTGCTGTCGGGGCTCGGCGCGGTGGGGAAGGCCGGCGTCGGGGTCGCCGAGAGCGGGACGCGGGCGCTGGTCGGCGCGATGCGGGAGACCGGGGCGCGGCGGCTGCTGGTGGTGAGCGCCGCACCGATCGGGACGGTGCCCTCGCCGGGCCGCCCGCACCCGCCCCGGCACGACCCGGGCGAGGGCCCGGTGATGCGGTACGTGCTGACGCCGCTGGTCAAGCGGGTGCTGCGGGCGCACTACGCGGACCTGGCCCGGATGGAGGACGTGGTGCTGGCCAGCGGCCTGGACTGGACGGTGGTCCGCCCGCCCCAGCTCACCGACAAGCCGCTCACCCGCGACTACCGGATCGCCTACGGGCGGAACCTGCGCGGCGGGTCGAAGATCTCCCGGGCCGACGTCGCGCACTGCATGCTGCGCAGCATCGACGACCCCGACACCGTCGGACGCGTCCTCGGGATCGCCGACTGACCGGACGCCTCCCGGCCCGCCGGGACCCTGCCGCGTCGCCGTCGGGACGCCGCCACGCCTCGCCCACGCCGTCGGGACGCCGCCGTGCCGCCGCCGCGTCGCCGCCGTGCCGCCGGGACGCGCCTACCCGCCTACCCTGGGCGGGTGTCGACTCCTCGTCTGCGCCGGGTGGCCGTGCTGGTCCTGGACGGTGCCAAACCGCTCGACGTCGGAATCCCGGCGCAGGTGTTCTCCACCCGCGGCAGCATGCCGTACGAGGTGCGGGTGTGCGGGGCGGCGCCCGGCCTGGTCGCGGGCGGGGACGGCCTCTCGTACCACGTGGCGCACGGGCTGGAGGCGCTGGAGTGGGCCGAGTCGGTGTTCGTGCCCGGCTACCGGCACCCCGACCGGGACGACCCGCCGCCCGCCGTGGTGGCCGCGCTGCGCGCCGCGCACGCCCGCGGCGCGCGGCTGGCGGCGATCTCCACCGGGGCGTTCGCACTGGCCGCGACCGGCCTGCTGGACGGCCGCCGGGCCACCACGCACTGGCACTACACCCGGGCGCTGGCCGCCAAGTACCCCGGGGTGCGGGTGGACGAGAACGTGCTGTTCGTCGACGAGGGCAGCGTGCTCACCTCGGCGGGCGCCGCGTCCGGCATCGACCTGTGCCTGCACGTGCTGCGCAGCGACCTCGGGGTGTCCGCGTCCAACCACACCGCGCGCCGGCTGGTCGCCGCGCCGTACCGCAGCGGCGGCCAGGCCCAGTACGTGCCGCGCAGCGTGCCCGAGCCGGTCGGCGAGCGGTTCGCGGCCACCCGGGAGTGGGCGCTGCACCGGCTGGGCGGGCCGCTGACCGTGCGGGCGCTGGCCCGGCACGCCGCCGTCTCGCCGCGCACCTTCTCCCGCCGCTTCGTCGAGGACACCGGCTACACGCCGATGCAGTGGGTGCTGCGGGCCCGCGTCGACCTGGCCCGTGAGCTGCTGGAACGCTCCGACTACGGGGTCGAGCGGATCGCCGCCGAGACCGGCCTGGGCACCGGCGCCAACCTGCGCGCGCACTTCCAGCAGATCCTCGGGACCACGCCCAGCGAGTACCGGCGGACCTTCGCCAAGGGCGAGTGAGCACCCCTGCCCGGCTTGGCGCGATCCTTGCGCACCATGGCACGGGTGCCACTACCGCCTCCCCTCCCGGCGAGCGACAGTGGAGTGGTCAGCCCCGCCGGAACAGCGGGCGAGAGCCGCAGAGAAGGGCACCACCCCATGACCCGCATCGCCGTCAACGGATTCGGCCGCATCGGTCGCAACGTGCTGCGCGCCCTGCTGGAGCGCGACAGCAAGCTGGAGGTCGTCGCCGTCAACGACCTGACCGAGCCCACCGCGCTCGGCCGCCTGCTCGCCTACGACACCACCTCGGGCCGGCTCGGCCGCCCGGTCACCGTCGAGGGCGACACCCTGGTGGTCGACGGCCGCCGGATCAAGGTCCTCGCCGAGCGCGACCCGGCCGACCTGCCGTGGGCCGAACTCGGCGTCGACATCGTGCTGGAGGCCACCGGCCGCTTCACCTCCGCCGAGGCCGCCCGCGCCCACCTGACCGCCGGGGCCAAGAAGGTGCTGGTCTCCGCCCCGTCCGACGGCGCCGACGTCACCCTCGCCTACGGCGTCAACACCGGGGCCTACGACCCGGCCGCGCACACCATCGTCTCCAACGCCTCCTGCACCACCAACGCGCTGGCCCCGCTGGCCGCCGTCCTCGACGAACTCGCGGGCATCGAGCACGGGTTCATGACCACCGTGCACGCCTACACCCAGGAGCAGAACCTCCAGGACGGCCCGCACCGCGACCCGCGCCGGGCCCGCGCCGCCGCCGTCAACATCGTCCCGACCACCACCGGCGCCGCCAAGGCGATCGGCCTGGTGCTGCCGCAGCTGGACGGCAAGCTGTCCGGCGACTCGATCCGGGTGCCGGTCCCGGTCGGCTCGATCGTCGAGCTGAACACCACCGTCGCCCGCGACGTCACCCGCGAGGAGGTGCTCGCCGCCTACCGCGAGGCCGCCGAGGGCAAGCTGGCGGGCGTCCTGGAGTACTCGGAGGACCCGCTGGTCTCCTCCGACATCACCGGCAACCCGGCCTCCTCGATCTTCGACTCGGCGCTCACCCGGGTCGACGGCCGCCACGTCAAGGTGGTCGCCTGGTACGACAACGAGTGGGGCTTCTCCAACCGGGTCATCGACACCCTGGAGCTGCTCGCCGCGGGCTGACCGGCCCGCTGACCGCCCCGGACGGGGCCCGTACCGCCGCGACGGCGGCGCGGGCCCCGTCCGCCGTTCCCGTCCGCGGGGCGCTCCGCCGTTCCCGTCCGCGGGGCGCTCCGCCGTTCCCGCCCGCCGGGCGCTCCGGCCGCCGGGTGCCGTTCACAGCGCGGGCAGGCCGAACGCGGCGGCGGCGACCCGGTACTGGGCGGTGAACGGGGCGCCCCGGCGGGAGGTCGGGGTGAAGGAGTACACCAGGGTCCGGGCGGCGTCCCGGGTGGCGAACACGGCGCTGGTCCAGCCCGGGCGGCTGCCGGTCTTGCCCCACAGCACCAGGCCGGGCGCGGGGGAGAGGCGCATCAGGCCGGCGCTGAGGCAGGCCCGGCCGCCGGTGGTGCCGAGGTCGAGGCCCGGGCCCCGGAAGTTCGGCACGTCCGGGACGGTGAACAGCTCGGCCTGCTGGGCGGGCGGCAGCAGACGACCGCCGAGCAGCGCGGTGAGGAAGCGCTCCAGGTCGGGCGCGGTGGAGACCATGCCACCCTCGGCCCACGGCCACGGACTCTGCCGGGTGACGTCCGCCAGGTCGGTGCCGCCGTCCGGCCGGGGCACGGCGAGCACGGCGTGCGCGCTCGGGTCCGGCAGCGAGGTGTCGGCCGCGTCGGGCACCGAGGTGCGGTGCAGGCCCAGCGGGCGCAGCACCCGGTCGGTGACCTCCCGGGCGAAGCTCCGGCCGGTGACCCGCTCGATCAGCAGGCCCGCCAGGAAGTAGTTGACGCCGTTGTACTGCTGGGCGGTGCCGGGGGCGAACTGCGCCGGCCGGCCGGCCAGCGAGTCGAGCACCTGCTGCGGGGTCCAGTGGTCGGCGGCGTGCGCGACGAACCAGGCGGCGCTGCCGTCGTCGCCGCCGCCGGGCTCGCTGCCGCCGGGCAGCCCGCTGGTGTGGTTCAGGAGCTGGCGCACCGTCACCGGCGGGTGGCCGACCGGCAGCGCCACGGGGAGGTGGCGCTGGACGGTGCCGTCCAGGTCGATCCGCCGCTCGGCGGCGAGTTGCAGGAGCACGGTGGCGGTGAACACCTTGGAGATGCTGCCGATCCGGAACCGGCCGTCCGCCCGCACCGGCCGCCCGGTGGCCGGGTCGCCCGTCCCCGCGGTGCCCGTCCAGTGGCCGCCGGTGCCGCCGACCCGCACCACGGCGCTGGTGAGCCCGGCGCCGGACGGGTCGGCGATCGAGGCCCGCAGCGCGGCGGCGTCCAGCCCGGTCGGACCGGCGCCGAACGCCCCGGGACCGGACGGGTCGGCACCGGACGGGGCGGCCTCGCCGAGCGCCACCACCAGCGCGCTGATCGCGGCCGTGCCCGCCAGCTCGCGTCCCATCATCCTCGTGCTCATCCCCGGCCTCCCCAACTTCCCTGCGCTGCTTGCCCGCTGACGTGAAAGAGTCTTCCGCTCGGGCCGCGCCGGGCCATCCGGGACGGACCCCGAACCGACCCCGAACCGGCCCCGATCCGGGCCCCGAGCCGGACCCCGGGACGGTGGCGGCCCGGGCCGCAGTTCGTCGGCGGGGCTGACAACCTTTCCGCCGGGCCCGGACGTCTGGTCGGTGTGAGTCGAGAAACCGAGGACGACGCCTACGCCGATTTCGTCGGGACCGCCTGGCCCCGGCACCTGCGCACCGCGACGCTGATCGCGGGTGACCGGCACCGGGGGGAGGAACTCCTCCAGGACTGCCTGGTCAAGCTGTACGTGCGCTGGCGCCGGATGCGGACCGACGACCCGCACGCCTACCTGCGGCGGATGCTGGTCAACAACCACATCAGCTGGTGGCGGCGACGTCGTAGGGAACTGCTCATCGCCGAACCGCCGGACGCCCCCAACGGGGGTCCGACGGCGCCGGAGGCTTCGGACGAGCTGTACCGGGCGCTGCGCGAACTACCGCCCCGCCAGAGGGCGGTGGTCGTACTGCGGCACTTCGAGGACCTGTCGGAGAAGGACACCGCCGCGATCCTCGGCTGCTCGGTCGGCACCGTCAAGAGCCAGCACTTCCGGGCGGTGGCCCGGCTGCGCACCGCCCTGTCGGAGGTCCGCCCGGCGGACCGGTCGTCGGACCGGCCGTCGGACCGGCCGTCGGACTGGGCGCCGGTCCGGGCGACCCAGCTGATCCAGTCGAAGAAGCAGGAGAACATCACACGATGAACGACATCGAAGACCAGGAGATGTCCCGCGCGCTGCGGGACCTGGCGGGCCGTCACGGCACCGCCGGACCGGCCCCGGTGGCCGAGCTGCTGCACCGCGGCCGCCGCCGCCGGGGGCTGCGGCTCGCCGCCGTCACGGGCAGCGCCGCCGCGGTGGCCGCGGTCGCGGTGTTCGGCGCGACCGCCCTCGCGGGCGGCCCGTCGAGCACAGCCGCGGTGGGCCCGGCCGGCCAGGGCACGGCCTCCGTGTCCGCCTCCCTCTCCGCGTCGACCGTCCGTACCGGGCCGACCACGCCCGCGGAGATCGCCGACCTGCTCAGCAGCCGCTTCCCGACCGGGTACCACGCGGACGGCCGGCCGACGCTGGTCGACAGCCGGAGCACGGGCGCCGACGCGGAGGAGCGGAAGAGGCTGGCCGAACTCCAGGGCGGGACCCCGGCGCCGAGCCGACCCCTGCCGGAGACGATCGGCGCGGGGTACACCGTCACCAACGGCACGAAGACCGGCACCGTGCAGCTCAGCATCATGCACCTGCCGAACGGGACCGGGCAGCTGGCCGACCCGTGCAACAACCTGCCGGGCTGCTCCGCCACCCGGCAGCCGGACGGCAGCACCCTGGTGCTCTCCCTCGCGCCGGCGCCGGCGGACCTCCCGCAGGTGTGGCGGGCCGACCTGTACCGCACCGACGGCACCGTCATCGCGGCCGAGTCCGGCAACGTCCCGCTCCCCGGGCACGGCCAGGACCTGTACACCGGGCCGCCGGTGCTGAACGGCGAGGCGCTCACCGCCCTCGTCCTCGACCCGGTCTGGACGCAGGGGGCCGCCGGACACTGAACCACCTGACCCGGAACGGGGCGGACCACCGCCCCCGGGGCGGGCCACCGACCGGGAGCGGACGCCGACGGTGGCGGATGACGACGCCCGACGCCCCGGCCGACCACTGAGGTCCGGTCGGCACCCGCACCACACGTGGCTCGTGCAGCTCGCGCAGCTCGTGCAGTTCGTTTCCTCGCAGTTCGCACCAGGTCCGGAACGGCGGCGGCCACAGCCGCGCCGCACCACGCGGCAGCGCCGCGATCCGCGGACCCCGGGCGTCCGGGCGGTCGACCCCCGGCACCGCAGCGCCCTCCGCGCCACCCGTCTCCCACCGTCCCCCCGCACACGCGGCAGCGGCGATGGCGGTCACGGGCCCGCAGGCGTGCGGGGCGCGCACGCGGAACGGCCCTTCCGACGGCTCGTCATCCACCTTCCCGCGCCGCGGCGACCGCGTTGCCGTGCGGGTGGTTCGACGTGCCGCCGGAAGGGCTCCGGGGGTGTGGTGCGGGCGGTGGTTACCGCGGGTCGCGGTCGAACTGGGCGCGGGACCAGCGGTAGCCGAGGACGGTGAGGGCCGCGCACCACAGCAGGGCGATCCACCAGTTGTTGCCGATGCCGGTGCCCAGCAGCAGGCCGCGCAGTGTCTCGATGGCGGGGGTGAACGGCTGGTACTGGGCGACCGGCTGGAACCAGCCGGGCATCGAGTGCAGCGGGACGAAGGCGCTGGAGATCATCGGCAGCAGGATCAGCGGCATCGCGGCGTTGCTGGCGGCCTCCGCGTTGGGGCTGCCCAGGCCCATGCCGACGGCGATCCAGGTGAGCGCCAGGGCGACCAGGGCGAGCAGGCCGAACGCGGCCAGCCACTCCAGCAGGTTCGCGTCGTGCGAGCGGAAGCCGATCGCCACCCCGACCGCGCCGACCAGCACCACGCTGGCCACCGACTGCAGCACGCTGCCGGCCACCCGCCCGAACAGCACCGAGCCGCGGTGGATCGCCATGGTGCGGAACCGGGCGACGATGCCCTCGTTCATGTCGGTCGCCATCGAGACGGCGGTGCCGATCACGGTCGAACCGATGGTCATCATCAGGATGCCGGGCACCAGGTAGGTGACGTAGGCGGAGCGGCCCAGGCCGCCGCTCATCGCGCCGCCGAAGACGTAGACGAACAGCAGGAGCAGCATCACCGGGGTGAGCAGCAGGTTCAGGGTGAGCGACGGGTAGCGCCGGGCGTGCAGCAGGTTGCGCCGCAGCATGGTGGACGAGTCGCGGACGGCGAGGGCGAGCTGGCTCATCGTGCGTTCTCCTTGGCGGAAGCGGCGGAAGCGGCCTGGGCGGTGGGGGCGGCGGGGGCGGCGGTCTGGGCCGGGAGGGCGGGGGCGCCGGTCAGGGCGAAGAAGACGTCGTCGAGGTCGGGGGTGTGGACGGTGAGTTCGTCGGCCGCGACGCCGGCGGCGTCCAGCCGGTCGAGGACCGAGCGCAGGGCGCGCTGGCTGCCGTCGCTGGGCACGCGCAGGGCGAGCGCCTCGTCGTCGCGGGCGGCCTCGGCGAGCGCGTCGGCCGCGGCGCGGTGGGCGGCGGGATCGGTGAACCGGAGCCGGACGTGGCCGCCGGGGACCAGGCGCTTGAGCTCCTCGGCGGTGCCCTCGGCCGCGATCACGCCGTCGTGCAGGACGGCGATCCGGTCGGCGAGTTGGTCGGCCTCCTCCAGGTACTGGGTGGTGAGCAGGACGGTGGTGCCGCCGGCGACCAGTTCCCGGATGATCTGCCACATGCCGTGGCGGCTGCGCGGGTCGAGCCCGGTGGTGGGCTCGTCGAGGAAGATGATCCGGGGGTCGCCGACCAGGGTCATCGCGATGTCCAGGCGGCGCTTCATGCCGCCGGAGTAGGTGGAGGCGGGCTTGTCGGCGGCGTCGGTGAGGTCGAAGCGGGCCAGCAGCTCGGTGGCCACCCGGCGGCCCTCGGCCTTGGGCAGGCGGTGCAGGTCGGCCATCAGCAGCATGTTCTCCCGGCCGGTGATCAGGCCGTCGACGGCGGAGAACTGGCCGGTGACGCCGATCGCGGCGCGGACCCGCTGGGCCTCGGTGGCCAGGTCGTGGCCACCGACGGTGATCTCCCCGGCGTCGGGGGTGACCAGGGTGGAGAGGATCTTGACGGCGGTGGTCTTGCCGGCCCCGTTCGGGCCGAGCAGGGCGAAGACCGTTCCGGTGGGGACGGCGAGGTCGACGCCCTTCAGGACGCTCTTGTCGCCGTAGGACTTGCGCAGCCCGTTCGCCGCGATGGCCAGGCCGGTCATGGGGTGCTCCTGGGGGTGTGGGGGTCGGTGCGGGGACGGCGGTGCTGGGCTGGGTTGGGCTCTGGGCTGGGCTGAGCGGCGCGGCGGCGGGTCAGACGGTGCGGGCGGAGATGTCGCCGTGCGCGGTGGTGGCGCGGATGGTGACCGCCGGGACGTCGTCGGCGTTGCGCAGCGCGTTGTCGATCCGGCCGTGGCCGGTGCCGGCGTCCAGCGAGGCGGAGACGCCGCGGGCCACGCCGACCGCGATCGAGCCGGACCGGGTGGTCAGTTCGAGCGCGCCGCGCACCGCCTCGGTGACGGTCAGGTCGCCGCGCTGGGTGCTGAACGCGCCGGGGCCGGTGAGGCGGCCGACCTCGATGTCGCCGTCCTGGAGGGTGAGTCGGGCGGCGGACGCCTCGTCGAGCTTGACCGAGCCCCGGGCGCTCTCGAAGGTGACCGCGCCGAGCCGGCCGACGCCGCGGAGCCGGGCGTCCGCGCTCTTCGCCTCGACCGTGGAGCCGGAGGGCAGTTGCACGGTGACCTCCAGCGCGCCGGACGGGCCGAGCAGGCGGTGCGCGGCGGAGTCGGTGACGATCCGCAGCACGCCGTCGGCGTAGCCGACCTCGGTGTGCTCGACGGCCTTCGCGTCGCGGCCCTTGGCCGGGTCGGCGGGGCGCAGCTCGACCACGGTGTCGGTGCGGTCGGCGGCGATGAACCGGACCAACCCGGCCGGGACGTCCAGGACGACGGTGACCGGGGCGGCGGTGTCGAACTTCTGCATGGTGTGCTCCCTGCTCGCGGTGCGGTACCGGTGCGGCGCCGCTTCGTTTCTGACATTGGAAACGCTACGTTGCGTTCATTGATCTAGCAACAAGCTTGTTGCAATCAAACGCCATCGGTGCAGGTGAGAGCGGGAAAATCATTGCAATGGGCCTGGAGATAACGCAACGTCAGGAGTGGTGTTCGTTGCAATGGGATGACGGTGAACGCTATGCTGGGCGCGGCAACGTCACGCACCGCAGAAGGAGGCCCCCGATGCCGGGAGGCAGGCTCACCCAGCAGGAGCGCCAGCAGATCGCGCTGGGGCTGGCCGACGACCTGGCCTACGCGGAGATCGCCCGCCGGCTCGACCGTCCGACCTCGACCGTCACCCGGGAGGTCATGCGCAACGGCGGCCCGGCCGGCTACCGGGCCGACCTCGCCCAGCGGGCCACCGAGCACCGCACCCACCGCCGGGCCGCGCTGCCCCGCGACCCGCACCTGGCCGACCGCCCCGACGACGGGCGCGACCCCGGCGCGGTGGACGCCTTCGAGGAGGCGATCACCACCGTCTTCATGCAGTCCGGCCTGAGCCGGATGCCCGCCCGGGTGCTGGCCGCGCTGCTGCTCACCGACTCCGGCAGCCTGACCGCCACCGAACTCGCCCAGCGCCTCCAGGTCAGCCCGGCGTCCGTCTCCAAGGCGGTGGCCTTCCTGGACGAGCAGTCGATGGTCCGCCGGGAGCGCGACGAGCGCCGCCGCGAGCGCTACGTGGTGGACGACGAGATCTGGTACCAGTCCGCGGTGGCCAGCGCCCACGCCAACGCCGCGGTGGCCGCCACCGCCCGGCAGGGCGTCGTCGTGCTCGGCTCGACCAGCCCGGCCGGGACGCGGCTGGAGAACATCGCCCGGTTCCTCGACCACCTCTCCGAGATGCTGCTGCGCGCCGCCGACCAGGGCCGCGACGTGCTGTTCACCAAGCCCGTCCGGGAACCGGACGACCCGGCCGGCGGCCCCGCGGACGATCCGGCGAACGGCCCTGCGGGCAGCCGCAGTTGAGCCGTCAGCGGCCGCCCACCGAGCCCTCGACGGAGGCGATCCGGCCCAGCGGGTCGAACGACACCCGGAGGTCGCGCCCGTCGGGCAGTCGGGCGGTGATCAGGTCGGGGCCCTCCGCCACCGGCACGCCGTGGTGCCAGAAGTAACCGCGCACCACGGCCCGGGCGTCGTGCCCGAACAGCCCCGCGCCGGTCAGCAGGAAGCGCGGCACCGTGACCGGGTCGAGCGGCGCCGGCGGCAGTGACGGGTCCTCCGGCACGAAGTACACCCGGGTCTGCGGCCCGGCCTCCTGCCCGATGTAACCGGGCGCGCCGAGCACGCCCATGCCGGTGAAGGCCAGCGCCTCCGCCGCGTGCCGCGGGTCGGCGAAACCGGACAGGTCGACCTCGGGTTCGGCCAACTCCGGTACGCTGTACGCC
Source organism: Kitasatospora fiedleri (assembly GCF_948472415.1). Lineage (NCBI taxonomy): Bacteria > Bacillati > Actinomycetota > Actinomycetes > Kitasatosporales > Streptomycetaceae > Kitasatospora > Kitasatospora fiedleri. Next base: position 3,663,484 of record NZ_OX419519.1, on the reverse strand, counting down.
CGTCCGAACTCCGCGACCCGGGCGGAGGCGGCCGTCACGGGCGCCCCGCCGAAGCCCGGATTGGCCCAGCCCCACAGCCAGGACCGCCCCGCGGGGTCGTACGTCCCGAGCAGGCCCACCCGCAGCGTCCGGCCGCCGGTCTCGTAGGCGCACTCGCTCAGGTCGGCCGTCCACGGCGCGGCCGGCAGCGCCCGTTCCAGCGCCTCCAACTGCTCGGCGCCCCAGGCGGCGTGCGGCTCGGCGGCGCGCAGGAAGGACTCGGTGAAGGTCGTGGCCATCCGGACACCCTAGTGGCCCGGTCACGGGCGGCGGGCCCCGGTCCCCGGTCACGGGCGGCGGGCCCCGGCCGCGGCGTGCTGCGCGGTCGGGGCCCGGTCTGCTCAGGAGGCGGTCTGCTCGGAGGGCGGTGTGCTCAGGAGGCGGTGCGCTCGGGACGGGGCGTGCTCAGCAGGGGAAGGTGCCGCTGTAGAGCGCGTGCCCGTAGGAGGAGCTGCCGGAGCCGAAGCCGTAGATGCCGTCGTCGCTCCAGACCGCCTCGCGGAAGCCGTTGGCGCAGGTGGAGGTCGGCGCGAGGGCGAAGCCCTCCAGGTTGTCGACCGGCATGACGGCGGGGTTGGTGTAGGTCACGTCCGGCACGATCGCGCCGCTCGCGTTGACCTTCAGGAAGGTGTGGGTCTCGCCGCAGGTGTTGTCGCAGGTGGCGACGATCCGCTGGGTGCCGGCGTCGAAGGTCACGTCCATCACGCCCGGCTTGCCGGTGGAGACGGTGCCGAAGGTGGTGAAGGTGCCGTTCGAGTTGAGGCCGTAGACGTGCAGGGTGCCGTCGTACTCCAGCCCGGCGAAGAACAGGCCGGCGCCGTGCAGCGGGTAGTTCGCCGGGTTGTAGGCGGAGCCGGTGAGCGGGTCGGTCCAGCCGTTGGCGGTCAGCCAGCTGTCCGGGACGTAGCCGACGCCCTCGAAGCCGAGGTTGGCGTCGTCCTTGCTGCCGGTGTCGAGCTGCGGGAACTGCGAGGTCATGTCCCACTGGTGGAGCGGGGTCAGGGTGCTGCCGCCGGCGTTCGGGTCGAACTCCAGGACGGTGTCCTTGGGCGCGGTGTTCTTGGTGTTGTCGCGCTCGGAGGTCACGTAGAGGTGCCCGTTGGGGCCGACGGTCAGGCCCTCGGAGTCCGGCTCGCCGGTGCCGCCCGCGAAGCGGATCTGCTTGCCGGTCGCGCTCCAGGTGGCGTCCGGGACCCACTTGCCGTTGCTCTTGACCAGCTTGTACAGCCAGTTCTTGTTCTTGGCGGCCCACAGCACGGACGGGTTGGCCGGGTCGAAGGCCAGGCCGCTGACGTCCCGGCCCTCGGGGCCGGTGGAGGTGGTGAACGCACAGACGTTGTCGGCGATGGTGACGTCCGGGCCGCCGGGCCAGGCCGGCGTGCCGGCGGGCTTGGCGCCGGTGCCGCCGGGCGCCTCGGGGGCGCAGCCGCTGGTGAGCGAGCCGCCGCCGCCGAGCAGTTGGCCGGTGGGGGTGCCGCCGGTGCCGCCGCCGGGGGTGCTGCCCGCGCAGGAGTTCACGGCGCCGAAGGTCGCGTTCGCGGAGGTCTGGAAGCCGGTGGCGCAGCGCTCGTCGGAGGGCTTGGCGCCGCCGGTCGCCCAGGTGACCGAGTCGACGGTGTTGCCGCTGCCGTCGAGCAGGAACAGCGCGTCGTTGTCGCCCAGCCCGATGGTGGAGTTGAACGTGACGTAGCCGCCCGCGGGGATGCTGGTCGCGCTCGGCGAGGAGGACGAGATCGAGGCGGCGGAGTGCGAGGTGTCGCCGTCGACGTACTTCCACGAGCCGATGCTGACGGCGCTGGTGCCGCCGTTGTACAGCTCGACGGTGTCCGAGCCGTCCGAGCCGACCTCGTTGATCCGGATGCGGCTCGCGGCGGGCACGGAGGCCGGGCAGCCCGCGGCGTTCGCGGAGCCGAAGGTGGCCGCGGTGGTGGCGGTGACCCACCCGCCGGTGCCGTCGCCGCCGCAGCGGGCGATCGCGGGCTTGGCCTTGTCGGTGGCCCAGTCGACCCGGTCGACCACCGTGCCGCCGGCCGTGTAGAGCACCACCTTGTCGGAGTCGCCCAGCCCCTTGGGCGAGTTGAAGGTGACGAAGCCGCCGGCCGGGATGCTGCTCGCGGACGGGCTGAAGGACTGCGGGGAGAAGCCGTCGTCGGACATCTTCCAGCCGCTGATGCTCACCGCCGCCGGGCCGCCGTTGTAGAGCTCCACCGTGTCGTTGCCGTTGGAGGTGACCTCGTTGATGCGCACGTTCTGGTAGCCGGACGGGTCGGCCGCCGCGGCGGGCTGCGCGACGATCAGCCCGGTGGCGATCAGCCCGGAGAACGTCAGGGACGCGGCGCACACGGAGGCGACGCCGACACGCGAGTGTGAGTTAGGCACGGGCCGGAACTCTGGCGACCCGACGTGGAGACCGCGTGTACGGCGGCTGAATCCCGGACGCTCCCCGCCGGAACGCCAGGTTCGGGGGCCGCCGGACCGCCCGGAACCGGCCACCGGCCCCGGCTGCGCCCGGCCGCCCACCGCACGAACGGCGGTTGGTCCCGCTGCCGCGTCACCCGCGCCCGGACCGCCGGAGACCGACCGGCCCACAACCGTCCGTTGTTCGGTAGGGTGGCCCGCCGTGGACCTCGAAGCCGTGCGCACCTACGTCGCCGTCGCGGAGGCGGGCCAGTTCCAGAAGGCCGCCACCGACCTGGCGATCACCCAGCAGGCCGTCTCCAAGCGGATCGCCGGGCTCGAACGCGACCTGGGCGTCCGGCTGTTCACCCGCACCCCGCGCGGTGCCGAACCCACCATCGACGGCCAGGCGTTCCTGCCGCACGCCCGCGCACTGCTGCGGGCCGCCGACCGGGCCGCCGCCTCCGTCCGCACCGGCCGCCGCCCGCTGCGCGTCGACGTGATCAACTCGCGCGGCGCGGCCTCCCGGCTGATGCGGGACTTCCACCGCGCCCACCCGGACGTCGAGTTGGACATCGTGATGCTGCTCGACATCGAGAGCGCCGTCGCCGCGATCCGCTCCGGCAGCGTCGACGCCTCCTTCCGGGCCGTCGCCATGCCCGGTCGGCCGCTGCCCGAGGACCTGACCGCCGTCCGGGTCGTCGACGAGCCGCTGCACCTGCTCACCGGCCCCGGGCACGCCCTCGCCGCCGCCCGCGCGGTGCCGCTCGCCGACCTGGCCGGACACCGGATCTGGATGCCCGGCATCCTCCCCGGTAGCGAGTGGGGCGCCTACTACGCCTCCCTGGCGGGCGAGTTCGGGCTGACCATCGAGTCGACCGGCCCCAACTTCGGCTCCGACGCGCTGCTCGACACCATCGCCGACACCCCCGCCCTGGCCACCTTCATGGGCGAGGACACCCGGCTGGTCTGGCCCACCGGGCACGGCCTGCGCCGCATCCCGGTGACCGACCCCGTCCCCGTCTACCCGCACTCCCTGCTGCACCACCGGGACGATCCGCACCCCGCGCTCCCGGCGCTGCGCGCCCACCTCGCCGCCGCCGCGACGACCGCCCCGGCCGGTACCTGGGTCCCGTCCTGGGCCCGCTGAACCGCCGTCAGCCGGCGGTCCCGGCGGTCCCCTCGCCCGCGCGCAGGGTCAGCAGGGTGATCTCGCTCGGCGCGAACACCCGGAACGGCGGCCCCCAGAAACCGGTGCCCCGGCTGGTGTAGAGCTGGGTGCGCTCCCCGTGCCGGCTCAGGCCCTGCACCACCGGCTGGTCCAGCCGGACCAGGTACCGGAACGGCCAGATCTGGCCGCCGTGGGTGTGCCCGGAGACCTGGAGGTCGACGCCGGCGGCCACCGCCTGCGGCACGTACTTGGGCTGGTGCGCGACCAGCAGCACCGGCAGCCGGGGGTCCGCCCCGGCCAGCGCGCCGGACAGGTCGGCCCGGTGCCCGTCCTCGCCGGAGGACGCCGCGGTGACGTCGTCCACCCCGGCCAGCACCAGGGCGTCCCCGCCGCGCTCCACCACCACGTGGCGGTTGTGCAGCGCCTCCCAGCCCAGCTCCGCCATCCGGTCCAGCCAGCCCTGCGCCTCGCCGCCGTACTCGTGGTTGCCCGTCACGTACACCCGGGCCAGCGCGGCCCGGACCGCGCCCAGCGGCGCGGACTGCTCCCGGCGCTGGGCGGGCGTGCCGTCCGCGATGTCCCCGGCGTGCACCACCACGTCCGCCGCCAGCGCGTTGACCGCCTCGGTGACCTGCGCCGACCAGGCCGCCCGGTCGATCGGCCCGTAGTGGGTGTCGGCCAGCACCACCACCCTGGTCCCGTCCAGCCCGGCGCCGAGCCGCGGCAGGCGGACGTCCAGCCGCCGCACCCGGGGCACCCGCATCGCCTCGTGGTGCCCCCAGGCCAGCAGCCCGGCCGACACCAGGACGACGGCCGCCGCGACCACCCGGGCCCGGCCGGTGCCGCCGACGCCGAACCCGGCCAGCAGCAGGTCCACCAGGCCGCCCAGCACCGACCAGGTGAACAGCACCCACACCACGCCCAGGCTGGTGTCCGCGATCCGGGCCGCCCGGTCGTCGCGCGCCCGCGAGCGGTGGCCCGCGACCATCAGGAACGGGAAGCCGACCATCCAGGCCAGCAGCACCGCCGTACCCGCCGGCACCACCGGCAGCGGCCAGTCGGTCCCGGCGGCCAGCAGCGTCCACCACGGCGGCAGGCAGAGCAGCACCAGGACCAGCACCAGCACGCCCAGCCGCCGCACCCCCGCCCGCCGGGCCCGCCCGCCACCGCCTGCGGCGTCCGTCCCGCCCGCCGTGTCCGCCCCGTCCAGGGTCCCGCTCTCCGCCACCGTGCCGCCTCCTGTGCGTGCCCCTCCGGCACGTGCCCGGTCAGCAGACGATCCGGGCGGGCTCCGTGCGGGAGGGTGATGCCGAGTCTCGCGCACGCGCGGGGGAGGCGGTAGCCCGGTGGTGCGGTCCGGGACGGCGCGGGGGCCGGGGGAGGCTCAGCCGCCGCCGTAGGTGGCCTGGGTGACGGCGAAGACGTTGCGGTTGCCGGTGGTCTCCTGGAGGGACCAGAGCAGGTCGGGCCCGGTGGTGTCCTCCCAGTAGGAGAGGCTCTCGCCGCCGCCCACCCAGGCGAAGGTGGAGGACCCGGCGGTCGGCGTCCAGTAGGAGAGCTTCTTCTCGCCCGAGGAGTTGAACCACCACCGGCCGTTGTGCGAGGCCACGCCGTTGAGGTGGTACCAGGGCAGCCGGAGCGCCTGGCTCGCGGTGGTCGTCGCGGCGAAGGTGGTGGCCCCCGGGGCGAACGGGAAGCGGACGGCGCGCGGCTCGCGCTCGGGGAAGTCCGCGCAGGGCGTGGTGGTCGGGCAGGTGTACTCCGTCGTCACGATCGACTTGCTGACCCGGTCCAGCGAGATCGACGACCACGCCAGCGCGGTGACGGAGGACGACGTGTGCGCCGTGACCGTGCCGACCTGGGGCAGCACGTAGGCGTAGTTGTGCGCGTAGTAGACCGACCCGGACTGGCGGCCGATCTGGTCGGCGGTGCCGCCGGTGTCGGTGTTCAGGATCTTGCGCATGTCGAAGACCCGCATGCCGACCGCGGTGTCGGCGACGTACAGGTAGTCGCCGTACCAGGAGACCCCGCCGGCGTGGATCGGGATGTCCTTGAAGCTGGGCGCGGCCGGGGTGCCGGTCGGCTCGACCAGCAGGATCTTGCGGTACTTGTTGGGGTAGGTGGCGTCCCAGTCGACCAGGGTGATCCGGCTGCGCTGGTGCTTGCCCTTGCAGGCGTCCGCCGTGTACCAGCTGACCAGCACCAGCTGGTGCCCGTCGTAGGTGCCGCTGTTCGCGGTGCCCACCGCGTCCCGGCTGGTGGTGATGCCCTGCGGGAGGCTCTGGCAGTCGCCGTCGTCGCCGTCGTCGAACCGGAAACCGGTGGACAGCCCGGCGACCGAGAAGGAGGACGCCAGCCCCTGCCGGTCGTGGTTCGCGTTGTCCATCACCGTGTGCACGGCGCTCGTGCCGAGCGTCGAGACCAGCGCCGCGTCGAGCGCGTCGTACTGGTGGTAGTCCGCGGTGAGGGTGAAGTCGGACGCCGGGATCGTGGTCAGCGCGGTCAGGGTGCCGGCGGCGGTGGCCGGCGGCGCGGCGGTGAGCACGCCGGTGAACAGCAGGCCGGCCGCGATCAAGGCTCTTGTGGCGTTTTGGACTTGAATGGCCATCAGGTTGAATCTCTCCCCCGTGGACGGATCAACGGCCCCTCACGCTAGGCGTGCGCCGACGGGTTCGCAACGGGTACGTCCCATCCCGTCGTCCGGCCGTCCCGGCGGGCGCAGTGCTCGGCGACGGTGTCCGCGAAGGCCCGGGCCAGCGGGGAAAGGGCGTCCCAGCGGCGGACCGCCCAGCCCGCCGTGAGCGGGGGCAGCGCCGGGATCGGGACCAGCCGCAGGTCGGGGTGGCCCGGGCCGGTCCACTCGGGCAGGGTGGGGACGACCGCCCGGCCGAGCCCGAGTCCGGCCAGCAGGATCGCGGTGTCCCAGTCCGTGACGCTGGTGTCGAAGACCGGCCGGATGCCCGACCCGGCCAGCCACCCGCCGAGCTGGGTGCGCGCGGTCGAGTTCTCCGGCAGCCCGATCAGCCGGACGTCCTGCAGGTCGGCGGGCTCGACCAGGGCCCGGTCCGCCAGCGGGTCCCCGGCCGCCACCGCCAGCGACCAGGGCAGGTGGACGACGGCGCGCTGCTCCACGTCCCCGCCGGCCGGCCGCAGGGTGATCCAGGCCAGGTCGACCGCCCCGGCGGCGAGCGCGTCGAAACAGCCGCGGCTGGACGTCTCGGTCTGGAACTCCAGGCTGGCCCGCGGGAACCGGCGCCGGAAGTCCACCACTGCCGCGGCCATGAAGTGCCGCACCGTCGTCGCCCCGGTGGTGACCCGCACCGACCCGCCCTCGGCCCGGGCGAGTTCCTCGATCCGCCGCACCGCCTGGTCGATCAGCCCCAGCCCCTCGGTCACCGCGCCCCGCAACAGCCGCCCCGCCGGGGTCGGCGCCACCCCCCGGGGCTGCCGCTCGAACAGGCTGAGGCCCAGCTCCCGCTCCAGCCGCTTCACGTGCTGGCTCACCGCCGACTGCGTGCACCCCAGGTCACGCGCGGCCCCGCTGAGCGAGCCGCTCCGGCAGACCGCGCCGAACACCCGCAGATCGTCAAGAGTCACAGACCCAAGCCTAGGCTTGCCCCTCTCCCAGCAAACCCATGGATTGACTTGCACCGCCGGACGTTTGACGATCGTTCCGGGCCCAGGGCGGCAACCCGCCCGCTGCCACCGCGCGCTCCGGACGCGCCCGGCACGGGCGGGTGTCGACCCGCCACCCCCTGCCCCACCGCTCGCCCTTCCCGCACTTCCAGGAGCATCCATGAGCACCAGCAAGCCGACCGTCGCCGTCCTCGGTCCGGGCGGGGTCGGCGGCCTGCTCGCCGCCCTGCTCGCCCGCGCCGGACACCGCGTCGTCTGCCTGGCCGGAGACCGGACCGCCGCCGTCCTGCGCGCGGACGGACTGCACGTCGACAGCGAGCAGTACGGGGAGTTCACCGCGGCGGTGGCGGCCGACACCGTGCTGCGCGAGCCGGTCGACGCCCTCTTCGTGACGGTCAAGCAGACCTCGCTCGCCGAGGCCCTCGACCGCGTCCCGGCCGACCTGCTCGGTTCGGCGGTCGTGGTCCCGCTCCTCAACGGCGTCGACCACCTCGTGGTGCTCCGGGCCCGCTTCCCGGCCGCCGAGGTCGTCGCGGGCACCATCCAGATCGAGGCCACCCGCACCGCCCCCGGCCGCATCGCCCACACCAGCCCGTTCGCCAACCTGGTCCTCGCCGATCCGGACCAGCGGCTCGAACCGTTCGCGCAGGCGCTGCGCGCGGCCGGACTGGGCGTCGCCCTCGGCCCGGACGAGAGCACGGTGCTCTGGAACAAGCTCTCCTTCCTCGCCCCGTTCGCCCTGCTGACCACCCGGCACCGCACCGACGTCGGCACCGTCCGCGACCGGCACCGCCCCGAACTGCTCACCGTCCTCGACGAGGTCGCCGCGGTCGCCCGCGCGGCCGGGGCACCGGCGGACGCCGAGGACCTGCTCGCCCTCTTCGACCGCTTCCCGGCGACGATGAGGTCCTCCATGCAGCGCGACGCCGAGGCCGGCCGCCCCCTCGAACTCGACGCCATCGGCGGAGCCGTCCTCCGCGCCGGAGCCGCCCACCGCGTCCCCACCCCGGCCACCGCCCAGCTGGTCGCCGCCCTCTCCTGACCACCCCGCCCGGCGCCCCGCCCCGCCCGGCGCCCAGGGCCACGCGACGGCCGGGCCCAGGGCTGGTGGCGGTGGCGGTGCGAAGAGGCGGGTGCGGCGCGGTCGGGCCGGGCGGCCGGGAGCCGGAACGGCTGCTGGACTACGGCCGGTCGGCGCTGGTCCCGCCGCCCGGCGGCGGGTCGGCCGGGGGCCCGCCGACGCCGGCCCGAGGGCTCACGCTCCGGCGTGCGGGCCACGGTGCGCACCCTCTCGCACGCGCTGAAGGCCCGCCGGGGCGGGCAACGCCGGCGAGGACGCCACGCTGTTCCTGATCGAGCGGCGCCGAGTTCCCGCATCGAGCGGCGCCGAGCGGCCACCCGGGCGCCACGGGGCGGGCGCCGCCGGGTTTCACCCGCTGTACGGCCGGGGCGAGGCGCCGCGCGCTCCGCCGGCGGGGCGCCCGTAGCGGTTGCGGCCGGTCGACCGGTTGTTGCGGGGCCGTTCGACCACGGGGTCGGGGATCGCGACCGGCACGCCGGTGGGGACGCGGGCGCCGGTGATCCGGGTGAGCTCCTCGTCACCGGCCCGGACCCTGGTGGTGACGGGGGTGATGCCGGCCGTGCTCATCATCCGGGCCGTCCCGCGGCGCTGGTTGGGCAGGACCAGGGTGACGACGGTGCCGGACTCGCCGGCCCGGGCGGTGCGCCCGCCGCGGTGCAGGTAGTCCTTGTGGTCGGCGGGCGGGTCCAGGTTGACCACCAGATCGAGGCCGTCGACGTGGATGCCACGGGCGGCGACGTCGGTCGCCACGAGCGCGGCCACCTGCCCGGACCGGAACTGCTCCAGGGTCCGGGTGCGCTGCGGCTGGGACTTGCCGCCGTGCAGCGCCGCGGCCTTGACGCCGCTCGCCAGCAGCGTCTCGACCAGGCGGTCCGCGCCGTGCTTGGTGTCGATGAACATGATCACCCGGCCGTCGCGGGCGGCGATGTGCGCGATCGTGGCGTTCTTGTCGGCGTTCTGCACGTGCAGCACGTGGTGCTCCATGGTGCTGACCGCCCCCGCCGAGGGGTCCACCGCGTGGGTGACCGGGTCCTTCAGGAAGCGCCGCACCAGGCGGTCGACGTTGCGGTCCAGCGTGGCGGAGAACAGCAGGGTCTGGCCGCCCTCGGCGACCTGCTCCAGGAACTCGGTGACCTGCGGCAGGAAGCCCATGTCGGCCATCTGGTCGGCCTCGTCCAGCACGGTGGCCTCGACCGCGTCCAACCGGCAGAGCCGGCGCTCGATCAGGTCCCCCAGCCGGCCGGGCGTGGCCACCACGATCTCCGCCCCCCGGTTCAGCACCTGCGCCTGCCGGCGGACCGGCACCCCGCCCACCACGGTGGCCAGCCGCAGCCGCACCGCCTGGGCGTACGGGGTGAGCGCCTCGACGACCTGCTGGGCCAGCTCGCGGGTGGGCACCAGGACCAGGGCCAGCGGGCTGCGCGGCTCGGCCTGCCGCCCGGCGGTGCGGGCCAGCACGGCCAGGCCGAAGGCCAGCGTCTTGCCGGAGCCGGTCCGGCCCCGGCCCAGCACGTCACGGCCGGCCAGCGCGTTCGGCAGCGTCGCGCCCTGGATCGGGAACGGCGCCGTGACGCCCCGCCGGGCCAGCACCGACAGCAGCTCCTTCGGCAGGTCCAGCTGGTCGAAGGACTCGACGGGCGGCAGCGCCGGAGTGGTGCTCACCGGCATCGCGAACTCACGTCCGGCACCGCCCGCCGCGGCGGACCGGGAGCCGGAGTTCTGGAACGGCGGGCGGCTGGGACGGGTCGAACGGTTCATGCGGGAGGCCTTCCTCTGGACGGCGCCTGACGTGCGGTCGGCGCTCACCGAACGGGCGGGAGCGGAAGACCTCGGACCCCGGACCGCAGGGGCCCGGTGAACCCCGGACCGCGGGGCCCGGTACCGGCTCGGACGCGGCACCGGTTCGGACACGGCACCGCGTGTTACCGCGCGTTCGCGCGGGAGGGCCGTCGGCGGCCAGGAGCGGGCCGGAACAGCCGGAGGTGGGTGGTGGAAACGCGCGAGGGCCCGCACCGGGCGTGATGCACACGGTGCGGGCCCCTCGCCGCCGGGCGGGTGCCGCGGCAGTAGGAACTACAGCGGGCGAATGTTCTCCGCCTGCGGGCCCTTCTGGCCCTGCGTGACGTCGAACTCGACCTTCTGGCCCTCGAGCAGCTCGCGGAAGCCGTTGGCGTTGATGTTCGAGTAGTGGGCGAAGACGTCCGGGCCGCCACCCTCCTGCTCGATGAAGCCGAAGCCCTTTTCCGCGTTGAACCACTTCACGGTGCCATTAGCCATGTAAAAAATCTCCTTCAAGGGACTTTCCGGCATCCGCACGTTACGGAAGCCGAGTCACCGCGATGAGCGCCCGCCCGGAAAAACACCGGAAAACAAAAATGCGCCCGCTACGCGAGCAGGCGCACACAAAGTTCATGGGAACCACTACTGCAACTACCTCGACTGTAGCAGCCCGGGGGCCGCGGCGGGCGGAAATCTCCATGCCAGTTTTTCGGCGGGTCGCCCGGGGTCACCGCCTCCGGGCCGCCGATCCGGTCAACTGGACTGTCTCCGAGTCGAGTTGCGAAGACTACAGGTCGCCGGGCGGCCCGGCGGCGCCCCCCGGCGGCCGGCTCCCGGGCCCGAGCCCCCCGGGAGTGTCGTCCGACACACCCGGAATTTCGGGCTCCGCAGAATTCGGGTGGCCCGAGGAGGCCCAACCCCGTTCCCCGCGGCGCATACTGGAGTGGATGAAAAAATCTGAAGCAGTCCGCCGGCACCTGCCCACCAGCCCCTTCAAAGCCAGGACCGAAGCACCGCGCAAGCACTTCGCCGTCGGCGACCGCGTCACCCACGACGCCTACGGCCTCGGCCGGGTCATCGGCGTCGAGGGCGACACCGCGGTGCTGGTCGACTTCGGATCACGACAGGAGCGCGTCGTCCAGCCGTTCACCGGCATGTTCAACCTCTGACCCGGCGCCCCCGCGCCGCCCGCCCGCCCGTCCGCCTCGCGGCGGCCGTGGTTGGGCCGCCGCGGCACGGGCAGGCGCCCTGTGATGCCGGAGCCGGTTGAGCAGCCAGACGGCCCCGGTGTCACCTGCCGACCGTCGGCACCGAGCACCACCGGTGCCGACGCGCAGGCGTGCCACGAACCTTTCCGGACGCCGGAGTCGACGGTCCGGGAATCGGTCCGCGCCTCCCGCCGCCCGGATCTCCCGCCGCCCGGGCTTCCTGCGCTTCCTGCCGCCGCCCGGGCTTCTCTCCCGCCGTCCGGGTTTCATGCCGCCCGGCTTCACTCCGCCCGGACGGGTGCGGCGAAACCGGCGCAGAGCAGCCGCACGCTCCGGGTGAACTTCTCGTCCTGGCCTAGGCGCGGCATCGACGGGCCCATCAGCAGCGGGAACCGCTCGCACAGCTCGGCGTAGCGCTCGGCGGTGACGGACGGCGGCGCGGCGGGCTGGTTCTGCTCCTGGAGCACGAAGCCGGTGACGTGGCTGAGCAGCGTGTCGGCGCAGACGGCGCAGTGGTCGGCGGGCAGTCCGGCGTCGAGGAGGGTGCGCAGCAGGCGTTCCATCAGGGCGAGGGCACCGGTGCTGAGCGTGCCGGGGCTCTCGGCGAGGAGCTGGGCGCCGCCGGGGTGCTGCTTGATGCTCAGCCGCAGGGCGGTGGCCTGGGTCGCGACCCGGTCCTGCCAGCCGGCGGCGGGCGGGAGGGCGGCGAGGGCCGCGCTGCCGGCGTCGTAGGCGGAGCGGCAGACCCGGTCGGCCATCAGGGCGAGCAGTTCCTCCTTCCCGCGCACGTGGTAGTAGAGGCTGCCCGCGTGGGCGTCCAGGCGGTCGGCGACCTGGCGCATGGACAGGTTCTGGTAGCCGACCTCGGCGAAGACGGCCATGCCCGCGTCGACGATGCGCTCCTTGGTGAGCTTCATGGGCCCACCGTACAAGGTTTTCCAACACCGTTCGAAAACTGTGCTAGTTTTGCGCCACCAGGTTTTCGAACGGTGTTGGAAACGCCGTGACAGGGGGAGGAACGGGACATGGGGGCGATCGTCTTCAACGTCACCACGGCCGCGCTGATGGTCATGATGGTCAACTGCGGCCTCGCGGTGCTCGGCCGCGACACCCTGCGCGGACGGCCGCTCCCCTGGGCGGCGGTCGCCCTCACCGCGATCGCCGTCGCCGGGGTCCTGCTCCAGCTGACGTGGTCCGGGGCGATGGACGCGCTCGACGCCGACCCCGCGAAGTCCGGCTGGTGGCGCGAACTCACCTCGGTGTTCATGCAGAACGGCGGCCTGTTCGGCGGCCTGTGGAACCTCCTCACCCTGGCCGCCGTCGCCGCGCTCGCCCAGTGGTACTGGGGCGGCCCGCTCACCCTCGCCCTCTTCCTCGCGGGCGTCCTGCTGCCCGGCCGGGTCGACGTCCTGCTCGGCCTCGGCGACGGCCCCAGCACCGACCCCCGCAACTTCGCCGGGAGCTCCGGCGCCACCTACTTCCTGGGCGCCACCCTGGCCCTCGCCCTCCTCACCCGCACCCGCCTGCCCAAGGAGATCGCCCTGGCCGCCGGCGTCCCGGTGCTCGGCCTCGCGATGTGGCTCGCCCAGGACAACGGCCACGGCCTGGTCTCCGTCTACGGCTTCGCCCTCGCCGCAGCGATCCGGGCCGTCCGCCACCTGCTCCACCCGACCCGCCCGACCGCCGACCCGATGACCTGACGGCCTGACCTCGCCCCGGTCGGGGGACGGCACCGCATCCAGCGGAGCACCCGGATGTACACCTGATACATTTCTTACATGAGCGAGCCCATGATCGAGTCCATGGCCGAGGTCCGCAGCCACCTTGCCGACGTCATCGACCGGGCGCGTCGCGAGGAGACTCCGACGATCATCACCCGGCGCGGCAAGCAGGAGGCCGTGGTGATCGACATCGAGGAGTACCGGCGTCTCCGTCGGATAGCGGACGCTGCCGAGGATGCCTGGCTGAATCGGCTGGCCGACGAGTCGGAGGCGGAGGGCCTGCAGGGGTCCGTTTCCCTGGAGGAGATGGCGGCGCTCCTCCGCAGCCAGGAAGGCTGACGTCCGATGGGCCACGTCACGCGCTTCACCCCGCGCGCGCAGCGGGACCTGCTGAAGATCGAGCGCTCCGACGCCCTGCGCATCCTGCGCCGACTCGCTGACCTGCAGCGGGCGATGGACCTCGGTGACACGACGGCGTTCGACGTCAAGGCACTCCAAGGGCACGCGGCCCGCTGGCGTCTCAGGATCGGCGACCACCGAGCGGTCTACACCGTGGAGAACGGCCAACTGATCATCTGGGTCCTGGGCGTGGGCCACCGCAGCGACATCTACCGCCAGCTCCCCTGACCAGCCGCACGTGTCGCCGGTTCCGAACGGCGCGCCACCCGGCGAAGCCGGCGGAGGCGGAACCCGAACCTGCGGGTGGCCGCCCCGGCGGGCTTCCCCCTCCTCCGTGCCAGGATAGGCATCCGGGGCACCGGCGGCCTCGAAGGGCGAACCCCTCCCGGTCCCTCGACCGACGCGCCGCCGATCACCGAGGGGGCGTCTCACCCGCGTGCGGCGGTCAGCGGACCGGCCCGCGGTCGTCGTCCGGCCGGAGTTCGGCGGCGATCTCCAGGCCGAGCGCGTAGGACGGCGTGCCCGAGGTGATCAGCGCCGTCTCCGCGACCCCGATCAGGTCGGCGATCCCGGCGCCCGCGTGGAGTGCGCCCCGGGCGTGGACCCGGGCCGGTTCCGCCCGGCAGAGAGCCGGCAACTGGCCGAAGTGGACCAGCTGTTGGACGCGGTCGCCGAGCGGGCTGTCGGCCAGGACGAGGTGGCGCAGCGCCGTGAACGCCTCCTCCGTGGGGAGCCGCCCGAAGTCCCGGGCCGGCCACGGCCGGTCCTCCACGGCGGGCGGGACGGCTCCGAACGTCGTCCGGTAGCGCTCCCGCAGCGCTTCGGAACGCTCGGCGAAGGTGCGGTCGGTCATGCCGCGACCCGCGCGATCGAGGCCCGGACGGCCGCCAGGGCGCCCGCGGGGAAGTCCACGGCCCCGCCGATCGCCGCGGCGGCGATCTCGGCCTCGGCGCTCTCCTCGACCGCCACCACCGGGTGCGCGGCAGCCGCCGCGTCCGGGCCGACATCGTTACCTGCCCCACCTTCCGCGAGCAGCTGACGGCCCGGAACCGGCCCGACTGACGCCGACCCCGGCCACCTCGCCCCGGGCCGCCCGGGCTGCCCGGCCTACCCGGGCATCACGCCGTGGATGCGGGAGAGGGTGAACACCCGCTCGTCGTCCCGCAGGTGGCACCAGGCCCGGAGGTAGGGCGCGTCGAGTTCGAGCCGGCTGAGGGTGCGGACGGTCGTGCTGCCCGAGGTGGCGGTGTACTCGACGGTGATCCGCCGCCCTTCGTCGACGGCGTGGGCCAGCTGGCGGGCGTCGGTGAAGGACAGGTTCCGGGCGGTCCCGGCGATGATCTCCTCGGTGTCGCTGTGGTACGGGCGGCCGTCCCAGGGATCGGGCTCCGGAACGTCCTGCGGGGCGTCCTTGAGCCGGGCGGCCAGGGCCGGCAGGTCGACGCCCGTCCGGCCGCCCGCGGCGGGGACGGCCGCACGCCGGGTACGGGGCCTGCCGCCGGGCGGGCGCGGGGACGGAACGGGGCTCGCCGCCCGCTGCCGCCGGGCCCGCTCGATGCGGACGGACCCGTCGGGCTCCTCGGCGGTGGGGGCGTAGCCCGCGGCGCGCAGGGCCGCGAGCGTCTCGTCCGGCGGGGTCCGGCTGAGCAGCACCGTCGGCGCCAGCTGCCGCAGGCCGAGCCGGGAGAGCCCGCGGTGCGCGGCCAGTTCGGCCAGCAGGGCGGGCTCCGCGCCGTGGACCACGCAGGCGGCGGAGGCGACGCGCACCCGGCCGTGGCCGCGCGCGGTGTCGTGCACCAGGTACGAGAGGGGCTGGGGGAGCGGCCCGCCGGCGGCGGCGGACAGGTCGGCGGTGAGGACGTCGGCGCTGAGGCCGGCGTCGAGGGCCCGGCGGACGCTCCCGGTGCTGAACCGCCACACGGACGCCGCGCCGGCGCTCTCCCGGTCCGCGGCGGAGTCCAGCAGCGTACGGAGGCGCGCCGTCGGGGTGCCGGCGACCACGGCCGTCAGGTCGCTGCCGAAGCGGGCGGTCGCGCTGGCGGCGGGCAGCAGCCGCCGGCAGGCGTCGGCCAGGGCGTCGAGGGCGTCGAGGGCTCCGGCGGCGTCAAGGGCTTCGGGAGCGCCGGGAGTGACGGCGAGCAGGGCCGCCCCGAGCGGGGACACCGCTCCGAGCGCGAGCACGCCGAGCAGCTCCGCCTCCCGGATCAGGGTGGCGAACGGCGTGCCGTCCTGGGGGAGTCCGTCGGCGAGCGGGCGCAGCCACCCGAGCAGTTCCCCCAGGTCCGCCGGGTGCACCGCGCCTTCGCCGGCCGGGAGCCGCGCCGCGGCCGCGAGCAGCCCGTGCCGGGCCTGGACGCAGCCCTGGCAGGGCGGTGCTCCGGCAAGCGCCGGCAGGGACTTCCCGTCCTCGTCGCGGCTCCCGCCGGGGGTCCGCGGGAGCGCCCACCACGCCCGGAGCAGTACGGCGAGTTGGCCGGCCGGGTCCTGCTCGGCCCAGGCGTCGTAGGACGCGGTCGCCGCCACCCGGTCGCCGTCCGGGGCCAGCAGGCCGGCCGCGCCCGCCGCCTCCAGCACGAGGCGCACCACGATCTCCTCGCACCGCGCCGCCCTGCCGATCCGGGACAGCTCGCGGGCGCCGATCCCACCGGACTTGAGCCGGGCAGGCGGCGCGGTGGCGCACGTCCCGAGCACGGCCACGGCACCGGCCGTGAACGCCATCGCGGCGGCGGAAGCCTCCCGTTCGACGCCGGAGCCGGTGACCGGCGCCGACCGCACCTCGGGCGGGACGGGAGCGAACGGGGCGTGCCAGTCGGTGCCGCGCAGCGCGAGCGCCACCTCCGCGGGCATCCGGGCCGGACCGTACCGGTAGCGGTCCTCGACCAGCAGCCCCCGCTCCAGCGCCCACCGCTCACCGGGCCGGGCACCGGGCGGCGGGCCCCCGAACAGGACGGCGCCCGACCGGTCCGCGGCCTCGTGCGCCCGCCGCCGGAGCAGCTCCCGGGTCACCGGGGGAGCCCCGGCCACCAGCGCGACGACCCGGGCCGGATCGCTGTGGTGGTCGACCAGCGCCGCCAGCCGCGCCGCCTTCCGGCCGGCCGAGGGCCGGACGCCGAGCCTCGCCAGCACGCGGCCCAGCTCGTCGGAGGCCGATCCCGCGAACAGCCGCCCGAGCGGCGCGTCGAGTCCCAGGGGCGAACCCCACGCGTTCCGCAGCGCCGCCGCCGTCCGCAACAGCCCCTCGCCGGCCGGCCACACCAGGGCGTGGTCGGCCAACTCCTCCAGCACCGCGTCCAGTCCGCGGGCGCGGTCGCCGTCCACCGCGTCCAGCAGCCCGGCCAACTCCCCCCGCGACCCGGACGCCAGCGCGACGACGGCCTCCGCCACCTGCAGAGCAGGCAATGTCAGCCGCGCCAACGCCAACGCCACCGACGCCGGACGCTCAAGGCGTTCCGCCAACTCCCCCACCGACCGCGGCTCCGGCGCCACCGCGGCATCCGGCCGCGCCACCAGCACCCGCTCCAGCCCGGCCGTCTCCAGCCCGTACAACCACTCGGCCAGCACCGGCCCACCCTCCCCACCGACGGAACACCTCACCTCACCGGGCCGCCCCACCCTCCCGGACCCGCCCGCGACCCCAAGCATGGCGCACCACCGCGAGCGGAGTACGACGAAGCCCGGAACCACCACCGCGCCCCGGCCGCCCCGCCCGGCCCCCAGCGCACCGACGCCCCGGCCCGTGCCGTGCCTCCACCCCGGCGGCAGCGGGGCCCGGCGTCGAGCCGGCGCAGACCCGGATCTCCACGCCCTCCACGTACCCCGCAGCGCCGTCACCCCCAAGGGCCCCAGGCCGACCGAGTCCGAGCGGGTCATCCCCTACCGGCACCTCGGTTCTCCGGTAGAACTCCCGTGCATCGCCAGTGAACGGGACCGGAACCCGGACCAGGGACCGGCCCCGCGGACCGGCTCGTGCTGCCCGCCGGGGTCCCTTCAGGGCCGGTGGTGCGGTCGGCGCAGGGTGGTGTGGGCGGGGAGCCAGGTGCCGAGGGCGGCGAGGGAGGTGGCGCCGAGGAGGACCAGGGCGAGTTCGGGGAGGGGGACGGCCGCCCCGGCGGTGCCGCGGGTGATGCCCTCGGCGTAGGTGCTGAGCACCGCGAGGGCGACGGCCAGGCCGAGGGCGGTGGCGAGGGTGACGGCGACCGCGGTCTCCCAGCCGAGCATCCGCCGGATCTGGCGGCGGGTGGCACCGGCCAGGGCCAGCGCGGTGAACTCGTGGCGGCGGTCGGCGATGCCCATGGCCAGGGTGTTGACGACGGCGATGGCCACGAAGGTGACGATCAGCCCGAGCGTGACGTAGCCGATCTGCGCGCCGGTCCGGTTCGTCGCGGCGGCGGAGGCCCGGTCGAGCACCCCGAGCCCGGGGTCGCCGCGCAGGGCGGCGGTGAGCGACTGCCGGGTCAGGCCGTCACCGCTGACCAGCAGTTCGTCGTCCAGCGGCACGTCGACGTGGGCGGCGACCAGGTGGTGCGCGAGGGTCAGGTCGCCGAAGCCGAGGCCGCGGCCGTAGAGCGCGACCACCGTCACCTCCGCCGGGGTGCCGTCGGCGAGGGTCAGCCGGATGTGCTGGCCGAGCCGGTAGCCCAGCCCGTCCGCGGCCGCCGCCGTGTCGTCCGCCAGCCGGTCGAGGTCACCGGCGGTGACGCCGAGGTCCAGCGTGTCGGCCAGCCGCTCGGGGTGACGGCCTGCACGCCGCGCTTGGTGAGCCCGTCCCGGACCTGACTGTGCAGGACCCGGGTCACCGTCCGGACGCCCGGCACTGCGGCGAGCGCCTCGGCGGCGGAGGCCGGAGCGTGCGGGCCGACCACGAAGTCGGCGGTGTTGCCGTGCTCGCGCTGGGCGGCGGCCGCGTGCTCGGTGGTGGCCTGGGTGAACAGGATGGTGCAGGCCATCGCGATCAGCAGGGTCAGCGGCACGACCACCGACGCCAGCCGGTGCGCCCCGGCCCGCAGGTGCTGGACGGCGAGCCAGCCGCCGATCCGGGACGCCCGCAGCGGCAGGGACAGGACGGCCGTCCCGGCCCCGGCCACCGGCGGACCGAGCAGCGAGAGCGCCGTGCACCACAGCAGCACGGCGAGGAAGCAGACCGGGGTCGACGCCTGGTCGGAGTGCAGGACGGTCAGCAGGGCGGTCAGCACGGTCGCGCCGGCCGTGGCCAGCACCCCGAAGCCGATCCGGACCGCGGCCGGGCGCGGCGGCTTCGACTCCGCCTCGCCGAGCGCCTCGACCGGCCTGATCGCGGTCGCCCGCCGGGCCGAGATCCGGGCCGCCACCCAGCCCGCCAGCAGCGTGACGGCCGCGGCGGCCAGTGCCGGGAAGGGCGAGAACACCGCGGGCAGGTTCGCCGGGACGACGCCGAGGGCGACGAACCGGCCGTGCAGCCAACCGCCCAGCGGCAGACCGGCGGCGGCACCCGGGATTCCGGCGGACAGGCCGAGCACCAGCGCCTCGCCGCCGATCATCTTCCGGACCTGCCGCCCGGTCGCGGCCACCGCCCGCAGCACCGCGATCTCCCGTTGCCGCTGCTGGATCGACAGGCCGAAGGTGCCGACCACGATCAGCAGGGCGACCAGCAGCGAGGTGCCGGCCAGCACGGCGCCCGTGCTGACCAGGCGCACCCCGGCCCCGGCGGCGTCCGGGAACTCCGCCCGCCCGCGGTCGTCGCCGGTGCGGACCACCGCGCCCGGGACGCCGGCCAGCAGCGCCCGGACGTCGGCGGCGGCCGTCGGCGCGGACGGGAAGACGCCGATCGCGCTGACCAGCCCGTCGTGGCCGGCGAGCGCACGGGCCCGGCCGGTGGTGAAGAAGACCGCGGCCTGGCTGTCGAAGCCCCGCCCGGTGACCCCGACCACCCGCACGTCCAGCGTTCCCGAGGGAACCCGGACGACCGTGGCGGAGCCGGGCGACAGGTGCGCCCGGGCCGCGGTGTCCGCGTCGAGGACCACCTCGTCGTCGGCGGCGGGCGCCCGGCCGGCGGCCAGGGCGAGACCGGCCAACGGCGCGGACTCCCAGCCGTGGCCCCACGAACCGCGGTCCGGGCCGCCGGGCAGCAGCGCCGGGAAGGTCACCTCGGTGGCGACGGCCCGCACCGACGGCAGCGCCGCGACGCGCTCCGCGAGGGCGGCCGGCACCCAGGCGCGGTCCGCGATCGGCTTGGCCTTCTCCTTGGTCTTCCCCTTCCCCTTGTCCACGACGGCGTGCACCTCCTGGTCGCCGGACACGACGATCGGCGCCGCCGCGTAGCGCTCCGGCCGGACGGTGCCGACCAGGCCGGTGACCAGCAGCGTCCCGCAGCCGCAGACCAGGGCCGCGGCGCAGAACAGGGCGACGAAGGCGCCGGCGAACCCGGCCCGGCGGTGCCGGAGGGTGGCGAGGGCGAGTCCCAGCATCATCGGTTCCACGCCCCCAGCCGGATCATCCGGTCGGCGACCTTGGCGGCGGTCGGCCCGGTCATGGTGTCGGCGACCCGCCCGTCGGCCAGGAACAGCACCTCGTCGGCGTAGGACGCGGCGACCGGGTCGTGGGTGACCATGACGAGGGTCTGGCCGAACTCGTCGACCGTCTGCCGCAGCAGGACCAGCACCTCACGGGCCGTCATCGTGTCCAGCGCGCCGGTGGGCTCGTCGGCGAACACCACCTCGGGACCGGAGACCAGCGCCCGGGCGATCGCCACCCGCTGCTGCTGGCCGCCGGACAGCTGGCCCGGCCGGTGGCCGGTGCGCTCCTGCAGGCCCACCCGGCGGACGAGCCCGGCCAGCCGTCCGGCGTCGGCCCGGCGCCCGGCCAGCCGCAGCGGCAGCGTGATGTTCTGCTCGACCGTCAGCGCGGAGACCAGGTTGAACGACTGGAACACGAACCCCGCGCGCTCGCGCCGCAGTTCGGTCAGTTCCTTCTCGCTCAGCCGGGACAGGTCGGTGCCGCCGAGCCGGACGGTCCCGGCGGTCGGGCGGTCCAGGCCCGCCGCGCAGTGCAGGAAGGTGCTCTTGCCCGAACCGGACGGCCCCATCACCGCGGTGAAACCGCCCTTCGGCAGCCGCACCGTCACCTCCCGCAGCGCGGCGACCGCGCCCCGCCCCTTGCCGTAGACCTTGCTCACGGCGTCCAACGTGATCGCTTCGCTCATGCCTCCAGCCTCCCGGCCCGCGAACTCCCTTCCCAGGGAAGGGATCACGCGGTACCCGTGACGTCGTCACGGGTAGGGTCGGGCCATGATCAGACTCCTGCTGGCCGAGGACCAGCACGTGGTGCGCGGGGCACTGGTGGCCCTCCTCGGGCTGGAACCCGACCTGGAGGTCGTCGCGGAGACCGACTCGGCGGACGACGTGCTGTCCCGGGCCCTGGCCTTCCACCCCGACGTGGCGGTCCTGGACATCGAGATGCCGGGCCGGACGGACGGCCTGCAGGCGGCCGCCGCGCTGAAGGAGAAGCTGCCGGCCTGCCGGACGCTGATGCTGACCTCGCTGGCCCGTCCCGGGCTGCTCCGCCGGGCCCTGGACGCGAAGGTCGACGGCTTCCTGCTGAAGACCGCGCCGCCCGCCGAACTGGTCGCGGCCATCCGCCGGGTGGCGGCCGGAGGAAGGGTGCTGGACCCGGCCCTGGCCGTCGCGGCCTGGGACCTGGCGGACAACCCGCTCACCCCCCGCGAGAACGACGTCCTGCGCGAACTGGCCGGTGGCGCCGAACCGCCCGAGATCGCCGCGCGCCTGCACCTGTCCACCGGCACGGTGCGCAACGTCCTGACCGCGGTCGTCGGCAAGCTGAACGCCCGCAACCGCACGGACGCCGTCCGGATCGCCCGCGAGGCCGGCTGGCTCTGACCGCCGCCGGCCCCCCGCGGCTCAACGCGGCGGCACCTCGGCCCGCAGCAGGTACCAGCCGTCCTCCGGCCCGGCGGCCAGGGTGCCGCCCGCCCCGGCCAGCCGGACCGTCAGCCCGCCGATCCCGGAGCCGGGCGCGGTGACGTCCGCCCCGACGCCGTCGTTCTCCACCTCCAGCCGCACCACCTCCCCGGCCGCCGAGACGGCGATCCGCACGTACCGGGCCCGGCTGTGCCGCAGGACGTTGGTGACGGCCTCGCGCAGCACCACGGCCAGCACGGCCCCCGCCGCGTCCGGTACCGGCCCGTCCTCCAGCTCCACGGTGATCCCGGCGGCCTCCAGCACCGCCGCCGCCGAAGCCAGTTCGGCGGTGAACGACAGCCGGGGGCCGTCGGCGGCCACCGTCCCCAGCTCGGCCCGGCCGCGCTCGGCCAGCCGCACGATGTCCGACAGCTCGGCCCGACAGCGGACCGGATCGGTGTCCGCCAGCCGCCGGGCCAGCTCGGCCTTGAGCAGGATCGCGGTCAGGCCGTGCCCGAGCAGGTCGTGCAGGTCCCGGGCGGCACGCAGCCGCTCGGCGACGACGGCGGCCCGGGCCCGCCCGTCCGCCGTCCGCTCCAACTCCCGCACCAGCCGGACCAGGCGAAGCACCGCGTACACCACCACGCAGGTGATCAGCACGCTCACGGCGGTCAGCGGCACCGTGGCCGCGCCGCCGCCACCGAGGACCCCGGCGGACACCGCCACCGCGCCGGCCAGCGCCGCGCCCGCGCGCAGCGGCAGGGCGATCAGCAGCGAACCGGCCAGGATGCCGGCCGCGCCGATCCAGTTCCGCCCCAGCCAGGGGAGCGGCAGCAGGGCCAGCACCGCGGAGGCGAGCAGCGCGGCGCGGGCGTGCCGCGTCGCGTCCCGGATCGAGAAGCGGACCTGGAAGGCGCAGAAGACCGCCGCGCATCCCGCCCCGAGGGCCAGCCGGGGGCCGGGGACGAACATCAACGCCCTGGCGCAGAACACGGCGAGCACGAACCAGTACAGGCCGAGGGCGGTCCGCAGCTCCGGCGGGTCCACGGCGGGCGAGGCCGGCGTCGCGGGCACCGACGCCTCCACCGCGAAGCGCCCGTCGGCCTCCAGCCCCGCCGCCAGTCGGCCGCCGACCGCGCGCACCCGCCCCGCCAGGTCGTCGAGCAGGTCCGCGCCGAGCGCCGCCGTCGGCACGCCGTCGCTGACCACCCGCAGCACCACCCGCCCGGCCCGTTCCTCGGTCGAGACCTCGCACCGCCGGGCGTCCCCGACCCGCACCACCGCGGTGACCGCCTCCCGCAGCACCGTCGCCAGCACCGTCCCGGCCGGGCCCAGCGGCTCGCGGTGCCCGATCCGCAGCTCGGCCGCGACGCCCGCCGAAGCCAGCAGGGCGCGGGCGCTCGCCGCCTCCGGCGCCAGCGAGAGGCTGCGCAGCTCGGCGGCGGCGGCCCGGACCGCCGCCAGCGTCCGGCGGGCCACGCCGATCAACCCGTCCAGCTCCGCCGGATTCCGGCGCTCCGCGGCCGCCCGGATCGCGGCCATGCCCGGGTCCAACCCCTTCCCCATCGTGGCCGCGATGCGCAGCCGCTCGCCGGTGACCGCGGAGGCCGCGAGTTCCAGCCGGGTGTCGTGGACCCGGCCGGCCAGCAGCGCCAACGTCGTCACGGCGTAGAGCATGCTGCCGCCCAGGGCGACCGTCAGCAGCAGGTCGACGGCCTCCCGCACCCCCGGGGCCCGGACCGCCTCCACCAGCACCGCCCCCG
Organism: Kitasatospora fiedleri; assembly: GCF_948472415.1. Lineage (NCBI taxonomy): Bacteria > Bacillati > Actinomycetota > Actinomycetes > Kitasatosporales > Streptomycetaceae > Kitasatospora > Kitasatospora fiedleri. The sequence goes on along the minus strand of NZ_OX419519.1, from coordinate 3,640,398 downwards.
CCGCCAGCAGGGCCAGCAGCACCCGACGCCGCTCCAACAGCGACGAAGCCACCGGCAGGCACAGCAGACCGACCGAGACCCCGAGCGGCCCCACCGCGAGGAACCCGACCCCCACCTCCACGGTCGCCCACCCGGCCCACCCGGGAAGTTTCCGGGTGTGCCGCGACTGCAACCCCACCAACCCGAGGCAGACCCCCACCACCACCGCCCCCACCACCGGCTCCGCAGCGGCCCGCCCGACCCCCTTCAGCAGATGGGCCAGCACCAGCGCCACGGCCACCGCCCCCACCAACCGCCGCCCCACCAGCCCGCGTTCCCCCTCCACCCGGCGCATCGTACGCGGCCTGACACGACGAAGGCCCGAACCGTCGAAACGGTCCGGGCCTTCGGCCGACGGAGGATACGAGATTCGAACTCGTGCGGGGTTGCCCCCAACGCGCTCTCCCATTCTCCTCACCGCTGTTCGGTGCGGTACGAACCCGTCCTGGCCTGTGTCGGAGCGGTCGTAGCTGAAGCGGATGAACCCTGGTGGACGGGCATGAATGAGACCAGAACTGAGACCAGCGGGCCCTGCAGGACTACTTGCTGTAGTGGTACCGGCAGGCAATGATGCACACGGTGTCCGCCGGCTCGTCGAGGACGTAGACCAGGCGGTGTTCCTGGTCGATCCGACGGGACCACGCCCCGGCGAGTTCGTGGCGCAGTGGTTCGGGTTTGCCGATGCCTTCGTGGCCGTTGCGGCGGATGTCCTCGATCAACTGGTTGATGCGCTTGAGCAGGCGGCGGTCGTTCGCCTGCCAGTAGAGGTAGTCGGCCCAGCCGCCGTCAGTGAACCGGATCTTCACGCGGACTGCTCGGTGACGTCCTCGGGGTCGATCAGTTCGCGGCTCTGCATCCGGCCTTCCTGGTAATCCCGGAGGGACTGGCGCAGGTGCTCGGCGTTGGCAGGAGACCGCAGCAGGTAGTCGGTCTCGCGGAGCGAGGCGTACTCAGCCAGGGAGACCACGACCAGCGGCTCGTGGCCGGCTCGGGTGATGATGAGCTCCTCGGCGTCGTCCTCGACGGAGTCGAGGGCGGCGGCGAGGTTGCTGCGGAGCTCAGTCGCGCTCATCGTCTTCATGGCGTACAGAATAACGTACGCCGCTGGCTCGGGCTAGGAGGAAAACCGTCTCGCGGCGTCGGGCCAGGGCTGGGGTTCGGGCGCATCTGCAGCCGGCATGACCTCTTTCTCCCACCAGTCGGTGCCGTCGACCCAGGAGCGCAACCACTTCGCGAGGGAGGGTGAATCCGTGAACCACGCCTCGGCCCAGTCGTCAGGGTCGGCGTTCGGCTCGAAGAGCAGGACCGGCGTCTCGGGGTCCTGGCAGTCCACCGCGGCGTACATGCCGCAGCCCCAGTCCAGGATCGGCAACAGGCCCCGCGGCCAGTATGCGCAGGGGCGGTACTCGGCGACCGCCGTCCGCCCCTCGCCGATCAGCGGGAACAGGAAGCAGTCAGGGCCGAAGCCGCCGTTGGCCACCTCCTGATACAGCCGTGCCAGCAACGGCGGCAGCGGGAAGCCGAGTTCGCGTTCGGCCGCGGCGATCTCACCGGCCCCGGCCCGTGCGGGCAATTCCCCCCTGCCCTGCTGCGCTCGTTCCCGGACGCGCGCGATGAGCGTCGAGGTGTCGTCTGCGGCCTCGACCCGTGCGCCGTCCCGATCGTCCTGCGCTGTCATGAGCCCGGAATGCAGCGCTACGCAGCGACAGGCAGAGGCCGCGGAGAGGACAAAAATGCAGAGGGCCCGCACCGGTGAACGGTGCGGGCCCTCTGACCTGCGGAGGATACGAGATTCGAACTCGTGAGGGGTTGCCCCCAACACGCTTTCCAAGCGTGCGCCCTAGGCCTCTAGGCGAATCCTCCGTGGGAGAGCTTAGTACACGTTGAGGGGTGGTTGCGACCACGGTCTCGCAGGTGGGTGGTGGGGGTGGGCCTGGGGATCGGAGTTGGGGGTGGGTGGGGGGAGTGGGGGTCGGGATCCGCTACTCTTGGGGCAGCCCCTCGCGTGGCGCTATCTCTCTGAACTCCCCCAGGGCCGGAAGGCAGCAAGGGTAGGAGGGCTCTGGCGGGTGCGCGAGGGGTCCTTGCGTTTCGTGGGGTGTTGGCGGGTGGGCGGCGGCGTTTGTCGGTTGGTCCCGATATCTTCGGGGGTGTGTCCCTAGCCCTGTACCGCCGCTACCGCCCCGAGACCTTCGCGGAGGTCATCGGGCAGGAGCACGTGACCTCCCCCCTCCAGCAGGCCCTGCGCAACAACCGGGTCAACCACGCGTACCTGTTCAGCGGGCCGCGCGGGTGCGGGAAGACGACGAGCGCCCGCATCCTGGCCCGCTGTCTGAACTGCGAGCGGGGGCCGACCCCGGAGCCGTGCGGGGAGTGCCAGTCCTGCCAGGACCTGGCGACGGGCGGGCCGGGTTCGATCGACGTGATCGAGATCGACGCCGCCTCGCACGGTGGTGTGGACGACGCGCGCGAGCTGCGGGAGCGGGCGTTCTTCGCGCCGGTGCACAGCCGCTACAAGATCTTCATCCTGGACGAGGCGCACATGGTGACCTCGGCCGGCTTCAACGCGCTGCTGAAGGTGGTGGAGGAGCCGCCGGAGCACCTGAAGTTCATCTTCGCGACCACCGAGCCGGAGAAGGTGATCGGGACGATCCGGTCCCGCACCCACCACTACCCGTTCCGCCTGGTGCCGCCGGGCACGCTGCGCGACTACCTGGCGCAGGTGTGCGGGCGGGAGGCCATCGAGGTCGAGGACGCGGTGTTCCCGCTGGTGGTGCGGGCCGGCGCCGGGTCGGTGCGCGACTCGATGTCGGTGATGGACCAGCTGCTGGCGGGCGCCGGCGAGGCCGGTGTGACGTACCAGATGGCGACGTCGCTGCTGGGCTACACGGACGCGGCGCTGCTGGACGAGGTGGTGGACGCCTTCGTGGCGCAGGACGGCGCGACGGTGTTCCAGGTGGTCGACCGGGTGGTCGAGGGCGGGCACGACCCGCGGCGGTTCGTGACGGACCTGCTGGAGCGGCTGCGCGACCTGGTGATCCTGGCCACGGTGCCGGACGCGGGGGAGAAGAGCCTGATCGACGCCCCGGCCGACCGGATCGCGATCATGCAGGCGCAGGCCGACCGCTTCGGCCCGGCCGAGCTGAGCCGCGCCGCGGACCTGGTGAACACCGGCCTGACCGAGATGCGCGGGAACGCCGCGCCCAGGCTGCAGTTGGAGCTGATCTGCGCCCGGGTGATGCTGCCCGGCGCGTACGGGGACGAGCTCTCGGTGCAGGCCCGGCTGGACAAGCTGGAGCGCCGCGCCGCGACGGGCGGTTTCGCCGCCCCGGTGGCGTTCCAGCCGATGGCCGCCGCGCCGGAACCCCAGCCCCAGTCCCAGCCGCAACAGCAGCAACAGCCCCAGCAGCAACAGGCCCCGGCGCCCGCAGCCGTCCAGCCCGCGCCGGCTCCGCAGTCCCCGCCGGCCCCCGCGCCGGCCGGTCCCGCTCCGGGCGCCTGGCCGATCCCGCGCAGCTTCTCGCCCGGTGAGCAGCCGCAGCACCAGGCCGTCGCCCCGGCCCCGACGGCCCAGGCCCCGGCTCCGGCCCCGGCGGCACCCGCACCCACACCCGCGCCCGCCCCGGCCCCCGTGCCCGTCCAGCCGCCGATCGGCGTGCAACCCTCGGTGGCGGCGCAGCAGGGCGCGGGCCAGATCCGGCAGATGTGGCCGCAGATCCTGGAGGCGGTGAAGAACCGCCGCCGGTTCACCTGGATCCTGCTGAGCCAGAACGGTCAGGTGGCCGGGTTCGACGGCAGCACCCTCCAGGTGTCGTTCGTGAACGCGGGCGCCCGGGACAGCTTCGTCGGCAGCCACAGCGACGAGGTGCTGCGGCAGGCGCTGACGGACGCGCTGGGCGTGGACTGGCGGGTGGAGTGCATCGTCGACCCGTCGGGCGCGACGAACCCGCCGGCCGGGCAGTCCGCGGCCCCGCCCGCCCCCGTGGTCGGCGGCTGGGGCGCCCCGGCCCCGCGTCCGGCCGTCCAGCCGCAGCCACCGCAGCCGCAGCAGCAGTGGTCGGCCCCCGCCCCGCAGGCCCCGGCTCCGGCCCCGGCCGCCCCGGTCCAGCAGGCGCCCGCCCCGGTGCAGGCCCCGCCCGTGCAGCCGCAGCCGCAGCCGCCGTCGCCGCAGCGGCAGCAGCCGCAACAGCAGCAGCAGCGGCCGCAGCCGGTGCAGGCCCCGCCCGCCGTGGCGCCGGAGGACGACGTCCCGGAGGAGGACGACCCGGACTTGAACGAGGACGTCTTCTCCGCCCAGGAGCTGATCGTCCGCGAGCTGGGCGCGACGGTGCTGGAGGAGATCCACCACCGCCCGAACTGACCGCCGACCCGCGCGGGCAGGACAGCGGGCGGGACGGCGGACGGCACCGCGGACGAGAACTGACGTGGGGCCGACGGACGGCCGCGTAGGCTCGGGGGCGAGGTGCCGGTGCGGGCGGTTTCGGCCGGGTGCGCGCCGGTGTGTGCAGTGTCGACGGATCGAGGAGAGTCCCGTGTTCCCTGGTGGGCAGCCGAACATGCAGCAGCTGTTGAAGCAGGCGCAGAAGATGCAGGAGGACCTCGCCCGGGCGCAGCAGGAGCTGGCCGAGGCGAGGGTGTCCGGTTCTGCGGGCGGCGGCCTGGTGGAGGCGACGGCGACCGGTGCGGGCGAGCTGGTCGCGCTGACCATCTCCCCGGCGGCGGTCGACCCGGAGGACACCGAGACCCTGGCCGACCTGGTGGTGGCCGCGGTGCGCGACGCCGCCGCGGCGGCACAGAAGCTGCAGGCCGAGCGGATGGGCCCGCTGACCCAGGGCCTGGGCGGCGGCGGCATCCCCGGCCTGCCGTTCTGACACCGAGGGCATCTGCTCGTCCCCGGAGGGCATTCGGTCCGTTCCGGAGGGTATCCGCCTGCCGCTGACGGGCACCCGCCCCTCCCTGCAGACCTGTGGACCCGCGGACCCGCCGGGGCGTGCACGCCGGGCGCACGGCCGGGAACCCCCGGTAACGGGTTGTGTGATTTATGGGCCAGTAGGGCGTCGGGCGGTGTGTCCGGTGCCCGATTCGTTGGATGATGGCACCGGAGAAGGCACCGGAGTGCGAACCCCGGACCCCGGTCGAAGGAAGGCGTGACGGTGTACGAGGGCGTGGTGCAGGACCTGATCGACGAACTGGGCAGACTGCCCGGGGTCGGTCCGAAGAGCGCCCAGCGGATCGCCTTCCACATCCTCCAGGCCGATCCGGTGGACGTGCGCCGGCTGGCGCACGCGCTGCAGCAGGTCAAGGAGAAGGTCCGGTTCTGCGCGGTCTGCGGCAACGTCGCGGAGTCCGAGCGGTGCCGGGTCTGCCTGGACCCGCGCCGCGACCTCGCGGTGATCTGCGTGGTGGAGGAGCCCAAGGACGTGGTGGCGATCGAGCGGACGCGCGAGTTCCGCGGCCGCTACCACGTGCTGGGCGGGGCGATCAGCCCGATCGAGGGGGTCGGCCCGGACGACCTGCGGATCCGCGAGCTGATGACCCGGCTCGCGGACGGCACGGTCACCGAGCTGATCCTGGCCACCGACCCCAACCTGGAGGGGGAGGCGACCGCGACCTACCTGGCCCGGCTGTGCAAGCCGATGGGCCTCAAGGTCACCCGGCTGGCGAGCGGACTGCCCGTCGGCGGGGACTTGGAGTACGCCGACGAGGTCACCCTCGGCCGGGCGTTCGAAGGGAGACGACTGCTCGATGTCTGACCGAACCGACACCTCTGAACTGTCCGGACTGCCGGGCCCGCTGGGCCGGACCGAGGCCCCGGACGACTTCGCGGTGCAGATCGCGGACTCGGTGGAGAGCTTCGTGCTGGCCGTCACCGAGGTCGCCAAGGGCGACGAGCCGGGCAGTGCGATCTCGCTGCTGCTGCTGGAGGTCTCCCAGCTGCTGCTGGCGGGCGGCCGCCTGGGCGCGATCGAGGACGTGCTGCCCGAGGACCGCTTCGAGCCGGACACCGGTCCGGAGCCGGACGGGGTGGAGCTGCGCGAGCGGCTCGCCGAGCTGCTGGCGCCGATCGACGTCTACCACGAGGTGTTCGACCCGTACGGTCCGCCGGAGAAGCCGAGCGCGTTCCGGATCTCGGACGACCTGGCGGGCGTGGTCAGCGAGCTGCGGCACGGGCTGACGCACTACCGCGAGGGCCGGGTCTCGGAGGCGCTGTGGTGGTGGCAGTTCTCCTACCTGTCCAACTGGGGCTCGACCTGCTCGGCGGTGCTGCGCGCGCTGCAGTCGCTGATCGCGCACGTCCGGCTGGACTCGCCGCTGGGCGCGGTGCCGGACGGCGCGGACACCGACGACGACGGGCTGACGGACGAGCAGCTGGAGCAGCAGGCCGGCGACCTGATGGCGGCCGAACTCGGTCTGTAGGCCCGCGCGGTCCGCGGGGGCCCGCCTCCGGGCGTTCCGGGTGTGACGCATCTGTCACCGGCACCCCGGAGGCGAAGATTCCGGGTGGCGGGCGGTGCCCGGGCGGCGATTCTTCGGGGCGGGCGGCCGGGGCCCGCAGACCTGCCGGTCGGCGGTGACCAGAGTTCGATATCCGCATCTCACGATGTGGAAAGCGTCGGCCGGAGAACCCCTGCTCGTTAGACTGGCCGCGACCTACCACCCCAAGTCGAGGAGCCCCCGTGGGCCTTGTCGTGCAGAAGTACGGCGGCTCATCCGTCGCGGATGCCGAAGGCATCAAGCGCGTCGCCCGCCGCATCGTGGACACCAGGAAGGCCGGCCACGAGGTCGTCGTCGTGGTCTCCGCGATGGGTGACACCACGGACGAACTCATCGAGCTCGCGGAACAGGTGACCCCTATTCCGTCCGGCCGCGAGTTCGACATGCTGCTGACCGCCGGAGAGCGCATCTCGATGGCGCTGCTGGCCATGGCGATCCGGACGCTGGGCTTCGACGCCCAGTCGTTCACCGGCAGCCAGGCCGGCGTGATCACCGACTCGACCCACAACAAGGCGCGCATCATCGACGTGACGCCGGGCCGGATTCGGGCCGCCCTGGACGACGGCAACATCGCGATCGTGGCGGGCTTCCAGGGCGTGTCGCAGGTCTCCAAGGACATCACCACGCTGGGCCGCGGCGGCTCGGACACCACCGCGGTGGCGCTGGCGGCCGCGCTGGGCGCCGAGGTCTGCGAGATCTACACCGACGTGGACGGCGTGTTCACCGCCGACCCGCGGGTGGTCAAGAAGGCCCGCAAGATCGACTGGATCGCCTTCGAGGACATGCTGGAGCTGGCCTCGTCCGGCTCGAAGGTGCTGCTCGACCGCTGCGTGGAGTACGCGCGGCGCTACAACATCCCGATTCACGTACGATCGTCGTTCTCCGGTCTCCCGGGGACGATCGTCAGCGGCACCAACCCGAACAAGAAGCCCGAAGGGGGCGAGATGGAGCAGGCCATCATCTCCGGAGTCGCCCACGACACGTCGGAGGCCAAGGTCACCGTCGTCGGCGTGCCCGACAAGCCGGGCGAGGCGGCCCGGATCTTCCGCGCGATCGCGGACGCCGAGGTCAACATCGACATGGTCGTGCAGAACGTGTCGGCCGCGGCCACCGGCCTGACCGACATCTCCTTCACGCTGCCCACCCACGAGGGGCAGAAGGCCATCGAGGCGCTGAACCGGGTCAAGGAGGGCATCGGCTACGAGTCGCTGCGCTTCGACGACGCGATCGGCAAGATCTCGCTGGTCGGCGCCGGCATGCGCTCCAACCCGGGCGTCACGGCGACGTTCTTCGAGGCGCTCTCCGAGGCGGGCGTGAACATCGAGCTGATCTCCACCTCGGAGATCCGGATCTCGGTGGTCACCCGCGCGGAGGACGTGCCGGAGGCGGTCCGCGCCGTGCACACCGCGTTCGGCCTGGACAGCGAGAGCGACGAGGCGGTCGTCTACGGCGGCACCGGCCGCTGAGACGGCGCGGCCCGTCCGGGTTCGCCGGATACCCACACCGCAACGGTTGTGTGCGGGACGGGTGAAGCGGACCCGGCCCGTCCGCCGGGTCTGCCAGAATCCCCCTTCGGAGCCAGTGCGCTCGGGAGGGGGATTCCTCTTCCCGCAAGAATGCCCCCGGGCCGGGGCAACCAGGACAGGGGATCGTGTGTCCAACCATCGTGATGAACGTGACCGGGGCGGCGGTGGCGGCCGCCCTGCCCGGGGCGGCCCGGCGGGGCGGTAGTCGGATGGGCTTTGCCGCGGCGGCAGCGGACGCGACCGGGGCCAGCGTCGACCAGCTCACCGACACCTACCGGGCCCACTACCGCTCCCTCCTGAGGCTCGCCGCGCTGCTGCTGGACGACCTGTCCTCCTGCGAGGACGTCGTGCAGGAGGCGTTCATCCGGGTGCACGCCGCCCGGCGCCGGGTCCGCGACCCCGAGAAGACGCTCGCCTACCTGCGGCAGACCGTGGTCAACCTGTCCCGGTCGACCCTGCGCCGCCGCCTGCTCGGCCTCCGGCTGCTGCCCAAGCCCATGCCTGACATGGCCAGTGCAGAAGAGGGGGCTTACGATGCGCTGGAGCGCGACGAACTCAAGGCCGCGCTCCGGGGGTTGCAACGCCGTCAGCGGGAGGTACTGGTGCTGCGCTACTACGCGGACCTGACGGAGGCTCAGGTCGCGGAGGTGCTCGGCATTTCCATCGGCTCGGTGAAGGCGTACGGGTCGCGCGGGCTCGCCGCCCTGCGGGTGCGGATGGAGCAGGGCGATGACTGAGGACGGGCCCGCCCTCCCCGATGGCGCCCTCCCCGAGGGAGCCCCTTCCGAGGGCGCGCCGAGCGAGGGCGAGCCGAGCGAAGGAACCCTCCCCGGGGGCGCGCCGAGCGGGGCCCTGACCGAGGACCGGCTCCGCGAGCGGCTGCACCGGGCCGTCGCCGCCGTCGAACCCGAACCCGGCGCGCTGCCCCGGCTGCGCGCCGCCGTACCGCGCCGCCGCGCCGTGCGCCGACGCGCGGTGGGCGGGGCCGTGGTGCTGGCCGCCGCCATCGCCGCGCTGCCGGTGGTGAACGCCACCCAGCCGTTCAGCCTGTCCGGGGACTCCACCGGCGGGCCGGCCGCGCCCGGCCCCGGCAGCAGCCCGACCAGGACGCCCGACAGCCGGCCCGGCCACCCGCACACCACCGCCGCCCTGCCCCCGCCGACCCGGCCGCGACCGGCCCCGGGGCCTCCGCCGACCCGTCCGCCGCCGCCGGGCCCGGCAGCTCGCCCGCCGCCGCACCGGCCTGCACCGGCACCGACCTCGGCCGGGCCGACGTCCAGCAGGCCGCCGCCGACCCGGACAGCGGCAAGGTGTACGGATGGTTCCGGCTGACCAACACCGGCACCCGCACCTGCCGGCTCCCCGGCCCAGGCACGCTCGCCCTGGGCACCGGGGCGAGCGGCGTCCACCTGCTCGCGCACAGCGTCGGCGACCCGGCCGGCTCGCTGCCCGACCCGGCGGCGCTGCCCGCCGACGTCCTGCTCGGCGCGGGCGGCTCGTACCTGGTGCGCTTCGCCTGGGTGCCCACCCGCTGCCCCACCGCCTCCGACTCGCCCACCGGCCCGGCCGGGCCGCCGCAGCCCACCCCGGCCGCCAGCGGCGGCGCGCTGCCCGGCGGCGGCACCGACACCGCCGTCGCCGCCGCCGACCCGGCCCCCGGGCCGACCCGGGCCGCCGTCGCGGCCGACCCGACCCCGACCGCCGACCCGAGCTCCGGTGCGACCGCCGGCCCCCCGCCGGCCGCCGCCTTCGCGCTCGGCTACACCCCCGACCCGATCACCGCCGCCGCGGGCCGCCCCGTCGGCACCACGCTGCCGGCGGGCTGCGGCGGCACGGTCTACTGGACCGGCCCGGAGCCCGCCCCCGGCCCCGCCGGCCAGCCCTCGCCGAGCGCCACGCCCTGAGGCGCCGGGGCCGTCCCGGTGCGCGCCCGGAGTGCCGGTCCCGGTGCGCGCCCGGGCCGTCCCGGTGTGCTGCGGTCACGCCTGCCGGGTGGGCAGCACCACCAGCTGGCGCAGGTTCACGTGCCGGGGGCGGCTGGCCGCGTAGGCGACCAGGTCGGCGACGTCCGCGGCGGCGAGCGCGCCGATCGCGTCGAACATCTCGCCGAGCTGGCCGTCCGGGCCCAGCCCCGGGTTGTCGATGTGGGTGCCCAGCTCGGTGTCGGTCAGCCCGGGCTCGACGTTGGTGACCCGCACGTCGCGCGGGCCGTACTCGCTGCGCAGGGCGGCCGAGAGCTGGGTCAGCGCGGCCTTGGTGGCGCCGTAGACCGCGTAGTGGGGGAAGACCACGTCCGCGCCGATCGAGGAGATGTCGACCAGGTCGGCGGTGGCCCCGGCCGCCGCGGCGGCGACCAGGTCGGGGCCGAAGGCGCGGATCATCCGCAGCGCGCCGGTCAGGTTGGTGTCGATCATGCGGGACCACTCGTCGACCCGGCCGTCGCCGATCGGGTTCGGCAGCATCACGCCGGCCGCGTTGACCAGCAGGTCGACCCGGCCGAAGGCGTCGTGGACGAGCCGCCGCGCCGCGTCGACCGAGCCCTGGTCGGTGACGTCGGCGGCCACCGCGAGCGCCTGCGGCCCGAGTTCGGCGGCCAGCGCGGCCAGCCGGTCGGCCCGGCGGGCCAGCAGCGCGACCCGGACGCCGTCCGCGGCCAGCTGCCGGGCGATCGCCTCGCCGATGCCGCTGGCGGCGCCGGTGACGACCGCGGTCCGACCGTTCAGTGCGGGGTAACCCATGGGAATCGCTCTCCTCGAATCGAGTCCGTGCCGGCGTGCCGGCGTGCCCGTGCGCGGCGTTCAGGGGCCGCGGGCCGCGTCGTCCTGCCGACGGGACGAGTCTGGTCGCGGACGGCGGGGCCACCCAGGGCGCTGTTCTTCCTGGGCCCGGGAGAACCACCTTCGCGGCGGCCGGCGCCCCGGACGTATCGTCGGGGCATGAGCGAACTGGGGGAGTTCCTGCGGCAGCGCCGGGGCCGTATCCGGCCGTCCGACGTGGGCCTGCCGGAGCTGGGGCGGCGCCGCCGGGTGCCGGGGCTGCGCCGCGAGGAGGTCGCGCAGCTGGCGGGGGTGAGCGTCGACTACTACGTGCGGCTCGAACAGGGCCGGGGCGGCGGCGTCTCCGCGGAGGTGCTGGACGCGGTGGCCCGGGTGCTGCGGCTGGACGGCACCGAGCGCGGCCACCTGCACGCCCTGGCGCACCCGCCGCGCGGGTCGTCCCGGCGGCCGCCCCGGCAGGTCCGGCCGGGGCTGCGGCTGGTGCTGGACGCGCTGGCGACCCCGGCGTTCGTGCTCGGCCGCTGCATGGACGTCCCGGCCTGGAACGCCCCGGCCGACGCGGTGCTCGGGTTCTCCGAACTGCCGCCCGGCGAACGCAACATGGCCCGGCACGCCTTCCTCACCGAGGCCGGCGGGCGGCTCTACCGGGACTTCGAGCGGGTCGCCGCCGAGACCGTCGCCCACCTGCGGCTGGACGCGGCCCGGTACCCCGACGACCCCGACCTGGCCGCGCTGCTGGCCGAACTGACCGCCGGGAGTCCACTGTTCGCCGAGCTGTGGGCCCGGCACGGCGTCCGGGAGAAGGCGTCCGGGCACAAGCTGCTGCGCCACTCGCGGGCCGGGGAGCTGGACTTCGGGTACGAGACGCTGGCCCCGCCCGGCGAGCCGGGGCTGCTGCTGGTCGTCTACACCGTCGAGCCGGGCTCGGTGACCGCCGAGCGGCTGGCGGCGCTCACCGCGGCCGTACCGTCGGGGCCGGGCCCGGGCCGCTGACCGAGACCGCACCGCCCGGCCCGGCCCGGCCCGCTGACCGCGCGGCTGTCGGCGGGCCCGCCGCGGCCGGTCAGATCCCGAGGGCGTGCGCGCGGGCCCGGGCCCGCTCCAGCAGGGCGTGCACCTCGGCCTGGCGGCGGCCCGGGCGGTCGTTCCACACGTCGGGGGAGGGCACGGGGCGGCCGGTGGCGTGCAGCACCTCCATCACCTGGGCGCGGGCCCGGCGCACCGTGTACGCGCTGCCGTAGCCGTGCGCCAGGACGGCGGTCTGCGCGCCCAGCAGGCAGACCCGGCCCCGGTCGTCCCAGAGCGCGCCCTGCGTCCAGCCCGCCTCGGCGAGGTAGCGGGAGGTCAGCCGCAGGTGCCTGGCGACGGTGACCTCGGCCGGGCGGGCCGGGCGGCGGGCCAGCAGCTCCAGCAGCGAGCGGCGGGGCAGCGGGTGCCCGTGGTTCCAGGGCTGCCGGACGCTGCCGTGGACGCCGGGCGGGTACGGCGCCGGGGCGGCGGCCCCGGGGACCGGCGGGACGACCGGTCCGGACCGGCCGGGCAGCCCGGCCAGGTACTGCTCGATCTCCTCGACCAGGCCCAGCTCCCGCGCGAGTTCGCGCGCGTCGAGCCGGTCGAGCGGGGGCGCGGGGACGGTCACGGGAAGGCTCCTCCGGTCGATATGTCCGTGTTTGTCACGGTACCGTTGATAGCCCGTCAGCCCCCGCACCGCACCAGCTTCGTGTCCGAACCGATCCCGTCCGCCGCGCCGATCCGTTCCGATCACCCCCGGCATCGGGTTGGATGAGGACATGAACGAGCAGACGAACGTCGTTCCGGAGTGGGAGCAGCGGTTCCGGGCGGCGCGGGTCTCCCTGCCCGACTGGGCGGACGAGGCACCCGACCGGGCGCTGTACGTGTCCAACGCGACCGGCACCTACGAGGTGTACGCGTGGGACCGCTCCACCGACGAGCACCGCCGGGTCACCGACCGGCCCAACGGCACCACCGACGCCGAACTCGCCCCCGACGGGCAGTGGATCTGGTGGTTCGACGACACCGACGGCGACGAGTTCGGGGTCTGGCGCCGCCAGCCCTTCGCGGGCGGCCCCGACCAGGAGGCGGTTCCGGGCGTGCCCGCCGCGTACTCGGCGGGCCTGGCGCTCGGCCGCGACGGCACCGTGGTGGTCGGCACCTCCACCGACGACGAGGGCACCACCCTGTACCTGCGCCGCCCGGGCGCCGCCGAGCCCGAGGTGGTCTACCACCACGCCGAGTACGGCGGCGTCGGCGACCTCTCCCACGACAGCACCCTGCTGGCCGTCGACCACACCGAGCACGGCGACGCGATGCACTCGGCGATCCGGGTGCTGCGCCTGGCGGACGGCGCCACCGTCGCCGAGCTCGACGAGGTCACCGGCCGGGCCGAGCCGCGCGGCGTCGCCTGCCTGGGCTTCGCGCCCGCCCCCGGCGACACCCGGCTGCTGGTCGCCCACCAGCGCACCGGCCGCTGGGAGCCGATGCTGTGGGACGTCGCGGCCGGCACCGAGACCGAGCTGCGGCTCCGCGACGAGCGGGGCCGCCCGTTCCCCGGCGACCTGTCCGCGCAGTGGCGGCCGGACGCCCGCTCGCTGCTGATCGAGCACGAGTACGAGGCCCGCTCGGAGCTGTTCTCGTACGACCTGGCGGCCGGCGAGCTGACCAGGCTGGACACCCCGCGCGGCACCGTCGCCGGGGCCACCGCCCGCCCCGACGGCACGGTGGAGTTCCTCTGGTCCTCGGCCGCCGAGCCGTCCGCGGTGCGCTCCACCTCCGGCGCGGTGGTGCTGCGCGCCCCCGGCCCGGTCCCGCCCGGCTCGGTGCCGGTCGAGGACGTCTGGGTGGACGGCCCCGGCGGCCGGGTGCACGCCCTGGTGCAGCGCCCGTCCGGCCCGGGCCCGCACCCCACGGTGTTCGAGGTGCACGGCGGCCCGACCCACCACGACAGCGACTCCTTCGCGGCCGGGCCCGCCGCCTGGCTCGACCACGGCTTCGCCGTCGTCCGGGTCAACTACCGCGGCTCCACCGGCTACGGGCAGGCCTGGACCGACGCCCTCACCGAGCGCGTCGGCCTGATCGAGCTGGAGGACATCGGCGCGGTCCGCGACTGGGCGGTCGCCTCCGGCCTGGCCGACCCGGACCGGCTGGTGCTCTCCGGCGGCTCCTGGGGCGGCTACCTCACCCTGCTCGGCCTCGGCACCCAGCCCGACCACTGGACGCTCGGCCTGGCCGCCGTCCCGGTCGCCGACTACCTCACCGCGTACGACGACGAGATGGAGGCGCTCAAGTCCCTGGACCGGACGCTGTTCGGCGGCACCCCCGAGGAGGTCCCGGAACGCTGGCGCGCCTCCTCCCCGCTGACCTACGTCGAGCAGGTCAAGGCCCCGGTCTACCTCTCGGCCGGCCTCAACGACCCGCGCTGCCCGATCCGGCAGATCGACAACTACGTCCGGAGGCTGGAGGAGCTCGGCAAGGTCCACGAGGTGTACCGCTACGATGCCGGGCACGGTTCGCTGGTCGTCGACGAGCGGATCAAGCAGCTCCGGTTGGAGATCGACTTCGTCCGGCGCCACCTGGCGCCCGGCACCGTCCGGTGAGCTGCGGCCCGGTGGACGAGGGGGACAACTGATGGGTGGACGCGCCGCGCTGGCCGTCGTCGCGGTCGGCGCCGTCCTGCTGACCGCGGCCGGCTGCTCGTCGAACAGCGGGAGCCGCGACTGCGTCCAGGCCGCGGGAGCCGTCATCGCCGACACCGGGCTCACGCTCGCGGGCACGGACAGCGGTACCGGTACCGGCAGCGGGCTGGTGCTCGCCGGTGCCGACACCGGCAGTGTCGTGCTGGCCAAGAGCGGTGGTGGCAGCCGCAGTTCCAAGGGCGGCTCCAGCAGCCGCGGCTCGAAGGGCTCCACGAGCTCCGGCTCCAAGAAGACCACCGGCTCCAGCGGCTCCGGCGTCACCCACTACAGCGGCGGCGGCACGGTGGTGCACCACTACCACCACCGCACCACGGGCTCCACCCGCACCGACGACTACGTCGACGACTGCGGCAACCCGTCGCCCGCGCCGGGCATCGTGGGCGGCGACTTCGAGGACGACTGCGCCACCCCGGTCACCGGCACGCCCTCGCCCGCGCCCACCGGCACCGGGGCGGTCGCCGCGGCCCCGCCGGTGCCGTGCGGCACCCCGGGCGCGAGCGCCCCCGCGACGGGGCGGCCGACCGGGCCGCCGTCGAAGCCCCCGGCCGCGGCGCCGTCGCCGTCGAAGTCCCGCTGACGGGGCACCGACCGGCGGCGGGTCAGTCCAGGACCGGGTCCAGTCCGAGGGCCCGGTCCTGGGCGGCCTCCGCCTCGCGCCGCACCAGCCGGAACCACATGAACACCACGAACCCGGCGAAGACGAACCACTCCAGGGTGTAGCCCAGGTTCTGGAACGCCCGCAGGCTCAGTCCGTCCCCGCCCTGCGGCTGCACCGTGGGCACCGCCGTCAGCCCGGCCTGGACGTCGTCCGCCGCGACCCAGCCGTCGTACACGGGGTAGGGCAGCACGTTCACCAGGGTGGCCGGACTGATCATGCCGAGCTGCCCGGCGGGCAGGCCGCCCGCCACCGCGCCACCGCTGCCGCTGTTCTCCGGGGCCTGCAACCGGCCGGTCACACTGACCTGCCCGCCCGGCGCCGCAGGCACCGCCCCCGGGTCGCCCGCCACCCAACCGCGCACCACCGCCACCGCCCGGCCCCCGTCGGTGACCAGCGGCGTCAGTACGTAGGAGCCCTGCCGCCCGTCCACCGTCCGGTCCGGCACGAGCAGTTGGTGCGCGCCGTCGTACGTGCCGGTGACCCGCACCGCCCGGCCCACCGTGTCGGTGCCGACCTTCGCCGCCCCGTCCGGCAGCACCGCCGCCAGCGGCTGCACGTCCGCCCGCGCGGAGGCGGCCGCCGCCCGGTCGTTCTCCTGATGGGTCGAGACCCGGGACTCGAAGCGGTCCAGCTGCCAGGTGCCCAGCATCAGGCAGACCACGATCGCCGCCACCGCGACGACCGTGCCGACGAGCCACCGCGGGCTGAGCAGGAACCGGTACACCCCACCACGGTAACCACTCCTGACATCTCCCCCGCTCGCGGGTCACCACCACCCCCTCCGCCGCGACGCTCCCGGAAGGGAAGACCCACCGCCCTGCCGCCGGACGCCCCGGCCCGGACCTGCGCGCCGGCCCGCACCACGGCCCCTGCCGCCTGTCGCCGGGGCCCCTTCCGGGGCGGGAGAGTCATCCTCTTGCCGTCTGACGTCCCGGCCCGGGCCCGCACCGCGACTACGGCTGTGCCGCCCGCTGCCGCGCCCCTTTCCCGGGCGGCATCTTTCAGCAGGGGAGACCCACCGTCCTGCCGCCGGACGCTTTGGCCCGGGCCTGCGCGCCGGCCCGCACCACGGCCCCTGCCGCCTGTCGCCGGGGCGCCTTCCGGGGCGGGAGAGTCATCCTCTTGCCGCCGGACGCCCCGGCCCGGGCCTGCGCGCCGGCCCGCGTGCCGGCCTTGCACCACCGCCGCGCGGCCCGCGACCGCTCGGGGCCTCGGCGCGGCCGGGCCCGGTCACCCGGTGGCCGCAGCCTCCCCGGCGCGGGCCTCCGTCGGCGGTCCGACCACCCCGGCGCTGCCCGCCTCGGTCGACCGTCCGCCCCGC
This sequence comes from Kitasatospora fiedleri, assembly GCF_948472415.1. Taxonomy (NCBI): domain Bacteria; kingdom Bacillati; phylum Actinomycetota; class Actinomycetes; order Kitasatosporales; family Streptomycetaceae; genus Kitasatospora; species Kitasatospora fiedleri. The sequence goes on along the minus strand of NZ_OX419519.1, from coordinate 3,623,869 downwards.
CCCCTGTCCCGCCTCACCGCCCTGTCCCGCTCACCGCCCTGTCTCGCGCCGACCTGCGGTCGGTCCTCGGGCGTACCCCACCCCGCCCCACCCCTCCTCTCCTATCCGAGATATCCTCCCTGATGTGAGAAACGAAGACCTCCCGGGCGAGGAGGACCACCGCCTGGCCGCCCGGCTCGCCGCCCTGCGCGCCGACCGGGGCTGGTCGCTGGACGAGCTCGCCCGGCGCAGTGGCGTCAGCCGCTCCACGCTGTCCCGGCTGGAGCGTGCCGAGCTCAGCCCCACGGCCGCCCAGCTCGGCCGGCTCTGTGCCGCGTACGGCCGTACCGTCTCCCGACTGCTGGCCGAGGTGGAGGCCGAGCCGCCCGGTCTGCTGCGCGCCGTCGACCAGCCGCGCTGGCACGACCCGGCCACCGGGTTCGTCCGGCGTTCCGTCTCGCCGCCGCACCCGGGGCTACGTGCCGAGCTGGTCGAGGGCACCCTCCCGCCGGGTGCGGTCATCTCCTACGACGCCCCGCCCGTCCCCGGCCTGGAGCAGCACCTGTGGGTACTGGACGGAGAGCTGCACCTGGAGTTGGACGGCACCGTGCACCACCTCGCCGCGGGTGACTGCCTCCGCTACCGCCTGCACGGCACCTCCGGTTTCCACTGCCCCGGCCCCCACCCCGTCCGCTACCTGATCGCCCTGGTGCTGCCATGACCCCGCCCCCGACTCAGAGCCCGACCCAGAGCCCGACCCCGCTGCTGCTCACCCCCGAGGCCCTGGACGCCCGCCGCGACGCCCTCGCCGACCTGCTGCTGGACGCGGTGGCCGGCGGCGCCTCGGTCGGCTTCCTGGACCGCATCGCCCACCACGAGGCGGCCGCCTGGTGGGACGGCCTGCGTCCGTCCGTCGCCGCCGGCACCCGGCTGCTCTGGGTGGTCGAGGACGCCGCCGGGCGGGTCCTGGGCACCGTCTCGTTGATCCGCGAGGAGAAGCCGAACGGCCGCCACCGCGCCGAGATCGCCAAGCTCCTGGTCCACCGCACCGCCCGCGGCGCGGGTCTCGGCCGCCGCCTGCTGGCCCACGCCGAGCGGGCCGCCCGCGACGCCGGCACCACCCTGCTCCTGCTCGACACCCAGACCGGCAGCCCCGCCGAACACCTCTACCGCACCGCCGGCTGGACCGCCTTCGGCACCGTCCCCGCCCACGCCGCCACCCCGGACGGAACGCTCGCCGACACCACCTACTACTACAAGCGCCTCGACCACCCCGCCGGCCACTGACCCGCACCCCGCACCCCGCGTCCAGCACCCGCCGCTCGATGGCAGAAAAGGTGGGGTACGTGTCCTTGCTGCCACCGCCCCCGCCCGCCAGCATGGGGCCATGCCGACCCGCAGTGTGCTGCTCGTCCTGTTCGACGGGGTGCAGAGCCTCGACGTCAGCGGCCCGTTGGAGGTGTTCCACGGCGGTGGCTACCGCGTCACCACCGCCTCGCCGGGCGGCCGTCCGGTGCGCACCAGCAGCGGTCTCACCCTGCTGCCCGACACCGACCTCGACCTGGCCGCCCCCGCGCACACCCTGCTGGTCCCGGGCGGGGCCGGCGCGCGCGGCGAGGTCGCGCCCGAGCTGTCCGCCCGGATCGCCGCCCTCGCCGCCGACGCCCGGCGGGTGGTCTCGGTCTGCACCGGCACCTTCCTGCTCGCCGCGGCCGGCCTGCTGGCGGGCCGCCGGGTCACCACCCACTGGCGGCACTGCGCGACGCTGGCCGCCCGCCACCCCGAGCTGACCGTCGACCCGGAGCCGATCTACGTCCGGGACGGTCGCTTCCTGTCCTCGGCCGGGGTCACCGCGGGCATCGACCTGGCGCTGCACCTGGTCGAGGAGGACCTCGGCCGGGAGGTCGCGCTGGCGGTGGCCCGGGAGCTGGTGGTGTTCCTGCGCCGCCCCGGGGGCCAGGCCCAGTTCTCGGTCCAGTTGTCGGCGCAGCTCTCCGAACGGGACCCGGTGCGCGAGGTGCAGCGCTGGATCACCGAGCACCCGGAGGCTGACCTGTCGGTGGAGGCGCTGGCCCGCCGCGCCTCGCTGTCGCCGCGCCAGTTCGCCCGGGTCTTCACCGCGGACGTCGGCGTCACCCCCGGCCGCTACGTGGCCGACGCCCGGCTGGAGGCGGCCCGCCGCCGCCTGGAGGACACCCGGGACGGCGTCGAGCAGATCGCCCGGGCCTGCGGCTACGGCTCGGCCGAGGCGATGCGCCGGGCCTTCGCCCGCACCCTGGCCATCACCCCGGCCGACTACCGCCGCCGCACCCGCTGACGCCTGCCTGACGCCTGCCTGACGCCTACCGCCGCCTACCGCCAAGCCGCTCGCTGTACCGGGGTCGGGGTCACCACTGCGACCAGGGCAGGGTCCAGCCGCTGAGGCCGTTCGCCGGGTCGAGCGGCTGCTTCTTGACGGAGTTCCGGACGATCACGACGTCGCCGATCTTCGAGGCGGCGTAGACCTTGCCGGCGGGGGAGTTCTCGTCGCCCTCCGGGGTGTCGGGGATGCCGATGCAGCCGTGGCTGATGTTCCCGTGGCCGGCCACCCCCCGGGCTTCCGGGTTGCCGTGCAGGTAGGTGCCGGAGGAGGTCAGGCGCATCGCGTGCGGGTCCACCGTGTCGTAGCCGGGGCCCTTGAGACCGACCTGCCCCTCGGAGGTCATCCTCTGCATCCGGCTCTTGGCCGAGATGACCATGGTGCCGTTCCAGGACGGGTTGTCGTCGGTGCCGGCGACGATCGGGATGGTCTGGTCGGGCTTGCCGTCCTCCTTGACCACCATCAGGTGGGCGGCGGCGTCGACCTCGCTGATCCGGGAGCGGGCGATGGTGAAGTGCTCGTCGCGCTGGGTCGCGCCGTACACGCCGGGTGCCAGTTCCACGCTCTTGGTGCGCAGGTGGACCTGGACGGTGGTGCCGGGCTTCCAGTACTCGGCGGGGCGCAGGTCGAGCCGGGTGTCGTTCTCGAACCAGTGGCCCCTGACCTGGGTGCCGTCGGAGGCCTCGACCACGATGGCCTGCTCGACCGCCGCCTTGTTCTTGACCTTCACGCCGCCGAAGTCGACCGAGATGATCATGCCGACGCCGAAGTCCTGGCCGGTCACCACGTTGTCCTCGACCTTGGTGGTCTTCTTGGGGACGAGGGTGCTGAAGGTGCTGGTGGCGGCGGTGGCCACGCCGTCGGCGTCGGTGGCCTCGGCGTTCACCCGGTAGGTCGAGCCGACCGAGAGGCCGCCGGTGACCGGGGCCCAGGTGAGGCCGTCGGGGGCGAGGGCGCCCTCGACCGGCTTGCCCTCCTGGTCGGTGACGGTGACGCCGGTCAGCTTGCCGGTCGCCACCGAGACCTTGACCGCCCCCGGGGCCACGTCCTTCGCGCCGTCCCCCGGCTCGATCGACAGCACGGCCGCCGACGCCTTCGCCCGCGCCGAACCGCTCTCCCCGCCCCGGCCCGCCCCGCCGGAGTCACCCCCGGCACCGGTGTCCACGCCCCCGCCCCCGCCGGCACTGCACGCGGCCAGCAGCAGCACCCCGCTCAGCACCGCGCCCATCATCGAAACCCGTCGCACGACGGCCCCCCTCCAACCGGTCCATCCGGTCTTCCGGAAGAGGTACACGCACCGAAGGGCACCCGGGTTTCGGCCGCCGGCCCCGAGAAGTGTCACGATTCCGCACGACCGCCGGCCGCCGGCCCTGGCCACCCGCCGTCAGTCCCAGCCGCCTGCCGCCTGCCGCCTGCCGCCTGCCGCCCGCCGCCCGCCGTCAGCCCTCGCCCTCGCCGTCCGGACGCTGGAACTCCGGCTGGTCCAGCAGCCGCAGCCAACTGCCGTCCGGCTGCCGCCGCACCACCTGGGCGCGGGCCCCGGCGCCGTCCTTGGGCGGGGTGGCGGTCAGTGCGATGCCGTCCGCGGCCAGCGTGGGCAGCGGCGGTTCGGGCGTGAACTGCGGCCGGTGGGCGAGGACCCGCTCCCAGAGCGCCTGGATCGCGGCCCGGCCGACCGTCAACTGCCCGGGCGGGTAGGCCATCACCGCGTCCTCCTCGTACAGCGCGGCCACCCCGGCGGCGTCGCCCGCGTTGGAGCGCTCCACGAACAGTCGGGTCAGGTCCTCGGGCCGCATCGCCTTCTCGTACGCGTTCACCGCTGCCTCCTGGTCGTCGTCCTGCGGTGCCTCCAGCCTTCCGCCACCCGTACCAGAAGTCCAACAGCTGGTTCTGCTCGCTACTAGAAGCATTACGCCTAGAATCAGTACGCATGGAACTGAGGCAGCTGGAGTACTTCGTCGCGGTCGCCGAGGAGCGCAACTTCACCCGGGCCGCCGAGCGGGTGCACATCAGCCAGTCCGGGGTGAGCGCCCAGATCCGGCAGCTGGAACGGGAGTTGGGCGCCGAGCTGTTCGACCGCTCGGCCCGGGTGGTGACGCTCACGGTGGCGGGCAAGGCGGCGCTGGAGCACGCCCGGCAGGCGCTGGCCGCGGCCCGCGCGGTGGGGCAGGCGGTCGGCGAGGTCACCGACCTGGTCCGCGGCAGCCTGCGCCTGGGCATGGTCGCGGGCTGCACCCTCACCCCGCTCTTCGACGGCCTGGCCGCCTTCCACCGGGCCCACCCCGGCGTCGAACTCGCCCTGCTGGAGGACGACTCCGAGCACCTCACCGAGGCCGTCCGCTCCGGCGCCCTCGACCTCGCCCTGATCGGCCGCCCCGCGCCCGTGCCCGACGGCCTGGACGCGCACGTGGTGGTCAGCGAACCCCTGGTCGCCGCCGTCCCGCCCGGCCACCCCCTGCTGGACGGGGGCGGGGACGGGGACGGCGGCGAGGACGGCCCCACCCTCGCCGAACTGCTCACCCACCCGCTGGTCTGCATGCCCCGGGGCACCGGCCTGCGCGCCGTCCTGGACCGGGACTGCGCCGCCCGCGGCCTGACCCCCCGGATCGTCCTGGAGGCCGGCGCCGCCACCGCGATCGCCGACCTGGCCGTCCGGGGCCTGGGCGTGGCCGTGCTCAGCCGCTCGATGGCCGCGGCCTTCCCGGCCCTGGTCCCCGTCCCGGTCCGCGGCCTGACCACCCCGGCGCTGCTCGCCCTGGTCAACCGCCCGTCCCCGCCCCCGGCCCTGCGCGCCCTGCTCTCCGCGCTGCGCCGCGCCTTCCAGCTCTCGGCGTGACGAAGGGCCGCCGGAGGCACTCCGGCGGCCCTTCCCGTCCCACCCCCCTCAGCCCCTCAGTTCACGAAGGCCAGTTCGTGCGGCGTGCCGTTGAACCGCAGCCCGCCGTCCTCGGTGACGGTCACGATGTCCTCGATCCGGACGCCGAACTTCCCCGGCAGGTAGACCCCCGGCTCGATCGAGAAGCACATCCCGGGCACCAGCGGCTGGGTCTCGCCCTCGACCAGGTACGGCGGCTCGTGGGTGGTGAGCCCGATGCCGTGGCCGACCCGGTGGATGAAGTACTCGCCGTACCCTCCGTCGGTGATCACCTTCCGGGCGACCCGGTCGATGTCCTGGCAGGTCATCCCGGGCGCGACGGCGTCGAACGCGGCCTGCTGGGCCCGCCGCACCAGGTCGTGGACGGCGAGCACCTCCGCGGGCGGCTCGGTGCCGACGAAGACGGTGCGGGTGGTGTCGGAGCCGTAGCCGTCCTTCAGCCCGCCGAAGTCCAGCACCACGGTGTCGCCGCGCCGGATCAGCCGCTCCCCGGCCTCGTGGTGCGGGTTCGCCCCGTTCGGCCCGGAGCCGACCACGGTGAAGTCGACCTGGCTGTGCCCGTGCTTGATCAGCAGCGCGGCCAGGTCGGCGGCCACCTGGTTCTCGGTCCGCCCGACGAAGGGCATCCCCAGGATCTCCCCGTACGCCAGGTCGGCCGCCGCCCCGGCCGCGGCCAGCCGCTCCAGCTCGTCGTGGTCCTTCACCGCCCGCAGCATCGGCAGCACGTCGGTCAGCGCCGCGTACGAGCTGCCCGGCAGCGCCTGCTGGAGTCCGAGCAGGTGCATCGCCCAGGCGTTGTCGGAGATCCCGTACCGGCCGCGGCCGTCCAGGTTCGGCGCGAGCGCCGCGTACGGGTCGGAGCCGTCCGTCCAGTCGGCCATCCGGACGGCCTCCGCGCCCGGTGCCGCCTCGGCGTCCGGGCGCTCCAACTTCGGTACCAGCAGGACCGGTTCGGCTCCGGCCGCGATCACCAGGGCGGTCAGCCGCTCGGTCGTCGCGGTGGGCCGGTAGCCGGTCAGGTAGGCCAGGTCGGGGCCCGGGGTGACGACCAGTCCGGCCAGCCCGGCGTCCGCGGCGGCGGTCGCGGCGCGGGCCATCCGGGCCTGGAAGTCGGCGGTGGTGAACGGCTCGGGCATGTGCTCCCTCTCGGTGGGCGGTCAGCGGTGGGCGGTCAGCGGCGGACGGTCGGCGGCGGGCGGTCAGCGGCGGGCGGTCAGCGGCGGGCGGCGGCCGCGTAGTGGCGCAGGAACAGCGCCTCCACCCGGGCCATGTGCTCGATCTCGGACGGGTCCACGCTCTCGTTGGGCGCGTGGATCAGGCAGCGCGGTTCCTCCACCCCCATCAGGATGAGCTCCGACTCCGGGTACTGCGCCGCCAGCACGTTGCACAGCGGGATCGACCCGCCCTGCCCGAGGAAGGACAGCGGCTTCCCGTAGACCTCCCGCGCGGCCCGGTCGAGCGCCCCGTACGCCGCGCCGTCGGTGGCGGCCTTGAACGGCGAGCCCTTCGACTCCGGCTCCACCGTGACCCGCGCGCCCCACGGCGCCGCCGCCACCAGGTGCGCGGTCAGCGCGTCCTGCGCGGCGCCCGGGTCCATGCCGGGCGGTACCCGCAGACTGACCCGGGCCCGGGCGGTGCCGGGGATCGCCGCCGCCGAGCCGACCACCGGCGCGCAGTCGATGCCCAGCACCGTCACCGCCGGACGGGCCCACAGCCGGTCCGCGACCGTCCCTGAGCCGGTCAGGCCGACGCCCTCCAGCACGCCCGCGTCCGCGCGGAACTGCTGCTCGTCGTAGCCGACGCCCTCCCAGGTCCCGCCGTTCTCCAGCCCGTCGATCCGGGTGCCGCCCTCGGCGTCGCGCAGCGAGTCGAGGGTTCGGATCAGCGCGGCCAGCGCGTCCGGGGCGGGGCCGCCGAACATCCCGGAGTGCATGTCCGACGCCAGCGTCCGCACCGTCACCACGACGTTCGCCAGGCCGCGCAGCGAGGTGGTCGCGGTCGGCACCCCGACCGCCGCGTTGCCGGTGTCGCACACCAGCAGCACGTCCGCGTGCAGGTCCTCCGGATGCTGCGGGACGTACGCCTCCAGGCCGCCGGTGCCCTGCTCCTCCGAGCCCTCCGCGACCAGCTTGATCCCGACCGGCAGGTCGTCGCCGAGCGCCCGCAGCGCGGTGAGGTGCATGACGACGTTGCCCTTGCAGTCCGCGGTGCCGCGCCCGTACCAGCGCCCGTCCCGCTCGGTCAGCTCGAACGGGGGCGTGGTCCAGGCGGAGTCGTCCAGCGGCGGCTGCACGTCGTAGTGGCAGTACAGCAGCACGGTCGGCGCGCCGGGCGGCGGCGGGCGGTGCCCGAGGACGGCGTGGCTGCCGTCCGGGGTCTCCGCCAGCCGGACGTCCCGCAGGCCGGCCTCGGTGAACGCGGCGGCCACCCACTCGGCGGCCTCCCGGCACTTCTCCGGCGGCTGCTGCCGCGGGTCGGCGACCGAGGGGATGGCGACCAGCTCGGCCAGGTCCCGCTTCGCCCGCGGCATCAACGCCGCGATCCGGGCGGCGAGTTCGGTGTCGGTGCTCATCTGCTCCCCCTCAGTTCCGGACCGTTTCATCGGTCTTGATGTCCTTGATCTTCTCCTGGTAGTCGGCCAACCGGTCCGGGCAGTAGACGCTCAGCACCAGCGCCTCCGCCTGCACCGTCCGGGCGGCGACGATGACCGGCCGCTGCCCGGGCCCGGCGGCCCCGTTCGACATCTGCAGCCGCTGGAAGCCGGTCTTCAGCGCACTCGCCGGGTCCTGGCACACCGCGCCGCCGTCGGTCCCCAGGGTGCGGGCGACCTGGCCGCGGTCCGGCGTCGGGTAGTCGTTCTCCTGGAGCTTCGTGATCAGCTCGTCGGCCTTCCGGTACGACTCGTTGGTGGCGTGCTGCTGGGTGAACGTCAGCAGCCCGATCACCACCATGGCGACCAGCACCACGACCGCGCCGACGTAGATCCACCTGTGCTCGGAAGCCATCCGGGTGCTCATCCGCCCACCTCGCTCCGTCCGCTCCGTCCGCTCACGCTCCGTCCGCTCCGCCCGCTCACGCCGCCTCCTCCTCGATGGCCGCCGCCGCCGCCGGGTCGCGCCACTCGGGCTTGCTGGCCTTCAGGAAGCCGAACGGGACGATCACGCCCAGCAGCAGCAGACCGCCGCCGACGATCCCGATGTACGCCCAGACACTGCCGCCGCCGAACTGCGAGGACGGCACGAACCCGATCACCATCGCCGCCGCCGAGGCCAGCAGGCCCACCACGCACAGCACCCCCAGCGCCGGGGCGCGGTAGCCGCGCGGGTGGTCCGGCTGAAGCCGGCGCAGCCGCATCGCCGCCAGGAACATCAGCAGGTAGACGATCAGGTACACCTGCGTGGTGATCACCGAGAAGATCCAGTACACGCTGGAGACGTTCGGGATCAGCGCGTACATCAGCGCGATGGCCGTGGTCACCACGCCCTGCGCGACCAGGATGTTCTGCTGCACCCCGTGGCTGTTCAGCTTCTGCAGCGAGGGCGGCAGGTAGCCCTCCTGCCGGGAGATCATCAGCAGGCCCTTCGACGGGCCGGCCAGCCAGGTCAGCATGCCGCCCAGCGAGGCCGCGACCAGGCCGACCGCGATCAGCGGCGTCAGCCAGCCGATGTGGAAGTACTGGAAGAACGCGTCGAACGCCTGCATCACGCCCGCCGTCAGCGACAGCTGGTCGGCCGGCACCACCCAGCTGATCGCCAGCGCGGGCAGGATGAAGATCAGCAGCACCAGGCCGACCGCCAGGAACATCGAGCGCGGGAACTCCCGGCCCGGGTTCTTCAGCGAGGAGACGTGCACCGCGTTCATCTCCATGCCCGAGTAGCTCAGGAAGTTGTTGACGATCAGCACCAGGCTCGCCAGGCCGGTCCAGGCCGGCAGCAGGTGGTCCGCCGACATCGGCGCCGCCGAGCCGTTGCCCTGCCCCAGGAACACGAAGCCCAGCACCACCAGCAGCGCGCCCGGGATCAGCGTCCCGATGATCAGCCCCCAGGACGCCAGGCCCGCCACCGCGTCCGTCCCGCGCGAGGACACCCACACGCCGGTCCAGTACAGCACCATGATCACGATCGCGGTGTACAGCCCGTTGCTGGCCAGACTCGGGTCCACCACGTACGCGATCGTGCTGGCCACGTACGCCAGCAGGCTCGGGTAGTAGAAGATCGTCATCGCGAACTGGCACCACACCGCCAGGAACCCCAACGGCTTCGACAGCCCCTGGGCCACCCAGTTGTAGACCCCGCCCTCCCAGCCCGACGCCAGCTCCGCCGAGACCAGCGCCGTCGGCAGCAGGAACACGATCGCCGGCACCACGTACAGGAACACGCACGCCAGCCCGTACACCGCCATCGTCGGCGACGACCGCAGGCTCGCCACCGAACTGGTCGTCATCAGCGCCAACGTCACCCAGGTCATCCTGGGCGCCGCCACCGCCTTCACCCGCCTCCCCGCAACCGCCGCCGCCCCCTCCGGACTCGGCACATCCGCCGCGCTCATCCAGCGCCTCCTCCCGCCGACCCCGCCCACCGGAGCCCGCCCCCCCACCCTCGGGCCCCCGCCCCCACCCCGCATCCGATAGCCCGTCACCACCCCCTCCCCCTCACCGGAACGGCCCAATGCCGCCACCTGACACCCCATCACCCGTCCCTGTCCTTGCACTGTCCGCAGCTTGTGGACAAGACCCGTGAACGGCAGAGGGGTCCGTCCGGTCGACCGGACGGACCCCTCTGCCGTTCACGCCCCTACTGCGGCTTCGCCCGTCGGCGAGCGGTTTCAGGCCGGGGCGTGATGCTCACGGTGGTAGGCCAAGAAGCGGCGCTCGATCTGGTGGGCAGGAATCTCGCGCAACCGGCCGATGACCTGCCCGGTGGACCGGTCGGTGATCGCCAGGTCGTCGGCGATGGCCAGCATGCCGAAGTCGAAGAGCTTGTGGTGGTTGGGGCACAGGCACAGGACGTTCGAGGCGATGTCGGGACCGTTGTGCGGTCGCCCCAGCCCCTGGATGTGCGCGGCCTCCGCGTAGGCGCCGGTCGGTGTCCCCAGGCGGATGCCGCACACCTGGCAGGAGAAATCGTGGGCCCGCTTCACGTAGTTCGCGACGGCGCTACTCCGGACGATGCGCATGAACGACGCCTCGACGCGCGTCAACGTCTCCTGGCCAGCCGGCACGGGGAGGGGCAGAACGGGCTGGGTCGGAACGGGGAGGGACGTACCGGGCAGGAGCGGTTCGTCGGGCAGCTTGACCAGCCTGTAACGCCAGACCAGGTGACCGGACTGCCCGCGTTCGGACCAGTAGTCGTCGACGAGGTAGAGCCCGTCGTACCTGTACCCGGACGCAGGGGAGTGCAGTGGATCGCCGCTCGCCCCGCGGACGACGCGTACGGGCCGTCCCGCCGTCCTGCTGGTGACGAGGGCCGCGTTCCCCCGGGTGAGCTGCTGATCGGACGCCTGCTGTCCGGTGCGCTCGTCACGACCGCCCTGGCCCGTGTAGATGATCGTGTCGCCGAGGTCCTCGTCGTCCTCATACCCACCCGACACGACGATGGACTCGGCACCGTTCTCCCCGGTCCCGCAGATGCCGCCTTGGAGCGGCCGGTGCACCTGCGCGCGGTGAAGCGCCGCACGGTTGGCGAAGCTGGTGCCCGCCTTGACGCCGGGGACCGGCCCGAAGCCGTCGAACACCGGACCCAGCAGCAGGGTGTCCCGCAGCAGGCCGTGCGGGGCCTCGCCCTCGAAGAACCGGGACACCAGATCGTCGGTCACCAGACGCCGCGCCTCCGGGTCGTCGGCGAGGAGGTCGTACACCCAACCCTCCAGGCCGCCCCGGGGGTTCTGGGAGTTCAGCCAGGGCAGCAGCTTCGAGCCCCGTGCCACCGGAACCTCGCCCACGACACCGTCGAGTTGCCACAGGCCCGAGTTCCGGAGGGCCACGAACGGGTACTGCGGCGCCGGGTCGGACCCAGGGCGACCGTACTCCTTCAGGAGTCGCTTCAGGTCGGAGCTGGCGTCCTTCCACGGCAGCAGCCGCGCCCGTCCCGTTGCTGCCCGGCCCATCGCCCAGAGCAGGGTGATCGGCTGGTGTCGAGCGGGCTGGCCGGAGGACCGGTCGATGTGGAGACCGGCCACGGCCGAGCGGACATCGTCCAGGTGCTTCGCCATCAGGTATCGCATCCCCTCTCGGTCCCCCGAAGGTGGGCGCCGCCCGGAACCCGAGCCGTCCGGGCGAGCGCGCACAACGAGGAAGGGCCCCACCGGATCTCTCCAGTGGGGCCCTCACCTGCACTTACGAAGTCGGGGTAGCGGGATTTGAACCCACGGCCTCTTCGTCCCGAACGAAGCGCGCTACCAAGCTGCGCTATACCCCGGTCCTGCGGTGTTGCCTTCCGTGTCCGGCGCAACGAGTAGAACTCTACAGGAGGTGGGGCCAGAGACGAAATCCGGTTTCGGGGCTGGTCAGCGGGGGACGGGGGTGAGGGTGAGGAGGGTGGCTTCGGGGGGCAGGCGAAGCGGAGGGGGGTGTAGCGGTTGGTGCCGCAGCCGGCGGAGACGTGGAGGTAGGAGCGGTGGTGGGGGGTGGTGTGGGTGGAGAGGCCCTTGACGCGGTCGGTGTCGAGGTCGCAGTTGGTGACCAGGGCGCCGTAGAAGGGGATGCAGAGCTGGCCGCCGTGGGTGTGGCCGGCCAGGATCAGGGGATAGCCGTCGGCGGTGAAGGCGTCGAGGGAGCGGAGGTAGGGGGCGTGGACGACGGCGAGGGAGAGGTCGGCGTCGGGGGAGGGGCCGCCGGCGACGGCGGCGTAGCGGTCGTGGCGGATGTGCGGGTCGTCGAGGCCGGTGAACTCGATGTCGAGGCCGGCGACGGTGAGGCGGCCGCGGGCGTTGTTGAGGTTGAGCCAGCCGGCTTGGTCGAAGCCGTCGCGGAGCTTCTGCCAGGGGTTGTGGACGGCGCCGCTGATGCCGCGGCGGCCGCTGCCGTCGGGGTTGTTGAGGCCGTGGACGCCGCTGCGGAGGGCCTTGAGGTAGCGGGTGGGGCTCTTGGGGGTGGGGCCGTAGTAGTCGTTGGAGCCGAAGACGTAGACGCCGGGGAAGTCCATCAGCGGGCCGAGGGCGTCCAGGGCGGCGGGGACCGCGAGCGGGTCGGAGAGGTTGTCCCCGGTGTTGACGACCAGGTCGGGGCGGAGGCCGGCCAGGCTCTTCAGCCAGCGCTGCTTCTTGGCCTGGCCGTTGACCATGTGGATGTCGGAGACCTGGAGGACCCGGACCGGCCGGGCGCCGGCGGGCAGGATCGGGACCTCGACGCGGCGCAGGCGGAACGAGCGGACCTCGTACCCGGCGGCGTAGACGAGACAGGCGGCGCCGGTGGCGGCGACACCGAGCGGGACGGAGTACAGCGGTCGCATCGGTCCATGGTCGCAGACGGGCCGAACGGACGGACGGGCACCCGGGGGTGGAGCGGTCCGACGGGGCGTCAGGAGCGGGGCGGAGGGTAAAGGAGCGGCGGCGGGGCGGGGCAGGTGCCAGAATCGACCGCATGACGACGCTCAAGGAGCAGCTGCAGGAGGACCTCACGGCTGCGATCAAGGCACGGGACGAGCTGCGCTCGTCCACCCTCCGGCTGACGCTGTCCGCGATCACCAGCGCGGAGGTGGCGGGCGAGGAGAAGCGCGCGCTGTCCGACGACGAGGTGCAGCAGGTGATCGGCCGGGAGGCGAAGAAGCGCCGGGAGGCGGCGACCGCCTTCGAGGGCGCCGGCCGGGCCGAGCAGGCGGCGCGGGAGCGGGCCGAGGGCGAGGTGCTGGCCGAGTTCCTGCCGAAGCAGCTGACGGACGAGGAGCTGGCGGCCGTGGTGGCCGCCGCGGTGGCGGAGTCCGGGGCGAGCGGCCCGCAGGGCATGGGCGCCGTGATGAAGCTGGTGCGCCCGCAGGTGGAGGGCAAGGCGGACGGCGGCCGGGTGGCCGCCGCCGTGAAGGCCGCCCTGGCCGGCTGAGCGCCGGGGGAGGGGCCTGGGGGAGCGGTCTGAAGAGCAGCCCGAGGAGCAGTCCGAAGAGCTGAAGAGCTGACGGGCTGACGGGGGCCGTGAACGCCGAACCGCCCGCGAGGAGGATTCCTCGCGGGCGGTTCGCGCGTTCCGGCGACAGGCGGTGCGTTCCGGGGGCCGCCGCGGCTAGTGGCGGCCGGGCTTGCCGGTGTTCCCCCGATGACGCCCGGCGGGAGGCTGATGCCGCCGTTGGTGGCGCCGCCGGTGGGCCAGCCGGGGAGGCCGGTGTTGCCGGTGTTGCCGGTGTTGCCGGGGTTGCCGGGGTTCCCGGTGTTGGGGGTGGTGTTGCCGGTCTGGGTGGCGTTGTCGCCGGAGGGGGCGGAGGGGGTGTCGCTGGGGGTGGACGACGGCTGGCTGGGCTGCGGGATGTCGACCTTCTGGAAGCTGGACACGGGGCTGCCGTCCAGGGCGTCGTTCATGGCCATCTGCCAGATCGGGCCGGGGCCGTCGGAGCCGTAGACCGCGCTGAAGGGGTGGCCGCCGATGCGCATGTTGCGCATCGAGACGTTGCCGCCGACGCCGCCGAGCCAGACCGAGGTGGACAGGTTCGGGGTGTAGCCGGTGAACCAGGCTGCGTAGCGGTTGTCGGTGGTGCCGGTCTTGCCGGCGATCTGGCGGCCGTCGTCGAGGCCGAGGGCGGAGCCGGTGCCCTTCTCGGTCACGCCGAGCAGCAGGGTGTTGATGCCGTCCGCGGTGGTCTGGGACATCGCCTGGGTGCAGTTGGCACCGGGGACGCCGAGTTCCTTGCCCTCGCCGTTGGTCACCGAGGTGATCGCGACCGGGGAGCAGTAGAGGCCCCGGGCGGCGAACGCGGCGTAGGCGGTGGCCATCTGCAGCGGGCTGACCTCCTGGGTGCCGAGCGTCATCGAGGCGACCTGCTGGATCTTGCTGCCGTTGGCCAGGGTGCCGAGGCCGAGCTTGTCGGTCATCTGCTTCACCGGGCACAGGCCGATCTGCTGTTCGAGCTGGATGAAGTAGGTGTTGACCGACTTCTGCATGGCGATCTGCAGGCTGTACGGGCCGTGCTCGCTGGTGGACTCGTTGGTCAGCGTCTGCGGGTCGTGGGTGGTGCCCTCGCAGGTGGTCATCCTGGGGTACTCCATGCTGTAGGGCGAGGGGTACTCCTGGCTGATCGGGACGCCGGACTCCAGCGCGGCCGCGGCCACGATCGGCTTGAAGGTCGAGCCGGGGGAGAAGCCGTTGCCGCCGCCCATGGACGCGCCGACGTTGAGGTTCAGCACGGTCTGGTTCTTCGAGGTGTCCAGGCCGTACGGGCGGGTCTGGGCCATGGCGAGGATCTTGCCGGTGCCGGGTTCGATCATGGTGCCGGCCGAGGACACCGGGTCGGTCACGTAGACCTTCTTGGTGACCGCGTTGTACATCGCCTTCTGCTTGTCCGGGTCGATGGTGGTGTTGATCTTCAACCCGCCCTGCGACCACAGCTTCTGGCGGTCCGCCGCGGTGGCCCCGAACGCCGGGTCCTGCTTGACCACGTGGCGCACGTAGTCGCAGAAGAAGCCCATGCCCTGGTCGGCGGTGATGCAGCCGTTCTGCGGCTCGGAGTACTTGATGCCGAGCGGCGCGTCCAGGGCGGCCTTGGCCTGCTCCGGGGTGATGTGCTTGTACTCCAGCAGCTTGTTGATCACCGTGTTGCGGCGGGTCTGCGCGGCCTGCGGGTGGGCGATCGGGTCGTACGCCGTGGGGTTCTGCACCAGGCCGGCCAGCATCGCGGCCTCGGGGACGGTGAGGTCCTTGGCGCTCTTGCTGAAGTACCGGTTGGCGGCGGCCTCGACGCCGTACGCCTGGTGGCCGTAGAACGTGATGTTCAGGTAGTTGGTGAGGATCTGGTCCTTGCTCAGGTCCTCTTCCAGCTTGATGGCGTACTTGAGCTCCTGGATCTTGCGGCCCAGGCTCTTCTTGGTGGCTTCGAGGAAGGCGGCCTGGTCGTCGCCGGCCTGCTCGACGAAGACGTTCTTCACGTACTGCTGGGTGAGCGTGGAGGCGCCCTGCGCGGTGGTGCCGGACTCGGCGTTCTTGGTGATCGCGCGGAGCACGCCCTTGAGGTCGACGGCGCCGTGCTCGTAGAACCGGGCGTCCTCGATGTCGACCTGGGCCTGGCGCATCACCGGGGCCATCTGGTCGGCGGTGAGGATGGTGCGGTCGCGGTCGTACACCTTGGCGATCAGGCCGCCCTTGGCGTCGTAGATCATCGACGCCTGGGAGAGGGTGGGCTGCTTGAAGTCGTCCGGGATGTTGTCGAACGAGTCGGCGGTGTCCTTGGCGGTCAGGCCGAACGCTCCGACGGCGGGCAGCGCCATGCCGGCGACCAGGACGCCGGCCAGGATCGAGCCGCCGAGGAACTTGACGCCGTTGCCTGCCTTGTCCATCAGGGAGCCGGTGGATCGCGTGGGTGCCATGGAGAGAACCCTACGTGTCGGAATCCCGTACAGGGGGGCAGGTGTTCGCCTACGCTTGTCACAGAACTGCGACAGCTTCGCTCTGTCCATCGTCATCACTCTTGTGAGTGATGAGCTTTGTCCGATTCGCGGCGTTCTGTCCGTGATCCGGGCGGATGCGCGGCGGGCCGCTGTCGCGCACCGTGACGAAAACGCCCCTTCCGGCCCCGGCAAGCCCCCCGACCTGCAATCACTCCAACGAGTGAGCTGCTGGACACCCATAGTCCAATTGGGTCATTCGAGATTGGGCATACAGGGGCTGTTGCGCTGTGCCGTTCTTCCGTAACGTCCTCAACTGGCAACGGTGAATATGCCGTTGCCGCCGTGGGGGAGCCCCGAATCGGGAGAGGACGGCGCCGGGATGGGCTGGGTGGACGACTGGAGCGCGCAGGCGGCGTGCCGCACGAGCGATCCGGATGAACTGTTCGTGCAGGGGGCGGCGCAGAACCGCGCCAAGGCGGTGTGCAGCGGGTGCCCCGTGCGCACCGAGTGTCTCGCGGACGCGCTCGACAACCGGGTCGAGTTCGGCGTCTGGGGCGGGATGACGGAGCGCGAGCGGCGGGCGCTGCTGCGCCGGCGGCCGACCGTGGACTCCTGGCGCCGGCTGCTGGAGACCGCGCGCACCGAGTACGAGGAGTCGCTGGCGACCGGGGTGGTCCTGCGGGACTACGCCCAGGCGGTCTGAGGCTCCGTCAGGAGGCCGTGGCGGGCGGGTCGTCGACCCGCCCGGCAGGCTCGACGGTCCGGGCTGCGGGCCGGGCTTCGGGCCGGGCTCACCCGGTGGGCTCCCGCGGTCCGGCGGGTGCTTCGGCAGGTTGTTCGGTGGGGGTGCCGAGCAGCTCGCCGACCGCCCGCAGGCCGTCCAGGTCGTGGACGTCGCCGGGGAGGGCGGCCACCTCGACGATCGGCACGTCCGGGTAGACCGAGGCGAAGCGGTTGCGGGTGCGCCGCTCCCTCGTCATGACCTGCATCCGTTCGGCGTGCAGCCGCAGCAGCCCGGCGGCCAGCGTCTCGGCCGCCACGGTGGCGTGCGGCGTGCCGTTCTCCTCCAGGGCCTCGGCGGCGGCCAGCGCGCGTTCGGCGGTGAGCTGCGGGGCGCCGGTGGAGTGCACCCGGTTGAGCACCAGGCCGGCCAGCGGCATCTCGTCGGCGGCCAGCCGGTCGACGAAGTAGGCGGCCTCGCGCAGCGCGTCCCGTTCCGGGGCGGCGACCACCAGGAACGCGGTCCCCTCGGCCTTGAGCAGTTGGTAGGTGCGGTCGGCGCGTTCGCGGAAGCCGCCGAACATCGAGTCGGTCGCGGAGACGAAGGTCTGGATGTCGGTGAGCAGCTGGGCGCCGAAGATCTTGCCGAGGGTGCCGCTGATCAGCCCCACGCCGACGTTGAGGAACTTCATCGCGGAGCGGCCGCCGACCTTGGCGGGGGCGGTCAGCAGCCGGATCACCCGGCCGTCCAGGAAGGAGCCGAGCCGGCTCGGGGCGTCCAGGAAGTCCAGCGCGGAGCGCGACGGCGGGGTGTCGACGACGATCAGGTCCCAGCGGTCCTCGGCCCGGAGCTGGCCGAGCTTCTCCATCGCCATGTACTCCTGGGTGCCCGCGAAACCGGCCGACAGCGACTGGTAGAACGGGTTCTCCATGATCGCCCTGGCGCGTTCGGGCTCCGCGTGGGCCAGCACGACCTCGTCGAAGGTCCGCTTCATGTCCAACATCATGGCCTGGAGCTCGCCCTCGCCGCGGGTGCCCTTGACCACCCGCGGGGTGTTGTCCAGCTCGCTCAGGCCCATCGACTGGGCCAGCCGGCGGGCCGGGTCGATGGTCAGCACCACGACGCGTCGCCCGCGCTCGGCGGCGCGCAGGCCGATCGCCGCGGCGGTGGTGGTCTTGCCGACGCCGCCGGAGCCGCAGCAGACCACGATCCGGGTCTCCGGGTCGTCGATCAGGGTGTCGATGTCCAGCCCGGTCATGCCGCTCCCTGCCTCGCGCCGTCCGCCGTGCTCGTGCCGTCCGCCGTGCTCGTGCCGTCCGCCGTGCTCGTGCCGTCCACCGTGCTCACGCCGCTCCCTGCCGCTTCAGCTCGCCCGCCAGCCGGTACAGCCCGGCCAGGTCCATGCCCTCGCCGATCAGCGGCAACTCGTAGGTGGGGAGCCGCAGTTGCTGGAGGTCGGCGCGCTGGGCGCGTTCCAGTTCGACCCGCTCGGCGTGCTCCCTGGCCTGCTCCAGCAGCGGGTCGAGCAGCGGCTCGACGTGCGCCCGGACGGTCTCCGGCTTGCGCGAGCGCCCGCCCAGGCCGACCTCGCCGAGGGCCAGCGCCACCTCCTCGCGGTGGTCGCCGTCGGCCGCCGCCACCGCCGCCGCGTCCAGTATCGGCGGGCGCACCATGTTGACCAGCACGCCGCCGACCGGCAGGCCGGACTCGCGCAGGTCGGCAATCCCGTCCACGGTCTCCTGCACTGGCATCTCCTCCAGCAGGGTGGTGAAGTGCACCGCCGTCTCGGGGGAGCGCAGCACCCGCATCACCGCCTGCGCCTGGGAGTGGATCGGCCCTATCCGGGCCAGGCCCGCCACCTCGGAGTTGACGTTCAGGAAGCGGGTCAGCCGGCCGGTCGGCGGGGCGTCCATCACCACCGCGTCGTAGCGGCGGCGGCCGTCCGGGCCCTTGCGGCGGGCCGCCTCGCACGCCTTGCCGGTGAGCAGCACGTCGCGCACGCCCGGGGCGACGGTGGTGGCGAAGTCCACGAAGCCGACCTTCTGCAGGGCCTTCCCGGCCCGGCCCAGCTTGTAGAACATGTCCAGGTACTCCAGCAGCGCCTGCTCGGTGTCGATCGCCAGCGCGTGCACCTCGCCGTGGCCCTTGCCGGGCAGGCCGAGCTGGGCGGGCGTCACGGTGGCCACCCGGCGCTCCTCGTACGGCAGCGCGGCGATCTGGAACAGCTCGGCGATGCCCTGCCGGCCCTCCACCTCGATCAGCAGGGTGCGGCGCCCGTCGGCGGCCAGGGCCAGGGCCAGCGCGGCGGCCAGCGTGGTCTTGCCGGTGCCGCCCTTGCCGCTGACCACGTGCAGCCTGACGCCCTCCCAGTCCGGCTCGCGCGGCGCTGCCTGCTCGGTCGGCCCCGCCGTACCGCTGGTGCCCGCCACGCCCGCTCTCCGTCCGCCGCTGTCCGTCGCTGTCCGTCGCTCTCGGTCGGGGCCCCGGGGCACCCCTCACCGCGAGGGTAACCAGCGAGCGCTCCGGATGCCGGGAGCATCCCGGGCACCCCGGCGAATCATGCCCGCTTTGTGTCCCACCTCACACCGGCCCGGGCGGCTAGAGTCACCCCCATGACCAAGTGGGAATACGTCACCGTGCCGCTGCTCGTGCACGCCACCAAGCAGATCCTCGACACCTGGGGCCAGGACGGCTGGGAGCTCGTCCAGGTCGTCCCCGGGCCGAACCCGGAGCAGCTGGTCGCGTACCTCAAGCGCGAGAAGGAGTAGTCATGGGCCAGGTCGAGCAGAGGCTCGCCGAGCTCGGGCTGACGCTGCCCGAGGTCGCCGCCCCGGTCGCCGCGTACGTCCCGGCGGTGCGCGACGGCGTGCACGTGCTGACCTCCGGGCAGCTGCCGTTCGTCGCGGGGAAGCTCCCGCTGACCGGCAAGGTCGGCGCCGAGGTCACCGCGGAGGACGCCAAGGAGCTGGCGCAGGTCTGCGCGCTGAACGCGCTGGCCGCGGTCAAGTCGGTGGTCGGTGACCTGGACCGGGTCGAACAGGTGGTCAAGGTGGTCGGCTTCGTGGCCTCCGCCCCCGACTTCACCGGGCAGCCCGGCGTGGTCAACGGCACCAGCGAGCTGCTGGGCAAGGTCTTCGGCGAGCGCGGCGTGCACGCCCGCAGCGCCGTCGGCGTGGCGGTGCTGCCGCTGGACGCGCCGGTCGAGGTCGAGCTGACGGTCCGGGTCCGGGACTGATCCGGGCGCGGGCCGGGGCCCGTCACCGCTTCCGCGGTGGCGGGCCCTTCGCGTGCCGGGCGGCGGGGGCGCCGGACGCCGGGCACCTGGGCGGCGAGGTGCCGGGCGCCCGGCCGTCGGGCGGCGGCGGGTTGTTCCGGGGCGGGGCGGCGGCGGTTAACATCCGTGAACATGCTGGAGATGCCGCCGTCCTGGCCCGCCCGAATCCGCGCCCTGGCCGCCGGGGAGCTCACCCCCGTCCCGGCCCGGGCCGCCGCCACCGTAGTGCTGCTGCGCGAGGGCCCGGCCGGGCCGGAGGCGTACCTGCTGCGGCGGCGGGCCACCATGGCCTTCGCCGGCGGGATGTACGCCTACCCGGGCGGCGGGGTCGACCCGCGCGACCGGGAGGTGCGCCCGCCGTGGGCCGGGCCGTCCGTCGAGCGGTGGGCCGAGCGGCTCGGGGTGGACGGGCCGACCGCCTGCGCGGTGCTGTGCGCGGCCGTCCGGGAGACCTTCGAGGAGGCCGGGGTGCTGCTGGCCGGGCCGGACGGGCGGACGCTGGTCGAGCCCCGGGACTGGGCGGCCGAGCGGGCCGCGCTGGAGCGGCACGAGGTCTCGCTGGCCGAGTTCCTGACCGCGCACCGGCTGGTGCTGCGCAGCGACCTGCTGGCGCCCTGGGCGCGCTGGGTGACCCCGGAGTTCGAGGAGCGCCGCTTCGACGCCTGGTTCTTCGTCGCCGCGCTGCCGCCCGGGCAGGCCGCCGCGGACACCGTCGGCGAGGCCGACCGGGTCGCCTGGCTGACCCCCGCCGAGGCGGTGGCCGGGTTCGAGGCGGGCGAGTTCGGCATGCTGCCGCCGACCGTCACGGTGCTGCGCGAGCTGCTGCCGCTGCGCACCGCGGCCGAGGCGACGGCGGTGGCGGCGGGGCGGCGGGTGGAGCGGGTGCTGGGCCGGGCGGAGGTGGTCGGGGACCGCATGACGGTGCGCTGGGACGGGTATGACGAGCTGACTATCGACGGCGTGTTCCCGGCGTGAGAACCTTCCCCGGAGCGATCACCGGCCCCGCCGGGAGGACCGCTTCCGGGCCGTCCGCGCGTCGGCCCGTACCGTCGACCAGCAACCGCACCGACTGCTCCGACCTCGGAAGGAGACTCCGATGGCCCACAACGACGTGGCTCGCCGGACCTCGGCCACCCCCGTCCGCACCGTCACCCCCCGGGCCGCCGCCTGCGACGGCAGCGCACCCGCGGAGACCGCCCGCCTGCTGACCCGCGACCTGCCCGGACGGGCCCTGCACCGCCCGCTCCCGTCGCGCCGGCTCGGCCTCGTCGAAAGGGACGCCGTATGAGCGCACCCCACCGGGCGGCCCCGGGCCGCCGTGCCACCGAGGACGCCGCGTGAGCGGCCTGCTGCCGGGCGACCCCGCCGACACCGTCGGCGGGGTCGCCACCCCGCGCGCCCAGTGCGTGCTCGCCCCCAACCCGTCCCCGATGACGCTGGACGGCACCAACACCTGGCTGCTCTCCGAGCCCGGCTCCGAGCTGGCCGCCGTGGTCGATCCCGGCCCGCTCGACGAGACCCACCTGCGCCGGATCGTCGACACCGCCGAGCGGCAGGGCAAGCGGATCGCCCTCACCCTGCTCACCCACGGCCACCCCGACCACGCCGAGGGCGCCGCGCGGTTCGCCGAACTCACCGGCACCGCCGTCCGCGCCCTCGACCCGGCGCTGCGGTTCGGCGAGGAGGGCCTGCACGGCGGGCAGCGCCTCGACGTCGGCGGCCTCGACCTGCGGGTGGTCGCCACCCCCGGCCACACCTCCGACTCGCTGACCTTCCACCTGCCCGCGGACGGCGCGATCCTCACCGGCGACACCGTCCTGGGCCGCGGCACCACGATGGTCGCCCACCCCGACGGGCGCTTGGGCGACTACCTCGACTCGCTGCGCAGCCTGCACGCGATGGCCGCCGAGCACGGCGTGCGCACCGTGCTGCCCGGCCACGGCCCGGTGCTCGCGGACGCGCTGGGCGCCGTCGAGTACTACCTGGCCCACCGGGCGTCCCGGCTCGCCCAGGTCGAGACCGCGGTCGAGGACGGCTGCCGCACGGCGGCCGAGGTGGTCGCCCGGGTGTACGCCGACGTCGACCCGGCGCTGTGGCCCGCGGCGGAGCTGTCGGTGCGCGCGCAGCTCATGTACCTGGAGGACCGGGGCCTGATCTAGCGGGCGCCGCATCCAGCGGGCGCCGCGTCCAGCGGGCGCCGCGTCCAGCGGGCGCCGCTGAACCCGGGGCCGACGCGGAGCGAGGCCGCGACGGGGGCAGGTGAACCTGCCGTCCGTCGCGGCCTCGCGGTGCGTCCGGGTGCGCGAGGCTAGCGCGAGCGGCGGGAGAGCCGTTCGACGTCGAGCAGGACGACCGCGCGGGCCTCCAGCTTGAGCCAGCCGCGGCCGGCGAAGTCGGCGAGCGCCTTGTTGACCGTCTCGCGGGAGGCGCCGACCAGCTGGGCGAGCTCCTCCTGGGTGAGGTCGTGCGCGACGTGGATGCCCTCGTCGGACGGGACGCCGAAGCGGCGGGAGAGGTCGAGCAGGGCCTTGGCGACCCGGCCGGGCACGTCGGAGAAGACCAGGTCGGACATCACGTCGTTGGTGCGGCGCAGGCGGCGGGCGATGGCGCGCAGCAGGGCGATGGAGACCTCGGGGCGGGCGTGCAGCAGCGGGAGCAGGTCGCCGTGGCCGAGGCCGAGGAGCTTGACCTCGGTGAGGGCGGTGGCGGTGGCGGTGCGCGGGCCCGGGTCGAAGAGCGAGAGCTCGCCGATCATCTCGGAGGGGCCGAGCACGGCGAGCATGTTCTCGCGGCCGTCGGGGGAGGCCCGGTGCAGCTTGACCTTGCCCTCGACCACGACGTAGAGCCGGTCGCCCGGGTCGCCCTCGTGGAACAGCGACTCGCCGCGGGCGAGCGTCACCTCGGTCATGGAAGCGCGGAGCTCGGCAGCCTGGTCGTCGTCGAGTGCCGCGAACAGCGCGGCGCGCCGCAGAACGTCGTCCACGAGCTTCCTCCTGCTGGTGTCTGGGCAGTGCTACTCACCACCAAGGATGACGCATGTCGCTCCGATCATATGAGGAGGGGGTGTGCCGAGGTGGGGCCTACGCGGCCATTCGCGCAGTTCGGGTGGGCGTTTCCCGTCTCGGCGGGCTACCCGCCGAGGGCCTGGCGGGCGAAGGCGCGGGTGCCGGCGACGTGGTGGCGGGCGAGGGCGGCGGCGGTCTCCGGGTCGCGGGCCTTGATGGCGTCGAGCAGCTGCTGGTGCTCGGTGCACATCGGGAGGCTGGTCTCGACGTCGGAGGTGAGCCGGAACAGGCGGCGCAGCCGGCCGTCGAGCGGGGCCATCATGTCGCGCAGCAGCGGGTTGCCGGAGAGTTCGACGATCTCGCGGTGGAAGTCGGCGTTCAGGCTGACCGTCTCGCGCAGCCGGCCGGCCGCGGCGGCCTTGCGGGTGCGGGCCAGGACGCGTTCGAGGCCGCGGATGCCGGCGGGGGTGGCGTGCCGGGCGGCGAGGCTGGCGGCGAGGGCTTCGAGGGACTCGCGGACGGCGAAGAAGTGCTCGGCCTCGGCGGGGCCGAAGTCGGCGACGACGGCGCCGCGGCGGGCCTGGACGGTGAGGAAGCCCTCGCGTTCGAGGCGCTGCATGGCCTCGCGGACCGGTATCCGCGAAACGCCCATGCCGTCGGCGAGTTCGCGCTCGACCAGGCGCTGCCCGGCGGGGTACTCGCCCTCGATGATCCGCTCGCGCAGCTGGACGTAGACGAGGTCCGCCAGCGACTGGTGGGCGTCGCCGAGGGTGTCGGTCATCGGGGGCTCCAGGCGGAAGCGGGCGGACGGAGCGGGCAGTGGACCAGATCATTCCAGATCGGTTCCGGCTCCCCTCTTGTCTGGTATTCGGTATACCAGATAGCTTGGCCGCTCACCGCCCCCGACGAGCCCAGGAGCCTGCCCGTGACCACCCTCCCCCCGGGGCCGCAGCTGCTGCTGGACGCCACCCTCCCGGACGGCTCCCGGGCCGACCTGCGGATCGCGGACGGCCGGATCGCCGCGCTCACCCCCGTCCCGGCCGGGCGCGAGCGGATCGAGCCGGGGGCCGGCGAGGCCGCGCTGGACGGGGCGCTGCTGCTGCCCGCGCTGGTCGACGGGCACGCCCACCTGGACAAGACCTTCCTCGGCGCGCCCTGGCAGCCGCACCGCCCGACGTCCACCCTGCGCGGGCAGATCGCCGCCGAGCGGGCGCTGCGCCGCGAGGTGGCCGGGCGGACGCCGGTGGCCGACCGGGCGGAGGCACTGGCCCGCCGGATGGCCGCGCTCGGCACCGGCTTCGTCCGCTCGCACGTGGACGTCGACCCGGACACCGGGCTGGACCACCTGCACGCGGTGCTGGAGGCCCGCGAACGGGTCCGGGAGCTGATCGACGTGCAGCTGGTGGCGTTCCCGCAGAGCGGCGTGGTGGCCGAGCCCGGGGTGGCGCGGCTGCTGGACGCGGCGCTGCGGGAGGGCGCCGAACTGATCGGCGGGCTGGACCCGTTCGGCTTCGACCGGGACGCGGACGGCCAGCTGGACGTGGTGTTCGACCTGGCCGAGCGGCACGGCGCGGGCGTCGACATCCACCTGCACGACGGCGGCGGGGCCGGCGCGGCGCAGCTGCGGGCGATCGCCGACCGGACGGCGGCGCTGGGCCTGGGCGGGAAGGTCGCGGTCAGCCACGCGTACTGCCTGGGGCAGCTGGCCGGGCCCGAGCTGGCCCGGACCGCCGGGGCGCTGGCGGCGGCCGGGGTGGCGGTGATGACCAACGGCCCGGCCCGGAGCATGCCGCCGGTGAAGCTGCTGCACGAACTGGGCGTGCTGGTGTTCGCCGGCTCCGACAACATCCGCGACGCGTGGTGGCCGTACGGCACCGGCGACATGCTGGAGCGGACCACGGTCATCGGGCTCCAGGGCGAGCTGATGACCGATCAGGACCTCGCGCTGGCGGCGGAGTTCGCCACCGGCCACGCCGCCCGGGCGCTGGGCGTCGCGGAGTACGGGATCGCCGCCGGGCGGCCCGCGAACCTGGTGGCCGTCGCCGCGGGCTCGGTGCCCGAGGCCGTCGCCGCGCACCCCGAACGGCTGCTGGTGCTGCACCGCGGCCGCACCGTCCTGGACCGCCTCGGCGGCCCCTCGCAGTAGCGCGGCCACCCCCTCACGCCGCGGTCACCCCCCACGCACCTGCGCAGCATCCCGGAAGGAACCCCCACCATGACACTCAGCTCCTCCGCCGCCCGGGCGTCCGCCCCGGCCGAGCCGCCCGGACCGCCCGGCTCCTCCGGCCCGCCCGACCCGTCCGGCCGGTTGGCCAAGGGCCTGATCGGCACCACCGACCTGGTGTTCTTCGTGGTCGCCGCCGCCGCGCCGCTGACCGTGCTGGCCGGGATCGCCCCGTTCGCGATCGGGGTGGGCGGGGCGTCCGCGCCGGCCGCGTACCTGATCTCGGGCGCGCTGCTGGTGCTGTTCGCCGCCGGGTTCACCGCGATGAGCCGGTACGTGCGCAACGCGGGCGCGTTCTACGCGTACGTGGCGCGCGGGCTGGGGCGCACCCTCGGCGTGGTCACCGCCTACGTGGCGGTGGTCAGCTACAACCTGATCACCCCGGGCGTGGCCGCCGCGTTCGGCTACTTCGCGGCCGGGCACCTCGAACAGCGGACCGGCGCGCACGTGCCGTGGTGGCTGCTGTCCGGGGCGTGCGTGCTGGTGGTCGGCGTGCTCGGCTGGCTGAAGGTCACGCTGTCGGCGAAGGTGCTGGGCGTGGCGCTGGTGCTGGAGGTGCTGTCGCTGCTGCTGATGGAGGGCGGGGTGCTGGCCGACCGGGGGACGGCCGCGCTCGACCCGGTCTCCTTCGACCCGTCGCTGCTCACCCAGGCCGGGGTGGCGGGCATGTTCGTGCTGGTGATCGGCGCCTTCACCGGCTTCGAGGCGACCGCGATCTACGCCGAGGAGGCCCGCGACCCGGCCCGCACCGTGCCGCGCGCCACCTTCGTCGCGATCGGCTTCCTGGCGGTCTTCTACGCCCTGGGCACCTGGATCGTGATGGGCGCGTACGGCACCGACGACGCGGTCGCCCGGGCCCGCGCGGACGGCGGCCCCGACCTGACCTTCCGGGCCGCCGAGCGCTTCGTCGGCCTCTGGCTGTCGGACACCATGCACGTGCTGATCATCGTCTCGGCGTTCGCCTCCGCGCTGGCCTTCCACAACGCCGCCGCCCGCTACCTGTACGCGCTGGGCCGCGAGGGCCTGCTGCCGCGCCCGCTCGGGCGGGTCTCGCCGCGGACCGGCTCGCCGGGGACGGCGGTGCTGGTGCAGTCGGTGTTCAACGCGCTGGTGATCGGGCTGGGCGCGGTGCTCGCGGTCGACCCGTACCTGGTGGTGCTGCTCTGGTCGAACAGCGTCGGCGTGCTCGGGGTCATGGCGATGCAGGCGCTGGCGGCGGTCGCGGTGTTCGCGTTCTTCCGCACCGACCGGCGCGGGATGTCCGCGTTCCGGGTGGTCTGGGCGCCGCTGCTGGCGGCGGCCGGGCTGGCCGTGCTCAGCGTGCTCGCGCTGTTCAACTTCGACCTGCTGACCGGGCGCACCGGGCTGGTCAACTGGCTGCTGCTGGTGCCGCTGCCGGTGGTCGCGGCGGCCGGCTGGCTGGTCGCCCGGCGAATCCGGCGCACCGACCCGGAGCGGTTCGCCCGGCTGACCGAGGTCGACGTCGAACGCGACTGAGCGGGCCGGCGGACGGCGGTGGCGGCCCCGGCGCGGGGGCGGCCACCGCCGCCGCGGCGTGCTCCGGTCCCGGCGGCGGCCCCTGCGCCGGCGGCGGCTCCGGGCGGGGCGGTGGCGGCCCCGGGCGGGCGGCCACCGCCGTCGCGGCGGGCGTCAGGCGACCAGCGCGCCGTGCTCGGCGACCACCCGGCCGGCCTTCACCACCAGCTCGCGCGGCGGCAGGTCGACCACCACCTGCGGGACGCACTCGCCGTCCACCAGCAGGAAGTCGGCGGGGGAACCGGGCGCCAGGTCGGCCCTGGGCAGGCCCAGCAGCTCGGCGCCGCCGTGCGCGGCCAGCTCCAGGCAGTCGGTCAGCTCCCGGTCGGTGCGGGCGTCGGTGGTCCAGCCCAGCAGGTGCGCCCGGTGCAGCATGTCGGCGTTGCCGTACGGGCTCCAGGAGTCCCGGACGCCGTCCGAGCCGAGGCCGACCCGCACCCCGCGCGAGCGCAGCGCGCGGAACGGCAGCACCTGGTGCGCGGACGGGGCGACCGTGGTCAGCGCGATCCCGGCGTCCGCCAACAGGTCGGCGGTGCGGTCGAGTTCGGCGGCGGACAGCTCCGACAGGCAGAACGCGTGGCTGGCCGTCACCCGGCCGCGCAGCCCGGCGGCGACCGTCCGGGCGGCGAGCGCGCGCAGCGGGCCCAGGCCGGTGGCCCCGAGGTCGTGCAGGTGCACGTCCAGCAGCACGCCGTACCGCTCGGCCAGGCCGAACAGCAGGTCGAACTGCTCGCGGCCGTCCGCGCCGCCGCCGTCGAACCCGGCCGGGTCGATGCCGCCGACCGCGTCCACCAGGCGCTCGCGGGCCGCGGCGGTCAGCAGCTCCGCCGTGCCCGGGGTGCGCACCACGCCGTGCTGCGGGAACGCCACCGACTGCACGTCCAGCTTCCCGGCCAGCCGCTCGGCGGCCTCGCGCAGGCCGGTCGCCCCGGCCAGGCCGTACGCGGGGGCGACGTCCACGTGCGCGCGCACGGCGCGGGTGCCGCGGGTCACCGCGTGGGCGAGCAGGCGGTGCGCGCGCACGCCGACCGGGGACCGCTGGTGCGCGGCCAGCTCGACGTCGCCGGCCACGTACTCCGGCAGGCCGTGCGCCGGGCGGCGGCTGTACCAGGGCTCGCCCCAGCCGGTCTTGTCCGGGTGCAGGTGGGCGTCCACCAGGGTCGGCAGCGCGATCCGGCCACCGCCCTCCACCACGACCGGGCGGGCGCCCGCGGGCGGCCCGGCCGCCAGGACGCCGTCCACGGCGACCAGGTCGGTGACTGGTCCGCCGAACGGGCGGACCTGGCGGAACAGCGTGACGTGCATGGTGGCGCTCCCGGGGTGGTGCTGAGGGCTCTGTCCGGCACCAATCAAACCGCTTCCGGGCGGTCAGTCAACTCGCTTGCTGCACAGGCGAGTTGACGATTCATGCTGCCCGGACGGCGGCCCGCCGGGCGGGGTCCGGGGCGCCGGGCCCGGGTGGCGCGGGCAGCGGGGTCGGCAGGGCCGGCGGCGACGGGCGGTCGGCGGGGACGGTCAGCACCGGGCAGGGCGCGTGGGCCCGGCAGTGGTGCGCGGTACGGGGGCCGCGCAGGTGCGGCAGGCCGTGGCGGTGGTGGTGGCGGCCGTCCGCGCCGAGCAGCAGCAGGTCGCCCGGGCCGCCCACCGCCGCCACCAGCGCGGCACCCGCCGGGCCGGACGCCACCACCGGACGGACCACCACCCCGTCCGGCCAGCCCCCGGCCGCCTGCCGCAGCGCCGCGTCCAGCAGCCGCCGGGCCGCCGCGTCGTCCGGCGGGCGCCCGGCCAGCAGCGGCACCAGCACCGCGCCCCGGGCCGCCGCCTCCGGCACCGCCCGCCGCAGCGCGGCCAGACTGCCCGGCGAACCGTCCACGCCAACCACCACCCGCGGTTCCCGCCACTGCGCCATGACCGTCTCCTCCTCGTCCTCCCTCCAGTGAACGCCCGGGCGGGGCGGCCGGGCGTCAAGGCGGCGTCGGGAAACCGGCGGTGGACGTCAGGGAGGTGTCAAGGCGCGGCCCGGAGCCCGTCCGCCCGGGTCTGCTGGTACCGGGACGCGGGCCCGGCGACCGGAAGGCCGGGCCCGCGCACCCGGCGGAACGGCCGCGGCGGACCGAACGGGACGACGGGCCGGAAGGGAACGGAGGACGGGATGGCACAGCCGGTGCGCATCGTGGTCGGAGTCAGCGGGTCGCTCGGCAGCCTGGCCGCGCTGCACCGCGCCGTCGCCGAGACCCGGCGGGCCGGGCCGGACGCGCACCTGCTGGCGCTGCACGCCTGGGAACCGCCCGGCGGCGAGTTCGGGCACCGGCGCTCGCCCTGCCCGCCGCTGCTGTCCGCCGTCCGGGCCGCCGCCGAGGAGAACCTGGCCGCGGCGCTGGCGGAGGCGTTCGGCGGGGCCGATCCCGGGGTGCCGCTCACCGCGCGGACGGTGCGCGGCGAACCCGCCGCCGCCCTGCTCGCCGCCGCGGACCGGCCCGGCGACCTGCTGGTGCTCGGCCCGGCCGGCTCCTGGTGGCACCGCGGACTGCGCGGCCCCCTCCCGGCCCGCTGCGTGCGGAAGGCCCGCTGCCCGGTGCTGGTGGTGCCCAGGCCCGAACTCGCCCTGGCGCTGCACGGGTTGAGCCGACGGCGGGTGAACGCCGAACTGCGCGGACTGGTCGGCGCGGACGCGTGCGCGGGCGGTGCCGGGCGGCGGCGGGGCGGGCGGGGATGAGCGCGGTTGCGGACGCGGTGGGTCCGGCGGTTGCGGCGGTTGCGGCGGTTGCGGCGGGAGGTCCGGCGGTGTCGGCATCCCTCCGCCGGGCCGCGTGAGCGCTGCGGGACGACGAGCGGCGGCGGCCGGAGCCGTGGGGGCCCGGCCGCCGCGAACGGGGGGCGGGCGCGGCCCGGACGGTGCGTGGGGGCACTGTCCGGGCCGCGTCCGGTCCGGGGGGCGGGAACGCGCGGGGGCGCGGGCGGGCCGTGGAAGCGCTCCCGAGAAAGGTCCGTGCGCTTCTTCTGTCCGGGTGGTGGATCGACGTACAAAGGAGGCAGCGGAAGTTCGGGCTGTGGGGGCCGGAGCGTCCGCACCCGGGGCGGCCCGGGCGGTGCGTGGGGGTACTGCCCGGGCCGCCGGGTTCCGCCCCCGTTCTCCGCCGCTCTCCGCCGGTTCCGGCGCGGGCGTTCCACAATGGACGGCATGAGCGTGCACGAGGACGGGCTTCCCGCGCTGGCCCGGCTGCTGGCCGGCGGCGACGTGGTGGTGCTGAGCGGGGCCGGGCTGTCCACCGAGTCCGGCATCCCGGACTACCGCGGGCCGGACGGCGTCCGCCGGAACCGGGCGCCGATGACGTACCAGGAGTTCGTCGCGGGGGAGCCAGCCCGCCGCCGCTACTGGGCGCGCAGCCACGCCGGCCGGGCGGTGATCGCCCGGGCCCGCCCGAACGCCGGGCACCTCGCGGTGGCCCGGCTGCGCGACACCGGCCGGGTCTCGGCCGTGATCACCCAGAACGTGGACGGCCTGCACCGCGCCGCGGGCACCGCCGACGCCGTCGAACTGCACGGCGGCCTCGACCGCGTGATCTGCCTCGACTGCGGCGCCGTCACCGCCCGCACCGCCCTCGACGAGCGCCTCGCCGCGCTCAACCCCGCCTTCCGGGACGCCGGTTCGCGGATCAACCCGGACGGCGACGTCGAGCTGCCGGACGACCTGGTCGCCTCGTTCACCGTCGCGCCCTGCACCGCCTGCGGCGGCGTGCTCAAACCGGACGTGGTGTTCTTCGGCGAGAGCGTCCCCAAGGACCGGGTCGAGCACTGCTACCGCCTGGTCGACGAGGGCCGCGCCCTGCTGGTCCTCGGCTCCTCGCTGGCGGTGCTCTCCGGCCTGCGCTTCGTCCGGCACGCCGCCAAGACCGGCAAGCCGGTGGCCATCGTCACCCGCGGCACCACCCGCGGCGACGACCTCGCCGACATCCGGATCGACCGCCCGCTCGGCGCGGCCCTCACCGAGCTGGCGGCGCCCTTCGCGGGGTAGCGGTGGCCGCCGGGGCGCGAGGCACCGGGCTCGGGCGGCGCCGGGAGCCGTCAAGGCGGCGGCAGGGGTGGTCGGGAGCCGTCAAGGCGGCGTCAAGGCGGCCCGGGCGGCCGTATGGGGCGCGTCAGGAACGGCGGTGACGGCCGGTTCCGCTGCTTGGCTCGGGGTGTCGGCGAAAGCGCCGGCCACCGTTCCGAGCCACCCTGGTGGATGCCATGTCAGACCTGCTCTACGTCGGTGTCACGGCCGCCGTGTTCGCCGTCATCGCCCTGATCGCCCGGGGGGTGGAGAAGCTGTGAGCGCCGAGCACATAGCGGGTCTCCTCGTCGCCGCCGCGCTGGTCGGGTACCTCGTCCTCGCGCTGATCCACCCGGAGAAGTTCTGACATGGGCCCCACTCCTGCCGGGTGGCTGCAGGCCATCGCCCTGGTCGGCGCGCTGGCCCTGTGCTACCGCCCGCTCGGCGACCACATCGCCGGGCTGCTGACCTCCGCCCGCCACCTGAGAGCCGAGAAGGCGCTGTACCGGGTGGTCGGCGTCGACGCCGACGCCGACCAGCGCTGGCCGGTGTACCTGCGCTCGGTGCTGGCGTTCTCGGTGCTGTCGGTGCTGTTCCTGTACGGGCTGATCCGGCTCCAGACGCACCTGCTGCTGAGCCTGGGCGTGCCCGGGATGGACGCGCACCAGGCGTGGAACACCGCCGTCTCGTTCACCACCAACACCAACTGGCAGTCGTACAGCGGCGAGGCCGCGATGGGCCACCTGGTGCAGATGGCCGGGCTGGCGGTGCAGAACTTCGTCTCGGCGGCGGTCGGCATCGCGGTGGTGGCCGCGCTGATCCGCGGCTTCACCCGCCACCGCACCGACCGGGTCGGCAACTTCTGGGTCGACCTGACCCGGATCTCGCTGCGGCTGCTGCTGCCGCTCGCGGTCCTCTTCGCCCTGGTGCTGGTGGCCGGCGGCGTGGTGCAGAACCTCCACGGCTTCCACGAGGTGACCACCCTCACCGGCGGCTCGCAGCCGATCCCCGGCGGGCCGGTGGCCTCGCAGGAGGTCATCAAGCTGCTGGGCACCAACGGCGGCGGCTTCTACAACGCCAACTCGGCGCACCCGTTCGAGAACCCGACCGGCTTCACCAACCTGGTCGAGGTGTTCCTGCTGCTGGTGATCGCCTTCGCGCTGCCGCGCACCTTCGGCACCATGGTCGGCGACCACCGCCAGGGCTACGCGATCGTCTCCGTGATGGCGCTGTTCTGGGTGGCCTCGGCGGCCCTGGTCACCTTCTTCGAGCACCAGCACTCCGGCAGCGCGCTCCAGGCGGCCGGCGCGGCGATGGAGGGCAAGGAGCAGCGGTTCGGCATCGCGGCCTCCGGCCTGTTCGCGGCGTCCACCACGCTCACCTCGACCGGCGCGGTCAACTCCTTCCACGACTCGTTCACGCCGCTCGGCGGCGGGCTGACCGTCTTCAACATGATGCTCGGCGAGATCGCGCCCGGCGGCACCGGCTCCGGCCTGTACGGGATGCTGGTGCTGGCGATCGTGGCGGTGTTCGTGGCGGGCCTGATGGTCGGCCGCACCCCCGAGTACCTGGGCAAGAAGCTCGGCGGCCGGGAGATGAAGTTCGCCTCGCTGTACATCCTCACCACCCCGGCGATCGTGCTGATCGGCGCGGGCACCGCGATCGCGCTGCCCGGCGAGCGGGCCGGGATGCTGAACGACGGCGCGCACGGCTTCTCCGAGGTGCTGTACGCGTTCACCTCGGCCGCGAACAACAACGGTTCGGCGTTCGCGGGCATCACGGTGAACACCACCTGGTACGACACGGCGCTGGGCCTGGCGATGGTGTTCGGCCGGTTCCTGCCGGTGGTGTTCGTCCTCGCGCTGGCCGGTTCGCTGGCCAGGCAGCGGCCCGTCCCGGCGAGTGCGGGCACGCTGCCCACGCACAAGCCGCTGTTCGTCGGCCTGCTGTCGGGCGTGATCCTGATCGTCGTCGGCCTCACCTACTTCCCGGCCCTGGCCCTCGGGCCGATCGCAGAAGGTCTCCACTGATGTCCACCAGCACTGTTGAACCCGCCCCGCACCGGGCCGCGGCCGGCCTGCTCGATCCGAAACAGCTGCTCGCCGCGCTGCCCGACGCGGTGCGCAAGCTCGACCCCCGGGTGATGGTGAAGAACCCGGTGATGTTCGTGGTCGAGGTCGGCTCGGTGGTCACCACCGTCGCCGCGATCGCCGACCCGTCCGTCTTCGGCTGGGCGATCACCGGCTGGCTCTGGCTGACCACGGTCTTCGCCAACCTGGCGGAGGCGGTCGCCGAGGGCCGCGGCAAGGCGCAGGCCGACACGCTGCGCCGCGCCAAGTCCGGCACCGTGGCGCGTCGGCTCACCGACTGGCCCGCCGTCCGGGCCGAGGAGGAAGTCCCGGGCACCGCACTGAAGTTGGGTGACCACGTGGTGGTCGAGGCCGGGCAGGTCATCCCGGGCGACGGCGACGTGGTGGAGGGCGTCGCGTCCGTGGACGAGTCGGCGATCACCGGCGAGTCCGCGCCGGTGATCCGAGAGTCCGGCGGCGACCGCAGCGCGGTGACCGGCGGCACCCGGGTGCTGTCCGACCGGATCGTGGTGCGGATCTCCGCCGAGCCGGGCAAGACCTTCATCGACCGGATGATCGCCCTGGTGGAGGGCGCGTCCCGGCAGAAGACGCCGAACGAGATCGCGCTGAACATCCTGCTGGCCTCGCTGACCGTCGTCTTCCTGATCGCGGTGGTCACCCTCCAGCCGATGGCCGCCTACGCCGGGGCCCCGCAGCCGACCATCGTGCTGGTGGCGCTGATCGTGGCGCTGATCCCGACCACCATCGGCGCGCTGCTCTCGGCGATCGGCATCGCGGGCATGGACCGCCTGGTGCAGCGCAACGTGCTCGCCATGTCGGGCCGGGCCGTGGAGGCCGCGGGCGACGTCAACACGCTGCTGCTGGACAAGACCGGCACCATCACGCTCGGCAACCGGCAGGCCGCCGAGTTCCGGCCCGCGCCCGGCGTGACGGTCGAGGAGCTGGCGGACGCCGCCCAGCTGTCCTCGCTCGCCGACGAGACCCCCGAGGGCCGCTCGATCGTGGTGCTCGCCAAGACGGCGCACGGCCTGCGGGCCCGCGCCCAGGGCGAGTTGACGCACGCCACCTGGGTGCCGTTCACCGCGCGGACCCGGATGTCGGGCGTCGACCTGGCCGAGGCCGACGGCGTCCACCAGGTCCGCAAGGGCGCGGCGGGCGCGGTGTCCCACTGGGTGCGCGAGAACGGCGGCGGCGTCGGCTCCGAGGTCTCCGCGCTGGTCGACGCGATCGCCTCGGCGGGCGGCACCCCGCTCGTCGTCGCCACCAGGTCCGGCGCCGCCCCCGCCCGGGTGCTCGGCGTGATCCACCTCAAGGACGTGGTCAAGGAAGGCATGCGGGAGCGCTTCGAGGAGCTCCGCCGGATGGGCATCAGGACCGTGATGATCACCGGCGACAACCCGCTGACCGCCCGGGCCATCGCCGAGGAGGCGGGCGTGGACGACTTCCTCGCCGAGGCCACGCCCGAGGACAAGCTGGCCCTGATCCGCGCGGAGCAGGAGGGCGGCAAGCTGGTCGCGATGACCGGCGACGGCACCAACGACGCCCCGGCGCTCGCCCAGGCCGACGTCGGCGTGGCGATGAACACCGGCACCATGGCGGCCAAGGAGGCCGGCAACATGGTGGACCTCGACTCCAACCCCACCAAGCTGATCGAGATCGTCGAGATCGGCAAGCAACTGCTGATCACCCGGGGCGCGTTGACGACCTTCTCGATCGCCAACGACGTGGCCAAGTACTTCGCGATCATCCCGGCGATGTTCGCCGGGGTCTACCCGGGCCTGAGCCGCCTCAACGTCATGGGCCTGCACAGCCCGCAGTCCGCGATCACCTCGGCGGTGGTGTTCAACGCCCTGGTCATCGTCGGCCTGATCCCGCTCGCCCTGCGCGGCGTCACGTACCGCCCCAGCGGCGCGAGTTCACTGCTGTCCCGGAACATCGGGATCTACGGGATCGGCGGCCTGGTCGTCCCCTTCGTCGGCATCAAGGCGATCGACCTGATCGTCCGGTTCATCCCCGGCCTGAGCTGAGAGAGGCCAGACCCATGCCCACCATCGTGCGCACCCACCTCACCGCACTGCGGATGCTGCTGGTGATGACCGTGATCCTCGGCCTCGCCTACCCCCTGCTGGTCACCGGCATCAGCCAACTCGCCTTCCAGGCAAAGGCGAACGGCTCGATCGTCGAGTCCGACGGCAGACCGGTCGGCTCCAGCCTGCTCGGCCAGTCCTTCGACCTGCCGAAGGCGGGCGAGGACGACCCGGCCCGGCCGGACCCGAAGTGGTTCCAGCCCCGCCCGTCCGCCGGCGGCTACGACCCGGCCGCCTCCGGCGCGTCCAACCTCGGCCCGAACAGCGCCGACCTGCTGAAGGCCGTCCAGGAGCGCCGGGCCGCCGTCGCCGCCTTCGACGGCGTCGACCCGGCCACCGTCCCGCCGGACGCGCTGACCGCCTCCGGCTCCGGGCTCGACCCGCATATCTCGGTCGCCTACGCCGAGGAGCAGGTCGACCGGGTCGCCGCCGCCCGCGGCGTCCCCGCCGACACCCTGCGGAAGCTGATCGGCGAGTGCACCGACGGCCGCTCGCTCGGCTTCCTCGGCCAGCCCGGCGTCAACGTCCTCCGGCTCAACCAGGCGGTCGCCGCCGTCAAGTGACGAACCGTCAGTCTCTTGGACCGGTCGGCCCGGACGCTCCCCCGTCCGGGCCGGCCCGCCGCGTCCCCGCCGACCGCCATCGACCCCCCGCCGCCGAGAGGAGCCGCCATGACCGCTGACCCCGGGCCGCACCCCGAGGGCCGCCGGCGCGGCCGGCTGCGGGTCTACCTCGGCGCCGCCCCCGGCGTCGGCAAGACCTACCGGATGCTGGACGAGGCGCACCGCCGCCGGGAGCGCGGCACCGACGTGGTGGTCGGCTGGCTGGACACCCACGACCGCCCGCGCACCGCCCGCCTGCTCGACGGCCTGGAACGGCTCCCGCCCGCCGTGCGGCGCCACCGCGGCGCCGAGTTCGCCGAACTCGACCTGGACGCGCTGCTGGCCCGCCGCCCCGAACTCGCCCTCGTCGACGAGCTCGCCCACACCAACGTCCCCGGCGGGCGGCACGCCAAGCGCTGGCAGGACGTCGAGGAACTGCTCGCGGCGGGCATCGACGTGGTCACCACCGTCAACATCCAGCACCTGGAGTCGCTCAACGACGTCGTCCAGCGGATCACCGGCGTCCCGCAGCGCGAGACCGTCCCCGACGCGGTGGTGCGCCGCGCCGACCAGATCGAACTGGTCGACATGGCCCCGCAGGCCCTGCGCCGCCGCCTCGCCCACGGCAACGTGTACCGGGCCGAGCAGGTCGACGCGGCGCTCGCCCACTACTTCCGGGTCGGCAACCTGACCGCGCTGCGCGAACTCGCCCTGCTCTGGCTGGCCGACCGGGTCGACGAGGGACTGCGCGACTACCGCGCCGCCCACCGCATCGACCGGGTCTGGGAGACCCGCGAACGGATCGTGGCCGCGCTCACCGGCGGCCCCGAGGGCGTCACCCTGATCCGCCGCGCCGCCCGGATCGCGGACCGGGCCGCGGGCGGCGACCTGCTCGCCGTGCACGTCACCCGCAGCGACGGCCTGGCCGGCGCCTCCCCGGCCCGGCTCGCCGAGCAGCGGCAGCTGGTGGAGTCCCTCGGCGGCAGCTACCACGTGGTGGTCGGCGACGACATCCCCGCGGCGCTGCTGGCCTTCGCCCGGGCCCGGGACGCCACCCAGCTCGTCCTCGGCACCAGCCGGCGCGGCCGGACCGCCCGCTTCCTCACCGGCCCCGGCATCGGCGAGACCACCGTCGCCCGCTCCGCCGACATCGACGTCCACCTGGTCACCCACGCCTTCACCGGCCGCGGCCGGCTGCCCGCGCTGGGCCGCCGCCACTCCCGCCGCCGCACCCTCACCGGGTACGCCGCCGGGCTCGCCGTGCCCGCGCTGCTGACCGCCGGGCTCGCCCGGGCGCACACCGCGCTGAACCTCACCACCGACGCGCTGGCCCTCCAACTCGGCGTGGTAGCCGTCGCGCTGCTCGGCGGCGCGCTCTCCGCGCTGCTGGCCTCGCTGACCGCCGCGCTGCTGCTGAACTACTACTTCATCCCGCCGGTGCACACCTTCACCATCGGCGAGGCCAACAACCTCATCGCACTCGCCGTGTTCGCCGCCGTCGCGCTCTGCGTCTCCACCGTGGTCGACCACGCCGGACGGCAGACCGCCCGGGCGGCCCGCGCCACCGCCGAGGCCGAGACGCTCTCCACCCTGGCCGGCTCCGTGCTGCGCGGCACCGACGCCGTCCCCGACCTGCTGGAACGCACCCGCACCTCGTTCGGCCTGGACTCCGCCGCCCTGCTCGACCGCGCCACCGGCGAGGTCCTCGCCCGCGCCGACGGCACCGCGGCCGACGGCACCGCGGCTCCCGACACCGCGGCTCCCGCCACCGCTGCGGCTCCCGCCACCGCCGCGGAGGCCAGCGAGTTCGGCGTCGGCGCGGACGCCGTGCTGGTCCTCACCGGGCGCCGGCTGCCCGACACCGACCAGCGCGTCCTCGCCGCGTTCGGCGCCCACCTCGCCGCCGCCCTCGAACGCGACCGGCTGGCCACCGCCGCCGCCGAACTCGAACCGATCCGCGCCGCCGACCGGATGCGCACCGCCCTGCTCACCGCCGTCGGCCACGACCTGCGCACCCCGCTGGCCGCCGCCCTCGCCTCGGTCGGCTCGCTGCGCAGCCCCGACGTCGACTTCTCCCCGGCGGACCGGGCCGAACTGCTGGACCTCGCCGACGAGTCCCTGCACCGGCTCGCCCGCCTGGTCGACGACCTGCTCGACCTCAGCCGGCTCCGGGCCGGCGCCCTCACCGCGCACCTGCGCCCCACCCGCCTGGACGAGGTCCTGCCCGCCGCCCTCGACGCGCTCGCCGTCCCCGGCGCCCCCGCCCCGGTCACCGCCGCCACCGACGGCGTCCCACCGGTCCTCGCCGACCCGCCGCTGCTCGCCCGCGTCCTCGGCAACGTCATCGCCAACGCCCTGCGCCACACCCCGCCGGGCGTCCCCGTCCTGGTCGCCGCCTCCAGCCACGCCGACCAGGTCGAGATCCGGGTGGTCGACCGCGGACCCGGCATCCCCCGGCCGACCGCGACCGGGTCTTCCTGCCCTTCCAGCGCCTGGGCGACACCGACAACACCGCCGGCACCGGCCTCGGTCTGGCCCTCTCCCGGGGCCTCGCCGAGGCGATGGGCGGCACCCTCGACCTGGAGGACACCCCGGGCGGCGGCACCACCGTGCTGCTCACCCTCCCCGCGGCCCGCTGACCCGGGGCGGTCCGCTGACCGGGCGGCGGGCCGCGACGCGTTTACCCGCGCGGCTGCGTCTACCCGCGCGGTTGCGCCTGCCCGCGGGGCCGGAACGCCCCCGGGACCCACCCGTCCAGGCCCGCGACCACGCTGCCCGCGACGGTACCCAACAGGGCGCCCGCGATCACGTCGCCCGGGTAGTGGACGCCCGTGTGCACCCGGGAGTAGCCGACCGTCGCGGCGAGCAGGCCGAGCGGCGCCGCCGCCCAGGGCAGTTGGGAGGAGACCCCGGTGGCGAAGGCGAACGCGGAGGCGGTGTGCCCGGACGGGAAGGACGCCGACTCCGGCATCGGCACGTGCCGGGCCTCCGGGACCTTCCCGCGGACCCGGTCGGGCCGCGGCCGCCGGGCCAGCGACTTGCCGAGCAGGTTCGCCGCCGCCGAGGCCGCCGCCACCGAGCCGAGGCCGACCAGCGCGGCCCGGCGCGGGCGCCCCGGCACCAGGGCCATCCCGCAGGCCACCGCGATCGAGATCTTGGAGTGGTTCGCCGCCGTGGACAGCTGCCGCAGCCGCTCGTCCAGGGTCGGTGTCGGGGTCGCCGCCACCGCGACGTACACCGCCTCGTCCACCGCCGAGAAGTCCGCCACCACGCGCTGTCCCGCCAGCACCCACCGCGTCAACGCCTTCACTGCACACCACCGTTCGCATCCGTCCGGCCCGACGCCAGGTGCGCCAGCCGGCTCCATTTCAAGGCCGGTACCGGGACTGCCGTGCCCGGCCGGTCGCGCGGCACCCGGACCCGCAGCGCACCGGGGCGGATCACGCAGCGCACCGGCACCTCCAGTTCCAGGGCCTCGCCGTCCACCGCGACGGGGATGGTCGGCACGTCCGCGGTCACCCGCACCTCGCGGCCGACCAGCACCGTCACCCCCTCCGCGTTCGTACCGCGCAGCGCCAGGTCGGCGGCCTGGGCCGCGCCGTCCACCTTGACGCCGAGCACGCCCAGCGCGCCCCGGTCCATCCGGGAGCGCCGCCCGGGGTCGATCAGGTTGCCCGCGTCGTACGGGTTGTTGCTGACCAGGACGGCCTGCGGGCGCTCCAGCCGCTGTCCGCCGGCCTCGGCGGCGAGCTTCGCGCCCGTGTAGCCGACCAGCAGGTCCGGCAGCATCGCCAGGACGGTGGCGGCCTTCGCGTCCCGGTACTCGGGGTTCTGCACGATCTCCGCGTAGGTGCCGAACGAGACGTTGTTGACGAAGGCCCGGCCCGCGACCTCGCCGAGGTCGACCCGCAGCTCCACGCCGTCGGTCAGCGCGTCCAGGCAGCGCGCCGGATCGTCGCGGTCCAGGCCGAGGTCCAGCGCGAAGTGGTTGCGGGTGCCCGCGGAGATCACCAGGAACGGCAGCCCGTGCCGGGCCGCGACCTGCGCGACCAGCGCCTGGGTGCCGTCACCGCCCGCCACGCCCAGCAGGTCGGCGCCGTCCGCGACGGCCCGTTCGGCCAGCTCGGTGACGTCCTGGTGGTCCTCCGGGTCCAGCAGGACGACCTCCGCGCCCAGCTCCCGGGCCCGCTCCGCGAGGTGGAACTCCGCCACCTTCCCGCCGCCGGACTTCGGGTTCATGATCAGCACCGGCCTGCGCGGCGGCTCGACCTCCCGCTCCGGCATCTCCCTCGTGTGCCGGGCCGAGCGCAGCGCCGCCCGGGACAGCAGCAGGCCCACCGCCCACAGCGCCACCGCGCCCAGCACCCACGGCCAGCTGCCGCCGCCCACGGTCAGCACCACCAGCAGCACCGCGCCCACCGGGGCCGCCACCGCCAGCAGCACCCCCAGCCAGCGCAGCGGCCCGCGCCGCGACAGCGCCCACCACACCCCGACCGCCATCAGCGCCAGCGCGACCACCCCGACCGCCACCACCAGCGCCCCGCGCAGCCCGGCCCCGGCGGCCAGCAGCAGCACCGCCGCCAGCCCGCACCCGATCCCCGCCCGCGCCAGCCACACCGCCTTCGCCTGCCCCGCCACCTTCGCCGCCTCTCCCATGCCACCGACGGTAACGTCACGTCAGCTACCCCGCCCGGCGCGCCGCATCCCTGGGCAGCACCCGCCGGACGCCGCACGGGTGAGCCCGGACGCGCGGCCGGGCCCGAACGCACGGGTGGCGCGCGGCAGTCCGCCGCGCGCCACCCGTGCCCCCGTTCCCCGTGGTGCTGCTACTCCTCGACGGGCGTGCCGTCGGCCGCGATCCGGGCGAAGCCCAGGTAGGGGCGCAGCGCCTTCGGCAGCAGCACCGAGCCGTCGGCCTGCTGGTGCTGCTCCAGCACCGCCGCGATGGTCCGGCCCAGCGGCAGGCCCGAGCCGTTGACGGTGGCGGCCGGCGTCGGCTTGCCCTTCTCGTCCCGGGTGCGGATGCCGGCCCGGCGGCCCTGGAAGGTGCCGAAGTCCGACACCGAGGAGATCTCCCGGTAGGTGTCCTGGCTGGGCAGCCACACCTCCAGGTCGTACGTCAGGCGCGCCGAGAAACCGGTGTCCCCGGCCGCCAACGTGACGACGCGGTAGGAGAGTTCGAGCTCCTGGAGGCAGGACTCGGCGTGCGAGACCATCAGCAGCATCTGCTCCCGCGCCTGCTCGGCGGCGCAGATCCGCACCATCTCCACCTTCGAGAACTGGTGCAGCCGGATCAGCCCGCGGGTGTCGCGCCCGTACGAGCCGGCCTCCGAGCGGAAGCACGGGGTGTGCGCGGTGAGCGCCAGCGGCAGTTCGGCCGGCGGGACGATCTCGTCCGCGTACAGGTTGGTCAGCGGGACCTCGGCGGTCGGGATCAGGAACAGGTCCCGGTCCGCGACGCCGGTCCGGAACAGGTCCTCCTCGAACTTCGGCAGCTGCCCGGTGCCGGTCATGGTGCGCCGGTTGACCAGGTACGGCACCGAGTGCTCGACGTACCCGTGCCGGCGGGTGTGCACGTCCAGCAGCAGGGCGACGATCGCCCGCTCCAGGGCGGCACCGGCCCCGCGCAGCACGCTGAAGCGCGAGCCGGACAGCTTGGTGGCCCGGCCGAAGTCCATGATGCCCATGGCCTCGCCGAGGTCGACGTGGTCCTTGGGCGCGAAGTCGAAGCGCTGCGGCTCGCCGACCCGGCGCAGCTCGCGGGCGTCCTCGTCGGAGAAGCCGTCGGGGGCCTCGTCGTCGGGCAGGTTGGGGACGGTCAGCAGCAGGTCGGTCAGCTCCTGCTGGACCTGCTCCAGCTCCGCCTCGTTCTGCTGCACCTGCTCCTTCAGCGCGCGGGCGGTCTCCTTCAGCCCGGTGACGTCCCCGCCCTGCTTCGCGGTGCGCTGCACCTCCTGGGCGACCTGCTTCGAGCGGGCCCGCAACTCGTCACCGGCCTGGATGCCGCTGTTGCGGCGGGACTGCAGCGCCTCCAGCGCGGACAGGTCGAGCCGGTAGCCGCGACGTGCCAGGAGCCGGACGGCTTCGTCCCCCAGGTCGATCAGGACGCGGGCATCATGCATCGGAGTCGGTTCTCCTCTGGTTGCGGGGGTTGCGACGGGTGGAGCGGGTGGAGCGGGTGGATTCGCCCCGACCGTAGCAGGGGCGGGGAAACCGTCACAGCGCCTTTCGGACCCGCCCCGGGCGGCGCCCGCCCCGCCGCGCGGGGACGGTCCCGAGGACTTCCCGGAGCCGGTGGCCGCCCCGCCGACTCGCGCCCCACCCCGGCCCCGGACCCGCCTCGACTCCGGCTTTCTGCGCGCAGTTCGCTGCCTCGGCCCCCGCCCCCGGTCTCAGCCCCGGGCGATGAACTCGGCCACCAGCGGCCCCGGCGCCCCGCCCACGACGACCACGGCCGGGCCGTCCCCCACGGCCCGGTGGGCGATCCGGGTGCCGTCGGCGGAGGCCACGTACGCGGTCGTGCCGCCTCCCCGCCGGGTGCTCACCGCTCATCGCCCGCGGTGGCGAGGGTGTGCGCGACCAGCGCGTTGGCGTGGCCGTGGCCCAGCCCGTACTCGGTCTTCAGCCAGGCCACCAGTTCCATGTGCCTGGTGAGCGGCGAGTCGGTGATCAACCGCTGCCACTCGGCGATCGGACGCCCGTACTTCTGCTCGATGGAGGGGAAGTAGCTGGCCGGTCCCTTGACGCTCATCTCGTCGCTCCGTCCGTTCCGCGTGCCGCGCTCGCCGCGCCGCACGCTGCGTGCTGCCGTCACAGGGACGGACGGGGCGCACCGGCGGAACTCATCGGTCCGCGCCGAAGTTCCTCCCGCCCCGTACGGTCGGTCCATGGCACGCATCGACGACGGCACGATCGACCGGGCGGCCGGCTACCTGTGGACGGCCGGCCGGGTCCTCGAACAGCGGCGCTTCGCCCACCTGTTCGGCGACGCCCCCGACCCGGCGGGCGTCCTCGCCGCCCTGGACGCCTACCGCGCCCCCGGCGGCGGCTGGGCGTACGGGCTGGAACCCGACGTCCGCGGGCCCGCCGCCCAGCCGCTGGCCGCCGGCGCGGCGGCCCGGGTCCTCGCCGAGGCGGACGCCCTGGCCGGCCCGCGCGGCACCGAACTCTGCGACTGGGCCGCCGCGTCGACCACCCCGGACGGCGGCGTCCCGGCGGTCCTGCCCAGCCTGCGCCGCTACCCGCACCCGCCCTTCCTGCCGGTCGCCGACGACCCGCCCGCCGACCTGCTCGCCACCGGCCAGATCGCCGCCCCGCTGCTCCGGGCCGGGCTGCGCCACCCCTGGCTGACCGGCGCGGCGGACTTCTGCCGCCGCGCGATCGAGGCGATCGACCGCACCCACCCGTACGAGGTGATCACCGCCGTCGGCTTCCTGGACGCCGCCCCGGACCGCGCCTGGGCCGCCGAACAGGCCGCCCGGCTGGGCGAGTCGGTGCGCCGGCAGCGGCTGGTCCTGCTCGACCCGGACCGCCCCGAGCAGGTCCGGCTCGCCCCCGGCTACGCGCCCGGCGAGTTCCACCTCCCGCACGACTACGCGCCCACCCCGGACAGCCTGGCCCGGGCCTGGTTCACCGACGCCGAGACCGAACGCGGCCTCGACCACCTCGCCGCGGCCCAACTCCCCGACGGCGGCTGGCCGATCACCTGGGCCCGCTGGTCCGCCGCCACCGAGAACGAGGCCCGCCCGGGCGTCACCCTGGCCGCCCTGCGCACCCTGCGCGCGTACCAGGGGTAGCGGGACGGGCCCGCGCCACGGCGCCGCCGTCGCCGGTCGGTCAGGAGGCCGCGCGCTCGACCAGCTCGCCGATCCGGGCCGCCTCCGCCTCGCCCAGCTCGGCGATCGCGAAGTAGGTCGGCCACATCGCGCCGTCGTCCAGCTTGGCGTTGTCGCTGAAGCCGATCATCGCGTAGCGAGACTTGAACTTGGCGGCGCTCTGGAAGAAGCACACCGGCTTGCCGTCCGCGTTGTTGTACGCGGGCATGCCGTACCAGGTCTTCGGAGCCAGCTGCGGCGCGACCTCGGTGACGATCCGGTGGAAGCGCCGGGCGAGCACCCGGTCCGCCTCCGGCATCTCCTCGATCTTCTCCAGCAGGTCCTTCTCCGCCTCGGCCGCCTTCGCCGCCGCCGACGCCCGCTTGGACTCCGCCTTCAGCTCCTTGGCGCGCTCCTTCATCGCCGCGCGCTCGTCCGCCGTGAAACCCTCGTGCTTCTCCGCCATGGCCGGTCCTCCCGTTTCCCGTTCTCCGTCGCTCTCGATCGTAGGGACGGGACGGCCGCCGGGGCTTCTCGGAAACTGATCGGCTCCGGCCCCGTCAGGCTGCTCGGAACTTGCGTAGTCGCAGGCTGTTGGCGATGACGAACAGGGAGGAGCTTGCCATGGCGGCTCCGGCGATCATGGGGTTGAGGAGGCCGGTGGCGGCGAGGGGGAGGGCGGCGGTGTTGTAGGCGAAGGCCCAGAAGAGGTTGCCTTTGATGGTGGTGAGGGTGTGGCGGGCGAGGCGGATGGCGTCGGCGGCGGTGCGTAGGTCGCCGTGGACGAGGGTGAGGTCGGCGGCTTGGATGGCGGCGTCGGTGCCGGTGCCGAGGGCGAGTCCGAGGTCGGCTTGGGCGAGGGCGGCGGCGTCGTTGACGCCGTCGCCGATCATGGCGACGGTGTGGCCTTGGTGTTGGAGGTGTCGGATGGTGGCGGCTTTGTCCTGGGGGAGGACGTCGGCGTGGACGTCGTGGGCGGGGATGCCGATCTGGGCGGCGACGGCTTCGGCGGTGGTCTGGTTGTCGCCGGTGAGCAGGATGGGGCGTAGGCCCAGGGCGCGTAGTCGGGTGACGGCTTCGGCGCTGGTGGGTTTGACGGCGTCGGCGACTTCCAGCAGGGCGTGGGGTGTGCCGTCCCAGGCGAGGGTGATGGCGGTTCGTCCGGCTTGTTCGGCGGTGGTTTTGGCGGTGGCGAGGGCGGGTGGCAGGGGGGTGTCGAGGAGGGTGGCGCGTCCGGCGGTCACCGCGTGTCCCTCGACGGTGCCCCGCACGCCCAGGCCGGGGAGGTTCTGGAAGTCCTCGACGGCGGGCAGCTCACCGAACCGCTCTCGGGCGGCGGTGGCGATGGCGCGGGCGATGGGGTGTTCGGAGGCGTGTTCCAGGGCGCCGGCCAGTCGTAGTGCCTGGTCCTCGGTGGTGTCTTCGGTGGTGTGGAGGGTGAGGAGGGTCATCTGTCCGGTGGTGACGGTGCCGGTCTTGTCGAGGACGACGGTGTCGGCTTTGCGGGTGTTCTCCAGGACTTCGGGGCCTTTGATGAGGATGCCGAGTTGGGCGCCGCGTCCGGTGCCGACGAGGAGGGCGGTGGGGGTGGCCAGGCCCAGGGCGCAGGGGCAGGCGATGATCAGGACCGCGACGGCGGCGGTGAACGCCTGGGTGGGGTTGTCGGAGGCCAGGAGCCAGCCGACCAGGGTGGCCAGTGCCAGGACGATGACGGCGGGTACGAAGACGGCGGAGATCCGGTCGGCCAGGCGTTGGGCGGCGGCTTTGCCGTTCTGGGCGTCCTCGACGAGTCTGGCCGTTCGGGCCAGTTGGGTGTCGGCGCCGATGCGGGTGGCCTGTACGACCAGTCGGCCGCCCGCGTTGACGGTGGCGC
Source organism: Kitasatospora fiedleri (assembly GCF_948472415.1). Taxonomy (NCBI): domain Bacteria; kingdom Bacillati; phylum Actinomycetota; class Actinomycetes; order Kitasatosporales; family Streptomycetaceae; genus Kitasatospora; species Kitasatospora fiedleri. The sequence continues at coordinate 3,578,873 of NZ_OX419519.1, read as the reverse complement.
CGGTGACGGTGTCCCCGACGGTGACCTCGAGGGGCACGGATTCGCCGGTGAGCATGGAGGCGTCCACGGCGGAGCTGCCCTCGATCACGGTGCCGTCGGTGGCGATCTTCTCGCCGGGGCGCACCACGAAGCGGTCCCCGACGGCGAGTTGCCCGACCGGGACGCGGACCTCCCGGCCCCCACGCAGCACCACCACGTCCTTCGCACCCAGCTCCAGCAGCGCCTTCAGCGCGGCGCCCGCGGTCCGCTTCGACCGGGCCTCGAAGTAGCGTCCGGCCAGGACGAACGCGGTGACGCCGGCCGCCGCCTCCAGGTAGATGTTCGACGCGCCGTCCGAGCGGGCGACGGTGAACTCGAAGCCGTGCCGCATCCCGGCCATGCCCGCGTCCCCGAGGAACAGTGCCCACACCGACCACAGGAACGCGGCGCCGGTGCCGATCGAGACCAGGGTGTCCATGGTCGCGGCGCCGTGTCGGGCGTTGGTCCAGGCGGCCCGGTGGAACGGCCAGGCGGCGTACGTCACCACCGGCGCGGCCAGGGTCAGCGACAGCCACTGCCAGTCGTCGAACTGCCACGCGGGCACCATCGCCATCGCGATCACCGGCACCGCCAGCACGACGGCCGTGACCAACCGCTGTCGCAGCGGCGTCAGTTCGTCGGCCCGCTCACCGCCGTCGCCGGCCGCCGCCGGGGGCTCGGGGAGCGCGGCGGTGTAGCCGGTGGCCTCGACGGCGGCGATCAGGTCGGCGACTTCCACGGGCCCCGCGAAGTCCACCCGCGCCTTCTCGGTCGCGTAGTTGACGCTGGCCTGCACGCCGTCGATCCGGTTGAGCTTCTTCTCGATCCGCGCGGCGCAGGACGCGCACGTCATGCCGCCGATGCGGAGTTCCACCTGGGTGGAGGCGGGTGCTGTCTGGGTGGTCATCAGGGCTCCTCGTGTTCTCTCCCCGGCCGGAGCCGGGCTCTCGCGGCCGGTCGCTCAGACCCGGCCGGTCAGTTCGTAACCGGCCTCGTCGATCGCGGCGCCCACCGCCGCCTCGTCCGGTTCGCCGTCCCAGTCGACACTCACCACCCCGCCCGCCACGTCGACCCGCACGCCCCGGACCCCCACCAGTGCGCCGACCGCCGCGCCGACGGCCCGCTCGCAGTGGCCGCAGCTCATCCCGGCGACGGTGAACACGGTGGTGACGGCGACCGGCGCGGTCGCGGTGGTCGAACAGGTGCCTTCGCTGGAGCAGCAGGACACGGAAACCTCCGGTGTGGTCCTCCGATACCCATGGGGGGTATCGGCTTCATGCCCCCAGTTATACCCCTGGGGGGTATCCAGAGCAAACATTGCCCCCTCCGCGGCCGGGCGCGGCCGATTCCCGGCCGTGGCCCGGCCGCTTCGGCGTAGCCTTCGTGCATGGCAGAGAGCAAGGCCGCGAAGGCCCCGCGGAAGAAGCCCGAGACGCACCTCGGGATGGTGCGCAGGGCCCGGAGGATCAACCGTGAGCTGGCGGAGCTGTACCCGTACGCGCACCCGGAGTTGGACTTCGACGGGCCGTTCCAGTTGCTGGTGGCGACCGTGCTGTCGGCGCAGACCACCGACCTGCGGGTGAACCAGACCACCCCGACGCTGTTCGCGAAGTACCCGACGCCGGAGGACCTCGCGGCGGCGGTCCCCGAGGAACTGGAGGAGATCGTCCGGCCGACGGGGTTCTTCCGGGCCAAGGCGAAGTCGCTGATCGGCCTGTCGATCGCGCTGCGCGACCGCTTCGACGGCGAGGTGCCGCGCGCGCTGGAGGACCTGGTCACGCTGCCGGGCGTGGGCCGCAAGACCGCCAACGTGGTGATCGGGAACGCGTTCGGCGGGGCCGGCATCACCGTCGACACCCACTTCGGGCGGCTGGCCCGCCGCTTCGGCTGGACGGCCGAGGAGGACCCGGAGAAGGTCGAGGCCGACGTGATGGCGATCTTCCCGAAGTCGGAGTGGACGATGCTCTCGCACCGGGTGGTGTTCCACGGCCGCCGGATCTGCCACGCCCGCAAGCCCGCCTGCGGGGCGTGCCCGATCGCGCCGCTGTGCCCGTCGTACGGGATCGGGGAGACCGACCCGGAGCGGGCCCGCAAGCTGCTCAAGTACGAGTTGGCCGGTCAGCCCGGCCAGCGCCTGCGCCCCCCGGCGGACTTCCCGGGCGAGGCCGCGGCCCGCGCCGAGGTCGCCGCCGGCCGTCCGCTGCCGGACACCGACCCCGAGGCCCGGCCGGCCGCGCGGGGGCGGGCATGACGACCTTCCCGACCCCGCCCGCGCTGGTCCGCGACGGCCTGCCGGCCTGGCTGCTGCCGGTGCGGGAGGCCGCCGAGCGGGCGGCGCCCGAGCAGTTGAGCCGGTTCCTGCCGCCCGCCGAGGGCGGTCGCCCGTCGGCGGTGCTGATGCTGTTCGGCGAGGGCTCGGCCGGGCCGGACCTGCTGCTGATCGAGCGGGCCCGCAGCCTGCGCTCGCACGCCGGGCAGCCGTCCTTCCCGGGCGGCGCGCTGGACCCGGAGGACGGCGACCCGGCGGGCGGCGGCCCGCTCGCGGCGGCGCTGCGCGAGGCCGTCGAGGAGACCGGCCTGGACGCGTCGGGCGTGCAGCTGTTCGCCCGGCTGCCCGCGCTGTACATCCCGGTCAGCGGCTTCGTGGTGACGCCGGTGCTGGGCTGGTGGCGGGAGGAGTCGCCGGTCGCGGTGGTCGACCCGGCGGAGACCGGCGCGGTGTTCCGGGTGCCGCTGGCCGAGCTGACCGACCCGGCCAACCGGGCCCGGCTGCGGCACCCGTCCGGCTTCACCGGGCCCGCCTTCCAGGTGGCCGGCCGCCTGGTGTGGGGGTTCACCGCGGGCGTGATCGACCGGGTGCTGCACTTCAGCGGCCTGGAGCGCCCCTGGGACACCCAGCGCACCGTGGAGCTCTCCGCCGAGGCCGTGGCGCTGTCCCGGCCGCGCCAGGACCCCTGAGGTCCCGGCCGCACCAGGACCCCTGAGGTCCCGGCCGCGCCAGGACCCCTGAAGGGCGGTCCCCCGGGCAGCGCCCCTCAGCGCGGCAGCGGCGCCATGGTCGACACCGTGCCCCCGTCGTCCTCGTAGGAGTCCCAGTCGGTGGTCACCGAGCTCGCCGCCGACCCGATCACCCCGAGCACCAGGTAGATCACCAGCAGCGCCTTCGCGGCCCCGGTCAGCACCAGCGGCCGGGTCGCGGAGCGCACCGGCTCGGAGTCGGCCGGGTCGCCGAACACGGCCTTGGGGTAGGCCGCGGTGAGCATCATCAGGTACGCCTCGAACCGCATCCGGTAGCGCAGCACCGCGGCGGTGGCCTCGAACAGCGCCCGCGGCATCCGCCCGAGCACCAGCACCACCAGCCAGCTGATGAAGGACACCGCCCACCAGCCGCTCTGCAGCAGCCCCTGGACGATCCCGGCGGGGATCGCCAGCAGCAGACGGAAGAACACCGCGAGCCGGTTCAGCGGCCCGCCGGCCCGCAGTTCGATCCGGACCGGGTAGTCGGGGGCGTCGAACCGGAACGGCGGGTAGCGGTCGGTGATCAGCAGCGTCGAGGCGTAGACCCGGGTGTCGTACGCCAGGTACCCGCTCAGCCAGCCGACGGCGAACCGCGGCAGCCGCCCGGCGAACAGCGCGCCGAACCAGCCGATCACCACCACCACGAAGGCGACGATCGACAGCAGCCACAGCACCACGTACTGCGGGACCAGCAGCAGCAGGCGCAGCAGCACGGTGAGCCGGTTCTGCGCCCCGGGGGGCGGGACGTCCAGGGCGGGCTGGAACTCGGTGCGGTCCACGACCGGCACGTCCCAGCTGGGTCGTTCCATGGTTCGGCTCCCTGTTCCCTGGTCGGCTGCGCGGAAGGTCGGATGGTCAGACGGTCCCAACCGTTCCGGCCGCGCTGCCCGCCGGACTGACCCGATCGGGCGACGGCCGGGGACCGGTGTCCCCCGCCCGGCGGGACGTGGGAGGGTATTCGGGTGAACGTCCTGGATCTGCTGTTGATCGCCGCCGCGCTCGGCTTCGCCGTCTCCGGCTATCGGCAGGGGTTCGTGGTCGGCGCGCTGTCGGTGCTGGGCTTCCTGGGTGGCGGACTGGTCGCCGTCCAGCTGCTTCCGCTGCTGCTGCGCCACCTCTCGCCGGGCACCACCGCCTCGGTGGTGGCCGTGGTGGTGGTGATCGTGCTGGCCGCGGTCGGGCAGGCGGTCACCACGCACTTCGGGTGGAAGCTGCGCGGCCGGATCGGCCGGGCCGAGGTGAAGACCCTGGACGCGGTCGGCGGCGCGCTGGTCAACGTGCTGTCCATGCTGCTGGTGGCCTGGCTGATCGGCTCGGCGCTGGCGGGCACCTCGCTGCCCACCGTCTCCAAGCAGGTGCGCAGTTCGAAGGTGCTGGGCACGGTGCAGCGGGCGCTGCCCAGCGACGCCCCGAACTGGTTCTCCGACCTCAGCCAGGACCTGGCCCGCAACGGCTTCCCGCAGGTGTTCAACCCGTTCGAGCAGGAGCCGATCACCGAGGTCGAGCCGCCCGACCCGGCGCTGGCCGACAGCCCGGGCGTGCTGCGGGCCAGGGGCTCGCTGGTGAAGGTGCTGGGCACCGCCACCTCCTGCGGCAAGACGCTGGAGGGCTCCGGTTTCGTCTTCGCCCCGCACCGGGTGATGACCAACGCCCACGTGGTGGGCGGCGTCGACGAGCCGACCGTGCAGATCGGCGGCGCCGGCCAGCTGTACGACGCGACGGTGGTCCGCTACGACTGGCAGCGCGACATCGCGGTGCTGGACGTCCCGAAGCTGAACGCCCCGCCGCTGTCCTTCGCGGGCGAGGCCCGCTCCAACGACTCGGCGATCGTCGCGGGCTTCCCCGAGAACGGCTCGTTCAACGTCCAGCCCGCCCGCATCCGCGGCCGCATCCAGGCCAACGGCCCGGACATCTACCACCGCGGCCAGGTCGTCCGGGACGTCTACTCGGTGCGCTCGCTGGTCCGCCAGGGCAACAGCGGCGGCCCGCTGCTCACCCCGGACGGCCAGGTGTACGGGGTGGTGTTCGCCAAGTCGCTGGACAGCTCCGACACCGGGTACGTGCTGACCGCCGCCGAGGTGAAGGACGACGTCACGCAGGGTGCCACCGCCAGCGGAAAGGTCAGCACCGAGGGCTGCGCGCTGTGACCGCTCCGGGGCCGAAACCACTCTGACGGTCCGTCCGCCGCTCCTGGTAGCGTCGGCCCAGCTCACCCGATCGGCCCAATCCCGGGCCGCCTTGGACGGGAGCCCACGGGAGGTCGGACACACGTCATGATGGGTCACTCGCACGCGGTCAGCGGCGCCCTGCTGTTCGCGGCCACCGCGCCGTTCCTCCCGCCGGTGCTGAACATGCACCTCCAGCCGGCCGACGTGCTGATGGGCACCGTGCTGTGCGCGGGCGCCGCCCTCCTGCCGGACCTGGACCACCACGACGGCACCATCGCCAACTTCCTCGGCCCGATCTCCAAGCTGCTGTGCCGGTTCGTCGCGCTGATCTCCGGCGGCCACCGGCACGCCACCCACTCGCTGCTGTTCGTGGCACTGATGGGCGGCGGCAGCTGGGCCGGCATCACCTACCTGGGCCGCAACTTCACCATCGGCCTGACGTTCTTCCTGCTCGCCATGGCGATCCAGTCGCTGCACCTGCACCCGCCGGGCGACGGGCCGCAGTCCTGGATCACCGTGATGGGCCTGGCCGCGCTCGGCACCTTCGGCATGCTCGAGTGGCTGCCCAGCGCCCCGGGCTGGCTGCCGTACGCGGTGGCCCTCGGCACGCTGGCGCACCTGCTCGGCGACTGCCTGACCAAGCAGGGCGCGCCGCTGCTGTGGCCGCACAAGGAGCGCTACGAGGTGGTGCTGATCAAGCGCACCGGCAACAAGGTGGAGACCAAGGTGCTCGTCCCGGTGATGACGCTGGCGACGTTCGCGCTGCTGCTCTGGTCGACCACGATCTCGCCGACCGTGCTGAGCTGAGCGCGCGCAACGGCCGGGGCCGGCCCGGAGGACCCCTCCGGGCCGGCCCCGGCCGTTCGCGGTGCTCCGGGGCGGCTCACCCCTCCCGGCGGAGCCGGGCGCCGACCCAGCGGGCGCGCCGTCCGATGATCTTCGGAATGCCGAGCCGGTACCCCGCTCCGCGTGGCGTCCGCCCGGCGGACTCGTAGGGCCACTCCGGCTGCGGGACGTGCTGTTGCGAGCTGCTGCTGCCACGGCGGCCTCGGCGCGGCTGGGCTTCTCGATCGGGCATCCAGGTCATACCGGAGGGATTCCCCTGGGCCGCCCGGAGTAACCGCCTCCGGGACCGCCGACTGGCCTATGCGCTTGTCATATGAACGTCGCCAACTGGGCCGGATCGGCGGCCGGTTGGGCCGCCGCCGCTCAGGACCCGTCGTGCCGGCGGACCCACTCGATCAGCTCCGCGGTGAACTCCTCCGGGACCTCCTCGTGCGGGAAGTGCCCGACCCCCGGCAGCAGCCGCCACCGGTACGGCGCCGACACGTACTCGCCCGCCCCCAGCGCCGTCCGCGACAGCAGCACCGGGTCCGAGGCGCCCTGCACGTGCAGCACCGGCGCGGTGATCTGCTTCTTCATCCGGCGGGCGAACTGGATGCCGTCCGGCCGCGCCATCGACCGCATCAGCCAGCGGTACGGCTCGATCGAGCAGTGCGCGGTGCTCGGCACCTGGATCGCCCGGCGGTACGCCGCCACCGCCTCCGCGGGCAGCATGTTCGGCCCGGTCCACTCCCGCAGGTACGCGCCGACCAGCGCCCCGTCGTCCGCGACCAGCCGGCGCTCCGGAATCCACGGCCGCTGGAAGCCCAGCACGTGCTCGAACGCGGCGATCTGCTTGCGGTCGGTCAGCAGCGCCCGGCGCAGGTGCCGCGGGTGCGCCGCCGAGACCACCGTCAGGCTGCGGATCACCGAAGGGCGCATCACCGCCGCCACCCAGGCCAGCGTGCCGCCGGTGGCGTGCCCCACCAGGTGCGCCTGCCGCTCGCCCAGCGAGCGGATCACGCCGGTGACGTCCAGCGCCAGGTTGCCGGGGTCGTAGCCGCGCGGGGTGCGGTCCGAGCCGCCCATGCCGCGCAGGTCCAGCGCGACCGCCCGGAAGCCCGCCGCGGCCAGCGCCGTCAGCTGGTGCCGCCACGCCCACCAGTACTCCGGCCAGCCGTGCACCAGCAGCACCAGCGGGCCCTCGCCGACCTCGGCGATGTGGAAGCGCGCGCCGTTCGCCGCCACGTCCCGGTGCGTCCACGGCCCGGCCGAGCGCACGCTCCACGGCTCCCCGGGCACCGGCGGTACGGGAACGGGAGCGGACTCATCCACGGGCTTCTGGTCCAACGACATACCCGCAGCCTGTCACATCCGCACCCCTCGTACCCGCCCGCCGCCCATGCCCGCGCGCAACCGTTACCGGCCGGTGCTCACTGGGTCCGGCCCAGCGCCCGGTCGATCTCCTCCTTGGTGGCCGGCCGGGGCTTGGCGTTCTTCAGCACCTCGGCGGTGGCCTGGGCGCCCGCGATGGTCCGCTCCGGCTTCCGGATCTTCTTGAAGTACCGGACCATCAGGAACGCCAGCAGCAGCGCGATCAGCACGTACGCCCCGCCCACGATGGCGAACGACCAGCCGGTGGTGATGCCCAGCGCCTGCAGGCCCCAGGCGAAGGCGAAGGAGAACATCGGGATCGAGGCCAGCGCGACCACGCCCGCCACCACGCCGGCCGCGGTGCCGATCCCGCCGCGCACCACGTCGGCCTTGATCTCCGCCTTGGCCAGCGCGATCTCGTCGTGCACCAGGCTGGACAGCTCGGCGCTGGCGTCGGCGAACAGCTCGCCGATCGTCCGCTCGCCCTCGTGCGGGGTGCGGCCGTTCGGGGGTGCGGCTCCTGCGGCCATCGGCGGTCTCCGTTCAACGGGCTGGTGAGGCGTCCTGAGCGAGCGTCACACACGGGTGTGTCAGCTCAGCATCATGCCCCTACCGGCGAGTCGGGCACCACTCCGGGTACCCGCCGGACGGCGTGTCACCCCTGCTGTTGGTACACATCGGGGATTCCGTCGCCGTCCTCGTCCCGGTCCTCGTCCGCGCACAGCTGCCGGTAGTACCGGTTGCGCCGCTTCAACAGCAGGGTGCCGACCACCGCGCAGACCAGCGAACCGACCAGCACGGCCTCCTTGCACAGCTCGGCCAGGTGCGGGTCGTCCGGGAAGGCCAGGTCGCTGATCAGCAGCGACACCGTGAAGCCGATGCCCGCGACGGTGGCCAGCGCCACCATGTCGGACCAGGTCAGCCGCGGGTTCAGGACGGCCCGGGTGTAGCGGGCGGCCAGCCAGGTGCCGCCGAAGATGCCCACCGACTTGCCGACCAGCAGGCCGATCACGATGCCCAGCGGCGCCGGCTGGGTGAACACCTCGCCCAGGACCTTCCCCGACACCGGCACGCCCGCCGCGAACAGCGCGAACACCGGCACCGCCAGCCCCGCCGACAGCGGCCGCACCAGGTGCTCGATCCGCTCGCCCGGCGACTGCTCCTCGCCCTCCTCGCGGTGGCAGCGCAGCAGCAGGCCCATCGCCACGCCCGCCACCGTCGCGTGCACCCCGCTCTCGTGCATCAGCGCCCAGATCACCACCGCCAGCGGCACGTACAGCCACCAGCCGCGCACCCCGCGCCGGTGCAGGAACCAGAACAGCACCAGGCCCGCCAGCGCCGCCCCCAGCGCCCAGAACTCGATCCCGGACGAGTAGAAGACCGCGATGATCAGGATCGCGATCAGGTCGTCCACCACCGCCAGGGTCAGCAGGAACGCCCGCAGCGCGGACGGCAGGTGACTGCCCACCACCGCCAGCACGCCCAGCGCGAAGGCGATGTCGGTGGCCGTCGGGATCGCCCAGCCCGCCGGGTGCCCGTTCGGCGCCGCCACGTTGACCACCGTGAACAGCAGCGCCGGCAGCAGCACCCCGGACGCCGCCGCCACCACCGGCAGCAGCGCCGCGCTCGGCGTGCGCAGCTCCCCGGCCACGAACTCGCGCTTCAGCTCGATGCCCGCCACGAAGAAGAAGACCGTCAGCAGCCCGTCCTGCGCCCACGCCTCCAGCGGCAGGTCCAGGTGCAGCGGCCCGCTCGGCCCGACGGTGTGCTCCAGCACCGCCTCGTACCCGTGCGGCCAGACGTTCGCCCAGACCAGCGCGCAGGCCGCGGCCACCAGCAGCAGCACGCCGCCGACCGTCTCGGTGCGCAGCGCGTCGGCGAGGTAGCGGCGTTCGGGCAGGGAGAGCAGGCCGAGGAACGGACGGCGGTCGTCGGACGGGCCGGTCACGGCGGGGGACCTCCTGAGGCGGGCGGCACGCGGACACACGGGTGGTGCGGTGCCGACCAGACTTCCCGGCGCGCCTCAGATCCTGACGTTTCCTTGACATCCTACGACGCGTGACAGGCGGGCCGCCGGTTCGTCCCACTGTATGCCGGTCCGGCGCCGGCCCGCGGCGCGCCGACCCGGATGGGTTCGTCCGGATGCGGACCACCCGCCGCATTCCTAGGGTCGGCCGCAGAAGCGGGCCGCCGTCCGGGTGGCCCGCCCCGTCATGGAGAGAGCCGATGCCCAGTCAGGAAGCCGAACCCATACCGGTGCAGGCCGTGGGTCCCCAAACGAGAGGAGCCGTGGGCGCCGACACCGCCCAGCCTCCGTTAGCCGACCCGGACCTGGAACGCCTGCTGCGCCCGCTGTTCGCCGCCGGCGCGCCCGAGGGCGGCATGGCCGTCGCGGTGATCCGCGGCACCGAGCGCACCGTCGCCTGCCGCGGCTACGCCGACCGGGCCGGCGAGCGCCCCGTCCGGGCCGACACCCGGTTCGAGCTCGGCTCGGTCACCAAGACCTTCACCGGCCTGCTGCTCGCCGACATGGTCGCCCGCGGCGAAGTCGGCTACGACGACCCGATCGACCGCTACCTGCCCGCCGAGGCGCTGCCCGGCTACCCGCACGAGCGCCCGATCACCCTGCTGCACCTGGCCACCCACACCTCCGGACTGCCCCGGCTGCCGGTCGGCCTCGCCCCCGCCGCGGTGCCCCGCTGGTTCACCAGCCCGTACGCCACGTTCAGCGCCGCCCACCTGCTGCGGGCGCTGCCCCGCACCCCGGTGCGCGGCACCCCCGGCACCCGGGTCCGCTACTCCAGCCTCGGCGCCGGGCTGCTCGGCCTGGTGCTGGAGCGGGCCGCCGGGCAGCGCTACCAGGAGCTGCTCACCGGGCGGGTCTGCGAACCGCTCGGCCTGCTCGACACCTCCTGCGGCACCGGCCGGGACGAGACCACCGGCTACCGGCGCGGCCGCTGGATACCCTCGTTCAAGATCCCGGCGCTGCCCGGCGCGGCGGCCCTGCGCTCCACCGCCGACGACATGCTGCGCTACCTCCAGGCCCACCTGGCGGTGGACGCGGTGCCGATCCCCGAGCGGACCGGCGCGGCGGCGAGCCTGCGGACCGCGCTGCGCGAGGTGTGCCTGCCCCGGGTCTCCCGGCGCGGCTCCGGGCAGCGGGTCTGCCTGAGCTGGCACCACCGCCCGGCCGAGGACGCCGAGGTGGTCTTCCACAACGGCTCCACCGGCCGCTGCACCGCCTTCGTCGGCTTCGACCGGGCCGCGCAGACCGGTCTGGTCGCCCTGGCCGGCCCGCTGGCCACCGGGCGCCGCCGGTTCGCGCAGACCGCGTACGACACGCTGCGGGCGCTGGCGGTCTGACCCCGGGGCCGACCGGTCCCGGATGCCCGACGGGCCGGGCCCCGATCCGCGCGGTGCGGATCGGGGCCCGGCCCGTCGGGGCGGTGGCGGATCAGCCCTCGGAGCCGGCGGCCGGCAGCTGGGACTGGATCAGGTTCATCACCGAGGAGTCGGCCAGCGTGGTGGTGTCGCCCACCTCGCGGCCCTCGGCGATGTCGCGCAGCAGCCGGCGCATGATCTTGCCGGAGCGGGTCTTCGGCAGCTCCGAGACCACCTTGATCTGCTTCGGCTTGGCGATCGGGCCGAGCGTGCGGCCGACGTGGTTGCGCAGGTCCGCGATCAGCTCCTCGCTGTCGGTGGCGGTGCCGCGCAGGATCACGAAGGCCACGATCGCCTGGCCGGTGGTGGCGTCGGTCGCGCCGACCACCGCGGACTCGGCGACCGCCGGGTGGCCGACCAGCGCCGACTCGACCTCGGTGGTGGAGATGTTGTGGCCGGAGACCAGCATCACGTCGTCCACCCGGCCGAGCAGCCAGATGTCGCCGTCCTCGTCCTTCTTGGCGCCGTCGCCGGCGAAGTAGCGGCCCTCGAAGCGCGACCAGTAGGTGTCGACGTAGCGCTGGTCGTCGCCCCAGATGGTGCGCAGCATGGACGGCCACGGCTCGGTCAGCACCAGGTAGCCGCCGGAGCCGTTGGGCACCTCGCGGGCCTCGTCGTCCACCACGGTGGCGGCGATGCCGGGCAGGGCGCGCTGGGCGGAGCCCGGCTTGGTCTCGGTGACGCCCGGCAGCGGGCTGATCATGATCGCGCCGGTCTCGGTCTGCCACCAGGTGTCGACGATCGGAGTCCGGCCCGCGCCGATGTGCTCGCGGTACCAGACCCACGCCTCGGGGTTGATCGGCTCGCCGACCGAGCCCAGCACCCGCAGGCTGGACAGGTCGAACTGGGCGGGGATGTTGTCGCCCCACTTCATCCAGGTGCGGATCAGCGTCGGCGCGGTGTAGAGGATGGTCACGCCGTACTTCTGCACGATCTCGAACATCCGGCCCTGGTGCGGGGTGTCCGGGGTGCCCTCGTAGATCACCTGGGTGGCGCCGTTGGAGAGCGGGCCGTAGACGATGTACGAGTGGCCGGTGACCCAGCCGATGTCGGCGGTGCACCAGTAGACGTCGGTCTCCGGCTTGAGGTCGAAGACCGCGTTGTGGGTGAAGCTGGCCTGGGTCAGGTAGCCGCCCGAGGTGTGCAGGATGCCCTTGGGCTTCCCGGTGGTGCCCGAGGTGTACAGGATGAACAGCGGCTGCTCGGCGTCGTGCGCCTCGGGGGTGTGCTCGGCGGACTGGCCGTCGACCAGCTCGTGCCACCAGACGTCGCGGCCCTCGGTCCAGGCCACCTCCTCGCCGGTGCGGCGCACGACCAGGACGCTCTGCACGCCGTCGACCTTGGTCAGCGCCTCGTCGATGGCCGGCTTGAGCGCGGAGGGCTTGCCGCGGCGGTAGCCGCCGTCGGCGGTGATGACGACCTTGGCGTCGGCGTCCTTGATCCGGGAGGCCACCGCGTCGGCCGAGAAGCCGCCGAAGACCACCGAGTGCGCCGCGCCGATCCGGGCGCAGGCGAGCATCGCGACGACCGCCTCGGGGATCATCGGCAGGTAGACGGCGACCCGGTCGCCCTTGGCCACGCCGAGCTCCTGCAGGGCGTTGGCGGCCTTGGAGACCTCATCCTTGAGCTGCGCGTAGGTGATGGCGCGGCTGTCGCCGGGCTCGCCCTCGAAGTGGATGGCGACCCGGTCGCCGTGGCCCGCCTCGACGTGGCGGTCCACGCAGTTGTACGCGACGTTCAGCTTGCCGTCGGCGAACCACTTGGCGAACGGCGGGTTCGACCAGTCCAGGGTCTCGGTGGGCTCGACCGCCCAGCTCAGCCGGCGGGCCTGCTCGGCCCAGAAGGCCAGCCGGTCCTCGGAGGCCTGGGCGTAGGCGTCGGCGGTGACGTTGGCGGAGGCGGCGAGCTCCGCGGGCGGGGCGAAACGCCGCTCCTCCTTGAGCAGATTGGCCAGGCTCTCGTTGCTCAACGCGCACTCCTCATCGAGTCTCAAATGCCGGGGAACCCCGTGCGGAGGGATTGTCCCGTGTGTCCCAGCGCACAGCTCACCAGGCCGACAGCTCCGTTGACAAGTGCTGCCGGGAAATTGGTGTAGACCTTTGACCGGATCAGGACTCCGCCCCAGGTGGGCGCGGCCCCGGCGCTTCCGCCGGTCCCCACCACGTTTTCCCGCCCCTCGCGCCGGTCAATCCCGCACGGCGCCTTGACGCCCCCGTCGACCGGCACTCCACTGAGAGTGCCTACTCCATCACTCTGAGCAACCATGATGGAGGTACCACCATGACCGCCACCCCACCCCTCCCCGGCGACTTCGCGGTCGTCCGGATGGACGGCGCCATCGGCCGCCTGATCCGGATCGGCCAGTTCCTCAACGGCGACGGATTCGCCGACTACGAGCACGCCTTCGTCTACCTCGGCGACGACCGCCTGCTGGAGGCCCAGCCCGGCGGGGCGCGGCTCGAACCGCTCTCCGGCTACGACGGCGTCCCCGCGCGCTGGTCCACCGGCCGGATACCGCTCACCGACGGCCAGCGCGCCGCGATCACCGCGGCCGCCCACTCCTACCTCGGCACCCCCTACAGCTTCGCCGACTACCTCGCCCTCGCCGCCGTCCGCCTGCACCTCCCGGCGGGCCCCCCGCTGCGGCGCTTCGTCGCCACCACCCGGCACATGATCTGCTCCCAACTCGTCGACCAGTGCTACCAGGACGCCGGCGTGCACCTCTTCACCGACCACCGCTGGCCGGGCTACGTGACCCCGGCCGATCTGGTCCGGCTGCTGCGGTGACGCCGGGCCCGCGGGAGCGGCCGACCGCTCCCGCGGGCCTCCGTCGTGACGGGTCTCCGTCGTTGCGGGTCTCCGTCGTGACGGGCCTCCGTCGTTGCGGGCGTTCGCGGCCGCACGCGTCGTCCGGCGCGTAGCGTGCGGCTCGTACCGGCGGCTCGCGCCTCCTACGCGGCCAGGTCCTGCTCCGGCTCCACCCGCGCGTGCACCGGGGTGAACCGGCCGGTCGCGGCGTCCAGCACGTAGGTCTGGGCCGTGGCGAAGTCGAAGTACATCCCGACCAGCCGCAGCGAACCGTCCGCGACCCGGCGCCCCACCGCCGGGTTGGCCAGCAGTTGGTCGAGTTGCTGCACCACGTTGGTGATGCACAGCTGCTCGACCACGTCCGCCGCGGGACGGCCCTCGAACTCGGCGGGGGCGCGCCGCAGGCGGTCCAGCGAGCTGCGGCCGTTGCGCAGCCAGCGGGCCAGCGCGGTGGGCGGGCCGGACGCCTCGGTGACGCCGTCCAGCAGGGCCTTCATCGCGCCGCAGCCGGAGTGCCCGCAGACCGTGATCGAGGCGACCTCCAGGACCTCCACCGCGTACTGGACGGCGGCGGCCACCGAGTCATCGGCGGCACCCGGCTCGTACGGGGCGGGGGCCAGGTTGCCGACGTTGCGGACGGTGAAGAGGTCTCCGGGGCCGGAGCTGGTGATCATGCTGGTGACCATCCGGGAGTCCGCGCAGGTGAGGAAGAGCTGCGAGGGCGTCTGGCCGTCCCGGGCGAGGCGGGCCAGCTCCTGGCGGACCAGCGGGGCGGTGTGCTGCTGGAAGCCGCGGACGCCGTCGAGCAGGCGGACGTGCGGGTCGTCCTCGTTCTGCTCGATGCAGTGGTGGCCGACCCAGGGCGTCCAGGCCCGGCAGCGGTGCGGGCCGGGGGAGCTGCCCGCGCGGACGGTGCCGTCCGGGTCCAGCACGTCGTTCGGCCGGCGCTCGGTCAGCATCGCCACCTGCGCGCCGGAGTCCTGGTGGCCGGTGCGCCAGGCGTGCAGCGCCTCGTAGGCGGCGTGGTCCAGGAACGAGCCGTCGTGGTGGACCGTCACCCGGGCCCCGGCCGGAATCCGGGTCAGCGCCCGGCTCAGCTTGGGGACGGCGGCGAAGGTCAGCGGGCCGTGGGTGCGGACGGTGTACGAGCCGTCCTCCTCGGCCAGCACGTCGACGTGAGCGCGGGTCAGCCGGTAGAGGGCGAGCAGCATGGCCACCGCGCCGCCGAGCACCACCCCGAGCGGGACGCCGAGCAGCACCACTCCGAGCACGGTGGCCAGGTACACCGGGAACTCGCGGTGCCGGTGCACCCGGCGGATGTGCGCGAAGCTCACCATCTGCACGCCGACCACCAGCACCAGCGCGGCCAGCGCGGCCAGCGGAATCCGCCGCAGCCCGGCGGTCAGCGCGAGCGCGGCGACCAGCACCCAGCAGCCGTGCAGCACCGCGGAGGCCCGGGTGGCCGCCCCGGCCTGCACGTTGGCCGTGGAGCGGACGGCGCCGCCGGCCACCGGGAGGCCGCCGAGCAGCCCGGAGAACAGGTTGGACGCGCCCTGGGCGCGCAGCTCGCGGTCCAGGTCGCCGCGGCGGCGGGTCATCCGGTCGACCGCGACGGAGGACAGCAGCGACTCCACGCCGGCCACCGCGGTGACCGTCAGCACCAGGCCGAGCAGCACCGCCCAGTGGTCGGACAGCAGGGCGGAGGAGGGCAGCGAGAAGAACTGGTGGTGCTCCCAGACCGGGAGCTCGACCCGGGCCAGCCGCAGCTCGGCCAGCAGCGACAGCGCGGTGGCGGCGGCCACCGCGACCAGCGCGGCGGGCAGCCGGGCCAGCCGGGCGCCGATCCGGCCGGCCGCGCCGGGCAGTCGGCCGAGCCGGGGCCAGCCGTACAGGATCGCGAGCGCCAGCAGGCCGACCATCAGTGCGGGCAGGTGCGGACCGGCCAGCTCGCCGGGCAGCGCGCGCAGGTCGGCCAGGGCCGAACTGTGCGGCGTGCCGCCGAGGATGACGTGCAGTTGGGCGATCGCGATGGTCACGCCGACACCGGCCAGCATGCCGTGCACCACGGCGGGCGAGACGGCGAGCGCGGCGCGGGCCACCCGCAGCGAGCCGAGCAGCAGTTGCAGCAGGCCGGCGGCGACGGTGACCAGGCAGGCGGTCGGCCAGCCGTACTGGGCGATCACCCCGGCGGTGACCACGGTCAGCGCCGCGGACGGGCCACTGACCTGGAGGTGGGTGCCGCCGAGGAAGCCGGCCACCAGCCCGCCCACCGCGGCGGCGACCAGACCGGCCGTCAGCGGGGCGCCGGTGGCCAGCGCGATGCCGAGCGAGAACGGCACCGCGATGAGGAACACCGCGAGGGAGGCGGGCAGGTCGTGCGCCAGCAGGACGCGGACCCGGCCCGGGGTGCCGCCGTGCGGCGGCGGGGCGTGGTCGGTGGTGTCGGAGGCGGTGGGGGCGCTGGAGACGTCGAGTGTCATGGGTGTCTTCCCGTCTTCTTCCGGGGGAACGAACGCAGTCAGGTCCGGCGGTGGGTCTGGTCGGATCGGCTGTCGTGGGTCACAGCGGGTGTGGCGGGTGCGGCGGGGTGGCGGCGCGGCCGTGTGGAGCGTGCGTGGCGGCGCGTTGCGAGGTGCGGCGAGGTGTGGCGTTGCGGGGTGCGGCGGGGCCTGGGGCGCGGTGGCGACGGCCCGTGGCGTCCGGTGGTTCAAGAGTTGGTAAACCGAGAGTAATGGAACCTTTGCACAGCGTGTGCTTCGAGTGCCAGTACAAATAGGGGCGTTCACCACATCGTGTGGCGCCCGGACCGGTCGGGAATTTCCCGGCGGGAAGGCACGAGGGGCCGGTCCGCCGGGCTGGGCGGACCGGCCCCTCGGGGCGGTGGAGCGAGGTGCCGGCTCAGACCCCGGCGGTGCTGGCCCGCTCGGCGCCCAGCACGTAGTCCGGGTCGACCTGGTCGGCCAGGTCGGCGCCGACCTTGGCGTTGCCCCAGCTCTCCGCGTTGCGCAGGTGGAAGCGGGCCGCCTGGGCGCTGTACCGGCGCGGGTCGCGCAGCCCGTGGGCGGCGTCGGCGGCGGTCCGCAGCCGGGCCAGCACCTCCCGGTTCGCGGGCTCCAGCTCGCGCAGCGGCGGCTCGTCCCCGCGCTCCAGCCGCCGCACCCAGCCGGACTGCCCGAAGCAGGCGTACAGGTCCTCGCCGACCTCGCGGCGCAGGAAGGCGAGGTCGTCCGGGCTCTGCACCTTGTTACCGACCACCCGCAGGTGGACGTCGAAGTCCTGGGCGTACTCCTTGTACTGGCGGTAGACCGAGACGCCCTTGCGGGTGGGTTCGGCGACCAGGAAGGTCAGGTCGAAGCGGGTGAACAGGCCGGAGGCGAAGGAGTCGGAGCCGGCCGTCATGTCGGTGACCAGGTACTCGTCCGGACCGTCCAGCAGGTGGTTGAGCAGCAGCTCCACCGCGCCGACCTTGGAGTGGTAGCAGGCCACCCCGAGGTCCTCCTCGGTGAACGCGCCGGTCGCCAGCAGCCGGACCGAGCCCTCGTCCAGGGCGACCGGGCGGGCGCAGGCCTCGTACACCGGGTTCTCCTCGACGATTCGCAGCAGCCGGGAGCCGGGGCCGGGCGGGGTGGTCTTGATCATCTCCTCGGCGGAGCGGATCAGCGGGTTGTCGCCGCGCAGGTACTCCTTGATCTCCGGCAGGTGGGCGCCCAGCGAGGGGAGCGCGGCGGCCTGGGCGTCCGTCAGGCCGAGGGCCGGGCCCAGGTGCTGGTTGATGTCGGCGTCGACGGCGAGCACCGGGCGGCCGACGGCGGCCAGGTGGCGGATGAACAGGGCGGACAGGGTGGTCTTGCCGCTGCCGCCCTTGCCGACGAAGGCGATCTTCATCTCTGAGTCTCCGACTCTCTGGCTCTGTGGTGTCCGTGGGGGCCTGGCGGCCCCGGCGCTTGTTGGAAACCGTTATCGTCACCGATTAGTGGACATGCTAGCGGTGGTTTGGGGTGGCGCACATGAGGGAAAGGCGGATTGCCACGAAAGGGTGACCCGGGGGTTGCCTCCCGGTCGCCCGGTGGATTCATTACTCTCGGGTAGGTGACCACAGGAACTGACCCGCTCGCCCCGCTGGCCCAGCTCGCCGGGGTCCCCGAGGCCGTCGCCGAAGTGCGCAAGAACGTCGACCGCCTCTACGGGCACCGCGTGATGCGGCGCCGGGCGGGCGAGGTGACCTCCGAGTCCGCGCTGCGCGGCGCCCGCGCCTCGGCCGCCCTGGACGGCGCCGACTGGCCGCTGGAGGAGGTCCGCCGCCGCACCGACTTCGGCGCCGACCCCGAGGCCCGCACGGTCGGCGCCGCGCTCCGCCTGTCCGCCGAGGCCGGCCAGCTGCTCAGCGTCTGGCGCACCTCCCCGCTCCAGGTGCTGGCCCGGCTCCACCTGCTCGCCGTCGGCGACGGCGACCCCGCGGCCGGCCGCCCGCGCCGCGACGGCGAGGAGGCCGCGCCGCTGTTCCCGCGGGAGGTCGCCGCCACCGAGGGCGAGGCCCCGGCCGGCCCGGTCGGCGAACTCCCGCCGCCGCCCCCGCCCGCCGAGACGGCCGCCCGCCTCGACCAGCTCGCCGGGCTGCTCACCGCCCGCACCGAACGCCCCACCGGCGGCGCGCCCGCCCTGGTGGTCGCCGCCGTCGTGCACGGCGAACTGCTCGCGCTGCGCCCGTTCGGCACCCACAACGGGCTGGTCGCCCGGGCCGCCCAGCGGATCGTGCTGACCGCAGAGGGCCTCGACCCGAAGGCGATCTGCCCCGCCGAGGTCGGCCTCGCCGAACTCGGCACCGCCGCCTACCGGCAGGCCCTGCTCGGCTACCTGGAGGGCACCCCTGAGGGCGTGTCCCGCTGGCTGGTGCACTGCGCCGCCGGGCTCGGGCTGGGCGTGCGCGAGAGCACCGCGGTGTGCGAGGCGATGCAGCGCGGCATGGTCTGAGGGCCCCGCCCGGACGCGGGTCGGTCCTGCCTCGGCGCGGTCCTGCCCGGGTGCGGGCCGGCCCCGCGCGGTGCCGGAATCCGTCGGTTCCGGAACCCACCGGTCCCGGAACGCAGTTGCGGCGACGCCCGAGACTTCCGGGCGTCGCCGCTGGTACGGAGACCGGGTTACCAGTGCATGCACCGTTTCTATGCCCATCAGGCGGGGTCCTGTGCCCGTTCGCCTGGTGCGGCGGCCCGTCAGCGGGTCGGCTGCATGTGGGTGCCCGGTTGTCCGTACATCGGTCCGTGGGGCCTTAACTGCGTTGTCGGTTCGACCTCTTGGGGTCCTGACCGGGTCTCGCGGGCCGTACCCCATTTCTACCTCAGATCCGCCGAAAGAGGAACCCGAAAACAGGTTCTTTACGGGTTTGCGTAGAGGTTTGTCCGATTTGGCGAACCCGGCGGCGGTCGGACCCGCCGCCGTTCAGGCCGCCGCCGGACGCCGCCGCCGCGCGCTGTACCAGAGCACCCCGGCCGTCAGCACCGCCGTGCCGATCGCCACCGCGGCCACCACCGAGCGGCTCGGCGCGTGGAACTCCGGGAGCCTGCGGGTCAGTTCGACCGGCCGGCTGAACGCCAGCACCGGCCACTCGCGGGCCGCCGCCTCCTTGCGCAGCGCCCGGTCCGGGTTGACCGCGGCCGGGTGGCCGACGGCCTCCAGCATCGGCAGGTCGGTCGAGGAGTCGCTGTACGCGTAGCAGTTGGCCAGGTCGTAGCCCTCCCGCTCGGCCAGCTCCCGGATCGCCGCCGCCTTGTTCTCGGCGTACGCGTAGTACTCGATCTCGCCGGTGTAGCGGCCCTCCTCGACGTGCAGCCGGGTGGCGATCACGTGGTCCGCGCCGAGCAGTTGGCCGATCGGTTCGACCACCTCGGAGCCCGAGCTGCTGACGATCACCACGTCCCGTCCGGCCGCGTGGTGCTGCTCGATCAGCGAGGCCGCCTCGTCGTAGATGAGCGGGTCGATCATGCCGTGCAGGGTCTCCGCGACGATCTCCCGGACCTGCTGGACGTTCCAGCCGCGGGTGAGCGAGGACAGGTAGGCCCGCATCTTCTCCATCTGGTCGTGGTCCGCGCCGCCGACCAGGAAGATGAACTGGGTGTAGGCGCTCTTCACCACCGAGCGGCGGTTGATCAGGCCGCCCTGGTAGAAGGGGCGGCTGAACGCGAGCGCGCTGGACTTGGCGATGATCGTCTTGTCGAGGTCGAAGAAGGCGGCGGTGCGGGGCGCGTCGTGGCCGCCCCGGTCCGCGCGGTGGCCGGTTCCGGCGCCCGCGTCGGGCCCGGCAGCGGCGTCGCGGTCGGCGAAGTCGGCGTTCTCGGTGGTGTCCACGGGAACCGAGGATAGAGGGGCGGACAAAAGGGAGGGCCATTCGGTGGACCCGCGGGCGTGCGGGTTTGTGTTTCTGGCCGGTCGGGTACACCATGGAAGTCACGGATCGTTCGCGCGACCGTGCTAACCCGGTCCGGCTCCTCCCCCCCGAGCCGGGCCGTGGATAGACGACCCCCGCTCTCCCCCCCGGCGGGGGTCGTCGCATGTCCGGGCCCGTTTCCGTAGGCAGTTGAGCCTGCAGGGAGTGGTGGTGCCGGTGGTTGCGGGGGGTGCTCCAGCGGCTCCGGAGCCGTTGTCGAGGGTTCTTCGCACCCCAAGTTTTTGTCACTCTGCGTAGTTGTGTGAGTGTCATATCGACATACCCGAAGCGTCAATTCCGAACTGCTTTAGCCCCCGTCCGAGTGACCTCGGTTATCCACAGGGGCGAGTTATCCACAGGCAATCGGAAGTCGACTAACGCATTCCGCGCCGTCCTGCACCGTGGTGTCCGCGCCGCCACGCGGAGCCCGTCCGGGCCACCGCGTCCGACGCGCCGTCAGACCGTCCCCGCACCACGGGAGGCCGCCTTGTCCGCTTCCGTCACCGACCCGCACGCCACCGCGCCCGAGCCCCCGTCCGGGCCGCTCGTCCTCACCGGCGACGCCGCGCTCGCCGAACAGCTCACCCGTCTGTGCGCCGCCGCCGGGGCCGAACCGCGGCTGCTCGGCGTCCCGCCGCCCGCCCGGCTGTGGGCGGACGCCCCGCTGGTGCTGGTCGGCGACGACCTCGCCGAGCAGTGCGCCGGCCTGGCCCGCCGGCCCGGCGTCCTGCTGCTCGGCCTCGACCTCGACGACGGGGAGGTCTGGGTCCGCGCCGTCCGGCTCGGTGCCGAGCACGTGCTCTTCCTGCCGGACGCGCAGCCCTGGCTGCTCGACCGGATCGCCGACGCCACCGAGGGCGTCGGGCCACCCGCCCTCACCGTCGCCGTGCTCGGCGGGCGCGGCGGCGCCGGCGCCTCCACCCTGGCCTGCGCCCTCGCGGTCTGCGCCGCCCGGGCCGGGCACCGCACCATGCTGATCGACGGCGACCCGCTCGGCGGCGGGCTCGACGTACTGCTCGGCGCCGAGCAGGCCGACGGGCTGCGCTGGCCCGACCTGGCCGCCTCCCGCGGCCGGATCAGCGGCACCGAGCTGGCCAAGGCGCTGCCCGAGCCGCACCGGCTCAGCGCCCTGTCCTGGGACAGGTCCGACACCCTGGCCATCCCCGCCGAGGCCATGCGCAGCGTGCTGGCGGCCGCCCGCAGGCGCGGCGGGCTGGTCGTCCTCGACCTGCCCAGACAACTCGACGCGGCCGCCGCCCAGGCCCTCGAACAGTCCGACACCGGGCTGCTCGTGGTCCCCGCCGAACTGCGCGCCCTGGCAGCCGCCGGCAGGGTCGCCGCGGCCGTCCGGATACGGCTCACCGACCTGCGGGCTGTCGTCCGCACCCCAGGCCCGTCCGGACTCACCGCCGCCGGCGTCGCCCGCGGCCTGCACCTGCGGCTCGCGGGCGAGCTGGCCCCCGAGCCCGGCCTCGCCCTGGATGTCGAACGGGGCACCCCGCCCGGCCTGCGGGAGCGCGGGCCGCTCGCCCGGTTCTGCGGGCGATTCCTGACCGAAGCGATGCCGCCCGTCGCGGCGGCCTGAGGAGCGACCATGACCAACCGCCTGCACGCCATCGACTCCCGCGCCGTGGACCTGGACGCCATCGACTCCCGGGCCGTCGACTCGGGCGCCGTCGGTCTGGATGCCGTGGGCGTCCGTGCCGAGGACGGCCGTGCCCCGGACGATCACCAGGGCGGTCGGCGGACCGTCCGGCGGCCGATCGCCCGCGCCCACCGCCGGATCGCCGTACCGCGGCCCCGCAGCCTCGTCGGCGCCCCGTCAGGGCCCGTGGAGGACGTCCTCCCGGCCGGGGACGGCGGGTCCGTCCCCGAGGGCCGGTCGGCCCCGCCGGTGCGCTACCTGGTGCGCCGGAAGCCGCCCACCGCCCCGGCGGACGACGGGCCGCCGACCGTTCCCGTCGCGGGACTCACCGGACCGGTCCAGGACGGGGCCGCCGACCTGGTGGACGCCGTCCGGATTCGGCTCGCCGAGGCGGGCGCGCCGCCCACCGCCGGGTCGGTCGCCGCCGCGCTGCGCGCCGCCGGGCCCCCGCTCGGCGGGGCCGACGTGCTGAACGCGGTGCGCAGCCTGCGCTCCGAGATCGTCGGCGCCGGCCCGCTCGACCCGCTGCTGGCCGAGAACGGCGTCACCGACGTCCTGGTCAACGGCCCCGACCAGGTCTGGGTCGACCGCGGCCACGGTCTGGAACGCGCCCCCCAGGTGCGCTTCCCGAACGCGGACGCCGTCCGTCGGCTCGCCCACCGCCTCGCCACCGCCGCCGGACGCCGCCTCGACGACGCCCGCCCCTGGGTGGACGCCAGGCTGCCCGACGGCACCCGGCTGCACGCCGTCCTCCCGCCGATCGCCGCCGACTGCACCCACATCTCGCTGCGCACCAGCCGTCGCGAGCCCTTCACCCTCCCCGGACTGGTCGCCGCCGGGGCCCTGCCCCCGTCCGGGGCCGACCTGCTCGCCGCCATCTTGCGGGCCCGGCTCTCCCTGCTGGTCTCCGGCGGCACCGGCACCGGGAAGACCACCCTGCTCGCCGCCCTGCTCGGCCTCGTCCCCGGCAACGAGCGCATCGTGCTCGCCGAGGACTCCGCCGAACTGCGCCCGGACCACCCGCACGTGGTCCGGTTGCAGTCCCGCCCGCCCAACCAGGAGTCGCTGGGCGAGCTGACCCTGCGCGACCTGGTCCGGCAGGCGCTGCGGATGCGGCCCGACCGGCTGGTGGTGGGCGAGGTCCGCGGCGCCGAGGTGGTCGACCTGCTGTCCGCCCTGAACACCGGCCACGAGGGCGGCTGCGGCACCGTCCACGCCAACACCGCCGCCGACGTGCCCGCCCGGCTGGAGGCCCTCGGCTCGCTGGCCGGCCTCGACCGGCACTCCCTGCACAGCCAGCTCCGGGCCGGACTGGACGCGGTCGTCCACCTCGGCCGGGACCGCGCCGACGGCCGTCGCCGGGTCACCGGGCTGCACCTGCTGGTCGGCGGGCCCGACGGCCTGACCAGCACCGCCGCCGCCGTCCACTTCGAGCGCGACGGCCGGGCCCGCCCCGGCCCCGGCTGGCCCCGCCTGCGGGAGCTGTGCGCCGAACGCGGCCTCGACCTCCCGCCCCACCCGGAGGCCGCCGGGACCGGGGCCGGGGGCGGGACGGGCCCGGAGGCTACCGCCATCGAGCCTGCGGAGGAGGGGACATGACGGCGGGTCGGCTGGAGTGCGTCTGGGTGATCGCGCTGTGCGTGCTCGGGGTGGTGGCGTGGCGCCTGCTGCGCTCCGCGATCAGGAGGCTGTGATGACCGTTTCGGTCGAGGCACTCGGAGCGTCCGGGGTGCTGGCGGGGGTGTTCCGTCCCGGTGGTGCGGCTCGTGCGGCGGCCCTGCTGGGGGTGGCCGCCGGGGCGATCGGCGGGGTGCTCGTGGCGGCCTGGCTGCTCGGGGTGCGCCGCCGGGTGTGCGGTGGCGGCCGGGTGCGGCGGGTGCTGCACGGGCGTCGGGGCCGGGGTGGGCCGTCGGGCCGGCTGGGGCGGGTGCGGGCGCTGTGGCGGCGTCGGCGACCGCGCTGGCTGGTCCCCGAACTGCTGCTGCTCCCGCTCGGGGCGGTGGTGGGGCACGGTACCTCCTCGGTGCTCCCGGTGGTCGGAGCGGCCTGCGGGGTGCTCCCGCTCCGGCGCTGGCGGGCGGGGCGGCGCACGGCCCGGGCGGCCCGGCGGCGGGCCACGGCGGTGATCGACCTGTCCGCCGGGCTGGCGGCCGAGCTGCGCAGCGGTGCCACCCCGAGCAGGCCATGCACGCCGTCCTCGCCCGGGCCGCCCCCGACTGGGGCCGCCGCCTCGGTGCCGAGCCCGCGGCCCGGTTGGCGGCGGGCCGCTACGGGGCGGACCTGCCCGCGGCGCTCCGCCTGGTGGCCGAACTGCCGGGCGGGGAGGGCGCGGCGGCCATGGCGGCCTGCTGGCAGGTCAGCACCGAGAGCGGCACCGGGCTGGCAGACGGACTGGAGCAGGTCGCGGACGCGCTGCGGGCCGAACGGGCCCTCAGCGAGGAGATCGCGGGCGAACTCGCAGGCCCACGCACCACGATGGCCGTCCTCGCCGCCCTGCCAGCCGTCGGTCTCGGTCTGGGTGCGGCACTCGGGGCGGACCCCGTCCACGTCCTGCTGCACACCCCGGTGGGCCTGCTCGGCCTGCTGGTCGGGGCGGCCCTGGAGACGGCGGGGGTCCTCTGGACGGCCCGGATCGTCCGCTCCGCCGAGGACGCCCCGGCCCGCCCCGGACCGTCCCGTCCCGCTACCGCCAGTTGCGGGATCTCCCGGACGCGCGGCGACCTCCGGCTTGTGGCTCCGCAGTCGCCGACGGCGGGACCGGTCGGGTGGTGACGGCCTGCGGACGGGAGGCTCGGGCTCAGCCGGAGGCTTCGACGGGCCACGGCAGCGAGGTGGTTGACGGCTGGTCGGCGAGGAGGGCGGCGGCCGGCGGATGGCGCGGTGCGGCCCTGGGTCGCCGTGCCGGCACCGGGGCGGGGAGTCCTTCGGGCGGATCGGGAGGGGCGGGCGTGGCCAGGGAGCGAGGACGGCGCGGGGTGGTGCGGGTGCGGGGCGATCCAGGGGTTCGGTGCGGGTGGCGACGAGTGCGGGAGGCGAGGTGGACGTGATGGCGGTTCTGGCGCCGGCGGCGGTTGCCGGGCTGGCCGGGGAGGTGCTGGCAGCAGTGCGGTGGCGAGTGGTCCGTCGGCGGGTCGAGCGGTGCGTTCCGGCGGTGTCGGCCGCTGCGGGGCGGGCTGGGCGACGCGGGCGGGCGGCGGCGGGGGTACGGCGGGCGGTCGGGTGGCTGGCGGGAGATCGGCCGCTGGCGGTGCTGCTGGGCATCTCGGCCGGGGCGCTGGTCGGCGGCTGGGCGGGCCCGGTGGTGGGTCTGCTGGCCGGTGGGGCGGCCTGGCGGCTGCTGCCCCGGGTGCGGTCGCCGGACGGGCGCCGGCAGGCGGCGGAGCAGGACTGGCTGGTCCGTCAGCTCCCGCTGACCGCCGAGCTGTTGGCGGCCTGCCTCGGGTCGAACGGTTCCCCGGCCGGGGCGGTCGCCGCCGTCGCGGACAGTGTGCCGGCCCCGATGCGGGATCGCCTGGCCGCGGTCGCCGCCCAACTCTCGCTCGGGGCGGGGCCGGAGCGCTGCTGGGAGCAACTGGCGGCGGACTGCCCGCCCTTGGCGCCGCTCGCCCGCTGCCTGGCCCGCACCAGCCTCAGCGGTACCCCGCCGGCCGCCACGTTGACGGGTCTGGCCCAGTCCCACCGGGCAGCGGCCGCCCGGGCGGCGCACGCGAGGGTCCGGCGGGCCGGAGTGCTGGCGACCGCACCGCTCGGGCTCTGCTTCCTGCCCGCGTTCGTGCTGATCGGGGTGGTGCCGGTGGTCACGGGACTGACCGCCGCCTTCTCCCAGCGCCTGTGAGCAGCGCCGTCCGGGCGTGCGGCCTCCCCGGGGCCCTCGCGGCGCCCTCCCGCCGCTCTCCCGTCGCGCTCCTGTCGTGCTCTTGAGCCCTCTGCGGCTCTCCGGCTGGTTCGAACCAGGTCGGTCCTGCGGCCGATCCACTGTCAGAGAAAGGGATTTCACCATGAAGAAGCTCGTTGAGGCCGCCCGGCCCGCTGCCGTGCTGCTCGCCGTCCGCAGGTGCGGGGGCTGGTTCCGGCACCGCTACCGGAGGATGGCGGACGGTCCGCCGGACGCCGGGATGAGCACCGCGGAGTACGCGATCGGCACCGTTGCCGCCTGCGCCTTCGCCGCCGTGCTCTACAAGGTGGTGACCAGCGGCACGGTCTCCGGAGCGCTGTCCGAGATCCTCGAACGGGCCCTGCATGCGGTCTGACCGGAGGCCGACTGACCGGAGGCCGACTGACCAGAGACCGACTGACCGCAGACCGACTGACCGGAGACCGGCGGACAGCGGGATGGTCACGGCGGAGACCGCGGTCGGGCTTCCGGCCCTGGTGCTGCTGGCGGCGATGCTGACCTGGGGCGTGGTGGCGGCCGGTGTCCAGATCCGCTGCGTGGACGCGGCCCGGGTCGGCGCCCGGGCCGCCGCCCGGGGCGACACCGACGCGTTGGCCCAGGCCGCCGCCGCGGCCCCGCGCGGGGCGAAGGTCGCCATCGACCTGGACGCCACCACCGCCCGGGCCACCGTCGAGGCCCCCTGCCCGGGCCCGGGCCGCCTCGCCGCCCTGCTGTCGGTCCGGCTCACGGCCACGGCGGTCGGCGCCCGGGAGGACGTGCCGGCCGACGGCTGAGGCAGTCGGTGGAGGCCGCCGGTGGAGGCAGCCGGCAACGAACGGAAGGAGACGGCTCATGCAGGTGAGGGTGCGGGTACGAGCGCCAGGGAGCGGCGCGCCACCGGGAACGGTGGGCGACCGCGGTTCGGCGACGGTGTGGCTGGTGGCGCTGGGGTCGCTCGGGGTGGCGGTGTTCTCGGCCTGCCTGATGCTGGGGACGGTGGTGGCCGCCCGTCACCGCGCCGAGTCGGCGGCCGATCTCGCGGCCCTGGCCGCCGCCGACCAGCTGCTGCTCGACGAGGACGGCGGCTGCGGACGGGCCGCGGAACTGACCCGGGCCCAGGAGCGGGCCGAACTGGTCTCCTGCCAGGTCCTCCCAGGGCAGGACGCGGTGGAGGTGGTGGTCCAGGTCCCGATCCACGGCGTCCCGGTGCCGCTGCCCCCGGCCCGGGCCCGTGCTCGGGCGGGTCCGGTCTGGGCCTGGGGCGAGGGGGCCGACGCGGCGGCGTTCACCGTAGGACGGGAACCGTCGCGGCAACGAGCGCGCCCGGGAAGCACGGTGACGGGAGTTCAGGCAGGTGTGCAGGTGGGCGTCCGCGCGGGCGGCAGGTCAGCCGTTCTCGACCGGTCCCTCCTCGCTGGCGCCGTCCGGGGCGGTGGCCTGGGTCGGGGCGGTGACTCGGGTCGGGGCGCCGGCGAGGAGGACGGTGAGCAGGCGGATCGCGGCGGCCTTGTCGAGCGGCTCGTTGCCGTTGCCGCACTTCGGGGACTGGACGCAGGACGGGCAGCCGCGTTCGCACTCGCAGGCGGCGATGGCGTCCCGGGTGGCGGTCAGCCACTCGACGGCGCGCCGGAAGCCGCGTTCGGCGAAGCCCGCGCCGCCGGAGTGGCCGTCGTACACGAAGACGGTCGGCAGGCCGGTGTCGGGGTGCAGCGGGACGGAGACGCCGCCGATGTCCCAGCGGTCGCAGGTGGCGAACAGCGGGAGGAGTCCGATGGAGGCGTGCTCGGCGGCGTGGGCCGCGCCGGGGAGCTGGTCGAACGGGACGAGTGCGTCCAGGAGTTGGTCCTCGGTGACGGTCCACCAGACGGCGCGGGTGCGCAGTGTGCGGGGCGGCAGGTCGAGCTTGCTCTCGCCGAGGACCTCGCCGGTGGAGATCCGCTTGCGGAGGTAGCCGACGACCTGGTTGGTGACCTCCACCGAGCCGAAGCCGAGCCGGGCCTCGCCCCACTCCTCGACGGTGTCGGTGGACAGGATCGAGATGGAGGTGACGTCCCGGGCGGAGGTGGTGTACGGCGGGTTCGCGGGGGAGACCAGGGCGACCGAGGACTCCAGGTCGAACTCGCGGACCAGGTAGGTGGCACCCCGGTGCAGGTGGACCGCCCCGGTGTGCACGGTGGTGTGCGCGGCCTCGGCGTCCACGGTGCCGAGCAGCCGCCCGGTGTCGGCCTCGACGATCTGCACGGGGCTGCCACCGCTGCCGCGCAGGTCGACGCCGTCGGCGGCGCGCTCGCGGCGGGTCCAGTACCAGGAGCCGTCCGAGCGCCGCCGCAGCAGGCCGCGCCGCTCCAGCACCGGCAGCAGCGGTGCGGTGGACGGGCCGAACAACTCCAGGTCGGCGTCGGTGAGCGGGAGTTCGGCGGCGGCCGCGCACAGGTGCGGAGCCAGCACGTGCGGGTTGTCCGGGTCGAGGACGGTGGCCTCCACCGGGGTGGCGAACAGCGCCTCCGGGTGGTGGACGAGGTACGTGTCCAGCGGGTCGTCCCGGGCGATCAGCACCGCCAGCGCCCCCTGGCCCTCCCGGCCCGCCCGCCCGGCCTGCTGCCACAGCGAGGCCCGGGTGCCGGGGTAGCCGGCCAGCAGGACGGCGTCCAGGCCCGAGACGTCCACGCCGAGTTCGAGGGCGGAGGTGGAGGCCAGGCCGAGCAGCCGGCCGGTGTGCAGGTCGCGCTCCAGGGCCCGGCGCTCCTCGGCCAGGTAGCCGCCCCGGTAGGCGGCGACCCGGGCGGCGAGCGGCTGACCGAGCTGCTCCTGGGCCTGCAGCGCGACCAGTTCGGCGGCCCGCCGGGAACGGACGAAGGCCACCGTGCGGGTGCCGCCGTGCACCAGGTCGGTCAGCAGGTACCCGGCCTCGGCGGTGGCGCTGCGGCGGACGGGCGCGCCGTGCTCGCCGACGTTCTCGGTCAGCGGCGGCTCCCACAGCGCGAACACCAGCGGGCCGCGCGGCGAGCAGTCCTCGGTGACGGCGGTGGCGGGCAGGCCGGTGAGCCGCTCGGCGGTGACGGCCGGTTCGGCGGTGGTCGCGGAGGCCAGCAGGAAGGTCGGCTCGGAGCCGTAGCGGGCGCACAGCCGCCGCAGCCGGCGCAGCACCTGGGCGACGTGCGAGCCGAACACGCCGCGGTAGGTGTGGCACTCGTCGACCACGACGTACCGCAGCGCCTTGAGGAAGGAGGACCAGCGCGGGTGGGCCGGGAGTATGCCGCGGTGCAGCATGTCCGGGTTGGTCAGCACGTAGGACGCGTACTGGCGGACCCACTCGCGCTCCTGCGGCGGGGTGTCGCCGTCGTACAGCGCCACCCGGACGCGGTCGGGGACGAGTTCGGCGGCGCGCCGGCGCTGGTCGGCGGCCAGTGCCTTGGTCGGGGCCAGGTACAGCGCGGTCGCGCCGCGCCCGTTGCGGGCCTCGGTGCCGGTCAGCAGGTCGCTCAGCAGCGGGGCCAGATAGCCCAGCGACTTGCCCGAGGCGGTACCGGTGGCGATCACCGTGGTCCGCCCGGCGGCGGCCAGGTCCATCGCCTCCGCCTGGTGCGCCCAGGGCAGCACCACGCCGAGCCCGGAGGCCGCCGCGACGACTTCCTGCCGGATTCCTTCCGGCCAAGGCGCATACCGGGCCGCTCGGGCGGGCAGGTGCTCCGTATGGGTGAGGCGGTCAGACCTGCCGCGCCCGTGGGAAAGGGCAGTGAGCAGGGCCTCGGGCTGGTGGTGGCGGGGCGGCATGAAGACCCAGTGTGTCACCGGCGTGACGGAGAATCGCTGTTAACCATCGTGCGGCCGTGGCCGCAGGTGGTTGAATGAGGCCCGTGACGGCCGCATGGCCGAGGGCCGCAACGCTGAGGCTCCGACCTGCCGGTTCGCCGCGCCCTGGTCCTGCGACCCTGCGGTGGCAGCCGCTGGGTTGAAGATCGCAATGACGTAGCAAGGCAAGGTGCTGGAGGTTCCGTGGACCTGTCCCTGTCGACCCGTACTGTCGGCGATCGCACGGTCGTCGAGGTTGGCGGCGAGATCGATGTGTACACCGCGCCCAAGTTGCGCGAGCAGCTTGTCGAGCTCGTCAACGAGGGCAACTACCACTTGGTCGTGGACATGGAGGGCGTCGACTTCCTCGACTCCACCGGTCTCGGCGTGCTGGTCGGTGGCCTGAAGCGGGTCCGTGCGCACGAGGGTTCGCTGCGCCTGGTGTGCAACCAGGAGCGCATCCTGAAGATCTTCCGGATCACCGGTCTGACCAAGGTGTTCCCGATCCACAACTCGGTGGACGAGGCCGTCGCGGCGACCGACTGACGTCTCCCGTCGGTCGGCCGTTCCCATCGGCCGCTCCCACCGCATCACTTCGATCGACCGTCGCCGGTCGGCCGGGCCCGTCGCCCTGCCCGGCCGGCGTGGTCGGCGCCCCCGCCTCCGCCGTGCGGGCCGGTGTGCCCGGCGGCGGTGGAGCAACCCCGGAGGGGAGACATGGCAACCGTCGAACTTCGATTCAGCGCGCTTCCCGAGCACGTGCGCACCGCCCGGCTGGTGGCCGCCGCGGTGGCCAGACGCGCGGGGGTGGACGAGTCGGTGCTCGACGAGTTGCGCCTCGCCGTCGGTGAGGCCTGCTCGCGCGCGGTGGCGCTGCACCAGCGCAACGGCATGGGCGGCGCGGTCCGGGTGGCGCTCACCGAGCAGGAGAAGCGGTTCCTCATCGAGGTCGCCGACGAGGCCGGACCGGCGCACGCCGCCGGTTCCGCCGGGGGCGGTGACCCGGAGGACGAGGACGCGCTCGGCCTCGCGGTGATCACCGGCCTGGTCGAGGACGTCGAGGTCGGCAACGGCTCCGACGGCGGTGTGATCCGGATGAGCTGGCCGGTCACCCCGGTGTCCGTCTCGGTCTGATGGGGGACCGGGAGGCCGGTCCGCCGGCTGGTCCGCCCATCGAGTCGTCCGCCCACCGGGTCCGTTCGGACGGCCCGGTCCGTTCCGGCAGCGCTGTTCGTTCAGGTGGCGCTGTCCGGTCCGTCGTACGTACCGCCTCGGCAGATCGAGCGAGGCGGTGCTTCGTCGTTCCCGGGCAGGTGCTGAGCTGCGCGGATGCCGTGGGTCGCGGCCTTCCCACCGGGGCGGTCCGGGTGGGCGTGTAGGTTCGCTGGCGATGCCCGGAGCCGGGTGTCAGTGACCGAAAGGGCCCCGGTGAAGAAGCGACTGGTGACCGTCCCCGTGCTCGGCGTGCTGTTCGCGCTGGCGGCGGTCGGCTGCTCCGCCGACGATTCGTCGGCGAAACTCGACGGCTGGGCGAAGAGCGTCTGCGACGGCGCGAAGGACCCGATCGCGCAGTCCAAGGCGGCCCTCGCGGACACCGCGGACGTCAAGCAGGGCGAGGCCCCCGTCGACCTGCAGAAACGCCTCTCGGCCGACCTTGCCTCGCTCGCCACCACCAACCAGCAGCTGGCCGACGCGGTCCAGAAGGCCGGGGCGCCGAAGATCGACGACGGGGCGAAGGTCCAGCAGGACGCCGTCAACGAGCTGAAGCAGGTCGCGCAGGGCTACCTGGACGCGCAGAAGAAGCTCGACGGGCTGACCAGCGCGGACCAGGCCAAGTTCGCGGACGGCCTGCGCAGCGTCGGGGACCAGGTGCAGCAGCTCTCCCAGGTGTCCACCTCCGCGCTGGCCACCCTGCAGAGCGGCGGCCTGGGCGAGGCGATGAAGAAGCAGCCCGGCTGCAAGGCCGGTGCCGCCGGAACGGGCGCGTCCGCCGACCCGTCCGCCGCGGCGACCGGCGGCGCGGGCGCGACCGGCACCGCGGCCCCCGGCGACAGCGCCTCCCCGGCCGACCCGGCGGCCTCCGGCAGCCCGTCCGGGTCCGCCGCGTCCGGGTCGACCGCGTCCGGGTCCGCTGCCGCGTCCGGTTCGCCCTCGCCCGCCAAGAGCTGACACCTCGTCGGTCCGCACCGCTCCGAACCGACGCGCCCCGACCGACGCGCCCCGACCGACGCGCCCCGACCGGCGTGCCCGGACCGGCGGACCCGGACCGGCGGGCGGGGCGATCCTCGCGTGGGACGGGGGAGAATGGCGGGGTGACGAACAGCCCCGTTCTTGATTCCGGCCGGATGGCGGAGTTCCGCGAGGCGCTGCTGAGCGCCTCCTTCACCGCCGACGGACTGCTGGACCTGCTCGGCCCGACCGCGTACGCGGCGCTGGCCCGCAGCGAGGCCGTCCCCGCGCTGCGGGCGACCTGCGGCGGCTCGCCGCTGGAGACCCTGGTGCGGCTGTTCCTGCTGCAACGGGCCGTGCCCAGGGCCGCGGCCGCCGCCGCGCTGCCGGTCGACGCCCTGCTGGCCGACGGCTGGCTGACCGCCGACGGCGACGACCTGCGCGCCACCGTGGACGTGCGGCCGTACGCCGACGAGGTCGCCGGGCTGCCCAGCGCCGACGCCTGGGTGGTCTCCGACCTGGGCTGCGCCGTCGGCGGCGCGGGCGGGATCGGCTCGGGCCGGACGGCCGCCGGGGTCGAGCGGCGCGACCTGGTGCTCGGGGTGGGCGGGGCGTCCACCACGCTGGCCAACCTGACGGTGCGCCGACCGGTCCGCGAGGTGCTCGACCTGGGCTCCGGCTCCGGCGTGCAGGCCCTGCACGCGGCCCGGCACGCCCAGCGGGTCACCGCCACCGACCTCAACCCGCGCGCCCTGCACTTCACCCGGCTGACCGCCGCGCTCTCCGGCTTCGACCAGGTCGAGACCGCCGGGGGCAGCCTGTACGAGCCGGTCGGCGAGCGCCGCTTCGACCTGATCGTCTCCAACCCGCCGTTCGTGATCTCCCCGGCCGGCCGGTTCACCTACCGGGACGGCGGGATGGCCGGCGACGAGCTGTGCCGCAGCGTGGTCCGCGGCGCGGCCGACCACCTGGCGCCCGGTGGCTACTGCCAGCTGCTGGCGAACTGGCAGCACGTCAAGGGCGAGGACTGGCGCGACCGGTTGGCCGGCTGGGTGGCCGGCACCGGCCTGGACGCCTGGGTGGTGCAGCGCGAGGTGCAGGACGTCGCCCAGTACGCCGAGCTGTGGCTGCGCGACGGCGGCGACCACCGCGGCGAGGAGTACGCCGCCCGGTACGAGGAGTGGCTGGACGACTTCGAGGCGGCCGGCGTCGAGGGCATCGGCTTCGGCTGGATCACCCTGCGGGCCTCCGGCGCGACCGACCCCGTGGTGCGGATCGAGGAGTGGCCGCACCCCGTCGAGCAGCCGCTCGGCCCGCACATCGAGGAGTGGTTCGCCCGGCAGGACTTCCTGCGCGCCCACGACGACGCCGGACTGCTGGCCGCCCGCTACCTGCTCGCCGACGAGGTGGTCCAGGAGCAGATCGGCGACCCCGGCTCGGAGGACCCGGAACACGTGGTGCTCCGGCACAACCGGGGCATGCGGCGGGCCACCAAGGTCGACACGGTCGGCGCGGGCTTCGTCGGCGTCTGCGACGGCACCCTGGCCGCCGGGGAGATCGTCGACGCGATCGCCCAACTGCTCGGCGAGGACCCGGCGCAGCTGCGCGAGCGGGTGCCCGAGTCGCTGCGGCTGCTCACCGAGCAGGGGTTCGTCGAGCCGGTCCGCTGAGCCCGCGGGCCGCGACCCGCTGTCGCGGCGCCGCCCCGCGGAGTCCCACGGAGTCGTGCGGAGACCCGTCCCGGACCCGGGGCGGGTTCACCTCGCCGTTCCCCACCCGTGGCCGGGCGTACTCCGGGCGTCCGCCGCCGGTTGTCCACCGGGTGCCAGGGTGCTGTCCACAGGCTGTGGACGCGCGGGGGAGGACCGGGGTGGAGACGCCGACGACGCTGGTGGGCGGGGCGGTCCTGACGGTCTTCGGGAGCGCGCTGCTGCTGTGGTGCGCCGTGGAACTGCGTCTTCGCCACCGCCTGCGTCGGTACGGGGTGCCCGCCACCGCGCAGGTGGTCGCCGATCCGGACCCCGCCGCGGCGATGGACGGCAGCCCGCTGCTGTCCTACCCGGTGGCGTCGCCCGGCGGCCGGGCCGGTCTCGCCGCCGATTTCCCGGCCGATCTCCCGGCCGACCTCGCGGTCGTGGCCGACGCCGGTGCGGGTACGGTTCACGAACTGCGTCCGCTCGCCGCGCCGGACGGGGCGCACCGCCTGGTGCTGGCCCGGCCGCGCGGCAACACGCCGCTGCGCCGCCCGGCCCGGCTGATCCCGGGCGCGGCCGTCCAGGTCGCCTACGACCCGCGTCGTCCGGACCGGGTGGTGCTGGCCGCCCACGAGGAACTGCCCTCGCTGCCGGCCGACCTGTTCTGGGCGCTGCTCGCCACGTCCGCGCTGGCCGGGGGCCTGACGCTGCTGGCCCTGGCGCTGCGCTGACGCTGCCGGCCGGCCTCCGCGGAGCGTCCCGGCCGGCTGTCCGTAGAACGTCCCCGCCGGTGTCGGAGCGCGCTCTTCCGCTTGGTGTCCGCGCACCGTCCGGGCGGTTCCCGACGGGTTCCCGACGGACTCCCGGACGGTTCCCGAGCGGTTTCCGGACGGCGGGTGAGGGGCGGATCGGGCCGCTCCGGGGTGGGTTCCGGCCGTTCGGGGGCGGGCCGTTCGGACCCGGTGGAAGGCGTGGTTGCCGGGGAAAGACATGCCCCGGGGCCGGTCGCCGGGTTACCGTTCGAGTGGCGTCGGTCGGCCTTGCCGGTGAAAAAGCAGGTTCCGTCCGTTTGACAAGGGTGGCCGGGGTACGGTCACACTCCGCTGGTGGGGCCGTCGCGCTGCGGCAGCCCGGGAGCTGTCGCGCTGCGGCAGCCCAGGAGCTTTGGTAAACGACCGGGAGAGAAGAGCGAAGGTGTCCCCGAGCAGCGAGACCGCGCACGGCAAGCGACTCGTCATCGTCGAGTCGCCGGCCAAGGCCAAGACGATCAAGGGCTACCTCGGGCCCGGCTACATCGTCGAGGCCAGTGTCGGTCACATCCGTGACCTGCCCGGCACGGCCGCCGAGGTCCCGGACGAGTACACCGGCGAGGTGCGCCGCCTCGGCGTCGACGTGGACCACGACTTCGCCCCCATCTACGTGGTGAACCCGGACAAGAGGTCCCAGGTCACCAAGCTGAAGTCGTTGCTCAAGGAGTCCGACGAGCTCTTCCTCGCCACCGATGAGGACCGCGAGGGCGAGGCCATCGCGTGGCACCTGCAGGAAGTGCTCAAGCCCAAGGTGCCGGTGCACCGGATGGTCTTCCACGAGATCACCAAGGACGCCATCCAGGAGGCCGTGCGCAACCCGCGGCACCTGAACAAGCGCCTGGTCGACGCCCAGGAGACCCGCCGCATCCTGGACCGCCTCTACGGCTACGAGGTCTCCCCCGTGCTGTGGAAGAAGGTCATGCCGAAGCTCTCGGCGGGCCGCGTCCAGTCGGTGGCCACCCGCCTGGTGGTCGAGCGCGAGCGCGAGCGGATCGCCTTCACCTCGGCCTCGTACTGGGACCTGGTCGGCACCTTCGGCACCGGCCGCACCGCCGCCGACGCGGCCAACCCGGAGTCCTTCGGGGCCCGGCTGGTCTCGGTCGACGGCAAGCGGGTCGCCACCGGCCGCGACTTCGGCCCGGACGGGCGGCTGAAGAGCGCCGCGACCACCCTGCACCTGGACGAGCAGGCCGCCCGCACGCTGGCCGCCGCGCTCCAGCAGACCGCGTTCAGCGTCCGCAGCGTCGAGTCGAAGCCGTACCGCCGCTCCCCGTACGCGCCGTTCCGCACCACCACGCTGCAGCAGGAGGCCAGCCGCAAGCTGGGCTTCGGCGCGAAGCGGACCATGCAGGTGGCGCAGAAGCTGTACGAGAACGGCTTCATCACCTACATGCGCACCGACTCGACCACGCTGTCGGAGACCGCGATCACCGCGGCCCGCGCCCAGGTCACCCAGCTGTACGGGGCCGACTACCTGCCGTCCGCGCCGCGCACCTACGCCGCCAAGGTGAAGAACGCGCAGGAGGCGCACGAGGCGATCCGCCCGTCCGGGGACCGCTTCCGCACGCCCGCCGAGACCGGGCTGGGCGGCGACGACTTCCGGCTGTACGAGCTGATCTGGATGCGCACCGTCGCCTCCCAGATGAAGGACGCGGTCGGCCAGTCGGTGACCGTGAAGGTCGGCGGCCGGGCCGCCGACGGGCGGGACGCCGAGTTCTCCGCCTCCGGCAAGATCATCACCTTCCACGGCTTCCTGAAGGCGTACGTCGAGGGCGCCGACGACCCGAACGCCGAGCTGGACGACCGCGAGCGCCGCCTGCCGCAGGTCGCCGAGGGCGACCCGCTGGCCGCCGAGAGGCTCACCCCCGAGGGCCACGCCACCAAGCCGCCGGCCCGCTACACCGAGGCCTCGCTGGTCAAGGAGCTGGAGGACCGGGAGATCGGCCGCCCGTCCACCTACGCCTCGATCATCGACACG
This sequence comes from Kitasatospora fiedleri, assembly GCF_948472415.1. Taxonomy (NCBI): domain Bacteria; kingdom Bacillati; phylum Actinomycetota; class Actinomycetes; order Kitasatosporales; family Streptomycetaceae; genus Kitasatospora; species Kitasatospora fiedleri. The sequence continues at coordinate 3,542,842 of NZ_OX419519.1, read as the reverse complement.
ATCATCAACCGCAAGTACGTGTTCAAGAAGGGCACCGCCCTGGTGCCGTCCTTCCTGTCCTTCGCGGTGGTCAACCTGCTGGAGAAGCACTTCGGCCGGCTGGTCGACTACGACTTCACCGCGAAGATGGAGGACGACCTCGACCGGATCGCGGCCGGCCAGGCCGAGTCCGTGCCGTGGCTCAAGCGCTTCTACTTCGGCGCGGGCGCGGCCGGCGGCGCGGACGTCGGTGCGGTCGGCGCCGCTGCCGACGCGGGCAACGGCGACGGCGACCACCTCGGCGGCCTCAAGGAGCTCGTCACCGACCTCGGCGCGATCGACGCCCGGGAGATCAGCTCCTTCCCGGTCGGCGACGGCGTCGTGCTCCGGGTCGGTCGCTACGGCCCGTACGTGGAACGCCCCGCCGCCGTCGAGGGCGAGACCGGCCAGCGCGCCGACGTCCCCGAGGACCTGCCGCCGGACGAGCTGACCGTCGAGCTGGCCGAGGAGCTGTTCGCCAAGCCCAGCGGCGAGCGCGAGCTCGGCACCGACCCGGTCAGCGGCAACCCGCTGGTCGCCAAGGCCGGCCGGTACGGCCCGTACGTCACCGAGGTGCTGCCCGAGGGCACCCCGAAGACCGGCAAGAACGCCGTCAAGCCGCGCACCGCCTCGCTGTTCGCGTCGATGGACCTGGACACCGTCACGCTGGAGGACGCGCTGAAGCTGCTCTCGCTGCCGCGCGTGGTCGGCGCCGACGCCGAGGGCAACGAGATCACCGCGCAGAACGGCCGCTACGGCCCGTACCTCAAGCGCGGCACCGACTCGCGCTCGCTCACCAGCGAGGACCAGCTGTTCAGCATCACCCTCGACGAGGCGCTGGCCATCTACGCCCAGCCCAAGGCGCGCGGGCGGGCCGCCGCCGCGCCGCCGCTCAAGGAGCTCGGCAACGACCCGGTCAGCGAGAAGCCGGTGGTGGTCAAGGACGGCCGGTTCGGCCCGTACGTCACCGACGGGGAGACCAACGCGACGCTCCGCAAGGACGACGAGGTCGAGACCATCACCCCCGAGCGGGCGTACGAGCTGCTCGCCGAGAAGCGCGCCCGCGGGCCGGTGAAGAAGACCGCCAAGAAGGCCCCGGCGAAGAAGACGACGACGGCGAAGAAGGCCACGGCCACCAAGACCGCGGCGGCCAAGACCGCGGCCAAGAAGACCGTCGCGAAGAAGACCGCGACGGTGAAGAAGACGGCGGCGAAGAAGACCACCGCCAGGGCCGCGGCGGGCGAGAAGTCCGCCGCTGCCGACGCCGGTTCCGAGGAGAGCTGACGGACACTCCGTAACGGGCCTGTTCGAATTCGGGCGGGCCCGTCAAGGACGGGCACCCGCACTCGCTACGCTGACCGTATGACGAGCGAGGAGCTGCCCCCCACCGCACGCACCGCCGCCCCCGGCCTCCCGGAGGTCGCCCCCGCCGGGACGCCCGGTGAACGGGCCCGTGCGCTGCTCCGGCTCCGGCCCTACCGGAAGCTGTGGACCACCCAGCTGCTCGGCGGTGCCGCCGACCGGCTGACCCTGCTGGTGCTGGTGCCGCTCACCGTGCTGGCCGCCGTGCTCGGCGGCCAGTTCGGGCACGGCTACCGGGCGCTCGCGCTCGCCGTCGCCGCGGTGTTCGCGGCCCGGCTGCTGGCCACCGGGCTGGTCGGCGCCGTCCTGCTCGGCCCGGTGCACGCCTTGGTCGGCGGGAAGCTCGACCGGCGCTGGAGCCTGCTCGGCGCCGACCTGGCCCGCGCCCTGCTGATCGGACTCGCCCCCTGGTGGGCGGTCTGGACGCCCGGCTCGGCGATCTGGCCGCTACTCGGCACCGCCTTCCTGGCCGGCGCCGCCGAACGGGTCTGGACGATCGGCAAGGCCGCCGCCGTCCCCGGCCTGCTGGCCGTCCCCGAACAGCCCGGACCGCCGTCCGCCGCCGCGCTGGACGCCGTCCGCACCCTCGACCTGCGCACCGGCTGGGCCGCCCTGCCGCTGGCCGCCGCCGGGCTGATCGGCTTCACGCTGCTCAACAACGTGCTGGCCGCGCTCGGCCTGGACTGGCTGCGCGACCACCAGCTCACCGTCGCCGCGCTCGGCACCACCGCCCTGTTCGTCGCCAACGCCGCGCTGCTGTACTTCCAGGAGCTCCCGGCCGGGGCCACCGCCGCGCCGCGCTCCCCGCTCCGGGGCCTGCGCGCGCCCGTCGACGCCACCCCGGGCCCGTCCCTGAAGAAGGGCCGCACCGGCTCCGCCCCCTACTTCACCTTCTCGATCGCCGCCGCCTACGCCTCGATGGCGGGCGTCACCGCGCTCGGCCTGCTCACCGCGGGCGAGCACCTGGCCGGACCGATCGGCTACGGCCTGCTCGTCCTGGCCGCCGCCGGCACCCCCGCGCTCGGCATCCGGCTCAGCCGCGCCACCCTGCCCGGCCTGTCCCGCCGCCGGCTGCTCGCGCTCGGCCTGGTCACCTCCGGCGTGGCGCTGATCCTGGCCGGGCTGGTCCTCGACTTCGTCCTGGTGCTGCTGTTCACCGTGCTGGCCGGCCTGGCCGCCGGTGTGGTCATCGCCACCGGACGCGGGCTGCTCGCCCAGGAGATCGAGGAGATCCGCCTCGGCCAGGTCACCGAGCACCTGTACGCCGTCCTGCGGGCCGTGGTCGGCGCCGCGCTGATCGGCATGCCGCTGCTGGCCGCCGCGTACGGGCAGGTCGCCCTCGGCGAGGTCGGCCGCGGCAGCTTCACCTTCATCCACGACGGCGCGGCGCTCGCGGTCTCCACCGCCGGGCTGCTGACCCTGGCGCTGGCCGCCGTCGTCCTGCTCAGGACCGACGACCAGCGCGGCGTCGTCCCGTTCGGCCGCGAGCTGGCCCAGGCCGTCCGCGGCCGGGCCGAGATCGCCCCGCACCGGGCCGCCGGCCAGGGCTACTTCATCGCGCTGGAGGGCGGCGACGGGGCGGGCAAGTCCACCCAGGCGCAGGCCCTCGCTGAGTGGATCCGGGCCAAGGGCCACGAGGTCGTCCTGACCCGCGAGCCCGGCGGCTCCCCGATCGGGCAGCGGCTGCGCGCCCTCGTCCTGGACGTCGGCAACACCGGCCTGTCGCACCGGGCCGAGGCGCTGATCTACGCCGCCGACCGGGCCGAGCACGTCGAGAACGTCATCCGCCCGGCGCTGGAGCGCGGCGCGGTCGTCCTCACCGACCGGTACATGGACTCCTCCATCGCCTACCAGGGCGCCGGCCGCGACCTGGCCGCCACCGAGGTCGCCCGGATCTCCCGCTGGGCCACCGGCGGGCTGGTGCCCGACCTGACCGTCGTCCTGGACGTCGACCCGACGGCCGCCCGGGAGCGCTTCACCGAGGCGCTCGACCGGCTGGAGTCCGAGCCCACCGAGTTCCACCAGCGGGTCCGCTCCGGCTTCCTGGCGCTGGCCGCCGCCGACCCGGCCCGCTACCTGGTCGTCGACGGCACCCAGCCCGCCGCCAACGTCACCACCGCGATCCGGCACCGGCTCGACCGCGAGCTGCCGCTCTCCGGCCAGGAGAAGGCCGCCAAGGCCGAGCAGGAGCGCAAGGCCCGCGAGGAGGCCGCCCGGCGCGCCGCCGAGGCCGAGGCCGCCCGCAAGGCCGCCGAGGAGGCCGAGCGCAAGCGCCTCGCCCTGCTGGAGCAGCTGCGCGCCGAGCAGGCCGAGAAGGACCGCCTTGCCGCCGAGGAGGCCGCCCGCGTCCAGGCCGAGGCCGCGCGCCAGGCCGCCGAGGACGCCCGGATCGCCGCCGAGGCGGAGTCCGCGCGACGGACCCGGGAGGAGGCCGAGCGGCGCGCCGCGGAGGCCGCGCGGGCCGAGGCGGCGGAGGCGGCGGCGCGCGAGGCCGCGGCGGAGGAGGCCGCCCGGGCCGAGTTCGCGCGCCAACGCGAGCTGCAGCGGGAGGAGCAGCGGCGGCGCGCCGAGGAGGCGCTGCAGCGGGCGGAGGACGCGCGGCGGGCCGCGGCGGCGGAGGCGGCTGCCGCGCCGGCGGCGGAGGCCCCGGCGGCCCCGGCTCCGGCTGCGCCCGCTCCGGCTGCTCCGACTGCGGCTCCGGTGGACGAGACGGCGGTGCTGCCGAAGGTGGAGTCCGACGTGGAGACCACCCGGGAACTGCCCAAGCCCGGGGTGCAGGGGGCCGGCCCGAAGGGTTCCCGTCCCGGTTCCGGGTCCGGCTCCGGCTCCGGCTCCGGGTCCGGGTCCGGCGCGGGGGCTGGGGCCGGGGCGGCCGGGCGGCCGGCGGCGGACGAGACCGCGGTGCTGCCGAAGGTCGGGGGCGTCGAGGAGACGGCGGTGCTGCCGGTGGCGGACCCGGCCCGGCAGGCGCCCAGGGGGATGTTCCGGGACGAGCCCGACTCCGCGCAGACCCGCGAGCTGCGGCCCCGGCCGGAGTGGGCGGAGGAGACCCCGCTCGACGACCTGCCCAGCCTGACGGACAGCCTGCTCGGCTCCCGCGAGGAGTGGGCCCGCTGGGAGGTGGCCGAGCCCGAGCCCGGCCAGGACGAGCAGCAGCCCAAGAAGGGCGGCTGGCGGCGCCGCAAGGACTAGGTTCCGTCCGGGTGGACGGGACGGTGGTGCGAGCAGGGGCGCGGGGAACCGCGCGGGGTCCGTTCCCCGCGCGGTTCCCCGCGCCCCTGCGTTCCGGGCCCGGGTTCCAGGTCGGCGCGTCGGTGCTGTCCGCGGGCGGGGTTAGGCTCGGCGGGGCGGGATCGGCGAGGAGGAGCGCGGCGTGAGTGTGTGGGACGACCTGGTCGGCCAGGACCGGGTGGTCGAGCAGCTGCAGGCGGCGGCGCGGGCGGCCCGGGCGAGCGTGCTGGCGGGGCGGGGCGGGCCCGCGGAGGGCAACGCCTCGCTGATGACGCACGCCTGGCTGTTCACCGGCCCGCCGGGGGCGGGGCAGGTGACGGCGGCGCGGGCGTTCGCGGCGGCGCTGCAGTGCACCAGCCCGGACCTGGAGCTCGGCGGGACGCCCGGCTGCGGCTTCTGCGACGGCTGCCACACGGTCCTGTCGGGCAGCCACGCGGACGTGAAGCAGGTGCGGACGGACGGTCTGTCGATCGGCGTCGGCGACATGCGCGAGCTGGTGCTGCGGGCGGCGAGCTACCCGACCGGCGGCCGCTGGTCGGTGATCATGGTGGACGCCGCGCACCGGCTGACCGAGGCGGCCGCGAACGCGCTGCTCAAGGGCGTCGAGGAGCCCTCGCCGCGGACGGTGTGGCTGCTGTGCGCGCCGTCCGTGCAGGACGTGCTGCCGACGATCCGCTCGCGCTGCCGCCTGCTGGTGCTGCGCACGCCCGCCGCGGAGGCGGTCGCCGACATGCTGGTCCGGCGGGACGGGGTGGAGCCGGAGGCGGCCCGGCTGGCCGCGCTGGCCGGGCAGGGCGACATCGACCGGTCGCGGCGGCTCGCGGTGGACGAGCAGGCCCGCTCGCGGCGGGCCGAGGTGCTGCGCATCCCGCTGGAGGTCGCCGACCTGGGCGGCTGCCTGGCCGCCGCCCAGCGGCTGGTGGACACCGCGAAGGCGGACGCCGAGGCGCTGGCCGAGACCCAGGACACCCGGGAGAGCGAGGACCTGCGGGCCGCGTACGGCGCGGCGGAGGGCAGCCGGGCCCCGCGCGGCATGGCCGGGGCGGTCAAGGAGCTGGAGAAGCGGCAGAAGAGCCGGGCCACCCGAACCCGCCGCGAGACGCTGAACGTGGCGCTCGGCGACCTGCTGGGCTTCTACCGGGACGTGCTGGCCCTGCAGTTCGGCGCGGTCGGCGAGCTGGCGAACGAGGACCAGCGCCCGGCGCTGCAGCGGGTCGCGGGGGCGGGCACGGCGGAGCACACGCTGCGCCGGATCGAGGCCGTGCTGGCCTGCCGGCGGGCGCTGGACCGGAACGTGGACCCGCTGCTGGCGGTGGAGGCGATGACGGTGGCGCTGCGGGCGGGCTGAACCTGCGGGGTGGCCTTGGCGCTCGGGGTGCTGCGGGGGGTGCGGCGGGGTGCTGCGGGGGCGCCGATGAGGTGCTGAAGGGATGCGGTGGGGCCGTCCGGCCGTCGCTCGTTCGAGTGAACGTGCGGAGACGCCCGTACCGCCCTCGGGCGAGGGGACGCGTGGTCTTGCACCCTGTGCACTGACCACGCGCTCGCGTCCGGCGGCCGGTCCTTCCCCGAGGTGGTGCGTCCCCATGCCCCGTTCGCTCCTGGTCCTGTTGTTGCTGGTGGCCGCGGTGGCGGGCAGTTGGCTGGCCCGTGCGGCGATGGTGCGCTGGCGGGACCTGCGGTCCGCGCAGACGTACGAGCTGGCGGCGGAGGTGCGGCCGGTGCTGGTGCGGGCGGGGGCGGCGGGGCTGTGCCTGATGTGCGTGAGCGCGCTCGGGGTGGCGGTGCTGCTGGGGGAGCGGGGCGAGGCGGGGCGGGCCGTGGCGGTGGTGGCGGCGGACCGGCCCGCGGGCAGCGTGGATCTGGCGGCGGCCGGGTCGTCCCCGCGGCGGTGCCGTCGCCTGCGGCCTCTGCGACGGCGCCCGCGACGGCGTCCGCGGTGGCGTTCGCGTCGGTGGGCAAGGTGGCGGGCGGGGAGCTGGTGCAGGGTGCGGTGCCCGGTCCGGACGGGCGGGCGCGGGCGGTGCGGGTGTGGCTGCCCGCCGAGTACGGGAAGAACCCGGCGGACCGGTTCCCGGTGATCGTGCTGCACTCCGGGACACCCGGGCACACCGCCGACGCCGACCTGCCGGACGTGTTCGACGGCGTGGCGTCGGCGGTGCAGCAGGGCAAGGCCCGCCCGTTCGTGGTGGTCGCCCCCGAGGCCCCCGGCGGCACCGGGCACCCCTGCGACCTGGTGGCCGCCGCCCCGCAGGCGGTCGCGGACGACGCGGCGCTGCGGGCGGCCGTCGGCGCGGCCTTCCGCACCCTGCCGGCCGGCCCCGCGACGTGGAGCGTGCTCGGCGTGGACGGCGGCGCGCCCTGCGCGGCGGCGGCCGGGCTGGCCCGTCCCGACCTGTACGGGGCGGCCGCGGCGGTCTCCGGCCGGTACGACGCCCGGGCGCTGGCCGGGGCGGCGGCGGAGGCGCCCGGGGCGGCGGGCGGGCGGCTGCTGCTGGCCGCGGCGAAGCGGGACGCGGCCGGGCTGGCGTCCGGACGGGCGGTGCAGGCGGCGCTGCGGGACGCCAGGTCGCGGGCCGAGGTGCGGACGTCCGAGGTGGTGCAGGACTACACGCCGGAGCGGGAGCGGCTGCGGCTGGTGCGGGTCGCGGTGCAGTACCTGGCGGAGCAGCTCGCCAAGTAGCGGTCGGCGGCGGGCGCGGGGTCGCGCCGTCGGACGGGGGGCTGTGGTGCGATCGGCGGTGCGGCGATCGGCCGGCCGCGGTGGTGGGTGGGCGAGTCGCCGGGCCTGGCGGTGCCGGCGGCCAGGCCCTGTCCGGCCGATCTTGCCGGGCGCGCGACGCCGGGCATCCCTCTCCCAGCCCCAAGGGGGGCTGGGAGGTGCCCCCTCGGAAGCACCGGCGAAACACCCAAGTACACCCAGTACGAGGGCGTTCCGCCGGCACTCCCAGCCGGGCCCCCGACGCCGCGCGCTGATCCGGCAAGATCGACCGGACAGGGCCTAGGCTCGGCCTCCCGGTGTCGGCCCCGGCCGCCGCGCCGTTCCCAGGGGAGAGGACCCACCGTCATGAGAGTCGCCCGGACCCGCCGGCCGGCCGCCGCCGTCGCGCTGGCCGCCGCCGTGTCGCTGCTGCTGGCGGGCTGTACGTCCGGGCACCCGGCCGCGTCCGGCACGCCGTCCGGTGCCGGGGGCCGCTCGGCGGACAGCGTGGCGGGCGGCGCGACGGGTGGTGCGACGGGTGGCGCCCCCACGCCCGGGGCCACCCCGCTGGAGCCGCTGCCCGTCGAGGTGCCGGCCGCGCTGGCCCCGTACTACGCACAGCAGTTGAGCTGGAAGCCGTGCGACTCCGGGTTCGAGTGCACCACCTTCAAGGTGCCGCTGGACTACGCGCACCCCGGCGACGGGCACGACGTGGAGCTGTCCGCGGTCCGCAAGCCCGCGGGCGGCACGGGGCACCGGATCGGCTCGCTGCTGCTCAACCCGGGCGGGCCGGGCGGCTCCGCGATCGACTACACCGAGCGGGTCGCGGGGCGCTACGACGCGGGCGTGCGCTCCAGCTTCGACCTGGTGGGATTCGACCCACGCGGGGTCGGCCGGTCCGCGCCGATCACCTGCCTGACCGGCCCGCGGATGGACGCGTACACCGCCACCGACCTCACCCCCGACGACCAGGGCGAGACCGACGCGCTGGTGGCCGCCGACAAGGAGTTCGCGGCCGGCTGCCGGGCGCAGGCGGGCGACCTGCTGGGCCACGTCTCCACCGTGGAGGCGGCCCGCGACATGGACGTGCTGCGGGCGCTGGTCGGCGACCGGAAGCTCAACTACGTCGGCAAGTCGTACGGCACCTTCCTGGGCGCGACGTACGCGGGCCTGTTCCCGAGCAAGGTCGGCAAGGTCGTCCTGGACGGCGCGATGGACCCCTCGCTGGACGCCGCCACCGGCAACCTCACCCAGGCCGGCGGCTTCGAGACCGCCTGGACGGCGTTCGCCGAGGACTGCGCCAAGCGCGACGACTGCCCGGTCGGCCACAGCGCCGAGGAGGCCGGCCGGAAGCTGGACGCGCTGTTCGCGCAGCTCGACGCCGAGCCGCTGCCGACCGAGCAGAACCGCCCGCTGACCGAGGCCCAGGCGCTCACCGGCGTCGCCGAGGCGATGTACGCCGAATCGCTCTGGTCCTACCTGCGTGAGGCCCTGACCACCGCCCTGGCCGGCGACGGCAGCGCGCTGCTCAAGCTCGCCGACAGCTACTACGGGCGCGGCGACGACGGCAGCTACGAGAACCTGATGTACGCCAACATGGCCGTCAACTGCCTCGACCTGCCCGCCCCGTTCGCCGACCCGGCCGCGGTCACCGCCGCCCTCCCCGCCTTCCGGAAGGCCGCCCCGCACTTCGGCCGCGACATGGCCTGGATGGCGCTCGGCTGCGGCTACTGGCCGGACCGGGCCACCGGCGCCCCGCACACCGTCCGGGCCGCCGGGTCCGACCCGATCGTGGTCGTCGGCACCACCCGGGACCCGGCCACCCCGTACGCCTGGGCGCAGTCGCTGGCCGGACAGCTGGAGGCCGGGCGGCTGCTCACCTACGAGGGCGACGGGCACACCGCGTACCAGCGGCAGAACGCCTGCATCGACGACGCGGTCAACGGCTACCTGCTGGGCGGGGAGGCGCCGGCGAACGGGAAGGTCTGCAAGGACTGAGCGGGACGTGGAGCCGGGGTGCGGGGTGCGGGGCGCGGGGCGTTCTCCGGGCTGGAGCCCGTCAGGAGTGTCCACGCGTGAAGGGGCTGGCGGCTACCATGGCGCAGCCCCTTCGGCGTCCCGCCCCCGTCCGCTTCACCCGCCCCCTGGAGACCGCAGTGCTCGGAGTCCACGACCTGGCCACCTACGTCCTCGGCGCGCTCGCCATCGTCCTGCTGCCCGGACCCAACTCCCTCTACGTGCTCTCCGTCGCTGCCCGCAAGGGCGTCCGCACCGGTTACCGGGCGGCCTGCGGCGTCTTCCTCGGCGACCTCGTCCTGATCAGCCTCACCGCCCTCGGCGCGGCCTCCCTGCTCCGGGCCAACCCCGCGGTCTTCGCGGTGGTCCGGTTCGGCGGCGCCGCCTACCTGCTGTGGATCGGCTACGGCATGCTGCGGGCCGCCCGCCAGATGTGGCGCGAGCGCGCCCTCGCCTCGGCCCCCGACCAGGACGGCGCCACCGAGGACGCCGAGCGGCCGTTCCGCCGGGCGCTGATGGTCAGCCTGTTCAACCCGAAGGCCATCCTCTTCCTGCTCTCCTTCTTCACCCAGTTCGTCGACCCCTCCTACGGCGCCCCCGTCCTCTCCTTCGCGCTCCTCGGCGGCATCCTCCAGGCCTTCTCCTTCCTCTACCTCTCCCTCCTGATCTTCACCGGCACCACGCTCGCCAACGCCTTCCGCCGCCGCAAGCGCCTCTCCGCCGGCCTCACCTCCGCCGTCGCCGTCCTCTTCGCCGGCTTCGCCGCCAAACTCGCCGCCTCCTCCGCCTGACCCCGACCCCCGCCCCGCCGGGGCCGCAGGCCGAGGCCGCCCACCGGGCCGCCCGCCCGGTGGGCGCGTACGGATCACCCCCGGAAACTGTGTAGACTGGCGCGCGTTGCCGATGCGACCCTTGCCCTCACCGGGCCGGGTTACCGGCAGCGGTGCCGCCTTAGCTCAGTTGGCCAGAGCAACGCACTCGTAATGCGTAGGTCATGGGTTCGAATCCCATAGGCGGCTCCACGAAGCCCGGATCGCAGTTCGCTGCGGTCCGGGCTTTTCCCGTTGCGGGCCGGGGTGTCAGGGGGTGGTCGTGTCGAAGGCGGTGCGGGCGCGTTCGACTTCGGGGAGGTGGTGGTGGGACCAGTCGGTGAGGGCGGCGAAGAGGGGGGCCAGGCTGCGGCCGAGTTCGCTGATCTCGTATTCGACTCGGGGTGGGACTTCCGGGTGGTAGGTGCGGGTGACGAGGCCGTCGCGTTCCAGTTGGCGTAGGCGTTGGGTGAGGACCTTCGCGGTGATGGGGCCGATGTTCCGGTTCAGTTGGACGAAGCGTTGGCGGCCGAAGTGGTGGAGTGTCCAGAGGATCGGCGTGGTCCAGCGGCTGAAGACGATGTCGAGCACCGGGGTGATCGGGCAGGGCTGGGTGCTGCCGTGTTCGGTGGGGGGTCGGTCCGTCGTGGGTCCGTTCCGGGTGGCCACCGTGTACGCCCTCTCGTCGGTCGCTCTGCTGCGGGTACCCACTGTAGGGCGGGGAGGGGCGAAGGGGGTCGGTTTCCTCTAGGTACCTAGTATCTTTCCGGTGCTAGCTTCGGGTCGTGGCCGAAAAGGCCGCTCAAGCAAGGGACTTGGGCCCTGACGGACCGAGGAGCACGTTCATGATCGTTGTCACTGGAGCCACCGGGAACGTCGGCCGTCCGCTGGTCGGCCTGCTCGCCGCGGCGGGGGAGCGGGTCACCGCGGTCTCCCGGCGGGTGCCGGACGGCGGGTTCCCGGCCGGGGTCGTCCACCGGGCCGCCGACCTGGCCGACTTCGGGAGCCTGGCCCCCGCGTTGGAGGGGGCGGACGCGCTGTTCCTGCTGTTGGCCGGCGAGCTCAACGGCCCCGGTGCGCCGGCCGCCGAGCTGTTGGGGCTGGTGCGGGCGGCGGGGGTGCGGCGGGTGGTGCTGCTCTCCTCGCAGGTCGCCGGGACCCGGCCGGCGGCGGTCTCGCACGCCCGGCTCCGCGAGTTCGAACTCGCGGTCCGGGAGAGCGGGTTGGCGTACACCATCCTGCGGGCCGGGGGGTTCGCCTCCAACGCGTACGCCTGGGTCGACGGCGTCCGCGCCCGGCGCACGGTGCACGCCCCGTTCGCGGACGTCGCGCTGCCGGTCGTCGACCCCGCGGACCTGGCGGCGGTCGCGGCGGCCGCCCTGCGGGAGGACGGGCACCAGGGGCGGGTGTACGTCCTCACCGGACCCGAGGCGGTCACGCCCCGGCAGCAGGTGGCGGCGCTCGGCGAAGTCCTCGGCGAGGAGGTCGCGTTCGTCGAGCTCACCCGGCAGCAGGCCCGCGCGCACCTGGCCCGCTTCATGCCCGAGGAAGTGGTCGACGGCACCCTCGACGTCCTCGGCTCGCCGCTCGCCGAGGAGCAGCGGGTCAGCCCGGACGTCGAGCGGGTGCTCGGCCGCCCCGCCCGGAGCTTCGCCGCCTGGGCCGCGGACGCCCGCCCCGCCTTCCGGTGAGGGAGGGAGAAGGAGGGGGAGGGAGAAGAGGAAGGGCGGGCAGGGGCTGGGGGGCTAGCGTTCGGCCAGGTACTCGGCCCAGGTGCGGGTGCCGCAGGCGTGCCCGGGGGAGGTGAGGGCGCCCTCGCGCAGCAGGCGGCCGGCCCGGCCGGGGAGGTGCAGGGGCAGGACGCGGCGGCGGCTGCCGCGGGCGCGGAGCCAGTCGGCGGCGAGGTCGGTGGCGGGGTGGATCTCGGGTCCGGCGAAGTCGGCGGCCGAGCCGGCCGGGTCGCCGAGGGCGAGTTCGACGAGGCGGGCGGCGACCTCGGCGGGGTGGACGGGCTGGACGGGGGTGCGGGAGAGCATCGGGAGGACGGGGAGCTTGGCGAGCGGGCGGAGCATGCCGTCCAGGAGCTGGGGGAACTGGGTGGCGCGCAGGGTGGTCCAGCCGAGGCCGGACCCGGCGAGGAGCTGCTCGCCCTGGAGCTTGATCCGGTAGTAGGCCATCGGAATCCGGTCGACGCCGACGATCGAGATGTTGACGACGTGCCGGACGCCGGTCCGCCGGGCGGCCGCCAGCAGGTGGCGGAAGGCGGGCAGGTCGTTCTTCGGGTGCCGCGGGTCGCTGGCGCAGTGGATCACCGCGTCGACGCCGGCGAACGCCTCGTCCAGGCCGGTGCCGGCGGTCAGGTCGCCGGTGTGCCAGTGGGTGTCGGCGTCGGTGGGCGGGGTGGTGCGCCGGGTGAGGGCGCGGACGGGACGGCCGGTGGCGAGGGCGTGGCGCAGCACCTCGCGGCCGAGGACGCCGGTCGCGCCGGTCACCAGCAGCGGCCGGTCGGGGGCGGAGGGGAGAGGGGAGGGGGCGGAGGGGGTGGCGAGGTCGTTCATGGTCCGGGTTCCTTCCGGGGAGGGGGCAGCAGTGGGGCTCTCCCTGGTAGGAACCGGGCGGTCAGCCGTTCTGTGACAGCGCGCGGTGCCGTCGCGCGTAGTGGGCGAGCTTGTCCGGGTTGCGCAGGATGCGGATGCCGGTGACGCCGTCGGGCCCGGCGTCCAGCACGCCGACGGAGGTGAGGTCCTCGCCCTCCCAGCCGAGCAGGACGGGGCTGCCGTTGGCCTCGGCGAGTTCGAACCGGACGCCGTCGGTGAACCGTTCGAACAGGCCGGCCAGGAAGCGGGCCGCGTTGGTGCGGCCGTGCACCGGCCGGAGCGCGGCGCGGACCTTGCCGCCGCCGTCCGACCAGACCACGACCTGGGCGGCGAGGAGCTGTTCGAGCTGGTCCAGGGCGCCGTCCGAGGCCGCGCGCAGGAAGCGGCCGAGCAGGGCGGCGTTCTGTTCGGCGTCGACGGGGCCGGGGTGCGGGGCCTCGTCGACGAGGTGCTTGCGGCCGCGGTGGTAGAGCTGGCGGGCGGCGGCCTCGGTGCAGTCCAGGACGCCGGCGATCTCCCGGTGGCTGTAGGCGAAGGCGTCGCGCAGCACGACGGCGGCGCGTTCGGGCGGGGAGAGCCGCTCCATCATGGTGAGCACCGCGAAGGAGACGGCTTCGCGCTGCTCGGCCCGCTCCATCGGCCCGAGCGCCCCGCTCGCCACCGGCTCCGGCAGCCAGGTGCCCGGGTACTCCTCGCGCCGGGCCCGGGCCGAGGTGAGCCGGTTCAGGCAGAGGTTGGCGACCACCTTGTTGAGCCACGGCCCGGGTGCCGCGACCTGCCCGGGCTCGGCGCCGTGCCAGCGCAGGTACGCGTCCTGCACGGTGTCCTCGGCCTCGGCGGCCGACCCGAGCATCCGGTAGGCCAGCGAGAACAGCCGCTGCCGGTGGTGCTCGAACTCCCGTACCGCGTCGTCGGGTTCCGCGTTCATGGGGCCACGTTAGGGGATGGCGGACGGCGGAGAGGAAGGGGGAAGGGCGGGGAGGGCCACGTGAGAGGGCGGCGGAGGGGAAGGAGGGAAGGGCGGGGAGGGCTGGGAGGGTTCAGGCGGGGAGCCGGAGGCCGATCCAGTCGGCGAGGCCGGTGGTGCCGGACGGGGTGAGGTGGACGACGCGGGGGCTGGCGCCGTGGCGGAGCCAGCCCAGGGTGAGCAGGCGGGCGGTGAGGGCGGCTCCGGTGGCGCCGGCCAGGTGGTGCTGCTGTTCGCTCCAGTCGACGCAGTAGCGGACCAGCGGGCGGCGGGGCGGGAGGGCGTCCAGGTCGATGCCGAGCCGGTGCAGGGCGGCCCGGCCGGACGCGGTGAGCCGGTAGTGGTGGTCGTGGCCGTAGCCGGAGGCGCGGTCGTGGACGGCGGTGGCCGGGTGGTGGGTGCCGTCGTGGCCGGTGAGCAGGCGCTGTTCGAGCAGGGCGCCCATCAGGGCGACGCCGAGCCGCCCGGCCAGGTGGTCGTAGCAGGTGCGGGCGCGGCGCAGCGCGTTGGTGGTGCCGCTGTCGCGCAGCGAGGTGATCGGCAGCGGGGGCGCGATCAGGGCGAGGGCTTCCAGGGCGTGACCGACCTCGGGGCCGGCCAGCCGGTAGAAGCGGTTGCGGCCGTGGCTGCGGACGGTGACCAGTCCGGCGTCGACGAGCCTGGCCAGGTGGGCGCTGGCGGTGGGCGCGCCGATGCCCGCCTCGGCGGCGAGGACGGCGCCGGACAGGTCGCGCCCGTCACTGAGCGCCTTGAGCATCCGGGCCCGGGACGGGTCGGCGAACAGGGCGGCGGCCCGGGCGACGTCGGGCTGGCCGGCGGAGGGCGCGGGGGAAGCGGAGGGCGCGGGGGAAGAGGTGGGAACGGGCACGCCTCCAGCCTAGGACGGCCCGGGACGGGCACGGTTCGTCAGGCGGCGAAGTGTTTCGCGCGGAGACTGCCGTCATGACTTTCGTACGGATGACGCGGACGCCCGTCCGGCCGCCGGCGGCGCGGCTCGCCCTGCCGCCGCTGGTCGCGCTGAGCCTGGGCCACTTCCTGGTGATGCTCGACGTCACGGTGGTCAACGTGGCGGTGCCGGACGTCCGGGCCTCGCTGGGGGTGGGGGCGGCGGGGCTGCAGTGGGTGGTGGACGGGTACAGCACGGTGTTCGCCGGGCTGCTGCTGCTCGGCGGTGGGCTGGGCGACCGGTTCGGGCACCGGCGGCTGTACCTGGCGGGGCTGGGGCTGTTCGCGGCGGCCTCGGCGCTCTCCGCGGCGGCCGGGTCGGGGCGGTGCTGGTCGGGGCCAGGTTCGCGCAGGGGGCGGGGGCGGCGCTGCTGGTGCCGGCCTCGTTCGCGCTGCTGCGCGCGGCGTACCCGGACGGTGCGCTGCGGGCCCGGGCGGTCGGGGTGTGGGGGCTGGTCTCGGCGGTGGCGTTCGGCGCGGGGCCGGCGGTGGGCGGGCTGCTGGTGGCCGGGCTGGGCTGGCGGTGGGTGTTCTGGGTGAACCTGCCGGTCGCGGCGCTGGCCGCGCTGCTGACGTACCGGTACGTCGGGCCGGCGGCGGAGGGACGACGGCCGGAGGGGCGGTCGGCGCGGCGCGGCGATCCGGCGGGCCAACTGCTGGGCGTGCTGGGCCTGGTGGCGCTGGTCGGGGGCGTGAACGAGGCGGGTGCGCGGGGCTGGGGCTCGCCGTGGGTGGCGGCGGCGTTCGTGGTGGGGGCGGCGGCGCTGGCCGGGTTCGCCCGGGTGGAGCTGCGCCTGGAGCGGCGGTCGCGGCGGGACCCGGACGGCCGGGTGCCGCTGCTGCCGCCCGCGCTGCTGCGGGACGGCCGGCTCGCGGCGGTGGACGCGGTCGGCCTGCTGCTCAGCCTCGGGTACTACGGGATGCTGTACGTGCTGACGCTGCACTTCCAGCAGGAGCGCCACTACGGCTCGTGGGCGACGGGGCTGGCACTGCTGCCGTCGGTGGGCATGGGGCTGCTCGCGGCGCCGCTGTCCAGCAGGCTGGCGGCCCGGCGCGGCCCGTACCCGACGATGGCCGGGGCGCTGCTGCTGGGGTCGGCGGGGTTCCTGGGCTGGCTGGCGGTCGGGCCGCACACCCCGTACCCGGTGCTGCTGTTCGCCTTGACGGCGACCGGTCTGGCGACGCCGCTGACCGTGGTGGCGGCGACCGTCGCGGTACTGGAGGCGGCTCCGGCGGGGGTGGCGGGGACGGCCTCGGCGGTGTTCAACGTCGCCCGCCAGGCGGGCAGTTCGCTCGGCGTGGCGCTGTTCGGCACCCTGACGGGCACGCTGGGCCCGGTGCGCGGGCTGCACGCCGCGGCGCTGGTCGCGGCGGCGGCCTTCCTGGGCGCGGCCGCGCTGGCCGGGCGGGCCTCGCGGCGGTCGGGCCGGGCCTGAGGGGGCCGGGCGGCGGGGGGAGCCGTCCGCCCGGCCGTCGGTGGTCAGCCCTGGGTGGCGGCGTAACGGGCGCTGACGTCCTGCCAGTTGACGACGTCCCAGAGGCGGGTGACGTAGTCGGGGCGGACGTTCTTGTACTGGAGGTAGTAGGCGTGCTCCCAGGCGTCGAAGGCGAGCAGCGGGGTGGTGCCCTGGCCGACGTTGCCGTGGTGGTCGTAGACCTGCTCGACGATCAGGCGCCGGCCGAGCGGCTCCCAGGAGAGGATGCCCCAGCCGGAGCCCTGGACGCCGACGGTGGCGGTGGTGAGCTGCTTCCGGAACGCCTCGAAGGAGCCGAAGTGCTCGGTGAGGGCGTCGGCGAGCGGGCCCTCGGGGCGGTCGCCGCCCTCGGGGGAGAGGTTCTGCCAGAACAGCGAGTGCAGGACGTGGCCGGAGAGGTTGAAGGCCAGCGTCTTCTGGAGGCCGACCAGGCCGCCGAGCTGGTCCTTGTCGCGGGCCTCGGCGAGCTGTTCCAGCGTCGAGTTGGCGCCGTTGACGTACGCCTGGTGGTGCTTGGAGTGGTGCAGTTCCAGGATCTCGGCGGACATCGCGCGCTCGAGGGCGGAGTAGTCGTACGGGAGGTCAGGCAGCGTGTAGGCACCCATGGCTGAGCAGCCCTTCTCGGTCGACGGAGGGTCAGTTGCGAGTGCCACCTTATTGCAACTCGATTGCAAGAACACTGAGGGGGCATGAAGCCGCCGTGGCGGAACGCCGAAGGCCCGCCCGGGGGTGCCGGGCGGGCCTTCGGGAGCAGCGGGTCGGGACGGGCCGGACCGGTCCTCCGGGAGGAGCGGGTCAGGACGGCTCGGCGTACGCCTCCTCGCGCAGCCGGTCCTCGGAGGCGCCGCGCCGCCAGTAGCCGGAGAAGGTCACCGCGCGCTTGTCGACGCCGCGTTCGCGCACCAGGTGGCGGCGCAGCTCCTTGACGGTGCCGGACTCGCCGGCGATCCAGGCGTACGGGGCGCCGGCGGGCAGGTCGGCCGCGCGCAGGGCGTCGAGCAGCCCGGAGGGCGCGCCGGGCGGGCGCACCAGCCAGCTGATGTCCACGCCGTCGGGGGCGGGCAGGTCCTGGACGTCGGTGGCGTCCGGGACCTCGATCCAGACCAGGGCGCGGGTGCCGGCCGGCAGCCGGTCCAGGATGCCGCCGGCCGCGGGCAGCGCTGTCTCGTCGGCCAGCAGCAGCACGAAGCCGGTGTCCGCGGGCGGCCGGAAGGCCACCGAGCGGTTGTCGGCGACGGCCGGCCCGAGCAGCACCACCCGCGCGCCCGGCCCCGCCGTCGCGGCCCAGCCGGCGGCCGGCCCGGAGGGCGCCCCGCCCGGGCCGTCCCCGGTGCCGTGCAGGGCGAAGTCGACGTCCACCTCGGGTGGTTCGGTCCGCTGCGCGCGGACGGTGTACGAGCGCATCACGGCCCGCTCGCCCGCCGGGAGCGCCCGCCACGCCCGGAACCAGCCCTCGCCCTCCCGGTACGGGAGGAGGGGCTCGTCCTGGCCGGGCCGCGGCAGGAAGAGCGAGAAGGACTGGTCGCGTCCGCCGCTCGCGAAGCCGCGCAGCGCCTCGCCGCCGAAGGTGACCCGCAGCATGGTCGGGCCGAGCCGCCGGGTGCGCACCACGTGCGCCGGGAAGAAGTCGTACTCCTGGGCCTGGCCGGTCATCCGATGGCCCTTCAGCTCAGCTTGCGGGACTTCTGGATCGCGGCGGTCAGCCGTTCGATCAGCGGGGCGAACCCGGCGTACGAGAACCGCGGCACCGCGTCCCACGGGGTGATCTGCTCGGCCTTGACGGCGGGCAGCTGGCCCCAGGAGGGCTTGGCGGTCAGGTCCTTGGGCTGGAGGGCGGTGGAGCGCTGGTCGAGCAGCAGCAGGTCGGCCGGGTACTTGCCGGCGTTCTCCCAGCTCAGGCCCTCGTAGTAGTCGCCGCCGTCGGTCTTCTCCGGCTGGATGAACTCCACGCCCAGCTCGGCGAAGTAGATCAGGTCGCAGGAGACCTTCGGGTTGGAGACGTAGAACAGGTCGGCGCTGCCGGAGCAGGCCATCACCTTGACGCCGCCGGCCGCCTTGACCGCCTGCCGCAGCTCCTCGGACGCCTTCTCGAACCGGGCCTTGGCGTCCACGACCCGCTGCGCCTTGAGGTCCGCGCCCAGCGACTCGGCGAGCTTGGCGTAGTGCTCGATCGGCTGGGTGATGGTCACCCGGCCGGTGGAGATCAGCGCCTGCGGGGCGAGCGCCAGGATCTTGTCCTTGGACTCGTCCGGCACGTACCAGTACGCGCCCGGGTCGTACATGTGGGTCACCAGCAGCTCGGGGCGCAGCGCCGCGTACTTCTCGATCGAGAACTCGCCCCAGGCGTTGCCGATGATCTCGACCTTGTCCACGTCCAGGCTGCCGGCCTGCGGGTCGGCCTTGCCGTCGGCCGACTTGGTCTCGCCGAAGACGCCGACCAGCTGCTTGTCCAGGCCGAAGTCGGCGAGCGCGGCGGCGGCGCCGGTGAAGGCCACCACCCGGCTCGGAACGGTCTTCGCGGTGACGGCCTGCGGGCGGTCGTCGGTGAAGGTCCACGGGCCGCCGGCCGCCGTCGAGCCGGACCCGGCCCCGCCGGACGCCTTCCCGTCGCCGGAGGAGCCGCAGGCGGCGAGGACCGCGCCCAGGGCGGTGGCTCCGCCCGCGGCGAGCAGGCCGCGGCGGGTCAGGCGGGGGGAAGACGACATGGCGGTACCTCGGTTCGGGCGGTTCGGAGCAGGGCGGAGCGGCACGTCGGTGGGGGCGCCGAGGTGCGGGTACCCGGCGGCGGCCGCCGGACGTACGCAGGTTAACCTAACCTAAGTACCGGTACGGAGGGTCCCCCGGGGGTCCCGCCGGCCCGTCCCCGACCGATCCGGAGCACCCTTGAGCACCACCGGCTCCCTCCCGATACCCGGCGCCGCCACCCCCGCCCGCCGCGGCTCGCCCCGCACGCTCGGCCTGGCCGCCGGGCTGCTCGTGCTGCTGGCCGTCCTGGTGCTCAGCCTCGGCCTCGGCGCCCGGCAGCTGAGCCCCGCCGGGGTCTGGCACGGCCTGCTCGACCCGAACGCCCCCGAGTACACCGTCGTCCACCGGATGCGGCTGCCCCGCACCCTGCTCGGGCTGCTCGCCGGCACCGCGCTCGGCCTGGCCGGCGGCGTCATGCAGGCCCTCACCCGCAACCCGCTCGCCGATCCCGGCCTGCTCGGCATCAACGCCGGCGCCTCCGCCGCCGTCGCCACCGCCGCCGCCGTGCTCGGCGTCACCTCCTTCACCGGGTACGTCTGGTGGGCGCTGGCCGGGGCCGCCCTGGTCTCCGTCCTGGTGTACGCGGTCGGCGGCGGACGCGGCGCCACCCCCGCCCGGCTCGCGCTGGCCGGAGCCGCGCTCAACGCCACCCTCTACTCGTACGTCAGCGCCGTGATGCTGCTGGACACCGCCTCGCTCGACAAGATGCGCTTCTGGACGGTCGGCTCGCTGGCCAGCGCCCAGACCTCCACCGTGCTCGGCATCCTGCCGTTCGTCGCCCTCGGCGCGCTGCTCGCGCTCGGCCTGGCCCGTCCGCTCAACGCGCTCGCGCTCGGCGACGACGCGGCCCGGGCCCTCGGGGCCAGGCCGGCCGCGATCCGGGCCGCCGCGATCGTCGCCGTCACCCTGCTGTGCGGGGCGGCCACCGCCGCGTGCGGCCCGATCGTCTTCGTCGGCCTGATGGTCCCCCATCTGGTCCGCGCCCTCACCGGCCCCGACCTGCGCTGGCTGCTCCCGTACTGCGCCGTCCTGGCCCCCGTCCTGCTGCTCGGCGCGGACGTCCTCGGCCGCGTCCTGGGCCGCCCCGGCGAGCTCCAGGTCGGCATCGTCACGGCCGTCCTCGGCGGACCGTTCTTCCTGTACTTCGCACGACGGGGGAAGGCCCGCGCATGACACCCACTCGGATTCGGACCCGGCGGCCGGCGGTCGGCGGCGGTGTGGAGGCGACGGCTGCGCGCCCGCAGGGCGCGGGGCGGGGCGGGGAGGTCGGGGCATGAGGACGTTGCGGGTCGGCGGGTGGTCGGTGCGGTACCGGCCGCGGGCGTTGGCGGTCTGCGCGGGGGCCGTACTGGTGGCGCTGGGGGTGGGGGTGCTGGCGCTCGGGCGCGGGGACTACCCGATCGCGCCCGGCGAGGTGGTGCGGACGCTGTTCGGCGGCGGGAGCGTCGCCGAGGACTTCATCGTCAACCAGCTGCGGCTGCCCCGGGTGGCCACCGCGCTGCTGGTCGGCGCGGCGCTGGCGCTGGCCGGGGCGCTGTTCCAGACGCTGGTGCGCAACCCGCTGGGCAGCCCGGACATCCTCGGGTTCACCCAGGGCGCGGCCACCGGCGCGCTGCTGGTCGTGGTGGCGGGCGGCTCCAGCGCCGCGCTGGCCGGCGGCGCGGTGGCGGGCGGGCTGGTCACCGGCGTGCTGATCTACGCGCTGGCCTGGCGCGGCGGCGTGCAGGGCGCCCGGCTGGTGCTGGTCGGCATCGGGACGGCGGCGATCCTCACCGGCGTCAACGGCTACCTGCTGACCCGCACCCAGCTGATGGACGCCGCCCGCGCGGTGCTCTGGCTGACCGGCAGCCTGGACGGCCGGGGCTGGGAGCAGGCCCGGCCGCTGGCGGTCGCGCTGGCCGTGCTCGTCCCGCTGGTGCTGCTGGTCTGCGGCCCCGCGCTGCGCGCCCTGGAGCTCGGCGACGACGCCGCGAGCGGGCTGGGCGTGCGTCCCGAGCGGCTGCGGATCGCGCTGCTGGGCGCCGCCGTGCTGCTCGCCTCGCTGGCCGCGGCGGCGGCCGGGCCGGTCAACTTCCTGGCCCTGACCGCCCCTCAGCTGGCCCGCCGGATCACCCGCTCGCCGGGCCCGAACCTGGCCGCCTCGATGTGCACCGGCGCCGCGCTGCTGGTCACCGCCGACTTCGCCGCGCAGCACCTGTTCGGCGACCGCCAGCTGCCGGTCGGCGTGGTCACCGGCGTGCTCGGCGGCGGCTACCTGGTCTGGCTGCTCGCCACCCAGCGCCGGGCCGGCCGCCTGTGACCGGCCGCCCGTCCCCACGGGTGCCGTCGGCCCGAGTACCGTCCACCCCGTCGTCCCCGTCGTCCCGAACGGAGCCCTTGATGGCCCAGCCCGAGCCGCGCCTGGCCGGCCGCGACCTGACCCTCGCCTACGACAAGCGCACCATCGCCGAGGGCCTGACCGTCGACATCCCCGACCACTCCTTCACCGTGGTGGTCGGCCCGAACGCCTGCGGCAAGTCCACCCTGCTGCGCGCGCTGTCCCGGACGCTCAAGCCGGTCGCCGGGCAGGTGCTGCTGGACGGGCGGTCGATCGCCACGCTGCCCGCCAAGCAGGTCGCCCGGACCCTGGGCCTGCTGCCGCAGTCGTCCATCGCCCCGGACGGCATCACCGTCGCCGAGCTGGTCTCCCGCGGCCGCTACCCGCACCAGGGCGTGCTGCGGCAGTGGTCGACCGAGGACGAGCGGGTGGTGGCCGAGGCGATGGCCGACACCGGCGTCGCCGAACTCGCCGACCGGCCGGTGGACGAGCTCTCCGGCGGCCAGCGCCAGCGGGTCTGGATCGCGATGGCGCTGGCCCAGCAGACCCCGCTGCTGCTGCTCGACGAGCCCACCACCTACCTGGACATCGCGCACCAGATGGAGGTCCTCGACCTGTGCGCCCGCCTGCACCAGGAGCAGGGCCGCACCCTGGTCGCCGTCCTGCACGACCTCAACCAGGCCGCCCGCTACGCCACCCACCTGGTCGCCCTGCGCGACGGCCGGCTGGTGGCGGCCGGTCCGCCGCAGGAGGTGGTCACCGCCGAACTGGTCGAGGAGGTCTTCCGGCTGCCCTGCCGGGTCATCCCCGACCCGGAGACCGGCACCCCGCTGGTCGTCCCGTCCGCCAAGCGCCGGGCCCCCGCCCAGTCCTGAGGCCGCTCCGCGCCGAGCCCTGAGCCCGCGCGTACGGGCCCCGGCCGGGCGGCGGCCCCGGCGGCGGCCCGGGCGGCGGATTCGGGACCCGCCGCCGGAAAGGCTCGGGTTCCCCGGGGTTCGGTCGGATACTGGCGGTATGCGTGTCAATGCGGAGAACCCGGAGTATCCCGAGGACGAGCAGGACGAGCAGTCCCCGACCGTGCTGGAGGCCGCCGACCAGGACCGGGCGGCGGCCGAGCCGGAGGTGGACGACCTGGAGGTGTTGCGGCAGCGGCGCGAGCGGGGCGCGGAGCCCGCGGACGAGGGCGACGCGGTGGAGCAGGTCCGCGAGGTCGCGCTGGAGGACGAGGACTACCGGGAGTAGCGGCCCGCCGCTCCCCTCGGCCCGCCGCTCCCCTCGGCCCACCGCTCTCCTCCGCCCGCCGCTCCCGCCGGCCTCTCGGTGCCGCCGGCTCCCCGGTGCCGCCGGGCTCGGCTCAGATCGCCCGGCGGTGCTTGAGCCAGGCGAAGGCGGCCCAGCCCGGCAGCACCGGCAGCATGAAGGTGAGCAGCCGGAACAGCACGACGGAGGCCATCGCACCGGCGTGGTCGATGTGCCCGGTGAACGTCAGCATGGTGGGCATCAGGGCCTCGACCCCGCCCACGCCGCCCGGCGTCGGGATCACGTTGCCCGCCGCGTTCCCGGCCAGGAAGCTCACCGCGACGGCGTTGAAGGCCGGGTCCTGGCCGACCGCCCGGGTGCAGCAGTACAGGCACAGCACGAAGCACATCGACACCAGCAGCTGCCCGGCCACCCCGGTGGCCAGCCGTCCGGGCTGCTGGGCCAGGTCGAGCAGGCGCGGCAGCACCTCGGCGCGCAGCGGCCGCAGCAGGGTCTGGGCGCGCCGCCGCAGCGAGGGCACCGCGGCGACCGACACCGCGACCACCGCGCCGGCCGCCCCGGCCAGCCAGAGCACCCAGCCGCCGGCCGACGGTGCGGACTCGGCCCCGGGCGGGGTGCCGTCCACGCCGACCAGGGCGCTGAACACGGCGAGCTGGAGCATGTGCAGCACCAGGCCGAACAGCTGGCTGACGCCGATGCTGGACATCGCCTGCGCGGTGGGGATGCCCGCGCACTGGAGGTAGCGGGTGTTCAGGGCGAGGCCGCCGACGCCGCCGGGCGCGACCACCTTCACGAACGAGCCGGCCGTCTGGGCGGCCAGCGTGGCGCGGAACGACAGCTGCTCGGGGACGAAGCCGCTGAACGCGAAGGTCGCCACGGGGTAGCTGGCCGCCGCCCAGAGCGCCGCGCCGGCCAGCCACAGCGGGTCGGACTGGGCGACCAGGGCGATCGGGTTGCCGTCGCTGCCGAACAGGAACTGCAGCAGCGCGTACCCGACCGCGACGCAGGCGGCGACGGTGAGCAGGGTGCGCGGGCGCAGCCGCTCCAACCGGACGGGCACGGCGGTGGCCTGCGGCATCCGGCGCTGCACCTCGGCCCGCAGGTCGGCGGTCAGGTTCCGGTGCCGGGCCAGCGCGGCCCGGGTGTCGCGGGCCAGCGCGATCGGTTGCAGCAGCGGCAGCGCGGTGCCGACCGGGCCGGGCCCGAGCACCTCGATCGCGGCCCGCACCGCCCGTTCCGGCCCGGCGTGCACGGCCAGCACGGCGAGCAGCCCGGCGACGTCCAGCCGCAGCAGCAGTTCGCTCGCGGCGATCTCGCCGCGGGCCAGCCCGACCAGGTGGACCTTGCCCTCGGCGTCCAGCAGCACGGTGTTCGGGGAGAGCGAGCGGTGGGCGATCCGGCGCCGCTGGAGCAGCGCCAACTGCTGCCAGGCGTCGCGCAGTTCGGCGTCGGTGGGGCCGTCGGGGAGGTCGTCGTACGGGACACCGTCCGCCGGGTCGTCGCCGGGCGCGGCCGGCTCGGCGAAGAGTTCGGCGAACGGCCGGGCGTCGATCCGCCGGTAGGCCACCAGGGCGGCGTCCGGGCCGAGTTCGACCACCGCGACGGGCAGCCGGGTGCGGGCCCCGGCGGCGGACGCGGCGTGGCCGAGCAGGGTCTGGTGCTCCAGCCCGGCGCGCAGCGGGCGCAGGCCGAGCGGGCGGGGCGCGGTGCGCAGCCGCAGCGCCAGCCACAGGTGGCCGAGCAGCCCGCTGGCCTGCGCGTACCGGTCGAGCAGGTGGACGTCGAGGTCGGGACGGCCGTCGTGCTGGGTGACCAGGTAGCGGCCGGTCCCCAGGGTGAGCACGGTGTCCGGGCGGACGCCGGAGCCGGCCAGGGCGGTGGCGATCTGGCCCTCGGTGGGCGAGGCGACCGGCTCGCCGACGGCGTACCGGGCGGCGTGCGCGGTGGTCCAGCCCAGCAGCAGGGCCAGCGCCAGCGACAGCGGGGTGGCGTACCCGGTGATCAGCCCGGACAGGCCGGACAGGCCGAGCGTGACGCCCAGCGCGGTGCGCCAGCGCCGCCGCCCGGCGGTGCCCAGGGCGGTCATGAAGGCCAGCACCGGCGCGAGGTGCCCGTACACCGGGTCGGTGCGGCCGGGGCCGACGGGCAGCGGGTGGGTGAGGGTGGCGAGGTCGCCGATCAGCAGGTCCAGGCCGAGCGAGAGGCCGTAGGCGAGGACGGCGGCCAGTACGGCGTCGGCGACCCGGCGGCCGTCGGCGCGCAGCACCCGGTCGAGGGCGAAGCCGAGCGGGACGGTGAGCAGCGCGGCGCCGCACAGCGCGGCGGTGAGCTTGGCGGGCGGCCAGGGCAGCAGGTCGAGGCCGCGGGCCACGTCGCTGTCCAGGCCGAAGACGGAGGACCGGGCGTACCCGGCCAGCAGCAGCACCAGCAGAATCCAGCAGACCCCGGCGACCAGCCGGATCAGCGCGGCGGGGTGGCGGACGCGGTCCGCCCGCCCGGCCCGCGCCGGGGGCGGGGGCGTCCGGGACTCCTCGGATTCGTCGGCTTGTATCACCGTGGCCACGCGGCATGGTCCCACACCGCCCCGACCCGGTCCGGCCGTTCCGGCAAGGGGGCCGGTGCACCCGGGTGTACACGCGTCGATAAACGGGCATATCGGACTGATGAAGGAATGAAGGGAGATCGACGATGACCGAGCGATCGACCGACCGGACGGCCATGCTCCGCCGGGGCACCCGGGAACTGCTGGAGCAGCGCGGCATGGCCGCCGATCCGGCGCCCCTCGCCCCGCAGCCGCAGGCCGGCGGCGCCCTCGCCACCCGCACCGGCCCCCATCACGGCGACGAACCGTTCGGCCACGGCGACGAGCCGTTCGGCCACGGCGGCCACCGGATGCCCACCGGGGTCGGCCCGGCCGACGGGCCCGCCCTCCATTCCAGCCTGCCGGGCCACCGGCACCGCGGCGCGGAACGGCACTCGGCGCACTGAGACGCCCCGGCGAACACCCCGGCGGGGGTGGGAGAGTGGGGCCGCAGATTCACGCCCCCGCCGAAGGAGCGCCATGGCCGACACCCCCGAGTTCGCCTCCCGCGAGGAGTGGCTCGCCTCCCTGCACCGCGTCTACGCCGCCGCGGGCTGCCTGATCACCGACCCCGACGGCCGGGTCCTGATCGTCAAGCCGGGCTACCGCCCCGGCTGGCAGTTCGTCGGCGGCACCGTCGACCTCGGCGAGGACCCGCGGCAGTGCGCGACCCGCGAACTCCACGAGGAGACCGGGCTGCACCGCGAGGCCGGCGACCTGCTGACCGTCGCCTGGACCAACCCGAGCGGCGAACTCGACCACCCCGCCTGCCACTTCCTCTTCGACCTGGGCGTCTTCCCGGCCGACACCCCGATCACCCTCCCGCCGGGCGAACTCGACGCCTACCGCTGGGCCCCCGTCCCCGAGGCGCTCGCCCTGGTCGGTCCGGCCCGCGCCCTGCGCCTCGAAGCGGCCCTCGCCGCCCGGGCGGACGGCCGCACCCGGGTCGTGACCGCCCCGAACTCCGGCTGGTGACGGGCCGCGAGGCCGGGAGGCCCCCGCCCGCGCCCCCACCTACCCCTGCTCGCTCCGCCAGACGTACGCCGCCGAGACCGGCTGGCCGCGGTGGCGCTCCCACTTGGGCTTGAGGGCCGTCCACCGGTCGCCGACCACCTCCTCGCGCATCTCGGCGAGCCGCCAGCCCGCCGCCAGCCCGGCCGTGAGGTGGTCGCTGACCAGGTGGACGTGGGTGGTGATGGCGATCGGGCCGTCCGGGCCGTCGTAGTGGGTGGGCATGCCCGCGGCCATGATGAAGGCGGGGTGCAGGCCGACCAGCACGAACAGGCCGCCGGGGCGGACCAGCCGGTGGGCCTCGCGGTAGAGCGGGCCGAGGTCGGGGAGGTGCTCGTCGACGAGGGAGCAGGCGGCCAGGTCGTAGCCGCCGGTGGCCAGGCCGGTCGCGGCGAGGTCGCCCTCGACCAGCCGCCGGTGCGCGCCGCGCTCGCGGGCGCGGGCGAGCATCTCGGGGGTGAGGTCGACCCCGTCCACCGCGCCGACGCCGCGCCCGCGCAGCCAGGCGCCGGTGCGGCCGGTGCCGCAGCCGAGGTCGACGGCGGTGGCGGCGTCGGCCCAGCGCGGGACGGCGAGCGCCGCCAGCACGTCGAGGTCCATCGCGTCCTGCACGGTGCTCTCGTAGCTGTCGACCCACCCGGCGTAGCCGGTGCGGACGTCGACGGTGGGGTAGCCGCGGGTGTCGAACAGCGAGAAGTCCGTCATGCCGGGCAGTATCCTGCGCCGCCCGGCCGCGCCGCGAACGATTAAGTCCCCGTCCGGCCGCGCCGGGGCTCAGCCCAGCAGCCGGGCCCGGACGGCGGCGACGTCCCCGGCGGGCAGCCACTGCTCGGCGTCGAACTCGGCGAGGACCTCGTGCAGCGCCCGCTCGGGGGTGGTGTCGGCGTCGGCGAGGACGCGGGCGATGCCGGCCTCCTCCTCGGGGCGGTCGAGGAGCGCCCACATCGGCCGCAGGTTGGCGGCGGAGAGCAGGTAGTCCTCGGCGATCGCGGCGGGCGTGGCCCCGGCCAGGGCGAGCAGGACCAGGGCGGCCAGGCCGGTGCGGTCGCGGCCGGCCCCGCAGTGCACCACGACGGCGCCGGGGCGGGCCCGGGCGACGGCGGCGACCAGCTCGGAGACGGCCGGCCGACAGTGGTCGAGGTAGGGGCGGAACGAGAGCGGGGTGCCGTCCAGGGCACCGAACCGGGCCCACCAGTCGGGCCCGGCCAGCGCGTCGAGCGGGACGCGGACCAGGTCGACGCCGTCGGGGGCGGGCAGCAGCGGCCGGTACTCGGCGGCGTCGCGCAGGTCGACGACGGTGCGCACGCCGTACCCGAGCAGCGCGTGCTGGCCCTCGGCGGTGAGCCGGTCGAGGTTGTCGGCGCGGACCACCGCGCCGGTGCGGGTGCGCCGCCCGTCCCGGGTGGGCAGCAGGCCGAGGTCGCGGACGTTCAGGCAGCCGTCCCAGTCGAGCCGCCGTTCCTCGTGCGCTGCCACCGTCGTCCCCGTCATGTCCGCCCCCCGCGGTTCGTCCCGTGCGCCCCACCGGTGCTCCGGCGCACCGCCACTGACAGGGACTCAGCCCGCTCCGGGATGGTTCCCGTCCTCGGGGCGGCGGAACTCCCAGAGCGTCCGGCCGAGCGTGTCGAGCGCCCGGACGGTGTGGAAGCGGGCGTCCCGGACGGAGAGGAAGCCGCGGGCGGCGCCCGCCAGGACGGCCTGCGCGGCCGGGTCGTGCCGGCTCCACGCACCGTACAACTCCAGGACACCGACGGTCAGTTCGGCGCGCTGGATGCGGGCCAGGTGGGCGGCGGCGAGGGCGCCGTTGACGCCGTCGAGCTCGGCCTGGCCCAGGTACCGCTCGCGGTCGTCGGCGACCAGCCGGCGGCGCAGTTCGGGCAGCGCGTAGCCGCGGACGGCGGCCACCGAGTCCTCGACGGCGATCAGCCAGCGCGGCCCGGGCGCCACCTCCCACCAGACCTCGCCGCCGACCGGCAGCA
Source organism: Kitasatospora fiedleri (assembly GCF_948472415.1). Lineage (NCBI taxonomy): Bacteria > Bacillati > Actinomycetota > Actinomycetes > Kitasatosporales > Streptomycetaceae > Kitasatospora > Kitasatospora fiedleri. The sequence goes on along the minus strand of NZ_OX419519.1, from coordinate 3,514,831 downwards.
GCTCGCCGATGTGCGAGTGCCAACGCTCCAGCCCGGTGGGGGAGTTGGCGTCGGGACGGATGCTGCGCCGGTCCCAGGCGGCCTTGTCGGTGACGGACAGGTTGACGGTGTACCGGACCCGCCCGTCGCCGACCACCGCGCGCACGCCGAGCACCGCCCAGCGCTCGCGGTCGGGCAGCGAGAAGGAGTGCCGCCAGCCCTGGAAGCCGAGCCCGCGCAGGGCGGGCGCGAAGTGGTCGCGTATCCCCGTCGTGTACAGCTCCTGGGCGGTGCGCATGCCGGTTCCCGGCCTCCTCGTCCACGGGTGGAATCGGGGTGAATTGCCCCTTATGTGCACGGTATGGCGGGTGAGTGGGGGCGGACCGCGGGCGAAGGACAGCGGTCGGCGGGACGAAGGTCGGTCCGGCTCGGGCCCTGCGGCCCGGGACACCGAGCCGGGCTGACGGCCGACCGGGCCGGGTCGGCCCCGCGCCGGGCGGGCCCGGCTCCACCACCGGTCCGTCACCGGCCGGGCCGCGCCCCGGCGGTGGGAGCGTTCCCCCGGATGCCGCATGATGTGGCGGGTGCACAGAGCTGAACACCACGGGGCGGACGACGGGGAGCGGCTCGACCGCCCCTCCGGACCGGACCGTCCGCCCGCCCGGCGGGCCGACCTCGCCGCGGCCGTCCGCGCCGCCCAGGCGGGCGACGAGGAGGCGTTCCGGGTCCTGTTCCGGGCCGTCCAGCCGGGGCTGCTGCGCTACCTGCGGGTGCTGGTCGGCGGGCGGGCCGAGGACGCCGAGGACATCGCGTCCGAGGCGTGGCTGCAGATCGCCCGCGACCTGCCGGGCTTCCGCGGCGACGCGGACGGGTTCCGCGGCTGGGCCGCGACGGTGGCCCGCAACCGGGCGATGGACCACCTGCGCCGGGTGCGCCGCCGACCGGTCGCCGACCTGCCGGTGGAGTACCTCGCCGAACTGGCCGCCGCCGAGGACACCGCGGGCCAGGCGATGGCCACCGTCGCCACCTCCGACGCGCTCGCGCTGATCGCCTCGCTGCCGCCCGACCAGGCCGAGGCGGTGCTGCTGCGGGTGGTGCTCGGGCTGGACGCGGAGAGCGCCGCGAAGGTGCTCGGCAAGCGCTCCGGCAGCGTCCGGATGGCCGCCCACCGCGGGCTCAAGCGGCTGGCCCGGGTGCTGGAGCAGAGCGGGGGAGCCGCCGCCGGGGTGCCCCGCCGGGCGGCCGGCGGAGCCGCGGGCGGGGCAGCGGGCGGAGCCGCAGGTGGGACGGCAGGTGGGACGACTGCCGGGACGGCCGGGGGAACGGCCGGGGAAAAAGTTTCCGCGCGGGGTGTGACACCGGCGCAGGTGCCGACGCTGAAGGACATGAGATGAGCACCAACCGATCCCGCCGGATCGATCGCGCCGCCGCCGAGCAGTTGCTCGGCGGTGCCACGGTCGACCCGGAGGCCGGTCAGGACCCCTCCGCCGGACGGCGGTCCGCGCCCGGACGGCCGGAGCTCGCCGCCCTGCTCGCCGCCGCCGCGACGGGCGAGGCGGCCGGCGACGGCCCGCTGCCCGGCGAGGAGGAGGCCGTGGCCGCGTTCCGGCAGGCTCGTCGCCAGTCGGCCCCGACGCAGCACCGGAGACGGAAGATGGCGGACACCGCGCTCGCACGGGCGCTCAGCGCGAAGGCCGTGGCCGTCGCGCTGGGGGTGACCGCCGTGGGCGGCGTCGCGGTCGCGGCCGGACACGGCCGGCTGCCGGAGGCCCTGGGCGGCCCCGCCCCGTCCCCGACGGCCACCGGCACCGCGCCCGCGCCCGCGCCGTCCACCCCCGCGCCCGCCACCGCGTCCGGGAGCCCCGGTGCCGAGCGCACCGGCCGGCCGCCGACGGGCACCCCCCGCCCGGGCGGCAGCCCGACCCGGCCCCCCGCGCCGTCCGCCACCGGCCCGGCCGACCTGCCGGACCTGGTGCGGCTGTGCGAGGGCTTCGCCGGGCGGGTCGCGTCCGGCAGCCGGCCCCGGGAGGCGGCCGCCGTCCCGGAACTGGCCGAGCTGCTGAAGGCGGCCGGCGCCCCGGAGAAGGTGGCCGGCTTCTGCGCGCTGCTCGCCGCGCGCGGCTGGGACCAGCCGGGCGGGGAGGGCCGCGACCGGCCCTCGACCGCCCCGGGCCGGTCGAGCGCCCCGGGCCGGTCCGCCCCGTCCTGGCCGTCGTTCCCGGCCGGCCGGTGGGGGCGCACCGGGTCCGACCGGCCGGCCGACGGGGGGAGCGGCCAGGACTGACACCGAGACTCCGGACGGACGACGGGCTCCCCCGGGCCCCCGTCCGTCCGGGACAGCTCCGACCGGCCGAAGACTCCCCCGGGTCCGCCGCCGGTCGGGGAACCGCTCCGGACGGGCGGCCGGGCTCCCCCGGGTCCACCGTCCGTCCGGAGCCCGGCCCGCCCGTACCGCCCGAACACCCTGGAGCCACGGTGACCCACCGACCGCACCTCCGGGCGAGCTCGCGATGACCTTCCCCCGCACCTCGCCCGCCGCCGAACGCGCCGCCGCCCGCGCCGCCCGCCGCACCCTGGGCGGCGGCCCGCCGCGCGGGGCCCGCGCCCTGCTCGCCGCCGCCCTGGCCGCCCTGACCGCCGCCCTGCTCGTCCAGCGCCCCTGAACCGGCCCCGGCCGGGCCCGCTATGGTTCACGGGTTGCCGGACCGAGGTGGAGGGAACATCCGATGATCGGACGCGCACTGAACGGGCGCTACGAGCTCGGCGAGATCCTCGGCGTCGGGGGCATGGCCACGGTGTACCGCGCCCTGGACCACCAGCTGGGCCGCCCGGTGGCGGTCAAGGTACTCAACGGCGGCCTGGCCGACGACCCGCGGTTCGCCGAGCGGTTCGCCCGCGAGGCCAGGTCGGCCGCGCTGCTGGCGCACCCGCGGATCGTCACGGTCTTCGACTCCGGCGTCGACCAGGGCTCCCCGTACCTGGTGATGGAGCTGGTGCACGGCGCGACCCTGGGCCGGGTGATCGCCGAGCAGGGCGTCCTGCCGGTGGAGCGCGCCGTGGGCACCGCCGCCGCGGTGCTGGACGCGCTGGCCGCCGCGCACGCCCAGGGCCTGGTGCACCGGGACATCAAGCCCGGCAACATCATGATCACCCAGGACGGCGGGGTGAAGGTCGTCGACTTCGGCATCGCCCGGGCCGGCTCCTCGGCCGGCCAGCAGCTCACCCAGACCGCCTCGGTGCTGGGCACCGCCGCCTACCTCTCCCCGGAGCAGGCCACCGCCGGCCGGGTCGACGGCCGCGCCGACCTGTACGCGGTGGGCTGCGTGCTGTACGAGATGCTGGTCGGCGCCCCGCCGTTCACCGCCGACACCCCGGTCGCGGTGACCTTCAAGCACGTCACCGAGTACCCGCTCGCGGTCTCCGCGCACCGCCCCGACGTGCCGCCCGCGCTGGACGCCGCGATCCTCCGGCTGCTGGCCAAGCACCCGGACGAGCGCCCCGCCGACGCGCGGTCCGCCGCCGCCGAACTGCTGGCCGCCGTCCCGGCCGGGCCGGTCGACCGCGCCGCCGAGCTGCTCGGCGGCGCGACCCGGGTGCTGCCGCCCGTCCCCGCGGCCGCCTTCCCCGCCGCCCCGCCGCAGCAGCCGTACCCGCCGCAGCCGCAGCAGCCGTGGGCCGAGCCGCAGCGCACCTCGGTGCTGCCGCCGGTGGCGGCCCCGCTGCTCTCCCCGTCCCGCTTCGCGGAGGAGGAGCCCGCGCCCCGGCACGGCCGCAACCCGCTGGTGTACGCGGGCGTCGGCGCGGCGGTGTTCGTCTGCGTGGCGGGCATCGTGGCGTTCTCGCTCAGCGGCGGCGGCGACCCCGCCCCGGCGGCCGCGTCCACCCCCGCGCCGACGGCCGCCGCCGCCACCACCGCGGCCCCGCCCCCGTCGCGGTCCCCGTCGCCGTCGGCCTCCCCGTCGCCGTCGGCGTCCGCGTCCGGGAAGCCCAGCACCTCGCCCAAGCCCTCCACGTCGCCCAAGGGCGGCGCCCTGGTCGGCCAGCTCGCCCAGCTGCGGGCCGACGTGGCGCAGGCCGAGTTCAGCCGGGACCGGGACAAGCAGGACGACCTGACCGGGCTGCTGGACGAGGCGACCCGGGCCGTCAACGACCGGCACCCGTCCGACGCCGAGGACTCCCTCAAGGACGCCCAGAAGCTGGTCCGCGACCTCCAGCGCCACAAGGCCGCGGCGGCCCCGCTGCTGGCGGGCTGGCAGGTCCGGCTCGGCGCCCTGGTCGCGGCGGTGCACGCCCAGGCCGCCCAGCAGGACGACTGACCCGCGCTACTCCTCGTGCCGGGCCCGCCGCGCCGCCCGGGTCTTCACCTGCCGGGTCAGCGCGGTCACCCCGGTGGTCAGGAAGACGAAGGTGTACAGCAGTTGGAGCATCACCACGACCCGGGCGGCCTGCCCGGACGGGTGGATGTCGCCGTACCCGACGGTCGCCATGGTGATCACCGTGAAGTACAGCGCGTCGACCTTGGTGATCAGCCCGTCCAGTTCGCCGGGCTGCCGGGACATCCCCAGGTAGGCGGCGGCGAACACCACCAGCGCGGCGCACAGCAGGGTCAGGATGCGCGGCGCCGGGCGCCGGGACCGCCCGAGCACCTGCATCCGAGCCTCGCGCAGCAGCCCGACGCCGAGCACGGCCAGCAGCGTGCCGAACACCGTCCAGCTGACCGCCGCGTGGTGCGGCCCGAACCAGCCCAGCGGCACCGTGAAGTAGGCCGTCAGCAGCAGCACCGGGCCGCCCAGCAGGGCGAGGTACGTCCGGGCCGCCTCCCTCACGCCGGTGCGGCCTTCTCGTCGGCGGGCGGTCCGGCCGCCGGTCCGGGCGGTCCCGGCGGTCCGGCGGGCGGCCGGGCCGAGCCGTCGGCGGGGGTGTCTGCGGGTGCGTCCAGGAACTCCAGCACGGCCAGGAAGGCCAGCAGCACCAGCGCCATCCACAGCACCACGGCCGCGGTCGGGTAGCTCCAGGTCAGCAGCACGACGGCGGCGACGACGACCGCGCCCCAGCCCAGCCAGGACTTCCAGCGGTGCACGAGCCGACCGACCGGGCCCAGCCGCAGGCCGAGCCCCTCGGCGGCCTGCCGCACCGCGCCCAGGCCGGAGCCCCACAGCCGCCGCACCCGACCGGCCCGCCGCCCGGGCCCGGTCAGCCAGGCGGCCAGCGCGATCACCACGCCCAGCGCCAGCACCATCCGGATGCCCGCCCGCAGGTAGCGCACCAGGGTGTCGTACACCGCCATCGCGGCGGCCTGGTCGACGTCGGCGGGCAGCTTGTCCAGGTAGACCGTCCGGAACACGCTCAGCCCGGCGCCCAGCAGCACCGCCCCGGCGGCCATCCCGAGCGCCGCCCCGACGGTGGCCGGGCGGGGCCGCACCGCGAGCAGGACTCCGCCGACCGCGCACAGCACCGCCAGCACCGGCACCCAGAACCCGGCCAGGTCGAGCACCCGCAGCCCGGTCTGCGCCTTCCGCACCGCGTCCGACTGCACCAGCGTGTAGTCGGTGTGCACCTCCGGGATCTTCGAGGCCAGCCCCAGCCCGTTGGCCACCAGTCGGTCCTTCACCGCGGCGATCACCGGCGCCAGGTCCAGGCTGACGGTGTCGCCCCGCACCTGCACCGCGCCGCCGCCCTGCCCGGTCAGCACCTTGTCGAACGCGGCGTGCGCGTTGCGCAGCACGCCGGTCCAGAGGGTGGCGAAGGCGTCGGACCGCACGAACCGCAGCACCTGGTCGTGGACGAACCCGGTCAGCCCGCTGGTCAGCGCGGGACCCAGCCGGCCCAGCGCGGCGTCCAGCAGCGGCCGGTCGGCGGGGGCGACCTCGTTCAGCAGGTCGGTGATCGGCAGTTGCTGCATCACCGCGGTGGTCACCCGGTCGGTGAGCGCGTTCTGCACCGACGGGTCGGAGGCCAGCGGCGCCATCGTCGACACGAACCGGCCGGTGTCGGTCACCTGCGACTTGCTCCACGCGGCGACCACCCCGAGCGGGGTGAGCACCGCGGCCAGCACGATCAGCAGCACCGCGAGGAAGGACCGCACCCGGTGGTGCTCCCGCCGGGGCGGCCCCTGCTCCCGGTGCTCCCGGTGCTCCAGGACGGCGATCCGTTCGCGCAGCTCCGCGAGTTCCCGATCGCCCGACGGGTCCGCCGCCATCCGGTGCCTCCCAGGTGATCCGCCGTCAGGTGAATACCAGGAGATACCAGAACAAAACGGTCAGCCACCCGGGTGCGGCGACACGCCGGAGCCCCCGGTCCGTCGGGGCGACGGGCCGGGGGCTCCGGTACGGCGGGCGGGTCGGCCGGGGGCCGACGCGGCGTCAGGCCGTGGTCGACTTCGTGGTCGTCTCGGTCGTCTTGGTGACGACGACCGGCTCGACGGCCGGGCGGACCTGCTCGGCCTGCGAGGCGGCGGTGGCGTTCGGGGCCTCGGCGGGGGCGTCGTCCTCGCGCAGGGCCTTGGTCTCGGCCTTCAGGATGCGCATCGACTTGCCGAGACCGCGGGCCATCTCGGGGAGCTTCTTCGAGCCGAACAGCAGGACCAGCACCACCAGGACGATGATGATGTGCCAGGGCTCAAGACCGTTACGGAACATCCCTGACCACCGGTCCTTTCATGGAAGTTCTCGCTGTGACGTCTGGGCCGGACGGAACGCCCGACTCGGCCAGTATGCCTGGCCTTGTCGGCGAACGTATACACCGGTCGGCAAACAGCCGCCGAAAAACAGGTGATCCGAGTCATGTGGTCTGCACCACCCGTCCGGCCCCGGAAGCCGCCCCCGGGACCTCATCTACCCGTGTTCACCAGCACCGACCAGGCGGCCCCGCCCGCCGCCAGCACCACCACCGCGGTCAGCCCGCGCATCCACCACCGGCCCGCCGAAACGTGCGGATCGTGTTCCACCGCACTGCGCCGCCGCACCCCGTACGCGTACAGCCCGGCCGCCGCCAGCGCCAACACCCCGCCCAGCGCCGCCAGTCCGGGCGACCGCCGGAGGTAGCCGGTCCGCAGCACCAGCAGCGCGTCCGCGGCCAGCACCAGTGCGGTGCGGCTCCAGGCCAGCAGCGTCCGCTCCGGCTGGAGGCCCGGATCGCGCGGGGCGGCGCTCACCGCGACCAGCCGACGATCAGCGCCGAGAACACCGCCGCCGCGAGCGCCACGCACACCGTCAGCACCGGCATGATCCGGGTCGCCGGCAGCGGACCGCCCGCCCGCATCGCCCGTTCCACCCGCACCCACCGCCGGTAGGCCGCCACCCCCAGCCCGGCCCCGCCCGCCGCCAGCAGCACCGAGAGCACCACCCGCACCGGCACCGGCGCCAGGTCCGGCGTCAGCTGGTCCAGCCCCACCGCCCCCGCGAGCAGCGCCAGCGCCGTCCTGATCCAGGCCAGGAAGGTCCGCTCGTTGGCCAGGGTGAACCGGTAGTCCAGTTCCTCCGGCTGCTCCTCCGGCCCCGCGTCCTCCGCCGCCATACCGCGACCCTAGGCCGAGCGGGAGCGGCACGCACGGACGGACCGGAAACGTGCGGGACCGCGCGCGGCGGCGGGTGGACGCCGGTGAGGCCGCGGGAAGGGCAGTGGCCTGCCGTTCCGTCGCGGCCTCGCGGTCCGTTCGGGCCCGCTCGCGCGGTTGCCCCGCGCCCCGGTCGGGCGCGGCCGCGCGCTTACGCGGCGAGCGCCTTCTCCGCCGGTTCCGCGTCCGCCGTGCCGGGCACCGGCAGGTGGCGCATCAGCAGGTGGGCGGCCAGCGCGGCGCCGAGCATCACCAGGACCCCGACCACCGCGGCGACGTGCATGCCGGCGGCGAAGGCGTCGCGGGCGGTGGCCAGCAGCCGGTCGGCGGCCTCGCCGGGCAGGTGGGCGGCGCTGGTGACGGCCCCGCCGAGGGTGTCGCGGGCGGCGTCGGGGGCGGTGTCCGCCATCCGGGAGCGGTAGATCGCCGCGCCGGCCGCGCCGAGGAGGGCGATGCCGAGCGAGCTGCCGAGCTCCTGGGCGGTCTCCGAGGTGGCGCCGGCCGCGCCGGCCCGGTCGGCGGGGGCGGCGGAGAGCACCATCTCGCCGGTGATGCTGATGGTGCCGACTGAGCCGGCCGCGATCACGCCGGCGGCGACCAGCGGGAGGGCGAGCGAGGAGCCGGGGCCGACCAGGGCCATCGCGACGAACCCGGCGGCGCTCGCCAGGAACCCGGCGACCAGCAGGACGGCCGGCCGCACCCGGCCGGCCAGCGCGCCGAACCCGCCGACGGCCGCGCCGACGCCGACGCTGGGCAGCAGCGCCCAGAGCGAGGCGGCGAGCGGGCTGTAGCCCTTGACCAGCTGGAGGTACTGGGAGGTGAAGAGGGTGAAGCCCATCATGGCGAACATCGCGATGGTGTTGACGGTGATCGCGCCGGTGTAGGTGCGGACACGGAACAGGGTGACGTCGACCAGCGGGTCCGCGGCCGTCCGCAGCCGGACCACCAGGGCGGCGCCGACCAGCAGCCCGACCGCCAGCACCAGCGCGGGCCGCGGGCTCCAGCCGTCCACCGCGAGCGTCTTGATCCCGTAGACGACGGGCAGCACGGTGGCCATCGAGAGGGCCGCGCCGAGCAGGTCGAAGCGGCCCTGCCGCGGGGCGCGGTACTCGGGGAGCAGCACCGGGGCCAGGACCATCACCAGCAGCATCGCGGGCACGGCGATCAGGAAGGCCGAGCCCCACCAGAAGTGGTCGAGCAGCAGTCCGCCGATCACCGGCCCCAGGGTGGCGCCGGCCATCATCACGCCGCTCCAGGCGCCGATCGCGGCCTGTCGCTGCTTGGGGTCGGGGAACATGTTGCGGATCAGGGCCAGCGTGGAGGGCCCGAAGACCGCCCCCGCGATGCCGAGCAGCGCCCGGGCGGCGATCAGCCGGCCCGCCCCGTCCGACCAGGCGGCGACCAGCGAGGCGACCGCGAAGGCGGCGGTGCCGCCGATCAGCAGCCTGCGCCGGCCGATCCGGTCGCCCAGCGCCCCCATCGGGATCAGCAGCCCGGCGAGCAGGAACGAGTACATGTCCATGATCCACAGCTGCTGGGTGCCGCTGGGGTGCAGGTCGGTGGCGATGAAGGGGACGGCGAAGAACAGCACGCCCATGTCCATGGCGAGGACCAGGGTCGGGAGCAGCAGGAGGGCCAGGCCCAGCCAGGCGCGGCGGCCGGCGCGGTGGGTGGTGCGGTCGTCGGTGGTCATGACGGTGACTGTACGGACGTCTTGCACGCTTGTCTAGTACAAGCGTCTCAATCGCTCGTTTCAGACGTTCGCGCAAGACGCCCGTCTTGGACGGGGCTAGCATCGGGACATGGGAAATCGTGAGGACCTGCTGGCCAGTGCCGCCCGCTGCCTGCAAGAGAAGGGCTACGGGCGCACCACCGCCCGGGACATCGCCACCGGCGCAGGCGTCAGCCTGGCCGCGATCGGCTACCACTACGGCTCCAAGGACGCCCTGCTGGTCGAGGCGCTGGTCGGCGCGATGGAGACGTGGGGCGATTCGATCGGCGCGGCCCTGACCGCCGCCGCGGAGGTCGACGACCCGCGGGAGCGCTTCGTCCGGGCCTGGAACGCGGTGCGCGACAGCTTCGCCGAGCACCGCGGGCTGTGGACGGTGCAGTTCGAGCTGCTCGGACAGCTCGACCACCTGCCGGGGCTGTCCGAGCGGCTGGCCGCGGCGCAGAAGGACGGCCGGCTCGGCCTGGCCGCGCTGTTCCAGGGCCGGGACGAGGTGGCGGACACCCCGGAGGAGCTGGCCCGGGGCGTCTTCTACCAGTCGCTGCTGCTCGGGCAGGCCGCCCAGTGGATGGTCAGCCCGGAACTGGCACCGAGCGGCGAGGACTACCTGCGCGGGCTGTCCCTGGTCTCCGGCGACGTGCTGGGCCGGGCCGGGGGCTGACGGGGGCCGGAGGGGCCGGCGGCGGGCGGGGGAGAAGGGCGCCGGGCGCCGGGCGTCAGGCGGTGACGGCGGTGAGCAGCACCACCGCGTCGGTGTGGGCGACCAGGCCGTGCCGCTCCTGCGGGACGGTGTGCAGCTCGCCCGGGCCGGCCTCCTGGCGGCGGCCCTCCACCGTCAGCGCGACCCGGCCGCGCAGCACCTGCAGGCTGGCGGCGACCGGGGCGTTGTGCTCGTCCAGCACCGCGCCCGCCCGCAGCGCGATCACGGTCTGCCGCAGCACGCCGTCGTGCAGCAGCAGGTGGGCGCTGCGGCCGTGCGGGCTGGCGGCGGCCTTGGCGGCGTGCTCCTCGGCCAGGGCGTTCAGGTCGATCCGGGTCGGCTGCTCGGTCATCGCGTTCTCCTCCGTCGGGCCCCCGCACCACCGGGCCCGCCGACCGGGCCCCGCGGCCGACCCTAGGCGGGGGCCCGCGCGTGTCGCGCGCTGGATCACGCGCAGGGGTTAAGGGACGGCCCGCTCGGCGTGCGGGGCCGGGGGAGCGGGCCGATGGTGGCCCTATGGCGACCAAACAGAAATTCACCGTCGGCGGTTTCCAGGTGAACCGCGGCATGCTCACCGTCGGCGCGGGCCTCACCGGGATCGGCGCCGTCGTCGCACTGGCCGGGACGGCGCTGGTCTGCGCCGCCCTGGTGAGCGCGGGCCGGGGCTGGGTCCGGACCCTGGAGACCCACCCCGCCGAAATGGCGCAGCGCACCTTCCACCAGGCGAGGGCCGCCTCGGCGGCCGGACGGGAGGCGTGGCGCAGCAGCGTCAACTGACGTCGACCGACCGGGCGAGTGGCGGAACGGCCCGGAGGCGGGCACCCGGCCGGGTGCCCGCCTCCGCCGCGCCCGCGGTTACAGGCCGAGCGACTTGGCGATGATCGTCCGCATGACCTCGCTGGTGCCGCCGTAGATCCGGAACACCCGGTTGTCGGTGTAGAGCCGGGCGATCGGGTACTCCAGGATGTAGCCGTAGCCGCCGTGCAGCTGGAGGCACTTGTCGATCACCTCGGAGGCCGACTCGGTGCAGAACAGCTTGGCCGCGGCGGCGTCCGCCACCGTCAGCTCGCCGCTCTGGTAGAGCTCCAGCGCCTGGTCGACCATCGCCTGCTGGGCGAGCACCTGGGCCTGGCAGTCGGCCAGCGAGAACTTGGTGTTCTGGAACTCGGCGACGGCCTTGCCGAACACCTTGCGCTCCTTGACGTACTTCACCGCGAACTGCACCGCGGCCGCCGCCGAGGCGTACGCGCCGACGGCGATCGCCAGGCGCTCCTGCACCAGGTTGTGGGTCAGGTAGGAGAACGCCTTGCCCTCCTCGCCGAGCAGGTTCTCCACCGGCACCTTGACGTCGCTGAACGACAGCTCCGCGGTGTCCGAGGTGCGCAGGCCGATCTTCTGCAGCTTGCGGCCGACCGCGTAGCCCTCGGACTTCGTGTCCACGCACAGGATGGACAGGCCGGCGCGGCGGTCCGCCGGGTCGTACGGGGCGGTGCGGCAGACCACCAGCACCAGGTCGGCCAGCACGCCGCCGGTGATGAAGGTCTTCGCGCCGTTGAGGACGTAGTGGGTGCCGTCCGCGGACAGCTTCGCCGTGGTGGCGATGCCCGCCAGGTCGGAGCCCGCGCCCGGCTCGGTCATCGCGATCGCGGTCATGATCTCGCCCGAGACGAAGCCCGGCAGCCAGCGCCGCTTCTGCTCCTCGGAGGCGTACTCCATCAGGTACGGCAGCACCAGGCCGGTGTGCACGCCCGAGGAGCCGAAGGTGACGCCCGCGCGGGCGGTCTCCTCGTAGATCACCGCCTGGTACTTGAAGCCGGTCTCGCCCGCGCCGCCGTACTCCTCCGGCACCTCGATGCCGTACACGCCGAGCTCGCCGAGCTTGCGGTAGAAGTCGCGCGGCGGGTGGCCGGCCTCCTCCCAGCTCTCGTAGACCGGGACGACCTCGTTGGCGATGAAGTCCCGGATGGTCTCCCGGAACGCTTCGTGGTCCTCGTTGTACACGGTGCGGCGCACGGTGCGCTCCCTTCGGCGGCGGCTGGTCGCGCAGCCAAGTTAATCGCCGGTAGCTTCCGGTGTCCATGGCCGCCGGGACCGGGCGCGAGCAGGCCGGGCGGACGCGCGGCCGCCCCGGGCGCGGTGCCCGGGGCGGCCGTGGGAGCGTCGGCGCGGTCGGCCTAGTAGAGGACGAACGGGTAGTACACGGTGTGCGCCAGGTTGGCGTTGGACTGGAGGGCGCCGACGCCGCCGGCGTTGTCGGTCACGCCGAGGGTGTTGTTCTGGTTGCTCGCGCCGGAGCCGGTCGCGGTCTGCTGGGTGCCGTTGGCGTTGCCGTGGACGGGGCCGACGATGTTGCCGGAACCGATGGTGCTGACCACGCCGCTGTTGGAGCCGTGGTCGGCGGCGGCGCCGTTGTCGGCGGCGGCGGTGCCGACGCCCGCGAGGAGGAACGCCCCGAGGGCGGTGACGACGGCGGCTGCGCGAATACGGGACACGGTGGTCTCCCTGCTAACTGGTGCGAATGTGACGCTGCGGGGTGGCCGCCCCGTTCGCGTCGGTTCCTGGCGTCGCGTCATCAGGATTGCCCACTGGGCCGTTCGGGTTCCAGTGCGGGCACGCGGGTTCGCTCGAAGGTGTCACTCCCGGGGAATAGTCCGGGAACCCGCGGTGACCGGCCGGGGGCGGTGGAACACCGTCCTGACAAGGGAGTTCACCGTCCGGCGCGGACCGTCGGCGAGCTCCGCGCGTCAATGCCGAGTTGACCGAGGATCGACAGGAACCGGACATCGGAAAACAGTGGTCGCCCGATTGTCGTACTGGCACACTGTGGCCTCATGTCTGATGGCCTTCCCCCCGCTTCCGGTGCCGACGGAAGTGGCGCCGAATTCCCCGCCGCCGAGAACTCGGCGAATCTCCGCACCACCGAGGTCGACCTCGGCGGCCTGGTCGGCGTGCTCGCCACCCACCTCTACTCCACCCCGCTGGTGGCGCTGCGCGAACTGGTGCAGAACGCCCACGACTCGCACACCCGGCGGAAGCTGGAGGACCCGGAGGGGGAGTACCGCCCGCTGATCCGGGTCAGCGGGGACACCGCGGCGCGGACGGTGGCGATCGAGGACAACGGGGCGGGGCTGACCGAGCCGGAGATCCACGCGTACCTGGCGACCGTCGGCACCGGCTACACCCGGATGCTGCGCGACCTGACCGGCAACCAGGAGCTGATCGGCGCCTTCGGCCTGGGCTTCCTCTCGGCGTTCTCGGTCGCCGAGGAGGTGGCCGTCACCACCGCCTCGCACCGCGAGCCGTCGGCCGCGCACACCTACCGCAGCCGGGGCGGCGAGCAGTACAGCGTGGAGCCGGCCCCGGCGCGGCCCGGGCCGGGGACGGTGGTGCGGCTGCGGCTGAAGGCCGAGCACGCGCACCTCGCGGACGAGCAGGCGCTGCGGGAGGTGCTGGCCCGGTACTGCGTGCTGCTGCCGGTCCCGGTCCACGTCGGGGCGGACGAGGAGCCGGTCAACGACGTGGTGGTGCCCTGGCGGCAGGACGCGCCGGGCTCGCCGCACCTGCACCGGATGCGGTTCGCCGCCGCGTTCTCCCGCAGCTTCGAGCCGCTGACCGCCTTCCCGGTGGCACCCGTCGAGGGCCGCACCGACGCGGTCGGGCTGCTCTGGGTGCAGGACGGCGGCACCTACGGGTCCAGCGACAACCGGGACCTCGCGGTCTACCTGCGCGGCATGCTGCTCGCCGACGACGCCCGCGACCTGCTGCCCAGCTGGGCCGGGTTCATCGGCGGCGTGGTCGAGTCGACCCGGCTCACCCCCACCGCCAGCCGCGAGGACCTCCAGCGCGACGAGCACTACCGGGCGCTCCAGCAGGCGCTCGCCGACGCCATCGTGGACGGCCTGTACGAGACCGCCCGGCTGCACCCGGCCGCCTGGCGGCGCATCCTGGCCCGGCACGGCCAGGACCTGCTGGGCGCCGCGCTCTGCGACGACCGGCTGTTCACCCTGCTCGCCGACGACGTCCCGGTCCCGACCTCGCAGGGCGAGCTGACCGCCGGCGCGCTGCGGGCCGCCGGCTCCGGCGCGGTGCACGTGGCGCTGGGCAGCGGCGGCGGCTTCGAGGAGATGCTCTACCGGGCGATGCAGGTGCCGATCGCCCGCGGCGACCGGTACGCGGTGCTGCCGTTCCTGCGCCGCTACGCCCGGCTGCGGGACTGCCGGATCGTCGAACTGGGCAGCGAGAGCGGCAACCGGGAGCTGTTCCGGGCCCCGGACGTGCCGCTGCCCGCCGAGCAGCAGGCGTGGCTGACCGCCGCGCTGACCGAGGACGGCGAACAGCTGGTGCCCGCCCGGTTCGACCCGCCCGGCCTGCCGCTGGTGCTGGTGCCGGACCGCGAGGCCGAGCTCAAGGCGCGGATCGAGGACGACCGGGCGGACGCCCGCATCCCGTCCGCCGCCCTCCAGTTGGCGCGGGCGTTCACCGCCCGCACCGACGGCGCGGTCCGGGCCCGGCTCTACCTGAACCTGGCCTCGCCCGCCGTCCGCGACCTGCTGGCCGCCTACCGGGACGGGCACACCGGGGCGGCCACCGCCGCCGCGCTGCTGCGCTCGCTGAAGGTCATCATGGCGGCGGCCTCCGGCTCCGCGGCCGGCGACCTGGGGGCCGCGCTGTCCGGGATCTCCACCGCGGTGGCCGCGCTCACCGCCGCCGTCCCGGCCGGCGGCCTGTCGGCGGTGCCCGACACCATCTCCACCGACATCGCGGACACCGCAGACCTTCCGCAGGGGAACGAGGAACGATGACCACCGACATCTGGTCCTGGGTGCACGACACCCACCGGCAGCTCGCCGAGTCCGGCCAGCACCGGCTGGCCGACGCGATCGCCGAGATCGCCGGGCACGCGGTGGACGGCCGCAACGAGCAGCTGGACGCGGTGTTCCCGGAGGCACTGGCCTCCGCGCGGGCGCTGGGCCTGCCCTGGGTGGAGGTGTTCCTGCGGCACTGGCGGCTGCAGAACCTGCTCAACAAGCGCCACCAGGGCGAGGCCGCGATGTCCGAGGCGGTGTCGCTGCTGGAGTTCGCGCACCGCGAGGAGACCGCGTCCTGTCCGCAGTCGGTCTGCGCCGTCCAGGACTTCACCATCTGCCACGCCAACATCGACGGCCCCGGCTACGTCCCGGAGCGGCTCGCCGTGCTGGAGGAGGCGCTCCAGCGGGTCGAACCGGCCCGGGCCTGCTTCGACTGCCTGTCCCGCGAGTACGCCGACACCCTGGAGGACGACGGCCGCCCCGCGGACGCGCTGACCCACCTCGACCGGGCCGAGACCCGGATCACGGCGGCCGGCGAGCGGATCTCGCTCTCCTTCGTGCACAGCCGCGCCTCCGCGCTGCACCGGCTCGGCCGCCACCAGGACGCGCTGGACGCCTACGACACCGCCGAGCGCGCCCACGTCGCCGCCGGGAACCGGCTGGACGACGACGACCGGCGCAAGCTCGCCTCCGGCCGGGCCCTCCAGCTCGCCGCGCTCGGCCGCACCGGCCCCGCGCTGGAGCTGCTGCCGGACGCCGAGGAGGCCGACCGCTACCCCGACATCCGGCACCGCTGGTCCGCCGCCGTCGAACTGCTGGCCGCCGCCGGGGAGTTCGACAACGACGCCGCGCTCGGCGCCCGACTCGCCTCCTGGGCGGGCGAACTGGACGCGGCCGGCTCGCACCGCCCCTGCCTCGACCTGGTGCTGCGGGCCGGCCGGCTGGCCCTCGCCCGGGGCGCCCGCGAGGTCGCCCTGACGCTGGCCGGCACCGGCGAGCGCAAGCTCGGACAGCTCCGCCGCACCGCGGGCGTCGCCGAGCAGGTGGCCGCGCTGCGGGCCGCCGCCGAGGCCCTGCCCAGGCCCGAACTCCCGGTGCCGGTCGAGGAGTTGCCGCAGTGGCTGGCCGAGCACCGGCCCGACCCGGAGACCGGCGCCGACCTGCTGGCCACCGCGCTGGCCCGCGGCGAGCGGCCCGACACCGTCCTGGTGGTCAACCTGGCCGGCGCCCTCGGCGCGCTCGGCCACACCCGGGCCGTCACCGAACTCGCCTGGGCCCAGCTGGAGGTGGACCCCGGCCACGAGTACCTCACCGGCATGCTCGGCCAGTTGCTGATCGACGCCGAGGACGGCGAGGGCGTCGACCGGCTGGCCACCCGGCTGGCCGCCGCCGGCGAACCGGCCGACGGACACTGGCTGCGGGCCCGCTGGGCCGCCGCCCAGGGCCGCTGGGCCGAGGTCGGCGAACAGTGCGCCGCCGTCCTCGTCCACTCGCCCGAGGCGCTCAACACCCGCCGGCTCGCCGCCACCGCCGCCACCCGGCGCGGCGACCACGCCGAGGCCCAGCGGCTGTACGAGGACCTGCTCGCGCACGCCCTCGACCCGGCCGAGGCCGGCGAGGACCAGGCGCACCGCACCGTCCAGGAACCCGACCTGTGGCACCTGGCCACCGCCGCCACCGCCAACCGCGACTGGGCGGCCGTCCGCGCCGCCGGAGCCCGGATCGGCATCGAGTTCGACACCGACAGCGGCCCGGTCGACGAGGAGTGGCAGCTGATCGAACTGCGCGTCCCCCGCGCCAACGGCACCACCACCGACCTGCCCGCCCTGCGCACCGGCCCGGCCACCGCCCGGGTGCTGCCGGTGCTCGGCGAGGACCTCGACCTCAACCACGGCGACGTCGCGGTCTTCTCCCCGGCCGTCCTCAACGACCGCCCGGAGCCCGGCTCCCCGGACGCCGCGGACTGGCACCCGGTCTTCGAGTTCCTCACCCTGCTCGACCCGGCCGGCTACACCACCTACTGGATCGACGGCGGCCGCCCCGCGGACGACGACTGGTACGCCCTGCGCGACGCCCTCCGGGCCGCCGGGTACGCGGTCTGGGTCTACAGCGGCGACCAGTACCGGATCGCCGACCCGGCCGGCGACGAGAACGGACTCCCCGGCATCTACGCCGCCCTCGGCGTCCCGCCCACCGGCACCGCCGCCCAGGCCGACACCCTGCTCACCGAACTCACCGCCCACCTGACCCACCCGCTGGCCTGGCCCGCCCTCGCCGAAGCGGCGGGCGCCGACCCGGACCGGCACCGGAGGATCGTCGACGCCTACCAGCTCTGACCCCGGCCACCCGCCCGGTCCGGACGGCGGATGCCGCTGCTCCGGACCGGGTACGGTGGGAGGCGGGGCGTCCGCAGTGGGGACCGCACGCGAGCGAGGGAGCCGGCCATGACTGCGCAGCCGATCGCTTACGGCGACGTGGACCACGAGGCGGCGCTGAAGTACGCCGTGCAGCTCATCGACCACCGGTGGGCCCAGGTCATCGAAGGGCGGATCGTCCTGGTGTCGCCGATGTGGGACCACGAGCGCGTCGTCGCGCGCATCCGGCGGCAACTCGACGCGAGGATCGACGAACTCGGCTGCGTCAGCGGCTCCGGCAACCTCGACCTGCCCGGCTCCCCGAACTGGTACCTGGCCGACATCGCCGTCGTCCCCGACGACCTCGCGCTCGGCGCCGCCGCCCTCACCCCCGACCAGACCCTGCTGGTCGTCGAGGTCACTTCCGAGTCCAACGGCGACACCGACCGCGTCACCAAGCGCAAGCGCTACGCCCAGTACGGCGCGCCGCTCTACCTGCTCGTCGACCGGCAGGCCCGCGAGTGCACCCTGTTCTGCGAACCGCACGACCTCGGCTACGCCGTGGTGGACGGCCCGCACCCGTTCGGCGCGGCGATCCGGCTCCCGGAACCGTTCGGCCTCGTCCTGGACACCGCCGCCCTCTGAGCGTCAGCCGCGGGGCGGGGTGGGGTCGAGGTAGACCCGGGTGACGGACGGGACGGCGTGGCGGACGGCGCGTTCGGCGCGGTCGCAGGCGGTCTCGATGTCGGTGGCGGTGGCCAGGTCGGCGAAGTCGACCTTGGCGGCGACCAGGACGTCGTCGGGGCCGTGCACGCTGGTCACCAGGTCGAGGACCCGGACGACCTGGGGCTGGGCGGTCAGGGCCTCGGTGATGGCGCGTTCGTAGCGTTCGGGGAGCGAGCGGCCGATCAGCAGGGAGGCGTTGTCCCGGGCCAGGACGTAGGCCACCCAGGCGAGCAGCGCGCCGATCAGGACGGAGGCCAGGCCGTCCCACAGGGCGTCGCCGGTGAGCTGGGCGCCGAGCAGGCCGCCGAAGGCGAACAGCAGGCCGACCAGGGCGGCGCAGTCCTCCAGGAAGACGGCCTTCACGGCGGTGTCGGAGGTGTGCCGCAGGTAGCGGTAGCCGCCGACGTCGAGCCGCCGGGTCTCGTCGCGCAGCTGACGCACCGTCCGGGAGAGCGAGACGGACTCCAGGACGAAGGCGACGGCCAGGATCAGGTAGGAGAGGGCCGGGCTGCCCAGCTCCTCGCCGTACTGGAAGGTGTGGATGCCGTCGTGGATCGAGAACACCGCGCCGCCGACGAAGGTGGCGAAGGAGGCGAGCAGCGCCCACAGGTAGCGCTCGCGGCCGTAGCCGAGCGGGTGCTTGTCGTCGGCGGGGCGGGTGCTGCGCTTGAGGGAGAGGAAGAGCAGCACCTCGGTGACGGTGTCGGCGAAGGAGTGCGCGGCCTCGGAGAGCATCGCGCTGGAGCCGCTGAGCGCGCCCGCCACGGCCTTGGCCAGGGCGATGCCGAGGTTGCACAGGCCCGCGACGACCACCGTGGTGACGCTCTCGCCGCCGCCGTCCCCGGGGTCCTCGGTCGCCGTCGGGCCGTCGGCCGCCGTCCGCTGCTCGCTCATAACCGGTCATTGTGTCCGGTTCGCGGGTTTTCATCCCGGAAGGGGGCGACGCATGTCCCCGGGCGGCCGCCGACCGGCGCGAGGGCGGTGCGACGGCGGCACGGCGGCGGTGCGACGGCGGGGCCGGGACGGCGGTGCGGCGGCCCGGCCGGGGTGGCGGGGCCCACGCGGCCGGTTGTTCGCACCGTCGCCGCTGATCGGGCAAGGTGGAGGCCAGGAGGCGGCCCCGACCGGGCGGGCGGCCGGGGTGGTGGAGGAAGCGCCGTGTCCGATCGCGAGCCGGAGGGCGTGCCGGCGCCGGAAGCGCCGCCCACCGAGGGGCTGCTCGGGCCGGACGCGCCGCCGATCGAACGGACCGTCAGCGTGCCGCACGCGCCGGAGCCGGTGCAGACCGAGGGCCTGCTCGGGCGCCAGCCGGCGCCCGAGGCCGCGGAGCCGGTCCGGACCCGCCGCAACCCGCTCCTCCAGGACACCCTGACGCCCGAGGAGTGGAACGCGGCCGGCTACACCCCGTCGCACGGCCTCGACCTGGCCGAGCTGCACAAGGGCGCCCCCGGCGACGCCCCCTGGCCGGACCGGATGCGCACCCTGCTGCGGACGCCGATGGCCGAGCGCCCGGCGTTCGAGCGCACCCCCCGCGAACTGCACCCCGCCGCCGGGGCGCAGGCCCAGCGCAACGTGCCGCGGGTGCTCGACCTGTCGCTGCGGATCGGCGAACTGCTGCTCGCCAGCGGCGAGGCCGCCGAGGACGTGGAGGCCGCGATGCTCGGCATCGCGCACGCGTACCGGCTCGACCACTGCGAACCGCAGGTCACCTTCACGCTGATCTCGATCTCCCACCAGCCCTCGCTGATCGACCCGCCGGTCACCGCGGACCGGGTGGTGCGCCGCCGCACCTCCGACTACACCCGGCTGGCCGCCGTGTACGAGCTGGTCGCCGACATCACCGCCGAGCAGGTCACCGTCAACGACGCGTACCGGCGGCTGGCCGGCATCCGCCGCAACCGGCACCCGTACCCGGCGTGGCTGATGGCGGTGGCCACCGGGCTGCTGGCCGGGGCGGCGTCCTTCCTGGTCGGCGGGCAGGTCGACTCCACGGCCTGGCTGGTGTTCGTCTCCGCGTTCACCACCGCCGTGGTCGGCGACCGGCTGGCCTCCGCGATCGCCCGCCGCGGGCTGCCGGAGTTCTACCAGTTCGTGGTCGCGGCGATGCCCGCCGCGCTCTGCGGCATCCTGCTGTCCTTCAACGAACTGCACCTGCGCGGCTCGGTGGTGATCACCGGCGGGCTGTTCGCGCTGCTGCCCGGCCGGGCCATGGTCGCCGCCGTCCAGGACGGCCTGACCGGCTTCTACATCACCGCCGCCGCCCGGCTGCTGGAGGTGATGTACCTGATCGCGGGCATCGTCATCGGCGTGATGCTGGTGCTGTACGTCGGCGTCAACTACAACGCCCGGCTCAGGCCGGACGAGAGCCTGGGCGGCACCGCCAACCCGCCGGTCCAGCTGGTCGCCGCGGTGGTGCTGGCGCTGGCCTTCGCGATGCTGCTGCAGACCGACCGGCGCGCGCTGCCGATGGTGGTGGCGAACGCCGCGATCGGCTGGACCACGTACGGCGTGCTCACGCAGAACGCGGGCGTCTCGGCGATCGTCGCCACCGGCCTGGCGGCGGGCCTGGTCGGCCTGTTCGGCCAGCTGCTGGCCCGCTACCGGTCGGCCTCCGCGCTGCCGTACGTGACCGCCGCGATAGGACCGCTGATGCCCGGTTCGGCGCTCTACCTCGGCATGCTGGCGTTCGCCCAGGGCCACGCCGGGACGGGGCTGGTCTCCGCCTCCCGGGCGGTCGCGCTGGCGCTGGCGCTGGCCATCGGCGTCAACCTCGGCGGCGAGGTGGCCCGGCTGTTCCTGAAGAACCCCGGCGCGAGCGACCGGGACACCCCGCACGTGCTGCTCCCGCGCCGGGCGGCGAAGCGCACCCGCGGCTTCTGACCCCGGGTCACCCCCTCGTCGATCCCCGCCCGCCGACCCTCGCGCCCCGCTCCCTCGTCGACCCCGCGCCGACCCCCGCCGGAAGAGGCACCACCCGATGATCAGTGCACTGCTGGACGGCTACCGCCACCACATCGTGGACGCCCACAAGCAGCCGCTGTTCCTGCTGCTGGTCGGATTCATCACCTCGTTCGCGTTCATCCGGTTCAGCACCCGGATGATCCGCGCCCAGGTCCGCTGGTGGCCCGGCAACATCACCCCCGGCGGGCTGCACATCCACCACATGGTGTTCGGCCTCGGCTTCCTGCTGCTCGGCGGCATCGGCACCTTCGCCACCGACGGCGGGCACCCCTGGATCGACTGGTTCGGCCTCTCCTTCGGCATCGGCTGCGGGCTGGTGCTGGACGAGTTCGCGCTGATCCTGCACCTCGACGACGTGTACTGGAGCGAGCAGGGCCGCAAGTCGGTGGACGCGGTGATCCTCGGCATCCTGCTCACCGCGCTGCTGCTCACCGGCTACGTGCCGCTCGGCGTCGTCCCCGGGCAGGACACCCGCTGGGGGCTGGTCGCGGTGATCGGGGTCAACGCGCTGGTCTGCCTGGCCGCGCTGCTCAAGGGCAAGGTCTGGACCGGGCTGCTCGGCATCATGGTGCCCGGCCTGTCCTGGATCGGCGCGATCCGGCTGGCCCGCCCCTCCAGCCCCTGGGCGCGCTGGCGGTACGCCGGGCGCCCCCGCCGGATGGCCCGTGCGGTCCGGCGCGAACGGCGGCTGCACGCCCGGACGGACCGGGCCCGCACCTGGCTGTTCGACCTGATCGCCGGGGCGCCCGACAAGGTCCCGGCCGGGCACCCGAAGGCGCAGGCGGTGGCCGAGCGGATGGCCGCCCGGGCGCTCGCCCACCGGCGCCGCCCGGGCCGGGGCGTCCCGGGCGGCGGGCACCCGGACGGCGCGGCGGCGCTCGGCGGCGACCCGGCGCGGCGGGCCCGGGCCCAGCGCCGCCGCCGCACCGTCCGGGCCGGGCGGGTGCGGACCACCGCGACCGGGCCGGGGCGGACCTGGGGGCGGGGGAGCCGTTGAAGGACGTGGAAAACCGGGGTGGTGCGACGGCGAACCGGTAAGGTTCGTGGACGTCCCTCCCGGTGCGGCGCGGCTGCCCGTTCACACAATCCGACATCTCACCCGCGCGGCCGTATGGCGATGGCGCTGAGCCACCGTCAGGTCTGAGAATCTTGCGGTGCGTGACCGGAGTGACCGGATCGTCACGTCATGGGATATCCGGCTGATCGTCGGAATCCCGTCGCCGCCCGCCGAGAGGGGACCACGTCGTGCCGCGCAGGTTCCTCCCCGCCCTCCTCCTCGCCGGCGCCGCCCTGCTCGCGCTGCTGCCCGCCGCGAACGCCCCCGCCACCCCGGCCGCCGCGCCCGCGGCCCTGCCGGCCGCCGCGCCCGCCGACGACCCGGAGCCCGGCTTCCCCAGCGCGGACGACGTCGCCCGGGCCCGGGCCGAGGCCGACGCCAAGGCCGCCGACGCCACCGCCGTGGAGGCCCGGCTGGCCGCCGCCCGGGACGAGCTCGACCGGGCCGGGCAGGCCGCCGAACAGGCCGTCGAGGCGTACAACGGCGCACTCGTCCGGCTCGGCCGGGCCCGGGACGCCTCCCGGGCCGCCGCCGAGCGCTCCACCGCCGCCGAGGCCGCCCACACCGAGGCCGTCGACCGGGCCGCCGGGCTGCTCGCCGAGATGTACCGTCAGGGCGCCTCGCCCCAACTCTCGTCGATCAACGCCCTGTTGGGCGCCAGCGGCACGGCCTCGCTGTCCAGCCGGGCCGCCGCCGTCGGCACCGCCGGCGCCCAGACCCGGCAGATCCTCGACGACGCCACCCGCACCGCGAAGGCCGCCTCCCGGGCCGCCGCCGAGGCCCGCACCGCCGAGGCCGCCGCCCGCACCGCCGCCGAGACCGTCCGCACCGCCAAGGAGCAGGCCGAGCGGCGGGTCGCCGACCAGCAGCAGCAGGTCGCCGAGATCGGCCGCCGTCGGGAGGCCCTGCTCGCCGAGCTCGCCACCGCCCGCGACACCACCGTCGAACTCGAACGGCAGCGCCAGGAGGCCCTCGACGCCCTCGCCGCCCGCGCGGCGGAGGAGGCCGCCCGCCGGGCCCAGGCCGAGGCCGAGGCGGCCGCCGCCGCCCAGGCCGTCCGGCACCACGCCGCCCCGCAGCGCGAGAGCGCCTGGTCGGCGGGCGGCTCCGAGGCCGCGCTCGCCTTCGCCCGGTCCGTCGTCGGCCTGCCCTACATCTGGGGCGGCGAGGGCCCCCAGGGCTACGACTGCTCCGGCCTGACCATGATGGCCTGGCGGCGCGGCGGCAAGCAGCTCACCCACTTCGCCGCCGACCAGTACGCCGAGTCCACCCCCGTCAGCTACGCCCAACTCCGGCCCGGCGACCTGGTCTTCTGGACCAAGACCGGCCGCGCCGCCGACATCTACCACGTCGCCATCTACCTCGGCGACGACCAGATGATCGAGGCCCCCCGGCCCGGCGCCGCGATCAAGCAGGCCAGCCTCTGGATCATGGGCCGCCCGGACTTCTACGCCCGCCCCTGACCCCGGAGCAGGCACCGGCCGACCGCCGGTGCGGCGCGGGGGTGCGGCGCGGCGGGGCGCGGCGGGGCCGGGCAGGTGGGCAGGTGGGCAGGCGGGCCGGGGGAAAACCGGGTGCCCGGTCCGGGAGGGGCGTCGTACGGTGGGCCGATGGGCAACGACGCGCAGCAGGGCCCCCACCGGGGCATCGAGATCCGGCCGATCACCCACGAGGAGCTGGCCGACTGGGACCGGGCGGTCTCGCTCGGGTTCATGCGCCCGCACGTCGCCCCGGCGACGGAGTGGCGTGAGCTGCTGTTCGAGCCGGGGCGGATGCTGGCGGCCTTCGACCACGAGGTCCCGGAGGCGGACCGGCCGCGCTGCGTCGCGACCTTCCGCAGCTTCGACACCGGGCTGACGGTGCCCGGCGGGGAGCTGCTGCCGGTCGACGCGATCACCGGCGTCACGGTCAACTCCACCCACCGCCGGCGCGGCCTGCTCAGCGGCATGATGCGGCACGACCTGGCCGCCGCCCGCGAGCGCGGTTCGGCCGCCGCCATCCTGATCGCCGCCGAGCACAACATCTACGGCCGGTTCGGCTTCGGCTCGGCCGTCCCGCTGGCGGGCTGGCGGGTCGACGTGCTGCGCTCCGGCGGCGTCCGGTCCGGGCTGCCGGTGCACGAGGGCCACCGGATCGACTTCGCCACCCTGGAGGAGTTCGCCAAGTTCGGCCCCGACCTGCACGAGCGCTGGCGCCCCACCCAGCCCGGCGCGATCGGTCGCTCCGACGCCTGGTGGCGACTGCGGACGGGTGAGCTCGACCTGCCCGGCTTCGACTGGAAGCAGGGCTTCACCGCCTTCCACCGCACCGCCGACGGCACCCTCACCGGCATGATCAACTACACCGTCGAGGACAAGTGGGACGGCGCGTACCCCGACTGCCCGCTGACCGTCCGGGACTTCCTCGCGCTGGACCGGAAGACCGCCAACGCGCTCTGGGCGTACGCCTTCTCGGTCGACTGGGTGCGCCAGGTGATCGCCCCCCACCTCGGCCCCGGGGACGTGCTGCCGCTGCTGCTCAACGACCCGCGCGGCGCCAAGCCGCACGAGGAGACCGCCGACTTCACCTGGCTGCGGCTGCTCGACCTGCCCGCCGCGTTCGCCGCCCGCCGCTACGAGGCCCCCGGCCGCCTGGTGCTGGACGTCGCCGACCGCGAGGGCTGGACGGCCGGGCGCTGGGCGCTGGAGACCGCCGCCGACGGCACCGGCCGGATCACCCGCACCGAGGACCCCGCCGACCTCGCGCTCGACGTCTCCCGGCTCGGCGGCCTCTACCTCGGCGGCGGTAGCGCGGCCCGGCTCGCCGACGCCGCGCTGCTCACCGAGCACACCCCGGGCGCGGCCGTCCGGGCCGACACCCTGCTGCGCACCGCCCGCGCCCCGTGGAACCCGGACGGCTTCTGACCCCCGCTCCCGTCCTCGCCCGGTTCCCGTCGCGCGGCGGAACGTCAACCCGGATACTCCGCGATTCACCCGCTCGGGTGTCGAAAACCCTTGCGGTGGCGGGGGATCGGCGCGCGACCGGCGCACCTCTGGCGAACGGCGGGTGAGCTGCGGGAAACCGGTCGGCCGGGATTCCCGCAGGGGTGAACGTGGGTGCGGCCCGGAGGTGGGTGTTCGAATCCGGCGGGTCGACAACTGCCGCTGCTCTTCCTAGCGTTCGGGGCGTTCGGGCCGAACGAGAGGCCCCGGTGGGCGCGGTCGCGCCCCCGGGGTGCGGCCCAAGTCCTCCAGGAGACTCCGACATGTCCCCTTTCAGCGTCTGGGCGGGCGCCCTCGTGGTCCTCGTCGCCCTGCTCCTCGTCCTCGCCTGCGCCTGGCTGCTCTTCGCCGGGTCCGCCCCGGCCGGCGGCCGCCACCGCTCCGGCGGCGCACCGCCCGTCGTCCGGCTGGCCCGCCCGGGCGACCCCGTCACCCCCGTGCGGCCGGTGCGGCTGCCGCGCCCCGCCCGGCCGGACCGGCTCGTCCTCTCGGTGCGGCCCGTCCCGGTGCGGCGGCCGAACACCCTCCCGCTCTGCTCCAGGCACCGGGGGCCGGTGTCCGTCCGCACCCTGCACCGGACGATCATGC
Source organism: Kitasatospora fiedleri (assembly GCF_948472415.1). Lineage (NCBI taxonomy): Bacteria > Bacillati > Actinomycetota > Actinomycetes > Kitasatosporales > Streptomycetaceae > Kitasatospora > Kitasatospora fiedleri. The sequence goes on along the minus strand of NZ_OX419519.1, from coordinate 3,489,393 downwards.
CGAGGTTCCCGGTCTTCCACGGCCCCGCCGTCCGGATCACCGTCCGCAAGGCCCCCCGCCCGGTCCCGCCCCCGCGCGTCCTGCCGCTCTGGGCCGCCCACACCGCCCCGGGCCCGGTCGGCCGGGCCACTTGAGTGACCCGGGCTACTTGACGAGGCCCTTCCCGATGCTGGGCAGCACGAAGTCCTGGATCAGGCCCTTGGCGTCGCGGACCAGGGGGCGGAAGACCCGGTAGCGGGAGAGGTTGATGAGGCGGGCGACCAGGGGGGTGGAGCGGCGGACGAACTCGCGGGTGCGCTCGGTGTCGGGGGTGCGGTCGAAGACCCAGTAGAGGACGACGACCATCAGGTGCAGCCAGAGCACGTCGGGCAGCAGGTCGACGAGTTCGGCGTCCAGCTTGGGGGCGAGTTCGGAGCCCTGGAGCACCTCGCGGAAGAGCTCGACGGCGGTGGCCCGGGCGGGGTGGGACTCGTTGGAGAACGGGCTGAGCGAGCTGGTCGGGTCGGCCGCGGTGCGGAAGAACTGGGCGGCGAACTCGTGGTAGGGCGCGGCGGTGTCGACCCAGGACTCGATGGCGATCTGCAGGCGTTCCGCGAAGTCGCGGGTGTCCGCCGTCCGGACCCGGGTGTCGGCGGCGTGGTCGTGGGTCATCCGGTCGTAGAAGCCCTGGATCAGGAACTCCTTGGCCGAGAAGTAGTAGTAGGCGCTGCCGACCGAGACGCCCGCCTCGGTGGCGATCGCCCGCATGGTGGTCTTCTCGTAGCCGCGTTCCTGGAACAGCCGCATCGCGGTCTCCAGGATCAGCGCGCGGGTGGCCTCGCTCTTGTCGGTCTTCGGCTGGGCCCGCCCGCCCGCCAGCTCGCCGGACGGCAGACCGGCCGCCTGCTCGTCCCTGTCGCTCGCGTCGTCCACGCCGCCCGACCCTACCGGGACCTGCCGGTCCCGTTCCTGGCCGTTTCCTGCCACCTCGCCCCGCCTGATTCGCTTTCGTCGCGGTCTCCTACCGGCCCGAGCCTAGCCCGGACCGGGACAACTCGGGACCGGGAGGGCGAATCGGAAGCCGGACGACGTGCCCGGTGCCCCCCGGCACCGGGTCGGTCGTACGGGCTCGATCGGGCGGACGCCTTCGCGCGGACGCCGCCGCGCGGGCCGGTGCCTGGCCGTCCGGCGCGGCGGGCACGGCGGACGGCTCCCCTCCGGCAGCGGGGAGCGCATTTTCGAACGCGTTCAAAATGGTGCGTGAGCGACTCTAGGGCATCGGTTCGGACGCGCTCAAGCCCCGGTCGGCGAAAGGTCTCCGGCGGAGGCCCACGGGAGGGAGGTGTGCAAAGCTGGCCGGATGCCCGCCGCCGACCGCCCGCCCGCCCCGCCCGTCCTGCGCGAGGGCGGTGCCCCCGACGCCGCCGCCGTCGCCGCGCTGTACGCCGCGAGCCGCCGCAGCGCGTACGCCGGGCTGCTGCCCGCCGGCCTGCTGGACGCCGAGACCGACGCCGCCGAACAGGAACTGCTCTGGACGCTGCGGCTGGAGGCCGACTACGGGACGCCCGCCGACACGCCCGTCCTGCTGCTCGCCGAGGACCGGGACGGCGCCGCGCTCGGCTTCGCCTACCTGGTGCCGGACGGCGGCGCGGTGCGGCTGGAGCAGTTGCACGTCCGCCCCGGCCGGACCGGCGGCGGGATCGGCACCCGCCTGCTGCGCGCCGCGCTGGCCCGCTTCCCGGCGGCGCCCGTCCGGCTGGACGTGCTGGCCGCCAACCGGCGGGCGGTCGCGTTCTACGAGCGGCACGGCGCCCGCCGCCTCGGCCGCGGCACCGCGCGCTTCCCGGACGGGACGGAGCTGCCCGAGTACGCGTACGGCTGGCGCTGACGGCATGTCAGTCGGACCGGCGTGTCAGCTGGTCCGGTGCGACAGCAGGCTCGGTGCGTCAGCCGTCCCGGCGCGCCAGCCGGGTGGCGGCGAGCAGGGCGAGGGCGGCGGCACCGGCCGGCAGCAGGTAGCCGGTGCCGGGGGCGGTGTGCTGGGCGAGCGCGCCGCCGAGGGTCGCGCCGGTGGAGATGCCGACCAGGATCGCGGAGACCGCCAGCGCCATCCCCTCGGTCAACCGGTGCGCGGGCAGCAGGCGTTGGGCCAGCGTCATGCCGCTGACCATGGTCGGCGCGGTGCCCGATCCGGCCGCCAGCAGGGCCGCGCCCAGCAGCGGCACGCCCGCCCCGGACAGGCCCGCGGCCAGCGGCAGCAGCATCAGGGCGGTCATCGCGCCGGTGCCCAGCGCCAGCCGCCGGGCCGCCGGGCGGCGCGGCCGGACCGCGCCGAACACCAGCCCCGACACGCAGGACCCGGCCGCCACCAGGGCCAGCAGTCCGCCGCCCGCCGCCTGCCGGCCGAGCGCGTCGGTGTACGCGAGCGTGGTGACCTCCAGCGAGCCGAACAGCACCCCGGCGGCCAGGAACACCGCGAGCAGCGGCGGGAGGCCCGGCGTCCGGACCAGCCCCCCGGCCCGGTGCCGGTGCGGGGCCCGGCCCGGCGGCGGCTCGGTGGCCCGCTGGGCGGCGAACAGCAGGGTGCCGGCGGTGCCCAGCACCCGGGCGGTGAGCAGCCCGGCCTCGGGGGCGAGGGCGGTGCACAGGGCCATGCCGAGTACCGGACCGGCCATGAAGCACAGTTCGTCCAGCGACTGCTCCAGCGCGTTGGCCCGGTGCAGCACGGCCGGGTCCGCGCGGTGCAGGTGCGCCCAGCGGGCCCGGGCCATGCTGCCCAGGTCGGGGCTGCCGCCGGACAGCGCCCAGCACAGGAAGAGCGTCCAGGCGGGTGCGCCGGAGCGGACGCACAGCAGCAGCGCCCCCGTCGGCAGCGCGGCGGCCAGCACCGCGGGCACCGCGACCCGGGCCTGCCCGAGGCGGTCGACCAGCCGGCCCAGCAGCGGCAGCAGCACCGCCCCCGCCAGCACCCCGACCGCGGAGACCGCCCCGGCCAGCGCGTACGAGCCGCGCCGGTCGGCGACCAGCACCACGGTGGAGACGCCGTTCATCGCCAGGGCGAGCCGGCCGAGCAGCCCGGACAGCGTGAAGGCCAGGGCGCCGGGGGCGGCGAACACCGGGCGGTAGCGGGCGAGCGCCAGGGACGGCAGTGACGACAGTGGTGGCAGTGGCGACGGCAGCGACAAGGGGGAGCTCCGAGGAGTGGGGGGACGGCTCCAGCCTCGGGGCGGGGGAGCGGGGGCGTCCAACACCCGCTCCGCCGGATTCACCGCCTCCTGTTGTTAATCTTCCGCCCGTGCCCCGCGACCTCCACCCCCGCCTGCTGCGCAGCTTCGCCGCCGTCGCCGAGTCCCTGCACTTCGGCCGCGCCGCCGAGCGACTGCACCTGGCCCAGCAGGCCGTCAGCCGCGACGTCCAGGCGCTGGAGCGGGAGTTGGGCTGCGTGCTGCTGCACCGCTCCACCCGCAGCGTCGAGTTGACCGAGGCGGGCGCGGCGCTGCTCCCGAAGGCGCGCCAACTGCTGGAACTCCAAGCCGAGATCACCGCGCTGGGCGACACCCGGGCGCTGCTGGTGGACGTCAACAGCCCCGGCGGAGAGCGGGAGTTCACCGCCGAACGGGTACTGGCCGCGGCCCGCTTGCGCTGCCCGGAGGCCGAACTGCTGGCCCGCTACCACGGCGGACTCACCGCCGCCGCCCAGGAGTTGGCCGCGCACCGGCTGGACGCCTCGTTCGGCCGGTACGCCGGGCTGCCCGCCGCCGACCGGGCCCGGCTGGTGCACGCGCCGGTCCGGCTGGTGCCGATGGCGGTCTTCCTGCCGCTCGGGCACCCGCTGGCCGCGCTGCCCGCCGTCCCGCTGGCGGCGCTCGCCGGGCACCCGGTGGACGTGTTCGCCGGGCAGCCCGCCACCGCCGAGTGGACCGACCTCGGCCGGCGGCTGCTCGCCGAGCACGGCCTGGCCGCCGCGCCCGGGCGCACCCCGCCGGTCGGGCCGGCCGAGTTCGCCCGCTACCTGGCCCGGCACGGCAGCCCGGTGCTCACCACCGTCGAGGCGCACGACATCCCCGGCGGGGTGGCCCGTCCGCTGGTCGACCCGGTGCCGCTCAGCCTGCTCGGCCTGGTGCACCGCGCGGGGTCGCGCCACCCCGGGCTGGCCGCGCTGCGCGCCTGCGCGGCCGAACTCGCCGCCGCCGAGGGCTGGTTGCGCCGCCCGCCGGGCAGCTGGCTGCCGGCCGAGGACGCGGCGCTGCTGCCCGGCTGAGCGCTCCGGGAGCGGCGTTCCTTCCGGGGGAGACGGCGGCGCCCCCGCCGAGGGGACGGCGGGGGCGGGACCGGGGCGGCCGGACGTACGGCCGGGGTGGGCGGGTTCAGGAGGCCCGTACGGCGGAGACGTCCAGGGTCAGCTTGACCTTCTCGCCGATCAGCACGCCGCCGGTCTCCAGCGCGGCGTTGTAGGTCAGGCCCCAGGAGGTGCGGTCGACGGTGGTGCCGCCCTCGAAGCCGACCCGCTCGGCGCCGTACACGTCGGTGGCCGCGCCGGTGAACTCCAGGTCGAGGGCGACCGGGCGGGTGGTGCCCTTGATGGTCAGGTCGCCGTGCAGGCGGTAGGTGTCGCCGTCGACCCGCTCGGCGGAGGTCGAGGTGAAGGTGATCTCCGGGTGCGCGGCGGCGTCGAAGAAGTCGCCGGTGCGCAGGTGCTCGTCGCGCTGGGCCTGGCCGGTGCTGATCGAGGCGACCTTGATGACCAGTTCGGCGGTGGACGCGGCCGGGTTCGAGCCGTCCAGGTGCAGCCTGCCCTCGTACTCGGCGAACTCGCCGCGGACGTTGGTGACCATGGCGTGCCGGACCGCGAAGCCGATCTTGGAGTGCGCGGCGTCGATGGTGTAGTCGCCGGTCAGGTGGGCCAGGTCCGGGCCCTGGTCGGCCGGGGCGGTGCTGGTGGCGGTGTTCTTGCTGCGGTTGAAGATGCCCATGGCTGCTCTCCTCGGGACGGGGATCGAAGCCTTTTGTTGAGGCTTCAACTTGTTTACGTGGTTCACCGTACGCCGATGTGGTTCAAGTTTCAACCATGATGGTGAAAGTTGAACCATCTCGCCGGAAAACCGGGTGCGCCCGCCCGCACCGCCGTCCAGACTGGCCGCCGGAACCCCGAAACCCCCCTCCCCCAGGAGAGCTGTGCAGTCCGCCGTCACCGTGTCGCCGTCCCAGGTCCCCGAGCTGCTGCTCGGACTCGCCACCGTGCGGCCGGTGTTCCTCTGGGGCGCACCGGGCATCGGCAAGTCCTCGCTGGTCAACCAGTTCGCCGAGTCGCTCGGCCTGGAGTGCGTCTCGCTGCTCGGCACCCAGCTCGCCCCCGAGGACCTGATCGGCGTCCCGCAGATCACCCCCGAGGGCCGCTCCCGGTTCTGCCCGCCCGAGTCGATCGCCCGCGAGCAGCCCTACTGCCTGTTCCTGGACGAGCTGAACGCCGCCACCCCCGACGTGCAGAAGGCGTTCTACTCGCTGATCCTCGACCGCCGGATCGGGACCTACGAACTGCCGCCCGGCTCGATCGTGATCGGCGCGGGCAACCGGGCCACCGACGGCGCGCTCGCCCGCCCGATGCCGTCCGCGCTGCTCAACCGCCTGGTCCACGTCCACCTGCGGGCCAGCTCCGACGACTGGCTCGGCTGGGCCGCCGGGCACGGCATCCACCCGTGGATCACCGACCACCTGACCGACCGGCCCGACCACCTGTGGTCCGCCCCGCCGAAGACCGAGGAGCCGTTCTCCACCCCGCGCGCCTGGCACATGCTCTCCGACGCGCTGCACTCCTTCGGCCCCGGCCTCGACGAGGGCACCCTCAAGGTGCTCGCCCACGGCCTGCTCACCCCCGCCCACGCCGTCGCCTTCTGCGGCTACGCCAAGATCGTCCGCAACGCGTACGGGCTGGACGCGATCATGAAGGGCGACGCCTCCTGGCCGCACCGGATCGAGGACCGCGACCTGCTCTACTACCTCGCCGACTCCTTCCGCGGCCGCCTGGTCAAGGAGCTGCCCGCCCGCAAGGAGCACGCCTCGCCGACCGTCCGGCAGCACGCGTACCGCTCCAAGTCGCTGCTGGTGCAGCTCGCCGAGATCTCCGTCGAGGTCGCCCAGACCGTGATCGCCGACGGGCCCGACGGCAACCCCGTGCTGCCGTCCTGGTTCCTGATCGAGGCCGCCCGCGACCTGCCCCGCCTGGTCGAGGCCCGCCGGTGAGCCGGGCCCGCCGCCCCGCCGCCGAGCCCGCGAAGACCGACCCCGTCGAGGCCGCGTTCCTCGCCGGCCGGGCCGGGGTCGCCGGCAACCCCGCGCTCGCCGCCGTCCCCGCCGCCCTCTGCCGGCTGGACGAGCGGGACTGCCCGCTGCACCCCGCCACCGGCTGGGTCACCGCCGACTCGCACGGCAACCTGCACCACAACCGGCGCCGCCGCGCCGAACCCGAGGAGTGGGCCTGGGCCCTCGCCCACGCCCTGCTCCACCTCGGCTTCGGCCACCTCCCCGCCGAACGCGGCCCCCGCGTCCAGCCCGACGCCGCCGGCCTCGCCGCCCGCTGCGCCGTCGTCAACCGCTTCCTCGCCACCTTCCCGATCGGCCGCGCCCCCGACGACCTGCCCGCCGGCTGGCCCGGCGGCGACGAGGAGGAACTCGCCGCCCGCTGGCGCCGCGACGGCGTCCCCGTCGAGTACCGGGCCTGCGGCACCGGCGGCGACCGCCCCGACCAGCACCTGGAACGCTGGGTCGCGCACCAGGACCCGCCGGACTGGACCCTCGACTTCGCCCACGCCCTCACCCGCACCGTCTCCGCCGCCATGGACGTCGCCGGGGGCCGCCGCGAGACCCACGACGGCGCCCGCCTCCCGCAGCGTCCCTGGGAACGCGCCCTCGGCTGGTTCGTCTCCAGCTACCCGCTGCTCGGCGGCCTCGCCGCCGGACTCACCCTGGTCGCCGACGCCGAACTCGCCCGCGCCCACGGCATCACCATCGCCGCCGTCAACGCCGAAGCGGGCGAGATCTACCTCAACCCGCTGCGCCACCACACCGACGAGGAGTGGCGCTTCGTCCTCGCCCACGAGATGCTGCACGCCGCCCTCCGCCACGGCGACCGGGCCGGCGGACGCGACCCGTACCTGTTCAACGTCGCCGCCGACTACGTCGTCAACGGCTGGCTGCTGGAGATGGACGTCGGCGAGATGCCCGAAGGACTGCTCCACGACCCGGAGTTGAGGGGACTCTCGGCCGAGGAGGTCTACGACCGGATCGCCCGCGACCAGCGCCGCCTGCGCCGCCTCGCCACCCTGCGCGGCAAGGGCCTCGGCGACATCCTCGGCGAACCCCTGCCCCGCACCGGCGGACGCGGCTACGTCGACCTGGACGACTTCTACCGGCGCGGCCTCCAGCAGGGCTTCGACCTGCACGTCCGCGACCGCGGCCTGCTGCCCGCCGGACTGGTCGACGAGATCCGCGCCCTGGCCCAGCCGCCGCTGCCCTGGGACGCCCGACTCGCCCGCTGGTTCGACGAGTTCGTCCCCCGCCCCGAACCGCTGCGCTCCTACGCCCGCCCCTCCCGCCGGCAGTCCGCCAGCCCCGACATCCCGCGCGCCGGACGCCACCACCCGGACGAGCAGACCCCGCGCTGCACCTTCGGCGTCCTGCTCGACACCTCCGGCTCGATGGACCGCGTCCTGCTCGGCAAGGCGCTCGGCGCGATCGCCTCCTACGCCGCCGCCCGCGACGTCCCCGCCGCCCGGGTCGTCTTCTGCGACGCCGCCCCCCACGACGCGGGCTACCTGCCGGTGGCCGAACTCGCCGGTCGGGTCCGGGTCCGCGGCCGCGGCGGCACCGTCCTGCAACCCGGCGTCGACCTGCTCGCCCGCGCCCCCGACTTCCCCGCCGCCGCCCCGCTGCTGATCATCACCGACACCGACTGCGACACCCTGCGCGTCCCGCGCCGCGAACACGCCTACCTCGTCCCGCGCGGCGCGACGCTGCCGTTCACCCCGCGGGGGCCGGTGTTCCACCTGAGCTGAGGCGCGAGGGCGAAGGGCGGCGGAACCGGGGGCCCGGGGTCACCTGCGCGTCAGCGTGCGGACGGGGACGCGGGGAACTGCGCGCAGCGGGAGGTGAACGCCGGCGGGATCGCGGTGAGGGCGGTCGGTTGCCGTTCCGTCGCGACTTCACGGTGCGTGCCCGGCCGGCCGCGCAGTTCCCCGCGCCCCTGAGCGCACCTCCGACGGGCGCGCCTCCGCGCGTCGGCGGGGCGACCTAAGCTGGAAGGTCCGCGCCCGATCCTCCGGAGGTCCCGATGTACGTCCTGCACGCCCAGTGGCGGGCCGACGGGCGGCTCGGGGTGTGGGCGGAGGACGCCGGGGCGTTCCGGGGGCGGGCCGTGGAGGGGGCGCGGCACCCGTTCGCGTGCGCGGCGGGGGAGGTCGCGGAGCTGCTCGCGGCGGTCGGGCCCGGTCCGGCCTGGCTGGCGGAGCGCGGGGACGAGCGCTGGCTGACCCTGCGGCTGCCGACGCTCGGCTCGCGGCCGACGCCCTCGCCCGACCTCCCGGTGGGTTCCACCGCCAGGGGCCTGGAGCTGCGGCCGTGGCGGGTCCCGGCGCTGCTGTTCGACCGGCCGGAGGCGGCGCAGCTGCTCGGCGAGCTGTTCGACCCGTACTGGCCCGGCAGCACCGTCGAGCTGCCCGACGGCCGGGCGGCGGAGCTCGCGTACGGGGCGTCGCTGCGCTGGCTGACGGGCGTGCACGACCTGGCCTGGCGGCTGGCCGGGCGGGGGCGGGTGCTGCCCGCGCTGGTGGCGGAGCCCGGCGGGTGGGCGGCCCGCTGGCGGCCCGCGTTCGACCCGGCGGCCCGCCGGGAGGCCCGCGCGCTGGCGGCCGGGTGCCCGCCGGTCGCCCGCGCCGAGGACGGCCACGAGCCCACCGGCGGCGCCCTGTTCGACACCGTGCTGGACGCGCTCACCGACCACGAGACCCGGGTCGCGCTCGGGCCCGACGCACCGGCGCCCCCCGGCTCGCCCGCCTGGGTCGCCGCCCTGCGCGGCCCGGACGCCCGGCTGCCCGCCCCGCCCGACCCGGCGCAGGTCGCCCGCCTCGCCGCCGCCGCGGCCGGCACCGGGCCGGAAGGCCGCCTCCGGCTGGCCTTCCGGCTCACCGAACCGCTCGGCACCGCCGCCGACGACCCGGACGCCACCGTGGTGGACGAGACCTGGCGGCTGGACGTGCTGCTCGGCCCGGTCGACCGGCCCTCGCTGCTGCTGCCCGCCGCCGAACTCTGGTCCGACGGGCCGGGCGCGGCGGCGCTGGCCCGGGCGGTGGACGACCCGGTCGAGGCGTACCGCGCCGAACTCGACCGCGCCGCACGGGCGTTCCCCGCCCTGCGGGCCGCCCTGCACCGCACCCGCCCCACCGGCCTCGACCTCGACCGGGCCGGGGCGCTGGCCTTCCTGCGCGACACCGCCCCCGCGCTCGCCGCCGCCGGGCACGGCGTGCTGCTGCCCGCCTGGTGGCACCGCCGCCCCCGCCTCGGCCTGGCCGCCACCGCGCAGGCCGCCCCCGTCCCCGGCTCCGTCCGGCGCGCCGCCCAGGCCGACCGGGACGCCGTACTGGACTTCCGCTGGCAGCTCGCCGTCGGACAACAGCCGCTCAGCCAGCAGGAGTTGGACGAGATCGCGGCCGCCCAGGCGGGCCTGGTCCGGTTCCGCGGCCGGTGGATCGAGGTGGACGCCGCCCAGCTCGCCGCCGCCCTGCGCTTCCTCGCCGCCCGCCGCGACGACCCCCGGCTCGACGCCGCCGCCCTGCTCCGCCTCGCCCACGAGGACGGCGCCGTGGTCGACGGCCTCCCGGTCACCGCCGTGCACGCCGAGGGCCCGCTCGGCGACCTGCTGGCCGGCCGCCTCGGCCGCCTCCCCGGCGCGCACCGCACCCCGGCCCCGCCCGGCTTCACCGGCACCCTCCGCCCGTACCAGGAACGCGGGTTGGCCTGGCTGGACGCCCTCGGGCGGCTCGGCCTCGGCGCCGTGCTCGCCGACGACATGGGCCTCGGCAAGACCGTCCAGACCCTCGCCCTGCTCGCCCTCGAACACGCCCGCGGCGCCCGCGGCCCCGTCCTGCTGGTCTGCCCCACCTCGCTGGTCGGCAACTGGCGGCGCGAGGCCGCCCGGTTCGCCCCCCGGCTGCGGGTCCAGCTCCACCACGGCCCCGACCGGACCCGGCCCGACCCCGCCGCCGACCTGGTGGTCACCAGCTACGGCGTCCTCCAGCGCGACGCCGCCGCGCTGCGCGCCGTGCACTGGCGCCGGGTCGTCGCCGACGAGGCCCAGCACGTCAAGAACCGGGCCGCCCGGCAGTCCCGCGCGCTGCGCGCGCTGCGCTCCGGCCCCCGGATCGCGCTCACCGGCACCCCGGTCGAGAACCGCCTCGCCGAGCTGCACACCGTCCTCGACTTCGCCAACCCCGGCCTGTTCGGCACCCCCGAAGCCTTCCGCGAGCACTACGCCGTCCCCATCGAGCAGTCCGGCAACCGGGACGCCGCGGCCCGGCTCCAGCGGCTCACCGCGCCGTTCCTGCTGCGCCGCCTCAAGAGCGACCCCGAGATCGGCGGCCAGCTCCCCGCCAAGCAGGAGTTCACCGTCCGCTGCACCCTCACCCCCGAGCAGGCCGGCCTCTACCAGGCCGTCGTCGCCGACCTGCTCGACCGCCTCGGCGGCATCCGCGGCGTCGAACGCAAGGGCGCGGTGCTGGCCGCCCTCGGCCGGCTCAAGCAGGTCTGCAACCACCCCGCCCAACTCCTGCGCGACAAGTCGCCGTTGGGCGGCCGCTCCGGCAAGGTCGAGCGGCTGGTCGAGCTGCTCCGGGAGGCCCTGGCGGCGGGCGACCGGGCGCTGGTCTTCACCCAGTACGCCGAGTTCGGCGCGCTGCTCCAGCCCCACCTGCGCCGCCGCCTCGGCACTCCCGTCCCCTACCTGCACGGCGGGCTCACCGCGCCGCGCCGCCAGGAACTCGTCGACCGCTTCCAGGACCCGGACGGGCCGGGGGTGTTCCTGCTCTCGCTGAAGGCCGGCGGCACCGGGCTCAACCTCACCGCCGCGAACCAGGTCGTCCACCTCGACCGCTGGTGGAACCCGGCCACCGAGGACCAGGCCACCGACCGCGCCCACCGGATCGGGCAGCGCCGCGACGTCCAGGTCCGCACGCTGGTGTGCACCGGCACCATCGAGGAGCGCATCGCCGAACTCATCCACAGCAAAAGGGAGTTGGCCGATGCGGTGGTCGGCGCCGGGGAGAGCTGGCTGACCGAGCTCCCCACCGACCGGCTCCGCGAACTGCTCACCCTCTCCGCCGACGCCACCGGGGACTGACCGCCATGGACCTCCCGCTCGACCAGTGCCTCGACACCTTCTGGCACGGCGACTTCACCCTCCACGACCCGCCCCCCGCCCCGCCCGACCCCGCCCTCACCGCCCTCACCGACCTCGCCGACCTCGACCCCGACCTGGCGGCGCTCCTCGCCCCGCTCTACCGGCGGCTGACCGGATGAGGGCCGCTCCGCGCTGCCGCGCCTTCACGGCCGGTCGAGGAACTCCCCTACCAGCGCGGTGAATTCGCCCGGTGCCTCCACCCAGGGCCGGTGGCCGACCTCGGGGAGGACGGCGAGGCGGGCGCCGGGGTGGAGGGCGGCGGCCAGCCTCGCCGGGGCGGTGCCGATCATCCCGTCCCGGGCACCGGCGACCACCAGGACCGGCGCCGACACCGGCCGGCCCCCGGCCCGGTCCGAGCCCGCGTAGAACGCGTCCCGCATCCAGGGCGCGGCCGGCACCGGCTCCGGGTCGAACGCCGCGTCGCGGGCCGTCCCGTCCCACCTGCCCCAGAAGAACGGCGTGATCCGCCGGACCAGCTCCGCCGGGTCGCCCGCCCCGCCGGCCAGCAGGGCGTCCGCCTCGGCCGCGTCCGGGTACCAGGGCTCCGCCGAGCGCGCGGCCCGGATGGCGGCGAGTTCCGCCCGGTCCGGCTCCCGGGCCGCCCGGCCGACCGGGGTGACCAGTACCAACGACCTTACGCGGTGCGGGAATTCGGCGGCGTAGCGCTGCGCGGTGAGCGCGCCCGCCGAGTGCCCGAGCAGGTCGATCCGCTCCGCCCCGAGGTGCTCCCGGAGGGCCTCCACGTCCGCGGCCTGGGCGCCGAATGCGCAGCTCGCCCGGTCGGCGGGCGCCGCCGACCGGCCGCAGCCCCGGGGGTCGAGCCGGACCAGCCCCCGGTGGGCGTCCAGCCCGCCGAGGGTGCCGAGGTAGCGGGAGTCCATGCCGGGGCCGCCGGGGATCGCCACCAGCGGCGCACCGTCGCCGAACCGCTCGTAGTGGAGGGCGGTCCCGTCGTACCCGTGGAAGATCGTCATGACCCCGGATGGTGGCACGCCCCGCCCGGACGCGGCAGGCGGTTCCACAGGGCGGTCAGCGCAGGCCGTGGCCGTCGAACGCCGCGCGCAGGCCGTCCGCGCCGCGGTGGTGGTGGACGTGCATGCCGAGGTCGCGGGCGGCGGCGAGGTGGCCGGCGGTGTCGTCGACGAACAGGCAGCGCTGCGGCGGGACGCCGGCCCGTCCGGCGGCGGCCAGGTAGATCCGCGGATCGGGCTTGGCCGCACCGACCCGGGCGGAGTTGACCACCGCGTCGACGGCCGCGTCCAGGCCGAGCGCGGCGAGGTCATCCTCCAGCCGGTCGGTGCCGTTGGAGACCAGCACCACCGGCACGCCCCGGCGGACCTCCGCGAGCAGGGCCAGCACCTCCGCGTCCACCCGGAACGCCTGCCGTCCCCAGTCCTCGACCGCCGCCCGTGCCCGCTCCGCCGACCCGCACACCGCCGCCAGGTCCTCGGCCACCCCGGCCCGCCACCGCCCGTCGCTCACCCGCCCGGTCACGGCGGGCAGCAGCCGCTCCGCCCGGAACGCCGCCCCGGCGACCGTCCCGGGTGCGAACCCGTGCGCCCGGTCGACGTCCGCCAGGTCCGCCCAGATCCGCAGCACCCCGTCCAGATCACACAGCACCGCACCGACCTGCCGCTCCGCCGCCATCTGCTCAACCCCTCCGTCCGCACCCGGTGCGACCGTCCCAGCCGGGACCACCGGTGAAAATCCCTCCCGCGACCCTATGTGCCCGGCGCGCGCGCACGCCGCCCTCGCCCCGCGCCGGGCGGCGCGCTCGCTGGCGCTAGCAGCCTGCTTGCAATTGCAAGCGGAGCGGTGCACACTGCCCGTATGGCGTCACTGAACGTGGGCTCGCTGGGCGAGTACATCCGGGAGCAGCGGCGGAGCGCGCAGTACTCGTTGCGGCAGCTGGCCGAGGTGGCCGGGGTGTCCAACCCGTACCTGAGCCAGATCGAGCGCGGGCTGCGCAAGCCCAGCGCGGAGATCCTCCAGCAGATCGCCAAGGCGTTGCGGATCTCGGCGGAGACGCTGTACGTGCAGGCCGGAATCCTGGAGGAGCGGGACGGGGCGGGGCCGGGGCTGCGGGCCGCGATCCTGGACGATCCGCTGATCAACGAGCGGCAGAAGCAGGCCCTGCTGTCGGTGTACGAGGCGTTCCTGAAGGAGAACCAGGCCGCCCGTCCGTCGGACCCCGCCCCCACCCCCGCGTGACCAGAGCCGACCAACGACCAGACCTGCGTGACCGACGCCCCGCGCGACCCGACCGCGCGGCGGCACCCCGACCGGGAGGAACCGACATGCCGATCAGCGACGAGTTCAAGAAGACCCTCACCGACCCGACCCCGCTGTACGCGCTGGCCGGCGCCGGCGACCTCGCGTACGAGAAGCTCCGCGAGGTGCCCGCCCAGCTGGAGGCGCTCGCCGCCGACCGCAAGGGCACCCAGGAGCGGGCCGCCGCCGCCTTCCAGGACGCGGGTGCCGCGCTGGCCGGTGCCCAGGCGAAGGTCACCGAGGCGGTCAACGCGCTGCCCACCGACGTGAAGGAACTCCAGGCCAAGGCGCAGGAGTTCGCGATGCAGCAGGTCGGCCGGGCGCTGGAGTTCGCGGTGAAGGCCAAGGAGGTCTACGACGAGCTGGCCGTCCGCGGCCGCACCGTGGTGGACACCGCCAACGCCCCGAAGGACGGCGAGCCGCAGGCGTCGGCCGAGGCGGACGCGCCGGTCGAGGAGGTCGTGGTCGAGGAGGTCGTGATCGCCGAGGTCGTGGTGGACGAGGAGCCCGCCGCGCCGAAGCCCGCCGCCAAGAAGGCCCCCCGGGCCCGCAAGGGCGCCGCCGCCGACCAGGAGTGACCGGCGCGCGGCGGCAACGCCGCGCCGTCGGGGGCCGTTGACTCGGCCGGTGGCCGTGCCAGGATGGAAGAAAGAGTGAGGAGCCCCTCGGTGCAGATCCTGTACGTCAACCTCCTGAACCCGTTGTGGTGGGTCGCCACGGCGATCATCTGTTTCAAGGTGTTCGCGCTCGGCGACGCGGTGTTCCGCCGGGAGGACGCGTACCGGGCGGCCGACAAGAAGACCAAGGGCTTCTGGGTGGTCCTGCTGAGCGTCGTCCTGCTCTGGGACCTGCTGTTCGGCGCCAACCCGATCACCGGCCTGCTGACGCTGGCCGGCCTGGTCGCCGCGATCGTCTACGTGGTGGACGTCCGCCCCGCGATCAAGCTGATCACCGACGGCCGCGGCGGCGGTCGCGGCAACCAGGGCCCGTACGGCCCCTGGTGACGCGGCGCCGGCGCCCGGACGAGGACGAAGGCGCGGGCGCGCGGAGCACGGCGGAGAAGAGGGCGGCCCCGGGTGGGGCCGCCCTCCGGCGTCTCCGGGCGCGGGCGGGCCGTTCGGCTTCGCCGCTGGACGGACGGGCGCGGGCGGGCCGCGCTCAGCCCATGATCACCGGCGTCGGGTTGCGCTCCAGCAGCAGCACCGCGACGTCGTCGGTGAGCGCCCCGCCGTTCAGCTCCTCGACCTCGGCGATCGCGGAGTCGACCAGTCGGCCGCGCGTCAGCCCGGCGGCCTGGTGGTCGGCGATCAGCTCGATCAGGCCCTCCTGGCCCAGGCGCGGCGAACCGGCCCCGACCTTGCCCTCGACCAGGCCGTCGGTGTACATCAGCAGCCGCCAGCCGGGCGGCAGTTCGACCTGGAGGGCGGGCCAGACCGAGTGCGTCGCGTCGCAGGGCAGCAGGCCCAGCGCCGGACCGGCCTGGTCGAGCGGGAGCAGGACGGGCGGGCCGTCGGGGCCGAGCAGCAGCGGCGCGGGGTGCCCGGCCAGGTACAGCTCGGCGGCCTCGGGGCCGCCGTCCGCCGTGGGGGCGTCCAGTACGACCATGCAGAGGGTCGCGAAGATCTCGTCGCTGCGGCGCTCGTGCTCCAGCACGTGCTGGAGGGTGGTCAGCAGGGGCTGGCCGGTCAGCCCGGCGAACACCAGCGTCCGCCACGCTATCCGCAGCGCGACGCCGAGCGCGGCCTCGTCGGGGCCGTGGCCGCAGACGTCGCCGATCACCACGTGCACCCGGCCGTCCTTGGTGCGGACGGCGTCGTAGAAGTCGCCGCCGAGCAGGGCGCGGCGGCGGCCCGGGCGGTAGCGGCGGGTGAAGGACAGGTTCGCGCCGTCCAGCAGCGGGGTGGGCAGCAGGTGGCGCTGGAGCCGGGCGTTCTCCTGGCCGCGGATCTCGGCCTCGACCAGGCGGCGCTGCGACTCGTCGGCGCGCTTGCGCTCCACCGCGTAGCGCAGCGCGCGGGCCAGCAGCGGGCCGCCGGTGTCCTGCCGGAGCAGGAAGTCCTGGGCGCCCGCGGCGACCGCGGCGGCGCCCAGTTCGGCTCCGGCGGCGTCGGTGAGCACCACCACGGCGGTGTGCGGGGCGCGCAGCAGCAACTCCCGCAGCCCGTCCAGCCGGTCGTCGGCACCGGCCGCCGGGCCGACGCCCTCGGCGAACCCGTCGGGGAGACCGTCGGGGAGGCTTGCGGAGAAGCCGTCGGCGAATCGCGGGGCGAAGTCCGCGGCGAAGCCGCCGCCGGGGGCCGGGGCGCCACCGGGACCGGAACCGGAAGCGGGATCGGCGGCGGTGCCGGTGGTGGCGGGCTCGCCGAGGTCGAGCAGGACGCACTGGAAGTCGGTGCCGCGCGGCCCGCGGCGACCGCTGCCGGGCAGCGGCGGCAGGGCGGCGAGGGCCTCCCGGATGCCGTCCACCCGGTGCAGTTCGGCGTGCTGCCCCAGCTCGGCGGCCAGCGAGTCGAACAGGGTGTGCTCGGGCCCGTCGGCCTCCACCACCAGGACGCGGAAGTCGGCGGCGGGCCGGGACGGCTCGGTGGCCCCCGGGGTGCTGCGCGGATGCGGTATCGGCGCCGGGCCGGCGCTCCGGGCCGAGGGCTGACCGGCGGTCTGGCCGGCGGTCTGGCCGGCGGTCTGGCCGGTCGGGCCGGTGCGCTGCGCGCTGTGGGCGCGGCGGCCGCGGCTGCGTTCGGCGGTTCCGGCGCTGCTGGTCGCGTCGGGTGCCCGCCCGTCTCCCGTAGCGGGCATCGGTCGGTCCTTCCTTTCCCCTACGGACCAACGGCTGGTGTCCGTCCGCAGTGCCCGGGTGGCACCGGGCATCGGGGGGCTTCCCGCGACCATAACGTGATCTCCGAGGATTTCTTCGACTGAGCGGCGCGGATGTGGTTATTGCCACGCGTGTGGTGGCGGCTTTGCCTAGGGTTTTCGTGGCTTTCCGCCACGGCGGGACCGGAACTGACTGGAGGTGAGCAGCGGTGACACAGATCACGCTGGTGCAGGGTGACATCACGGAACAGCGGGTGGACGTGGTGGTGAACGCCGCCAACAGCTCGCTGCTGGGCGGCGGCGGGGTGGACGGGGCGATCCACCGCCGGGGCGGGCCGGAGATCCTCGCCGAGTGCCGCGAGCTGCGGGCCTCGCACTACGGCAAGGGGCTGCCGACCGGTCAGGCCGTGGCCACCACGGCGGGGCGGCTGCCGGCCCGCTGGGTGGTGCACACCGTCGGCCCGGTGTACCGGGCGGAGGACTACCGGCAGCGCGCGGAGCTGCTGGCCTCGTGCTATCGGGAGTCCCTTCGGGTCGCGGTCGGGCTGGGGGCGCGGACGGTGGCCTTCCCGGCGGTCTCGGCCGGGATCTACGGCTGGCCGCTGGACGATGCCGCTCGGATCGCGCTGACGGCCGTGGCCGAGGAGGGCCCGGACCTGGACGAGGTGCGCTTCGTGCTGTTCGGCGCCGACGCGTACGAGTCGTTCGAACGAGTCCGGCGCGGGCTGGCGGGCTGACGGGCGGGCTGACGGGCGGGCCGACGCGCCGACCGTCTGACGGTCACTCAGGGACCGCTGGAACGGCCGCCCGAGCGGTTCCATGGTGGCGTGACGGGGCGTCAACACGCCAGAGAAAATCGATAACTCGTTCGAGTGAACTGTCGAACAGGCGCTCGGATCGCCCCGCGGCGTGGGCGCGGCGGGCCTCCGGCCGGGCCCGGGGTGCCGCCGCCGTTCCTGCGCCGACCGGGTGACCGCCCGCCCGCGCCGGGTGGGGCGGCACCCCCGGCCTCCCCCCGCTGCCTACCGTGAGACGGCCGCTGCCGACCTCCCGGGATGGTGATCCGTGTACGTACGCGCAACCCGCCTTGTCGCCCTCGTCTCCACCGCGCTGCTGGCCCTGTGCCTGCTCCCGGGGACGGCCTCCGCCCGGTGGGAGCCGCCGGCCGGGCCGGCCGCCCCGGCCGCGAACCCCCCGGCCGCGATGGTGGTCGCGGCCGCCACCGGACCGGGCCAGACCTACGGCGGCTTCGAGGCCCCGGCCTCCTTCGACCCGCTGTCCGGGTACCCGCAGCCCGGCTACAGCACGGCCGGGTACACCGCGACCGCCCCGGGCTTCGGCGGGATCATCTACGGCACCGCCACCACCGGCGCCCGCCTGGAGCTGTACTGCGTCGACCTCAACACCTCGACCGAGACGGGCATCCCCTACGACCCCGGCACCTGGTCGCTGGCCGACGTGCCCAACCTCGGCCTCGTGCTGCGCGTCCTCACCCAGTACTACCCGGTGACGGGCGAGCCCGCCGCCGCGAGCAGCGACGCCCAGCGGGCCGCCGCCGTCCAGGCCGCCGTCTGGTTCTTCACCGACCGCTTCGTCCTCGCCACCGGCGACCCCAGGTTCGCGCTGACCTCGGCGATCGTCACCCGGGTGATCGGCCAGGGCCCGCTGTCCGAACCGGCCGCCCCCCTGGCGATCGACGGCCCCGGCACGGCGGTGACCGGCGGGATCACCGGCCCCTACACCGTCCGGGGCGGTGCGGGCGACGCCGTGCTCACCGCCACCGGCGGGGACCTGTTCGACGACGCCGGCGGCACCCGGCCGATCGCCGACGGCGCCACCCTCCCGGCCGGGGACCCGTTCTGGTTCCGCCCGTCCGCGCCGGGCTCCGCCCGCATCCGGGCCACCGCCGCCGCCCAGAGCCCGGTCGGCCAGGCGTTCGTCTACGCCCCCGTCGATCCGGCCGACCCCGACCCGGCCGACGCCCAGCGGCTCGTCCTCGCCCGGGCCGCCGCCGTCGCCAACCAGGCCGAACTGACCGTCACCGTCAACGCCCCGTCCCCCAGCCCCTCCCCGTCTCCGAGCCCCAGCCCCAGCCCTTCCCCGAGCCCCAGCCCCTCGCCCTCGTCCAGCACCCCGGTGCCCAGCCCCACCCACTCCCACAGCCACGGTCCGCACCCCGCCCTCCCCGACACCGGTGCGAGCACCCCGGTCCTGTCGATCGCCTCGGCCGCGCTGGCCCTGTGCGCGCTCGGCGCGACCGTCCTGGTGCTCTCCCGCAAGCGCCGGCGCCACTGAGCCCCCGGCCGGGGCGCCGCTGACGCCGCCGGACCCGCGTCCCGCCGGGTGACGGGCCGCCGCTCGACCACCGGGCGGCGGCCCGTTCCGCGTGCCCGGCGGGGCACACGACCCGTGCGAGTCGGTCCGGGACGGCCGGGCTCAGCGCGGGGCCAGCGCGGCCCAGTCCACCGTCAGCTCGCCCTGCCGCCGCCGGGCCGGGGCGTCCCGCAGCGGCCAGTCCGCGGCCAGCGCCGCGCAGGTCGCCGCCCAGCGCTGCCGGGCCCCGAACGCCCCCAGCGGCGCGGCCGCCGCCCAGGCCCGGTCGAAGTCGCGCAGGAAGGAGTGCACCGGGCGCCCCGGCACGTTGTGGTGGATCAGCGCCTTCGGCAGCCGCTCGGCCAGGTCGGACGGCCGCTCCAGGCCCGCCAGCCGGGCCGCGAAGGTCACCGTGCGCGGCCCCTCCGGACCGAGCGCCACCCAGACGTGCCGCCGCCCGATCTCGTCGCAGGTGCCCTCCACCAACAGCCCGTCCGGGGCCAGCCGCCCGCACAGCCGGGCCCAGACCTCGGCCACCTGGTCCTCGTCGTACTGCCGCAGCACGTTCGCCGCCCGGATCAGCTGGGCCCGCGCCCCGCCGTCCAGCGGCACCTCGAAGCCGCCCCGGCGGAACTCCAGCAGCGGCGGCTCGGCCATCGGCAGCGCCGCCGCCACCCGGGCCGGGTCGATCTCGATCCCGACCACCCGGACGTCCGCCCGCACCGCCCGCAGCCGCGCGGACAGCTCCACCGCCGTCCACGGCGCCGCGCCGTACCCCAGGTCCACCGCGACCGGCGGGGCCGTCGACGCCCGCAGCGCCCGGCCCGCGGTGTACGCGATCCACCGGTCCATCCGCCGCAGCCGGTTGGTGTTCGTGGTGCCCCGGGTGATCGTCCCCACCGGCCGGCTCGACCGGCCCCGGGACAGCGGCGTGTCGCGTGCGGCCATGGGCACCAAGCGTACGCAGCCGGTCCGCCCGCACCGGCACCCGCACCCGTCCCGCGTCCGCCGGCGGGAATACGGCGACGCGTTCCCCGGTTGCCCTGGCTGACGTCCCGCCGCCCGCTGCCGCCGGCCGCGGGCGGCGGCACGAGAAGAGCAGACCAGACGGCCGGCGCACAGGGAGGCTTCCGCAGGTGACCCAGCACCTCGTCCGCACGTCCCGCCGGGAGCCGCGCCGCACCGCACCCGCGGCACCCGCCGCGACCGCGCCCCCGCCCCGGCCCGCGCCCGTCGGCCGCGCCGGATCGCGATGCTGAGCGTCCACACCTCGCCGCTGCACCAGCCCGGCACGGGGGACGCCGGCGGGATGAACGTGTACATCGTGGAGCTGGCCAAGCGCCTCGCCGAGCTGGACATCGAGGTCGAGGTGTTCACCCGCGCCGTCAGCTCGGACGACCCGCCCGCCGTCGAGCTCGCCCCCGGCGTGCTGGTCCGGCACGTCACGGCCGGGCCGTACGAGGGCCTGTTCAAGGAGGACCTGCCGGCCCAGCTGTGCGCCTTCACCCACGGCGTGCTGCGCACCGAGGCCGGCCACCGCCCCGGCTACTACGACCTGGTGCACTCGCACTACTGGCTCTCCGGCCAGGTCGGCTGGCTGGCCGCCGAGCGCTGGGGCGTCCCGCTGGTGCACACCATGCACACCATGGCCAAGGTGAAGAACGCGGCGCTCGCCGAGGGCGACACCCCGGAGCCCGCCGCCCGGGTGATCGGCGAGACCCAGGTGGTCGGCGCCGCCGACCGGCTGATCGCCAACACCGCGGAGGAGGCCGCCGAGCTGGCCCACCACTACGCCGCCCGCCCCGACCAGCTGGCCGTCGTCCACCCCGGCGTGAACCTGGACGTCTTCCGCCCCGACGGCCCCGACTCCCGGGCCGCCGCCCGGGCCCGGCTCGGCCTGCCGCAGGGCGCGGCGGTGCTGCTGTTCGCGGGCCGGATACAGCCCCTCAAGGCGCCCGACGTCCTGCTCAAGGCCGTCGCCCGGCTGCTGGACCGGCACCCCCGGCTGCGCGAGCGCCTGGTCGTCCCGGTGGTCGGCGGCCCCTCCGGCACCGGCCTGGCCCGCCCCGAGAGCCTGCACAAGCTGGCCGCCCAGCTCGGCATCGGCGACGTGGTCCGCTTCCACCCGCCGGTCGACCAGCCCCGCCTGGCCGACTGGTACCGGGCCGCCACCGCCCTGGTGATGCCCTCCCACAGCGAGTCCTTCGGCCTGGTCGCCCTGGAGGCCCAGGCCTGCGGCACCCCCGTGGTCGCCGCCGCCGTCGGCGGCCTCCCGGTCGCCGTCCGCGACGGCCGCACCGGCACCCTCGTCCCCGGCCACGACCCGGAAGCCTGGGCCCGCGCCCTGCACCCCTACGTCGCCGACCCCTCCCTCACGCCCGTCCGGGGCGCCGCCGCCGCCCGCCACGCCGCCGCCTTCGGCTGGCTCACCGCGGCCGGTGCCACCGCGGAGGTCTACACGGGGGCGATGTCCGCGGCCCGGGTCTGACGCGAGGGCGGACGTTCGACGCGAGGGCCCGGGTCCGAGCGACGGCGCGGGTCTGACGCGACGGCGCGGGTCTGACACGACGGCGCGGGTCTGATGTGACGGCGCGCACGCGGGCCCCGCGGACGCGCGTCGGCCGGCCGGGGGGCTAGCGTGGGGCCATGGCTGCCAAGGACGACGCACTCACCCTCCTGCGCGCCGCGCTCGACCAGGCCGGGGTGGCCTGGGAGCCGGCCGCCGCCGATCCGTACACCGTGGTCGCCGCGCTGCCGGGGACGCGCAAGCTCTCCACGGCGTGCGCGCTGCGGATCGGGGACCACACGCTGTCGGTGAACGCGTTCGTGATCCGACGGCCGGACGAGAACCACGAGGCGTTCCACCGCTGGCTGCTGGAGCGCAACACCAGGATGTTCGGCGTCGCGTACGCGGTCGACCCGCTCGGCGACGTCTACCTGGTCGGCCGGCTGCCGCTGGAGGCGCTGACCCCGGACGCGGTGGACCGGCTGCTGGGCAGCGTGCTGGAGAACGCCGACGAGCCGTTCAACACCCTGCTGGAGCTGGGCTTCGCGACCGCGATCCGGCGCGAGTGGGAGTGGCGCACCAAGCGCGGCGAATCCACCCGCAACCTCGCGGAGTTCGCGCACCTGACGAGCGGGAACCCGCCCGCCGGGGACTGAGCCCGGTATCCTCCCGGCCGGGGAGGAAACCATGGACACCGAATTCGCCGGACCTGCCGAATCCGCCGCCGCACAACGGAAGTTGGCCTGGCTGGAGGCCGAGCTCGACGCCGAGCTGAAGGAGCGCCGGCGCCGCCGCGACTGGGACCGGCGGCGGGCGCTGACCCTGCAACTGGCCACCGTCAGCCTGTCCGCGCTGGTCACCGTGCTGCTCGGCCTGAAGGTCGGCGAGCCCGCCGCCAGCCGGCTCTCCGACGTCGCGCTGGTCACCGGCGCGCTGGTCACCGTGCTGGCCGCCTGGGCGGCGTTCTTCGGCTACCGCACGCTCTGGATCCAGCGCGCCGACACCGTGCACCGGCTGAACTCGCTGCGCCGCCGCCTCGGCCTGCTGAAGGCCGAGTACGGTGACGCGGTGCCGGAGCCGGTCCGGCTGCTGCCGCTGATCGACGAGTACCAGGCGATCCTGGAGGACGACCACGACTCCTGGGTCCGGCTGCGGCAGAGCGAAGCCGGCGGCGCGACCGGCTGAGGGCCCGCCGGGGCCTGTTCAGCCGCCGACCGGTCCGGCCGGGTCCTGGGCGGCCCGTGCGTGCACTTCGCTCCAGACGGTTTCGCGGGCGGTGCCGTTGTTGCGGGCGGGCGGGGAGTACTTGTGCCCCCAGCGGTCGCCGAGGGCGAGTGCCTTGAGGACGGCCTGCTGGTCGTCGGGTCCGTGGGGGCTGGTGAGGAGGAGTTCGACCCGGTAGCCGTCCGGGATGACGGTCAGCCGGGCCTCCCCGCCATCGGCCTCGGCGAGCTTCTCGGCGATCTGCCAGGCCCGCTGCCGCAGCGCGTCGTTCACGAGGCGGCGCCCGGGGCCGGGCGGGACAGCTCGCCGGGGAGCACCGGTGTCCTCCAACGGCCTTCCGGTGTACCGCACTTCTTCCTCAATTCGGTGTCGATGCGGACGGTGCGGGGTGGGCGAGACCGGCCTGCGCCAGGTCCGCGCGGGTGGGGTGACGCACCGCGCACCGGCCGACCGACCAGGGCTCGCCCCCGTCGGCCGGTACGAGTACCAGGTCGCCACGCTCGTCCGCGTGGGAGAACTCGCCGAGCCGTCCGGTCGCCGCGTCGATCAGCAACTCGCCGCGCTCCGGCGACCAGAGCATCGAGACGTCCCCGCTGAGCCCCCCGCTCCGTACGGCGCGCACGTAGGGGGCGCCCGTCCAGATCAGGGCCGCCAACTCGCCCGCCACGTCCGGGGTGACGCCACCGAGCTGCACCAGGTACCTCCCGGTGGCCGCCCGCTCCACCGCCAGCGAGGGCAGCTTGACCCCGGCCGAATCGAGTGCTTCCCGGAGGCCGTCGCACACCTTGCGCCCGAAGGCGCGGTCCTGCCGATCCAACCGGTCGAGCAAGGAGTTGGCCACGGCGATTACCACCCTTTCCTCATGCCACGAATGTCACGTTCTGTGCTTCGAGCGTCGCGGAACCGCACTAGCCTGGGAAGCGGAGAAATCCTGACAAGCACTCTGCGTAGAGGTGAGCCATGGTCAGTCCTTCACCGCTCGACCCGACCCGGTCCCCGGCCACGTTCTACGGAGCGGAACTGCGGCGGCTGCGCGAGAAGGCCGGGCTCTCCCAGCAGGAACTCGCGGACCTGGTCTTCATCTCGCCGACGTACGTCAGCCAGTTGGAGAAGGCCACCCGGCGCCCGCAGGAAGACCTGTCGCGCCAACTGGACGCGGTGCTTTCGGCCGACGGCCACCTCGAACGGCTGCACTCACTGGTGCGGACCATGCGAAGCAGACAGTTCGCCGACTATTTCGTCGAAGCTGCGGAGCACGAACTCCGGGCGAAGACGATCCTGGAGTATGCGCCCCTCGTGGTGCCGGGACTGCTCCAGACGCGGAGGTATGCGGAGTCGATCATCCTGGCTGCTCAACCGTTGCTTGACGAGGAGAAGTTGGAGGGACGCCTCACCGGTCGGATGGAGCGACAGGTACTCATCGGCGACCCGACAAGGCTCTTGTATTGGGCGGTTCTCGATGAGGCGGTGCTCAGGCGGGTGGTCGGCAGTAGGAAGATCATGGCTGAGCAGCTCCGGCACATCGCCGAGTTGATCACCAACCGGCAGATCGTTGTCCAGGTCGTGGAGTTCGAAGCGGGGGCGCATGCTCTGCTCGAAGGGATGATCAGCCTGATGACCTTTGACGACGCGCCACCCCTGGCGTACATGGAGAGCGTGAACGCCGGTCACTTGGTGGATGAAACCGCTTTGGTCGAAAAATGCCGCCTGGCCTACGATTTCGTACGGACTGCTGCGTTGCCGCAAGAGGAGTCCCTGGACCGGATCATGAAAGCAGTGGAGGAACACGAGCATGCAATCCACCCTCGATGAGTCCGTCTCGCCGCGACAGTGGCGGAAGAGCAGCTACTCCGGCGGCAACGGTGGCTCGTGCGTCGAGGTGGACGACGCCAACTTCGGTCACGTCCGGGACTCCAAGGACCCGCACGGCCCGCACCTGGAGTTCGCCCCCGCTGCCTGGGCGGCCTTCGTGACCGCCGCCGCGACCGGCGAGTTCGGCGAGATCTGACCGCGCACTCCCCAATGTCGAACGAGGCCCCTCCCTGCCCGGGAGGGGCCTCTGCACAATCCGGCTGTGCCGCCGCCCCAGCTGAGTGCCCCCGAGCCGTGCGGTCGGCTCGGGGGCCCTTATGTTCGGCAGGTCAGGGGCGTCCGAGGGCGCGGAAGGTCCAGCCGGCCGTCCGCCAGCGTTCGGGGTTGAGGGTGCCGCGGGCGTCGATGACCCGGGGGGCCGCGATGTGCTGGAGGAGGTCGGCGGGGTCGGCGTCCGCGTACTGGGGCCAGTCGGTCAGGTGCAGGAGCAGGTCGGCTCCGGTGACGGCCGTGGCCGTGTCGTCGGCGAAGTCGAGGTGGGGGTAGGCCCTGCGGGCGTTCTCCGTCGCGGCGGGGTCGTGGACGGTGACCTCGGCCCGGGCCCGGTGCAGGGCGTCGGCGACCGCGAGGGCCGGGGAGTCGCGGATGTCGTCGGTGTCGGCCTTGAACGCGGCACCCCAGACGGCGATCCGCTGGCCGGCCAGGGTGCCGCCGAGGACTTCGCGGGCGAGTTCGACGGTGCGCTCGCGTCGGCGCTGGTTGATGACGCCGACCTGCCGGAGCAGGGTGACGGCCTGGTCGGCGCCGAGCTCTTCGGCGCGGTGGGTGAAGCCGGCGAGGTCCTTGGGCAGGCAGCCGCCGCCGAACCCGAGGCCGGGCCGCATGCCCTTGGCGCCGATGCGCTGGTCGTGACCGAGGGCGAGGGCGAGCTGCTGGACGTCCGCGCCGGTCAGCTCGCAGAGCTCGGCCATCGCGTTGATGAACGAGATCTTGGTGGCGAGGAAGGCGTTCGCGGCACCCTTGATCAGCTCGGCGGTGGGCATGTCGGTGACGATCAGCGGCGACCCGGCGGCCAGGATGTCGGCATGGACGGCCCGGAAGTCGGCTTCGCTGCCGGTGTCTCCGTCCTCGATGCCGAGGACGATCCGGTCCGGCTCCAGGGTGTCCGGGACGGCGAAGGACTCGCGGAGGAATTCCGGGGACCAGGCGAGGCGGACGCTCACTCCGTCACGGGTGTGTCCGTCGAGGGTGTTCCGCAGCTCGGCGGCGGTGCCGACCGGGACGGTGGACTTGCCGATGATCAGCGCGCCGTCCGTGAGCCCGGGGGCCAACCGGCGGACGGCGGTGTGGAGGTGGGTGAGGTCGTAGGCGCCGCTGTCGGCCTGCTGCGGGGTGCCGACGCCGAGGAAGTGGATGTCGGCGAAGGCGGCGGCCTCCGCGTAGGAGGCGGTGAACCGCAGGGCGCCGGAGGTGGTGTGCTTGGCGAGGAGGTCGTCCAGGCCGCGCTCGACGAACGGGGCCTGCCCCTTGTTGAGGGCGCCGACCTTGTCGGTGTCGGTGTCCATGCCGATTACCTGGTGGCCGAGTTCGGCCATCGCGGCGGCGTGGGTCGCGCCGAGGTAGCCGCAGCCGATGACGCTGAGCTTCACGATCGTGTCCTTCCGAGGGAGCTGGGGCGCCACCCGGCCAGGCGCTCCGACCCCCTTTCTCGAGGACGGGCCGGTCAGGTGCCGGGCAGGGCGGCGAGGTAGCGGTGGATGCCGTCGCGGATGAACGGCGGGATGGTCAGGACGGCCAGGTGCTCGGGGGCGAAGAACTGCAACGTGACGCCTTCAGTCAGTGGCAGTGCGGTTTCGTCGCCGTCCCAGTGGGCGGCGAAGAAGGTGATGATCTGTCCCGAGCCGTGGGCGTCCCGGCTCTCGAACAGCTCCCTCAGGCCGCCGTCGACGGCCAGACCGGCTTCTTCGCCGAGTTCGCGGACGATCGTCTCGGCCGGGTTCTCACCGGGGTCGCAGCCGCCTCCCAGAAGACTCCAGTGGTCGGGCCAGGCGATGTGGTCGAGGTCGTCGCGCAGGTGCAGCAGGAGCTCGCCGCGCCGGTTGGTGACGATCGCGACCGCTCCGCGCGGCTCGGCGGCGGACGGGTCGGTGGGAAGGGTGTCCATGTGCTCACCGTAGTGAGCTGACGGCCCGTCATGCCGCGGCCGCCGGAGTCCGGTCGGAGAACCAGGCCGCGGCCATGAGGGCCTGCATGCGGGTGCGGTCGAACCGCCCGCCCGGCATCAGGCCGCCGGCCAGCAGTGGCTGCAGGCCGCGCGGGGCACGGTCGAGCGCGGAGCTGATCTGCGCGGTCGCCCAGGGTTCCAGCGGCCCGGAGAGCCAGCCGGGGACGGGGGAGGCGAAGCCGAGCTTGTCCCGGCTGCCCCAGACCTCCCTGGGCAGGCCGAGGGCCTTGGCGGCGTCCCGCAGGATGCGCTTCCCGGCCGCCGGGTCGCCGATCTTGTGCTCGACGGGCAGCCGGTAGCAGAACTCGACCAGGTCCCGGGCCAGGTAGGGCGAGCGCCGCTCCAGCGCGAACGCGGAGGCCAGCTTGTCCGAGGTCATGACCAGCGGGCGCCAGGCCGTGGCCAGGTCCGCCAGCGTCAGCCCCCGCGCCAGGTCTCCGCCGGCCCGGTGCAGGGCGTCGGCGACCAACTCCCGCACTCGCTCGTCCGGGTCCTGGCCGCGCAGGACCAGTTTCACGATCGCGTCGACCGGCCCCAGCGGCCCGCCCGGGCCGTCCAGCAGCTTGGAGGCCAGCGGCCGGTAGGCGTCCAGACCGGCGGCCAGCACCGCCTCCGGGCCGAACAGGACGAGCGCGTGCCGGACGTAGCCCATCAGGAACTCGTCCGGCCCGAGTCCCCCGACCACGACGCGCAGGCCGCGCTCGGCGACCGCCCGGTAGGCCATGTGCTCGGAGAACGTGGACGCATTGCCCATCGGGTAGTCCAGCGCGCGCATGATCCGGGGCAGCGCGCGAGTGAAGTCCTGGCTGGTCGGCTCGATGACCACCAGTTCGGCCCCGATGTCCCGGGCGACCGTCGCGGCGATCCGCGACTCGTCCAGGCGGTCTTGTCCGGGGTAGCGGACCGTGACGCAGACCTGGGGCCGCATCAGGTAGGCCAGCACCGAGGAGTCCAGCCCGCCGGACAGCAGCAGGGCGAAGTCCGAGTGGGGAACCCGCATCGGGACCCGGTCGGCCAGCAGGGTCGAGAAACGGGCCAGCGCGCTCCGGTAGTCGCCCTGCCAGGGTTCCAGGCCCTCCAGGGTCCACCAGGTCCGCTGGACCAGCGAGCCGGTGGTGACGTCGAAGGCCAGGAGCCCGGCCGGCGGCAGCAGTTGGATGCCCTGGAACGGGGTGTCGGCGCCGGTCGGCGTCTCGATGCTCAGCATTTCGGGGCGGACGACCAGCGGGGCGGTCCCGTAGCCGGTCAGGGTGGTGACCTCGGAGGCGAACGCGAGCCGGCCGCCGTCCAGGCGCCAGTAGAGCGGCTTCTCGCCGAGCCGGTCCCGGGCGAGGAACAGTCGGCCCTCGCGCGGGTCGTAGACGGCGAGTGCGAACATGCCGTCCAGGGCGGCCAGGCAGCCGGCACCCAGCTTGGCCCAGGCCCGCAGGACCAGGTGCGCGTCGCTCTCGCCGGGCTCGAGCGGGATGCCCCAGGCGGCGCCGGCCTGCCGGTAGTTGTAGATCTCGCCGTTGAACGTGAGGACGATGCCGCTGGCCGGGTCCTGGTAGGGGCCGGGCCGGGCGGCGGCGTCGACGATCAGCAAGGTGTTCATGGACAGCACCGCCCGGCCGTCGGCCGAGCCGAGGTGCCGGGTGCCGTCCGGGCCGCGGTGCCGCTGGGCCAGGCCCATCGCCGCGACCGTGTTCTCGTGCCGGGCAGCGTCCGTGCCTGCCAGTCCGGCGATTCCGCACATCTGGTGTCACCCCCGAGCGTGAATCGGTGGAGGCCCCGCCGGACGGTCCGTGGTCCGGTCCGGCGGAGGCCCGGGGCATCAGACAACCGCGTCCGACCGGGCGGGGGGAGGGCTCGCACGGGGGCTCACAACTCGCGGAAGCGGTTCACCGTGAGCGGTGGAGGCAATACCCTCGGTGATCCGGCCCCGGTGCCGGGTGTACGACTTCTCGTGCCAAGTCGAGTACGCCTCCCCGGGCTCCGCCGGGGACGGATTGAGGGGGACGCTGTGGCGTCGACCACCCGCCGGGCCAAGCCGCCGAACGACGCGCTGGCCCGGATGATCGACACGTGTGAGGGGGCCAGCCACAAGTCGCTGGCCCTGCGGGTGAACCAGCTCGCCCACGAGGCCGGGCTGACCACGGCCTACACGCACACCTCGGTGGCGAACTGGTGTCGCAGGGGCATGATCCCGGACTGGCCGGTGCCCAAGCTGCTGGCCCGAGCGATCGGCGAACGCCTGGGCAGGCCGGTGCAGTTGGCGGAGATCGGTATGGCGGATGCCGAGACGCCGGACGCCGAGGTGGGGTTGGATTTCCCGCGAGACCCCGCCGACGCCGTGCGCGTCGCCACTTCGTTCTGGAGCACTGTGGACCGCCGCGACTTCCTCACCGGAACGGGCTTCGCCGTCTCCGCGTTCGCCACCCCGGTCACCCGCTGGCTGGTCACCCCGGCCGACGGCGATTCCGCCCAGCGGGGCCGCGGCCGGGTCGGGGCCGCCGACCTCGCCGAGTTGAGGGAGGCCGCGGACGACGCCCGCCGGTGGGACTCCAAGTACGGCGGCGGGAACTGGAAGGCCGACTCCGTCACCGACTGCCTCCAGGAACGCGCGGTGCCGCTGCTGAACGGCTCGTTCAGCGACGAGGTCGGCCGCGAGCTGTTCTCGGTGACCGCGGAGTTGTCCCGCCTCGCCGGGTGGACCGCCTTCGACGTCGGGCAGCACGAGGCCGCCCAGCGGCACTTCATCCAGGCGCTCCGACTCGCACGGGCCGGCGGCGACGTCCCACTCGGCTGCTACATCCTCACCACGATGGCGATGCAGACCCTGCTGCGGGGCTTCCCGAGCGAGGCCATCGACATGACCCAGGGCGCCTTCGAGCGGGCCAAGGGCAACGCCGCTCCCAGGGTGCTGGCGTTCACCAAACTCATCGAGGCCCGGGCCCACGCCCGCGACAACAACGCCAAGGCCGCCTCGGCCGCGCTGACCGTCTCCGAGAGCCTGCTCGACCACGCCCGCGACAGTGCCGGCGAGCCCGCCTGGATCGACTTCTACCACCACGCCCGGCTGTCCGCCGACGCCGCCGAGGTCTTCCGCGACCTCAAGAACCCCAAGGCCGCCCTGGCCTGGAACGCGCAGGCCGCCGCGATGCCGACCGGGGTGTTCACCCGCTCCGTCGGCATGCGCCTGGCGATCGTCGGCACCGCCCACCTCCAAGGCCGCGACCTCGACCAGGGCCTCGCCCTCGGCAACCAGGCCGTCGACATCCTCGCCCGCGTCCAGTCCAGTCGGGCCAAGGACTACGTCCGCGAGTTCAACGCCGCCCTCGTCCCCTGGCGGCGGGAGCCCGCCGTCCGGGACTTCCTCCACCGCACCCGGACCGAACTCGGGGTTGCCGCCTAGCGCTCCGCCGTAGCCGCGGGGGCGTCGCCACGCCCCCCAACTGTCGGGGCGTCGGTCAGCCCAAAGCACGGACCGGGTCCACCCCCCACTGGCAGTCTTGCGCCGTGACCATCACGAACGCCGAGTACGAGATCCGGGTCGTCCGAGCGCGTGAGGCCGATGAGGCCGGCAGCTGATCGCTGCCACTCACCGGCATGCGGGGGTCGGCGGCTACCGGGCCATGGTCTGGTTCTTCCCGACCGATCGGGTCGACGCGCTCGCCTTCCCCGAATCCGTCGCGCCGGTCAGCACCGCGCCGGGAAAGGATCTGCACTCCCAGGTGAACGACACGCCGACCGTCGGCCGCAGCCCCTCCTCCGGAGCCCTCCCGGCCTGATGCGCACCCGTACGCCATGGCGTCGAGGTCGGACGGGACACGGCCGACAACCTCGTCGTCGTGAATCTCTGGCCGGACAGCGGTCAGTGACGCACAGCGCCGGCGACCGGACGGACGGCCTGCACCGCGGCGCCGACGGTCATGCTCACTGCTCGGGGACCTGGCCGTCTGCAGCGCGGATTGCGCAGCCCAAACTCGCCTGCTCCGGCTGCATGTTCGCAGCTGTTGCGACACGGCATTCGTGCAGGGGAATTCAGGTGCACCGCCAGGGAGGTGACCACGAAGCCGCCGGGGCGGTTCACCAGGGTGGACGTCCCCAGCCGCCAGAACCGGCGGGGGAGCCGGCCGCCCGCGGGCGGGGTGGAACGGTGGGGACGGCCCGATCGGTAAGAGTCGAAACCGCTGGGCGAACGTTACCCCCGATCCGGACGGACGAGCGATCGGATTTCGCCCTCCACTAGGCTTGGCCCCATGGCTGACACGACCTATCGCTTGATCCTGCTCCGCCACGGCGAGAGCCAGTGGAACCAGAAGAACCTGTTCACCGGTTGGGTCGACGTCGACCTCAACGAGAAGGGCGAGAAGGAGGCCGCCCGCGGCGGCGAGCTCCTGCTGGCCGAGGGCCTGCTGCCGGACGTGCTGCACACCTCGCTGCTGCGCCGCGCGATCCGCACCTCGCAGATCGCCCTCGACAAGGCCGACCGCCACTGGATTCCGGTCCGCCGCAGCTGGCGCCTGAACGAGCGCCACTACGGCGCCCTCCAGGGCAAGGACAAGGCCCAGACGCTCGCCGAGTTCGGCGAGGAGCAGTTCCAGCTCTGGCGCCGCTCCTACGACACCCCGCCGCCGGCCCTCGCCGACGACGCCGAGTACTCCCAGGCCGGCGACGCCCGCTACGCCGAGATCCCGTCCGAGCTGCGCCCGAACACCGAGTGCCTCAAGGACGTCGTCGAGCGGATGCTCCCCTACTGGTACGACGCCATCGTGCCGGACCTGGCCGCGGGCAACACCGTCCTGGTCACCGCGCACGGCAACAGCCTGCGCGCCCTGGTCAAGCACCTCGACGGCATCTCCGACGAGGCCATCGCGGGCCTCAACATCCCCACCGGCATCCCGCTCCTCTACGAGCTGGACGCCGACTTCAAGCCGGTCGCCGCCGGTGGCCGCTACCTCGACCCCGAGGCCGCCGCGGCCGCGATCGAGGCCGTGAAGAACCAGGGCAAGAAGTAAGTACTCCTTCCCGCCCTCACCCACCTCTCAGCCCCCTGCCCGGCGCAACGACGCCCCGGCCCAGGGGGCTGTTCCGTGTCCGCCGGGAGGGGGGCGCTCCCGCATGAAAGGAGCTGACCGATCGTCAACAAGCTTGCGGCAAAGCCTGGTTAAGGTTCTCGAATGGTTCAGACCATTGACGGGGGAAGGCGCGCTCCTAGCGTGGAACCACTGTCGGCGCGGGCATGACAATCTTGGTCGCCCCCCACGCGGCCCCCTTCCGCGTGCCCGCGGTCGTGCACTCCATCCACCCCCACGGAGGAGCACCATGCGCAAGCGCAACATCCTGGCGGTCGGCTTCGCCGCCGCCGCGGCGGTCCTGGCCACCGCCCTCCCGGCCAGTTCGCACGGGTACATCACGACGCCGCCCAGCCGGGCGGGGCTGTGCGGTGCCGGTGTGGTGAAGAAGTGCGGCGACATCCAGTGGGAGCCGCAGAGCGTCGAGGGCCCCAAGGGCTTCCCGGCCACCGGGCCCGCCGACGGCAAGCTGTGCGCGGGCGCGGACGCGCGCTGGGCGCAGCTGGACGACCCGCGGGGCGGCGGCTGGCCGACCACCAGGGTCACCGCCGGGCAGCAGCTGACGCTGACCTGGAGCATCGAGGCGCGGCACGCCACCACCTCGTTCCGGTACTTCCTCACCAAGCCGGGCTACGACGCCACCACCAAGCTGACCAGGTCGAACCTGAACCTGACCCCGTTCCTGACCGTGCCGATGGGCGGCAAGCAGCCCCCGGCCACGCTCAGCCACACCGCGATCCTGCCCACCGGGCTGACCGGCCACCAGGTGATCCTGGCGGTCTGGGACATCGCGGACACCGGCAACGCCTTCTACCAGTGCATGGACGTCACCTTCTCCTGACGCCCGGAAGGTCCCTCCCGGCACCCGGCAGGGGCCGGTGAGCACGGCAGGGCGGCCGGGCACCCCGCAGGAGGGGCGTCCGGCCGTCCGTCGTGCGCGGGCTCAGTGGCCGCCGCAGCAGCCGCCGGTCACGCCGCCGCACTGGCAGGGCGAGCCGGACTGGCAGCCGCAGCCGCACCCCGGGCTGCAGCCGCAACCGGCGGCCAGCACCGGCAGCAGCCGCGCGGCGGTCGGGGCCACCGGGTGCGGCGGGGGAGTGTTCGGGGTGCCGGTGGTCTTCATCGGGCTGCCTCCTCGTCCGGGCGGAGCCGGGCGAGCCGAAGCAGCCGCCCGTCCCTTCGAGTGAAACCCCACCGTTGACGACACGTCAACGGGCGCGCGGAGGCTGGCGGTTCGGCCGTCGTGCGCCCCCTCGCCGGACCCGGCGGACGGTTACTCGGCGGACTCCGCGGTGGCCACGAAGTCGTCCACGTGCTCGCCGGTGACCAGGTACACCACGCGCTTGGCGACCGAGACGGCGTGGTCCGCGAAGCGCTCGTAGTAGCGGCCGACCAGGGTGACGTCCACCGCGGTCTCGATGCCGTGGTGCCAGCGGTCGTCCAGCAGGTGCGAGAACAGCTCGCGGTGCAGGGCGTCGATCGCGTCGTCGTCCGCCTCCAGCTCCAGCGCCTTGTCGACGTCCTTGGTGGCGATCACCAGGCCGGCCTTGGCGACCAGTCGCTGGGCGAGCTGCCCCATCTCCAGCACGATCGGGTGCAGGTCGATCGGGACGGCGGTCTCCGGGTAGCGCAGCCGCGCGACCTTGGCGACGTGCCGGGCCAGGTCGCCGCAGCGCTCCAGGTCGGCGCTCATCCGCAGCGAGGTGACCACGATCCGCAGGTCGGTGGCGACCGGCTGCTGGCGGGCCAGCAGGTCGATCGCGCGGTTCTCCAGACCGTGGTGCAGCTGGTTGATCTTCTCGTCGGCGGCGATCACGCCCTCCGCCAGGGCGAGGTCCGCGTCCAGCAGGGCCGTGGTGGCCCGTCCCATCGCCGAGCCGACCAGGCGGGCCATCTCGACCAGGCTGTCGCTGATCGAGTCGAGTTCCTCGTGGTACGCGTCGCGCATGCGCTCTTCTCCTCCAGTACCGGTGTCGGTGGCGGTGCCGACCGGACGCCCCGGACCGACCCGCCGGAGGGGCGGGCGGCGCGGGCGGCCGCTGCTGGTGGCGCGAATGGTAGCCGCGTCACCGCCCACACGGGCTTGCCCGGCCCAGACTGAGCCGTTCGGGCGACCTGCCACGGCCGCTGCGGTGAATCGGCGGCAGCGTGAAGGTGAATTCTCGGCAACGTCAGGCCGATGCCTTGATCGCACCCTTACGGAGCCCGCCCGAGCACCATTTACGCTGACAGGCATGGACGTGAACGTGGCCGCCGCCGCTGCCTGCGCCATAGCCGGGCTCGGCGTCGGCCTCACCGCCTCCATCGCCTTCCGTTGGAGCGAGCGCGACCAGGGCAGGGGCAAGGGCGGCAGGACCAGCAGGAACACAGCGCCGGAACCCGACCAGGAACCGGCCCTCCCCCCGGGGGTGGACACCGTGCTCTCGGTGCTCCGCTCCTGCGCGATCGTGCTCGGCGAGGGCGACGAGGTGGTCAAGGCCTCCTCCGCCGCCTACTCGATGGGCCTGGTCCGCGGCGGCCGGGTGGCCGTCGACCGGATGCTGTCGCTGGCCCGCTCCACCCGGCGGGACGGCGAGATCCGGCAGATCGAGCTGGAACTGACCCGCCCCGGCGCGGCGGCCCGCACCGCCGAACCGCTCGCGGTCTCGGTCCGGGTCGCCCCGCTGGGCTCCCGGCTGGTGCTGGTGCTGGTCGAGGACCGCACCGAGCGCCGCCGGATCGAGGCGATCCGCCGCGACTTCGTGGCGAACGTCTCGCACGAGCTGAAGACCCCGGTCGGCGCGCTCTCGCTGCTGTCCGAGGCCGTCGCGGACGCCTCGGACGACCCGGAGGCGGTGCAGCGCTTCGCCGGCCGGATGCAGGTGGAGGCCACCCGGCTGGCCAGCCTGGTGCAGGAGATCATCGACCTGTCCCGGGTCCAGGACGACCAGCTCAAGGTCGACCCGGAGCCGGTCGCGGTGGACGAGCTGATCGCCGAGGCGATCGACCGCTGCCGGCAGACCGCCGCCGCCAAGCAGATCGTCATCGCGGCGGGCGGCACCACCGGCCTCTACCTGGTCGGCAACCGCGGCCAGCTGGCCGCCGCCCTCGGCAACCTGGTGGAGAACGCGGTCAACTACAGCCCGCCGCGCACCAGGGTCGCCCTCGCCACCCGCCGGATCTCCAGCGCCGCGGCACTGGGCGAGGCGGACGGCGAACTGATCGAGATCTCGGTGACCGACCAGGGCATCGGCATCTCGGAGAAGGACCGCGAGCGGATCTTCGAACGCTTCTACCGGGTGGACCCCGCCCGCTCCCGCCTCACCGGTGGCACCGGCCTCGGCCTGTCCATCGTCAAGCACGTCGCCGCCTCGCACCGCGGCACCGTGTCGGTGTGGAGCGTCGAGGGCCAGGGCTCCACCTTCACTCTGCGGCTCCCCGCCGGGCAGGCCCCGGTCGAGGACCCCGAAAACCACGCAGCAACCACACTTCCTGCCCCGGAGGCCCGATCGTGACCCGAGTACTGGTGGTCGAGGACGAGGAGTCGTTCAGCGACGCCCTGTCGTACATGCTCCGCAAGGAGGGCTTCGAGGTGGCGGTCGCCGCCACCGGCCCCGACGCGCTGGAGCAGTTCGAGCGCAACGGAGCCGACCTCGTCCTGCTCGACCTGATGCTGCCCGGCCTGCCCGGCACCGAGGTCTGCCGCCAGCTGCGGGTCCGCTCCAACGTCCCGGTGATCATGGTCACCGCGAAGGACAGCGAGATCGACAAGGTGGTCGGCCTGGAGATAGGAGCCGACGACTACGTCACCAAGCCGTACTCCACCCGCGAGCTGGTCGCCCGCATCCGCGCGGTGCTCCGCCGCCGCGGCGAGGACGGCGGCGGCGACGGCGCGGCCGCCCCGGGCGCGCTGGAGGCCGGGCCGGTCCGGATGGACGTCGACCGGCACGTCGTGACGGTGGACGGCGCCAAGGTCGACCTGCCGCTCAAGGAGTTCGACCTGCTGGAGATGCTGCTGCGCAACGCGGGCCGGGTGCTGACCCGGATGCAGCTGATCGACCGGGTCTGGGGCGCGGACTACGTCGGCGACACCAAGACCCTGGACGTCCACGTCAAGCGCCTGCGGGCGAAGATCGAACCGGACCCGGGCGCCCCGCGCTACCTGGTCACGGTCCGCGGCCTGGGCTACAAGTTCGAGCCGTAAACCGCGACGCGCCGGTAGAGCGGCGCACCGGCACAGCACGCAGGAGGGGCCCCGCCGCGGCGGGGCCCCTCCTGCTGTCCGTCCTGCTGTTTGTCCTGCTGTCCGCGCGCCGCCGGGTCAGCCGGCCGTGGCCGAGCCGGACGGGGCGGCCGGGGCGCTCGCCGAGCCGGTGGCCCCGGCGGAGGGCGAGGTCGAGGCGCCCGCGGAGGGCGAGGTGGAGGCGCCCGCGGAGACGGAGGCACCCGCGGAGGCGGAGGCGCTCGCGGCGGGGGAGGCCGGGGCGGAGGGGGACGCCTTCGCCGGGCCGTAGCCCTCGTACAGGCCGTCGGCCGGCTGCACGTTGGCGTTGGCGGAGACCTCGCCGGCGTTCTTGAAGGTGAAGGTGGTCTTGACGTAGCCGCCGACCGACACGTCCGCGTTCGGCACCGCGGCGAGCGGGCCGCCCTCGGCCCCGAGCAGCACCGACTCGCCGGGCGCGAGCGCGATGCTGTCGACCGCGGCGCCGCTCTTGTCGGTCAGCTTGGCGGCGGTGTCGCCGACCTTCAGGGAGGTCAGCACCTCCGGGCCGTCACCGGTGTTGGCGACGTTGACCGTGACGTTCGCCGGGCCGGTGTACTCGCCGGCCGTCCCCCCGGGGGTGACCACGACGATGTTGTTGAGCTTGACGTCGCTCCCGATGGCCGTCGCCGCGTTGTCCGGCTTGATCTGCAGCGTGCTCGCGTCGTTGCCCGCGGCGCAGGCCGCCAGCGGGACGATCGCGGCGAGGACGATGGCGGCGACAGCGCCGCGTCGAAGGCTCCGGCTCACGGCGGCGACTTCTCCTTGATGGGGGGACGATCCAGCGGAAAACGGATCACGGTCGGTGGTCGAGGGTCAGACTACCGACCACACATATCCGCCTCTCACGGGGTGGCCCCGTGTCGCGGTCCGATCACGATCCGGGGCGCCCGGCGCGTCGGGGGCAAAAACTCAAGATCCAACCATGGTTTCGGAGTCGTGACCAGAGGTTTCGCCGCGCGGTCAGACCGCCTCCGACCTGCGGGAAGCCCTGATCGAACACCGGTCGCAGCATGCGACCGGGGTGGTTGTCAAGCCCTGGGACCGGCCCTGACCTGCGAAAACGCCCTTCGAGTCAGCAGAAAAGCGTGTTATTCTGGAAAGCCACGGAAGGGGTCCTGTCACATGACGTTCAAGGTTGGCGACACGGTGGTCTACCCCCATCACGGGGCTGCGCTGATCGAGGCCATCGAAACTCGCCAGATCAAAGGTGTGGACAAGACCTACCTGGTGCTGAAGGTGCAGCAGGGAGATCTGACGCTTCGCGTGCCCGCGGAGAACGCCGAGTTCGTCGGCGTCCGCGACGTGGTGGGCCAAGAGGGCCTGGACCGCGTCTTCGAGGTGCTCCGGGCACCGTACACCGAAGAACCCACCAACTGGTCGCGCCGGTACAAGGCGAACCTCGAGAAGCTCGCGTCCGGCGATGTGATCAAGGTCGCAGAGGTCGTCCGCGACCTGTGGCGCCGCGAGCGCGAGCGCGGCCTGTCCGCCGGTGAGAAGCGGATGCTGGCCAAGGCCCGGCAGATCCTGGTGAGCGAGCTGGCGCTCGCCGAGAACACCAACGAGGACAAGGCCGAGACGCTGCTCGACGAGGTCCTCGCCTCCTGAGCAGTGCGACGCAGCGCCCGGTGGTGCCCGAACGGCACCTCGGGCGCTTCGCCATGCCCGGAAGGGGGCGGTGGCATGGCGGGGCCACGGGCGCGGTTCCACTAACGTGCAGTCAGGAAGGGGGCCTGCCCGCTCGCGGTATCCGCGCTCGGCACGGGCCATACCCATCACACCCGAGGAGCCAAACCTGAACGCCTCAGCACAGCTCGCGGCAGCGGTCGTCCCGGCCGCCGGGCGCGGCGAGCGACTCGGCCCCGGCGCCCCCAAGGCGCTGCGCGAACTCGGCGGCGTGCCGCTGCTGGTGCACGCCGTCCGGGCGCTGGCCCGCAGCCGGGCGGTCGGCCTGGTGGTGGTGTGCGCCCCGCCGGACGGGGTGGCCGAGGTCGTCTCGCTGCTGGACAGCCACGGCCTGGACGGCAAGGACGTCCGGGTGGTGCCCGGCGGCGCCAGCCGGCAGGAGTCGGTGCGGCTCGGCCTGGCCGCCGTCCCGGCCGGGACCCGGGTGGTGCTGGTGCACGACGCGGCCCGCCCGCTGGTGCCGGTCGAGGTGGTGGACGCGGTGGCCGCCGCCGTCCGCGCCGGGGCCGGGGCGGTGGTGCCCGCGGTGCCGCTGGCCGACACCGTCAAGCGGGTCGAGCCGCAGCCGTCCGGCCCCGAGCCGGTGCTGGACACGCCCGACCGCTCCACCCTGCGCGCGGTGCAGACCCCGCAGGGCTTCGACCTGCCCGGGCTGGTCGCCGCGCACGAGCGGGCGCTCGCCGAGGGCGCCGAGGTGACCGACGACGCCGGGCTGATCGAGCGCTTCGGCGGCCGGGTGGTCGTGGTGCCCGGCCACGAGGAGGCGTTCAAGGTCACCCGCCCGCTGGACCTCGTGCTCGCCGAGGCCGTGCTCGCCCGCCGGAGGGCCACCGATGGCTACTGACCCGATCCTCCCCCGCGTCGGCATCGGCACCGACGTGCACGCCTTCGAGGAGGGCCGCCCGCTGCGGGTGGCCGGCCTGGACTGGCCCGGCGAGACCGGCCTGGCCGGGCACTCGGACGCCGACGTGGCCGCGCACGCCGCCTGCGACGCGCTGTTCTCCGCCGCCGGCATCGGCGACCTGGGCGCGCACTTCGGCACCTCCCGCCCCGAGTGGGCGGGCGCGGCCGGGGTCGCGCTGCTGGCCGAGGCGGCCCGCCTCGTCCGGGCGGCGGGCTTCGAGATCGGCAACGTCTCCGTCCAGGTGATCGGCGTCCGCCCCAAGGTCGGCAAGCGCCGGGCCGAGGCCCAGGCCGCGCTGTCCGCCGCGGTCGGCGCCCCGGTCTCGGTCTCCGGCACCACCACCGACGGCCTCGGCCTGACCGGCCGCGCGGAGGGACTCGCCGCGATCGCCACGGCACTGGTCTACGAACGGCCCGCCGCATAGCCTGAGTTCCGACAAGCCGTCAAGAACCAGGCACAGGAGGAGACATGGGCGTCGAACTCGGCGACAAGGTCAGGGCGCTGCTGGACGCGAAGAGCTACGCGGTGGTCTCCACCGTGCAGCCCGACGGCAGCCCGCAGTCCTCCGTGGTCTGGGTGAAGCGGGACGGCGACGACATCCTGTTCTCCACCGTGCAGGGCCGCCGCAAGCACCTCAACCTGGTGCGCGACCCGCGGGTCAGCCTGCTGGTCAACCCGGCGGACGACCCGTACACCTACTTCGAGGCGCGCGGCGAGGTCACCCTGACCACCGAGGGCGGCCGGGAGCTGATCGACGAGCTGTCGCACAAGTACCGGGGCGAGGCCTACGGCTTCGACGGGCCGGACGACGTCCGGGTGGTGATCCGGCTCAGCCCGCGCAAGATCGTCGGCAACATCGGCTGAACGCGGGCACGCCAAAGGGGCCGGAAGGTGGCGGGGCACCCCCCGCCGCCCACTACCCTGGTCGCTGTGAGCCTTCGCCTGTACGACACCATGACCCGCCAGGTACGCGACTTCGTCCCGCTGGTGCCGGGCTGTGTCTCGATCTACCTGTGTGGCGCCACGGTCCAGGCACCGCCGCACATCGGGCACATCCGGTCCGGCCTCAACTTCGACGTGATGCAGCGGTGGTTCCGCTACCGCGGCTACGACGTCACCTTCGTCCGCAACGTCACCGACATCGACGACAAGGTGATCGCCAAGGGGCGCGAGCAGTCCACCGACTGGTGGAAGATCGCGTACGCCAACGAGCGCGCCTTCAACGAGGGTTACACCGTCCTCGGGTGCCTGCCGCCGAGCGCCGAACCGCGCGCCACCGGGCACGTCCCGGAGATGATCGAGATGATGCGCGGCCTGATCGAGCGCGGCCACGCGTACGCCGCCGACGGCAACGTGTACTTCGCGGTGACCACCTTCCCGGAGTACCTGGCCCTCTCCAACCAGGAGTTGGAGAACCTGCGGCAGCCCTCCGGCGACAACGAGACCGGCAAGCGCGACCCGCGCGACTTCGCGATGTGGAAGGCCGCCAAGCCCGGCGAGCCGAGCTGGGAGACGCCCTGGGGCCGCGGCCGCCCGGGCTGGCACCTGGAGTGCTCGGCGATGGCGCACAAGTACCTGGGCCGCGCCTTCGACATCCACGGCGGCGGACTCGACCTGATCTTCCCGCACCACGAGAACGAGATCGCCCAGTCCCGGGCCTTCGGCGACGAGTTCGCCAACTTCTGGGTGCACAACGCCTGGGTGACGCTGGCCGGCGAGAAGATGTCCAAGTCGCTGGGCAACTCGGTGCTGGTCTCCGAGATGGTCCGGCGCTGGCGGCCGATCGTGCTGCGCTACTACCTGGCCGGCCCGCACTACCGCTCGATGATCGAGTACAGCGAGGAGTCGCTGCGCGAGGCCGAGACCGGGTTCGCCCGGATCGAGGGCTTCATCGAGCGGGCCGTGGAGCGCTGCGGCCCGGTCGACGCCGCCCCCGAGGTGCCGCTCTCCTTCGCCGAGGCGATGGACGACGACCTAGGCGTCCCGCAGGCGCTCGCCGCCGTGCACATGGCCGTTCGGCAGGGCAACAGCGCGCTCGGCGCGGACGACAAGGAGTCCACCGCGGCCCGGCTGGCGGAGGTCCGGGCGATGCTCGGCGTGCTCGGCCTCGACCCGCTCGACGAGCAGTGGGCCGGCGGCGCCGAGCAGGGCGAGGAGCTCGGCGGCGTGGTCGACGCCCTGGTCCGGCTGGTCCTCGACCAGCGCCAGGCCGCCCGCGCCCGCAAGGACTTCGCCACCGCGGACACCATCCGCGACCAGCTCGGCGCCGCCGGGCTGGCGATCGAGGACACCCCGTCCGGCCCGCGCTGGACGATCGGGCAGTGACACCGGGCCGGACCACCGGCCGCCGGTAGTACCAGTAGCCCTCCGGGGCGCGCCGGGGCCGTACCTTTGTAGGGGTGCGGCCCCGACGCACGAAGCAGACGCAGAGACAGGAAGTACAACCATGGCCGGCAACAGCCAGCGCAGGAACCGCCGCAACCCCGGATCGAAGAAGGGTGCCAGCGTCGGTACCGGCGGCCACAGCCGGAAGGGACTGCAGGGCAAGGGCCCGACCCCGCCCGGCGAGGCCCGCAAGGGCCACCCCAAGCAGCGCGCCGCCAACGCGGCGCTCAAGCGCGAGCGCGACGCCAAGTCCCGCGCGGGCATGCGCCGCGCCGGCGGCGGCTCCCGCAGCGGCCGCGGCGGCGCGGGCGCGGCCGAGCTGGTGGTGGGCCGCAACTCGGTGGTCGAGGCGCTCCAGGGCGGCGTCCCGGCGACCGCGCTGTACGTGCAGCAGTTCCTCGACACCGACGACCGGGTCCGGGAGGCCTTCCAGGCCGCCAACGAGCGCGGCGTCCCGCTGATGGAGGCCCCGCGGGCCCAGCTGGACCAGATGACCGGCGGCCTCAACCACCAGGGCCTGGTGCTGCAGGTCCCGCCGTACGAGTACGCGCACCCCGACGACCTGCTGGAGGGCGCCGCCGACAACGGGCAGGACGCGCTGATCGTCGCGCTGGACGGCGTCACCGACTCCCGCAACCTCGGCGCCGTGGTCCGCTCCGCCGCCGCGTTCGGCGCGCACGGCGTGGTGATCCCGGAGCGCCGGGCGGCCGGCATGACCGCGGGCGCCTGGAAGACCTCCTCCGGCGCGGCGGCGCGGCTGCCCGTGGCGCGCGCCACCAACCTGACCCGGGCGCTGGAGGCATACCAGAAGGCCGGCGTGATGGTGGTCGGCCTGGCCGCCGACGGCGAGGCCGAGATCGGCGACCTGGACGTGCTGACCGGCCCCGTGGTGATCGTGGCCGGCTCCGAGGGCAAGGGCCTGTCCCGGCTGGTCTCGGAGACCTGCGACCTGCTGGTGCGCATCCCGATGCCGGGCCGGACCGAGTCGCTGAACGCCGGTGTGGCGGCGGGCATCGTGCTGTACGAGGCCGCCCGGCTGCGCGCCAAGCGCTG
Organism: Kitasatospora fiedleri; assembly: GCF_948472415.1. Taxonomy (NCBI): domain Bacteria; kingdom Bacillati; phylum Actinomycetota; class Actinomycetes; order Kitasatosporales; family Streptomycetaceae; genus Kitasatospora; species Kitasatospora fiedleri. The sequence goes on along the minus strand of NZ_OX419519.1, from coordinate 3,447,479 downwards.
ACGCGGGGTGTTGCGCTGACGCGGCGGCGCCGCGGTGCGGGGTGCCGTGCCGCAGCGGCGCCGCGGTGCGGGGTGCCGTGCCGCAGCGGCGCCGCGGTGCGGGGTGCCGTGCCGCAGCGGCGCCGCGGTGCGGGGTGCCGTGCCGCAGCGGCGCCGCGGTAGCGCGTCGTTTTCGTGGGGGAACCGGTCGGGTCCGGTCGGGCCCGATCGGTTTTCTCATGATCACTTCAAATCCTCGCCCGGAATCCACCCGGGAGAGTGTCCTCGGGGCCCGTCACCCGGTTAGAGGGGTGTGGACACCAGAACACCTCTGCGCCTCGGGCAGCGCCCCGCGGGGATAGACGACGGTCCGGGCCTCAACACGGTCCGGGTGCCGTCCGACCCGTCGAGGCTCAGCAGCACCCAGGCCAGTTTCCGGGTCAGGCTCTCCGCCCCGGTGGCCCCGATGATCGACGCCCCGGCCGGTGCCGCCTTCGGTGACCCGTACGGCCTGCGCAGCGGCGTCACCCCGCAGATCGTGGTGCCCGCGGCGTCGGTGCCCGCGCTGGCCGGGATCACCGCCGCCTCGGTCACCGGCGGGGCCCCCCGCCGCAAGGCCCGGGTGGTCACCGCCTGGAGCGGCCGGACCGGGCCCGGCGACACCGCCGCCACCCAGCTGCTGGAAGCCGTCCGGCTGACCACCGTGCCCGCCCCCGCCAAGGGCTTCGAGGACGACGACACCCAGCAGCTCCAGGGCGTCCCGCGCCAGTACGGCCCGGCCGGCACCCCGGGCGAGACCCCGCACGTCGGCGTCCCCGAACTGCTGGACGAGACGGTCCGGATCGGCGCCGGGCGCAGCTGGCAGCCCGAGGGCGAGCTGCCGGAGGTGCCGTCGCTCAGCGAGGGCTCCAAGCACGCCTGGTACCCCGGCCGCCGGGTCGACCTGGGCCTGGTGCTGCTGCCGCTGCGGGTGCTGCTCGGCTCGCTGTCGGTGTACGCCGGGTTCAGCAAGCTGTGCGACCCGGTGTACTTCGACGGCGGCGAGCGCGGCTCGATGATGCGCTGGCTGTCCTCGCTGCACCCGTGGAAGGTCGCCCAGCCGCTGCTGGACTTCGCGATGGCCCACCCGGTGGGCGCCGGGCTCGCGGTCTCCTTCCTGGAGATCGTGGTCGGCGTGCTGTCCATCCTGGGCCTGTGGCAGCGGCTCGCGGCCGGCACCGCGATGGCGCTGTCCGCGGCGCTGCTGTTCACCGTGAGCTGGAAGGCGGTGCCGGTCTACGACACCCCCGACCTGATCTTCCTCGCGGCCTGGAGCCCGCTGCTGATCGCCGGGGCCCCGTTCGCCTCGCTGGACGGCCGGATCGCCCTGGAGGCGTTCCGCCGGCACGGGCCCGGCGAACCCGGCGCGGTCCGGCGGCGGATGCTGCGCCGGCGCGGCGTGGTCACCGCCGTGGTGGTCGGCCTCACCCTGCTCTCCGGCTCGCTGCTCGGCGCGGCGGTCCGCACCGGCGGCAGCACGGCGCCGGTCGAGCCGCCCACCGACTTCGGCTCCCCGGTCTGGCCGAGCAACAGCCCCTCGCCGACCCCGACCCCGTCGCCCACGCCCACCCCCACGCCGAGCCCCACCCAGGGCCAGGGCCAGGGCAAGGCGCCGGCCGCGCCCTCGCCCTCGTCCAGCCGCAGCGGCAAGGCCAAGCAGCCCGGCGGCGGCACCCCGTCCGGGGGCGCCACGCCGACCGCCCGCAACGGCGCCGGCTCGGGCACCTCCAGCACCGGTGGCGGCGGCGGCAGCACCGGCAACGGCGGCTCCGCCGGCGGCACCGGCACGGGCGGCGCCCCCGCCGGGGCACCGCGCACCGCGCAGCCCTCGCACGGCGTGATCGGCGGCCTGCTGGGCAGCGGACCGCCGCTGCTCGAACTCGGCATGAGCCCGCAGCACCCCGCGCCCGCGGCCTGACGGCCGATCCCGCGCGGAACGACACGCCGTAGGGTCCCTCCCGGACGTCCGGGAGGGACCCTACGGCTCTGCTGCGGGGTCTTGGTGTCTTCGGTGTCTTCGGTGTCTCTGTGCGGCCGCTGGGCCGTCGGCGGTCGCGCCGTGCTCCCCCCCCCCCCGGGCAGCGGGACGCCCCGGAGCGCGTTCCGCGGCCTCCGGGGCGTCGTGGCGGGCCCGTGCGGGGTTGTGGGAGCGCCCGGGGGCTACTGCCGGGACGCGGAGAGCTCCTTGGCGGCCTCGGTGAGGTCCTTGGCGGTGTCGATGGCGCGCCAGTAGCAGCCCTGCGGGAGCTGGTAGCCGGCCAGTCGGCGGTCGCGGGCCAGCTGCGGGAAGGTGGTGCGCTCGTGGTCGCCGACCTCGGGGAGTAGCTCGCGGAAGCCCGGGGCGAAGACGTACAGGCCCGCGTTGATCAGGAACGGGGACGGCGGGGCCTCGATGAAGTCCAGCACGTTGCCGAAGCGGTCGGTCTCCACGGCGCCCCACGGGATGCGCGGGCGGGCCAGCGCGAGGGTGGCGGTGGCGGCGCGCTCGTGGTGGAAGGCGGCCATCTCGCGCAGGCTGAACCTGGTCCAGATGTCGCCGTTGGTGGCGTACCAGGGCTCGGCGGGGCGCGGCAGGGAGGCGGCGGCGTAGCGCAACCCGCCGCCGCGGCCCAGGGGTTCGGCCTCCACCACGGTCCGCGTGCGCAGCGGCAGGTCGGCCCGTTCCAGCCACTCCTGGAGCACCTCGGCGAGGTGGCCGCAGGAGATCACCACGTCGGTGACGCCCTCGGCGGCCAGCCACTCCAGCTGGTGTCCGATGATCGGCTTCCCGGTGCCGGGGATCTCCACCAGCGGCTTGGGCCGGTCGTCGGTGTACGGCCGCAGCCGGGAGCCCTGCCCGCCCGCCAGGATCACCGCCTGGGTGACGGCGGGGGCGGTGGCACCCGGGGCGGTGCCGGTGTCTGCTGTCATGCGCGCCACGATAGCGGGCCCGCTCCGGCCGGCCCGGGCCGCGTCGGGGGAGGGCACCTCCGGTGCGCGGTCGGCCGGTCGAGCTCGGGCCCGGGCCGGTGCCGCCGTCGGGGCTGCCGCCGGGGCCGCTCCTCCCGTGCGCGGTCGGTCAGTTGACCACGCCGGCGGCGAACGAGCCGTCGCAGACCGGGCGGGCGAAGGAGCGGGCGCGCTTCGCGTCGCCCTGGTACTTCTTCACCGCGGCGCGGCCGAGCTCGCCGGCCAGCGCGGTGCAGTACGGGGTCAGCGACGGGTTCTCGCGCATGGTGCGTTCGAGCAGGTCGAGGGCGGTGCCCGGGTTGTGGTTCTTCAGCTCCTCCATCAGGTCCACCCGGAGGGCGTCCTGCGGGGCGAGGCCCTGGGTGTTGGGGGCCGTGGCGGTGCGGCCGATGGTGCCGTCGCCACTGGAGGCCGCCACCACCTGCTGGTCCAGGCCCGTCGGTGGGGCCCACGGGACGCGGGTGACGGCGAGCGTGCCGGTGGTCACCAGGACCACCGGCAGGGTGAGGGCAACGGTCTGGGCGATGCGGCGCACGAGCTGTTTCACGCACAGGAGAGTAGCGGTGCGTGGCGGGGCGGGCGCGTCGCGTTACACCATCGGGTGACCGCTGTCCCGTTTTGTTCCGCCATCGGGTTGACGCCGCGTCCGCGGGAGTGACGGAAGCGTCCGGAGAGCGTCACTATCGCGGCCGGAAGTGTCCGGGGAGCGCCGGGCCGGGTGCGCGGGGGCGTTCCGGGAACGCCGGAACCCCCTGCCGACCGCCGTGGGCAGGGGGTTCCGTGGAAGAAGCGGGGAGCGGGGGGCGGGCGCCGCCGTCAGGTACGGCGCCCCTCCTCCGGTGCTCTCGTCGGCGTCGGCGTCGGCCTCGGCCTCGGCGTCAGGTTCAGCTTCAGCGGCTGAGGCGCTTGCCGCCCTCGGCCTCGGTGGTGAACACGTGCGGCTCGTTGCCGACCGGCACGATGTGGATGGTCTCGCCGCGCTGCGGGATCTCGCGGCTGTGCACGCGGACCACGATGTCCTTGTCCTCGCCGGACACCTGGGTGGTGCCGTACACGTAGCCGTCGGCGCCGAGCTCCTCGACCACGTTGACGGTGACCGCGACGCCCTCGAGGCCGCCGGCCGGGACGACCTGGAAGTGCTCGGGGCGGATGCCGACCACGACGCTCTTCGCGTCGCCGGCCTTGGCCAGGTCCTCGCGGGCGATGTTGATGATCGAGCCGCCGAACTTCACGCCGCCGTCGACCAGCGGGACCTCGATGAGGTTCATCGCGGGGGAGCCGATGAAGCCGGCCACGAACAGGTTGCCCGGGCGGTCGTACATGGCGCGCGGGGCGTCGACCTGCTGCAGCAGACCGTCCTTGAGGACCGCGACGCGGTCACCCATGGTCATGGCCTCGGTCTGGTCGTGGGTGACGTAGACCGTGGTGATGCCCAGGCGGCGCTGGAGCGAGGCGATCTGGGTGCGGGTGGACACGCGGAGCTTGGCGTCCAGGTTCGACAGCGGCTCGTCCATCAGGAAGACCTGCGGCTGGCGGACGATCGCGCGGCCCATCGCGACACGCTGGCGCTGACCGCCGGAGAGCGCCTTCGGCTTGCGGTCCAGGTACTGGGTCAGGTCGAGGATCTTGGCGGCCTCTTCGACCTTGGTGCGGATCTCGGCCTTGTTCACGCCGGCGATCTTCAGGGCGAAGCCCATGTTCTCGGCGACGGTCATGTGCGGGTACAGCGCGTAGTTCTGGAACACCATGGCGATGTCCCGGTCCTTCGGCGGCAGGTGGGTCACGTCGCGGTCGCCGATGCGGATGGCGCCCTCGTTCACGTCCTCCAGGCCGGCCAGCATGCGCAGCGAGGTCGACTTGCCGCAGCCGGAGGGACCGACCAGGACGAGGAACTCGCCGTCCGCGATCTCCAGGTCGAGCTGGTCGACGGAGGGCTTGTCGGCACCCGGGTACACACGGGTGGCCTTGTCGTACGTCACAGAAGCCATGGTGCTTCGCTCCTTCACCGGCAGGAACGTGCCGGACGATCCGAGTAAAGGTGGATGTTCTCGCCGCCGCCCCGGCAACTCCCCACTGGTCTGAACCACTGGTGCCGGGCCCGGCTCTCCGCGACGCTACCTGGCAGTTCATCCTTTTGTCAGCCCTCTGCCGCCCCCGAGTTGGCATCGATCCGGTCACACCCCCTCCCGCACAACCACCCCACCCCCCGCGCCCCCGCCCGGTACACTGCCCACTGGTGCCGCCGTGGATCTCCGCGGACGGCCACCGCGCCTCCTTAGCTCAGCTGGCCAGAGCACCGCTCTTGTAAAGCGGGGGTCGTCGGTTCGAACCCGACAGGGGGCTCAGCGAGCAGAGCCGTTGCGCACGTGACGAGGGCCAGGTCGCCGGGGTTGTCCCGTCAGCCTGGCCCTTGGTCGTGGTGTGGGTTGGGTGGGTGGTCAGGCAGTGGGGGGTGACCAGTGGGCGGCCAGGCGGTAGCCGAGGCCGCCGGTGGCGACGAGGGTGGCGAGGAGGGTCCAGAAGACGGCGGGGTGGTGCTCGATCAGGGTGCCCACCAGGAGGGGGCCGGTGATTGCGGAGAGGGCCCAGGTGAGGTTGAAGAGGGAGAGGTAGCGGCCGCGGGCTTCGGGTGGGGCGGCGGTGGCCGAGATGGCGGTGGTGGCCGGGCCGGCCAGGATCTGGCCGGCGGTGAAGAGCAGGACCGCGGTGTAGACCACCGCCACGGTGGCGGGGCCGCGGCCGGCGGCGCCGAAGGCCAGGAGGGCGATCGAGCCGAGCATCAGGACGGCGGCCCAGGAGATCACTCTGGCCCGCGGGTACGCCACCACCCTGGCCGTCACCAGGGACTGGGCCAGCACGATCACGACGGCGTTCACCGTCAGGGCGGTCGATGGCAGCCAGGCGGGTAGCCGGTCCACCTCGACCAGGTAGACGGGCAGGACCACGGTCGGGATCAGCCAGCCGAACGCGAAGGCGGTCTGCGCCGCCATCAGGGCCAGCAGCACCCGGTCCCGGAAGAGGGTCCGCCAGCTGTCCCACCATCCCGTCCGGTCCGGTTGGAGTGGGCTGTCGGAGGCCGTCGCCGCAGCCGGCGGTCGTGCGGTCGGAGCCGCCGTCGTTCTCGTGCCGCGCGGGGCCAGCAGCAGGAACGCCGCGATCACGCTGGTCGCGGCGTTCACGGCGACGATGAACACGGCCGCACCGGACCAGCCGCTGCCCAGCAGCAGCCCTCCGGCCGCGCCGCCGATGCCCACGCTGGCGTTGGTGCCCGCGGTGGTGAAGGCGTACCAGCGGTCGAGTTCCGCGCCTTCGGCCAGGTCCGCGACGAAGGCGGGCCAGGAGGCGAAGTACAGGCGTTCGGCGCAGAGCACCACCAGCATGCTGCCGACCAGGGAGGGCAGCGAGTCCACCAGCAGGTAGCAGAGGTAACCGGCCGCGGCCAGGAGGTTGTTGGCGATCAGCGAGGTGCGGGGGCCCCAGCGGTCGACGATCGTGCCGGCCACCGGGGCGGCGGGCAGGGAGAGCACGGTGGCGATGCTGGTGCCCAGGCCGACCTGGGCGATCGTCAGGTCGGTGGTCAGGATGAAGAACAGGAAGGACAGCGGGACGAACATCCCGACGCCGAACGCGTCGAGCACGGTGGCGGCGACGATCCGCCCCTGGCCGGCGAGCGCGGGAAGGCCGAGGCGCCGCCGCAGCCGGGCGGCCCGGGTGTCCGGTGCGTCACCGACCGCCCCGGGGTGCCGCGGGTCGGCCACGTCGGCGGGGGACAGGCTCACCGGCCGCCGCCGTTCCGTGCTCCGGCCGACGAGGCGCCCGCCGGCGCCGGCGCCGATGCCGACGCCGACGCTAGTGCGGACGCGGGTGCGGGTGCGGACGCGGCCAGGTCCGACAGCGCCGCCCGGGCTCCGTGCAGCGGCCACCAGTACTCCAGCTCCAGGTTCGAGAGGTTCAGCAGTTGGCCGCGCACTTGGCGGTCCATCACGTCGACCTGGGTGGCGTGGGCGCGGATCGCCGCTGCCTTGGCGGCGGCGGTGATCTCCGGGAGCCGGGTCTCCCCGGCCCGGTGCCGCCCCGCGGTGGCCCGGGGGAACTGCTCGGCGGCCCAGGCGGCGAGCGGTTCCGGGCGGTCGTTGGTCCAGGCGAATCCGTCCCGGGTGCCGGCCGCCCGCAGGTGGTTGCTGATCTGGAACAGCTGGTACGGGTACTCGGCGTACAGCACCACCCGGGGCGGCAGCCCCTCGTCCGCGAGTTCCGCGCACGCCGCCAGGCCGGTGTCCCGGACCAGTACGTGGTCGGGGTGGCCGAGCAGCCCGGCGGGCAGCCAGACCTCCCGGGCCGGGCCCGCTCCGACCGGTGCCCCGGCCCGGACGCGGGCCGCCAGGTCGGCCGACAACTGCCGGGGGGTCTCGCCCGGCCGGTACTGCCCGTCCAGGTAGGGCCACTGTTCCGGGACGAGGCCGAGCGGGGCGAAGGACCGGAGGTCCTCCGCGCGGCGTTCCAGGGCCAGTTCGCGGGAGTCGGCGGCGCCGAGCGCGCGGTCCCAGTCGGTGAGCAGCCCCGGGTCCTCGGGCACCCCGGCGAACACGGTCACCACCGCGCTCCCCGGACCGAGGGCGCCGTAGCAGGACAGCACGGCGTCGTCGGCGTGCGGGGAGAACACCAGGCGTCGGATCGTCATGTGAGGTCCTCCACGTCGGGCCTGCGGAGCCAGATCCGTTCGGCCGGAGCCGGGATCGGGCCGGACGGGTCGAGGGCGGCCGGCGGGCCGTGCCGGCGCCTGCGGGTGCGGCCGGCCTCGACGCCGTCCGCGACCAGGTCGGTCAGCCGGTCGGCGTGGCGGACCGCCCAGCGGTGCACCGGCCCGAGGCTGTTGGTGCCGCCGAGGGCCAGGGTGCGCAGGCCGGCCCGGACGAGCGGGTCGTCCGCGGTCGGGCCGTCAGGGGGCGCGGACACCCCCAACAGGTAACCCGCGTACCAGAGTTCGGTGCGCAGGCGGGGGTAATCGACAGGCTGCCCGGGGAGTCGTCCGGCCTGTTCGCGGCGGGCCGCGGCGTCGTGCGCCAGCCCCGTGCCGCGCAGGTACTCCTGCACCGGCAGGTGGCGCGGCCCGTCGGGGTGGGGGAGCACCGCGTGCGCCTCGCCGCGGTGCAGGTGCACCAGCAGGGCGGCGGGGTACGGCGAGGACTCCCACGGCTGCCACGTCGGGGGCCGGGTCGCGGCCGAGGCCGGGGGCGAGGCCGCCGTTCCGGCTTCCGCGGGTGCGGCGTGGTCCGCGAAGCAGGCCGAGTGGCGGGGGCCGTGGGTGTCGTTGCCGACCAGGCTCCGGTCGCCGAGGTGCTCCACCAGGTGGGGCACCGAGATCAGCACCCGGCGGCCCCGGGAGGCGAGTTCGCGTTGCAGCACGACATCGTCCGGGGCAGTCTCGGCACTGTCGGCGGGAACCGCCGCGAGCAGGGCGAGCACGTCGGCGCGCGGCAGCAGCAGGGCGAGCGAGGGGGTCCACTCACCCGGGACGGCCGGTGCCCAGCCGGCTCCGGCCAGGGCGGCGGCCCGGGTCGCCGCACCGTTCCAGGTGTTCCAGTTGGCGTAGAGGGCGAGCGGGCGGTCCGGGTGGGCGGCCACGGCGGCGTCGAGGCGGGCGGCGAAGTCGCGGCAGAGGGCGATGTCGTCCTGGAGGACCAGGTGGTGGGTGGCGTCGGCGGGCATCGCCGCCCAGGCCGCGCGGGCGGCGCGCAACGTGGTGGGCGGCTCGGCGGGGTGCGGGTCGACGGCGACCGCGGCGGGCCATCGCGGGAGCGCGGCGGCGAGGGCGCGGGCGTGGCCGAGGCGGTCCGGGTGGGTCATCACGGCGACGCTGATGACGACCGGACGGCGGCCGGCGGCCGGTGCGATCGGTGACCCGAGGGCCGAGCCGGTCGGCGGGGCGGTGGTCGGTGTCATCGTCCGGCCGTCCCGGTGGGGCGGCCGACCGGTCGGTGGCGGTGCGTCATGGGGTTCCCCGCTTCAGAGTTCGGTGCCGTCGCGTTCGATTCGGGTGCCCGCCGGCCAGGCGGTGAGGGCGGCGGTGACCGGGAGGACCATCGGCCGGGCGGTGGTGACCAGGGCGGTGAGTTCGTCGTCCGGCTCGTAGTGCCGGGTGTCGGTGCCGTCGAGTGCCGTCCAGCCCACCGAGAGGTAGTAGCCGAGCACGCTGGTGTGGCAGTTGAGGTAGCCGAACGGAAGCCGGAGGGTGGCCAGGGCGGCCTGGGTGCGGTCGGCCATCTCCCGGCCGACGCCGGTGCCCTGGAGTGCGGGGTGGACGGCCACCAGGCCGACCTCGCCGACCAGTTGGTCCGTTCCGCCGACGCGTAGGAAGCGGCGCAGCAGGCCGGTGTGGGCGACCGGGCGGCCGTCGATCCGGCCGATCAGCCGGCGCTCCGGCCGGGCACCCGCCCAGCTGCGGCCGTCGCGGAACTGCTCGGTGGTGTACGGGAAGGACTCCCGCAGCAGGGCGTTCAGCTGGTGGTGCAGCTTCGGGGGGACATCGTTCTCGGGGGTCAGTTCCCAGGTGACGGTGCGGAGTCCGGCGGGTGCGGTGGTGGTCATGAGGGGCTCCGGGAGGCGGTGGGAGCGGGACGGGGCCGGTCGGGGACCGGGACGATCGACGGGCGGTGGACAGCAGCGGCAGACGGGAGGCAGGCGGCGGCCGCCGGTCAGCGGGCGGCCTGGGCGCGGCGGCGGCACACCAGGCCGACGCTGCCGCGCTTGCGCTGGTACATCAGGCCGTCGACCAGGAAGTCCAGGCGCGCGCCGAGCAGTTCGTGCTCGGACTCGATCCGCCAGCAGGCCGCGCCGGGACCTTCGAAGTAGGGGCGCAGCTTGGTTTCGAGGAGTTCGCGCGGGGCGGTGACCAGCAGCAGGTCGGTGGCCAGCGACTCGGTCACGGCCGGGTCGTCGAGGTAGTAGAGGACTTCGGCGAGCAGGTAGGCGTCGGCGGGTGTCCGGGTGGTCCGGGCGAGGTCCTCGACGGTGTCGGCGGTCACCGTGGCCCGTCCGGCGAGTCGGTGGGCGGCCCGTTCGCGGAAGTCGTCGGCGGGTTCGGTGGCGGTGACGTCCAGGCCGGCCTCGCAGAGCAGTTCGCTCAGCGCACCCTCGCACGCACCGGCCTCCACCACGCTGGCCCCGGGGTGCGGCAGCGTGGCGCGCACCCAATCGCGGGTGGCGGTCATCCGCTCCCGCTCGTAGGGGGAGCGGGCGAAGTCCCAGGGGTCGCGCGGCACCTCGACCAGCGGGTCGGGGCTGTAGACGAGGTAGTAGAGGTGCTCGGCGCGCTCGCGGTCGAGGTGCAGGAAGCTCTCGCAGGACGGCGCGGACTGGGTGAGGTGGTCGCGTCCGGCGGTGGCGGACGGCAGCGATCCGGACTTGAGGTCCGCCAACAGGACTATTTTTGACCGCAGTTGGCGCTCGGTCAGCGGGTGCGCCTCGTCGATCAGGAACTGCGAGTGCCCGGCGTGGCCGAGGCTGTGGCGGACCGGTCCGGCAGCGGCCGCGGCCTGGGCGGCGGCGAGTCCCGAACGGGCCTGCTCCGCACGCCAGTCGGCGGGGTTGTGGGCCCAGTGGGTGTCGTCCGACGAGACCTGTCCGGGCGACCAGGTCGCGGCCGGTCCGGGCCGGGTGCAGGCCCGGGCGAGGTGGCGGACGCGGGTGGCCGCGTCGGCGGCGGGCAGTTCGACGTACCGCCACCCGTCCCCGGTGAGGACGACCGCGGCCGGTTCGTCGGCCCGGTCCAGCACGGAGAGGAACTCCGCTGCGGCGTCGGGCACCTGGTGGGCGAAGACGATGTTGGCCATGGCTTCCTCTCCGTCGCTGGGGCGGTGGGCGGTGGGCGTCCAGGCCCGTCCGGGCGGAGGCGCGGACGGACCGGTTCGCCGACCGCCCCACTCTCGCCCGCCCGTCCCCCGGCCGCCACGGTCCGGGCTGGCCGGACCCGGCCGTGCCTGATCCGGCCAGCGGCCCGGGGTCGGTTCGACTGCGGACGGTTGGGATCAGCGCAGGTGGGAGGTGTCGTTGTAGAGGTGCATGGCGGTGCGCGAACCGGTGTGCACCAGTGCCGAGAAGGACGCCGGGGACAGGTACATCGCGTGCACCGCCCCGGCGGGGGCGCCCAGCGTCCCCGCCATCAGGGTCTTGATCGGTGTGACGTGGCTGACCAGCAGCAGGCGGCGGCCCGGGTGGCGGGCCAGCAGGGCGTCGCGGGCCGCGGCGGTCCGCTCGGCGACCTGGGCGAGTGACTCGACAGCACCGGTGGGTGCCGCCCCCGACTCCTGCCAGGCCCGCAGGTCCGCGGGGTGGCGGGCCCGGACCTCGTCCAGGGTGAGGCCCTCCCAGTCTCCGAAGTCGGCCTCCCGCAGCCCGTCCTCGATCCGCACGCCCAGCCCGAGCCGTTCGGCCGCGGCCTGCGCGGTCTGCCGGCAGCGGCGCAGCGGGGAGCTGATCACGGCGTGCACGGGGGCCTCGGCGAGCAGGGCGGAGGCGCCCGCCCTCGCGGCCTGGTCGAGGCCGGTGGCGGAGAGCGCGGGGTCGGTGCCGCCGCTGCCGGAGAACCTCCGGTCCGGGGTCAGCGCGGTCTCGCCGTGGCGCAGCAGAAGCAGGGTGGTCGGCGGGTCGGACAGGGCGGGAGCGGCTACTCGGCCGTTCGGTGCGCTGGTCATTTCCTCACCCTAGCCGGGCCCATTGCGCACAATGCGCGGCCGGAAAGCCCCGGCCGTCGGAAGATCGTGCGGAAATGGCGGACCGTGCGGCCTATCCGGCCATCCTGTCCGGTTCCGGCACGAGCTGCGCGGACCGCGACAACTCCGGCGGACCGGGTTTCCTGGGGCATGTCGACGCCCGCCCGGCCTACTCCTGTCCGGATCAGGCATGGCAGGGTCCGGCCACCGGCTTCGGTGGCGGAAGCCTTTCCGTCCGAGGGACAGTTGGCCGTCGAGCGAATCCGGAACTTCCCCGGAGCGTGGAACCGCCGGAATTTCCGGACGCCCTTTCCGAATGCTCAAGAATTCCCTGGAGAATTTCATGTCGAAGACCAGAACGCCCTCCTGGACCGCCGGGATTCTCGCCGTGGCCGCGGCCGCGGTCCTCTTCCTCGGCGGCCCCGTGCAGGCGGCCGACGACCTGCCGAACAGCGCGGCGGCCTGCCCGGCGAGCCTGATGTGGGACGCCGTGACCTCCACCTGCCGTTGACCGAAGCCCTGCCGGAGCATCCGCCGCTGGTCGGCGGGAGAGAGGACGAGCGATGTCCGTAGTCGAGACGATGCCCGAAACCGGGACGGGAGCCGCGGCCGGGGCAGGCACCGGGACGGGAACCGCGCGGATCCGGGCGACCGTGCCCGTGCCGATCCACCTGAACGGCGGCGACACGGTCGCCGCCCGGCTGCACACCTTCCACGGCCTGAGCGACCCCGGTGAGCACCTCGCGATCACCCTCGGCGAGGACCGCCCCGACCCGGATCCCGTGCCGCTGGTGCGGCTGCACTCCGAGTGCCTGACCGGCGACGTGCTGGGCTCGGCGCGCTGCGACTGCGGCCCGCAGCTGCACGAGGCGGTGCGCCGGATCGGCGCGGTCGGCGGCTGCGTGCTGTACCTGCGGCAGGAGGGACGCGGCATCGGCCTGTACAACAAGCTGGACGCCTACCTGCTGCAGGACGCCGGGTTCGACACCTACGCGGCCAACGAGGAACTGCAGCTCGCCCCGGACTCCCGGGACTACCGGGCCGCCGCCGAGATGCTCCGGCTGCTCGGCCTGACCCGGGTGCGGCTGCTGACCAACAACCCGGAGAAGGCCGCCCAACTCGCCCGCTACGGGATCGAGGTGGCCGCGGTGGTGCCGACCGGGGTGTTCGTCACCGAGGACAACCGCTCCTACCTGGAGACCAAGGTCAGGGTGACCCGCCACACGCTGGCGCTCGGCGGCCCGGTCGGCCGGTCCGCGAGCTGACCCGCCCCCGAGCAGGACGACCAGGACGACCAGGAGGACGGCATGGGAACACTGATACTGATGGGCAGCGAGCGCGTGGACTCCTACACGGCGGCGCTCTCCCGGGCGATCGCCGACGCGCTGGAGTCGGCCGGGGCGGACACCGAGACGGTGCCCGCCGGGGACCCCGCAGCGGCCGACCAGGCGGGGCTGCGCGAGCGCATCGCCCGGGCGGAGGCGGTGGTACTGGTCTCTCCGGTCTACCACGGCGGCTACTCGGCACTGCTCAAGGCGGTGCTGGACCGGCTGCCGGGCGACGCGTTCGTTGACAAGCCGGTCGCGGTCGCCGCGCACGGCAGCGGGCCGCGCACCGGCAACGTGGTGTGCGACCAACTGCGCACGGTGGCACGGGCGATGGGTGCCTGGGTGGTGCCCACCCAGGTCGCCGGCTGTCCGGACGACTTCCACGCGGTCGGCGGTGCGCCGACCGGACCGGATGCCGAACTGGCCGACCGGTGCGTCCTGGTCGCCGGTGAACTGCTGCGGCTGGGCGCGGCGTTCCGCGCCCCGGCGGGGGTGTAGGCCGTGCGCGAGCGGGCCGAGCAGAGCGCCATGCGGCGGGCCGTGGAGCTCGCCGCCGAGCGGCTGGGACGGACCGGCACCAATCCCACGGTGGGCTGCGTCGTCCTGGACGAGCGGCTGAGGGTGGCCGGCGAGGGGTCGCACCTGCGCGACGGCGAGCCCCACGCCGAGGTGGTGGCCCTGGCCGCTGCCGGCCCCCGGGCCCGCGGCGGCACCGCCGTGGTGACCCTCGAACCGTGCGCCCACACCGGCCGCACCGGCCCGTGCGCCGAGGCGCTGCGGGCTGCCGGGGTGGCCCGGGTGGTGTACGCGGTGGCCGACCCGACGCCGTCGGCCGCGGGCGGAGCGGCGGCGCTGGCCGCCGCCGGGGTCGCCGTCGAGGGCGGGCTGCTGGCCGCCGAGGCGGCGTGGGCGAACCGCTACTGGCTGACCGGCGCCACCCGGCGCCGGCCCTGGGTGACCTGGAAGTTCGGGACGACCCTGGACGGCCGGATCGCCGCCGCAGACGGCAGCTCGCGCTGGATCACCTCCGGGGCGGCTCGCTCCGAGGCCCACCTGCTGCGGACCCGGCACGACGCGGTGCTGGTCGGGGCGGGCACGGTCCGCGCCGATGACCCGCACCTGGGGGTGCGGCACGGAGTGGCCGGCCCCGCCCCGGTGCGGGTGGTGGTGGCCTCCGACCCGGCCCGGCTGCCCGCGACGGCGCGGGTGTTCGACGGGTCGGCGCGGACCGTGCTGGCCGTGCCGGAGCGGTTCGCGACCGCCGCCGCACCGCCCGGTGCGGACCTGCTGCCCGTCGGGTCCTCCGCCGGGCAGGTCGACCCGCGAGCGCTGCTGTCCGCCCTGCTCGGCCTGGGCGTCCGCTCGGTGCTGGTCGAGGGCGGTCCGCGCACCGCGGCTCGGCTCCTGGCCGCCGGGTGCGTGGACGAGGCGGTGGGCCACCTGGCGCCCGCGCTGCTCGGTGCCGGGCCCGCTCCGCTCGGCGACCTTGGCATCGGGAGCATCGCCGGGGCGCTGCGCTGGGAGTTCCGGTCCGCCGAGCGGGTCGGACCCGACCTGCGGGTTTCCGCGGTCCCCACCGGGTCGATCGGGTCGGGCGGGTGGTCGCGGTGAGGACCGGCATCCTGCTCCCGTTGTACGACGACCCCTGGCAGCACGGTCGGCGCCACCTGTACGAGGCGGCGGAGCTCGGCTTCACCGGGGTGTGGACCCGCGACGTCACGCTGACCGAGAACGACGGCGCGGACCGCGCGGTGGCCGGCGACCCGGTCGCCGACCTGGCCCACGCGATGGGCACCGGACTGCCCTTCGAGGAGTTCGGCACCGCGATCCTGTGCGCCGGCTACCGGCACCCGCTGAGCATGGCCCGCTCGGTGGTGATGCTCCAGCAGCTTTCCGGCAACCGGCTGGTCCTGGGGATCGGCGCGGGCTCCCGGGCCAACGTCAACGCGCTGTACGGACTGGACCCGCAGACCCGGCGGCAGAACCTGCTGGAGACCGTGCGCACCCTGGACGACGTGCTGCGCCGGGACGGCCGCGGCCTGCCCGACACCGTGCGGTTCGAGAAGCCCCCCGGCTTCCAGGCCCCGCCGCTGCTGCTGGCCAGCGGCGACCCGGGCGTGCTGTCCGCGCTCGGGCCGTACCTGGACGGCCTGATGGTGCCCGGCCTGGCGCCGGAGCGGCTGTCCGACGCGGGCGGCCCGCCCTCCGCCGGGGCCGCTGCGCTGCCCCGCACCATGCAGCTCAGCCTCGCGGTCAGCACCGCGGACCGGAACCGGCCGGTCGGGGTGCGCGACCTGGGCCGGATCACGGTGGTCGAGGTCGGCGCCCGGCTGCTCGGGCCGCTGCTGGAGCGGTACGTCCGGGACGGTCTGGAACGGCTGGTCCTCCACCTGCCGTTCGACGACCTGAGCGGGCGGCAGTTGGCCGTGCTGGCCGAACGGACCCGGGAACTGGCCGACCCCGTCCCGGTCGGCGCGACCCCGGCCCGCACCGCGCCGTGACGCCCGTCGTCAGCGTGGCGGTGGCGGGCGGGGTGGCCCGCCCGGAGGCGGTGGCGGCGCTGACCGCCCGGCTGCGCGGACTCGGTCCGGTCCGGGTGGTCCGCGGCGACCCGGCGGGCGTCCCCGTCCGGGCCTGGCGGGCCGCGGCCACGACCGGCTCGACGCACCACCTGGTGGTCCGGGACACCGCCGAGCTGGCGCCCGCGTTCACCGCCGAACTCGCCCGGGCGGTGGCCGGACACCCGCGCGCCGCCCTTGCGCTGCACGTGGAGCCCGACTCGTGGAACGCGGGTGCGGCCCGGCTGGCGGCGCTGCGCGGCTGCGGCTGGGCCGCCGCGGTGCCGCAGGACTGCCTGCCGCCGACCGCCGTCCTGTTGCCGTCCGACCTGGCGCTCGCGTTCTCCGGCTTCGCGGACGCGGCGCTGGCCGCGGGCGGCTCCCCCGACGGCCTGCTGCCGGAGTTCGCCCGGCGGCACCGGCTGGACACGCTGGTCCACGCCGGCGGCCTGGCCACGCTCCGGGCCGCGCCCGGCGCCCCGCCCCGGCCCTCGGCCGAGGTGTGCGCCGGGCCGCCCGAGCGGCCGTTCGGCGGCCCGCTCGCCGACCGGGTCAGCCCGCTGCCCGAGGTGCTGCCGCGCCTGCACGCCGGACGGGCCCGGATCTCGCTGTGGGACCCTGCCGCCGGCACTTGGCGGCGGGCGTCCTGGAGCCGGTACATGGCCCGGTCCGGCCGGAACTGGCCGGGTGCGGCCCCGGCCGCGGCGTTCGTGGCGATCACCGACCGGCCGCCGCCCGTCGAGCGCGAGCGGATACTGCCGCTCACCGAAGTGGTCCGCTACGGGCTGGCGCTGGGCACCGTCCTGGGCCGCGCGCCCGCCGAGACCTCGGCGCTGGAGCTGCGCCCCTGCCTGTGCGGCGCCGTCCTGGACGCGGCCGGCCCGGTGCCGGCCCCGGACTGGCCGGACGCCTGGACCGACGAGCTCACCGACGTGCTCTGGCGGGCGGTCGGCGTCGGGGCCCGGCTGCGCGCACACCACGGGGTGGAGCGCTGGCCGTCCGAGGAATTGCGCGACCTGCCCGCGGAGGAGCCGCCGTGCGGCGGACCGGGGGCCGCTGGGCCGTCCCACCGGGGCGGCCGGCCCGTACCACCGACCCATTGCCCGTGAGGAATTCGGAGACCACCATGTCCTGGCTTCGCGCCACCGACCCGCCGGTCGCGGCCCGCCTCGTCGCGGACGCGCTGGTGATCCATGCGGACCCGCACGCGCGGGCCGCCAACCCGTACCACTGGTACCGCACGCAGCCGCTGACCGAGGAACTGGCCCGGCTCGCGGGTGACGAGGACGCCGCGCCGTTCGCCCCGGCCGCCCGGCGGCTGCTGGCCGAACCGGAGCGGCCCGAGCACCACCGCGCCCTGGTGGCCGCGCTGGTCCCGATGATCGAGAAGTTCCCCGAGCGGATGCTGCCGCTGACCGAGCTGGCCTGGCGGACGGCGCAGCGCGGCCGGATCGGCCACCACTTGGGCGCGGCCGTCGAACCGGACCTCCGGCCCGCCCCGGCCGACCGGCCCGGCACCGGGGCTGCGGCCCGGACCACCGCCCCGGGCCGGGCCGCGCAGGTGGTGGTGCCGTTCCGGGACCGCGGCGCGGACGGGCACCGGCTGCGCAACCTGCTGGCCTGCCTGGCCGCGCTGCGCGACCAGGAACCGGTGCCGGGCGGGTACACGGTGACGGTGGTCGAGGCGGACGAGGTGCCGCGCCGCCGGGCGGAGATCGCGGGGGCGGCCGACGAGTACCTGTTCGCGCCGCACCCCGGCGCCTTCAACAAGGCCTGGGTGGTGAACGCCGGCGTGGCCAACTCCGCGGTGGAGGCCGAGACCGTCTGCGTCTTCGACGCCGACCTGCTGCCCGACCGCGGCTTCGTCGCCCGGAGCCTGGAGCGGTTCCGCGCCCCGGGCACGGGCGCCTTCCTGCCGTACCGCGACATGCTGTACCTGGACGAGGAGTCCAGCCGGCGGGCGGTGCACGCCCGGGGCCCGGACGGGGCGCCGGCGCTCGATCCGGCCGGGCTGCGCGGGTTCTGGATGCGCCGACCGGTGGGCGGCTGCGTGTGGCTGACCCGGGAGGTGTTCGACCGGATCGGCGGGATGGACGAGCGGTACGAGAGCTGGGGCGGCGAGGACGTGGACCTGGTGCTGCGGCTGCAGGCGGCGACCGCGCTGTACAGCTACGACGATTTCATGGTGCACCTGCACCATCCGGTCAAGGCGCTCCAACCGGACGAAGCCCGGCGGAACGACGAAATCCCTTACATGACCTGGAAACCGGTGAATCCGATCGGCCGACTGGACCGCTATCTCGCGGGCTGAGCAATCCGCTGGGAACTTCGGCGAAACCTTTGACACCACGTGCACCAGTGGTCTAGACCTACACCGCGGGCGATCATGTTGGTCGGAAGGTGGGGGATACCATGCGCATGATGAACGGCTTCGATCGAATACGCCGCACACCGGACGCGTCCTGACATGCAGGCCGAGCTGAAGTCGTTCGGCCTGAGCGAGGCGGCGAGCCGGGTCTACCAGGCGCTGCTGCGCAACCCCGAGGCACCCGCGGCCGACCTGTCCGCCGAACTCGACCTGTCCGGGGGCGAGGTCCGCTCCGCCTACCAGGAGCTCACCCGGCTCTCGCTGCTCCGCTCCTCCTGGGACGACCCGCTCACCATGCGTCCGGTGATCCCGGAACTCGGCCTCAAGACCCTGCTCGCCCACCGGGAGGCGGAACTCCTCGCCCACCGGCAGGAGGTGGAACGGGCCCAGGCCGCCTTCGAGGTGATCCGCGCCGAGTCGGCCTCCGGCCGGCGCTTCACCCAGACCGAGGACCTGGTCGGCGTGGACGCCATTCGCGACCGGCTGGCCGAACTCGGCGCGCGCACCCACTCCCAGGTGCTGGCGTTCATCCCCGGCGGCGGGCAGAGCGAGTCCGCCCGCCGGTCCAGCCGCCCGCTCGACGAGGAACTGCTGCTGCGCGGCGTCGAACTGCGCACCATCTTCCTGGACTCGGTGCGCAACCACCAGCCCACCACCGACTACGCCCGCTGGCTGGGCGAGCGGGGCGGCCAGGTGCGGACCGTGCCCTCGCTGCCGATGCGGATGATCGTCGTGGACCGCGAGGCCGCCATCGTCCCGCTCGATCCCGAGCGCAGCGACACCGCGACCGTGCTGTACGGCAAGGGCGCGATCGCCGCTATGTGCGCCCTGTTCGACCTGGTCTGGTCGGGTGCCACCCCGCTCGGCGACACCAGGAGCCGGGACCGGAACGGCCTGTCGGGCCAGCACTACGCCCTGCTGCGAATCCTCCACCAGGGCGACACCGACGTGGTCGCGGCCCGCAAGCTCGGCATCTCCGAACGCACCGTCAGGCGGCTGATCTCCGAGGTGATGGACCTCCTGGAGGCCCGCAGCCGGTTCCAGGCCGGTGCCCGCGCCGCCGAGCTCTCCTGGCTGCGCTGACCGCGCCGAACCACGGCGAACCGCGGCGGCCTCGCCGGGGAGCGCCCCCGGGCACCCGTTACCCTCCCCGCATGCAGCTGTCACGGATCGTGGTACCGGCCCGCAACCCCCGCGAACTGGCCGGGTTCTGGGCCGACCTGCTCGGCGGGGCGGCGGTCGAGGAGGAGGCGGGGCGGGTGCGGGTCGCGCTGCCGGGGGCGCCGGGGCTGCCGGGGCTGTGCTTCCGGCCGGTCGGGCCGGGCGAGGGCGGTGGCCGGGTCCGGCTCGACCTGGTGGTGCCGGACGTGGCGGTGCTGCGGGGGCGGGCCGGGGTGCGGGCGGTGGACGGCGCGGGCGGGCCGCGGGTGTCCGTGACCGATCCCGAGGGCAACGAGCTGTGCTTCCACCCGGAGGAGCCGAGCCGGGTCGAGCTGCCCGCGGCAGTCGCCAAGGTCCGGGTGGTGCTCACCGACGCGGACGGCCGGGTGCTGCTGGTGCGGCTGAGGTCCGCGGCGGGCGGCCCGCACTGGGGGCTGCCCGGCGGCACCGTGGAGGCGGGCGCGGAGACGCCCCGGGCGGCGGCCGTCCGGGAGGTGGCGGAGGAGCTCGGCCTGGACCGCGTCCCGGGCCGGCTGCTGGTCGTGGACTGGGTACACCGCCCCGGCGACCGGCCCCGGGTGGTGCAGGTCTTCGACGGCGGCCCGCTGGCGGAGCCCGAGCTGGCCCGGATTCGGCTCGACCCGGGGGAGTTGGCCGAGTGGCGGCTGTGCGGGGCCGACGAGGCGGCGGCGCTGCTGTCGCCCGCCGGGTGGGGGCAGCTGTCCCACGCGCTCGCCGCGCGGGCCCCGGGACGGCCGCCGGCCGAGCTGGTGGACGGCGCCCCGGCCGCGGGAGAGGGCCTCTGACCTGGTGTTGTCCGGCCCGCCGGACACCCTCCCCTGGTGTGGGCATGCCCCCCGCCGACTACCATCGCTGCGGGCGGCGGGCGCGGGGAGATCCCTCGACATGCGGCGGCCCGCGGCGTGTACGTGGAGAGGGTGCGAGAGATGCGTGCATTGGGCGACGGCAGGGGAGAACCCGGAGCGGAGCAGGGGCGGCTCTCCACCCTGCTGGGGCTGAACGACCACCTGCTGGAGGTCTACCGCACGGTGGTCGCCCGCCCCGGCTGGGGGGTCCCCGAGATCGCCCACCACCTCACGATGGCCGAGACCGAGGTCCGCACCTGCCTGGACGGCCTGGCCGAACTCTCCATGCTGTACGCGCCGGAGGACTCCGCCGGCCCCGTCGCGCTCAACCCCGAGATCGGGCTGGCCGCGCTGCTGAACCGGCGCGAGAGCGAGATCCGGGCCCAGCAGGCCCAGCTCGCCGACGCCCGCAGCGAGGCCGCCGAGCTGGCCGCCGTCTACTCGGCGCACTGGGGCCAGCGCGGCAACCTCAGCCTGGAGCGGCTGGACGAGGTGGCCTCGGTCCGGGCCCGGCTGGCCGAACTGGCCGGGCAGGCGCGGCAGGAGCTGATGTCCTTCATGCCGGGCGGCGCGCAGAGCCGGGAGGCGCTGGACGCCAGCCGCCCGCTGGACGAGCGGACCCTGGCCGCCGGTGTCCGAATCCGCACCCTCTACCTGGACAGCGTCCGCAACGACCGCGCCACCACCGAGTACGCCCACTGGCTGGCCGGCCTCGGCGGCGAGATCCGCACCATCCCGTCGCTGCCGATCCGGATGCTGATCGTGGACCGGGAGACGGCGCTGCTCCCGGCCGACCCGAAGAACACCAAGGTCGGCGCCGTCATGGTGCGCGCGCCCGGGGTGCTGGCCGCGCTGGTGCACCTCTTCGAGGTGTCCTGGCAGCAGGGCCAGCCGCTGGAGGGGGTGCGGCCCGGCAAGCAGGACGGGCCGACGGCGCAGGAGCTGGAGCTGCTGCGGCTGCTGGAGGCGGGCAGCACCGACCAGGTGGCGGCCCGTCAGCTCGGCGTCTCGCTGCGCACGGTGCGGCGGATGATGGCGGACCTCACCGGCCGGCTCGGCGCCCGCAGCCGCTTCGAGGCCGGGGTGCTGGCGGGCCGGGCCGGCTGGATCTGACCGGCCGGTGGCCGTGTGCTGCCATGGCAGTTAGCGGCCTTTCGCGGGTCCGTTTCCCGGGCGGCGCCGTGCCACCATGGACAGCCGTGTATGCGATACATATCCGGTTCGGCGTTCCGAGCCCCGATGCCGGTCCGGACCGCGTTCCGGACTCCGTTCCGGGCCGCGCGGCCGACCGCGCGGCCGGACCCGCGGCCGGTCCCGTCGCGGGTTCCTGGGACATCAATGACGTCGCGCGGGAAATGTCCGCCCACCCCTCGGACTGTCTCGTGCAACATGTCTACGCGCCTAGAACGAGTGGTTCCGGACATTTGGGGGTCATCTACCTCACCGGGCCGAGCGCGCGCATAGCGGGCGAGCGGGTTCTCGCGGTGGTCCGGCAGCTGCTCCGGGGCGGTGCCGTACGTTCCGATTTGGTCGTTTCCGGCGGTATGGGACTTGCCGGTCTGTGCGACGGAACGGTGCGCCTGGCGTGGTGAATGGCACCTTGTTGCCTGGGCAGCATGAGGCCACCGGGCAGACCTGGAGCGACGCCCGGAAGATGTGTCACCTTTGATTCGTGGCGGTCAGGTGAATTCTTGGAATCAGGGGGGCGGCGGGAATGCCGCAATTCTCCTCCGGGAAGGCCGGGCCCCAGTGAATTCGACGTCCCCGCGAAAAGGACCCCCCATGTCTGTGCGCTTCCTGACCTCGCTCGTCCTCGCCGCGGCGGCCGCCGCCGTGCTGGGGGTCGCGACGGCGGAGCTCCCGACCGCCGCCGGGACCGGGACGGCCGCCGCCGGGACCGCCGCGCCCGCCGGGACGGCGACGGTCGCCGCCGCCGGCAGCTGGGGCTGGGACTGACCGGACCGGACGCCCGCCGCCCCACCGCCGGCCCGCCACCGGGCCCCGCGCCCAGAGGAGCACCCATGAACCGAGCCGTGGACGACACCCCGGCGGGCGGCGGCACCAGCCCGTCGCCCCGACTCCGCGACCGGATCGCGGCGGCCCTGGTGGAACTGGAGCGGCTGCACCGCGAACTGGAGTCGCTGCGCCAGCCGGCCGCGATGCCGCTGCGCGAACGGGTCAGCGGCGGCCGCCGGGGCGGCGGCCCGGGCTTCGACGAGGAGGCCAGCGCCGCCCGCACCGGCATCACCGGAACGCTGGCCTGCTGGGCCGGGGCGGTCGCCGACCGGCTGCCCGCCGCCCCGGCGCCCGCCCGGGAGGCCGGCCCGCTGGCCGCGTTCCTGCTGCGCCACCTCGACGCGCTGCTCGCCCTGCCGGCCGCCGACGAGGCCGCCGACGAGTTCGGCGCGGCCGCGGCCGCGGCCCGCGGGGTGCTGCGCCGGCGCGGCGCGGACGCGGTCCTGCTGGGCCGCTGCCCGCGGCCCGGCTGCGGGAGCCCGGTGGAGGCGTCGACGGCCGGTCCCCGGCCCGGCGGCGCGGTCCGCTGCGCGGCCGGGCACGACTGGCAGGTCGGCGAGTGGCTGGCCCTGCGCCGCACCCTGGCCGCCCCCGGCGGCCCCGGCGCTCCCGGAGCCCCGGCCGCGACCCGCCCGCGCACCCTGCCGACCCGGCTGGCGGCCCAGGCCGCCGGGGTCTCCGAGGCGACCGTCCGCAAATGGGCCAGCCGCGGAAAGCTGACCCGCTACGGCGACTTCTCGCGGGCCGAGTACGACGTCGACGAGCTGGCGGCGCTGGCCGCCCGCTGAGGACCGATAAAAAAATCCCATACCGGAAGGGCCTTGGCGAGCGCACCCACGGTGCTCTCCGGGGCCATTTCGGCGTTCCCCGGGAATGCTTTTCCGATGGTTGACACCGCGAGATGCAAAGTGTCACACTCCTGCCGACGGAAGAAGTGTCTGAATTTCCGGACGAAGCAGGTTTCATGGCAAGCGTGCATTCCGAATTCCTCGCGTACGCCCGCCGGTGCGTCCCCTTCTACCGAGAACTCGGCGCGGACGCCGACTTCCCCCTGGTGGGCCGGGCCGAGCACCAGGCGGAGGGCGGGCGGTTCCGCCCGGAGGGGGCCGGCGAACCGGAGCACCGGATATCCTCCAGCGGCACCACCGGGCAGCCCCTGGAAGTGGCCCTGGACGAATCCGCCTGGTACGCGGTGAACCACCGTTTCTTCGCCCAGATCCGGGAAATCGCCGGACTGCCCGGGGAGCTCTTCTCGCGCGGCGCGCCCGCGGTCCTGTTCGTCAGCAACAAACCCGGACGGCCCACTTTCGTCCGCCCGCTCCCGGCCCTGAACGACGGGCTCTACCTGCGCCTGCAACTGCCCGACGCGGGGGCGTCCGTCCCGGCCGTCCTGGCCCGGTTCCCGGCCCCGGTCCTGTACGGCAAGCCGACCTACCTGCTGGACCTGCGCACCGAACTGCTCCGGCAGGGCATGGCGCGGGCGCCCTGGCGGCCCCGGCTGCTGCTGACCAGCGGGGAGCCGCTGCACCCCGACGACCGGGCCCGGCTCACCGGCTACTTCGGCGCGCCCCTGGTGGACGCGCTGGCCTCCACCGAGGGCGGCCTGATCGCCGCCACCGCGCCCGACGAGCGGGTCTACCGGGTGCTGGGCGAGAACGTCCGGCTGGAGGTGCTCGACGCGGCGGGCCGGCTCGCCCCCTCCGGCGCCGGCGAGCTGGTGCTCACCAACCTGGTCAACCGCAGCACCGTCTTCGTCCGCTACCGCACCGGCGACTTCGCCGAACTGGAGACCGCCGCCGACGGCACGCAGCGCCTGCTGCGGCTGCGCGGCCGGGAGCCGGAGACGGTGCCCTTCCGCACCGGCGAACTGCCCGCCGACGAGGTGACCCGCGCGGTCGGCTCCGTCCCGGGGCTGGCCGACTTCCGCTTCGAACTCGGCGGCGGGCGGCGGACGCTGCTGCGCTGGACCGCCGAGCCGACCGGGACGGCAGAGACGACCGGGACGACCGGGACGACCGGGACGGCAGAGACGACCGGGACGACCGGGACGGCAGGGGCGGGGGAGCCCGCCGACCCGGCGGCGGTGGCCGGCCTGCTGCGCGAGGCGCTGGCCCGCCTGCTGCCCGACGAGGACCCCGAACTGGAGCAGTGCGAGCGGATCACCCCGCCGGGCGGGAAGAAGCGCCGCTTCCAGCTCCGGCCCGAACCGACCGGCGCCACCCAACACACCTAGGCGGGGAACCCCCTGATGACCCTGAACCTGACCTGGACCGGCAACCAGTTCCTCGACCCGCGGGAGCAGTCCGAGCAGCTGCGGCTGGCCGCCGACCCGATCGACCTCACCAACAAGGGCGACGTCTGGAGCGAGAACGTCGCCGCCGCCGTCGCCGCCCGGTTCGGCGTCCCCGCCCCGTTCGTCCGGGTCGGCGCCGGGGCCACCCAGCTCATCGACACGCTGCTGCGCAGCGCCTACCGCGGCCTGGTGGTCGACGTCACCCCGAACTTCCACCTCACCGCGACCGTCTCCCGCCAGCAGGGCTGGAACTACCGGGCGGTGCCGGTGCGCGAGCCCGCCGAGCTGCTGCCCGCCCTCGAACCGTTCCTGGACCGGCCCGAGGCGGTGATCGTGCTCTGCTCGCCGCGCAACCCGCTGGGCTACCAGTTCGACCTGGCGGACGTCCGGGCCCTGCTGGAGCGCGCCCGCGGCCTGGTGGTGCTGGACGAGGTCTACGCGGACTTCGCCCCCGCCACCGCGCTCGGCCTGGTGGCGGAGTTCCCCCACCTGGTGGTGGTGCGCACCTTCTCCAAGGCATGGGGGATGGCCAACCTGCGGATCGGCTTCGCGGTCTCGCAGGGCTTCGCCCGTCCGGACTTCCCGTTCTGGCTGATGCCCAACAGCGTCTCCGGCGTCGCCCAGCAGACCGTGCTGCGGCTGCTGGCCGAGCCCGCGGCGGTGGAGGAGAGCGTCCGCCGGGCGCGGGCCGCCCGGGAGACCCTGGCGGCCGCGCTGGCCGCGGTCGAGGGCGTGCGGGTGTGGCCCTCGGACGCCAACTACGTCTGCCTGGAGACCCCCCGCGCCGAGTCGGTCGTCGCGGAGCTGAAAGCGGCGGGCTACCTCACCCGGCTGCTGCACGACCTCCAGGGCTACCCCGCCGACTGGCCGGCCGGGGTGCGGATCAGCGTGCCCCGGGAGACCGAGATCGCGGCGGTGGCGGCCTGCGTCGAGCGGGCCCACGCGGCGGCCCGGACCGCCCCGTGAGCGAGCCGGGCGGCGAGCTCAACGGCGTCCCCTCGATCAGCGCGGACGGCCGGTTCGCCGCCTGGCTGTCCAGCGGCACCGCGGCGGTCCGGCTGGTGCTGCACGACCTGGCGCGGGGCCGGGAGGTACACCGCGGCCGGGTCGGCGCGGCCCGCTGCCGGGCCTTCACCTGGACGCACCTGCCGGGCGTCGGCCTGGCCGAGGCCGAGGCGGACGCGGCCGGCGCCGAGAACTGGGCGCTGCACCTGGTCCGGGTCGAGTCCGGGCAGTGGCAGCGGCTGGGCGACGGCGCCACCCGGATGCGGATCGCCGGGCTCTCCGAGCGGCGCCCCGACCAGGTGGTGGTCGCGGTCGACGCCGCCGAGCCCGGCCACCGCGACTACCTGCGGATCTGCCTGCGCACCGGGGCGGGCACCCCGGTGCTGACCGGCTCCGCGCACGCCGCCGTCTACTTCGACCGGGAGCTGCGGCCCCGGCTCGCCGAGACCGTGCTCCCGGACGGCGCGCGCGAACTGCGCCACCTCGACACCGGGGACGGCGGCCGGCCGGCCCCCGGGGCCCGCTACCTGCACGTGCCGCACGAGGACGCGCTGACCGCCCGGGTGCTCGGGTTCGCCGCCGACCCGGCCCGGCTGCACCTGGTGCTGCCGGACGGCCCGGACGGCGTCCGGCTGGCCGAACTCGACTGCCGCCCCGGCGCGCCCGCGGGCGCGCCGCGCACCCTGCACCGGGTCGCCGGCGGCGACTACGCCGGGGTGCTGACCGGCCCGGACGGCCGGCCGGAGCTGGTCCACGTCGAGCGCGAGCGGCTCGCCTGCGTCCCGCTGGACGGCCGGTGGGCGGACGCGGTGCAGCGGCTGCGGGCCGCGCTGGGCACCGAGCCGGAGGTGCTGGAACGCCGGCCGGGCGCCTGGCTGGTCGCCTCGCACCGCCCGGAGCGGGACGTCCACTACCTGGTGCACGACCCGGACGGCGGCGGCACCCGGCCGCTGTGCGAGGCCCGGCCGGGGCGGGCGCCGCTGCCGGTGGAGTGCCGCCCGGTCGAGGTGCCGCTGCGCGACGGCCGGCGCGCCGTCGGCTACGTCACCCGCCCCACCGGGCCGCGCCCGCCGGACGGCCCGGGCCCGGCGGTGCTGCTGGTGCACGGCGGCCCGTGGCGGCGCAGCCGCTGGCGGTACACCGAGCGGCGGGCCTGGCTGGCCGCCCGCGGCTGCACCGTCATCGAGCCGAACTTCCGCGGCTCCACCGGCTTCGGCTCCGGCTGGATCGCCGCCGCCGACGGGCAGTGGGGCGCCGCGATGCAGGACGACCTGGAGGACACCCTGGACTGGGCGGTCGCCGAGGGGCTGGCCGACCCGGACCGGATCGCCCTGGTCGGCGGCAGCTACGGCGGCTACGCGGTGCTGCAACTGGCCGCCACCACCGACCGTCCGCTGCGCTGCGCGGTGGCCAGCTCGCCGCTGACCGACCTGGTGGGCTTCGTCGCCGAGCCGCCGGCGTTCTGGCGCAGCGCCGCCCCGATGCTGCGGCGCCGGATCGGCGACCCGTCCCGGCCGGAGCAGCGGGCCGCCCTGGCCGAGCGCTCGCCGGTGAACCGGGCCGCCGGGGTGCGCTGCCCGGTGCTGCTGGTGCACGGCGCCAACGACAGCCGGGTGCCGGCCGAGATGGCGACCCGGATGTTCATGGCACTGGCCCGGGCCGACCGGGACGCGACCCTGGCGCTCTTCCCCGACGAGGGCCACGAGGTGGTGACCGCCGCCAACCGGGCCGCCCTGGACGGACTGACCGCCGGGTTCCTGGACCGCTGGCTGCGGCCCGCGCCCGCGCCCGCCCCCGGCGCCCCGGAGCCGGGCCCGGCCCCGGGCAGCACGGTGAAGTTGTTCGACTCCCCCCGGGCCGCGCGCCGGAAGGCGGCCGACCCGCAGAACGAGGAAGCAGACCATGGCCATTCACCTCCTCGGCAGTAACGCGCTGTTGCTGCTGACGCCCAAGACGGGCAGCACCTGGATCCGCCGCAAGATCCGGGAACTCGGCCTCGCCTTCGAGGACGTCGGCGACCCGGGCATGCGCGAGCACGACCTGCTGGCCGACTTCGACCGCTCCGCGTACTCCTTCGTCGGCGCCTTCGTGCGCGACCCGCTGGAGTGGTACCGCTCCTACTGGTCCTACCGGATGGAGAAGGGCTGGCGCCCGCAGTACCCGCTGGACGAGCACTGCGAGAGCGACGACTTCGAGACCTTCGTGCGCCGCGCGGTGACCACCCTGCCGGGCGCCCTGGGCAACATCTACGCCTCCTACGCGGGCGAGCCGGGCGCCGAGGTCGACTTCGTCGGCCGCCAGGAGAACCTCCAGGAGGACTTCGCCCGCTTCCTCGACCTGGCCGGCGAGCGCTTCGACCGCTCGGTGCTGGCGGGCGGCAGCCGGATCAACGCGACGACGATCCGCCCCGACTACCCGGAGGAGCTCAAGGAGCTGATCACCCTCTCCGAGTGGGAGACCATGCGCCGCTTCGGCTACCTCGCCGACCGGCCGGACCCGATCGGGCTGGCCGAGGCGCAGCGGCGCTACCCGCAGGAGGCCAACGACCTGCGGCTGCTGGCGCTGTGGACCGAGAAGATCCACTGGGCGCCGGACGACAAGAAGCGCGAGGCCGGCCGGCCCGTCCCCGCCGACACCCGGTACGCCCGGGTGAACAGCAACTTCGCGCTGTTCGCCGAGCACAAGAAGCAGGACCCCGACTACGCGGGCGAGCGCTACCGGGCCGCCCTGCGGCTGGACCCGGACCACCCCCGCACGCTGTGCAACTACGCCCTGCACCTGGTCGAGCACCGGGACGACGTCGCCGAGGGCCGCCGGCTGATGCTGCGGGCGCTCGCCCTGCGCCCCAACCACCCGCACACCCTGGGCAAGCTGGCCCGGCTGACCGCCGACCGGCTCGGCGACCCGGAGCTGGCCGAGGTGCTCTACCGGCAGAGCCTGGCGGCCAACGCCGCGCAGGCCGAGCTGCGGGCCGAGTTCGCCGGCTTCCTGGCCGGCCGCGGCCGCACCGGGGAGGCGCTGGCCCTGCTGGCCCCGGCGGCCGACCGCCCGGAGGCCGACCGGCTGACCCTGCTCACCCACGCCACCCTGCTGGCCCGCTCCGGCCGGCTCGCCGAGGCCCGGGACTTCCAGCGCCGCGCCGCGGTCGCCACCGCCGCCTAGGAGCCGTCCGGCCGGTCCCGCCGCGGGCCCCGGGCCCGCGCGACCCCACCACCCACGTCAAGGAAGGCAAGGACGATGCACCCGCAGAGCCCGCTGGCCCGGCAGATCCAGGACGAGCGCGTCGAGGGCGCCGGGAAGTCCGTCGAGCAGGTCGCGGCCGAGGCCCGCGAGACGATGGAGAAGAACCGGATCTGCCTGGTCCGCGGCTTCCCGACGGACCCGGACCGCTACCTGGAGTTCCTCGGCCGCTTCGGCGAGCCACTGATGAACTACTCGTCGCTGAGCGCGCTGGAGAAGACCGACCCGCACCCGCAGATCAACCGGGTCAAGTACAAGAAGAAGGTCACCGGCGCCCAGTCGGTGCACTACGTGGCGGGCGGCCTGCGGCCGCACTCGGCCCGGTCCTGGCGCTCGCCGCGGCCCTCGCACTTCGCGATGCTGATGGTCGAGCCGGGCTGGCGGGAGGCCCCGGCCGGGGAGCGCGGCGAGTCCGTGGTGCTGTGCTGGAACGAGCTGTTCACCCGGCTCGCCGAACGGGACGGCGAGGTCTTCGAGCGGCACTTCGCCCGGCTCGCGGGCACCCCGCTCACCTTCGAGGCGAACAACGTCCGCGAGGAGCTCAGCGACCTGCCGCTGCTCTACCCGCTGCCGGACGCCCGCGGCCCGTACGACGTGGGCGTGCGGCTCAAGCAGGACCTGCTCGCCAAGGTCGAGGCGATGGGCGGGCGGGTCCCGGAGTTCGAGGAGTACCGCGAGTCGCTGGCGTACCTGATGGAGGCGAGCGCGGACGAGGCGTTCTTCGCCTGCTTCCCGCTGGAGCGCGGTGACCTGCTGCTGCTCGACAACCACCGCTTCGCGCACGGCCGGCTCCGGATCGTCGGCGAGTACGAGGCCGACGGCGAGGTCCGGTCGAACAACCGCGAGCTGTGGAGCGTCACCGTTCACTGAGGACTCCGCCCGGAGCCCTCCCGTCCCGAAGGAAGCGAGCACATGAGCACTCCCGACGACACCCCCCGCACCGAGGAGCAGGCCGACCTGGACGCGGTCTGCGCCGAGCTCCAGGGCGAGCTGGACGCGCTGATGGGCGGGGCCGGCACCGACGCGGCGGCCCGGTCGCTGGACACCGCGGTGGCCTCGCTCAAGGAGGTCGAGCAGCGCAACGTCTCGTCCGTCCAGCTGGTCGCCCTGCACGCGGGCTGACCGCGCCCGGACGACCGCCCGCGCCGCCCGGCGCCCGGGCGGTCGTCCGGTGTCCGGACACCGCCGGCTCTACACTGTCGGCGCAGCAGATCACCACCAGGAAGTCGGTTTCCGTCATGTCTCTCATCGGCAGGCACGTCCTCTCCAGCGACCTCTTCGACCGGGACGAACTGGAGCGCCTCTTCGCCCTGGCGGACCTGCTGGCCCCGGTGGCCCGGGGCCGCGAGGTGGTGCGGGTGCTGGAGGGCGCGGTGATGGCGAGCCTGTTCTTCGAGGCCAGCACCCGGACCAGGCTCAGCTGCGAGTCCGCGTTCTCCCGGCTGGGCGGCTCGGTGATCTCCAGCACCGGCGCGGAGATCATGTCGATCTCCAAGGGCGAGTCGCTGGCCGACACCAGCCGGGTGGTCAGCGGCTACAGCGACCTGATCGTGATGCGCCACCCCGAGGAGAGCGCCGTCCACGAGTTCGCGGCGGCCACCAACGTCCCGGTGGTCAACGGCGGCAACGGGGCGGGCGAGCACCCGACCCAGGCCCTGCTGGACATGTACACCCTGCACCGGGAGTTCTCCCGCACCGGCCGCTCCATGGACGGCCGCCGGATCGCCCTGGTCGGCGACCTGCGGCACGGCCGCACGGTGCACTCGCTGATCAAGCTGGTCTCGCTGTACCGGGACCTGACCATCGTCTGCGTCGCCCCCGGCCCGCTCGGGATGCCCGCCGAACTGCTGGAGCTGGCCGAGGGCCGCGGCCACCGGATCGAGCTGAGCGACCGTCCGGAGAGCGGCCTCAAGGACGCCGACCTGGTCTACGCGACCCGCCTGCAGACCGAGCGCTTCGCCGACCAGCCGCTGCCGTACAGCGACGAGTTCCGGATCGACAGGGCGCTGGTCGCCCGGGCCTGCCGGGAGGACGCGGTGATCATGCACCCGCTGCCCCGCGACAGCCGCCCCGGCTCCAACGACCTGGCCACCGACCTGAACCGGGACCACCGGCTGGCGATCTTCCGGCAGACCGACGCGGGCATCCCGATGCGGATGGCGCTGTTCGCCTCCGTCCTGGGCGTCGCCGACCAGGTGCCCGGCGCGCTCCGCCCGGCGACCTGGTTCCAGCCCGAGTACACCGGGCCGGACGACGCCCCGTTCTACCGGAACCCCGCCTCCTGACGGCCCGGTAGCCGCGACAACAGCACACGCAAGCCCTCCTGGAACGCCGGGGCGGGCCGGTCACCGACCGGCCCGCCCCGGCGTTCTCCGGTTCCGCGACGAGGAAAGCCATGAACGTTCCTGTGAGAAGCGGCGGCGGAGACTTCGCCGTGTACCGGACCCCGCTGGTCTCGGTCACGATGGCCAGCACGTTCGTCCTGAAGCTGGTCTCCTTCCTGTGCATCCCGTTCATGACGATCTACCTGAGCCGGACCGTCGACGCCCCGCCCTACGTGATCGGCGCGATCGTCGGGCTCAGCCAGATCGGCTCGCTCGGCGCGGGCTTCGTCAGCGGCGTGCTCGCCGACCGGGTCGGCAAGCGGCGGGTGCTGCTGGTGGGGCTGTTCGGCAGCTCCGCGGTCTTCCTGCTGTTCTTCCTGACCGCGACCTTCCTGCGCGCGACGGTGGCCTTCCCGGTGCTGTTCGCGCTGCTGAACACCGGCTACGGGATGATGTCGGCGTTCTTCTGGCCGGTCACCCAGGTGATGATGGCCGACAGCCTGCCCGCCGAGCGCCGGCCGACGGTGTTCCGGCACCGCTACGTGCTGACCAACTGCGCGGTGGCGATCGGCCCGCCGGTCGGCGCCTTCCTCGGGATCGCCTCCGCCCGGGCCGCGTTCGTCGTCTCCGGCAGCTGCTACCTGGCCTTCTCGCTGGCCTTCTGGTGGCTGACCCGGGGCACCGAGCTCGGGGCGGCCACCGCGCCGTCCGAGCGCCGCAGCCTGGGCGGCGCGCTCCGGGTGCTCGGTGCGGACCGGACGTTCCGCGGGCTGACCCTGTCGATGGTGCTGTTCGCGCTGGCCTACTGCCAGATCGAGTCGAACCTGTCCGCGGTGGTCAGCCGGGGCTTCGCCGACGGCGTGCGGTTCTTCTCGGTGCTGCTGACGGTGAACGCGGTCGCGGTGATCGCCCTCCAGCCGCCCGCCACCGCGATCGCCAAGCGGCTCAGCCCCCGGCGGACCATCCAGCTGGGCAACGGGCTGTTCGCCGCGGTCTGCCTGGCCTTCTGCTTCGTCGAGTTCAGCAAGGCCGGCCTGGTCGCCCTGGTGGTCCTGGTCAGCATGGCCGAGGTGCTGGTGGTGCCGACGGTCAGCGTGGTGGTCGACGAGCTGGCGCCGCCCGGCCTGCGCGGCACCTACTTCGGGGCGTCCACCCTGCGCAACCTCGGCCTCGGCGTCGGCCCGGCGGCGGGCGGCCTGGTGCTGGCCTGGGCCGACCGGTCGCTGCTGTTCGCGGCCATGGGCCTGTGCGCCCTGGCGGCCTGGGCCGTCATCCACCTCACACTCAAGGAGAACCCCGGTGCGAATCCTGGTCCTTCACCAGAACCTGTTTGACCGGCTCGGCTACGAGCGGGCCATCGACCACGAGGCGCACGACGTCACCTACGCGGGCGCGCCCGAGTACCTCGACAACATCCCGGACCGGATTCGCTGCGAGAAGTTCCCCTGGGACCCGGCCCGGGACGTCGCCGAACAGCTTCGCCCGCTGCTCGCCGCCACCCCGCACCAACGCGTCCTGGCCCGGCACGAGAAGCTGATCACCCCGGCGGCCGAGCTGCGCGCCGAGTTCGACATTCCGGGCCAACTCCCGGACACCGCACGGAACTTCCGCGACAAGCTGGCGATGAAGAGTGCCGTCGCCGCGGCCGGCCTGCGGGTGCCCCGCCACCTGCCCGCCGACGCCCTCCCCGACACCGCCCCCTGGCCGGGCCGCACCGTGCTCAAGCCCCGGGACGGCTCCGGCAGCCAGGGCGTCCGGGTCTTCGACTCCTACGCCGACGCCGCCGCCCACCTCCGCGCCCAGGACGACCCGCGGGCCGCCGCCCGCCTCGAACTGGAGGAGTATGTCGACGGCCCGATCTGGCACGTCGACGGCTTCCTCTTCCGGGGCGAACCCGTGATCGTCCAGCCCTCCCGCTACATCGGCACGCCGCTCGGCTTCGAGCGCGGCGAACCGGTCGGCACCGTCCAGCGCGACGACCCCGCCCTCGCCGACTGGGCGGTGCGCTGCGTCCGCGCCCTGGGCGGCGAGACGCTCACCTTCCACCTGGAGGCGATCGAGACCGCCGACGGCCCGGTCTTCCTGGAGGCCGCGGCCCGCTGCGGCGGCGGCTACATCGTCCGCGCCACCGAACTGCGCACCGGCGCCTACCTGCACACCCTCGACATGGCCTCGGACGTCGACGACGCCCTCGCCGAACGCTTCATCGGCCCGGCCCGCGCCGACCTCCACCACGGCTTCTTCCTCTACCCCGGCCACGTCCACGGCTCCGCCCCCGTCACCGTGCGGGTCGCCGACGGCCTGCTGGACGACCCGGTGCTGACCGGCCACCGCCTGGCGCCCCCCGGCACCCGCTGCCCCAGCGCCCCCTCCTACCGCCCCGAGAACCTCCCGCTGTCCGGCACGGTCGCCCACCCCGACCCCGACGCGGCGGAGACCTGGATACGGCGGCTGTTCGCCCGCACCACCGTGCACGTCCACCACCCCGCCGCCGAGGCGTACGACGGGACGGCCGCCGGCCCCGAGGACCACGAACTCGCCCACCGGCTCGCCGAACAGGCCGGCGAACTGCTGCTGGGCCTGCGCACCGAGACCGCCCTGGCCGACCCCGGCAGCCTCAAGGACCTCGGCGACGCCCGCTCGCACGCCTTCCTGACCGCCGAACTCGCCCGGCACCGCCCGCAGGACGCCGTCCTCTCCGAGGAGGGCGTCGCCGACCCGGCCCGGCTCGACGCCCACCGGGTGTGGATCGTCGACCCGCTGGACGGCACCCGCGAGTACGCCGAGGCCGGCCGCGCCGACTGGGCGGTGCACGTCGCGCTCTGGGTCGACGGCCGGCTGGCCGCCGGAGCGGTCGCCCTGCCCGCCCGCGGCACCACCCTCTCCACCGCCCGCCCGCACCCGGCGGCCGACCCCACCGCCCGCGACCTGCTCGGCAGCCGCACCCGGCCCCCGGCCTTCCTCGCCCGGGTCGCCGCCCGGGTCGGCTCCGACCTGGTCGGCATGGGCTCGGCCGGTGCCAAGAGCGCCGCCGTCCTGCTCGGCGAGGCCCGTGCCTACGTCCACGCCGGCGGCCAGTACGAGTGGGACTCCGCCGCCCCGGCCGCCGTCGCGCTGGCTGCCGGGTACCACGTCTCCCGCCTGGACGGCTCCCCGATGCGCTACAACCAGGCCGACCCCTACCTGCCCGACCTGCTGGTCTGCCGCACCGAGGACGCCCCGGTCCTGCTGGCGGCGATCGCCGTCGAGACCGCCGCCGAGACCCCCGCCGAGGACCGCCCGTGACCGCGCCGGCACCCGTCCAGCGCGGCGCCACCGTGTGGCTGACCGGCCTGCCCAGTGCGGGCAAGACCACCCTCGCGTGCGCGCTGGCCGAGCGGCTGCGGGCCGAGGGGCACCGGGTCGAGGTGCTGGACGGTGACGAGATCCGCGAGTTCCTCTCCCAGGGCCTCGGGTTCAGCCGCGAGGACCGGCACACCAACGTCACCCGGATCGGTTTCGTCGCCCAGAAGCTCGCCGCCAACGGCGTCAAGGTGCTCGCCCCGGTGATCGCCCCGTTCGCCGACTCCCGCGACGCCGTGCGCGCACGACACGCGGCGAACGGCACACCGTTCCTGGAAGTGCACGTGGCCACGCCCGTCGACGTCTGCTCCGCGCGGGACGTCAAGGGCCTCTACGCCAAGCAGGCCGCCGGCGAGCTCTCCGGACTGACCGGAGTGGACGACCCGTACGAGGTGCCGGAGAACCCGGACCTGCGGCTGCGCACCGAAGGCCGCACCACGGCCGACACCGTCACCGAACTGCACCGACTCCTCATCCGGAAGGGACTGGTATGACGACCGCGACCCCCGCCCCCGTCCTGCGCACCGCCCACCTGGACGCCCTCGAAGCGGAGTCGGTGCACATCTTCCGCGAGGTGGCGGGCGAGTTCGAGCGGCCGGTGATCCTGTTCTCCGGCGGCAAGGACTCCATCGTGATGCTCCACCTCGCACTGAAGGCCTTCGCCCCCGCGCCGGTGCCCTTCGCTCTCCTGCACGTCGACACCGGCCACAACTTCCCCGAAGTCCTGGACTACCGCGACCGCACCGTCGCCCGGCACCACCTGCGGCTGCACGTCGCCTCCGTGCAGGACTACATCGACCGCGGCCTGCTGCGCGAACGCCCCGACGGCACCCGCAACCCCCTCCAGACCGTCCCCCTCCTCGACGCCATCGAGCGGGGCAAGTTCGACGCCGTCTTCGGCGGCGGGCGCCGCGACGAGGAGAAGGCCCGCGCCAAGGAACGCGTCTTCTCCCTGCGCGACGAGTTCGGCGCCTGGGACCCGCGCCGCCAGCGCCCCGAACTGTGGTCCCTCTACAACGGCCGCCACGCCGTGGGCGAGCACGTCCGGGTCTTCCCGCTCTCCAACTGGACCGAACTCGACGTGTGGCAGTACATCGAGCGCGAGGGCATCGAGCTCCCGGAGATCTACTACGCCCACCGGCGCGAGGTGTTCCGGCGCGACGGCATGTGGCTGACCGCGGGCGAGTGGGGCGGCCCGAAGGAGAGCGAGACGGTCGAGACCCGCCTGGTGCGCTACCGCACCGTGGGCGACATGTCCTGCACCGGCGCCGTCGACTCCGACGCCACCACCATCGAGGCCGTGATCACCGAGATCGCCGCCTCCCGCCTCACCGAACGAGGGGCGACGCGCGCCGACGACAAGATGTCCGAGGCCGCCATGGAGGACCGCAAGCGCGAGGGGTACTTCTAACCATGACGACACAGACCACCGCCTCGCTGCTGCGCTTCGCCACCGCCGGGTCCGTGGACGACGGCAAGTCCACCCTGGTGGGCCGGCTGCTGCACGACTCCAAATCCGTGCTCGCCGACCAACTGGAGGCCGTCGAGCACGCCTCGCGCCGCCGCGGCCAGGAGGCCCCCGACCTGGCGCTGCTCACCGACGGCCTGCGCGCCGAACGCGAACAGGGCATCACCATCGACGTCGCCTACCGCTACTTCGCCACCACCCGACGCCGCTTCATCCTCGCCGACACCCCCGGCCACGTGCAGTACACCCGCAACATGGTCACCGGCGCCTCCACCGCCGAACTCGCCGTCGTCCTCGTCGACGCCCGCAACGGCGTGGTCGAGCAGACCCGCCGCCACGCCGCGGTCGCCGCCCTGCTGCGCGTCCCGCACGTGGTGCTGGCCGTCAACAAGATGGACCTCGTCGACTACGCCGAACCCGTCTTCGCGACCATCGCCGAACAGTTCACCGCCTACGCCGCCTCGCTCGGCGTCAAGGACGTCGTCGCCATCCCGATCTCGGCGCTGGCCGGCGACAACGTGGTCGAGCCCTCGGCCGCGA
Organism: Kitasatospora fiedleri; assembly: GCF_948472415.1. Taxonomy (NCBI): domain Bacteria; kingdom Bacillati; phylum Actinomycetota; class Actinomycetes; order Kitasatosporales; family Streptomycetaceae; genus Kitasatospora; species Kitasatospora fiedleri. The sequence goes on along the minus strand of NZ_OX419519.1, from coordinate 3,411,292 downwards.
TGGACTGGTACGGCGGCCCCACCCTGCTGGAGCACCTGGAGACCGTGCCCGTCGGCATCGACCCGGCCGCCGAGCCGGCCCGCTTCCCGGTCCAGTACGTGATCCGGCCGCAGAGCGAGGAGTTCCACGACTACCGCGGCTATGCCGGCCAGCTGGCCTCCGGCGTCCTGCGCGTCGGTGACGCGGTGACGGTGCTGCCCTCGGGCCACACCACCACCGTCGCGGCGATCGACGCGCTCGGCACCCCCACCGAGATCGCCTGGGCCCCGCAGTCGGTGACGGTCCGCCTCGCGGACGACATCGACATCTCCCGCGGCGACCTGATCGCGGCCGGCCGGCCCCCCGCCCCCACCAAGGACGTCGAGGCCACCGTCTGCCACCTCAACGAACGCCCCCTGCACGTCGGCGCCAAAGTGCTCCTCAAACACACCACCCGCACCGTGCGTGCCCTCGTCAAGGACATCGGCTACCGCATCGACATCGACACCCTCCACCAGCGCCCCGCCACCGACGGACTGCACGTCAACGACATCGGCCACGTACTCCTGCGCACCGCCGAACCCCTGGCCCTGGACGACTACACCACCAACCGCCGCACCGGCTCGTTCATCCTGATCGACCCGACCGACGGCACCACCCTCACCGCCGGCATGGCCGGTTCGACCGCGGAGGAATGGACCCGCCATGCCTGACGTCGATCTGTTCCGGCTGCTGGCCGGACTGGTGCTGCTGCTGATGTCGGCGCACCTGCTGGGCAGGGTGTTCGCCCGCTTCCGCCAACCCCCGGTGATCGGTGAGATCGTCGGGGGTCTGTTGTTCGGGCCCTCGCTGTTCGGCCTGCTGGCCCCGCACGCCCAGGGCTGGCTGTTCCCGCGGACCGGTCCGGCGGCGTCCGGGCTGGCGCTGGTCTACCAGCTCGGCACGCTGCTGCTGATGTTCCTGGCCGGGGCGCAGATGCGGGCGGTGTTCTCCCGGCGCGACGGCCGGACGGTGGGCCTGGTGGCCGTGGTCGGGATGGTGGTGCCGTTCGCCTTCGGGCTGGGGCTCGCGCCGTTCCTCGACCTGGGGCGGGTGGTCGGCCCGGCGGGGGACCGGGCGGCGCTGACCCTGGTGCTGGCCTGCGCGGTGGCGATCACCAGCATTCCGGTGATCTCCCGGATCATGCTCGACCTGGGCATCCTCGGCACCGACTTCGCCCGGGTGGTGCTCTCGGTGGCGGTCCTGGAGGACATCGCGCTCAACGTGGTGATCTCGGTGGCGCTCGGCATGGTGAACGACGGGCGGCACGACAGCTTCGGGGCGGCGGCGCTGCTCGGGGTCGGCGACGGCCCGGCCGCGCTGGCCTACCACGCACTGGCGCCGGTGGTGCTGTTCGCGCTGATGGCGGCGGTCGGGGTGGCGGTGCGCCGCCGGACGGCCACCGCGGGTCGCCGGGCGGGCGGGGTGGCCGTCCAGCTGTCGGCGGTGCTGGCGGCGTCCGCGGGCTGCCTGTTCGCCGGGATCACCCCGATGTACGGTGCCTTCCTGGTCGGCCTGGTGGCCGGCTGGGGCGGGGCGGTGCGGGGCGCGGGGGAGGAGCCCGCGCGGGCGGTGCACGCCTTCGCCGCGAACTTCTTCATCCCGGTGTACTTCGCCGTGGTGGGCCTGAAGCTCGACCTGGTGCACTCCTTCGACCCGCTGCTCACCGTGCTGTTCATCGCCTTCGCCTGCGTGGTGAAGGCGGGCAGCGTGTACGCGGGGGCCCGCTGGTCGGGCTGTCCGCCGGTGCGCTCGGCCAACCTGGCGGTGGCGATGAACGCCCGGGGCGGCCCGGGCATCGTCCTGGCCACGCTGGCGTACGACGCGGACATCATCAACGCGACGCTGTTCACCACCCTGGTGCTGACCGCGGTCGTCACCTCGCTGATGGCCGGCGGCTGGCTCGAACGGGCGGTCTCCCGGGGGCAGTTGGCGACGGACCGGCCGGTGGCCGGGGAGCCCGTCGCGGTCCGGGCGGGTGCGGCATGAGGCCGGCCCCCGTCTGCACCTGCCTGCCGGGCGCGACCCTCTGGCTGGCGGACGCCCGGGAGCACGACGCCGGGGCGGAGCTCGCCGCGCTGCTGCGCACCGGGCACCACCGCCGGGCCGAGTTCCTCCCGGTGTTCCCGCCGCTGCCGGGGGAGGACCCGGCCGGGGCCGTCCGGCGCACCGGGATGGTGGCCGAGATCCTCGCCCGCAACGGGGTCCTGGCGGTGGTGGCCGGCGCCGGCCCCGAGCCGTCCGGGCTGGCCGAGGTGCGCGAGCGCCACCGGCTGTCCGGCACCGCCTTCCTCGCCCCGGCCGCCGGGCCCGGCCCCGCGCCCACGGTCGACGCCCTGCTCGCCCTGCTCGGCGCGCACCACCTGGTCCGCCGCACCTGACCCCCCGTCCCAGGAGCCAGCACCCGTGTTCGAAGAATTCGCCATCGACTGTTCCGGCCGCTCCGCCGAGGAGATCGAGGCCGCCGCCCTCGCCTCGGTCGCCGCGCACCGGCTCGCCTACCTCCGCAACTTCCCGATCGAGGTGGACCGCTACATCGCCCTGCTGTCCCGGCTCGGCGAGCTGTGCCCCAACTACGCGGCCGGCTCGACCAAGGCCGCGTACGCGCTGCACGAGGCGATCAACGTGGTCCGCTGCCGGGCGCCGCAGGCCGAGGGGGTCGAGCGGGTCCAGGAGAAGGCCGGCTCGCTGCCCATGCACTCGGGCCGCTCCTTCGCCCGGCGCCGCCCGCTGTACCTGGCCATGCTGATGGCCGACCCGGGCTGGCAGGGCTTCGAGCCCGGCCGCAACGGGGAGTCCCTGCTGGTGCGCTGGGGCGACGTGCTGGCCGCGCTGCGCGAGCGCCACCCCGAGCACTGGGCCGAGGACCTGCGGCAGCTCACCGGCCTCGCGATGAGCTTCCCCGCCTCGCACCTCGACGAGGCCCCCTCCGAGCTGCCCTTCCTCTACCTGCCCGGCACCCCCCGGTACACCCCGGTGGCGGACGACTGCGCGGCCCGGCTGCCGCAGGACCTCGGGCGGCTGCGCAAGGCCGCCGGGGAGATCGAGGGCGGCGAGCGCTGGTTCGAGGCGGTCGAGCGCTTCCACGCCGCCGCCAACGACCCGGCCCTCCAGCAGGTCTACCTGATGCGCGCGGGCGACGTCGTGATCATCGACAACGACCGCCACGGGCACGGCCGGCAGCACGTGGTGGCGGCGCGGACCGCCGCCGACGGCCGGACCGAGGTCAATCCGCGCACCATCTGGAGCGTCAACATCCAGTGATCCGAACCAGGTTCGGTCCACTTCCCGCCAACTCACCATCCTGGAAAGAGACATGAGCACGGTAATCACGAGCTGCACCCGTGGTGCGCAGGAGCTGCCGGAGCGGCTGACGGCCGTCGAGGGCACCGGCCGCGCCGGTGACCTGGTGATCGCCCGGGTGGTCCGGGTCGGCGCCTACCCGCGGGTCGAGAACGTCCACGGCCGGGACGTCCGCATCCGGGTCGGCGACGAGGTCGTCGGCGTGCTGGGCGACCGCCACTCCACCACGTCGATCTACGGCGGCCTGCCCGAGGACGGCCTGGCCGTCAAGGCCGGCACCCCCGCCGACCTGCTGGCGGTGGGCGGGGTGGTCGGCATCGCGGCCTCCTCCCCGTCCTCGCTGGGCACGGCCACCGCGCTGGAGCTGACCGGCCTCGCCGCCGGCCCGGACGGACGGGTGCTGAGCCTGCGCCGGCAGGCCGCGACCGAGGCCCCGGCCACCCCGGTGGTGTTCGTCGGCGGCACCGCCGCCGAGGTCGGCAAGACCACCTTCGCCGCGGCGCTGGTGCACCACCTGGCCGCCCGGTACGGGGTGCGGGTGGGCGTCACCAAGCTGGCCGGCACCGGCCGGCTCCGCGACCTGCTGACCCTCGCCGACGCGGGCGCCCACTGCGCCGCCGACTTCGTGGACGCGGGCCTGGCCACCACCTACGGCCACACCGCGGACACCGTGGTCGGCGCGGCCCGGCACCTGGCGGCCCGGCTGACCGGGCAGGGCGCCGAGATCGTCGTCGCCGAACTCGGCGGCGACCTGTGGGGCGCCGGCATCCCGGACATCCTGCGCGACCCCGGCCTGGTCGCCGCGGCCCGGGCGCTGGTCCTGGTGCCCTCCGACACCATGGCCTCGCTCGGCGCGGACACCTGGCTGACCCGCAACGGCATCACCATCCCGCCGGTGCACGGCGTCCCGCACCGCAACGTGATGGCCGCCCGGGAACGGGTCGGCAGGGGCATGGGCGTCGAGCTGGTCGACCCGCACGACGAGCGGGACCTGGACCGCCTGGTCACCGGCCTGCTGCTGCCCGCGCTGCCCGCCCGCGCCGTCCCGGCCGGCACCCGGTGAGCGCCCCCGACCCGCACCTGGTGCTGCTGCTGGGCGCCGGCGGCATCTCCCCGGACGCCGCGCTGGCCTCCGCCCGGCGGGTGACCTCCGAGATCAGCGTGGTCTGGTACCAGGGCGGCCCGTCCGCCGCCGCGGCGCAGGCGCTGCGCACGGCCTGGAGCGCCGGCTGCACCGGCGAGTGGCTGACCGTCGCCGACCACCTGGCCGTCCCCGACCTGCTGGCGGAGCTGCACGCCCGCCGCCCGGTGCACGGCGTCGCCACCTTCGGCGAGCCGCTGATCGTGGCCCAGGCCGAGGCCCAGCGGCGCCTGGGCCTGCCCGGCAACCCGCCGGAGGCGGTCCGCACCGCGCAGTCCAAGCTGGCGCAGCGCCGCCGGCTGCGGGAGGCGGGCGTCGAGAAGATCCGCTTCCGGGAGGTCACCTGCGAGGCCGACCTCGCGGAGGCCGCCGCCGAGGTGGGCTTCCCCGCGGTGCTCAAGCCGGTGCACGGCGCGGCCAGCTTCCTGGTCGCCAAGGTCCACGACGAGGCCGAGCTGCGGGAGCGGCTGCGCGCCGCCCTGGACGCCTACCGCACCTCCCCGCTGTTCGACCCGGAGCCGCGGTTCGTCCTGGAGCAGCTGCTGGTCGGCGACGACTGGTACGGGCGGCCCGGGTTCGGCGACTACGTCAGCGTCGAGTCGCTGGTCGAGGACGGCCGGGTCCGGCACGTCGCGATCACCGACAAGCTCCCGCTCGACGCGTTCGTGGAGACCGGCCACCTGATGCCCACCTCGCTGCCCGAGGAGCGCCGCCGCCAGGTGCTGGAGCACGCCGGGCGGGTCATCGCGGCGATGGGCATCCGCTGGGGCGCCACCCACCTGGAGCTCAAGCTCACCCCGGACGGGCCCGCCTGCATCGAGCTGAACGCCCGGCTCGGCGGCCCGATCGGCCACCTGCTGCGGGCCTGCGCCGACACCGACATCGCGGCCGACGTCGTCCGGCTGGCGCTCGGCCGCCCGGCCGAGGGCGACTACCGGGCCGTCCGCCACGCGCTGTACCGCTCGGTGCCGCCGCCCGCCGAGGCGGTCACCCTGGTCCGGCAGACCCCGCGCGAGGAACTGCTGGCGGCCTTCCCGGAGCTGGTGTTCTGCAAGACCCGCTTCGCCCCCGGCGCCGAACTGCACCCGGACCGCCCGTACGGCGTCCTGACGTTCCTGCTGGCCGGCGAGGACCCGGCGCACTGCGCCGAGCTCGCCGAACGGGTGCTGGCCGCCCATCGGGCCGAGTACGCCCCGCTCGGCTGAGCCCGGCCGCCCCCACCCCCGAACCGACCGACGGAAGGTCAACATGCACACGTCCAGCGTGGGCGGCACCACCGCCCGCGACCTGCTGCACAGCCTGGTCGACCACGGCTACACGCTGGCCACCGGCGTCCCCTGCAGCCTGCTGAACGGCGCGTTCCGGCTGCTGGAGGAGCCCGGCGACGACCCGCGGCTGGCCGCCCTGCGCTACCTGCCCGCCCCCCGCGAGGACAGCGCCGTCGGCGTCGCCTCGGGCGCGGTGGTCGCCGGCGAGCAGGCCGTGGTCCTGATGCAGAACTCCGGGCTCGGCTACTGCCTGAACGTGCTCACCTCGTTCAACCTGATCTACGACGTGCCGGTGCTGCTCGTGGTCAGCTGGCGCGGCCACGACGGCAACGACGCGGTCGAGCACGACGTGATCGGCGCCGAACTCCTCGCGCTGCTCGACCTGTTCACGTTCCCCCACACCCTCCTCGACCCGGCCGACCCGGCCGGGTCGGTGGCCCGGGTGATCGACCAGATGAAGCGGGAGCAGCGCTGCGGCGTGCTCGTCGTCCGGGAAGGGATCTGATGACCGACCACCTGCTCACCCCCGGGCCCGCGCTGAGCCTCACCGAGGTGATCGGCGAGCTGCTCGACCGCCACCCGGACGCCGTCGTGGTCTCCACCTGCGGGTTCACCAGCCGGGAGCTGTTCAACGCGGCCGACCGGCCGGAGAACTTCTACCTGGTCGGCTCGATGGGCATGGCCGCCCCGGTCGCCCTCGGCATCGCGCTGGCCCGCCCCGGCCGCACCGTCATCGCCCTGGACGGCGACGGCTCGCTGCTGATGAACCTCGGCGTGCTCCCGCTGGTCGCCGCGTCCGGCACCGAGCTGCTGCACGTGGTGGTCGACAACGGCATGCACGAGAGCACCGGCGGCCAACTCACCGTCCGGCGCACCGACTTCGGCGCGCTGGCGCTGGCGGCCGGCTACCGGGCCGCCGTCCGGGTCGCCACCGCCGCCGAACTGCGCGCGGCCCGGCTCCCGGCCGGCCCGGTCCTGCTGCACGCCCTGACCGGCCCCCGCGCCGACGGCCCCGGGCGCCGGGTGACGCACACCCCGCAGGAGATCGTCGCGCGGGTCCACCGCGCCCTCAACCGTCCGGACGCGCTGCAGCCCGCGTCCTGACCCCGCCCCACCGTTCCCCCACTTCGTCCCGCCCCCTGAAGGAGCCCCCCATGTCCAAGAGCCGTACCCTGCGCGACGGCCTGAACGGTTCCGAGGTCATCCGCCTGGTGGGTGCGCACAGCGCACTGAGCGCCAAGCTCGGCCAGGACGCCGGCTTCGAGGCGATCTGGGCCAGCGGCCTGGAGATCTCCGCCAGCCGCGCCCTGCCGGACGCCAACGTGCTGTCCATGTCCGAGTGCCTGGAGGCCGCCGCCCAGATCGCCGACGCGGTGGACGTCCCGGTGCTGGCCGACTGCGACTCCGGCTTCGGCGGCGTCGGCAACGTCGCCCACATGGTCCGCTCGTACCAGGCTCGCGGCCTGGCCGGCGTCTGCATCGAGGACAAGCAGTTCCCCAAGCTCAACAGCTTCGTCGAGGGCCACCAGGACCTCGCCCCGATCGGCGACTTCGCCGCGAAGATCACCGCCGCCAAGGAGGCCCGCACCGGCGAGGACTTCGTGGTGGTCGCCCGGATCGAGGCGTTCATCGCGGGCGCCGGCCTGGACGAGGCGCTGCGCCGCGCCACGGTGTACGAGGCGGCCGGCGCGGACGCGCTGCTGATCCACTCCAAGCTCTCCACCCCCGAGGAGGTCTTCGCCTTCCGCGCGGCCTACACCGGCGCGCTCCCGGTCATCGTCGTCCCGACCACCTACCCGCAGGTCACCGCGGCCGAGCTGACCGAGCGCCGGTTCGGCGGCGTGATCTACGCCAACCAGGGGCTGCGCGCGGCGATCAGCGCCATGCGCGACGTGCTCGGCCAGATCGGCGCGGCCGGCTCGACCCACGCCGTGGAGGGGTCCATCGCCACCCTCAAGGACGTCTTCGCCCTGCAGAACGTGGACGCGCTGCTCGCCCGCCAGGAGCGGCACGACGCGCTGACCGCCCAGTACGCCGCCCTCGGCTGACCGAGCCGCCCGCCCCGCCTCGCCCCGCCCACGAAGGGATCACGATGGAGCCCCGCCTGACCGCCGGCCCCCGCCTCGCCGAAGCCCGCAACCACGTCGCCGGCCGGTGGTGCGGCGCCGCCTCGGGCCGCAGCCGGGACAACCGCAACCCCGGCGACCTCGCCGAGACCGTCAGCCGCAGCGCCGACTCCGCCGCGGCCGACGCGCTCGCGGCGGTCGCCGCCGCCCGGGCGGCGCTCGCGGCCTGGCGCTCGCTCGGACCGGTCCGGCGGGGCGAGGTGGTGCTGCGGGCGGCCCGGCTGGTGGCCGAGCGGCGCGCCGAGTTCGCCGCGGCGATCACCCGCGAGCAGGGCAAGCTCCCGCACGAGGCGCTGGGCGAGGTGGACCGCACCGTCGCGCTGCTGGAGTTCACGGCCGGCGAGGGCCGCCGCCTGGGCGGCGCCACCCTGCCCGCGGACGACCCGCGGACCCTGGCGCTGACCAGGCGCGACCCGATCGGGGTGGTCGCCCTGATCACCCCGTGGAACTTCCCGCTGGCCATCCCGGCCTGGAAGGTCGCCCCCGCCCTGCTGTCCGGCTGCACCGCCGTCCTCAAGCCCTCCCCGCTGACGCCGCTCACCGCGACCCTGCTGGTGGACTGCTTCGTCGAGGCCGGGGCCGGGCACGGCGTGCTGAACCTCGTGCACGGCGGGCGCGAGGTCGGCGAGGCCCTGGTCGACCACCCCGACGTGGCCGGCGTCTCCTTCACCGGCTCGGTCGAGGTCGGCCGGGCCATCCACGTCGCGGGTGCCCCGCGCTTCCTGCGCACCCAGCTGGAGATGGGCGGCAAGAACGCCGCCCTGGTGCTCGCCGACGCCGACCTCGACCGGGCCGCCGACGCGATCGTGGCCGGCGCCTTCGGCCAGGCCGGGCAGCGCTGCTCCGCGACCAGCCGGGTGGTCGTCGACCGCGCCGTCCACGACGCACTGGTCCGCCGCCTCGCCGCCCGCGCCGAGGCCCTGCGGGTGGGCCCCGGCACGGACCCGGACGCCCGGCTCGGGCCGGTGGTCAGCGCCGAACGCCTGCACGCCTGCCTGGAGGGCGTCCGGCGCGCCACCGCGGACGGCGCCACCGTGGTCACCGGCGGCGGCCGGCTCACCGAGGGCCTGCCGGACGGCTACTTCATGGCCCCGACCGTGCTGGACCTGGTCCGCCCGGACAGCCACGTCGCCCAGGAGGAGATCTTCGGCCCGGTCCTCTCGGTGATCACCTGCGACGGCCCCGAGGACGGCCTGCGGATCGTCAACGGGGTCCGCTACGGCATGGCCGCCGCCGTCTTCACCCGCGACACCTCCCTGGCCCTCGACGCCCTCGACCGGATCGACGTCGGCATGCTCCACGTCAACCGCCCGGGCGTCGGCGCCTACCCGCACATGCCGCACATCGGCGCCAAGGAGTCCCAGTACGGCCCGGCCGAGTGCTCGCCGCAGGTCTGGGACTTCTACACCGAACTGCGCAGCGCCTGCATCTCCTACTGAACCGGCCCGGCGGGCGCCGGGCGGCCCGGCTCCGGCCCGGCCCCCGCGCCCGGCTCCGGCCCGGCCCCCGCGCCCGCGTCCGGCCCCGCGCCCCGCCCCGCGTCCGGCCCCGGCGCGGCCACCCGGTGGACGAACGTCGCGGTCAGGAACGCCACCACCGCCGCGACGATCAGCAGCGGCATCGAGTCCGTCGCCTGGTCGCCCAGCAGGGCCGCCGCCAGCACCGTGCTGGTCACCGGCAGCCGGGTCACCGCCGCGCTGCCCGCCGCCAGCCCGGCCGCCAGCCCCGCCTCGGTGCCCAGGCCCGGCAGGCCGCCCGCCGCCACCCCGAGCGCCGCGCCCAGCAGCACCGCCGGGAAGATCGGGCCGCCGCGCAGCGACCCCAGCGCCACGCCCCAGCCCAGCCCCTTGAACAGCACCAGCGCCAGCAGCGCCCCCACCGGCCAGCCGTGCGGGTCCGCGGCCAGCTGCCCCAGCGTCGCCTGCCCGGACAGCGCCGCCTCCTCCGGCGACCGCCCCGTCACCAGCGCGTACCCGGCGACGCACCCGCCCACCAGCACCGCGCACAGCACCGTGCGGACCGCCGTCCGGTGCGCCGTGAACGCGGCGGAGCGGTGCCCCAGGGTCTGCCCCGCGACCAGCACCACCGCGATCACCACCGCCAGCGGCACCCCCCACAGGAAGTCCCCCGCGTCCGGCAGCCCCGCCCTCGGCACCGACGGCAGGCTCAGCGCGCCGATCGACAGCCCCGTCCAGTGCCCGAACCCGGTGAACACCAGCGCCCCCACCCCCGACGCCAGCAGGCACGGCAGCAGCAGCATCGTCAGCTGCGCCCCGCCCAGGCCCGCCGCCTCGATCATCATCACCGCCGCGACCAGCGGACTCCCGAAGATCGTCGCGATCGCCGCCGTCGACCCGGCCGCCCCCAGCATCGGCCCGAGCAGCGGACTGGCCGCCCGCTTCGCCGCGCTCACCGTCAGCAGCGCCAGCCCGCTGCCCAGCGCCATCAGCGGCGCCTCCGGGCCGAGCACCGCGCCCAGCGGCAGCGCCGCCAGCGCCGCCAGCACCACCGACGGCACCTCCACCGGCAGCGTCGGCGGCCCGCCCAGCCCCAGCACCGGCGTGTGCCCGCCGCGCCCCGGCATCCGGGTCACGATCGGCGCCAGCAGCAGACCGGCCAGCGCCAGCGCGGGCAGCGGCCACCACCAGGGCGCGCGCGCGTGGCCCAGCTTCCGCGGCAGCGACTCCCACACCCAGTGCTGCAAGGCGTGCTCCAGGCCGACGAACCCGAACGCCGCCAGCGAGACCGGCACCCCGACCAGCGCCGACACCAGCAGCAGCCGCCCGTACCCGGGGCTGCGGAGCAGCTCGCGCAGACCGGGCGGCGGGGCGGCGGAACCGGCGGCCTGTGCTGGCATCTGCACTCCCTGCTCTCGTCCGGCTGCTCCCGTCCGGCTGCTCCCGTCCGGCGGGCACGCGTCCTCCGACCGTCCGCCGCCGACCGGCCCCTCGGCCATCGGAGTGGCCCGAACGGGCGAGCACCCTCCCCACGGCCGTACGGTGGACGGAAGGAACGACCGAGGAGGACGCGATGCCCGGCTCCATGACCATCGGCCACACCGACACCCTCGTGATGCTCGGCCACGACGACGCCGCACGGCTCTCGTCCCTGCTCGCCGGCCTCTCCGCGCTGGCCGCGAGCGGACGCCTCTCCACCGAACAGCTCGCCGCCCTCGGCGGCGGCGAGGCCCCCGACCGCGCCGCCCTGGCCACCTGGTCCCGCACCCTCGCGGGCCACCTCCGCGACCACCTCTGAGCACGGCCCGGCCGGGCCCCGGCGCGCCCTACAGTGGCGGGATGGAACTCTCCTGGGTGACCGTCCCGACCCCGCTGCCGAGCGGGCCGATGCGGTTCGCGGTGACCGACCGGGGAGTGGCCGCCGCCAGCTACGTCTGCGACAGTCCGGTGCCGGAGTGCGCCGACGGGCGGAAGGCCGCGACGGTACGGGCCCGGGTCGGCGAGTACTTCGCCGGCGCGCGGCGCGAACTGGAGCTGCCGATCGACTGGCGGCTGGCCTCCGGCCCGCACCTGACCGTGCTGCGCCGCCTGTGGACCGACGTCGGCTGGGGGCGGACCGTCACCTACGGCGAACTCGCCACCCGCAGCGGGGTGTTCACCGAGCCGACCGAGCCGGGCGTCCCGGCCCGGACGGTCGGGCAGATGATGGGGGCCAACCCGCTGCCGCTGCTGGTGCCCTGCCACCGGGTGGTGGCCGCCGACGGGCTCGGCGGCTTCGGCGGGGCGTGGCACGGCGTGGAGACCAAGCGCTGGCTGCTCACCCTGGAGGGCGTGCTCCCGCCGACCCTGGACTGGTCCGGGCCGGAGCTTTAGGCCCTGTCCGGCCGATCTTGCCGGGCGCGCGACGCCGGGCATCCCTCCCCCAGCCCCAAGGGGGGCTGGGAGGTGCCCCTCGGAAGCACCGGCGAAACACCCGAGTACACCCAGTACGAGGGCGTTCCGCCGGCACTCCCAGCCGGGCGCCCGACGCCGCGCGCCGATCCGACAAGATCGACCGGACAGGGCCTAACCCGCCGCGGGCAGCAGCCGCGCGCCGAGACCGCCGACGCCGCTGACGCCGCCCCCGATGCCGCCGACGCCGACACCCCCACCGATACCGCCGACACCGCCGATCCGCTCCAGCGCGGGCGCCGCCGCCTGCCGGGGCAGCACCGCCTGGATGGTGGAGACCAGGGTGTAGTCGCCGAGCGTCAGCTCCTCCGCCGCGGGCAGCGACGGCCGGTTGCCCAGGGCGAGTTCGACGGCCGCGGCGGGCAGGTTGAGCCCGCACAGGCGCAGCTGGTGCAGGCCGCCGGACGGGCGGGTGTTGACGTCCAGGACCACCGGGCGGCCGGTGCCCCGCTCGTGCCGGAACTGCACGTTCGACAGGTGGCCGACGCCGAACTCCTCGACCAGGCGGCGGGCCGGGCCCAGGTAGGCCGGGTCGACGGTGAAGCCGCGGCGGCGGCCCTGCTTGGTGCGGCCGACCGCGGCCAGCACCCGGCCGCCCTGCTCGGCCAGGCAGTCGACGGACACCTCGGGGCCGTCCAGGTACGGCATCACCAGCAGCTCGGCCGGGGCCGCGGACCGCTCCAACGCGCCCAGCACCTGGTCGAGTTGGACCCGGGTGTCCACGTACCCGGAGAGCCGCCCGAGGTGGAACGGCTCGCGGGTCAGGACCCGGAAGCCCTCGCCGCCCGCGCCGCTGGCCGGCTTCAGGCAGGCCGTCATCCCGGTCGCCTCGATCTCCTCGACGGCGGCGAGCAGGTCGGCGGCGGTGTCGGCCTGCCGCCACAGCGGGGTGGGCAGCCCGGCCGCGTCCAGCGCCCGGTAGCCGTCGGCCTTGCTGGTGAACAGCGAGATCGCCGGGGCGGGCGGGCAGACCAGCGCGGTGCCCAGCGCCTCGAAGTCGCGGCGGCGCAGCGATATCGCCAACTGGTGCAGCCGCGGCAGGAACACGTCCACGTCGTGCCGGGCGCAGAATTCCAGCGCGAATTCCACGTACCCTTCGGCGCTCAGCCCGTCGGGTTCCAGGGCGCCGAGATCGGCGGCGGCGAGCACCGGGGAGTCGGGGTCGACGTGGGTGGCCAGGACGTGCACCGGTCGCGGCGCGGCCCGCAGCAGGTCGATGAAGAAGACGTTCTCGGCGTAGGTGCGGTTCAGCCAGACGCGGACGGGCGCGGTCACGAGGGGTCTCCCTGGAGAAGGGCGTGCCGATGGGAGGTCACCGACCGGTTCGCCTGCGCTGCGGCGGCGGTCACCACGCGGTGAGGGGGCCACCTTAGCGCTGTTCCGGGCGGATTCGAACAGGGGGCCGGTGAGCAGCGCGGACGCCCGGAACGAGGGCCCGCGGGAGCGCCCGGAAAAGGCCCCCGGAGCGGGCCCGGACCGCCCGCCGACCGGCCCGGCGCGCTGGTCGCGCCCGCCGTGCCCGCGTACCCGAATCACCCCCACGAGTGATTGCCGCCTCACCTGAACGGCCGTCAGCATGGTTGCCGCAACGTGCCGTCGACACGATCTAGGGGCCCCGCGGAAATGACGACCGAAACCACCACCGAAATTCCCCGGGCGGAGCAGCGGAGCAGCCTCTCGGTGGCGGCGGCCAAGAACCTCGCGTCGACCACCAAGTCGGCCCCGCAGATGCAGGAGATCAGCAACCGCTGGCTGCTGCGCGCCCTGCCCTGGGTCGAGGTCTCCGGCGGCACCTACCGGGTCAACCGGCGGCTGTCGTACGCGGTCGGCCGCGGCCGGGTGGGCTTCGTGCAGGACGGCCGCCGGGTCTCGGTCGTCCCGCCCACCCTGCGCGAGGTCCCGGTGCTGCGCGGCTTCGCGGACGACGCGCTGCTCACCGAGCTGGCCGGCCGCTTCGTCCAGCGCGACTTCGCCGCGGGCGAGGTGCTGGTCGAGCAGGGCGGCGAGATCGACCAGGTCTACCTGATCGCGCACGGCAAGGTCGACAAGCTCGGCACCGGCAAGTACGGCGACCCCACCGTGCTGGGCACCTTCGCCGACGGCGACCACCTCGGCGACGAGGCGCTCACCGTCGCCGACCGCCGCTGGCCCTACAGCGTCCGGGCCACCACCGCCGGCACCGCGATGGTGCTCCCCTGGCCCGCCTTCCAGGAACTCGCCGACCGCTCCCCGGCGCTGCGCGACCAGATCCTCGCCTTCCTCGCCGACGCGCAGCTCCCGCAGACCCACAAGGGCGAGGCCGCGATCGGCATGTCGGCCGGGCACGAGGGCGAGTTCGAGCTGCCCACCGCCTTCGTCGACTACGAACCCGCCCCGCGCGAGTACGAGTTGAGCGTCGCCCAGACGGTGCTGCGGGTGCACAGCCGGGTCGCCGACCTCTACAACCAGCCGATGGACCAGACCGAGCACCAGCTCCGGCTGACCGTCGAGGCGCTGCGCGAGCGGCAGGAGCACGAGCTGGTCAACAACCCGGAGTTCGGCCTGCTGGCCAACGCCGAGTACGGCCAGCGCATCCAGACCCACTCCGGCCCGCCCACCCCCGACGACCTGGACGAACTGCTCTGCCGCCGGCGCAGCACCAAGTTCTACCTCGCCCACCCCAAGGCGATCGCCGCCTTCGGCCGGGAGTGCAACAGCCGCGGCCTGTACCCCGAGGCGATCCGGTTCGAGGGCCGGACGGTGCCCAGCTGGCGCGGCGTCCCGATCCTCACCTGCACCAAGATCCCGGTGGTCGACGGCACCACCTCGATCCTGGCGATGCGCGTCGGCGAGGACAACCAGGGCGTGGTCGGCCTGCGCCCCGGCACCCTCCCGGACCAGGTCGAGCCGGGCCTGAACGTCCGCTTCATGGGCATCGACGAGAAGGCGGTCGTCTCCTACCTGGTCAGCGCCTACTACTCGGCCGCGATCCTCGTCCCCGACGCGATCGGCGTCCTGGAGAACGTGGACGTCGACCACCGGCGCTGACCACCCGGGCGGGCCCACCGTCCTGGGCCCGCCCCTTCCACCGCCTGACCGCCCGTCAGCGCGCATTCCTGCCGCCCCGCAGCCGGGGCCGGCCGAGGGGGAGGACTTCACCATGGCCATCACCGTGCCCGAACGCGACCAGCACGGGGCCGCCGCCACCGACGGGGGCCGGGACACCGCCGAGGCGCTGGCCCTGCTCGACCGGGCCCGCGGCACCGTCGGCCCCGCGCTGCGCGCCGCCGTCGACACCCTGCCCGAGTCCATGCGGCGGATCTCCGGCTACCACCTGGGCTGGTTGGAGGCCGACGGCAGCCCCGGCGCGGCCGGCACCGGCAAGGCGATCCGCCCGGCGCTGGTCCTCGCCGCGACCACCGCGGTCGGCGGCCGCCCGCAGGACGCGGTCCGCGCCGCCACCGCCGTCGAGCTGGTGCACAACTTCACCCTGCTGCACGACGACGTTCTCGACCGCGACCACACCCGCCGCCACCGCCCCACCGCCTGGCGGGTGTTCGGCACCACCGGCGCCATCCTGGCCGGCGACGCCATGCACTCGCTGGCCCTGCGGGTGCTCGCCGAGGACCCGCACCCGGCCGCCGCCGCGTCGGTCCGCCGCCTCGCCAACTGCGTGGTCGAACTCTGCGCCGGCCAGCAGGCCGACTGCTCCTTCGAGCAGCGCGCCGACGTCACCCTCGCCGAGTGCCTCGGCATGGCCGAGGGCAAGACCGGCGCCCTGCTCGGCTGCGCCTGCGCGCTCGGCGCGCTGTACGCGGGCGCGGACGCCGGGACCGCCGACGCGATGGACGCCTTCGGTCGCGAGATCGGGCTGGCCTTCCAGCTGATCGACGACCTGATCGGCATCTGGGGCGACCCCGCGGTCACCGGCAAGCCGGTCGGCGCCGACCTCGCCGCCCGCAAGAAGTCCCTCCCGGTGGTGCACGCCCTCTCCTCCGGCACCCCCGCCGGCGCGGAACTCGCCGCGCTCTACGCCACCGGCCGCCCGCTCAGCCCCGCCGAACTCGCCGCCGCCGCCGACGCGGTCGACCGGGCCGGCGGCCGGGCCTGGGCCCAGGCGGAGAGCTGCGAGCGGATGGCCGCCGCCATCGCCCACCTCGCCACCGCCGTCCCCGACCCCTCCCGCGCCGACGACCTGCTCGCCCTCGCCGAACTCGTCACCCGCCGGGCGTACTGAGCGCACCCGCCACCACCCGGGCGGCGGCGCGTTCACCCGCGCGGCGCGTTCACCCGCGCGGCGCGAGCAGCCGGTCGACCAGGGTGTCGACCAGTTCGGGGCGGGCGGGCGCCCCCGTCATCGCGGCGTACACCAGCGGGCCGGTCAGCGCGTCCAGGGCCGCGTCGAGGCCGAGCGCCGGGGCGAGTTCCCCGGCGTCCACCGCGGCGGCCAGCCAGGCGCGCTCCTGCTCGCGGCGCGGTGCGAGGTGGCGCCGGTGCAGGGACGCCGCGGTGCCGGGGTCGTGCTGCGCCTGGGCGAGCAGGGTGAGCAGCACCTTGCCGGCCGGGTCCCGGTCGAGGAACCGGGCGAAGTCGTGCAGGTAGCCGCGGACGGCCGCGGCGGTGGGCCGGTCGGCGGGGACGGGGAGCGTCTTGGCGCTGTCCTCGATCAGGGTGTCGAGCAGGATCTCCACCTTGGAGGGCCACCAGCGGTAGATGGTCTGCTTGGCGACCCCGGCCCGCCGGGCGATCGCCTCCACGGTCAGCGCGGCGAAGCCCTGTTCGGCGAGCAGGTCGTCGGCGGCGTGCAGCACGGCCAGCCGGGCGGCCTCGTCGCGCCGGTTGCCGGAGCGCGCCCGGGGGGCCGGGGGCTCCGGGGTCGGCGGGGTCGGCGGGGTGCTGGTGGCGGACATGCCCGCCACCCTAGGCCCTGTCCGGTCGATCTTGCCGGGCGCGCGACGCCGGGCATCCCGGCTGGAAGCACCGGCGAAACACCCGAGTACACCCAGTACGAGGGCGTTCCGCCGGCACTCCCAGCCGGGCGCCCGACGCCGCGCGCTGATCCGGCAAGATCGACCGGACAGGGCCTAGCGGCCGGAACCCGCCCTGCCCGGACGCGGCGTTGTGTCTAGACGCGACGTTGCGTCTAGACTAGGGAGCGACCGCGCGGGCCCCCGCGCCGCTCCCCGAGGAGACCCGATGACCCACCCGGCCCCGCCGCCCCGCCGCGCCCTCGTGGTCGGTGCCTCCCGCGGCCTCGGACTGGTCCTGGCCGAGGAACTCGCCCGCCGCGGCTGGCAGGTGGTGGCCACCGCCCGCGCGGACCGCGGCGGGCTCCCGGCCGCCGTCCGGGCCGCCGGCGGCCGGCTCGCGGTGGAGACCCTGGAGGTCACCGACGCCGCCGCCCTCGCCGCCCTGCGCGGGCGCCTGGCGGGCCGCCCGCTCGACCTGCTCTTCGTCAACGCGGCGATCGACCGGGGGGACCGGCCGATCGACGAGGTCCCCACCGAGGTGTTCACCGAGGTGATGACCGTCAACGCGCTGGCCCCGCTGCGGGTCCTGGCCGCCCTGCGCGGGCTGGTCGTCCCGGGCGGCACGGTCGCCGTGATGTCCTCCGAGCAGGGCAGCGTCTCGCTCAACACCGAGGGCGGCTACGAGCTGTACAAGGCCAGCAAGGCGGCGCTGAACCAGCTGATGCGCAGCTACGCGACCCGGCACGCCGACGACGGCCACACCAAGCTGCTGATCGACCCCGGCCACAACCGCACCCGGCTGGGCGGCCCCGACGCGCCGCTCGACCCCCGGCGGAGCGTCCCCGCGGTGGTCGACGTCCTGGAGGCGCAGGCCGGGACGCCCGGGCTGCGCTTCCTGGACCGGCACGGCGCGCCGGTGCCGTGGTGAGGCGGGCGACGCTCAGGCGCGCCCCAGCAGTTCCCGCTCCTTCGCCGGGTCGATCCCCAGCGGGGTGTCCAGCTGCCGGTAGGAGACCTCCGCGCGACCGCCGGACTCCAGCCAGGCCCAGGTGTCGGTGACGGTGTCGAGCAGCGGGCGCACCCGCAGGCCCGCGGCGAGGGCGGTGGCGGGGTCGGCCCGCCAGGTGCCGTGCCAGCCCTCGGTGGCGGGGGCCCAGAGCGGGAGCTCGGTCCACGGGGAGACCCCGGCGGCGAGCAACTCGTCGTCCGGGGTCCAGGCGAACTCGGCGTCTGAGCCGGTCGCGGTGCGGCACGCGGCGAGGAGTTCGCCGGTGGTGGCCGAGCCGATCGGCGCGGTGGTGAGGTAGCGGCCGGCCGCCCGCCGCTCGGCCAGGTCGAGGCCGAAGGCGGCGAAGTCGCGGGCGTCGATCAGGCTGATCGGGCGGTCGGGGGCGCCGGGGGCCAGGACGGGGCCGCCGCGGGCGATCCGGTCGAGCCACCAGGGCAGCCGGCCGATGGGCTCGTGCGGGCCGATCAGCAGGCCGCAGTTGAGGATCGCGGCCGGTCCGTCGAAGGTGTCCCGCAGGGCGCGCTCGCAGCCGGCCTTGAGCGCGTTGGCGAAGGGCTGGTCGGGCGGGAGGTCGCCGGGGCAGTCGAGGGTGGCGGAGTCGGCGTCGACGGGACGGGCGGGCCAGTCGGCGAAGGCGTGGACCGAGGAGACGAAGCCGTAGTGCCCGGCCCGGCCGCTGAGCAGCCGGGCGGCGGTGGCCACGTCGTGCGGCTGCTGGCCGGAGGTGTCGACGACGGCGTCCCACCGGCGGCCGCCGACCAGGCGGTGCAGGTCGGCGAGGTCGGTGCGGTCGCCGTGGACGGCCTCGACGCCGGGCGGGTCGGCCCGGCTGACGCCGCGGTTGAAGGTGGTGACGCGGTGGCCGCGGGCGAGCGCCGCCGCGGCGTAGGCGCGGCCGAGGAACGCGGAGCCGCCGAGCAGAAGGATGTCCATGCCTCCGAGGGTCTCCGGGCCGGGCCCGGTCCATGCGCCGCGTTCACCGGGAGCGGAGCGGTTCTGCCGGGGGCAGACCGCGGACCGGCTGACGGGCCGTCGGCTTCCCGGCGTGCCGGACCGGAGGGGAGCGCATAGCATCCCGGTGTACCGGTATGTCGGAATGTTCCCTTTCTGGGGGGAGGAGGGCGGGCGAGAGGGGGAACCCGGCGAGCCCCGCTCCGGCCCTCCGACGAAGTCACCGAGCAGACAAGGACGTTCGCATGGCTGACGCCACGCCCGAGATGCTGGCCGCCGAGGCCTTCGTGTACGGCTCCCCGCTGGTGGCCGACCTGACCGCCGTGGACACCCTCGTCCGCCGGGGATTCGGCTCGGTCGGCCCGACCCCCTGGAACACCTTCGGCCACTCCACCCGACTCGCCGACGCCACCACGGACTTCGTGTCGGTGAACAACGACACGCTGTACTCGAACGCGCCGCTGGACCTCTCCGCCGGTCCGCTGCTGCTGCACGTCCCGGACACCGGCGGCGCGTACGACGTGCTCCAGTTCGTCGACGCCTGGACGAACAACTTCGCCTACGTGGGCCGCCGTTCGTCCGGCACCGCCGAGCAGACCTGGCTGATCGCTCCGCCCGGCTGGCAGGGCGAGCCGCCGCCGGACGTGCCGGTGATCGTCGCGCCGACCACGGTCGCGGTGATCGCCGGCCGCAACTCCTGCGCCGGGCCGGACGACCTCGACCGGGTCCGGGACCTCCAGCGGCAGCTCACCCTCACCCCGCTGGAGGACGGCTCCGGCACCCCGGCCGGGCTGCCGGAGCCGGACGCGGACGTCCCGGCCGAGCTGCTCTTCCTGGAGCGGCTGCGGCGCTGGATGGCGGCCTTCCCGCCCGCCGCCGCCGACGTCGCCTTCCAGCAGCGCTTCGCCCCGATCGGGCTGCTCGACCGGGGCCGCTCGCCCTACCTGGACGGCCCGGCCGAGTGGACGGCGGCGCTCGCCAAGGGCCTGGCCGCCGGCCGCGAGCGGGTGGAGGCGGCGACCGCCGGGGCCGGCGACCCGACCGGCGAGTGGTCCGCCAACCTGCACCTGTTCGACTACAACCTGGACCACCTCGGCCCCGGCACCCGCGACGAGCCGCAGTGGAGGATCGCCGACCGCCGGGCCGCGTACCTGACCCGCGCGGTCGCCGCCCGGGCCGGCCTGTGGGGCAACCACGCCTACGAGGCGGTGTACGCCACCACCCACAACGACGCCGACGGCGTCCCGCTGACCGGCGCGCACGCGTACACCCTGCGCTTCGAGCAGCCCCCGCCGGTGGGCGCGTTCTGGTCGGTGACGATGTACGGCACCCCGGAGTACCGGCTGGTCCCCAACCCGATCGACCGGTACTCGATCGGCGACCGCACGCCCGGCCTGGTGTACGGCGAGGACGGCTCGCTGACCCTCCACCTCCAGCACGAACCCCCCACCGACCAGGACGAGCTCGCGAACTGGCTGCCCGCGCCCGAGGGCGGCTTCCGGCCGATGGTGCGGATGTACCAGCCGCAGGACGCGGTGCTCGACGGCAGCTACCGGCTGCCGGCCATCCGGCTGCGCTGACCCGCGGGACGCGGACGCCCGGCCCGCCTCCTCCGACGCGCCGGAGGAGGCGGCACCCGGTCAGGGCGCGGGCGACCCGGACGGCGAGGCGGCGGGGGAGCCGGAACCCGGGTCGGACGGGCTCCCGGACGACGGCGACGGCGACGACGGCGCAGACGGCGAGGCCGGGGACGACGGGGACGACGGGGGAGCGGACGGCGACGGGGACGCCGACGCCGAGGCGGACGGCGAGCCGGGCGCGGAGGAGGAGCCGGACGGCGACGGGCTCGGCGGGGCGGGGGAGTCGGAGCCGCCCGCGGACGGCGAGGGGCCGCCGGGGGAGGGCAGGCCGCGGTGGTCGGTGCCGCCCTCCAGGGTGACCACGGCGGTGGAGGGCGGCAGCGCCAGGTGTGCGGTCCAGCGGGTCTGCGGGGCGCGCGACTCGTCGACCGTGACGGTCACGGTGATCCGCTGGCCGGGGGCCAGGGTGCCGGCGTCCCGGCTCAGCCGCAGCCAGTCCACGTCCAGCACGGCGTGCCAGGACAGCGGGGCGTCGCCGGTGTTGGTCAGGGTCAGCACCGTGCGGTTGCCGTACTCGCCGGCCGCCACGGCCAGCCGGGCGGCGGACGCCGCCGGGGCGGGCGCGGCGGTCAGCGCGGGGCTGGAGAGCGGGGCGGACCCGGCCGAGGGCACCGCGACGGCCGGTCCCTGCAGGGTCGGCAGGGACGTTTCTGCGATCGCCCCCGCCAGCTCCAGCGACCCCACCGAGACGGCCGGCGGCAGCGCCGCCGCGGCGACCGCGGTCGGCTCCGGCACCGGCACCCGGTGCCCGGGCCCGGCGGTGGCGTCCACCCGCACCGAGGACACCGCCGAGGCGTGGTCCTCCCCGCCGTCCCGGTGCGCGCTCCACAGCGCCACCACCGGCGCGGCCAGCACCGCCGCCAGCACGCCCGTGGTGACCACCCGCTGGCGCACCGCCGCGCCGCGCGGCACCGACGGCATCCGGTGCCGGGGGAAGCCGCGCTGGTCGAACCGCGGCTCCGCCGGGCCCTGCGCGGCCCGCCGCCCCGCCGCCGCGCCGGACAGGAACGTCGCCCCGCCGGCCGTCGGCGCGGACACCGGGCGCAGCGCGCCCGGCGCGGCCAGCAGCGGCAGGCCGGGCAGCCCGGCCAGGCCGTGCCCGAGCTGCCCGGCGACCCGCTCCGCGGTGCCCCGGCAGGTCGGGCACTCCACCAGGTGCGCCACCAGTTCGCGGCGCAGCGCCGGGCCCAGCACCCAGCCCCGCCAGGACTCCGCGCCGACCCCGCCGAGCTGCGCCAGCTCCGGGCAGGACCCGACCCCGAGCACCAGCAGCGCCGTCCTGGTGCGGCCGACTTCGGCACCCGCCGCGTCCAGCAGCGCCGCCGCGGCCCCGGTGCTCAGGCCGAGCACCGCCGCGACCTCCGCGCCGTCCAGCCGGTGCCGGACCGCCAGCTCCAGCGCCTCGCGCTGCTCCGGGTCGGTGCCGGCCGCCTCCGGCCAGGCCAGCGAGGCGAGTTCGCGCCGCTCGCGGCCCGCGCCGGGCCCGGGCGGGCCGCCCGCCGGGGCGCCGTCCGGCCCGCCGCCCTCCAGCCGGGCCAGGCAGCGGTGCCGGGCCAGCGCGTACAGCCAGGCGCGCAGCAGGGCCGGGTCCTCGATCCGGTCGCCGTGGCGGCGGGCCAGGTCGCGGACCTCCAGGACGGCGGCCGAGGCGGCGTCGTGCGCGCAGAGCACGGACAGGCAGTAGGTGAACAGCCCGTCGACGCACGCGCCGTACGCCCGCAGGGCGGGGGACGGGTCGACGGGGTGGGGCTGGCCGGTGGTCACGGGATCGACGGTAGGCAGCCGAAACCCGTCGCCCGGGGGGTTTCGGCCGCTTGTCCTTCTTTCGGGTAACAGGACCGCTCCCTTGTTCGCCCGGTTGACGCCGTCCGGGTGACGTCCGGCCGCTGTCGGTGCGAGGCGCTACGGTGGCCCGCATGGCTGCCCGTACCAAGACCACCGCCAAGCCGCGCTCCTCGTACCGCTGCACCGAGTGCGGCGCCCAGCTGCTCAAGTGGGTCGGCCGCTGCCCCGAGTGCAACGCGTGGGGGACGGTGGAGGAGTACGGCGCGGTACCGATCCGGACGACGGCGGCCGGGCCGGTCTCCGCGCCCGCCAAGCCGATCGGGCAGGTCGACGGGCAGGTCGCCACCGCCCGCTCCACCGGCGTCCCGGAGCTGGACCGGGTGCTCGGCGGCGGCCTGGTGCCGGGCGCGGTGGTGCTGCTCGCGGGCGAGCCCGGCGTCGGCAAGTCCACGCTGCTGCTGGACGTGGCGGCGAAGGCGGCCGGCGAGCGGCACCGCACGCTGTACGTCACCGGCGAGGAGTCCGCCGGGCAGGTCCGGCTGCGCGCCGACCGGATCAACGCGCTCTCCGAGCACCTCTACCTGGCCGCCGAGCAGGACCTGGGCGCGGTGCTCGGCCACATCGACGCGGTCAACCCCGGCCTGCTGGTCCTCGACTCGGTGCAGACCATCGCCTCCGCCGAGCTGGACGGCGCCCCCGGCGGCCCGGCGCAGGTCCGCGAGGTGGCGGGCGCGCTGATCCGGGTGTCCAAGGAGCGCGGCATGGCCACCCTGCTGGTCGGCCACGTCACCAAGGACGGCCAGATCGCCGGCCCGCGCCTGCTGGAGCACCTGGTGGACGTGGTGCTCTCCTTCGAGGGCGACCGGCACGCCCGGCTGCGGCTGATCCGCGGCGTGAAGAACCGCTACGGGGCGACCGACGAGGTCGGCTGCTTCGAGCTGCACGACGAGGGCATCGTCGGCCTGGCCGACCCGTCCGGCCTGTTCCTGACCCGCCGCGACAAGCCCGTCGCGGGCACCTGCCTGACCGTCACGCTGGAGGGCAAGCGCCCGCTGGTGGCCGAGGTGCAGGCGCTGATGGTGGACTCGCAGATCCCCTCGCCCCGGCGCACCACCTCGGGCCTGGAGTCGCCGCGGATCGCGATGATCCTGGCGGTGGTCGAGCGGCACGGCGGGGTGAAGCTCGGCAAGCAGGACATCTACACCGCCACCGTCGGCGGCGTGAAGCTCACCGAGCCCTCGGCGGACCTGGCGATCGCCCTCGCGGTGGCCTCCTCCTCGACCGACACGCCGCTGCCCAACAACCTGGTGGCGATCGGCGAGGTCGGCCTGGCGGGCGAGGTGCGGCGGGTGACGGGCGTGCAGCGCCGGCTCGCCGAGGCGCACCGGCTCGGCTTCACGCACGCCCTGGTGCCGCCGGACCCGGGAAAGGTCCCGGCGGGCATGAAGGTGGTGGAGGTCTCCGACATCGGCGAGGCGCTGCGGGCGATCCCCGGCCGCCGCCCCCGTTCGAAGCCCCGGCAGGACGCGGCGCCGCCCGCGCAGCAGGGCGCCCAGGCGCTCGCCCGGGCCCGCGCCCAGGCCCCCGTCCCGGCCTTCCCGGAGGAGCTGATGGCGGGCTGGGAGCCGGTCGACTCGGACGAACTGGGCTGACCCACGCCCCGCCGCGGCCGTACGCAGTTAGACTTCACCTGCTCATCGGCATCATTCGCAGCAACAACAGACAGACCGTCGGCCGCCGTGGCACACGGTCCGGGTCGGCCCAAGGAGTCACGTGGCAGCCATCGACCGGGCGGACAAGTCCTCCCGCGAGGAGGCCCTGCTGCGGGCCTCCCTCAGTGCGATCGCGCCGGGCACGGCGCTCCGGGACGGCCTGGAGCGGGTGCTCCGGGCCAACACCGGCGGCCTGATCGTGCTCGGTTTCGACAAGAGCGTGGACGCGCTGTGCACCGGCGGTTTCGTGCTGGACGTCGAGTTCACCGCCACCCGGCTGCGCGAGCTGTGCAAGCTGGACGGCGCGGTGATCCTCGACAAGGACCTCACCAAGATCCTGCGCGCGGGCGTCCACCTGATGCCGGACGCCACCATCCCCACCGACGAGACCGGCACCCGCCACCGCACCGCCGAGCGGGTCAACCGGCAGACCGGCTACCCGGTGGTCGCGGTCTCGCACTCGATGCGGCTGATCGCCATCTACGTCAACGGCGCCCGCCGGGTGCTGGAGGACTCCACCACCGTGCTCTCCCGCGCCAACCAGGCGCTGGCCACCCTGGAGCGCTACAAGCTCCGGCTGGACGAGGTGGCCGGCACGCTGTCCGCCCTGGAGATCGAGGACCTGGTCACCGTCCGGGACGTCTCGGCGGTGGTGCAGCGCCTGGAGATGGTCCGGCTGATCGCCGGGGAGATCGCCGGGTACGTGCTGGAGCTCGGCACCGACGGCCGGCTGCTCTCGCTCCAACTGGACGAGCTGATCGCGGGCGTCGAGCCCGAGCGCGAGCTGGTGGTGCGCGACTACTTCCCGGACCGGGCCGCCAAGAAGGGCCGCACCGTCACCGAGGTGCTGTCCGACCTGGAGGCGCTCACCCACGCCGAGCTGCTGGACCTCCAGACGGTGGCCAAGGCGCTCGGCTACACCGGCACCCCCGAGTCGCTGGACTCGGCGGTCTCCCCGCGCGGCTACCGGCTGCTGGCCAAGGTGCCGCGGCTGCCCAACACCGTCATCGAGCGGCTGGTCGACCACTTCGGCGGCCTCCAGAAGCTGCTCGCCGCGTCCATCGACGACCTGCAGACCGTGGAGGGCGTCGGCGAGACCCGGGCCCGCTCGGTGCGCGAGGGGCTGTCCCGGCTGGCCGAGTCCTCCATCCTGGAGCGGTACGTCTGACCGTCCCGCCCGCGCGGCCGCGCCGGGGCTCAGCCCTCCAGGCGCAGCGAGGTGCGGGCGGAGAGCGGGCCGCCCGCCGGGCCGGTGAGGTCGGCCTGGACCAGGTAGTTGCCGGGCTGGGCCGGGGTGGGGTCGGGGGTGGCGCACTGCGGCTTGGAGCGCGAGCGGTCCCAGGTGAAGGTCTCGGTGACGCCGCTGTTGCCGGCGATCTGGGCCCAGGCGTCGGTGCGTTCGGTGATGCAGTCCGCGGAGGACCAGACCCGCTCGTTGGTGCTGGAGGTGACGGTCAGGAAGGAGTACTCGTGCGAGAGGTTGATCCGGCAGCCCGCCCCGGAGGAGTTGCGGACGGTCAGGGCCAGCTTCGGCTTGTCCTTCGCCGGGTACGCGTTCTGCCCCGGGGCGAGTTCGAGGGTCAGCTGCGCGGTGGTGCAGACCGGTAGCGCCATCACCTCGGTGGTGTTGACGGCGGGCGAGGCCCCGCCGCCCGGGCGGGAGTTGCCGACGCCGGTGCCCGTCCCACCGCCGGAGCCCGTCCCGCCGGAGCCGCCGGAGGCGCCGCTGCCGCCGGAGGAGCCGCCGCCGGTGACGCTGATCTCGCCGCCCGCGCCGGAGCCCGTCCCGCCGGTGCCGGAACCGCCGCCGCTGCCACCGCCGTTGCCCCCGCCGCCGGTGCCGCCGGGGCGGGTGGTGATCGCGGGGCCGGTCGGGGAGGCGCCGGGGGTGATCGACTGGGCGGGCGCGGGCAGCGGCCCCTTCCCGGAGTCCTTCTTCTGCTTGCCGTCGCCGCCGCCGAACACGAGCCAGCCGACCACCAGGAGGACGACGGCGAGGGCGACGAGGAACACGGCGCGGCGCCGCCAGTAGATCGAGGCGGGCAGGGGGCCGACGGGCTGGCGCAGAGAGGGCACGCGCAAACTCTACGAGACCTTGTGCACCTGTTGACGCATCAACACCGCACCGGGACCACTTCTTTCACATCATCCGCCATTTGGTCCGGAAGAGGGACTCGACACGTCGTCGTGTCGCCCTATAGTCGCCCTCATGGCCTCCCCGCACGACCGCGCCCCCAGCGGCACGCCCCTCGACCCGGCACAGATGATCGCCGAGGCGCGCAGGGCGTTCTTCACCATGTTCGGCTTCCTCTGCCTGGTCTGGGCGGTGCAGTTGGTGAACTGGCTGCTGGACGGGCGGATGGCCCTGCTGCACGGCATCCGCTCGCGGGACGTGGACAGCCTCGGGTACCTGCTGACCGCGCCGTTCCTGCACCTGAACTGGCAGCACCTGGAGGGCAATTCGGGCCCGCTGTTCGTGTTCGGGTTCCTCGCCGCGTACCGCGGGGTGCGCAAGTTCCTCGGGCTGACGGTGCTGCTGGTGGTGACCAGCGGCATGGCGGTGTGGCTGTTCGAGCGGGGGGACGCGGTGACCGTCGGCGCGAGCGGCGTGATCTTCGGCTACTTCGGCTACGTGGTGCTGCGCGGCCTGTTCGACCGGAACCTGATCGACTCGCTGATCGGCCTGGTGATGGGCGCCTCCTTCGCCTACCTGCTGACCACGGCGGTCCCCGGCACCCCGGGGGTGTCCTGGCTGGGCCACCTGGGCGGGCTGGTCGGCGGCCTAGCGGGGGCGTGGATCTTCCGGGACCGCCGCCCGAAGCAGGCGGCCGCGCTCCCCGGCGGCCCCGCCGCCCCGTCGCTGCCCGCCCCGGGTGCCGCCCCGGGCCGGAAATCCGCCGCGTCCGGTGCGTCCGGCCCGTCCGCGATCGGCCCGGCCGGGCCGGTCAGCCCGCGCGCGGACCTGCTGAAGGAGCTCGACGACCTGGGGCTTTAAGCCTGCGGCCCGGGTCGTGGCAGGATCGTGGGGCCATGGTTGCCACTGCTTCGACTCTTGCCCCGGGCGCCCTCCAGGCGCTGCACTCGACCGTCATCGGCTGGTACGAGGCCCACGCCCGCGACCTGCCCTGGCGGGCCCCCGACGCCTCGCCCTGGGCCGTGATGGTCAGCGAGTTCATGCTCCAGCAGACGCCCGTGAAGCGGGTGCTGCCCGCCTACGCGGCCTGGCTGGAGCGCTGGCCCACGCCCGCCGCGCTGGCCGCCGACGCGCCCGGCGAGGCGGTGCGGATGTGGGGCCGGCTCGGCTACCCGCGCCGCGCGCTGCGGCTGCACGGCGCGGCCGTCGCGATCACCGAGCGGCACGGCGGCGTGGTGCCGGACGACCACGCGGCGCTGCTGGCGCTGCCCGGGGTGGGGGAGTACACGGCGGCGGCGGTCGCCTCGTTCGCGTTCCGGCAGCGGCACGCGGTGCTGGACACCAACGTGCGCCGGGTGTTCGCCCGGGCGGTGACCGGCGTCGAGTACCCGGCGAACGCCACCACGGCCGCCGAGCGCCGCACCGCGCACGAGCTGCTGCCCGCGACCGACGAGCGGGCCGCGACCTGGGCGGTCGCGGTGATGGAGCTGGGCGCCCTGGTGTGCACCGCCCGCAGCCCCGCGTGCGGCGGCTGCCCGCTGCTGACCGAGTGCGCCTGGCAGCGGGCCGGCTGCCCGCCGTACCAGGGCCCGGCGCGCCGCGGGCAGACCTACGAGGGCACCGACCGGCAGGTGCGCGGCAAGCTGCTGGCGGTGCTGCGGGACGCCCACGGGCTGGTCGGGCAGGGCCAGTTGGACGTGGTGTGGCCGGACGCGGTGCAGCGGGCCCGGGCGCTGGACGGGCTGGTCGCCGACGGCCTGGTCGAGCCGGTCGGGCCGGGCACCTACCGGCTGCCGCAGTAGCGGCGCAGCGACGCGCGGCGGCCCGGGACCGACTCGGTCCCGGGCCGCCGCGCGTTCAGGCCGCGGGGGGCGTCAGAGCGCGCCCTCCAGGGCGGCCTCGGCCTTGGCCTCGGCGGCGTCCGCGCCGCCGCGGAGCTTGACCTCGCGCACGAACAGCGCGGCGACGACGGCGACCAGGCTGATCACCGTGCCCCACAGGAAGACGGTGTGCATGCCGTTGGAGATGCCGTGCTGGTAGGCGTTGAGCACGTTCGCCGGCAGCTGCTTCAGGGTGGCCGGGTTCATCGCCGACATGCCCTCGCCGCCGCCGCTCTGCGCCATCTTGGCCAGGGTCTCCGGGGGGAGGGCCTTGACGGAGTCGTTGACCTGGTTGATGTACAGGGTGCCGAACAGCGCGACGCCGAACGAGCCGCCGATGGTGCGGAACAGGGTGGCGGAGGACGAGGCGACGCCCATGTCCTTCATCTCCACGCTGTTCTGCGCGACCAGCATGGTGACCTGCATCAGGAAGCCCATGCCGGCGCCGAGCACCACCATGTAGCAGGAGGAGGCGAAGCTGGTGGTGTCCACCGAGAGGGTGGAGAGCAGCAGCGAGCCGCCGGCCATCACCGCGGTGCCGATGATCGGGTAGATCCGGTACTTGCCGGTCCGGGTGATGGCCTGGCCGACCACCAGCGAGATCACCAGCATGCCGAACATCATCGGCATCAGCAGCAGGCCGGAGTTGGTCGCCGAGGCGCCCTGGACGATCTGCTGGTAGGTGGGCAGGAAGGTCACCGCGCCGAACATCGAGAAACCGACGATGAAGCCGATGATCGAGACCATGGTGAAGTTCCGGTTGCGGAACAGCTTGAGCGGCAGGATCGGCTCGGCGACCCGCTGCTCGACGTAGCAGAAGCCGATCAGCGAGGCCACGCCGAGCGCGCCCAGGCCGAGGATCTGCTTCGAGCCCCAGGCGTACTCGTGGCCGCCCCAGGTGGTGATCAGCACGGCCGAGACGATGCCGACGGTGAGCAGGACCGCGCCGAAGTAGTCGATCTTCGCGTTGGAGCGGACCTTGGGCAGCTTCAGCACGACGACGACGAAGGCCAGCGCGATCGCGCCCAGCGGCAGGTTGACGTAGAACGTCCAGCGCCAGCTCAGGTGGTCGGTGATGAAGCCGCCGATCAGCGGGCCGCCGACGGTGGCCAGCGCCATCACGGCGGCGAACATGCCCTGGTACTTGCCGCGGTCGCGGGGCAGCACCAGCGCGCCCATGATCGACATCACGCCGACCATCAGACCGCCGGCGCCCAGGCCCTGGACGGCCCGGAAGGCGATCAGCTGGTCCATGGTCTGCGACAGGCCGGACAGCGCCGAGCCGAGCAGGAAGATGGCGATCGAGACCAGGAACGAGCCCTTGCGGCCGTACAGGTCGCCGACCTTGCCCCAGATCGGGGTGGAGGCGGCGGTGGCCAGGGTGTAGGCCGTCACCACCCAGGACATGTGCTCGGCGCCGTTCAGTTCGCCGACGATGGTCGGCATCGCGGTGCCGACGATCAGGTTGTCGAGCATGGCGAGCAGCATGGTGATCACCAGGCCGACCATCACCAGGCGGACTTCGCGGTGCGGGCGCTGCTCGAACTCGTCGGGCTTCCCGAGTTCGACCGACGGCTCCTCCGGAACCGCCTCGGACTGCTGGGTTGTCATGGTGCGTCTCTCCCGGGGCGCAGGAGCCGCGGGGTGCCGCGGCGGTACTTACTTGACGACCGGCTAGTTAATCGTCGTCCGGCACGGTAGGTTGTTCCCTAGCCGGTCGTCAAGCCAGTTTCGAATCAGACCCTCTGGGCAGGGAGAATGCCGAGAGAACCGGACCTTGACACCCGTCCGCTCCCCGCTTAAGAGGCAGGCCGCCAGCGATGACCACCACCCAGAGCCCCCGCAGCGACACCAGAGCGCGGATCATCGACGTGGCCCTGGAGCTGTTCGCCGAGCACGGCTACGAGAAGACCTCGCTGCGGGAGATCGCCGACCGCCTCGGCGTCACCAAGGCCGCCCTCTACTACCACTTCAAGACCAAGGACGACATCGTCCGCGGCATCGTGGAGAAGATGTCCGCCCCGCTCGACGACGCCATCGCCTACGGCGAGGGCAGGCCCTGGTCGCCCGGACTCCGCGACGAGCTGCTGCGCCGCTTCGCGGCCGGGATGGGCGAGCGGGCCCCGCTGCTGCGCTTCTTCCACGAGAACCAGCCCGCGCTGCGCGAGTCCGCGGCCGGGCTGGCGTTCAAGGACCGGATGATCCGGATGATCGGCCTGCTGCACGGGCCGGAGCCGACCTTCCGCGACCGGCTGCGCGCCACCGTGGCGCTGACCTCCATGCACTCGGCGATGTTCCTGCTCAAGGCGGACCTGTGCGAGCCCGACCGGCCGGGCCCCTCGGTCGAGGAGGCGATGGACGCGGCCCTGGAGGTCGCGCTGGAGGTCGCGGCACGCATCGAGCCGCCCGCGCGGTAGGCGCGGACGGCTCGGCGGGGTGCGGCGGGCGGCGGATCAGAAGTTGGTCGCGCCGTGCTGCTTCAGGTAGCCGACCGGGTCGATCACCTTCGCGTACTGGTTGGCGGTGCGGATCTCGAAGTGCAGGTGCGGGCCGTGCGAGTTGCCGGTGTTGCCGGACTTGCCGACCTGGTCGCCCGCGCCCACGTGCTGCCCGGCCTTCACGCCCAGCTGCGACAGGTGCGCGTACTGGGCGAAGCGGCCGTCGGAGAGCTTCAGCACGATCTGGTTGCCGTAGGCGCCCGCGTAGCCGGAGGACACCACGGTGGCGTCGCCGACCGCCAGCACCGGGGTGCCGACCGAGACCGCGAAGTCGGTGCCGGTGTGGTAGCCGGCCGCGTACGCCGCGTTGGTCTTGTGGTACGGGTTGCTGATCGTCGCGCCCGGCGCCGGCGAGGACCAGGCCGGCTTCGCGGCGGCGGCGGCCTGCTGGGCGGCGGCCTGGGCCGCCTGCTGCTCGGCGGCCTGCTGCTGGGCGGCCTGCTCGGCCGCCGCCTGCGCCGCCTGCGCCGCCTGCTGCTCGGCGGCGGCCTGCTGCTCGGCGGTGGCCTGGGCGGCGGCGGCCTGGGCCGCGGCCTGCTGCTCGTCGCTCTGCCCGGCGGCCAGCAGCTCGGTGCGCTCCTCGCCGCGGGAGGCCGACTCGTCCTGGGTCCGGGTCTGGGTCTGGGCCGGGGCGTCCGCCCCGGAGCCGCCGCCCAGCGAGGCGACGACCGCGGCCTTGACCGCCGTGGCCTGCTCGCTCGGCTGCTCGGCCTGGACCGGCAGGCGGAAGTCCTGCACGGCGGTGGTGGTGGTGGCGGCGGTGCCGGTGGCGGCGGTGGCCGCGGCGGCGTGGTCGGCCGGGTGCCCGCTCTGCGCGATGGCCTGCCCGGTGGGGATCAGCAGGGCGCCGGCGGCGACCACCGCGGCGCCGGAGGCGATCGCCTTGGCGGGGGCCAGTCGGGCGGTGGTCAGCGGCGCGGAGGAGAGCACGGAACGGACGTGGCCGGTGCTGATCGCCTGGAGAACCCGGCGGCCGGTGGCGGGGAGAGAACGCATCGGAGTCGGTACCTCACGGACGGGGCCAGTGCGGGGCCGAGCCGGTGCGACTCGCCGAACTGGTGGAACGACTCCGGTGTAAACGAACCGGATGCGCAGGCCCAAGAGTGTGACCTACGACGGCCGGTAGTGCGTGAGGGGCGGGGAATACCCCCGCGGAGCCTCGGGCGGAACGGCTTTCCGCGCCCCGAACCTCCTACCGTGGGTCGTATGTCGGAAATGTGCTGTGAGCAGCGCCACCGGCGAGCGCCCGGTTTGGGCCCGAACCGGCCCGGGTAGAACCGGCTTTCGAACCAGCTGCGCCATCCGATCCACCCGCCCCCGGCCCCGGCCGGGGAACCCCCCGTCGGAGATGATCAGCTGATGAACGACACCCCTGTTCAGGACCGCCGCTTCCGGGCCCGCCGCCAGGCCGACCGCCTGCTCTCCGGCGGCCGCCCGCAGACCGTCCGCGAGGCGCTCGCCGCCCTGGCCGCCCTGGACGACGGCCCCCTCCCGCTGGACGAGCCCGTCGACGTGTACGGCAGCGGCGTCGTCCGCACCCTGGAGCGGCGCACCGCCGACCTGCTCGGCAAGCCCGACGCCGCCTACTTCCCGACCGGGACGATGGCCCAGCAGGCCGCCCTCAAGACCTGGGCCGACACCCACGGCCCGGTGGTCGCCATGCACCCGCTCGCCCACCCCGAGGTGCACGAGCGCCGCGCCCACCAGGTGCTCTCCGGCCTGCGCAGCGTCCCGCAGACCACCGCCCCCCGGCACCCCGCCGCCGCCGAGCTGGCCGCCCTGGACGAGCCGTACGACGTGCTGATGCTGGAGCTGCCGCTGCGCGACGCCGGCTTCCTGCTGCCCGCCTGGGCCGAGCTGGAGGCGCTGTACGAACTGGCCGAGCGCCAGGGCCGCCCGGTCCACCTGGACGGGGCCCGGCTCTGGGAGTCCGCCCCGCACCTGGGCCGCACCCTGCCGGAGGTCTGCGCCCGGGCCGGCTCGGTGTACGTCTCCTGCTACAAGTCGCTCGGCGGCCACAGCGGCGCCCTGGTGGCCGGCGAGGAGGAGTACGTGCGCCGGCTGCGGGTCTGGCGGCACCGCTACGGCGGCAACCTCTGGCAGCAGTGGCCGGCGGTGCTCTCCGCACTGGCCGGCCTGGAGCGCGAGCTGCCCCGGCTGCCCGGGTACGTGGCGCACGCCAAGGTGGTCGCCGCCGCGCTCGCCGGCGCCCCGGGCGCCCGGGTGCACCCCGAGCCGCCGCACACCCACCAGTTCCAGTTCTGGCTGCCGCACCCCGCCGACCGCCTGAACGAGGCCGGCCTGCGGCAGGCCGAGGAGCAGGGCGTCGCGCTGTTCGGCGCCTGGCGCGAGCCGGGCCCGCAGCCCGGCCTGTCGATGACCGAGGTGACGGTGGCCGCCGACGCCGCCGAGTGGAGCGCCAAGGAGGTCACCGAGGCGCTGGAGGGCTTCCTCGCCCTGCTCTGACCGGCCCGCCGGGTGCGCCCGGGCACGCGAAGGGCCCCGGCGGTTCGGAAACCGCCGGGGCCCTCGCTGTCGCTACCGCCGCCGGGTCACTTCTTCCGGACCGGCTTGACGTGGATCAGGGCCTCCAGGTCGTTGTAGGACTGCCACAGCACCTCGATCTGGGTGCCGGTGTCCGGGACCTGGACGCTGCTGTACGGGTTGTCGGCCGACCAGTACTTGGTGGTGTGGTCGTTGAAGACCGTCACCCCGCGCGAGCTCGGGATCTTGGTGAGCACGTCGGCCTTGTGGATGTTCAGGCCGTCGGTGCGCTCGAAGCCGAAGGTCGAGTCGTAGCCCTGGAAGCGCGGGCGCAGCAGCGTGCCGTCGCTCCACTTCAGCGGGGCCGGGTGGGCGTCGATCGGGAGGATCAGGCCCTGGCCCGGGTGGTTGGCCACGTTGTTGTCCGACTGCGAGGAGTCCCACAGCCAGATCAGGATGCCGTTCTGGTTGGCGTAGTGCTCCACCCAGTCCGGACGGGCGGCCGAGCCGAAGTTGTACGGGCCGGTCTTCAGCGTGGTGTCGTACGAGACGTACTGGCGGTTCTCGACCAGGTAGTGCTGGTCGTAGTCCTTGGCGAACTTGCCGGTGATCCGGGAGAACCCGGTGGCGGTCCAGCCGTTGTCGCCGTTCTCGGCGCCGTCGGTGAACAGGGTCGCGCCGTCCGCGGTCACCGCGATGTTGTCCAGGGCCAGGCCCTTGTAGTGGACGCCGCCGTCGGTGGTGTTGTGGAAGCGGACCTTGACGGCCTTGCCGGCGTAGGCGTCCAGCGGGAAGGACAGGTCGCCCCAGGCGCCGTTGCTGGAGCCGTTGATGGCGTTGTCCGGCAGCGCGGTGCCGTTGAAGGTGCCGGCCAGCGGGGTCCAGTTCTTGCCGCCGTCGGTGGAGACCTCGGCGTACGCGTAGTCGTAGTCCGTCTCCAGGTCGAACCAGGCCTTCGCGGTCAGCGTGGCCGAGGTCTTCCCGGTCAGGTCCAGGTCACGGGTCAGCGCGACGTTCAGGTCGTCGGCGCTGCCGCTCCACCACTCGTTGGCGCCCTCGAACGGGGTGTTGACCTCGGTGGTGACGGTCTTCGCCGGCAGGTTGACGATCAGGCCCTGCTTGCGCTTGCTGTTGTACTCGACCGGGCCGAGCAGCGAGAGCGACTCCTTGCCGGCCTTGGCGGTGTCGTAGTTCAGCCAGCCCAGCTTGAGCTTCGACCAGACGTCGAGGTCGTTCGGCATGTCGCCGATCTCGTTCTTGCCCTCGCCCAGCCAGGAGCCGGAGGACATCAGCGACCAGAAGCCGACCGAGTTGTCGATGCCCTGGCCGGAGGTGTCGTACAGGTCCGGCAGGCCCAGGTCGTGGCCGTACTCGTGGGCGAACACGCCCAGGCCGCCGTTCTCCGGCTGCATGGTGTAGTCGCCGACCCACAGGCCGGTGGCGCCGATCTGGGTGCCGCCGAGCTTGTTGTTGTCCGGGCCGGTCTTGCCGGCCTGGTTGGCGTACGCGTAGGAGCGGTGCGCCCACAGCGCGTCGGTGCCCTGGACGCCGCCGCCGGCCGACTGGTCCTCACCGGCGTGGACGATCTGGAAGTGGTCCAGGTAGCCGTCCGGCTCGTTGAAGTTGCCGTCGCCGTCGTAGTCGTAGCGGTCCCACTGGTCGTACTGCGCCAGGTCGGCCTTGATCTGGGCGTCGGTGCGGCCCTTGGCCTTCTGGTCGGCGACCCAGGCGTCGATGCCGTCGCGGATCAGGTCCTGCGCGTTGGCGCAGACGTGCTGGCCGCAGTAGTCCGAGCCGTAGCGGGCCTCGTTCCACGGCACCCGCACCCAGTCGGTGACCAGGCCGTCGACCGAGTACCGGCCGGAGGACTGGCGCTCGTAGTACGTCTTCAGCGAGGGCTTGTTCTTCGCGAAGTAGATGTCCTGGTAGTGCGCCTGGTTGTAGTCCGCCTGCCAGGCCGTCGAGTTGTCGTTCTTGCGGTCCGGGGCGGCGATCTGGTTGTGCGCCGGGCCGGGGGTGCCGCCGTACTTGACCTTGCCGTCCGCGGTCGTGGTGGTGGTGTCCACCTGGGTGCCGAAGTCGACCAGGATCGTGAAGATCTTGTCGGTGCGCTCGCGGGACAGCTCGACGTACTTGTCGCGGCCCAGCTTGATCGAGGAACCGCTGCCGTGCTGCTCGACCTTCGCGGTGCCGTTGACCAACTGCTCCACCGCGGCGGTCTGCTCGGCCTGCTGCTTGTCGGCCAGCGGGCTCTGCAGTTCGCGCGGGACGCTGTCGTTCTGGAGCGCCTCGGCCGGGTCGGTGACCGTCTTGGTCGCGGGGGCGGCGGTGGCGGTCCCCGGGAGCATTCCGGCGCCCAGCGCGGCGGTCACCGCGATGGCGGCGGAAGCCGCGACAGCCCTCTTGGTTATCTTCAACGTGGTGACGTCCTCCCCTTACCGGTCGGGCTGGTTGGCCGAACCGGTGAACCAATGCAAGACAGGTGGACGACATTTGACCCAAGGTCCGGTAAAAAAGAAAGACCTTGACCCTGGCATGGCCACGCCGCTATGCTCCCGCATCCCGGTTTCGCTGACGGTCCGTCAACCTACCGACCGTTCCCGCCGGTCAAGGGTCGGTCGTGTCCGCACCGCGCCGCGGTCCACCCGTTCGGCGGGCCGCCCGGCCGCATTCACAGCACACGGAAACCTAAACAGTTTTTCAACTGAAGAGCGGGACGGCAAAAAGCCGCCGCCCCCGACCTGATCGGGTCGGGGGCGGCGGCTTGCCGAACGCTTTGCGGGGCTATTACTTGGTCAGGTCCGGACCGGCCGCCGAGACCGCCGCGGGAGTGTCCGCCACCGGGGACTTCTCCTCACCGCGGAAGGTGAACTTGGCTTCCTTGCCCTCGCCCTCCACACCGACCACCACGATGTGGCCGGCCCGCAGCTCGCCGAACAGGATCTTCTCGGACAGGTGGTCCTCGATCTCCCGCTGGATCGTGCGGCGCAGCGGACGCGCGCCCAGGATCGGGTCGTAGCCGCGCTTGGCCAGCAGCTGCTTGGCCTCGACGCTGAGCTCGATGCCCATGTCGCGGTCCTTCATCCGCTGGTCGACCCGGGCGATCATCAGGTCGACGATCTCGATGATGTTCGCCTCGGACAGCTGGTGGAAGACCACGATGTCGTCGACGCGGTTCAGGAACTCGGGGCGGAAGTGCTGCTTGAGCTCCTCGCCGACCTTCGCCTTCATCCGCTCGTAGCCGGCCTGGACGTCACCCGTGGCGGCGAAGCCCAGGTTGAAGCCCTTGGAGATGTCCCGGGTGCCGAGGTTGGTGGTCATGATGATGACCGTGTTCTTGAAGTCCACGACCCGGCCCTGGGAGTCGGTCAGGCGACCGTCCTCCAGGATCTGCAGCAGCGAGTTGAAGATGTCCGGGTGGGCCTTCTCGACCTCGTCGAACAGGACCACCGAGAACGGCTTGCGACGCACCTTCTCGGTGAGCTGGCCGCCCTCCTCGTAGCCCACGTAGCCGGGCGGGGAGCCGAACAGCCGGGAGACGGTGTGCTTCTCCGAGAACTCGGACATGTCCAGCGCGATCAGCGCGTCCTCGTCCCCGAACAGGAACTCCGCCAGGGTCTTGGACAGCTCGGTCTTACCGACGCCGGACGGGCCGGCGAAGATGAACGAGCCACCGGGGCGCTTCGGGTCCTTCAGACCCGCCCGGGTACGGCGGATCGCCTGGGAGAGCGCCTTGATCGCGTCCTCCTGGCCGATGACCCGCTTGTGCAGCTCGTCCTCCATGCGCAGCAGGCGCGAGGACTCCTCCTCGGTCAGCTTGAAGACCGGGATGCCGGTGGCGGTGGCCAGGACCTCGGCGATGAGCTCCTCGTCCACCTCGGCCACGACGTCCATGTCGCCGGCCTTCCACTCCTTCTCCCGCTTGGCCTTCGCCTGGAGCAGCTGCTTCTCGTTGTCGCGCAGCGACGCGGCCTTCTCGAAGTCCTGCGCGTCGATCGCGGACTCCTTCTCCCGGCGCACGTCGGCGATCTTCTCGTCGAACTCGCGCAGGTCCGGCGGCGCGGTCATCCGGCGGATGCGCATCCGGGAACCGGCCTCGTCGATCAGGTCGATCGCCTTGTCCGGCAGGAAGCGGTCCGAGATGTACCGGTCGGCCAGGGTGGCGGCGGCGACCAGGGCGGCGTCGGTGATCGAGACCCGGTGGTGCGCCTCGTACCGGTCGCGCAGGCCCTTGAGGATCTCGATGGTGTGCGGGAGCGAGGGCTCGGCGACCTGGATCGGCTGGAAGCGGCGCTCCAGCGCGGCGTCCTTCTCCAGGTGCTTGCGGTACTCGTCCAGCGTGGTGGCGCCGATGGTCTGCAGCTCACCGCGGGCCAGCATCGGCTTCAGGATGGAGGCGGCGTCGATCGCGCCCTCGGCGGCGCCCGCACCCACCAGGGTGTGGAGCTCGTCGATGAACAGGATGATGTCGCCGCGGGTGCGGATCTCCTTGAGCACCTTCTTCAGGCGCTCCTCGAAGTCACCGCGGTAGCGCGAGCCGGCCACCAGGGCGCCGAGGTCCAGCGTGTAGAGCTGCTTGTCCTTCAGCGTCTCCGGGACCTCGCCCTTGACGATCGCCTGGGCCAGGCCCTCGACGACGGCGGTCTTGCCGACGCCGGGCTCGCCGATCAGCACCGGGTTGTTCTTGGTGCGGCGGGACAGCACCTGCATGACCCGCTCGATCTCCTTCTCGCGCCCGATCACCGGGTCGAGCTTGGCCTCGCGGGCGGCCTGCGTCAGGTTGCGCCCGAACTGGTCGAGCACCAGGGAGGTGGAGGGGGTGCCCTCGGCGGGACCGCCGGCCGTGGCCGACTCCTTGCCGCTGCCGGTCTGGTAGCCGGACAGCAGCTGGATGACCTGCTGGCGCACCCGGTTCAGGTCGGCGCCGAGCTTCACCAGGACCTGGGCGGCGACGCCCTCGCCCTCGCGGATCAGGCCGAGCAGGATGTGCTCGGTGCCGATGTAGTTGTGGCCGAGCTGAAGCGCCTCGCGGAGCGACAGCTCCAGGACCTTCTTCGCCCGGGGGGTGAAGGGGATGTGCCCGGACGGGGCCTGCTGGCCCTGGCCGATGATCTCCTCCACCTGCTGGCGGACCGCCTCGAGCGAGATGCCGAGGCTCTCCAGCGCCTTTGCGGCGACACCCTCGCCCTCGTGGATCAGGCCCAGGAGGATGTGCTCGGTGCCGATGTAGTTGTGGTTGAGCATCCGGGCTTCTTCCTGTGCCAGGACGACAACCCGCCGCGCGCGGTCGGTGAACCTCTCGAACATCGTTAATCGCTCCTCAGAGCGGTCGGTCAGTTCGGGGGCCGTCCCCGCCCTGTCCTTCCGCATGCTAGTCCCGCTCAGCAGCGCGGCTACGGAACTCCCACGGAGCGGGAGCAACATGCTGCGCGACCAGCCGACACCTTTCCCAACCTGATGCTGGGAGACGGTGTTCCCAGCGACGGGCCCGATGCACCGGATACCGCTACGCCAACGGCGAACACGGTCCGGCGGAACCGGCGGACCGGCCCCGCGGTGTGCCGCGGGCGGACTCCGCGGAGCCCGTCCACCAGCATTCATACCCGGTAATCCGGCGGGTTTCGCGTGGTTTCCCGGGGGTCTGTGTTCGCCTGGCGA
This sequence comes from Kitasatospora fiedleri, assembly GCF_948472415.1. Classification (NCBI taxonomy): domain Bacteria; kingdom Bacillati; phylum Actinomycetota; class Actinomycetes; order Kitasatosporales; family Streptomycetaceae; genus Kitasatospora; species Kitasatospora fiedleri. The sequence goes on along the minus strand of NZ_OX419519.1, from coordinate 3,372,828 downwards.
GAAGTCTGCCGACCGGGGACCTCGATGACGGGCCGTCAGGTCGGCCGAGGGCGGCTCACCGCCGTTCCGGTGGCGGTCGCGTGACCGCCCGGCCCCTCCAGCGTTGCACAGGTCGTGACCCGTCCGCCGCCGCCCGCCCCGCCCGCCCCGGCCGCACCCCGTGCGGCGGTCGGCTGGCGCGGCTCGGACCGGGTGACCGCGCCGCTGGGGCCCGCGCGGGCCGCGCTGGGCCGGCTGGAGCGGCTGGGCCGCCCCACCGGGCCGGTGCTGCGGCAGTCCGGCCGGGCCGTCTTCCTGCTCGCCCCGGGGGCCGCCGAGCCGGTGCCCGACCTGCTCCGCTGGCTGGGCTGGGGCCCGGAGCTGGGGCTGCCGATCGAGGCCCGGGCGGCGCACCCGGGAGACCCCCGGGTGCCCGAACCGCGGACCGCCGACTGGCTGCGGGCCGGAGCGCCGCGGCCCGCCCTGGACCTGCGCTCGCCCGCCCTGCTGCACCTGCTGGACGCCCTCGCGGACGCCTGCGCGCGGGAACGGCTGGGCCTGCCGCCCGCCCGCTGAGAGCCCCGCCGGGGCTCGGGCGGCTCCCTCGGGAGCCGCCGTCAGGAGGCGTTGGCCTTCTCGTACGCCTCGCGCACGTTGCTCGGGACGCGGCCGCGGTCGTTGACCGGGAGGCCGTTCTCCTTCGCCCAGGTGCGGATCTTGGCGGTGTCGGCCTGGCCGGCCGCGGCGGACCGGCCGCCGCCGCTGCGCCCGCCGCCGCTGCCACCGCGCCGCGGGGCGGTCAGCCGGCCGCTCTGCTTGCGGCCCTTCTCGACGTACGGGGCGAGCAGGTCGCGGAGCTTCTCCGCGTTGTCGCTCTTCAGGTCGATCTCGTAGGCCACGCCGTCCAGGGCGAACGTCACCGTCTCGTCCGCGGAGCCACCGTCGAGATCGTCTTCCAGAATGACCTGAACCCTCTGTGCCACGGGCTTCCCTTTCCGCGATAACGATCCATTGCCTGGAGAAAGGAAAGCGTCTTTTCCCGGAAAACACAAACCCCTGTGTCGCCGGTCGTGCCGCAGGGCACGACTCACAGGTGCAGCAGCATCCGCGAGTTGCCCAGCGTGTTCGGCTTCACCCGCTCCAGGTCGAGGAACTCGGCGACGCCTTCGTCGTACGAGCGCAGGAGTTCTTCATAGACTTCTGTGGCCACGGCCGCCGGGTCTGCCGTACGATCGTCGTTTTCGCCGATCTCCACGAAGCCGTGTTTCGAGAAGAACGGAACCTCGAACGTCAGGCAGAAAATCCGACGGACGCCGAGCCAGCGCGCGGTCTCCAGCAGCTTGTCCAGCAGCAGGTGCCCGATACCGAGGCCCTTGCAGACCGGGTCCACCGCGAGGGTGCGCACCTCGGCGAGGTCCTCCCACATCACGTGGAGCGCGCCGCAGGCCACCACCCGGCCGTCCTGGTCGCGTTCGGCGACCCAGAACTCCTGGACGGATTCGAACAGCGTGACGGTCGGCTTGTCGAGCAGAATGCCGTCCCGGGAGTAGGCGTCGATGAGCCGGCGGACGGCGCGCACGTCGGTGGTCCGCGCACGGCGGATGGTGACCTCCATGCCGGGGAACGTTATCGTGCCGCGGGCGGCCCGGTCTCCTCGGTATCGGCACCCGCCACCCGCAGCGCGTCGCGCAACCACTCGCGCTGTTCCGGGGACATCATCCCGAAGAAGTGCACCAGGGCGGCGGCCGGATTGTCGCTCGTCGCCCAGGCGTCGTTCATCAGCGCGGCGGTGTACGCCTCCCGGGAGGAGACCGGCTCATATCGGTATGCGCGCCCGGCGCGCTCCCGGCGCACCCAGCCCTTTCGATAGAGCTTGTCGAGCACCGTCATCACGGTGGTGTACGCGATTTCGCGTTCCGACCGCAGATCCTGCAGAACCTCCCGAACCGTGACCGGGCGGTTCCACTGCCACACCCGGGTCATGATGTCGTTCTCGAGTTCTCCGAGTTGCCGCACCATAGTGCCGCCAAGGATAGGACCGATGCGGACAAAAGGCGGCAAACGGCAAACGGACCGGCGCGCCGCTCCCCGGAGGGGGGAACGGCGCACCGGCCCGGGGACCGCTATTCGGCGGCGGGACGCGCCGCCATGGCCTCGGCGGCGGCGTCCTCCTTGGCCTTCTGGGCGCCGCCCTGGCTGCGGATGATGGCCCGCACCAGGAAGGCGAAACCGACCGCCATGACCAGCGGCGGGACGATCGCGCTGACGTACTCCATCGGTTACTCCTCGGTCGGTTCGGACGCGCTCTCGGCGGCGGTCCGCTCGTTCTTCGCCGCCTTCTCCGGCTTCACCAGCGGGAAGAGCACCGTCTCGCGGATGTTCTTGCCGGTGAGCAGCATGATCAGGCGGTCCACGCCCAGGCCGAGGCCGCCGGTGGGCGGCATCGCGTACTCCAGGGCGCGCAGGAAGTCCTCGTCCAGCTGCATCGCCTCGACGTCGCCGCCGGCCGCCAGCAGCGACTGCGCGGTGAGCCGGGCGCGCTGCTCGACCGGGTCGACCAGCTCGGAGTAGGCGGTGCCGATCTCGGTGCCGAAGATCACCAGGTCCCACTTCTCCGCGACGCCCTCGACCGAGCGGTGCTGCCGGGTCAGCGGGGAGACCGAGGTCGGGTAGTCCTTGATGAAGGTCGGCCGGATCGCGTGGTGCTCCAGCAGGCGCTCGATCAGCTCCAGCACGATCTGGCCGTGGTCCCAGGCCGGGTCCAGGTACTCGCCCAGGCCGTGCTCGGCGGCCAGCTTCCGCAGCTCCTCGGCGGAGGTGGCCGGGGTGACCTCGGTGCCCAGGTGGGCGGAGATGCCCGGGTAGACCGAGACCTCCTCCCAGGGCTCGGCCAGGTCGATCTCGTGCTCGACGCCGTCCGGGCCCAGGCCCCTGACCACGGTGGTGCCCAGCGCGTCCCGGGCGGCGTTGACGATGACCGCCCGGATCAGCTCGGCCTGGGTGTCGTAGTCGCCGTACGCCTCGTACGACTCCAGGGCGGTGAACTCCGGGTTGTGGGTGGCGTCCGCGCCCTCGTTGCGGAAGTTCCGGTTGATCTCGAAGACCTTCTCGGCGCCGCCGACCACCAGGCGCTTGAGGTACAGCTCGGTGGCGATGCGCAGGTACAGGTCGATGCCGTACGCGTTGATGTGCGTCGTGAACGGGCGGGCGTTGGCGCCGCCGTGGATCGGCTGCAGCATCGGGGTCTCGACCTCGAGGTAGCCGCGGTCCTCGTAGGTGCGGCGGATCGAGCGGATCACCCGGGTGCGCAGCTGGAGCATCTCGCGCGCCTCGGGGTTGACGATCAGGTCCACGTAGCGCTGGCGGACCCGGGCCTCCGGGTCGTTCAGGCCCTTGTGCTTGTCCGGCAGCGGGCGCAGGCACTTGGCGGTCAGCTCCCAGCGGTCGACCATCACGCTGAGCTCGCCGCGCTTGGAGGTGATCACCTCGCCCTCGACGCCGACCTGGTCGCCGAGGTCGATGTCGCCCTTCCAGGCGGCCAGCCGCTCGGCGCCCAGCCGGTCCAGGGAGAGCATCACCTGGAGGTCGCCGGAGCCGTCCCGCAGGGTGGCGAAGCAGAGCTTGCCGCCGGTGCGGGCCAGGACCACCCGGCCGGTGACGCCGACCCGCTCGCCGGTGGCGGTGTCCGCGGCCAGGTCGGGGTGCTTGTCGCGCAGCTCGGCGATGGTGGTGGTGCGGGGGAAGCCGACCGGGTACGGGTCGACGCCGGCCGCCCGGAGCCGGTCCAGCTTCTCGCGCCGGACGCGCATCTGCTCGGGAAGGTCGTCGGTCGCGGGGACGGTGCTCTGATCACTCACCCCACCAGGGTAGCCAGGCTCACGGCCCGCTCCGTCACGGGATGTCGGCGGGGGCGCCCGGAACGGCGGAGCCCCCTCCGGACGGAGGGGGCTCGCGGTGCGCTGCGGCGGCCGGTCAGCCGTCGGTGCCGGTGGCGAGTTCCGGCCGCTCCTCGTCGGCCGGCGGCTCCTGGTGCGGGGCCGACCGGGCGCGGCGGCCGAACAGCTCGGCGGGGTGGGCATCCGGCGGGGACGGGGGCGCTCGGCCGGGTGCGGGGGCTGCTGGTCGTTCATCGGGGACCGTCCTCCGACTGGGGTGGCGGGCTGGGGTTCGGACGCCGGGCTGGGCACCGCCGCGAGGTGCCGCTGGCCGGAGCCCAGCGAGAGCCGCTCGCGGACCTCGGCCTCGGCGAGCGCGTGGCAGCGGCCGGCGAGCCGGGAGCGGCGGGCCTGTTCGGGCGGGCCGCAGGGCTGGCGGGACAGCGAGCGCAGGGCCGAGAGGTCCTCGGCGGTGGGCAGGTAGCCGTCGGCGACGGCCTCCTCCAGGCGGTCCAGGTAGCCCGCGACGCTCCCGGGCAGGGCGGCCCGGTAGCGGGCCAGGTCGGTGAGCATGAAGGCCCGCAGCCGCCCGCCCTCCTGGACCGCCTCGTCGATGGCCTCGGTCAGCCGTAGCGCGTCCTGCACGTCCTCGGTCCACAGTTCGCCGGCCGCGGCGGGCAGCGGGAGCCGGTCGGGCGCGGCCGGGTAGAGGGCTTGGGCGAGGACACGGCGCAGCACCCGGACTTCATCGGCGCTGAAGGCCATGCCGCCGCGCGATCCGTGTGGCGTTGGCATGGGTCGACAGTACGTGTCGTGCGTCCGACTTATGGCGATTGATGACGTGTTTGTCCCGATTGGCCTATGAGATGGCCCGTGGGCCGACCGCGCCCCGGGAACGCGGCGGGCCCCGGCGCCCGCCGGGGCGGACCGGGGCCCGGGCGGGGCGGTCGGGGTGTCGGGCGGCGGTGGCCGGGGGCGTCGGGCGGCGGTGGCCGGGGGCGTCAGGCGGCGGTGGCCGGGCGGTTGCGTTCGAAGATCAGGCGCAGGCCGATCAGGGTCAGCCAGGGCTCGTGCACGTCGATCGAGTCGGCCTCGCCGAGCACCAGCGGGGCCAGGCCGCCGGTGGCGATCACCTGGACGTCGTTCGGGTCCTTGGAGAGTTCCTTGGCCATCCGGTTGACCAGGCCGTCGACCTGGCCGGCGAAGCCGTACAGGATGCCCGACTGCATGCCCTCGACGGTGTTCTTGCCGATCACGTTCCGCGGGCGGGCCAGCTCGATCTTGCGGAGCATCGCGGTCCGGCCGCCCAGGGCGTCCACCGAGATCTCGATGCCCGGGGCGATCGCGCCGCCCACGTAGTCGCCGCGCGCGTTGATCGCGTCGAAGGTGGTCGCGGTGCCGAAGTCGACCACGATGCACGGGCCGCCGTACAGGTGGTTGGCGGCCAGCGCGTTGACGATCCGGTCCGCGCCGACCTCCTTCGGGTTGTCCATCAGCACGTGCACGCCGGTCTTCACGCCCGGCTCGACGATCACCGCCGGGACGTCCCCGTAGTAGCGGCGGGTCACCTCGCGCAGTTCGTGCAGGACGGCCGGCACCGAGGAGCAGATCGCCAGGCCGGCCACCCGGTCGTCCGCCGAGACGATCGGGTGGGCGCCCATCAGGCCCTGCATCAGCACCGCGAGTTCGTCCGCGGTGCGGCGCGGGTCGGTGGAGATCCGCCAGTGCTCGACGATCTCCTCGCCGTCGAACAGGCCGAGCGTGGTCTGGGTGTTGCCGACGTCGATGGTGAGGAGCATGGGGGCGCTTTCTGCTTCGAAGGGTCGGGGTTCGAAGGGTCAGGAGCTGCGGAGGTCCAGGCCGATGTCGAGGATCGGGGCGGAGTGCGTCAGGGCGCCGACGGCCAGGTAGTCGACCCCGGTCTCGGCGACCTCGCGCGCGGTGGCCAGGGTCAGGCCGCCGGAAGCCTCCAGCTTCGCCCGGCCCGCGACCAGCGCGACCGCCTCGCGCAGCTGCGCGGGGGTGAAGTTGTCCAGCAGGATCAGGTCGGCGCCGGCCTCCAGGACGGGCGCGATCTGCTCGACCGTGTCCACCTCGACCTCGATCGGCAGCTCCGGGAACGCCTCGCGCACGGCGGTGAACGCCTCCACCACGCCGCCCGCGGCGACCACGTGGTTGTCCTTGACCAGCGCGGCGTCCGAGAGCGCCATCCGGTGGTTGGCGCCGCCGCCGGCCCGCACCGCGAACTTCTCCAGCGCGCGCAGGCCCGGGGTGGTCTTGCGGGTGTCGCGGACCACCGCGCCGGTGCCCTCCAGCGCGTCCGCCCAGGCCCGGGTCGCGGTGGCGATGCCGGACAGGTGGCAGAGCAGGTTCAGCGCCGAGCGCTCGGCGGTGAGCAGGTCCCGGGTGCGGCTGCGCACCGAGAGCAGCACCTGGCCGGGGGCGACCCGCTCGCCGTCCTCGACGTGCCGCTCGACCTCGAACTCCTCCTCGCAGACCAGCGAGACGACGGCCTCCGCCACCCGCAGACCGGCCACCACGCCCGCCTGGCGGGCGGTGAAGTCCGCGGTGGCGACGGCCTCGGCCGGGACGGTCGCCACCGAGGTGACGTCCTCGCCGCCGGCCAGGTCCTCGGACAGGGCCGTCATCGCCACGTCCTCCACCTCGACCGGGTCCAGCCCGGCGTCCTCCAGCAGGGCGGCGAGCGCCGGGTCGAGACCGGTCTCGTACTCCTCGCCCTCGCCGCACGCGCAGCCGTCGCCGCAGCCGCCGGACTCGGTGGACAGGAGGGGCAGTTCGGAGTGGGACATGGTGGCAGGGCTCCAGGTTTCGGCGGTACGGGGATCGGCTGGCGGGGGTGCGCTCGCGGACGTCAGCCGGCGAGCGGGTGGACGACGTGGCGGTGCCAGTGGGCGTCGTCGCGGTCGGGGAAGTCCTCGCGCCAGTGGCAGCCGCGGGTCTCCTGGCGCAGGGCGGCGGAGGCGGTGAGGGCGGTGGCGACCTGGTGCAGGTTGGTGGCCTCCCAGGTCTCCACGGACGGGGAGCCGGGGTGGTCCGGGTCGGCCAGGCCGGCCAGGCCCTTGGCGGTGGCGGCCAGCGAGTCCGCGGAGCGGATCACGCCCGCGCCGGCGGACATCAGCTGCTGGAGCTCGCCGCGGGCCCCGGCGGGCAGCAGCGGGACGGGCTCGGCCGCGTGCGCCGCGTCGGTGGTGACGGTGCGGGCCGGGAGCCGGCCGGCGGCGTTCAGCGCGGCCAGGTCGGCGGCGATCCGCTCGGCGAAGACCAGGCCCTCCAGCAGCGAGTTGGAGGCCAGCCGGTTGGCGCCGTGCACGCCGGTGCAGGCGACCTCGCCGCAGGCGTACAGGCCCGGGACGGTGGTGCGGCCGTGCAGGTCGGTGCGGACGCCGCCGGAGGCGTGGTGGGCGGCCGGGGAGACCGGGATCGGCTCGGTGACCGGGTCGATGCCGTGCGCCCGGCAGGCGGCCAGGATGGTGGGGAAGCGGTGCTCCCACATCTCGGCGCCGAAGTGCCGCCCGTCCAGGTACATGTGCCGGGCGCCCTGCTCGTGCATCCGGCGGATGATCGCCTTGGCGACGATGTCGCGCGGGGCGAGTTCGGCCAGTTCGTGCTGGCCGACCATGAAGCGGACCCCGTCCGCGTCGACCAGGTGCGCGCCCTCGCCGCGGACCGCCTCGGAGACCAGCGGCTGCTGGCCCTGGGCGTCCGGGCCGAGGAACAGCACGGTCGGGTGGAACTGGACGAACTCCAGGTCGGTGACCTCGGCGCCGGCCCGCAGGGCGAGCGCGACGCCGTCGCCGGTGGAGACCGCCGGGTTGGTGGTGGCCGAGAAGACCTGGCCCATGCCGCCGGTGGCCAGCACCACGGCCCGGGCCAGGATCGCGCCGACGCCGTCGCGCTGGCCCTCGCCCATCACGTGCAGGGTGACGCCGGAGGCGTGCCCGTCGGCGTCGGTGAGCAGGTCCAGGACCAGGGCGTGCTCGATCAGCTCCAGGCCCGGGTCGGCCTCGATCGCGGCGACCAGGGCGCGCTCGATCTCGGCGCCGGTGGCGTCGCCGCCGGCGTGCGCGATCCGGCGGCGGTGGTGGCCGCCCTCGCGGGTCAGCACGATCTCGCCGTCCTCGTCGAGGTCGAACTCGGCGCCCGCCTCGATGAGCCGGCGCACCGCGTCCGGGCCCTCGGTGACCAGGGTGCGCACCGCCTCCTCGTCGCACAGGCCGGCGCCCGCGACCAGGGTGTCCTGGAGGTGCTGCTCCGGGGTGTCGCCCTCGCCCAGGGCGGCGGCGATGCCGCCCTGGGCCCAGCGGGTGGAGCCCTCGTCCAGCACCGCCTTGGTGACCACCATGGCCCGCAGGCCGGCCTTGCGGGCGTTGAGCGCGACGGTGAGCCCGGCCACGCCGGAGCCGATCACGACCACGTCGGTGCTCGTGGTCCAGCCGGGGGCGGGGGCGGTCAGGCGGTGCGACATGGGTTCAGCTGCTCCTTCAGCGCGCGGCGGCGTCGGCCGCGCCGTTCGCACCACCGTACGCGCCGTCCCCGCGCACCAGTCCGCTGCCCTCGGGGGCGTCCGCGGGGTCGCCGCCGAGGCCGGTGATCCGGTTGCGCTCGTCGACGAACACCACCTTCGGCAGGTACGCCTTGGCCTCGGCGGTGTCCATCTGCCCGTAGGCGATCAGGATCACCAGGTCGCCGGGGTGGACCAGGCGCGCGGCGGCGCCGTTGATGCCTATGACGCCCGAGCCGCGCGGGCCGGCGATGGTGTAGGTCTCCAGCCGGGCGCCGTTGTTGATGTCGACGATGTGGACCAGCTCGCCGGGGAGCAGGTCCGCGGCGTCGAGCAGGTCCTCGTCGACCGTCACCGAACCGACGTAGTGCAGGTCGGCCTGGGTGACGGTGGCACGGTGGATCTTGGACTTGAGCATGGTGCGGAACATGGGTCACGCCTCCTGTGAGTGCATGCCTGGTGGTGCCTACCGGTGGTGGACGGAGCGGCCGGGACCTCGGGAGGCCGGCCGCCCCGGGCGTCCGGGCTAGCGGACGATGACGCTCACGTTGTCGATCAGCCGGGTCGAGCCGACCCGGGCCGCGACGGCGAGCACCGCCTCGCCCCGGAAGTCGTCCGGCGCCTCGGTGAAGGAGAGCGGATCGACCAGGGCGAGGTAGTCGGGGGAGAGGCCGTCCGCGCCCTCCAGCACGGCGGCGGCCGCCTCGCGGACGGCCTTGGGGCCCTGCGCGCCGGCGTCCCGGCCGGCGAACAGGGCGCGGGAGAGGGCGAGCGCCTGCGTGCGCTCGGCCGCAGAGAGGAAGCGGTTGCGGGAGGACAGCGCCAGGCCGTCCTCCTCGCGGACGGTCGGGACGCCGACCACCTCCACGTCGAAGTCCAGGTCGGCGACCATCCGGCGGACGAGCGCCAGCTGCTGGGCGTCCTTCTCGCCGAACACCGCGAAGTCCGGGTCGGTGATGTGCAGCAGCTTGGCGACCACGGTCAGCATCCCGTCGAAGTGCCCCGGGCGGGACGCGCCCTCGAAGCCCTCGCCCATCGGGCCGGCCGAGAGCCGCACCAGCGGCTCGCCGTTCGGGTACACCTCGTCCACGGACGGGGCGAACACCACGTCCGCGCCCGCCTCCTCGGCGAGCGCGAGGTCCGCGTCCAGGGTGCGCGGGTAGCGGTCCAGGTCCTCGCCGGCGCCGAACTGCAGCGGGTTCACGAAGACCGTCACCGCGACCCGGCCGTCCCGGCCGACCCGGCGGCGGGCCTCCCGCACCAGCGCCGCGTGGCCCGCGTGCAGCGCGCCCATGGTCATCACCACGGCGTTGTCCACCGGCTGCTCGTCCGGCCAGAACGCGGCCTCGAACTCCTCCACGGTGCGGGTCAGCACCGCCGTGCGGGCCTTCGCCGCCTTCGGGGCCTTCGCCGGGCGCCTGTCGCGTGCCATCAGTGCTTCTCCTCGTTCAGTACGTCCAGCAGCGCCGCCGCCGGCTCCGGCTTCAACGTGCTGTTGGCCACCGCGCGCTGGGCGGTCGCCCGCGCCATCGCCCGGTACGCCTGGCCGATGTCCGGGGTCACCGTAGCGAGTCGGTCCAGGTGCGTGCGCACCGTCCCGACGTCGCCGCGGGCCACCGGGCCGGTCAGCGCGAGGTCGCCCGAGCGCAGGGCGTTGTCCAGGGCCGCGCCCAGCAGCGGGCCGAGCATCTGGCCGGGTTCCTGGACGCCCGCCGTGCGCAGCAGCTCCATCGCCTGCGCGACCAGCGTCACCAGGTGGTTCGCGCCGTGCGCGAGCGCCGTGTGGTAGAGCGGCCGGACCTCCTCGGGAATCCAGGACGGCTCGCCGCCCATCTCCACCACCAGGGCCTCGGCGACCGGGCGCAGCTCCTCCGGGGCGGTCACCCCGAACGGGCAGCCGGCCAGCCGGGCCACGTCCACCGAGGTGCCGGTGAAGGTCATCGCGGGGTGCAGCGCCAGCGGCAGCGCACCCGCCCGGGCGGCGGGCTCCAGCACGGCCACGCCGTGCGCGCCCGAGGTGTGCACGAGCAGCTGGCCCGGGCGGACCGCGCCGGTCGCGGCCAGGCCCTGCACGAGACCGGGCAGGGCGTCGTCCGGGACGGTCAGCAGCACCAGGTCCGCGGCGGCCGTCACCTGCGGGGGCGCGACCAGCCGCACCCCCGGCAGCAGGGCCTCGGCCCGGCGGCGGGACGCGGCGGAGACGCCGGACGCGGCGACCACGCGGTGACCGGCGAGTTGCAGGGCGGCGCCCAGGGCGGGGCCGACGCGGCCGGCGCCGAGGACGCCCACGGTGAGTCGGGCGGGGCGGTTACCGGGGTCGGAGGGGTCTCCGAAGTCGGGCAGCACTCTTCCGTTCCAGTCCTCTAGGGGTACCAGACGTACCGGTCAATGGTACGGGGGTTTCCGGCCCGCCCACCCGTGCGTCCGGGCCGGGGGTGCGCGGGCCGGGGCGGCGGCCCCCGTCAGGGGGTCTCGCCGGCTCGGACGAGGCCGTTCTCGTAGGCGAGGACGACGGCCTGGACGCGGTCGCGGAGGCCGAGTTTGGCGAGGATGCGGCCGACGTGGGTCTTGACGGTGGCTTCGGAGAGGACCAGGCGGGCGGCGATCTCGCCGTTGGAGAGGCCCTGGGCGACCAGCAGGAAGACCTCGCGCTCGCGGTCGGTGAGCGGGCCGAGGAGGGGGGAGCCGGGGGTGCCGGCGGGGTGGGGAGGACCTCGGCGAAGCGGTCGATCATGCGGCGGGTGGTGGTGGGGGCGACCACCGCGTCGCCGCCGTGCACGGAGCGGATCGCGGCGACCAGCTCGGTGGGCGGGACGTCCTTGAGCAGGAAGCCGGAGGCGCCGGCCTTGAGCGCGGCGAAGGCGTACTCGTCCAGGTCGAAGGTGGTGAGGATGAGGACCCGGGGGGCGCCCTCGATCGGGGTGCCGTGCTCGTCCAGGCAGATCCGGCGGGTGGCCTGGACGCCGTCGAGCCGGGGCATCCGGACGTCCATCAGGATCACGTCGACCTCGGCGGTGCGCAGCACGTCGACGGCCTGCTGGCCGTCGCCCGCCTCGGCGGCGATCTCGATGTCGCCCTGTGACTGCAGGACCATCCGGAAGCCGGTGCGCAGCAGTTCCTGGTCGTCGACCAGCATGACGCGGATCGGCATCGCTCGGGTCTCCTTACGTGGGGGCGGGTGGGTCAGGCGGACGCTCTGAGCGGCAGGACGGCCCGAATCCGGAAGCCGCCGCCGGGCCGGGGCCCGACGTCCAGGCTGCCGCTGACCATACCGACGCGTTCGCGCATGCCGATCAGGCCGTGGCCGAGCCCGTCGGCGCCGCCGGAGAGCTGTTCGCGGGTGGAGCCGCGGCCGTCGTCCTCGACCAGGACTTCCAGGTCGCCGTCCCGGAAGTCGACGGCGACCCGGGCCCGGGCGTCCGGCCCGCCGTGCTTGCGGACGTTGGTGAGCGCCTCCTGGACGATCCGGTAGACCGTCAGCTCCAGGCCGCGGGGCAGTTCGCGGACCTGGCCGGTGGTGGCGAACTCGACCGGCAGGCCGGCCGTGCGGACCTGCTCCAGCAGGTCGGGCAGCTCCTCGACGCCGGGCTGCGGCACGTACTCGCCGGCCGTGTCGGCGGTGCGCAGCACCCCGAGCAGGCGGCGCATCTCGGCGAGGGCCTGGCGACCGGTGGACGCGATGGTGCCGAGCGCCTCCTTGGCCTGCTGCGGGGAGGAGTCCATCACGTAGGCGGCGCCGTCGGCCTGGACGATCATCACCGAGACGTTGTGCGCGACCACGTCGTGCAGCTCGCGGGCGATCCGGGCGCGCTCGGCGGCGACCGCGACCTGGGCCTGGGCGTCGCGCTCGCGCTCCAGCCGGGCGGCCCGGTCCTCCAGCTCGACCAGGTAGGCGCGGCGGACCCGGGTGAGCCGTCCCCAGGCCCAGCACAGCACGAACGGGGTGGTCATCAGCACGGCCAGGAACACCGCCCCGTAGCCGCTCTGGCGCTGCTCCGCGGGCGTCAGCCGCCACAGCGTCAGCGGGCCGGCCGCCAGGCTCGCCGCCAGCGCCAGCCGGGACGTCCAGGCGTGGCCGAACGCGGCGCCGGTGTAGCCGAACACCAGGTAGGCGACGCTCGACACGTTGGGGTCGATCCCGAACGCGACCTGGCCGAGGCCGAGCGCGACGGCCGCCGCGGTGGTGGCGTCCGGCCGGCGGCGGCGCACCACCATCAGGGCGGGCAGCAGGACGGCGACCGCGACGCCGGCGTAGTGCTTCCAGGAGGGCAGCGGGGCGTCCGGCACGCCGTTCGACTCGACCGCGGCGAGCACGCCGAGCATCAGGACGAGCAGCGCCCAGCCGGAGTCGACGACCACGGGATGTCGGCGGAGCCAGGCGTTGAGTCGATGCACGTCTCCAGCGTAGGGAGTCCGCGGGGCCGTTCTGCTCCGCCGCGAGGGCGATCCGGGGCTACTCCCCAGGGTGGAGGCGGACCCGCCCAGGTAACGTCGCCCGCCATGACATGGATGCGGTGGCGGCCCGCGATCGAACACGCCCTGTACCGGCCCGACGGCGGCTTCTACCGCCGCCCGGAGGGCCCGGCCGGGCACTTCCGCACCTCGGTGCACGCCTCCGCGCGCTTCGCCGCCGCCGTCACCCGCCTGCTGGCGGGGGTCGACGCGGCGCTCGGCCGGCCGGAGCGGCTGGCCTTCGTCGACGTCGGCGCCGGCCGCGGCGAACTCACCCTCGCGGTGCGCGACCTGCTCCCCGCCGGGCTGCGCGGACGGGTGGACCTCCGGGCCGTCGAGCTGGCCGACCGCCCGCCCGGCCTGCCCGCCGAGATCGGCTGGTCCGCCGAGCCGCCCGCCGGCGTCCGGGGCCTGCTGTTCGCCAACGAGTGGCTGGACAACGTCCCGCTGGAGGTCGCCGAGCGCGGCGCGGACGGGCGGCTGCGCTACGTCGAGGTCGCGCCGGACGGGGCGGAGCGGCCCGGCGGGCCGGTGGACCCGCCGGACGCGGCCTGGGCCGGGCGCTGGTGGCCGGACGGGGAGCGGGTCGAGCTGGGCGGGCCGCGGGACGCCGCCTGGGCCGCGGCCGTCGGCACCCTGGAGCGGGGCCTGGCGGTGGCCGTCGACTACGGGCACCTGCGGGCGGCCCGGCCGCCGTTCGGCACCCTGACCGGCTTCCGGGACGGCCGCGAGTGCGCCCCCGTCCCCGACGGCTCCCGCGACCTGACCGCGCACGTCGCGCTCGACGCGGCGGCGGTCGCCGGGCACCCGGCGCTGCTCACCACCCAGCGCGAGGCGCTGCACGCGCTGGGCGTCAGCGGCGCCCGCCCGCCGCTGGCGCTGGCGGGCAGCGACCCGGCGGCCTACCTGCGCGCCCTCGGCGGGGCGGGCGAGGCCGCCGAGCTCACCGACCCGGGCGGGCTCGGCGCGTTCCACTGGCTGGTCCAGGCCGTCCGGATGCCGGTACCGGACGACCTCGCGGGCCTGCCGGGATGGCAGACTCTCCCCTCGTAGAAGGAGGCGACGGCCATGACGGAGACCACGGTCGGCATCGGCCCGGGCGCGCAGACGCTCCCCGGCGACGGCGGCAGCACCGACATGGTGCTCAACATCGGCCCGCAGCACCCGTCCACGCACGGCGTGCTCCGCCTGAAGCTGGTGCTCGACGGGGAGCGGATCACCTCCGCCGAGCCGGTGATCGGCTACATGCACCGGGGCGCGGAGAAGCTCTTCGAGGCCCGCGACTACCGGCAGATCATCATGCTGGCCAACCGGCACGACTGGCTCTCCGCGTTCGCCAACGAGCTGGGCGTGGTGCTGGCCGTCGAGCGGATGCTCGGCATGGAGGTCCCCGAGCGGGCGGTCTGGCTGCGGACGCTGCTGGCCGAGCTCAACCGCGTCCTCAACCACCTGATGTTCCTCGGCTCCTACCCGCTGGAACTGGGCGGCATCACCCCGATCTTCCACTCCTTCAACGGCCGCGAGGAGCTCCAGCACGTCCTGGAGGAGGCCTCCGGCGGCCGGATGCACTACATGTTCAACCGGGTCGGCGGCCTCAAGGAGGACCTCCCGGCCGGCTGGCTCGGCCGGGTCCGGCGCGCGGTCGGCGTGGTGCGCGGGCAGCTGCCGGTCTTCGAGGACCTGGTGCTCGGCAACGAGATCTTCCGCGGCCGCACGGCGGGCGTCGGCGTCCTCTCCCGCGCGCACGTGCACGCGTACGGCGTCAGCGGGCCGATCGCCCGGGCCAGCGGCGTCGACTTCGACCTGCGCCGCGACGAGCCCTACCTCGGGTACGGGGAGCTGCGGGACGTCCTGAAGGTGGCCGTCCGGGAGGAGGGCGACTGCCTGGCCCGGTTCGAGTGCCTGCTGGAGCAGACCGCCAACTCCCTCGACCTCGCCGACGCGTGCCTCGACCGGCTGGCCGACCTGCCCGCCGGGCCGGTCAACCTGCGGCTGCCCAAGGTGCTCAAGGCGCCGGAGGGCGAGACGTACGCCTGGACCGAGAACCCGCTCGGCCTGAACGGGTACTACCTGGTCTCGCGCGGCGAGAAGACGCCGTGGCGGCTCAAGCTGCGCTCGGCGTCCTTCAACAACGTCCAGGCGCTGACCGAGCTGCTGCCGGGGACGCTGGTGGCGGACATGGTGGCGATCCTGGGGTCGATGTTCTTCGTGGTCGGCGACATCGACAAGTGAGCGGGCCCCGGCGGGGGCCCGCTCCCGGGCGCTACCGGTCCGCGGGGTGCGGGGCCAGCCGGGTGTCGTGGGCCTGGCAGAGAGCGACGAGCTGGTCGTACGCGGCCCGGCCCATGAGCTCGGTGAGCTCGGGGCGGTAGGAGACGTAGACCGGGTCGGGCGCGTGGTGGGCCTCGGGGGAGCCGGTGCACCACCAGTGCAGGTCGTGGCCGCCGGGGCCCCAGCCGCGGCGGTCGTACTCGCCGATGGAGACCTGGAGGTAGCGGGTGTCGTCGGGCCGGTCGATCCAGTCGTAGGTGCGGCGCACCGGCAGCTGCCAGCAGACGTCGGGCTTGGTCTCCAGCGGTTCGAGGCCCTCGCGCAGGGCCAGGACGTGCAGGGCGCAGCCGGCGCCGCCGGGGAAGCCGGGGCTGTTGAGGAAGAGGCAGGCGCCGTTGACCCGGCGGGTCTGGCGGTCGCCGTCCTCGTCGAACATGGTGATGCCGCCGTCGCGGCGGACCCGGCCCCTGGCGTCGGTGCCCTCGGCGTGGTGCTCCCAGATGTCGGGGGTGAGCCGGGCGGCGTGCCCGGCGACGCGCTGCTCGTCGTCCTCGTCGGAGTAGTGGGCGCCGAGGGTGCAGCAGCCGTCGGAGGCGCCGCGGCCGGGCTGGATGCCGTGGCAGCCCTTGCCGAAGATGCAGCCCCAGCGGGAGGTGAGCCAGGTGAGGTCGCAGCGGAACACCTGGTCCTCGTCGGCGGGGTCGGTGAACTCGACCCAGGCGCGCGGGAAGTCGAGGGCGACCTCGCGGACGGCGGGCATCGCCAGGTCGACGACGGGGCCCTTGGCCTTGGCCGGCTTGTCGGCCTTGGCGGTCTTCGCCGGCTTGTCCGCCTTGGCGGGCTTCTTGGTCTTCTTGTTCTTGGTGCTGTCAGCTGGTGCCACCCGGCAAGGGTATGGCCTGGGCGGGACGGGCCGGGGTTGCGGCGGCGCGGCTTTGCCGGGGGTTCGTCCGAGTTGGGGTGGTTCCGGGGGTTTCGGGCGGCCGGGGAAGGTGAAACGGCTGTGAAAAGGGCCGCAGGCCGGTCGGCGCGGGCGGAGTGTGGTCCTAGGATGGCTCAGCCGATAGGTCGGGCGCACGGGCGCCCTTGCACGGGGGAGTGCAGATGGGCGACGAGGTCGTCATCCGGTCGTGGGAACTCCACGGCGAGGGACGTGAGTTCGAGAAGATCTCGGACGAGTTCGGTAACGCGGCGAAGCAGCTGGAGAGCGGCCTGGCGGCGCTGGGCGCGCCGTGGGGCGAGGACGAGCCGGGGCAGCCGTTCGGCACCGCGTACGGCGAGGCCCGGGAGGGCGCGCTGGCCGGGCTGCAGGGGCTGTCGGAGCGGCTGGGCCGGATCGGGCGCGGGCTGCACACGATGGCGGACACCACCGACCGCACCGACCAGGAGATCAGCGCGGACTTCGACGCGCCCTCGCTGAACCACCCGACCGCAACCGGCCGGCCCTGAACCGGAGTCAGTCCACCTGGCGGGCCGCCGCGCGCGCCGAGCCGTACCACCCGAAGGGGGAGCACGTGTCCAGGAACCTGCCGGAGGAACTCGCCCCCGCGCTGGCGCGGACCGGCCACGCGTGGCCGCAGGCGGACGAGGACGGGCTGCGCCGGGCGGCCGGCCTGTGGCGCGAGTTCGGGTCGGACGCGGACGCCCTGGTGGCCCGCGGCACGGCCTCCGCGCAGCGGGTGTCGGGGGAGAACAAGGGCCGCGCGGTGGACGCCTTCGCCGACCACTGGCGGCAGTTCAGCGGCGGCGGGCGCGGCCAGCTGGACGACGCCGCGGCGGCGGCCGGGCTGGTGGCCGCCGCGCTGGACAAGGCGGCCGGGGTGGCCGACCAGGTGAAGGCCGACATCGTCGCGGTGCTCACCGAGCTGACCGAGAAGATCCGGGCGGCCGACGCGGCCGAGGCCAAGGCCAAGGCGGACATCGCGCAGGCCGGCAAGGAGGCCGCCACCGGACTGGGCGGGCTGGTGACCGGCGCGGTCGGCGCGGCCGTCGGCGCGGTCAAGGAACTGGCCGCCGAGGCCGAGGAGCTGGCCGCGGTCGAGCACGCCAAGTCGAGGATCGGCCAGCTGCTGGAGCGGCTCGGCCGGGACATGGGCGAGGCCGCCAGGTCGCTGGCCAAGGAGCCGCCCCTGGTCGCGCTGGAGCGGATCGCCCAGACCGACGGCCGGGGCCTGCACGGCGAACTGCGCGAGACCTCGATGGCGGCCCGCTCCGGGAAGGTCACCGGGGCGCTGGCGCGGGCCGGGGTGGCCCGCTCGGTCGAGGTGGCCGCCGTCGCGGGCCTGCACGCCGAGGTCAAGGCCGACGGCACGGTGCGCACCGACCGGCACGGCAACCCGGTGCTGGTCGGCGAGGACGGGCAGCGGGTCAAGGGCGTGGACGGCCTGACGGTCACCCAGGGCCCGGACGGAACCCAGCAGTTGGTCGACGCCAGCGGTACCCCGGTCACCGGCGTGGCGATGGGCGAGGACGGCAAGCCGCTGCTCGGCGGCAACGGCAAGCCGCTGCTGGTGGGCCTGGGCGGCGCGCTGGTCGGCACCGGCATCACGCTGGCGCTCGGCCTGAACGGCAAGCCCCAACTCGGCGACGACGGCCACCCGGTGATGCTGGACGCCGACGGCACCCAGGTCGCCGGCCTGGTCGCCGACCCGGACGGCCACCTGCTGACCGGCCACGACGGCCACCCGGTCACCGTGGACGCCTCCGGCCGGGCGGCCGGCCCGGGCGGACAGGTGATCCAGTTCGGCGCGGACGGCCGCCCGCTGGACCTGCTCGGCCCCGACGGGCAGCCGGTCAGCGTGATGGACGGCCAGCAGCCGGGCGGCCCGTTCCAGAACGACCTGCCGCACGCCCACGGCCACGGCGGCCCGGACGGGCACGGCACCTGGGCCGGCGACGGCACCGGGCCCGGCACGGGCCCGGGCCCCGGGCACGGCGGCCCGCTCGGCCCCGGCCACGGCGGCCTGCTGACCGACCTGACCGGCACCGTCACCGAACCGGTGTCGGCGGTGACCCAGAGCGCGCTGCTCGGCGACCCGGGCGGCCACCCGCAGTCCGGCCCGGCCGACAGCGGCGGCTACCGCGGCCACCAGAGCACCGGCTACCAGGGCGGTTCGCACAACGTCTCCTACGGCAGCCCCGCGGCGCCCGCCTACAGCGGACCGACCGTCAGCGCCCCGTCCGGCGGCGGCTCGTACGGCGGCGGTGGCGGCTCGTACGGCGGTGGTTCGTACGGCGGTGGTTCGTACGGGGGCGGCGGCCACAGCCTGCCGGACCTGCCGGTGTCGGTGCACGTCGACTCGGTGGCCGCGCCGCCCGCGCCGAGCGCCCCGCCGGTGGTGAGCGGCGGCGACATCTGGTCGTCCGGCGGCGGCGGTGGCGGCGGTCACCGCTTCGCCGACCCCGGGCCGTCCTCCGGCGGGTCGGGCCCGTCCGGCGGCTCCTCGTTCCAGCTCGGCCCGGTCGGCGGCGGTACGGCCGCCCCGGTCGGCGGCGGCATCCCGACGGGCGGGCCGGTGGCGACCGGCCCGGTGGCCGGTGCGGGCCCGATCGGCGGACCGGTCGGCGCGGTGCCCGGCGGCGCGGCGGCGGTGCCCGGTGCCCCGGGGACCCCCGGCGCGGCCGGTGTCCCGGGCGCGCCCGCGGCGGGCCCGGTGGGCGGCGCGGTCGGCGCTCCCGGCCCGGTCGGCGCGGTCGGCACCCCCGGTGCCCCCGGCGCGGCGGGCGGCGGGGCCGCGGTGATCGGCGTCGGCCAGCAGCCGGTCGGCGGACGCCCGGTGGCCGGCGTCCCGGTGCCGCCCGCGGGCGGCGGCGGGATCGGCCAGCACGCCTCCGGCACCCCGGCCCGCGGCTACGAGCCGCTGGTGGACACCCGGCGCCAGACCGGCACGGACGAGCAGGGCCTGCCGGTGAACCCCGGACAGGCGTCCGCGGCCTGGCTGGTGATCGCCAACGGCCGGCACCCCGGCGCGGTCGCCCCGCGACCGGCCGCCGAGCGCGAGCGGACCCTCGCCGACAGCCGCCCGTACGGCCTGCCCGGCGGGCTGGGCCCGGTCGACCCGGCGCACCAGGCCGAGGCGGTGCGCCGCACCCCGGTGCCCGCGCCGGACCCGATG
This sequence comes from Kitasatospora fiedleri, assembly GCF_948472415.1. Classification (NCBI taxonomy): domain Bacteria; kingdom Bacillati; phylum Actinomycetota; class Actinomycetes; order Kitasatosporales; family Streptomycetaceae; genus Kitasatospora; species Kitasatospora fiedleri. The sequence goes on along the minus strand of NZ_OX419519.1, from coordinate 3,353,614 downwards.
GTCGGCGAGTGGACCGAGGTGCTCAACGGCGGCGGCCCCGCCGAGAGCGGGCGCGCCAACAACTGCGTGGACGTGTCGCTGTCCGCCGTGGACACCCTCGGCGGCGTCCCGACCTGCGCCGCGCCCCGGCTGCCCGACGGCCCGGCCGGCGAGCGCGGCGGCCGCGACCGCGCCGAGCTCGAACTCGGCACCCGCTTCCTCGACCTCGGCGACGGCACCGAGGCCCACGGCAAGCTCGGCCGGGCCCTGCTCGCCCACGGCACCGGCACCCGGGCGGTGCTGCTCACCGTCGACGCGTTCGGCCGCTCGCACACCTGGAACGCCGTCAACCACAAGGGCGTCCTCAGCTACCTGGACCACCAGACCGGCTACGCCGGGCCCACCCCGCTCTACCCGGCCGACCACGGCCTGTGGGCGATCGCGGTGGACGCCGCCGACCGGCCGATCGACCTGACCGCGCCGCTGCCGGCCACCGTCGCCGTCCCGGAGCACGCCCCCGAGCGCGCCCCGGAGCCGGCCCTGGTCGGCGCGGCCGGTGCGGCCGGTGCGGAGGACGGTGCCGCCGCCGGGGCTGCTGACGGGGCCGCCGACGGTACCGCCCCCGCCGCCGCGCCCGCCCCGCCGCGCTCCCGGCTCACCATCCACCGCACCACCACCGGGAGCACCAGCCGATGATCACCCGCGAGCAGGCCCTCGCCACCGCCCACCGCTGGGTCAACGGCGACCTCCCGCAGGAGGGTTCACGGCCTGTCAGGTGCCACGAGTTCGACCTCGGCTGGGTGCTCTGGCCCGAGCCCGCGCCGGTCCTCACCGACCCGCTGACCGGCGCCCGCCGGGCCCCCGAGGAGATCGGCGCCGCCTGCGCCGTGGTCGACCGGGTCACCGGCGAACTCGTGGTCTACCCGTCCGTCCCGGTGCCGGTGGTCGAGCAGCTGCACCGCGACCGCCTCGGCGCCGGCAGCCACGACCCGGCGCTGCCGCCGGTCACCGGCCCGGGCACCCGGGCCACCCTGACCTACCGGGACGACCGGGACGAGCTGCGCTCGCTGACCGTCCACTCCGCGCACGGCCGCCCGCACCCCGCGCTGCGCGCCCGCCGGCAGCTCGCCGAGCAGGGCGTCCCGGCCGGGAACCTGGTCGCGCTCCGCACCGACCTGCGCCTGTCGATGCTCCCCGGCGGCTACTTCGAGCAGGCCGTCGCCGAGCAACTGCCGGGCGTCCGGCTGGAGTTCGAGCAGCCGTACGGGCCGCGCCACGACCACCGGGCGGTGGCCGTGCGGGCCCTGGTGGCCCGGGCCCGCAGCGGCTACAACCGGGTGCCGTTCCCGCCCGCGGTGCCGCCCGCCCAGCCCGAGGACGAGACCGGCCTGGGCAAGCGGCTGGCCGCCCTGTTCGGCGAGGACGGCACCCGCCGCTTCGAGCAGGCCGAGGTGCTCGCCGCCGACCTGCCCGAGGCCGTCGGCCGCCCGCTGCGGCGCACCGGGCTGCCGCGCGAGGTCCCCGGCTTCTTCACCCTGTACCTGCCGGAGGCCGACGGCATCGCCGGGCAGGCCGCCCCGCCGCTGCCCGACCTCGCCGAGCTGCTGGCCGCGCGCGGCCGGGGCCGCCGGGCCACCGCCGCCGCCCGGGCCGCGCTGCTCGGCCAGCGGGTGATCGGCACCGACGGCTGGGCGCTGCTCACCGTCGACACCGCCCAGGGACGGGTCCGCGCCGTCGACCCCGACACCTGCGAGGCCCGCTACTGCAACGCCGACCTGACCGCCTTCACCCGCTGCCTGGCGCTGCTCGCCGAACGCCGCCCCCGGCTGCTCGACCTGCCCCCCGAGCAGGCCGGCCCGGCCGTCGCCGAGTTCCAGTGGGCGCTGGCCGCCCTGGACCGCACCGCGCTGCGCGACCCGGAGAACTGGTGGGCGGTCATCGTCGAGCAGCTCTGGGACGGGATGCTGTGACCCCGGTGGTACCGCCGGCGGTATCCCCGGTGGTATCCCTGGCGGTCACCGGTTTGGGCTAGGTTGGGCGGTCATGCGACTCGGTGTGCTCGACGTAGGCTCCAACACCGTCCACTTCCTCGTGGTGGACGCCCACCCCGGCGCGGCCCCGCTGCCCGCCTACTCCCACAAGGCCGAACTCCGCCTCGCCGAGCTGCTGGAGGAGGACGGGGCGATCAGCGGGACGGGGGTCGAGCGCCTGGTCTCCATGGTCGCCTCCTCGCTGCGGGTGGCCGAGGACAAGGGCGTGGTCGACCTGCTGCCGTTCGCCACCTCGGCGGTCCGGGAGGCCGCCAACGGCGAGGAGGTGCTGCGCCGGGTCGAGGACGAGACCGGCGTCGCGCTCAACGTGCTCTCCGGGCAGGACGAGGCCCGGCTGACCTTCCTCGCCGTCCGCCGCTGGTTCGGCTGGTCCTCCGGCCGGCTGCTCAACCTGGACATCGGCGGCGGCTCGCTGGAGATCGCCTGCGGCATCGACGAGCAGCCCGCCGTCGCCACCTCCCTGCCGCTCGGCGCCGGCCGCCTCACCTCCCGGCTGCCCGGCGAGGTCGCCGACCCGGGCGACCTGCGCGAACTGCGGCGGCACATCCGGGCCGAGATCGCCGGCGCGGTCGGCGACATCGCCCGGCTCGGGCCGCCCGACCACGCGGTGGCCACCTCCAAGACCTTCAAGCAGCTCGCCCGGATGACCGGCGCCGCCCCCGAGGGCGCGGGCGTCCGGGTCCCGCGCCGGCTCACCCGCGCCGGCCTCTCCGCCTGGCTGCCCCGGCTCGCCGCGATGACGCCCGCCGAGCGGGCCCAGATCCCCGGCGTCTCGGCCGGCCGGGCCCGCCAGCTGCTGGCCGGCGCGCTGGTCGCCGACGCGGCGATGGACCTCTTCGGCCTGGAGGAGCTGGACATCTGCCCGTGGGCCCTGCGCGAGGGCATCATCCTGCGGCGGCTGGACACGATGGACGGCCCCGAGCACCGGATCGCCGTCGGGGCCTGACCGGACGGCGCGGTCCGCCGTCCTGCGCCGCAAGCCCCCGCGCGGCGGCGCTCCGTCCGCCCAGGACCGTTATCCGGTGGCGGTGATGTGTATGCCCCCCGCTAGAATCCGCCTGCTTCGAACGCCGGTGAACGACACCGGCGTCGGGCATTCCCACGTCCTGGGGGGACCGATGAAACCGCTGCCGGAACTCGGCAGACGCAGACGCTCCGCGGGCTCGATCGCCGCCGGCGTCCTGCTCCTCACCGCACTGGTCGCACAGTCCGGCCCCGCCTTCGCGGCGGCCGTCGACCCGTCGCCCGGCGCCAGTGCCAGCACCGGCACCGGCGCCAGTGCCGGTGCCAAGCCCGCGGCCGAGGCGCCGCACACCCCGGCGGCCGGACCGCAGGCCGCCCCGAAGGCCGACCCGCAGGCCGAGCACGCCGCCGCCGCCAAGGCGCTGCAGGAGTCCGACCCGGCGGGCGCCTGCCCGGCCGTGCTCGACCCGCAGGCGCCCACCACCTGCACGGTGCCGGCGTACGCCACCGCCGCCATGACGCTGACGCTGCCCGAGCAGAAGGACCTGCTCCTGCTCCAGCTGGTCGCCGCCCAGCAGTACTCCACCTACCCGACGCTGCTCGCCCCGGACGGCGGCACCGTCCCCTGCGAGAGCGTCGCCTACGGCAACGGACTGCTGCGCTGCGCCACCACCCAGGCGGGCACCTACACCCTGCAGGTGCGCAACGGCTCCTACGCCGACAACGCGCTCTCGGTCGGGTACCTGCCGCTGCTGACCAGCACCACCGGCTGCCGGACGCTGTCCGGGACGGACCTGGACCTCGGCGCGCCGAAGGCGTTCCACGGCTCGCTGGCGGTCGGCGCGGTCGGCGACTGCTACCGCACCGACCTCGCCGCGGGCGACGTGCTGCGGGTCTACGGGCCGGACTACCGCGAGACCACGGTGGTCTACGACGGCACCGGCAAGCAGGTCTGCAGCTCGCAGACCGCGAGCGACCCGTCCCGCGGCCTGGACTGCGCGCTGACCGGCACCGCCCCGTACCGGGTGACGGTCCAGCAGTCCTCCGGCGCCGCCCAGGAGTACGACTTCCGGGCGGCCCGGCTGTCGGCCCCGCAGGGCTGCGCCGCGGTCACCCCGCAGGCGTACGGCGAGGCCCCCGACCGGTCCTCCGCGGCCCGCTGCCGCACCCTCCGGGTGCCCGCGGCCGGGCGGTACCTGTACGCCCCGGTGACCGCCTCCGGCGACTACGTGTCAGGGCGCCTGTTCGAGTCCGGCGGCTCGCCGTCGGACTGCCAGAGCGGCGACTGCGCGCTGACCGCCGGCGACCACACCTGGGTGCTGGACGGCAACTTCGTCGACGCCGGCGCGTTCGGGGTCTCCTTCCGCTCCGCGAAGGAGACCCGGGGCTGCACCGCCACCGCCGACGACGGCCTCGCCTCCGGCGCGGTCACCGGCACCTACGGCGCGGCCGGCCAGCAGCGCTGCCTGACCCTGCCCACCGCCTCCGGCAAGGGCCTCTACCTGCTCAACCGGAGGCCGGTGGACGGCAGTTCGGTCGCCGTCGAGATCGACGACGCGAACGGCGCCAAGCAGTGCGACAACGGCGGCTACGGCTACGCGGTCTGCAAGCTGACCGGCAGCGCGCCCTTCCGGGCGGTGCTCAGCGCCGACCCGGGCAAGGCGTACGCCCTGGTGATCCACCGGACCGACGCGGCGGCGGGCTGCACCGCCTGGCCGCAGTCCGGGTACGGCGGCTCCTGGGGCGTCGAGGTCGCGCTGGACGCGGCCACCCAGCAGCGCTGCCTGAGCGTTCCGGCCGCCCAGCACTCGCCCGCCGAGATGCTGGACTACGCGAACAACGCCAACAGCGTCAACGCGGCCGTGTACGTGGTCGACGGCGCGGGCAACCCCGTCTGCTCGACCCTCGGCTCCTCCACCACCACCTGCCAGTTCACCCCCGGCACCGCCTACACGGCGATGCTGGTCGGCACCGGCTGGGCGGACACCTACCACCTGGTGCGCCGGGACATCTCCCCGTCCGCGCCGTGCACCCCGCTGACCTCGAACCGGGTGGGCGCCCCGTCCACCCCGTTCGACTTCACCTCGGCGCTGGACGCCCGCTGCGTGCGGGTCAGCGGCGCGGCGACCGACCGGTTCTGGCTGAGCAGCCGCACGGTCGGCGGCCGCTACGACCCGTCCTCGCTGCTGATGGCGGTGGACGCCGACGGAAAGATCCAGTGCCGCCAGTGGGGCGTCTCCTGCAAGGTGACCGGCTCGACCTCGTACGTGGCCGTGGTGGTCGCGTCCGGCTACCAGGGCAAGACGATCCACGCGGACGTCGACGCCTGGAAGGTCGGCGGGGCGGGCGGCTGGGCACCCGAGTGCACGGCCGACAAGCTCTCCGCGGACGGCTTCGCCCAGCGCAGCGGGGTGCTCACCGAGTCCGCCCCCGCCTACTGCGGGGTGGTCGACCTCCAGCCGCACCAGGGCTTCACCGTCGCGGGCACCTCCAGCGCCACCGGTGTCGACATGCCGTGGTTCTCGATCTCCGGCCCGGACGAGTGGAGCGACTCCAGCCTGGTCTACCAGTGCACGCAGAACTACGGCCAGTTCGGCGCGGCCTGCACCAACACGGGCGCCACCGCCGGTCAGGCCGTGCTGATCCTCAGCCCGAACAAGCTCGCCACCCCGATCGAGTACACCCTGGTGGGCCTGCCCGGGAACCCGACGTCCGCGTACGGCACGCCCCGGTCGATCAGTCCGGCCACCGGCCCGGCGGGCACCCTGGTGCCGGCCGTGATCACCGGCACCGGCCTGTCGATGGGCAGCCGGGTCCAGCTGGTGCCGGCCCCGTCCGGCAGCCGGCAGCTGGTTCGGCCGCAGTCGGCGAGCGCCGACGGCAGCACGCTCAACGTGCTGGTCGACACCAACGGCCTGGAGCCGGGCAGCTACGACCTGGTGAACGAGGGCATCGGCTACACCAGCGGCCAGCCCTCGCCGGGCTACCTGCCGCACGCCTTCACGGTGACGGCCGCCGCCGCTCCGGCCGCGTCCCGGTTCGTGCCGGTCACCCCGGCCCGTTTCCTGGACACCCGGGACGGCACCGGCGCCCCGAGGGCGCGGGTGAGCGGTGGCGGCGTGGTGGCGCTCCAGGTCGCCGGGGTGAAGGGCGTCCCGGCCACCGGCGTCACCGCCGTGGTGATGAACGTGACCGCGGTCGACCCGAGCGAGGACGGGCACGTCACCGTCTACCCGGACGGGCAGGCGGCGCCGAACGCGTCGAACGTGAACTTCGGCGCGCACCGCACCGTGCCCAACCTGGTGACCGTGCCGGTGGTCAACGGCAAGGTCGACCTGCGCAACAACTCCGGCTCGGTGGACCTGATCGCCGACGTCACCGGCTACTACACCGGCGCGGCGGACCAGGGCTCGGCGTTCACCCCGCTCACCCCGGCCCGTTTCCTGGACACCCGGGACGGCACCGGCGCCCCGCGGGCGCGGGTGGGCGGCGGTGGCGTGGTGGCGCTCCAGGTCGCCGGGGTGAAGGGCGTTCCGGCCGGCGGCGTCACCGCCGTGGTGATGAACGTGACCGCGGTCGACCCGAGCGAGGACGGCCACGTCACCGTCTACCCGGACGGGAAGCCGCTGCCCAACGTGTCGAACCTCAACTTCACCCGCGGGCAGATCGTGCCCAACCTGGTGACCGTGCCGGTGGTCAACGGCAAGGTCGACCTGCGCAACAACTCCGGCTCGGTGGACCTGATCGCCGACGTCACCGGCTACTACGCGGCCGACGGCGCGGGCTTCGCCCCGACCGCCCCGCAGCGGCTGCTCGACACCCGCTACGGGACCGGCGCCCGGGCCGGGCAGGTCGGTCCGGACGGGATCGTCAGCTTCCAGGTCGGCGGCGTCGGCGGGGTGCCGTACGGGGCCACCGCGGTGGTGCTGAACGTCACGGTCACCGCTCCGACCGACGCCAGCCACCTGATCGCCTACCCGCACGGGACGGACCGCCCCGGGGTGTCGAACCTCAACTACACCCCCGGGCTGACCGTCTCCAACCTGGTCGTGGTGCCGGTCGTGGACGGCCGGGTCACGCTGTACAACCACTCGGGGAACGTCCAGGTCATCGCCGACCTGAACGGGTACTTCACCGCGTAGCACCCGCCGCGCGAGCGGCACGGGCGGGCCGTCGGCGCAGTCGCGCCGGCGGCCCGCGTGCTGCGTCCCACACCCGTCCGGTGCCCGGTCGCCGCCCCGCTTGCGCTTAACCTGGTCTGCGTGGCGGATGCAACGGGCGGTCGGAGGACGAGGCGCGGCCCGCTGCCGTCCAAGGCGGCCCGGGCCGCCCGGGCGGCGCGGCGCAAGCTGGACCGGCCGGTGCTGCCGGCCCCGCACCCGGCGCTGCACGTGCCCGACACGAAGGTCGCGCTGTCGACCGCGTCGGTGTACCCGTCGACCACCGGGACGGCCTTCGAGCTGGCCGCCCGGCTGGGGTACGACGGCGTCGAGGTGATGGTCTGGAACGACCCGGTGAGCCAGGACGTGGAGGCGCTGCGGCGGCTCTCCGACCGGCACGGGGTGCCGATCCTCGCGGTGCACGCGCCGTGCCTGCTGATCACCCAGCGGGTGTGGAGCACCGACCCGTGGACCAAGCTGGTGCGGGCCCGGAAGGCGGCCGAGCGGCTGGGCGCGGACACCGTGGTGGTGCACCCGCCGTTCCGCTGGCAGCGGCAGTACGCCAAGGACTTCGTGGCCGGGATCGGCCGGATGGCGGGGGAGACCGACGTCCGGTTCGCGGTGGAGAACATGTACCCGTGGCGCTACCGGGACCGCGAGGTGCTGGCGTACGCGCCGGGCTGGGACGTCACGGACGAGGAGTACCGGCACTTCACCGTCGACCTCTCGCACGCCGCGACCTCCCGCACGGACGCCCTCGAACTGGCCGACCGGATGGGCGACCGGCTGGCCCACGTGCACCTGGCGGACGGCTCGGGCTCGGGCAAGGACGAGCACCTGATCCCCGGACGCGGCAAGCAGCCCTGCGCGGAGCTGCTGGAGCGCCTGGCCCGCACCGGCTTCGACGGCCACGTGGTGCTGGAGGTCAACACCCGCAAGGCGGGCGGCCCGGCCGAGCGGGAGGCCGACCTGGCCGAGGCGCTGGCCTTCACCCGGCTGCACCTGGCGACGGCGCGGCCGGCCGACTGACACCTTCGCCGTCGGCGAACCTCCGCCGCCGCGCCGGGCGTTCGCGCCTAGAGTCGGACCCGTGACGAAACAGGGGAACCCGCCGGTGTACGACACCGCGGCGCACGCCAACTCCTTCGGCCCGGTGGCCGCCCAGTACCAGGCCGCCCGGCCGTCCTACCCGGACGCGCTCTTCGACGCGCTGGAGCGGCTGACCGGCCGCCCGCTGGCCGGGGCCGAGGTACTGGACGTCGGCGCGGGCACCGGCATCGCCACCCGGCTGCTGGCCGGGCGCGGCGCCCGGGTGGTCGCGGTCGAGCCGAGCGAGGGGATGGCCGCGGTGCTGCGCGAGCTGAGCCCGGGCGTCCCGGTGGTGAAGGCGGTGGGTGACGAACTCCCGTTCCACGACGCCTCGGTGGACCTGGTGACGTACGCCCAGGCGTTCCACTGGACCGACCCGGCGCGCTCGATCCCGGAGGCGCTGCGGGTGCTGCGCCCGGGCGGGTCGCTGGCGGTGTGGTGGAACGTCAAGGACGTCGAGGTGCCCTGGCTGGCGGCCCAGCAGGAGCGGCTGGCGGCGGCCCTGCCCACGTACGACCACCACAGCGGGGTGAACGCCAGGCCGGAGAAGTTGACGGGATCGGGCCTGGAGGTGCGCTCCGCGCGGCTGCGCTGGGAGCGGACCGTCCCGGTGGAGCAGGTGATCGACGACCTGACCTCCCGCTCGTACTTCGCGGTGCTGGAGCCGGAGCGGCGGGCCCCGGTGCTGGCCGCCGAGCGGGCGGCGCTGCTCGCCGAGTTCCCGGACGGGCAGGTCACCGAGCCGTACCGGCTGGACGCCTTCGTGCTGCCGAAGCCGTAGCGTCCGGGGCCGCGTGGCCGGCCCGCGCTGACCGCATCGCGGACACCGGGTCCGGGAGCGGCCGTCGCGGGCGTAGGCTCGACAGCCCCCGAGAGTCTCCTGAAGGAGCGGCAACGATGCCCCAGCTGAGGTCCAACACGGTCACCCAGGGTCGCAACATGGCGGGCGCGCGCGCCCTTCTGCGCGCCGCGGGCGTAGCCCGCGAGGACTTCGGCAAGCCGATCATCGCGGTCGCCAACTCCTTCACCGAGTTCGTCCCGGGCCACACCCACCTCCAGCCGGTCGGCCGGATCGTCTCCGAGGCGATCAAGCAGGCGGGCGGCATCCCGCGCGAGTTCAACACCATCGCGGTCGACGACGGCATCGCGATGGGCCACGACGGCATGCTGTACTCGCTGCCCTCGCGCGACCTGATCGCCGACTCGGTGGAGTACATGGTCAACGCGCACTGCGCCGACGCGCTGATCTGCATCTCCAACTGCGACAAGATCACCCCCGGCATGCTGATGGCCGCGCTGCGCCTGAACATCCCCACCGTCTTCGTCTCCGGCGGCCCGATGGAGGCCGGCAAGGCCACCCTGGTCGACGGCACGGTGCGCAAGCTGGACCTGGTGGACGCGATCTCCCAGGCGGTGAACGAGAACGTCTCCGACGCGGACATCTCGATCATCGAGGAGAACGCCTGTCCGACCTGCGGCTCCTGCTCGGGCATGTTCACCGCCAACTCGATGAACTGCCTCACCGAGGCGATCGGCCTCTCGCTGCCCGGCAACGGCTCGCTGCTGGCCACCCACACCGGCCGCCGCGCCCTGTACGAGCAGGCCGGCCGCACGGTGGTGGAGATCACCAACCGCTACTACGGCGGCGACGACGAGTCCGTCCTGCCGCGCAACATCGCCACCCGCGCCGCGTTCGAGAACGCCATGGCGCTGGACATCGCGATGGGCGGCTCCACCAACACCATCCTGCACCTGCTGGCCGCCGCCCAGGAGGCCGAGGTCGACTTCGACATGCGGGTCATCGACAGCATCTCCCGCAAGGTGCCCTGCCTGTCCAAGGTCGCCCCCAACGGCTCCTACTACATGGAGGACGTGCACCGCGCGGGCGGCATCCCCGCCATCCTGGGCGAGCTGTACCGCGGCGGCCTGCTGCACGAGGACATCCACACCGTGCACTCCGACTCGCTCGCCGAGTGGATGAAGACCTGGGACGTGCGCGGCGGCTCGGCCTCCGCCGAGGCCGTCGACCTCTGGTACGCCGCCCCCGGCTGCGTCCGCTCCGCCGAGGCGTTCAGCCAGTCCGAGCGCTGGGACACCCTGGACACCGACGACGCGGGCGGCTGCATCCGCAGCGTCGAGCACGCCTACTCCGTCGAGGGCGGCCTCGCCGTCCTGTACGGCAACATCGCCGAGGACGGCTGCGTGGTGAAGACCGCGGGCGTGGACGAGTCGATCTGGCGCTTCCGGGGCAAGGCCGTGGTCTGCGAGTCCCAGGACGAGGCGGTCGAGAAGATCCTGACCAAGCAGATCACCGAGGGCGACGTGGTGGTCATCCGCTACGAGGGCCCCAAGGGCGGCCCCGGCATGCAGGAGATGCTCTACCCCACCTCCTTCCTCAAGGGCCGCGGCCTGGGCAAGGCGTGCGCCCTGATCACCGACGGCCGGTTCTCCGGCGGCACCTCCGGCCTGTCCATCGGCCACGTCTCCCCGGAGGCGGCCTCCGGCGGCGCCATCGCGCTGGTCGAGGACGGCGACCCGATCACCATCGACATCCCGGCCCGCACCATCAACCTCGACGTCTCCTTCGAGGAACTGCACGAGCGCCGCCTGAAGCTGGAGTCCGAGGGCGGCTACCGCCCGAAGAACCGCGACCGGAAGGTCTCCGCCGCGCTCAGGGCGTACGCCGCGATGGCCACCTCCGCCGACAAGGGCGCCGTCCGGGACGTCTCCAAGCTCGGCTGAGGCGCGTTGCCCCGGGGGCGGGCCCCGCTCGTGGTGATAATCGGACCGTGAGTACGACGCGTACGACGGCCACGACCACCACCGCGGACGGGGCACCCGCCCCCCGGCCGATCCGCTGGTTCGGCACCACCTGGGTCCGGCGCGGCCCCGACTACTGGCTGCGCCGCGTCGCGGTCTCGCTCGGCGCCCTCGCCGCCACCGCCGCCGGGGCGCTCGCGCTGCGGCTGGGCGTCTCCGGCGTCCGGCTCTCCGGAGCCGCCCCGCTCTCGCTGCCGCTGACGCTCGCCATCGGCCTCTGCTCGGCGCTGGCCGGCCTGCGGAACTGGAAGATCCTCACCGAGGGCCGGGACTCGCTCACCGGCTGGATGGCGGAGGAGAAGTCGCTGGCCGGGGTCTGGCTGATCGGCTCGGTCGGCGCGCTGGCCGCCTACTTCGCCCGCAGCCTGGTCGAGGCCCCCGGCGAGGGCCTCCGGCGGGCCGTCCACGACCAGGAGACCGCCACCTGGCACCGCCGCGGCGCCGCCCGGGCGGAGCGCGAGGCCCGCAGGGCGGCCCGGCGGCGGGTCTGAGCACCCGTCAGGTGCGGCTCAGCGTGCCGCACTCCCCGTCGCTCCTGAGCGGCTCGGTCCGGTCGTACGGGTCGGTGGTCGGGCCGCTCGGCGCCGGGTCGGCCGAGCTGTCCCCCATGAAGTCGAACACGGGCTCCAGGTAGCCGGAGCCCATCTCGCACCGGTTGTTGCCGAAGTCGCTGCTGCTCCTGTCCAGCACCGGCTTGCCGGGCGTCACCCGGTAGTGCTTCGGGTCGTAGAACCGGAAGTCCTGCACCCGGCGGACGATCTCCCGGTCCACCACCCGGCTGTGGTCCGCCTCCGCCCAGGCGGCCGGCTGCGCGCTCCCGCCGGTGCCCGGGGCGGCCTTCCCGGCGTCCGGGCCGGGGCGCAGCGCGTACACGTAGGTCACGTCGGTGTGCACCAGCATGCCCTGCTCGCCGTCGCCCTCGACGCTGATCCGGCCCTGCACCTTCACCTGGTCGGTGACCGGCACCGCCCGGGCCGGGTCGAACCGGCTCAGCCAGGTGGTCGGGTCGTTCTCGGCGCTCGGGTGGGCCAGCGCCGCGCTCAGGTCCTTCGCGTCCTGCTCGTCCATCAGGTCCAGGACGGGCTGCGCGCTGCCGCCCGACAGCACCTGCGGGTTCAAGTCGGCGGCGACCAGGTACGCCTTCACCGCGTCCACGTTCGCGGCCACCTGCTTCGCGCTGAACACGCCCGTCGCGGGCATGCCGTCGGGCCCGCCGATGCCGTCCGCGCCGTTCGGCCACGCCTCGGCGGGCGAACCCGCCCAGGGGCGCTCCGGGGTCGGCAGGTCCGGGTCCACGGACGGCGGGGCGCTGCTCGGCGGGGCGGTCTCCGCGCCCACCGTGGGCAGCGCGGAGGACGCCGGGGCGTCCGAGCGGCCCGCGCCGGTCAGCCGCAGGCCGACCAGCACGACCGCCACCACCAGCGCGAACAGCAGCACGCCGCGCACCGGGCGGGCGCGCTTCGGCCCGGCGGCGCGGCCGGTCCGCCGGGCCTTCCCGGCGGGCCGCACCTCGGTGGTGGGCCGCCACGGCTCGTTCACCGGCGGCGGTTCCCGCTTCCACCGCTCGGTCAGCATCCGGGCCCGCCCGGAGGCTTCCCTGTTCGTCGCGGCGCGGACGAACTCCTCGTCCAGCACCAGCCCCTCGAAGGGGTCGTCGGAGCTGCCGGGACCACCGTCGCCCGGCCTCGGCTCATCTGTCGTCGGCACGGCCGGAAGTATGCCGACCACCGCCGACACGCCCGACAACGGGGTCGGACGTGACGCGCCGTCAGCCCCGGCGGGCCGCCTTCACCGCCCCGACCACGCCCGCCACCGCCAGCAGCACGCCGGCCGGCAGCAGCGAGGTGAACAGCGCCCCGAACAGGCCGTGGCTGCCCAGCAGCCACAGCGCCAGGGTGTTGAGCACCAGCAGCGCCCCGGTGGCGGGCAGCGCCGACTGCCACGGGTGGGCGTCCGCCCAGCGGCGCAGCCGCCGGTCGCCGCCGCTGCGCAGCCGCCCGCCCACGGTGCCGACCAGGAAGAAGAAGAACAACCCGAGGCTCACCGGCCCGGCCAGGATGCCCCATGACCAGTCCAGGGTGACCACGTCCACCGCGAGCGCGGCCCCGCCGACCACCGTGCCCACCGCCGCCGCCGTCCGCCACGGGCCGAGCGTCGCGGCGGCGACGGCGACCTGGCGGTTCTCACGTCCTGACAACTCTCCGTGTCCCATGCCTCCACGGTGCTCCCCGCCGGGCCCGGAAGCCATAGCCGGTACCCCTGAGATTCCCCCTACGGGCCCGGGCCCGCCGCGGCCGTGACGGGGTGTCGGAGGGGCCCGCCACAATGGGGCCATGACGTCGACCGCGCACGACTACGCCTGGATCGCCGACTCCGACTGGTTCCCCGACTGCCTGGACGCCGGCTACTCGCTCACCCTGGTCCGCAGCCGTCCCCCGCGGGAGGCGCTCGACCTGCTGGGCGCCGTCCCGCAGGGCTTCGCCGACGGCGTGGACGACCTGTTCGACTGCGCGGAGGAGCTGCGCGCCTGGGTCCGGGGCGGCCCGGACGCCTCGTTCACCGTCGGCGCCCTTCCCGTCTCCGGCGACGGCGGCGACTGGACGCTGCTGCTGGCCCTGGACCGGAGCGCCGGGCTGGACGCCGCCCAACTGGCCGCGCTGTCCCGCGGCGGCGACGCCGTGCAGCACGACAGCGCCGCGGACGGCTCCGCCGACCGCTTCCGGCACTACCGGGACGGCGAACGGCGGGTCTCCTTCGCGCACCCGGACGCGGCGGACGGCCCCGACGCGGCGGCGACCCGGGCGCTGCTGGCCGAGGTCGACCGCCGGGGCGGCGGCGACCTGCGGCCGGCGGTCTTCGCGCTCGCCGAGCGGCTCACCGGCGTCCGGATCACCGAGGAGCTGGTCCGGGACGGCGCGTTCGCCCTCGGCGTCGTCCCGGACGGGGACTGACCGGGGCGGGCCCGGCCCGCGCCCGCAGGGTGGACACCTCCGCCGGGCCGGGCGGCTCCGGGGGCAAGATGGCGGCCAGGAACCGGAACCGCAGCGTACGGAGAGGCCCATGAGCGACACCACGACCGGCGGCCAGAAGATCGCCTTCCTCGGCACGGGCAAGATCGGCGAGGCCCTGCTCTCCGGACTGCTGCGGGCCGGCACCTCGCCCGCCGACGTGCTGGTCACCGCCCGCCGCCCCGAGCGCGCCACCGAACTCGCCGACCGCTACGGCGTCACCACCGTCGGCAACGCGGAGGCCGCCAAGCTCGCCGACACCCTGATCCTCGCGGTCAAGCCGCAGGACATGGGCACCCTGCTGGAGGAGCTGGCCGAGCACGTCGCCGCCGACAAGCTGGTCGTCTCGGCCGCCGCGGGCATCCCCACCGCCTGGTTCGAGGAGCGCCTCGCCCCCGGCACCCCCGTGGTCCGGGTGATGCCCAACACCCCGGTGCTGGTGGACGAGGGCATGAGCGTGATCTCCGGCGGCTCGCACGCCACCGAGGCGCACCTGGCCCGCACCGAGGCGATCTTCCGCTCGGTCGGCAAGGCGCTGCGCGTCCCGGAGAACCAGCAGGACGCGGCCACCGCGCTGTCCGGCTCCGGCCCCGCCTACTTCTACTTCCTGGTCGAGGCGATGATCGACGCCGGCATCCTGCTCGGCCTGCCCCGGCAGGTCGCGCACGAGCTGATCGTGCAGTCCGCGATCGGCGCCTCGGTGATGCTCCGCGACTCCGGCGAGCACCCGGTCAAGCTCCGCGAGGCCGTCACCTCCCCGGCCGGCACCACCATCGCCGCCATCCGCGAACTGGAGAACCACGGCGTCCGGGCCGCCCTGCTCGGCGCCCTGGAGGCCGCCCGGGACCGCTCCCGGGAGCTGGCCGGCGGCGGCAAGTAGGCTCGGGCCCCGTGAGCTACGACCTGCTGATCCTGGACAACGACGGCGTGCTGGTGGACAGCGAGCCGATCTCCAACCGGGTGCTCGCCGAGTACCTGACCGAACTCGGCCACCCCACCACCGTGGAGGACTCCTACCGGGACTTCATGGGCACCGCCGCGCACACCGTGCACGACGTGGTCGCCGAACGGTACGGGGCCCGGCTCCCGGAGGGCTTCGACGACCTGTTCCACGCCCGGGTGTTCGCCGCCTTCGAGCAGGAGCTGCGGCCGGTGGCCGGGGCCGAGAAGCTGCTCACCCACCTCCGGGAGCGCGGCGTCCGCTACTGCGTCGCCTCCTCCGCCCACCACGCCTGGATCCGCACCGCGCACCGCCTCACCGGCCTGTCCGGGTACTTCGCCGACGAGCTGCTGTTCTCCGCCCAGGACGTCGGCGTCGGCAAGCCCGCCCCCGACCTGTTCCTGCACGCCGCCCGCACCATGGGCGCCGACCCGGCCCGCTGCCTGGTCCTGGAGGACAGCCGCAACGGCGTGCTGGCCGCCCGCGCGGCCGGCATGGACGTGTACGGGTACGCCGCGCTCACCGACCCGGCCAAGCTCACCTCGGCCGGCGCTACCGGGCTGCTCACCGGGCTGGACGAGGCGATCGGCCTGCTGGGGAGCTGACCGGCCGCCGCCGCGCCCCTCCTGCCGCGCCCCTCCCGCCGCGCCCGCCGCGCCCCGCCGGCCGGCGCACCCCGCCGGCCGGCACCGCCGAACTGGTCCCGCCGCACCCCTCCCGCCGGCGCCGCCGACCGCCTACGCTCTGCCCAACAGTTGCGTACCGGCCGGTAGCGTCGGTGGTGAGCGAGGTCCCGATGCAGGTCACGGCCACGGCCGCCCCCACTCCCCGGCTCCGGCGGGCCCGGGCCGCGCTGGCCGTCTCCTTCTTCCTCCAGGGCACCACCTTCGCCCTGCTGGTCACCTGCATCACCGACTTGCAGAAACGTTACGGCCTCAGCGACGGCCTGCTGCCGGTCTTCCTGGCCGCCGTCCCGATCCTGGCCGGGGTCGGCTCGATCACCTCCGAGACGCTCGTCAAGCGCACCACCGCCCGCGGCGTCCTGCGGGTCGTCCAACCCGCGCTCTGCCTCACCCTCGCGCTCACCGGACTCGGCTCCCGGCTCTGGCAACTCGCCCTCGCCCTCGGCCTGTTCGGCCTGCTGGTCGGAGCCCTCGACGCCTCCATGAACATGCTCGGCGTCGGCCTCCAACACCGCTACGGCCGCAGCATCATGATCGGCTTCCACGCCGCGTTCAGCCTCGGCGGCATCCTCGGCGCCGCCCTCGCCGCCCTCGGCGCGCACCGGAACACCGGCCTGCCCCTGCTGTTCGGCGGCGCCGCGGCCGTCCTGGTCCCCGCCGCGCTGATCGCCGGCCACTGGTTCGCCGGCCCCGCCGAACTCGGCGACGCCGTCCGCGAGGCCGCCGCGCTCGCCGCCCGCCGCATCCCCTGGAAGCCGCTGCTCCCGCTGTGCGCCGTGATGGCCTTCGCCTACATCGCCGACGCCTCCGTCTCCAACTACAGCGTCAAGTACCTCACCGACGGCCTGCACAGCCCCGACGACCTCGCCAAGTTCTCCTACCTCGGCTACATGGTCGCCATGCTGCTCGGCCGCGCCGTCGGCGACCGCGCCGTCCAGCGCTTCACCGTCCTCCCCGTGGTCCGCGCCGGCACCGCCGTGGCCGGCGCGGGCTTCCTGATCGCCGTCCTCGCCCCCGGCACCTGGACCGGCGTCCTCGGCTTCACCGTCCTCGGCTTCGGCATCTGCGCGATCATCCCCCAGGTCTTCGCCGCCGGCGGCCGCCTCTTCCCGCACGCCAGCGACGCCGCCGTCGCCCGCCTCAACCTCTTCAACTACGTCGGCTTCCTGATCGGCTCCCTCCTGGTCGGCGCCCTCGCCGAACTCTCCGACTACCGCTGGGCCTTCTGCGCCCCCATGCTCCTCGTCCTCGCCATCCTCCCGCTCGCCCCCCACTTCGCCCCCGCCCCGGCCGAACAGCCTGCCCCGGCCCGGACACCGGCCTGAGCCCCGGCCTTCCGCCGGACCGCGCGAAGCTCCCTCCCCGCAGGTGCGCGCCCACCCGCAACCGCGCGCCCTTGACGGCCCGTCGCCGGGAAGAGGACGGTGGGCCCCGAGTGACCACAACCGGTTTGGTGACGGAGGGCGTTGTGGAGCTGGATTTCATCGGGATCGACCCGGAGACGGGCAAAGAGGGCTCACCGACCGCGTGGGTGGACCGGGAGAACCGGGAGATCGTCATCCAGGGCTGGACCGCCGGTGCGGACCTGCTGGACGTGATCTCCCGGATCGCGTGGGCGCCCGACCACACCCCCGGGATTCCGGAGGGCGAGGCCGTGGTGCGCGTCCCGGCCCGGATGGCGCGGATCTTGAGGGAGGCATGCGATGTGGCTGAACGCGCCGGACTTTGACCAACTCCTCGGCGGTGCCCGGCACACCGCGGTGCACCTGGAGCTGCGCGACACCTACAGCGTCCCGGACGAGGCCGACGCCGTCGAGCGCTTCCGCCGGACCGGCGCCTCCGACCTGGACCCCGACTCCGAGTACTGGCGCGAGTGGACCCGGATGGTGCGCGAGGCGGCCGATCGGGGAGTCGCCATCCGCCGGGCCCGGATCGTCTCCGAACCGGTCACCCTCTACACCCGCTACCTGCACGCCATGACCCAGGTCAACGTCACCGCCGGTGAGGAGGTCCGCTGGCTGGCTCGCCGCGACACCTGCGACCTGGCGCTGCCCGGCGAGGACTTCTGGCTGGTCGACAGCAGCCGGGTGCGCTTCAACCACTTCACCGGCGACGGCGACTGGGCCGACCCGCGCTTCTCCTACACCGAGGACCCGGCCGTGGTGAAGCTGTGCACCACCGCGTTCGACGCGGTGTGGGAGCGCGCCGTCCCGCACGAGCAGTACACCGTCTGACCCGCCGCGCCGAGCCCCACCGTGCCCGCCTCCCCGTCGTCCAGCGTCCGGGCCGCCCGGGCCGCGCTCGCCGTCCGCCTGCGCGAGCTGATGTCGGACGCCGGACTCGACGGCAAGGACCTGTCCGCCCGCTGCCGCTGGCACCCCGCCAAGACCTCCCGCATCCTCTCCGGCAAGTCCGTCCCCTCCGAGTCCGACCTGCGCGCCTGGTGCGCGGCGTGCGGCGCGAACGGCCAGGCCGACGACCTGATCGCCACGCTGCGCGCGGTGGCGCTGATGTACCGGGAGTGGCGGCAGGCCCACCGCGCCGGAATGCGCCGGGCGCAGGAGGAGTCGCTGACGCGCCACCAGGAGACCTCGGTGTGCCGGGCCTACGTCTCCAACGTCTTCCCCGGCTTCCTCCAGACCGCCGCCTACGCCACTGCCCTCCTGCGCGCCATCACCGTCTTCCAGCAGACCCCCGACGACGTGGCCGCCGCGGTCGCCGCCCGCCTCGAACGCGGCCGACTCCTGCACGATCCGCGCCACCGCTTCGTCGTCCTCATCGAGGAGACCGTGCTGCGCTACCGCATCGGCGACGCCGCCGCGATGGCCGACCAACTCGGCCACCTCCTGGCCGTGATGCCGCTGCCCGCCGTCTCGGTCGGTGTCATTCCCTCCACCGCGCAGCGCACGATGTGGCCGCTGGAGGCGTTCTACCTGTTCGACACCGCGCAGGCATCGGTGGAGACGCTGACCGCCGAGGTGACGGTGACCCAGCCCCGCGAACTCGCCGACTACCACCGGGCCTTCGCCGAGCTCGCGAAGATGGCCGTCCACGGTGCCGCCGCCCGGGCGCTGGTCACCGCGGCGATCGACGCCCTCGGGTGATTCCCCGCAATCGTCCGCAATCGCGTTGAGGACGGCTCACACCGCTCTCTACCGTCGAAGTCCCGCACCCCCGACAGCAACGGCAAGGAGGCCGGCATGGACACCGAGGTGGAGAACGACGACGGAAGCGGGGGAGACGGGCACCCCGGCACGCCGTGGACGCCGCCGCCCACGCCGCCGTCCCCGGACGGCACGACTCCGCCCGGAGACGGGGGACACCGCAAGTGACGCTCGCACCCGAGCAGCAGGACCGCCCCGAGCCGGGGCGGTCCTTCCCCGTCGCCGCCGCATGGGCACCGGCCTTCGCCGCCGTGCCGCGCGCACTGTTCCTGCCGGACCTCATCTGGGCGCACGACATGGCCACCGGCACCAGCCGCCCCCTCGACCGGACCGCCGACGAGAGCACCTGGCTGGCGGCTGCCGCCGCGGACATCCCGATCGTCACCCAGTGGGACGACGGTGAGCACCGGGGCACCGAGCCCGGCACGGTGCCGACCAGCTCCGCCTCACAGCCGTCCCTGGTCGCCGCCATGCTGGACGACCTCCGGATCGAGTCCGGGATGCGGGTGCTGGAGCAGGGCACCGGCACGGGCTGGAACGCCGCCTTGCTCGCCCACCGGATCGGCGACGCGAACGTGACCACCATCGAGATCGACCCCCAGGTCTCCGCCCGGGCCCGGGCCTCGCTGCACGCCGCCGGTCACCGCCCGCACCTCGTGTGCGGGGACGGCGCGCTCGGCCATCCGCCCGGAGCCCCGTACGACCGGATCACGGCGACGTACGGGCTGCGGGAGATCCCGCCCACCTGGATCGAGCAGACCCGCCCCGGCGGGATGATCCTGGCCCCCTTCGGCACCCACTACTCCAACGCCGACGCCCTGGTCCGCCTCACCGTGGCCCGCGACGGCACCGCGACCGGGCCGTTCCTCCAGCCGGTCGAGTTCATGAAGATGCGCTCCCAACGTCTGCGGTGGCCGAACAACCCGGCCGATGGAGGCACGGTCGCCGAGGGCACCACCACCGCCACGCTGCCCACGCACGGCAAGTTCGACCCGTTCCCGTTCGCTGCCGGCCTGCGCCTGCGCGACGTCGTCCACGCCGTCCAGTCCCACGAGAACGGTGCCCGGACGCTGTGGCTCTACTCCCTCACCGTCCCGGCCTGGGCCGCAGCGACCTTCCGCGACGGCGAGACCACCCACCTGGTCCGCCAGTACGGCGGCCGCTGCCTCTGGGACGACTTCGAGCGGACCCTTGCCTGGTGGCACGGCGCGGGCCGGCCCGGGATCGGGCGCCTCGGACTCACCGTCACCCCGGACGGCTGGCACGCCTGGCTCGACGACCCCGCCCAACCGATCTGACCGGCCGCACGGCGGGAAGCCCCTTCTCGGGGAGGGGTGTTCTCGGCGGCGGGCGGCGGGCGGCGCGGTCAGGCCGGGCCGAACCCGCCGGTCGCGGTGGCGGGGACGAAGGCCGCTCAGGCGGTGGGGGTGAACTCCAGGTGGGGGCCGTGCGGGTCCTTGGAGTCGCGGACGTGGCCGAAGGCGGCGTCGTCCACCTCGATGCACCTGCCGCCGTCGGAGTTGCGGCGGCCGCTCTTGCGCCGGCGGCGCTCGGCGGGCGGTTCGGGATCGTCATGGGCCATCGGGGGCCGGTCCTTCCCCCTCGGCACTGATCAGTTGCTCGGACCCGGCCTCGGACCGTGCCTGGGCCTTCAGCAGAGCGTGGAGCGCCCCGCGTGCCGCGACCTCGCGTTCCCCTTCGACGACCGTCCCGGCCCGGGCCGGTGCCGCTGCGCGACGCCCGGAGCGCAGAGCGTGACGATCGCGGAGCGGGGAAGGGCCGGTGGCCGCCGTGGCCGCCTCCCCGCCCTCCCGCGACGGCGGCACCGCTCGCGAAACCGTCCGGAGCGGACCGGGTGCCGGGGGCGGTCCCGATACGGTGGGGGTCATGGCGGAAACCACCTGCGGCCTGCACCTGTTCTGGGACGAGGCAGAGACCGGATACGACTTCGGGCCCGGGCACCCGATGGACCCGACGCGCCTGGCGCTGACGATGCGGCTGGTCGAGTCGCTGGGGCTGGCGGAGCGGCCGTCCGTGACGGTGCGCTCGGCACCGGCCGCGGGGGACTCGACGCTGCGGCTGGTGCACACCGCCGAGTACGTGGCGGCGGTGAAGCGGGCCGCCGCCGACCCGTCCGCCGTCGACGCCGCGCACGGGCTGGGGACGGACGACAACTGGGCGTTCCCGGGGCTGCACACCGCGTCCGCGCTGATCGCCGGCCAGTCGGTGGCCGCCGCCGAGGCGGTCTGGCGCGGGGAGACCCCGCACGCCGTCAACTTCGCGGGCGGGCTGCACCACGCGATGCCCGGGCGGGCGTCCGGGTTCTGCGTCTACAACGACCCGGCGCTGGCCATCGCCCGGCTGCTCGAACTCGGCGCCGAGCGGATCGCCTACGTCGACGTGGACGTCCACCACGGCGACGGCGTGCAGCAGGCGTTCTGGAACGACCCCCGGGTGCTGACCGTCTCGCTGCACGAGAGCCCGGCCACGCTGTTCCCGCAGACCGGCTGGGCCACCGAGACCGGCGGGCCGGACGCCGAGGGCACCGCCGCCAACCTCCCGCTGCCCGCCGGGACGGGCGACGCCGGCTGGCTGCGCGCCTTCCACGCGCTGGTGCCGGAACTGCTGGCCGCGTTCCGCCCGCAGGTGATCGTCAGCCAGCACGGCGCCGACACCCACGTCGAGGACCCGCTGGCCCACCTCGCCGTCACCGTCGACGCCCAGCGGCTGATCGCCGAGGCCGTCCACCGCCTCGCCCACGAGCACGCCGACGGCCGCTGGATCGCCACCGGCGGCGGCGGGTACGCGGTGGTCGACGTGGTGCCCCGCACCTGGACGCACCTGGTGGCCACCGCCGCCGGCCACCCCGTCGACCCGGCCACCGAGACGCCCGAGGCGTGGCGCGCCGAGGTGTACCGGCTCACCCGCCGCCCCGCCCCGCTGCGGATGACCGACGGCGCCACCCCCACTGGTCCGACTTCCAGGACGGCGGCTACGACCCGGCAGACCGGCTCGACCAGGCGATCCTGGCCGCCCGCCGGGCCGTCCTGCCGCAGCACGGGCTGATCCCGTGACCGCCCGGCCCGCCCGGCCCGCCCGGACCACCCGCGCGGAGCTGCGCGCCTACCTGGTCAAGCACCGCCTGGCCGGCCCCGAGGTCCCCACCCCCCGGCAGAACAACCTGCGCCACTACCGGCTGTTCGCCCAGGGCGACCCCAAGGCACTGATGGGGCTGGAGCCGGAGCCCCGCCGCGACGAGGCCGCCGTGCTGCGGCTGATGGCCGAACGCGTCGGGGTGAACCCCGACCCGCGCCACACCCAGGGCCCGGACTCCATCGACCCCGACCGCACCCTCGACGCGCTGGACCGCCTCGCCGCCCTGCTGCGCCGCACCGCCGGCCGGCGCGGCAGCGTGCTGGCCGGCACCGGCCACCCCACCAAGCTGGCCGGCTTCCACCGCGCGCTGGCCGAGGCGCTCGAAGCGGCCGGCTGCACCGTGCACACCCCCGCGCGCGGGGCGCGCTTCCGCGAGCCCACCCCCGAGGGCGAGCGCCCCCGCCGCCTCGACGTGCTCGACGGCGTCCTGGTGGTGCGCGCCCTGGACGGCCCCGACGGGCCCGGCCGCCCGGGCCCCGGCGACCTCGCGCACACCCACTCCCCGCTGCCCGTCCGGCTCGCCCTGACCGCCCTCGCCGACGCCGGGCACCCCCCGCCCGACCTGGTGCTGGGCGACCACGGCTGGCTCTGCGGCGCGGGCCGCCTCGGCATCCCGGCCGGCGGCATCGCGGACTGCAACGACGTCGCCCCGTTCGCCGCCGAGGCGGACGGCCTGGTGGAGGTGGTCGTCCCGCTGGAGGACGGCTCCGCGCCGAGCTGCTACGTCCCGCTGAGCGACTACGTACTGCAACGGGCGGATCTCGCACCGTACAACAGGTGACGGCCCCCCTCTTCCCACCCGTACCATGCATAACTACTCTGGGGATACACGTGTGCCGGTGGAGTCACCGGAGGGGAAGCCGGTGCCTTGCACACGGGTAAGGGTCGGTGATGGGTCATGAGTTCCGGCGAGCGTCCCCTGCAGGATGTCGTCTTCCTGACCGTGGCCGAGGTCGCCTCGGTGATGCGGGTGTCGAAGATGACGGTCTACCGTCTGGTGCACAGCGGCGAGCTTCCGGCCATCCGGGTCGGCCGCTCCTTCCGGGTGCCCGAGCAGAAGGTGCACGAGTACCTCCAGGAGTCCTACGTGCGGCTCGAAAGCGCGTAGCTCACCACCACCACGGGCACCGATTACGGCAAACGCGAGGTGGACGGTAGGCTAGGGCCTCCGTCAGTCGTATGGACTCCCGTTCTCTCACGGGCGCGGGTCCGAGTGAGCGAGGAATGTTCCGTGGGCTCTGTCATCAAGAAGCGTCGCAAGCGTATGGCCAAGAAGAAGCACCGCAAGCTTCTGAAGCGCACTCGCGTGCAGCGTCGCAACAAGAAGTAACACCGCCTGCGGTCGCCTCGCGTCGCCAGGTTTCCGTCCTGCCCGTCCCGGATTGATTTCCGGGGCGGGCAGTGGCGTTTCAGCCCGGGTGTCCTCCGCGCGGTACGGTGCAGACGCAGGGTGGGCATCCAGGGAGGTCGGGGCAGCATGGGCAAGGTCGTGCTCGTCACCGGCGTGGCGCGCCCGCTCGGCGCGCGCTTCGCCGAGCGGATCGCCGAACGGCCCGAGGTGGACCGGGTGGTCGGGGTGGACGCCGTCCCGCCGCCGCCCGGACTTCCGCTCGGCGTCCGGTACGCCCAGGTCGACCCGCGGCGCCCCGCGGTCGCCCGGGTGATCGCCGAGCACGAGGTCGACACCGTCGTGCACCTCAACGTCACCGCGCTCGGCCACGGCGGCCGGGCCGCGGTGAAGGAGAGCAACGTCATCGGCACCATGCAGCTGCTCGGCGCCTGCCAGCAGGCCCCCGGGCTGGCCCGGCTGGTGGTCAAGTCCACCACCGCCGTCTACGGCTCCGCGCCCCGCGACCCGGCCGTCTTCGGCGAGCTGACCCAGCCCAAGGCGCTGCCCCCCGACGGCTTCGCCCGGGACGCCGCCGAGGTCGAGGGCTACGTCCGCGGCTTCGCCCGCCGCCGCCCCGATGTCGCGGTCACCGTGCTGCGCTTCGCCAACATCCTCGGCCCGGACGGCGACACCCCGCTCGCCGCGTACTTCCGCCTCCCGGTGCTGCCCACCGCCTTCGGCCACGACCCCCGGCTCCAGTTCGTCCACGAGGACGACGCCCTGGAGGCGCTGCGGCTGGCCGTCCTCGGCGCACCCCCCGGCACCTACAACGTCGCCGGGGACGGCGTCCTGCTGCTCTCCCAGTGCGCCCGCCGGCTCGGCCGTCCCACCGTCCCGCTGCTGCGGCCCGCGCTCGGCCTGGTCGCCCGGCTGACCCGGCGGCTGGCCGCCCCCGCGGACCGCGCCTTCTCCCAGGAACAGCTCCAACTGCTCACCCACGGACGGGTGGTGGACACCGCCCGGCTGCGCGAACGGCTCGGCTGGAGCCCGCGCCGGACCACCCCGGAGACCTTCGCCGACTTCGCCGCGCACTGCCCGCCCGGCCCGCTGCCGCCCGAGCGGCTGACCGCCGTCACCGACCGGCTGGCCGGCCTGCTCGGCGACCACCACCCCACCGAGACCCAGGAGTTGAGGCCGCGATGACAGCCGCCCGGGAGTCCGCCGACCCGGCGGCCAAGGTCATCCCGATCGAGTCCGCCCCCAGCTGGAGCGGCCCGGAGCCGCGGCCCGCCCTCGCCGACCGGATCGCCGACGGCGTCGGCGCGGCCCTCGCCGGACAGCTCGGCGCCACCGCCACCCGGGTCCTCGGCAAGGGCTGGGAGGAGCGCGCCGCCCACGGCCTCGGCTTCCTGCGCCGCCGGCTCACCGGCGACTACGAGGTCGACGACTTCGGCTTCGACCGGGAGCTCACCGAGGAGGTCTTCCTCGCCCTGCTGCGGCCGCTCGCCGAGAAGTACTTCCGGATCGAGGTCCGCGGCACCGAGCACATCCCCGCCGAGGGCGGCGTGCTGATCGTCGCCAACCACTCCGGCACCGTCCCGCTGGACGCCCTGATGACCCAGGTCGCCGTCCACGACCACGCCGACCGCCACCTGCGGATGCTCGCCGCCGACCTGGTCTTCGTCCTCCCCGTGGTCAACGAGCTCGCCCGCAAGGCCGGGCACACCCTGGCCTGCAACGAGGACGCCCAGACCCTGCTGGAGCGCGGCGAGGTGGTCGGCGTCTGGCCCGAGGGCTTCAAGGGCATCGGCAAGCCCTTCGCCGACCGCTACAAGCTCCAGCGCTTCGGCCGCGGCGGCTTCGTCGCCTCCGCGCTGCGGGCCGGCGTCCCGATCGTGCCCTGCTCGATCGTCGGGGCCGAGGAGACCTACCCCATGATCGGCAACTTCAAGTCCCTGGCCCGCCTGCTCGGCCTGCCCTACGTCCCGATCACGCCCACCTTCCCCTGGCTCGGCCCGCTCGGCGCGATCCCGCTGCCCACCAAGTGGACCATCCAGTTCGGCGAGCCGATCCCCACCGACAGCTACCCGAAGGACGCGGCGGAGGACCCGATGCTGGTCTTCAACCTCACCGACCAGGTCCGGGAGACCATCCAGCACACGCTGTACAAGCTGCTGGTGCAGCGGCGCTCCGTCTTCGGGTGACGCACGGACCGGGGGGCGGGGGGAGCCGTCCGGCTCCCCCCGCCCCCCGGCCGCCGCGCCCTCAGTTGAGCGTCAGCCCCGGCAGCAGGCCCGGGATGAGCGGCGGGAGGGTGATGCCCGGCACCGCGCCCCCGGCGGGCGCGGACGGGGAGCCCGAGGGGGCCGCCGGGGTGGCGCCGCCGGAGGCCGCCGGGGAGCCGGTCGCGGCGGGGGAGGCCCCGGTGCCGGTCAGGCCGCCCAGCAGGTCGCCGAGCCCGCCCGAGGTGGCCGCGCCGGGCGGCGGCGTGACCCGCACGGACGGGACGGCGCCCGGCTCGTGGCCGCCGCTCGCGCCGCCGGGCGCTCCGGTGCCGGGCAGCAGCGGCTGCTGCCCCGTGCCGGTGCCGGTACCGGCGCTGCTGCCGCCGTCCCCGCCGCTCCCCGCGGTGCTCCCGCTGCCGCCGCTGCCGCCCTGGCCGGGGGTCTGCTCCAGCCGGAGCGGCGCGACGTCCTCGCTTATGTCGTCGAAGAGCTGGTCGACCTTGGTGGCCTGGCTGCTCAGCCCGGACGGGAGCTTGGACTGCAGGACCGACCAGCGCTGGTCCTCCCCGGCGAAGCCGGCGAGCTGGCGCATCGGGGTGAGCGAGCCGTTGGTGCGGTAGACGGCGCGCAGCAGGTCCCGGCCGCGCAGCGCCTCGGCGTGCATGTCGTCGAGCGCGCGGCGGACCTGGTCGACCGTGGCGGGGCTGAGCGCGGTCGGGCTGTCGGAGCGGCCGAGCAGCGACTGCGCCTCGTCGAGGCGGGTGGACGCCTGCCGGAGCAGCAGCGCGCCGCGCTCGGTGTCGTTGTCCGCCCAGTCGAGGCGCAGCCCTTCCAGGCCGCGCTTCATGCCGTACAGGGCGTCGCCGGGGAGGGCGTTGGTGGAGGCGGCGGCGGCCCCGGCGAACCCGCCGACCGCGACGCCGGCGACCAGGCCGCCGATGGCCAGCCGGCGGCCCCAGCGGGTGCGCTGGGCGCGTCGGCCGCGCTGGGCGGGGAGGACCGCGGTGGGGGCGCCACCGGCCCACTCCTGCTCGAACGCGGCCATCAGCTGGGCGCGTTGGACCGTCCGCGTCTCGGCGCTGAGCTCGGGGGCGGGGACCGCACCGAGCGCGTCGGCCATCGCGAGGAGCTCGGTCATGGCGGCGGAGCCTGCCCGGTGCGAGCCGCTGCTCCGGTGGTCACTCTGGTGGGCCTCCAGCGCCTCGGCGAAGGACTTCGCCCGCCGGTGCTCCAGCACGTTTGCCGTCACGGGCCACACCTCCCTTCGTCGTTTTCGACACCGTGGCCCGCCGGTTGGTTGTCCCGACAGGCCGAAACCACACCATCGGGTGACAGTTCGAGTTCCCACTTGACCGCGGGCCCGGTGGCGGATTGCACGCTGGCCAACGAGCGGTGTCCGGAGTCGGTTACGCACGACCCCCCTGGCGTATTAAGCAGAGCAGATGACCGCCGCTTCACCCGGACGTGCCTGTGCCCGAAGCGGGTTGACGGTCCGTCGGGCGCCGGAGGGCGCGGCGACGGTCTGTGGGCTATCGCGTCCACGGTCGGCGGGTCACCTGGCGTCCGGCGGCAGCAGGCGGGCCAGCGTGCGCACCGCGCGGTACTGCAGCGTCTTGATGGCGCCCTCGTTCTTGCCCATGATCCGGGCCGTCTCGGCGACCGACAGGCCCTGCAGGAAGCGCAGCGTGACGCACTCCTGCTGTTGCGGGTTGAGCCGGCGCACCGCGTCCAGCAGGGCGGCGTTGGAGAGCGACTCCAGCACCGACTCCTCGGGGCTGCGCTCGCACTCGTTGGAGTCGAGCATCTCGCCGGTGGTGACCTCCAGCCGGAACCGGCTGGACTTGAAGTGGTCGGCCACCAGGTTGCGGGCGATGGTCACCAGCCAGGCGCCGAAGTCGCGGCCCTGCCAGGTGAAGGTGCCGATCCGGCGCAGCGCGCGCAGGAAGGTCTCGCTGGTCAGGTCCTCGGCGGTGGCCCGGCTGCCGACCCGGTAGTAGATGTACCGGTACACGGTGTCGGCGTAGTGGTCGTAGAGCCGGCCGAAGGCTTCGCTCTCGCCGTTCTGGGCCCGTTCGACCAGCTCCACCACCGGGTTGTGCTCGGTGTCGTAGCCGGGCCCGGCGGGCGCGCTGCGGGAGCGGCCGCGGCTGCCGGGGGCGGGCACGGTGCGGCCGCGCGGGCCCGTGGCGGGGGCGCTGCCGGAGGTTCCGCCGCCGGCGGAGCCGGTCGTGGTCGAGCGCAGCAGCGGCGCGGCGAACGCGGCCGGGGCGGGCGCGGCGAACGCGGGGCCGGCCACCGCGGGCTGCGGGACGGCCAGTTCGAACTCGCGGATCGCGGCCCACAGCCGTTCCAGGCGCACACCGCGGCGCAGAGTGGCGGTCGGCGGGCGGGAGGTGGCTGGCGCGTCGTTCCGGACGGGTGGGTACACGGGACTCCCAGAGGCAGAACTGTGGACGGATCACCTCCGCCTGTGCGGAGAGCACGCCGCACGGACCGCCCGTCACGGGGACGCTGCGGGCGGGGTGCATCCAGGAGAGAATAACGCTTTGTGCAATGACAGCTACACCGCGTGGTCGAAGTGGTCGATTGAGGTCCACTTCTTGCGGATATTCACCTGTCGGTGACCGGAGTTGGCGCCATCCATCCGGCTCAATGTGACCACTTGTGCACGTCGGGTGACCGAACACCGGTGTGCAGGCCGGGTTTCCCCGCTATCGGCCGCCCCAACCCATGACTTTGCCCGTCTGCCGAACGATCAGTTCCGGTCAGGGCCGGACGTTCCCGAACCGCCGCCCGTCCGGGGCGGGTTCACCCCCGCTGACGTGCACGACCACCCGTCGGAGGGCGTGTCGTCGACACCGCGTTGACGCCGGGCGGCCGCGTCGTGTTGACGCCGGGCGGCGGTGCCGGGTCGACGCCGGGTGGCAGCGCCGGGTCGCCGCGGCGTCAGGCCCGCTGCCGGCGGTGCACCGCGACCGCCGCCGCGGCCGCCCCCACCAGCACGCCCAGCCCGGCCGCCGCCGGGACGCCGATCCGGGCCGCCTTCCGCCCGGTGCGGAAGTCCCGCACCCGCCAGCCCATCGCCCGGGCGTGCCGGCGCAGCTCCCCGTCCGGGTTGATCACGTACGGGTGGCCGACCAGGCTCAGCATCGGGATGTCGTTGGCGGAGTCGCTGAACGCCGCGCAGCGCGCCAGGTCCAGGTGCTCGCGGCGGGCCAGCGCCTGCACCGCGGCCGCCTTGGCCGGGCCGTGCAGCATCCCGCCGACCAGCCGGCCGGTGTACTCGCCGTCCCGGGTCTCCGCGACGGTGCCGAGCGCGCCGGTCATGCCCAGCCGGCGCGCGATCAGCCGGGCCACCTCCTGCGGCGCGGCGGTCACCAGCCACACCCGCTGCCCGGCGTCCAGGTGCATCTGCACCAGCGCCCGGGTGCCCGGCCAGACCTTCTCGGCCAGCACCGGCTCGAAGATCTCCTCGCAGATCTGCTCCAGGTCCGCGGTGCGCTTGCCGGCCACCAGGCCGAGCGCGCTGTCCCGGGCGTCGGCGATGTGCTCCGGGTTCTCCGCGCCGCGCAGCCGGAACGCCGCCTGCTGCCAGGCGAACCGGGCCAGGTCGCGGCGGGAGAAGAAGCGCCGCCGGTACAGCCCGACCCCGAGGTAGAAGATCGCCGCGCCGCGCAGGATCGTGTTGTCGCAGTCGAAGAACGCGGCGGCCCGGACGTCCCCGGGCTCCGGCGTGTGGTCGCCCTCCGGCGCCTCGGGGGCCTTCGACGGCTCCGGCGCCAGCTGGGCGCTGGCGGCGTCGGCGGCGGCCTCGGCCGCCAGGGCGGTCCGGTCGTCGGTGGAACGCCTTGACTGGGTGAGCCTTCGTAGCGCGGCCATGCGACGAGCATAGTCAGCGCGGCCGTCCGGGCCCGTGTCCGAGGAGTGCCCGAGCAGTGAACGGGCGGCGGCGCGACGAGCGGCACAATGAACCGGTGAGCCTGCTGCGACGCGCGAGGAAGAACCCCGCCGACACCACCGTCACCCTGATCGGCAAGCCCGGCTGCCACCTCTGCGAGGACGCCCGCGCGGTGATCCTCAGGGTCACCGCCGAGCTGGGCGCGTCCTTCGAGGAGAAGGACGTCCTCCAGGACCCGGCCCTGTACGAGCAGTACGCCGAGCAGATCCCGGTCACCCTGGTCGACGGCCGCCAGCACGACTTCTGGCGGGTCGACGAGGCCCGGCTCCGCAAGGCGCTGGGCGCCTAGCCCGCCGCCCGGCCCCTTCGCGCCCCCTCGCCCGCCCCTCCTGGGGCACCGGTGCTTCGTGAACGTTCGATGAAGATCGGCCTAGGAGTTCCTTCACTTCTCGGCTTACGATCGAACGGTTTCCGTGTCCGCCGGGGGCCGTGCAAGAGGAGGGCGCGATGAACGGCTATGCCGTCGTCGACGTCGAGGCCACCGGTCGTAGCCCCTGGCGCCACCGGGTGGTCGAGGTCGCCGTGGTGCAGCTGGACGCCGCGCTGCGCACCGAGCGGGAGTTCGCCACCCTGCTCGACCCGGCCGGTCCGGTCGGGCCGACGCACGTGCACGGGATAGCGCAGGACGACGTCGAGGGCGCGCCGAAGTTCCGGCAGATCGCGCCGCGGCTGCTGGAGCTGCTGGCCGGCCGGGTGCTGGTGGGCCACCACGTGACCTGCGACCGGGCGTTCCTGGAGCGCGAGTTCGCCCGGATCGGGGTGGCGCTGCCGCCGGTGCCGCTGCTGTGCACGATGCGCATCGCCCGCCGGATGCTGCCGGAGGCGGGCGGGTTCGGCCTGTCCGCGTGCGTGGAGGCGGCCGGGCTGGGCTGGTTCCCGGCGCACACCGCGCTGGGCGACGCGCGGGCGACGGTCGAGCTGCTGCGGCACTGCCGCCGGACGGGCTGCGCGGACGTCCGGCTGCCGGCCGCCCCCGCCGGGCCCGCGGTGCCGTGGCCGCGGCTGGGTCCGGCCGGCTCGGCGCGCTCCCGGGCGGAGGCCCCGCTGCTGCGCCGGGTGGCGCCGCTGGGCCCGTGGCCGGCCGGGGTGGAGGGCCCGCGGGCGCTGATCGGTTCGGCGGGTGACGAGTGATGCGTGTCACTGTTCGGGGACAAATCGGACACCATCTTTGTGCACACGTTCACAAACGCATAGCCTGGCGGTCCAAGCCCAGCTTCACCCACAGGAGCAACGTGGCAATCGGCCGACCCTCACCCAGCAGTTCGCAGACGCCCGACCAGGGCGCCGCGCGCAGGCCCTCGCGTGCGCGGGGCATCCCGGAGGCGACCGTGGCCCGCCTCCCGCTCTACCTGCGGGCCCTGACCGCGCTCTCCGAGCGCTCGGTCCCGACCGTCTCCTCCGAGGAGCTGGCCGCCGCCGCCGGGGTGAACTCGGCGAAGCTCCGCAAGGACTTCTCCTACCTGGGCTCCTACGGCACCCGCGGCGTCGGCTACGACGTGGAGTACCTCGTCTACCAGATCTCCCGCGAGCTGGGCCTCACCCAGGACTGGCCGGTCGTCATCGTCGGCATCGGCAACCTGGGCCACGCCCTCGCCAACTACGGCGGTTTCGCCTCCCGCGGGTTCCGGGTGGCCGCCCTGCTGGACGCCGACCCGCACGTGGTCGGCAGCACCGCCGCGGGCCTGCCCGTGCGGCACATGGACGAGCTGGAGGAGATCGTCGCCACCCAGCAGGTCTCCATCGGCGTGATCACCACCCCGCCCGGCGCCGCCCAGCAGGTCTGCGACCGGCTGGTGGAGGCCGGCGTGACCAGCATCCTGAACTTCGCCCCGACCGTGCTGACCGTGCCGGACGGGGTGGACGTGCGCAAGGTCGACCTGTCGATAGAGCTGCAGATCCTCGCCTTCCACGAGCAGCGCAAGGCCGGCGACGAGCCGTCCGCGGGCGACTCGGTGCTCGACCGCGCCCCCGGTCCGGTCCGGGCCGCGGCCGCCAAGCTGCGCCGGGCCGCCGGCGGCAAGGCCGAGCAGGCCAAGGGCGCCCCCGCCGCCAAGGGCGGCCCGGACGACGACCTGTCCGCGGTGATGCCGGCGTGAGCACGAACATCCGTCACGACGAGGTGGGGGCATGAGTCTTCTGGTAGTCGGTCTGAGCCACCGGACCGCGCCGGTCGGCGTGCTGGAGCGCGCGGCGCTCACCGGCGACAGCCCGACCCGGGTGCTGCACGAGGCCGCCGCCTCGGCGACCGTCGGCGAGGCCGCGCTGGTCAACACCTGCAACCGGATCGAGCTGTACGCCGACGTGGACAAGTTCCACGCGGGCGTCGCCGAGCTGTCCCAACTGCTCGCCGGGCACGGCGGCGTCGACCTCGACGAACTCACCCCCCACCTGTACGTGCACTACGAGGACCGGGCCGTCCACCACCTGTTCTCGGTGGCCTGCGGACTGGACTCGATGGTCGTCGGCGAGGGCCAGATCCTCGGCCAGCTGCGCGACGCGCTGGCCAAGGCGCAGGAGGAGCACACCGCGGGCCGCGGCCTGAACGAGCTGTTCCAGCAGGCCCTGCGGGTCGGCAAGCGGGCGCACAGCGAGACCGGCATCGACCGGGCCGGGCAGTCGCTGGTCACCTTCGGCCTGGAGCAGGTCGCCGCCGGGGCCGGCCCGGTGGCCGGCAAGCGCGCCCTGGTGGTCGGCGCGGGCTCGATGAGCTCGCTGGCCGCCGCCACCCTGGTCCGCGCCGGCGTCACCGACCTGCTGATCGCCAACCGCACCCCGGCCCGCGCCGAGCGGCTGGTGGAGATCCTCGGCGGCGCCGCCCGCACCCTGGACTTCGCGAAGGTCCCGCAGGCGCTCGCCGACGTCGACCTGGTGATCTCCTGCACCGGCGCGGCCGGCACCGTCATCGACGCCGCCGAGGTCACCGCCGCCATCGCCGTACGGCGCTCGCGAGCCGAAGGGCGCGCCGGTGTCGAAAGCGACGAGCGACAAGCGACCGACGAAGGAGGAAGTGCCGGAGCGAGGAGCGTCGACGCCGGGTCGGAGCGCCCGGAGGCGAGTCGAGAAAACACGGCCGCCCGCAGTGCCGCCTCCCCGCTGGCCTTCCTCGACCTGGCCATGCCCCGGGACGTCGACCACGCCGTGCACGAGCTGGACGGCGCCCTGCTGGTCGACCTGGAGAGCCTCTCGCACGCGCACGCCGCCACCCCCGGCGCCGGCGACGTGGACGCCGTGGCCACCATCGTCGCGGACGAGGTCACCGCCTTCGGGCAGGCCCAGCGCGCCGCCCGGATCGCCCCCACCGTGGTCGCCCTGCGCGCCATGGCCTCCGAGGTGGTCCGCGGCGAACTCGCCCGCCTCACCTCCCGGCTGCCGGACCTGGACGAGCGCTCCAGCGCGGAGATCTCGCAGACCGTCCGCCGGGTGGTCGACAAACTGCTGCACGCCCCGACCGTCAAGGTCAAGCAGCTCGCCGCCGAACCCGGCGGGGCCTCCTACGCGGAGGCCCTGCGCGAGCTGTTCGACTTGGACCCCGCGGCAGTGCACGCTGTCTCCGGCACCCCGATCGGCGCCCAGGCGGGTTCCTCGATCCCGCCGGGCGGCATCCCCGCCGCCCAGGCCGCCCTCGCCCCGCCCGCCGGAGCGACCGCCCCGCCCGCCGGAGCAACCAGATGAACACCCCGTCAGCCCCCCAGCACGACCAGGACGATCACCTCATGAATGGTCCAGAGACAGTGACGCCGCTGCGCCTCGGCACCCGCCGCAGCGCCCTCGCCATGGCCCAGTCGGGCATGGTCGCGGAGGAGGTGGCCGCGATCACCGGCCGCCGGGTGGAGCTGGTCGAGATCACCACCTACGGGGACGTCTCCCGCGAGTCGCTGGCCCAGATCGGCGGCACCGGGGTGTTCGTCTCGGCCCTGCGCGACGCCCTGCTGGAGGGCCGGATCGACCTGGCCGTCCACTCGCTCAAGGACCTGCCCACCGCCGCCCCCGCCGGGCTGCTGCTGGCCGCCGTCCCCGAGCGCGAGGACGTCCGGGACGCGCTGGTCGCCCGCGACGGCCTGGACCTGGCCGGGCTGGTCGGCGGGAGCGCCGGCCGCACCGTCCGGATCGGCACCGGCTCCCCGCGCCGGATGGCCCAGCTGAACGCCTGGGCCCGCGCCCGCGGCGCCGACCTGGAGACCGTGCCGATCCGCGGCAACGTCGACACCCGGATCGGCTACGTCGCCTCCGGCGAACTCGACGCCGTGGTGCTGGCCACCGCCGGACTCAACCGGCTCGGCCGCTCCGCCGAGATCACCGAGCACCTCGACCCCGCGCTGATGCTCCCCGCCCCCGGGCAGGGCGCGCTCGCCGTCGAGTGCGTCGACCCGACCCTGGCTGCCGTGCTGGCCCGGCTCGACCACCGCCCCACCCGGGCCGCCGTGGTCGCCGAGCGCGCCCTGCTGGCCACCCTGGAGGCGGGCTGCTCCGCCCCGGTCGCCGCACTGGCCGGCTGGACCGGCACCGAACTGCGCCTGGACGGCGTGGTCGGCACCACCGACGGCACCGAACTGCTCAAGATGTCCGCCAACGGCCCCCTCGTCCCCGACGAGACCGCCGAGGAGCAGGCCGCGGCCCTGGGCCGCGCCCTGGCCACCAGGCTGCTCGACACCGGAGCGGCCGACCTGATGGGGGAGCGCGCCCGATGACCGCCGCCGGATTCCACCCGCCCGCAGGGCGCTGCACCTTCCTCGGCGCCGGCCCCGGCGACCCCGGACTGCTCACCCTGCGCGCCGTCGACGTGCTCGGCACCGCCGACGTCCTGGTCGCCGACCCGCTGACCGCCGCCGCGGTCCGCACCCACTGCCCGAGCGGCGTCCAGGTCCTCGACCCGGCCGACGCCGGCCGGGAGCTCGCCGACCTGGCCGCCGACGCGGTCCGGGCCGGCCGCCACCTGGTCCGCACCGTCGACGGCGACCCCGGCCTGGACGGCTGCGCCGCCCAGGAGATGCTGCGCTGCGCCCAGGCCGGCGTGCCCTTCGAGGTCGTCCCCGGCGTCGCCCAGTCGGTCGGCGTGCCCGCCTACGCGGGCGTGCCGCTGCGCGGCGGCCAGGGCGCGGACGTCCGCTTCGTGGACGCCGAGGCGCTGCTGGCCGGCCAGGTCGTCGACCTGGGCTCGCCGGAGACCACCCTGGTGGTGCGCACCACCCTGGGCCAGCTGCCCGCCACCGCCAACTCCCTGGTGGCGCACGGCCGCAAGCCCGACGCGGCGCTCTCCGCGACGCTCTCCGGCACCACCACCCGGCAGCGCACCTTCACCTCCACGCTGGCCGCCATCGCCGCCGACCTGAAGGCCGCCCGGGTGCTGCCCTCGCCGGTCTCCGCCCCGGTGGACCCGGCGACCTCGGTGATAGCCGTGGTGGGCGAGCAGGTCGCCCACCGCGCCTCGCACTCGTGGTTCGAGACCAAGCCGCTGTTCGGCTGGAACGTCCTCGTCCCGCGCACCAAGGAGCAGGCCCACGGCCTGTCCGACCAGCTGCGCTCGTACGGCGCGGTGCCGCAGGAGGTGCCGACCATCGCGGTCGAGCCGCCGCGCACCCCGCAGCAGATGGAGCGGGCCATCAAGGGCCTGGTGACCGGCCGCTACGAGTGGATCGCCTTCACCTCGGTCAACGCCGTCAAGGCCGTCCGGGAGAAGTTCGAGGAGTACGGCCTGGACGCCCGGGCGTTCGCCGGGATCAAGGTCGCGGCGGTCGGCGAGACCACCGCCCAGGCGCTGGTCGACTTCGGCGTCAAGCCCGACCTGGTGCCCTCCGGCGAGCAGTCCGCGGCCGGACTGCTGGAGGACTGGCCGCCCTACGATCCGGTGTTCGACCCGATCGACCGGGTGCTGCTGCCGCGCGCCGACATCGCCACCGAGACCCTGGTGGCCGGCCTGGTCGAACTCGGCTGGGAGGTCGACGACGTGACCGCG
Source organism: Kitasatospora fiedleri (assembly GCF_948472415.1). Lineage (NCBI taxonomy): Bacteria > Bacillati > Actinomycetota > Actinomycetes > Kitasatosporales > Streptomycetaceae > Kitasatospora > Kitasatospora fiedleri. The sequence goes on along the minus strand of NZ_OX419519.1, from coordinate 3,318,135 downwards.
TACCGCACGGTGCGCGCCTCGCCGCCGCCGGCCGAGACCCGGGAGGCGATCAAGGGCGGCGGCTTCGACGCGGTGCTGTTCACCTCGTCCTCGACCGTCCGGAACCTGGTCGGCATCGCCGGCAAGCCGCACAACGTGACCGTCATCGCCTGCATCGGCCCGGCCACCGCCAAGACGGCGGAGGAGCACGGCCTGCGGGTCGACGTGATGGCCCCGGCCCCGTCCGCGTCCGCGCTCGCCCAGGCGCTGGCCGACTTCGGGGCCACCCGCCGGGACGCCGCCACCGCGGCGGGCGAGCCGGTCTACCGGCCGAGCGAACGCCGCCCCGGCTCGCGCCGCAAGGCGCGCTGACCCTCCGGCGGGGGGAGGCCGCGGCCTCCCCCCGCCGCGTTCTTCCGTGACTCAGGGAGCCTTCGAAGTGTCCGCCGAATTCCCGTCCGTCCGCCCGCGCCGACTGCGCTCCACCCCGGCGATGCGCCGCCTGGTCGCCGAGACCCGGCTGCACCCGGCCGAGCTGATCCTCCCGGCGTTCGTCCGCGAGGGCATCACCGAGCCGAAGCCGATCACCTCGATGCCGGGCGTCGTCCAGCACACCCGGGACACCCTGCGCCGGGCCGCCGTCGAGGCCGCCGAGGCCGGGATCGGCGGCCTCATGCTGTTCGGCGTCCCCGAGGTGCAGGACGCGGTCGGCTCCGAGGGCACCAACCCCGAGGGCATCCTCCAGCTGGCCATCCGCGACGTGGTCTCCGAGGTCGGCGACCAGCTGGTCGTGATGTCCGACCTGTGCCTGGACGAGTACACCGACCACGGCCACTGCGGCGTGCTCGCCGAGGACGGCTCGGTCGACAACGACGCCACCCTGGAGCGCTACGCCGAGATGGCCGTGGTCCAGGCCGACGCGGGCGTCCACCTGGTCGGCCCGTCCGGGATGATGGACGGTCAGGTCGCGGTGATCCGCCGGGCGCTGGACGCGGCCGGCCACCGGGACACCGGCATCCTCGCCTACACCGCCAAGTACGCCTCGGCGTTCTTCGGGCCGTTCCGGGAGGCCGTCGGCTCCTCGCTCAAGGGCGACCGCAAGACCTACCAGCAGGACCCGGCCAACGCCCGCGAGGCGCTGCGCGAGCTGGAGCAGGACATCGCCGAGGGCGCCGACCTGGTGATGGTCAAGCCCGCCATGGCCTACCTGGACATCCTGCGCCAGGTCGCCGACGCCTCCCCGGTGCCGGTCTCCGCCTACCAGGTCTCCGGCGAGTACGCGATGGTCGAGGCCGCCGCGGCCAACGGCTGGATCGACCGCGAGCGGACCGTCCTGGAGACCCTCACCTCGATCCGCCGGGCCGGTGCCGAGCAGATCCTCACCTACTGGGCGGTCGAGGCCGCCCGGATGCTGGGCTGACCCGGCCGCGCGACTCCGGCCGCGCGCCGGGCGCGCCGGGCTCAGGCGGACTGCGGGAAGTCCTTCCGCTTGAGCTTGGCGCGCCGCCCGTCCGGGTGGTGGAAGACGATGCCCTCGGCGAGCGCGCCCGGCGCGAACCGGCTCTCCAGCCCCGCCAGGTACGCCCGCAGCCCCGCGTAGTCGCGCGGCACCCCCTCGTACACCGGCGCCTCCCGGTCGAACGGCAGGCACAGGTGTCCGTCCAGCTGGAGCGGGTTGCCCTGGATTCGCGGGCCGAGCGCCTCGCACGGGTGCTCGCCGTCCGGCCAGCCGCGCACGTCGGTGCCCCGGGCGGCGGCCAGGATCCAGCGGTCCTCGGCGGCGTCCTCGGCGGTGTCGACGTACCAGCCGTCGACGACGCCCGCCCGCTTCTGCGCGGCGCTCGGGTTGCGGCGCTTCTCCACCCGCACCAACTGCCCCGAGCGGACGGTCAGTCGGACGTTCGTGCCGTCCAGCTTCTCGGTCGCCGCGCCCTCCCCGGCGAACACCCAGGCGCACTCGGCGCGCGGGCGGTCCACCACCCGGAAGGCGCCGTCCCGCTCGAACAGCGTCGGAATCTTCTCCATGACCGCCTCCCCCTCCGCACCCGGCCCGGTCGGACCGGTCGGCCAGTCTTCCGCGCGGCGCCGGTCGGGACAACGGAGTATCGGCCCGGCACGGACGCCGAAGGGCGCGGCGGCCGTGAACGGCCGCCGCGCCCCGGGGCACTGACGCGGGGTCAGTGGATGGCGACGATGCCGCCCTCGCCGCCGCCGACGGCGGTGGAGGTGGCCCAGCCGTAGCCGCCGCCCGCGGTGAAGATGTGGGAGGTCTCGGCGAAGCCCGCCCAGTGGCCGGCGACGAAGGGCTCGTCGGCGCTGGCCACGCCTTCGTGGCCGCCGCCGACGGCGACGTGCGCGTACGCGGGGGCGGCGATACCGGCCAGCGCCAGGGCGGCGACTGAGGTGACGACGACCTTGCCCAGCTTGCTCTTCATGGGGAGGTTCCTCTCTGCGTCGGGGGAGTGGTTTCTACGGGAACACAGCGGTGCGGCTGGAGCGGCGCTGCACGCGCCCACCGGCGCTCCGATCACCCGATCGCGCCGCGGACGAACGGGTTTCCGGGAGCGGCCGGAGACATGGAACCGCCGGGCCCGCGGGATCGCTCCCCCGGACCCGGCGGTCGGTCGCGACCGGAAGGTCAGCCGATCAGGTGGCTGACGCCACCGTCGCCGCTGCCCACGGTGTTCTGGCCGACGACGCAGGTCTGGGTCGGCTTGTTGTCCAGGACGTCGGCCTCGATCGGCACCGCGACGCCGATGACGGCGACGGCGATGTTGTGCACCTCGGGGAGGCAGAGGTTCGGGTTGTCCAGGGTGTGGAAGTTCGGGCTGTGGTTGCCCGAGGTGCCGGTGGCGTTGGTGCCGCCGCTGCCCTGGATGGAGGTGGCGGCGCCGTCCGCGTCGCCGATGGCCATCGCCGGGGAGGCGATCGTGGCGAGACCGGCGGCGGCGACGCCGGCGGCGGCGAGAGCCTTCTTGATCATTGGGTTATTCCTTTTCGGATCTGATGGAGTGGAGCAGCGGACCGGCGCGTGGCTCGCGCCGGGTCCTGACCGCCGGGCCGGGGGAGCGGACCGGGCGGGTCGTGCCGCGCGGAGCGTGGGGCTCCGCGCCGGGGGCAGTGACGGTGGGTCAGCCGACCAGGTGGGAGACGCCGCCGTCGCCGCTGCCGAGGGTGCCCTGGCCGACCACGCAGGTCTGCTTGGGCTGGTTGTTGAGCGCGTCGACCTCGACCGGGACGGCCACGCCGAGCACGGCGACACCGATGTTGTGGATCTCCGGGAGGCAGATGTTCGGGTTGTCGGCGAAGTGGAAGTTCGGGCTGTGGTTGCCCCAGGTGCCGGTGGCGTTGGTGCCGCCGTTGCCCTGGATCGAGCCGGCCGAACCGTCCGCGTTGCCGATGGCGACGGCGGGGGTGGACACCGCGGCCAGCGCTGCGGCGGCCAGGCCGACGGTAGCGAAAGTCTTCTTGAGCATGGTGGAGATACCTCTCTGAAATGCTGTTCGAGGGGTGCTGCCCCGTCGTCGTCGGGATCAAAGAATGGCGGCACGGAAAGTTACGGGGTCTGCGGGAAATTCGTCATTGGCCGCCGTTTTACCCGCGTGCCGGTCGGATTGTTGACGATGCGGAGATCGGACTATTCAGCCGTTCCGGTCAACACCCGCTATCCGCGAGGGAGCTGGCTCGTTCGCCAGGGTGCCCACCGGGCACTCGAACCGATTTCCCGAACTCCCCGAACGAACGGCGAACAGCATGAAGCTCTCCAAGCGGGCGACCGGCGCCCTGCTGCTGGCGGTCGGCGCCGGCGTGGCGGCGGCGCAGGGCGTGGCCCAGGCGGCTCCGAAGACCCCGGCCGAGGTGGCCGCGATCGAGAACGCCACGGCCGGCCAGGAGGTGCCGTTCAGCATCCCGCTCAGCACGGCCGCCACCCCGCTCCCGCTGCTGCCGGACGGCGGCGGGGTCCACGGCACGATCCCGGCCTCGCCGCTGTCGGCCTCCACCGACAACGGCCAGAGCAGCACCCACCCGGTCCCGGACCAGGTGCTGCCGTCGATCGGCGGCGGCAAGGAGGGCCCCTCGCTGGCCGCTGCGCTGCCGCTGCCCGAGGCCGACCGCGGCGCCGAGCTGGGCACCCTCGGCCTGGACGCCCCGGCCGCCCCGCTCAACCTGGCCGGCCCGGCGCTGGGCCTGGGGCAGCCGGTCTCCTTCGTCGAGGGGCAGGGCGGGCAGCTCACCGACGCCGCGCTGAGCCTGGACAAGGTCGACCCGCACCTGGTGACCGCGCCGGTGCAGGCCGTCCCGGGGGCGAGCGCCTCGCTCGGCGGCGAGCAGGACCAGCTCTCGGTCACCGACTCGGTGCGGAACCTGGCCGCCACCACCACCGCCACCACCGGCGAGATGATGAACCAGGCCGACCCGGTGGGCACCCTCACCGGCGCGCTGGACCAGAGCCGGGTCTGACCCGGCGGCACGCGAACGGCCCGGGCCCCGTCGGGGGCCCGGGCCGTCGGCGTACCGGCTCAGCCCGGCAGCACGCCGAGCAGCGGGCCGGCCAGCGGGAGGTCCTTCGCGCCGCCGCCGCCGGACAGCGGGGCGGTGAGCGGGGCGGTGCCGACCGGGGCGACGCCGTTGTCGGGGACGACCGCGACGCCGTTGTTCAGCACGTCCGCGCCGGACCCGGCCCACGGGTCGAGCCGCAGCTCCTTCAGCGGGGCGACCGCGTAGCCGAGCGCACCGGTGGTGCCGCCGAGGGCCTGCTGGGCGTCGGTGTTCTGCAGGTGGGTGGTGGGCGCGGGCAGCCCGCCGAGCGGTTCGGTCTCGGCGTGCGCGGCCTGGGCGGTGACGCCGCCGAGCAGCACGGCGGCGCCGAGCGCGGCCACGGCGCCGGTGGTCTTCCGGGTCATCGGCCAATCCTTCGGGGTGAGTGGAACGGTGCTCCAGGGGAAACGCGCGCGGCCCCCGGCCACTGGGCCGAGGGGCGGTCTGCACGGGGTTGCCGATCAGCGGGGCTGGTCAGCAGTCTTCGTCGACCGGCGGCTCGTGGTGCTCGTGGTGCTCGGCCGGCAGGTCCACGTTGGCGCAGGAGTTGCCGAACGCCGGGTTCAGCAGGCCGATCACGTTGATCGAGTTGCCGCAGACGTTCACCGGGACGTGCACCGGGACCTGCACGGCGTTGCCGGAGAGCACGCCGGGGGAGTTGGCGGCGACGCCCTCGGCACCGGCCGAGGCGTTGGCCAGACCGGCGGAGCCGAGCACCAGGCCGGCCGCGGCGGCCGACAGGACGGCGGCCTTCTTCACGTTCTGCATGGGGGTTGATCTCCTAGATCACACAGGGAGTTGGTGCGCCGCACCGCACGGGACCGTGCGGTGCGGCGCGGGCGCTGCGTCAGGCAGTTCAGCCGACGTTGGCGCAGGAGTTGCCGAACGCCGGGTTCAGCAGGCCGATCACGTTCACGGTGTTGCCGCAGACGTTGACCGGGACGTGGACCGGGACCTGGATCAGGTTGCCGGAGAGCACGCCGGGGGAGCCCGCGGCGACGCCCTCGGCACCGGCCGAGGCGTTGGCCAGACCGGCCGAGCCGAGGACCATACCGGCGGCGGCGACGGACAGGACCGCGGCCTTCTTGAAGTTGCGCATAGCTTTCTTCCTCACGTTCTGCCCGACTGTGGATGGTCGGGTGCCGGGCGATCGCATCATCACCCGCGGTTTTCCGGATGCGCCGTGAATGTCACTCACGCGGCCCAACACCCTCGTGTCGCCCGTGGCTTGGGCGACGCGTGCCGCGTCGGGGTGCGCCGACGGCTGCCCACTCACGGCTGGGGGCGGTCGTTTGGCGGCGCGTCCAGGGCGGCACGGGGGCTGCCTGTGGAGCGGTGTTCGTGAGGAAGAACGAGCCGGCGCGGCCGGGGAAACGGGCGGATTCCCCGATCACCCGAATGCGCGGATTAGGCCGAGTGGGTGATTGTTCGGGGGCGTCCGCAACCGCCCCGGGGCGGCTTCGTTGGCCTGGTGCACGTCCCGTGTGCTTCCTTCGGCAGCCCCCGGCGCGGCAATTGGAAGATCTGATTTATCGAGGAGACTCAATGAGCATCAAGAAGGCCGCCGCCGTCGGCGCCGCTGTCGTGGGCATCGTCGCCGCCGGTGCGGGCTCCGCCATGGCGAGCAGCGGTGCCGAGGGTGTCGCCGCCGGTTCCCCCGGTGTCGCCTCCGGCAACGAGATCCAGGTGCCGGTGCACATCCCGGTCAACCTGTGCGGCAACTCGATCGACGTCATCGGCGCCCTGAACCCGGCGTTCGGCAACTCCTGCGCCAACGTCGGCTGACGCACGGCCCGTCGGCCGAGCCGCCGTCCACACCCTCCTGGCGGGGTGCGGGCGGCGGCTCGTCCGCTTTTCCGGGCCCGGGCCCGGGCCCGGAATGGTGCCCGGGCCAGGAACGGTGCCGGACGCGGTGCCGGACGCGGTGCCCGGCGCGGTCGCTGACGCTCCGTCATGCTGCCGCGAGTCTTGTTGTGTTACCTGTCAGTACCTAGCATGTGAGCCTGCCTCATGTTCGCCGGGCCCCCGCCCGGCCCCCGTGCTCCGCGCCGCCCGGCAGCCGCCGGGCGATCCCCCACCCTCGCAAGGAGTCATGAGTGTCCAGGACACCCCTCGGGAGGGCCGCCCGCCGCCGCCCGCCCGCGCTGCTCGCCACCGCCGCCCTGCTCGCCGCCCTCGGCCTCGGCGCCGGGCTCGGCACCGCCGACGCCAGTGCCGCGTCCGGGAACCCGGGCAAGCCCGCCGCGATCGTCGCGCTCGGCGACAGCGCGATCTCCGGCGAAGGCGCCGGCACCGACACCGGCGACGACTACGTCCCCGGCACCGACACCCCCACCAACTACTGCCACCGCTCCACCAGGTCCGAGATATTCGTGACCCAACTGCCCGGCGTCACCCCGGTCGACCTGGCCTGCTCCGGCGCGCAGACCGGCGACCTGGTCAGCGACCCGGAGCTGGCGAAGATCACCGGCCCCGGCAGCGGCGACTTCGGCGAACCCAAGCAGGACGTCCAACTCGCCGCCACCGCACGCCAGTACGACGTCAAGATGGTGGTCGTCACGATCGGCGCGAACGACGACTTCGAGTTCGCGAACATCATGATGGACTGCCTCGCCCAGTACTTCCCGATCCCGCAGTCCCAGGGCTGCCGGGACACCATCGGCAGCGCCGAGATCACCCGCCGCGCCGCCGGCGTCAAGCCCAAGGTGACCGCCGCGCTCACCAGCGTCCGCACCACGATGCGGGCGGCCGGCTACCCGGACGACTCCTACCAACTGGTCTACCAGTCGTACTTCAACCCGATCACCCCCGACATCCGGCGCAACGACTACGCCGGCAAGGTCGCCGACGGCTGCCCGGCCTTCCCCGAGGACCTCGCCTGGGGCCACAACTGGGTGGTCCCCACCCTCAGCGATGCCCTGCGCGAAGCCGCCGCCGGCGTCCCCGGCGTGCGCTACCTCGACCAGCGCCGGGTCGCCTTCGGCCACGAGGTCTGCGCCGAGTGGACCAGCTCGCCGTACGAGTACACCAACGGCGACGTGATCGACCTGTCCGAGAAGACCCGCAACGGCTGCGACAGCCCGATCTCCATCCCCGGCCTGTGCATGAACAACGTCCGCCAGTCGTACCACCTGCGGGTCGCCGGGTACGCCGCCGAGGCCGCCTGCCTGCGGCAGTTCTACCAGCAGGCCGCGCTCGGCCAGGCGTTCTGCTCGCTCAACCAGCAGAACACCACCTCGATCACCCCGCTCACCCCCGGCAAGCCGTTCCCCGACACCCCCGAGGACGGCGCCTGGTACCAGCTCACCAACCAGTCCGACGGCCGGGCGCTCGACCTGTCCGGCGGCGGCAGCTACGGCGACTCCACCAACGGCCGCACCGCCATCACCTATCCGGCCACCGGCGGGCTCAACCAGTCCTTCGTGTTCGAGGTCAAGGCCGGCGGCTCCTACGAACTCGACTTCAGCGGCAACCGCGACATGTGCCTCGACGTGGCCGGCGCCTCCACCGCGCCCGGCGCCAAGATCGAGCAGTGGCGCTGCAACGGCGGCGGCAACCAGCACTGGCTGCTCCAGCCGGTCGGCGACGGCAGCTACAAGCTCGCCGACTCCCAGGACCCGACCAAGCTCGCCACCGCCACCCCCCAGACCGACGCCCAGGGCAACCACCTGGTCCAGCTCGCCGCCGACAACGGCTCCGCCGCCCAGCACTGGCAGCTCACCAAGCTCGGCATCGTCTACCTGCACGGCTGACGGCCCCTCAGCGGGCCCCGTAGCAGGCCCCTCAGCAAGCCCCTCAGGGCATGCCCAGCCGGACGGCCGTACCCGGAGCCACCGGGTACGGCCGCTCCGGCGGCAGCAGCCCCGCGTCCCGCGTCGCGTGCAACTCCCGGACCAGCGGCGTCAGGTCCTCGATCCGCACCAGCCACTCCCCGACGTAGCGCCGCACCAGCTCCCCGCCCAGCCCGAGCTGGAGCGAGCGGTGGTCCAGCGGCCGCAGGCGCAGGTCCCGCTCCGGGTCCCACTGCACCCGGGCCGCGCCGCGCCGCAGCTCCCGCTGCCACTGCGCCTTCGAGGCGTGCACCCCGCGCCGGTACGAGCTCAGCACCGCTGCCGCCAGCGCGGCGTCGAACCCCTCCCGGCGGATCACCACCCCCAGCACCCGCTCCTGGCCCCCGGCGCGGGCCCAGTCGCTGCGGTGCAGCAGCCAGCGGAACGACGGCTTCACCCACGTCATCCGCCCGGTGTCGAACGTCGCCGGGAACCGCCCCGCGGCGGCGGCGGGTTCCGCGATCTCCGGCCGGAACGCCTGGTAGACCGTCACCGTCTCCTCGTCGTAGCAGGCCCTGACCTGCCTCTTCGGTATCTCTCCCACCCCGCCATCCTGGCCGCCGGGTCAACTGGATTACCCGCCCCCCGGGGGACCGGGAACGCGGCCGGGCCGCAGGTGGGAGCATGTGAGCCGTCGATCTGCCTGGAGGTGCGCGGTGGCCGGTGCGCGGCTGGTGTTGGGGTTGGACGTCGGGGGCACCAGCACCCGGGTGCTGGTCGCCGACCTGGACGGGCGGGTGCTGGGGGCCGCCCGCGGGGCCGGGGGGAACCCGGTCGCGCACGGGGCGGAGGCCGCGGCGAAGGAGATCGGTGACACCGTGCGGGCCGCGCTGGCCGGGCTGGACCCGGGGCGGGTGGCGGCGGGGGTGCTCGGGCTGGCGGGCGGCCTGGTGGCGCGGCCCGCGTTCGGCGGACTGTGGGACGCGCTCGGGCTGGGCGCGCACCCCGTGCTGGTCAGCGACGTCCTGCTGGCGCACGCCGCGGGCACCTCCGCGCCGGACGGGAACGTGGTGCTCAGCGGGACGGGCGGGATGGCCGCCGAGATCCGCGGCCACGAGCTGACCCGCACCGCGGACGGCCACGGCTGGCTGCTGGGCGACCGGGGCTCGGGCGTCTGGCTCGGCCGCGAGGCCGTCTCCGCCACCCTGACCGCCCTCGACCGGGACGAGCCGCTCACCGGCCTGGCCGCGGCGGTCGCCGGGGCGCTGACCGGCCCGGACGGCTCGGGCGGCTCGGGCGACGACCTCCGCTCGGCGCTGATCACCGCCGTCCACGGGCAGGCCCCGACCCGGCTGGCCCGGCTCGCCCCCGTCGTCCTGGAGCGGGCCGGGGCGGGCGACCCGACGGCCCTCACCCTGGTCGCCCGGGCCGCCGACCACCTGCTCGACACGCTCGGCCTGCTCCGCGCCCGCGGTTGCGCCCTCCCGATCGTGCTGGCCGGCGGGCTGCTCAGCACCCCGACCCCGCTGGCCGCCCGGCTCCGCCCGCTGCTCGCCGCCCGCTGGCCGGACGCCCCGCTCCGCCCCGCCGGGAACGGCGCGGGCGCGGCGGCCTGGCTGGCGGCGCGGTCACTGGGCCGCGGCACCGAGGAGCTGCACCGCGCGCTGACGGCCTGACGCCGCGTCCACCGGGCTTACCGGGCTTACCGGGCTCGCCGGGTTCACCGCGTCCACCGGGTTCACTGGCAGGTCATCGCCCAGGGCGCGATCTTGCCGGACGGCGCCGGGCGCGGCGTGCCGTCGGCGGCGCCCCCGGCCGGGCGGGAGGCCGCACCCGGGAGGGCGATCTCGGCCCAGACCCACTTGCCGCCGCGCTTGCGCACCACCCCGTGGGCGAGGGCGAGTTCGGCGATCAGCAGCAGGCCGCGGCCGGACTCCTCGTCGTCGGCGGGGCGGCCGGCGGCGAGGCCGGGGAGGACGGGGGAGGAGTCGTAGACCTCTATGACGGCGCGGTGGTGCAGCGGGTCGGCGTGCACGCCGACGGTGACGGCGGGGCCGGTGGCGTGGCGGACGGCGTTGCCGAGGAGTTCGGAGGTGACGAGGTCGAGGGTGAAGCGGGTGTCCTCGTCGAGCGGGGTGTTCCAGGTGGTGAGGAGGTCGCGGACCCGGCGGCGTCCGGCGGCGACGGTGGCGGGCTCGCGGGGCAGTGAGAACCATCGACGGTGGACGGACATGGCGGGCTCCTCACGCGGTTTCGCCCGATGGGCGGAGACTCGGCAGCCGATATGAGGGTATGTCAGATCCCAACATCTCTAGACAAGCTGAAATCTCTAGAGATGTCAATGCGTCAGGGTCTCGGCCCTGCGTAGGATGTCTAGAGAGGGGAAGGAAGTCCGCCGCCATGAACAGTCACCCGCGCGTCACGCAGCCCAAGTACCAGCGGATCGCCGAGGACCTCAAGCGCGAGATCGACACCGGCCGCTACCGTCCCGGCGACCGGCTCCCCGGCGAGAACGACCTGATGGCGACGTACGGCGTGGCCAGGATGACGGCCCGTCAGGCGCTCGGGGTGCTCCAGGGCGAGGGGATAGCGGAGGCCCGCCGCGGCGTCGGCGTCTTCGTCCGGGAGTTCCGGCCGATAAGGCGGCGCGGCATCCAGCGGCTGTCCGGCCGCACCTGGGGCGGCGGCGCCTCGGTCTGGTCGGCGGACATAGCGGCCCGCGAACTGACGGTGGACCAGCTGAGCGTCACCGAGCGGGAGGCGCCCGAGCAGATCGCCGCCGTGCTCGGCCTCAAGGGCGGCGAACCGGCCTGCGTGCGCAGCCGCCGCTTCGTCCTGGACGGCAAGCCGGTGCTGGTCTCCGACTCCTACCTCCCCGCCGCCCTGGTCGCCGGCACCCGGATCACCGACCCGGACACCGGCCCCGGCGGCACCTACGCCCGGCTCGCCGAACTCGGCCACAAGCCGGTGCACTTCCAGGAGCAGATCCGCTCCCGAATGCCCGCCGGCGACGAGGCCGAACGCCTGGCCCTGGCCCCCGGCACCCCCGTCTTCCTGGTGCACCGGATCGCCTTCGCCGAGGACGGCCAGGCGGTGGAGGTCAACGAGATGGTGCTCGACTCGGCCTCCTACATCCTGGAGTACGACTTCGACGCCTGAACGGCCCGCCCGCCGCCGCCGGTGGAAAACCCGAACAGTTGTCCACAGGTCTGTGGAAAACCACCGCGCCCGTCCACCGGTCCGCTGCGGCGCCCGGCAGCACCGGTCGAACGGTGGCGGTCCGGCGGTGCGGCATCGGGAAGGCCCGACTGCGGCTGACCGCAACGGAGTTCAGCTCCCTGGAGCGCCCGGCCCGGCCGCCCGGGCCCGCCGCGTCATCGGGACGGTGCGCGGCGTCGGCCACCGGCCGGTGCCCCGAGGGTCAGGGCCAGACCAGGCAGTAGAGCTGGTGCCCGGCCTCGTGCAGGCGGCTGGCGAAGTCCTGCCACTCGTGCAGCATCTGGTAGATGACGAAGGCGTCCCGCGGGCCGCGGCGGTCGGGGACGGTGGACCAGATGAAGGCGGCGGCGCCGAGCTCGGTCTCGTCGGCCTTGCGGAGCGGTTCCACGACGGTGTGCGGGAGTTGGACCACCGCGTAGTCGGGGTGCAGGACGACGAGTTCGAGCGGTGGGACGTGGTGCAGCGGGACGCCCTGGATGCCGGTGAGGACCATCGCGCTCATGGTCTCCGGCTTGATCTTGGTGGAGAGGTGGCCGTTGACGGAGCCGCTGGTCTCCATCAGGTCGCCGAGCCGGCCGAGGGCGCCGAGCTCTCCGGCGTCGAGCCCGAGGCCGCCGGGGCCGAGGGCGGTGGGAACCCTGGCGGCGGTCGCCCGGTCCGGAGCGCCGAAGTACTTGTAGGTGACCCCCACTCTGCCCTCGCCCCTCCTTCCCCTGCCGGTACCCGTACCCCCGCCGGTCTCGCCGGGCCTGCGGCCGTGGCCCGCGCCCTCGTCGAAACCGTCCTGCCTCTCGGACACTGGACCATCCTCACCGGAACTCGCCGGAATCGACAGACCCCCGCATGCTCGGTGTCCCTCCGAACATGCCCCTTACCCGTCTGTTTGGCGTGCTACACGAGCGCGCGTCACTCGACCTTACCTTCGGCACAGCCGGTGAGGGGAGCAGCACACGGATCATCGTTCCAGATGATCGGGCCCGACATGCAGAACGCCAGGACACGATTTGAGACCATGTGCGGGTAAGGGCGGTTCCCGGCCGCTCCCAGCACCCAACGGATGAGCGAGCAGATGAGCTACCCGTACGAAGCCCCCCAGTCCCAGTCGCTGTTCGACCGCGCCCTGGCCGTCACCCCCGGCGGGGTCAACTCGCCGGTGCGGGCCTTCCGCGCGGTCGGCGGCACGCCCCGCTTCATGGTGTCCGGCACCGGCCCGTACCTGACCGACGCCGACGGCCGCGAGTACGTGGACCTGGTCTGCTCCTGGGGCCCGATGCTGCTCGGCCACGCCCACCCGGCGGTGGTCGAGGCGGTCCAGCGGGCGGTGGCCCTCGGCACCTCGTTCGGGACGCCCGGGCAGGGCGAGGTGGAGCTGGCCGAGGAGATCGTCTCCCGGATCGCCCCGGTCGAGCAGGTCCGGCTGGTCTCCAGTGGCACCGAGGCGACCATGTCGGCGATCCGGCTGGCCCGCGGCTTCACCGGCCGCGCCAAGGTGGTCAAGTTCGCCGGCTGCTACCACGGCCACGTGGACGCCCTGCTGGCCGCGGCCGGCTCCGGCGTCGCCACCTTCGGCCTGCCCGACACCCCCGGCGTGACCGGCGCCCAGGCCGGCGACACCATCGTGCTGCCGTACAACGACCTGGACGCGGTGCGCGCCGCGTTCGCCGCCCACCCCGGCGAGATCGCCTGCGTGATCACCGAGGCCTCGCCCGGCAACATGGGCGTCGTCCCGCCGCTGCCCGGCTTCAACCACGGCCTGGCCGAGCTCTGCCGGGCCGACGGCGCGCTGTTCGTCTCCGACGAGGTGATGACCGGCTTCCGGGTCTCCAAGGCCGGCTGGTACGGGCTGGAGGCCGCCCGGGAGGGCTGGGCGCCGGACCTGCTGACCTTCGGCAAGGTGATGGGCGGCGGCTTCCCCGCCGCGGCCTTCGGCGGTCGCGCCGACGTGATGGCGCACCTCGCCCCGGCCGGCCCGGTCTACCAGGCGGGCACGCTCTCCGGGAACCCGGTCGCCACCGCCGCGGGCCTGACCCAGCTGCGGCACTGCACCGACGAGGTGTACGCGAAGGTCGACGCGGTCGCCGCCGAGGTCTCCGGCCTGGTCACCGCGGCGCTCGCCAAGGAGGGCGTGGCGCACCGGCTGCAGACCGCGGGCAACATGTTCTCGGTCTTCTTCACCGAGCAGCAGGTCACGAACTACGACGAGGCGCGCGCCCAGCAGGCGTTCCGCTTCAACCCGTTCTTCCACTCGATGCTGAGCCAGGGCGTCTACCTGCCGCCGTCGGCCTTCGAGTCCTGGTTCGTCTCGGCCGCGCACGACGAGCGCGCGGTCGAGCGGATCGCCGCCGCCCTGCCCGCGGCCGCCCGCGCCGCCGCCGAGGCCACCGAGGAGCCCAAGTGACTGACCAGAAGGACATCACCGTCGTCCACGTGATGCGGCACGGCGAGGTGCACAACCCGGAGGGCGTGCTCTACGGCCGCCTGCCCGACTACCACCTCTCCGACCTGGGCCGGGAGATGGCCGAGCGGGTCGCCGAGCACCTGAAGGACCGGGACGTCACGTACGTGGTGGCCTCGCCGCTGGAGCGGGCGCAGGAGACCGCCGAGCCGATCGCCAAGGCGCACGGCCTCCAGGTGGCGGCCGACCCGCGGCTGATCGAGGCGGAGAACGTCTTCGAGGGCAAGACCTTCGGCGTCGGCGACGGCTCGCTGCGCAACCCCGGGTACTGGAAGCACCTGACCAACCCGTTCCGGCCGTCCTGGGGCGAGCCGTACATCGACCAGGCGGTCCGGATGATGGGCGCCCTCGCGGCGGCCCGGGACGCCGCGCGCGGGCACGAGGCGGTGTGCGTCAGCCACCAGCTGCCGATCTGGATCCTGCGCTCGTTCGCGGAGCGCCGCCGGCTGTGGCACGACCCGCGCCGCCGGCAGTGCTCGCTGGCCTCGCTGACCAGCTTCACCTACGAGGGCGACCGGATCGTCTCGATCGGCTACCGCGAGCCGGCCCGGGACCTGCTGCCGGCCCACCTGGTGGGCAAGGGCAAGAAGGGCGACAAGCCGGTCGGGAAGAGCTTCGGCGCGTAGCCCGCACCGGTCTCGCACCCGTCCCGTACCGGTCTCGCACCCGTCCCGCACCGGCCTCCCGCGGGTAAGCGGCGGCGGCCGGTGATATGCCCGAATTAAGACGATCATAAGCGGAAAACGCGCAGGTCACGGGGGGTCCGGCCGACAAGGCCGGACCCCCCTAAAACGGGCCGAAGAGCCATGCGAAACTTTTCACATGTCACGGACGTCCAGCCGCCGCCTCCGCCTCACCGCCGCCCTCGGCGCGGCCACCGCCCTGGCCCTCGCCGGGTGCTCCAGCTCCGGCAGCAGCAGCAGCGGCGGCGGAGTCGGCTTCGTCACCGGCAAGGGCGGCATCGCCACCGCCACCCCCGCCGAGCGGGTCGCCGCGCCCGACGTCACCGGCACCCCGCTGGACGGCGGCGGCGCCCTCAAGCTCTCCGACTACCGCGGCAAGGTGGTCGTCCTCAACATCTGGGGCTCCTGGTGCAGCCCCTGCCGGGCCGAGGCCAAGGGCCTCCAGGAGACCAGCGAGAAGTACGGCGACCAGGTCCAGTTCCTCGGCATCAACACCCGGGACACCGACCCCGCCAACGCCGTCGCGTTCGAGAAGAACTTCGGGGTGACCTACCCGAGCATCTACGACCCGGACGGCGCCGAGATCCTCAAGTTCCCCAAGGGCAGCCTCAACCCGCAGTCCATCCCGACCACCATCGTGGTCGACCGGGACGGGCGGCTGGCCGCCCGGGCGATGCGCGCGATGTCCGCCGAGGACCTGCAGAAGATGGTCGACCCGGTGCTGGCGGAGTCGAAGTGAGCGTCCTGCTGGCGGCGGAGGGCGTCGGGTACAACGAGACGGTCGGCAGCGGCGCGCTGGTGCTCGCGCTGCCGATCGCGCTGGCCGCCGGGCTGGTCTCGTTCTTCTCGCCGTGCGTGCTGCCGCTGGTGCCCGGCTACCTCAGCTACGTCACCGGCTTCTCCGCCGCCGACCTCTCCGACGCCCGGGGCGCCCGGCGCGGCCGGATGCTGGGGGGCTCGCTGCTGTTCGTGCTCGGCTTCGCCGCGGTGTTCGTCTCCGGCGGCGCGCTGTTCGGCTCCTTCGGCCACACCCTGCAGGAGCACCGCCGGGTCATCTCGATCGTGATGGGCGCGCTCACCGTGCTGATGGGCCTGGCCTTCATGGGCCTGCTGCCCGGCTTCACCATGCGCGAACTGCGCTCGCACCGCCGCCCGGCGATCGGCCTGGCCGGCGCCCCGCTGCTCGGCGTGGTGTTCGGCCTCGGCTGGACGCCGTGCATCGGCCCGACCATGGGCGCCATCCAGGCGCTGGCCTTCAGCCAGGCCGACGCCGACGCCGGGCGCGGCGCGCTGCTGATGGCCGTCTACTGCCTCGGCCTCGGCGTACCGTTCGTGCTGGCCGCCCTGGCGTTCCGCAAGGCGCTGGGCGCCTTCGGCTGGGTCAAGCAGCACTACCAGTGGGTGATGCGGATCGGCGGCGGCATGCTCGTCCTGGTCGGCCTGGCCCTGGTGACAGGGGTGTGGGACGCGCTGGTCAGCCAGCTCCAGTCCCTCACCCAGGACTTCTCGATCGGAATCTGACCGTGAGCGACACCAAGACCAGCCCCCAGCCGGCCGACGCCGCGGACGAAGCCGACGTCGAACGGCTCAGCAGCGCGCCCGAGGAGAGCGACACCGCCCCGGTCGGGATGGGCGTGCTCGGCTGGCTGCGCTGGTTCTGGCGCCAGCTGACCTCGATGCGGGTCGCCCTGCTGCTGCTGTTCCTGCTCTCGCTGGCGGCCATCCCCGGCTCGCTGGTGCCGCAGAACACCAACGCGTTCAAGGTCGCGGAGTGGAAGAACGCCCACAAGGGCATCACCCCGCTCTACGAGAAGCTCCAACTGTTCGACGTGTACAGCTCGGTGTGGTTCTCCGCGATCTACATCCTGCTGTTCGTCTCGCTGGCCGGCTGCATCCTGCCGCGCACCTGGCAGTTCGTCGGCGTGCTGCGGGCCCGGCCGCCCGCCGCCCCGCGCAACCTGACCCGGATGCCGGTCTACGCGGCCTGGCACACCGACGCCGCCCCGGCGGCCGTCAACGCCGCCGCCCACCGGCTGCTGCGCAAGCGCGGCTTCCGGGCCGCCGCCGGCCCCGGCTCGGTGGCCGCCGAGAAGGGCTACCTGCGCGAGGTCGGCAACCTGCTGTTCCACTTCGCGCTGTTCGCCCTGCTGGCCGGTTTCGCCTGGGCCAGCCTGTTCAGCGGCTCCGGCACCAAGATCGTGCTGGAGGGCCAGGGCTACTCCAACACCACCACCCAGCTCGACGACTTCACCGGCTCGGCGTTCTACGGCGTCGACGACCTGGACGCCTTCGGCTTCAAGCTGGACGGCTTCACCGCCGACTACCAGACCCAGGGCCCGGCGGCCGGCACCGCCAAGGAGTTCGTCGCCAACGTCCGGTACTGGGACGGCACCGACTCCAGCAAGCAGAAGAACGCCCGGATCGAGGTCAACCACCCGCTGGAGGTGGGCGGTTCCAAGGTCTTCCTGACCGCGCACGGCTTCGCCCCGGTGGTCACCGTCCGGAACGCGAAGAACGAGGTCGTCTACCGCGGCCCGACGCCGTTCCTGCCCCGGGACTCCAACGTCACCTCGCCCGGCGTGATCAAGGTCAACGACTACGGCACCGACGCCCGGGGCGACAAGACCCAGCTCGCCTTCAAGGGCTTCTTCCTGCCCACCGCGGCGGCCGACTTCACCGGCACCGGTCCGATCTCGGTCTTCCCGGCCGCCGCCGACCCCCGCCTGGTGCTCAACGTCTACGCCGGCGACCTGCGCACCGACAGCGGCCTGCCGCAGAACGTGTACGAGCTCGACGACAAGGCGATGACCCAGCTCCAGGTCAACGGCGCGCCCGCCACCGCGATCCTCAAGGTCGGCGAGGGCTGGGAGCTGCCCGACGGCTACGGCACCCTGACCTTCGACGGCTACCAGCAGTGGGCCAACTTCACCGTCTCACACCGCCCCGGCAACACGCTCGCGCTGCTCGGCGCGGTCGGCGCGATCCTCGGCCTGATCGGCTCGCTGTTCATCCAGCGCCGCCGGATCTGGGTCCGGGCCACCGCCGGCGCCGACGGCCGCACCCTGGTCGAGGTCGCCGGGCTGGGCCGCAGCGAGTCCGCCCGCACCGCGGAGGAGCTCGCCGAACTCGCCGTCGACCTCCAGGAGGACGCCCCGGCGACCGACGAGCCGACCCGGCCGACCGAACCGGACGGCCCCGACCGCCCGGACGGCCCCGACCGCCCCGACGGCCCCGACCGTCCCGACAGCTCCGACCGCCCCGAAGACGACGCACCCGCCGCAGCCGACTCCCCGGCCGCTGCCGTTCCCACCGCCCCGGAAACCAAGGAGTAGACGGTGCTGCTCGCGCAGGTCGACACCCAGTTGGCCAACCTCTCCAACTACCTCATCTACTCGGCGATGACGGTCTACACCCTGGCCATGTTCGCCCAGATCTTCGAGTGGACGTTCGGCGCCAAGGGCGGCGTCGCCGTCCGCTCCGCGCAGCAGAGCACCCTCGCCGAGACGGTCGCCGACGCCGCGGACGCGGCCAAGGGCGTGCGCAAGGTCACCGTCACGGTCGCCGCCCAGGGCGGGGGCACCACCACCCTCACCCGCACCGCCCTCGCCGACGCCGGCGCCACCACGGTCACCAGCGGCCGCGGCGACGACGTCCCCGCCGACGGCACCGGCCCGGCCGGCACCAGCGAGAAGGCCGACCTGGCCGGTCGGATCGCGGTCTCGCTGACCGTCCTCGGCCTGCTCCTGCACGCCGGCAGCGTGATCACCCGCGGCCTGTCCGTGATGCGCTGGCCGTGGGGCAACATGTACGAGTTCTCGTGCGCCTTCGCCCTGATGATGGTCGGCGCGTACGTCATCCTGCTCGTCGCCGGGAAGAACGTCCGCTGGCTCGGCCTGCCGGTGACCGTCGTCGCGCTGCTGATCCTGGGCATCGCGGTCAGCGTGCTCTACACCGACTCCGAGCAGCTCGTCCCCGCCCTGCACTCCTACTGGCTCGGCATCCACGTCTCCACCGCGACGATCTGCGGCGGCGCGTTCTTCGCCGCGTTCGTCGCCACCGCCACCTACCTGCTCAAGGACCGCTACGAGCACCGGGTCGCGGCCGGCCTCACCGTCCGCGCCGCCAGCCTGATGGAGCGGCTGCCCGCCTCCGGCACCCTGGACAAGCTCTCCTACCGGATCAACGCGGTGATCTTCCCGCTCTGGACGTTCACCATCATCGCGGGCGCGATCTGGGCCGAGGCCGCCTGGGGCAAGTACTGGGAGTGGGACCCGAAGGAGACCTGGTCGTTCATCACCTGGGTCGCCTACGCCGCCTACCTGCACGCCCGGGCCACCGCCGGCTGGCGCGGGCGCAAGGCCGCCTACCTGGCCCTGCTCGCCTTCGCCTGCTGGCTGTTCAACTTCTACGGCGTCAACATCTTCATCACCGGCAAGCACTCCTACGCCGGCGTCTGACGCCGCTCCGCCCCACCCCCCAACCCACGCACCACAAAGCCGCGAGGAGGGCCGCACCATGGAGTGCGACGAGGTCATCATGACCGTCCGAATCACCGCAGCGGAACGCACGCTGCTGCGACGGCTCGCCCAGGGCCATCACAGCGACGTCTCCGAAGTCGTCGCCGACGGGCTGCTGGACGTCCTGCCCACGCTGCACTGCGCGGCGGACGCCTACCGGCTGGTCGCCGCCACCACCACCCCGGCGCCCTGCGCGCTCACCGTCTGGCTCCCCACCGAGCTGGCCGACCTGCTCACCATCGCCGCCGCCCGGATCGCCCAGTCCACCGGCGTCCGGCTCGGCTCCTCCTGCGTCATGCTGGGGGCCGCCGTCCGACTCTGGCTCGCCCAGGACCCGCAGCGGCTGGCGGCCAACCTGACCACCATGCACGCCGGCCGCCCGCCCGCGCTGGTGGCCGCGTAGCGACGACGAGGGGCCCGGCGGACCGGGCGGGTGCGTCCCGCCGGTCCTCCGGGCCCCTCGTGGTGCCTCAGGCGGCCTGCTGCCAGCTGACCGGGGAGAAGTAGGCCGGGCGGCGCTCGACGCGCGACCAGGTGGCGATCGGCTCGACGGCCGGGGCGGCGGCGGTGGCGGCGGCCACCGCGGCCCGGGCGGCCAGGACCGCGGTCAGCGCGGCCAGTTCCTCGGCGTTCAGCGAGCCGCGGACGATGCGGACGAGAGGTTCGCTCATGGTTCCTGTTCTCCCCCAAGCTTGATTCTGAAAGGTTTCGGCGCGCTTGACCGCCCGTTACATCGGCGGGTTGCCGTGCTTGCGGCTGGGCAGGTCGGCGTGCTTGGTGCGGAGCATGGCGAGCGAGGAGGCGAGCACGGCGCGGGTCTCGGCCGGGTCGATGACGTCGTCGACGAGGCCGCGCTCGGCCGCGTAGTACGGGTGCATCAGTTCGCTCTTGTATTCCTTGATCTTCTGCGCGCGCATCGCCTCCGGGTCCTCGGCCCCGTTGATGTCGCGGCGGAAGATGACGTTGGCGGCGCCCTCGGCGCCCATCACGGCGATCTCGTTGGTGGGCCAGGCGAAGGAGAGGTCGGCGCCGATGGAGCGGGAGTCCATCACGATGTACGCGCCGCCGTAGGCCTTGCGCAGGATCAGCTGGATGCGCGGGACGGTGGCGTTGCAGTAGGCGTACAGCAGCTTGGCGCCGTGCCGGATGATGCCGTCGTGCTCCTGGTCGACGCCGGGCAGGAAGCCGGGCACGTCGAGCATGGTGACCAGCGGGATGTTGAACGCGTCGCACATCTGGACGAAGCGCGCGGACTTCTCGGAGGCGTTGATGTCCAGGACGCCGGCCAGCGACTGCGGCTGGTTGGCGATGATGCCGACCACGTGGCCGTCGACGCGGGCCAGCGCGCAGATCACGTTGGTGGCCCAGCGCTCGTGGACCTCCAGGTACTCGCCGTGGTCGACGATCTCCTCGATGACCTTGCGCATGTCGTACGGGCGGTTGCCGTCGGCGGGGACGAGGTCGAGCAGCGAGTCGTTGCGGCGCTCGACCGGGTCGTCGTTGGCGACCGACGGCGGCATCTCGCGGTTGTTCTGCGGCAGCAGCGACAGGAGGTAGCGGACCTCCTCGATGCAGGACTGCTCGTCGTCGTAGACGAAGTGCGAGACGCCGGAGACCGAGGAGTGGACGTCGGCGCCGCCGAGGCCGTTCTGGGTGATCTTCTCGCCGGTGACGGCCTGGACCACGTCCGGGCCGGTGATGAACATCTGCGAGGTCTCGCGGACCATGAACACGAAGTCGGTCAGCGCCGGGCTGTAGGCCGCGCCGCCGGCGCACGGGCCGAGCATCACCGAGATCTGCGGGATCACGCCGGAGGCGCGGGTGTTGCGCTGGAAGATGCCGCCGTAGCCGGCCAGCGCGGTGACGCCCTCCTGGATGCGGGCGCCGGCGCCGTCGTTGAGCGAGACCAGCGGGGCGCCGGCCGCGATGGCCATGTCCATGATCTTGTGGATCTTCTGCGCGTGGGCCTCGCCGAGCGCGCCGCCGAAGATCCGGAAGTCGTGGGCGTAGGTGAAGACGGTGCGGCCGTGGACGGTGCCCCAGCCGACGATCACGCCGTCGGTGTGCGGCTTGCGGGCCTCCAGGCCGAAGCCCTGGGCGCGGTGCCGGCGCAGCGGCTCCACCTCGCGGAAGGAGCCCTCGTCCAGCAGCAGCTCGATCCGCTCGCGGGCGGTCAGCTTGCCCTTGGCGTGCTGGGCCTCGGTGGCCTTCTCGCTCGGGCCGCGGCGGACCTGCTCGCGCAGCTCGTGCAGTTCGGCGACCCGACTACGGGCGTCGGCCGTGGCCTCGCCGCCGACCGGCGCATCGTGCAGGACCGTCATTTCGAACCACTCCAAGCTCGCGTGGGGCAGCGAACACCTCTACTGCTACGACAGTACGAGTCAGTGCGCCCGGCTTTCGGCGTCGAATCCGTACAAGGTCGGGAGCCGATCGCTGTACAGGCCCGACAGAAGGGGGCGCACGGGCCTCCCGCCGGACCGTCCGGGACGGGTACCGGGGCCGGTCCGGGGACGGGGGTGGCCGGAGGGTCGAACCGGCAGGTCAGCGGCGAGATCGGGGCCGCACGAAGGCCGCCGGTCCGCCGCGCGCCGACAGGGGCGCACGGGGGCCGGCGGCCGGGTGCTCGGGCTCCGGATCAAGTCCGGATGGTAGGGATGCGCCAAAAGACGGGTTCAGGGCCGGGGGCGGTCGCCGTCCTCGGGGCGGTCCTCGCCCCGGCGCAGCTCCTCCTCGCGGCGGCGCAGGTCCGCCTCCCACTGCTTGAGCATGTCCTCGTGCCGCTCGTTGCCGCGCTTCAGCGAGGCCAGGAACTCCGGGTCGTCGTCCGGGGCGAGCGGACGCCCGGCGCCCCCGTACGAGGGGGACCCGGCGGCCGGGCCGGACGGCCAGGACGCCCGGCGGCGGGCGCGGTCGCGGCCGGCCACCAGCCAGGCGATCGAGCCGACCAGCGGGAAGAGCAGCACGACGATCACCCACACCACCTTCGGCAGGTGGCGGACCTCGTCCTCGGGGGTGGTCAGGCAGTCGATGAACGCCCAGACCCACAGGGCCAGCAGCGCGACCACGGGCACGACTCTCAGCACAGCGCAGAACTCCGGAGCAGGTTCGGACAGGACCCTCGGCGGGCCCAGGGTAGCCCGTACCGGATACTGACAGGTATGGCATACGACGATCTCCGTTCCTTCCTCCGGGCGCTGGAGCGGGAAGGCGACCTGAAACGGATCAAGGTCGAGGTCGACCCGCACCTGGAGGTCGGCGAGATCGTCGACCGGGTGCAGAAGGCCAAGGGCCCCGCGCTGCTCTTCGAGAACGTCAAGGGCTCGGCGATGCCGCTGGCCATGAACGTCTTCGGCACCGAGCGGCGGCTGTCCAAGGCGCTCGGCCTGAAGTCGCCCGACGACATCGCCGAGAAGATCGGCGGCCTGCTCAAGCCCGAGCTGCCGCAGGGCTTCACCGGCTTCCGGGAGGCGTTCGGCAAGCTCGCCTCGATGGCGCACGTCCCGCCGCGGAACGTGAAGTCCGCCGACGCGCCCGTCCACGAGGTGGTGCTCACCGGCGAGGACGTCGATCTGGAGGCGCTGCCCGCGCTGTTCACCTGGCCGCTGGACGGCGGCTCCTTCTTCAACCTCGGCCTCACCCACACCAAGGACCCGGACTCCGGCGTCCGCAACCTCGGCCTGTACCGGCTCCAGCGGCACGACCGGCGCACCATCGGCATGCACTGGCAGATCCACAAGGACAGCCGCAACCACGCCGCGGTGGCCGCCCGGCGCGGCGAGAAGCTGCCGGTGGCGATCGCCTTCGGCTGCCCGCCCGCCGTCACCTACGCCGCCACCGCGCCGCTGCCCGGCGACATCGACGAGTACCTGTTCGCCGGGTTCGTCGCGGGGGAGCGGGTCCGGATGGTCGACTGCAAGACCGTCCCGCTCCAGGTCCCGGCCGACGCCGAGGTGGTGCTGGAGGGCTGGCTGGAGCCCGGCGAGCTGCTCCCCGAGGGCCCGTTCGGCGACCACACCGGCTTCTACACCCCGCAGGAGCCGTTCCCGGCGCTGACCGTCGACTGTGTGACGATGCGCCGCCGCCCGGTCCTCCAGTCCATCGTGGTCGGCCGGCCGCCCACCGAGGACGGGCCGCTCGGCAAGTTCACCGAGCGCTTCTTCCTGCCGCTGCTCAAGGTGATCATCCCGGACATCGTCGACTACGACCTGCCCGAGGCCGGCGGTTTCCACAACTGCGTGATCGTCTCGATCGACAAGAAGTACCCGAAGCACGCGCAGAAGGTCATGCACGCCATCTGGGGCGCCCACATGATGTCGCTCACCAAGCTGATCGTCGTGGTGGACGCCGACTGCGACGTCCACGACTACCAGGAGGTCGCCTGGCGGGCCCTGGGCAACGTCGACTACAGCCGGGACCTCTCGGTCGTCGAGGGCCCGGTCGACCACCTCGACCACGCCTCCTACCAGCAGTTCTGGGGCGGCAAGGCGGGCATCGACGCCACCCGCAAGCTCCCCGAGGAGGGCTACACCCGCGACGGCGGCTGGCCCGAGATGGTCGCCTCCGACCCGGAGACCGCCGCCCGGGTCACCCGCCGCTGGAAGGAGTACGGGCTGTGAGAACCGATAGCCTGCCGGACGTGACCGAGACGCAGGAAGCCCTTCCCCGTGCCCGCGGGGGTCAGCCGGAGTACGCACTGTGACCACCGCCGACGTCTTCGAGGCCCCGCCGAGCCGGACCAGGGCCTTCCTGCGCCTGGTCGCCATCGAGCACTCGGTCTTCGCGCTGCCCTTCGCCTACACCGCCGCGCTGACCGCGATGTTCCTCGCCGACAAGTCGGTGCACTGGGGCGAACTGCTGCTGGTCACCGTCTGCATGGTCGGCCTGCGCACCTTCGCGATGGCCGCCAACCGGATCATCGACCGCGAGATCGACGCCCGGAACCCGCGCACCGCCAACCGCGAACTCGTCACCGGCGCGGTCTCGCTGCGCACCGCGTACCTCGGCTCGGCGATCGCCCTGGTGGTCTTCCTCGGCTCGGCGGCGCTGCTCAACCCGCTCTGCCTGCTGCTGGCGCCGGTCGCCGTCGTCCCGATGGTGGTCTACCCGTACGGCAAGCGGTTCACCGACTTCCCGCAGGCGATCCTGGGCCTGGCCCAGGCGATGGGCCCGATCGGCGCCTGGCTGGCCGTCACCGGCAGCTGGTCCTGGGAGGCGGCGGTGCTCGGCCTCGCGGTCGGCATCTGGATCGGCGGCTTCGACCTGATCTACGCCTGCCAGGACGTCGCGGCCGACCGCGGCACGGGCGTCCGCTCCGTCCCGGCCCGGTTCGGCGTCCCCGCCGCGATCACCGGCGCCCGGGTCTGCCACGCCCTCACCACCGCCCTGCTGGCCTGGTACGCGGTGCTGACCGACGCGGGCGCGTTCTTCTGGTGCGGACTCGCGGTGGTGGCCGGCGCGTTCGTCTACGAGCACACCATCGTCAAGCCGCACGACCTGTCCCGGCTGAACCGGGCGTTCTTCTCCACCAACGGCTTCGTGGGCATCTCGCTGTTCGTCTTCGCGCTGATCGACCTGGTCAGCCGCGGCCTGACGGTCTGACGGCCGTACCGGCAGGGGCGCGCGGAGGCACTCCGCGCGCCCCTGCCGTGCGTCCGGCCACATCCGCCGGCCGAGCCCCGAGCCCCGAGCCCCGTCCCCGGGGCAGTGGGCACGCGCGTCCCCCACCCGCGGACGCCGCACCTCCCGTGGTCGCCGCGCCCTTCGGCACCCCGCCCGCCCCCGCGACGCTCGACCCCCTGCTCCGCCCCACCCTCTCCGACGTCCCCACCCGCTACCTCCCCGGCGGCGATCTCGGCCTCTGAGCCGGACGGAGCGGAGGACGGAGGAAGAGGACGGAGGACGGAGAACAGGGGCCCGGGGAGCGGCGGGTCCGCGCCGCCCCGAACTCCCTTGCCGGTACGTCCTCGTGCGGCAGCGCGCCGGTTTCCGTCGCCGCACCGGCGCGCCACCTGACGGCCCGTGGGCACCGCCCCCGCCCGCGCGGACGCCGCCCCCGCCGGATGAACCGCCACCCGCCGCGGCGGTGCGCCATGCTGGGACGCGGGGGCCACCACGAGCGGAACGGGGAACACGATGATCGGCACACTGCAGTGCGTGGTGCTGGACTGCCACTACCCGGCGGGCCTGGCCCAGTTCTACGCCGCCCTGCTCGGCGGCGAGGCCGACCGGCCCGACCCGCGCTGGTCGCTGGACGAGGACTGGTCCACCGTGCACCTGCCCGACGGCCGGGTGCTCGCCTTCCAGCGGGTCGAGGACTACCGCCCGCCGATCTGGCCCGACCCCGCCCACCCGCAGCAGCTGCACCTCGACATCGAGGTCGACGACCTCGCCGCCGCCGAGGCCGGGGCGGTCGCCCTCGGCGCCGAGGCCAAGGACCGGCACGAGCGCTGGACGGTCTGCACCGACCCGGCCGGCCACCCGTTCTGCCTGGTCGCCCGCCACCCGTCCTGAGCCCGCCACCCGCGCGGTCCCGGCCCCGGCCCCGGTCCCGCCCCGGCCGTCACACCAGCGCGAGCACGTCCCCGATCCGCAGCGGGCCCGGCCGCGCCACCGTGGCCAGCGCGGCCAGCTCGGTGTCCCGCTCGTGCGCGATGGTCTTCAGGATCTCCGGCGCGTGCGGCAGCCCGGGCTGCGCCGCCCCGACCATCGCGCACCGCACGCTGGCCCGGACGAACGCCAGCCGCGCCCCGCCCTCCACCCGGCCCTCCCGGCCGAACCACTTGTCCTCGCTGAACGGCGGCGTCCCCGGCGGGGTGCGCAGCAGCACGTTCGGCCGGAACCGGCGCTCGTCCACCACCGCCGAGGGCACCGCCTGCGCGACCCAGTCCAGGGTGGCGGTGGTCAGCACGCTCACCGGCAGCTCGTCGAAGTGCGACACCGTGTCCTCGCGGGCCAGCGCCACGTCCTCCTGCTCCAGGTAGGCGCGCAGGAAGGCGTCCGGGTCCGGCACCGCCATCCCCAGCGGGTCGAACAGCTCCGGGCCGTCGATCCGCGAGCCCAGCCGGGCGCTCAGCCGCAGCAGGCCGTCCATCCGCCGGAAGCGCCGGGTGTTCTTCCCCGACCCGAACTTCCCGGCCCCGTCGCGCACCGCGTACAGCCGGTCGCCGACCAGGCCGCGCTCCTCGACCTCGACGGAGTCGAGCAGTTCGCCGCCCGTGGACTTCACGGGGTAGCGCCACAGGCGCTCGACCACACCGACGATCTCAGACATGGCGGGAGCCTAGCGGGGCGCTCCCGGGATGGTCTAGACCAAGTCCCGGAAGCGGGTGGTCCGTTGGCGCCCCGCTCACCCGATCCGGGCCACCGCCCGCACCGGCGCCCCGTCCGCCGCCGTCAGCCGCAGCGGGAACAGCGACACCTCCACCGGCCGGCCGGCCTCCTGCGCCGCCAGCAGCGCCGACAGGTCCGTCAGGTTCTCCGCGATCACCCCGCCGCCCTCCGGCCCCAGCAGCACCCGGTGCGCCACCAGCGTCGCCTGCTCCGGCTCCGGGTCGTGCTCGTCCGCCAACTCGGCCAGCAGGCTCGCTATCTCCGGGTCCAGCGGCCCCGGGTCCGGCGTCGGGTCCACCGACAGCGCGTCGATCCCGACCGTCCGGACCCCCGCCGCGACGATGGCCTCCGCCGCCTCCCGGGCCAGGTACGGGTGCGCGAAGTACCGGTCCGTCCCCCAGTACCGCGGCCACCCCGTCGCCAGCAGCAACACCGTCCCCGGCCCCGAGACCGCGAGCGCCGGCGCGAGGTGCTCCGCCGTCACCACCGCCCGGGCCGACAGCCCCCGCAGGTCCACCACCACCGCGGGCCCGGTGAACAGCTCCAGCGGCAGCCCGTCCAGGGTCGGCCACCGCACGTCCAGGTGGTACGGCGCGTCCACGTGCGTCCCGGTCTGCGACCCCAGGTGCACCGCCAGCACGTTCACCCCCTCGTCCGCCACCGTCAACGCCGCCCGCAACTCGACGCCCGGGTCCCCCGGGTACACCGGCATCCCGGACACCACCGGATGCGTCAGGTCCACCAACTCCGCTGCCATGCGGCCATTCTGACCCGAAAACCCGCCGACCGGCGGCTCGCCGGACCGCCGCGCGCCCCGGCCGCCCGGACCGCGCGCCCCACAATGGGAACCATGAGCCCCACCCGCAAGCCCTGGGTCGTCGGCGTGTCCGGCGCCAGCGGCACCCCCTACGCCGCCTCGGTGATCCGCGCACTGCTGGACGCCGGGGAGCCCGTCGACCTGATCGTCAGCCGGGCGGCGCGGCTGACCATCCTGGACGAGACGGGCATCTCCTTCCGCGACGCGCACTGGCGCGCCGACCTGGCCGCCTGGCTCGGCACCGACGAGTCGCGGCTGCACGACGTCCGCCACTGGCCGGCCGGGGACTTCGCTGCGGGCCCGTCCTCCGGCTCGTACCCCGCGAAGGGCATGCTGGTCGTCCCGGCCACCACCGGCGCCGCGGCCGGCATCGCGCTGGGCCTGTCCAAGGACCTGCTCCAGCGCACCGCGTCCGTCACCCTCAAGGAGCGCCGCCCGCTGGTGCTCTGCCTGCGCGAGACCCCGCTGACCGGCAGCACGCTGCGCCACCTGGTGGCGCTGGACGAGCAGGGCGCGGTCGTCCTCCCGGCGTCCCCCGGCTTCTACGCGGGGGGCTCGACCGCCCGCGAGCTGGTGGACTTCGTGGCCGGCCGGGTGCTGGACGCGGTGGCCGTCCCGCACACGCTGTACCGCCGCTGGTCGGGCGCCCTGGGCGAGGCCGCGAGCACCCCGGAGGACCGCCCCGGAACACGGCCGCGCCGGGGTGAGTGAGCGGGCACGTGACGGGAGAGTATGTTCTCTGGGATACCCGGGTTGAGCGGCGCGCAGCGCCTTGGATTCCGGATAATGATCTGTGGTTCTGGTGAGGTTCGGAAGGACGCGGCAGGCAATGGACTCTGTGGACAGACAGCTCATCCAGGCACTCCGGGAGAACGGCCGCGCCTCGTACGCCGAGCTGGGCCGCCTGGTGGGCCTGTCCGGTCCGAGCGTGACGGACCGGATCAACCGGCTGGAGCAGGCCGGCGTGATCACCGGCTACCGGGCGACGGTCAACCCGGCGACGCTCGGCTACGGGGTGACGGCCCTGATCGGCCTCCAGCTCACCGACGCGGCCGACCACGACGACGTCTCGCACCGGCTGAAGGACCTCCCGGAGGTCGAGGACTGCTGGTTCATCGCGGGCGACGACTCGTACATGCTCAAGGTCCGGGTGCCGGACGTGGAGGGCCTGGAGTCGGTGGTCAAGCGGCTGTCCGGCACCAAGGGGGTGGCGCGCACCCGGACCACGGTGGTGCTCTCCACCAAGTGGGAGAACCGGGTCAGCGAACTCCCGCTCCACCTCGCCGAATAAGCTCCTCCCACCCGCCGTCAGCCGCCGAGGAGCCCCCGCCGTGACCCTGGTCGACCTGGAAGACCTGCGCGCCGCCCAACGCCGGATCGCCGGCACGGCGGTGCGCACCCCGCTGCTGCCCTGCCCGTGGGCGGCGGACGGCGGGCGGCGGCTCTGGCTGAAGCCGGAGAGCCTCCAGCCGACCGGGGCGTTCAAGGTCCGCGGGGCGATGAACCGGCTGGCCGCGCTCACCGCCGAGGAGCGGGCCAGGGGAGTGGTCGCCCAGTCCAGCGGCAACCACGCCCAGGCGGTGGCGTACGCGGCCCGGCGGCTCGGCGTCAAGGCGGTGATCGTGATGCCCGACACCTCGCCCGCCGTGAAGATCGAGAACACCCGCGCGTTCGGCGCCGAGGTGGTGGTCGTGACCGCCGAGGAGCGCGACACCGTCCCGGCCGAACTGGCCGCCGCGCACGGCTACGTCTGGGTGCCGCCCTACGACGACCCGTACATCATCGCGGGCCAGGGCACGGTCGGCCTGGAGATCGCCGAGGACGCCCCGGACGAGCTGGACACCGTGCTGGTGCCGGTCTCCGGCGGCGGGCTGATCTCCGGGACGGCCGCCGCGCTCAAGCTGGCCTGCCCGGGCGTCCGGGTGGTCGGCGTGGAGCCGGAGCTGGCGGCGGACGCCCGGCAGAGCCTGCGCGAGGGCGTCCGCACCGCCTGGCCGGTCGCCGACACCTACCGCACCATCGCCGACGGCCTGCGCACCCCGTCGGTGGGCGTCCTGCCGTTCGAGCACCTCACCGCCTACGTGGACGACATCGTCACGGTCTCCGAGGACGAGATCCGCGCCACCGTCGCCCTGCTGGCCCGCCGCGGCCGGCTGGTCGCCGAGCCCTCCGGCGCGGTCGCCCCCGCTGCCTACTTCCACCGGGCCGGTGAGCTGGGCGGACGGGTGTTCGCCGCGGTCGTCAGCGGCGGCAACCTCGACCCCGCCCTGCTGGCCGAACTGCTCGCCGCCTAGGCGTAGTCTCGGTCCCGGCAACGAATCGAAGTCCAGAGGAGGCGGAGCACCGCATGGACGCAGGGCTCAAGCGCGAGCTGGAGGCGAAGGTCTACGCCGGTGAGCGGCTGACCCGCGAGGACGGGATCGCGCTCTACGCGAGCGACGACCTGGCCTGGCTGGGCGGCCTGGCGCACCACGTGCGGACGCGGAAGAACGGCGACGTCGTCCACTTCAACGTCAACCGCCACCTGAACATGACCAACGTGTGCAGCGCCTCCTGCGCGTACTGCTCGTTCCAGCGCAAGCCGGGCGAGAAGGACGCGTACACGATGCGGATCGAGGAGGCCGTCCGGCTCGCCAAGGCGATGGAGTCGGAGTCGCTGACCGAGCTGCACATCGTCAACGGCCTGCACCCGACGCTGCCGTGGCGCTACTACCCGCGCTCGCTCCGGGAGTTGAAGGCCGCGCTGCCGAACGTCTCGCTGAAGGCGTTCACCGCCACCGAGATCCACTGGTTCGAGCGGATCAGCGGCCTGAGCGCGAGCGAGATCCTGGACGAGCTGATCGAGGCCGGCCTGGAGTCGCTGACCGGCGGCGGCGCGGAGATCTTCGACTGGGAGGTCCGCCAGCACATCGTCGACCATGACACCCACTGGGAGGACTGGTCGCGCATCCACCGCCTGGCGCACGAGAAGGGCCTCAAGACCCCGGCCACCATGCTCTACGGCCACATCGAGGAGCCCCGCCACCGGGTCGACCACGTGCTGCGGCTGCGCGAGCTGCAGGACGAGACCGGCGGCTTCCAGGTCTTCATCCCGCTGCGCTACCAGCACGACTTCCACGACTCCAAGGACGGCAAGGTCCGCAACCGCCTGATGGCGCGCACCGAGATGGCCACCGGCGCCGAGGCGCTGAAGACCTTCGCGGTGTCCCGCCTGCTGTTCGACAACGTCCCGCACGTCAAGGTGTTCTGGGTGATGCACGGCGTCACCACCGCCCAGCTGGCGCTCAGCCACGGCGCGGACGACATGGACGGCTCGGTGGTCGAGTACAAGATCACCCACGACGCGGACAACTTCGGCACCCCCAACAAACTGGGCCGCGACGACCTGCTCCAGCTGATCCGGGACGCCGGCTTCCGCCCGGTCGAGCGCAACACCCGCTACGAGGTCATCCGCGAGTACGACGGGCCGGACCTGGCCCGCCGGGAGACCCCGCAGGCGATGCGCCTCTGACCCCCGTTCGGACCACGCGCCCGGTGACCGGTTTCCGGCCACCGGGCGCGGGACGTTTCCGGGCGGCGCACGGGGTGAAGACGCACCACCGGGGCAGTCGGGAAGCCGAAGAAACGTTTCCTGGGCGCGTATGCTCACAGGCTCATCACACGGCCCGGGTTCCACCTCGTCCCCGCGGTCTGGGAGGATCGTTCGCATGTCCGGTTCCCATCGCGTCTCCTCGCACCGCCGCCCGGCCGCCGCGCCGTCCGGCCGGGACGAGGCCGAGCAGCCCCAGGGCCGAGCCGCCGCCCGCCGCAGCCGCCGCAAACCGAAGCAGCGCCGGGTCCGCAAGCTCACCGTCGGCACCGCGACCCTGCTGGCCCTCGCGGCCGGCTGGTTCAGCGTCGGCCCGGGCCGGGGCTTCCAGAGCGAGACCGCCAGCGCCGCCCCCGACCACGCGCCCGAGGTCGTCCCGATGCAGGCCGCCGACGCCGGGCAGCACACCGAGGCCCCCGCCGCGGACCGCTCCGACCGGGAGCGGATCACCGCCATCCCGGGCATCGGCGCCGACTGGATGGCCAAGGTCCCCGCCGAGACCCGCCAGCTGCTGGTCGCCAGCGGCCAGGGCAAGGACTCCTCGGACAACACCGTCACGCTGTGGACCCGCGGCGACGACGGCAGCTGGCAGGCCGGCCAGACCTGGCCCGCCCACAACGCCTACAAGGGCTGGACCGCCGACCACCGCTCCGGCGACCTGCGCAGCCCGATCGGCCTGTTCTCGCTCACCGACGCCGGCGGCCGCAAGGCCGACCCCGGCTCCAAGCTGCCCTACGACGAGAACAAGAACTTCGTGATGGCCGGACGCGGCTTCAACAACGAACCGCTGGCCGGCTCCTTCGACTACGTGGTGGCGATCAACTACAACCGGGTGGAGGGCAAGTCCCCGCTCGACACCACCTACCCGGAGGGCGCGGCCAAGGGCGGCGGCATCTGGCTGCACCTCGACCACGGCGGCCCCACCCACGGCTGCGTCTCGCTGACCGAGGACCACATGGTCGAGCTGATCAGGACCCTGGACCCGGCGCTGCACCCGATGATCATGATGGGTGACGCCCAGTCGCTGGCCGCCTGACCGCGGGCCGGTTGTGAGGGACCTACAGCTTCCGGCACCCGATCCTGTGTCAGGGCGTCACCTCCCGACTCGCCGGTAACCCGGTTGAGTGGCTGTATGACCGCCTCCCGCATCATGGCGCTGGGCCACCACCAGCCGCCGAAGGTCCTGAGCAACGACGATCTCTCGGCGCTGGTCGACACCGACGACGAGTGGATCCGCTCCCGGGTCGGCATCCGCACCCGGCACATCGCGGAGGACGAGACCCTGGTCGACCTCGCGGTGGGCGCCGCCGAGAAGGCGCTGGCCAACGCGGGCGTGACGGCCGACCGGATCGACCTGGTCGCCGTCGCCACCTGCACCGCCGTCGAGCGCAGCCCCAACACCGCCGCCGCCGTCGCCGCCCGGCTGGGCATCCCGGCCCCCGCCGCGTACGAGCTGAACACCGCCTGCTCGGGCTTCTCGTACGCGCTGGCCACCGCCGACCACGCGATCCGGGCCGGTGCCGCGACCCGGGCGCTGGTGGTCGGCGTGGAGCGGATGTCCGACATCATCGACTGGACCGACCGCACCACCTGCGTGATCTTCGGCGACGGCGCGGGCGCCGCGGTGCTGGAGGCCGTCCCGGACGAGCGGGCCGGCGTCGGCCCGGTGGTCTGGGGCTCCGAGCCGGAGAAGGGCGAGGCGGTGGCGATCAGCGGCTGGAAGCCGGTGATCAGCCAGCAGGGCCAGACGGTCTTCCGCTGGGCCACCACCCAGGTCGCCCCGCTGGCCCGCAAGGCGTGCGAGAAGGCCGGGATCGAGCCGTCCGAGCTGCGCGGCTTCGTCGCCCACCAGGCCAACCTGCGGATCATCGACGCCATCGCCGGCAAGCTCGGCCTGGCCGAGGACGCGGTGGTCGCCCGCGACGTGGTCGACTCCGGCAACACCTCCGCCGCCTCCATCCCGCTCGCCCTCTCCAAGCTGGTCGAGCGCGGCGAGCTGCACACCGGCGACCCGGTGCTGCTGTTCGGCTTCGGCGGCGGCCTGGCCTACGCCGGGCAGGTCGTGCGCTGCCCCTGAGCGGTGCGGTGACGCCTGAGCGGTGCGCTGACGCCTGAGTGGCGCGCTGACGCCTGAGTGGCGCGCCTGAGCGGTGCGTCCGCCTCCGGGCGGCGGTGCCGGGCCCGGCGGTGCGGACAGCACGGAGGGGCGGCCGGGAGGAAATCCTCCCGGCCGCCCCTCGCGTCCGTTGCAGGACGGCGCTCCGCGGTACGTCGGCGAACCTCCCCCGAGGCACGGCCGCATCCGACACACCCGGACAGGAACCGGGGCCGAGCGCCAGTGGGCTGGAGTCTTACTTCGGCGGCTTCTTTCCGGTGACTCCCAGGTACACCTGGAGCGCCAGGTTGGGCTTGAGGTCCTTGACCTTCACGCCCCACGAAGTGAACGCCTTGCCGTGCTCGGCCGCCGCGGCCAGCAACGACACCAGGGCGCCGGCGACCGCCGACGGTTCGACCGACTTGTCGGTCTTGCCCTGGTTGTTGCGCACCGCTTCGGCGAGCGGGGCCGCCACCGAGTTGAGGACCTTCATGCGGATCTTGAAGAACCGCTTGTCCCCTTCGGCAGCACCGAGCGTGACCACTCGGAGAATGGCGTCATTCTTGCGCCAGAAGGCGAGGAATCCGTCCACCAGTTCTTCGGAAGTGGTGAAGCCGGACTTTCCCGCCCAGGACTTTCCATCGACGAGCTCTTTGAGCCCGCCGCTGTCCTCGGCCATTTCCTCGGCGATCTCAAGGACGGCGCCCTCGACATCCGGGAAGTACTGGTAGAAGGTCGCGGGGGAGGTACCCGCCATACGGGCGACGTCGATGACCTTGACGTCCCGGTACGGCGACGTGCTGAGCATCTCGCGGAGGCAGTCGAGCAGCTTCTGCCGCGTCTCCTGTCCGCGCCGCCCGGCGACGCGACCGTCGACGGTGCGAACTTGTCCTGTCATGCCGTCAGCTTACAGCGGTGAGATCTTGGCGCTAATCGGTAGTGCGACTATTAGTCCGGGTGAGGGGGGAAACCGTGCCATTTCTGCTTGAGTTGTTGCCCCCCCGTGTGCTGATGACCCCACAGCGTGACGACAAGTCAGCTGAGGGGGGTCCGCCGGGGTCCCGCGGGCGGGCCCGGGGCGGACCGGCGGGCGGACCCGGAGCGGGCGGCTCCGGTACCCGGGGGCGTGTCCCGGGCGGGGGAGATTGGCTCCCGGGCGGCGGGCATTGGAGAATCGGGGGGCGCCACCGCCGGGGGGCGTTGGCGGAAGGGGAGGTGGCTGAGGAGTGGACCAGCTGACGGCGCACGATCCGAGGCGGATCGGGCCCTTCGAAGTGCTGGCCCGGCTCGGCGCGGGCGGCATGGGCCTGGTGTACCTGGCCCGGTCGGCCTCGGGACGCCGGGTGGCCATCAAGACCGTCCGCACCGAGCTGGCCGAGGACAACCTGTTCCGGGTCCGCTTCGCCCGCGAGATCGCCGCCGCCAAGACGGTCGGCGGCTTCTACACCGCCGCCGTGGTGGACGCCGACGCCGACGCGGCCGTCCCGTGGCTGGCCACCGCGTACGTGCCCGCGCCCTCGCTGGAGGACCTGGTCACCGACTGCGGGCCGCTGCCCGCCGACGCGGTGCGCTGGCTGACCGCGGGCATCGCCGAGGCGCTGCAGTCCATCCACGCCGCGGGCCTGGTCCACCGTGACCTCAAGCCGTCCAACGTGCTGGTGGTCGAGGACGGACCCCGGGTGATCGACTTCGGCATCGCCGCCGGGGTCTCCAGCACCCGGCTCACCATGACCAACGTCGCGGTCGGCACGCCCGCCTACATGTCGCCCGAGCAGGCCCGGGACAGCCGCAGCGTCACCGGTGCCAGCGACGTGTTCTCGCTCGGCTCGCTGGTGGTGTTCTGCGCCACCGGGCACCCGCCCTACCGCGGCTCCAACCCGGTCGAGACGGTGTTCCAGCTGCTGCGCGACCAGCCCGACCTGTCCGGGCTGCCGGTCGAGCTGGTCGACCTGGTCCGGGCCTGCATGCGGCCCACGCCCGAGCACCGGCCCACGCCCGCCCAGATCCAGGCCGAGCTGGCCCCGCACCTGTTCTCCCGGGCCGACGCCTCCGGCGAGGCGGGGGACTGGCTGCCGCCCGCCGCGCTCGACCTGATCGAGGCTAAGCGCAGCAGCAGACGTCCCGTCAGCGCCCAGCAGCCCCCGGCCCGGCCGCAGCCCCAGCAGCCCCAGCTGGCGCTGCCGGCCCAGCCGGTCGGGCCGCCGCCGCTGCCGGGCGCCCCGGCCCCGGTCGGCGCCGCCGGGCCGGCCTCCGAGGCCGAGGTGGTCACCGAGCGGGTGCGCCCGCACCGGCGGCCGCCGGTCGGCGACCCGGGTGGCGACGGCGAGATCCGGCTGCCCGGCGCGCACGTGCCGATAGGGCCCGGGCCGCGGGCCGAACCGGCCGCGCCGACGCCCGCCCCGGTCGGCACCGACTGGGTGCGCCGCAGCTCCGCGCCGTCCGCCGCCCCGCCGCAGCCCGCCGCGCGCTGGCGGCCCTGGCGGTTCCGGATGTCGAACGACGTGTGGGGCACCCCGGTGGTCGCCGACGGCGTCCTGTTCGCCTCCAGCTTCGAGGTGCACGCGCTGGACATCGGCTCCGGCGAGCGCCGCTGGAAGACCCGGGACGTGGCCTGGGCGCTGGCCGTCGACGCCGGCCGGGTGCACGCCGCCGACGGCCCGCACCTGTACACGGTGGACGCCGCCGACGGCACCGAGCGCTGGCGGCACTCGCTGGACGGCTGGGTGTACGCGCTGGACGCCGCCGACGGCGTGCTGTGCTGCGGGGTGCGCGGCGGCGGCGTGCAGCTGCGCGCGGCGGCCACCGGCGCCGAGCTGTGGCGGGCCGACGACGCCCAGCAGGAGTACGAGAACCCGCAGTCCGGCCCGGCGCTGGTCGGCGGCGCCGCCTACTACCAGGGCGGCGGCCGGCTGCACTGCGTCGACCCGCGCGGCGGCGGGGTGCGCTGGTCGGTGCCGCTGGGCGGCAAGGTGCCCTCCCGGCCGGTCGAGCAGGGCGGCGTGCTGTACGTGACGTCCGGTCAGCGGGTGCACGCGCTGGACGCCGCCACCGGCGCCGAGCACTGGCGCTTCGACGCGCCGGTGGCGCTGTTCACCCCGCCCGCGGTGGACGGCCGGGCGGTGTACGTCGCCGACTACCTCGGCACCCTGTACGCGCTGGACGCCGCCACCGGGCACGGTCGCTGGCGGGCCGCCACCGCCGCCCGGCAGGGCGCCGAGCCGGCCGTGGTCGCGGACGGGACGGTGCTGCTGGGCTCCGGCGACACCCTGTTCGCCTTCGAGGCGGCCGGCGGCCGGGAGCGCTGGCGCTACACCACCCGGGGCGACCTGGTCGGCTCCCCGGCGGTAGCCGAGGGCCTGGTGCACCTGGGCAGCCGCGACCACTCGCTGCACACCCTGGAGCTGGCCACCGGCCGGCTGCGCTGGGAGCTGGGCACCAAGGGCGAGCTGACCGGCTCCCCGGTCGCGGTCGGCGGCCGGGTCTTCGTCGGCTCCAAGGACCGCTGCGTGTACGCGCTGGACTCCTTCTACGGCACCGCCGTCCCGCAGTAGCGCGGCGAAACGGTACGGCCCCGGACCTCGCGGCGAGGTCCGGGGCCGATCCGCGCGGGCCCGGGGCTACGGGTGGCGGTGCTGCCAGCCGGCCCAGGCGGAGGCGACCATCTCGCGCACGTCGTACCGGGCGCTCCAGCCGAGCTCCCGCCGGATCAGGTCGGCGGCGGCCACCACCCGGGCCGGGTCGCCGGGGCGGCGCGGGGCGATCTCGGCGGCCGTGTCGATGCCGGTGACCTCGGCGATCTCGGCGAGCATCTCCCGCACCGAGACGCCCTCGCCGCGGCCGATGTTCAGGGTCAGGTTGACCCGCTCGTCCGGCCCGGCCGCGTTCAGCCGGCGGACCGCCGCCAGGTGGGCGGAGGCGATGTCCGAGACGTGGATGAAGTCCCGGACGCAGGTGCCGTCCGGGGTCGGGTAGTCGGCGCCGAAGACCAGCGGGGCCCGGCCGGCCGCCAGCCGCTCGAACACCATCGGGACCAGGTTGGTGACGCCCTCGTCGGACAGCTCCGGGGTGGCCGCGCCCGCCACGTTGAAGTAGCGCAGCGCCACGGTGGACATCCCGTAGGCGGTGGCGGAGGCGTTCAGCAGCCACTCACCGATCAGCTTGGTCTCGCCGTACGGGTTGATCGGCGCGCACGGGGTGGACTCGGTGACCAGGTCGACGTCCGGCATGCCGTAGACGGCGGCGGAGGAGGAGAGCAGAATCCGGCGCACGCCGCCGGCCGCCGCGGCCTCCAGGACCAGGCGCAGGCCCTCGACGTTCTCCCGGTAGTAGTGCAGCGGCTCGCTGACCGACTCGCCGACCTGCTTCTTGGCGGCGATGTGCAGGATGCCGGTCACCCCGTGCTCGGCGATCACCTTGTCCAGCAGCGGCCGGTCCAGGGTGGAGCCCTCCACCAGGGGGACCCCGGCGGGCAGGCGGTCGGCCGAACCGCTGCTCAGGTCGTCCAGGACGACTACCGGCTCGCCCGCCCCGGCCAGTTCCTTGACTACGTGTCCGCCGATGTAACCGGCACCGCCGGTGATCAACCAGGTCATGGCCCGATCCTAGTGCCGCGTCAGACGACCTCCGCCCCGTCGCGGCGCCCGGCACGCACTCTCGCCGCACCGGCCGAAAACCCGAGTACACCCAGTACGAGGGCTTCCGGCCGGCACGCCGAGAGCACGCGCACCGGACACCGCTCCTCGCCGGGCAGAGGTCGCCTGACGCGCCACTGGACGCGGCCTTTTCCCGGTGCCGTGGTGTGTCCGCACGGGCATTCGGACATATCGGTGAAATAGTGACAAAGCTCTGTCCAGCGACCGGAGGTGGCCGCCGTGCGCCCCAAGAAGGAACCGACCCGCCCGATCCCGGCCGGCCCCCGGCCGACCGGGCCCAAGCTGTGGCTCGGGCCCGTGGCGGCGCTCGCCTCGGCGGCGCTGCTGCTGACCGGCTGCTCCAGCTCCGGCTCCGGCTCCAGCTCCACCGCGGCGGCCAGCAGTTCCTCGTCCGCGCCCGCCCCCTCCAGCAGCAACCAGCTGGAGCAGGACTACCAGCAGGTGATCTCCCAGGTGCTGCCCTCGGTGGTGCAGATCACCGCCGGGGACAGCCTCGGCTCCGGGATCGTCTTCGACGACAAGGGCGACATCGTCACCAACGCGCACGTGGTCGGCACCGCCACCACCTTCACCGTGACGCTGGCCAACAGCACCAAGCCGCTGGACGCCGCGCTGGTCGGCAGCTACCCGGACTCCGACCTCGCGGTGATCAGGCTCAACAACCCGCCCGGCGGCCTCAAGCCCGCCGCCTTCGCGGACAGCGCCAAGGTCGCGGTCGGGCAGATCACGCTGGCGATGGGCAGCCCGCTCGGCCTGTCCAGCAGCGTCACCCAGGGCATCGTCTCGGCGGTCGGGCGGACGGTCAGCGAGCCCAAGACCACCGACTCGCCGGGCGCCACCATCGGCAACATGGTGCAGACCTCGGCCGCGATCAACCCCGGCAACAGCGGCGGCGCGCTGGTCAACCTCTCCAGCCAGGTGATCGGGATCAACACGCTCACCGCCGTCGACCCGGAGCTGAACGGCTCGGCCGCGCCCGGCATCGGCTTCGCCATCCCCGCCGCCACCGTGACGAGCATCGCCGGCCAGCTGATCAAGGACGGCAAGGTCAGCAACTCCGGCCGGGCCGCGCTCGGGGTGACCGTCCGCCCGTACTTCGACGCGAACTTCCAGCCGGCCGGCGCCGCGGTGGTCTCGGTGGTCGACGGCGGCCCGGCCGCCTCGGCCGGCCTCCAGGCGGGCGACGTGATCACCAAGGTCGGCGACACCGCGATCACCAGCCCCTCCGCGCTGACCACCGCGCTGGCCTCGCAGAGCCCCGGTGCCAAGGTCACCGTCGGCTACCAGCGGGACGGGCAGGACAAGAGCGCGGAGGTCACCCTCGGGACGCTGTAGCCCGCCCGACAGACCCGGGCCCGGAGTGCCGTACCGCGCAAGGGAGGCGGCACTCCGGGCCCGTCCACGTCCGCCCCCGGCCCGCGCGGCCGGGGGCGGCGTCGCTCAGCCCCGGTGGCCGGCCCGGGTGTGCCACGGCAGCTCGACCGTCACCGAGGTCGGGCCCTCCGCCGGGCTCTCCACCACGAACACGCCGTCCACCGACTCGGCGCGCTCGACCAGGCCGGCCAGCCCGCCGCCGGGGTGCACCCGGGCCCCGCCGCGGCCGTCGTCCCGCACCGTCAGCATCAGCCGGTCGTCCTGGCGCCAGACGTCCACCGAGGCGGTGCGGGCGCCGGAGTGCTTGGAGGCGTTGGTCAGCAGCTCGCTGACGGTGAAGTAGGCGATGCCCTCGACCGCGGAGTCCGGCCGCTCGCCGCCCAGCTCGACGTGCACCCGGACGCCGCCGGGCAGCGTGCAGCGGGCCGCGACCGAGGAGAGCGCCGCGTCCAGCCCGCGGTCGGTGAGCACCGCGGGGTGGATGCCGCGGGCCAGGTCGCGCAGCTCCCGCAGGGCCAGCTTGACCTCGCCGTGCGCCGCGTCGACCATCTGCCGGGCCGCCGCCGGGTCCTCCGTCAGCTTCTCCTTGGCCAGGCCCAGGTCCATTGCCAGCGCGACCAGCCGGGCCTGCGCGCCGTCGTGCAGGTCCCGTTCGATCCGGCGCAGGTCGGCCGCGGCGGTGTCGACCACCACGCCCCGGTCGTCCTCCAGCTCGCGGACCCGCTCGGCCAGCGCGCCCGGCGCCAGCAGCACCTCCACCAGCCACCGGGAGACCGCGCCGATCGCCCGCATCGCCCAGGGCAGCACCGGCCAGCCGACCACCAGCAGCACCAGCGTCAGCGTGAAGCTGAGAATCCCCCAGATCAGCAGCACCACGCAGTACAGCGCCGAGCGCCAGCCCAGCCCGTCGGCCAGCGAGGCCGTCACTCGGCCGGCCGGCCCGGCCCGGCTCGGGCGCAGCGGCTCCGGCTCGGCGACCGCACTGCCCAGCTCGGCCCGCGCCCGGACCCGGGCCAGCCGCCCGAGCTGGCGGCAACAGCCCAGCCCGAAGGCCAGCAGCGGCAGCCCGATCACCGTCACCGCCAGGCCCAGCCCGGCCGTCAGCAGCACCGCCGTCACGGCGAACCCGACCACCCCGATCGGCAGGTTCAGCAGCGAGTTCCGCACCTCCCGCCACAGCCGTGCCCCGTACAACGACGGGCGCTTCGCCTCGTCCTCCATGGTCGGCGCCCTCTCCTGGTGGTCTCGCCGTGTTTCGTCGATCACCAGCATCCCGTTCGGCGACCGCCCCCCGCCATGGTGCTGCACACCGTCTTCTTCCGGGGGTTATCCCCACCCCCCGACCTGCACCCAGGGCCCGGACCGGCCCCGGACCGGCCCCGGAACGGGCTCTGGAACGGTCGTGGACGGAATTCCGCCGGTGTCCGCGGGGTGTCCACCGGCCGTCTTGCAGGACGGGCAGGTGGCGGAGTAAACGAGCGGTACACATAGACTCCCGCGATAGCGATGGTTATGGACGGGCAAAGAAGAAGGGCGTGACCCATGGAGTGGCAGCCGCTCGCTGCCGACCCCGCCGCCGGCAGCGGCTACTTCGACGCCTACGCGGCGATCGGTCTGCTGGCGGTCATCGGCGTCCTCTTCGTCG
Source organism: Kitasatospora fiedleri (assembly GCF_948472415.1). Taxonomy (NCBI): domain Bacteria; kingdom Bacillati; phylum Actinomycetota; class Actinomycetes; order Kitasatosporales; family Streptomycetaceae; genus Kitasatospora; species Kitasatospora fiedleri. The sequence goes on along the minus strand of NZ_OX419519.1, from coordinate 3,277,472 downwards.
TGGTGGCCTTCACCGCGAACCGCCTGCTGCGACCGGTGGTCGACACCCCCGAGAAGCTGCTCGCCTACGAGTGCGGGGTCGACCCGGTCGGCGAGGGCTGGGCGCACACCCAGATCCGGTACTACGTCTACGCCTTCCTCTACGTGATCTTCGCGGTCGACGCGATCTACCTGTTCCCGTGGGCCACGGTGTTCGCCGCCGCCGGCTTCGGGGCGGCCACGCTGGTGGAGATGTTCGTCTTCATCGGGTTCCTCGCGGTCGGACTGCTCTACGCCTGGAAGAAGGGCGTTCTGGAATGGACGTGACGCACTCGCACGGGACGCCCGGCTCCGGCCCCGTCCCGCTCGGCATCCCCGACCCGGCCCGCCCGGGCGCCGCCGTCGAGCAACGCCGCCTCGGCCCGCTGGCCCGGCTCGCCCCGGACCCGGTCAAGGTGGTGCTCAACTGGGGCCGCCGCTACAGCCTCTGGTGCTTCAACTTCGGACTGGCCTGCTGCGCGATCGAGTTCATCGCCGCGTCGATGGCCAAGCACGACTTCATCCGGATGGGTGTCATCCCGTTCGCGCCCGGCCCCCGGCAGGCCGACCTGATGATCGTCTCGGGCACCGTCACCGACAAGATGGCCCCCGCCGTCAAGCGCCTGTACGAGCAGATGCCCGAACCGAAGTACGTCATCTCCTTCGGCGCCTGCGCCAACTCCGGCGGCCCGTACTGGGACTCGTACTCCGTCACCAAGGGCGTCGACCAGATCATCCCGGTCGACGTCTACGTGCCCGGCTGCCCGCCCCGGCCCGAGGCGCTGCTCCAGGGCATCCTCAAGCTCCAGGAGAAGATCGCCGCCGAGGACGTGCCGCAGCGCTACACCGCGCCCGCCGCCGCGCTGGGCCGCCCGCTGCGCACCGCGCCCGGGGAGGAGGGGCAGTGACCGACACCCCGGACACCCCGGACACCTCCGGGACGCCCGAGCGGGCACCGGAGCCGACCCCCGCCGAGCGCACCGCCGCGGCCGTCGGCCCCTGGGCGACCGCCGCCGAGGCGTACGACCTGCTCACCGTCGACGTGCCCGCCGAGCACTGGATCGAGGCGCTCACCGCCGCCCGCGACACCCTCGGCCTGACCTTCCTGGACTGGCTGAGCGCCGTCGACGACCTCGACCGGGGCTTCGCGGTCTGCGCGCACCTGGCCGCCGTCGGCGAGCCCGGCGGCGTGCGCCGGCTGCTGCTGCGCACCCGGGTGCCGCGCGAGAAGGCCGCGCTGCCCACCGCCGTCGGGGTGTACGCCGGTGCCGCCTGGCACGAGCGGGAGACCCTGGAGATGTTCGGCATCGAGTTCCCGGGCCACCCGCACCCCGTCACCCTGCTGCTGCCGGACGGCTTCGAGGGCCACCCGCTGCGCAAGGACTTCGTGCTGGCCGCCCGGGTCGCCAAGGACTGGCCCGGCGCCAAGGAGCCCGGCGAGTCCGCCGAGCACGGCGGCCCGGCCCGGCGCAAGATGCAGCCCGCCGGCGTCCCCGACCCGAACGAGTGGGGCCCGCTCAAGGGCACCCTGCCGCCGGTCGCCGAACGCCCCGCCCGCGGCGCACGGGCCGGCGCGGCCGCCGGCGTCGACCGACCGCGCCGCACCCGCAGCGTCGAGACGGGCTCCGCGAGCCAGGCCGCCCCGGCCGCCGGCGCCGCCCCCGAGACCCCGCCGGTCCGCGCCGACCGACCGCGCCGCACCCGCAGCGTCGGCGAGGGCTCCGTCAGCCAGGCGACCCCCGAGACCCCGGCCGAACAGCCCGAGCCCCCGCGCCGCGCCGCCCGCACCCAGTCGTCCGACGCCCCGTGGCACGCGCCCGTCCCGGCCCACGACGAGAAGCCCGAGCCTGGGCGGGCGGAGCCTGAACAGGCCGAGCAGGCTGGGCCGGTGAAGCCGGGACAGCCGCAGGCCGGGCGGGCTGAGCAGGCCGGGTCGGCAAAGTCCGAGCAGGTCGAGCAGGCTGAGCAGCGCGGGTCGGCGAAGCCGGAACGGCCGCAGGCTGGGCAGGCCGGATCGGTGAAAAGCGAGCAGGCCGAGCAGGCCGGGCAGGCTGAGCAGGCCGGGTCGGCAAAGCCTGAACAGGCCGAGCAGGCTGGGTCGGTGAAGCCCGAGCAGGCCGAGCAGCGTGAGTCGGCGAAGCCGGAACGGCCGGGGCCGGAGCCGGAATCCGTGCCGGAGCAGGCCGAGCAGCCCGGTTCGGCGCAGCCGGAACAGCCGCAGGCTGAGCAGCCCGGGTCGGTGGAGAGCGGGCAGCTCAGGTCGGCAGGGTCCGGGCGGGCGGAGCCGCAGCAGTCGCAACCCGAGTCGGCGCAGCCGGAGCCCGGGCGGGCGAAGTCGGGGCAGGTTGAGCAGGCCCAATCGGCGGAGCCGGAGCAGTCGCGGCCCGAACAGCCGCAGCCCGAGTCGGCGCAGCCGGAGTCCGGGCCGGCGCAGTCGGAGCGGTCCGAGCAGCCCGAGCGGTCGGAACAGCCGCAGTCGGAACAGTCGCAGCCCGAGCACCCCATCGAGCAGGACGGAGACAGCGCGTGAACCTCCTCGACACGCTGCTGCGCTGTGTCGGCACGCTGGTGGCGTTCCTGGTGCTGCCGCTGGTGGTCGGTCAGGCCGAGCACAAGGTGATGGCGCACATGCAGGGCCGGCTCGGGCCGATGTACGCGGGCGGGTTCCACGGGTGGGCACAACTGGTCGCGGACGGGGTGAAGTTCGTCCAGAAGGAGAACGTCGTCCCGTCCGGGGCCGACCGGCGGATCTTCCAACTGGCTCCGGCCGTCGCGCTGCTGCCGTACCTGCTGGTGCTGCTGGTGATCCCGGTCGGGCCGGACGGGATGGTCGGCCAGGTGGTCGACGCGGGCATCTTCTTCGTGCTGGCCGTGATGGGCGTCGGCGTGCTGGGCTCGCTGATGGCGGGTTGGGCGTCGGCCAACAAGTTCTCGCTGCTGGGCGCGCTGCGCACGGCCGCGCAGTTGATGTCGTACGAGCTGCCGATGCTGCTGGCCGCCGCCTCGGTGGCGATGGCGGCGGGCACCGTCTCGCTGCCGGGCATCGTGGACGCCTTCCACTGGTGGTGGGTGCCGTGGCAGTTGATCGGCGCGTTCGTGTTCTTCACGGCCGGGTTGGCCGAGTTGCAGCGTCCGCCGTTCGACATGCCGGTGGCCGACTCGGAGATCATCTTCGGCGCGTACACCGAGTACACCGGCCTGCGCTTCGCGCTGTTCCTGCTCGCCGAGTACGCGGGCATCGTGGTGCTCTGCGGCCTGACCTCGGTGCTGTTCCTGGGCGGCTGGCACGGCCCGTTCTCGGACGGCCTCGGCTGGCTGTGGACGCTGGTGAAGACCTTCGCGCTGGCCTTCGTGGTGCTCTGGCTGCGGGTCACCTACCCGCGGCTGCGCGAGGACCAGCTGATGCGCTTCGCGTGGACGGTGCTGATCCCGCTGGCGCTGGCCCAGCTCGCCCTGACCGGCATCATCAAGGTGGCGATCTCGTAATGGGAATTCCCGGCTCCGGCCTGGCCAAGGGCCTGGCCGTCACCCTGCGCACGATGGTGCGGAAGACCGTCACCGCGCAGTACCCCGACGTGCAGCCCGACCTGCCGCCGCGCTCGCGCGGCGTGATCGCGCTGCTGGAGGAGAACTGCACGGTCTGCATGCTGTGCGCCCGCGAGTGCCCGGACTGGTGCATCTACATCGACTCCCACAAGGAGACGCTGCCCGCCGCCGACCCGAACGCCCGCGCCCGCACCCGCAACGTGCTGGACCGCTTCGCGATCGACTTCTCGCTCTGCATGTACTGCGGGATCTGCGTCGAGGTCTGCCCGTTCGACGCGCTGTTCTGGTCCCCGGAGTTCGAGTACGCGGAGACCGACATCCGCGAGCTCACCCACGAGCGTGAGCGGCTGCGCGAGTGGATGTGGACCGTCCCGCCGCCGCCCGCGCACGACGCCGCGGCGGAGGAGCCCAAGGAGATCGCCATGGCCCGCAAGGCCGCCGACAAGCTGGCCGCCGCCGCAGCGGCGGCGGCCTCCGCCGAGGAGGGTGGGGAGAGTTGAGCACCCTGCTGGCCGCGGCGGGCCCGCTGGAGCCCGCCGCGCGCTCGTACCTCTCGCCGACCGGGCAGGAGATCGTCTTCCTGCTGGTCGGTGTGCTCGTGCTCGGCGCCGCCGTGGTCTCGGTGACCACCCGCCGGCTGGTGCACGCCGCGCTCTGGCTGGTGGTCGCGCTGGGCGGGCTGGCGGTCGAGTTCCTGCTGCTGACGGCCGAGTTCGTGGCCTGGGTGCAGGTGCTGGTGTACCTGGGCTCGGTGATCGTGCTGGTGCTGTTCGGCCTGATGCTGACCCGCGCCCCGATCGGCCGCTCCCCGGACGCCGACTCCGGCAACCGCCCGGCCGCGCTCGCCGTCGGCCTGGCCTCCGCCGCGACCCTGGTCACCCTGGTGGTGGACGCGTTCCGCTCGTCCTGGATCGACCTGTCCGGCGCGGTCGGCACCACCCGGCTGACCGGCGAGTACCTGTTCTCGCACTGGGTGCTGCCGTTCGAGGCGCTGTCGGTGCTGCTGCTCGCCGCACTGGTCGGCGCGATCGTGCTGTCCCGCACCGGGGACGGCCGGGCCCGGCCCCGGGCCGGGAAGCTGCGCACCGGGAAGCCGCGCACCGCCCCGACCCAGCCGAAGGAGCGCTGACGTGCACCTCGTCTACCCCGCCGTCCTCGCCGTGCTGCTGTTCAGCGTCGGCGTGTACGGCGTGCTCGCCCGGCGCAACGTCGTCCTGGTGCTGATGTCCGTCGAGCTGATGCTCAACGCCGTCAACCTCAACCTGGTCGCCTTCGACGTCTGGCTGCGCGACACCCTGCACGCCGGCCAGGCGCTCACCCTGTTCACCATCACCATCGCCGCCGCCGAGATCGGCCTCGGCCTGGCGATCGTGCTGCTGGTCTACCGCACCCGCCGCACCGCCGCCGTCGACGGGGTCACCGCGCTCGGCGACCGCCACGAGGCGGACGAACTCTCCGACGGAGAGAAGGAGCGGGCCGCCGCATGAACCTCGCGCTGCCGATCCTCGTCCCCGTGCTGCCCGCGCTCGGCGCCGCCGCCGGCCTCGCCACCGGCCGCCGGTACCCCGGACTGGCCCGCCCGCTGGCGGTGCTGCCGGTCGCGGTGTCCGCCGTGCTCGCCCTGGTCACCGCCCTGCAACTGGGCACCGGGGGCACCCTGGACGCCGGCACCCGGCTCGCCCCCACCGGCGGCCCCGACATCTCGCTCGCCCTGCACCTGGACGGCTTCTCCTCGCTGATCTCGGTGCTGGTCGGCCTGGTCGCCACCTGCGTGCAGGTCTACTCCACGGCCTACCTCAAGGACGACCCGCGCTACCCCTCGTACGCGGCCCTGGTCTCGCTGTTCACCGCCGCGATGTTCCTGGTCGTCTACTCCGGCGACCTGATCGTGCTGCTGGTCGGCTGGGAGGTGATGGGCATCTGCTCGTACTTCCTGATCGGCCACCACTGGGAGACCGCCGACGCCCGCACCGCCTCGCTCAAGGCGTTCCTGGTCACCAAGCTCGGCGACGTGCCGTTCCTGTTCGGCCTGTTCCTGCTCGGCGCCGACGCCGGGACGTTCCGGATCACCGACGTGCTGCACACCGCCGCCACCGGCGGCCTCCAGCACCCCACCCTGATCGCCCTGCTGCTGCTCGGCGGCGTGGCCGGCAAGAGCGCCCAGTTCCCGCTGCACACCTGGCTGCCGGACGCGATGGCCGGCCCCACCCCGGTCTCCGCGCTGATCCACGCCGCCACCATGGTCGCGGCCGGCGTCTACCTGGTCGCCCGGCTGCTCCCGGTGTTCCTGCTGTCCTCCGCCGCGCTGCTGGTGCTCGCCGTGATGGCGGCCGTCACCATGGTCGGCTCCGCGCTGTGCGCGCTCGCCCAGGACGACCTCAAGCGGGTGCTCGCCTACTCGACGGTCGGCCAACTCGGCTACATGACCGGCGCGCTGGCCGCCGGCGACCGGCAGGCCGCGGTGTTCCACCTGGTCGGCCACGGCGCGTTCAAGGCGCTGCTGTTCCTCACCGCCGGCGTGGTCATCCACGCCGCGCACACCAACTCGATCAGCGCCATGTCCCGGATCGAGGGCCTGCGCCACCGCGTCCCCGACGCCTACTGGACGATGGGCATCGCGCTGGTCGCCCTGGTCGGCCTGCCGCCGTTCACCGGCTTCTTCACCAAGGAATCGGTGCTCACCGCCGCCGAGCACGCCGCCCACGGCGAGGCGCTCACCGGCACCCTCGGCCCCGCCTCGGCCGTCCCCGCCGCCGCCGGCTGGACGGTCCTGGTGGCCGGCCTGCTCACCGCGCTGCTCACCGCCGCCTACGCCGCCCGGCTCTGGCTGGTCGCCTTCCACGCCCGGCCGGTGGCCGCCCCCGCCGACGCCCCGTACTCCCCGGAGATCGACGAGGCCGACCCGGCGCACGCCGAACCGGCCGCGATGCGCTGGCCGCTGTGGGTGCTGGCCCTCCCCACCATGGGCTTCGGCCTGCTCGGGCTGCGCACCGACTGGCTGCCCGCCCTGCTCGACGGCGAACCGCTGCGCCCCGCCACCGCGACCATGGTGCTCGGCACCGGCGCCGCGGTGGCCGGCCTGCTGATCGGCTACGCCGCCTGGCGCACCGCCGCCGCCCGGGCCGCCGCCGCCCCGCCCGTCCGGGTCCCCCCGCAGGCCGGTCCGCCCGCCGCCGAGACGCTCACCGTCCCCGCCGCACCCCCGGCCGCCGCCGACCCCGGACGCCTGCTGCTCGGCCCGCTGTACGGGCCCGCCCAGCACGGCTTCGGCGTCGACCGGCTGTACAGCGCCCTGTTCGTCCGGCCCACCCGGGCCGCCGCCCGGCTGGTCCGCTTCCTGGACCGGGCCGTGGTGGAGACGTACGTGCGCGGCGCGGGCGCCGCCCCCGGCTGGCTCGGCCGCGCCGTCCGCCTCGCCCAGACCGGCAACGCCCAGGGCTACCTGAACGCGCTGCTGGCCGGGGCCGTGCTGCTCGCCGTCCTGGTGGCGGTCGGCTCATGACCCGTCCTCACCTCCCCGTCCCGGCACGCCCTTGGAGCCCCCGATGAACGCGGTCCTCATCGCCCTCCTGGCCCTGCCGCTGCTCGGCGCCGCCCTGACGCTCGCCCCGATCGGCGACCGGCGGGCCCTGCGCCTCGGCACCGCCGTCACCGGCGGCACCCTGCTGCTGGCGATCGCCCTCGCGGCCGGCTTCGACCACGGCGACCCGGGCCGGATGCAGGCCGTCACCGACGTGTCCTGGATTCCCGCCCTGGACGTGCGCCTGCACCTGGGCACCGACGGCATCTCGCTGCCGCTGCTGGTGCTCACCGCGCTGCTCACCTTCCTGTGCGCGCTGTACTCGCTGAAGAAGCTCCCCGCGGGCCCCGGCGGCCGGGCCTTCACCGGCCTGCTGCTCCTGCTGGAGACCGGCATGCTGGCCACCTTCGCGGTGCTCGACCTGGTGCTGTTCTTCCTGGCCTTCGAGATCGTGCTGATCCCGATGTACTTCCTGATCGCGCGCTGGGGCAGCGGGCAGAAGGTCGCGGCCGCGAACCGGTTCATCCTGTACACCCTGCTCGGCTCCGCCGTGATGCTGCTCGGCTTCCTGCTGATCGGCGTCCAGGCCGGGACGTTCGACATGGTGCGGCTCGCCGCCGCGCACGGCGGCGGGCTCTCGCACACCACCCAGCTGATCGCCGCGCTCGCCGTCCTGGTCGGCCTCGCCGTGAAGGCCCCGGCCTGGCCGCTGCACTCCTGGCTGCCCGACGCGCACACCGCCGCCCCCACCGCCGGCTCGGTGCTGCTGGCCGGCGTGATGCTCAAGATGGGCACCTACGGCCTGGTCCGCGTCCTGCTGCCGATCGTCCCGGACGGCACCGCGACCTTCGCCCCCTACCTGGGCGCGTTCGCCGCCGTCGGCATCGTCTACGGCTCGCTCGCCTGCCTGGCGCTGGCCCTCCCGTCGCCCACCACCACCCTTCTGAGGAAGCGCTCCGCGCCCTTTGATTCGGGCGCCAAGGGCGACCTCAAGCGGCTGATCGCCTACTCCTCGGTCGGCCACATGGGCTTCGTGCTGCTCGGCATCGCCTCGCTCACCCCGGCCGGCCTGAACGGCGCGCTGTTCGCCAACATCGCGCACGGCCTGATCACCGGCTTGCTGTTCTTCGTGGTCGGCGCGCTCAAGGACCGCTACGGCACCGCCGACCTCGACACCCTCGCCGGGGCCACCGGCGCCGCCCTGTACGGCCGCGCCCCCCGGATCGGCGCGCTGCTCGCGTTCGCCGCCGTGGCCAGCCTCGGCCTGCCCGGACTGGCCGGGTTCTGGGGCGAACTGCTCGCCATGTACGGCGCGTTCGACCCGGCCGCCGGGCTCTCCCGGCCCGCCTTCCTCACCTACATGGTGCTGGCCGGCCTCGGCACCCTGCTCACCGCCGGCTACCTGCTGGTCGTGGTCAAGCGGGTCTGCATGGGCGACCCGAAGCAGCCCGCCCCGGTCGCCGCCCTGCCCGACCTCCAGGGCCACGAAGCCGCCAGCTGGACGCCGCTCGCCGCGCTCACCCTGCTCGCGGGCCTGTGGCCGGCCCTGCTCCTCGGCCTCTCCGACCCGGCCGTCAAGCACCTCCTCGGAGGCGGCTGATGACCACCGCTCACGACCTGGGGCAGCCCCTCATGACTCCGCTCGCCGTCGCCGACCCGGGCGGCCTGATCCAGTCCGTCGACTGGGTGGCCGTCGCCCCGCCGCTGATCGCCGCGCTCACCGCCCTCGCCGTGCTGGTCACCGACCTGTTCCTGCCCGCGGCCCGCAAGCGCCTGCTGGGCTGGCTGAGCGCCGTCGGCCTGCTGGCCGCGCTGGCCGCGCTGATCCCGCTGGTCGGCGACACCCGCTCGACGTTCTGCTTCAAGAGCGGCGGCTGCTCCTATACCGCCGACCACTTCGCGCTCGCCTTCCAACTGCTCGCCCTCGGCGGCGCGCTGCTCACCGTGCTGCTCTCGCTGCACACCGTCGAGGACGAGAAACTGCCGGGCGGCGAGTACTGGTTCCTGCTGCTCTGCTCGGCCTGCGGCGCCGCCCTGCTGCCCGCCGCCCGGGACCTCGCCACCCTGGTGATCGCCCTGGAGGTGGCCACCCTGCCCGCGTTCGCCCTGGTCGCCCTGCGCCGGGACGGCCGGGGCGCGGAGAGCGCGCTCAAGTTCTTCCTCTCCTCGGTCACCGCGACCGCCGTGATGCTGCTCGGCGTCAGCTTCGTCTACGCCGCCGCCGGGACGCTCCAGCTCCAGGGCGTCGCCGACGGACTGGCGCACGTCCCCGGCCGGTTGAAGCCGCTCGCGGAGGCGGGCGCGGTGCTCACCCTGGTCGGCTTCGCCTTCAAGACCGCCGCCGTCCCGTTCCACTTCTGGGTGCCCGACACCTACGTCGGCGCCCCGCTCCCGGTGGCCGGCTACCTCTCGGTGGTCGGCAAGGCGGCCGGCCTGTCCGGCCTCGCCCTGGTCACCACGCTGGCCTTCCGCCCGTACGGCCACACCTGGGGCCTGGTGCTGGCGGTGCTCGCCGCGCTCACCATGACGGCCGGCAACGCGGCCGCGCTGCGCCAGCGCCCCGACACCCCGCACGGGGCGGTCCGGCTGCTGGCCTGGTCCTCGGTCGGCCAGGCCGGGTACCTGCTGGTGCCGCTGGCCGCCGCCGGGTACGCCGACTCGGCCGAGCCGCTGGGCGCGACCGTGGCGTACGCGCTGATCTACGGCCTGGTGAACCTGGGCGCGTTCGGCGCGGTCGCGCTGGTCGGCGGCTCCGGCCGGCTGGACGGCTTCCGCGGCCTGGCCGGGCGCAACCGCTGGGCGGCGCTCGCCCTGGCCTTCTTCCTGCTCTGCCTGGCCGGCCTGCCGCCCGGCGTGGTCGGCCTGTTCGGCAAGGTCGTGGTGTTCCGCGCGGCCGTGGACGCGGGCCTGGGCTGGCTGGCCGTGGTGATGGCGGTGAACGTGGTGATCGCGCTCGCCTACTACCTGAAGTGGACCGCCCTGCTGTTCGCGCCGTCCGCCGAGGCGGTCGAGCCGCGCCGTTCCCCGGCCCCGCTCCGGGCCGCGCTGGGCCTGGCGGCCGGCGGCGCGGCGGTGCTCTCGGTGGCCCCGCAGCTGGTCCTCCAGGTGGTGTCGGGCAGCCTGTTCTGACCTGTGGTCGAATGCCGAGGGGAACGAACCGGCCAGTTCGGGGCGTTGATCCCGGCAGAGGGAAGCGGTTCCACGGCTTCCACCGGCACCACAGGAGGGTCCGCAGTGCACAGCCACCACAACGGATTGCGGACGGCCGTCCTGTTGGGCGGCCTGTCCGCGCTGATCCTGGTGATCGGCAGCTTCTTCGGCCGCACCGGTCTGCTGGTGGCCCTGCTGGTCGCGGTCGGCACCAACGCGTACGCGTACTGGAACAGCGACCGGCTGGCGCTGCGCGCGATGCGGGCCCGGCCGGTCAGCGAGATCGAGGCCCCGCAGCTGTACCGGATCGTCCGCGAGCTCTCCACCTCGGCCCGCCAGCCGATGCCCCGGCTGTACATCTCGCCGACGCCCGCGCCGAACGCCTTCGCCACCGGCCGCAACCCGCGCAACGCGGCGGTCTGCTGCACCGACGGCATCCTGCAACTGCTCGACGAGCGCGAGCTGCGCGGCGTCCTCGGCCACGAGCTGAGCCACGTCTACAACCGGGACATCCTGATCTCCTCGGTGGCCGGGGCGCTCGCCTCGGTGGTGATGTTCCTGGTCAACTTCGCCTGGCTGATCCCGGTCGGCCGCTCGGACGACGACGACGGCCCGGGCCTGGTCGGTATGCTGGCGATCATGATCCTGGGCCCGGTCGCGGCCGGCCTGATCCAACTGGCCGTCAGCCGCTCCCGCGAGTACCAGGCGGACGCCGACGGCGCCCGGATCACCGGCGACCCGCTCGCCCTGGCCGACGCCCTGCGCAAGCTGGACGCCGGCACCCAGCGGCTGCCGCTGCCGCCCGAGCCGCAGCTCCAGACAGCCAGCCACATGATGATCGCCAACCCGTTCCGCCCCGGCGAGCGCGGCGCGAAGCTGTTCTCCACCCACCCGCCGATGCGCGAGCGGATCGCCCGCCTGGAGCGGATGGCCGGGCGCTGACCGACCCGCCGCGCCCCGCCGTTCCTCCCCGGGCCGCTCCTCCCGCTGTCTGCTCACGCGCGCTGACCCCTTCGGGCGACCGCCCGGCGAGCGTCCCGGTGCCGCCGCCGCCCCGCTGGTAGGGCTGGACGCACTGCCAGACCCGAGGCCGGAGGTGCGGTGCGGTGACCATGCTGCCGAGCGATGCAGAACTGGGCCGGAGCGGTCCACCGCCGCCCCCGCCCCCGCACCGCCGCTTCGGCCGGGCCTCCCGCCCGCGCCGCGGCCGGGCGCTGGTGGTGTGGCTGACCACCACCGACCACAAGCAGATCGGCACCCTCTACCTGGCCACCTCGTTCGCCTTCTTCCTGCTCGGCGGGGTGCTGGCGCTGGTGATGCGGGCCGAGCTGGCCCGTCCGGGGACGCAGATCCTGTCGAACGAGCAGTTCAACCAGGCGTTCACCATGCACGGCACGATCATGCTGCTGATGTTCGCCACCCCGCTGTTCGCGGGCTTCGCGAACTGGTTCATGCCGCTGCACATCGGTGCCCCCGACGTGGCCTTCCCCCGGCTGAACGCCTTCGCCTACTGGATGTACCTGTTCGGCTCGCTGATCGCGGTGGCCGGTTTCCTGACCCCGCAGGGCGCGGCCGACTTCGGCTGGTTCGCGTACGCGCCGCTGAACAGCGAGGTGCACTCGCCCGGGGTCGGCGCCGACCTGTGGATCATGGGCCTGGGCTTCTCCGGCTTCGGCACCATCCTCGGCTCGGTCAACTTCGTCACCACGATCGTCTGCCTGCGCGCCCCCGGCATGACGCTGTTCCGGATGTCGATCTTCACCTGGAACATCCTGCTGACCTCGATCCTGGTGCTGATGGCCTTCCCGGTGCTGGCCGGCGCGCTGCTCTGCCTGGAAGCGGACCGCAAGTTCGGCGCGCACGTCTTCGACCCGGCCAACGGCGGGCCGCTGCTCTGGCAGCACCTGTTCTGGTTCTTCGGGCACCCGGAGGTGTACATCATCGCGCTGCCGTTCTTCGGCATCGTGACCGAGATCCTCCCGGTCTTCTCCCGCAAGCCGGTCTTCGGCTACTCCGGCCTGATCGCCGCCACCATCGCCATCGCGGGCCTGTCGATCACCGTCTGGGCGCACCACATGTTCGTCACCGGGCAGGTGCTGCTGCCGTTCTTCTCCTTCATGACCTTCCTGATCGCGGTGCCGACCGGCGTGAAGTTCTTCAACTGGGTCGGCACCATGTGGCGCGGTTCGCTCAGCTTCGAGACCCCGATGCTCTGGTCGATCGGCTTCCTGGTGACCTTCCTGTTCGGCGGCCTGACCGGCGTGCTGCTGGCCTCCCCGCCGATCGACTTCCACGTCTCCGACTCGTACTTCGTGGTCGCGCACTTCCACTACGTGGTGTTCGGGACGGTGGTCTTCGCGATGTTCGCGGGCTTCTACTTCTGGTGGCCGAAGATGACCGGCCGGATGCTGGACGAGCGCCTCGGGCGGATCCACTTCTGGACGCTGTTCGTCGGCTTCCACACCACCTTCCTGGTCCAGCACTGGCTGGGCGCCGAGGGCATGCCGCGCCGCTACGCCGACTACCTGGCCTCGGACGGCTTCACCACGCTGAACACCGTCTCCAGCGTCGGGGCCTTCCTGCTCGGGCTCTCCACGCTGCCGTTCCTCTACAACGTCTGGCGGACCGCCAAGTACGCGCCCAGGGTCGAGGTCGACGACCCGTGGGGCTACGGCCGCTCGCTGGAGTGGGCGACCTCCTGCCCGCCGCCGCGGCACAACTTCACCACCCTGCCGCGGGTCCGCTCCGAGTCCCCGGCGTTCGACCTGCACCACCCGGAGATCACCGAGTTCGACCGGCTGCAGAACGAACCGCACTGATCTCCCGCGGCGAGGGCCGCGAGGGCCGCGAGGGCCGCGCCGGGGCCGCGTCGGGGCCGCGTCGGCGTCGTCACGGCGTCGCACCGGCGGTCCGCCCCGGGTGCGGCGTCCGTTTCGCGGTGGTACGAATCGTTTCGTCCCCGTGCCGTCCGACGGGCGGGGGCGTTCGGTCTGACCGCGCGCGGGATCGGAGCGTCATGGACAACTATCCGCTGCTCAACATCTTCTGGACGATGCTGGAGCTGTTCCTCTGGATCCTCTGGTTCTTCCTGCTGTTCAAGATCATCACGGACATCTTCCGCAGCCACGACATGGGCGGCGGCGCCAAGGCGGCCTGGACGATCCTGGTGATCCTGCTGCCCTTCCTGGGCGTGCTGCTCTACCTGATCGTCCGCGGCGGCTCCATGCACGAACGCGACCTCGCCCAGGCCAAGCAGGCCGACGCCGCCTTCCAGGAGTACGTCCGCAAGGCGGCCGGCACCGGCGGCGGCCCGGCCCCCTCCGCGGGCTCCCCGGGCGGGCACGTGGCGGACCTGGCGCGGCTGGCCGACCTCAAGAACAGCGGCGCGCTGACCGAAGAGGAGTACCAGCGGGCCAAGGACAAGCTGCTCACCTGACCCCCGTTCGGCGCAGCGGCGTGCGGCCCGTCCCGACCCCGGGGCGGGCCGCACGCCGTTCCCGGCCGCTCCGCGCGCCGCCCCGCGACCCGCCTCGTGGTCCGCCCCGGGCCCCGTCCGTCACACCCCTGCCACAAGGCCGATCCGCCACCTGCCCCTTCCGGCCCCGGTGTGCGAGCCTGGAGGCATGAAGCTGATCAACTTCCTGCTCAACGTGATCTGGCTGTTGTTCTGCGGCCTGTGGATGGCGATCGGCTACGCGGTCGCCGGGATCGTCTGCTTCGTCCTGATCGTCACGATCCCGTTCGGCATCGCGTCCTTCCGCCTCGCGGGCTTCATGCTCTGGCCCTTCGGCCGCACCACCGTGGTCCGCGCCGACGCCGGGGCCCCCTCCTGCGTGGGCAACGTGATCTGGCTGGTGCTCGCGGGCTGGTGGCTGGCGCTCGGGCACATCGTCACCAGCATCCCGCTGTTCCTGTCGATCATCGGCATCCCGTTCGGCTGGGCCAACCTCAAGATGGTCCCGGTCTCGCTGACCCCGCTCGGCCGCGACATCGTCTCCACCGACCAGGGCTTCGGCGCCCGCTGACCGGTGCTCCGCCGACTGCGCTGCGGCGGCTCGGCCCCGGCCGGTCGGAAAGGGTTCGCGTCCCGGCGCCCGGCGGGGTAGAACCGTCCGGTCGGGGCAGGGCGGCGGACGAGGAGCGGCACGTGGCGGACGGCGAGAACGCGCCGGGCGAGATCATGGCGGGCGGGGTCAACCGGGTCGAGCGCCGGGGCGACCGGGTGCTGCGGCCGACCGGGCCGTGGTCACCGGCCGTGCACGGGCTGCTGGCGCACCTGCGGGCGGCCGGGTTCACGGCGGGGCCGGAGTTCCACGGGATCGCCGAGGACGGGCGGGAGGTCCTGGACTTCCTGCCCGGCGAGGTGCCGAACTACCCGGCCACCCCGGCCTCCGCCTCCCGCACCGCGCTGCTCGACGCCGCCCGGCTGCTGCGGCGGTACCACGACGCCACGGCGGGCTACCGCGCCGAGGGCTGGATGCTGCCCGCCCGGGAGCCGGTCGAGGTGGTCTGCCACGGCGACTACGCCCCGCACAACTGCGTGCTGGACGGCGAACGGGTGGTCGGCGTCATCGACTTCGACACCGCCCACCCCGGCCCCCGGCTGTGGGACGTCGCCCACGCGGTCTACCGCTGGGCGCCCACCACCGCGCCCGGCAACGCCGACGGCTTCGGAACCCCGGACGAACAGGCCCGCCGGGTACGGGAGTTCTGCGACGCGTACGGCCTCGGCCGGGCCGACCGGGAGGGCCTGGTGGACGCGATCGAGGCCCGGCTGCACGCCCTGGTGGCGCACATGCGGGCCGAAGCCGCCGCCGGGAGCGCCGCGTTCGCCGCGCACCTGGCCGACGGGCACCACCTGATGTACCTCTCCGACGCCGCGTACGTGGTGCGCGAGCGCGCCCGCTTCGAGGACCTGCTCCTGGCGGAGTGACGGGGTCCGGCCCGGCGGCCGGCCCGCTCGATCACCCGCCCGATCACCCGTCCGTTCACCCGCCCGTTCGCCCGTCCGTTCGCCCGTCGGTCCGCTCCAGGTGCTCGCGCAGGGCCCGGAACTCGGCCGCGATCCCGTCCAGCGTGTAGTGCGCGTTCAGCCCGCTCGGGTTCGGCAGCAGCCACACCTCGGTGTCGCCGATCGGCTCCGGCTGCGGCCCGACCGCCGCCCGCGGCCGGCCGAACGCCGCCCGGTACGCCCCGATCCCGAGCACCGCCAGCGCGCGCGGGCGCAGCCGCCGCACCCGGGCCTCCAGCGCCCGTCCGCCCGCCAGGTACTCCTCGGCGGTCAGCTCGGCCGCCTTCGCGGTGGTCCGGGCCACCACGTTGGTGATCCCCAGCCCGAGCCCGAGCAGCTCCTGCTGCTCGTCCGGCCGCAGCTGCCGGGGCGTGAAGCCGGAGCGGTGCAGGGCGGGCCAGAACCGGTTGCCCGGCCGGGCGAAGTGCCGGCCGGTGGCGCCCGACCACAGGCCGGGGTTGATCCCGCAGAACAGCACCCGCAGGCCGGGCGCGGCCACGTCCTCGATGCTGGTGTCCTGGGCGGCGGCGAGCTGTTCGGGCGTGGGCTTGGCGCCGTTGGCCGGGCGCTGCGGCGGAGTACGGGTCACCCCACCCACTCTGCCGTACCGACGGGCGCGCGCACGTCGCCGAGCGCCCGCGAACGGTTTTCGGAACCGACCTCCGGGACGGGCGTTCCGGCAGGTCGGGGCCGGTGCGGCCGAGGTTCGGCATATCGGATGGATAGTCAGTTCGATTGTTTTCCTGACCTGATGACTTCTCTGGCGGAGAATGGGGCGGTGTCATACGAACTGAACGCGTTGGTCGCCACCGCGGAACTGATCGCGGTGGTCGCGGCCGAAGTCCCGCTCGCGCGCAGCGCGCCCCTGCCGCACGGCCTCGCGCTGGTGCCGATGACCGACGAACTCCACGACGCCCTCCAACACCCGTCCAACGCACCGGACTTCGGCTTCAAGCGGTTCCCCTCCGGATTCGCCCTGCGGATCGCCGGCTGGTCCAAGTCCGCCCCGATCGCCTACGCCGAGATCGACGAGGAGCACCCCGCCGGACGCCGCGCCGCGCTCTGGTACGACGGCCGGATCACCCTCGGCCCGCTCGCCCCCGCCGACGGCGCCCCGCTCGACCGCGTCCTGCGCGCCCTCGGCGCCACCGACACCACCGCCCCGGCGATCACCGCGGCCCTCGACACCCACCGCCGCCGCCCCGCCGAGGACTGACCCGGCCCCGCCCGACGCCTCCTGCGCGCACCGCGAACGCCAGGAGGGCGCACCGTCCCCGGTACGCCCTCCCTGGTGGCCCGTCCCGCCGCTCGGCAGGTTCAGCGGTAGTTGACGAACTGCACGAGCGCCGCGCTGACCTGGGAAAACTTATGTCACGAGTTTTCACTGGTCAGCGCCGTTTTCCGCCCGCATGTGCCCTGGATGTGCCCCAGCAGGTCCTGTCGTGCCGGGCTACAAACCGAGCTATGACACCCATGAACGCGTGGCCTCATGCCCGCCGCAGCAGAACGGGAGAAGTCAGCGGCGCGTCAGGCCATCCGTTATGACCCGAATGGCGATGGTGAATAGCAGATGCACCACCGTGGCGGTGGCCGGAGGACGGGTGATGGCCCGAAGGGTGCGCACGACAGGACGGGCGAGGTGACGGTTGTTCATGGAGGCGCTCCTCAAGCTGGTCCGACAGGGATGCTGGCTAGGGCCAATACCGGTGACTTTGGTGTGGTTCGGTCGTTGAGTGGGTTGTGCCAAGGCCTGGACAGTTGAAGTCGCCGACGAGTGACCGGCTCTCGGATCGGATCGCGTTGGGGGTGCTGACGCGGGCCTTCCCGCCCGAGTTGGTCGATGAGGTCGTCGCCGAGTGCGGTCGGGTCGAGCAGCGTACGCGGCTGCTTCCCGCGCGGGTTGTGGTCTATTTCGTCCTGGCGATGTGCCTGTTCTTCGGTCAGGGCTATGAGGAGGTGGCCCGGCTCCTCGTTCAGGGCCTCGAGCGGGAGGGCCGATGGGCGACCGCTTGGCGGGTACCGACGACGGCGGCGATCGGCCGGGCCCGGCTGCGGTTGGGCCCTGAGCCGTTGCGGGTCCTGTTCGGGCGGGTCTGCCGGCCGGTCGCGGTCGCCGGGACGCAGGGCGCCTGGTATCGGCGCTGGCGGCTGATCGCGGTGGACGGCACCGTCTTCGATGTGCCGGACACGGTGGCGAATGCGGAGTTCTTCGGGCGTCCGGGAACCAGCCGCGGGCAGGGCCGCAGTGCGTATCCGCAGGTGAGGGTGGCGGCCCTGGCCGAGTGCGGCACCCACGCCGTGTTCGCGGCCGAGGTCGGCCCTCTGGCGCTTCACGAGACCGCTTTGGCCACGCGGCTGTTCCCC
Organism: Kitasatospora fiedleri; assembly: GCF_948472415.1. Classification (NCBI taxonomy): domain Bacteria; kingdom Bacillati; phylum Actinomycetota; class Actinomycetes; order Kitasatosporales; family Streptomycetaceae; genus Kitasatospora; species Kitasatospora fiedleri. Next base: position 3,259,864 of record NZ_OX419519.1, on the reverse strand, counting down.
GCCCTGACCGAGGGCATGCTCGTCCTGGCGGACCGGGGATTTTGCGGCTTCGACCTGTGGCGGACCGCGAAGGCGACCGGTGCCGACCTGTTGTGGCGGGTCCGCAGCTTCGTCGTGCTGCCCGTGATCGAGACTCTCGCGGACGGTTCCTACCTGTCGGAGATCGTCGCCGCACGGGACAACTACCGCCGCACGGACCCCGAACGGGTCCGTGTGATCGAGTACGGTCTCGGCCGCAACGGCACCGTCTACCGGCTGATCACCACCGTCCTCGACCCTGTTCAGGCACCGGCCGACGAGCTCGCCGCCCTGTATGCCCAGCGATGGGAGATCGAGAACGTCCTGGACGAGATCAAGAACCACCAGGGTGGGCCACGCCTCGTGCTCCGTTCACAGCACCCGTCCGGCATCGAGCAGGAGATCTTCGCGTTCCTGCTGGTCCACCATGCGTTGCGGGACCTGATGCACCAGGCCGCCCTCAAGGGCGGACACGACCCGGACCGGATCTCGTTCACCCGTACCCTTCGCATCGTCCGCCGCCACGTCACCGGGCAGGCGGCGCTTTCCCCCCTCCCGACTCGCCCGGGCCATCGCCCAGAGCCTGAGTGAGATCGCCGAACGACTGCTGCCCGCACGGCGGTTGCGCTCCAACCCCCGCGTGATCAAACGCAAGATGTCCAACTGGGCACTCAAACGCACCGAGCACCGCAGCTCACCGCGACCCGACATCCCGATGGTCCGGCTGGTCGGGCCGACCCGAGCGACCTCAACCAGCCGGAAAACAACCTAAATCACCGGTATTGTGGCTAGGGCGCGTATTTGGTCGTGATCAAGTGGTGGTTCTGGTGAGGTCCTTGATCCAGATCATCACGCCTCGAAGGTGGAGGCCGGCGAGATAGCTCGTCGGGGTCTTGTCGTAGCGCGTAGCTATGCCTCGCCAGGCCTTCATCTTGTTGATCAGGCGCTCGACGGTGTTCCGGTCCTTGTAGAGCTCGGCGTCGTGGCTGACGGGCCGACCGCCCTTGCGGCCCTTCTTCTTGTGGTTGGCGGCTTGGTCGACCTTCTCCGGGATGACGGCCTTGATATGGCGTTTACGCAGGTGAGAGCAGTTGCCGCGGGACGAGTAGGCCTTGTCCCCGGCGACCGCTTCGGGCCGGGTGCGGGGACGGCCGACGGGCCAGCGGACACGAATCCTCTTCAGCATGGTGATGAACTGCGGGCTGTCGGCGGCCTGGCCCCCGGTCAGGACGAAGGCCGGCGGGCGGCACTTTCGCTCCCCGGCGATGTGGACCTTGCTGCTCTGCCCGCCCCTGGAACGTCCGAGTAGGGCTGCCTTCAAGCGGAGCCTGCGCCGGCGTCGGACGCGCCGCCGCTCTTCCCGTTCCGGGTCGTCGTGCCCGTCCTGTTTCTGCAGGCCGCCCCCTTTTGCCGGGCCTTGTCCGCCTCCTCGGCGGCTTTCTCCAAGGCGGCCAGGGCGTCAGGCTCCAGGTGCATCCCGGCAGCGTCGTGATGGGCCCGGACGGTGGTGGAGTCCACACTGACCAGGGACAAGTCCACCTCGCCGCGCTCGGCGGCTTCCGCGATCGCGCCCTCCAGCAGAGACTCGAAGACGCCGGCGTCCCTCCACTGCCGGAACCGGTTGTGGACGGTCGACCAGGCACCGAACTCCCTGGGCATCTCACGCCACTGGCTACCGGTCTTGAAGTGCCAGATCACGCCCTCGAACTGCCGGCGCAGTCGCTCGGGATATGGGCCGTACTCACCGATCGGCAGGTACGGCTCGATGAACTCCCGCTCTGCATCGGAAAGTTCCACTCGCGTCACGGAACACGGTCCACCGGATCAGGCCGCGCCGAGAGGGTAAATTTCCAGAATGATCACAACAGAATATGCGCCCTAGCCGGATGGGGTGTGGGGGACTACCACTGCTGCCGGTCGAGAGCGGTGATGCCCTCCGCCGACAGGATCTCCTCCCAGCGCCTGGCCAGTGGTTCCGACCAATCTCGGTCGACGCCCCGCGCATAGCGGAGCAGACCGTCGACGTGTCTGACGAAGCCCCCGAGCGAGCTGAAGGCTGCGTGTTCGACGTGAGCGACGAGACCGAAGGTGGCGACACCGCGGATGTGGCCCTCAATTCGCTTCCGGGTCGGAATCGGGATCCGCAGCCGGTCGCCGTCCACGAGCAGGCCCAAGACAAGCTTTCGCTGGCCGGGCGGCACGATGCGGGTCTTCTTACGGTGCACCTGGAAATGAGACTGGTAGACCGCTTGGGTGATGTCCGATACGCAGCGGGTCACCGTGGTGCGGTCGAGGCTGTGAAGCGCCGAGAAGGTCAGGTCGTCGGCGTATCGGGTATAGGTCAGGCCGTGGTTTTCGGCGACCTCCCACAGCCGGTCATCTAGGGGCCGGGCTACGAGGTTTGCCACCGCTCCGCTGGTCGGTGCGCCCTGGGGAAGGAACCCGGGACGGTTCCCGTTGTAGGAGCGAATAGTCGGGTACCGCCACCAGGCGTCGCGGGCCCACTGCTGCGGGAGCCGGGTACAGATGCGCGAGATTTCGAAGGCGACGAGCCTGTTGTAGCCGACCGCCCGCAGGACTCCGTATACCTCCCGCTCGCTGATGGAATGGAAGAAATCGTGCAGGTCGAACTTCAACAGCCAGGTGGCACCGAGGTGCGCTTCGGCGCACTGCACAGCGGATCGACCTCGCTGGTAGGCGAAGCTGGCCCGGTGGGGGTGGATGTTCTCGAAGATGTGAGCGAGGAGCCATCGCTGGATGTCCATCAGGACTGGGTTCGGTGAGGCGATGATTCGGACCCTGCCAGGCTCCCGCTTGGGTCGCGAGAACTCGGAATAAGGGTCTAACTGCCGCTGAATGATCCCGCGCAGATAAGGGAACTCCGTGCCCGTCAGGTGTGCGAGGTGACGCAAGGTCAGGACGGGCGTGACCGAGTAGCTTTCGGCTCGTTTGATCTGCCGCAGTGCTTCATCCAGCACCGCCGGCTCGATGCCGGCGGCCAAGCCCTGCCTTCGATAGGTGGCGGGGGAGTCGATGACGGCCTACCTTCGGTGTATCCCGCGAGGGCCTTGGGACGCGGCGCCAGTCCCACGTAGGGCACGCCGCGTTCCAAGTTCCAGGCGATCGACAGCTTGATCACAGCTGCGGCCAGGGCCACAGCCTGACCCGCGTATTGAGCGGGCCGCTGACTCGGCGATGAACTCGCCGATGCTCTAGGCGTTACCGACTCCCCCTGAGCGCCTGAGGATAGTAGGGCTCGTTGTTGCTTCGCAAACCGCCAGTGACTTGTCGAGGCTTCGTCTTCGCTTTGCGCAGTTCCTGCCAGCCCAAGTCGGTGAGCCGCCGCTCCTCGTCCAGCAGGCCTAGACGCTGAGCCAGTTGGGTGAGCACCACAGCTGTCGGGATGGGAACGCGCAGTGCAGGTGCCAGCTGTTCGGGGTGGCGTCGTCTTCCGGCGGCATGAGCTAGCAGATCAACGAGCAACTCGAGTTCGGGCCGGTTCATACTCCGCAGGCTGCTCGCCGCCGCCAAGCGGTGCTGTCGGACGGACTGGAGCTGCAATTGTCGATTTTGGACCGGCCGGTAGTCCGCCAGGGCACCCATTAGGTCGAGCGCTGGTGAACGATGCTTGAAGAAAGGGACCCATTTCTTTCCAGACTGGGCGCGGCCCTTCGTCTGGCGTACGATGTCTGGCAGATTATTGGGAGTGGTGTGATCGAACACGAGAAGGCCCTCGCTGTCGTCCCATCCCAGTCCGCCCTCGCTGGCAGCCGCATACTTTTTGCAGATGGATCTGACCGCTTCGCGCTGTGCTGGTTCCCACGAGGAGGACTCGAAGTCCATGCCGCTGTGGAGAACATGTAGAGCGTCGTACAGTCGGCTCGAGGTAAGCCGCCTGAGTGCAGTGGTCGACGCGGCGAACAGCACTAGGTGGAGCCTGATGAGTTTGAGTGAGCGCCAACTGCGGATCGTGGGATTCCGGAGCCATGCCTTTGCGTAGCTGATGGCCTCATTGCCCGAGCCGGCGTAGTCAGACACGAACACCAAACTGCGCACGCGCCTAGCCCGCAGGAGCTCCAGCTCCCAGCTCTGACGCGACACCACCCGCGTATCGAACGCTTGCTCCGTCGAGCGTAGGATGTTCTGGACGATAAGTTCGCTGCCCCCCGTGACCGGTACCACGGGTGCCACCTCATCGATGAACATCGTTTCGCTCTGCCCACAGGAGTGGATGCTGTATAGGGCGGCAGGGCCAGGCACGCGCGACGGGTCACCAAGTAAGGCGTGCAGATGCTCCGAGAGGCGCTGACGAAACGAAGTGGATGACACGAAGTGGAGGCTGTCGATGAGGAGTTGCGCGTGCGCAGCATCCGATGGCCGGAAGTTCGACAGCCAAGCTTCGCCCTGTGGTGTGGTACTCGGTCGCAACTGCTGCACGGCGCTCATCGTAGTACTTGGGTGCGGACTGCCGCACAACGATGAAGGACTGAGCTTGTGGTCGTGAACTCACTCTCAATCGACCGCTGCCGCGAGCGCTCGCTGCCCCATCTGCTACCCGGTTGAAGTGGATGCTGCGGTTGAGCCCCCTCATGACCTGGCCAGTGAGGCTGTAGTCCAACAGGGTGCTGCCCAACAAGCGACTCGTCGGGCAGCATAGAGCCGCGGGGCCACCTCATCGGCAGACCAAAACCTCCCATGATGGGGAGGGCGCATCAAGGCGCGCCGATCGGAGTTGATTCAGCTTGTGCCCTCGATGCGCCCTCCCGGCCGAGAAGCTAATGTTTCCGCAGGTGAGTGGGGTCTGCTAGCGATAGTTGACGAACTGGATCGCGAACTCCAGGTCCTTGCCCTTGAGCAGCGTCTGCACGGTCTGCAGGTCGTCCCGCGACTTCGAGCTGACCCGCAGCTCGTCGCCCTGGACCTGCGCCTTGACGCCCTTCGGGCCCTCGTCGCGGATGATCTTCGCCACCTTCTTGGCGTCCTCGGTGGTGATGCCTTCCTTCACGTCGGCGAAAATCTTGTACTCCTTGCCGGACAGCTGCGGCTCCGCCGCGTCCAGCGCCTTCAGCGACAGCCCGCGCTTGACGAACTTGGTCTGCAGCACGTCCAGGATCGCCCGGACCCGCTCCTCGCCGTTGGCCTTCATCTCGATCTTCTCGCCGGACCGCTTGATCTCGGCGCCCACGTTCTTGAAGTCGAACCGGGTGGCGATCTCGCGGGAGGTCTGGTTGATCGCGTTGTCGACCTCCTGCCACTCGACCTTCGAGACGATGTCGAAACTGGAGTCGGCCATGGGTGTTGGTCTCCTTGCACTACAGGCTGCACGGTCACGCCACCCGCCACCGGCGGGCGACGCCCCAGCCTATCCAGCGCCCCGCGCCCCCGCCCGCACCAGCCGCGCGCCGACCTTGATCGCGACGTGACGGAACCGAGTGGCGGACCACCCCCCACCATCGGGTATCGTTTACGACGTCGAACGGGGCACCACCCCGCAAGACACCGTCCCTGGCTGGTTGCCCGAGCGGCCAAAGGGAGCAGACTGTAAATCTGTCGCGCAAGCTACGCAGGTTCGAACCCTGCACCAGCCACCGGATAGTGGAGAAGCCCCCGGGCTGCGGAGACGCAGCCCGGGGGCTTCTTCGTTGTCCAGGGGGCCCGGCGCTCGCTGTCCGGGGTCCGGGCGGGAGGCCCGGCGGGTCAGCCCGGGTGGTTCTGGCGGGGGAGGGCGAGGGTGACGGTGTCGGCGAACTCGCGGACGGCGCTGGTGCGGGAGACGATGCGGCCGCAGTGGACGACCAGGCGGGAGTGGCCGGCGGTGAGGGCACTGGTCAGGTTGTCGCCGCGGACGGCGAGGAGTTCGGCGGGGAAGCCGGCGTCGACCCGGACGGGGGGGAGGCCGAGGGTGGTGCGGGCCTGGGCGGAGACGGCGTCGTAGGCGGCTTCGGGGGAGAGGGCGCCGCTCGCGGCGAGGAGGCGGGCGGCGTCCAGCGGGTCGGCCCGGCCGACCGGATTGGAGGTGTCGCGCAGGGCTCCGGCGCCGGCCGCGAGGGCGACCCGGGCCTGGGACAACTCCCGGACCAGGGACGGGCGCAGGCCGGTCGGCGGATCGTCGAGGCCGGTGCAGCCGCCGTTCTGCGGCAGGCAGACCACCCGGACGCCGGCGCCGGCCAGCAGGCCCGCGCCGCCGGGCGGCAGCGCGCTGCACGGGCCGAGCGTGACCCGGGGCAGGTGCGGGGCCAGCGCGGCGACCAGGCGGGCGAGTCGGGTCGGGTCGGCGGCGGCGGTGTGCAGGTCGACCGGGCAGTCCGCCTCGGCCGCGGCGTCCAGCAGGACCCGGGCGTAGCCGACCGGGTCCGGGTCGAGGTCGGGGCAGCCGCCCGCCGCGTCCGCGCCGAGCTTGAGGGCGTCCCGCAGCAGGGCCCGCCCGTCCGCCCCGGCCCGGCCGGTGAGCAGCCGGGGCATCGCCACCGCCTGGAGCTCGGCCAGCCCGCGCAGCGACTGGCGCGCGGTCAGTACGGCCTCCAGCCGGCGCAGCCCGTGCCCGCCGCCGATCCGGACGTGGGTGCGCTGGGCGGTGGCCCCGTAGCCGAGCGAGGTCAGCGCGGACTCGGTGGTCCGGCGGACCAGTTCGGCCGGGCCGTCCCCGGCCGGTTCGGGCGGCCCGGCGTGAAGCGCGCTGTCGTAGTGTCCGTGCGGCTCGGCGGGGGCGGGCAGCAGCAGGTAGCCGGACAGGTCGATCCGGGCGCCGGTGGTGACCGTCGGCTGCCCGGGCATCGCGGGCAGCGGCCCGAGGCTGCCGGTCGCGCCGACCTCCTGGATCCGGTCCCCGCTGATCCGGACGTCGACCACCCGCCCGTCCAGCAGCCGGGCCCCGGCGAGCAGCAGGACCGGCCCGTGCCCGAGCGGGTTGGCGGACGGGGGCGGCTGGGGTTCCTCGCCCTGTTCGCTCATCGGCCCGCTCCTCCAGTCCCGTTGACCGCTCGGCGGCCTCGGGGGCCCGGTGCGGGGCGGCCGACCCGCGGCGCACCCGTGCGGCCGCGAGGGGCCACGTGAGAGATCACTGACGGTCGAGCCTAGGCCGGACCCGGCGGGGACCGGTGGATGCGGGCCGCCCTGCCGTGTCGGGACGTGTCGGGGCGGGCCGGGCGGGCTCCGGTTGCGGCGGAGGCCGAACGGGTGTCGGGTGACGGCCCGTCAGTGCGGGCCCGCCGACCTGCGGAGATCCACCGCGGATACGGATTTCACCTCTGGCCCGGAACCGTGTAATCTCTTCCTCGTTCGCCCCTATAGCTCAGTCGGTAGAGCGTCTCCATGGTAAGGAGAAGGTCTGCGGTTCGATTCCGCATGGGGGCTCTGGTGAGAAGCTCCCCGCCCCGGCGGGGTTCCGATCATCAAAGCGGTGTAGCTCAGTTGGTAGAGCAAGCGGCTCATAATCGCTGTGTCACCGGTTCAAGTCCGGTCACCGCTACTCCGCGTAGTCGATCGGGGGGTCACTCCCGATCGGCTACTCTTGTCTGTGTTCTTATTCGTTGTCCCAGGAAGGCACTCCCGTGGCTGCCACCGACGTCCGCCCGAAGATCACGCTGGCCTGCGTGGAGTGCAAGGAGCGGAACTACATCACCAAGAAGAACCGACGCAACGACCCGGACCGTCTTGAGATGAAGAAGCACTGCCCGCGTTGCAACTCTCACACGGCGCACCGCGAAACCCGCTGACTTTGCCTCGACTCCAGGCCGCACCCCACCACGGGGAGCGGCCTGGAGTCATTTCTGCATGCCCCGCATGCCCCGCATGAACGGGCCGGACGTCGGGCCGGCCGTACGACCGGAGGAGTTGCCCATGCCGCTCGACCCCTCGTTCATCGGGCGGACCTACCCGCCCACCGAACCGTACGAGGTGGGCCGCGAGAAGATCCGCGAGTTCGCCGTCGCGATCGGTGACGCCAACCCGGCGTACACCGACGCGGAGGCCGCCAAGTCGCTCGGCCACCCGGACGTGATCGCCCCGCCGACCTTCCCCTTCATGCTGACCTTCCGGGCCGCGGCGCAGGTGGTCAACGACCCCGAACTCGGCCTCGACTACAGCCGGGTCGTGCACGGCGACCAGAAGTTCGCCTACACCCGCCCGGTGCGGGCCGGCGACCGGCTCTCGGTCACCGTGACCATCGACGCGATCAAGTCGCTGGCGGGCAACGACGTGCTGACCGTCCGCGGCGAGGTGGACGACGCCAGCGGCGAGCACGTCGTGACGTCGACCATGACGCTGGTGGCGCGCGCCGCCGACGAAGCCGGGGAGGAGTGACCGTGGCGGTCCGCTTTGACGAGGTCCAGGTCGGCACCGAGCTGCCGGCGCGGTCGTTCCCGGTCACCCGGGCGACGCTGGTGCAGTACGCCGGAGCCTCCGGGGACTTCAACCCGATCCACTGGAACGAGAAGTTCGCCCTGGAGGTCGGCCTCCCGGACGTGATCGCGCACGGCATGTTCACCATGGCTGAGGCCGCCCGGGTGGTCACCGACTGGGTCGGCGACCCGGCCGCCGTCGTCGAGTACGGCGTCCGGTTCACCAAGCCCGTGATCGTCCCCAACGACGGCGTCGGCGCCACCGTCGAGGTCACCGCGAAGGTGGCCGCGCTGCTGGAGGACAACCGGGTCCGGGTCGACCTGGTCGCGACCAGCGCGGGCCAGAAGGTGCTCGGCATGGCCCGCGCGGTCGTCCGGCTGGGCTGAGGCGCTCCCGGCAGGGCCCCCGGCGGGCCCTGCCGGTCCGCCCGGACACCAGTCCGGTCGGTCTGCGCCCACCCGCCCGCTTGCCAAAGTTATTGGCCAATCACTAATCTGTGGGTGTGGCCAGGAACAGCATCCGGATGTCCGCCGAGGAGCGGCGCGAGAGCGTCGTCCGGGCGGCCATGGTGGAGTTCGCCCGGGGCGGGTACCGGGGGACGTCCACCGAGGCGATCGCCCGCCGGGTGGGCGTCTCGCAGCCGTACCTGTTCCGGCTCTTCCCCAACAAGCAGGCGATCTTCGAGGCCGCGGCCGAGCACTGCATCGAGCAGACCTGGGGGATCTTCGACCGGGCGTCGGAGGGCCTGACGGGGGAGGCGGCCTGCGACGCGATGGGCGAGGCGTACCTGAGCCTGGTCGAGGACCGGGAGCAGGTCATGATGCAGATGCAGATCTACGTCTCGGTGTTCGCGGCGGAGTCGGCCGGCGAGGAGGGCGTCGGCGAGACGGCCCGCGCGGGCTGGCTGCGGCTGTTCGAGCGAATCCGGGAGCGGATCGGCGACCGGGCGCTGGCCACCGAGTTCATGGCGCACGGCATGCTGATCAACACCCTGGTGGCCCTCGGGTACCCGGGGGAGCACCCGATCTGGTCGGGGTTCGACGAGCTCGGCGAGAAGCAGGCCGGGAAGCGGGCCGGGAAGCAGGACTGAGGCGCTCCGTCCGGACGGCGGCGCGCCCTTTTTTCGGCCCACAAAAGTTATTGATCAATCACAACCTTTGGGGGAACCACACGTGAACAGGCAAGCCGTCTGGACCCTGGTGGTCGTCAGCGTGGCGAGCTTCATGGCCGGACTCGACAACCTGGTGGTCACCACCGCACTCCCCGCGATCCGCACCGACCTGGGCGGCGCCCTCGCCGACCTGGAGTGGACGGTCAGCGCGTACACCCTGACCTTCGCCGTCCTGCTGATGCTCGGCGCGGCCCTCGGCGACCGCTTCGGCCGCCGCCGGATGTTCGTCGCCGGGCTCGCCGTCTTCACCCTCGGCTCGGCCTCCGCCGCGCTCGCCCCGACCATGGGCGCGCTGATCGCGGCCCGCGCCGTGCAGGGCGCCGGCGCGGCGGTCATGGTGCCGCTCACCCTGACCCTGCTGACCGTCGCGGTGCCCGCCGCCAGACGCGGAACGGCCTTCGGCATCTGGTCCGGCGTCGCCGGGCTGGCCGTCGCCACCGGGCCGCTGATCGGCGGCAGCCTCACCGAGCACTTCTCCTGGCAGTGGATCTTCTGGGTGAACGTCCCGGTCGGCCTGGTGCTGCTGCCGCTGGCCCGCGCCGTGCTCGGCGAGAGCCGCAGCGCGGACCGCCGCCTCGACCTGCCCGGCACCGCGCTGGTCAGCGCCGGACTGTTCGGCCTCGTCCTCGGCCTGGTCCGCGGCAACCCCGACGGCTGGACCGACCCGCTGGTCCTCACCGCGCTGGCCGCCGGCACCCTGCTGCTGGCCGCCTTCGTCGGGTACGAGATCCGCCGGGCCCCGCAGCCGATGCTCCCGATGCGGCTGTTCCGCAGCCGGGCGTTCAGCGCCGTCAACGCCGCCAGCCTGCTGATGTACCTCGGCATGTTCGGCTCGATCTTCCTGATCAGCCAGTACTTCCAGGGCGTCAACGGCTACACCGCCGAACAGGCCGGCGTCCGGATGCTCCCGTGGACGGCCATGCCGCTGCTGGTCGCCCCGGTCGCCGGACTCCTCACCGACCGGATCGGCGGCCGCCCCATCGTCGTCACCGGACTCGTCCTCCAGGCCCTCGGCCTGCTCGGCATCGCCCTGCTCGCCCGGCACTCCGCCGGGTACGGGCAGCAGGTGCCGGTCCTGATGGTCTGCGGCGTCGGGATGTCCCTGTACTTCGCCCCCACCGCCAACCTGGTGATGGCCAGCGTCCGCCCCGCCGAACAGGGCATCGCCTCCGGCGCGAACAACGCCATGCGCGAGGTCGGCGGCGCGCTCGGGGTGGCCGTGCTGTCCGCGGTGTTCTCCGCCCGGGGCGGCTACGGCAGCACCGCGGCCTTCACCGACGGGCTCACCGCCGCGCTGCTGGTCGGCGCCGCCGCGATCGGGGCCGGCGCGGTCGCCGCGGCGCTCATCCCGCGGCGGCGGGACGGGCGGACGGTGCGGACCGCCACCGGGGAGCGGCCCGCGGCCGTCCCGGCCGGCCGGTCCTGACCCGGCGTCCCCGAGCCCCCGAGCCCCCCGCACCGCACCGCACCGCAACGCACCGCACCGACGAGGAGGAACCACCGTGATCGCCATGACACTCCCCTGGACGCCGGGGCCCGCCGCGCAGCAGCCGCCGGAGCGGCCCGTGGTGATGGCCGCCGAACTCCGGGTCCGCGGCCTGCGGCACGTCCCCGGCTTCCTGCGGCAGTCCCTGAAGGTCCGCGACCAGGCCCGCCGGGCCCCCGGCGCGCTCGGCGTCGGCCTGCGCGCCGCGCCCCTGCGCCGCACCTTCTGGGTGCTCTCCAGCTGGAGCGACCCCGAGACGCTCGCCGCGTTCGTCCGCTCCGAGACCCACCGGCGGGCGATGACCGCGCTGCGCCCCGCGATGGCCCACTCCGCGTTCGCCACCTGGGAGGCGGAGACGGCGGCCGAGCCGGGGTGGACCGAGGCCGAGCGGCGGTTGGCGGCGGACGGCTAGCCCCCGGCTCCCCGGTCGGCCCGGAGGAGCCGGGCGGGGGCGGGGCTTGGCTTACGCTGGGGCGGTGATCGAGGAGATGGATGCGCCGCTGGCCCCGTTGACGACGCTGCGGCTGGGCGGACCGGCGCGGCGGCTGGTGACGGCCCGGACGGACGCCGAGGTGGTGGCCGCCGTGCGCGCGGCCGACCAGGCCGGGGAGCCGCTGCTGGTGCTGGGCGGCGGCTCGAACCTGGTGATCGGGGACGCCGGCTTCCCGGGGACGGTGCTGCGGATCGCCACCGAGGGCTTCGCCCTGGACGGGACGCTGCTGGAGCTGGCCGCCGGCGAGGTCTGGTCGGACGCGGTGGCCCGCACCGTCGCCGCCGGGCTGGCCGGGATCGAGTTCCTGGCCGGCATCCCGGGCTCGGCCGGGGCCACCCCGGTGCAGAACGTCGGGGCGTACGGGCAGGAGGTCGCCGAGACCGTCACCGAGGTGGACGCCTACGACCGCCTGCTGGGCGAGACCGTCACGCTGGCCAACGCGGACTGCGCCTTCTCGTACCGGCACAGCCGCTTCAAGGCGGACCCGGAGCGGTACGTGGTGCTGCGGGTGCGCTTCCGGCTCGCGGACGAGGGCGGGCTGTCCTCGCCGGTGAAGTACGCCGAGGTGGCCCGTTCGATGGGCGTCGAGCCGGGGCAGCGGGTGAAGCTGGGCGACGCCCACGCCGAGGTGCTGCGGCTGCGCAAGGGCAAGGGCATGGTGCTGGACGCCGCCGACCACGACACCTGGTCGGCGGGCTCGTTCTTCACCAACCCGATCCTGACGGACGATCAGTTCGCCGCGTTCACCGCCCGGTTGGGCGACCTGCGGGCGCCGAGCTACCCGGCCGGGGAGGGCCGCGTCAAGACCTCCGCGGCCTGGCTGATCGACAATGCGGGCTTCCGCAAGGGCCACGGCAGCGGCCCGGCCACCCTCTCCACCAAGCACACCCTGGCCCTGACCAACCGGGGCTCGGCGACCACCGAGGACCTGCTCGCGCTGGCCCGCGAGGTGCGGGACGGCGTGCGCGCGGCGTTCGGCGTGGAGCTGGTGAACGAGCCGGTGATGGTCGGCGTCAGCCTCTGAGCCCGCGGGCGGGTGGGCCCTAGGCGGGCTCCGCCGCCAGCCAGGCGTCGACCTCGCCCAGCAGTTCCTTCACCACGTGCTCGGGGCCTGCGAGGAGCGGATCGACTGGCGGGCGAGTTCGGCCAGCTCGGGGTCGGTGAAGGCGTGCGACTCGCGGGCCAGGGTGTACTGGTCGGCGAGCCGGGAGCCGAACAGCAGTGGGTCGTCCGCGCCGAGGGCGAGCGGCACGCCGGCCTCGAAGAGCGTCCGCAGCGGGACCTGCTCGGGGCTGTCGTAGACGCCCAGGGCGACGTTCGAGGCGGGGCAGACCTCGCAGGTCACCTGGCGGTCGGCGAGGCGCTGGAGCAGCCGCGGGTCCTCGGCGGCGCGCACGCCGTGGCCGATCCGGGTGGCGCCCAGGTCGTCCAGGCAGTCGCGGACGGACCCGGGCCCGGCGAGCTCGCCGCCGTGCGGGGCGGCGATCAGGCCGCCGTTGCGGGCGATCGCGAAGGCCCGGTCGAAGTCCCGGGCCAGGCCCCGGCGCTCGTCGTTGGACAGGCCGAAGCCGACGACCCCCCGGTCGGCGTACCGGACGGCGAGCCGGGCCAGCGTCCGGGCGTCCATCGGGGACTTCATCCGGTTGGCGGCGACCAGCACCCGGATGCCGACGCCGGTGGCCTCGGACGCCTCCCGGACGGCGTCCAGGACCAGCTCCAGGGTCGGGATCAGGCCGCCGAGCAGCGGCGCGTACGAGGTCGGGTCGACCTGGATCTCCAGCCAGCGCGAGCCGTCGGCGCGCTCGTCCTCGGCGGTCTCCCGGACCAGCCGGCGGATGTCGGACTCGTCGCGCAGGCAGGAGCGCGCGGTGTCGTAGAGCCGCTGGAACCGGAACCAGCCGCGTTCGTCGGTGGCCCGGAGTTTGGGCGGATGCTCGGAGCTGAGCGCCTCGGGCAGCCGGATGCCGTGCTTGTCGGCGAGTTCGAGCAGCGTCGCGGGGCGCATCGAACCGGTGAAGTGCAGGTGCAGATGGGCCTTCGGCAGGCCCCGGACATCACGCAGGCGATCCATTCACCGATCCTGCCGCAAAACCCCCCGGAACAGGAACCGCCCCCCGCACATCGCCCGAAGGGGTGAGGTGCGGGGGGCGGCCGTGACGGCGGGTCAGTCGCGGGCCTCGGCGAGCAGCTTCTGCAGCCGGCTGACGCCCTCGACCAGGTCGGCGTCGCCCAGCGCGTAGGACAGCCGCAGGTAGCCCGGGGTGCCGAAGGCCTCGCCGGGGACGACCGCGACCTCGGCCTCGTCCAGGATCAGCGCGGCCAGCTCGGCGGAGCTCTGCGGGCGCTTGCCGCGGATCTCCTTGCCCAGCAGGTCCTTCACCGACGGGTACACGTAGAACGCGCCCTCCGGCTCGGGGCAGAGCACGCCGTCGATCTCGTTCAGCATCGCCACGATGGTGCGGCGGCGGCGGTCGAACGCGGTCTTCATCTCGTCCACCGCGGCCAGGTCGCCGGAGACGGCGGCCAGCGCCGCGCGCTGCGCCACGTTGGAGACGTTCGAGGTGGCGTGCGACTGCAGGTTGGCGGCCGCGTTGACGACGTCCTTGGGGCCGATCAGCCAGCCCACCCGCCAGCCGGTCATCGCGTAGGTCTTGGCCACGCCGTTGACCACGACGCACTTGTCGGCCAGCTCGGGCAGCAGGGCCGGCAGCGAGGTGAAGGTCGCGTCGCCGTACACCAGGTGCTCGTAGATCTCGTCGGTGAGCACCCACAGGCCGTGCTCCAGCGCCCAGCGGCCGATCGCCTCGGCCTCGGCCTCGGTGTACACCGCGCCGGTCGGGTTGGACGGCGAGACGAACAGCACCACCTTGGTGTGCGCGGTGCGGGCGGCCTCCAGCTGCTCCACCGAGACCTTGTAGCCGGTGGTCTCGTCCGAGACGACCTCGACGGGCGTGCCGCCGGCCAGCTTCACGGCCTCCGGGTAGGTGGTCCAGTACGGGGCCGGGATGATCACCTCGTCGCCCGGGTCGAGGATCGCGGCGAAGGCGTTGTAGATCGCCTGCTTGCCGCCGTTGGTCACCAGCACCTGCGAGGCGTCCACCTGGTAGCCGGAGTCGCGCAGCGTCTTGGCGGCGATCGCGGCCTTCAGCTCCGGCAGGCCGCCGGCCGGGGTGTAGCGGTGGTTCGCCGGGTCCTGGCAGGCGGCCACGGCGGCGTCCACGATGTAGCCGGGGGTCGGGAAGTCGGGCTCGCCGGCGCCGAAGCCGATCACCGGGCGCCCGGCGGCCTTGAGGGCCTTGGCCTTGGCGTCGACGGCGAGGGTGGCGGACTCGGCGATGGCGCCGACCCGGGCGGAGACCCGGCGGTTCGCGGGGGGGACGTTCTCGGGGGTGGGTGCGCTCATGCCTGAATGCTCCCAGACCGCACGGGCGCCGGTCATCGCGGTTCCGGCGGGCGCTCCGGGGCGTTCCAGCGGCCGCGTCGCCGACCCGGACGATCTCGGGCGGAAGGCGATCGAAGCCGGAGGATCTCGGGCGGACGGCGTCGAAAGTCGGCGAATGTGGATCTCGGTGAATGAGGTTCGACCAATCGGCGAAGAACCCGTACACTCACTGCTCGATGGCTTCCGAAGTGCGGTTCCTTCGGCCGGGTACACCACACGGCCGACGGGATGCGGTAGGTTGGGGGCCGCAGCGGAACCGCGAGGCTCCGTAGGGCACTAGCTCAATTGGTAGAGCACCGGTCTCCAAAACCGGCGGTTGGGGGTTCGAGTCCCTCGTGCCCTGCTGCTTGATCCGTGACAAGCCCGTTCGCTCCGCAGAGCGAGCGGGCTTGATGCGGAGAGGGCCCCACCCAAGCACAGCTTTCGCCGGATCGCCCGTGCACCAGGCACGGACCTCCGCAGGACCCGGATTCAGGTGAGGACGAGTGACGGAGACCACGGGCTCCACCGCAACGCCTGAGAGCGGCAACCCCGAGGGGACCGAAGGCGCCGCGGACGAGACCACCACCGAGGGCGGCAAGCTCTCCCGCCGCGAGCGTCGACGGGCGAACAAGTCCGCCGACGGCGAGGGCGGCAAGAAGTCCGGCAAGCGGGCCAAGAAGGGCCTGTTCGCCCGGGCGGCGATCTTCTACCGCCAGATCATCGCCGAGCTCCGCAAGGTGGTCTGGCCCTCCCGCAGCCAGCTGATCCAGTACACCACCGTCGTGGTGACCTTCGTGATCGTGCTGATGCTGGTCGTCGCCGGCCTCGACTGGGTCTTCGCCAAGGGTGCCTTCTGGATCTTCGGCTGACGCCCGATCCGGCCGGACTCCGCAGGGGCCCGCAGGCCCCGCACCGCATACCTCACCCCGACCCGGGCCGAATCCTTCGGCCCGGGTCGAGCTGTCGGCGCGAAGGACAGCGGGCGACTACCGTTGAGTCGGTACTGTTGAGGTATCCGTTCCACAACCAGGAAAGAAGCAGCGACCGTGTCTGAGTCCCCCCTGTACGACGCCGACGAGACCGTCCGCGAGGCGGATGTCGCCGCCGAGCTGGACGCGGCCGAGGCTGCCGATGCCGAGGCCGCTGAGGAAATCGTGGCCGAGGCGGACGCCGAGGAGGACGAGGTCGAGGCCGCCGACGAGTTGGAGGCGGGCGAGCCGGCCGAGGCCGCCGCCGTGCACGAGGTGGACGAGACCGAGGCCGCGGCCGAGGAGGCCCCCACCGAGGCGGAGGCCGAGGAGGCTGCGGAGGAGCCCGCCGAGGAGGTCGAGAGCGACCCGGTCGCCGAGTTCCGCGAGCAGCTGCGCCGCGCCCCCGGCGAGTGGTACGTCATCCACACCTACGCCGGCTACGAGAACCGGGTGAAGCAGAACCTGGAGCAGCGCTCCGTCTCGCTGAACGTCGAGGACTACATCTTCGAGTCCCAGGTTCCGCAGGAGGAGGTCGTCCAGATCAAGAACGGCGACCGCAAGACCATCCGGCAGAACAAGCTCCCCGGCTACGTGCTGGTCCGGATGGACCTCACCCCGGAGTCCTGGGGCGTCGTGCGCAACACCCCCGGTGTCACCGGCTTCGTCGGCAACGCCTACGACCCGTACCCGCTGACCCTGGACGAGGTCGTCAAGATGCTCGCCCCCGACGTGGAGCGCGCCGCCGCCAAGGAGGCCGGCAAGGCCTCGCCGGTGCGCCCGGTCGAGGTGCAGGTGCTGGACTTCGAGGTCGGCGACTCGGTCACCGTCACCGACGGTCCGTTCGCCACCCTGCAGGCGACCATCAACGAGATCAACCCCGACTCGAAGAAGGTCAAGGGCCTGGTGGAGATCTTCGGCCGGGAGACCCCGGTCGAGCTCTCCTTCGACCAGATCCAGAAGAACTGACCCACAGGTCTCCGGTGCCGGGGCGGGGCGAGAGCCTCCGCCCCGGCACCGTTTTGGTCCGGCACCGCCTCAGCGGTTAGCCTGGTCCGATGTGTGTCCTGGCGGCCGGGTTTCGCCCCGGGGCCGGGCACATCAGCAATCACCTCTCGGAAGGACCCGGAGAGACATGCCTCCCAAGAAGAAGAAGGTCACGGGGCTCATCAAGCTCCAGATCAACGCCGGTGCGGCCAACCCGGCCCCGCCGGTCGGCCCCGCGCTGGGTCAGCACGGCGTCAACATCATGGAATTCTGCAAGGCGTACAACGCGGCCACCGAGTCGCAGCGCGGCATGATCGTGCCGGTGGAGATCACGGTCTACGACGACCGCTCCTTCACCTTCGTCACGAAGACCCCGCCGGCCGCTCGCCTGATCCTCAAGGCCGCGGGCGTCGACAAGGGCTCCAAGGAGCCGCACAAGACCAAGGTCGCCAAGCTGACCTCGGCCCAGGTGCGCGAGATCGCCACCACCAAGCTGCCCGACCTGAACGCCAACGACCTGGACGCCGCGGAGAAGATCATCGCCGGCACCGCCCGGTCGATGGGCATCACCGTCGAGGGCTGACCAGCCCGTACGTCCTTCCGTGGTAGGGCCCAGCGCGGCCCGTCGGTACCACGACTCCATTAACCACAGGAGCAGCAGTGAAGCGCAGCAAGGCCCTCAAGGCCGCGGACGCCCAGGTCGACCGCGCCCGGATCTACGCCCCGCTCGAGGCCGTCCGCCTCGCCAAGGCGACCTCCACCTCGAAGTTCGACGGCACCGTCGAGGTCGCCATGCGTCTGGGCGTCGACCCGCGCAAGGCCGACCAGATGGTCCGCAGCACCGTCATCCTCCCGCACGGCACCGGTAAGACCGCCCGGGTCCTGGTCTTCGCGAACGGTGAGCGTGCCGAGGCCGCGCGTGCCGCGGGTGCCGACATCGTCGGCTCCGACGAGCTGATCGACGAGGTCGCCAAGGGTCGTCTGGACTTCGACGCCGTCGTCGCCACCCCGGACCTGATGGGCAAGGTCGGCCGCCTGGGCCGCGTGCTCGGTCCCCGTGGCCTGATGCCGAACCCGAAGACCGGCACCGTGACCCCGGACGTCGCCAAGGCCGTCAACGAGATCAAGGGCGGCAAGATCGAGTTCCGCGTCGACAAGCACTCGAACCTCCACCTGATCATCGGCAAGACCTCGTTCTCCGACGAGCAGCTGGTCGAGAACTACGCCGCCGCGCTCGACGAGGTCCTCCGGGCCAAGCCGTCCGCCGCCAAGGGCCGCTACCTGAAGAAGATCGCCTTCTCCAGCACGATCGGCCCCGGCATCCAGGTCGACCCGAACCGCACCCGCAACCTCCTCGTCGAGGAGGACCCGGCGGCGGTCTGACCCGGAGTCAGCCCCCGCGCGGAGCACGCCTGACCGGGCCCGCACCCCCTCGGGGGTGCGGGCCCGGTGGTCTGTGCAAACGGTTTGCGCGGCCGTCGGAGCGGTTCGGTAGAGTCCGGAGGTCATCACCAGGATGAGAATCCGATTAGAGGGGGACCTCCGTGCGCGCACTGCGTACCCTTGCCGTGGCCTGTCTGGCCCTCGGCGCCCTGACCGCCTGCAGCAGCTCCGGCTCGACCGGCTCGACCGCTGCGAACAGCCCGGCCGGCTCCACCGCCCCGGCGGGCGGCACCGGCAGCACGGGCGCCTCCGCCCCGGCGGCGGACGGAGCCGGCCAGGGCGGGGCCAAGCTCGCGCCCAAGGAGGCCCTGCTCGCCTCGGCCGCGGTCATGGACAAGGCGGGCAGTGCCAAGCTGACCGTCAAGGGCGGCGAGACCGACGGCACCGCCGACTACGTCTGGGCCTCCCCGTCCTCCTTCCTGCTCACCAGCAAGACCGAGGGCAAGGACGTCAACGTCCTGTTCACCGGCGACCAGATGTACATCGGCGCCACCCCCGAGATGGCCGCCGTGGCCCAGGGCAAGAAGTGGATGGTCATCAGCACCAAGGACGCCGCCGGCGCCGACAGCGCCGAGGCCGGCTCCTTCGCCGCGATGATGCAGCTGATGAACCCGTCGGTGCAGCTGACCGCCGCCGCGCCCACCGCCACCCTGGTCGGCACCGAGACCGTGGCCGGCCAGAGCGCCACGCACTACCGCAGCGAGCTCAAGGTGGACGACCAGGTCGCCAAGATGCAGCTCGACCCGGCGCTCAAGGCCCAGGTGCTCGCCGAGCTCAAGAAGAAGAGCGGCACCGCCACCGTCGACCTGTGGATCAACGCCAAGGGCGAGCTGGTCCAGCAGTCCAGCGTCGACCCGACGGCCGAGACCGGCGACGCGACCAACGTGGTCACCTACGCCCAGCTGGGCTCGGTCAAGGCCACCCCGGCCCCGGCCGCCGCCGAGGTGTTCTCCCTCTCCGACCTGCTCCAGCAGTAGCGGTACCCGCGTCCGGGCCCTGGGGGTGGCTCCGGGGCCCGGACGGGCCGCATGGCATCGTGGGGGGACGGACGGGCACGAGAGCGGGAGGAGGACCTGATGGCGGCACCGGCGCGTGGGGCCGCGGTCCTGCTGACGGCCGTCCTGCTGGCCGGCACGGCCGCCGCCTGCACCGGCGCGGGCCGGGCCGCGCAGCCGCCCGCCTCCTCGTCCAGCGCCGTCCCGTCCACCGGGCAGCCCAGCCCGACCGACCGCTCCCCGCACGGGGTGCTGCTCTCCGCCCAGCTGGTGCTGCACGACGCCCGGCGGGCCGAGTACACGGCGGTGCTCGGCGGCCAGGAGGCCCGGGGCGCGCTGTTCTGGGCCCCCAAGACGGTGCTGAAGTACCAGGCCGACGGCGAGGACCGGACGCTGATGGTGCTGGACACCTCCGCCTACCTGGGCGGCGACGCGGAGAGCGCGGCGCGGCTCGGCGGCCCGCACTGGCAGAAGTTCTCCAACGGCCGGATTCCGTACGGCGACCTGATCGACCGGCTCAGCCCGGTGGTCGCGGTGGCCGCCGCGGCCGCCGCGGACGACCCGCTGCTGGTCGGCGAGGAGAAGCTGCTCGACACCACCGTCCGGCACTACCGGGTCACCCTCGGCGCCGCCCGGTACGCCGCCGCGCAGACCCAGCTCGACCCGGCCCGGCGGCAGGCGCTGGAGACCGCGCTGGGCCCCGGCGACGTGGTGCTCGACCTCTGGCTCGACGACGGCGACCAACTGGTCCGGCTGCGCCGGGCCGCCGCCGCGGTGGACACCGTCGACTACAGCGAGTTCGGCAGCTCCGCGCTCTCGGTCCAGGCCCCCGCCGAGGCCGACACCGCGCCCGGCACCGGCGCCAGCCCGCCGGCCTTCCCGTAGGGCGGTCCGGCTTCCCCGGGGGCGATTTGGTCAAACCCGTCCCGTCCCGTTACGCTGGCCGAGCCAAAGACCGCTGGTTGTCGCCGCGCCCCGCGAGGGGAACGGCACCGAAGGGTCCGCACTCGTTGCGGATCGCCCGCGCAGGTTGTGGAGCCTAGTGAGGACTTCCGGACCGATCCGGTCCGTCGAGGTCACTGCGAGCCCCGTGCGCCTGCGCGCCGGGGCTTCTTCGTTTTCCCGGGGTCCGCGGCGATGGATGGTCGACTTCTCGAAGGTCGGCCCGACTTCGACATCACGGAAGGAGGCGTAAGCCTATGGCCAGGCCCGACAAGGCTGCCGACGTCGCCGAGATCACGGACAAGTTCCGTGCCTCCAGCGCCGCCGTTCTGACCGAGTACCGCGGTCTCACGGTGAAGCAGCTGAAGACGCTGCGTCGCTCGCTCGGCGGCAACGCCGATTACGCCGTGGTGAAGAACACGCTGACCAAGATCGCGGCCAACGAGGCCGGGATCTCCGAGCTCGACGACCTGTTCGCCGGTCCGACGGCTGTCGCCTTCGTCACCGGTGACCCGGTGGAGTCGGCGAAGGCTCTGCGTGACTTCGCCAAGGAGAACCCTGCTCTCATCATCAAGGGCGGTGTCCTTGACGGTAAGGCGCTGTCCGCCGATGAGATCAAGAAGCTCGCGGACCTCGAGTCCCGCGAGGTGCTGCTCGCCAAGCTGGCGGGCGCCCTGAAGGCCAAGCCCTCCCAGGCTGCCGCCGTGTTCCAGGCGCTCCCGTCCAAGCTCGTTCGCACCGTGGAAGCGCTGCGCGAGAAGGTCGAGCAGGGCGGTGCCGGTACTCCGGCTCCCGCCGAGGACGCGGAGTAACCACTCCCGTCCCAGCGGGCCCGTAAGCACGCCCGCCAACCCGTACATCCGGCACCTGCCGATTTAGTGGAAGGACGCCAATCATGGCGAAGCTCAGCACCGAGGACCTGCTCGAGCAGTTCGAGGGCATGACCCTGATCGAGCTCTCCGAGTTCGTGAAGGCCTTCGAGGAGAAGTTCGACGTCACCGCCGCCGCCCCGGTCGCCGTTGCCGGCGTTGCAGGTCCGGGCGCCCCGGCCGAGGCCGTCGAGGAGCAGGACGAGTTCGACGTCATCCTCGAGGGTGCCGGCGACAAGAAGATCCAGGTCATCAAGGAGGTGCGCGCCCTCACCTCCCTCGGCCTGAAGGAGGCCAAGGACCTCGTCGACACCGCCGGTGCGAAGGTCCTGGAGAAGGTCGCCAAGGACGTCGCGGAGAAGGCCAAGGCCCAGCTCGAGGGCGCCGGCGCCAAGGTCACCGTCAAGTGACTCCCTCCTCTCTCTGAGAGGTGCTCCACGGGCCGGGTCGGCCACCCTTCGGGGTGGCCGACCCGGCCTGCGCGCGTTCCGGGCCGGGTCGGCCGGGGTTGCTCCCGATGGCCCAAGCCGGACTCGGCCGCTGTCGGGGCCCGGGGGTAGGGTGATCGCTGTCACCGGCCCTCCCGCTGCGGGCGGCGTGTAACGCGCGGCGAGGTCCGGACGATGGGCAGTGCGAGGTCCACACCCTGGTGCGGGCCTTGACGAACAGCACGAGGCGCGCGATTCTCGAGGCGCGTGCCCAAGCGGAACCGCCTCCGATGCATATTCGGCGGCGGCACTGGGAAGGTTCCCGGTGACGCAGACGTGGGTGCGACGGCCCGGCCGGTGAGGGATCACTGCCCGGGTTGTCGGTTGTACGGGAGGAGCGTCCGATTCGGTCTCCGAATCAGGGCTTGCTAGCAGTGTTGCCTTTGGCTACACTGTCCCTTTGCGCTGCCTGTTAGCTGCTCCGTGACTCGTCGCCCGGAGTGGTCCCTGTCCTGACCTGGGGTTTTCCGCCTCGGCCAAGGCCCGGCCGGTATGCGCGTAGTGAGCTCCGAGCCCTCGGAAGGACCCCCCTCTTGGCCGCGCCGCGCAACGCCTCGAACAATTCCGCATCCACCGCCCCGCTCCGCGTCTCGTTCGCGAAGATCAAGGAGCCCCTCGAGGTCCCGAACCTCCTGGCCCTGCAGACCGAGAGCTTTGACTGGCTGCTCGGCAACGCGGCCTGGAAGTCCCGGGTCGAGGCTGCCCTGGAGAGTGGTCAGGACGTCCCCACCAAGTCCGGTCTGGAGGAGATCTTCGAAGAGATCTCCCCGATCGAGGACTTCAGCGGGTCGATGTCCCTGACCTTCCGGGACCACCGTTTCGAGCCGCCGAAGAACTCCATCGACGAGTGCAAGGACCGCGACTTCACCTTCGCGGCCCCGCTCTTCGTCACCGCGGAGTTCACCAACAACGAGACCGGTGAGATCAAGTCCCAGACCGTGTTCATGGGCGACTTCCCGCTCATGACCAACAAGGGCACGTTCATCATCAACGGCACCGAGCGTGTCGTCGTGTCCCAGCTGGTCCGCTCCCCGGGCGTCTACTTCGACTCCACCCTGGACAAGGTGTCCGACAAGGACATCTTCTCCGCC
This sequence comes from Kitasatospora fiedleri, assembly GCF_948472415.1. Classification (NCBI taxonomy): domain Bacteria; kingdom Bacillati; phylum Actinomycetota; class Actinomycetes; order Kitasatosporales; family Streptomycetaceae; genus Kitasatospora; species Kitasatospora fiedleri. The sequence goes on along the minus strand of NZ_OX419519.1, from coordinate 3,237,149 downwards.
AAGATCATCCCCTCCCGCGGTGCCTGGCTGGAGATGGAGATCGACAAGCGCGACATGGTCGGTGTCCGCATCGACCGCAAGCGCAAGCAGTCGGTCACCGTGCTGCTCAAGGCCCTCGGCTGGACCACCGAGATGATCCTGGAGGAGTTCGGCGAGTACGAGTCGATGCGCGCCACCCTGGAGAAGGACCACACCCAGGGCCAGGACGACGCGCTGCTCGACATCTACCGCAAGCTGCGCCCGGGCGAGCCGCCGACCCGCGAGGCCGCGCAGACGCTGCTGGAGAACCTGTACTTCAACCCGAAGCGCTACGACCTGGCCAAGGTCGGCCGCTACAAGGTGAACCGGAAGCTGGGCAACGCCGAGTCGCTCGACTCCGGCGTGCTCACCGAGCCGGACATCATCAACACCATCAAGTACCTGGTGAAGCTGCACGCCGGCGAGACCGAGTGGCGCGATGACGAGGGCCGCGACATCGTCATCGAGGTCGACGACATCGACCACTTCGGCAACCGCCGCCTGCGCAACGTCGGCGAGCTGATCCAGAACCAGGTCCGCACCGGCCTCGCCCGCATGGAGCGGGTGGTCCGCGAGCGGATGACCACCCAGGACGTCGAGGCGATCACGCCGCAGACCCTGATCAACATCCGGCCGGTCGTCGCCTCCATCAAGGAGTTCTTCGGCACCAGCCAGCTGTCGCAGTTCATGGACCAGACGAACCCGCTGTCGGGCCTGACCCACAAGCGCCGTCTGTCCGCGCTCGGCCCCGGTGGTCTGTCCCGCGAGCGGGCCGGCTTCGAGGTCCGTGACGTGCACCCCTCGCACTACGGCCGCATGTGTCCGATCGAGACCCCCGAAGGCCCGAACATCGGCCTGATCGGCTCGCTCGCCTCCTACGGCCGGGTCAACGCGTTCGGCTTCATCGAGACCCCGTACCGCAAGGTCGTCGACGGCGTGGTCACCGAGTCGGTGGACTACCTGACCGCCGACGAGGAGGACCGGTACGTCATCGCGCAGGCCAACGCCCCGCTCACCGCGGAGCTGACCTTCGCCGAGCCCCGCGTCCTGGTCCGCCGCCGCGGCGGCGAGATCGACTACATCCCCGGCACCGAGATCGACTACATGGACGTCTCGCCGCGCCAGATGGTGTCGGTCGCGACCGCCATGATCCCCTTCCTCGAGCACGACGACGCCAACCGCGCGCTGATGGGCTCGAACATGATGCGCCAGGCCGTCCCGCTGCTGCGCAGCGAGGCGCCGCTGGTCGGCACCGGCATGGAGTACCGCTGCGCCGTCGACGCCGCGGACGTCATCACCGCCGACAAGGCCGGCGTGGTGCAGGAGGTCTCGGCCGACTACGTCACCGTCGCCAACGACGACGGCACGTACAACACCTACCGGGCCGCCAAGTTCACCCGCTCCAACCAGGGCACCGCCTTCAACCAGAAGGTCCTGGTGGACGAGGGCGCCCGGGTCGAGGCCGGCCAGGTGCTGGCCGACGGCCCGTGCACCGACGAGGGCGAGATGGCCCTCGGCAAGAACCTCCTGGTGGCGTTCATGTCCTGGGAGGGCCACAACTACGAGGACGCGATCATCCTGTCGCAGCGCCTCGTCCAGGACGACGTCCTCTCCTCGATCCACATCGAGGAGCACGAGGTCGACGCCCGCGACACCAAGCTGGGCCCCGAGGAGATCACCCGGGACATCCCGAACGTCTCCGAGGAGGTCCTCGCCGACCTCGACGAGCGCGGCATCATCCGGATCGGCGCCGACGTCGTCACCGGCGACATCCTGGTCGGCAAGGTCACCCCGAAGGGCGAGACCGAGCTGACCCCGGAGGAGCGCCTGCTCCGCGCGATCTTCGGCGAGAAGGCGCGCGAGGTCCGCGACACCTCGCTGAAGGTGCCGCACGGCGAGTCCGGCAAGGTCATCGGCGTCCGCGTCTTCGACCGCGAGGAGGGGGACGAGCTCCCCCCGGGCGTGAACCAGCTGGTCCGCGTCTACGTCGCCCAGAAGCGCAAGATCACCAACGGTGACAAGCTGGCCGGCCGCCACGGCAACAAGGGCGTCATCTCCAAGATCCTGCCGGTCGAGGACATGCCGTTCCTGGAGGACGGCACCCCGGTCGACATCATCCTGAACCCGCTGGGCGTCCCGTCCCGGATGAACCCGGGACAGGTCCTGGAGATCCACCTCGGCTGGCTCGCCATGCAGGGCTGGGACGTCTCCGGCCTCGCCGACGAGTGGGCCCAGCGCCTCCAGGCGATCGGCGCCGACACGGTCGAGGGCGGCACCAACCTCGCCACCCCCGTCTTCGACGGCGCCCGCGAGGACGAGATCACCGGCCTGCTGGACAACACCACCCTCACCCGTGACGGTGAGCGCCTGGTGAACTCCACCGGCAAGGCCCGGCTGTTCGACGGCCGCTCCGGCGAGCCGTTCCCGATGCCGGTCTCGGTCGGCTACATGTACATCCTCAAGCTGCACCACCTGGTCGACGACAAGCTGCACGCCCGTTCGACCGGTCCGTACTCGATGATCACCCAGCAGCCGCTCGGTGGTAAGGCGCAGTTCGGTGGTCAGCGCTTCGGTGAGATGGAGGTGTGGGCCCTCGAGGCGTACGGCGCGGCCTACGCGCTGCAGGAGCTGCTCACCATCAAGTCCGACGACGTCCTGGGCCGTGTGAAGGTCTACGAGGCGATCGTCAAGGGCGAGAACATCCCCGAGCCCGGCATTCCCGAGTCCTTCAAGGTCCTCATCAAGGAAATGCAGTCGCTCTGCCTCAACGTGGAGGTGCTGTCCTCGGACGGCCAGTCCATCGAGATGCGCGACAGCGACGAGGACGTGTTCCGCGCCGCCGAGGAGCTCGGCATTGACCTGTCCCGGCGCGAGCCGAGCAGCGTCGAAGAGGTCTGACGGAGGTCGGGCCGACCCCTAGTCCGGGCCGGCCCGCCCCCAGGCCCCCCTCAGACCAACAGACAGACTCTCGAATCACGAAAGAGGGCTTGACGACCAGTGCTTGACGTCAACTTCTTCGACGAGCTCCGCATCGGACTGGCCACCGCCGACGACATCCGCCAGTGGTCGCACGGCGAGGTGAAGAAGCCGGAGACCATCAACTACCGCACGCTGAAGCCGGAAAAGGACGGCCTCTTCTGCGAGAAGATCTTCGGTCCCACCCGGGACTGGGAGTGCTACTGCGGCAAGTACAAGCGCGTCCGCTTCAAGGGCATCATCTGTGAGCGCTGCGGCGTCGAGGTGACCCGCGCCAAGGTGCGCCGCGAGCGGATGGGCCACATCGAGCTGGCCGCCCCGGTCACCCACATCTGGTACTTCAAGGGCGTCCCGTCGCGCCTGGGCTACCTGCTCGACCTGGCGCCGAAGGACCTCGAGAAGGTCATCTACTTCGCCGCCTACATGATCACCTGGGTGGACGACGAGCGCCGCCAGCGCGACCTCCCGTCCCTGGAGGCGCACGTCTCGGTCGAGCGCCAGCAGATCGAGAACCGGCGCGACGCCGACCTGGAGGCCCGGGCCAAGAAGGCCGAGTCCGACCTGGCCGAGCTGGAGGCCGAGGGCGCCAAGGCCGACGTGCGCCGCAAGGTGCGCGAGGGCGCCGAGCGCGAGATGAAGCAGCTGCGCGACCGCACGCAGCGCGAGATCGACCGCCTCGACGAGGTCTGGACCCGGTTCAAGAACCTCAAGGTCCAGGACCTGGAGGGCGACGAGCTGCTCTACCGCGAGCTGCGCGACCGCTTCGGCACCTACTTCTCCGGCTCGATGGGCGCCGCGGCCCTCAAGGACCGCCTGGAGTCCTTCGACCTGGGCGAGGAGGCCGAGCGCCTCCGCGAGATCATCCGCACCGGCAAGGGCCAGAAGAAGACCCGCGCGCTCAAGCGCCTCAAGGTCGTCTCCGCCTTCCTGCAGACCAGCAACAAGCCCAAGGGCATGGTGCTCGACTGCGTCCCGGTGATCCCGCCGGACCTGCGCCCGATGGTCCAGCTCGACGGTGGCCGCTTCGCCACCTCCGACCTGAACGACCTGTACCGCCGCGTCATCAACCGCAACAACCGCCTGAAGCGGCTTCTCGACCTCGGCGCGCCCGAGATCATCGTGAACAACGAGAAGCGCATGCTCCAGGAGGCCGTCGACGCGCTCTTCGACAACGGCCGCCGCGGCCGCCCGGTCACGGGCCCCGGCAACCGTCCGCTGAAGTCGCTGTCCGACATGCTCAAGGGCAAGCAGGGCCGCTTCCGGCAGAACCTGCTCGGCAAGCGTGTCGACTACTCGGCCCGTTCGGTCATCGTCGTCGGCCCGCAGCTCAAGCTGCACCAGTGCGGCCTGCCCAAGGCCATGGCGCTGGAGCTCTTCAAGCCGTTCGTGATGAAGCGCCTGGTCGACCTGAACCACGCGCAGAACATCAAGTCGGCCAAGCGCATGGTCGAGCGCGCCCGCCCCGTGGTGTGGGACGTCCTCGAAGAGGTCATCGCCGAGCACCCGGTGCTGCTGAACCGCGCGCCCACCCTGCACCGCCTCGGCATCCAGGCCTTCGAGCCGCAGCTGGTCGAGGGCAAGGCCATCCAGATCCACCCGCTCGTCTGCACCGCGTTCAACGCGGACTTCGACGGCGACCAGATGGCCGTGCACCTGCCGCTGTCCGCGGAGGCGCAGGCCGAGGCCCGCATCCTGATGCTGTCCTCGAACAACATCCTGAAGCCGGCCGACGGCCGCCCCGTCACCATGCCGACCCAGGACATGGTGCTGGGCCTGTTCTTCCTCACCTCGGACCGCGAGGAGGTCAAGGGCAAGGGCCGTTCCTTCTCCTCGACCGCCGAGGCGATCATGGCCTTCGACGCCCGCGAGCTGGACGTCCAGGCCCCGATCGACCTGCGCCTGGCCGGCGGCACCGTGCCGCCGCGCGGCTGGACCCCGCCGGTGGACGAGGACGGGCAGCCGGCCTGGACCGAGGGCGAGCCGTTCCGGATCACCACCACCCTGGGCCGCGCGCTCTTCAACGAGCTGCTGCCCGAGGACTACCCGTTCGTCGACTACGAGGTCGGCAAGAAGCAGCTGTCGGCGATCGTCAACGACCTCGCCGAGCGCTACCCGAAGGTCGTCGTCGCCGCGACGCTCGACAACCTGAAGGCGTCCGGCTTCCACTGGTCGACCCGTTCCGGTGTCACCGTCTCGATCTCGGACGTCATCGTCCCGCCGAGCAAGCCCGCCATCCTGGAGGGCTACGAGGCGCAGGCGGAGAAGGTCCAGAAGCAGTACGAGCGCGGTCTGATCACCGACAACGAGCGCAAGTCCGAGCTGGTCGGCATCTGGACCCGCGCGACCAACGAGGTCGCCGACGCGATGGCCGCGAACTTCCCGAAGACGAACCCCATCTTCATGATGGTCGACTCGGGCGCGCGCGGAAACATGATGCAGATGCGTCAGATCGCCGGTATGCGCGGTCTGGTGTCGAACGCGAAGAACGAGACCATCGCGCGTCCGATCAAGGCCTCGTTCCGTGAGGGCCTGTCCGTGCTGGAGTACTTCATCTCCACCCACGGTGCCCGTAAGGGTCTGGCCGACACCGCGCTGCGCACCGCCGACTCGGGCTACCTGACCCGTCGTCTGGTGGACGTCTCGCAGGACGTGATCATCCGCGAGGAGGACTGCGGCACCGAGCGCGGCCTCAAGCTGTCGATCGGCTCGGTCGGCGCGGACGGCGTGCTGCGCAAGGCCGACGACGTCGAGACCAGCGTCTACGCCCGCATGCTCGCCGAGGACATCACCGTCGACGGCAAGCTGATCGCCACCGCCAACACCGACCTCGGCGACGTCCTGATGGACGAGCTGATCCGGCACGGCGTGAGCTCGGTCAAGGTCCGCTCGATCCTGACCTGCGAGTCCGCGGTCGGCACCTGTGCCTTCTGCTACGGCCGCTCGCTGGCCACCGGCAAGCTGGTCGACATCGGTGAGGCGGTCGGCATCATCGCCGCCCAGTCCATCGGTGAGCCCGGCACCCAGCTGACCATGCGCACCTTCCACACCGGTGGTGTGGCCGGTGACGACATCACCCAGGGTCTGCCGCGTGTCGTCGAGCTCTTCGAGGCCCGCACCCCCAAGGGTGTGGCCCCGATCTCGGAGGCGCAGGGCCGCGTCCGGATCGAGGACACCGAGAAGACCCGCAAGGTCGTCGTCACCCCCGACGACGGCTCGGACGAGATCGCCTACCCGGTCTCCAAGCGCGTCAAGCTGCTGGTCAGCGAGGGCGAGGCGGTCGAGGTCGGCCAGAAGCTGACCGTCGGCGCCACCAACCCGCACGACGTGCTGCGCATCATGGGCCAGCGGGCCGTCCAGATCCACCTGGTCGCCGAGGTCCAGAAGGTCTACAACTCGCAGGGCGTGTCGATCCACGACAAGCACATCGAGATCATCATCCGGCAGATGCTCCGCCGCGTGACGATCATCGAGTCGGGCGACGCGGAGCTGCTGCCGGGCGAGCTGGTCGAGCGCGGCCGCTTCGAGCAGGAGAACCGCCGGGTGGTCTCCGAGGGCGGCCACCCCGCCTCCGGCCGCCCGCAGCTGATGGGCATCACCAAGGCCTCGCTGGCCACCGAGTCCTGGCTGTCGGCCGCCTCCTTCCAGGAGACGACCCGGGTGCTCACCGACGCGGCGATCCACGCCAAGTCGGACCCGCTGCTGGGCCTCAAGGAGAACGTCATCCTCGGCAAGCTCATCCCGGCCGGTACGGGTCTGCCCCGCTACCGCAACATCCGGGTCGAGCCGACCGAGGAGGCCAAGGCCGCGATGTACTCGGCCGTCGGCTACGACGACTACGACCTGTCGCCGTTCGGCGCGGGCTCCGGTCAGGCCGTCCCGCTGGACGACTACGACTACGGCCCGTACACCGGCTGATCCTCCGGTCCCGATCGCAGGGCGGTCACCCCACTCGGGGTGGCCGCCCTGCGGCGTTCCCGGCGTCCACTAGGCCCTGTCCGGTCGGTCTTGTCGGATCGGCGCGCGGCGTCGGGCGCCCGGCTGGGAGTGCCGGCGGAACGCCCTCGTACTGGGTGTACTCGGGTGTTTCGCCGGTGCTGCCAGGCGGGATGATCCGGCGTCGCGCGCCCGGCAAGATCGGCCGGACAGGGCCTAGGGGACATCCCCCGGGGGAGGAGGCGCCGGAACCACTCTCCGGAGGGAGGCGGCCGGGGGCGGCGGGCCGGGAGACTGGTGGTCGTCGAGAGGAGGCCGCGGTGAAGCGGTTCGTGGGGGCGGCGGCGGTCGTGGGGCTGCTGGCGGTCGGGGCGGTCGGGTGCGGGCCGTGGGACGAGCAGCGCAAGACGGTGTCGTACGAGGTGCCCGGGCAGGTCACCGCGTTGGAGGTGACCGGGGAGGTCGGCGGCATCGAGGTGCGGGCCGGGGACGGGCCGGTGCAGGTGGTGGAGAAGCGCACCTGGCAGGACGAGGAGCCGCGGGCCGGCCACGAGCTGAGCGGCGGGGTGCTGAAGCTGACGTACTCCTGCTCGCAGTGCGGGATCGGCTACCAGGTGCGGGTGCCGGCCGGGACGGTGCTGCGGCTGAAGGAGACCACCGGCGGCATCACGCTGCGCGACCTGAGCGGCGACATCACCGCGCGGACCGTCACCGGCGGCGTGGAGGCGACCGGGCTGCGCGGTGCGAACGTCACGCTGGAGGCCGGGACGGGCGGCGTCAGCGCCCGGTTCGCGGCGGCGCCGACCCGGGCCGAACTGCGCACCGGGACCGGCGGGGTGGAGCTGACGGTGCCCGCCGGGGAGGCGTACACGGTGGACGCGCACGCCTCGACCGGCGGCACCGAGGTGAGCGTCCCCTCGCAGGCCGGGGCCGGGCACGCGCTGGTCGCCCGGGCGGACACCGGCGGCGTGAAGGTCGCCACCGGCTGATCGCCAACTGTCGGTGCCGGGACGTAGATTGAGGGTGTCGGACGGAGGGCGCAGGCCCCGCCGGCACCCCTCCCGAACTCCGTGCCCGAAAGGGGCGTCGGCCATGTCCGCCACCGTTTCCGCCGACCCGCAGGTGACCTACCTGGAGCTCTCCGAGGACGAGGGGAGTGCCCACAAGTTCTACGAAGTCACGGTCAAGGAAGCCGAGTTGACCATCCGCTACGGCCGGATCGGCGAGCCGGGCACCACCAGGACCACGGTCTGCGCGAGCGCCGAGAAGGCCGCCGCGCAGGCCGCCAGGAAGATCGGCGAGAAGGTCCGCAAGGGCTACGCCCCGGCCGTGCGGGGCGTGCGCCAGCGCCGGTCGGTGACCCGCCGGCAGATCACCTCGACCCGCTCCACCGCCCGCCAGGCCCCGCTGCTGTGGCGCTTCCGCTCCGGCTCGCCCGCGTTCGGGGTGTACGTCGGCGAGGAGCACGCCTGGGTCGGCAACGAGCAGGGCGACGTCTACACGCTGACCACGGACGGCCGGGTCACCGGCCGGTTCGGCCTGCCCGACGGCGTCAAGTGCATCGTCGCCGACGACTGGTGGATCTACGCGGGCTGCGACGACGGCAAGGTGTACGACCTCGGCGGGAAGGTGCCGCGGGTGGCGTACGAGATCGCCCAGGACGTGGACATCTACTGGCTGGACATCCACGACGGCGTGCTCGGCGTCGCCGACGAGCGCGGCGGGCTGACCACCGTCGACCACGAGGACGAGTTCCAGTGGCGGCGCAACGCCCAGGGCTCCTCCGGCTGGATGGTGCGCTGCGACGCCGAGTCGGTCTACCACGGCTGGTCGGCGGGCGTGGCCCGGTACGCCAAGCGCGGCGGCGACCAGCTCTGGCACACCCGCACCAAGGGCTCGGTGCTGTTCGGCTGGCAGGAGCGGGACGAGGTGTTCGCCGGCACCTCGCAGGGCTGGGTGCACCGGCTGCGCAAGTCCGACGGCGCGGAGACCGCCGCGTACCGGTGCGACGCCGCGGTGTTCTCCTGCGCGGCCTCCCCGGACGGGGAGTTCGTGTTCGCGGGCGACAACCACTCGTCCGTCTACTGCTTCGCCGCCGACGGCACCCGGCTGTGGAAGCTGGGCACCGGCTGCGGCTCGGCGTACAGCATGCAGTACCGCGACGGGCGGCTGTACCTGGTCACCACCGACGGTTCGCTGGCCTGCCTGGACGCCTCCCAGGGCGCCGTGCGGGCCGCCGAGCAGGGCACCCTGCCGGCCACCGCCGAGGTGAGCGGCGCGGGCGTCGAGCGGGTCGCGGCCGGCGCCGAGCTGGAGACCGTCAGCGCCGGCGCGGTGGCGGGCGCCGGGGGCGTCGAGGTGGAGTGCGTGGCCGAGGGCGGGCGGCTGCGGGTCCGGGTGGTCACGCCCGGCTACGACGCCACGCTGCGGGTGCAGTTCCCCAAGGACGTCCGGGTCGCCGGGGCGCGGTACCTGGTCGCCGAGGTGCGCCGGTCCGAGTCCGGCGGCTTCTACCGGGCCCGCGGGGAGATCAAGCGGCTGCTGTGACGCCCCGGGGCGTTCGCCCGGGGCGCTCCCCGGCGCCCCGTGCCGGGAGGCGCGCGCGGCGGCCGGCCGACGATGCGGGAGGATGCGCGGCATGGGGACGCGGGGGACGCGGGGGACGTGGGGGACGTGGGGGAAGCGGACGGACGGGCTGCTGGCCTGGGGGCGGGCCCGGGCCTGGGCGGTGGACGGGCCGCTGCTGGCGCTCGCCGTCGGCGTCTCGCTCTGGGGGGTGTACACCGACGGGCACGCGGCCGAACGGCGGTGGTGGGCCTACGCGCTGGCGCTGGCCGGGTCGCTGCCGCTGTGGTGGCGCCGCCGCGCCCCGTGGGCGGTGCTGCTGGCCTGCGCGGTACCCACCTGCGCGCTGTCGGTGGTCGCGCACTTCGCGATGCCGCAGATCCAGGTCGCCATGGCGGTCGCCGTCTACACCGTCGCCGACCGCGGCCGGGACTGGCAGCGCGCCGCGCTGCTGGCCTTCGCGGTGGTCGGCAACGTGGTCGGCACCCGCTCCTTCGGCGGCATGCTGTTCAGCCTGGTGGTGTCGGTCGGCAGCTTCGTGCTCGGCTCGCTGGTGCGGGAGCTGCGCCGGCTGGCCGGCGTCGAGGCCGAACGGGCCCGGCAGGCCGGGCTGCGGGCCGCCAGCGACGCCGCCCGCGCGGTCGCCGAGGAGCGCGCCCGGATCGCCCGCGAGATGCACGACATCCTGGCCCACGCGGTCTCGCTGATGGTGGTGCAGGCCGAGGCCGGGCCGCTGGTGGTGCGCGGCGACCCCGACCGGGCGGTCCGCGCGTTCGACGCCATCGCCGACTCCGGGCGCGACGCCATGGTCCAGCTCCGGCGCTCGCTGGGCGTGCTGAAGGAGGGCGGCGCGGCGCCCGCGCTCGCCCCGCAGCCCCGGCTGGCCGAGCTCGCGGAGGTGCTGCAGCGGGTCCGCGAGTCCGGGGTGGCGGTCGACGCCGAGATCGAGGAGGCCGGGCCGGCCGAGGTGCAGGCGGCGGCCTTCCGGATCGTCCAGGAGGCGCTCACCAACGTGGTCAAGCACGCCGGCGCCCGCCGGGTCGGCGTCCGGGTCGCGGTCCGCGACGGGGCGCTGCTGGCGGTCGAGGTGGTCGACGACGGCGCGGGAGCGGGGGCGGGCGCGGCGGCCGGGGTCGACGGGCGCTCCGGCGGGCGCGGCCTGCTCTCCATCCGGGAGCGCGCGGCGGCCTGCGGCGGCAGCGCCGAGACCGGGCCCCGACCCGACGGGCCCGGCTACCTGGTGGCCGCCGTGCTGCCGCTCGACGCCTGAGGGCTGCCGATCAACAACTGGGAGAGGGACGGAAGTTGACCATACGCGTGGTGATCGCCGACGACCAGGAACTGGTCCGGGCCGGGTTCGGCATGATCCTCGACGCCCAGCCCGACATCGAGGTCGTCGCCGAGGCCGGCGACGGGCGGCAGGCCGTGGAGGCCGTCCGCGCGCACGCCCCCGACGTCCTGCTGCTGGACGTCCGGATGCCCGTCATGGACGGCCTGGAGGCCGCCCGCCGGGTCTGCGCCGAGCACCCCGGCTGCCGGGTCATCATGCTCACCACCTTCGACGTCGACGACTACGTCTTCGACGCGCTGTACGCCGGGGCCAGCGGCTTCCTGCTCAAGGACGTCCGCCGCGACGACCTCGCCCACGCCGTCCGGGTCGTCCACTCCGGCGAGGCGCTGCTCGCCCCGTCCGTCACCCGCCGGGTGATCGGCGAGGTCACCGCCCGCAAGACCGGCGCCGCCCCGGCCGTCGCCCGGCCGCTGCGGCGCCTGCTGGAGTCGCTCACCGCCCGCGAGTCGGAGACCCTGCGGCTGGTCGCCCGGGGCATGTCCAACGCCGAGATCGCCGCCGAACTGGTGGTCAGCGAGCACACCGTGAAGACCCACGTCAGCAACCTGCTGCAGAAGCTCGGCCTGCGCGACCGCGTCCACGCGGTGGTCTTCGCGTACGAGGCGGGGGCGGTCACGGCGGGGGAGTGAGACCCGCCCGCCGCCGCGGCGGGCGGCGGGCTCCCCCTCGGGAGGGAGGCCCGGGCATCGCCGTCGCGGGGGAGGCGCGGCGGCGGGCGTCGCGGGAGGGTGGGGGTGCCGGGAAGGCACACTCACGAGGGGGTCGGGGCGATGGTGACGGGACGTCGGGCGCTGGGCTGGGCGGCGGGGCTGATGGCGGTGTACGGGCTGGTGCGGCTGCTGCCGGGCTCGCGCGGGGTGGGCGCCGGCTGGACGGTGGGGCACCTGGCGCTGTTCGCCGGGCTGGCGCTGCTGGGCGCGGGGCTGCCGGAGCTGTGGCGGCTGGGCGGCCGGGACGGGGCGTGGGGCCGGGCCTGGCTCGGCCTCGGCTGGGCCGGGGTGGCGGCCGGCCTGGCGCAGGCCGGGATCGACCTGTACGCGAACGCCGTCTCGGCCGACCGGGCGGCCCGCTCGGCGCTGTTCGACCGGGTGCAGTCGGTGCCGGGCGTGCTGCCGCTGGTGTACACCGTCGTCCCGCTGCTGCTGTACGTCGGCCTGCTCGGGCTGCTGGCCCGCCTGGCGCTCCGCCGGACCGTCCCGTGGTGGAGCCCGGCGCTGGTGCTGCTGGGCACCCTGGCGACGGGCGCGTCGCTGGACTTCCTGGCGCTCGGCGCGGCGCTCTACCTGCTGGCGTTCCGGCCGGTGATAACCGCTGGCCGCGGCGGGCCGAGGGCCGTACCGTCCGGGGCATGAACGGGAAGCGGCCGCTGGTGGCGGTCTTGACGGGGGCGGGCATCTCCACGGACTCGGGCATCCCCGACTACCGGGGCCCGCAGGGGCTCTGGCAGCGGGACCCGAGCGCGCAGGAACTGGTCACGATCGGCCCGTACCTGGCGAGCACCGAGGTGCGGCGCCGGGCCTGGCTGATGCGGCGGGACGCGGGCGCGATCGGCGCCCGGCCGAACGCCGGGCACCGGGCGCTGGCGGACCTGGAGCGGGCCGGCGTCCCGGTGCGGGTGCTCACCCAGAACGTGGACGGGCTGCACCAGGCGGCCGGCGTCTCCCCGCGCAAGGTGCTCGAACTGCACGGCACGGCCACCGGGGTGCGGTGCGCGGGCTGCGGGGAGTCCGGCCCGATGGCGGCGGCGCTGGCGCGGGTCGCCGCCGGCGAGGACGACCCGGCCTGCGCGCGCTGCGGCGGGGTGCTGCGGCCGTGCACCGTGATGTTCGGCGAGCCGCTGGACGAGCGGGTGCTGGAGCAGGCGGAGACGATCGCCCGGAACTGCCAGGTGTTCCTGGCGGTCGGCAGCTCGCTCCAGGTGCACCCGGCGGCGCTGCTGCCGCGGATCGCGCTGGAGCACGGCGCGCGGCTGATCGTGGTCAACGGCGAGCCCACGCCGTACGACGCGGAGGCGCACGAGGTGGTCCGCACGCCGATCTCGACCGCGCTGCCCGCGCTGGTGGCCCGCCTGGTGGACGGCGACCTGTCCGGGCTCTGAGCCGCCGCCCGCCCGGGGCGCCCGGCCCGCCGCGGCGCGGGCCGGGGCCCGTAGCATGGCGGCCCGACGAGCAGGGAGGACCCCATGGCGATCGACGCCTTCGACCCGTGGTCGGCCGCGTTCGTGGCGCACCCCTACCCGGCGTACGCCGCGCTGCGCGAGCGGGCGCCCGTCCACCACTACGCGCCGACCGGCCAGTGGCTGGTCTCCCGGCACGCCGACGTCAACGCGCTGCTGCGGGACCGGCGGCTCGGCCGCACCCACACGCACCGGTTCACCCACGAGGAGTTCGGGCGGCCCGCGCCGGACCCCGCCCACGAGCCGTTCCACACCCTCAACGACCACGGCCTGCTGGACCTGGAGGGCCCCGACCACGCCCGAATCCGCCGCCTGGTCGCCAAGGTCTTCACCCCGCGCACGGTCGAGTCGCTGCGCCCCGCCGTCCGCAAGCTGGCCGGCGAACTCGTCGACGGCCTGCTCGCCGAGGGCGGCGGCGACCTGATCGCCCGGGTCGCCGAACCGCTGCCGGTCGCGGTGATCGCCGAGCTGCTGGGCGTCCCCGAGCCGGACCGGCACCTGCTGCGCCCCTGGTCCGCCGACATCACCGGCATGTTCGAACTCCACCCGAGCGCGGAGACGGCCCGCCGCGCCGTCACCGCCAGCATCGAATTCTCGTCCTACCTGCGGGAGTTGATCCGCCGCCGGCGCGCCGACCCGGGCCCCGACCTGATCAGCGCGCTGGCCCTGGCCGCCGAGGACGGGCAGTCGCTCAGCGAACAGGAGGTGGTCTCCACCTGCGTGCTGCTGCTCAACGCCGGCCACGAGGCCACCGTCAACACCACCGGCAACGGCTGGCTCGCCCTGTTCCGCAACCCCGGCGAACTCGCCCGGCTGCGCGGCGCGGTGGACGAACTGCTGCCCACCGCCGTCGAGGAGCTGATGCGCTACGACACCCCGCTGCAGATGTTCGAACGCTGGGTGCTGGACGACATCGAGGTGGCCGGCACGCACATCCCGCGCGGCGCCGAGGTCGCCCTGCTGTTCGGCTCCGCCAACCACGACCCCGAGCGCTTCACCGACCCCGAACGGCTCGACCTCGGCCGCACCGACAACCCGCACCTCAGCTTCGGCGCCGGAATCCACTTCTGCCTCGGCGCCCCGCTCGCCAGAATGGAACTCACCGAGTCCTACGGCGCACTGCTCCGCAAGGCCCCCGGGCTGACGCTGCGGCGCGAGCCCGACTGGCGCCCCGGCTACGTGATCCGGGGGCTGGAGGAACTGCTGGTCGAGGTCTGAGGGGGGAACGCACGGTGAAGCGGGCGACCGGGGCGATGCTGGGACTGGCGATCGGGGACGCGCTCGGCAAGCCCACCGAGTTCCTCGACCTGGACGAGATCGGGCGGATCAGCGCCGACTGGCGGCGCCTCCCGCTCCCGGAGAAGGCCGTGGTCACCGACGACACCCAGATGACGCTCGCGCTGGCCCGCGCCCTGCGCGACGCCCTCGCCGAGGGTCCGCTCGTCCCGCTGCGCCTCGAACTCCCGCTGCGCGAGGAGTTCGTGGACTGGTGGCGCTCCCCGGACAACGACCGCGCCCCCGGCATGACCTGCCTGCGCTCCTGCTTCCGGCTCTCCACCGGCCGCCCCTGGCAGGACGCCGGCGACCTCGGCTCCAAGGGCTGCGGCGCGAACATGCGGGTCGCCCCGCTCGGCCTGGTCCGCGAACTGACCGACCGCCAGGTCGCCGGCGCCGCCCAGCTGCAGTCCGGCCTCACCCACGCCCACCCCACCGCACTGGCCGCCAGCGAACTCACCGCGTTCACCGTCCGCTGGCTCGCCCAGGGCGTCGAACCGGCCGAACTCCCGGCCCGGCTGCGCGCCCACGCGCACCGGCAGCGCACCCGCTACGACGAGTTCTGGCTCGGCGACCTCGCGGCCCGGGACCACACCGGCACCCCGGAGCAGTTCATCGCCCGCGGCTGGGACGACTGCCTGGACGTCCTGGACCGGCTCGACGCCGCGCTCGCCGACCCCGACCTCGACCTCGACGCCGACCCGTGCGGGCGCACCGGCGCGGGCTGGATCGCCGAGGAGGCCCTCGCCACCGCCCTGCTCTGCTTCCTGCTGCTGCCCGACGACCCGGTCGCCGCCGTCCGCCGCGCCGCGGTCTCCTCCGGCGACTCCGACTCGCTGGCCTGCCTGGCCGGCGCCTTCGCCGGGGCCCGGCACGGCGCGGACGCCTGGCCGCGCGAGTGGACCGACCGGATCGAGTACCGCCGCGAACTGCTGGCCCTCGGGGCGCTCTGGGACTGAACCGCGGGCTCCCGGGCCGCCGCCGGGGAGCGGCTCAGCCGCGCGGCCGGAACCGCGCCCCCTCCGGCCCGCCCGGGGCGGCGGGGACGGGCGCGGGGGCGGGCGTGGCAACGGAGGCGGGCCCGGCGGCGGGTCCGGGCGCCGTCGCGGGCCGCGGGTAGCGGGCGTCCAGGGCCGACCGGTCGCCGCCGGTGGCGGCGACCGCGGCGGCGGTGACGAGGTCGTCGGCGACCTGGAGGACCACCTCGCGGCCCTCCACCAGGGCGCACCAGTCGGCGGGCAGGCCGGACCGCCCGTGCAGGGCGCCGACCAGGTTGCCGCAGACCGCGCCGGTGGAGTCGCTGTCGCCGGAGTGGTTGACCGACAGCACCAGGGCGGTGCGGGCGTCCGGCCCGGCCAGCGCCGCGTACACGGCGACGGCCAGGCACTCCTCGGCGATCCAGCCCAGCCCGACCCGCTCCACGGCCTCCGCCGTGCCCGGGCCCTCCGCGGCGATCCGGACGGCCCGGCGCAGCGCGTCGCCGGTCTCCGCGCCCAGCCGGTGCGCGTCCAGCTGGGCGAGCACCGCGTCCACGGCCGGGCGCAGCGGCGTCCCGGCGGCGACCCGGTCGACCAGGGCCGCGAACGCGCCCGCCGCGAGGTAGCCGGTGGGGTGGCCGTGGGTCAGCTGCGCGGCCACCGCGGCCTGCCGGAACGCCTCCTCCGGGCCCAGTCCGAGCAGGCCGAACGGGGCCGAGCGCATCACCGTCCCGCAGCCCTTGGAGCCCGGGTTGACCGGGCCGTCCTGGCCGAACGGGGCGGCCGGCCGGTAGGCGGCGGCCACCCCGGTGGTGCAGGCGTTGCCCGGGGCCCGGGAGGCGTACAGGAAGTCCTGGGCGGCCAGCCAGCCGTCGGGGTCGCGCCCCGGCCCGGGCAGCCGCTGGGTGAGGAACCAGCGCCGGTAGGCGGCGTGCAGGTCCTCCGGGCGGCCGCCGCGCAGCAGGCCCTCCGCGGTGAACAGGGTCATCTGGGTGTCGTCGGTGACCTGCCCGCCGAGCCCGGCGTCCGCCAGGTCGGTCAGGCCGTCCGGCCCGAACCGCTCCCGAATCCGCTCCAGCCGCTGGAACTCGATCGGCCAGCCCAGGGCGTCGCCCAGCGCGCCCCCGAGCAGCGCGCCGCGCACCCGGTCGGTGAAATCCATCGGTCCTCCCCCGTCACGGGGTGCCGCCGGCCGGTCAGCGCGCGATGCGCCCCGAACCGCGGTGCAGGGAAGCCCGGTCGGCGGCGGCCCGGCCCTCGACCCAGCCCTCGCCGTCGCTCACCCGCACCCGCTGCGACACCAGTTTGGGGAACATCTTGCCCACCGCGTCGTCGACGGCCTCCGCCCGGGCCGCCAGTACCGGCAGCAGACCGCCGTCCGGGACGGCCGGCAGCGGCGCGCGGTCCGGGTCGGCGCCGTCCGGGTGCCCGGCCGTGCGCCCGGCCGCGACGTCCTCGTCGGCCTGCGCGGTGGCCCGCTCGGTGGCCTCGGCCAGCCGCTCCCGGATCCGGGCCGCGTACGCCACCAGGAAGGACTGCCGGAACGCCTTGGTCCGGGCCGCGCCGTCCTTGTGCTTGCGGCTGCCCGCCCGGTGCATCGCCGCCGTCGCCTGCACCAGCAGCGAGGTGTACAGCAGCTCCACCGCGTCCAGGTCGGCGTCGAAGCCGACCACCGTGCAGAACCCGAACTCCTTCGCCCACACCACCCGGCACCGGTTCGCCGCCGCCACCGCGTCCAGCAGCATCGTCTTGGGGCCCTCGTACGGGTTGTCCACCCCGATCCGGACCGCCGCCGGGTCGTCCGCCGACCGGCCGCCGCCCGCCGCCAGCAGCGCCTCATCGATCGAGTGGCGGGCCATCAGCTCCTGCGCCTTCGCGGTCAGCGCCTCCGCCTCGTCCGGGAACCCGGTCGACTCGGCCTTCGCCAGCAGCGCCCTGATCCGCCCCAGCATCCGCGGCTCGTCCGCGCGCGGCGCGCCCGCCCGCGGGGCCGACTGCCCGGGCCCCGGACCCACCGGCTGCACCGGCGGCAGCAGCGCCCAGACCCGCAGCAGCTCCAGCGCCGCCGTCGCCAGCGCGAACCGGTCCAGCCGGTGCCGGGCCGCGAACTCCGGCAGGTACGCCTCGTCGGACGGCCACCACGGGTGGGCCTCCAGCTCCCGCAACTGCTCGCGCCAGCGCCGGTCCAGCGCCGCCGCCGGGTGCCGCCGGCCCTCCGCCGCGATCAGGTCCACCGCCAGCGCGACCTGCACCGGGCCCAGCTCCCGCCGCGCCACCCGCACCAGGTCGGCCGGCTGCCACCCGGCCGCCCAGCAGCGGCCCACCGCCCGCTCGGCGGCCCCCAGCAGCGCCCGGCTCACCCCCGGCCACCGCTCCGCCGACGCCGCCAGCAGCGACGCCGCCCCGTCCACCACGTACTCCAGCCCCCCGGCCGGCGCCCCCGCCACCCGGGCCACCGCCTCCGCCACCAGCTCGTCCACGGGCTGATCGGTGCTGGCCACGGCGGTTCCTGCTTCCTACGAGGGAGGGGACCCCTCCATGATGCCGGAGGGCCAGGACCGGGAGCCCGGGAGCGGTGGGGCCGTGGCTGCGGGCGGTCCACCGCCGGGGCGCGTCCCGGCCGCGGGTCCCGTGCACGGCCGGCGGCGGCGCGGAGCTCCGGCGGGCCGGCGGGCTCCGACCGGCGGCGTCACGCGCGCAGGGCGGCCAGCAGCGCGGGCGCGTCGGGGGCGTCCAGGGCGAGGAGGACCGGGGCGCCGGAGTCGGCTTCCCGGCACTCGACGGTCAGCGGTCTCCGGCCGGTGCCCGTGACCGGGTCGTCCCGGAACGGGCGGCGGACCCGTTCGACCACCAGAGGGGCCGGGTACGGGCGTGCTGCCAGCCCGCCGTCCAGGGCGGTGGACAGCGTGCCGCGGTCGGCGACCAGGAAGAGGTGTCCGAGCGTGCGCGGGGGAGCGCCGGGGCCGGACACCGCCCCCGGGACGCTGACCCGGCCCGGGGGCGGCACGGCCGGGACGTCGACCAGGCAGGAGCGGTCGCGACGGCGCAGCAGCACCGTCCGCGCGCCCGCCGCCAGCAGTACCGGCGCGCCGAGGACCGACAGGACCGCCAGGGCCGGGGTGCCGGGTGCGTCGACGGCCCCGGCCAGCCCGCCGGCCGCGGCCAGCGCGATCGCGGCCTCCCGGACCGCCCGCAGCTGCCAGGGCCGGCGCAGTGGGTTGTGCCGGGACCACCGGCCCAGCCAGAGCGCCTGCCACAGCGCGGCGGCAGCCGCCGCCGCGGCGGCCAGGCCCAGGCCCAGCGGGAGGCGGTGGAGGCCGGACGGGGTGGCCGCGGTCTCCTGGCGCACGCCGTCCAGCCGGAGCGCGACCAGGGCGCCGTGCCAGAACTCGGCGGTGACCGCGGAGCCGTCCGGCGCCTTGAACAGCGAGTCCCCGTCCGGCAGTTCGGGCCGGTGGGCGGCGCCGTCGGCGCCGGCCAGCCGCAGCCGCCAGGTCTCGCCCTTCCCGGCCCGGTGGTCCTTGCCGACGACGGTCAGCGGGGTGTCCAGGACGCAGTCCCCGCCGCCCGGGGCCGGGCAGCGCGGCGCGGCGGCGAACGCCCGCTGCTCGGCCCCGGGCGTCCGGCAGCGCGGACAGCAGCGACCAGCCCGCCACCGCGAGCAGCACCGCGGCCGCCGACGCGGACCACCGGGCCCCACGGCGGTCCCGCGGCGACACCGGGCGGCGGGCCGTCACCGCTCGATCACCCTGGCGAGGATCTCCGGCGCCCGCTCCACCAGCCGCCCCGAGGCCAGCCGGACGCCCAGCAGGGCCAGGCCCGTCCCGTACAGCACGCCGACCGGCAGCACCGGCCAGGCCGGGTGGTGGCCGTGCAGCAGGAGGGCGAGCAGCGTGCCGAGCGGCAGGCAGAGCACCGCCACGCCGATCATCGAGCCGAAGGCGTTGAGCAGCACCGCGCCGTTCTGGCCGGGTGCCGCGTTGCGCATCGGGTTGCCGTCGGCGGGCAGCGCGTACGGGGCGCGGACGCTGATCACGCAGCCCAGGCCGACCGCGGTGCCGAGCACGGCCAGTGCCAGCCCGAGCGCCGGGGCCAGGTCGCTCCAGTCGCCGGTGAGGGCGGCCACCGGCGGGCCGAACAGCAGCAGCACCGGCATCGCGTACGCCAGGACCGCCAGCGCCCGGCCGCGCAGCTCGTCCCGAGCGTCCCGCCGGGTGGCGAGGGTGGCGGCGATCATCCAGAAGCCGGAGCCGTCCATGCCGAACAGGTTGCCGGCCTGCAGGCCGAGCATCAGCCCGCCGACCGCGATCACGTACACCGAGCCCCAGCCCTGCACCACCGACAGCACCGAGAAGACCGCGGTCATCCCGATGCCGGTGAACACCGCGGCCTTCGCCCGCGGCTCCCGCCAGGCGTACCGCAGCTGCCGCTGGGCGACCGCGCCGACCCGGCCGGGGGGCAGCAGCCGCCACCGGCCCGCCGCCCGGGCCGAGGCGGTGGGCGAGCGCTCCAGCAGGGTCGAGGAGTCGCCGCTGACCATCAGGTCCCGCAGGCTCCGCAGCCACCAGCGCAGCAGCCCGGCCAGCAGGGCCGCGGTCAGCAGCAGCTGCCCGGCCGCGACCGGGTAGGCGCCCTCCCCGGCCGAGCGCACCGCGTCGATCGCCGCGACCGGCGGGAGCCACCGCACCACCGAGGCGTACGGGTGCAGCACCGACAGGTCGACGCCCGGGCCGGAGCCGTTCAGCGAGCTCTGCAGGGCGAGGTTGCCGCCCTGCGCCAGCACCGCGAACAGCAGGCCGCCGAAGACGGCGAAGTCCTTGCCGCGCCGGCTGGACAGCATCCGGGCGTTGGCCGCCCCGACCGCCCGGATCAGCGCGACCAGCACCAGCAGGGTCAGCGGCACCGCGAGCACCGCCACCACCGCCGAGGCCGCGCCCCGCCCGGCCGCCACCGCGGCGCCGGCCAGCAGCAGCAGGCTGACCAGCGGCCCCGGCCCGACCAGGCCGCCCAGCAGGGTGCCGCGCAGCAGCACGGCCGGCCGCAGCGGCAGCATGGTCAGCCGGGTCGGGTCGGCGCTCTCGTCGCTGGAGAAGAAGAACAGCGGCATCGCCGCCCAGGACGCCGTCAGCCCGGCGACCAGCACCGCGGCCGCGTCGGCCGCCCCCGCCCGGCCGTGCAGCACGGCCAGCCCGGTGGCGGCGCCCAGCCCGAACAGCAGCCCGACGACCAGGCCGAGGACGTACCCGGCGGCCAGCCCGGGCGTGCGCCGCAGCCCGTTCCGCAGCAGCCGGAGCTTGAGCGCGACGAGGGCCCGGACGGCGGCGCGGTCCCCGGCGGCGGTGGCGGTGGTGGCGGTGCTCACCGGTGGCCCCCGCCCAACCAGTCGAGCGCCTGCCCGTCGTCCTCGCGGACGCCGACCAGCCCGAGGAACGCCTGGTGCAGCGACGTCCCGCCGCGCACCCCGTCCAGCGGCCCGGCGGCGACCACCTGCCCGGCGTTCACCACCGCGACCCAGTCGCACAGCGACTCGACCAGTTCCATCACGTGGCTGGAGAACACCACCGTCGACCCGGAGGCGGCGTACCGGGTGAGCACGCCGCGGATGGTCTGCGCGGAGACCGGGTCGACGCCCTCGAACGGCTCGTCCAGGAACAGCACGTCCGGGTTGTGCAGCAGCGCGGCGGCCAGGCCGATCTTCTTGCGCATGCCGGTGGAGTAGTCGGCCACCAGCTTGTCGGCGGCGCCGGTCAGGTCGAGCACCGCCAGCAGCTCCTCGGCCCGCCGGTCGGTCTCCGGGCCGTCCAGCCCGCGCAGCCGGCCGTTGAACCGCAGCAGCTCGCGCCCGCTGAGCCGCTCGAACATCCGCAGCCCCTCGGGCAGGATGCCGATCCTGGCCTTCACCGCGACCGGGTCCCGCCACACGTCCGCGCCGTGCACCAGCACCGTGCCCCGGTCGGGCCGCAGCAGCCCGGTGACCATCGACAGCGTGGTGGTCTTGCCGGCCCCGTTCGGGCCGACCAGGCCGATGAACGACCCGGCGGGCAGGTCCAGGCTCAGCCCGGCGACGGCGGTCTGCGCGCCGAAGCGCTTCCACAGGTCGCGGATCGAGACGGCGGGCGGCGGGGTGGTCGCCTCCATGGCGGGTGGCCTCCTGGTCGAGGGCGGTCCGGACGGGTCCCGCGGTCCGGACGGATTTTTTTCCGACGGGTTCCGGCCGGGTGCCCGGGCGGGCGGGGCGACGGCCGAGGGCGGGCCTGACGTGACCCTATGATCATTCCTTTACCCGCACATCCCCCGTTCGGCGGTACGCCATCCCTTCCCCGCCGGGACCGGCAACTACCCGGGCCCTCCGTTCGTCCTGCATGCTGGGAGCGCACGCGCAGCACGGGGAACGGGAGGAGGCCGCGGTGGCAGGTCAGTGGGGGTCGCCGGTGCCGTACGGGCAGCAGCCCTGGCAGCCGGTGCCGACGCCGCAGTCCGCGATGCGGGCCGCCAACTCCGACCGGGAACGCACCATCGACGTGCTGAAGGCGGCCTTCTCCGAGGGCCGGCTGACCGCCGCCGAGTACGAGCACCGGATGTCCGCGGCCCACCAGGCCGCCACCTACGGGCAGTTGGCCTCGCTGGTGGCCGACCTGCCGTCCGGGCCGATGGTGCAGCCCTTCGGCGCGCCCGTCCCGGTGGTGCCGCCGACCTTCATGCCGGCCTACCTGCCGCCGCCGGCCCCCGCCCGCAACAACGGCCTGGCGGTGGCCTCCGCGACGCTCGGCTGCCTGACCGTGCTCACCTTCGGCGTCACCGGGCTGCCCGCCGTGATCACCGGCCACATGGCCCGCAACCGGATGCGCGTCACCCGCGAGGACGGCGACGGCCTGGCGGTGCTCGGCCTGGTCCTGGGCTGGCTGTCGGTGGCCGGTTGGGTGCTCTTCCTCCTGCTGGCCCTCGTCTCGGCCTGAGCCGGGGCCGTCCGGTCCGGGGCCGCCCGGTCCGGGCCCGGCCGCATCCGGCCGGTGCCCCGCCGCGTCCGGTGCGCGCCCGCGCCGCGCCGCGCCGCGTGGCCCCCGGCCCGGCTTCCCCGGTGTCCGCGCCCGCAAACCCCCGTTCGTGGGCCGCCCAGTAGGATGCGAGATCGCTGCCCCCTCTGCGGCGCCGGACGTCGACCAGCGATCGAGGAAGCCAACCAGTGACTGTCAGTACCGAAGGGTCGGCTGCCGTCGTGCCGGGCCCCGACAAGAACCGCGGCGCGCGCGGCCGCGGCGGGTCCGGATGGGCCCGGCTGCTGGGTTCCCCGCCGGCGCTGCTGGCCGCGGAGGCGGCGGTGGCCTTCGCCGCCGCGCTGGTCCTCCCGTACCTGGCGCACCGCTTCAAGCTCAACCCGCTGGACCGGATCGCGCAGGTCAGCGGCCTGGCCGCGATCCAGTTCCGGTTCGCCCTGCTGGGCCTGCTGTGCATCGCCGCGGTGCTGCTGGCCGCCCGGTTCCGCCGCGGCCGGCACTTCGACCTGGTCACCCGGTTCGCCGCGGCCGCCGTGGTCGGCCTGGCCAGCGGCTTCGTCGCCGCGGGCGCCGTGGTGGCGCTGCTCGGCACGCCCTGGCCGATGTTCGGCCTGAACGGCGACAGCGGCCGGATCGTCGAGTGGGCGCACGCGGTCGCCAACGGGCAGCCGTCCGGCTCCCCGGTGTACCCGCCCGGCCCGCTCTACACCCTCGGCTACTACGCCGAGTGGTTCCGCGGCGGCAACACCGCCTACGCCTTCAAGGACCTCCAGATCCTGGGCGCGGCGGCGTTCGGCCCGCTGACCTACCTGGCCTGGCGGATGCTGCTCAGCCCGGTCCGGGCGCTGGCCTTCGGCGTCGCCCCCGCCTTCACCCTGATCGACGCCTACAAGCCGTACAGCCAGACCGTGCTCGCCGTGCTGATCCCCACCCTGGTGGCGATGGTGGTGGCGCTGCGCCGCAGCGGGAACCAGCGCTGGCCGCTGCTGCTGGCGGTCGGCGGCGGCTTCGGCGTGCTGCTGGGCGTCATGTTCCTCACCTACTCGGGCTGGTTCCTGTGGAGCGCGGCCGGCGTGCTGCTCGCCGCCCTGCTGTACTTCCCGTGGCGCACCGGCCGGTGGAAGGGCCTCGGCTACCTGGCCGCCTCGTTGGTCGGGTTCCTGGTGGTGGCCGGGAGCTACCTGCACGTGATGCTGGTCGAGGGCCAGAACACCAAGGACACGAACTTCCGGTTCGACAACTACACCGACCCCGCCTACTACCTGATGTGGCGCACCGACATGCCGGGCAAGAACGTCGGCGACTGGCCGCCGCTCGGCGAGTACGGCGGCGTCGGCCTGTTCGCGGTGGTCACCTTCGTCTGCCTGGGCCTGGTGCTCTGGATGGGCCTGCGCCAGCCGCTGCCGGTCACCATCGTGGCGATGTTCGTCAGCGCCTGGCTGATGCGGATGTACATCGCCTCGCACATGTACTCCACCCAGACCGTGCAGCTGTACACCCGCACCAACAACCAACTGCTGTACTGCGGCATGGTGGTGTGCGCGCTGACCGTGCACCTGGTCACCAAGCGGCTGGCCGAGCGGCGGAACACCGCCGGCGACACCGACCCGGCCGCGCTGTTCGGCCCGGTCGGCCGCACCGGCGCGGTGGCCGGCGCCCTGGTCGGGCTGCTGCTCCTGCTCGGCACCGTCTCCTCCTCGATGGCGGACCGCTACATGCCTGCCCAGGACGGCACCTACCGGGTGCTGCCGTGGGTCTCCCACACCGTGCGCAAACTGGACGGCAGCTGCCCGAAGTTCGCGCCCGGCCACACCTGCTCCGCGGAGGGTGACCAGTCGTGGCTGAGCTACATCCGGTGAGGCCCAGCCGCCTCGCCGCCGGGCTGACCCGGCTGGCCGACCGGGCCGTCCGCACCCGCCGCCGCCTGTGGCTGTGCTCCTTCGCGGTGTTCCTCGCCCTCGCCGGGGCCTGGGCCGCGGCCACCCCGCTGGCCGCCTCCCCGGACGAGCACGCGCACTTCATCCGGGCCGCCGCGGTCGCCCGCGGCCAGTTCGGCGGCCCCGAGGTGATGGTCGAGCACACCGTCGCCGGGGTGGACTCGGAGTTCGCCGAGACCGGCGTCCAACTGCCCGGCTGGTACGCCCAACTGCCGCACGAGCACGAGTGCTACAGCTGGCAGCCCGCCGTCCCGGCGAGCTGCGCCCCGAAGATCGGCTCCGGCGGCCCGACCGTCCAGGTCACCACCGCGGCCGGCCGCTACCACCCGGCCTACTACCTGTACGCCGGACTGCCCAGCCTGGTCACCGACGGCCCGACCGCGCTCTACCTGATGCGCCTGCTGTCGGCGGTGCTCTGCGCCGCCCTGCTGGCCAGCGCGATGGTCACCGCCGCGGAGTGGCGCAGCCGACGGCCCGCGATGACCGGCCTGCTGGTCGCCGCGACCCCGACGGCGCTGTTCCTGGCCGGCATGGTCAACCCCAGCGGCGGCGAGATCGCGGCGGGCATCCTGGTCTGGTCGGCGATGCTGGCGATGCTGCGCTCGCCCGACCCGCTGCTGCTCAACCGCCGGCTGGCCCGGCTCGGCATCGGCGGCCTGGTGCTGATCAACATCCGTCCGCTGGGCCTGCTCTGGTTCGCCGGCGCGGCCGTCGTCGGCCTGCTGGTGCACCGCCGCGGGGCGCTGCGCCCGCTGCTGCGCCGCAAGGCGCTGTGGGGCTGGACGGTGCTGCTCGGGACCGCCTCGGTCGGGGCGCTGCTCTGGTCCCGCAGCCACCCGGACCACTCGGTGATCACGCTCCCGCCCTGGTACAACTCGCCCGCCGTCGCGGCCAAGGACGCGTTCGGCAACAGCATGGACTACATCCACCAGATGATCGGCTGGTTCGGCTGGCTGGACACCAAGCCGACGGTCTTCACCTGGGTGGTGTGGACCGCGGCGATCGGCCTGCTCGCGGTGCTGACGGTGGTGCTGGGCCGCCGCCGGGACGCCCTCTCGGCGGTCCTGGTCGCGCTCGGCATCGTGCTCGCCCCACCGCTCGCCCAGGCCGCCCAGTACCACCTCGGCCCGGTCTGGCAGGGCCGCTACCTGATGCCCTTCGCGGTCGGCCTGCCGCTGCTGTGCGGCGCCGTGCTGGCCGACCGGACGGCCTCCGGCGGCCCCGCGCTGCCCTGGCGCCGGCTCACCGCGACGGTGGTGCTCCCGCTGGCCCTGGCCAACCTGGCGGCCTTCTACTGGACGCTGCGCCGCTTCGTGGTCGGCACCGGCGGCTCGCTGTTCAACCGGCACGCGCACTGGCTGCCCCCGGGCGGCTGGGTGGTGTGGACCGCGCTGTACGCGCTGGCCGCGCTGCTGCTGGTCGTCCCGGCGTTCGCCTCCGACCACGCCGGCACCCCGTCCGCCGGGCGCCGCGCCGGACGCCGCCACCGGCTGCGCGCCGACGGCCCGCCGCTGGCGGCCGTGGACTGATCTACGGGCCCGCGCAACCGGGCGCACTCCATTTGTTTTGACCGCCGCCTGTGCGCTAGGTACGCTCTGACCTTGTGCCTGGGGTGTGCCCGGGTCCTTGTGCGTGCCAGCAGATCGGCCGCCGCAGCGGAGACTCCACCCGCTCGGTGTGCGCCGTAGCCGCAGCGCAGCTCATGGGATTCCGCGATTCTTCCCCGAAGAAGGCCCAACACACCCGACCGCGTGGGTCGGAGAGTGCGGGGCCACACCGCAGGTTAGTTCCACCGAGCCTTGGCACACAGAAAACGGAGAAACGGTGCCTACGATCCAGCAGCTGGTCCGAAAGGGCCGGCAGGACAAGGTCCAGAAGACCAAGACCCCCGCGCTTGAGGCATCGCCCCAGCGCCGCGGTGTCTGCACGCGTGTGTACACGACCACCCCGAAGAAGCCGAACTCGGCTCTCCGCAAGGTCGCCCGTGTGCGCCTCACCAGCGGGATCGAGGTCACCGCTTACATTCCGGGCGAGGGCCACAACCTGCAGGAGCACTCCATCGTGCTCGTGCGTGGCGGTCGCGTGAAGGACCTGCCGGGTGTGCGTTACAAGATCATCCGCGGCGCTCTTGACACCCAGGCTGTCAAGAACCGCAAGCAGGCCCGCAGCCGCTACGGCGCCAAGAAGGAGAAGTAAGAATGCCTCGTAAGGGCCCCGCCCCGAAGCGCCCGGTCATCATCGACCCGGTCTACGGCTCCCCGCTGGTGACCTCGCTGGTCAACAAGATCCTGCTGCACGGCAAGCGCTCCACCGCCGAGCGGATCGTCTACGGCGCCCTCGAGGGCGTCCGCGAGAAGACCAGTGCCGACCCGGTGATCGCGCTCAAGCGCGCGCTGGAGAACGTCAAGCCGACCCTCGAGGTCAAGTCCCGCCGCGTCGGCGGCGCCACCTACCAGGTGCCGGTCGAGGTCCGTCCGGGCCGCGCCAACACCCTGGCGCTGCGCTGGCTGGTCGGCTACTCCCGCGCCCGTCGCGAGAAGACCATGACCGAGCGTCTGCTCAACGAGATCCTCGACGCCAGCAACGGCCTGGGCGCTTCCGTGAAGCGTCGCGAGGACACCCACAAGATGGCCGAGTCCAACAAGGCCTTCGCGCACTACCGCTGGTAGTCCGAACCCCGTCACTAGACAGAGAGAGAACGAGCCACCATGGCTGCAACCTCCCTTGACCTCGCCAAGGTCCGCAACATCGGGATCATGGCGCACATCGACGCGGGCAAGACCACCACCACCGAGCGGATCCTGTTCTACACGGGTGTCTCGTACAAGATCGGTGAGGTCCACGACGGCGCTGCCACGATGGACTGGATGGAGCAGGAGCAGGAGCGCGGCATCACCATCACGTCGGCCGCGACGACCTGTCACTGGACCCTCGACGGTGTCGACAACACCATCAACATCATCGACACCCCGGGCCACGTCGACTTCACCGTCGAGGTGGAGCGCTCGCTGCGCGTGCTCGACGGTGGCGTGACGGTGTTCGACGGCGTCGCCGGTGTCGAGCCCCAGTCCGAGACCGTGTGGCGGCAGGCCGACCGGTACGGCGTCCCGCGGATCTGCTTCATCAACAAGCTGGACCGCACGGGCGCCAACTTCTTCTTCTGCGTGCAGACCATCGTGGACCGCCTCGGCGCCACCCCGCTGGTCATGCAGCTGCCGATCGGCGCCGAGGGTGACTTCACCGGCGTCGTCGACCTGGTGAAGATGAAGGCCCTGGTCTACTCGGCCGACGCGCCCAAGGGCGAGATGTACGACACCGTCGACATCCCGGCCGACCTCGCCGAGCAGGCCGCGGAGTACCGCGAGGCCCTGATCGACACCGTGTCGAACGTCAGCGACGAGGTGATGGAGCTCGCCCTGGAGGGTGAGGACATCCCCGAGGAGCTGATCGTCGCCGCGATCCGCAAGGGCACGCTGAACTCGGACTTCACCCCGATCTTCTGCGGCTCGGCGTTCAAGAACAAGGGCGTCCAGCCCCTGCTCGACGCGGTGGTGAAGTACCTGCCGTCGCCCCTCGACATCGAGGGCATCGAGGGCACCAAGCCGAACAACCCCGACGAGAAGATCGTCCGCCAGGCCTCGGACGACGAGCCGCTCGCCGCGCTCGCGTTCAAGATCATGTCGGACCCGCACCTGGGCAAGCTCACCTTCGTCCGCGTGTACTCCGGCCGCCTGGAGTCCGGCACCTCGGTGCTGAACTCCGTCAAGGGCAAGAAGGAGCGCATCGGCAAGATCTACCGCATGCACGCGAACAAGCGTGAGGAGATCGACTCGGTGGGCGCCGGCGACATCATCGCCGTGATGGGCCTCAAGCAGACCACCACCGGTGAGACGCTGTCCGACGAGAAGAACCCGGTCATCCTGGAGTCCATGGACTTCCCGGCCCCGGTCATCCGCGTCGCGATCGAGCCCAAGTCCAAGGGCGACCAGGAGAAGCTGGGTGTCGCCATCCAGCGCCTGGCCGAGGAGGACCCCTCCTTCCAGGTCAACACCGACGAGGAGACCGGCCAGACGATCATCGCCGGCATGGGCGAGCTGCACCTCGAGGTGCTGGTCGACCGCATGCGCCGCGAGTTCAAGGTCGAGGCCAACGTCGGCAAGCCGCAGGTGGCGTACCGCGAGACGATCCGCAAGGCCGTCGAGCGCATCGACTACACGCACAAGAAGCAGACCGGTGGCTCCGGCCAGTTCGCGAAGATCCAGATCGCGATCGAGCCGCTGGAGTCCGGCGAGGGCTACGAGTTCCTCAACAAGGTCACCGGTGGCCGCGTGCCGCGGGAGTACATCCCGTCGGTCGACGCCGGCTGCCAGGAGGCCATGGAGTTCGGCGTGCTCGCCGGCTACCCGCTCCAGGGCGTCCGCGTGACCCTGCTCGACGGTGCGGCGCACGACGTCGACTCGTCCGAGCTCGCGTTCAAGATCGCCGGTTCCATGGCGTTCAAGGAAGGTGCCCGCAAGGCGTCGCCGGCTCTGCTCGAGCCGATGATGGCCGTCGAGGTCACCACCCCCGAGGACTACATGGGCGACGTGATCGGCGACATCAACTCCCGCCGTGGCCAGATCCGGGCCATGGAGGAGCGTCACGGTGCCCGCGTCGTCAAGGCGCTGGTGCCGCTCTCCGAGATGTTCGGCTACGTCGGTGACCTGCGCAGCAAGACCTCCGGTCGCGCGAGCTACTCGATGCAGTTCGACTCGTACGCCGAGGTTCCGCGGAACGTGGCGGACGACATCATCGCCAAGGCCAAGGGCGAGTGACGTCCCGGCAATCGGGATGAAACGCACCCTTTAGGCTAGAAGGAGGGCACCCGGGCGAGACCCGTCCGGGTTCCACCCGGGAGCCCTCCGGCACCCCCACCCGCGGGACGGCGTCGGGGCGCGACACCAGCGCCCCGTGCCAACAACCCGATCCAGACCAACTGACGTCGTACGGCGTACAGAACTGTCCTCAGGAGGACTGCAGTGGCGAAGGCGAAGTTCGAGCGGACGAAGCCCCACGTCAACATCGGCACCATCGGTCACATCGACCACGGTAAGACCACGCTGACCGCGGCGATCACCAAGGTGCTGCACGACGCTTACCCGGAGATCAACCCCTTCACGCCGTTCGACCAGATCGACAAGGCGCCGGAAGAGCGCCAGCGTGGCATCACCATCTCCATCGCGCACGTCGAGTACCAGACCGAGGCGCGTCACTACGCCCACGTCGACTGCCCGGGTCACGCGGACTACATCAAGAACATGATCACCGGTGCGGCCCAGATGGACGGTGCGATCCTCGTCGTCGCCGCCACCGACGGCCCGATGCCGCAGACCAAGGAGCACGTCCTCCTGGCCCGCCAGGTCGGCGTCCCCTACATCGTCGTCGCCCTGAACAAGGCCGACATGGTGGACGACGAGGAGATCCTGGAGCTCGTCGAGCTCGAGGTCCGCGAGCTCCTCTCCGAGTACGAGTTCCCGGGCGACGACCTGCCGGTCGTCCGCGTCTCGGCGCTGAAGGCGCTCGAGGGCGACAAGGAGTGGGGCGAGAAGCTCCTCGGCCTGATGGCCGCCGTCGACGAGGCGATCCCGACCCCGGAGCGCCTGGTCGACCAGCCGTTCCTGATGCCGATCGAGGACGTCTTCACGATCACCGGTCGTGGCACCGTCGTCACCGGCCGCATCGAGCGCGGCATCCTCAAGGTCAACGAGACCGTCGACATCATCGGCATCAAGACCACCAAGACCACCACCACGGTCACCGGTATCGAGATGTTCCGCAAGCTGCTCGACGAGGGCCAGGCCGGTGAGAACGTCGGTCTGCTGCTCCGCGGCATCAAGCGCGAGGACGTCGAGCGCGGCCAGGTCATCATCAAGCCGGGTTCGGTCACGCCGCACACCGACTTCGAGGCCCAGTCCTACATCCTGTCGAAGGACGAGGGTGGCCGTCACACCCCCTTCTTCAACAACTACCGCCCGCAGTTCTACTTCCGCACCACGGACGTGACCGGCGTCGTGACCCTCCCCGAGGGCACCGAGATGGTCATGCCGGGCGACAACACCGCCATGACCGTCGCGCTGATCCAGCCCGTCGCCATGGAGGAGGGCCTGAAGTTCGCCATCCGTGAGGGTGGCCGCACCGTCGGCGCCGGCCAGGTCACCAAGATCCTCAAGTAATTGTCGATCCGACCCCTGGTCAACCGCGAGGGCCCGGCCCCGTCCCGCAAGGGAGGGGGCCGGGCCCTCCGGCGTTCCCGGGGCCGGGGCCGGGCGCGTGCCGCGGCCCGGCGGCGGGGGAGTCAGGGCCGCAGCACGGGCCGCTCGGCCGTGGCCTGGTCCGTCAGCTGCACCTGGTCCGTCAGCCGCGCCGGGTCCGTCAGCCGCGCCGGGTCCGGCAACTGCGCCGGGGCGGGCAGCGCCGTCCGCGCGGCGCCGGGGTCCGCCACGGGCTCCGCCGGGTGCTCCCGCAGGGCCGCCAGCGCGCGGGTCATCCCGCGCGAGAGCAGCGCGGAGAGCGGGCGCTCGACGAAGCGGTGCACCAGCCAGGCGGCCAGCAGCATGCCGGCGGTCATGACGCCGACCAGCGGCCACGGAGCCAGGTGGTGGCGCAGCAGCCGGATGCCGGTCCAGCCGATGTGCTCGTGCAGCAGGTACAGCGGGTAGGTGAGCGCCCCGGCGGTGGTGAGCCAGCGGCCGCGCACCCAGGAGAGCCGGCCGAGCGCCAGGGCGAGCACGGCCAGGTAGGCGAGCGTCATCAGGACCACGGCGGGCCAGGCGCTCATCGGGCGGCCGAGGCTGCCGGACAGGTTCTCGCTGTACACGCTGACGTCGTGCACCGAGAACAGCCAGGAGACCGCGACGATCCCCCACAGCAGCAGGGTCGGTCCGAAGCGGTACATCAGGTACATCGCCATGCCGGCGATGAAGTACCCCGAGTACTCCGGCATCAGCAGGTAGTCCGGGAACGGGGCCCGGTCGGCCGCGACCAGCACCGAGGCGACGCTCCACAGCAGGCAGAAGGCCACCACCCGGCGGTAGGTGACGCCCTTCCAGACCACCAGGGCGAAGAGCAGGTAGAACCGCATCTCCACCCAGAGAGTCCAGTACACGGCGTCCACCGAACCGACCTTGAACGGCTCCTGCAGCATGGTGAGGTTGAGCAGCACGTCCTGCGGGTCCAGCGGGTGGCGCACGATCGGCCACAGGACCAGCACCGCGGTGGTGAGCAGCACGGCGAACCAGTAGGCGGGGTAGAGCCGCACCACCCGGGACTTGAAGAAGTCGCCGAGGCTGCGGCCCCAGCTGCTCATGCAGATGACGAAGCCGCTGATGACGAAGAACAGTTCGACGCCGGTCCAGGTGTACGCCGCGAACCGCTCGGCGGTCGGGAACACCACCCAGGCGGGCTTGGTCCACGCGCTCTCGCCGCGGTCGGGCCCGCCGCCGTACCCCACGTAGTGGTGGAACACCACGAGCAGCGCGGCGACGATCCGGAGGCCGTCGAGCGCGACGAGCCGGGGGCGGCGGCCCGCGGGCCGGGGCGGCTGGGACGGCTGGGACGGGCGGGGCGCGGAACCGGCGCGGCGGCGGAGGAGGGTCGGGGTCGGCACGGTCCGATGCTACTAAAGGCATATTCGCGGCTTCGGACCGTGAGTCGCGGTACGGAGCGATCCGGACCGGCGGTGCGCCGCGACCCCCGGGCACGGCCCGGGGCGGCCGCGGTGCGGGCCGGGCGCGGTGCGGGCCGGGCGCGGCCGGGCGGTGTTCCCGGCCGCGCCCGGGGTGCTCAGACGGCGCGCAGCGAGGCGTAGTACGCCTGGCACTCGTCCCAGCGCGGCAGCAGGCCGGAGGCCAGGGCCTCGGCCAGGGTGGGGGCCTGCTCGTCCTTGGCGGAGAGCTGCGGGGCCCCGGTCGGCCAGTCGATGCCGAGGTCCGGGTCCAGCGGGTGGATGCCGTGCTCGCCGGTCGGGTTGTAGGTCTCCGAGCAGACGTACGACAGCGTGGCGTCGTCGGTCAGCGCGCAGAAACCGTGGCCCAGGCCCTCGGGGAGGTACACCGCGCGGCGGTCGTCCTCGTCGAGCCGGACGAACTCCCAGCGGCCGAAGGCGGGGGAGCCGACCCGCAGGTCCACCACGACGTCCAGCACCGCGCCGCGCACGCAGCTGACGTACTTGGCCTGGCCGGGCGGCACGTCGGCGAAGTGCACGCCGCGCACCACGTCCTTCGCGGACACCGACAGGTTGCCCTGGGCCAGCCGCAGCGGGTGGCCGACCACCTCGGACAGCTTGTCGAAGCGGTACCACTCCATGAACAGGCCACGGGGGTCGCCGTGCTGCTGCGGGGTCACCTCGAAGGCGCCCGGGATCGACAGCTCGCGGAACTTCACCGCTCGTTCTCCTCCTCTTCCAGCAGACGGACCAGGTACTGGCCGTAGCCGCTCTTCAGCAGCGGCTCGGCGAGCTCGCGCAGCTCGGCGGCGCCGATCAGTCCGGCCCGCCAGCAGGCCTCCTCGATGCAGCCGATCTTGAAGCCCTGGCGCTCCTCGATGACCCGGACGAACTCCGAGGCCTGCACCATCGAGACGTGCGTGCCGGTGTCCAGCCAGGCGGTGCCCCGGTCGAGGATGGTGACGTGCAGCTCGCCGGCGTCCAGGTAGGCCTCGTTGACGGCGGTGATCTCCAACTCGCCGCGGGCGCTGGGCCGCAGGCCGCGGGCGATCTCCACGACCCGGTTGTCGTAGAAGTAGAGGCCCGGCACCGCGTACCGGGACTTCGGCTCGGCCGGCTTCTCCTCGATGGAGATCGCCTGGCCCCGCTCGTCGAACTCGACCACGCCGTACGCCGTCGGGTCGGCCACCGGGTACGCGAACACCCGGCCGCCCTTGGCCTCGGTGTGCTCGGCGAGCCTGGTGCCCAGGCCGCTGCCGTGGAAGATGTTGTCACCGAGGATCAGCGCCACCGGCTGGTCGCCGATGAAGTCCGCGCCCAGCAGGAACGCCTGGGCGATCCCCTCGGGCTTCTCCTGGACGGCGTACTCCAGCCGCAGCCCGAGCTGGGAGCCGTCGCCGAGCAGCCGCTCGAACTGGGCTCGGTCCTCCGGCGTCGTGATGATCAGGACCTCGCTGATCCCGGCCATGACCAGGGTGGAGAGCGGGTAGTAGATCATCGGTTTGTCGAAGACGGGGAGCAGCTGTTTCGAGACTGCCCGGGTCAGCGGCCACAGGCGCGATCCGGTGCCGCCGGCCAAAAGGATTCCACGCATGGGTGCACCCTATGCGAAAGCGCCCGACGCCTCCGGGCCCGCCGCCGGGGCCTGCTCCACGGACGGTTAGACTCGCCCCACTATGCGCATCCTCGTGACCGGCGGTGCCGGCTTCATCGGTTCTGAATTCGTCCGCCAGCAGTTCGCCGCGGACGCGACGGCCCAGATCACCGTCCTCGACAAGCTGACCTACTCGGGCGTCGAGGAGAACCTCGCCCCGGTCGCGGGCCTGCCGGGCTACCGCTTCGTCAAGGGCGACATCTGCGATCCGCAGGTGGTCGGCGAGGTGATGGCCGGCCACGACGTGGTGGTCCACTTCGCCGCCGAGTCGCACGTCGACCGCTCGATCGCCGGCGCCGGCCCGTTCGTGATGACCAACGTGGTCGGCACCCAGGTGCTGCTGGACGCGGCCCGCGAGCACGGCGTCGGCCGCTTCGTCCACGTCTCCACCGACGAGGTCTACGGCTCGATCGACGAGGGCTCCTGGACCGAGGAGTGGCCGCTGCGGCCGAACTCCCCGTACTCCTCCTCGAAGGCCGGCTCCGACCTGCTGGCGCTGGCCTACCACCGCACCCACGGCATGGACGTGGTGGTCACCCGCTGCTCCAACAACTACGGGCACTACCAGTTCCCGGAGAAGGTCATCCCGCTGTTCACCACCAACCTGATCGACGGGCTGAAGGTGCCGCTGTACGGCAACGGCGGCAACATCCGCGACTGGCTGCACGTCTCCGACCACTGCCGGGGCATCGACCTGGTGATGCGCGGCGGCCGGGCCGGCGAGGTCTACAACATCGGCGGCGGCACCGAGGTCACCAACAAGGAGCTGACCGGCCTGCTGCTGGACGCGGCCGGCGCCGGCTGGGACATGGTCGAGCACGTCGAGGACCGCAAGGGCCACGACCTGCGCTACTCCCTGGACATCTCCAAGATCCGCACCGAGCTGGGCTACGAGCCGCAGGTCCGGTTCGAGGACGGCCTGGCCGCCACCATCGCCTGGTACCGCGACAACCGCGCCTGGTGGGAGCCGCTGAAGGCGAAGGCGGCGCTGCAGAAGTGACCGCCGCCCCGGACCCCTCCACCACCCCGGACGCCCCGGCCGGCCGCTGGCTGGTCACCGGCGCGGCCGGCATGCTCGGCCGGGACGTGCTCCGCGTCCTGGCCGCCGCCGGCGTCGGGGCCACCGCGCTGACCCGCGCCGAGCTGGACGTCACCGACCCGGCCGCCGTCGCGGCCGCCGTCCGCGGCCACGCC
The DNA here is from genome assembly GCF_948472415.1 of Kitasatospora fiedleri. Classification (NCBI taxonomy): domain Bacteria; kingdom Bacillati; phylum Actinomycetota; class Actinomycetes; order Kitasatosporales; family Streptomycetaceae; genus Kitasatospora; species Kitasatospora fiedleri. The sequence continues at coordinate 3,202,396 of NZ_OX419519.1, read as the reverse complement.
GTGGTGGTCAACTGCGCGGCCTGGACGGACGTCGACGGCGCGGAGGCCGACGAGGCCGCCGCCACCGCCGTCAACGGCACCGCCGTGCGCCACCTGGCCGCCGCCTGCGCCGCCGCCGGCGCCCGCCTGGTGCACGTCTCCACCGACTACGTGTTCCCCGGCGACGGCACCGAGCCCTACGCCGAGGACGCCCCGACCGGCCCGGTCAACGCCTACGGCCGCTCCAAGCTGGCCGGCGAGCGGGCCGTCCTGGAACTGCTGCCCGACACCGGCTACGTGGTGCGCACCGCCTGGCTGTACGGCGCCGGCGGCAACAACTTCGTCGCCACCATGCTCCGCCTCGGCGCCCAGCGCGACACCCTCGACGTGGTCGACGACCAGCAGGGCCAGCCCACCTGGACGTACGCGCTGGCCGAGCGGCTGGTCGAACTGGGGTGCAACCTCCGGGCCCCGGCGGGCGTCTACCACGGTACGGCGAGCGGCCGCACCACCTGGTTCGACCTGGCCCGGGCGGCCTACCGCCTCGGCGGGCTGGACCCCGAGCGGATCCGGCCCACCACCTCGGCCGCCTTCGTCCGGCCCGCCGTCCGGCCCGCGTTCAGCGTGCTGGGCCACGCGCGCTGGGCCGAGGCCGGACTGCCCCCGCTGCCCGACTGGCGGGAGCAGCTCGCACAGGCGCTCACCGATCCCGTCTTCACCGACCTCGCCGCCGCCGCGGGGAAGAACGACAGATGACATCCCTCCTCCGCAAGCTCGCCTCCGCGCTGCCTCCGGGGACCCTCGCGGTCGCCGGGGGCACCGTCGTGCTCGGCGCCGCCTCCTACGTCCACCTCGGGGTGGCCGGGCACAGCCTCGACACCGAGGACATGGCCAACGTCTCGGTGCTGTGGACCATCGTGATGTCGGTCGGCATCGGCGTGTTCTTCCCGATCGAGCAGGAACTCACCCGGATCGTCGCCGCCCGCGCGGTGCTCGGCCACGGCGCCGCCCCGGTGCTGCGCCGGGCCGCCGTGATGACCGCGGCGATCCTCGGCACCGTGCTGCTGGTGCTGGCCGTCGCGGCCGGCCCGATCGCGGACGGCCTGTTCCACGGCGACCGCGGCCTGGTGGCCGCGCTCGGCGGCGCCTTCGCCGGCATGGCGGTCTGCTACCTGACCCGCGGCGTGCTGGCCGGCCTCGGCCGGTTCGGCGCCTACGGCACCCAGCTGGGCGTCGACGGCGGCCTGCGGATGGTGCTGGCCTTCGGCTGCGCGGCGTTCGGCCTGCACTCCGCGCTGGCGTTCAGCCTGGTGCTGGCCGTCGCCCCGGTGATCGCCACGCTGGTCACCCTGCCGCCGCTGCTGCGCGCGGTCGGCCCCGGCGAGCGGATCGGCTGGCGCGAGCTGACCTCCGGCCTCGGCCTGCTGGTGTGCTCCACCCTGCTGTCGCAGGCGGTGGTGAACGCGGCGGTGCTGAGCACCAAGCTGCTGGCCCCGACCGACAGCGTGCTGATCGCCGCCCTGCTGAACGCCCTGGTGCTGGCCCGCGTCCCGCTGTTCGTCTTCGGCTCGCTCCAGGCCTCGCTGCTCAACGGCCTGTCCGCGGCCTTCGCGGCCGGCGACCGGGCGGCGTTCTCGGCGATGCTCCGCAAGATCGCGGTGGTGGTCGGCGGGCTGGGCCTGCTCGGCGGCATCCCGGCGACCGTGCTCGGCCCCTGGCTGATCCAGGTGCTGTTCGGCGCCCAGCCCCGGCTCGGCTGCCTGGACTTCCTGCTGCTCTCGGCCGGCACCGTGGCCTACATGTTCGCGATGGTGCTGGGCCAGGCCCTGATGGTGTTCGAACGACACAACCTGCAGCTGGCCTGCTGGGGCCTGGGCACCGCGGTGCTGGTCGGCGTCACGGCCGTCCCCGGGGACGTCGCGACCCGGGTGATCCTGGCCTACGCGCTTGGATCGCTCGCCACCGTGCTCGGTATGCTGGCCGCGCTCAGGAGGAGTTTCCCGAGCGCACCGGAGGGTCGGCCGTCACCCCTCTCGGCGGACCCGGGTCGCCTGGTCGGCAACCCCATGGCGGACTGACCATGCAGAGCGACGCGAACCCCCCGATCAACCCGATCAACCCGGCCGACCAGGCCCGACTAGCCGATGCTGGAGCCACTGTGTCCGACTACGACGACGTCTGGCTGGTCATTCCGGCTTACAACGAGGGCCAAGTGATCGCCGAGGTGGTGGAGGCGGCCCGCAAGACGTTCCCCAACATCGTGGTGGTCGACGACGGCAGCGCGGACAACACCGGCGAGCACGTCGAGGGCACCGGCGCCCACCTGGTCCGGCACCCCGTCAACCTCGGCCAGGGCGCCGCCCTGCAGACCGGCCTGCGCTACGCCCTGGCCCAGCCCGGCGCCGAGTACTTCGCGACCTTCGACGCCGACGGCCAGCACCAGACCAAGGACGTCGAGGTGATGGTGCAGCTGCTGCGCACCGGCCAGGCCGACGTCGTGCTGGGCTCGCGGTTCATCGAGCAGAACGGCCAGGTGCCGTGGATCAAGCGGGTGGTGCTGCGCACCGCCGCCGCGGTCAGCCCCACCGCCCGCAAGCTCAAGCTCACCGACGCCCACAACGGCCTCCGGGTGCTCAACCGGGAGGCCGCCGGACGGCTCCGGATCACCATGAACGGCATGGCCCACGCCTCGGAGATCGTCAGCTTCCTCGCGGGCTCCGACCTGAAGGTCGCCGAGGTCCCGGTGGACGTGCTCTACACCGAATACTCCCGCGCCAAGGGGCAGTCCCTGATCAACGGCGTGAACATCCTCTTCGACATCTCGCTCCGGGAGCGTGGCCGGTAATGAAGTACTTCTGGATCCAGCTGGTCCTCATCCTGGGCTCGCTCTCCCTGGCACTGATGTTCATCCGCCGCTGGGACCGGGCCAACACCCGCGCCTGGAAGCGCATCGCCTTCTCGATCTTCGTGATCGTCAACATCTTCGCGGTGCTCCGCCCCGGCGACGTCACCTGGCTGGCCAAGCAGATGGGCGTCGGCCGCGGCACCGACCTGGTGCTGTACGTGATGGTGCTCGGCGTGGGCTTCCTCACCCTGAACACCTTCCTGCGCTTCCGCTCGCTGGAGAAGAAGATCACCGACCTGGCGCGCACCGTCGCCATCAACGAGGGCGCGCGCGCCAACGACGAGCGCCTCGGGGCCGACGAGGACCCCCGGCCCTCCGGCACCCTCAAGGTCTGAGCGATGGCCGGCTTCGACTTCATGCTCCCCTACTACGGGGACGTCAGGCAGATGCAGGACGCGGTGCGCAGCGTCCTCGCCCAGACCGACCCCGACTTCCGGCTGGTCGTCATCGACGACGGCCGGGAGCCGGAGGTCCCGGGCTGGTTCGCCCGGCTCGGCGACGACCGGGTGGAGTACCTGCGCAACGAGCAGAACCTCGGCATCACCAAGAACTTCCAGAAGTGCGTCCGGCTCTCCGAGGCCGACCACGTGGTGATCATGGGCTGCGACGACCTGCTGCACCCGCACTACCTGGAGACCGTCCGCAAGATCCTCGCCGACCACCCCGGCGTCGGCATGGTGCAGCCCGGCGTCGAGGTGATCGACGGCGACGGCCGGCCGGTCTCCGGCCTGGTCGACCAGACCAAGCGGCGGCTGTACGCGCCCAAGGTCGAGGGCCGGCGGCTGATGGGCGGCGAGGAGCTGGCCGCCAGCGTGCTGCGCGGCAACTGGCTGTACTTCCCCTCGATCACCTGGCGGGGCGAGGCGCTGCGCGCGGTCAACTTCCGCGACGAGTACTCGGTGATCCAGGACCTCGCGCTCGTCGTCGACCTGCTGGAACTGGGCGAGCAGATGGCGGTGGACACCAGCACCACGGTGTTCCGGTACCGCCGGCACGCGGTCTCCGAGTCCTCGGTGCAGGCCTACTCGGGCACCCGCTTCAGCGAGGCCGAGCGCTACTTCGCCGCGGTCGCCGAACGGATGGACGCCCGCGGCTGGACCAAGGCCGCCAAGGCCGCCCGGGTGCACAGTGCCTCCCGGCTGCACGCGATGACGATGCTGCCCGGCGCGCTGCGCCGCGGCCGGTCCGACGGCGTGAAGGTGCTGGCCCGGCACGTGTTCACGGCCGGCGAGCGCCCGTCGCCGCGGGCCTGACTCAAGGATGATGATGACGGACCTGGCCTCCCACCCGGTGGGCTCCCATCCGGCACCCGGCACCCCGGGCGCCGCCGACCCCGGCCGCCCCTGGTGGCGGCGGCGCTGGGCGCCCGTGCTGGGCGAGGCGGTCGTGAGCGTGGGCGCCGCCGGCCTCTACACCCTGCTGTGCACCAGGATCAGCGTCAATCCGATCAACCGGATCGGCCAGGTCAGCGGCCTCGCCAAGCTCCAGGAGTACGTGGCCGTCCTCGGCCTGCCGCTGCTCGCGGCGCTGCTCTTCACCGCCTACCGCGGCAGCGCGCTCCGGCACCAGCTGACCAAGCGCCTGGTCTGCGCCGCGCTGGCCGGCCTGGCCACCGGCGTGGTGGCCGGCGGCGTGGTGGTCGCGCTGCGCGGCACCCCCTGGCCGCTCGGCGGCCAGGAGGGCGACCCGGGCGTCCTGATGGCGATGGCCACCACGATCATGGACGGCAAGGGCCTGCCCGGGGTCTACCCGCCCGGCTTCCCGGCGGTCATGGCCCTCTGGTCGGAGCTGTTCTACGGCGGCCGCACCGGCGCCGGCTTCGCCCTGCACGACCTGCAGATCCTGTTCACCGCGCTGTTCGGCCCGATGGCGTACCTGTCCTGGCGGCTGGTGCTGCGCCCGTTCTGGGCGCTGCTGATCGCGCTGCCCGCCTCGGTGGTCTTCCTCGACCCGATCCGCCCGTACAGCCACATCGTGATGGTCATGCTCGTCCCGGTGCTGGTGGCGTTCTTCCGCGCGATGGGCCGGGCCCCCGGACGCCGGCCGCGCACGGTGCTGCTGCTCGGGCTGGCCTTCGGCGCGGCCTTCGGCGCACTGTTCCTCTGGTACTCCGGCTGGTTCCTGTGGGCCGCGCCCGGCGTCCTGCTGCTGGCGCTGTTCTGCTTCCCGTGGCGCCGGGGCGGCCGGTCGGCCAAGGCGCGGACCGGGCTGTACCTGGTCGGGGCGGCCGCGGGCTTCGCCGTCGTCGGCTCGCCGCTGCTCTACGAGCTGGCCAAGGCGAGCGGCTCGGTCCCCGACCGGTACGCCTTCCTGGCGGTCTACGCCGACCCGTCCTACGTGCTGAACTTCGTCTCCGACCGCAGCGGCGACCTGACGTACGACACCTGGCCCGGCACCGGCGACCTGGCCGGGCAGAGCGGCATCTCGCTGCTGCTGCTGCTCGGCGCCGGCCTGGCCCTGGGCCTGGCGCTGCGCCAGCTGACGGTGCGGGTGGCGGCGGCGGTGCTGATCGGCTCCTGGCTGCTGCGCTTCTACTACGCGGGCAGGATGGCCCACGACCGGGCGGTGCAGCTGTACCCGCGGACCACCTGGATCATCATGTACTGCCTGATGATCCTGGCGGTGTTCGGCGTGATGGCCCTGGTCAACCGGGGCAGCGGCTGGGGCGACCGGGTGCTCGCGGTGCGCGGCGCGGCGACCGAGGCGATCCCGCGCCGGGTGGTGCGGCAGGTCGCGGCCGGCATGGTCTGCGCGCTCGCGGTGTTCGGCACGATGGCGGCCGGCTGGTCGATCAACCGGTACATGCCGGAGGACCCGGCCAAGAACACCATGGGCATGGACGCCTGGCGGGCCCACCTGCTGCAGAAACCGGACGGGAAGTGCCCGAAGTACGCCCCGAACGGCAAGTGCGTGGTGCACGAGGTCAAGGACCGCACCCAGTACCCGGACGACGGCGTGCTCTGGTGCGCCGGGATCGTCGCGGCGGAGTGGCCGACGGTCTGCGGCCGGAAGGCGCCCTTCGACGACCTGTCGACCAAGCCGTCCCCGACCCCGGCGCCCGCCCCGCCGGCGGCCCCGTCCGAGTCGCCGCGGCCGAGCGGCGCGGCGCAGGACCCGGCCACGTCGGGGGAGTCGGCCAGGTCCGCGGAGTCCGCCAAGCCGTCCGCGACGAAGTCCGGCACCCGGTAGGCCCGGTCCGCCGACCGATCGGCCCCCGACCAGGTCGCCTGGTCGGGGGCCGATTGGCGTACCGCCCGCTTTCTGTGGCAGGATGTCCGGGTTGCTCGGTTGAGTACCGATGCTGCGCGCCTCCCGCCGGGAGGACCGGAAGCGAGTCCCATGTACTCGTCGTTCCCGTGAATGGCCGTTCATGTGCCCACGTGCTGTGTGTGGGTGCAGTGGTGTGTAAGCGACACCGCGGCAGCTGCGGGGCGAAAGTACGGGAATCTTCCGGGAAGCGTGTGCGGGGTACCGGCCCGGCCCACTCCACCCCAGTAGTTCGAACCGACGAGATGTCTCGCCGGTTTTTGCAAGCGCAAGGGCGACACGCCCGAGCGCGGGGGTCGGAGGAGGGGTCGTGCAGCAACGGACGACACAAAGGACTACGAAGTAGCCATGGCGGGACAGAAGATCCGCATCCGGCTCAAGGCCTACGACCACGAGGTCATCGACTCTTCGGCGAAGAAGATCGTCGAGACGGTGATCCGTACTGGTGCGCAGGTCGCGGGCCCGGTGCCGCTGCCCACTGAGAAGAACGTGTACTGCGTCATCCGCTCGCCGCACAAGTACAAGGACTCGCGCGAGCACTTCGAGATGCGCACTCACAAGCGTCTGATCGACATCCTCGACCCCACGCCGAAGACGGTTGACTCGCTGATGCGTCTCGACCTGCCGGCGGGCGTCGACATCGAGATCAAGCTCTGAGAGGCGCACCGAAGATGGCTAAGCAGATTAAGGGCATCCTGGGCGAGAAGCTCGGCATGACCCAGGTCTGGGACGAGAACAACCGGGTCGTCCCGGTGACCGTCGTCAAGGCTGGGCCCAATGTCGTGACCCAGGTCCACACCGCCGACAGCCCGGCCGGCTACGACGCCGTCCAGATCGGCTTCGGCGAGATCGACCCCCGCAAGGTGAACAAGCCCCTCCAGGGCCACTTCTCCAAGGCCGGCGTCACCCCTCGCCGTCACCTGGTCGAGCTCCGTACCGCGGACGCGTCCGAGTACACCCTGGGCCAGGAGATCACCGCCGAGACCTTCGAGGCGGGTGTCAAGGTCGACGTGACCGGCACCTCCAAGGGCAAGGGCTTCGCCGGTGTCATGAAGCGTCACAACTTCAAGGGCCTCGGCGCCGGTCACGGCACCCAGCGCAAGCACCGCTCGCCCGGCTCCATCGGTGGCTGCGCCACCCCGGGCCGCGTGTTCAAGGGCATGCGCATGGCGGGTCGGATGGGCCACGAGCGTGTGACCACCCAGAACCTGACCGTGCACGCGGTCGACGCGGAGAAGGGCCTGCTCCTCATCAAGGGCGCGATCCCGGGTCCGAACGGCGGCCTCGTCCTCGTCCGCACCGCGGCGAAGGGGCTGTGAAGGATATGAGCACCATTGACATCCTGTCGCCGGCCGGCGACAAGGCCGGCAGCGTCGAGCTGCCCGCCGAGATCTTCGACGCCAAGGTCAGCGTCCCGCTGATGCACCAGGTCGTCGTGGCGCAGCTCGCCGCGGCTCGCCAGGGCACCCACAAGGTCAAGCGTCGTGGCGAGGTCCGCGGTGGCGGCAAGAAGCCGTACCGCCAGAAGGGCACCGGCCGCGCCCGCCAGGGCTCGACCCGCGCCCCGCAGTTCGCCGGTGGTGGCGTCGTGCACGGTCCCGTGCCGCGCGACTACTCGCAGCGGACCCCGAAGAAGATGATCGCCGCCGCCCTGCGCAGCGCGCTCACCGACCGGGCCCGCCACGAGCGCATCCACGTCGTGACCGGCGTGACCGCCACCGAGGCTCCGTCGACCAAGGCCGCCAAGGTCCTGTTCGGCAAGATCTCCGAGCGCAAGAACCTCCTCCTGGTGGTCGAGCGCGAGGACGAGCTGGGCATCCTGTCCGCTCGCAACCTGCCGAACGTGCACATCCTGGACGCCGGCCAGCTGAACACCTACGACGTGCTCGTCTCCGACGATGTGGTCTTCACCCAGGCCGCCTTCGAGCGTTTCGTGGCCGGTCCGGCCGCGTCCGCCAAGGCCGTTGCTGCTGAGGGCGAGCTCGAAGGGACTGCCGCCTGATGAGCGAGATCACCTCCAAGACGTTCACGGACCCCCGTGACGTCCTGATCAAGCCGGTTATCTCCGAGAAGAGCTACTCGCTCCTCGACGAGAACAAGTACACGTTCGTCGTGGCTCCCGGTGCCAACAAGACCCAGATCAAGCAGGCCGTCGAGGCGGTCTTCTCGGTCAAGGTCGAGGCCGTGAACACGCTGAACCGCCAGGGCAAGCGCAAGCGCTCCCGCACCGGTTTCGGCAAGCGCAAGGACACCAAGCGCGCGATCGTGACGCTGGCCGAGGGCAACCGCATCGACATCTTCGGTGGTCCGGTCTCCTGACGTTGCGTCAGGGACCGCGATCGTCGTAAAGGACGAGGACAGAAATGGGTATCCGCAAGTACAAGCCGACTACGCCGGGCCGCCGTGGCTCCAGCGTGGCCGACTTCGTCGAAATCACGCGGTCCACGCCGGAGAAGTCGCTGGTTCGCCCGCTGCACAGCAAGGGCGGCCGTAACAACGCCGGTCGTATCACCGCTCGCCACCAGGGTGGCGGTCACAAGCGCGCCTACCGTCTGATCGACTTCCGTCGTCACGACAAGGACGGCGTGCCGGCCAAGGTCGCGCACATCGAGTACGACCCGAACCGCACCGCGCGCATCGCGCTCCTGCACTACGCGGACGGCGAGAAGCGCTACATCATCGCCCCCCGCGGCGTCGCGCAGGGTGACCGGATCGAGAACGGCGCGGGCGCCGACATCAAGCCGGGCAACAACCTGCCGCTGCGCAACATCCCGGTCGGTACCACCATCCACGCGGTGGAGCTCCGTCCCGGCGGTGGCGCCAAGCTGGCCCGCTCCGCGGGTGCCGGCATTCAGCTGCTCGCCCGTGAGGGCCGCATGGCGCACCTGCGCATGCCCTCCGGTGAGATCCGCCTGGTGGACGCGCGCTGCCGCGCGACCGTCGGCGAGGTCGGCAACGCCGAGCAGTCGAACATCAACTGGGGCAAGGCCGGCCGTATGCGCTGGAAGGGCGTCCGCCCGACCGTGCGTGGTGTGGCCATGAACCCGATCGACCACCCGCACGGTGGTGGTGAGGGTAAGACCTCCGGTGGTCGCCACCCGGTCTCGCCGTGGGGCAAGCCCGAGGGCCGCACCCGTCGCCCGAACAAGGCGTCGGACAAGCTCATCGTGCGCCGCCGCAAGACCAACAAGAAGCGCTAGGAGCAGGTCAGATGCCGCGCAGTCTCAAGAAGGGCCCCTTCATCGACGACCACCTTCAGAAGAAGGTGGACGTGCAGAACGAGGCGGGCACGCAGAACGTCATCAAGACCTGGTCCCGTCGTTCCGTGATCTCGCCGGCCATGCTCGGCCACACGATCGCGGTTCACGATGGCCGCAAGCACGTCCCGGTGTTCGTCACCGAGTCGATGGTCGGCCACAAGCTCGGCGAGTTCGCTCCCACGCGCACCTTCAAGGGGCACGTGAAGGAAGACCGCAAGTCGAAGCGTCGCTAATCGCTTCCGCGAGCTGTAGCGCCAGAACGACAAAGTGACTTACTCCATTAAGGGGACAACCATGGAAGCCAGGGCCCAGGCGCGGTACATCCGCGTCACGCCCATGAAGGCCCGCCGCGTGGTGGACCTCATCCGTGGCCTGCCGGCCACGGAGGCCCAGGCGGTCCTGCGTTTCGCTCCGCAGGCCGCCACCGTGCCGGTCGGCAAGGTGCTCAACAGCGCCATCGCCAACGCCGCGCACAACTACAACCACTCCAACACGGACGACCTCTACATCTCCGAGGCGTACGTTGACGAGGGTCCGACCCTGAAGCGGTTCCGTCCGCGCGCCCAGGGCCGTGCCTACCGGATCCGCAAGCGGACCAGCCACATCACCGTGGTCGTCAGCAGCAAGGAAGGGACCCGGTAATGGGCCAGAAGGTTAACCCGCACGGGTTCCGCCTCGGCATCAGCACGGACTTCAAGTCCCGCTGGTACGCCGACAAGCTGTACAAGGACTACGTCAAGGAAGACGTCGCCATCCGGCGTCTCATGACGCAGGGCATGGAGCGCGCCGGCATCTCGAAGGTGGAGATCGAGCGCACCCGTGACCGCGTCCGCGTGGACATCCACACCGCCCGCCCGGGCATCGTGATCGGCCGCCGTGGCACGGAGGCCGACAAGATCCGCGGCAAGCTGGAGAAGCTGACCGGCAAGCAGGTCCAGCTGAACATCCTCGAGGTCCGCAACCCCGAGATGGACGCCCAGCTCGTGGCCCAGGGCGTCGCGGAGCAGCTGTCCTCCCGCGTCTCCTTCCGTCGCGCCATGCGCAAGAGCATGCAGTCGACCATGAAGGCCGGCGCCAAGGGCATCAAGGTCCAGTGCTCCGGTCGTCTCGGCGGCGCCGAGATGAGCCGTTCGGAGTTCTACCGCGAGGGCCGTGTGCCGCTGCACACCCTGCGCGCGAACGTCGACTACGGCTTCTTCGAGGCCAAGACCACCTTCGGCCGCATCGGCGTGAAGGTCTGGATCTACAAGGGCGACGTCAAGAACATCGCCGAGGTCCGCGCTGAGAACGCCGCCGCCCGCTCCGGCAACCGCCCGGCCCGTCCCGAGGGCGGCCGTCCCGCCCGCGGTGGCGAGCGCGGTGGCCGTGGTGGCGAGCGCGGTGGCCGTGGCCGTCGTCCCGCCGCTGCCGAGGCCCAGGCCCCGGCCGCCGCGGTGGAGGCTCCGGCCGCCGCTGAGAACACCGGAACGGAGGCCTGACCGCAATGCTGATCCCCCGTCGGGTCAAGCACCGCAAGCAGCACCACCCGAAGCGCCGCGGCGCGGCCAAGGGTGGCACCGAGCTGGCGTTCGGCCAGTTCGGCATCCAGGCCGTGACCCCGGCCTACGTGACGAACCGTCAGATCGAGTCCGCTCGTATCGCGATCACCCGTCACATCCGTCGTGGCGGCAAGGTCTGGATCAACATCTACCCGGACCGCCCGCTCACCAAGAAGCCGGCCGAGACCCGCATGGGTTCCGGTAAGGGTTCGCCGGAGTGGTGGATCGCGAACGTGCACCCGGGTCGGGTCATGTTCGAACTGTCGTACCCGAACGAGAAGATTGCGCGCGAGGCGCTCACCCGCGCCGCGCACAAGCTTCCGATGAAGTGCCGGATCGTTCGGCGCGAGGACGGTGAGAGCTGATGTCGGCCGCTACCAAGGCTGCTGAGCTTCGCGAACTGGACAACGAGGGTCTCGTTGCCAAGCTCCGTGAGGCCAAGGAGGAGCTGTTCAACCTCCGCTTCCAGGCGGCGACCGGGCAGCTCGACAACCACGGACGGCTCCGGCTGGTCCGTAAGGACATCGCGCGGATCTACACCCTGATGCGCGAGCGCGAGCTGGGCATCGAGACGGTGGAGAACGCCTGATGACTGAGAACACCAACGAGACGCGCGGCTTCCGCAAGACCCGTGAGGGTCTCGTCGTCAGCGACAAGATGGACAAGACCGTCGTCGTCGCCGTCGAGGACCGCGTCAAGCACGCGCTGTACGGCAAGGTCATCCGCCGTACCAACAAGCTGAAGGCGCACGACGAGCAGAACGCGTGCGGTGTCGGCGACCGTGTCCTCCTGATGGAGACCCGGCCGCTGTCCGCGACGAAGCGCTGGCGCGTCGTCGAGATCCTCGAGAAGGCCAAGTAACAAGGTTGTTCGCGGTACGGCCGTATGTGCACCAGGCCCCCAGGGGCGCGGGTGTGAGCAGCGGCCGGCCCGTCAACACTTGTTGACGATCAGGAGAAAGCTGTGATCCAGCAGGAGTCGCGACTGCGCGTCGCCGACAACACGGGTGCCAAGGAGATTCTCTGCATCCGCGTTCTCGGTGGCTCCGGTCGCCGCTACGCCGGTATCGGGGACGTCATCGTCGCCACCGTCAAGGACGCGATCCCCGGCGGTTCGGTGAAGAAGGGCGACGTCGTCAAGTGCGTCGTCGTTCGCACCGTCAAGGAGCGCCGCCGTCCGGACGGTTCGTACATCCGCTTCGACGAGAACGCCGCTGTCGTTCTCAAGAACACCGATGGCGACCCCCGCGGTACCCGCATCTTCGGCCCGGTGGGCCGCGAGCTGCGTGACAAGAAGTTCATGAAGATCATCTCGCTGGCGCCGGAGGTGCTCTGACCCATGGCGAACAGCATGAAGATCAAGAAGGGTGACCTGGTCCAGGTCATCACCGGCAAGGACAAGGGCAAGCAGGGCAAGGTCATCCAGGCCATCCCCGCCGAGAACAAGGTCCTGGTCGAGGGTGTCAACCGGGTCAAGAAGCACACCAAGCCGGGCCCCGGCACCCAGGGTGGCATCGTGACCGTCGAGGCCCCGGTGCACGTCTCCAACGTCCAGCTGGTCGTGGAGAAGGACGGCAAGAAGGTCGTCACCCGCGTCGGCTACCGCTTTGACGACCAGGGCAACAAGATCCGCGTTGCCAAGCGGACCGGTGAGGACATCTGATGTCTGAGACGACTGTTGAGAAGGTGACCCCCCGCCTCAAGGAGAAGTACCTCTCCGAGGTCAAGGGTCAGCTGCACGAGCAGTTCTCGTACGAGAACGTCATGCTGATCCCCGGCCTGGTCAAGGTCGTGGTCAACATGGGTGTCGGCGAAGCCGCCCGTGACAGCAAGCTGATCGAGGGTGCCATCAAGGACCTGACCGCGATCACCGGTCAGAAGCCGGCCGTCACCAAGGCCCGCAAGTCCATCGCGCAGTTCAAGCTGCGCGAGGGTCAGCCGATCGGCGCCCACGTCACCCTCCGCGGTGACCGCATGTGGGAGTTCGTGGACCGTCTGGTGTCGCTGGCGCTGCCGCGTATCCGTGACTTCCGCGGCCTCTCGCCCAAGCAGTTCGACGGCCGTGGCAACTACACCTTCGGTCTGACCGAGCAGGTCATGTTCCACGAGATCGACCAGGACAAGGTCGACCGTCAGCGCGGTATGGACATCACCGTCGTGACCACCGCTCAGACCGACGATGAGGGCCGGGCGCTCCTGCGCGCTCTGGGCTTCCCGTTCAAGGAGGCGTGAGCCATGGCGAAGAAGGCCCTGATCGCTAAGTCCGAGCGCAAGCCGAAGTTCGGCGTCCGGGCGTACACCCGGTGCCAGCGCTGCGGCCGTCCGCACTCGGTGTACCGCAAGTTCGGCCTCTGCCGTGTGTGCCTCCGTGAGATGGCGCACCGCGGCGAGCTGCCGGGCGTGACCAAGAGCTCCTGGTAGTCACTACCGGTCGTTCTGACATCGGCGAGTAGCGTGCCCGACCTCGACGCTTTTGGGTTCCCGGAGGGGATCCCGTAAGGTGTTGGGGTCGGGCCCCTGCTGCGGCGTCCCCTCCGGGGCGATCCGCGGCCCTCATCCGAGGGTCCGCACACACCCAGTCTTACTACGTCGCAGGTCCCCTGCGCTTGTGCCCCTTTCGCACTCCAGCGAGTGCGCGGAGGGGGACCTGGCGCGGAGAAACCACGGCGGGAGAGGCCTGAGGCCATCCATGACCATGACCGACCCCATCGCAGACATGCTCACTCGTCTGCGTAACGCGAACTCGGCGTACCACGACTCCGTGGCGATGCCGGCCAGCAAGATCAAGGCGCACGTCGCCGAGATCCTGCAGCAGGAGGGGTACATCTCCTCCTACAAGGTTGAGGAGCCCGCCGAGAACGAGGTCGGCAAGAAGCTGACCATCGAGCTCAAGTTCGGCCCCAACCGCGAGCGTTCCATCGCCGGCATCAAGCGCATCAGCAAGCCGGGTCTGCGTGTGTACGCAAAGTCCACCAACCTGCCGAAGGTGCTCGGCGGCCTGGGCGTGGCGATCATCTCCACGTCCTCCGGCCTCCTCACCGACAAGCAGGCCGCCAAGAAGGGCGTAGGCGGAGAAGTTCTCGCCTACGTCTGGTAATTCGGGAAACGGAGGTACAGCAATGTCGCGCATTGGACGGCTGCCCATCCAGGTTCCCGCTGGTGTGGACGTCACCATCGACGGCCAGACGGTCTCGGTGAAGGGCCCCAAGGGTTCGCTCACCCACGTCGTCGCCGCGCCGATCGAGATCGGCAAGGGCGAGGACGGCACGCTGCTCGTCACCCGCCCCAACGACGAGCGTCAGTCGAAGGCCCTGCACGGCCTGTCGCGCACGCTGGTGGCGAACATGATCACCGGCGTGACCGCGGGCTACCGGAAGTCGCTGGAGATCAGCGGCGTCGGCTACCGAGTCACGGCGAAGGGCTCCGACATGGAGTTCGCGCTGGGCTACAGCCACCCCATCCTGGTCACCGCGCCGGAGGGGATCTCCTTCGTCGTCGAGACGCCCACCAAGTTCCACGTGGACGGCACCGACAAGCAGAAGGTCGGCGAGGTCGCCGCGAAGATCCGCAAGCTGCGCAAGCCCGACCCGTACAAGGCCAAGGGCGTTAAGTACGCGGGCGAGGTCATCCGCCGCAAGGTCGGAAAGAGTGGTAAGTAAGCGATGAGCGTCTCTGTCAAGATCGGCAAGGGCAACGCCTACAAGAACGCCGCCCGCAAGCGCCGCGCCATTCGCGTTCGCAAGCGCGTCGTCGGCACCGAGGTGCGTCCGCGCCTCGTCGTGACGCGTTCGAACCGCCACATGGTCGCCCAGGTCATCGACGACGCCAAGGGTCACACCCTGGCGTCGGCGTCCACCCTCGACGTGTCCATCAAGGGCACCGAGGGCGACAAGACCGAGCTGGCCAAGAAGGTCGGAAGCCTGGTCGCCGAGCGCGCCAAGGCCGCCGGCGTCGAGTCGGTCGTCTTCGACCGCGCGGGCAACCGGTACGCCGGCCGCATCGCCGCCCTGGCGGACGCGGCCCGCGAGTCCGGGCTCGACTTCTAAGCCGCTCGTCGACCCTGTCGACGGACGTAAACGAGAGAGGTAATTCCAATGGCTGGACCCCAGCGCCGCGGTAGCGGCGCCGGCGGCGGCACCGGTGGCGAGCGGCGCGACCGCAAGCGTGACGACCGGGGCGGCGCCCCCGTCGCCGAGAAGACCGCTTACGTCGAGCGCGTCGTCGCGATCAATCGTGTCGCCAAGGTTGTCAAGGGTGGTCGTCGTTTCAGCTTCACCGCGCTGGTCGTGGTGGGCGACGGTGACGGCACCGTGGGTGTCGGTTACGGCAAGGCGAAGGAGGTTCCGGCCGCCATCGCCAAGGGTGTTGAGGAGGCCAAGAAGAACTTCTTCAAGGTCCCCCGTATCCAGGGCACCATCCCGCACCCGATCCAGGGCGAGAAGGCCGCCGGCGTCGTGCTGCTGAAGCCGGCGTCCCCCGGTACCGGCGTCATCGCCGGTGGCCCGGTGCGTGCCGTCCTGGAGTGCGCCGGCGTTCACGACATCCTGTCGAAGTCGCTCGGCTCGGACAACGCGATCAACATCGTGCACGCCACCGTGGCCGCTCTGAAGGGCCTCGTGCGCCCCGAGGAGATCGCCGCCCGCCGTGGCCTGCCCCTGGAGGACGTGGCCCCGGCCGCGCTGCTCCGGGCCCGTGCGGCTGGGGTGAGCGCCTGATGGCTCGCCTGAAGGTCACCCAGACCAAGTCGTACATCGGTAGCAAGCAGAACCACCGTGACACCCTGCGTTCGCTCGGCCTGAAGCGGCTGAACGACACCGTGGTGAAGGAGGACCGCCCGGAGATCCGCGGCATGGTCCACACCGTTCGCCACCTCGTCACGGTCGAGGAGGTGGACTGAAATGGCGGACAACTCGCCGATCAAGCTCCACAACCTGAAGCCCGCCCCGGGTGCCAAGAAGGACAAGATCCGCGTTGGTCGCGGTGAGGGCTCCAAGGGTAAGACTGCAGGTCGTGGCACCAAGGGCACCAAGGCCCGCTACCAGGTTCCGCAGCGCTTCGAGGGTGGCCAGATGCCGCTCCACATGCGCCTGCCGAAGCTGAAGGGCTTCAAGAACCCGGCCCACAAGCAGTTCCAGGTCGTGAACCTGGACCGCCTGGCCGAGCTCTACCCGAACGGTGGCGAGGTCACCGTGGCCGACCTGATCGCGAAGGGCGCCGTTCGCAAGAACGAGCTCGTCAAGGTCCTCGGCCAGGGCGACATCGCGGTGGCGCTGCAGGTGACGGTCGACGCCGTCTCCGGCTCCGCGGCCGAGAAGATCGCCGCGGCCGGCGGTTCGGTCACCGAACTGCTCTGACGCGGTAGATCCGACGCACGGAACACACCGGGCCCCGCGCCCCTCTTGCGAAAGGGGGGCCGGGGCCCGGTGCCGTTCCGGCCGGAGCCGCGGCTCCGTATTTGTGTGTCAAACCCGGGCAAGCCGTACCCCGTGAGTGGGGGAGCGGCCGCACGCGCTTCTTTCCGGGACCCGGGCACTGTTAGAGTCCGTGAAGTTCCCTTTCCCCACATCAGGACCGACCCTTCCGCCGACGACGCGCGGGAGGCGCAGGAGGCACCGTGCTCAGTGCGTTCGCGCGGGCGTTCCAGACGCCCGACCTGCGCAAGAAGCTGCTGTTCACGCTGGGCATCATGGTGCTGTTCCGGCTGGGCGCCCACGTCCCCATGCCCGGAATCAACTTCCAGGCCGTCCACGCGTGCGTCAACGGGCAGAAGGAAGGCCTGTTCGGGCTGGTCAACCTGTTCAGCGGCAACGCGCTGCTGCAGCTGACCATCTTCGCGCTCGGCATCATGCCGTACATCACGGCCAGCATCATCCTGCAGCTCCTCACCGTGGTCATCCCGCGGCTGGAGGCCCTGAAGAAGGAGGGGCAGGCCGGCACCGCGAAGATCACCCAGTACACCCGCTACCTGACGATCGCCCTCGCCGTGCTCCAGGGCACCGGCATCCTGGCGACCGCCTCCAGCGGTGCGCTGTTCTCCGGCTGCGCCGAGGGCAACAACATCGTGCCGGACCAGTCGATCTTCCGGATCGCCACCATGGTCATCATCATGACCGCCGGCACCACCGTGATCATGTGGCTGGGCGAGCTGATCACCGACCGCGGCATCGGCAACGGCATGTCGATCCTGATCTTCACCTCGATCGCGGCGGGCTTCCCCGGCTCGATGTGGGCGATCAAGCAGTCCGGCAAGCTGCTGGACGGCTGGGGCGAGTTCGCCTCGGTCATCGCGGTCGGCATCATCGTGGTCTGCCTGGTCATCTTCGTCGAGCAGGCCCAGCGCCGGATTCCGGTGCAGTACGCGAAGCGGATGGTGGGCCGCCGGTCCTTCGGCGGCACCTCGACCTACATCCCGCTGAAGGTCAACCAGGCCGGCGTGATCCCGGTCATCTTCGCCTCCTCGCTGCTGTACATCCCGGCGCTGGTGGTGCAGCTGACCAACTCCCAGTCGGGCTGGGCGGTCTGGATCCGGAACCACTTCGTCAAGGGCGACCACCCGGTCTACATGGCGACCTACTTCGTGCTGATCGTCTTCTTCGCCTTCTTCTACGTCGCGATCTCCTTCAACCCCGAAGAAGTTGCGGACAACATGAAGAAGTATGGTGGGTTCATCCCGGGCATCCGGGCCGGCCGACCGACGGCCGAGTACCTGAACTACGTGCTCACCCGCATCACGTGGCCGGGTTCCCTCTACCTGGGCCTCATCGCGTTGATCCCGATGGTCGCCCTGGTCGCCTTCGGACAGCAGACCAACTTCCCGTTCGGCGGCACCTCCGTGCTCATCGTCGTCGGTGTCGGACTCGAAACTGTGAAGCAGATCGAGAGCCAACTCCAGCAGCGCAATTACGAAGGGTTCCTCCGCTGATGCGAATCGTCCTCGTCGGACCCCCCGGGGCCGGGAAGGGTACTCAGGCGCACGTCCTGGCCAAGACCCTGTCCATTCCCCACATCTCCACCGGTGACCTGTTCCGCGCCAACATCAGCCAGGGCACCCCCCTGGGTGTCGAGGCGAAGTCCTACATGGACGCCGGGCGCCTGGTGCCCGACGAGGTCACCATCGGGATGGCCAAGGACCGCATGCTCCAGCCGGACGCCGCCAAGGGCTTCCTGCTGGACGGCTTCCCGCGCAACCTGGGCCAGGCGGAGGCGCTCGACGCCTTCCTGGCCGAGCAGGGCATCGCGCTGGACGGCGTGCTGGACCTGGAGGTCTCCGAGGACGAGGTCGTCAAGCGGATCGCCGGTCGCCGGCTGTGCCGCAACGACGGCTCCCACGTGTTCCACGTGGTGTACAACCCGCCGAAGGTCGAGGGCGTCTGCGACGAGTGCGGCGGCGAGCTGTACCAGCGCTCGGACGACACCGAGGAGGCCGTGCGGGTCCGGCTGGAGGAGTACCACTCCAAGACCGAGCCGATCATCGGCTACTACCAGGAGCAGGGCCTGCTGGTCACCATCCCCGCCCTCGGCAAGGTGGACGAGGTGACCGAGCGCGCGGTCGCCGCCCTGGAGCAGAAGAAGAGCGCCTGACGCCGCACGGCGTCGCGCGAGACGGCCGGGTCGCCCCGAAGCGGGCGGCCCGGCCGTCTCGTGCGTCGTACGGTGGAGGGCAGTCCGAATTCAGAACGTGGAAGGCGTGGACCAGATGGTGGAGATCAAGACCCCCGAGCAGATCGCCAAGATGCGGGCGGCCGGGCTGGTCGTCGCCGAGGCGCTGAGGGCCTGCCGCGAGGCGGTCGCCCCGGGGGTGACCACCGGCGAGCTGAACGAGGTCGCCGACGCGGTCATCACCAAGCACGGCGCCACCTCCAACTTCCGCGCCGACCACGGCGGTCTCTGGTTCCCGGGCGTGATCTGCGCCTCGGTGAACGAGGAGGTCGTGCACGGCATCCCCGGCGAGCGGGTGCTGAAGGCCGGCGACCTGATCTCGATCGACTGCGGCGCGATCCTGGACGGCTGGCACGGCGACGCGGCGATCACCGTCGCGGTCGGCGGGACCGCCGCCGAGAACGCGATGCTGTCGAAGGTCACCGAGGGCTCGATGTGGGCCGGCATCGCCCAGATGAAGAAGGGCAACCGGCTGGTCGACGTCTCCCGGGCGATCGAGGGCTTCATCCGCCGCCAGCCGCTGCCGCCCAAGGGCAAGTGGGGCATCACCGAGGGCTACGGCGGCCACGGCATCGGCACCGCGATGCACATGGAGCCGCACGTGCTGAACTACGTCGCGGGCCGCGGCAAGGGCATGAAGCTGGTGCCCGGCACGGTGCTGGCGATCGAGCCGATGGTCTCGCTGGGCACCCCGCACACCGCGGTGCTGGAGGACGACTGGACGGTCGTCACCACCGACGGCACCTGGGCCTCGCACTGGGAGCACTCGGTGGCCGTCACCGAGCAGGGCCCGCTGGTGCTGACCGCCTTCGACGGCGGCCGGGCGGAGCTGGCCAAGCTGGGCGTCACCGCGGCGCCGGACCCGCTGGGCTGAACCGGACCGATCTGAGGCGCTTCTCTCACCGCGGCCGGATCGGGGCCCGGGGGTTTGGTCCTCCGGGCCCCTTGTCCTATTTTCGTCAGCTGACACCCGCAGCAACCCCAGGGGAGAGAAGACAGTGCTCAAGGGCTTCCGCGACTTCATGATGCGCGGCAACGTCATCGACATGGCCGTCGGCGTGGTCATCGGTGCCGCGTTCACCGGCGTGGTGACCGGCTTCGTCAGCGCGTTCCTGACCCCGGTGCTCGGCGTGGTGGTCGGCGCGGCCGGCGACTTCAGCGCCTACAAGTTCCACGTCGCGGGCGTCATCTTCCCGTACGGCCAGTTCCTGAACGTGCTGATCGCGTTCGTGCTGACCGCCGCGGTGCTGTACTTCTGCGTGGTGCTGCCGGTCTCCAAGGCCACCGCCCGGTACCTGCCGAAGAAGCCCTCGGTGCCCAAGCGCCCCTGCCCCGAGTGCCTGACCGAGATCCCGGAGGCGGCCCGCCGCTGCGCGGCGTGCACCGCCGTGGTCGAGCCGGCCGTCCCGGTCCAGGTCGCCGCGAAGCGCTGAACCGGTGCGCGGCGCCGCCGGGCGCTGATTTCGCTCCGGCGCGGTGCTTGGTTTACGATGGTGCGTCGGCTCTCTCGTAGCGTGTTCCCGCACGCCCTCAGCCCAGGGGAATCCCCCGGGCGGAGGTGAAGCCTGGTTCGCACGAGCGTTCCGCATACGGTAGCCGGACCCGAAGGGTGGATCTCGCAGTTCATGGCTAAGAAGCAAGGCGCCATTGAGATCGAGGGCACCGTGATCGAGTCTCTTCCGAACGCGATGTTCAAGGTCGAGCTGCAGAACGGTCACAAGGTCCTCGCACACATCAGCGGCAAGATGCGCATGCACTACATCCGCATCCTCCCGGATGACCGGGTCGTGGTGGAGCTCAGCCCCTACGACCTGACCCGCGGCCGGATCGTCTACCGCTACAAGTAACAACCGCCAGATCTAGACCCCGGAGAACCTGAATCATGAAGGTCAAGCCGAGCGTCAAGAAGATCTGCGACAAGTGCAAGGTGATCCGCCGCCACGGCCGGGTCATGGTGATCTGCGACAACCTGCGCCACAAGCAGCGCCAGGGCTGACGCCACCCCCCAGCATTTCTCGTAGGACCTTCGCGCGACGCGCACCAACGTCATACGCGGGCCGCCCGATCCGTCCGATGGACGGACTGCCACCCCCGGTCAGAGGCCGGGGCTCCCTGTCGAGAGACAGCGAGTAGGCGGCGCGTCAGACCTCTGAAAAGAACCACAGGAGCCTTGAATGGCACGCCTTTCCGGCGTTGATCTCCCCCGCGAGAAGCGGATCGAGATCGCCCTCACCTACGTCTACGGCATCGGCAAGACCCGCGCCCAGCAGGCGCTCGCCGAGACCGGCGTGAGCGGTGACATCCGCGTCCGCGACATCAGCGAGGACGACCTCGTCAAGCTGCAGAAGTTCGTGGACGCGAACTTCGAGGTCGAGGGTGACCTCCGCCGCCAGGTCGCCGCCGACATCCGCCGCAAGGTCGAGATCGGCTGCTACGAGGGCCTGCGCCACCGTCGCGGTCTGCCCGTCCGCGGCCAGCGCACCCACACCAACGCGCGTACCCGCAAGGGCCCGCGTCGCGCGATCGCCGGCAAGAAGAAGCCGGGCAAGAAGTAGTCCGTCCCGTCACCGGACATCCCTCCGGCCCGCGGGTCAGCGGACCGACCACCTCAGTAGGAGAGAACAGACTTATGCCCCCCAAGGGTCGTCAGGCTGCCGGCGCGAAGAAGATCCGCCGCAAGGAGAAGAAGAACGTCGCCCACGGGCACGCTCACATCAAGAGCACGTTCAACAACACCATCGTTTCGATCACCGACCCCTCGGGCAACGTGATCTCCTGGGCCTCGGCCGGCCACGTCGGTTTCAAGGGCTCGCGCAAGTCCACCCCGTTCGCCGCGCAGATGGCCGCCGAGGCCGCTGCCCGTCGCGCGCAGGAGCACGGCATGCGCAAGGTCGACGTCTTCGTCAAGGGTCCGGGCTCCGGCCGTGAGACCGCGATCCGCTCGCTCCAGGCCACCGGCCTGGAGGTGGGCTCGATCCAGGACGTCACCCCCACCCCGCACAACGGCTGCCGTCCGCCGAAGCGCCGCCGCGTCTGACGCGACGCCTGGGGTCACCAGGCGGTCGGTGTTTCAAACCTGGTACGGGGTCCCGTTCTTCGCGGGACCCCGTACGCTTGAGTTCTGTCGGCATCAAATAGTGGGTGCCGAAGACAACTGGAGGAACCAGAACATGCTGATCGCTCAGCGTCCGTCGCTGACCGAAGAGGTCGTCGACGAGTTCCGCTCGCGGTTCGTGATCGAGCCGCTCGAGCCGGGCTTCGGCTACACCCTCGGCAACTCGCTCCGCCGCACGCTCCTCTCCTCGATCCCCGGTGCCGCCGTCACCAGCATCCGGATCGACGGCGTCCTGCACGAGTTCACCACCGTGCCGGGCGTCAAGGAGGACGTCACCGACCTCATCCTGAACATCAAGCAGCTGGTCGTCTCCTCGGAGCACGACGAGCCGGTCGTGATGTACCTGCGCAAGCAGGGCCCGGGTGTGGTCACCGCCGCCGACATCGCGCCCCCGGCCGGTGTCGAGGTGCACAACCCCGAGCTGGTCCTCGCCACCCTGAACGGCAAGGGCAAGCTGGAGATGGAGCTGACCGTCGAGCGCGGTCGCGGCTACGTCTCCGCCGTGCAGAACAAGGCCTCGGGCCAGGAGATCGGCCGCATCCCGGTCGACTCCATCTACAGCCCGGTGCTCAAGGTCACCTACAAGGTCGAGGCGACCCGTGTCGAGCAGCGCACCGACTTCGACAAGCTGATCGTCGACGTCGAGACCAAGCCGGCCATGCGTCCGCGCGACGCGATGGCCTCGGCCGGCAAGACCCTGGTCGAGCTGTTCGGCCTGGCCCGCGAGCTGAACGTCGACGCCGAGGGCATCGACATGGGCCCGTCCCCGACGGACGCCGCCCTGGCCGCGGACCTGGCGCTGCCGATCGAGGAGCTGGAGCTCACCGTCCGCTCCTACAACTGCCTCAAGCGCGAGGGCATCCACACCGTGGGTGAGCTCGTCGCCCGCTCGGAGGCCGACCTGCTCGACATCCGCAACTTCGGTGCGAAGTCGATCGACGAGGTCAAGGCGAAGCTGGCCGGCATGGGCCTGGCCCTCAAGGACAGCCCGCCCGGGTTCGACCCGACCGCCGCCGCCGACGCCTTCGGCGCCGACGACCTGGACGACCAGGGCTACGCGGAGACCGAGCAGTACTGAGTTTCGGCACCGGAGGCGGCCCGCTGAGGACCGCCTCCGGTGGCGTGAGAAAGTCGTGCGGACGCGGTGTCCGCACGCCCGCCGCGGTACCTGGTACGGCCGCGGTCGGAGATTCGAGGAGCTAAGTCATGCCCCGTCCCACCAAGGGCGCCCGCCTCGGCGGCGGCCCGCACCACGAGCCGCTGCTGCTGGCCGGTCTGGCCCGCGAGCTGTTCCAGTACGGCCGCATCACCACCACCGAGGCCAAGGCCCGCCGCCTGCGCCCGCTGGCGGAGAAGCTGATCACCAAGGCGAAGAAGGGCGACATCCACAACCGTCGCCTGGTGCGCAAGACCATCACCGACGTGTCGGTCCTGCACACCCTCTTCACCGAGATCGCCCCGCGGTTCGAGAACCGCCCCGGCGGCTACACCCGCATCACCAAGATCGGCGGTCGCCGCGGCGACAACGCGCCGATGGCCGTGATCGAGCTGGTCGAGGGCGAGATCGCCACCAAGGCGACCGTCGCCGAGGCCGAGGCCGCCACCAAGCGCTCCGTCAAGGAGGCCGAGACCAAGGCCGCCGAGACCAAGGCCGCCGAGGCCGAGGAGACCAAGGCCGACGAGGCCGCCGAGACCACCGAGGCCTGAGCCTCCCGGTAGGTCTTCGTCCGGGCCCGCCCTCCCGCTCGTCGGGGGAGCGGGCCCGTTCGCTTTCCGCTTGTCAGACAGGGGAGTTGGAGTGGTGAACGACTGCGCCGAGCTGCCGCCGGTGAAGGACGGCCCGGCGGACGGGCACACCCGGGTCCGGCTGGACCTCGCCTACCACGGCGCGGAGTTCTCCGGCTGGGCCCGGCAGCGCGAACGGCGCACCGTGCAGGGCGAGTTGGAGGACGCGCTGCGGATCGTGCTGCGCAGCGAGGAGAACTTCCCGCTGACCGTGGCCGGCCGCACCGACGCCGGGGTGCACGCCCGCGGCCAGGTCGCCCACGTCGACCTCCCCGACGGGCTGTGGGCCCAGCACGGCGCCAAGCTGCTGCGCCGGCTGGCGGGCCGGCTGCCGGCCGACGTCCGGGTGTACCGGGTCGCCGAGGCGCCGCACGGCTTCGACGCCCGGTTCGCGGCGGTCTGGCGGCGCTACGCGTACCGGGTGGCCGACCACCCCGGCGGGGTCGACCCGCTGCTGCGCGGCCACGTCCTCTGGCACGACCGGCCGCTGGACCTGGAGCGGATGAACGAGGCGGCGGCGCTGCTGGTCGGCGAGCACGACTTCGCGGCGTACTGCAAGAAGCGCGAGGGCGCGACCACCATCCGCACCCTGCTGGAGCTGCGCTGGGACCGGGTGCCGATCGACCCGTACGCGGCCCAGGAGGGCTCGCTGGCGGTGGCCACGGTGCGGGCGGACGCCTTCTGCCACAACATGGTGCGCGCCCTGGTCGGCGCGATGCTGCTGGTCGGCGACGGGCACCGGCCGGTGGGGTTCCCGGGCGAGGTGCTGGCCGGCGGGGTGCGCAACTCCGCGGTCAACGTGATCCGGCCGCACGGGCTGACCCTGGAGGAGGTCGGCTACCCGGCCGACGAACTGCTCGCGGAGCGCAACCGCGTCTCGCGCCGGCTGCGGACGCTGGGCGAACCGGTCGGGGACGCCGCCGGGTCCGCCGCCGGGTCCGCCGCCGCGCGGACGTCGGGCGAACCGGCCGAGTAATCCGTTTTGTCGCGGGGTGGGGGCTTGGCACAATTCCATGGCATGGGACACGTCGAGATTTCGCACCTGGAGTACTACCTGCCGGACGGGCGGGTGCTGTTCGACGACGCGTCCTTCCGGGTCGGCGAGGGCGCGGCCGTCGCGCTGGTCGGCGCGAACGGCGCGGGCAAGACCACGCTGCTGCGGATGATCGCGGGCGACGTCCAGCCGCACGGCGGCTCGGTGACGGTCACCGGCGGCCTGGGCGTGATGCGCCAGTTCGTCGGCACCACCGGCCGGGAGAGCGCCGAGGACGCCCCGGGCGCGCTGCCCGCCGACGCCTCGGTGCGCGACCTGCTGGTCTCCGTCGCCCCGAAGCGGATCGCCGACGCGGCCCGCGCGGTGGACGCCGCCGAGCTGGCGATGATCGCGCAGGACGACGAGAAGTCGCAGATGGCCTACGCCCAGGCGCTGTCCGACTGGTCGGACGCCGGCGGCTACGAGTACGAGGCCGACTGGGACGTGTGCACCACGGCCGCGCTCGGCATGTCCTTCGACCGGGCGCAGTGGCGCGGCCTGAACACCCTCTCCGGCGGCGAGCAGAAGCGCCTCGTCCTGGAGGCCCTGCTGCGCGGCCCCGACGAGGTGCTGCTGCTCGACGAGCCGGACAACTACCTGGACGTGCCGGGCAAGCGCTGGCTGGAGGAGGCGATCCGGGCCACCTCCAAGACCGTGCTCTACATCTCGCACGACCGCGAGCTGCTCTCCCGCACCGCCGAGAAGATCATCGCGGTCGAGTCCGGCGCGGCCGGCTCCAGCGTCTGGGTGCACGGCGGCGGCTTCGAGTCCTTCCACCAGGCCCGCCAGGACCGCTTCGCGCGCTTCGAGGAGCTCGGCCGCCGCTGGGACGAGGAGCACGCCAAGCTGAAGAAGCTGGTGGTCAACCTGCGGCAGGCGGCCTCGGTCAGCCACGCCCTGGCGACCCGCTACGCCGCCGCGCAGACCCGGCTGAAGAAGTTCGAGGAGGCCGGCCGGCCGGAGGAGCCGCCGCGCGAGCAGTCCATCACCATGCGGCTCAAGGGCGGCCGCACCGGCGTGCGGGCGTTCACCCTGCAGGGCCTGGAGCTGTCCGGCCTGATGAAGCCGTTCGACCTGGAGGTCTACTACGGCGAGCGGGTCGCGGTGCTGGGCTCCAACGGCTCCGGCAAGTCGCACTTCCTGCGGCTGCTGGCGGGCGACGACACGGTGGAGCACGGCGGCAGTTGGAAGCTCGGCGCCCGGGTCGTCCCCGGCCACTTCCGGCAGACCCACGCCCACCCGGAGCTGCTCGGCCGGACGGTGCGCTCGATCGTCGAGGAGGAGCACGCGCTCTCCCGCGGGGCGGCGATGTCCGCGCTGCGCCGCTACGAGCTGGACCGGCAGGAGGAGCAGAAGTTCGAGTCGCTCTCCGGCGGCCAGCAGGCCCGGCTGATGATCCTCAAGCTGGAGCTGTCCGGCTCGACCGCGCTGCTGCTCGACGAGCCGACCGACAACCTGGACCTGGAGAGCGCCGAGGCGCTGCAGCAGGGCCTGGAGGCGTTCGAGGGCACCGTGCTGTGCGTCACCCACGACCGCTGGTTCGCCCGCAGCTTCGACCGCTTCCTGGTGTTCGGCTCGGACGGCCGGGTCTACGAGTCCCCGGAGCCGGTCTGGGACGAGGCCCGGGTGGTCCGGGACCGCTGATCCGCCGCCCCGGGGGCCGCGCTGCCGGGCCGGTTTGGAATCCACCCCACCGGCCCGGTATCGTTGGCCGCTGTTGTGCGTATTGGCTCGCTCTATCTCACGTGAGAGGTCGGTACGCCGGAGACGACAGGCCGAACTCCAGCGGCTGCCCGAATTGCGTCCGGGCGGATCGGCTGGAGGCCCCGGGCCTCGGTGCTCCTGTCAGGACCCACTCACTGAAAAGCGAAGGCTACGACCGTGCGTACGTACAGCCCCAAGCCCGGCGACGTCCAGCGTCAGTGGCACGTCATCGACGCGACCGACGTCGTGCTCGGCCGCCTGGCCTCCCAGGCCGCCAACCTCCTGCGGGGCAAGCACAAGGCGATCTACGCGCCGCACGTTGACACTGGTGACTTCGTCATCATCATCAACGCCGACAAGGTGCACCTCTCGGGCAACAAGAAGACCCAGAAGCTGGCCTACCGCCACAGCGGCTTCCCGGGCGGCCTCCGCTCGGTCCGCTACGACGACCTGCTCGCGAACAACCCGGAGAAGGCCGTCGAGAAGGCCATCAAGGGCATGGTTCCGAAGAACAGCCTGGGCCGTCAGATGCTCTCGAAGCTGAAGGTCTACTCGGGCGACCAGCACCCGCACGCTGCGCAGCAGCCGGTGCCGTTCGAGATCACCCAGGTCGCGCAGTAATTCCGGCCACCCGCACCCCGACTGACGTAGAAGAGCTGAGGAACACCGTGGCCGAGACTGCCATCGAGAGCACCCTCGAGGTCGACTTCGACGACGAGAACGTCGACGAGTACACCACCGAGACCGAGTACACCACCGAGTCGCTGGCCGGCCGCTTCGGCGAGGCCGTCCCCGGCGCCGGCCTCGGCCGCCGCAAGGAGGCGATCGCCCGCGTGCGCATCGTCCCCGGCACCGGCCAGTGGAAGATCAACGGTCGCACCCTGGAGAACTACTTCCCCAACAAGGTGCACCAGCAGACCGTGAACGAGCCCTTCAAGCTCCTTGAGCTGGACGGCCGTTACGACGTCATCGCCCGCATCGCCGGCGGCGGCGTCTCCGGTCAGGCCTACGCGCTGCGCCTCGGCGTGGCCCGTGCGCTGAACGAGGCGGACGTGGACAACAACCGCGGCCCGCTCAAGAAGGCCGGCTTCCTGACCCGCGACTCGCGCGCCGTCGAGCGCAAGAAGGCCGGTCTCAAGAAGGCCCGCAAGGCGCCGCAGTACAGCAAGCGCTAATCGCACCCTTCATGCGATCCTCGCCCCGGAGCACTCCCGTGCTCCGGGGCGTTGTGCCTCCCGGACCGGTGCGGAGTCCGCGGGGGCGGCACCACCCGAGCCAAGCACAGGCGCGACAGGACGGACGAACGCGAACATGACACGACTCTTCGGTACCGACGGAGTGCGCGGGGTGGCCAACGAGGGCCTCACCGCGGAACTGGCCCTGGGCCTGTCGGTGGCCGCCGCCCACGTGCTCGGCGACGCGGGCGCGTTCGAGGGCCACCGGCCGGTGGCCGTGGTCGGCCGGGACCCGCGGGCGTCCGGAGAGTTCCTGGAGGCCGCCGTGATCGCCGGCCTGGCCAGCGCCGGCGTCGACGTGCTGCGGGTCGGCGTGCTGCCCACCCCCGCGGTCGCCTACCTGACCGGCGCGCTCGGCGCCGACTTCGGCGTGATGCTCTCCGCCAGCCACAACGCGATGCCCGACAACGGCATCAAGTTCCTCGCCCGCGGCGGCCACAAGCTGGACGACGCGATCGAGGACGCGATCGAGGCGCACTACCGCCGCTACGGCGTCGGCGACGAGACCTGGCACCGCCCGACCGGCGCCGCGGTGGGCCGGGTCCGCCAGTACAACGAGGGCTTCGACCGGTACGTGGCGCACCTGGTCGCGGTGCTGCCCAACCGGCTCGACGGCGTGAAGGTCGTCATCGACGGCGCGCACGGCGCGGCCGCCCGGGTCGCCCCCGAGGCGTTCGCCCGGGCCGGCGCCGAGGTGGTGCACACCCTGGGCACCGAGCCGACCGGCCTGAACATCAACGACGGCGTCGGCTCCACCCACCTGGACAAGCTGCGCGCCGCGATGAAGGAGCACCGGGCCGACCTGGGCATCGCCCTGGACGGCGACGCCGACCGCTGCCTGGCCGCCGACGCCGACGGCAACGAGGTCGACGGCGACCAGATCATCGCCGTCCTCGCGGTCGCCATGAAGGAGGCCGGCACGCTGCGCCGCAACACCGCGGTCGCCACCGTGATGTCCAACCTGGGCTTCAAGCTGGCGATGGAGCGCGAGGGCATCGAGCTGGTGCAGACCGCGGTCGGCGACCGCTACGTGCTGGAGGAGATGAAGCAGCACGGCTACGCGCTCGGCGGCGAGCAGTCCGGGCACGTCATCCTGCTCGACCACGCCACCACCGGCGACGGCACCCTGACCGGCCTGATGCTGGGCGCCCGGCTGGCCGCCACCAAGCAGCCGATGGCCGACCTGGCCGCGGTGATGACCCGGCTGCCGCAGGTGCTGATCAACGTCAAGGGCGTGGACAAGAACCGGGTCGAGTCCTGCGTCGAGCTCCAGGCCGCGGTCGCCGCCGCCGAGGCCGAACTCGGCGCCACCGGCCGGGTGCTGCTGCGCAAGTCCGGCACCGAGCCGCTGGTGCGCGTGATGGTCGAGGCGGTCGGCCACGAGCAGGCCCAGGACGTCTGCCAGCGCCTCGCCGACGCGGTCCGGCTGCACCTGGGCTGAGACGGGTGCGGCGGGGCCCGCCGGGCCCCGCCGCCGTCGTCCGTCCTGCTGCCTACTGCTGCGGTGCGGCGTTCTTCTTCACCGGGACCCACACCTGGTAGAAGCCGCTGCCGTAGCTGTTGTGGTACGGGATGCTGACCAGCAGCCGGTACTTGCCCTCGGCGCGCAGCTGCTTGGTGAGCTTCTCGTCCAGCGCCCCGGTGACCGTCCGGTCGAACACCACGACGTCGAAGTAGCTGTCGGTGAGGGCGGCCTGGAAGCCCGCCTCGCCGGTGAGCAGCTTCTTGTCCTTGGTCTGGTAGGTGATCGTGTACGTGGACGTCCACTGGTTGAAGCCGACCTGCTCGCGCAGGTAGTAGCGCGGCACCGAGTTCGCCTCGACCAGGTAGTGGCCGTCCGGCACCAACTGCCGGTTCAGGGTGGCGATCAGCTGGTCGGAGTTCGGCCAGGCGTGGTACAGGCTGGTGGACTGCACCATGCCGAGCACCAGCATGGTGACCCAGGCGAGGATGCCGAGCTGCGGGTGGCGGAAGTGCGAGCCGACGATCCGGGTGATGCCGAGGGCGGCCATCGGGGTGGCGAACAGCAGGCCGTAGCCGATGTGCTTGTGCAGCGAGACGCTCTCGTGGATCCAGATCTGGTACGCCGGGGCGAGCAGCGCGGTGCCGGTCAGCAGCAGGCCCATCAGGACCCGCCACAGCCGCCGCGGCACCCGGACGGCCTGCAGGGTGGGGGCCTCGCTCATCCGGCCCTTGAGGGCGTACAGGACGGTGCCCAGCACCGCGAGGGCGAACAGCAGGCCGCCCCACTCGGCGCAGTCGCGGAGCATGTCGATCCGGACGCCGTGGCCGGTGGCGCGGCCGGTGGTGGTGGACCGCAGGCCGTCCAGGACGTCCGAGCCGGTCAGCCGCAGCGCGGCGTACGCGCCGCCGACCGCGACGGCGGGGATCAGGAACAGCCGCAGCAGCGACCGCCACGCGTGGTACGGGACGGCGGCCAGGCAGGCCAGCGCGACGACCACCGGGGCGTACATCAGCGCCGCGTACTTGACCGCGACGGCCAGCAGCAGGACCGGCGGGATGGTCAGGGTGCCCAGCCACCAACCGCGCCGGGCGGTGCGCACCGCGAGCCAGGCGGCGACCGCGATCAGGAACAGCGCCATCGCGTCGTAGGTGGCCAGCGCGCCCATGAAGAGGGTGGACTGGGTGACCGCGAAGCAGCCCGCGGCGACCAGCGCGACCCGCTCGTTGAACAGCCGGCGGGTCATCATGTACAGCAGCGTGGTGGCGCCCAGCATGAACGCCAGCGACAGGGCGCGGGCACCGGCCAGGCCGAAGTGGGCGTCGGCCGCGGCGGCCAGCGGCGGGTAGAGCAGCGGCGAGCCGGAGAAGTACGAGGCGAAGGAGTCCGGCAGCGGGGCGCCGCCGTTCAGGTGGTGCAGCTGGAGGTGGCCGGCGTACAGGTACAGCGCCTCGTCCTCGAAGGCGCTGTTGCTCAGCCGGAGCGTCAGCAGCGCCTGGGCGACCAGGATGCCCAGCAGCACCAGGCGGCTGATCCAGGTCCGGCGGCTGCTCGGCAGCGGGTCCCAGCCGACGTCGGGGACCTCGGGGAGGGTGTACCCGGGCTCGGCGGGCGCCGCCGGCTGCTGCGGGACCACCGGCTGCTGGGGCGCCGCGGGCTGCTGCGGCACCGCGGGCTCGGGCTCGGCGGTGAACCAGCCGAAGTTCCGCTCCGCGTGGTAGCGGTCCTCCGCGGTCCGGGCCTCGGGCGAGTATGCGTCGTCGCGCTGCTGCGTCATCAGGGTTTTCTCGGGTCGAAGCCGTACCGCGGGTCGGCGGCGTGCTGCTTGAAGGCCTTCAGCGAGCTGGGCGTCTTCTCTAGCCGCCAGTCGGCGCGCTTGCTGATGTTGAACCAGACGAAGCCCAGGACGTCGGGGTGCTCCTCCACGCCCGCGAACAGCTGGTCGACGAACGAGGACGCCTTCTTGCCTGGTTCGGCGGCGGTCTCGCTGATGATGAACGGCTTGCCGCTGAACTTGCGGACCTGGGCCATGGTCGGGCCGTAGAGCTGCTCGAAGTCCTTGTCGCAGCACTCGGTCCAGTAGCCGACCATGCCGACCCAGTCGATGTAGCCGTCGCCCGGGTAGTAGGGCTGGAGGGCGACCTGCTGCACCGGGTTGACGATGTTCGGGCTCCACACCCAGATGACGTTGGACGCGCCGCGGTCCTGGAAGATGTCGTGGATCCGGCGCCACGCCGCGACGAAGTCCTCGGCGCTGTTGGTCTTGGTGCCCCAGTCGTACCAGTGGCCGTTCATCTCGTGGGCGAAGCTGATCGCCACCGGCACGTTGGTCTTCTGCACCGCGGTGGCGAACGCCTTGATGTACGGGTCGGAGTCGCCCTTGGCGATGTCGGCCAGCGGGGTCTTGTGCGGCTCCCAGGCGATGTACGGCAGGGCGCCGTTCTGCCAGCTCAGCCGGACGCCGGTGGAGTCGAACTGGTCGCCCCAGCCGGCGTAGTTCTCGATGATGTTGGGCTGCTTGCCGACCATCTCGGCGTACTTCTGCACCGGCTCCATGGAGGCCGGCGCGCCGTCCAGCGCGACACCGAGGTACTTGCCGGCGGGCTGCAGCAGCGGCGTCAGGTCGACCGGCGCCTGGGCCTGGCCGCTGGGGTCGGCGGAGGCCACCTGGGTGTCGCCGGCGCCGAAGGCGTCACCGCCGGCCGACGGGCCGGGCCGGTCGCAGCCCGGCAGCAGCAGGAGCACGCCGGTCAGCAGCAGGCAGGCGGCCGTTCTGGCTCGACGGGTCGGGTGGTTCACGCGGCCTTCTCGCTTCGGGGCTGGAGGAGGGTGCGGCCGACCACCAGGGCGTAGAACAGCCCGGAGGCGAGCACCAGGGCGTAGTCCGGCGGGTACCCGGTCAGGATGCGCCACACGGCGATGCCGACCCAGGCGAGCGCGGTGCCGCCGCCCCAGACCCACAGCCCGACCCAGAGCCGGCGGGTCCGGTTCTTCTTGGCGGTGCTGGAACCGGTCGCCTGCCAGGACATCCGCTTGCGGCGCAGGATGTCCCAGATCGCGAAGAAGTGCGCCCAGCCGTACATCATCCGGCAGGACCAGGCTTCCAGGCGGTACGGGACGCGGTGCCAGAGCGGGAAGATCACCGTGGTGTACACCAGGCTGGGCAGCACCAGCCAGAGCCGCTCGACCAGGAACATCTCCGGGTGCCAGATCAGCAGCGCGAGCGGGATCACCGGCGACAGGAAGATGAAGATCGCGGTGTGGATGTAGTAGAAGAACCCGGACATGTAGCACAGCCGGCTGCGCCAGCGGAGCTTGGTGTCCCAGAACTTGCGGCTGCCGAGCAGGCTCATCGAGCCCGAGCACCAGCGGTACTGCTGGTTGTAGAAGGCGCCCGCGGTGTCCGGGCAGACCCCGGTGGCCAGCGCCAGCGGCACGTAGCGCAGCCCCCAGCCGAGGCGGCGCAGGTCGAAGCCGGTGTGCACGTCCTCGGAGTGCTCGATCAGCGTGGTGCCGCCGTTCTCCTCCAGCGCGGACCGCCGGTAGACGGCGCAGCTGCCGACGCAGATCGCGCCGTCCCTGGCCTGCCGGGAGACCTGCACGGAGCGGTAGAACAGCTCCTGCACGGCGCCGGCGCCGCGCTCGACCCAGCTCTGCGAGTCCAGCACCCGGAAGTACTGCGGGGACTGCACGATGCCGAGCTTCGGGTCGGCGTCCAGGTGCGGGAGGAGCTCGCTCAGCAGGTCGGCGCGCGGGGTGAAGTCGGCGTCCAGGATGAGGATGTACTCGCCGTCGGAGTTGCCGAACCCGAAGTGCAGGTTGCCGGCCTTCTTGTACCAGCCGCGGTTCGGGCGGGTGCCGTAGCGGAAGCCGAAGTCGGCGGCCATCGCCTCGAGTTCGGGGCTGGCCGAGTCGTCGAGGACGTAGGGCATGCACAGGCCGGGGTAGTTGTCGGCCATCTCCCGGACGTGCGTCCAGGTGTTGTGCAGGATCTCGATCGGCTCGCCGCACACCGGGAGGAAGACGTCGACCGTCGGGTACTCCCGCGGGCGCCAGGCGCGCACCAGCTGCCGGTGGCCCTTGAGGTCGAAGTCGCCGTTGAGGCCGGTGACCCGCAGCGAGATCAGGTAGTAGACCACGGTGAACAGCAGGAACGGCGCGTAGATCCACAGCCAGGGCGCGCTCGCCAGCAGGCCGACCTGACTGGTGGTCAGGCAGCCGAAGCTGATCAGCGAACTGAGCGTCAGCACCCACAGGTGGCGCTTGGCGTACGCGAACTTCTCGGTGTCGTCCGGCGGTTGCGGCAGCAGTCCGAGCTGCGGCGCGGCCGGGGCCTTGCGGCGGCGCGGCGCGGGGACAGCTCCGCGCCGCCGGGTGCGGCGCGTGGATTCGATGCTGCTGGACAAAGAGGGCCCCCGTGGCCGTGCTTCGGACTCGATTCAGCCTGCCTGCGCGGAGATTGGCGTGAACCGGCGGCCGCTAGAGTTTAGCCGACGGTGTTCGCCGGGCCGGGGCCGGGTAGTGACGTTTGCATTACGGTGGGGCGCGCCGGCGCGGCGGAAAACGGACATTTCGGCTTGCTGCGGAGGCGGCATCACCGAATGGGCGCACATGCCCTAGCATTCACGCACATGAGCGATGGGATGGGTGTACCGCAGAGTCCGAACACTCCTGGCGGCCAGCCGCAGCAGCCTCTGAGCGGCGCTCAGCCGGTGCCCGGTCAGCCGCCGGTCCAGGGGCCGCCGGTCCAGGGCGCGCCGCCGTTCCCGCACCAGCCGCAGCAGTGGCAACAGACACAGTACTCCTACCCGGGGCCGCCTCCGGTGCAGCCGCCGCCCGCGCCGGACTGGCAGCAACTCGCCGACGAGCGCGAGGCGCAGGCGCGCCGCAAGCGGCTGATGCTCACGCTCGGCATCGGCATCGGCGTGGTGGTGCTCGCCGCGGGCGGGGTCGCCATCGCGCTGCTGAGCCAGGGCAGCGGCGATCCGGACCCGATCGCCTCCGGCTCGGCCTCCCCCTCCGCTCCGGCCACCGGCTCCGCCAAGCCCTCGGCCTCCGGCTCCGCCAAGCCCTCGGCCAGCCCGTCGCCGGAGAAGCCGCTGCCGCCGGCGATCACCATCGACGCGCTCTTCGCCGACCAGTCGCTCAACATCGGCGGGCACAACTACGTCCGCAAGTCCACCGCCACCGACACCCCGTGCTGGAAGGCAACCGGCAACGGCCTCGGCGACGTCCTCAGCAACGCGAACTGCGACCAGCTGATGCGCGGCACCTACTACACCGGCAACACGGCGGTGACGGTGGGCGTCGCGGCCTTCAAGACCGAGGCCGACGCGGCCAAGGCGGGCGGCGGGCTCAAGGGGCAGATCCAGCCGCTGTTCGGCAAGGACGGCGTCGCCGAGTTCTGCCGCAACGTGGCCTGCGCGCTGACCAGCCGGGTCGAGGGCCGCTACCTGGTCTTCACGGTCGCCGGCCCGATCAGCGGCGGGGCCGGCGAGCAGGACCCGGTGGCCCAGAGCTCCGGCAAGGAACTCGACGGCTACTTCGACCAGTTGCTGGCCAAGGGGGCCTGACGGTCGAACGAGGGGGGACGGAACGGATGAACCGCCGATCGTGGTGCCGCGGCGCTGCGGCGCTCGTGCTGCTCGCCGCCGGGGTGTCGTGCTCGGCGCAGTCCGACGGCACCGGCCCGGCCGGCGCGCTGTTCGGCGAGGAGGCGGACCGGTCCACGTCCCCGGCGGCCACCGCCCCGCCGCCGTCCCCCGCGGCGCCCGTCCCGCCCACCAAGGACGAGCTGCTCCGCTCCGCCGGCGTGTACTTCGGGGTGAGCACCTACCAGACGCCGCTGGCCGCCGAGACCGACGCGGTCGCGGCGGCGGCCGGCCGGCGGCCGACGATGCTCCAGTACTTCCTGGACTGGCGCAAGGAGTTCGATCCGGCGACGGTGCGGGAGGTCTACCGCCAGGGCGCGGTGCCGATGCTCACCTGGGAGCCCGGCGACGCCCCGTACGAGGCCGACCAGTCCTGGTACGCGACCCGCCGGATCGCCGACGGCGAGTTCGACGCCTACATCACCCGCTTCGCCCGCGGGGTGCGCGACCAGGGGTGGCCGGTGGTGCTGCGGTTCGCGCACGAGATGAACGGCGACTGGTACCCGTGGGCGGCGAACGTGAACGGCAACCGGCCGGGCGACTACGCGGCGGCCTGGCGGCACGTGCACGACGTCTTCGCCCAGGAGCACGCGGACAACGTGATCTGGCTGTGGAGCCCGAACGTGCTGCGCGGGACCTCCGCGGACCTGCAGAGCCTCTACCCGGGCGACGCGTACGTCGACTGGCTGGGCATGGACGGCTACGGCTTCGGCGAGCGCACGGCCTCCGAGGTCCTCGACCAGACCTACGTCCGGCTGCGGGAGATCGCCGACAAGCCGGTGTTCATCTCGGAGACCGGCGCGATGCCCGACCCGGGCAAGCCCGGCTGGATCACCGACCTGTTCCGGTGGATCGCCGACCACCCGAAGGTGCCCGGCTTCGTCTGGTTCGAGCACAGCGTCGAGGAGGGCGGCCGCTACGACTACCGGTTCGCCGCCGACCCGGCCGCCCGCAAGGCGTTCGCGGACGGCCTGGCCACGCTGAAGCTGCGCGGCTGGCCCGCGACGCAGCAGCCCGCGTCCTGACGCCCCCTCCGACGCGCGCCGTCCTGGCACGCGCCGCCCTGACGCCCCGTCCGGCCGCCGCTCAGAGCTTGCGCAGCAGCGCCCGGCGGACCTTGTGGTCCGGCCCCTTCTGGAGCACCAGGGTGGCCCGGCCGCGGGTGGGCAGGACGTTCTCCAGCAGGTTGGGCTTGTTGATGGTCCGCCAGACCTGGCGGCCGTAGTCCATCGCCTCCTCCTCGGGCACCTCGGTGAAGCGCCGGAAGTAGGAGTTCGGGTCCTGGAAGGCGGTCCGCCGCAGCTTGCGGAAGCGGTCCAGGTACCAGGCCTCGATGTCGTCGGTGCGGGCGTCGACGTAGATCGAGAAGTCGAAGTAGTCGGCGACGGCCATCCTGGTCCGGCCGTCGGTGCCGGGCAGGGCCGGCTGGAGCACGTTCAGGCCCTCGACGATCAGGATGTCGGGGCGCTCCACCACCAGCCGCTCGCCCGGCACGATGTCGTACACCAGGTGGGAGTAGACCGGCGCGGTGACCCGGTCCTTGCCGGCCTTCACGTCGGCGACGAAGCGCATCAGCGCCCGCCGGTCGTACGACTCGGGGAAGCCCTTGCGGGCCATCAGGCCGCGCCGGCGCAGCTCCGCGTTGGGCAGCAGGAAGCCGTCGGTGGTGACCAGTTCGACCCGGGGGTGCTCGGGCCAGCGGGCCAGCAGCGCCTGGAGCAGGCGGGCGGTGGTGGACTTGCCGACCGCGACGGAGCCGGCCACGCCGATGATGAACGGGGTGCGCACCCGTTCGGTGTCGGGCGTGTCCAGGAAGCTCCCGATGGCGCCGCGCAGCTCGTGGGTGGCGTGCACGTAGAGGTTGAGCAGCCGGGACAGCGGCAGGTAGACGTCCCGGACCTCGTCGAGGTCCAGGGCGGTGCCGAGTCCGCGCAGGCGCTCGACCTCCTCGGCGGTCAGCGGCAGGGGGGTGCGCTCGCGCAGCGCGCTCCACTCGGCGCGGTCCAGATCCACGTACGGGGAGGGAGTGGGCGCGGGCGGCGCACCCTTCGTACAGAGTTCGGTCAGCACGGTGTCCATTGTGGGCCGTGTGCGGGTCGACGGGTGTTGTGGTGTCGGTCACCCGGTGCGTTCACCCGGTGCGGCCGCCCCGCGCGGTCACCTGGCGCGGTCACCCGGTGTGGTCATCCGGCGCACCGGGGGCCGAACGTCCGCACTTATGCTGGCGCACATGTGCGGAATTGTTGGATATACCGGGCCTCAGGAGGCCCTCGACGTAGTGATCGCAGGTCTGCGGAGGCTGGAGTACCGGGGCTACGACTCGGCCGGCGTCGCGGTGCAGACCGCAGGAGCCGACGGGCAGTGGCTCCTGTCCACCGACAAGCGGGCCGGGAAGCTCGTCAACCTCGAGAAGTCGCTGGCCGAAACCCCTCTCCCGGCCGGCACCACGGGCATCGGACACACCCGGTGGGCCACCCACGGCGGCCCCACCGACGCCAACGCCCACCCCCACCTGGACGACCACCGCAAGGTCGCGGTGGTCCACAACGGCATCATCGAGAACTTCGCCCGGCTGCGCGCCGACCTCACCGACCGGGGCCACACCCTCCGCTCCGAGACCGACACCGAGGTCGTCGCCCACCTGCTCGCCGAGGCCTACGACGGCGACCTGGCCGAGGCCATGCGCGCCGTCTGCCGCCAGCTCGACGGCGCCTTCACCCTGGTCGCGGTGCATGCCGACGCCCCCGGCACGGTGGTCGGCGCCCGCCGCAACTCGCCGCTGGTGGTCGGCGTCGGCGACGGCGAGAACTTCCTCGCCTCGGACGTCGCCGCGTTCATCGCGCACACCCGCGAGGCGATCGAGCTCGGCCAGGACCAGGTCGTCGAGCTGCGCCCCGAGGGCGTCACGGTGACCAACTTCGACGGCACCCCCGCCGAGGTCCGCGAGTACCACGTGGACTGGGACGCCTCGGCCGCCGAGAAGGGCGGCTACGACTACTTCATGCTCAAGGAGATCGCCGAGCAGCCGAAGGCCGTCGCCGACACCCTGCTCGGCCGGATCGGCACCGACGGCCGGCTCACCCTCGACGAGCTGCGCATCCCCGACCAGGTGCTGCGCGAGGTTGACAAGGTGGTGATCGTCGCCTGCGGCACCGCGTTCCACGCCGGCATGATCGCCAAGTACGCGATCGAGCACTGGACCCGGGTCCCCTGCGAGGTCGAGGTCGCCAGCGAGTTCCGCTACCGCGACCCGATCATGGACGACCGCACCCTGGTGATCGCCATCTCGCAGTCCGGCGAGACCATGGACACCCTGATGGCGCTGCGGCACGCCCGCGAGCAGGGCGCCAAGGTGCTGGCGATCTGCAACACCAACGGCTCGACCATCCCGCGCGAGTCCGACGCCGTGCTCTACACCCACGCCGGCCCCGAGGTCGCGGTCGCCTCCACCAAGGCGTTCCTGACCCAGCTGGTCGCCTGCTACCTGGTCGCCCTCTACCTGGGCCAGGTGCGCGGCACCAAGTGGGGCGACGAGATCTCCTCCGTCATCCGCGAGCTCGGCGACGCCCCCCGGCAGGTCGAGCAGGTGCTCGGCACCATGGAGCCCGTCCGGGCGCTGGCCCGCTCGCTGGCCGACGCCCGCTCGGTGCTCTTCCTCGGCCGGCACGTCGGCTACCCGGTGGCCCTGGAGGGCGCGCTCAAGCTCAAGGAGCTCGCCTACATGCACGCCGAGGGCTTCGCGGCCGGCGAGCTCAAGCACGGCCCGATCGCCCTGATCGAGGAGGGCCTGCCGGTGGTCGTGGTGGTGCCCTCGCCGCGCGGCCGCTCGATCCTGCACGACAAGATCGTCTCCAACATCCAGGAGATCCGGGCCCGCGGCGCGCGCACCATCGTGATCGCCGAGGAGGGCGACGAGGCCGTCGTCCCCTACGCCGACCACCTGATCCGCATCCCGGTCACCCCGACCCTGCTCCAGCCCCTGGTCTCCACCGTCCCGCTCCAGGTCTTCGCCTGCGAGCTGGCCACCGCCAAGGGCCACGAGGTCGACCAGCCGCGCAACCTGGCCAAGTCCGTCACGGTCGAGTAGCGCGCGTATCGTCCGTGCCGGTGTAGAGCGCTCTATGCCGGCACGGACGAAGGAGCGGGACGTGATCATCGGGGTCGGCATCGACGTGGCGGACATCGGGCGGTTCGGGGAGTCCCTGGAACGCACCCCCGGGCTGGCCGAACGCCTCTTCACCCCCGCCGAACTGACCCTCCCCTCCGGACAGCGCCGCGGCACGGCCTCGCTGGCGGCCCGGTTCGCCGCGAAGGAGGCGGTCGCCAAGGCCCTCGGCGCGCCCCCCGGCCTGCGCTGGGAGGACGCCGAGGTCCGGGTCGAGGCGTCCGGCCGCCCGCTGCTGCACGTCACCGGCACCGTCGAGGCCCGCGCCGCCGCCCTCGGCGTGACCTCCTGGCACCTCTCCCTCAGCCATGACGCGGGCGTCGCCTCGGCGGTCGTCATCGCCGAGGGCTGAGGACGCCGGAGCCGGGGAAGGAGCGGCAGGCCGCCACCCGGGGGCAGGGTGGGAACGGCGGGCCCCGCACCGGGGGCCCGACCCCTCCCGGGCCGCCCGCCGCGAACGCCGAGAACCGCCGAGAACCGCCGAGCAGGGGAGCTCCCATGCGCCACGCCCACACCGTCGAGCAGGTCCGTTCCGCCGAGGCCGCCCGGATGGCCGAACTGCCGGAGGGCACCCTGATGCAGCGGGCCGCGGCCGGGCTGGCCGCGGTCTGCGCGGGGCTGCTGCCCCGGGTGTACGCGAGCCGGGTGCTGGTGCTGGCCGGCTCCGGGGACAACGGCGGCGACGCGCTGTACGCGGGCGCCCGGCTGGCCCGCCGGGGCGCCCGGGTGGAGGCGCTGCTGCTCGACCCGGCCAAGGCGCACGCCGGGGGGCTGGCCGCCCTGCTGGCGGCCGGCGGCCGGACCACCGCCGACCCGGACGCGTTCACCCGGGCCGACCTGGTGCTGGACGGCGTCGTCGGCATCGGCGGCCGCGGCCCGCTGCGCCCGGCCGCCGCCCCGTTCGCCGCGCTGCCGCGCCGCGGCCGGGTGGTCGCCGTGGACGTCCCCTCCGGCGTCGACCCCGACAGCGGCGAGGTCGCCGGGCCCGCGCTCCGCGCCGACGTCACGGTCTGCTTCGGCACCCACAAGCCCGGCCTCTTGATCGACCCCGGCGCGCGGTACGCGGGCGTCGTCCACCTGGTCGACCTCGGGCTCGACCTGCCGCCCGCCCCCGTCGAGGCGCTCCAGCACGCCGACGCGGCCGCGCTGCTGCCCGCCCCCGGCGCGGAGAGCGACAAGTACCGGCGCGGCGTGGTGGGCGTCGCCGCCGGGTCCGCCCGCTACCCGGGCGCGGCCGTGCTGGCCGTCACCGGGGCGCTGTACGGCGGGGCCGGCGCGGTCCGCTACACCGGGCACGCGGCGGCGGAGGTGGTCCGCCGCCACCCCGAGACGCTCGTCACCGAGGACGGCCCGGCCCGCGCCGGGCGGGTGCAGAGCTGGGTGGTCGGCCCGGGCGGCGGCCAGGACGCCGAGCGCGCGCTGCGCGAGGCGCTGGACACCGAGGTGCCCGTCCTGGTCGACGCCGACGCGCTCACCGAACTCGCCCGGCTCGGCCCGTCCGTCCTGGCCGGCCGCCCCGCGCCCGTCCTGCTCACCCCGCACGCCGGGGAGGCCGCCCGGCTGCTCGCGGGCGTCGACGAGTCCGCCGACGCCGAGCAGGTCGCCGCCGGCCGGCTCCGGGCGGCCCGGCTGCTCGCCGCCCGCTACGGGGCGACCGTGCTGCTCAAGGGCTCCACCACGGTGGTCGCCGACCCGGACGGCCGGGCCCGGGTCAACTCCACCGGCACCGGCTGGCTCGGCACCGCCGGCAGCGGCGACGTCCTCTCCGGCCTGACCGGCTCGCTGCTCGCCACCGGGCTCGCCCCGCTGGACGCCGGGTCCGCCGCCGCCTACCTGCACGGCCTGGCCGGCCGCCGCGCGGCGGGCCCCGGCGCCCCGATCACCGCCGTCGACCTCGCCGCGGCCCTGCACCCGGCCTGGGCCTCCCTCGTCGAGTAGCCCGCGGGCAGGAGGGCCCCGGCGGGCCCCGGCCGCGTTCCGGACCCGCCGTCGCCCGGGCCCCTGACGGGGCTTTCCGCCGCGGTCTGGGAGACTGATACGCGATGACGACTGCGAACACCGCCGGGACGCCCGCGCTGACCCAGGGGGCGCGGGCCGAGGCGACCATCGACCTGGCCGCGCTGCGCGACAACCTGGCCGCGCTGCGCGCCCGCACGGCCGGGCCCGAGCTGATGGCCGTGGTCAAGGCGGACGCCTACGGCCACGGCGCGCTGCGGTGCGCCCGGGAGGCGGTCGCGGCCGGCGCGGGCTGGCTGGGCACCGCCACCCCGGAGGAGGCGCTCGCGCTGCGGGCCGCCGGGATCGGCCCCGAGCAGGCCCGCATCCTGTGCTGGCTGTGGACGCCGGGCGGCCCGTGGGCCCGGGCGCTGCGCGAGTCGGTGGACGTCTCGGTGAGCGGCCAGTGGGCGCTGGACGAGCTGCTGGCGGCCGTCCGGGAGACCGGCGTCCCGGCCCGGGTGCACCTGAAGGCCGACACCGGGCTGGGCCGCAACGGCTGCCAGCCGCGCGACTGGCCGGACCTGGTGGAGAACGCGGTGAAGGCGC
Source organism: Kitasatospora fiedleri (assembly GCF_948472415.1). Taxonomy (NCBI): domain Bacteria; kingdom Bacillati; phylum Actinomycetota; class Actinomycetes; order Kitasatosporales; family Streptomycetaceae; genus Kitasatospora; species Kitasatospora fiedleri. Next base: position 3,161,095 of record NZ_OX419519.1, on the reverse strand, counting down.
AGGCCGAGGGCCTGCTGCGGGTGGTCGGCGTCTGGTCGCACTTCGCGGCGGCCGACGAGCCCGGCCACCCCTCGATCCAGGCCCAGCTCGACCTGTTCGCCCAGGTCCTGGCGTTCGCCGAGCGGGCCGGCGTCGACCCCGAGGTGCGGCACATCGCCAACTCCCCGGCGACGCTGCTGCTGCCGCAGTCGCACTACGACCTGGTCCGGCCGGGCCTGGCCATGTACGGCCTGTCGCCCGTCCCGGAGGTCGGCGGGCCCGCCGACTTCGGCCTGCGGCCGGTGATGTCGCTGTCGGCCCGGCTCGCGCTGGTCAAGCACGTGCCCGGCGGCCACGGCGTCTCGTACGGGCACCACTACACGACGCCGGGCCCGACCACGCTCGGCCTGGTCCCGCTCGGCTACGGGGACGGCGTGCCGCGGCACGCCAGCAACACCGGGCCGGTGCAGATCGGCACCACCCGCTACCGGGTGGCCGGGCGGGTCGCGATGGACCAGTTCGTCGTCGACCTCGGCGGGGACACCCCGGAGACCGGCGCGGAGGTCCTGCTGTTCGGGGCCGGCGACCGGGGCGAGCCCACCGCCGAGGACTGGGCGGTGGCCTGCGACACCATCGCGTACGAGATCATCACCCGGATCGGGGGCCGGGTCGCCCGACGCTACGTCGGCGGACTGCGGGGGTGAGCGGTGGCTGAGGAGTCCTCTTCCGGCGGGGTGTCCCGGGCCGGGCTGATCGGCATATCGCTGGGCGTGCTGGCCGCCGGGGCCGCCGCCGGGGTGGCCGTGGAGCGGCTGACGGTCGGGCGGGCGATGCGCCGGCGGGCCCGCGAGGAGCTCGACGCCGCCGCCGCCTTCGGCTCGCTGCGCGGCACCGCCACCACCGTGCCCGCCGCCGACGGCACCGGGCTGTACGTCGAGGTCGACGAGGCCCCGGCGGGCGGCGGGCCGACCGTGGTGTTCTGCCACGGCTACTGCCTCAACCAGGACGGCTGGCACTTCCAGCGGGCCGCGCTGCGCGGCGCGCTGCGCACCGTGTTCTGGGACCAGCGCAGCCACGGCCGCTCCGAGCGCTCCCGCTCGTACGCGGGCGGCGAACCGGCCTCGATCGACCAGCTCGGCGCGGACCTGGAGGCGGTGCTGGACGCGGTCGTCCCCGAGGGGCCGATCGTGCTGGTCGGGCACTCGATGGGCGGCATGACCGTGATGGCGCTGGCCGACCGGCGCCCCGAGCTGTTCGGCCCGGGCGGCCGGGTGGCCGGCGTCGCGCTGATCGGCACCCTGGCGGGCGACTGGGACGCGGTGCCGCTGGGCCTGCCCGCGGTCGGCGCCAAGGTGGTCAAGCGGGTCGTGCCCGGGGTGATACGGCTGCTGGGCCGCCAGGTCGAGCTGGTCGAGGCCACCCGGCGCTGGGGCGCCGACCTGGCCGCGGTCTTCTACCGGCGGTTCTCGTTCGGGAGCCGGGACGTCGACCCGGCGGTCGCCCGGTTCGCCGAGCAGCTGCTGGACGCCACCCCCATCGACGTGGTCGCCGAGTTCTACCCGACCTTCTCGGCGCACGACAAGCGCGCCGCGCTGGCCGCCCTGGACGGCCTGCCCGTCCTGGTGCTGGCCGGCACCAAGGACCTGCTGACCCCGCCCGAGTACTCGGAGGCGATCGCCGCCGCGCTGCCCGGCGCCCGGCTGGTGCTGGTGCCGGACGCCGGGCACCTGGTGATGCTGGAAGACCCCGGCACCGTCGACCGGGAGCTGGCCGCGCTGCTGGAGCGGGCCGCCGAGCGGGCCGGGACGGGCCCGCTGCCGGAGGCGCTGCGGGAGCTGGCCCGGGAGCGGCCGGAGGGCTGAGCGGCGGGCGCCGCGCGGTGTGGCACCTTAGGGGTGGCCGCATCGATCGAAGAAGGACGCCATGGGTTCGCAGACCACTCTGACCGTCGACACCGCGGAGCGGATGACCGGCCTCGGCCGGCGGCTCGCCGCGCTCCTGCGCCCCGGTGACCTGGTCCTGCTGTCGGGGGAACTGGGGGCGGGCAAGACCACGCTGACCCGCGGCCTGGGCGAGGGCCTGGGCGTGCGCGGCGCGGTCACCTCGCCGACCTTCGTGATCGCCCGGGTGCACCCCTCGCTGACCGGCGGCCCCGCGCTGGTGCACGTGGACGCGTACCGGCTGGGCGGCGGCCTGGACGAGATGGAGGACCTCGACCTGGACGTGTCGCTGCCCGAGTCGGTGGTCGTCGTCGAGTGGGGCGAGGGCAAGGTCGAGCGGCTGTCCGAGGACCGGCTGGAGATCCGGATCGAGCGGACCCTGGGCGGCGAGGCGGCGGACGCGCTGGGGGAGTCGGACGGGCGGCGGGTCACCCTGACCGGACTGGGCGGCCGCTGGGACGCCGCGGACCTCACCGGTTTGGGTGAGAACTGAGCCGGGTTTCCGACAGCGCGTCGGGAAACGGTTGCGGCGCACCGCGCGGGCGTGATGGGATGGCGTCAGCAGGTTAGGTATGCCTAACTAGGGAGGCGCCCCATGGTGAGCACACCCCCCAGGACCACCGAGGACCGTTCCGCCGCCCCGGCCGCCGCGCCGGAGCGCACCGCCGAGGCACCGGCCGCCCCGGCCGCCGGAGCCACCGCCGCCGGGGCACCGGCCGCCGCGCCGGTGCCGATGCGCGCCCTGCTGGCGGCCTGCCGGGCCGCCGAGGCCGTCTCCACCCCGCCGGAGCGCCGCGCCGCCTGACCGGCCGCGGCCGGTCAGGCGACCACGACCACCCGGGTGCCGTTCGGCGCGAAGTCCCACAGCGCCTGGCCGTCCGCCCGGGACGCCCGGATGCCGCCGGTCCTGGTCGTCGGGTCCACCGAGGGGGCCGGCGCCTTCTCGTCCACCAGCGCGCTGAACCCGAACACCGTGCCGGACTGCTGGGCGAACCGCACCACGTGCTCGATCTGCCGCCCGTCCGTGCCGGTGCCCGAAGCGGTGCGGCTGGTGACGGTGTAGGTGCCCGCCGCGGGCAGCGTGTTGCCCGGCACCACCTTGAACGCGGCCACCACCGGGTCCGGCTTCTTCGGGTCGACCAGCCAGACCTGCTGCGCCTGCAGCGCGAGCACCACCCGCAGGCCCGAACCGGACTCGGCAGGCAGCGGCGGCACGCTCGGCCGGGCGCTCTCCGGGGCGGAGGCCGACGGGGCGGCGCTCGACGCGGACGGCGCCGCCGCGACCGCGCGCGAGGCCGCGCCGTTCGCCTGGAAGGCCAGCAGCCCGATCACCGCCACGGCCCCCAGGGTCAGCCCGCCGACCACCGCACCAGGACCCAGCTTCGCCACGTCAGCTCCTCAACGCTCCGCGTCTCACCTTCGGGAAGGCCCATCGTGCCAGGTGCGGCGCGCGGTTCCGGACTCCTGGCGATCGTGTGTTCCCGACCGGTCCGGGGCGGTGCGGGCCCGCGCGCCGAACCCTCTAACCTTGGACCCGTGCTCCTCCTCGCCTTCGACACCGCCACCCCCGCCGTCACCGCCGCCGTCCACGACGGCGAGCGGGTGCTCGCCGAGTCCTACGAGGTCGACGCCCGCCGGCACGGCGAGCTGCTGCTGCCCACCATCGCGGCCGTGCTGCGCGCCGCCGGCGCGGACAAGCGCGACCTGACCCACCTGGCGGTGGGCGTCGGCCCCGGCCCGTACACCGGCCTGCGGGTCGGCCTGGTCACCGCCGCCGCCCTCGGCGACGCGCTCGGCCTGCCCGTGCACGGCGTCTGCACCCTCGACGCGATCGCCCACCAGGCGCGCGCCGAGGGCCTGGCGGGGGCGTTCGCGGTGGCCACCGACGCCCGGCGCAAGGAGGTCTACTGGGCCTCCTACGACGCCGACGGCGCCCGGGTGGGCGGCCCCGCGGTGGACCGCCCGGCCGAGATCGACCCCGGCCCGCGGACGGTCGGCGCGGGCGCCCTGCTGTACGCGCTGCCCGCGGCGAGCGGCCCCGAGCACGTCTCGGCGGGCGCGCTGGCCGACTTCGCGGTCCGCGAGCTGGCCGCCGGCCGGGAGCTGCTGCCGAACGCGCCGCTGTACCTGCGGCGGCCGGACGCCCAGGTCCCCGCCGGGTACAAGGCGGTGCTTCCGGCGTGAGTCGCGTGCGCCGCCCGGGGAGCCACGGCTCGCCGTCCGCGGACCCGGCCGGCCGTGCCCTGCCGCTTCGCGCGGTTCCCCGCGCCCCTGGCGCGGCGCGGAAGGCGGGGACGGCAGCGGTTCGCCGCGCTTTCGCCGGGGCGGTCGGCCGACGTGGCTAGGTACGTGCTGCGGCCGATGCGGTGGTGGGACATCGAGCCCGTCATGGTGCTGGAGCACCGGCTGTTCCCCGAGGACGCCTGGTCGCGCGGGATGTACTGGTCGGAGCTGGCGGAGGCGTTCCCCGGCGGGAGCCGGCACTACGTGGTGGCCGTCGACGGCGGCGGCGCGCCGGTCGGCTACGCCGGGCTGATGGCGGTCGGCCCGGACAGCGACGTGCAGACCATCGCGGTGGACTCCGAGCACCAGGGGGCGGGGCTCGGGGCGCTGCTGCTGGCGGAGCTGGTCGAGGAGTCGGTCCGGCGCGGCTGCGCCGAACTGCTGCTGGAGGTGCGGGTGGACAACCTGCGCGCGCAGCGGCTGTACGAGCGGTTCGGGTTCGAGCCGGTCGGCATCCGGCGGGGCTACTACCAGCCGGCCAACGTGGACGCACTGGTGATGCGTCTGGACCACCTGGCAAGCGACGCAAGTGAAGCAAGCGATCTGAAGGATCATCACAATGGCTGACGAACCCCTCGTCCTCGGCATCGAGACCTCCTGCGACGAGACCGGCGTCGGCATCGTCCGCGGCACCACCCTGCTGGCCGACGCGGTCGCCTCCAGCGTCAACGACCACGCCCGGTACGGCGGCGTCGTCCCGGAGATCGCCAGCCGGGCGCACCTGGAGGCGATGGTGCCGACCATCCGGCGGGCGCTGGACACCGCCGGGGTGAAGGCGAGCGACCTGGACGGCATCGCCGTCACCGCCGGGCCGGGCCTGGCGGGCGCGCTGCTGGTCGGCGTGAGCGCGGCCAAGGCGTACGCGTGGGCGCTGGACAAGCCGCTGTACGGCGTCAACCACCTGGCCTCGCACATCTGCGTGGACCAGCTGGAGCACGGCCGGCTGCCGGAGCCGACGATGGCGCTGCTGGTCTCCGGCGGGCACTCCTCGCTGCTGCTCAGCGGCGACATCACCGCCGACGTGCGGCCGTTGGGCGCGACCATCGACGACGCGGCCGGCGAGGCGTTCGACAAGGTGGCTCGGGTGCTCGGGCTGGGCTTCCCGGGCGGGCCGGTGGTGGACCGGATGGCCCGGGAGGGCGACGGCGCGGCGATCGCCTTCCCGCGCGGGCTGAACAACGCGGGCGACCCCGCGTACGACTTCTCGTTCTCCGGGCTGAAGACCGCCGTGGCGCGCTGGGTGGAGGCCCGGCGGCGGGCCGGCGAGCCGGTGCCGGTGGCGGACGTCGCGGCGTCCTTCCAGGAGGCGGTGACCGACGTGCTGACCCGCAAGGCGGTCCGGGCCTGCAAGGACAACGACGTCGACCACCTGATGATCGGCGGCGGCGTGGCCGCCAACTCCCGGCTGCGCGAGATGGCGCAGCAGCGCTGCGACCGGGCGGGCATCGTGCTGCGGGTGCCGCGGCCGGGTCTGTGCACCGACAACGGCGCGATGGTGGCGGCGCTCGGCGCCGAGATGGTGCGGCGCAATCGCACCCCGTCCTCCCTCGACCTGTCGGCGGACTCCTCGCTGCCGGTCACCGAGACGCACGTGCCGGGCGAGCACGGCGGCTTCCACGCGCACGCGCACGAGGCGCTGAAGTGACCCTGGCGGCCATGTGGGAGGCCCGGGCGGCGGCCGGCCGGGGGGCCGAACTGCACGCCTGGGCCCGGGAGTCCGCGCTGCCCGCGGTGCGCGGCGCGGCCGGCCTGGAGCGGGTCGAGCTGTTCACCGCGCCGGGCGAGCGGGTGCTGCTGATCGCGCTGTGGACGGGCGAGCCGCGGCCGGTGCCGGAACCGCCCGCGCACCTGCTGGCCCGCCCGGTGCACCGCTGGACCTTCACCCGCACGGACGTGGGGTAGCAACCGGGCATACAAACCTGATCGTCCTATGATCGACACCCGTGTCGAGGACGAGCGGGGGGCAACCGGTGAAGCAGCGGGTACGGGTCGGGTACGGGGCGGGCGCCCTCGCGGTACTGCTGGCGGCGAGCGGGTGCGGCAACGGCTCCGGGGCGGCCGACCGGCCCCCCGTCCCGGCCGCGCCGACCGCCGCCTCCGGCACCCCGGCCCCCTCCGGCACCGGCACCCCGTCGGCCCCCGCGCAGGACGCGGTGCCCGAGGCCGCCTGGGCCAAGTGGGGCCTCAAGCCGCTGCCCAAGGCGCCCGCGCCGCCCGCCGACCGGCCGATCAAGCTCACCAGGTCCGGCCAGGTGCCGGTGTTCAGCGAAGTCCCGACCACCGACAAGGTCGTCTTCATCACCCTCGACGACGGGGCCGAGAAGGACCCGAAGTTCGTCGAGATGCTCACCGAACTCAAGGTCCCGGTCACGATGTTCCTCACCAAGGACATCGTCAAGAACGACTACGCCTACTTCACACCGCTCCAGGCGCTCGGCAACAGCATCCAGAACCACACCGTCAGCCACCCGGTGATGAGCAAGCTCGGCCCCGCCCAGCAGAAGGCCCAGATCTGCGACGACCAGGCCGCCCTCACCGAGCAGTACGGCACCGCCCCCTACCTGTTCCGCCCGCCCTACGGCGACGGCGCGAACACCCCCGCCCTGAACACCGCCGTCCAGGAGTGCGGGCCGCGCGCCGTCGTGCTCTGGCGGGAGTCCATGCAGATCCACGACATGCAGTACCAGGCCGCCGACAAGAAGCTCCGCAACGGCGACATCATCCTGGCCCACTTCCGCGGCCCCTCCGAGCTCAAGGGCGAGACCATGACCGGGATGTTCGGCGAACTGCTCGCCCGGATCCAGGAGCAGGGCTTCGCGGTCGCCCGCCTCGACGACTACCTGGCCCGGCCGACCGGCTGACCCAGCATCATCACCGGCCCGGCCGCCGTCCGGGCCACGATCACCGTCACCGCGTTCGGCCCGGCCGGCTTCAGCTGCCGCCGCAGCTCCTCCGGCACCACCGACGCCCCGCGCTTCTTGACCACCACGGTGCCGATCCGGCGCTCCCGCACCAGCGCCCGCAACCGCTTGACCTGGAACGGCAGCACGTCGGTCAGCTCGTACGCCTGCGCGTACGGCGTCGGGCGCAGCTCGTCCGAGGTGACGTACGCGATCATCGGGTCGATCAGCCGGCCGCCTGTCAGCTCCGCCACCTCCGCGACCATCCGGCCCCGGATCACCGCCCCGTCCGGCTCGTACAGGTAGCGGCCCACCGGGCCCACCGGCGGGTCCGGCAGCGCGCCGCCGGACAGCGAGTGCGGGCCCGGCAGCAGCGTCGCCCGGTACGGCTCGGCGGCGGCCGTGCCGAACCACAGCACCGCCTCCTTCACCTCGCCGCGGTCCGACACCCACTCCGCCTCGGCGCCCGCCGGCACCAGCTCGTGCGGGATGCCCGGCGCCACCTTCAACGCCCCGAACGGGGTGCGTCGGGCCGCCTCCACCGCCCAGGACAGCGGCGGCGAGTACGCCTCCGGGTCGAACACCCGGCCCTTCGAGGTGCGCCGCGCCGGGTCGGTGAACACCGCGTCGAAGCCCGCGGCGTCGACGTCCGCGACGTCCGCGCGGCGCACCTCGACCAGCTCCGCCACGCCCAGCGCCGCCGCGTTCGCCCGCGCCACCTCGCAGGTCAGCTCGTCCCGGTCCACCGCCAGCACCGCGATCCCGGCCCGGGCCAGCGCGATCGCGTCCCCGCCGATCCCGCAGCACAGGTCGGCCAGCCGCCGCACCCCCAGCGCCGCGAACCGCCCCGCCCGCCACTCGGCGACCGACCGCCTGGTCGCCTGCTCCACCCCGTGCTGGGTGAAGTACATCGACGCGGCGTCCGCCCCGAACTTCGCCTCCGCCCGCTGCCGCAGCCGGGCCTGCTCGAACGCCGCCCGCACCAGCTCCGCCGGGTACTCCCGCCGCAGCCTGGTCGCCAGCGCCAGCTCCCCGGCCGCCGTGAACCCCCGCAACTCGGCCAGCAGCGCCTGCCCCTGCTCGGTCAGCAGCGCCCGGAACGACTCGATCTCCACCGCACCATTGTCACGGCTCCGGTCAGCGCGCCAGTACCGCGAGCACGGCCGCCGCCAGCGCGGGCCCGGCCAGCCCCACCACCACCGGCGCGATCCGGTAGCCCCGCCGGGCGGTCACCACCACCGACACCGCCGGCACCCCCAGCCCCAGCGCCGCCACCGCGCCGCACAGCAGCACCGCCAGGCCCGCCCCGCCCCCGCGCTCCCCGGCCCCGCCCAGCGCGAACACCAGCACCATGACCGCGTAGGGCACCGCGCACAGCAGCGGCACCGCCAGCGCCAGCAGCCACACCGCGTGCCACACGTCCCGCCCGGTGGACGGGCGCTTCTTCGTCATGCCCCCATCGTGGCAAGGGAATTCGCGCGCCGCCTGAGTACCCGTACTCGGAACCGACCGGGTCGAACGGAAACTCGGGCCCGACTCCGTTGGCACTCTGGTTGACTGAGTGCTAACCGCGTCCTAAGGTCGTACCTGGCACTCCCCCCAGGGAGAGTGCTAACGCGATGAAGCGTGTCCGACCCCCGCGACGGCGGCCGCGCGCAATCGCCACCTACCTGTTAGACAACCCCGTAATCTCCGAAGGGGAGCTCGGACGTGACCACCAGCAGCAAGGTTGCCATCAAGCCGCTCGAGGACCGCATCGTGGTCCAGCCGCTCGACGCCGAGACCACCACCGCCTCCGGCCTGGTGATCCCGGACACCGCCAAGGAGAAGCCCCAGGAGGGCGTCGTCCTGGCCGTCGGCCCGGGCCGCTTCGAGGACGGTCAGCGTCTGCCGCTCGACGTCGCCGTCGGTGACATCGTCCTGTACTCGAAGTACGGCGGCACCGAGGTGAAGTACCAGGGCGAGGAGTACCTCGTCCTCTCGGCCCGCGACGTCCTCGCGATCATCGAGAAGTAAAGACGTCCGACCAGTAGACGTCCCAGCCCGCCCCGGATCCGTGTCGCACTGACAGGGGCCCGGGGCGCGGTTGTTGCTCCACGTACGCAGACCTACCCCTGAGGAAACGGGATCATGGCGAAGACCCTGCAGTTCGACGAGGACGCCCGCCGCTCGCTGGAGCGCGGCGTCAACAAGCTGGCCGACACCGTCAAGGTGACCATCGGCCCCAAGGGCCGCAACGTCGTCATCGACAAGAAGTTCGGCGCCCCCACCATCACCAACGACGGTGTGACCATCGCCCGCGAGGTCGAGCTCGACGACCCGTACGAGAACCTCGGCGCGCAGCTGGTCAAGGAGGTCGCCACCAAGACCAACGACGTCGCGGGCGACGGCACCACCACCGCCACCGTGCTCGCCCAGGCCCTGGTCAACGAGGGCCTGCGCAACGTCGCCGCGGGCGCCGGCCCGGCCGCCCTGAAGAAGGGCATCGACAAGGCCGTCGCCGCCGTCTCCGAGCACCTGCTCTCGGTGGCCCGCGAGATCGAGGGCAAGGACGACATCGCCGCCGTCGCCTCCCTCTCCGCCCAGGACACCCAGGTCGGCGAGCTGATCGCCGAGGCGATCGACAAGGTCGGCAAGGACGGTGTGATCACCGTCGAGGAGTCCAACACCTTCGGCGTCGAGCTCGAGTTCACCGAGGGCATGCAGTTCGACAAGGGCTACCTGTCCCCGTACTTCGTCACCGACGCGGAGCGCCAGGAAGCCGTCCTGGAGGACCCGTACGTCCTGATCAACCAGGGCAAGATCTCCTCCATCCAGGAGCTCCTGCCGCTGCTGGAGAAGGTCCTGCAGGCCGGCGGCTCCCGCCCGCTGCTGATCATCGCCGAGGACGTCGACGGCGAGGCCCTCTCCACCCTGGTGGTCAACAAGATCCGCGGCACCTTCAACGCGGTCGCGGTCAAGGCCCCCGGCTTCGGCGACCGCCGCAAGGCCATCCTCGGCGACATCGCCACCCTCACCGGCGGCCAGGTCGTCTCCGAGGAGGTCGGCCTCAAGCTCGACCAGGTCGGCCTGGAGGTGCTCGGCAGCGCCCGCCGGATCACCGTCACCAAGGACGAGACCATCCTCGTCGACGGCGCCGGCGACTCCGCCGAGGTCGCGGGCCGGGTCGCCCAGATCAAGGCCGAGATCGCCAACACCGACTCCGACTGGGACCGCGAGAAGCTCCAGGAGCGCCTCGCCAAGCTGGCCGGCGGCGTCTGCGTGATCAAGGTCGGCGCGGCCACCGAGGTCGAGCTCAAGGAGCGCAAGCACCGTCTGGAGGACGCCATCTCCGCGACCCGCGCCGCGGTCGAGGAGGGCATCGTGGCCGGCGGTGGCGCCTCGCTGGTGCACGCCGCGAAGGTCCTGGAGGGCGGCCTCGGCCTGTCCGGCGACGAGGCCACCGGTGTCGCCGTGGTCCGCAAGGCGCTCGTCGAGCCGCTGCGCTGGATCGCCCAGAACGCCGGCCTGGAGGGCTACGTCATCACCTCCAAGGTCGCCGACCTGGAGCCCGGCCAGGGCTACAACGCCGCCACCGGCGAGTACGGCGACCTGGTCAAGGCCGGCGTCATCGACCCGGTCAAGGTCACCCGCTCCGCCCTGGAGAACGCCGCCTCCATCGCCTCCCTGCTGCTCACCACCGAGACCCTCGTGGTGGAGAAGAAGGAAGAGGAAGAGGGCGCCGGCCACGGCCACTCGCACGGCGGCCACGGCCACAGCCACTGAGGCACCGAGCGCCGGCCGCCGAGGCGGCGCAGCGAAAGCAGGGGCGCGAGGAACCGCGCGACCGGCCCCGCACCCCCGTGGTGCGCGGCCCGGACCGCCGGGGCCTCGCGCCCCTGCTTTCGCGTTCCCGGCGCACTTTCCGCCTCCCCTACAGTGGACGGCGTGATCGAAGCCCGCCACCTCCGCGTCCTGCACGCCGTCGCCCGGACCGGGTCGTTCTCCGCCGCGGCGCGGGAGCTGGGGTGCACGCAGCCCGCGGTGAGCCAGCAGATGAAGGCGCTGGAGAAGGCGGTGGACACCCCGCTGGTGGTGCGGTCGGGGCGGGAGATGCAGCTGAGCGAGGCCGGGCGGGTGCTGCTGCGGCACGCGGACGGCATCCTGGCGGGGCTGTCGGCCGCCGAGGAGGAGGTCGCGGCGATCGCCGGGCTGCGGGCGGGGCGGGTGCGGCTGGTCTCGTTCCCGACGGCCAGTTCGACGTTGGTGCCGCGGTCGGTGGCGCAGGTGCGGGCGGCCCACCCGGGGGTGCGGGTCTCGCTGGTGGAGGCGGAGCCGACCCAGGCGCTGGCGATGCTGCGCGGCGGCGAGTGCGAGGTCGCGCTGGCCTTCCGCTACCCGGACTCGCAGGGCGGGCTGAGCCTGCCGTCCCCGCACGCGACGCTGCGCGAGGCGCGGGCCGAGGCGGCGCTGGAGGCGGCGGCGACGGCGGCCGCGAACGACTGGTCCGAGCTGGTGGTGCGCCCGCTGCTGGACGATCCGCTGGTGGGCCTCGTCCCGGCGGGCCACCCGCTGGCGGGCCGGGGCGAGGGCGACCCGGTGGACCTGGCGGAGCTGGCGGCCGAGCAGTGGATCGCGGGCTGCCCGCAGTGCCGGGGCCACCTGGTGGAGCTGTGCGCGGACGCGGGCTTCGCGCCGGCCATCGAGTTCGCCACGGACGACTACCCGGCGGTGGTGGGCCTGGTCGGCGCGGGCCTGGGGGTGGCGGTGCTGCCGGGGCTGGCGCTGGAGTCGGTGCGGCACCCGGGGGCGGCGGCCGTGCCGGTGCGGGTGGCCTCGGGCGAGCCGGCCCGGCGCGAGGTGGTGGCGCTGACCCTGCCGGACCTGGCGGAGGTCCCGGCGGTGGCGCTGATGCTGGACCAGCTCGCGGCGTCGGCCGCGGCCCGCTGAGCGCGGCGCCGACCGGGGACGGGCGGGCGACGCGTCCGGGTGGCGCGGCCGGGGACGCGGGCCGCGGCGGCGGGGACGGCCGCTGCGGTGCGGAGGACCGGCGTGGGGACCGGCGGGGGAGCGGCGACGGACCGGGACCGGCGAGGCCGGCGGCGGATCAGCGGCGGATGGTCTGCGGCATCGCCAGCGGGACCTCGGCCAGCCGGTTGCGGGAGCGGCCGAGCAGCTCCTCGCGCTCGTCCTCGGTCATGCCGCCCCAGACCCCGTAGGGCTCGCGGACGGCGAGGGCGTGGGCCGCGCACTTGACGCGCACCGGGCAGCGCATGCAGACCTCCTTGGCGCTCGTCTCGCGGGAGGTCCGGGCCGCGCCGCGTTCGCCCTCGGGGTGGAAGAACAGTGAGCTGTCGACGCCGCGGCAGGCGGCGGAGAGCTGCCAGTCCCAGAGGTCTGCGTTGGGGCCGGGGAGGCGGGAGAAATCTGCCATGGCTCATTCCCTTCATGGCTCGGGACCCGGCGGCCGGCCGCGACTGTCGCGGCGAGGCGGCACCGGGCCGGTACGGACACCTGGAAATATGACTTACGCCCACTACACCGACAAGTCACCCACAGTCCGACGAATCAGTCAATGACCTGACAGAAGCTATAAAAAAGGACAAAAGGGGCAAGAGGTTTGAACCCGGATGCTGCACCGATCGGGTGTCCCGCCGGGCGCGGACCGCCTCCGGAGGGCGCGCGCGGCGCGGGCACCGCGCGCGAGCTGCACAAAAGTGCGGCGTGTGCACCGCGAGGTGGCTCTTGCGTGATGGGTTGGCCACGTACAGTGGTGGAGATGGAGGTGAAGCCGTAACTCATTCGAGTGACGGTCGTTGGATGTGCGGAGGCGGTCAGAGGGCGCAGGACATCGGGAACGGTCGCGCAGCGAGGCGATCGGAACGGGTCCGTCCCGGGGCCGTGTCGGAGAGGTTCGTACCAGCCAGGAGGCTCAACGTGACGCGGATCTGCTGCGGAGGACGACGGTCATGACATCCGTACTCGTCTGCGACGATTCCCCGCTCGCCCGGGAGGCGCTTCGCCGCGCGGTGGCGACCGTGCCCGGCGTGGACCGGGTGACCACTGCGACGAACGGTGAGGAGGTCCTCCGCCGCTGGGTGGCCGACCGTTCCGATCTCGTTCTGATGGACGTCCGGATGCCCGGCCTCGGCGGGGTGGAGACGGTCCGCCGGCTGCTGTCGGCCGACCCGGGCGCCCGGATCATCATGCTCACCGTCGCCGAGGACCTGGACGGCGTGGCCCTCGCGGTCGCCGCCGGGGCCCGCGGCTACCTGCACAAGGACGCCTCGCGCGCCGAGCTGCGGGCCACCGTCACCCAGGCGCTGGCCGACCCGACCTGGCGCCTGGCGCCGCGCCGGCTCCGCAGCCCGGACATGGGCGCCGCGCCCACTCTGACGGCCCGTGAGATCCAGGTGCTGGAGGGGATGAGCCACGGCCGTTCCAACGCCGAGATCGGCCGCGAGCTGTTCCTGTCCGAGGACACCGTGAAGACGCACGCCAGGCGGCTGTTCAAGAAGTTGGGCGCCTCGGACCGCGCGCACGCGGTGGCGCTGGGCTTCCGTTGGGGCCTGGTCCGCTGAGCGGACGCGCGAACTGCGCTCGCTCGGACGTGTGACGTTGTGGTCCCGAGGCTGCACCATGGAGTAGTGGAGCACCTCGGGGACCAGCGGACAGGCAGGGGAGGCGGCACGGTGCACGCGGCGACGGATAACGTTCCGATGCACAAGTCCGGACGCGGTGCCGCGTTTTCCGGCCCGACCAGGCACCATGGACCGATGCGTGACGACGAGGAGGCCGCCGGGCCCGACCCGGTGCAGCCCGCCCCCGGGGGTGCGGCTGCCGATCCGTCGTCGGCACCGGGCGGTCCGGTGACCGGGTCCGACGGCCCGTCGGGCGCGGCGGCCCGCCCGCCCGTGCTCGGCGCGGGGACGTCGCCCGAGGTGGCCGAACTGGTCGCGGCGGCGGTCCGCGGCGACGGCCCGGCGATCGAGGCGCTGCTCGGCTACGTGCTCCCGCTGGCGCTGCGCTACTGCCGCGGCCGGCTGGTCCGGCTGCCCGGCGGGGCCCGGCACCACGTGGACGACGTGGCCCAGGAGGTGTGCGTCGCGGTGCTCTGCGCGCTGCCCCGCTACCGGGACACCGGGCGCCCGTTCGAGGCCTTCGTGTACGGGATCGCCGCGCACAAGATCGCCGATCTCCAGCGGGCCGCGATGCGCGGGCCCGGCTCGACGGTGATCCCGCCGGACGACCTGCCGGAGACGCCGGACGACTCGCTCGGCCCGGAGGAACGGGCGCTGCTCTCCAGCGACGCCGCGTGGATCAAGGAACTGCTGTCCTACCTGCCGGCCCGCCAGCGCGAGCTGGTGCTGCTGCGGGTGGCGGACGGGCTGTCGGCGGAGGAGACCGGCGAGGTGCTCGGGATGTCCCCGGGCGCGGTGCGGGTGGCCCAGCACCGGGCGCTGTCCCGGCTGCGGGCGCTGGCGGAGGAGAGCGGCTGAACCCCGGCCGGTCCTTCCGGTCCTCCTCCCGGCCCGTCGGCCGGTTCCCCGTCCGCGCTGCTGGACGCGCGTGGACCGCGCGTGGACCGCGCGGAATGAAGCGCGGCCGGGCGGGCGTTGTCAAGAGGGCGCGACGACCCACCCCGCGTCACCAGTACCATGGGGTATCGGCGCCTGGTCGGGTCGCCAAAGTTTCTCCGGTGCGCGCGGGGTCCCTTCGGAGGTTCCTCCAGCGCGCCGGGCGTCTTGGCGGCCGGTGACAGCCGGGCGCCCGTGCGCAGAACGACGGCCCGCCACGGAAGGTTCCCCATGTCTTACAACGCCGCCGGCGTACCCGAGAAGTTCGCGATGCTCGGACTCACGTACGACGACGTCCTGCTGCTTCCCGGGGCCTCCGAGGTGCTGCCCAACCAGGTCGACACCTCCTCGCGGATCTCCCGGAACGTGCGGGTCAACATCCCGCTGCTGTCCGCGGCGATGGACAAGGTCACCGAGTCCCGGATGGCGATCGCGATGGCCCGCCAGGGCGGCGTCGGCGTCCTGCACCGCAACCTCTCGATCGAGGACCAGGTCAACCAGGTCGACCTGGTGAAGCGGTCCGAGTCCGGCATGGTCACCGACCCGATCACGGTCGGCCCGGAGGCGACGCTGGCCGAGGCGGACGCGCTGTGCGCCCGGTTCCGGATCTCCGGCGTGCCGGTGGCCACGGCCGAGGGCAAGCTGCTGGGCATCGTCACCAACCGCGACATGGCCTTCGAGACCGACCGCAGCCGCAAGGTCGCCGACATCATGACGCCGATGCCGCTGATCACCGGCAAGGTCGGCATCTCCGGCGAGGACGCGGTCGCGCTGCTGCGCCGCCACAAGATCGAGAAGCTGCCGCTGGTCGACGACGAGGGCCGGATCAAGGGCCTGATCACCGTCAAGGACTTCGTCAAGGCCGAGAAGTACCCGAACGCCGCCAAGGACGCCGAGGGCCGGCTGCTGGTGGGCGCCGCCGTCGGCGCCTCCGCCGAGGCCTTCGAGCGCGCCCAGGCGCTGGTCGGCGCCGGCGTGGACTTCCTGGTCGTCGACACCTCGCACGGGCACTCGCACAACGCGCTGTCCTGGATCTCCAAGATCAAGTCCGCCGTGCCGGTGGACGTGGTCGGCGGCAACGTCGCCACCCGGGACGGCGCGCAGGCGCTGCTGGACGCCGGCGTGGACGGCGTGAAGGTCGGCGTCGGCCCCGGCTCGATCTGCACCACCCGCGTGGTCGCAGGCGTCGGCGTCCCGCAGGTCACCGCGATCTACGAGGCCGCGCAGGCCTGCCAGGACGCGGGCGTCCCGATCATCGGCGACGGCGGCCTCCAGTACTCCGGCGACATCGGCAAGGCGCTGTGCGCCGGCGCCGACACCGTGATGCTCGGCTCGCTGCTGGCCGGCTGCGAGGAGTCGCCCGGCGAGCTGCTCTTCATCAACGGCAAGCAGTTCAAGTCGTACCGCGGCATGGGCTCGCTGGGCGCGATGCAGACCCGCGGCCAGGCGAAGTCCTTCTCCAAGGACCGCTACTTCCAGGCCGAGGTCTCCTCGGACGAGAAGCTGATCGCCGAGGGTATCGAGGGCCAGGTGCCCTACCGCGGCCCGCTGTCCGCGGTGCTGTTCCAGCTGGTCGGCGGCCTGCGGCAGACCATGGGGTACGTGGGCGCGGCGAGCATCGAGGAGATGCAGACCAAGGGCCGGTTCGTCCGGATCACCTCCGCGGGCCTCAAGGAGAGCCACCCGCACGACATCCAGATGACCGTCGAGGCGCCGAACTACAACACGCGCTGAGACGCCTCCGCCGTACGGGAACCGCCCGGGCCGCCGCTGACGCGGCCCGGGCGGTTCCCTGCCGTCCGGGGGAGCGGGTGCGCCCCTGGCGGGCCTGGTGGGAAGGGTGCGGGATACTTGGGGGCGTGGCCGGGGGGACCCGGTCGGGAGATGGAAAGCAGCAGAAGGGCTCGAAGTGACTGAGATCGAGATCGGGCGAGGCAAGCGCGGCCGCCGGGCGTACTCCTTCGACGACATCGCCGTCGTCCCCAGCCGCCGTACGCGTGACCCGAAGGAGGTCTCGATCGCTTGGCAGATCGACGCCTACCGTTTCGAACTGCCGTTCCTGGCCGCGCCGATGGACAGCGTGGTGTCGCCGGAGCAGGCGATCGCGATCGGGCAGCTGGGCGGCCTGGGCGTGCTGAACCTGGAGGGGCTGTGGACGCGGTACGAGGACCCGCGCCCGCTGCTGGCGGAGATCGCCGCGATCCCCGACGAGGCGGTGGCGACCCGGCGCCTGCAGGAGGTGTACGCGGAGCCGATCAAGGCCGAGCTGATCAAGGAGCGGATCAAGGAGGTCCGTGACTCGGGCGTGGTGACCGCCGCCGCGCTCTCGCCGCAGCGCACCGCCGAGTTCTCCAAGGCCGTGGTGGACGCCGGCGTCGACGTGTTCGTGATCCGCGGCACCACGGTGTCGGCCGAGCACGTCTCGGGCGCGGCCGAGCCGCTCAACCTCAAGCAGTTCATCTACGAGCTCGACGTGCCGGTGATCGTCGGCGGCTGCGCCACCTACACCGCCGCGCTGCACCTGATGCGCACCGGCGCGGCCGGCGTGCTGGTCGGCTTCGGCGGCGGCGCCGCGCACACCACCCGGGGCGTGCTGGGCATCCAGGTGCCGATGGCCACCGCCGTCGCGGACGTCGCGGCCGCCCGCCGGGACTACATGGACGAGTCCGGCGGCCGGTACGTGCACGTGATCGCGGACGGCGGCGTCGGCTACAGCGGCGACATCCCCAAGGCCGTGGCCTGCGGCGCGGACGCGGTGATGATCGGCGCCGCGCTGGCCCGCGCCACCGACGCGCCCGGCCAGGGCTACCACTGGGGCATGGAGGCCGTCCACGAGGAGCTGCCGCGCGGCAAGCGGGTGCACCTGGGCACCGTCGGCACCACCGAGCAGATCCTGACCGGTCCGTCGCACACCCCCGACGGCACCATGAACCTGTTCGGCGCGCTGCGCCGGGCGATGGCCACCACCGGCTACACCGAGCTCAAGGAGTTCCAGCGGGTCGAGGTCACGGTCAACCCCGCCCGGTGACACCCCGCTGACGGACCGTCAGCACCTCGGAGGGCCCCCGCCGCAACCGGCGGGGGCCCTCCGTCGTCCTCACACCACGGGCGCGCCCGGACGGTCGCCGGGGGCCGGACGCGGGGGCGGGTGGCCGGGCCGGGGCCGGACAGGGGATGATGGGGGCTCCGGCCTGCGACCGCCGCCCTCGGCGGTCCGACACGCCGTCAGGTCACGGCCGGGGCACCCGCCGAGGGCCGCGACACCATGGGGAGAGCGCACCGATGACGCAGCCGCAGGAACCGACCGGCCGACTGCTGGCGGACCGCTACCGGCTCGGCGAGGTGCTCGGGCGCGGCGGCATGGGCACCGTCTGGCGGGCCGAGGACGAGATGCTGGGCCGGATCGTCGCGGTCAAGGAACTCCGGATGACCGGCACCGTCGACGAGATCGAGAAGCACCGGCTGGTCGTCCGCACCCTGCGCGAGGCCAAGGCCACCGCCCGGATCCGGCACACCTCGGCCGTCACCGTCTTCGACGTGGTCGAGGAGGACGACCGGCCGTGGATCGTGATGGAACTCGTCGCCGGCCGCTCGCTGGCCGACGTGGTCGCCGAGGACGGCCCGCTCGCCCCCGAACGGGCCGCGAGGATCGCGCTCGACCTGCTCGGGGTGCTCGGCGCCGCGCACCGCCAGGGCATCCTGCACCGGGACGTGAAACCGTCCAACGTGCTGATCGGCGAGGACGGGCGCACCGTGCTCACCGACTTCGGCATCGCCAGCGTCGAGGGCGACACCTCCATCACCTCCACCGGCATGCTGGTCGGCGCCCCCTCCTACATCGCCCCCGAGCGGGCCCGCGGCAAGCTGCCCGGACCGCCCTCCGACCTGTGGTCGCTGGGCGGCACGCTGTACGCGATGGTCGAGGGCGTCCCGCCGTACGACCGGGGCGACGCGCTGGCCACCCTCACCGCCGTGATGACCGAACCGCTGCCCGAGCCGCGCAACGCCGGGCCGCTGCGGGGCGTCATCGAGGGGCTGCTGGAGAAGGACCCGGCCCGGCGGATGGACGCCGACACCGCCCGGCCGCTGCTCGAACTGATCGCCGCCGGGAAGCCGCTGCCCGAGGCCGAGACGGTGGCCGTCCCGGTGCCCCCGGCCCCGGAGCCGACCCCGGCTCCCCCTTCGTCCCCGGCCGGGTCCGGGCCGACGGTGACGGCGACGGAACCGCTCCGGACGGGCGGGGCGCCGCCCGCGGGCGGGCCGTTCGGCTCGCGGCGGCGGGCGCTGCTGACCGGGGCGGCGGTGGTCGCCGCGCTCGCGCTGATCGCGGCGCTGGTGGTGTTCTGGCCCCGGGGCGACGGGGACGGCGGGAGGGACGGCGCGGTCGCCGCCGCCGCGGACGGGGCCGCGGCGTCCGCGAGCCCGTCGGCGTCGGCGAGCCCGTCGGCCTCCGCGCAGGCCGCGGACCCGAGCTCCGCGCCGCCCGCCGCGGAGCCGTCGCCGCTGCCGTCGGCCGGGCAGATACCCGCCGGGTACCGGGTGTACAAGGACCCGTCCGGGTTCAGCATCGCGCTGCCCGAGTGGATGGCCGACCAGGGGCCGGACTACCGGGCCACCAGCCGCCGCTTCGAGGGCCGCGGGCTGCGGCTGGTCGTCGACTGGCAGAGCCCCGCCGGGGCGAGCGCGCTGAAGGACTGGCAGGAGTCCGACCGCAACGCGAAGATGACCGACTACCGCCGGGTCAGGGTGGAGGCCGTCGCCTACCGGGACTGGACCAACGCCGCCGACTGGGAGTGGACGTACACCGGCAAGTCCGGCACCCTGCTGCACTCGCTCAACCGCGGCTTCGTCACCGGCGGCGGCAAGTACGGCTACGCGATCTACTGGACCATGCCCGAGGAGGACTGGTCGGCCCCGGACGGCTCGCTGGCCCGGCGGATCTCCTTCGAGAGCTTCCAGCCCGCGCCGTAGCCGGCGCGGTGGCCGACGCGGTGGCGCGCGGCGCGCCCGGCGGGGGCCGGGTGTTCCGGGCGGGCCGGGGCCGCGGCGGGGGCGGCTCCGGGTGGGGTGGCCGGGGGTGCGGGGGTGCGGGGGCGGCTCCCGGCGGGGGCGGAAAGCGCGCACCGGGCGGTGGCGGGGGCGGAGGGGAGCCGTACGCTGGCGGGACGACGGCGTGAGGAACAGACATGCGAGCGGCACCGGGGCAACTGGTGGCCGGACGGTACCGGGTGACGGACCGTCCGGAGGGTGAGGTCGGTGTGCTCGCGGTGGACGTCCACAGCGGGGCGCGGGTGCGACTGTTCGGGCTGGAGCTGCCCGAACTGCTGGTGCCGGGGCACCCGGTGGGGGCGCCCGCCCCGTCGTACGGGCCGCGGCTGACCGCCCGGGTCGCGCAGGTCGCGGCGGCGGCGACGGCGCACCCGCGGCTGCTGCGGGGGCTCGCGGCGGGCCCCGAGGACGAGGTGCTGTGGATCGCCGAGGAGGCGGTGCCCGGGGTGCCGCTGGAGCGGCTGGCGGGCAACGGCCCGGTCTCGCCGTACCGGGTGGCCGAGATCGGCGCGGACCTGGCGGGCGCGCTGCGGTCCGTGCACGAGGCCGGGCTGACGCACGGGAACCTGACGCTGCGCACGGTGCTGGTCTGCGAGGACGGCGCGGCGATGCTGGGCGGGCTGCTGCTGGGCGCCGCCGAGGAGGAGCTGTGCGCGGCGCTGGGCGGCGAGGTGCCGCGCCGGGTGTACGAGACCCGGGCGCTGATGCTCGGACCGCTCGCCGAGCGCTGGGCGATCGACGCGGGCGCCCCCGCCGACACCTGGGCGCTGGGCGTGCTGCTGTACCGGCTGCTGACCGGCCACGGCCCGTACCCGGAGGACGACCTGCCGACGCTGCTGGCGGCCGTCCGGGACGGGCGGCACCACCCGGCGGACGGCTGCGGGCCGCTGCGGCCACTGGTCGAGCGGCTGCTGCGGCCGGACGCCGCGGCCCGGCCGGACGCGGTCGCCGTGCAGCGGGAGTTGCGCGAGCTGCTGTCGTTCGCGCCCGAACCGGACCGGGACGGCCCGCCCGACCCGCTGCTGCCGGTGCCCCGGCCGGAGGCCGGTCCGCTGGTGCCGCACCCGCGCGGGCGGCGCCCGGCGCGGGCGACGGACCGTCAGGGTCCGGCGCGTCCGCCGCGGGTGCCGCCGAAGCTGCTCGGGCCGCTGGTGCTGGGCGGCGTGCTGGTGCTGCTGTGCGCGGCGGTCGCGGTGATCGTCGCGGTCGCGGGCTGAGAGCGGGCGGTCACCGTGCGGTTCCGAGCCCGGGTCGCGATTCCCGGGGCGCGCCGGGCAGCCTAGGCTTGCCTTCGAACCGCCGGTGCGAGCCGGCACACGGTCTGCCAGGACCCCGTCCGACCGGCGGTGGGGGGAATCGAAGGGGGGACGGTCATGGGCGCACAGGACCAGTCGACGGGCCGTCTGCTGGCCGGGCGTTACGCGCTCGGCGAGCGTCTGGGGCGCGGCGGGATGG
Organism: Kitasatospora fiedleri; assembly: GCF_948472415.1. Classification (NCBI taxonomy): domain Bacteria; kingdom Bacillati; phylum Actinomycetota; class Actinomycetes; order Kitasatosporales; family Streptomycetaceae; genus Kitasatospora; species Kitasatospora fiedleri. Next base: position 3,139,933 of record NZ_OX419519.1, on the reverse strand, counting down.
GGACCGTCTGGCGCGCCAGGGACGAGATGCTGGACCGGGAGGTGGCCGTCAAGGAGCTGACGGTCAGCCACCTCTCGGAGGAGGACCTGGAGATCCTCCAGTCCCGGATGAAGCGCGAGGCCCGGGCCGCCGCCCGGATCAAGCACCCGGGCGTGATCACCATCCACGACGTGCTGGAGCAGGACGGCCGGCCGTGGATCGTCATGGAGCTGGTGGACGGCCGCGCGCTGTCCGACGTGATCAGCCAGGACGGCGCCCTGACGCCCCGGGAGGCCGCCACCGTCGGCCTCCAGGTGCTGGCCGCCCTGCACCGCGGCCACCAGCTGGGGGTGCTGCACCGCGACGTCAAGCCCGCCAACGTGCTGCTGGAGCACGGCACCGGGCGGGCCGTGCTGCTCGACTTCGGCATCGCCAAGTTCGAGGGCGCGATGGACATCACCCGCCCGGGCGACCTGGTCGGCTCGCCCGACTACCTGGCCCCGGAGCGCGCCCAGGGCCAGCGCCCCGGCCCGGCCTCCGACCTGTGGGCGCTGGGCGCGACGCTGTACCACGCGGTGGAGGGCGAGTCGCCGTTCCGCCGGGACAACCCGCTCAGCACGCTCACCGCGGTGGTCGACGAGCCGCTGCCCGAACCGCGCCGGGCCGGCGGGCTCGGGCCGGTGCTGGCCGCGCTGATGGCCAAGGACCCGGCCGAGCGGCCCGGCGCCGACGAGATCGGCCGGATGCTGCGCGAGGTCGCCGACGGGCACACCGTCAGCCTCCGGGTCCCCGACCAGCCCGGGGCGTCGCGGCTGCCCACCCAGGTGGTGCCGGTCGTCGACCGGACCGCGCAGGCCGCCCCCGACCCGGCGGACGGGGCGTCCGAGGAGGGCACCGAGCCGGGCCGGACCGCGGCCCGGCCGCCCGCCACCGCCCAGGCCCCCGCCCCGGCGCCCCGGCGGCGCGGGCGGGCGCTGCTGTGGACGCTGGTCGGCGTGCTGCTGCTGGCCGGGGTCGGCGGCGGCGCGTACTACGTCCACCAGCACCGGCAGGGGACGGTCGCGGCGCCCGACCCGACCCCGTCCGGCGACAACCCGCTGACCGGCGAGAGCCCGCTGCCCAGCGGCGCGCCCGCGCCCCCCGGGTACGTCTGGAAGGACGACCCGGCCGGGTTCCGCTTCCTGCTGCCCACCAACGGGACCTGGGAGCGCAGCGAGCACGACGGCGGGCAGATCTACTACACGCCCGACAACCAGGAGCACTTCCTGCTGTTCGCGGTGTCGGTCGGCCAGGCCCTCGCCCCGAAGGACCACTTCCTGGAGATGGAGGGCTCGCTCGCCAAGAGCCTCAAGGACTACCAGCGCACCACCCTCGACACCGTCAAGATCAAGGGCCAGGAGGCCGCGGTGTGGGAGTTCGCCTTCGGCGCGAAGGACGCCCGCCGGCACGCCAAGGAGGTCGAGTTCCGGCGCGCGGACGGGACGGCGTTCATGGTGTACGTGTCGGGGCCGGAGAAGGACTGGCGCGACAGCCTGCGGCAGTTCACCACCGTGCTGAACAACTTCACGCCGACCATCTGACCGGAATCCGACACGCCGCCTTTTGGTGTTACCGGCGGGTACACAAGACAGGTTCCAGGGCCTAGGCTGCCCGCATGACGGAGAGCACGATCCAGGGCCGGCGCAACCCCGCGGCGAAGGGTGCGGCGCGCGGCGTCGCATCGGCGGTGCCGGCCGCGCTGGTGGCGCGGCTGGCCAAGGGCGTGACGGCGTCCGGCGGGCAGACCGCCGAGACGCTCGCGCCGCTGACCGGCGAGGCGCTGGCCGCGCTGCCGGTCTCCTCGGAGGCGGACGTCGAGCGGGCGTTCGACCAGGCCAGGCGGGCCCAGCCCGCCTGGGCCGCGCTGTCGGTGCGGCACCGGGCGGGCGTCCTGCTCCGCTTCCACGACCTGCTGCTCAAGCGGCAGGACGAGGTGCTGGACCTCGTCCAGGCGGAGACCGGCAAGGCCCGGCTGCACGCCTTCGAGGAGGTGATGGCCGTCGCCTCGGCGGCCCGGCACTACGGCCGCGCCGCCCACTCCTACCTGCGCGACCGCCGCCGCGGCGGTGCCGTGCCCGGCCTGACCAGCGCCGTGGAGGCCCGCCGCCCCAAGGGCGTGGTCGGCCAGATCTCGCCGTGGAACTACCCGCTGGAGCTGTCGGTCGGCGACGCGCTGCCCGCCCTGGTCGCCGGCAACGCGGTGGTCAACAAGCCGGACACCCAGACCGCGCTGACCGCCCTGTGGGCCCGCGAGCTGTTCGTCGAGGCCGGACTGCCCCCGCAGGTCTGGCAGATCGTGCTCGGGGACGGCCCGGTGGTCGGCCCGCAGGTGGTCGAGCGCGCCGACTACGTCGCCTTCACCGGCTCCACCCGCACCGGCCGCGACGTCGCCCGGCGGGCCGCCGAACGGCTGGTCGGCGCCTCGCTGGAACTCGGCGGCAAGAACGCCATGCTGGTGCTCGCCGACGCCGACCTGGACCGGGCCGCCGCCGGCGCCGTCCGGGCCTGCTTCTCCTCGGCCGGACAGCTGTGCATCTCCATCGAACGGCTCTTCGTGCACCGCTCGGTCGCCGACGCCTTCCTGGCGAAGTTCGCCGAGCGGACCGCCGCGCTGCGGTTGGGCGGCGGCCTCGCCTACGGCGCCGACATGGGCTCGCTGGTCTCCGCCCGCCAGCTGGAGACCGTCACCCGGCACGTCGAGGAGGCCGTCAAGGCCGGCGCGGAGGTGCTGGCCGGCGGGCAGGCCCGGCCCGACCTGGGCCCGCTGTTCTACGAGCCCACCATCCTGGACGGCGTCACCCCCGACATGGCGGTCTGCGCCGAGGAGACCTTCGGCCCGGTCGTCTCGGTCTACCGCTTCGACACCGAGGACGAGGCCGTCGCCGCCGCCAACGCCACCCCCTACGGCCTCAACTCCAGCGTCTGGACCAGGGACACCGGCCGCGGCCGCCGGGTCGCCGCCCGGCTGCGCACCGGCACCGTCAACGTCAACGAGGCGTACGCCGCCGCGTACGGCTCGGTGGCCTCGCCGATGGGCGGCATGGGCGACTCCGGGCTGGGCCGGCGGCACGGCGCCGAGGGCATCCTGCGCTACACCGAGGCGCAGACCGTCGCCGTGCAGCGGCTGCTGCCGATCGGCCCGTCGCTCGGCATGGACGACCGGAAGTTCGCCGAGTTCTTCACCACCGGCCTGAAGGTCATGAAGGCCCTCCGGCTGAAGTAGCAATCCGAGGAGGAGGCAGCAGTGTCGTACGACTACGACGTCGTGGTGGTCGGTTCGGGCTTCGGCGGTTCGGTCGCGGCACTGCGGCTGACCGAGAAGGGCTACAAGGTCGCCGTCCTGGAGGCCGGGCGCAGGTTCCGCCGCGAGGAGCTGCCCAGCACCTCCTGGAACCTGCGCGACTACCTGTGGGCACCCGCCCTCGGCCGCTACGGCATCCAGCGCATCCACCTGCTGCGCAACGTGCTGATCCTGGCCGGGGCGGGCGTCGGCGGCGGCTCGCTGAACTACGCCAACACCCTGTACGTCCCGCCGAAGCCGTTCTTCGAGGACCGGCAGTGGCGGCACATCACCGACTGGCAGGCCGAGCTCGCCCCGTTCTACGACCAGGCGCAGCGGATGCTCGGCGTCCGGCTCAACCCGACGATGACCCCCTCCGACGTGCACCTGAAGGCCGCCGCCGAGGCGATGGGCTGCGGCGACACCTTCCACCTGGCGCCGGTCGGGGTGTTCTTCGGCGACGGGCGGGACGGCACCGGCGAGGCCAAGGCCGCCCCCGGCGGCGAGGTCGACGACCCGTACTTCGGCGGCGCCGGACCCCGGCGCAGGGCGTGCACCGAGTGCGGGGAGTGCATGACCGGCTGCCGGCACGGCGCCAAGAACACCCTCACCGAGAACTACCTGTACCTGGCCGAACGGGCCGGCGCCGAGATCCTGCCGATGACCACCGTCCGGCGGCTGCGCCCGCACGGCGAGGGCTACGCGGTCGACGTGCTGCCCACCGACGCCCGCACCCGGCGGGCCCGGACGGCCGGGGCGCGCACGATCACCGCCGAGCGGGTCGTGGTCGCGGCCGGCACCTACGGCACCCAGACCCTGCTGCACCGGATGCGCGAGAGCGGCCTGCTGCCCCGGATCTCCGCCCGGCTCGGCCACCTCACCCGCACCAACTCCGAGGCCCTGGTGGGCGCGCAGACCTCCACCCGGCGCTACGGGGAGCGCCCCGACTTCACCCGCGGCGTGGCCATCACCTCCTCGGTGCACCCCGACGCCAACACCCACATCGAGCCGGTCCGCTACGGGCGGGGCTCCAACGCGATGGGCGCGCTCTCCATCCAGCAGGTCAGCGGCGCCGGGCGCGGCCCGCGCTGGCTGCGCTACCTCGGCGCCGCCGCCCGGCACCCGTGGATCTTCGCCCAGTCGATGAACCAGCACCGCTGGTCGGAGAAGACCATCATCGGCCTGGTCATGCAGTCCCTGGACAACTCGCTGACGGTCTCCCTGAAGAACGGCAAGCTCACCTCCCGGCAGGGCCACGGCGCCCCCAACCCGAGCTGGATCCCGGCCGCCGAGGAGGGCGCCCGGGCCCTGGCCGCCTCCATCAACGGCTTCGCCGGCTCCACCGCCGGCGAGATCTTCGACATCCCGCTGACCGCGCACTTCCTCGGCGGCTGCCCGATCGGCGACAGCGCCGACACCGGCGTCGTCGACCCCTACCACCGGCTGTACGGGCACCCCGGGATCAGCGTGGTCGACGGCTCCGCGGTCTCCGCCAACCTGGGCGTCAACCCCTCGCTGACCATCACCGCGCAGGCCGAGCGCGCCATGTCGATGTGGCCCAACCGCGGCGAGGCCGACCCGCGCCCCGAACCGGGCGCCGCCTACCGCCCCGTCCCGCCGGTCGAACCGCGCCGACCCGCCGTCCCGGCCGGGGCGTTCGGCGCGCTGCGCCTGCCGCTGCTGCCCGTCCCGAAGGTGCCCGCCCGGGCCCCGGAAGGAGATTGACATCCCTTTACCCGCGGTGGGATAAACGGGCCCTCGACGTACGAACCGCCCGGGGGGACCCACCATGCCCATCTGCCTGTCCTGCGGCGCGGCCTCGGTCGGCGCCGCGGCGACCTGCGCCAACTGCGGGGGGCAGCTCGCCGCGCCCGCGATCGGCGAGGTCGTCGAGGACACCGGCACCGGCCCGGCCGGTCCCTCCCCGTGGGGCGCCGGCCGGGTGCACCACGGCCGGGACCTGCCGCTGCCCTCCCGCGGCTGGCTCACCGCCGGCCGGGTGCTGCTCGCGCCGACCGGGCTGCTGGTGCTGGCCGCCGTGATCGGCGCGGGCAGCGGGGACGGCGACGGCTCGCCGCTGTTCGAGAGCTCCTGGTCGGCCGAGGGCTTCCAGGCCTGGCTGGCCCTGGTCCTCACCGCGTTCGGCGCGCCGGTGCGGCTGGTCATGACCGCCACCGGCCCGCGGGCCGACGGCCCGGCGTCCGGCCTGTCCAGCTCCAGCCACCTGGTGATGTACCTGGTCACGCTGGGGTGGCTGCTGGCGCTCTGGCTCGGCCTGCGGGTCTCCGCCCGGGCCCGCCGCCGGGACGGCGCCACCGAGCCGACCGGTCCCGCCGCCGGGCTCCAGGCGCTGCGCACCGGCGTGCTGTCCGCGCTCGTCGCGCTGCTGCTGGGCTGGCTGGCCGGGTACGACACGGACGCCGCCGCCACCCCGTCGCTGCGGATCGAGACCGGGCCGGAGCTGCTGCCGCTCACCGCGTCCGCGGGCCTGGCCGCGGCCGTCCTGGTGCTGGCCGTGGACGGCGCGGCCGCGCTGCGGGCCGAGGCCGCCCGGCGCGGTTGGCTGGGCAGCCTGCTGCTCGCCTGGCAGCACGCCTTCCGGGTGCTGGGCGGCCTGCTGGCGCTGCTCACCGCGGTCGCCCTGGTGGCGCAGCTGGTCTCCGACGACGTGTTCCCGGACAGCGCCTCGCTGGGGCTGGTCACCAACAACGGCCTGCTGCTGTTCGGCGTCGGCGGCGGCGCGACCCTGCTGACGGCCGACTCCTTCGGGCTCGGCCACCGGGCGATGTCGCTGTTCGACCTGGACGGCCACGGCGGCGGCTGGTGGTTCGCGGTGCTCCTGCCGCTGGCCGCCGCGCTGGCGCTCGGCTGGTCCGCGCACCGGGGCCGGCTGGCCCAGCGCGACCGGGCCGTGCTGGCGGGCCTGTACGCGGTGCTCACCGGCGCGCTGCTGCTCGGCACCTCGATCTGGAGCACCCTGGGCGGCAAGCGCGACGAGGTCGCCGGGATCGTCCTCGACAGCCGGGACACCCTCGGCTGGTCGCTGCTCTCGGTGCTGGTCTCCGCCCTGGCCTGGGGCGCGGCCGGCGCGCTGCTGGTGCCCGCGGTGCTCGACGCGGCGCGCCGCACCCCCGCGCCGCTCGTCCCGGCCCCGCCGCACCCGGCGGCCGGGCCGGCCGTGCCGCCGGTGCCCGCCGGGCCGCCGGTGCTCCCGGTGCTGCCCGCGCAGGCGGGCGCCGACCGGTTCGGCGCGGTGCCGCACGGGTCGGTCGAGCTGGTGTCCGACGAGCTGCCGGCCCCCGCCGCGCCCGTCCCCGCACCCACCGCCGCCGGGTCCGACCCGCACGCCGACCCGCACGCCGCGTACCGGCGCCCGGACACCGCCCGCTGAGAACCGAGGCCGAGGCCGAGGCGGGAGACCGGAGACCGGAGACCGGGACCGGGCCCGCGTCCGGCTCCGGACAGGCCAAAGGGCCCCGCGGGGGAACGGGGCCCTTTGTCGCAGCACTCGGCGTCAGGGCCGCGCCGGTGCTGGGTCGACGGCGCCCGGGGAGGAGCGCCGTCTCGGAAGGATGGTCACGGACACGCGCCGGGGCCGGATGGGCCTCACGGAGCGTGAGAGGGGAGCCGTCCGGGGGACGGGCTCTCCACGGCCGGGGGTGTACGGTGAGCCCCCGCCTCCCAGCAATCGTCGTGGACGAGTGCCTTGCCGTGCAACCGATTCGACGTAACTGGCGGGGTGGACGGAACAGGACACGGCGCGCGGCGGCGCCGGGCCCGACCGTCCGGAGTGATCACTGTGCGTGAGGAGCGCTTGCGGGGCGTACCGGGGCGTACGCCGGGGCGGGCGGCTGACTGGGGTGTGGCGGTCGGCACCGGTACCGGCCGCCACACCCCGGGTCCGCCCGGTCGCGGACGGGTTCGCTGTCCCCTGCTGACCCGACCGCGGCACCGGGGCGCGGTCCCACGGCGGGCCCGTGCCCGCCACGCGCACCCGGTGGACCGGAGATGATCCACGCGTGGTTCCGCCGCACGGTGCCGCCCGCACCTGGAGGGCGCCGACGTCTCGTGCGGTCTCCCGGTGCAACGATTCGCCCGCCCGCCCGGTCACGGGCGGCGGCGCGGGCAGTCGGGTGAAAGCGTCCCGGTAGACTCGGTGGTGACACCCCCTTGTACCGCCGCCGGAAGGCCGTCTGTGTCCGCTGATTCCCCCGTCCAGTCCGCACCCGAGAACGACACCGTCCTGGTCGTCGACTTCGGTGCCCAGTACGCCCAGCTCATCGCCCGTCGGGTGCGTGAGGCGCGGGTCTACAGCGAGATCGTGCCGAGCACCATGCCGGTCGCCGAGATGCTCGCCAGGAACCCGAAGGCGATCATCCTCTCCGGCGGTCCGTCGTCGGTCTACGAGGAGGGCGCCCCCCAGCTCGACCGCGCGCTCTTCGAGGCCGGGGTGCCGGTCTTCGGCATGTGCTACGGCTTCCAGCTGATGGCCAAGACGCTCGGCGGCACCGTCGACAACAGCGGCGCCCGCGAGTACGGCCGCACCCCGCTGACCGTCTCCCGCCCCGGCTCCACGCTGTTCGAGGGCACCCCCGCGCAGCAGTCGGTGTGGATGTCGCACGGCGACGCCTGCTCGGCCGCGCCCGAGGGCTTCACCGTCACCGCCTCCACCGACGTGGTGCCGGTCGCCGCCTTCGAGAACGACGACCTCAAGCTGTACGGCGTGCAGTACCACCCCGAGGTGATGCACTCCGAGCACGGCCAGCAGGTGCTGGAGCACTTCCTGTACCGCGGCGCGGGCATCGCCCCGAACTGGACCACCACCAACGTGGTCGAGGAGCAGGTCGCGCTGATCCGCGAGCAGGTCGGCGACCGGCGCGCCATCTGCGGCCTGTCCGGCGGCGTGGACTCCGCGGTCGCCGCCGCCCTGGTGCAGCGCGCCATCGGCGACCGGCTGACCTGCGTGTACGTCGACCACGGCCTGATGCGCAAGGGCGAGACCGAGCAGGTCGAGAAGGACTTCGTCGCGGCCACCGGCGTCAAGCTGGTCGTGGTCGACGCCGAGGAGCGCTTCCTGACCGCGCTGGCGGGCGTCTCCGACCCCGAGCAGAAGCGCAAGATCATCGGCCGCGAGTTCATCCGGGTCTTCGAGCAGGCCCAGGCCGACATCGTCGCCGACGAGGGCCCGGCCGTGGAGTTCCTGGTCCAGGGCACCCTGTACCCGGACGTGGTGGAGTCCGGCGGCGGCACCGGCACCGCCAACATCAAGTCCCACCACAACGTCGGCGGCCTCCCCGAGGACCTCGAGTTCCAGCTCGTCGAGCCGCTGCGCAAGCTGTTCAAGGACGAGGTCCGGATGGTCGGCCAGGAGCTCGGCCTGCCCGCCGAGATCGTCCAGCGCCAGCCGTTCCCCGGCCCGGGCCTGGGCATCCGGATCGTCGGCGAGGTCACCAGGGAGCGCCTGGACCTGCTCCGCGACGCCGACGCCATCGCCCGCGAGGAGCTCACCCTGGCCGGCCTGGACGCCCGGATCTGGCAGTGCCCGGTCGTCCTGCTGGCCGACGTCCGCTCGGTCGGCGTGCAGGGCGACGGCCGCACCTACGGCCACCCGATCGTGCTGCGCCCGGTCTCCTCCGAGGACGCCATGACCGCGGACTGGTCGCGCCTGCCCTACGAGGTGCTGGCGAAGATCTCCACCCGGATCACCAACGAGGTCAAGGACGTGAACCGGGTCGTCCTGGACGTCACCTCCAAGCCGCCGGGCACCATCGAGTGGGAGTGATCCCACCGGCAACCGTGTGACCGCGCCGCCGCTCCCCGCGCCAGGGGAGTGGCGGCGCGGCCATGTACGGGGGGCAGCGGGCACAATCGGACCCGATCCTGTCGGCGGACGGCAGGCGGCGAGCGAGAGGGCGACGGCGATGGCGACCGGGACGGGCGGCACGGCGGGCACCAGGATCACCGAGTGGAAGGCGCGGGGCTCGCGCTTCGCGCTGCTGCCGCTGCGGCTGTTCCTGGGGGTGACCTTCGTCTACGCGGCCTTCGACAAGCTCTCCGACGCGCACTACCTGGCCGGCGCCGGCGACCCGGCCTCCTTCTACGCCCAGACCCGGGCCGCGGAGGGGAGCAGCCCGATCGGCTGGGCGCTGGGCCCCGCACTGCACGCGCCGACCCTGTTCGGCCTGCTGATCGCCTTCGGTGAGCTGGCCGTCGGCCTGGGCACCCTGTTCGGCCTGTGGGGCCGGGTCGCCGCGCTCGGCGGCGCGCTGCTGTCCGCCACGCTCTGGCTGACCGTCAGCTTCCACACCACCCCCTACTACCTGGGCAACGACCTGGCCTACCTGCTGGCCTGGACGCCGCTGCTGCTGGCCGGCACCCCCTACCTGTCGGTCGACGGCTACCTGGCCGACCGGGCCGCCCGCGACCGGGCCCGCGGCCTCGCCGAGGACGCGGTGCGCCGCCGCGCCCTGCTGGACGGCGGCATCGCGGCCGTCGCGCTCGGCGGCGCCGGGCTGCTCTCCGGCTCGCTCACCGCCGGCTTCGGCCGGGACGAGACCCCCGCCGCGGCGAGCGCCGGCGCCACCAGCCCCGTCCCGCAGGCCGGGCCCGCGGTGCCCGCCGCGCAGGTCCCGGTCGGCGGCTCCGCCACCGTCAAGGACCCGGCCAGCGGCGACGCCGTCTACGTCGTCCAGCCCGCCGCCGGGCGGTACGCCGGCCTGTCCTCGGTGTGCACCCACTCCGGCTGCACGGTCAACCCGCCCAAGGACGGCAAGCTGTACTGCCCCTGCCACGGCTCCACCTTCGACGCCGCCACCGGCGCGGTGATCACCGGCCCGGCCGTGAAGCCGCTGCCCGGGTACACCGTCACCAGGAACGGCGACCAGCTGGAGCTGGGCCCGCAGCAGTCCTGACCTAGTCCAGGGTGTGGTCGTCGTCGCGGGCGCCGCCCCGGCCGTGCCGGGAGGCGGCCACCAGGGCGCCGGCCAGGCCGCCCGCGCCGAGCACGATGCACGCCAGCGGCAGCACGAAGCGGCCGTTCACCTCGCGCCCGTTCAGCGAGGCCACCAGGTAGAGCACCGCCAGCGCGGTGAACAGCCCGCCCGCGACCAGCGCGTACAGGTCGAACCGGTGCTTCCTCATCACCGCACCACCTCGATGTCGCCGGCGCCCACCGTCACCGTCAGCTCCAGTGCCCCCTTGGACGGCTGCCCGTCCGGGACCTCGATCACCACGTCCTCGTGGGTGAACGGGCCGCCGAAGCCCTGCCCGTCCGGCAGCCGGACGTCCCCCACGCCGTCGCGCAGCTTCAGCCGCAGCTCCACCCCGGCGGGCACGGTCACCCGGGCGCTGCCCGCGCCGACCCGCAGCTCGGTGGCGAGGGTGCCGCCCCGGGGGTCGAGCGCCGACAGGTCGAGCCGGGCGTGGCCGGCCCCCAGCGTGTAGCGCGCGGGCAGGTCGGCCGCGGTGGCCGTCCAGGCGCGGTCGCCGGTGGAGTCCGCGACCGTCGCCGAGGTGCCGGCCGCCAGGACCAGGCCCGCGGTCAGCAGCAGCGACAGGAAGGTCAGCCCGCGGGTGCGCCCCCAGCGGGCGCTGAGCAGCATGGCCAGGCCCAGCGGCAGCAGCGCCACCGCCAGCACCGTCGACCAGCGGTGCGCGCCGTGGTCGTCGGCCGCCACCGCCCAGGACGCGCCGACCGCCACCAGCACCGCCGACGCCCCCAGCACCGGGGTGCCGCGCTCGGCCCGGCGGCGGGCCCGCCACTCGCGGTGCGCCCGGTGCCGCTCCCTCGCCTGCCGGTGCGCCTCGTGGCGCCGGTCGGCCCGCTCCTGGAAGTCGGCCGTCCGGCGGTCCGTCCGGTCCCGGTGCGCGTCCTCGCGCGGCTCCTTGCGCAGCGGGTCGCCCTCCGGCAGGTCGGTGCGCTGCCACCACGGCCGGGCGGGCGTCCCGTACGGCGGGGTGGCCCCGCCGTACGGGTCGCGCTCCGGGTGCCGCGGGTCCCACAGGTAGCCGGACGGGCCGACCGGCGGGGTGTCCCCGTACTCCGCGCCGCCCGCCCCGTGGTGCTCCGCGTGCCGGGCCCGGAGCCGCTCCTGGAGCTCCGCGCCGCGGACCTTCCACTCGGCCCGCAGGTCCCGGCCGACCGACTCGCTCCAGGTCTTCCAGTCGGCGAACGGGCCGGAGTCCTCCAGCCGGTCCCGCGGGCCGGTGCTCCCGGCCGGGGCCGGGCCGTCGCCGCCGCCCTCGAAGCGCCGCCGCCGCTCCGGGTCGTAGCGCAGCGCCAGGAAGACCAGCGCGGCGAGCAGCAGCAGCGGGAAGAGCTGGCCGCCGTCGCCCATCGAGGAGAAGAACACCCCGGTGCCGATCACCGTCACCAGCACCGCGCCCACCGACTGGCCGTCGACCCGGCCGGTCAGCACCCGCTGCAGCTCGGTGCGGCCGCCCTCGCCGTCCGCGGCCTCCCGCGGCACCACCAGCCAGGCCAGGCCGTACAGGAACAGCCCGAGCCCGCCGGTCAGGCCGAGCACCGCGATCACCACCCGGAACACCACCGGGTCGATGTCCAGGTAGCGGCCGAGGCCGCCGCACACCCCCGCCACCACCCGGTGCCGGGAGGAGCGGGTGAGTGCCGGCCGGCCCTCGGCGGGGCGGCCGGCGGTTCCTCCGGGATCTGGTCGTCCGTCATGTCCCCATCCTCCCGGGCCGCCGGGCCCCGCCCAACCGTCCGGGGCCCGGGGCCGACCCTGAACTGTCCCTGAGGGCCGCCTAGGGGCCGGACCCTGATGCGCCGCCGCACCGGCACCTGCCACCATCGGTGCCGTGGCCGTACCCGAGACCAGAAGCCCCGAGCCCGCGCCGACCGATCCGCCGGCCGGCCCGCCGCCCTACCGGCGGCTGTACCGCAGCCCGCACGGCCGGATCCTCGGCGGCGTCTGCCAGGGCCTGGCGGTCCACCTCGGCGTGCCCGTCACCTGGGTGCGGCTGGCGTTCATCGTGCTGTTCTTCTCCGAGGGCATCGGCGCCCTGCTGTACGCCGCGTTCTGGGTGGTGGTGCCGCTGGGCATCAACCAGGCCGCCCCCGGCGCCGACCGCCCGGCCCGCCGCCCCGGCGACGGCGCCCCCGGCCGCCTGGGCCGGCTGCGCGAACTGCTGGAGCGCACCTTCCACGGCGACGACCTGCACGGCACGGACGCCGCCGCGGACCCGGCGGACGCCGCGGGGTCCGCCGTCGGGGGCCGCGGCCGGGCCGGCAGCCTGGGCCAGCTGTTCGCGCTGGTCGCCCTGGTGATCGGCGTGATGGCGCTGCTGTCCGCGCTCGGCGTCCAGACCGCCAAGCCGTACGTGTGGCCGCTGCTCGCGGTCGGCATCGGCGTCGCCCTGGTGTGGCGGCAGGCCGACGACTCGCGCTGGCAGAGCTGGTTCGGCCTGGAGCCGGGCAGCCGCAAGGGCGCCTACCTGCGGGTGCTGGCCGGGGTGCTGCTGGTGGTGGCCGGCATCATCGGCTACTTCGTCACCCAGGGCGTGGACTCGCCGGTCGCCCTGGTCGTCGAGTCCTCGCTGGCCGTGGTGGCCGGCGTGCTGGTGCTCGGCGGCCCGTCCATGCTGCGGATGTGGCAGGACCTCGGCGCCGAGCGCACCGCCCGCATCCGGGCCCAGGAGCGGGCCGAGATCGCCGCGCACGTCCACGACTCGGTGCTGCACACCCTGACCCTGATCCAGCGCCGGGCCGAGGACCCCAAGGAGGTGCTGCGCCTGGCCCGCGCCCAGGAGCGCGAACTGCGCCTGTGGCTGTACCGCCCGGAGGCCGCCGCCGAGGCCGCCCCCGACACCCTGGCCGAGCACCTGCGCGAGATCGTCGCCGAGGTCGAGGACCGGCACGGCGTCCCCCTGGAGCTGGTCTGCGTCGGCGACTGCCCGATGGACGAGCGGATCGCCTCGCAGATGCAGGCCGCCAGGGAAGCCATGGTGAACGCCGCCAAGTACGGTGGCGGTGGACCGGTCCAGGTCTACGCGGAGGTGGAGGGGAGGGCGGTGTCGGTGTTCGTCCGCGACCACGGCCCCGGCTTCGACCCCGACGACCTCCCCGAGGACCGCATGGGCGTACGCGAATCGATCATCGGCCGGATGCGGCGCAACGGGGGCACCGCGCGGGTGCGGCCCGCGCCGGACGGCGGGACCGAGGTCGAGCTGGAGATGGAGAGGGCGGCAGATGACTGACGCAGCGTCAGGGGCGGCGGCGGCCGGGAGGCGGGCCCGGGTGGTCCTGGTCGACGACCACCGGATGTTCCGCACCGGGGTGCGCGCCGAGATCGGGCGCACCGACGAGACCGGCATCGACGTGGTCGGCGAGGCCGACGACGTGGAGTCCGCGGTCCGGGTGGTCGCCGAGACCCGGCCCGACGTGGTGCTGCTGGACGTCCACCTGCCCGGCGGCGGCGGCGTCGAGGTGCTGCGCCGCTCGGCCGGCGTCGAGGGGGTGCGCTTCCTCGCGCTGTCCGTCTCGGACGCCGCCGAGGACGTGATCGGGGTGATCCGCGGCGGCGCCCGCGGCTACGTCACCAAGACCATCACCGGCACCGACCTGGTCAACGCGGTCTTCCGGATCGCCGACGGCGACGCGGTGTTCTCGCCCCGGCTGGCCGGCTTCGTGCTCGACGCGTTCGCCGCCACCGACACCCCGCCGGTCGACGAGGACCTCGACCGGCTCACCCAGCGCGAGCGCGAGGTGCTGCGGCTGATCGCCCGCGGCTACGCGTACAAGGAGATCGCCAAGCAGCTGTTCATCTCGGTCAAGACGGTGGAGAGCCACGTCTCCGCGGTGCTGCGCAAGCTCCAGCTCTCCAACCGGCACGAACTGACCCGCTGGGCCACGGCGCGCCGCCTGGTCTGACCCCGCCCGGGCGGCCCGCCCCCGCGGCCGGGCCGCCCGCCGGAGCGGTGGTGCCGCCGTGCCCGGGCAGGTGACGATGTGTTTGGATAGAACCCGTGCCGACCCTCCGCTCGTGTCGCCCCCGGGTGCGACGACCGCGTCCCGCCACCTCCCCGGCCCGCCCGGCCGGACACCGCCCCGGCCGCGCCGCATGAGCGTCGGAGCGGTCCCCGGCCCCGCGTCCGGCCCGGACACCGTCGAGGCCCCGCAGGCCCCGCCGCGGCCCACCCGGTGGAACGCCCGGTGGGGCACCGGGTGGAGCGCACCGGCCTGGACCCGCCGCCTGCTGTGGGTGTGGCCCGCCGCGCTGACCCTGGTGGCCTGCCTGTACGGGGCCGGCGGCCCGCTGCTCTGGGACGACGAGCTGGCCACCTGGAACGCGGCGAGCCGCTCGCCGCACGAGATCTTCCACCTGCTGGACCACCTGGACGCCGTGATCGGCGCCTACTACCTCCTGATCCACTTCTGGACCGAGCTGGCCGGGCACTCGGTCGTCGCGCTCCGGACGCCCTCCGCGCTGGCGATGGCCGGTGCCGCCGCCTTCGTCACCCTGATCGGCCGCAAGCTCTTCACGCCCGCCGCCGGACTGGTCGCGGGCACCCTGTTCGCGCTGGTCCCCTCGGTGTCCCGGTACGGGCAGGAGGTCCGCGGCTACGCCTTCGTGGTCTTCTTCGCCGCGCTGGCCACCCTGCTGCTGCTGCGCGCCCTGGACCGGCCGTCCGCCCTGCGCTGGGCGCCGTACGCGCTCGCGCTGGCCGGTGCCGGGCTGTTCCACGTCGTCGCGCTGGTCCTGATCGTCCCGCACGCCCTGGTCGCGGCCGGACGCTGGTGGACCGGGCGGGCGCGCGGCGTGCTGGTCGGCTTCCCGCTCGCCGCGTTCGGCGCGGTGCTGCCGCTGCTCCCGCTGATCGCCCTCGGCCGGCACCAGGTGGACCGGCAGCTCAGCTGGCTGGCCAAGCCCACCATCCCGTACGTCGCCCAGACCATGTGGCGCGGCCTGTACGGCTCGGCCTGGGTCAGCCTGCTGGTGCTGGCCTGCGCGGCCCTGCCGCTGGCCTGGCCGCGCGGCCGCCGCCCGGCGGTGGAGATCGGCCTGGTCGCGGCGCTGCCGATCCCGCTGCTCTGGTTCGCCTCGCAGGGGCACACCTCGTACTTCCTCGACCGCTACCTGCTCTTCACGCTGCCCGCCTGGGCCGTGCTGGCCGGCGCGGGCCTGGCCGCGCTGCGCCCCCGGGTGCTCGTCGCGGCCGGCCTGGCGGCCGTCCTGGTGCTGGGCGCGCACGACCAGCGGGTGGTGCGCCAGCGCTACTCGCACACCGGCTGGGACGCCGCGGCCGCCGCGAAGGTCATCGCCGACGGCTACCGGCCCGGCGACGCCGTCGCGCCGCAGCGCTACGGGAACGCGGTCTTCACGGCCGTGCCCACCGCGCTGGAGCTCTATCTGCCGGAGCGGGTCCGGCTCGACGACGTCTTCGTCGCGAGGAGCGCGGTCGAGCTGGGCGAGCTCTACCCGCAGCTGTGCGGCGACCCGGCGGCCTGCCTCGGGGACGTCCGGCGGGTCTGGGTGGTCACCGTGGTCAACGACCGCGCACTCGCCCCCGACGGCACCCCGTCGTGCACGACGACCCGTTCGAGGGCTTCGACCCCGGCCAGGCCGAGGCGCTGCGGGCGGCCTTCCCGAAGAGCACCGTCACCCACCGGCACGGCGTGCTGGTCACCCTGCTGGAGCGCTGACCCCGCCGCCCGCCCGGGGCCCCGCCCCGGCGAGCCTGCGCGGCCCGCCGCACCCCGCTGCATAGCGTGGGCGCCGTGCCAGCCGCCCCCCGAGACCGCGCCCGCCCGGCGCCCGCCGGAGGGGACGGGCCGTGGCCCGCGTCCTGACCCGGGCCGCCCCCGACGCGCCCGTCCGGGCCCGGCCGCGCCGACCGGCCCCCCGGCCCGCCGCCCGGGCCGCCCTGCTCGGCTACCTCGCCGTCCGGGCGGTCGGCCTGCTGCTGCTGGTCCACCAGGGCGGCGCCGCCGGGGCCGCGCACCGGCTGAGCGGCCTGTGGGACGCCCGCTGGTACCGGCAGATCGCCCTGCACGGCTACGCGGGCACCGCGCCCGTCCACGGCCCGCACGGCCTCTACGAGCCGTACGCGTTCTTCCCCGCCTACCCGCTGCTGGTGCGGGCCGCCGCGCTGCTGCTGCCGCTCGGCGCGGCGGCGCTCGCGGTGGCCTGGGCGGCGTCGCTGGCCGCGGCCTGGGGGATCTTCGCGGTCGCCGCCCGGCTGTACGGGGACCGGGCCGGGGTGGTCGCCGCCGTGCTGTGGGGCGTCCTGCCGTCCGCGGTGGTGGAGGGCGCCGCGTACTCGGAGGCGCTGTTCACCGCCTTCGCCGCCTGGGCCGTGCACGCGGCGCTGTGCCGCCGCTGGGTGGCGGCCGGGCTGCTGTGCGCCGCCGCCGGGCTGACCCGCCCCACCGGGCTGGCGCTCGCCCTGGCGGTCGGCGCCGCCGCGCTGCTGGAGCTGGTGCCGCGCCGGGCCGGTCCGGGCGGGCCGGGGGCGGGCCCGTCCGGCGCGGTGCCGGTCCGCCGGGTCGATCCGCGGGCGCTGGCCGGGGCGCTGCTGGCGCCGCTGGGCTGCGTGGGCTTCATCGCCTGGGTCGGGTGGCGCAAGGGCCGCTGGGACGGCTACTTCCGGGTCCAGGACGCCTGGCAGACCCGGTTCGACTTCGGCCGCTCCACCCTGGTCTCGCTCCGCCGCCTGCTGGCCGCCCCCGAGCCGGTCTGGCTGGCCGACGTGGTCGCCGCCGGCACCCTGCTGGCGGCCGCGGTGCTGCTGGTGCTCTCGGCGCTGCGCCGCCAGCCGCCGGTGCTGCTGCTGTACAGCGCGGCGGTGCTGGCCCTGGCGCTCGGCGACGCCGCCTACTTCACCTCCCGGGCGCGCTTCCTGCTGCCCGCCTTCGGGCTGCTGCTCCCGCTCGCCACCGCGCTGGCCCGCACCCGCGGCCGGGCGGTGCCGGCCGTGCTGCTCGGCGCGGCGGCGCTGGTCTCCGCGGCGTACGGGGGCTACGCGGTCTTCGTCTACCCGGACGCCCCGTAGCGCCCCTGGCCGCTTCCGTGGTGCCCCGGGCGGCCCCAACCCGCCGCGCCGGTGCGGGCGTTCGGGCCCGCGCGGCGGGAGCGGGCGGGGATGTCGGCGGCGGGCCATAGACTCGAAGGGCCATGAGTAGCCTCTTCGATGACCTCCCGCTCCCCGGCTTCGAGCGTCCCGCCGTCGGGTCGAGCCCCCGCCCCGCAGCCCCGCAGTGGTCGGAGGAGGAGGCCCCGCCGCCCGCCGACGAACCGTACGACGACATCCCGTACGACGACGTCCCGTACGACCCCGGCTACGGCGAGGGCGGCCCCCCCGAGGAGGACATCCCGGACGGGCTGTTCGCCACCGACCACGCCGCCGAGGCCGAGCGCGACGCCTGGCACCGCAACGGCGCCGCCCGCACCGTCGTCGACCCGGCGCAGCTACTGGAGGGCATGAACGACCCGCAGCGCGAGGCCGTGCTGCACGCCGGTTCGCCGCTGCTGATCGTGGCCGGCGCCGGCTCCGGCAAGACCCGGGTGCTCACCCACCGGATCGCCCACCTGCTGGCCGCGCGCGGCGTGCAGCCCGGCGAGATCCTGGCGATCACCTTCACCAACAAGGCCGCCGGCGAGATGCGCGAGCGGGTCGAGGCGCTGGTCGGCCCGCGCGCCAAGGCGATGTGGGTCTCCACCTTCCACAGCGCGTGCGTGCGCATCCTGCGCCGCGAGGCCAAGCAGCTGGGCATGAACTCCAGCTTCTCGATCTACGACTCGGCGGACTCCCAGCGCCTGATGTCCCTGGTCTGCCGGGACCTCGACCTCGACCCCAAGCAGTTCCCGCCGAAGTCCTTCACCGCCAAGGTCAGCAACCTCAAGAACGAGCTGATCGACGAGGAGACGTACGCCGACCAGGCGGCCAACCCGATGGAGAAGAAGCTCGCCGAGGCGTACTTCCTCTACCAGCGGCGGCTGCGCGAGGCCAACGCCCTCGACTTCGACGACATCATCATGACCACCGTGCACCTGCTCCAGGCGTTCCCCGACGTCGCCGAGCACTACCGGCGCCGGTTCCGGCACATCCTGGTCGACGAGTACCAGGACACCAACCACGCCCAGTACACGCTGGTGCGCGAGCTCTCCGGCGGCTCCGCCACCCACGCCCCCCGGATGACCGCGGACGGCGACTTCGTCAACCCGGCCGAGGCCCACCTCGCCCAGGTCCCGCCCGCCGAGCTGTGCGTCGTCGGCGACGCCGACCAGTCGATCTACGCCTTCCGCGGCGCGACCATCCGCAACATCCTCCAGTTCGAGGAGGACTACCCGAACGCGACGACGATCCTGCTGGAGCAGAACTACCGCTCCACCCAGACCATCCTCACCGCCGCCAACTCGGTCATCGAACGCAACACCAACCGCCGCAAGAAGAACCTCTGGACGGCCGGCGACCAGGGCGAGCAGGTCGTCGGCTACGTCGCCGACGACGAGCACGGCGAGGCCCAGTTCATCGCCGAGGAGATCGACCGCCTCACCGACGCCGGCGACGCCCGCCCCGGCGACGTGGCGATCTTCTACCGCACCAACGCCCAGTCCCGGGTCTTCGAGGAGGTGTTCATCCGGGTCGGCCTGCCCTACAAGGTGGTCGGCGGCGTGCGCTTCTACGAGCGCAAGGAGGTCAAGGACGTCCTGGCCTACCTGCGGGTGCTCTCCAACCCCGAGGACACCGTCCCGCTGCGCCGCATCCTCAACGTCCCCAAGCGCGGCATCGGCGAGCGCGCCGAGGCGATGATCGACGCGCTCGCCTCCCGGGAGCGGATCTCCTTCGCCGCCGCGCTGCGCCGGGTCGACGAGGCGTACGGCATGGCGGCGCGCTCCGCCAACGCGGTGAAGAAGTTCAACGAGCTGCTGGCCGGCCTGCGCCAGGTGGTCGAGTCCGGGGCCGGGCCGGCCGCCGTGCTGGAGGCCGTCCTGGAGGAGACCGGGTACCTCGCCGAACTCCAGTCCTCCACCGACCCGCAGGACGAGACCCGGGTGGAGAACCTCCAGGAGCTCGCCGCGGTCGCCCTCGAGTACGAGAAGGACCCGGGGGAGCGCCCCGAGGGCGACGAGGGGCCGCCGGTCGGCTCGCTCGCCGACTTCCTGGAGCGGGTCGCGCTGGTCGCCGACTCCGACCAGATCCCGGACGAGGAGGACGGCGCGGGCGTCATCACGATGATGACCCTGCACACCGCCAAGGGCCTGGAGTTCCCCGTCGTCTTCCTCACCGGCATGGAGGACGGGATCTTCCCGCACATGCGGGCCCTCAACCAGGTCAAGGAGCTGGAGGAGGAGCGCCGCCTCGCCTACGTCGGCCTCACCCGGGCCCGGCAGCGGCTCTACCTGACCCGCTCGGTGCTGCGCAGCGCCTGGGGGCAGCCCTCCTACAACCCGGCCTCGCGCTTCCTGGAGGAGATCCCGGAGAAGCTGATCCAGTGGAAGCGCACCGGCGCGGCCGCGGTGCCGCCCTCGCGCGGCTACTCCACGGGCTCCTCGGGCGCGGGCTCCTCGCGGGGTTCCGGCTCCTCGGCCGCCGCCTCGCCGAAGGCCGGCTGGGGCAGGTCCGCCCGGACGGTCACCGACCGGGAGGTGGTGGCGCTCGCCGTCGGCGACCGGGTCAGCCACGACAGCTTCGGCCTGGGCACCGTCGTCGCCACCCAGGGCGTCGGCGACAAGGCCCGCGCCACGGTCGACTTCGGCTCCGCCGGGCGCAAGGAACTGCTCCTGCGTTACGCCCCCGTCGAGAAGCTCTGAGCGGGGTCGGCCCCGCACGCTGTGATTTTGCCCTCCTCTCGGCAGGCAGGGAAGGACGGCGGCCCCGCCGGGCCGCTACCCTCCCCTCAGAATCTGTTAGAAGTGGTTAACACCGAGCCCGCGACCAGGCCGGCCGGGTGGTGGACAACGTGGTCCAGGAGGCAGTCATGGTGGTGTCGGGGCCGATCCGAGTCGTGGTGGCCAAGCCCGGGCTCGACGGGCACGACCGGGGAGCCAAGGTCATCGCGCGGGCCCTGCGCGACGCCGGCATGGAGGTCATCTACACCGGCCTCCACCAGACCCCCGAGCAGATCGTCGACACGGCGATCCAGGAGGACGCGGACGGCATCGGCCTGTCCATCCTCTCCGGCGCGCACATGACCCTCTGCGCCAAGGTGATCGCCCTGCTCAAGGAGCGCGACGCCGCCGACATCAAGGTCTTCTGCGGCGGGATCATCCCCGACGCGGACATCACCGAGCTCAAGGCGCTCGGCGTCGCCGACATCTTCACCCCGGGCACCCCCACCCAGGACGTGGTCAGCTGGGTGGAGTCCAACCTGCGCTCCGCGTAGCCGGAGCGGGCACACCGGGGGCCGGGAGCGGTACGCGCTCCCGGCCCCCGGTGCGTCGCTCCCGGGCCTACTCCAGCTCGGCCAGCATGGCCTGGCGGAAGCGCAGGGTGCCGGCGAGCCGGGTGAAGGTGTCGGCCCAGGCGGTGTCGGGGGAGGTGTCGGCGACCAGCGCCTCGACGGCGGGGGCGGTCTCGGGGGCGAGGGCGCGCTCGGTCATGCCCAGGACGCCGCTGTGGCTCCACGGGTAGGAGCCGAGTTCGGCGGCCCGCTTGAGCGCGGCGACGACGGCGGTGGAGAGCGGGGGCGTCCACGGGGTGGCGCAGGCGCCGAGGAGCTGGAAGGCGTCGCCGAGCCCGTGGGTCTGGACGAACGCGGCCGTCCAGGCGGCGCGTTCGGCGGGCGGGAGGACGGCCAGCAGCTTGGCGGGGGCGCCCGGCGCGCGGGTGTCGCGGCCGGGGCGGGGCGGGGCGCCGAGCAGGGCGCGGGCCCAGGCGGCGTCCTGCTGGCGGACGGCGGCCCGGGCCCACGCCTCGCGCAGGTCCTCGGCCCACTCGGCGCCGCCGCCGTCGGGGGAGTCGACGGTGGGCAGGGCGAGCAGCTGCTCGGGGGAGCGGCCGGTCCCGTCCGTCCACAGGGCCAGCGGCGCCCCCGCGACGACCTCGCCGAACCACCAGGCGCGCTCGCCGCGCCCGGTCGGGGACTTCACGGGTATGCCGTCGCGCTGCATGGCGGCGTCGCAGGCGGCGGGCGGGGTGACGTGCAGCCGGTCGCCGTCGTCGCGGACCGCGGCCCGGGCCCGGGCGGCCATCCGGGCGGCCAGCGCGGAGCCGGGGAGGGTGGAGAGCAACTCCGCGGCGGTGGCCCGGACGTTCTTGGAGCGGTCGGAGAGCGCGGCCTCCAGGAACTCCTCGTCGGCGGCGGACAGGCCGTCCTGGAGGGCGTCCAGGAAGAGCACCCGGTCCTCGGCGCGCTCGGTGCCCCAGGTGGAGGCGAGCAGGGCGAGCCCGGCGGCCGGGTCGGTGCGGCGCAGCCGGGTGAGGTGGGCGACGCGCTCCGCGAACAGCCCTTCCTGCCAGAGGAGTTCGCCGGGCTGGTCGAGGGCGTCCTGGTCGCCGGCGGTGCGGGTGACGTACTTCCAGTCGGGGTTGTGCGGGGCGAGCCAGCGGCCGAGCGGGCCGGCCAGCGTGACGGCGTCGGAGCGGAGTTCGGAGCGGGCCCGGGCGGTGTCCAGCAGGGCCGGGACGAGGGCGGGCGGCAGCCGGTGGCCGCGGGCGCGGGCGGCGGCCAGCCACTGCGGGAGGAGTTCGGCGAGGTTGGCGGTGGTGCCGTGGCCGCTGCGGGTGCCGAGCAGGACGGCCAGCCGGCGGGCGGCGGCCTCGGGCAGCGCGGGCCGGGGGTCGGCCGGGGCGGGCGCGGGGAGGTCGACGGCGGGGGCGGGCAGCGCGCCGGCCCGGCGGCGGACGGCGGCGACGGCGGCCAGGTCGAGCAGCGCGCCCGCCGGGTCGGCGCGGTCCACGGCGGCGGCCAGCGGGGTGCGGGGCTCGGGCAGCGGGCGGCGGTCGGTGCCGAGCAGGGCGGCGCTCTCCAGCTCGGCCCAGTCGTCGGTGGTGGCGGGGGCGGACGCGGTCATGCCCGGTCTCCGTTCGGCCGGCGGGTGGTGGTGCGGTGGCGGCGGCCCCAGCCGCTGGCGAGGGCGGCGCGGCGGGCGGCGTGGTGCAGGGCGATGCGTCGGACGGCGGTGCGCTGCCGGATGCGGGTCATGGTTTCCTCCGGTCGACGGTGCGTCAGGGGGCGCCGGGGAGCGTCCCGTTCCGTCTGGTGGTGCGAGGGGCGGGGCGGCGGTCTGGTGCGGTGCGGTCTGGTGCGAGGGACGGTGCGGTGGCGGGCAGGGGCCGGGTGGTCCGGCGGGCGGCGGGCGGCGGTGTGCGGCCGGGAGCGGGGTGCCGGGCGTCCCGGTCGGCGGTGCCCCGGGGGCGGCCGGTCCGGTGGCGGGTACGGGGCGGTGCGCGGGCGGACCGCGCGCGGGCGGACGGCGGAGCGGGAAACGGCGCGGCGGTGCGCGGGCGGATCGAGGGCGCGGGCGGACCCGGCGGGGGCCGGGCCGCGGCGCAGGCCGGCCGAGCGGCGCCGGTCAGCCGAGCGGGACCGGCCGGTGGTCGGCGTCCCAGGCGGTGACCGGGGCGAAGCCGCGGTGGCCGCACTCGCCGAACAGGGTGACGGGGTGGCCGGCGGAGACCGCGGCCAGCCGCCACAGGGCCGGTTCGGGCAGGGCGCCGCGGCGCACCGGCAGGGTGTGGACGCCGTCGGTGAGCTGCCAGCCGTCCGGGGTGCGGACCGGGACCACGTCGGTCAGGACGGCCGGCCAGCTGTCCAGCCACGGGTCCTCGGCGACGGCCGCGCCGTACTCGGCGAGCGCCCCGGCGAGGGGGAGCCCGGCGGGCGCGGCGGCCGGGGCGGGCTCGGGGCCGCCGTAGCGGGTGCCGAGGACGGCCCGCAGCGGGCGGGCGCCCGGGTGGTAGGCCAGGTCGGCCTCCAGCACCCGGCCGGTGGGCAGCGCCAGGTCGGGGGCCTGGCCGGGGCGGCCGAAGGCGAGCAGCAGGGCGGGCCGGCCGGTCTTCGCGCCGCGCAGCCACACCCGGCGGGTGGTCAGGCGGTCGTCGGCGGTGTCCCGGCTGCCCAGGACGTGCCAGCGGTCCCGGACGGTCGGCCCGGCGAGCAGCTCGGCGGTGTCGGTGGTGAAGCCGACCCGGGCCCGGACGGTCGCCGCGAGCGGCTCCGGCAGGGTGTCGATCCGGCCGTAGGCGCCGGCCAGCAGGTGCAGCATCGCGTACTCCTCCAGCAGTTCGTCCGACGGGGCCTCGGCCAGCGTCCGGACCCTGGACGCCAGTCCGGGCGCCTGGGCGTCGACCATCCGCGCGGCGACCTCCTCCCAGGCGCCGGCCGGCGGCGGGTCGGCCAGGCCGCGGCGGACGCCGTCGGCCAGCCGCAGCCGCAGCTCGCGGGCGCCGCCCGCGACCCGGGCCGACCGCTTCTCGGCCCGGCGGCGGGCGGCCTCCGGGTCCGCTTCGGCGACCTTGGCGGCCTTGGCCTGCTGCTTGGCGGCCCGGTCGGCGGCGGCCTGGCCGCGGCCGTTCAGCCACTCCTCGACCCAGTCCGGCGGGGCGGCCCCGTCGGCGACCGCCTCCGGGCCGGCGGCCCAGAGCAGGAGCAGCCCGAGGGCGTGCTTGCACGGGAACTTCCGGCTCGGGCAACTGCACGTGTACGCGGGCGTCCCGAGCTCCACCGCCGTCCGGTAGGGCGTGCTGCCGCTGCCCTTGCACAGGCCCCACAGCGCGCCCCGCCCGGTGCCGGTGGCCGACCACGGGGCGGGCCCGGAGAGCTTGCCCGCGGCCTTCAGGGAGGCCGGGTCGGGCGCCAGCGAAAGGACGTGTTCGGTGCTCCAGCGTTCCTCCATGCCGATGACGCTAGGAGGCGGCACTGACAGTCGAGGGGCCGTCAGGCCGGGGCCAGCGGGCAGCCGGTGCCGACCCGCTCGGCGAGGTCGGCGCGCAGCGCCGCGAGCTCCGCGGTGCGGGCGTCGATCAGCGCGATCTTCTCCCGGAACAGCTCGGACAGCCGCTCGGCGGCGTCCGGCGCGGCGCTCAACTCGGCGCCGGTGCGGGCGATCTCGGCCAGCGAGAAGCCCAGCGCCTGCGCGGTGCGGACGTAGCGCAGCCAGGGCACCGACTCGGGCGGGAAGTCGCGGTAGCCGTTGGGCAGGCGGCGGGCGACCAGCAGCCCGGTGCGCTCGTAGAAGCGCAGGGCGTCCCGGCTCAGCCCGGACCGTTCGGCGAGTTCCCCGATCCGCATGACCCCGCTCCCGTCGGCGACTTGACCCTGGACAGTACTCCACCGTCCAGCATGGGCCCGTCCCCGTACGGGACGGCACACGAGACGGCACAGGAGCCCGACATGACGCACCGCTACGCCCGCCTGGTCCGCGCCAGCGCCTGGTACGACCTGCTGGTCACCGCCCCGTTCGCCACCCCCTGGACGTACGCCCTCGCGCACCGGGCGCTGTCCGCGGCGGGCGGCGCGCTGGGGCTGGGCCGACTGCCGCCGCCGGAGCCGGTGCAGACGCTGTTCGCCAACCTGATGGGGTCGGTGGTGCTGGTCTGGGCGCTGCTGCGGCTGCTGCGCCCGCGGCCGGAGCACGGGCTGTTCGACGGCGCGGCCCGGGTGCTGTTCGCCTGCTGGCAGGGCTGGGCGCTGGGGCAGGGCGCGACCGGGCTGCTGTGGGGCTTCCTGGTGGTGGAGGCGGCGTTCGGCGCGGCCCAGCTGTGGCCCTGGCGGCGGGCGGCCTACCGGGGCGCGCTGCCGGCCGAGTGAGGGCGGTCCGGTCGGCGGCGGGTCGGTCGAGGGCGGTCCGGTCGAGGGCGGTCCGGTTGTCAGTGGCGGGGGGCAGAGTGGAACTCGCACGGGGCGAACGGGAGTTCTTCCGCCCAGGTCAGCGCCGTGCGGTTGATTCCCCGCGCCCTTCCCGCGCAGTGTCCTGACGTCCCGTGAGATCGGAGCAGTCGATGACCACCGAGACGACCAGCGAGGTCCTGCGGCAGCACGCCGAGGACGCGTTCGCCGAGGAGCTGGCCGCCCTCGCCCGGCACGACGACCGGACCAGGCCGGAGCGCTGGCGGCTCTCGCCGTGGGCGGTCGCCACCTACCTGCTGGGCGGCGAGCTCGCCGACGGCACGGTGATCACGCCGAAGTACATCGGCCCGCGCCGGGTGGTCGAGGTCGCCGTGACGACGCTGGCCACCGACCGGGCGCTGCTGCTGCTCGGCGTGCCCGGCACCGCCAAGACCTGGGTCTCCGAGCACCTCGCCGCCGCGATCTCCGGCGACTCCACGCTGCTCGTCCAGGGCACCGCCGGCACCCCCGAGGAGGCCGTCCGCTACGGCTGGAACTACGCCCAGCTCCTCGCCCACGGCCCGAGCGAGGACGCGCTCGTCCCGTCCCCGCTGATGCGCGCGATGCGCGACGGGCGGATCGCCCGGGTCGAGGAGCTGACCCGCATCCCGGCCGACGTGCAGGACAGCCTGATCACCATCCTGTCCGAGAAGACCCTCCCCGTACCGGAGTTGGGCTCCGAGGTGCAGGCGGTGCGCGGCTTCAACGTGATCGCCACCGCCAACGACCGCGACCGCGGCGTCAACGAGCTGTCCTCCGCGCTGCGCCGCCGCTTCAACACCGTGGTGCTGCCGCTGCCCGCCACCCTGGAGGAGGAGGTGGAGATCGTCACCCGCCGGGTCGGCCAGCTCGGCCGCTCGCTCGACCTGCCCGAACTGCCGGGCGGCGCGGCGGAGATCCGCCGGGTGGTCACCGTCTTCCGCGAGCTGCGCTCCGGCCTGACGGCCGACGGCCGGACGAAGGTGAAGACCCCCAGCGGCACGCTCTCCACCGCCGAGGCGATCTCGGTGGTCACCAACGGCCTCGCGCTGGCCGTCCACTTCGGCGACGGCGTGCTGCGCGCGGGCGACGTCGCGGACGGCATCGTCGGCGCGGTGGTCCGCGACCCGGTCGCCGACCGGCAGGTGTGGCGCGAGTACGTGGAGGGCGTGGTCCGCGACCGCGACGGTTGGAAGGACTTCTACCGGGCCGCCCGGGAGGTCTCGGCGTGAACGCCCAGGTGACGCTGCTCGGGGTGCGCCACCACGGCCCCGGCTCGGCCCGCGCGGTGGCCGCCGCGCTGGCCGCCCTGCGGCCCGACGCGGTGCTGATCGAGGGCCCGCCGGAGGCCGACGAGCTGGTCGCGGCCGCCGCCGAGAAGGAGATGGTGCCGCCGGTCGCGCTGCTCGCCCACGTCGCCGACGACCCGGCGCGGGCCGCGTTCTGGCCGTTCGCCGCGTTCTCGCCCGAGTGGGTGGCGCTGCGGCACGCGCTGGACGCCGGGGTGCCGGTCCGGTTCATCGACCTGCCCGCCGCGCAGAGCCTCGCGCTCGGCCCGCGCGGCGCCGACGGCGAGGCGGCGGGCCCGTTCGGCGACAGCGACGGCGTCAGCGACGGCGACGAAACCGTTACCGGGAACGGCGACACCTCCGGCGGTGACGGCGCGTCAGAGGAGGGGGAGGGGTCGGGAGTGCCGGGGGGCACTTCCCGGCCCGCGCCCGTCGACCCGATCGCCGAACTCGCCGCCGCCGCCGGCCACCCCGACCCGGAGTCCTGGTGGGAGGACGTGGTCGAGCACCGCGCCCCCGACGGCGACCCGCTGGCCCCGTTCGCCGCCCTCGCCGAGGCGATGGCCGCCCTGCGCGAGCACCACCCGGCCGAGCGGCGCGACCTGGTCCGCGAGGCCGCCATGCGCCAGCAGCTCCGGGCCGCCCGCCGGGCCGGGCACCAGCGCATCGCGGTGGTCTGCGGCGCCTGGCACGTCCCCGCGCTCGCCACGCTGCCGACCGTCGCGCACGACCGGGCGCTGCTCGCCGAACTCCCCAAGAAGCTCAGGACCGAACTGACCTGGGTGCCGTGGACGCACCGCCGGCTGTCCCAGCACACCGGCTACGGCGCGGGCATCGACTCGCCCGGCTGGTACCACCACCTGTTCACCGCCCCGAGCAGCCGGTCGCCCGCTGGATGACCAGGGTCGCCGAACTGCTCCGGGCCGAGGACCACCCGGTCTCCTCCGCGCACGTCATCGAGGCGATCCGGCTCGCCGAGACGCTCGCCGCGGTGCGCGGCCGCCCGCTGCCCGGCCTCACCGAGACCCTGGACGCGGTGCGCGCCGTGATGTGCGACGGCTCGGACGTCGCGCTCGCCCTGGTCCGCGAGCGCCTGGTGGTCGGCGACGCGCTCGGCGAGGTCCCCGACGGGGTGCCCGCCGTCCCGCTCCAGCGCGACCTGACCCGTCTCCAGCGCACCCTGCGGCTCAAGCCCGAGGCCGCCGCCCGCGAACTCGTCCTCGACCTGCGCAAGGACCTCGACGTCGAGCGCTCCCGGCTGCTGCACCGGCTGCGGCTGCTCGGCCTGCACTGGGGCCGCCCGTCCCGCGACAGCGTCCACTCGACCGGCACCTTCCGGGAGACCTGGCAGCTGTGCTGGGAGCCCGAGTTCTCGGTCCGCCTGGTCGAGGCCGGCCAGTGGGGCACCACCGTGCGCTCCGCCGCCACCCACCGGGCCGTCGCCGACGCCGCGACGGCCGAGCTCACCGCCCTCACCGCGCTCGCCGAACAGTGCCTGCTGGCCGACCTGCCCGACGCGCTGCCCGAGGTGATGCGGCTGCTCGCCGACCGCGCCGCGCTCGACACCGACGCCGGGCACCTCGCCGCCGCGCTCCCCGCCCTGGTGCGCACCCTGCGCTACGGCGACGTCCGCGCCACCGACACCAGCGCCCTCACCGCCGTCGCCCACGGCCTCGCCGAACGGCTCGGCCTCGCCCTGCCCGCCGCCTGCACCGGCCTCGACGCGGACGGCGCCAACGCCCGCCGCGCCGAACTCGACGCCGTCCACCAGGCGATCTCCCTCCTCGGCGGCGACACCGCCGAGCGCTGGGCCGCCACCCTGGCCGCGCTCGCCGCCCGCGAACCGCACGGCGGCCCCGCCACCGGCGTCCCCGGCCTGCTGCGCGGCCGCGCGGTGCGGCTGCTGCTGGACGACGGCCGGCTCGACGCGGAGGAGGCCGGGCGGCGGCTCGGCCTGGTGCTCTCCACCGCCTCCGACCCGGCCGACGCCGGCGGCTGGGTCGAGGGCTTCGTCTCCGGCGGCGGCGCGCTGCTGCTGCACGACCCGACACTGCTCGGCCTGCTCGACACCTGGCTGTGCGGGGTCTCCCCGGACGCCTTCACCGACCTGCTGCCGGTGCTGCGCCGCACCTTCTCCTCGCTGGAGACGGGCGTCCGCCACACCATCGGCTCCCGGGTCGCGGCCGGCCCGCTCACGGCTCCCGCGGCGGGCTCCGCCCCGGACGCCCCGCTCGACGAGGAGCGCGCCGAGGCGGTCACGGAGGTGCTGGCGCTGCTGCTGGGCGTGCGCGTGCCGCCGCCGCGGATTCCCCGGCAGGTGGACCGCCGCGCGGGGTGAGACGCCCTCCGGGCCGGGGCGGCCCGCAGGACGCGCTGCGGTGCTGCCCCGGCCCCTCCCCCTCCCTCTTCCCCCTTCCCCTTCCCCTTCCCCTTCCGCTTCGCGCAGTTCCCCGCGCCCCTGACGGGGCGCGGGGTTAAGGAGTGAATTCACATGACTGCCCGTCAGGACGACGAGCGGATGCGGCGCTGGCGGCTGGTGCTGGGCGGCGACGCGGACGGCACCGGGGTGCGGCTGACCGGGCGGGACGCGGCGATGGACGGGGCGCTGGGGGCGCTCTACCGGGAGGACGGGAAGCGGTCGGCGGGGCTCGGCGGGTCGGCGCCGAAGGTGGCGCGCTGGCTGGGCGACATCCGGGAGTACTTCCCGACCAGCGTGGTGCGGCTGATGCAGCAGGACGCGATCTCCCGCCTCGGCCTGGACCGGCTGCTGCTGGAGCCGGAGATGCTGGCCGCCGTCGAGCCGGACGTGCACCTGGTGGGGACGCTGCTCTCGCTCAAGCACGCGCTGCCGGAGACCACCCGGGAGACCGCCCGGATGGTGGTCGGCAAGGTGGTCGCCGAGCTGGAGCGCCGGCTCGCCGACAAGACGCGCTCGACGGTCGGCGGCGCGCTGGACCGCAGCGCCCGGGTGAACCGCCCCCGGCACCGGGACATCGACTGGGACCGCACCATCCGGGCGAACCTGTCGAAGTACCTGCCGGAGTACCGCACGATCGTCCCGGAGCGGCTGGTCGGCTACGCGCGGGCGCAGCGGGCGGTGAAGAAGGACGTGATCCTCTGCATCGACCAGTCCGGTTCGATGGCGCCGTCGGTGGTGCACTCGGCGGTGTTCGGCGCGGTGCTGGCGTCGATGCCGAGCCTGGACACCCGGCTGGTGGTGTTCGACACCTCGGTGGTCGACCTGACCGAGCAGCTGAGCGACCCGGTGGACGTGCTGTTCGCGACCCAGCTGGGCGGCGGCACCGACATCAACCGGGCGCTGGCCTACTGCCAGTCGAAGATCAGCCGGCCGTCGGAGACGGTCGTGGTGCTGATCAGCGACCTGTACGAGGGCGGCATCCGGGACGAGATGCTGAAGCGGGTCGCCGCGATGAAGGCGTCGGGGGTGCAGTTCATCGCGCTGCTGGCGCTGTCCGACGAGGGCGCCCCGGCCTACGACCACGCGCACGCGCAGGCGCTGGCCGAGCTGGGCGCCCCGGCGTTCGCCTGCACGCCGGACGCGTTCCCGGACATCATGGCGGCGGCGATCGAGAAGCGTCCGCTGCCGGTGCCCGACCGGGGGTGAGCGGTGCCCCGGCGGGCCGGTCCAGGGGTGCGGCGCCCACCCGTCCGGGTGAAGCGGTGGTGGACCCCGCCATGGCGCGCCCCCGCCGGTGAGCGGCCCGGTCCGGGCCTGTTGTGACGGTTCTCACCAAGGCGGACCCGGCCCCGGGCGAAACAGGCCGGTCGTCCGGGGATAACCTGCCATGCGGACGTGACGCGCGTGTTGATTGACGATGCGCCCGGCAACTGCGTGGGCCGCAAGGCCGTACATCTGCGTACCCGCTCAGTGTCGACGACCCGCAGCGAAGATCCTGCCGTGGCACGCTCGTAGAGACACATTCCGCGACCACGAACAAGGACAAACACGTGGACCTGTTCGAGTACCAGGCGAGGGACCTCTTCGCCAAGCACGGTGTACCCGTGCTTGACGGCGATGTCATCGAGACCGCCGCAGACGCTGCCGCCATCGCGGAGCGCTTCGGCGGCCGAGCCGTCGTCAAGGCTCAGGTGAAGGTGGGCGGCCGAGGCAAGGCCGGTGGCGTGAAGCTCGCGTCCGACCCGCAGGACGCCGTTGCCAAGGCCGAGGCGATCCTCGGCATGGACATCAAGGGCCACACCGTCCACAAGGTGATGCTGGCCCAGACCGCGGACATCAAGGAGGAGTACTACGTCTCCTTCCTGCTCGACCGCACCAACCGCACCTTCCTGGCCATGGCCAGCGTCGAGGGCGGCGTGGAGATCGAGGTCGTCGCCGAGGAGAACCCCGACGCGCTGGCCAAGATCCCGGTCGACGCGAACGAGGGCGTGACCGCGGAGAAGGCCGCCGAGATCGTCGCCGCGGCGAAGTTCCCGGCCGAGATCGCCGACCAGGTCGCCGACGTCCTGCAGAAGCTCTGGGTCGTCTTCATCAAGGAGGACGCCCTCCTGGTCGAGGTCAACCCGCTGATCAAGTCCGGCGAGGGCAAGATCATCGCCCTGGACGGCAAGGTCTCCCTGGACGAGAACGCCGAGTTCCGCCAGCCCGAGCACGAGGCGCTGGAGGACAAGGCCGCCGCCAACCCGCTCGAGGCGGCGGCGAAGGCCAAGGGCCTGAACTACGTCAAGCTCGACGGCCAGGTCGGCATCATCGGCAACGGCGCGGGTCTCGTCATGAGCACCCTGGACGTCGTCGCGTACGCCGGCGAGAACCACGGCGGCGTGAAGCCGGCCAACTTCCTCGACATCGGCGGCGGCGCCTCCGCCGAGGTGATGGCGAACGGCCTGGAGATCATCCTGGGCGACCCCGACGTCAAGTCGGTCTTCGTCAACGTCTTCGGCGGCATCACCGCGTGCGACGCGGTCGCCAACGGCATCGTGCAGGCCCTCGCGCTCCTGGAGAGCAAGGGCGAGGCCGTCACCAAGCCGCTCGTCGTCCGCCTGGACGGCAACAACGCGGAGCTCGGCCGCCAGATCCTGACCGACGCCAACCACCCGCTGGTGCAGCAGGTGGACACCATGGACGGCGCCGCTGACCGCGCCGCCGAGCTGGCCAACAAGTAAGGAAGGGGACTTCACACCATGGCTATCTTCCTTACCAAGGACAGCAAGGTCATCGTCCAGGGTATGACCGGCTCCGAGGGCATGAAGCACACCCGCCGCATGCTCGCCTCCGGCACCCAGATCGTCGGCGGCGTGAACCCGCGCAAGGCCGGCACCACCGTGGACGTGGACGGCACCGAGGTGCCGGTGTTCGGCACCGTGGCCGAGGCGATCGAGAAGACCGGTGCCGACGTCACCGTCATCTTCGTCCCGCCGGCGTTCACCAAGTCCGCCGTGGTCGAGGCGATCGACGCCGAGATCCCGCTCGCCGTGGTCATCACCGAGGGCGTGCCGGTGCACGACACCGCCTCGTTCTGGGCCCACGCCGGCGCCAAGGGCAACAAGACCCGCATCATCGGCCCGAACTGCCCCGGCCTGATCAGCCCCGGACAGTCCAACGCGGGCATCATCCCGGCCGACATCACCGGCCCGGGCAAGATCGGTCTGGTGTCGAAGTCCGGCACCCTGACCTACCAGCTGATGTACGAGCTCCGTGACATCGGCTTCTCCTCCGCGGTGGGCATCGGTGGCGACCCGGTCATCGGCACCACCCACATCGACGCCCTCAAGGCGTTCCAGGAGGACCCGGAGACCGAGCTCATCGTCATGATCGGCGAGATCGGCGGCGACGCCGAGGAGCGGGCCGCGGCCTACATCGCCGAGCACGTCACCAAGCCGGTCGTCGGCTACGTCGCGGGCTTCACCGCGCCCGAGGGCAAGACCATGGGCCACGCCGGCGCCATCGTCTCCGGCTCCTCCGGCACCGCCCAGGCGAAGAAGGAGGCCCTGGAGGCCGCCGGCGTCAAGGTCGGCAAGACGCCGTCCGAGACCGCCCGCCTGGCCCGCGAGCTGATCGCCGCCGCGCAGTAGCAGCAGGCAGCAGGCCGCAGGCCGTACCGCCAGTACGCCGCAGGCGCCGCGCACCGTTCCGACGGTGGGCGGCGCCTGTGGCGTTCACGGGGTGCGCGGCGTTCACGGGGTGCGCGGGGTTCGCGGGGTGGGGCGGCGGATCAGGCCGGGTGCGGGACGCAGTGCCCCGCCGGGCCGCCGCACGCGTTCGCCAGCGGTGGCGGCAGCGGGTGGTGCTCCGGCGCGGGCGGGGCGAACAGCGGGCGCTGGGCCGCGAACGGGCCGGACGGCAGCGCGTCCGGGCCGGCAGGTCCGCGCCGGCCGGGGCCAGCGGCGGCGGCAGCGCACCCGCCGGGCCCACCAGGCGGGCCGGCACTCCCGGCGTCGGCCCGCACCACGGCGTCCGCAGGCCCGGCGCGCGGTCCGGGGCCGCCGGACCGGCGCTGCCCGAACCGGCCGAGGTGCAGGCCGTCTCCCGCGGCGGCTCCGGGCGCGCCAGCTCCGACGGGCCCACCCCCAGCAGGGTCGCCACCATCGTCGCGCCCACCGCGACCGCCAGCGCCGCCGCCGCCCCCGTCACCAGGCCGGTGTGCAGCCGACTGTCCGCCACCAGCAGCGCGGTGGACGGCAGTCGCGGGCCCGGGCAGCCGTGCACCGCCGCCCGGTGCAGCAGCTCGGCCAGCCGCTCCGCGAACTCCGGGTCCTCCGGGTCCGCGCCGACCAGCGCCGGCACCTCCCGGGCCAGCGCGGCCTGCGCCGAACGGACCCGGCCCGCGGCCGCCGCCGTGCTCGACTCCACCTCCACCGCGACCCGCTCCACCGGCAGGCCCAGCGCGTCGTGCAGCACCAGCGCCCGCCGCCGCGGACGCGACAGCCGCAGCAGCGCCTTCACCAGCGCCCGGTCACGGGGGGTCAGCTTCTGCGGCGGCTCGGGCGGCTCCGCCCCGCCGTCCGTCCCGTCGACCGCGATCCGCCGCCGCGGCCACCGCAGCAGGTGCGCCCGCCGCGGGCCGCCCCGGTGCCACGGCGACAGCGCCAGGTCGAACGCCGCCCCGCGCACCCACCCCTCCGGGTCCGGTTCCGCCGCCACCTCCGCCCACCGGCGGGCGGCCGCGCCCAGCGCCAGGTGCGCGCAGTGCACGGCGCGGTGGCGGTGGCCGGTCAGCAGGAAGGTCTGCTGGACCAGCCGGGTGTGGACCAGGGCGGCGAACTCCTCGAAGGAGGCCGGGCGGGCGTCTTCGGCGGCGGCGGCGGGGGCGGGGGCGGGGGCCTCCGGCTGTGGGGGGCCGACGAACTCGGCGGGTACGGGCGCGGGCGCGGGTGCGGGATCGGCCGGGGCCGGAGCCGGGTCCGGTGCTGGTGCCTGCGG
This sequence comes from Kitasatospora fiedleri, assembly GCF_948472415.1. Taxonomy (NCBI): domain Bacteria; kingdom Bacillati; phylum Actinomycetota; class Actinomycetes; order Kitasatosporales; family Streptomycetaceae; genus Kitasatospora; species Kitasatospora fiedleri. Next base: position 3,106,178 of record NZ_OX419519.1, on the reverse strand, counting down.
TGCCTGCGGGGTCAGGGTGGCGAGCAGGGCGAGGGCCTCCTCGCGGTCGCGGACGCCGAGCTTGCGGATCGCCCGGTTGAGGTGGTGGCGGGCGGTGGCGGGGGCGACGCCCAGGTGCCGGGCCATCGTGCGCAGGTCGTCGCCGGCGGTCAGCCGGGCCAGGGCCTGCGCCTCGCGCGGAGCGAGGCGGCGCAGCAGGAGTTCGACGTCCTCGCGGGCCCGGGGCGAGGTTCCGGTGGTCGGCTCGGGCTCGGCGGTCGAGGGCGAGGTCACCGGTCTCCTCCGTGGCATCCGGGGCAGGGCCGTGCCGGAAAAAGGCACATGTACTGATAATCCGGGACACGGCGAAGGTTCGCTCGTTGACACCCCTCAACGGGTGGTCTTGGCAGCATGAGGGCCATGACGCAGCTGATGGGCCGTCCGATCCTGGGCCTGCCGAGCGACTTGAACAGCCGCTCCACCCTCACCGACCTGCTCACCGGCATCCGCACCGCGCTGCTCACCCTCTCCGTGGTCGCCGTCCCGGTGTTCGGGCTGTGGGTGCTGGCCCCGTACGGCGACGACACGGCGCAGGACGCGGGCCGGGCCGCGTGCGGACTCTGGCTGCTCGGCCACGGCGCGCCCCTCGGCCGCGGCCCCCGGGCCGTCCCGGTGACCGTCGCACCGCTGCTGCTCACCGTCGTCACCGCGGTGCTGCTCTCCCGGGCCGGACGCCGCCAGGCCCGGCGCACCCGGGGGCGCGGATGGGCCCGCTGGCGCTCCCCGCTCGCGGTGTACGCCGGGTACCTGCTGGTCGCGGCCTTCGCCGTCGCCCAGTGCGCCGACCCGCAGGCCCTGCTGCGCTCCCGGGCGGTCGCCGACCTCGCCGCCGTCGCCCTGCTCGCCGCCGCCGCGCTCGGCCACGGCCTGTGGTCCGGGTTGGGCCGACCTGCCGCGCTGCCCCGGCTCCCGCTGCCGCCCGCGCTCTGGCCGGACGGCGCCGGGGCGGCCGTCGGACGGGCGTTGGCCGGCTGGCTGCTCGCGCTCACCGCCGGGGGCGGGGTCCTGTTCGCCGTCGCCGTCCTGCTCGGCTCCGCCGGACCGGACGCGCAGCGGCTCGGCGGCGGGGCGGCCGACTGGCTCGGCCTGCTGCTGGCCTGCCTGCTGCTGGTCCCCAACGGGCTGATCTGGTGCGCGAGTTACGCCCTCGGGGTCGGGTTCGCGGTCGGCACCGGCAGTCACGCCGGACCGTTCGGCACCCGGCTCGGCCCCACCCCGACTTCCCGCTGCTCACCCTGCTCCCCACCGACCGCGGCCCCGACTGGCACCTGCTCGTCGGCCTCGCCCCCCTCGCCGCCGCGACCACCGCCGCCCTGCTGCTCGGCCGCGCCGCCACTCGCTGGACCCTCACCCAGACCGCGACCGCCGCCACCGCGACCGCCCTCGCCGCCACCCCGCCCGGCCTGCTCGCCGCCCACCTCGGCGGCGGCGCGCTCGGCCCCGGCCGGATGTCCGAACTCGGCCCGGTGCCCTGGCAGTTCGCCCTCGCCCAGACCGGCTGGCTGCTCGCCGTCACCCTCCCGGGAGCGCTGCTGTGGCGCTGGTGGCTCGCCCGCGACCGCGACCGTGGCGGCGACGGCGGCGACGGCGTGGGGCCGGTAGTCCGGGCCCGGGTCGGCGCGTACCGCCTGGTGTGCCGCCTGGCGGCGTGAACGGACGGGCGACCGCTGCCGTCCGCACGACGAGAGGGCTTGCCTGCGTGCCTGCTCGCCCGCTGGGCCCGATCGCTCGCTAGCTCGCCTGCTCGCCTGCTTGCCGCCCACCTCGGCGGCGGCGCGCTCGGCCCCGATCGAATGTTCGAACTCGGCCCGGTGGCGTGGCAGTTCGCCTTCGCCCGGACCGGCTGGCTGCCCGCCGTCACCCTTCCGGGAGCGCTGCTGTGGCGCTGGTGGCTCGGCGCGTGCCGCCTGGCGGCGTGAACGGACGGGCGACCGCTGCCGTCCGCACGACGAGGCGGCACACCTGCCCGGACGCTCGTCTGCTTGCCCGCCCGCCCGCTCACGCGTCCTTGCGCCGCAGGGTGCGCAGCCCGCCCAGGGCCGCTGCGGCGGTCCAGGCGGCCATCAGGAGCAGGCCGGTGGTGTGGCCGTAGGGGACGCCGGGGGTGTCGGCGAGGCGGAGGGCGTACTGGCCGGCTCGGTCGGGGAGGAACCGGGCGGCGTCGCGGAGGCCCGGGACGGCGGCCAGGGCGGTGGTGCCGAGGAAGACCGCGGGGGTGAGCAGGCCGAGGGCCGCGGTCTGGTTGCGCAGCACGGTGGTGAGGGCCAGGCACAGGACGAGCAGCAGCGGGTGGTAGAGCACCCCTGCGGCGAGGGCCCGGGCGGTGCCGGGGACGGAGAGGTCCAGGCCCACGGTGGCGGCGGTGGCGGCCAGTTGTCCGCCGACGGTGGCCAGGCCGACGGCCAGGCCCAGGCCGGTGCCGAGCAGCAGCTTGGCGCGGTAGAGCCGCAGTCGGTCCGGGACGGCGGCGAGCGAGGTGGAGAGCGTCCCGGAGGCGTACTCCTGGCCGATCAGCAGGACGCCCAGGCAGGCGACCGCGACCTGGCCGAAGTTCAGCCCGTAGTACAGGCCCTCCATCGGGTCGTCCCGCAGCGAGCCGTCGGAGTGCCCGTACGCGGCCTGGACGGCCGCGGTGATCCCGGTGCCGAGCGCCACCGCGAGGAGCGGGGCCGCCCACAGCGAGCGCAGGGTGGCGAACTTCGCCCATTCGGCGCGCAGCGGGTACGTGCGGGTGCTCATGCCGTCACCGCCCGGTACTCGACGGCGTCCGCGGTCATCCGCAGGAAAGCCTCCTCCAGGGAGTCGTGGGTGGCGGTCAGTTCGATCAGGGCCACCCGGTGCTCGGCGGCCAGCGCGCCCAGCCGCCCGGGGTCGGCGTCGGGGACGTCGAACGCCCCGCCGCCGGGCACCGGCACCGCGTCCGGGTGGGTGGCGGCCAGCAGCGCGGCCAGGGCGGCCGGGTCGACGGCCCGGACCCGGACCCGGCGGCGGCCGTGGCGCTCCAGGAACCCGGCGGTGGAGGTGTCCGCGAGCAGCCGACCCCGGCCGATCACCACCAGGTGGTCTGCGGTCACCGCCATCTCGGCCATCAGGTGCGAGGAGACCAGCACTGCCCGGCCCTCGCCCGCGAGCCGGCGCAGCAGCTCCCGAATCCACCGGACGCCCTCCGCGTCGAGGCCGTTCACCGGCTCGTCCAGCAGCAGCGCCGCCGGGTCGCCGAGCAGGGCCGCCGCGACGCCCAGGCGCTGGCGCATGCCCAGCGAGAAGGTCCGGATGCGGCGGTCGGCGACCTCGGCCAGGCCCACCAGGGCCAGCACCTCGCCGACCCGCCGGGCCGGCAGCGCGTGCGAGGCGGCGATCCACCGCAGGTGCCCGGCGGCGGTGCGGCCCGGGTGCAGAGCCTGCGCGTCCAGCAGCGCCCCCACCCGGCACAGCGGACGCTCCAGCGCGGCGTACGGCCGTCCGTCCACCAGCGCGGCCCCGGCGGTCGGCCGGTCCAGCCCCAGCACCATTCGCAGCGTGGTCGACTTGCCCGCCCCGTTCGGCCCCAGGAACCCGGTCACCCGCCCCGGCTCGACCCGGAACGCGAGGCCGTCGACCACCCGCCGCCCGTCGTACGCCTTGGTCAGGTCGCGGATCTCGATCACGGCAACTCCCTTCGTCCGGCTGCTGGTCCGAGTCAACCGCCCGGCCCGGGGCCACCGAATCCCGCCCGCGAGTGGTCGTCCTCCCTCCCGCGGGGGAGGGCACCGCCGGGGACCGCGGCGCCCGGGGCGTTTCGGACGCGTGCGCGAAAGGGTCTCGTTCGGGTGAAAGGAGGAAACGTTTCCGCTCCGGGCGGATTTCCGCCGATACGATTCCGCCGGGCGGGCCGGTCCGCGCTCTTCGTGGAATGCGGTCCGTGCGGCGTCGGGAAAGGCGTTCCGGCAGTTTCCGCGCCCGGACAGCTCCATCGAAAACCGAAACGGCAACGCTTTCGACGGCCGACCCGCGGCTGGTTCCCGGCTGACCCGCAGCCTGCTTCCGGCCGAATCGCGACCGACTCGCGACCGATCCGCCACCGATCCGCCACCGACGCACGGCCGCCGGTCCCGCCGGAATGCCCGGGAGGACCTCCCGGGGGCCGCGCCGGAATCCGCGGCCCCTCTGAAGGGAGCCCGCCATCACGACCACGCGCGACGCCGAACGCTACGGGGACGACCTCTTCGCGGCCTCCCGCAGCGACGAGCGCGAACGGCTGGAAGGGCTGGCCGACGCCTTCGACCCGGCCAGTCGGCAGGACCTGCTCGCGCTGGGGCTCGACGCCCGGTGGACCTGCCTGGACGCCGGAGCGGGCGCGGGCACCCTGAGCGGCTGGCTGGCGTCCGTCGCCGGGTCCGCCCGGCAGGTCACGGCCGTCGACCGCGACACCCGCTTCCTCGACCACCTCGCGGATGCCGGGGTGCGGGTCGTCCGGGCCGACCTGAGCGATCCGGCCTTCGACCCGGGCCGGTTCGACCTCGTGCACGCCCGGTTCCTGCTGATGCACCTCAGGGACCGGAAGGAGGTACTGCGCCGCCTGGCCTCCTGGCTCAAGCCCGGCGGACTGCTGGTGGTCTCCGACTCCCTCGCGGTCGGCGGCGAGACCTCGCCGCACGAGGCGTACCGGCGCACGGTCGCCGCCTACTGGCGGATGCTCGCCGAGACGATCGGCAGCGACCGGCACTGCGCCGCGCAGTACCCCCGAATGCTGGCGGAGCTCGGCCTGCGGGACGTCGGCCTGCGCCTGCACGCGCCGCTGGCCGGCCACCACTCCGGGTTCACCCGCTTCCTGACCCTGTCGCTGGGGCAGAGCCGGGACCGGCTGCTGGCGGCCGGGCTGCCCGCGGACGTCCACCGGGAGGCGCTCCGGCACCTGGCGGACCCGTCGGCCCGGGAGCTGTTCTTCGCCATGGCCACCTGCTGGGGCCGCGCCCCGGCCGCCCCGTAGCGGGCCGGACCACCGCCCGCGTCCCGTCCCGCCGGGGAATCCGCCGGGGCCGCCGGAGAAGCCGCCGGGGCCGCCGGGGAGGATGCCGCCCCATTTTCCGCTCATCCCACGATTTCACTCCTGCGCATGGAAAACCGGCGATCCGGCCGGATTCCGGACGGACCGGACCGAGAATCGGTTCCGAACTCGGGAGAAGCCATTCCCGGAATGCCGACCGGGCCGGGGAATTCCCCGGCCCGATCCCCTGTGAAGGAGAGAACCATGCGGGACGAAGCCATCCGGCGTGCTGCGCTGATCTTCAAGCTGTTCGACGCGAACGGGAACGGAGTCCTCGACCCCCAGGACTTCGAGCTGCTCACCGAACGGGTCCTGGCCGTCGCCACCGACTCGCGGCCGGAGGCCAGGGAGGCGCTGACCGCCAGCATGCGCCGCTGGTGGAAGGTGCTGGAGGACGGGCTGGACGCCAACGGGGACGGCGTGATCAGCCCCGAGGAGTTCGAGGCGTCCGTGCTCTCCCCCGAGCTGTTCGGCGCGACCGCGCACGACTTCGCCGAGGCGCTCGCCGGGCTCGGCGACCCGGACGGCGACGGCCTGATCGAGCGGTCCCGCTTCGTCGACCTGATGACCGCCTGGGGCTTCGAACTGCCGAACATCCACTCGCTGTTCGAGGCGTTCGGCCCGGACGTCGCGGACCGGATCACCGTGACCGCCTGGGCCGACGGCATCCGCGACTACTACACCCCGAGTCTGGCCGGCATCCCCGGGGACCACCTGGTCGCCGTCCCGGCCTGACCTGCCGCCCCGCTCCGCCCGGCCCCGCCGAGGGGTCGGGCGGGCGCGGCGGGGCAGGATGGCCCGGTGTTCGCTCCGCTGCTGCGCTCCGTGACCTACACCCGTTGGCTGCACCTGATGATCGGGGCGGTGTTCGCCGGGGTGGTGCTGCTGGTGTACCCGGGGACGGAGGGGGTGTCGACCGGGCGGGCGGTGCTGTGGGGAGTGGCGCTGGACGTGCCGCTGCTGTGCCTGGCCGCGCTGGTGCCGGGGATGCGGCGCGGGGAGGGGGTGCAGGCGCGGCTGCTGCTGGGGCCCGCGCGGGAGGAGGAGATCGGGGTCGCGCCGTCGGCGGGATGGGCGGACCGGGGGCGGACGGCGCTCTGGCTGGTGGCCCGGGTGGGGCTGGGGGCGGCGGTCGGGGCGGTGACGGTGGCGGCGGTCCGGGTGGCGGCGCGCGAGCCGCTGCTGGCGCTGCCGGCGGGGTTCGCCCTGCTCTGGCTGGTGGTGTTCGCCGGACGGCTGCAACTCGCGTTCGCGGTAAGGCTGCTGGGCCCGTCGGGGGCGGAGCGGCTGGCGGCGGCCGAGGCCCGGGCGGAGCGGCTGCTGGAGCGCAACCGGCTGGCCCGGGAACTGCACGACTCGATCGGGCACGCGCTGACGGTGACGGTGGTGCAGGCGGGCGCTGCCCGCGAGGTGGCCGATCCGGCGTTCCGGGAACGGGCGTTGGAGGCGATCGAGACCACCGGGCGGCGGGCGCTGGACGACCTGGAGCGGATGCTGGTGCTGCTGCGCGAGACCCCGGACGCGGTGGTCGCCGAACAGCCGGGCCTGGACCGCGTCCCCGAGCTGTTCGCCGCCGCCCGGGCGGCCGGCAGCCCCGTCGACGCCGAACTCGACCTCCGGGCGGCCGAGTTGCCCGGGGTGCTGTCCCGGGAGGCGTACCGGATCGTCCAGGAGGGCGTCACCAACGCGCTGCGGCACGCCCCGGGCGCGCCGATCCGGGTGCGCGGCGCGGTGGCGGGCGGGGTGCTGGAACTGTCCTGCCGCAACGCCCTGACCGGGAAGGGCAGTTCGCGCCGGGGCGGCGGCAAGGGCCTGCGCGGGGTGCGGGAACGGGCGGTGCTGCTCGGCGGCGAGTGCGAGGCCGGACCGGAGGGCACCGACCCTGCGGAGGCCGACCAGGCCGACCAGGCCGACCCGGACCGGGCGGGCTGGCTGCTGCGGGTGCGGCTGCCGCTACGGTTGGGCCGGTGACGGTGATCAAGGTGCTGCTGGTCGACGACGAGGAGCTGATCCGGCTCGGCCTGCGCGCCGTCCTGGACGCCCAACCGGACCTGGAGGTGGTCGGCGAGGCCGCCGACGGCGCCGAGGCGTTCGCCCTGGTCCGCACCCTGCGCCCGGACGTGGTGCTGATGGACGTGCGGATGCCCGGCCTGGACGGCCTGGCCGCGACCCGGGCCATCCTGCGCGGCGCCGACCGCCCGCCGAAGATCCTGGTGGTGACCACCTTCGAGGCCGACGACTACGTGTACGAGGCGCTGCGCGCGGGTGCCGACGGCTTCCTGCTCAAACGCTCCCGCCCGGCCGAGGTGGTGCAGGCGGTGCGCCTGGTCGCGGCGGGGGAGTCGCTGCTGTTCCCGGCGTCGATCCGGCGGCTCGCCGCCGCCCGGGCCGGACGGGAGGGCGCGGACGGCGGCGCGGTGGCCCGGGCCGGGCTGACCGGACGCGAGGGCGAGGTGCTGCGGCTGATGGCCCGCGGCCTGTCCAACGCCGAGATCGGCGCGCGGCTGCACCTAGGCGTGCAGACCGTCAAGACGCACGTCAGCGGCGTGCTCGGCAAGCTCGGCGCCCGGGACCGTACCCAGGCGGTGATCGCCGCCTACGAGTCGGGCTTCGTCACTCCGGCGACGGAGGAGGAGCCGACCGGCCGGAACTGACCGGCCCGGGGCACCGGGAGGCCGGCGGATCGGGCGGCAGCGGTAGCGGCAGCGGCGTCGGGTCGGCGCACAGCAGGCGGTCCCCGAGCAGGTGGTCGCAGCGGCCCTGCTTGATGGCGTGGCGCAGATCGGCCCACTCGTCGGGGCTGAAGAACAGCACCCTGCGCCGGTCGGTGGCCCGGGCCAGGGCCACCCCGCGGGGGGACTCCGCCAGCACCACCCCGTCCAGGTCGTCGCTGACCGCGTGCCAGTCCAGCCCGGGGTGACCGTCCGGGTAGTACTCCACCGGGTGCATCATCCCGCCTCCCCCGCCTGTGCTTGTGACTGTGGCTGTGGCTGCGGGTCTACCTCGGCCCACAGGTGCTCCCACCGCTCGTTCTTGCTGTGCCCGAACCGGTCGCCCGCGCCGAGCACCCCGAGGACCTCCGCCACCAGGGCCGAGTCGGGGGGATCGGTGATCCGGGTGGTGATCCGGAAGCCCCCGTCGCCGGTGCGCCGGACCAGCGGTTGACGTCCGGTCAGCCGGTGCAGCGCGCCGCCGATCCAGCGCGCCCGCTCGGCGCTGCCGCCCGCCGGTGCGGGCCGCGCGTCGGAGGTGGCGGGCGGTCCGCCCACGTCCGACGGGTCGGCTTGTCGTGGCAAGGCCATTCCTCTCCCTTCGAGTCAGGGCCCGGTCGGCCCGAGCAAGGAATCCCCGGCCGGAACGGGACCGAGACCGTCCGGGTGGACGGGCACCTCCGTCCCGCCGCCGATCGGCCGCACCCACAGGAGGCCGCACCACTCGCCCATGTAGCGGACGACCTCCCCGGACTTCCGGTCCAGCACCAACTCCCCGACCGAAGAAGGGCGGTAGGGCTCGACCGGTGGGGCGGGGGCGGCGTCCGGCGGCAGCAACTCGGCGAGCGACCACGTCTCGGGCCCTCGGGGTTCGCTGTGTTCGCTCACTCTGTGCTCCGATCATTCGCCGTTCCGTCACCAGCATCGGCAGCGGTGGCTACGATCGGAAGTGTTTCTAATCAACACTTGACTGAGTTGAACTGGGGGAACGCCAGTGCGGATCAACGAACTTGACCCGTCGTCATCGCCCCTGGCGGCGTTCGGCTGGCAACTCCGTGAACGGCGACGACGAGAACGGCTCACCCAGGAGGGCCTGGGGGCGCTGGTCGGCTACACGGGCGCCTACGTCTCACTGATCGAGAACGGAAAGCGCCGCCCGCCCGTTGAGTTCGTCCGCGCGGTGGACCGGGCACTGGGAGCGGCGGGGGCGCTGGAGGGCGCGTGGTGGATGCTCGGCCACACCGCTTTTCACGGTGGGTTTCCGGAGTACGTGGGCCTTGAGGCCGCAGCCCGCCGCATTCGAGTATGGGAGATCGGAATTCCGCCGGGCATCGCGCAGACCGAGGAGTTCGCGCGAGCGCTTGAGGCCGGTTATGTGGAACGAGGGTCGGTGACGCCCGAGCAAGCCGCAGAGCGAGTCGGCGTGCTGCTCGGTCGGCAGGCTCCTCTGCACCTGCCGGACCCGCCGGAGTTGCACATGGTGCTCGACGAGAGCTGTATCCGTACGGTGGTCGGATCTCCCGGAGTGTCGGCACGACAACTCGCTTGGTTGGAGGAGTTGTCCCTGCGCCCCAACGTCGTTCTCCAGGTCATGCCGTTCACCAGCGGGGCACGGCGCCCTTTCATGCATATGACCATTTTGCTGACGATGGCCGATGGTTCATTGACGGGCTACACCGAGACGCATCAGCGGGGCTATGTCGAACGCGAAAGCGAAACCGTGCTGGGTTGGGTGGACGAGTATCATCGCCTACAGGTTGAAGCACTTTCCCCGGCTGACTCCCGCGTGTTGATCAGCAAGGCTCGGAAGGATCTCTGCACCATGCTCCCTGTTGACCCGGCCAAAGTCAGTTGGTTCAAGTCCAGTTACTCGGGCGGTGGCGGTGCGTGCGTCGAGATCAGCACGGCCTACGCGCAGTCCCACGGCGTGGTGCTGGTCCGTGACAGCAAGGACCGTGACGGTTCGTACCTCACTCTCCCCGCCACCGCCTGGGGCGCCTTCGCCGGGGCGGCCGGTCGCGGCGTCTTCGGCGCGGTCTGAGCGGTCGGCAGACAGGTGAGCCCTCGGCGTGGTGTCGGGGGCTCTGCTGTGTGCGGGGCGGGGCGGGTCGGGGCTACTGGTCGGAGACTTCGGACAGGTTGCTCAGCCAGGTCGGGACGTCGTACTCCTGGGCGCAGCTGCGCGCGGCCTCCTGGGTGGCGGAGTCGGCCCGGCAGTCCAGGTAGTCGTGGTAGGTGAACTGGATGGTGAACGCGCCCAGCGAGACCAGCAGGGCGAGGCCGCCGGTGAGCAGGGCGCCGAGCGCGGCGGGGACCTGCGGGCGGACCGGGCGCGGGGCGAACGGGTCGCTGACCGGTTCGGCGGGGGTGCGCAGGACGGTGACGGCGTACCAGACGGCCAGCAGGGAGAGCGGGAAGCCCACCCAGTACAGGCCGAACAGCACGGTGAGCAGCGCGGCGAAGCCCGACAGCAGCGCGTTGCGGGCGGCGCGGTGCGTGGGGTCGGCCGGGTCGAGCTTCGGCGGGGCGGGCTGCTGCTGGCCGGGGTCGGGGCGTTGGCCCCACGGCGGGGGCTGGGGGCGGTCCTCGTCGGGCCGTCCGTCGGGTTGCTGCCCGGACGCGGGCGGCCGCGGGGTGCGGGGACGCCAGGGCTGGTCGGGCGCGCCGGGCGGAGGGGCGCGAAGGGGTTGCGCTCGCCGCTGTCCTCGCCGCTGCTCATGGTGTCGGCCGTTTCTGCTCGTCGGGTGGCCGCCCGTCGGTGGGGGAGTGGGCGGTCGGTCAATGATCCCCCAGCCGGTTCCCGGCCGTACGGCACCCTGCCGGGTCGGGGTCCGGGCGGGTGGGAGATCCCCGTCTCAACTACGCGCGTAGCGTTGCCGGGCGGTGACAGGTGGCCTCCCACCAGCCGTTATCGTGGTGACGGTCGGCAGCTTCCCAAGGTTCCTCGGGCACCCGCAGCGCCGCGGCCCCCGGTGGTCCGCCGCCGGCTCCCGACCTGCCGCCGCCCGTAGTGGCCCCACCGAGGGTGGACGTACCAGCGGGCGGCACCCGACACGTACGGAGAATCGCGCCGTGGCTGCCGCTGACGCCCAAGTGTTCCCGCCCCGTACCCCCGGACCGGCCCGGCTGGTGGTGCTGGTCTCCGGCTCCGGCACCAACCTCCAGGCGCTGATCGACGCCGCCGCCGACCCCGCGTACGGCGCCGAGATCGTCGCGGTGGGCGCCGACCGGGACGGCATCGCGGGCACCGAGCGGGCCGGGAGGGCCGGCATCCCGGTCTTCACCGAGCGGATCAAGGACCACGCCGACCGGGCCGCCTGGGACGCCGCGCTGACCGCCGCCGTCGCCTCGTACGCCCCCGACCTGGTGGTCACCGCCGGGTTCATGAAGATCCTCGGCCCCGCGTTCGTCGCCGCCTTCGCCGGGCGCACCGTCAACACCCACCCCGCGCTGCTGCCCGCCTTCCCGGGCGCGCACGGCGTCCCCGACGCGCTGGCGTACGGGGTCAAGGTCACCGGCTGCACCGTGCACTTGGTGGACGCCGGGGTGGACACCGGGCCGATCATCGCCCAGGGCGTGGTGGAGGTCGAGGACGCCGACCACGCCGACGGCGGCGAGGCGCTGCACGAGCGCATCAAGACTGTCGAGCGCAAGCTGCTCGTCGAGGTCGTGGGCCGGCTGGCCCGCGAAGGACACCGCATCGAGGACCGAAAGGTATGGATTCCGGCATGAGCGCCGCTTCCTCCGCCCCCACGCCCGTCTCCGAGAACGTGCGCCCGATCCGGCGCGCGCTGATCAGCGTCTACGACAAGACCGGGCTGGAGGAGCTGGCCCGGGGCCTGCACGCCGCCGGGGTCGCCATCGTCTCCACCGGCTCCACCGCCGGGCGGATCGCCGCCGCGAGCGTCCCGGTCACCGAGGTCTCCGAGCTGACCGGCTTCCCCGAGTGCCTGGACGGCCGGGTCAAGACCCTGCACCCGCGGGTGCACGCCGGCGTGCTGGCCGACCTGCGCCTGGAGTCGCACCGCGCGCAGCTCGCCGAGCTGGGCGTCGAGCCGTTCGACCTGGTCGTGGTGAACCTGTACCCGTTCACCGCCACCGTCGCCTCCGGCGCCACCCCCGACGAGTGCGTCGAGCAGATCGACATCGGCGGCCCGTCCATGGTCCGCGCCGCCGCGAAGAACCACCCCTCGGTGGCCGTCGTGGTCGACCCGGCCCGCTACCCGGACGTGCTGACCGCCGTGCAGGGGGGCGGCTTCGACCTGCTGACCCGCAAGCGCCTGGCCGCCGCCGCGTTCGCGCACACCGCCGCGTACGACGTCGCCGTGGCGGGCTGGTTCGAGGAGTCGGGCTACACCGAGTCCGAGGCCGCGTTCCCGGCCTTCCTCGGCAGCACCTGGGAGCTGGGCGACGTCCTGCGCTACGGCGAGAACCCGCACCAGCAGGCCGCGCTCTACACCGACACGTCGTCCATCGGCGGCTCCGCCGCGGGCGGCGGCCTCGCGGGCGCCGAGCAGCTGCACGGCAAGGCGATGTCCTACAACAACTACGTGGACACCGACGCGGCCCGCCGCGCCGCGTACGACCACCAGGGCCCGGCCGTCGCCATCATCAAGCACGCCAACCCGTGCGGCATCGGCACCGGCGCGGACGTCGCCGAGGCGCACCGCAAGGCGCACGCCTGCGACCCGGTCTCCGCGTACGGCGGCGTGATCGCCGTCAACCGCCCGGTCTCGGTCGAGCTGGCCGAGCAGATCGCCCCGATCTTCACCGAGGTCGTCGTCGCGCCCGGCTACGAGGACGGCGCCCTGGAGGTGCTGACCAAGAAGAAGAACCTCCGGGTGCTGCGCGCCCCCGACGCCCCCGCCGACGCCCTGGAGTCCCGCCGGATCTCCGGCGGCCTGCTGCTCCAGCAGGTCGACCGGGTCGACGCGGCCGGCGACGACCCGGCGACCTGGACGCTGGCCACCGGCGAGGCGCTGTCCGCCGAGGAGCTGGCCGAGCTGTCCTTCGCCTGGCGGGCCTGCCGGGCCGTCAAGTCCAACGCGATCCTGCTCGCCAAGGACGGCGCCTCGGTCGGCGTCGGCATGGGCCAGGTCAACCGGGTCGACTCCTGCAAGCTCGCCGTCGAGCGGGCCGGCGAGCGGGCCGCGGGCGCGTACGCCGCCTCCGACGCGTTCTTCCCGTTCGCCGACGGCCTGGAGATCCTGCTCGCCGCGGGCGTCAAGGCCGTGGTGCAGCCCGGCGGTTCGATCCGCGACGAGGAGGTGGTCGCCGCCGCCGAGAAGGCCGGCGTGACCATGTACCTCACCGGCACCCGGCACTTCTTCCACTGAGCCGCGGCTGACGCCGAGGGCCCCGTACTCCGGACTCGGAGTACGGGGCCCTCGGGCTTCGCGCGGTGCGGTTACTTCTTGATCACCAGGGTGCCGGCCGCACGGTCGTGCCAGCCCTGCAGCTTCCCGGAGTTGTCGAAGAACGGCGACAGGAAGACCAGCAGCGCGCCGATGTAGCAGACCAGGGCGCCCACCATCGGGATGATGAAGCGGATGAAGCCGCCGCCCACGCCGGGGTGCTGGCCGTCGTTCTCCCGGACCACCCGCAGGCCCAGCGCCATCTTGCCGATGGTGGCGCCCGCCAGGCCGACCAGCAGCCACTCGTACAGCAGGCCGAACACGGCGATGACGGCGATCAGGCCGAACATCGCCACGACGACGTTGGTGCCGGCCTGCGAGTTGCTGTTCACGCAGTCGGTCCAGTCGGTGCTGGGGTACTCGTAGCCGGAGCAGTCCTTGGTGGTCTTGTCGGCCAGGCCGACCATCCCGGCCACGCCCGCGAACATCGCGATGCTGACGATCACACCGGTGACCAGGCCGTCCAGCAGGCGGGCCAGGAAGCGCTGGCCCATGGTGGCGAGCTTCACCGTGCCCAGGTTCGCGATGTTGATGTAGCCGTTGTTGGCCTGGATCGTGCCGGGCTGCGGCGGGTAGCCGTAGCTCGCCTGCGGCGGGACCTGCTGCGGGTAGCCGTACGGCTGCTGCGGCTGCCCCTGCGGGTAGCCGTAGCCGGGCTGCTGCTGCGGGGCCTGCGGCGCCTGCGGGTAGCCGTAGCCGGGCGGCGGCGGGGGCTGCTGGCCGTACGGGTTGTTCGGGTCGGGCGGGTAACTCAACGGTGCCTCCGGGCAGGAAGGGGTGTGGACGGAACAGGGAAAACCGGGGGACGGGCGGGCAGGGACACCGACCGCCGGGCAGCGTAGCGGAGCGTTCGGACAGGACACCGGGCAACTGGCATCGACGGCCCGTCCGTTCAGAGCCGGAACGGGCCGAGCCGGACCAACTCCCAGGCCCAGGCCGGTAACAGGGCGCCGGCCAGCAGCAGGTTGCGGCCCGCGTACGACAACCCGCGCCACCACCGGCCCGGGCCCAGCGGCCAGGCCACCAGCAGCACGGCGGCCAGCGCCGTCACCGGGTTCGCCAGCAGCGCGGCGCCCCAACGGCCGTGGCCCGCCTCGACGAACACCGTGGTGCTGCCGCACAGCGGGCACGGCACGCCGGTCAGCAGGCGCAGCGGGCACAGCACCCCCGGGTCGTGCGCGTCGTGCGCCACGGCCACCGCGACCGCCGCCCCGGCGACCGCCGCCGCCCGCAGCAGCACCCGCAGCGCCGCGCCCGTGCCGGTACCGGCCGCCCGGCGGCGCGGGGCCGGGGCGCCCGGAGTCGGCGCGGCCGGGGCCGGGCCGTACGGGGCCGGGCCGGGCGGCACCGGGTGGACCGGGGCCGGCGCCCCGGGGGCGCTCACGGCCGCACGGGGGCGCGAACGGGCAGGGCGGCAGCCGTGCCGCGGACGCCGCACGGCCCCGGCAAGTACGGTTCGCTCACTGTCGTTCTTCCCCCGACTTCTCGTCCCCCGCCGGCGACGGCCCGTCACCGGGACCCGACGCGGCAGGCATGCCCGGCCATCGTCGTCCGTACCGCGCCGCGCTGTCCAGCCACCAGCCGGAACCCGGACCGGACCGTGGCACAACCGCAACGGGGCCGGTACGCTCCGTGGCCGCCGCGGGGACGCTCGGTGGCGGGCGCGGGCACCGCCGGTCCGGCGGCACGCCCGCCGCCGCCGATCCGCGAGAATGGGGGCATGACTGCCCAGATTCTCGATGGCAAGGCCACCGCGGCCGCGATCAAGTCCGAACTCGCCGTCCGCGTGGCGGCCCTCAAGGAGCGGGGCATCGTCCCCGGCCTCGGCACCGTCCTGGTCGGCGACGACCCGGGCAGCCGGTGGTACGTCAACGGCAAGCACCGGGACTGCGCGGAGATCGGCATCGCCTCCATCCAGCGCGAACTGCCCGCCACCGCCACCCAGGAGGACGTCGAGAACGTCGTCCGAGAGCTCAACGCCGACCCGACCTGCACCGGCTACATCGTCCAACTGCCGCTCCCCAAGGGCCTGGACCAGAACCGCGTGCTCGAACTCATGGACCCCGACAAGGACGCCGACGGCCTGCACCCGACCTCGCTCGGCCGCCTCGTCCTCGGCATCGACGGCCCGCTGCCCTGCACCCCGCTCGGCATCGTCGAACTGCTCCGCCGCCACGGCGTGGCCCTCGACGGCGCCGAGGTCGTCGTGGTCGGCCGCGGCATCACCGTCGGCCGCTCCATCGGCCTGCTGCTCACCCGCCGCAGCGAGAACGCCACCGTGACGCTCTGCCACACCGGCACCCGCGACCTCGCCGCGCACCTCAGGAACGCCGACGTCATCGTCGCCGCGGCCGGCGTCCCGCACCTGGTCAAGCCCGAGGACGTCAAGCCCGGCGCCGCGATCCTCGACGTCGGCGTCTCCCGCAGCGAGGGCAAGATCGTCGGCGACGTGCACCCCGGTGCCGCCGAGGTGGCCGGCTGGATCTCCCCCAACCCCGGCGGCGTCGGCCCGATGACCCGCGCCATGCTCCTCAACAACATCGTCGAGGCGGCCGAGCGCCGCGCCGGCGTCTGACACCGGTGCCCGGCGCCACGCGGCGAGGCCGCCGCCGTCCCCCCGTCACCACCGAGGGCACCCTGCCCCCGGAGGGCTCCGCGACCGCGCTCGACCGCCGCCACACCCTCCCGCTGCGGCAGTGGCCGATCACGCTGCTGCTCGCCGTGGCGGCCCTCGGCCTGCTCACCACCTGGGCCGGCCACTTCCGGCTCGGACTGCTCCTGGTCGGCGCGGCGCCGCTGCTCGGCGCGCTGCTCCGGCTCGGGCTCCCCGACGTCGGCATGCTCGCCGTCCGCAGCCGGTTCACCGACGTCACCCTGATGTTCCTGTTCGGCGGCGCGATCGTCCTGCTCACGCTGGTCGCCCAGCCCGACCCGTGGCTGCGGGTGCCGGTGCTGGAGAACATCGGACGGCTGATCGGGCACCCGCTGCGGTGACCGCCGCGCGGGACCGGGGGCGCGGAGCGGTCCGGCGGCCCCGGTCCCGCACCGGCGCACCGGCCGACACCGCGCCCCGGTCGGTGCCGTCAGCGGCCTTGCGATAGCCTTGCCCAGGTCTCTCGATATCGAGAGATCATCCTCGGCCCCAGCGCGCCGGTGTGCCTGGGGCACCTGGCGATCGCAGGAGAAGGCTGAAATGACTCGCACCCCCGTCAACGTCACCGTCACCGGAGCCGCCGGCCAGATCGGCTACGCGCTGCTCTTCCGCATCGCCTCCGGTCACCTGCTGGGTGCCGACGTCCCGGTGAACCTGCGGCTGCTGGAGATCCCGCAGGGCGTGAAGGCGGCGGAGGGCGTCGCCATGGAGCTGGACGACTGCGCCTTCCCGCTGCTGCGCGACATCACCATCACCGACCAGGCGAACGTCGCGTTCGACGGCGCCAACATCGCCCTGCTGGTCGGCGCCCGTCCGCGCACCGCGGGCATGGAGCGCGGCGACCTGCTCTCGGCCAACGGCGGCATCTTCGGCCCGCAGGGCAAGGCCATCAACGACAACGCCGCGGACGACATCAAGGTCCTGGTGGTCGGCAACCCGGCCAACACCAACGCCCTGATCGCCCAGCGCAACGCCCCGGACGTCCCGGCCGAGCGCTTCACCGCGATGACCCGCCTGGACCACAACCGCGCCGTCGCCCAGCTGGCGAAGAAGGCCGGCGTCACCGTCGAGGACGTCAAGAAGGTCACCATCTGGGGCAACCACTCGGCCACCCAGTACCCGGACCTGTTCCACGCCGAGATCTCCGGCAAGGCCGCCTTCGACGCCGTCGGCGCCGACCAGGAGTGGGTCGAGAACTTCTTCATCCCGAAGGTCGCCAAGCGCGGCGCCGAGATCATCGAGGTCCGCGGCGCCTCCTCGGCCGCCTCGGCCGCGAACGCCGCCATCGACCACGTCCACACCTGGGTCAATGGCACCCCGGCCGGCGACTGGACCTCGATGGGCATCGTCTCCGACGGCTCCTACGGCGTGCCGGAGGGCCTGATCTCCTCCTTCCCGGTCACCACCTCGAACGGCACGTTCGAGATCGTCCAGGGCCTGGACCTCTCCGAGTTCGACCGCAAGCGGATCGACGCCTCGGTCGGCGAGCTCGCCGAGGAGCGCGACGCCGTCCAGGAGCTCGGCCTCATCTGAGCGCCGCCCCACCACGGCTGAACGGCCGGGCACCCACGGGGTGCCCGGCCGTTCCCCTGGGGCCGGCCGCCCTACACTCGCCCCGTGAGCGAAACCCTGCAGGACGCCGCGCTCGTCCTGGTGTTCATCATGTTGGGCGGGCTGTTCAACGTCGCCGAGATCGCGCTGATCTCGCTGCGCGAGGGGCAGATCCGCGCCCTGGAGGCGGTGGGGACGCGGCGGGCCGGGCGGGCCGCGCACCTGGCGGCCGACCCGAACCGGTTCCTGGCGGCGGTGCAGGTCGGGGTGACCTGCATGGGCTTCCTGTCGGCGGCGTTCGGCGCGGACACGCTGGCCGGGAAGCTGGCGCCGGTGTTCGTCCGGGCCGGGCTGTCGGAGGGCGTCGCGGACGCGGTCGCGCTGGTCGGCCTGACCCTGGTCATCTCGTACGCCTCGCTGGTGCTGGGCGAGTTGACGCCCAAGCGGATCGGCCTGCAACGGGCCGAGTCGATCGCGCTGCTGGCCGCGCCGGTGGTCGACGTGATGTCGGTGGTGCTGCGGCCGGCGATCTGGCTGCTCGGCCACTCGACCAACCTGATGGTCCGCCTGCTGGGCGGCGACCCGAGCGCCGGACGCGGCGTGATGAGCCCCGAGGAACTGCGCGGCCTGGTCGCCGCCAACACCGAACTCGGCTCGGACGAACGCGCGTTGATCAACGAGGTGTTCGCGGCGGGGGAGCGCCAGCTGCGCGAGGTGATGGTGCCGCGCACCGAGGTGACCTTCCTGGACGGCGACCGGCCGGTCGGCGAGGTCCGGGCCGAGACCGACTCCGCCCCGCACTCCCGCTACCCGGTGGTCGAGGGCTCCTACGACGCGGTGACCGGCTTCGTGCACGTCCGCGACCTGTACGGCGCGCGCGGCGAGCAGGCCGTCCGGGTGCGCGAGCTGGCCCGCCCGGTCAAACTGCTGCCGGCCACCAAGCGGGTGCTGGAGGCGATGGGCGAGATGCGCCGCGAGGGCCACCACCTGGCGATCGTGGTCGACGAGTACGGCGGCACCGCGGGCATCGTCACCCTGGAGGACCTGGTCGAGGAGGTGATCGGCGAGATCCGCGACGAGTACGATGCCCAGGACACCACCGCGACCCGCCGGCTGGCCGGCGGCGGCGTCGAGATCGACGGGCTGCTCAACCTCTCCGACTTCACCCAGGAGACCGGCCTGACCCTGCCCGAGGGCCCGTACGAGACGGTCGCCGGCTTCGTGGTGCGCGAACTGGGCCGGCTGCCCCGCAAGGGCGACCAGGTGGTCACCGACACCGGGGCCCGGCTGACCGTCGCCCGGCTGGACGGGCGGCGGATCGAGCGGCTGCGGGTGAGCACCGTCACACCGGCCGAACCGGCGGCCCCGGAGGTTTCCTGACCGGCCCGGGGAACTGGAACAATGGCCGCATGGTCAACGCAGCGGTCACCGGTCCCGTGAAGGACCGTCCCCGGGTGCTCTCCGGCATCCAGCCCACCTCGGGCTCCTTCCACCTGGGCAACTACCTCGGCGCGGTGCGCCAGTGGGTCGACCTCCAGGAGGCCAACGACGCCTTCTACATGGTGGTCGACCTGCACGCCATCACCGTCGAGCAGGACCCGGCGGTGCTGCGGCAGAACACCCGGATCTCCGCCGCGCAGCTCCTCGGCGCCGGCCTCGACCCGGAGCGCTGCACCCTGTTCGTGCAGTCCCAGGTGCCCGAGCACGCCCAGCTCGCCTGGGTGATGAACTGCCTCACCGGCTTCGGCGAGGCCTCCCGGATGACCCAGTTCAAGGACAAGTCGGCCAAGCAGGGCAGCGACCGCACCACGGTCGGCCTGTTCACCTACCCGGTGCTGATGGTCGCCGACGTGCTGCTCTACCAGGCCGACGCGGTGCCGGTCGGCGAGGACCAGCGCCAGCACCTGGAGCTCACCCGGGACCTCGCGGACCGCTTCAACACCCGCTACGGCCGGACCTTCACGGTGCCCGAGCCGTACATCCTCAAGGCCACCGCGAAGATCCAGGACCTCCAGGACCCGGCCGCGAAGATGAGCAAGTCCGCGGCCACCGACAAGGGCCTGGTCAACCTGCTCGACCCGGCGAGGACCAGCGCCAAGAAGTTCAAGAGCGCCGTCACCGACACCGACACCGTCGTCACGTACGACGAGGCCGCCAAGCCCGGCGTCTCCAACCTGCTGCGCATCCACTCCGCGCTCAGCGGGCGGTCGGTCGACGAACTGGTCGCGCACTTCGAGGGCAAGATGTACGGCGCCCTGAAGACCGAGCTGGCCGAGCTGTTCACCGAGTGGGTCACCCCGTTCCAGGCCCGCACCCAGCAGTACCTGGACGACCCGGCCGAGCTGGACCGGGTGCTGGCGCTGGGCGCCGAGAAGGCCCGCGCGGTGGCCGCCGAGACGCTCGCCGAGGTCTACGACCGGGTCGGCTTCCTGGCGCCCAAGCGCTGATGCCGACGGCTGCCGCCCCCGACGGTGCCGGCCTCGACGAGGCCGTCACCATCGGCGTGTCCATACACGTCCCGGAGCCCTACGGCAGCCGGGTGCAGGACGCCCGGGCCGGCCACGGCGACCCGCAGGCCAGGTCGATACCGACCCACGTCACCCTGCTCCCGCCGACCGAGACCCGCACCGCCCTGCTGCCCGCGATCGAACACCACCTGCGGACGGTGGCCGCCGCGCGCCGCCCGTTCCGGATGCTGCTCCAGGGCAGCGGCACCTTCCGCCCGGTCTCCCCGGTGGTGTTCATCCGGGTCGAGGAGGGCGCCCAGGAGTGCCGCGAACTGGAGGCCGAGGTCCGCTCCGGCCCGCTCGCCCGCGAACTGGCCTTCCCCTACCACCCGCACGTCACCGTCGCCCACGGCCTCCCCGAACCGGTCCTGGACACCGCCTACGAGGACGCCCGGGGCTTCCGGGCGGTCTTCGAGGTCGGTGAGTTCGTCCTCTCCCGGTTCGGGGCGGATTCTGTGTGGCGTCCCTGGTTGGCATTCGGATTCGGCGCTGCCTGACCGCCGGGTACGTGCCTTCTGGCAGTTCTCTGTGAATTGTTTTTCATTGCTTTGTGCGCCGTTGCGCCGTTGTTAGCGTCACCAGGGTTTTGGCGCGCACGGGAGTGACATGACGACCAGGCAAGCAGTTCCGCGGACGGTCCGGAGAGCCGTCGGCCGTGCCCTGCGCAGGTGCGGGCTGCTGCCTCCGGTACCTCCGCCGCCGCCACCACCGGTCGACCCGCGGCGGGTGCGCGAGGACGAGCTGGCCGCCGCCCGCCCCGGGCTGGTGCGGCACCGCGGCCGGCTGGCCGAGGTCCGCGACGACCTGCTCGACCCGCAGGGCCGGCAGGCCAACCTGGTCGACGCCGCCGAGGCCCTGGACGCGGCCGGCGTCCGCTACCTGCTGATCCCCGACGGCGGCCCCCGCCACCGCCTGGGCGTGCTGCCCGGCTCGCGCCCGGCCGCGCTGGCCGCCGTCGCCGAGGCGTTCCGCGGCGCCCCCGTGTACGCCGCGCTGCTCGGCCACGGCCGGGTGCACGGCACCGTCCTCGCCGAGGAGCTGCCGGCCGCCGTCGCCGCGCACGAGGCGCTCCCGCCGGTGCCCGAGGCGCCCGGGGCGAGCAGCCGCCCCCGCCGCCGGAGCCCCCGGAGCCGGTCAAGGGCGTGCGCCTGTACCGGCCGGTGGTCACCAGCGGCCGCACCCTCCACTACGGCGAGCAGCACGGCTGCGACCTGGAGTTCTGGGACGCCGCCGACACCCGGGCCGGGGGAGTCGCCTCGATCGACGAGACCCCGTACGGGTGGTGGCTGCCCTCGCTGGAGGCGGCCGGGAGCATCCGGATCGGCGAGCGCGACTACCCCGTCGCCGAGGCGTTCCTGCACGACCTGCCGGAGGCCGTCCGCTTCCCGGTGGACGCCGTGTTCACCTGGGTCGACGACGCCGACCCGGCCTGGCAGCGCCGCCGCGCCGCGGTCCGCGCCGAACTGTTCGGCGGAACGTCCCCCGAGCTGGTGGACACCGCCCACGACGACGGCGACCACCGCTACCGCAACCACGACGAGCTGCGCTACAGCCTGCGCTCCCTGGCCATGTACGCCCCGTGGATCCGGCGGATCTTCCTGGTCACCGCCGACCAGGTGCCGTCCTGGCTGGACACCGAGGTACCCGGGCTGACCGTCGTCCCGCACCGGGACCTGCTGCCCGGCGGGCCGGTGTTCAATTCGTGCGCGATCGAGACCGGCCTGCACCGCATCCCCGGTCTGGCCGAACACTTCCTGTACTTCAACGACGACATGTTCCTGGGCCGCCCGGTCCGCCCCGAGGACTTCTTCCTCGGCAACGGCCTGCCCAAGGTCTTCCGGGACACCCGGATCGTCCCGCCGTCCACCGGCACCACCGACCCCGACGTGTACGTCGCGGGCCAGCAGAACACCAGCGCACTGCTGGAGGCCGAGCACGGCCGGATCTACACCCGGGTGCTCGCGCACGTCCCGTACCCGCTGCGGCGCAGCCTGCTGGAGGACGCCGAACGGCGCTGGCCGGTCGAACTGGCCGCCACCGGCCGCTCGGCCTTCCGGGCCGCCGACGACGTCGCCCCCGTCACCCTGGCGCTCTTCCACGCCCAGCTCGGCGGCCGCGCCGTCGACGGCCGACTGGTCCACGAGTACCGGGCGGTCGACTGCGTCGAGGACCGGGAGCGGCTGGCCCGGCTGCTGGCGGAGCGCGACGTGGACGCGTTCTGCCTGGCCGACGGGACCGGCGACGGCACACCGGCGGAGGAGCAGGGCCGGGCCCTGTCCGCCTTCCTGGCCGCCTACTTCCCGGTGCCCGGGCCGTTCGAGCTGCCGGGGTCAGCCCCCGGCGCCGAGGGCCAGCATCCGGGCGGCCACCCGGGCGGCGGCCGCACCGTCGTCGAGGGGGCAGAACCGGGCCCGGAACCGGCGATAGGCATCCCGGTGCCGCGCCGGGTCGAAGTCCCGTAGCGCCGCCACCACCTGCTCCGAGCGGGACAGCAGCGGGCCCGGCGCCCAGCGCTCGAAGTCGAAGGTGAACCCGCGCAGCGCGTCCCGGTAGTGGGCGAGGTCGTAGGTGAAGAACAGCATCGGACGGCCGGTCACCGCGAAGTCGAACATCACCGAGGAGTAGTCGGTGACCAGGACGTCCGCGATCAGCAGCAGGTCCTGCACGTCCGGGTAGTCGGCCACGTCGCGGACGAAGTCGTCGTCGGGCAGCGCCCCGCCGACGTGCACGTGCGGGCGCAGCAGCAGCACGTGGTCGCGGCCCAGCGCGGCCCGCGCGGCGGCCAGGTCGAGGCGCAGGTCGAGGGCGTGCCGGCCGCCCGGGCCGGGCCGGTCGTCGCGCCAGGTCGGGGCGTACAGCACCACCCGGCGGCCGGGCGGCAGGCGCAGCCGGCGGCGGATCCCGGCGGCCTCGGCTTGGTCCGGGCGGGCCAGCCGGTCGTTGCGCGGGTAGCCGGCCTCCAGCACCTCGCCCCCGTAGCGGAAGGAGGCGCGCAGCTCCGGGGTGGCGAACGGGCTCGGGACAGCAGCAGGCTCCACTGCCGCACCTCGTGCCCCAGCCGCTCCAGGTAGCCGTCGGCGGCGGCCCAGCCCGGTGGCATCCGGTGCGCGATCCGCTTGAGGGGGGTGCCGTGCCACAGCTGGACCACCACCTGGCCCTCGCGGCGGCGCAGGAACTCCGGGAAGTGCGTGTTGCCCACCAGGTAGCGGCAGGTGGCCAGGGCCTCGTACCACTCGGGGCTCCACTGGCGCACCGCGCGGACGCCCTCGGGGGGCCGCTCCTGCCCGTCCTCGACCACCCACAGATGCTCCAGGGCGGGGCCGGAGCGGGCGAGTTCGGCGTGCACGGCGCGCGGGTTGCAGGCGTAGCCGCGGCCGCCGAACACGTCGTACAGCACCGCGTCGCGCAGCGGGCGGCGCCGGGCGGCCGGGTAGGCGTCGGTGCGCAGGCGGTGCTGGCGGTGGGCGCTGCGCTCGACGGCGGAGAGCGCCGGGAGGCTGTCCACGACCAGGGTGTCGTGCCAACGGCGCTGGAGCAGGAAGGACTTGTCGCCCGCCCGGGCCCGGGCGGGCAGCAGCGGCAGCACCGCGGGGTGCAGCCGCACCGGGTCCCCGTGGCCGCCGTCCGGCCCGGCCGGGCGCAGCAGGACCTCCCACACGCCCTTGCCGAGCGGGCGGGGCGCGCCGTCCGGGCCGTCCGGGGCGAGCGGCAGCCGGGCGGTGAAGCGCCCGTCCGGGGCGGGGCGGACCGGGGCGCGGCGCTCGCGGCCGTCCCCGGTGTGCCGCAGGACCAGTTCGAGCGGACGGTCCGCCGGGCCGGGGAACTCGCCGGCCAGCTCGAAGGCCCCATCGGCGGGGGAGATCCGGTCGACCCGCGGTTCGGCCGGGCGGACGCAGAACTGCACCCGGCCGTCGGCGAGCTGCTTGGCCTGCAGGACGGATCCGCCACCGGGCAGCGGGAGTTGGCCGGGCCCGTGCGGCGGGTGGCGCAGCAGCAGCGGGGCGGGCCCGTCGGGCAGGGCCAGGGCCGGGTCCCAGTGCCCGGGCGCCGGGCGCGGGACGGTGCCCACCACGGCGGTGAACTCGCCGTCCTGCCAGTACACCTGGGTCTGGATCAGCTCACCGGTGTCGCGGTGCCGCAGGACCAGCGGCCCGCCGCCGGGGCCGTCGGCGGTGCCGCGCAGCTCGAAGCCGTCGGGGCGGGCCCGGCAGGAGTCGACCCGGACGGGCGGGCGGCCCACCGTCAGGTGCAGGGTGCCGTCGGCGGTGAACGGCGCCAGGTGGATGCCGGGGCCGCTCCAGCCGGCCGGCGGGTACTCGCCGCCGCCGCACCAGTGCGGGGCGAGCGGGGCGCGGGCCAGCAGCCGGCCGGAGGCGACGGCGGCCTCGACCCGCCAGGTGGCGGCGGGCCGGCCGGCCCGGGGACGCAGCACGGCGGGGTCGAGGCGGGCGGTGAAGCCGGTCCAGTCGAGCCCGTGCCGGGTCTGCGCGCTGTCGTCGGTGGCCTCGGGCAGGTAGCGGGGCACGGTGCGCAGCCGGACGGCGCGCCGGGAGCCGCCGAGCGGCCGCAGTTCGAGGACGACCCGGGTCTGGCCCGGCCGTTCCCCGGGGCGGCCGTCCAGCCGGCCCTCGCCGTGCAGCACCAGGGCGTCGCCGTCCCAGACGGCGTGGCGCAGCGCGGCGTACGCGGTGGGGGCGGCGGGCGCCGCGGTCCGCGGGGCGTGGCCGGTCGGGGTGCGGTGCCGTACCAGGTGGGCCATTCACGACATCCCAGCGCAGAAACCGGGAAAATGTCAATTCCCTCCGCTTTCGAAAAGCGGAGGGAATTGACATGTGTTTATCGGAATTACTTGGCCGACGCTCCGGAATGCGATCCGGAATCCGCCGCGCCCTCGGCCAGCAGCGCGTCCACCACCCGGGCCGCGGCCCGGCCGTCGTCCAGGTCCCCGTACGCCTCGCGGAACGCCGCGTACTTGTCGGCGTACTCGGCGGCCACCCCGGGCAGGTCGGCGAGCGCGCCGACCACCTCGGCGGAGGTGCGCAGCAGCGGGCCGGGGGCCTGGGCCTCGAAGTCGAAGCTGAAACCGCGCAGGTTGTCGCGGTAGTGCTCCAGGTCGTAGGCGAAGAACAGCACCGGGCGGCCGGTGTTCATGAAGTCGAACACCGAGGCCGAGTAGTCGGTCACCAGGGCGTCGGCGACCAGCAGCAGCTCGGCCGTGTCGGGGTAGGTGCTGACGTCCCAGACGTAGCCGTTGCCGGCCTCGGCGATCTGCCCGCGCACCACCTCGTGGCTGCGCACCAGCAGCACCTGGTCGTCGCCCAGCGCGGCGCGGGCCGCGTCCAGGTCGAGCTGAAGGTTGAACTGGTAGCCGCCGTCGGGCAGCCGGCGGTCCTCCCGGAAGGTCGGCGCGTACAGCACGACCTTCTTGCCCTCGGGCAGGCCGAGCTGCTCGCGCACCCGCTCGGCGGTCTTCTCCCGGTCGGCGGCGAACAGCAGGTCGTTGCGCGGCGAGCCGCTCTCCAGCACCTTGCCCGTGTACCCGAAGGCGCGCCGCAGCACCGGCACCGACCAGCGGTTGCCGGCCGTCAGCAGGCTCCACTGCGGCACCTCCTCCCTGAGGTGCTCCAGGTACCCGGAGTCGGTGAACCAGACCTTCTCGAAGTCGGCGCCGATCCGCTTCAGCGGCACGCCCTGCCAGGTCTGCAGGACGACCTGGCCGGGACGGCGGCGGAAGTACGTGGGCAGGTGGGTGGAGGTGACGATGTACTTCGCGGTGGACAGCGCCCGGAACCACTCGGGGGAGCGGTGCCGGACGGCCTCGGCGGTCTGCGGCAGCTCGGCCTGCAGGTCCACCGAGGTCCACAGGTGGCGCAGCGGCAGGCCGCGGCGGACCAGCTCCTCGTGCACCGCGCGCGGCGAGTCGCCGTACACGCCGCCGTCGGCGGCCCACCAGTCCTCCCGGACGGTGTGGTAGAGCACCGTGTCGGTCAGCGGACCGGCCGGCTGCTCGACGTAGGCGTGCCGCAGGGTGCGCTGCCGGTAGCCGCTGCGCTCGTCGGGCGTCAGCGGGTCGTGCGACTCCAGCGAGAGGGTGTCGAAGCCGCGGCGCTCCAGGGCGACCCGCTTGCCGCGGGCCTCGACCTCCAGCGGCAGCGCGTCGAAGGTCCGGGAGTCCAGCACGGCGGCCGGCCACAGGCTGTCGACCGGGGCGCCGACCGGGCGGAACAGCACCGTCCAGGTGCCCTTGTGCAGCGGCACCCGGCCGGCGAAGGACGCGGTCGGCACGGCGGGCAGCGCGGCCCGGAAGCGCCCGTCGGCGATCTCCACCGGGTAGGCGTGCTCCTCCTGCCGCTTCACGTGCCGGATCACCAGCTCGTAGCGGTGGGCGCCGGGCAGCGGGAAGGAGCCGCTGAGCACGAAGCCCTCGCCGTCGGTGGCCCGGGACACCTCCTCGATCACCGGCTGGAGCACCTGGTCGCACAGCTGCAGGTAGCCGGACGGGGAGGGCTTGGCGTACAGCGCGCGGGCGCCGCCGGCCAGCGGCAGGTGCAGTTCCACCGCGGCGGTGCGGTCGTCCAGCACCAGCGGCAGCGCGCTGCCGTCGGACAGCTTGAGCTCCAGGTCCCAGCGGTCCCGGGTGCGCTCCTCCGCGGCCGGGTCCAGGGCGTCCCAGGACTTCCGGACGGCGGTCAGGTCGGCCACCCGGAACCGCGCGGTGAACGGCAGGTCGCGGCCGGCCGGGGTGCCCAGCTCCAACTCGGCGAACAGGTCGCGGTCGGACTCGACGTGCTTGAGCCGCAGCTCCGCACCGGCCAGGTCGGGGCCGGAGCGGACCAGGCCGCGCAGCTCCACGGTGCCGTCCTGCGCGGTGGCGGCCACCGCGCGGGCGCGCACCCGCTCCACCCGCAGCAGCAGGTGGCCGTCCCGGGACCACGGCACGATCCGGACGTCGTCCTCGACCCAGTGCGCCGGCGGGTACTCGCTGCGGTCGTGCCAGCCGACCGACACCCGGCCCTTGTACACGCCGCCCTTGCCGGCGCCGGCCACCAGCACCCGCCAGGAGCCGTCCTTCCAGCCGCCGCGCTGCTTGAGCCGCTGCGGGTCGATGGACGCGGCGAAGCCCGCCCAGTCGCAGCTGTACAGGTCGTGCGGGGAGCTGGCGGTCGCCTCCGGGCTGTACTGCGCCTTGGTCTGCACGGCCACCACGCCGCGGCCCTTGGCCTCGCGCAGCACCAGCGCCTTGACCATGTCGTGCTTGTGCTCGGCACCCAGGTGCTCGGGGAAGGCGTGGCCGGTGAGCCGCAGCCGGCCGCCCTCCCAGCGGGCCTCGTACAGCCGCGAGCGCATCACCAGGGCGTTCTTCAGCCGCAGCACGTCCGCGGGCACGCTCTTGCGGCCGCCGCGCAGGAACGGGTAGTCGGCGTACGGGCGCAGCAGGCCGCGGGCCGGGGCCGCGCCGTTGCTGTCCTTCTCGAAGCGGAGCTGCTCGATCAGCTCGTCCAGCCGGCCCTGCAGGGTCAGGTGGTACTTGAGCCGCAGCGGGGCGCGCAGCTTGCGGACCTGCTCGGGGCCGATCGCGCGCAGCAGCCGGCCGGCCGACTCCAGGTAGGCCGCGTTGTACACCGGGTCGTTCTCCAGCACCGAGCCGAAGAACATCGGGATCTCCTCGACGAGGTTGTTCTCGTCGTAGGTGCGCAGGTACTTGCGGAACTTCGGGTCGCTCTGCGCCGACAGCCACTCCCGGACCAGCTCCATCGACTTGACCCGGTCGATGACGCCCTTCGGGTTGGTCTTCATCTGGGTGATCGACATCTCGCCGACCTCCCGCTCGCGCCAGTGGTAGATCGGCTCGGCGAGCACGTCGACTCGGCGGGCCAGGAAGTGGTGCGGCACGCTGACCGGGGCGTCCTCGTACAGGATGCCCTCGGGGTACAGCACGCCCGCCTGGTCGAAGAAGGCGCGGCGGTAGACCTTGTTCCAGGCGGTGCGGTCGGTGATCAGCGCCGGGATCTCGGTGATGTGGGTGCGCAGCCGGGTCTCGGCGAACGGCTTGCGGTGGCCGCCGGACTGGTAGTGGCCCACCGCCCGGAAGCGCAGCACGTTGCCGGTGCAGAAGTCCGAGCCGGTCTCGTCCAGGGTGCCGATCATCAGCTCGTAGGCGGACGGCGGCATGGTGTCGTCGCTGTCGACGAACGCCAGGAACTCGGTGCCCTCGGAGATGTGCCGGTAACCGGTGTTGCGCGCCGCGCCCAGGCCCTTGTTCACCTGCTTGACCAGCCGGAAGCGGGAGTCCTTCGCGGCGTACGCCTCGGCGATCGCGGCGCTGGAGTCCTTGGAGCCGTCGTCGACCATGACGCACTCGAAGTCGGCGAAGGTCTGCGCGGCGATGGAGTCCAGGCACTCCTCGAGGTAGCGCTCGACGTTGTAGATCGGGACGACGACGGACAGACGGGGGGCCATCGGTAGCGCAGAGCCTTTCCTCAGGGAGTGCGGCCGGCGGGCCCGAGAAACGTGCGAAAGCGGACCGGCACCGGCCGCGATCCTACCTCTCCGGGCTTGCTAGTCTGCGCCAGGCCAGGCCAGGTCAGGAGAGTGAAGAGATGCCGCGGTTCAGTGTCGTCGTGCCGGTGCACGCCGTCGAGGAGTACCTGCCCGAATGCCTGGAGTCGGTCCTGGCGCAGTCCTTCACGGACTTCGAGCTGATCGCGGTGGACGACCGCTCGCCCGACGGCTGCGGCGCGATCCTGGACGCGGCGGCCGCCCGCGACCCCCGGGTGACCGTCCGGCACCTGCCCGAGAACGTCGGCCTCGGCCCGGCTCGCAACGCCGGCGCCGCCCTCGCCACCGGCGACTACCTGGTCTTCCTGGACAGCGACGACACCCTCACCCCCGGCCTGCTCGCCGACACCGACGCCCGGCTGCGCGCCACCGGCGACCCCGACCTGCTGGTGTTCGACTACGCCCGCAGCTACTGGGACGGCCGGGTCACCCGCTCCGCCTCCGCCCCGGTCTTCGCCCGCCCCGGCGCCGAGGTGTTCACCCTGGACGAGCGCCGGGACCTGCTCGACCTGCTCCAGGTCGCCTGGAACAAGGCGTACCGCCGCGAGTTCCTGCTCCGGCACGACCTGTCCTTCCCGCCCGGCTACTACGAGGACACCCCGTTCACCTACCCGGCGCTGCTCGCCGCCGAGCGGATCACCCTGCTCGACCGGGTCGGCGTGCACTACCGGCAGCGCCGCGAGGGCGGCAACATCCTGGCCACCGCCTCCCGCAAGCACTTCGACGTCTTCGCGCAGTACGACCGGGTGTTCGCCTTCCTCGACGCCCGCCCCGACCTGGACCGCTGGCGCCCGGTCATCTACCGGATGATGCTCGGCCACCTCGCCACCGTGGTCTCCAAGCCCGGCCGGGTCCCGCCCGGCGACCGCCGCGAGTTCTTCCGCCGCGCCGCCGAGCACTGCGCCCGGCACCGCCCGGCCGGCTACCGGCCGCCGCCCGGCCGCGAGGGGCTGCGCGGCGAACTGCTCGGCCGCGGCAACTACCTCGGCTTCCAGGGCCTGCGGGCCCTGGCCCGGGCCCGCCGCGCCGTCCGCCGCTGAACCCCCGCGCGGCGGGGGCGGGCTGACGGAGGCTCACCCGCAGCCCCCGGAAGGCCCGTGACGCGCCCCGGACGGCCCCGGACGGCCCGCGCCGCGCCGGGCCCGGCCCCGCTCCCGCAGCGGGGGCCCGGACGCCGGTATACAGCCATGCGTGGACTTCCTCACCAAGCTGCCCGTGATCGGCCCGCTCGCCGCCCGACTGCTGCGCAGCCGGCCCTACCGGGTGTACCTGCTGTTCGACGACGTCCAGGGCAACCGGCTGGCCGGGGCGGTCACCTTCTTCGGCTTCCTGGCGCTGTTCCCGCTGCTCACGGTGGCCCTGGCGATCGCCCTGGCCACCCTCTCCGACTCCCGGGTGCACCAGCTCCAGGACAAGATCACCGAGCAGCTGCCGGGCCTCGCCGACTCGCTCGACCTGAACGCCATGGTGGCCAACGCCGGCACCGTCGGCCTGGTCTCCGGCCTGCTGCTGCTGATCTCCGGCCTCGGCTGGGTGGACACCATGCGCGGCGCGGTGCGCACCGTGTGGCGGCTGCCGGACGACGGCGGCAACCCGGTCCTGGTCAAGGCCCGCGACTGCGTGGTGCTGCTCGGCCTCGGCCTGGTCTGCCTGGCCTCGCTGGCCGCCTCCGCGCTCGCCACCACCCTGGTCCACCGGCTCTCCGACGCCCTGGGCCTGGACGGCGGGGCCGCCCGCTGGCTGCTGTCCGGACTGGGCTTCCTGATCGCGGTCTGCGCCGACCTGCTGCTCTTCGCCTACCTGCTCGGCCCGTTCCCGCGGATCACCGGCCAGCGCCGCCGCGCCCTGCTGGAGGGCGCGCTGATCGGCGCGGTCGGCTTCGAACTGCTGAAACTGCTGCTCTCCTCCTACCTGGGCTCGGTGGCCGGCCGCAGCCTGTACGGGGCGTTCGGCGTGCCGGTGGCGCTGCTGCTGTGGATCGACTTCGTCACCCGGCTGCTGATGTACTGCGCGGCCTGGACCGCGCTCGCCGACCCGGAACGGGCCCGGCTGCGCGCCGTCCGGCAGGCCGAGGACGCGCTCGAAGCCGCCGGGGAAACATCCGCCCCGCCCGCTGTGCGGCGTTCGGACGAGTGACTATGATCCCGGTCACACCAGTCCGGTTCCCGCCGACCGCACACCGCCGTGCCCCCGGCCCCGGCCAGCTCCCCAGGAGACCGCGTGTCCGCACCAGGCACCGCCGCCGCTCCCGCCGCCCCCGAGGGCGTCCCCGTCCCGGCCGCCCCGGACGACGTCCCGGGCTGGTTCTTCCGGGCCGACCAGGAGGTCTTCGCCCACCTGCTCGACCGGCAGAGCGAGGCCGGGACCACCGGCGACCTGCTGGAGATGGGCGCCTACCTGGGCCGCTCGGCGATCCTGCTGGGCTACCACCTGCGCGCCGGGGAGACC
This sequence comes from Kitasatospora fiedleri, assembly GCF_948472415.1. NCBI lineage: Bacteria > Bacillati > Actinomycetota > Actinomycetes > Kitasatosporales > Streptomycetaceae > Kitasatospora > Kitasatospora fiedleri. The sequence goes on along the minus strand of NZ_OX419519.1, from coordinate 3,075,270 downwards.
TTCACCGTCTGCGACCTGTTCGACCTGGAGGCCCCGGACGACCAGAACTCCGCCGAGATGGACATGTCCTACCGCGACACCCTGACCCGGCGCGCCTTCGAGGCCAACTACCTGGCCTTCCACCCCGAGCTGCCGACGATCGTCCAGGCCCCGACCTCGGTCCTCGCCGACGGCCGGATTCCCGCGGGCAGCTGCCGCTTCGTCCACATCGACGCCTCCCACCTGTACGAGCACGTGGCCGGCGACATCCTGGTCGCCCGGGAGGCACTCGCCAAGGACGGCGTGGTCGCCCTCGACGACTACCGGGCCCCGCACACCCCCGGCGTGGCCGCCGCCGTCTGGGAGGCCGTCTTCACCCTCGGCCTGCGGCCGGTGCTGCTCACCCCCGAGAAGTTCTACGGCACCTGGGGCGACCCCGAGGCGGTCCGCGCCGACCTGCTCGACCGGGACTGGCGCGGCGAGGGCTTCCGGCTCGACGAGGAGCACCTGGCCGGGCAGCGCTGCCACCGCCTCGCCTGGGACGAGCCCCCGGCGCCCGAGCCGGCCCCGGCCCCCGCCCGGCCGCGGCGCTCGCTGCCCCGCCGGATCGCCCTCGACGTCCTGCCGCCCATCGCCACCCGCTCGGTGCGCCGCGCCCTGCGGGCCACCCGCCGCACCGCCTGACGCCCCACACCGCCGGACGCCCCGCACCGCCTGACGCCCCGCACCGCCTGACCCCCCGGACCGTCGGCCGCCCCGGTCAGTCCGGCCGGCCCGGCCGGCCCTCCGCGCGGGCGGCCCGGCGGCGCAGGGTCCGCAGCCGCAGCAGCCCCGCCGCCGCGACCGCCGCGCACAGCCCGACCGCCGACCAGGTCGCCGGCCCCGGCCCGCCCGCCGCCGCGTGCGCCGCCAGCCCGCCGTCCGGGGCCGACGGGACCGGCGGGGCCGCCGGGGCGCCCGGCGCGGTCGAACCGGCCGACCCGGCCGGGGCGTCGGCCACCGGCCGGGCCGCCGCCGACGGGGCCTGCTCCGGGGCGCCGTCCTCGGCCAGCGCCCCCACCGGGGTGACCTTCCCGGCCGCGGCGAAGCCCCAGTCCAGCAGCGCCGCCGCCTCGGTGTAGACCTTCGGGCTGTCCGCCGGGTGCATCACCGTCACCAGCAGCGTCCGCCCGTCGCGTTCGGCCGCGCCCGTGTAGGTGGCGCCCGCGTTGGTGGTGTAGCCGTTCTTCACCCCGATCAGGCCCGGGTAGCTGCCCAGCAGCCGGTCGGTGTTGGCGATGCCGAAGCTCCCGCGCTGCCCGGTCTTCTGGTCCACCGCGCCCGGGAACTGCGCCCAGCGGGTCGCGCAGTAGCCCCGGAACTCCGGATTGCGCAGGCCCGCCCGGGCGAACAGGGTCAGGTCGTACGCCGAGGTGACCTGCCCGTCCATGTCGTAGCCGTCCGGGCTGACCACGTGGGTGTCCCGGGCCTGCAGCTGATCCGCCCGGGCCTGCATGTCGGCGACGGTCTTCGCCACCCCGCCGTTCATGTTCGCCAGCACGTGCACCGCGTCGTTGCCGGAGGAGAGGAACACCCCGCGCCACAGGTCCTCGACCTTGTACTCCAGGTCCTCCTTGATGCCGACCAGGCTGCTGCCCGCCCCCATCCCCTGCAGCTCCGCCCAGGCCACCTTGTGCACCTCGGAGGCCGGGAAGCGCGGCAGCACGGTGTCCGCGAACAGCATCTTCAGGGTCGAGGCCGGCGGCAGCTGCGCGTGCGCGTTGAACGCCGCCAGCACCTGCCCGGTGCCCGCGTCCGCGACCAGCCAGGACTTCCCGGTCAGGTCCTTCGGCAGCGGCGGCGCCCCCGGCCCCGGCGCCACCTGGACCCCCGCCGCACCCAGCCGCTCCCCGCCCACCACGCCGGGCGGCGGGGCGTCCCCGGACGCGGCGGCGGACGCCGGCAGCGCGGGCACCAGCAGCAGGGCGGCGGCGGACGAACCGTGAAGAATCCGGCGGATTATCAGCATTCCGGAAAAATAACCCGCACCCGCTCCGGACCCGCTCCCGCCGTCGTCCGACGCCACGAACGAGTACCGCCCGCTGCTCCGATCGGCGGGCCCCGCATACTGGACGGGCACCCCGTCTGCCGCGAAGGACCCCGCCACCATGAAGCTCAGCCGCCCGGTCTCCTGGTTCCTCACCGCCTTCGGCGTCTGGTCGGTCTTCATCTGGACCACCTTCGTCAAGAACCTCTGGAAGGACTCCGGCGGCCAGGCCTTCGTGAACGGCGACCACGGGCAGCCCACCGCCTTCTTCTGGGTCCACCTCCTGCTCGCCGTCACCTCCCTGCTGCTCGGCCTCGCGATCGGCTGGATCGGCGTCCGCGGCCTGCGCGCCCTGCGCGCCGCCACCACCGCCGCCCCGGTCGGCGAGCGCCCCGCCGAGTAGTCCCGCCGAGCCGCCCCACCGAACACCCCCCGAGCCGCCCGGCGGACGAAGCCAGGCGAAGCCAGACGAAGGCGGACGATCCGCGGGCCGCGTCCCGGACCCCCGGCGTCCGCCCCCTTCAAGTGGCCGAATCCCGCTGCTAGCCTGCCCGGCACGAACTTCGGGGAGGCTCGGCGTGAGCATCAGTTCCACCCTCGGTGAGACCCGCCCGGAGTGGGCGCGGCGGCAGGAGCGGGAACGGCGGCACCGGCGGGCGAAGTCGCGGCTGCGGCTGCCGTTCGCGGTGGCCGCGGCGTGCTGGGCGGTGCTGCTGCTGTGGTGGGCGGCGGTGTACCCGGCGTTCACCGGGGACGCCCCCGAGCCCGGCGCGCCGCTGTACGCGGCGGCGGTGCGGGCCGTGCACACCGGCCCGGCGGTGCTGGCGCAGACCGCGGCGGCGGCCTTCGCCCTGGGGTACCTGGTGGCCGCGCTGGCCCGGTTCGGGGTGCGGGGACGGCACAGCGGGCCGGTCGCGGTGGCGCTGGCCGCCCTGCCGCCGACCGCCGCGCTGGTGGTCTCGGCCGCCCCGGCCGCGGTCACCACCCTCGCCGCGCTGCTGCTCACCGGGGCCGGGCTGCGGCTGCTCGCCCGGCGGACCGAGGGCGCCCTGGAGCGGGGCGGCCCGGCCCAACGGCTGGATCTGGCCGTCCTGTTCGCGGCCGTCTGCGCGCTCGCCCTGACCGGCACCCGGGGCGCCGGCACCGCGCTGGCCGCCGCCGCGGTGCTGCTGCTCTGCCTGCCCCGGGCCCGGACCCGGATCGCGCTGCTGACCGCGGCCGCGCTGGCCGTGCCGATCGCGCTGGCGCTGCTCGGGCACCCCGCGTCCCCGAGCGGCGACCTGCACCCGCTGCGGGCCGCCGACCTGGCGCTGGCCCAGCACCGGGCCGCCGCCCCGCTCGGCCCCGTCCTGACCGCCGTCGCCCCGCCCGCCGACTGGGACGCCGCGGGCGCCGACTGCTCCGCCACCGCGGCCCTCACCGACCGCTGGAACACCGCCACCGCCCGCCGCGCCGAAGACGAACTCGCCTCCACCTGGCGGCAGTTGCTACGCGACCACCCGGACCGGGTGCTGGACGCCCGGCTCTGCCGGGGCCGGATCGCCTGGGCCGTCCGGGCGGGCGACGGCGGCCCGCACGCCGCCACCGGGGTGCCCGGCCCGGCGGCCGGCTCGCGCGGCCTGTGGCACCCGCTGCACGCCGCCGCGACCTGGAGCCGCACCCTGCTGCGCGCCCCGCAACTGGACTGGCTGCTGTGGCGCGGCGCGCTCTGGGCCTACCTGGGCCTGGCCGCCGCCGCGCTGCACGCCTGGCGGCACCGGATCGGCACCCTGGTCCCGGTGGCGGGCGCGGCCGTCCTGGGCACCCAGCTGGCGCTCACCGCCGCCGCCGCCGACCAGGACTACCGGACGATGGGCGCCGCCCTGTTCCTAGGCCCGCTGCTGCTCACCCTGGCCACCGTCCGCACCCGCCGCACCGACTGACGGCCCGCCGGGAGCACAGGACCCCGGGAGCACAGGAGCACAGGACCCCGGGGGCCCAGGAGTCCGGGGCCCCCGCCGGACGCCGAAGGGCCCGCCCGGAGCGCACTCCGGACGGGCCCCTCGAACGGACGGACTAGAAGCGGCGCGTGACGAGCGCGCGCTTCACCTCCTGGATCGCCTTGGTGACCTCGATGCCGCGCGGGCAGGCCTCCGAGCAGTTGAAGGTGGTGCGGCAGCGCCACACGCCCTCACGGTCGTTGAGGATCTCCAGGCGCTGCTCGGCACCCTCGTCGCGCGAGTCGAAGATGAAGCGGTGCGCGTTGACGATCGCCGCCGGGCCGAAGTACTGGCCGTCGTTCCAGAACACCGGGCACGAGGAGGTGCACGCGGCGCACAGGATGCACTTGGTGGTGTCGTCGAAGCGCTCGCGGTCGGCCTGCGACTGCAGGCGCTCGCGGGTCGGCTCGTTCCCGTTGGTGATCAGGAACGGCATGACGTCCTTGTACGCCTGGAAGAACGGGTCCATGTCCACGATCAGGTCCTTGAGGACCGCGAGGCCCTTGATGGCCTCGATCGTGATCGGCTTCTCCGGGTTGACGTCCTTGATCAGGGTCTTGCACGCCAGCCGGTTGCGGCCGTTGATCCGCATGGCGTCCGAGCCGCAGATGCCGTGCGCGCAGGAGCGGCGGTACGTGAGGGTGCCGTCCTGCTCCCACTTGATCTTGTTGAGCGCGTCCAGGACGCGCTCCTTCGGGTCCATCAGGAGCTGGTAGTCCACCCACACCGGGTCCGGGTGCTCCTCCGGGTTGAACCGGCGGATCCGGAAGGTGACGTTGATCAGCTGCACGCTGCCCGACTCGGCCGCGTCCAGCGCGGTCGAGTGCGTCTCGACGGTCGAAGTGGACATCAGTACTTACGCTCCATCGGCTGGTAGCGGGTCTGCACGACCGGCTTGTAGTCGAGGCGGATGGAGGTGGAACCGTCCTCGGCCACCTCGCGGTACGCCATGGTGTGCTGCATGAACTTCACGTCGTCGCGGGTCGGGAAGTCCTCGCGGTAGTGACCGCCGCGGGACTCCTCGCGCGCCAGCGCGGACACGACCAGCACCTCGGCCAGGTCGAGCAGGTTGCCCAGCTCGACGGCCTCCAGCAGGTCGGTGTTGTAGCGCGAGCCCTTGTCCGCGATCGAGACGTTCTTGAAGCGCTCCTTGAGCGCCGCCACGTCCTCGACCGCCTGCTGCAGGGTCTTGCCGGTGCGGTAGACGGACGCGTTGGCGTCCATCGACTCCTGCAGCTCCAGGCGGATCTTCGCGACCGACTCGGTGCCGGTGGACTCCCGCAGGCCCTCCACCAGCGCCTCGACCAGCGCGCCCGGGTTCTCCGGCAGCTCGACGTAGTCGTGCTTCTCGGCGTACTCGGCGGCGGCGATGCCCGCCCGGCGGCCGAACACGTTGATGTCCAGCAGCGAGTTGGTGCCCAGGCGGTTGGCGCCGTGCACCGACACGCACGCGACCTCGCCCGCGGCGTACAGGCCCGGGACGACGTCGGTGTTGTTGCGCAGCACCTCGCCCTCGACGTTGGTCGGGATGCCGCCCATCGCGTAGTGCGCGGTGGGCTGGATCGGGATCGGGTCCGTGTAGGGCTCGATGCCGAGGTAGGTGCGCGCGAACTCGGTGATGTCCGGCAGCTTGGCGTCCAGCTGCTCCGGCGGCAGGTGCGTCAGGTCCAGGTAGACGTGGTCGCCGTCGGGGCCGCAGCCGCGGCCGGCCCGGATCTCCGAGTAGATCGCGCGGGAGCACACGTCACGGGACGCGAGGTCCTTCATGACGGGGGCGTAGCGCTCCATGAAGCGCTCGCCGTCCTTGTTGCGCAGGATGCCACCCTCACCGCGGGCGCCCTCGGTGAGCAGGATGCCCATCCGCCAGATGCCGGTCGGGTGGAACTGGAAGAACTCCATGTCCTCCAGCGGCAGGCCACGGCGGTACGCCACGGCCTGGCCGTCACCGGTCAGGGTGTGCGCGTTCGAGGTGACCTTGAACATCTTGCCGGTGCCGCCCGAGGCGAACACCACGGCCTTGGCCTGGAAGACGTGGATCTCGCCGGTGGCCAGCTCGTAGGCCACCACGCCGGCGGTCCGGCCCTCGTTGATCAGCAGGTCGAGGACGTAGAACTCGTTGAAGAACTCGACGCCGTGCTTGACGCAGTTCTGGAACAGCGTCTGCAGGATCATGTGGCCGGTGCGGTCCGCGGCGTAGCAGGACCGGCGGACCGGGGCCTCGCCGTGGTTGCGGGAGTGGCCGCCGAAGCGGCGCTGGTCGATCCGGCCCTGGTCGGTGCGGGAGAAGGGCAGGCCCATCTTCTCGAGGTCGAGGACCGCGTCGATGGCCTCCTTGCACATGATCTCGGCGGCGTCCTGGTCGACCAGGTAGTCACCGCCCTTGACCGTGTCGAAGGTGTGCCACTCCCAGTTGTCCTCCTCGACGTTGGCGAGCGCGGCACACATGCCGCCCTGCGCCGCGCCGGTGTGCGACCGGGTCGGGTAGAGCTTGGTCAGGACGGCGGTGCGGCTGCGCTGCGTCGACTCGATGGCCGCGCGCATGCCGGCGCCGCCGGCGCCGACGATGACGGTGTCGTACTGGTGAATCTGCATGGGGGTCAGTCGCCTCTGGTGGCTCGTCAGATGTTCGGGTCGAAGGTGAAGATCACCAGGGTGCCGAGGACGACCGTGAACACGGTCGCGACGCCCAGGAGACCCTTCAGCCACAGACGAGTGGCGTCCTTCTCCGCGTAGTCGTTGATGACGGTGCGCATGCCGTTCGAGCCGTGCAGCATGGCCAGCCACAGCATCAGCAGGTCCCAGACCTGCCAGAACGGCGAGGCCCACTTGCCCGCCACGAAGGCGAAGCTGACCTTGGAGACGCCGCCGTCCAGCATCAGGTTGATCAGCAGGTGGCCGAGGACCAGCACCACCAGCACGACGCCCGACAGGCGCATGAACAGCCAGGCGAGCATCTCGAAGTTGGTGCGGGTGCGGCGCGGGGTCCGCTTGCTGCGCGCCCGGGCCGGCTCGACCACGAAGGCGTCGGCCGGGTTGCCGGTGCCCAGTCCCTTGCCGGTGTGGGCGTGCGCCGAGGGCACCACCAGGTCGTTGGTCTCAGTGGACACGCGGATCAGCCCCCGAACCAGGTGCGAAGGGTGTGCTCGAGGACGGGGTAGAAGGAGCCGGCCATCAGGACGACCCACACGCCCACGACGGTCCAGAGCATCTGCTTCTGGTACTTCGGGCCCTTGGCCCAGAAGTCCACCGCGACGACCCGCAGGCCGTTCAGGGCGTGGAACAGGATGGCGGCCACCAGGCCGTACTCCATCAGGTTCACCAGCCAGAACTTGTACGTGGCGATCACCGAGTCGTACGCCTCGGGCGACACCCGTACCAGAGCGGTGTCAAGGACATGGGCGAACAGGAAGAAGAAGATCAGGACGCCGGTGACTCGGTGAGCCACCCAGCTCCACATGCCTTCCCGGCCGCGGTACAGCGTTCCAGCCGGCACGGAAAACCCTCCGGAAGCGATTGGGGGCTCGGCCGGCTTCGGTGTCGGTCAGCCCGGCCGGATACGGTCCACCGGCCGCGAGCATCCTATCGACGCGCCGTCGGCAACCGCCGCCGGGGGCCCCTGGTGTGATCAATCAGGCACGCACGGCCTAATCGCGCCGGGAACCGTGACCCTGCGTCACGGACCGACTGCGCTACGGTACGCCTCCTCCCGCCGCCCAGCAGAGAGACCCGCCGTGCGACCCCTGCCCGCGCTCGCCGCCCTCGCCTCGCTCGCCGCGCTCGCCCCCGCCGCGGCCGGTTGCGCCGCCGCGCCGTCCGCCCCCGCCGCCGACGGCGCCGCCGCCGGGGCCGCCGCGGGGCCCTTCGCCCGGCCGCCGGCCGCGCCGTCCTCCGCGCGGCCCGAGTACGACGCCGCCGCGGTGCGCGCCCTCGCCGTCACCGACGCCGACCTCGGCCCCGGCTGGCACGTCACCCTCATGCAGCCCGGCCAGAACGACATCTCCAGCCCCCCGCAGACCGCCGACGTCCCGGCCTGCCAGCCCGTCCTCGACGCGCTGACCCCCTCCAAGGGCGGGGCCGGGCCGCTGGCCGAGGCCGACCTGGACATCGCCCGCGCGGGCGACGCCGCCGCCTCGCTCTACACCGCGGTGCTGGCCTTCCGGCCCGGCCGGGCCGCCGCCGTCCGCTCCGGGCTCGACCAGGTCCTCGACCACTGCCGGGCGTTCACCTCCACCGCCGGCCGCCACCTGCTCACCCGGCTCGACACGCTCACCCCCGAAGGAGCCGACGCCGCCAGCGCCTTCACCCTCACGAATGAAACCGGCGGGGCCGTCATCGCCCAGCGCGCCCTGGTCGCCCGGGCCGGGGACGTCCTCGCCGTCTTCACCACCCTGGACGCGACCGGCCGCCCGGCCCCGGAACCGGACCCGGCGGTGGTGCGGGCGCAGCTGGCGAAGATCACCGGGAGATGAGGACCGCCGGGAGACGGAGCAGGGCCCCCGGCGGGGCCCTGCGGGCGGATCGGTCGGTCCGGCGCCGTTCCCGGCGCCCGGTTCAGCTCTTCACCGCGACCAGGTGCTCCAGGCGGCTGAGCGCGATACGGCGCAACTCCTCGGCGGAGACCAGGCGTTCCTCGTCGGGGTCGTTGGCCAGGCGGGTGCGGATGGAGGTGAGGACGGCGTCCAGCATCTCCTCGGGGACGACGCCGTCCAGGCAGACCACGAAGACGTACCCGAAGCGGGCCTCGTAGGCGGCGTGGGCGGCGCGCAGCGCGGTGCGGGCGGCCTGGCTGCCGGGGGCGCGCATGCCGAGCAGGGGCTGGGGCATCCAGCTCTCGTCGGCGAGGGCCTCCGCCAGGTCGGCCGGGCGCAGGTCGTAGCTGGCCTCGCTGGCCGCGGCCAGCAGGGACTCGATGTCGGGGTAGGGGCGGTGGGCGGTGAGGCGGAGGGCCCAGCGGTGGCTGCCGCAGCAGGCGAGCAGTGCTTCCTCCACGGCGCCGGAGTCGGCTTCGTTGAACCGGTGGAGCCCCAGCAGGGACGGCTCCGTCCGCACGTCGAGACGCTGCGGCGGGATGTCGCTGGCCAGCGGATCCTCCTCGTAAGGGCGGGAAGGCGGAATGCTCCAGAGACGGGGTGGACCTGGGAGGACAGGGGTGTCGCGGGGTGCGGCGATGCCGCCGCTCGGGGCTGGCACAGCTCGGCGGGGCAGCGCCTCCACGGTAGTTGAGGGCTCATCAGTTGGGGAGGCGGCGGGCCGATTTCACTCTATCGAGCTATCAAGTTGTGACCCGCCGCCCTTTTCGTTCACGCGGGACGGATCAACTGACCCGGTGCACCTTGTGGTTGGCGGCCTGGGCGCGGGGCCGGACCACCAGCAGGTCGATGTTGACGTGGGCGGGCCGGGTGACCGCCCAGGAGACGGTGTCGGCGACGTCCTCCGAGGTCAGCGGCTCGGCGACGCCCGCGTAGACCGCGTCGGCCTTGTCCCGGTCGCCGCGGAAGCGGGTCAGCGCGAAGCCCTCGGACTTCACCATGCCGGGCGCGATCTCGATCACCCGGATCGGCTCGGCCACCAGTTCGAGGCGCAGGGTCTGGGCCAGCGAGTGGACGGCGTGCTTGGCGGCCACGTACCCGCCGCCGCCCTCGTACGCGGCCAGCGCCGCGGTCGAGGACATGATCAGCACGGTGCCCTCGCCGGTGGCGCGCAGCGCGGGCAGCAGGGCCTGGGTCAGGTGCAGCACGCCGAGCACGTTGACCTCGTACATGGTGCGCCAGTCCGCCGGGTCGCCCGCCTCGACGCTGTCCGCGCCCAGTGCGCCGCCCGCGTTGTTCACCAGGACGTCGACCCGGCCCACCTCGGCCGCGAAGGCGTCCACCGCCGCCCGGTCGGTGACGTCCAGGGTGCGGGCACGTCCGCCGATCTCCTTCGCCAGCGCCTCGATCCGCTCGGTGCGCCGGGCGGTCAGCACCACCTCGAAGCCGTCCGCGGCCAGTCGGCGGGCGGTCGCCGCCCCGATGCCGCTGCTGGCGCCGGTGACCACGGCCACCTTCTGCTCGCTCATGTCGTCCACTCCTCGTCCGTCCGGTCGGTGGACCGATCATCCCAAGGGACGGCCCGCGGGTGTTGTGAGCAAGCTCCCAGCCGTGGCATCTGTCTGCTGCCGACGGGGCACGGCTACATTGCGTATCCAGCTGACCCGTTAATCAGCGCTAACCCTCACCCACCCCCCGCGGAGGAACCCCCATGGCAGCCGAGCCACGCCGCACCGAGTCGGGACTGCCGATCGAGCCGGTGTACGGCCCCGAGACCCTGGCCGGATTCGACGCCGCGAGCCGGCTCGGCACCCCCGGCCGGTACCCGTTCACCCGCGGCGTGTACCCGACCATGTACACCGGCAAGCCGTGGACGATGCGCCAGTACGCCGGCTTCGGCACCGCCGCCGAGTCCAACGCCCGCTACAAGCAGCTGATCGCCAACGGCACCATGGGCCTGTCGGTGGCCTTCGACCTGCCGACCCAGATGGGCTACGACTCGGACGCGGCGATCTCCTCCGGCGAGGTCGGCAAGGTCGGCGTGGCGGTCGACAGCGTCGAGGACATGAACGTGCTGTTCGGCGGCATCCCGCTCGGCGAGGTCTCCACCTCGATGACCATCAACGCGCCCGGCTCGCTGCTGCTGCTGCTCTACCAACTGGTCGGCGAGGCCCAGGGCGTGCCCTCGGGCCGGCTGACCGGCACCATCCAGAACGACGTGCTCAAGGAGTACATCGCCCGCGGCACGTACATCTTCCCGCCCAAGCCCAGCCTGCGGCTGATCGCGGACGTGTTCCAGTACTGCCGGGCCGAGATCCCCAAGTGGAACACCATCTCCATCTCCGGCTACCACATGGCCGAGGCCGGGGCGAACCCCGCGCAGGAGATCGCCTTCACGCTCGCCAACGGCATCGAGTACGTCCGCACCGCGGTCGCCGCCGGGATGGACGTCGACGACTTCGCGCCCCGGCTCTCCTTCTTCTTCGTCTCCCGCACCACGCTGCTGGAGGAGGTCGCCAAGTTCCGCGCCGCGCGCCGGATCTGGGCCCGCGTCATGAAGGAGGAGTTCGGCGCGAAGAACCCCAAGTCGCAGATGCTGCGCTTCCACACCCAGACCGCCGGCGTGCAGCTCACCGCGCAGCAGCCCGAGGTCAACCTGGTGCGCGTCTCGGTGCAGGCGCTGGCCGCCGTCCTGGGCGGCACCCAGTCGCTGCACACCAACTCCTTCGACGAGGCGATCGCCCTGCCGACCGAGAAGTCCGCCCGGCTCGCGCTGCGCACCCAGCAGGTGCTCGCCTTCGAGACCGACGTCACCGCCACCGTCGACCCGTTCGCCGGCTCCTACGTGGTCGAGGCGATGACGGACGAGCTGGAGGCCGCCGCCCTGGAGCTGATGGCCAAGGTGGAGGACATGGGCGGCGCCGTCGCGGCGATCGAGCAGGGCTACCAGAAGGGCGAGATCGAGCGCACCGCGTACCGCATCCAGCAGGAGCAGGACTCCGGCGAGCGGACCGTGGTCGGCGTCAACCGCTTCCAGCTCGCCGAGGAGGAGCCCTACGAGCCGCTGCGGGTCGACCCGGCGATCGAGGCGCAGCAGGCCGAGCGGCTCGGGCGCCTGCGCGCCGACCGGGACTCCTCGGCGGTGGACCGGGCGCTGTCGCAGCTGCGCAAGGCGGCGGAGGGCACCGACAACGTGCTGTACCCGATGAAGGAGGCGCTGGCGGCCCGGGCCACCGTGGGCGAGGTCTGCGACGCGCTGCGCGGGGTGTGGGGGACGTACGTGCCGGTCGACCGTTTCTGAGCGGCGCCCCCGACGGGGCGCGCGGTCGCGGCGGGAAAGCGGGAGGGGCTGTCGGGGAGGTCCCCGACAGCCCCTCCGGCGTGTCGCCGGTTACTTCTTCTTGATGGTGAAGGACTTGAAGAAGTCCTTGCCCGGGGAGCCCAGGCCGGTGGCGGTGTCGTAGCCCTTCGAGGCCGACAGGCCGTAGTCCGCGCCGATCTTGTAGAGGCGGACCCTGAGCGAGCCGCTCACCACGCCGAGGTCGACGACGTTGCCGCGCTTGGTGTGGACGGCGCTGTCGTTGACGTCGTTGAACGCCTTGCTGCCGGCCCGGTCGTAGAGCGCCGGGTTGGCGAAGCCGAGGGCGCGGCCGCCGCGGGCCTGGATCGCGTTGGCGAACATCGCGGCGGTCTCCGGGGCGGAGACCGAGGTGCCGCCGTAGCCGCCCTCGCTGTAGGCGCCGGCGTCGGTGTAGCCGACCAGGGTGGCGGCCACCAGGTCACCGCTCATCGCGATGTCGGGGGTGGCGCGCAGCGGCGTCTTGGACTTGGTGCCGTCGGCCGCGGTCTTGGCGATCTGGTCCGGGACCACGCCCTGCTGGTACCACGGCTGGGCGAAGTCCTTGGAGACACCGCCGCCGCCGCCGAAGTAGAAGGTGCCGGGGAGGGCCGGGACCCAGGACTTCTGGTCGGCGGAGAGCACCGAGCGCAGGTCGCCCATCGAGACCTCGGCGGCGTACTTGCCGGCCTTGTTGTCGAGCTGGAGCGCGGTGCCGCCGACCGAGGTGACCCACGGGGAGGAGGACGGCCACTGGGCCTGGGCCTGGTTGGTGTCGGCCTGGCAGTTGACGCCGGTGGCGGCGGCGCCCGGGGAGTCGTCGCCGCAGTCGCCGGAGGAGAAGGTGAAGCCGATGCCGGTCACCGCGCCGAGCTGGAATATCTGGTTGTCGGCGGCGACCACGGCCGGGTCGATGTCGCCGGTGGTGCCGTGCATGATCTCGCCCCAGGAGTTGGAGACCACGTCGGCCAGGTGCCCGTCGACGACCTTGGCCATCGCGTCGTACAGGTCCTCGTCGTAGCAGGAGTTGCCGCCGACGTAGACGACCTGGGCGTCGGGCGCCAGGCCGTGCACCATCTCGACGTCGAGCGCCTCCTCGCCGGCCCAGCCCTCGGCGCCGCCACACTCGTCCTCGTGGGTCCACTGGTCCGGGGTGACGTACTCGGTGTACTGGCCCGACTTGAACGGCTGGTCGCCGTGCAGCGAGGAGAAGTGGTTCGCGTCCTGCTCCATGGTGGACAGGCCGTAGGCGTCGATGATCGCGACCCGGGCGCCCTTGCCGGTGACCTTGGCGTCGCTGACGCCGTACGCCTTGCGCAGCTGGGACGGGACGTACGAGCAGGGGGCGAAGGGCTCGTTCTTCTCGTAGCCGTCCGGGGCGCCCTTGGCGGTCTTGGAGCCGTAGCCGTCCTCGGAGCAGGTCGGCACGTCCGGCAGGGTGGCCGGGGCCTTCTTGTCGGGGGCGGCGAGCCGGGAGGCGGCGTTCGCGCGCTGCTCGGCCTCGCGCACCGAGGTGGCGTTCGAGCTGTTCTTGTGGATCGCGTCGGCCAGGCCGGAGACGGCCAGCACCGAGCCGGCCACCGCGGCGGGGACCTTGGCGTCCGAGGCGGGCGCGCGGTGGGTGCCGTCCGCGGTGCGGTAGTTGTGGAAACCGGTGCCGAAGGCCTTGGCCATCGCGGCGGTGGAGCCGGCCACCTGCACGTAGTGGTTCGTGCCGGCGGAGACGGTCAGGCCCGCGCCGGTCACCCAGTCGGTGACGGCCTTGACCTGCTGCGGGGTGGCGCCGAACTTCGCCTGGACCTGGTCGGAGGACAGGTACTGGCCGTAGGCCGCGGAGTTCGGGTCGGAGACCGCCTTGGCGAGCGCGGCCAGGCCGTTGGCGTCACGGCCGGCCAGGTAGATCCGGGCGGTGGCCGGGGCGGCCGCGTCGGCGGCGCCGGCGTCGGCCTGCGGGGTGGCCCACTCGGGGTGGGTGCCGGGCAGGGCCTGGGCGCTGTCGCCGGCCGGGGTGGCGGCGGAGGCCGGAACGGCCGCGCCGAGGGTGGTGAGGATCAGTGCGGCGGCGACGGTGGCCGGAGCGATGCTCTGGGCGAGCTTGTTGCGCGCGATGGGCACGTCGGGTCCCCCCTTCTCGGTTCGATGGAGCGTCAACTGCCCCTCGTGAGGGCGTGACGGGGCGCGCCGCGAGCGGAAGACCCCCCACCGCGGCACCGGAGTTGACTGTGCGAAAGCTGTCTATGCGGACTGATGTACGCCACTCAAGAGCACGTCCGAAAGCTTTACCCCGGCATGACCCGATCGGGGGGAAACGTTTGGCCCCCGCGCTCCGGGGCCCGCACGGAGCAGCCGCCGTGTCCGATGGCCGGTGCGATTCGTTGCACAGGGCCGGGGGGACCGGAACGAAGGGCGGGCTGAAACGAAGTGTCCTACCCATCCCGGCGGCCGCCATGCACCCATCCGGTGATCAGTTCTCCGGAACCCGGGCCAAAACCGCACGACCGGCCTACCCTTGACAAGGTGAACGCTCCCCAGCCGGCAGCCGCCGCCACCGTCACCGCCGCCCGTCCGCCCGCCGACCTGCGCGCCCGGGTGGCGTCGTACCGGGCCGAGTTGATCGAGCTGCGCCGTGACCTCCACCGGCACCCCGAGCTCGGTCGCCAGGAGTTCCGCACCACCCGGCTGCTGCGCGAGCGGCTGGTCGCCGCCGGGCTGGAGCCGCGGGTGCTGCCCGGCGGCACCGGGCTGCTGGTGGACCTCGTCCCGCCGGGCACCGCGCCGGGCACCCCGCTGCTCGCGTTCCGGGCCGACATCGACGCGCTGCCGATCGACGACGCCAAGCAGGACGTGCCCTACCGCTCCACGCTCCCCGGCCGGGCGCACGCCTGCGGGCACGACGTGCACACCGCGGTGGTGCTCGGCACCGGCCTGGTACTGGCCCAGGCGCTGGCCGCGGGGGAGCTGTCCCGCCCGGTGCGGCTGATCTTCCAGCCCGCCGAGGAGATGATGCCCGGCGGCGCGCTGGACGTGATCGCGGCCGGCGGGATGGAGGGGGTCGGCCGGATCTTCGCCGTCCACTGCGACCCCAAGGTGCCGGTCGGCCGGATCGGGCTGAAGGCCGGGGCGATCACCTCGGCCTGCGACAAGGTGCGGATCTCGCTGGACGGCCCGGGCGGGCACACCGCCCGCCCGCACCTGACCACCGACCTGGTCACCGCGGTGGCCAAGCTGGCCGCCGAGCTGCCCGCCGGGCTCTCCCGCCGGATGGACCCGCGCTGGGGCGTCTCGCTGGTGTGGGGGCGGATCGCGGCCGGCTCCGCGCCGAACGTGATCCCGCAGCACGCCGAGCTGGAGGGCACCGTCCGCTGCCTGGAGCTGGCCGGCTGGCGGGAGGCGCCGGAGGTGCTGGAGGAGCTGGTCGCGCACCTGGCCGAGACCCACCGCGCCAAGTGGAGCCTCGACTACCACCGGGGCGTGCCGCCGGTGGTCAACGAGGCCGCCTCGATCGACCAGCTGGAGGCGGCGATGAACGCCCGGTTCGCCGAGGGGCGCGGCCCGGTGGTCGAGCCCACCGAGCAGAGCCTGGGCGGCGAGGACTTCTCCTGGTACCTGGAGCACGCCCCGGGCGCGCTGGCCCGGCTCGGCGTCCGCGGCCCGCACGAGAAGGGCGCCCGGGACCTCCACCAGGGCGACTTCGACGCGGACGAGCGGGCGATCGGGATCGGCGTCGAGTTGTTCGCCGCGCTGGCGCTGGAGCACGCCCGGACCTGACCGGGCACGAGCGCGGGGAGCCCGGGGCCGCCGCCCCGGGCTCCCCGCGGTTTCGGCGCGGCGCCTTCCCGCCCCCCGGGCGGGGGCGTAGCGGCGAGGCGCCTTCTCGGCCTCCGGGCGGGGGGCGTAGCGTGGTGGACCGATACCAGCCGGTAAGGAACGCAGGGTTGGCCATGTGTGCGGCTATGTCCGGATTTGCCTGGGCGTACGACCACATTTTGATAACAACCCGGACGCCCCCGCAGGCCGTAACACAACCGTGTTCTACGCGCGTTACGGTGGCGCACGACCACGCCAACCGGGTGTGTGAGAAGGAGAAACTCCCTTGCGCCGTTCACTCAAGCTCGCCGCGGCAGTGCTCTCGGGTTCCCTGGGCATCGCCTCGCTCGCCGCCTGCGGCGCAAAGAGCACCGACAACAACTCCACCTCCTCCTCGGCCGGTGCGGGCAGCTCCAGCTTCAAGGTCGGCATGGCCTACGACATCGGCGGCCGCGGCGACCAGTCCTTCAACGACTCCGCCGCGCGCGGCCTGGACCAGGCCAAGACCGACCTGGGCGCCACCATCACCGAGGCCGAGGCCAAGTCGGGCGAGTCGGAGGGCGACAAGGAGCAGCGCCTGAAGTCCCTGGTCACCGGCGGCTTCAACCCGATCATCGCGGTGGGCTTCGTCTACCAGGACGCGGTGAACAAGGTCGCCGCCGAGAACCCGAACGTGAAGTTCGCGATCATCGACTCCTCCTCGGCCGACCAGCCGAAGAACGTCACCTCGCTGACCTTCTCCGAGGAGCAGGGCTCCTTCCTGGCGGGCGTGGCCGCCGCCAACAAGTCGAAGGCCAAGCACGTCGGCTTCATCGGCGGCGTGCAGTCCGAGCTGATCAAGAAGTTCGAGGCCGGCTACACCGCGGGCGCCAAGTCCGTCGACCCGAACATCCAGGTCGACGTGACCTACCTGACCACCCCGCCGGACTTCACCGGCTTCGCCGACCCGGGCAAGGGCAAGCAGGCCGCCCAGGGCCAGCTCGACAAGGGCGCGGACGTCATCTACTCGGCCGCCGGCTCCTCCGGCACCGGCGCGATCGAGGCCGTCTCCGCCGCCGGCAAGTGGGCCATCGGCGTCGACTCCGACCAGGCCAAGCAGCCCGCCCTGGACAAGTACAAGGACCACATCCTCACCTCGATGGTGAAGAACGTGGACAAGGCCGTCTTCACCTACATCAAGTCGGCGAAGGACAACAGCACCCAGGGCGGCGTGCAGAACTTCGACCTGAAGGCGGGCGGCGTGTCGCTGGCCACCACCGGTGGCTACATCGACGACATCAAGGCCAAGATCGACGCCGCCACCCAGCAGATCACCAGCGGCCAGACCACCGTCCCGACCGCCCCGTAAGGCCGGTCCGGCCCACCGCCGGTCCGACCCGATCGCACGGCAGGGGCCCGGGCGGGCGCGCCCAGGCGCGCCCGCCCGGGCCCCTGCCGGTTCCACCCACGGCACACCGCCGCACCGCCCCCCGGCCCCGCGGCACGGCTCCCCCCGGGTTTCCCCACTGAGCCCTCAGCGCGACGAAGCGCCCGACGACCAGCAGGAGATCGCCATCACCCCCTCCGACTCCGTCCCGACGGACGGCACCCCCCGCGCGGGGACGGCGACACCTGCCGTCGAACTGCGCGGCATCACCAAGCGCTTCCCCGGTGTGGTGGCCAACCACGACATCGACATCACCGTGCGGCGGGGCACCGTCCACGCGCTGATGGGCGAGAACGGCGCGGGCAAGTCCACCCTGATGAAGATCCTCTACGGGATGCAGAAGCCGGACGAGGGCACCATCGCCATCGACGGCGAGCAGGTGGAGTTCGTCACCCCCGCGGACGCCATCGCGCGCGGCATCGGGATGGTCCACCAGCACTTCATGCTGGCCGACAACTTCACCGTCTGGGAGAACATCGTCCTGGGCGGCGAGAGCCTGTACGGCATCGGCGCCAAGGCCAAGGCCCGCATCCGCGAGCTGTCCGACCAGTACGGCCTGGGCGTCCGGCCGGACGCCCTGGTCGAGGACCTGGGCGTGGCCGACCGGCAGCGGGTGGAGATCCTCAAGGTGCTCTACCGCGGCGCCCGAATCCTGATCCTGGACGAGCCGACCGCGGTGCTCGTGCCGCAGGAGGTCGACGCGCTCTTCGACAACCTGCGCGAGCTCAAGGCCGAGGGCGTCACCGTCATCTTCATCTCGCACAAGCTGCACGAGGTGCTCTCGGTGGCCGACGCGATCAGCGTGATCCGCCGCGGCACCACCGTCGGCGACGCCGACCCGCGCCGGGTCACCGCCCGCCAGCTCGCCGAGCTGATGGTCGGCGCCGAACTGCCCTCCCCGGAGAGCCGCGAGTCGACCGTCACCGACACCGAGATGCTCCGGGTCGAGGGCCTGCGGATCGCCAAGCCGGACGCCGAGGGCGTCGAGCGCGTCGTCCTGGACGACGTGTCGCTGCGCATCCGCAAGGGCGAGATCCTCGGCATCGCCGGCGTCGAGGGCAACGGCCAGGCCGAACTGGTCGAGGCCGTCATGGGCATGCTGCCGCTGGACGCCGGCACCGTCACGCTGGACGGCGCCGACCTGACCGGCACCCTGACCCGGGCCCGCCGCGAGGCCGGCATCGGCTACATCCCCGAGGACCGGCACCGGCACGGCCTGCTGCTGGAAGCCCCGCTGTGGGAGAACCGCATCCTCGGCCACGTCACCGAGCGGCCCAACTCCAAGGGCGTGCTGCTCGACCCGGCCGGCGCCCGGGCCGACACCCAGCGGATCGTCGAGGAGTACGACGTCCGCACCCCCGGCATCGAGGTCACCGCGGCCTCGCTGTCCGGCGGCAACCAGCAGAAGCTGATCATCGGCCGGGAGATGAGCCACGCCCCGAAGCTGCTGATCGCCGCCCACCCGACCCGCGGCGTGGACGTCGGCGCGCAGGCCCAGATCTGGGAGCAGATCCGCACCGCCCAGCGCGACGGCCTGGCGGTGCTGCTGATCTCCGCCGACCTGGACGAGCTGATCGGCCTGTCCGACACCATCCGGGTGATCTACCGCGGCCGCCTGGTCGCCGACGCCGACCCGGCCACCGTCACCGCCGAGGACCTGGGCAGCGCGATGACCGGCGCCGCCAGCGGCCACATCGAGTCCGCCCCGGACGCCGTCGCCGGGGCGCAGGCCGCCGCCGAGGGCACCGGGACCGCCGCGCCGTCCACCGGCACCGCGCCCGACGCCGCCGCGCCCACCGACACCCCGTCCACCGACACCGCCGACGACGAGCAGGCGGGGGAGTAGCCACATGACCAGTCCCAACCCCCCGGCCGCACCCGCGGCCAAGCGGTCGCTGCGCGAGCGCGTCGACCTGGAGCGGATCGGGCTCGCCCTGGCCGCCCCCGTGCTGGCGGTGCTGCTGTCGCTGATCATCGCCGGCGCCCTGCTGGCGGTCTCCGGCCGCGACCCGTTCGACGCCTTCTCCATCATGTGGAACTACGGCACCGCGTCCGACGGGCAGGTCGCCGTCCTGAACAAGGCCACCGTGTACTATCTGGCCGCGGCCGCCGCCGCGTTCGGGTTCCGGATGAACCTGTTCAACATCGGCATCGAGGGCCAGTACAAGCTGGCCATGATGTTCGCCGCGTTCGTCGGCAGCCAGGTCGACCTGCCGGCCTTCCTGCAGATCCCGCTGCTGCTGGTCGTCGCGATGTGCGTCGGCGGCCTGTGGGCGTCGATCGCCGGCCTGCTGAAGGTCTACCGGGGCGTCAGCGAGGTCATCTCGACCATCATGCTGAACGCCATCGCCACCGCCGTGATCGGCGTGCTGCTGGTGCCCGGCATCTTCGCGCCGAAGACCAGCGGCACCACCAACTCGATCCAGACCGGCAAGATCTCCGAGTCCAGCCACTTCTTCTCGATCGAGACCCAGGGCGGCACCCTGTGGGGCTTCATCGTGATCGCGGTGCTGGTCGGCGTGGTCTTCCAGTTCACCCTGAACCGCACCCGGTTCGGCTTCGACCTGCGGGCCACCGGCCGCTCGGAGACCGCCGCGAGCGCCTCCGGCGTCAACGTCAAGCGCATGGTGATCACCTCGATCGTGGTCTCCGGCGCGCTGGCCGGTCTGGTCGGCTTGCCCGAACTCATGCAGAACACCCCGTACTTCGGGCAGAACGTGCAGACCGGCCTCGGCTTCATCGGCATCTCGGTGGCGCTGCTCGGCCGCAACACCCCGATCGGCATCGCGTTCTCCGCGCTGCTGTTCGCCTTCCTGGACGCCTCCGGCGCCCAGCTGCCCACCCGGGGCGACTACCCGTCCGAGATCATCCCGGTGATCCAGGGCACCATCGTCATCTGTGTCGTCGTGGCCTACGAGCTGGTGCGCCGCTACGGCCTCAAGCGCCAGCAGCAGAAGGTCGGCGCCGAGCTCGCCGCGCAGGCTGCCGCGGCCGCCCAGAAGGAGGTCGCGGCATGAGCACCGCAGTCGCCGGCAAGCCCAAGTCGCCGGTCGCGTCCGCGAAGCGGACCAAGCTCACCTGGCCGGTGGTGCTGCTGCTGATCGCGCTCGCCCTGGTGCTGTTCGCCGCGGTCGGCGCGGCCACCGGCAACCACGGCCTGACCTCCTCCGGCCAGATCGCCGCCGCGCTCTCCTCGGCCGTGCCGATCGCGATGGCCGGCCTCGGCGGCCTCTGGTCGGAGCGCGCGGGCGTGGTCAACATCGGCCTGGAGGGCATGATGGTGGCCGGCACCTTCTGCGGCGCCTGGGGCGGCTTCCTGGTCAACCCGTGGGTCGGCCTGCTGGCCGGCATGGCGGGCGGCGCGCTCGGCGGCCTGCTGCACGCGCTGGTCACCGTCACCTTCGGCGTCGACCACATCGTCTCCGGCGTCGGCATCAACCTGCTGATCCCCGGCATCTGCGCCTACGTCAACCGGATCTACTACAAGGACTACGTGGCCGACGGCGCCGGCGCCAACCAGTCGCCGCCCTCCGACTCGCTGCCCACCTTCACCTTCCCCGGCCTGTCCGGCTGGCTGGACGGCGTCGAGAAGCACCACTGGTTCCTGGTCTCCGACGTGGCCGGCATCGTCCGCGGCCTGGTCACCGAGCTGTCGGTGGTCACCCTGATCGCCGCCGTGTTCCTGGTCGCCAGCTACTTCCTGCTCTGGCGCACCGTGTTCGGCCTGCGGCTGCGCTCCTGCGGCGAGAACCCGTCCGCCGCCGAGTCGCTGGGCGTCAACGTCTACAAGTACAAGTACCTCGCGGTGACCGCCTCCGGCGCCTTCGCGGGCCTCGGCGGCGCGTACCTCTCGCTGGTCGCCGCGCACTTCTACCGGGACGGGCAGACCCAGGGCCGCGGCTTCATCGGCCTGGCCGCGATGATCTTCGGCAACTGGATGCCGGGCGGCCTGGCCGCCGGCGCGGGCCTGTTCGGCTTCACCGACAGCCTCCAGCTGCGCGACGCCGACTCGGTGCACGTGCTGCTGCTGGTGGTCGCCGTCGCGATGGCGCTGCTCGCGCTCTGGCAGTTCTACCGCCGCAAGCTCACCGCCGGTGCGATCAGCATCGTCGTCGCGGGCGGCGTCGCCGCCTGGTACGCCTGCACCGACGAGGTGCAGCGCCCGCTGATCGTGGCCACCCCGTACGTGATCACCCTGGTGGTGCTCGCGCTGGCCTCGCAGCGGCTGCGGATGCCGAAGGCGGACGGCCTGGTCTACCGCAAGGGCCAGGCCAAGTGACGGCGGCACCGGAGGTCGACTGGGCGGCGCTGCGCGAGGCCGCCCGGGCGGCGATGCGGCACGCGTACGCGCCCTACAGCAAGTACCCGGTCGGGGCCGCGGCCCTGGTCGAGGACGGCCGCACGGTGGTCGGCTGCAACGTGGAGAACGCCTCGTACGGCCTCGGCCTGTGCGCCGAGTGCGGGCTGGTCTCCGCGCTGCACGCCTCCGGCGGCGGCCGGCTGGTGGCCTTCACCTGCGTGGACGGCGGCGGCGAGCTGCTGATGCCGTGCGGGCGCTGCCGCCAGCTGCTGTACGAGCACGGCGGGCCCGACCTGCTGGTCGAACTGCCCTCCGGCATCCGCCCGATGAGCGAGGTGCTGCCGGACGCGTTCGGACCGGAGCGGCTGTAGCCGCCCACCTTGTTACGCGCGTAGAGTGTCGCGGGAGGACATCCCGCGGCACTCTACGCATTTCACCTCTTCTGGATCTTCTGGAGCACCTGCATGGACGCCATCTCCGTCATCCGGGCCAAGCGCGACCGGGGCGAGCTGACCGACCCCCAGATCGACTGGGTCATCGACGCCTACACCCGCGGCGAGGTCGCCGACGAGCAGATGTCCGCCCTGGCCATGGCCATCCTGCTGAACGGCATGACGGCCCGCGAGATCAGCCGCTGGACCGACGCGATGATCCGCTCCGGCGAGCGGATGGACTTCTCCTCGCTCGGCGTCCCCACCGCCGACAAGCACTCCACCGGCGGCGTCGGCGACAAGATCACCCTCCCGCTCGCCCCGCTGGTCGCCGCCTGCGGCGCCGCCGTCCCGCAGCTCTCCGGCCGCGGCCTCGGCCACACCGGCGGCACCCTCGACAAGCTGGAGTCCATCCCCGGCTGGCGGGCCCTGCTCTCCAACGAGGAGATGCTCGACGTGCTGCGCGGCTGCGGCGCCGTGATCTGCGCCGCCGGCGACGGGCTGGCCCCCGCCGACAAGAAGCTCTACGCCCTGCGCGACGTCACCGGCACCGTCGAGGCGATCCCGCTGATCGCCTCCTCGATCATGTCCAAGAAGATCGCCGAAGGCACCGGCGCCCTCGTCCTGGACGTCAAGGTCGGCTCCGGCGCGTTCATGAAGAACCTCGACGACGCCCGCGAGCTCGCCCGCACCATGGTCGGCCTCGGCCGCTCGGCCGGCGTCGCCACCGTCGCCCTGCTCACCGACATGTCCACCCCGCTCGGCCTCACCGCGGGCAACGCGCTCGAAGTCCGTGAGTCCGTCGAGGTGCTGGCCGGCGGCGGCCCCGCCGACGTCGTCGAACTCACCCTCGCCCTGGCCCGCGAGATGCTCACCGCCGCCGGCGTCCACGGCAAGGACCCGGCCGACGCCCTGCGCGACGGCTCCGCCATGGACCACTGGCGCCGCATGATCACCGCCCAGGGCGGCGACCCCGACGCCGCCCTCCCGGTGGCCCGCGAGACCCACGTCGTCCCCGCCCCCGCCACCGGCGTCCTCACCGCCCTCGACGCCTACGCCGTCGGCGTCGCCGCCTGGCGCCTCGGCGCGGGCCGCGCCCGCAAGGAGGACCCGGTCCAGGCCGGGGCCGGCGTCGAACTCCACGCCAAGCCCGGCGACCCCGTCACCGCCGGCCAGCCCCTGCTCACCCTGCACACCGACACCCCCGAGCGCTTCCCGTACGCCCTGGAGGCCCTGGCCGACGCCGTCACCGTCGCCCCGGCCGGCACCGCGTTCACCCCGGCCCCGATCGTCCTGGACCGGATCGGCTGACGTCCCGGACCGGATCGGCCGACCGTCGCGGCCGGGGCCGGGGGCCGGGGCCTGGGGCCGGGGGCCCGGCCGCTCAGCCGCCGGTGAACGCGAGGCCGATCCCGCCGGCCGGGACCTCCGCGCCGATCCGGTACTGGACGACCTCGAACGGCGCGAACGTCCCGGCCGCCACCGCCCCGGCCGGTTCGACCGTGACCTCCAGCCGCCGCCGCTCCCCGCCGTCCAGGGCGAGGGCGCAGGACAACTCGCCCTCGTCGCGCGCCAGTTCCTGCCCGTCCGGGCCGGTGAGCACGATCAGCCCGGCCTCCGCCCCCACCGGCTCCGGGTCCCCGTCCAGCCGGAAGCCCGGCCACCGCACCGGCGGGACGGGCCCCACGCCGATCAGGTACTCGGCCTCCTCCGCCAGCGGGTTGGACGCCAGGAACGAGAGGGTCCCGGCGCCGCCGGACGGCAGCACGACCAGGTTGTGCTGCGCCCAGTGCCGGTCGTTGACCGGGTCGGCCACGTTCGTGCCCGGCGGGTCCAGCGGGTGCCGGACCTGGGCCAGCAGGCAGACGTGGTCGCCGGCGTCCGCGGGAATGCGGCCGGTCAGCGGGTCGGAGACCACCTGCCCGCCGTGCGGCGGCACCACCACGGTGGTGAGGCCGAGGAACTTGTCGGCGTCCGGGACGAGCGGGCCGCTGACCGGGGGCGACCACCACAGCCCCAGGTAGGCGATCGACTCGCTGTTGCCGCCCTGCCAGTTCCCGACCGTCACCTGCACGGTCAGGTCCTCCCCGGGCTGGAAGGCGGTGAGCGGCTGGATGCCGGAGCACAGGTACCAGCAGACCTCCGGCGGCACCGGCCGCACGCCGTTGTCGACCGGGAAGGACCCGGCCGGCAGGACCGGCGGCGGGTAGCTGTGGACGAACAGGTACGGCCGGTCGTCGGTGGTCCCCTCCGGGTCGCGGCCGTCGTTTCGCGCGGGCATGGCCGGCCTCCTCACGTCTCGTCGTAGTCGAGGACCCGGACGTCCACCGGGTCGTCGTCGATCGACCCGCCGGCCGCCCAGCAGTCGTAGCGGCGGAACCGGTCGGCGTCCAGGTCCGGGTTGGCCTCGCCGGACGCGCCCTCGGCGATCCCGGTCCACAGCGCGGTCACCGCGGCGGTGGACTCCCGCAGCAGCCAGCCGGGGTCGGTGCCGACCGGCAGCCCGCCGCCGCCGTCGGACGGCTCCTCCAGCGGGGTCAGCGGGTAGCGGTAGAACACCGCCACCGGATCGGCCTCCGGACGGCGCGGGGTGATGTTGTCACCGCTCGACGGCACCGCGAGGAACTGCCGGTACAGCGGGTAGCGCAGCCGCCCGTCCGGCGCCGCCACCCCGCACCCGGCCAGGTAGCCGCCCGCCTTCCGCAGGCCCTCCCACAGCCGGGCCTGGAAGTCGAACAGCAGCCCCACCAACTGGGTGAGCTGGGGCAGGTCGGCCCCCCGGGCGAACTCCTCCGAGGTGAGCGGCTGGTACTGCGAGGCGAGGGCGGCCTGCTCCTCCGGGCTGAGGCTGCTCTCGAACGCGTGCCGGAAGTTGTCCGACACGTGCTTGTCCCAGAAGGTGCACGAGGTGCCGTTCCCCCACTGCTCCCAGCACACGCCGCCCAGCGTCCCGACGAAGGCGATGAACCCCAGCACGCCCAGCCAGAAGCTGCCGCACTGGTTGTCGCTGTCCCGGGTGCTGTCCGTCGCGGACGGCGGGCGCTGGTACGGGGGCACCGCCGGCCCCGAGTACGTGGCCGGCCCGAGCCCGGAGTCGGCGACGGCGGGCGGGGTGGCCGTCTCGGTCGTGACCGTCTGGGCCGGCGGGTCCGCCGGGTCGGCCCACAGCCGCCGGACGAACACCGGGGCGGGGAGCTTCGGCCGGGGCGGCTGCCGGAACGTGCCGAGCAGCTCCAACTGCCGCACCAGGCGCCGGTACCCGAGCCGGAGGTCCGGCAGTGGCGCCGTCGCGCCCAGGTCGTAGGTCTGTTCGAGCACCTCGGTCAGGAACGCCGCCGCCTCGTCCGGGAGCCCGGCCCCGGGGGCCGCGTCGTACCGGAGGGTGGCCGCGAGCCGCCGGAAGTCCCCGGCCTCCGGCCGCAGTTGGGCCAGGTAGCAGCCGACGGTGTTGCGGGCGATCCGGTCCCGGAACCGGTGGCTGCGCCGGGGCCCGCCGACGACCTTGCCCAGGTAGGCCGAGCCGGCGGCGTTCGCCGCGTGGCCGGACAGGGCGCCGAAGGCCGTCGCCCGGGTGGCGGGGGTGTCCGCCGTGGCGAAGGCGGCGCGGACGAAGGCGTCGGTGCGCCGGGCCAGGAGGACGTCGCCCCAGCCCCAGGCGTCCAGCGGGAGGTCGCCCTGCCGCGGGTGCTCCGGGACGTGCCGCATCTCGGCGAGCCGCCGGCCCAGGTCCTGGATCTCCAGGTGCTTGCCGTGCACCCGCTCGCCCAGCTTCCGCAGGCGCACCGTGGCCCCGCAGTACTTCGCCGCCGCGTCCGGGTGCGCCGGGTCGGCGAGGGCGGCCTCGATGTCGGCGCGCACCGCGCCGATCTCCGTGTAGAGGTCCACCCCCTCGGTCCACATCGCGGCGGCCTCGGCGAGCAGGTCGAGTTCCAGGCCGTCCGACTGGGCGTGCTGGAGCAGGTGGTCCAGCAGACTGCCCAGGGCGGCGTCCGCGGGGTGGTCGGCCACCTCGGCGAGCAGTTCGTCCAGGGCGGGGCGCAGCGCGGGGTCGACCTGCGCGGCGGCCAGGCCCTCCCGGTGCTCGGCCAGCGCGGCGGCATGGGTTCTGGCATCGATCATGGGGGTCACCCACATCCCACTGTCGGGCGGGCGTCCTGCGGCCGACCGGCGGCGCGGCACGCGGACCCGCGGCCGACCGGACGCGCGCGAAACTTCAGGCCGCCTCCAGCGTCACGCCGCCCACCGCCCCCGGCAACCCCCGCGTCCACCGGCCCGGCCCGGCTACCCGGCGTACATGCGCAGGACGCCGGTGTCGAGCGTCCAGGGGCCGACGGTGATCACGTCGCCGAAGGCGAAGTCGGTGCGGCGGGTGTAGCCCGGTTCGTCGTACACGATGCCGGTGCCCTTGCGCGGGTCGACCAGCAGGTAGAGCGGGATGCCCATGGCGGCGTAGTCGGCGACCTTGGCCCGGTAGTCGTTCTGCGGGTCGGCCGCCGAGACGATCTCGACCACCAACAGGACCTGGTGGGGGAGGAGCGCGGCTTCCTCGCTGTCGAGGGCCTCCTCCGGGAAGACCATGACGTCCGGGTTGCGGAGCCGACCGCGGACGGGGTCCACCACGTCGGCGCCGCCGTGGGCGACGTGGCCGGGGTGGGTGCGCGGAAGCTGCTCGTTGAGCTGGCGGACGATGCGGACCACCGCGAGCTCGTGCCGCTTCACCGGAGACGTCGTCATCACGATGGTGCCGTCCGCGATCTCGATCTTTCCTATCCCCGGCACCTCCGGCAGCCGGGCGGCGATCTCCCGGAGCTTGGCGAACACGGCGGGGTCGGTGCTCATGCCCGAAGTGTAGTGACGGCTCCCGCCCGGCGGGCGGTGACGGCGCGACGGGTGGCGTAGAGGGTGACGCCGGCCGCGCAGGCCATGGCGGTGAGGGCGACGGTGGCGGTGCCCGGCCAGCCGGTGGAGTGGTAGGCGTCGGCGCCGAGGGTGCCGCCGAGGCTGTTGCCCAGGTAGTAGGCGATCAGGTAGAGCGCGGAGGCCTGGGCGCGGCCGGTGGTGGCGGTGCGGCCGACGGCGGAGGAGGCGGTGGCGTGGCCGGCGAAGAAGCCGGCGGTGATCAGGACCAGGCCGAGGACCGCGCAGGGCAGCGAGTCCGCGAGGGAGAGCAGCAGGCCCGCCGTGGTGGTGGAGATCGCCAGGTAGAGGGTGCCGCGGCGGCCGCAGCGGGCGGTCAGGCGGCCGGCCGAGGCGGAGGACGCGGTGCCGACCAGGTAGACCACGAAGATCGAGGCGGCCACCGACTGCGGGAGGTGGAAGGGCGCGGCGGTGAGCCGGTACCCGACCGTGTTGTAGACCGCGCCGAAGACCGCCATGAACAGCATGCCGAGCGCGTACAGCCGCAGCAGCAGCGGGTCGCGCAGGTGCCCGGCGACGGTCGCGGCCAGCGCCCGGGCGTCCACCGGCGCCCGGCGGAAGTGCCGGGCCCGCGGGATCAGCGCGCGGAAGGCCAGCACCGCGAGCAGCGCCAGGACGGCCGAGACGGCCAGCCCCCAGCGCCAGCCCCAGGCGGCCGCGGCCCAGCCGGAGACCAGCCGGCCGCCCATCCCGCCGATCGAGTTGCCCGCCACGTACAGCCCCATCGCGGAGGCCAGCGCCGCCGGGTGCACCTCCTCCGCGAGGTAGGCCATCGCGGTGGCGGGCAGCCCGGCCAGCGCCGCGCCCTGGACGGCGCGCAGCACCACCAGCGTGGTGAGGTCCGGGGCGAACGGCAGGGCCACGGCGAGCAGCGCGGCGGCCAGGGTGGAGGCCGTCATCACGGCGGTGCGCCCGTACCGGTCGGACAGCGCGCTGGCCGGGAGCAGGGCGAGGGCGAGTCCGAGGGTGGAGGCGGAGGCCGTCCAGCTGGCCTGACCGGGGGTCAGGCCGAGGTCGGCGGAGAGGATCGGCAGCAGGCCCTGGGTGGAGTACAGCAGGACGAAGGTGGCCACGCCCGCCGCGAACAGGGCGAGGTTGGCGCGGCGGAAGTCCCGGCTGCCGGGGCGCAGGCGCAGATCGGCGGGGGTGCTGGTGGGGGCGCTGGCGGGGCGGGCGCGGACGCCTCGGTACTGGCGGGCTGCATGGCGTCGACGCTAGGTCCGGGCCGGTTGATGCGTCCAATGCATCAATGCGCGATGATCGATGCCATGGCGCATCAGAGCAGCTCCGGGCCGGTCCGTCCCGCCGAACTCGGCCCCGACGCCGATGTGACGCTGCTCGCACCGCAGTTGGCGGAGTTCGCGGCGATCGCCCGGCTGGAGCACGTCACCCGGGCCGCCCAGCTGCTCGGCATGCCGCAGCCCACCCTGTCGCGGGCCGTCGCCCGGCTGGAGGCCGACCTCGGCGTCGACCTGCTCGCCCGGCAGGGCCGCGCCGTCCGGCTCACCCGCTCCGGCCGCATCCTGCTGGACGCCGTCGAGCGGGCCCTCGTCGAGGTCGAGCGCGGCGTGGAGGCGGCCCGCGCGGAGGCCGACCCGGCGGCCGGACGGGTCGCCTTCGGCTTCCTGCACACCATGGGGACGGACGCCGTCCCCGCCCTGCTGCGCGGCTTCCGGGCCGGGCACCCGCGGGTGCGCTTCCAGCTGGTGCAGGACTACGTCGCCGCGATGCTGGAGCGCCTGCGGGCGGGCGAGCTGGACCTCTGCCTGGTCTCCCCGCTCCCGGACGACCCCGACCTGGTGGCCCGCCCGCTGGACGAGCAGCGGCTGTTCCTGACCGTCCCGGCCGACCACCGCCTCGCCGCCCGCCGCCGGATTCGGCTGGCCGAGGTCGCGGACGAGCCCTGGGTGACGGTCGAGGAGGGGTACGGGCTGCGCCACATCATGGAGGGCTTCTGCGCCGAGGCCGGGTTCGCCCCGCGGATCGCCTTCGAGGGCGAGGAGGTGGAGACCCTGCGCGGCCTGGTCGCCGCGGGCCTCGGCGTCGCCCTGCTGCCGCCCGCGCTGGTCCCCCGCCCCGGCGTCGTCGAACTGGAGGTCACCGCCCCCCGCACCCGCCGCGCCATCGGCCTGGCCTGGCTCGCGGCCCGCCCGCTCACCCCGCCGGCGGCGGCCTTCCGCGACTTCGTGCTCTCGCGCCGTGGGAGCATCCTGGCGCACGACTAGTGCCGCGGCGGACGGACGCCCCGGAGGCGTTGCGGTAGGCAATCTACGCGCGTAGGAGGTATGCTCCTGCGATGGAGAAGCAGATCACCGCGTTCGCGGGCACGGCCCCGCGCGTCCCCACGTCCGAGCAGATCGTCCGGGCGCCGAAGGTGCTGCTGCACGACCACCTGGACGGTGGGCTGCGGCCGGAGACGATCGTCGAACTGGCCGCCGACTGCGGCTACCGGGGGCTGCCGACCACCGACCCGAAGGAGCTCGGGACGTGGTTCCGGGAGGCCGCCGACTCGGGGTCGCTGGAGCGGTACCTGGAGACCTTCGCGCACACCTGTGCGGTGATGCAGACCCGGGCGGCGCTGGTCCGGGTGGCGGCGGACTGCGCGGAGGACCTGGCCGCGGACGGCGTGGTGTACGCCGAGGTGCGGTACGCGCCGGAGCAGCACCTGGAGGCCGGGCTGAGCCTGGACGAGGTGGTGGAGGCCGTCAACGAGGGCTTCCGGATCGGCGAGGCGAACGCCCGGGCCCGCGGGCGCCGGATTCGGGTCGGGACGCTGCTGACCGCGATGCGGCACGCCGCCCGCTCGCAGGAGATCGCCGAGCTGGCCAACCGCCACCGGGACCGGGGCGTGGTCGGGTTCGACATCGCGGGCGCCGAGGCGGGCCACCCGCCGACCCGGCACCAGGCGGCGTTCGACTACCTCAAGGGCGAGAACAACCACTTCACCATCCACGCGGGCGAGGCGTTCGGCCTGCCGTCGATCTGGGAGGCGCTCCAGTGCTGCGGCGCGGACCGGCTCGGCCACGGCGTGCGGATCGTGGACGACATCACGGTCGGCGAGGACGGCCGGGTGCGGCTGGGCCGGCTGGCCGCGTACGTCCGGGACAAGCGGGTCCCGCTGGAGATGTGCCCGACCTCGAACCTGCAGACCGGCGCGGCGGCCTCGTACGCGGAGCACCCGATCGGGCTGCTGACCCGGCTGAAGTTCCGAGTCACCGTCAACACCGACAACCGGCTGATGAGCGGCACCTCGATGAGCCGCGAGTTCGCGCACCTGGTGGACGCGTTCGGGTACACCCTGGCGGACCTGGAGTGGTTCACCGTCAACGCGATGAAGTCGGCGTTCCTGCCGTTCGACGAGCGGCTGGCGATGATCAACGACGTGATCAAGCCCGGTTACGCGGGGCTGAAGGCGGAGTGGCTGTTCGGTCCGCGCGGCTGATCCGCGGCCGATCCGCGGCTGAGCTTCGGCCGACCCGCGGTGCCGCGCTCCGGAGGGATGGTCCGACTTATCACTCTCCGGAGTGGACGGGCTTTGGCTGGGGCGGCCTTCTCACTACGGTGGGCCGGTCACTGCTGACTCGGTGTGACGGCGACGTCCCCAACTCCCGGGTGACCGCCGCGCACCGGCCCGACCAGGACTGAGGACGCACACATGAAGCAGGCCACTCTCAAGGCCGCCGGCGCCGCCGCGCTCGGCGTCGCCTTCGCCGCCGCCGCCGCGGGCTCCGCCGCCGCCGCGCCGGTCGCCCCCGGCGGCCTCGGACTGCCGACCAGCGCGCTCACCAACCCCGGCGTGACCGGCGCGGCCACCGGCGCGGTGAGCAAGCTCCCCGGCGGCGACCAGCTCGGCACGGTGACCGGCACCCTCAACCCGGCCGCCGGCGCCCCGGCCGCCGCCCCCGTCGAGGAGCAGGCCCCGCCGGTCGCCGAGCAGACCGGCCCGGGCGGCGTCGACCAGGAGCAGGGCGCCCCGGTGGCGGCCAACCGGGTCGGCGGCCTGGACTCCGTCCCCGGCGGCCAGGGCCTGGCCAAGACCCCGGTCGGCGGCGTGGTCGGCACCCTGACCAGCCTGTCCCCGACCGGCGGCGGCGCCCCCGGCCTGCCCGGCCTGCCGGGCCTGGGCGGCTGACACCCGCAGCACGCACGGAACGGAGGGGCCGCCCCGCTGGGGGCGGCCCCTCCGTTCCGTGCGTGCCGGGCGCGGGCTCCCCGCGCCGCGGGCGGCTCACGGCTCCTGGGGGAGCAGCAGCCACAGGGCCAGGTAGACCAGGAACTGCGGGCCGGGCAGCAGGCAGGACACCAGGAAGATGATCCGGACCGTCCACGGGGTCAGCCCGAAGCGCTGGGCCAGCCCGGCGCAGACGCCGGCGATGACGCGGTGGTGACGGGGACGGGCGAGGCTGCTCATCGTCTCCTCCGAGGAGTGGGCCCGACCGGTCCGTCCGGCCGGGGCGATGCCTCCATCCTGCCGCCGTGACCTGCGCTTTCGCGTCCACCGGGAAGGCGATCCGGACCCTGGCGCGGCCCCCGTCCGGGAGGAGGTCGGACTCGGGGTCGGCTCCGGGTCCTCCCTGAGTTTGCCCGTCGGATTTTTCCGGGAAATGGTCAGTAAAGGAGAGGTAAAGATGATGGAGGCGGTGTCGGGAGCGCCCCGGGCCGCTGGAAGACTCACGCCTCCGATCGTCGTAGGAAACCAGGAAACAGGAAAAAAGCTCTGATGCGTGCGAACCGGCTGCTGGCCGTCACCGTCCTCTCCGCCCTCGGTGTCACCGGCCTGACGGCCTGCGGTTCCGACGGGACCAAGAAGGGCGACGCCGCGCCCACCGCCGCCACCACTGCGACCGCCACCAGTGCGACCGCCTCCGCCGCGGCCTCGAAGTCGGCGGCGGGCGGCGGCCTGGAGGCGCTGTCGGTGGAGCAGATCCTGGACCGGATGCGGGCCGCGAACGCGAAGCTCAAGAGCGTCAAGGCCGACTTCCAGGTGCAGGACTCGGACGGCGACATCAGCGGTGACGTCGCCTCCGACTCCGCGGGGAACTGCGCCGGCACCATCGCCATCAAGGACAAGGGCAAGGCGCAGATCCTGCGCACCGGCGGCAAGGTGTGGCTCAAGCCGGACGCCGACTTCATCAAGGTGGTCGTCCCCGGCGCCAACACCTCGGTCACCAACCTGATCGCCGGCAAGTGGCTGACCTCCAGCAAGACCGGCGACCTGGCCGACGGCTTCGGCGAGTTCTGCGACATGTCCCTGCAACTGCTCAAGAAGGCCGCCCTGAACGACGACGGCACGCCGGAGAACGACGGCACCAAGGCCGGCACCAAGCAGGTCGGCGGCGTCGAGGCGGTCGTCCTCCGGGTGAAGAGCAAGGAGAGCGGCGACCCGCTGGAGGTCGCCATCGCCAACGAGGGCGAGGCCCACCTGCTGTCCATGGTCAGCGGCGAGACCGGCAGCATGCAGTTCAGCGACTTCGACAAGCCGGTGCAGGCGGCCGTCCCGGCGGCCGACCAGATCATCGACCTGGACGCGCTCAAGACCGCGGCGGGCTGATCCCGCCGGCGGCTCAGCCCCGCGGCGCGGCCGGGGAGCGGAGCACCGGCAGCCCGGGGGCCGGGGCGGGGCGCGGACGCGTCCGGTCCCGGCCCGCCGCGCGTCCGGAGGCCGTCGTCGTCGCCGTCGGGTCGGTGGTCGTCGCCGGGTGCGGGGCGTCCCCGTCCGCCGGGGCCTCGATCCACGTCCCGGCGCGCTGACGGCGGTCCAGGGCGCGCAGCGGCGGCATCAGCAGCAGGTGGGCCAGCGCCGCGCCCGCGGTGCCGAGCAGCACGTCGTCCACGTCCAGGACGTGGCCGGGCGCCCAGCCCCCCAGGATCTCCAGGGCGGTGCCGAGCAGCGCGGCGGCGCCCGCGGTGCGCAGGAAGGACAGCAGCCGGGAGCGCAGCGGCGAGCCCACCGCCAGCGGCAGCAGCACCCCGACCGGGGCCAGCGGCAGCACCCCGGAGCCGAGCCGGCGGGCGGCGGCGGGCGCGCCGAGGGAGAGCGCCTGGTGCACCGAGGCGAACGGGCTGAGGTTGGGCGGGCTGGTCCAGTCGCCCGGGACCGGCCGCAGGCAGAGCCACCCGAGCAGCAGCAGGTGCAGGCCCAGCAGCAGCCGGGCCGCCGTCCGCGACCGGTACGGCGCCGCCGGTCCGGTACCGGCCCGGCCGCTCGTCGGTCGGCGGGTCGGGCGGTCGTCGGCGGTCACGCGGTCGCTCGGTGCGGTGGTGGGCACACTGCGGAAGACGCAGGTTCCGTCCGGCCCGGTTCCCCGCGGCCCGGCCGTCCCCCGTTCGGCCGCGCCTCCGGGGCCGCTGTCCACCCCGCCGACCGGCCGGGCCGGCACCACGTCTATGCTCACCGCTCCGTGCGGGCGGCGCAGGTGCCGGTCGCGGAGGGCGAGGAGCGGTCGGATGGATCGGCGCAGGGTGTGGTGGGGCGCGGCGGTGGGTGGAGCGGTGCTGGCGGTGCTGGCGGTGGTGCTGTGGCCGACGGCGCAGGAGCCGGAGCGGCTGCCGGTGCGGGCCCGGGAATACACCGACACCCGGATCTGCCTGCTGGTCGACCGGGAGGGGGTCACGGGCGCCGCGGCGGCGCCGGTGTGGGCCGGGATGCAGGCCGCCTCGGCGCGCACCCACGCCCAGATCTCGTCGCTGAAGGTGACCGGTGACGGATCGCAGGGTCGGGCCGAGATCGTCGCCAACACGCTGGTGCAGCAGAAGTGCTCGACTGTCCTGGGGGCCGGGGACGTCGAGTCGGCGGCGCTGCGGACGATCGCGCCGGCCAACCCCGCGGTGCGGTTCGCGATCGTCGGCCAGGGCGGGTCCAGCGGGAACCTGGTCGTCCTCGATTCCGCCACGGATGTGCAGGAACAGGTGGACGAACTCTTGGCCGGTTAGTCCGATATGACAGCTTATATCTTTACATGACCCACATATGCCCAGGTCGGAGTGGTAAAGACCATCCCAAGGGAAGTAAAGATTCCTTCTTGACGCCTTGTCGACATGCAGACGGATCCGATGGGATGCGCGGGCACCGCCACCTGTGATCTGACTGGGGACACCCATGCCCGCGCGGCCCTCCCGCCCGTCCCGTCGCCTCCGCCGACTGCGCCGCCGCGTGCTGCGCTCGGTGGCGCTGGCCCTCCTGACCTCGTTCGCGCTGATGCTGACGACGGAACAGGCGATGGCCCAGGGCGCGACCCTGCCACCGCTCTCGGTCGCGCTGGCCCCGCTGCGCGACCTGTACGCCCGGGTCACCGGCGACGACCCCGCCTGGAGCGGGGTGCCCAGCCAGCGGTCCGGCACCGCGCACCAACACGACGGGTTCGTGCACGACACCCGGGCCGGCGGCGGCACCGGACGCGCGCCGGGCAAGGGCCGCGGCGAGCTGAACGAGGCGACCCCGGCCGGGCGGAAGTTCACCACCGGGTCGAGCGCGAAGCAGGGGCAGCACGGCTACGACCCGGCGACCAGCAAGCGGCTGGCCGGACGCTCCACCGCGAACTCGGACTTCTACCAGAACACGGACGGCACCTTCAGCCGAAGCGTCACCCAGGGTGTCACCAACTACCGTGACGCGAAGGGGGACTGGCAGCCCATCGACACCACGGTGGTGAAGGACCCCGACGGCCGCTGGCGCCAGAGTGCCAACTCGCTGAGCGTGGAGTTCGCCGCGAAGGCGTCCGACGGGGCGCTGGCCACCCTCGGCACCGACGCCGGCCACCAGCTCTCGTACGGCCTCAAGGGTGCCGCCCCGGTCCAGGGCACCGCCACCGGATCGACCGTCACCTACCAGGGCGCCCTGCCCGACACCGACCTGCAGCTCGCGCCGATGCCGACCGGCATCAAGGAGTCCGTGGTGCTGCGCTCGGCGGATGCCGGCAACAGCTGGACCTTCCCGCTCGACCTGAGGGGCCTCACCCCCGAGCTGAACACCGCCGGCGGCGTGGACCTGAAGGACGCCGCGGGCAAGACCGTCCAGAGCATCCCGGCCGGCTACGCCTTCGACGCGAAGACCGACCCGGTCTCCGGCGAGCACCCCAGCACCCACGCGGTCCGCTACGAGCTGGTCACCGACGGCGGCAAGCCAGCGCTGCGCACGACCCTGGACGCGGCCTGGCTGCACGACCCGGCCCGGGTGTTCCCGGTCACTGTCGACCCGTCGATCTGGGATCGGCCCAACTCCACCTACGTGGAGACCGGCGCGGACATCCCGCAGGCCGACCACTCGATGGAGCCCACCATCAAGGTCGGCTCCTACGACAGCGGCACGCACTCCGCGAACTCCTTCGTCCAGGACTGGTACGACGCCTTCGACGGCTCCGGCGTCTCGTTGGTCTCCGCCCACCTGTGGCTCTACGACATCTGGGCCTCCACCTGCACCCCCCAGTCGCTGTCCGTCGCCCAGGTCACCACCGCCTGGTCGCCCAGCACCACCGTCAGCTACCCCGGCCCGAGCCGCGGCGCGCAGATCGGCACCGTCACCCCGACCGTCAACAACGCCTGCAAGAACACCGGCGGCAGCTACACCGGCGGCGACTGGGTGATCGTCACCCTGGACAACGCGGCCGTGCAGAACTGGGCCAACGGCACCACCGCCGACTACGGCCTGGCGGTCTACGCGCCCACCAACGACAACCTGCACTGGAAGCAGTTCGGCTCGATGGCCAACCCCGGTATCGAACCGAAGATCGTCTACGACTACACCGGCAACGTGCCGCCGCAGGTCGACGCGACCTTCCCGGAGAGCGGCAACGCCGTCGACACCCTCACCCCCGAGCTACAGGCGTTCGGCGACGACGACACCACCACCTCGCTCCAGTACCGTTTCTACCTCTACGACACCGCGGGCACCCTGGTCGTCGACTCCGGCCTGACCGGCTCCGGCAACTGGACCGTCCCGGCCGGCAAGCTCACCTGGGGCACCAGCTACTACTGGACCGTCCAGGCGTACGACGGCTCCGTGTACTCCGGCGCCGCCCCCTGGTCCTCGCTCAGCGTCCAGGTGCCGCAGCCTGCACTGACCTCTTCGCTGTCGCAGAACGGCGACGCCCGCGGCTTCAACCCGGCGATCGGCAACTTCACCAAGTCGGTCACCGACGCCGACCTCACCGGCGCCGGGCCCGCCCTGGAGGTCAGCCGCGACTACAATTCCCGCGACTACCGCACCACCGGTGCCTTCGGCGCGGGCTGGTCCAGCGTCCTCGACTCCCGCGCCACCGAGCGGTACGACGCCACCGGCGCGATGACCGGCGTGGTCGTCAGCTACCCCGACGGCTCCCAGGTCGGCTTCGGCAAGAACGCGGACGGCAGCTTCTCCCCGCCGTCCGGCCGGTTCGCCACCCTGCGGAAGGTCGCCGGCGGCTACACGCTGACCGACAAGAACGCCTCCGTGTACAGCTTCGGCCAGGACCTCGGCAGCGGCGGCTACGGCATCAGCTCCGTCACCGACGCCAACGGCCGCGCCATCACCTTCACCTGGACGTCCGGGAAGATCTCCACGATGTCCTCCGGCGTCTCCGGCCGCCAGCTCCGCCTCACCTGGGCCACCCCGTCCGGCGCGGGCAGCGCCCACGTGGCCACCGTCGTCACCGACCCGGTCACCGGCACCGACCAGAGCACCGCGCTGACCTGGACGTACAACTACGCCGGCGACCGGCTCGCCTCGGTCTGCCAGCCCACCGACGCGGTGCACTGCAGCCAGTACGGCTACACCAACGGCTCCCAGTTCCAAACCCAGGTGCTGGACGCCGGCGCGAGCAACCTATGGCCGCTGTCCGAGTCGACCCCCGGCTCCGGCGCCGCCAGCGCGGTGCTCAGCAACGAGAACGCCGACCGGGCGACCTACACCAACGTCACCCTCGGCCAGCCCGGCCCGCTCACCGCGAGCACCGCCACCGCCGCCGGCTTCAACGGCAGCAACTCCTACGTCGAGATCCCGCGCAGCCTGGCCGGCAGCTCCAGCCAGTACACCGTCTCGATGTGGTTCAGGACCACCGCCGTCAACGGAGTGCTGTTCTCCTACTCGGTCCTACCGATCGACAAGGGCACCAGCCTCGCCCAGTACACCCCCTCGCTGTACGTCGACTCCAACGGCCGCCTGGCCGGCGAGTTCTGGTACACCGGCGGCCCCGCGCCGATGGTCAGCCCGAGCGCCGTCAACGACGGCAACTGGCACCAGGTCGTGCTGGCCGGTGCCGGTTCCAGCCAGAAGCTGTACCTGGACGGCACGCAGATCGGCTCCGCCACCGGCATGATCTCCCGCAGCTCCGGCTACACCAGCGCGCTGCAGACCCACACCTACGTCGGCGCTGGCTTCCTCGGCGGCAAGTGGCCCAACCAGCCGCACTACTCGACCAGCGACAACACCGGCTACGCGAGCTACTTCAACGGCACCATCGGCCAGGTCGCCACCTTCACGCGCGGCCTCACCGCCGCCCAGGTCGCCCAGCAGTACCAGGCCGGCAAGCAGACCGGCAGCCTGCTCACCGGCATCACCCGCCCGTCCGGCAAGCAGTTCGCCGGCATCCAGTACGACACCAACGCCGCGCTGGTCACCCAGGTCACCGACGAGAACGGCGGCGTCTGGAAGCTCGGCCGGCCGCAGATCACCGGCTCCAGCAAGGTCTACCGCTCGGCGGTGCTCGGCTCCGCGCCGGCTGGCTACTGGCGGCTCGGCGACACCGCCGGCGCGTCCACCGCGCTCGACGAGGTCAACTACGGCCGCGCCGCGTACAACAACGTGACCCTCGGCGCCGACGGCCCGTTCACCGACGCCAAGGCCGCCAAGTTCGACGGCAGTTCCTCCTTCGTCCGGCTGCCGGCCACGACCACGGTCGGCACCGCCGACAACTCGGTCGAGATGTGGTTCAACGTGCCGGCGGGCAACACGGCCGGCGGCGTGCTCTTCGACTACGCCGGTGCCGCGCTGAACGGCGGCGCGCCCCGCGGCAGCAGCTGGGTCCCGGCGTTGTACGTCGGCACCGACGGCAAGCTGCACAGCAAGTTCTGGGACCAGTACGCGACCGCCTGGCAGGTCGTCACGCCGAAGACCGTCAACGACGGCAACTGGCACCACGTGGTGCTCGCGGCGAATAGCGGCAAGCAGACGCTGTACGTCGACGGCGTCATGATCGGCAACACGACCGGCACCCGCACCACCTCGGCCTCGAGCTACGTGTACATCGGTGCCGGCGAGAGCTACAACTGGCCGAACGCCCCCGGCAACGAGCTCGGCTACTTCCCCGGCTCGATCGCCGAGGTGGCGTTCTACAAGTCCGAGCTCTCCGCCGCCGAGGTCACCGCGCACTTCCAGGCCGCGAGGAACTCCACCGGCCTGCTGCCGCTGCAGACCGTCCAGGTGGTCGAACCGACCGGCAAGACGCTCAGCCACGAGTACGACGTCACCAACGGCTACCGGGCCGTCGCCGACGTGGACGGCGAGGGCAACCGCACCTCGTACGGCTACGACACCGGCGGCTTCATGCGGACCGTCACCGACCCGAACGGCAACGTCACCACCACCGGCCACGACGTGCGCGGCAACACCGTCTCGGTGACGGCCTGCCAGAACCAGGCCGCCGGCCTGTGCTCCACCCGGTACTTCGAGTACTACCCGGACGCCACCACTGCGCAGCTCACCACCGCCGACCCGCGCAACGACGTCCTGCTGACCTCCCGCGACGGGCGCTCCGCCTCCGCGACCGACCCCACCTACCTGACCGGCTACGGCTACGACGCCAAGGGCAACCGAACCACCGTCACCACCCCCGTGGTGGCCGGCTTCCCGAACGGCCGCACCACCACGACCACCTACAGCGACGGCACCACGGCCTACCCGGCCGCCGACACCGGCAACGTCCCGGCCGGCCTGCCCGTCAAGGTCAGCTCGCCGGGCGGCGCGGTCTCCACCATCGCCTACCTGCACAACGGCGACATCGCGTCCACCACCATGGCCTCCGGTCTGAAGACCACCTACACCTACGACGGACTCGGCCGACCCACCGCCAAGACCATCGTCTCCGACACCTACCCGGCCGGCCTGACGACCCGGTACGAGTACGACGGCATGGGCCAGGTGGTGAAGGAGACCAGCCCCTCCACCACCGACCAGGTCACCGGCGCGGTCCACACCGCCGTCTCCACCACCGTTTTCGACGTCGACGGCAACCCGACCTCGCAGACCGTCTCCGACAGCACCGGCGGCGACGCCCCGCGCACCCGCACCACCACCTACAACGCGTACGACGAGATCGAGAGCCGCACCGACGCCAACGGCAACGCCGGCTACGGCAACGGCGCCACCGAGTGGATGGAGTACGACACCAGCGGCAACCTGGTCAAGCAGATCGACGGCGACGGCACCGTCCACACCTTCGGCTACGACTCCGGCGGCAAGCTGCTGACCCAGACCCTGGTCGGCTGGACCGGCGACCCGACCAACCCGTCCCCCGCCCGCGACCTGCCGCTGTCCGTCCGCCACTACGACCCGGCGGGCCGGCTCGACTGGATCAGCGACGCGATGGGTGACATCACCGCGTACACCTACACCGACGACGGCCTCACCGCCACCGTCACCCGCAGCGACCCAACCCGCGCCAACTCCTACGTGCTGCAGTCCAACCAGTACGACGGGGCCGGCAACCTGGTCCAGCGCACCAGCAACAACGGTGCCACGGTGGAGAAGTACCAGGTGGACGCGGCCTCCCGGACCACCGCCACCACCCTCGACCCGACCGGCGTCAACCGCACCACCACCGTCTCGTTCACCCCCGACGACCTGGTCGCCACGGTCAGCGAGACCGACTCCAGCGGGTACGACCGCACCACCGCCACCACCTACGACACCGCCGGCCGCGCGCGCAGCCGTACCGTCTACGGCGACTCCTCCGGCCACCCGAACGCCTGGTGGAAGCTGAGCCAGACCTCGGGCACCACCGTCCCCGACAACTCCGGCACCGGCTACACCGCCGCGGCCAGTGGCGTCACCTGGGCCACCGACGGCGGCGGCGTCACCAGCGCCCAGTTCGCCGGCACCGCCGGCCAGCAGATCGCCACCAACGGTCCGGTGCTCAACACCACCGCCGCCTACACCGTCTCCGCCTGGGTCAACCTCTCCTCGCTGCCCAACCACAACGCCGCCGTGGTCGCCCAGTCCGGCACGAAGAACAGCGAACTGTTCCTCGGGTACCACACCAACGGCACCACCGGCACCTGGGGCGTCTGGAACGAGACCAACGACACCACCAGCACCGGTTTCGTCTACGTCGACGCGCCCACCGCGGCGAGCGCCAACACCTGGACCCACCTGGTCGGCGTCTACGACCCGACCAACGGCAGCCTCAAGCTGTACGTCAACGGCACCCTCGCCGCCAGTGGCACCAACACCACGCCCTGGCAGGCCACCGGCCAGTTCACCATCGGCCGCGCCCTGTGGCTGGGCAACCCCACCGACTACCTGCCCGGCCAGGTCCGCAACGTCCAGGCCTACCAGCGGGCGCTGCCCCCCGACGAGGTCTCCGCCCTCTACGCGGACGGCCGCACCGGCGGCACGGTCGGCTCCAACAGCGGTGCCACCACCTGGTACGACTACGACCAACGCGGCCTGGTCACTCACCTGCAGGACCCGAACGGAGAGTCCTACGACTACGAGTACGACGAGGCCGGCAACCGCACCGTCGACTCCGCCCCCACCACCAGCGTGGAGCGCGTCGGCGGCAACGCAGTCCAGGCCTCGCCGACCGCCGTGAGCGGCTACAACACCTTCGGCGAGGAGGCCGAGGAGCTCGACCCGAACGGCTACGTCGTCAAGCACACCTACGACGCCAACGGCGAGGAGACCTCCACCACCGACCCGACGTATACCCCGCCGGGCTCCGCCACCCCGATCACCGTCACCACCACGCAGACCTATGACGCCGGCGGACAGGTCGTCAAGGCGACCAGACCCGACGGCAAGTACAGCTCCTTCGTCTTCGACCAGCGCGGCCGCCTCGTCCGGGAGACCACCCCCGACGGCCGGCAGACCGGTTACGGCTACGACGATAACGGCGAGCGCCTGTCCGTCACCGACGCCTCCGGCGCCGTCCGGCAGGCCACCTACGACTGGATGGGCCGCCAGGTCACCGCCACCACCCTGGAGCGCTACCCCACCGCGCGGACCCTCACCAGCACCACCTCGTACGCGACCACCCTCGGCAACCCCTACGGCGCGTTCGTCTCCGCGCAGACGTCCCCCGACAACCGCACCACCAACTACAACCACAACCGGATCGGTGAGCTGACCTCGACCACCGACCCGGCCGGCAACACCACCCAGTACGGCTACAACTTCGCGGGTGACCTCGCGAAGACCATCGCCCCCGACGGCAGCCGCACCGAGACCGGCTACAACGTGCGGAGCCTGCCGACCTACCACCGGGAGTACGACACCGCCGGCACCCTGCAGGCGACCACCTCCACCGTCTACGACCCGGTCGGCAACCCGCTGTCCGTCACCGACGCGGCCGGCCGCACCTCCACCTTCACCTACGACACCAACGGCCGGATGGTCGGCGAGGTCCAGCCGGCCACGGCCACCACCTCGATCACCACCTCCTTCGGCTACGACGCGGCCGGCCACCGCACCCGCTTCACCGACGGCCGCGGCAACACCTGGAAGTACGGCTACAACTCCTGGGGCAAGCGGGAGACCGCCACCGCCCCGGCCACCTCCCAGTACTCCAGCGCCGCCGACAGCACCACCACCTACGGCTACGACCAGCTCGGCCAGCTCACCCAGGTCACCCAACCCGGCGGCGTCACCCAGACCATGACCTACGACGACGCCGGCAACCTGCTCACCCAGGCCGGCGCCGGTGCCGACGCCGCCACCGCCACCCGCACGTTCACCTACGACGCGCTCGGCCAGGTTAAGACCGCCGCCACCTCGGCGGCCGGCACCGTCGGCCAGACCGGTTACCAGCAGGCCACCAGCGAGAGCTTCGGCTACGACGACCGCGGCGACCTGCTCACCGCCGGCGGCTCCGCCGGAACCAGCAGCTTCGCCTACACCAACGACGGCCTGCTGAGCTCCCGCACCGACGCTGCCGGAACCACCGGCTACACCTACGACAACGCCGGCCGGCTCGCCACCGTCGCCGACCCGGCCACCGGCAACACCCTCACCCTCGGCTACAACACGCTCTCCCAGCCGACCTCGATCACCTACGGCGCCTCCGGCCAGACCCGGACCTTCGGGTACGACAACCGGCACCGCCTCAAGACCGACACCCTCACCAAGGGCGCCTCCACCCTCACCTCGATCGGCTACGGCTACGACGTCAACTCCAACCTGACGTCCAAGACCACCACCGGCGTGGCCGGCGCCGCCGCCAACACCTATACCTACGACTGGGCCAACCGCCTCACCTCCTGGAACAACGGCACCGCCACCACGGCGTACGCCTACGACGCCTCCGGCAACCGCATCCAGGTCGGCTCCAACGTCTACACCTACGACCAGCGCGACCAGCTGACCTCCGACGGCCAGCACACCTACCAGTACTCGGCCCGCGGCACCCTGACCAAGGACACCGCCTCCGGCCAGAGCTCCACCTACGCCACCGACGCCTACGGGCAGCAGATCGTGGCTGGCACCCAGACCTACACCCTGGACGCCTCCGGACGCCTCATCACGTCCACCGGCGTCGGCGCCCGCACCTTCCAGTACTCCGGCGGCGGCGACACCGTCGCCTCCGACGGGTCCTACACCTACACCTGGGACGCGGAGGGCGGACTCGTCGCCGTCAACGCCGTCGGCGGCACCGCGACCACCGCCCGGTTGGTGGTCACCGACCAGCACGACGACGTGGTCGGCCAGTTCGCCACCGGCTCCACCGTCCTGACCGGCTCCCGGACCTACGACCCGCTCGGCTCACAGACCGCGGCCAGCGGAATGATCGGCAGCCTCGGCTTCCAGTCCAGCTGGACCGACAGCGCCACCAGCAAGGTCGACATGGGCTCGCGCTGGTACAACCCCGGCAACGGCCAGTTCCTCAACAAGGACAGCGTCGAGCTCAACGCGGCCCCCACCTCGGTCTCCGCCAACCCCTTCGCCTACGTCAACGACAACCCGCTCGGCGGCAACGACCCCGACGGCCACTGCTCCTGGTACGACGTCGTCTGCGGCACCAAGAAGGCCGCCTCCGCGGTCGCCTCCACCGTCTCCAGCGCCTGGAACGGCGCCAGCTCCTGGGTCTCCTCCGCCTCCGACTGGATGGAGGAGCGGGCCGAGCGGGCGTACCACTACGTCGCCCAGGTCGCCCAGGAGGTCGTCCAGACCGTCCAGCGCGCCGTCACCACCGTCGTCCACCAGGTCGCCGACGTCAGCCGGCGGGTCTACCGAACGGCGAGACGCGTCTACCGCAACGCGGCGAGAACCGTCCGACGCGTCGTCAAGACCGCCGTCCACGCGGTCCGCACCGCGTACCACGCCGCCGCCAAGGCCACCACGCACGTCGCCCACACCGTCGGCAAGGCCGTCGTCCATGCGGCCAAGGCCACCGGGCACGCGGTCGCGCAGGGCGCCAAGGCCGCGGTGAAGTTCGCCAAGGAGAACGCCGCCAGCGCGGTCTCCGGCCTGGTCTCCGGCGGAGTCTTCCTCGGTTGCGAAGCCGCCCTCGGCGTCTTCACCGCCGGAGTCGGCGCCGTCGCCGGTGCCGCTGGCTGCGGAGCCCTGGCCGGCGCCGCAGGCGCGGCTGTCGACCAGACCTTCAAGTGCCAGAAGGGCGAGCCGGGCGCCTGCTCGCTCTCCGCCTTCGGCACCGCCATCGCCATCGGCGGCATCGGCGGCGCGGTCGGCGGAGCCCTCGGCGGAGCCTTCGGCGGCAAGCTCGCCTCCTCCGCGGTCGGCGACCTCCTCCCCGCCTTCGCCACCAACGCCATCGAGGGCGCCGCCATCGGCGGCGCCACCGGAGCCGTCACTGGTGCCGCCGGCTACGGCCTCACCTGCGGCAACGACTGCTCCTGGTCCGGCGCGGCCGGCGCCGGCGTCAACGGGGCGGTCGACGGGGCGATCGGCGGGGCACTGGGCGGGGGCGGTAGGAAGGGCTGTGGGGGCGCCCCGCACAGCTTCACCGCCGCAACGCCTGTCCTGATGGCCGACCGGACCACCAAACCCATCGGCGAGATCAAGGTGGGCGACCAGATCACCAACGCCGTCCCGGGTAAGGACGGCACCGAGACCCACACCGTCACCGACGTCATCGTCACCACCACCGACCACGACTTCGTCGACCTGAAGATCGCCTCGGTCACCGGTGCTGCGGACGGCGCGAGCACAGCCAAGGAGCCGGTCGGCGCCCTCACGAAGAAGGAGACCGCCACCGCCCCGAAGTTGGCCACCCGGGCCCTCCTCGGCCTGGCCGCCGGCGTCGCAGCCCTCGGTCTCGCGGCCACCGCCCCCGCCCAGCCGGCCCAAGCAGCCGAGCAGCCTGCCGCGGTCGCCACCTCGTCCGAGCTCACCACCACCTACCACCACCCGTTCTACGACGAGACCCAGCACGCCTTCATCGAAGCCAAGGACCTCGT
This sequence comes from Kitasatospora fiedleri, assembly GCF_948472415.1. Classification (NCBI taxonomy): domain Bacteria; kingdom Bacillati; phylum Actinomycetota; class Actinomycetes; order Kitasatosporales; family Streptomycetaceae; genus Kitasatospora; species Kitasatospora fiedleri. The sequence continues at coordinate 3,030,935 of NZ_OX419519.1, read as the reverse complement.
CAAGGGCGACCTGCTCCAGACCCCGACCGGTCACGCCGTCGTCACGGACGTCCGCCTCTACCAGGCGAACACCACTACCTACGACCTCACCATCGGCGGCCTCCACACGTACTATGTGCAGGCTGGCCGCACCCCGGTACTGGTCCACAACAACAACCTGCCAGTTCCTCCCGGCGTCTGTCCGCGGCCCGCCGTTCCTTCGGGGAAGACTGCTGCACATGCAGATGATGCCAGTTTCCTCAGCGGATGGGCGTCCAAGCCGAAGCCAGATTCTGCATACACACGAGTTCATCCGTCGGAGGTTCTCCAGCTGACCGATGACATGGGGGCAGAGAGGACGCCGGCGGGTTTCCGGGATCATGGTGTTGACGGTCAGTACTTTGCTTCCCATGCAGAGCGGCAAGCGGCAGTCGGCCGACCGAACGAGCCGATTGAGGTCGATCGCGATATGTGTGACGACTGCATTGACTGGTTCAAAAAATTGGCTCAACATCGAGGTGTTCCTCAAAAAGTGACTGATCCAAGCGGTATCAACCACTTTGATGTCAATGGAAATTGGACGCAATCATAGGATGAATTGATGTTTGATGCGGGAGTGGTCGAAATCTGCCGTCCGTACCTCGATCTTGTTTCCGAAGAGGGTGAGTTCGACCACGCTTTTAGGCGTAGACTCCATGACGAGATCCAGGAATCCACTAGGTTGGATCATTGGGGTTCTTACCTGCGCCTCTCTGCGGCCTCTGCAGTGAAGGCATGGCCGATTTGGGAGAGCCGATTTCCTACCGGGCTTCCAGTCGCCTCTCCGATAGGGGGGGCGATTCCGGAGCGGCCGGAGCTGGACTTGACTTCGGAGCCGCAAGAGCTGGGTCGACTCAACACCTTCCTCGACAATAAGTTCCAATTGGGAGCGGATTACTTTCCGGCGATCTCGGCTGGATTCGCTTGTTGGGCAGTTAACCGGGATGTCATCGAGGGGGGCTTCTCGGTCGACCCTGATGCTGGTGACCTCGACATCGACCCGGAAGCCTGGGACCCGTCGCTCTACGCTGCCATTGCGATCGGTGGTGGTGCCGTCTGGGAGGAATCCGGCGACTCTGAGGCGCGGCGGAATTTCTGGTTCTGGTATCTAAGTGATGCCGTTCCCCGGTTCTACTCCGGGCAGTGACCCCCGTCAGATGTCGAGGCACCGCACTGGACACCCGCACGCGGGCATAGGATGACCAACTTTACGGACGAAGACAGAGTCGCAGGGGGTTGGTCGGCGGAGCCAAATAGAAATCGAGCCCTTGATGTGAGGCCACTCCTTGGCGTCTCCGATGCCTAGGAGTGGTTTCCTGCTCCCGGCCTCATCCAGCCGACCTGGCTGTACTCGGACCGGCGATATGCGTTCCGCATAAACAGCAAGGAAACCTATCATCCTCACTTCTTCCGCGATGTCCTGGAATTTGCGCGGGAATAGGAGGTCGAGTTCCTCGATCGGCCGAATCCGATGATCGTGCTGAGTGGCTTCTCGTCGGAGGGGTGGGGCTTCGACGCGGTAGGGCGCGTCAGGCCGCAGGCGCATCGCTTCCATGCGGAGGGCGCCGAATTTCACAACGCGGTTTTCGTGACTTCCTCGGCTTATTCTGAGGAGATCTCCGGCGTGGAGACCGCGGATCAGACAGCGGAGCGCTACAAGCGGATACTCAGGGCAGCGGATCTGGATCGATCGGCCAGCCCTTATGTGCTTTCCGGCTTCGACAGCCCGAAGTCCGATGCCGGGACCATCGGTGACCTTCCGCTTTTTGTTTCCTCCGACCGTCTGGCGCACGAGTTACGCGAAATGGGGGGTGTTCCGGACGCGTATCTGAAGCTGCGGGACCAGCGGAGTGAAAACTGCAGGATCGAGTGGTCCGACCAGTGGAGAATTTCCGGTCGTGATCGAAAAATATCGGTCACGGCGGACGAATTTCAGGACCGGTTGGACTCTGTAATCGACCGCTGAACTCCAATGCTCCGGCCGTGGATCGCGATCATAGTTGGTCGATTGATGCTGATCGTTGTCCGGTGGGCTGTGGACGTGCCGGTTCAAGTCCTCGAATCAGGTCCCGGTGCAGGCGGAGCCGGACGTGGCAGCATGAACTTACCGGTGATACAGGCGGATTTCGGGGGGGGTGCCCCTATGTGTTTGGTCAAGGGGGTCGGTGATGGGTTCGAGGGAGCGCCTGGCACTGTGACGGGCATGGAAGACGAGTCGATTGTCCGGGTGTCCGCTGATGAGGGCTTGCGGCCGTGTGACTTCTGCGGCCACCCGGTCGCCCTGGACTCGGTCGACGAGTACGACTGTCCGGTCTGTGGGGATTCGGGATCTCGGTGACTCAGACCGTGGCGGTGGGCCGGGGTTCGTAGAAGGTTCCGTCGCGGAGCATGGCGAAGAGGACGTCGGCCCGGCGTCTGGCGAGACAGAGCAGGGCCTGGGTGTGGTGCTTGCCCTGGGTGATCTTCTTGTCGTAGTAGGCCCGCGATGCCGGGTCGCCCAGGGCCGCGAACGCGGAGAGGAAGAAGGCCCGTTTGAGCTGCTTGTTCCCTCTCCTGGAGGGCTGTTCGCCGCGGATCGAGGACCCCGAGCTCCGGGTCGCCGGGGCGAGGCCTGCGTAGGCGGCGAGGTGGCCGGCGGTCGGGAACGTGCTGCCGTCGCCGACCTCGATCAGGATCCGGGCTCCGGTCCTGACGCCGACTCCCGGCATCGAGGTCAGGACCTTCGACAGGGGGTGGTCCTCCAGGAGTTCCTCGATCCGCTCGGCCAGCAGTTTGCGCTGGTCGAGGACGGCAGCCAGGGATCCGGCCAGGCTCGGGACGATCAGCGCGGCCGCCTCGGTCCCCGGAACGACGACCGTCTGCTCGTCCAGCGCGGCGAAGATCTCCTCGACCAGCCGCTCGGCCATCCTCGGCGCCTTCGGCCGCAGCAGCGTGACCAGCCGCCGACGGCCCGCCTTGTGTATCTGTGCCGGTGAGCCGGACCGCTCCAGCAGGGCTAGGACGGCCGGGTGCTGCAACTGCGGCCCCAGCACCCGTTCCAGCGACGGGTGGATCTGGGTCAGCAGGCCGTGGAGCCGGTTTGCGACCCTGGTCGCCTCGCCGGCCAAATCGTCGTCGAACCCGACGATCATCTCCAGTTCGGCGATCGTCTCGTCCTCGCCGTCGATGGCCCGCAGCGTGTGCGGCATCGCCCGGGCCGCGTCCGCGATGATGAACGCGTCTCTCGCGTCGGTCTTCGCCTCGCCCGGATAGAGATCGGCGATCCGCCGCATCGTCAGCCCCGGCAGGTAGGCGACCGGGCAGCCCATGGCCCGCGCGACCGCAAGCGGCAGAGCGCCGATCGAGGCCGGCTGGTCGACCACGACCAGCACCGTCCCGTGCTTGGCCTGCAGCTTGGCGAACAGCTCGCGGAGCTTGGGCTCGGTGTTGGGCAGACGCTTGTCGAACGCCTTCTTCCCGGCCGGGGTGACGGCTGTGGCGTGGTGTTCGCCCTTGCCGACGTCCAGGCCGAGGAAGACGTCGATGTCGCCGGTGTCGATCACGTGCAGGCCCCTCCGTCACACTTCTCGTCCGGCCTTGCCTGGGCACCGAGCTGCCACATCCACGTTACGGAGAGCTCTTCCGGCCCGGGGTGAAGCCGGTGCTCAAGCCCCTCATCAGCGGTCCGTCGATGCCTTCGGGCGCGGTGACACCACCCCTCGGATCATGGACAACAAGGGGGGGAAGTCATGCCGGACCCGAAGGCCGGTGACCCCATTGCGGAGCCACGAAGACGGTAACGGGGGGGGGGCTGGCCACCGAGCCTCAACGCCGGCCTGGCTCCGTCTGGTAGAGCTTGCTCCATCCTGGCGGGTCCGGGAGGGTATGCGGAGTGGGCGATCCTCAATGGCGCACCGCCAAACTGAGACGAGGTGCTGATGACTTCCACCGTCACCCAAAAAGGTGGAAAAATGGAAAAGGGGAGTGAATCAGTCATTGCTCTCCTTGTGGGAGAGTTGGATATTCCGATCGACGTCGAACATCCAAATGTCTCCATTTGTGAAGACGAAGATTCACGGTCTATCTCGGCGTTCCAGAGTGGGGCGCTGATTTTCGAATACCTGGAAGACGGCCACGTGGAGTCACGTCATATTTCCTACGATTCACCGTCGGAAATGGTTCGATTGATGGCCTTCCTTGAGTGCAGTGAATTGGCTGCAGTGGAGAGTCTGGATTGGCATCCAGGTTATATTCCCTGACATCCTGGAATCTCGTGACGCGATCGTGAAAAAGCCTTCTGAGGGCGGTGGTCCCCGGCGACCGGAGCCGTCGCCCCGGTCGGCCTCGGCGGGTCGTGGGCCGAGGCGGCCAGTCCGGTGAGGTCGTTCTCCGGCCGGGCGGTCAGGGGCAGTGATTGGGGGATGGCGCGCCGAACACCCCGCCCGTCGTGGGCGAGGCCGGGGCCAGGGCGGAGGGGGACGTGGTGGCAGCGGTCGTCGGGGTGGGGCTCGGTTTCGGGGGACTGGACGGGGAGGGGATGGGGGAGGCGCTGTCCGGGGCGAGGGGGACGGTGACCTCGTTCGGGCAGGCGGTGCGGCTGGCCGGGGCCCCGGCGTCGACCGGGACGGCGGTGGGGCGGATGCCGCACCCGGTCAGCAGGGCGGTGGCGAGCAGGGCGCCGAGCGCCAGCAGCGGGAGTCGGCGGGCGGTCATCGCAGGTCCTCCGGCCCGGGTGCGGGCGGCTGGGTGAGCGGCAGGGTGAGGGTGAAGACCGCGCCGGGGCCGTCCGGGTTGTTGGCGGCGGTGATGTCGCCGCCGTGGATGCGGGCGTTGGCCTCGGCGATGGACAGGCCCAGGCCGCTGCCCTCGGAGCGGGCCCGGCCCTTGTCGGCCTTGTAGAAGCGGTCGAAGACGTGCGGCAGCACGTCCTCCGGGATGCCGGGGCCGCCGTCGGAGACCGACACCACCACGGTGTGCGCCTCGTCGTCCTGGCGGACCTTCACCTTCACCGGGGAGCCGCCGTGCTTGAGCGCGTTGCCGATCAGGTTGGCGAACACCACGTCCAGGCGGCGCGGGTCGACCACGGCCAGGATGCCGCGCGGCGCGTCCAGTTCGACCGCGTCGTACCAGGCCCGGCCGTCGATGCAGGACATGATCAGGTCGGCCATGTCGACCTCGTCGGCGACCAGCTTGGCGGTGCCCGCGTCGAACCGGGTCACCTCCATCAGGTTCTCCACCAGGCCGGAGAGCCGGCGGGTCTCGGAGACCACGATCCGCACGGCCGGCTCGATCATCGGGTCGAGGACGTCGGCCTCGTCCTCCAGGATGTCGGTGACGGCGGTCATCGCGGTCAGCGGGGTGCGCAGCTCGTGCGACATGTCGGCGACGAACCGGCGGGACTGCGCCTCGCGCGCGCTCAGCTCCGCGACCTGCTCCGACAGCGACTCCGCAGTGCGGTTGAACGTCCGTGCCAGGTCGGCGAGTTCGTCGTTTCCCTCGACGTCGAGCCGGGTGTCCAGCTCGCCCTCGCCGAGCCGCCGGGCGGCGTCCCCGAGCCGGCGCACCGGCCGCAGCACGGTCGCCGAGGCGGCCTGGGCGAGCAGCGCCGAGCCGACCAGGGCCAGCAGGGTGGCGATCGCCAACGAGACGCCCAGGGTGTTCAGGTCGGCCCGCTCGTTCTGCAGCGACTTGAACATGTAGGCGGTCGGCCCGCCCGGCACCACCTTCGTCCCGCCGACCACGTACGGCCCGGCCAGGTTCACCCGCTGCCAGTACAGGTGGTACTGGTACGGGTTGCCGGGGCCGGTCTCGCGCGGCTTGTTCACCGCGGTGAGCAGCGCGGCCGGCACCTGGCGCAGGCCGAACGCGATCGGGTCGGAGGACGCGGTGCAGTCCGGCACCGAGTCGTCCACCACCACCACGTCGTACGCCAGCCCGGAGCTGGCCACCTGCACCGCCAGCGCCCGCAGGTCCGCGCAGGACGGGTGCAGCGGCAGCTGCGAGACGTTCCGGGTCAGCGAACCGCGGAAGTCGTTCAGCGCGGTGTCCTGGGCGCGCTTGAGCACCGCGTCGCGGTTCAGCCAGTAGGCGATGCCGGACGCGGAGACGGCGGTGACCAGCGCGACCGCGGCGAACACCGCGATCAGCCGGACCCGCAGCGAACTGAGCCGCCGCCAGGACGCCGAACGGGCCCGGCGCGGCGCGGTCTGATGGTCGGTCACGAAGGGCTCACCAGTCGGAGGGGAAGTGTCACGCGCGGGGGGTCGAGCCGGTAGCCGACGCCGCGGACGGTCCGGATCAGGGTCGGCGCGGAGGGCACGTCCTCGACCTTCGCCCGCAGCCGCTGCACGCAGGCGTCCACCAGCCGGGAGTCGCCCAGGTAGTCGTGCTCCCACACCAGCCGCAGCAGCTGCTGGCGGGAGAGCGCCTGCCCGGGGCGGCGGCTCAGCTCCAGCAGCAGCCGCAGCTCGGTCGGGGTCAGCTGGAGGTCCTGGCCGTCCTTGGTGACGGTCATCGCCGAACGGTCGATCACCAGGCCGCCGTACGCCGCCGAGTCCGAGTTCTCCCGCTCGCCGCGGCGCAGCACCGCGCGAATCCGGGCGTCCAGCACCCGGGGCTGCACCGGCTTCACCACGTAGTCGTCGGCGCCGGACTCCAGGCCGACCACCACGTCGATGTCGTCGGAGCGCGCGGTCAGCAGGATGATCGGCAGCTGGTCGGTGCGGCGGATGCGCCGGCACACCTCGAAGCCGTCGATGCCGGGCAGCATCACGTCGAGCACGATCAGGTCCGGGCGCTGCTCCTTGAACAGGCGCAGGCCGTCCTCGCCGGACGCGGCGGCGGCCACCCGGTGACCCTGGCGGGTGAGGGCGAGTTCGAGGCCGGTGCGAATGGCGTCGTCGTCCTCGATCAGAAGCAGGAAAGACACGGGGGTCATTGTGTCCCACCCCGCCTCCGGAAGCACCCACCCGGGTGACCCCCGGCGCACCGGGAACCGGACCGCGCGGCTCCGGCGTCCGGATTCGCGGGGCGCCCGACCGTCACGGACCGCCCTCCTTGTGACAGCCCTGTGACAGTCGGCGGACACCGCCATGACGCGCGGACGGCAGGATTTTCCTCGTCGCCGCAGAACGGCGCCGGGCCGACGCCCGGAGCCGCGGCGGCGCAGATCCGCTCGTACCGACCATGGGGGTGCCCGATGACCGCAACGCTGACGACCCGAAACGCCGGGCCGCGTTCCGCCGTCCTCGGCGCCAACCGGCCGCGGCACGAGGAGGAGAACGCCGGCACCGTGCTCGTCCGGGGGTGCGCGCACAACGCCGGGACCCGTCGCCCGGTCGTGGGGACCAGGAGCGGGGACACCGTCCACCACCGGACCGGGAACCCGGTGGCGGGCCGGACGCTGCGGCTCGCGCCGCAGACCTTCCGGGGTGAGCAGGCCGACCAGGGGGGCGCGCAGGGGGAGCACCCGGCCGCCGAGGCGGACGAGGCGCGCGACATCGCCGAGTTCACCGCGTACGTCCGCGAGCGCCGCGCCTCCCTGTACGCCACCGCCTACCACCTCACCGGCGACCGCTACGAGGCCGAGGACCTGCTGCAGAGCGCGCTCTTCTCCACCTACCGCGCCTGGGGCCGGATCACCGACAAGGCCGCCGTCGGCGGGTACCTCCGCCGCACCATGACCAACCTGCACATCTCCGCCTGGCGCCGCCGCAAGGTCAACGAGTACCCGACCGAGGAACTCCCCGAGCACGCCGGCGACACCGACGCGATGGGCGGCACCGAGCTGCGCGCCGTGCTCTGGCAGGCGCTCGCCAAGCTGCCCGAGAACCAGCGCACCATGCTCGTGCTGCGCTACTACGAGGGCCGCACCGACCCGGAGATCGCCGACATCCTCGGCATCAGCGTCGGCACCGTGAAGAGCTCCATCTGGCGCGCGCTGCGCCGGATGCGCGAGGACGAGCAGCTCAACCGCTCCGGCGACACCGTGCACGCCTTCGGCGAGCTGGTCGCCTGAGCCGCGCCGGCCGCTGAGCCGCGCCGGCCGCTGAGCCGCGCACGGCGCACAGGACTCCCGTCGGGGGACGGGCAGCGGGGGGAAAGAGGGGGAACAGGGGGGAAGGGCACGGGACGCGGCGGCCGACTCGGGGGAGACGGCCGCGGGGGGAAGTCCCGGACCCGGACGGAACGGGCGGGGCCCCGGTGCGGGGGAAACGGCACCGGGGCCCCGCCCGCTCCCGTCGTCCTACTGCCGGGGGCCGCTCAGACCAGTTCGGCGGGCAGCTGCCGGGCCACCGCGGCGATCCGCCGGCCCGCCTCCAGGCCCGAGCAGGCGTACGAGCCCAGCTCCACCTGCCGGGCCACGATGCCGCGCTCGGCCCGCATCAGCCGCAGGCCCCGGCGCACCAGGTACGGCACCGACTTGCGGCCCTCCCGGACGTCCCGCCGGAACCGCCGCCAGGCCGTCGTGGCCGGCTTGTTGCGCAGGCACAGCGCGTCGCCCAGCAGGCCCTCGGCCGCGCACCGGCGCACCAGCTCGGCGGCGAAGATCCCCTCCGCGACGAAGCCCGCCGCGCCGTCCAGCTCCAGCAGGCGGCTGCCCGCCCGGCCGTTGTCCGGGATCGAGTACACCGGCACCTCGGCCCGGCCCTCGAAGACCAGCGCCCGGATCGCCGCCAGCGCCTGCTCCGCGTGCCAGGACAGCGGCGAGTCCCAGTCCGTCCCGCCGCCGTCCGGCAGCTGCGGCAGCGTCGGGTCGTCGCCGTCCTTGTAGAAGTCGTCCAGTTGCAGGACCGGGAGCCCGCTGCGCTCGGCCAGCGAGGACTTCCCCGACCCCGAGGGGCCCGACAGCAGGATGACGCGGGATATCGGGCGGCGGTTCAGCGGGGTGTCACTCACGGGAAACCAGTCTGAGGCATCGGAGGGGCAGCTCGGAACCCGCCGGTCGGCCCCGTCACGCAGCGTGCGGGCATGGGGACGGGCCCGCACCAGGGGGGGGAGAAGTGCGGGCCCGTCACGGCCGCCCGGGCCCCGGGGGGGGTAGGGCACTGAGGACGGCCGGTCTGTGTGGAGTTGGCCGGTCGGCCGGGGGCTAGATGCCCATCGGGTGCCAGACCGTCTTCGTCTCCAGGAAGGAGAGCAGCCGCCCGGTGCCGGGCTCGGCCGTCCAGTCCTCGGCGGACGGGTCGGCGGCCGGTCGGACCACTCGCTTCAATGTATCCGCCGCCGACTCCTCCAGCGCCGCCGCCGCGCCGGGCCCGTCCGGGGCGATCGCCCCGGCCAGGTCGAGCGCGTTGACGTCCTGGTGGGAGGCCAGCGTCGGGGCGAGGTCCGCGGTGCGGCCGGAGAGCAGGTTGACCACGCCGCCCGGCACGTCCGAGGTGGCCAGCACCTCGCCCAGCGACAGCGCCGGCAGCGGGGCCCGCTCGGCCGCCGCGACCACCACGGTGTTGCCGGTGGCGATCGCCGGGGCGATCACCGAGACCAGGCCCAGCAGCGAGAAGCCGGTACCGGCCTGCGGCGCCAGGACGCCGACCACGCCGGTCGGCTCCGGGGTGGACAGGTTGAAGAACGGCCCGGCCACCGGGTTGGCGCCGCCCGCGACCTGCGCGACCTTGTCGGTCCAGCCCGCGTACCAGACCCAGCGGTCGACCGCCGCGCCCACCAGCGCCGCCGCCCGCCCGGCGCTCACGCCCTCGGCCGCCGCCACCTCGGCGGCGAACTGCTCCCGGCGGCCCTCCAGCATCTCGGCCACCCGGTACAGCACCTGCCCGCGGTTGTACGCGGTGGTGCCCGACCAGCCCTTCACCGCCGCGCGGGCCGCCAGCACGGCGTCCCGGGCGTCCTTGCGGGTGCCCAGCGGCGCGTTCGCCAGCCAGGCGTCCTCCGTGTCCGTCACCTCGTACACCCGCCCGCTCTCCGAGCGCGGGAACTTCCCGCCGACGTACAGCTTGTAGGTCTTGAAGATGTCCAGTCGGACAGTCTGCTCAGACATCGAGGTACGCCTCCAGACCGTGGCGGCCGCCCTCGCGGCCGTAACCGGACTCCTTGTACCCGCCGAACGGCGAGGTCGGGTCGAACTTGTTGAAGGTGTTCGCCCACACCACGCCCGCCCGGAGCCGGTTCGCCATCCACAGGATGCGCGAGCCCTTCTCCGTCCAGATGCCGGCGGACAGGCCGTACGGGGTGTTGTTGGCCTTCTCCACCGCCTCCGCGGGGGTGCGGAAGGTCAGCACCGACAGCACCGGGCCGAAGACCTCCTCGCGGGCGATCCGGTGGGCCTGCGAGACGCCGGTGAACAGGGTCGGGCGGAACCAGTAGCCCGCGCCCGGGAGTTCGCACTCCGGGGCCCAGCGCTCGGCGCCCTCCTGCTCGCCCGCCGCGGCCAGCTCGGTGATCCGGGCCAGCTGCTCGGCCGAGTTGATCGCGCCGACGTCGGTGTTCTTGTCCAGCGGGTCGCCGACCCGCAGGGTGCCCATCCGGCGCTTGAGCGCGTCCAGCAGCTCGTCCTGCACCGACTCCTGCACCAGCAGGCGGCTGCCCGCGCAGCACACGTGGCCCTGGTTGAAGAAGATGCCGTCGACGATGCCCTCGACCGCCTGGTCCAGCGGCGCGTCGTCGAACACGATGTTGGCGGCCTTGCCGCCGAGCTCCAGCGAGAGCTTCTTGCGGGTGCCCGCGACCTGCTTGGCGATCGCCCGGCCCACCGGGGTGGAACCGGTGAAGGCGACCTTGTCGACGCCCTCGTGCGCGGTCAGCGCGGCGCCGGTGCGGCCGTCGCCGGTGACGATGTTCACCACGCCCTTCGGCAGGCCCGCCTGGCGGCAGATCTCGGCGAAGCGCAGCGCGGTCAGCGGGGTGGTCTCGGCGGGCTTGAGCACCACCGTGTTGCCGGTGGCCAGCGCCGGGGCGACCTTCCAGGCCAGCATCAGCAGCGGGAAGTTCCACGGGATGACCTGCGCGGCCACGCCCAGCGGGCGCGGGTTGCGGCCCCAGCCCGCGTGGTCGAGCTTGTCGGCCCAGCCCGCGTAGTAGAAGAAGTGCGCGGCGACCAGCGGCAGGTCGACGTCGCGGGTCTCGCGGATCGGCTTGCCGTTGTCGATCGTCTCCAGCACCGCCAGTTCGCGGCTGCGCTCCTGGATGATCCGGGCGATCCGGAACAGGTACTTGGCGCGCTCGCTGCCCGGCAGCGCCGACCAGTCGGCGAACGCCTTCCGGGCCGCCGCGACCGCGCGGTCCACGTCCTCCGGGGTGCCCTGGGCGAACTCGGCCAGCACCTGCTCGGTCGCCGGGTTGACGGTCTTCAGCGCCTCCGAGCCGGAGGAGTCGACGAACTCGCCGCCGATGAAGTGGCCGTAGCCGGTGGCGATCTCACCCGCGGCGGCCGGGGACTCGGGGGCCGGGGCGTACGCGAACAGGCCGGAGCGGCGGGCGGGCGGCTGCTCGGCCGGGGTCGCGGCTGCGGTCGCCGGGTTCGAGGCCGCCGGGTTCGAGGCCGCCGGGGTCGGGGTTCCGGTCTCGGGCCGGGTCTTCTTGGTCTTCGACATCGTCCTCAGTCCACCGTCACGTAGTCGGGACCGGAGTACCGGCCGGTGCTCAGCTTCTGGCGCTGCATCAGCAGGTCGTTCAGCAGGCTGGAGGCGCCGAACCGGAACCAGTGCGGGCTCAGCCAGTCGTCGCCGAGCGTCTCGTTCACCATCACCAGGTACTTCATCGCGTCCTTGGTGGTGCGGATGCCACCGGCCGGCTTCACGCCGATCTGCACGCCGGTCGCCGCGCGGAAGTCCCGCACCGCCTCCAGCATCAGCAGCGTCACCGGCGGGGTCGCGTTCACCGCGACCTTGCCGGTGGAGGTCTTGATGAAGTCCGCGCCGGCGATCATCGCCAGCCAGGACGCCCGGCGGACGTTGTCGTACGTCTGCAGCTCGCCGGTCTCGAAGATCACCTTGAGGTGGGCCGCGCTGCCGTCCGGGCGCGCGCAGGCCGCCTTGACCGCGCGGATCGTCTCGAAGACCTCCAGGTAGCGGCCGGAGAGGAAGGCGCCCCGGTCGATCACCATGTCGATCTCGTCCGCGCCGGCGGCGACCGCCTCCGCGGTGTCCGCCAGCTTCACCGGCAGGCCGGCCCGGCCGGACGGGAAGGCGGTGGCCACCGAGGCGACCTGGACGCCGCTGCCGCGCAGCGCCTCCTTCGCGGTGGCCACCATGTCCGGGTACACGCAGATCGCCGCGACCCGCGGGGTGGAGCGGTCGGACGGGTCCGGGCTGAGGCCCTTCGCGCACAGCGAGCGGACCTTGCCGACGGTGTCCGCGCCCTCCAGGGTGGTCAGGTCGATCATCGAGATGGCGAGGTCGATGGCGAAGGCCTTGGCGGTGGTCTTGATCGACCGCGTGCCGAGGCCCGCCGCCCGCGACTCCAGACCGACCTGATCGACCCCGGGCAGGCCGTGCAGGAAACGGCGCAAGGTGGCCTCGGACGCCGCGACGTCCGCGAGACCGCCGCCCGCGGCGCCGGGGGCGTTGGCTGCAAGAGTGGACATAGTCACCAGAGCAGCATATCTACGCGCGTAGGCAGGCGGTAGGGCGGGTCGGTTTCGAGTCCTGACCGAAATGTGCCCGCTCCCGGCGCGGGCGGCGTCCCCGGCCCCGCGCCGCCCCGGGGACAATGGCGGGATGGACGGCGGCACGAAGGCGCGGGGGCGGCGGCCCGGGGGCGAGGACACCCGGGGGCGGTGCTGGCGGCGGCCCGGACGGAGTTCGCGGCGCGCGGCTACCAGAAGGCCAGCATGCGGGCGATCGCCCGGGCCGCGGGGGTGGACCCGGCGCTGCTGCACCACTACTTCGGCAGCAAGGACCGGCTGTTCGCGGCGGCGCTGGAGTTCCCGTTCGACCCGCGCACGGTGGTGGAGCAGGTGTTCGCGGGCGACCCGGCGACGGTCGGCGAGCGGGTGGCGGGCTTCGTGCTGGCGCTCTGGGAGCAGCCCGCCGTGCGGGAGCGGCTGCTGGCGCTGGTGCGGACGGCCGCCGCCAGCGAGGAGGTCGCGGCGCTGATGCGCGGCTTCATGGTGACCGAGCTGGTCGCCCGGGTCGCGGACCGGCTCGACGTGCCGGAGCCGGAGCTGCGGGTCGAGCTGGTGATGTCGCAGGTCGTCGGGCTGGCGATGGCCCGGTACGTGATCGCGGTCGAGCCGCTCGCCTCGGCACCCCCGGAGGTGCTGGCCCCGCTGCTGGGCCGCACCGTCCAGGGGTACCTGACGGGCTGAGGAGGGGCTGGTCAGCCCTGGCCGCCGCCGAAGCGCTCGGTCCAGGCGGCCAGGTCCTCGTCGGTGATCTTGGCGAACAGCACCGGCGGGACGGTGAAGCCCGTCCCGGCCGGGACGGACGACAGCGCGCGGGCCTCGTCCGCGGTCACCCAGGTGCGGGTGTCGCCCTCCAGCGCGAAGGACTCGCGGATCGCCTTGGCCGCGGCCGGGATGAACGGCTCGGAGACCACCGCGTACAGGTGGATCAGGTTGATCGCGGTGCGCAGGGTGCGGGCGGCCGCCTCCGGGTCGGTCTTGATCTCCGTCCAGGGCGCCGTGACGTCCAGGTACGCGTTGCCCGCCGACCAGAGCGCGCGCAGCGCCTGCGCGGCCTTGCGGAAGTTCAGCGCGTCGAGCTGGGTCTCGTACTCGGCCAGCAGCTCGGCGATCTGCCCGCCCAACTGCTCCTCCGCCGCGCCGTTCGCCGCGCCGGCCGGGACCTCGTCGCCGAAGCGCTTGCGGCTGAAGGAGAGCACCCGGTTGACGAAGTTGCCCAGGGTGTCGGCGAGGTCCTTGTTGACGGTGGCCGCGAACAGGTCCCAGGTGAAGCTGGAGTCGTCGGACTCCGGGGCGTTCGCCATCAGGTAGTAGCGCCAGTAGTCGGCCGGCAGCAGTTCGAGCGCGACGTCGGTGAAGATGCCGAGCTTCTGGCTGGTGGAGAACTTCCCGCCGTAGTACGTCAGCCAGTTGAACGCCTTGACGTAGTCGACCTTCTTCCACGGCTTGCGCGAGCCGAGGATGGTGGCCGGGAACATCACGGTGTGGAACGGGACGTTGTCCTTGGCCATGAACTCGGTGTACCGGACGGTGTCGTCCGCCTCGTACCACCAGGAGCGCCAGTCGCCGCCGGTGGCGTCCGCCCACTCCTTGGTGGCGCCGATGTACTCGATCGGGGCGTCGAACCAGACGTAGAACACCTTGCCCTCGGCGGCCAGTTCGGGCCAGGTGTCGGCCGGGACGGGGACGCCCCACTCCAGGTCGCGGGTGATCGCGCGGTCCTGGAGGCCCTCGGTCAGCCACTTGCGGGCGATCGAGGAGGCCAGCACCGGCCAGTTGTCGCCGTTGGCGGCGATCCAGGACTCCACCTCGTCGGTCAGCTTCGACTGGAGCAGGAACAGGTGCTTGGTCTCGCGCACCTCCAGCTCGGAGCTGCCGCTGATCGCCGAGCGCGGCTCCAGCAGGTCGGTCGGGTCCAGCACGCGGGTGCAGTTCTCGCACTGGTCGCCGCGGGCCTTGTCGTAGCCGCAGTGCGGGCAGGTGCCGACGATGTAGCGGTCCGGCAGGAAGCGGCCGTCGGCCACCGAGTACACCTGGCGGATCGCCCGCTCCTCGATGAAGCCGTTGGCGTGCAGCTCGCGGGCGATCTCCTGGGTGATCTCGCGGTTCTGCGGCGAGGAGGAGCGGCCGAAGTAGTCGAAGGACAGCTGGAAGCCGTCGTAGATCGCCTTCTGCTGGTCGTGCGCCCGGGCGCAGAACTCGGCCACCGGCAGCCCGGCCTCCTGGGCGGCCAGCTCGGCGGGGGTGCCGTGCTCGTCGGTCGCGCAGATGTACAGCACCTCGTGGCCGCGCTGGCGCAGGTACCGGGAGTAGACGTCCGCCGGGAGCATCGACCCGACCATGTTGCCCAGGTGCTTGATCCCGTTGATGTAGGGAAGCGCGCTGGTGATCAACTGCCGAGTCATCCTGGGGAACTCCCATGCTCTCCGGCGGGCACCCCGGGAGGCGGCCGCGGACGGGTTCAACGGGTTCAGAGGGGCCGGTGCGGGGCGTTTCGGCTGCCGTCCGGCCGACGCAATCGTACCGAACCGGGGTGTCCCGGCCGTACCGCTTATCGGCGGGCTGTCAAGGGGGGAGCACGCGGTCCGTTCCGGGTCGCCGTCGGGCCGGGCGGGGTCGGGGAGCGGCCGTCCGCCGGGGGCCGGGCGGGGCCTTCGCCGGGCTCCGAGCGGGGCCGGTGGGCGGGGCCTCCGCAGGGGCTTGACGGGGGCTTGACGGGGATGGTGCGCGACAGGAAACTCATCACATGATGAATTCTTCGGCGGGGCCGGTCGACGGCCCCGCGATCAGGGTCGAGGGGCTGGTGGTGCGCCGCGGCGCGACCACCGTGCTGCCGGGGCTGGACCTGGAGGTCGCCCGCGGCAGCGTCACCGGGCTGCTCGGGCCCAGCGGCTGCGGGAAGACCACCCTGCTGCGCAGCGTCGTCGGCGTGCAGCGCACCGCGGCCGGGACGGTCACGGTGCTCGGCCGCCCGGCCGGGTCCGCCGCGCTGCGGGACCGGGTCGGGTACGTCACCCAGGCCCCGTCCGTGTACGGCGACCTGACGGTCGGGGAGAACCTCGACTACTTCGCCGCCGTCCTCGGCGCCCCGCCCGGCGACCCGGCCCGGGTGATCGCCCAGGTCGGCCTGGACGCCCACCGCCGCACCCCCGCCGCCCGGCTCTCCGGCGGCCAGCGCGCCCGGGTCTCGCTCGCCGCCGCGCTGCTCGGCCACCCCGAACTGCTGGTCCTGGACGAACCCACCGTCGGCCTCGACCCCGTCCTGCGGCAGGAGCTGTGGGAGCTGTTCCGGGGCCTCGCCGCGGACGGCGCCACCCTGCTGGTCTCCAGCCACGTCATGGACGAGGCCACCCGCTGCGACCGCCTGCTGCTGATGCGCGAGGGCCGCCTGCTCGCCCACGACACCCCCGCCGCGCTGCTCGCCGCCACCGGCGCGGCCGACGTCGAGAACGCCTTCCTCACCCTCGTCCGGACCGGACCGGAGGACCCCCGGTGAACCCCGCCGCCCGCCGCACCCTCGCCACCGCCGGCCGCGTGCTGGCCCAACTGCGGCACGACCCGCGCACCGCGGCCATGCTGCTGCTGGTGCCCTGCCTGCTGCTCGTCCTGCTCAGGTACATGTACGACGGGCAGCCCGGCACCTTCGACCGGATCGGCCCCGAGCTGCTCGGCGTCTTCCCGCTGCTGGTGATGTTCCTGGTCACCTCGGTCGCGATGCTCCGCGAACGCACCGGCGGCACCCTGGAGCGCCTGCTCACCATGCCGCTCGGCAAGCCCGACCTGCTGCTCGGCTACGCGCTCGCCTTCGGCGCCGTCGCCCTGGTCCAGGCCGCGCTCGCCTCCGCCCTCACCCTCGGCGTGCTCGGCCTCGACGTCGCCGGGCCGACCTGGATGCTGTTCGCCGTCGCGGTCGCCGACGGGCTGCTCGGCACGGCGCTCGGCCTGCTGGTCTCCGCGTTCGCCGCCACCGAGTTCCAGGCCGTCCAGTTCCTGCCCGCCGTCCTGCTGCCCCAACTCCTGCTCTGCGGGCTGTTCGTGCCCCGCGCCGGGATGGCGCCCGTGCTGCGCTGGGTCTCCGACGTGCTGCCGCTCTCCTACGCCGTCGACGCGATGGGCCGCACCGCGGCGCACGGCGGCGTGAGCGGGCGCGTCCTGGCCGACCTCGCGGTGGTGGCGGGCAGCGCGCTGCTCGCGCTCGGCCTCGCCGCCGCCACCCTGCGGCGGCGCACCGGCTGACGCGGGCGGCGGCGGGGCCGTCGGGGCCGTGGCGGGGCCGTCGCGGTGCTGTTGCCGGGCGGCGGCGGGACGGCTGCGGGACGGCTGCGGGGCCGTCGCGGGGCTTTCGCGGGGCGGTCATTCGTGACCGTCCCGTGCCCGGGTCGCCATTGGGGACGGCCGCGGGCCTGGGGCAGAATCGACGGCATGACCGAATCCGACCGGACACCCCACCAGGGTTCCGCCGCCGACGAGCCCGTGTACGCCGACCGCGTGTACCGCTCCGTCCCCAGCGTCATCGCGGGCGTCATGATGCTCGCCGTCGCCGCCTGGCTGATCATCGACGCCGTGGTGTCCGGCACCGGCTCGACCCCGTGGGTCGCCCTCGCCGCCGCGCCCGTCTTCGCCTTCCCGGTGATCGCCTACACCCTGCGGCCGGTGGTGCGGGCCAACGACCGTCGGCTGCTCGTCCGCAACCCGCTGCGCACGATCGTCGCGCCCTGGGCCACGGTCGAGGGGCTCAAGGCCGGCTACTCGGTCGAACTCTTCGCCGCCGGACGCAAGTTCCAGGTCTGGGCGATCCCGGTCTCGATCCGCCAGCGCAAGAAGGCCACCCGCCGGGCCGGCCGCGCCGCCGCCGCGGGCGACCCGCACCTCCCGGCCCGGCCGGCCGGCAAGACCGCCCGCCCGGACCGGCTCGACCCCACCCGCGCCTGGTCCGACGCCGTGGTCACCACCCTCCAGGAGCAGGCCGAGCGCAACGCCCACAAGCCCTCGGCGGCCGGCGAACTGCGGACCACCTGGTGCTGGTGGGTCATCGCCCCGACCCTGGCGGGCCTGGTCGCGCTGGTCACGGTGATCGCGGCGACCTGATCGCGAAGGGTCCGAGGCCGGGCTCTCCGGGGCTCTCCGGTCAGGGATTCAGCGCGACGACGTACTTGCCCTCGCCGCGCCCGGCGGCCAGCAGGTCGTGGGCGGCGGGGACGTCGACGAGGTCCGGGAGGACCGTCACCGGGGTGGTGAGCGCCCCGGTGGCCAGCAGGTCGAGGGCGCGGCGGACGGCGTCGGCGACCTTCGCGGGGGCCTGGACGAGCAGCCCGCCGTGGCTGAACCCGGTGAGCGTGGCGTTGGCCCCCAGCAGCCGGGGGAGCGGCGGCAGCGGCGCGGGGCCCGCCCCGCTCGCGTTGCCGAACAGGACGATCCGGCCGCCCGGCGCGAGCAGATCGAGGTCGAGGTCGAGCGCGGTGGCCCCCAGCGGATCGAGGACGAGGTCGACGCCGCGCCCGCCGTTCGCCGCCCGCACCTCCTCGGCGAGGCCCGCGCCCCGGACGTGCACCGCGTCGTAGCCGTGCCGCCGGGCGCCCGCGGCCTTCTCCGGGCGGCCGACGGTGCCCAGCAGGCGCCCGCCGCCGAGCAGCGGCAGCAGACGGGCGACGGCGGTGCCGATGCCGCCGCCCGCCGAGTGGACCAGGACGCTCTCGCCGGGGACGAAGCGTCCGGCGTCGGTGAGCAGCAGCAGCGCGGTGGCCAGGCCGAGGGGCGCGGTGGCGGCGACGTCCAGCGGCACGCCGTCCGGGACGGGGACGGTGAGCTCCGCGTCGGCGACCACGACCTCGGCGAGGCCGCCGCCGCGGGTGGCGGCCACCACGGGGGTGCCGACGGCGGGCTTGGTGACGCCCTCGCCGAGGGCCAGCACGGTGCCGGCCACCTCCCGGCCGGGGTGGTGGGGCCAGGCGGCGGCGTAGCCGGCGTCGCCGCGGCGGGCCATCACGTCCACGAAGTTGAGCCCGGCGTAGGCGACCCCGATTGCGACCTGTCCGGGGCCGGGCTGCGGCGCTTCGAGCTCGCGGACGTGGCTGTGCTCGGCGCCGCCGGCTTCGGTCATGACGAGTGCGCGCATGGTGGTCCCCCTGGAGCGGTCGCGGTTACGATGTTCTACGAACGTCGAATTACTACCACTGGTACCACGAAACTTCGACACCTGTCGAACATCGCCGGAGGAGACCCCGTGCCTCGTGCCGCCCGCCGCCGCGAGGCGCCCCACTACCCCGCCACCGCCGACATCGACCTGCTGGACGTCCTGCACGCCCTCTCCGACCCGACCCGGATGACCATCGTGGAGACCCTCAGCGACGAACCCGAACGCGCCTGCGGCACCTTCCCGGTCGACGTCGCCCCCTCCACCCTCAGCCACCACTTCAAGGTCCTCCGCGAAGCGGGCGTGATCCGCCACCGCGAGGAGGCCAACCGCCGCCTCACCACCCTCCGCGCGGCCGACCTGGAACAGCGCTTCCCGGGCCTCCTGCCCACCGTGGTGGCGGCGTACCGGGCGGACCGGTAGCGCGGGCACGCCCGGGTCCGTCCGGACTCGACGTCGAACGCATCGTCAAGTCGCCAATTCGCCAAGTCCGAGTAAGTACAGGAAGCATTCAGCGCCGACCGCGCGGGAACGGCTGCGGATGATCGTCAGAAAGGGATGGAATGGGTGACACCCCTAGTTCTGTCGAGGAAATTCCCGGAGAACCCCGTCGGACCGGTGATCCGCACCGTCCGATGGTGAGGGGGGTCGACACCGGGCCCTGGGACGTGCGTGAGAACGGTTGGCAGTCGACACGACTCATCGATCTCGGTGGATTGCTGATTCCCGACGAGGACGGCATCGAGGTTCAGCTCGGTGCCACGAGAGCGTCTTCCGACCTCGTGTCGGTCACCGTGCTGCGGGATTCCTGCGGCCTGCAGTTGCAAGCGTTCCACGCGATGCGGTCCGGCGCGTGGGACCGGGCCCGTACGAAGCTGCTGTCGAACACATCCAACCCGAAGAACAGGTTCCTGGAACGGGACGGACGCTTCGGTGCGGAACTGCGGTGCGAGATCGAGGCGGAGACCGCATGGGGCCGTCGAGAGATGACCGCCGTCTGCTTCCTCGGGTGCGAAGGGCCGGGCTGGCTCCTGAGAGGGGTACTCAGCGGCGCGATCGCCTTCGACGAACCCCCGGCGGAGTGGTTCTCCTTCTATCTCGGGCGAGTGGTGGTGGCCCCTTCGAAAGGCCGACCCCTCGTGTCTGCCTCACCGACCGGGTTCGGTTCCCTGCAAACGGATCTGGACGGCAAGCCGATCCTGCTCCGGCTGCCGGACTGACGGAAACCGGCGTGTGACGCCCCTGGGGCAGCGGCTCCGTTCGAGGCGCCGCCCCAGGGCGGTGCAGGCGTGTCGGCGGCATGCCGTGCCATGTCCGACCGAGTGGCGTCCCGGATCGAGGGGTGCGCCGGTCACGCCCCACTCTCCGACAACCAACCTGCCTGCTTGGCAGGACAGTTCGACGTGAATGCGAACGGCGTGATCGCGATGGCCGACAACGGCCCCGGCCTTCTCAGTTGCCTTCCCGGACCGGTGGACGCACGAGCGCGAGGTCCTGGCCGAATCCGACCAGCACGCCGTCGGAGGTGGCTGCGAGGCACGTGGCGGGGCCGGGCAGCAGCAGGGGCCGGGCCGAGGGCTCGCCGGTGCGCAGGTCGACGACGGTGAGGGTGCGGTCGGCGCGGGCCACGTACAGCTGGGGCCAGGTGCGGCCTGCCACGGCGGTGACGGGGGCCGGGCCGTCGATCTCCGGGCCCGCGGGTCTGCCGCTGGGGTGCCAGGTGCGGAGGGTGGTGGCACCGTCAGGGGTCGGACGTTCGGTGCGGACGGTGACGAGCCGGCCGTCGAGGAGTGCCAGTGCCGGGTGACCCTCGGTGCCTCGTAGGACCGTCGGTTCGGATGACGGGTCGTCCAGGTCGTAAAGCCGGATCGGCTCCTGGTGGGGCGACAGCGCGGCGGTCGCGCGTCCATCGACCGCGCCGACGGCGAATCCGGTGGAGAGCCGTCCGGTGGCGTCGTTGATGGTGGCCAGGATCGCTCCGTCGGAAGGGTTCACGAGCGAGATGTCCTCGTACCCATGGACGATCAGCGCATCGCCGATGCGTAGGCGCTGATGAGCGATCCAGTGGATGAAGGAGTTGTCGGTCCGGACTGGCGCACCTGAGGGGCCGCCCGCAGTCAGATTCCAGCGGTACAGGAGCGGATCGCCGGCGCGGAGGCGCCCGGAACCGGTCGCGGCGTGCAGGTGGCTGCCGTCGGTCCAGGTGGCCAGGGCCTTGGTGATCTTGACGTCCGTGGCGAGGGGCGGTGCGAGCAGGGTGCCGTCGGCCGCGTGGCGCGCCACCAGGGTTCCGCCCTCGTCGGCGCTGACCACCACTCCGTCCGGCTCGGTGACGGTGACGGCCGCCAGCCGCTGGCGGTGGCCGGGTTCGCGGTCAACCGGGACGGCGAGGTCCCAGAGCGCGACCACGCCGTCCTGCTGGGAGGAGGTCAGCAGGAGGTCGCGCCCCTGCCAGCGGACGGCCTCTGCGGCTGCCTGCGCGACGGGGCCGGTGAGAGGTGCCCCGAGCGGGCGCATGGTGTGTGCGTCCCAGAGGTGGACCTGCCACCTCACC
Organism: Kitasatospora fiedleri; assembly: GCF_948472415.1. Taxonomy (NCBI): domain Bacteria; kingdom Bacillati; phylum Actinomycetota; class Actinomycetes; order Kitasatosporales; family Streptomycetaceae; genus Kitasatospora; species Kitasatospora fiedleri. The sequence continues at coordinate 3,009,674 of NZ_OX419519.1, read as the reverse complement.
GGTACCGCGAGGGTGGACCCCGTCACGGTCGGGTTGCTGAACGGGCCAGGCCGTCCCACGGCCGCCATCAGCCCGTCTGCCAAGGTGTCCGAGTGGGCCGTGAGCAGCGTGTGCTGACCGGACGTCAGGTCGATGCTGGCGAGGGTGGCATACGTGTCGATGACGGTCAGCATGTCCCGACCTGCCGATCGCCACGAGGTTCCGCCTCGGACCGGTCGCAGTTCGCCGGGAACCGGGAGCTCCCGTACGCGGTTGTCATCCGGGTTCCACAGCAGGGCCGCCTTCTCGGTGGGCAGCACGACCGTTCCGTCCGCGAGGGTGCCGACACCGATCCCGTAGACGGGCGGCAGGTGTGGGAGGAGGAGTGGTGCGCCGGTCGACAGGTCCCACTGCCCGAGGTGGCCCTGACCACTGCGGATCAGCAGATGGATGCCGCGACCGGAGCCGAGGACTTTCAGGGCGTGTGGCTGTCCTTCGACGTCGAGCGTCCGCCGGTGCGTGAGGTCCGGGAGCTCCCAGATCCGCACCCTGTCGTCCTCGTGTCCGGAGATCAGCAGTGGTTCCGACACGTCGGGCGCGAATGCCAGGACGCGGACGGGTACTTCGCAGTCCACCGTACGGACCCGGCCGGACAGCACGTCCCGGACCTCCAGCCGGTGCCGCCGCTGCTTCGGGTCGGCCGGTGGCCGTTCCTCGATCTCGACGGCGGTGGCGAGCAGCGGTCGGCCGTCGACCTCGCCCCAGGCGGTGGCCACCACGGGGCCGACCCGGAGTTGCCACACCATCCGGGGGTCCAGGTCGACGCCGGTCGCCCAGTCGACCCGCCACAGGTCGGCGTCCGGGGTGCTGACGGTCCCGCTGCGGCGGACGGCGTCGAGGAGCGCGGACTGTCGCCGGTCGATGTCGTCCGGCTCTGGTTCGTCGGCGAAGAGCGGTTCCATCGGCGTTCCCCTTCTCCGTGGCCCCGCGGCTTCGCGGCCACGCTCCGGGGCGGCGGGCCGTGCGGGTGCGGACCGATCGTAGTGCCGGCGGTCGGGTGGAACGCCGGAGGGGCCCGGACAACACCGTCCGGGCCCCTCGGGGGAGTTGAGGTGTGGTCAGGCGAGCCCCGCCGCGGCGGCGAAGTCCTGCTTGAGGGCGTCGAGGAGGGAATGGGCGCGGCGGCGGGCGGCCGGGAGGTCGGCCGGGGTGGGGACGGGGAGGACGGCTTCGAGGTAGCACTTGAGCTTGGGCTCGGTGCCGGAGGGGCGGACCACGATGCGGGCCGAGGTGATGGTGGGGCCGTCGAGGTGGTAGCGGAGGCCGTCGGTGGGGGGGAGGTCGGGGGTGCCGGTGGTGAGGTCGTCGGCGCGGGTGACGGTGAGGCCGGCGAGTTCGACCGGGGGCTTGTCGCGGAGGGTGGACATCGCGTCGGTGATGACGGTGAGGTCGTCGACCCGGACGGAGAGCTGGTCGGTGGCGTGCAGGCCGTGGGCCAGGGCGAGGTCGTCGAGCAGGTCGGTGAGGGTGCGGCCGTCGCGCTTGAGGCCGGCGGCGAGTTCGGCGATCTGGAGGGCGGCGGTGATGCCGTCCTTGTCGCGGACGCCGTCCGGGTCGACGCAGTAGCCGAGGGCCTCCTCGTAGCCGTAGCGGATGTCCTCGGTGCGGGCGATCCACTTGAAGCCGGTGAGCGTCTCGGCGTAGCCCAGCCCGGCCGCGGCGGCGATCCTGCCGAGCAGGGTGGAGGAGACGATGGTGGTGGCGAACACGCCGTCGGTGGTCTTGGCGGCGAGGGCCGCGCCGAGCAGGGCGCCGACCTCGTCGCCGCGCAGCATCCGCCAGTCGCCGTCCGGGGTGGGGACGGCGACGGCGCAGCGGTCGGCGTCCGGGTCGTTGGCGATCACCAGGTCCGGGCGGGCCGCGCGGGCGGTGGCGAAGGCGAGGTCCATCGCGCCCGGCTCCTCCGGGTTGGGGAACGCGACGGTGGGGAAGTCCGGGTCCGGCTCGGCCTGTTCGGCGACCAGGACCGGCGCCGGGAACCCGGCGGTGGCGAACGCGGCGAGCAGCACGTCGCGGCCCACGCCGTGCAGCGGGGTGTAGACGGTGGCCAGGTCGCGCGGCCCGGCCGGGTCGAGGACGGCGGCGGCGCGGGCGAGGTAGGCGGCGAGGACGTCGTCGCCGAGCACCTCCCAGCCGCCCTCGGCGCGCGGGACGTCGGCGAGCGCGCCCAGCGCGTCGATCTCGGCGGCGATCTCGGCGTCCGCGGGCGGGACGATCTGCGAACCGTCGCCCAGGTACACCTTGTAGCCGTTGTCCTGCGGCGGGTTGTGGCTGGCGGTGACCACCACGCCGGCCGCCGCGCCCAGGTGCCGGATCGCGAACGCCAGGACGGGCGTCGGCAGCGCGCGGGGCAGCAGCGCGGCGCGCAGCCCGGCGCCCACCACCACGGCGGCGGTGTCGAGCGCGAAGTCGTACGACTTGTGGCGGGCGTCGTAGCCGATCACCACCAGGTCGCCGAGCGCCGGGTTCTTCCGGAGGTACGCGGCCAGGCCGGCGGCGGCCCGGATCACCACGGCGCGGTTCATCCGCATCGGCCCGGCGCCCAGCTCACCGCGCAGCCCGGCGGTGCCGAACTGCAGGCGCCCGGCGAAGCGTTCGGCCAGCCGGGACCAGGCGATCCGCTCCTCGGACTCGGCCTCCGGCCCCTCGGCGGCGGCCAGCAGCGCGGTCAGCTCCGCGCGGGTCTGCGGGTCGGGGTCCTCGGCCAGCCAGGCGCGGGCCCGGTCGAAGAGGTCGGTGGTGGGTGCCTTCGGCATGCGGCCCGCTCCCTGGGTGTGGAGGACGAGGGGTGTGAGGAGGAGAGGTGCGAGGAGGAGGGAAAAGTGGGGAGAGGAGGGGACGGGGGCGGGTGCCGGAGCCGCGACGGCGGACCGGTCCCGTCTGGTCGGGGCCGGTCCGCCGTCGTGTGCTGCTCGCCGTCACGGTTCCCGATTCTCCGTCAGAACTGCCGTGCGGGGCGGGAGTAGGGCTCCCGCCGGGGTGTCAGATCCGCTCCAGGACCTTCGCCAGCAGGGTGCCCATCCGCTCGGCGGAGGCCCGGCCGGCCTCCAGCACCTCGGCGTGGTTGAGGGGTTCGCCGGTGATGCCCGCGGCCAGGTTGGTGACCAGCGAGATGCCGAGCACCTCGGCGCCGGCCTCGCGGGCGGCGATGGCCTCCAGGGTGGTGGACATGCCGACCAGCTCGCCGCCGATCACCCGGGCCATGTTGACCTCGGCCGGGGTCTCGTAGTGCGGGCCGCGGAACTGCACGTACACGGCCTCGTCGAGGGTCGGGTCGACCTCGCGGCACAGGGCGCGCAGGCGCTTGGAGTACAGGTCGGTGAGGTCGACGAAGTTGGCGCCGACGATCGGGGAGTCCGCGGTCAGGTTGATGTGGTCGCTGATCAGCACGGGCTGCCCGGGGACCCAGCCCTGGCGCAGGCCGCCGCAGCCGTTGGTGAGCACGACGGTGCGGCAGCCGGCCGCGGCGGCGGTGCGCACGCCGTGCACCACGGTGGCCACGCCGTGGCCCTCGTAGTAGTGGTTGCGGCCGAGGAAGACCAGTGCGCGGCGCTCGCCGCCGCCGGGAATCCGCACCGAGCGGATGGTGCCGGCGTGGCCGGCCACCGCGGGGGCGGGGAAGCCGGGCAGGTCGGTGACCGGGAATTCCGCGAGTGTCTCGCCCAGGGCGTCGGCGGCCGGCACCCAGCCGGAGCCCATCACCAGGGCGACGTCGTGGCGCTCGGCGCCGGTGAGTTCGCGCAGCCGGTCGGCGGCGGCCCGGGCAGCGGCGTAGGGGTCGGCGGAGACGACCGTCTGAGGAGATGCGTTCACACGGTCGAGGATAGGTCACATCTGCCTACGCGCGTAGACAGCACGCCCAGGGCATGCCGGATCGTTACCCGGATTGCGTGGAACGACAGGATTCCTCCCCGGCCGGGGGCGTCGACCGGGAGGAAAGTACGGAGCGGGGGAGGGGGAGCACCCGGGAGAAAGCGGGGGACAGCGGAGGAAAGCGCGGGGCAAGGGGAAAGCGCGGGGCAAGGGGAGGGCGGGAACGGGGAAAGCGGCGGTGCGGGAGGTCGACGGCCTCAGCAGGGTCGGCGGCGCAGGTCCAGGACGTAGTCGTCGGGGGCGCCGGCGCTCTCCGCCGCGTCCGCGATCAGGCCCAGGTAGCGGGCGGCGGGCAGTCCGCCCTCGTAGTCGTTGAGCACGTACGTCCAGACCGCGACCTCGCCGTCCAGGGTCTGGGCCCGCAGCTTGACCTTGCGGTAGATGCCGAGCTGCACGCCCTCCCAGCGGTCCAGGCCCTCCTCGTCCATCGGGGCGACGTCGTAGAGCGAGACGAAGACCTGCTCCTTCTCGTCCTCCACCACGGTGGCCAGCGAGCCCTCCCAGCCGAGCTGTTCACCGCCGAAGGTCAGCCGCCAGCCGGGCAGCCAGCCGGTGCCGCGCAGCGGGGAGTGCGGGGCACGGCGGGACATCTGCCGGGCGTCGAGGTTGGTGGCGTAGGCGGCGTAGAGCGACATGGCGCCAGCCTACGGGAGCCGGGCGTCCCGCCGGGCTGCGCGCCGGGGCGGGCCCGTGGTGGAGGGAGGTCCCATCCCGCGGGCGGACCGGCCGACCCCGTGGGGCGGGCGGGGGAGGAGAGGCGCAGGGGGCGGGAGGGAGGGCGGGAGACGGCCGGAAGGCGGCCGGGAGGCGAGTGAGAGGGGAACAACAACGGCCCCGGCGTGGAATCGGTTCCGGCATGCGGGAGAATGGGGCACGTGACTCGGATCGTGATCATCGGTGGCGGACCAGGCGGATACGAGGCGGCCCTCGTGGCCGCCCAGCTCGGCGCGGAGGTGACCGTCGTCGACCGCGACGGTCTGGGCGGATCGGCGGTGCTGACGGACTGCGTGCCGTCCAAGACGCTGATCGCCACCGCCGAGGTGATGACCAGCTTCGACAGCTCCTACGAGGAACTGGGCATCCTGGTCGCGGACGGCACGGCGGACCCGGCCGACCCGGCCCGGGTGGTCGGCGTCGACCTCGGCAAGGTCAACCGGCGCGTCAAGCGGCTGGCGATCGCCCAGTCGCACGACATCACCCAGGCGGTCACCCGGGCCGGGGTCACCGTGCTGCGCGGTCGCGGCCGGCTGGGCGGCGGCGGCCAGGCGATCGACGGCTCCCGCGAGGTGCTGGTCGAACTGGCCGACGGCGGCACCGAGTCGGTGCGTGCCGACGCGGTGCTGATCGCCACCGGCGTCCGCCCGCGCGAGCTGCCCGACGCGCAGCCGGACGGCGAGCGCATCCTGGCCTGGACGCAGGTGTACGACCTGGAGGAGCTGCCGCGCGAGCTGATCGTGGTCGGCTCCGGCGTCACCGGCGCCGAGTTCGCCGGCGCGTACCAGGCGCTCGGCTCGAACGTCACGCTGGTCTCCTCGCGCGACCGGGTGCTCCCGGGCGAGGACCCGGACGCGGCCGAGGTGCTGGAGGACGTGTTCCGCCGCCGCGGCATGAACGTGATGAGCCGCTCCCGGGCGGAGAGCGCCAAGCGGTTGGGCGACCGGGTCGAGGTGACCCTCGCCGACGGCAAGGTGATCACCGGCACGCACTGCCTGATGGCGGTCGGCTCGATCCCCAACACCGCGGACCTGGGCCTGGAGGAGGCCGGCGTCGCGGTCAACGACTGGGGCCAGATCAAGGTGGACCGGGTCTCCCGCACCTCCGCCCCCGGCGTGTACGCGGCCGGTGACTGCACCGGCGTCTTCATGCTGGCCTCGGTGGCCGCCATGCAGGGCCGGATCGCGATGTACCACGCGCTCGGCGACGCGGTGCAGCCGCTGAACCTGAAGACCGTCGCGTCCAACGTGTTCACCGACCCGGAGATCGCCACCGTCGGCTACACCCACGCCGACGTGTCCTGCGGGAAGATGGACGCCGTCGAGGTCAAGCTCCCGCTGCGGGGCAACCCGCGGGCCAAGATGCAGGGCATCCGGGACGGCTTCGTGAAGCTGTTCGCCCGCCCCGGCACCGGCATCGTGGTCGGCGGCGTGGTGGTCGCCCCGCGCGCCTCCGAGCTGATCCACTCGATCTCGCTGGCGGTGGACAACAACCTGACGGTGGAGCAGGTCGCGAGCGCCTTCACGGTGTACCCGTCGCTGTCCGGTTCGACCGCCGAGGCGGCCCGTCAGCTGCACATCCGCAAGCGCGAGGTCGCTGGCTCCTGACGTCCGCGGCGACGTCCGCGGTGACGTCCGCGGGCCGCCCGCGGGCCTTGGCCGGCCCGGGCGGCCAGGGGCGCGGGGGGCTGCGGAAGTGAGCCGGGCGCGCACCGTCCGGCTCACCCGGGCGGAGGAGCGCGCATTGTACGGTCGTGCGCCGTTCCGAGGTGAGCAAATCCCGTTACCAGGTGCAAACGCCTGAAAGCAGACGGTCACTCGGGTTACCGTCGGTCCTGTGTTTGCAGCAGAACGTCGCCAGTTGATCCTAGAGATGGTGCGCGCCAACGGAGCCGTGTCGCTCCGTGAGCTGGCCCGCGTCGTCCAGACCTCCGAAGTCACCGTGCGCCGGGACGTCCGGGCGCTGGAGTCCGAAGGGCTGCTCGACCGCCGACACGGCGGCGCGGTGCTGCCCGGCGGGTTCAGCCGGGACCCGGGCTACCCGCAGAAGACCCACCTCGCCACCGCCGAGAAGAGCGCCATCGCCGACCTCGCCGCGGACCTGGTCGAGGAGGGCGACGCCATCGTGGTCGGCGCCGGGACGACCACCCAGGAGCTGGCCCGCCGGCTGGCCCGGGTGCCCGGGCTGACGGTGGTCACCAACTCGCTGCTGGTCGCCCAGGCGCTGGCGCACGCCAACCGGGTGGAGGTGGTGATGACCGGCGGCACCCTGCGCGGCTCCAACTACGCCCTGGTGGGCAGCGGCGCCGAGCAGTCGCTGGCCGGGCTGCGGGTCACCAAGGCCTTCATCTCCGGCAGCGGCCTGACCGCCGAACGCGGCCTGTCCACCGCCAACATGCTCTCCGCCTCGGTGGACCGGGCGCTGGTGCAGGCCGCCAACGAGGTGATCGTGCTGGCCGACCACACCAAGCTCGGCGCGGACAGCATGTTCCAGACCGTCGCCACCGAGGCGATCACCCGGCTGGTCACCGACGAGCGCACCCTGCTGGAGGACCTCACCTCCCGCGAGCAGCACGCGCTCGCCGACTGCGGGGTGCAGGTCTCGGTGGCCTCGCTCGGCCTGACCGCCGAGACCGCCGGGCACCAGCAGCCCGCCCGCCGCCCGGTCCCGCCGCAGCCCGGCCTGGCCCCCGGCAGCCCGCTGCCCGGCCAGCGCCGCCCCGCCCCGCACGGTGGAGCGCCGCACGGCGGCGCCCTGCCGCCCACCCGGCTGGCCGAACGAATCCGCTGAGCGGGGCGCACCGGCCCCGCCGCACGGAGCGCCGGCCCCGCGCCGCGCGGACCACCGGCCCCGCCGCACGGAGCACCGGCCCCGCCGTCGCACGGATCACCGGCCCCGCCGCACGGACCACCGGCCCCGCCGTCGGGACGGGGCGCCGCCCCCGCCGCGGACGGCCGCACTGACCGGTTCCGGCCCGCCCGCGGCCGATCCCTGGCCGCCGCGGCCGACCCGCTTGTAGCGTCTGCGCCCATGGACGCAGCGAGCGAAACACTCGACCGCACAACAGAACTGACGGTGCGTGGGGCGCGCGGCGGACGCGGCCCCGCGACCTGGGGGCAGCGCGCCATCCACTCCGCCCTGGTCCGGCTCGGCACCGACGCGCCCCGCTACAACCTGCGGCTGGCCGCCCCCGTCGAGCCCGGCGCGGAGCCGGCCGTGGTGCTCCGCGCCTACACCGAACTGCTGCACCTGCACGACGCGTTGCGCACCCGGCTGGTCGAGGAGGACGGCGACCTGGTCCAGCTGGTGGACGCCGACGGCACCCTCCCGGTGGCGCTGCTGCACCGGGACACGCCCGAGCGGGCCGCCGCCGCGGCCGGGGAACTGCTCGCCGGGTACGCCCGGCGCCCGTTCGACCCGGCCCGCGAGTGGCCGGTGCGGATCGGCCTGGTGCTGGTCGACGGCCTGGTCCGGCAGACCGTCCTGGTGCTCTCGCACACCGCCTCGGACGGCTGGGGGATGCGCCGCACCGTCCGCGACCTGATGCTGCTGGCCGCCGGGCGCAGCGCCCGGGACCTGCGCGCCGAGCGGGAGTTCGCCCAGCCGCTGGAGGAGGCCGCCGAGCAGGCCACCGCGCGCGGCCGCCGCCGGGACGCCGCCGCCCGCCGGCACTGGCGGGAGAAGCTGACCGCCGGCCCGCGCGCCCTGCTGCCCCGCCCGGCCGCCGCGCCCGACCCGGAGCGGACCTTCCCGTACGCGGTGCTGCGCTCCCCGGCGCTGGCCGCCGCCCTCCCGGAGGCCGCCGCCCGGCTGCGCACCGGCGACGCCACGGTGCTGCTGGCCGCCGCCGCGACCGAGCTGGGTCGGCTGGGCGGGCAGCGCGAGTTCCTGTGCCAGGTGGTGGTCGGCAACCGGTTCACCGAGCAGGCCGCCGAGGCCGTCACCACGCTCGCCCAGGAGGGCCTGTTCCACCTGCCGGAGATCGCCGCGGACTTCGCCGAGACGGTCCGCCGCGCCCACGGCCCGGCGCTCACCGCCTACCGGCACTCCGGCTACGACAAGCCGCGGTTGGACGCCGACCTGGACGGGCTGCGGGCGGCGGGCGTCGAGTTGGCCGACCACTCGGTGTTCTGGAACGACACCCGGGACCCGCTGGCCGCGCTGATGGCCGACGCGCCGGGCCAGGGGGGTTCGGGGGAGCGGGAGTTGAGCTTCCCGGACGAGTTCCCGGCCCGCCCGGGGGTGTCCGTCGCGGTGGACGTGGTGGCGGTGCCCGGCGCGGTCGAGCTGCGGATGGTGGCGGACGGCGCGCTGCTGAGCCGCGCGCAGATGGCGGGCTTCCTGTGCGGCGTCGAGGAACTGGTGCTCGGCGCGGGCGGGTAGCCCGGAGGGGCGGGCGGCCCGGAGGAGCCGGACAGCCCGGAGGGGGCGGCCCAGAGGAGCGAGCCGGACAGCCCGGAGGGGGCGGGAGTCCCAGGACTCCCGCCCCCTCCGGGGTGCCGCCGGTGCTGTCGGCGGGTCAGACGTCCTTGATCTCGCAGAGCGCGGCGCCGCTGGAGACCGAGCCGCCGACCTCGGCCTTGAGGCCGACGATCGTGCCCGCCTTGTGGGCGTTCAGCGGCTGCTCCATCTTCATGGCCTCCAGGACCACGATCAGCTCGCCCGCGGCGACCACCTGGCCCTCCTCGACGGCGACCTTGACGATGGTGCCCTGCATCGGCGAGGCCAGGGTGTCGCCGGAGACCGCCGCGGCGGCCTTCTTGGCGCCGACCCGGCGCTTGGCCTTGGCCGCGCCCGCACCGGCGGCCGGGGCCGCGGCGACGCCGAGCGAGGAAGGCAGCGAGACCTCGATCCGCTTGCCGCCGACCTCGACCACCACGGTCTCGCGGCCCTCGGGCTCCTCGCCGTCGGGACCCGCGCCGACGAACGGCGCGATGGTGTTGTCGAACTCGGTCTCGATCCACCGGGTGAAGACCGTGAACGGGCCGTCCGAGCCGTGCACCTCGGGGGCGAACGCCGGGTCGGTCACCACGACCTGGTGGAACGGGATGGCGGTGGCCATGCCCTCGACCTTGAACTCCTCCAGGGCGCGCTTGGCGCGCTGGAGGGCCTGCTTGCGGTCGGCGCCCGAGACGATCAGCTTGGCCAGCAGGGAGTCCCAGGCGGGGCCGATCACCGAGCCGGACTCGACGCCGGCGTCGAGCCGGACGCCCGGTCCGGACGGCGGGGCGAACAGCGTGACGGTGCCGGGGGCGGGCAGGAAGCCGCGGCCCGGGTCCTCGCCGTTGATCCGGAACTCGAAGGAGTGGCCGCGGACCTCGGGGTCGTCGTAGCCGAGCTCCTCGCCGTCGGCGATCCGGAACATCTCGCGGACCAGGTCGAGGCCGGTGACCTCCTCGGAGACCGGGTGCTCGACCTGGAGGCGGGTGTTGACCTCCAGGAAGGAGATCAGGCCGTCCTGGGAGACCAGGAACTCGCAGGTGCCGGCGCCGACGTAGCCCGCCTCGCGCAGGATCGCCTTGGAGGCGCGGTACAGCTCGGCGTTCTGCTCGGGGGTGAGGAACGGCGCGGGGGCCTCCTCGACCAGCTTCTGGTGCCGGCGCTGGAGCGAGCAGTCGCGGGTGGAGACCACCACGACGTTGCCGTGCTGGTCGGCCAGGCACTGGGTCTCGACGTGCCGCGGCTTGTCGAGGTACTGCTCGACGAAGCACTCGCCGCGGCCGAACGCGGCGACCGCCTCGCGGACCGCCGAGTCGTACAGCTCGGGGATCTCCTCCAGCGTGCGGGCGACCTTCAGGCCGCGGCCGCCGCCGCCGAACGCCGCCTTGATGGCGACCGGCAGGCCGTGCTCGGTGGCGAACGCGACGACCTCGTCGGCACCGGAGACCGGGTCGGCGGTGCCGGCCACCAGCGGGGCGCCGGCGCGCTGGGCGACGTGCCGGGCGGTGACCTTGTCGCCCAGGTCGCGGATGGCCTGCGGCGGCGGGCCGATCCAGGTCAGGCCGGCGTCGAGGACGGCCTGCGCGAACTCGGCGTTCTCCGACAGGAAGCCGTACCCGGGGTGGATCGCGTCCGCACCCGAGTCGGCGGCGGCCTTGAGCACCTTGGCGATGTCGAGGTAGCTGGTGGCGGGGGTGTCGCCGCCCAGCGCGTACGCCTCGTCGGCGGCCCGGACGTGCAGCGCGTCCCGGTCAGGCTCCGCGTACACGGCGACGCTGGCGATACCCGCGTCCCGGCAGGCCCGGGCGACGCGGACGGCGATTTCTCCGCGGTTGGCGATGAGCACCTTGCGCACTGTGGCTCCCTTCTCGAACCTCGTCGAGTCTATGGATTGGAGGGTGCTACCGGCGAGTAGTCCCTGGTGGTGAGCGTGCTCACACGCTCGGTTGCCGTACTCCCGTACGGGCGGCGGCCGTTGGCGGCGCGCCGCAGGCGGCGGGCCCGGGGCGGTGGTGCGCCGGAGGGCCGGGGCACCCGGCGGGCCGGGGTGGTCTTCGCCACACCGGGGCTCGGATCAGGCCGCCGCCGGTTCCGGGCGGGTGGCCGCCGCGCCCGTCACGTCCGCCTCGAATTCCACCACGTCCGGCCCGTAGGCCCGGGCGTTCACCACCCGGAGCACCACCGCGAACGCGCCGTCCCGGCCGTGCTCGCGGGCCAGCGCGCGGTGGTGCGCGGCCAGGTAGCGGACCGCGGCCCGGTTGGAGACCGCGGTCTGCCCGGCTATCACGAACACCGGCCGGCCGCCCTCGCGCAGGTGCACCCGGGCCAGCAGCGCGTACGCCCGCTGGCCGGGCTGCTCGGTGGAGGTCAGGAACCGGAACTCCCGCGGGCCGACCCGCAGGGTGTGCACCGGGTGCCCGGCCCCGGCGGGCGGTTCGGCGAACGACACGCCCGGCAGCCAGGACGCCAGGTGGGCCGCGGTCCGCCGGTTGCCGGCCGGCCCGCCCACGCAGAACTCGGCCTTGTCGCCCAGCCCCTGCCGGACCTCGTCGTGCCCGGCCAGGGTGGCGCGGGCCCCGCACTCGCGCACCAGCGCGGCCAGCTCCATCAGGGCGTACGCGTCGTCGCGCGCCACGCTCATCGGGTCCGGCGCCGACGCCTGGCGGTTGACCACCAGTAGCGCCTCGCCGCCGGCCGGCAGGCCGAAGAACGCCCGCTGCCGTTCCAGCCGGCGCCGCCGGCGCAGCGACTGGGCCAGCCAGCCCAGCCCGGCACTGATCGCCGAAGCGACCAGTCCCAGAACGACGTTGAGCATCCCATCGGTCATCTTCCGCTCCTCGTCGCCCCTTTCCGGTCCGGCTGCGTCAGCCTAACGGCGCCCGGCGGGGGAGGGGTGGAACTCTGCAACAGATGTACGGGCCCGGTTCTGTCCGATTCCGCACCCGGCAAGCGGACCGGAGTGCTCCGGTTCCGGCCCCGGGATAACGGAATGGTTCAGACCATTGACCCGGATCGGGCCGCTCCCTACCGTCGCAGCGACCACGCACCACTCGCACGATTCACGGGGGAAACGTGAAGCGTCCCATGCTGTCCACCGCGCTGGCCGCGACCGCGCTGCTGCTCACCGCCTGCTCCGGCCCCGGCGGCGACGGGGGCGGGAAGGCCGCCCCGGCGCCCGGCGCCACCGCCCGCACCTACGGTTGCCTCACCCCGGACCAGGCCGCGAAGGGCGCCCTCACCCTCGACGCCGGCACCGCCGGCGGCACCGACCTGGACGCCTACTACCGGGACTCCGACGCCGGACACGCCCGGGTCGGCGTGGTCTTCTCGCACCAGGCCGACGGCTCGCTCTGCGAGTGGGTGCCGGCCCTCGACGCGTTCACCGGGGCCGGCTACGCGGTCTTCGCCTTCACCTGCACGGGTGACGTCACCGAGGGCATCAAGGCCGCCGAACGGTACTACCGGGACCAGGGCGTCGGCGCGGTCGCCCTGGTCGGCGCCTCCAAGGGCGCCGCCGCCTCGCTGGTCGCCGCCCGGCTCGACGACAACCCGCTGCCGGTGCGGGCCGTGGTCTCGCTCAGCTCGCCCGAGGTGTACCCGCTGTTCAACGCGGCGCTCGCGGTCAAGGCGGTCAAGGCCCCGACCTACTTCGCCGCCGAACAGGGCGACTCCCCGTTCAACACCAGCGCGCAGACCCTCTACGACGCCTCCGCCGGGGAGGACAAGCAGCTCAAGCTCTACCCGGGCTCCCGCCACGGCGCCCTGCTGCTCCAGGACGGCGCGCTGCCCGACGTGCTCGCCTACCTGGGCCGGCACGCCCCCGCGACGGGCTGACGCGGCGGCGGGCCGGCGGGCCGGCGGCCGCTCAGGCCCAGAGGTCGGTGATGCGCACGTCCAGCTCGGCGAGCAGGCGGCGCAGCAGCGGCAGCGACAGGCCGATCACGTTGCCGGGGTCGCCGTCGATCCCCTCCACGAACGGTGCCGACCGGCCGTCCAGGGTGAACGCCCCGGCCACGTGCAGCGGTTCGCCGGAGGCGACGTACGCGGCGACCTCGGCGTCGTCCGGCGTCCCGAACCGGACGGTGGTGGAGGCGGTCTCGGCCGCCCGCCGCCCGGTCGCGGTGTCGATCACGCAGTGGCCGGTGCGCAGCACGCCCGCGCGCCCGCGCATCGACCGCCAGCGCGCCAGCGCCTCCGCCGGGTCGGCCGGCTTGCCCAGCGCGACGCCGTCCAGCTCCAGCACCGAGTCGCACCCGACCACCAGCGGCGGCTCGCCCGGCTCGGCGGCCAGCTCGCCCGCGACCTTCTCCGCCTTGGCCACCGCCAGCACCAGCGCCAGCTCGCCCGGCGTCGCGGCGCTCAGCGCGTCCTCGTCCACCCCGCTCACCCGCACCAGCGGATCGAGGCCCGCCTGCCGCAGCAGGCCCAGCCGGGCGGGGGAGGCGGACGCGAGAACCAGCGGGCGGCGAGCGGTCATGGCCCCAGCCTAGTACCGCCCCGCCACGGCACCGGCCCGCCTACAGCAGCACCAGGGCCGCCCCCGCGAGCGCCAGCAGCGCGAGCACCAGCGCCGTCCGCCGCAGCCGGCACAGCACCTCGCGGGCCTCTTGCGACGGCTCGTCGCGGGGGTCTGACCAGAGCACCCCACCACCCTGCAACGCGCGCCGGGCGCGGGGCCTGAGTATCCGTACTCACTCCGCCGCGCCCGGCGTCCCGGTTCACCGGGGCCAGAGGCTGGTGCGCCAGGCGTGCGGGCCCGGGGCGGGCAGGGTGCGGGGGGTGCGGGTGGTCCAGGCGGTGGCCGGGCCGGCGGCCGGGGCGGCGGCGGCCCCGGTCGCGGCCCGGGATTGGACCACCGCCAGGACGGTGGCCAGCTCCTCGGGGGTCGGCTGGCCGTGCAGCACCTGAATGGGGCTCATCGCGCGGGTTTCCCTTCGGTGGTCAGAGCGGGATGTTGCCGTGCTTCTTGGGCGGCAGCGACTCCCGCTTGCCGCGCAGCGCCCGCAGGCCGCGGACGATGTGCCGCCGGGTCTCGCTGGGGGCGATGACGGCGTCGACGTAGCCGCGCTCGGCGGCCAGGTACGGGTTGAGCAGGGTGTCCTCGTAGGAGGCGAGGAGTTCGGCGCGGCGCTCCTCGCCGAGGCCCTCGGCCTCGGCGGCGGCGATCTCGCGGCGGTGCAGGATGTTGACCGCGCCCTGCGCGCCCATCACGGCGATCTGGGCGGTCGGCCAGGCCAGGTTGATGTCGGCGCCCAGGTGCTTGGAGCCCATCACGTCGTACGCGCCGCCGAACGCCTTGCGGGTGATGACGGTGATCAGCGGCACGGTGGCCTCCGCGTAGGCGAAGATCAGCTTGGCGCCGCGCCGGATGATGCCGTCCCACTCCTGGCCGGTGCCGGGCAGGAAGCCGGGCACGTCGACGAAGGTCAGCACCGGGATGTTGAAGGCGTCGCAGGTGCGCACGAAGCGGGCGGCCTTCTCGCTGGCGGCGATGTCCAGGCAGCCGGCCAGGTCCATCGGCTGGTTGCCGACCACGCCGACCGGGTGGCCCTCGACCCGGCCGAAGCCGATCACGATGTTGCCCGCGTACAGCGGCTGGACCTCCAGGAAGTCGCCGTCGTCCAGGACGTGCTCGATCACCCGGCGGATGTCGTACGGCTGGTTCGCCGAGTCCGGGACGATGGCGTCGAGTTCGAGGTCCGCCGCGGTGATCTCCAGGTCGGCCCGCTCGGGGTAGGCCGGCGGGTCGGAGAGGTTGTTGGAGGGCAGGTACGAGAGCAGGCTCTTGACGTACTCGACGGCCTCCTTCTCGTCGGCGGCCAGGTAGTGCGCGTTGCCGGACTTGGTGTTGTGGGTGCGGGCGCCGCCCAGCTCCTCCATGTCGACGCTCTCGCCGGTGACGGTCCTGATCACGTCCGGCCCGGTGATGAACATGTGCGAGGTCTGGTCGGCCATCACCACGAAGTCGGTCACGGCGGGGGAGTAGACCGCGCCGCCCGCGCACGGGCCCATGATCAGCGAGATCTGCGGGATCACGCCGGAGGCGTGCACGTTGCGCCGGAAGATCTCGCCGTACAGGCCGAGCGAGACCACGCCCTCCTGGATGCGGGCGCCGCCGGAGTCGTTGATCCCGATCATCGGGCAGCCGGTCTTCAGCGCGAAGTCCATCACCTTGACGATCTTCTCGCCGAACACCTCGCCGAGCGAGCCGCCGAAGACCGTGAAGTCCTGGGCGAACACCGCGACCTGGCGGCCGTCCACGGTGCCGTAGCCGGTCACCACGCCGTCGCCGTACGGGCGGTTCCTCTCCTGGCCGAAGTTGGTGGAGCGGTGCCGGGCGAACTCGTCGAACTCCACGAAGGAGTCCTCGTCCAGCAGCTCCGCGATCCGCTCACGGGCCGTCAGCTTGCCCTTGGCGTGCTGCTTCTCCACGGCCGCGGCCGAGCCGGAGTGCACCGCCTCGTCGATCCGCCGGCGCAGGTCGGCGAGTTTCCCGGCGGTGGTGTGCGGGTCCTGCGGTGCCTGGGTCATGTCCGGTGGCTCTCCCTGCGTCCTCGGCCGCCGGCCCGGCGCGTGAGGGTTGCGGGCAGGGCGGCGCTGCGGTCTACCGTGCAGTAGCGTAACCAGCGCGGGCGGGCGCGGGGTTATGGCCATCGACACATCGCTCCCCCTGCCCGTTCTGCGGGACGATGATGCGGCGTGCGCCGTCCCGGAACCGATCTAGGCTGACCCGGTGACCACTCCCGACCGCCCCCGCCCCCGCCGCTCCGGCCTGCGCGGCTTCGGCCACGACGGCCCCTCCCCGTGGACCGACCTGGAGCGTCCGCCGCTGGACGAGCGGGCCCTGCGGCTCGACCTGGTGCGGCCCGGGGCGCTGTGGACCTCACTCGATGTGGTGAGCGAGACCGGCTCCACCAACGCCGACCTCGCCGCCCGGGCCGCGGCGGGCGCGCCCGAGGGCGCCGTCCTGGTCGCCGAGTCGCAGCACGCCGGCCGCGGCCGGCTGGACCGCCGCTGGACCGCCCCGGCGCGCTCCGGGCTGTTCCTGTCGGTGCTGCTGCGCCCGCGGGGGTGCCGGTGGAGCGCTACGGCTGGCTGCCGATCCTGGTCGGCACCGCCGTCTCCGCCACCCTCGACCGGATCGCCGACCTGCGCACCGGCCTGAAGTGGCCCAACGACCTCCAGACCGTCGTCGACGGGCGGGAGCGCAAGCTCGGCGGCATCCTCACCGAGCTGTCCGGCGGCGCGGTGGTGGCCGGGATCGGCCTGAACGTCTCGCTGCGCGCGGACGAGCTGCCCGTCCCCACCGCGACCTCGCTGGCGCTGGCCGGAGCCGGCACCACCGACCGGTCGACCCTGCTGCGCGGCGTGCTGCGCGAGTTCGCCGAGCTGTACGGCGAGTGGACGGCCGCCGCCGGCGACCCGCACGCCAGCGGCCTGCTGCCCGCGTACACCGCCCGCTGCACCACGCTGAACCGGCCGGTGCGGGTCCAGCTGCCCGGGGAGCGCGAACTGCTCGGCGAGGCCGTCGCGGTGGACGGCGACGGCCGCCTGGTGGTCCGCACCCCCGACGGGGCCCGGCACCCGGTGGCCGCCGGGGACGTGGTGCACGTGCGCCCGCAGGGTTGAGCCGGGCCGGGCGCGGCGGTCTCACCCTGCGGGACCGTCCGCCCGGCTGCCGGGCGGATGCTCCGGATTACGCGATTCCGTGCGAACATTCCACCTGGCAGCGGTGTGAGGCTCGCCACTACCCCCGCGGTGGTCGCGTGCCCGCACCTCCAGGACGGCAAGACACAAGTGCGGCTGGCCGCACGGGGACGGACCGGTGACAGACAACGGCGGCGCCACGACGGGCTCCGGCAACGGCGCGACGGACGAGACCACCGTCGCCACCGACCTGGAGCGGCTGATCCTCGACGCGCCGCGCAAGTACACCCCGTACCAGGCCGCCCGCGCCGCGGAGGTCCCGATGGACCTCGCCACCCGGTTCTGGCGCGCCATGGGCTTCCCCGACATCGGCCAGTCCCGCGCCCTCACCGACAACGACGTGATCGCGCTGCGCCGGCTGGCCGGCCTGATCGAGTCCGGGCTGCTCAGCGAACCGATGGCGATCCAGGTCGCCCGCTCCACCGGCCAGACCACCTCCCGGCTGGCCGGCTGGCAGATGGACACCTTCCTGGACAACCTCACCCAGCCCGTCGAGCCCGGGATGACCCGCTCCGACGTCGCCTACCCGCTGGTCGAGCTGCTGCTGCCCGAGCTGGAGCAGTTCCTGGTGTACGTCTGGCGCCGGCAGCTCGCCGCCGTCACCGGCCGGGTGGTCGCCGCCGCCGAGGACCACGAGGTCACCTCCGGGCGGCTCGCCGTCGCCTTCGCCGACCTGGTCGGCTTCACCCGGCTCTCCCGCCGGCTGGAGGAGGAGGAGCTCGGCGAACTCGTCGAGGGCTTCGAGAACACCTGCTCCGACCTGATCGCCGGGCAGGGCGGCCGGGTGGTCAAGACGCTCGGCGACGAGATCCTGTTCGTCTCCGAGGACCCGGCCACCGTCGCCGAGATCGCCCTCTCCCTGGTCGAGACGCTCGCCAAGGAGGACAACATGCCCGCGCTGCGGGTCGGCATGGCCTTCGGCACCGTCACCTCGCGGATGGGCGACGTCTTCGGCACCACCGTCAACCTGGCCTCCCGGCTCACCTCGATCGCCCCCAAGGACGCCGTCCTGGTCGACGGCGAACTCGCCGCCGCGCTCGAACAGAACGGCACCGCGCACCTGCCCGAGACCGCGCCCGGCCCCGGCCACCGCTTCCACCTCCAGCCGATGTGGCGCCGCCCGGTCCGCGGCCTCGGCCTGGTCGAGCCCTGGCTGCTCACCCGGGTGCCCGCCGCCGACTGAGGTTCGAGCCTCGGGCACAAACGGTGCGTACCGCCCTAGTCTGGGTAGAAGTGCCCCACGGGTAGGGAGAGGTCAACGGTGAGCGAGGCGACCATGGACGAGCAGGCCTCGTTCGAGGCGGCGGCCCCCGACCTGCGGCTGCAGGCCGTGGTGGAACTCGCCCAGGACATGGCGGGCGCGCTGACCCCGCTGGAGGCGGTCCGGGCCGCCGCCGCCCGGGCCGTCTCCGCGCTCGGCGCCACGATGGCCGCCGTCTCGGTCTGGGACCGCGAGTCCGGGCAGCTGCGGGTGCTGGTCAACCACGGCGAACTCGCCCCCGGCGAGGAGGAGTTGCCCGAGGACGAGTCGTACCCCGTCGCCGACTTCCCGGAGATCGTCACCTACCTGGAGGAGCACTGGAGCACCGGCCGGCTGCTCCGGGCCTGGGTCCAGACCGCCGAGGACGTCGGCCCGCACACCGGCCACCGGCCCCCCGGCTCCGGCGCCTTCTGCCGCCAGCGCGCGGCCGGACTGCGGCGGCGCGGGCGCGGCTGCTGCCTGGTCGCGCCGATCGTCCTGCACGGCCGGGCCTGGGGCGAGCTCTACCTGGCCCGCGGCACCGGCATGCCGGTCTTCACCGACGCCGACGCCGAGTACGCCACCCTGCTGGCCGCCCAGGTCTCGGCCGGTCTGGCCCAGACCGAACGCGTCGCCGACCTGCGCCGCCTCGCCTTCACCGACGCCCTCACCGGCCTGGCCAACCGCCGCGCCGTCGACGCCCGCCTCGACGAGGCGCTCAGGGCCCACACCCGGGACGGCGCGGTGGTCTCCCTGGTGGTCTGCGACGTCAACGGGCTCAAGCGGGTCAACGACCAGCTCGGCCACGAGATGGGCGACCGCCTGCTCGAACGCTTCGCCCAGCAGCTCTCGCTGTCCGCCGCGAAGCTCCCCGGCAGCCTGGCCGCCCGGCTCGGCGGCGACGAGTTCTGCCTGCTCGCCGAGGGCCAGTCGGCCGACGAGGTGGTCGCCGTCGCCGAGGAACTCTGCGTCCGCGCCCTGGAGTTGACCGACGGCGAGGGCGTCGCCTGCGGCATCGCCTCCACCGGCGACTCGATCGGCCCGGTCACCACCCCCGACCGGCTGTTCCGGCTCGCCGACGCCGCCCAGTACCGGGCCAAGGCCGGGCGGGCCGCCCACCCCGTGGTGGCCGGCCGCAGCCACGGCCCCGCGTACGCCCCCGACCCGACGGTGCTGCTCGCCGACGCCGCCGACCCGCAGCAGCAGCGCAAGGCCCCCGCCGGGCGGCCGGGCGGGGAGCGCCGCCGCTTCCGCGGCGCCGCGCACAGCGCCGACCCCGGGCAGCTGCTCGCCGCCGTCCTCGGCTCGCTCGACCAGGGCGGCGCGACGCACCCCGCCGACACCCTCGGGCGGCTCGCGCTGGTCGCCGAGACCGCCTCCCGGCTGCTCAACGCCGTCGGCTGGTGGATCTCCTACGTCCCGCCCGGCTCCTGCCTGATGCGCACCGCCCGGCACGCGGTCTACCGGATGACCGGCGGCCCGGCCTCCGCCCGGGCCCAGACCCAGCGGGCCCAGATCGAGGCCCCCGACGCGGTCTTCGACCTCCGCCACTACCCCCTCACCTCGCGCGCCGTCACCGGCGGCTCCTTCACCCTGCGGGTCGGCACGCCCGGCAACGACGCCGCCGAGGAGGCGGTCATGGTGGTCTCCGGCTACCGGGCGATGGCCGCCGCCGGCGGCAGCAACCCGGCCGGCGGCTGGCTGCTCGAACTCTTCGCGGACGAGTCGACCCTCCCGCTCACCCAGACCGCCCCCGCCCTGCGGGCCCTGGTCGCCGTGGCCCTCGCCGGGCCCTGCTCGCCGCCGCCCGCGTAGCTGCCCGCCGAGCGTCCCGCTAGCCGCCCGCCGGGAGCACGGCCAGCCGGTCCACCAGCAGCTCCAGCCGCTGCTCGGCGTCCGGCGCGGGGAGCCGGCCGGCCCGGGAGAGGGTGGCCAGCCCGTGCAGGGCGGCCCAGAAGGTCTCGGTGAACAGCCCCGGGTGGACGCCCTCCCCGGCGACCTCGGCGAGTGTCTCCACCAGGGCGGCGAAGGCGTCCTTGAGCGGCGCCGGGGTGTCCTCCCGCGCGTAGGCGAGGCCGCCGTCGAGCTGGAAGATGGCGTCGTAGACCGCCGGGTTGTCCGCGGCGAAGCCCAGGTAGGCGCGGGCCAGGGCGCGCACCCGGGCCCGGGGGCCGTCCGCGGCGGCGGTGGCGGCCCGTAGCGCGGCGGCCAGCTCGGTGGAGCCCTGGAGAGCGACGGCGCCGATGATCTCGCGCTTGCCGCGGAAGTGGCTGTAGAGGACGGGCTGGCTGTACTCGATGCGTTCGGCGAGCCGGCGGGTGGTGACGGCGTCCCAGCCCTGCTGCTCGGCGAGTTCGCGGGCGGTGGCCACGATGAGGCGCTCGCGCCCGGCCCGTTCGCGTTCCTTGCGTTCCTGTACCGACATGACCCGATTCTAGCACTGCTAGACAACCAAGCGGCAGCAGTACTAGCATCACTTCATCATCTAGCGGCGCTAGATCCCAGGAGGGGTCATCATGCTCAACGCACTCGAGGTCTTCACCGTCGTGGTCGTCGGCCTGTTGGTGGGGGTGGAGTTCTCGGTCGCCTTCGTGGTCAACCGCATCCTCGGCGCGCTGCCCGAGGACAGCTACCAGCTCGGCCGCGCCCACGGCGGCCGGATGCTCGGGGCCCTGATGCCGTTCTGGTACATCGGCTCGCTCGCCCTCGCGGTCGGATGGGCCGTCGCCGGGCGGCACCACCCCGGCACCGGGATGGTCGTCACCGGTGCCGCCCTGCTGGCCCTGAGCGTGGTCATGTCGATCCTGCTGCTCGTCCCGATCAACAACCGGAGCAAGGGCTGGACCCCGGAGAACCGCCCCGCGGACTGGCGGGAGCAGAGCGACCGCTGGGACCGCTACCACTACGCCCGGGTCGCGGTCCTGATCGCCGGCCTCACCCTGCTGGTCACCGCCCTGACCCGGTGAGCGGCCCCGGCCCGGCGGGCGCGCCGCGCCGGCGGGCGCCCGCTACCCGATCCGGTCGGGGCGGGTGTAGACGTTCGCGGTGCGCTCGCGCAGGAAGCCGACCAGGGTGAGGCCGAGCTCCTCGGCCAGGTCGACGGCGAGCGAGGAGGGGGCCGAGACGGCGGCCAGCAGCGGGAGGCCGGCCAGCGCGGCCTTCTGGGTCAGCTCGAAGGAGGCCCGGCCGGAGACCAGCAGCAGGTGGCCGGTCAGCGGGAGCCGCCCCTCGCGCAGCGCCCAGCCGACCACCTTGTCCACGGCGTTGTGCCGGCCGACGTCCTCGCGCACGCACAGCAGCGTCCCGTCCGGGGCGAACAGGCCCGCGGCGTGCAGCCCGCCGGTGCTGTCGAAGGCCCGCTGGGCGGCGCGCAGCCGCTCGGGCAGCTCGTAGAGCAGCGCCGCGGGCACCCGGAGCGGGTCGGTGGAGACGTCCCAGCGCGAGCGGGTCCGGACGGCGTCCACGGTGTCCCGGCCGCACAGGCCGCAGGCGCTGGTGGTGAGCAGGTTGCGGTGGGCGGAGAGCGCGGGGCGGGCGCCGCGGACGGTGGCGTCGACGACGTTGTACGTGTTGGCCCCGTCCGCGTCCGTCCCGGCGCAGTAGCGCAGGGCGGCCAGCTCCTCGACGGCCCCGACCAGGCCCTCGCCGACCAGGAACCCGGCGACCAGGTCGAAGTCGTGCCCCGGGGTGCGCATCGTGACGGTGAGCGCCTCGCCGCCGATCCGGATCTCCAACGGCTCCTCCGCCGCCAGACTGTCCGGCCGCGCGGAGCGCTCGTCCCCGCGCAGCCGCATCACCCGCCGCCGTTCCGTCGCCCGTGCCATCCGTCTCCCACCTCCGCGGGCCAGTCAACCACCCCTCAGGGTTCGACGACGCGCAGCCTGAGTCCGGTGCCGGGGAGGAGGGGGACGAGGAGCAGCGGGAGCCACGCGAGCAGCGACCAGGGCGAACCGTCGAACCCGAGGCGGCTCGTGAGCAGCAGGGCCGCCGCTCCCGCCGGCAGGAGGGCCGGTCCGGCCCAGGTGCCGTGGACCTCCACCTGCACCCTCCCGGCGGCCGGGACGTCCACGGTCACGGTGTTGGAGCGGTCGAGCCCCCGCCGGACCTGGACGCGGTGGGGGCCGGGCGGCAGCACGAACGGGGTGTTACCGCCCGGCCGGGCCCAGTCGAGGACGGTGCGGCCGGTGTAGACCCGGAACTTCCCGCGGCCCTGCTTCGGCGCCTTGACCATCAACCTGCCGTTCTCGGTACCCATCACCGCCCGCCCCTCCGGTCGCCCGTGTGTGCGAAGGATAGCGAGGCGGTTCGCGACACTGCTTGTCACATCTCCATTCACCTGATGAGATTGTGCATATGGATATGCACAGTGTCGTCGTCCGGGTCGGCAAGGCCGACGTCAGCGCCGAGGACGTCCTCGCCGTCGCCCGCGGCGGGGCCCGGGTGGAGATCGGGCCGGACGCGCTCGCCGAGATGGCCGCGGCCCGGGCCCGGATCGACGCGCTGGCCGCCGAGCCGCGTCCGGTGTACGGGGTCTCGACCGGCTTCGGCGCGCTGGCGGTGCGGCACATCAGCCCCGAGCTGCGGGCCCAGTTGCAGCGTTCGCTGGTGCGCTCGCACGCGGCGGGCATGGGGCCGGTGGTGGAGCCCGAGGTGGTCCGGGCGCTGGTGTTCCTGCGGATGAAGACGCTGGCCTCCGGCCGGACGGGCGTGCGCCCACTGGTCGCCGAGACGATGGCCGCGCTGCTGAACGCGGGCATCACCCCGGCGGTGCGCGAGTTCGGCTCGCTGGGCTGCTCCGGCGACCTCGCGCCGCTCTCGCACTGCGCGCTGGTGCTGATGGGCGAGGGCACCGCGTTCGGCCCGGACGGGGTGGAGCGGCCCGCCGCCGAGCTGCTGGCCGCCGCCGGGATCGCCCCCGTCGAGCTGCTGGAGAAGGAGGGCCTGGCCCTCATCAACGGCACCGACGGCATGCTCGGCATGCTGGTGATGGCGCTGGCCGACCTGCGCCGCCTCTACACCACCGCCGACGTCACCGCCGCCATGTCGCTGGAGGCGCTGCTGGGCACCGACAAGGTGCTCGCCCCCGAGCTGCACGCCCCGATCCGCCCGCACCCCGGGCAGGCCGCCTCCGCCGCCAACATGCTGGCGGTGCTGCGCGGCTCCGGGCTGACCGGCCACCACCAGGACGACGCGCCGCGGGTCCAGGACGCGTACTCGATCCGCTGCGCCCCCCAGGTGGCCGGCGCCGGCCGGGACACCCTGGCGCACGCCGCGCTGGTCGCCGAACGGGAGCTGGCCGCCTCGGTGGACAACCCGGTGGTGCTCCCGGACGGCCGGGTCGAGTCGAACGGCAACTTCCACGGCGCGCCGGTCGGCTACGTGCTCGACTTCCTGGCGATCGCCGCCGCCGACCTGGCCTCGATCGCCGAGCGGCGCACCGACCGGCTGCTGGACAAGGCCCGCTCGCACGGCCTGCCCGCCTTCCTGGCCGACGACCCCGGCGTCGACTCCGGCCTGATGATCGCCCAGTACACCCAGGCCGCGCTGGTCAGCGAGAACAAGCGGCTCGCGGTGCCCGCCTCGGTGGACTCCATCCCGTCCTCGGCGATGCAGGAGGACCACGTCTCGATGGGCTGGTCCGCGGCCCGCAAGCTGCGCCATTCGGTGGCCAACCTCGGCCGCGTCCTGGCGGTGGAACTCGTCGCCGCCGCGCGGGCGTTGGAGATCCGGGAGCAGGCCGCCGAGCAGTCGGGCGCGCTCGCCCCGGCGACCGCCGCCGCGGTCGCCGCCGCCCGCGCGGCCGGGGTCGGCGGCCCGGGCCGGGACCGCTTCCTCTCGCCGGACCTGGAGGCCGCCGCCGAACTGGTCGCCTCCGGCGCGCTGCTGGCGGCGGTCGAACAGGTCACCGGACCGCTCGCCTGACCCCTGCCCCCGACCCCTGGCGGGACGGGCGGGCGCACCCACCGGAACCGGCCCACCGGCCTCCGGACCCGCCCGTCCCGCCAGTCGAAACGCGATTGCCCACCTGCCGGGACTGCGCCACAGTCGTCCCACCGTCGAAGCCACCGGCGACCGCCCGACCGAGCGTGGAGGTACCGCACATGACCGCCCTGGACGAGACCGGCACCGCCACCGGCCCCTCCGCCCGGCTGCTCCACCTCTTCGAGGGCCACCGGCTGACCCCCACCCAGCGCCGGATCGCGCACTCGCTGGTCCGGCACGCCGCCGAGGCGCCGTTCCTGTCCAGCGTCGAGGTCGCCGAACTCGCCGGGGTCAGCCAGCCGTCGGTGACCAGGTTCGCGGTCGCGCTCGGCTACGACGGCTACCCGGCGCTGCGCAAGCAGCTGCGCGAACTCGGCGTCGGCGAACCGGGCACCCCCGAGAGCCACCACGACGTGGTGCGCAACGAGCACCAGCAGGCCGTGCTGGCCGAGATCGAGCACCTGCGCCACCTCGCCGAACTGCTCGCCGACCCGGCCCCGATCGTCCGGGCCGCCCGGGTGCTGGCCGCCTCCCGCCCGCTGCCGGTGCTCGGCCTGCGGGCCGCCTCCGCGCAGGCCCGCGGCTTCGCGTACTTCGCCGGCAAGGTGCACCCCGACGTCCGGCTGCTCGACGAGGGCGGCTCGATGCTCGCCGACCGGCTGGAGCAGGCCGCCGCCGCCGGGGCCACCGCGCTGCTCTGCTTCGCCCTGCCGCGCTACCCGCGCGAGCTGATGGACGCCCTCGCGGTGGCCCGGGAGTGCGGCCTGACCGTGCTCACCGTCGCCGACTCGGCGTTCGCGCCGGTCGCCAAGCTCTCCGACGCGCTGCTGCCCGCTGCCGTCGGCACCGGCCTGGTCTTCGACACCGCGTGCGCGCCGATGATGCTCGGCCGGGTCCTGCTCCAGGCCATGTGCGACGAACTGCCGGGCGCCGAAGCCCGGCTGGAGGCCATCGAGCAGTCCGCGACGGCCCGTCAACTCTTCCTGGACTGACACCCTTTGTTTGCCGAATGACACCTTCTCGTCGGGTTGACGACGGGTGGTGGGCGGGCATCTCTCTGGACAGGGAGAAAGACAGCTCGGACGGGGGAAGTCCCATGCCACCGCCGATCCACCAGATGAGACTCACCGGACGGCTCGGTTCCGGGGCCGACGAATGGTCCTGCCCGCTCTGCGGCCGCCGCATCGCCCTGCGCCGCCCGCCGCACCCCGAACTGACCGTCCTCGACCCCGGCGACGAGGAGGCCGTCCACATCGGCGTCCTGGAACCCGGTGACCCCGCCGCCGAGGCCGCCGCCGCCCGCTACGGCGTCGGCCCGGTCCAGCACATCCCGCGCCCCCCGACCCGCCCCGGCCAACCGAACCCCGAACCCGACGCGGCCGACCGCCGCTGGCTGGCCGAGATCGGCATCGACTGGGACGGCGACGAGGCCGCCTGACGGCCGTCCGGCCTGACCGCTTCACGACCGTCCGCACCGCCCGCGCCGCCCAGGCGGTTCGCGTCGGCGCGGGCGCGGGACTCTGGTCGGGCCGGTGCTGTTTGGATATATTCAGTCGAGTTCATCGTGAATGAATTCCATCCGGCAAGGAGGCTGGTCCATGGCAGAGCAGGCGAACGGCCCGCGCGAGGTCCGCGCGGCGCGGGGCACCGGGCTGAGCGCGCGGGGCTGGCAGCAGGAGGCCGCCCTGCGGATGCTGATGAACAACCTGGACCCGGAGGTCGCCGAGCACCCGTCCAAGCTGGTGGTCTACGGCGGCACCGGCAAGGCGGCCCGGGACTGGCGCTCCTTCGACGCGATGGTGCGGACCCTGCGGGACCTCAAGCAGGACGAGACCATGCTGGTGCAGTCCGGCCGCCCGGTCGGCGTGATGCAGACCCACGAGTGGGCGCCGCGGGTGCTGATCGCCAACTCCAACCTGGTCGGGGACTGGGCGAACTGGGAGGAGTTCCGCCGCCTGGAGTCGCTCGGCCTCACCATGTACGGCCAGATGACCGCCGGTTCGTGGATCTACATCGGCACCCAGGGCATCCTCCAGGGCACCTACGAGACCTTCGCCGCGGTGGCGAACAAGCGCTTCGGCGGCACCCTGGCGGGCACCGTCACGCTCACCGCCGGGCTCGGCGGCATGGGCGGCGCCCAGCCGCTGGCCGTCACCATGAACGGCGGCGTGGCGATCTGCGTCGACTGCGACCCGTCCCGGATCGCCCGCCGGATCGAGCACCGCTACCTCGACGTCGAGGCGACCGGCGTCGACCACGCGCTCCAGCTGGCCGTCGAGGCCCGCGACAGGCGGCAGCCGCTCTCGATCGGCCTGCTCGGCAACGCCGCCGACCTGCTGCCGCAGCTGCTCGCCGCGGACGCCCCGATCGACATCGTCACCGACCAGACCAGCGCCCACGACCCGCTCGCCTACCTGCCCACCGGCGTCGCCTTCGAGGACATGGCGGCCTACGCGGCCGAGAAGCCCGCCGAGTTCACCACCCGGGCCCGGGAGTCGATGGCCCGGCACGTGGAGGCGATGGTCGGCTTCCAGGACCGCGGCGCGGAGGTCTTCGACTACGGCAACTCGATCCGCGGCGAGGCGCAACTCGCCGGGTACGAGCGGGCGTTCGCCTTCCCCGGCTTCGTCCCCGCGTACATCCGGCCGCTGTTCTGCGAGGGGAAGGGCCCGTTCCGCTGGGCCGCGCTCTCCGGTGACCCGCAGGACATCCACAAGACCGACCGGGCCGTCCTCGACCTGTTCCCGGAGAACGAGTCGCTGCACCGCTGGATCAGGATGGCCCAGGAGAAGGTGCACTTCCAGGGCCTGCCCGCGCGGATCTGCTGGCTCGGCTACGGCGAGCGCGACAAGGCCGGCGAGCGGTTCAACGACATGGTGGCCTCCGGCGAGCTGTCCGCCCCGATCGTGATCGGCCGCGACCACCTGGACTGCGGCTCGGTGGCCTCCCCCTACCGGGAGACCGAGGCGATGCTCGACGGCTCGGACGCGATCGCCGACTGGCCGCTGCTCAACGCCATGGTCAACGTCGCCTCCGGCGCCTCCTGGGTCTCGATCCACCACGGCGGCGGCGTCGGCATCGGCCGCTCGATCCACGCCGGGCAGGTCACCGTCGCCGACGGCACCGCGCTGGCCGGCGAGAAGATCCGCCGGGTGCTGACCAACGACCCCGGCATGGGCGTCATCCGGCACGTCGACGCGGGCTACGACCGGGCGGACGAGGTCGCGGCGGAGCGCGGGGTGCGCGTCCCCATGAACGAGCTGTGAGCTTCGACGCGATGTGGGCGGAGCTGCTCCCGGTGGGCCGCTCCGCCGCCACCGGCGGCTACCGGCGGCACGCCTGGAACTCCGCCGACGCCGAGTGCCGGGCCTGGTTCGAGCAGCAGGCCCGCTCGCGCGGCCTGGCGTACCAGGCCGACCGCAACGGCAACCAGTGGGCCTGGCACGGCGACCCGGCCGCCGGGAACGCCGTGGTCACCGGCTCGCACCTGGACTCCGTCCCCGACGGCGGCGCCTACGACGGCCCGCTCGGGGTGGTCTCCGCCTTCGCCGCGTTCGACCGACTGGTCGAGAACGGACGGGAGTTGACCCGCCCGCTGGGCATCGCCAACTTCGCGGACGAGGAGGGCGCCCGGTTCGGCGTCGCCTGCGTCGGCTCCCGGCTGGCCACCGGCCTGCTCGACCGGGAGGCCGCGTACGCGCTGCGCGACGCCGACGGGGTGCGGCTGCCCGACGCCATGGAGCGGGCCGGGCACGACCCGGCGCTGATCGGCCCCGACCCCGAACTGCTGGGCCGGATCGGCGCGTTCGTCGAACTCCACGTCGAGCAGGGCCGCTGCCTGACCGAGCGGCGGCCGGTCGGGGTGGCCGGGGCGATCTGGCCGCACGGGCGGTGGCGGTTCGACTTCCACGGCGAGGCCAACCACGCCGGCACCACCCTGCTCGCCGACCGCCGCGACCCGATGCTCACCTACGCCACCACCGTGCTCGCCGCCCGCAAGAAGGCCCGGCTCGCCGGGGCGCTCGCCACCTTCGGCAAGGTCGCCGTCGAACCCAACGGCACCAACGCGATCGCCTCGCTGGTCCGCGGCTGGCTGGACTCCCGGGCCCCCGACGAGCGCACCCTGCACCAGGTGGTCGGGGCGATCGAGCAGGCCGCCGCCGAGCGCGGCGCCCGCGACGGCGTCCGGGTCGAGCTGACCCGCGAGTCGTACACCCCCGTGGTGGACTTCGACGCCCCGCTGCGCGACCGCCTCGCCGCCCGCCTGGACGCCCCGGTGCTGCCGACCGGCGCGGGACACGACGCCGGAATCCTGGCGTCCGCCGTCCCGACCGCCATGCTGTTCGTGCGCAACCCCAGCGGCGTCTCGCACTCCCCGGCCGAGCACGCCGAGCGCGCCGACTGCCACACCGGGGTCGCCGCCCTGGCCGACGTACTGGAGGACCTCGCATGCCGGCCGTCGTGACGTACTGGGCCGAGCACGCCTGGCTGCCGCACCCCGGCGGCCCGGCCGTCCAGCCGGAGGCGCTGATCACCGTCGGCGCGGACGGCCGGATCGCCGAGGTCGTCCACGGCAGCGGCCCCTGCCCGGCCGGGGCGGTCCGGCTGGCCGGGCTCGCGCTGCCCGGGCAGGCCAACGCCCACTCGCACGCCTTCCACCGGGCGCTGCGCGGCGCCGTCCAGGTCGGCTCCGGGACGTTCTGGACCTGGCGCGACACCATGTACAAGGTCGCCGCCGCGCTCGACCCCGACCGCTACCTGGCGCTGGCCACCGCCGTGTACGCCGAGATGGCGCTCGCCGGGATCACCGCCGTCGGCGAGTTCCACTACCTGCACCACGCGCCCGGCGGCGCCCGCTACGCCGACCCGAACGCGATGGGCGCGGCGCTGGTCGAGGCCGCCGCCCGGGCCGGCATCCGGATCACCCTGCTCGACACCTGCTACCTGTCGTCCGGCTTCGGCGCCGCGCCGACCGAGCCCCAACTGCGCTTCTCCGACGGGGACGCCGACGCCTGGGCCGCGCGCGCCGACGCGCTGGCGAACGCCGGGCACGTCCGGATCGGCGCCGCCGTGCACAGCGTCCGGGCGGTGCCCGCCGAGCAGTTGGGCACCGTCGCGCAGTGGGCCGCGACCCGCGGCGCCCCGCTGCACGTCCACCTCTCCGAGCAGACCGCCGAGAACGACGCCTGCCTGGCCGCCCACGGCGTCACCCCCACCCGGCTGCTCGCCGACCACGGCGTCCTCGGCCCGCGCACCTCCGCCGTGCACGCCACCCACCTCACCGACGAGGACGTCCGGCTGCTCGCCGACTCCGGCACCGCGATCTGCATGTGCCCCACCACCGAACGGGACCTCGCCGACGGCATCGGCCCCGCCCGGCGGCTCGCCTCGGCCGGCTGCCCGATCACGCTCGGCTCCGACAGCCACGCCGTGATCGACCCGTTCGAGGAGGCCCGCGCCCTGGAGCTGGACGAGCGCCTGCGCACCCGCACCCGCGGCCACTGGACGGCGGCCGACCTGCTCCGGGCGGGCGGCGCGGACGGCCACGCCTCGCTCGGCTGGCCCGAGGCCGGGCGCCTGGAGCCCGGCGCGCTCGCCGACTTCTGCGTGATCGCCCTCGACTCGGTCCGCACCGCCGGGCCGCCGCCCCTGCTCGGCGCCGAGACCGCGGTCTTCGCGGCGGGCGCGGCCGACGTCCGCCACCTGGTGGTCGGCGGCCGGCACGTGGTCAGGGACGGGGTGCACCAGCTCGTCCCGGAGACCGGGCGCGCCCTCGCGGCGGCCGTCGGCGCCCTGCGGTGACGGCCCGCCCCCGGAAGCACGACCGATCAAGGAACGGACCCTCATGAGCCTGCTCATCAGCAACATCGGTTCGCTGGTCACCAACGACCCCGCCCTCGGCGCGGGCCCGCTCGGACTGCTGGCCGACGCCGCCGTGGTGGTGGACGGCGACCGCGTCGCCTGGGTGGGCCCGGGCGCGGACGCGCCCGCCGCCGACGAGCACACCGACGCGGGCGGGCGGGCGCTGCTGCCCGGGTTCGTGGACAGCCACGCGCACCTGCTGTTCGCGGGCGACCGCACCGCCGAGTTCAGCGCCCGGATGTCGGGCCGGCCGTACGGCGCGGGCGGCATCCGGACCACCGTCGCCGCGACCCGGGCCGCCTCGGACGCCGAGCTGAACGCCAACCTGACCCGCTACCTGGCGGAGATGCTGCGCCAGGGCACCACCACCGTCGAGGTGAAGTCCGGCTACGGGCTGAGCACCGAGGACGAGGCGCGGGCCCTGCGGATCGCCGCCGGGCACACCGCCGAGACCACCTACCTGGGGGCGCACGTGGTGGCCCCCGAGTACGCCGACGACCCGGCCGGGTACGTCGAGCTGGTGACCGGCGAGATGCTGGCCGCCTGCGCGCCGTACGCCCGCTGGGTCGACGTGTTCTGCGAGCGCGGCGCGTTCGACGGCGACCAGGCCCGGGCGGTGCTGACCGCCGGGATGGCGCGGGGCCTGCGGCCCAGGGTGCACGCCAACCAGCTGGGCCACGGCCCCGGCGTGCAGCTGGCGGTGGAGCTGGGCGCCGCCTCCGCCGACCACTGCACCCACCTGACCGACGCGGACGTCGCCGCGCTGGCCGGGAGCGAGACGGTCGCCACGCTGCTGCCGGGCGCCGAGTTCTCCACCCGGGCGCCCTACCCGGACGCCCGGCGGCTGCTGGACGCGGGCGCCGCCGTCGCGCTGTCCACCGACTGCAACCCGGGCTCCAGCTTCACCAGCTCGATGCCGTTCTGCGTGGCCGTCGCCGTCCGCGAGATGGGCCTGACCCCCGACGAGGCGGTGCACGCCGCCACCGCGGGCGGCGCGCTCGCGCTGCGCCGCCCCGACGTGGGCCGGATCGCCCCCGGCGCCCGGGCCGACCTGCACCTGCTGGACGCGCCCTCGCACGTCCACCTGGCGTACCGGCCGGGCGTCCCGCTGACCGCCGCGGTGTGGCAGGGCGGGGTCAGGAAGGTCTGACGCCGGTCAGCGGTCGTCCCCCAGCAGCGCGCCGATCCGACGGCGGGCGGCGAACAGGCCGACGCCCGCCGCGATCGCCAGCAGGCCCTGGACGGCGAAGTACCAGGTCGAGCCGACCACGTCGTCACCCAGCAGCAGCTGGGCGATGGCGGCCACGCAGTCGCCCGCCGTGACGGCGAGGAACCAGACGCCCATCATCTGGCTGGCGTACTTGGCGGGCGCCAGCTTGGTGGTGACGGACAGGCCGACCGGGGAGAGGGTCAGCTCGCCGACGGTCTGGACCAGGTAGACCACGGCCAGCCAGAGCGGGGAGACCTTGACGCCGCCGGAGGCCGCGGCCATGGCCAGCATCATCACCAGGAAGGACGCGCCGATCATCAGCAGGCCGAAGGAGAACTTCGCGGTGGTGGAGGGGTTGCGCCCGCGCCGGGCGGCGGCGTTCCACAGCCAGGCGAAGACCGGGGCCAGCGCCATGATGTACAGCGGGTTCAGCGACTGGAACCAGCTGGAGGGGAAGGAGAAGCCGAACAGGCTCCCGGCGGTGTTCCGGTCGGCGAACACGCTCAGGGTGGAACCGGACTGGTCGTAGATCATCCAGAACACCGCGGCGGCCAGGAAGAACCACAGGTAGCCGCCCATCCGGGAGCGCTCCTCGCCGGTCAGCGCGGAGTCGCGGCGAATCCGGGCGAACACCAGGGCGGGCACCGCGATGCCGGCCAGCGAGAGCGGCCAGATCGCCCAGGAGACGGTGAAGTGCCCGGTGCCGACCACCACGCCGTAGAACACCGCGGCGGCGGCCAGCCAGAGCCCGGCCTTGCGCAGCACCGCGCGGCCCTCGGCCCGGGTGAGCGGCGAGGCGACGACGTTCGACTCCGGGCTCAGGTGCCGGGTGCCCAGCAGGTACTGGATCAGGCCGAGCGCCATGCCGACGCCCGCCAGCGCGAAGCCCAGGTGCCAGTTCACCTGCTGGCCGACGGTGCCGATCACCAGCGGCGCCAGGAAGGCGCCGAGGTTGATGCCCATGTAGAAGACGGTGAAGCCGCCGTCGCGGCGCGCGTCGTCGTCCTTGGCGTAGAGCTGGCCGACCATCGTGGAGATGTTGGCCTTGAGCAGGCCGGAACCGATCGCGATCGGGACCAGGCCCGCGAAGAAGAACACCTTGTCGGGCACGGCGAGCATGAAGTGCCCGACCATGATGATCAGCCCGCCGAGGGCGACGGTGCGCCGGGCGCCGAGCAGCCGGTCGGCGATCCAGCCGCCGGGCAGCGCGAGCAGGTAGACCATGGCGTTGTAGACCGAGTAGACGGCGGCGGCGGTGGCCACCGGCACGCCGAGGCCGCCCTTGGCCGCCTCGGTGGACATGTAGACCACCAGCAGCGCGCGCATGCCGTAGAAGCTGAAGCGCTCCCAGGTCTCGGTCATGAAGAGGGTGGCCAGGCCGCGGGGGTGGCCGAGGAAGGTCCGGCCCGAGGGGGGAGAGGGCCGTACCTCGGTCTCCAGGGTGGTCGAAGCCATGCTGATTCCTTGCCTGTTTTCTCGGGTTCCCCACCACAGTAAGTCGCGAGTTCGGGTGACTGCGGAGCGTGAATGGTATGCGGAAGGTAAAGTCTGGCGGCCCTGGACCGTGCATTTTGACGCCCTGGGCGGAGAATCGCCTGTGATCCCAAGGGTCGTGCGAAGAATGTCCGTTAAAGCGCAGTTGTCGCCGAAGGGGCCCGCGGAACGGCGGTGATCACCGGCTGTGACAGTGTTCACAGCGCCCGGCCCGGGCGTGCCGGGGCGGCCGGAGACCCTCTGATCGGCGGCCTCCGCGCGGTCTACCATCCCCCTATGACCTGTGTGCTGCTGGCCGAGGACGACCCGGCAATCTCCGAACCGCTGGCCCGCGCCCTGCGCCGCGAGGGCTACGAGGTGCTCGTCCGCGAGGACGGACCGGCCGCGCTGGGCGCCGGCCTCAGCGAGGACGTCGACCTGATCGTGCTCGACCTCGGGCTCCCCGAGATGGACGGCCTGGAGGTGTGCCGGCGGCTGCGCGCCGACGGCAAGAGCTTCCCGGTCCTGGTGCTCACCGCCCGCGCCGACGAGGTGGACACCGTGGTCGGCCTGGACGCCGGCGCCGACGACTACGTCACCAAGCCGTTCCGGCTGGCCGAGCTGCTGGCCCGGGTCCGGGCCCTGCTCCGGCGCGGCAACGTGGACCAGCTGACCACCGGCGCGCACGGCGTGAAGATCGACATCGAGTCGCACCGCGCCTGGCTCGGCGAGGAGGAACTCACGCTCTCCGCCAAGGAGTTCGAGCTGCTGCGGGTGCTGGTGCGGGACGCCGGACGGGTCGTCACCCGCGAGGAGATCATGCGCCAGGTCTGGGACACCACCTGGTGGACCTCCACCAAGACCCTGGACATGCACATCTCCTGGCTGCGCAAGAAGCTCGGCGACGACGCCGCGAACCCGCGCTACATCGCCACCGTGCGGGGCGTGGGCTTCCGCTTCGAGAAGAACTGACCGCCGGAGAAGAACCGATCACACGAACCCGACCGAAGGACCGCCCGGCGTGAAGCGCAGGATGATCAACTCGCTGCTGGGCGTGGTCCTGGTGGTGGTCGCGGTGTTCTGCGTGCCGCTGGCCCTGATCGAGAAGCAGTCGATCGTCAACGCCGCCAACGACCGGGTGGACGCGGTGGCGGTCCGGGTGCTCGGGCTGGTCGAGAGCCGGCTCGCCGCGGGCGAGCCGGTCAGCGGCGAGAAGTTCGCCGCCGTCGTCACCGACGAGTACTACGTCACCGTGGACATCCCGGGACAGCGGCAGATCGCCCTCGGCCGTCCCGTCGAGGGCGACGCGCTGACCGCCACCGAGACCGGCGGCAGCGGGGAGACCGTCACCGCCGCGCAGTCCCGCACCGCGCTCGACCACGAGATCGGCAACATGCTGCTGCTGCTCGGCGTGGTCGCGCTGCTCGCCGTGCAGGCCGCCGTGGCGCTCGCCGTCTGGCAGGCCAAGCGGCTGGCCCGCCCGCTCACCGAGCTCGCCGAGACCGCCGAGCGGCTGGGCTCCGGCGACCCCCGCCCGCAGGGCCGCCGCTACGGCGTGCCCGAACTCGACCGGATCGCCGAGGTGCTGGACACCAGCGCCGAGCGGATCGCCCGGATGCTCACCGCCGAGCGCCGCCTCGCCGCCGACGCCTCGCACCAGCTGCGCACCCCCCTCACCGCGCTCTCGATGCGGCTGGAGGAGATCACCGCGCTCGCCGAGGACCCCGGCACCGTCCGGGAGGAGGCCGCGATCGGCCTCCAGCAGGTCGAGCGGCTCACCGACGTGGTGCAGCGGCTGCTCACCAACCAGCGCGACCCCAACAGCCCCACCGCGGTGACCTTCGGGCTCGACGAGGTGATCAAGCAGCAGGTCGAGGAGTGGGGGCCCACCCTGCGCGACGGCGGGCGGCGGCTGGTCATCGAGGGCCTGCGCGACGCCCGGGTGATCGGCACCCCCGGCACCGTCGCGCAGGTGCTCGCCACCCTGATCGAGAACTCGCTGATGCACGGCGCCGGCACCATCACCCTGCGGGTGCGCCGCTCCGGCAGCTCGGTGGTCGCCGAGGTCCAGGACGAGGGCGCGGGCGTCCCGCGCGAACTGGGCAACCGGGTCTTCGAGCGGGCGGTCAGCGGCCGCAACTCCACCGGCATCGGGCTGGCCGTCGCCCGGGACCTCGCCGAGGCCGACGGCGGCCGCCTCGAACTGCTGTCGCTGCGGCCGCCGGTGTTCGCGCTGTTCCTCGCCCACGGGGGCGAGTGAGGGCGAGGGACGCGGGCGGGCGGCTCAGTTCGCCAGGGTGGGGCTCGGCGGGGCGGCCAGCAGCAGCTCGGCCTCCTGCACCACGGCGGGCTCCTCCAGCTCCGGCATCGCCTTGAACACCCAGGTGCGGTAGGAGACGAAGCGGAACACGGTGGCCACCACCAGGCCCAGCAGCTTGCCGCCCAGCTTCTCGAACGGGGTGTCCAGGCCCAGCACGTACTGGGTGAAGCCCAGGGTGCCGGTCTCGATCAGCATGCCGATGCCGCTGAACACCAGGAAGAGGGTGATCTCCCGCTTGCGGGAGGCGGCGTCGCGGTCCCGGTACAGCCAGTACCGGTAGCCCAGGTAGTTGGTGGCGATCGCCACCAGCGTCGCGGCGATGTTGGAGCGCAGCGAGGCCAGGCCGAAGCCGTTGGTGAGGACCCAGAACAGCCCGAAGTTGACCACCACGCCGGTGGCGCCGATCACGGCGAAGCCGATCGCCTCCAGGGACAGGCCGCGCATCCGCTGGGTGAACGGGGGCCGCGTCGCTGTGCTGCTCGTCATCCGGGCTGTCTCCGTATGCTTCACATGATCGGATAAGTGGTGTTCTACGATCCGGCCCACCAGGCTACCGGCAATCCCCGGGAGCACGCCCCCGCCCCCGGAGCACCCCGTCCGCCGCGCTCCGGCGCACGCCGCCGCACCCCCTCCGCCGCCCGCCGGGGCACCCCCGGCGCGCTCCGGCGCCCGCCGGTGCCGAGCCCTCCGACCGGCCCGGATATCCTGGAGCGCGTGACTGTAGCGGGCAATGCGAACTTTCCAGTGGTCGGAGTCATCGGCGGCGGGCAGCTCGCCCGCATGATGCACCAGGCGGGCATCCCGCTGGGCATCCGCTTCAAACTCCTCGCCGACACCCCCCAGGAGTCGGCCGCGCAGGTGGTCGGTACCACCGTGCTCGGCGACTACCGCGACCTCGACACGCTGCGGGCCTTCGCCGCCGACTGCGACGTGATCACCTTCGACCACGAGCACGTGCCCACCGAGCACCTGCGCACCCTCCAGGCCGAGGGCGTCGCCGTCCGCCCCGGCCCGGACGCGCTGGTCAACGCCCAGGACAAGGGCGTCATGCGGGCCAGGCTCGACTCCATCGGCGTCCCCTGCCCCCGGCACCGGCTGGTCGCCGACCCGGCCGACGTCACCGCCTTCGCGGAGGAGGGCGAGGGCTACCCCGTCGTCCTGAAGACCGTCCGCGGCGGCTACGACGGCAAGGGCGTCTGGGTCGTCGCCGACGAGACCGAGGCCGCCGCCCCCTTCCTGGCCGGCGTCCCCGTGCTGGCCGAGGAGAAGGTCGACTTCCTGCGCGAACTCGCCGCCAACGTGGTGCGCTCGCCCAGCGGCCAGGCCGTCGCCTACCCGGTGGTCGAGTCCGTCCAGGAGAACGGCATCTGCGCCGAGGTCACCGCCCCCGCGCCCGACCTCGACCCGGCCCTGTCCGACGAGGCCCAGCAGCTCGCCCTGCGGATCGCCGGCGAACTCGACATCACCGGTCACCTCGCCGTCGAGCTGTTCCAGACCCGCGACGGCCGCATCCTGGTCAACGAACTCGCCATGCGCCCGCACAACTCCGGCCACTGGTCCCAGGACGGCGCCGTCACCTCCCAGTTCGAGAACCACCTGCGGGCCGTCCTCGACCTCCCGCTCGGCGACCCGCGCCCCCGCGCCAGGTGGACCGTCATGGTCAACGTCCTCGGCGGCGACTACCCCGACATGTACCGGGCGTTCCTGCACTGCATGGCCCGCGACCCCGGCCTCAAGATCCACATGTACGGAAAGGACGTGAAGCCCGGCCGCAAGGTCGGCCACGTCAACGTCTTCGGGGACGACCTCGAAGACGTCCGCGAGCGCGCCCGCCACGCGGCCGCCTACCTGCGAGGAACGATCACAGAATGACCTCCCCCCTTGTCGGCATCGTGATGGGCTCCGACTCCGACTGGCCCGTGATGGAGGCCGCCGCGCAGGCGCTCGACGAGTTCGAGATCCCGTACGAGGTCGACGTGGTCTCCGCGCACCGGATGCCGCGCGAGATGGTCGCCTACGGCGAGCGGGCGCACGGGCGCGGGCTGAAGGCGATCATCGCCGGGGCGGGCGGGGCCGCGCACCTGCCGGGGATGCTGGCCTCGGTGACGCCGCTGCCGGTGATCGGCGTGCCGGTGCCGCTGCGCTACCTGGACGGGATGGACAGCCTGCTGTCGATCGTCCAGATGCCGGCCGGGGTGCCGGTGGCGACGGTCTCGGTGGCGGGCGCGCGCAACGCGGGCCTGCTCGCGGTGCGGATGCTGGCCGCGTTCGACGCCGAACTCGCCGAGAAGATGGTCGAGTTCCAGGCCGAGCTGAACAACCAGGCCACCGAGAAGGGCCGCAAGCTGCGCGCCAAGGTGGCGGGCAACGACTCCTTCGGCTTCGGCAAGTAGGCAGGCGGCCTTCCCGGCCCCCTCCCGCGGGAGGGGGCCGGGCCGGTCAGACGGTGCCGAACTCTCCGGCGGTGACTGCGGTGACGAAGGTGTGCCAGGCGGCGGCGGGGAAGTGCAGGACGGGGCCGTCGGGGTCCTTGGAGTCGCGGACGTGGCCGGGGTGGGCGTCGTCCACCTCGATGCACCCGCCGCCGTCAGTGTTGCTGTAACTGCTCTTGCGCCAACGGCGCGCCTCGGCGGGGGCGTTGAGGTCAGGGTGCATCAGAAGCCAGTCCTTCCAGCATCGAGCTGATCGTGAGCTCGGAGTCCTGCGGGGGCAGTGCCTGAGCCCGTAGTAGATCGTAGAGCCACTGCCGCTCCGCGATGTCCGATGGTTTCTCGAAGATCGTCCCCGCCCGGCTGCTCTCCTCGTACGCGAGCCGGTCGCCGCCCGGCAGCGAGAGCAGCCACAGCGAGGAGGTCTCGGAGTGCCCGCCGGACTTGAACGGGAGCACCTGCACGACCACGTTGGGCAGCCTGGCCACGTCGAGGATCGCCCGCAGCTGCTCGGCCATCACCGCCGGGCCGCCGTAGAAACGGTGGAACGCGCCTTCGTCCAGGATGAACCAGTACCGGCACTCCGAGTTGCGCAGCCGGAGCTGTCGGCCCATCCGGGCCCGGACCCGCTCCTCCACCTCCTCCTCCGCCGCGTAGGGGAGACCCGTGCGCAGCATGTGCCGTGCGAACGCCTCGGTCTGGAGCAGGCCGTGCACGATGGGGCTGTAGGACTCGTCGGTGAGCGCCTGGTCCGCCATGGCCAGGATCTCCTGGTACTTCGCCGGGTGGTCCTCCCGCAGCGCCAGCGGGAGCAGCCGGACGAAGAGGCCGTCGGTCCGGAAGACCTGGTCCAGCATCTCCGACAGCCCCCGGGGCACCCTGACGTCCCCGTTCTCGACCCGGGACAGCGTGCTGACGGAGAAGTGCACCCCCTCGGCGAGCTTGACGAGGGACCAGCCGAGTTCCGCCCGTCGCCGTCGGATCTCGGCCCCGTAGAAGTGCCGCGCACTCCGAGACGGGTCGACTTCTCGCTCCGGGAAGCTCATGGCCTTCCCCTCCCTGTTGGGCGATCCGCACGCCACGGCCCCCGGGAACCCGCCGTCCGGCGTCCCGTCCACCGGGCGTCTGCGCCGTTCAGCTTAGCGGCGAAGCGTGACGCGACGAGTACGGAACGTGGCAATTCCCTTGGTGGGAAACCCCGCTGAGCGAGGGTCGGACCGCACGGGCCCCGGCGCCCCGGCCGGTCGACGCGCCGGGGATGACCTTTCCCCCGGCTCGGCGGTAGAACGGGGGCATGACCCCCGAACTGCTCGACCGCGCCCGGGCCGTCCTGCGCACCACGCCGGTGGTGGACGGCCACAACGACCTGCCGTGGGCGATGCGCGCCCAGGCCGGGTACGACCTCGACGCCGTCGACCTGACGGCCGACCAGAGCCACCGGCTGCACACCGACTTCGGCCGCCTGCGGGCGGGCGGGGTCGGCGCGCAGTTCTGGTCGGTGTACGTGCCCGCCGAGCTGGCGGGCGACGGCGCGGTCAGCGCGACGCTGGAGCAGGTCGACTTCGTCCGGGCGATGACCGAGCGGTACCCCGAGCACCTGCGGCTCGCGCTGACCGCCGACGACCTGGAGACCGCCCGCGCCGAGGGCCGGATCGCCTCGCTGATGGGCGCCGAGGGCGGCCACTCCATCAACTCCTCGCTGGCCACCCTGCGCGCGCTGTACGAGCTGGGCGTGCGCTACCTGACGCTCACCCACAACTCCAACGTGCCCTGGGCCGACTCCGCCACCGACGAGCCCGCGCACGGCGGGCTCACCGCGTTCGGCGAGGAGGTGGTGCGGGAGATGAACCGGCTCGGCATGCTGGTCGACCTCTCGCACGTCTCGGCCGACACCATGCGCGACGCGCTGCGGGTCTCCGAGGCCCCGGTGGTCTTCTCGCACTCCTCCGCCCGCGCCGTCTGCGACCACCCGCGCAACGTCCCGGACGACGTGCTGACCGCGCTGGCCGCCAACGGCGGCGTCGTGATGGCCACCTTCGTCCCCAAGTTCGTGCTGCCCGCCGCCATCGAGTGGACGCTCGCCGCCGACGCCAACATGCGCGCCAAGGGCCTGCACCCGCTGGAGACCACCCCCGAGGCGATGGCCGTCCAGCGCGCCTACGAGGCCGAGCACCCCCGCCCGACCGCCACCGCCGCGACCGTCGCCGACCACCTCGACCACCTGCGGGAGGTGGCCGGCATCGACCACGTCGGCCTCGGCGGCGACTACGACGGCACCGCGTTCACCCCGGCCGACCTGGAGGACGTCTCCGGCTACCCGGTGCTGGTCGCCGAACTGCTGCGCCGCGGCTGGTCCGAGGCCGACCTCGCCAAGCTCACCTGGCACAACGCCGTCCGGGTGCTGCGCGGCGCCGAGACGGCCGCCCGCCGGCTGCGGGCCGAGCGCCGCCCCTCGATCGCCACCCGGGAGCAGCTGGACGGCGCATGAGCGACGGACTTGACCCCGCCCCTGGGGCAGGCCCGAACGTGGCCGGTGTGGAGGAGGAACGGCTGCTCACCACCGGTGAGTTCGCCCGTCGCGGCCTGCTGTCGCCGAAGGCGCTGCGGCTGTACGACCGGCAGGGGCTGCTGCCGCCGGACCGGATCGACCCGGACAGCGGCTACCGCTACTACCGGCCGGAGCGGCTGACCACCGCGCGGCTGATCGTCCGGCTGCGCGGCCTGGACATGCCGCTGGCCACCGTCGCCGAGGTGCTCGCCCTGCCGGGCCCCGCGGCGGCGGAGCGGATCGCCGCGTACTGGGCCGCCGTCGAACGGCGGACCGCCTCGCAGCGGACGCTGGCCGACCACCTCCGCGTCCAACTGAGCGGACTCGAAGGGATCGACGAGATGTACCGGATCGAACAGCGGGACGTGCCCGAGCAGCTGGTGCTCACCGAGCGGCGTCGCGCCAGGCCGGAGGAACTGCCCCGCTTCATCCCGGAGGCCACCGCCCGGCTGGAGGCCGTCGCGGCGGCCCACGGCGGCGTGGCGGCCGCCCCGTTCGTGATCTACCACGGGGACGTCAACGAGGACGCCGACGGCCCGGTCGAGGTCTGCGTCCCGGTCGACCCGGCCCGCGCCGCGGGCCTGACCGCCGCGCACCGCGTCGAACCCGCGCACCGGGAGGCGTACACCACGCTCACCAAGGCGCAGGTCGAGTACCCGCAGATCCTCAGCGCGTACGACGCCGTCTGCGCCTGGATGGAACGGAACGGCAGCCCGCGCACCGGCCCCGGCCGCGAGGTCTACTTCACCGACTGGGCGGGCGCCGCGCCGTCCGACCCGGTCTGCGACATCGCCTTCCCGATCGGGGGCTGAGCCGGCGTCAGAGCCTCGGCAGCTCGATCGCCGGGCAGCGGTCCATCACCATGTCCAGCCCGGCCGCGCGGGTGCGGGCGAAGGCCGCCTCGTCAATGACCCCGAGCTGGAACCAGACGGCCTTCGCGCCCTTCGCCACCGCCTGGTCGGCGACCGGGCCGGCCAGCGCGGAGTTGACGAACACGTCCACCACGTCGACCGGGAACGGGACCTCGGCGAGCGAGGCGTAGCCCGGCTCGCCGAGCACCGTCTCGGCCTTCGGGTGCACCGGCACGATCCGCTTCCCGGCCCGCTGGAGCACCCGGGCCACGCCGTACGCGGCGCGCGCGGTGTTGTTCGACAGGCCGACCACGGCCCAGGTGTCGCCGGAGGAGTTGAGGATCTTCCGGACGGTGGCGTCGTCTCCGTAGCTCATGCCGCTGAGAACGGACGGCCGGGCCCGGGCATTCCGGGCCCGGCCGTCCGGGTGCGTCGGGGGCTACTCCACGGGCGGGCGGCCCATCGCCCGGTACGTCCAGCCGGCGGCCCGCCAGGCCTCGCCGTCCAGCACGTTGCGGCCGTCCACCAGGTGGCGCTCGGCGACCACCGCGCCGACCTCCGCCGGGTCCAGCTCGCGGAACTCCTGCCACTCCGTCAGGTGCAGCACCACGTGCGCGCCCTCGGCGGCCTCCAGCGGGGTGGCCGCGTAGGACAGGCCGGGGAACATCTTGCGGGCGTTGTCCATCGCCTTCGGGTCGTAGACCGTGACCTGGGCGCCCTGGAGCTGGATCTGCCCGGCCACGTTCAGCGCGGGCGAGTCCCGGATGTCGTCCGAGTTCGGCTTGAACGCCGCGCCCAGCACCGCGACCCGGCGGCCCAGGAAGCCGCCGCCGCACTGCTCGCGGGCCAGCTCCACCATCCGGGAGCGGCGCCGCATGTTGATCGAGTCGACCTCGCGCAGGAAGGTCAGCGCCTGGTCCGCGCCCAGCTCCCCGGCCCGCGCCATGAACGCCCGGATGTCCTTGGGCAGGCAGCCGCCGCCGAAGCCCAGGCCCGCGTTCAGGAACTTCCGGCCGATCCGGTCGTCGTACGACAGCGCCTTGGACAGCTGCACCACGTCGGCGCCGGCGCTCTCGCAGACCTCCGCCATCGCGTTGATGAACGAGATCTTGGTGGCCA
This sequence comes from Kitasatospora fiedleri, assembly GCF_948472415.1. Taxonomy (NCBI): domain Bacteria; kingdom Bacillati; phylum Actinomycetota; class Actinomycetes; order Kitasatosporales; family Streptomycetaceae; genus Kitasatospora; species Kitasatospora fiedleri. The sequence goes on along the minus strand of NZ_OX419519.1, from coordinate 2,967,867 downwards.
GGAAGGAGTTCGCGGCGGCCTTCACCAGCTCGGCGGTCGGGAAGTCGGTCACCACGAACGGCACCCCGTCCGAGATCGGCCCCGCGTACACCTCGCGCAGCACCCGCTCGGCGTGCTCGCTGCGCACGCCGACCACCAGCCGGTCCGGGTGCAGGGTGTCGCCGACCGCGAAGCCCTCGCGGAGGAACTCCGGGTTCCAGGCCAGCTCGGCCCCCGCCCCGACCGGGGCCAGCTCGGCCAGCCGGGCCGCCAGCCGGTTCGCCGAGCCCACCGGCACGGTCGACTTGCCGACCACCAGCACCGGCCGCTCCAGCAGCGGGGCCAGCGACTCCAGCGCGGAGTCCACGTAGCTCATGTCGGCCGCGAACTCGCCCTTGCGCTGCGGGGTGTTCACGCAGAGGAAGTGCACGTCGCCGAAGGCCGCGACCTCCTCCCAGGAGTCGGTGAACCGCAGCCGGCCGCTGGAACCCTCGTGGCCCGCCACGTGCTTGAGCAGCAGCTCGGACAGCCCCGGCTCGTACATCGGCACCCGGCCCGCGGCCAGCGCCGTGAGCTTGTCCCGGTCGACGTCGAGCCCCAGGACCTCGAACCCGAGCTCCGCCATGCACGCGGCATGCGTCGCGCCCAGGTAGCCGGTGCCGATCACCGTGATGCGGGGAGCCACGCGCGTTCCCTTCGATCCGGGCCGTACCAGGGGTGAGCGACGGCCGCAGCCACTGATGGTAGCCGCACCGCCGGGCGCCGCGGATGCCCCGGTTTCACGGTTTTCGCTCGAAGGTCTGTACGGAAGGTTCACAATGCCGCCATGACTTCCAAGGGGCGGGGCGGCGGGCCGGACGAGGACCCCGGTCCGCTGAGCATCTTCGGCCGCGACGAGCACGGGGGCGGCGGCGACGACGGTGACGGGAACCACGACGGCGGGGAGTCCGGCGCCGCGGCGGCCGGGCAGCACCGGCGGCGGCGGGGGCGGCGGCTGCTGGTGTGGACGCTGGCGGTGCTGCTGGTGCTGGCGGGCGGGGCGTTCGGCGGGCTGCTGTGGGCGGCCGACCACTACGCCTCCTCGGTGCGGCGCATCCCGGACGCCTTCCCGACCGTACCGGCCGCCGAGCAGCCCCCGGCCGTCCCGCACACCGGCCAGACCTTCCTGCTGGTCGGCCTGGACGCCCGCTCCGACCAGCCGACCACCGGCAAGGACGCCAAGGCCCCGGCCTGGCAGGAGGGGGCCCAGCGCAGCGACACCATGATGCTGATGCACATCTCGGCGGACCGGAAGTCGGTCTCGCTGGTCTCCATCCCGCGCGACACCTGGGTGCCCGTCCCCGGCCACGGCAAGGCGAAGATCAACGCCGCCTACTCCTGGGGCGGCCCGGCGCTGACGGTCCAGACCGTCCAGGACCTCACCAAGATCAAGATCGACCACCTCGCGGTGATCGACTGGAACGGCTTCCGGGCCCTCACCGACGCGGTCGGCGGCGTCGACATCACCGTCCCGCGCACCATCGAGGCCAAGGGCGACGCCCGCGAGTGGCTGGCCGGCACCCACCACATGGACGGCGCCGAGGCGCTGCTCTACGTCCGCGAGCGCCACGGCCTGCCCAACGGCGACCTCGACCGCACCAAGCGCCAGCAGAACTTCCTGCGCGCCCTGATGCTCCGGACCATGGACTCCGGCACCCTCTCCAGCCCGGCCAAGCTCACCGGCCTGCTCGGCACCATCGGCGACGTCGCCAGCGTCGACGACCGCCTCAGCAACACCGACCTCTACGACCTGGCCTGGAGCCTGCGCGACGTCCGCCCCGACGGCGTCCACTTCATGAACGCCCCCTTCGGCGGCTTCGACACCATCGACGGCCAGGCGGTGGTCCTGATGGACGACGGCGCCGCGGGCGTGCTGTGGAACGCCATGCGCACCGACCGGATGGACGACTACCTCGCCCAGCACCGCACCAGCGCCGACACCCTCGGCGAGGACGTCAGCTGACCCGGTCGCCCCTGTTGCCCCGGTCACCTGCCGCCCCGGCGGCGGCGACCCTAGGATGAGCACTACTTAACGGTAATTAACGCGAGGGGCGAGCAACATGGCGGGCAACTCCGGGGCGGACTTCGACCTCTACCGGCTCGGCGAGGAGCACGTGATGCTCCGGGAGTCGGTGCGTGCGCTGGCGGAGGCGAAGATCGCTCCGTTCGCGGCGGCGGTGGACGAGGAGGGGCGTTTCCCGCAGGAGGCGTTGGACGCGTTGCGGGCGGCGGATCTGCATGCGGTGCACGTGCCGGAGGAGTACGGGGGTGCGGGGGCGGACGCGCTGGCGACGGTGCTGGTGATCGAGGAGGTGGCGCGGGTGTGTGCGTCGTCGTCGTTGATTCCGGCGGTGAACAAGCTGGGGTCGTTGCCGGTGCAGTTGTCGGGTCGGAGGAGTTGAAGGCGAAGTACCTGGGGGCGTTGGCGCGGGGGAGGGGATGTTCTCGTACTGCCTCTCGGAGCCGGAGGCGGGGTCGGACGCGGCGGGGATGCGGACGCGGGCGGTGCGGGACGGGGACTTCTGGGTGCTGAACGGGGTGAAGCGGTGGATCACCAACGCGGGGGTGTCGGAGTTCTACACGGTGATGGCGGTGACCGACCCGGACAAGCGCTCCAAGGGGATCTCGGCGTTCGTGGTGGAGAAGGGCGACGCGGGGGTCTCGTTCGGGGCACCGGAGAAGAAGCTGGGGATCAAGGGCTCGCCGACGCGTGAGGTGTACTTCGACGACGTGCGCGTCCCGGCGGAGCGGATGATCGGCGCGGAGGGCACGGGTTTCGCCACCGCGATGCGCACGCTGGACCACACCCGGGTGACGATCGCGGCGCAGGCGCTGGGCATCGCGCAGGGTGCGCTGGACTACGCCAAGGGGTACGTGCGGGAGCGGCGGCAGTTCGGCAAGCCGATCGGGGACTTCCAGGGCGTGCAGTTCATGCTGGCGGACATGGCGATGAAGCTGGAGGCGGCCCGGCAGCTCACCTACGCGGCGGCGGCGAAGTCGCAGCGCTCGGACGGGGACCTGACGTTCTTCGGGGCGGCGGCCAAGTGCTACGCGTCGGACGCGGCGATGGAGATCACGGTGGACGCGGTGCAGCTGCTCGGCGGCTACGGGTACACCCGGGACTACCCGGTGGAGCGGATGATGCGGGACGCGAAGATCACCCAGATCTACGAGGGCACCAACCAGGTCCAGCGCATCGTGATGGCCCGCAACCTCCCCTAGCGGCGGGGAACGACCCGGCGCGGCCCCGCGGCCTCACGACCGCGGGTCCGCGCCGGCCTGCTCGTGCACCCGCTGCCGCTCGCCGACCTTCCGGGCCGGGGCGCCGGCCCAGATCTCCCCGGGCCCGGTCGAGCGGGTCAGGACGGCGTTGGCGCCGACGACGGTGTCGGCCCCGACGGTCAGGGTGCCGCTCTTGCAGACGATCTTCGCGCCGGCGCAGACCACCACGCCGTCTTCCAGCACCACCCGCCGCATCGCGGAGAGCTCCTGCGGGACCCACGGGTCGGCCCGGCCGATGGTGACGCCGTTGTAGAGCGTGACGTTCGCGCCCAGGGTGGTGTACGGGTGCAGGACGGTGCCGAAGCCGCGGTGGAAGACCACCAGGCCGGGGCCGATCTCGGCGGCGGCCGGGACCTCCACCCCGTAGAGGGCCAGGCCCTCCTGGACCAGGCGGCCGAACAGCCGGCTGCGGCGGCGGTAGATGAGGGAGGTCACCAGCGACATGGCGGACATTGTCCTGCCGACCGACCCGACGCGCCGCCAACGACGCGCCCCGCGGCGGCAGTTCGGATTCGCCGTGCGAATTCCGGACGCCGCCCCGGGGCGCTCCCGCTCAGCGGGCGGTCACTTGGTGTCGGGGACGGGGGTGTCGTTCCTCATCGCGTCGAAGACCGCCTTGGACTTCGCCGCGTCCCACTTCACCGCGGACTCGCCGGTGGGGGTGCGGTAGTCGGCGTTGCCGATCGGGACGGTGATGGTCCTGCCCTCGCCGCCGGTGACGCCCTTCATGGCGAGGAACATCGAGCCGAGGTCGCTCAGCCCGGCGTCGTCGTCCACGATCACGGTGTCCAGCCCGGCCGAGACCAGCGGGTAGAAGGTGAACGGGTTGAGCAGGGTGGTCGGCGAGGCGGCCTGCTTGGCGAGGGCGCCGAGGAACTTCTGCTGGTTGCGCATCCGGCCGAGGTCCTGGTCGGCCATCTGGTGGCGCTGCCGGACGAAGGCCAGGGCCTGCTTGCCGTTCAGGGTCTGGGTGCCGGCCTGGAGGTCGAGGCCGGAGTCCTTGTCCTTGACCGGCTGGTCGATGGTCATCTCCACGCCGCCGACGGCGTCCACCAGGCCGACGAACCCGGCGAAGCCGATCTCCGCGTAGTGGTCGATCCGCAGGTCCGTGCTGGTCTCGACGGTCTGCACCAGCAGCCGCCCGCCGCCCGCCGCGAAGGCCGCGTTGATCTTGCGGGTGGCGGCCGGGACGGACTTGCCGCTGCCGGAGGTGTCCTGGTGGGCCGGGATCTGCACCCAGGAGTCGCGCGGGATCGACATCAGGGTGTTCCCGTTGTCCCCGATGTGCAGGATCATCATCGAGTCGCTGCGCTTGCCCTCGGCGGAGCCGGTGTGCAGGTCCTGCTCGTCGGCGTCGGTCAGGCCGGCCCGGCTGTCCGAGCCGACGATCAGCCAGTTGGTGCCCTTGCCGGCCGCCGGCCGACCCGGGTAGTCGGCCAGCACGTTCTCGTGGTGCAGCTTGCCGTCCGCCCAGAAGTAGGTGCCGATCATGGTGACCAGCAGGGCCAGGACCAGGCCGAGCACCGAGTAGCCGACGACCTTCTTGCGCGAGCGGCGCGGCCGGGCCCCGGACGCGGGCGCGGCCCCGCCGGGCCGGTTCCCGCCGGGCCGGTTCGTGCCGGGGCCGGGCGGCTGCTGCCCGGGCGGCTGCTGCCCGTACGGGGGCTGGTCACCGCCGTACGGGGGCTGCCCGCCGTAGGGCTGCTGCCCGCCGTACGGCTGCTGCCCCTCGGCGGAGTAGCGGTCCGGGCCCGGCGGGCGGCCGGTGCTCGGACGGTCCTGCTGGGCGGGACGGGAGAGCGGGACGCCCGCGCCGCGCGGATTCAGCTCCGGCGGCAGCGGCGGCTCGGCCGCCGGTCCGCTCCGGCCCCGCGCCGCGTCGCCCTGCCCGTGTGCGCCGCCCCCCGGGCGCTCCTGCCACGTGTTCATGGGGGAAGGATGCCCGAACCGGGGGCCGCGCAGTGGTCGAGGAGCCCCCGCGGGCCCCGTTGTGGCCGTTTTGATGCAGGGCGCGGACCGTTCCGGGCCGTGTTCACCAGGCGGGCACGGCCTTGACCCGCCGAAACCGGGCGTGTTTGCATGACGGCATGGAGCAGCTTCAGGTCCTCACCCGTCGGCGGCACGTCGACCACGGCCGGGTGTCCTGCTCGCTGTGTCGCGGCTGACGCTCCCGCCGCGCGCACTCACCCCAGGCGACCCGCGCCCCCGCCGCCCCTCTTCCCCCCTTTCTCCGGCCGCGCCCTGCCCGCAGCCGTACGCCCCGAGGTGACTCCATGGCCGTGATCCTGTCCGTCTCCGGTTCCCCGTCCGCGACCTCCCGCACCACCCGGCTGCTGCGCCACGTCGACCGCCGGCTCACCTCGCACGGCCACCGGGTGCGCGCCCTGGACGTCCGCTCGCTGCCCGCCGCCGCGCTGCTCGCCGCGGACACCTCGGACCCGGCGATAGCCCGGGCCGTCGAGCTGTTCGAGCAGGCCGACGGCGTGGTGGTCGGCACCCCGGTCTACAAGGCCGCCTACTCGGGCCTGCTGAAGGCCCTGCTCGACCTGCTGCCGCAGTACGCGCTGCGCGGCAAGACGGTGCTGCCGCTGGCCACCGGCGGCTCCACCGCGCACGTGCTGGCGGTGGACTACGCGCTGCGGCCGGTGCTGAACTCGATGGGCGCCGGGCACATCACCCAGGGCTGGTTCGTGCTGGACCGGCACATCGGGGTGCGCGAGGACGGCGGCACCGAGCTGGAGCGCGAGACCGAGACGCTGCTGACCCCGGTGGTGGACGCCTTCTCCGCCGCGCTCGCCCCCCGGGTGGAGTTCGCCGCCGCCGGCTGACCCCCCGTCAACGCACGGCCCCCGTCCGGGGCCCGGACCCTCAGACCGCACCGCGGCACCCCCTAGGGGAGAGGGCCCGGGCCCCGGACGCTTTCCCGGGACGGGGCTCAGCCCGGTGGAGGACGACCGGCCCCGCCCCCGGCTCCTAGCGTGGACCCACCCCCCAGCCCCACCTCCGCGGTAGGGCTGGCCCCACCCCGAAGACGGATGCCTGCTGGATTCCGCGACCGGTGCGGCGACCGGAAGGCTGGGGGACGACGGGTGGACCCCAGAACGAGGAGCATTCAGTGACCACGGCAGCGAACGCCGCTCATCTCTCACACCTGCCGGAGCAGGCCGCCACGGCCGCCCGGGCCCGGCAGGTCACCAAGGCGTACGGCGCGGGGGAGACCCGGGTGACGGCGCTGGACGCGGTCGACGTGGACATCCAGCGCGCTCGCTTCACCGCGATCATGGGCCCCTCAGGGTCCGGCAAGTCGACGCTGATGCACTGCCTGGCCGGGCTGGACACCGTCTCCGAGGGGCGGATCTGGATCGGCGACACCGAGATCACCGGGCTGAAGGACAAGCAGCTGACCAAGCTCCGCCGGGACAAGATCGGCTTCGTCTTCCAGGCGTTCAACCTGCTCCCCACGCTGAACGCGGTGGAGAACATCACGCTGCCGATGGACATCGCGGGCCGCAAGCCCGACCGGGCCTGGCTGGAGCAGGTGATCGACACCGTCGGCCTGTCCGGCCGGCTCAAGCACCGCCCCGGCCAGCTCTCCGGCGGTCAGCAGCAGCGCGTCGCGGTGGCCCGCGCGCTGGCCGCCCGCCCCGAGATCATCTTCGGCGACGAGCCCACGGGCAACCTGGACTCCCGCTCCGGCGCCGAGGTGCTCGGCTTCCTGCGCCGCTCGGTCGACGAACTCGGCCAGACCATCGTGATGGTGACGCACGACCCGGTCGCCGCCGGCCACGCGGACCGGGTGCTGTTCCTCGCCGACGGCCGGATCGTCGACGAGATGCACAACCCCACCGCCGACACCGTCCTGACCCGCATGCGCCGTTTCGACGGCAAGCGGACCAGCTGAGACGGGGCCCGGACGACATGCTGCTCAAGACCTCGCTGCGGAGCTTCTTCGCCCACAAGTGGCGCCTGGTGCTCTCCCTGCTCGCCGTGGTGCTCTCGGTCGCCTTCGTGGCCGGCACCCTGGTCTTCTACCACACCGCCACCGGCACCTTCGACCGGCTGTTTGCCTCCACCGCCTCCGACCTCTCGGTCTCCCGGGCGGAGGACAGGATGGCCGAGCGCGGCGGCCCCGCCGCGCTCCCCACCGTCCCGGTCGAGACCCGGGCGAAGATCGCCGCCGAGCCCGGCGTCAAGGCCGCCCTCGGCCAGGTCATGACCTCCACCGCCACCCTGGTCGACCCGTCCACCCACAAGGTCGTCGGCCCGACCACCGGCGCCCCCACCCTCACCGGCAACTGGACGGACACCCCGCGCAACTCGGTCGACGTCACCTCGGGCCACGTCCCGCAGGGCCCCGACCAGATCGTGCTGGACGCCGACACCGCCCGGAAGTCCGGCCTCGGCCTCGGCTCCCGGCTGCGGATCGTCTCCGACCGCGGCGACCACGACTTCACCATCTCCGGCATCGCCACCTTCCGCACCACCAACCCCGGCGCCGCCCTCGCCTTCCTGGACACCCCCACCGCCCAGCAGGTCCTGCTCGGCACCGAGGCGTACACCTCCGTCGAGGTGTTCGGCGACGGCAGCCGCAGCGACGACCAGCTGAAGGCCGCCGCGCTGGCCGACCTCGGCGGCGGCTTCCAGGCCAGGACCGCCGCCGAGCAGCGGGCGGAGAACGCGGCGGACGTCGGCTCCTTCCTCGACTTCATGAAGTACGCGATGCTCGGCTTCGCCGTCCTGGCGGCCGGCGTCGGCGGCTTCCTGATCGTCAACACCTTCTCCATGCTGGTCACCCAGCGGACCCGGGAGATCGGCCTGCTGCGCGCCATCGGCGGCAGCCGCTCCCAGGTCAACCGCTCGGTGCTGACCGAGGGCCTGATCCTCGGCGTGCTCGGCTCCACCCTCGGCATCGGCGCCGGCCTCGGCCTGGCGCTCGGCCTGATCCAGCTGATGAAGGCCGCCGGGATGAACCTGGACGCCGGCGCGCTGGAGGTCACCTGGACGGTGCCCGCCGTGTCCTACGCGGTCGGCGTGCTGGTCACGCTGTTCGCGGCGTTCGTCCCGGCCCGCCGCGCCTCCCGGATCACCCCGATGGCCGCGCTGCTCGACCACGCCGCCCCGGCCGAGCCCCGGGCCGCCCGGGTCCGGATCGCGGTCGGCGCCCTGGTCACGCTGCTCGGTGCCGCCGCCCTGGTCGGCGCCGCCGCCGCCACCGGCGCCACCGGCGGGCTGCTGATCGGCCTCGGCGTGCTCGCCACCCTGATCGGCGCCGTGGTGCTCGGCCCGCTGCTGGTCTCCGGCCTGCTCCGGCTGCTCGGCGGCGCGCTGCCCGCCCTGTTCGGCCCGGCCGGCCGCCTCGCCCAGCGGAACGTGATGCGCAACCCGCGGCGCACCGGCTCCACCGCCGCCGCCCTGATGATCGGCCTGGCCGTGGTGATCGGCGCCTCCGTGGTCACCTCCTCCATGGTCAGCTCGGCCACCGCCCAGATCGACAGGTCCGTCGGCGCCGACTACATCGTGGACGGCGGCCGCTCCGGCCTCACCCCGGCCATGGTCGACGCGGTCGGCCACACCGCGGGCGTCGACCACGTCACCCGGCAGAAGGCCGTCCCGGCGGACCTCACCACCCCCGACGGCACCCGCACCGAGACGGTCCTGATCGCCGCCGACCCGAGCTTCACCCGGGACTTCCGGATGCCGCTCGCCTCCGGCAGCGCCGAGGGCGTCTTCAGCGGCGGCCTCTCGGTCGACCAGAAGTTCGCCGACGCGCACCACCTGAGCGCGGGCGACACGATCACCGTCGACTACGGCGGGGGCCGCACCCAAACCCTCCCGGTCGCCGCCGTCCTGAAGACCGGCAACCAGCTCTTCGACGGGAACTTCTTCACCGGCATCCCCACCGTCTCCGCCGCGCTGGACGGCCGACTGCCCGCGGACTCCGCGGTGTTCGCCGGGGCCAAGGCCGGCGCCGACAAGGGCGCGGTGCTCGCCGGCCTGCAGAAGTCGCTGGAGTCCTACCCGCAGCTGACGGTCAAGGACCAAGCCGGCTACAAGGACATGATCAGGTCCCAGGTCGACCAACTGCTGTACATGGTCTACGGCCTGCTCGGCCTGACGATCGTGGTCGCCGTGCTCGGCGTGGTCAACACCCTGGCCCTGTCCGTGATCGAGCGGACCCGGGAGATCGGCCTGCTGCGCGCCATCGGCCTCTCCCGCCGCCAGCTGCGCCGGGTGGTCCGGCTCGAATCCGTGGTCATCGCCCTGTTCGGCGCCGTCCTCGGCACCGCGCTCGGCCTCTCCTGGGGCGTCACCGCCCGCTCCGTCCTGGCCGACCAGGGCCTGACCACCCTGACGGTCCCGGTCGGCACCGTGGCCTTCGTCCTGGTCGGCTCGGTGGTCATCGGCCTGGTCGCCGCCCTCGTCCCGGCCTTCCGCGCCGCCCGGATGAACGTGCTGGCCGCCATCGCCTCGGACTGACCCCGGCCCGCCGCCGCCGCCCGTCCCCGGCTCCCCGGGGGCGGGCGGCGGCGCGCTCCGGCCGGTCGGCCGGCTCAGGACGGGCAGCTGATCGCGCTGCCGTTCGCCGCCCCGGCCACCGCCGCAGCCGTCGTCGTCGCAGCCGTCGTCGTCGCAGCCGCCGCCGTGGGGCCGGGCTGCCCGGCGGCGGAGGACGCGGCGGCGGCGGAGGTGGCCGGGTCCGCCGGGGCGCGGTACGCGCTGCCCGCGACCACCTGGAAGGTCGGCCCCAGGTTCGGGACGGGGACGAGTTCGGCGTCGGGCAGCGCGGCGGCCAGGGTCTTCACCGACTCGTCCCAGCGCGGGTCGTAGCGGATCACCGTCCGGGTCGCGGCCGACCCGCCGCCGGGGGCGTTGGACGGCGTGCCGGTGGTGGCGAAGCCCGCCCCGCGCAGCTCGGCGTCGACCCGGAAGCCCAGGCCCTGGACGCCCGTCCCGTTGAGCACCTGCACCCGGACCTGCTCCGGCGGAATCGTTCCGGCAACCGGCGGCGCACCCGCCGCCGTCACCGGCGGCGGGACGGCGGCGGGCGCGGCGGCCGGGGCGGCGGAGGCGGCGGCCCCGGTCAGCGGCCGCCCGGCCCGGACCGCCTCGAACAGCGCCGCCGCGCCCTTCTCGTCCCACAGCACGGTGGAGCCCCAGCCCGGCACCTGGTGGTCCACCTCGGACAGCGGCACCGTGGCGAAGTCCGCGTTCGAGGCCGACAGGTCCTTCAACCGGCCCGCGAAGTCCAGCAGTTCGGCGTTGCCCAGGCCCTTGTCGACCTTCACCGAGCGCAGCACGGTGTCCAGCACCCCGGAGAGCTTCGCCGGGTCGAGCAGGGCGCCCCCGGCGGCCCGGTGCAGCAACTGCGCCAGGAACTCCTGCTGGCGGCGCATCCGCCCCAGGTCGGCGGAGCCGTCCACGTGCCGGGCCCGGACGTAGCGCAGCGCCCCCGCGCCGTCCAGCCGGGTGGTGCCGGCCGGCAGGTCCAGCCCCGAGTAGTCGTCCCGCAGCGGCTTGGCGGTGCACACCTCGACGCCGCCCAGGGCGTCCACGGTGGAGACGAAGGCGAGGAAGTTCACCTCGACGTAGTGGTCGATCCGCAGCCCGGTGTTCTGCTCGACGGTGCGCACCGCCAGCGGCGCCCCGCCCATCCCGTACGCCGCGTTGATCTTGCCCTTGGAGGCGGCCACCTGCCGGCCGGTGGCGGGGTCCTGGTGCGCCGGGATGTCCACGTAGGAGTCGCGCGGGACGGAGACCACGGTGGCCCGGCCGCCGTCCGCGGACAGCTGCACCACCATCATGGTGTCGGTGCAGTGGCAGGACTCGCCGCCCGCGTGCAGCACGTCCTTGAGGGTGGACTCCGGGATGCCCGCGCGCTCGTCGGTGCCCACCACCAGGAAGGTCGCGGCGCCGTCGTCGGCGGGCCGGTCCGGGCCGCCGCCGATCGCGTCCACCCGGTCCAGCGAGGAGCCGACGCCGTTCAGCACCGCCCACCCGCCGCACGAGGTGGCCAGCACCGCGAAGGAGAGGGCGCCCGCCGCCCAGCGCCCCCGTCTCCGGCGCCCGGACCGCCGCGTCGGTGCGGGCAGACGGACGGGCGGGTGCTGGTGGGGCATCTTCCGCATGCTAGGCGGGTCGGACGGGTGCGCCCGGACGGCGCGCCGGACGGGGGAGGACCCCGTCTGACAGGCACGGGGCCGCGCCGGTACGCTCGGGCACGATGAACACCAAGGCTGCTGAGGAGCTGCCGGCGGTCTCCGTGATCATGCCGGTGCTCAACGAGGAACGTCACCTGCGCACCGCCGTCCGCCGCATCCTGGAACAGGAGTACGGCGGTGAGCTGGAGGTGGTGATCGCGCTGGGCCCGTCCGGGGACCGGACCGACGAGATCGCCGCCGAACTCGCCGCGGCCGACCCGCGGGTGCGCACCGTCCCCAACCCCACCGGCCGCACCCCGGCGGGCCTGAACGCGGCGATCCGGGCCAGCCGCCACCCGGTGGTCGTCCGGGTGGACGGCCACGGCCTGCTGACGCCGGGTTACATCGCCACCGCCGTCCGGCTGCTCGACGAGATGGACGCCGCCAACGTCGGCGGCGTCATGCACGCCGAGGGCGAGACCGACTGGGAGCACGCCGTCGCCGCCGCGATGACCTCCAAGGTCGGCGTCGGCAACGCGGCCTTCCACACCGGCGGCCTGGCCGGCCCGGCCGACACCGTCTACCTCGGGGTGTTCCGCCGCTCGGTGCTGGAGCGGCAGGGCGGCTACAACGAGGAGTTCGTCCGCGCCCAGGACTGGGAGCTCAACTACCGCATCCGGCAGTCCGGCGGCCTGGTCTGGTTCACCCCCCAGCTCCGGGTCACCTACCGGCCCCGGCCGACCATGCGCGCCCTGGCCAAGCAGTACCGGGACTACGGCCGCTGGCGCCGGGTGGTCACCCGCTACCACCGGGGCTCGGTCAACCTGCGCTACCTGGCCCCGCCGGCCGCCCTGCTCGGCGTGCTGGCCGGCCTGCTGCTCGGCGTCGCGCTGCACCCGGCGTTCCTGGTCCTCCCGGTCGGCTACCTCGCGGTGATCGCCTACGGCTGCCTGCGCGGCCCCCGGATGCCGCTCAAGGCCCGCCTGCTGCACCCGTTCGCCCTCGCCACCATGCACATGAGCTGGGGCTACGGCTTCCTCACCTCCCCGCGCAAGCTGGCCCGCCGGGTGATCGCCTCCACCCCGCCCGCCCCGATCGACCCGGTCACCACCCCGGGCCCGTGACGCCCCGCGCCGGACGGTCCCCGGAACGCCGGACGGGGGCCGTCCGCCCGCGCTAGGGTCGCGCCATGACGAGCAGCGCCCCCCGGATCGAGGCCACCGCCGACGTCGACCCGCGCGCCGTGATCGGCCCCGGCAGCACCGTCTGGCACCTCGCCCAGGTCCGCGAGGACGCCGAGATCGGCGCCGAGTGCATCATCGGCCGCGGCGCGTACGTCGGCCCCGGCGTGAAGCTCGGCGACCGGGTCAAACTGCAGAACCACGCCCTGGTGTACGAGCCCGCGGTGCTGGAGGACGGCGTCTTCGTCGGCCCCGCCGCCGTCCTCACCAACGACCTCTACCCGCGCTCCGTCGACCCCGACGGCCGGCTCAAGCGCGGCGACGACTGGCACGCCCGCGGCGTCACCCTCCGCGAGGGCTGCTCGATCGGCGGGCGCGCCGTCCTGGTCGCCGGCGTCACCGTCGGCCGCTGGGCCCTGGTCGCCGCCGGAGCCGTGGTCCACCGCGACGTCCCCGACTTCGCCCTGGTGGCCGGCGTCCCCGCCCGCCGCATCAAGTGGGTCGGCCGGGCCGGCGAACCGCTCACCCCCACCGCCCCCGGCCGCTGGCGCTGCCCGCGCACCGGCGAGACCTACACCGAGACCGCCCCCGACACCCTCGCCCCGGACGCGTAGCGCCCCGCCACCCGGCTCCGCAGGGGCCCGGGGAACGGCGGGTCGGTGCCGCCGCGCGCCGGATGCCACCGGAGGGCCCGGGCCGCCGAGGGCCGGTGCGAACGGGGACCCGCGGCAGCGGAACGCCCCGGCCCCGGCACCCGCGGCGGCCCCGGGCCCGCCGTTCTTCCCGACCCCGCGTCACTTCGCCTTCGCGGCGCAGACGTTGGTGTCGTCCGCCTGCACCCGCTGGATGTCCTTGGGTGCCTCGGTCGGCGCCGCCGACGCCGTGCTGCCCGCGCCGGTGAAGTCCTTGCCGAGCACCACGACGACGCCGTCCTTCGCGCCGAGCCTGCTGCCGGCCTGCACCGCCGTCGCGGGCAGTCCGAGGGCCGCGGCCACCGCCCGGGCCTCGTCCTCGTGCCCGGCCGGGTAGGTGACCGCGCTGCTCGCCGCCGCGTCCGCGTTGCTGCCCGCGACGGCCAGCTCGAAGCCCCCGGCCTGGAGGGCGGTGGCGGCCTTGCTCGCCTGGCCGGCGGTCCCGCTGCCGTTGCGGACCGTGACCTTGACGTCCGCCGCGTCGACCTGTGGCGCGGCGGGGGCGGAGGAGGCCGGGGCGGCGGGCTCGGGGCGGCGCTCTGCTGCGGGACGTCGGTCAGCGAGCGGTCCGCGGCGATCATGGCGAACAGCTGCTGGGCGTCGTTCGGCTTGAGGACCAGCCGGTTGCTGTCCGTCGGGTCGTCGAGCACCGGCGCCGTGGTGAAGGTGATGTTCTTGGTGTCGACCCGGGAGATGTCGAGCGCCAGGTCCTTCAGCTTGTTGACGCTGCCGATCCCGTCGTCGACGGTCAGCGCCTTGGTGGCGGCGTCGGCCAGGTCCCACAGCTTGCCGGGGTTGGTCAGGGTGTCGCTGCTCTTCATCTTGCGGATCATCGAGGAGATGAACTGCTGCTGCAGCGGAATCCGGGTCAGGTCGCCGCCCAGGCCCACCGCGTGCCGGGTGCGGACGAAGGCCAGCGCCTCCTCGCCCTGCACCACGTGCCGGCCCGCGGTCATCTTCAGGTGCGAGTACGGGTCGTCGATGTCGGTCGAGGCGCACACCTCGACGCCGCCGACGGCGGTCGAAAGCGTCTTCACCGCCTCGAAGTTGACCATCATGAAGTGGTTGATCCGGACGCCGGTCAGCTTCTCGACGGTCTTCCAGGTGCAGCCGGGGTCGCGGCCGTCCTGGCCCAGGCTGGTGTTGAACATCGCCCGGGCCTCGCCGGGGATGCTCTTGTCGCCCGCCTTGCAGTCCGGGACGGAGACCATCAGGTCGCGCGGGATGGACAGCACCGTCGCGTTCGAGCGGTCCTTGGAGATGTGGAACAGCAGCGTGGTGTCCGCGTGCCCGGCCGAGCCCTCGTCGCCGTACTCCCGGCCGAGGCCGACCCGGCTGTCGGTGCCGATCACCAGGATGTTCAGCGCGTCGGTCGCCTGCGGGCGCTCCGACTCCTCGCCGACCTGGACCTTCACCGAGGAGATGTTGCTGTTGAAGTGCTGGTAGACGTAGTACGCGCCGCCGCAGCCCGCGACCAGCACCAGGCCCAGCGTGCCCGCGGTCCACTTCAGGACCCGCCGCCCGCGCGAGGAGCGGCCCTTGCGCCGGGCCGCCCGCCCGCCGGGCACCGCCGTCGCGCCGCGGGCCGCCGCGCCGCCCTTTGCTGCCGCGCCGCCGCCCGCCGGCCGGCCCGCGTCCAGGTCGAGCCGGAACTCGCCGGTCGCCGGGTCGAGCACCCACTGGTCGGCGGGGTCGACGCCGGTCGGGGTCGAGTCCGCCGAGTCGCCCCGGTTCCGGTGTCCGCTGTTCATCCCGGACACCCTAGACGAGCCCGGCCGCCGAACCGTCCGCGATGTGATACCCGTCACCCGGCGAAAGGGTGGAAAACGGCGGCGGCGCGCCCCGTCCGGCCGGTTCCGCCGGGCGGAGCGCGCCGTCGCCGCACTCCACTGCCATCGCCCCAGGACTACCCGCCCCGGCGGGCCGTGGACCTCACCCGAGGCGCAGAGTCACCCGTTCGGATTCGACCCGGCTCCGCCACTGGTCCTCCGTCAACTGCTCGGAGTTGCGGCACAGGACGACCGACGCGCCCGCCGCCAGCGGCGCCAGCAGGCCCGCCTCCAGGCCCGTCCAGTCGTCGAACGACAGCGTGGACAGCACCCGGCTGCCGCTGTCCAGGCCCAGCCGGGCCGCGCCCTCCCGGGCCAGCGCCACGGCCTGCTCGCCGGTCAGCTTCAGCGGCAGCCCGTCCACCACCGTCTCCAGCGCCACCGCCTGCGGGTCCACCGGCGAGTACGGGGCGAACCGGTCGCCCTGCCCGGGCACCTCCGCCGCGTAGTCCAGGAACCCGTCCGGCCGCTGCGGGAACCGCCCGCCCAGCGGGCGCAGCGCCAGCGCCACCCGCTCGCCCGAGCACTCCTGCGCCGCCGCCAGCCCGTCCGGCCCGGAGACCACCAGCTCGGCGTCCTTCGGCTCGCCCTGCGGCACCGCCACCACGCCCACCGACCAGCACGCCAGCAGCCACACCGCGCTCTGCCAGTGCGCCGGCAGCAGCAGCGCCGCCCGGTCGTCCGGCGAGGCGTTCAACTCGTCCTGCAACAGGTTGGCCGTCTTCGCCACCCAGTTGTCGAAGGTCTTCGCCGACAGCTCCACCCGTTCCCCGGTCGAGTCGTCGTAGAAGGTCACCAACGGGCGGGACGGGTCGGCAGCGGACCCCGGGCGCAGGAAGGCCTGCAGCAGCTCGGCGGGGGTGCGGGCGTCGGCAGCGAAAGGCGCAGTCATGGTGCACCCCAGCCTACGTCCTGCCCCCCGCCGGAGGGGAGGGTGTCCGGCCCGTCGGACCGCCGCGTCGCGTTACGCTCGCCCCTGCCCCGCACCCGACCCCGAGGACGTACCGATGCCCGCCCAGACCCGGCAGTGGCGGCCCGGCTACCCCCTCGACCTCGGCCGCACCCTCTTCCCGCTCCAGCGCGGCACCGGCGACCCGGCCTTCCGGCGCACCCCCGACGGCGCCGTCTGGCGCGCCTCCCGCACCCCGGACGGGCCCGGCACCCTGCGCGTCCTCCAGCGCGCCGACGGCGTCGACGCCACCGGCTGGGGCCCCGGCGGCGGCTGGCTGCTCGAACAGCTCCCCGCCCTGCTCGGCGCCGAGGACGACCCGGCCGGGCTCGCCCTCCCGCCCGGGCCGCTGCGCGAGGCCCAACGCGCCTGCCCCGGGCTCCGGTTGACCCGCACCGGCCTGGTCATGGAGTCCCTCGTCCCGGCGATCCTGGAGCAGAAGGTCACCACCATGGAGGCCTACCGCGCCTGGCGCACCCTGCTCCACGACCACGGCACCCCGGCCCCCGGCCCCGCCGCCGACCTCGGCATGCGGACCGCCCCCTCGGCCCGCGACTGGACCCTCGTCCCCAGCTGGGCCTGGCACCGGGCCGGGGTCGACCCCAAGCGCTCGGCCACCGTGCTGCGCGCCGCCCGCCTCGCCGCCCGCCTCGAACAGGCCGCGGCGATGCCCCCGGCGGACGCCTTCGCCCGGCTCACCGCCGTCCCCGGCGTCGGCCCGTGGACCGCCGCCGAGACGCTCCAGCGCAGCAACGGCGACGCCGACGCGGTCTCGGTCGGCGACTTCCACCTCCCGCACACCGTCGGCTGGGCGCTGGCCGGCCGCCCCCGCAGCGACGACGCCCAGATGCTCGCCCTGCTGGAGCCCTACCGCCCGCACCGCCACCGCCTGTGCCGCATCCTCCCGCTCACCGGCGCCCGCCCCCCGAAGTACGGCCCCCGGCTGGCCCCCAACGACCACCGCGGCCGGTAGGGCGGCTGTTCGGGGGAGGTGGCCGGAGCCCGGCTAGCGCACGGTCAGGAACGCCTCCGCGTCCCGCGCCTGACGCTCCCTCGGGGCCTCCGCCGCCCGGCCGACCGCGACCGCGCCCATCGGGTCCCAGCTCGGCGGGAGGTCGAGCGCGCCGCGGACGGTGTCGCGGCAGAACATCGTGGAGGACACCCAGGCCGAGCCGTACCCCTCGCCGGCCAGGGCGACCAGCAGGTTCTGGACGGCCGCCCCGGCCGCCACCACGAACATCTCCCGCTCGGCGGCGGCCCGCCGCTCGTCCGGGTAGTCGTGGGAGCCGTCCGTCACCAGGCACGGGACGATCACGTACGGTGCGCCGCGCAGCACTTCGCCGCGCGCGGTGCGCCGCGCGACGCGCTCCTCGCTCCAGCCGTCGAGCTCCCGCAGGTCGCGCTGCCAGGCGCCGAGCATGGCGTCCAGCAGCCGGGTGCGGGCGTCCGCCGTTTCGAGCAGGACGAACCGCCAGGGCGTGGTGTGGTGCGGGGCGGGGGCGGTGATCGCGGCGGCGACGGCCCGGCGCACCGCGCCGCCGTCGACCGGCTCGTCGGTGAAGGCGCGCACCGTCCGCCGGAGGGTGACCGCCGCGCGGACGGCCTCCGAGGTGCCGAGGCGGAACATGTCCTGCTCGGCGGGGCGGATCAGCGGGCGGGTGCCCTCCCCGTCCGCCGCGGTGACCAGGCCGTCCAGGCCGCGGACGATCGCCACCGGGGTGCCGGTGGCCTTGCCCTTGACCAGGTCGGCGGCGGCGGCGAGTTCGTCGGCGGTGGCGGTGACGGTCAACCGCAGCTCGTTGCCGTGGCTGTCGACCCGGCCGCGGTGGTCCTCCAGCACGGGCAGCCCGGCGGCGCCGATCGCGACGTCGGTGAGCCCGTTGCGCCAGGGCCGGCCGAAGGTGTCGGTGACCAGCACGGCCAGCCGCCGCCCGGTCAGCTCCTGGAGCCGGGCGCGCAGTCGGCGGGCCGAGCCGTCCGGGTCGACCGGCAGCAGCAGGACCGTCCCGGGCGCGGTGTTGGACGCGTCGACACCGGCCGCGGCCATCACCAGGCCGTTGCGGTTCTCGACGATCCGGGCCGGGCCGCGCCGGGCCACCACCCGGACGGTCTCGGCGTCGATCGCGGCCTCCCGGTCGTCGGCGCGCAGCAGCCGGCCCTCGGCCTTGGAGACCACCTTGGAGGTGACCACCACGACGTCGCCGTCCTCGAACCGGCCCGCCTTGGCGATCAGTTCGGCGAGGTCGTCGCCGGCCGCGATCTCCGGCAGCCCGGCGACCGGCAGCACCCGCAGCCCCCCGCCGCCGACGCCCCCGCTCATTCGGCGGCCCCGGCGGCCCCGGCGACCTCGGCGGCCAGTGCCAGCGCGGCGCGCGCCATCTCGGCGGTGGCCTCGACCGAGCTCATCAGCAGCGGCACGGCCCGGCAGGCGATCCCGGCGGTCGCCACCTCGTCCACGGCGGCGGCGTCGGAGGTGTCCACCAGCCAGCCGTCCAGCAGCCCGCCGTCGCGGCGCGCGCCGTAGTGTCGGGCGACGGCCGCCGCGGTGGTCTGCACGCCGACGGCGGCGAGCACCTTGTCGGCCATGCCGCGCACCGGCGCGCCGCCGATGATGGGGGAGAGGCCGACCACGGGGGCGCTCGCGCCGGCGACCGCCTCGCGGATGCCGGGGACGGCCAGGATGGTGCCGATCGAGACCACCGGGTTGGACGGCGGCAGCAGCACCAGGTCGGCCTCGGCGATCGCCTCCAGCACGCCGGGCGCGGGCTTCGCGCTCTCGGCGCCGACCGGGACGATCGCCTCGGCGGCGACGGCGGCGTGCAACCGGACCCAGTACTCCTGGAAGTGCACCACCCGCGGCCCGTCCGCGTCGGTGATCCGGACGTGGGTCTCGACCCGGTCGTCGCTCATCGGCAGCAGCCGCACGCCGGGCTGCCAGCGGTCGCACAGCGCCTCGGTGACGGCGGACAGCGGGTACCCGGCGGCCAGCATCTGGGTCCGGACGATGTGGGTGGCGAAGTCCCGGTCGCCGAGCCCGAACCACTCGGGCCCGACGCCGTACGCCTTCATCTCCTCCTTGATCGACCAGGTCTCGTCGGTGCGGCCCCAGCCCTGTTCCTCGTGGATGCCGCCGCCGAGGGTGTACATCACGGTGTCCAGGTCGGGGCAGACCTTCAGGCCGTAGAGGTGGATGTCGTCCCCGGTGTTCCCGATCACGGTGATCCGGTCCTCGGGGGTCAGGGCCGCCCGCAGTCCGCGCAGGAACCTGGCCCCGCCGATCCCACCCGCCAACGCAGTGATTCGCATGGCCTCATCCTGCCAGCGCGTCAGTGCACCCGGTGACGCTCCGGGTGCGCGGCGGCCTGCTCCGCGGCGGCGGCCGGGTACTGGTTCATCTCGACCAGGCCGGGCGTGTAGAGGTGGACGGAGACGGCGGGTTCCAGCGAGGCGTTGACCATCTCGTGCAGGTAGCCGGTGGAGAACACCCGCAGGCCGCCGGGGGCCAGGGCGCGCGAGCCCTCGCCGCCGGCCGTCAGCGAGCGCTCGGAGAGTTCGCCCTGGACGACGGTCATCACGCCGGAGGAGCGGCCGTGGTCGTGGAAGCCGCTGGACTGGCCGGGCAGCCAGCTGAGCAGCCACACCTCGTAGCCGGGGCCGGTCTCCAGCCGGGCGTACCAGCGGGTCAGCGCGTCGTAGCGGACCAGCGGCTCCCAGCGGGCCCGGTCGGCGGCGATCTCGCGCACCAGCCGGGCGTAGCCGCCGAGCGTGGTGGGGTGCGCGGGCAGGTCGGTGCGGGCCAGGTGCGGGAAGGCCAGCGGGTCGCCCGCGATGGACACGTCGCTCAGGCCGTCGGCCCAGCGGGGCGCGGCGGGGGAGAGGGGGGCGGGAGCGGCGGGCGCGGGAAAACGCCTGCGGTCGCGGTTGCGCTTGCGGAGTCGGGGCATTCGCACGGTGACGTCCTCGGGTTCGGCTGCGGACTTGGGATCAGCCGGGGCCGCGAGGACGTTCAAGGGGGGACTGTCGCGCGGTCGGCCTCTGTTCCGGGGCGGCGCGCGGTGGGACGCGAGCGCCTAGATACAGCGGAGACAGCGGCGACAACACGAGGAGTTCGCGGCAGCACCGAGGAGCGCCTGGCGGCGCCGGTCGGTGGAGGTGGCCGGGAACTCTGACATGCGGGCAAGCACACCGCAAGCGACCCTCCAGTGTCAAGGCGGACTGACGGACATTCGGGTCACATCGGCTCTGAACCACCGGATGGGGTGATAAGCGCCCATTAAGGTTTCGAAGCTAAAGACTCCGGGAAGGGACGCCCTGAGATCGCCCCGGACCGTCCCGGTCGGGAGCGGCGTGCGGCCTGATGGCTGGTCAGGAACCAGGCGTGATGTCCGGGTTGTCCGGATATGTACACTATTCGTAGTGGCTTGGTTCCGGGGAGTGAATCCTCGGCCCAATACCAGAGCTCGGCTTGACTGGGCCAGAGTGACGCAACTGTAATTTCTCTCGTGTCGTTCCGCCGCACCGGCAACGGCAACACCACGGGGACGCCAAGAGGGGCAGAGGAGGCGCGCCAGAATGAGCGAGCTCTTTGAGCTGTTGATCGGTGAGGGCATCGAGGAAGACGAAGAGGAACTCGGCTGGCAGGAGCGCGCGTTGTGCGCCCAGACCGACCCGGAGTCCTTCTTCCCCGAGAAGGGCGGCTCCACCCGGGAGGCCAAGAAGGTCTGCCTGGCGTGCGAGGTCCGGGCCGAGTGCCTGGAGTACGCCCTCGCCAACGACGAGCGGTTCGGCATCTGGGGGGGCCTCTCCGAGCGCGAGCGCCGCCGCCTCAAGAAGAGCGCGGTCTGACTCCCGCAGCACGTCCGGGCATCCGGACACCCGGGCCCGTCCCGGCCCGTGTCGGCGCCTCACCGCTCAGGTGGGGCGCTTCCGCGTTCCCGGGCCCCCACGGCGACCGGACGCGATACCCGCTGCACCGTCTCTTCACACCCGCCGGGGAGGATCGCGCCACCCGGAGCCGTTAGTGTGGTGCGTCATCTGCCGTCAAACCCGAACCGGTGGTCCGCGCACCCGATGACTGTCTACAGCCACCAGAGCGGCTTCTCCGCTGCCAGGCCGCCCGCCTACCCGCGCCACTTGGTCACCGCCGTGATCGTCTCGCACGACGGCGCCCGCTGGCTGCCGCAGGCGCTCGCCGGACTGCTCGGCCAGGACCGGCAGGTCCAGCGAATCCTCGCGGTGGACACCGGCTCCACCGACAACTCGCCCCAGCTGCTCGCCGACACCCTCGGCGACTGGCTCCCCGGGAGCGGCCCGCAGATCCTCGGCCGCCGGGTCGGCTTCGGCCGCGCCGTCGGCGAAGCCGTCGCCGGCAGCCACCCGCTGCGCCCCGAGGACCTCTCCTACAGCCTCGACCCGTCCGGCTACGACCCCGTCACCGGCGGCTGGGACGACTTCGGCGACCCGCTCGGCGGCGAGGACGACCTCGGCCGCGGCGGACCGCGCGAGACCCAGCCGGTCGAGTGGCTCTGGCTGCTGCACGACGACTGCGAACCGCAGACCGACGCCCTGCGCCGCCTGCTCCAGGTCGCCGACTCCACCCCGACCGCCGCCGTGGTCGGCCCCAAGCTCCGCTCCTGGTACGACCGCAGGCAGCTGCTGGAGGTCGGCGTCACCATCGCCCGCTCCGGGCGGCGCTGGACCGGCCTCGACCGCCGCGAGCAGGACCAGGGCCAGCACGACCAGGTCCGCCCGGTGCTCGCCGTCTCCACCGCCGGCATGCTGGTCCGCCGCGACGTGTTCGAGGAACTCGGCGGATTCGACCGGGCGTTGCCGCTGATGCGGGACGACACCGACTTCTGCTGGCGGGTCAACGCGGCCGGCCACCGGGTGGTGGTCGCCCCCGACGCGGTGCTCCGGCACGCCGAGGCCGCCAGCCGCGAACGCCGCGCCATCGACTGCGCCTCCGCCCACCCGCACCGGGTCGACAAGTCCGGCGCCGTCTACACCCTGCTCGCCAACTCCAAGGGCCTGCTCTTCCCGTACGTCCTGCTCCGGCTGGTCCTCGGCACCCTGCTCCGGGTGGTCGTCAACCTGGTCGGCAAGGACCCCCGGCAGGCCTACGACGAGATCGCCGGCCTCGGCCACGAACTGCTGCGCCTGCCACGGCTGATGGCCGCCCGGGCGCGCCGCCGCCGGACCCGCTCGGTGGACTCGCTGGACGACCGCACGCTGTTCCCCGCCCCCGGCGCCACCGTCCGGCTCGCCGTCGAGAACGTCGTCGGCTCGCTCGGCATCGGCGGCCCCGACGAGGCCGGCGCCGGCCGGCACGGCTCGGTCGAGTCCGGCCCCGGCGACGACGACACCGACGACCTGGTGGTCGAACAGTTCGCCCTGCTCAAGAAGCTGGTGCGGCGCCCGGCCCCGGTGCTGTTCGCCGCCCTGCTGCTGTTCGCGCTCGCCGCCTGCCGCAACCTGATCGGCTCCGGCCTCCTCCAGGGCGGCGCCCTGCTGCCCGCCTCGGACGGCGCGGCCGGCCTGTGGGGCATGTACGCCGCGCCCTGGCACGGCATCGGCACCGGCTCCACCGCCGACGGCCCGCCCTACCTCGCGGTGCTCGCGATCCTCTCCTGGGCGCTGTTCGACCACGCCGACCTCGCGCTCACCCTGCTCGTGGTGCTCTCGGTCCCGCTCGCCGCGGTCAGCGCCTACCTGGTCTCCCGCCCGCTGATCGCCTCCAAGGCCGTCCGCGCCTGGGCCAGCGCCACCTACGCGGTGCTGCCCGCCGCCACCGGCGCGCTCGCCCAGGGCCGGATCGGCACCGCGGTGCTCGCCGTGCTGCTGCCCCCGCTGGCCCGCGCCGCCGCCATCACCGCCGGCCTCGGCATCCGCAAGGAGACCGCCGCCAAGGGCGCCCGCCCCGGCTGGCGGTCCGCCTGGATGACGGTGCTGATGCTCACCGTCAGCACCGCCTTCGTCCCGCTCACCTGGGCCATCGCCGTCCCGCTCTGCCTGGCCGCGCTGCTGCACGCGGTGCTCCGCGGCGGCGCGTTCGGCTCCGGCGCGCAGGCGGTGCGGCTGCTCGGCCTGCGCGTCGCGGTGATCCTCGGCGTGCCGCTGCTGGTGCTCGCCCCCTGGTCGCTGCAGGTCCTCGCCCACCCCTCCCGGCTGCTGCTGGAGGCCGGCGTCCCCGGCTTCAACGGCCCCGCCGCCGACCCGCTCGGCCTGGTCCTGGTCAACCCCGGCGGCGCCGGCACGCCCCCGGTCTGGCTGTCCGCCGGCGTGGTGCTCGCCGCCCTCGCCGCGCTGCTGCGCGCCGACCGCCGCCGCGCCGTGCTGGCCGCCTGGGGCGCCGCCGCCGCCGGGCTGCTGTTCTCGGTCGCGGTGGCCGGCACCGCCGTCACCCCCGCCTCCGGCGGCCCGCAGACCGCCGCCTGGGCCGGCCCCGCCACCCTGCTGGCCGGGGTCGCGCTGCTCGCCGCCGCCGCGATCGGCGCCGACGGCGCCAACACCCGGGTCTCCGGCATCGCCTTCGGCTGGCGCCAGCCGGTCGCCGCCCTGGTGCTCGCCGCCGCCGTGCTCGCCCCGGTCGGCACCGCCGTCTGGTGGGCCGTCACCGGCGCCGACGGCCCGCTGCGGCGCGGCAGCGACGCCCAGGTCCCGGCGTTCATCGCCGAGTCCGGCACCACCACCGACCGCTCCCGCACCCTGATCGTCACCGGCGACGCCGAGGGCACCGCCGTCCGGTACGCGCTGGTGCGCGGCGCCGGCCTGACCACCGGCCAGGCCGAGGGCACCGTGGACAGCGCCGCCGACGGACAGCTCTCCCCGCTCACCGCCAAGCTGCTGGCCGGCTCCGGCGGCGACCTGGCCCGCACCCTGGCCGGGTACGGCATCAGCTACGTCGAGGTGAAGGACCCGGTGATCGCCAAGGTCCGCGACGTGCTGGACACCACCCCCGGCGTCACCCGGCTCAGCCTCGACAACGGCGTCGGCCTGTGGCAGCTCACCAGCGTCCCCGGTACCCGGGCGCAGATCACCAGCCCCGGCACCGTCCCGGTGGTCGTCCCGGCCGGCGCGCACGACATCTGGACCACCGTCCCGGCCGGACCGGCCGGCCGGCAGCTCCGGCTGGCCGAACAGGCCGACGGCGGCTGGCAAGCCACCCTGAACGGCAAGCCGCTCAAGGCCGTCACCGTCGACGGCTGGGCCCAGGGCTTCGCCCTCCCCGCCGAGGGCGGCCGGCTCGACGTCACCCGCGCCGGCGCCGCCGCCCACACCGCCTGGGCCTGGGGCCGGCTCGCGCTCGGCGCGGTCGTCCTGATCCTCGCCCTGCCCGGACGCCGCAACACCAACGACGACGACATCCCCGAGGAGGTCGTCGCCGCCCAGGCGCTGGCCGCCCAGGTCCAGGCCCAGGCGCCCGCCCCCGGCAGCCGCCGGGCCCGCCGCCTCGCCGAACGCGGCGAGGGCGAGGACCCGCAGGCCGAGCCCGGCGTCTACGCCCCCGGCGTCCCGGCCCAGCAGACCGCCGAAGCCGACCCGGAGCCCTACCGGCCCGAACCCGAGCCGTTCGCCGACCCGTACCAGGCCGATCCCTACCAGGCCGACCCGTACCAGGCGGACCCGTACCAGCAGCAGGGCTACCCGTCCGACGGCTACGGCTACGACTACACCCGGCACCAGCCCGTCGGCGCGCCCCCGCAGGGCGACGGCCACGACCAGTACGGCCAGCAGCAGGCGTACGGCTACGACACCCCGCCCGCCCAGGGCTGGACCGACCCGTACGCCGCCGGCTACCCGCAGCAGGACGAGCAGCAGCAGCCCTGGCTGCCCGAACAGCAGCAGCCCACCACCTACTACGACCCCAACGACCCCTACGGCGGCCCACCGCGGCAGCCCGGGGCGGGGAGCTGACCGCGATGAAGAAGCCCACCCTGAAGGCGCCCAAGCTCAAGGCACCCGACCTGAGCTCCGTGACCGGCGGCAGCCGCACCGGCCAGTCCCTGCTGGCCGGCGTGGCCGTGCTCGGCCTGGTGTTCGGCATCGCCGAACTGCGCTCCCCGGCCACCTCCGCCGCCACCGGCGGCGGCAAGCGCACCACCGCCCAGGTCGAGCGCGCCGCGCTGGTCTGCCCGCCGCCGATGCAGGGCGTCACCGGCTCCACCACGCTCACCCTGTTCAGCCCCGAGGGCGGCACCGGCAGCACCGGCACCGGCCTGCTCGCCGACGCCACCGCCGACAACGTGCTCGCCGCGCAGAACCCCGCGCAGCCCGCCCCGTCCGCCTCGGCCGCCCCGTCGGACGCCGCCTCCGCCGCGACCCCGGCCGGGCAGCCCTCCGGCAGCCCGGCCGCCGCCGTCGACGCCCGGATCTCGCTGGCCAAGCCCGGCCTCCCGGCCACCGGCCCCGCCGCCAACGGCGACACCGCCCCCGGCAGCTTCGCGATCGCCACCGGCAACCTCGCCCCCGGCTTCACCGCCACCCAGCTCACCAGCTCCGAGCAGGGCGGCGCCGGCCTGTCCGGCGCCGACTGCCTGCCCTCCGGCACCAGCTTCTGGTTCTCCGGCGCCAGCACCACGGGCAACCGGGTCGACTACGTCACCCTGGTCAACGCCGACAGCCTCCCCGCCGTCGTCGACCTGCGGATGTACGGCGACAAGGGCCCGATCGACAACGAACTCGCCACCGGCATCTCGATCGCCCCCGGCAAGACCGAGACGATGAGCCTCGCCAGCCTCACCAAGGGCCCCGTCGACAACCTCGCCCTGCACGTGGTCACCCGCAGCGGCCGGGTCGCCGCCGGCGTCCACGCCATCGACACCGGCAAGGGCAGCGACTGGCTCGAACCCTCCGCCGACCCCGCCGCGAGCGTCGTCATCCCCGGCATCCCCGACGACGTCACCGCCGCCCACCTGGTGATCGCCACCGACTCCGCCGACGACGCCGACCTCAAGGTCCAGCTCTCCGGCAAGAACGGCTGGTTCACGCCCGCGGGCAACGAGACCGTGCACGTCAAGGCCGGCATGACCGCCGCCCTCGACTTCCAGTTCACCGAGCAGACCCGCGAGGGCGCCAGCGCCGTCCGGCTCACCCCCACCAGCGACAGCCACCCCACCCCGATCGTGGCCGGCCTGCGCGTCGACCGCGAGAACAAGGGCAAGACCGAGGCCGCCTGGCTGGCCGGCGGCAACCCGATCGGCGCCCGCGCCTCCATCGCCGACAACCGGGCCGGCCAGACCAAGCTGTTCCTCACCGCCACCGACGCCGACGCCAAGGTCAAGGTCACCAGCTCGGCCGGCGCGAGCGGCGGCACCCCCGCCGGCAAGGACGTCGACGTCCCCGCCGGCACCACGGTCAGCGTCGACGGCATCGACCCGGCCGGCGCGAACGGCCCCTACGCGCTGACCCTGCAGACCCTCGGCGGCGGCCCGGTCCTCGCCGCCCGCCAGATCACCATCCCGGCCAAGGACGTGCCCGCCTTCACCACCCAGCAGTTCCGCGACGACCACGCCACCGTGCAGGTCCCGCAGGTGGCCGCCGACCCCGGGGTCGTGCTCGGGCGGTGAGCCGGGTGGGGCCCCCGCCCGGGGGCCCTACTCCTCGCCGTAGCGCGGATCGATCGCGTCGGGGGAGAGCCCGAGCAGCTCCGCGACCTGCTCGATCAGGATCTCGTGGACCAGCGCCGCCCGGTCCTCCTTGGACTTGGCCCGGATCTCCACCGGCCGCCGGTAGACCATGATCCGGCTGCGCCGCCCCGCCGCGCCCGGAACCGCCCGGCCCAGCGGCACGGTGTCGGGCTCCGGCTCGCCCTTGGCGGGCAGCGGGACCTCCAGCACGGCGAACTCCACGTCCTCCAGCTGGGGCCAGCGCCGCACCAGGCGCTCCATCGACTCCCGGACGTAGTCGTCGAAGAGCTCGGAGCGGGTCAGCGAGATGGGCACCTGCGGCGGGGCCAGCGGCCCGCGCATGCCGCGGCCGTGCCGGTCGCGGTGCTTGCGGCGGCCGGAACCGGGCGGGGACGGGGGCGTCGAGCTGTCCATAGCAGTGTCGAGCGTAGTCCCTGGATGCCCGGAAGTGGACCACTCCAGCACGGCGCGTAACGGCGAGCGGACACGCGAGCCGGGGGCGGGTCTTCGCGGGCCGGTCCCACTTGCGGTACCGTCCACCCTCGTGAGCTCTGTACGTCGTTGTTCGCGCACCGCGTGCGGCCGTCCGGCCGTGGCGACGCTGACGTACGTCTACGCGGACTCCACCGCGGTGCTCGGCCCGCTGGCGACCTACGCGGAACCGCACTGCTACGACCTGTGCGCCGAGCACGCCGAGCGCCTGACCGCCCCCCGCGGCTGGGACGTGGTTCGCCTGGCCGGCGACACCGGCCCGCTGCGGCGCAGCAGCGACGACCTGGAGGCGCTGGCCAACGCGGTCCGCGAGGCGGCCCGCCCGCAGGAGCGCACGCCGCGTCAGGGACCGCCCCCCGAGGGCGAGTCGGGCCGCCGCGGCCACCTGCGGGTGCTGCGCTCCCCGGAGAGCTGACCCGGCGCGTCGCGGCGGCTCCACCGGGGCCCGGTACGCTGCCCCTCTGCGGCTCGGACAGGCTGGCGCCGGTGCCGTCCGCAGCACGACGCGGCACACACACGGGAGCATTCTGGTGCGGGACCTCAAGCAGCTTGTGAAGGCGTACGACGTCCGGGGCGTCGTGCCGGACCAGTGGGACGAGTCGCTGGCGCACGCCTTCGGCGCCGCCTTCGTCGAGGTGGTCGGCGGCAGCGCGGTGGTCGTGGGCCACGACATGCGGCCGTCCTCGCCCGCGCTGTCCCGGGCGTTCGCCGAGGGCGCGGCCTCCCGCGGCGCCGACGTGGTGGAGATCGGGCTCTGCTCCACCGACCAGCTGTACTACGCCAGCGGCAGCCTGGACCTGCCCGGCGCGATGTTCACCGCCTCGCACAACCCGGCCCGGTACAACGGCATCAAGCTGTGCCGCGCGGGCGCCGCCCCGGTCGGCCAGGACACCGGCCTGTCGGAGATCCGCGAGCTGGTCGAGTCCTGGCTGGACGAGGACGGCAAGGTGCACGTCCCGGCCTCCGACGCCGCCGTCGGCGCGCTGTCCGCCCGGGAGACCCTGGGCGGCTACGCCGAGCACCTGCGCAAGCTGGTCGACCTGACCGCGATCCGCCCGCTCAAGGTCGCGGTGGACGCCGGCAACGGCATGGGCGGCCACACCGTGCCCACCGTCCTCGACGGCCTGCCGCTGGAGGTCGTCCCGATGTACTTCGAGCTGGACGGCACCTTCCCGAACCACGAGGCCAACCCGCTCGACCCGGCCAACCTGGTCGACCTCCAGGCCAAGGTCCGCGAGGTCGGCGCCGACCTCGGCCTGGCCTTCGACGGCGACGCCGACCGCTGCTTCGTCATCGACGAGAACGGCGACCCGGTCTCCCCGTCCGCGATCACCGCCCTGGTCGCCGAGCGCGAGATCGCCCGCGCCCAGGCCGGCGGCGAGGCCCACCCGACCGTCATCCACAACCTGATCACCTCCTGGACGGTGCCCGAGGTGGTCCGCGACCTGGGCGGCGTCCCGGTCCGCACCCGGGTCGGCCACTCCTTCATCAAGCAGGAGATGGCCGTCACCGACGCCGTCTTCGGCGGCGAGCACTCCGCGCACTACTACTTCCGCGACTTCTGGCGCGCCGACACCGGCATGCTGGCCGCCCTGCACGTGCTGGCCGCGCTCGGCGGGCAGGACGGCCCGCTCTCCGCGCTCACCGCCCAGTACGAGCGGTACGCCGCCTCCGGCGAGATCAACTCCACCGTCGCCGACCAGGCCGCCGTCACCGCCAAGGTGCGCGCCGCCTACGCCGGCCTGCCGGGCGTCACCACCGACGAACTGGACGGCCTGACCGTGGCCGGCCCGGACTGGTGGTTCAACCTGCGCGCCTCCAACACCGAGCCGCTGCTGCGCCTGAACGCCGAGGCCGAGGACCCGGCGAAGATGGCCGAACTGCGCGACGGCGTGCTGGCCATCGTCCGCGGCTGACCCGGGGCGGTCCCCGCCCCCCGTCAGCCCGCCGCTGACTTTTCGGGTGCCCCGGCCGGTAGGGTTGCCACCGGCCGGGGTACTGCTGTGTCACCGGCTTCCCGTACCGCCGTCCTTCCCGAGCCCCGGAGTCCGACCGCCATGAGCCTGCCGTCCTTCCTGCTGGAGATCCTGGTCTGCCCGGAGTGCCGCTCCCCGCTCGACGAGGAGACCGAGGGCGAGGTGCACGAGCTGCGCTGCACCGGCGAGGGCTGCGGCCTGGTCTACCCGGTGCGCGACGGCATCCCGGTCCTGCTGGTGGACGAGGCCCGCCGCCCGTCCTGACCCCTGCCCCGCCAGCCGTTGGAGGCCAGCCGCCATGTTCGACGACTCCCTGCTGGACGACCCGGCCGCCGTGCAGCGCGCCGACCGCCGACGCGAACTGCTGGCCCTGGCCGGGGCGGGCGCCCGGATAAGGATCGCCCTGCGCCGGGCCGACGCCGCCGGCGTGAACACGCTGAACCCGGACGGACGGCCCCGCGCGGTGCTGGTCGCCGGGCACGGCGGGGTGCTGACCGCGGCCGGCGTGCTCGCGGCGCTGGCCCTGCCCAGCTGCCAGGTGTGGCCGCTGCCGCCCGCCGACGCCCGCCCCGGCGGGTACGCCTTCACCGACGGCGAGACCTGGCAACTCCCGGGCTGGGCCAACGCGTTGGATCTGATCGTGGTGGCCAGCGCGGGCGGCCGCGAGGGCGGCCTGATCAACCTGGCCGAGCAGGCGTACGCCCGCGGCTGCGCGATCGCGGTGATCGCCCCCGAGGGCTCCGAACTGTTCGAGGCGGCGCTCCAGGTGCGCGCCCTGCCGCTGCCGTTCGAGCCCAGCGCGGTGGAGCCGGACGGCACCGACGCCGAACCCGACCTCCCGGCCGAGGACCCGGCCGCGCTCTGGGCCTTCCTGGCCCCGCTGCTCACCCTGGCCGACCGGATCGGCGCCGCCCAGCTCGCCCCCGGCTCGCTGGAGGCCGCCGCCGACCGCCTCGACGAGGTCGCGGTGCGCTGCCGCCCCGACGCCCAGTCGTACGACAACCCGGCGAAGTCCCTGGCCGCCCGGCTCGCCGAGACCGTCCCGCTGCTGTGGTCCGAGGGCGCCCCGGCCGCCGCCGCGGGGGAGCGGTTCGCGGCGGCCCTGGCCGACCGGGCCGGACTCCCCGCGCTGGCCGCCCGCCTCCCGCAGGCGCTGACCGCCCACCGCGGCATGTTCACCGGCCGGCTCGGCGCCGGGGCCGACCCGGACGACTTCTTCCGCGACCGGGTCGACGAGCCGGTGCCGCTCCAGCTCCAGGTGCTGATGCTCCGCCACACCCCCGGCGTGGCCGAACTGGAGCAGCCCGGCTGGCCGGTGGCCCGGGCCCGCCGCCTGGCCGCCGCCCACGAGGTGCGGTGCACCGAGCACGCCTCCAGCCTGGAGGACCCGGTGCAGGCGCTGGCCGAACTGATCGGCCTGACCGACTTCGCCGCGGTCTACCTGGGCCTGGCCACCCGGGGCTGACACGGTATCGTCCCTTCGTCAGTCAAGGCCCGGCAAAGCCCCGGGCCCTCGCGGAGGGATGTACGGGTTGAGCACCGAAGGCGGCACCAAGGCACTGGTCGCGGCACTGGCCGCGAACCTGGGGATCGCGGTCAGCAAGTTCGTGGCGTTCGCGTTCTCCGGTTCGTCCTCGATGCTCGCCGAGGGCGTGCACTCGGTCGCCGACTCCGGCAACCAGGTGCTGCTGCTGATCGGCGGCAAGCGCTCCCGGCGGGCCGCCACCGAGGAGCACCCCTTCGGCTACGGCCGCGAGCGGTACGTGTACGGCTTCCTGGTCTCGATCGTGCTGTTCAGCCTCGGCGGCATGTTCGCGATCTACGAGGGCTACGAGAAGATCGCCCACCCGCACGAGCTGGAGAACTGGTACTGGCCGGTCGGCGTGCTGGTCTTCGCCATCCTGCTGGAGGGCTACTCCTTCCTCACCGCCTACCGGGAGGCGTCGAAGGACAAGGGCAGCCACGGCTGGTCCGCCTACATCCGCCGGGCCAAGGCCCCCGAGCTGCCGGTCGTCCTGCTGGAGGACTCCGGCGCGCTGGTCGGCCTGGTGCTGGCGCTGCTCGGCGTCGGCCTGACCACCCTCACCGGGGACGCGGTCTGGGACGGCATCGGCACCCTGTGCATCGGCCTGCTGCTGGTGGTCATCGCGCTGGTGCTGGCGCTGGAGACCAAGTCGCTGCTGATCGGCGAGTCCGCGGCCGCCGAGGTGGTCACCCAGATCCGCGCGGCGCTGGTCGACCACGACACCGTCACCTCGGTGATCCACATGCGCACCCTGCACGTCGGCCCCGAGGAACTGCTGGTCGCCGCCAAGATCGGCGTCAACGCCGAGGACAGCGCCGCGGTGGTCGCCGAGGCGATCGACCACGCCGAGGCCCGGGTCCGCAGGGCCGTCCCGATCGCCCGCGCGATCTACCTGGAGCCCGACATCTACTCCGAGGAGAAGGCCCTGGCGGGCCCCGACGCTGACGCGACTCCGGGCGGACCGGGCCCGAACGCCCACTGAGCCGCGCCCGATCGGTGTAGATTCGTCAGCAGTGCCAAACGTCGCTGCTGATGGCGGTCGATCGGAGCGGGGCTCCGGTCGAGGGAGAGAGGTCCTCCGACGGATTGTGCCGCAGCAGAGGGTCGCTCCCGCGCGCCCTCTGCCGCTCAGCACACCCGTAACCAGGCCCACCCCACGAGGAGTTCGCATGTCGAACCAGCCCACCGGCGACTTCAAGGTCGCCGATCTCTCCCTGGCGCCGTTCGGTCGCAAGGAGATCCAGCTCGCCGAGCACGAGATGCCGGGTCTGATGTCGATCCGCGCCGAGTACGCCGCCTCGCAGCCGCTCGCCGGGGCCCGGATCACCGGCTCGCTGCACATGACGGTGCAGACCGCGGTGCTGATCGAGACCCTGACCGCGCTGGGCGCCGAGGTGCGCTGGTGCTCGTGCAACATCTTCTCCACCCAGGACCACGCCGCCGCCGCGATCGCGGTCGGCCCCGAGGGCACCCCCGAGGACCCGAAGGGCGTCCCGGTGTTCGCGTGGAAGGGCGAGACCCTGGAGGAGTACTGGTGGTGCACCGAGCAGGCGCTGACCTGGCCGGACGGGCAGACCCCGAACATGATCCTGGACGACGGCGGTGACGCCACCCTCCTGATCCACAAGGGCGTCGAGTTCGAGAAGGCGGGCGCCGCGCCGTCGCCCGACACCGCGGACAACGACGAGTTCCGGATCATCCTGGAGCTGCTGAACCGCACCCTGGTCGAGTCCCCGCAGAAGTGGACCGAGGTCGCCGCCACGATCAAGGGCGTCACCGAGGAGACCACCACCGGCGTGCACCGCCTGTACGAGATGCACCGGGACGGCAAGCTGCTGTTCCCGGCGATCAACGTCAACGACTCCGTCACCAAGTCGAAGTTCGACAACAAGTACGGCTGCCGGCACTCGCTGATCGACGGCATCAACCGCGCCACCGACGTCCTGATCGGCGGCAAGGTCGCCGTCGTCTGCGGCTACGGCGACGTCGGCAAGGGCTGCGCCGAGTCGCTGCGCGGCCAGGGCGCCCGCGTCATCGTCACCGAGATCGACCCGATCTGCGCGCTCCAGGCGGCGATGGACGGCTACCAGGTCACCACCCTGGACGACGTGGTGGGGATCGCGGACATCTTCGTCACCACGACGGGCAACAAGGACATCATCATGGCTTCGCACATGGAGCGGATGAAGCACCAGGCCATCGTCGGCAACATCGGCCACTTCGACAACGAGATCGACATGGCCGGCCTGGCCAAGCTCCCCGGCGTGGTCAAGACCGAGGTGAAGCCGCAGGTCCACGAGTGGCGCAAGGCCGACGGCAAGACGATCATCGTGCTCTCCGAGGGCCGCCTGCTCAACCTCGGCAACGCGACCGGCCACCCGTCGTTCGTGATGTCCAACTCCTTCGCGAACCAGACCATCGCGCAGATCGAGCTGTTCACCAAGCCCGAGCAGTACCCGGTCGGCGTGTACGTGCTGCCCAAGCACCTGGACGAGAAGGTCGCCCGTCTCCACCTCGACGCCCTCGGCGTCAAGCTGACCACCCTGAGCCAGGACCAGGCCGACTACATCGGCGTCCCGGTCGAGGGCCCGTACAAGTCCGAGCAGTACCGCTACTGACACCACCACGCGCCGGTGCCCGGCACCCCCACCCCGGGGTGCCGGGCACCGGCGCGTTCCGGGCCGCTACGGCAGCACGTCCACCGACCAGGTGCCCTCGTCGGTGCCCCGCGACACCACCCGGGCCAGCCAGACCGGCAACGCGGCCTCCGGGCCCGACCCCGGCTGTACCTCCTGCACGCACCGGCGCACCCCGCCGCCGGGCGAGCACGCCGCCGGGTCCGGCATCGGCACCTCGGACCCGTCCGGCACCGGCTCGCCGGAGGACTGTGACCCCGGTGGCGCGTACGAGCTCCCCTCGCCCGCCTCCACCGACACCGTGACGTAGTGCGAGCCGTTCTGCTGGAAGCCCACCTCGGCCCGCCACGCCGCACCGTCGTGCGTCGACCGGTGCAGCGACGCACGGGTGACCACCGTGTCGGTCGGCAGCGTGGACAGCGCCAGCGGCATCGGCGGCGCGTACCGCCCCACCACCACCCCCGTCGCGATCCGCAGCGGCACCGACTGCCGGTCCGCCTCCGACAGGCCCGCGCTCTCCAGCTGGTACCAGATCCCGTCCGCGCCGCGGAAGCGCAGCACGTCCATCGCCGCAGCGAAGGCCGGGTCGCTCGACGACACCCAGTACGCCTCCTGCCCGTTCACCGCCGGTGCCGCGATCCGCAACCCGTCCCCCGACCCGATCAGCGGGTCCACGTCCGGCGTCACCCCCTCCGGGAACGCCGTCAGCAGGAACTGGCCCCAGCTGCCGCCGCCCGTCGCCGAGCCGATCACGGCGACCACGTCCGAACCCCCCGGCCCCGAGCGGTACTCCACCGCCGTCACCGCGTCCGGCAGCCAGCCGAACCTGGCCGGCACCGTCAGCACGGTCCGCCCCGTCACCGGCGCCGCCGAGCCCACGCCGGACGGCAGCGGGGCGACCGGACGGTCGGTCGAGGCGGGCGACTCCGTCGGCAGGACGGTCGGGATTCCGGCCGGACCGGGCCCGCTCCCGCTCCCCAGCACCGCGAACGACCCCACCGACAGCAGCACCGCCGCGGCCGCCGCCACCGCCGTCCAGGTCCGCCGCCGACGCACCGCCCGACCCCGCAGCACCGCCAGCGCCGGGTCCACCCGCGACGGCGGCGCCGACCGCTCCTCCACCGTCACGTACCGCGCCATCCGCGCGGACAGTTCCTCCCCGTCCCCGCTCATGCCTCGGACCTCCCCACCGGACGCAGCACCGCGGAACGCCGCAGCGACTCCAGCGCCCGCGAACTCTGACTCTTCACGTTGCCGCTGGAACACCCCAGCTCGGCCGCGGTCTGCTCGACCGTGAGATCGCAGTAGTAGCGCAGCACCACCGTCGCCCGCTGCCGCGGCGGCAGCGCCGCCAACGCCTCCCGCAGGTCCAGCGACACCGCCAGGTCGGGGCCCGGCGACGGCGCCCCCTCCGGCAGCCGCGCCGCCGTCCTGGTCCGCCGCCACCACGCCGTCCGCTGCTCCGCCAGGAAGGTGTTCACCAGCACCGTCCGCGCGTAGCCGTCCCGGTTCTCCGCCCGGCTCGCCCGGCCCCAGTGGGTGTACAGCTTGGTGATGCTCTCCTGCACCAGGTCGTCCGCACGGTGCCAGTCCGCGCACAGCAGGTACGCGACCTTCCGCAGCCAGACCGCCCTGGACGCCACGAACGCGGTGAACTCCTCGTCCCGCGCCAGCTCCGCCATCCCGGCAGCCCCTCCTCCCCATGACCGGTGACACGGCCGCGCCACCGCCCCCCCTGATGCGGCCCGCCCCGGCAAAGGTTGCACACCGGATTACGTAGGCTTCCCCCCATGCCGAACGGCCGCTACTCCCTCCACGACCCGCACGACGGAACCCCGCTCGGCGAGGAACGCTTCCAGTGCGCCCCCGGCCCGGCCGGCTGGCGCTACGTCGCCAAGCGCTACCGCCCCGACGGCACCGTCCAGGGCACCACCGACCTCACCCTGGACGCCCGGCACCGCCCGATCCGGCTCGAACTCCGCTCCGGCGGCTGGCAGGTCCGCGGCGGCGCGCTGGACGGCGTGCACTGGGTCCGCGCCGCCGCCTCCGGCACCGCCCCCGGCGAGGCCGTCGAGGGCGAGGACCGGGCGCACGCCTTCACCGGCGACTCCCCAGCCTTCCTGGTCGCCACCGCCCGGCTGCTCGCCCTCGACCCCGGCGGCAGCGCCCGCATCCGCCTGGTCTCCTTCACCGGCGACGCCCTCGCCCCCCGCACCTTCGACCAGGGCTGGCAGCTCCACTCCGTCCAGGACCACCCCACCGACAGCGGGCCGCTCCCCGTCGAGCACTACCGGGTCACCGACCTCGACACCGGCGAGATCCGCGACCTCCACCTCACCGGGGACGTCCTGCTCGGCGCCCCCGGCATCGAGCTCGAAGAACTCGACTCCCCACCCAACCCGCGCCGCCCGCTCGGGGCCTGAGCCCACCGGGGCGGTCGGGTACGAGCTCAGGCCGGGTACGAGCTCAGGCCGGGGGCGCGAACCCGGTGCCCGGAGCGGGCTCGGCCGGCGCGGCGGGTGCGGGCGGAGCGGCCGGCGCGGCGGGTGCGGTAGACGGGACGGGCGCGGCAGGTGTGACGGGCGCGGTGGGCGGGACGGGCGCGGGCTTCCCGAACTCCACCGGCGGCGCCGGCTGCACCGGTGCGGCCCCGTACCCCGTCGGCACCGGGTGACCGACCTGCGCCGGGTAGGCCGCGAACGCCGCGGCCGACGCCCGCTCCCACTCCCGGCGCTGCCGCTCCATCGACACCGCGCCCAGGTACACCAGCGACGGCAGCCCCGCCGGCACCGGCCACCCCGTCCGCTGCGCCATCTCCGCGGCCAGCCGGTCGCCCAGCCCGGCCGCCACCGGCTGGTCCAACTCGTGCATCCGGCCCAGCACCTGACGCGACGACAGCCACAGCCGGTCCGGCACCGCCGACAGGTCCAGCGCCACCAGGTCCGCGCCCAGCGCGTGCATCACCTGCGGCGGCACCGGCGGCACCGAGCCCTGGTCCCGGGCGCTCTGCGGCAGCCGCTCGCGGACCACCATCGTCCCGCCGAAGATGTCGCCGAGCCGGCGCCCCTGCACCGAGATCAGCGCGGACAGCACCGCGGGCAGCGCGAACAGCCCGAAGTCGATCACCCCGACCAGCCCCCGCACCAGCGCGTGCCGGAACCGGATCGGTCCGCCGTCCGTCCGCACCACCCGCAGCCCCAGCGTGACCTTCCCCAGCGACCGCCCGTGCGACAGCGTCTCGACCAGCACCGGCAGCAGCACCGTGCAGAACACGAGCAGCGAGATCTGGAACGCCACCGCGGCGGCCGTCTCCAGGTCGGAGAGCCCCAGCATCAGGCCCACGCTCAGGACGAAGTACGCCATGACGTACAGGACCCAGTCCAGCAGCCGGGCCAGGGCCCGCGACGGCAGCTGCGCCGTCCGCAGCCCCAGGACGACCGCCTCGCCGGTCACCAGTTCGCTCACGCCATCCACCCGCTCCGCTCCACGGCCCGCCGGCGACCCGCGTCGCGCGATCCGACCCCCTCGATCAACAGCGGCAAACATAAGGCCGCCCGCCCCCCACAGGTAACCCCGGGCCGACGCTTCCGGGACGCCCCGCCACACCGCCCGCCCGCTCTGGCAAGCTAAGCCCCGCAACCAGCCCGGCCGCACACCCACCAGTGCCCGCCGTCCGCCCCACCGCGCCCCCGGAGAAAGCCGCCATGGACCTGGACGTCTTCGTCGCCGCCCACCAGGCGGAATGGCACCGGCTGGAGGTCCTCAGCGGTCGCCGCCGGCTCACCGGCGAGGAGTCCGACGAGCTGATCACCCTCTACCAGCGCGCCACCAGCCACCTCGCCCAGGTCCAGGCCGCCGCCCCGCACCCCGGCATCGAGGGCCGGCTCACCACCCTGGTCGTCCGCGGCCGCAACGCCGTCGCCGGCGCCCGCGCCTCCTCCTGGCGCGACGCCGCCCACTACTTCACCGCCGGCTTCCCCTCTATCCTCTACCGCGCCCGCCGCTGGTGGCTCACCGTCGCGGCGGTCTCCTTCCTGCTGAGCGCGGTGATCGCCTGGTGGACCGGCACCCACCCCGAGATCATCAAGTCCCTGCTGACCCCCGAGCAGTACGAGCAGCTCACCAAGCCCGGCGGCGAGTTCGAGACCTACTACACCGAGCACCCCTCGGCGAACTTCGCCGCCCAGGTGTGGACCAACAACGCCTGGGTCGCCGCCCAGTGCCTGATCTCGGCCGTCCTGCTCGGCCTCCCGGTCCTGTACATCCTGCTGGTCAACGTCCTCAACCTCGGCACCGGCATCGGCACCATGGCCTCCGCCGACCACCTCCAGCTCTTCCTCGGCCTGCTCATCCCGCACGGGCTGCTCGAAATCACCGCCATCTTCGTCGCCGGCGCCCTCAGCCTCCGCCTCGGCTGGACCGTCATCGACCCCGGCCCCCGCACCCGCACCGTGGCCCTCGCCGAAGAGGGCCGCGCGGTCATCGGCTCCGTCATCGGCCTCGCCGCCGTCCTCATGGTGACCGGCTTCATCGAGGGCTTCGTCACCGGCTCCGCCCTCCCCAGCTGGCTCCGCATCGGGATCGGCCTCGCCGTCGAAGCGCTCTTCCTCGTCTACGCCCTGGTCCTCGGCAAGCGCGCCGCCCTGGCCGGCGAGACCGGCGACGTCGAAGCCGCCGACCGCGCCGACCACCAGCCGATGGTCGGCTGACCGCCACGGCGTGGCGTGGTCACGGACGTCCAGCCAAACCTGGTAGCCTGATGATCAACCCGGCGGGACCATTGACGTGATCCCCATGGGCTAGTAGGTTTGAACGGTTGGGAGGGACTGGACATACAGTCCGCCCGAGCGTAGTGTCTATGACACGGCCGAAGCGAGGCAGCGCGTCCGCGAGGATGCTGGCCCGGTTCCGGCAAAACCCCGAAGCTGAGCAGTGCAGAGCTTTTGATAAGGTCTGCAGCGAAGTCGAAGGAATTCCCACTCCAGCGGGAATGGAAATCAGAGCGAAAAACCTCTGGTAAGCTGGAAACACGAAAGAACGAAGCGCCCGGAGGGTCCGCAGGAATGCGGCTCGAAGGAAGCGTTCGTTCCTTGAGAACTCAACAGCGTGCCAAAAGTCAACGCCAGATATGTTGACATCCCCGGCCTCGACTCTGTTCGGGGTTGGAGATTCCTTTTGAAGTAAAACACTAGCGAGGACGCAGTGCGCGGGGCCGCCCTATTCCGGTGGTTGCCGTGCCGCTCTTTCGTGGAAGCATTCACGGAGAGTTTGATCCTGGCTCAGGACGAACGCTGGCGGCGTGCTTAACACATGCAAGTCGAACGGTGAAGCCCTTCGGGGTGGATCAGTGGCGAACGGGTGAGTAACACGTGGGGAATCTGCCCTGAACTCTGGGACAAGCCTTGGAAACGAGGTCTAATACCGGATACGACCTTCTCCTGCATGGGGGTTGGTGGAAAGCTCCGGCGGTTCAGGATGATCCCGCGGCCTATCAGCTTGTTGGTGGGGTAATGGCCTACCAAGGCGACGACGGGTAGCCGGCCTGAGAGGGCGACCGGCCACACTGGGACTGAGACACGGCCCAGACTCCTACGGGAGGCAGCAGTGGGGAATATTGCACAATGGGCGGAAGCCTGATGCAGCGACGCCGCGTGAGGGATGACGGCCTTCGGGTTGTAAACCTCTTTCAGCAGGGAAGAAGCGCAAGTGACGGTACCTGCAGAAGAAGCACCGGCTAACTACGTGCCAGCAGCCGCGGTAATACGTAGGGTGCGAGCGTTGTCCGGAATTATTGGGCGTAAAGAGCTCGTAGGCGGCCTGTCGCGTCGGATGTGAAAGCCCGGGGCTTAACCCCGGGTCTGCATTCGATACGGGCAGGCTGGAGTGTGGTAGGGGAGATCGGAATTCCTGGTGTAGCGGTGAAATGCGCAGATATCAGGAGGAACACCGGTGGCGAAGGCGGATCTCTGGGCCATTACTGACGCTGAGGAGCGAAAGCGTGGGGAGCGAACAGGATTAGATACCCTGGTAGTCCACGCCGTAAACGTTGGGAACTAGGTGTTGGCGACATTCCACGTCGTCGGTGCCGCAGCTAACGCATTAAGTTCCCCGCCTGGGGAGTACGGCCGCAAGGCTAAAACTCAAAGGAATTGACGGGGGCCCGCACAAGCAGCGGAGCATGTGGCTTAATTCGACGCAACGCGAAGAACCTTACCAAGGCTTGACATACACCGGAAACGTCCAGAGATGGGCGCCCCCTTGTGGTCGGTGTACAGGTGGTGCATGGTTGTCGTCAGCTCGTGTCGTGAGATGTTGGGTTAAGTCCCGCAACGAGCGCAACCCTTGTTCTGTGTTGCCAGCGAGTAATGTCGGGGACTCACAGGAGACTGCCGGGGTCAACTCGGAGGAAGGTGGGGACGACGTCAAATCATCATGCCCCTTATGTCTTGGGCTGCACACGTGCTACAATGGCCGGTACAAAGGGCTGCGATGCCGCGAGGCGGAGCGAATCCCAAAAAGCCGGTCTCAGTTCGGATTGGGGTCTGCAACTCGACCCCATGAAGTTGGAGTTGCTAGTAATCGCAGATCAGCATGCTGCGGTGAATACGTTCCCGGGCCTTGTACACACCGCCCGTCACGTCACGAAAGTCGGTAACACCCGAAGCCGGTGGCCTAACCCGCAAGGGGAGGAGCCGTCGAAGGTGGGACCAGCGATTGGGACGAAGTCGTAACAAGGTAGCCGTACCGGAAGGTGCGGCTGGATCACCTCCTTTCTAAGGAGCACATAGCCGCTTGCGAGCGCATGTCTCGCACGGTTGCTCATGGGTGGAACGTTGACTATTCGGCACGATGGACGAGACGAGCGGTAGTACTGCTTCGGCGTGGAAAACGCATCGTCAGGTCATCGTGTCGGGCACGTTGTTGGGTCCTGAGGGAACGGCTTGCCGTTGTCTCATGGATGCCGGCCTCAGGCGAGGCCACCTGTGAGGGTGGTCTGGTGTGGGTGTCTGGTCGTTGTTTGAGAACTGCACAGTGGACGCGAGCATCTGTGGCCAAGTTTTTAAGGGCGCACGGTGGATGCCTTGGCACCAGGAACCGATGAAGGACGTGGGAGGCCGCGATAGGCCCCGGGGAGCTGTCAACCGAGCTTTGATCCGGGGGTGTCCGAATGGGGAAACCCGGCAGTCGTCATGGGCTGTCACCCATACCTGAACACATAGGGTATGTGGAGGGAACGCGGGGAAGTGAAACATCTCAGTACCCGCAGGAAGAGAAAACAACCGTGATTCCGGGAGTAGTGGCGAGCGAAACCGGATGAGGCTAAACCGTTGTGGTGTGAGACCCGGCAGGGGTTGCCATAGTGGGGTTGTGGGAAAGTTCTTCAGTCGTCTGCCGGCGGCTGGGCGAGTCAGAAACCGTATGGGTAGTCGAAGGACATGCGAAAGGTCCGGCGTAGAGGGTAAGACCCCCGTAGACGAAATCTGTACGGCTCGCTTGAGCTTCTCCCAAGTAGCACGGGGCCCGAGAAATCCCGTGTGAATCTGGCGGGACCACCCGCTAAGCCTAAATATTCC
Organism: Kitasatospora fiedleri; assembly: GCF_948472415.1. Lineage (NCBI taxonomy): Bacteria > Bacillati > Actinomycetota > Actinomycetes > Kitasatosporales > Streptomycetaceae > Kitasatospora > Kitasatospora fiedleri. Next base: position 2,926,950 of record NZ_OX419519.1, on the reverse strand, counting down.
CTGGTGACCGATAGCGGATAGTACCGTGAGGGAATGGTGAAAAGTACCGCGGGAGCGGAGTGAAATAGTACCTGAAACCGTGTGCCTACAAGCCGTGGGGGCAGTCCTTTTGGGGCTGTGACTGCGTGCCTTTTGAAGAATGAGCCTGCGAGTTTGCGGTGTGTAGCGAGGTTAACCCGTGTGGGGTAGCCGTAGCGAAAGCGAGTCCGAATAGGGCGTTCGAGTTGCATGCCCAAGACCCGAAGCGGAGTGATCTAGCCATGGGCAGGTTGAAGCGCGGGTAAGACCGTGTGGAGGACCGAACCCACCAGGGTTGAAAACCTGGGGGATGACCTGTGGTTAGGGGTGAAAGGCCAATCAAACTCCGTGATAGCTGGTTCTCCCCGAAATGCATTTAGGTGCAGCGTCGCGTGTTTCTTGCCGGAGGTAGAGCACTGGATAGGCGATGGGCCTTACCGGGTTACTGACCTTAGCCAAACTCCGAATGCCGGTAAGTGAGAGCGCGGCAGTGAGACTGTGGGGGATAAGCTCCATGGTCGAGAGGGAAACAGCCCAGAACACCGACTAAGGTCCCTAAGCGTGTGCTAAGTGGGAAAGGATGTGGAGTCGCAGAGACAACCAGGAGGTTGGCTTAGAAGCAGCCACCCTTGAAAGAGTGCGTAATAGCTCACTGGTCAAGTGATTCCGCGCCGACAATGTAGCGGGGCTCAAGCACATCACCGAAGTCGTGTCATTGCAGCAATACTCCCAACGGAGGCTGTGATGGGTAGGGGAGCGTCGTGTGCCGGGTGAAGCAGCCGAGGAATCGAGTTGTGGACGGTTCACGAGTGAGAATGCAGGCATGAGTAGCGATACAAGAGTGGGAAACTCTTGCGCCGATTGACCAAGGGTTCCTGGGTCAAGCTGATCTGCCCAGGGTAAGTCGGGACCTAAGGCGAGGCCGACAGGCGTAGTCGATGGACAACGGGTTGATATTCCCGTACCCGCTTTGAAGCGCCAACGTCGAACCAGGTGATGCTAAGGCCGTGAAGCCGGCCCGGAGTCTTCGGACAATGGGACGTGGTGGAGCCGCCGGCCCAAGCCTGTAGTAGGTGAGCGATGGGGTGACGCAGGAAGGTAGTCCAGCCCGGGCGGTGGTTGTCCCGGGGTAAGGGTGTAGGACGTTGCGTAGGCAAATCCGCGCGACACGAAGTCTGAGACCTGATGCCGAGCCGATTGTGGTGAAGTGGATGATCCTATGCTGTCGAGAAAAGCCTCTAGCGAGTTTCATGGCGGCCCGTACCCTAAACCGACTCAGGTGGTCTGGTAGAGAATACCGAGGCGTTCGGGTGAACTGTGGTTAAGGAACTCGGCAAAATGCCCCCGTAACTTCGGGAGAAGGGGGGCCATTGCTGGTGACGGGACTTTGCTCCCTGAGCTGGTGGTGGCCGCAGAGACCAGCGAGAAGCGACTGTTTACTAAAAACACAGGTCCGTGCGAAGCCGTAAGGCGATGTATACGGACTGACGCCTGCCCGGTGCTGGAACGTTAAGGGGACCGGTTAGTCCGATTTCGGTCGGGCGAAGCTGAGAACTTAAGCGCCAGTAAACGGCGGTGGTAACTATAACCATCCTAAGGTAGCGAAATTCCTTGTCGGGTAAGTTCCGACCTGCACGAATGGCGTAACGACTTCTCGACTGTCTCAACCACAGGCCCGGTGAAATTGCATTACGAGTAAAGATGCTCGTTTCGCGCAGCAGGACGGAAAGACCCCGGGACCTTTACTATAGCTTGATATTGGTGTTCGGTTCGGCTTGTGTAGGATAGGTGGGAGACTGTGAGACTCGGACGCCAGTTCGGGTGGAGTCGCCGTTGAAATACCACTCTGGTCGTGCTGGATGTCTAACCTGGGTCCGTGATCCGGATCAGGGACAGTGTCTGGTGGGTAGTTTAACTGGGGCGGTTGCCTCCTAAAGGGTAACGGAGGCGCCCAAAGGTTCCCTCAGCCTGGTTGGCAATCAGGTGTTGAGTGTAAGTGCACAAGGGAGCTTGACTGTGAGACTGACGGGTCGAGCAGGTACGAAAGTAGGGACTAGTGATCCGGCGGTGGCTTGTGGAAGCGCCGTCGCTCAACGGATAAAAGGTACCCCGGGGATAACAGGCTGATCTTCCCCAAGAGTCCATATCGACGGGATGGTTTGGCACCTCGATGTCGGCTCGTCGCATCCTGGGGCTGGAGTAGGTCCCAAGGGTTGGGCTGTTCGCCCATTAAAGCGGTACGCGAGCTGGGTTTAGAACGTCGTGAGACAGTTCGGTCCCTATCCGCTGTGCGCGTAGGAGTGTTGAGAAGGGCTGTCCCTAGTACGAGAGGACCGGGACGGACGAACCTCTGGTGTGCCAGTTGTCCTGCCAAGGGCATGGCTGGTTGGCTACGTTCGGGAGGGATAACCGCTGAAAGCATCTAAGCGGGAAGCCTGCTTCGAGATGAGCACTCCCACCTCCTTGAGAGGGTAAGGCTCCCAGTAGACGACTGGGTTGATAGGCCGGATATGGAAGCCCTGTGAGGGGTGGAGTTGACCGGTACTAATAGGCCGAGGGCTTGTCCTCAGTTGCTCGCGTCCACTGTGTTGTTCTGAAACAACGACCCCCGCATGATGGCGGGCGGTGCACAGTTTCATAGTGTTTCGGTGGTCATAGCGTGAGGGAAACGCCCGGTTACATTCCGAACCCGGAAGCTAAGCCTCACAGCGCCGATGGTACTGCAGGGGGGACCCTGTGGGAGAGTAGGACGCCGCCGAACAATCTTTCAAAGAAAGGGCTCCAGCCTGACGGCTGGGGCCCTTTCTGCATTTCCGGGGCGCGGGACGAGGACTTCGGGATCGATTCCGAGTAGGACATCGAGTCGAAGGTGAAGTCCTCCCGTCCGCCTTCGCCGGCGGGGAGTCGGAGCCAAAGGTGAGGTGGTTCACCGGGTGGGGAGGGTGTCGAGGGCGGCGTCGAGTTCGGCGAAGAGGGCGGTGGGGAGGGACTGGCCGTGGCGGGTGGCGAGGGTGGCCCAGAGGCGTTGGCCGAGGGTGCTGGCGGCGCGTAGGGCGGTGGTGAGGGAGTGGGCGTCGGCGGGGGCGGTGGTGGCGCGGAGGTCGGCTGTGGTGGTGGGGGAGAGTTCGTGTTCGGCGGCGCGGGACGGGGTCAGCCAGTGGGTGGTGGAGTTCTCGGCGAGGCGGGCCATCCAGAGGAGGTGGCGGTGGGCGTGGCCGAGGGCGTCCCAGGCGCGGAGGTGTTCGCCGCGGGCGGTCAGGTGGTGGGCGAGGACCAGCCAGTTGACGAGCGGGTCGCAGTGGCGGGTGAGGACGTCGGGGTCGTCGGGGGCGGGGGCGCGGTGCCGGGGGAGGGCGGCCAGGACGGGGGCCAGGGCGTTGCTGCGGTCGACCAGGAGCATGCGGTCGACGGCGGCGCCGCGGGCGGGCCAGGTGGCGACGGTGGGGATGTCGTCGGCGGTGGCGAAGTGGAACTCGCCGCGGACCAGGCCGGGGAAGAAGGCCACGTGGGAGCCGAACTCGTTGAGCAGGACGTGGCTGGTGGGCGCGATGGCGGCGCACCACGCGGCCGGGTCGATCTCGGCGCGGCGGTGCGGGGTGAAGAACAGCCAGAACTCGATGTCGCTGTGGGCGTCCGCCTCGCCGGCGGCGAACGAGCCGTACATCAGGGCGGCGTCCAGGCCCCGGTCGGCTTCGCAGATGGTGCGGACGCGGGCGATCAGCTCTTCTTGGTACAGCATCCGGTCATCCAAGCAACCGCGGTCGGGGGTGGCAACGCGGTTGCCGGCGGCGCCGGTGGACGGGGTCGTCAGAGGCGGCCGGCGGCCTTGAGGGCGAGGTAGGCGTCGGCGAGGGCGGGGGCGACGGTCTCGGGCGGGGCGTCCAGGACGGTGACGCCGCGGCGGGTGAGCAGGTCGGCGGTGCGGCGGCGGTCGGCGCGGGTCTGTTCGGCGGCGGCGGCGCCGTAGACGTCGCGGACGGTGGTGCGGGGGGCGCGGGCGAGTTCGTCCAGGCGGGGGTCGGCGACGGAGGCGAGGACGACCTCGTGGCGCTTGGTGAGGAGCGGGAGTTGGGGGAGCAGGCTCTCCTCGATCTGGTGCGCGTCGAGGCCGGTGAGCAGGACGATCAGGGAGCGCTGCGGGGCCATCCGCAGGGCGGTGGAGGTGAGGGCGCGCAGGTCGGTCTCGATCAGGGCGGGTTCGAGCAGGGCCATCGCGTCGGTGAAGGCGGGGAGCACCTCGGCGGGGGAGCGTCCGGCGACGGCGGCGCGGCGGTGACGGTCGTGGGCGAGCAGGTCGACCCGGTCGCCGGCCTTGGTGGCGAGGGCGGTGAGCAGCAGGGCGGCGTCCAGGGCGGCGTCCAGGCGGGGGGCGTCGCCGACCCGGCCGGCGGAGGTGCGGCCGGTGTCGAGGACGATCAGGACGTGCCGGTCGCGTTCGGGGCGCCAGGTGCGGACGGCGACGGTGCTGCGGCGGGCGCTGGCGCGCCAGTCGATGGAGCGGACGTCGTCGCCGGGGAGGTACTCGCGCAGGGAGTCGAACTCGGTGCCTTGGCCGCGGGTCAGGACGGAGGTGCGGCCGTCGAGTTCGCGCAGCCGGGCGAGGCGGGAGGGGAGGTGCTTGCGGCTGGTGAAGGGCGGCAGGGCGCGGACGCGGCAGGGGGCGTCCAGGGTGGCCTGGCGGCCGGCCAGGCCGAGCGGGCCGAGCGAGCGGACGGTGACCTTGCCGGCGTGGTGGTCGCCGCGCCGGGTGGGGGCGAGCGGGGTGGTGAGGCGGCGGCGTTCGCCGGCGGGGACGGTGACGGTGTGCCGGGAGGCGGCGTACGCGGTGCCGGGGGCCCAGGCGGAGGGGTACCAGGCGTCGCGGACCAGGGCGCGCAGCGGGCGGCCGGAGGGGTTGGTGACGAGCAGGTCGACGGTGGTGGGTTCGCCGAGGCGGACGGTGGAGTTGCCGGAGCGTTCCAGGCGCAGGCGGCGGACGGGGGCGGCGAGCAGCAGGTCGGCGGCGACGGCGGCGAGCAGGGGCAGCACGACCGCGCCGATGCCCGTCCAGGAGGGCAGGACCAGCCCCACCAGGAGGGCGCCGAGGGCGGCGATGAGGGCCGTTCGGCCGGTCAGGGCCATGGGGTGCTGGCTCGCTTTCTGGGGGTGGGGGCGGTGGTGGGCCGGGGCGGGGCCCCGGCCCGGGCGGGCTACCGGGGGGCGGGCGTCTGGGCGAGGACGGCCTGGATGACGCTGTCGGCGGTGGTGCCCTCCATCTCGGCCTCGGCGCGCAGGTGGACGCGGTGGCGCAGGGTGGGCAGGGCGAGTGCCTTGACGTCGTCGGGGGTGACGTAGTCGCGGCCGGCCAGCCAGGCCCAGGCGCGGGAGGTGTTGAGCAGGGCGGTGGCGCCGCGCGGGGAGACGCCCATGGCGAGCGAGGGTGACTGCCGGGTGGCCCGGACCAGGTCGACGATGTAGGCGAGGACCTCGGGGGAGACGGTCAGCCCGGCGATCTCGGCGCGGGCGGCGGCCAGGTGCGCGGCGGTGGCGACGGGGCGGACGCCGGCCGCGGCGAGGTCGCGCGGGTCGAAGCCGTTGGCGTGCCGGGACAGGACCTGGAACTCCTGGTCGCGGGTGGGCAGCGGGAGGATCAGCTTGAGCAGGAAGCGGTCGAGCTGGGCCTCGGGCAGCGGGTAGGTGCCCTCGTACTCGACCGGGTTCTGGGTGGCGGCGACCAGGAACGGCTCGGGGAGCCTGCGTGGTTCGCCGTCGACGGTGACCTGGCGCTCCTCCATGGCCTCCAGCAGGGACGCCTGGGTCTTGGGCGGGGTGCGGTTGATCTCGTCGGCGAGCAGCAGGTTGGTGAAGACCGGGCCAGGCTGGAAGGAGAACTCGGCGGTGCGGGTGTCGTAGACCAGGGAGCCGGTGACGTCGCCGGGCATCAGGTCGGGGGTGAACTGGATGCGCTTGGTGCCCACGTCCAGGGCGGTGGCCAGGGTGCGGACCAGCAGGGTCTTGGCGACGCCGGGGACGCCCTCCAGCAGGACGTGGCCGCCGCAGAGCAGGGCCACGACGATGCCGGTGACGGCGGCGTCCTGGCCGACCACGGCCTTGGCGATCTCCTCGCGCAGGCCGGTGAGGGCGGCGCGGGCGTCGCCGGACCGGTCCGGGACGGTCTTGAGCAGCTGGTCGGTCACGGCTTCGGTCACGGCTGTCGTACCTGCCATTCCATGTCGTCGAGGTCGTCGGCGAGCCGCAGCAGCGCGGCGTCGTCGGTGGGGGCCGGGCCGTACAGCAGGTGCTGGAGGTCGGCGGTGGGGCGTCCGAGCCGGGCGGCGGCGGCCTCGCTGAGGGCGGCCGGGTCCGGGTCCCCGGTGGTGTGCGGGAGGCCGAGGGCGGTGGCGGCCCGGCGGCGGGCGGCGCGGCGCAGCGTCTCGGCGGCGTGGCCGCGGGCGTTCGCCCGGTGGTAGAGCCGGGCGCGGCCCTCGGTGGTCTCGGAGGCGCGGACCACGGCGGGCAGCCGTTCGGTGAGCACGGGGCCGAGGCGGCGGCCGCGCCAGAGGGCGGCGAGCAGACCGGCCACGGCGAGTTGCAGGGTGCCCCAGTACCAGCCGGCGGGGATGAAGTCGCCCAGGGACTCGGGCTGTTCGGGGGCGGCGTAGTCGTTCGGGCCGAGGGTCTGCCAGACCAGGTGCGGGTCGGCGCCGAGCAGGCCGAGGGCGAGTGCGGCGTTCCCCTCGTGGTCGAGCAGTCCGTTGGTGAGCGGGGCGCCGGTGCCCAGGGCGATCACCTGCTGGTCGCCGAGGGTGCGGCTGACCAGCAGGTGGTGTCCGGCCGCGGGGTAGCAGCCGGTGTCGCCGGGGCGTCCCTGGTAGCTCTGGCCGCCGAGGGTGGCGGTGCCGGCCCGGGCGGCCTCGGGCAGCGGGCAGGACGGGGCGACGGGGAGGGTGGCGCCGCTGCCGGAGAGCGCGTCGACGCCGGGGGCGAAGGCGTTCAGGGCCGGCTGGTCGGGGGCGATCAGGACGAGCCGGCTGCGGCGGCCGGGGGTGAGCGCGGCGAGGGCGGCGAGGTCGCGGTAGGCGAGTTCGCCGGGGCGGGTGAGGACGAGGGTGGTGTCGTCGGCGCGCAGGGCGGCGGCGAGTTCGGCGGGGCCGGCGGCGGTGCGGGAGTCGATGCCGTGCTGCCGCAGCAGCTGGTCGGCGGCGCGGGCGCCGTCGGGGTCGCCGGAGCGCGGGTCGAGCGGGTCGTAGGCGGAGCTGCCGGGGATGCCGGCGACCAGGGTGCCGACCAGGGCCAGGACCAGGGCGGCCGGCAGCCACCAGCGGGAGCGCCGCCACAGGGCGTGCAGGCGGGTGCGGGGTGCCGGCCGGGCGGGTCCGGCGGACGCCGGGTCGGCGGGGTCGTCGGCGGGCTCGGCGGTGGCGGGCGGCGGGGCGGTGGTGGTCATGCGGTTCCTCCGCCGGCCGGGACGGGCGTGGGGCGGGTGCGCCCGAGGGCGTGGTCGAGGTCGGCGAGCAGCCGGTAGGCGCGTTCGTCGGCGGGGTGGTCGCCGAACGCGATGTCGTCGAACAGCCGTGCCGCGGAGGCGAGTTCGGTGGCGTGCCGGGGCAGGGCGCGGCCTGCTTCGGCGGCGGCCTCGTCGGCGGTGCGGCCGGGCCGGGGGGAGAGGACGGTGCGTTCCTCCAGCCCGCGGACCAGGGCGCGCATCTGGTCGCGGACGGCGTCCGCCCAGGCGCCGGCGGCGGCGTGCGCGGCGGCGTCGGCGCGGTACCGGGCGGCGCTGCGCGGTCCTTCGGCGCCGGCGAACAGGGTGCCGGTGGAGCGGGCCGCCCGGCGGGGCGCGCCGTAGCGCCACCAGGCCAGGCCGGCCAGGGCCAGCAGGACGACCAGCAGCACGACGAGCGCGGCGTCGCCGCCACCGCCGAGCGGTGCGGCGAAGCCGTCGAAGGCCCGGCCGATCCGGTTGCCGATCCAGTCCGTGACGCGTTCGACGACGCCGGGGTCGTGCTGGTGGTAGACGGCCTTGCGGAGCTCCTCGTGCGCGGCGTCGCGAGCCGCGTCGCGCGGTACGTCGACGGGGGCGCCGTTCGCGAGCAGCGCCCCCTCCCCCCTGGTCCCCATCCGGTCAGACCCCCGAGGGGGCGGGCGCGGCGGCCCGGTCGGGGTCGGGTCGGCCGGCGGTGCCGGTGAGTTCCAGGTCGAGCGCCTCGCGGCGGATTCGCCGGTCGGCGTAGACCAGGGCGAACAGGGCGCCAGCCAGCGGGACGGTGACGGTGTGGGCGAGGGTGCCGCCGACCGCGGTGACGGCGATGCCGACGGTGGCGTCGGTGTCGTCGCTGCCGAAGCCGTCGGAGAGGCCGACGACCAGGTCGGCGACCAGCCGGCCGGGGATGAGCAGCACCTCGGTGAGGAAGTACAGGCAGATCGAGAACACCAGCAGCAGGGCGAAGACCCGCCACCAGGCGCCGCGGACCAGCCGCCAGGAGCGCTTGAGGGCGTGGCCGACGGACTGCTTCTCCAGCATCAGCGCGGGCAGGGCGAGCAGCAGCCGCACCGAGAGCCAGACCGCGGGCAGCGGGGCGAGGACCAGCAGGACCAGCCAGCCGGGCTGGTCGGTGGCGGCGGCCAGCAGGGCCAGCAGGCCGACCGGGACGGCGAGCGCGCCGATCAGGACGGCGGCCACCAGCAGGTACAGGCCGAGCAGCCGGCCGAGCCGGGGGCGGACCTGGGCCCAGGCCGCCCGGAGCGTGGTGTCCCGGCCGGTCAGGGCGTTGCCGACGACGGGGGCGAGCAGTCCGGCGGCCAGGATGCTGACCAGCGCGGCGACCGGGCGGGTGAAGAACGAGGAGAACGCCGCTTCGACGTCGGTGCCGTTGAGGTGGATCCACCAGTCGACGCCGGCCTGGACGAGTTCGACGACCACGCCGAGGCCCAGGCCGAGCCCGAACGCGGCCCGCCAGTTGCGGCGGACCAGCGCGAACGCGCCGTCCATCAGCTCGCCGAAGCCGAGCGGACGCAGCGGGATCAGCGGGATCAGCGGGGTGCCCGGGAGGGCGGGGGCGGCCGTCGCCGGGGCGGGGGTCGCGGGGGCGCCGGGAGCGAGGGCGGCGGGGGCCGGGTGGCCGGTTCCCGCGGTGCCGGGCGGTGGCTCAGGAGAACCGGGTGAGGTCCAGCCCGGGGTCTCGGTCATCGAGGCTCCTCGTCGGGGCACCCTGGCTCGGGTGCTTCGGGGTGCTTATCGTGCCATGGTGCGCACGCGCACCCCAGGGGTGTCCCGTTGCTGATCCACAACGGTCCGGCCGAGGGCCCCGGGTCACAACCTTTGCGATGGTATGACTGCTTCGGTGGGGGCCGGGACGCGGGACGGCAGGGCCGTGCGGCGCAGGTCACATTCAGGTGATGAGAAGATGGAGACATGAAGGGACGCGTCCTCGTCGTCGATGACGACACCGCACTGGCCGAGATGCTCGGCATCGTGCTGCGGGGTGAAGGTTTTGAGCCGTTTTTCGTCGCTGACGGGGACAAGGCGCTGGCCGCCTTCCGGGAGACCAAGCCGGACCTCGTACTGCTGGACCTGATGCTGCCCGGACGGGACGGCATCGACGTCTGCCGGCAGATCCGGGCCGAGTCGGGCATTCCGATCGTCATGCTGACCGCGAAGACCGACACGGTCGACATCGTGGTCGGCCTGGAGTCGGGCGCGGACGACTACGTGACCAAGCCGTTCAAGCCCAAGGAACTGGTCGCCCGGGTGCGGGCCCGGCTGCGCCGGGCCGAGGAGCCCACCCCGGAGCAGCTGACCATCGGGGACCTGGTGATCGACGTCGCCGGGCACTCCGTCAAGCGCGAGGGCCGCGGCATCCCGCTGACCCCGCTGGAGTTCGACCTGCTGGTCGCGCTGGCCCGCAAGCCCTGGCAGGTGTTCACCCGCGAGGTGCTGCTGGAGCAGGTCTGGGGCTACCGGCACGCGGCCGACACCCGGCTGGTCAACGTCCACGTGCAGCGCCTGCGCTCCAAGATCGAGAAGGACCCGGAGCGTCCGGAGATCGTGGTCACCGTGCGCGGCGTCGGGTACAAGGCCGGGCCCAGCTGAGGATGAGCGAGGCGAGGGCTGACGACTCCCCGTCGGAGGAGCACTCCGACGGGGAGCACGCGGTGCGCGGCGACGTGCTGAGTTCCACCACCGGCCGGCCGCGCCGGCGGTGGTGGGCGGCGCTGTTCGCGCCGGTGGTCCGCCCGTTCCGGCACCCGGTGGGCCGGCTGCTGGCGCTGTACCGCCGCTCGATCCAGCTGCGGGTGGTCGCGACGACACTGCTGCTGTCCTTCGTGGTGGTACTGGTGCTCGGCGTGGTGGTGGTCGCCCAGGTGCGCACCGGCCTGCTGGAGACCAAGCAGAAGTCCGCCCACGGGCAGGCCCTCGGCGGCTTCCAGATCGAGCAGGACAAGATCAACGAAGCGATCAACCTGCAGAACAAGGCCGGCGCCACCGCCGACCCGACCCGCGACCAGATCAACGCCTGGCTGACCAAGCAGGTCTCCGACCTGGCCTCCGGCGGCGCCGGCGTCTACTCGGTGATCGCGCTCGCCCCCGGCGGCCAGCAGGCCAGCGCCTCCAGCGCCGACCTGCGCGGCGCCCGCTACTCCGGCTCGATCCTCCCCGACTCGATCACCCCCGCGCTGCGCGCCCAGGTCGCCGCCGACCAGGCCAACCCGCAGGAGCAGCAGGTCAGGCTGCACCGCGCCCCGGACAGCCAGGCCAAGCCCGACGACGACAAGGGCCTGGCGATCGGCAAGCAGTTCACCGGCCCGGACGGCAACCCGTACCAGCTCTACTACGTCTTCTCCTTCTACCAGGAGACCTCCACCCTCAACCTGGTGATCGGCACCCTGGCCACCGCCGGACTGTTCCTGGTCATCCTGCTCGGCTGCATCGCCTGGGTGGTGGTCCGCCAGGTCGTCACGCCGGTGCGGATGGCCGCCGGGATCTCCGAGCGGCTCGCCGCCGGGCACTTCGACGAGCGGATGAAGGTCACCGGCACCGACGACATCGCCCGCCTCGGCGAATCGTTCAACCGGATGGCCAACGGCCTGCAGGCGCAGATCCGCAAGCTGGAGGAGCTGTCCCGGGTGCAGCGCCGGTTCGTCTCGGACGTCTCGCACGAGCTGCGCACCCCGCTGACCACCGTCCGGATGGCCGCCGACCTGATCTACGACAGCCGCGAGGACCTGGACCCGATGGCGGCCCGCTCCGCCGAGCTGCTCCAGGACCAGCTGGACCGCTTCGAGTCGCTGCTCGCCGACCTGCTGGAGATCAGCCGGTTCGACGCGGGCGCGGCGATCCTGGACGCCGAACCGGTCGACCTGCGGGACATCGTGACCCGGGTGGTGGAGGCCGCCGACCCGCTGGCCCGGGCCAAGGGCAGCGCGGTGCTGATCCGCGGCGCCGAGAACCCGGTGCTCGCCGAGGTCGACGGCCGCCGGATCGAGCGCATCCTGCGCAACCTGGTGGTCAACGCGCTGGAGCACGGCGAGGGCCGGGACGTGGTGATCCGGCTCGGCTCCGCCGAGGGCGCGGTCGCCGTCGGCGTGCGCGACTACGGCATCGGCCTCAAGCCGGGCGAGGCGTCCCGGGTGTTCCACCGCTTCTGGCGGGCCGACCCGTCCCGGGTGCGGACCACCGGCGGCACCGGCCTGGGCCTGTCCATCGCGGTCGAGGACGCCCACCTGCACGGCGGCTGGCTCCAGGCCTGGGGCGAGCCCGGCGGCGGCTCGCACTTCCGGCTGACCCTGCCGCGCACCCGCGGCGGCGAGATCTCCCGGGCCCCGTTCCGGCTGGAGCCGGAGGACTCCCGCTACAACCGCGGGATGTCCTCGGCCGGCGCCCCCTACCGGCGCACCGCGCGCGGCACGGCCGCGCTGTCCGGCGGCGAGTCCACCGCCGTCCCGGAGACCCCGGACACCGACCGGCACGCCTTCGGCTCCGGCCTCGGCGGCGTGCTCAGCATCGGCCCCGGCCTGGGCCGGCCCGCCGCCGCCCCGGTCTCCGACCCGTCGGACGTCACGGGCTACGGCGCCACCGGCGCGCAGATCGTGGTCGACCGGGCCCGGCCGACCCAGTCGGCCCCGCCCGCACCGGACGGCGCCGCCACCGACCAGGAGGGGACCGCCGGTGCGCAGGACCGACAGGACGGCTGACCGGCGGGCCCTCGCGGTGGGCTGGGCGGTGCTGCTGGCGACCGCCGCCACCGGCTGCGTCTCGATGCCCTCCGGCGGCGCCCCGCAGCGCCTGGAGGTCTCGCAGAACGCCGCCGACGCCCTCCAGGTGCACGTCTACCCCGTCGCCCCGCACAAGGGCGAGACCCCCCGGGACCTGCTGGCCGGCTTCCTGGACTCCTCCAACGCCGACCAGGCCGACTACGACACCGCCAAGCAGTACCTGACCGCCGTCGCGGCCCAGAACTGGAAGCCCGACGCGGGCGTGGTGGTGCTGGCCGGCGCCCCGAACTCGCCCCTCGGCCCGGCCCTCGGGGAGGACGCCACCACCACCGAACTGCAGGTCAGGGGCAAGCAGGTCGCCGCGCTCGACGCCAAGCACAGCTACCAGGCCCACTCCAACGACCCGTACGAGCAGACCTTCGTCTTCGTGAAGGAGTCCGACGGCCCGAACAAGGGCGAGTGGCGGATCAGCGACCTGCCCGACGGCCTGATCGTCGACCAGACCAACTTCAAGAACACCTACAAGCCGGTCCACCGCTACTTCTTCGCCCAGGCCGACCCCTCCGCCGCGCACCCGCAGACCTCCCCGGTGCTGGTGCCCGACCCGATCTACCTGCGCCGCCGAATAGACCCGCTCACCGAGGCCGCCCAGGCCACCGCCGACGGGCCCTCGCGCTGGCTCGGCCCGGTGGTGACCTCCAGGCTCGACGGCGTCCGGGTGCTCGGCGCCTCGGTCGGCGAGAACCGGACGGCCACCGTCCGGCTGGAGGGCGGCGACCCGGCCGCCTGCAAGCAGATGGCCCAGCAGCTCTTCCAGACCCTGGCCGACCAGCAGAGCAAACTGGACCGGCTCGACCTGTCGATGACCGGCGGCGGCTGCTCGCTCGGCAGCGCCGAGGCCGCGCTGGTCGCCCCCGGCGTGCTGGCCGGCACCGACAACGGCGTCGCCGCGTACATCCAGCTGGACGACGGCCGGCTCACCCGCTACCAGGACACCGGCCTCGACCCGGTCCCCGTCCCCGGGGTGCTCGGGCAGGCCCCGCAGCCCGGCCAGTTCCGGCCCGGCAACGGCGCCGTCGCGGTCCGCCGGGACGGCGGCGCCGCCGCGGTGGTCGGCGCCGACGGCCGCGACCTGGTCGAGGCCGAGCTTGGCGACGGCGCCAAGTACGGCGAGCCGCTCGTGCACAGCCTCGCCCCCCAGCCCGGTCAGGGCCTGGCCTCGCCCAGCTGGGACGGGCGGCAGGACCTGTGGCTGGTCGACCGCGACCCGGCCGCGCCCAAGGTGCTGATGGTGCGCGGCCGCACCGTCGTCCCGGTGCAGGTCGACGGGCTGGGCGGGCAGAGCGTGCAGTCGCTGCGGATCTCCTCCGACGGCACCCGGATCGCCCTGCTGGTCCGCCGCGGCGACGGCCCGACCACCCTGCTGCTCGGCCTGGTCCAGCACGGCGGCACCGCGCAGCAGCCGACCGCCCGGATCACCGCGCTGCGCGACATCGCGCCGCAGTTGACCGAGGTCGCCGCCGTCTCCTGGGGCGACACCGACCAGCTGGTGGTGCTCGGCAAGGAGGCCGACCGGCTCCAGCAGCTGCACTTCCTGGGCACCGACGGCTCGCAGTCCACCGACTCCCCGCTCCAGGGCGGCGAGTCGATGACCGCGCTGTCCGCGACCGAGGCCCGGCTGCCGGCCGGACCCGGCGGGCCGGCGGGCTCGGGCGGCCCGGCCGGTTCGGCGGTGCTCGCCTCCTCGGAGCGGGGCCTGTCGCTGCTCAAGGACAACCAGTGGCACGAGGTGCCCACCAAGGGGAAGGCCGCCACCGCGTTCGTCTACCCGGGCTGAGCCCGCCCGCGGCCCCGGCCTCCCCGGTCCCGCCGGGCGGCGGCCGCGACGGTGGCGGCCGCCCGCGGCGGGCAGCCCGCCGCGCGCAGCGCCCGGGCCGCCTCGGCCAGGCTCGCCCCGGTGGTCACCAGGTCGTCCACCAGCACCAGCCGGTGCCCGGCCAGCCGCCGGGCGTCCCGGGCCGGCACGGCCAGCGCCCCGTCCAGGTTGCGGTGGCGCTCGGCGGCGCCCAGGCCCGCCTGGTCGGCCACCGGGCGGCTGTGCCGCAGCACCGGCGCGACCAGGGTGGCGACGCCGCCGCGGCGCAGTTCGCGGGCCGCGGCCCGGGCCAGCCGCAGCGTCGGGTCGTGGCCGCGGGCCCGGGTGGCGGCCCGGACCGAGGGCACCGGCACCAGCAGCAGCGGGGCGGCGCCCGCGCCGGTCGCGGAGCGCACGGCGGCGGCCAGCGCGGTGCCCAGCGGGGCGGCCAGCCGGAGCGCGCCGCGTTCCTTGTGGGCGAGCAGCAGTTGGCGCACCGGCCCGGCGTAGCGGGCGGCGGCGTGCACCGGCGGCAGCCCGGGCGGCGGCCGGTGCGGCCCGGCCGGCCCGGCGGCGGCGCCGTGCAGCAGCGCGCGGCAGGGCGGGCACAGGCCGGTGAGGCCGCTTCCGCAGCCGGCGCAGCGGGCGGGGAGCAGCAGGTCGAGCAGGGCGGCGAGGACCGGGGCCGGACCGGATTCGGGCTGGTGGGCGGTACTGCGGCTGGTCACGGAACCCCTCCGGAACGCCCGCCGGGCGGCGGCATCAGCCATACGGTGGGCGGTGCCGGGCGTGTTGTCCAGCCGTTCGCCGATGTTTCACCCGTAGGTGGGTAGACAGGGGGGAACAGCCGGGCCGCCGGCCGGACCTCGTTACGGTCGTCCGACTGGGGAGGCGAGATCCCCGCGTCAGGTGTTGCATGAGGTTTCCAGGGGTTTCGAATTCTCCTGGTGGGGAGGAAGTGAGGTAAGGGCCGGTGGTCCTCGCGGGTTCCCCGGGCGGTGTCCTGGGGGCGGGCGGTGACCGACTGGTCCGGCTGGGTCTCACGCCGGTTCGGGACGCACTCCGAGCCGGTCAGCACGAGGGATCGGAGTTCTGCGTGGACATCGTCGTCAAGGGCCGCAAGACCGAGGTGCCCAAGAGGTTCCGCGAGCACGTGGCCGAGAAGCTGGAGAAGGTCCAGAAGTTCGACACCAAGGCGATCAGCCTGGATGTCGAGGTGTCCAAGGAGCCCAACCCGCGCCAGGCCGACCGCGCCGACCGGGTGGAGATCACCCTCCGCAGCCGGGGCCCGGTGATCCGGGCCGAGGCGTCCGCCAGCGACCCGTGGGCGGCGCTGGACCTCGCCTCCGCGAAGCTGGAGGCGCAGCTGCGCAAGTCCGCCGACCGCCGCCGGGTGCACAAGGGCGGGGTCAACGGGCGGACGCCGCTCAGCGTCGCCGCGGCGACCGCCGCGCTGGCCGACCTGCCCGCCGCCGAGGCGGCCCCGGAGGTCGACGGCGCGGCCCGCCGGACCGTGGCGGGCAGCCTGGAGGTGGAGGGCGACGGGCCGCTGGTGGTCCGCGAGAAGACCCACGCCGCGGCGCCGATGTCGCTGGACCAGGCGCTGTACGCGATGGAGCTGGTGGGCCACGACTTCTACCTCTTCCAGGAGAAGGACAGCGGCCTGCCGAGCGTGGTCTACCGCCGGCACGGCTACCACTACGGCGTGATCCACCTCAAGGAGGACCAGGCCGCCGCCGCGGACGTCGCGGGGGCGGGCGGCGCGATCAACGGGCCCGACGAGGAGTAGGCGGGACTGACGGCGGGCCCCGCCCGCGGCCGGAGCACCACGGTGGCCCCGGCGGCCCTCCCGGCCGCCGGGGCCACCGGCGCGTGCGGGGGCCGCCGGTGTGACCGCCGGGGCGGGCGGGGCGGCCGGGGCGGGCGGGGTCACCCAGCCGGGCGGTTCGACGGCGCAGGGTGATCGCGGCGGGTCCGGGCCGTGGAATGATGGGCGCGTCGGACGTGACCGGAGGGCGGGGGAGGAGCGGATGGCGGAGCTTTCGCGCGAGGGGCTGGGGCCCGAGGACGCCGGCTTCCCGCCGCGCCGGGAGGAGCCGATCCGGGTGCTGGTGGTGGACGACCACGCGCTGTTCCGCCGCGGCCTGGAGATCGTGCTCGCCGAGGAGCCGGACATCCGGGTGATCGGCGAGGCCGGGGACGGCGCGGAAGCCGTGCTGAAGGCCGCCGACCTGCTGCCGGACATCATCCTGATGGACGTCCGGATGCCCCGGCGCAGCGGCATCGAGGCGTGCACCGCGATCAAGGACGTGGTGCCCAGCGCCAAGATCATCATGCTGACGATCAGCGACGAGGAGGCCGACCTCTACGAGGCGATCAAGGCGGGGGCCACCGGCTACCTGCTGAAGGAGATCTCCACCGACGAGGTGGCCACCGCGATCCGCGCGGTGGCCGACGGGCAGTCGCAGATCAGCCCGTCGATGGCGGCCAAGCTGCTGACCGAGTTCAAGTCGATGATCCAGCGCCGCTCGGACGACCGGGAGCTGCTGCCTGCGCCCCGGCTCACCGACCGGGAGCTGGAGGTGCTCAAGCTGGTGGCCACCGGGATGAACAACCGGGAGATCGCCAAGGAGCTGTTCATCAGCGAGAACACCGTCAAGAACCACGTGCGCAACATCCTGGAGAAGCTCCAACTGCACTCCAGGATGGAGGCGGTGGTGTACGCGATGCGTGAGAAGATCCTCGAAATAGGCTGAGCGCGAGCCGGGAACGGCCGCCGGACCCGACCGGGCCCGGCGGCCGTCGCCGTTCGGCCCCCGCAGCCCTTCGGCCCGGCGTCCGTTCGGCCGGGCGGCGGCTCGGCCCGGCTTGGCCCGGCCCGGCAACGGCTCAGCCCAGCAGCCGCTCCAGCTCCGGCCGCAGCGACTCGTCCGCCAGCCGCTCCACCCGGACGTCCGAGCAGCCCACCCAGTCGGCGGCCTCGCGCAGCGCCTCGGCCAGCGCGGGGACGAACTTCGGCGCGTCCAGCGAGACCTGACGGGCCACCAGGACGCTGCCCTCGCGGGCCGGGTCGACCCGGCCGACCAGCCGGCCGGCGGCCAGTAGCGGCATCGCGAAGTAGCCGTGCACCCGCTTGTGCTTGGGGGTGTACGCCTCCAGGCGGTGGCTCATGCCGAAGATCCGCTCGGTGCGCGGGCGGTCCCAGACCAGCGAGTCGAACGGGGAGAGCAGGGTGGTGCGGTGGCGCCCGCGCGGCTCCGCGGCCAGCGCCGTCGGGTCGGCCCAGGCGGGGGCGCCCCAGCCCTCCACCTCGACCGGGACCAGGCCCGACTCCGGGAGCGCGGCGGCCAGTTGGGCGCCCTTGAGGCGGTGGTAGTCCATCAGGTCGGCCCGGGTGGCCACGCCCAGCGCGGCCCCGGCCTGCGCCACCAGCCGCACCAGGCACTCGGCGTCGGTCGGGTCCTGCTCGAACAGCTCGGCCGGGACGGCCCGTTCGGCCAGGTCGTAGACCCGCTTCCAGCCGCGCCGCTCGGTGACCACCACGTCACCGAAGGCCAGCGCCCGCTCCACGGCGATCTTGGTGTCGGACCAGTCCCACCACTCCGAGGTCCGCTTGGCGCCGCCGAGCGCGGTCGAGGTCAGCGGGCCCTCGGCGCGCAGCTGGTCGATCACCCGGGCGTACGCCTCCGGCGAGACCCGGTGGCCCCAGACCCGGCCCTTGTCCCGGTAGGCGCGGCGGCGGAACGCGAACAGCGGCCACTCCTCGATCGGCAGCACGCAGGCCGCGTGCGACCAGTACTCGAAGGCGGTGCCCCGACCCCAGTACGCCTGCTCGACCGGGCGGCGGCCGACCGCGCCGAGCCGGGCGTACGGCACCAGCTCGTGCGAGCGGGCCAGCACCGAGATGGTGTCCAGCTGGACGGCGCCGAGCTGCCGCAGCACGCCCTGCGGGCCGGAGCGGCGGTCGGGGGAGCCGAGCAGGCCCTGGGCGCGCAGCGCGAGCCGGCGGGCGTGGTCGGCGGTGATCCGGACGGCGGGCGCGGGCGTCGCGGCGGCCGCGGCGGAGGTTTCGGAGAACGTCTCGGCAAAGGTCTCGGCCATGGGGCGAGGCTAGGCGCGGGCACTGACAACCGGCCGTCGGCGAACCGCTTTGACCGTTTGGACCCGGCATCGGACGATGTGCTCCCAGGGGTGACACAGGAATACCGTGCTGACGGACCTCCCGGCCGCTCGGACTCCTCGCATACGATGGCCCGTACGGTGGGGTGGACTCCCCACCGGCAGTCATCCAGAGCCGAATGAGGCAAGGAGCCCGCTCACGTGTCCGTCTTCGACAAGATCCTGCGCGCAGGCGAGGGCAAGATCCTCCGCAAACTGCAGCGGATTGCCGCCCAGGTCAACTCGATCGAAGAGGACTTCGTCAACCTCACCGACGAAGAGCTGCGCGCGCTGACCGACGAGTACAAGACCCGCCTGGCCGACGGCGAGAGCCTCGACGACATCCTCCCCGAGGCGTTCGCGACCGTCCGCGAGGCCGCCAAGCGCGTCCTGGGGCAGCGCCACTACGACGTGCAGATCATGGGCGGCGCCGCCCTGCACTACGGGCACGTCGCGGAGATGCGCACCGGCGAGGGCAAGACCCTGGTCGGCACCCTGCCCGCGTACCTGAACGCGCTGACCGGCAAGGGCGTGCACCTGATCACCGTCAACGACTACCTCGCCGAGCGCGACTCGGAGTGGATGGGTCGGGTGCACCGCTTCCTGGGCCTGGAGGTCGGCGTGATCCTGGCGAACATGTCGCCGGCCGAGCGCAAGCGCCAGTACGGGATGGACATCACGTACGGCACCAACAACGAGTTCGGCTTCGACTACCTGCGCGACAACATGGCGTGGTCGCAGGACGAACTGGTGCAGCGCGGCCACAACTTCGCGATCGTCGACGAGGTCGACTCGATCCTGATCGACGAGGCCCGCACCCCGCTGATCATCTCGGGCCCGGCGGACCAGGCCACCAAGTGGTACAACGACTTCGCCAAGCTGGTGCAGCGCCTCAAGATCGACCGCGACTACGAGGTCGACGAGAAGAAGCGCACCGTCGGCATCCTGGAGGAGGGCGTCTCCCGGGTCGAGGACTACCTGGGCATCGACAACCTCTACGAGTCGGTGAACACCCCGCTGGTCGGCTTCCTGAACAACGCCATCAAGGCCAAGGAGCTCTACAAGGTCGACAAGGACTACGTCGTCATCAACGGCGAGGTGATGATCGTCGACGAGCACACCGGCCGCATCCTGGCCGGCCGCCGCTACAACGAGGGCATGCACCAGGCGATCGAGGCCAAGGAAGGCGTCGAGGTCCAGAACGAGAACCAGACGCTGGCCACCATCACCCTGCAGAACTTCTTCCGCCTGTACGACAAGCTGTCCGGCATGACCGGTACCGGCACCACCGAGGCGGCCGAGTTCCACCAGATCTACAAGCTCGGCGTGGTCCCGATCCCGACCAACAAGAACCCCAAGCGGATCGACCAGCCCGACCTGATCTACAAGTCCGAGCCGGCCAAGTTCGCCGCCGTGGTCGAGGACATCGCCGACCGCCACGAGAAGGGCCAGCCGGTCCTGGTCGGCACCGTCTCGGTCGAGAAGTCCGAGTACCTGTCGCAGGAGCTGCGCAAGCGCGGCATCCCGCACGAGGTGCTGAACGCCAAGCACCACGAGCGCGAGGCGCAGATCGTCGCCCAGGCCGGCCGCAAGGGCGCCGTCACCGTCGCCACCAACATGGCCGGCCGCGGCACCGACATCATGCTCGGCGGCAACCCCGAGCACCTGGCCGCCGCCGAGCTGGCCCAGCGCGGCATCACCCCGGAGGAGACCCCGGAGGAGTACGAGGCCGCGCTGCCGGCCGCGATGGAGAAGGCCAAGGCCGCGGTCAAGGCGGAGCAGGAGGAGGTGCAGGAGATCGGCGGCCTGTACGTCCTGGGCACCGAGCGGCACGAGTCCCGCCGGATCGACAACCAGCTGCGCGGCCGCTCCGGCCGCCAGGGCGACCCGGGCGAGTCCCGGTTCTACCTGTCGCTGGGCGACGACCTGATGCGCCTGTTCAAGGCCGGCATGGTCGAGCGCGTGCTGTCGATGGCGAACGTCCCGGAGGACGTGCCGATCGAGTCGAAGATGGTCACCCGCGCCATCGCCTCCGCGCAGACCCAGGTCGAGCAGCAGAACTTCGAGATCCGCAAGAACGTCCTCAAGTACGACGAGGTCCTCAACCGCCAGCGCGAGGTCATCTACGGCGAGCGTCGCCGCGTCCTGGAGGGCGAGGACCTGCAGGAGCAGGTCGGCCACTTCATGGACGACACCGTCGCCGCGTACGTCAACGCCGCCACCGGCGAGGGCTTCGAGGACGACTGGGACCTCGACAAGCTGTGGACCGCGCTCAAGCAGCTCTACCCGGTCTCGCTCGACCTGGACGAGCTGGAGGAGGAGGCCGCGGACCAGGGCGGTCTCACCCCCGAGTACCTCACCAAGGTCATCCAGGAGGACATCGCCGCCGCGTACGGCCGCCGCGAGGACCAGCTCGGCGAGCAGATCATGCGCGAGCTGGAGCGCCGGGTCGTCCTCTCGGTGCTCGACCGCCGCTGGCGCGAGCACCTCTACGAGATGGACTACCTCCAGGAGGGCATCGCGCTGCGCGCCTACGCCCAGCGCGACCCGCTGGTCGAGTACCAGCGCGAGGGCTTCGACCTGTTCTCCGCGATGATGGAGGGCATCAAGGAGGAGTCCGTCGGCTACCTGTTCAACCTGGAGGTCCAGGTCGAGCAGCAGGTCGAGGAGGTCCCGGTCCCGGACGACGAGCAGGTGCTGCTCGACAAGCTGGAGAAGGACGCCGCCGTCCCGGCCGCCCGCCCGGAGATCCGCGCCAAGGGCCTGGAGGCCCCCGAGCGCAAGAAGCTCCACTACATCGCCCCGTCCGACCAGGTCGGCGGCGGCGTGATCGAGGGCGACTTCGAGGAGGACGGCCCGCTCGACGAGGGCGACGGCCTGACCCGCGCCGAGCGCCGCAAGGCCGCCAAGGCGGCGAAGGGCGGCCGGCGCCGCAAGGCCTGAGCCCGGACCCGCTTGCGTTGAACGGGGCGCCGCTTCCTCCGGGGGGCGGCGCCCCGCCGCGTTCCCGGGCCTCATCCGGTCTCCACGGCGGCGCACTGCCACTGGCCGGTGCGGGTGTGCCGCTCCAGCCGGAAGGCCAGCAGGTGGTGCCGGGGGCCGAGCTCCACCCGCACGCACGCCTCCACCGCGCCCGGGCCCGGCGCGCAGTCGTGCACCCGGCCCAGCCGCGGGCGCTGGGTGCGGCCGCGCGGGCGCAGCGGGCCGGTCCGGACCAGCGCCGCGAGCTGGTGGAAGCCCGGCAGGGTGGTGTGCCGCTGCAACTGGTGCACCGGGCGGGCCCCGCACAGCACCTCCACCAGCCGGTGCGCGAACCGCCCCGCGAGCTCGGCGTGCCCGCTGCTGCCGGGCGCGGCCGTCCGGGGGCGGTACGGCGGGCGGGGCCCGTCGCAGGCCGCGCGCGGGCTGCGGACCGGGCGCGGGCCGTCGCCGGGCGGGTGGGGGTGCGGGTGCGGGTGGGGGTGCGCGGCCGGGGTCGGTGTTGGGGCCGGGATCGGGTGGGGGTGGCGGACCGGTCGGCGGGTGGCGGGGGCGGGGCGGACCAGTGGACGGATCCGGGGGCCGGACGTCCGGGTGAGCTGCTGCTCGGTCATCTGCTCGGTCATCGTGGCCCTCTCGGTGGCGGGAGTGTCAGTGGCAGTGATGCTGCCGGGGCCTTTGCTACCGGGCGGGCGGAGGGCGGGCCAAGGGGTTTCCGGCGGCTGCGGCGATGCCCGGAAATCCACCCGTACGGGTGGCGGCCCGTCGGCCGCAACGGTGGTGCGGCCGGTGCCGGAGCGCGGAGTTGACGGCGGCTCGGGCCGCGGAACGGCCCGTAGGGGGACGTCGGCGGTGACCTGATCGGCGCAGGGGCCGGGCGCCGGAGGGCCATCGCGGGCCGCCCGGCGGGCTGCGTATTCTTGACCCGTCGCACAGTGAGACCGTCAGAAGGGTGCCCCGATGCGCGTGTACGTGCCGACCACGTTGAAGGACCTGGCGGTGGCGCACCCCGAGGGCGTCCTGGAGCAGAGCGTCGCCTACGCCGTGACGCCCGCGCTGCGCGAGTGGTACGTCAGCGACGACCTGGAGGAGCTGGAGTACGCGGCCCTCAACCGGGCGGCGCTCTCCTCGGTCCGGCTGCTGGCCGCCGACCCGGACGCCCCGCGCCGCCGGGTGGTGCTGGCCGTCGAGGTCGCCGACTCGGCGGTGACGCCGTTCCCCGGCGACGAGTACCAGGACCAGGCCTCGCTCGGCCGGGTCGTCCTGGCCGGCCCGATCCGCCTCGCCAAGGCCGCCGCAGTCCACGCCGACGACACCGACCCGGACGTCCTGGCCGACGTGACGGCCGCCGCCGGCGCGGTGACTGCCGCGGACGGCGGCGACCAGGACGCGCAGTTCACCGTCGACGGCGCGGAGGACCACGAACTGCTCTGGTTCGCGATCCAGGAGATCCCCGGCCTGATCGCCTGACCGCCCGACCCCGCACCGCCCGAAGACCCCGCCACGGCCCCCGGCCGGGGCGGGGTCTCCGCGTTGCGGGACGGGACGGGCCTGCGGCGCTCCAGGGGAGGGGTTCGGCGCCGCCCGGCGGGCTCGCCACCGGGGCAGCGGGACAGTGGTGCAGCGGGGTGCGCCGGGGCGTGGGGCCTTCGGCGACCCCGGGCGCGGGCGGTTGCCGGCGGTGCTGAGGGTGGACCTTGCCGCAGGCGTGGGCGTCGAGGGTGGGAGCCGGTGCTCCTCGGGGTTGGTGGGCGGCCTTCCGGACGGGTGTCCCGTGGGCTCGGCCGCCGGCGGCTTCGCGGGGGCAGAGGGCCTTGCGGCAGGTGTTGGGCGAGCGCGGGCGGTCTCCGCCGCCGGGGGCCCGGGGGCCCGGAGCGGGCTTCGCAGGTGTCGGGACACGTACGGGCGGTTGCTGCCGCTGGATGCCCGTGCTGTCGGGAGTGGGCCTCGGCGTGGGCGTTGAGGGTGAGGGGGCCGGTGCTTCGGGGGCGGGCGGTGGTCTCCCGGGCGTGGGGGGTCTGTCGGCGGGTGCCCGGCGGGCTCGGCCGCAGGTGGCTTCGCGGGGCAGAGGGCCTTGCGGCAGGTGCTGGGCGAGCGCGGGCGGTCTCCGCCGCCGGGTTGTCCGGGGTGAGCCTTGTCGCGGGCGCTCGGGGGCTCGACGGGCGCGGGTGGGTTTCTGTCGGCGGATGTCCGTGGTGCCGCTGTCGGCTCGCCGCAGGCGGTTTCGCGGGGGCGGAGCGGGTGGGCCTTCGGCGTTCCCGGGGCGGGGCCCTGTTCGGGAGTTCGTTGCGCTTGCAAGTGTGTGCGTGTGCAATTATTGTCGAAGCTTGTAAGGCGCACTGGCAATTGTATGGAGGTTCGCGTCATGCCCCTCGCGCTTCTCGCCCTGGCCATCGGGGCGTTCGGGATCGGCACCACCGAGTTCGTGATCATGGGGTTGCTGCCCGAGGTCGCCGCCGACTTCGGGGTGGGCATTCCGACCGCCGGTCTGCTGGTCACCGGCTACGCGTTCGGCGTGGTGGTCGGGGCTCCATTGATGACCGTGCTCGGGACCCGGATCAGTCGCAAGCGGATGCTGATGCTGCTGATGGTGCTGTTCACCGCGGGCAACCTGCTGTCCGCGCTGGCGCCCGGGTTCGGGGCGATGCTCGCCGGGCGGATCGTCGCCTCGCTCGCGCACGGCGCGTTCTTCGGGATCGGGTCGGTGGTCGCCGCCGAGCTGGTCGCGCCGGAGCGGAAGGCCGGGGCGATCGCGACCATGTTCACCGGGCTGACGGTGGCCAACGTGGTCGGCGTGCCGCTGGGCACCTTCGTCGGCCAGCAGGTCGGCTGGCGGGTCACCTTCGCCGCCGTCGCCGTGCTCGGCGTGGTCGGGCTGCTCGGCATCGCCCGGCTGGTGCCGGAGCTGCCCCGGCCCGAGGGGGCGCACCTGCGGCGGGAGCTGGCGGCGTTCCGGAACGTCCAGGTGGTGCTGGCGATGGGCATGACGGTACTCGGCTTCGGCGGGGTGTTCGCCGCGATCACCTACGTCAAGCCGATGATGACCGAGGTCGCCGGGTTCTCCGAGGGCGGGGTGACCTGGCTGCTGGTGCTGCTCGGGGTCGGCATGTTCCTGGGCAACCTGCTGGGCGGGCGGTTCGCCGACCGCCGGCTGATGCCGATGCTGTTCACCACCCTGGGCGCCCTGACCGTCGTGCTCGCCCTGTTCACCGTCACCGCGCACCACCGGGTCACCGCCGCCGTCACCCTGCTGCTGATCGGCGCGCTGGGCTTCGCCACCGTGCCGCCGCTGCAGAAGCGGGTCCTGGACCAGGCGCACGGCGCGCCGACGCTGGCCTCGGCCGTCAACATCGGAGCATTCAACCTGGGCAACGCGCTGGCCGCCTGGCTCGGCGGGGCGGTGATCACCGCCGGGTTCGGCTACACCGCCCCGAACTGGGTGGGCGCGCTGCTGGCCGGCTCCGCGCTGCTGCTGGCCGTGGCCTCGGCGGTGCTGGAGCGCCGCGCACCGGCCCCCGGCGCCGCCCGCGTCCCGGTCCTGAACCACTGAGAACCCTCGAACTCCCCGACTGGAGAAGGAACATGAGCACCACCGTCCCCCACGTGACACTCAACAACGGCGTCGAGATGCCGCAGCTCGGCTTCGGCGTCTTCCAGGTCCCGGACGAGGAGACCACCGCGGCCGTCGCCGCCGCCCTGGAGGCCGGCTACCGCAGCATCGACACCGCCGCGGTCTACGGCAACGAGCACGGCGTCGGGAAGGCGCTGGCCGCGTCCGGGCTGCCGCGCGAGGAGCTGTTCGTCACCACCAAGCTGTGGAACGCCGACCAGGGCCACGACGAGACGCTGCGGGCCTTCGACGCCAGCCTCGACCGGCTTGGCTTGGAGTACGTCGACCTGTACCTGATCCACTGGCCCACCCCGGCCCGGGACCGGTACACCGACTCCTGGCGGGCGATCGGGGAGCTCGCCGCCGCGGGCCGCATCCGCGCCGCCGGCGTCTCCAACTTCCAGCCCGCGCACCTGACCCGGCTGATCGAGGCCGGCGGCCCCGTCCCGGCCGTCAACCAGGTCGAGCTGCACCCCGGCCTCCAGCAGGCCGAACTGCGGGCCTTCCACGCCGCGCACGGCATCGCCACCGAGGCGTGGAGCCCGCTCGCCCAGGGCGCCGTGCTGGACGACCCGGCGATCACCGCGATCGCCGGGCGCACCGGCAAGTCCCCCGCCCAGGTGGTGCTGCGCTGGCACCTGCAGCTCGGCAACCTGGTGATCCCCAAGTCGGTCACCCCGGCCCGAATCCGGCAGAACCTGGACGTCTTCGACTTCGCCCTCACCGAGGACGACCTGGCGGCGATCGCGGCCACCGACCGGGGCCTGCGCACCGGACCGGACCCGGACACCTTCAACTGACCCCGGCGGCTCTCGCCCGCCCTCCCCGTTCCCTCCGCGAGTACGGCACGGTGCCCCGGACGCCCAGGCGTCCGGGGCACCGTGCCGTACTCCCGCCGGGGGTGGTGGTACCCCGGGCAAGAGGGGTACTAGCACCCCCGAAATCCGCCTGACGGGCCGTCATGCTGGAAGCACAGTGATTCGGTGAAGGCGAAATGGGGCCAGGACATGAGTGCACGTGTGGAAGGAACGGAGAAGACCCGACCGGAGCTCGGCGGAGCGGCCGCGCTGGTGCTCCGCGGGGTGTCCCTGACCGGGATCGCCCTCGGGGAGGCGCTGCTGCTGCTCTGGTTCTGCCTCGTGGTGTGCCTCAGCTTCGTCGGCGTCGGCCTGCTGCTGCTGCCCGGCGCGCTGGACGCGATCCGGTCGGACGCCCGCCTGCAGCGCCGGCTGGCGCTGCGCTGGTCCGGTGTCCGGGTGGACGCGGCCTACCCGCCGGAGCCCGCCGACGGCCCGGCCCGGACCCGCCTGCGGCGGGCCCACCGGATGCTCGGTGAGCGCGCGACCTGGCGGGACCTGCTCTGGACGCTGGTCAACCCGGTGGTCGGGCCGGTGCTGGCGCTGCTGCCGGCCGTCGCGATCCTGGGCGGCCTCTGGGGCCTGGCGCTGCCGTTCGTGTGGAGGGGCCTCAGCGAGTCCTGGGACGGCATCTGGTTCACCTTCGTCCCGGTCCGGAGCCAGGGCACCGCGATCCTGGCCGCCGTCCTGGGCGCGGTGGAGCTCGCCGTGGGCGTGCTGCTGCTGCCGAGGCTGATGCTCGGGCTGCACGGCCGCTGGGTGCGGCTGGTCCTGGGCTCCACCCGGGCCGACCTGACCAACCGGGTCGAGCACCTGGCCAACTCCCGCTCGGACGCGATGGACATGCAGGCCAACGAGCTGCGCCGGATCGAGCGCGACCTGCACGACGGCGCCCAGGTCCGGCTGGTCGCCCTCGGGCTGACGCTGTCGGCCGCCGAGTCGCTGATCGAGCAGAACCCGGCGGCGGTGCGCGCGCTGCTCGCCGAGGCCAAGGACAACTCGGCCAAGGCCCTCAACGAACTGCGCGACCTGGTGCACGGCGTGCACCCGCCGCTGCTGGCCGACCGCGGCCTGGTGGACGCCGTGCGCACGCTGACGCTGGAACTGCCGCAGCGGGTCCAGCTGACCGGCTCGGTGCCGGGCCGGCTGCCCGCCCCGGTGGAGTCGGCGGCCTACTTCGCGATCGCCGAACTGCTCAACAACGTGACCAAGCACGGCAAGGCCACCGAGGTGACGGTCGACATCCACTACGTCGACCGCGAACTGCGGGTCTCCGTGCACGACAACGGCGTCGGCGGGGCCGACGCCGGGCGCGGCAGCGGGCTGCGCGGGGTCGAGCGGCGGCTGGCCGCCTTCGACGGCCTGCTCGCGATCAACAGCCCCGCCGGCGGCCCGACCCTGGCGGCCTTCTCCATCGGCTGCGACCTGCTGCCCGGCACGACCGGCACCACCGGCACCACCCAGGGCGACTAGCCCGCCACCGGCCACGGGGGCGCCGCGGGCCGGCGGCGCCCCTCCCCGGCCGCGGGCCCCGCGACGGCCCCTCCTCCGGCATGCCTGCCGACAGCTCCTCCGGCGTGCCTGGCGGCTCCTCCTCCGGCGTGCCCGACGGCCCTTCCCCCGGCATGCCCGGAAGCGGCCCGTACCCGTTCCTCCCGGCCCGCCGGGCGGTCCCCGCCCGCCGAAGACACGACTCCTCTTCCGCTCCTGAACGAAGGACCGATCGACATGACGGGCAAGAAACGCCACTTCGCCTCGCGGATGGGCCGGTGGAGCGCCAACCATCCGTGGTGGGCCGTCCTCGTCTGGCTGCTGCTGACCGTGGTCGCCTTCTCCATCGGCACGGTGGTGAAGGGCCGGGAGGCCACCAACCAGGAACTCCTGGTCGGGCAGGCGGCCACCGCCGACCGGATCGTCAACGAGAACGGCCTGCGCGGCCCGGCCACCGAGAACGTGCTGGTCGGCCCGCTCGACGGCCGGCTGGACGACGCGTCCGCCGCGGCCGCCGCCGAGCTCAAGCAGCAGCTCGGCGCGCTCGACGGGGTCGCCTCGGTGTCCGACCCGATCCCCTCGGCCGACCAGCGGGTCCTGCTGCTGCAGGTCGCCGTCAAGGGCGACCCCGACACCGCGAACGACCGGGTCGCGCCGCTGCTGGCGGCCACCCGGGCGGTCCAGCAGGCCCACCCCGACCTGCGGGTCGAGGAGGTCGGCGAAGCCTCGATCAAGAGCGACTTCCAGGACTGGCTGGGCAAGGACCTGCAGAAGGCGACCACCATCAGCGTGCCGGTCACCCTGGTCATCCTGGCGCTGATCTTCGGCGCCGTGGTGATGGCCGGCGTGCCGGTGCTGCTGGGCCTGACCGCGGTGGCCTCCACCCTGGGCCTGTGGGCGCTGGCCTCCCAGGTGGTGCCCGACCCGGGCACGGTGACGGACGTCATCGTGCTGATGGGCCT
This sequence comes from Kitasatospora fiedleri, assembly GCF_948472415.1. Classification (NCBI taxonomy): domain Bacteria; kingdom Bacillati; phylum Actinomycetota; class Actinomycetes; order Kitasatosporales; family Streptomycetaceae; genus Kitasatospora; species Kitasatospora fiedleri. The sequence continues at coordinate 2,898,825 of NZ_OX419519.1, read as the reverse complement.
GGCGGTCGGCGTCGACTACTGCCTCTTCTACCTGCGCCGCTTCCGCGAGGAGACGGCCAAGGGCTACGGCGCGACCTCGGCGGTGGAGATCGCCGCGGCGACCTCCGGCCACTCGGTGGTGGTCTCCGGCGTCGCGGTGCTGGTCTCGATGGCCGGGCTCTACCTGGCCGGCGACCTGATGCTGGCCTCGATGGCCACCGGCGCGATCATCGTGGTCGCGGTGGCGATGCTCTCGGCGGTCACCGTGCTGCCGGCCCTGCTGGTCAAGCTGGGCCGGGCGGTCGACCGGCCGCGAATCCCGTTGGTGTGGCGCCTCACCCGAAGCCGGAGCAACCCGCGGGCCTGGAACTTCCTGCTGCGCCCGGCCACCAGGCACCCGCTGGTCTCGCTGGTGCTCGCGGTCGGCGCGCTGGTGGCGCTGGCGCTGCCCGCGCTGGGGATGGACCTGAAGGCCACCCAGATCGCGGACTACCCGCGCACCCTGGCCACGATGCAGAGCTACGACCGGCTGCTCGCCGAGTTCCCCTCGAACGCCAACACCGACGTGGTGGCGGTGAAGACGCCGGCCGGGCAGCAGGAGGCGGTCCGCGGGCGGCTGGAGCGGCTGGCCGAACAGCTCGGGCAGGAGCCGCTGTTCGCCAAGGACATCCCGCCGGCGGTCCGGGTCTCGGCGGACGGGCGCGGCGCCGTCCTGGAGGCGGGCACGCCGACGCCGCCGGGCACCTCCCCGGCCCGGGACTCGGTCGACCGGCTGCGGGACGTGCTGGTCCCGGCGGCGCTGAAGGACCTGCCGGGCGTGGAGTACGCGGTCGGCGGCGACCAGGCGGACGACATGGACTACACCGCCAACCTGAAGGACCGGCTGCCGATGGTGATGGGCGTGGTGTTCGCCCTGACCTTCCTGATCATCGTGCTGGCGTTCCGCTCGGTGGTGGTGGCGCTGACCACCGTGGTGCTCAACCTGCTCTCGGTCGCCGCCTCGTTCGGCTTCCTGTGCCTGGTCTTCCAGCACACCTGGGCGGACGGGCTGCTCGACTACCACTCGACCGGGCACGTGGTCTCCTGGGTGCCGGTGCTGCTCTTCGTGATCCTGTCGGGCCTGTCGCTGGACTACCACGTCTTCGTGGTCAGCCGGATCCGGGAGGGCGTGGTGGCCGGCATGACCACCCGCAACGCGGTGCTGGACGGCATCACCAGGACCGCCGGCGTGGTGACCGGCGCGGCCGCGGTCATGGTGGCGGTGTTCGCCACCTTCGGGACGCTGACCTTCATCGAGTTGAAGCAGATCGGCGTCGGGCTGGCGGTGGCCATCGTGCTGGACGCCACGGTGATCCGGATCTTCGTCCTGCCGGCCGCGATGACCCTGCTGGGCCGGGCCAACTGGTGGCCCTCGCGCACCGGCCGGGCGGTCACCGCGGACCTGCCGCGGCGCAGCGACGGCGCGCACCAGGAGCCGGTGGACGTCTGACCGGCCCGGCGGTCGTCGGAGGGGGCGGGGCCGCGAAGGCCCCGCCCCGGCCCCGGCGCGACCCCGGCGGACGGCGGCGATCAGCCGTTCGTCAGTTCCGCGTCAGCAGCCATGGAGCATAGTGGTCAACGGAGTTGACCCTGGAAGACGGACAGGACGGAACCCCGATGAGCAACCCCTTCGACGATCCCGACGGCACGTTCCACGTACTGGTGAACGGCGAGAACCAGCACAGCCTGTGGCCCGCCTTCGCCGAGGTCCCGGCGGGCTGGCGCGAGGCGCTCAGCTCGGTGCCCCGGGAGGAGGCGGTGCGCTTCGTCGACGAGAACTGGACCGACCTGCGGCCGCTCAGCCTGATCGAGCGCGGGGCCTGAGCGGTGGCGGCCCAGGCGGCGATCGAGGCGGAGGGCCTCCGCAAGAACTACCGGGACCAGCAGGTCCTCAAGGGGATCGACCTGCACGTCCCGGCGGGCACCGTGCTCGGGCTGCTCGGCCCCAACGGGGCGGGCAAGACCACGACGGTCCGCATCCTCAGCACCCTGCTCGGACCGGACGGCGGCCGGGCCGCGGTGGCCGGGTTCGACGTCGCCGCCGCGCCGCGCGAGGTGCGCCGCCGGATCGGGCTGTCCGGCCAGTACGCCGCGGTGGACGAGGAGTTGACGGGCCGCGAGAACCTGGTCCTGCTCGGCCGGCTACTGCACCTGGGCCGGTCCGAGGCCCGGGCCAGGGCGGACGAGCTGCTGGCGCGGTTCGACCTCGCGGACACCGGCGACAAGCCGCTGCGGGCCTACTCGGGCGGCATGCGGCGCCGGCTGGACCTGGCGAGCACGCTGGTCGGCGGCCCCGAGGTGATCTTCCTGGACGAGCCGACCACCGGGCTCGATCCGTCCAGCCGGCTGGTCCTGTGGTCCGTGGTGCGGGACTTGGTGGCCGACGGCGTGACCGTCCTGCTGACCACCCAGTACCTGGAGGAGGCCGACGAGCTGGCCGACCGGATCGTGGTGATCGACAAGGGCGTGGTGGCCGCCGAGGGCACCGCCGACGAGCTCAAGCGCAAGGTCGGCCAGGAGCGGCTGGAAGTCACCGTGGCCGATCTGGCCGACCTGCCGGCGGCGCTGTCCGCGCTGAACCCGCTGATGGTCGGCGAGCTGACCCGGGACGACCGCAGGGGCGTGCTGGGCGTGCAGTTGAACGACGGGCTGGCCGGGGTCTCGGCCGCCGCCGCGGCGCTGCACGCGGCCGGCATCCAGGTCAGCGGCCTCGCCCAGCGCCGCCCCTCGCTGGACGACGTGTTCCTGGAACTCACCGGCCACCAGGCCGCGTAGCGCGATGGCACAGCCGAACGCGGTCAGCTGCCGGGTGCTCTGGTCGCCGGTGGTCGACCGCCCCCGGGTGCGCGCCCTGATGTCCGACGAGGAACGGGCCCGGTACGGGCAGTTGGCCGCGCGCGAGGACCGGGCCCGGTACGCCACCGCCCGGGCCCTGGTCCGCACCGCGCTGGGCCGGGCCACCGGGGTGGCGCCGAGGGCGGTGGCGTTCAGCCGCCGGTGCGGGCACTGCGGCGGCCCGCACGGCAAACCGCGGGTGCCCGGCGCCGCCGCGCGGTTCTCGCTGTCGCACTCCGGCGGGCGGGTGGTGCTGGCCGTCACCGAGCACGCCGAGCCCGGGGTGGACGTGGAGCGGGTCGCCGCGCGCGAGGTGGACCGGCTGGCGCCCCGGGTGCTCTCCGAACGGGAGCTGGCGGACTTCCGGGAGATCCGCCCGGAGGACCGGCCGGCGGCCTACCACGTCTACTGGACCAGGAAGGAGGCGGTCCTCAAGGCGGTCGGCCGCGGGCTCTCCGTGCCGCTGCGCGGCCTCACCCTGGCCGCGCCCGGGCAGCGCGCGGCGCTGCTGTCCTGGAGCGGCGTCCCCGGGGCCGGGGGAGCGGGCCCGCCGGCCATCGCGATGGCCGACCTGCATCCGGGCCCCGGGTACGCGGCGGCCCTGGCCGTCGAGACCCCGGGGCGGATCGAACTGGCCGAGTGGGACCTCGACGGCCCGCTGGACGTGCCGTGAGCACTCCGGCTGCCGGAACAGCCGGAGGGGCCCGCCGAACGGAAGGGGGGACTCAGCCGGTCATCGCGCGTCGGCCCAGACCAGGCCGGCGTCGATCGACGGGTCCTGGGCCAGGATGGCCTGCTGGAGACCGCGCATCTTCTTCCGGGGTTCCAGTCCGAGTTCGTTGTTCAGCCAGGAACGGACCCGCTGGAAGGTCGCCAGCGCCTCGCCCTGGCGGCCGGCCCGGTAGAGCGCGAGCATCAGTAACTCGGACATCCGCTCCCGTTCCGGATGCTCGCAGGCCAGCTGTTCGAGCTCGTTGACCGCGTTGCCCTCGGCGCCCACGCTCAGGCGGGCCTCGTAGAGGTCCTCCAGGGCGTCCAGCCGGCGGCTGTTGAGCCGGTTGACCTGGCTGTGGCAGCGCAGCCCGCCGGAGACGTCGAGCAGGGCCGGTCCGCGCCAGAGCCGCAGCGCCTCCTCCAGCCGCTGCGCCGCCTCGTACGGCTGGTCGCGCAGCAGGGCGGCGCCGCGGGCGGCCAGCGCGTCGAATCTTCGGGCGTCGACCGCCTCCGGGGGCAGGTCGAGCAGGTAGCCGTTGGCGGAGGTGGGCACCAGCAGGTTCCCGGGGACGCCGGTGACCGCCTCCAGGGAGGTGCGCAGCCGGCGCATGTTCGCCTGGAGGGCGTTCTTGGGGTTCTTCGAGGCCTGGTCGGAGAAGAGCTCCTCGATCAGGACGTCCATCGAGACGACCTCGCCCGGGCTGAAGCTCAGCACCGCGAGCAGGGTCCGCACCCGGTTCGCGCCGATGCCGTCGTGCCGGTCCTCGATCGACACCCGCAGCGATCCGAGGATTTCGATGGATACCCGGTTCCTGGCGTCGAACCGGCTTTCTACTGGGTGGTAATATCTCATTCTCTGCGACCCGATTCCGAGGCTCTGACCGCAATAAGGACACGTCTGCGCATGCGTCGCCCGGCCTGTCTCCACTGGGCGGCGCTGATCCCTACAACCGGTCAATGGGGTGGTGTGCGGTGGGATGCGGCCTAAGGCCGACGGGCGGGCCAATGGCCCGCCCGTAGCGTGCTTTCGTGGCGCAGCGCTACGGCAGAAGGTGACACTGCCCCGGTAGCGGGACCGGGCGGCCCGGGCGCCCGGGTGGAGAAAGGGCCGAGTGGTCGATCATCGAATTCCCCCGTCGTGTCCGTCCGAATCGCCCGCGCCCTTCCTGAGGGGGCGGACGTGTACCGAGTATTTCCTGGGTGAGCAGGCGCGGGCCGACCGCCGGCGCCGACCGCAGTCGGCAATGCGGCCCGGATCAACCTAACACGATCAGTCGAATTCCTTGCCGATTCCGGGGCTCCGGTAAACCTCCAACACCCGCCCCGCGGACGCTACCTGATGCCCCGTCAGGCAGTGTCACGCGGGGGTGCTGGAGTGTCGGCGTACCGTCAGAGCAGGTCGAGCCGCTGTCCGACGCCGAGTTCGAGCGCCGTGCGCCGGACGGCGTCGATCATGCCGACGTCCAGGATGGACATCCCGAACGGGTTGCTGACCACGTAGCCGGCGCCGGGCCGGACGGCCGGGACCCGCCCGAGCAGCACCTGGCCCAGGGTGCCGTCGATCGGCCGCCCCGGGCCGGTGCCGGGCGCGGACGCGGTGCCCGGCCGGGTCACCCTCCCCTCCTGGAGCAGCCGGCCGAGGATGCGGCGCGGGTTCTCCTCGATCAGGTCGAGGTCGTCCCCGTACACGGCCTCGGCGCCGAGGAAGACCTCCTCCGTCAGGTCGCCCAGCGAGACGTGCGCGAGGAAGCTGCCCGGCCGGACCCAGGAGGCCGGCACGTACGGGTCGTCGCTGGTGGTCAGGGTGACGGTGACCGGGGAAGCGGCGACCGCCTCGGCCGCCGTGGCGGCCACCGCGACGGCCAGCCCCGGGTGCCGCTCGGCGGCCCAGGCGACCAGCTGCGCCGAGCGTTCGGCGGCCAGGTCGAACACCGTCACCCGGCGGACCTCGGGGAAGGAGCGGACCAGCAGGTCCAGGTGGGCCCGGGCCAGCGCGCCGGTGCCGAGCAGGGTGAGGCCGTCCCACCGCTCGGGGCCGAGTTCGCGCAGGCTGACCATGGTGTACGCGGCCGTCCGGATCGCGCTCAGGTAGCCGGCCTCGGCGATCAGCCCGGGCCGGGCGGTCTCCGGGTCGAAGGCGAAGCTCAGGCCGCCGGCCCGCTCGATGCCCCGGGACGGGTTGTCGACGGCCGCGTTGATCAGCTTCATGCCGTAGACCGAGCCCTCCTCGCGATGCAGGGCGCCCAGCATCGCGATGGCCCGGCTGTAGGCGCCGTTGCTGTTGTGCCACGGCAGGTAGCCCTCGGCGGGGATCTCGGTCCGCCCGGAGGCCTGGTCGCGCAGGACCTCCGCCACCACCTCGACCGGGTCGAGCTTCTCCAGGCAGGCGAGCACGGCCGGTCGGTTGAGGAAGAGCAGGCTCTCTTGGGACATGGCGTTCCTCGGTTCGAAGGGGGTGTGGGGTGCTCCGCGGCGGCGTCCGGGCGGTGGCCGGGTCGGGGGCGCGCGTGCGCCGGCGAGCGGCTCCGGCCTGCCTCGTCCGATGAGCCATCGCAGCTTAGCTGATCATCTTCCTTGGCAGGCAAGCGAGTTGATGGTGCGTTAGCTCGCCCCGGCGGCCCGGCGGGCGGTCGGCACAGTGGTCATCCTCGATCGTCGCGTGGTCAGTATTCGGTCAGTCGTTTGTCAATTCGGTCCACTAGCTTGATCCCCGTCCCCCTGGGCGTACCGCCCGGGGGACCAGCCGTGCAGGGGCACGGCACCCGGCCGGTGTCGGTCCAGGCGACCGCCCGGCACCCACGACGGTGTCCGCCCCGGATCACCACGCCGAACCGTCGACTGCGGCTGAGAGGAGCCGGCTAGCCGTGACCTCACTGATCGAGGTATCCACCCACTGGCCCACCCAGGTGTCCATCGCGGACCGCCAGCGGGCGCTGGGCCTGACAGACACCGAACTGCGGCGCTACGGACGGGGGTTCGGCCTGTCCGAGGTCTGCTGGGACGAGACCGAGAGCGAGACCGAGAGCCTGCTGGCCGCCGTCGGCAAGCTGACCGCGCTGCGCGGCCGGGAGGACAAGGTCCGCTACGTGCTCCGGCCGCGGACCCAGCGCTTCCTCTCGCCGTACCCGCTCAGCCCGCTGCACGAGGTGCGCCGGGAGGCCGGGCTGCGGCACGCGAAGACCTTCGCCCTGACCGAACAGGCCTGCGCCTCCGGCCTGGTGGCCGTCGACGTGGCCGGCATGCTGCTGGCGGAAGACCCCGACCCGGAGGCGCTGGCCCTGGTGCTGGTCGGCGAGAAGGCGTACACCCAGGTGGCCCAGGTGCTGGCCGGCATGGGCATCACCGGCGAGGGCACGGCGGCCGTGCTGGTCTCCGCCGCGGCCACCCGCGACCGGGTGCTCGGCTTCGCCACCCGCACCGTCTCGGTCGGCGACCCCAACCTGGTGATGACCGACGAGGGCTTCGCCACCTTCCGCGACATCTACCCCGACATGTTGATGGGCGTCATCGACGAGGCGCTGGCCGACGCCGGCCTGACCACCGCCGACCTCGCCCTGGTCCTGCCGCACAACGTCAACCGGATCGCCTGGGTGCGCTTCAGCGACCGCCTCGGCGTCGAGGTGGACCGGATCTTCCTGGACAACATCCCGCAGACCGGCCACTGCTTCGGCGCGGACCCCTTCATCAACTACGCCAGCGCCCAGGCCCTCGGCCGGCTCCGGCCCGGCGACCGCTACCTGATGGTCTCGGTCGGGGTCGGCGCGAGCTTCGCCGCGATGGTCGTGGAGCACTGAACGTGAACGCGACGGGAGAACAGGGCATGACCGAACCGGGATTCAACCAGCGGCTGAAGGCCGCGGTGGCCGAGGACGACCGCGCCGCCCTGGTGTTCCTGGGCAACTTCGAGGTCGAGGAGCAGTGGGCGCGCGGCGAGATCGGACTGCCCCGGCTCACCTCGGCCGGCAACACCGCGGTGGTCAACCGGATGGACGAGTTCGCGCTGCTGCTCGGCGGCGCCGACGACCACGTGGTGCTGAAGACCGCCCCCGACCGGGAGTACCTCCACTACCTGCGCGAACTGGGCCTGCGCCTGCCCACCGTCCACGTGGTGGCCGACCAGCTGCCGGGCAACACCGTCACCCGGGACGCGCTGGCCGACCCCGGGCTGCTCGCCGTGCTGGCCCGGCTCGGCGAACAGGGCGCGCTGCTGCTCCCGCACGGGGTCTCCGAACTGGAGGAGGACCTGGCCGCCAAGGCGGGCATCGGGATCGCCGGGCCGCCCGCCGCCCTGTGCAAGGCCGTCAACAGCAAGGTCCACAGCCGGCGGATCGCCGACGAGCTGGGCCTGCGCCAGCCGCGCGGCTGGGCCTGCGCGACGACGGCCGAGCTGGACGAGGCGGCCGCCGCCGCCGCGGCCCTGCTGGACGAGGGCGCCGTGCTGCTGTTCAAGGAGGCGCTCGGGGTCTCCGGCAAGGGCATCGCGGTGATCGAGAGCGCCCGGCGGCTGGAGCGCACCCGGCGGATGGTGGCCGACGCCGCGAAGGCCGCCGGCACCGACCGGATCGCCTTCGTGATCGAGGAGCGGGTGGCCAAGGCCGCCGACCTCAACTACCAGTTCACCATCGGCCGCGACGGCTCGGTCCACCTGGACTTCGTCAAGGAGGCCATCACCGCCAACGGCGTCCACCTCGGCCACCGCTTCCCGCCGGACCTCAGCCCCGAACAGCTCGCCGAACTCGGCCGCGCCGCCGAACTGCTCGGCTCCCGGCTCGCCGCCGACGGCTTCCACGGCGTGGTCGGCGTGGACGCGATGACCGACCCGGACGGCGGCCTCTACCCGGTCATCGAGATCAACGCGCGCAACAACATGTCCACCTACCAGGTCCGGCTCCAGGAGCAGCTGCTCGGCCCGGGCCGCACCGCGCTGGCCCGGCACTACCCGCTGACGCTCACCGAGCCGCTGCCGTTCGGCGCGGTCCGCGACCTGCTGGACGGGCTGCTGCTCCGGGAACCCGGCGGGACCGGCCTGGTGGTCAACAACTTCGCCACCGTCAACGCCGGCGCCGCCGCGGGCACGCCCTTCAACGGCCGGCTCTACGGCCTCCTGATGGGCGGCTCCGCGCAGGAGCTCGCCGCGCTGGACGCCGCCGTCACCGAGCGGCTCGGCCGCGCCGCGGCCGCCGCCCCCACCCCCGCCCGGCCCCAGGGCCCGCCCCCGGCCGCAGTCGAAAGGGACCAGCATGAGCGCTGAATTCCAGGTCCAGGGCCTGGACGCCACCGCCCTCGCCGAGGAGTTCGGCACCCCGCTGTACGTGTACGACGGCGAGGCGCTGCGCCGCCGGATCACCGACCTGCGCACGCTGCTGCACCCGCGGTTGGAGGTGTTCTTCTCGATGAAGTCCAACCCCAACATCGCGGTCTGCGCGCTGCTGCACCGCCACGGCGCCCGGGCCGAGGTCTCCTCGCTCGCCGAACTGCTGACCGCCCGCCGGGCCGGCGTCGCGCCGCAGGACATCGTCTTCCTCGGGCCCGGCAAGAGCCGCGCCGAGCTGACCGAGTGCCTGACCCAGGGCGTCTACGCGGTCATCTGCGAGTCGCTGCCCGAACTGGAGCTGATCGAGGAACTGGCCGCCGGGCTCGGCCTGGTCGCCCCGGTGGCCCTGCGGGTCAACCCGAGCTTCGCTGTCAAGGGCTCCGGCCTGACCATGGGCGGCAAGCCGCGCCAGTTCGGCATCGACGAGGCCCGGCTGCTGGAGGGCGCCCCGTTCGGCAAGCAGTACGAGCACGTGCGGCTGATGGGCGTCCAGGTCTACATGGGCACCCGGATCCTGAACGAGGACGCGGTGGTGCAGAACACCGTCCGCATCCTGGACCTGGCCCGGCGGATCGCCGCGCACCACGAGTTCGCACTCGACATGGTCGACATCGGCGGCGGCCTCGGCGTCTCCTACTTCGAGGGCGAGCGGGACCTGGACCTGGCCCTGCTGGCCCGCGAGGTCAACCCGGTGCTGGCGGAGTTCGCCGAGGCGCACCCCCGGACCCGGATGATCATGGAGCTCGGGCGCTACCTGACCGCGGAGAGCGGCACGTACGTGGTCCGGGTCCGCTACACGAAGACCTCGATGGGCGAGAACTTCGCGGTCGCGGACGGCGGCACCAACCACCACATGGCGGCCGTCGGCATCGGCTCCTTCGTCAAGCGCAACTTCCCGATCCGGCTGCTCAACCGCTACGACGAGCCGGCCGACGAGGTCTGGAACGTCACCGGCCCGCTCTGCACCCCCAACGACACCCTGGGCAAGAAGGTCCGCCTGCCGCACCTGCGGGCCGGCGACCTGCTCGGGGTGGAGCGCTCCGGGGCCTACGGGCCCAGCGCCTCGCCGGTGCTCTTCCTCAGCCACGGCCACCCCGCCGAGGTGCTCGTCCAGGACGGCCGGGCCCACCTGGTCCGCGAGGCCGACAGCGCCGAGGACCTGCTGCGCAAGCAGCGCCTGGTCGAGCAGGACTGACCGCCCGGCACCGCACCGGGACGACGCTCCACCGCGACGCCACCGCACCGCGACGACGCTCCACCGCGACGCCACCACGCCACCACGCCACGAAAGGGCGCGATCCACATGACCGACACCATCGAGACCACCGACCGCACCAGAGTGGTCGCCGCCATCACCGAGGCGCTCGGCGCCGTGCTCCAGCGCGACCTGGGCGACCTGGCACCCGACACCAAGCTCTTCGACACCCTGGGCCTGGACTCCACCGGCGTGCTCGACCTGCTGCTGCGCCTGGAGGAGCTGCTGGACGGCGAGTTCGACACCGACGAGCTGGAGATGAGCCACTTCGCCACCGTCCGGTCGCTGGCCGACTTCATCACCGCCGAGCTGGACGCCTGAGGATGTCCGTCTCAGCACCGGAGCGGGCCGGTGCCGCCGCGCGCGGCCCGGCCCGGCACCCGGGCCTCGCGGTGACCGCGGCGGCGCACCGGTTCTTCCCGACCGGCACCGCCCGGCTCGACAGCCCCGTCGACCGGAAGTACCTCCTCGACCAGACCGGCCACGCCGGCCTCGCCCTGGACCGGGCGGTGCTCGAAGGCGCCACCGGCAACCGGTTCCAGGACATGGGCGCCGACCTGCTCGACCGGCTCGGCCCCCAGCCCGCGACCGACCTGATGGTCCTGGCCTACGCCACCCCGGACCTGCTGCCCACCACCCTGACCGCGCCCACCCTCGCCGAACGGCTCCCCGGCCGCCCGCTGCTGCTCGCGGTCACCGACCAGGGCCGCTCCGCGCCGTTCAGCGCCCTCGCACTGGCCCAGAGCTACGCCCACCGGCACGGCTTCCGGCGGGCCCTGGTGCTGGCCTTCGACCAGACGCTGCTGCCCTACCGGCTCCCGGCCGACGGACCGCTGCACCTGGCCGGCGACAGCGCGGCCGCCCTGGTCCTGGAGGCCGTCGACGCCGGTCGACCGGACGGCTACCAGGTGCGCCAGGCCGGCGGACTGGACCCGCGGCAGGCCGGCCGGGCGCTGCGCGAGCTGGCCGCCGAACTGGACCCGCGGGGCACCGCGGCGCTGCTGGCCGGACCCGGCCTCGACGCGGGCCCCGAAAGCGACCCCGGCCGGCCCGTCGCCCGGCGGGCGCCGGCCGGCTACCCGTGCACCGCCCCGCTGAGCCTGCTCGCCGAGGAACTGCCCACCGGGGCGCCCGTCCTGCTGGCCGAGTACGACCCCGCTCTGGGCGACCTGTCGGTGTGCCGCGTCGACCCCGCTCCGGCCCCGTGACCGCCACGGCGCACGCCCCGGCGGCGCACGCCCCCGTACCGGCCACCGAGCTCCAGCGGGTCGCGCGGACCGAGGGGCTGCTCCCCGCGCTGCGCCTGCTGCTGGAGGCGCACGGCGGCACCCCGCCGTTCGGGCCGACCGGCCACACGCTGCTGCCCGAGCCGGACGCCGGCCCGGACCCGGTGCGCCGCTACCCGCTGCCCGGCGGCGCGGTCGTGCTGGTCCACGACCCGCGGGCGGCCCGCGCCGGGGCGGCGGCCGTCGACCGGACGGCGCTGCTGCGGCTGCGGCTCGGCCTGGTCCAGGGCCTGCGCGACGCCTGCCTGGCGCACCTGGCCGGACGGGCCAGCGGCGGGAGCACCGTCCTGATGCAGCAGCTGGTCAAGGGCCAGCTGGCCGAGGCGCTCGGGCACCAGCTGGAGCTCGCCGCGCTGCTGGACGCCACCGCGCCGCCGGACCTGACCGGCCCCGCGCTGCGGGACCTGCACCGCCAGCTCACCGACACCGGCCGGGCCCTGCTGCGGCTGCTGGGCGCGCACGGCTACCTGGCCGACGGGCCCGGCGCCACCGCGCACGTCTCGGAGCTGCTGGCCGACGTCCACCTGCCCGCGGAGGAGGACCGGTGACCGCGCCGGACGGCCGCCTGGTCGCGCTGCGCGGCCTGGCCCGCGAGTGGGGCGCCGGGTTCGCGGCGGCCGCGCTCGACCTGGACCGCGACCCCGACCGGATCGCGGACCACCTCGACCTGCCCGGCGTCCGCTTCATGAGCACCTTCGGCGTCCCCGCCGAGTTCGGCCGGCCGCCGCTGCGGATCGGACCGCACCGGTTCGAGGGCACCACCGCGCTGGAACGCGCGGTCGTGCTGGAGGAACTGGCCCGCGGCGACATCGGCATGACGCTGGCCGCGCCCGGCCCCTCGATGTCCGGCGTCCTGGTCGAACAGCTCGGCGACCGGGCCCAGCGGGAGTGGTTCTACGGGCGGGTGCTCGCGGAGCCCACCTGGACCTGCTTCGCCCTGACCGAACCCGACCGGGGCTCCGACGCCTCGGCCCTGGACACCGCGCTGCGCCCGGCCGGGGACGGCGCGCTCGAACTGACCGGCGCCAAGCGGTACGTGGGCAACGCCTCGCGGGCCCAGGTCGCCGCGGTCTTCGCCCGCACCCGGCCGGGACCGCTCGGCGTCACGGCGGTCCTGGTGGACACCGGCGACCCGGGCTACCGGGCCGAACCGCTCGACTCGCTCGGCGTCCGCGGCGCCCGGATCTGCGCCGTCACGCTGGACCGGGTGCGGGTCGACCCGGAGCGGGTGCTGGGCCGGCACCTGTCGCCGACCCGGCGCGGGATCTGGGCCTCCGTCCAGGTGTTCAACCGGCTGCGGCCCTCGGTGGCGGCCCTCGCGCTGGGCGTCGCCGGCGCGGCGCACGACCTGCTGCTGGAGCACCGGGCCGCGGCCCGGGGCGCCGCCCGGGAGCGGATCGAGCGGATCGGCCGGCGGATCGGGGCCACCCGGGCCCTCGTCCACCGGGCCGCGGCCGCCGTGGACGCCACCGGCGACGGGTACCTCGCCTCGGCGGCGAAGGCCCGGGCCTGCCGGCTGGCCGAGGAGGTGACGCTGGAGGCCGGCGAGCTGCTGGCGCCCGCCGCCCGGGCCACCCACCCGCTGCTGGACAAGCTGGTGCGCGACGCGCGCGGGGTGGAGTTCATGGAGGGCACCCGCAACATCCAGCACCTGAACCTGTTCCAGGGCCTGCTGTCGGGCCGGGTGGACGGGTGAGCCGGCCCCGCGGGCGGCGGCGCGCACCCCGCCCGGTCAGACCCGGTTGAGGTAGGCGAGCACGGCCATCACCCGCCGGTTGTCGTCCCTGGACGGCGGCAGGTCGAGCTTGGCGAGCAGGCTGTTGATGTGCTTGGCGACGGCCTTCTCGGTGATCACCAGGGCCGCGGCGATGGCGGCGTTGGACCGGCCCTCGGCCATGTAGCCGAGCACCTCGCGCTCGCGCTCGGTGAGCCGGGCGATCTGCTGGTCCTGCGAGCTGTGGCTGAGCATCCTGGAGACGACGTTCGGGTCCATCACGGTGCCGCCCGCGGCGACCTGGTGCAGGGCCGAGATGAACTGGTCGCTGTTGAAGACCCGGTCCTTGAGCAGGTAGCCGACCCCGCCGTCGCCGTCGGCCAGCAACTCCTGCGCGTAGAGCTGGTCGACGTACTGGGAGAGGAGCAACGAAGGCTGTCCGGGCCGCAGTCGGCGGCCCTCCAGGACGGCGCGCAGCCCCTCGTCGGTGTGGGTGGGCGGCATCCGGATGTCGACCAGCGCGACGTCGGGCTCGTGCTCGGCCAGCGCCCTGGTCAGCTCCGGCCCCGACCCGACCGCGGCGACGATGTCGAAACCGTTCAGTTCGAGCAGCCGGGACAGGCCCTCACGGAGCAGGAACTGGTCTTCCGCGAGTACCAGGCGCATGATCGGTCCCCCGTGTCTCCCCGTCAGTCCCGGCCGCCGGGCCGGAAACTCTCCGGCCACAAGCTAGCAATGCCCCCATGGCCAAGCAAGCAAGCCGCAATCGGTCAGCGCCTGGTCAACTGCCTGTCAGCGCCGTTTGAAATGATCGTGAGGTCAGGCGCTGCAAGGGATTCCACGACGCGTGACCGACGAAGGCATCCACCGCTGTAACCGAGCCGGCCCGAAAATCATCCCGCCGGCGATATCGACGTGGACGGTGTCCCATTCAAGTCATCTCCGCTCCGTACGAATTCAATGCCGAGGACGTTTTCGTCAATCTCGAAACGGTCGTCGGACAACGCCTGATGCTCAAGTGCGAGGGCTTCAATTTCGCCGGTTCCATCAAACTCAAGGCCGCGCACGCGATGGTGAGCGCCGCCGAGCGGTCGGGCCGGCTGCGGCCCGGGTCGACCCTGGTGGAGAGCTCCTCGGGGAACCTGGGCGTGGCGCTGAGCCTGGTCGCCGCCAGCCGCGGCTACCGGTTCATCTGCGTCACCGACTCCCGCTGCACCCTCGGCGCCCGCCAGTTGATGGAGGTGTTCGGCAGCGAGGTGCACGTCATCACCAAGCCGGACCGGGTCGACGGGCTGCTGGGGGCGCGCATCCGGCACGTGCGCCGGCTCTGCGCGGACAACGAGGGCTTCCTCTGGCTCAACCAGTACGCCAACCCGAACAACTGGCAGGCGCACTACCGGCTGACCGGCCCGGAGATCCTCAAGGCCTTCCCCGACCTCGGGGTGCTGTTCGTCGGCGCGGGCACCACCGGCACGCTGATGGGCTGCGCCCGCTACCTGCGCGAACAGAAGCCGTCGGTGCGGATCGTGGCGGTCGACGCGGTCGGCTCGGTCACCTTCGGCGGCCCGCCCGAGCCGCGGCACATCCCGGGCCTCGGCACCGGCGTGCGCCCGGCGCTGCTCGACGAGTCCGTGGTGGACGACGTGGTGATGGTGGCGGAGCCCGACACCATCCGGGCCTGCCGCCGGCTGGCCCGCCACGGCTTCCTGTTCGGCGGGTCGACCGGGACGGTGGTGAGCGGGGCGGTCGCCTTCCTGGCCGAACACCCGCTGGACGGCGGCGAGTCGGCCGTCGCCATCGCCCCCGACCTGGGCGACCGCTACCTGGACACCGTCTACCAGGACACGTGGGTGACGGACCTGTACGGCCCCGACGTGCTCCAGGACACGCTCCGGGCCGAGGCCCGCTGACACCCGGTCCGGACCGTCCTCACCAGCCCGCAGTACCCCGATGGAGACGTCATGACCTCGCCCACCCGTTCGACCCTCCCGCTGACCGGCGCCCAGACCGGCATCTGGTTCGACGAGCAGCTCGCCAGCGGACGCCTCGCCTACACCATGGCGGACTACCTGGACATCAGGGGCCCGCTGGACGACCGGCTGCTCGTCGGAGCCCTCACCCGGGTGACGGACGAGGCCGAGTGCACCCGGGCGAGGTTCTCCGAGGCGGACGGCCTGCCGGTCCAGCGGATCGAACCGCTGGACGGACTCCCGCTGCGCACCGTCGACCTGACGGGCCACCAGGACCCGGTGGGCGAGGCGCTGCGGCTGATGGACGAGGACCTGCACCGGCCCTTCGACCTGCTCGGCGGCCTGCTGTTCCGGGCCGTCCTGTTCCGGGTGGCCGCCGACCGCTCCCTGCTCTACCTGGCCATGCACCACCTGCTCTCCGACGGCTACAGCCGCCTCGCGGTCTACCGCAGGCTCAGCGAGGTCTACGGGGCGTCGGCCGCGGGGGAGCCGGTCGCGGACGGCGCGCTGCCCGGACTGGAACTGCTGCTGCGCGAGGAGGCCGACTACCTGGGGTCGGCCGCGGTGGAGCGCGACCGCGCGTTCTGGGAGGGCCACCTGAGCGGCCCGGCCGGGCCCACCAGCCTGGCCGCGGGCGCACCGGTGCCCGGCACCGCGTTCCTGCGCGGCAGCCTCGCGCTCGACGCGCCCACCGCCCGGGCGCTGCGCGCGGCGGCCCGCGCCGCCGAGGTGACCTGGCCGACCTTCGCGATCGCCGCCGCCGCCGCGTACACCGGCAAGGCCGCCGGCCTGGCGGACGTGCTGCTCACCCTGCCGATGACCGCCCGGCTGACCGCCACCGCCCGCTCGGTGCCCGGCATGGTGGCCAACTACCTGCCGCTGCCGGCCCGGGTCGGCCCCGCCACCACGGTGGGCGGACTGCTCCGCGACACCTCCCGGACGCTGGCCCGCTCGCTGCGCCACCAGCGCTACCCGGCCGACCGCATCCGCCGCGCGATCGGCCTGCGGGCCGACGACCGGCGGCCGTTCGGCCCGTTCGTCAACGTGCTCCCGCAGACCCCGCAGTTCCGGCTCGGCCCGTGCGAGGCCCGGCTGAACAACCTCTCCACCGGGATCGTCGACGACCTGATGATCACCGTCCTGGACGGCCCCGACGACGGCGTCGAACTGCACCTCAACGGCAACCCCGCGCTCTACGGCGCCCAGGAGGTCACCGACCACCTGCACCGCTTCGGCGCCTTCCTGCGCCGCCTGGCCGACGCCGACCCGGACACCCCGCTGGGCCGCCTGGACCTGACCACCGACGCCGAACGCGCCCGCCTGGCGCGGGCCGGCACCGGACCGGCCGGCGCACCGGGCGGCTCGGTGCCGCAACGGGTGCGGGAGTTCGCGCTGCGCACCCCGGCGGCGCTCGCGGTGAGCGACGGGCGCACGGCCGCCTCCTACTCCTCGCTGGTCGGCTGGGCCGACGAGCTGGCCGCCGCGCTGGCGGCCGACGGGGTCGGCCCGGACACCCTGGTCGGCGTCCTGGCCGAGCCCGGGACCGCCTTCGTCGGCGCGGTACTGGCGGTGCTCACCGCCGGCGCCGCCTACGTGCCGCTGGACGTGCACGCGCCGCCGGCCCGGACCGCCGGGCTGCTCGCCGACGCGGGCGTCGAGCACCTGCTGGTCGGCCCCGGGCAGCAGGACCTGGCCGCCGAGCTGACCGCCGAGCCCACCACCCCGGCCGGGACGCGGCTCCACCCGCTGCCGCCCGGGCTCACCGCGCACCCCGTCCCGCTCTTCGACCCGCTGCCGCCGCGGGCCGCCGGCCAGGACCTCGCCTACGTGATCTTCACCTCCGGCTCCACCGGTAGGCCCAAGGGCGCGATGGTGCACCGCGACGGCCTGCGCAACCACCTCGACGCCAAGATCGACGACCTCGGCCTGGCCGCGGGCGACCGGGTGGTGCAGAACGCGCCGGTCACCTTCGACGTGTCGGTCTGGCAGATGCTCGCGCCGCTGCTGGTCGGCGGCACCGTCCGGGTGGTCGACCGGGCGACGGCCGCCGACCCGGACGCCCTGTTCGCCGTCACCGCCACCGAGCAGATCACCGTCCTGGAGGTGGTCCCCTCGCTGCTGCGGGCCGCCCTGGACGCCTGGGACGCGCTCGACGCCACCCCCGCCACCGGCCGGCTGCGGCGGCTGATGGTGACCGGCGAGGCCATGCCGCCTGACCTGTGCCACCGCTGGTGGCAGCGCTACCCGGCGATCCCGCTGGTCAACGCGTACGGACCCACCGAGTGCTCGGACGACGTCACCCACGCGCTGCTGTGCGCCGGCGACGAGGTGGGCCCGCGGGTGCCGATCGGCGCGCCGGTGCGCAACACCCGCCTGTACGTGCTCGGCGACGACCTGCGGCCGGTGCCGCCGGGCGGCGCGGGCGAGCTGTACGTGGGCGGCGCGGGCGTCGGGCGCGGCTACCTGCACGACCCGGTCAAGACCGCCGGCGCCTTCCTCGCCGACCCGTACGGGCCGCCCGGCGCCCGGATGTACCGCACCGGCGACCGCGTCGGCTGGCGCCCGGACGGGCAGTTGGAGTTCCTGGAGCGGCGCGACCACCAGGTCAAGGTGCGCGGCCACCGGATCGAGCTGGGCGAGGTCGAGGCCGCGCTGCGCGCCCTGCCCGGGGTCACCGACGCCGCGGTCACCGCGCCGAAGGACGCCGCGGGCCGGGCCCGGCTGGTCGCCCACCTGGTCGCGCCGGGCGCCGACCCGGCCGCCGTGCGGGAGGAGCTGGCCCGGGTGCTGCCCGACCACCTGGTGCCCACCGCCTGGGTGCCGCTGCCCGCGCTGCCGCTGACCGCGCACGGCAAGGTCGACCGCAAGGCGCTGACCGCCCCCGGCACCCCCGCCCCCGCCGCCGACCCCGGCCGGGGCGCCGCCGCCGCGCCCACCGCCGGCCGCCGACCGGGCACCGAGGCGCAGCGGGTGCTGTGCGAGGTGTTCGCCGAGGTGCTCGGCCTGGCCGAGGTCGGCGCCGACGACAACTTCTTCACCCTGGGCGGCGACTCGATCAGCTCCATCCAGGTGGTCAGCCGGGCCCGGACCCGGGGCGTCGTGCTCCTGCCGCGGGACGTCTTCGCCCTCAAGACCCCCGCCGCGCTGGCCGCGACCGCCGCCGGCCCCACCGCCGGGCGGGCCGTCCGCCCCGACGCCGAGGACGGCGTCGGCGAGGTCGAGCCGACCCCGATCATCGCCCAGCTCACCGAGGACCTCGGCGAACTCGCGGGCCCGGCGAGCGAGTTCAGCCAGTACGTGGTGGTCAGGACACCGCCCGGGCTGACCGTCGAACGGCTCACCGAGCTGCTGGCGGCGCTGCTCGCCCGCCACGACGCGCTCCGGATGGCCGTCACCGCGACCGCGCCCGGCGTCTGGACGCTGCGCACCCGGCCGGCCGGCGCCGTCGACGCCGCCCGGCTGGTCGACGCGGTCGACGCCGGCGGGGCGCTCGGCGACCCGGCCGCGCTCGACGCGCTGGTCGCCGAGCAGGTCCGGTCCGCCCGCGCCCGGCTCGCCCCGGCCGAGGCCGGGACGCTGCGGGCGGTGCTGCTGGACGGCGGCCCCGCGAGGGACGGCCGGCTGCTGCTGCTCGCCCACCACACCGTGGTCGACGGGGTCTCCTGGCGCATCCTGGTCGCGGACCTGGAACGGGCCTGGACCGCCCTCGCCGCCGGCCGCCCGCCCGTCCTGGAGCCCGTCCCGACCTCCTACCGGCGCTGGGCCGCGCTCCTGGGCGAACAGGCCCGCAGCAGCGCCCGGATCGCCGAACTCCCGTACTGGCGCGAGCAGTTGACTGACGACCAGCCGACCGTCGGGCGGCGCGCCCCCGACCCGGCCCGGGACACCTACGGCACGGCCGGCCGGCTGCGCCTGGAACTGCCCGCCGACCGGACGGCGGCGCTGCTCACCGCGGTGCCCGCCGCCTTCCACGGCGAGATCAACGACGTGCTGCTCGGCGCGCTCGCCCTGGCCGTCACCGACTGGCGCGCCCGGCACGGGGCCGACGGCGGCGCGCCGGTGCTGATCGAGCTGGAGGGCCACGGCCGCGAGCAGATCGCCGAGGAGGCGGACCTGGCCCGCACGGTCGGCTGGTTCACCACCGTCTTCCCGGTCCGGCTGGACCCCGGCCGCCACGACCGCGCCGAGGTCCTGGCCGGCGGCCCGGCGCTCGGCGCCGCGGTCAAGCGGGTCAAGGAGCAGCTGCGCGCCGTCCCGGACCGCGGCATCGGCTTCGGGCTGCTGCGCCACCTCAACCCGCAGACCGCCCGCCTGCTGGCGGCCGCCCCCGCGCCCGCGCTCGGCTTCAACTACCTGGGCCGGTTCCGGGTCGACGGCGGCACCGGCCCGTGGACGCTGGACGGCGGCAGCGCGGTGGTCGGCACCGGCGTGCACCCCGACATGCCGCTGCGCCACCCCCTCGCGGTGACCCCCGTCACCGAGGACCGCGCCGACGGCCCGCACCTGGTGGCCGACTGGCTCTGGGCGGACGGCGTGCTGACCGAGGCCGAGGTCCGGGACCTCGCCGAGACCTGGTTCGCCGTGCTGCGCGCCCTGACCGACCACGCCGCGACGCCCGGCGCGGGCGGCCGCACCCCCTCCGACCTGCCGCTGGTGGCGCTCGGCCAGCCCGAGATCGAGCAGATCGAACGGGGCGCGGGCGGCCCGGTCACCGACGTGCTGCCGCTGACGGCGCTCCAGCGGGGCCTGCTCTTCCAGGCCGAGTTCGACCCGGACGGCACCGACCCGTACACCCTCCAGGTCACCGCCGACCTGGTCGGCGCGGTGGACCGGACGGCGCTGGAGGACTCGCTGGCCGCCCTGCTGGAACGCCACCCCCACCTGGGCGCGGCCTTCCACCACCGGCCCGCCGGCGACCCGGTGGCGGTGCTGCGCGCGGGCGTCCGGGTGCCGCTGGCCGCCGACGACCTCTCCGCGCTCGACCCGGCCGAGCGGGCGGCCGCGCTGGACCGACTGGCCGACCGGGAGCGCGACCGCGGCTTCGACCTGTCCCGCCCGCCGCTGATGCGCTGGACGCTGGTGCGCCTGGGCGAGGACCGGCACCGGCTGATCTGGACCCTCCACCACATCCTGGTGGACGGCTGGTCGATGCCGCTGCTCGTCCGCGACCTGCTCACCTGCTACCGGCACGGCGGCGCGGCCGACGCGCTGCCCCCCGCCGTCCCGTTCCGCGGCTACCTGGCGCACCTGGCCGGCCAGGACCGCGGGCGGGCCCGCGCCGCCTGGCGCGCCGCGCTGGCCGGACTGGCCGAGCCCACCCTGCTCCGCCCCGCCGCCCCCGACCGGCGCCCGGCCCCGCCCGCCCGCCTGCCGCTGCTGCTGAGCGAGGAGGAGACCGCCGCGGTCACCGGCTTCGCCGCCCGCCGCGGCCTGACCGTCAACACCGTCTTCCAGGGCGGCTGGGCGATCCTGCTGGGCCGGCTGACCGGCCGCTCGGACGTGCTGTTCGGCTCCGTCGTCTCCACCCGCCCGGCCGCGCTGCCCGGGGTGGAGGAGATCGTCGGCCCGTTCCTGAACACCCTGCCGGTCCGGGCCGTGCTCGACCCCGCCGACCCGGTCGAGGCCCACCTCCGGCGCATCCAGGACGCGCAGGCCGCGCTGCGCGACCACGACCACCTGGGGCTCGCCGAGATGCTCGACGGCAACCCCGCGCTGGCCGGCCTCGGCGAACCCTTCGACACCGCTATGGTGTTCGAGAACTTCCCGATGGACGGGGCCGCCGACGCCGCGGCCGGCACCGGCCTGCGGATCGAGGAGGTCTCCGCCCGCGACGCCCGGCACTACCCGCTCAGCCTGGTGGTCCTGCCGGGCCGGCGGCTGGAGGTGCGCTTCGACTACGCCCCCGACCTGCTGACCGAGGACCAGGTCGCGGTGATCGCCGACCGGTTCCGCCGGCTGCTGCTCGACCTGGCGGCCGGAACCGCCGCACGGCTGGGGCAGCTGGATGTCCTGACCGAGGACGAGGCCGGCCTGCTGCGCAAGTGGAACGACACCGCCCGCCCGGCCACCGGGGCGATCCGCGCCGGAGTGGTCGAGCAGGTGCGGGAGTTCGCGCTGCGCACCCCGGCGGCGCTCGCGGTGAGCGACGGGCGCACGGCCGCCTCCTACTCCTCGCTGGTCGGCTGGGCCGACGAGCTGGCCGCCGCGCTGGCGGCCGACGGGGTCGGCCCGGACACCCTGGTCGGCGTCCTGGCCGAGCCCGGGACCGCCTTCGTCGGCGCGGTGCTGGCGGTGCTCACCGCCGGCGCCGCCTACGTGCCGCTGGACGTGCACGCGCCGCCGGCCCGGACCGCCGGGCTGCTCGCCGACGCGGGCGTCGAGCACCTGCTGGTCGGCCCCGGACAGCAGGACCTGGCCGCCGAGCTGACCGCCTCGGCTGACGACCCCGCGCCACACATCCGTTCGCTGGACGGGGAGTTCAGCACCGGCGCCGTCCCGCTCGACCGGCCCGCCGAGCCGCTGGGCGGACCGGACGACCTCGCCTACGTGATCTTCACCTCCGGCTCCACCGGCAAGCCCAAGGGCGCGATGGTGCACCGCGCCGGAATGGCCAACCACCTGCTCGCCAAGGTCGAGGACCTGGACCTGGCCGCAGGCGACACCGTGGTGCAGAACGCGCCGGTCACCTTCGACGTGTCGGTCTGGCAGATGCTCGCCCCGCTGCTGGTCGGCGGCACCGTCCGGGTGGTCGACCGGGCGACGGCCGCCGACCCGGACGCGCTGTTCGCGGTGGCCGAGGCCGACCGGGCGGCGGTGCTGGAGGTGGTGCCCTCGCTGCTGCGGGCCGCCCTGGACGCCTGGGACGCGGCCGGTACGGCCCCCGCCGCCGGCCGGCTGCGGCGGCTGGTGGTGACCGGCGAGGCCATGCCGCCGGACCTCTGCCACCGCTGGTGGGCGCGTTACCCGGAGATTCCGCTGGTCAACGCGTACGGACCGACCGAGTGCTCGGACGACGTCACGCACGCCGTGCTGCGGCCGGGCGACGGCGTGGACGTCCGGGTGCCGATCGGCGCGCCGGTGCGCAACACCCGCCTGTACGTGCTCGGCGACGACCTGCGGCCGGTGCCGCTGGGCACGGTCGGCGAGCTGTACGTGGGCGGCGCGGGCGTCGGGCGCGGCTACCTGCACGACCCGGTCAGGACCGCCGCCTCGTTCGTCGCCGACCCGGACGAGCCAGGCGCCCGGATGTACCGCACCGGCGACCACGTCCGGTGGCGCCCCGACGGGCAGTTGGAGTTCGTCGAGCGGCGCGACCACCAGGTCAAGGTGCGCGGCCACCGGATCGAGCTCGGCGAGGTCGAGGCCGCGCTGCGCGCCCTGCCCGGGGTCACCGACGCCGCGGTCACCGCGGTCACCGCGGTCGGGGACCGGTCGGGGGCCACCCGGCTGGTCGGGTACGTGGTGGGCGGCGGCGACCCGGCCGAGGTGCGGGAGGAGCTGGCCCGGGTGCTGCCCGACCACCTGGTGCCCACCGCCTGGGTGCCGCTGCCCGCCCTGCCGCTGACCGCGCACGGCAAGGTCGACCGCAAGGCGCTGCCCGCGCCCGACCGGGCCGCGCCGACCGCCGGCCGGCGGCCGGGCACCGAGGCGCAGCGGGTGCTGTGCGAGGTGTTCGCCGAGGTGCTCGGCCTGGCCGAGGTCGGCGTCGACGACAACTTCTTCACCCTGGGCGGCGACTCGATCAGCTCGATCCGGGTGGCCGCCCAGGCCAGGGCCCGCGGCCTCGGGATCACCCCCCGGGACGTCTTCGGGCACCGCACCCCCGCCGCCCTCGCGGCGGTGGCCGCCGCCGCGCCGGCCGAAGCGGCCCGCGCCGCCGCGCCGTCCCCGCTGCTGGAGCTGAGCGAGGACGAGATGGACGAACTCGACATCGAGCTGGAGTCATGATGGGACGCACCGTGGGACGTGGGCGCACGAGCGAGTTCCTGCCGCTCTCACCGCTGCAGCAGGGCTTCGTGTTCCACGCCGACTTCGTGGAGCAGGGCGTCGACGTCCACGTGCTGCAACTGGTCGCCGACCTCGCCGGGGACCTGGACGCCGGGCGGCTGCGGGCGGCGCTGTCCGGCCTGCTGGAGCGGCACGCCGGGCTGCGGGCCTGCTTCCGCGCCCGCCGCTCCGGCGAGCCGGTGCAGGTGGTGCCCGCCGCCGTCGAACCGCCCTGGCGGGAGCACGACCTGTCCGGGACGGCCGGGGACGAGCGGGCCGCCGCGCTGGAGCGGCTGACCGAGGCCGACCGGGTCGAGCCGTTCGACCTGACCCGCCCCCCGCTGCTGCGCGCCACCCTGGTGCGGCTCGGCGGCGGCCGGCTGCGCCTGCTGCTGACCGTCCACCACATCGTGCTGGACGGCTGGTCGATGCCGATCCTGCTGGAGGAGCTCTTCACCCGGTACGCGGGCGGCCCGGCGCCGACCGCGCCCGTCCCGCACCCCCGGGAGCACCTGGCCTGGCTGGACCGGCAGGACCGTGCGGCGGCCCGGGCGGCCTGGCGCGCGGCGCTGGCCGGCGTCGAGGAGCCCACCCACACCGTCCTGCCGGACGCCGCCCGGGCCGCGCTGCTGCCCCGGACGGCGGTCGCCGCGCTGGCACCGCGGGACACCGCCCGGCTGGTCGAGTGGGCCCGTACCCGCCAACTCACCCTCGGGACCGTGGTGCAGGGCTGCTGGGGCCTGCTGGTCGGCCAGCTGACCGGCCGCTCCGACGTGCTCTTCGGCGTGGTCGACTCCGGCCGCCCCGCCGACCTGCCCGGCGTCGAGTCGATGGTCGGCATGTTCGCCAACACGCTGCCCACCCGGCTGCGGCTGGACCCGGCCCGGACGGTGGCGCAGCTGCTCGCCGACTTCCAGGAGCAGCAGGCCGAGCTGCTCCCGCACCGCCACCTGGGCCTCGCCGAGATCCAGGAACTCACCGGCCTCGGCGGCCTGTTCGACACCGCGGTGATGTTCCAGAACTACCCGATGCCCGCGGCGACGGCCTTCGCCGAGCTGACCGGCCTGACCCTGCACGGCTCCGAGATCCGCAACGCCACCGAGTTCCCGCTGAGCCTGGTCGCCCTGCCCGGCCGGGAACTGGAACTGCGGGTCCAGTACCGCCCGGACCTGTTCGCGGACGCCGAGGCCGACCGGCTCGCCCACCGGCTGGCCGCCCTGCTCGGACGGATCGCCGCGGCGGCCGACCTCCCGCTCGCCCGGCTGGACCTGCTGGAGCCCGCCGAACGCGACGAGCTGCTGCACGCCCGCAACCGCACCGAGGCGCCCGCGCCCGCCGCGCTGCTGCCCCGGCTGCTCGCCGACCGGGCCGCCGCCCGGCCCGACGCCGTCGCGGTGCAGTGCGGCGACGAACAACTGACCGCCGGCGAACTGCACGCCCGGGCCAACCGGCTGGCCCGCCAGCTGATCGACCGCGGCACCCGGGTCGGCAGCGTGGTCGGACTGGCCCTGGCGCGCTCCGCCGACCTGGTGGTGGCCGCCCTCGCGGTGCTCAAGACCGGCGCCGCCTACCTCGCCGTCGACCCCGAGCACCCGGCCGACCGGATCGCCCACATGCTCGCCGACGCCGCCCCCGCCGTCCTGCTGAGCACCGCGCCCGCCCTCGCCGGACTGGGCTGGACGGGCACCGCGCTGCTGCTGGACGACCCGGTGGCCGAGGCCGAGCGCGCCCTGCTCCCCGACGGCGAACTCACCGACGCCGAACGGGGCGCCGCGCTCAGCGCCGCGCTGCCCGCCTACGTCATCTACACCTCCGGCTCCACCGGCCGGCCCAAGGGCGTCGTCGTCCCGCACGGCGCGTTCGCCAACCTGGTCGACGACATGTGCCGCCGGCTCCAGGTCACCGAGGACGACCGCTTCCTCGCGGTGACCACCTTCGGCTTCGACATCGCGATGCTGGAGCTGTTCGTCCCGCAACTGGCCGGCGCCCGGCTGCTGCTGGCCGACCGGGCCACCGCGGTCGACCCGGCCGCGCTGGCGGCGGCCGTCACCACCGGCCGGGCCACCCTGATGCAGGCCACCCCGAGCCACTGGCAGGCGCTGGTCGCCACCGCCCCCGAGAGCCTGGCCGGGCTGCGGGTGCTGGTCGGCGGCGAGGCGCTGCCCGAACCCCTGGCGGCCGAACTGCGCCGCCGCGCCGGCACCGTGTTCAACGTCTACGGGCCCACCGAGACCTGCATCTGGTCGACCGCCGAGCGGCTGGACGACACCCCGGCCGGCGCCCCGCCGATCGGCCGCCCGATCGCCAACACCCGGGTGTACGTGCTCGACCGCGCGCTGCGCCCGGTGCCGGTCGGCGCGGTCGGCGAACTCCACATCGCCGGCGCCGGCCTGGCCCACGGCTACCTGAACCGGCCCGCGCTGAGCGCCGAACGCTTCGTCGCCGACCCGTACGGGCCGCCCGGCACCCGGATGTACCGCACCGGCGACCTGGTCCGCTGGCGCCCCGACGGCGCGCTGGACTACCTCGGCCGGACCGACCACCAGGTCAAGGTGCGCGGCTACCGGATCGAACTCGGCGAGATCGAGAGCGCGCTGGCCTCCCGGCCCGAGGTCGAACGGGCCGTCGTGACGGCCCGCGAGTTCGCCCCCGGCGACACCCGGCTGGTCGCCCACCTGGTGGCCGCGCCCGGCGCCGCACCGGACACCGCGGCGGTGCGCGAGGGCGTCCGCGGCACGCTGCCCGGGTACATGGTCCCCTCCGCGTTCGTCTGGCTGGACGCCTTCCCGCTCAACCCGAGCGGCAAGGTGGACCGCGCCCGGCTACCCGCCCCCGACCCGGCGGCGGCCCCCGGCCGGGAGGCCGCCGACCCGGTCGAGGAGATCCTCTGCGGGCTGTTCGCCGACGTCCTGGGCCTGGCCGCAGTGGGCGCCGAGGACGACTTCTTCGAACTCGGCGGCCACTCCCTGCTGGCCACCCGGCTGGCCGGCCGGGTGCGCGGCGCGCTCGGCGCCGAGGTGTCGGTGCGCACCCTGTTCGAGCACCCCACGCCCGCCGCGCTGGCGGCCCGGCTGGACACCGCCCCGGCGGCCCCGCGCCCGCCGCTGCGGGCCGCCGACCGGCCGGACTTCCTGCCGCTGTCGCACACCCAGCGCCGGCTCTGGTTCGTCAACCGGCTCGACCCGGAGGCCGGCGGCTACCACGTCCCGCTGGCCGTCCACCTGGACGGCGCCCTGGACCTCGTCGCGCTGCGCGCCGCCCTGGGCGACCTGACCGACCGGCACGAGATCCTGCGCACCGTCTTCCCCGACCTCGGGGACGAGCCGGGCCAGGTGGTGCTCGCCGCCGAGCAGGCCCGCCCCGCGCCCGAGCCGGAGCCGGTGGCCGGCGCCGACCTGGAGCGGCGGCTGACCGAGGAGGCCGACCGGACCTTCGACCTGGCCCGCGACCTGCCGCTGCGGGTGCGGCTGTTCGCGCTCGGCCCGCAGGAGCACGTGCTGCTGCTGGTCGTCCACCACATCGCCTTCGACGGCTGGTCGACCCCGGTGCTCGCCGCGGACCTCGCCCTCGCCTACCGGGCCCGCACCGCCGGCACCCTCCCCGACTGGGAGCCGCTGCCGCTCCAGTACGCCGACTTCGCGCTCTGGCAGCGCCGGATGCTGGGCGCCGAGGACGACCCCGACAGCCTGCAGAACACCCAACTGGCCTACTGGACCGAGGCGTTGCGCGGCATCCCGGAGGAACTCGGCCTGCCGCTGGACCACCCGCGCCCGCCGATCGCCGGCTACCGGGGCGACGTGGTGCGCTTCGCCGTCCCCGCCGACCTGCACGGGCGGCTGGTGCGGCTGGCCCGCTCGTCCGGGGTGAGCCCGTTCATGGTGGTCCAGGCCGCGCTGGCCGCCACGCTGGGCCGGCTCGGCGCGGGCGCCGACATCCCGATCGGCGTGCCGGTCGCGGGCCGCGCCGACGAGGCGCTGCACCCGATGGTCGGCTTCTTCGTCAACACCCTGGTGCTGCGCACCGACCTCGGCGGCGACCCCACCTTCCAGCAGCTGCTGCACCGGGTCCGCGACACCGACCTGGCCGCCTTCCAGCACCAGGACCTGCCGTTCGAACGGCTGGTGGACGCGCTCGCCCCGGTCCGCTCGCTCGCCCGGCAGTCGCTGTTCCAGGTGATGCTGGCCTTCCAGAACACCGAGGCCCCCCGGTTCGACCTGCCCGGCCTGCGCTCCTCCTTCCGGGAGACCGGCAGCACCGCGGCCAAGTTCGACCTGGTCTTCGAGTTCACCGAGCAGGGCCCCGGCGAGGGACTGGCCGGCCGGCTGGAGTTCGCCACCGAGCTGTACGGGCGCGCGACCGCCGAGCGGACGGCGGCCCGCTTCCTGCGGCTGCTGGCGGCGGCCGTCGACGCGCCCGGGACGCCGCTGAGCGGCCTGCCGGTGCTCGACGAGGCCGAGCGGCGGCAGATCCTGGACGACTGGGCCGTCCCGGCCCTCCCCCCGGCCGCGCCGACCGGCGCCACCCTGCCCGAGCTGTTCGAGGGCTGGGCGGCCCGCCGCGGTGAGCACCCCGCCTTCGTCTCCGCCCGCGGCACCCTCTCCTACCGGGAACTGGACGCCCGGGCCAACCGGCTGGCCCGCGAACTCGCCGACCGGGGCGCCGGCCCCGGGGCGATCGTCGCCCTGATGCTGCCCCGCTCCGAGGAGCTGCTGGTCGCCCTGCTGGCCGTGCTCAAGTCCGGCGCCGCCTACCTGCCGGTCGACCCGGCCTACCCGGCCGACCGGATCACCCACATGCTCGCCGACGCGGACGCCCGGCTGCTGCTCACCTCGACCGGGACGCTCGCTGCCGGCGCGCTGCCCGCCGGCGCGCTGCCCGCCGGCGCGCTGCCCGCCGGCGCGCTGCCCGCCGACGCGCTGCCCGCCGGGGCCGCCGACCGGGCCGCCGCCGCCGTGCTGCTGCTGGACGACCCGGCCACCGCCGCCCGGGTGGCCGGGCGCTCCCCGGCGCCGCTCACCGACCGGGAGCGCCGCGGCCCGCTGCGCGACCACCACCCCGCCTACGTGATCTACACCTCCGGCTCCACCGGCCAGCCCAAGGGCGTGCTGGTCGTGCACCGCACGGTGGCCGAGCTGACGGCCGACCACCGGCGGCGGTTCGCGATCGGCCCCGACACCCGGGTGCTGCAGTTCGCCACCTTCAGCTTCGACGCGGCGGTCTGGGAGCTGTGCTGCTCGCTGCTGGCCGGCGCCACCCTGGTGCAGGTCCCCGACGAGCTGCGGGCCGGCCGGCCGCTGGCCGACTTCATGACCGGGCAGCGGATCGACCTCTGCCTGCTGCCGCCGGTGGTGGTGGCCGCCTTCCCCGCCGACGCCGAACTCCCGGCGGACCTGGTGATGACGGTCGGCGGCGCGGCGGTCACCGCCGAACTGGTCGAGCGCTGGGGCCCGTCGGTGCGGCTGCACGACATCTACGGCCCGACCGAGACCACCGCGGTCTGCCTGGTCAGCGACCGGGTCACCGCGGGCCGCCCGCCGATCGGCCGCCCGCTGGCCGGCCACCGCGCGTACGTGCTGGACGCCGCCCTGGCCCCGGTGCCGGTCGGCGTCACCGGCGAGCTCTACCTCGGCGGCACCGGCCTGGCCCGCGGCTACCTGAACCGGCCCGCGCTGAGCGCCGAACGCTTCGTCGCCGACCCGTACGGGCCGCCCGGCGCCCGGATGTACCGCACCGGGGACCTGGTCCGCTGGCGGCCCGACGGCACGGTCGACTACCTCGGGCGGACCGACCACCAGGTCAAGGTGCGCGGCTTCCGGATCGAGCCCGGCGAGATCGAGAGCGTGCTGCTGGAGCACCCGCTGATCGACCAGGCCGTGGTGGTCGCCCGGGAGGACCACCCGGGCCTGCAGACCCTGGCCGGCTACCTGGTGCCCGCCCCGGGGGCGGCGGTCGACCCCGCCGAGGTGCGCAGCCGGCTGGCCCGGCGGCTGCCCGACTACATGGTGCCGCCGGTGCTGATCACGCTGCCGGAACTGCCCGTGACGGTGAACGGCAAGCTCGACCGGGACGCCCTGCCCGCCCCCGACCGGACGGCCGGCCCCGGGCGCGCCCCGGCCACCGCGACCGAGCGGGCGCTGGCCGCCGCCTTCGCCGAGGTGCTCGGCCGCGCGTCGGTCGGCGCCGAGGACGACTTCTTCGCCCTGGGCGGCAACAGCATCGGCAGCGTCCAACTGGTCGCCCGGGCCGCCAAGAGCGGCCTGCGGCTGGCCGTGACGGAGGTCTTCACCCAGCGCACCCCCGCCGCGCTCGGCGCGCTGCTCGACCACCGGGGCGAGCGGCCCAACGGCGCCGCCCACCTGGCCGGCCAGCTGCGCGCGAGCGGCCTGGCCGACGACCCGGACCCGTTCGGCCCGGTGCTGCCGATCCGCCCGACCGGCGAACTGCCGCCGCTGTTCTGCGTGCACGGCGGGCTCGGCACCAGCCTGCCCTACCTGGGCCTGGCCGGGTACCTCGACGAGCGGCGGCCGGTGATCGGCCTGCAGGCGCCGCAGGTCAGCGGCGCGGGCGGGCCGTCGGCGAGCGTCGAGGAGCAGGCCGACGCGTACCTGGCCCGGATTCGGGCGATCCAGCCGCACGGTCCCTACCACCTGCTCGGCTGGTCCTTCGGCGGGCTGCTGGCCCACCAGGTGGCGGTGCGGCTGCGGGCCGCGGGCGAGCGGGTGGCCTACCTGGCCAACCTGGACGCCTTCCCGTACGACCGCGCGCTCGACGGCGAGATGCCGGGCCGCGACGGGCTGCTGACGAGCTTCCTGGAGTACCTCGGCGAGGAGCAGGCCGCGGCCGCCGCGGACGCGGTCGACCCGGCCGCCGTCGCCCGGGTGCTGTCCCGGCACGGCGGACCGTTCGCCACCCTCACCGAGGCCGACGTGGAACGGCTGGTCGCGGTCATGCGCCACCACGTGGAACTCGCCGAACGCTTCACCCCGGGCCGCTTCGACGGCGAGATGACGCTGTTCGTGGCGACGGCCGGCCGCACCGCCCGCGAGGTCGCCGACGCCGCCCGGCGCTGGGCCCCGCACGTGGCGGGCGGCGTGGTGGTCCACGGGATCGACCACGCCCACGAGTACCTGATGCACCCCGCCCCGCAGGCCGAGATCGGCGCCCTCGTCGACGCCCGGCTGCGCCGGCTGGCCCGCAACCCCCGCTCGGAAAGGACCTCATGAGCACTCTCGCCGCAGGACCGCTCGCCGCGGCCCCGATCGGCGGCTCCGCCGTCGAGACACTCGCCCTGGCCGGACGCCGGCTGCGCCACCTGCGCCGGGCCCCCGGCCGGCTGATCGGCGTGGTGCTCAACCCGATGGTCATGCTGCTGGCCGTCGGCTACCTGTTCAAGAACGCGATCAAGGCCCCGGCCGGGGGCAGCTACCAGGAGTACCTGATGGCGGGCATCGCGATGCAGGTCGGCCTGGCCAGCATCGGCCCGACCGCGATCAGCGTCGCCCTCGACCTCAAGGCCGGCCTGATGGACCGGTTCCGCTCGCTGCCGATCGCGCGCGCCTCGGTGCTGGTGGCGCACGCGATCGGCGACTTCCTGGTCAGCCTCGCCGTGCTGGCCGTGGTCTGCGCGGCCGGCCTGGCCGTCGGCTGGCGCACCCACGGCAGCCCGCTGTCGGTGCTGGCCGGCTTCGCGGTGGCAGCCGGGTTCGTGCTGGCGATGGTCTGGGTCGGCATCACCCTCGGCCTGGTGGTGCGCAACGTCGAGTCGATCGACTCGATCGGCGCGCTGGTCCTGGTGGTCTGCACCTTCCTGTCGAACGCGGTCTTCCCGGCCGAGGCGATGCCGGCCTGGCTGCACCCGGTGGTCCAGTGGAACCCGATCAGCGCGGTCTCCGACTCCTGCCGCCGCCTCTGGGGCAACCCCTACGTCCCGGACGGCGGCTTCCCCGGCCAGCACCCCCACCTGGTGGCGGCCCTCTGGCTGGCCGCCCTGCTGACCGGCACCGCCTGGCTCAGCCTGCGCACCTTCCGCCGGGCGGCCCACTAGCCCCGCGTACCCTTGCCGGGTGCGCACACACATAGTCTGGGACTGGAACGGCACCCTGCTGTCCGACATGGCGGCCGTGGTCGGGGCCAGCAACGCCGCGTTCGCGACGGTCGGGCTGCCGCCGTTGACGCTGGAGGAGTACCGGGCGCAGTACGAGATCCCGATCCCGCGGTTCTACGAGCGGCTGCTGGGGCGGGCGCCCAGCCCGGCGGAGTGGCTGGCGCTGGACGACGCGTTCCACGTCAAGTACACCGAGCTGTTCCCGGGGTGCGGGCTGACGCCGGGCGTCGAGGCGCTGCTGGCGCGGTGGGCGGCGGACGGGCGCAGCCAGTCGCTGCTGTCGATGTACGCGCACGAGCAGCTGGTGCCGGCGGTGGACGCGTTCGGCCTGACCTCGCACTTCACCCGGGTGGACGGCCGGCGCGGCGAGTCCGGCGGCCGCAAGGCCGGTCACCTGGCGGTGCACCTGGACGCGCTGGGCGACGGGATCGACCGCGGGCGGACGGTGCTGATCGGGGACGCCGCGGACGACGCCGAGGCGGCCCTCGCGGCGGGCATCAAGTCGGTGCTGTACACCGGGGGTTCGCACACCCGGGAGAAGCTGACGCACCTGGGCGTGCCGGTGGTGGACTCGCTCGCCGAGGCCGTCGCGGTGGCGGAGGAACTCGCCGAGTACGACGGGTAGGCGTGTCACGGCGCGCGGCGGGGGCAGGCGCGTCCAGGCTGGGGAAGTCCCAGCAGGTACCAGCACCCTTACGGAGCACCTCAGCACCATGCCGATCGACGCGGTCACCAACGTCCCCCCGCCCGTCCCCGAGCCGCCGCGCGGGTACGCGGCGGGCAGCGCCGAACGGGCCCGGCTGGAGCGCAGGACGGACGAACTGGCCGGGCGGCACACCTCGCTGCCGATGGTGATCGGCGGCGAGCGCCGGCTCGGCGGCGGCGAGCGCACCGAGCTGGTGCAGCCGCACCACCACGCGGCGCGGCTCGGCGTGCTGGGCAATGCGACGGCCGCCGACGTGCGGGCCGCGGTGGACGCGGCGCTGGCGGCGGCCGAGGACTGGCGGCAACTCCCGTTCGACGACCGGGCCGCGGTGTTCCTGCGGGCCGCGGACCTGCTGGCCGGGCCCTGGCGGGAGACCCTGGTGGCCGCCGCCGTGCTGGGCCAGTCCCAGCCGGTGTGGCAGGCCGAGGCCGACGCGGTGTGCGAACTCGCCGACTCCTGGCGGTTCGACGCGCACCGCGCCCGCCGGCTGCTGGCCGAGCAGCCGCCCTCCCCGCCCGGGGGCTGGAACCGGGCCGACCACCGCCCGCTGGAGGGCTTCGTCTGCGCGGTCACCCCGTTCAACTCCACCGCGGTCGCCGGGCACCTGGCCACCGCGCCCGCCCTGATGGGCAACACCGTGGTGTGGAAGCCCGCGCCCGCCCAGACCCTGACCGCGCACCTGCTGGTGCTGCTGCTGGAGGAGGCCGGGCTGCCGCCCGGCGTGGTCAACCTGGTCACCGGCGACGGGCAGGCCCTCACCGAGGTGGCGCTGCGCGACCCGGCGCTGGCCGGGCTGCACTTCGCCGGCTCCCCCGAGGTCCTCCAGCGGCTGTGGCGGGAGATCGGGGTGAACATCGCCCGCTACCGGACCTACCCGCGGATCGTCGGCACCACCGGCGGCAAGGACTTCCTGGTCGCCCACCCCTCGGCCGACCCGGCGGTGCTGCGCACCGCGCTGATCCGCGGCGCCTTCGAGTACCAGGGCCAGCGCTGCTCGGCGCTGTCCCGGGCGTACCTGCCGCGGAGCCTGTGGCGGCGGATCAAGGACGACCTGCTCGGCGAGGTGGACGCGCTCGCGGTGGGCGACGCCACCGACCCGGGCAACTTCATGGGCGCGCTGATCGACGCCCGGGCGTTCGCCAGGGTCACCGGCGCGATCGAACGGGCCAAGGCGGACCCGCGGGTGGAACTGCTGGCGGGCGGTCAGTACGACGACGCGATCGGCTGGTTCGTGCGGCCCACCGTGCTGCTCGGCGGCGACCGCGACGGCGAGATCTTCTCCACCGCGTACGGCGGCCCGCTGCTGGCCGTGCAGGTCTACGACGACCTCCGCTGGGAGGAGGCGCTGGAGCGGATCGGCCGGGGCGCGCCGCACGGCCTGAGCGGCTCGGTGGTCGCCCGGGACCGGCGGGCGATCGCCCGGGCGGTGGAGCGGCTGCGGTTCGCCGCGGGCGACTTCCACGTCAACGACGAGCCGGCCGGCCCGGCGGGCCGGTGGCCGTCCGGCGGCCGGTCCGCCGCGGCCGGGACGGGCACCGCCGAGCACCTGCTGCGCTGGACCTCCACCCGCTCGATCCGGGAGACGTTCACCCCGCCGACCGACTACGTCCACCCGCACATGGAGTGGTCACCCGAATGACGGACAGCCGAGTGGGCATGCGTTGGACAAGGTGTCCAGGAAGGCTTGATCTTCCTGCGGGTTTGCTCCTCAGTGTCCCCTGACACCTTCGTTTCGTCAGGCTAGGCTGACGACGTCGCCGGTTATCGGTCAGGCAGGCCAAACGTACTGTCGTACCCGGGCGGAACGCGACTCATGCGTGCCGTGAGCGCTTTTCACCCCTCGCGTACGGGAGGATTGCCGACGGGGCCCGGCGGTGCACCCACAGTCATCACCGAGTCACGCAACGGCGCGCGACGGGAGCCGAAACAGCCATGCAGACCAAGCTGGACGCAGCCAAGGCCGACCTGCTCAGGAAAGCAGCAGCAGCCGCTGAGAACAGCCAGGTGGGGGGAGCGGCGCCGGGGGAGGGCCTGAGCAACGGTGCTCTGGCCGCCTACCTGCACCACTACTACCTCCACACCGCCCCCGAGGACGTGGTCAACCGGGACCCGGTGGACGTGTACGGGGCCGCCGCCTCGCACTACCGGCTGGGCCTCAAGCGCCCGCAGGGCACCGCCGAGGTCCGGGTGCACACCCCGAGCGTCGAGGAGAACGGCTGGTCCTGCGGCCACACCGTGGTCGAGGTCGTCACCGACGACATGCCGTTCCTGGTCGACTCGGTCACCAACGAGCTGACCCGCCTGGACCGCGCCATCCACCTGGTCGTGCACCCGCAGCTCGCGGTGCGCCGCGACATCACCGGCAAGCTGCTGGAGATCCTCGACACCGACGCGTGCAACCGCGCGCAGGCCGCCGGCACCGAGTGGCCCGCCGACGCCGTGGTCGAGTCCTGGATGCACATCGAGATCGACCGCGAGACCGACCGCGAGGACCTGCGCACCCTGGAGGCGGGCCTGCGCCGGGTGCTGGGCGACGTCCGCGAGGTGGTCGAGGACTGGTCGAAGATGCGCGACTCCGCGCTCCGGCTGGCCGACGAACTCGCCGAGCAGCCCCCCGCGCACCTGCCCGAGCAGGAGGTCGGCGAGGCCTGGGAGCTGATGCGCTGGCTCGCCGACGACCACTTCACCTTCCTCGGCTACCGCGAGTACGACCTGGTCGAGCACGAGGGCGAGGACGTGCTGCGCGCCGTCGCCGGCACCGGCCTCGGCGTGCTGCGGTCCGACCCGCTCAACCACGACAGCGACCACCACCCGGTCTCCGGGGCGTTCGGCCGGCTCTCCGCCCCGGTCCGGGCCAAGGCGCACGAGAAGAAGCTGCTGGTCCTCACCAAGGCCAACAGCCGCTCCACCGTGCACCGCACCGCCTACCTCGACTACGTCGGCGTGAAGAAGTTCGACGCCTCCGGCGAGCCGATCGGCGAGCGCCGCTTCCTCGGCCTGTTCTCCTCCGCCGCCTACACCGAGTCCGTCACCCGGATTCCGGTGGTGCGCCGCAAGGTGCAGGAGGTGATGAACGGGGCCGGCTTCTCCGGCGACAGCCACGACGGGCGCGACCTGCTCCAGATCATGGAGACCTTCCCGCGCGACGAGATGTTCCAGACCGCCGCCGCCGAGCTCCAGTCGATCGCCACCAGCGTCCTCTACCTCCAGGAGCGCCGCCGGCTGCGGCTGTTCCTGCGCCAGGACGAGTACGGCCGCTACTACTCGGCGTACGTCTACCTGCCGCGCGACCGCTACACCACCCGGATCCGGCTCGCCCTCACCGACATCCTCAAGAGCGAGCTGAACGGCGACACCGTCGACTACACGGTGTACGCCACCGAGTCGGTGCTCACCCGCCTGCACTTCGTGATCCGGGTCGCCCCCGGCACCGAGCTGCCGCAGCTGTCCGACGCCGACATCGAGCGGATCGAGAACCGGCTCGCCGAGGCCGCCCGGTTCTGGATGGACGGCTTCAACGACCAGCTGCAGAGCGAGTTCGGCGAGGAGCGGGCCGCCGAGCTGTCCCACAAGTACGCCACCGCCTTCCCCGACGGCTACCGCGCCGACTTCCCGCCGCGCACCGCCGTCGCCGACCTCAAGCAGATCGAATCCCTCACCGGCGAGGGCGACTTCCGGCTCAACCTGTACCAGCCGGTCGGCGCCGGCGACGACGAGCGCCGCTTCAAGATCTACCGGGTCGGCGGCCCGATCTCGCTCACCGAGGTGCTCCCCGTCCTCCAGCGCCTGGGCGTCGAAGTCCTCGACGAGCACCCGTACGCGCTGCGCCGCACCGACGGCAGCACCGCCTGGGTGGTCGACTTCGGCCTCCGGCTGCGCGAGGGCACCGACCTCAATGAGGAGGACCGCGAGCGCTTCCAGGACACCTTCGCCGCCACCTGGCGCGGCGAGGCCGAGAACGACGCCTTCAACGAGCTCGTCCTCACCGCCAAGCTGACCTGGCGCCAGGCCGTGGTGCTGCGCGCCTACGCCAAGTACCTGCGGCAGGCGGGCTCCACGTTCTCCCAGGACTACATGGAGGACGC
Source organism: Kitasatospora fiedleri (assembly GCF_948472415.1). Taxonomy (NCBI): domain Bacteria; kingdom Bacillati; phylum Actinomycetota; class Actinomycetes; order Kitasatosporales; family Streptomycetaceae; genus Kitasatospora; species Kitasatospora fiedleri. The sequence goes on along the minus strand of NZ_OX419519.1, from coordinate 2,862,838 downwards.
GCTCCGCAACAACACCCACACCACCCGGCTGCTGGTCAACCTGTTCGAGGCCCGGCTCTCGCCCAGCCACCAGTCCGGCAGCGGCGAACTCACCGAGGGCATCCTGGAGGAGCTCACCGGCGCCCTCGACGAGGTCGTCTCGCTGGACGAGGACCGCATCCTGCGCTCCTTCCTGCACCTGATCAAGGCCACCCTGCGGACCAACTTCTTCCAGCACGACAGCGAGGGCCACTGGCACTCGTACGTGTCGATGAAGTTCGACCCCAAGGCCATTCCCGACCTGCCCGCGCCGCGCCCCGCCTTCGAGATCTGGGTGTACTCGCCCCGGGTCGAGGGCGTCCACCTGCGCTTCGGCAAGGTCGCCCGCGGCGGCCTGCGCTGGTCCGACCGGCGCGAGGACTTCCGCACCGAGATCCTCGGCCTGGTCAAGGCCCAGATGGTCAAGAACACCGTCATCGTGCCGGTCGGCGCCAAGGGCGGCTTCGTCGCCAAGCAGCTGCCCGACCCGGCGGTCGACCGGGACGCCTGGCTCGCCGAGGGCGTCGCCTCCTACAAGACCTTCATCTCCGCGCTGCTCGACATCACCGACAACCTGGTGGCCGGCGACGTCGTCCACCCGGTGGACGTGGTGCGCCACGACGAGGACGACACCTACCTGGTGGTCGCCGCCGACAAGGGCACCGCGACCTTCTCCGACATCGCCAACGGCGTCGCCGGGCAGTACGGCTTCTGGCTCGGCGACGCGTTCGCCTCCGGCGGCTCCGCGGGCTACGACCACAAGGGCATGGGCATCACCGCCCGCGGCGCCTGGGAGTCCGTCAAGCGCAACTTCCGCGAACTCGGCGTCGACACCCAGACCGAGGACTTCACCGTCATCGGCATCGGCGACATGTCCGGCGACGTGTTCGGCAACGGCATGCTGCTCTCCGAGCACATCCGGCTGGTCGCCGCCTTCGACCACCGGCACATCTTCCTCGACCCGAACCCGGACGCCGCGGCCTCCTTCGCCGAGCGCCGCCGGCTGTTCGACCTGCCGCGCAGCTCCTGGGACGACTACGACAGGTCGCTGATCTCGGCCGGCGGCGGCGTCTACCCGCGCTCCGCCAAGTCCATCCAGCTCTCCGCGCAGGTCCGCGAGCGGCTCGGCATCGAGACCGCCAAGCTCACCCCCGCCGAGCTGATGAAGGCCGTCCTGCAGGCCCCCGTCGACCTGTTCTGGAACGGCGGCATCGGCACCTACGTCAAGGCCGCCACCGAGACCAACGCCGAGGTCGGCGACAAGGCCAACGACGCGATCCGGGTCAACGGCGGCGACGTCCGGGCCCGGGTGATCGGCGAGGGCGGCAACCTCGGCTGCACCCAGCTCGGCCGGATCGAGTTCGCCTCCACCGGTGGCCCGCGCGGCGAGGGCGGCTGGATCGACACCGACGCCATCGACAACTCGGCCGGCGTGGACACCTCCGACCACGAGGTGAACATCAAGATCCTGCTCAACCAGGTCGTCGCCGACGGCGACATGACGGTCAAGCAGCGCAACGCCCTGCTCGCCGAGATGACCGACGAGGTCGGCCACCTTGTGCTGCGCAACAACTACGCGCAGAACGTGGTGCTCGCCAACGCCGTCGCCCAGGCCGCCAGCATGGTCAACGTGCACTCCCGCATGATCAACCGGCTGGAGGCCAACGGACAGCTCGACCGGGCCCTGGAGTACCTGCCCACCGAGAAGCAGATCCGCGACCGCCAGCAGGCCGGCCGCGGCCTGTCCCAGCCCGAGCTGTCGGTGCTGCTCGCCTACACCAAGATCACCCTGGCCGACGAGCTGCTCGCCACCGACCTCCCCGACGACCCGTACTTCCGGGACGTGCTGCACCAGTACTTCCCCAGCGCGCTGCGGGCCCGGTTCGCCGAGCAGATCGACCACCACCCGCTGCGCCGCGAGATCATCACCACCCTGATCGTCAACGACACGATCAACCGCGGCGGCTGCACCTTCGCGTTCCGGCTCCGCGAGGAGACCGGCGCGACCATGGAGGAGATCGCCCGCACCCACGCCGCCGCCCGCGCGGTCTTCGGCCTGGAGCAGATCTGGGACCAGGTCGAGCGGCTCGACAACCAGGTCGCCGCCCGGGTCCAGACCAGGATGCGCCTGCACGCCCGCCGCCTGGTCGAGCGCGCCACCCGGTGGATGCTCAACAACCGCCAGCCGCTGGACATCGCTGACACCATCGCGTTCTTCCACGACCGGGTCAACCAGGTCTGGGACGCGCTGCCCAAGCCGCTGGCCGGCGAGGACCTGGCCTGGTTCGAGTCCGTCCACCGCGAGCTGTCCGAGGCCGGCGTCCCCGACGAGCTGGCCACCCGGATCGCCGGCCTGTCCTCCGCGTTCCCGACCCTCGACATCGTCGGCGTCGCGGACCGCTCGGAGGCCGACGTGATGGAGGTCGCCGAGCTGTACTACGACCTCGGCGACCGGCTCCAGATCAGCCACCTGCTCGACCGGATCATCGACCTGCCGCGCACCGACCGGTGGTCCTCGATGGCCCGCGCCGCGATCCGCGAGGACCTGTTCGCCGCGCACGCCGCCCTCACCGCCGACGTGCTCGCCGCCGGGCCCGCCGGCTCCGGCACCGACGAGCGCTACACCGCCTGGGCCGACCTCAACAGCACCCTGCTCAGCCGGGCCCGCACCACCCTCGACGACATAAGGGGTTCGGGCACCTACGAGCTGTCCAGCCTCTCCGTCGCCATGCGGGTGATCCGCACCCTGCTGCGCAACGGCCGCTGAGGCGCGGACGGTTCGGAGTCGGCCGGGGGCCGGGGGCGGGAGACCGCCCCCGGCCCCCGGCCGTTGTGCCCGGCGGCTCCCCGGGCCGCCGGGCACCCCGAGCGGCCCGCCCCTCAGCTCTCCGTCAGCTCTCCGTCGCCCGGCGCAGGGCGGAGGCCAGCAGGGCCAAGTCGGTGGGCCCGTTGCCGAGTTCGCGCACCGGGCGGGGCGAGGGCGCGGCGCCGTGGTCCTCCAGGCGCTGGGCGACGACGGTGGGCCGCAGGGTCGCGGTGCGGGGGATGCGGCCGCTGACCCGGGCGCCCTGGAAGGCGGTGACCGCCCCGTCCGGGCGGCGCAGGTAGCCGCGGCCGGGCGTCGCCCCGGGGAGCGCGGCGGCGTCCGGCAGGTGGATCAGCAGGTCGGAGTCGCCGGCCTGCTCGGTGCGCAGCGCGATCCGCAGCTGCGCGGCCTCGTCCAGCTCGGTGCCGGCGGTGCTCTCGGGCGCACCGGTCGCGGCGACCACGTGCACGCCGAGCCGGGCGCCGTGCACCGCGACGGCGGCGAGGGCGCGGGCGAGCGGACGGCCGCCGGGGGAGGCCGGGCCGAGCAGCGCGTCGTAGTCGTCGACCAGGACGACCAGCCGGGGCGGTGCCGCGTCGGCCGGGGGCGCGTCGGGGGAGCGGCGCGGTTCGACCACCCGGAGCGGCGCGGCCGGGTCGGCCGGGCCGCCGACCAGCGCCGGGGTCCGGGCCAGGGCGAGGGCCCGCCTGGTGTGCCAGTCGGTGAAGGTCAGGCCGTCGAACAGGGCTTCGCGGTGGGCGAGTTCGTCGCTGATCCGCTCGGCGGCGAGCAGCGCGCCGCGCGGGTCCTCGGCGGCGTTGACGTGGCCGGTGACGTGCGGGAGGTCGGTGCAGGCGGCCAGGCCGCCGTCCTCGGCGCGGTCCCCGTCGACCATCAGCAGGGCGAGCCGGTCCGGGCGTTCGGAGACGGCGAGGGAGGCGGCCAGGCTGCGCAGCAGCTCGGACTTGCCGGAGCCGGGGCCGCCGCCGATCAGCAGGTGGTCGCCGTCCTCGGCGAGGTCGACGGCGCAGTTCTCCTCGCCGCCGGCGCCGCGGGCGGTGCCGAGCAGGGCGGCGGCGCCGCCGGCCCCGGCGGGCAGGGCCTGCCAGCTCTCGGCGAGCCGGGCCGGGGAGAGCGACTCGGAGCGGAGCAGGTCGAGCAGGCGCAGCGCCTCGGGGAGCGGGCCGCGCGGCGAGGCCCCGGTGTCGGCCTCGGTGAGCGGGGCGAGGGTGCGGGCGAGGCGCTCGGCCCAGGCGGGGGAGACCGCGTCGAGGGCGATGTCGGTGAGGCGCTCGCGGGCGCCGGCGGCCGGTCGGTCGAGGGTGAGGCGGGTGGAGACCTCGCCGGTGACGGTGCCCAGCGCGCCGAGGCCGGTGGGGAGCTCCTCGGGGGTCTCGGCCAGGCAGAGGGCGAAGACGCCGGCCGCGGGGCCCTGGCGCAGCAGCAGCCCGAGGGCGTGCCGGGCGGCCTCGGTGCCCGGGTCGCCGTCGACCAGGACGACGGTGGCGGGCGGGCCGGCGGTGGCGGCGGCGAGTTCGGTGAGGCGGGCCTCGGCCTGCTCGGGGCCGAGCCCGTACAGCAGGCGGCAGGACTGGCCGTGGGCGGGCCGCAGGTGCGGGAGCCACTGGGCCCAGGCCCAGTCCTCGGCGGGCCGCTCGGCGGCGACCACGACCAGGGCGAGGCCGCTGGGCGGGTGCAGGGCGGCGAGCTGGGCGAGGGCGGCCCGGGCCAGGCCGGTGAGGCGGTGGCGCGGGCCGGCCAGGCCGAGGCTGCCGGCGGTCTGCAGGTCGACGGTGACGGGGACGGCGGGCAGCAGGCTGCCGGGGGCGGTGCCGGGCAGGTCGGCGGTGCCGAGCCGGAGGGTGAGCGCGTCGGGGTGGTCGGGGCCGCGCTCCCACAGCCGGGGGCCGGTGCCGAGCGCGGTGAGCAGCAGGGCGGCCGGGTCGGGCCAGCGCTCGCGCTGCTGGGCGGCCTGGCGCAGCCGGGCGGCGTCGTGCTGGCGGTCGGTGTCGGCGGCGGGCGGCTCGTGGCGGCCGCGGCGCAGCCAGCGGCCGCCCCGCCCGGCGGCGGGGGCCGGGGCGGGCTCGGGCGGCCCGGCGGGCGCGGCCGGGCGGCCGGGGGCGGTGCGGGCGCCGGTGCGCGGGGCGAGCCGGAGGCGGCCCTCGCCGTCGGGTGCGGTGGGCCGGGCCGCCATGTCCTCGGTGCGGGCGAGCTGGAGGGTGGACTCGCCGATCCGCAGCAGGGCGCCGGGGGCGACGTCGACGCCCTCCTCGCGCAGCCAGTGCTCGTCGAGCCGGGTGCCGTTGGTGGAGCCGAGGTCCTGGACGGTGGCGCGGCCGTCGGCGGCCAGGTGCAGGGCGAGGTGCAGCCGGGAGACGTCGGGGTCGTCGAGCGGGACGTCGGCCTCGGCGGAGCGGCCGATCCGGACCCGCTCGCCGTGCAGGCGGTGGACGCCGCCCGCGTCGGGGCCGCCGACCACCCGCAGCTCGGCGGCGGGGCGCCCGTCGGCGCCCTCGGCGTCCGGGTCGGGCTCGCCGAGGGCGAGCACCGCGCCGTCCACCAGCGGGGGGTGGCCGAGCGGGGTCTGCTCGTCCAGGCGCCGTTCCCCGTCGTAGAGGTGGACGTGCGTGGCGGAGCGGGGACCGCGGACGCCGACCGCGCCGGCCAGCGCGGCGGCGACGGCACCGAGCGCGGTCCCGGCCGGCGCGGTGACCAGTACGTCGGCGGAGCTGCCGGAGCTGCCGGCGCTGCCGGGGGCGGCCGGCCCGCTGCGCGGTCGAAGGACGGTGAGCCGGATCTGCATCTCGCCCGGGGTCCCTTCTGCACACGTGTGGTGCGTGCCATCCTGCCACTCGGGACGGACAGTCCGCGCACGGTACCGGATTTGACGATCTTGCGATCATCGCCATGGTGAATCCGACGGGGAGTCAGGTCAAGGCGCCCCGGGCGCCCCGCCGGCCGACCGCGCGCGCCCCGGCCGGGCAACACCTCGGAAACCCGCTCGGGCACCGTTAGAGTTGCCGAACATGCGGGAGCCCGTCCGCCCGGGCGGACTCCCCAGGCCCCGGCGCCGTTCACGGGAACGGGGGAGTGCCGGAACGCGGCCCCGGCAGCGGGCGCCGGGTGACCGAACGGAGTGCACAGGTGCGGCCTGTCGGCAGCAAGTACTTGTTGGAGGAGAGCCTCGGGCGCGGAGCGACCGGCACGGTCTGGCGCGGCCGGGTGCGCGAGGACGCCGCCGTGCCGGGCCTGGTGCCCGGCCAGGCGGTCGCGGTCAAGGTGCTGCGCGAGGAGCTGGCCGCCGACCCGGACGTGGTGATGCGCTTCCTGCGCGAGCGCTCCGTCCTGCTCCGGCTGACCCACCCCAACATCGTCCGCACCCGCGACCTGGTGGTCGAGGGCGAGCTGCTCGCCCTGGTGATGGACCTGGTCGACGGCCCCGACCTGTACCGCTACCTGCGCGAGTCCGGCCCGCTGTCGCCGATCGCCGGCGCGCTGCTGATGGCCCAGATCGCCGACGCGCTGGCCGCCAGCCACGCCGACGGCGTCGTGCACCGGGACCTCAAGCCCGCCAACGTGCTGCTGGCCACCCTCGCGGTGGACGGCGACGAGCGGATGCACCCGATGCTCACCGACTTCGGCATCGCCCGGCTCGCCGACTCCCCGGGCATCACCCGCACCCACGAGTTCGTCGGCACCCCCGCCTACGTCGCCCCCGAGTCCGCCGGCGGCCGCCCGCAGACCGCCGCGGTGGACGTCTACGGCGCCGGCATCATGCTGTACGAGCTGGTCACCGGCCGCCCGCCGTTCCAGGGCGACAACCCGCTGGCGATCCTCCAGGCGCACCTCGCGCAGGAGCCGCAGCGCCCCCGCACCATGCCCGAGCCGCTGTGGACGGTGGTCGAGCGCTGCCTGCGCAAGGACCCGGCCCAGCGCCCCACCGCCGTCGCGCTGGCCGAGGCGCTGCGGGTGGTCGCGGCCGGCGTCGGCGTGCACTCCGCCCCGGCCGCGGTGGAGGCCGCGCTGGCCGTCGGCGACCTGCTGGTGCCCGACCCGGCGCCGGCCGCCCCCGCGGTCTCCCCGCACGACGCCACCCTGCCCGGGGTCGGGTACGACCCGGCCGCCGCCACCCAGGTCATGGCGCACCGGCCGCCCGTGCCCGGCGCCGAGGACCGCACCCAGCTGATCAGCCCGCCGCCCGCCGCCCCGGCCGCGGAGCGCACCCGGGTGATGCCCGCGGTGCCGCCCGCCCCCGAGCAGGCCCCCGCCCAGCCGGACGGCCCGCACCCCTGGCAGACCCAGCTGCGCGCCGCCCGGGACCGCAACGCGCAGACCCAGGTCGGCTGGTTCGAGCCGGACGGCTCCGGCGAGCCGCAGGTCGCCCCGCGCCCGTACCAGGCCGGTCAGCACCCGCAGCACGGCGGCCAGTACCCGCAGTCGGGCCCCGGCGGCCGCCCGCCGGCCGCCCCGCAGCCCTACCAGCGGCCCCCGCAGGACGGCCGCTACGCCCCGCAGGACGGCCGCTACGCCCCGCAGCAGGATCCGTACCAGGCCCAGCAGCCGCGCCCGCCGCAGGGCGGCCGGCGCTCCCCGCAGGGCTCCGGCGGCCGTCCGCCGGTCGCCCCGCCGCCGTACCAGGCCCAGCAGCAGCCGCCGGCCGCCTACAGCGGGCAGCCGCAGGGCTACGGCGCCCCGCAGCGCCGCTCCGAGCCGCCGGTGCCGCAGCGCCGCCCGGAGCCGGAGCCGCCCCGCGAGCGGGAGCGCGAACGCGAGCGCGAGCGCGAGCCGCGGCGGCGCAGCCCCAACCGGATGCGCATCCCCGGCCTGGGCTGCCTGAAGGGCTGCCTGCTGGTGCTGGTGGTGCTGGCCGTGGGCTGCCTGGCGCTGTGGAACTTCACGCCGCTGCCGCACTACTGGGACAACGTGGTCGGCTGGTACGACACGGCCCGGAACTGGGTCACCAGCCACACCTGACCGGGTAATTGACGCTTTGTCGACAATCCCGCGAAATTCCACCGGATCGGTACCTCGTCGGGGCCCTCCGCGGCCCCGCGACCGCCGCGGGCGCGTAGGTTGTTCGGCGAGCACCGACCTCACGAGCCCACGGAGCAGCATTGGCACGCAAGATCGGCAGCCGGTACACCGTCCACCAGGTGATCGGCCGCGGCTCGGCCGGCACCGTGTGGCTCGGCGAGGGCCCGGACGGCCCGGTCGCGGTGAAACTGCTGCGCGAGGACCTCGCGGCCGACCAGGTGCTGGTCGGCCGCTTCGTCCAGGAACGCGCCGCCCTCACCGGCCTCGACCACCCGCACGTGGTCGGCGTCCACGACATGGTGGTCGACGGCAGTGACCTCGCCCTGGTGATGGACCTGGTCCAGGGCAGCGACCTGCGCACCCGGCTGGAGCGCGACGGCGTGCTCAGCCCGCTGGTCGCCGCCTCGGTGATCGCCGACGTCGCCGACGGCCTGGCCGCCGCGCACGCGGCCGGCATCGTGCACCGCGACGTCAAGCCGGAGAACGTCCTGCTCGACCTCGCCGCCCCGCCCGGCCCCGGCGGCGCCCCGCGCGCCAAGCTCACCGACTTCGGCATCGCCCGCCTGGTCGACGCCCCCCGCCGCACCCGGGCCACCCGGATCATCGGCACCCCCGACTACCTCGCCCCCGAGATCATCGAGGGCCTGGAGCCGCGCGCCGCCGTCGACATCTACGCCACCGCCACCGTGCTGTACGAGCTGCTCACCGGCGCCACCCCGTTCGGCGGCGGCCACACCGGCGCGGTGCTGCGCCGGCACGTCACCGAGAACGTCCCCCCGGTCGAGGGCATGCCGGACGGCCTGTGGCGGATCATCTCCGAGTGCCTGGCCAAGGCCCCCGCCGCCCGGCTGCGCGCCGCCGAGCTGGCCGCCCGGCTGCGCGCCCTGCTCCCCGAGCTGGCCGGCCTCGGCCCGCTCGCGGTGCCCGCCCAGCGCGCCGCCGCCGAGGAGGTGCCCACCCCCGGCGAGGCGGTCTACGCCGAGAGCGACGCCCTCGCCGGCGGCGGCGCCCACCGCCGCCGCCGCGGCCCCGCCGTCCCGCTGGTGCCCGGCCCGCAGCCCGACTCCACCCGGGACACCCACACCAGCCTGCGCCGCCCCTCCGCCCGGGAGCTGGCCTCCTACGCCGAGGAGTCCCGGGCCCAGCGCGACCGCCCCGGCTCCGGCCCGCACCGCCGCACCCGGGCCCAGATGATCCGCCGCCGCCGCACCCTGGCCGTGCTGATCGCCGTCGTCCTGCTGCTGGCGGGCGCCGCCGCCGCGTGGACGGCCTTCGCCGCCGAGCCCCCCGCGGGCCCCTCCGCGGCGGTGCGCACCACCTGGTACCCCCGGTTGTAGCCGAGCCCCCCCGCGGAACCATTACCCTTGAGGCGTGGCAGCCGTCGATCCTTCCGAAGAGCTCAAGAACCTCGACTCGACCATGGCGTCGATCGAGGCCGTCCTCGACCTGGACAAGATCCGGGCCGACATCGCGACCCTGGAGGAGGAGGCAGCCGCCCCCACCCTGTGGGACGACGTCGCGAACGCACAGAAGGTCACCAGCCGGCTCTCCTTCCTCCAGGGCGAACTGCGCAAGTTCGAGACCCTGCGCGGCCGGGTCGAGGACCTGGGCGTCCTGTTCGAACTGGCCGAGGCCGAGGACGATGCGGACACCCGCGTCGAGGCCGAGGCCGAGCTGGTGTCGGTCAAGAAGGCCGTCGAGGAGCTGGAGGTGCGCACCCTGCTCTCCGGCGAGTACGACGCCCGCGAGGCCCTGGTCAACATCCGCGCCGAGGCCGGCGGCGTCGACGCCGCCGACTTCGCCGAGCAGCTGATGCGGATGTACCTGCGCTGGTCCGAGCGGCACGGGTACCCGACCGAGGTCTACGACACCTCGTACGCCGAAGAGGCCGGCATCAAGTCCGCGACCTTCACCGTCAAGGCCCCCTACGCCTACGGCACCCTCTCGGTCGAGCAGGGCACCCACCGCCTGGTGCGGATCTCCCCGTTCGACAACCAGGGCCGCCGCCAGACCTCCTTCGCCGGCGTCGAGGTGCTCCCCGTCGTCGAGACCTCCGACCACGTCGACATCGACGAGGGCGACCTGCGGATCGACGTCTACCGCGCCTCCGGCCCCGGCGGCCAGGGCGTCAACACCACCGACTCCGCGGTCCGGATCACCCACCTGCCGACCGGCATCGTGGTCTCCTGCCAGAACGAGCGCTCCCAGATCCAGAACAAGGCCTCGGCGATGAACGTCCTCCAGGCCAAGCTGCTGGAGCGCCGCCGCCAGGAGGAGCGCGCCGCGATGGACGCGCTCAAGGACGGCGGCTCGTCCTGGGGCAACCAGATGCGCTCCTACGTCCTGCACCCGTACCAGATGGTCAAGGACCTGCGCACCGAGTACGAGGTCGGCAACCCGCAGGGCGTGCTGGACGGGGACATCGACGGCTTCATCGAAGCCGGCATCCGGTGGCGCAAGCAGCGCGAGAGCTGAGCACGTCCGAGTAACGGGAGGGGCCCCACCGCCGTGGCGGTGGGGCCCCTCCCTTCTTGCTCGGCGTTCGGGGTCAGCGCAGCAGCAGGGCCAGCATGAGCACCGCGACGAACAGCAGGCCCAGCAGCACCGCGGGATTGAGCGTCGCGAACGGCCCGTGCGGCTCCTGCTGGAGCCGGGCCCGGTTGGCGCGGCACACCGGGCAGCGGCCGTCGATCACGCGGCCGTTGCAGTTGGCGCACACCAGTTGGTCGCAGGTCATGCGATCTCCTCCTTGCTGCATAGCCAACGCGCCGGAGGCGGATTCGGTTCCGACTGCTTACCACTCTGCCAGGTTCCGTACCCCTCGGCTCCCGGAGGAGAAGGGTTATCGATCTGTGACGTACCTCGCAATTTCCGGGGCGAACCCGAACAACACCTGACGAAACCACGTTCAGTACGCGCCCCGCGACTGCGGGTGCGGTTGGGCATCGCGTAAGGTCACTGGCTCCGATCCACCTAGGATGGCCCCCGTGATGCAGCCGTGATCAGATTCGACAACGTCTCCAAGACCTATCCCAAGCAGAACCGTCCGGCCCTGGACAACGTCTCGCTGGAGATCGAGAAGGGCGAGTTCGTCTTCCTGGTGGGCTCGTCGGGTTCGGGCAAGTCGACGTTCCTGCGCCTGTGCCTGCGCGAGGAGCGCCCGTCCACCGGTGCGGTGCACGTGCTGGGCAAGGACCTGGGCAAGCTCTCGAACTGGAAGGTGCCGCACATGCGGCGCCAACTGGGCACGGTCTTCCAGGACTTCCGCCTGCTGCCGAACAAGACGGTGGGGCAGAACGTGGCGTTCGCCCTGGAGGTCATCGGCAAGCCGAAGAGCGCCATCAACAAGGTGGTGCCCGAGGTGCTCGACCTGGTCGGCCTCGGCGGCAAGGAGGACCGGATGCCCGGCGAGCTGTCCGGTGGTGAGCAGCAGCGCGTGGCGATCGCCCGGGCGTTCGTGAACCGCCCGATGCTGCTGATCGCCGACGAGCCCACCGGCAACCTCGACCCGCAGAACTCGGTCGGCATCATGAAGCTGCTCGACCGCATCAACCGGACCGGCACCACCGTGCTGATGGCGACCCACGACCAGGCCATCGTCGACCAGATGCGCAAGCGCGTCATCGAGCTCGACAAGGGCCTGCTGGTCCGTGACCAGGCCCGCGGCGTCTACGGCTACCAGAGCTAGAAGAGAGAAGCATGCGCGCCCAGTTCGTTCTGTCGGAGATCGGCGTCGGTCTCCGCCGCAACCTGACCATGACCATCGCCGTCGTGGTCAGTGTCGCGCTGTCGCTCGCCCTCGCCGGTGCCTCGCTGCTGGTCCGCGACCAGGTCAACTCCATGAAGGACTACTGGTACGACAAGGTCGAGGTCAGCATCTACTTCTGCACCAAGGCGGAGCACAACTCGCCGCAGTGCGCGGACGGCGAGGCGACCCAGGACCAGATCCAGGCGGTCAAGGACGGCCTGGCGAAGATGCCGCTGGTGCAGAGCTACACCTTCGAGAACTCGCAGGAAGCGTTCAAGCACTTCAAGGACAGCAACCCGGACAACCCGCTGCTGGCGGCGGTCGGTCCGGACTCCATGCCGCAGTCCTGGCGGGTCAAGCTGAACGACCCGACCCGGTTCGACGTGATCCAGAGCGCCTTCGCCGGCAAGCCGGGCGTGAAGTCGGTCGAGGACCAGCGGAAGATCCTGGAGAACCTGTTCGGCCTGCTGCGCGGCCTGCAGACCGCGGCGTTCGTGATCATGGTGCTGATGCTGTTCGTCGCGCTGCTGCTGATCGTCAACACCGTCCGGGTGTCCGCGTTCAGCCGCCGCCGCGAGACCGGCATCATGCGGCTGGTCGGCGCGTCCAACTTCTACGTGCAGATGCCGTTCATCGCGGAGGCCGCGTTCGCCGCGCTGCTCGGCTCGGCGCTGGCCTCGGCGCTGCTGCTGGGCGGCCACTTCTTCGTCCAGGAGTGGCTGGCCAAGAAGGTGGCGTTCATCCACTTCATCGGCCTGTCCTCGGTGTTGGCGGTGATCCCGCTGCTGGTCGTGGTCGGCATGGCGATGGCGGGCGTGGCCGCGTTCTTCACCCTGCGCAAGTACCTGAAGGTCTGACGGGTCGTCGGCGTCACAGGCCCAACCGCCCGCCGCGGCACTAGAATCGGGCCCATGCCGACTGCACCGCGGGTACGCCAGGGGATGACGCTCGGCCTGGTGTTCGGCGCGGTGCTGTTCGCCGGAGCCGCCTCGGGGGCCTGGGGGGAGCCGGACGGCTCGCTCCGGGCCCCCTCGTCGTCCGAGGGACTGCCGCCCGCCGCCGACCTGGCGGGGGCGGACCTCACCCCGCAGCAGGCCAGGCAGTTGGTCGGCGCCAGCGGCGACCGCTGGGCGGCCTACCTGAGCCCGCAGCAGTACGCCGACCTCACCGGCGGCCGGTACGCGGGCGTCGGGCTGAGCGTGGACCGGGAGGCCGGCGGGCCCACCCTGGTCGCCGAGGTGGCGCCCGGCTCGCCCGCCGCCCGGGCCGGCATCGCGCCCGGCGAGCTGCTGGTCACCGTGGACGGCGCCGCCGCCGAGCAGCTGCCGGTCACCGAACTGGTCTCCCGGCTGCGCGGCGGCCCGGCCGGCAGCGCGGTCGCGGTGGGCGTCCGGGACGCGGCCGGGCCGGTGCGCCAACTCACCCTGACCCGGGCCGAGCTGTCCACCCGCGAGGTCGAGGTCGCGCACCCGGCGCCCGGGGTGGTCCGGATCGCCGTGCACGCCTTCACCGAGGGCGTCGCCGACCAGGTGCGGGCCGCCGCGGCCGGCTCCCGGGGCGTGGTGCTCGACCTGCGCGGCAACTCCGGCGGACTGGTCGGCGAGGCCGTCGGCACCGCCTCGGTGTTCCTCGACGGCGGGCCGGTGGCCAGCTACCAGGTGCACGGCGAGCACCGCGAACTGACCTCCGCCCCGGGCGGCGACACCGCCGTCCCGCTGGTGGTGCTGGTCGACGGCGGCACCATGAGCGCCGCCGAACTGCTGGCCGGCGCGTTCCAGGACCGCGGCCGGGCCGTCCTGGTCGGCAGCCGCACCTTCGGCAAGGGCACCGTCCAGCAGCCCAGCCGGCTCGCCGACGGCTCCGTGCTGGAGCTCACCGTCGGCCGCTACCAGACCCCGGCCGGCCGCTCCCCGGACGGCACCGGCGTCCAGCCCGACGTGCCGGCCGCCGGCGAGGACCCGCAGGCGCTCGCCCTCAAGGTGCTCGCCGGGCTGCGCGGCTCCGCCCCCGACGAGGCGCCTTCCGCGCCGCCCGCGCCCGCCGCGCCGTAAAGGGGCTGCCGCGTCCGCCGCCGAAGTGCGAGAATGGCCGGGCTATGGCAAAGGAAACGGGCAAGAAGCTGGTCGCGCAGAACAAGAAGGCGCGGCACGAGTACACCATTCTCGACACCTACGAGTGCGGCATGGTGCTCACCGGTACCGAGGTCAAGTCGCTGCGCGAGGGCCGGGCCAACCTGGTCGACGGCTACGCGTACATCCAGGGCGGCGAGGCCTGGATCGACAACGTCTTCATCCCCGAGTACGCCCAGGGCACCTGGACCAACCACTCGGCGCGGCGCAAGCGCAAGCTGCTGCTGCACAAGATGGAGATCCGCAAGATCGAGTCCAAGGCGAAGGAGAGCGGCCACACGCTCGTCCCGCTGTCGCTGTACTTCAAGGACGGCCGCGCCAAGCTCGAACTCGCCCTCGCCGTCGGCAAGAAGCTCTACGACAAGCGGCAGACCCTGCGCGAGCGCCAGGACCGCCGCGAGTCGGACCGCGCGGTGGCGGCCGCCCGCCGCCGCTCCGGCCAGGGCTGATCCGCCGTCAAGCGCCTGACGGGGCCCGGCCAACCGGCGTGATGGAGCGTCTCCGTATCATCTCCGGGTGGACATCTCGCTGTTGAGTGGCTGGCTGCCGTGGACCTTCCGCATACTGGCCGTGGTGGCGGTCGCGGCGGCGCTGTTCAGAGTCAGCCCGTTCTGGGTCCGCCGCCGGCTGCCCTGGGTGGTCGGCGGGGCCGCCGCCGGCACCGGGCTGGCCGCGCTGCTGGTGCTGGCGTTCGGCGACATCCAGGACCCGCTGCCGCCCGGCCTCTGGCTCTGGGTGTGCTGCGCCCTGCTGGGCCTGGGCGGGCTGGCCGCCGGGGTGCGCCGCTCCCGCTGGTGGAACCTGGCCGCCGTCCCGGTGGCGGTGGCGATGTCCCTGCTGTGCGCGGCCAACTCGATCAACATCTCCACCGGCTACTACCCGGACGTGGAGGCGGCGGTCGGCGACCTGTCCGACGCCCCGGTGCCGCAGCAGATGACCCTGGAGGAGGCCCTGGCCACCGTCGGCCGGGCCACCGAGGGCCGGGTGGTCGCGGTGGACGTCCCCGCCGAGCCGAGCGGCTTCAAGCACCGCCGCGAACTGGTCTACCTGCCGCCGGCCTGGTTCCGCAGCAAGGCCCGGCCCAAGCTGCCGGTGGTCGAGATGATCGGCGGCCAGTTCGCCGCCCCCGACAACTGGATCCGGGCCGGCGCGGCGGTCGAGACCGCCGACGCGTACGCCGCCGCCCACAACGGCTACGCCCCGGTGCTGGTGATGGCGGACGCCACCGGGGACTTCAAGACCGACACCGAGTGCGTCAACGGCAAGCACGGCAACGCCGAGGACCACCTGGTCAAGGACGTCCCGCCGTACGTCGCCCGGACCTTCGGCACCGCCACCGACCCGCGCTCCTGGGCCGTGGTCGGCTGGTCGATGGGCGGCACCTGCGCGGTCGACCTGGGCGTGGTGCACCCCGAGGTGTTCGGCCACTTCGTCGACATCTCCGGCGACCTCGGCCCCAACCTCGGCGGCCGGCAGGCCACCGTCGACGGCCTGTACGGCGGGGACGCCGCCGCCTGGGAGGCGCACGACCCGCTGACCGTCCTCGGCCGGGCCGGGAAGGACACCTACCGCGGCTCCGGCGGCTACTTCCTGGTCGGCGCCGACGAGGGCGGCAAGCACCTGGAGAACGCCCAGGCCCTGGACCGGGCCGCCCGGCAGGCCGGCCTGGCCACCAAGGTGGAGGTGCACCCCGGCAAGCACGACTGGCAGTTCGGCGCCGCGGGCTTCAGGCTGGCGCTGCCCTGGCTGGCCCAGCGGACCGGCCTGCCCGGCGCGAACTGACCGGCGCGGACCGGCGCGGACCCACGCCGGTCCCGCGCCGAACACGCGCCGACCGTTAATGCGCTGGACCCTTGACGCGCGGGTTGAGTACTATGGCAGCGCACCACCCGGCAGGCCCGCCCGCCGGCGCTGTTTCTCAACACAACATGGGGATGATCGGTTTCGACAGTGACAGTCGAAACAGGAGAAGCGAGCCGAGGAACGCGGCAATGATCTCGTTAACCACCTGTCGCAAAAAAATAATCGCCAACTCTAAGCGCGATTCCCAGCAGTTCGCTCTCGCAGCCTGATCTGCGAAAGTGAATGGGTGTCAGCCCGGGGCGTTCCCGACCCGGATCCTGGCATAATCTAGGGAACTCAACCCGCCACCCGGGCCACGGGGGTGGCGGGGAAACCAAACAGTGGCTGGGCCTGTTGGCGGCTTGTCCGCGTGACTGCCAGGGCCGAGAAAATCACAGCGGACTGCGCTCGGAGAAGTCCTGAATCCACTTCACTGGACCCGGGTTCGATTCCCGGCATCTCCACCGCCCCATGTGCACCGCAGAGCCGCCCTCCGCCCGGAGGGCGGCTCTCGTGCGTTCCGGGCCCCTCACACCCCCGCCCCGCCCCGGGTGAGAGGACGGTTCCGCACCCTTCACACCGCACAACGGTTCCGAAATCGTGGACTCCTAGCGTCAGTGGCACAGGGCAACGGAACGCGAAGGAGCAGCCCATGGACGGCACCACCACGCGCGGCAGGACGGGCGGCCGCTGGATCCAGCGCTGGGACCCGGAGGACACCGCGTTCTGGGAGGCCACCGGCCGCCGCACCGCCCGCCGCAACCTCGCCTTCTCGGTGCTCTCCGAGCACGTCGGCTTCTCGATCTGGAGCCTGTGGTCGGTGATGGTGCTCTTCATGGGCAAGGAGTACGGCATCGACCCGGCCGGGAAGTTCTTCCTGGTCGCGATGCCCACCCTGGTCGGCTCCTTCGTCCGAATCCCCTACACCGTCGCGGTCGCCCGGTTCGGCGGCCGGAACTGGACGGTGGTCTCCGCGCTGCTGCTCCTGCTGCCCACCCTGGCCGCCGGGTACGTGATGCACCCCGGCACCTCGTACACCGCGTTCATGCTGGTCGCGGCGCTCACCGGGTTCGGCGGCGGCAACTTCGCCTCCTCGATGACCAACATCAACGCCTTCTACCCGGCCCGGCACAAGGGCTGGGCGCTGGGCCTCAACGCGGGCGGCGGCAACATCGGGGTGCCCGTCATCCAACTGGTCGCGCTCGGCGTGATCGCCTGGGCCGGGGCCGGGCACCCGCGGATCGTCCTCGGCGTCTACCTGCCGCTGATCGTGCTCGCCGCGCTGTGCGCTGCCCTGTTCATGGACAACCTGGCCCCGGTGCGGTCCGACACCCGCTCGCTGGCCGCGGTCGTCCGGGAGCGGCACACCTGGCTGATGTCGGTGCTGTACGTCGGCACCTTCGGCTCCTTCATCGGCTTCTCCTTCGCCTTCGGCCTGGTGTTGCAGAACCAGTTCGGCCGCACCCCGCTCCAGGCCGCCCAGCTGACCTTCCTCGGCCCGCTGCTGGGCTCGGTGGTCCGCCCGCTCGGCGGGAAGCTCGCCGACCGGTTCGGCGGCGCCCGGATCACGCTGTGGAACTTCGCCGCGATGGCCGCCGCCGCGAGCGTGGTCACCTACGCCTCGTCGATCCGCTCGCTGCCGGTCTTCCTGGCCGGGTTCGTCGCCCTGTTCGCCCTCGCCGGGCTGGGCAACGGCTCCACCTACAAGATGATCCCCGGCATCTTCGACGCCAAGGCCCAGGACCGGATCGCCGCCGGGGCCACCGCCGAGGAGGCCGCCGCCTGGTCCCGGCGGATGTCCGGCTCCGCGATCGGCGTGATCGGCGCGGTCGGCGCCCTCGGCGGGCTGTTCATCAACCTGGCCTTCCGGCAGTCCTTCCTGGTCGCCGGGTCCGGCACCCCGGCCTTCGCCTCCTTCCTGGCCGCCTACGCGGTCTGCTCCGCCCTCACCTGGACGGTGTACCTCCGCCGCCCCGCCGGCACCCCCGCCGCCGCCGGCGACGCCGCCGCCCTCGCGCGGGTCTGACCCCCGGCCCCCGGGGCCACCCCCGCCCCGGGGCCACCCCCGCCCCGGGGCCGCCCCGCCCCGGGGCCGCTCCGACCAGCGGCGAAACACGCCGGTAATCGGAGCGACCCGGGGGTGACACCGCGACCGGACACGATTGATCACCCACCCGACCGCGGCCCGTCCCCAGCCAGGACACCCGGGCCGCGCAGCTAAGGACGACACCGCATGGCCGACCCGAACCGACGCCAGCCGGACGGACCCGGGACCGCCGGGACCGCCGAGAGCACCGAGGCCGGCCCGCTCGCGGGCTGGACCGTCGGCATCACCGCCGCCCGCCGCGCCGACGAACTCGCCGCCCTCCTCCAGCGCCGCGGCGCCAGCGTGCTGCGCGCCCCCGCCCTGCGGATCGTCCCGCTCGCCGACGACACCGAACTGCACACCGCCACCCGGGCGCTGATCGCCGACCCGCCCGACCTGGCGGTCGCCACCACCGGCATCGGCTTCCGCGGCTGGCTGGAGGCCGCCGAGGGCTGGGACCTGGGCGACGAGCTGCGCGAGGCGCTCGGCCACGCCGCGGTGCTCGCCCGCGGCCCCAAGGCCAAGGGCGCGATCCGGGCCGCCGGGCTGCGCGAGTCCTTCTCCGCGGCCACCGAGTCCTCCGCCGAGGTGCTCTCCCACCTGCTCGACCAGGGCGTCGACGGCCGCCGGATCGCCGTCCAGCTGCACGGCGCCCCGCTGCCCGGCTTCGTCGAGTCGCTGCGCGCCGCCGGGGCCGAGGTCGTCGAGGTCCCGGTCTACCGCTGGCTCCCGCCCGTCGACCTCGGCCCGCTCGACCGCCTGCTCGACGCGACCTGCGCCGGCGCGCTCGACGCCGTCACCTTCACCTCCGCCCCCGCCGCGATCAGCCTGCTGGAGCGGGCCGCCCAGCGCGGCCGCACCGAGGAACTGCTGCACGCCCTGCGCCGCGACGTCCTCGCGGTCTGCGTCGGCCCGGTCACCTCCGCCCCGCTCGACGCGCTCGACGTCCCGACCGTCTGGCCCGAGCGGATGCGCCTGGGCGCGATGGTGCAGACCCTCACCGCGGCGCTGCCCGGCCGGGCCCGCCCGCTCCGGGTGGCCGGCCACCTGCTCGAACTGCGCGGCCAGGCCGCCCTGGTCGACGGTCGGCTGCGCCCCGTCCCCCCGGCCGGCATGGCCCTGCTGCGCACCCTGGCCCGCCACCCCGGCTGGGTCGTCCCCCGGGCCGACCTGCTCCGCGCCCTGCCCGGCAGCGGCGGCGACGAGCACGCCGTGGAGACCGCGATGGCGCGCCTGCGCCAGGCGCTCGGCGCGCCCCGGCTGATCACCACCGTCGTCAAGCGGGGGTACCGGCTGACCCTCGACCACTGAGGCCCGGGCCCCCGCCCCCGCCCGCTCCCCGCCCGCTCCCCGCCCGCCCCGCCCCGCCGTTCGGAGCGGCACCCGGTTCCCTGTAGGATCTTCCGTCCGCCTTTTTCTCCGCACCTTTGGGGGCTCCTTGGGCGCGCACGGTTCTACCGAGCACCGATCCGACACTGTCCGCGACCGCGAGATCGCCGGGGAGCAGCGGCATCTCGACACCGTCTACCGGCGGTTGGAGGAGAAGCTGGCCGAGGCCGAGTACATCCTGGAGGACGCCGCCAAGCGGGTGCAGGTCGGCACCCCCGGCGCGCTCGCCGAGCGCGACGCGCAGGTGTACCGGGCCGGTGCCCACCTGCAGCGGTTGAACAACGAGTTCGAGGACTTCCTGTTCGGCCGGATCGACCTCCAGCAGGCCGACGCGCCGGAGGAGCACGGAATCCCGTCCCAGACTCCGCTGGACCCGGCCGACCCGGCCGTCGCCGAGAGCCTGCACATCGGCCGCCTGGGCGTCCTGGACGCCGAGTACGGCCCGCTGGTGATCGACTGGCGGGCCCCGGCCGCCGCGCCGTTCTACCGGGCGACGCCGCTGGAGCCCGGCCGGGTGGTCCGGCGCCGGGTGATCCGGTCCAAGGGCCGGAAGGTGATCGGCGTCGAGGACGACCTGCTCCGTCCCGACCTGGCGCCGACGCTGGACGGCGAGGAGCTCGCCGTGGTCGGCGACGGCGCGCTGATGGCGACGCTGGGCCGGGCCCGCGGCCACTCGATGCGCGACATCGTCTCCTCGATCCAGAAGGAGCAGGACGAGGTGATCCGGGCGCCCGCCGCGGGCGCGACCCTGGTCACCGGCGGCCCCGGCACCGGCAAGACCGCCGTCGCCCTGCACCGGGCCGCGTTCCTGCTCTACCAGGACCGCCGCCGGTACGCGGGCGGCATCCTGGTGGTCAGCCCCACCCCGCTGCTGGTCTCGTACACCGAGGGCGTGCTGCCCTCGCTGGGCGAGGAGGGCCAGGTGGCGATCCGCGCGGTCGGCAGCCTGGTCGACGGGATCGAGGCGTCCCGGTACGACAGCCCGGAGGTGGCCCGGATCAAGGGCTCGGCGCGGATGGTGCAGCTGCTGCGCCGGGCCGCCCGGGGGGCCCTGGAGCTGGGCGCTCCCGCCGAGCTGCGGGTCTTCGCCCGGGGCCGGGCGCTGCGGCTGGACGCGGGCCAGCTGAAGGCGGTGCGCGGCAACGTGGTGGGCGGCGGCGGCACGCCGCTGAACCTGCTGCGCCCGCGGGCCCGCCGCCTGCTGCTGGACGCGCTCTGGTCGGAGGCGGTGCGCGACCTGCCGAAGCCGAACACGTACGCCGAGCGCGAGCAGCGCCAGGAGGAGCGCGAGTCCTTCGACGAGTACGTCTCCGACGAGGCGGTGTTCCTGGACTTCCTGGACGCCTGGTGGCCCGCCGTCACCCCGCGCCGGGTGCTGGCCACCCTCCGGCAGCACCGGCACACCAACCGGATCGCCCGCCGCGCGGTCACCCCGGAGGAGGCCCGGCTGCTCGCGGCGTCCTGGCGGCACCTGGACGAGCGCGGCGCGGGCGCCCTGTCGGCGCACGACGTGGCGCTGGTGGACGAGCTCCAGGTGCTGCTCGGCGAGCCGGCCCGCCCGAAGGTCCGCGAGGTGGACGCGGTGGACGCGCTCACCGGCCTGGACGAGGTCACCACGTACGGCGAGCGGACGTACCGCCGGCGCGAGCGCGTCCCGGAGGAGCGCCGGGAGTACGCGCACGTGATCGTCGACGAGGCGCAGGACCTGACGCCGATGCAGTGGCGGATGGTCGGGCGCCGCTCCCGGATGGCGACCTGGACGATCGTCGGCGACCCGGCGCAGTCGTCCTGGCCGTTCCCGCAGGAGGCGCAGGCGGCGATGGACGAGGTGCTGGCGGGCAAGCCGCGCCGCCGGCACACGCTGACGGTGAACTACCGCAACCCGGCGGAGATCGCCGAGGTGGCGGCGAAGGTGCTGGAGCTGGCCGCTCCGGGGACCCCGTCGCCGAGCGCGGTGCGGGCCACCGGCGCGCACCCGCGGTTCGCGGCGGTCCGCGAGCCGGACCCGGCGGCGTTCGGCGCGGCGGCCCGGGCGGAGCTGGAGCGGCTGCTGGCCGAGGTGGACGGCACCGTCGCGGTGGTGGTCCCGATGGACCGCCGGGCCGAGGCGGCGGGCTGGGCCGAGGGCCTGGGCGGGCGGGTGGTGGCGCTGGGCAGCCTGGAGGCCAAGGGCCTGGAGTACGACGCCACGGTGGTGGCCGACCCGACCGGCATCGCGGGCGAGTCGGAGGCGGGCCTGCGGGTGCTGTACGTGGCGCTGACCCGGGCCACCCAGCGGCTGACCGTGCTGTCCGGCCCGGACGACCTGCCGGACGCCGCGGGCGTCCCCGCGCTGCTGAAGTAGCCGGGCAGCACGGAGGCCCCCACCCGTCGGGTGGGGGCCTCCGCCACGTTGAACACCGGCCCGCCATGCTCGCCTCGCGGCAAGTGGTCCCTCGAAGGGACGAAGGTTGGGCCCGGGGGCTTGGATCGAGCCGGTGCCGTTCCAATGTAACGCATCCGTGCCGACGGGCAAGGAGGCCGCGTCCCGCTCCGGCCGGTTTGTCGGGTCCGCACACTCCGCGCACGTTATTTCTGGCGGACCCTTGGTCGGTGCGACCATCGAGGTCTAGCATGCCGAGCGGCATGGAACTTCAACAGTTTGTTGATTCAGGAAGAAGGACGTCGATGGCGACGGTGCCCAGTGTCTCGAACTCGATCACGGTCCGGTTGGAGGTCCCGGCCACCGGCAACGCGGTGAGCTCGATCACCACCGCGGTGGAGTCCTCCGGCGGTTCGGTCACCGGTCTCGACGTCACGGCCTCCGGCCTGGAGGCGCTGCGGATCGACGTCACGGTGGCGGCCTCCTCGGTCGCGCACGGCCAGGAGATCGTCGAGAAGCTCCGCACCATCGACGGCGTGAGCATCGGCAAGGTCTCCGACCGCACCTTCCTGATGCACCTCGGCGGCAAGATCGAGATGTCCTCGAAGCTGCCGATCCGCAACCGCGACGACCTGAGCATGATCTACACCCCCGGCGTGGCCCGGGTCTGCATGGCGATCGCGGAGAACCCGGAGGACGCCCGCCGGCTGACCATCAAGCGCAACAGCGTCGCGGTGGTCACCGACGGCTCGGCCGTGCTGGGCCTGGGCAACATCGGCCCGAAGGCCGCGCTGCCGGTGATGGAGGGCAAGGCGGCGCTGTTCAAGCGGTTCGCGGGCATCGACGCGTGGCCGCTCTGCCTGGACACCCAGGACGCCGACGAGATCGTGGCGATCGTCAAGGCGATCGCGCCGGGCTTCGCCGGCATCAACCTGGAGGACATCTCGGCGCCGCGCTGCTTCGAGATCGAGGCCCGGCTGCGCGAGGCGCTGGACATCCCGGTCTTCCACGACGACCAGCACGGCACCGCGATCGTGGTGCTGGCCGCGCTGACCAACGCGCTGAAGGTGGTCGGCAAGGAGATCGGCGAGATCCGGGTGGTGATGAGCGGCGCCGGCGCCGCGGGCACCGCGATCCTCAAGCTGCTGATGGCCGCGGGCGTCGAGCACGCCACCGTGGCGGACGTCCGCGGCGTGGTCCACCGCGGCCGCGACGACCTGAACGACAGCCTGCGCTGGATCGCCGAGAACACCAACCGCTCCGGCCGCACCGGCACCCTCAAGGAGGCGGTGGCCGACGCCGACGTGTTCATCGGCGTCTCCGCCCCGAACGTGCTGGACGGCGACGACCTGGCCACCATGGCCAAGGACGCGGTCGTCTTCGCGCTGGCCAACCCCGACCCGGAGGTCGACCCGGCGGTGGCCCGGCAGACCGCCGCGGTGGTCGCCACCGGCCGCAGCGACTTCCCGAACCAGATCAACAACGTGCTGGTCTTCCCGGGCGTCTTCCGCGGCCTGCTGGACGCGCAGAGCGCCAGCGTGGACACCGAGATGATGCTGGCCGCCGCCCGGGCGCTGGCCACCACCGTCACCGACGAGGAGCTGAACCCCAACTACATCATCCCCAGCGTCTTCCACCCGGGGGTGGCCAAGACCGTCGCGGCGGCCGTCCGGGACGCCGCGGTGGCCGCCCGGGGCGACGCGGAGGCCGCCCCGGAGAGGCCCACCGCGGGCATCGTCGGGACGCTCGACACCGGCACTTTCCCGGCCGTTCGGTTCTGAGCCCGGAGGGGGCCCGGTCCGCCCGCCGGGCCCCGCTCGCGGCGAACCGCGCGGAGCCCTTGCGACACAAGGGCAAGGGGTGTGTTTGGGCTTGTCGGTGCCAGGGCGTACGGTAGCCCTGCGACGGGGTGGCGTGTCCGACAAGTACGGTACGTCCCCAGTTGCGCCACGGCGTGTCGTCCCGGCCGCCGCCCGCTCCGGCCACCCCGGAGCCGACGGAGCGTCACACCTCCGTCCGGCGGGCGCTGTTCGGGTCAACCACGCCGGTTCCCGATTGGCTTTCTCAGTGCCGGTCAAGGCAGGATTCGTACCCGGGCGGGCAGTTTGCGGCGCTTCGAGGTGCGAGCCCGGCCCCTGACCAACCCCTCGCCTGAACGAGCACCGTCGCGCGGACCGGCCATGCCTCCGCGCACGGCAGAGCAACAGACCACAGGAGTACACATGAACCGCAGTGAGCTGGTGGCCGCGCTGGCCGAGCGCGCCGAGGTGACCCGCAAGGACGCCGACGCCGTGCTGGCCGCCTTCGCCGAGATCACCGGCGAGGTCGTCGCCAAGGGCGACGAGAAGGTCACCATCCCCGGTTTCCTGACCTTCGAGCGCACCCTGCGCGCCGCCCGCACCGCCCGCAACCCGCAGACCGGCGAGCCCATCCAGATCGCCGAGGGCTACAGCGTCAAGGTGAGCGCCGGCTCGAAGCTGAAGGAAGCCGCGAAGGGCAAGTGACCCCCCGCCGCTGAACGCACCGGTGGCCGGCCTCCCCCCGGGGAGGCCGGCCACCGGCTTTCCGGCCCGCCGCGCTCAGGCGGTCAGCCGGACCTCGGGCGCCTCGGCCTCCGAGGGCAGCTCGATGTGCGCGCCCAGGTCGCGCAGCTTGTCCATGAAGTTCTCGTAGCCGCGGTTGATCAGGTCGATGCCGTGCACCGTGGAGGTGCCCTCGGCGGCCAGCGCCGCGATCAGGTACGAGAAGCCGCCCCGCAGGTCCGGGATGACCAGCTCGCCGCCCATCAGCTTGGACGGGCCGGAGACCACCGCGGAGTGCATGAAGTTGCGCGCCCCGAACCGGCACGGGGTGCCGCCCAGGCACTCGCTGTAGAGCTGGATGTGCGCGCCCATCTGGTTCAGCGCCCCGGTGAAGCCCAGCCGCGACTCGTACACCGTCTCGTGCACGATCGACAGGCCGGTGGCCTGGGTCAGCGCCACCACCAGCGGCTGCTGCCAGTCGGTCTGGAAGCCCGGGTGCACGTCGGTCTCCAGGGCGATCGCCTTGAGCTCGCCGCCCGGGTGCCAGAACCGGATGCCCGCGTCGTCGATCTCGTAGGCGCCGCCGACCTTCCGGAAGGTGTTCAGGAAGGTCATCATCGGGATCTGCTCGGCGCCCCGGACGTAGATGTCGCCCTTGGTGGCCAGCGCCGCGCACGCCCAGGAGGCCGCCTCCAGGCGGTCCGGCAGCGCCCGGTGGGTGTAGCCGTCCAGCTCGTCCACGCCGGTGACCAGGATGGTGCGGTCGGTGCCCAGCGAGATGATCGCGCCCATCTTCTGCAGCACGCAGATCAGGTCGACGATCTCCGGCTCGATCGCGGCGTTGCGCAGCTCGGTGACGCCCTCGGCGAGCACCGCGGTCAGCAGCACCTGCTCGGTCGCGCCGACCGACGGGTAGGGCAGCTCGATCTTGGTGCCGCGCAGTCGCTGGGCGGCGACCAGGTAGGTGCCCTGCGGGTGCTTCTCGATGGTCGCGCCGAACTGGCGCAGCACCTCGAAGTGGAAGTCGACCGGCCGGCCGCCGATGTCGCAGCCGCCCAGGCCCGGGATGAAGGCGTGCCCGAGCCGGTGCAGCAGCGGGCCGCAGAACAGGATCGGGATGCGCGAGGAGCCGGCGTGCGCGTCGATGTCCGCGACGTTGGCGGACTCCACGTGCGAGGGGTCGAGGATCAGCTCGCCGTCCTCGTCGCCGGTGCGGACGGTGACCCCGTGCAGCTGCAGCAGGCCGCGGACGACCTTGACGTCCCGGATGTCCGGGACGTTGCGCAGTCTGCTGGGGCCCTGGCCGAGCAGCGCGGCGACCATGGCCTTGGGGACCAGGTTCTTGGCGCCGCGGATCTGGATCTCGCCTTCGAGCGGGTTTCCGCCGTGGACCAGCAGGACGTCGTCGGTCATCGTTCTCGCAATCCGGGTGCGCAGGGGAGGTTTTCGGCTGCGGAGTTGGGGGAAGGGCCCTTCACCACCCCTAGATGGTAGGGGGTGGGCGATTGGTTCCGGTGTGTCCTCATGGTGATCATGCTGTGCGGAGGGCTCCGCGGCATCGCCACTGGGCCGGACGGGTGGCCCGCGGAGTGGTCCGCCGGGTGTCCGGGGAGGGCCGGTACGGGGCATGATGTCAGACATGGAAGCGGCCCCCTCGCTCACCGGGCGACTGCTCGTGGCGACGCCCGTGCTGACCGACCCGAACTTCACCAGGTCGGTGGTCCTGCTGCTCGACCACGACGCCCAGGGCGCGCTCGGGGTGGTGCTCAACCGCCCCACGCCGGTGGACGTGGCCGCCGTGCTGGACGGCTGGGCGCCGCTGGCGGGCGACCCGCCGGTGCTCTTCCAGGGCGGGCCGGTGGCCCTGGACTCCGCGCTGGCGGTGGCCGTCGTCCCCGGCGAGGAGAGCGGCGCCGCGCCGCTCGGCTGGCGCCGGGTGCACGGCGCGATCGGCCTGGTCGACCTGGAGGCGCCGCCCGAGGTGCTGGCCGGGGTGCTCGGCGGGATGCGGGTGTTCGCCGGCTACTCGGGCTGGTCGCCCGGGCAGCTGGAGGAGGAGCTCGCCGAGGGCGCCTGGCACCTGGTGGACTGTGAGGCGGGGGACGTCTCCTGCGCCGAGCCGGACCGGCTGTGGCGCGAGGTGCTGCGCCGCCAGCGCGGGCCGCTGGCGATGCTCGCCACCTATCCCGACGACCCGCTGCTGAACTGACCGAGGAGCCCCTCCCGCGCGGTGGCCCGGTCCCGGGCGGCCCCCATAGACTTGGCACCCATGAGCACTCTTGAGCCCGAGCGCGGTCTCGGCACCGGCACCCTGGTCGAGCCCGTCCCGCAGACGTCGCACGGGGACGGCGACCACGAGCGCTTCGCCCACTACGTCCAGAAGGACAAGATCATGGAGAGCGCGCTCTCCGGGTCCCCCGTGGTGGCGCTGTGCGGCAAGGTCTGGGTGCCCGGGCGCGACCCGAAGAAGTACCCGGTCTGCCCGATGTGCAAGGAGATCTTCGACGGGCTGAACAACCCCGGCGGGGACGACAAGAAGGACTGACGGCGCACGACCTGCGCGAACACCTCCCGAGTGGTCTATGCCAATCGGGGTGGTCCGGGGCAGGATGAGGCGCATGGACCTCATCCCCGCCCCGTCGCACGTCCAGGCCCGCAGCGACGCCCCGCCCTTCGTCCTGCACGCCGGCTCCCGGATCGCCGCCGCCCCCGGCACCGAGGCCCCCGCCCGTCGGCTGCGCGCCGAGCTGTCCGCCGCCACCGGCTTCGACCTGGACCCGGCCCCGGCCGGGCAGGACGGCGACCTGCGGCTGGCGCTCGACCCGGAGCTCGGCGCCGAGGAGTACCGGCTGAGCGCCGACGCCGCCGCCGTCCGGCTCACCGGCGGCAGCGCCGCGGGCCTGGCGCACGCCGCGCAGACCCTGCGCCAGCTGCTCGGCCCCGCCGCGTACCGCAGCGCCCCGCTGCCCGGCGCGGACTGGACGGTCCCCGCGGTGGAGATCCGCGACGCGCCCCGGTTCGGCTGGCGCGGCGCCCTGCTGGACGTCTCCCGGCACTTCATGCCCAAGGCCGGGGTGCTGCGCTTCATCGACCAGCTCGCCGCCCACAAGCTCAACGTCTTCCACTTCCACCTGACCGACGACCAGGGCTGGCGGATCGAGATCCGGCGCTACCCGAAGCTCACCGAGGCGGGCGCCTGGCGCGAGCGCTCGATGGTCGGCTACCGGGCCGGCGGCCGGCACGACGACCAGCCGCACGGCGGCTACTACACCCAGGACGACCTGCGCGAGATCGTCGCCTACGCCGCCGCCCGGCACATCACCGTCGTCCCCGAGGTCGACCTGCCCGGCCACAACCAGGCCGCCATCGCCGCCTACCCCGCGCTCGGCAACACCGACGTGGTCGACACCGCCGCGCTCGGCACCTGGACCGACTGGGGCGTCAGCGCGAACATCCTCAACGCCTCCGAGGCCACCCTGCGCTTCTACGAGCACGTGCTGGAGGAGGTGCTGGAGATCTTCCCCTCCACCTTCGTCCACCTCGGCGGCGACGAGTGCCCCAAGGACCAGTGGAAGCAGTCCGACGCCGCCCAGGCCCGGATCGCCGAACTCGGCCTGAAGGACGAGTTCGAGCTGCAGAGCCACGTCATCCGGCACTTCGACCGCTGGCTGGCCGAGCGCGGCCGCCGGCTGATCGGCTGGGACGAGATCCTGGAGGGCGGCCTGGCCCCCGGCGCGGCCGTGTCGTCGTGGCGCGGCTACGAGGGCGGGATCGCCGCCGCGAACGCCGGGCACGACGTGGTGATGTGCCCCGAGCAGCACGTCTACCTCGACCACCGGCAGGCCGAAGGCGCGGACGAGCCCGTCCCGGTCGGCTGGGTGCGCACGCTGGAGGACGTCTACCGCTTCGAGCCCGTCCCGCCGCAGCTCGACGCGGCCGCCGCCGCGCACGTCATCGGCACCCAGGCGAACCTCTGGACCGAGTTCATGAACGACGGCCGGGACGTCGACTACAAGGCGTTCCCGCGGCTGGCCGCGTTCGCCGAGGTCGCCTGGTCCGACCTGCCGCGCGACCCGGCCGCCCGCGACTTCGCGGACTTCGAGCGCCGGATGGCCGGCCACTACCCCCGGCTGGACGCGCTCGGCATCGAGTACCGCCGCCCCGGCGGCCCGCTCCCCTGGCAGCGCAAGCCCGGCATCGTCGGCCGCCCGCTGGACGGCCCGCCCGGACCGTCCGGCGAGCACACCGCCCCCTGACGCCGGTGACGGAGCGTCAGCGGTAGGGAACTCCGGGCGAGGACCGCTCGTCATGACCGGGTGAACAACCGATCACCCCGGCCACGACCTGATCGCGGTCGCGCCCGGAGTTGTCCCGAGTTGTTCGGACCTGTCCGCCACCCGGGAAATGATCAGCGGTCTTTGTGTGCCAGAGTTGCCCAACCCGCACCGATCGCCCGTACCCTACGGGCGGCAGTCCGCACTGCAAATGGAGCACGGTGGGAACCTGGTGAACCGGACGATCATGTTGCCGGCCTCGGTGGACGAGGCGGTCGAAGCGCTGGCCGCCACCCCGGGGGCGGTGCCGGTGGCGGGCGCCACCGACCTGATGGAGGCCGTCAACGCCGGGCGGCTGCGGCCCGCCGCCCTGATCGGACTCGGCCGGATCACCGAACTGCGCGGCTGGCGCTACGAGGACGGCGGCACCGCCGTCCTCGGCGCCGGACTCACCCACGCCCGGATGGACCGCCCCGACTTCGCCGCGCTCATCCCCGCCCTCGCCGACGCCGCCCGCACCGCCGGCCCCCCGCAGGTGCGCAACGTCGGCACCCTCGGCGGCAACGTCGCCGCCGGCGACCCGGCCGGCGACACCCTGCCGGTGCTCGCCGCCCTGGAGGCCACCGCCACCCTCGCCCGGGCCGGCGCCGTCCGCGACGTGCCGATCAGCCACCTGCTCACCGGCCTCGACCCGCTGCGCCCCGGCGAACTGCTCACCTGGGTGCGGGTCCCGCTGCTGCACGCCCCCCAGGTCTTCCTCAAGTCCACCGGCCGCAGCGGCCCGGCCCGCGCCACCGCCTCCGTCGCCCTGGTCCTCGACCCCGCCCGGCGCGGCGTGCGCTGCGCCGTCGGCGCCGTCGCCCCCGTCCCGCTGCGGCCGCTGGAGGCCGAGAGCTGGGTGGCCGGCTGCATCGACTGGGACGCCCGCGGCGCCGAGGGCGCGGTGCTGATCGACCCCGCCGCGCTCGCCGCGTTCGGCGAGTACGTGGCGGGCGCGTGCGTCCCCGAGAACGGGGCGCACGGAGAGGGGGCGGGCGCGGCTGCGGCCCGCCTGCGGCGTACCGTGGCGGTGCTGGCCCGCCGGGCACTGGGAAGGGCGCTCAAGTGACGGACGAACTGCTGAACCACCCCGGGGCGCTCACCGCCGACGTGCGCCCCACCGCCTCGTACACGCTGCGGGTCAACGGCGTGGACCGGCCCGTCACCGACGCCTGGATCGGCGAGAGCCTGCTGTACGTGCTGCGCGAGCGGCTCGGCCTGGCCGGCGCCAAGGACGGCTGCGAGCAGGGCGAGTGCGGGGCCTGCTCGATCCAGGTCGACGGACAGCTGGTCAACGGCTGCCTGGTGCCCGCCGCGCTCGCCGCCGACAGCGAGATCAACACCGTCGAGGGACTGTCCGGCGCGGGCGGCGCCAGCGACGTCCAGCAGGCGCTCGCCGACTCCGGCGCCGTCCAGTGCGGCTACTGCACGCCCGGCATGGCGATGGCCGTCCACGACCTGCTCCAGCGCAACCACCGGCCCGGCGAGGTCGAGGCCCGCCAGGCGCTGTGCGGCAACCTGTGCCGCTGCACCGGCTACCGGGGCGCGCTGGCCGCCGTCCAGGCCGTCGCCGACGCCCGCGAGGCCGCCCTCGAAGCCGAACTGGAGGCCGCCGAGCAGGCCGCCGGACAGGCGCCCCCGGCCGGCGCTCCCACCGCCGGCCCGCCCGCTCCCGCCGCCGGGCCGCCGTCCTACCCCGACCAGGGCGGCGAACTCCCGCTGTACGCCGACTCCGAGCTCTGGCACGAGGCCGACCAGCTGGCCCCGCCCCCGCCCCCCGCCGGGCAGGACGACGGCACCCTGCGCACCGGCGGCTACGCCTACCCGCCCACCCCGCCGCACGGCACCCCCGTCCCGGCCGACTGGACCGGCACCCCCGGCGCCCCCGGCGCTGCCGACCCGTTCGGCCCCACGGCCTACCAGGACGCGGGCCCCTACGACGGCACCGTCTACGCCACCGACGGCTACGGCCAGTACCCCGGCCACGACGCCACCGGCTACGACGCCACCCCCGCCCACGGCATCCGCCTCCACGAGGACGAGAACGCATGACCTCCGCCACCGAGCTCCCGGCGGCCGCCTCCGCGGACCACGAGACCGGCACCACCGGCCTCGGCACCTCCCCGCTGCGCACCGACGCCCTCCCCAAGGCCCTGGGCATCTACCCCTACGCCGCCGACCTGTGGGCCGAAGGGCTGCTCTGGGGCGCCGTGCTGCGCTCCCCGCACCCGCACGCCCGGATCGTCTCGGTGGACACCGCCCCCGCGCTCGCCATCCCCGGCGTGCACGCCGTGGTCACCGCCGCCGACCTCCCGGCCGGCCCCGACGGCACCCCCGACGGCGGCTCCGCCGGGTCGATCACCGCCGACCGCCCGGTCCTCGCCGCCGGCGTGGTGCGCCACCACGGCGAACCCGTCGCCGCGGTCGCCGCCGACCACCCCGACACCGCCCGGCTCGCCGCCGCCGCGATCCTGGTCGCGTACGAGCCGCTGGAGCCCGTCACCGACCCCGAGGCCGCCTTCCACGCCCCCCCGCTGCACCCCGACGGCAACCTGCTGCGCCACCTGCCGCTGCGCACCGGCGACCCCGACGCGGTCGGCGCGATCGTCGTCGAGGGCCTCTACCAGGTCGGCCGCCAGGACCCGGCCCCGATCGGCGCCGAGGCCGGACTCGCCGTCCCCCGCCCCGACGGCGGCGTCGAACTGCACCTGTCCTCCACCGACCCGCACGGCGACCGCGACCGCACCGCCGCCTGCCTCGGCCTCGACCCCGACCGGGTCCGCCTGGTCGTCACCGGCGTCCCCGGCGCCACCAGCGACCGCGAGGACCTCTCCTTCCAGGTCACCCTCGCCCTGCTCGCGCTGCGCAGCGGCCGACCGGTCAAGATGACCCTCACCCGCGCCGAGTCCTTCCAGTCCCACCCCACCCGGCACCCCGCCCTGCTGCGCTACCGCCACCACGCCGACGCCGAGGGCCGGCTGGTCAAGGTCGAGGCGCAGATCCTGCTCGACGGCGGCGCCTACGCCGACGTCTCCGCCGAGGCGCTGGCCGCCGCCGTCGCCTTCTCGGTCGGCCCCTACACCTGCCCCAACGTCTTCGTCGACGCCTGGGCGGTGCGCACCAACAACCCGCCGGCCGGCCGGATGCGCGGCGAGGGCGCCCTGCAGACCTGCTTCGCGTACGAGTCGCAGCTCGACCAGCTCGCCAGGCAGCTCGGCATCGACCCGGTCGAGATCCGCCGCCGCAACGCCATGACCACCGGCGACCCGCTGCCCACCGGCCAGGCCGTCACCTGCCCCGCCCCGGTCGAGGCCCTGCTCGACGCGCTCGACGCCTCCCCGCTGCCCGCCCTCCCGCTGGACGACCCGGAGGCCGACTGGCTGCTGCCCGGCGGCCCCGGCGGCGCGGGCGACCCCGCCGCGGTGCGCCGCGGCATCGGCTACGCGGTCGGCATGGTGCACATGCTCGGCGCCGAGGGCGAGGACGAGGTCTCCACCGCGACCGTCCGGGTCTCCGGCGACCACGCCACCGTGATCTGCGCGGCCGTCGACTCCGGCCAGGGCTTCGCCACCCTGGCCCGGCAGATCGTCCAGTCGGTGCTCGGCGTCAGCGAGGTGTACATCGCGCCCGTCGACTCCGACCAGTCCGCGGCCGGACCCGCCTCCCGCGGCCGGCACACCTGGGTCTCCGGCGGCGCCGTCGAGCGGGCCGCGCTGATGGTCCGCCACCAGATGCTGCAGCCGATCGCCGCCGACTTCGGGATGTCCGTCGAACTGCTCACCATCACCGACGGGAAGATCACCTCGTACGACGGCGTGCTCGGCATGCCGGTCAGCGAGGCCCTGGAGGGCCGCGAGCTCTGGGCCACCGCCCAGTGCCGGCCGCACCCCACCGAGCCGCTCGACCCCGAGACCGGGCAGGGCGACGCCTTCGTCTCCATCGCGTTCTGCGCGATGCGCGCCGTGGTCGACGTCGACATCGAACTCGGCGCCGTCCGGGTCGTCGACGTCACCGTCGCCCAGGAGGTCGGCCGGGCGCTGAACCCCCGGCAGATCGAGGACCGGATCGAGGGCGCCGTCGCCCAGGGCGTCGGACTCGCCCTGCTGGAGAACCTGCGCACCGAGGGCGGCGTCCCCGTCAACGCCTCGCTCACCGGCTACCGGCTCCCCACCGCCCTGGACACCCCCGACGTCCGGATCGCCGCCCTGCTGGAGGAGCGCGACGTGGTCGCCCCGTTCGGCGCCAAGGCCGTCAGCGCGGTGCCCGCCGTGGTCGCCCCCGCGGCGGTCGCCGCCGCCGTCCGCGCCGCGACCGGGCTGCCGGTCGGGCGGCTGCCGATCCTGCCGGAGGACGCCACGCTGCCCGCCTGACGGGCCGTCACTTCTTCCGGCCGGCCGCCGTGGTGGTGGTGCGGACGTGCTCCGCCCAGGCCGCCCGGAACGCGTCGGCGCTCCCGCCGGTCGCCTCGGCCAGCTGCCGGGCGTACTCGCTCGGCCTGGCGTAGTGCGCGGCGACGAAGGCGAACGCCCGGGCCTCCCCGTAGGTCGCCGCCAGGTAGCGCACGGCGTCGCCGCTCAGCGCGTAGTTCGCGGACCTGGCCCCGGCGGTGTCCGCGTAGAACTCGCCCTGCTCGCCCGGCAGTCCGCCGTCGAAGCGCACCTCGCGCAGGTCGCCGACCAGCTCGTCGCGGGCCGCCGCGTCCTCGCCGCGCAGCGCCATGAACTCGGCGAAGCCCTCCGCCACCCAGTCGTGCGGCTGCCCCTTGCCGGTGGGCGAGGGCCACTCGGACAGCAGCGTCGCGACGATCGCGTGCGCCATCTCGTGCCGGCCGATGTCCGTCACGCCGTCCTGCCAGCGCGAGCCGGTGAACCGGCTGTCGGTGGTGTCCATCACGATCCGGCTGCCGCCGACCGTCATCCCGCCGCCCGCCGTGCCGCCGCCCGCCGTGCCGCCGCCCGCCGTGCCCCGGGCCGCCCCTCGGCCGCCACCACCGGCATGTTGACGCCGGCCTCCAGGCTGTCGTCCTGCTTCCCGTCGCCCTGGTACAGCTTGTTGTAGACCTCCCGGTTCTTCTCCAGCACCACGAAGAACCCCCGCGCCCCCCGCCGGCCGTCGGCCGGCACCGGCGCGTACTGCTGCCAGGCCGCCAGGTCGTCCCCCGCCGCCCGGGCCAGCACGTCGACGTCCCGGTCCAGTTCGGCCTCCTGGCCCTTGTCCGCCATCGCCACCAGGTGGTCGCGCACCCGCACCGACAGGTCGTCGTACACGTCCCACGGGGCCGGGTAGTAGCCGGCGTCCAGGCTCTTGCCCTGGTGGTCCCGCACCGCCCCGACCCCGGTTATCACCTCGGTGCCCGACTCCACCGGCAGCACCTGCCACCCGTACTCCTCGGCGATCGGCAGGTTGTCCACGTCCTTCACCTGGTGCACGAAGTCCACCCGCAGCCGCCCGTTCAACGGCGAGTCCGACACCTCCCAGCGCGCCGTCTCCCACGGCACCTTCAGCAGGTTCCGGAACACCAGTCGCTGCCGCTCCTTCACCTCCCCCGCCGCGAACGGCCGGACGAACCCCTCCTCGTCCCCCGCCGCCAGCGCCCGCGTCAACCCGTCCGCGACCCGCCGCCAGTTCTCCCGCTCCACCACGTACGCGGGCGTCGTCGCCCCCTTCCGCCCCACCTGCAGGTACGCCGTCCCCCCCACCGCGGCCACCACCACCAGCACCACCAGCGCGATCCCCAGCACCCCAGCACCCGCGACCCCCGCCCCGGCGGCTGCGGCGGGTACGCGTACGGGGACGCGGGCTGCCAGTCCTGGCCCTGGCCCCGGTACGGCGGGGGCGGGAACCTCGGGTACGACTGCTGCCCCGGCACGGGCGCGCCGGACTGCGGCGGATGCGTCAAGAGTTCCCCCAAGGACGAACGACGCGCCATTCATAGCACAGCCCCCGACCACCCCCACCAGCCCTTTCCCCCACCGGCGGTGCACGAACGAGACCGGCGCCCCGGCGGTGGGCGTCCAGCGGCCCTCGTCCGACCCCGCCCCGTCTCGCCGGTGCCGCGGTGGCGCGCGGTCGGAAACGCCGCCCGGCCGTCCGCAGTCGCCGCGGGGCGGTGAAACGTAGTGGCCCTGCCACGAGAGGCCGGTGCCAGGGCGGGTGACGGACGATACGATCGAACCGTCCTGTGTTCCGGGGGCGCTGCGAGAGCGAACGGGCTGTCTACTGACGGGGTGTTTGATGGGGCTGGCCAGACTGACGGGCGCGCTCGGCGCGACCGCTTTGACAGCGGGCATGCTGTTCGCCGGCGCGCCGGCGGCGTCGGCGGACCAGGTGCGGGACGCGCAGTGGGCGAACGCGTACTTCGACCTGGACAAGGTGTGGTCGGTCAGCAAGGGTGACGGCGTGATCGTCGCGGTGATCGACAGCGGCGTCGACGCGAACCATCCGGACTTGGCGGGGTCGGTGCTGCCGGGATACGACCCGAGCGGTCATGGCTGGGAGGCCAAGCCGACCGAGGAACACGGAACCGGTATGGCGAGCCTGATCGCCGGCCACGGTCACGGCAACGGTGAGGGCGTACTCGGTCTCGCGCCCGGGGCCAAGATCCTGCCGATCTATCGGGGGACGACGACGACCACCAGTGATGCCATGCCGCAAGGCATCAAGTGGGCGGTCGACCACGGCGCCAAGGTCATCAACATCTCCCAGGTCACACCCAGAGGAGTGGAGGACGGCTTCGCCGAAGCGGTGGCCTACGCCCTCCAGCACAAGGTGCTGATCGTGGCCGGCTCCGGTAACGATGCCGGTCCGGTCCGCACCCCGGCGAACGTGCCCGGGGTGTTGGCGGTCGGCGCGGTGGACAAGAACCAGAAGGTCTGGGCGAAGTCGAACTACGGTCCTGAGGTCATGCTCACGGCACCGGGCGCCGACATGGTGATGGCAGGCGTCGAGGGACTCGGTTCCTGCCAGGGCCAGTACTGCAAGGCCGACGGTACTTCGGACTCCACCGCCTATGTCTCCGCCGCGGCGGCCCTGGTCTTCGCCAAGTACCCCGACCTCACTCCGGGCCAGGTGGCCAACCGGCTGGTGAAGACGGCTGCGGCTCCCGCCGGTGCCTCTCAACTGCCGGACGCACACTACGGATACGGAGTCGTCCAGCCGTACGCGGCACTGACCAAGAACATTCCTGCCGGGTCCGCACAGGGGCCGCTGGCCGCAGGTGCTGCTGCCCCGTCCGCTGGCCCAGAGGCGTCGGCGGGTTCGGACAGCGACGGTACGGGCGCCGGTGGAATCAAGTCCCCGGAGGCCGTATCGGGTATCCACCAGTCGTCGTCGGGATCGTCTCTGCCGCTGGTCCTGGGCATCTGCGGTGCTCTGGTCGTGCTGCTCATCGTGGTCATCGCGGTTGCGGTGGCGAGCAGCCGGAAGCGGCGCCGTGCGCAGGGGCTCCAAGCCCAGGCCGGGGCCCCGTACGGCGCCGCACCGGGGTGGCCTCCGGCCCAGCACTCGTATGGCCAGCCGGGTCAGCAGCCGTACGGTCAGCCGGGTCAGCAGCCACCGCCGCCGTACGGCTATCCGCAGCAGCAGCCGCCCTACGGCGGTAACCCGTACCAGGACGGAAACCAATCGCGTTGACGGTGTATCAGTAAGCTGTCCAAGCGCGATACGATCGAATGCTCTGGCTGGACAGACAACTCATCAGCTGGATTGCTACCACGGGGAAGTTTCGACACTCCAGGGGGAGAGGGCCTCGTGTCCGACGGATACAGCGTCAACCCTGCAGAGCTGGAGGCAGTCGTCAAGCGACTGCGGACCCTCCAGCAGAACATCAGCACCTGCGGGACCAACACCAAGTACAAGACCGA
Source organism: Kitasatospora fiedleri (assembly GCF_948472415.1). Classification (NCBI taxonomy): domain Bacteria; kingdom Bacillati; phylum Actinomycetota; class Actinomycetes; order Kitasatosporales; family Streptomycetaceae; genus Kitasatospora; species Kitasatospora fiedleri. Next base: position 2,826,727 of record NZ_OX419519.1, on the reverse strand, counting down.
CATCACTCAGGATGCCTTCGGCGGCAACTTCGCCGAGGCCCAGGCGCTGTACAGCGCGCATGGGAACATGCAGGCGTTCCTGACCCAGACGATCTCGTCCATCGACGCGCTCATCACCGAGTACGGCGACAAGACCCAGCTCGTCCACGACCGTTACGTGGGGCGTGAGGACGACGGCCAGTCAACCATGAACCAGATTCAGGCAGGGTGAGTCAGAGATGGCCGAGACGACTCCATTCGACAGCTACGCCCTGATCCCGCTCAAGAACATGGTTTCCGGCTCGAGTCCCGAGCGGATCAAGGAAGTCGGGCAGCACTGGCAGAACGTGCACGAGGAGCTGACCCAGGCCGCCACGGACCTGAGGGCGGCGATCGAACACGCCACCGCGAACTGGACCGGGGCGGCCTCGCAGGGCTTCGCCACGAAGGGCTCGCAGATCCAGGAAGGCATGGTCAACACCGCCGCGCACGCGCAGAACACGTCCGTCGCGATGACCTACGCGGCGAGCGCGCTCGAGCAGACCAAGTCGACCATGGACCAGATCAAGGTCCCGAGCTTCATGGACCGGGTCGGCAAGACCTTGAGCGACGGTTTCGCCAGCTCGGACGAGGGGTTCAAGCGCGACCTCGCGTCGGGCATGAACCGGATCGACGCGGTCAACAAGAACGCGCACGACCTGTCCGCCACCGAGGTCGCGCACCAGTACGCGATCGGCGTGATGGAGCACCTGGGCCCGCAGTACACCCAGGCCGCGGCGTACATGGACGGTGGTCAGCCCAGCATTTCGGAGCCGGGGCAGAAGTTCCCGCCGGACCCGCCCGTCGCGGTCGTGCCTCCCGGCCACACGCCGCCGAGCATGCCCAACCCGAAGTACCCGGGTGGGGTGCCGCCGCAGCAGACGACCCCGCCGAACGTCTCGCCGGGCCTGCCCTCGGTGCCGCAGCCGACGCAGCCCGGGCATCCGGTGGTGCCGGTGGTGCCGCCGGTGGGGTCGGTGCCGCCCGGTGGGGATCTGCCGCCGTTCACTCCGCCGACGTTCACGCCGACTCCGGTGCCGCCGTCCACGGGAATCCTGGGGGTCGACCCGCCGTCCGTGGGGTTGACGCCTCCGGGGTCGGCCGGTGGGCTGCCCGGTGGGGTGGGGACGTTGCCCGGTGGTGGGTCCGCTGGTGGTGGGACCGGTGGTGGCGGGTACGTGCCCGGAGGGTTGGGCGGTGGGTACCTGCCCGGTGGCGGGCTCGGCGGTGGTGGCCGGGTGTCGACCGGTGGGTTGTCCGGGGCCGGTGGCGCCGGTGGTGGTCGGGCCGGTGGCTCGGGTACCGCGGGCGGGGCCGGCCGGGGTACCGCTGGTGGGGCCGCCGGCTCCGGGGCCGGTGGCTCGGGTTCGGGTGCCGCGGGGGCCCGCGGTGCCGCGGGCGCCGGCGGGATGGGCGGCATGCACGGCGGTGGCGCCGGTGGTGCGCGGGGCGGTGCGGCCGGTGGCAAGAGCGCTGCCGGCGGCTTGGTGCGCAAGGCCGGTGGCACGGTCGGCGGTGCGAAGGCGGCCGGTGCCGGTGGACGGGCGTTCACCGAGGGCGGGTCGGGCATCGGGAAGGGGCGTGCCGGGCAGGCGGGCGCGGCCGGGATGCACGGCGGCTCGGGCAGCGGCGGCAGCAAGAAGAAGAACCAGGGGCACCGTCCCGACTACCTGGTCGAGGACGAGGACACCTGGCGCGGTGGCGAGGCCAACCCCGGCGTCATCGAGTAGCGGTCGGCTCGGCTCGACCGGAGTCGGCAGGGATGTGCGGCGGGCGCCGTCCGTGGTCCAGGAGGACCACGGACGGCGCCCGCCGTCGTCGTAGCCGCCGTCGTCGTAGCCGCCGCCGTCGTCGTAGCCGCCGCCGTCGTGCTCGCGGGGGCGTTCAGTCGACGTGCAGGGTGACCCGGTTGTCGTAGAAGGCGACCAGGCCGGCGATCTTCTGCGATTCGGCGAACGGGGTGGGGTACGTCCAGGCGACGTCCGGGTGGAGGGTGCCGCCGATCCGGACGGACAGGTGGTCGGCGGCACCCTTGTAGGGGCAGTGGGTGGTGCGGGTGCCCGGTTCGAAGAGCGGGAGGACCAGGTCGGTGGGGGCGAGGTAGTAGCGGGTGGGCAGGCCGGTCTCGAAGAGCAGCCGCGGGGAGCGGGAGAGCGCCAGCAGGGTGCCGTCGAGTTCGACCCGGACGGTGCGGGAGGAGGCCAGGATGTCGATCCGGGTGTACGGGGAGCGGGCGTGGGTGAAGACCTGCTCGTCCTCCTCGTACCAGGCGTCCATCGCCGCCCAGTCGAAGCGCAGGTGGTCGCGGAGCGCCTCGGCGGGGGAGTCGGGGTACTGGCGGACGGCGCGGGCGGCGGTGCGGCCGTTCGCGGCGAGGTCGAAGACCAGCGCGTCGCCGAGTGCGGAACGGTCGGCGGCCCGGTCGGCCGGGGTCAGCAGGTCGGTGCGGACGTCGGCGGCCGGGACGTAGTGGACGGGGTACTGCGGGCGTTCCCAGACCAGCAGGGCGCGGGTGGTGTCGGCCACCGCCAGCCCGCCGAGGTAGGTGCGGATGCGTTTGCCGCAGGGCTCGACCCGCGGCACGGTGCGGTCACTGGAGGGCATGACCGGTACAACGGCCGGGCCGGCGGGAGAATTTCCGGGCGGTCGAAAATGAAAAGGAAGAGGGGAAGGGGAAAGCCGGAAAACGGCGCGGAATTCACCGGCCGCCCGCGCGGGAACGGCGGGCGACCGGTGAATCGCGGACGGAGTGCGTGGAGACCATGACGGGAATCGAACCCGTGTAAACCGCTTTGCAGGCGGTTCCCTCAGCCACTCGGGCACATGGTCAGGGGTGGGGCGGGTGGGCGCACGCGGGCGTCAACGAGCCCGCGGGACAGGGAGGTTGCGCATCAGGCGCAACAACGGCCGCGACGACAGGAACGCGTGCGACCCGGACAGGGGGCACAGGTGCGGGGCGCTGCGAGGGCCACCGTCTTCCTGTTCATCGCCATCTCCTGTCGTCCAGCGGGTTCGCACCGGCTCGTTCCTTCGCTCCGGTGAATTCACTATAGCGGGCGGAAGCGGGGCGGAGTCAATATCGGTTCATGAATTCCGTGTGTCGCCGCCGTGCTACCGTCGATGGTGAGGCGGCCGTTCGCGGCGCGTCCCGGACGAGGTGCGTCGTACCCGGCACGACAAGACGGCGCGGTAGGTGGTTCGACTACTGCGGAGGAGTCTGTCGTCATGGCCTGGGTCGTTCTGATCGTCGCCGGAGTGCTGGAGACCGTGTGGGCGGTGGCACTGGAGGCGTCCAAGGGGTTCTCCCGTCTGGTGCCGGGCACGGTGTTCGTGGTGGCGCTGGCGCTGTCGATGGGCGGGTTGGCGTACGCGATGCGGAGCATCCCGCTGGGGACGGGGTACGCGGTCTGGGTGGGCATCGGCGCGGTGGGCACCGCGGTGTACGGGATGGTGGCGCTGGGGACGCGGTGAGCGCGGCCCGGATCACCTGCCTGGTGCTGATCCTGTCCGGCGTGGTCGGACTCAAGGCGCTGCACTGACGGATACCGGCACTGACGGATCGGCACTGACAGGTCGGCCCTGACAGGTCCGAGGGGTGGTCTCAGGCCGCCGGACGGAGGCCCCGTTCCGCCCGCAGGTCAGGATCGAAACGCGGCGACGGCACTTACCATGTCGAGGTGACCAGCACCTCCCAGGCCGAGACGGCAGCGCCCGCGCACCCCCTCCACCCCGACGACGACGGCACCGGCGGGGTGCTCAGCGGCCCCTGGCGGGCGCTGACCCTCGGCATCGTGTCGGTGGTGCTGCTGCTGGCCTTCGAGGCCACGGCGGTGAACACCGCGATGCCGACCGCCGCCCAGCAGCTCGACGGCATCGGCCTGTACGCCTTCGCGTTCTCCGCGTACTTCACCACCACGCTGCTGGCCCTGGTGGTCTCCGGGCAGTGGTGCGACCGCGGCGGCCCGATCGTCCCGCTGTTCAGCGGCATCGCGGTGTTCGCCGCCGGGCTGGTCACGGCCGGCACGGCGGTGAACATGTGGATGTTCGTCGCGGGCCGGGCGGTCCAGGGCCTGGGCGGCGGGCTGGTGATCGTCGCGCTGTACGTGGTGGTCGGCCGGGCGTTCCCGGAGCGGCTGCGGCCAGCCGTGTTCGCGGCCTTCTCGGCGGCCTGGGTGCTGCCCTCGATCCTCGGCCCGGTGATCTCCGGCGCGGTCACCCAGCACCTCGGCTGGCGCTGGGTGTTCCTCGCCGTGCCGGTGCTGGTGCTGCCGCCGCTCGCCGTGATGGGCCCGGCGCTGCGCCGCTCGGAGCGGTCCCGGCCGCCGCGCCGGCCCGCCCCGTACGACTGGCGGCGGACCGGGGACGCGGCGATGGTCGCGCTCGGCGCGGCGCTGCTGCAGTACGCGGGCCAGCGGCTGGACGGGTGGGCCGTGCTGCCGGCCGCGGCCGGGGTCGCGCTGATGGGCCCGGCGGTGCTGCGGCTGCTGCCGCGCGGCACGCTGCTGGCGGCGCGCGGGCTGCCGACGGTGATCCTGCTGCGCGGGGTCGCGGCGGGCGCGTTCTTCGCCTCCGAGCTGTTCATCCCGCTGATGATGCAGACCCAGCGCGGGCTGTCGGTGACGCTGGCGGGCCTGACGCTGGCGCCCGGCGGGCTGTCCTGGGCGTTCGGCTCCTGGTTGCAGGGCCGGCCGGGCGCGGACCGGCACCGGGCGGCGCTGATCCGGATCGGCTTCGTGTCGACGGCGGTGGCGGTCGGCGGGGCGGCGCTGGTGCTGTTCCCGGCGGTGCCGGTCTGGGTGACGGCCGCGTTCTGGGCGGTCGGCGGCGCCGGGATGGGCCTGGCGATCGCCAGCATCAGCGTGTTGATGATGAAGCTGTCCAGGCCGGAGGAGACCGGCGGCAACTCGGCCGCCCTGCAACTCAGCGACGCGCTGGGCAACGTCCTGCTGACCGGCCTGGCCGGGGTGCTCTTCGCGGCCCTGGGCGGCGGCGCGGTCGGCGCGGCGGCCCACGGCGGGGCGTCGCTGCCGGCGGGGGCGTTCGCCGCGGTGTTCCTGACCATGCCGGTGGTGGCCCTGGTCGGCGCGGCGCTCTCGGGGCGGGCGACGGCGGCCGGGACGTCCTGACGGGGAGTCGAGGGGGCGCCGCCGGACCGCGCTCCGGCCGGGCCCCGGTCGAGGAGCACCGGGGTCCGGCCGGAGGGGAACGCGGGGCCGGGGGCCTACTTGCCGCCCGCCACCGCCGGGACGGACGGGGACGCCGCGCCGCCCGCCGGGCCGCCGGACCCGGAGCCGCCGAGGTAGGCGTTCCAGCCGCCGGCCGGGGCCTGGCCGGGGGCGAGGGCCTGGAGCTTCTTGAGCACCGCCGGGTCCTGGACCTCCAGCCATTCGACGAGCTGCCGGAAGGAGACCATCCGGACCTCCGGCTTGTCGGCGATCTGCTTGAGCGTCTCCTCGACGGCGTTCATGTAGATGCCGCCGTTCCACTGCTCGAAGTGGTTGCCGATGATGAACGGCGCCCGGTTGCCGTTGTAGGCGCGGTCGAAGCCGGCCAGGTACGAGTCGCGGGCCTGGTTCTGCCAGAACGCCTGCTTGCCGGGGTCGCCCTTGGTGTTGTCGCCGGACTGGTTGTACATGATGTTGTAGTCCATCGAGAGCACCTGGAAGCTGTGCCCGGGGAACGGGATGGACTGCAGCGGCATGTCCCACAGCGCGCCGCCGGCGAACTTCTGCGGCCACATCTGGAGGCCGCCGGGGCCGGAGCTGTCGTACTTCCAGCCGCGCTTGACGGCGGTGGGGAGCAGGCCGCGCTGGCCCTCCAGACAGGGGGTGCGGCCGCCGATCAGCTCCTTGCGGTAGTCGAAGGGCAGCGCGGGCAGGTCGGTGTTGCCGGTGTTGGTGCGCCAGTTCATGACGAAGTCCATGGCCTGCTGGATCTCGCTGTCCCACTCCTCGGGGGACCACTTCCCGCCGCCGTTGGCACCGCAGAAGTGGCCGTTGAAGTGGGTGCCGATCTCGTGGCCCTCCAGCCAGGCCGCGCTGACCTGCTCGATGGTGGCGCGGATGTGCTGGTCGCTGAGGTAGCCGATGTCGGAGGCGCCGATCGAGTGCTGCGGGGGGTGGTAGAGCGTCTTCTTCGACTCGGGCAGGGTGTAGATGCCGCTGAGGAAGAAGGTCATGGTGGCGTCGTGTTCCTTGGCGAGCTTCCGGAACCGGCTGAACAGCTGGTTGTCGAGTTCGCCGGCGCCGTCCCAGGAGAAGACCACGAACTGCGGGGGCCGCTGCCCGGGCTCCAGCGGGACGGCCTGGGGCTGGTGGGGCTGCGGCCCGGTGTCGGAGGTGGAGCCGTCGCCGATCAGGGTGGCGGGGGGCTTGGGGACGGCGCTGGGGCTGCCGTTCGCGGCGAGGCCGTCGGCCTGCGCCGGCGGGGCGGCGCCCCCGTTCCCGGAGGAGCTCGCGCAGCCGGCGGCGAGGGTGGCGGCGGTCGCCGCACCGGCGGCCAGCAGCGTCCTGCGGGAGAGGGCGTCCATGTCTCACATCCGTTCACCAGGGAGTAAGGGGAGGCACCGACCGGAGTAACGGATCATCAGATGAAATGACGATATGTGTCGTCCGGGGGAGTCGGGCTCAGCATGGCACGCGTTCGCACATCGCGCCGGTAAGCACGCCCCGGGTACGGATGACCGGGGGACGCCACGCCGGGGCGCTCACCTGTTCGGAGCACCGGGCCGGGGCCGCGGCGCCGCCGGAGAGTTGACTGGACGTCAGGAGCAGCCGAGGACGGCACCGCCCGCCCCGCAGACACGGAGGTCCCACCCGCCGATGTGGCAGTCGCTGATCGACGCCTACCGCGACCGGATCGTCGACACCGGACGGGAGCCGCTGTTCCTGCTGCTGCTCGGCCTGGTGCTGTCGTTCCTGTTCATCCGGCTCAGCACCCGGCTGATCCGGGCCCGGGTCCGCTGGTGGCCGGGCAACGTCGCCCCGGGCGGGCTGCACATCCACCACGTGGTGTTCGGCCAGACCCTGCTGCTGGTGTGCGGGGTGGCCGCGTTCGCGGTGCGCGGGGACGGCGGCGCCTGGTGGAACCTGCTCGGCTTCGGGTTCGGCGTCGGCGCGGGCCTGGTGCTGGACGAGTTCGCGCTGGTCCTGCACCTCAAGGACGTCTACTGGTCCACCCAGGGCCGCACCTCGGTGGACGCCGTGGTGCTGGCCGTCGTGACGATCGGGCTGCTGCTGCTCGGCGAGCTCCCGCTCGGCGGCTTCGCCCGGCACCCCGACGGGCCGACCCTGGCCGGGGCGTCCGTGCTGCTCGCGCTGGTCGTGGTCACCCTGCTCAAGGGCAAGACCTGGACCGGGCTGCTGGGCATCATGCTCTGGCCGCTGGCCCTGGTCGGCGCCGTCCGGCTGGCCCGCCCCGCCAGCCCGTGGGCCCGCTGGCGCTACCGCTCCCGACCCCGCCGGCTGGCCCGCGCCGAGCGCCGCGAGGACCGGTTCCACCGCCGCCTGGTCGCCGCCAAGACCGCCGCGTACGACCTGGTGGCCGGCACCCCCGACGCCGACCCGGAGAGCCCGGCAGCCCCGGCAGCCCCGACCGCTCCGGAGCCGGTCGGGCAGCCGGTCGGCCGGCCGGCCGAGCCGCCTGTCGAGCGCCCGCCCGCGCCCTGGCGGCTGCGCTGCGCCGCGGCGGCCCGCTGGTACCTGCGGATCGCCACCCTGCTGAACCTGCTCGGCGCGGTGATCGCCCCGTTCCGGGCCCAGGTCGAGCGGGCCGACCGGGGCGAGTACTTCACCCCCGTGCTGGTCACCTCCGGCTTCACCACCGCGCTGCTGGCCGGGCTGCTCGCGGTCATGCTGCGCCGCCGCAAGCGGGCCGCCTGGATCGCCGCGCTGGCGCTCACCGCCGGGCACGCCGCCGTCTACGCGGTGGCGCTGGCCTTCCCCGAGTACCGCGCCCACCCGTTCAACCGGATCTCCACCGCGCTCACCCTGGCGCTGCTGCTGGCCCTGCTGGCGGCCCGGCCGGTGTTCCGGGTGCGCGGCGGGCGGGGCAACCTGTCGCTGGCCGCCGCCGTGCTGCTGCTCGGCGGGGCGCTGCTGACCGGCCTGGGCGCGGTCGCCGTCCGGCTGGCGCACACCGGCGCGGTGCCCGGCTGGGGCGCGGCGGCCCGGTACGCGGTGCTGCGGCTGGTCACCGTCTCCGGCGTGGTCGAGGTCACCGACGTGGACGTGCCGGGCTGGCTCGACCTCGGCCTCAACCTGCTGGCCACCGCGCTGCTGCTGCTCACCCTGCGGATGCTGCTGCGCTCCCCGCGCGGCGCCGAGGGGCGGGGCCCGGAGGACGAACGGGCGCTGCGCGACCTGCTGGAGCGGCACGGCGGGCGCGACTCGCTCGGCTACTTCGCGCTGCGCCGCGACAAGGCGGTGTGCTTCTCGCCCAGCGGCAAGGCCGCCGTCGCCTACCGGGTGGTCAACGGGGTGGCGCTGGCCTCCGGCGACCCGGTCGGCGACCCGGAGGCCTGGCCGCAGGCGATCGAGGAGTGGCTGCGCCGGGCCCGCGCGCACGCCTGGATTCCCGCCGTCACCGGCGCCGACGAGCGCGCCGGCACGGTGTACGTCCGGACGGCCGGGCTGCGCGCGCTGCACCTGGGCGACGAGGCGGTGGTCGCCGCGGCCGGCTTCACCCTGGACGGCCGGGAGATGCGCGGCCTGCGGCAGACCTGCCGCCGACTGGCCCGGTCCGGGTACACCGTGGTGGTCCGCCGGCACCGGGACGTCCCGCCCGAGGAGTTCGCCGGCCTGGTCCGGCTCGCCGACGCCTGGCGGCACGGCCGCACCGAACGCGGCTTCTCGATGGCGCTGGGCCGGCTCGGCGACCCCGCGGACGGCGACTGCCTGCTCGCCGAGTGCCGCGACGAGGCCGGGCGGACGGCCGCGCTGCTGTCCTTCGTCCCCTGGGGCGCGGACGGGCTCGCGCTCGACCTGATGCGCCGCGACCGGGAGTCCGACAACGGCCTGGTCGAGTACACCGTCGCCGAACTGCTGCGCCGCGCGGGGAGTTCGGGGTGGCCAGGGTGTCGCTGAACTTCGCCATGTTCCGCGAGGCGTTCGAGCCGCGGATGGGCGCCGGGCCGGTGTTGCGGCTGTGGCGCGGGGTGCTGCGCTTCCTGTCCCGCTGGTGGCAGCTGGAGTCGCTGTACCGGGCGAACGCGCGCTACCGGCCGGCCTGGGAGCCGCGCTACGTGCTGTACGAGAAGCCCTCCGAGCTGCCCGCGATCGGCCTGGCCAACGCGCTGGCGGAGGGCTTCCTGACCAGGCCACGGCTGCGGCGGGGCGACCGCACCCGCTGACGGCGGGTCACCCGGACAGAACCCCCCGGGTGCCCGGGCCCGGGCCGCCGGGTGAACTGGGCGGGTCGGGGTCGAGGTCGGGGCCGGGACGGAGTCGCTGGAGGACGGAGGGCGTGCGGTGGGCGAGCGGACGTGGACGGGCGCGGTGGCGGCCTCGGTGGCCGTCCTCGCGGGCGCGTGGCTGCTGAACGGCGGCCTGACCGGCACGTTGCCGCCGGCCCCGGTCGCCGCGCAGGCGTACGACGGCACCCCGGTCGGCCCGGCCGTCCCCGCGCTGCCGCCCTCGCCGCCGGTGCGGGTCCGGATTCCGGTGCTCGGGGTGGACGCGCCGGTGGCCCGGCTCGGGCTGGACGGCGAGGGCCGGCTGCAGCCGCCGCCGGAGGAGGACCGCAACCTGGCCGGCTGGTACCGGGACGGCGCCGCGCCCGGGTCGAGCGGGACGGCGGTGCTGGCCGGGCACGTCGACAACGCGCACGGCCCGGCGGTGTTCTACCGGCTGGGCTCGCTGCACAAGGGCGACCAGCTGGAGGTGGCCCGGGCGGACGGGGCCGGCGCCTGGTTCCAGGTCGACGGGGTGGAGGTCTACCCGAAGAGCGACTTCCCCGACCGCAAGGTGTACGCGGCCACCCCGGACGCCCAGCTGCGGCTGATCACCTGCGGCGGCGGCTTCACCCGGGCGGGCGGCTACGACGGGAACGTGGTGGTGTACGCGCACCTGGTCCGCACCCGGCGGGCCTGAGCGCGGGCCCGGGCGGGGGCTTGACCGCCCGCCGTCCCGGCGGCTCGCCCACCGTCCCGGCGGCCGTCCCGGCGCCGCCGGTCAGCCCAGCAGCTCGGCGAGCGCCCGGTCGCAGTCCAGGTGGTTCAGCTCCTGGCCCTCGGGCACCGCGAGGTAGCTGTGCCACAGGAAGCGGCGCAGCTCGACGCGGTCGAACTGGAGCAGCGCGACGCCCTCGGGGGAGCGCAGCTCGACCACGGTGCGGGCGCCGAGCGCCGGGCGGACGTGGACGTCGCCCTCGCCGCTGGGCAGGTCGATCCCGGAGGCGAGCAGCTGGCGGGCGAACACCCACTCGACCCCCTCGGCGGGCCCGGCCGCCGTGGGCAGCCCGACCGGCAGCGCGGGCAGGTCCAGCGGGGCGCCGTCCGGGTCGTCCGGGTCCAGGGCGTACTCGGTGGGGAAGACCATCCGGACCGCCAGCGGGTCCTCGGCCCGGTAGCGCAGGGTGACCCGCAGCAGCGCGGAGCGGTGGGTGCTGACGATCAGCCGGGCGTGCGTGGTCTGCTCGACCGGTGCGGGCGCTGCGGACACGGCGGTTCCTCCCGAGGGTGCGTGCTGGTGCGGGTGCGACCGGTGCCGCCCCCTGGTGGTGAAGAGTCAGGAAGGGCGGCGGGGATTACACCGGTTTCCCACTTCCCCGAAGTGATCTGCGTCACACCACGGCGGACCAATCCGGGCATTCCGGGTCAACGGCGCGGCCACCCCATGGGCAGGGGGCGGGACGCCCGGGCAGGATCGCGGGAGCCGCGCGGGCCCCCCACGAACCCCGTCCGGCGACCTCAGGGGAGGGCCGTGACCATCGAGGAACGCGCACGGACGGCCGAGCGTGCCCCGCTCGCCGCGTACACCGAGCTGTACCGGCGCCACCACCCCGGCCTGCTGCGGTACGCCGGCGGCCTGACCGGGGGCGACCGCTGGCGGGCCGAGGACCTGGTGGCCGAGGCGCACCTGCGGGTGTGGCGGCGGATCGCCGCCGGGCACCGGATCGAGGACCCGCGGGCCTACCTGGCCGCCACCGTCCGGCACCTGGCGGCCGCGCCGGTGCGCGAGCGGGCCGTCGGCGTGCTGCCCGAACCGGCCGGCGCGGCGTCCGCCGACCCGGCGCCCCGGGTGGCCGAGACCGACCGGATGCGCGGACTGCTCGCCCAACTGCCCGAACGCTGGGCCCGCGCGCTGTGGCTCGCCGAGGTCGAGGGCCTGCCGCCCGGCGAGGTCGGCGCCCGGCTCGGGGTGGGCCGCGGCGCCGCCGCCGTCCTGCTGCACCGGGCCCGCGAGGGGCTGCGGCTCGCCTACCTGCGGGCCTACCCCGGCGACCCGCGCGACCCCGGCTGCGCCGGGCACTGGGCGGCGCTGGCCGGCCAGGCCCGCGGCCGGGCCGGGCGGAGGGTCCAGCGGCACCTGGCGGGCTGCGCCGACTGCCGGGGCCGGCTGGCGCTGCTGCGCCGGGTCAACCTGCGGCTGGCCGCGCTGGCGGGCAGCGCGGTGGCGCTGCTGGCCGGACTGCTGCTCGCCCCGTTCGACGGCACGGAGCGGCGGGCGGAGGCGGTGGCCGCCGCGGCGGCCTGCGAGGTGCGCCAGCGGGTCGCCGGCCAGAAGGACGTCCGGTTCACCGTCCGGACCGTGCCGCGCGACGCCTCCGGCCGACCGGCCCCCGGCTGGGCGCCGGACCGGCCGCCGCCCGCCGACGGGCGGCCGTGAGGGGCGCGCGGGAGCGGGGGAGCCGACCGCCCGGGCGGTCGGCCCGGCCCGGTGAAGGTCCGGTGACAAGCCGACGATCATCACGGGACGCGCGCCACCGGGGCGTGCCGCGGCGGCCGTCCGGGTGTCGGGAGGGGCTAGGCTGGGCAGGTTCCACGACCGCCCGCCGCCCGCGGGGAAGGGCCGCACCTGGGCCCTGACCTGCGACGACCCCGTTCGGAGACCGTGACTACCGCCGCCTCCTCCGCGATGTCCCCGCTGTTCTCGCACGCCGACAGCGCTCACCCCCGCCCGAGCGGCACCGCCGCCGCCGCGCACCTCTCCCCGGCCTTCCCGGGCCGCGCCCCCTGGGGCACCGCCGGCCGCCTGCGGGCCTGGCAGCAGGGCGCGCTGGACTCGTACATCGAGAAGCAGCCCCGGGACTTCCTGGCGGTCGCCACCCCGGGCGCCGGCAAGACCACCTTCGCCCTGACCCTGGCGTCCTACCTGCTGCACAACCACCTGGTGCAGCAGGTCACCGTGGTCGCGCCCACCGAGCACCTGAAGAAGCAGTGGGCCGAGGCCGCTGCCCGGATAGGAATCCGGCTCGACCCGGCGTACTCCTCGGGCCCGCTGTCCAAGGACTACCAGGGCATCGTGATCACGTACGCGGGCGTCGGGGTGAACCCGATGCTGCACCGCAACCGGACCGAGGCCCGCAAGACGCTGGTGATCATGGACGAGATCCACCACGCCGGCGACTCCAAGTCCTGGGGCGAGGCCTGCTTCGAGGCGTTCGAACCGGCCACCCGGCGGCTCGCCCTCACCGGCACCCCGTTCCGCTCCGACACCAACCCGATCCCGTTCGTCCAGTACGAGGCCGGCAGCGACGGCCTGCGCAAGTCGGTCGCCGACTACACCTACGGCTACGGGCACGCGCTGGCCGACCACGTGGTCCGGCCGGTGATCTTCCTCAGCTACTCCGGCAACATGCGCTGGCGCACCAAGGCCGGCGACGAACTGGAGGCCCGGCTCGGCGAGCCGATGACCAAGGACCTGATCGCCCAGGCCTGGCGCACCGCGCTCTCCCCGCAGGGCGAGTGGATCCCGGCCGTGCTCCAGGCCGCCGACCGGCGGCTGACCGAGGTCCGCAAGGGCATCCCGGACGCCGGCGGCCTGGTGATCGCCACCGACCAGACGGTGGCCCGCGCGTACGCCAAGCTGCTGCGCGAGATCACCGGCGAGAAGGTCGCCCTGGTGCTCTCCGACGAGGCCGAGGCGTCCCAGCGGATCTCCGACTACGCCGAGGGCACCTCGCGCTGGATGGTCGCGGTCCGGATGGTCTCCGAGGGCGTCGACGTGCCCCGGCTGTGCGTCGGCGTGTACGCCACCTCGATCTCCACCCCGCTGTTCTTCGCCCAGGCCGTCGGCCGCTTCGTGCGCGCCCGCAAGCGCGGCGAGACCGCCTCGGTCTTCCTGCCGACCATCCCGATGCTGCTCGGCTTCGCCAACGAGATGGAGCTGCAGCGCGACCACGTCCTGGACCGCCCGAAGAAGGAGGGCGAGGGCCTGTTCGACGAGGAGGACCGGCTGCTCGCCGAGGCCGAGAAGGCCAACGACGGGGCGGACACCGGGACGGAGGAGTTCTCCTACGAGGCGCTGGGCAGCGACGCGGTCTTCGACCGGGTGCTGTACAACGCCATGGAGTTCGGCATGCAGGCGCACCCCGGCAGCGAGGAGGAGGAGGACTACCTCGGCATCCCGGGCCTGCTCGAACCCGACCAGGTGCAGATGCTGCTGCAGAAGCGCCAGCACCGGCAGATCCAGCGCTCCAAGACCAAGCCCGCCGAGGAGGCCGACCTGCTGGAACTCCCCGCCGACGAACGGCCCGTGGTCACCCACCAGGAGCTGCGCGAACTGCGCAAGGAGCTGAACGCGCTGGTCGCCGCCTGGCACCACCGCACCGACCAGCCGCACGGCTCCATCCACAACGAGCTGCGCCGCCAGTGCGGCGGCCCGCTCACCGCGCAGGCCACCGCCAACCAGCTCAAGGCGCGGATCGGCCGCATCCGGGAGTGGGCCAACCAGGCTTGACGGGGCGTCAGCCACACCTTCAACGCTCGGCGGGGAAAGTGTGGAGACGCGTGATCACATGATCCGCCGATCTTCCGCATGCCGGCGCCGGGGGGACGCCGCGCACGGGGACGCCCCGGCGTGCGGTCACGCCTGCCGACGCCGCCGCCCACGCGGCGGGCCGGCCCGCGCCTTCCCCCGAGGAGCACCACCGTGGCGAACCCCGCCCGGCTGCTCACCTGCGGCGGCCCTGACGCGCCCACCGAACCGGCCGGCCGGCCGCAACCTGCTCCGAGCGCTCCGAGCGCTCCGGGCCGTCCGGGTCGGGGCGCCCGGTCGAACGGCCCGGCCGGCGGTGCGCTCGACCCGGCGGCGCACAGATAGCGGACGCTTGAGCGCTTGCGGCGCGAGTTATGGGCGCCTTATCCGATTTTTCATCACGACTTTCCATCGATGCTGCCCGAATTTTGGACAACCACTTCCACCGGGCGTCCCCGTTCATTAGCGTCTCCCCACACTCGTCCGGACCCCACCCACCGGTTCGGACGGGTACCGCGGAGCCCCGCGCCCCGTCGACGTCGCCGAGGTCGGACTCCCGCGCCGGACACCCTTCCTGCGCGCGACCAATTCCGGTGCGGCCCACGGCAGTTGTGTCGTAGGGTCGGACTTGCCGCGGAAAGGACCTGGCGCCTCGTGACTGCTGAGACTTCCCAAACCCTGGACAGGGGTGTCCGGGTACTGAAACTGCTCGCCGACTCCGAGCGCGGGCTGACGGTGACCGAGCTGGCCGCCCGGCTGGCCGTCAACCGGACGGTGGTCTACCGCCTGCTCGCCACCCTGGAACAGCACGGACTGGTCCGCCGGGACATCGGCGGCCGGGCCCGGGTCGGTCTCGGCGTGCTCCGGCTCGCCCACCGGGTCCACCCGCTGCTGCGCGAGGCCGCGCTGCCCGCGCTGCGCTCGCTCGCCGAGGACCTGGGCGCCACCGCCCACCTCACCCTGGTCGACGGCAACGAGGCGCTGGCCGTCGCCGTGGTCGAACCGACCTGGACGGACTTCCACGTCGCCTACCGCACCGGCCTGCGCCACCCGCTCTCCGAGAGCGCGGCCGGCCGGGCCATCCTGGAGGCCCGCAGCTTCCCCGGCCAGCGCCGCCCCGAGCAGGGCTGCGTGATCACCCGGGCCGAGGAGCAGTCCGGGGCCAGCGGGGCCGCCGCCGCGCTGATCGGCCTCAGCGGCATCGAGGGCAGCGTCGGCGTGGTGATGCTCAACGGCCTCGTCCCGGAGCGGGTCGGCCCGCGGGTGATCGAGGCCGCCACCGAGGTCGCCGACGCACTGCGCTGAACCCGTCGGGCCCGGGCCCCGGCCGCGTGATCGGGGCCGATCCGCGCGGCCGTCCGTACCGGGCCGCCCGGTGTGTTTGGATGCGGGGTGTGCCTTCCCAGAACCTGCCCCCGGCCCTGACCGCCCCGCGCACCCGCGCGCTCGCGCTCTGCGCGCTGCCGGTGCTCGCGCTGCTCGCGGTGGCCGCGTTCGTACCGCTGCCCTACACCCTGGAGTCGCCCGGCGACACCGCCGACACCCTGGGCGCGTACAACGGGGACAACCCGGTGATCCGGATCAGCGGGACGCCGCAGCGCCCGACCACCGGGCAGCTGCGGGTGGTCACCGTCGAGGCCACCAACCCGGGGCAGCGCAACACCCTCTGGAACTCGCTGACCGCCTGGGCGGACCCGAAGCAGGCCGTGGTGCCCACCGAGGAGGTCTACCCGGAGAGCGACAGCGGCGAGGCCGACGAGGCGACCCAGCAGCAGATGACGCAGTCGCAGGACAGCGCCACCCTGGCCGCGCTCACCTACCTGCACCTGTCGCCGGACCAGGTGAAGGTCGACATCGACCTGGGCCGGATCGGCGGCCCGAGCGGCGGCCAGATGCTGGCGCTGGGCATCGTCGACAAGATCGCCGGCGACGGCAGGGGCGGCGACCTGACCGGCGGACGGGACGTGGCCGGCACCGGCACGGTCGACCCGGACGGACGGGTCGGCCAGGTCGGCGGCATCCCGCTCAAGACCCAGGCGGCGCGCGCGGCCGGGGCCACGGTGTTCCTGCTGCCGCGCAGCGAGTGCGCGCAGGGCAAGGTCAACACCCCCGACGGCCTCCAGCTGGTGCCGGTGGACACCCTCGCCGACTCGATCGCCGCGCTCCAGGCGCTGAACAGCGGCACCGCCGTCCCGCACTGCTGACGGGACGTTGCATCAGGAAGGCGTCACGGCGCGGGCGCGGCTCCGGTCAGGACCCGTTCCCGGCCGCCTGCTCCACCAGCGGCAGGATCCGGAACGGCACCGGGTTCTCCAGCGCGATCGCGGTGGACGCCCGGACGATCCCGTCGAACCCCACCACCCGGTCGATCACCCGCTGCAGGTCCGCGTTCGACCGGGCCACGATCCGCACCAGCATGTCCCCGTGGCCGGTGATGGTGTGCAGCTCCAGCACCTCCGGCACCGCCGCCAGGTGCGCCCGGACGTCCGCGCCCTGCCCCTGCGAGATCTCCAGGGTGGCGAAGGCCGTCACCGGGTAGCCGAGCGCCGCCGGGTCCACCTGCGGGCCGAAGCCGCCGATCACCCCGCGCGCCTGCAGCCGGTCCAGCCGGGCCTGCACCGTGCCGCGCGCCACCTGCAGACGGCGCGAGCACTCCAGCACGCCGATCCGCGGCTCCTCGGCGAGCAGCCGGATCAGCTTTCCGTCCAGCGCGTCGATGGCGTCGGGCTGCGGGGGCACGGGGCGGCTCCAGGGGCGGTGCGGGCGGGGCGGACGGTACGGGCGTCGAGCGACATTGTGCGGCCGTCCCGGATCGGGCGTCAGCCCCGGCGGGCGTCCGGCCCGGGACGGAGCGGCCGGTCCGGTCCGGTCCGGAGCGTCCGGTCCGGGGGACCGGTCAGTTGCCCACGACGAAGGTCTGCACGTTGGGCTCGGTCCCGTTCCAGGACACCATGAGGGTGGAGACCCGGTCGTCCTGGGAGAAGTTGACCTGGAGCCACTGGTCGCCGTGCCAGACCTGCATCGACCAGCCGGCCTCCGGCACCGCCGACACCAGCCGGGCCTCGGTGGGCCGCACGTCGAGCGCCACCCGGCCGCCCAGCATCGGGTAGCTGTGCACCGTGCTCGGCGGGCTGGCGCTCTTCCGGGCCGCCGCGGTCGCGGTCGCGGTCGCGGACGCCGTCGACCGGGCCGGCGCGGTCGTCCCCGGCGCCCGGTCCGGGTCCGGACTCGGGCTCGGCGCCGCCGCGGACGGCGGCGCAGCGCTGCCGGGGGCGGGCGGAGGGGTCGTCACCGCCGGGGTCGAGGAGGCCACCGAGGGCAGCTGAACCGCCACCGGCTGCTCGAACACCGTGTCGACGAGCACCGCGTGCACGCCGAGCCAGGACAACGCCACCGCTGCTCCGGTGGCCGCCGTCCAGGCGCCCAGTTGAACCAGTCCGCTCCGCATCGCGGGCCCATCCTGCCGTACGAAGGTCACGGGCAGGTCAGTGGGCCGGACAATTCGCAGAAACCTTGTGGAAAAAGCGCGGCCGGCTTCAGAGAAGCTCAAGCCGGGCCCCGGACCGGGCCGCTCACCGGCCCCCCGAGGTACAGACCAGTAGGCTGCCATGCCGTACCGTGCAGCCCCATGGCAACAGTGCTTGTGGTCGAGGACGACCCCTTTGTGCGTTCCGCCCTGATCCGCCATCTGGCCGACACCGGCCACGCCGTGCGCTCCGTCGGCACCGCGCTGGAAGCCCTGCGCGAGGTCGCCCAGGTCGGCTGCGACCTGGTGGTCCTCGATCTGGGCCTGCCCGACCTGGACGGCAGCGAGGCGCTCAAGATGATCCGCGGACTGACCAACGTCCCGGTGATCATCTCCACCGCGCGGGACGACGAGGCGGAGATCGTCCGGCTGCTGAACGACGGCGCCGACGACTACCTGGTGAAACCCTTCTCCGGGGAACACCTGACCGCCCGGATGGCCGCCGTCCTGCGCAGACTGGGCGGCGGCGCCCTGACGGCCCCCCAGATCCTCCGGGTCGGCGGCCTCGCCATCGATCCGCAGCGCCGCGAGGCCCTGCTCGACGGACAGCGGCTCGACCTCACCCGCCGCGAGTTCGACCTGTTGGCCTTCCTCGCCGCCCGCCCCGGCGTGGTCGTCCCGCGCAAGGAGATCCTGGCCGAGGTGTGGCGGCAGACCTACGGCGGCGACCAGACCATCGACGTCCACCTGTCCTGGCTGCGCCGCAAGCTCGGCGAGACCGCCTCCAGCCCGCGCTACCTGCACACCGTGCGCGGCGTCGGCGTCCGGCTGGAGGCCCCCGCCGGGCCGGTCGGGGGCGCGACGTGAAACGCGTCCTCCGCTCGCTGCGCTGGGCGATGGTCAAGGCGGCCATCGCCGGGACCGTCATGGTCGCGCTCGCCTTCCTCATCCCGCTCGGCCTGATGGTCCAGCAGACCGCCCGCGACCGGGCGTTCACCGCCGCCGAACGGCAGGCCGCTGCCCTCGGCCCGGCGCTGGCCATCACCACCGACCAGGAGGCCATCGCCAAGGCCATGGCCTCCACCGACTCCGGCGCCCGGGAGCGGATCGCCGTCCACCTGCCCGGCGGCGCGACGGTCGGCAGCGCCCGGACCGACAACGACCAGCTGCCCAGCGCCGACAACCAGGGCTGGACCCGCACCGTCCGGGCCGGCACCGTCCGGGTCGAGGGCGGCTACGCGCTGCTCCAGCCGGTCGCCGTCGACGACGGCCGGGTCGCCATGGTCGAGGTGTTCGTCCCGGACTCCGATCTGTCGCGCGGCGTCGGCACCGCCTGGCTGGTGCTCTCCGGCGTCGCGCTCGCCCTGGTCGCGGTCTCCGTCGCGGTCGCCGACCGGATGGGCACCCGGATCATCCGCTCCGCCCGCCGACTGGCCACCGCCGCCCGCTCGCTGGGCTCCGGCAACCTCACCGTCCGCATCCCGGTGGAGGGCGCGAGGCGGCCGGCGCGCCCGAAGAACTCCGCGAGGCCGCCTACGCGTTCAACGCCATGGCCGACCGGGTGGTCCACCTGCTCGCCGCCGAACGGGAACTCGCCGCCGACCTGTCGCACCGGCTGCGCACCCCGCTCACCGTGCTCCGGCTCAACGCCGCCGCGCTCGGCGGGGGCGACGCCGCCGACGCCACCCGGCACGCCGTCTCCCAACTCGAACGCGAGGTCGACCAGATCATCCGCTCCGCCCGCCGCGACCCGGTGGACGCACCGCCCGTCGTGCTCGGCTGCGACGCCGTCGAGGTGGTCCGGGACCGGGTCGCGTTCTGGTCCGCGCTCGCCGAGGACGAGGGACGCCCCTGGCAGCTGGCCGGCGACGAGGACCCCGCGCCCGTCCTGGTGCAGCGCGGCGACCTGGCCGCCGCCGTCGACGCGCTGCTCGGCAACGTCTTCCGGCACACCGCCGTCGGCACCCCCTTCGCCGTCGACGTGGTCACCGCCGAGGATGCGGTCACCCTCCTGGTCGGCGACGGCGGGCCCGGCTTCACCGACCCCGACACCGCGATCCGCCGCGGTGCCGGACACGGCGGCGAGGGCTCCACCGGCCTCGGCCTGGACATCGTCCGCAAGCTCGCCGAGGGCACCGGCGGCGACATCGTCCTCGGCCGCTCCGCCGTCCTCGGCGGCGCCGAGATCGCGGTGCGGCTCAACACCCGCACCACGGTCGAACTGCCCCGGCAGCAGCGCCGCCGCACCGGCCGGCTGATCCGCAAGGACTGAGGCACTCCGCGAGGACCGAGGTTCTCAGCGAGGACCGGGGGCCGGAGGCCGAGACCACCGGCGCCGATGCAGCAGCTGTTACCGCGGGGGCGACAGCTCGTGTCGCTCCCCTCCCTTAAATACGTCCTAAGCGCCGGCCAATGCTTCCTCATGGCGCCCCGGCCCGGACGAAGGCGCCCGGCGGCCCGGGAGGAGAACCCGGGGCGACCGCGACCGGTGGCGGCCGACGGCCGTTCGGGTAGTGTCGGCTGCTGGCCCAGCTGAGGTCGACGGCGGACGGAGCAAGACAGTGAGCACGGTGCAAGCGGAACGCGGCACGCCCCCCGGCAGCCCCGACCGGCCGCCCGTCCCGGCCTGGCAGCGCGCCCTGACCGCCCCCGGCCGACAGCTCACCGCCGCCGTCGAGGCCCTGCGCGCCGCCCCCCGGCGCCCGCTGCTGCTGGCCGGCGCGGTCGCCCTGGTCTCGCTGCTCGCCTACGCAACGGTGCGGCACTTCGTCGGCACCTCGATGGTCGACATGGTGGTCTACCGGGCCGAGGGCGCCGCCGTCGCCGACGGCCACGACCTGTACGCGCTGCGGGTCACCGAGTGGAGCCTGCCCGCCACCTACCCGCCGTTCGCCGCGATGCTGTTCGTGCCGACCACCTGGTTCGGCCTGCCGTTCCTGCGCGTCGCCGTCACCGCCGGGAACGTGCTGCTGCTCGCCGCCCTCGCCCACCTGTCCTTCAAACTGGTCGGCTGGCCGCGCCGCGACCTGCGGCCGATCGGCATCCTGCTGGTCACCGGACTGGGTGTCTGGCTGGAACCGGTCTTCACCACCCTGCGCTACGGCCAGATCAACCTCGCGCTGGCCTGCCTGATCCTCTGGGACCTCACCCGCCCCGACCGGGTCCGCAGCAAGGGCGTCGCCATCGGCATCGCCGCCGGGATCAAGCTCACCCCCGGCCTGTTCGCCGTCTACCTGCTGATCACCGGCCGGGTCCGGGCCGCGTTCGTGGCCGGCGCCACCTTCGTCGGCACCTTCCTGATCGGCGCGCTGTTCCTCCCCGACGCCACCCGCGGCTTCTGGACGGAGTACATGTTCGACTCCAGCCGGGTCGGCAAGACCGTCATCGTCGACAACCAGTCGCTGCGCGGCCTGGTCGCCCGGCTGACCCACCTCGAAACCCCGGGCGCCGCCGCCACCCTGCTCGGCGTGCTGGTCGCCGCCGCCGGCCTCGCCGTCGCCGTCTGGGCGCACCGCAGCGTCCACTGGTCGCCGCGCGCCGAAGCGTGGAGCGTGTGCACCGCCCTGGTCACCGCCGTGCTGGTCTCCCCGATCAGCTGGACCCACCACTGGGTGTGGTGCGTCCCCGTGCTCGTGCTGCTCGCCGCCGAGGCCGCGCACGAGCGCTCCCGCCCCGCCGCCGTCCGGCACCGGCGCTGGCGGGTCATCTTCGGCCTGACGCTGCTCGGCTTCCTCTCCTTCGCGATGTGGCTCGTCCCGCACAAGGGCGACCTGGACCTGCACCTGACGCCGCCCGAGCAGTTCCCGGCGGGCGCCTACCCGCTGATGGGCCTCTGCTTCCTGGCCGTCGCCGCCCTGCGGGTCCGCTCCCGGCGACGCGCGGCCGGCGCCCCGCTGGTGCGCGTCCCCGCCCCGCGCACCGGCGTGGACGGGCTCGGCAGCGCCGGTACGCAGAAGGCCCCCGCGGCCCGCTGAACCCCGGCGCCGACCGTCCGTCCTGCTTCCTCCGCCCGTCCTGCTCCCTCGGCCCGTCCCGGCACCTCGGCTCGCCCCGGACGCCCCGAGGGCGGGCGTTCCGGCGGACGGCCTGGCGGACGGGTCGGGCCCGCCGCTGGTCCGTGGGCCGGTCGTCCGTGGGCCGGTCGTGCGCGCGCCGCCGCCAGCGCCCGGGGCCGGCCCGCACGCCCCCTCACGCCAGCAGCTCCGCCAGCGAACCGTCCAGGTCCATCGCCTCCAGCTCCGCCCCCGGCGGCACCAGCCGGTGCGCCCGCTCCAGCCAGGCCGCCACCGTCGGCAGCGGCGCCTCCAGCAGCGCGTCGCCGGCCGGCGAGCTGAGCGCCATGCACAGCAGGCTGTGCCGCCCCGACCGGGTCGGCCAGATCCGCACGTCGCCCTGACCGCACGGCCGGAACGTCCCCTCCACCAGCAGCTCCCGGGCGAACACCCAGGTCACCGGCGTCCCGCTGTCCAGGTGGAAGGTCACGTGCACCGCGAACGGGTCGTGGCTCCCGTACGACAACCGCGCCGCCACCGGGACGCTGCGCTCCGGCGACAGCACCAGGCTCAGCTCCAGCTCCTGCTCCACCACTCCGGTCGACTGTCCGGCCATCGCCCTCACCTCTCCGCCACCCGGGGCCGCCGTTCGGCCCCGCACCAGCCGAGAGCGGGGCCGCCGCGGACTCTTACACGGGTTCCGCGACTTTCCGGCGAACTTTTTTCCCGCCGAACCTCCAGAACCTTTTCCGCCCCGCCCCGGTTGTTCCGGACGGGAACACCGGAACCGGAGACCGCGCCGACCACCGCTCGTCACCGCTCGTCACCGCCCGCCACCGCCCCGGGCCGCCCCCCACCACCACCGGGGGCACCTGCGGTACCACGTGTCTCCGCTCGTTTCACGAGTTCCGGTGAACCAGGGGGACGAGGTCGCTCCAGGTACTACCCTTTGTGACTGCCCGGCGACTCTCCGCCCGCGGCTCCCCCCACCCACGTCCGCAGACCCGCACGCCGCGGTGCCGGTACGAAGGAAGACGCGACGCAATGACGGACCGGCCCTCCACTGCAGGCTCGACTCTCGGCGCGACCCTGGCCGGGGAGGCCGGAGCGCCCGGCTACTACCCCGACCCCTCGGTCCCCGGGTTCCTCCGCTACTGGGCCGGCCACGCCTGGGTCCCCGGCACCAGCCGCCCCGCCCCCGCCCCCGGCGAACCGCTCGACCCGCCGCGCTTCGTCGCCCGCTACCTCACCGCACCCCCCTACAACCCCCCGCCCGGCCTCGTCCCCGCCGTGCCCACCGGCCCGCTGGTCGAGACCGGCCCGATCTACTTCGACGAGACCACCGCCCAGGCCGTCTTCGCCGTGCCGATCCACCCGGAGCCGACCGGGCCGGTGCCGACCGAGCCCGGCGGCGGACCTGGCGCGGGCTCCGGCTCCGGCACTGGCACCGGTACTGGCTATGACGCGGGGGAGTCCGCGGCGACCGTCGGGCCGGGGGAGCTGGAGGTCCGCCCCCGGAACGCGGTGGAGCCGCTGCGCCCGGTCGAGGCGGCCCCGTGGGCGGTCGCCGGGAACGGACTGCAACCGGTCACCGCCGAGTCCTGGGCCACCGCCGCCGCGCTGAACCTCGGCGCGGGCACCGGTGCGGTGCCGGGCGCCCCGGCCGGTGCCGTCGTCGCGCCGCGGGACGGGCGGGACGGGCGGGACGGGCGGGAGGTGTGCGAGGTGGAGCCCGCCGTCCGGCCGCTGGAGTTGCCCGGGCCCGTGGCGGAGGAGCCGGAACCGCGGGCCGCGCAGCCGCTCGGCGGTACGCCCTGGCACGGGGCCGGTGGTGGCGGTGGCGACGGTTCGGTGGGCCTGTCCGCCGGGCCCGAGGCGCTGTTCGAACCGGTGCCGACGCCACAGCAGTTGACGGAAGCGCTGCCGGAGCCGGAGCCGGAGCCGGAGCCGTCCTCGGCCGACCCCGCTTCGGGCTGGCGGGCCGATCCGCAGGCACAGCGCGGGCTGATGGAGACCGGCGGGGCGCCGCGCTGGGTGTCCTGGGGCGTCGAGCGGGAATCCGCGTCCGAGCCCGCACCCGCACCGGAGCCTGCGTCCACGCCTCAGCCCGCGCCGGAGCCCGAGCCCGTACGGACTCCGACCGCCGCCGAGGCCCAGCAGCCCGGGCGGGAGCCGCGGACGGCGCACGTCGTCAGTGAGCGGGTCCGTCCGCCGCGTCGGGCCGCGGAGCCCGTGGCGGCCCGGACCGGGACGTCCGCCCGCCGTCCCGCTCCGGCCGCCGGGTCGGGAAGCGGCGTCCGGCGGCCCCAGTGCCCGTACCGGCGGGGGTGGGGGCGCGGGCGTTCGGCTGGTTGGTGGACGGCGCGGTCACGGCGGTGGTCGGCGCGGCCGTCGCGGTGCCGCTGGCCGGGACGGTGCGCGCGCACGTCCAGCAGAAGATCGACCAGGCGGAGTTGGCCGCGCGCATGACGGGACGTCAGCACCAGGTGTGGCTGCTGGACGGGACGGTGCTGGGCCGGGTGGGCGTGCTGCTCGGGGTGCTGCTGGTGTTCGGGCTGCTCTACCAGGTGCTGCCGATCGCCCGGACCGGGCAGACCTTCGGCAAGCGGCTGGCCCGGGTCCGGGTGGTCGCCGCGGGCGGGGCCGGTGCGCCGGGGTTCGGCCGCTCGCTGGTCCGCTGGCTGGTGCGCGGCCTGGGCACCGCCGTCCTGCTCGGCCCCGCCGCCGCGCTGCTGGACCGCACCGCCCGGCGCGGCTGGCACGACCGGGCGGCCCGGACCCGGGTGGTGCGGGTGGAGCGCGGCTGACCCGCCGTCAGCCGCCCGTGGTCCGCCACCTGTCCGCCCGCCCGACCGGAACGCGCTCGAACGCAGCGAAACAGGCGGAAACGGATCAAATATCCCAACATCGTAGTATTCGCGGTGGTCTACTCGTGCCATGAGCACCAGCGACCCCTCCGGAACCGAGCCGGAGGAGGGCGGACGGCCTTCCTTCGACAAGCAGCCCCCGCCCTCGGGCAGCCCGTACGACAGCCCGCCCGGCTACGGCGGCCAGTACGGTGCGCCGGCCGGCTCGGGCTCCCCCTACGACCGCGACCAGCCCCCCGGCTACGGCCCCCCGCCCGGTGCTCCCGGCAGCCCGGGCGGACCCGGCGGCCCCGGTGACCCGTACGGTTCGCCCCACGGCGGACCCGGCCCCGGTCCGGGGCCCGTCCCCGGGATGCCCGCGCTCGGCGGCTGGGGCGCGCGCATCCTGGCCCGGCTGGTCGACTACGTCATGGTGCAGGTCATCGCGGTGGCGGTGCTGCTGCCGTTCCTCCACTTCAACAAGCAGAGCGGCTGGATCGGCTCGTTCTGGTTCAGCTGCGCGCTGTACCTGGTCTACGAGGGCCTGATGCTCAGCCGGGACGGCCAGACCCTCGGCAAGAAGCTGATGAAGGTCCGGGTCGCGATGCTCGCCGACGGCTCCGCCCCCACCTCGGCGGCCGCCTGGACCCGCGCCGCGACCTTCATCGTCCCCGCGCTGATCTGCTGCGGCGGCCTCTGGTGGGCGATCGACGGCCTGTTCGGCGTCTTCGACAAGCCCTACCGCCAGTGCGTCCACGACAAGGCGGCCAAGACCGTGGTGGTCTCGACCGCCTGACGACCGGACGGGCGTCCCCTGGGCCCCGGGCCTGCGGCAGTCGTTCACCTGCCGCTGGCCCGGGAGTCTTCGCGTGCCCGCCCTGCTCCGGACGCCTCCGGTGGACCGGCACGGTGGGGGTTCAGCGGGACTGGTGCGCGTACACCGGCTGCCGGGCGGCGGTGACCGCGGCGGGCTGTTCGGCGGCCGACGCGGCCCTCCCGGCCACGGACGCCTGCGGTGGGCGGCGGCGGGCGACGGGGGAGAGCAGGACGGCCGAGAGCGTCCCGAGCGCGACGGCGAAGCCGATCAGCACCGCGATCCGCCACACCCCCGTCTCCCCGGACACGGCCAGCAGCGCCACCGCGGCGACCACCGCGATCAGCGCGCCGACCCCCAACTGCACGGCACTGAAACGGCTCCCGGACACGAGCCCGGCAGCCCGGGACGCGGTGACGGCACGGGACGGAACGGCGGGGCGCGGCATGGCGGACGACCCTTCGCGCGGAGCGGGGAGAGCGACGGGGAACAGCGGGTGAGCGGCGGGCGGGGACCCGGCTCGACGGGAACGGGCGGAGCGGGAACAGTAAGTACAGGCTAACCGCCGGAAGTTGACCTGCCCCGGGGCACGGGGGGCGCACGGACTCACACGCCGGCAGCGCGCCGCCGTACCGGCCGGACGGCTCCCCGGGGCCGCCCGATAACGTGCGTACGGAAATCACGTACGGAAATCGCGTACGGAGATCACGTGCGGGCGGGGCCGCGCCGAGCACCGCGGAGCACGCCGGAAGCCGACCGTCACCGCCTGCCGCGCCCGTTCCCGTTCCCGACCCCGACCCCGCCCCCCGGAGCCGCCATGACCGTCCCCGCCGACTGGCCCACCACCGCTGAGGCCGCCCGCGCCGAACAGGAACGCCTGCGCCCTCTGGTCGTCCCCGAAGGGCCCGAACCCCCGCGCCGCCCGGGCACGTTGATCGCCGGCGTGGACGTCGCCTACGACGACGAACGCGACGTCGTCGCCGCCGCGGCCGTCCTGCTCGACTACACCACCCTCGACGTCGTCGAGGAGGCCACCGCCGTCGGCCGGGTCGCCTTCCCCTACCTCCCCGGCCTGCTCGCCTTCCGCGAACTCCCCGCCGTCCTCGACGCCCTCTCCCGCCTCACCCGCACCCCCGCCCTCGTCGTCTGCGACGGCTACGGCCTGGCCCACCCCCGCCGCCTCGGCCTCGCCAGCCACCTCGGCGTCCACACCGGCCTCCCCACCCTCGGCATCGCCAAGAACCCCTTCACCTTCACCCACCGGCCCCCCGACGACCACCGCGGCGCCTGGACCCCCCTCCTCGACGGCCCCGAAACCGTCGGCCGCGCCCTGCGCACCCGCCAGGGCGTCAAACCCGTCTTCCTCTCCGTCGGCCACCGCATCGGCCTCGACGAAGCCACCGCCGTCACCCTCGCCCTCACCCCCTCCTACCGCCTCCCCGAAACCACCCGCCGAGCCGACTCCCTCTGCCGCCGGGCCCTCGCCGCGACCTGACCCCACCCGCACCCACCAGGGGGCGTGTTGACGGCCCGTTCCATGTGTTAGACATAGAGGTTGGAGCCAACTTTCTTTCAGGCCCCAGGCGGTCGAGCGGCAGTCGCGCGGGGCAGCAGGTACGGGGGAGGTACGAGACACATGAGCACCAGCGGTAAGGGCTTCGAGGTCGAGGTCGACAGCCTGCGGGCGTTCGCGGCCCAAGTGCGCGGCTTGCTGAGTGAGTTCGAGAGTGGTGCGGGTACCAGTGCGGTGTACGGCCCGAGTGGTGTCGGGTCGGCGGCGTTCGGGAGTTTCGCCGAGGCACAGGGCCTGTACACGCAGTACGACGCGTTGCGCCTTCGGTTGAGCACCCTCCTGGCCGATATCCAGGATGCCATCGACCTGGCCCAGCGGAACGCGGACCACACGGCGACGAACTACGAGGAACACGAGCAGGACACCCGCAAGAACATGACCCTGTCGAAGGACGGGTGGACCACGACCTGGAGCCAGTCCGAACTGGACGCGAGGAAGGCTGGGACCATTACGTCGGCCCAGTCGACGAACACGGTGAAGCCACAGTGGTGACGGTGCTGAAGACCAAGGACACGGACAACGGGCTGGAGGGTGCACAGTGAGGATGATGGACCAGGGCGGTGGCTCGGGGAGCACCGACTTCTCCGTTCACAGCCATGCCGAACTGATCTCCATGGTCCACTCGTTGGACTCCGGTTCGGTCATGGCCGCGGCCGATCCGTGGCGGCGGGCCCACGAGACGCTGACCCAGATCCACTCGGCGCTGACCACCGCCACCGGTGACGCCACCAGCACCTGGCAGGGCAGCACCAGCGACGCCTTCCACGCGCACATGACCGAGCTCGCCGCGAAGGTCAGCGCCACGGCCGAGCACGTGAACTACACCGCCACCGCGCTGCAGACGCTGTCCGCGTCGATCGACGAGGCCAAGGCCGCGATGCCCGAGGAGCCGGGCTTCTGGGACAAGGTGGGCGACGGGATCAGCGACGCCGCCAAGCAGTCCGTCGGGGTCGACGACGCCGACGCCCGGCAGGGCATCGCCGATACCCGCAAGGAGGAGGCGGTCGGCGTGATGCAGGTGCTGGCGGCCAAGTACAGCACGGCCAGCAGCCGACTGGGCAACCTCAGGACCGGACTCGACGACAACTCGAAGGACAATCAGGTAGCCCCTCCGAGTGACGGCGGCGCATCGGGATTCATCGCGGCGATCGCCGGTGTCGGAGCCGGTATCTCCCAGAGCACCGGCCGAGTGAGCGGCTCCTCCTCCTCCGGATCGCAGACCTCGCTCAAGAGCACGTCGAGCAGCCGGGCACCGCAGGCACCGCAGGTCAAGCCCGCGGTGGTCCGTCCGACGGACGCGGGCATCTCCGGTGGAACGGCCAACGCCCTTCCGCAGCCGAAGGGCCCGGGCACGGGTATCGACGGCATCCAAGGCGGTACCGGCGGCGTCCGCGGCGGCGGCACCACGACGATCGGCGGCCCCACCGTGTCCGGCGGTGCGCCCGGGGCAGGTGGCGGCGGTGGCGGCCTCGGCGGCGGTGGTGCCGCCGGCGGGCTGATCGGCGGTGGCGGCGGGACCCTGGCCGGTGGCACCGGCATCGGTGCCCGTGCCGGGTTCAGCGGCAACAGCGTGTCCAAGGCCGGAACGTTCGGTTCCAACGGCCTGGGCGGCGGTGGCACGGGTCCGGGCGGCTCCGCAGCGGGCGGTGCGGCCGGTGCCGGCGGCCGGGCCGGTGGCACGGGCAGCGGCGGTCTCGGCGGTGGCGCCGGAGCGGGCGGTGCCGGTGGCGGCGCGGGCCTCCGGGGCGGCCGTTCCGGCGGCAGCCTGGCGGGTCGGGCCGGC
The DNA here is from genome assembly GCF_948472415.1 of Kitasatospora fiedleri. Lineage (NCBI taxonomy): Bacteria > Bacillati > Actinomycetota > Actinomycetes > Kitasatosporales > Streptomycetaceae > Kitasatospora > Kitasatospora fiedleri. The sequence goes on along the minus strand of NZ_OX419519.1, from coordinate 2,798,319 downwards.
GGCATGGTCGGCGAGGCGGCGCACGGCGGCGCCGGTGGACGGGCCTTCTCCGAGGGCGGGTCGGGCATCGGCCGCAGCCGCCTCGGCCAGGGCGCCGGAGCCGCCGGTGCCGGTCACGCCGGTGGCACGGGACAGGGCGGCGCGGCCGGGCACGGCGCCGGCATGGCCGGTCACGGCCAGTCGAGCAAGCGCGCCAAGAAGGGCACCTCGGAACGCCCGGACTACCTGGTGGAGGACGAGGAGACCTGGGCCTCCGGCGGAAACGCCAATCCGAACGTGGTGGAATGACGTTCGGTCAGTAGAACAGTCGGACATTACCTGGCCGCCCTGCAGACTCAAGGGTCTGCGGGGCGGCCGCTCAACGAGGGGTGACGAGGCTTGACGACCAGCCGAACCGTGCGCGGTCTGGCCGCGCTCGCTGCGGGAGCCCTCCTGTGGGGCGTGAGCGCCGGCCCGGCGGCGGCGGACCAGGACCGCCAGCAGCAGTGGGTGCTGGACAAGTACGGCATGGCCAGAGACGTCTGGCCGGTCAGCCAGGGCGACCAGGTCATCGTCGCGGTCATCGACAGCGGCGTCGACGCCAGTCACCCGGACCTGGCCGGGCAGGTCCTCCCCGGTCTCGACCTCACCGGCAAGGGCGGGGACGGCCGGACCGACAGCGACGGCCACGGTACGGCGATGGCCTCCGACATCGCCGCGCACGGGCACGGTGACAACGCCGGCGTCATGGGCATCGCGCCCAAGGCGAAGATCCTCCCGGTGAAGTTCGACTTCAGCGATGACCTGGGCAGCTCGGTCGACAACGTGGACTTCGGCGCGGGGATCCGATTCGCCGTCGACCACGGTGCCAAGGTCATCAACATGTCTTTCTACGGCGGGAATCCGAGCGACAGCGGATACCGGGGGGCCATCGAGTACGCCATTCAGAAGGACGTCGTTCTCGTATCGGCCTCCGGGAACCACGCCGGCTTGCCGATCGACTACCCTGCGGGCTTCCCGGGCGTGGTGGTGGTGTCGGGCGTGGCAGAGGACGGAAGCATCTGGCCGAAGTCGACCACCGGCCCGCAGGTGACCCTGGCGGCTCCGGCCGACGGCATCCACCGGGCCGACCTCAAGCAGGGGTACGCGACGGCTTCCGGTACGTCCGAATCCGCGGCCATCGTGTCGGGGATCGCGGCGCTGGTGCGGTCGAAGTACCCGAACCTGTCGGCGGGTCAGGTCATCAACCGGATCACCAAGGGTGCCTTCAAGCCCGACGGCCAGGGCTCGTTCCCGAACGACAAGTACGGGTACGGCATCGCGTCCCCGTCCGGGGCGCTGGCGGCGAACCCGGCGGTGGACAACGGGCCGAAGGAGAACCCGCTGCTGGGCCGGGCGGAGCCGGACTACAGCGGGTCGGCCGGTAACTCGTCCGCGCCGTCGTCTCCGGCTTCGAAGGCGCCTTCGGCCGGTGCCGGGAATTCGGCGACTCCGCAGGCGAGCGGTGACGCGGGTGACAAGAAGAGCAACACGGGGATGCTGGTCGCGGTCGGTGGCGGTGTGCTCGCCGTGATCGTGATCGTGATCGTGGTGATCGTGGCGCTCGTGCGTCGTTCGAAGAACAACGGCGGCAACGGTGGTGGCCCCGGGGGCCCGGGCGGTCCGGGTGCGCCCGGCGGCCCCGGTGGTCCGGGGTACGGGTATCAGCAGCAGGCGCCGCAGCAGCAGCCGGCCGGGTACGGGTATCCGCCGCAGCAGCAGTCGGGGCAGCCGGTGTATCCGCCGCAGCAGCAGGCCGGGCAGCCGGGGTATCCGCAGCAGCCGCCGGCCGGGGGTAATCCGTACCGGAGTTGAGTGGGTGGGAGTGCAGGAAGAACGGCCCCTCGCGGGGGCCACGGGGCGGGTGCCCGGTGGCCGGCGGGGGCCGTTGGCGTGGGCGGGGGCGACACGCCCACGGATGGGGGAAGGGGGGCGTGGGGGGTGGGGGCGGGTGGGTAGGGAGAGGGGACTGTGTCGTCGGATGTTCGGAGGTGGTTGTTGTGGTGCGGTGGAAGTGCGCGGTGGCGGGGTTGGTCGTGGCGGTGGCGGGAGTGGTGGGGGCTTCGGGGACGGCGGGGGCCGAGGGGGTGCGGGACGAGCAGCAGCAGGAGGTGTGTTCGCGGTTGCTGGACGGGCTGCTGCCGGGATTGGTGCCGACGTCCTCGGTCTGCCGGGTCAACGTGGCGGGGCAGGGCTGAGCGGAAGGGGGGCGGCCGGGTGAGGGGTGGGGAGTGTTACGCGTGCGCGCGGGAGGCTGAGTTCGAGCGGTTGCCGCGGTACCAGCGGATCGCGGTGGACGAGCACTGGCGGGTGGTGCACGCGGTGGATTGCGCGCTGCCGGGGTGGCTGGTGCTGCTGCCCCGACGGCACCTGGAGTCGATGGCGGAGCTGACCGGGGCGGAGGCGGCGTCGCTGGGGGTGTGGCAGGTGCGGCTGGCCCGGGCGCTGAAGGTGGTGACGGGGTGCCGGAAGGCGTACGTGGCGCAGTTCGGGGAGGCGGAGGGGTTCGCGCACGTGCACTTCCACGTGGTGCCGCGGGCGGAGGGGCTGCCGGCGGAGTGGCGGGGGCCGCGGGTGTTCGGGCTGCTGGGGGCCGGTGACCGGGCGGTGCCCGCGGAGCGGATGGACGAGCTCGCCGGGCGGCTGGCCGAGGTGCTGGGGGGCTGAGCGGCGGGTTTGGCGGGATCTCGATGGGCGGTGGCATTCCTGCTGCTGGTCGGGTGGTCGTCCGGGCGGCCATCCTGGGGACATGATCACTCCTGACACCAAGGACTGGACCTGGGTCCTCGAACGTCCTTGCGCCGAATGCGGGTTGGACACTTCGGCGATCCCCTTCGAGGCGGTACCCGGCCTGATCCGGGGCAACGGACGGTTCTGGGCCGAACTGCTGGCCGAGGGCGAGGCCAACGGCGAGGGCGGGGACGGGAAGGGGCTGCGGGAGCGGCCGGCGCCGGAGGTGTGGTCGCCGCTCGAGTACGCCTGCCACGTGCGGGACGTGTTCCGGACGGTCGAGGGGCGGCTGCGGCTGATGCTGGCCGAGGACGACCCGGTGTTCCCCAACTGGGACCAGGACGCCACCGCCGTCGAGGACCGCTACCGGGAGCAGGACCCGGCCGCGGTGGCCACCGAGGTCGGGGCGGCGGCCGAGCGGCTGGCGCACGCCTACGAGGGGGTGCCGGACGCCGGCCGGGAGCGCACCGGCGAGCGCAGCGACGGTGCCCGGTTCACCGTGGCGTCCCTCGGCCGCTACGTCTTCCACGACGTGGACCACCACCGGTACGACGTCACCGGCGAGCAGCAGGGAAGCTGACGGCCGATCAGCCGGGCTGCCCGAGGGCCGGGTCGTCCGGCGCCGGCGTCCACGCGGGCAGGCCGTGCGGTACGGACTCGGCGAGCGTCGTGGTGATCGTGGAGCCGGGGCCGGAGCTGAGCCGGGCGGTGAGCAGGAAACGGTGTCCGGCGCCGACCCGGCGGGGCTCGAAGGCCAGGTGGAGGAAGGGCGCGGACGAGGTCGAGGCGGCCGCCAGTCGCGCCAACTCACCTTCCACGGAACGCCATTCGTCGGCGGGCACGTACTGCCGCATGACCGAGTGCCAGACCACGGTCAGCGCGCCCGGCGCCGTTTCGAGGCCGCGCAGGAACACGGCCGCGCCGACCGTCTCGACCGGAGCAGGCGTCCGGGCGGCGAGGGCGAGTGCGCCGTTCAGCCGCTGTACGCGCGGGAGTTGGTCGGCCCACAGGTAGGAGCGCAGGGCCAGGGCGCCGTCGGCGGAGCGCGGGTCGATCGGCGTCGGGTCGCAGCCGCGCCGCTCCGTCACCCGCTGGAGCGGGGCGTCGCGCAGCCAGGTGGGCGGCTCGCCGCGCCAGGCGTCGGCGAGGACGACGGGGGAGTCCGGCGGCCCGTACGAGAAGCCCTCGGAGACGCAACGGAACTGCTCGGCAAGGAGGTTGAGGCCCGCGCTGGAGCCCAGCTCGTACAGCCGGACGGGGAGCGGGAACGGGGTCGTGGTGGCACCGGTGGCGTCGGCGAGCTGTCGCTGGGCCCAGGCGAGGCCGGTGAGCAGCAGGTTGGACCGGCCGACCTCGTTGGTCTGCGGCGGGCGGGTGAGCCACTCGCGGACGAACGGCAGGTGGGCGGCGACGGCGGCGCGGAAGGCCGGCCAGGGGGCGTCCGGGTCGGCGGGGTCGAAGTGGCCGCCCGCGTCGGGGTAGTGCGCGGTGAGGTCGGGGGCCCGGCCGGACAGCACCAGGGCGTGGACGGCGCCGAGCAGCCGCAGGGCGATGGCGTTCGGGCCGGGGGCGTCCTCGTGCCCGGCGATCGCCTCCGCGCACGGCCCGCCGGCGGCCAGGTCACCGGCGGCCCGGTGCAGCAGCGCGGCGGACAGCGGGGAGCCCAACTCGGCGCAGGAGTCCGCCTGGTGGCAGAACATGGCCACGGCGTGGTCGAGGGACATCCGGGTCTCCGTCTGGGTCCGGGGCGCCGCGCACGGGGTGCCGGGCACGTGGGTCGGGTGCGGGTGCGGGTGTCGAGCGCGGGCGCCGGGCGTGATCGAACGGCCCCATCCTTCGCCGACCCGATCCGCGGGGGTAGTGCGACCGGCCGTGATGTCGATCACCGGTCCTCCGGGTGCGATCGGGCGCGATCGGCCCGGGCCGGCGGGCCCGGTTCGCGGGGGTACGCCACGGGGGGGCGGGACGGCCCGGGGGCGTGCGTGCCGCCCCGCACGCCCTGTCGGCACCGTCGACGAGGGGTGCGCGGAGCCGGGAGGCCGGGACGCCGGACGGACTCGATGGCTCGGCTGCTCAACTGCTCATCGGCCCCGCGGGATCACCAGTCGGTGGTGCGCCGGCGGTGGGTCTGGCGGAGCTGGCTGGTGATGCTGGCGGTGTCGCCGCCCATCACGTCCGCGATCTCGGGCGTGGCCAGGCCGACCACGTAGTGCAGGATCGCCAGGTCCTCGTCGCCCTCCACGTCGGGCCGCAGCCCGGCAGTCCCGGCGATCCCGGCGGCTCCGGCCGCCACGGCGGTGCCGTGCTGCTCGGTGACTGTCTCGCGGAGGATCTGCCAGGCCGCGGCGGCCGGGTTGGGGCTCTCCAGGACGGTCGGCCACACCGCGGCGATCGCGTGCAGGGCCAGTCGGACCACCCGGTGGGCGGCGCCGGGCTCCTGGAACCAGACCCGGGCGTAGCTCTGGTAGCGCGGCTCGTGCAGCTCGCAGAAGGCAGCGAACTCGACGGACACGTACGGAAGTTCGGCGGACCGATCAGCAGATGCCGAGTCTGCGGCCGGGACATGACGTTCAGTCACATCAGCTGCCTCTCGATCTGGGTCCGGACGGGAGCGTCAGCGCTCACTCTAGGCCCTCGGGCGGGTGCTGTGGGTGACAAGTCTGCTGAGATGCCCGGGGCCGGGTCGGATTCGGGTCGTTGTGTGACGGCCCGTCAGCAGACACCGCCCGCCCGGTGCAGTTGCGAGGGCGTCGCACCTGGTCAGAGGTGGTACATCGGCAGTGGCTGCAAGCCAGTTGGTGTGCCACCGTAGGCCCTATGGGTGAACGCGAAATCGGTGACCGGCCTCACCTTCACGGGCGAATCCCGAGTCACGGGCATGACCACCATCACACACCGGACCGGCCGGACCGCCCCGGTCACGAGCCCCACGACCACCATCACCCGCACGGCGGCACCGCCCGGGGCCCGGAAATCCCCCCGACCCACCGGAGCGCGTCCCACGGCCACGCGCCCCACGATCACGCCGAGCGCCACCCCCCTCACCCGCACGATCAGCGCGATCACGATCACGATCACGGCCAGGATCACGATCACTGCCACGGTCACGACCGCAGCCACCAGCACGGCCACGGCCACGCCCGCGCCCGCCTGCGGCACCGCCTGGCCCACCTGCTGCGCCCGCACTCGCACGACGCCGCCGACCGGGTCGACGCGGCGATGGAGTCCTCCGCCGAGGGCCTGCGCACGCTCTGGGTCTCGCTGCTGGTGCTGGGCGCGACGGCCGCCGCGCAGGCGGTGATCGCGGCGCTGTCGGGTTCGGTGGCGCTGCTCGGCGACACCGTGCACAACGTCGCGGACGCGCTGACCGCCGTCCCGCTGGGCGTGGCGTTCCTGCTGGGGCGGCGGGCGGCGAACCGCAGCTACACGTACGGGTACGGGCGGGCCGAGGACCTGGCGGGCGTCGCGGTGGTGCTGGCGGTGGCGGCGTCCTCGCTGGTGGCGGGGTGGACGGCGGTGGAGCGGCTGTTGCACCCGGAGCCGGTCGGGCACCTGTGGGCGGTGGCCGCCGCGGCCCTCGCGGGGTGCGTCGGCAACGAGTGGGTGGCCCGCTACCGGATCGCCACCGGCCGCCGGATCGGTTCGGCGGCGCTGGTCGCGGACGGCCTGCACGCCCGCACCGACGGGCTGACCTCGCTGGCGGTGCTGCTGGGCGCCGGGGGCAGCGCACTGGGCTGGCGGTACGCGGACCCGGTGGTGGGGCTGCTGATCACGGTGGCGATCCTGGGCGTGCTGCGCGGTACGGTGCGCGAGGTGGGCCGGCGGCTGATGGACGCCGTCGACCCGGCGCTGCTGGACGCGGCGGAGCGCGAACTCGCGGGCGTGGACGGGGTGCGCGGGGTCGGCGCGGTGCGGATGCGCTGGGTCGGGCACGCGCTGCGCGCCGAGGCGGAGGTGGTGGTCGACGGCGCGCTGACGGTGGTGGCCGGCCACCGGGTGGCGGAGGACGCCGAACGGGCCCTGATCCGGGCCGTCCCCCGGCTGCTGGCCGTGACCGTGCACGTCGACCACGTCCCGGCCGGGGCGCTCTGACCGCGTCCGGGCGCCGGAAGCAGGAAGCAGGAAGCCGGAAGCCGGGCGTCGTAGCTGACGTGCCGTCAGAAAGCCTTCCAGTGGGGACAGTAGGGCCCGTGGAGGGCTTCGGCAACCCCGAGGGCCTCAGGGGTTGCCCGGGCCCGCTCGCGGGCCCTTCACGGCCTTCGCGTCTGCGGGCCGGTCCTTCGCGTCCGCGGGCCGGACCGTCACGTTCCCTGGTCCGGCCCGGGGCTCAGCTCTCGCGCGCCGACCGGGTGGCGGAGGCCCCGCCGAACCGGACGGTGGCGCCCGCACTCCCGGCGGTCCGCGCCGCCGCTTCGCTGCCCGTCCGCCCGGCGGCCTCGCCCGCTCCGGCGGCGGCCCCGCCCGCGGCCCCGCCGTCTCCTCCACCGGCCCCGCCCGCGCTCCCGCCCGCCCGCGCCGCCGCTCCGGCGGCGGCCTCGGCCGCGGCGCTCTCGGCGGCCCGCACCGCGGCGGCCACGCTGTCGGGCTCGCGGCGGATCTGCTCGGGGATGCCGGCGGTGCGGCGGTCGGTCCGGGCGGTGGTCTCGGCGGCCTCGACGCTCTCCCGGGCGGCCAGGTAGGCCTGCACGGCGGCGATGCCGTAGACCGGCTGGATGAGCTGGTGGCCCTTGAAGAAGGGCCGGGCGGGGGCGAATCCGGCGGCGGTCACCAGCTCGCGGATCTCGGTTATCTCCTCTTCGCTGCGCGCCGTGAAACGGACTTCCCAACCCTTCTTGTACGTACGGCCGTCCTCTCCGCCGCGTCTGGCGGGGTCGGGTTGGCGGACGTAGCCGGGCAGGCGGCCGAGGCGTAGTCGGGCGGCGCGCTGGGCTGATGACTCGTCGCGGGGCATGTGCCCGATGGTAGGCAATTCGTGACGGCCACCGACGCCAGCGGGTGTGACGTTGTGTGTGGGGTCGATCACTTCCGGTCAGATCGCGCAGGTCGGCGGCGCGGACTCGATCGGATCGCAATGCTGTGTCGATCCGATGAAAATCGGATAGTAGAAAACAAGTCCGATCTATTACGGCAACGGAGTGAACACCCGATACGCCGAATGGGTGAGGGTATGGGGACTTTAGTGCGGAGCAGTCCCGGTTTGACGACGGTTGCGTAACAGGTCGTCAGGTCAGGCGTCGGGTGTCGGAGGCGAGGGGGAACGTGGACGGCATGAGCTACCGGATTCCGCAGCAGCCCGTCTCCCTCGAAGAACTCGCCCGGCGCCAGCAGAACGTGGTGACGGCCAGTCAGCTCCGCGCCCGCGGCGTCCCGGCCCGCATGGTGAGCGAGCACTGCCGCAGCGGCGGGCCGTGGCAGCGGCTGCTGCCGCGGGTCTACCTGCTGCAGGACGGCGCGCCGACGCCCGAGCAGCGGATGTGGGCGGCGCTGCTGTACGCGGCGCAGAACGGCCCGGCCGGGGACGGCACCCGCGAGGGCGCGGTGATCACCGGCGCGGCGGCGCTGGCGCTGTACGGGTTCGTGTCGGTGCCGCGGCTGCCCGCGGTGCTCGGGGTGGAGGTGCTGGTGCCCCGGCAGCGCCGGCTGCGGGACGCCGGGCAGGTGCGCATCCGGCGCACCGGGCGGGAGCTGGAGGCCCGTTCGGTGCACGGGCTGGCGGTCGCCCCGGTGGCCCGGGCAGTGGCGGACGCGATCAGCGAGTGGGCCGAGCAGGGCGCGTTCGAGTCCGGCCGGGTCGGCCCGGGGCTGCTGCGGGCGCTGCTGCGCGAGGCGTTGCTGGCGCACGGCGGCGGCTGCACGGTGGCGGAGCTGCTGGCCGAACTGGCCGAGGCGCGGCTGCTGGAGGTGCCTCGGGTGCGGGCGGCGGTGGACGAACTGCTGGCGGCGCGCCGGGAGGCCGCGTTCACCGAGCTGGTGGCCCTGACGGTGGAGCGCGGCCTGCCGCTGCCGCTGCCCGGCCCCGAGCTGCGGATGCGCGGCGGCACCTACGTCGCGGTGCCGGACCTGTACTGGCCCGAGGCCGCAGTGGCGGTGGAGGTCGACTCCGAGCTGCGCTGCGTCAGCGAGGGCGAGGCGGCCTGGGTGCGCGGCGGCCAGCACCGGATGGAGTACCTGGGCGTGCGGGTGGTGTACGTCGGCTCCGCCCGCCTCGCCGCCGAACGGGACGCGGTCGGCGACGAGTTGGCGCAGGCGTACGGGATCGGCGGCGAGGACGTGGTGGAGCTGGTGGTCACCGAGCGCTGAAAACACCTTGAAGGCAAGTAGATTGACGTCCGGTCAGGCGCGGACGACCGGTGTGCCGGCCAGCTCGACCCCGGCGGACCGCAGTTCCGCCAGCGCCTCGGCGGTGGTGGCGGGGGCGACGCCGGCCGTCAGGTCGAGCAGGACGCGGGTGGCGAAGCCTTCGCGGGCGGCGTCCAGGGCGGTGGCGCGGACGCAGTGGTCGGTGGCGATGCCGACCACGTCGACGTCGGTGACGCCGCGCTCGTTCAGCCAGTCGGTGAGGGTGCCGCCGTGCTCGTCGAAGCCCTCGAAGCCGCTGTACGCGGCGGCGTGCGCGCCCTTGGAGAAGACCGCCTCGACCGCGCCCGAGGTCACCGAAGGGGCGAAGTTGGGGTGGAAGCCCACGCCCTCGGTGCCGGCCACGCAGTGCACCGGCCAGGAGCGGACGTAGTCGGGCTCGGCGGCGAAGTGCGGGCCTGGGTCGATGTGGTGGTCGCGGGTGGCGACGATGTGGGCGTAGCCGGGGGCGGACTCGGCGATCAGGTCGGTGATCGCGGCCGCGACCTCGGCCCCGCCGGCGACGGGAAGGCTGCCGCCCTCGCAGAAGTCGTTCTGCACGTCGACGACGATCAGGGCCCGGTGCATGGCTGGCTCTTCTCTCGTTGGCTCGTGGGGAGCTGGGATGCGGCCCGGAGCCCGGGGGTCTCGGCCGCGGTGGCGTCGGGGTGGTCCGGGCGGGGCCCGGACGGTACAGCGGTTGGCACTCTAGGCAGTGCGGGGCGGGCGCGAAAGTGCCGGGGCGCCGCCGGGGGATCGCCGCGGGGCAAAGCCGGGCAAAGCCACGTCCGCGCCCGCCCCGCCCGGCGTCCGTGCCCGCCCGGCGCCCCCGCCCGCCCCGCCCGGGTCCGCGTCCGGCGGTTCAGTTGGCCTGCCGCTCGGTGTTGATCACCGGCTCGCCGCGGGAGAGCTGGGTCGCCGACAGCGGCAGCGCGGCGCGGGCCCGGCGGTGGCGGTCGCGGGCGGCGTCCAGCGGCTCGCGGCCGACCACCTCGCCGTCGGTGATCAGCGGGACGTGCAGCAGGTGCGGCTCCAGCTCGGCCGGGACGGGGCCGGTGCCGACCACCTCGGCCTCGGCGAAGCCGTCCCGGTCGGGGCGGCGGGCGGCCCACTTGCGGCCGCCGACGCTGGTCTTGCCGCCGGCCGAGCGCTTGGCGACCGGGACGAGTTCGCCGCCGGGCACCGACTCGCGAGCGACCAGCTTGTAGACCATCGCGCAGGTCGGGTGGCCGCTGCCGGTGACCAGGCTGGTGCCGACGCCGTAGCCGTCGACCGGGGCGGCGGCGAGCGCGGCGATGGCGTACTCGTCCAGGTCGGAGGTGACGATGATCTTCGTGGCGGTGGCGCCGAGCTCGTCGAGCTGGCGGCGCACCCGGTGGGCGAGCAGGGTCAGGTCGCCGGAGTCGATCCGGACGGCGCCCAGCTGCGGGCCCGCCACCTCGACGGCGGTGCGGACCGCCTCGCCGAGGTCGTAGGTGTCCACCAGCAGGGTGGTGTCGCGGCCCATCGAGTCGATCTGCGCGGTGAAGGCGTCCCGCTCGCTGTCGTGCAGCAGGGTGAAGGCGTGCGCGGCGGTGCCGGTGGTCGGGATGCCGTAGGTGAAGCCCGCCTCCAGGTCGGAGGTGGCGGCGAAGCCCGCCAGGTAGGCGGCCCGGGCGGCGGCCACCGCGGACTGCTCGTGGGCCCGCCGGGCGCCCATCTCGATCACCGGGCGGTCGCCCGCGGCGGCGGTCATCCGGGAGGCGGCGGCGGCGATCGCCGAGTCGTGGTTGAGGATCGACAGGATCACCGTCTCCAGGATCACCGCCTCGGCGAAGCTGCCCTCGACCGTGAGCAGCGGCGAGCCGGGGAAGTACGCCTCGCCCTCGGGGTAGCCGTGCACGCTGCCGGTGAAGCGGTAGTCGGCGAGGAAGCGCAGGGTCTCCTCGTCGACGACCCGCTGGTCGGCCAGCCAGTCGAGCTGCGGGGCGGTGAAGCGGAAGTCCTCGATGGCGTCCAGCACCCGGCCGGTGCCGGCCAGCACGCCGTAGCGGCGGCCGGACGGGAGGCGGCGGGTGAAGACCTCGAAGACCGAGCGGCGGTGGGCGGCACCGCTGCGCAGCGCGGCCTGCAGCATGGTCAGTTCGTAGCGGTCGGTGAGCAGCGCGGAGCTGCGGTGCGCGGTGATGGCGTCCATGGGGATGATGCTACTACCACTTAGCGTCAGAGTGACGATTTCTCTTCCGGTCCCCGTGTCGGGCCACCCTGATTCGCTCCCGGGTCCCTCGGATGGAAGCATGGGACGGGGGAAGCCGAGGTCGACGAGGAGAGACGGACTGTGAGTGTCGCGCCGGTGGAGGTCGAGCGCCCGGAGACGGAGGGGGTTCCGGTCACGGAGCCGGACACGCCCTGGGTGACCATCGTCCACAACGACCCGGTCAACCTGATGAGCTACGTCCAGTACGTCTTCCAGAGCTACTTCGGCTACCCGAAGGACAAGGCCCACCAGCTCATGATGGACGTGCACCACAAGGGGCGGGCGGTGGTCTCCAGCGGCACCCGCGAGGAGATGGAACGCGACGTGCAGGCGATGCACGGCTACGGCCTGTGGGCCACCCTGCAGCACGACTGACGGCCCGTCACCCACCATCCACGAGGGACTGATTCGACACACATGGCCGGTTTGTTCGAGAGTGCGGGCGACGGCGGCGCGGCGATCGCGCTGGACGAGTTCGAGGCGTCCATCCTGCGTTCGCTGGAAGTGCAGATGCTGGAGCTGATCGGGCCGCCGCCCGGCGGCGGCAGCGACGACCCGCTGGCCGCGCTGTTCGCGGAGGGCCCCAGCGAGGCCCCCGAGGACCCGGCGCTGCTGCGGCTGTTCCCCGACGGGTACGGCGGGCCGGGCGCGCCGGAGGACCCGCGGACCGCCGAGCGGGCCGCCGAGTTCCGCCGCTACACCGAGCTGGACCTGCGGGCCCGCAAGCGCGAGGACGCGCTGGCGGTGGTCCGGGCGCTGGACGGGCTGGGCGGCGCGGGCGGGGTGCTGGAGGTCGAGCCGGACGACTTCCCGCGCTGGCTGGGCGCGCTGAACGACCTGCGGCTGACCCTGGGCGCCCGGCTGGAGGTCTCCGAGGAGGAGGACGAGGGCCTGTACCGGCTGCCCGACTCCGACCCGCGCAAGCCGCTGGTGATCGCCTACCTGTGGCTGGGCGCGATGCAGGAGAGCCTGCTGGAGGCGATGACGGGCTGACGGGGCCCGCCCGACCCCTGCCCGCGCCTCCGCCCGCGCCCCCCATTCGGCCCCCTCCTTTCGTTCATATTGTCCGATTGCTCAGGTAAAGCTCAGATATGAGGCGTTCCGGGGCCTCACCGTGGTTCACTGCTGCCTCCCCGGGACAGCCGGGGCCCGTCGGCCGGCCGGCCGGCGCGGACCGGGAGGCGAGGCGGGCGGATGACGCAGCAGGTGACGGACGAGGCGGCCGGGTCCGCCCCCGACGAGGAGGGCTACCAGCGGGGGCTGGGCACCCGGCAGATCCAGATGATCGCCATCGGCGGCGCGATCGGCACCGGCCTGTTCCTCGGCGCCGGCACCGCGATCTCCAAGGCCGGGCCCAGCCTGCTGCTGAGCTACGCGGTGGCCGGCGTGGTGATCTTCGTGATCATGCGGGCGCTCGGCGAACTGCTCACCTACCGCCCGGTGGCCGGCAGCTTCGCCGAGTACGCCCGGGAGTTCCTCGGCCCGTTCGCGGGCTTCGTCACCGGCTGGACGTACTGGCTGTTCTGGGTGGTCACCGGCATGGCCGAGACCACCGCCGCCGCCGTCTACGTCCGCTTCTGGGCGCCCGACATCCCGCAGTGGACCACCGCACTGGCCTTCCTGCTGGTGCTGTACGCCGCCAACCTGATCTCGGTGAAGCTGTTCGGCGAGATCGAGTTCTGGTTCTCGATGGTCAAGGTCACCGCGATCCTCGGGATGATCCTGATCGGCGTCGGCGTGCTCACCCTCGGCTTCTCGGACGCCGGCGACACCGCCTCGGTCACCCACCTGTGGCAGGACGGCGGCTTCTTCCCCAAGGGCGTCGGCGCCACCGTGATGACCCTGCAGATCGTCATGTTCGCCTACCTGGGCGTGGAACTGGTCGGCGTCACCGCGGGCGAGAGCGAGAACCCGGAGAAGACCCTGCCGCGGGCCATCAACACCCTGCCGCTGCGGATCGCGCTGTTCTACATCGGCGCGCTGCTGGTCATCCTGTCGCTGGTGCCGTGGACCGAGTTCCAGCCCGGCGTCAGCCCGTTCGTCGCCGCCTTCGGCAAGATCGGCATCCCGGCGGCGGCCGGGATCATCAACTTCGTGGTGCTCACCGCCGCGCTGTCCTCCTGCAACTCCGGGATGTACTCCACCGGCCGGATGCTGCGCGACCTGGCCCTGCGCCGGCAGGCCCCCGGGCGGCTCACCCGGCTCAACGGCCACCGCACCCCCGCCGCCGCGATCACCGTCTCCTGCCTGCTGATGGGGGTCGGCGTGGTGCTCAACTACCTCGTCCCGGAACGGGCGTTCCAGTACATCACCTCGATCGCCACCGTCTGCGGCCTGTGGACCTGGGGCGTCATCCTGGCCAGCCAGATCCGCTACCGCACCGCCTGGAAGGCCGGCCGGCTGCCCGCCCCGACCTTCCGCGCCCCCGGCGGCAACTGGAGCCGCTGGCTGTCGCTGGCCTTCCTGGTCCTGGTCGCCGTCCTGATCGCCTTCGACCCCGACGCCCGGATCTCGCTGTACGTCTTCCCCGGCTGGGCGATCTGCCTGGCGGTCGGCTACGCGGTGCTGCGCCGCCGCGACCCGGCCGCCCTGCACGCCGACCCGCACGCCCACCTCCGGGCCGGGGGCGGCGACTGACGCGTCGCTATCCTGGCGGCATGCTGACCATCACCCGAGAACTGCGCGACCGGATCGTCGCCCACGCCCGCGCCGACCACCCGGACGAGGCGTGCGGCGTGATCGCCGGACCGGCCGGCACCGGGCGTCCCGAGCGGTTCATCCCGATGCTCAACGCGGCCCGCTCGCCCACCTTCTACGAGTTCGACTCCGGCGACCTGCTCAAGCTCTACCGCGAGATGGACGACCTCGACGAGGAGCCGGTGGTGATCTACCACTCGCACACCGCCACCGAGGCGTACCCCTCCCGCACCGACGTGAGCTACGCCTCCGAGCCGTTCGCCCACTACGTGCTGGTCTCCACCGCCGAGGGCGCCGGCGAGCAGGACCCCTACCAGTTCCGCTCGTTCCGCATCGTGGACGGTGTGATCACGGAGGAAGACGTCGAGGTGGTCGAGGCCCACCAGGGCTGAGCGACCCCCGACCCGGCCCAGGCCGGGAACGGCCCGGGAGCGGGCCGACCCGCACCGCCCGCGCGCGGCGGGCCGGCCCGCTTTCCCACCCCTCGGAACGCCGCCGACCGGATGCCGAGACAAGCATGTCAAAGCGGGGGCGGGAATCTATACGATGAGTCCATGCGTTCCGTCGATGTGAGCAACCAGGCCCCAGGCACCCGCCTCGTGGCGCGCCTGCACGTCGACCTGTGCCGGCTCGCCAGCGCGATCTGTCCCGGCACCGCCGCGCACTGACCGGCGGCACCGCGACCGGCGAGCCCCCCGGACAGCACCCGCCCCGCGCGCCGGGGCCCCCTCCCCTGCCGCGCCCCGCCCGGCCCGGCAACCCGAACTCACACTCCACAGGAGCGCAGCCATGGCCATCGAGGTCCGCATCCCGACCATCCTCCGCACCTACACCGACGGCGCCAAGGCCGTCGACGGCAACGGCGCCAACCTCGGGGAGCTCTTCACCGACCTCGACTCCCGCCACCCCGGCATCGCCGCCCGGCTGCTGGACGGCGGCGAGCTGCGCCGCTTCGTCAACGTCTACCTGAACGACGAGGACGTCCGCTTCCTGGACGGCATCGCCACCGCCGTCGCCGACGGCGACAGCGTCACCATCCTCCCGGCCGTGGCCGGCGGTATGAAGTAATGCGCTACGACAGCCCGATCGAGGCCATCGGCAACACGCCACTGGTGCGGTTGCCGCGGCTCTCGGCCGGAATCCCCGGGAACGAGGACGGCCGGGTCACGCTCTGGGCCAAGCTGGAGGACCGCAACCCGACCGGCTCCATCAAGGACCGCCCGGCGCTGCGCATGATCGAGCGGGCCGAGGCCGAGGGCCGGCTCACCCCCGGCTGCACCGTCCTGGAGCCCACCAGCGGCAACACCGGCATCTCGCTCGCCATGGCGGCCAGGCTCAAGGGCTACCGGATGGTCTGCGTGATGCCGGAGAACACCAGCGAGGAGCGCCGCGAGCTGCTCCGGATGTGGGGCGCGGAGATCATCTCCTCGCCCGCCGCCGGCGGCTCCAACACCGCGGTGCGGATCGCCAAGGAGATTGCCGCCGAACACCCCGACTGGGTGATGCTCTACCAGTACGGCAACCCGGACAACGCCGGCGCGCACTACGCCACCACCGGCCCGGAGATCCTCGCCGACCTGCCCACCGTCACCCACTTCGTGGCGGGCCTGGGCACCACCGGCACCCTGATGGGCGTCGGCCGCTACCTGCGCGAGAAGGTCCCGGGCGTGCAGATCGTCGCCGCCGAGCCGCGCTACGACGACCTGGTCTACGGCCTGCGCAACCTGGACGAGGGCTTCGTCCCCGAGCTGTACGACGCCGCGGTCCTCACCACCCGCTTCTCCGTCGGCTCGGCCGACGCCGTCACCGGCACCCGCGAACTGCTCCAGCAGGAGGGCATCTTCGCGGGCGTCTCCACCGGCGCGGTCGCGCACGCCGCGATCGGCGTGGCCCGCAAGGCCGCCAAGGCCGGCGAGCGGGCCGACGTGGTGTTCGTGGTCGCCGACGGCGGCTGGAAGTACCTGTCCACCGGCATCTACACCGCCGAGACCACGGAGGCGGCGGTCGAGGCGCTGCAGGGCCAGCTCTGGGCCTGAGCCCCGCGGCAGGATCACGGCGCGGCACCCCGCCCAGGGGGCCGCGCCGTCCGCTCGTCCGATCATCGGCCCGCTGTGAAATCCCGGTATTTGTCCGTTCCGGGTGACCGCTCCGTCACGGAACGGTCACCACGCCGGTCGCGCCCCGGTCACCGGACCCCGCCGCGCCAGGCTGGCGGCGCACCACTGGTACGCCGTCACCCGGAGGTGGGCGCGATGCCCGGCCGAGAGCTCTGGTCCTACGTCGAGATCGCCCGGCACATCAACGTGCGGGTCGAGACAGTCCGCAACTACAAGCGGCACGGACTGCTGCCCGAACCCGACCGGGTCGACGCCGCGGGCCACCCCCGCTGGTACCCGGAGACCATCCGCGGCTGGGCGCTGGCCCGCCCGGGACGCCGCTGAACCGGGCCCCGCCCCGTCCTGGTGATTCCGCCCACAGCCCGGCACGGGAGAGGGGGCAAAGTGCCGCCCGGCCCTTACCCTCGACAGTCAAAGCACCGACGGAGTCGAAGAACCCCGCCCCGCCCGACCGGCGGCGCGGACGGCCGCGGACGATGGCCCGACGGGGCGGGAAGGGCTCGGCATGAAACTGACCGTGGTGGGGTGCTCGGGGAGCTTCCCGTCCGTGGACTCCCCGTGCTCCAGCTACCTGGTGGAGCACGACGGCTACCGCCTCGTCGTCGACCTCGGCAACGGCGCGCTCGGCGCCCTGCAGAAGTACGCCGGCCTCTACGACGTGGACGCCGTCCTGCTCAGCCACCTGCACGCCGACCACTGCATCGACCTGTGCGCCTACTGGGTCGCCCGCAACTACCGGGTCGAGGGCTGCCCCGACCCGCTGCCCGTGCACGGCCCGGCCGGCACCGCCGAACGCCTGGCCCGCGCCTACGACATGCCGGAGAAGCCCGGCATGACCGAGGTCTTCGACTTCCGCGACCTCGCCGACGGCGCCCGGCTGGCCCTCGGCCCGTTCACCGTCACCGCCGCCCGGGTCAACCACCTCGACTGCGAGGCGTACGGCTTCCGGATCGAGGCCGGCGGCCGCAGCCTGGTCTACTCCGGCGACACCGGCGTCTGCCCCGCCCTGGTC
Source organism: Kitasatospora fiedleri (assembly GCF_948472415.1). NCBI lineage: Bacteria > Bacillati > Actinomycetota > Actinomycetes > Kitasatosporales > Streptomycetaceae > Kitasatospora > Kitasatospora fiedleri. The sequence goes on along the minus strand of NZ_OX419519.1, from coordinate 2,781,173 downwards.
GAACTCGCCCGCGGCGCCGACCTGTTCCTGTGCGAGGCGGCCTACACGGACGGCAAGGAGACCTTCGACTCCATCCACCTCAACGGCACCCAGGCCGGCGAGCACGCCGCCGAGGCCGCCGCCGCCCGCCTGGTCCTCACCCACATCCCGCCGTGGACCGACGCCGAACGCAACCGCCGCGACGCCGCCGCCGCCTTCCCCGGCCCGGTCGAACTCGCCCGCGCCGGAGCCGTCTACGAGCTGTGAACCGGCGTCAGCCAGTGCCGGTAGCGGGGGTCCGCGCCGCTCACCGCACCCCGGTACGCCTCGGCCAGCCGCTTGGTCAACTCGCCTTCGGAGGAAGGTAGTTCGCGGTTGTCCAGGGAGGCCACCGGGACGACGCCGGCCGCCGTGCCGGAGAGGAAGACCTCGTCGGCCGCGTACAGGTCCGAGCGCAGCAGGTTCTCCACCCGGACCTCTACGCCCAGGTCCCGGGCCAGGGTCAGCAGGGTGTCCTGGGTGATGCCCTCCAGGGCGCCCGCGCTGGCGGGGGTGGTGCGCAGGACGCCGCCGCGGACCGCGAAGACGTTCTCCGAGCTGCACTCGCTGACCGTGCCGTCCGGGGCCAGCAGCAGCGCCTCGTCGAAGCCCGCGTCGGTGGCCTCCCGCCGGGCCAGCGCCGAGTTCAGGTACGGGCCGGTGGCCTTCGCCGCCGGGGGGACGGCGTTGGGGTCGGTGCGCCGCCAGCTGCTGGTCATCAGCCGCAGTCCGCGCCCCGCCGCCAGGTAGGCGGGCCACTCCCAGGAGGCGATCGACACGCTGGTGGGGGAGTGCCGCATGTCCAGGCCCATCGACCCGTAGCCCAGGAAGGCCAGGTGCCGCAGGTAGCAGGAGCGGTGGCCGTTGGCCGCCACCAGCGCCACCGTTGCCGCCGCCAACTCCTCCCGGCTGTAGGGGAGTTCGATGCGCAGCATGTGCGCGCTGCGCTCCAGCCGGGCCAGGTGCTCGGCCAGCCGGAACACCGCGGGCCCGTCGGCCGTCTCGAACACCCGGGTGCCCTCCAGCACCCCGGTGCCGTAGTGCAGGGCGTGGGTCAGGACGTGGACGCGGGCCTCCTGCCAGGGCACCAGCGCGCCGTCGAACCAGATCACGGAAGACTCGGGAATCGCCATGCCGCCCATCCTGGAGACCCCGGCCCGCCCGGCGAAGACCCCGGCCGCGCCGGATCAGGCCATGGCCGCCACCGGAGCGCCCGTCTCGGATGCCGGGACCGCCTCCCGGACGCGGACCCGCTCCCGGCCGCCCCGCCTCCGCGTCCTCCGGCCGCCCCGCCGCCGCCCGCCCGCCGGGGCCGTCTCGCATGCTGAAAACCGCGCTCCGCCCCCGGCCCGCGGCCCTAGGCTCCCGGAGGGTGGAGACCAGCACCGCCCTGTACGCCCGCCTGCTCGCCGACCCCGGCCTGCCGCTGGACTCCCTGCGCGAGGAACTCGGCTGCGAGGAAAGCGAGTTCGAGCAGGCGCTGGGTGAGCTGCGCGGCCTCGGGCTGCTCCAGCGGACGTCGGCGACCACCAGCGGGATGGCCGCCGTCTCGATCGACACCGCCGTCCGTCAGCTGCTGGCCGACTCCGACCGCCGCTTCACCGCGCTGCTCGGCGAGGCCCGCCGCACCCGCGAGCGGGTCGAGCACCTGCACGCCCGCTACCTGCCGCTGCACACCGGCACCGCCCACGAGCTGGTCCGCGGCACCGACCGGGTGGCCGCGCTGCTGGAGGACGCCGCCCGGGCCGCCCGCACCGAGGCGCTGTCGCTGCGGCCCGGCCAGGACCAGTCGGAGAGCGGCCTGGCCGAGAAGCTCGCCCGCGAGCGGATCGCGCTGGCCCACCGGGTCGCGCTGCGCACCATCTACCCGGCCGCCGCGCTGCACCAGGGTGCGGTCCTCGCCCACGTCCAGGCGCTGACCGCGGCCGGCGCGCTGATCCGGGTCGCGCACACCCTGCCGCTGTGGCTGATCGTGGTCGACGCGGGCCTCGCCGTGCTGCCCGCGCCGGGGGAGCCGCCGGGCAGCGCCGCGGTGGTGGTCCGCGACCCGGCGGTGGTCAGCGTGGTGCGCGAGCTGTTCGAGCACTTCTGGGCGGCCAGCTGGGTCCCGCCGGAGCTGCTCGGCCGCACCACCCCGGACGACCGCCACCGCGAGGTGCTGCGGCTGCTCGCGGCCGGGCTCACCGACCAGGCGATCGGCCGCAAGCTGGAGGTGTCCGACCGCACGGTGCGCCGCCTGGTCGCCGACCTCACCGCGGCGCTGGGCGCGCAGTCGCGCTTCCAGGCGGGCGTGCACGCGGCGCGGCTGGGGTGGATCTGACGGGACCGCCCGGGCCGGGCCCCACCCGCGCCCGCCCGCGCCCCGGCTACCCGTCCTCGAAGCCGTCGTCGTCCTCGCGTCCCGGGGTCTTCAGGTCGAAGCGCAGGATGACGAACCGGAAGAGGGCGTAGTAGACCACCGCGAAGCACAGGCCGATCGGGATGATCAGCCAGGGTTCGGTGGCCAGGTTCCAGTTCAGGACGTAGTCGATGACGCCCGCGGAGAAGGTGAAGCCGTGGTGCACGCCCAGGCCCCAGGTGAGCGCCATGGACAGGCCGGTGAGCACGGCGTGCAGGACGTACAGGGCGGGGGCGATGAACAGGAAGGCGAACTCGATCGGCTCGGTGATGCCGGTGGCGAAGGAGGTGAGGGCCAGCGAGAACATCATGCCCAGCACGGCGCGGCGGCGTTCGGGGCGGGCGCAGTGGGCGATGGCGAGGGCGGCGGCGGGCAGGCCGAACATCATGATCGGGAAGAAGCCCGACATGAACTGGCCGGCCGCCGGGTCGTGCTGGAAGAAGCGGGTCTGGTCGCCGTGGAACTCCTGGGTGCCGACGGTGTAGCGCCCGGCCTGCTGCCAGAAGAAGGTGTTGGCCAACTGGTGCAGGCCGAACGGCAGCAGGGCCCGGTTGATCAGGCCGAACAGGCCGGCGCCGAGCGCGCCGAGGCCGATCGCCCAGGTGCTGAAGCGGTCGACGACGGCGCCGATCGGGCCCCAGCACAGGCCGAAGAAGACGCCCAGGGCGGTGCCGACGAAGGCCATCACGATCGGGACCAGGCGGCGGCCGTTGAAGAAGCCCAGCCAGTCGACCAGGCGGGTGCGGTGCAGCCGCTGCCAGAGGATCGCGGAGAGCAGGCCGACCACCACGCCGCCGAGCACGCCGGGGTCCTGGTAGGTGGCGGCGACGTCCCGGCCGGGCAGCACCTGGTAGGCGGTCTTGGGGAAGGCGGTGAGCACCTGGTGGTACGTCAGGAAGCCGACCAGGGCGGCCAGCGCGGTGGAGCCGTCGGCCTTCCGGGCGTAGCCGATGGCGATGCCCACGCAGAACAGCAGTGGCATCCAGTCGAAGACGGCGTGGCCGGAGGCGGAGAACACCTCGGCGACCCTGGTCCAGCCCAGGCCCTGGTCGCCGAAGACGTCCTCCTGGCCGAGCCGCAGCAGGATGCCGGCGGCGGGCAGCACGGCGATCGGGAGCTGGAGGCTGCGGCCGATCTTCTGGAGCGCCGCGAAGACCCGGGAGCGCAGCTCCCGGCCGCCGGACGCCGCCGCGGGCAGGGGGTTCTGCGCGGTGGTACTCATAGCGGCGGTTCCTCACGGCAGCGCGATCCTGGTCTAGACCACTTGTGGCCTCCTCCAGCTTTCTAGCACGCGCCGAACAGCGACCGGAACCCTCTTAAGGTTCGCCGGGGACAAGCGCCGCTGAATCGAAACCTTCGAACGGTTGACGCCGGGTCAGCCTACGTCCGGGCAGCACGGCGCCCCCGGCCGGGAGGGGTCTCCCGCCGGGGGCGCCGTGCGCCGACCGGAGGTCAGGCCTTGGTCACGTCGTCGATCTCGTCGTCGTCCTCGCGACCCGGGGTCTTGAGGTCGAACCTGACGATGACGAACCGGAAGACCGCGTAGTAGACCACCGCGAAGCACAGGCCGATCGGGATGATCAGCCAGGGTTTGGTGGCCAGGTTCCAGTTGAGCAGGTAGTCGATCAGTCCGGCCGAGAAGCTGAAGCCGTCGTGGACGCCGAGCGCCCAGGTGACGGCCATCGAGACGCCGGTGAGCACCGCGTGGATGCCGTACAGCAGCGGGGCCACGTAGGCGAAGGAGTACTCGATGGGCTCGGTGACGCCGGTGACGAAGGAGGTCAGCGCGACCGAGGTCATCAGGCCGTAGATCTCCTTGCGCCGGTGCGGCTTGGCGCAGGCCGCGATGGCCATCGCGGCGGCCGGGAGCGCGAACATCATGATCGGGAAGAAGCCGGAGAGGAACTGGCCGGCGTCCGGGTCGCCGGCCAGGAAGCGGCCGATGTCGCCGGTGCCGGACTTGCCGGTGTCCGGGTTGGTGTAGGAGCCGAACTGGAACCAGACGAAGGTGTTCAGCAGCTGGTGCATGCCGATCAGCAGCAGGGCGCGGTTGGCGACGCCGAAGATGCCGGAGCCGACGGCGTCCAGGTCGGAGAGCCACTTGGAGAAGTCCTCCAGCCCGGAGCCGATCGGCTGCCAGATCCACACCATCAGCGAGCCGAGCAGCAGGCCGACCAGGGCGGTGATCATCGGCACCAGGCGGCGGCCGTTGAAGAAGCCCAGCCAGTCGACCAGCCTGACCCGGTGGTAGCGCACCCAGAGCCAGGCCGAGAAGAGGCCCATCAGGATGCCGCCGAGCACGCCGGGGTTCTGGAAGTCGGCCGACACCACCGTCTTGTCGGTGTAGTTGACGCAGATCGTGCCGTCGAGCGTCGAGCCGGTCGGGCAGTCCTTGGGGAAGGCGTGCAGGACGGCGTAGTAGACCAGGAAGCCGGCCACCGCGGCCAGCGCGGTGGAGCCGTCGGCCTTCTTGGCCATGCCGATCGCCACGCCGATGCAGAACAGCAGCGGCAGGCCGAGCGCCGGGTTGAGCAGCGCGCCGCCGGCGGCGCCGATCGCGGCGGAGACCTTGTTCCAGCCGAGGCCGTCCTTGCCGAAGATGTCGTCCTGGCCGAGCCGGGTCAGCAGGCCGGCGGCGGGCAGGACGGCCACCGGCAGCTGGAGGCTGCGGCCCATCTTCTGCAGGCCCCCGTAGAAGGTGTGCCACCAGGTGGACTGGTTCGCTGTGGCGCCTGTCGAACTCATCGTCGGCCCTCCGCTGCCGTTCCCGCTGCCTCTGGGTTCATCCGTGCGTGGGGCCAGGAACACCTGCGGACCGCCCGGCGTTGTCCCGAGTACACCTAGAATTGGTGTAGACCATTTATGGGGCAGTGGCGGTCCGCGGGTTTCGAGAGCCCGATGATCGCCATCCTCCGGCGGCCCGGGGGGCGACCGCGCGCGGAGGTAGTCCGAAAGTGGACTAACGTGGCATATCGGTCGGAATCGGGTGATGCTGGTCGCGCCGTCGGAAGGCGCGGCAGACTGATCCCGGGTCACCTCCGGCCGGCACCACCGCACACGCAGTACGGCACCCGGCGACCGACCGCCGAAGCGCCGAGACAGAGGGAGAAAGACCATGGCCAGCAAGGCTGAGAAGATCGTCGCCGGTCTCGGCGGAATCGAGAACATCGACGAGGTCGAGGGCTGCATCACCCGGCTGCGCACCGAGGTCCACGACGCCTCCAAGGTCGACGAGGCGGCGCTCAAGGCGGCCGGCGCGCACGGTGTGGTGAAGATGGGCACGGCCATCCAGGTCGTCATCGGCACCGACGCCGACCCGATCGCCGCCGAGATCGAGGACATGATGTGAGCTGAGCCTCCCCGCAGGCCCGCTCCACCCGCGAGGGCCCGCCCGCCGGAGACCACCGGCCGGCGGGCCCTCGCGCGTGCGCCCCCGCCGGGGCCGGGGCGCCGACCCGATACGCTCGTGCCCATGTCTCGCATCGACGGCCGCACCCCCGACCAGCTCCGCCCCGTCACCATCGAACGGAACTGGAGCAAGCACGCCGAAGGCTCCGTCCTGGTCTCCTACGGCGACACCAAGGTGCTGTGCACCGCCAGCGTCACCGAGGGCGTCCCGCGCTGGCGCAAGGGCAGCGGCGAGGGCTGGGTCACCGCCGAGTACGCCATGCTGCCCCGGGCCACCAACACCCGCGGCGACCGCGAGTCCGTCCGCGGCAAGATCGGCGGCCGCACCCACGAGATCAGCCGGCTGATCGGCCGTTCGCTGCGCGCCGTGGTCGACCACCGCGCGCTCGCCGAGAACACCATCGTGCTCGACTGCGACGTCCTCCAGGCCGACGGCGGCACCCGCACCGCAGCGATCACCGGCGCCTACGTGGCCCTGGTCGACGCGGTCTCCTGGGCCCGGGAGAAGAAGCTGCTGCGCGCGAAGGGCCAGCCGATCACCGGCGGCGTCAGCGCGGTCAGCGTCGGCATCATCGACGGCGTCCCGATGCTCGACCTGCGGTACGAGGAGGACGTCCGGGCCGGCACCGACATGAACGTCGTCTGCACCTCCGACGGCCGCTTCGTCGAGGTCCAGGGCACCGCCGAGGGCGCCCCGTTCGACCGCGACCTGCTCAACCAGCTGCTCGACCTCGGCAGCCTGGGCTGCGCCGAGCTGGACGAGATCCAGCGCAAGGCGCTGGAAGCCTGAGGAACCGCAGGGGCTGAACGGCCGTCAGAGAGGGTGGGCGGGCCCGGGAGTGCTGTACAGGCACGCGGGCCCGGCCTTACCGTTCGGGGTGAGCCCGCACACCCTCCTGGAGGACTCGCCGATGCAGCAGCCGCTGAGCATCAACCGCACCACCGCGCTCGCCGTCGCCGCCCTGGTGCTGGTCCTGCCGCTGAGCGCGGTGAGCTGCTCCGCCGCGGAGAAGGCGCTCAGCTGCGCCAACACCGCGGTGCAGGTCACCACGCACGTCGCCCAGCTCGGCGCGGCGTTCGACAACGCCGACCAGGACCCGGCCGCCGCCGGGCAGGCGCTGCAGAACCTCAAGGGCGACGTGGACAAGCTCGGGCGCAACTCCAACGACGCCGACCTGGGCCGGGCGGTCACCGACCTGCAGACCCAGATCGACAACGTGCAGAAGGCGCTCGACAACAACCGGACGCCCGACCTCGGGCCGCTGGGCAGCGCGGCCGGGCGGGTCAGCATGGTGTGCACCGGCTGAGCGGCGGGGGCGCACTAGGCTGGGACCCATGACCAAGCGACTCGTTCTCGCCACCCGCAACCAGCACAAGCTCGCCGAACTGCGCGACATCCTCGGCGCGGCCGGGCTGGAGGTCGAGCTGGTCGGGGCCGACGCCTTCCCCGAGGTGCCGGACGTGCGCGAGACCGGGGTGACCTTCGCCGAGAACGCGCTGCTCAAGGCGCACGCGCTGGCGAAGGCGACCGGGCTGCCGGCCGTCGCGGACGACTCCGGGCTGTGCGTGGACGTGCTGGGCGGGGCACCCGGGATCTTCTCCGCGCGCTGGGCCGGGCGGCACGGCGACGACAAGGCCAACCTGGACCTGCTGCTGGCCCAGCTCGGCGACATCGCCGCGGAGCACCGGGCCGCCTCCTTCGCCTGCGCCGCCGCGCTCGCGCTGCCGGACGGCACCGAGCGGGTGGTCGAGGGCCGGCTGCACGGCACCCTGCGCACCGAGCCGGCCGGGGCGGGCGGCTTCGGCTACGACCCGGTCCTCCAGCCGCTCGGCGAGAGCCGGACGTGCGCCGAGCTGAGCGCCGAGGAGAAGAACGCGATCAGCCACCGCGGGCAGGCGTTCCGCTCGCTGGCGCCGGTGGTCGCCGAACTGCTCGGCTGAGGACGGCGGACGCGCGAAGAGGCCCGCCCCGGCTCTCCGGGGCGGGCCTCTCGGCGTGCTCAACGCCGGTGCGGCCTGAGGGACTCGAACCCTCACGAGATTGCTCTCACGGGCACCTAAAACCCGGGCGTCTGCCAATTCCGCCAAGACCGCCGATACCTGATGTCCGCCATGCTACTGGCCCGTTGCACGGGCGTGCACCACCCTTTCGGACGGCGGTGCGGGGTGTCCGGACTTGTTCAAGAATTGGTACAGACCTATTGACCCTTGTGGTCCAGACCACGTACGTTCGCGCCGATCCGCGGAAATCCGGGTCCCGGGCGGTGCGCAACGGCCGGGCCCAGGCACGTCTTCCTCCCCCACGGCGTCCGGCCCCCCACGCCGGGCGCGAGCATTGGAGCGACCCATGCCCGAACGCGCCACAGCCGCGCGCTCCGCCGCCCGGACCGGGCGGCGCCCGCTGAAGGCCCACGCCGCACTGGTGACCGCGACCGCCCTGGTGGCCGGCGCCGCCGGACTGGTCACCGCGATCGGCGGCACCTCCTCGGCCGCCACCGTCAACCTGCTCGTCAACGGCGACTTCGAGAGCGGCACGCTGACCGGCTGGAACTGCTCGGCCGGCCTCGGCTCGGTCACCGCCACCGCCCCGCACGGCGGCGCCAAGGCGCTGCAGGCGGCGGCCTCCGCCTCGGACACCGCCCAGTGCTCGCAGACCGTCGCGGTCAGCCCGGGCACCACGTACAGCCTGAGCGGCTGGCTGAAGGGCAACTACACCTACCTGGGCGTCACCGGCACCGGCACCACCGACACCAACGCCTGGGGCTCCAGCGCGGACTGGGCCAACCGCAGCACCACCTTCACCACCGGCGCCTCGACCACCTCGGTGACGGTCTACACCCACGGCTGGTACGGCCAGGGCACCTACGACGCGGACGACCTGGTGCTCACCGGGCCGGGCGGGTCGGGCTCCGCCGGCCCGTCGGCGAGCAGCAGCCCGAGCCGGAGCGCCTCGCCCTCGGCCGGCACCTCCGCCAGTCCGTCCTCCTCCGCTTCGCCCTCGGCCTCCGCCTCGCGGAGCGCTTCGCCCTCGGCCTCGGCCTCGCAGAGCGGGGCGCCGGGCGGGGACGGGGTGGTGACCACGCCGACCGGGCTGAGCGCGAGCGTGGCGGGCACCGCGGTGACGTTGAAGTGGAACGCCTCCACCGACAACGCGCAGAACGGCAACAGCGCGGTCTACCGGATCTTCACCGGCGGCACCACGACCCAGACCGCGACCTCGATGGGCACCTCGGTGACCGTCTCCTCGCTGCTGCCGAACACCTCGTACACCTTCACCGTGCAGGGCTACGACAAGGACGGCCACAGCAGCGGGTACTCCGCGCCGGTGACCGTCACCACCGGGGCGGCCCCGAGCGGCGCGCTGAAGTCGGCGTACTTCGCGCAGTGGGGCATCTACGGGAACAAGTACTACCCGTCGACGATGGCCGCCACCGGCGCGGCGAGCGGGCTGAACACGATGACCTACGCGTTCGCCAACATCGACCCGTCCACGCTGAGCTGCTTCGAGACCATCAAGGCCGCCGACACCAACGACAACAACCCGAACGCCGGCGACGGCGCGGGCGACGCGTTCGCGGACTACCAGAAGGGCTACACCGCCGACATCGCGGTGGACGGCACCACCGACGCCTGGACCCAGCCGTTGAAGGGCAACTTCAACCAGCTGCGCGAGCTCAAGGCGAAGTACCCGAACCTGAAGATCACCATGTCGTTGGGCGGCTGGACGTACTCCAAGTACTTCTCGGACGCGGCGGCCACCGACGCCTCGCGCAAGAAGCTGGTCTCCTCCTGCATCGACATGTTCATCAAGGGCAACCTGCCCTCGATCCAGGGCGACGCCACCGGCGGGGCCGCCGCGGCGATGGGGATCTTCGACGGCATCGACATCGACTGGGAGTACCCGGCCTCCGCGGGCGGCCACACCGGCAACCACTCCTCGGCCGCCGACACCGCCGACTTCACCGCGCTGCTGGCCGAGTTCCGCAACCAGCTGGACGCGTACGGGCAGACCGTCGGCAAGAAGTACCTGCTCACCGCGGCCCTGCCGTCCGGCCAGGACAAGATCGCGCTGCTGCAGACCGACCAGATCGGGAAGTACCTGGACTACGGCAACGTGATGTCCTACGACATGCACGGCGGCTGGGACGCGACCGGCCCGACCAACCTCCAGGACCCGCTGTACGACAGCCCGAACGACCCGAGCAACCCGGTCGCCCCGGGCACCCAGAAGTACACCGTGGACAACGCGGTGAACGCCTACCTGAACGGCGCCCCGGCGTACGGCATCAAGGGCGGGTTCCCGGCGAAGAAGCTGGTGCTGGGCGTGCCGTTCTACTTCCGCGGCTGGACCGGCGTCCAGGCCGGCTCGAACTACGGCCTGTACCAGGGCGCGACCGGCCCGTCGGCGGCGCAGGGCACCAGCCAGACCGCGGGCGTGGCGTTCTGGAAGGAGCTGGCGGCGGCCGGCAAGACCGGCGGATCGGCGGTGCACTGGGACCCGACCACGCAGAGCTCGTGGATCTACGACGGCACCAGCCTGTGGACCGGTGACACCCCGCAGGCGATCGCGGCGCGCGGCTCGTACGCCGCGTCCAAGGGCCTCGGCGGCATCTTCGCCTACTCGCTGGAGGCCGACGACAGCGCCGGAACCCTCGTCAACGCGATGACCGGAAGCATGAAGTAGCGTCAGTTCCCCCTGGTGAGGGCCGGATCGTCCGAGCGCGGACGGTCCGGCCCTTCATATCAAGTTGGTACAGACCTGTTGACGGGGATGGTCCAGACCTTTTAGGTTCGGCGGAACTTCCCCCACAGGTGTGCGGCTTCCCTCGGCCGCGCGCACGACACTCTCTCCAGGAGGACCGAGTGTTGATCCGAAACAAGGTGGAGCAGCGTCCCACCGCTGCCGGCCGCCACTCCAAGGGCCGCAGGACGGCCTTCGCCACCACCGCGGCCGCCGGCCTGGCGGGCCTGCTGATGAGCACGCTCGGCGTGGCCCCGTCCGCCGCCGCCGTCGACAACCAGGCGTGTCGTCCCGACGGCATGTACACCACGCCCGGGGTCGACGTCCCCTACTGCAACGTCTACGACACCGGCGGGCGCGAGCAGATGGGCGCCGACCACCAGCGCCGCGTCATCGGCTACTTCACCAGCTGGCGCACCGGCAAGGACGGCACGCCCGCCTACCTGGTGAACAACATCCCCTGGGACAAGGTCACCCACCTCAACTACGCGTTCGCGCACGTGGCGTCCGACAACACGCTGTCGGTCGGCACGGACAACGCGAACAACGCCTCCACCGGGATCACCTTCCCCGGCGTGGCGGGCGCGGAGATGGACCCGGCGTACGCGTACAAGGGCCACTTCAACCTGCTCAGCAAGTTCAAGAAGCAGTACCCGAACGTCAAGACCATGATCTCGGTGGGCGGTTGGGCCGAGACCGGCGGCTACTTCGACGACTCGGGCCAGCGGGTCAACTCCGGCGGCTTCTACTCGATGACCACCAACGCGGACGGGTCGGTCAACCAGGCCGGCATCAACACCTTCGCGGACTCGGCCGTCGGCTTCATCAAGAAGTACGGCTTCAACGGCGTCGACCTCGACTACGAGTACCCGACCTCGATGAAGGACGCGGGCAACCCGCTCGACTACTCGCTCTCCAACGCCAAGCGCGCCTCCCTGATGAAGGGCTACGCGGCGCTGCTGAAGACCATGCGCGAGAAGCTCGACCGGGCCTCCGCCGCCGACGGCAAGTACTACCTGCTGTCGGTCGCCGCCCCGTCCTCGGGCTACCTGCTGCGCGGCATGGAGACCTTCCAGGTCACCCAGTACCTGGACTACGTCAACATCATGTCGTACGACCTGCACGGCGCCTGGAACAAGTACGTCGGCCCGAACGCCGCGCTGTACGACGACGGCAAGGACGCCGAGCTGGCGGCCGCCAACGTGTACGGCACCTCGCAGTACGGCGGCATCGGCTACCTGAACACCGACTGGGCCGTGCACTACTTCCGCGGCGCGATGCCGGCCGGCCGGATCAACCTCGGCGTGCCGTACTACACCCGCGGCTTCCAGAACGTGCAGGGCGGCACCAACGGCCTGTGGGGCACCTCCTCCACCACCACCTGCCCGGCCGGCTCCGGCCTGACCACCTGCGGTGACGGCGCGGTCGGCATCGACAACATCTGGCACGACCTGGACGACAACGGCAAGGAGTCGCCCGCCGGCTCCAACCCGATGTGGCACGCCAAGAACCTGGAGGCCGGCGTCCTGCCGGACTACCTCGCCAAGTACGGCGTGAGCGACACCTCGCTCAAGGGCACCTACGCCCGCAACTACAGCTCGTCGCTGGTCGCCCCGTGGCTGTGGAACGCCGACAAGAAGGTCTTCCTCTCCACCGAGGACGACCAGTCGATCGGCGCCAAGGCCGACTACGTGGTCAACCAGGGCGTCGGCGGCGCGATGATCTGGGAGCTGGCCGGCGACTACAAGTGGGACGCCACCGCCAACGGCGGCAAGGGCGAGTACGTCCAGGGCTCCACGCTGACCTCGCTGCTGTACGACAAGTTCAAGTCGGCCTCGGCGTACGGCGCGACCCGCTCCACCATCGCGCTGCCGCAGCAGACCCTGCCGATCGACGTGTCCTTCACCGACTTCGCGCTGGGCGACAACAACTACCCGATCAACCCGAAGATCCACATCGTCAACAACTCGACCACCACCCTGCCGGGCGGCACCGAGTTCCAGTTCGACTACTCGGTCTCCGCACCCGCCAACGCCGCCGACCAGTCCGGCTTCGGCTCCAAGGTGATCCGGGCCGACCACACCGGCAGCAACGTCGGCGGTCTGAAGGGCACCTACAACCGGGTCTCGCTGAAGCTGCCGACCTGGCAGACCCTGGCGCCCGGCGCCTCGGTGGACGTCGCCTTCGTCTACTACCTGCCGGTCTCCACCCCCGCCAACTGGACCGTGAACGTCGGCGGCACGCTGTACGGCATCACCGGCGACTTCACCCGCGGCACCACCGCGGGCACCGCCTCGCCGTCCCCGTCGACCTCCGCGTCCGCGTCGCCCTCGAAGTCGGCCTCGCCGTCCGCGTCGGCCAGCGCCTCGCCCTCGCAGTCGGCGTCCCCGTCGGCCAGCGCCTCCGCCTCGCCCTCGAAGTCGGCCTCGCCGTCGGCCAGCGCCTCCGCGTCGGCCAGCACCGGGACCTGCGCGGGCGCGCCGAGCTGGAGCGCGGGCGCCGTCTACGCCACCGTCACCAAGGTGTCGTGGAAGGGCCACTACTACCAGAACAAGTGGTGGACCACGAACGAGGACCCCTCGCTGAGCGGCGCCTGGGGCGTCTGGACGGACCTCGGGGCCTGCTGAGCCCGGCCCCGGGCCCATGAACGGCGGTGGCGGTCGACCCGGTCGGGGGGTCGGCCGCCACCGCTGCGCCGTTCAGGAGCTCACCGGCCGACCTTCAGGTCCTTGAGCAGCTTGGCGACGTGGCCGGTGGCCCGGACGTTGTACAGCGCCCGCTCCACCCTGCCCTCCTCGTCCACCACGACCGTGGAGCGGATCACGCCCTGGTAGGTGCGGCCGTAGTTCACCTTCTCGCCGTACGCGCCGTACGCCTCCAGCACCCGGTGCTCCGGGTCGGACAGCAGGGTCACCTTCAGCTGCTCGGTCTCGCGGAACTTCCCGAGCTTCTCCGGCTTGTCCGGCGAGACGCCGATCACGTCGTAGCCGGCGCCCGCGAACACCTCCAGGTTGTCGGTGAAGTCGCAGGCCTGCTTGGTGCAGCCCGGGGTAAGAGCGGCGGGGTAGAAGTAGACGATCACCTTCCGGCCCAGGTGGTCGGCCAGCGACACCTCCTTCCCGTCGGCGTCGGGCAGGGTGAAGGCGGGGGCGGTGTCGCCGGGCTGCAGGCGCTCGCTCACGGTCGGGGCTCTCCTCGGGAGTGGACGGGTGGTCGTGCTGCGGGATCAACCTACTCCCGTTGGTGGGTGGCGCTGCGCGCGTGCGGCGGTGAGCTGACAGACTGTCGACGGAGAAGAAGTGCCTAGCGGTAACAGAGATGGGGTGGCCCCAGTGGCAGCGAGCGGCAAGGACACGTCGGCACCGCGTACGACGGCCCAGATCGAGGCGGACATCGCCGGGACGAGGGACCGGCTCGCCGTGACCCTCGACGAACTCGCCATGCGCGTCCACCCGGCCACCGTCGCCGCGCAGGCCAAGGCCAAGGTCCGGGCCTCGGTCGAGCAGAAGGCCGGGCAGGCGTACGTGGCCGCGAGCGGCGCCGTCGAGCAGGTGAAGTCGAAGTTCGTCGACGAGGACGGGCGGCTGCGGACGGAGCGGGTGGTGCCGGCCGCGCTGGTCGGCGTCGGCGTGGTGCTGCTGATCGCCTCGGCGCGGCGGCGGCGCAAGGGCTGACCGCAGCCCGCCGCGGGGCCCCGGGCCGGTGCCCGGGGCCCCGCCGTTTCCGCGGTCCGGTACGGTCGGGGCGTGAGCGAGAACGACACGCAGAACACGGCCGCGGCCGACCGGGACGAACCGCACGACCGGCACGGGCGGCACGACCGGCTCGGCGAGAAGCTGCCGATCCGGATGCTGCACGACCGGGTGCTGGTGCGGACCGAGACCGGCGAGGGCGAGCGCCGCTCCACCGGCGGCATCCTGATCCCGGCGACCGCCGAACTGTCGCGGCGCTGCGCGTGGGCCGAGGCGGTGGCCGTCGGCCAGAGCGTCCGGTCCGTCGAGCCCGGCGACCGGGTGCTGTACGACCCGGAGGACAAGCTGGAGGTCGAGGTCCGCGGGGCGACGTACGTGCTGCTGCGCGAGCGCGACCTGCACGCGGTGGCGGCCGGGCGGTTCGGCGACCTGGAGGGCTCGACCGGGCTGTACCTGTAGCAGCCGCGCCGACAGGGCCGGACCCGGAACAAACGGGGTGCGGGACGGGCGGTGCCGGGCGTAGCTTGGTGGGCCGTCCGGGTACCGGGATCGTCGGCGAGGGGGCAACGTGGTCGGCGCGCTCTACTGGTCGGTGGCCCGGGGCGCGTTCCGGCGCTACTCCACGTACCGGGCGGCCACGGTCGCCGGGACGGTCACCAACAGCGTGTTCGGGATCATCCTGGCGTACACCATGCTCGCGCTCTGGCGGGCCCGGCCCGGGCTGGGCGGCTACGACGCCGCGCAGGCGGTCACCTACATCTGGATCAGCCAGGCCCTGCTGGCGACGGTCGCGGTCTGGGGCGGCGGCTTCCAGGACGACCTCCAGGCGCGCTTCCGCAGCGGCGACATCGCGGTCGACCTCTACCGGCCGGTGGACTTCCAGGGCTGGTGGCTGGCCACCGACCTGGGGCGGGCCGCGTTCCACCTGGTCACCAGGGGCGCGCTGCCGGTGCTGGTGGGCGCCGCGCTGTTCGACCTGGCGCTGCCGCGCAGCCCGCTGGTGTGGGCCGAGTTCCTGCTGGCGGTGGCGCTGGCGGTGCTGGTCAGCTTCGGGCTGCGCTTCCTGGCCTCGCTGACCGGGTTCTGGCTGCACGAGTCCGAGGGGGTGCGGGCCGCGATGACCGTGGTGTCGATGTTCTTCTCCGGGATGCTGCTCCCGCTGGCCCTCTTCCCGGGCCTGCTCGGCGAGTTGGCCCGGGTGCTGCCGTTCTCGGCGATGGTGCAGCTGCCCGCCGACGTGCTGCTGCGGCGGCGCACCGGCACCGGCCTGCTGAGCCTGTACGGGTTCCAACTGGCCTGGGCCGCCGCGCTGCTGGCCCTCGGCCGGGCCGGGCAGGCGCTGGCGGTGCGCCGGGTGGTGGTGCAGGGTGGTTGAGCCGGAGGGCCCGGCGGCCCGGGCCGGCTGGGCGGTGCGCTCCTGGTGGCTGATCGCCGGGATGTGGATCCGCTCCACCATGGCCTACCGGGCCTCGTTCGTGCTCAGCCTGGTCGCCAACACCCTGATCACCTTCCTGGACTTCACCGTCCTGCTGCTGATGTTCGGCCACACCCGGCAACTGGCCGGGTGGACGCTGCCGGAGACCGCCTTCCTGTACGCCACCTCCTCGATCGCGCTCGGCGCGGCCAACGTCCTGGTCGGCTCGGTCAGCGGGCTGGGCGAGCGGGTGCGGGCCGGCAGCCTGGACACCATGCTGATCCGGCCCGCCCCCGCGCTGGCCCAACTCGCCGCCGAGCGCTTCTCGCTGCGCCGCCTGGGCCGGCTGCTCCAGGCCCTCGCCGTGCTCGGCTGGTCGCTCACCGCGCTGGACGTGCACTGGACCTGGGACCGGGTGCTGATGGTGCCCGCGCTGCTGCTCTGCGGCACGCTGATCTTCTGCGCGCTGTTCGTCGGCTGCTCCTGCGTGCAGTTCTGGTGGGGCGAGGCCGCCGAACTGCAGAACTCGGTGACGTACGGCGGGGCCACCCTGCTCCAGTACCCGCCCACCGTGTTCGCCCGGGAGGTCGTCGCGGGCACCGTGTTCGGCGTCCCGCTGGCCTTCGTCAACTGGCTGCCCGCCCTGCACGTCCTGGGCCGGCCCGACCCGCTCGGCCTGCCGGTCGGCTTCCGGTTCGCCGCGCCGCTGGCCGCCGCGCTCTGCCTGCTGGCGGCCGGCCTGGCCTGGCGGGCCGGGCTGCGCGCCTACCGCTCCACCGGAAGCTGACGGAAGGGGAACCATGGCGATGATCGAGGTCGAGGACGTCCGGCGGAGCTTCACCGTCCGCACCGGCGAAGGGCGCTGGCGCCGCGGCAGGCGCGAGGTGCGGGCCGTCGACGGGCTGACGTTCAGCGTCGCCGAGGGCGAGTGCGTCGGCTACATCGGCCCGAACGGCGCCGGGAAGTCCACCACCGTCAAGATGCTCACCGGCATCCTGGTGCCCACCGGCGGACGGCTGCGGGTGGCCGGCGTCGACCCGGCCGCCCGCCGCTCCGAACTCGCCCGCCGGATCGGCGTGGTGTTCGGGCAGCGCACCACCCTGTGGTGGGACCTGCCGCTGCGCGACAGCTACGAACTGGCCCGGCGGATCTACCGCATCCCCGACGCCAGGTACCGCGCCAACCTCGACCGCTGCGTCGAACTGCTCGACCTGGCCGCCCTGCTGGACACCCCCGTCCGGCAGCTCTCGCTCGGCCAGCGGATGCGCGGCGACCTCGCCGCCGCCCTGCTGCACGACCCCGGCGTGCTCTACCTCGACGAGCCCACCATCGGGCTCGACGTGGTCAGCAAGGCCAAGGTCCGCGAGTTCCTGCGCGAGACCAACCGGGAGCGGCGCACCACCGTGCTGCTCACCACCCACGACCTGACCGACATCGAGCAGCTGTGCGGCCGGGTGATGGTGATCGACCACGGCCGCCTCGTCCTGGACGGCCCGCTGGAGCGGCTGCACGAGATCGGCGGCAGCGAACGGACCCTGGTGGTCGACCTGGCCGGGGCGCACCCGCCGATCGAGCTGCCCGGCGTCCGGGTGGTCAAGGCCGAGGGCCCGCGCCAGTGGCTGGCCTTCCCGGCCCGGCAGAGCGCCGCCCCGATCGTCGCCGCCGTCGCCGAGCGCTACCCGCTGGTCGACCTGTCGCTGCGGGAGCCCGCGATCGAGGACGTGATCGCCCGGATCTACGCCGGGAGCGCCGCCGCGCCGGTGGCCTGACCCCCCTCACCCGTTCGGGTGGCGAAGGTGACCAGTCGGCCGGTACGGGAGTTGACACCTCGTGACCGAGCAAGGACCGGACGTCAGCGTGGTGATCGCCGTCCACGACACCATGCCCTACCTGACCGCCTGCCTGGACTCGCTGGTGGGCCAGAGCATCGAGCCGCACCGGATGGAGGTGGTCGCCGTCGACGACGGCTCCAGCGACGGCAGCACCGAGGAACTCGCCCGCTACGCGGCCGCCCACCCCGGACTGTTCCGCACCGTCCGGCAGCCCGCCTCCGGCGGCCCCGCCAGACCCACCAACCGCGGCACCGAACTCGCCCGCGGCCGCTACCTGCTGTACCTCGGCGCCGACGACTGGCTCGGCCCCGAGGCGCTGGAGCGGATGGTCGAGGCCGCCGACCGCTGGCAGTCCGACGTGCTGATCCCCAAGCAGGTCGGCGAACACGGCCGGGTCGTCCCGCAGGGCATCTTCGACCGCACCGCCGAACAGGTCGGCTTCACCGACTCCGCGCTCGCCTGGGCGCTCGGCGACACCAAGCTGTTCCGCCGCGAACTCGTCACCGCCCACGGGCTGCGCCGCCGCGAGGACCTGGTCATCCACTCCGACCAGCCCTTCACCCTCGGCGCGCTGCTGCACGCCCGCAAGGTCTCCGTCCTCGCCGACTACGACTACTACCACCTGGTGCTGCGCCGGGACCGCTCCAACGTCACCCACCGGGCCGGGCCGATGGACCGGCTGCGCGGCTTCACCGCCGCCCACGAGGTGCTCGACCGCAGCACCCTGCCCGGGCCCGACCGGGACGCCGTGCGGGCCCGCTACTTCAGCTGGGACGTCCCGCAGCTGCTCCAGGCGCCGTTCCTCGCCGAACCGCCCGCCGTACAGCGCCGGATCGTCCAGGAGATCGGCCGGTTCACCGACCGGCACTGCTCGCCCGCCGTGTTCCGCACCCTGCCCGTCCCCGCCCGGCTCCGGCTGGCCCTGGCCCGGCGCGGCGAACTGCTCGCCCTGTGCGACCTGATCACCTGGGAGCAGGACCACGGCGAGCCGCCCGCCGTCCGCCGCGGCTCCCGGCTCTACGCTGACCACCCGATGTTCCGCGACAAGCGCCTCGGCCTGCCCGACGCCCTGTTCGAACTCGGCCGCGCCCCCGGACCGGCCGGCTGGCGCCGCCTCGTCCCCGCGCCGCTGCGCCGCGCCCGGTGGGCCGTCAAGCGCGCGCTGCGCAGGGCCCGCCGGGACGGCCTGGCCGGGCTGCTGCGGGGTGCCCGGTGAACGGGGTGCCGGAGCGGGACGCGGCGCACGGCGCTCCGGTGCGGGACGCGCTCCTGGAACAGGACGCGACGGGTGCGGGGGACCCGGCGGGCCCGGCCCCGAGCCGGACGCGGCGGGCCAGGCCCCGCAGCAGAACGCGGTGCTGGACGTCTGCGTGGTCGGCCTGGGCAAGATCGGCCTGCCGCTGGCCGTCCAGTACGCTGGCAAGGGCCACCTGGTGACCGGCGCCGACATCGCCCCCGAGGTGGTCGCCGCCGTCACCGCCGGCCGGCCCCCCTTCCCGCGCGAGGCGCACCTCGACGAGCGGCTCGCCGAGGCCGTCGCGGCCGGCCGGCTGCGCGCCACCACCGACACCGCCGCCGCCACCGCCGGGGCCGACGCCGTGGTGATCGTCGTCCCGCTGGTCACCGACCCCGACGGCAACCCCGACTTCGCGCTGCTGGACGCCGCCACCGACGCCGTCGCCGCCGGACTGCGCCCCGGCACCCTGGTCAGCTACGAGACCACCCTGCCGGTGGGCACCGTCCGCGGCCGCTTCGCCCGGCGGCTGGAGACCGGCTCCGGGCTGGCCGCCGGACGGGACTTCGCGCTGGTGTTCAGCCCCGAACGGGTCCGCACCGGGCGGGTCTTCGCCGACCTGCGGCGCTACCCCAAGCTGGTCGGCGGCATCGACGAGGAGTCCACCCGGCGCGGCGTCGCCTTCTACCGGGCGGTGCTCGACTTCGACCCGCGCCCCGACCTGCCGCGCGGCAACGGCGTCTGGGCGCTGTCCGGGACGGAGGCCGCCGAGTTCGCCAAGCTCGCCGAGACCACCTACCGGGACGTCAACATCGCGCTGGTCAACCAGTTCGCCCGGTACGCGGACCGGGTCGGCGTCGACCTCGCCGAGGTCATCGACGCCTGCAACTCGCAGCCCTACAGCCACCTGCACCGCCCCGGCATCGCGGTCGGCGGCCACTGCATCCCGGTCTACCCCCGGCTGTACCTGTGGAACGACCCGGGGGCCGGCGTGGTGCGGGCCGCCCGCGAGGCCAACGAGCAGGTCCCGGCGTACGCGGTCGGCCTGCTGGAGGGCGCGATCGGCCCGCTGGCGGGCGTCGCGGTGACGGTGCTCGGCGCGTCCTACCGGGGCGGGGTCAAGGAGACCGCGTACTCCGGGGTCTTCCCGCTGGTCGCCGCGCTCCGGGCGGCCGGGGCGGAGGTCGGCGTCAGCGACCCGCTCTACCGGCCGGAGGAACTGGCCGCCCTCGGCCTGCCGCCCGACCAGGGCAAGCCCGCCGCCGCGCTGGTCGTGCAGGCCGACCACCCCGAGTACCGGGACCTCGGCGCGATCGACTTCCCGGGCGTGCGGGTGCTGCTCGACGGCCGCCGGGTCACCGACCCCGAACGGTGGGAGGGCGTGCGGCGGATCGTGCTCGGCGGGGGCGGCTGAGCGGGGACGCCGCGGCCCCGGCCCCGGACGGACGGATGTGCGGGGCGGCTGCCTTTTCCGGCGCGCGGTGTGCCAGGCTGGCGGGGTGAGCACGGACCAGACGGCCCCAGGGGTCAGCTTCACCGCCGCCGACGAGGAGAAGCGGCGCGGTGTGCGGAAGATGAAGACCGTCGCGACCGGGCTGCTCGCCCTGGCCACGCTGGTGTTCGCCCTCGCCACCTGGGCGAAGGCGTCCGGCGCGGGCGCCTGGGCCGGGTACGTCGCGGCCGCCGCCGAGGCGGGCATGGTCGGCGCGCTCGCCGACTGGTTCGCCGTCACCGCGCTGTTCCGCCGGCCGTTCGGGCTGCCGATCCCGCACACCGCGATCATCCCGACCAAGAAGGACGCCTTCGGGCGCTCGCTCGGCGACTTCGTCGGCGACAACTTCCTGTCCGGGCCGGTGGTCCGGGCCCGGCTCGGCCGGATCGGGGTGTCCCGGCTGCTCGGCGAGTGGCTCCGCGCGCCCGGCAACCCCGAGCGCGTCACCCGCGAGGCCGCCGCCGCGCTGCGCGGCCTGCTGGAGGTGCTCCGCGACGAGGACGTGCAGGCCGTGGTCGCCGAGGCGGTCACCCGGCGGGCCGCCGCCACCTCGGTCGCCGAACCCGCCGGGCGGCTGCTCGGCCGGATCGTCGCCGACGACGGCCACAAGGGCGTGGTCGACCTGGTGGTGGCGCGCGCCCACGACTGGCTGGTCGCGCACCACGGCGAGGTGGTCGCCCGGGTCACCGCCAAGACCCCGGGCTGGACGCCGAAGTTCCTCGACCAGCAGGTGGGGGAGCGGGTCTACAAGGAGCTGCTGCGCTTCGTCGGCGACGTCCGCGACGACCCGGTCCACCCCGCGCGCGGCGCGCTCGACAACTTCCTCGCCGACTTCGCGCGCGAGCTCCAGCACGACCCCGCCACCATCGAGCGGGTGGAGCGCGCCAAGTCCGAGCTGCTGGCCCGCCCCGAGGTGCAGGACCTGATCGCCTCCTCGTGGGCGGCCGTCCGCGCCCTGGTGCTCAACGCCGCCGAGGACGAGGACAGCGAGCTGCGCCGCCGCCTCACCGAGGCGCTGCGCACGCTGGGCCGCCGGCTCGCCACCGACGGCCGGCTCCAGGCGAAGACCGACAGCTGGCTGCTGAACGCCGTCGACTACGTGGTCACCAACTACCGGGAGCAGATCACCTCGCTGATCTCCGAGACGGTGGCCGGCTGGGACGCCGCCGACGCCTCCCGCAAGATCGAGGCCAACGTCGGCCGCGACCTCCAGTTCATCCGGATCAACGGCACGGTGGTCGGCGCGCTGGCCGGCCTGCTCATCCACACCGTCAGCACCGCGCTGGGGGGCTGACGGTGCGGCGGGCCGCCGCGGGTTAGCATGCGAGGTCTGTCCGGGTCCGGGTGAGAGCAGAACGGGAGCGTGCCGTGGCCGAGGGTGTCCAGGGGATCGAGGCGTTCATCGCCGGAATGCCGAAGGCGGAGCTGCACGTCCACCACGTGGGCTCGGCCTCGCCGCGGGTGGTGGCCGAGCTGGCGGCCCGGCACGCCGGACGCAGCCGGGTGCCGGCCGACCCGCAGGCGCTCGCCGAGTACTTCACCTTCACCGACTTCGCGCACTTCATCGAGGTGTACCTGAGCGTCGTCGACCTGATCCGGGACGCCGAGGACGTCCGGGCGCTGACGTACGGCGTCGCCCAGGACATGGCCCGGCAGAACATCCGGTACGCCGAACTGACCGTCACCCCCTACTCGTCGGTCAACCGCGGCATCCCCGACACCGCCTTCATGGAGGCGATCGAGGACGCCCGGCGGTCCGCCGAGCAGGACCTCGGCATCGTGCTGCGCTGGTGCTTCGACATCCCCGGCGAGGCCGGGCTGGCCTCCGCCGAGGAGACCGCCCGCCTCGCCCTCGACCTGGCCCCCGACGGGCTGGTCTCGTTCGGGCTCGGCGGCCCCGAGATCGGCGTGCCGCGCCCGCAGTTCAAGCCGTACTTCGACCGGGCCCGGGCGGCCGGCCTGCACAGCGTGCCGCACGCGGGCGAGTCGACCGGCCCCGAGACGGTGTGGGACGCGATCCGGCTGCTCGGAGCGGAGCGGATCGGGCACGGCACCCAGTCGGTGAAGGACCCGGCGCTGGTCGACTACCTGGGCGAGCACCGCATCCCGCTGGAGGTCTGCCCGACCTCCAACCTGGCGACCCGGGTGGTCGAGCGGATCGAGGACCACCCCGTCCGGCAGATGGTCGACGCCGGCCTGCTGGTCACCATCAACAGCGACGACCCGCCGATGTTCGGCACCGACCTGAACACCGAGTACGCGGTCGCCGCGAAGCTCCTCGGCCTGGACGAGTCCGGCGTCGCGGCGCTCGCCCGCAACGCGGTCGAGGCGTCCTTCCTCGACCAGGCCGCGAAGCGCCGGCTGACCGGCGAGATCGACACCTACCTGGCGGCCTGGCCCACCGCCTGAGCGTTCCGGAAAGGGAGTTGTTCGGCCGCGTACGGGTCGGTAGTCTGACGCCGCCATCAGGCGATCTTCAGACTTTTCCAGACCTGGGGGGTCGGTGCTCCACCGCCGTCTCATCGCGTCCGCCGCGGCTCTCGCTGCCTCGGTCGCCTTCCTGCCGGGAGCGGCGCACGCCGCCGACCCGGCCCCGAACGCCGGCCAGGCCGCCACCCCCCGGGGGTGGGAGCCGGCCGGCGCCAGGACGTTCACCAGCCCGGCCGACAAGTCGTTCCGGCTCCAGGAGGAGTCACCCGGTACCGCCACCGCGAAGCCGGCCGCCGCTGGCGCCCGGGCCGCCGCCGTGCCGTCCACCGGCCGGACCGTCTACGTCCTCACCCGGGTCGGCTGCACCACGGACCGGGGCACGGGCACCCAGGCCGCGCCGTTCTGCACCGTACAGCGGGCGGTGGACGCCGCCGTGCCCGGCGACGCGATCCGGGTCGACGGCAGGGACGAGGGGGCTCTCCCGCCCAGCGACACGGAGACCGTGGTCGTCCGCACCTCCGGCCTGACCATCACCGGCGGCACCAACGCCCCGCGGATCATGGCGCAGGACTACACGGTCGGAAAGCCCGGCCTGACCCTGGACGGGGTCAGCGACGTGACGGTCAGCGGACTCACCTTCTTCGGCGGCGGCGGCGGACCGGGCGTGGCCGTCAAGGGCTCCGCACGGGTCACCCTCGACTCCCTCCACCTCTACGGGGGCGCCGCCGGCGCCTTGACCGTCGACGGCGCGTCCAGCGCGGTCACCGTGGCCAGGACGTACACCACGATGTCCGGCACGGCCCCCGGCACCGCGGCGATCGCGGTGGCCGAGGGGGCGAAGGACGTCACCCTGGCCGGCAACCTGGTCAACGCCGTCGCCCTCGACAATTCCTGGAACTACCAGCCGTCCGTCGGCATCTCAGCCACCGGCGTGCAGGGGCTGAACGTCACCAACAACACCGTCCAGCGCGGCTGCCTGCCCGCCGTCGCCGTGGACGGCGCCTCGACCGCCGTGTCGGTCCAGAACAACCTGGTGGTCGAGTCGGCCGCCGCGGCCGCCTGCGACTCCGGCCAACCCGCCGTGGCGGTCGCGGCCGAGGCGGCCCCGGCGACCACCGCCGACTACAACGACTTCTACGCCGAGACGTCCACCGGCGCCGGACCTTACCGCTGGGCCGGCACCGGGTACCCGACCGTCGCCGCCTTCCGGGCCGCCGTGCCCGCCCAGGGCGCGCACGACACCGTCGAGACGGTCGCGCCGCAGTACGTCAACACCGGCTGGGAGAGCGGCGTCGCCTACGCCCTGCAGACCGGCTCCGCCGCGATCGGCACCGCCAACCCGTCCGCGCCCGGCGTCCCGGCCACCGACTACTTCGGCCACGGCCCGCTGGCCGACCGCGGCGCGGTCAGGCACCAGAGCAACAACCCCGGCTTCGCGGTGGCGCTCGACGCGAGGAGCACCAGCGCGTTCGGCATCACGATGGACATCGACGTGACCACCCTGCCGGTCGCCCAGGACATCTACCTGCAGTGGGGCGACGGCACCACCGACGTCCTCAACTTCTACGGCGACAAGCCGGTGAAGACCACGGCGCAGCACGTCTACCAGAAGCTCGGCGACTACACCGTCACCGTCACCGACTACGAGAAGACCGGCAACACCGTCCGCAACACGGTGAAGGTCTCCACGCTCGGCTCGCAGTACACCGCGTACGGCCCGAAGCGGCTGCTCGACAGCCGGGACGGCACCGGTGTCCCGGCCAAGGGCCGGATCGCCCCGTACGGGACGGTCAGGCTCAAGGTCGGCGGCGCGAACGGCATCCCGGCGGACGCGACCGCCGCGGTGCTGAACGTGACGGTGACCAACCCGGCCGCCGACGGCCACGTCACGGCGTACCCGGAGGGCGGCCAGCGGCCGAACACCTCGAACGTCAACTACCGGACCGGGCAGAGCGTGCCGAACCTGGTGATGGTGCCGATCGGCGTCGACGGATACGTCGACCTGTACAACGGCGGCTGGGGCGCGACCGACCTGGTCGCCGACATCACCGGCTACTTCACCCCGTCCCCGGCCGCCGGCTACGCGGCCGTCGGCCCGACCCGCCTGGTCGACACCCGGGACGGCACCGGTGCTCCGCGCGCCCAGATCGCCGGACGCAACTCCGTCCCGGTGCAGGTCGCCGGTGCGGCCCCGGGCCTGCCCGGCGGCGGCATCACCGCCGTCGCGCTGAACGTCACCGTCACCAACCCGCGCGAGGACGGCCACCTGATCGTCTACCCGAGCGGGCAGGCCGTGCCCACCGCGTCGAACCTCAACTTCACCGCCGGACAGACCGTCGCCAACTCGGTGGTCGTGCCGGTCGGCGCGGACGGCAGGATCCGGGTGTTCAACGGCGCCTGGGCCGGCACCGACGTGATCGTCGACGTGGTCGGCTACTACGGCGCCAACGAGAGGGGCGCGTTCATGCCGGTCGACCCGGAGCGGCTGCTCGACACCCGCGACCCCGCGCTGTGGAAGGGCGCGCTGCCGCTGCACGGCCGCTACTACGCCTACCTGCCGATGACCACGCGCGGCGACATCCCGGCGTTCGTCTTCAACGCCACCGTCACCGACACCCGGGACAACGGCCACCTGTCCGTCGCCTCGGACCCGAACACCCTGGACAACTACAAGAACAACAACACCTCCCCGGTCTACCCGCCGACCACTTCCTCGCTGAACTGGAAGCGGGGCGACACCGTGCCGAACCTGGTGCAGGTCGCGTCGGGACGGGGCGTCATCGACTTCTTCAACGAGAGCGACGGCGACATCAACCTGATCGTCGACATCTTCGGCTACTACCAGAACGCCTGACACCCGCTCGGCCCACGCCGCGTCCCCGGAGCGCCCGCCGCCCCGGGGACGCGGCGTTCCCGGCCGCGCTCAGCGGTGCAGGTACCGGCGCTCGGCCGTCGTCCAGGCGGTGCTGGTCAGCAGGTAGAGCGCGCCCGCCGCGGGCAGCAGCAGGGCGAACAGCGGGGTGCCGAAGGCCAGCCAGCGGGTCGGGCCGGCCGTCGTGGGGGAGTGCGCGGCGCGGCGGGCGTTGTACCAGGCCAGGGCGAGCAGGGCCGCCTCCAGGGCGGCGAACAGCGCGAACTGGGCCGGGGTGTGGGCGGTCGCGGGGCGGGTGCCGAGCGGGACGCCCGCGAGTGTCGCGTCCAGCAGGTGGCCCGGGGCGGTGGTGAACAGGCGGTACATCACCGAGAAGAACGGGGCTTGTAGCAGTACCGGGAGCAGGCCCGCGAGCGGGCCGGTGCCCTCGGCGCGGTGCAGGGCGAGCAGTTCGCGGTTCAGCCGGGCGGGGTCCTTGGCGTGCCGTTCGCGCAGCCGGGCGACCCGGGGCGCGATCCGGGTGCGGGCCCGTTCGGCGCGGGCCGCGGAACGGGCCAGCGGGTGCAGGGCGGCGCGGACCGCCAGGGTGAACAGGACGATCGCGGCCGCGGTGGGGACGGCGGTGGCGAGGGTCGCGACGGCGAAGTGGGCGAGGTGGACGGCGGGGTCGAGGACGCTCAGGACGGACACGGTGGCTCTCCGGGAGTCGGCGGGACTGGCGACGGTGCTCGGAGGGCGGACGCGCGGAGGGGACCGACGGCGCCGGGCACGCGGGCGCGCGCGGCTGGGGTCGGGGAGGGTGCGTGGTCGCTCGCGCGCTTCCCCGGGTGCACTCCCGGCCCCGGTGGGGGGCACGGGAGTTTCGAGGAGGCGCGGAGCAGGAACGGGCCCCTCAGGCGGCCGCGGGCGGCTGTCCCGGGGCGCGGGGGCGGGCGCGGCCCGGGGCGTCCGGGTCGCGCGGCGCGAGGTAGGCGGTGCGGTAGGCCCGGCGGCGCAGGGCGCCCGCGTGGACGGCGGCCGGGGTGCGGGCACCGGGGACGCGGGCCGCGGCGAGGGCGGCGCCGGTGGCGACGGCGGCGAGCAGGAGCAGCGCGGCGGCCGCGGTCAGCGCGCCCGGACCGGCGGGCAGGTCGCCGGTGAGGACCCGGAGCAGCGCGAGCAGCAGCGGCGTGGCCGACACGGTGCGCACCTCCTGGGGTCGGGGTCGGGGTCGGGGTCGGGGCCGGGGCCCGGGTTCGGGTCCGACGGTACGTCAACGGCGGGGTGGCGGTCCGTGGTTCCCGACCCCGCCGTCGACGCGGTGGTCAGGGCAGGCGGACCACCGAGGCCGTCGCGGCGGAGGCGCGGGCGGCCTCCAGGACGGCGAGGGTGGCGACGGCGTCGCGCGGGTCGACGGGCGGCGGGGTGCGGTCGGCGAGCGAGGCGGCGATGCCCGCGTAGTAGGCCGGGTAGTCGCCGGGGTCGGTGGTGACGGACTCGGCGTCGCCGTCGTTGCCGAGCAGGCCGTACGCGGCCGGGTCGTCGTCGCCCCAGGGCCCGTCCGGCGCGCCCGGGCGGCGGCCCGCCCGCAGCGCGGCCTCCTGCGGGTCCATGCCGAACTTGACGTAGCCGGCGCTGTCGCCGAGGACGCGCAGCCGGGGCCCGGCGAGCGGGGCGAGGGCGCTGGTCCACAGCTGGGAGCGGACGCCGCCGGTGTGGGTGAGGGCCAGGAAGGCGTCGTCGTCGACCACCGCGCCGTCGCGGCGCACGTCGATCTCCGCGTACACCGTCTCGACCGGCCCGAACAGGGTGAGCGCCTGGTCGACCAGGTGGCTGCCCAGGTCGTACAGGGTGCCGCCGACCTCGGCCGGGTCGGCCAGCTCGCGCCAGCCCGCCTTCGGCTTGGGGCGGAAGCGCTCGAAGCGGGACTCGAAGCGGTGCACCCGGCCGAGGCGCCCCTCCGCGATCAGGCGGGCCGCGGTCAGGAAGTCGCCGTCCCAGCGGCGGTTCTGGAACACCGACAGCAGCAGGCCGGACTTCTCGGCGAACTCGCACAGGTCGCGGGCCTGGTCGCTGGTCGCGGCCAGCGGCTTGTCGACCACGGTGGCCAGGCCCGCCAGCAGGGCGGTGCGGGCGAGCGGGACGTGGGTGCGGTTGGGGGAGGCGATCACCACCAGGTCGAACCGGTCGGCGTCCTCGAACAGCTGCTCGGGGTGTCGAGGGCGCGGGCGCCCGGGTGGTCGCGGTGCAACCGGGCGCGGCGGTCGGGGTTGGCGGTGACCACCGCGTCCAGCCGGAGTCCGGGCGTGCCGGCGATCAGCGGGGCGTGGAAGGCGGAACCGGCCAGGCCGTAGCCGATCAGGCCGACGCGGAACGGGGCGGAGGGCGTGCTGCTCATGCCCTCCACTCAACCACCCCGGCCCGCCGCGGCGGCGGAGGCCGCCCGGTCCGGCCCGCCCCGCCGGCGGGGCGGGCCGGGGGAGGGGCCGGTCAGCGCTCGGACGGGGGGCGGCACCGGTGCCGCACGGCGAACGCGGCGCCGGTCAGCAGCAGCACCGAGCCCACCGACAGCAGCACGCCGTTGAGCACCGCGGCGCCCTCCCCGGACCCGGCGAGCCGCACGGCCGGCCCGGCCAGCAGGGCGGCGACGGCCAGCAGCACGGCGGCGCGAACGGTGGCGGTGCGGGCGGTGGCGGTGCGGTGGACGGAGGCCATCGGGGCTCCCTTGCGTCGGGCGGAGCGGGCGTGTCCGGGACGCTAACCGTTCTCAGTACGGTAACTGACGGTACGTCAGGGTAGTTACGGGCGGCTTAAGGCGGTGTTGAGACGCCCCGCACCGGGGTCGACGGTCCGGGGCCGGCCGGTCACCCGCCGTTCCCGGACCGGGCCCCCGGCCGTGCGCCGGGGCCCGGTCCGGTCCGGTCCGAGCGGGCGCGGGGGCGTCAGATCAGCTCGACCAGGTCGGCGATCGAGCGGACCACCTCGGTCGGCCGGTACGGGAAGCGCTCGACCTCGGACGCCTGGGTCAGGCCGGTGAGGACCAGGAAGGTCGACATGCCCGCCTCCATGCCGGAGACGATGTCGGTGTCCATCCGGTCGCCGATCATCGCGCTGTGCTCCGAGTGCGCGCCGATCGCGTTCAGGCCGGCCCGCATCATCAGCGGGTTCGGCTTGCCGACGAAGTACGGCTCCACGCCGGTCGCCTTGGTGATCAGCGCGGCCACCGCGCCGGTCGCGGGCAGCGCGCCCTCGGCGGACGGGCCGGTCTCGTCCGGGTTGGTGGCGATGAACCGGGCGCCGTCGTTGATCAGCCGGACGGCCTTGGTCATCGCCTCGAAGGAGTACGTCCGGGTCTCGCCCAGCACGACGAAGTCCGGGGCGGTGTCGGTCAGCACGTAGCCGATGTCGTGCAGCGCGGTGGTCAGGCCCGCCTCGCCGATCACGTACGCGGTGCCGCCCGGGCGCTGGTCGTCCAGGAACTTGGCGGTGGCCAGGGCGGAGGTCCAGATGTGCTCGGCGGGCACGTCCAGGCCCATCCGGGCCAGTCGGGCGTGCAGGTCGCGCTGGGTGTAGATCGAGTTGTTGGTGAGCACCAGGAAGGGCTTTCCGGACTCACGCAGCCGCTGGAGGAAGGCATCGGCCCCCGGGATCGGCACGCCCTCGTGGATGAGGACTCCGTCCATGTCGGTCAGCCAGGTCTCGATGGGCTTGCGGTCTGCCACGTGGGTGTCTCCTTGGTCTTGCACAGGTCGAACGATCTTCGTGATCGCTCCGACCGGACACCACTGGCCGGCCGGGCGCCACAGGCTGCCCCAACGCCGATCAGCCTAGTCGTCCCGGTCGGCCGGCCACAGGGGCGTCCGCGCCCGCCGGCGCCCGCCGACATCCGCGAGAACACCCGCGGGCCCCGGGCCGCGGCGGGCGGAGCGGGCTGTCGGCGCGACTGTGTAGCGTTCACCGCGGCGGGTCCGGGACGGGCCCGCGGAACGCACGAGTGAGAGCGGCCGCCGTGCGGCGCGGCCGGTGGGAGGTACAACGTGACGGAGCTGGCCCAGACGTCCGCGAACGGCGCGCCGGAACTGCCCGAGTCCTGGCGGGGGGTGCTCGCCGAGGAGACCGGCAAGCCCTACTACGCGCAGCTGACCGAGTTCCTGGCCGCCGAGCGCGCCGAGCACGAGGTGTTCCCGCCCGCCGGGCAGGAGTTCTCGGCGCTCGCCGCGACCGCGTACCAGGACGTCCGGGTGCTGATCCTCGGTCAGGACCCGTACCACGACAACGGCCAGGCGCACGGCATGAGCTTCTCCGTGCTGCCGGGCGTCCGGACCCCGCCGTCGCTGCGCAACATCTACAAGGAGCTGCACACCGACCTCGGCCTGGCGGTGCCCGACAACGGGTACCTGATGCCGTGGGCCGAGCAGGGCGTGCTGCTGCTCAACGCGGTGCTCACCGTGCGGGCGCACGAGGCCAACTCGCACAAGAACAAGGGCTGGGAGAAGTTCACCGACGCGGTGATCAAGGCGGTCAGCGCCCGCGAGGAGCCCTGCGTGTTCGTGCTCTGGGGCGGCTACGCGAAGAAGAAGCTCCCGCTGATCGACACCGGCCGCCACGTGGTCGTCCAGGGCGCGCACCCGTCGCCGCTGTCCGCGAAGCTGTTCCTCGGCAGCAAGCCGTTCTCGCAGATCAACGAGGCCCTGGAGGGCTTCGGCCGGAAGCCGATCGACTGGCAGATCCCGAACCTGAACAAGTAGCGGCACGAGCCGGGGCCGGGGCCCGGGGGAGTGCCTCCCCCGGGCCCCGGCCGTGCTCGGCTCAGGCGAGGACCGGCGGTTCGGTGGCGGCGCGCAGCCGGTCGAGGGTGACGCCGTCCGCGAGTTCGACCAGCCGCAGGCCCTCGGGGGTGACGTCGAGGGTGGCCAGGTCGGTGACGATCCGGTGGACGACGGCCCGGCCGGTGGCGGGCAGGGAGAGCTCGTCCACGATCTTGGGGGTGCCGTCCTTCGCGGTGTGCTCCATCACCACGATCAGCCGGCGGGCCCCGTGGACCAGGTCCATCGCGCCGCCCATGCCCTTGACCATCTTGCCGGGGATCATCCAGTTGGCGAGGTCGCCGCCCGCGGAGACCTGCATCGCGCCGAGCACCGAGACGTCGATCCGCCCGGCGCGCACCATGCCGAAGGAGAACGCCGAATCGAAGTACGCCGCACCGGGGTTGACGGTGACCGTCTCCTTGCCGGCGTTGACCAGGTCGGGGTGGACGTCGGCGTCCGCCGGGTAGGGGCCGGTGCCGAGGATGCCGTTCTCGGAGTGCAGGACGACGTGCACGCCCGGCGGCAGGTGGTCCGGGATCAGGGTGGGCAGGCCGATGCCGAGGTTGACGTACTGGCCGTCGCGCAGTTCGCGGGCGGCCCGGGCGGCGAGCGCCGCGCGCGGGTCCGAGGGGGCGGCGGTGGTCATCGGGACTCCTCCGGGGCGGCGGGGCGGCGGACGGTGCGCCGCTCGACGCGGCGGTCGGCGGGGTCGGCGGCGACGATCCGGTCGACGTACACGCCGGGCAGGTGGACGGCGTCCGGCGGGATCTCGCCGGGCTCGACGATCCGGTCGGCCTCGACCACGGTGACCCGGCCGGCGGTGGCGCACAGCGGGTTGAAGTTGCGGGCGGCGGCGTGGAAGACGCAGTTGCCGTGCCGGTCGGCGACCTCGGCGCGCACCAGCGCGAAGTCGGCGTGGATCGCCTCCTCCAGCAGGTGGCGGCGGCCGCCGAACTCGCGGACCTCCTTGGGCGGGGAGGCCAGCGCGACCGCGCCGCCGCCGGGGGCGTAGCGCCAGGGCAGGCCGCCCTCCTCGACCTGGGTGCCGGCCCCGGCCGGGGTGTAGAAGGCGGGGATGCCCGCGCCGCCGGCCCGCAGGCGTTCGGCCAGGGTGCCCTGCGGGGTGAGTTCGACCTCCAGCTCGCCGTTCAGGTACCGGCGGGCGAACTCCTTGTTCTCGCCGACGTAGGAGGAGGTCATCCGGGCGATCCGGCCGGCCCGCAGCAGCAGGCCCAGGCCCCAGTCGTCCACCCCGCAGTTGTTGGAGACGACCCGCAGGCCGGTGGTGCCGGCGTCGACCAGGGCGCCGATCAGGGTGGACGGGATGCCGCACAGGCCGAAGCCGCCGACCGCGAGCAGGGCGCCGTCGGGAATGTCCCCGACCGCGCGGGCCGGGGAGTCCAGGACCTTGTCCAAGGGGGGCCGCCTTTACCAGGAGAGGGCAGGGGGTGCAGGAGAGGGGGTGCAGGGGAGAGGGGGTGCAGGGGAGGGACCGACTGGCGCACCACCCTCCCCGCAGGCCCCGGGGCTTTCCATGGCGGACGGCCCCATGGCGCGGGCGCCCGCCATGTGCCCGCCGCACACCTCCGGCCGCCCGCCGCCGCGACATGGCGGCGGGCCACGCAGTGCGGGCGGCCGCTGTGTGGTTCCGTCACATGTCGTCCCACCGGGCGCGCCCCTACGGTTCCGGCATCCCACCAGCACCGGTACGTCAGGAGCCCCCCACCATGCCAGTCACGGACGCCACCCACAGACGCCCCGTCCGGAAGCTCGCCGCACTGGCCGCCTGCGTGCTGCTCGCCGCGGGCTGCGCGAAGGCCGGCACCGCGGGCACCTCGACCGGGGCCGGGAGCGGCGGGGCGACAGCAGCCCGGTCAAGGTCGGCCTGGTGTACTCGAAGACCGGCCCGCTGGCCGCCTACGGCAAGCAGTACCTGGAGGGCTTCAAGGCGGGCCTCGCGTACGCCACCAAGGGCACCGGCGCCGTGGACGGCCACCCGGTGGAGGTCGCCGAGCAGGACGACGCGGGCGACCCGGCGAAGGCGGTCTCCGCCGCCAAGGACCTGATCGGCAAGAACTACAAGATCCTGGCGGGCTCCACCGCCTCCGGCGTGGCGCTCCAGGTCGGCCCGATCGCCGCGCAGAACAAGGTGCTGTTCATCTCCGGCCCGGCCGCCGCCGACAAGGTCACCGGCCTGAACAGGTACACCTTCCGCTCCGGCCGCCAGTCGTACCAGGACACCCGGGCCGCCGCCTCGTTCATCGGCGACGCCAAGGGGAAGAAGGTCACCGTGCTGGCCCAGGACAACGCCTTCGGCCAGGCCAACGTGGCCGCCGTCAAGGCCGTGCTGGGCGCCGAGGGCGCCACCGTGGACGCCGTGCTGGCCCCGCCGTCCGCCACCGACCTGACCCCGTTCGCCACCCAGGCCAAGGACGCCGGGCCCGACCTGCTGTACGTCGCCTGGGCCGGCGACACCGCGTCCGCGCTGTGGACCTCGCTCAACCAGCAGGACGTGTTCTCCGCGACCAAGGTCGTCACCGGCCTCGACGTGGCCGCCTCGTACCCGCTGTTCGGCCCGGCCGCCGAGAAGATCGACTTCCTGAACCACTACTTCGGCGGCGCCGCCGGCACCGCGGCCGAGAAGGCGATGACCGACGCGGTCACCGCGGCCGGCTCCAAGCCCGACCTGTTCACCCCCGACGGCTTCACCGCCGCCCAGATGGTGGTGCACGCGCTGGAGGCCAACCGGGGCTCCGACGCCGACACCGACGCGCTGGTCAAGGCCCTGGAGGGCTGGAGCTTCGACGGCGTCAAGGGGAAGCTCACCGTCCGGGCCGAGGACCACGCGCTGCTCCAGCCGATGTTCCAGGTCAAGCTGGTCGGCAGCGGCGCCGACGCCAAGCCCACCGCGGTCAGGACCCTGGACGCCGACCAGGTCGCCCCGCCGGTCGCCCCGATGGCGGGCTGAGCCCGATGAGCACCCCCGCCCCGGTCCTGCGGCTGGACGGACTCGGCTGGTCCGTGCGCGGCGTCCCGATCGTGCAGGACGTCAGCCTCGACGTCGCCGAGGGCGAGTTCGTCGCCTTCATCGGCCCGAACGGGGCGGGCAAGACCTCCCTGTTCAACCTGATCACCGGCATCCACCCCGCCACCCGCGGCACCCTCCACCTGGACGGCGCCGACATCACCGCCCTGCCGGTGCCCGCCCGGGCCCGGCGGGGCCTGGGCCGGACCTTCCAGACCTCCTCGCTCTGGCCCGGCCTCACCGTCGCCGAGCACCTGCGCCTCGCCGCCCAGGCCGCCGCCGGACCCGCCGCCTCCTACCGGATCTGGCGGCGGGCCGGACGCCACCGGCAGCAGGTCGAGGAGACCCTGGAGCGCACCGGCCTGGCCGACCGCGCCGACGACCCGGCCGGCTCGCTCTCGCACGGCGGCAAGCGCAAGCTCGAACTCGCGGTGCTGCTGGTCGGCGAGCCGCGGCTGATCCTGCTGGACGAGCCGATGGCCGGCGTCAGCGCCGAGGAGGTGCCCGCGCTGGTCGAGCTGATCCGCTCCGTCCACCAGGAGCAGGGCCGCACCGTCCTGATGGTCGAGCACCACATGGACGTGCTGCTGGGCCTGGCCGACCGGCTCGCCGTGATGCACCACGGCACCCTGCTCGCGCTCGACACCCCCGATGCCGTGATGGCCGACGCCACCGTCCAGGGGGCCTACCTCGGGGAGGCGCTGTGAGCCTGCTGACGGTCCGTGACCTGCGGGTGGTGATCGACGGCCTGCACATCCTGCACGGGGTGGACCTGGACGTCGCCGCCACCGGCGTCACCGCCCTGCTCGGGCGCAACGGCGCCGGCAAGACCACCACCGTCAAGGCGGTCATGGGCCTCGTCCCGCGCACCGGCGCCCTCACCTTCGACGGCGTCGACATCGGCCGGCTCCCCACCCACCTGGTGGTCCGCCGCGGCATCGGCTACGCCCCCGAGGACCGCGGGATCTTCGCCGGCCTCAGCGTCGCCGAGAACCTCCGGCTCGCCGAACGCGACACCGCCCCCGCCTACGACCTGGTCTTCGAGCTGTTCCCGGAGCTCAAGCAGCGCCACCGGCAGCCCGCCGGGACGCTCTCCGGCGGGCAGCAGCAGATGGTCGCCATCGCCCGCACCCTGCTCAACGGGAACCGGCTGATCATCGCTGACGAGCCCACCAAGGGACTCGCCCCGAAGATCGTCACCGAGGTCGCCGACGTGCTCGCCCGGGCCGCCGAGACCGTCCCCGTCCTGCTGGTCGAACAGAACCTCGCCCTGGTCCGCCGGGTGGCCGGCCACTGCGCCGTCCTCGCCGACGGCCGCACCGCCCACCAGGGCGACGCCCGCGCCCTGCTCGCCGACGAGGACGCCGCCCGCCGCCTGCTCGGCGTCGGCGGCCACCGCCCCGCCCCCGCACCCGAGGTGACGCCCCGATGAACACCGTCGTCCTGCTCGCCTGCACCGGACTCGGGCTCGGCGCGCTGTACTTCCTGGTCGCCTCCGGCCTCTCACTGATCTTCGGCCTGATGGACGTGCTCAACTTCGCCCACGGCGCGCTGCTCTCGGTCGGCGCCTACGCCGCCTGGTGGGCCGCCACCGACGGCGGGATGGGCTTCTGGCTGGCCGTCCCGTTCGGCACCCTGGTCGGCACCGCCGCCTCGGTGCTGCTCGAACTCGCCCTGATCCGCCCGCTGTACGCCCGCCCCCGGGACCAGATCCTGGCCACCGTCGGCGTCGGACTCGCCCTGCCCGCCCTGCTGATGGGCGTCTGGGGCTCGGACGCCCGCCCCTTCCCGCAGCCCGCCGCGCTCTCCGGCACGGTCGGCCTGCTCGGCGCGACCGTCCCGGTCAACCGCTTCGTGCTGATGGCCGCCGCGCTGGTGGTGCTGGTCCTGCTCCGGCTGTTCCTGGCCCGGACCCGCTACGGGCTGATCGTCCGGGCCGGCGTCGAGGACCGCGCGATGGTCACCGCCCTGGGCATCGACGTCCGCAAGGCGTTCACCCTGGTCTTCGCGATCGGCGGCGCCGCCGCCTCGCTCGGCGGGGCGCTGGCCGGCCTCTACTTCGGCTCGATCAACCCCGCCCAGGGCACCGGGCTGCTGATCTTCGCCTTCGTCGTGGTGGTGATGGGCGGCCTGGGCTCGGTCACCGGCGCCGCCGTCGCCTCGGTCGGCGTCGGCCTCGTCCAGCAGTTCGCCAACTACTACACCGCGGCGGGCCTCGGCGACCTCTCGGTGGTCGTCCTGCTCGCCGTCCTCCTGCTCGTCAAGCCCCGCGGACTCACCGGGAGACTCGCGTGACCACCCACCTCAAGCGCTGGTGGCCGCTGGCCCTGCTGCTCGTCCTGTTCGCCGCGCCCTACAGCACCCTGCCGCTGCCCGGCCTGCTCGACGGGCCGCTCGGCAGCCCCGGCAGCCTGCAACTGATCGCGCTCTGCCTGCTGTACGGGGGCCTGGCCACCGGCTACGACCTGCTGCTGGGCCGGACCGGGCTGCTCTCCTTCGGGCACGCGCTGTACTTCGCCACCGGCCTGTACGCCACCGACCTGGCCATGCTCGAACTCGGCCTCGGCCTCTGGCCCGCCGCGCTCTTCGGCGTGGCCTGCTCGGTGGTCCTCGCGCTGGCGCTCGGCGCGGTCTCGCTCCGGGTCACCGGCATCGGCTTCTCCATGGTCACCCTGGCCTTCGCCCAGGCCGGCTCGATCCTGGTGCAGCGCAACCCCGGCGGCCTCACCGGCGGCGAGGAGGGCCGCTCCGTGCCCGCCGCGCACCTGCCCGACGCGCTGATCGGCATCCAGAACACCGCCCACCTGTACTGGATCGCGCTGGCCTACCTGGTCGTCACGCTCGCCGTCGTGCACCGGACGGTCTCCTCGCCCACCGGCCGGGTCTGGTCCGGCATCCGGGAGAACGAGCGCCGGGTCGAGGTGCTGGGCCTGCGCCCGTACGGCTTCAAACTGGTCGCGTTCACCGTCTCCGGCGCGCTGGCCGGCGCGGGCGGCGTGGTCTACCTGCTGCTCACCGGCGGCGCCACCCCGCAGGCGGCCGGCTCGGACGCCACGCTCGCGCTGCTGGTGATGGTGGTGCTGGGCGGCTCCGGCACCCGCTGGGGCCCGCTGCTCGGCGGCGTCCTCTACACCTGGGCCGCGCACCGGCTCGGCGACCTCGCCAACTCCGACTCGGTCGCCGAACTGCCGTCCGTGCTGCGGGTTCCGCTCTCCCAGCCGCTGTTCCTGCTCGGTACGCTCTTCGTCGCCGTGGTCTACCTGCTGCCGGGCGGCCTCGCCAAGCTCCCCGCCCGGCTGCGCGGCGGCCGTACCGCCGGGGCCGCGGCCCCCGTCACCGCCGTCCCGGAAGGCGCCGCATGACCAGCCCCCAGCCCGTCGCCCTGACCGTCCCCGTCGAGGGCGGCGACCTCGCCGTACTGCACTGGCCCGCGACCGTCCCCGGCGCGCCCGTGGTGGTCGCCGTCCACGGCATCACCGCCAACGCGCTGGCCTGGGCCCCGCTGGCCCGGCTGCTCGACGGCCGGGCCGCGCTGTACGCCCCGGACCTGCGCGGCCGGGCCGCCAGCCGCGACCTGCCCGGGCCCTGGGGCCTGGCCCGGCACGCCGAGGACGTCGCCGCGCTGGTCACCGCCCTGGACGCGGGCCCGGTCCGGCTGGTCGGCCACTCGATGGGCGCCTGGGTCTCGGCCCTCACCGCGACCCGGCACCCGGAACTGGTCGCCGAACTCACCCTGGTGGACGGCGCGGTGACCTTCCCGCTGCCGCCCGGCGTCAGCGAGCGGGACGCCCTCGCCGCGGTCCTCGGCCCGGCGCTGGCCCGGCTCTCGATGACCTTCCCCGACCGCGCGGCCTACCGGGCGTTCTGGCAGGCCCACCCCGCGTTCGACCCGTGGACCGAGGAACTCGACGCCTACACCCAGCGCGACCTGGTCGGCGAGGCCCCCGCGCTGGTCTCCTCCTGCGTCCACGAGGCGGTCACCACCGACGGCGCCCAGGTCCTGCTCGACCCGGAGGCCGCCGGGGCGGTCCACCGCCTGACCGTCCCCGCCCGCCTGCTCTACGCCGAACGCGGCCTGATGGACGAGCCGCAGGCGCTCTACGACCCCGCCCGGCTGGAGGCCGCGAAGGTCACCGTCCCGACCGAGCCGGTCGCGGACACCAACCACTACTCGATCATCCGCTCCGCGCGCCTGGTGGAGCTGCTGGTCTGACGGCGGCACGGCGGCACGGCGACACGGCCGGGGCCCGGGGAGCGCCGCCGCTCCCCGGGCCCCTCGCCGTCCGGCCCGCTACGCGCCCAGGAAGGTCTGCCAGCCGCCGGTCGGGGCCTGGCCGACGTTGAGGGTGCGCAGCTTGCGGAGGGTGGACTGGTCCTGGACCTCCAGCCAGTCGACGAGCTGCTTGAACGAGACCAGGCGGACGTCGGGCTTGCCGGCGATCTGCCGGAGGGCCTCCTCGACCGCGTCCATGTAGATGCCGCCGTTCCACTGCTCGAAGTGGTTGCCGACGAAGAACGGGGCCCGGTTGGTGGTGTAGGCGCGCTCGAAGCCCGCCAGGTACGCGTCGCGGGCCTGGTCGCGCCACTGGCCGTACTTCGCCGGGTCGCCCTTGGTGGAGCCGCCGGACTGGTTGGCCAGGATGTTGTAGTCCATGGACAGCACCTGGAAGTTGTGGCCGGGGAACGGGATGCCCTGGAGCGGGAAGTCCCAGATCTTGCCGTCCTGGACCTTCTGCGGCCAGATCTGCAGGCCGCCGGGGGAGCTGGCGTCGTACTTCCAGCCGAGCTTGGCGGCGGTCGGCAGCAGCGCCTTCTGGCCCTCCAGGCAGGGGGTGCGGCCGCCGATCAGCTCCTTCTTGTAGTCGAAGGGGAACGGGTCGACGTCGGTGAACCCGGTGTTGGTCCGCCACTGGGTGACGAAGGACACCGCCTGCTGGATCTCGCTCTCCCAGTCCTCCGGGGTCCACTTGTTGACGCCGTTGTGGTCGGAGCGGGTGGAGCAGAAGTGCCCGTTGAAGTGGGTGCCGATCTCGTGGCCGGCCTGCCAGGCCTGGGTGATCAGCTTGATGGTGTTGCGGACGGCGTTGTCGGACAGGAACGGGATGTCGGAGGCGCCGACGGGGTGCTGCGGCGGGTGGTAGAGCGAGGACTTCTCCTTCGGCAGGGTGTAGATGCCGGAGAGGAAGAAGGTCATCGCCGCCTTGTGCTCCTCGGCGAGCTTGAGGAAGCGGGCGAACTGGCCGTCGTCGGTGGCCCCGGCGCCGTCCCAGGAGAAGACCACGAACTGCGGCGGGGTCTCGCCCGGCTTCAGCTTCTCGGGCGTGGGCTGGCGGGGCTGGGTGCCGGTGTCGGCGGTGGAGCCGTCGCCGAGCGGGGTGCCCTTGACGGCGGACGGACTGGTGCCGGCGGAGGCGCTGCCGGTGCCGCCGGGGTCGGCGTCGGAGCCGGGGCGGTTCGCCGTGCCGCCTCCGCTGGAACAGGCCGCGACGGCGCCGAGGGCCGCCGTGGCCGCTGTGGCGGTCAGCACTGTCCTGCGCGAGATGCTGCTCATGGTCTCCCCTGCCACGGTGGGCCCGGCCGGAACGAAGACCCGGGCGCCGACACGCGGCTCCCGGGGTCAACTTCTGGCAAAATCGGACAATTTGACGGTATTGCCACCCAAGGATGGCATGCCCGGGACGGACGGTCCAATGCCGCCCACCCTCACCAGGTCATCACGCGGAGGGGTTCCGCCCGGCTCCCGGACCGGCCGCCTTGTTGCCGTCCTGAGACACGGAACGCGAGGTCGCGGACCCGTCCGGGCCCCGCGGCAGCGGCCTACTCGCTCTCGACCAGGGCGGCCAGCCGGCGCCGCCGCCGGACGAGTTGCACCACCGCCGAGCTGATCGCGGTGGCCGCCGCGCAGGAGATCACGAAGCTCAGCCAGGCGGTGTCGAACCAGTGCAGGTTCAACCAGCCGAGGCTGACGATGTACGCCGCCCACACCACCGCGGCCACCGCCGACCAGCGCAGGAAGGTCCAGGGCCGGTTCGCGGAGTGGCCCACCGCCAGGTCCAGCACGGTCCGCCCGGCCGGGACGAAGCGCGCGACGATCACGATGGCCGCCGCGGCCCGGCTGGTGGTGCGGCCGGTCAGCGCCAGCTGCACCCGCTCCACGCTCGCGGCCAGCCGGGGCCGACGGGCCAGCCGGCGGTGCACCGCGGGCGCGCCGCGCC
This sequence comes from Kitasatospora fiedleri, assembly GCF_948472415.1. Taxonomy (NCBI): domain Bacteria; kingdom Bacillati; phylum Actinomycetota; class Actinomycetes; order Kitasatosporales; family Streptomycetaceae; genus Kitasatospora; species Kitasatospora fiedleri. Next base: position 2,741,615 of record NZ_OX419519.1, on the reverse strand, counting down.
GGGCCAGGTTGAGCAGCAGCAGGTCGCCGAGGAAGGAGGCGAGCGCCACGCCCGCGCCCAGCAGCAGCGGCGAACCGTCCACGTGCGCGGTCTTCAGCACCGCGAGGATCACCAGCGTCCCGCTGGGCAGGAACGGCAGGAAGGCGTCACCGAGGACGGCGGCCAGCGCCAGTGCGCAGTACCAGGCGGGGCCGATGACGGCGTTCGGGTCCACGGTGTCTCTCCCTCCAGCACGCCCGGGGGGAGCAGCTGCAACGGGGGACAACGCTAGCGCGGGCAAATTTCATGGCATGAAGCACCCCCGTGTGGCATACCGCACACGGGCCCGGGGAACGGCGAGAGCCCCCGGGCGGGGTGCCGCTCCGGGGGCTCGTGGGATCGAACGACGCTGGTCGAGCCCGTCGATCTGTCGCTGGCGCGCGGAACCGGTACGTGATCCGCGCCGATCTCCAGACTGCCCCATCCGCGGTCCCGATCGGGCCGCCGGACCTGGCGACTTCTCGCTGTGGCGTGAAGTCGCCACGCAGCGTGGCCTCCTGTCGAGGCGTCAGACGGGACGGCGGGCGGGGCGGCGGAAGAAGCGGTGGGCGGGGCGGTGGAAGAAGCGGTGGGCGGGGGCCGGGAGCGGCGGCCGGAAGGCCGGTGCCGGGGCGGGAACAGCCCGGCCGCCGGGCGGGTTGTGCTCCGACGAACGCCCGGGCACCCGGCCGGGGCACCAGGAGGACGCACCGCATGAGCACCGCACCGGAGCCGACCGCCCCCGGGGCCGCCACCGCCCCCGACCGGGCCGCCGCCGCAGGCCCCGCCACCGCCGCCGACCGAATCCGCGGCCGGGCCGCGGGCCGCGCGCCCGCCCCGCTCTCCATCCTGGACCTGGCCACCGTCGGCTCCGGCCACACCGCGGGCGAGGCGCTCGCCGCGACCACCGAGCTGGCCCGGGCCGCCGAGGGCTGGGGCTACCACCGGTTCTGGGTGGCCGAGCACCACGGCATGCCCGGCGTGGCCTCCTCGGTGCCCGCCGTGCTGCTCGCCCACCTCGGCGCGCACACCGGCACGCTGCGCCTGGGCTCCGGCGGCGTGATGCTCCCCAACCACGCCCCGCTGGCGATCGCCGAGCAGTTCGGCCTGCTGGAGGCCCTGCACCCGGGCCGGATCGACCTGGGCCTGGGCCGCGCCCCCGGCACCGACCAGGGCACCGCCCGGGCACTGCGCCGGGGCCTGGCCGACGGCGCGGAGGACTTCCCGCGCCAACTCGCCGAGCTGACCCACTTCCTGGACGGCGACTTCCCGGCCGGCCACCCGTACGCCCGGCTGGAGGCGGTGCCGCGCTCGGCGTCCCGGCCGCCGGTCTGGCTGCTCGGCTCCTCCGGGTTCAGCGCCCAGCTCTCCGCCCGGCTCGGCTACCCGTTCGCGTTCGCGCACCACTTCAGCGCGGCCAACACCGTCCCCGCGCTCGACCTGTACCGGGAGGGCTTCACCCCGTCCGAGGTGCTGGAGGAGCCGTACGCGCTGATCGGGGTGAGCGCGGTGGCCGCGGAGAGCCGGGAGCGGGCGCTGTGGCTGGCCCGCTCGGCGGGCCTGGGCATGCTGCGGCTGCGGCAGGGCCGGCCGGGGCCGATCCCGACGCCGGAGGAGGCCGCCGCGCACCCCTACACCCTCGCCGAGGAGGACTTCCTGGAGTCCTGGCTGGCGAACGTGGTGCTCGGCACCCCGGCGGAGGTCGCCGAGGGCCTGGAGGCGCTGCGACGGCGCACCGGGGCCGACGAGCTGATGGTCACCTCGCACATCCACGGGCACCAAAACCGGCTGGCGTCCTACGGCCTGATCGCCGAGGCGTACGGGCTCACCGCCGCCGCGGACTGAGCCCGTCCGGCACCGCGTCCGCACGTCCCGCCGCCCTGCTCCCCTCCGCACCGGAAGGCCGCGGTCGCTACCGCGGCCGGTCCCGGAGGATCGCGGCGACCACCTCGGGACCGCCGGGGCGGGCGTAGTACCAGCCCTGGGCGGTGTCGCAGCCGGTCTCGCGCAGCCGCTCGGCCTGGGCGGCGTGCTCGATGCCCTCGGCGGTGACGGTCAGGCCCAGGGCGTGCGCGAGCTGCACCATCGCGCCGACGATCTGCTCGTCGGCGGCCCGGCGGCGGCCGTCCGCGCCGGGCGCGGACTCGCGGAACGCCTCGATGAAGGTGGCGTCCAGCTTGAGGGCGTGCACCGGCAGCCGGGACAGGTAGGCGAGGTTGGAGTAGCCGGTCCCGAAGTCGTCGATGGCGATCCGCACGCCCATGTCGGCCAGCGCCTGCAACGCCTGCAACGGCCGGCCGCCCGGGCCCAGCAGCGCGCTCTCGGTGATCTCCAGCTGGAGCAGGCGGGCGGGCAGCCCGGTGCGCTCCAGCACGTCGGCGACGTCCGCGACCACGTCGGAGTCCCAGATCTGGCGGGGCGCCAGGTTGACGCTGACCAGCACCGGCTGCCCGGGGAACTCCTCCAGCCAGCGCCGGGCCTGCCGACAGGACTCCTCCAGCACCCACTTGCCCAGCGCCACGATCGCCCCGGACTCCTCGGCGAGCGGGATGAACCGGTCCGGCGACAGCAGCCCGTACCGCGGGTGGTTCCAGCGCACCAGCGCCTCGGCGCCGTGCACCGCGCCGTCCGCCAGGCCCACCAGCGGCTGGTAGACGACGGTGAACTCGCCGCGCTCCACGGCCGGGCGCAGCTCGGTCGCCAGCAGGTGCCGGGTGAGCTGGTCGGCGCCCCGGTCGCGGTCGTACAGCGTCCAGCGGGCGCGGCCGTCGGACTTCGACCAGTACAGGGTGGAGTCGGCGTCCCGGACCAGGTCGGCGGGCGTGGAGCCGCGCACCGGGCGCTCCACCACGCCGATCGACGCGGTGACGGTCAGCCGGTGCCCGGCCACCTCGAAGGGCCGCTCCAGGGTCTCCATCAGGTCGGCGGCCAGCCGGGTCAGCTGCTGGTGGCCGGCGCTGCCGGTGACCAGCACGGCGAACTCGTCGCCGCCCAGCCGGGCCACCAACTGCCGTCCGTCCCGGGCGAAGCCGTGCTCCAGCCGGGCGGCGACGGCCACCAGCAGCTGGTCGCCGACGTGGTGGCCGAGCGTCTCGTTGATCGTCGCGAAGCCGTCCAGGTCGACGCAGCAGAGCCCGATCCGGGCCTCGCCGCCGGTGCCCGGACCGTCCCGGCCGTCCGGCTTGAACGCGCTCTCCAGCCGCTCGTAGAACAGCGTCCGGTTGGGCAGCCTGGTCAGCGGGTCGTGCAGCGCCTGGTAGGCGAGCCGGTCGCCCAACTGGCGGCGCTCGGTGACGTCCTCGACCATCACCATCGTGTAGTACGGCTCGCCCGCGCCGTCCCGGATCAGCGAGACGGTGACCCGGCCCCAGACCTCCCGCCCGCCGCGGTGCTTGAGCCGCTTCTCGGCGCGCATCCGGTCGCGCTCGCCGCGCACCAGCTCGCGGTAGCGGCTGCGGGACGGCTCCTCCGGCTCGATGATCTGGTGGATGTGCATGCCGGGGAGCTCGGCCACCTCGCGGCCCAGCATCGCGGCGAACACCGGGTTGCCCTCGATCACGAGGTCCTCGGAGTCGATCAGCGCCATGCCGATCCCGGCGTCGGCGAACGCGGCCCGGAACCGCGACTCGCTGGCCCGCAGGGCGGCTGCCAGCCGCTCGGCCTCGGTGTCCGGCGGGGTGCCGCAGGCGGCGCAGGGCCCGGTTCCCGGGCGCGGCGTCTCGGGCCGCCCACCCCGATGGTGTGCGTCGGTCCCGACGTTCCGGCCCGGCACGGCACGCTCCCGTCCGCTGCTGCCACTGGTCGCGCCGGCTGCTCCTCGCGGACGGCCACCGGCCGGGCGGCCCGTGCCCGCTCGCGGACCCCGGCCGGTGACCGGGGAGCAGTCGGCGGCCTCGGGCCACGTCTGCCGATCATAGGCCGCAGGCGTCACTGTCCGCGACCGCCGCCAGGGTGATTGGTGACGGTTGTCCGCACATGCCCGTTACATTCTGTACGAGCCACCCGGGCCCCGGCCGGAGCGCGCCGGGCCCGGCACCGCCGCGGCGAGGACGGATTGCGGGGAGTGCGCCCGCGCTCACGCGCCGTGTGCGGGGCGCGAGCACGGGCGGGGGGCGGGCCGGCGGGCCCGCCCCGGGGTCAGCCCAGGCTCGCGGAGAGCGTGATGGTGGTGCCGGACAGGGCCTGGCTCACCGGGCAGTTGGCCTTCGCGTCCTCGGCGGCCTTCACGAAGCCCGCCTCGTCCAGGCCCGGGACGGTGCCCACCACGGTCAGGTGGATGCCGGTGATGCCGGTGCCCGGCTGGAAGGTCACGTCCGCCTTGGTCTCCAGCCTGGTGGGCGGGGTGCCGGCGCCGGTCAGGCCGTGCGAGAGCGCCATCGAGAAGCACGCCGAGTGCGCGCCCGCGATCAGCTCCTCCGGGCTGGTCTTCCCGTTCGCGCCCTCGGCCCGGGACGGCCAGGACACCGGGAACTCGCCGACGCCGGAGGAGTCGAAGGTCACCAGGCCCTTGCCGTCGAGCAGGTTGCCCTCCCACTCGGTGTGCGCGGTGCGGGTCGTCGCCACGATCAGGTACCTCCCATGAGATCAGGACAGCGGTCGAACTGCTGCGCCCGCGACCGGACTTCCGGCCGGGGCCCGCCCAGCCTACGGCCCGCACCGCCCCTCGGCGGGCGAACGCCGCGCGGAGTCGGCCACCCGGTCCGAGCGCCGCCGCGCCACCGCTCCGGCACCGCCCCGCCGGCCGTCCTCCACACCGTCCCGCACGCCGTCCCGCACGCCGTCCCACATGCCGTCCCACATGCCGGAACGCGCAGGACATCCGGGCGGACCGGCCCGGCCCGCCCTGTTAGATTGGCCGTTCGCCGCGCCCGAGCGCCCACCCGTAATCCCGCATCGGAGCCACCCCACATGACGGACCAGCCCACCCCCTCCCCGGCGGGGATCGACGACGCCGTGCGGGCCGAGCTGACCCGCCTGCGCGAGTCCATCGACAACATCGACGCCGCCGTCGTCCACATGCTGGCCGAGCGCTTCAAGGCCACCCAGCAGGTCGGCCGCCTCAAGGCCGAGCACCAGCTGCCGCCCGCCGACCCGGCCCGCGAGCGCCGCCAGATCAAGCGGCTGCGCGAACTCGCCCTCAGCGCCAACCTCGACCCGGTGTTCGCCGAGAAGTTCCTCACCTTCATCATCGCCGAGGTGATCCGCCACCACGAGGCCATCGCCAACGAGTCCTGAGCCGCCGTCGCGCCGGGGCGGGGTGTCGGCTCGGGGTAAGGGCCGGATTTCGCCCTGCCCCCGGCTCGGGTTAGCGTGCTGTCCTTGCCAAGGAGGCGGTGTCGGTGTCGGTGGCGGTGACCGAGGGGCCCACCCAGGAACGGAGTCCGCGCAGGCGGCGGCCCTGGTACGTGGAACTGCCCGTGATGATCGTGATCGGCCTGGTCGTCGCCGTGCTGATCAAGACCTGCCTGTTCCAGATGTTCTCCATCCCGTCCGGCTCGATGGAGAACACCCTCCAGGTCGGCGACCGGGTCGCCGTCAACAAGTTCGCCACCCTCACCGGGTGGAAGCCCGAGCCCGGCGAGCCCGTGGTGTTCAAGGACCCGGGCGGCTGGCTGCCGCCCGTCCCCGCGAGCGGCAACGCCTTCACCCGCGCCGTGCACTCCGGCCTCAGCACCGTCGGCCTGCTCCCGCCCGGCGACGACTACCTGGTCAAGCGGGTCATCGCCACCGGCGGCCAGACCGTCTCCTGCCAGGGCAGCACCCTCACCGTCGACGGGAAGACCGTCACCGAGCCCTACCTGCACCCCGGCGACGACTCCTGCTCCGGCCTCGACTTCGGCCCGGTGACCGTCCCCGCCGACCACGTCTGGGTCGAGGGCGACCACCGCAGCGACTCCGCCGACTCCCGCTACCACCGCGACGGACCGGACGGCGGCGCCGTCCCCGTCGCGGACCTGGTCGGCCCCACCAGCGCGGTGGTCTGGCCGCTCGGCCACTTCACCTGGTTCGGCTGGACCGGCCGCTGAGCCCGGCCGTCGAGCCGAGGGCCGCCGGGCCCCACTGCGCGCCGACGCCCGCGCATCCGGCCCGGCCCGCCCGGGCCCGGCGTACGATGATCACGTGTTCATCCTCGAACTGACCTACACCGCCCCGCTGGAGCGCGTCGACGCCCTGCTGCCCGCCCACGTCGCCTGGCTGGAGCGGCACTACGCGGACGGCGCCTTCCTCGCCTCCGGCCGCAAGGTCCCGCGCGACGGCGGCGTCATCCTGGCCGTCGCCCCCGACCGCGCCGCGGTCGAGGCGATCGCCGCCACCGACCCGTTCGTCCCCGCCGGGGTCGCCGAGTACCGGATCACCGAGTTCCTCGCCACCACCACCGCCCCCGCCCTGGCCGCCCACCGCCAGACCCTGCCGGCCTGACGCCGGGCTTCCTGCCCCGAAGCCTGACGCCCGACGCCCGGCGCCTGACGCCGCCTCAGCCCCGGCTCGCCGACTGCGCGGCGAACGCGCCCGCCAGGACGAGGGCGCCGCCCGCGAGCTGCGGGGCACCGAGGTGCTCGCCGAGCAGCACCCAGGCCAGCACGGTGGCCACCACCGCCTCCAGGTTGGCGACCACGCCCGCGACCGGCGGGGAGAGGTGCTGCACGGAGACCACCCCGGTCAGGTACGCCAGGACGGTGGCCACCAGCACCATCCACAGGGCCGGGACGAGCGCGGGCAGCCGGTGCCCGTTCATGGCCACCGAGTGGCCCAGCAGCGACCAGTCCGCCTCCCAGGGCCGGGTGAGGGCGGTCAGCAGCACGGCACCGATCAGCAGCCCGTGCGCCGAGACCGCCAGCGGGTCGATCGGGCGCTCCCCGCGCCGCCCGGCGTCGGCGAGCACGAAGTAGCCGACCTGGCAGCAGGCCGCGCCGAGCGCGAACAGCACGCCCAGCGGGTCGAAGGAGAGGCCGTTCCACACCTCCACCACGCAGGCCAGCCCCGCCACCGCGACGCCCGCCCCGGCCGTCGCCCGCCGCGAGACCGGCCGCCGCTGCACCAGCCGGACGTAGGCGATCAGCAGCGGCGGCCCCAGGTACTCGATCAGCAGCGCCACGCCCACCGGAATCCGCGAGATCGCCGCGAAGTAGCACGCCTGCACCCCCGCGACGGCCAGCAGCCCGAACCCGAGCAGCACCCCGGGCCGCCGCAGCACCGCCTCCCGGTGCCGCCAGGCCACCGGCAGCAGCACTAGCGCCGCCCCGGCCACCCGCAGCCAGACGGTGTGCGCGGGGAGAGCCCGGCCTCGATCAGCGGCTTGGCCGCCGTCCCCGACCCGCCGAACGCGAACGCCGACACCAGCGCGAGCCCCAGCCCCAGCGAAGCCGCCCGCCGCGCCGGGGTCGGGGTCGGGGCTGCCAGGGTCCGGGCGGGGGCCGCCGGGGTGTCGACGGGAACGGCGGAGGGGTCCGAGCTGCTGCGCATCGCCGCATTCTGCCAGCCCGGACCCCTCCGCCGTAAGGCGTTACTCCGCCGGTTGGTCCTGATCGCCGAGCAGGCCCCCGGCCCCGCCGAGCCCCGGCGCGGTGCTCGCGGACGGGCTGCGGTCGGCCCCGCCGCTGGGCCGGGCGGACGGCGAGCGGGTCGGCCGCCCGCCCTCCCCGCCGGTGCCCGCGCCCGCGCCGGTGCTGGCGCTGCCGCTGGGGCGGGCGGACGGGGAGCGGGTCGGCCGGTCGTCCCCGGCGGACGGCGAGGGCGTGCCGCCGGCGCCGTCCTCCGGCGCGGTCGGGCTCTGGCTGGGGGAGGCCGAGCCGGTCGGGCCCGAGGTGGGGGCGCTCGCGGCCGGGGAGCGGGTCGGCCCGGCGAAGTCGCCGACCGGCTGGCCGGCCAGCGCCGCCTTCATGTACGCCGTCCAGACCTGCGCCGGGTACTTGCCGCCCGCCGCGCTGCCGGTGCCGCCGACGCCGTCCAGGCTGACCTGCTTGCCGGTGCCCGGCTCCTGCCCGAACAGGCCGACCACGGTGACCAGCTCCGGGGTGTACCCGGCGAACCAGACCGACTTCGAGTCGTCGGTGGTGCCGGTCTTGCCGGCCGCCGGGCGGTTCAGCGCGGCGGCCCGGTAGCCGGTGCCGCCCTGGTCCTCGATGACGCCCCGGAGGATCGCGGTGGTGGCCCGGGCGGCGTCCTTGGAGATCGCCCGGGTGGCGTCGTGCGCGGGCAGCGCGATCTGCCCGCCGCCCAGCTCCAGGCCCTTCACCAACCACGGGGTGATCTGCTGCCCGTCGTTGTCCAGGGCGGCGTACACCCCGGCCAGCTCCAGCACGCTCGGGGTGGCCGCGCCCAGCGGGATCGACGGGACGGCCTTGAGGCCCGGCGTGTCGGCGGGCAGGCCGAGCGCCACCGCGGTGGCGCGGACCTTCTCCAGCCCGGTGTCCTGGGCGAGCTGCGCGAACACCGAGTTCACCGACCAGTCGGTGGCCTGCTGGAGCGAGATCTGCCCGTACGAGTGCTCGCCCTCGTTCGGCGGCGCGTACGGGGTGCCCTTGGCGCCGCGCACCGCCCGTCGGTTGGTGCCGTCGTACACGGTGTCGGCGGTGATCCGCTCGCCGGACTGGGTGCGCGCCCCGGAGTCCAGGGCGGCGGCCAGCGCGATCGCCTTGAAGGTCGAGCCCGCCTGGTAGTCGGTGCGGGTGGCGTTGTCGATCCAGTGCTTGGTGGCGTCCGCGCCGCCGTACAGCGCCAGCACCTGGCCGGTCGCCGGGTCGACCGAGACCGCGCCCGCCTGGGCCGCCGCGTCCACCTTGCGGCTGTCCGGCTTGAGGTTGTCGGTCAGCTGGCTCTGCACCGAGTCCTGCAGCTGCTGCTGCTTCTTCGGGTCGACGGTCAGCGTGATGGTGTACCCGCCCTGGGCGAGCTGCGCGTCCGAGACGATGCCGCGGTCGGTGAGGTACGAGGTGGCGGCGGCCACCAGGTAGCCCGCCTGCCCGGACAGGCCCGGCGCCGACTTGGGGGCCAGCACCTCCGGGAACGCGGTGTGCTGCCGCTCCTCGGCGCCCAGCCACTTCTTCGCCACCATGCCGTCCAGCACGTAGTTCCAGCGCGCCATGGCCTTCTCCTTGCCGGCCTCGCTGGCCGAGGAGACGTCGAAGGCGCTCGGCGCGTTCAGCAGCGTCGCCAGGTAGGCGCCCTGCGCGGCGGTCAGCCGGCTCGCGTCCACCCCGAAGTACGCCTGCGCGGCGGCCTGGACGCCGTACGCGCCGCGCCCGTAGTACGAGGTGTTCAGGTAGGAGGAGAGGATCTCGTCCTTGCTCTGGGTGGCGTCCACCTTGATCGCGATGAACACCTCCTTCACCTTGCGGCTGACGGTCTGCTTCTGGTTCAGGTAGGCGTTCTTCACGTACTGCTGGGTGATCGTCGAGCCGCCCTGGGTGGCGCCGCCGGAGGCGGTGTTGAACGCGGCCCGGGCCATGCCCTTGAAGTTGACCGCGCCCTCCGCGTAGAAGTTGCGGTCCTCGGCGGCCAGCGCGGCGTGCTGCGCCTCGGGGGAGACCTTGTCCAGCGAGACGTTCTGCCGGTTGGTCTGGCCGGTGCGGGCCAGCACCGAGCCGTCCGCGTACAGCCAGGTGTTGGACTGGGCGGTGGCGGCCGCGTGCGCGTCCGGCACCTTCACCAGGGCGACGCCCAGGGCGAACAGCCCGACCCCCAGCAGCACGGACGCGGCCAGCCCGAGCAGGGTGATCCGCCAGGTGGGTATCAGGCGGCGCCAGCCGGTGCGCTTCTTCCGCTCACTGCGCTCACGGGGCTTTCGAGGCAACGGAGACCTTCCCGCAGGCCCCGGACGGGCTGCTCGCTCGGGCGACGGCGTGAACCTCGCCAGCCTGACTGATCGACTTGTCAGATGTTAGGGACCTATGTCCCATTTCTCCTAAGACGATCTTTAAATACCCCTTAGCTTCCTCTTCTCCCCCTTCTCAACGAGCGCGTCGGGCCGGGGACATGGGACGCGGCGGGAGCGGCCGGAAAAACGCCGAAGGCCCCTCGCTCTCGCGAGGGGCCTTCGGACCGTCGGTGCGCCGCCAGGGACTCGAACCCCGGACCCGCTGATTAAGAGTCAGCTGCTCTAACCAACTGAGCTAGCGGCGCGTGCTGACGTGGAGAACACTACACGCTCCCCGACCTGCGGCGAAAACCGGCTTCCCGGGCCGGGCGGACCCGGGCCGACCGGGCCCCGGAACGCCGAGAGCCTCCCCGGAGGGAGGCTCTCGACCGTCGGTGCGCCGCCAGGGACTCGAACCCCGGACCCGCTGATTAAGAGTCAGCTGCTCTAACCAACTGAGCTAGCGGCGCCTGCTGACCCCGAGAACACTACACGCCCCGGGCCGCCCGCCGAAATCGTGACGGCGCGGTCACCCGGCGTCGCTCAGCGCGGCGGCGGCAGCCGGTTCAGGAACACCTGGAAGGCGGTCGGCTTCACCGCGTTCGCCCCGTCGAACGGGTAGTTCATCTCCTTGATCGCCACCAGCGACAGCGCGATCAGCCCGGCCAGGCTGAGCACCATCACCAGGTGCGCCCAGGTGTTGGAGAGGCCGAACAGGAAGGTGAAGGCGATGGTGACCACCGCGCCCGCGATCAGCGCCGCCCACAGCAGCGGCGGCACGCAGTCCGCGATCAGGTTCAGCCGCGCCCGGCGCTTGCTGGCCAGGCCGTCCACGTGCTGCACCAGGTTCTCGTAGATCACCGTCTGCTGGTCCCCGTTCGGCTCGAAGGACAGCGCGGTGTCGCGAATCCGGTACATCAGCGCGGTCGCCGCCGGGTCGCTGTGGTGCTCGTTCATCTCGCGCCACTCGGTGTCCACCACCGCGTGCGCGTAGCTGAGCGTCAGGCCCTCCAGCACCGCGCCCTCGGGCAGCGGCATCTGCCGGGACATCCAGTACACCCCGGCCAACTCGTCCGCCTCGTCGAAGGTGGTCGCCTTCGCGGTCGAGGCGTTCTCCCACACCACGATCACCACGAACGCCACCAGCACCGCGTAGAACGCGCCGACCGCGGCGAAGATGAACCCCGCCACGTCGTTGCAGTTCTCCCGCGCCGGAACGGGCGCGTACCTCTGCACCAGCAGCATCCCCGCCGCGGTCCCCACCAGCGTGCCGACCATGATCACCACATCGACCCAGTTCACGACGCCCCCCGCTGCCCTCGGTGCCCGACTGTGCGCATGCGGTCATCACACCGCGCCCACCCGCCCCCGGGCCAACGGAGCTAGGCCCAATGCCGCACGGAATGCCGCACGGCCGGAACCCCTCCCGGGCCTCCGGGGCGCCGGGTGCGGCGCCGGTCGGGCCCGGCCGGTGGTCAGGTGGTGGGGCGCAGGCGGGCCGGCCAGACGGGGAGGGCGCGGGAGGGGTCGTCCAGGCAGGTGCCGGTGCGCAGGTCGAACAGGCGTTGGTGGAGGGGGGTGGAGACGGTGGGGGTGCCGTCGACGCTGCCGGTGATGCCGTCGGCGATGGACCAGGAGTCGGCGAACGGGTCGCGGTTGCCGACCGCCAGCAGTTCGCCGGCCGGGGTGCGGAAGACGGCGGCCTGGTCGCCGCCGGGCAGCAGGACGGCGGTGCCGGAGTCGGGCTCCAGTTCGCGAGCGTCGCAGACGGCGATCCAGTCGCCGTCCGGGGTGGCCAGTTCGACGGCGCGGGGCGGGTCGGTGCGGTGCATGGCGGCGCTCCCCTCTGCGTGGGCGGGTGGGTTCTCCTCCTCGAACGCTACGTCGGGGGCGGGCCGGGGGCGGGAGGGGAAGGGCCCGGTCCGGCGGGACGTTGGTCCCGTGGTCCAGTGCGGGGCGGTGCGGTGCGGCGGGCGGCGCTGTCGGGCAGCGCGGTGATCACGAGGAGTTCGGGTCCTGCGGAGCGCGGGAGCCGGTCCCGCGTTCCACCCTCGTCCTTGACCTTCCGCGTTGCCCGCGAAGCGCCCTCGTCGTCCGTCCATCCGCAGAGGAATCTATCGGTCTAATTCGGACAGAAGGGGCAATCGGCGCAACACGCGCTGAAATGGGCCAAGCTGTCACTCGGATCGCGCACTGCGGCGTCAACTCCGCGTGACGACTCGTCGGATCGGATGGAATCCCGACAATCCGCGTGCCGCGCACGGTGCGTGCGCCGCCCGGCCCGGGCTGCCAGGATCGCCGGTGTCCAACTCCCCTGCCGCGCCCGCCCCCTGCCGCGCGGCCCACCGCGAAGGCAGCGCCATGAGCTCCGCCCCCGACCCCTACCGCCCGGTCCGCCGGATGCTGGCCCGCGACCGGGGCGAGTCCCACCGGGCCTCCACCCCGCTCGAGTTGTTCTTCGACCTGTGCTTCGTGGTCGCCATCGCCCAGGCCGGCCGCGAACTCGCCCACGCCCTGGCCGGGGGCCACCTCGGCACCGCACTCACCGGGTTCACCATGTCCTTCTTCGCGGTCTGGTGGGCCTGGATGAACTTCACCTGGTTCGCCTCCGCGTACGACGTCGACGACGTGCCCTACCGGCTCACCACCCTGGTGCAGATCACCGGCGTGCTGGTGCTCGCGGCCGGCGTCCCGCGGATCTTCGAGGACCGGGACCTGACGCTCGGCGTGGCCGGGTACGTGCTGATGCGGCTGGCCATGGTCACCCAGTGGCTGCGCGCCGCCCGCGGCGAGAGCGGGCCGGCCCGCACCTGCGCGCTGCGCTACGCGGCCGGGATCACCCTCGTCCAGGTGTTCTGGGTGGTGCTGCTGTTCCTGCCGCACGGCGTCCAGGGCCCGCTGTTCCCGCTCGGCGTGCTGGTCGAACTCGCCGTCCCGGTCTGGGCCGAGAAGGACCGGCAGACGCCCTGGCACCGGCACCACATCGTGGAGCGCTACGGCCTGTTCACCATCATCGTGCTCGGCGAGACGGTCGCCGCCGCCACCGTCGCCATCCAGACCGCCCTGGACGAGCACGAGGCGATCGCCGAACTGCTGCCGATCGCGGCCGGCGGCCTGCTGATCTGCTTCGGCGCCTGGTGGATCTACTTCGCCGACGACAGCCACGACCACCTGCGCGACAACCGGCAGGCGCTGCCCTGGGGCTACGGCCACTACCTGATCTTCGCCTCGGCCGCCGCGGTCGGCGCGGGCCTGGAGGTCGCGGTCGAGCACGCGGTGGGCGCCGCGCACGTCTCGGAGCGGGCCGCGACCGCCGCCGTGACCGTCCCCACCGCGCTGTTCCTGTTCACCGTCTGGGCGCTGCACGCCCGCCACCACAAGCGGGGCGCCGCCCAGGCGGTCCTGCCGGTGGCCGCGCTGTCGGTGCTGGCTGCGACGCTGGCGGGGGAGTCCGGCGTGCTGGTCGCCGGGCTCCTGGTGGCGCTCGCCGTCGCCGTCGGCCTCACCCTGTCCGCGAAACGGAGCTGACCCGTGCGCCTCGAAGACCTCCCGTACGCCCACCTGCTGCGCCGCCACACCGGCCCGCTGCGCCCCGACGCCCGGTACGACACCGCGCACTTCGACGGCCTCGCGCTGACCGGGCAGTTCGGCGGCGCGCACTTCCTGGAGTGCGCCTTCACCGGGGTGCGGATCGAGGAGTCGAGGCTGCGCCGGGCCGGGTTCAACGAGGTGTGGGTGCACGGCGGGCGGCTGGTGGGCGTCGACCTCGCGGAGAGCGAGTGGCAGGACACCGAGGTCGAGTCCACCGTGCTGGCGGGCGTCTCCGCGTACAGCTCGGCGGTGCGGCGCACGGTGTTCCGCCAGTGCAAGCTGGAGGCGGTCAACCTGCGCGGCGCGGTGCTGCGCGACGTGGTGTTCGAGGACTGCCTGCTGCGGGACGTCGACCTCGCCGACGCCAGGCTCACCGGCGTCTCCTTCCCCGGCAGCACGCTGGAGGAGGTGCGGCTGCGCGGCGCGGCGCTGAAGAACACCGACCTGCGCACCGCCGTCCGCCTCGGCCTGCCCGACGGCCACCTGGGCCTGCGCGGCGCCGTCATCTCGACCACCCAACTCCTGGACCTCGCACCGCAGTTCGCCCAGGCCCTGGGCATCGCGGTGAAGGACTGACGGCGGCCCTCCCCCGGTCGTTCACCTCCCGGCCGCTGTTGCGGCCGGTGGTGAACAATCCGTCAAACCTTCCTCCGGCCCCATGGTCCGGCGGCCCGTCCTGGACGAGGATGCTCGGCGTTCGGCACGAAGGTGTCTGGACAACACCACCAGCGGACGGGACGGGCGGGGCACCATGGCAGAGCTGAGCCGTAGGAAGTTCATGGCGTTGTCGGCGAGCGCGGCGGCCGGGGCGGCGGTCGCCGGCACCGCGGCCGGGGCCGGGGCGACACCCGCCGCGGCCGCCGCGGCGGGGGCCACCGGCACCCTCGCGGACGCCAGGCACATCGTGATCCTGATGCAGGAGAACCGCAGCTTCGACCACTACTTCGGCATGCTGAAGGGCGTCCGCGGCTTCGCGGACCGGGCGACGATCCAACTGTCCGGCGGCTACGGCGTCTTCAACCAGCCGAACCTGCTCGGCCGCCAGTACCCCTGGCAGTTCTCCGCCACCAAGCCGGCCGGCGGCGCCGACCCGGAGCGCCTGGCCCAGTGCAACGGCGACCTCGCGCACGGCTGGAGCGACCAGCACAAGGCGTGGAACAGCGGCAAGCTGGACTCCTGGGTGGCCGCCAAGGGCAACGTCCGGACGCTGGGCTACCTGACCCGGGCCGACATCCCGTTCCACTACGCGCTGGCCGACAACTGGACGGTCAACGACGCCTACCACTGCTCGGTGCTCTCGGCGACCGGCCCCAACCGCACCTACCACTGGTCCGGCCAGATCGACCCGGCGGGCACGGCGGGCGGCCCGGCGTACGACGGCGGCGACGAGTCCGGCCTGAAGTGGCAGACCTACGCGGAGGCGCTGGAGCACGCGGGCGTCAGCTGGAAGGTCTACCAGAACGCCGCCGACAACTACGGCGACAACGCGCTCGCGTACTTCACCGCGTTCTCCGGCGCCCCGGCGGGCAGCGCGCTCGCGGTCAAGGGCATGGGCTCGGTCCCGAAGACCACCGGGAGGACCCCGGACGACATCGTCGCCGCGATCCGGGCCGACGTGCTGGGCGGCACCCTGCCGCAGGTGTCCTGGATCGTGCCGGACCAGGCGTCCTCCGAGCACCCGTACGCGACCCCGGCCGACGGCGCGCACTTCGTGCACAACGTGCTGGACGCGCTGAACGCCGACCCGGCCGTGTTCGACTCCACGATCCTGTTCCTCAACTACGACGAGAACGACGGCTTCTTCGACCACGTCCCGCCGCCGGCCGCCCCGGCCGGCACGGCCGGCGAGTTCTACAACGGCGTCAACATCGGCCTGGGCTTCCGCGTCCCGATGATCGCGGTCTCGCCGTGGAGCCGCGGCGGCTGGGTCTCCTCGGAGACCTCCGACCACACCTCGGTGCTGCGCTTCCTGGAGAAGTGGACGGCCGCCCTCGGCAAGCCCGCGACCTGCCCGAACATCTCGGCCTGGCGGCGCAAGGTCACCGGCGACCTGACCGGCATGTTCGACTTCGCCCACCCGGTGTACGGGATGCCCGCGCTGCCCGACACCTCGCAGACCATCGGCCTGGCCGCCTGCGGCCCGCTGCCCAACCCGGCGCCGGTCGACAACCGGCTGCCGGTGCAGGAGGCGGGCACCCGCCCGGCCCGCGCGCTGCCGTACCAGCCGGTGGCCAACCTGGACCGCCTGGAGTTCGGCTCCGGCGGGGTGATCAAGGTGTGGATCGCGATGGCCAACCAGGGCACCGCGGGCAGCCACTTCGCCGCGTACGCCAACGCCTACCGCTCCGGCGGCCCCTGGCAGTACACCGTCGACCCGGCCGGGTCGACCAGCGACTTCTTCAACTGCGGCAGCGGCTACGGCGCGGGCAAGTACGACCTGACGGTGGTCGGCCCCAACCGCTTCCTGCGCCGCTTCACCGGCGACGCCACCGCCGCCGGCAAGAACGCGGCCGTCACCGCCACGTACGCGCCCGCGCCGGACACCGGCAAGCTCGCGCTCTGGTTCGAGCTGGCCAACACCGGCACCGCCGCGGTGACCTTCACCGTCACCTCCAACGCCTACCGCTCGGACGGCCCGTGGACGTACACCGTCGCGGCCGGGGCGCGCACCAGCGACCACTTCAACGCGGTCGCCTACACCAACGGCTGGTACGACTTCACGGTGACGGTCAGCGGCGACGCGAGCTGGTCGCAGCGGTTCACCGGCCACCTGGAGACCGGCGCGCCCTCGATCTCCGGCTGAACGGCCGGAGCGGCCCGGGCGCACCGCCCGGGCGGGCGGCTCAGACGGCGTGCAGGCCGTGCGCGGCGAACACCCCGCGCGCGGCCCGCACCTGCCCGGCGTCGGGCACGGGGGTGTCCGCGAGGGTGAACTCCCGGCCCAGCGCCGCCCACTTGGCCCGGCCGAGCTGGTGGAAGGGCAGCACGTCGACCCGGGAGACGTTGCCCAGCGAGGCGGCGAAGGCGGCCACCCCGGCGACGTTCTCCGCCGGGTCGGTCAGGCCGGGCACCAGCACGAAGCGCACCCACACCTCCTTGCCGAGGTCGGCCAGCCGGCGGGCGAAGTCCAGCGTCGGCTCCAGCGGCTGCCCGGTCACCCGCCGGTACAGCTCCCGGTCCCAGGACTTGACGTCCAGCAGGACCAGGTCGACGTCGGCGAGCAGGGCGTCGTCCGCCCGGGCGCCGAGGAAGCCGGAGGTGTCCAGCGCGGTGTGCAGGCCCAGTTCGTGCTTGAAGCGGTGGAACAGCTCGCCGGTGAAGCGGGGCTGGAGCAGCGGCTCGCCGCCGCTGACGGTGGCGCCGCCGCCCGCCGCGCGGATGAAGGCGGTGTACTTGGCGGCCTCCGCGACCACCTCGTCCGCGCCGGTGCGCCGCCCGTCGGCCATCCGCAGGGTGTCGGGGTTGTGGCAGTACAGGCAGTTCAGCGGGCACCCGGCCAGGAAGACCGTGAACCGGGTGCCGGGGCCGTCGACGCCGGTCGACACGTCCCAGGAGTGCACCGACCCGCCGGCGGCCGGGCCGACCGGCAGGTCGGCGGGGAGCAGGACGGTCATGGCGGTGCCTCCTGGGAGCGGTCGGCGGGGCGGGCTCAGAGCGAGCCGTGGAAGGTGCGGTTCAGCACGTCGAGCTGCTGCTCCCTGGTCAGCCGGACGAAGTTGACCGCGTAGCCGCTGACCCGGATGGTCAGCTGCGGGTACCGCTCGGGGTGCTCCATCGCGTCGAGCAGGGTCTCCCGGTCCAGCACGTTGACGTTCATGTGGAACCCGCCGACGGCCGTGTACCCGTCCAGCACGCCGGCCAGGTTGCGGACCCGCTCCTCGGGGGTGCGGCCCAGCGCGTCGGGCGTGACGGTGTTGGTCAGCGAGATGCCGTCCTCGGCCGCGTCGTACGGGAGTTTCGCCACCGACAGCGAGCTGGCCACGTAGCCGTGGGTGTCGCGCCCGTTCATCGGGTTGGCGCCGGGCGAGAACGGCTCGCCGGCCCGCCGGCCGTCCGGGGTGGCGCCGGTCTTCCTGCCGTACACCACGTTGGAGGTGATGGTCAGCACCGACTGGGTGTGCTCGGCGCCCCGGTAGGTGGGGTGCTTGCGCACCTTGCGCATGAACTCCTCGACCAGCCACACCGCGAGCCCGTCGGCCCGGTCGTCGTTGTTGCCGTACGCCGGGTAGTCGCCCTCGACCCGGTAGTCGACCGCGAGGCCGCTCCCGTCGCGCACCGGGCGCACCTTCGCGTACCGGATCGCGGAGAGCGAGTCCGCGGCCACCGACAGCCCGGCGATGCCGCAGGCCATGGTGCGGCGCACCGCCCGGTCGTGCAGGGCCATCTCCAGGCGCTCGTAGGCGTACTTGTCGTGCATGTAGTGGATGACGTTCAGCGCGTGCACGTACGTCTCGGCCAGCCACTCCAGCTGCCGGTCGAAGCGCTCCAGCACCTCGTCGTAGTCCAGCACCTCGGACTCGATCGCCCCGGTGGCCGGGCCGACCTGGGCGCCGGACTTCTCGTCCCGGCCGCCGTTGATCGCGTACAGCAGCGTCTTGGCGAGGTTGACCCGGGCGCCGAAGAACTGCATCTGCCGGCCGACCTCCATCGCGGAGACGCAGCAGGCGATCGCGGTGTCGTCGCCGGAGCGCGGGCGCATCAGCTCGTCCGACTCGTACTGCACGCTGGAGGTGTCGATCGACACCCGGGCGCAGAACTCCTTGAAGCCCTGCGGGAGTTTCGGCGACCAGAGGACCGTCATGTTCGGCTCCGGCGCCGGGCCCAGGTTGTACAGGGTCTGGAGGTAGCGGAACGAGGTGCGGGTGACCAGCGGGCGGCCGTCGGCGCCGATCCCGCCGATCGACTCGGTGACCCAGGTCGGGTCGCCGGAGAACAGCTCGTCGTACTCGGGGGTGCGCAGGAAGCGGACGATCCGCAGCTTGACGATGAAGTCGTCGACCAGCTCCTGGGCCCGCTCCTCGGTCAGCCGGCCCGCGGCGAGGTCCCGTTCGAGGTAGACGTCCAGGAAGGTGGAGGTGCGGCCGAGCGACATGGCCGCGCCGTTCTGCTCCTTCACCGCCGCCAGGTAGGCGAAGTACAGCCACTGGACCGCCTGCCGGGCGTCGGCCGCCGGGCCGGAGACGTCGTGGCCGTAGGCCGCCGCCATCTCCTTCAGCTCGCCCAGGGCGCGGATCTGCTCGGCCAGCTCCTCGCGCTCCCGGATGGTCTCCTCCAGCGCCCGCGGGTCGCCGGGCGCGGCGTCCAGCGACGCCTTCTCCTCGTGCTTGGCGGCGATCAGCCGGTCCACGCCGTACAGCGCGACCCGCCGGTAGTCGCCGATGATCCGGCCGCGCCCGTAGGCGTCCGGCAGGCCGGTGACGACGCCCGCCTTGCGGGCGGCCCGGATCTCGGGGGTGTAGGCGTCGAAGACGCCCGCGTTGTGGGTCTTGCGGTACCGGGTGAAGACCTTCTCCAGCTCCGGGTCGACCGGGTAGCCGTACGTCTCCAGTGCCCCCGCGACCATCCGCCAGCCGCCGTTGGGCATGATCGCCCGCTTCAGCGGGGCGTCGGTCTGCAGGCCGACGATCAGCTCGTCCTCCCGGTCGATGTAGCCGGGCGCGTGCGCCGTGATGGTCGAGGGCGTGTCGTACGAGACGTCCAGGACGCCCTTGGCGCGCTCCTCGGGGAACAGCGCGGTGATCCGCTCCCAGATCCGGGTGGTCCGCCCGGTCGGGCCGGCCAGGAAGGCGCCGTCGCCCTCGTAGGGGGTGTAGTTCTGCTGGATGAAGTCCCGGACGTCGACGGCGTCCCGCCACAGGCCGCCCTTGAAGCCGTCCCACGCACCGCTCAGGGTGTGTTCCGCGTGCTGAGTGCTCATTGCTCCCGCTCCCGCCGTCCTCGCCTACGAGCACCATCGTGAATGTTTTCACGAAGTCGCGCGGGCTCGGAAGGTCCTCGATCCGGGGGACCTTGGTCCCTTTCCGTCACACCGCCCGCTCGCCGTAGTACGCCTGGGTCATCAGCCGCCGCATGTCCCGCAGCATCGGCATCCGCGGGTTGGCCGGCGCGCACTGGTCCTCGTAGGCGTTCATCGCCTGCTGCGGCAGCGCCGCCAGGAAGGCCGCCTCGTCCACCCCGGCCTCCTTGAACGACCGCGGGATGCCCACCCGTTCGCGCAGCTCCTCCACCGCCGCCGCCAGCGACTCCACGCCCTGCTCGGGGTGTCCGCCGGCAGGCCCAGCGTCCGGGCGATCTGCCGGTAGCGCTCCGGCGCCGCGTAGCTGCGGTACTTCGGCCAGCCGGTCACCTTCGACGGGGCCGACCCGTTCCAGCGGATCACGTGCGGCAGCAGCAGCGCGTTGGTGCGCCCGTGCGCCACGTGGAAGGTCGCGCCCAGGGTGTGCGCCATCGCGTGCACCACGCCCAGGAAGGACGAGCCGAACGCCATGCCCGCGATCGTCCCCGCGTTGTGCATCCGTTCCCGCGCCACCGGGTCGTTCGGGCCGTCCTCGACCGCCGCCCGCAGGTTCTCGAACACCAGCCGGACGCCCTGCAGCGCCAGCCCGTCGGTGAAGTCGTTGGCGTACACCGACACGTACGTCTCGATGCAGTGCGTCAGCGCGTCGAAGCCGGAGTCCGCGGTCACCGCCGGCGGCAGGTCCGTGGTCAGCGCCGGGTCGACGATCGCCACCGTCGGGGTCAGCGCGTAGTCCGCCAGCGGGTACTTCTGGCCGGTCTCCGGGTCGGTGATCACCGCGAACGGGGTGACCTCGCTGCCGGTGCCCGAGGTGGTCGGGACGCACACCAGCTTGGCCCGCTCGCCCAGGTCCGGGAAGGCGAAGGCGCGCTTGCGGATGTCGAAGAACTTCTCCTTCAGGTCCGCGAACTCGACCTCCGGGTGCTCGTACAGCAGCCACATCACCTTCGCCGCGTCCATCGGCGAACCGCCGCCCAGCGCCACGATGGTGTCCGGCCGGAAGTCCCGCATCAGCTCCGCGCCCCGCTCCACGGTCGCGATGCTCGGCTCGGGCTCCACGAAGTCCACCACCCGCACCTCCACCGGCTCGGTGCGCCGCCCCAGCACGTTCCGGACCCGGTCCAGGTGCCCGATCTCCACCATCGTCCGGTCCGTCACCACGACGACCCGGCGGGCCCCGCGCATGTCGGCCAGGTACGTGATCGAGTTGCGCTCGAAGAAGATCTTCGGCGGCACCTTGAACCACTGCATGTTGGTGTTGCGCCGCCCGATCCGCTTGACGTTGATCAGGTTCAGCGCCGAGACGTTGCCCGCCACCGAGTTGTGGCCGTAACTGCCGCAGCCCAGGGTCAGCGAGGGCAGGAACGCGTTGTACACGTCGCCGATGCCGCCCTGCGAACTCGGCGCGTTCCAGATGATCCGGCACGCCTTCACCGCGGTGCCGAACTCCTCGACGAACGCCGCGTCCTCGGTGTGCACCGCCGCCGAGTGCCCCAGCCCGTTGAACTCCACCATCCGCGTCGCCAGCTTCAGTCCCTGCACCCGGCTCTCCGCCCGCAGCACCGCCAGCACCGGGCACAGCTTCTCCCTGGTCAGCGGCTCCGCCTCGCCGACCTCGCCGACCTCCACCAGGATCACCGAGGTCTCCTCCGGCACCTCGAAGCCCGCCGCCGCGGCGATCTCCGGCGCCGACCGCCCCACCACCGCCGCGTTCAGCCGCGCGCCCGCGCAGTCCGCGCCCGCGCCGACCCCGAACACGTACTCCTCCAGCAGCGCCTTCTGCTCCGGCGTCGCCAGGTGCGCCTTCAACCGGCCGAACTCCGCCAGTGCCGCGTCGTACACCTCCGCGTCCAGGATCACCGCCTGCTCGGAGGCGCAGACCATCCCGTTGTCGAAGGACTTCGACAGCACGATGTCGTTCACCGCGCGGGCCAGGTCCGCGCTCTTCTCCACGTACGCCGGCACGTTGCCCGCGCCCACGCCCAGCGCCGGCTTCCCGCACGAGTACGCCGCCCGCACCATCGAGTTGCCGCCGGTGGCCAGGATCGTCGCCACGTCCTCGTGCCGCATCAGCGCGCCGGTCGCCGCCGTCGACGGCCGCTCGATCCACTGCACGCAGTGCGCCGGGGCGCCCGCCGCGACCGCCGCGTCCCGGACGATCCGGGCCGCCTCCGCCGAACAGCGCTGCGCCGCCGGGTGGAAGCCGAAGACGATCGGGTTGCGGGTCTTCAGCGCGATCAGCGCCTTGAAGATGGTGGTCGAGGTCGGGTTGGTCACCGGCGTGACGCCCGCGACCACGCCCACCGGTTCGGCGATCTCGGTGATCCCGTCGATCTCGTCCCGGGAGATCACGCCGACGGTCCTCATCCCCGCCATCGAGTGCGCCACGTTCTCGCAGGCGAAGACGTTCTTCACCGCCTTGTCCTCGAACACCCCGCGCCCGGTCTCCTCGACCGCCAGCGCCGCCAGCCGGGTGTGCGCGGCCAGCGCGGCCAGCGAGGCCTTCTTCACGATCCGGTCCACCTTCTCCTGGGTGAGACCGGAGTACTCCTGCAGGGCCCTGCGGCCGTTGCGCACCAGCACGTCGACGGCGGCGGCCGCCTCGGCGGTGCTCCCGGCGGTGTTCTCGGTGCTCCCGTCGGTGTTCTCGGGGGCGTCCTCGGCGGTGTTCTCGGTGGTCTGCTCGGCAGCGGGGGACTGGTCGCGGGACATGGCGCGCTCACCTCTTGGGGGGTGCGGCTGCGGGATCGCCCCGGCGGCGCTGCCGGGACGCGGCCTGACGCCTCCACCCTCTGTCGGCGCGGCGTCGCACCGCTACGGCCGTTGGCCGCTGCCCACCCGGGACCAACGGCCTTCTCCGGTGCCCGGCACGGCAGTTCGCCCCGGGCCCCGGACGGGGGCGGGCCTGCGCCGGACGGGTGAGCGCGGGATCGTCCGGGTGCGACCGCCCGGAGCCGGTGGCAGGGTGGGACCAGCCCGTTGTCCGCGACACCCCCAGGAGGAGACATGGGCCTGAGTGACCAGTTCAAGGACAAGGCCAAGGACCTCGCCGACCAGGCGAAGTCGGCGATCGGCGACCACGGCTCCAAGGCCGAGGACGCCGAGCAGAAGGCCCGCGAACAGGCCGAGGGCGTGATGCCGGGCGGCCAGGAGTCCGCGGACGACCAGCAGCACCAGGAGGGCGAGTCCTCCTGACCGTCCGCACGCACGAGGGACGGGCCCGCCGGGCCCGTCCCTCCGGCGTACGGTGGCAAGGGGGAGCGCCCACCCGAGGAGGAGTCATGGGCATCTTCGACAGGTCCCGACCGCAGGAGGCCGACCCGCCGGCCACCGAACCGCCCGAACGCGCCGCCCTCGCCCGCGACGAGGCCGCCGACGCCTTCGCCGACCCGGTCGAACGGGCCCGCGACGACGCGGAGCGCCGAATCTGGCAGGAGCGCGAGGACCGCGCCGCCGCCGAGCGGATGATCTCCGAGGGCGACCCCTGGGGCTGATCCGCACCCGCCCCGGGCCGGGGCCGGACACGGGCCCCGGCCCCGGCCCGGCACCCCGCCGGACGCTGTGACACGGCGGTGACAGGAGGTGTACGTCCCAGGGGCGTCGAGCTGGAAGTGTCTTCCCTGCGCGACCGAGCGGGCCGAGGGGGAACCGGCCGCCGGGACGCGCCTCCCGCATCCAGCCGCACCACCCGTATCCCTTGGGGGAACACCGCGAACACCCGCCGGACCGCGCCGCTCACCGCCTCCGCGACGAAGGCCGCCGCCGTCGCCGCGCTGATGCTCGCCGCCACCACCGCGGCCGGTGGCACCGCGTGGGCGGACGACAAGCCGGTCGTCCCGTGCGCCGACGGAGCGGTGAAGCTCCCGGGCGAGACGCCGGTCGAGGACGGCCCCGCCCACCAGGGGACGGTGGCGCTCCGGCTGAGCGGCGACGCGAAGCCGACCGTCCACGGCGACCGGGCGACCTACCGGGTGCGGATCACCGAGACCAACCGGACCGGGGCCGCCTACCGGAACGTCTCGGTGGTGCCGGTGCTGTTCACCCAGCTCGGCGTCATGAACACCGGCAACACCACGGTGACCCGGGTGCACGGCGGCAGCCGGGTCGAGCTGCCCACCCGGATGGGCTGCGACCCGTCGATCTGGGTCGCCACCGACGCCCTGAACCTCCCGCTGGCGGACGGCGCGACCACCACCGTGGACCTGGAGATCACCACCTCCGCCGCGGTGGCGCGGCAGATCAAGTCGCTCTCGGTGTCGGCGGTCGGCGCGGCGGACGGCGACCGCGGCCTGAGCGGCAACGTCCTCGACCTGCCCGCCGCGGCCCCGGCCGTCGAGCCCACCGAGGAACCGACGAAGCAGCCCACCAAGGCCCCCGCCACGTCGGCCGCCCCGACTCCGACCGCCCCGGCCACGCCCGCCGTGACGGCCACCGCCGCCACCACCACCACCCCGGCGCCGGTCGCCGCCGCCGCGTCCGCCCGGCTGGCCTCCACCGGCGGCGGCACCGGCACCGGCGTCCTGGCCGCCGCCGCGGCCGTCCTGCTCGCCGCGGGCGGCGCGGTCCTGTACGTCCTGCGCCGCCGCGCCCGGCACACCGGCTGACCCGCCGCCGCCGGGGCCGCGCGGGCGGTGGCTACGCGGTCGGGCGGTGGTAGGACTCGATCGGGGCGCGGGCCTCGTCGAAGAGCGCGGGCCCGTCCTGGACCAGGACGGGCCGGTCGCCGGAGGCCGGATCGAGCGCCACCAGCTGCTCGGTGGCCAGCGCGAACACCACCCGGCCCAGGCCGGAGCGGACCAGGGCGCCCGCGCACATCCCGCACGGCTGGCAGCTGGTGTACAGGGTGGTGCGGGCGGCCTCGGCCGGGTCGAGTTCGCGGGCCGCCCAGCGGGCCAGTTTCAGTTCCGGGTGGGCCGTGATGTCGGCGTCCCGCCGCACGGTGTTGTGTGCCTCGGCGAGGACGGTGCCGTCGGGGGCGGCCAGCAGCGAGCCGTACGGGGCGTCCCCCGATTCGACGGCCCGGGCGGCCAGGGCGATGGCGCGGCGCAGCAGTGGTTCGTCGGCGGGGGTGATCACACGGTGTCCTCTCGATGGGCGGCCACGGCGGCCAGGTCCTGCCAGGCCGTTTCCGGCCGGCCGGTCCGCCCGGGGTCGCCGTGGTAGGGGTCGAGGACCACGGCCTGCGCGCCCAGGGCGCGCAACTGCCGTAGGTCGTCCAGCACTTGCTCCAGGGTGCCGGTCCCGGCGGGCCGGTCGGCGTCGGTGACCGGGGCCGGGGTCAGCCGGAACGCGATCCGCGGGGCGAAGCCCGGCAGCGGGTGCGCGGCGAGCACGGCCCGCATCGCGGGCAGGGTCAGGCGCAGCGGGTGCCAGGCGTCGCCGAACCGGGCGGCCCGGCGCAGCGCCGCCGGACTGTGCCCGCCGACCCAGACCGGTATCCGGTCGGCGCCGGGGGGCGCGCCGGACCCGGCGGGCCCGTTCCCGCGCAGCACCTCCAGGCAGGCGTCGGTCAGCCGCCCGCGGTCGGCGAACGGCACCCCGAGCGCCGCGAACTCCTGCCGGGCCCAGCCGGTGCCCACGCCGAGCACCAGCCGGCCGCCGCTCAGCCGGTCGAGGCCCACGGCCATCCGGGCGGTCAGCAGCGGGTCCCGGTACGGCAGGATCAGCACCGTGGTGCCCAGCCGCACCCGGGTGGTCAGGCCGGCCAGCCAGGACAGCGTGGTGAACGGCTCGTGGAAGGGCTCCGGGTAGCGCTCGGCCACGTCCGGGGTGATCGCCACGTGGTCGGAGACCATGAGCAGGTCGTACCCCAGCTCCTCGACGGTGCGCGCCCATCCGCGCAGCACGCCGGGGTCGGCGCCGGGGCCGAAGTTCGGTACGTTGACGCCCAGTTGCATGGGGCGAGGCTATCCCGGCGAAGGCCGGCCGGTGAATGGCCGATCCCCGGCGTCGGGCCCCTTCCGCCGGGGATTCCCCGGTAGGATCGCCGGATGACCGGGGATCTCGACGACATCGACTGGGCGATCATCGGGCAGCTCCAGGCGGACGCCCGCCTGTCGCTCAGCGAGCTGGGGCGGCGGGTGAACCTCGGCCCGTCGGCCACCGCCGAGCGGGTGCGCGCCCTGGAGGCCAGGGGCGTGGTCACCGGCTACCACGCCGTGGTCGACCTCGGCCGGGTCGGCTACCCGGTGCTCGCCGTGGTCCGGCTGAAGTACGCCGGCAGCCGCCACCAGCCCCTGCACCGGTTGCTCGCCGAACGGCGGGAGATCCTGGAGTGCCTGCGCACCACCGGGGACGACTGCTACACCCTCAAGCTCGCCGCCACCTCCATGGCGCACCTGGAGACCCTGGTCGACGAGCTCTGCGCCTTCGGCTCCACCACCACCAGCGTGGTCTACCGCCAGACCCTGCCCTACCGCGGCCCGGCCCGGCCCTGAGACCGGTCGCGGCCCGGCCCCGGTGTCCGGGCGCGGGTCTCAGGGCCGGGGCGGCAGCGGCGGGCGGCGCAGGTCGGGGCGGGGGGTGCCGGTGGGCGGGGGCGCGGCGGCGGGGGTCGCGGCGAGCAGGGTGAGGGCGAGGTCGACGGCGGCGGACAGGTCGGTGTGCGCGCCGCGGGCCCAGTCGCGCGGGGTGCGGACCACCTCGACGTCCGGGTCGACGCCCCGGTTCTCGACCGAGAAGCCGATCCCGCCGGTGAACCAGCTGGCGTTCTTCGGCACCGAGATCTGGGTGCCGTCGCCCAGCGCGTGCCGCCCGGTCATGCCGACCACCCCGCCCCAGGTGCGGGTGCCGACCACCGGGCCCAGGGCGAGCGCCTTGATCGCGGTGATGATGACGTCGCCGTCGGAGCTGGTGGCGTGGTCGGCGAGCGCGACCACCGGGCCGCGCGGCGCGTCCCGGGGCCACCGGACGGGCTGCCGGCCGCGGGTGAAGTCCCAGGCCAGGACGCGGCGGTGGAGCTTCTCCAGGACCAGTTCGGAGACGTTGCCGCCGGCGTTGCCCCGGACGTCCAGCACCAGCACGGGGCGGGCCAGCTCGGAGCGCAGGTCCCGGTTGAACTGGGCCCAGCCGGAGCCGCCGAGGTCCGGGATGTGCAGGTAGCCGCAGAGGCCGTCGCTGAACTCCCGGACCAGGTGCCGCCGTCTGGCCACCCAGTCCTGGTAGCGGATCGGGCGCTCGTCGGTGAGCGGGGTGACCGCGATCCGCCGGACCCGGCCGTCGTGGCGGAGGGTGAGCTCGACGGTGCTGCCGCCCGTCCCGGCCAGCAGCGGGGTCGGGCCGCGCACCGGGTCGGGCGGGCGGCCGTCCACCGCGAGCAGTTCGTCGCCGTCGTGCAGGCCGTGGCCGGCCAGCGGGGCGCGGGCCTTCGGGTCGGAGGACTCGCCGGGCAGGATGCGGTCGACCAGCCAGCGGCCGTCCGGGGCGCGGTGCGCGTTGGCGCCGAGCAGGCCCAGCGGCTGCTGGGCGATGGCCGGGCCCTCGCCGCGCCGGGCCGGGGTGACGTAGGCGTGCGAGGTGCCGAGTTCGCCGAGCAGTTCGCGCAGCAGGTCGGCGAAGTCGTCGGGGGAGGCGATCCGCTCCAGCAGCGGGGCGTACTGCTCGGTGAGCGCGGGCCAGTCCAGGCCGCACATGTCCGGGTCCCAGAACTGGTCGGCGACGATCCGGGCCGCCTCGAGGTACGACTGCCGCCACTCGGCGGCCGGGTGCACGGTGTGGGTGATCCGGCGCAGGTCGACCGGGACGGGGGCGGTCGGCGCGGCCAGCGGGTACAGCTTGAGCGCGCCGGCCGAGAACACCGAGAGGGCCGAGCCGTCCGCCGAGACCGCGAAGCCGTCCAACTGCTCGACCAGGGTGGTGCGGCGGCCCCGGGCCAGGTCGAAGTACTCCAGGGCGGGGCGGCCCGAGGTGTCCTCCGGGTTGGCGAAGGTCTGGCCGAGCGCGCCGGAGATCGGCCAGCGCAGCCACACCACGCCGCCGCGCACCGCGGCCGTCGCCGAGTACTTGGAGGCGATCACCGGGAACGGCACCAGCCGCTTGCTCAGCCCCTCCGGGTCGACGTGCACGGTGCCGTCGCCGGTGGCCTCCTCCGGGTCCAGGCCGACCGGCGGGCGGCCCTCGGCGGGCGAGGCGAACGGCGACGGGGTGCCGGCCGCCAGCGGCACCAGGTACGGGCGGCAGCCGAGCGGGAAGGACAGGTCGCCGGTGTGCACGTCGTGCACCGGGTCGAAGCCGCGCCAGGACAGGAACACCAGGAAGCGGCCGTCCCGGGTGAACACCGGGTGCTCGTCCTCGAACCGGCCGCCGGTGACGTGCACCCGCTCCTCGGGCCGGTCGGTGCGGGCCAGCCGGATCGCCCGCAGCGAGCGGCCCGCGACCGGCTCGGACCAGGCCAGCCAGCGCGAGTCCGGGGAGAACGAGGGGCTGGAGACCGGGCCGAACCGGGACGCGGCGACCTCGGTGACCGCGCCGTCCGCGGTGTCCACCAGCAGCAGCCGCCCGTCCGAGCAGGCCACCGCCAGCCGCCCGCCGTCCGGGGTGGCCGCCAGCTCCTGCACCCGGCCGATCCGGCCGCCCGCGATCCGCCGGTCCGCGGGGCGCTCGTCCGCCGCGCCGTCCCGGCCCGGCAGGGCGGCGAGCTCGATCGCGTCCGCGCCGTCCGCGTCCGTCACCCAGGCGGCCTGGTTGCCGTAGCCGAGCACCAGCGGCAGCCGGCAGCGCACGCCCGGGGTGTCGGCCAGCACCCGGGCCGGGCCGTCGCGGTGGGTCAGCCAGTACAGCGAGCCGCGCACGTTCAGCACCCCGGCCCGGCCGGTGGCGTCGCAGGCCAGGTCCTTGACGTTGTGGGCCGCGCTCACCTGGTACGGCCGCCGCCCGGCCCGGGCGCCGCCCAGCGGCACCTCCAGGCGGCGCGGCGCCGGGGCGTCCAGCGAGTCGAGCAGCCAGACGTCCCCGGCGTGCTGGTAGACCACCCGGACGCCGTCGGTGGCGGCCTCCCGAGCGTAGTACGAGGCGTGGTCGGTGTGCCGGCGCAGGCCGGTACCGTCCGGGCGGACCGAGTACAGGTTGCCGACGCCCTCGTGGTCGGAGAGGAACGCGATCCGGGTGCCCCCGGCGCAGGCCACCGGCATCGGCGAGGCCAGGTGCCCGGGCAGGCCGGGCAGCAGCAGGTCGTGGTCCACCCAGAGCCGGCCGGTCGCGCCGCCCCGGTAGCGCTTCCAGAACGCGGGCTCGTGCGGTGCCGCGTCGGTCAGCAGCACCGTGTGCCCCTCGCCGACCTGCGCGTCCGCGACCGGCCCCCACGGCATCCGCCGCCCGGGCGCGCCGTCCGGCGGCAGCTCCCACGCCCAGGCGTAGTGCGCGAACGGCTCGTGGTAGGAGGTCACCGCCAGCACCTCGCCGTTCGGCAGCCAGCCGCGCACCCGGGTGTCCTGGCTGCCCCAGTACGTCAGCCGCACCGCCGGACCGCCCCCCACCGGCGCCGTGAACACCTCCGGCGTCAGCGCGAACCAGCTGGTCCACGCCAGCACCTCCCCGTCCGGCGACAGCCGCGGGTGGCTCACCCTGGTCCGGTCCGCGCTCACCCGCCAGGCCCGCCCCACCCCGCCGTCCGCGGCGAGCGGCGCGACCCAGACGTCGTCCTCGGCGGTGAAGGCGAGCAGACCGCCGCGTACATGGGGGTACCGCAGGTATCCGGACACCCTTCCATGGTTCGATCGGCGGCCGGGGCCCGCAAACGCGGCCGGGCCGGGCGGGCGGCCGGGCGGGCGGCGGCAGGAAGTCCGGAGCGGTTGACGGCGGGTCAGTGAACCGTGTTCTCCCGTCCATTGACAGAGAGGAGTCACAGCCGGTTCAGTGGTCTAGTCCAACTCCCTGGGTGGGTGCCGGTGCGGCGGCACGACCCGGCCGGGAACCCCACAACCTGGCGGACGGAGGAGGGCGTCCCCCACACAGAGGCAGGAGCATCCCCACATGCGTACTCCCCGAAGGAAGCGGCTGCTCGCCGCCGGAACCGCCTGGGCGGTGGCCGCCGCCGGCGCCGTCGCGCTCAGCTTCGGCCTGGCCGGGTCGGCATCGGCCGGAGAATTCCTGGTCAACGGCGGTTTCGAGACCAACGCACTGAACCCCTGGACCTGTACCGGCTCGACCGGCTCCGTGGTCACCGGCCACGCCCGCACCGGCAGCTACGCGCTCGCGGGCGCCGCGTCCGCGTCCGACACCGCCCAGTGCGTCCAGACCGTCGCGGTCGCCCCCAACACCACGTACACGCTCAGCGCGTACGTCAACGGCGCCTACGTCTACCTCGGCGTCAACGGCGGTGCCTCGACCTGGACGCCGAGCACCGGCGGCGGCTACCAGAAGCTCTCGGTCAGCTTCACCACCACCGCCACCCAGACCTCCGCCACCGTCTTCACCCACGGCTGGTACGGCCAGGGCACCTACTACGCGGACGACGTCTCGCTGGACGGCCCCGGCGCGCCCGCCTCGCCCTCCGCCAGCGCGAGCCCCTCGAAGTCGGCCTCGCCCTCGCCCTCGGCCTCCGCCTCGCCGTCCGGCAGCCCCTCCGCCTCGGCGTCACCCTCCAGCAGCCCGTCCACCTCCAGCTCGCCGACCACCCCGCCGCCGCCCGGCGGCCACGCCCTGGTCGGCTACCTGCACGCCAGCTTCGCCAACGGCGCCGGCTACCTGAAGATGGCCGACGTCCCCGACAGCTGGGACATCATCGACCTGGCCTTCGGCGAGCCGGACTCCATCACCGGCGGCACCATCCACTTCAACCGCTGCCCGGCCACCGAGTGCCCCGGCGTCGAGTCCGACGCCGACTTCAAGGCGGCCATCGCCGCCAAGCAGGCCAAGGGCAAGAAGGTCCTGCTGTCGATCGGCGGCCAGAACGGCGAGGTGCAGCTCACCACCACCGCCGCCCGCGACAACTTCGTCAACTCGGTCTCCGCGATCATCGACAAGTGGGGCCTGGACGGCCTCGACATCGACTTCGAGGGCCACTCGCTGTCGCTCAACACCGGCGACACCGACTTCAAGAACCCGACCACCCCGGTGATCACCAACCTGATCTCCGCGGTCAAGACGCTCAAGGCCAAGTACGGCGCGAAGTTCCAGCTCACCATGGCGCCGGAGACCTTCTTCGTCCAGCTCGGCTACCAGTACTACGGCTCGGGCCCCTGGGGCGGCCAGGACCCGCGGGCCGGCGCCTTCCTGCCGGTCATCTACGGCCTGCGCGACGACCTCACGCTGCTGCACGTCCAGGACTACAACTCGGGCTCGATCATGGGCCTCGACAACCAGTACCACAACATGGGCAGCGCGGACTTCCACATCGCGATGACCGACATGCTGCTCACCGGCTTCCCGGTGGCCGGCAACACCAACAACGTGTTCCCGGCGCTCAAGCCCTCGCAGGTCGCGATCGGCATGCCCGCCAACAGCTACGCCGGCAACGGCTACGTCGCCCCGGCCGTGGTCAACCAGGCGCTGGACTGCCTCACCAAGGGCACCAGCTGCGGCTCCTACACCCCGCGGGCCGGCAAGCAGCCGAACCTGCGCGGGCTGATGACCTGGTCGATCAACTGGGACAACTACAACGGGAACGAGTTCTCGAAGAACTTCCACAACTACTTCGGCTGAGCCCGGCTGGCAGTAGCGGGACGCGGAGCCGGTCGCCCCTCGCGGGGGGTGGCCGGCTCCGGCTGTTGTGGGGGAGGCGGGGCGGGCGGCTGGCGCCGGGCTGCGGGGGAGAGAGGGGTCTGAGCCCGGCTGGCAGTAGCGGGACGCGGAGCCGGTTGCCCCTCGCGGGGGTGGCCGGCTTCGGCTGTTGCGGGGGGAGGTGGGGTGGGTGGGCGGCTGGTGCCGGGCTGCGGGGGAGAGAGGGGTCTGAGCCCGGTCGGCAGTAGTGGGATGCGGAGCCGGTTGCCCCTCGCGGGGGGTGGCCGGCTCCGGCTGTTGTGGGGGAGGCGGGGCGGGCGGCTGGCGCCGGGCTGCGGGAAGCGGGGCGGGTGGCTCCGGCCGTTCTTCGGGCCGGACCGCCGCTGGTCGACCGGCCGGGGTGGCGCGCCTAGCCTGGAGGGGAAGGAGGTGGTGGCGATGCTGGCAGACGCGCCCCTGCTCGCGGTGATCCCGGTGACCGACCTCGAACGGGCCAAGCGGTACTACCGCGACACGCTCGGGCTCACCCTGTCCCGGGAGGGCACCGGAGAGGTGGCCTTCCGCAGCGGAAGCACCGAGTTCGGGATGTACGAGACGCCGTACGGCGGACAGGCCGGCCACACCCTGGCCAGCTGGAAGGTCGCCGACCTGGACGCCGAGATGGCCGAACTGCGCGGCCGAGGCGTGGTGTTCGAGGAGTACGACCAGCCCGGGCTGAAGACCCTCGACGGGGTGGCCGAGGCCGACGGGATGCGGGCCGCCTGGTTCAAGGACCCGGACGGCAACGTGCTGTGCGTCAACGAACTGCCCGCGGAGTGAGTCGGGCCGGAAACGCCGAAGACCTCCCCGGAGGGAGGTCTTCGCGCTGTCGGTGCGCCGCCAGGGACTCGAACCCCGGACCCGCTGATTAAGAGTCAGCTGCTCTAACCAACTGAGCTAGCGGCGCGTGCTGACGGAGAGAACACTACCTGGTCAGCGCCCGAAACACACAATCGGCCCGGCCGGGGCGCCGACGTATGCTGAGGCCGGCGCACCCCGCACCTGCCGAGAGGAACCACCGTGGGCCAGCTGACCCTGCTCTTCCTGGTGCTGCTCGCCTCGGTGGTGACGATGCCGCTGGCGCGCCGGACCAGGATTCCGCAGCCGGTGCTGATGACGCTGGTCGGCCTGGCCTTCGCGCTGATCCCGCAGATCCCCAACATCCAGATCAACCCCGAGTTCATCCTGCCGCTGGTGCTGCCGCCGCTGATCTTCGCGGTCGCCCGGCGCTCCTCGGTGCGGTACTTCAAGGCGAACATCCGCTCGATCCTGCTGCTGGCCGTCGCCCTGGTGGTGGTGACCACCACCGCGGTGGCCGGGGTGTTCAGCTGGCTGGTGCCCGCCGCGCCGCTGGCCGCCGCGGTCGCGCTGGGCGCGCTGGTCTCGCCGCCCGACCCGGTCGCGGCCGTCGCGGTGGCCGGCGAGGTCGGGCTGCCGCGCCGGCTGACGGCGGTGCTGGAGAGCGAGGGCCTGTTCAACGACGTCACCGCGATCGTGATCTACTCGCTGGCCGTCGAGGCCGTGGTCGACGGCGACCTCTCGGTGGGCCGGGCCGCGGAGCGCTTCCTGCTGTCCGCCGTGGTCGCGGTGGCCGTCGGCATCGGGCTCGGCTGGCTGAACGCCAAGATCGCCGGGTTCCTGGAGGACCCGACCCAGCAGGTCGCGCTCAACCTGCTCGTCCCGTTCGCCGCGTACACCCTGGCCGAGGAGGCGCACGGCTCCGGCGTGCTGGCCGTGGTGGTCTGCGCGCTCTACCTCGCCGACCGGGCCTCCGACGCCGACGAGGTCTCCTACCGGCTGGTCGGCAACGCGTTCTGGGAGATCGTCGAGACCCTGATCACCGGCGTCGCGTTCGGCCTGATCGGCCTGGAGCTGTCCACCGTCCTCCAGGACGTCCGGGACACCTGGCACACCATGATCGGCGACACCGCGACCGTCATCGCCGTCGTCGTGGTGCTGCGCCTGCTCTGGCTGCTGCCCGCCGCCTGGCTCTCCCGCCGGGTCACCCACGGCGAGGAGGACACCCCGATCAGCTGGCGGGAGACCGTCGTCCTGTGGTGGTCCGGTATGCGCGGGGTGGCCACCGTCGCCCTCGCCCTCGGCATCCCGCTCACCCTGCACAACGGGCTGGACTTCCCGGCCCGCAGCGAGATCGTCTTCATCGCGTTCAGCGTCGTCCTGTTCACCCTGGTGGTGCAGGGCCTCACCCTGCCGTACGTGGTCAAGCTGCTGCGCATCGACGACACCGGCGACGAGCACGAGCGGGCCGTCCGGGAGCTGTGGTGGCGCGCCGCCAAGGCCGGACTGCACCGGCTCGCCGAGCTGGAGGACGAGGACCAGCTCCCGCCCGAGATCACCGAGCGCCTGCGCGAGCGCCAGCACGACCGCCTCGCCCGGCTCTGCCCGGAGAAGTACGAGGAGGAGGAGGCGCTGGAGGCCAAGCGCCGCGGCAAGCAGTGGCGGCAGGCGTTCGCGATCGAGCAGGAGATGATCGCCGCCTCCCGCCGCGAGGTGCTGGTCGCCCGCGGCGAGGCCGGCGCCGACCCCGAGGTCGCCGACCGGGTGCTGCGCGCGCTCGACCTCCAGTCGGCCCGGAAGTGACGTCCCGTCGACCGCTCGCGGTGCAGCACTGCCCGGCCGCATCCAGGGCATAGGGTTGGAGGCGGGCGAGGCCGTCGACGGCGCCGGCACCCGTACCCGCCGGGCCCGGCGCCACCCTCCCGCCGGAACCAGCCGGTATCTGCACCCGACGACGCTAGGAGCAACCGATGTCGGACACCCCCGCCAACGGCCGGACCCCGTTGGACCGCACCCCGCAGTGGGCCGCGCTGGGGAAGCACCGGGCAGAGCTGGGCGAACAGCACCTGCGCGAGCTGTTCGCCGCCGACCCCGACCGCGGCACGCGCTACACCCTGCAGGTCGGCGACCTCTTCGTCGACTACTCGAAGCACCTGGTCACCGACCGCACCCTGGACCTGCTGCGCGAACTGGCCGCCGCCACCGGCGTCGCCGAGCTGCGCGACGCGATGTTCCGCGGCGAGAAGATCAACACCACCGAGCACCGCGCCGTCCTGCACACCGCGCTGCGCGCCCCGCGCGGCGCCGTCGTCGAGGTCGACGGCGAGAACGTGGTGCCCGCCGTGCACGCCGTCCTCGACAAGATGGCGGCCTTCTCCGGCCGGGTGCGCTCCGGCGAGTGGACCGGCCACACCGGCAAGCGCATCCGCAACGTCGTCAACATCGGCATCGGCGGCTCCGACCTCGGCCCCGCGATGGCCTACGAGGTGCTGCGGTCCTACACCGACCGCGACCTGACGGTCCGTTTCGTCTCCAACGTCGACGGCGCCGACCTGCACGAGGCGGTCCGCGACCTGGACCCCGCCGAGACGCTGTTCATCGTCGCCTCCAAGACCTTCACCACCATCGAGACGGTCACCAACGCGGTCGCCGCCCGCGACTGGCTGCTGGAGGGGCTCGGCGCCGGCGAGGAGGCCGTCGCCAAGCACTTCGTGGCGCTCTCCACCAACGCCCGGGGCGTCGCCGACTTCGGCATCGACACCGCCAACATGTTCGAGTTCTGGGACTGGGTGGGCGGCCGCTACTCCTTCGACTCCGCGATCGGCCTCTCGCTGATGATCGCCATCGGCGCGGAGCGGTTCGGCGAGATGCTGGCCGGCTTCCACCTGGTCGACGAGCACTTCCGCACCGCCCCCGCGGAGGAGAACGTCCCGCTGCTGCTGGGCCTGCTCGGCGTCTGGTACGGCGCGTTCTTCGACGCCCAGTCGCACGCCGTGCTCCCGTACTCGCACTACCTGTCGAAGTTCACCGCGTACCTCCAGCAGCTCGACATGGAGTCCAACGGCAAGTCCGTGGACCGCGAGGGCAACCCGGTCTCCTGGCAGACCGGCCCGGTGGTCTGGGGCACCCCCGGCACCAACGGCCAGCACGCGTACTACCAGCTGCTGCACCAGGGCACCAAGGTCATCCCCGCCGACTTCCTCGGCTTCGCCCGGCCGGTCGCCGACCTCCAGCCCGGCCTGGTCGCCCAGCACGACCTGCTGATGGCCAACTTCTTCGCCCAGACCCAGGCGCTGGCCTTCGGCAAGACCGCGGAGGAGGTCGCCGCGGAGGGCGTGCCCGCCGAACTCGTGCCGCACAAGACCTTCCGCGGCAACCACCCGACCACCACCATCCTGGCCCCCGAGCTGACCCCGCACGTCCTCGGCCAGCTGATCGCCCTCTACGAGCACAAGGTGTTCGTCCAGGGCGCGGTGTGGGACATCGACTCCTTCGACCAGTGGGGCGTCGAACTCGGCAAGGTGCTGGCCAAGAAGATCGAGCCCGTGCTGCTCACCGGCGAGGGCACCGAGGCGCTGGACGCCTCCACCGCCCACCTGGTCGGCCGCTACCGCGAGCTGCGCGGCCGGGAGTAGGGCCCCTGCCGGTGCTCGGCAGGAGAGAGAGCGTGGGGACGGCCGGTGGCTCCGGCCGTCCCCTTCGCGTGCCCGGGCTTCGCGTGCTCCGGGTGCCTCAGGTGACCCGGGCCAGCAGGGAGTCGGCGTGCGCGGTGACCAGCTCGCGGGCCAGCGCCGGGTCGGGGACGGCCAGGGCGCGGGCCAGCGCCAGGTGCTCGGCGTGGTCCCGCTCCGCGTGCGCGGGGGAGGCCGTCGCGGTGGCGGAGATCCGCACCTGCCGGTCCCAGAGCGTCTCGTAGAGGGAGGTCAGGACGGGGTTCCCGGCGGCGCGCAGCAGGGTGAGGTGGAAGTGCCGGCCGGCCTCGACGGGGTGCGGGTCGCGGTGCTCGCAGGCGGCCAGCAGCTCCGCGGCGGCGGCCGCCAGCGCGGCGGGGCCGCGGGCCGCCAGGGTGTCGACGGCGGCGTGCTCGAACAGCACCCGGGCGGCGAGGACGTCGCGGGCCTCGCCCGGGGCGATCGGGACGACCTGGGCGCCGCGCTTGGGGTACAGGCGCAGGAAGCCCTCGGACTGCAGGCGCAGGAACGCCTCGCGGACGGGGGTGCGGGAGAGCCCGAGCTCGGTGGCGACGACGCCCTCGGAGAGCAGCGTGCCGCCGGGCCAGCTGCCGTCCAGCAGGCGGGTGCGGACGTGCCGGTAGGCCCGGTCGGCGGTGGGAGGGCGGCGTCGGCGGTGGGCCGGCCGGGGTCGGCGCCGGCGAGGGCGTGATCGGCGGTGGGGAGGGCGGGGTCGCTCACGCCGTCATTCTGCCACGCCTGCTAGCTTGCATCTAAGCTTGCATCTATGATGCGGGCATGCCTCCGAACGCCCCCCGCTCCCGGACCGCCCTGTTCGTGACCTGCCTGAACGACACCCTCTTCCCCGGCACCGGCCGCGCCGCCGTCACCCTGCTGCGCCGGCTGGGCGTGGAGGTGGACTTCCCGCCCGGCCAGAGCTGCTGCGGACAGATGCACTTCAACACCGGCTACCGCCGGGAGACCGCCCGGCTCGCCCGGTACTTCGTGGACACCTTCGGCGGCTACGAGGAGATCGTCGTCCCCTCCGCCTCCTGCGCCGGGATGCCCGCCGAGGCGTACCCCCTGGCCGCCGTCGGCGACCCCGGACTGGCCCGGGAGGTGGCCGAACTCGCCCCCAGGGTAGTCGAGTTGACCGAGTACCTGACCGACCGGCTGGGCGTCGAGGACGTCGGCGCGCACTTCCCGCACCGGGTCACCTACCACCCCACCTGCCACAGCCTGCGGGCCACCCGGCTGGGCGACCGGCCCTACCGGCTGCTGCGCGCCGTCGACGGCATCGACTTCGTCGAACTGCCCGCGCAGGAGGAGTGCTGCGGCTTCGGCGGCACCTTCTCGGTGAAGAACCCGGCGGTCTCCGGCGCGATGAACGGCGACAAGGCCCGGCACGTCCTGGAGACCGGGGCACCCGTGCTGGCCGCCGTCGACAACTCCTGCCTGATGAACATCGGCGGCCGGCTCACCAAGGACGGCCACCGGGTGCGCACCCTGCACCTGGTGGAGATCCTGGCCCGCACCGCCCAGGACGGGCCGCTGCCCGGCGTCCCGGTGGTGGAGGCCGTGCGATGACGAGGTCGTTCCTGGGCTGGCCCGCGTTCCCGGAGGCCGCCGAACGCGAGGTCGACAACCGGCAGTTGCGGGAGAACGTCCGCCGCGCCACCCACACCATCCGGGGCAAGCGGGCCGTCCTGGCCGCCGAACGCCCCGACTGGGAGCAACTGCGCGACAGCGCCGCCGCGATCAAGGACCGGGTGCTGGCCGACCTGGAGCGGTACCTGCTCCAGGTCGAGGAGAAGGTCACCGCGGCCGGCGGCACCGTGCACTGGGCCCGCGACGCCGCCGAGGCCAACCGGATCGTCACCGACCTGGTCAGGGCCACCGGCGAGCGCGAGATCGTCAAGGTCAAGTCGATGCTGACCGAGGAGATCGGCCTCGACGCGGCCCTGGAGGCCGCCGGGATCAACGCCCGGGAGACCGACCTCGCCGCCACCATCGTCCAACTCGGCGACGACCTGCCCTCGCACGTGGTCGTCCCCGCGCTGCACCGCAACCGCAGCGAGATCCGCGACATCTTCGCCCGCGAGATGGGCCGGCACGGCCGCCCCGCCCCCGACGGGCTCACCGACGACCCCGCCGAACTCGCCGAAGCCGCCCGGCTGCACCTGCGGGAGAAGTTCCTCGGCGCCAAGGTCGCCGTCTCCGGCGCCAACTTCGTGGTCGCCGAGACCGGCACCCTGGTGGTCGTCGAGTCCGAGGGCAACGGCCGGATGTGCCTCACCCTCGCCGACACCCTGATCTCCGTCGTCGGCCTGGAGAAGACCGTCCCCGACTGGCAGGACCTCGAAGTCTTCCTGCAACTGCTGGCCCGCAACGCCACCGGCGAGCGGATGGCCCCCTACACCAGCACCTGGACCGGCACCACGGACGGCGACGGACCGCGCGACGTCCACCTCGTCCTGGTCGACAACGGCCGCACCCGCGCCCTCGCCGACCCGGTCGGCCGACAGGCCCTGCGCTGCATCCGCTGCGGCGCCTGCATGAACACCTGCCCCGTCTACGAGCGCACCGGCGGCCACGCCTACGGCTCCGTCTACCCCGGGCCGATCGGCGCGATCCTCAACCCGCTGCTCAAGGGCCTCGACGACGCGCAGACCGCCTCCCTGCCGTACGCCTCCACGCTGTGCGGCGCCTGCAACGAGGTCTGTCCGGTGCGGATCCGGTTCACCGACGTGCTGCTCGACCTGCGCGCCCAGGTCGCCGACGGCGGACGGCACCCGGTGGAACGGGCCGCGCTGAACACCGTCGGCGCGGTGATGGCGCGCCCCGCGGTGTGGAAGGCCGCCGTGAAGGGCGCCGGACTGGTCGGACCGCTGCTGCCCCGGCGCGCCGCACTGCCCGGCCCGCTCGGCGGCTGGACCGACAACCGGGCGCTGCCCGAGATCCCGGGGGAGTCCTTCCGCGGCTGGTGGAAGCGGAACGAGCGCGCCGGACGGGACGGGTCCGGCGGACGGGACGAGCGCGCCGGACGACGGGACGAGCGCGGCGGTCGGGGCGGGTCCGGCGGCCGGGACGAGCGTGGTAGTCGGGGCGGACCCGGCGGACGGGACGAACCCGACGGACGGCAGGCCGCACGCAACCGAGGAGAACACGCATGACCGGCACCGCCCGGGACGAGATCCTGCGCCGCATCCGCGCCGCCGCAGTCCCGCTCGCCCCCGAACCGCCCCGCGACTACCTCCGGCACGCCCCCGGCCTCGACCCCGACGACCGGCCCGCCGTGCTCGCGCTGTTCGCCGAACGGCTCGCCGAGTACGGCGCCACCGTGCTGCGCGCCGCGGACCCCGGCCCCGCCGTCGCCCGGGCGCTCGCGGACGAGGGCGCCCGCAGCCTCGTCGTCCCGGACGGGCTGCCCGCCGGGTGGCTGCCCGCCGGGTGGGACGGCGAGGTGCGCGCCGACCGGCCGCCGCTCGGGAAGGCCGAACTCGACGCCACCGACGCCGTCCTGACGGCCTGCGCGGTCGCCGTCGCCGACTCCGGCACCCTGGTCCTCGACGGCGGACCCGCCCAGGGGCGCCGCGCCGCCACCCTGCTGCCCGACCTGCACGTGTGCGTGGTCCGGGCCGAACAGGTGCGCTCCGCGCTGCCCGGCGCGCTCGCCCGGCTCGACCCGGCCCGGCCGCTCACCTTCGTCAGCGGGCCGTCCGCCACCGCCGACATCGAGATGATCCGGGTCAAGGGCGTCCACGGGCCCCGCCGGCTGGTGGTCGTCCTGCTGGACCGGGCGGACGAGGCCGACGGGGCCGACGGGGCCGATGGGGCGGACCGGCCGGACGAGGTGGACTAGCCCGCCGGGCTGGGCGAGGCGGAGACCGCCGGGCGCGGGGCCGGGCCGTGCTGCGCCGTGTACACCAGCCCGAAGCCGAGGCCGGCCGCCAGCGTCACCGCGCCCGTCCAGGCCAGCGCGCGGCCCAGACCCCGTCTGCGCCGCTCCCGCCGGTGCGCGCGCAGGGCGGCCGCCTCGGCCTCGGCGAGCTCCGCGTCGAGCCAGGCGGCCCAGTCGGAGTGAAGATCGTCGGACCCCATGACCCGGACATTAGCAGCCCTTTACACACCCTCCGGGTGCGCGGCGCAACGCGAAAGGCCCCCCGGTGAAGGGGGCCTTTCGCTGTCGGTGCGCCGCCAGGGACTCGAACCCCGGACCCGCTGATTAAGAGTCAGCTGCTCTAACCAACTGAGCTAGCGGCGCCTGCTGACGTGGAAGACTCTAGCAGCGGCCGGGGCCGGGGCTCAAATCGATTCCGGCCCGGACGGCACCCCCCGTTCAGCGCGCGTTCGACCCCGGGTCGCCCGCCTCCCGGGTGCGGCCGCGCGCCGCCCGGACGCACGCCCACAGCACCACCGAGGCGCCCGGCAGCCAGGGCTCGCCGGTGTCCGGCGCGACGATCCACCGGCCGGACGAGGACTCCGGCTCGTCGATCGCCCGCTGCACCGGCGGCACCGTGATCGCGTCCCCCGGGCCGTGGCACAGCAGCGGCGGCACGTCCCGGGCCCACTCCTCCCA
Source organism: Kitasatospora fiedleri (assembly GCF_948472415.1). NCBI lineage: Bacteria > Bacillati > Actinomycetota > Actinomycetes > Kitasatosporales > Streptomycetaceae > Kitasatospora > Kitasatospora fiedleri. The sequence goes on along the minus strand of NZ_OX419519.1, from coordinate 2,701,389 downwards.
GGCCAGCAGGGTCCGCAGCCGGGCCGCCGTCCCCGGCTGCACGAACAGCAGCGTCCGGCCCCGGTACGTCGCCACCGGGCCGCAGCCCGGGCCCGAGGTCCACAGCTCGTCCAGCACCCGGCGGCCGAACACCGCCGGCAGGCTGATCACGTCGAAGACCCGGCCGCACGGCAGGACCGCGGGCGCCCACGGGCGGGCCTCCCACAGCGCGCGCATGCTGCTCGGGTACTCGCTGGCGGAGGCGAGCCACGCCTCCCCGGCGACGCTGACGTACTCCACCGATTGATAGGTCCAGATGTCCACCCGGCCAGGGTGGCCCGGCGGCGCGGCCGGGCGCGCCGAAAACGGCGTTCGCCGGACAGCGGCGGGGGTCCGGGCGTACCATCGCCCGCCGCATATGCCAGTGGCCTGGCGGAGCCGGCGGCGGGGGTTCGAAGACGGGCCCCATTCCTCGACGGGCCCTACTCCTCCGGGCCGCGGCGCTGCAGCGACCGGCCGTACTCGACCATCTTCACCGCGTAGTCCGGCGTCCAGTCCGCCCGCTCGGCGATCTGCTCCGCGGAGAGCGCGTCGAACCGGCGCGGATCGGCGAGCTGGGCGGCGGCCAGCGCCTGGAAGTCCGTCGCCCGCTCCGCCGCGGCCCGGAACGCCAGGGCCAACTCGGTGGAACGCGACAGCAGTTCGGACGGGTCGTCGATCGACTCCAGGTCGAAGAACCGTTCCGGCTCGGGCGCTGCGCCCTCCGGTTCGAAGATCAGCTGAGCCGGACGGAACCGCCGGGCCGGCCCCGGCACCGGCGGGACGACCGCCGGAGTCGGCGAACCGCCCTGGTCGGACGCCTGCGGATGCGAGTCGGGCATGACGGGGCACCTCCGGGGGTGACAGGGGAAAGACGGCCGCCGTCCATTGTCGCGCGCGGACCGCCAGAACCGGAACGGTGCGCCCACGAGCGCTATTCCCCGCCGGGGGCGTACGGGTGGCTCCGCACGCCCCCGGCGGCATTCGGCTCGGCGGCGTTTGGCGGCGTTTGGCGGCATTCGGCGGCATTCGGCGGCGTTCGGCGGCTAGAGCCGGACGCGGTGGTGGGCGAGGTGGGCGAGGACCGCGTGGTTGGCCTCCCAGCCGTCCGGGAACTTGACGGCGACGCCGAGCTGGACCGGCTCGGTGGCCGGGTGGTCGTCGAGCAGCTCGGGGATGCCGGCCCGGGCGACCACGATGCAGGCGTGCCGGTGGCGGGAGGCCAGGACGCAGAGCCGACCGGTCTCCAGGTGGAACGCGGTGGCGTCGGGGCGGCCGGAGAGCGGGTGCAGCACGACCGTCACGTCGTACTCGCGGCCCTGCAGCCGGTTCGCCGTGTCGACCGTCACCGCCTCGCCCGCCGCCGGGTCGACCGGGACGCCGAGCCGGGCCAGTTCGGCGCGCACCGCGGCGGCCTGGTCCCGGTGCGCGGTGCCGACCGCGACCCGGCCCGCGGTGAGCGGGGCGCTGCCCTGCTCGGAGTGCGCGGTCAGCTCGCGCTCCAGCAGGCGGCGGACGGTGGCCGCGACGGCGGCGACCGCCTGGGCGTCGGTGCGGACGGTGTGCCGGGCGGGCAGCTCCAGCAGCGCCCAGCCGCTGCTCGCCGCCTCGTCGATCGCCGCGTCCACCGCCGAACCGTCCCGCGCAGCCCCGGCCGCAGGGTGCGGTCGCCCGGGCCGGTGCCGGAGCGGAACGGCGTGTACGGGTAGAACGCGGCGGACACCAGCGGCGCCGCCGAGGCGGGCAGCCGCCAGGAGACCGGCAGGCGGTGCGGCCGGATCGCCGGGTTGTGGGCCAGCAGGGTGACCACCGCGGAGGAGGACGGGTCGTAGGACAGCCCCGCCCACTGGTCGGTGCCGACCACGGTGAACGGGTCGAGCTGGCCCGGGTCGCCGACGAACAGCGCCCGTTCGAAGAGCCGGGCGACGGCCAGCAGCGCGTCCGAACGCATCTGGTACGCCTCGTCCACGATGGCCTGCCGCCAGGGCTGCTCGGTCCGCACCCACTGCCACTTCGCCGCGGTGGAGATCACCACGTCCTGCTCCAGCAGGTCGGCGACCTTGTCCTTCGCGGTGACGTTCGGGTGCCGCAGCGCCTCCGGCGCGGGCCGCGCGTCGCTCGCGTGCAGCCGGCCGACGGTGATCCCGGGGGCCTTGGCCGCCAACCGGTCGACCAGGTCGTCGACCTGGCTGTTGGTCTGGGCCACGATCATCAGCCGCTCGCCCGCGCCGACCAGCTCGCGGGCCGCCCGCACCACCAGCGTCGACTTGCCTGCGCCCGGCGGGGAGTCCACCACCACGCCGCGCGGCGCGCCCGGCGCCGGACGCACCACGGCGTCCAGGATGCCCGCGACGGCCCGGTCGGCGGCCTCGCCCGGGGCCGGCCCGGCGGCGGGGGAGGAGGTCTGACGGCCGGTCACCGGCGCTCCGGAAAGGTCCATGCGCTGATCATTCCCACTCGTCCGCACCGGCCGACACCTCCTCGACGGCCACCGGGGGGCCGCCGTGCGTCCACGGCGTGTCCGCCGGGTCCGGCAGCGGCGCGGACTGCCGGGGCGCCAACTCGAACAGGGTGAACACCACGGCCGTGCCCGGCTCCGGCACGCTGCCCGGCTCCGGCTCCCGGCGACGCCCCATCCCGGACAGCAGCCGCACCACCACCTCGCCCGGCGCGGCCGAGACCACCTCGGCCCGCTGGGCGGGCTCCGCGTGCGCCCGGTGCAGCTCGCGGCCCGGATCGGCGTGCGGACGGTCGTCGGTGCGCACCATCAGCAGCGGGCGCGGCTTGGGGGAGCGGCCCGCCGACCACTCCGGGACGACGTCCACCACCTCGCCGGCGAACGCCTCGCCGGACAGCCGGCGCTCCGCCATCGCCAGCGGGTCGTCCAGCGACTCCTGGATCTCCAACCTCGCCTGCTCGCGCTCGCGCTGGGCCAGCTTGCGGGCCGCCGTCACCGCGTCGTCCCGGCGCGGCTGCGGGGGCTCGCCCGCCGCCACCCGGTCCCGGTGCATGGTGAACGACCAGCGGTCGCCCTCCCAGCGCTCCGGCAGGTGCCCGGCCGCCGGCAGCGCCCGCAGCAGGTCGAGGCCGCGCCAGACGTCGTGCCAGGTCGGCAGCGTCGCCGCGCGCAGCACCCGGGCCAGCTCGGCCCGCGCCTGCTCGACCAGGACCGCCGCCCGGCGGGACTCCGCGCCGTCCCGGGCGGCCTCGGCCCGCTCGCGCACCGCGACCGCCGCGTCGTGCCGCAGGATCGCCGGGGCCAGCACCCGCTCGTCGAACTTCGGATCGGTGGTCGGACCGGCCGGCGGGTGCAGCAGCAGGCCGTCGCCGTCCCGCGCCGACTCCACCCACTCGGCCGCCGCCGCCCCGGTGGCGGCCGGCTCCAGCCCGGACGGCGGCAGGTGCCAGGCCAGCCGGGCCGCCAGGTGCTGGTCCTCCAGGTTGCTCTGCCCGGTCGCCCAGTGCCGCGCCAGCAGACCGGTCACGGTCAGCAGCATCGAGGAGCCCGGCACCTGCGCCCGGTCCGTCAGGTGCGTCAACCAGCGCCCCAGCAGAGGGACTTCGGTCGGCGCCGGGTACTCGCCCGGGTCCGGGTCCTGCGCCGTGCGGCGGAACCGGGTGGAGCGGCCCAGCAGCGCCAGGTGCGCGACGCCCCCCGCGTTCGGCACGACCAGCTGCGGCGCGTCCGCGCACAACTCCCGCACCACCGGCACCTTCTCGCCGCTCACCGGGTCCTTCTCGGAGCCCTCCAGCAGCTCCACCTCGTCCCCGAACGACTCCAGGTACGGCACCACGTCCCGGGCCACCGCGGCCAGGAACTCCGAACGCTGGGTGCGGTTCAGCGGCTGCGGCACGAAGTGCAGCCGGGGCGCCTCCCGGTCGGTGCCCAGCAGCACCGCCAGCGGGGCCCCCGCCTCGCCCGCGGCCGCCAACGGCACCAGCACCATCGGACGCTCCGACAGGTGCCGGTGCCGCACCGTCGCCAACGGCTGCGCCCGCTGCGCCCGCACCGCCTCCAACCGGGCCAGCGTGGACAGCAGGCTCACCGCGCGCCCCCCGCCGACGCCAGCGCCTCGGCCCGCAGCCGGGCCGCGTACGCCAGCCGCTCGGACGCCTCGTCCAGGCCCGACTCGGCCGCCGGCTCCGGCTCCGGGCCCGCCGCAGCCCCGGACTCCGCCGCCGCCAGCGCCTCCTCGACGGTGCGCAGCGCGCCCAGCTCGCCGCGCACCCCGCGGCCCAACTGCTCCACCGCGCCCGCGCAGCGCGCCTGCGCCCGGCAGTGGAAGCCCAGTTCGCAGGTGGAGATGCACTCCGGGGCGTACGCGGCGGGCACCGCGTCGACCGCCTCCGTCAGCTCCCCGACCGGCCGGGTCGGCGCGCCCGTGTCGTCCCGGGCCAGGTCGAAGGTCACCCCCTCGGGCAGCGCCGCCAGCAGCTGCTCGATCCTGGTCATCCGGGACAACTGCCGCCGGGTGGTCGCCAGTTCGCGCCGCACGTCGACCGGGACGGCGACCGGCTGCGCGGAGAAGTCCTTCGGGCAGACCAGCAGCACCGTCAACTCCGGTGCCCCCGGCAGCTCCTGGACGGCGTACGGATCGCTGGACAGCGGCCGGCCGGCCAGCCGGGCCGCCGCCTCCTGCAGCGCCAGCACGTACACCGCGGCCTGCCGGGCCGCCGCGCCGACGTGCGCCGGATCGGCCGAACCGTCCAGCACCGGGAAGGACTTGATCTCCACCACGGTGCACCGCCCGGCGTGCACCACCAGCGCGTCCGGCTCCAGGTAGGCCGGGCTGCCCGCCACGTCCAGCCGCAGCATCGGGTGGTCCAGCAGCGTCCAGGCCGCCGGATCGGCCGCGGCCTCGGCGAGCGCCGCCAGCGTCCGCTCCGCGCGGACCGCCGGGGCCGCCGCGGGCAGCAGGTCCGGCACGGCGGGCGAGGACGCCTCGTCCGCCGCCACGCCCAGCCGGCGGCGCAGCGGATCGAGCAGCACCGCGTAGCCGTCCCGCTTCAACCGGGACTCGAACTGCAGGCCGCGGCGGATCGCGAACGGCGACTGGCCGAACGGCGCGGGACGCCCCAACTGCCGGGCGAGCGCGGGCTTGTCGACGCCGGCGGCGTCCAGCAGGGCGCGGCGGCGGCACCCCGGATTGGCGGCGAGGGCGGCGAGGGCCCGGGCGTCGAGGCTGCGCTGCGGCGCCGGGCCGCGCAGCTCGGAGAGCCGCCGCAGCGGCGGGGTGGCCTGCCCCAGGTGCGAGACGTTCATGGTGCGGCCCAGTCTCGCATCCGCAGCCGACAACGCGGAGCCCGGAGGTCGGTCCGGTGGGTCGGGTGGGGGATCATGGGGCGGTGGCCCTCGACGGCGGGGCCAGTGAACCGCACCCTTCCGAACGAGGTACCCCGCATGCCCGCCCGCATCGTGCTGGTCCGCCACGGCGAGACCTCCTGGTCGGCCACCGGCCGCCACACCGGCCGCACCGACGTCCCGCTCACCGACGAGGGCCGCGCCATGGCCCGCGCCCTCGGCGAACGACTCGCCCGCGCCCCGTGGAACGGCCTGCCCGACGCGACCGTCTACACCAGCCCGCTCTCCCGGGCCCGGGAGACCGCCGAACTCGCCGGCTTCGGCGACCGCGCCACCGTCCGCCCCGAACTCCTGGAGTGGGACTACGGGCAGTACGAGGGCCGCACCGGCACCGAGATCCGCGAGACCGACCAGCCCGGCTGGCTGATCTGGCGCGACGGCGTGCCCGGCGGCGAGACGCTGGCCCAGGTCTCCGGCCGGGTCGACGGCTTCCTCGCCGAACTCAACGCGGAGCACGGCACGCCCGACCCCGACACCACCACGATGCACTGCGCGGACCGCGACGTCGTCCTGTTCGCCCACGGCCACCTGCTGCGCATCCTGGCCGCCCGCTGGCTCGGCCTGCCCGCCGAGTACGCCCAGCGCCTCAAGCTCGGCACCGCCGCGCTCTGCGTGCTGTCCTGGGAGTACGGGCTGCCCGCCGTCGAGATCTGGAACGACCACAGCCACCTGGAGCGGCTGGGGCACTGACGCCCGGCCGGGTGTCCGCCTCCGCGCGGGCGCTGACGTCCACCCAAGCGCGGACGCCTGCCCAAGCGCGGACTCCCGCCCGGGTGTTCGCGTCCGCCCGGGCGTTGACGTCCGCCCGGGTGCTGACGCCCGCTCAGGCCGCCGCCGCGTCGTAGCCGTCCAGGAAGTCCCGGACCTCCGGCACGGCGGCGTGGCCGCGCAACCGGTCCGCGGTCCGCGCCAGCATGCCGCGGACCCGCGCGGACCGGACCCGGTCGAGCAGCGCCACCGCCGCCGCGCCGTGCTCGGCCGCGCCCGCCAGGTCGCCCCGGCCCAGCCGGTCGTGCGCCAACTCGGCGGTGTACAGCACCCGGTTGCGCACGAAGTGCGGCTCCTGGAGGCCGATCGCCCGCTCGGCCCGGACGCTGGCCCGGTCCCACTCGCCCAGCGCCGACCAGCACTGCGCCTCCTGCCCGGCCAGTTCGGCCTCGCCGAAGAAGGACATCCACTCCGGGTCGTCCGGCCGCCCGCCCCGGTCGAACAGCGCGTACGCCCGGGCCAGCGCCCGCTCGCAGGCCGACCGGTCGCCGAGCAGCGCCCAACCGCCCGCCTCGCGCAGCGCCAGCAGCGACAGCAGCCGGTCCGAGCCCAGCCCGTCCGCCGCGGCCTGCCCGGCCTGGGCGGCCCGCAGCGCCTCCCGGGGGCGTCCGGCGTCCCGGGCCAGGAAGGCGCTGTTGCTGAACACGTGCGCCTCCAGGTGCGGGTCGCGGGCCATCCGGGCGGTGGCCAGCGCCTCCGAGTAGAACGACCTGGCGTCCGTCAGCCGGTTCGAGTCGTGGGCCAACCAGCCCACCGAGATGGCGAGTTCGCCCGCCCCGCCCTGCAACCGGCGCTCGGTCGCGGCGTTGTACTCGCCGTCGTTGAGCAGCACGTAGGCGCTGCGCAGCGACTGCCCGGCCAGCTCGAACAGGGTGTCCGCGCCGTGCGCGTCGTCCAGCAGCCGGATGTCGCGGACCGCCTGCTCGACGCCCTCCACCTCGGCCGCGCCGATCCGGCGGCGCTCCGCCCGGGGCGGGGCCGCGGGCAGCGGGGCGGCGGCGGAGGGCGGGGCCTGGTCCAGGCCGAGCACGGCCGCCAGGGCGGTGGGACCGCCGTTCAGGAACGTACGGCGAAGCACGTCGTCGTTCTCCTCGTCAGACCGGAGCGGGGCGTCCGGCGGGTGCGCCGGGACGGACGGTTCGGTGGCCGGCGCCCGGCGGCGGACCGCCGTGCGCGGGGCGAACCCGAGCTCCGCCAGCGACTTCTCCGGCCACAAGTGCCGGAACACCCGCTCGTACGCGTAGTTGGGGCAGCGGATCTCGCCGGACTCGACCCGTCCGACGTAGCGCGCGTCGCAGGACACGTGCTCGCCGATCTCCCGGGCGGCCCGGCGGACCAGGGTGGCGAACTCCCCCGGCGAGAGGGCGCCGCGCAGCTCGCGCATCGCCTGGTTGGGGACGGGCACCGGACGGGGCCCGCCGGTTCGCGTGGCTGCCATGCTGCACTCCGAGGTCGTGCCGGGGTGGTCGCGCCGGCCCCTGGGGGGAGGGCCGCCGCGTCGCCACGACAGTACCGGCAGTCACCGCGCGAACACGGCGAGTTGCGAGGAGTAGGTGGGTCAATTGCGGACAATACGGACCTAGTTGCCGCGTTGTGCCATGAAATGCCATGGCTTGCTGTATCGGAGGCCGTGGCCTGGACGCCCGGTCCCGCGTTGTCCTGGTACATGGACACCGGCGGTGCGGGCCCCCTCCCGCACCGGGCCCCCGTCGCACGACCGGGTGGCGGAGCACCATCCGGTTTCCGCGCGACCCGAGGCGACAGGAGGTCCCCCATGGCCACCGGAGTTCCCCAGTACCGACGGCCGGCCGTCCCCGCCGCGCCGCCGAGCCCCGCGCCGCCGGCCCCCGCGCCCGTGAGCTCGGCCGCCCGCGTCGTCCAGTACGACACCGTCACCGTCCAGGTCCGGCACGGCCTGGAGGCGGTCGACATCCTCCGGCTGCGGCGCGCCTGCGGGGCCGTCCAGCAGACCGCCTCCGGCAGCGCGATCGCCTTCCTGGTCCCGGCCGGCACCGCGCTGCGCTGGCACCTGTCCGGCTCCGCCTGTACCCCGGGGGCCGAGCTGCTCCCGCCCACCGACCCGCGCTGGATCATCCCGCCCTCCGGCTCCCAGCCGTACCCGCGCCCCACCGACGCCTGGGTGCTGCGCTCCGCGCTCTGCGAAGCCGCCACCACCCTCACCGCGGGCGGTCTCGGCCCGCTCTGAGCGCGTCCGGGCGCTGCCTGACGCCTCATCAGAGAACCTGCCCGAAACGGCAGTTGGCATGCAACCGTCGTCTCAGCGGGCGGAACGCCCGACCCCGCAGCGGGCAGCGCCCGTCACCCACCGTCGCACCCCCTCGCCGGTGGGCCCTCCGCCGCCCTGCCCGCGGTGCGACGGCGCGCGACCCCGACCGGCGGCCGCTCCGGGGCGGGCACCGGATAATGGGGCCATGGGCCGTCCACGCACCACCCCCGCCGTCCCCGGCCGCGCGCACAGCCAGGGCCCGCTCACCGCGGCCGTCGCCTCCGGCACCGCCGAGCTCCGCCCCGACCGCGACCGGCCGCACGCCTGGCAGCTGCTCCTCGACGGCGCGCCGCAGTCCCTGGTCGACCTCGCCGACCCCGGCCACCTCGGCTTCGCCTACCAGCGCCGGATCGGCCACCTGATCGACCTGGCCGCCCCCGCCCGGCAGCCGCTCACCGCCCTGCACCTCGGCGGCGGCGCGCTCACCCTGGCCCGCTACACCGCCGCCACCCGGCCGCGCTCCCGCCAGCAGGTCGCCGAGATCGACACCGGGCTCACCGAGCTGGTCCGCGCCGAACTGCCGCTCGACCGGGGCTGGCAGATCAAGGTCCGCGGCGGCGACGCCCGCGCCGTCCTGGAACGCACCCCCGACGACTCCACCGACCTGGTCATCGCCGACGTCTTCGCCGGCGCCCGGGTCCCCGCGCACTGCGCCACCGTCGAGTTCGCCCGCCACGCCGCCCGCGCCCTCACCGGCGGCGGCCACTACGCCGCCAACATCACCGACGGCGGCCCGCTCGCCTTCGCCCGCGCCCAGGCCGCCACCCTGGCGGCCGTCTTCCCCGAACTCTGCCTGATCGCCGACCCCGCCGTCCTGCGCGGCAAGCGCTTCGGCAACCTCGTCCTGCTGGCCGCCCACACCCCCCTCCCGCTCGCCGAACTCACCCGCCGCCTGGCCACCGACCCCGCCCAGGCCCGCCTGCTGCACGGCCGCGACCTCACCGACTTCACGGCCGGCACCGCCCCGGCCACCGACGGCACCGCCGTCCCGTCCCCGGCCCCGCCGCCGAGGGCCTTCGACTGACGGCCCCCGCCGGTCAGCGGTCAGCGGCGCAGCGCGGCCGGATCGAGGTCGAGCGGGAACGGGTCGGTGAGGGCGGTGGATTCGCCGGGCCGGACGGTGCGGTCGAGGTAGCCGCCGTCCCGGTCGAGCCGGCCGAGGTGGAGGCCGGGCAGCGGGTCGAGGTCGAGCCGCCAGTAGTGCGGGATGCCGGCGGCGGCGTACAGGCCGGGCTCGGTGCGGCGGTCGATGACCCTGGTGGACGGCGAGGCGATCTCGACGGCGACCACCACGTCGTCGGCGGGCAGGGTGGCCCCCGCCCCGGCGGCGGCCGCGTCGGCGATCACCAGGTCGGGGATCAACAGGCCGTCGGGGACGAGCACGTTGACGGCCGTCAGCACCTCGAACCGGGCGGGCGCGGCGGCGCTCAGCAGGGCGGCGAGGCGGCCGGCGGCCCGCTGGTGGGGGACGGATTCGCGGGGGCTCAGCAGCAGGCAGCCGCCCAGGAGTTCGACGCGGTGGCGGGTGTCCTCGGGCCGGGCGAGCAGGTCGGCGACGGTCCAGGGGCCGGGGTGGGCGTCCGGGTTCAGTGGCCGCCGCCCGGGAGGCCGCGGTGCTTGTACATGGCGGCGGCGGTGAGCAGCAGGCCGGCCGCGATGGGGAGGAGGACGGCGACGGTGCCCTCGCCGGCGGGGCGGGTGGGGGCGGCGGTGAGGGCGACGCGGTCGGGGGTGGGGGGCGCGGGTGCGGGGCCGGGGTGCCGAGCGGCGGGGCGGGGCGGGGGGCCGGGGTGCGGGGCTCGGTGGGGGCGGCGGTGGCCGGGGCCGCGGCGGTGGTGGTGGCGGGGGTGTCGGCGGAGGTGCGCTGGGCCGGGACGGTGGGCGCGGGGGCGTCGGGGGCGGTGCTCCCGTCGGGGTCGCGGCCGTTCGCGGGGCCGGAGCGGGAGGCGCGGGGGCCGTTCTCGGGGCGGGGCTGCGGGGGACGCCGGAGAGCAGGCCGGCGGCGAGCGAGAAGGCGTCGGCGTGGTGGCCGGGGAGCGGGAGTTCGCCGGTGCCGAGGTGGTGGCCGAGGGTGTCGCCGAGGCCCTGGACCGGCCGGGCGCCGACCGCGCCGAGGGGGAGCGTACCGCCCGCGCCGCTCGCGGTGCCGACCGGGTCGAGGGCGTCCACGGCACCGGCCGCGCCGACGGCACCGACCGTACCGGCGGCACCGACCGCCTCGTCGACCGGCCCGTCGAGCGGTCCGCCATCGTCCGAGCCGGGGCGGACGGCGGTGCCGAGGGCGCGGCCGGGGTGGTGCGGCGGGTGCCCGGTGTCGGCGGCGCGGGCGTCGGCCGCCCCGAGGCCGAGGCCCAGCACCTGGGCGGCGAGCATGCCGCCCGCCGCCAGTGCCCCGGGCCGTCCCCACCGCTGCCGGGTGGTGTCCGAACGTCGCGGTCGCTTCGCGTGGTTGGTCCGCACACCAGGGGAGAACGAGCGGGACTCCCCGCGGTCACGCCCGTCGCTCACACCCCGTCACACCGGGCGGGCGTGCGGGAGTTCAGGCGAGCCCCCCGCGCCGGATCACCTCCGCGTACCAGCGGGCGCTGGTCTTGGGGGTGCGCCGCTGGGTCTCGTAGTCGACGTGGACGATGCCGAAGCGCTTGCTGTAGCCGTACGCCCATTCGAAGTTGTCCAGGAGCGACCAGAGGTAGTAGCCCCGGACGTCGGCGCCCGCCGCGATCGCCTCGGCCACGGCCGCCAGGTGCAGTTCGACGTAGCGGACCCGCTCCGGGTCGTGGACCTCGCCGTCCGGGCCGACCGCGTCGTCGAAGGCGGCGCCGTTCTCGGTGACCATCAGCGGCAGGCCGAAGTCGCGGTGCATGCCGACCAGCGAGTCGGTCAGGCCGGAGGCGTCGATCGGCCAGCCCATCGCGGTGACGTCGTCGTTGGCGAGGTGGAAGACCACGTCCTCGGAGCCCGGCCAGCAGCTGAACTCGCTGTCGCCGTGGCCGTCGTTGCGGGCGGCCTCGGCGCTCCCCGCGGCCTCGGCGCGCGGGCCGAGACGACGGTCGGGTTGTAGTAGTTGAGGCAGAGCAGGTCGATCGGACGGCCGATCTCCGCCTCGTCGCCGGGGCGCACCAGCTCGTCCCAGTCGACCAGGTGGGCGGTGTCGGCCTTGAGGTCCTCGGGGTAGCCGCCCTTGAACATCGGGCCGGTCCAGACCCGGTTGCCGACCGCCTCGATCCGGCGGGCCGCCTCGCGGTCCTCCGGGGTGTCGGTGAGCGGGCGGACCAGGTGCAGGTTGAGCGAGACCGAGACCTTCGCCGAGGCGGGCAGCACCTCGCGCAGCGCGCCGACGGCCAGGCCGTGGCCGAGGTTGAGGTGGTGGGCGGCCTTGAGCGCGTCCGCCGGGTTGGTGCGGCCGGGGGCGTGGACGCCGGAGCCGTAGCCGAGGAAGGCGCTGCACCAGGGCTCGTTGAGGGTGGTCCAGACCGGGACGCGGTCGCCGAGCGCGCCGGCGGCCAGCGCCGCGTACTCGGCGAAGCGGTGGGCGGTCTCCCGGACCGGCCAGCCGCCGGCCTCCTCCAGGTCCTGCGGGAGGTCCCAGTGGTAGAGCGTGGCGACCGGGGAGATGCCGTGGTCGAGCAGGGTGTCGACCAGGGCCCGGTAGAAGTCGAGGCCGCGCTCGACGGCCGGGCCGCGGCCGGTCGGCTGGATCCGCGGCCAGGAGAGCGAGAAGCGGTACGAGGTGAGGCCGAGGTCGGCCATCAGGCGGACGTCCTCGCGGAAGCGGTGGTAGTGGTCCACCGCGACGTCGCCGGTGTCGCCGTTCAGCACCTTGCCGGGGGTCCTGGCGAAGGCGTCCCAGATGGAGGGGGTGCGGCCGTCCTCGGCGGCGGCGCCCTCGATCTGGTAGGCGGCGGTGGCGGCGCCCCAGGCGAAGCCGGGCGGGAAGGCCACCCGGGGGGCCGCCACGGAGGTGTGGGCGGCTGTGGGCCGATCGGTCATGGTCATACGGGAGCGCTCCCATGGTTCGAGGGTGGACAGGGCGGTGTATCCGGTCTTCCGGCGGGTCAGCTCTTGACGGCGCCGGAGGTGATGCCGCCCACGATGTGCTTCCCCAGAACGGCGAAGATCAACAGCAGCGGCAGGGTGCCGACGAGCGCACCGGTCATGATCACGGCCTGGTTGATGTCGTGGCCGGAGCCGCCGCCGATCGCGGAGAGCGCGACCTGCACGGTCGGGTTCTGCTGGGTGAGCACCACGAACGGCCAGAAGAAGTCGTTCCAGGACTGCACGAACACCAGCATGCCGAGCACCGCCATCGCGGGCCGGGCGATCGGGAACACCACGTGCCAGATGATCCGCAGGCTGTTCGCGCCGTCCACCCGGGCCGCCTCGATCAGCTCGAACGGCAGCGCCTCGGTCAGGAACTGGCGCATGAAGAACACGCCGAACGCGGCCACCAGCGAGGGCAGGATCACCGACTGCAGGTGGTTGCCCCAGTCCAGCTTCGTGACGATCCGGTACAGCGGGATGACGCTGAGCTGCGGCGGGATGGTCATGGTGGCGACCACCAGGGTCAGCAGCGCGTTGCGGCCCCGGAAGCGCAGCTTGGCGAAGGCGAAGCCGGCCAGCGTGGAGAACAGCACCGTGGACAGCGACACGCAGCCCGCCACGACGGTGGAGTTCAGCAGCGCGGTGCCCATGTCCGCCTGGTCCCAGGCGGTGGTGATGTTCGTCCACAGCTCGCCGCCGGGCACCATCGGCGGCGGCGACTGGGCGACCCGCTCGCCGGTGCTGGAGGCCGCGACGAAGGTCCAGTAGAGCGGGAACAGCGAGACCAGGGCGGCGATCCCGAGCAGCAGGTAGGCGACCGGGCCCGCCTTGTCGTGGTCGCCCGCCCCGCGGCGGAACAGGCCGCGCGGGCGGTCCTGCTCGGCGGGCACCGCCCCGCGGGCGGAAGGGGTGGACAGGGTGGCGGCCATGTCAGCCTCCCAGCTCGTGGCGCTTGCGGTAACGGGTGATCAGGTACTGCGCCAGGCCGAGCAGCAGCAGGAGCAGCAGCATCGTCCAGGCCACCGCCGAGGCGCGGCCCAGCTGGCGCGACGGCCAGCCCAGTTCGTACAGGTAGAGGCTGAGCGTCTGGAACTGGTGCGCGGAGCCGCCGGACACGCCGACGCCGCCGCCGAACAGCATCGGCTCGCCGAACAGCTGGGTGGCGCCGATGGTGGAGACGATGATGGTGAACATGATCGTCGGGCGGATCGAGGGGACGGTGATCCGGGTGAACTGCTGCCAGCGGTTGGCCCCGTCCAGGCTGGCCGCCTCGTACAGGTCCTTCGGCACCGCCTGCATCGCGGCCAGGTAGATCAGCGCGTTGTAGCCGGTCCAGCGCCAGGTGACGATGGTGGAGATGGCGATCTGCGAGGGCCAGGTCTCGGAGTACCAGTTCGGGTGGAGCCCGACCGCGCCCAGCATCCAGTTGACGAACCCGTAGTCCGGGTTGAACAGCTGGACGAACACCAGGGTCGCGGCGGCGATCGAGGTGGCGTACGGGGCGAGGATCGCGACCCGGAAGAAGCCCCGGCCGCGCATCCGGTAGTTGAGCAGGTGGGCCAGCCCGAGCGCCGTCAGCAGCTGCGGGACGGTCGAGATGACGCCGATGGTGAAGGTGTTGCGCAGCGCCGTCCAGAACTGGTCGTTCGACCACAGGCGGGTGTAGTTGCCGAAGCCCCGCCACTCCATCACGTCCGGCTTGAGCAGGTCGACGTAGTGCAGCGACAGCCAGCCCGTCCAGATCAGCGGGAAGAGGCCGAAGGCGGCGAAGCAGAGGAAGAACGGGGCGATGAAGGCGTACGGGGAGGCCTTCAGGTCGAACCGGTACAGGCGGGAGCGCCAGGCGGGGCGCGCGGGCGGGGCCTCGGCGCGGACGTGGGTGGCCACTTGGGGTTTCCTTCCCGGAGGTGGCGAGGGGCGGCGGAACGGCGCCCGGCCGGGTGGGCGGACCCGGCCGGGCAGTAGGGACCGGCTACCGGCGCGCGGCCGGCCCGGATCAGTTGCTGGTCTTGTCGTCGATCAGCTTGGACACGTTCGCCCAGGCCTTGGCCGGGTCGGTGCCGTGCTCCTCGATGTCGAGGACGCCGTTGTCGGTGATGATCGTCTTCACGTTGCCGTCCTGCTCGCCGATCGGCGCCGGCTTGATGGACTGCGCGGCGGCGGCGAAGATCTGGCCGGTCGGCGCGTTGTTGAAGTACTCCTGCTTGGCGCCCTGGACGGCGGGCTGCTGCAGGCCGCCGACGGTCGAGGGCAGGTTGCCGACCTTGGTGAAGACCTTGGCCTGCTGCTCCGGCGCGGTCAGCCAGGCGGCGAGCGCCGCGGCCTCCTTGGTGTGCTTGCCGGCCTTCGGGACGGTCAGGAACGCGCCGCCCCAGTTGGAGGCGACCGGCGGGGCGGCGACGTCCCACTTGCCCTTGCCGGAGTCGCCGGAGTACTTGCTGATGATGCCGGTCATCCAGGACGGGCAGACCACGGTGGCGAACTTGGCGTTGGCGAACGCGGCGTTCCACGGGTCCTGGAACTGGCGCAGACCGGCGCTGATCTTCGCCTGCGAGGCGGCGACCGCGAGGTCCCAGGCGGTCTTCACGCCGGCGCTGGTCTTGTAGACGAGCTTGCCGGAGGCGTCCGAGTACTGCTCGGGCTGGGCCGACAGCGCGGCGTTGAACAGGCCCGAGGCGGAGTCGGTGAAGAAGGTGCCGGCCGGGGCCTTGGCCTGGTACGTCTTGCCCGCCTCGACGAACTTGGACCAGTCGCCCGCCCACAGCTTCGCGACCTCCGCGCGGTCGGTCGGCAGGCCGGCCTGCTGGAACAGGTCGGTGCGGTAGCAGATCGCCATCGGGCCGATGTCGGTGCCCAGGCCGATCAGCGAGCCGGACGCGGTGGTGGCCTGCTTCGACTTCCAGTCCAGCCAGTTGGCCGGGTTGACGCCCTCGGCCTTGCCGAGGTCGACGAACTTGTCGCCCAGCGTGTTGGTGGCCTGCGCGATGTAGCCGACCTCGACCGCCTGGATGTCGGCCAGGCCGCTGCCCGAGGCCAGGTGGGTGGTCAGCGCGTCCCAGTACTTCTGGCCGTCCTGGACCGTGTCGTACTTGATGGTGATGTTCGGGTGCGCGGCCATGTACTCGTCGTACAGGCCGGCCTCCACGTAGCCGAAGGTGCCGAAGTCGCCGACGTTGAGGGTGATCTTCCCGTTGGCGTCGGTGGAGCCGCCCTTGTCCGAGCTCGACGAGCAGGCCGTGAGCAGCAGGGTGGACGCGGCGAGCACGGCGGTGGCGGCGACGGCTGCTCTGCGGGGGCGGGAGGTGGTGCGCATGGGGGCGAACTCCTTTGTCCGGGTGTCTTCCGTGGGTGTGGCGTGGGTGTGACGCGGGTCTGGAGCGGGTGTGACGCGGGTCTGGAGCTGGTCTGGCGCGGGTGTGACGCGGGTCTGACCGGGCGGGAAACGAGAGCTTCGTGGGTGTTCTTGGTGCGCTGAATCTTGGCTACAGTGTGGGAGCGCTCCCACAGCTGGCATGCCGGAAGGTTGCTGTGTCGCGGGGGTGAGTGTCAAGACGTGGTGACATAAACGTTGCCGGAGCGTTTCCACCTCCGTCACCGCCGCCGCCGGTGCTCCCGGGCTCCCGCCCGGGTCGGCCCCGGACCGCTCCGGACCGCCCCGGATGGTCGGAAACGCGGCGGGACCGGCCACAATGAACAGTCCGTACGGGCCCGGGCGGGTCCACCGGGTCCGTCCCGTCCGTCCCGTCCGTCCCAGAGACCGAGAGGTGTAGCGATGAGCCCGACCGCACAGCGCCCCGACGCGCTCCACCCGGGCGCCGGCGGCAGAGCCACCGCGCGCCCCACCCTGGAGGAGGTGGCCGCGCTGGCCGGCGTCGGCCGCGGCACCGTCTCCCGAGTGATCAACGGCTCCCCCCGGGTCAGCGCCAAGGCCCGCGAAGCCGTCCAGACCGCCATCGCCGAACTCGGCTACGTGCCCAACCGGGCCGCCCGCACCCTGGTCACCTCGCGCACCGACTCGATCGCGCTGGTCGTGCCCGAGGCCGAGACCAGGCTGTTCTCCGAGCCGTACTTCTCCGACATCATCAGCGGCGTCTCGGCCGAACTCGCCGAGACGGACATGCAGCTGCTGCTGATCCTGGTCCGCAACCAGCGCGAGCGGGACCGGCTCTCGGCCTACCTGACCGCCCAGCGCGTCGACGGCGTCCTGGTCGTCTCGGTGCACCGCGACGACCCGCTGCCCGGGCTGCTGGAGAGCCTGGAGATCCCCTCCGTGCTGGCCGGCCGCCGCAGCGACCTCGAACCGCTCAGCTACGTCCACGCCGACAACGCCGGCGGCGCCCGGATGGCCGTGCGCCACCTGCTCCGGCGCGGCTGCACCCGGGTGGCCACCCTCACCGGCCCGCTCGACATGGAGGTCGCCCAGGCCCGCCTCGGCGGCTACCGCCGGGCCCTGGAGGAGGCCGGCCACGCCTACGACGAGGAACTGGTCGGCCTGGCCGACTTCACCGAGGAGGGCGGCCGGGTCGCGATGCGCGAACTCCTGGACCGCAGGCCCGAGTTGGACGGCGTGTTCTGCGCCTCCGACGTGATGGCGGCCGGCGCGATGCAGGTGCTGCGGGCCGCCGGGCGACGGATCCCCGACGACGTCGCGGTGATCGGCTTCGACGACTCGATCGTGGCCCGGCACACCGACCCGCCGATGACCAGCGTCCGCCAGCCGATCGAGGAGATGGGCCGCACCATGGCCCGCCTGCTGCTCGACGAGATCCACGAACGCGGCCGGGCCCGGCGGCAGGTGGTGCTGGCGACCGAGCTGATCGTCCGCGACTCCGCCTGACGGCGGGGAGGGGTGGGGCGCTGGTGCTCCGGGGGTGGACGTGGGCGCTAGGGGCGGGGGTGGGCGTGGGGCGCGGGCGGGCGTGGGGCGCGGGCGCTCCGGGGGTGGGTGTGGGCGTGGGGGCACCGTCTCCCGGGTGCCGCCCGGGTCGGGGTGTGCGGTCGCCCCGGCCCGGTCGGCCCGCCGGGTGCTCAGGAGTTGGGGCGCAGGGTCCAGACGATCTCCAGCACGCCGGTGACGGCGCCGTCCTCGCGGGTGATCTCCACGGTGATCGGGAACTCGGGGCGCCGGCCCTCGTCCAGCTCGGCGATCACCTCGGCGACCGGCCGGCCGAGCGTCGCGGTGGCGGTCACCACGCCGCGGGCGAGCTTCTTGAACGAGATCTCGCCGACCGTCGGCAGCGGCACCGCACGCCCCAACTGGTCGCCGAACGCCGCCAGCACGATCGCCCCGCTGGCGGACTCGGCCAGCGTGAACATCGCCCCCGCGTGCGGCCCGCCCACGTGGTTGCGGTACTCCGGCAGGTCGGGCAGCCGCAGCACGGCCCGCTCCGGGGTGGTCTCCAGGTACTCCAGCTGCAGGGTCTTCACCATCGGGACGGTGGACGTGAGCAGCTCGCCGATCGCAGTAGTGGTCATGCCGCGATGTTACTAGCGGGTAGATTGGCCGTCCATGCCCGGTCGGAGGCCCCCTCCCGCCGCGCGGGCCGACCGCTCCAGCCGGTGCGCATCCGTCCCGAATCGCCGCCGTCGCCGCCGTCGCGGTCGTCGCGGCCGTTCCGGGTGGGAACGACGAAGGCCCCGGTCGATTTCTCGACCGGGGCCTTCGTGCGATGGGGTGAGTGACGGGACTCGAACCCGCGGCCACCTGGACCACAACCAGGTGCTCTACCAACTGAGCTACACCCACCATCTGTCAGGTGCTTTCCCGCTCTCGCGTTCCCGCTCCGACAGGAAGAACTCTACAGGATGCGGAGGGGTGCTCGCGCCAGGATTTCCCCGACCGATCGGACCGGTTCGCTGGTCAGGTGGTGGGCACCTGGTGGCGGGCGGCGATCTCCCGCGCGGTGTCGCTGTCCGGGCCGGGCTGCGGGACGAACACCGCCTCGCGGTAGTAGCGGAGTTCGGCGATCGACTCGCGGATGTCGGCCAGCGCGCGGTGGCTGCCGCCCTTCTGCGGGCTGTTGTAGTAGGCGCGCGGGTACCAGCGGCGGGCCAGCTCCTTGATCGAGGAGACGTCCACGATCCGGTAGTGCAGGTGCCCCTCCAACTCGGGCATGTCCCGGGCCAGGAAGCCGCGGTCGGTGGCCACCGAGTTCCCGCACAGCGGGGTCTTGCCGGCCTCCGGGACGTGCGCGCGGACGTACGCCAGCACCTGCTCCTGGGCCTCGGCCATGGTCAGGCCGTCCGCGAGCTCGTCGAGCAGGCCCGAGGAGGTGTGCATCTGCCGTACCACCTCGGGCATGCTCGCCAACGCCTCGGCGGGCGGGCGGATGATCACATCCACGCCTTCGCCGAGCACGTTCAGCTCGGAGTCGGTCACCAGGGCGGCGACCTCGATCAGGGCGTCCCGATCGAGGTCGAGGCCGGTCATCTCACAGTCGATCCATACCAGACGGTCATTCACGCCTTCACCCTACGGCGCGATCGCGCGCCCCCGACACCGCACGCGCCCCGTCCGGGGCGAAGTCCGCCGTGTCGCGCGCCCCGCGCTCCGGCTCGGCCTCCGGGCGGTGCGCCGCCTGTCGGCCCCGGGCGCTCGGCTGCTCACCGGTCGCGTCCTCCGCGATGGCGTGCTCCACCGGACGGTCCGGACGCTCCGCCGGACCCGACCCGCGCCCGCCCGGGTACGCCGCGCTCGGCCGCACCGGCTGCCCGGGAGAGGGCTGCGCGTGCGCGTGCGCGGGCGACGACCCCTGTTGGGCACCCGGGTACGGACCTCCGGCCTGACCGGGCTGGCTGCCGCCGTGGCCGGGCTGGCCGCCGTGGCCCGCCTGACCGCTGTGACCGGACTGACCGCCGTAACCCGACTGACCGGACTGACCGCCGTGCGCCGCCGGGCCGGTGCCGCGGCCCGCGTACCGGGGGTCGCCCGGACGCTCCGCCGAGCGCGCACCGAAGGCGCTCGGAGGCGGACCGGCCTGCGGCGGCACCAGCGGACGCGGACGCTGCTGCCCCGCCGCACCCCCGCCCGGACCGGTCGGCCGGCCCAGCGGGCCGCCCGTCGGCCCGGCACCGGCCGGAGTCGGCTGACCGTGCGTCACCGGCCCGTGCGCCGGAGCACCGTGTGCGCCGTGGACGGCGGGTCCGTGGGACGCCGGGGCGTGCCCGTTCTGGCCCGGGCCGCGCTCGGCCAGGGCGTTGTTCGGGACCACCGGGGCCACCTGACCGCCGGCGGCCGGGCGGCGGGCCCGGAAGGTGGTCCGGTACGCGGCCGGGGAGACCCCGAGCTGCCGCCGGAAGTGCCCGCGCAGCGCCACCGGCGAGCGGAAGCCGCAGCGGCGGGCGACGTCGTCCACCGACAGGTCCGAGGTCTCCAGCAGCCGCTGCGCCTGCAGCACCCGCTGGGTGATCAGCCACTGCAGCGGCGCGCTGCCGGTCAGGGTGCGGAAGCGGCGGTCGAAGGTGCGCCGCGACATGTACGCGCGGGCCGCCAGCACCTCGACGTCGAACTGCTGGTTGAGGTTCTCCAACGCCCAGGTGACCACCTCGGCCAGCGGGTCGTTGCCGATCTCCTCAGGTAAAGACTGATCGATGTACTGGGCCTGACCTCCGCCGCCGCGGCGGTTCGGCACCACCAGCCGGCGGGCCAGCGCGTTGGCGGCCTCGGCGCCGTGGTCGCTGCGGACCACGTGCAGACAGAGGTCGATGCCGGCCGCGGTGCCCGCGGAGGTGAGGACGTCGCCGTCGTCCACGAACAGCTCGCGCGGGTCGACGTGGACCCGCGGGTAGCGCTTCGCCAGCGTCGGCGCGTACATCCAGTGGGTGGTCGCCGGGCGGCCGTCCAGCAGCCCGGCGGCGGCCAGCACGAAGGCGCCGGTGCACAGACCGATGATCCGGGCGCCCTCGTGGTGGGCCTTGCGCAGCGCGGCGATCGCCTCGACCGGCGGCGGCTGCGAGATCGACCGCCAGGCCGGGACCACGATGGTGCCCGCCCGGGACAGCGCCTCCAGCCCGTACGGGGCGGTCAGCGTCAGGCCGCCGGTGGTGGTCAGCGGGCCCTCCTCGCCGGCGCACACCAGCAGGCGGTAGCGGGGAACGCCGGCGTCCTGCCGGTCCACGCCGAAGACCGACAGCGGGATCGAGCTCTCGAAGATCGGCGCCCCGCTGAACAGCAGCACCGCCACCGTCTCGCGCCGCCGCCGCCCGGCCAGCTTGCGCGGGGAGGAGAGCAGGCCAGGGCCGGCGAGCACGTCCGGCGCACCGCCCGCGCCCGCGCCGCCCGCCGTCGCGGTGGCCGCACCGCCGTGACCGCCGTGAGAGTTGTGGGCGCCACCGGGGGAGTTGGGGGCGGCGTGGCCGCCCGGGGTGAGACCGCCGTGGCCGGGGGACGCCTGCACGGGGGACTGGGCCGCGGCGTGCTGAGCGCCCGTCACCGCTCCCGGACCACCTTGGAGCTGGCCGCTGTTCGGGCCGCCGCCGGTACCGCTGCCGCTGCCGGTTCCAGGGCCGGTTCCGGAGCCGTGGCCACCGCCGGGGTTGCCGCCCAGCGAACCGGCCGACGCGCCACCGAACTTGCCGAGTCTCGCCGTGCCACCGGGATAGGACGACGGCTGGCGGTCGCTTTCAGGACCCGCGTCGCTCCTGCTCACCCTGCTCAAGGCGCTCCAGCCCCCTCGGTGGTGTGGTGGTCTCGGCTGCCGCTCTGCGAGCCAAGATCGAATCTACTTGGTGGACCGTTGCCGTTGTGACAAGTTCACCATCCGACGCTATGTCGACATGGCAATTTGGCGTGAAGCATTCGATCACGAAGCGTGGCACCCGTCGACCCCGCTGTGAAGGGGGCGCGAACAACCGTGGCCGGTTGTCGCACGACCTGTCGACGATTCACCCGTCGACGGTGGACCCACCGCCCGCTGTGTGCTGCGGATTTGCCCGAACGGCAGGGAGGCGAGGCAAGTTGGCCGAAAACGTACGGTTCAAATCGGGGGCGTGAAACCGCCTTCCACGCGCCACAGCGCACACCTGAGCCATGATCCCCGCGCCCCGCCAGCCCCCCGGCCCAACCCGAACCGGCCACTCCTGAACGCCTCCCACCTCACACTCCGTCACTTGAACCCCTCCGTTCCGATTCCGTCCCACTGGCACCACGACCCCCACCTGTCCCGGCCGCCCCGTCGCTTCGTCACCGCCTCGAACTC
Organism: Kitasatospora fiedleri; assembly: GCF_948472415.1. NCBI lineage: Bacteria > Bacillati > Actinomycetota > Actinomycetes > Kitasatosporales > Streptomycetaceae > Kitasatospora > Kitasatospora fiedleri. The sequence goes on along the minus strand of NZ_OX419519.1, from coordinate 2,679,716 downwards.
CCCGGCCCGTCGACCCAGGCACCGCACATTCGTCCGAATCCAATCCCTCCCGGGGCGGCCCCACGCGCCGCACAGCCACGCCCCGACGGAACCCCACCACCACCTCGCCCAGCCCCCGTTGCCGCCGCCGAGTCGCCCCTTCGCGCCGCTCGCCGGACTCCCGCGCCCACAGGCCGGCATCGACGCCGCTCCGGCCCGCCCCGGAGCCCCCCGGGCCATCGAACCGGCGCGCCGACTCCACGTGGCCCCATTCGGGCCGGCGGGCCGGGAGGGTGCGGGGCGGCGCGAGGGAGTACAAGGGCGGTCCGGCAACGGCGGGGCACCTTTCCACCGGAGCGCCCTTTCAGTGACGCTCAGTCAAATCCTTTTACCGGAAAGGAATGAGGGCGCACGCATCCAATCGGTGTGTGCGCGTCGTGGCGGGAGCGGTGCCCGCGCCCCGGGTTCGACGTCCGGTCAGCTCGCGGCGGTCGCGGTGTCGCTCCAGCGGACCTGGGCGACGGCGGCCGAGGCCGGGACCGGAGCGGACTCGATCGGCATGAGCGGTACGGTCTTCGTCCGCAGGACCGGCTGGGCGAGCGGTGCGCCCGAGGCTGCCGGGGCGAGTGGAGTGACCGGGATGAGCGGTGACTTCGACGCGGCCGGAGCGTTCGGGACACTCGGAATGTTCGGGGCGCTCGGACCGTGCGGCGTCAACCGGGATGCCTGGATGGCAAGTTGGCCGCGCGACCGCTGGGGTCGGGCGGTCGTGCCCGCAGCGAATCCCCGTCCGGCGAGGGGGTGTTCACCTGCGGAGAGGATCACCCGCACCGCCTCCGGCAGGCTCGGCGCGCTGACCGTCGGACGGTAGGCCCGCTCCGCCCACGGCCGACCGTGGTGCAGCCACGCGCTGCGCAGCCCCGTCGCCTCCGCCCCCGCGATGTCGGCCGGACCGTAGTCGCCGACCATCCAGGTCTGCGCCTTCCAGTCCCCGGCCGGCCGGAAGCCGCACCGCCGCGCCGCGACCTCGAAGATCAACGGGTCCGGCTTCAGGCAGCGGGCCTCCTCCGAGATCACCCACCCGTCCACCAGAGAGGCGAGCCCGGTCAGCCGGATCTTCTCCAGCTGGGGCAGCGTTCCGCCGTTGCTGACGATCCCCAGCGTCCATCCCGCCTCGCGCGCCTCCCGGAGCGCCGCGACGTGTGAATCCGGGCACTGGATGTGGGAGTTGATGCCACTCCGGTAGTGCGCGAGCAACGAGTCGACCGACCGGTCGATGCCGTAGCGGCGCTTCGCCGCACCCAGTACGGTGCTGCGCGGTACGTAGCCGCTGCCGTCGAGCATGACCAGCCAGTCGAGGTCCCCGGCGGGCAGGCCGTTCTCGGCGAGGAAGCCCTCCGCCCACGCTCTGAACGCGGCGTCCCTGGGCAGCAGGGTGTTGTCGAGGTCGAGCAGGAGCAGCGGCATGTCGAGCATGCTGCCAGCGGCCAGCACGTATGCACGTGGCAATTGCCAAAGGCGATTGGAATTTCCGCGAATTGGCCGAATCCGGTTGGTACGCGTGCAACCCGGACCATGATCCCAAAAGGAACCTCGCACGGACCGGAACTCCCGGCCGAACCGCCGCACCCGCTCCGGCACCCGGCCGGACGGCCCCGACCGGGACAACCGGGTGCCGGAGGACGCCGGGTGGAGTGCGACCGATGGGCAACTACCGTGCGCCGCCCATCGGCAGGAGCGATGACAGTCGGGTCACGTTGTGTCGTCGCACTGTTGCGCGCATCGCGTCCCGTCGGTCAAGCTCCTGGGAACCCGCCGCGAGGGGGCGCACGCCAGAGCGCGTGTTTCCCCCACACGCGGGAACCTCATCGCACGAGGGTGCCGTCGCTGGGCGGGGCCCGTTCCGAGCCGTACTCTGAAAGGCAGAGGTCGCCAACGGTGCCAGTCGTTCCCGGACGCATCGCCACCGCTGCCGTTCCTGCCACCGGGGCCTGGCGGTCCCCCGCCGCGTCCCCCTGCGTAGGCCCGTTTCAGTTGAAGAGTTTTGAGCCATGGCCGGTGAAGAGCCCTCCGCTTCTGCCCACGGCAGCCCGCACGACAGCAGGTCCGCTGTCGAGAATCCCGGCGTCCCGCCGCTCGCCGATCAGCCACGCCACCCCGACGCCCGGCCTGCCGGCTCCGCCCTTGAACCTGACCCCGACCCTGCAACCGGACCCGGTCTCAGCCTCGGCGTCGGCTCTGGCCACAAGTCACCCCGTCCCGACCCGGACCATGAGGACAGCCCGCACCTCCCCGACGCCGCTCCCGCAGCCCCTGCGGACGCGCTCGCCCCGCCTCCGCCGCCCGCCCGTCCCCCCGTGCCCGCCGCCCGCTCCGGCCGGGCGAGTCGGGCAGGTTGGACCGGGCTGTTCGGCCGCGCCAGCCCGCTCGGCCGCGCCGACCACCGCCGCAACGCCGACTCCGACTCCGACCCCGGCCCTGCTCCTGCCCCTGCCCTTGGGCCAGACCGTGCCGTTGAGCGCGCCCCCGACCCGGACCCTGCTCCCGGTCGGTCGCGGCGCGGCCCGGAGTGTGGCACCCCTGAACGTGACATCCCAGGAAGCGACACCCCCGGACCCGCGGCGGACGCCGTCGTCGGACCACGACCCGGTACTGCGGAGGACGCGATGACCGACCGATCCCGTCCCACCGTCGGCCGCCGCGACGGCGAAGACGAACCCCAGCTCCAGGAACACGGTTCGCGCGCCTGCGACCCGCAGTTCCAGCACGGCGTGGTGGTCGGCTTCGACGGCTCGCTCTCCAGCGAGCGCGCCCTGGCCTACGCCGTCGGCATGGCCCGTCGCTCCCGCTGCGGTCTGGTGATCGTCCACGTCGCCAACCGGCTCCCCACCACCGTCTGGGCCGGCTGCGAACCGCCCGTCTTCGTGGACCTCCCGGACCAGCGCACCGAGATCCTCGGCCTCGAACTCGCCTGCGCCGACTTCCTCTCCGGCGTCCCCTGGATCCTGATCGAACGCGGCGGGGACATCTGTCACGAGATCGAGGAGGTCGGCCGCGAGTACGCCGCGGACGCCATCGTGGTCGGCAGCACCCACGGCCTGCTCGGCAAGCTCTTCGGCTCCGTCTCCAGCCGACTCGCCCGCCGCGCCAACCGTCCGGTGATCGTCATCCCCTGACCGCCCCGCACCGACCCGCTCGGGCTCGCACCGCCCCGCACTGACCTGTGGCCGCGGTACAGCCGACCGCGCCCTCCTGCGGGAGCGCGCAGGCCGACCGGTGGGCGGGCGAGCGAGCCATACGCAGCCGTCCCTACCCCGCGCCCGCCTCCGCCCCCGTCCCGCCCTCCGGCAGCCCCACCGCCAGGACGGGGGCTGCCACCGCGTGACCTGGCGGTATCGGCCGATCGAGTCGTTCCCCACCACACCGGTGCGCCGCGCCAAGGGAAGATCGCCCTCTTGGCCGATCATGCCAAAGTGACCAATCGTCATATCGACGTACTGACTGCTGGATGGCGCCTCGCCGCAGCCGCACCACGCCGCCCCGTGCCCACCGTGCTCGGGATCGCGCTGCTGGCTCCGGCTGTCCTCGGCACCTGGACGTCGGAGGCGGGCACCACCCGCGGTGGCGAGGTGCACAACGAGTTGAGGCTGAGCGTCAGCACCAACGCCGGCACCGACCCCGGCGTGCGGCTCCGTGCGGGGGAGCCCGCCACCCGCACGTACCACCTGAGCAACCACGCCGAGTACCCGCTCGGCAGCGTGGTGCTGAGCGACCCCCAACTCCCCGGCGGGCTGCTCTCGTGCGGCGCCGACCGGAGCATCCCGTCCGGCGGCACCCTCGACTGCACCGCCACCTTCACCGTCGCGGCCGGTCCGCAGACCGCGCAGGTCGCGGCAGTCGCCGATGCGCCCGACCACCTGCCGCAGGCGCACGCCGAAGCACCCACCGGCTACCTAGGCATCGCCGCAGGCATCCGGCTCACCCGGGTGGGCACGCCCGGCGGCACGGGCCTGTCCCGCCGGTCCGCACCTCGAACGCCCCCGAGCGACCTCCGCCGATCCATCCTCGAATCCACTCGCGCATCCGTCCCGGGATCCGCGATCGAATCCGCGATCGAATCCGCGACCGGAACCGCGACCGAAACCGCCTCCGGGCCCACGACCGGTGCGGCCACCCGGCCTGCGACCAGGGCGGTGACCGGTGTCAGCGGCACCGTTGAACTCCAGTACCGCCTGGAGGCGTTCGGTGACGTCCCGATCACCGCGGCCTCGGTCACCGAGGGACTACCCGGCCTGGGCACGGTGGACTGTGCGGGCCCGGACGGTGGGCACACCCTTTCCCCCGGGCAGCCCGTCGACTGCCGGGCAACGGGAACCGCCCGCCCGGGACGCCAGACCGGTACGGCCCGGGCGGTCGGCCTGGCGGACGACGCGACCGTCGGCCCGGACGGCAACCGCCAAGCATCCCGCCAGGTCTCCGCCGAGGCGGACGGGGCCTACGACGGGCTGCGACCGACCCCGTCCAACCCGGAGCCGACCGAGCCCGTCCCCGTCGGCCAGGGAGTCGGTTCCGGCTCGGGGCCCGGCGGGGGTTCCGGTGAAAGCTCCGGAACCGCGACCGGGCCGGGCACCACCCCCGGCTCGGGTCCCGCCACCGGACCGGGAGCAGGAGCAGGACCCGGAGCGGGATCGGGCCAGGGGCAGGGTGGCGGGGCGGTTACCGCTGCCGGGCCTGCTACTCCCGGCGCGACGGGCAGCAGTGGCACCGCAGCTACGGGCACGGCTCCGACGCTCTCGAACGACACCGTCCCGCCCGGGCTGTTCCCGGTCTCCGTCCCGCCCGGCACCCGACCGGAGGCTGCCGCGGTCGGGCAGCAGCCCGGCGTCGCAGGGCAGGCGCAGCTCGCGGCGGGAGCCCCGGCCCTGGCAGGGCAGCTGCTCGTACCGTTCCTCCCCGGCCAGGCGCCGGTGCTGCTGCCGGGCGGGACCGCCTTCGCCCGGCCCGCCTCACCCTTCGCCGCGCCGGGACGGTCCGGTGCGGCGAACCCCTTCTCCGGAAACCCGGCGGCGCGCACGACGGACAGCCGGATCGCCTCCGCCCTCGCGTCTTCCTCCGCCCTCGTCTCCACCCCTGCCTCCGGCCCGAGCCGGGAGACCGACCGGGCCTCCGGCACCGCGGTGGGCCGGCAGCCGTCGGCGCCCGCCACGGGCCGGTCCCCGGGCGTGCAGGCGCAGAGCCAGTTCGCGGAGGAGGAGCGGCCCCGGGGAGATGAGGACGACACCTGGGACGGCGCCGAGGTGATGATGCTCCTGCTGGCGATCCTCCTGCCGGTGCTGTGCGTGCTGGCGGCGGCCTTCACCACACGGAACCGCGGTCGGCGAGGACGGCCGTGACCACGGTGACAGCGACGGCGCGGGCAGCGGTGGCGGTGACACCGCGGCGGAGCACACGGCGTCCCCGCCCCAGCAGCCCTGTTGGCATTCTTGTCGAGTCAAGGAACGGTTCGGAGCACGCTCCTGAGGCCGGCGGCAGGGCAGGCGCAGCCGCCGACACGGTCGGGCCGCGATGCTGACCGTCGCCCTCGCCGCGGTGTCGGGTGCGGCGTTGGCGCTGGTGATCGGCCTGCTGCTGGGGCGGACCAAGCGGGCCCGGGAAGGGGCGACGACACCGCAGGCGATGTCCTTTGCCGGGGCGGCGATCCTCGGCTTCTTCGCGCTCTTCCTGGGGTTCAGCATCGCGGGCACCTGGCAGCAGCTGAACTCGGCGCGCCAGCACACCTATGAGGAGTCGCGGGCCCTCACGGAGGCTTACTGGACCGCCGGTGGCCTGCCCGAGGCCGACCGCCCCGCCGTGCGGGACAGGCTGCGGACCTACACCGGGGTGGTGATCGACGACGAGTGGGCCACCATGCGGCACGGCACCGGGAGTCAGGCCGCCTGGCGGGCGGTCGACCAGGTGCGGGCCGCCGTCGACCGAGCCGCCGTGCACAGCCAGGCCGAGGCGAGTGCCCGGACCGATGTGCTGCGGAGCCTGTCCGACGTCAACGCCAAGCGGAACGCGCGGCTGGGTGATCTCCGTGCGTCCGTGCCCGCGCTGGCGATCGGTGGTCTGCTGGTGGGGGCCGTGTTCGTGCTGGCCACCCCCTCGGTGATCGGGCTGACCTCCAACCCGCGGAACCTGGTGCTGATGTGTTTCGTGGGCGCCTCCGTGGCGTTCGGGGTGAGCATGGTGGCGGTGATGAGCGGGCCGTTCTCCGGCGCGGCGCGCGTCCAGCCGACGGCGTTCCAACTGGCGTTGGAGCGCTACGACCAGATCGACCGCAACGCCGGGGCCTCGGCCCTGCCCCCGTTCCCGTCCTGACCGGTGCGGTTCAGGACGTCATGCCGAGTTCACGGGCGATGAGCATCCGCTGGACCTCCGAAGTTCCCTCGCCGATCTCCAGGATCTTGCAGTCGCGCCACATGCGGGCGACCGGGTACTCGTTCATGAAGCCGTAGCCGCCGTGGATCTGGGTCGCCTCGCGGGCGTTGTCGACCGCGGCCTCGGACGCGTACAGCTTGGCGATGGCTGCCTCCTTCTTGAAGGGCTCGGAGTGCAGCAGCCGGGAGGCGGCGTCCCGCCAGGCCAGGCGGGAGGTGTGCGCGCGCGTCTCCATGTCGGCGAGCTTGAACTGGATGACCTGGTTGGCGCCGATCGGCCGGCCGAAGGCGCGGCGGGCGGCGGCGTACGAGAGGGACTGGTCGACGCACCCCTGGGCCAGGCCGGTGGCCAGGGCCGCGATGGCGATGCGGCCCTCGTCGAGGATGCGCAGGAACTGGGCGTAACCGCGGCCTCGGCGTCCGAGCAGGTTGGCGGCGGGTACGCGGCAGTCGGTGAAGGACAGTTCGCGGGTGTCCGAGGCGTTCCACCCGACCTTCGAATACTTCTTCGACACCTGGAACCCGGGAGTCCCAGTGGGAACGATGATGGAGGAGATTTCCCTGGTGGGCGAGTGATTTGACGATCCATCACTCGAATGTGTGATCGGTTCGGTCAGTGCGGTGACGGTGACGAGCCCGGTGACGTCGGTGCCGGAGTTGGTGATGAAGCACTTGCTGCCGTTGATCACCCACTCGTCGGTGGCCTCGTCGTAGCGCGCGGTAGTCCGGGTCGCCCCGGCGTCCGTGCCGCCCTCGGGCTCGGTCAGGCCGAAGGCGCCGAGCAGCTCGCCGGAGGTCAGCTTCGGCAGCCACTCGCGCTTCTGCTCCTCGGTGCCGAAGAGGTGGATCGGCATCGCGCCGAGCGAGACCGCGGCCTCCAGGGTGATCGCCACCGAGGAGTCGACCCGGGCCAGCTCCTCCAGGACCAGGCAGAGCGCGAAGTAGTCGCCGCCCATGCCGCCGTACTCCTCGGGGAACGGCAGTCCGAACAGGCCCATCCGCCCCATTTCCCGGACGATTTCGTACGGGAATTCATTCTGCTCGTAGTATTCGCCGATCTTCGGCGCAATCACATCGTTGGCGAACTCCTCGACGGTGCGGCGGAGTTCCTCGTACTCACTGCTCAGGCGGTGGTCGAGCACGGCTGATCCTCCCGGGATCGCGGCCTGGTGGGCCTGGTGAGGGTGGGGAGTCGGAGGGTGTCGGGGATCAGGACGTCGGCCCGAGTAGGGCGTTGACCGTCCTCGACGGGCTGGGGCGACCGAGGTGACGGGCCATCCAACCGCTGGTCGCGGCGAGTGCCGCGAGGTCCACGCCGGTCTCGATGCCCAGGCCGTGCAGCATCCAGACGAGGTCCTCGGTGGCGAGGTTGCCGGTTGCGCTCTTGGCGTACGGGCAGCCGCCGAGTCCGCCGGCCGACGCGTCCACCACGGTCACGCCGGAGCGCAGCGCCGCCAGCGTGTTGGCGAGCGCCTGCCCGTAGGTGTCGTGGAAGTGCACGGCCAGCCGTTCGACCGGTACGCCGGAACGGGTGAACGCGTCGAGCAGCGCGTTGACGTGGCCGGGGGTGGCGACGCCGATGGTGTCGCCGAGGCTCAGCTCGGCGCAGCCCATCTCCAGCAGCGCCAGGCCGTGGCGGACCACCTGTTCGACCGGCACCGGGCCCTCCCACGGGTCGCCGAAGCACATCGACAGGTAGCCGCGCACCGCGATCCCGGCGTCCGCGGCACGCCCGACCACCGGACGGAACATCGCCATCGCCTCGTCCGCCGAGCGGTTGAGGTTGCGCCGGGCGAAGGTCTCGGTGGCGCTGGCGAACACCGCGACCTCGGCGGCGTGGTGCGCCAGCGCCCGGTCCAGCCCGCGCTCGTTGGGCACCAGCACGGGCAGCCGCAGGCCCGGGTACCGCGCGGGCAGGTCGGCCAGCCGGGGCATCAGCTCCTCGGCGTCCGCCAGCTGCGGCACCCACTTGGGGTGGACGAAGCTGGTCGCCTCGACGGTGCGCAGCCCGGCGGCGGCGAGCCGGGCGATGAACTCGGCCTTCACCTCGACGGGGACGCGGGCCGCCTCGTTCTGCAGCCCGTCGCGCGCGCCGACCTCGTGGATGCGGACCCGGGCGGGCAGCCCGGGATCGCGCACCGGCTGCGGGAGGCCGAGCTCCAGCACGGTCGGTTCGGCTGCGGCGGAGGGCGTGGTGGTGGGCGTGGACGCGGGGGCGGTCGGCCCGGACGGCGTGGCGGTCATCGGGCCGCCTCCGGGAGGGGCGCGGCGGGGGCGGACGGCTCCTCGGCCGCCGTGACCGTCACCAGGGGGGCGTCCATGGCCACCGTCGCGCCGGCGGCGACCCGCAGGTCCTCGACGGTGCCGTCGTGCGGCGCAGAGATGACGTGCTCCATCTTCATCGCCTCCAGGACCAGCAGGGCCTGCCCCCGGTTCACCCGCTCGCCGGGCTCGACCTTCACCACCGTGACGGTGCCGGGCATCGGCGCGGTGAGGGTGCCCTGGTGGGCGGCGCCGGCCGCGGCGCGCTCGGCGGTTACGTCGAACGGGTGAACGGGCCAGGCGTCGCCGTCGACGCCCAGCCAGTGGACGGCGCCCTCCGGGGTGCGCTCCGAGGCGACCGTGAAAGTGGCCTGCAACCCGTCCACCGCAAGGCGCAGCAGGTCTCCGTCGAGACTCGCGCGGGCCCGCCGGGCCGGCGCGTCACCCAGCCGCACCTCCCACTCGGGGGAAGACGTCGCGGAAAAACCGATAGCGCTCTCGATTTCGCCACTGGTAATCATTCGACAGCTCACGGTGACCGGTTCGCGGCCGGGCAGCCGGAGCCGGTGCGTGGTCCACGCGGCCTCGCCACCGAGCCGCCAGCCGGAAGGGAGGGAGAAGGGATCGGTCCAGCCGTCGGAGGCGCCGGCGCGGCCGAGTTCGAGCTGCCGCAGCAGTGCGGCGGCGAAGTGGAGCAGGTCGATCGACTCGGGACGGGTGTACGGGGAGCTCAGCAGGGAGGCGTCCTGCTGGGCACTGCGTTCCACCAGTCCGGTGTCGAGCCGCCCTGCCGTCACCTCGGGCTGCGCCAGCAGCCGGCGCAGGTAGCCGGTGTTGGTGGTGACGCCCAGGATGCGGGTCTCGGCGAGTGCGGCCCGCAGCCGACGGATCGCGGTCGGGCGGTCGGGCCCGTACGCGATCACCTTGGCGAGCATCGGGTCGTACAGGCTGCCGATCCGGTCACCGGGTGCGATTCCGGAGTCCACCCGGACGCCCTCCCCGGAGGGCTCGTCCAGCAGCAGTACCTCGCCGCCGGTGGGCAGGAAGTCCCGTTCCGGGTCCTCGGCGCAGATCCGGGCCTCGATCGCGTGGCCCAGGAAGGAGATGTCCGACTGGGCGAACGGCAGTGCCTCGCCCGCGGCGACGCGCAGCTGCCACTCGACCAGGTCGAGCCGTTGCGGGCCGTCGGGCCCGGCCACGGCGACGGCCAGTTCGGTGACGGGGTGTTCCACCTGGAGGCGGGTGTTCATCTCCATGAAGAAGAAGTCGAGGACGTCGTCCGCTCCCGGTCCCGCAGGATCGCCGCCGGGGACGATGAACTCGACCGTGCCGGCGCCGGTGTAGCCGCAGGCTTCGGCGGCGCGCACCGCGGCCGCGCCCATCGCGGCGCGGGTCCGAGGGTTCAACAGGACGGAAGGGGCCTCTTCGATGAGCTTCTGATGGCGGCGCTGCAGACTGCACTCGCGCTCGCCGAGGTGGACGGTCCGGCCGTGGGTGTCGGCCAGGACCTGGACCTCGATGTGCCGGGGCTGGTCGACCCAGCGCTCCAACAACAGGGTGTCGTCACCGAACGCGGTACGGGCCACCCGGCGGGCCGCGGCGAGCTCGGCGGGCAGCTCGGCCGGGTCGCGGACCAGCCGCATGCCCTTGCCGCCGCCGCCGGCCGAGGGCTTGAGCAGCACCGGGTAGCCGATCCGGGTCGCCGCCTCGATCAGCTGCTCGTCGCTGGGCGAGCCGTCCTCGCTGCCGGGCACGACGGGCACCCCGGCGGTCCGGACGGCCTCCTTGGCGTTGATCTTGTCGCCCATCAGTTCCACCGCGGCCGGCGGCGGGCCAATGAAGACCAGCCCGGCCCGGGTGCAGGCTTCGGCGAACGCGGAGTTCTCGGCAAGGAACCCGTAGCCGGGGTGGACGGCCTGCGCGCCGGTCCGGCGGACGGCGTCCAGGATCAGGTCGGCGCGCAGGTACGTCCCGGCGGCCGAGCTGTCGCTGCGGTCGGCGGGCCCGAGCCGGACCGCGAGGTCGGCGGCCCGGACGTGCGGGGCGTCGGCGTCCGCGTCGCTGTGCACGGCGACCGACCGCACGCCCAGCCTCCGCAGGGTGCGGATCACTCGCAGCGCGATCTCGCCGCGGTTGGCGACGAGCACGGTGTCGAACATGAGAGGTGTTCCTCCGTCAGGAAGGGAACGGTGGGCGAGTTGGCGAAATAGCACTAGTGCTGGCCCCGGCGGCCGGTGCGGGCCGTCGGGCCGGTCCTGACCCGGGCTTGTTCTGTGCCGGGCCGGTTCTGTCCTGGGCCGGATCTGCCCGGGCCGGATCTGCCCGGGCCGGTCGGTGGCGGCGGTCCGGCCGGCCGGCTCCGGGAGGAGCGGCGCGGCCGGTCGGGCGGCGGGGCGTCACATGCGGAAGACCCCGAACGGGCGCGGTTCGGCGAGCGGAGCGTTGGCGCAGGCAGTGAGCGCCAGGCCGAGCACGGTACGGGTCTGCAGCGGGTCGATCACACCGTCGTCCCACAGCCGGGCGGTGGCGTAGTAGGCGTTGCCCTGGCGCTCGTACTGCTCGCGGACGGGGCGCTTGAACTCGTCCTCGTCCTCGGTGGACCAGTCCTCGCCGCGGGCCTCCACCTGGTCGCGGCGGACGGTGGCCAGCACCGACGCCGCCTGCTCGCCGCCCATCACGGAGATCTTCGCGTTCGGCCACATCCACAGGAAGCGGGGTGAGTAGGCCCGGCCGCACATCGAGTAGTTGCCCGCCCCGTACGAGCCGCCGATCACCACCGTCAGCTTGGGCACCCGGGTGCAGGCCACCGCGGTGACCATCTTGGCGCCGTGCTTGGCGATGCCGCCGGCCTCGTACTGGCGGCCCACCATGAATCCGGTGATGTTCTGCAGGAAGAGGAGGGGGATGCCGCGCTGGTCGCACAGCTCGATGAAGTGCGCGCCCTTGAGCGCGGACTCGGCGAACAGGACGCCGTTGTTGGCGACGATGCCGACCGGGTGGCCGTGAATCCGGGCGAACCCGGTCACCAGGGTGGTGCCGTACTCGGCCTTGAACTCGGCGAACCGGCTGCCGTCCACCAGCCGGGCGATCACCTCGCGCACGTCGTAGGGGGTGCGCGGGTCCACCGGCACCACGCCGTACAACCCGGCCGGGTCGACCGCGGGCGGCTCGACCGGGGCGAGCGGCCACGGCTTGGCGGCGCGCGGGCCGAGCCCGGCCACGATGGTGCGGACGATGGAGAGCGCGTGCGCGTCGTCCTCCGCCAGGTGGTCGGTCACGCCCGAGGTGCGGGAGTGGAGGTCGCCGCCGCCCAGTTCCTCGGCGGTCACCACCTCGCCGGTCGCGGCCTTCACCAGCGGGGGCCCGCCCAGGAAGATGGTGCCCTGGTTTCGGACGATCACCGCCTCGTCGCTCATCGCGGGCACGTACGCGCCGCCCGCGGTGCAGGAGCCCAGCACCGCCGCGATCTGCGGGATTCCGGCGGCGGACAGCCGCGCCTGGTTGTAGAAGATCCGCCCGAAGTGGTCGCGGTCCGGGAACACCTCGTCCTGCATCGGCAGGAACGCCCCGCCGGAGTCCACCAGGTAGACGCAGGGCAGCCGGTTCTCCAGCGCCACCTCCTGCGCGCGCAGGTGCTTCTTGACCGTCATCGGGTAGTACGTGCCGCCCTTGACCGTGGCGTCGTTCGCCACCACCAGGACCTCGCGTCCGGCGACCCGGCCGATCCCGGCGATCACCCCCGCTGCCGGGGCGGCCCCGTCGTACAGCCCGTCGGCGGCGAGCGGGGCCAGTTCGAGGAACGGCGAGCCGGGGTCGAGCAGGGTGTCCACCCGCTCCCGGGGCAGGAGTTTGCCGCGGGCGACGTGCTTGGCGCGCGCCTTCTCGCCGCCACCGAGCGCCGCCGCCGCGAGCTTGCCGCGCAGCTCGGCGACCAGTTCCCGGTGCGCCTGCGCGTTGGCCAGCCCGGCCGGGGCGGACGGGTCGACCGCGCCCTCCAGCCGGGGGCCGGTGCGTCGGCGGCGGCGAACGGCGGGGCGGCCGGCACCGTGCCCCGCGCGGAGGCGGCGGACCACGGAAGGCTCTGTGCCGAAGAGAGGACCATCCCAAGAGCTCCCTTGCCCCTCGGATCGGATCCGGGCAGGCCGAAGGGCGAACCGGCCAGCCCGTGTTAATGAGCGTTAACTCTGCGGCCAGGTTAACCATGGATAACCCGACTGTCTACGATGGGCAGCATGCCCAACCGCCCCGCCGCCCCCGCGCTCCCACGCCGTGACCAGATCCGGAAAGAGGCCGCCAGGCTGTTCGCCGCCCGCGGTTTCCTCGGAGTCGGCGTCGACGAGATCGGCAAGGCGGTCGGCATCAGCGGACCCGGGCTGTACCGGCACTTCGCGGGCAAGGACGCCATGCTCGCCGACCTCCTGGTCGGCATCAGCGAGCGCCTGCTGGACGAGGGGCGGCGGCGCGAGGGCGAGGCCGCCGGGCCGCGGGCCGCGCTGGACTCCCTGATCGACGGGCACATCGACTTCGCCCTGGACGACCGGGACTTGATCACCCTCCACGACCGCGAGCTGCTCCACCTCAAGGAGGACGACCGCCGCCGGGTGCGCCGGCTCCAGCGCGGCTACGTCGAACTCTGGGTCACGGTGGTGCGCGAGGCGTTCCCGCCCCTGGCCGCGCCCGAGGCGGAGCCGCTCGCCCGCGCCGCCGTGCACGCGGTGTTCGGCCTGCTCAACTCCACCCCGCACAGCGCCGCGCCGCAGCCGCCCCAGGGCACCCAGGGGGCCCAGGCCGAGCCGGTCCCCGAGCGGTCCGGGCTGGCCCGCGACAGCATGGCGGCCCTGTTGCGCGCGCTCGCCCAGGGGCGTTCGTGGCGGCCGCCGCCGAGGTCGGACAGGACCGGCCGACCGCCTGACCTGCCGGTACCGGTACCCCGCGGTCGATGGGGTGGAGCTGTCTCCACCCCTCGCCTAGGACGATCGGCTGACCCAGGTCTAGCCGATCGCCTGAGGCGCACCACCGCACAGCGCGGGCAACCTGTAGACGGGAAGGAAGCTCGGCCCCAGGTCGTTCAGCCTCCCATGCGCCCCTCGAACCCGATGGACGCTCGACCGGCCGAATGGTTAGCATCACTAAATATGCCCGAGACTCATGGTTTCCCAGAGCGAACTTGGCTCCGCCGGCTCGGTGGCTACTGCTGGCGCTACCGTCGCAACCTGCTGCTGTCCTTCGGGGCTTCCCTGGTGGGCATGGCGATCACGGCGATCGTCCCGCTCATCACCAAGCTGATCATCGATGACGTGATCACCACGCACAGCCGTCCGCTCACCCCGTGGGCGTACTGCTGCTGGTCGCGGCGGCGGTGGTGTTCCTCTGCACCCAGATCCGGCGCTACTACGGCGGACAGCTCGCGCTGGACGTCCAGCACGACCTGCGCGCCGACCTGTTCCGCTCACTGACCGGCCTCGACGGCCACCGGCAGGACCGGCTGGACACCGGCCAGGTGGTCGGCCGGGCCACCTCCGACCTGCAACTGGTCAACGGCCTGCTGTCGATGATGCCGATGATGACGGGCTACGCCCTGATGTTCGGCATGTCGCTGGTGGTCATGCTCTGGCTGTCCCCGCCGCTCACCCTGATCGCCCTGGTGATGGGCCCGGTCCTGTGGTGGATGGCCACGTTCAGCCGCAAGCGCCTGTTCCCCGCCACCTGGGCCGCCCAGCAGCAGGCCGCCGAGGTCGCGGGCGTGGTGGACGCCGCGATCGGCGGCGTCCGGGTGGTCAAGGGCTTCGGCCAGGAGGCCCAGGAACGCGGCAAGCTGGAGCGCGCCTCGCGCGAGCTGTTCGCCGCCCGGCTCCGGTCGATCAGGCTGAACGCCCGCTACACCCCGGCCATGCAGGCCGTCCCCGCGCTCGGGCAGGTCGCGGTGCTCGCCGTCGGCGGCTGGCTGGCGGTCCGGGGCAGCGTCACGCTCGGCACCTTCGTCGCCTTCTCCACCTACCTGGCGCAGATGACCGGCCCGGTCCGGATGCTCGCCATGGTGATCACCGTCGGCCAGCAGGCCCGCGCCGGAGTGGAGCGCGTCCTGCAGCTGATCGACCAGCGCCCGCTGGTCGCCGACGCCGTCGGCGCCCACCCGCTCGACCCGGCCGCAGCGCCGCCCGGCACCCCCGCGCTGGAGCTCGACCGGGTCGACTTCCACTACCGCGCCGAGGAGCACCCCGAGCCGGGCAGCGTCCCCGACGGCACCCCGGTGCTGGAGGGACTCAGCCTGCGGCTCGCCCAGGGGGAGACGCTGGCCCTGGTCGGCGCGTCCGGGTCCGGCAAGTCCACCGTCGCCCAGCTGGTGCCCCGCTTCTACGACCCACGTCCGGCACGGTCCGGCTGTTCGGGCAGGACGTCCGGGAGCTCACCCTCGACTCGGTGCGCGCCACCATCGGCATCGTGCCCGAGGAGAGCTTCCTGTTCTCCGAGAGCGTCCGGACGAACATCTCCTACGGGCACCCCGAGGCCACCGAGGAGCAGATCGAGGCCGCCGCCCGGATCGCCCAGGCCGACGCCTTCATCCGGGAGCTCCCCGACGGCTACGACACCAAGGTCGGCGAGCAGGGCCTCACCCTCTCCGGCGGCCAGCGCCAGCGCATCGCGCTCGCCCGCGCCGTCCTCACCGACCCGCGCCTCCTGCTGCTCGACGACGCCACCTCCGCGGTCGACCCGCAGATCGAGGCGGAGATCCACGACGCGCTGCACAGCGTGATGGCCGGCCGCACCACCCTGCTGATCGCCCACCGCCGCTCCACCCTCCAGCTCGCCGACCGGATCGCCGTCCTGGATGCCGGCCGGCTGATCGACCTCGGCACGCACGAGGAGCTCACCGCCCGATGTCCGCGCTACCGGTCGCTGATCACCGACCCGGACGCGCTGGCCGCCCCCGCCCCCACCCGCGGAGCCGAGCCCGAGCGGGCCACC
This sequence comes from Kitasatospora fiedleri, assembly GCF_948472415.1. Classification (NCBI taxonomy): domain Bacteria; kingdom Bacillati; phylum Actinomycetota; class Actinomycetes; order Kitasatosporales; family Streptomycetaceae; genus Kitasatospora; species Kitasatospora fiedleri. The sequence continues at coordinate 2,664,090 of NZ_OX419519.1, read as the reverse complement.
GGAGCCGAAACCGCCGCGCCCGCAGCACGCACCGCCCCTGCCGCACCCGCCGCCGCGGCCGAGAAGTCCGGCGCGGACGCCGAACTGCTCGCCAAGGTCGCCGCCCTGCCGCCCGCGACCGACACCCCCGACATCCCGGTCGAACGGGCCGAGGCCGCCGACCCCCGGTTCAGCCTCGCCCGGCTGCTCGCCCCCTTCCGCCGCCCCCTGCTGCTCGCCCTGTTCCTGGTCGCGCTGGACACCGCCGCCGGGCTCACCCTGCCGGTCCTGATCCGGCACGGCATCGACGACGGCGTCAGCAAGGCCGCGCTCGGCGGCGTCGCGGTCGCCTCCCTGCTGGCCCTCGCCGTCGTCCTGCTCGACTGGCTGGTGCAGGCCACCGAGAGCCGGATCTCCGGCCGCACCGGCGAACGCGTCCTCTACACCCTGCGGCTGAAGATCTTCGCGCACCTCAACCGGCTCGGCCTCGACTACTACGAGCGGGAACTGACCGGCCGGATCATGACGCGGATGACCACCGACGTCGACTCCATCTCCTCCTTCCTGCAGACCGGCGTGGTCACCGCCGTGGTCAGCGTCCTCACCTTCTTCGGCATCTTCGCCGCCCTGATCGTGATCGACCCCGGCCTCGCCCTGGTGGTCTTCGCGGTGCTCCCGCCGCTGGTCGTCGCCACGCTGGTGTTCCGCAAGAAGTCCGCCCAGCAGTACCAGGTCTCCCGGGACTTGATCAGCAACGTCAACGCGGACCTGCAGGAGAACGTCGCCGGCATGCGGATCGTCCAGGCGTTCCGCCGCCAGGACGCCAACACCGAGCGGTTCGTCGAGCGGGGCCTCGCCTACCGGCAGGCCCGGGCCAAGGCCCAGTTCTACATCTCGCTGTACTTCCCGTTCGTGCAGTTCCTCTCCAGCGTCGCCTCCGCACTGGTGCTGATCGCCGGAGCCTCCCGGGTCGACGACGGCACCCTCACCATCGGCGCCCTGGTCGCCTACCTGCTCTACATCGACCTGTTCTTCGCGCCCGTCAACCAGCTCTCGCAGATCTTCGACGGCTACCAGCAGGCCGCCGTCGGCCTCGGCCGAATCCGCGACCTGATGCGCACCCCCACCAGCACCCCCCAGGCCGAGCACCCCGTCCCGGTCGGCGCGCTGCGCGGCGACATCGACTTCCGGAACGTCAGCTTCGCCTACAACGGCGGCGGCGAGGGCAACCCCGAGGTGCTCTCCGGCATCGACCTGCACATCCCGCCCGGCCAGACCGTCGCCCTGGTCGGCGAGACCGGCGCGGGCAAGTCCACCCTGGTCAAACTGGTCGCCCGGTTCTACGACGCCACCGGCGGCACCCTACGGGTGGACGGCACCGACCTCACCAGCTACGACCTGGACGAGTACCGGCACCGGCTCGGCGTCGTCCCGCAGGAGGCCTACCTCTTCGCCGGGACGGTCCGCGACGCCATCGCCTACGGCCGCCCCGACGCGAGCGACGCCGAGGTCGAAGCGGCGGCCAAGGCGGTCGGCGCGCACGACACGATCACCCGGCTGGCCGGCGGCTACCACCACCAGGTCGCGCCCCGCGGCCGCAACCTCTCCGCGGGCCAGCGCCAGCTCATCGCCCTCGCCCGGGCCGAACTGGTCGACCCCGACATCCTGCTCCTCGACGAGGCCACCGCCGCACTCGACCTCGCCAGCGAAGCAGCCGTCAACCACGCCGCCGACCGGCTCAGCGGCGGACGCACCACCCTGGTCATCGCCCACCGGCTCACCACCGCCGAACGCGCCGACCGGGTCGTCGTCCTGGACCACGGCCGCGTGGTGGAGGACGGCACCCACACCGAACTGCTCGACCGCGACGGCACCTACGCCAAGCTGTGGAACGCCTTCACCGCGGAGGGGCACCCGGCACCGGCCCCCGCCACGGCCCTCGGCTGAGCCACGGCGCCACACGGCTGCGGAGCCGGACCGCCGAGGCCGACGGCGCCCGCGCCCGCCCTTGAACCGGCGGGTGCGGAACGGCCGTCGACCTCGGGGGTAGTCGGAGGTGGTCGGGGCCACGGCCGTTCGGTCCCGGAGCCGTCCCGGGCGGGGCACGACCGGGCCGCTCGGCGGTCGTGACCGGGCCACCACCCGGTACGGACCGCCCCGCCGGAACCGCCGGAACCGCCGGAACCGCCGGGCCCCTGCCCGGGCTACGCCTTCAGCAGCGCCCGGAACAGCGCCTCGACGTCCACCCCGGAGGGCAGTTCGCTGACCTGACCGTCCCCGACCTCCACCACCCACCACCGACCGGCCCCGTCCGCAGGCTCCCCGTCGGCGCGGCGGGCCAGGTCGGTGGTGACGAACCGGCACCCCAGCCGGCGGACCAGTGGGCGGACGGCGGACAGGTCGGGCTCCACCCGGTTCGCCGGGCTGTCGGGGTGCGGTCCGACCAGCACCGGTTCGCCGTCCAGCCACCAGACTCGGGCCTCCTCGGCCCGCCCGTCCGCGGCCCGGACGAACCGCTCGAAGCGGCGCACCACCAGCCCGCCCGCCAGGAACTCGCCCTGCAACTCGGTGAAGCGCGACGCCACCCGCTCCAGCGCGTCGAGGTCGGCCAGCTCGGGCACGTAGCAGGCTTCGGCCCACTCGTGCTTGCGGGACTTCACGTAATCCTTGACCACCGCGGGCCCCCGCCCGCCCAGGGCGGCGGCCGCCGCGGCCAGCGCGGTCCGGTCCCAGTCCGGGCCGGGCAGCCAGCTGCTGGCCGGGGTCAGCGACTCGAACGTCCCGTACCAGCCGGGCAGTTCATGGGCGGTCGCGTACGCGTCCGGGCCGGTCAGCAGCGGTCGGCCGAGGGCGGCCAGGGCCTCGGCGAGTTCGGCGTACCGGGCGGTGGGGATCATCCAGCCCCGGTACCAGAGCGGTCCCGGACCGGCCGGGACGCGGCGGACGGCGGCCCCGACGTCCCCGGCGAGCAGCGCGTCGTGGTCGAGCAGGAGAGGACTGCCGCCCACCGCCCGGACCGCCCCGGCCTCCCAGGCGAAATGCGGGTCCACCCGGCGGGGGAGGAGCGGGTCTGACGGAAGGATGACGGCGGGCTCTACCATGCGGCTCAGATTAGGTCCACCGATCGGTGGAGAGCCGGAAATCCCTTGGCCCCTCCCGCATTTCCGCCCCAAAACCCGATCGACACCCCGTTCCGCCCTCTGCCAGGGTGCTCGCATGCGATGGATCACAGGGCGCCGGAAACCCGGCGGCGGGCGGGTGCCCCGGCAGGCGGCGCGGACGGTGGTGCTCTCGCCGGAGGGCGAGGTGCTCCTGTTCCGGTCCGACAACTCCGAGGTCGGGCTGCACTGGAACGCCCCGGGCGGCGGCCTGGAGCCGGGCGAGTCCCCGATCGAAGGCGCCCTCCGGGAGCTGCACGAGGAGACCGGCTGGACCGACCTCCGGCCCGGCGCACTCATCTGCACCTGGGAGCACGACTTCACCTGGCACGGCACCCCGGTCCGCCAGCACGAGCACATCTTCCTGACCCACGGCCCGCGGCGCGAGCCGGGAGACGTGGCAGCGGTCCACCGGGTCGACGGCATCCTCGGCTGGCACTGGTGGACGCCGGCCGAACTCGCCGCGCCGGACGCCGACCCGCTCTGGCCGCCGAACCTGTCCAGCCTGCTCACCGCGGTCCGCGACGCGGCACCCGACCCGATCGAACCCGTCCACCTCGGCTACGTGCCCAACCCCGCCCCGGAGGGAGACGGCTGACAGCCGCCCGACTCCCGGACGGCCGCGCGGTCCGAGCCGCGACCGAACCGGTTCAGCGGATCGGGCGCCGACCCCTCCGGCGTCCACGGGCCGCCGGTACCTCGGCCTGCCAGTCACGCAGTCCGAGCTCCCGGTCGTGCACCGCCTCCGGATTGATCACCACCGACAGCAGGGCGGAACGGAGCTCCTCCGGGCCCAGCCCGGTCGAACGCTGCAACTGCTCGGTGGGCACCGACACCGCGATGGCCGGCCGCCACTCCGGCAGCACCACCTGACAGGTGCCGGACCCGAACCGCAGCAACCGCGCCGCCACCCGGCGGTCCGGCCCCCGCCCGCCCGGCCCGGCCCCTCGACCGGCCCCGGCGACCCACCGATCAGCACCCCCATCGGCACCCCGACCGGGTCCACCGACGCACCGGCGGCCCCGACGGCGACGTCCTCCGCCGGATCGGGAAACCCGTCCGGCGCCGTCGGCGCCGCCCGCACCTGGCTCAGCCGCCGCGAAGGCGCGGGCCGCCGCTGCGGACGCGCCCGACCCACCGGCCCGCCGACGCCCCAGGCCCCCGGCGACCACCCGACCACCCCGGGAGCACCCGCACCCAGCACCCGCCCCCCGTCACCCGTCCCCCGAGCACGTCCCCGCCCCGGTCCGACGCGACGCGCTCCCGCTCAGCCCGGTCCGCCGCGCCCGCCGTCCCGCGACCGTCCGGCACCGGGCCGACCGGCACCGAACCGCCCGTCGCCGCAGGCCGGTTGGCGTCCGCGTACGGCCGGTCCGACGCGTTCTGTTCGCGCGAGGTCATGGCTGCTGCCCCTCCGGATTCTGAGCTCGCCCGATCCTGCACCACCGGTGCGCATCGGGCCAAGGGACGTACGCACACACTCGATGGTTCCGCACCGAGGCGCCAAACCCGTTGCGGGCCAGGGACGCAGCGTTATGGTGGGAGGCATGTCTCTCACGTCATGCCTGCGCTGGTGGCCGTCCTAGGACGGCCGTCCCCCACGCATGACTCCAGGGCCGTCCGCAAGGGCGGCCCCGGCGCGAGCACCTCGGACGGACCAGGGCCCACCCCGGCGGGCGGCCACCGACCGCAACCGAGGAGCACCTCCCGCCATGACCACCGCCACCGACGTCCCCTCTGCCACCGCCGCCACCCCTAACCCGCTGGTCGCGGCCACCGCCGCAGGGCACCACCGCATCCTGACCGGCGACCGCCCCACCGGGCCGCTGCACCTCGGCCACTACTTCGGGACGCTCCGGAACCGGGTCGAACTCCAGGCGCAGGGGCTCGAGTTGATGATCGTCATTCCCGACTACCAGGTGATCACCGACCGGGACCGCGCCGACCGCCCCGCCGAACACGCGGAGAACCTGGTCCTCGACTACCTGGCCGCCGGCGTCGACCCGGAGCGCGCCACGATCTTCACCCACAGCTCCGTTCCCGCGCTCAACCAGCTGATGCTGCCCTTCCTCAGCCTGGTCAGCGTCGCCGAACTCTCCCGCAACCCCACCGTCAAGGACGAGATCGCCCACTCCCGGCAGTCCGCCGTCAGCGGGCTGATGTTCACCTACCCCGTCCACCAGGCCGCCGACATCCTGTTCTGCAAGGCCGACCTCGTCCCGGTCGGCCAGGACCAACTGCCGCACCTGGAAGTCACCCGCACCATCGCCCGCCGCTTCAACGACCGCTACGCCCCCCTCTTCCCCCCACCGCAGGCCCTGCTCTCCCGCGCACCCCTGCTGCTCGGCACCGACGCCGGCAAGATGAGCAAGAGCCGGGGCAACGCCATCGCCCTCGGCGCCCACGAGGACGAGACCGCCCGGCTGCTCCGCGGCGCCGTCACCGACCCCGACCGCCACATCGCCTACGACCCGGAGAACCGCCCCGGCGTCTCCAACCTCCTGTTGCTCACCGCCCTCTGCCAGGACCGGGACCCGCACGCCGTCGCCGAGGAGATCGGCAGCGGCGGAGCCGCCCTGCTCAAGCGCACCGTCACCGAGGCGGTCAACGAGTACTTCCGCCCCCTGCGGGCCCGCCGCGCCGAACTCGCCGCCGACCGCACCGTCCTGCGCGAGGTCCTGCACGCCGGAAACGCCCGCGCCAACGCCGTCGCCGACCGCACCCTCGACGAGGTGCGCACCGCGATGGGCACCTGCTGACCCCCGACCGCCCGCACCCCGTCCCGGCAGGGCGGCAGCGGCACCGCCGGGATGGGCCGTCACCGAACGGGGGATACCGTCAGCGGGCGGAACAACGGCCGCCCGTCTCCCGACCCCCTCGCCGCCCGCCCCGACGCGTCCCCGTTCGCGCTCCCCGAAGGAGTACCGGATGTCCCTGCGCCCGCTCCGCCCCGGCGACCGGGTCGCCCTCGCCGCTCCCAGCGGCGCGATCGACCCCGCCCGACTCGACCTCGGCACCGACATCGTCCGCTCCTGGGGCCTGGACCCGGTCGTCCTCCCGCACCTGCACGACACCCACCCCACGCTGCCGCACCTGGCCGGAACCGACGCCCACCGCGCCACCGACCTGCAGTCCGCCTGGCTCGACCCCGACATCGCCGCCGTCCTCTGCGTCCGCGGCGGCTTCGGGGCGCACCGGATGGTCGACCTCCTCGACTGGGACGCGATGCGGGCGGTACCGCCGAAACCCCTGGTCGGCTTCAGCGACATCACCGTCCTGCACGAAGCCGTCGCCCAGCGGCTCGGCGTCCCCACCCTCTACGGCCCGATGCCCGGCACCACCGTGTTCAGCACCGACCCCGCCACCGCCGAACACCTGCGCCGCACCCTCTTCGAACCCGCCACCACCACCGTCCTCACCGGCCCCGACGCCACCGCCCTCGTCCCCGGACGCGCGCACGGCGTCCTGATGGGCGGCTGCGCCTCCCTGCTCTCCGCCGACCGCGGCACCCCCGGCGCGCGCCCGTCCTTCGCCGGCCGCCTGCTCATCCTGGAGGACGTCAACGAGCAGCCCTACCAGCTCGACCGCATCCTCACCCAACTCCGCCGCAGCGGAGCCCTGGAGGGCCTGGCCGGCGTGGTCCTCGGCTCCTGGGAGGGCTGCGGCCCGCTCGACGGCGTGCGCGCCGTGATGCTCGACCACTTCGGCGACCTCGGCGTCCCCGTCCTGTGGGAACTCGGCTTCGGCCACTGCCCGTCCTCGATCACCGTCCCGCTCGGCGTCCCCGCCACCCTGGACGCCGACGCCGCCACACTCACCCTCGACGCACCCGTCCTCGGCACCCCTACCGGCGCGTAGGGTGCGATCCATGCACGTCGAAGGCACCCCCAGCACCGCCCCCGACCCGCCGCCACCGCGGAGCAGGCAGTGGCCCGCGCCCTCGGCCTGCTGCGCGGCCCCGGCAGCGGCACCGGACGGACCATCCTCGGCCTGGCCGGACCGCCCGCCGCCGGCAAGTCCGCCCTCGCCCGCCTCCTGATCGACGAGGTCAACCACCGCGAGGGCCCCGACACCGCCGCCTACCTCCCCCTGGACGGCTTCCACCTCTCCAACGCCCAACTCGACCGCCTCGACCTGCGCCCCCGCAAGGGCGCCCCCGAGACCTTCGACGCCCGCGGCTACCTCGCCCTCCTCCAGCGCGTCGCCACCGACCGCTTCCACGAGGTCTACGCCCCCGACTTCGACCGCACCCTCGACGAACCGGTCGCCGCCCGCCACCTCATCCACCCCCACACCCGACTCGTCGTCACCGAGGGCAACTACCTCGCGGCCCCCACCACCCCGTGGACGGACGCCCGAGCCTTGCTGCGCGAACTCTGGTACGTCGACGCGGACGAGAAGACCCGCGACGCCCGCCTGCTCGCCCGCCACACCGCCGGCGGCCAGGACCGGACGGCCGCCCGCCGCCGCGTCGACAGCAACGACGGACCCAACGCCGCGTACGTGGCGACCACCCGCGCGGCCTGCGACTGGGTGGTCCGTCCGGGCGAGTTTGCATCTGTCCATCAGTCGGCGTAGTGTCGACTAGTCGCTCGGCAGGGAGCACCGGACACGTGTCTGCGTGGACGGTCCCGGGGCGGCCAATCCCTTGAGAAACCGGTTCGGCTGATCCGTGGCGGGTCGCGTGTCTTTCGCGTCCCCGTTCGTATTCGTCGTGCGCTTTTTCGGAGATTGTGGCCGATTCGCTTTTCGGAGCGGGGATCGGCTAGAGTTTGAAACGTCGGAAGGGCCGTCAGGTCGCGGAAGACGAAAGCGAGTCGGGAAAGAGCACGAGCTCGGATCTGATAAGCTGGGAACACGAAAGAACGAAGCGCCCGGAGATGCGGTCGGAAGGCCGGTCGAAGGAAGCGTCCGTTCCTTGAGAACTCAACAGCGTGCCAAAAGTCAACGCCAGATATGTTGACATCCCCGGCCTCGACTCTGTTCGGGGTTGGAGATTCCTTTTGAAGTAAAATACTAGCGAGGACGCAGTGCGCGGGGCCGCCCTATTCCGGTGGTCGCCGTGCCGCTCTTTCGTGGAAGCATTCACGGAGAGTTTGATCCTGGCTCAGGACGAACGCTGGCGGCGTGCTTAACACATGCAAGTCGAACGGTGAAGCCCTTCGGGGTGGATCAGTGGCGAACGGGTGAGTAACACGTGGGGAATCTGCCCTGAACTCTGGGACAAGCCTTGGAAACGAGGTCTAATACCGGATACGACCTTCTCCTGCATGGGGGTTGGTGGAAAGCTCCGGCGGTTCAGGATGATCCCGCGGCCTATCAGCTTGTTGGTGGGGTAATGGCCTACCAAGGCGACGACGGGTAGCCGGCCTGAGAGGGCGACCGGCCACACTGGGACTGAGACACGGCCCAGACTCCTACGGGAGGCAGCAGTGGGGAATATTGCACAATGGGCGGAAGCCTGATGCAGCGACGCCGCGTGAGGGATGACGGCCTTCGGGTTGTAAACCTCTTTCAGCAGGGAAGAAGCGCAAGTGACGGTACCTGCAGAAGAAGCACCGGCTAACTACGTGCCAGCAGCCGCGGTAATACGTAGGGTGCGAGCGTTGTCCGGAATTATTGGGCGTAAAGAGCTCGTAGGCGGCCTGTCGCGTCGGATGTGAAAGCCCGGGGCTTAACCCCGGGTCTGCATACGATACGGGCAGGCTGGAGTGTGGTAGGGGAGATCGGAATTCCTGGTGTAGCGGTGAAATGCGCAGATATCAGGAGGAACACCGGTGGCGAAGGCGGATCTCTGGGCCATTACTGACGCTGAGGAGCGAAAGCGTGGGGAGCGAACAGGATTAGATACCCTGGTAGTCCACGCCGTAAACGTTGGGAACTAGGTGTTGGCGACATTCCACGTCGTCGGTGCCGCAGCTAACGCATTAAGTTCCCCGCCTGGGGAGTACGGCCGCAAGGCTAAAACTCAAAGGAATTGACGGGGGCCCGCACAAGCAGCGGAGCATGTGGCTTAATTCGACGCAACGCGAAGAACCTTACCAAGGCTTGACATACACCGGAAACGTCCAGAGATGGGCGCCCCCTTGTGGTCGGTGTACAGGTGGTGCATGGTTGTCGTCAGCTCGTGTCGTGAGATGTTGGGTTAAGTCCCGCAACGAGCGCAACCCTTGTTCTGTGTTGCCAGCGAGTAATGTCGGGGACTCACAGGAGACTGCCGGGGTCAACTCGGAGGAAGGTGGGGACGACGTCAAATCATCATGCCCCTTATGTCTTGGGCTGCACACGTGCTACAATGGCCGGTACAAAGGGCTGCGATGCCGCGAGGCGGAGCGAATCCCAAAAAGCCGGTCTCAGTTCGGATTGGGGTCTGCAACTCGACCCCATGAAGTTGGAGTTGCTAGTAATCGCAGATCAGCATGCTGCGGTGAATACGTTCCCGGGCCTTGTACACACCGCCCGTCACGTCACGAAAGTCGGTAACACCCGAAGCCGGTGGCCTAACCCGTCAGGGGAGGAGCCGTCGAAGGTGGGACCAGCGATTGGGACGAAGTCGTAACAAGGTAGCCGTACCGGAAGGTGCGGCTGGATCACCTCCTTTCTAAGGAGCACATAGCCGCTTGCGAGCGCATGTCTCGCACGGTTGCTCATGGGTGGAACGTTGACTATTCGGCACACACGGTGATGGACCGCCAGTACTGCCCTCCGGGGTGTGGAACGCGGCTCCTGGAGCGGGTGTGTCGGGCACGTTGTTGGGTCCTGAGGGAACGGCTTGCCGTTGTCTCATGGATGCCGGCCTCAGGCGAGGCCACCTGTGAGGGTGGTCTGGTGTGGGTGTCTGGTCGTTGTTTGAGAACTGCACAGTGGACGCGAGCATCTGTGGCCAAGTTTTTAAGGGCGCACGGTGGATGCCTTGGCACCAGGAACCGATGAAGGACGTGGGAGGCCGCGATAGGCCCCGGGGAGCTGTCAACCGAGCTTTGATCCGGGGGTGTCCGAATGGGGAAACCCGGCAGTCGTCATGGGCTGTCACCCATACCTGAACACATAGGGTATGTGGAGGGAACGCGGGGAAGTGAAACATCTCAGTACCCGCAGGAAGAGAAAACAACCGTGATTCCGGGAGTAGTGGCGAGCGAAACCGGATGAGGCCAAACCGTTGTGGTGTGAGACCCGGCAGGGGTTGCCAGAGCGGGGTTGTGGGAAAGTTCTTCAGTCGTCTGCCGGCGGCTGGGCGAGTCAGAAACCGTATGGGTAGTCGAAGGACATGCGAAAGGTCCGGCGTAGAGGGTAAGACCCCCGTAGACGAAATCTGTACGGCTCGCTTGAGCTTCTCCCAAGTAGCACGGGGCCCGAGAAATCCCGTGTGAATCTGGCGGGACCACCCGCTAAGCCTAAATATTCCCTGGTGACCGATAGCGGATAGTACCGTGAGGGAATGGTGAAAAGTACCGCGGGAGCGGAGTGAAATAGTACCTGAAACCGTGTGCCTACAAGCCGTGGGGGCAGTCCTTTTGGGGCTGTGACTGCGTGCCTTTTGAAGAATGAGCCTGCGAGTTTGCGGTGTGTAGCGAGGTTAACCCGTGTGGGGTAGCCGTAGCGAAAGCGAGTCCGAATAGGGCGCCCATAGTTGCATGCCCAAGACCCGAAGCGGAGTGATCTAGCCATGGGCAGGTTGAAGCGCGGGTAAGACCGTGTGGAGGACCGAACCCACCAGGGTTGAAAACCTGGGGGATGACCTGTGGTTAGGGGTGAAAGGCCAATCAAACTCCGTGATAGCTGGTTCTCCCCGAAATGCATTTAGGTGCAGCGTCGCGTGTTTCTTGCCGGAGGTAGAGCACTGGATAGGCGATGGGCCTTACCGGGTTACTGACCTTAGCCAAACTCCGAATGCCGGTAAGTGAGAGCGCGGCAGTGAGACTGTGGGGGATAAGCTCCATGGTCGAGAGGGAAACAGCCCAGAACACCGACTAAGGTCCCTAAGCGTGTGCTAAGTGGGAAAGGATGTGGAGTCGCAGAGACAACCAGGAGGTTGGCTTAGAAGCAGCCACCCTTGAAAGAGTGCGTAATAGCTCACTGGTCAAGTGATTCCGCGCCGACAATGTAGCGGGGCTCAAGCACATCACCGAAGTCGTGTCATTGCAGCAATACTCCCAACGGAGGCTGTGATGGGTAGGGGAGCGTCGTGTGCCGGGTGAAGCAGCCGAGGAATCGAGTTGTGGACGGTTCACGAGTGAGAATGCAGGCATGAGTAGCGATACAAGAGTGGGAAACTCTTGCGCCGATTGACCAAGGGTTCCTGGGTCAAGCTGATCTGCCCAGGGTAAGTCGGGACCTAAGGCGAGGCCGACAGGCGTAGTCGATGGACAACGGGTTGATATTCCCGTACCCGCTTTGAAGCGCCAACGTCGAACCTCTTGATGCTAAGCCCGTGAAGCCGGCCCGGAGTCTTCGGACAAAGGGACGTGGTGGAGCCGGTGACCCAACGGGGTAGTAGGTGAGCGATGGGGTGACGCAGGAAGGTAGTCCAGCCCGGGCGGTGGTTGTCCCGGGGTAAGGGTGTAGGACGTTGCGTAGGCAAATCCGCGCAACATGCGTCTGAGACCTGATGCCGAGCCGATTGTGGTGAAGTGGATGATCCTATGCTGTCGAGAAAAGCCTCTAGCGAGTTTCATGGCGGCCCGTACCCTAAACCGACTCAGGTGGTCTGGTAGAGAATACCGAGGCGTTCGGGTGAACTGTGGTTAAGGAACTCGGCAAAATGCCCCCGTAACTTCGGGAGAAGGGGGGCCATTGCTGGTGACGGGACGTGCTCCCTGAGCTGGTGGTGGCCGCAGAGACCAGCGAGAAGCGACTGTTTACTAAAAACACAGGTCCGTGCGAAGCCGTAAGGCGATGTATACGGACTGACGCCTGCCCGGTGCTGGAACGTTAAGGGGACCGGTTAGTCCGATTTCGGTCGGGCGAAGCTGAGAACTTAAGCGCCAGTAAACGGCGGTGGTAACTATAACCATCCTAAGGTAGCGAAATTCCTTGTCGGGTAAGTTCCGACCTGCACGAATGGCGTAACGACTTCTCGACTGTCTCAACCACAGGCCCGGTGAAATTGCATTACGAGTAAAGATGCTCGTTTCGCGCAGCAGGACGGAAAGACCCCGGGACCTTTACTATAGCTTGATATTGGTGTTCGGTTCGGCTTGTGTAGGATAGGTGGGAGACTGTGAAACTCGGACGCCAGTTCGGGTGGAGTCGCCGTTGAAATACCACTCTGGTCGTGCTGGATGTCTAACCTGGGTCCGTGATCCGGATCAGGGACAGTGTCTGGTGGGTAGTTTAACTGGGGCGGTTGCCTCCTAAAGGGTAACGGAGGCGCCCAAAGGTTCCCTCAGCCTGGTTGGCAATCAGGTGTTGAGTGTAAGTGCACAAGGGAGCTTGACTGTGAGACTGACGGGTCGAGCAGGTACGAAAGTAGGGACTAGTGATCCGGCGGTGGCTTGTGGAAGCGCCGTCGCTCAACGGATAAAAGGTACCCCGGGGATAACAGGCTGATCTTCCCCAAGAGTCCATATCGACGGGATGGTTTGGCACCTCGATGTCGGCTCGTCGCATCCTGGGGCTGGAGTAGGTCCCAAGGGTTGGGCTGTTCGCCCATTAAAGCGGTACGCGAGCTGGGTTTAGAACGTCGTGAGACAGTTCGGTCCCTATCCGCTGTGCGCGTAGGAGTGTTGAGAAGGGCTGTCCCTAGTACGAGAGGACCGGGACGGACGAACCTCTGGTGTGCCAGTTGTCCTGCCAAGGGCATGGCTGGTTGGCTACGTTCGGGAGGGATAACCGCTGAAAGCATCTAAGCGGGAAGCCTGCTTCGAGATGAGCACTCCCACCTCCTTGAGAGGGTAAGGCTCCCAGTAGACGACTGGGTTGATAGGCCGGATATGGAAGCCCTGTGAGGGGTGGAGTTGACCGGTACTAATAGGCCGAGGGCTTGTCCTCAGTTGCTCGCGTCCACTGTGTTGTTCTGAAACAACGACCCCCACCCTGCCACGGGTGGGTGGCGACACGTTTCACCGTGTTTCGGTGGTCATAGCGTGAGGGAAACGCCCGGTTACATTCCGAACCCGGAAGCTAAGCCTCACAGCGCCGATGGTACTGCAGGGGGGACCCTGTGGGAGAGTAGGACGCCGCCGAACAATCTTTCAAGGAAAGGGCTCCAGCCTGACGGCTGGGGCCCTTTCTGCATTTCCGGAACGGGACGGGACGGAATAGGCCGGCGGCGGCGGAGTATTGCCGGGTGGGGCGGTGCACGGCACACTGTGGCGTCATGGTCGTGGAGCAGGGCGAGGGGGCCGGTGGCAGAGCCGGGCGGGGCGACGACGACTTTCGGGCGTTCTACGAGGCGGCGTACGGGCAACTGGTGGCGCATCTGTACGCGCTGACGGGTGATCTGGGGGAAGCGCAGGACGCGGCCCAGGAGGCGTTCGTCCGGGCCTGGAACCACTGGGGGCGGCTGGTGTCGCACGAGAATCCGGTGGCCTGGGTGCGGTTGACGGGGCAGCGGATCGCGATCAGCCGGTGGCGGCGGGCCCGGACGGCGTTGCAGAGCTGGATTCGGCACGGGGACGGGCAGTCGCCGGTTCCGGGGCCCGGGCCGGAGACGGTGGCGTTGGTGGAGGCGTTGCGGCGGTTGCCGGAGGCGCAGCGGTCGGCGTTGGTGTGGCACCACATGGGGGGTCGTTCGGTGGCGGAGATCGCCGCGGACGAGGGGGTGCCGGTGGGGACGGTGAAGGCGCGTCTGCATCGGGGGCGGCAGGCGTTGGCGGGGTTGTTGGGGGAAGAGCCGGCGGCGGTCGTCGAGGAGCCGGTGGTCGCGCCGCTGCGGCCGGTTCGGGCGGCTGCCGCGGGTGAGCGGGAGCAGCGGGTGGCGGGGGCCGGCCGTGCCGAAGGGGAGTCGGTCGCGGTGGAGTTGACGGAGGGACGGGCGCGGGTGGCGGAGGACTGCGGGTCGCATGTCTAGGTCCGAGGTACCGGAGGTGGACGAGGCGGAGGACCGTCCGGCGATCGGGGCTGCCCGGTTGGAGGCGATGTTCGACGGGCTGCGGCGTGAGGTGGTGCTGGGGGTCCCGGTGCCGGAGAGCACGGAGGTGGCCCGGCGGGGCGCGCGGCGCAAGCACCGGCGGCGGATGGGTGCGGTGGCCGGGGCGGGGGTGCTGGGTGCCGCGGTGCTGTGGACGGCGGTGGCGGTGGCGCCGTTGCAGGGTGGGCACGGGGCGGCGGGGGTGCCGGTGGAGCAGTCGGCGTTGCCGCGTCCGAAGGAGACGGTGACGTTGGCGCTGCCGTTGCCGCCGCTGCCGTCGGCGAGCGGGAGCGGGAGCACGGGTGCGGGGGCGTCGGCTCCGGCCTGGGAGTTGCTGCCGCTGGCGTCGGCGGAGTCGGAGGTACGGGCGTTGGCGCTGGGGGCGACGCGGATGCCGAGCGTGCTGGGCGGGTACGGCCCGTGGACGGCGGTGTCCCCGTCGGCGAGTGCCGCCGGTGCGTCGTCGCCCTCCTGGTCCGCGCCAGCCTCCGCGTCCACCTACGCCTCCGTGTCCACCCCCGTGTCCGTTTCCGGGCCGTCGCGCTCGGCACCGGCATCCGCATCCGCCTCGGCGTCGGCGTCCGCGCAGTGGGGGGCGGGGTTCGGGACGGGGTGTGTGTCAGGCCTGGTGGCGTCGGCGGGGGCGGTGCGGGTGTGGGGGGAGGCGTACACGGACGGTGGGGACCTGGAGGCGTCGGCGCACCAGTACGTGTTGGGTTTCCGGACGGTGGCGGATGCGGAGGTCGCCGGGGCCCGGCTGTTGGCGGGTGGGGAGTGCGTGGGGTCGGGCGCGGGCTGGGCGGTGGAGGAGCGGTCGATCGGGGTGGCGGCGTTGGGGCTGCGGCAGCCCTCGGTGGTCGCGGAGGAGGTCGCGGTGCACGTCCGGGGGTCGATGGTGGCGGTGCTGACGGTGTGTCGGGGCGGGCGCGGGGTGGTGCCGGAGGTGGGGTTGTCGCAGGCGTTCCGGGCCTCGGCGGCGGAGTTCCTGTCCTTGGGCGAGCCGGTGGCGGGGACGGAGACGACGATCGTGCCGGTCGGCTGAGCGACAACAGCGGTGGCGGCGCCGGACGGACAGCGGGGAGAGGATGGGAGGTTTCGAAAAAAGTTCGGGACCCCGTGCAACCCCCCTGCTGCGGGCGGCGTTGGAGTGGTGGGACCGTCGCCGTGCGGGTGGCGGTCGCCGGGGGCGCTGGACCGGACGGCCGGGGCGGAACAGGGGACCGCCCCGCCCGTCCGGTTCGGCGCCGGCCCGGCGGGACGAGGCCGTGCCGAGCCGTGGGGCTCCCGGTCCGAGGTCGGAGGGGAGCGGCGTGGGGGTCGAGGCGGTGGGCGTGGCGGCCGGGCCGGATGTCACGGAGCTGCGCGGTCGGGCGGTCGAGCCCGGGCCGCCGCCCGGGGCGGGGATGGTGGTGTGCGAGAACCTGGTGCGCGTCCGCCGTTCCGAGGGGGTCGAGGTGCAGGCCCTGCCGGGGCTGCACCCGGTGGTCGAGGACGGCGAGTTGATCGCGCCGGCGAACGCGAACTCCCCGGCGCTGCTGCCGGCGGACGAGCCGACGGAGGTGCTGCGTCCCGAGCGGGGCGAGCCGGGCGTGGCGTACGCGGTACTGGACCGGGTGGGCCGGTTGCCGCTGCCGGCGGACTCCGCGGAGGCGTTGCGGCTCAGCCGCCGGGTGCGGTTGGCGTGGGAAGAGGACCACATCGCGGTGTGGCGGGCCGAGGAAGAGGTGCACGGATGAGTGGTGGCGCGATGGTGGTCGTGGAAGACGTGCACCGGACGTTCGGGGAGGGCGACCGGGCGGTGCACGCGGTGCGCGGGGTGTCGTTCACGGCGCGGGCCGGGGAGTTGACGGCGCTGCGCGGGCGGTCGGGTTCGGGCAAGACGACGCTGCTGAACCTGGTGGGCGGGCTGGACACGCCGTCCGCGGGGAGGATCAGCATCGCCGGGACGGACCTGGCGGGGCTGGACGAGGCGGGCCGGTTGGAGCTGCGACGGGACCGGATCGGCTTCGTGTTCCAGTCGTTCGGCCTGATCTCGGTGCTGACGGCGGCGGAGAACGTCGGGGTGCCGATGCGGCTGCGCAGGGTGGCGGTGCGGGAGCGCGAGGAGCGGGTCCGGACGCTGCTGGCGATGGTGGGGCTGGCGGAGCACGCGGAGCAGCGGCCGACCGAGATGTCGGGCGGTCAGCAGCAGCGGGTGGCGGTGGCGCGGGCGCTGGCGAACGAGCCGGCGCTGCTGATCGCGGACGAGCCGACCGGGCAGTTGGACTCGGAGACCGGTCTGGCGATCATGCAGTTGCTGCGCGCGGTGGTGCGCAGCGAGGGGTGACGGCGCTGGTGGCGACGCACGATCCGCAGTTGATGGAGCTGGCCGACCGGGTCCTGGAGCTGCGGGACGGCCGGATCGTGGAGCCGTAGGCCCGGAGGGGCGGAACACCCCCTCCGGGCCGTCGGCTCAGCTGGTCCAGAGGGCGCGGACCTGGTCGGCGATCCGGCGGCCCTGGGCCCGGCCGGCTTCGGCGGAGGGGGTGCGGACGGCGGTGTCGAGCGGGTTGGGGCCGGCCGCGGCGAGGGAGTCCTCGTCGGGGGAGACGGCGAGGACGCGCTGCCCGGCGGCTTCGAGGCGGGCGAGTTCGGCGGCGAGGAACAGGTCGACGATCGGGGCGAGGACCAGGACGGTCCGCTCGCCGGTCATCAGGTCGGCGTTGTTCGAGCTGCGGACGCCGCCGTCCATGTAGGGGCGGCCGCCGATCTCGACGGTGGGCCAGATGCCGGGGACGGCGCAGCTGGCGGCGACCGCGTCGACCAGGGGGACGCCGCTGTGCCGGTCGAAGGTGCGGGGTTCGCCGGTGCCGGCGTCGACGGCGGTGAGGGTGAGCGGCCAGGCGGGCCAGTCGTGGCCGGGGAGGCGGCCGGCGATGACGGCGCGCCGGTCGGCGGCCGGTACGGTCTCGGCGGCGAGGGCGAACTCGCCGACGCGGCGGCGGAGTTCGGCGGGGTCGGTGATCTCGGTGACCAGCTGGTGGAAGGTCTCGAAGAGCGCGCCGACGGTCTCGGCGGGCGGGACGAGCTCGTGGTTCTGGGCGGCCGGGTCGGTCTGGCGGCGGTAGAGCTCGGCGAGCGGGAGGCCGGAGGCGAGCTGTCCGGCGACGGTGGCGCCGGCCGAGGTGCCGAGGACGTGGTCGGTGGTGGCGGGGAGGTCGAGTCCGGCTTCGGCGAGGCCGTGCAGCAGGCCGGTCTCCCAGGAGATGCCGGCGAGGCCGCCGCCGCCGAGTACGAGTCCGCGCATGGTGGTTCCCCCTCGGGTCGTTCGCTGACCCCGGCATTGTGACCCAATCGGCGGCGGCGGGCGTCAAGAAGTCGTCAATTCTCCGCCCGGGCCCGTCTGATCAGCGGATATTGCGATCGCGGACCGTAGGCTCGGAGCATGGTGCACACGGCCCGCGGCAGGCTGCGGATCTACCTCGGGGCGGCCCCGGGCGTCGGCAAGACCTACGCCATGCTGGCCGAGGCGCACCGCCGGACCGGCCGCGGCGCGGACGTGGTGGTCGGCTTCGTGGAGACCCACGGCCGGGCCCGCACCGCCGCGCTGCTGGACGGGCTGGAGACCGTCCCGCGCCGGACGGCGACCCACCGCGGCGCCGAGTTCACCGAGCTGGACCTGGACGCGGTGCTGGCCCGCGACCCGGCGGTCGCGCTGGTCGACGAGCTCGCGCACACCAACGTCCCGGGCTCGCGCAACGCCAAGCGCTGGCAGGACGTCGAGGAACTGCTGGCGGCCGGGATCGACGTGGTCTCCACCGTCAACATCCAGCACCTGGAGTCGCTGGGGGACGTGGTCGAGGGCATCACCGGCGTCCGGCAGCGGGAGACCGTCCCGGACGAGGTGGTGCGCCGGGCCGAGCAGATCGAGCTGGTCGACATGTCCCCGCAGGCGCTGCGCCGCCGGCTGGCGCACGGCAACGTGTACGCGCCGGAGAAGGTGGACGCGGCGCTCGCGCACTACTTCCGGCCCGGGAACCTGACCGCGCTGCGCGAGCTGGCGCTGCTGTGGACGGCCGACCGGGTCGACGAGTACCTCCAGCGCTACCGGGCCGAGCAGGGCATCCAGGGCACCTGGCAGGCCCGGGAGCGGATCGTGGTCGGCCTGACCGGCGGCCCGGAGGGCGCCACGCTGATCCGCCGGGCGGCCCGGATCGCGGCCCGCAACAGCGCGGGCGAGCTGCTGGCGGTGCACATCTCGCGCTCCGACGGGCTGTCCGGCTCCTCCCCGCGGGCGCTGATCGAGCAGCGGGCGCTGGTGGAGAGCCTCGGCGGCAGCTTCCACCCGGTGCTCGGCGACGACCCGGCGGCCGGGCTGCTGGACTTCGCGCGCGGCGTCAACGCCACCCAGATCGTGATCGGCACCAGCCGCCGCAAGGTCTGGCAGTACGTGTACGGGCCGGGCGTGGGCTACACGGTGACCCGGGACTCCGGGGACATCGACGTCCACATGGTCAACCACGAGCACGCGGCGCGCGGCCGGGGCCGGCTCCCGATCCGCCGGGTGACCGACCTGGGCCGGACCAGGACGGTCGCGGGCTGGGTGATCGGGGTGGCCGGACCGCCGCTGCTGGCGCTGGCGCTGACCCGCACCGGCGGGCCGGGGCTGTCCACCGAGATGCTGCTGTTCCTGTCGCTGACGGTGGGCGCGGCGCTGGTGGGCGGGCTGTTCCCGGCGATCGCCTCCGCACTGGTCTCCTCCTCGGCGCTCAACTACTACTTCGCGCCCCCCGTGCACACCTTCACCATCGCCCAGCCGGAGAACATCGCCGCGGTGGTGATCTTCGCCGCGGTCGGCATCGCGGTCGCCACCGTGGTCGACCTGGCCGCCCGGCGCAGCCACCTCGCGGCCCGGGCCCAGGCCGAGGCGCAGACGCTGTCCGCGCTGGCCGGCACGGTGCTGCGCGGCGCGCCCACCGGCGAGGGGGTGCTGACGGCGCTGCTGGAGCAGGTCCGGGAGACCTTCCAGCAGGAGGCGGTGGCACTGCTGGAGCGCACCGACCCGCCCGGTCCGCACGGCCGGTGGCAGGCCGCCGCCGCGGTCGGGCCGCGGCCGCCCGCCGGGCCGGAGCAGGGCGACGTGGACGTCCCGGTCGGCGACCGGCTCGCGCTGGTGCTGCGCGGCCGGGTGCTGCCCGCCGAGGACCGGCGGATGCTCGGGGCGTTCGCCAACCAGGCGGCCGTCCTGCTGGAGCGCCGCCGGCTGGCGGGGGAGGCCGCGGCGGCCCGCCGGGAGGCCGAGGGCAACCGTATCCGCACCGCGCTGCTGGCCGCCGTCTCGCACGACCTGCGCACCCCGCTGGCCGGGATCAAGGCCGCGGTCTCCTCGCTGCGCGCCGAGGACGTCGAGTGGGACCCGGAGGACGAGGCCGAGCTGCTGGCCGGGATCGAGTCCGGCGCGGACCGCCTCGACCACCTGATCAACAACCTGCTGGACATGAGCCGCCTGCAGACCGGCACCGTCACCCCGCTGCTGCAGCCCACCGACCTGGACGAGGTGGTGCCGTTCGCGCTCGGCGGCGTGCCGCCCGGCAGCGTGCGCCTGGACGTGGCGGAGTCGCTGCCGATGGTGCGGGCCGACGCCGGGCTGCTGGAGCGGGTGCTGGCCAACCTGGTGGAGAACGCCGTCAAGTACGGGCCGTCGCAATCACCCGTCCTGGTGAAGGCGGACCTGCTGGAGCGGGACGGCCGGGTCGAGCTGCGGGTGGTCGACCGCGGCCCGGGCGTCCCCGAGGAGGCCCGGGAGCGGATCTTCGCCCCGTTCCAGCGCTACGGCGACGCCCCGCGCGGCGCCGGGGTCGGCCTCGGCCTGGCGGTGGCGCGCGGCTTCGCCGAGGCGATGGGCGGCACCGTCACCGCCGAGGACACCCCCGGCGGCGGACTGACCATGGTGGTCTCGCTCCCGGCCGTCGAGCTCCCCGCCGCCGGACCCCCGGCCGTCGAGCCGCCCGTCGCCGAACCGCCCGACCGCGCCCCCCGGAGTCCCGACGGGGGCTCCCCCGACAAGCGAAAGGCCGGTCCCGCATGACCCGGGTCCTCGTGGTGGACGACGAGCCGCAGATCGTCCGCGCCCTGGTGATCAACCTCAGGGCCCGCAAGTACGAGGTGGACTCCGCGCACGACGGCGCGAGCGCGCTGGAGCTGGCCGCCGCCCGCCACCCCGACGTGGTGGTCCTCGACCTGGGCCTGCCCGACATGGACGGCGTCGAGGTGATCCGCGGCCTGCGCGGCTGGACCAGGGTGCCGATCATCGTGCTGTCCGCCCGGCACGCCTCCGACGAGAAGGTCGAGGCGCTGGACGCCGGCGCCGACGACTACGTCACCAAGCCGTTCGGCATGGACGAACTGCTGGCCCGGATGCGGGCCGCCGTCCGCCGGGCCGAACCGGTCGCCGCCGGGGGCGAGCCGGTGATCGCCACCGAGGGCTTCACCGTCGACCTGGCCGCGAAGAAGGTCAACCGCCAGGGGGCCGACGTCCGGCTCACCCCCACCGAGTGGCACCTGCTGGAGGTGCTGGTGCGCAACTCAGGGCGGCTGGTCAGCCAGACCCAGCTGCTCCAGGAGGTCTGGGGACCGGCCTACCGCAAGGAGACCAACTACCTGCGGGTCTACCTGGCGCAGCTGCGCCGCAAGCTGGAGGCGGACCCCTCGCACCCCCGGCACTTCATCACCGAACCGGGCATGGGCTACCGCTTCGAGCCGTGACCCGGCCGCGGGTCGGACCCGCGGCCCTGCCGCCCGGCACCGGCGAACCGGTACCCTTCCGGCATGAGTGGTGACAACATCGGCGACCAGTTGCAAGGCCGTTTCCGCCGCATGCTGAGCCGGTTGACCTCCTCCTCCGAGGAGCTGGAGGCCGAGGAGCTGCGGCAGGACACCGCGGAGGCGGGCTGCACCCCGATCGCCGCCTGCGGTGACCGCGAGGTCGTCACCGTCGCCGGCACCCTGCGCACCGTCACGCTCCGCCCGCGCGCGGGAGTGCCCGCGCTGGAGGCCGAGCTGTTCGACGGCACGGAGGCGCTGGACGTGGTGTGGCTGGGCCGCCGCTCGATCGTGGGCATAGAGCCGGGCCGCCGCCTGATCGCCAGCGGCCGGATCAGCCACGCACGCGGGCGCCGCGTGCTCTTCAATCCCCGCTACGAGCTGCGTCCGGTGGGACACGGGAACGAGTCCGCGTGAGCAATGAGGCGACCAGGGTGACCGCGCACGGTCCGCAGGACGAGGAGCGGCCCGGCGGGTACGGCCCGGCCGGCGGGTACGGGCAGCCGGACGGGCCCGGGCCGGCCGGTGCCGAGCCGGAGCGCGACGCCTCCAAGGAGGCCGCCGAGACGGTGCTCAAGGCGTTCGGCGGCATCCGCGGCATGATCGACATGACGCTGCCGGGCCTGGTGTACATCGTCGCGTTCAACATCACCCACAAGGTGCCGGTGGCCGCCTGGTCGGCGCTCGCGCTCTGCGCGGTGTTCGTGGTGGTCCGGCTGGCCCGCCGGGAGACCATCCAGCACGCCTTCTCCGGCGTGTTCGGCGTGGCGATCGGCGCCTGGATCTCGATGAAGACCGGCAAGGCCGAGGACTTCTACCTGCCGGGCCTGCTGTGGAACGTCGGCTACTGCCTGGCGCTGGCGGTCTCCGCCCTGGTGCGCTGGCCGATGATCGGCCTGATGCTCGGCCCGATCACCGGCGAGATGTTCACCTGGCGCAAGCAGAACCCGGGCCGGCTGGCCGCCTACACCAAGGCGACCTGGGCCTGGGTGCTGATCATGGCCTGAAGCCGGTGATCCTCTTCCCGCTGTACTTGGCCCACAACATCAACCTGCTGGGCTGGCTGAAGGTCGCGCTCGGCATCCCGCCGTTGCTGCTGGCGATGTACGTGACCTGGCGAATCCTGCTGACCGCGCCGCCGCCGATCAAGGCGGAGCCGGACGAGGAAGAGCCGGAGAAGTGACCGGAGGGCCCCGCGCACCGCGCGGGGCCCTCCGTCGTCACGGGAGCGGGTCAGCCGGCCAGCAGCGTCTCCAGCTCCTCCTCGCGCTCCTGGGCGGCGACGAACAGCAGCTCGTCACCGGCCTCCAGGGTGTCGCTGCCGCCGGGCACCAGCACCCGGCCCTCGCGGATGATGGTGACCAGCGCGGTGTCCACCGGCCAGGCCACGTCGCCGACCCGGGTGCCGACCAGTTCGGTGTCGGCGGCCAGGGTCAGCTCGACCAGGTTGGCGTTGCCCTGGGAGAAGCGCATCAGGCGGACCAGGTCGCCGACGCTCACCGCCTCCTCGACCAGCGCCGACATCAGGCGCGGGGTGGAGACCGCGACGTCCACGCCCCAGGACTCGTTGTACAGCCACTCGTTCCGCGGGTTGTTCACCCGGGCGACCACCCGCGGCACGCCGTACTCGGTCTTGGCGAGCAGCGACACCACCAGGTTGACCTTGTCGTCACCGGTGGCGGCGATCACCACGTGGCAGCGCTGCAGCGCGGCCTCGTCCAGCGAGGTGATCTCGCAGGCGTCGGCGAGCAGCCACTCGGCGAGCGGGACGCGCTCCACCGAGATGGAGTTCGGGTTCTTGTCGATCAGCAGGACCTCGTGGCCGTTCTCCAGCAGCTCCCCGGCGATCGAACGGCCGACGGCTCCGGCTCCGGCGATGGCGACGCGCATCAGTGACCAGCCTCCTCGGGGCCCTTGGCGAACGCCGCCTCGACCGCGGTCAGTTCGTTGCGGCGCAGCATCACGTGGATCAGGTCGCCCTCCTGCACCACCATCTGCGGGGTGGGCAGCACGCCCTCGCCGACCCGGGTGACGAACGCCACCCGGACGCCGGCGGCGGCCTCCAGGTCGGCGAGCCGGTGGCCGATCCAGTCCGGGGTGAACGCGACCTCGGCGAGCTGCACGGAGCCCGACGGGTCCTGCCAGACCGGCTCGGCGCCGCTGGGCAGCAGCCGGCGCAGCATCTGGTCGGCGGTCCAGCGCACGGTGGCGACGGTCGGGATGCCCAGGCGCTGGTAGACCTCGGCGCGGCGCGGGTCGTAGATGCGGGCCGCGACGTGCTCGACGCCGAAGTTCTCGCGGGCCACCCGGGCCGCGATGATGTTCGAGTTGTCACCGCTGGAGACGGCGGCGAAGGCGCCCGCCTCCTCGATGCCGGCCTCCTTCAGGGTGTCCTGGTCGAAGCCGACGCCGGTGACCCGGCGGCCGTTGAAGCCCGCGCCGAGCCGACGGAAGGCGGTCGGGTCCTGGTCGATGATCGCGATCGAGTGGCCCTGTTTCTCGAGCGCTCTGGCGAGGGCGGAGCCCACGCGCCCGCAGCCCATGATGACGATGTGCACGCGCCTACCTCACCCGATTCGTTGGGGTCATGACCTGCGTAAACACCGCTCATCGTCCTTCCGTGCCCCCGATTGGGGGAGCCACTTGTCGGCCGCGCCTGTGATCCGACGCGAGGGGGCAACCCGGTGTTGCCCGCAAACCCTTCTGTCGACACGCTAGCCGGTCCGCCGAACACAGTCGCGAGCAAGGTGGCCCCGCGCGGCATCGGGTGCCACCCGGAGCCCTTACGATTCCTTGCTGTGCCTATGCCTGCTGACCTACCGAAACGCATCCTGATCGGGCGTGCGCTGCGCAGCGACAAGCTGGGGGAGACGCTGCTCCCCAAGCGGCTCGCCCTGCCGGTGTTCGCCTCGGACGCGCTCTCCTCCGTCGCCTACGCGCCGGAGGAGATCCTGCTGACGCTGTCGCTGGCCGGCGCCTCGGCGATCCACTTCTCCTGGCAGATCGGCGTCGTGGTCGCCGTCGTGATGCTCGCGGTGGTCGCCTCGTACCGGCAGAACGTGCACGCCTACCCGAGCGGCGGCGGCGACTACGAGGTCGCCACCGTCAACCACGGGCCGAACTCCGGCCTGGTGGTGGCGAGCGCGCTGATGGTCGACTACATCCTCACCGTGGCGGTGTCGACCACCTCGGGCGTGGCCAACGTGGTGTCGGCGGTGCCCGCGCTGCGCGGGCACGAGCTGGGGCTGTCGGTGTTCCTGGTCGTCGTGCTGATGGGGATGAACCTGCGCGGCGTGCGCGAGTCCGGTTCGGCGTTCGCCGTGCCGACGTACGCGTTCATGGTCGGTGTCATCGGCATGGTGGTCTACGGCCTGGTGCGGCACTTCGGGTTCGGCACGGAGCTGCCCGCCGAGAGCTCCGCGTACCACCTGGAGGCGACGCCCGGCAACGGCTCGCTGGCCGGGTTCGCGCTGGTGTTCCTGCTGCTCAAGGCGTTCTCCTCGGGCTGTGCGGCGCTGACCGGCGTGGAGGCGATCTCCAACGGCGTGCCCGCGTTCCGCAAGCCGAAGAGCAAGAACGCGGCGACCACGCTGCTGATGATGGCCACCATCGCCGTGACGATGTTCATGGGCATCATCTACCTGGCCCACCTGACCGGCACGCAGATGGCCGAGAACCCGGCGGAGCAGCTGGTCGGCGCGCCGGCCGGGTACCACCAGAAGACCGTGCTGGCGCAGATCTCCGAGGCGGTGTTCTCCAACTTCACGCCCGGCTTCTACTTCGTCGCGGCGACCACCGGCCTGATCCTGGTGCTGGCCGCCAACACCGCGTTCAACGGCTTCCCGGTGCTCGGCGCGATCCTCGCCCAGGACCGCTACCTGCCCCGGCAGCTGCACACCCGCGGCGACCGGCTGGCGTACTCCAACGGCATCGTGCTGCTGGCCGGTGCGGCGATCCTGTTCATCGTGGCGTTCGACGCCGACCCGAACCGGCTGATCCAGCTGTACATCGTCGGCGTCTTCGTGGCGTTCAACATGAGCCAGTCCGGCATGATCCGGCACTGGACCAGGCTGCTGCGCACCGAGACCGACCCGAAGAAGCGCGCCCACATGCAGCGCAGCCGGGCGATCAACGCCTTCGGCCTGGTGATGACCATGGCCGTGCTGATCGTGGTCCTCGCCACCAAGATCGGCCACGCCTGGGTCGCGATCGCCCTGATGGTCGTGCTGTTCGTGATGATGAAGGCGATCCGCCGCCACTACGACCGGGTCAGCGCCGAGCTCAAGGCCGCCGAGGAGCCCGAGGACTTCACCCCGCCGACCCGGGTGCACGCCATCGTGCTGGTCTCCAAGCTGCACAAGCCCGCGCTGCGCGCCCTCGCGTACGCCCGGCTGGCCCGGGCCCAGACCCTGGAGGCCGTCACCGTCAACGTCGACCCGGCGGACACCGCGGCGCTCCGCGAGGAGTGGGACGAGCGCGGCCTCGACGTGCCGCTGAAGGTCCTCGACTCGCCGTACCGCGAGATCACCGGGCCGGTGCTGGAGTACGTCAAGAACCTGCGCCGCTCCAGCCCGCGCGACGTGGTCGCGGTCTACATCCCCGAGTACGTGGTCGGCCACTGGTACGAGCACCTGCTGCACAACCAGAGCGCGCTGCGGCTCAAGGGGCGGCTGCTGTTCAAGCCCGGCGTGATGGTGACCTCCGTACCCTGGCAGTTGGAGTCCTCGGAACGCCGCAAGGCGCCCAAGGCGTGGTCCGCGCCCGGCGCGGTCCGCCGCGGCGAGCTGCGGCGGCGGCCGGCCCCGCCCGCCGAGCCGGGCGCCGGCGCGGCCGGCGGGGCCCGGGCGGGTCGGACGCCGCGCCGCGCGACTGAGCGCCCGCGCGGCCCGTCCGGCCTCCCGATGGCCTTCAATGGGCCCGTGGCGGACCGTTCCCGGTCCGTCGCGGGCCGCCGTGTCTGCCGCACGGCGCCGCGCTCCGTCCGTGCGTCCGTCCGCTTTTCCGTCCGTGTCCGCGTCCCACCCGCCCCACCCCGCTCGTGATCCGTCCCCGCACCGCTGTCTCCCGTAAGGAAGCGACCCCCGTGACCCGCAACAACCCGCCCCGCTCCTCCGGTCGCCAAGGCCGGCCCGGCCGCACGTCCGGCGCCAAGCCGGGGCAGGTCGCGCACCCGCGCTGGAGCAGCCGGCCCGCCCGGCCCGAGGCCACCGACCGGGAGGGCAACACCGCCCGCAGCCTGCCGCCGGTGCCGGGCGAGGCAGCGAAGGACCGGGCGCCCAAGGGCCAGGCGCCGAAGGGCGCGCCCGAGGAGCGGGCGTCGAAGGGCGAGGCAGCGAAGGATCGGGCGCCGAAGGAGCGGGCGTCGAAGGGCGAGGGCGGTGGCGGGCGGAAGCCCGCCCGGCAGGGGCGCAAGCCCGGAGCGGTGCGCCCGCCCAAGGTGCTGCGGCCCGCCCAGCCGGTGCTGCGGCAGCCCTCCGGGGACCCGCTGGTCGGCGAGCGCTACGAGGTCGAGGTCGGGCCGGTCGCGCACGGCGGGCACTGCGTGGCCCGGCACGAGGGGCGGGTGCTGTTCGTCCGGCACGCGCTGCCCGGCGAGCGGGTGGTCGCGCAGGTCACCGACGGCACCACCACCTCGCGCTTCCTGCGGGCCGACGCGGTGGAGGTGCTGGAGGCCGCCAAGGACCGGATCGAGGCGCCCTGCCCGTTCTCCGGCCCCGGCCGGTGCGGCGGCTGCGACTGGCAGCACGTCACCCCCGGCGGGCAGCGCAAGCTCAAGGCCGCCGTCCTCACCGAGCAGCTCGCCAAGCTGGCCAGCCTCACCCCCGAGGAGGCTCACTGGGACGGCTCGGTCGAGCCGGTCGGCGGCAAGCTCCCGGCGGGCGAGGTCCCGGCCTGGCGCACCCGGGTGCAGTACGCGGTCGACGAGGAGGGCGTGATCGGCCTGCGCAAGCACCGCTCGCACGACGTCCAGCCGATCGACCGCTGCCTGATCGCCGCGCCCGGCGTCACCGAGCTCGGCGTCGAATCGCGGGACTGGACCGGGGTGGCCTCGGTCGAGGCGGTCGCCGCCTCCGGCTCCTCGGACCGGCAGGTGATCCTGCGGCCGCGGCCCGGCGAGCAGCTGCCGCTGGTCGAGCTGGACCGCGAGACGTCCATCGCTCGGATCGACGAGCAGGACCTGTTCCACCGCGTCCACGGCCGCGCCTTCGTCCGCGAGCGCGCCGCCGGGCGCACCTGGCGGGTCTCCAACGGCGGCTTCTGGCAGATCCACCCCGAGGCCCCCGACACCCTGGTCGACGCCGTCCTCACCGGGCTCGACCCGCAGTGGGGCGAGAGCGCGCTCGACCTGTACTGCGGCGTCGGCCTGTTCGCGGGCGCGCTCGCCGAGCGGGTCGGCGAGGACGGCGCGGTGCTCGGCATCGAGTCCGGCAAGCAGGCGGTCGCCGACGCCCGGCACAACCTGGCCGCGCTGGAGAACGTCCGGATCGAGTGCGACAAGGTCGAGACCCTGCTGCCCCGCACCGGCATCACCTCCACCGACCTGATCGTCCTCGACCCCCCGCGGGCCGGCGCCGGCCGCGACACCGTCGCCCACCTCAGCTCCCTGGAGGCCCGCCGGATCGCCTACGTCGCCTGCGACCCCGCCGCCCTCGCCCGCGACCTCGCCTTCTTCCGCGAGGGCGGCTACCGCCCGGTCTCGCTGCGGGCGTTCGACCTGTTCCCGATGACCCAGCACTTCGAGTGCGTCGCCATCCTGGAGCCGACCGGCTGACGGCGGGCCGGAGCACGGAGCACGTTGCACGCCGTACGGGCGCGGGATGCCTTCCCGCGCCCGTACGGCGTTCCCGGGGCCGGTGCGGGACCGGGCCGGGGAAAATCGGCGTTCGGCTTGAAGCGGTGATCGGGCCCGGCCCATCCTTGCAGCCATGCCGATCGCTTCCCCGCCCGATGTGCCACACCTGTCCGACTACGCGCACGATTGGGCCCTGGTCGATGTCGAGACGTCGGGCCTGGTCGCCCGGCGCGACCGGGTCCTCTCGATCGCGGTGCTGACCTTCGGGCCGGACGGCGTCCAGACCGGCGAGTACGCCACCCTGCTCAATCCGGGCTGCGACCCGGGGCCGGTGCACATCCATGGTCTGACGGCTGAGCGGCTGAGCGGTGCCCCGACCTTCGAACAAGTGGCGGGTCGGATCGGGGCGCTGCTCCAGGACCGCGTCATGGTGGCCCACAACGCCCAGTTCGACTACGACTTCCTGGCCCACGAGTTCGCCCGCGCCCGGCTCTACCTCCCCGTCGCGCAGCGCCTGTGCACCCTGGCCCTGAACCGCCGGGTGGAACCACCCGTCGCGGGCTTCAGTCTGGCTGCCCTCGCCGAGTACTACGGCGTGCCGCAGACCAGTGCGCACGACGCGTTGGACGACACGCGCGTCCTCGCGGGGATCTTCCGTTCTTCCCTGGCCGAGGCCGCCCGGCTGGGCGTTCCGCTGCCGCTGGTGGCCTGTCCGCCCCGACAGAACGCGCAGTTCGCGCCGAAGCCGCCGAGGACCCCGTGCGCCTACCGGAACCCGGGACGTCCGGCACCGGGGGAGTCGCTGGTGCAGGGGATGAAGATCGCGATCACGGGTGAGACCGCCACCTCCCGGGCGGAGCTGGTGGCCCGAGCCGTCGACGCTGGTCTGAACATCATGTCGTCGGTCAGTCGGCACACCGGTGTCCTGGTCACCAACGACTCGGCGTCGGGTTCGGCGAAGGCGCGGAGGGCGGTTGCGGAGGGCGTCACGATCGTCGACGAGCGCACGTTCCTCAAGCTGCTGGCGGACGTGCGACCGGGAACGCCGCACGAGGTGCCGACGAGGGGGAAGCCGCCTGTGGCGGAGAGCCCCGCCGTTCCCGCCGCGCCGAGCACAGTCATCGCACTGCCCGCGCCGGCCCCCACCGAGGTGCCCGTTCCCGCCCCCGCCGAGGCGCCCGCGCGGCGACGGCCCGCCGCCTCGTACACGGCCAGGCCGTTCGGCCGGCGGCGGGTCCTGGTCCTGGGCGGCACCCACGAGGAGGCGTCCGTCGTGCGGGCCCGGGTCGTCGAGCTGGGCGGGGCGGCGGCGATCAACCTCTCGGCCGGTGTCACCGACGTCGTCCTCCTCCCGGGCGGAGAGTCCGACCGCCGGATGGCCCGCGTCACCGCGCTGGGACTCCCGGTGCATCCGCAGGACTGGCTCGGAACGCCCGTGGCGGAGCCGACGGAGGCCCCGGCCGAGAACGGTGCGGTGGCCGAGGTCCTGTCGCGTGGCGGAGTCATCGACCTGCCGACCGCGGGGCAGTGGCACGTGGCCGCCTCCTGGGCGCAGCTGGCGGACTGCGAGATCGACGTCGTCGCCTTCGTGCTCGACGAGGACGAACAGGTCTCCTGCGACGAGGACTTCGTCTTCTACGGTGCGCCGGAGAGCCCCGACGGATCTGTCCGGCTCCGCTGTGACGGTCCCACCGAGCAGAGCATCGCCGTGGATCTCGCGGCGCTGCCGCCCGCCGCCCACCGGATCGCGGTCGCCGCGGCCATCGACGGGGCCGAGACCTTCGGGAGCGCCGGGGCGGTCCAGGTGGTGCTCGCCCCGGGCGTCGACGCCCCGGCCGTCGCCCAGGCCACGCTGGACGCCGCCACCAGCGAGCGCACCCTGCTCCTGGCCGAGATCTACCGCCGGGGCCCGAGGTGGCGCTTCCGCGCCGTCGGCCAGGGCTACGACCACGACCTGGAAACGCTGGTGCGCGGCTACGGCGTCGAGGTGGAGTAGCCCCGGCGGGCAGGGCGGCGTGGCGGATCAGGGGGTGATCCGCTTGGTGGGCGAGGTTGTCGGCGGATCGGGACGGGTGGCCGGTTTTCGCGGGGGCGCGGGCGGACATGGTGGGGGAGCGGGGGAGCGGCCGGTTTGCGCCCTTGTTGTGCTAGCACCTCGGCGCTAGCTTTGAAGGATGGCCAAGAAGCAGCTGAACGTCAGGGTGGACGCGACCACCGCCGAGATGGCCCGCGAACGGGCGGAGCAGCAGGGGATCAGCATGAACCAGTACATCGAACGGTTGGTGCAGCAGGACATGGGCGAGGCCGGACGCAACTTCGTGGACGCCGCGGCGCAGTTCATGAAGGAGCACGAGGCGGTGTTCCTCGCCGAGTTCGGCTCGCCCAGCGAGCTCCAGGACGTGCGCCGTTGAAACTTGAGGTCGACCTCTCGTGGCTGCTCATGACGGCCGAGCAGTACACGCCCGGTGACCCGCAGGTCACCGACTACGGATCGCTGCTCGCGGCGATCACCAGGCACCAGGCCGAGGTCTTCGACATCGCGGTCTACCCCGAGCCGCAGGACCGGGCGGCGGCGCTGATGCACCAGCTGATCCGGGTCCCCGCGCTGGAGCGCAACAACGAGCTGTTCGCCACCGCCGTCGCCTACGCGTACCTGGTGGCCAGCGGCTGCCGGGTGGCGACCACCGCGCGGGAGGTGCGCAGCCTGGCCCGGGCGATCCGGGAGGGCAAGCTCGGCATCACCGGCGTCGCGGAGCGGTTGGCGATGTGGGTGGTCGACGAGTCGGAGGAGGAAGAGGTCGGCGACGACGGCGAGGAGTGAGGCGCCGCGCCGTACGGGCGGGGCGTCAGGGGCCGGGAGAGCGACGAGGCACCCTTGGGCGGGATACCCTCGACGTTCCCCCGGCCCCTGACGGTCCTCGGCCCCCTTCCGACGGCTCCCGCCAGGGCCGCCGACGATCTCCGCGAGGAGACGACCTCCGCGAGGATGCGAGCGAGTTGCTGCAGGACATCGAGCCCTACCTGGTCTGCCCGCACTGCGCCCGCCCGCTGGCCCTGGACGGCCGCACCCTGCGCTGCGCGGACGGCCACAGCTTCGACCAGGCCCGGCAGGGCTACGTGAGCCTGCTGGCGGGGGACGCCAAGGCCGGCACCGCCGACACCGCCGAGATGGTCGCGGCCCGCGCCGACTTCCTGGCGGCCCGCCACTACGCGCCGCTGGAGCGGGCGCTGGCCCGGGCCGCGGCCGGCGTCCCGGCGCTCGGCGGGCTGGTCGCGGACCTCGGCGCGGGCACCGGCCACTATCTGGCCCGGGTGCTGGAGGCCCGGCCGGACGCGGTCGGCGCGGCGCTCGACCTGTCCAAGTACGCGCTGCGGCGCGCCGCGAAGGCGCACCCGCGGATCGGCGCGGTGGTGTGCGACGCCTGGCGCCCGCTGCCGCTGCGGGACGGCGCCGCGGACGTGCTGCTGAACGTGTTCGCGCCGCGCAACGGCCTCGAGATGCGGCGGGTGCTGCGCCCGGGCGGCCGGCTGCTGGTGGCCGCCCCGACCTCCCGCCACCTGCGCGAACTGGTGGGCGCGCTGGGCCTGCTGTCGGTGGACGAGGACAAGGACCGGCGGATCGGCGAGAAGCTCGGCCCGTGGTTCACGCCGGTGGAGCGCACCGAGGTGGAGTTCGCGCTGCGGCTGTCCCGGGCGGACGCCGCCGCCGTGGTCGGGATGGGCCCGAGCGCCTGGCACACCGACCGGGCCGCGCTGGCCGCCGCGCTGGCGGCGCTGCCCGAACCGGTCGAGGTCACCGGATCGGTGCTGGTCACCGCGTACGAGTGACACCGGGCGCGGCGGCGGGGCCGGCGGGGCCGACGGGGGACTCGAAGGGGTGAAAGG
This sequence comes from Kitasatospora fiedleri, assembly GCF_948472415.1. Lineage (NCBI taxonomy): Bacteria > Bacillati > Actinomycetota > Actinomycetes > Kitasatosporales > Streptomycetaceae > Kitasatospora > Kitasatospora fiedleri. Next base: position 2,632,403 of record NZ_OX419519.1, on the reverse strand, counting down.
GTGTCAGGAGCGACGTTTCTGCACCTCAGGGCGGACTTAAAGTGCTCCGGGTGACCAGCGAAGCCCCCTTGGCCCCACCCCCGGCCGCCACCCGCGAGGTGCGGCAGGCACCCGTTCCGACGGTGAAGCGCCCCACCATCGAGGAACTGCGGCTGACCTCCTTCAAGTCCTACCGCCGGGCCGTCCTGCCGCTGTCGCCGCTGACCGCGCTGCACGGGCCGTCCGGAGCGGGCAAGTCCAACGCGCTGGACGCCCTGACCGTGCTCTCCCGGCTCGCCCTCGGGGAGGAGATCAGGCCCTCGCTGGACGGCGTCGGCGGTCCGCGCGGCCCGCTCGCCGCCCCGGTGCGCGGCGGGCTGGTCGGCTGCGTGCCGCACGGGCGCAACGCGATCATCCTGGGCTGCACCGTGCGCTCCGGCGTCGGGGCGGTCCGGCTCGAAGTGGTGGTGCGCACCGACGAACGGATCCGGATCGCCCGCGAACGCCTCACCCTGGACGGCCACCCCCTGATGTCGACCGGCGAGCAGGACCTCGCCCGCGGCCGGGTCAACGTCACCTGGCACAACGACTCCCGGCAGGGCGACATCCGCGCCCCGCTGCCCAGCGACAGCCTGATCACCGCCCAACTCCCGCTGCGGGTCGCCGGGTCCTCCAAGGGCGAGCGCAAGGTGCTGGCCGCCGCCGAGCACCTGCTCACCGCACTGCGCGAGATGTTCGCGCTGCACCCCGTGCCGGCCGCGATGCGCGGCTGGGGACGGCCCGAACCCCAGGCCCGGCTGCGCGGCACCGCCGCCAACATCTCCGCCGTGCTCCACCGGCTGGAGCACGAGTGCCCGCGCCGCTGGGCCCGCCTGCTGCGCGCCGTCCAGGCCGCCGCCCCGCACCCGCTGCTCGGCCTCGGCGTCGCCCGCCGCGGCGAGGCCGAACGGCAGCGCCTGATCGCCGTCTTCGACGAGGGCGTGCTCGGCCGCACCGGCGCCGACCAGGCCGCCGACGGCATGCTGCGACTGCTCGCCTTCGCCGCCGTCCTGCTCACCGGCGCGGCCGTCCTGGACGTCGACCCCGCCATCGAAGTGCCGGACGCGCACCGGCAGTTGGTGCTGCTCGCCGAGGACATGGGCGCGGGCCTGGCGGCCGACCAGATCACCGCCCTGCTCCGGCTGGCCCGCGAGGTCACCGGCAAGGGCGACATCCGGCTGCTCGCCACCCTCCAGGACCCCGGCCCGGCGCTCGGCCTGGACGGCGTCGAACTGGTCGAGTGCCGACGCGATCCGGCCACCGGCCACAGCCTGCTGCGCCGCACCGAACCCGCCGCCCGGGTGCCGGTGCAGGGGGCGGCGCGCGGCGAGGGCGTGGTGGTAGACCTGGGGGAATGAGCGACGAAGCAGAACCGGCGGGGCCGGACGCGGAGACGGCGGCGGGCGGGACGGTGGTGTCCGGGACGGCGGGCGGGGCGCCGGCGGGCGGGACAGGGGCGGCTGAGCCGGGGGCGGGCGGAACGGGGGCCGGCGGCGGGGCGGCCGGGCTGACGGTGCCCGAACTGCAGCGGCGGCTGGCCGAGTTCGCAGCCGCCCGGGACTGGCAGCAGTACCACACCCCGAAGAACCTGGCCTCGGCGCTGACCGTCGAGGCGGGCGAACTGCTGGAGGTCTTCCAGTGGTTGACGCCCGAGCAGGCCGCCGACGTGATGGCGGACGCGGGGTCGGCGCACCGGGTCCGCGACGAGGTGGCCGACGTGCTGGCCTACCTGTTGCAGCTGTGCACCGTGCTGGAGATGGACCCGCTGCGGGCGCTGGCGGAGAAGATCGAACGCAACGAGAGCCGGTTCCCCGTGCCCTAGCCGAATTCCCGGCGGGCCCGGAAATCATCCGGAATTCACCCGGGCGGGGGACCCGGGTTGTCCACAGGGCCGGGTTTTCCACAGGTGCGCCGAACCCGCTGGGAGCATCCCGCGACCGGCGGCACGCTGATCCCCGTGACCGACCGCCGAAGGACGGCGGCGGTGGACGAGGGGAGCGCACCATGGAGGCGCTGCGACTGATCAAGACCATTCGGCACGCCCTGGCCGAGGCCCGGACGACCGGCGACATCCTGCACGAGGCATGGCAGTCCGGGCTGCTCACCGAGGCGGTGGGGGCCCGGATCGCCGACCACGACGGGAGTCGTTCGCCACCCTCGGGCAGCTGCTCTGCGAGGCCGGCGCGCACACCGCGAGCTGCCTGTGCCAACCGCCCGAACCCGGCCTGGACGACCTGCCCGGCGGCCCGGTCGGCGTGTACCCGGAGTGGTCCGGGCCGACGCTGGTCGAGCGGTTCGGCGCGCTCGGCGAGCTGGAGCCGGTGCTGGCCGAACTCGCCCTGCTGCTGGCTGAGATGAGCGAGAGCCTGGTGGTGCTCGCCTGCGGGGCGGAGACCGAGAGCCTGTACTGGAGCTGCATCGACGGGCTGGACGCCGGCTCCGAGTGCCGCGACCTGGTGGCCGAACTCCTGCGCGAGCAGCGGAGTTCGACGGACGCGCGGGCCCCCGACGAGGAGCCGGGGCAGCCGGGGCGGCGGGAGCCGGAGGCGTGGGAGTCGCGGGAGTCGCGAGAAGGGGAGTGGGCGGAGCCGGCCGACCCGGGAGCCCCGGGCGCGGCCCGGCGGGAGGAGCCCAGGCTCGTGATCCCGCTGGGCCCGCCGGTCCCGGTGGCGGGCGGCGCTCAGGTGCGGGGCGAGTCGTCCGGCGGGGTGTCCTGCGCGCGGCGGACGGGGGAGGAACGCAGGTCGGAGTCGAATCCGGCCAGGTCGGTGTTGATCGAGGCGAGCAGTTCCTGCATCTGCTCCAACAGCGACTTCGGGGTGGCGGGCACGCCGTCCGCGGCGGTGTCCGCAGTGGGCGGGTCGGTCCAGGGCTCGGACATGAGGGGGCCCCTTCAGCTCGGTGGTGCGGTGTGAAGCGCCGGGTGTCGGCACCGCCGATCCAACGAGCCCCCGCCGCGCGCGGTCACCCCGGACCACCCGTTGAGGTCCAACCGGCGGTCCCGGTCAGCCGCAGGAGTGAGCCGGGTTTGCGGGGCCCGCCCCCGCTCGGCTACGGCGCCGGGCCACGGCGCCCGTCGGCCCGCCGGGCCTGCCGGGCACACCGAGTGCACCGGGTCCGCAGGACGGGCCGGGCGGCCGGGCTGCTGGGGAGCAGCGGGCCGGCCGCCCGGCGGAAACCACCTGACAGGAGGTCAGTTGTGCGCGTGCAGATCCGTGTTCAGACCGCCCCACGAGCCGGAGCGGGCGATCACCTCGATCGCGCCGGACTGCGAGTTGCGGCGGAACAGCAGGTTGTCCTGGCCGGACAGCTCCACCGCCTTGGCCACCGAGCCGTCCGGCGTGGTGACCCGGGTGCCGGCCGTCACGTACAGGCCGGCCTCGACCACGCAGTCGTTGCCCAGCGAGATGCCGATGCCCGCGTTGGCGCCCAGCAGGCAGCGCTCGCCCACCGAGACGACCTGCTTGCCGCCACCGGACAGGGTGCCCATGATCGAGGAGCCGCCGCCGATGTCGCTGTGGTCGCCGACCACCACGCCGGCGCTGATCCGGCCCTCGACCATCGAGGTGCCCAGGGTGCCCGCGTTGAAGTTGACGAAGCCCTCGTGCATCACCGTGGTGCCCTCGGCCAGGTGCGCGCCCAGGCGCACCCGGTCGGCGTGCGCGATCCGGACGCCGGACGGCGCGACGTAGTCGGTCATCCGGGGGAACTTGTCGATGCCGTACAGGGCGAGCTGCCCGCCCTGGGCGCGCACCGCCAGCCGGGCCTGCTCCACGTTGGCGACCGGGGTCGGGCCGATCGAGGTCCAGGCGACGTTGGCCAGCAGGCCGAAGATGCCGTCCAGGTTCTGGCCGTGCGGCTTCACCAGGCGGGAGGAGAGCAGGTGCAGCCGCAGGTAGACGTCGTACGCGTCCAGCGGCTTCTCGTCCAGGGAGGAGATCGTGGTGCGCACCGCCACCACCTCGACGCCGCGCCGGGCGTCGGTGCGGAGCGCCTCGGCGGCGCCCGGGCCGAGGGCCAGTTCGGCCTCCTCGGCGCTCAGTCGGACGGTGCCGGACGGGCCGGGGGCGGCGGCCAGCTCGGGTGCCGGGAACCAGGTGTCGAGCACGGTGCCGTCGGCGGCGATGGTCGCGAGGCCGGCGGCCACCGCGCCACTTGCGGGGGTGGAGGTTTCAGCAGTCACATCCCGCACCGTAACGAATCAGGCCGAGGGCTGACCAACACGCTCACCGGACGGACAAAACCTGGTGCTCCCGCACAGACCCGCAGGTCATACTCGGTCGGGTGTTCGTATCCATCTCCACCACCGGCACTGCCGAGAATCCCGCCTCCGACCTCGGCTTCCTGCTGCACAAGCACCCCGACAAGGTGCAGCGGTTCACCACCACGCACGGCACGGCGCACGTCTTCTACCCCGAGGCCGGGGAGCAAGTGTGCACCGCCGCGCTGCTGCTGGAGGTCGACCCCGCGGCGCTGCTCCGCCAGGGGCGCGGCCAGGGCCGGTCCGGCTCGCCCGACCTCGCGCTCGCCCAGTACGTCAACGACCGCCCGTACGCCGCCTCCTCGCTGCTCGCGGTGGCGCTCCGCACGGTCTACCGGTCCGCGATGAAGGGGGAGTGCGCCCACCGGCCCGAACTGCCCGGCCGGGCGATGCCGCTGCGGATCGCCCTGCCCGCCGTCCCGGTGGCCGGCGGCGAGGGCCCCGCGCTGGTGGAGCGGCTGTTCGCCCCGCTGGGCTGGCAGGTGGACGTGCGGTCCGTCCCGCTGGACGAGTCCTTCCCGGAGTGGGGCGACTCCCGGTACGTGCGGCTCGAACTGACCGGCACCCTGCGGCTCGCCGACGCGTTGCAGCACCTCTACGTGCTGCTGCCGGTCCTCGACGGGGCCAAGCACTACTGGGTCGCCCCCGACGAGGTCGACAAGCTGCTCGCGGCCGGTCAGGGCTGGCTGGCCGAGCACCCCGAACGGGCCCTGATCACCCGCCGCTACCTGGCCCGCCGCTGGTCGCTCACCAAGATCGCCATGGAACGCCTGGCCCTGGCCCGCCTGGCCGAGGCCGACGACCGCGAGGCCGAGGAGATCGACAACGCCGTTCCGGACACCCCGGATGCCACGGACACCACGGATACCGCCGAGGAGGTGGACGCCACCGGATCGACCGACCTGACCGACCTGACCGACCGGGTTCCGGCCACCGGCACCCGCACCGCCACCGGCACCTCCACCGACGCCGAGCGCGCCGGTGACGCGGAGGGCGGCCGGGAGCGCGGGGGGCCGCTCGCCGTGCAGCGGCGGACGGCGATCCTGGCGGCGCTGGACCGCACCGGCGCGGCCCGGGTGCTCGACCTGGGCTGCGGGCAGGGCGAGTTGGTGGGCGCGCTGCTCAAGGAGCCGCGGGTGACCGAGGTGCTCGGCGTGGACGTCTCCTCCCGCGCGCTGTCGATCGCCGCCCGCCGGCTCCGCCTGGACCGGCTGCCGGAGCGGCAGGCCCGCCGGGTCAGGCTGGTCCAGGGTGCGCTGACGTACACCGACGCCCGGCTGAAGGGCTACGACGCGGCGGTGCTGTGCGAGGTCATCGAGCACCTCGACCTGCCCCGGCTGCCCGCGCTGGAGTACGCCGTGTTCGGTGCGGCCCGGCCCGCCTCGGTCGTGGTCACCACCCCGAACGTCGAGTACAACGCCCGCTGGGAGAGCCTGCCCGCCGGGCACCGGCGGCACGACGACCACCGCTTCGAGTGGAGCCGCGCCGAGTTCGCGGCCTGGACGGAGCAGGTCGCCGCCGCCTACGGCTACCGCGTCGAGCTGGAGCCGGTCGGCCCGGTCGACCCCGAGGTCGGCGCGCCCACCCAGCTCGCGCACTTCCGCATCGTCGATCCCGACCCGGCCGACAGCACCACCGCGACCGGCACCACCGGCACCACCGGCACCACTCACACCTCCGACACCACCGCGACCGGCGCCGCCGGCACCCCGTCGTACGACTCCGCCCCGGAAGGGAGCGCCCACCGATGAGCACCGAAACCCCGGAGACGACCCCCGCCCGGGCGGGCCGCCGACTGCCCGTCACCGACGTCTCGCTGGTGGTGCTGATCGGCAGCACCGGCTCCGGCAAGTCCAGCTTCGCCCGCAAGCACTTCAAGCCCACCGAGGTGGTCTCCTCCGACTTCTGCCGGGGGCTGGTCGCCGACGACGAGAACGACCAGTCCGCCTCCGCCGACGCCTTCGACGTGCTGCACTACATCGTCGGCAAGCGGCTCGCGGCGGGCCGGCTCACCGTGGTCGACGCCACCAACGTCCAGCAGGAGGCCCGCCGCCAGCTGGTCGCCCTCGCCCGGGAGCACCACGTGCTGCCGATCGCGATCGTGCTGGACGTCCCGGCCGAGGTGTGCGCCGAGCGCAACCGGGCCCGGCCGGACCGGCAGCTGCCGGCCCACGTGATCCCCCGCCACCAGCGCGAGCTGCGCCGCTCGCTGCGCGGGCTGGAGCGCGAGGGCTTCCGCAAGGTGCACGTGCTGCGCGGGGTCGAGGAGGTGGAGCGCGCCGAGATCGTCCCGGAGAAGCGGTACAACGACCTGCGGCACCTGACCGGCCCGTTCGACATCGTCGGCGACATCCACGGCTGCCGCTCCGAGCTGGAGACGCTACTGGAGCGGCTCGGCTACGCGCTCACCCGCGACGAGCGGGGCCGCGCCGTGGACGCCGCGCACCCCGAGGGCCGCACCGCGGTCTTCGTCGGCGACCTGGTCGACCGCGGCCCGGACACCCCGGGCGTACTGCGCCTGGTGATGGGCATGGTCGAGGCCGGCCACGCCCTCTGCGTCCCCGGCAACCACGAGAACAAGCTCGGCCGCTGGATGGGCGGCCGCAAGGTCACCGTCTCGCACGGCCTCCAGGAGTCGATCGACCAGCTGTCCGCCGAGAGCGACGAGTTCCGGGCCCGGGTGCGGGAGTTCATGCGCGGCCTGGTCAGCCACTACCTGCTGGACGGCGGCGCGCTGGTGGTCTGCCACGCCGGTCTGCCGGAGAAGTACCACGGCCGCGCCTCCGGCCGGGTCCGCTCGCACGCGCTGTACGGCGACACCACCGGCGAGACCGACGAGTACGGCCTGCCGGTGCGCTACCCGTGGGCCGAGGAGTACCGCGGCCGCGCCCTGGTGGTCTACGGCCACACCCCGGTGCCGGTGGCGAGCTTCCTCAACAACACCATCTGCCTGGACACCGGCTGCGTGTTCGGCGGCAGCCTGACCGCGCTGCGCTACCCGGAGCGGGAGATCGTCGCCGTCCCGGCCGAGCAGGAGTGGTACGAGCCGGTCCGCCCCATGCACACCGACGCGCCCGGCGGCCGGGAGGGCCGCCCGCTCGACCTGGCGGACGTGGCCGGCCGCCGGGTGGTGGAGACCGCCCGGCTCGGCAACGTCGCCGTCCGGGAGGAGAACGCCGCCGCCGCGCTGGAGGTGATGAGCCGCTTCGCGCTCGACCCGCGGCTGCTCGCCTACCTGCCGCCCACCATGGCCCCCTCGCCGACCTCCCGGCGCGAGGGTCTCCTGGAGCACCCCGAGGAGGCGTTCTTCGCCTACCGGCACGACGGGGTGCGGCAGGTGGTCTGCGAGGAGAAGCACATGGGCTCGCGGGCCGTCGTCCTGGTCGCCCGGGACGACGCCGCCCTGGAGAAGCGCTTCGGCCTGCCCGGCCCGGGCGCGATCTGGACCAGGACCGGCCGCGCCTTCCTCAGCGACGAGCGGCTCACCGGCGCGATCCTCGACCGGCTCCGGGCCGCCGCCGAGGACGCCGGACTGTTCGACGAACTCGACACCGGCTGGCTGCTGCTGGACGCCGAGCTGCTGCCCTGGTCGCTCAAGGCGGTCGAGCTGCTGCGCCGCCAGTACGCCGCCGTCGGCGCGGCCGCCGGAGCCGCGCTGCCCGCCGCGCTCGACGCCCTCGCCCGGGCCGCCGACCGCGGGCTGGACGTGGCGGAGCTGGCGGACCGCCAGCGGGAGCGCGCCGCCGACGCCCTGGCCTTCACCGAGGCGTACCGGCGCTACTGCTGGCCCACCGAGGGTCTCGACGGCATCCGGCTGGCCCCGTTCCAGCTGCTCGCCGCCGAGGGTGCCAACCTGGCCCTGCGCCCGCACACCGAACACCTCGCCCTGATCGACCGGCTGGTGGAAGCCGACCGGACGGCCGCCGACCCGGCCGCCGCGCAGCCGGTGCTGCACCGCACCGGGCGGCTGCTGGTCGACACCGGGGACGAGTCCTCGGTCGCCGCCGCCGTCGCCTGGTGGGAGGAGCTGACCGGCGCCGGTGGCGAGGGCATGGTGGTCAAGCCGGTCGACCCGCTGCACCGGGACGGCTCCGGGCGGCTGGTCCAGCCCGGGCTGAAGGTCCGCGGCCGGGAGTACCTGCGGATCATCTACGGCCCGGACTACACCCGGCACCTGGACCGGCTGCGCCAGCGCTCGCTCGGCCACAAGCGCTCGCTCGCCCTGCGCGAGTACGCGCTCGGCCTGGAGTCGCTGGACCGGCTGGCGGCCGGCGAGCCGCTGTGGCGGGTGCACGAGGCGGTGTTCGCGGTGCTGGCCCTGGAGTCCGAGCCGGTCGACCCCCGGCTCTGACACCCGGGCGGTATTGACGCACCCGGGCGGCACGGATCGGGACCGGTACGGCACACGGACGGGAGCACCCTCGGGGCCCCGTCCGTGTCCGTCCGTACGCGGTCCGTACGCGGTCCGTACGCGGTCCGTGCGTTCTCCGGGCCCGGTAACGCGTCGGCCATCGAAGTGTTGCATGAATATTCGACTCCTCGTATACACTTCCCGTCTCAGTCCGCTGATCGACCCAGGAGACCGGTATGGCGTTCAACCTCCGGAACAGGCACTTCCTCAAGGAGCTCGACTTCACTCCCCAGGAGTTCCGTCACCTGATCGACCTGGCGGCCCAGTTGAAGGCCGCCAAGTACGCGGGTACTGAGCAGCCCCGGCTGCGCGGCAAGAACATCGCGCTGATCTTCGCCAAGACCTCCACCCGCACCCGCTGCGCCTTCGAGGTGGCCGCCCACGACCAGGGCGCGACCACCACCTACCTGGACCCGGCCGGATCGCAGATGGGGCACAAGGAGTCGATCAAGGACACCGCGCGGGTGCTGGGCCGGATGTACGACGGCATCGAGTACCGCGGCGACGGGCAGGCGATCGTCGAGGAGCTGGCCGCGTACGCGGGCGTCCCGGTCTGGAACGGCCTGACCGACGAGTGGCACCCGACCCAGCTGCTGGCCGACGTGCTCACCATCCAGGAGCACTCCACCAAGCCGCTGAACGAGACCACCCTGGTCTACCTCGGCGACGCCCGCTTCAACATGGGCAACTCGCTGCTGGTCACCGGGGCGCTGCTGGGCATGGACATCCGGATCGTCGCGCCGTCCTCGCTCTGGCCCGCCGAGGAGATCCGCAAGGCGGCCGAGACGCTGGCCGAGACCAGCGGCGCCCGGATCACCCTGACCGAGGACGTCCCGGCCGGGGTGGCGGGGGCGGACTTCCTCTACACCGACGTCTGGGTGTCGATGGGCGAGCCCAAGGAGGTCTGGGCCGATCGGATCGCGCTGCTCAAGCCCTACCAGGTCTCGATGGACACGGTGCGCGCCACCGGCAACCCGGCGGTCAAGTTCCTGCACTGCCTGCCCGCGTTCCACGACCTCGGCACCGAGATCGGCCGGCAGATGTACGAGCTCACCGGCATGACGGAGCTGGAGTGCACCGACGAGCTGTTCGAGTCCGCGCACTCCGTGGTCTTCGACCAGGCCGAGAACCGCCTGCACACCATCAAGGCCGTGATGGTGGCGACCCTCGGCTCCTGAGCCGGGGCGCCCGGCCCGCGTCCGCGCTCCCGCGGGTGACTCAGAAGCCGACGTCCACGCAGGCCGCCCGGTCGGTCGCGGCGTACGGCCCGACGGGGGTGCCCGCGTGCAGCACCAGCGAGTGCGCCTCGTCGGGCCGGAACCCCCACGGGACGGTCGCCGAGGCGGTGCCCGTCCCGCCCGGGTCGGTGCGCACGGTCATCCGCACCTCGTTGTCGACGGCGTCCGACCCGGCCACCTGCTGGTAGTGCGGCCCGGAGGACGCCGGGTCGGCGCCGCAGTACCCGGTGTGCACGTGCGCGGGGAACTCGTGCGCCCCGGCCACCCCGACGAGCCGCACCGTGACGGAGGTGCGCCCGGCCGCCCGGTCGACGGTGACCCGCACCCGCGAGCCGTACGGCACCAGGTCGGGCGCGTGGGTGATCGCCCGGGCCGGGACGAAACCGTCCGCCCGGTCGAACCGGGCGTCCACCACCCGGTCGACCCCGGCCCCGGCCGGTCCGGCCGGGGCGGAGGAGCCGGCTGGCGCGGAGGAGCCGGCCTGACCGGGGGGACCGGCCGGGCCCTGGGCGGTGGTCGGGCCGATCGGCAGCAGGGCGAGCGGCACCAGCAGCGCACCGGCAGCGGGGGACAGGGGCATCGCGGACCTTCCGACGGGCGTGCGGGGACGACACCCGCCACGGTGGCCGTCCCCGCCGCGCCGCGCACGCCGCCGTGCCGCACCGCCGCCCGCCGTCACCCGTACGGGAAGCGGCGTTCGAACAGCAGCACCGGTGCGGCGGGGCCGGTCGCCCGGTCAGCCCGCCGCGGTGATCCCGCGGATCTCGCAGCGCGGCCCGCTGGCGCGCATCAGCCGCAGGTCGGCGGTGACCAGCGGGGCGCCGTGGAGTTCGGCGACCGCGACGTAGGCGGCGTCGTCCGGGGTCAGGTTGTCCTTGAGCTCCCAGATCCGGCCGAGCAGCGGGGCCACCTCCACCGTGCGGATGGCCAGGCCGGGCAGCCGGCGGGTGATCCCGGCGACCTCCTCGGCGGTCAACTCCTTGGCGAGGTACAGGCCGCGCAGCGACTGCATCACCTCGATCACCACGTGCTCGGGCGCCACCCACTCCGGGTCGGCGGCCAGCGCGGCCCGGGCCGCGTCGCCCCGGGGCCCCCGGTCGGAGAGCGACAGCACCACTGCGGAAGCGTCCACCACGATCACCCCGCACACGCTAGTCCGCCCGCCCCGCCGCCCCGCCGCAGGGGTGCCCGAGGGGCGAAGCGGGGCCCCGTGGTGGGAGGCTGTGGGTGTCGGCGCTCCCGCGGCATGGCGGGGTGAGCCGGTGGAGTGCGGCCGGAGCCCATGCACTATGGTTTATCTCGACATCGAGATACATTCCGCGCTACGCTTTATCTTGACGTCAAGATACTTACCGAGAGGCGCAGGCCTTCCATCATCGGCTCGGTAGGCGGCGGCAGGCAGGTTAGCCAAGGCTTACCTTACCACCGGGTGGACCAAAAAGGAGTCAGTCGTGTCCGCGAACAGCTTCGACGCCCGCAGCTCGCTGCAGGTGGGCGACGAGTCGTACGAGATCTTCAAGCTCTCCGCCGTCGAGGGTTCCGAGCGGCTGCCGTACAGCCTCAAGGTCCTGCTGGAGAACCTGCTCCGCACCGAGGACGGCGCCAACATCACCGCCGACCACATCCGCGCCCTCGGCGGCTGGGACCCGACGGCCGAGCCGTCCGAGGAGATCCAGTTCACCCCGGCGCGCGTGATCATGCAGGACTTCACCGGCGTGCCCTGCGTGGTCGACCTGGCCACCATGCGCGAGGCCGTGAAGGAGCTGGGCGGCGACCCGTCCAAGATCAACCCGCTGGCGCCGGCCGAGCTGGTCATCGACCACTCCGTCATCGCCGACAAGTTCGGCACCCCGGACGCCTTCGTCCAGAACGTCGAGATCGAGTACGGCCGCAACAAGGAGCGCTACCAGTTCCTGCGCTGGGGCCAGACCGCGTTCGACGAGTTCAAGGTCGTCCCGCCCGGCACCGGCATCGTCCACCAGGTCAACATCGAGCACCTGGCCCGCACCGTCATGGTCCGCAACGGCCAGGCGTACCCCGACACCTGCGTCGGCACCGACTCGCACACCACCATGGTCAACGGCCTGGGCGTGCTGGGCTGGGGCGTCGGCGGCATCGAGGCCGAGGCCGCGATGCTCGGCCAGCCGGTCTCGATGCTCATCCCGCGCGTGGTCGGCTTCAAGCTGAACGGCCAGCTCCCGGCCGGCACCACCGCCACCGACCTGGTGCTCACCATCACCGAGATGCTGCGCAAGCACGGTGTGGTCGGCAAGTTCGTCGAGTTCTACGGCGAGGGCGTCACCTCGATCCCGCTGGCGAACCGCGCCACCATCGGCAACATGTCGCCGGAGTTCGGCTCGACCTGCGCGATCTTCCCGATCGACGCCGAGACCATCAGCTACCTCAAGCTCACCGGCCGCGACGAGCAGCAGCTCGCCCTGGTCGAGGCGTACGCCAAGGAGCAGGGCCTCTGGCACGACCCGTCGGTCGAGCCGGTCTACTCCGAGTACCTGGAGCTGGACGTCTCCACCGTCGTCCCGTCGATCTCCGGCCCGAAGCGCCCGCAGGACCGGGTGGTCCTGGCCGAGGCCGCCGCGAAGTTCGCCGAGGCGCTGCCGGCCTACTCCGCCGAGGCCTCGAAGCCGACCGCCGTCACCGCCCCCGACGGCAGCAGCTACGAGATCGACAACGGCGCGGTCGTGATCGCCTCGATCACCTCCTGCACCAACACCTCCAACCCCTCCGTCATGCTGGGCGCCGCCCTGCTGGCGAAGAAGGCCGTGGAGAAGGGCCTCTCGGTCAAGCCGTGGGTCAAGACCACCCTGGCGCCCGGCTCCAAGGTCGTCATGGACTACTACGAGAAGGCCGGCCTGCTCCCGTACATGGAGAAGCTGGGCTTCAACCTGGTCGGCTACGGCTGCGTCACCTGCATCGGCAACTCGGGCCCGCTGCCCGAGGAGGTCTCCGCCGCGGTGAACGAGGCCGACCTCGCGGTCGTCTCGGTGCTCTCCGGCAACCGCAACTTCGAGGGCCGGATCAACCCCGACGTCAAGATGAACTACCTGGCCTCCCCGCCGCTGGTGGTCGCCTACGCCCTCGCGGGCAACATGAACGTCGACATCACCAAGGACGCGCTGGGCCAGGACGCCGACGGCAACGACGTCTTCCTCGCCGACATCTGGCCGTCGGAGCAGGAGGTGGCCCAGGTGGTCGCCGGCTCCATCGACCAGGACATGTTCACCAAGGACTACGCGGACGTCTTCGCCGGCGACCACCGCTGGCAGTCGCTGCCCGTCCCGACCGGCAACACCTTCGAGTGGGACGCCGAGTCCACCTACGTCCGCAAGCCCCCGTACTTCGAGGGCATGGCCAAGACCCCGAGCCCGGTGACCGACATCTCCGGCGCCCGAGTGCTGGCCAAGCTGGGCGACTCGGTCACCACCGACCACATCTCCCCGGCCGGCAACATCAAGCCCGGCACCCCGGCGGCGCAGTACCTGACCGCCAACGGCGTGGAGAAGCGCGACTTCAACTCCTACGGCTCGCGCCGCGGCAACCACGAGGTGATGATCCGCGGCACCTTCGCCAACATCCGCCTGCGCAACCAGATCGCGCCGGGCACCGAGGGCGGCTACACCCGCGACTTCACCCAGGCCGACGGCCCGGTGTCGTTCATCTACGACGCCTCGCAGAACTACCAGGCCGCGGGCGTCCCGCTGGTGGTCCTGGCGGGCAAGGAGTACGGCTCCGGCTCGTCCCGCGACTGGGCGGCCAAGGGCACCGCGCTGCTCGGCGTCAAGGCCGTCATCGCCGAGTCCTACGAGCGCATCCACCGCTCGAACCTGATCGGCATGGGCGTCCTGCCGCTGCAGTTCCCGGCCGGCGAGAACGCCGACTCGCTGGGCCTGACCGGCGAGGAGACCTTCGAGTTCACCGGGGTCACCGAGCTGAACGAGGGCCGCACCCCGAAGACCGTCAAGGTCAAGGCGGTCGGCCCGGCGGGCGGCACCGTCGAGTTCGACGCCGTGGTGCGCATCGACACCCCCGGTGAGGCGGACTACTACCGCAACGGCGGCATCCTGCAGTACGTGCTGCGCAGCCTCATCGGCTGATCCGACAGCCGCTGGGCCGAGGGGCCGGACCGCATCGAGCGGTCCGGCCCCTTGTGCGTTCCGGTGTCGATGGACTAAACCTCTCCCTCAGCACATGGTCCATACCAATTGACGCTGAATCGGAGAGATTCACGGAATGACCAGACGCACATCTGCGGTCCTCGCGGCCGTCCTGATCGCTTCCTTCGCCGCCACCCCGGCCCAGGCCCACGGGAACGACGACCACGGCAGCAACCACCGGCTGGAGGGCCAGCGGGTCGGCTACTTCACCCAGTGGGGCATCTACAGCGGCTTCACGGCCAAGAGCGTCCAGGCCAGCGGCCAGGCCGGCAAGCTGACCGTGATCAACTACGCCTTCGGCAACGTCTCCGCCGACGGCACCTGCTTCGAGGCCAACGGGGCCGGCCTGGGCGACGCCTGGGCCGACTACCAGCGCCCGGTGGGCGCCGAGGAGTCGGTGGACGGCGTGGCCGACACCGCGGAGCAGCCGCTCAAGGGCAACTTCAACCAGCTCCGCAAGCTCAAGGCGCGCAACCCGCAACTGCGCGCGGTGGTCTCGCTGGGCGGCTGGAGCTGGTCCAAGTACTTCTCGGACGCGGCGCTCACCGACGCCTCCCGGAAGAAGTTCGTCTCCTCCTGCATCGACCTGTACCTCAAGGGCGACCTGCCGCAGCTGGGCTCGGTCGAGGGCGGCGCGGGCGCGGGCGCCGGGGTGTTCGACGGCATCGACATCGACTGGGAGTACCCGGGCGGCGGCGGTGACGCGGGCAACGTGGTGCGCCCGGAGGACAAGCGGAACTACACCCTGCTGATGCAGGAGTTCCGCCGCCAGCTGGACGCGCTGTCCGGCCGGAAGGGCCCGCACTACCTGCTCACCGCGGCGGTCCCGGCCGGCGAGTCGAAGATCGACCAGCTGGAGGTCGGGAAGGTCGCCAAGTCGGTGGACTGGCTGAACCTGATGACCTACGACCTGCACGGTCCGTGGGAGGCCCAGGGCCCGACCAACCACGACGCCAACCTGTACACCGACCGGGCCGACGCCTCCGGGCAGCAGCTCAGCGTCGACCGGGTGGTGCGGACCTACCTGGACCGCGGCCTGCCCGCGAAGAAGGCCGTGGTGGGCGTCCCGTTCTACGGCTACGGCTGGACGGGCGTGCCGGCCGGCCCGAAGAAGAACGGCCTGTACCAGTCCGCCACCGGCCTGTCCCGGGGCGGGAACCTGCCCTACAACCAGATCAAGGACCTGCCGGGCACGGTCTTCACCGACCGCGCGCACGGGGCGACCTGGAAGTACGACGGCACCGAGTTCTGGACGTACGACACCCCGGACCTGCTGACCCGCAAGGCGCGCTACGTCGAGGAGAACGACCTGGGCGGCGTGATGGCCTGGTCGCTGGACAACGACGACGCCCGGGGCAGCCTGGTCTCCGCCCTGGACAAGGGACTCCGGGACGACTGATCCTGGGCTGGACCCCGGCGGGCCTCCCGCCGACCCCCGCTGACCCCGCCGGGGCGGCCGACGCGCAGCTTCGCGCATCACAGTTAGAGCACTGTGATGCGCAGAGCTGCGCGTTTCTATGTTCTTTCGAGCAACAACGCGCTAGATTCCCCTTCATGCCTGGCGCGGACACGTAATTCGCAGGGTCCCTGCACATTGCACATGCTGCATCGCGGACAACGGTTCAGTCGTCAGGTTTGTTATCCGACCTGCTGACTATTGCCGCTGGGTGAACAGTGGACTATACCTTTGCAGCATCATCACACCGCCTCTGACCGGCACCTTCGCCGCTGGGCACCTTTCGGGCCGCGGGAGTTGACGTGACGTCAGCTCCGGTCCACTTCTTCTGGAACTGAGGGGTTAGGGCACTCATGGGCTCTGCAACTGAGTACAACCGTCGCGACCTGTTCAAGCGCGCGGCCGCGATCACCGTCCTCGCCGCGGGCGGCACTTCGCTGCTCGCCGCCTGCGCCGGCGGTTCCGGCAGCGGTGACAGCAAGTCCAGCGCCGCTCCGACGCTCGGCGGCGACAGCAAGAACCCGTTCGGGGTCAAGGACAGCGACCCGCTGGACGTCGTGATCTTCAAGGGCGGCTACGGCGACGACTACGCCAAGGTGTTCGAAGACGCCTACAAGAAGGCGTACGCGGGCGCGACCGTCTCGCACCTGGGCACCCAGGAGATCAGCGGCAAGCTGCAGCCGCGCTTCAACGCCAACACCCCGCCGGACGTCTTCGACAACTCCGGCGCCCAGGCGATGAAGGCGGACGTCCTGGTCAGCGCCGGCCAGCTCACCGACCTGTCGGTGCTGCTGGAGGCCCCGTACCTGGACGACCCGACGAAGAAGATCAAGGACGTCCTGCTGCCCGGCACCGTCGAGCAGGGCACCATCGGCGGCAAGATGTACTCGCTGAACTACGTCTACACCGTGTTCGGCCTCTGGTACTCGGCCAAGCTCTTCAAGGACAAGGGCTGGACCCCGCCGAAGACCTGGGACGAGTTCATCACCCTCTGCGGCACCATCAAGGCCGCCGGCATCGCCCCCTTCGCGCACCAGGGCAAGTACCCCTACTACGCGAACTACGTGATCTTCAGCCTGATCGCCAAGCAGGGCGGCCAGGACCTGGTCAAGAAGATCAACGCCTGTGACACGGCGGCCTGGGACGACCCGGCGGTGCTGGCCGGCGTCAGCGCGTTCAACAAGATCATGGAGGGCGACTTCCTCCTCCCCGGCACCAACGGCATGACCCACACCGAGTCGCAGACCGCCTGGTGCCAGGGCAAGGCCGCCTTCATCCCGTCCGGCTCCTGGCTGGAGAACGAGATGCTGGCCTCCACCCCGGCCGACTTCGACATGGCCTTCCTGCCGATCCCGTCGCTGCCCGGCGACAAGCTGCCCGGCACCGCGCTCTGGGCTGGCGCCGGCGAGCCGTTCATGGTCCCGAGCAAGGCCAAGAACAAGGCCGGCGGCCTCGAGTTCCTGCGCATGATGCTGACCAAGGACGGCTCCTCGAAGTTCGTGGCCACCGCGAACTCGCTGACCGTGCTGAAGGACGGCGTCAACCCCGACGTCGCCCTCAAGCCGGGCACCAAGTCCTCCGCCGACGCGGTCAAGGCGGCCGGCGACGTCACCTTCAACTTCAGCTTCCAGGACCTGCAGACCGCGTTCGACACCGAGATCGAGAACGCCACCAACGAGCTGGTCAACAAGCGCATCACCCCGCAGGAGTGGGTCGCCCGCGGCAAGGCCGCGACCTCCAAGAAGATCTGACACCCCAGCAGGCCGACGGCTTGTCACCGCAAGGCCGGGGCCCGCTCGCGGGCCCCGGCCGTTCCACGCGCTACCGCAGTTCCAGGCCTGTCTGACCACAGGCTGTCGGCGGACAGGAGCAGCTCCCATGCGACACCGTAAAACACCCTTCATCTTCGGGTTCCTCGTGGTTCCCGTCGTGCTGTACATCGCCCTGGTCATCTGGCCCTACCTGCAGACCTTCGGCTACTCGCTGACCGACTGGTCCGGCGCCTCGCCCGACATGAACTTCATCGGGCTGGACAACTACACCGCGCTCTTCAAGGACAGCGCCTTCCTCGGCGCGCTCCAGCACAACCTGCTGCTGCTGATCGTGCTGCCGATCACCACCATCCTGCTGGCGCTGTTCTTCGCCTTCATGCTCAACGTGGGCGGCAAGAGCGGCACCGGCGGCGTGCAGGGCGTGCGCGGCTCGGCCTTCTACAAGATCGTCTTCTTCTTCCCGCAGGTGCTGTCGGTCGCCATCCTGTCGGTGCTGTTCCAGGGCGTGTACCGGACCGACAAGGGCGGTCTGCTCAACGGCGTCCTGATCGGGCTCGGCATCGTCGACAAGGCCCACCCCTGGGACTTCGCGTCCAACCCGACCTTCGGCCTGTGGTGCGTCATGGGCGTGCTGATCTGGTCCGGCGTCGGCTTCTACCTGGTGCTGTTCTCGGCCGCCATGCAGAGCATCCCGAAGGACATCTACGAGGCCGCCCTGCTGGACGGCGCCAAGCGCGGCACCACCTTCTTCAAGATCACGCTGCCGCTGCTCTGGGAGAGCATCCAGACCGCCTGGGTCTACCTGGCGATCGCCGCCATGGACGCCTTCGCGCTGGTCTCCACCATGACGCCCGGCGCCTACTACGGCGGCGGCCCGGACCACCACAGCGAGATCATGGCGACCTTGCTGATGCGCAACTTCCTGATCTTCGGCAAGGCCGGTTACGCCTGTGCCATGGGTGTGGTGATCTTCTTCATCACCCTGGTCCTGTCCGTCGTCTCGCTCCGGGTCACCCGGCGCGAGAAGATCGAGTTCTGAGGTTCCCGGCATGAGCACCAACACCGACGCGACCACCGCCGTCCCGGCCCAGCGCAGCGGCGGGAACGACCGGCCGGGCAAGCCCGGCAAGGACCAGCGCTTCGCCGACGGCGGGGGGGTCCTCAACGTCTTCTCGCACGGCTTCCTGGCCCTGTGGGCGGTGCTGATCATCGTCCCGCTGGTCTGGATCGTCCTCGGCTCGTTCAAGAACAACACCGAGATCGGCGACAGCGCCTGGAGCTGGCCCTCGCACTGGAGCTTCGACGCCTTCACCCGCGCCTGGGACAAGGGCATCGGCGACTTCTTCCTCAGCACCGTGATCGTGCTGGCGGGCTCGCTCACCCTGACCATGCTGCTCGGCTCGATGGCCGCCTACGTGCTGGCCCGGTACGAGTTCCGCGGCAACCGGACCATCTACTACTTCTTCGTCGCCGGCGCGATGTTCCCGGTGTACCTGGCGCTCGTCCCGCTGTTCTTCATGGTGAAGAACCTCGGCACGGTCATCCCCTGGCTCGGCCTGAACCAGTACGTCGGCCTGATCCTGGTCTACACGGCCTACTCGCTGCCGTTCACCGTGTTCTTCCTGCACTCGTTCTTCCGGTCGCTGCCCAGCGCCGTCCACGAGGCCGCGATGATCGACGGCTGCTCGCACAGCCGGGCGTTCTTCCAGGTCATGGTGCCGATGGCGAAGTCCGGCCTGATCAGCGTGTTCATCTTCAACGTGCTCGGCCAGTGGAACCAGTACCTGCTGCCGCTGACCCTGATGCAGCAGCAGAGCGGCACCGACCCGGACCGCTCGATGCTCGCCCAGGGCCTGATGAACCTGGCCCAGCAGTCCGGCTACGCCAGCGACTTCCCCGGTCTGTTCGCCGGCATGACGATCGCGATGCTGCCGGTGCTGGTGGTGTACCTGTCCTTCCAGCGCCAGGTCCAGGCCGGTCTGACCTCGGCCACCCTGAAGTAGCCGCACCCGCCGCACCACCCTCGCCCGTGGGGCGGCTCCCTCTCCAGAGGAGGGAGCCGCCCCGCTCCGCGTCACCGGCCCGTCCGACCGGCCCGCGCTACCGGGCGTCGCACTCCTGGGCCCGCAGCGCCCGGGCCAGGTCGTCCCGGCACTCCAGCACCAGCCGGCGCAGCGCCGGGGCGGCGTCCGGGCGGGCGGACAGCCAGGCGTCGGTGGCCGCCAGGGTCTGCGGGGTGGTCTGGTGCCGGGGGAAGAAGCCGCCGACGATCCGCATCGCGATCTCGATCGAGCGCTCCGCCCAGACCGACTCCAGCGCGGCGAAGTACCGCTCGGCGTAGGGGGCCGTCAACTCCCGCTGCCCGGGCTGGTCGAAGCCCGCGATCCGGGCCTCGACCAGGGCGTTGGGCAGCTCGTCGGAGTCGACCACCGAGGACCAGGCCTCGGCCTTGGCCTCCGGGGTGGGCAGCGCGGCCAGGCACTGGGTCTGCCGGCGGCGGCCGCCGGCGGTGTTGTCGCGGGCCAGCTCGGCGGCCAGCTCCTCGGCGGAGGCCCGCCCGTGCGCGGCGAGCGCCAGCCAGAAGTTCCAGCGCAGCTCCTGGTCGACCGTCAGGCCGTCGATCCGGCCGGTCCCGTCGAGCAGGCCGCGCAGCAGCCGCAGGTGGTCGGCGCGCTCGGCGGTGTCGGCCAGGAACCGGGCCCAGGCCAGCTGGTGGTCGCTGCCGGGGGCGGCCCGCTCCAGCTCGCGCAGCGCGCACTCGGCCAGCGCGGTGCCGTACTCGGCGCGGCAGGCCGGGTCGGCGTACACCGCCAGCGCGACGCCGGCCTGCTGGTGCAGGGACTGCAGGACGCCGACGTCGGACTCCCGGCCGGCGAAGCGCAGCACCAGGTCGAGGTAGTCCCGGGTGGGCATCAGGCCGTCCCGGGTCAGGTTCCACACCGCGGACCAGGCCAGCGCCCGGGCCAGGCTGGGCGCGTCCGCGTCCGCGTCCGCGTCCGCGTCCGCGCCGGTGGCGGCGGCGCCGGGGCCGTCGGACGGGGTGTCGGCGAGGTCGCCGAGGCCGGTGCGCAGGGTCTCCAGCGAGCGCTCGTCGAAGCGGACCTTGCCGTACGTCAGGTCGTCGTCGTTGACCAGCACCAGCGCGGGCACCGGACGCCCGGCGGCCGCGGCGACCACGGTGCGCTCCCCGGCCACGTCCAGCTCGTAGCGGTCGGTGCGGCGCAGCGCGCCGTCCTCGGCCCGGTCGTACAGGCCGACCGCGATCCGGTGCGGGCGCGGCGGCGTGCCGTCCTGGCGGATCGCCAGCTCGGTGATCCGGCCCTCGGCGTCGTGCGCCAGCTCGGGGGTCAGGGTGTTGACGCCGGAGGTCTGCAGCCAGGCGGCGGACCAGGCGCGCAGGTCGCGGCCGCTGGTCTCCTCCAGGGCGTCCAGCAGGTCGTCCAGCACCGTGTTGCCGAAGGCGTGCTTCCTGAAGTAGGTGCGGGCGCCCTCGAAGAAGGCGTCCCGGCCGACGTAGGCGACCAGCTGCTTGAGGACGGCGGCGCCCTTGGCGTAGGTGATGCCGTCGAAGTTGAGCTTGGCGTCCTCCAGGTCGCGGATGTCCGCGGTGATCGGGTGGGTGGTGGGGAACTGGTCCTGCCGGTAGGCCCACGCCTTGCGGCGGTTGGCGAAGGTGATCCAGGCGGAGCGGTACCTCGTGCCGGCGCCGATCTGCGCGTAGGAGCCCATGAAGTCGGCGAACGACTCCTTCAGCCACAGGTCGTCCCACCACTTCATGGTGACCAGGTCGCCGAACCACATGTGCGCCATCTCGTGCAGGATCACGTTGGCCCGGGACTCGTACGCGGCCTCGGTGACCTTCGAGCGGAAGACGAACTCCTCGCGGAAGGTCACGCAGCCGGGGTTCTCCATCGCGCCGATGTTGTACTCGGGGACGAAGCACTGGTCGTACTTGCCGAACGGGTACGGGTAGTCGAACTCCTGGTGGAAGAAGTCCAGGCCCTGCTTGGTGACGGTGAGGATCTCGTCGGCGTCGAAGTACGGGGCCAGCGAGCGCCGGCAGGTGGCGGCCAGCGGGATCTCCAGCCGGCCGCCGTCCGGCAGTTCGCGGGTGTAGTGGTCGCGCACCACGTGGTACGGGCCGGCCACCACGGCGGTCAGGTAGGTGGAGATCGGCTGGGTCGGCGCGAACTCCCAGGTGCGGGCGGGGCCCTCGTCGACAACGCGCTCGGCCACCGCGTTGGCGTACACGTCCCAGGCGGCGGGGGCGGTCACCGTGAAGGTGAACGGGGCCTTCAGGTCCGGCTGTTCGAAGTTGGCGAAGACCCGCCGGGCGTCGGCCGGCTCGTAGTGGGTGTACAGGTAGGTCTCGCCGTCCGCCGGGTCGACGAAGCGGTGCAGCCCCTCGCCGGTGCGGCTGTACGCGCACTCGGCGACCACGGTCAGCCGGTTGTGCGCGGCCAGCACCGGCAGCGCCACCCGGGTGCCGTCGAACACCTCGGCCGGGTCCAGCGGCAGGCCGTTCAGCTCGACCGAGACCACCTCGGGGGCCAGCAGGTCGGCGAAGCTGCTCGTGCCCGGCTCGGCGCAGTCGAACGAGATCCGGGTGGTGGAACGGAAGGTGGACCGGCCGGGGTCGGCCGCCGCGCTGACGTCCAGGTGGACGCGGTAGCTCTCCACCCGGATGATCGCGGCCCGGTCTCGGGCCTCCTCGCGGCTCAGGTTCTTGCCGGGCACGTCGGTACTCCTCTGTACGGAACACGCGGTCGCGGAACGTTCATGGCGCTCCTTCGGGGGCATCCTTTCACGCCGTCCGACCTGTGCCATTGCACTGGCGCGGAATCATCGCGGGCGCCCGGCGGTTGCATTCCGGGGGACACCCCGACCACTCCTGCCCGCCGACTCCGAAGGACGCCGTCCGTGACGACCGCAGCCTCCCGCAAGACCGCCGACTTCTGGTTCGACCCGATCTGCCCCTGGGCCTGGATGACCTCCCGCTGGATGCTGGAGGTCGAGAAGCTCCGCCCGGTGGACACCCGTTGGCACGTGATGAGCCTGTCCGTCCTCAACGAGAACCGGGACGACCTGCCCGAGCAGTACCGCACGCTGCTGGCCGCCGGCTGGGGCCCGGTCCGGGTCCTGATCGCCGCCGCCCAGGCGCACGGCGAGAAGGTGCTCGGCCCGCTCTACACCGAGCTCGGCACCCGCTTCCACAACCAGGGCCTGCCCAACACCCGGGAGACCGTCGTCGCCGCGCTGCGCGCCGCCGGCCTGCCCGAGGAGCTGGCCGACGCCGCCGACACCGACGCGTACGACGACGCGCTGCGCGCCTCGCACGCCGAGGGCATCGGCCTGGTCGGCGAGGACGTCGGCACCCCGGTGATCGCCGTCGACGGCCCGGACGGCGACCGGGTCGCCTTCTTCGGCCCGGTCGTCACCCCGACCCCGCGCGGCGAGGCCGCCGCCCGGCTCTGGGACGGCACGGTCCTGGTCGCCGCCACTCCCGGCTTCTACGAGATCAAGCGCACCCGCACCGCGGGCCCGTCCTTCGAGTAGGCCCCGCAGAGCGGAGTCGGACCCCGCGTCCCGTCAGGGGCGCGGGGTCCCCGCCGTCCGGGCCCCCGGCCGCGCAGCGCGCCCGCCGCCGCCAGCACCAGCGTCAGCCCGGCCGTGAAGTAGAGCTGCACGCGGTTGGCGGGGTCCAGCGTCATCAGCACCAGCACCGCCAGGATCGCGGCCAGCGCCAGGTACGTCAGGTACGGGAACGCCCACATCCGGACCGGGAGTTCGGCCGCCGACAGGCGGCGGCGCATCCGCAGCTGGGCGACGCAGATGAACGCCCAGACCACCAGGACCGCCGCGCCCACCATGTTCAGCAGCCAGGAGAAGACGGTCTCCGGCCACCAGTAGGACAGCAGCACCGCGAGGAAGCCGAACCCGCAGGAGGCCAGCACCGCCCGGCGCGGCACGCCGCCGGAGAGCCGGGACAGCGCGCGCGGGCCGTGGCCGCGGGCGATCAGCGAGTGCGCCATCCGGGACGAGCCGTAGATGTTGGCGTTCATCGCGGACAGCAGCGCGATCAGCACCACCGCGTTCATCAGCTGGGCCGCGCCGGGGATGCCCAGCACGTCCAGCACCGCGACGTACGGGCCGGGCCGCACCACCGCCGGGTCGTCCCACGGCACCAGCGTGACGATCACCGCCATCGAGCCGACGTAGAACAGCGCGATCCGCCACATCGCGGTGCGCACCGCGATCGCCACGCTGCGCCGCGGATTCTCCGACTCGGCGGCGGCGATGGTGACGGTCTCCAGGCCGCCGTACGCGAAGACCGAGGCGAGCAGGCCGGTGATCAGGCCGCTCGTCCCGTGCGGCAGGAAGCCGCCGCGGCCGGTGAGGTTGGCCGCCCCCGGGGCGGCGGTGCCGGGCAGCAGGCCGCAGACCGCCAGCACGCCGATCACCAGGAAGGCGGTGATGGCCAGCACCTTGACCGCGGCGAACCAGAACTCGAACTCGCCGAAGTTGCGCACCGCCGCCAGGTTGGTCAGGCAGAAGAAGGCCATGAAGACCGCCACCCAGGCCCAGGACGGCACGGCGGGCAGCCAGCCGGAGACGATGCCGGCCGCGCCGATCGCCTCCACCGCGACACCGACGCACAGCAGCACCCAGAACAGCCAGCCGACGGTGAACCCGGCCCAGCCGCCGATCTCCCGGTCCGCGTGCACCGAGAAGGAGCCGGAGGCCGGGCGGGCGGCGGACATCTCGCCGAGCATCCGCATCACCAGCATGACCAGCAGCCCGGAGGCGGCGAAGGCCAGCACCACGGCCGGCCCGGCCGCGGCGATCCCGGCGCCCGAGCCGACGAACAGCCCGGCGCCGATCACCCCGCCGAGCGCGATCATCGACAGGTGGCGCTGCTTGAGCCCGTGGGCCAGGCCCGCGTCCTCGGCGGCCGGCTCCCGGGCGGGCGCGGTCTCGGGGGTGGGGGTGCGGGACATGCGGAGGGTTCCAGACTGTTCGGCCAACGGACGCTTTCGCGGAGATCCGTCCACTATTCGGCATCCTGCGGGGGCCTCCCAGGCGGGACCGCCATCCGGACGGCCGCCCGACGGACGGTGACCGCACCCGCACCCACGGTGCGGATGAGGGCTCGGTCACAGGCCGGACCCGACAAGCCGGGACGGTCGGCTTTTGTCACGGCCGACGCGGCGGCGGGCGCCGGACAGCGCGTAGGTTCACAGGTGATCACCCGCATCGGACCCCCGGGAGCAGCCATGGCCATCGCCGCGCCGACACCCTCCACCGCCGTCCTCGCCGACCTGCTGCCGCAGGCGTCCACCCGGCTCGGTGCGCGCGCCCGCGACCTGGCCCTGGTGGCCGGCGGCGCCGCGCTGACCGGCCTGGCCGCGCAGCTGTCGGTGCCCGTCCCCGGCTCGCCGGTCCCGGTGACCGGGCAGACCTTCGCCGCCCTGCTGGTCGGCACCGCGCTCGGCGCCCGCCGCGGCGCCGCCGCCCTCGGCCTCTACCTGCTGGCCGGCGCGGCCGGCCTGCCGTGGTTCGCCCAGGGCACCTCCGGCGCGGGCCTGGCCACCCTCGGCTACGTGATCGGCTTCGTGGTCGCCGCCGCGCTGACCGGCGCGCTGGCCCGCCGCGGCGCCGACCGCGGCCCGCTGCGCACCGCGGGCGCGATGGTGCTCGGCAGCCTGGCCATCTACGCCGTCGGCGTGCCCTACCTGGCCTTCGCCCTGGACGTCCCGCTGGCCCGGGCCGCCCACCTCGGTCTGTACCCGTACCTGGTCGGCGACGCGCTCAAGGTGGTGCTCGCGATGGGCGCCCTCCCGCTCACCTGGAAACTGCTCGGCCGCCGCTGACGCCGCGTCACCGCCGCCGGGTCCGCGCCCCTGCCGGGGAGCGGGCCCGGCGGCATGTCACACTCGTGGGCATGCGCGTCTACCTGGGCTCCGACCACGCCGGATACGAACTGAAGAACCACCTCGTCGAGTGGCTGAAGGGGGCCGGACACGAGCCGGTCGACTGCGGCCCGCACGTCTACGACGCCGAGGACGACTACCCGCCGTTCTGCCTCCGGGCGGCCGAGCGCACCGCCGCCGACCCCGAGGCGCTGGGCGTGGTGATCGGCGGCTCCGGCAACGGCGAGGCGATCGCCGCCAACAAGGTCAAGGGCGTCCGGGCCGCCCTCGCCTGGAGCGAGCAGACCGCGGCCCTCGGCCGCGAGCACAACAACGCCAACGTCATCTCGGTCGGCGGCCGGATGCACACCCTGGACGAGGCCACCGCGTTCGTCGAGGTCTTCCTCAACACCCCGTACAGCGGCGAGCCGAGGCACACCCGCCGGATCGACATGCTGTCCGAGTACGAGACCACCGGCGAGCTCCCGCCGATCCCGGCCCACCACCCGCAGGGCTGAGCCGACGGGGGACGCCCGCCCGGGCGTCCCCCGCCGCACCTCGTACCGCGGCGAGCCCGGTCCGGGCGCACCGCGCCCAACTCGCGGGCGTCCGACCCCGGTTCGGCCGCGCCGTCGGTCCGCCCGCCGAGGACCCCCGCCCCCGGACGCGTCCCGGGCGGCCGAAACCCGCCGGGCCCGCCGCCCCGCGCTGCACCCGGTGCCACCCACCCCGTCGACGCGGGCACCGGCGGTGGATAAGGTCGGTCCCCATGGCCGGCAGCGCGCGTCCCAGTGCGACGGGCCGGGACGGCGGACCGTCCCGCGAACCCGTGACGGCCCGGCTGCGCACCGCGCTGTACCGGGCCCGGCGCAGGCTGCGCCGCACCGGGGTCGACTACTTCCGCGGCGACGGCGCCGACTGGTGGGCGTTCGCCGCGCTCGCCCTGGCCGTCCCGCTGCTGGTGCTGCTCAACATCCTCGTCCCGGACTGGGCCCCGCCCACCGCCCTGGTCCTGCCGGTGCTGGCCGGCGCGCTGCTGCTGCGCCCCGGCACCCTGGTGCTGCTGTACGCCGCCGCGGCCGCCGGGCTGATCACCGAGTCCCTGGTGCACACCGGCGAGCGGGTGGCCAGCCCGCAGCCCGAGGCGTACGCCCACGGCGTCACCCCGGGCGCCGCCCTGGTGGTCGGCGCGGTCGGCGTCGCCGGGCTGCTGGTCGCCCAGTTCCGCCGCCGGATCGGCGTGCCCTGGCGCGGCGGCTCCACCATGCTCTTCGACCTGCGCGAACGGATCAGGGTCCAGGGCCGCGTCCCGCAGCTGCCCGACGGCTGGCACACCGACACCGCGCTCCGCCCGGCCGGCGGCCAGTCCTTCTCCGGCGACTTCATGGTCGCCGCCCGCACCGGCCCGGTGCTCGAAGTCGTCCTCGCCGACGTCTCCGGCAAGGGCATGGACGCCGGCAGCCGCGCCCTGCTGCTCTCCGGAGCCTTCGGCGGGCTGCTCGGCTCGCTGCCCGCCCACGACTTCCTGCCCGCCGCCAACGGCTACCTGCTGCGCCAGGACTGGGAGGAGGGCTTCGCCACCGCCGTCCACCTGGTCCTCGACCTGGACACCGGCGAGTACGAACTCCTCTCCGCCGGGCACCTGCCCGGCATGCACCGGCTGGCCGGGGCCGGCCACTGGGAGGTCAAGGAGGCCGAGGGCCCGCTGCTCGGCGTCTACGACGGCGCCAAGTTCGAGGGCGTGCGCGGTACTTTGGGCCCCGGCGACGTGCTGATGCTGTGCACCGACGGCATGGTGGAGATCCCCGGCCGGGACTTGGGCGAGGGCATGGACCGGCTGATGGGCGAGGCCGACCGGCTGGTCGCCACCATCCCGGCGGCCGGGCGCCCCGGGGCCGCGGTCCGGCTGATCGACAGCGTGGCCAAGCACGTCAACGACGACCGCGCGGTGCTGCTGGTCTGGCGCCGCTGACCCCGCCGGGCGCGGACGCGGCGGGCGCGGTGAGCACGGAGCGCCCACGGAGTGTCAAACCCCGACGTTGATCTTCGGCCAATTCCCCTGGCATACCCGGCCGGTGGGCACCGACCCGGCCTGCCTGCCGGTTTGCCGCGGCGGCCGCCGCGAACCGCCTCCCGCCGACGCCCCGTCAGGACCCGTCCGCTATCGTCGCGGTCGGCGAAAATCAGTCCCACCACCCGGGTTGGGGCCCCCGGTGACGGGGCAAGTCCTTTACGCAGTCCGCACGAGCGACCACACTGAGTCCGGATGGAGTGGTGGGGACACGGGGGGCAGGGGCCGGTTTCCGCCTGGAGCCGTCGCCGGTTCCGACCTGAACCCCCGCCATGAATCGAGGAAGTGAGTCCCGGTGGCCTTCTCCGTCTCCGCCCTTGTCCTGTTCGGCGTCATCGTCTTCATCTTCATCCGCAACAAGCAGCTGAAGGGCGGACACGCCATCATCGCCGCGCTGTTCGGATTCATGCTCAGCCAGTCGACCATGGCCGGGCCGATCCAGCAGTTCCTCAACTCGATCTCCAAGGCCATCTCCGGCATCGCGGGCTGACCACCCCGTCCGGCCTCGGGGAGCACGTTCCGACGGGCGGAGGCACCCCCGTTCCGGACCGCGTCGCTGCCCGCGGGTGACCAGGCTCACCCGACCCGTCACGCCAGGTCAGCGCCCAGGTGCACGCAGTGGCCGACGTCGCCCGCTGTGTGCGGTTCGTGGGCGCACCGTCATGATCCCGTACGCGCACCGCAGCCCGTCGTCGGCGGAGCGTGACCTGGCGTACCGTCAGCCCCCTCCCGAGCACGGGAACGGGGCTCTTCGGCGCTTGCCAGCTCCGCGAGCCGTGGGTTTTGCTTCCTCCGCAGCCCGGACATCGGCCGGGCTGGCCATCGAGCGGAACGCCTAGTCCTGCCGCCGTTCGGTGCCGACCAGACACCACGCCACGGCAGGAGCGGGGGAACCACAGGTAGTACGCCGGGCCCGGAACGCACGGGACGGCTCGGGGTGAAGCCGCGGAGACGCGGCCGGGCAACTCTCGCCCGAACCCGACAGCTCACCTCGTAGGCGTCGGAGAGGAACAGCTTCATGTCCGTCCAGGGCAAGCACCGCAAGCCGCGCCTGACCACCATCGCCCGCATCGCCATCGCCGCCGGCGTGGTGGGTGCCGCGGTCGGCCTCCCGGTCTCCGCCGCCTCCGCGCACGGCACCGCCGACCACCAGGACGGCGGCCGCCAGTGGGCCAACGTCTCGGTCGACGCCACCCCCGTCGCCGACACCACCGGCCACCCCGCCGGTGACGCCGCCGCGCAGACCTACAAGGTCGCCGCCGGCGACACCCTCTCGAAGATCGCCACCGCGAAGAACGTGGACGGCGGCTGGGAGAAGCTCTACCAGGACAACCGCGCGGTCATCGGCGGCAACCCGAACCTGATCTACCCCGGCCAGCAGCTGGCCGTCAACGGCCAGGCCGCCCCGGCGACTTCGGCCACCACCTCCTCGGACGCCGCGGCCACCGCCGCCGCCCCGAAGGCGCAGGCCAAGACCGAGGCCCCGGCTCCGGCCAAGACCGAGGTCAAGACCAAGACCGAGGCCAAGACCGAGAAGTCGTCCGCGGCGAAGTCGTCGACCGCCACCGCCTCCACCGGTTCGAGCAGCGCCGGCTCCGCCGCGAGCTCCTCCTCCGGCTACGTCGCCCCCGCGCCGGGCAGCGTCACCACCGGTTACAAGGTGGCGGGCTCCAGCTGGTCCAGCGGCTACCACACCGGCATCGACTTCCCGGTCTCCACCGGCACCAGCCTGAAGGCGATCGCCAACGGCACCGTGGTCTCGGCCGGCAACGGCGGCGCCTACGGCAACCAGGTCGTCATCAAGCTCGCCGACGGCAAGTACGCCCAGTACGCGCACCTCTCCTCGATCTCCGTCTCGGCCGGCCAGTCCGTGACGGCGGGGCAGCAGATCGGCCTGTCCGGCGCCACCGGCAACGTCACCGGCCCGCACCTGCACTTCGAGATCCGCACCACCCCGGACTACGGCTCCGACATCGACCCGGTCGCCTACCTGGCGGCCCACGGCGTCAACGTCTGATCCCCGGCACCACCCCCCGGAGGCCCCGCGCGACCTACCGCGCGGGGCCTCCGGGCCGTCCGCGGGGCGGGAGCGCGCGGGACCGGTGCGCCGGAGGGGGAACGGCGACGGCCCCGACCGCTGGGCGGTCGGGGCCGTCGGCCTCGTGGAGCGGGTGACGAGAATCGAACTCGCGTGACCAGTTTGGAAGACTGGGGCTCTACCATTGAGCTACACCCGCAGGGAAGCGCCCTCCGCCACCGTGCGGTGGTGAGGACTGGCCCAGCGTACCTGGTCGGGTCGGTGGATTGCACGCTCCTTCCCGTTGTCGGCTCGTCCTCGGCTCGTCGATATCGCCCCGGTCGGGGGCGGGTCGACGTGTACTCTTCTGCTCGGCACCACGGGGTGTGGCGCAGGTTGGTAGCGCGTCCGCTTTGGGAGCGGAAGGCCGTCGGTTCGAATCCGGTCACCCCGACCGTGTGCGGCAGGGTCTCGTCGGCGGGCGGGGCCCTGTTGTCGTTGCGGCCCCGTCGTCGCCGCGGCCCGCCGCCGTGGTTCCGCCGCCGTGGTTCCGGGCCCCCGGGCTCCCAGCCCCCGGTGCCGGGCACAGCCGCTTTCGTGGTACCGGTAGGATGGATCGCTGGCGGTAGTACGGACAGCAATGCAGCCCCAACCGCCTATCGCCCTGACCGCAAGCCCCCTAGGAGACCCAACCGTGAAGAGCGCCGTCGAGACTCTGAACCCCACCCGGGTTCGACTCACCGTCGAGGTGCCCTTCGAGGAGCTCAAGCCCAGCCTCGACGCGGCGTACAAGAAGATCAACCAGCAGGTCACCGTTCCGGGCTTCCGCAAGGGCAAGATCCCGAACAAGGTGATCGACCAGCGCTTCGGTCGTGGCGCGGTGCTGGAGGAGGCCGTCAACGACGCGCTTCCGCGCTTCTACACGCAGGCAGTCGACGAGGGCCAGATCGACGTTCTGGGCCAGCCCGACATCACCGAGATCGAGGGTGTCGAGAACCTGGCGGACGGCGGGGACCTCAAGTTCACCGCCGAGGTCGACGTGCGCCCCGAGGTCACCCTGCCCGACTTCTCCGAGATCGCCGTCGTGGTCGACCCGATCGAGGTCGGCGACGAGGACGTCGAGAAGTCGCTGGAGCAGCTGCGCGAGCGCTTCGCCTCCGTCAAGGACGTCGAGCGCGCCGCCGGCGAGAACGACATCGTGGTGATCGACCTGGAGGCCAAGGTCGACGGTGAGGTGCCGGAGGACGGCACCGCCACCGGCGTGAGCTACGAGATCGGCTCCGGCCGCCTGCTGGACGGCATCGACGAGGCCGTGGTCGGCCTGTCCGCCGGTGAGTCCAAGACCTTCACCACCACCCTCAAGGGCGGCACCCAGGTCGGCAAGGACTCCGAGGTCACCGTCACCGTGACCACCGTCCAGGAGAAGGAACTCCCGGCCCTGGACGACGAGTTCGCGCAGCTGGCGAGCGAGTTCGACACCCTCGAGGAGCTCCGCGCCGACTCCGTCAAGCGCCTTGAGCGGATGAAGGAGTTCGACCAGGCCACCCAGGCCCAGGAGAAGGTCCTCGACGAGCTGCTCTCGCGGGTCGAGATGGACTACCCGGAGAAGCTGCTCGCGGACGAGATCGGCACCCGCAAGCACAACCTGGAGCACCACCAGCTGGAGCCGATGGGCCTGACCCTCGACACCTACCTCGCCTCCCAGGACAAGTCCCGCGAGGACTACGAGAAGGAGACCGAGGAGCAGGCGAAGAAGGGCATCAAGACCCAGTTCGTGCTGGACCAGATCGTCAAGAACGAGGAGCTGGGCGTCAACCAGGAGGAGCTCACCGAGCACCTCGTCCGCCGCGCCGCCGGTTCCGGCCTCACCCCGGACCAGTTCGCCCAGCAGGTCGTCCAGGGCGGCCAGGTGCAGCTGCTGGTCGGCGAGGTCGCCCGCGGCAAGGCGCTGGCCCTGGTGGTCGAGGCCGCCAAGGTGACCGACACCAACGGCGAGACCGTCTCCTTCGAGGACGAGGAGGAGGAGACCACCGAGGCCGCCGAGTCCACCGAGGCCGCCGCGGAGGAGACCTCCGAGGAGTCCGCCGGGGCCTGAGCCCCGTGACCGTCGGCCACCGACGGTGAAGTCAGACCGGGAACGGGCCCGGACGCCGCACGGCGTCCGGGCCCGTTCGCGTGCCCCACGGGTCCGGCCCGCTCACCCTGCGCTCACAGCGAACAGTTCTGCGTGGGGGATTCAGCGGCGGGGCCTGCGCGTTAGGGTCGGTGGACAGCGACACACACGCAGATCGACTGAGCAGGTGGCTAAGTGACGTTCCCGCAGATGCAGATGCCTGGCCCGATGGCACCGCACGCCGCCGGCGGCGACGTGGGTGGCGGCCTGGGCGACCAGGTCTACAACCGGCTGCTCAACGAGCGCATCATCTTCCTCGGCCAGCAGGTCGACGACGACATCGCCAACAAGATCACCGCCCAGCTGCTGCTGCTCGCGGCGGACCCCGAGAAGGACATCTACCTCTACATCAACTCCCCGGGTGGATCCATCTCGGCCGGCATGGCGATCTACGACACCATGCAGTACATCAAGAACGACGTGGTCACCATCGCGATGGGCATGGCGGCGTCGATGGGCCAGTTCCTGCTGACCGCGGGCGCCAAGGGCAAGCGCTTCTCGCTGCCGAACGCCAACATCCTGATGCACCAGCCCTCCGCGGGCCTCGGCGGCTCCGCCACCGACATCCGGATCCAGGCCGAGCAGCTGCTGCGCACCAAGAAGCGGATGTCGGAGCTGATCGCCTTCCACAGCGGCCAGTCCTTCGAGCAGATCACCCTGGACTCCGACCGCGACCGCTGGTTCACGCCGGAGGAGGCCAAGGCGTACGGCCTGATCGACGAGATCATGCACAGCGCCGCGGACGTCCCGGGCGGCGGCGGCACCGGCGCCGGCCTGGCCGGCTGACCGGCATCGGAACCCTGACCGCACGCTTCGGAGGACCAGAAACCATGAACATCCCCAGCCTGTCCGGTGCCAAGGCCCGCCTGGAGGACATGCGCGCCGAGGGCCGCTACATCGTCCCGCGGTTCGTCGAGCGCACCTCGCAGGGCATCCGCGAGTACGACCCGTACGCCAAGCTGTTCGAGGAGCGCATCATCTTCCTCGGCTCGCAGGTGGACGACGTCTCGGCGAACGACATCATGGCGCAGCTGATCTGCCTGGAGTCGATGGACCCGGACCGGGACATCTCGCTCTACATCAACTCGCCCGGCGGCTCGTTCACCGCGCTGACCGCGATCTACGACACCATGCAGTTCGTGAAGCCGGACATCCAGACGGTCTGCATGGGCCAGGCGGCCTCGGCCGCCGCGGTGATCCTGGCCGCCGGCACCCCCGGCAAGCGCCTCGCGCTGCCGAACGCCCGCATCCTGATCCACCAGCCGTACACCGAGACCGGCCGCGGCCAGGTGTCGGACCTGGAGATCCAGGCCAAGGAGATCTTCCGGATGCGCGAGCAGCTGGAGAACATGCTGGCCAAGCACTCCAGCAAGGACGTCGAGCAGGTCCGCGAGGACATCGAGCGCGACAAGATCCTCACCGCCGAGGAGTCGCTGGAGTACGGGCTGATCGACCAGATCGTCTCGACCCGGAAGAACTCGTACACCGACTGACCTTCCCGCCCCGGGGCGGTGCGTACGTGACGTACGCCCCGCCCCGGGGCGTTCCGGTCCTGGCGTCCGTCCCGCACAATGGCAGTCGGGTCATGCGCCCGCGACGGCATCTGTTCGGTATCAATTCGCCCAGGGCGTAGGGCAGACCGGTCGAAGTCGGCGGAAACGACGGCTCGGCAGAGTACCGTCGGATACCAGACCGACCGCCGACGGCGCAGCCGGTCTCACAGCACCAGGCCCCGACCCCCGCGGGGCCCCTGGCGAAGGGGAAGCACCTCGTGGCACGCATCGGAGACGGTGGCGACCTGCTCAAGTGCTCGTTCTGCGGCAAGTCGCAGAAGCAGGTGAAGAAGCTGATCGCCGGGCCAGGCGTGTACATCTGCGACGAGTGCATCGACCTGTGCAACGAGATCATCGAGGAGGAGCTCGCCGAGAGCTCCGAGGTGCGCTTCGAGGAACTGCCGAAGCCCCGCGAGATCTACGAGTTCCTGGACCAGTACGTGGTCGGGCAGGACCTCGCCAAGAAGGCGCTGTCGGTCGCGGTCTACAACCACTACAAGCGGGTCCAGGCCGGCGAGGCCGGGCGCTCCGGCTCCGGCCGGGACGACGCGATCGAGCTGGCCAAGTCCAACATCCTGCTGCTGGGCCCGACCGGCTCCGGCAAGACGCTGCTGGCGCAGACCCTGGCCCGGATGCTGAACGTGCCGTTCGCGATCGCGGACGCCACGGCGCTGACCGAGGCCGGCTACGTCGGCGAGGACGTCGAGAACATCCTGCTGAAGCTGATCCAGGCGGCCGACTACGACGTCAAGAAGGCCGAGACCGGGATCATCTACATCGACGAGATCGACAAGGTCGCCCGCAAGAGCGAGAACCCGTCGATCACCCGGGACGTCTCCGGCGAGGGCGTGCAGCAGGCGCTGCTGAAGATCCTGGAGGGCACCACCGCCTCGGTGCCGCCGCAGGGCGGGCGCAAGCACCCGCACCAGGAGTTCATCCAGATCGACACCACCAACGTGCTGTTCATCGTGGGCGGCGCGTTCGCGGGCCTGGAGCGGATCATCGACGGCCGGGCCGGCGCCAAGGGCATCGGCTTCGGCGCCACCATCCGCTCCAAGCGCGAGGTCGACTCGGCGGACCACTTCCGCCAGGTGATGCCGGAGGACCTGGTGAAGTTCGGGATGATCCCCGAGTTCATCGGCCGCCTGCCCGTCATCACCAGCGTGCACAACCTGGACCGCGAGGCGCTGCTGCAGATCCTCACCGAGCCGAAGAACGCGTTGGTGAAGCAGTACCGCAAGCTGTTCGAACTGGACGGCGTGGAGCTGGAGTTCACCCGGGACGCGCTGGAGGCGATCGCCGACCAGGCGATCCTGCGCGGCACCGGCGCGCGCGGTCTGCGGGCCATCATGGAGGAGGTGCTGATGTCCGTGATGTACGAGGTGCCGTCCCGGCAGGACGTCGCCCGCGTGGTGGTCACCGGGGACGTCGTCTCCAAGCACGCCATCCCGACCCTGGTCCCGCGCGACATGATCAAGCGCGAGCGCCGGGAGAAGAGCGCCTGAGCCCAGGCCGCCGCCGCCCGGCCCGACCCGGAAGGGCCCCGCACCGGTTCACCGGTGCGGGGCCCTTCCCATTGGTCCGACCGCCTTGCGGCGCGGGGCCGTTCGCCGGCCCGGAGGTCCACTCGCGGGGCCCGGAGGGCTACTTGGCGACCTCGGAGACCTGGCGCAGCTCGCGGGTGTCGGCGGCGACCTTGTCGAGGTCGATGCCGTCGGCCTTCTCCATCACCAGCACCACGGCGGAGTAGTCGGCCCAGACGCAGACCGCGAGGTCGGGGGTGTCGCCGCTGGTGACGATGCCGCAGGACATCGAGCCGCCGAGCGGACCGGCGTCCACCGACTTCTTCTGGGTGACGGTGTCACCCTCCTTCTCCATGTCCTTGAACTGCTGGTCGACCTGGTAGGACGGCCGGGTCACCTTGCCGTAGCCGCCGGCCGCGATCAGCACCCGGCTGCCGTCCTCCGAGCCGTAGACGGCGGCGACCGTCTCGTCCGGCTGGAGCGAGTCGGGGTCGGAGGCCGAGTCCTGCTTCATCTGCTCGGCCATCTGCTGGGCGGTGTCCGCACCGGCCTCGCTGCTCATGCCCTGGAAGGTCGGGGGCATGACGACCTTGTACTTGCCGGACTTCGAGACGGTGTCGTAGGCGAGGTAGCCGACCACGCCGGCGCCGGCCAGGATCACCGCGGACACGATGGACAGCGTGACCCACAGGCCCTTGCGGGACTTCTTCGGCGGGGCCGGGTAGCCGGGCGGGAAGCCGCCGGGGGCGCCGGCCGGGTAGCCCTGCTGCGGCAGCGGGGCGCCGCCCCAGGACTGCTGCTGCGGCGGCGGCTGCTGACCGGGGTAGCCGTATCCGGGCTGCGGGGCGGGCGCGCCCTGCGGGGGTATCGGGGCGCCGGGGGGCTGCGGCGGCCCGAAGCCGGGCTGCGGCGGGCCGAACTGGTTGTCGGACACGGCTGGGGCTCCGTTCACACGTGGAGGTGGTGCTGGTACTGGCGGGGGTCGGGTGCTACTTGGCGACGGTGGAGGCGTCCCGGAGCTGGCGGGCCAGCGCGGCGACCTGGTCGACGGTCAGCTGCTTGCCCTTGGGGTCGAGGCTGTTGGTCGTCACCGAGCCGATCGTGGAGTGGGTGGCGAACACGCACACCGGCACGCTCGGGGCGGCGGCGGAGGCGCCGCCCTCGGCGCCGATGGTGCCGCAGCGCAGCCGGCTGCCGGAGTCCTTCGGGTCCTTGGCGTCCACGTCGGACAGCTTCTGCTTCCAGACCGCCTTGCCGCCGTCCGTCGAGCCGTCGGAGTCGTCCGAGCTGTTCATCGCCTCGTCCAGCTTGGCGACCAGGGCGTCGATCGCCTTGTCCGGGTCCTTGACGGTGCCCCAGCTGCCGCCGAAGCTGGCCAGGTCGGTGGTGTTCTTCTGGTAGGTCACGCTGAGCGAGCCCTCGAAGGTGCCGACGGCCTCCAGGCCCTTCAACTCGCCCTTCTCGTTGGACGACTTCTTGGTGTAGCCCGCCACGCTGTCCTGCACCATGAGCTTGTACTTGCCCGCCGTGTCCGAGCCGGAGCCGCCCTTCAGCCCCCACCACAGGCCGCCGCCGACCACGGCCACGCCGAGCACGACCACCAGGGCGATGATCCCGCCCCGGCCCTTCCTGGCCGGCGCGGGCGGCGGCGGGTACCCGCCGTACCCGGGCTGCTGCTGGGGCGCGCCCCACTGCTGCGGGGGCTGCGGCGGCTGGCCGTAGCCGGGCTGCGGGGCCGGGGGCTGCTGCGGGTAGCCGTAGCCGGGGGGCTGCTGCTGGGGCGCGCCGTACGCGGGCGGTTGGGGCTCGCCGTACGCGGGCGGCTGGGGGGCGCCGTAGGCCGGCGGCTGACCGTAGCCGGGCTGCGGAGGGGGAGCGCCGTACGGCTGCTGCGGCTGCCCCTGCGGATACTGCTGCGGTCCCTGCCCCTGGCCGTACATCGTCGTCAGTCTCCCCCGCCGCTTGCGCGTTCCGCGGCCCTGTTGTGGTCGGTCGAGTGGTCGAGCATGCGGCACGCTATCGTACGGTCCCCCCACCGCGCCCGAGCGGTCCGGACACCATCGGTTCGTAACCGAGGTCCGTACTTCCGTAAACTGTTCGTCGTGACCGACACGACGAACCAGCGCCCCGCGAACTCGCACCCCGGGGACGACGCAGCCACCCTCCCGACGACCTACGCCCCGGCCGAGGTAGAGGGCGAGCTGTACGAGCGCTGGGTGGAGCGCGGTTACTTCACGGCCGACGCGAAGAGCGAGAAGCCCCCGTACACCATCGTCATCCCGCCCCCGAACGTCACCGGCGCGCTCCACCTGGGCCACGCCTTCCAGCACACGCTGATGGACGCGCTGACCCGCCGCAAGCGGATGCTCGGCTTCGAGGCGCTGTGGCTCCCGGGCATGGACCACGCGGGTATCGCCACCCAGAACAAGGTGGAGCAGCAGCTCGCCGAGGCCGGCCTGTCCCGGCACGACCTGGGCCGGGAGGCCTTCGTCGACAAGGTCTGGGAGTGGAAGGAGAACTACGGCGGCCGGATTCTCGGCCAGATGCGCCGGCTCGGCGACGGCGTGGACTGGTCGCGCGAGCGCTTCACCATGGACGAGGGCCTGTCGCAGGCCGTCCAGACCATCTTCAAGAAGCTCTTCGACGACGGCCTGATCTACCGCGCCGAGCGCATCATCAACTGGTGCCCGCGCTGCCTGACCGCGCTCTCCGACATCGAGGTCGAGCACGAGAACGTGCCCGGCGAGCTGGTCTCGATCCGCTACGGCGACGGCGCGGACGCGATCGTGGTCGCCACCACCCGCGCCGAGACCCTGCTGGGCGACACCGCGGTGGCCGTCCACCCGTCCGACGAGCGCTACGCGCACCTGGTCGGCCGGACCGTCAAGCTGCCGCTGACGGACCGTGAGATCCCGGTCGTCGCCGACGAGCACGTCGACCCGGAGTTCGGCACCGGCGCCGTCAAGGTGACGCCCGCGCACGACCCGAACGACTTCGCCATCGGCCAGCGGCACGGCCTGCCCAACCTGACGGTGATGGACGACCGCGGCATCATCACGGTGCACGGCCCGTTCCTCGGCCTGGACCGGCTGGAGGCCCGCTCCGCCGTGGTCGGCGCGCTGCGCGAGCAGGGCCGGATCGTCGCCGAGAAGCGCCCCTACGAGCACGCGGTCGGCCACTGCTCGCGCTGCCACACCGTGGTCGAGCCGCGGCTGTCGCTGCAGTGGTGGGTCAAGGTCGAGCCGCTGGCGAAGGCCGCGGGCGACGCGGTCCGCGACGGCCGGGTCGAGATCCACCCGAAGGAGCTGGAGCGCCGCTACTTCGACTGGGTCGACAACATGTACGACTGGTGCATCTCGCGCCAGCTCTGGTGGGG
This sequence comes from Kitasatospora fiedleri, assembly GCF_948472415.1. NCBI lineage: Bacteria > Bacillati > Actinomycetota > Actinomycetes > Kitasatosporales > Streptomycetaceae > Kitasatospora > Kitasatospora fiedleri. The sequence goes on along the minus strand of NZ_OX419519.1, from coordinate 2,594,452 downwards.
CCACCGCATCCCGGTCTGGTACGGCCCGGACGGCGAGGTCGTCTGCGTCGGCCCGGACGAGCAGCCGCCCGCCGGCGAGGGCTGGGTCCAGGACCCGGACGTGCTGGACACCTGGTTCTCCTCCGGCCTGTGGCCGTTCTCCACCCTGGGCTGGCCGGAGCGCACCGCCGACCTGGAGAAGTTCTACCCGACCGACGTCCTGCTGACCGGCCACGACATCATCTTCTTCTGGGTCGCCCGGATGATGATGTTCGGCCTGTACGCGATGGACGGCGAGGCCCCGTTCAAGACGGTGGCGCTGACCGGCCTGGTCCGCGACGAGTTCGGCAAGAAGATGTCGAAGTCCTCCGGCACCGCCGTCGACCCGCTGGACTGGATGGACGCCTACGGCGCCGACGCCGTCCGCTTCACGCTGGCCCGCGGCGCCAACCCCGGCGCCGACGTGCCGATCGGCGAGGACTGGGTCAAGGGCTCGCGGAACTTCTGCAACAAGATCTGGAACGCCACCCGGTTCGCGCTGATGAACGGCGCCACCGTCCAGGGGCCGCTGCCCGCGCCGGAGGAGCTCACCGCCGCGGACCGCTGGATCCTCTCCCGGCTGAACGCCACGGTGGCCGAGGTCGACGCGCTCTACGAGGACTTCGAGTTCGCGAAGGTCTCCGACGCGCTGTTCCACTTCGCCTGGGACGAGGTCTTCGACTGGTACGTCGAGCTCTCCAAGACCACCCTGAACGGCGGCGGCCCGCGGGCCGACCACGCCCGCCGGGTGCTCGGCGAGGTGCTGGACGTGACGCTGCGCCTGCTGCACCCGATCGTCCCGTTCGTCACCGACGCGCTGTGGACGGCGCTGACCGGCGCCGAGTCGGTGGTCGTCGCCGAGTGGCCGACGGACTCCGGCTACCGGGACGCCGACGCCGAGTCGGAGATCGCCCTGCTGCGGCAGGTGGTCACCGAGGTCCGCCGGTTCCGCAACGACCAGGGCCTGCGCGACACCCAGAAGGTCCCGGCCCGGCTGGAGCTGGCCGGCCACCGGCTGGAGGTGCACGAGGCCGCGATCCGCGCGCTGCTGCGGCTGACGCTGCCCGAGGAGGGCTTCCACGCCACCGCCGCGCTGCCGGTGGCCGGCACCACCGTCGCGCTCGACCTGTCCGGCACCATCGACGTGGCGGCCGAACGCAAGCGCCTGCAGAAGGACTTGGCCGCCGCCGAGAAGGAGAAGGCGCAGACCACCGGAAAGCTCGGCAACGAGGCCTTCCTGGCCAAGGCGCCGGACGAGGTGGTCGCCAAGATCCGGGTCCGGCTGACGGCCGCCGAGGCCGACATCGAGCGGATCACCGCCCAACTCGCGGCGCTGCCGCAGGGCTGACCGCAGGCCGGCCAGGGCCGCCGCTCCCCTCGGGGGCGGCGGCCCTCCGCCTTTTCCCGGGTTGTTCCCGACGGTTTGTCAATTCCCTTGCCCGCGCGTCGCGGTATCGGCGGAGCACCCCCTATTCGGCGTCATTGTGCGGCAATTGACCCGCCGCGCCATTTGGAATGCATTGCGTCGCCCACCCCCGCGCGTTCAGCGACCTTTGCACACCGGATGTGTACGGTGGGCGGAAGTTCCCATTCGGGCGGGGCACGAACGGAGGGCACGCACATGATGGCGACCGGGGAGTTGGCCGACGAACTTCCGGACGAACTTCCGAGGGAAGAGGTGGAGGCGGCCAAGGCCCGGGCGGCGACGCTGCTGCTGGCATTCCGGCACGGAAACCAGATCGCCTTCGACACCGAGCTGGACCGGCTGCTCGCCGAGCACGTCGAACGCGAAGTGGCCACCCTGCTGGTGTGGATCGCCGCCGAGGCGGTCCGCAAGGCGTACGCCCCCGAGGTCGCCGACCGGGTGCTGCGCGGCCTGGCCCGGCGCGCCCCGCACGACGCCTCGCAGGTGCCGGTGGACGAGGAGGCGGCCGGCGCCGCCCTGCTGCTGGAGGCCGTCGCCGCGGGCGACGTCGCCCAGGTGCGCGCCCTGGTGGCCGGCACCCCCGACACCACCTACCTGCTCGGCGGCCTGGTGCAGGCGGTGGCGATGATGCTGCCGCTGCTGCCGGAGGGCGAGGCCGAGGAGATCGCCGCCGAACTGCGCCGCCGGCACGCGGGGCGGCTGCCGACGCCCCGCGCGACGTACTGACGGATCGTCACTGCGCGTCCCGGCCCGGGCGGTTCCCGCACCGGGACGCGGCCGGACGACGGGTCACGGCATCGCGTGCAGGTGCGCCCCCACGGTGGTGGCGATCTGGTTGCCGGCGGTGGCGTCCCAGTTGGTGGACCAGGTCATCGCGCCGCCGATGGTCGGCCACTTGGTCGGCGGGACGAAGCTGCCGCAGTTGGTGCCGGCGGCCAGGCAGTCCAGCGCGTTGTTCACCACCGACGGACTGACGAAGCCGCCGCCCGCCGCGCTGGTGGAGGCCGGGACGCCCAGGCCGACCTGGTCGGGCCGCAGGCCGCCCTGGAGCTGGATGCAGGCCAGGCCGGTGAGGAAGTTCTCGGTGCCCTGCGAGTAGACCCCGCCGTCGCAGCCGAGCATCGCGCCGCTGTTGTAGTACTGCATGTTGACGATGGTCAGGATGTCCTTGGTGGCCAGCGCCAGCTTGAAGTACTCCCCGCCGGTGGACTGCATGCCGATGGTCTCCGGGGCCATGGTCAGCACGAAGCCGGACCCGACCTTGGCCGCCAGGGTGTGCAGCGCCTGCGCCATGTAGGTGGAGTTGACGCCGTTCTCCAGGTCGATGTCGATCCCGTCGAAGCCGTACTGCTGGATCAGGGCGTACGCCGAGTTCGCGAAGTTGGCCGCGGCGGTGGAGTTGGCCACCGAGACGGTGCCGTTCTGCCCGCCGACCGAGATGATCACCTTCTTGCCGGCCGCCCGCTTGGCCGCGATGTCGGCCTTGAACTGGGCCTCGGTGTAGCCGCCGAGCTTGCCGGAGAGCGTCGGGTCCAGGGTGAAGGAGATCGCGCCCTGGGTGCTGGTGGCGTCCGCGAAGGCCACCGCGATGATGTCGTACGCGGCCGGGACGTCGCTGATCCGCTGCGGTGTCGCGCCGTTGTAGAAGTCCTGCCAGTAGCCGGTCAGCAGGTGCTTGCGGGGCGGCGGCGCGGTCGGGCTGCCCGACGTCGACGGGGACGGCGAGGACGAGGGCGAGGCGCTGGTCGAGGGGGACGGCGACGGGGTCGGCGAGGTGCTGGTGGACGCGGAGGGCGAGGGCGACGGGCTGGTGCCGGTGCCCGGCCCGACCAGCGAGACCTTGTCGACCAGGAACGGGGTCTGCCCGTACCAGCCGTGGAACCAGACCGACACCGAGGTGGTGGCCGCGCCGGTGGTGAAGGTGGAGGTCAGGGTGTTCCACCCGGCGTTGGAGCTCCAGGTGGACGGGTCGGTGCCACCGGTGCCGGTGGCGCCCGCGAACACGTAGCCGCCCTGCACCACGGTGCTCAGGGTGTACGTCGAGTTGGGCAGCACGGCGACGGTCTGGCTGCAGTTGGCGTAGTCGTTGCCGGCCGGGGAGCCCTGGAGGTCCCAGCCGGTGGCGGCGTTGTTCACCGCGGTGACGGTCGGGCCGCAGGTCCACGGGCTGAGGTGGTCGCCGGCCGAGAAGTCGCCGTTGACGACCACGTTCACGTTGGGCGCGGCGGCGGTGGCCGTGCCGGTACCGGCCAGGACCAGGCCGACCAGGCCGGTGGAGGCCGCCAGCAGTCCGGCGAGCAGTGCCCGCCCGGCGCGCGGGCGGGGACGGGGCTGTGGTGCACGCATGCCATCTCCATGTGGGGGAGTGTCGATGGGGGGTGCGGTGCGGGGAGCTCGGTGCGGGGAGCGGGTGGGAGCGACTCACACGGTGGAGTAGACCAATTCCGGTGTCAAGGGGGCCTGCGCGCCGGGGTGCCCGTCCGGCCGCGGCGTACGGAGTCCTTAGACTGGCGGGGTGAGCGACAAGGCCGAGCCCAACCCCTACACCGTCCGTCCCGCCGACGCCGGCGGCACCGACCCCGAACTGCGCGCCGTCGAGGCCGAGCTGGCCACCCGCTGGCCGGAGAACAAGCTGGAGCCCTCGCTCGACCGGATCGAGGCGCTGATGGACATCCTCGGCCAGCCGCAGCGCTCCTACCCCTCGATCCACATCACCGGGACCAACGGCAAGACCTCCACCGCCCGGATGGTCGAGCAGTTGCTGGGCGCCTTCGAGCTGCGCACCGGCCGCTACACCTCCCCGCACGTGGAGTCCGTCACCGAGCGGATCAGCCTGGACGGCGCGCCGATCAGCCCGGAGAAGTTCGTCGAGACCTACCGGGACGTCGAGCCCTACGTGCGGATGGTCGACGCCGCCCAGCCGGTCGCGATGTCCTTCTTCGAGGTGCTCACCGGCATGGCCTACGCCGCCTTCGCCGACGCGCCGGTGGACGTCGCGGTGGTCGAGGTCGGCATGGGCGGCTCCTGGGACGCCACCAACGTGATCGACGCCCAGGTCGCGGTGATCACCCCGATCGGCCTGGACCACACCGACAAGCTGGGGGAGACCACCGGCGAGATCGCGGTCGAGAAGTCCGGGATCATCAAGCCCGGCGCGCTCGCCGTGGTCGCCCAGCAGCAGCTGGACGCGGCCGAGACGATCCTGCGCCGCGCCGTCGAGGTGGACGCCACGGTGGCCCGCGAGGGCCTGGAGTTCGGCGTGCTGCGCCGCGAGGTCGCGGTCGGCGGCCAGCTGGTGACCCTGCGCGGCATCGGCGGCCACGAGTACCCGGAGCTCTTCCTCCCGCTGCACGGCGACCACCAGGCGCAGAACGCCGCGCTGGCGCTCGCCGCGGTCGAGGCGTTCTTCGGCATCGGCCAGGGCGGCGCCGAGCACCTGGACGAGGAGAAGGTCCGGCAGGCGCTGTTCGGCGTCTCCTCCCCGGGCCGGCTGGAGGTGGTCCGGCGCAGCCCCACCGTCATCCTGGACGCCGCGCACAACCCGCACGGCGCGCAGGCCGCGGCCGGCGCGATCGGCGAGGCGTTCGGCTTCACCAAGCTGGTCGGCGTCATCGCCACCAGCGGGGACAAGGACGTCACCGGCCTGCTGGAGGTCTTCGAGCCGATCCTCGCCGAGGTCGTGGTCACCCAGAACTCCACCCACCGCGCGATGCCGGTCGACCGGCTGGCCGCCCTCGCCGTCGAGGTCTTCGGCGAGGACCGGGTGCAGGTCGAGCCGCGCCTGGACGACGCGATCGACGCCGCCGTCACCCTCGCCGAGGAGGAGGACCTCGGCGGCGCCGGCGTCCTGGTCACCGGCTCCGTCATCACGGTGGGCGAGGCGCGCCTGCTGTTCGGAAGGAAGTAGCCGCCGATGCGCACCCTGTGCTCCTCCACCCTGATCGGCGAGGCCCTGCTGATCATGTTCGCCGGCCTGGTGGCGATGAAGCTCACCGACGTCGGCACCGGCACCATCTGGGCGGTCAGCGCGGTGGCGATCGCGCTGTGCGTGCTGCTGTGCGGCGTGATCACCCGCCCCGGCGCGGTGTACGTCGGCTGGGCGCTGCAACTGGCCGTGCTGGCCGGCGGGCTGGTGCTGCCGACCATGTACGTCTTCGGCGTGGTCTTCGGCGGCCTGTGGTGGTGCTCGGTCCACTACGGCCGCAAGATCGACGAGTTCAAGGCCCGGCGGGCCGCCGCCGAGTCGGCCGCCGCCGAGTCCGCCGTCGACGGGGCCGCGGCTCCGGCCTGACCGGCCTGACGTGGGACTGGGCGACGGGGTGCCGACCCGGCCGGGGTAGTGTCGGGGGCACAGTCAGGCACGACCGAACACCTCAGGAGCCGTACCGTGTCCCAGCGCACTCTCGTCCTGCTCAAGCCCGACGCCGTGCAGCGCGGCCTGGCCGGCGAGATCATCAGCCGGATCGAGCGCAAGGCCGGCTGGCGGTTCGCTGCGATGGAGCTTCGCACCTTCGACCGCGCCACCCTGGAGCAGCACTACGCCGAGCACGTCGGCCGCGACTTCTACGAGCCGCTGCTGGGCTTCATGACCTCCGGCCCGTCGATCGCGCTGATCGTCGAGGGCGAGAACGTCGTCCCCGGCATCCGGGCGCTGGCCGGCGCGACCGACCCGCTGGCGGCCGGCGCGGGCACCATCCGCGGCGACTACGCGACCATCACCCGGGAGAACCTGATCCACGCCTCGGACTCCCCGGAGTCGGCCGAGCGCGAGATCAAGATCTTCTTCCCCGCGCACGCGTGAGGATCCGGTAGCGATCCGGTGCTCCGTGCCCCCGCCGGGCATGGAGCGCCGCCCACCGGGAACGAGCAGCTCAGGGGCCGGACGGCGGATCGGGTTGCTCCCTCTGGGCGTTAATCCTCAAATCACGGAACCCTACCCTCCGACACGGCGTCCCAATGCCAGGAGAAGCTGATTCGCCCCCGGAGAATGGGCGGCACGCCGTACCCGCCGCCCGCGCTGACCGGCGTGACTACGATGGACCCAACTCACGGGCACGGAGCGGCTGCTCAGCCGCCGTCAGCCCTCTCGCGGGCCCGCACGGCCGGCCCGCTCCCCGCCCTTGATCCGAACTCGGGAAGGCACTCGACATCCCATGGCGAACAACCTGTCGTTTCTCGGCCGGGACCTGGCGATCGACCTAGGCACCGCGAACACGCTGGTGTACGTCCGGGGCAAGGGCATCGTGCTGAACGAGCCGTCGGTGGTGGCCGTGAACACCAACACCGGCGGAATCCTCGCGGTCGGGGCCGAGGCGAAGAAGATGATCGGCCGGACCCCCGGCAACATCGTCGCGATCCGCCCGCTCAAGGACGGCGTGATCGCCGACTTCGAGATCACCGAGCGGATGCTGCGGTACTTCATCATGAAGATCCACCGCCGCCGCTACCTGGTCCGCCCGCGGGTCGTGGTCTGCGTCCCCTCCGGCATCACCGGCGTCGAGCGCCGCGCCGTGGTCGAGGCCAGCATGCAGGCCGGCGCCCGCCAGGTGCACATCATCGAGGAGCCGATGGCCGCGGCGATCGGCTCCGGCCTGCCCGTGCACGAGCCGACCGGCAACATGGTGGTCGACATCGGCGGCGGCACCACCGAGGTCGCGGTGATCTCGCTCGGCGGGATCGTCACCGCGCAGTCGCTGCGGGTCGCCGGCGACGAGCTGGACAGCGCCATCGTCCAGCACATCAAGAAGGAGTACAGCCTGCTGCTGGGCGAGCGCTCCGCCGAGCAGATCAAGATGTCGATCGGCTCCGCGTTCGGCCTGGAGGGCGAGAAGGACGAGCACGCCGAGATCCGCGGCCGCGACCTGGTCTCCGGCCTGCCGAAGACCGTGGTCATCTCGGCCGCCGAGGTCCGCGAGGCCATCGACGAGCCGGTGAACTCGATCATCGACTCGGTGAAGACCACGCTGGACCAGTGCCCGCCGGAGCTCGCGGGCGACGTGATGGACCGCGGCATCGTGCTCACCGGCGGCGGCGCCCTGCTGCGCGGCCTGGACGAGCGGCTGCGCCGGGAGACCGGCATGCCGGTGCACATCGCGGAGAACCCGCTGGACTCGGTGGCGCTGGGGGCGGGCAAGTGCGTCGAGGAGTTCGAGGCACTGCAGCAGGTCCTGGACGCCCAACCGCGCCGTTGAGCGTCGTCGGGCGTCGTTGAGCGCCACCGAGCGTCGTTGAGCAAGGCAATCCGAACTACACACCGAGCTGAGCCGATGAGCATGCAGCACGAAGGGGCGGCGGCAGCACCGTGAGGGACACCCGAGAGAGCCGACTACTGCTGGTCCTGCTGGTGGTGGTGGCCTTCGCCCTGATCACCGTGGACATCAAGGGCGGCCAGGACTCGCCGCTCGGCGGCGCCCGCCGGGCCGCGGCCTCCGCGCTCGGCCCGGCGGAGAACGCCGCGGCCGGCGCGGTCGACCCGGTCGCCGGCTACATCCGGGCGATCCGCGACGCCGGCACCCACCAGCAGCGGCTCGACCAGATCACCCGGGAGAACACCGAGCTGCGCCAGAGACTGGCCTCCTCGGACGCCGCGGCCGGCCGCACCAAGCAGCTCGACGACCTGCTGCACACGGCCGGCTCCGGCGGCTACACCGTCAAGGCCGCCCAGGTCATCGCGATCGGCGCGGCCCAGGGCTTCTCCTGGACCATCACCATCGACGCCGGCAGCGACGACGGCCTGACCCGCGACATGACCGTGATCGACGGCCAGGGCCTGGTCGGCCGGATCACCACCGTCGCCCCGACCACCGCGACCGTGCTGCTCGCCTCCGACCCCGGCTTCACCGCCGGCGTCCGGCTGGAGGGCGGCGGCGAGATCGGCTTCGCGGCCGGGCAGGGCGCCTCGCCGATGCGGATCGAGCTGCTGAACGGCCGGGCCCAGGTCAAGCCCGGCGACCGGCTGGTCACCTTCGGCTCGCAGAGCGGCCGCCCGTTCGTGCCCGGCGTGCCGGTCGGCACCGTCAAGGAGGTGCAGGCCACGCCGGGCCAGCTGACCAAGACCATCCTGGTCGAGCCGTACGTGCAGTTCACCCGGCTCGACCTGGTCGGCGTGGTGGTCGTCCCGCCGCGCACCGACCCGCGGGACGCCGTGCTGCCGCCGGTGCCCGCCGCCTCCGCCGGCGCCGCGGGCAACCCGCAGGCCCCGATCGCCGCCGCACCGCCGACCACCGGGGGGAACTGATGCCGCGTGTGAACCGGATTCTGCTGTCCGCCGTGCTGCTGGTACTGGCCCTGGTCATCCAGGTCAGCGTCCTCGGCCGGCTCCAACTGCCCGGCGCCACCCCGGACCTGCTGATGCTGGTGGTGGTCGGCCTGGCCCTGGTGTACGGGCCGACCGGCGGCTGCCTGGTCGGCTTCTGCGCCGGCCTGCTGGCCGACCTCGCCCCGCCGTCCGACCACGCGGTCGGCCGGTACGCGCTGGTGCTGTGCCTGGTCGGCTACGGCGCCGGCCTGCTCAAGCCGGAGGGCGGCCGGCAGCGCTCGGCTCTCTCCGCGCTGGGCGTGGTCGCGGTCGCCGCGGTGGTCTCCACCCTGCTGTACGCGACGGTGGGCGCGCTGGTCGGCGACACCGCGGCCCGGCACGTCGGACTGACCGGCCTGGTCTTCAGCGCCCTGCTGTACGACGTACTGCTGGCCCCGTTCACGGTGCCGCTGGTGATGCTGCTGGCCCGCCGCTTCGACGGCGACCGGGTGGTCAACGAGACCGAGCGCGGCGCGGACGGCGGCTCCGGCCTCGGCGCGCTGGCCCGCTACCGGACCACCCGCCAGCCCTCCGCCACCCCCTACAAGAAGAAGCGCGCGCTCGGCCTCGCCAAGCGCCCCTGAGCCGGGACGGAGACCGCGCACGTGAGCAACATCCCCGAGACCGGCCGGACCCGCCGGGTGACGATCCGGCTGGTCGTCCTCCAGGTGCTGGTCCTGTCGCTACTGGCCACCCTCGGCGGCCGGCTGTGGTACCTGCAGATCCGCAACGGCAAGGAGTTCACCGAGAAGGCCCAGGGCAACCACGTCCGCGAGGTGGTGGAGCCCGCCGTCCGCGGCGAGATCCTGGACGCCTCCGGGCGGATTCTGGCCGGCAACGAGACCAAGCTGGTGGTGTCGGTCTCCCGCACCGCGCTGCTCCAGCAGAAGGACCGCGGCAAGGCGGTGCTCTCCCGGCTCGCCGACGTCCTGGGCGTCCCGGCCGCGGACGTGCAGAACAAGGTCCGGCTGTGCGACGCCAAGACGCCGCAGCCCTGCTGGAACGGCTCCCCGTACCAGCCGATCCCGGTCACCCAGCAGGCCACCACCCAGCAGGCGATGCAGATAATGGAGCGCCGCGAGGACTTCCCCGGCGTCACCGCCCAGCCCACCGCGCTGCGCCGCTACACCAACGCGGAGGGCGCCAGCGCCGCCCAGATCCTCGGCTACCTCTCGCCGGTCACCGACGACGAGGTCACCAAGACCGCCGACAAGACCGGCCGGGAGCGCCGCCTGCCCTCCGACCAGATCGGCCGGGCCGGCCTGGAGTCGGTGTACGACGACGACCTGCGCGGCACCACCGGCGTCGACCGGCTGGAGGTCGACAACCTCGGCCGGGTGATCGGCAGCGCCGGCACCACCCCCGCGCAGTCCGGCAACAACCTGGTCACCTCGATCGACGCCCGGGTGCAGAAGGTGGTCGAGGACCAGCTGGCCCAGGCCATGGCCGAGGCCCGCAAGGTGTACGACAAGGAGACCAGCCGCAACTACATCGCCGACTCCGGCGCGGCCGTCGTGATGGACGTGCACACCGGCCGGATCGTGGCGATGGCCAGCGCCCCCACCTACGACCCCAACCTCTGGGTCGGCGGCATCTCCGCCAAGGACTACGAGACGCTGAACAGCAAGGACTCCAACTACCCGCTGATCAACCGGGCCATCCAGGGCCAGTCCGCGCCCGGCTCCACCTTCAAGGTGGTCTCCACCACCGCCGCCGCGCAGGCCGGCTACGACCTCAACGGGCACTACCCGTGCCCGAAGTCGCTGACCATCGGCGGCCGCGAGTTCAAGAACTTCGAGAGCGAGAGCTTCGGCGACATCTCGCTGGAGAAGGCCCTGGAGGTCTCCTGCGACACCGTCTTCTACGGCCTGGCCTACGACCAGTGGATGAAGGACGGCGGCCTCAAGCCCAAGAAGGACGCCCAGGACTGGTTCTTCAAGACCGCCCACGAGTTCGGCCTCGGCGCCAAGACCGGCGTCGACCTGCCCGGCGAGGTGGCCGGCCGGGTCCCCGACCGGCAGTGGAAGCAGTCCTACTACGACGCGATGAAGGACTCCTGGTGCCAGCAGGCGGCCAAGGGCGGCCACGAGTACGCCGACGAGATCGCCCGCGAGAACTGCGCCGACGGCAACCAGATGCGCGCCGGTGACATGGTCAACTTCGCCATCGGCCAGGGCGACACCCTGGTCACCCCGCTCCAGATGGCCCGGATCTACTCGGCGCTCGCCAACGGCGGCACCCTGTACCGGCCCACCATCGGCAAGGCCGTGGTCAGCCCCGACGGCACCCTCGTGCGCGACATCGCCCCGCACGAGGACGGCAAGATCCCGGCCCAGGGCAAGCTGCTGGAGTACATCGACCAGGCCACCGCCGGCGTCGTCACCTCCGGCACCGCCGCCTGGAAGTTCACCGGCTCCGGCTGGCCGCAGGGCAAGATCGAGCTGCACGCCAAGACCGGCACCGCCGAGGTCGCCGGCAAGCAGACCACCTCCTGGCTGACCACCTACAGCAACGACTACGCGGTGGTCATGACGATCAGTCAGGGCGGCACCGGCTCCGGCGGCTCCGGCGACTCGGTGCGCCGGATCTACCAGGCGCTGTACGGCGTCGACGACAAGGGCGCCATCGACAACTCCAAGGCGCTGCTGCCCAAGCCGCAGGCCGAACTGCCCAAGTTCAACCCGGACGGCACCGCGATCGTCCCCACCGCCTTCAGCTACGAACCCGGCGCCACCTTCCTGGACCCGGCCCCGCCGGCCCGGGCCGGCCAGGTGTCCGGCGTGCTGCTCGCCGCCGTCGAACCCACCCGCGGCGGCGGGTACGGAAGGGGCCGGGCATGACCTCGTACGACTCCTACCGGACGGTCCGGCTCTCGCCCCGGCGCTCCTCGCTGGGCCGGGCGCTGGCCAAGGACTCCCCGCTGCGGCGGCTCGACTGGATCATGATCCTGGCGGCGCTGGCGCTCTCCGTGATCGGCTCGCTGCTGGTCTGGTCCGCCACCCGCGGCCGCGACCAGCTCACCCACGGCGACCCGCAGTACTTCCTGTACCGGCACCTGACCAACCTGGCGATCGGCATCGGCCTGTGCGTGGCGGTGATCCTGCTCGGCACCCGCCGGCTGCGCACCGCGGCGCCGTTCATCTACCTGGCCGTGGTGCTGATGCTGTTCGCGGTGCTCAGCCCGCTCGGCTCGACCATCAACGGCGCGCACTCCTGGATCCAGTTCGGCGGCGGCTTCTCCATCCAGCCCGCCGAGTTCGCCAAACTGGCGATCGTGCTGGGCATGGCCGTGGTGCTCTCCTCCCGGGTCGACAGCGGCGAGCGGGAGTTCCCGCCCACCCGCAGCGTGCTGCAGTCGCTGGCGGTGGCCGGCTTCCCGATGGCCGTGGTCATGCTGATGCCGGACCTCGGCTCGGTGATGGTGATGGTGGTCACCATGCTCGGCGTGCTGCTGGCCTCCGGCGCCGCCAACCGCTGGGTGGTCGGCCTGCTGGCCGGCGGCACCGCCGGGGCGCTGGCGATCTGGAAGCTCGGCATCCTCAGCCAGTACCAGATCGACCGCTTCGCGGCCTTCGCCAACCCGGCGCTCGACCCGGCCGGCGTCGGCTACAACACCGCGCAGGCCAGGATCGCGATCGGCTCCGGCGGCCCGACCGGCATGGGCCTGTTCCACGGCACCCAGACCATAGGGCAGTTCGTCCCCGAGCAGCAGACCGACTTCGTGTTCAGCGTGGCCGGCGAGGAACTCGGCTTCGCCGGCGGCCTGCTGATGCTCGGCCTGCTCGGCGTCATCCTGTGGCGCGCCTGCCGGATAGCGCGCCACGCCAGCGACCTGTACGGGACGATCCTGGCGGCCGGCGCGGTCACCTGGTTCGCCTTCCAGGCGTTCGAGAACATCGGCATGAACCTCGGCATCATGCCGGTCGCGGGCATCCCGCTGCCGTTCGTCTCCTACGGCGGCTCCTCGATGTTCGCGGTCTGGATCGCGATCGGACTGCTGCAGTCGGTGCGCTCCCAGCGGCCGATAGGGGTCTGACCCCTCCACCGCGTGGAAACAGTGACCCCCGGGGCTCGGCTACCCTGAAGGGTCACTGCTTTTTCTGCCGTAAAGGTCCTTGCGCATGACTGTCGAATCGGTCTTCCCACGCCTGGAGGCCCTCCTCCCGCACGTCCAGAAGCCGATCCAGTACGTCGGTGGCGAGCTCAACTCGACCGTCAAGGACTGGGACGCCTGCGACGTCCGCTGGGCGCTGATGTACCCCGACGCCTACGAGGTCGGCCTGCCCAACCAGGGCACCATGATCCTCTACGAGGTGCTGAACGAGCGCGAGGGCGTCCTCGCCGAGCGCAGCTACAGCGTCTGGCCGGACCTGGAAGCGCTGATGCGCGAGCACGGCGTCCCGCAGTTCACGGTCGACGCGCACCGCCCGATCAAGGCGTTCGACGTGTTCGGCCTGTCGTTCTCCACCGAGCTCGGCTACACCAACATGCTGACCGCGCTCGACCTGGCCGGCATCCCGCTGAACGCCGCCGACCGCACGATGGACGACCCGGTCGTGCTCGCGGGCGGCCACGCCGCGTTCAACCCCGAGCCGATCGCCGAGTTCATCGACGCGGCCGTGATCGGCGACGGCGAGCAGGCCGTGCTCGACATCACGGACATCGTCCGGGCCTGGAAGGCCGAGGGCCGCCCCGGCGGTCGGGACGAGCTGCTGCTGCGCCTGGCGAAGACCGGTGGGGTGTACATCCCGCGGTTCTACGACGTCGAGTACCTGCCCGACGGCCGGATCGCCCGCGTCGTCCCGAACCGCCCCGGCGTGCCGTGGCGGGTCTCCAAGCACACCGTGATGGACCTCGACGAGTGGCCCTACCCCAAGCAGCCGCTCGTCCCGCTCGCCGAGACCGTGCACGAGCGGATGTCGGTGGAGATCTTCCGCGGCTGCACCCGCGGCTGCCGCTTCTGCCAGGCCGGCATGATCACGCGCCCCGTGCGGGAGCGAAGCATCACCGGCATCGGCGAGATGGTCGAGCGCGGGCTGAAGGCCACCGGCTTCGAGGAGGTCGGCCTGCTCTCGCTCTCCTCCGCGGACCACTCCGAGATCGCCGACGTCACCAAGGGCCTGGCCGACCGCTACGCCGAGGACAAGATCGGCCTCTCGCTGCCCTCCACCCGGGTCGACGCCTTCAACATCGACCTGGCCAACGAGCTCTCCCGCAACGGCCGCCGCTCCGGCCTCACTTTCGCCCCCGAGGGCGGCTCCGAGCGCATCCGCAAGGTCATCAACAAGATGGTGTCCGAGGAGGACCTCATCAACACGGTGGCCACCGCGTACGGCAACGGCTGGCGCCAGGTGAAGCTGTACTTCATGTGCGGCCTGCCCACCGAGACCGACGAGGACGTGCTGCAGATCGGCGAGATGGCGAAGAACGTCATCGCCAAGGGCCGCGAGGTCACCGGCACCAACGACATCCGCTGCACCGTCTCGATCGGCGGCTTCGTCCCCAAGCCGCACACCCCGTTCCAGTGGGCCCCGCAGCTGTCCGCCGAGGCCACCGACGCGCGGCTGACCAAGCTGCGCGACTCGATCCGCGGCGACCGCAAGTTCGGCAAGAACATCGGCTTCCGCTACCACGACGGCAAGCCCGGCATCATCGAGGGCCTGCTCTCCCGCGGCGACCGCCGGATCGGCGCCGTCATCCGGGCCGTCTACGAGGACGGCGGCCGCTTCGACGGCTGGCGCGAGCACTTCTCCTACGACCGCTGGATCGCCTCCGCCGAGAAGGGCCTGGCCGGCACCGGCGTCGACGTGGACTGGTACACCACCCGCGAGCGCGGCTACGAGGAGGTGCTGCCCTGGGACCACCTGGACAGCGGCCTCGACAAGGACTGGCTCTGGGAGGACTGGCAGGACGCGCTGGAGGAGGTCGAGGTCGAGGACTGCCGCTGGACCCCGTGCTTCGACTGCGGAGTCTGCCCGCAGATGGACACCCACATCCAGGTCGGCCCCACCGGCAAGAAGCTGCTGCCGCTGACGGTCGTCAACAGCTGACGCGGCCTCACCCCCGGCCCCCGCCACGACCCCGTGGCGGGGGCCCTTTGCCCGGGTATGACCATCGGCTGATCGGGCGACGGGGGAGTGACGATGGCTCAGCAGGGCGGGGGCTGCCTGGTCGCGTTGGTGCGGCTGGTGGTGGTGGCGGTGGTGGTGCCGCTGCGGCTGCTGTGGGAACTCGTGGCGCTGGTCGCCCGCGGGGCCGGATGGCTGGTCGACAGGGTGTTGCTATGGCCGCTGCGCCTGCTCTGGCGGGGGGTGCTGGGGCCGCTGCTGTACCGGCTGGTGGTCGTCCCGGTCGGCCGGCTGTGGCGGTGGGTGGTGGTGGTGCCGCTGACCTGGCTGTGGCGGTGGGTGGTGCGGCCGGTCCTGGCGGCGCTGTGGAACTACGTGCTGGCCCCGATCGGGCGCGGGACGGCGTACCTGGCGGTCGGGTTCGGCCGGGTGGTCGCCTGGTCGGCGTACCACCTGGTCGCGGTGCCGGTCCGGGCGCTGTGGCGGTGGGTGCTGGTGCCGCTCGGCAGGGCGTTCCGGGACTGGCTGTGGCGGCCGGTGCTGTTCCCGGTGCTGCGCGCGCTCTGGCTGGCGTTCCGCCGGGCCTGGCGGCTCGGCGGCCGGATCTGGCGCTTCACCGTGGTCGCCCCCTGCCGCTGGGTGCGCCGCGACGTCTGGTGGCCCGTCAGGGCGGAGGTCCGCCGGGTGGCCCGGGAGGTACGGCGGACGCTGCTCGGCTGACGCACCGCGTACCCTTGGTGGGGACAAGGTCCGGCCGGAGCCGCACGCGGTGCGAGGCCGGACGGGGACAACTGACGAAGGACTGAGCCCCCTGGCACGCCGCACGCCCGACGGTCCGCCGCCCGCGCCGACGGTGCAGCGCATCCGTCTCCGCTACACCAAGCGCGGCCGTCTGCGCTTCACCAGCCACCGGGACTTCCAGCGGGCGTTCGAGCGCGCGCTCCGCCGCTCGGCCGTCCCGATGGCCTACTCCGCGGGCTTCACCCCGCACCCCAAGGTCTCCTACGCCAACGCCGCCCCGACCGGCACCGCCAGCGAGGCCGAGTACCTGGAGATCGGCCTCGCCGAGCACCGCGACCCGGAGGCGCTCCGCCGCCAACTGGACGAGTCGCTGCCGCCCGGCCTGGACGTCACCGACGCCGTCGAGGTCGCCACCGGCAACTTCGTGGAGCGCCTGGAAGCCTCCGAGTGGCTGCTGCGCCTGCCCGGCGTGGAGCCCGCCGAGGCCGAGAAGGCCGCCGCCGTGTTTCTGGCCGCCGAGGCGGTCGAGGTCCAGCGGATGACCAAGAACGGCCTGCGCACCTTCGACGCGCGCGCCGCCGTCGCCGCGATCGAAACCGTCCCCGAGGGCTCCCCCCTGGTCGGGATCGGTGACAACACGGCCACGGACGGTGCGGACGATGTTCGCGCGGGCGCTCCCTGTGCGATACTGCGGCTGGTAGTACGACACGCCACACCCGCCGTACGACCCGACGACGTATTGTCCGGTCTCCGTTCGACGGCCGACCTCGCGCCGCCGGTCCCCGTAGAGGTGACCAGGCTGGCGCAGGGGCCGCTCGACGAGCAGACCGGCACGGTGACCGACCCGCTGGCGCTCGACCGCGCCGCGGCCGAGGTCGGCCGGTAGGCCGCCCCGCCGCGCGCAACCGCCGTCCGCCGAGTGGGCGGGAGCGCAGGCACGGAGAGAACTCCGGGCCTGTGGCTCCCCGGCCCCCGCGGCTCCCCAGGGGAGCGAGCGTCGTCGCGCGCAGGCCCGGCCATCCTTTCGGCCCGGCCCTTGAAAACTGAGAAGAACTGGTCAGACCAGAAGACTTTTCGACCCCCCGCGTCCCGCGGGGGGTTGAGCGAGACTACGAGCCCCTGTGCGGTCTCACGTCCGCACGACGGCACCGTGGGAGCCGGACCGCCCGAAGCGGCGTCCGGCTGGTGAACGCGGTGGAGCGTCGTGCCAGGACGCGGAGCCCGGGGGCCTGACGGGAGACACACCCGCATGCTCGAAAACACCGAACCGCAGCCCGCTGCGGCCGACAACAACAACGACAACGGGGCCGACGGCACCGCCGCGGCACCGCCGCGCCGCCGCCGCCGAGCGGTGTCCCGCCCGGCCGGCTCCCCGCAGGGTGCCGCGAGCGAGGGCGCCGGGACCGTGGTGGCGGCCCCCGCCGCCCCGGCGGCCGAGGCCGAGGCCCCGGCCGCCGAGCCGGTGGCGGAGGAGAAGCCGGTCCGCGCCCGGCGCACCCGTAAGCGTGCCGAGGCTCCGGCCGGTGCGCCGGAGGCCCCTGCCGCGGTTGAGGCCGCGCCCGAGGTGCCCGCCGAGGCCCCGGCCGCCGCCGAGGCCGAGGCTCCCGCCGCTGAGCCGGTGGCGGAGGAGAAGCCGGTCCGCGCCCGCCGTACCCGTAAGCGTGCCGAGGCTCCGGCCGGTGCGCCGGAGGCCCCTGCCGCGGTTGAGGCCGCGCCCGAGGTGCCCGCCGAGGCCCCGGCCGCCGAGGCTCCCGCCGCCGAGCCGGTGGCGGAGGAGAAGCCGGTCCGCGCCCGCCGCACCCGCAAGCGCGCCTCCGCGCCGGTGCAGTCGCCGGTGGCGGTCGAGGAGCCGGCCGTCGAGCCCGCGCCCGAGGCCGAGCCGGTCGCCGAGGAGGAGCCGGAGGCCGAGGTGGAGGCCCCGGTCGAGGCAGTCGCGGAGCCCGAGCCGGTCGTCGAGGCCGAGCCGCCGCGCGCCCGCCGCCGGGCCGTCCGCCCGTCCACCGCGATCTTCCAGGCGCCGGTGTTCCAGGAGCCCGAGCCCTTCACCGCCCCCGCGCCCGCCGCCAAGGCCGCCGCGGCCAAGAGCACCGCCGCCAAGACCACCGCCGCCAAGGCCGCCGAGCCGGCTCCGGCCGCCGCGGTCGAGGAGGAGCGGGCGTCCGAGGAGGAGTTCGAGTACAGCGGCGTCGGCCGCCGCCGCCGGGTCCGCACCGCGGTGCGCGTCCAGCAGTCGGCCAAGCCCGCGAAGGCCGCCCAGCAGCCCGCCAAGGCCGCCGCTCCGGCTGCTCCGGCCGCCCCCGCCGCCCTGGTCGAGGCCCCCGCCGAGGTCGAGGCGCCCGCCGCCGGCCCCGAGCAGGACGCGGAGTGGGAGGACGACCGCCCGTCCCGCCGCCGCCGTCGCGGTGGCCGTCGCCGCCGTCGCGGTGACGCCGAGGACGCGCCCGAGTCGGTCGAGGCCGAGAGCGCCGAGACCGAGGACGCCGCCCACCAGGGCGCCGACGCGGGCGACGACCACGACGAGGCCGAGGACGACCAGGAGGACGACCTGGCCGCCGGCCTGTCCTCCTCGCGCCGCCGCCGTCGCCGTCGCCGCCGCAGCGGTGAGGGCGCCGACCAGCCGGAGGCCGGCGAGGACGGCGTGCGCACCGTGGTGAAGGTGCGCGAGCCGCGTCGCCGCTCCGCGGAGCCCGCGTTCGACCCGGACGAGGTGCAGTCCATCAAGGGCTCCACCCGCCTGGAGGCCAAGAAGCAGCGCCGCCGCGAGGGCCGCGAGCTGGGCCGCCGCCGCGTCCCGATCATCACCGAGGCCGAGTTCCTGGCCCGCCGGGAGTCCGTCGAGCGGGTCATGGTGGTCCGCCAGAACGGCGCCCGCACCCAGATCGGCGTGCTCGAGGACGGCGTGCTGGTCGAGCACTACGTCAACAAGGAGCAGGCCACCAGTTACGTCGGCAACGTGTACCTGGGCAAGGTGCAGAACGTGCTGCCGTCCATGGAGGCCGCGTTCGTCGACATCGGCAAGGGCCGCAACGCCGTGCTGTACGCGGGCGAGGTCAACTTCGGCGCGCTCGGCGGCCACGGCGGCCCGCGCCGGATCGAGTCGGTGCTGAAGTCCGGCCAGTCCGTGCTGGTGCAGGTCTCCAAGGACCCGATCGGCCACAAGGGCGCCCGGCTGACCAGCCAGATCTCGCTGCCCGGCCGCTACCTGGTGTACGTGCCCGAGGGCTCGATGACCGGCATCTCCCGCAAGCTGCCGGAGAACGAGCGGGCCCGCCTCAAGCAGATCCTCAAGAAGATCGTCCCGGACGACGCGGGCGTGATCGTGCGCACCGCCGCCGAGGGCGCCTCCGAGGAGGAGCTCACCCGCGACGTCCAGCGCCTCCAGCAGCAGTGGGAGGAGATCCAGAAGAAGGCCGCCACCGGCAACGCCCCGGCGCTGCTGTACGGCGAGCCCGACATGACCGTCCGGGTGGTCCGCGACATCTTCAACGAGGACTTCACCAAGGTCATCGTCAGCGGCTCCGAAGCCTGGAACACCATCCACGACTACGTCACCAACGTCGCCCCCGACCTCACCGAGCGCCTGCAGCGCTGGACCTCGGACGTCGACGTGTTCGCCACCTACCGGATCGACGAGCAGTTGATGAAGGCGCTGGACCGCAAGGTCTGGCTGCCCTCCGGCGGCTCGCTGGTGATCGACCGGACCGAGGCGATGATCGTCATCGACGTCAACACCGGCAAGTTCGTCGGCCAGGGCGGCAACCTTGAGGAGACCGTCACCCGCAACAACATCGAGGCGGCCGAGGAGATCGTCCGCCAGCTGCGGCTGCGCGACCTCGGCGGCATCATCGTGATCGACTTCATCGACATGGTGCTGGAGTCCAACCGGGACCTGGTGCTGCGCCGCCTGCTGGAGTGCCTGGGCCGGGACCGCACCAAGCACCAGGTCGCCGAGGTCACCTCGCTCGGCCTGGTCCAGATGACCCGCAAGCGGGTCGGCCAGGGCCTGCTGGAGTCCTTCTCCGAGCCCTGCGTGCACTGCAACGGCCGCGGCGTGATCGTCCACATGGACCAGCCCGGCCACGGCCACCAGGGCTCGCACGCCGCCGCCGCCTCCGGCACCGGCGAGGGCGGCGGCAAGCGCCGCCGCCGGGGCCGCGGCGGGGCCGGCGGCGCGGAGACCGACGCGGTCGAGGGTCTCGGGTCGGTCGAGTCCGCCGAGGTCGCCGAGGCGGTCGAGGCCGCGGAGACCGTCCTGGACGTGGTCGAGGAGCTGGAGCCGGTCGACGTGTTCGCCGACACCGAGATCGTCGAGACCGGTGCCGCCGACACCGAGCCAGTGCGGGCCGCCGAGGCCGCTCAGGCCGTCGTCGAGGAGAAGCCCGGCCTGGTGGAGATCCCGCCGGCCGCCCCCGCGGCGGGCGGGCGCACCCGGCGCCGCGCGGTGCGCAAGGCCACCGCTCCGGCCGGGGCGTCCGGCGAGGCCGAGATCGTGGTCCTGCAGGCCCGCGCCGAGGCCGCGATGGAGGCCGCGCTGAGCGCCGCCGAGAAGTCGGCCGCCGAGCAGCAGTCGGCCGTCGAGGTCGCCGGGACGGCCGCGGAGGTGGCGGCCGAGGCCGTCGCCGCGGTGGAGCCCGGGGCCGAGGTCACCGTCGAGGTCGACACCGAGCAGCCCGTCGAGGACCCGGCCGAGGAGGCCGCGCCGAAGAAGCGGGCCCCCGGAAGACCGCGGCCAAGACCGCGACCGCCGCCAAGACCGCGACCGCCGCCAAGAAGACCGCGACGGCCAAGAAGGCCGCGGCGAAGAAGACCACCGCCACGGCCGCCAAGAAGACGACCGCCCGCAAGACCGCCACCAAGCGGACCACGGCGGCCAAGAAGGCCGCGGCCGCCGAGGGCGACGGCGCCGCGGAGTGAGCCCGGCCGCGGAGTGAGTCCACGGGGGCCGGGAGCAGCGCCGACGCGCCGCTCCCGGCCCCTCCGCACGTCCCGGTTTGTCTTCGGATGGGCCGGTCCGTATCCTTGACCATCGGCGTGTTGACGCCGCGCTCCAGAGCACCTCACCTCCCGGGTGGACGCCGCTTCCGGCGTTTCCGGGGGAGGCCGCTTGTGTCCATACCCAGGCGGCTGGCATCCGGAGTTCCGACCGAGTTAGGAAAGCAGGTACCGCATGTACGCGATCGTTCGCGCCGGCGGCCGCCAGCACAAGGTCGCCGTGGGCGACGTGCTGGAGATCGACCGTATCGACGCCAAGCCGGGTGACTCGGTCGAGCTCTCGACCATCCTCGTCGTCGACGGTGAGTCCATCACCTCCGACCCGTGGGTGCTCGGTGGCGTGAAGGCGCACGCCGAGGTCGTCGACCACACCAAGGGCGACAAGATCGTCATCCTGCGCTACAAGAACAAGACCGGCTACCGCCGTCGTCAGGGCCACCGCCAGAAGCACACCGCGGTGCGCATCACCAGCATCGACTCGGTCAGCAAGTAACCACTTCCTGCGGTCTTCCTAGAAAGGGGATAGCCAGATGGCACACAAGAAGGGTGCGAGTTCCACTCGCAACGGTCGTGACTCGAACGCCCAGCGCCTCGGCGTGAAGCGCTTCGGCGGTCAGGTCGTCTCCGCCGGCGAGATCATCGTCCGCCAGCGCGGCACCCACTTCCACCCGGGCGCCAACGTCGGCCGTGGCGGCGACGACACGCTGTTCGCGCTGACCGCCGGTGCCGTGGAGTTCGGCAACCGTCGCGGCCGCAAGGTCGTCAACATCGTGGCCGTCGAGGCCTGAGTCCGTACAGACTCGCTGTGAAGGGTGGGCCGGGATGATCCGGGCCCACCCTTCTGCTTTACCGCAGGACACCCTTTTCTTTTCGCCCGGGAGGCACACCTCATGACCACCTTCGTGGACCGCGTCGAACTGCATGTCGCCGCGGGTAACGGGGGCCACGGCTGCGCCTCCGTGCACCGGGAGAAGTTCAAGCCGCTGGGCGGCCCCGACGGGGGCAACGGCGGCGAGGGTGGCTCGGTCATCCTGGTCGTGGACCCGCAGGTCACCACGCTCCTCGAGTACCACCACTCGCCCAAGCGCAAGGCCACCAACGGCAAGCCCGGCGCGGGCGGTCACCGCACCGGCGCGGTCGGCCCGGACATCGTGCTGCCCGTCCCGGACGGCACCGTCGTGCTCGACCGCAAGGGGAACGTGCTGGCCGACCTGGTCGGCCCCGGCACCAGCTTCGTCGCCGCCCAGGGCGGTCGCGGCGGCCTGGGCAACGCGGCGCTGGCCTCCGCCCGCCGCAAGGCCCCCGGCTTCGCGCTGCTCGGCGAGCCCGGCGAGGCCCGCGACATCGTGATGGAGCTGAAGTCCGTCGCCGACGTCGCGCTGGTCGGCTACCCGAGCGCCGGCAAGTCCTCGCTGATCTCGGTGCTCTCCGCCGCCAAGCCGAAGATCGCCGACTACCCGTTCACCACCCTCGTCCCCAACCTCGGCGTGGTGACCGCCGGCGAGACCGTCTACACGATCGCCGACGTGCCCGGCCTGATCCCCGGCGCCAGCCAGGGCAAGGGCCTGGGCCTGGAGTTCCTGCGGCACGTCGAGCGCTGCGAGGTGCTGGTGCACGTCCTGGACTGCGCCACCCTGGAGCCGGGCCGCGACCCGCTCACCGACCTGGAGACCATCGAGGACGAACTCGCCCAGTACGGCGGCCTGGAGGACCGGCCGCGGCTGGTCGCGCTCAACAAGGTCGACGTCCCGGACGGCCAGGACATCGCCGACCTGACCCGCGCTTCGCTGGAGGAGCGCGGCTACCGGGTGTTCGAGGTCTCCGCGCTCGCCCACAAGGGCCTGCGCGAACTCTCCTTCGCGCTGGCCGAGATCGTCGCCGCCGCGCGCGCCGCCAAGCCGGTCCAGGAGAACACCCGGATCGTCATCCGGCCCACCGCCGTCGACGACGCCGGCTTCACCATCGAGGAGGAGGACGGCGCCTACCGCATCCGCGGCGGCAAGCCCGAACGCTGGGTCCGGCAGACCGACTTCGCCAACGACGAGGCGGTCGGCTACCTCGCCGACCGGCTGGCCCGGCTCGGCGTCGAGCAGCAGCTGTGGAAGATCGGCGCCCAGGAGGGCGACACCGTCATCATCGGCCCCGAGGAGAACGCGGTCGTCTTCGACTGGGAGCCCACCATGGCGGCCGGCGCCGAGATGCTCGGCCGGCGCGGCGAGGACCACCGGATGGAGACCCAGCGCCCCGCCGTCGACCGCCGCCGCGAGCGGCAGCGCGGCCGGGACTCGGCGGAGCAGGAGTACCTGGAGTTCGAGGCGCTCTCCTCCGGTCGCGAGCAGCTCGACGAGTAGGGGCGTACCCGCACGACGGGGGCGCGGGCGGACCGCCCGCGCCCCCGTCCGCGCTTTCCGGGCCCGGCCCCGCGCGGGGCCGGGCCCGGACGTCTCACGCCTCGTCGCGATTTCGTGACCCGCAATCCGGCTCGCTAGATTGCGGACGTACACAGGGCGCGTCGGAAAGGTCGGACTGATGGTGGATCAGCTGCTCCGCGAGGAGGTCGTTTCGGCGCGGCGGATCGTGGTGAAGGTCGGCTCCTCCTCGCTGACCACCGCCGCCGGCGGACTCGACGCGGACCGGGTGGACGCCCTGGTCGACGCGCTGGCCAAGCTGCGCCGCCGCCCGGACGCGCCGGAGCTGGTGCTGGTCTCCTCCGGCGCGATCGCGGCCGGCCTGGCCCCGCTCGGCCTGGAGAAGCGCCCCAAGGACCTGGCCCGGCAGCAGGCCGCGGCCAGCGTCGGCCAGGGGCTGCTGGTGGCCCGGTACACGGCCTCCTTCGCGCGTTACGGGGTGCGGGTCGGGCAGGTGCTGCTGACCGCCGAGGACGCCAGCCGCCGGGCCCACTACCGCAACGCCTACCGGACGCTGGAGCAGCTGCTGACGATGGGCGCGGTGCCGGTCGTCAACGAGAACGACACGGTGGCCACCGCCGAGATCAGGTTCGGCGACAACGACCGGCTGGCCGCGCTGGTGGCCCACCTGGTCCGGGCCGACCTGCTGGTGCTGCTCTCCGACGTGGACGGCCTGTACGACGGCGACCCGGCCAAGCCCGGCACCAGCCGGATCGAGCTGGTGCGCGGCCCCGAGGACCTGGCGGGCGTCGAGGTCGGCAGCGCCGGTAAGGCGGGCGTCGGCACCGGCGGCATGGTCACCAAGGTCGAGGCGGCCCGGATCGCCACCGGCGCGGGCATCCCGGTGGTGCTGACGGCGGCCAGCCAGGCGGCCGACGCGCTGGCCGGCCGGCCCACCGGCACGCTGTTCCGGCGCACGGGCAGCCGCTCCGCCGACCGGCTGCTCTGGCTGGAGCACGCCTCCTCCCCGCGCGGCTCGCTGACCCTGGACGACGGGGCGGTGGCGGCCGTCGTGCACGGCGGGAAGTCCCTGCTGCCGGCCGGGGTGACCCGGGTGGAGGGCGAGTTCGCCGCGGGTGATCCGGTCGACCTTCTTGGCGAAAACGGTCACATCGTCGCCCGCGGACTGGTCAACTTTGATGCGAGGGAGTTGCCCCGTCTGCTCGGCCGGTCCACCCGAGAACTGGCCCAGGAGCTCGGTGCCGCGTACGAACGCGAGGTCGTCCACCGCGACGACCTGGTCGTGCTGCGCGGCTGAGCGCGGGCGGCGGGGCCGGTACGGGGGGTGGGAGCAGCGGGCCGGGGGGTCCGCGCGACACGCTGAATGGGAGGCCGCCGGTGGTTCGCAGGCGGGAGGAAGCGCTGCCGGGGCAGAGGCCCGAGCGGCGGCTCACCAGCATCGAGGGCGGCCGGGACGTCGAGCAGCGGGAGGCCCCGCGCGAGCAGGCCCGGATGTGGCACGTGGTGCTGAGCGTGGCGGGCGCGGCGACACCGCTGCCGGAACTGCGGACGGCACTGGAGAAACTGGCGCACGACCACTCGTTCTTCCTGACCGCCCGGTACGCCGCGGACCACGCCGAGGTCCGCTACTGGGAGGAGGCGCGGGACCTGCACGACGCGGCGGCGATCGCGCTGCGGCTGTGGGGCGAGCACAAGGCCAGCGCGAAGCTCCCGGCCTGGGAGATCGTCGGCCTGGAGGTGGTGGACCGCCCGACGTACCACAAGCGGGTCGCGGAGGGCTTCGGGTCCCCGCCGCCGCAGCTCGGCGGGGTGCACCCGTACTGACCCCGGCGGACGGCTCCCGGTCGGGCTCCCCGGTCGTGGTCCGGGCCGTGGTCCGGGCCGTGCTTCCGGGCGGTCGACCGGGGGCGTGCTCCCGGGCCGGGCGTCTCAGCGGGCGAAATGCGCGCCGGAACGGGGCGGTCGGCTCGCTAGGCTTTGCGGCATGAGCGATCTCACCGCCACCGCCGACAGCCCCGTCCTCGCCGCCGCGCGCCGTGCCCGGGCGGCGGCCGCCGCCCTGGCGCCAGTGCCGCGCTCGGTGAAGGACGCCGCGCTGCTGGCGATCGCGGACGCGCTGGTCGAGCGGGCCGACGAGATCACCGCCGCCAACGCGGAGGACGTCGAGCGGGCCCGCGCGGCCGGCACCGCCGAGTCGGTGATCGACCGCCTGACGCTGACCGGGGAGCGGATCGCCGCGATCGCCGCCGACGTCCGCAGCGTGGTCGGCCTGCCCGACCCGGTGGGCGAGGTGGTCCGCGGCTACACCCTGCCCAACGGCCTCGACGTGCGCCAGGTCCGCGTCCCGCTGGGCGTGGTCGGCATCATCTACGAGGCCCGGCCGAACGTCACGGTGGACGCCGCCGCGCTCTGCCTGAAGTCCGGCAACGCGGTGCTGCTGCGCGGCTCGGGCTCCGCGTACCGCTCCAACACCGCGCTGGTGGAGGTGCTGCGCGCGGCAGTGGCCGGCGCGGGCCTGCCGGCCGACGTGATCCAGCTGGTGCCGGGCGAGAGCCGCGAGTCGGTGCAGGAGCTGATGCGCGCCCGCGGCCTGGTCGACGTGCTGATCCCGCGCGGCGGCGCCTCGCTGATCCGCACCGTGGTCGAGGGCTCGACCGTCCCGGTGATCGAGACCGGCACCGGCAACTGCCACGTGTACGTGGACGCCCAGGCCGACCTGGCGATGGCCGTCGGCGTGCTGCTGAACTCCAAGGCGCAGCGGGTCAGCGTCTGCAACTCGGCCGAGACCCTGCTGGTGCACCAGGACGTCGCGGACGCCTTCCTGCCGCTCGCGCTGGCCGCGCTGGCCGGGGCCGGCGTCACCGTGCACGGCGACGACGCGGTGCTCAAGGCCGCCGAGGGCACCGGGGTGACGGCCGTCCCGGCGACCGAGGAGGACTGGGGGACCGAGTACCTGTCGCTCGACCTGGCCGCCGCCGTGGTGCCCTCGCTGGAGGCCGCGGTGGAGCACATCCGCCGCTACTCCTCGGGCCACACCGAGGCGATCGTCACCGGCTCGCAGCCGGCCGCCCGCCGTTTCACCCAGCTCGTCGACTCCACCACGGTGGCCGTCAACGCCTCGACCCGGTTCACCGACGGCGGCGAGTTCGGCTTCGGCGCGGAGATCGGCATCTCCACCCAGAAGCTGCACGCCCGCGGCCCGATGGGCCTGCCGGAGCTGACCAGCACCAAGTACATCGTCACCGGCGACGGGCACGTGCGCGGCGAGGCCCGGCAGACCGTCGGCGGCTGAACCCGCGGCAGGGGGCGTGCGGGGCGGTGGGGGCCCGCGCGGCCGAATGCCGTAGCCCGTCCGGACCCGATCGGCGGGACCCACAGACAAAAGCCCCGGCCGGTAATACATTGAATCCGTGGCTGAGGATGTGGGGGGCTCGCCGTACTCCGACGGCGCCGACCACGGTGGTGCGGACGACGAGTTCGCCACCGTGGTCTTCGACGAGAGCTTCGTCCGCTCCGCCGCCGTGCACGAGCCGAGCGCCCGGGAGCGGCAGCTCGCCGCAGCCGAGGCCCGGCTCGAACCGGAACAGGCCGGTGCGGCCCGGAGCTACGAGTTCACCGAATCCGCCGAGTTCGCCGAGTTCGCCGGTGGGAGCGAGGCGCTGCCGCTGGAGCTGCGCCCGCTGCCCGGCGGACTCGACGAGGACCGCTTCTACCCCGATCCGTGGTCCGGGTGCGACCGGCAGGAACGGCGCACCCGCCGCTCCCGGGTCCGCGCCTTCGACCCGCTGCGCGGCGGGACGGTCGCCCAGCAGCGCTGGCACCGGCCGGTGGCCTGGGTGCTGGCCCTGGTGATGGGCGTCGGCCTGGTCGCGCTGTCGGTCGCCGCGGTGTACCGGGGCGTCGGCGGGGCCGGGCAGGACTCGCCGGCCCGGCCGACCAGCGGCAGCAGCAGCCAGCCCAAGGACAGCGGCGCCCCGTCCGGGACCGCCCCGTCCGGGACCGGCTCGTCCGGGGGCGCTCCGTCCGCGGTGCCGGTGCAGCCGTCCGCGGTGGCCGCCGTCCCGGTGGGCTGACGCCCCTCGGGGGCATCACGCACCGTCGCGCGCTCGTTGCCCGCGCCCCCTCGTCGCGAGCGGCCCGCGAGTCTACCCTGGTGTCATGGGTGACCCGCGCGAGCCTCCTGGGGGCACGCCCGAGGGTGGTTCCAACGATGACGAGTTCCGGTCCGTCGTCTTCGACGAATCGTTCGTCCGGGCTGCCCGGATCCAGGAGCTGTCCGCGCAGGAGCGGCTGTCGGGCGCCCCGGGCCGGGCCACCCGGCCGCGCGGCTGGGGTTGGCTCGCCGTGCCCCGGCAGGCCATCGCCCTGCTGCTGGTCGTCGCGCTGGCGTTCGCCGCGGCCGTCTACTTCGGGATCAGCTCCCCGCACGGGGAGGTCGCCCCGCCCAGCGGCACCCAGCTGAGCGTCAGCCTCACCCCGCTCGCCCCGGCCGGGGCGGTCACCGCGGCCGCCGACCACGCCGACCCGTTCGCCGGACTGCCCGCCGGGTACGCCGACGGTCCGGCCGGGCTCGGGCTGCCGACCGCCACCGCCACCGCCCACTTCACCGGCTCCCAGGTGCAGCGGGCCCTGGACTCCGTCCAGCACTACCTGGTGGCCTCCGAGCTGAACCCGGCCACCCTGACCGCCAACGAAACCGCGCAGGTCCGCAACCTGCTCACGGCCGGCGAACTCGCCCAGTACGACGACAGCACGAACTCGCCCCGGGACGACCAGCACCACGACGCCACCGGCTGGATGGTCCGCTTCGACCCCGGGCAGGTCGCGCTGGCCACCGACACCGTCAAGGCCGCCGGCAGCATCCACATCGGCGAACTCGACGGCGACACCCTGCAGGTCACCACCGACCACACCCTGGTGTACGCGCTGCGCCCGGCCGGCACCACCAGCGACCCGTCGGTCACCCTGTACGCGGTGCGCCGGGCGGTGCGCATCGACATCGACCGGGCCGACCTGGACATCGGCCGGCTGCGGGTGGTCGACGCCGCCGTGCAGGCCGGGCCCAGCTCCTGCACGGCCGGGCAGAGCGACTACCTGCAGCCGATCCTGGCCACCGCGGCGGGCGTCCGCCCGAGCACCCCGCCGGTCGTCGACCCGACCGACCACGGGCGGCCGGCCTGGCAGTCCTGCGGGGTGCTCGGGCCGATCACCGGCTGAACCTGCTGAACCGGCCGGTGCACGAGGGTTCAGTCGGCTGGCCGGGCAGTCGTCGGATCAGTCCGGTCAGTCCTGCGGCTCGCCGTCCTTGGTACCGCCGCCGTTGCCGCCGCCGTTGCCGCGGCCGGCGCCCGCGAAGGTGTCGCGGAGCTTGCCGCCGACCGTGCCGACGCCGTTGCCCAGGTCGCGCAGCAGGCCCATCAGCGGGTCCTTGCTCTCCTTCACCGACTGCGAGTACGACTCGGCGGCGGCCTTCCACTGCGCGCCGACCGAGGTCTCCGGGTCGTCACCGCGGCGCGGGTACGCCCCGGCCAGGATCGAGCGGTACTCCTCGCTCTCCGCCCACTTCTTCAGCTGGGCCACCCGGGTCACCGCGAAGGGGTGGGACTGCGGCAGCACCTGGAGCAGCTTCAGCACGCTGTCGCGCAGGTCACCGGCCTTGTCGTACTCCGCGGCCTGCTCCAGGAACGCGTCCACGTTCATCTCCGCCAGGTGCGCGCCGCCGGCCAGCTTCATCAGCGACCGCATCGACGCCTGCAGGTCCTGACCGGCCAGCAGGCCGGCCCGGTCGCTGGACAGCTCCGCCTTGCGGAACCACTCCTTGAGCGCGGTGATCAGCGCGGTGATCGCCAGGTTGCCCAGCGGTATCCAGCCGATCCGGGCCGCCAGGTTGGTGAGGATCATCAGCATCGTCCGGTAGACGGCGTGCCCGGACATCGCGTGGCCGACCTCGTGGCCGATCACCGCCCGCAGCTCCTCCTCGTCCATCAGCTCGACCAGCCCGGTGGTGACCACGATCACCGGGGTCTCCATGCCGATGCAGTACGCGTTGACCTTCGGGTCCTGGGAGACGTACAGCTCCGGGACCTTCTCCAGGTCCAGCACGTACGCGGCGTCGCGGACCATGTCGTACAGCTCCGGGAACTGACGCTCCGACGTCTTGACCGCGGTGGCCAGGAACAGCAGGCGCACGCTGCGCTCCGACACCAGGCCGGCCAGCTTCTTCAGGACGTCGTCGAAACCGGAGAGCTTGCGCAGCGCCACCAGCCCCGAGCGGTCCGCCGGGTGCTCCCAGGCCCGGGTGGAGATGTCCGGGAAGCGCTGGCGGCGGCGGCTCGGCGCGGAACCCTTGGTCATGTCGGTCATTGAGTACCTCTCCTGGATCGACGCCGGCACCGGCACCTGTGGCCGGCCCCCGCTGCTTTCCACTTCAACGTCGGTGTGTCCGTACTCGTCCCCGCGGTCACGCTACGCCGCCCGCGTCGCGGCCGGGGAGGGCGGGGACGGGCCTTCCCGGCCGCTTCCGGGCTGTTGCCCGTCCACTGCCCGTCCACTGCCCGTCCGCTCGGGGACACTCCGGGGGTGCCGGGCCGGGGCGGCGGTAAACGGGACTACGCTGGCTCTGCCGTACCGAACAAGGAGCCCCGTGATGACCTCTGCCGACCTGGTCCAGCTCGCCGGACCGATCTCCACCGAGAACGGCCCCGGTCTGTTCCTGCGGTTCATCCTGATCGCCTCCTTCGTCGGAGTCGGCCTGATGGTGTGGGCGCTGGCCCGGGCGAACCGCGACGGCGCGAAGCGCGACGCGGCCCGGGAGTCCGCCGGCGAGGCCGAGCGGACCGGGGCGACCGGGCGCACGGCCGACGACCTGAGCTGAGCTGACCTTGGGCCGGCCTGACCTTGGACTGACCTGGCCTTGGGTCGACCTGGCCTTGGGCTGACCGGACTGCCCCGGCGCCGGGTTCGGGCCCGGGTCGTCGGGCCGCCCGGGTTGTCGGGGCTGTCGGGAGACCGGCCGCAAGGCTGGTCGGAGCGCCGGGCGGGCCGTGGGCGCCGGGCGGGCCGTGGGCGCCGGGCCTTCCGGACGCCCGTTCCCGGCGCGGTCGGCGCGCCGCCGACCGGACGACGGTTCACGGGTGGTCAGACGCGGTGGGCCGCCGCGCGGTTGCGTGTCGGGCCCCCGTACGATGAGCGCGCGGGCCGTACGGTCCGTGACCGCCTGGTCCTCACACCGAGCCGAGAAGGTCCCGCCGATCATGAGCCCTGCTGCCCTGCCCGCCATCGTCCACCTCGCCGAGGAGGGCGGTAACCACGACAGCCTCAACCCCCTGCTGACGGGTGGCGCGGCGCTGTTCATCCTGCTGCTCCTGCTGTTCATCACCACCCGCTTCAACCGCGACCGCTGACCCCGGTCGCACCGCCGCCCCGTCCGCCGCGCGTCCGCGGCCCCGGGGTGGCGGAGCGCGGTGCTGCGGGGGCCCGTCGACGGGCGGAATCGCCGGGACATCCGGGTCGCGTAAGGTGTGGCGCCATGAGAGAGCAGGTCGAGACCTCCGGGACGAACGTGGCGCCGGGCACCTCCGCGCCAGGCACCCCGGCAGCTGACGCTCCGGCGGTGGACGCTCCCGCGACGAACGCTCCGGCCGTGGGCACACCGGCCGTGGGCACACCGGCTGCGGGCACCCTGGCCGTGGACACGTCGTCCGTGGACACGTCGCCCGTGGGCGCACCGGCCGTGGACGCACGGGTGCCGGGAGACGCTCCGCGCAGGCGGCGACTGGGCGTGATGGGCGGCACCTTCGACCCCATCCACCACGGCCACCTGGTCGCCGCCAGCGAGGTGGCGAGCGCCTTCCAGCTGGACGAGGTGATCTTCGTCCCCACCGGGAAGCCCTGGCAGAAGTCCGACCGGCAGGTCTCGCCGGCCGAGGACCGCTACCTGATGACGGTGATCGCCACCGCCGAGAACCCCCAGTTCTCGGTCAGCCGGATCGACATCGACCGCAACGGCCCCACCTACACCGTCGACACCCTGCGCGAGCTGCGCGGCCTCCACCCCGACGCCGAGCTCTTCTTCATCACCGGCGCCGACGCCCTCGCCCAGATCATCTCCTGGCGCTCCTCCGAGGAACTCTTCGACCTCGCGCACTTCATCGGCTGCACCAGGCCGGGCCATACTCTCTCCGACACCGGCCTGCCGGTCGGCGGCGTCTCGCTGGTCGAGGTGCCCGCACTCGCCATCTCCTCCACCGACTGCCGGGTGCGCGTCGCCAAGGGCGAACCCATCTGGTACCTGGTGCCGGACGGCGTGGTCCGATACATCCACAAGCGGGCGCTGTACGCGTCGGCCCGGCCTTGATGCCCCCGGGAGGGACGACGTGACCGGAACGTCCGACGACCAGAACTGGTTCGGCCAGCACCCCCAGCCCCGCCCGCCCCACCCCCAGCAGCAGCCGTCGCCGCAACAGCAGCAGCCCGGGTACTACCCGCAGCAGGGGTACGAACAGCAGGGGTACGAGCAGCAGGACTACGAACAGCAGGGGTACGAGGGCTACGAGCAGCAGCCGTACGGGCAGCAGGCGCAGCAGCCGTCGCAGCAACAGCCGTACGGGCAGGGCGGTCAGTACGACCAGTACGGCGGCAGCCAGTACCAGCAGCCCGGGGGGTACCCGCAGGCCGCGTACGGCGAATACGGCGACGGCGGGCAGCAGGCCGGCGCTCCCGGGTACCCGGCGCAGGGCTACGAGCAGTCCGGGTACGAGCAGTCCGGGTACGGGCAGGGCGGCTACGGGCAGTCCGGGTACCCCGGGCAGGGCTACGAGCAGTCCGCCGGTTACGGGCAGGGTGGATACGAGCCGCAGGGGTTCGAACAGGGCGGCTACCAGGGGCAGTTCGACGACCCGGGGCAGGGCGGCGGTCAGCAGGGCGGGGACGCGTACGGGCAGCAGCAGCCCTACGACCCCTCCTACGGGCAGCAGCAGCCCGAGTCGGGGCGCTACCCGCAGTCGACCGCGACGCAGGCCCCCGGGCAGGTGCCCGGACAGGCTTCCGGGCCCGGGTCCGAGCGGGCGCCCGGCCGGGCGGCCGGGCGCGGGGTGCCGCCGGGGAGCCCGGTGGCGGGGGCGGCCGCCGGGGTGGTACCGCCGCGGACGCGTCCGGGGGCGGCGGGCTCGGCCGGGTCGGCCGGGTCGGTCGGGCCGACCGGAACGGCTGCGTCGGCGGAGGAGCCGTCCGAGCTGGTCGGTGGCCGGGCGGCGGCGGCCCGGGCGCAGGCCAAGGGCGGGGACTCGTACACCACGGGCGAGTTCAGCTTCGTCGACGAGCAGACGGAGGAGTCCGAGGACGCGATCGACTGGCTGAAGTTCGCCGAGTCGCGCAGCGAGGTGCGGGCCGAGCGCCGGCGGCGGCTGCGCAACCGGCTGGTCGCGCTGCTGGTGGTCGTGGCGGTGCTGGCGTCCGGCACGGTGGGCTACCTGTGGTGGAGCGGGAAGCTCGGCGGCGGGGACGACGCGGCCGCGGCGGTCGGCGGCCGGTACGTCAACGTGGTGCACCTGTACGACCCGCAGGGCAAGATCACCACCGCCCTGCTGGTCGACGACGAGGGGGGCAGGAAGGCGACCGTGCTGCTGCTGCCGGACGCCCTGCAACTGCCCAGCAACGGCGATTCCGCCACCACGACGATGAGCAAGGCCCCGTCGGAGCTCGGCGCCTCCGCCACCCGTGACGGCCTCTCCGCGGTGCTCGGCGCCAAGGTGGCCGGCACCTGGCGGTTGGACACCCCCTACCTGCTGCTGCTGGTCACCCAGCTCGGCGGCGTCAAGGTGGACACCAACGCCGAGGTGCGCGAGGGGAACAAGGCGGACGGCAAGGTGCTCGCCCCGGCGGGCAAGGACGTCCTGCTGAGCGGGCACGCCGCCGTCGCCTACGCGACCCTGCAGGCGCCCGGTGAGGCCCCGGACGCCCAACTCGCCCGGTTCGGCCAGGTGATGGCCGGGGTGATCAACGCCATGCCGACCACCATGGCGGAGGCCACCGACGACGTGCACCGGATGAACATGGTCCCCGACCCGTCGCTCCCCGAGAGCGCGCTGGCCGGCGTGCTGGTCAACCTGGCCAAGCAGGCGAAGGCCGGCCACCTGTCCACCGCCGTGCTCACCACCAAGCCCGACGGCACCCTGGACGACGCCACCGCGGGCAAGCAGGTGAAGGAGATCCTCGGCGGGGCCATCGGCAGCGCCAAGGGCACCGGCGGTTCCACTCGCGTCACCGTGGTCAACGCCTCCGGCAGCGAGACCTCGGTGGCCGCCGCGCAGGTCGCGGTGATCAACGCGGGCATGGACGCGCTGCCGTCCAGCGCCAAGGCGACCGAGCAGGCGACCTCCGAGATCCGCTACACCGACGACGCCAAGCAGTCGGCGGCCCTCACCCTGGCCACCAGCATGGGCCTGCCGGACTCCGCGGTGAAGAAGGTCACCGACGCGCAGAACGCGGACCTGGTGCTGGTGGTCGGCAAGGACTACCAGCCGCCGTCCCAGAAGACGCAGTGAGCGGAGGCGGCTGCGCGGGGGCGGCCGGGGTGCCGTCGAGGCGCCGTTGAGGCGGGGACGGAGCCCCCGGGCGGAAAACGCTCGGGGGCTCCGTCGTGTTCGTGAGATCCTGGGAGGGTATCCCCACAGCCGAGCCGGAAGAGCAACGTGACCGTCACCGACCGAAGCCAGGAACTGATCACCGTCGCCGCACAGGCGGCGGCCGACAAGCTGGCGCACGACATCATCGCCTTCGACGTCAGCGAGGTGCTGTCGATCACCGACGCCTTCCTGATCGCCTCCGCCGCCAACGACCGCCAGGTGCGGTCGATCGCCGAGGAGATCGAGGACCAGCTGCGCGAGAAGCTCGACATCAAGCCGGTGCGCCGGGAGGGCGAGCGCGAGGGCCGCTGGATCCTGCTCGACTACCTGGACATCGTGGTGCACGTCCAGCACTCCGAGGAGCGCTCCTTCTACTCGCTCGACCGCCTGTGGAAGGACTGCCCCGAGCTGCCGCTCCCCGAGGACGCGCTGGCCACCCGCAACCGGCCGGAGAACGCCGTCACCGACGCCGCCGGCAACGCCGTCTCCGGGGGCGACCTCTGAGCCGCCCGGCGGTCTGGCCGCGCATCGTCTTCTGGCGGCACGGCCAGACCTCCTGGAACCTCGAATCGCGGTTCCAAGGGACGACGGACATCGAGCTCACCGACCAGGGCGTCTTCCAGGCCCAGCGGGCGGCCCGGCTGCTCGCCGGGCTCCGGCCCGACCTGCTGATCTCCTCCGACCTGCAACGGGCCCGGCGCACCGCCGCTGAGCTCGCCGGGCTCACCGGCCTCGAGGTGCACCACCACGAGGGCCTGCGGGAGACCTACGCGGGGGAGTGGCAGGGGCTCACCAACGCCGAGATCCGGGCCCGGTACCCGGAGCAGTACGAGGCGTGGGCGAACGGCGAGCAGGTGCGCCGCGGCGGCGGCGAGCTGGCCACCGAGGTGGCCGACCGGGCCGTCCCGGTGGTGCTCGACGCGGTGGACAAGCTGCCGGAGGGCGGCACCCTGGTGGTGGTCAGCCACGGCGGCACCATCCGCACCATGATCGGCCGGATGCTGGGCCTGGAGCCGCGGCTGTGGGAGCGCTTCGGCGGCCTCTCCAACTGCTGCTGGTCGGTGCTCGGCCAGGACACGCGCGGCTGGCGGCTGCTGGAGCACAACGCGGGAACGCTGCCGCAGCCGGTCATCGGCGACGAGACCTGACGGCCGCCCGACCCGGATTTCACAGTTCCGGCTCTGACCAGCTAGAGTCTTCCTCGTTCGCAGCGAGGAACGCAGACGGGAAACCGGGGGCGGGAGTCGCGGAACTGCGGGGCTATAGCTCAGTTGGTAGAGCGATTGCATGGCATGCAATAGGTCAGGAGTTCGATTCTCCTTAGCTCCACTCCGCACCGGTGGTCCGTGAGTGGTCGTCAGTGTCGCGGGGCTATAGCTCAGTTGGTAGAGCGATTGCATGGCATGCAATAGGTCAGGAGTTCGATTCTCCTTAGCTCCACAGCAGTTCCGCGAGGCCGCTGCCCGAACAGGGTGGCGGCCTTCGGTGTTTCTTGGACTCGGCCTGGAGCTTAGG
The DNA here is from genome assembly GCF_948472415.1 of Kitasatospora fiedleri. NCBI lineage: Bacteria > Bacillati > Actinomycetota > Actinomycetes > Kitasatosporales > Streptomycetaceae > Kitasatospora > Kitasatospora fiedleri. The sequence continues at coordinate 2,559,401 of NZ_OX419519.1, read as the reverse complement.
GCGGGGCCGGGCCTGGAGCTGGGTCCGGAGCTGGGTCCGGAGGGCGGGCCGGGGTCGGGGCGGGAGGCGAGGAGGGGGGTGGGGGAGGGGGCGGCCGGGGCCGTCGCGGGGGCGTCGGAACGGATTAGGGCCGGGGGCGCCGACCGTGTAGAGTTATCGATGTCGCCGAGGGAAACCGCAGGTGACGGTGGTAGTAGCAGTAACAGCATGGGGCTATAGCTCAGTTGGTAGAGCGATTGCATGGCATGCAATAGGTCAGGAGTTCGATTCTCCTTAGCTCCACAGCAGTCCGGAGGCCGTCCCGAGAGGGGCGGCCTTCGGTCGTTCACGGGACTCCCCTGCCGGGCGGTGCGCGGGGCCGCTACCGTCGTGGCATGGCCGACCTGGTGCGAAAACGGAACGACGAGCTCGCCCGGATACTCCACCAGCTCGGTTGGAGCCCGGAGCGGCTGGCCCGCGAGGTGAACGCGGTGCTCCCGGCCGGCCTGGCGATCAGCTCCACCGCGCCGTACAAGTGGCGGGACCGGGGCATGGTGCCGCGCTCGCCGCACGACCAGACCGTCTGCGAGGTGCTGGGCCGCAGCGTCGGCATCGCCGTCACCTACGAGCAGCTCTGGGGGCAGATGGGCTCCCACCGGGGCGCCAAGATGCTCTCGCCCCGGCTGCTGACCGACCCGTGGACCGCCGACACCGCCCAGACCGCACTCCGCGAGGCGGGCGCCGACGGCGCCCCGGTGCGCCTGACCGACCTGTTCCGCGGCGACGAACTGGAACAGGCGGCCCGGCACTGGGCCTCCCCGCCGCCGCCGGTCACCGGCGGGGAGGGGGCGCTGCGGATCGCCCCGGAGCAGCTGGCCGACCTGCGGCTGTCCTACGAATCCAAGCAGCGGCTGGAGCGCACCTACGGCGGCGGCCTGATCCTCGACCTCGCCAAGGCCGAACTCGCCATGCTGGGAAAGCTGTTGGAGCTCGGCAGCTACGACGAGGCGCTCGGCCGCGAACTCTACGGGGCGGCCAGCCGGCTGGCCCGGCTGGTGGGCTGGGCCAACTACGACATGGGCAACGACGCCGCCGCGCAGCGGGCCTTCGTCGCCGCGCTGCGGGCCGCGCACGTCTCCGGTGACCCGCGGCTCGGCGTCGGCGTGGTCGGCTGCCTCGCCGTCCAGGCGACGTACAACTCCGGCGGGCGGGGGCTGGACCCGGTGGCGATGCTCTCCACCGCGCTGCGCGCCGCCGACGGCGTGCTGACGCCCCGGGAACGCGCCCTGCAACTGGGGCGGATCTCCCGGGCGCACGGCCGCAAGGGGGAGCAGATCAGCGCGGAGGCGGTCGCCGAGCTGGCGTTCCGGGTGCTGGCGGACGCGACGGGGCACGTGCAGGAACGGGCCGACCTGGAGGGGATGGTCGGCGAGGGGTACCTGCTGCTCGGCGAGCACGAGCAGGCGCGCAGCCTGCTGCTCACCGCGATCGGCTCGCTCTCGGTGGAGCGGGCCCGGGCCAAGGCGCTGCTGATGGTGCGCCTCGCCGACTCCTATCGCCGCACCGGGGAGCGGGCGGAGGCGGAGCGGACCGCGGAGCGGGCGCGGCTGCTCGCGGCCGGCATGCAGTCGGCGCGGGTGGCCCGGGCCCTGCGGGACTTCGACACCGCGATGCGCGCGGAGGCGTAGCCGCGATCGGCTCGGGGCTCCGGGCCGCGGGGCCGGGGCGTGCGGCCGGTGGGGACGCGGCGGGCCAGGTTGTGTGGCCGGGGGATTGACGCGGTGGCGCGAAAGCGGGTTGAAGGGGTGCGGTACCCTGAGCCCATGCGAACTGTGCGCCTGCTTCTTAGCCGGCCGCGCTGACCAGGACCGGCTTGACGGCCGGAGTCGGCGTGGCGTCCCCTCCTGCGGAGGGGTTTTCTGCTTTCTACGGCCTGTTCGCTGACTGATGACGATGGAGCCTGAAGGACCATGAGCGAGACGACCCCCGCTTCCGGCGCGGCCGAAGCCGCCACCGAGCCTTTCCGCTACGGCGCCGCGCTGGCCGCCGAGATCGAGTCCCGCTGGCAGGACCTGTGGGAGAAGGAGGGGACGTTCAACGCCCCCAACCCGACCGGCCCGCTGGCCGACGGCTCGCCCGTCGCCGCGAAGCCCCACAGCTTCATCATGGACATGTTCCCGTACCCGTCGGGCTCGGGCCTGCACGTCGGACACCCGCTGGGCTACATCGCCACCGACGTCTACGCCCGCTTCCAGCGGATGAACGGGCACAACGTCCTGCACACCCTGGGCTACGACGCCTTCGGCCTGCCCGCCGAGCAGTACGCGGTGCAGCACGGCGTGCACCCGCGGGTGTCCACCGAGGACAACATCGCCAACATGCGCCAGCAGCTGCGCCGGCTGGGCCTGGGCCACGACTCGCGCCGGTCGATCTCCACGATCGACCCCGAGTACTACCGCTGGACCCAGTGGATCTTCCTGCAGATTTTCAACTCCTGGTACGACGAGGCCGCCGGCAAGGCCCGTCCGATCGCCGAGCTGGTCGCCGAGTTCGAGTCCGGCGAGCGTGAGGTGCCCGGTGGCCGCGCCTGGGCCGAACTGTCCGGCGTCGAGCGCGACGAGGTGCTGGGCGAGTACCGGCTGGCCTACTCCAAGGAGGTGCCGGTCAACTGGTGCCCCGGCCTGGGCACCGTGCTGGCCAACGAGGAGGTCACCGCGGACGGCCGCTCCGAGCGCGGCAACTTCCCGGTGTTCAAGTCGAACCTGCGCCAGTGGATGATGCGCATCACCGCCTACGCGGACCGCCTGATCAACGACCTGGACCTGCTGGACTGGCCCGAGGCGATCAAGCTGCAGCAGCGCAACTGGATCGGCCGCTCCGAGGGCGCCCGGGTGGACTTCGCGGTCGGCGGCGACACCGTCACCGTCTTCACCACCCGCCCCGACACCCTGTTCGGCGCCACCTACATGGTGCTGGCCCCCGAACACGCCCTGGTCGACACGATCGTCCCCGCCGAGTGGCCGGCCGGCACCCGCGACGAGTGGACCGGCGGCGCCGTCGGCCCGGCCGACGCCGTCGCCGCCTACCGGGCCGCGGCCGCGGCCAAGTCCGACGTGGAGCGCCAGGCCGACGCCAAGGTGAAGACCGGCGTGTTCACCGGCGCCTTCGCGGTCAACCCCGTCAGCGGCGAGCAGATCCCGGTGTTCATCGCCGACTACGTGCTGATGGGCTACGGCACCGGCGCGATCATGGCCGTCCCGGCGCACGACAGCCGCGACTTCGCCTTCGCGCAGGCGTTCAACCTGCCGATGCGCTGCGTCGTGCGGCCGACCGACGGCCGCGGCGAGGACCCGCACACCTGGGACGACGCCTTCGACACCTACGACTCGGTGCTGGTCAACTCCGAGCGCGACGGCCTGTCGCTGAACGGCCTGTCCGTGGTCGACGCCAAGGCCCGCGTCACCGCCTGGCTGGGCGAGCGGGGCATCGGCGAAGGCACCGTCAACTACCGCCTGCGCGACTGGCTGTTCAGCCGCCAGCGGTACTGGGGCGAGCCCTTCCCGATCGTCTACGACGAGACCGGCGCGATGCACGCGCTGCCCGAGTCGATGCTGCCGGTCGAGGTTCCCCAGGTGGACGACTACTCGCCGCACACCTACGACCCCGACGACGCCACCTCCTCGCCGAAGACCCCGCTGTCCCGCAACGAGGACTGGGTCAACGTCGAACTGGACCTGGGCGACGGCGTCAAGACCTACCGCCGCGAGACCAACACCATGCCCAACTGGGCAGGTTCGTGCTGGTACGAGCTGCGCTACATCGACCCGGTCAACTCCTCCGCAGTGGTCGACCCGGCCAACGAGTCCTACTGGATGGGCCCGACCGCCGAGAAGCCGGCCGGTGGCGTCGACCTGTACGTCGGCGGCGCCGAGCACGCGGTGCTGCACCTGCTGTACGCCCGGTTCTGGCACAAGGTGCTGCACGACCTGGGCTACGTCTCCTCGGTCGAGCCGTTCCACAAGCTGTTCAACCAGGGCATGATCACCGCCGACGTCTACCGCGACGACCGTGGCTTCCCGGTGCCCGCGGCCGAGGTCGAGGAGATCGGCGACGAGTTCTTCTGGAACGGCGAGCAGGTCCGCCGCGAGGCGGGCAAGATGGGCAAGTCGCTGAAGAACGCGATCGCCCCGGACGAGTTCGCCGACGAGTACGGCGCGGACACGCTGCGCCTGTACGAGATGTCGATGGGCCCGCTGGACGTCTCCCGCCCCTGGGACGCCCGGGCCGTGATCGGCTCCTACCGCTTCCTGCAGCGGCTGTGGCGCAACATCGTCTCGGAGGTCACCGGCGAGCTGGTGGTGACCGAGGAGGAGCCGGACGAGGCGACGCTGCGCGCGCTGCACAAGGCGATCGACGGCATCCGCGGCGACATGGCCGGCATGCGGTTCAACACCGCCGTGGCCAAGGCCATCGAGCTGAACAACTTCCTGGTGAAGCGCGGCTCCACGCCGCGTTCGGTCGCCGAGCGGATCGTCCTGCTGGTCGCCCCGCTGGCGCCGCACATCGCCGAGGAGCTGTGGCGCCGCCTGGGCCACGAGGAGTCGCTGGCCTTCGCGGACTACCCGGTCGCGGACCCGGCGTACGTGGTCGACGAGACGGTGACCTGCGTCGTGCAGATCAAGGGCAAGGTCAAGGCCCGCCTGGAGGTCTCGCCGTCGATCTCGGACGCCGAGCTGGAGGCGCTGGCCCTGGCCGACCCGGCCGTGGTCGCGGCCGTCGGCGGCGCGGAGGTGCGCAAGGTCATCGCCCGTGCGCCGAAGCTGGTGAACATCGTCACTGCCTGACGAGACCCGGGCCGACCCGCTGTCGGCCGGATCGGGCCGGTCACTCCCGCCGCGGGGTGGCCGGCCCTTTACCGTCCACGGGTACGGGCGGGCCGGCAGTCGGAGAAGTGCGAACAAGGTGGCTCCGTTCTTCGTGCGTGGTTTTCGTGCGTGCTCTTCGGATGCGGCCCTCGTGGGTGGCCTTCGGATGTGGCCTTCGAATGCAGGCCGGGCAACGGGTCCGACCTGGGCCGCAGGGTGCGGACACCGTCCGGGAGTAAGGGAGATCGCTTGGGGACATCCCTGAGCTGTCCCTGATCTCGGGCCTGAGGCATGCCCGCGACCTGCTGTCGGTCGCCGCTCCGGGCTACGGTGGAGGTTCCGGCGGACGCGCGGACCGCACCGGGCGGTCCAGGGCCGGTCACGGGCGGAAGGTGGGCTCCTGATGGAAGCGCTCGGTGTAGTGGTCGCGCTGTTCGGGGTGGCGCTGCTGGTGATGGCCGTGGTCGGAACGGTGAAGGCGGCGAAGGCGGTGGCGGCCAAGGTCGACCGACACAGCGCCAACGCCCAGCGGGCGGTGGAGAACGCGGCCCTGAAGGCGAAGAGCATCACCAGGCCGGGGGAGCAGGGCCGGATCGCTGCGCTCCGGCTGTCCCTGCGCACCGCCCTGGACTCCACCCGCCAGGTCCTGGAGTCCGGCCTCCCGCAGGACGGCCAACTCGGCGACGCGCTCCAACTGCTCGCCCGCCTCGACTCGCACGCCGCGGAACTCGACTCCGAACTCCGCATGCTGGAGCGCGAGCCGCAGAACAGCCGGGTCGCCGCCAAACTCCCCGAACTGCGCGAGCGCACTGAGCGGATCACCCACTCCGCGGACTCCCTGCGCTGGGCCGCCCAGGACCGGATGCGCCGCTTCGCCGACGACGAGCTCGCCCGCCTCGGCAAGGAGTGCCAGGACGAGGCCGGTGCTCTGCGCCACTGGACCCCCGCCGAGCCCACTGCCGCTGACGGCCTCGGCACCGCCTCGGCCCCCGCCGACGGAACGGACTCCCCGGGCACCGCCGCCTCTGCGGAGGAGCCCGTCGACCGCCGCAAGGGACTCGGCTCCGGCCGCCCGACCAGTGCCGAGGAACTGCTGGGGTTGGCCGCCGAGCCGCTCTCCCGCCTCGCCGACCGCCTCCGCAAGCCGAACCCGGCAGGACCCAACCGCCCCTGACCCCGCGTCACGAGACGGTCGCTTTCCGTGTGCGGAGAAATTACCCCACCCCCTGAGGAGCAAACCACCGAATAACGAGCGCTGTCTTCTCGGCCCCGTGGCGGGTAACCTCCGGCACATGCCCGGCCACCTCGCACTTGTCACGGATTCCACCGCGTATCTGCCCCAGCAGGCAGTGGACCGGCACCGCATCAGGGTGGTCCCGCTCAGCGTCGCGGTGGGTGACGAGGTCTTCGCGGAAGGCGTCGAGATTTCCCCGAAGGACGTCGCGGAGGCCCTGCGCTCCAAGCAGCGGGTGACGACTTCCCGCCCCAGCCCCGAGACCTTCGCCGCCGCCTACCGGGCGGCCGCCGAAGCCGGTGCACGCGGCATCGTCTCCATCCACCTGTCGGCCGAGCTCTCCGGCACCGCGGAGGCCGCCCAACTGGCCGCCGCCGAGGTTTCGATCCCAGTCCGGGTGGTCGACAGCCGACTGGTCGGTATGGCCCTGGGCAGCTGCGTCCTGGCCGCAGCCGAATCGGCCCAGGCGCTGGACGCGGCCCGGGCCGGTTCGGCGTCCGGCGGCGGAGGCGGAGGCGGAGACGGAACTGACGGCGGCCAGGGCGCAGCTGTCGACGCCGATGCCGACGCCGTCGAGGTGGACCTCGACCGGGTGGTCGCCGCCGCCGAAGACCGGGCCGCCGGCACCGCAAGCTTCTTCTACGTCGACACCCTGGAGCACCTGCGGCGCGGGGGCCGGATCGGAACCGCTCAGGCACTGGTCGGCTCCGCACTGGCGGTGAAACCACTGCTGCACCTGGCCGGAGGGCGGATCGAGCCGCTGGAGAAGGTCCGCACCGCCTCCCGGGCGATCGCCCGGCTGGAAGAGATCGCCGTCGAACGCGCGGGTCAGCGGCCGGTGGACATCACCGTCCACCACCTGGCCGCCGAAAACCGGGCCGAACCACTGGCGGAACGGCTGCGGGAACGGGTGCCCGGGCTGAAAGAGCTCTACGTCAGCGAGGTCGGCGCTGTGATCGGTGCGCACGTCGGCCCCGGATTGCTGGCCGTAGTGGTCTCTCCGATCGTCGCATCGTCGGACTGAACCCCGCTGGAATCACTCGTTCGAGCGACAAGAGTTATCCACAAGCCGGAGTTATCCACAGGGGTGGGCGAATTCTCCGACGGGTCGTCAGCACCGTTCTACTGTCCTCGGCATGAGGACCATCACCACCCCCCAAGCCCGTCGCCGTCTGGCCATCGCAACCGCCCGGGTCCGTCTCGACCGAATCCTCCCGGCAGACCTGCCTGCCGACTCCGACCTCCTCGCACTCGAACCGCCTTCAGCTGCCGCAGACGGTCTGCCGCTGTGGTCGGCGCACGACGCGGAGTCCGATTCGGCGGCGTTCTCGGAACGCCGACCCGAAGAGATCGCGACAGCTGAACCCCTTGCTCCGGTGCGGGCGGAAGCGCCCGTGGCATCGAGAGCCGATTCGCCGCCGGAGCGAGATCCTCCCGGCGGCGGAGCGTCGATTCGGGACGGCGTCGACCCGCTGGAAGGCGCTTCCTCTCCGGAGTGGCCCGCCGACTCCGATCCGTTCGACGACAACTGGGCCGACACTCCGTCGGACCTGGACCTGCCGCCACCCGAAGCTCCACCGACCCCGAACCCCGCCGCCGTGTCCCACACCACCCCGCCGAAACTGCCCCTGCGGTTCCGCCTCCCGGGCGCGCTCGCCCTCGACCGCCGGGCCGTACTCGGTCTGACCGTTCTGCTCGTCCTCGCCACGGGCTATGCCGTCCAGCACTTCTGGCTCGGCCGACCGCACCCCGTTTCCGTCCCCGCTGTCGCGACAGCCGAATCCGTCTCCGACCGGACCACGGAAGGAGCGGCAGTACTCCAGCCGACCGGACCGCCCCTCGTCATCGACATCGCCGGGAAAGTCCAACACCCCGGCCTGCGAACCCTCCCCGCGGGTTCAAGGGTCGCCGATGCCCTGGCCGCCGCCGGCGGCCCGCTCCCCGACACCGACACCAGCCTCCTCAACCTCGCCCGCCCACTGACCGATGGAGAGCAGATCCTCGTAGGCACCGACCCCCTCCCCGGTAGCGCGGCCACGGGCGAAGCCCCAGCAGGCCCCGTGAGCCTCAACCGCGCCGGCGCGGACCAACTCGACACACTCCCCGGCGTGGGGCCCGCACTGGCCCAACGCATCCTCCAGTACCGCCTCGCCCACGGTCCCTTCCAATCCGTCGACCAACTCCGCCAAGTCCCCGGCATCGGCCCGCGGAAGTACGAAGACCTCAAACCGCTCCTGACCCTCTGACCGGTCGCTCCCGCCAGGTTCGGCCGGGCCATCGTCCGGCCTGAGAACGTACGAGGAGGTCTCAGCTCGCTCCTGCTGCACGCCACGTCTTGTACTGCCACTGCGGGTCCTGGCCGGGGACCCCGCCGCCTGCCGACCAGGAGACAGGGGGTGAGACTCGAATTACCACCTTCGCCGCTCTGTTCGACCACGTACTTCGCCCCTGCGGTCGGACGGCTCTGACCGCTCCGCCCGAGCTCTGACCGGGCCCACCCCCTGTGGTGAGGCCACCGCGACAAACGCTGCTGCATCGCTGTCGGGAGGCTGCCCCTGCTCAGCTCTCGCTGCTCGGCGTGAGGTGAGCAGACCTCACGCCGAGTACAGCCCCGAAAACCGGTGAGTCCGCACGGCTTTACCGAAACAGTCGCCAAGTCGGCTTTACAGAAGGCTTGTTGGCCAACCGCCGCATTGGCCCGAGCCTGCGCCTACCCAAGCTCCCAGACGAATCGAGAGCATCAACCAGCTTTCCCGCCAAGGAGGTCGTGCACGGGAAGAAACCACCGCTGCCTTGTGGACCACCCGCCGTTCACCGCCGCCCGCTGCCCCGCCGAAAGGAGGAGCTTCGATGCCGGCCGCGCCGCCTCTCGTTCACCACCGGACCGACTACCGACTGCTCCTCCCGGCTTGCACCGCATGGGCAGTGACCGCCGCTGTCCCCGCTCTGGATTCGGACCGACACCCTTTGCTGCTGCTGGCCGCCCTGGTGGCTGCGCCGGCCTCCCTCGTCCTGCTCGCCACGAAAGGACCTCGTCGATCGATTCACCGTCTGACCGCGGCGGTCCTGCTGACCGCCGCCGCAGCGGCCACCACCACCGTCCTGCACACCGCAGACCTGCACCGCGGCCCACTGCCCGCACTGGCCCGTCCCGCCGCACCGCCCGCTGCGGTCGGGCAGCGGGTCAACGGTGACGGGCAGGGCGCTGCGGAGCAGCCCGTGGACGAGAAACCTGCCCATCCCGAGATCACCGTCGAGCTGACCGTCACGGGCGATCCGAAACAGCACGGCTCGCACACCCAGGGCAGCTCCCTGTCCAGACCGACGCTCACCATCTCCGCACTCGTCACCCGAGTCCGTGCCGCTCCGCGCCCCCGCGGCGGCTCTCCGCCGCCGCCCATCGCGACCCGCACACCTGTCACTCTGCTGGTCCGCTCCCAAGACGACTACCCCTGGAGGCAGTTGACCCCATCCACCGAACTGGAACTGCGGGCGGAGGTGCTGCCGGAGCGGCCACCGACGGCCGGTGCGGCGGGAGGGAGGTCCCGGAGCGACAGCGCGGCGCTGCTCGTCCCTCAGGGGCAGCCGCGTGTCATCGCTCCGCCGAACCTCCCGCAGCGCCTCGCGGCCCACCTCCGCAAAGGACTTCGGGACGCCTGCGACCACCTTCCGCCGGACACGCGCGGGCTGCTCCCCGGACTGGTGGTGGGTGACGTGTCGCGGCTGCCCGACGATCTGGCGGACGCGTTCCGGGCCACCGACCTGGGTCACCTGGTCGCGGTGAGCGGCGCCAACCTGGCGATCGTCCTGGCCGTCCTGGTCGGTGGCACGCCCAGTGAACCCGACGCCCCAGGACGCGGTGGCCTGGCCGGGCTGCTGGGCCTCTCGTTCCGCACCACGGCGCTGCTCGGAACCGCGCTGACGCTGGCGTTCGTCACCGTCTGCCGGCCCGACCCGAGCGTGCTCAGAGCCGGGGCCACCGGGCTGATCGGTCTGCTCGCGCTGGCCACCGGCCGACCGCGGAGAGGCGTCCCCGCGCTGGCCGGCGCGGTACTGATCCTGATCCTGGTGGACCCGTACCTGGCCCGCTCGTACGGGTTCCTGCTCTCCGTGCTGGCCACGGCCGGACTGTTGGTGCTCGGCCCGCGGTGGACGGCGGCGCTCCGGGCGCGCCGCTGGCCGCACCACCTGGCGGCGGCGGTCGGTGCCACCGCGGCGGCGCAGGCGTTCTGCTCGCCGGTCACCGTGTTGCTCGCGCCCCGGGTCAGCCTGGTCGGGGTGCCGTGCAACCTGCTGGCCGAGATCGCGGTCGCCCCGGCCACCCTGCTCGGATTCGGCGCGCTCACGGTCGCACCCTTCTCCAAGGGAACCGCGGAGTTCCTGACGGACCTCGCGGCACTGCCGGTCGGCTGGTTGGCCGCTGTCGCGAGGCGCGGGGCGGAACTTCCGGGGGCCGAACTTGCCTGGCCCGCCGGGACGTTCGGTGCGGCCCTGCTGGTGGTGGTGATCGTGTCGCTGGCCTGGGCGGTGCCACCACTGCTGGCCGGCCGCCAGAGCCGACATCGGCGGACGAGGGTGTTGGTGGCGCTCGTGGTCGCCCTGTTGCTGCCGCTGGTGCTGCTGCGCCCGCCCTCCGTCGTCCGGTTGGCGACCGGGTGGCCCGCGTCGGGCTGGCGGCTGGCGATGTGCGACATCGGGCAGGGCGACATGACGGTCCTGCCCGTCGGGCCGGGCACTGCCGTGGTGGTGGACGCCGGACCCGACCCCAAAACGGCCGACGCCTGCCTACGGGGCCTCGGGGTGACCAGGATTCCCCTCCTGCTCCTCACCCACTTCCACGCCGACCATGCGGAAGGCATCCCCGGCGTACTGCGCGGCCGGTCGGTCGGGGCGATCGAGGTGACCACCTCGGACGAGTCGGACGGCGAACGCTCCCGGGTGCTCCGCTGGGCGGCGGGCGGCGGCATCCCGGTGGTGCACGCGCGGCGCGGCGAACGGCGCAGTGCCGGGGCCGAACTCACCTGGGAGGTCCTGTGGCCCACCTCGCCCCCGGCGTCCGACGCCGAGGGGCCGAACAACTCCAGCATCGCGATCCTCGCCGTGCTCGGCCCGCCCACGGCCCCGTTGCGGGTCGCCCTGCTCGGAGACCTGGAACCTCCGGCCCAGTCCGCCCTGCTGGCACTCGGCGTGCCGCCACTCTCGCCGATGGCCAAGTCTTCGTCTTCGCTGCTCGAACCAGGAGGTGGAGCGTCAAATCCACTGGAAAGTACGGTGATTGAAGGTGAAGTCCCTGCGGGAGGGGGTGCGGGTGCCGGCCTGGGCACGATTCGAAGCGGTCCGGGGCCGCCCGGGGTGGGACGGGTGGATGTCCTGAAGGTGGCGCACCACGGGTCGGCGAACCAGGACTGGTCGTTGATGGCCGCGCTCCGTCCGCGGTTGGCCCTGATCTCCTGCGGCGTGGGTAACCCGTACGGGCATCCGGCGTCCCAGACCGTGGCGGGACTGAAGGCGCTGGGGGCGACGGTGGTCCGGACCGACAGTTCCGGGGACATCGCGGTTCTGGGCGACTCGAGGGACCTGGCCGTGGCGACGCACCCGCACCCGGTTCACGGTTGAGCGGTCCCGACCCGGGGTTGGGCCCGGCCCGAGGCGGGGCCGGGCCGGGGGACGGTCCGGAGCCGAAGCGCCCGCCCGAGCGGGTGGTGTACCTCGCTCGGGCGGGGCCAGGCGGTGACGAGGGGAGTGGCGAACGGGGCGGGACGTCAGCCCTGCTCCCGCCACCCGTCCTGTTCGGCGACGAGCTGGTCGAGTTCGCTCAGCAGGCGGGTGGTCCAGCCGTCCTCCTCGGGGGCCTCCACCACCACCAGCCACTGGGCGTCCTCGGCGTCGTCCTCCCCGGCGAGGGAATCCCGGACCACCTCGACGTCGCCCAGTTCGGGCCAGCGCGCGCTCAACTCCTCAGCGACCTCCTCCGCCGCATCGCGGTCGGGGAGGACGAGCAACTGACGGTCATTGTTCTCGATCACGTCGTTATTGTCCTCGGCCCCGCAGCCGGTACGGCACCGGCCCCGCTTCCCCGGCGGGCGGCGTGCGGAGGTGCCAGGAGGCAGGGAAGGGAGGCACCCGGTGCGGTACGGGAAGAGGACGTGGCGCGGAGGGCTGTCCGTATGGCGTGCGATCCTGGTAGGCGATGGCCAGGAAGAGTGCACCCGACGACCTGCTCGCCCCGCTGACCGTTGCGGTCGGCCAGGAGGAGCTGCTGCTGGACCGCGCGGTTGCCGAGGTGGTGGCGGCGGCCCGGGCGGCGGACCCGGACACGGACGTCCGGGACCTCGCGCAGGGGGCGCTGCAGCCCGGGCAGTTGGCGGAGCTCACCACACCCTCGCTCTTCGCGGAGCGGAAGGTCATCGTGGTCCGGGCCGCGCAGGACCTCTCGGTGGACTCGGTCAAGGAGGTCAAGGCCTACCTGGAGTCGCCCGCCGAAGAAGTGATCATGGTGCTGGTGCACGCGGGCGGTGCCAAGGGCAAGGGGCTGCTGGACGCGGCGAAGAAGGCGGGCGCCCGGGAGGTCGCCTGCGCGAAGCTCACCAAGGCGAGCGAGAAACTGGCCTTCATCCGCAACGAGTTCCGCACCCTGGGGAGGGCCGCCAACCCCGAGGCCTGCCAGGCGCTACTGGACTCGCTGGGCAGCGATCTGCGGGAACTGTCGGCCGCGTGCAGCCAGTTGACCGCCGACATCGAAGGCCCGATCGACGAGGCGGCGGTCGCCAAGTACTACAGCGGTCGCGCCGAGGCGACCGGCTTCGAGGTGGCCGACCTTGCGGTGACCGGCCGGGCCGCCGAGGCGCTGGAACGGCTGCGCTGGGCGCTGGCGGTCGGCCAGCCGCCGACCGGCATTACCTATGCCCTCGCCTCCGGTGTCCGCAGCATCGGCCGGCTCGCCTCGGCCGGCCGCAATATGCGGCCCGCCGACCTGGCGCGCGAGTTGGGCATGCCGCCGTGGAAGGTGGACCGGGTGCGCCAGCAGATGCGCGGTTGGACCGGCGACGGGGTGGCCGCCGCGCTGACCGCCGTCGCCCAGGCCGATGCCGCTGTGAAGGGCGGCTCCGACGACCCCGCGTACGCGTTGGAACGCGCCGTCGTCGCCGTCGCCCGCGCCTCCCGGGCCGGTTCCCGCCCCTACTAGGCACCAGGGGACCCGCGTACACCTGCCGGGGCTGGGAGTTTGCCGGCCGGCCGGTGTCGGTGGGGCGTTCCGGGCCGGGCGGGTCCGGGTGCCTCGCCGGTGCGTTCGGGAGAGGGAAGCGACCCGGTCGGAAGAGTGCCGGAAACGCCGACTGCCCGCCCGGGAGGCCCGGGCGGGCAGGGAGTGGAGGCCCGTGGACGGGCGCTCGCACTGTGAAGCTGTGTACCGCACCCGCGTGGCGAACGCAGGCCGCGTGCGGTACGGGACGTACGGCTCGTCGGAACTCCGGGTAGAGGGCCGGGGTTTCCGGGAGCGGGTGGTCGGCGGTGGCGGGTAGAGGGCCGCGGGTTCACGCCGACCGGAGTGGTGCCTGGTGGCACCGGGTGTACGGCGGGGCCGTACGGAAGAACTGGATCAGGCGGCGACGTTGACGCGCTTGGTGATCGCCGACTTCTTGTTGGCGGCCTGGTTCTTGTGGATGACGCCCTTGCTCACGGCCTTGTCGAGGGCCTTGGAGGCGGCGCGGGCCAGCACGACGGCCTTCTCGGTCTCGCCGGCGGCAGCGGCCTCGCGGGCCTTGCGCAGAGCGGTCTTCAGCGAGGACTTGACGGCCTTGTTGCGCAGGCGCGCCTTCTCGTTGGTCTTGTTGCGCTTGATCTGGGACTTGATGTTCGCCACGAAAGAGCCTCAGTCTGTTGTGAATCGTTGCTACGACGGGTGGCACTCCTGGTGCCGCTCGGGCAGCTGAGAGGGCATGCCGAGGGCGGAGTGCAGCGCCCCACGCTACCAGGGCCGCCCCGGCCCGCCCAAACCGGACCGCCGCCCCAGCCGCCCTCCCCGGCCGTTCCCGTGCAGTTCCCTCGCCCGCGGGCCGCGGCCCGCGGGCGAGGGATCAGGCGGTCAGGCGGTGAGCAGCGGCTCGCCGTAGTGCTCGACGGTCGGGAACGGGTCGTAGAAGCGGTGCAGCAGTTCGCGCCAGCGCGCGTACTCGGGGGAGCGGCGGAAGCCCTCGGTGTGGTCCTCCAGGGTGTCCCAGCCGACCTGGAGCAGGAAGCGCGAGGTGCGCCCCGCGTCCAGGCAGCGGCGCAGTTCCAGGGAGCGGAAGCCGGGTTGGACGGAGATCAGCGGGCGGGCCTCGGCGAAGGCGGCGAGGAACTCCTCCTCCCGGCCGGGGAGGACGTCGAGCAGGGCGCTTTCCAAGATCATGGGGTGATCGTCCCGCACACCCGCTCGGCCGGGAAGGACCCGAGGGCCGTTCGGCATGGGAGGATGGACAGAACCATATTGATCGGATCAGAAATCGGACCAAGGTGCCCGCGACCCCCAGCAACGTGCCAGAGCCCAGCCGTACTGACCCGGCGGTGATCCGCAACTTCTGCATCATCGCCCACATCGACCACGGCAAGTCGACGCTCGCCGACCGGATGCTGCAGATCACCGGCGTGGTGGACCCCCGGCAGATGCGCGCCCAGTACCTCGACCGGATGGACATCGAGCGCGAGCGCGGCATCACCATCAAGTCCCAGGCCGTCCGCCTCCCGTGGGCGCCGCGGTCCGGTGAGAACGCGGGTACGACGCACATCCTCAACATGATCGACACCCCCGGCCACGTGGACTTCACGTACGAGGTGTCCCGCTCCCTCGCGGCCTGCGAGGGCACCATCCTGGTCGTCGACGCCGCCCAGGGCATCGAGGCGCAGACCCTCGCCAACCTGTACCTGGCGCTGGAGAACGACCTCACGATCATCCCCGTGCTCAACAAGATCGACCTGCCGGCCGCCCAGCCGGAGAAGTACGCCGCCGAGATCGCGCACATCATCGGCTGCGACCCGGAGGACGTGCTGAAGGTCTCCGCGAAGACCGGTCTCGGCGTGGAGGAGCTGCTCGACCACGTGGTCGAGAAGATCCCCGCCCCGGTCGGCGTCAAGGACGCCCCGGCCCGCGCGATGATCTTCGACTCGGTGTACGACTCCTACCGCGGCGTCGTCACCTACGTGCGAGTCGTGGACGGCCAGCTCACCAAGCGTGAGCGGATCGCCATGATGTCCACCGGCGCCACCCACGAGCTGCTGGAGATCGGCGTCATCTCGCCCGAGCCGAAGGTCGCCGACGGCCTCGGCGTCGGCGAGGTCGGCTACATCATCACCGGTGTGAAGGACGTCCGGCAGTCCAAGGTCGGTGACACCATCACCTCGATGCACAAGGGTGCGACCGAGGCGCTGGGCGGCTACAAGGACCCGCGCCCGATGGTGTTCTCCGGCCTCTACCCGCTGGACGGCTCGGACTACCCGCTGCTCCGCGACGCCCTGGACAAGCTGCGCCTGAACGACGCCGCGCTGGCCTACGAGCCGGAGACCTCGGTGGCGCTCGGCTTCGGCTACCGCTGCGGCTTCCTCGGCCTGCTGCACCTGGAGATCATCCGGGAGCGGCTGGAGCGCGAGTTCAACCTCGACCTGATCTCCACCGCCCCGAACGTGGTCTACCGGGTGATCATGGAGGACGGCACCGAGCACACCGTCACCAACCCGAGCGAGTTCCCCACCGGCAAGATCGCCGAGGTGTACGAGCCGGTGGTGCGCGGCACCATCCTGGCGCCCAACGAGTTCGTCGGCGCGATCATGGAGCTCTGCCAGGCCCGCCGCGGCACCCTCCAGGGCATGGACTACCTCTCCGAGGACCGCGTCGAGCTCCGCTACACGCTGCCGCTCGCCGAGATCGTCTTCGACTTCTTCGACCAGCTGAAGTCCAAGACCCGCGGCTACGCCTCGCTCGACTACGAGCCCATCGGCGAGCAGACCGCCCAGCTGGTCAAGGTCGACATCCTGCTGCACGGCGACGCGGTGGACGCGTTCTCCGCGATCGTGCACAAGGACAAGGCCTACAACTACGGCGTGATGATGGCCGGCAAGCTGCAGAAGCTCATCCCGCGCCAGCAGTTCGAGGTGCCGATCCAGGCCGCGATCGGCTCCAGGGTGATCGCCCGCGAGACGGTCCGGGCGATCCGCAAGGACGTCCTCGCCAAGTGCTACGGCGGTGACATCTCGCGCAAGCGCAAGCTGCTGGAGAAGCAGAAGGAAGGCAAGAAGCGGATGAAGATGGTCGGCCGGGTGGAGGTCCCGCAGGAGGCCTTCATCGCCGCGCTGTCGACGGACGCGGAGGCCCCGAAGGAGAAGAAGTAGCTCCGGAAGCGGGCCGATGACGGCGGGCCGGTGCTCCCTCGCACGAGGGGGTACCGGCCCGCCGCCGTTCCCGCCGCCCGCCGTGGACCCGCCGCCGTGGGCCCGCCGCCGTGGGCCTACGGCCGTCGTCGGCGCCCGGGGTCAGCGCAGCGACAGCGGCAGGCCCTTGACGATGCCCGCCTTGACCAGCCGGCCGGCCGGGCCGGTCAGCACCCGGGGCCGCATCGAGTCGTCGCCGTGGATCAGCTGCACCAGCGCCTCGCCGCGGCCCAGGCTCAGGCACTGGGTGACGTAGCGGTACGAGAACGGCTTGCCGGTGCGGCCGGTGAGCAGCTTGGCCAGGTAGCGGCCCTGCGGCATCGCGGTGGCGCAGGCCATCCGCAGTTCGCCGGTGCCGGGCAGGTCGACGGCGGCGGCGTCGCCGATCACGTGCACCTCGGGGTGCGAGAGCGAGCGCAGGTGGTCGTCCACCAGGGCGCGGCCGCGGGCGTTGACGGCCAGGCCGGCGTCGGCGGCCAGCGGGTGCGGCTCCATCGAGGCGGCCCACACCACCACGTCCGCAGGGAGGTCGTCGTCCCCGCAGCTCAGCCCGGCCGCGGTGACGGCGGTGACCCGGTGCTGCTCGTCGACCCGGACCCCGAGGCGGCCGAGCACCGCCAGGACGTGCGCCCGGCCGCGCTCCGACAGCCAGCCGCCGACCCGGTCGGCCGCGACCAGCCGGACCTGCCAGGCCGGGTACGCCTCGGCCAGCTCGGTGGCCAGTTCGATGCCGGTCGGGCCGCCGCCGACCACCGCGACGGTGCCGGGCGCGGCGGCTCCGGAGAGCCGGTGGCACAGCTCCTCGGCGCGTTCCGCCGAGTACGCGTGCTCGGCGGCGCCCGGCACCCCGCCCCAGGCGGTGCGGCTGCCGAGCGCGTACACCAGGGTGTCGTAGGCCAGCCGCCCGCCGTCCTCGGTGCGCACCTCGCGGGCGGCCAGGTCGATCGCGACGGCCCGGGTGGCCCGGTGGATGACCCCGCGGCCGCGCAGCACGTGGGCGATCTCGGGGCGGGCGACCCGGCGGCCCGCCGCGATCTCGTGCTGCCGGACGCGGTGGTGGAAGCGCTGCTCGGGGGCGACCAGGGTGACCCGGTCCGGTCCTCGGCCGATCCCGGCGGCGGCGGACAGCCCCGCGTAGCCCGCGCCGATCACCACGATGTGCTTGCCCGTCATCTCGTCCTCCTTCGGAACCCCGCCGGTGGCGGTGCTGGAAGGGGGACGGAGCGGCCCGGGCGGGTGTGACCGTGATCCCGGTCACTCCACCCGTTCCACCGGCCAAGCCCGCCCGGCCCGCTCCGTCGGCCCGGTCTGCCCGGCCCGCCCCGCCGACTCGGTCCGCTCCGCTCATTCCGCCGCGAGGTGCCCGAGCTTCTCCGGGTTGACCATCACGTACGCGGCCGTGATCAGGCCGTTCTCGACGGTGAACGCCATCACGCCGCCGACCGTGCCGGGCGCCGCGTACCAGACCGCGCCCGCCTCGCCGTTGACCACGGCCGGGACCAGCGGCTGCTCCGGGCCGATCCAGCGGGTGGTGAGCTTGCGCAGCAGCCGGGAGACGTGGAGCGCGCCGAGGACCGGGCGGCGCACCGCGTGGACGACGCCGCCGCCGTCGGCGTGCCAGACGACCTCCGGGTCGAGCAGCGCCACCAGCGCGGCCAGGTCGCCGCCGGTGGCCGCGGCGGTGAACGCCGTCACCACCCGGTGGTGCTCGGCCGGGTCGACCGGGCCGCGCCGGCCGCCGTCCCGGACCCGGCGGCGGGCCCGGGAGGCGAGCTGCCGGGCGGCCTCGGGGGAGCGGTCGAGGGCCGGGGCGATCTCGTCGAAGCCGACCGCGAACACGTCGTGCAGCACGAACGCCGCCCGCTCGGCCGGGGACAGCTGCTCCATCACCGCGAGCATCGCCACCGACACCGCCTCGCCCAGCTCGGCCCGTTCGGCGGGGAGTCCGCCGCGGTCAGCACCGGCTCCGGCAGCCACTCGCCGACGTACGCCTCCCGGCGGGCCCGGGCCGAGCCCAGCTGGTCGTAGCAGAGCCGGGTCACCACGGTGGTCAGGTACGCGCGCGGGTCCGCGACGTCCGACCGGTCGGCGGACTGCCAGCGCAGCCAGGCGTCCTGGAGCACGTCCTCGGCGTCGGTGACCGAGCCCAGCAGCCGGTAGGCCACCGCGCCCAGGTAGCGGCGCTCGGCCTGGAAGGCATCCACCGGACCGGCCGGGGACGGCCCGGCGGCGGAGGCGGGAGAGGCGGCGGAGGCGGCGGGGGTGTCGGCGGTCGGGTGCGCGGCGGTCGGTTCGGACACCCGACCACGGTAGCGCGCCCGACGGCGGCCGCCGCGGCCCGGTGCTGACCCCCCGTCAGGGGCGCGCGGACGCGCCGGGGGGAGGCCCGCGCGGTGCGGACCTCCCCCCGGCACGGCGGGTGGTGCGGGGTCAGTCGACCTCGGCCACCGCCTGGGCGAACTGGGCCTGGTAGAGGCGCGCGTAGGCGCCGTCGGCGGCGATCAGCTCGTCGTGGGTGCCCTGTTCGACGATCGAGCCGTTCTCCATCACCAGGATCACGTCGGCGTCCCGGATGGTGGAGAGCCGGTGGGCGATCACGAAACTGGTGCGGCCGGTGCGCAGTTCGGCCATGGCGCGCTGGATCAGCACCTCGGTGCGGGTGTCGACGGAGCTCGTGGCCTCGTCGAGGACCAGGATCGAGGGCTGGGCGAGGAAGGCCCGGGCGATGGTGATCAGCTGCTTCTCGCCCGCGCTGACGCCGGCGCCCTCGTCGTCCAGGACGGTGTCGTAGCCCTCGGGCAGGGTCCGTACGAAGCGGTCCACGTGCGCGGCCCGCGCGGCCGCGACCACCTGTTCGCGGGTGGCGCTCTCGGCGCCGTAGGCGATGTTCTCGGCGATGGTGCCGCCGAACAGCCAGGTGTCCTGGAGGACCATGCCGATGCCGGAGCGCAGCTCCTCGCGGGACATCGCGGCGATGTCCACCCCGTCCAGGGTGATCCGTCCGCCGCTGACCTCGTAGAACCGCATCAGCAGGTTGACCATGGTGGTCTTGCCCGCGCCGGTCGGGCCGACGATGGCCACCGTGTGGCCGGGCTCGACCTTCAGGGACAGGCCCTCGATGAGCGGCTTGTCGGGGTCGTAGCGGAAGGAGACGTCCTCGAACGCGACCCGGCCGTGCACCTCGGCGGGGCGCTCGGGGTGCCGGGGCTCGGGGGACTGCTCCTCGGCGTCCAGCAGTTCGAAGACCCGCTCGGCGGAGGCGACGCCGGACTGCACCAGGTTGGCCATCGAGGCGACCTGGCTGAGCGGCTGGCTGAACTGGCGGGAGTACTGGATGAACGCCTGCACGTCGCCGATCGACAGCGCGCCGCTCGCCACCCGCAGACCGCCGACCACCGCGACCAGCACGTAGTTGATGTTGCCGACCAGCATCATCGCGGGCTGGATGATCCCCGAGATGAACTGCGCCCGGAAGGACGCCTCGTAGAGCGCCCGGTTCTCCCGGTCGAAGAGCTCCGCGGCCTCCTTCTGGCGGCCGAAGACCTTCACCAGGCTGTGCCCGGTGAACATCTCCTCGATGTGCGCGTTGAGCTTGCCGGTGGAGCCCCACTGCTTGATGAACTGCGGCTGGGCGCGCTTGCCGACCTTGGTGGCGACGACCACCGAGACCGGCACCGAGACCAGCGCGATCACCGCCAGCAGCGGCGAGATCCAGAACATCATCGCCAGCACGCCGACGATGGTCAGCAGCGAGTTCACCACCTGGCCCATGGTCTGCTGCATGGACTGGTTGATGTTGTCGATGTCGTTGGTGACCCGGCTGAGCACCTCGCCGCGCGACTGCCGGTCGAAGTAGCTGAGCGGCAGCCGGGACAGCTTCGCCTCGACCTCCTCGCGCACCGTGCCGAGCGCGGCCAGCCGGCCCTGGAGCCGGCCGAGCACGAACAGGACGGCGGCCAGGTAGATGCCCAGCACCCAGAGCAGGACGGTGCCGATGGTGTCGAAGTCCATGCCCCGGCCGGGCGTGAAGTCGACGGTGGCGAGCAGGTCGGCGACGTTGCCCTCGCCCCGGGCGCGCAGTCCGTCCAGGACGGCCTGCTTGTCCGGCGCGCCGGCGAAGCGCGGCCCGGTGGCCCCGGCCACGATCAGGTCGGTCGCCTTGCCGAGCACCCGGGGGCCGACCACCTGGCAGCCGATGGAGAGCACGCCCAGGCCGAGCACGGTGAACAGCAGCTTGCGCTGGGGGCCGAGCAGGGCGAGCAGGCGCTTCGCGGAGCCGCCGAAGTCCTTCGACTTCTCGGTGCCCTGCGCGCCCATGAACCGGCCGGGTCCGCCGCTGCCGCGCCGGGCCGCCGCCTCCTGCGAACCGGAGGGCACCTCGGCGGGGCCCCGGACGCCTCGGACGTCTCGGACGCCGCCGAGGTCCCGGCCGTCCCGGTCTTGGTCAGGTCCGGCCCGCCGGAAGCCCGCGCGGCCTCCGGGGTGCCCCGGCCCTGACGCGCGGGGGTCTCCGGGCCTACCGGCGTCTCCGGGGTTCCCGGGTTCCCGCCGTTCTCGGGGTTCTCGGGGTTCCAGGAGTTCCCGTGGTTCTCGGGGCTGGTCACGCCGCCTCCTGCTCGGTGAGCTGGGAGAGCACGATCTCCCGGTACGTCGGGTTGTCGGCCATCAGCTCCTGGTGGGTGCCGGTGCCGACGACGGCGCCCTCGTCGAGGACGACGATCCGGTCGGCGTCGCGGATGGTGGAGACCCGCTGGGCGACGATCACCACGGTGGCGTCCCCGGTCTCCCGGGCGAGCGCGGCGCGCAGCCGGGCGTCGGTGGCGTAGTCGAGGGCCGAGAAGGAGTCGTCGAACAGGTAGACCTCGGGCCTGCGGACCAGCGCGCGGGCGATCGCCAGGCGCTGGCGCTGGCCGCCGGAGACGTTGGTGCCGCCCTGGGCGATCGGGGCGTCCAGGCCCTCGGGGAGCTTCCGGACGAAGTCCGCGGCCTGCGCGGTCTCCAGCGCCTGCCAGAGCTCCTCATCGGTGGCCTCGGGCTTGCCGTAGCGCAGGTTGGAGGCGACGGTGCCGGAGAACAGGTACGGCTTCTGCGGGACGAGGCCGATGATCTCGGACAGCTTCCGCGGTCGAGCTCGCGCACGTCCACACCGTCGATCAGGACGGTGCCGCCGGTGGCGTCGAACAGCCGGGGGACGAGTCCGAGCAGGGTGGTCTTGCCGGAGCCGGTGGAGCCGATGACGGCGGTGGTCTCGCCGGCCCGGGCGGTCAGGTCGATGCCGCGCAGCACCGGGACCTCGGCGCCCGGGTAGCGGAAGTCGACGCCGCGCAGCTCCAGGGTGCCGCGGGCGTGCAGCTCGGTGACCGGCCGCAGCGGCGGGACGACGCTGGACTCGGTGTCCAGCACCTCCTGGATGCGCTCGGCGCAGACCTCGGCGCGCGGCACCATCATGAACATGAAGGTGGCCATCATGACGCTCATCAGGATCTGCATCAGGTAGGAGAGGAACGCGGTGAGCGCGCCGATCTGCATGCCGCCGCTCTGGATGCGGTGCGCGCCGAACCAGAAGACGGCGACGCTGGAGACGTTCACCACGCCCATCACGATCGGGAACATCAGCGACATCAGCCGGCCGACCCGCAGCGAGTAGTCGGCGAGTTCGCCGTTGGCGCCGCTGAAGCGGGCCCGCTCGTGGTCGTCCTTGACGAAGGCCCGGATGACCCGGATGCCGGTGATCTGCTCGCGCATGATCCGGTTGACCGCGTCGATCCGGGTCTGCATGCCGCGGAACTGCGGCCGCATCTTGCCGACCAGCACCGTGACCACCGCGCCGAGCAGCGGGACCACGGCGAGCAGCAGGCCGGACAGCGGCACGTCCTGGTTCAGCGCCATGACCACGCCGCCGACGCACATGATCGGCGCGGCGACCATCAGGGTGAAGGTCATCAGCGCCAACATCTGCACCTGCTGGACGTCGTTGGTGGTGCGGGTGATCAGCGAGGGCGCGCCGAACTGGTTGAGCTCGCGGGCGGAGAAGTCCTGCACCCGGGAGAACACCGCGGCGCGGACGTCCCGGCCGACGGACATGGCGGTGCGCGCGCCGTAGTAGACCGCGCCGATCGAGCAGGCGGCCTGGGCCAGCGACACGCCGACCATGACCGCGCCGACCCGCAGGATGTAGCCGGTGTCGCCCTTGAGCACGCCGCTGTCGATGATGTCCGCGTTCAGCGTCGGCAGGTAGAGCATGCCGATGGTGGACACCAGCTGGAGCAGCACCAGCAGGGTGATGTCCCGGGAGTAGGGGCCCAGATGGGCGCGTAGGAGTCTGAAAAGCACCGTGACACTCTCGTCTGCGGAGGGGATGGGCGCATCCCGATTTCGGGTACTGGGGAGAAAGCTTCACGTTCGGGCAGCTGCTGCACTGCCGACCTGGGAGTGTGCCAGCTCACGTCACCCCCTTACGGATCGGCTTTCCACCCCCTAGGCTGCTGGTGCCCTTTGTTACTGCCGAAGTGGGTTCGCTGACCGGGCGGGCGCCCGCGGTCACCGCGGTCGCGGCCGGCCTGATGGCGCTGGGCACCGCGCGAGGACCGGGTGGCGATCGCCTCGGCGACCAGGATCGAGTGGATCCTCGCCGACCTCGGCAACATGTGCGCCGGCGCGGCCACCACCACCGTCTACCCGAGCACCAACTCCGACGAGACCGCGTTCATCCTGGCCGACTCCGGCAGCCGCGCGCTGTTCGCCGAGGACGAGGGCCAGCTGCGCAAGGCCGCCGAGCAGAAGGACGCGCTGCCCGAGCTGGAGTGGGTGGTCCTGTTCGAGGCCCCCGCCGACGGCGTCCCGCAGGCCGAGGGTCTGACCGTGCTCACCCTCGCCGAGCTGGAGGAGCGCGGCACCGCCTACCTGGCCGAGCACCCCGACGCGGTGGAGAAGGCCGTCGACTCGCTCGACAAGGAGCAGCTCGCCACCCTGATCTACACCTCCGGCACCACCGGCCGCCCCAAGGGCGTGCGCCTGGTGCACGACTGCTGGGCCTACGAGGGCGTGGCGCAGGAGGAGAGCGGGCTGCTGCGCGCGGACGACGTGCAGTTCATGTGGCTGCCGCTGTCGCACGTGTTCGGCAAGACGCTGATCTCCGGCCAGATCGCCACCGGCCACGTGATGGCGGTGGACGGCCGGGTGGACCGGATCATCCACAACCTGCCGGTGATCCGCCCGACCCTGATGGCCTCCGCGCCGCGGATCTTCGAGAAGGTCTACAACGGCATCGCGGGCCGGGCCCGGGCCGAGGGCGGCGCCAAGTACAAGATCTTCCTGTGGGCGGCCGGGACGGCCCGCGAGTACGCGCAGACCGTCCAGGCCGCCCAGGTCGCCACCGGGCGGGAGAGCGCCCCGCTGGGCCTGCGGCTGCGGCACTCGCTGGCCGACCGGCTGGTGTACACCAAGATCCGGGCCGCGTTCGGCGGCCGGCTGCGCGGCGCGGTGTCGGGCAGCGCGGCCCTGGCGCCGGAGATCGGCTACTTCTTCAAGGGCGCGGGCGTCCCGGTGCTGGAGGGCTACGGCCTGACCGAGACCTCGGCCGGCTCCACGGTCAACCGGGCCGAGGACTTCCGGGTCGGCACCGTCGGCCTGCCGCTGCCCGGCACCGAGGTGCGGATCGCCGAGGACGGCGAGATCCTGCTGCGCGGCCCGGGCGTCATGCGCGGCTACCACCGGATGCCCGAGCAGACCGCCGAGGTGCTGGAGCCGGACGGCTGGTTCCACACCGGCGACATCGGCGAGCTCGGCGAGGGCGGCTACCTGCGGATCACCGACCGCAAGAAGGACATGTTCAAGACCTCCGGCGGCAAGTACGTCGCGCCCAGCGAGGTCGAGGGCAAGTTCAAGGCGATCTGCCCGTTCGTCAGCAACATCCTGGTGATCGGCAACGGCCGCAACTACTGCACCGCGCTGATCGGCCTGGACGAGACGGTGATCATGCCGTGGGCCGCCGAGCACGGCCTGGCCGGCAAGCCGTACGCCGAGGTGGTCGCCGACCCGGCCACCGTCGAGCTGATCGACGGCTTCGTCAAGCGCCTCAACGGCGAGCTCCAGCGCTGGCAGACGATCAAGAAGTTCGCGCTGCTCCCGCGCGACCTGGACATCGAGCACGGCGAGCTCACCCCGAGCCTGAAGATCAAGCGCCCGGTGGTCGAGCGGACGTACGCCGACGAGGTCAGCGCGATGTACGCGGGCACCAACGAGGCCTGAGCCCCGCCCGTCCGGTACGGCCGGCGGACCCTTTTCGGGTTTCGCCGGCCGCTACCGGACAATGGACGCATGCCCTCCGCACTCCCCGACGGCGAACCGGTGCCGTCCGACGGCTCGCTGCCCGCCCACGCCCTGCACGGACTCGGCGAGCGGCCGTTCGGCTTCTACCTGCACGTGCCGTACTGCGCCAGCCGCTGCGGCTACTGCGACTTCAACACCTACACCGCCACCGAACTGCGCTCCTCCGGCGCGGTCGCCTCGCAGGAGACCTACGCGGACAACGTGATCGCCGAGATCCGGCAGGCCCGCCGGGTCCTCGGCGACACCGAGCTGCCGGTCGAGACGGTCTTCCTCGGCGGCGGCACCCCGACCCTGCTGCCCGCCCGCGACCTGGTGCGGATGCTGGCCGCGCTGCGCGAGGAGTTCGGCCTCGCCCCCGGCGCGGAGGTCACCACCGAGGCCAACCCGGAGTCCGTCGACCCGGCCTACCTGGCCGAACTGCGCGCGGGCGGCTACAACCGGATCTCCTTCGGCATGCAGAGCGCCCGCCCGCACGTGCTCGCCCTGCTCGACCGCCACCACACCCCGCGGCCGCCCCGAGGCCTGCGTCGCCGAGGCCCGCGCGGCCGGCTTCGACCACGTCAACCTGGACCTGATCTACGGCACCCCCGGCGAGTCCGACCGGGACTGGCAGGCCTCGCTGGACGCGGCGATCGGCGCCGGCCCGGACCACGTCTCCGCGTACTCGCTGATCGTCGAGGACGGCACCCGCCTCGCCGCCCGGGTCAAGCGCGGCGAACTGTCGATGATCGACGACGACGTGCACGCCGACCGCTACCTGATGGCCGACCGGGCGCTGACCGCCGCCGGGTACGCCTGGTACGAGGTCTCCAACTGGGCCACCACCCCGAGGGCCGCTGCCGCCACAACGAGCTGTACTGGACCGGCGCCGACTGGTGGGGCGCCGGCCCCGGCGCGCACAGCCACGTCGGCGGCGTCCGCTGGTGGAACGCCAAGCACCCCGCCGCGTACGCCCAGGCCCTCGCCGAGGGCGCACCCCCGCCCTCGGCCGCGAGGTGCTGGCCGACGAGGACCGCCGGGTCGAGCGCATCCTGCTCGAACTGCGCCTCGCCGAGGGCTGCCCGCTCGACCTGCTCACCCCCGACGGCCGGGCCGCCGCCGACCGGGCCCTCGCCGACGGCCTGCTGGAGCCCGCCCCGTACGCGGCGGGCCGGGCCGCGCTGACCCTGCGCGGGCGGCTGTTGGCGGACGGGGTGGTCCGCGACCTGGTCGACTGACCCGGTCCGGGGCTCAGGCCCCGGCGCTGCCCGGCAGCGTGACGAAGTCGATCAACTCCTCGACCCGGCCGAGCAGTTCCGGCTCCAGGTCCTTCCAGCCGTCGACCGAGGCGAGGATGCGTTTCCAGGCGGCGGGGGTGTCCACCGGCCAGCCCAGCCGGCGGCAGACGCCCTCCTTCCACACCTCGCCGCGCGGCACCTCCGGCCAGGCCGCGAAGCCCAGCCCGGCGGGTTTCACGGCCTGCCAGATGTCGACGTAGGGGTGGCCGACCACCAGGACGTGCTCGCCGGTCACCCGGGCGGCGATCCGGTGCTCCTTGGTGCCGGGCAGCAGGTGGTCGACCAGCACGCCCAGCCGCCGGCCCGGGCTGGGCGCGAACGCCTCGACGACGGCGGGCAGGTCGTCCACGCCCTCCAGGTACTCCACCACCACGCCCTCGACCCGCAGGTCGTCGCCCCAGACCCGTTCGACCAGCTCGGCGTCGTGCCGGCCCTCGACGTAGATCCGCGACTCGCGGGCCACCCGGGCCCGCGCCCCCGGCACCGCGACCGAACCGGACGCCGTGCGCCCCGGACCGCGCGGCGCGGCCGGCGCCGCCGCGGCGGGCCGCACCAGCGTCACCACCCGCCCCTCCAGCAGGAACCCGCGCGGCACCAGCGGGAACACCCGGTGCTTGCCGAACCGGTCCTCCAGCGTGACGGTGAACCCCTCGGCCGTCCGCTCGCAGCGCACTACCGCCCCGCAGAACCCGGTCGCCGCCTCCTCCACCACCAGGTCCCGCTCCGCCGCCACCTCCGGCGCGGGCTGCTGCCGCTTCCACGGCGGGGTCAGATCCGGCCCGTACTCCCTGCTCCGCATGGATCGCAGTCTACGAAACGCCGGTCGGCCCGACGTCGCGTCAGCACGGGTGCGGGGGCGGCGGTGGCGAGGACGTCGGCGGGCGAAGGTGCGGGCCCGGCCCCCGGCGCCGTCGAGGTGGGCGGCCGTGGTGTCGCCGAGGTGGAACCGGCGCGGTCCGGTCGGTCACGGGTGCCACCCAGGGAGCGGGAGGCCGCCACCGGTGTGGGATATTGCCCGACGATCACACTCCGATGATCACGCAGGAGCGGGGGCGGAACGATGAACGGGCGCCGGCCGGTGGCGGCGGTCGCCGCAGTGCTGCTGCTGGGCGGGACGGCCTGTACGGCCGACGGCTCGAAGAAGGCTGATCCGGCGCCGCCGTCGCTGCGCGCGGGCCTGCTGACGGCGGACCTGCTGCCGAAGGGCTTCACCCTGAACACCTCGGAGGTGGAGTCGACCACCACCCGCGCGCCGCGCGCCGCCTCCACCTACGTGCCGAACACCGAGCCGCTGGAGTCGATGCCCTGCTCCGAGCTGGGCATCACGTCCTTCCTGACCACGCACGCCAAGCCGTTGGAGGACGTCGCGGTGGGCCTGGAGCGCCAACCCGTCGGCGACGACGACTTCGGCTGGGGCGGGCAGGAGGTGCTCGACCGCTACCCGTTCGGACGGGCGGCCGCCGCCCTGGACGCGGTTCGTGCGGCGGTCGGACGCTGCGCGGACTTCAGCACGGTGCTGGTGGACGGCTCGGTGTTGCAGGAGAGCGCGACCGCGATCCAGGTCGGCGACAGCCTGCGGGTGCGGATCACCTCGATGCCGCCGCCCGACGGCGTCCACCCGTGGGTCGACGAGACCGCGTTCGTCCGGTTCGGCGACGTGGTCCTGACGGTGCAGCAGGCCGGCACCGACCGGCCGACCGACGACCTGCAGACCGTTCTGGACGCCGCCGTGCAGGCGTACCGGGCCCGGGCGCACTGACGGGGGTCAGTCCGCCAGGCCCGGCGCGCCCCAGACCGGGAACCAGCGGGAGAGGTCCGGCTCGATCCGCAGGTCGTCGCGGAGCAGGTGGGAGACCTCGATCTCCAGCGGGTTGTCCCGCTTCTCCTGCCCGGCGACCTTGCACATCGGGTAGAAGGTGCCGCGCTTGTACAGGTACACCAGGGCCAGCGAGCGGCCCTCGGCGTCCCGGAAGGCGACCAGCGAGCAGAGCAGCTGCGGCCCGAAGCCGTTGGCCTCCAGCTCGCTGTTGACCGCGTGCAGGTCGTTGACCAGGTCGGGCAGCTCCTCGGGGGTGTGCCGGGAGAGCAGCCAGGAGTACCCGTACCCGTCCCGGGACGCCTCGACGGGGACGCCGCCGCGCCCGGTGTCCGCGTCCAGCAGCGCCCGCACCTGCTGCTGCACCTCGGTGAAGGCCGCGCCCTCGACCGCGGCGAAGCAGACCGAGCCCAGGCCGGTCGGGAGGAACCCCTTGGCGGCCTGCAGGGTCAGCGCCGCCGACGGGATGCCGAACAGCTGGTCGAGGTCGGGCTTCACCGGCTTGGTCCGGCCGAACAGGGCGTCCAGGAATCCCACGCCGCGAGCTCCTTCTTCGGTGACTTGGAGTGACTTCGAGTGACTTCGGTGATTTCCGTGACTGCGGTGGCCGAGGTGGGTGGCTCCGGCGGGGGCGGGCTCAGTGCCCGAGCTCGTCGGAGACCTTCCGCAGCTGGGCGAGGCGCTGCTCCAGCGAGGGGTGGGTGGAGAGCAGCTGGGAGGCGGTCTCCCTGGCGCTCAGCGCCGGGGCGAAGTAGAAGGCGTTGTACGGCTGGGCCTTGCGCAGGTCCTTGGTCGGGATGGCGCCGATCTGCCCGGTCACCTTGGTCAGCGCCGAGGCCAGCGCGGCGGGCCGGCCGGTCAGCTGGGCGGCGGCCCGGTCGGCGGCCAGCTCGCGGTAGCGGGACAGCAGCCTGGTGAGCAGGAAGCTGATCGCGTAGACCACCATCGAGGCCAGCGGGATCAGCACCATGGCGATCGCCGCGTTCTGGTCGTTGCTGTTGCGGTTGCCGCCGCCCATCATGCCGCCGTACAGGGCGATCCTGGTCATCGCGCCGGCCAGCACGCCGAGGAACCCGGCCACCGTCATCACCGCGACGTCCCGGTGCGCGACGTGCGACAGCTCGTGGGCCAGTACGCCCTCCAGTTCCTCCGGCTCCAGCCGGCGCAGCAGGCCGGTGGTCACGCAGATCACCGCGTTCTGCGGGTTGCGGCCGGTGGCGAAGGCGTTGGGCATGTCGTTGTCGGCGACCGCGACCCGCGGCTTGGGCATGTCGGCCAGCGCGCACAGCCGGTCGACCGCGCCGTGCAGCTGCGGGTACTGCTCGGGGGTGACCTGGTGGGCGCCCATCGCCCGTTCGGTGATCTTGTCGGAGAACCAGAACTGCGCGACGAACAGGCCGCCGGAGATCAGCACCACCAGCGGCCAGGCGCCGCGCAGCAGCACGATCAGCAGGCCGGTGAAGCCGACGTAGACCAGCCCGATCAGGAACATGGTGGTGACCATCCGGCCGGTCAGCCCGCGGTCGGGGGTGAACCTGGAGTGCTGTGGCACCGACATCGCTGCTCCTCCTCGTGCCTCGCGCGGTGCCGGACCGCGCTGCCGCGCCGTCCGCCCCGCTCGCCTTCGATGCTGCCACCGGGCGGCCCCGCGGGCACCATCCGAAACGATGGGAATTCGGTGGGAAAGCGACACGTCCCGGGCGCGTCGCCGGTCCTTCGGTCGAGGATCACGGGGGCGGACCGTTCCTGCCGTCAGGCCCGGGCCGTACACTGGCAGGTACGGTCCTGGCACTCTGACCAGTGGAGTGCCAAGCCGGGTCAGACACCGGGTCAACGGACGACGACGGAGGTGCGTGCCCCATGCCGGACGACGGCAAGCCCGACGGCCGACTGATCGACACGCGCCCGACCGCCCGTCCGCTCGACGAGCGGCGCCTCGCGGTGCTCCGGGCGATCGTCCAGGACTACGTGGGCACCGAGGAGCCGGTCGGCTCCAAGGCCCTGGTGGAGCGGCACAACCTCGGCGTCTCCCCGGCCACGGTCCGCAACGACATGTCCGCGCTGGAGGACGACGGGTACATCCACCAGCCGCACACCAGCGCGGGCCGGATCCCCACCGACAAGGGCTACCGGCTCTTCGTCGACCGGCTCGCCGAGGTCAAGCCGATGACCGCCCCCGAGCGCCGGGCGATCCGGCACTTCCTGGAGGGCGCGGTCGACCTGGACGACGTGGTGGCCCGGACGGTGCGGCTGCTCGCCCAGCTCACCCGGCAGGTCGCGGTGGTCCAGTACCCGTCGCTGACCCGCTCCACCGTGCGGCACATCGAACTGGTGTCGCTCACCCCGACCAAGCTGATGCTGGTGCTGATCACCAACACCGGCCGGGTCGAACAGCGCATGGCCGACTGCCCGGCCCCGGTCGGCGAGGCCCTGCTCGGCGACCTGCGGGCCAGGCTCAACGGCATGGCGGGCGGCTGCCGGCTGCCCGAGGTGCCGACCGTCCTGGAGGACCTGCCGGCGAGCTTCGAGCCCGCCGACCGGCCCGCCGTCAGCACCGTGCTGACGGTCCTGTTCGAGGCGCTGGCCGAACAGAACGAGGAACGGATCATGCTGGCGGGCACCGCCAACCTGACGCGTTTCGGCCATGACTTCCCGCTCACCATCCGGCCGGTCCTGGAGGCGCTGGAGGAGCAGGTGGTGCTGTTGCGCCTGCTGGGCGAGACGGCGGACTCGGCGATGACGGTCCGGATCGGCCACGAGATCGCGCACGAGGGGCTCAATTCCACGTCGGTGGTCTCGGTCGGTTACGGTTCGGGCGACCAGAGCGTGGCAAAGCTGGGAGTGATCGGTCCGACCCGGATGGATTACCCGGGCACAATGGGGGCGGTGCGCGCGGTGGCACGGTACGTCGGCCAGATCCTGGCGGAGTCGTAACGGCGCGGCCGCAGCGGAACGGCGCAACAAGCAGCGTGCTGTCGCAGGCACTTCTAGAGGCGGAACAAACCGGAGCATTTGGTGGCCACGGACTACTACGCGGTACTCGGCGTCCGACGCGACGCGGGGCAGGACGAGATCAAGAAGGCGTTCCGGCGCCTCGCCCGTGAACTGCACCCGGACGTCAACCCGGACCCGAAGACGCAGGAGCGGTTCAAGGAGATCAACGCCGCCTACGAGGTGCTCTCCGACCCGCAGAAGCGTCAGGTCTACGACCTCGGCGGCGACCCGCTGTCGCCGAACGGCGGCGGCGCGGGCGGCTTCGGCGCGGGCGCGGCCGGGTTCGGCTTCTCCGACATCATGGACGCCTTCTTCGGCGCCGCGACCGGCCAGCGCGGCCCCCGTTCGCGCACCCGCCGCGGCCAGGACGCCATGATCCGGCTGGAGATCACCCTGGAGGAGGCCGCGTTCGGCACCACCAAGGAACTCCAGGTCGACACCGCCGTCACCTGCACCACCTGCAACGGCGAGGGCGCCGCGCCCGGCACCTCCGCGCAGACCTGCGACATGTGCCGCGGCAAGGGCGAGGTCTCCCAGGTCACCCGGTCCTTCCTGGGCCAGGTCATGACCTCCCGCCCCTGCCCGCAGTGCCAGGGCTTCGGCACCGTCGTCCCCACCCCGTGCCCCGAGTGCGCCGGCGACGGCCGGGTCCGCGCCCGCCGCACCCTCACGGTCAAGATCCCGGCCGGTGTCGACAACGGCACCCGCATCCAGCTGGCCGGGGAGGGCGAGGTCGGCCCCGGCGGCGGCCCCGCCGGCGACCTGTACGTGGAGATCGCCGAGACCAGCCACCCGACCTTCCAGCGGCGCGGCGACGACCTGCACTGCACCGTCACCATCCCGATGACCGCCGCGTCGCTCGGCACCCAGGTGCCGCTGCAGACCCTGGACGGCCTGGAGGAGGTCGACATCCGGCCCGGCACCCAGTCCGGCCAGTCGATCCCGCTGCACGGCCGCGGCATCACCCACCTGCGCGGCGGCGGCCGGGGTGACCTGATAGTGCACGTCGAGGTGCAGACGCCCACCAAGCTCGACCCGGAGCAGGAGGACCTGCTGCGGCGGCTCGCCCTGCTGCGCGGCGAGGAGCGTCCGTCCGGGCAGTTCGCGCCCGGCCAGCAGGGCCTGTTCTCCCGGTTGAAGGACGCCTTCAACGGCCGGTGAGACCCGCCCCTCCCGCACCGGAGGGGCCTCCCGGGCCGGGAGCGGCGAGGTCGAGGACCTCGCCGCTCCCGGCCCGTTCCGCCGGACGACCCACTGCTGAGAGGGCTGCTGTACCGATGACCGCACCGGTGTTCGTCGTCGACGACCTGACCGGGGCCGCCCCCGGCGCCACCGTCCGGCTGGACGGCCCCGAGGGCCGGCACGCCGTCGCCGTCAAGCGCCTGGAGCCCGGCGAGGTGCTCACCCTCGCCGACGGGCGCGGCCGCGGCGCGGACGGCACCGTCGCCGCGCTGCACGGCAAGGACGCCCTCGACGTCCTGGTCACCGCCGTCCGCGACGAGCCCGCCCCCGCGCCCCGGATCACCGTCGTCCAGGCGCTGCCCAAGGGCGACCGCGGCGAGCTCGCCGTCGAGACCATGACCGAGGCCGGCGTCGACGCGGTCGTGCCCTGGGCCGCCGCCCGCTGCATCACCCAGTGGAAGGGCGAGCGCGGCGCCAAGGCGCTCGCCAAGTGGCGGGCCACCGCCCGCGAGGCCGGCAAGCAGTCGCGCCGGCTGCGCTTCCCCGAGGTCGGCGACCCGGTGACCACCCGGCAGCTGCTGCCGCTGCTCGCCGCCGCGGACTTCGCGGCCGTCCTGCACGAGGAGGGCGCGCTGCCGCTCGCCACCGCGCAGCTCCCGGCCGGGGGCGAGATCGTCCTGGTGGTCGGACCCGAGGGGGGCGTCTCCCCGGACGAGCTCGCCGCCTTCGCCGAGGCCGGCGCCGCGCCGTACCGGCTGGGCCCCTCCGTGCTGCGCACCTCCACGGCGGGCGTCGCCGCCGGCTCCCTGCTGCTCGGCCGCACCGGCCGCTGGGGGTAGACCCGTTCCCTCGGACCCGGCGCCGGGAGCCGGGACGCGCCGCCCCGGCCGCCGGTCGCGGGCTCCCGCAACCTCTGACGATCCGTGAGCCGCGCCGCCTAGGGTGGCAGGATGACGGAATCGACGCGCGGCTACCTGCGCCACCCCCACCTGCACGGCGACGCCGTGGCCTTCGTCGCCGAGGACGACGTCTGGCTGGCGCCCGCCGACGGCGGGCGGGCCTGGCGGTTGACGGCGGACCAGGCGCCCTCGGGGGCGGTGCGGTTCGCCCCGGACGGGCGGTCACTGGCCTGGACCTCGACCCGGGACGGCGCGCCGGAGGTGCACGTGGCACCGGTGGAGGGCGGCGCGGCCCGGCGGTTGACGTACTGGGGGAGCCCGTCCACCGCGCTGGTGGGGTGGAGCGCGGACGGGCGGCCGATCGCGATCACCACCGCGGGGCAGGAGACCGTCCGGCGGACCTGGGCGTTCGCGGTGCCGCTGGACGGCGGGGAGCCGACCCGGCTGCCGTACGGGCCGATCGGCTCGCTGGCGTTCGAACCGGTGCCGGAGGGCGCCGCCGGCGGGCGGGTGCTGCTGGGCACGCACAACCGGGAGGCCGCGCACTGGAAGCGCTACCGGGGCGGCCGGGCCGGGAAGCTGTGGATCGGCGGCGCGCGGTTCGAGCGCCTGCACGCCGAGCTGGACGGGCAGCTGGAGTGCCCGATGTGGGTCGGCGACCGGGTCGCGTTCCTCTCCGACCACGAGGGCGTCGGACGGCTCTACTCCAGCCTCCCGGACGGCTCCGACCTGCGGGCGCACGGCCCGGCGGACCACGGGTTCTACGCCCGGCAGGCGTCCACCGACGGCACCCGGGTGATCTGGCAGAGCGCCGGCGAGCTGTGGCTGCTGGACGACCTGGAGGGCGCCGGGGCGCGCCGGCTGGACGTCCGGACGGCCGGGCCGCGCACCCGGCGGCAGCCGCACCCGACGCCCGCCGCCGGGCAGGTGGAGAGCGCCGCCCCGGACCGCACCGGCCGGGCCGCGGCCGTGGTGGTGCGCGGCACCGTGCACTGGGTGACCCACCGGGAGGGCCCGGCCCGGGTGCTGGACGAGACGCCGGGGGCGCGGGCCCGGCTGGCCCGGGCCGTTCCCGGCGAGGACGGCGCGCAGGGCGCGGTGTGGGTCACCGACGCGGAGGGCGAGGACGCGCTGGAGTACGCCCCGGCGGTGCTGGGCGCGGAGCGCCGGCGGCTGGCGGCCGGGCGGCTCGGCCGGGTCCGCGGCCTGGCGGTCTCGCCGGACGGCCGGCAGCTCGCGGTGGCCTCGCACGACGGCCGGGTGCTGCTGGTGGCGCTCAGCGACGGCGCGGTCAACGAGCTGGCGCGCAGCGGCGACGGCGAGGTCTCCGGCCTGGTGTTCAGCCCCGACTCGGGGTGGCTGGCCTGGTCGCAGCCGGTGCTCGGCCCGTGGTCGCTGCGGCAGGTCATGCTCGCCGACCTGACCTCGCGCACCGTCAGCGAGGCCACCCCGCAGCGCTTCCACGACTACTCGCCGGCCTTCACCGCGGACGGCAAGCACCTGGCGTTCCTCTCGGTGCGCGCCTTCGACCCGGTGTACGACCAGCACGCCTTCGACCTGTCCTTCCCCGGCGGCACCCGCCCGTACCTGCTGACGCTGGCCGCCGACACCCCGTCGCCGTTCGGCCCGCGGCGCGGCGGGCGGCCGGCCGGCGGCGAGGAGGAGGACGCCAAGGACGGGGAGAAGGAGGCCGCGCCGAGCACCCGGGTCGACCTGGAGGGCCTGGCCGACCGGATCGTGCCGTTCCCGGTGGAGGCGGGCCGGTTCGGGGTGCTGCGCGCCGCGAAGGACGCGGTGCTCTGGACCAGGTACCCGTTCAGCGGTGAACTCGGCGACAGCGCCGCCTCCCTGGACGAGGAGCCGGCCCGGACCGCGCTGGAGCGGTTCGACCTGCGCAGGCGCCGGGCGGAGGAACTGCTCAGCGGCGTCGACACCTTCGGCGTCAGCGGCGACGGCACCCGGCTGGCCGTGTTGGAGGACGGCGCGCTGCGGATCGTGCCCGCCGACCAGAAGGCCGCGGAGGACGAGGAGACCGAGGTCGACCTCGACCGGGTCCGGGTCACCGTCGACCCGGCCGCCGAGTGGCGGCAGATGTTCGACGAGAACGGCCGCCTGATGCGCGACAACTTCTGGCGCGCCGACCTCTCCGGCGTCGACTGGGCGGGCGTCCTGGACCGCTACCGGCCGCTGGTCGAGCGGGTCGGCAGCCGCTCCGACCTGGTCGACCTGCTGTGGGAGACGGTCGGCGAGCTCGGCACCTCGCACGCGTACGTGCTGCCGCCCGGCCGCGGCACCGAACCGGCCCGGCAGCAGGGCCGGCTCGGCGCGGACCTGGTGCGCGACGGCGAGGTGTGGCGGGTCGCCCGGGTGCTGCCCGGCGAGTCCTCCGACCCGCGGGCCCGCTCCCCGCTGGCCGCCCCCGGCGCGGCGATCCGCCCCGGCGACGCGATCCTGGCCGTCAACGGCCGCCCGGTCGACCCCGTCACCGGCCCCGCCCCGCTGCTGGCCGGCACCGCCGACCACCCCGTCGAGCTCACCGTCAGCGGCCGGGACGGCGGCGAGCGGCACCCCGTCGTGGTGCCGCTCGACGACGAGGAGGCGCTGCGCTACCACGACTGGGTGGCCGGGCGGCGGGCCGCCGTCCGCGAACTGTCCGGCGGGCGGCTCGGCTACCTGCACGTCCCCGACATGCAGAGCGCGGGCTGGGCGCAGCTCCACCGCGACCTGCGCTTCGAGATGTCCCTGGACGGCGTGGTGCTGGACCTGCGGGAGAACCGCGGCGGACACACCTCCCAGCTGATCGTGGAGAAGCTGGCCCGCCGGATCGTCGGCTGGAACCACGGCCGCGACCTGGCCCGCCCCGACCCCTACCCCGGCGACGCCCCGCGCGGCCCGGTGGTGGCGCTGGCCGACGAGTTCTCCGGCTCCGACGGCGACATCGTCAACGCGGCGATCCAGGCGCTCGGCATCGGCCCGGTGGTCGGCACCCGCACCTGGGGCGGCGTGATCGGCATCGACAGCCGGTACACGCTGGTCGACGGGACGCTGGTCACCCAGCCCAAGTACGCCTTCTGGCTGGAGGGTTACGGCTGGCAACTGGAGAACCGCGGGGTCACCCCCGACGTCGAGGTGCCGATCGCCCCGCACGACTGGGCGGCCGGCCGCGACCCCCAGTTGGAGACCGCCGTCCGGCTCGCCCTGGAGTCGCTGGCCCGCACTCCCGCCAAGACCGCGCCCGGCCTGGACTGACCGGCCCGGACTGACCGGCCCGGACTGACCGGCCCCGGGGGGCGTTCCGTCGGCGAACGACCGGCCGCCCGCCCGGCGGCCGGTCCCCCGGGACGCCCTTCCGGCACCGAGCTGACGGTCGACGACTGCCGGAGCTCCTGCGGGGACTTCGACGAGGACCACCGCGAACACCGGACCTACCGGATCGTGGTGCGCCGACCGCTGTAAGGTCGTGGCACCAGTGACGAATCCAGGTGAGGAGCGCGGGAGATGGCCGGCGAACCGCAGGCGGGCTGTGTGTTCTGCAAGATCGCGTCGGGGGACATCCCGGCGACCGTGGTGCGCAGGACCGAACGGACGCTGACGTTCCGGGACATCAGCCCGCAGGCGCCCACGCACCTGCTGGTGATCCCGCGGGTGCACCACTCGAACGCGGCCGAACTCGCCGCCGCCGAGCCGCTGATCGCGGCCGAGCTGCTCACCGAGGCGGGCGAGGCGGCGCGCGGCGAGGGCCTGGAGTCGTACCGGCTGATCTTCAACACCGGTGCGGAGGCCGGGCAGACGGTCTTCCACGCGCACGTGCACGTGCTGGGCGGGAAGCCGCTCACCGAGGGACTGGTCTGAGCGTTGTCGCAGCGTGAGCTCGTCGTCCTGGGCACCGCCAGCCAGGTGCCGACCCGGCACCGCAACCACAACGGGTACCTGCTGCGGTGGGACGGCGAGGGGCTGCTGTTCGACCCGGGGGAGGGCACCCAGCGGCAGATGCTGCTGGCCGGGGCGAGCGCCACCGGGATCACCCGGATCGCGGTCTCGCACTTCCACGGCGACCACTGCCTGGGCCTGCCCGGGGTGGTGCAGCGGATCAACCTGGACCGGGTGCCGCACCCGGTGGACGCGTACTACCCGGCGTCCGGGCAGGTGTTCTTCGAGCGGCTGCGGCACGCCAGCGCCTACCACCCGACGGCCGAGATCCGCGAGCACCCGATCGCCGGCTCAGGCCCGCTCCCCGCGCCGGGCGCGCCGTTCGCGCTGGAGGCGGTGCGGCTCTCGCACCCCGTGGAGTCGTTCGGCTACCGGCTGACCGAGCCGGACGGCCTCCGGCTGCGGCCCGAGCGGCTGCGCGAACTCGGCCTGCGGGGCCCCGCGGTGGGCGTGCTCCAGCGCGAGGGCCGGGTCGAGGTGGACGGGCGGACGGTGACCGTGGAGCAGGTCGGCGAGGTCCGGCCCGGACAGCGGTTCGCGTTCGTGATGGACACCCGGCTCTGCGACGGCGTGGCCGAACTCGCCGAGGGCGCCGACCTGTTGGTGATCGAGTCGACCTTCCTCGACCAGGACGCCGCGCTCGCCGAGGAGCACGGCCACCTGACCGCCGCCCAGGCCGCCCGGGTGGCCGCCGCGGCCGGGGTGCGGCGACTGGTGCTCACCCACTTCTCGCAGCGCTACCCCGACCTGGCCGGGCACCTCGCCGAGGCCGCCCGGCACTTCGACGGCGAGATCGTGGTCGCCGAGGACCTGGCCCGGGTCCCCGTCCCGCCGCGCCGTTGACCGCCGCGCCGTCGACCGTCGGCCGCCGCCCGGCCCCGGCCGACCGCGGTCGGCCGCCCCCGGCCCCCGAGGCGCGGAAAACCGTTCGCACATCGGGGCGAAAGACCCCACCATCGAAGCCGCCGCGCCGCTCCGGCGAACACCCGCGCGGCGTACCCTGGTGACCCGGAGAGCCCGAGCCACACGACACGACGGATTGGGATGAGGCAGGCCGCAGCGCCGACCCATGACTGACACACCGCAGACCCGAACCGACGGACAGCGGCGCCCCGACGA
Source organism: Kitasatospora fiedleri (assembly GCF_948472415.1). Lineage (NCBI taxonomy): Bacteria > Bacillati > Actinomycetota > Actinomycetes > Kitasatosporales > Streptomycetaceae > Kitasatospora > Kitasatospora fiedleri. Next base: position 2,521,371 of record NZ_OX419519.1, on the reverse strand, counting down.
GGCGTCCACCAGCACCCGGATCGTCATTCCGGAGAAGCACCCGATGGTCACCCTGCTGGGTGCCGCCGACTCGCTCCTGCGGGTGATCGAGCAGGGCTTCCCGGGTGCCGACATCCACGTCCGCGGAAACGAGGTGACGGCCACCGGCTCGCCCGCCGAGGTCGCGCTCGTCAAGCAGCTCTTCACCGAGATGATGCTGGTGCTGCGCACCGGCCAACCCCTGACGGAGGACGCCGTGGAGCGCTCCATCACCATGCTCAGGAGTGCCGCCGAGGACCCGGCCAGCCCGGCCCCGTCCGAGGTGTTCACGGCGAACATCCTGTCCAACCGGGGCCGCACCATCCGCCCCAAGACGGTCAACCAGCAGCGCTACGTCGAGGCGATCGACAAGCACACCATCGTCTTCGGCCTCGGCCCGGCCGGCACCGGCAAGACCTACCTGGCGATGGCCAAGGCCGTCCAGGCGCTGCAGGCCAAGGAGGTCAACCGGATCATCCTGACCCGGCCGGCCGTCGAGGCGGGGGAGCGGCTGGGCTTCCTGCCCGGCACCCTCTACGAGAAGATCGACCCGTACCTGCGCCCGCTGTACGACGCGCTGCACGACATGATGGACCCGGACTCGATCCCCCGGCTGATGGCGGCCGGCACCATCGAGGTGGCCCCGCTGGCGTACATGCGCGGACGCACCCTGAACGACGCCTTCATCATCCTCGACGAGGCGCAGAACACCTCGCCCGAGCAGATGAAGATGTTCCTGACCCGCCTGGGCTTCAACTCCCGGGTGGTCGTGACCGGCGACACCAGCCAGATCGACCTGCCGGGCGGCACCCGCTCCGGCCTCAAGGTCGTCCAGGAGATCCTCGCCGACGTGCCCGACATCCACTTCTCGGTGCTGACCAGCACCGACGTGGTGCGGCACAAGCTGGTCGGCCGCATCGTGGATGCGTACGAACGCTGGGACGCCCGGCAGGAGGCCGAGGAGTCCGGCGACCGCAAACCCGCCCCGCGGCGGGGTGCCCGGGCACCCCGCCAGTCCCATCGCACCGAAAGCTGAGTACTGAGCCCTCCATGTCGATCGACATCGCCAACGAGTCCGGGTGGGACGTCGACGAGGAGTCCATCCTCGACGTCGCCCGCTACGCCCTCGACCAGATGCGGATCCATCCGCAGTCCGAGCTCTCCGTGATCCTCTACGACAGCGAGTCGATGGCGGAGCTGCACGTCCAGTGGATGGACCTGCCAGGACCGACCGACGTGATGTCCTTCCCGATGGACGAGCTGCGTCCGGGCAAGGAGGGCGAGGACCTGCCGGAGGGCCTGCTCGGCGACATCGTGCTCTGCCCCGAGGTGGCGAAGGAGCAGGGCCTGGCCGCCCCCACCAAGCACTCGATGGACGAGGAGCTGCAGCTGCTCACCGTCCACGGGGTGCTGCACGTGCTCGGCTACGACCACGAGGAGCCCGACGAGGAGCGCGAGATGTTCGCGCTGCAGAAGCGCATCCTGGACGACTGGCGGGCCGGCCGCGGCCTGTCCGGCCTGTCGCCCGCGCCGACCGTCCACTGAGGGCCGGCCCGCTGTGAGTGGTGAGAGTACGAGCTTCCTGATCGGGGCCCTGCTGCTGGTGGTGCTCGGCTGGCTGGCCGCGTGCGCCGAGGCGGGGATCTCCCGGATCTCCCGGTTCCGCGCCGAGGAGGCGGTCCGCTCCGGGCGGCGCGGCTCCGGCCGGCTGCTGACCCTGGCCTCGGACAGCATCCGCTACCTGAACCTGGCGACGCTGATCCGGGTGGCCTGCGAGATGGCCGCCGCGGTGCTGGTCACCGTGGTCTGCGTGCGCGGCTTCCAGCAGACCTGGCAGGCCGTGCTGGTGGCGTTCGGCGTGATGGTGCTGGTGTCCTTCGTGGCGGTCGGGGTCTCCCCGCGCACGATCGGCCGCCAGCACCCGCTGAGCACCGTCACCGCGGCCTCCTGGGTGCTGCTGCCGCTGGCCAGGATCCTCGGGCCGATCCCGCGGCTGCTGATCCTGCTGGGCAACGCGCTGACCCCCGGCAAGGGCTACAAGGAGGGCCCGTTCGCCTCCGAGGCCGAGCTGCGGGCCCTGGTCGACCTGGCCGAGAAGGACGACCTGATCGAGGACGAGGAGCGCCGGATGGTGCACTCGGTCTTCGAGCTGGGCGACACCATCGTGCGCGAGGTGATGGTGCCGCGCACCGACCTGGTGATGATCGAGCGGCACAAGACCGTCCGGCAGACCCTGACCCTGGCGCTGCGCTCCGGCTTCTCGCGGATTCCGGTGGTCGGCGACAACGAGGACGACGTGGTCGGCATCGTCTACCTCAAGGACCTGGTGCGCCGCACCCACATCAACCGGGACGCCGAGTCCGAGCAGGTCGACTCGGTGATGCGCCCGGCGGTCTTCGTCCCCGACTCCAAGCCGGCCGCCGACCTGCTGCGCGAGATGCAGCAGATGCGCTCGCACGTGGCGATCGTGATCGACGAGTACGGCGGCACCGCCGGGCTGGTCACCATCGAGGACATCCTGGAGGAGATCGTCGGCGAGATCACCGACGAGTACGACCGGGAGATCGCCCCGGTCGAGGACCTCGGCGACGGCTCGTACCGGATCACCGCCCGGCTCACCGTGGAGGACCTCGGCGAGCTGTTCGGCATCGAGCTGGACGACGAGGACGTGGAGACCGTCGGCGGGCTGCTGGCCAAGTGCCTGGGCCGGGTGCCGATCCCGGGCTCCTCGTGCGAGGTGCCGGTGCCGGAGGGCAGCGGGCTGGCCGCGATCGGCCTGACCGCGGAGAGCTCGGCCGGGCGCCGCAACCGGATCGGCACCGTGGTGGCCACCCCGGTGCGGGTCGCCGAGGAGAGCGAGGAGCGGGCCGAGGAGGCCGCCTCCTAGCGCCGCGACGGGGCGAAGGTTGCCTGACGCGGCACCCAGGCTCCCGGACAGGCCCTTGGACGGGCCGTCCCCATCGGTGCGACCGGTTGGGACGGTTCGTCCCGGGGCCCGTTTGCGGTGCCGCCCGGGGTGTGCGCACCGTGGAAGGCATGGCACATCTACTGCGCGCGGAGTACGGCCCGAGCGGGCCGGCCGGCGGGGTGGCCAGGTGGCACGTGGTCCGTGCCGCCGACCCCTCGCACGGCATGTGCGGCGCCGAGATCGCCTCGGACGCCGAGAGCAGGCCGGAGGAGGCCTGGGGCACCGGGCTGCACTGCTGCCAGCAGTGCGGGTCGCTCTACCTCCACGAAGTGCCGTTCCTCCGCTCCGACCACTCCGACCACGCGGGGAGGACCCGATGAGACTGCACGACGAACTCCCGGTCGACCACCGGCTCGGCAGGGTCTACCGCTACGGCGCGGGCCTCTGCGGACTGTTCCTGATCGTGTTCGGCATCCTCGGACTGACCGGGGCCCACCCGGGCTTCCTGAACACCTCGGGCAAGGAGGTGATCGGCCTGTCCAGCAACGGGGCGCTGAGCGTGCTGTCGCTGGTGGCCGGCGGCATCCTGATCCTGGGCGCGGTGATCGGCGGCAACACCGCCTCGAACATCAACATGATCGTGGGCGTGCTGTTCGTGCTGGCCGGCTTCGTCGGCCTGACGGTGCTGGACTCCAGCGCCAACCGGCTCGCCTTCCACATCTCCAACGTCATCTTCAGCTTCGTGTTCGGCTTCGTGGTCCTGACCTTCGGCATGTACGGCCGGGTCGGCAGCCACCTGCCGCAGGACAACCCGTACTGGAAGGAGCGCCACTCCGACGACGACGCCCTCCCGGACGGCCCGCCCGCGCTGGTGAAGGTGCTCCGCCCGGGCCCGCCGAAACCGACCGGGCACTGACCGCCCCGTCGTAGAGTGGGACCGCCAAGGCCCGACGGACCGTCAGGTCCGTCGGGCCGCAGTCCGTCCGGAGGGGGAACCGTGATGACGGAACGCACACTGGGAGCGCTGGCCGGCCCGCCGATCGGGTTCGGGGCGATGGTGCTCTCGCCCGGCGTGTACGGCGAGACCGACGAGCGGCGCGGGCAGGACGCGCTGCGGGCCGCGATCGACGCCGGGGCCCGGCTGATCGACACCGCGGACGGCTACGGCGCCGACGGGCACAACGAACAGCTGGTCGGCCGGGCCGTGCGGGGGCGCCGGGACGAGGTGCTGCTGGCCACCAAGTTCGGCTTCCGGGTGCCGGCGGGCGCCGAGCCGCACCGCTTCCCGGTGCACTTCGCGTTCGGCGAGCTGGCGGTCAACTGCGAGCCCGCGCACGTGCGCGGCTACGCGGAGCAGTCGCTGCGCAACCTCGGCACCGAGGTGATCGACCTGTACTACCCGCACTTCCCGGACCCGCAGGTGCCGTTCGAGGACACCGTCGGCGCGGTCGCCGAGCTGATCGCCGACGGGCTGGTACGGCACCTGGGCGTCTCCAACGTGACGGCCGCGCAGCTGCGGGCCGCGCACGCGGTGCACCCCGTCGCGGCGGTGCAGACCCAGTGGTCGATGTGGCAGCCGATCGACCCGGAACTGCTGGCCGCCGCCCGCGAGCTGGGCGTCGGCGTGGTGGCCTGGAGCCCGCTCGGCGGCGGCTTCCTGACCGGCACCGTGCGGCAGGTCGCCGAGGACGACTTCCGGCGCAACCACGCCAGGTTCTCCGCCGAGAACCTGGCCGCGAACAACGACCGGTACGCCCCGCTGCGCGCGATCGCCGCGGAACTCGGCGTCACCCCCGGCCAGCTGGCGCTGGCCTGGCTGCTGCACCAGGACGACCACGTGGTGCCGATCCCGGGCAGCCGCACCCCCGCGCACATCCGGGAGAACCAGGCCGCGGCGGAGCTGGCCCTGGACGCCGCGGTGCTGGGCCGGATCGACGCGGCCCTCGCGGCGTTCGTACCGGCCGGGGAAGGGGCACTGCTCAAGGGCTGAGCGGCGCCGGTCGGTCGGTCCGGCACGGCCTATGCTCGGGCCATGACCGAGATTTCCGAGCTGGACCCCGAGGACAAGAAGATCATCACGCTGGCCCGCTCGGCCCGGGCCCGCAACGGCGTGGCCGAGGGGGCGGCGGTCCGGGACGAGACCGGGCGGACGTACGTGGCCGGCACGGTGGCGCTGGAGTCGCTGAAGCTGAGCGCGCTGCAGACCGCGGTGGCGATGGCGGTGGCCAGCGGGGCGAAGGGCCTGGAGGCGGCCGCGGTGGTGTCCGAGGCGGACGCGCCGGCCGCGGGCGACCTGGCCGCGGTGCGGGACCTGGGCGGGGCCGGGACGCCGGTGCTGCTGGCCGGGCCGGACGGGGCGCTGAAGGTGGCCGCGGCGGCCGAGTGAGCCCGCGGGCGGGAAGTGCCCCGGGCAGGGGTGTCCGGGGCACCGTCGGCCCTCCCTGCGACTCCCGCTGGGTGCGATAATCGCACCGGCTGGGATCTCGTCCCGGCGAGGGAGGGGACGGGACATGGGCGTCGCGGCGTTCTTCTGCGGACTGCTGCTCTGCGTCATGGGTTTCGGGCGCTGGCACGAGACCGGGTCCCCGTGGTGGCTGGCCGGCACCCTGACCCTGCTGGCCTTCGTCCTGGTCGGCGCGATCACCGGTGGCAAGAAGGCCGACTGAACGCCCGATGACCGGGTCGGCTCCGGGGATCGGCGACAATGGGTGTCATGAATGCCCCTTCCTCCCCGTACCGCTCCGGGTTCGCGTGTTTTGTCGGCCGTCCCAACGCGGGCAAGTCGACCCTGACCAACGCCCTGGTCGGGACGAAGGTCGCGATCACCTCCGACCGTCCGCAGACCACCCGGCACACCGTGCGCGGCATCGTGCACCGCCCCGACTCCCAGCTCGTCCTGGTGGACACGCCCGGGCTGCACAAGCCCCGCACCCTGCTCGGCGAGCGACTCAACGACCTGGTCCGCACCACCTGGGCGGAGGTCGACGTGATCGGCTTCTGCGTGCCCGCCGACCAGAAGCTCGGCCCCGGCGACAAGTTCATCGCCAAGGAGCTCGCCGAGATCCGCAAGACGCCGAAGGTCGCGATCGTCACCAAGACCGACCTGGTCGACTCCAAGCGGCTCGCCGAGCAGCTGATCGCCGTCCACCAGCTGGGCGCCGAGCTCGGCATCGAGTGGGCCGAGATCATCCCGGTCTCCGCCGTCGGCGACCAGCAGGTCGAGCTGGTGGGCGAGCTGCTGACCAAGCTGCTGCCCGAGGGCGTGCCGCTGTACCCGGACGGCGACCTCACCGACGAGCCCGAGCAGACCATGGTCGCCGAGCTGATCCGGGAGGCCGCGCTGGAGGGCGTCCGCGACGAGCTGCCGCACTCGCTGGCCGTTGTGGTCGAGGAGATGATCCCGCGCGAGGGCCGGCCCGCCGACCGCCCGCTGCTGGACATCCACGCCAACGTGTACATCGAGCGGCAGAGCCAGAAGGCCATCGTGATCGGCGCCAAGGGCTCCCGGCTCAAGCACGTCGGCACCACCGCCCGCAAGCAGATCGAGGCGCTCCTGGGCACCCCGGTCTACCTGGACCTGCACGTCAAGGTGGCCAAGGACTGGCAGCGCGACCCCAAGCAGCTGCGTAAGCTCGGCTTCTGACGGAGCGTCGTAAGGGGAGGGGCCGGTCGGGATGGAACTGCACACCCACGAGTGGGGCGGGGGAGAACGCACCGCCCTGCTGATCCACGGCATCCAGGCCGACCACCGGACCTGGCGGCTGATCGGCCCCGAACTCGCCGCGCGCGGCTACCGGGTGATCGCCGTCGACCTGCGCGGCCACGGCGTCTCCCCGCGCGGCACCGGGGAGAGCCCGCGCGAGCGGTACGGGCCCGAGCAGTTCGCCGATGACCTGGTCGACACCCTACCCGCCGGGGCGGACGTGGCGATCGGCCACTCGATGGGCGCGCTGGCGCTCTGGCGGGCCGTCGAGCGGCTGAAGCCCGCCCGGGCGGTCTACAGCGACCCCGCGTTCGTCTACGACCGCCCTGGGCTCGGTCCGGAGCCGTTCGTCGGCTTCAAGCGCTTCGGGACCAGGCAGTTCATCACCAGCATGCACCCCGGCTGGCCGGTCGAGGACGTGGACGCCGAGCTCGCCGCGCTCGCGCTCTGGGACACCGACACCGCGCTCGGCCTGTGGGCGCACCCCGAGCTGTCCGCGCTGCCGGACGCCCCGGCCGTCCCCTCGCTCGTCCAGCTCGCCGACCCCAGCGGGCTGGTGTCGGACGAGGAGGCCGCCGAGCTGCGCCGCCGCGGCTTCGAGGTGCGCACCGTGCCGGGCGCCGGGCACAGCATCCACCGCGACGACCCGGCGGGCTTCCTCGCCTCGTTGGACGGGTGGATCTGAACTCCCCTTCTCCGGGTGCTGGTTGACGAACCGTCAGGCGCCTTCGCGGAGCACCAGGCTCACCAGTTCGCGCTGGGAGTCGGTGAGTTTCGGGTCGGCGCAGTGGACGGTGCGGCCGTCGACGGTGATCTCGTAGTGGAAGCCGTCGGGCACGCCGTACGCGGGCGCGCGCAGCCCGCCGGCCACCGCCTCGCGGGCCAGGGCGTGCACGTGCGGGGCGTCCGGGCGCTCCGTGGTGTCCATCTCGGCATACCGGAGCAGACCGGCGAACCCGCCGGTGCGGGTGACCTGGATACGCATGGTTGTCAGTGTGCTACGCACCGGAGGAATTTGCCGAGGCTTTTCACCAACTCCTCGCGGGTCCTTCCCGGCTCTCCGCAGGTCTGCGCGGCCCGGCTCCGGGCCGGAGCCCGGCCCGCCTGCCAGCGGGGTGGCGGGTGCCGCCGGGGCCGTCGGGAGGCTCTCCGGGGCCGTCTCAGTGGGTGGGATCGTGGCGGGGCTCACTGCGTCGGCCCGTCCGCTCTTGTTACAGTGGCGGCATCATGCGCATCCGGCTGCTCCTTCTTAGCTGCCGCGGCGAGGGCCTGTAGTCCAGTGAAGGCCGGCCCCCTCGCCGCGGGGAGTCGTGTTGCGTCCAGCGTGATCTTCGCGGCGCATTCAGTCGGCCGAGTCGGGTGTTCCTGCCCCCGACCGCAGACCGCCTTCGACAAGGGAAGCCGAGAGCCTCACCCATGACCGAACAGTCCTCCGTCGCCCGCGCGTTCGTCGACCGTCCGACCCCGATCACCGCCACCACCGTGCAGCAGAAGCCCTCGGGGATGCCCTTCCAGCGGTACGTACCCTTCGGCACCGTCGACCTGCCGGACCGCACCTGGCCGTCCAAGGTCATCACCCGGGCCCCGCGCTGGCTCTCCACCGACCTGCGGGACGGCAACCAGGCGCTGATCGACCCGATGTCGCCGGTCCGCAAGCGCAAGATGTTCGACCTGCTGGTGAAGATGGGCTACAAGGAGATCGAGGTCGGTTTCCCGTCGTCCGGCGCCACCGACTTCAACTTCGTCCGCTCGCTGATCGAAGAGGGCGCGATCCCGGAGGACGTCACCATCTCGGTGCTGACCCAGGCCCGCGAGGACCTGATCGAGCGCACCGTCGAGTCGCTGAAGGGCGCCCCGCGGGCCACCGTCCACCTGTACAACGCGACCTCGCCGCTGTTCCGCCGGGTGGTGTTCCGGGCCGGCAAGGAAGAGATCAAGGCCATCGCGGTGGACGGCACCCGCCTGGTGATGGAGTACGCCGAGAAGGTCCTGGGCGACGAGACCGTCTTCGGCTACGAGTACTCGCCGGAGATCTTCATCGACACCGAGCTGGACTACGCGCTGGAGGTCTGCGAGGCGGTGATGGACGTCTGGCAGCCCGGCGAGGGCCGCGAGATCATCCTGAACCTGCCGACCACCGTCGAGCGCTCCACCCCGAACGTCTACGCCGACAAGATCGAGTGGATGTCGCGGAACCTGTCGCGCCGCGAGTTCGTCTGCCTGTCCACCCACCCGCACAACGACCGGGGCACCGGCGTCGCCTCCGCCGAGCTGGCCGTGATGGCCGGCGCCGACCGCGTCGAGGGCTGCCTGTTCGGGCAGGGCGAGCGCACCGGCAACCTGGACCTGGTCAACGTCGGGATGAACCTGTTCTCCCAGGGCGTCGACCCGATGATCGACTTCTCCGACATCGACGAGATCCGCCGCACCGCCGAGTACTGCAACCAGATGCCGGTGGCCGAGCGCCACCCCTACGCGGGCGACCTGGTCTTCACCTCCTTCTCCGGCTCGCACCAGGACGCGATCAAGAAGGGCTTCGACGCCCTGGAGGCCGACGCGGCCGCCGCCGGCGTCCCGGTCTCCGAGTACACCTGGGGCGTGCCCTACCTGCCGATCGACCCGAAGGACGTCGGCCGCAGCTACGAAGCGGTCATCCGGGTCAACTCGCAGTCCGGCAAGGGCGGCATCGCCTACGTGCTGAAGAACGACCACAAGTTGGACCTGCCGCGCCGGATGCAGATCGAGTTCTCGAAGATCATCCAGGCCAAGACCGACGCCGAGGGCGGCGAGGTCACCCCCGCCGACATCTGGGCGGTCTTCCAGGACGAGTACCTGCCGACCCCGGCCAACCCGTGGGGCCGGATCTCGCTGAGCGGCTCCCGCAGCCTGACCACCGAGGACGGCCGCGACGCGCTGAGCACCGAGGCCGTCGTCGACGGCACCCCGGTCACCCTGACCGGCAGCGGCAACGGCCCGGTCTCCGCGTTCGTCAACGCGCTGGCCTCGATCGGCGTGGACGTCCGCGTCCTGGACTACGCCGAGCACGCGCTGAGCGAGGGCGGCGACGCCCAGGCCGCCGCGTACGTCGAGTGCGCCGTCGGCGACAAGGTGCTGTGGGGCGTGGGCATCGACTCCAACACCGTGCTGGCCTCGCTGAAGGCCCTGATCAGCGCCGTCAACCGGTCGGCCCAGCGCGACTGACGCCGTCCGGGCGCCCGCCGCTCCGGCGCCCGCGCCCGCACCGAGGGGCCCGCCACCGGCGGGCCCCTCGGGGGTTTCCGGCCCGCCCGTCCTCCTCCGGCGGCCCATCCGGCCTTTCCCTCGCGGTAGTTGACCAATCGTCAGGAAGCGTCCGGCCCGCCCCGCGGGTGCTCGGGCCGTGTCGTCGATCACATGTGTCCCCGGTCACAAATTTTCCCCTCGGCACCCGTTCAGGGTGCTGACACGAGCCGGTAACCGTGGCAACATCGTCGGACCGGAACCGGGGTCGGTGGGACGACTCCGGCGTCCGGTCGCGTGACCTGCCCACTGATGTGCAGGCCGCCTGCCATGTCTGGGGAGTGGCGCCGTGACAGGGTTGTGGGGTGTTCGCCCTCGGTGGCGGACGGATGTCCTCGGTGAATTCTTCTGCCCGGGCTGCGGCGGAGACCGCAACTACCGCCGGCAACACGGCCGGCGGTGGCTGCGGTTGCTCGGGACGCCGGTGCTGCCGCTCGGCGGCGTGGCCCGCAGCGTCCAGTGCACCTCCTGCCGCGGCCGCTACGGGGTCGACGCCCTGGAGCAGTTGACCTCGGTCCGGCTCGGCGCGATGCTCCGCGACGCCCAGTACACCGTCGCGCTGGCCGCGCTCGCCGCCGGCGGCACCGCCGGGCGCGGTGGGCGGGAGGCCGCCTGCGCGGTGATCAAGGAAGCCGGGTTCGACGACTGCGGCGAGGCCCAGGTGCTGGCCGCGCTCGCCGCGCTCTCCGGGCACGGCGGCGGCGACCCGCTGGACGTGGACGTCGAGGGCGGCGGACTCGCCGTCGAACTGCACGCCGCGCTCGAACCGCTCGCCCCGCACCTGGCCGTCCAGGGCCGCGAGCGCCTGCTCACCCTCGGCGCCGTGATCGCCCTCGCCGACGGCCGCTACCTCCCGCAGGAGCGGGCCGCGCTCGCCGTGGTCGGCCGCTGCCTGCGCCTCACCGCCCCGCAGGTGGACCGGCTGCTGGAGGCGGCCACCCGCACCCCGCACTGACCCCCTTCCCGCGACTTCTTCTCTCCGCCCCATCCATGAGCCGGGCCCGTACACCCCCCTCCCGGGCCCGCCGTGTCCCGCACCGCACGGGCGAAAGCCCCACAACCCCGGTGCGGGTTCACGGCTGCGCCGCCCTCGGGCCCGTCCCCGGCGGGCCGCCGGGGCCCGGGCCGTCGGGGCCCGGGGCCCGGGCTTTCGGGGCCGGGCTGTCGGCGGGGTGCGGGACAATGGGTTCCACCATGAGTCTCTTCCGCGACGACGGCATCGTGCTGCGCACCCAGAAGCTCGGCGAGGCCGACCGGATCATCACCTTCCTGACCCGCCAGCACGGCCAGGTCCGGGCGGTGGCCCGCGGAGTGCGCCGGACCAAGTCGAAGTTCGGCGCCCGCCTCGAACCGTTCTCACACGTCGACATCCAGTTCTTCAGCCGCGGCAGCGAACTGGTCGGCCGCACCCTGCCGTTGTGCACCCAGGTGGAGACCATCGCCCCCTACGGCGCCCGGATCGTCGACGACTACGCCCGCTACACCGCCGGCACCGCGATGCTGGAGACCGCCGAGCGCTTCGCCGAGAACGAGGGCCAGCCCGCCGTCCAGCAGTACCTGCTGCTGGTCGGCGCCCTTCGCACGCTGGCGGCCGGCACCCACCAGTCGCACCTGGTGCTGGACGCCTTCCTGCTGCGCTCGCTCGCCGTCAACGGCTACGGGGCGAGTTTCACCGACTGCGCCCGCTGCGGGCTGCCCGGCCCCAACCGCTTCTTCTCCCTCCAGGCCGGTGGCGTGCTGTGCGGCGACTGCCGGGTGCCCGGAAGTGCCGTACCCTCCCCTGAGACACTGGTACTGCTCGGCGCGCTGCTCTCCGGAGACTGGCAGACCGCCGACGGCTGCGAGCCGCGGTACTGGCGCGAGGGCAGCGGGCTGGTGGCCGCCTACCTGCAGTGGCACCTGGAGCGGGGCATCCGCTCGATGAGATACGTGGAGAAGTGAGCATGGTCGCGCGACGGCTGTTCGGCAGCAAGCGGACGTACGAGACTCCGGCCCCGCACCCGAGCGGCGCCAGGCCGCCGAAGATCCCCGGCGAGCTGGTTCCCGAACACGTCGCGGTGGTCATGGACGGCAACGGCCGCTGGGCCAAGGAGCGCGGCCTGCCCCGGACCGAGGGACACCGGGTCGGTGAGGGCGTCGTCCTCGACGTGCTGCGCGGCTGCCTGGAGATCGGCGTCAAGAACCTCTCGCTGTACGCGTTCTCCACCGAGAACTGGAAGCGCTCCCCGGAGGAGGTGAAGTTCCTGATGAACTTCAACCGGGACGTGATCCGCCGCCGTCGCGACGAGATGGACGCCATGGGCATCCGGATCCGCTGGGTCGGCCGGATGCCGAAGATGTGGAAGAGCGTGGTCCAGGAGCTCCAGGTCGCCCAGGAGCAGACCAAGAACAACGACGCCATGACGCTGTACTTCTGCGTCAACTACGGCGGCCGGGCCGAGATCGCCGACGCCGCGCTGGCCATCGCCCGCGACGTCGCCGCCGGGAAGCTCAACCCGGAGAAGGTCAACGAGAAGCTGTTCGCCAAGTACCTCTACTACCCGGACATGCCGGACGTCGACCTGTTCCTGCGCCCCAGCGGCGAGCAGCGCACCTCCAACTTCCTCGCCTGGCAGTCCGCCTACGCGGAGCTGGTCTTCCAGGACGTGCTCTGGCCGGACTTCGACCGCCGCGACCTGTGGCGCGCCTGCGAGCAGTACGCCCGCCGCGACCGCCGCTTCGGCGGCGCCCTCCCCAACGAGGTCGGCGCCGAGGTCCCGCCGCAGCGCTGACCGGCTGCGGGAGACGGACGGGGGAACCGCAGGAGACGCGGGGGTGCGGGGAGTACGGGCGAGGGCCCGGATCGGACTGTTCCGATCCGGGCCCTCACCCGTTGCCCGGGCCGGGCGGCGGCGTCCGCCGCCGGACCGCGGTGGTGCCTACTCCTCCTGCTGCTGCTGCTTGGCGGCGCAGTCGCCGCAGGTGCCGAAGATCTCCAGGGTGTGCGCGATGTCGCTGAACCCGTGTTCGGCGGCGACCGCGTTGGCCCAGCGTTCGACCGCGGGGCCCTCGACCTCGACGGTCGCCCCGCAGTGCCGGCACACCAGGTGGTGGTGGTGCCCGCTGCTGCACCGCCGGTAGACCGCTTCGCCCTCGGCGGTGCGCAGCACGTCCACCTCACCGGCCTCGGCCAGGGACTGCAGCGTGCGGTAGACGGTGGTCAGACCCACCGAGTCGCCCCGGTGCTTGAGCATGTCGTGCAGTTCCTGCGCGCTGCGGAAGTCCTCAATCTCGTCCAGGACCGCCGAGACGGCGGTGCGCTGCCGAGTCGATCGCGCGCGCGGCGACGGGCCTGCGGTGGTCACCGTGGGTCCTCCTGCTGATCGGGTGGTTTCGCACATCATTGTGCCAGCCCCCGACTTGACAGCGACTCCCCCGGCGGCGCCGCATCGACCGTCGCCCCTGCCGGTGCCCGGACCGGCCCCGTTCCCTCCAGGACTGCGCCCCCGCCCGCCGCGGTTCCCGGACCGGCGGCGGAACTCCCCGCTGTGGGGTCTCCCACGGCGGAACCCTCCGCAGCGGGGCCGGGCAGGGCCACGTCGCACACCGCCGGGCCGTGTTCGGCGGACGCCCGGTGCCGTCGCCTGGCCAGCGGCGCGGCGACCGCGCTGAACAGGGCGAAGACGAGGATGGCCAGGAACACGATGGTCGGGCCGGACGGCAGGTCGGCCTGGTAGGAGGTGCCGACGCCGAACAGGGCGGTCAGTACGCCCACGCCGATCGCGGCGGCCTGGGTGGCCGCGAAGGAGCGGGTCAGCTGCTGGGCGGCCGCCACCGGGACCACCATCAGCGCACTCACCAGCAGCAGGCCGACCACCCGCATGGCGACGGTCACGGTGACCGCGGCCATCACCGCGAGCAGCAGGTTCAGCACCCGCACCGGCAGGCCGGTGACCCGGGCGAACTCCTCGTCCTGGCAGACCGCGAACAGCTGGCGGCGCAGGCCCACGGTGACCGCGACGACCACCGCCGCGAGCACGGCGATCACCACCAGGTCGCCGGGGGAGACGAACAGGATGGAGCCCCACAGGTAGCTCTCCAGGCTGCCCGCGCCGGACTGGCTGCTCATCGAGACCAGCAGCTTGCCGCCGGCCATGCCGCCGTAGAAGAGCATCGCCAGCGCGATGTCGCCGCGCTGGTTGCCGCGGGCCCGGACCAGCTCCATCACGACGGCGCCGAGCACGCAGACCAGCACCGCCGTCCACATCGGGTTGGCCTGGAACAGGAAGCCCAGGCCGACGCCGGTGAGCGCGACGTGCCCGATGCCGTCGCCCATCAGCGCCTGTCGGCGCTGCACCAGGTAGATGCCGATCGAGGGTGCGGTGATGCCGACCAGCACGGCGGCGAGGAACGCCCGCTGCATGAAGTCGGGTTGGAACATCTCGATCATGCCAGTAGCCCCTGGGTGGTGCGGTGGTGGTCGTCAGCGTGCGGGTGGACGTGGTCGTGGCCGGGCAGCGCGTGCTGGCCGACGCCCCGGGGCGGCGGTCCGTCGTGCGCCACGCAGCCGTCGTGGAGCACCACGGCGCGGTCGATCAGCGGCTCCAGCGGCCCGAGCTCGTGCAGCACCAGCAGGACCGCGCAGCCGCGCTCCACCTCGCTGCGGAGGATGTCGGCGAGCACCTGCTGGCTGTCCACGTCGACCCCGGCCATCGGCTCGTCCATGATCAGCAGGTCGGGCCGGCCGACCAGGGCGCGGGCGATCAGCACCCGCTGGTGCTGGCCGCCGGACAGGTGGGCCACCCCGTCGGCGGCCCGGTCCAGCATGCCGACGGCGGTCAGCGCCCGGTCCACCGCGGCCCGGTCCTTGCGCCGGAACGGCAGCAGCCCGTGCTGCGGCAGCCGCCCGGTGGAGACCACCTCGCGGACCGTGGCCGGCACCCCGCCGGCTGCGGTGGTGCGCTGCGGGACGTACCCGATCCGGTGCCAGTCCCGGAACCTGCGGTACGGCCGGCCGAACAGCTCCAGGCTGCCCCGGTCCAGCGGTACCGAGCCGATCACGCTCTTCACGGTGGTGGACTTGCCGGACCCGTTGGCACCCAGCAGGGCGACCACCTCGCCCGGCCGGACGGTGAGGTCGACGCCGCGCAGCACCGGCCGCCCCCCGACGGTGGCGACCGCTCCCCGCAGCTCGACGACCGCCGGCCCGGTCTCGCCGCCGGCCTCCTCGCGGACCTCCCCGGCGGTGCGCCCGCTGGTGTCCCGGTCGGTGTCGTGGCCGGTGCTGCGGTCGGTGTCGTGGTCGGAGTCCGTCGTGGGGATGACAGCGCTCATGGTGGTTCCTCGCTCTGCTCTCGCCGCTCGCCCAGGTCCGCTCAGCTGGCGCCGAGCGCGGCCCGCAGGTTGGTCAGGTTCTGCCGCATGACGGAGAAGTAGTCGTTCCGGTCCGGCTCCTTGATCCCCTCCAAGGGGTCGAGCACGGCGGTCTTGAGCCCCAGGTCGGCGGCCACTGTCTCGGCCAGCTTGGGGCTGACCAGGGCCTCGAAGAAGACGGTGGTCGCGCCGTTCTCCTTGGCGGCGCGCTGGATCGCGGCCATCCGGGACGGGGTGGGCTCGGCCTCCGGGTCGACCCCGTTGATGGCGACCTGCTCCAGCCCGTAGTGGTCGGCCAGGTAGCCGAACGCGGCGTGGCTGGTGACGAAGGTCCGGGTGGTGGCGTTCGCCAGGCCGTCCTTGAACTCCTGGTCCAGGGAGGTCAACCGGGCCACCAGGTCGTCGGCGTTGTGCCGGTAGTCGTCGGCGTTGGCGGGGTCGACCTCCGCGAGTTCGGCGCCCACGCTGCGGGCCACCGTCGCGTACCGGGCCGGGTCCAGCCAGATGTGCGGGTCGCCGGCCGTGCCGCTGTGCTCGTGCCCGCTCTCGCCGTCGTGCGCCTCGGCCTCGTCCTCGCCGCCCTCGTCGAGGTGGTGGTCCACCAGCGGGGAGGCGGCGGTCGCGTCCACCACGTGCTTGAGGTGGCCCTGCTCGACGGCCTTGTCCACGGTCGGCTGCAGGCCCTTCAGGTAGACCACCGCGTCGGCCCGCTGGACGGCCGCGACCTGCTTGGCCGTCAGCTCCAGGTCGTGCGGCTCCACGCCCGGGGCTGTCAGATCGGTGATCCTGACGTGCTCCCCGCCTATCTGCCGAGCCAGGAACTCCATCGGGTAGAAGGAGGCCACCACGTCCAGCTTCCCGCCGTCCTTCCCCGCCGCGCTGCTGACGCCGCCGCAGCCGGAGAGCAGCAGGGAACCGGCGAGGGCGGCGGCGGCCAGGGCTATCGAGGGAGAGGGGTGGCGGATCTTCATGACAACCATTCTCATCTTATCTGGAAATGATTGTCAACTTGCGGTAGGGGTCCTCCCGCACCGCGTGCCGCGGCCCCTCACCGCGCCGTCCGCGCCGTCCGCGCCGTCCGTGTCGGCCGTGTCGGCCGTGTCGGCCGGGCACCGCGCCTTCACCCCGCGACCTCCAACACGCCGGAGAACGCACGGCTGTTCACTCCCGGTACAGCCACCCGGCGAGCCGCCCGTGCCACTATCGAGTTGAACCCCGCCCCCGCATCCCCGGTACCCTGAGTTATTCGGGCGCGCGCAACCAGCCGCGCCCTGACCGTGCCGTCGTACTGAAGAGAGCACTGTGGCCGCCGACAAGATCGACACGATCGTCAGCCTGAGCAAGCGCCGTGGCTTCGTCTACCCTTGCAGCGAGATCTACGGCGGTACGCGTGCCGCCTGGGACTACGGTCCGCTGGGAGTCGAGCTCAAGGAGAACATCAAGCGCCAGTGGTGGCGCGCGATGGTCACCGCTCGGGAGGACGTCGTCGGCATCGACTCCTCGGTGATCTTGGCCCGCGAGGTCTGGGAGGCGTCCGGCCACGTCGCGACCTTCAACGACCCGCTGACCGAATGCCTCTCCTGTCACAAGCGCTTCCGTGCCGACCACCTGGAAGAGGCCTACGAGGCCAAGCACGGCAAGCTCCCGGCCAACGGCCTGGCCGACATCAACTGCCCGAACTGCGGCAACAAGGGCGCCTTCACGGAGCCCAAGGAGTTCTCGGGCATGCTGAAGACGCACCTCGGCGTCACCGAGGACGCCGCCGGCCTGGCCTACCTGCGCCCCGAGACCGCGCAGGGCATCTTCACCAACTTCCGGGCCGTCCAGACCACCACGCGCAAGAAGCCGCCGTTCGGCATCGCCCAGGTCGGCAAGAGCTTCCGCAACGAGATCACCCCCGGCAACTTCATCTTCCGCACCCGCGAGTTCGAGCAGATGGAGATGGAGTTCTTCGTCAAGCCGGGCGAGGACGAGACCTGGCACGAGTACTGGCTCGAGCAGCGCTGGAACTGGTACGTCGACCTCGGCCTGCGGACCGAGAACATGCGCTTCTTCGAGCACCCCAAGGAGAAGCTGTCCCACTACGCCAAGCGCACGGTGGACATCGAGTACCGCTTCAACTTCGGCGGCAGCGAGTTCTCCGAGCTGGAGGGCGTGGCCAACCGCACCGACTACGACCTGACGGTGCACAGTGAGCACTCCGGCCAGGACCTCAAGTACTTCGACCAGGACGCGAACGAGCGGTACTTCCCGTACGTCATCGAGCCCGCGGCCGGCCTCAACCGCGCCATGCTGGCCTTCCTGCTCGACGCCTACTTCGAGGACGAGGCGCCGAACGCCAAGGGCGTCATGGAGAAGCGCGTCGGCATGCGGCTCGATCCGCGGCTGGCCCCGGTCAAGGTCGCGGTGCTCCCGCTGTCCCGCAACGCCGACCTCTCGCCGAAGGCCCGCGGCCTCGCCGCCGACCTGCGCTCGGCCTGGAACGTCGAGTTCGACGACGCCGGGGCGATCGGCAAGCGCTACCGTCGCCAGGACGAGATCGGCACCCCGTTCTGCGTCACCGTCGACTTCGACACCCTTGAGGACAACGCGGTGACCGTCCGCGACCGCGACACCATGGCGCAGGAGCGCGTGTCGCTCGACCAGGTGAAGTCCTACCTGGCCACCCGCCTGATCGGCTGCTGACACCGAGCGCCGCGGCGGACCGCGGTCCGCAGTCCTTCGTCCGGCCGGTGGGCCGTCCCCTTCCCGGGGGCGACCCGCCGGCCGTTCGGCGTTCGGCGTTCGGCGTTCGGGTGCCGGTGCGGGCGGCTTCCGCACGGAGCGGGCCGGTCCGCAGGACGTGACGCGGGGTGGAGCTACCGCGGTGACGGGCCTCTCGCGGGGCGCCGCTCAGCGGCGCTGGCGGGACTTCGGCCGCGAGCGGGGAGCCGGTTCGGTCGGCAGCCCCGCGGTGCGCAGCGCCGCGAACACGCTGCGGGCCCGGCTCTCCTCCAAGCCGTCGGCGGCGAACAGCAGCGTGCCGTACAGCTCCACCGATTCCTGAATCGCGGCCGCGAACTGCCCGACGTCGCTCGCCGACCGCAGCCGCACCAGCTCGCCGATCAGTTCGACCGCGGATTCCTCGTCCAGTGCCGCGGCGATCGTCGCGACCTCCTTGATCGGTCGGCCCGCCGCCTGGCGCAGCAGGTGGCGGACGTCCTCGGAGCGCCCTGTGACCCGCAACTCCTTTGACAGCTCGGCGAGTTCACGGGCCGGGGCGGAGGCCCGCTCCCACAGCAGGGTCTGTCCGTCGGCCGACTGGCCCGACCGCTCCAGGGCGGCGAGCAGCGCCGGGAGGGTCTGCGTGCTCACCGACCACAGGGCGTGGAACAGGTCGGCCGCCTCGTCCACCAGCCCGCCCTGGCGCAGTTCCGCCAGGGTGGCCGCCGCGTGCGCCGGGGAGCCGAGGGCCACCGACCGGGCCAGGTAGGTGGAGGAGCCGGTCGGTCCCTCGGCGCGCAGCAGCGCGGCCAGCCCGACCAGATCGCTCGGCGTGGTCATCAGGGCCGCCTGGCTCACGAGGCCCGCGGATTCGTGCACCGCGCCCTGCCGGTGCAGGTCGGTGATCCGCTGGGTGAGGGCGACCAGTTCGGCACCCGTCCGCGCCCGCATGCCGCCTTCCGGCGCGGCGGCCTCTGCCTGGTTCCCGAGGCCCGCGAGTCCGGTGCTGTTACTGCGGGTGCCGTTACTGCCGGGGGCGGTGCCCGGCCTGGTGGGTCCGGTGCTGTTGCGCTCCGTGCCCGGGCGGGTGGTGCTGTCGGCCCGGTGGGAGTCGATTCCGTTGCCGTGGGTGCCTGTTCTGGCCCAGGAGGTGCCGGCGGGCTCTTCCGGCCGGGCATCCGTTCCGCCGCTCCGGGAAACCGCGTCGGGCGCGTCGGCGGTGGGCCGGGATGCGGCGGTGGTGGTGCGGTCGTCGTTCTTCCGGCCGGCGCGGCGGGGGCGGCTGGCCCCGAAGCGGGCGCCGCGCGGGGGCGGCCCTCCGGCTGGCAGGGCCGCGGCCAGGTCGGCGCTGCCGGTCAGGTCCGCCGGTCTGTCGGGCGTGGTGGCCGGTTCGTGGGCGGGGCCCGATCTGCGGTCTCCGCCGAAGCGGGCTCCGGTCGGGAACGAGCGCGCCGGGGGCATCGGAGGAACGGCCGGTTCGTCCGGTCGGTGTGCCCAGGGGCCCTGGGATCGGGTGCTCGGGTCGATGCCGGGGACGGGTGCGGAACGGTCGGCCAACCGCCCCGCCAACTGTCGGTCCTCGGCTGCCAGGAGGCGGTCGCTCAGTTCGAGACAGCGGGCGCCGAGTCCTTCACGGAGGTTCTGTACCTGGGCGAGCTGTCGCACCAGTTCGGGATCGGGCTGCCGGGGCGGGCGACCGTAAGCGGGCGAGTGATCGGGTTCGTAGCCGGCCCGGACGGCCTCGGCGAGCCTGCGCTCGCGCTGTGCGGCGAACTGCCGCGCCCTCAGGAGTTCGTCCAACTCCGCCCTGAGCGTCTGGACATCGGCCGAATCCGGCCCCGAATTGCGTACGGTCATCGCGCCCCGCCCCGACCTCTCCAGGAGACCGCCCGACCGGCCTCCGAACACAACAATCTGGTGGCCATCCTGGCGCTGCCATGCGGCGGCCACGTTACGGGAGCAAGTCTTAACCTTTTCGGGACGACGATACGAGTGGCCGGTGCGACCCGGGAGGACGGCGGCGTTCACGGGTCGCGACCGACTTCCGCCCGAATCAACCCACTTGTGCGAGATGCTGGGCAACTGCCGCCCTGCACCGGCCAGTTGGTCGGGTTCAGCCCGCGAGACGCGCCCGTGCCTCCATCAGGGCGAAGCCGAGCAGGTTCAGCCCCCGCCACTGGGCGGGGTTCGCGGCCCTTTCGTCGTCGGCGGCGAGCCCGATGCCCCAGATCCGGTCGAGCGGGCTGGCCTCCACCAGAACGCGCTCGCCGGTGCGGAGCAGGTACGTGCGGAGCTGCTCGTCCTGCCTGAACTTCTCGGTGCTGCCGGCCGCCACCAGTTCGAAACGCTGCGCGACCCAGCGCTCGTCGTCGAACCCCCGGACCTGGCGCCCCAACTTCTTCGCCTCCGCAGGCGTCCGCGCCCGGAGGATACTCGGGACGATCTCCTCGTCCCCGAACAGCCGGGCCTTCCCGGCCATCATCCAGTGCTCGGCGGTGCGGTACTCGACCCCGTCGACGGTGAACGGGGAGGGCCACCACTGGCTGAGCGCGCCGGGCCCGATCTGCCCGTCCCGCTGCGGCTGGTGGCCCCAGAAATGCAGGTACTTCGGGCGCGCCCCGGACGCGACCGCGGCCGTCAGCTGCTCGCAGGTGCGTACTTCGCTGAGGGAGGGGGTCGGGTTCGTCGTCATGGCGCCATCCTCGCACCGGCCCCGCCTGCCGGGCCCTCCATTTTCCTGCGGCCACCTGCGCCGATACCCGCCCCTGGCCGAGGGCGCGGCCGCCGTTCCCGCCCTCGCCGTCCGCCCGTACGGTGGCCCCGTTCTCGTCCGCTCGTCCGCGGCAGGGCCTGCCGACCACACCCCGCACCGGCCGGCGCGACACCCGGGGCGGGGGTCGACGGCCGGCGCGTGGTCGGTGGGCGGCAGGGCGTATCGCACTATGCAGTGGTCAAGGAACGGAAGACGCCGGTGGGGAGGAACGCGTTCAGGTCGGTGACAGCGCGGGCTGTCAGGTCGTAGGCAGGGTCAGGCGGCTCCTTTCAGCTCCGGACCGGGCGGCCGTTCGAACACGCCCCGTACGGGGAGGGTGGTCAGCCCCTTCCGACGTGGGGCTGCTCGGGCGGGTGGTCAACCTCCCGCGGGGGAAGGGCGGCGCGGGCCGACCGCGCCCTGGCGGAGCTTGCGGGAACGCAGCTCCCGGAAGCAGGTCGGCCGCTCCACGGCGGGCCGCCGCAGCACGGGCCTGCGCCGCGACGAGGCGGCTGCCGCTCTCGTCACGGCGGACGGCGCGCGGTGCGCCCGGCCCGGGCCGGGCGGGCCGCCCGGGGCTCGGCCCGGGCGTGGGCCCCGGCGGTCGGTGCCCGGTCGGTCGGGCCCGCCGGACGGTGGCCCCGGTGCGCCTCCGAGGCCGCCGTGCCCCGGGGAGCGGCGGAACGCCCCGTCGCGGCGGTCGCCGGGCAGCCCCGCACGCTCCCGGCCGCGGTGACCCGCAACCGGCTCGACATCGCGGCGTACAACCGGCTCGCCGGAGACCCGGACACGATCCCCGCAGTGGATCGCGCCGTCAGCTGGATGATCTGCACTGATACTCCTTTCGTGAGGAACCCGATGGGCGGGTCGCCCGCCGGAACCGGTGCCACGGCACGACCCCGGAGCACCCCGGACCCCTGGAACATCCAGAGCCGTGGCCACCGCCCGGCCGCCGGAGCCGGACCGCCGCCCGCGCGGACGGTCCCCTTGCGGAACCCCACCGACCAGCACACGGCGGCCAGTGGCAACTCCGCGCACACCGCCATCAGCAGGGCGACCAGCAGCCCGGGCCCGTCGGCGGCCGTCGCGAGGTCGCACCCGGCGTCCGTGACCAGCAGGACACCGGCCAGCCCGGCCGGCCAGAACGGGCTCCGGCCCCGCCGCAGGCACGCGGCGGCAACCGACAGGGCCGCCGACTCGGCCACATCGAGCACCGCCCAGGGGCGGCCACCGGGCAGCACGGCCAGCAGTGCCGACCAAGGCAGCAGGACCAGCCCGCACCCCGGGAACAGCACCTCCGGCCGCAACCACCTGACCCGTCGGAGCGCACCAGCCGGCCACCCCGCCGGGACGACGCCGCCGGCTCGGGAAAGCCCGGGAGCCAACGTGCTCATGCCGCCCTCCCCGGCTCCGCGTGCTCGGCGCAGCAGGACGCCGCCGACACCTGCGCCCAACGGAACCTCCCGGCCGCGGAGGCGAACCAGAACCGGCCCGCCGTCCGTACGGCCACGGCGCCCGCCGCCCGCCGCCGCAACCCGCCGGTGAGGAAGCGCACCGGCGGGGGAGCCCCGCAGGGTGGCAGTCGGCCCCAGGCGCACACGACCGCCCCCGGCCCCGGTCTTCCGGCCGGACCGCGCCGAGCCCCGCGCAATCCGGCCGCACCGAGCGAGGACTCGACCACGACATCGAGCAGTTCGCCGTACTCGTACACCTCCATGGCCGGTCGACGGCCCGCCCGCAGATGCACCGACCACGGGCCGACCGCGGCGAACGCGCCCAACTCATCGCCTGCACAGTTGAGTTCGTGGCCACGCTCAGCGAACTCCGGGGCTGCCGCCCGAGCAGGAGAGAGCGGACCACGGCTACAACGCATCAGGTTCGTATTCGTCATGCCGTCAAGAATCCTTCGGCGCAAGGATCTTGTCGGTAGCGTGCGCTTCCGTCTTTGGGGTGTAGCCAGCTTCACCCCAAAGACGGAAGCCTGCGCCATGGAAGCCGAGATCAGGCGGCCCCTACGCTGATCCGCATGTTCCAGTCGAAGATCGACGCGCTCCCGCGCCGGGCGGCCCCGGCCACTGCGGCCCATGCGGTCACGGCTCGGGCCACTGCGGTCCGTGCCGCCGTGGCCGCGCGCACGCCGTGGTCCGCGGCCACTCGGCGGGACTCGCTCTTCCTGGCCGCCGGTCTCCCGTTCGGCCTGCCCTGCCTGATCCTCCTCGTCCTCCCGAGCGAAGCCCTGCTGCCTGGGCTCGCCCTGCTCGTGGTCCTCTTCGACCTGCTGACCGTCGCCCAGCGCAGCCGGGTCCGCGCCCTGCGCGGGCTGGAGGTCCCGGGCCGGGTCCCACCGGGCGCGGCCTGGCTGGTCCGGCTGCGCGCGGGGCTGACGTGGCGGCAGGCCGCGCACCACCTGCTGGTGGCCCCGGTGCAGGCCCTGTGCGCCGCCTCGGTGCTCGGCCTCTGGGGCGCGTCGATCGTCCTGCTCGGCTTCTTCGGCTGGGTGTGGCTGCTGCCGCCCGGCAACCCCCTGAGGGCGGCGCAGGGTTGGACGACCGAGGGTGCCGCCGTGACCGTCGGCGGCCTGCTCCTGCTCGCCGTCACGCCCTGGCTGGTCGCCCTGCTCGCCGCCGTCGACCTGTGGACGGTCCGGGTCCTGCTCGGCCCCAACCGGGCGGAGCTGCTGGAGCGCCGCGTCGAGCACCTGGCCCGCAGCCGGGTGGACGTGGTGGACGCCGCCGACGCCGAACGGCGACGCATCGAGCGGGACTTGCACGACGGTGCCCAGCAGCGCCTGGTCTCGCTGGCGATGAACCTGGGCCTCGCCCGGCGCACCCTCAAGCACCTCCCGCCCGAAGCCCTGGAGGTCATCGCCGCCGCGCACGAGGAGGCCCAGGCCGCCATCAAGGAGCTGCACGACCTGGTGCGCGGCCTGCACCCGGCGGTGCTGGAGGACCGCGGGCTCGACGCGGCGCTCTCCGGCATCGCCGCCCGCAGCCCCGTCCCCGTGCACCTCACGGTCGACCTGCCGGGCCGGATAGCGCCCACCGTGGAGGCGGTCGCCTACTTCACGGTCTCCGAAGCGTTGGCCAACGCGGCCAAGCACTCCCGAGCCTCCCGGGTCGACCTCGCCCTGCACCGGGCGGCCGACCGGCTGCGCATCACCATCACCGACGACGGCATCGGCGGGGCGGACGCCGACCGCGGCACCGGCCTCACCGGCCTGCGCAAACGCGCCGCCTCGGTCGACGGGTCATTCACCATCACCAGCCCCCGCGGGGGCCCGACCACCATCACCATGGAGCTGCCGTGCGAGCTGTGATCGCCGAGGACTCGGTCCTCCTGAGGATCGGCATCGTCAAGGTGCTGGAGAGCGAGGGCTACGAGGTCGCCGCCGCCGTGGGGGACGCCGAGACGCTGCTCGCCGCCGTCGAGGAGCACCGCCCGCAGATCGTCGTGGCGGACGTCCGGATGCCCCCGGGCTTCGCCGACGAGGGCGTCCGGGCCGCGCTGATGATCCGCCGGCAGTGGCCCGGCACCGCGGTCCTGCTGCTCTCCCAGTACGTCGAGGAGCGCTACGCGGCGGACTTGCTGGCCAAGAACACCAGCGGCGTCGGCTACCTGCTCAAGCAGCGGGTGGCGAACGTCGACGAGTTCGTGGAGGCGCTGCAGCGGGTGGCCGCAGGCGGCACCGCGCTCGACCCCGAAGTCGTCGCCCAACTGCTGCTGCGCCGCGACCGCGATCCGCTGCACCGGCTGACGCCCCGCGAGCGGGACGTGCTGACGCTGATGGCCGAGGGCCGTTCGAACGCCGCGATCGCCGAATCCCTGGTGGTCAGCGACAGCGCCGTCGCCAAGCACATCAACTCCATCCTCACCAAGCTCGACCTGCCGCCCGCCGAGGACACCCACCGCCGGGTGCTCGCAGTGCTCCGCTTCCTGGAGGTCAGCCAATGACCCGGCCCGCCCCGCCGCAGCCGCAGCCAAGGCCCGCCCCCGCGCCGGGCCGGCTCGCCCGCTGGCTGCCGGCCTCGGGGCCGACGGGCCCGCCCGCCGTGCCGGGCCCCGGCGAGCGCCGGGCCTGGCGGATCGTCGGCGTGCTGGCGCTCGTCTGCGCGCTCCTGACGGGCACCGTCGTCACGGGGGCGGCCCTCGTCCAGCGGGAGACCGCCCGGGAGCGGACGTACTTCGAGGCGATCGGGCAGCTCGACATCGACTCCGGCCCGGCCCGGGTCACCGTCCGGTCCGGTGACACCGACCGGGTGGTGGTGGCCGAACAGCTGGGCTGGGCCCTGCGCAGGCCGACGGTCGACACGCGGATCGACGCGGGCCGGATGACGGTCTCCGTCGACTGCCCGGAGGCCCGGCTCCTGCGCGGCTGCCCGGTCGTCCTGGACATACAGGTGCCGCCGTCGACCGAGGTCCACGCCCGCAACGGCTCCGGGCGCACGGAGATCGTGGACGTGACCGGCACTGTCTCGGCGGAGACCGGCAGCGGCCAGGTCCAGCTGACCAGGGTCAGCGGCCCGATCTGGGCCAAGAGCGGCTCCGGTCAGATCATCGGTACGGGGCTGGGCGCGTCCAGGACCCAGCTGTCCGCCTCCTCCGGGCAGGTCACCCTCCAGTACGACCGCCCGCCGGAATCGGTCACCACCCGCCTCGCCTCGGGAAACCTGGTCCTGGACCTGCCCGACGACCGCAGCCGGTACCGGATCGACCTCAGCAGCGACGACGGCGGCCAGACGGTCGACCCGTCCCTCCAGGACGCCGACTCCTCGCGGCTGCTCGACATCACCTCCGCCTCCGGCACCGTCACCATCGGCCGCACCGGGAAGCCCTGACCGCACCCGGGGCCGCCACCACCCAGCTCACCGACCCCAGCCCAGCGCCCCACCCCAGCCCACCGACCGCAGCTCACCCACCGCAGTCCACCCACCCGTACGCACCGGCCGTCCCCACCCGCCACAGCCCCTGGCGGAGCTTGCACCCGGCCCCGGCCCGGGCGGTCCGGCGGGTGGGAGAGAATGGAGAGTCCGGAAGCCCGACATTGGGACCCTACCCGTATGAGGATCCGCCGCGCATGACCACCACGCCCGACACCGCCCAGGCCACCCCGGCAGCACCCGGCGCACCGGAGTTCGCCCCGTTGAACATCGGGCCGATGCAGGTCTGGCCGCCGGTGGTGCTGGCGCCGATGGCCGGCATCACCAACGCCCCCTTCCGCACCCTGTGCCGGGAGCAGAGCGGCGGTCGGGGCCTGTACGTCTCCGAGATGATCACCACCCGCGCCCTGGTCGAGCGCAACGCCAAGACCATGCAGTTGATCAAGTTCGACCCGAGCGAGAAGCCGCGCTCGATCCAGCTGTACGGGGTGGACCCGGAGACGGTCGGCAAGGCGGCCCGGATGATCTCCGCGGAGGGGCTCGCCGACCACATCGACCTCAACTTCGGCTGCCCCGTCCCCAAGGTGACCCGCAAGGGCGGCGGCTCCGCGCTGCCGTACAAGCGCAACCTGCTGCGCGACATCCTGCGCCAGGTGGTCGCCAACGCGGACGGCCTGCCCGTCACCATGAAGATGCGCAAGGGCATCGACGACGACCACCTCACCTACCTCGACGCCGGGCGGATCGGCGCGGAGGAGGGCGTCTCCGCGATCGCCCTGCACGGCCGCACCGCTGCCCAGCACTATGGCGGCACCGCGGACTGGTCGGCCATCGCCCGCCTGCGCGAGTCCGTCCCGGCCGACATCCCGGTGCTCGGCAACGGGGACATCTGGTCCGCCGACGACGCGGTGCGGATGATGCGCGAGACCGGCTGCGACGGCGTGGTCGTCGGCCGCGGCTGCCTGGGGCGGCCCTGGCTGTTCAAGGACCTGGTATCGATCTTCGAGGGCGACGCCGACTACGCCCGCCCCACCTTCGGTTACGTGGCCCGCGCCATGGTGCGGCACGCCCAGTTGCTGGGGGAGTGGCTCGGCGACGAGGCCCGGGGCGTCATCGACTTCCGCAAGCACGTCGCCTGGTACACCAAGGGCTTCTCGGTCGGCTCCGAGCTGCGGGTGAAGCTCGCCGGTTCCAGCTCACTGGCCGAGCTGACCGAGACGCTCGCCCTGATCGACCAGGAGCAGAGCTGGCCGATCGGTGCCGACGGCCCGCGTGGCCGGACCAGCGGCAACAACCGGGTGGTCCTGCCCGAGGGCTGGTTGGACGATCCGTACGAGTGTGCTCGACTGGCCGAAGACGCCGAATCGGATACCTCTGGCGGATGATCTGTACGGTACGGCAGGTTCGGCTCCGTTCCGAGCCTGGCCGTGGCGTCCCGGCCGGACTGTCCAAGGTGGACAACAGGGCTCCTTGAAGGCGAATTCGGGCAACGTAGAGCGACTGATTCATCAACGGAAAGCGACGTTCGGCGTAGGAGTCGTCGGCCTGACAGCTGAGATGCGCTCGTGATGCTGGCCACATATCGTGGCGAGTGACGGCCAGTCAGTGGACTTCGCCAAGGTGTACAAGTCCGGATCGCTTCCCGAACGGACCTTCCGGCGGATCGCCGCAGCTGGCTGCAGGAAATCAAGCCGGGGAAACGTGGCGGAGCGAATGCCGTCACCGTGTGTCCGGTTCGGGTGAGCCCGATGTATCGGTGCGTTCAATTCTTGAACAAGGGCTAGCGTCACCCGGACGATTTCAGCAACGCAGGCAAACGCCCGTCCGGGCATTAGATCCGCTGGCCAACCTCCGGCTTCGCGGCTCGTACGAGCTATCCACGCCCCTAGACGGCCTTCGAAATGGGTATGTTCTCCGGCGTCAGGGCAACCGTGTGCGAGGAGAGCGACCCGTGACGGCGCAGCAGAAGTTTGTTTACTCCTTCACCGAAGGAAACAAGGACCTCAAGGATCTTCTCGGCGGCAAGGGTGCGAACCTCGCCGAGATGACCAACCTGGGTCTCCCCGTCCCTCCGGGGTTCACCATCACCACCGACGCCTGCAAGGTCTTCCTGGAGACCGGCACCGAACCGGGCTCGCTGAACGAGGAGATCACCGGCCACCTGGCCGCCCTCGAACAGCGGATGGGCAAGCAGCTCGGCCAGGCCGACAACCCGCTGCTGGTCTCGGTGCGCTCCGGCGCGAAGTTCTCGATGCCCGGAATGATGGACACCGTCCTGAACATCGGCCTCTCCGACGCCTCGGTGACCGGGCTCGCCGCCCAGTCCGGCAACGAGCGCTTCGCCTGGGACTCGTACCGCCGCCTGGTGCAGATGTTCGGCAAGACCGTGCTGGGCGTCGACGGCGAGCTCTTCGAGGAGGCGCTGGAGGAGGCCAAGCACGCCAAGGGCACCGCCAACGACCTCGACCTCACCGCCGAGGACCTGCGGACGCTGGTCGCCACCTTTAAGGCGATCGTGCTCCGGGAGACCGGCCGGGAGTTCCCGCAGGACCCGCGCGAGCAGCTGGACCTGGCGATCCACGCGGTCTTCCACTCCTGGAACGGCGACCGGGCCCGGCTGTACCGCCGGCAGGAGCGCATCCCGAACGACCTGGGCACCGCCGTCAACGTCTGCACCATGGTCTTCGGCAACCTCGGCGAGGACTCGGGCACCGGTGTCGCCTTCACCCGCGACCCCTCCACCGGCACCCAGGGCGTCTACGGCGACTACCTGCAGAACGCCCAGGGCGAGGACGTGGTGGCGGGCATCCGCAACACCCTCCAACTGGCCGACCTGGAGCAGCTCGACAAGAAGTCGTACGACGAGCTGATGTCCATCATGCACACCCTGGAGAACCACTACCGGGACCTGTGCGACATCGAGTTCACCATCGAGCGCGGCAAGCTCTGGATGCTGCAGACCCGGGTCGGCAAGCGCACCGCCGCCGCCGCGTTCCGGATCGCCGTCCAACTGGTCGACCAGGGCCTGATCGACCTGGACGAGGCGCTGCACCGGGTCACCGGCGGCCAGCTCGCCCAGCTGATGTTCCCGCGCTTCGCGCCCACCTCCGAGACCAGGCCGGTCGCGTACGGCATCGCGGCCTCGCCCGGCGCGGCGGTCGGCAAGGTGGTCTTCGACTCGTACACCGCGGTGAAGTGGTCGCGCTCCGGCGAACAGGTCATCCTGGTCCGCCGCGAGACCAACCCGGACGACCTGGAAGGCATGATCGCCGCCGAGGGCATCCTCACCTCGCGCGGCGGCAAGACCTCGCACGCGGCCGTGGTCGCCCGCGGCATGGGCAAGACCTGTGTCTGCGGCGCCGAGGAGCTGGAGGTCGACACCAAGAACCGCAAGTTCACCACCGCCGACGGCCAGGTCGTCCACGAGGGCGACGTGGTCTCCATCGACGGTGCCAACGGCAAGGTGTACCTGGGCGAGGTCCCGGTGCTGCCGTCCCCGGTGGTCGAGTACTTCGAGGGCACCCTGCACGCCGGTGCCGACGTCCAGGGCGGGCTGGTCCAGGCCGTGCACCGGCTGATGTCGCACGCCGACGGCCGCCGCCGCCTCGCGGTGCGCGCCAACGCCGACAACGCCGAGGACGCGAACCGCGCCCGCCGGTACGGCGCCCAGGGCATCGGCCTGTGCCGCACCGAGCACATGTTCCTCGGCGAGGAGCGCCGCAAGGAGGTCGAGCACCTGATCCTGGCGGACAACGACAAGGACCGCGAGACCGCGCTGTCCAGCCTGCTGCCGCTGCAGAAGGGCGACTTCCTGGAGCTGTTCCAGTCGATGGACGGCCTCCCGGTGACGGTCCGGCTGCTCGACCCGCCGCTGCACGAGTTCCTGCCCGACATCACCGAGCTGTCGGTGCGCGTCGCCCTCGCCGAGGCCCGCAAGGACCCGAACGAGAACGACCTGCGCCTGCTCCAGGCCGTGCACCGGCTGCACGAGGCCAACCCGATGCTCGGCCTGCGCGGCGTCCGGCTCGGCCTGGTGATCCCCGGCCTGTTCGGCATGCAGGTCCGGGCGATCGCCGAGGCCGCGGCCGAGCGCAAGCTGGCCGGCGGCGACCCGCGCCCCGAGGTGATGATCCCGCTGGTCGGCACCGTCCAGGAGCTGGAGCTGGTCCGCGACGAGTGCGAGCGGGTGCTCGCCGAGGTCGCCGCCTCCACCGGCGTCACCCTGGACATCAAGCTCGGCACCATGATCGAACTGCCGCGCGCCGCCGTGACCGCCGGTCAGATCGCCGAGGCCGCCGACTTCTTCTCCTTCGGCACCAACGACCTGACCCAGACCGTGTGGGGCTTCTCCCGTGACGACGTCGAGGCCTCCTTCTTCACCGCGTACCTGGAGAAGGGCATCTTCGGGGTCAGCCCGTTCGAGACCATCGACCGCGACGGCGTCGGCGCCCTGGTCAGGAACGCCGCCGAGGCCGGTCGGGCCACCCGTCCCGACCTCAAGCTCGGCGTCTGCGGCGAGCACGGCGGCGACCCCGATTCGGTGCACTTCTTCCACGAGGTGGGGCTGGACTACGTATCATGCTCTCCCTTCCGGATTCCGGTGGCGCGCCTGGAGGCAGGCCGCGCCGCCATCGAGACGGCGGGCAGCGACTCGCGCTGACACGAAGCAGCGCGGTTCACTGACCGCACCCCTCCGAAGGGGAGGGGCGTACGGCGGAGCTCGGCGCAGGAGAGCCGCCGTACGGGAAGCAGCCGGGGTGGGAACGGACAACGGCGTCCGTTCCCACCCCGGCGGCGTTTCCAGGGTCCGGGCCGGGTCGGGTCGGGCCGGGCGCGTGCCGTGCGCCGTCCGGGTGAGCCGGTGCGGCAGGCTGGGGCCATGAACAGTCGAAACCGCCTGATCAGCCTCCTCGCCGTGGTCCTCCTCGGGATCGCGGCCGGAGTCGCCGCCCTGCTGAACGGCGGGAACGGCTCGGACGGCGCGGGCAGCGCGAAGTCCCCGGCCACCGCGTCCGTCACCGCCGGCACCGGCGCCACCGCCACCCGCAGCGGTGCCGCGAGCGCGCCCAAGCCCTCGGCCCCGGCCAAGTCGCCCACCGCCCAGGGCGGCTGGGTGCCCACCAGTTCGGCGCTGGCCGACGTCTGCCGCAGCAAGCTGCCCGCGCAGGCCCTCGACACCCTCGGCCTGATCGCCCGGGGCGGCCCCTACCCGTACCGCTCGGACGGTGTCGTCTTCGAGAACCGGGAGAGCCGGCTGCCCCGTCAGGGCAGCGGCTACTACCACGAGTTCACCGTGGTCACGCCCGGGTCGGACGACCGCGGGACCCGGCGGATCGTCACCGGCGGTGTCGGCGAGCAGTACTGGACGGCCGACCACTACGCCACCTTCCAGGAGATCGACCCGCGCTGCTGAGGAGCCCGTTGACGGTCCGTCGGAAAATTACTTTCTCCTCCGGAAAGTATGTGCCAGAGTGGTAGCACTTGATCCGGCAGCAGGCCGGATCCGACGGCATGTCCGCTCGGGGGATCCGATGGTTGACGACAAGCAGCACGCGCACGAGCAGTCCGAGGGGCTCACGCCCGCGGAGGCACTGGCGCTCGCCGAGCGCGCGCGGGCCGCCGCCCGGCGGCCCGCACCGATGCCCTGGTGGTACGGCCCCGGGGTGGGCGCCTCCCTCGCGGTCTACTGCGCGGCGATCGGGCAGAGCTTCCAGCGGCAGGCGCACTGGCTGATACCGCTGTGCGCGGCCGGCCTGGCGGCGGTGCTGGCGGCGATAGTGCGGGTGGCCATGCGCTCCAGCGGCGTCGCCGCGCGGCTGGAGAAGGTGAAGATCCCGCCGAACGTCCTGGGGGCGCTCGGCCTGACGATCCTGGCCGCGGTGCTGGCCTGGCTCGGCACCTGGCTGGCCACCGACGACCAGGGGTGGGCCATGGCCGCCGCGGGCGTGGTCGGCGGCCTGGCCGTCTGGGGTGTCATCACGATGGCCAATCGAGAGGTCAAGGAGCAGAGCATGAGCAGCGAGCGGTGAACGGACTCGACCCGATACTCCACCAGCCCACCAGGCTCACCGTCCTGGCCTTCCTCAGCGGATGCCAGGAAGCCGAGTTCTCCGTCGTCCGGGACTACTGCCAGGTCTCGGACTCGGTGCTCAGCAAGACCGCGGCGAGCCTGGAGACGGTCGGCTACCTGCGGGCCCGCAAGGGCTACGTGGGCAAGCGGCCCCGCACCTGGCTCTCCGCGACGTCGCCGGGCCGCGCCGCGCTGGCGGCGCACCTCGCGGGACTACAGCACATGGCCGCCGCCGCGGAGGCGGCCGGTTCCGCGGCCGAGCCAGGGCCCGAGCCCGGCTCCGGCCCGGACGGGGCCGAGGGCTGAGCCGGGGCGGAGTGCGGGACGGGCCGACGGAGTGTCAGCAGGATCAGACCCCAGGAACGGAGGTGGGCCGAAGCCCGTGTTCTCCCCGCTCCTTGACAACTCGACAGAGTGCCGAGAAACCCCGCAGGGGAGACCCGGCGGCCGGGGCGGCCGTACGGCATCGCCGACACCGCACATCCGCCCCGCCCCGGATCTCCCGGCCCGGATCTCCCGGCCCCGGATCTCTCCACCCCGGATCGCCCCGGGGCCCGTCCGGTCGGCTCAGGCGGCCGGCATCAGGGAGCCGCCGTGTCTAAGGCACTCCTGGTTGAGCGGCGCCGGGTCCGGCGCGCTGGGCGAGGTCGCGGCGGCGATCCGCAGCTCGATGATGTCCCGGACGGCAGGCCACTCCTCGTCCAGGATCGAGTAGAAGGCGGTGGACCGGACCACCCCGTCCAGACCGCGCGAGTGCGCCCGGCGGACGCCCTCGGAGGTCGCGCCCAGCCGCTCGATGGCGATCCGGGAACGGGCGTTGCGGGCATCGGCCCGCAACGAGATCCGCTGCACCCGCCACACCTCGAAGGCGTGCCGCAGCATCAGCAGCTTCGCCTCCGTGTTGATGCCGGTGCCCTGCGCCCGCGGGGACAGCCAGGTGTTCCCGATCTCCGCGGCGTCCGGCACCGCCTCCAGCGGGTCGCCGTGCGGGACGCCCGGGGCGGGCGGCCAGACCAGCGGGCCCTGCCAGTAGTCGAGTTCCAGGAACCGGGTCGAGCCCACGACCCGGTTGTCCGCGGTGCTCACCGTGGCGAACGGCATCGACCGGCCCGCTGCCCGATCGGCGAGGGCGCGCGCGATGTACTCCCGGGCGGCTTCCAGGCCGTGCGGGACGGGAGTGAAGGCGTAGGTCGTACGGTCCTCGGAGCCGGCCGCGGCGAGGGCCGCGGCGTGGTGCTCGGCGAGGGGCTCCAGCCGCACGGTGCGGCCGTAGAGGGTGACGGGTACGGGCACGGATCCTTCGGTCCTTCGGCGGTCGTCGGGGCCCGCGTGCCGGGTTCGCGGCGCGAGGGCTGTGGTCGTATCGCCCCGGCCCCGGAGAGCGGCCGCCCGGGGGCGCTACGCCAGAGGCTCGGGCGTGCGGCGGGACGGCAGCCCGGAGGCGGGCAGCGCGGTGCCGGTACGGACACGGGTCGACGGACCGATCCGGCGGGATGAGCGACGGGACAGTGTGCGTCCGCGAGATGGCCGAGAGAGAAACGAGATCACGAAGCGAAGCAGGCGGCCAAGTGAAGGCAAGGTGCGCATGGGAGGGCTGGCAGCGCAACGGACCGGGGCGTGGCCCACGACGTGACAGACGGCGTGGCGCGACGACGCGACGATGCGAGGCAGCGAGAGGACGATACCTGCCCGGAGGCGGTGCGTCACTTCGCGGCGCGCCAACAGGGGCGCACGGGTCCTCCCGGCACGCCGGGACGTCCCGCCGTCCCGCCTGGCGGACCGCCTGCCACGCCCGCGACCAGGCGCTTTGCCGGGAGGTGAGAGGATTCGAGAGACGACGTGAAGACTCGTGCGGGGGCGGGAATGCGGACGAGCCGTCGCACGCTGGACAGATCAGGTCCGAAAGCATTCCGAGACGACGAGACGGAACGGGGATGGATGCGCCGTGCGTGATCCCAAGGAGCTGTACGAGCTGGAGCCGCAGGGCGTGACGGCCCTGGCCGCGGCCCGCGCCGCCGCGGAGGCCGGCACCGGCCTGGTGCTGCTGTACCACTTCGAGGGCTTCATGGACGCCGGCGAGGCGGGCGGCCAGGTCGTGGCGCACCTGCTGGAGCAGGGATCCCCGCAGGTGGTGGCCAGGTTCGACCACGACCGGCTGGTCGACTACCGGGCCCGCCGCCCCGCGATGACCTTCGACCGCGAGAGCTGGACGGACTACGACCCGCCGGAGATCCTGCTCCAGCTGGCGCGGGACTCGGTGGGCGCGCCCTTCCTGGTGCTCTCCGGCCCCGAACCGGACACCGAGTGGGAGCTGTTCGCGGCCGCCGTCGGCGACCTGGTGGAGCGGTTCGAGATCCGCCTCGCCCTCTCCTTCCACGGCATCCCGATGGGCGTCCCGCACACCCGCCCGGTCGGCCTCACCCCGCACGGCAACCGGGTCGACCTGGCGGCCGGCCACCCCAAGTGGTTCGACCAGGCCCAGGTGCCCGGCAGCGCCCAGGCGCTGGTCGAGTACCGGCTCACCCAGGCCGGGCACGACGTGCTGGGCCTCGCGGCCCACGTCCCGCACTACATCGCCCGCTCGACCTACCCGGCCGCCGCGGTGACGATCCTGGAGGCCGTCCAGTCCGCCACCGGCCTGGTCCTGCCCGGCAGCGAGCTGCGCGCCCGGGTCAACGAGGTCTACGCCGAGATCGAGGACCAGCTCTCCCAGGGCGACGGCGAACTGCGCTCGGCGATCCAGGGCATGGAGGGCCAGTACGACGCGGTCTCCGGCGCCGTCGGTCGGGAGAGCCTGCTCGCCGAGGCCAGCGACCTCCCCTCGGCGGACGAACTCGGCCGGAGGTTCGAGGAGTTCCTGGCCGAGCACGAGCGCGGCGCCGAGTAGGTGCGCCGCCGGAGGACGGCCGCCGCGGCGGCCCCGGTCCGTGCTGCCCTGATCGGTGCCGTCCTGCTCGGCACGGCCGGGTGCGGTGCCGGGGCGGCCCTCCCGACCCCCGGGCCCGACCGGGCCTCGGCGACCCCCGCGGCCCCGACCTCCTCGTCCCCGACTCCCTCCGCCACCCCCGTCACCGGGCCGTACGCGGCCCTCGGGGACTCCTACACCTCCGGCCTGCGAATCCCGCCCCAGGGCGGGTCCCCGCAGGGCTGCGGCCGCTCGGGCGCCAACTACCCCTCGCTGGTGGCCCGGCAGCTCGGCATCGCGGACTTCACCGACGTCAGCTGCAGCGGAGCCCGCACCGGAGACCTGACGGCCGTCCAGCGGACCGACGACGGCACCAACCCGCCGCAACTGGACGCGCTCAGCGCGGCCACCCGACTGGTCACGCTCGGGATCGGCGGCAACGACGCCGGCTTCCTCGACGTCCTGGGCCGCTGCGCGGTCGAGAACGTCCGGCACAGCCTGACAGGGCAGGGCGACGCCGCGCCGTGCCGGGCGTACTACACGACCGGCACCGGGCGGGGCGAGGTCCAGCGGAAGATGACCGCCACCGGCGAGCGGCTCACCGCGGCCCTCGGCGAGATCAAGCGGCGGGCCCCGCAGGCCGAGGTGCTGCTCGTCGGGTACCCGGCCCTGCTGCCGCAGGACCCGGCCCGCTGCGCCGAGACCCTGGGCAGCGGCATCGCGGGCGCCGACCTCGGCTTCGTCACCGAGCAGGAGCAGGAGTTGAACGGCATGCTCCGGCAGCGGGCCGAGGCCGCCGGGGTGGGCTTCGTCGACACCTACGCCTCCTCCGCCGGCCACGACATGTGCGAGGCCGCGGGCACCCGCTGGATCGAGCCCCTCGCCGCCGACCGGGGCCTGGCACCGGTCCATCCGAACGCCCAGGGGCAGCAGGGCATGGCCGCCGCCGTCCTGGCGGCGCTCCGGCAGCAGCACTGACCCCGGCCCCCGTCGGCGGGACGACGGGGGCCGGGGCCGGTCGGGAGGGGTCGGTCCGGTCCGGGAGGGGCCAGCCGGGCGGCGCGGGCGGCCGCGGACAGTGCGGCGGCAGCCGGGACGGCCCGCCGGCCGGGTGCGCGCCGCCGGGTCAGGCGGAGCGGACGGCGTGGACGGCGACCCGGACGCCCTCGTCGTCCAGGCACTCCCCGGTCAGCAGGTCGAAGCGTTGCTTGAGCAGCGGCGAGGCCACGTAGACCCGGCCGTCCGCGGTGGAGCCCAGCAGACCCCGGGAGAGGACGTACGCGCCGGTGAACGGGTCGCGGTTGTCGACGGCGTAGAGCCGGTCGCTGCCGTCGCGGAACACGGCGGCCTGGTGGCCGTCCGGCAGCAGGACGGCGACGCCGCGGCCGGGGACCAGCAGATCCCGGTCGCAGACCGGCGACCAACCCGCGGCGGACCGCAGTTCGACCCGGGTGGCAGAGGCGGTGGCGGTCATCGGGCTTCCTCCAGGATGCGGGCGGACGGGAACGGAGCGCGGTCGCGGTCGAGGGCGGCGAGCAGCTGCTCCTCGGTGGCCAGCAGCGCCAGGTCGGGCTTGACCTGGTCGCGCTCGGGGACGAAGCGGATGCTCGGGTCGGGTACCCCGGGGGCGTTGACGAAGGAGACGAA
The DNA here is from genome assembly GCF_948472415.1 of Kitasatospora fiedleri. Taxonomy (NCBI): domain Bacteria; kingdom Bacillati; phylum Actinomycetota; class Actinomycetes; order Kitasatosporales; family Streptomycetaceae; genus Kitasatospora; species Kitasatospora fiedleri. Next base: position 2,485,157 of record NZ_OX419519.1, on the reverse strand, counting down.
CCGGCGCATCCGGTCGGGGTCGGCCAGGGTCGCCGCCCACTCGTCCTGGTAGTCGCCGATGTGCCGGGCCATCAGCGCCTCCAACTCGTCGGCGATGCCCAGCGAGTCCTCGACCACCACCTCGCGGACGTGCTCCAGGCCGCCCTCGATCCGCTCCAGCCAGGTGGAGGTGCGCTCCAGCCGGTCGGCGGTGCGGATGTAGAACATCAGGAACCGGTCGATCAGGCGGACCAACTGCTCGTCGTCCAGGTCCTGGGCGAGCAGGTCGGCGTGCCGGGGCGTGGCGCCGCCGTTGCCGCCGACGTACAGGTTCCAGCCGTTGGTGGTGGCGATGACGCCGAAGTCCTTGCCGCGGGCCTCCGCGCACTCGCGGGCGCAGCCTGAGACCGCGGACTTGAGCTTGTGCGGCGAGCGCAGCCCCGGTAGCGCAGCTCCAGCCGGATCGCCATGGCGACCGAGTCCTGCACGCCGTAGCGGCACCAGGTGGAGCCGACGCAGGACTTCACGGTGCGCAGCGACTTCCCGTACGCGTGGCCGGACTCGAAGCCCGCCGCGACCAGTCGGCTCCAGATCATCGGCAGCTGGTCCACGCTGGCGCCGAACAGGTCGATCCGCTGACCACCGGTGATCTTGGTGTAGAGGCCGAACTCCTTGGCCACCTCGCCGATCACGATCAGCCGGTCGGGGGTGATCTCGCCGCCGGGGATGCGCGGCACCACCGAGTAGGAGCCGTTCTTCTGCAGGTTCGCCAGGAAGTGGTCGTTGGTGTCCTGCAGAGCGCCCTGCTCGCCGTCCAGGATGTGCCCGGAGGCATCCAGCTCCGGCGCCAGCGAGGCGATGATCGAGGCCACCGTCGGCTTGCAGACCTCGCAGCCCTCCGCGCCCTCCGGCACCCGGCCGTGCTCGGCGAGCAGCCGGCGGTGCGTGGCGATCCGCTTGACCCGGACGATCTCGTAGAGCTCGGCACGGGTGTGGGCGAAGCACGGGCACAGGCCCCGGTCGACCTCGACGCCGCTCGCCGCCAGCTCGTCCGCGACGATCGTGCCGAGCAGCTTCACGCAGGAGCCGCAGTTGGTGCCCGCCCGGGTGCATTTCTTCACCTCGGGGACGGTGGTGCACCGGTGGTCCGTGACGGCGGCCCGGATCGTGCCCTTGGTGACGTTGTTGCAGCTGCAGACCACCGCGTCGTCGGGCAGCGCGGAGCCGCCCAGCGAGACCGCGGTGTCCGCGCCGGCCGGCAGCACCAGCGACTCGGCGGGGACGGGCAGCGGACGTCCGGTACCCGCCAGCGGGCGGAGCGTGGCGTAGGCCGAGGCGTCACCGACCAGGATGCCGCCGAGCAGCGCCCCCTCGCCGGTCACCACCAGCTTCTTGTAGACGCCGGAGCGGGAGTCGGAGTAGACCACGTCGAGCGAGCCGGGCGTGCGGCCGAAGGCGTCGCCGAAGCTGGCCACGTCGACGCCGAGCAGCTTGAGCTTGGTGGAGAGGTCCGCGCCGGTGAACGGCTGCGGGGCCTGCTCGGCGAGCTGTCGGGCCATTGCGACGGCCATCTCGTAGCCGGGGGCGACCAGGCCGTACACCCGGCCGTCCACCGCGAGGGCGCACTCGCCGATCGCGAAGACGTGCGGGTCGGAGGTGCGGCAGTGCTCGTCGATCGCGATGCCGCCGCGCTCACCGACCGTCAGCCCGGCCTCGCGGGCCAGCTGGTCGCGGGGGCGGACACCGGCGGAGAACACCACCAGGTCGGTCGCCAGCTCGGAGTCGTCGGTGAAGGACATGCCGACCGCGCGCCCCTCGGCGACGGTGATCGCCTTGGTGCCGATGCCGGTGTGCACCACCACGCCCATCGACTCGATGGTCCGGCGCAGCGCCGCGCCGCCCGCCTCGTCGACCTGGACGGGCATCAGGCGCGGCGCGAACTCCACCACGTGGGTCTCCAGGCCGAGGCCTCGCAGCGCCCCGGCGGCCTCCAGCCCGAGCAGCCCGCCGCCGACCACCGCGCCGACCCGGGCCCCGGCCGCGTAGGACTCGATCGCCTGCAGGTCCTCGATGGTGCGGTAGACGAAGCACCCCTCGGCGTCCCGGCCGTCCACCGGGGGGACGAAGGGGTAGGAGCCGGTGGCCAACACCAGGGTGTCGTACGGGAGGGTGCGCCCGGCGGCCGTGGTGACGGTCCGGGCCGCCGGGTCGAGTGAGACGGCGGGGGAGGAGAGGTGCACCTCGAACCCGTGCCGATCGGTGAAGCCCTCCTCGGCGAGCAGCAGGTCGTCCGCGCTCCGGCCGGAGAAGTACGAGGTCAGGCCGACCCGGTCGTAGGCGGGCCGGGGCTCCTCGGCGAGGACGACGACCCGGTAGCGGGCGGCCGCCCCGGTGTCGGCCAGGGCTTCCAGGAAGCGGTGGCCGACCATGCCGTAGCCGACCAGGAGCAGTGTGGGCTTGGTGGTGGTCATCGGGAAGTCCCTCCGAGGTCGCGCTCCGGACGGTGGGAGCCGGAGCTGGCGGGCCGACCGGGCGCCGACCGGACCGCCGTCGGTCCGGGGCGCGGCACGCCTCCGGTCCCGCCGGAGGCCCCGACCGGGCGGGCCGCCGGTGGCCCGGAGCCCGGTCGCTGTCGTGCCACCGAGCATGTGCGGAGGGTGTTTCCCGACCGGTGCCGCGCTGTTTCACCGCCGGAACTTCGCCCTCAGCGGCACCGGGCGCCGACTGTGAGAGCGCCCGGTCCCGGTCCGGTCCCGCCCGGCACCGGGCCCGGCCGGGCGCCCTCTACCAGGCGGCGGGCCCGCGCGGGGCGGGACCGCCGATCCGGAACGTGATTCGAGGAGAAGTCGGTACGAGGGGGTGGGGGAGTGCGTACCCTGCACGCAGGGGAACGGATTCGAAGATCCGGTCCGAGTCCGGCCGGGAGCTGGCATGACAACAGACGTGCAGGTGAGGGGCCGGGCGACCCGCTCCGCGGTGCTGCGCGAACTCCTGCCGCTCTGGGACGAGGCCCGCCGGACCGGCGGCCGGACGATCACCCAGGAACGGCTCGCCCGCACCGGCGGGATCAGCCCCTCCACCCTGCGCGGCTGGCTGTCCGGACGCTCGGTGCCCCGCGAGGCGGACCGACTCGCCGCGGTGGCCGGGGAGTTGGCCCGCGCCGCGGGTCGGCCGGTGCGGTCGGTCCGCCACTGGTCCGCCCTGCTGGAGGCCGACCGCCTCCACGCCCAACTCCCCCGGCAGCGCAACGACCGCCAGCCGCCCGAGCCGGCCGTCGGCGCGCCGTGCCCGTCCGTCCGGCGGTCGGTGACCGTCCGGGGCGCCGAGGTCGCGGGCCGCCGCGTCCGGTCCACGGCGGCCGTCACAGTCGGCAGCGGCGCCCGCCGGGCCGTGAGTAGCGGCCCCGTACCGGCCGGGGCGCGGCTGGTGAACCGCTACCGCTCGGCCCCGCCCGCCGCCCGGGCCGTCGTCGACGCGGCGCTGGACGCGGTGCGCCTCGGCCACCGCCCGGTCCTCCCGGCGGCGCTGCTGGCCGCGTCCGCCCCGCACTACCTGACGTCCCGCGAGCTCAGCGCCCTGCGTCCCGGCTGGGTGGCCGACGGGCTGGCCTACCTGCGCAAGGCGGTCCCCGGGACGGGCGCCCTGCTGACCGCCGGCCGACCCGCGGGCAGCCGCACCGGTGACGGTCGACCCGCCGCCGGTCGGGCACCGTACGGCGCCGCGGCGGCCCGCGCGGCGGAGGCGCTCCGGACTGCGGGCGGCCACGAGGTGCGGATCGCCGAGGCACTGGTGCGGCAGCTGCGGCCCGAACGGGAGGGGCGCACCGTCCCGGCCGGGCTGTGGGAGGGCCTGGCCAGGTACGCCCACCCCGCCGACCGGTCCGCCCTCGCGCGCTCGGCGGCGACCCGGGGCCTCACCCGGATCGCGGTCGGCCTCTGCGCCTCGGCCGCCGAATCGGGGGACCCGACCGCGCTCTCGATCGGCGCCGCCCTGCTCGCCGAGGCGGGCCGCACCGCCGAAGCGGCCGACTGGTACGGCGCCGCCGCCGACCGGGGAGTGCCGGAAGCCGCCGTCCGGGCGGCGGAACTGCTGGAGCGGGACGGCCGGTTCGCCCAGGCCGTCGACTGGTACGACCGGGCCGCCCAGCACGGGGACGTCGACGCCCACTGCCGCGGCGCCGAACTGCTCGGTCGGCACGGCGAGATCGCACCGGCGCTGCACCGCTTCGAGGCGGCTGCCCGGGCCGGTCACCCCACCGCCCGCCACCGGGCCGGCCGCCTGCTCGCCGAACTCGGCCGCACCGACGAGGCGTTGGAGTGGTTCGAACGGGCGGCGGCCGACGGGCACCCCGAGGCGGCCGCCGACGGCGCCAGGCTCTGCGCCGCCGCCGACCGGATCGACCGGGCGGTCGCCTGGTGGGAACGCGCCTGGGCCCTGGGAACGGCCGCCGGCGTGCACGAGGCGGCCCGCACGCTGGAGGCCGCCGGCCGGATCGACGAAGCCGCCGCCTGGTACGAGCGCGCGGCGGCGTCCGGCGACGAGACCGCCTGGCACGAGGCCGCGGCCCTGCTCGCCCGGCACGGCCAGTACGGCAACCTCCCCTGGTACGCGCACATCGGCGACCCGCAGGCGCTGCGCGAACGCGCCGAGCGGTGCGAGCGGGCCGGCGACCCGGACGGCGCGCTCGACTGGTACCGGAAGGCGGCCGAAGCGGGCAGCGAGACCGCCCTCTTCCAGGGCGCCGATCTGCTGGAGCGGCACGGCGACCGCACCCGCGCCGTCCGCTGGTACGAACGCGCCGCCGCCCGCGGCGACGTCTACGCGATGCGCGAACTCGCCCGGCTGCTGGGCGAACTGGGCCGTCTCCGGGAGTCCGCCGGCTGGTACCGGTCCGCGCTCGCGGCGGGCGGCCGCCCCGTCCTGCCCGCTCCCACCGCCGCGGCCCCGCTCGCACCCGGCCTCGGACGGTTCGAGCCGCCGCAGCCGCAGGCGCCCGCCGACCCGGCTCCGCCCCGGGTACCGGCCGCCCGCGGTGCGAGCCCGTCCGGACCGGGACCGGGCACTCCCGGGGACGTCCCGGTGGACGCCCCCGCCGTCCGGCCCGGCCCGGCAACGCTGGACGAGGCGGTGGAACTGCTCAAGGAGGCCGGCCGGTTCTTCGAGGCGAGCCTGCTGCTGCGCTCCACCGACCGCCCGGAGCCGGAGCGGCTGCGCGAGGCGGCCCGGATGCTGTCCGGCGCGACCTGCGGCGACCGGGCCATCGCCTGGGTGCAGCGGTTCGCCGACGACGGCGACCGCCCGGCCGTCCGGGAGGCCGCCGAGATGCTGGAGAGCCGGGGCCGGGTCGACGACGCGCTCGCCTGGTACGGGCGGGCGGCGGACGAGGGCGACCGGGACGCCCTGCTCGCGGCGGCCCGGATGCTCGCCGAGCGCCGTCGGCCGCAGCCCGCCGCGGAGTGGTACCGCCGGGCCGCCGAGGCGGGCGACCCGCTGGCCCACCGGGAGGCGCTGATGCTCCTCCAGGAGTACGGCGAAGCGGCCCGCCCGTCCGTCGGGACCGGCGCACCCGCCACGGCGGGTGAACCAGGCGACGACGGCCGGTGACCGGACGCGGCTCCTGCCGCACCGTCGCCGACCGCCGGTTGCCCTCCCCGCCCGGCCGCAGCGTCCGGGGCCCGGGCCGTCGAGTCCCATCCGGGCGGCGCTGATCCGTGCGGACCCACGGCTACCGGCCACCGGCGGTCGGGCCGCGCTCACCCGCGCTCACCCGCGCGGACCGGCCGGGTGAGCGCAGGGGAAAGCACCCGTGACAGGTGGGCAACCCGAGCGAAACAGGGGTCCGGCAAGGTGGTGGTATGACCACCACTCCACTCTCCGGCCGCACCGCCCCGCTGCGGGTGCTGCACGCGGCCCGCCGCCCGGCCCTGGTGCTGGTGGCGCACGGCTCGCACGACCCGGCCGCGTCCGCCGAACTCGGCCGGCTGCACGCCCGGCTGCGACGGGCCCGACCGGAGCTGGACATCCGGCTCGGCCACCTCGGCCTGAACGACCCGCTGCTGCCCGAGGTGCTGGACGAGCTGAGCGGCCGGGTGGTCCTGGTGCCGCTGCTGCTCAGCCGCGGCTACCACAGCAAGGCGGACATCCCCCGGGTGCTGTCCGCCGCACCGCACCTGGCGGGGGAGTGCGCCCCGCCGCTCGGCCCGGACCCGCTGCTCACCGCGGCCCTGGCCGACCGCCTGGCGTCGGCCGGGTGGCGCGGGGAGCCCGTGGTCCTCGCCGCCTCCGGCTCCCGCGACCAGGACGCCGCCCGGGACACCGAGACCCAGGCCGGGCTGCTCTCGGACCACCTGGGCGTCACCGTCCGGCCCGGGTACGTGGCGGCGGGCGGCCCCAGCGTGGCCGCCCGCGTCGCCGAACTCACCGCCGAGGGCCACCCGCGGGTCGCCGTCGCCTCCTACTTCACCGCACCGGGAGACTTCGCCCGACTGGCCGCCGCGGCCGGCGGCGCCCTGACCTCCGCTCCGCTCGGCGACCACCCGGCCCTGGCCCGGCTTGTCCTGGAGCGCTACCAGTCCTGCGTCAGCCGCCCCCTCCGTCTGGTCGGCTGAGCCCCGCCACCGCCGGCCCGCCACCGCCGGCCCACCGCGTCCGGGCCCGTCGCCCCCGGCCGGTCACCTGCGGCCCGTCACCCTCAGCCCGCGTCGAGCGCGCACGCCGCGCCGCCCGCAGCGCCACCCGGCGCAGGAGCCTCCGCTGCGCCTGCGGCCCCCCGGCCCTTCCGCACCTGCCCGGCCCGCGTCGCCGCCGGAGGCACCGGAGGCACCGGCGTCATCTCGCTCCCGCTCCCGCTCCCGCCGACCGGCGCGCGGCGCTCGGTGGGCAGGTCGCGGACGCGGCGCATCGGCGAGCACCAGAGGATCAGCGCGGCCAGCGGCACGCCGACGGTCATCAGCCACATCGCGGGCCGCACGCCGAGCTGGGTGCCCAGGACGCCGGCCAGCAGCGCGCCGAGCGGGATGGAGCCGAAGTTGAGCACCGCGCTGCTGGCGGAGAGCCGGCCGAGCAGCTCCGGCGGGCAGTAGCGCTGTTGGAAGGTGGCCTTGATGACGTTCCCGGCGACGACCCCGCAGGAGGCGCCGAACCCGCCGACCAGGTACCAGGCCAGCCCGGTGTCGCGGCCGGTCAGCGGGATCAGGACGGTCAGCGCGGGCAGGACGAGCTCCAGCACCAGCACGGCCCGCGAGGTGCCGATCCGGGCCGCGATCCGGCGGGCGACGGCCGCGCCGACGATGCCGCCGGTGGAGGCCACCGCGACCAGCAGGCCGACGGTGCCCTCGCTGACGCCGACCTCGCGGATCAGGAAGACCACCAGCAGCGACTGGTAGCCCGTCAGCACCAGGTTGGAGGCGGCGCCGAACAGCGCGAAGGTGCGGAACCAGACGTCGGAGGCGAGCAGCCGCAGCCCCTCGCCGATCTCCTGGCGCAGCGCCCGGCGGGGCCGTTCGGCGCGGCGGGGCTCGCGGTGGCCGATCCGGAGGGTGCACCAGAGCGAGAGCAGGAACGTCGCGGTGTTGGCCAGCAGCCCGTTGACCGGCCCGGCCAGCTGGGCGATCAGGCCGCCGCTGCCCAGTCCGGCGATGCCCGCGGCCGAGGCGCTGCCGTGCAGCTTGGCGTTGCCCTCGGACTGGTCGGCGGGTTCGAGCAGCTGCGGCAGGTACGCGGTGTACGCGGTCTGGAAGAACACCCCGGCGGCCCCGGCGAGCAGCGCGACGGCCAGCAGGTGCCAGAGCGTCAGCGCCCCGGCGAGCGCGGCCAGCGGGACGGTGGCGTACAGCAGCAGCGAGGCCGCGGTCGAGACGAGCATGATCGGGCGGCAGCGCAGCCGGTCCACCCACACCCCGGCGGGCAGGCCGATCAGCAGCCAGGGCAGCCAGCCGGCGGCGCCGAGCAGGCTGACCTGGAGGGTGCTCGCGTGCAGGGTGCTGACGGCGATCAGCGGCAGGGCCAGCCCGGTGACCGCGGAGCCGTACTTGTTGGCGGTCTCGCCGATCCACAGCATCCGGAAGTCGCGGTGCCGCCGCAGCAGCCCGGCCGGCGCGCCACCGGTGCGGTCGCCGACACCGGGGTCGAGCACGGACAGGCCGGCGGGTCGATCGGCGGATCGATCGGCGGATCGATCGGTGGGGCGGCCGGTGGGGCGGCCGGTGGGGCGGTCGTCCGGGGCGGGTGCGCTCATGACCGGTCGGATTCCTTTCGGGGCAGGGCCTGGATCTGGACGATCACCGGTCGCGCCGCCGGATCGGGGGCGGCGTCCGGGTCGGGGGTGTGGCGGGTGACCACGGTGGCCAGGTCGTCGATGAGTGCCTGGAGCTGGGCGGGCGTCAGGCGGAGGTTGCTCCAGTCGGAGACGGTGCCGGTGCCCCGCCACTCGCCCTCCCACTCGGCGGCCATCGAGTCGGCGGCCCGCCGGTACTGACGGCGGAGGTTCTCGGCCTGGTACACCGAGAGCGCGGCCCGCGAGCCCGGGTCCTGGTCGAAGTCGGTGGCGGCCAGCACGATGGCGCCGGGCACGGCGCGCCACCAGCGCTCCCGCTTGGTGCCGCGGCCGGACTCCTCCTCGATGAAGCCGTGCTCGGCGAGGTGCCGCAGGTGCCAGCTGATGGTGCCGGTGGACTCGCCGGTGCGCTCGGACAGCCGGGCGGAGGTGGCGGGCCCGTTCATCCGCAGCTCGTCCAGCAGCCGCATCCGCAGCGGGTGGGCGAGCCCGCGCAGCGAACCCGCGTCCAGCTTCCGGCGCGGTGCGTCGGCGGGGCTGGGAGCGCGGTCGGCGGACGGGTCTTCGGGGCGGTGCTCGTTCATGGGCCAAGAGTAGGTTGCAGAGAAGCCTCTGCATAGACCCCTTTGCAGAGAAGTCTCTGCAAACTTCGACCGGCCCGCCCGCCCACACCGCCGCCCGCCCGTACTGCCACCCGCCACTTCCCGTTCGCGCTCCCGTTCGCGCGGCGCAGGACCGAATGTCCGTCATTCGGCGTACGGTGACTGGTATATGAAGAACACCGCTCCGTACGATCCGCAGTCCGAGGCGCGCTGGGTGCCCGAGCCCGACAAGCGGCCCGGCCGCACCGCCTTCCAACGGGACCGCGCCCGGGTGCTGCACTCCGCCGCGCTGCGCCGGCTGGCCGGGACGACCCAGGTGGTGGCGCCGATGCGCAGCGACTTCCCGCGCACCCGGCTGACGCACTCGCTGGAGTGCGCCCAGGTCGGCCGCGAGCTGGGCGCCGCGCTCGGCTGCGACCCGGACTTGGTGGAGACCGCCTGCCTGGCCCACGACATCGGCCATCCGCCGTTCGGCCACACCGGCGAGGAGGCGCTCGACCAGGCCGCCCGGGCCTGCGGCGGCTTCGAGGGCAACGCGCAGTCGCTGCGCATCCTGACCAGGCTGGAGCCCAAGCGCTTCGCCCCGCTGGACGAGCCCGAGGTCCGGCTCTCCCCGTGGCCCGGCCGCAGCGTCGGCCTGAACCTGACCCGCGCCGCGCTGGACGCCGCGACCAAGTACCCGTGGCCGCGCGGGCAGCACCCGGCCGACCCCGGGTCCACCAAGTACGGCGTGTACGGGGACGACCTGCCGGTGTTCCGCTGGCTGCGCACCGGCGCGCCCGACGGCCGCAAGTGCTTCGAGGCCACCGTGATGGACTGGTCCGACGACGTCGCGTACTCCACCCACGACGTGGAGGACGGCCTGCAGGCCGGCCACATCGACCCGGCCGCGCTGCGCTCCCCGGAGGAGCGCGCCGAGCTGTTCAAGACCGCTGAGCGGTTCGTCCCCGGAGCCGGCCCGGAGGAGTTCGGCGAGGCGCTCGACCGCCTGCAGGCCGAGGACTGGTGGCCGGCCGACTACGACGGCACCGCCCGGGCCCGGGCCGGCCTGAAGGACCTCACCAGCCAGCTGATCGGCCGCTTCTGCCTGGCCGCCGAGCAGGCCACCCGCGCCCGCTACGGCCCCGGCCCGCTCACCCGGTACGCCGCCGAGCTGGTCGTCCCGTACGGCGTCCGGCTGGAGTGCGCGGTGCTCAAGGCGGTCGCCGTCCGGTACGTGATGCAGCGCGCCGAGCAGGCCCAACTCCGCTCCCGCCAGCGGGTGGTGATCGCCGAGCTGGCCGACGCCCTGATGGTCGACGCCCCGCACCGACTGGACCCGGTGTTCGCCGCCCAGTACGCGGAGGCCGAGGACGACCGGGCCGCGCTGCGCAGCGTGATCGACCAGATCGCCACCCTCACCGACGCCTCCGCGCTCGCCCTGCACGCGAAGCTGGTCGCCCGGCAGTCCTGAGCCGCCCGCAAGCCCTCAGCCGACCGAGAGCCCCGCGCCGACCGGAGTCCCTGCCCGGCCCCGACCGGAGGCCCGGGACCGGCCGGCGGCCCCGGGACGGGAGCCCCGGAGTGTCAGTCCCGCTCCCGTAGACTTCCCGGGTGGCCGGTCGGATCAGGGACGAGGATGTGCAGGCGGTGCGCGCCGCCCTGCCGATCGACGCCGTGGTCGGCGACTACGTGCAGCTGGCGGCCGGTGGCGGCGCGCAGCTGAAGGGCGTCTGCCCGTTCCACGACGAGAAGTCGGCGTCCTTCTACGTGCACCCGGGCAAGGGCGTCTTCCACTGCTTCGGCTGCGGCGAGTCCGGCGACACGATCACCTTCCTGATGAAGATCGAGCACTGCTCGTTCGCGGAGGCGGTCGAGCGGATGGCCGCCCAGGCGGGCGTCACCCTGCGCTACGAGGAGGGCGGCTACAGCCCGCGCCACCAGCAGGGCGAGCGGACCAGGCTGGTCGAGGCGCACAAGGTGGCCGCCGCCTGGTTCCAGGAGCAACTGGCCACGCCCGAGGCGGAGATCGGCCGTCGCTTCCTGGCCGAGCGGGGCTTCGACGAGGCCGCCGCCAAGCACTTCGGGGTGGGCTACGCCCCGGTCGGCTGGGAGCACCTGGTGCGCTTCCTGCGCGGTCGCGGCTTCACCGACAAGGAGATCTCGGTCGGCGGCCTGGCCTCGCAGGGCCAGCGCGGCGGCCTGATTGACCGCTTCCGGGGCCGCCTGGTCTGGCCGATCCGGGACAGCTCGGGCGACGTCGTCGGCTTCGGCGCGCGCCGGCTGCGCGAGGACGACAACGGCCCGAAGTACCTGAACACCCCCGAGACGCCGCTCTACAAGAAGTCGAACGTCCTGTACGGCATCGACCTGGCCCGCAAGGAGATCGCCAAGTCCGGCCGGGCGGTGGTGGTCGAGGGCTACACCGACGTGATGGCCTGCCACCTGGCGGGCGTCACCACGGCGGTGGCCACCTGCGGCACCGCCTTCGGCGAGGACCACATCAAGATCATCCGTCGGCTGCTGATGGACACCACCTCCACCGCGGGCTACCGCGGCGAGACGGTCTTCACCTTCGACGGCGACGCGGCCGGTCAGAAGGCCGCCCTGCGCGCCTTCGAGGACGACCAGAAGTTCGCCGCCCGCACCTCCATCGCCATCACCCCGGGCGGCATGGACCCGTGCGAACTGCGCCTGGCCCAGGGCGACGAGGCGGTCCGCGCCCTGGTGGACAACCCCGTCCCACTGTTCGAGTTCGCGCTCCGCTCCGCCGTCGCCCGGCACCGGGTGGACACCGCGGAGGGCCGGGCCGCCGCCCTGGAGGAGGCCGCCGGGATCATCGTCAAGATCAAGGACCGCTCGATCCAGCACGAGTACGCCGTCCAACTGGCCGGCATGGTCGGCATCCTGGACGAGCGCTTCGTGGTCAACCGGATCGCCCAGCTGGCCCGCTGGCAGCGCGAGAACCAGCAGAGCGGCCCGCAGCGCACGCTGCGCCGCCCCGACGCCGCCCCGCAGCCTGTCCGCCCGGAGCGGCCGGTCTTCCGGCTCAACCCGCGCGACCCGGCCCAGTTCGTCGAACGCGAACTGCTCAAGCTCGCCCTCCAGCACCCCGACCTGGTCAGCCCGGCCTTCGACCAGTACGGCGAGGACGAGTTCCCCACCCCGCCCTATCGGGCCGTCCGCCGCGCGATCGGCCAGGTCGGCGGCACCGCGTACGGCGCGAGCCTGCCCGACTTCACCGCCGCCGTCCGCGAGGCCAGTCCGGACGACCAGGTGCGCGGCCTGGTCACCGAACTGACCGTCGAGCCGATCCGCTCCCGCCGCAAGGCCGACCAGCTGTACGCGGGGGAGTTCCTGGTCAAGCTGCGGCTGCAGGCCGTGGACCGCCGGATCGACGAGGTCCGCGCCCACCTGCGCCGGCTCGGCGACCGGGCCACCGCCGAGGAGCAGCACCCGGTGCAGAGCGAGCTGTGGGCCCTGCAGCAGTACAGCCAGCAGCTCCGTTCCCGCGGCGCCGCCGCGCTCTGACCCGGCGTCGACTCGCGGCACCCGCAGGTCCGACGGGTGCCGTTCGGCCACCTCGCGGCCGCTCGCAGGTGCCCGGGCCCGCCGCGCTGGGTATCCCCTCGGGTGTGGCGCGGCAACCCCCATGCCGCGCGCGGCCCCTGGAGGGATGCCCGTGGAGCTTTCCGTTGCCCGCCCGGCCCAGACCGCCCCAGCCCGGGACGCCGCGATCCCGCCCCAGCCCGGCCCGCCCGGCCCCGAGCTCACCATCGTGCCCGCCCCCGACCCGGACACCGGCTCCACCGACGAGGAACCCACCCCGACCGCTGACGGCCTCCTCCCCGAGGAGCCCGCCGCCGGTGAGCCCGCCCTCGAGGAGCCCGCCGTCGAGGAACTCGCCGACGAGCCGCCGGAACCCGCGCTGGACGAGGGCACCGGCCCGGCCGCCGACCTGCTGCGCCAGTACCTGCGCGAGATCGGCCGGATCAGGCTGCTCACCGCCGTCGAGGAGGTGGAGCTGGCCCGCGCCATCGAGGCCGGCCTGTTCGCGGAGGAGGCGCTGAACCGCGTCCCGGACGCCGACGAGCGCCTGCTCGGCGACCTGGACCGGCTGGTGGTGCTGGGCCGGATCGCCAAGCGCCGCCTGATCGAGGCCAACCTGCGGCTGGTCGTCTCGGTCGCCAAGCGCCACGTCGGTCGCGGCCTGACCCTGCTCGACCTGGTCCAGGAGGGGAACCTGGGCCTGATCCGGGCGGTGGAGAAGTTCGACTACGCGCGCGGCTACAAGTTCTCCACCTACGCCACCTGGTGGATCCGCCAGGCGATGAGCCGCGCCCTCGCCGACCAGGCCCGCACCATCCGGGTGCCGGTGCACGTCGTGGAGCTGATCAACCGGGTGCTGCGGGTGCAGCGCTCGATGCTGCAGGAGCACGGCGTGGAGCCGACCGCCGCCGAGGTCGGGGCGGCGCTGCAACTGTCGCCGGAGCGGGTCCGGGAGATCCGCCGGCTGGCCCAGGAGCCGGTCTCCCTGCACACCCCGGTCGGCGCGGAGGACGACATCGCCCTCGGCGACCTGATCGAGGACGCCGACGCCGCCTCCCCGGCGGAGAGCGCCGCCTTCCTGCTGCTGCGCGAGCACCTGGAGGCGGTGCTGGCCACCCTCGGCGAGCGCGAGCGCCAGGTGGTCCAGCTCCGCTACGGCCTCGACGACGGCCGCCCCCGCACCCTGGAGGAGATCGGCCACCTGTTCGGGGTGACCCGGGAGCGAATCCGCCAGATCGAGGCGAAGACGCTCGGCAAGCTCCGCGACCACGCCTTCGCCGACCAGCTCCGCGGCTACCTCGACTGACGCCCGACGGCCCGGCCGCGCCACAGCGCCGACGAGCCGTCGAGCGGACGCGCACCCGCACCCGCACCCCGCTTCGAGCAGGACCGGGCCGGGCCGCGGGTCTCAGTGGTGGAACCCGCTGCGCGGCGGCATTCCCAGCGCGCTGAGCGGCGCGGGCTGGCGCTCCAGCTCGGGCAGCAGCCGCCGCAGGTCGGCCAGCAGCAGGTCCGCCAGGTCCCGGGTGAACCCGTTGCGGCACACCACCCGCAGCACCGCCAGGTCGGTCCGCCCCTCCGGGAAGGTGTACGCGGGCACCTGCCAGCCGCGTTCGCGCAGCCGCCGCGAGACGTCGAACACGTCGAACGGGCAGTCGTCGACGGTGGTGAACGCGAACACCGGCAGCTGGTCGCCCCTGGTGATCATCCGGAACGGCCCGAGCCCGGCGATCTCCTCGGCCAGGTACCCGGCGACGTCCCGGCAGGCCTGCTGGATCGCGTGGTACCCGCCGAACCCGAGCCGCAGGAACGCGTAGTACTGGGCGACCACCTCGGCGCCCGGCCGGGAGAAGTTGAGCGCGAAGGTCGGCATCTCGCCGCCCAGGTAGTTGACCTTGAACACCAGCTCCTCGGGCAGCGCCGCCCCGTCCCGCCACAGCGCCCAGCCGACCCCCGGGTACACCAGCCCGTACTTGTGCCCGCTGGTGTTGATCGAGGCCACCCGGGGCAGCCGGAAGTCCCAGACCAGCTCCGGGTCCAGGAACGGCGCCACCATGCCGCCCGACGCCCCGTCCACGTGCACCGGCACGTCCAGCCCAGTGCGCTGCTGGAACGCGTCCAGGGCGGCGCAGATCTCGGCGATCGGCTCGTACGAGCCGTCGAAGGTGGAGCCGAGGATGCCGACCACGCCGATGGTGTTCTCGTCGCAGTGCGCCACCGCCTCCTCGGCGCTCAGGTGGAAGCGGTCGCCCGCCATCGGGACGAGTCGCGCCTCGACCTCCCAGAAGTTGCAGAACTTCTCCCAGCAGACCTGCACGTTGACGCCCATCACCAGGTTCGGCCGGGCCCCGGCGGCGTACCGGTCGGCGTGGCGGGTCGTCCAGCGCCGCTTGAGCGCCATCCCGGCGAGCATGCACGCCTCGCTGGAGCCGGTGGTCGAGCAGCCCACCGCGGCCGACGGGTCGGGCGCGTGCCACAGGTCGGCGAGGATCGCCACGCAGCGCCGCTCCAGTTCGGCGGTCTGCGGGTACTCGTCCTTGTCGATCATGTTCTTGTCGGAGCACTCGGCCATCAGCCGGTCCGCGTGCTCGTCCATCTGGGTGGTGACGAAGGTCGCCAGGTTGAGCTTGGCGTTGCCGTCCAGCATCAGCTCGTCGTGGATCAACTGGTAGGCGACGTCCGGCGGGATCGGCACCCGGGGCAGTTGGTGCAGCGCCGGTGCCAGCTGCATCGCGCCCAGCGGGTCGGTCAGCGCGTGCAGCGGGCTGACCGGCAGTGTGCGGTCGTCCTCGCCCTGTCCCTTGTGCAGCGCCATGGCGAACCGTCCCTCCACTCGTGGAACCTCCACGGTGGCACCGGCCCGCCACCCGCGCACGTCCGCCCGCGCACGTCCCGCCCGCGGCGGGGTCGAAGCGCGGCCGGGGCGGGTCAGGAGGCGGCGGTCTCCGGGTGGTACTGCTCGCGCACCGCCGCGAACTGCTGGCGCACCGCGCCGCCGACCGCCAGGTCGTGCTCCTGGTCGGGGGCGAGCACGGTGAGGTCGGGCAGCTCCCAGTGCGGGGGCTCGGGCGTCCCGGCGAGCGCCCAGGCGGCCTGCCGGGCCGCTCCGCGCGCCGCGTGGTCGCCGCCCGGCGGGGGCACCACCACGGGCAGGCCGAACAGCTGCGGCGCGATCTGCTGCACGGCGGGCAGCCGCCCGGCCGTCCCCAGCAGGAACACCCGGTTCA
Source organism: Kitasatospora fiedleri (assembly GCF_948472415.1). Classification (NCBI taxonomy): domain Bacteria; kingdom Bacillati; phylum Actinomycetota; class Actinomycetes; order Kitasatosporales; family Streptomycetaceae; genus Kitasatospora; species Kitasatospora fiedleri. Next base: position 2,469,546 of record NZ_OX419519.1, on the reverse strand, counting down.
CCGCCACCCCGTGCCCGCGCAGCACGTCCAGCGCCTCCGCCAGGTTGCACAGCATGCCCTCGACGGCGGCCCGCGCCACGTGCTGCGGCGCCATCGACTCGGCCCGCAGCCCGGTCAGGGTGCCCGCCGCGTGCGGCAGCTTCGGGGTCCGCTCGCCGTCCAGGTAGGGCAGGAAGACCATCCCGTACGCGCCGGGCGAGGACTGCAGGGCCAGTTCGGACAGGCCCGCCGGGTCGGTGCCGAGCATCGCGGCGGTGGAGCGCAGCACCTGCGCGGCGTTCAGGGTGGCCACCATCGGCAGGTGCCGGCCGGTGGCGTCCGCGAACGAGGAGACCAGGCCGGACGGGTCGACCACCGCCCGGTCGTGCACCGCGAAGATCGTGCCGTTGCCGCCCAGCGACACCACCGCGTCGCCCGGGCCCAGCCCGAGGCCCAGCGAAGCGGCCATGTTCTCCCCGGTGCCGGCCGAGATCAGCAGCCCCTCGGGGGTGTGCCCGGCGGGCTCGGCCGGGCCGAGCACGTCCGGGAGGTTCAGCTCGTGGCCGAGCGCCAGCTTGACCAGGTCCTGCCGGTACTCGCCGGTGATCGGCGACCAGTAGCCGGTGCCGGAGGCGTCGCCGCGGTCCGTGGTGCGCCGCCGGGCCCCGCCCAGCAGCTGGGAGACCAGCCAGTCGTGCGGCAGCAGCACCTCGGCGATCCGCTGCGCCGACACCGGTTCGAACTCGGCCAACCAGCGCAGCTTGGCGATGGTGTACGTGGGGCCCGGCACCGCGCCGATCGCCTCCACCCAGGGCTGCGGGCCGCCCAGCGCGTCCAGCAGCGCGGCCGCCGAACCCGCCGAGCGGGGGTCGTTCCACAGCAGGGCCGGGCGCACCAGCACGCCGCCCGCGTCCAGCCCGATCAGCCCGTGCTGCTGGGCGGAGACCCCGATCGCCCGGACCCCCTCCAGCAGGCCCCGGCGGCGGCGTCGCCCAGCGAGTGCAGCCAGTTCTGCGGGTCGACCTCGGTGCTTCTGGCGTCCTCGCCCTCCGGCAGCGGGTGCGGAGCCCGGCCCTGCCGCAGCACGGCGCCGGTGTCGGCGTCGCACGCGACGATCCGGGTGCGAGTGGTGGAGCTGTCGATGCCCGCGACGATGGCCATGCCGAGATCATGCCGCAGTCGACGGCCGGGGCGGGACCGACTGCCGCAAGTGTTGCCCAGTCGGTACCGGAACCACCCCGTCCGGCGACCGTCCGCCCCAGCTCAGCGGGGCTCCCCGGCTCAGTGGGGCTCCCCGGCTCAGGGGCGTACGGTGCCCCAGCCGTCGTCCTCGCCGTGCTGCTTGGCGAAGTACGGCACGCGCTCGGTCAGCGCGTTCGGCAGCTTCTCGCCGACCTTGTCGGCGACCGCCCCGGCGGCCTTCCCGGCCACCGCGCCGGCCTGCTGCTTGGCCTTCTCCGCCGCGTCCTGCACCCGCGGGTTGTCCCGCACGTGCCGGGCCGCGCCGGCCAGCTGTTCGTAGCGCTCGCGCCCGGCCCGGGTGCCGAGGACGTACCCGATCCCGAGACCCACCAACAACGACACCTTCCACATGCCCTGGTTCCACCCTTCGTCGCCGCGCGATTGTGTGCCGCGTCTACCCGTCCGGCCGGGCCGTGAACCACCCTTCCGGTGGCGGGTCCGGGTCGGCCGGAGCCGCCGTGCACCAGCATCCCCGTCCGCACCGCGGGGCGCGCGCGGGGCGCGCCGGACCGGGCGGGGCGCGGGCGGCCCCGGGGCGGGGGAGCGGGCGGCCCCGGGGCGGGCGGGCGGGCCGGGCAAAGCGATTGGCGGAACACCCCCCTGAGTGCGCTAATGTATGTCCCGCAGCGAGCACCGTGGGCCCCGGAGCGATCCGGAGACCGGGGTGGGCGAGGCGGAAGCACGATCCTCCATAGCTCAATTGGCAGAGCAGCCGACTGTTAATCGGCAGGTTATTGGTTCGAGTCCAATTGGAGGAGCGCGGTCCCCCATAGCTCAATTGGCAGAGCAGCCGACTGTTAATCGGCAGGTTATTGGTTCGAGTCCAATTGGGGGAGCTTCACCGGAAGTCGCGGTGATCGGTACAGAGCGAGGGCCCTTCGGCGATGCCGAGGGGCCCTTGTGTTTCCCGGCCGGGAGTCCGGTCCGGCCGTCGCCGGAGCGGACTCCCGGAGCCCGCCCCGGCTCAGCCGGAGGCCCGGCGGTACAGGTCGGTGACGTGCGCGTCGAAGGCCACGCTGTACGAGGTGTCCGGGCTGATCCCGCCCTCCTGGTGGCCCCCTATCACCCCGACCACCTGGCCCGCGTCGGTGACCCACGGGCTGCCGCTGGTGCCGTTGGTGAACCCGGCGCAGTCGAAGCGCTGCTGGGTGGCGCCGTACGAGGAGGTGCGGGCCCGGCAGGTGATCGGGGCCTCGTCCTCGTTGGGGTAGCCGGTGACGGTGACGTCCAGCCCGGAGCCGAGGCCGACGGCGAGCGCGTCGGCGCCCACCGCGTCCTCGACCTGCTCGCCGTCGAGCGCCCCGACGGCCAGGAAGGCGACATCGTGGTCCTCGTCCTGCCCGGCCTCCCAGGCCGGGTCGACGGTCACCTCGGTGACCGGCCACGTCCCGTGCGGGGCCCGGCCGTCCCGGTAGCCGGGGACGAACACCAGGCCGTCGGTCCGGACGCCGCCGGGGGCCGCGCAGTGGGCGGCGGTGACCAGCAGGTTCCGGCCTGGGCTGTGCACCACCCCGGCGGTGCAGGCGCGGGCGCCGTCGGGGCCGCCGACGAACAGCGCGCCGACCCGGTCGGCGGCCGGACCGGCGGCGGCGGGACGGGCGACGGCCTGCCCCTGCTGCCCGTCGCCGGCCTGCTCGGCGGAGCCGCAACCGGCCGCGGTCGCGGCCAGCAGCAGCGCCAGCGCGCCGACGGCCGCGGCCGGGAACGCGCCGGGTCCGGGGAGGTGCGCGACACCGTCGCTCCCTTCCGCTCGGCGGCCCGCCCGGGATGCCGGGCGGGTGGTCCCAGCAAGATCTACCAGGGGCCGCACGGACCGGGCAACCGAGGCCCGGCGGCCGTCCTCCCGGCACCCGGGCGGGGCCCGACGCGGCGTCACGAGCCGTCGGCCGCCTGCTGGTGGAGCGTTCGGCCCCGGCCACCGCAGCAGTTGCGGCAGGAGGTGTCGGCGGTGTTGCCGCCCCCCGGTAGCCGCTGATCGCGCTGGTCGCGCCGACCACGGCACCGGCGTGGGACTTCGGGCGATCCACGGCCGGGCGGGGCTCTGTCCGGGTGTCGGGTGGCCCTCACCGCCGAGGTGCAGCCCCGGTCGGTGCCGGGCCGGTTGCCGCCCGGCGCTTCCCTCACTCCCGCACCTGCCATCCGTCCTGCGGCCGGGTGGTGGCGAAGACCGCGTCCAGGTCCTGGCCGCCGCCGCGTCGCCAGGACGAGGGGAGGACGCGGCAGCCGGGCGATCGCGGATAGGCCGTACCCGGTGGCGGCCGGGGTCGGGGCCGCCGCCCGCGCCGTTCCCGTTCCCGCTCGTGCTCGTGCTCGGGCCGATCCGACGGTCGAGCATCACCTGCCACCGGACGGTCCGTCATCGCCGTTCCGCCGGCGCCGTCCGCAGCCCCGGGCAGCTCCGCTGCGCCGGGTGTCGACGGGGTGGCCCGGGGCACCGGGCCGGGCGGGCGTGGCCCGCTGCCGGGGCAGGTCCGGCGGCGTGGAGGGGTGGCGGACCGGCCCTACTCGGATGCGCCCCCGGCGCGCACCACGGGTGATCGACCGGCTATGCTGCCGGGGGCGGCCCTGAGGGGCCGTCTGCTGCTGCCAGGACCGCATCGTCGGCCCCGGCGGGTCGAGTCGGGGGGCGGTAGCTCAGCCGGTTAGAGCAGGGGACTCATAATCCCTTGGTCGTGGGTTCGAGTCCCACCCGCCCTACCTCGGCCGCTGACGGACAGTCAGCCGGTGGGGTCCCCTGACCAGGCGAAACGCCTGACGTGCCACGCAAACTTTAGAGCATCGACCCGCTGCGCGGCCTCTTCCGCGCCGAAGTTCACCCGCTAGTGAGACAACCGGCGAAACGCTGACGAGGCCCGCGGCCCTCTGGGACCCGCGGGCCTCGCCGTTTCCGGCCCCCGCCGACCAGCGCCCGGGGCCGTGGGCCGGACTCCGAGCGGAAGGGACTCGCCATTCCCTGGGTATCCCGCGGGCCCGGGTCCGGAAGCCGTCCGGGCCGCGCGGGGAGACTCCCTGACCGGGTGTCGGGTGGCTCGACCGGCCACGGGCTCCTCCGGCGGGCTCCGAGGCGCTGAGCTGCGGCGATGTGGACGGACGCGGCTGCGCATCGACCGATCGGATGATGCGGGGGTCCACCGGAACGCTCGCCGGGTCGAGCCGGTTCGCCGACGAAGTGGGGCCGGGGGCGGGGCAAATATGGAGTCAGGACGTCGACTGCCCCGCCCCCACCCGCCGCCCCGCATCTGTTGAGGCGCTCCGTGCCGTACCTGCCGCTCCTCAGGAGGAGGACCGTGATCACCGCCCACGACCAACGCCTGCTCACCGCCGCGCACACCGGCGATCTCGACGCCGCCCGGGCCGCCCTCGCGGCGGGCGCCGACCCGGAGGCCCGCGATTCGCACGGGCGGACGCCGCTGCTGCTGGCGGCGCTCGCCGGCCGGGTACCCGTCGCCGAACTGCTGGTCGCCGCCGGGGCGGACCCGGACGCGCAGGACGAGCGGGAGGACAGCCCCTGGCTGGTCACCGGCGTCACCGGCAGCGTGCCGATGATGCGCGCCCTGCTGCCCGCCGGGCCGGACTTCGGGCTGACCAACCGGTTCGGCGGGGTGAGCCTGATACCCGCCGCCGAGCGCGGCCACGTCGCCTACGTGCGGGCCGTGCTGGCGGAGACCGACATCGACGTCGACCACGTCAACCGACTGGGCTGGACGGCCCTGCTGGAGGCCGTGATCCTCGGCGACGGCGGCAGCGCGCATGCCGAGGTCGTCCGGCTGCTGCTCGCCGCGGGCGCGGACCCGGGGCTCGCTGACACCGACGGCGTGACCCCGCTGCGGCACGCCGAACGGCGCGGTTTCGGCGTCCTCGCCGAACTGCTCCGGAAGGCCGAGGCCGAGGCCGGGCCCGGAGCCGAAACTCGGGCCGGGACCCGGGCCGGAGCCCGGAACGAACGGGAGAACGGAGGAACCGGATGATGACCACCCGCCGCAGGCGCACCTGCCGTACCGTTCGCACCTGCCGCACCTGCCGCACCTGCCGCACCTGCCGCACCTGCGGTACCGGCGGTACCGGCGGTACCGGTCGCACCGGCCCACTGCTGCGGCTGCTGCTGGCGGCCGTGCCGGTCCTGGCCCTCCTGCTGGCCGGCTGCGCCGACCCGGACGGCGACGGTGCGGCCGGAGCCCACGCCGCGCCCGCCCCCGCCGCCGCCGCGCGATCGGCCGACGCGGCGCCGACCCCGGCCGGGACGCTGCTGGTGGCCGACTTCGGGGCCGACACCGCGACCTTCGTCGACCCGGCGCGCGGAGCGGTCGGCTCGGTGCGGATCGGCACGGCGCCGTACGCGGTGGCGGTCGGGCCGGACGGGCGGGCCTGGGTGAGCACCGCGGAGGGCGTCGCCGAGATCGACACCCGGGCGCGCACGCTGCTCCGGAGCATCCCGTATCGCAGCTGGGCCGGGCCCGCGGGTACGGGCGAGTACCGGGGCGGTGGCATGGGTCTGGCCCTGTCGCCCGACGGCACCCGGCTGTACGTCGGCGTGAACATACCGGGAGGCGACGGCGTGCTGGAGGTCATCGACACCGCGAAGGGCGAGGTCACCGGCGTGGCCCCGATCGGTCGGCGCCCCTTCGACGTCGACGTCTCGCCGGACGGGAGGGAGGTCTACGCGACCGGCCACGACTCCTTCGACGTGACGGTGGTCGCGGCGGACGGCCTGGCCACCCGCCGGGTCCAGGTCGCGCCCTACGGCACCGAGGGCGGGCTCGGCTCCTGGCTGAAACCGCACTACGCGGCGGTCCGGCCGGGCGACGGCAGACTGCTGCTCCCCTTCGAGGGCGAGCGCCTCGCCGTGGTCGACCCGGCCACCGGCCGGGTCGCCATCGAGCCGATGACCGCCGACACCCATCAGCACGGCGTCACCATCGCTCCGGACGGACGCCTGCTGGTGGTCGGCTCCGGCCCGATCACCAAGGACGACCGGGGCCCCAGCCTGACGGTCCGCAACCCCGACGGCAGCGAACGGATCTACCCACTCGGCATCCCGCACGAGAACGTGGCGCTCTCGGCGGACGGACGCACGGCCTACGTCACCGGGGGCTTCACCCGGGACGGCTCCTGGGACGGAATCACCCTGGTCGACCTCGACAGCGGCGCCACCCACCGGGTGCAGGCCGGCCACCGACCACTGGGGGTGGCGGTGCTCTGACGGTCCGGCAGTCGGCGAGGGGGAGCAGCGGAGGGAGAGCGGGACAGGATCGAGCGGTCGAGCGGTACCCGGCGGGAGAGAGGTGGAGCGGTGGAGGGCGGATGAGGTCCGGCCGCCGGACGGCGAAGGGTGCCGGGCGGTGCCGGACCGCCGGGCGGCGCTCCGGTGGGCTGCCGGGAGGCAGGCTCTAGGGTGGGCGGATGCTTTCCGCCGCTGTCCTGCCCACGCCGTTGATGCCGATCGACGATCCGGAGTTCACCGCCGCGGGCGCGGAGTTGTGGCTCAAGCGGGACGACCTGGCGCATCCGACGGTGCCCGGCAACAAGTGGCGCAAGCTCGCGCCGAACCTGGAGCGGGCGGTCGCGGAGGGAGCCCGGGGGCTGCTCACCTACGGCGGGGCGTACTCCACGCACGTGCGGGCGGTGGCGGCGGCTGCGGGCGGGCTCGGGTTGGCCAGTGTCGGGGTGATCCGCGGGGCGGAACTCGCCGGGCAGCCGCGCAACTGGTCGCTGGCGCGGGCCGAACGGGACGGGATGGTGCTGGAGTTCGTCGAGCGTTCCGTCTACCGGGCGGTGGCGGGCGGTCGGGCTGAGCGGCGGGCGGGGTACTACGTGCTGCCCGAGGGCGGCTCCAACGGCCTTGCCGTGCGCGGTGCCGCGGTGATCGCCGGTGAACTCACCGACCAGCTAACGGACTTCGGCTCGCGGGATGTGGTGTGCTGCGCGGTCGGCACCGGTGGCACGCTGGCCGGGATCGCGGCGGGGCTGCCGGCGGGGCCGCAGGCGCTCGGGGTGGCGGTGCTGCGCGGGGAGGGCTACCTGGAGGACGAGGTGACGGCGCTGCACCGGTCCGGCTACGGGCGGGAGTTCGCCAACTGGCGGCTGGTCCACGGCTGGCACGGCGGCGGCTACGGGCGGGTGCCCCCGGAGCTGGAACGATTCGCCGGCTGGTTCGAGGCCGCGTACGGGGTGCCGGTGGAGCGCCGGTACGTGGCGAAGGCGCTGTGGGCGGCGTACGGACTGCTGCGGGCGGGCGAGTTGCGGGGGCGCCGGGTGACGGTGGTGGTGACGGGGGTTCCCGACCCGGCGCCGTGAGGGCGTGCGGCGGGGTAGGGCAGCGGGGTGACACGATCAGGGCCCGCCCGCCCAGTCCCCGGATCGGGCCTCGGGAACGGACGGGCAGCGGACGGGCAGCGGACGGGCGAGCAGGCGGCCGGTCAGCCGAAGTTAAGGTCGCTGCAGAGGTCGGTGTCGGCGGGGCGGGTGTTGTCGGTGATGCCGGACGGGATGGCGGTGGGCAGGGCGCTGGGCGAGGCGCTGCTGCCGGTACCGCCGGTGCCACCGGTACCGCCGATGCCGCCGGTGCCGGCGCTGCCGTCCGGGTCGGCGGCGTCGGGCCCGCCGAGGGTGTCGGCGCGGTCCTGGCCCAGGGTGAGGACGATGCCGTCGACGGGGCTGCTGCGCAGTTCGGCGCCGGGGTAGAGCCGGGCGAGCTGTTCGGCGGCGGACCGCAGGGAGGGGGCGTACTCGATCAGGGTGGTGCGGCGGGTCGGGGTATTGGCGCCGATGGTGATGTCGGTGTAGCCGCTGCCGCGCAGCGAGAGCGCGGTGCGGCCGGCCAGCCCGGCCGTCTTGGCGGCGTTGTGCACGGTGACGGGCACGTTCAGCGCCACGCCACCGGTGGCCGTCGCAGTGGCGGAGGGGGACGCGCCAGGGCTCGGCTCGCCGCTCGCGCCGGGGCTCGCGCTCACCCCCACCCCCGTGCCGGGGCTCGCGCTCGCGCCGGCCCCGCCGGTGGGGTGGCCGTCGAGGGTGCGGTCCTGGCGCAGCAGGCCCCACAGGATGCTCGCGTCGGGTTCGACCACGGCGACGCGGGCGCCCTGGAAGCGCCAGGGGAGGGTGACGAACTGGATGTCGGAGAGCTGGATGTCCTGGAGGGACTGGGCGAACTCGGCGAGCTTGTAGGGGGAGCCGAGTTCGGGGTCGACGGTCAGCGACTTGGTGGCGGCGTCGGCCAGCGGCAGCAGGGTGGTCAGGTCGAAGCCCTCGCCCTGCACCTTCTTGATCAGCGAGGACATGAAGGCCTGTTGGCGGAGCATCCGGCCGATGTCGGAGCTGTCGCCGAGGCCGTGCCGGGCCCGGACGTAGTCCACGGCCTGCTGCCCGGAGACGGTCTGCCGGCCCTTGGTGAGGTGGATGCCGTACGAGTCCACGTCGTTGGGGACGCAGACGTCCACGCCGCCGACGGCGCTGGTGATGGCGGCGAAGCCCTTGAAGTCGACCACCAGGGTGTGGTCGACCCGCAGGCCGGTCAGTGCCTCGACGGTGTTCTGCGTGCAGGCCGGGTTGCCGGCCTTGAACTCGCCGATGGTGAAGGCCGAGTTGAACATCTGGTTGGTCCGCTGCGGGCTCCACTTGCCGTCCGGCAGCAGGCAGGGCGGGACGGTGACCAGGGTGTCGCGCGGTATCGACACACCGACGGCGTGCTTGTGATCGGCGTACACGTGCAGCAGGATCGCGGTGTCGGAGTGGCCCACGCCCTCGTCGCCGCCGCCCAGCGAGCTGTTGCCGTCCTCGCGGGTGTCGGAACCGAGCAGCAGGATGTTGACCGGGCGTCCGCCGGTGGGCGCGGGCGTGGCGACCGGGGGGCGGCTGGAGGCGATGCCCTCGGGCGCGAAGGTCGTGATGTTGCGGTCCAGCCGCTGGTAGTACCAGGCACCGGCACCGGCCGCGGCGACGACGAGCGCGGCAGCGGTGGCGCCGAGCCCCCGGGCTATTCGGCGGCCGCGGGAACGGGTCGGGGCGGCCTTCGGCGTGGCGTCGGTCATCGGTCGGCGGTCTCTCTGCGCGCAGCGGCAACTGGTACCCGAGGGAAGGCACTCGGCTGATCCGCCGCACTGCGGATCGGCACTCGTCACTACTTGGACGGTTCGGCGAACGGAATGGTTACACGCGAACCATCTTTTTCGAGAATTTCTTCGATCCGCCGGAACCGGCCAGGTCAGCGGTGTCGTCCGGGCGCGGGGAGGAACGGCAGGGGGAGCATCGGCAGGAGGGTCCGGCGACCCCCGGCGGGCTCAGCCCGCCCGGCCGCCGGGGGAGGCGGGGCCGGGCGCGGAGGCCGGGCCGGGGGCGGTGCCGGACGTGGAGTCGAGCATCCGCCGCAGCAGGTCGCGCAGTTGCGCGCGCTCGTCGCCGTCGAGGGCGGCCAGCGGCTCGCGGGCGAAGTTCAGCGACTCGCGCAGTTCGGTGGAGGCGGAGCGGCCGGCCTCGGTGGCGACCACCAGCTTGACCCGGCGGTCCTGCGGGTCGGACTCGCGGGTGACGAAGCCGCGGCCCTCCAGCCGGTCGACGATTCCGGTGATGTTGGACGGCTCGCAGGAGAGGGTCTGGGCGATGTGCCGCATCGGCATCGGCCCGCGCCGGAGCAGGGCCAGCACCTTGGCCTGGGCGCCGGTGAGCGAGCGGGCGGCCGCGGCCTCCTCGTACTCGCGGTGGAAGAGCCCGACCAGGCGTGCCATCAGGTCGACGACCTCCAGCGTGATCGGGTCGGCGGCCGGGGTCCGCTCCGCCGTCATGGCCTGCTCCTCCTGCTGCTGCTCCATGCTTCCGAGTCTAGCTGAACATTTGACAACGTGAACCTTTCATCCTCACGATTGCTTTAGCCAGTGAATATTTCACCCTGAGGAGTAAATGATGACGGAGCAGGACGCCCTCCCCGCCACCGGCCGCGAGTGGCACCTGGCCGCCCGCCCGCAGGGCTGGCCCGTGCCCGGCGACTTCGCCCTGGTCGAGGCCCCGGTCCGGCGGCCCGAACCCGGCCGGATCACGGTGCGCAACGCCTACCTCTCGGTCGACCCTTACATGCGCGGCCGGATGAACGACGTGAAGTCCTACGTCCCGCCGTACGCGCTCGGCGCGCCGATGGACGGCGGCGCGGTCGGGTACGTGGTCGCCTCGGAAGCCGAGGGCTTCGCGGTCGGCGACGCGGTGCTGCACGGGCTCGGCTGGCGCGAGTACGCGACGCTGGACGCCGCGCACGCCGTCAAGGTGGACCCGGAGCTCGCCCCGCTCTCCGCCTACCTGGGCGTCCTGGGCATGCCGGGCCTGACCGCGTACGCCGGGCTGCTGGAGGTCGCCTCGTTCAAGGAGGGCGACACCGTGTTCGTCTCCGGCGCGGCCGGCGCGGTCGGCTCGCTGGTCGGGCAGATCGCCCGGCTCAAGGGCGCCGAGCGGGTCGTCGGCTCGGCCGGCTCGCCCGCGAAGGTCGCCGCCCTGGTCGAGCACTACGGCTTCGACGCGGCCTTCGACTACAAGGCCGGCCCGGTCGCCGAGCAGCTGGCCGCGGCCGCCCCCGAGGGCATCGACGTGTACTTCGACAACGTCGGCGGCGAGCACCTGGAGGCCGCGATCGGCGCGCTCAACCTGCACGGCCGGGTCACCCTGTGCGGCGCCATCGCCCAGTACAACGACACCGCCGCCCCCGCCGGCCCGCGCAACCTGGCGCTCGCCATCGGCAAGCGGCTGCGCCTGCAGGGCATGATCGTCGGCGACCACGCCGCGCTGCGCGGGCAGTTCCTCGCCGAGGTCGGCGGCTGGCTGCGGGAGGGCGCGCTGCGCTCCGACGAGACCGTGGTCGAGGGCGTGGAGAACGCCGTCGACGCCTTCCTCGGCATGCTGCGCGGCGCCAACACCGGAAAGATGGTGGTCAAGGTCGGCGCCTGACGCCGCGTCGGCTGCCGCACCGTCAGCACGCCCCCGCCGGAGCGCGATCCCCGGCGGGGGCGTGCGCGTGCGGCCGTTCGGGGAGCTGGGCGCTGCGGGGGTAGACCTCCCGGGCGGACCGACTAGCATGGGGTGAAAGCTTGTCCGTTTTGCTCGATTTGATGACCTAATGTCGAATAAGTTGAGCTCCCCGGGGTAGCCACTGATGCAGGACCCGCCGGTGACGGAGCGAGGCAGCTGGGGAAGGCGACCCTCGTCCACAGCCAGGAGGTCCCGGTGACGACACGTGGTGTGCTCTACATCCACTCCGCGCCCCGCGCGCTGTGCCCGCACGTCGAGTGGGCGGTCGCGGGCGTGCTCGGCGTGCGGGTCAACCTCGACTGGATCAGGCAGCCCGCCGCGGCCGGCCACTGGCGGTCCGAACTCTCCTGGCAGGGAGAGCCCGGCACCGCCTCCAAGCTCGCCTCCGCGCTGCGCGGCTGGCAGCTGATGCGCTACGAGGTGACCAGCGAGCCCTGCGCCACGGCGGAGGGCGAGCGGTACTCCTCCACGCCCGCGCTCGGCATCTTCCACGCCGTCACGGGCCTCCACGGCGACATCCTGATCCCCGAGGACCGGCTGCGCGCCGTGCTGCTGCGCGCCCGCAGCGAGGGCGGCGACCTGGAGGCGGAGATCGCCAAGCTGCTCGGCAAGCCCTGGGACGACGAACTGGAGCCGTTCCGGTACGCGGGCGAGGGCGCGCCCGTGCGCTGGCTGCACCAGGTGGTGTGACGCGTCGAGGGGGTGCGGGGGAGTGAACCCCCGCACCCCCCTCGCGGGCAGTGCGACGTACCGTCGTCAGACGGTGCGGAAGGCCAGCACCACGTTGTGGCCGCCGAAGCCGAAGGAGTTGTTGAGGGCGGCGATCCGGCCCTCGACCGGCAGCTTGCGGGCCTCGTCGCGGACGATGTCGGCGTCGATGTCGTCGTCCAGGTCGACCACGTTCACGGTCGGCGGCGCGATCCGGTGGTACAGGGCCAGCACGGTGGCGACGGTCTCGATGCCGCCGGCGCCGCCCAGTAGGTGGCCGGTCATCGACTTGGTGGCGGAGATCGCCACGTGGTCGAGGTGCTCGCCCAGGGTGCGGCGCAGCGCCTTGATCTCGGCGGTGTCGCCCTGCGGGGTCGAGGTGGCGTGCGCGTTGACGTGCACCACCTCGGACTTGTCCAGCTCGTTGCGGGCGAACAGGTCGTCGATGGCGCGGGCCACGCCGGCGCCGGTCGGCTCGGGCTGGGCGATGTGGTGGGCGTCCGAGGACAGGCCCTGGCCGACGGCCTCGCAGTAGACCCGGGCGCCGCGGGCGGCGGCGTGCTCCGCGGACTCCAGCACGATCACGCCCGCGCCCTCGCCGAGCACGAAGCCGTCGCGGGCCTTGTCGTACGGACGGGAGGCGTGCTGCGGGTCGTCGTTGTTCTTGGACATCGCCATCATGTTGGAGAAGGCGACGATCGGCAGCGGGTGCACCGCGGCCTCGGTGCCGCCGGCCACGACCACGTCGGCGCGGCCGGTGCGGATCATCTCGATCGCGTAGCCGATCGCCTCGGCACCGGAGGCGCAGGCGGAGACGGGGGTGTGCACGCCCGCGCGGGCGCCGACCTCCAGGCCGACGTTGGCCGCCGGGGAGTTGGGCATCAGCATCGGGACGGTGTGCGGGGAGACCTTGCGGACGCCCTGCTCCTTGAGCACGTCGTACTGGTCGAGCAGGGTGGTGACGCCGCCGATGCCGGAGGCGATGACCGCGCCCAGGCGCTCGGGGGCCAGCGGGTTGGCGTCGTCGGTGGCCGGGGCCTGGTAGCCCGCGTCCTTCCACGCCTCGCGGGCGGCGATCAGCGCGAACTGGGCCGAGCGGTCCAGCTTGCGGGCCAGCGGACGGGGCAGGATCTCACCGGGCTCGACGGCCACCCGGGCGGCGATCCGCACCGGCAGCTCGGCCGCCCAGTCCTCGGTGAGGGCGCGGACCCCGGACTTGCCGGCCAGCAGCCCCTCCCAGAAAGTGGCGGCGTCGCCGCCCAGCGGCGTGAAGGCGCCGATACCCGTGACGACCACGGTGCGGTTTTCAGCAGTCACTGGTTTCTTCTTCTCTCACATCTGGGGGAGGCCGGGAGGCCGGTGGGAGGGGGACCGGTCGGGGCGCGGCCGGCGCGCCCCGACCGGGAGCCTGACGGCAGGTCAGACGTTGGCGACGATGAAGTCCACCGCGTCGCCGACGGTCTTGAGGTTCTTGACCTCGTCGTCCGGGATCTTCGCGCCGAAGCGCTCCTCGGCGGCGACGACGACCTCGACCATGGACAGCGAGTCGACGTCCAGGTCGTCGGTGAAGGACTTGTCGAGCGCGACGTCCTCGACCGGGATGCCGGCGATCTCGTTCACGATCTCGGCGAGACCTTCGAGAACCTCTTCGCGGGTAGCCATATCGGCTGCTCCTTCTCGGTGTTGACAGCGTGCGGTCCGGCGGACCGACGCGGGTTTCCAGGGGGGGCGGGGGAAGAACGCCTAGGGGAGCGTAACGACTGCGGCGGCGTAGACCAGACCGGCCCCGAAGCCGATGATCAGCGCCAGGTCGCCGCTCTTGGCCTCGCCGCGCTCCAGCATCCGCTCCATGGCGAGCGGAATGGAGGCGGCGGAGGTGTTGCCGGTCTCCGCGATGTCGCGGGCCACCGGGACGCTCGGGGGCAGGTCCAGCTTCTTGACCATGGCGTCGATGATCCGCATGTTGGCCTGGTGCGGGATGAACGCGCCGAGCTGGTCGGCGGTGATCCCGGCGGCCTCCAGGGCCTGCTCGGCGACCTTCGCCATGTCGTACACGGCCCAGCGGAAGACCGTCTGGCCCTCCATCCGCAGGGCCGGCCACTTCGCCTCCTCGCCGGGCCCGTTGACCGCGTCCGGCTTGGCGAACGCGGTGTCCCAGGCCTGGGTCTGCGAGATCACGTCGGCCTGCGAGCCGTCCGAGCCCCAGATCACCCGGCCGATGCCGGGGGTGTCGGAGGGGCCGACGATCGCGGCGCCCGCGCCGTCGCCGAAGATGAACGCGGTCGACCGGTCGGTCACGTCGGTCAGGTCGGACAGCCGCTCCACGCCGATCACCAGCACGTACTCGGCGCTGCCGCCGCGCACCATGCCGTCGGCCAGGCTCAGGCCGTAGCCGAAGCCCGCGCAGGCGGCCGAGATGTCGAACGCCGGGGCGGTGCCGCAGCCGAGCCGCTGGGCGATCTCGGTGGCGATCGCCGGGGTCTGCTTCAGGTGCGAGACGGTGGCGACGATGACGCCGCCGATCTGCTCCGGGCGGATGCCGGCCATCGCGACGGCCTTGCCGGCCGCCTGCACCGACATCTCGGCGACGCTCTCCTCCGGCCCGGCCCAGCGGCGCTCGGCGATCCCGGAGCGGGTGCGGATCCACTCGTCCGAGGAGTCGATCCAGTTCAGCACCTCGGAGTTGGGGATCACCCGGGTCGGCCGGTAGCCGCCCACGCCGTGGATGCGGGAGTACTGGGCGCCGGTGGCCGGCTTGATGGTCGCGCTCATGCGCTCTCCTCCTGGCCGCCGTGCTCGGCCACGAGGGCGCGGGCCTTGTCGAGATCGGCGGGGGTCTTCAGGGCCAGCGTGGCGACACCCTTGACGTTGCGCTTGACCAGGTTGGTGAGCGTCCCGGCGGGGGACAGCTCGATCACGGCGGTCGCGCCGAGCTGCTGCAGGGTCTCCATGCACAGGTCCCAGCGGACCGGGTGGGAGACCTGTGCGACCAGGCGGGCCAGCACCTCGGCGCCGGAGCCGACCACCTCGCCGTCCCGGTTCGAGACGTACGCGAGGGCCGGGTCCGCGGCGGTCAGGGTCGGCGCCAGCTTCTCCAGCCGCGCCACGCCCGGGGCCATGTGCGCGGTGTGGAACGCGCCCGCGACCTTCAGCGGGATCAGCCGCGCGCCGGCCGGCGGGTCCGCCTTCAGTGCGGCCAACTGCTCCAGCGTGCCGGCCGCGACGATCTGGCCGCCGCCGTTGTTGTTCGCCGGGGTCACGCCGTGCTCGGCGAGCTTCGCGGCGACCTCCTCCGGGTCGCCGCCGAGCACCGCGGTCATGCCGGTCGCGGTCGCCGCGGCGGCCTCGGCCATGCCCAGGCTGCGCTCGCGGACGAAGCCCAGCGCGTCCTCCTCGGAGAGCACCCCGGCCAGCGCCGCGGCGGTGATCTCGCCGACGCTGTGGCCCGCCACCGCGCCGACCGTCCCGGCCACGCCCTCGGGGAACAGCGCCGCGGCGGTCACCAGTCCGGCGGCCACCAGCAGCGGCTGGGCGACGGCGGTGTCCTTGATCTCCTCCTCGGAGGCCGCGGTTCCGGCGTGCACCAGGTCGAGCCCGGCCGTCGCCGACCACCGGCGCAGCCGGTCGGCGGCGCCGTCCAGTTCGAGCCAGGGGTTGAGGAAGCCGGGAGTCTGGGCACCCTGTCCAGGGGCGACGATAACGAGCACGGTTCAACCCTCTCTCGCCGGACGCCCGGGGGCGGGTAGGCGACGATGACGAAGAAAAGCACGTCGGCTTGTGGGTTCCCTACAGTCCGTTCAGCCCTGGTCCGATCCGGAACCGAGACGCCCCAGAGCAAGGGCGATGCGCAGGGTGAACGCCGAACGTACGTCTGACGGAGCATAGCCGGTGACGTCTGTCACACGACGCAGCCGGTAGCGCACGGTGTTCGGGTGGACGAAGAGCATCCGGGCCGCGCCCTCCAGGGAGGACGCCTGCTCCAGGTAGACACTCAGCGTCTCCAGGAGTGCCGAACCGGCCTCCTCCAGGGGTGTGTAGATCTCCTCCACCAACTGACGGCGCGCCACTTCGTCGCCCGCCAGCGCCCGTTCCGGCAGCAGGTCGTCGGCCAGCACCGGGCGCGGCGCGTCCGGCCAGGCCGCGCACGCCTTCAGGCCCTGCGCGGCGGCGTGCGCCGAGCGGGTCGCCGAGAGCAGGTCGCCGACCGTCGGGCCGACCACCACCGGGCCCGGCGCGAACTGGCCGATCAGCGCCCGGGCCGCGTGCACCGGCTCCTTGTCGCCGCCGACCACCACCACCAGGCGGCGGCCCAGCACGCCCGTCAGCACGTGCAGTTTGGCGTACCGGGCGGCCCGCCGGATCGCCTCCACCACCAGCTCGCTGTCCCCGTCCGGGGCGCTGCCCATCACCACCCGCACCTGGCTGGGCTGCCCCCAGCCGAGCGCCGCCGCCCGCGACAGCACGCCCTCGTCGGCGTCGCCGGACAGCAGCGAGTTCACCACCAGCGCCTCCAACCGGGCGTCCCACGCGCCGCGCGCCTCGGCGGCCTGCGCGTACACCTGGGCGGTGGCGAACGCGATCTCCCGGGCGTAGACCAGCACCGACTCGCGCATCCCGGCCTCGTCGCCGGGCGCGGCCACCTCCTCGATGGCCTCCTCCATCACCTCGATGGTGGTGCGGATCAGCTCCACGGTCTGCCGCAGCGTGATGGCCCGGGTCAACTCCCGCGGGGCGGTGCCGAACACGTCCGTGGAGATCGCCTGCGGCGCCTCCGGGTGCCGGTACCACTCGGTGAACGCCGCGATGCCCGCCTGCGCGACCAGGCCGATCCACGAGCGGTGCTCCGGCGGCATCCGCCGGTACCAGGCCAGCTGGTCGTCCATCCGGGCGATCGCCGCGGACGCCAGCTTGCCCGCCGACTTCTCCAGCCGCTTCAGCGTCGCCGCCCGCAACTCCGCCCGCTCGGCGGCCAGCCGGCGCTCCTCGGCCGTCATCCGCCCCCGGCCCGGTACGGCGGCGGGGCGCCCGGGCGCGGCGGCGCGCTTGGCGGGCTTCTTCTCCGGGGCCCGTTCGGCGGACCGCTCCGGGGAGGAGCGTTCGCCGGACGACCGGTCGGAGGGCTTGTCGGGTTTCGCTGAAGCGGACGGCACGGCACTAGCCTGCCTCACCCTGACGGGTGCTCGTGCACGCCGGGCCCGATGTCGGCCGGTGGCACCCGTCACACCGGCTACCGTGGTGCCCGTGAGCGTGGATTCTTCGCCCCAGGGCGGGCAGGCATTCGAACCCGTCGAACCGGTGTCCGGGTCCGTCCGGAAGGAGCGCGGCCGGGCCGATCTGCGGCGCACTGCCGAGCGCTACCTGTCGGAACCCGCCGAAGGCGTCACCACCCGGCACGCCTTCTCGTTCGCCGGCCACTACGACCCGAGGAACACCTCCTTCGGCGCGCTGCTCGCCTGCAACGAGGAGACGCTCGCCCCCGGCGCCGGGTACGCGGCCCACCGGCACAGCGAGACCGAGATCGTCACCTGGGTGGTCTCCGGCGCCCTCGCTCACCGCGACGACGCGGGC
The DNA here is from genome assembly GCF_948472415.1 of Kitasatospora fiedleri. Taxonomy (NCBI): domain Bacteria; kingdom Bacillati; phylum Actinomycetota; class Actinomycetes; order Kitasatosporales; family Streptomycetaceae; genus Kitasatospora; species Kitasatospora fiedleri. The sequence continues at coordinate 2,452,044 of NZ_OX419519.1, read as the reverse complement.
CACGCCGGCGTGGTGCGGCCCGGCACCGTCCAGGTGCAGTCCACCGGCACGGGCATCAGCCACACCGAACGCAACCTCGGCGGGGCCGTCGAACCGGTCACCTTCGTCCAGATGTGGCTCCAGCCCGACGCGTACGGCGCCCCGCCCGGCTTCGGACTCGCCACCGTCCCCGACGGGGACGGACTGACCCTGCTCGCCTCCGGGCGGGACGGCGACCGGGCGCTGCGGCTGCGGCGCGGCGACGCCGCGCTCTGGCTGGTCCGGGCCCCGGCCTGGATGCCGCTGCCCGAACTCCCCGCCGCGCCCTTCCGCTACGTCCACGTGGTCGCCGGCTCGGTCGGCTACCGCACCGTCCCGGGCCCGCAGGGCGGCGGCCGCTCGGCCGGGCCCGGCGACTCCGTCCGGATCACGGGCGACGCGTTCGCCGACCCGACGGCGGGCGGGGACGGCGTCGAACTGCTGCTCTGGGAGATGCACAGCCCGGTCAAGTACGGTTAGCGGGACGGCAGGGACAGCGGGACGGCGGGACGGTGCGGACAGGGGCGCGGGGAACTGCGCGCGGCGGCAGGTGAGCGTCCGCGAGGTCGCGAGGAGGGCGGTGAGTTGATGTCTGCCCGCGATCTTGCGGCGGGTGCGGGGTTGCTCGCGCAGTTCCCCGCGCCCCTGGCTTCGCAACGTCTGGCACAGCAACGCCTGGCGCAGCGGCGCCTGGCGCAGCGGCGTCTGGTGCGGCGGTGTCCGGGGCGGTGGTTCGTTCCGCGTCGTCGGGGGCGTGTTAGCGCGCTTCGGCGAGGACCGCGTCGCTGAGTTGCGGCCAGACCTCCGCCGCCCAGGGGCCGAAGTCGCGGTCGGTGAGGGCGAGGCAGGCGAGGTCGGCGTCGGGGTCGACCCAGAGGAAGGTGCCGGACTGGCCGAAGTGGCCGAAGGTCGCGGGGGAGTTGGCGGTGCCCGTCCAGTGCGGGGCCTTGTGGTCGCGGATCTCGAAGCCGAGGCCCCAGTCGTTGGGGCGGCGGTGGCCGAAGCCGGGCAGGACGCCGCTGGTGCCGGGGAAGGCGACCTCGCGGGTGGCCGCGCGCACGGTGGCCGGGTCGAGCAGCTTGGGGGACTGCAGCTCGGCGGCGAAGCGGACCAGGTCCGCGGCGGTGGACAGGCCGCCCGCGCCGGCCGGGGCGCGATGGGCGGTGTTGATCAGGGTGGCGTGCATGCCGAGCGGCTGGAAGACCGCCTCGGCCGCGTACTGGGCGAACGGGATGCCGGAGGCGCCCTCCAGGGCGGCGGCCAGCACGTCGAACCCGGCGTTGGAGTAGAGGCGGCGGTTGCCGGGCCCGGCCATCACCCGGTGCTCGTCGAACGCCAGGCCGGAGGTGTGCGCCAGCAGGTGGCGGACGGTGGAACCGTCCGGCCCGGCCGGGTCGTCGAGTTCGAAGACGCCCTCCTCGACGGCGACCAGCACGGCGTACGCGCTGAGCAGCTTGGTCACCGAGGCGAGCGGGAACAGGTGCTCCTGCGGGCCGTGCGCGCCCAGCAGCGCGCCGTCGCTCCCGCGGACCACCGCCGCCGCGGCGTGGGGTACCGGCCAGTCCTCGATCATCCGCAAGCTCTGCATGGGCGGAACTCTAAACGACCGGTGGCGGGCCGCGGGCCGGTGTGTGTCAGGCTTGCTTGGAGTGCGCTCCAACTCAGTAGCGTCGGTGTCGTCGCCGAGGACGGGGGTCGTAGCAATGGCAGGGTCCGAGCAGTGGCCGGTCCGGGAGTCGGCGTGCGAGGAGGCGTTCCGCCGCCCGCGCTCCGCACCGGACCGGACGCCGCGCCACGCGATCAGCGAGGTGGCCGCGATCAGCGGCCTGACCGCGCACACGCTGCGCTGGTACGAGCGGATCGGCCTGCTGGAGCCGGTGGACCGCTCGCACGCCGGGCAGCGCCGGTACACCGACGCGGACCTGGCCCGGCTGGCGTTCCTGACCAAGCTCCGGCTGACCGGCATGCCGGTGGCCGACATGGTGCGGTACGTCGAGCTGACCCGGGCCGGGGACGGCACCCGGGACGAGCGCCGGGAGCTGCTGGTCGCGCACCGCGCGGAAGTGCGCCGGCGGCTGGCCGACCTGCACGCCACGCTCGCCGTGATCGACCGGAAGATCGACCACTACGGCGATCCCGGCGTCCCGTTCGGCGGCGACGAGGAGACAGCGAACCACTCAGGACAGGACAGGAAGAGCGCATGAGCGGCATCGACACCACCCGCCTCGGCACCGGCGGCCCGATCGTGGGCGTGCAGGGACTGGGCTGCATGGGCATGAGCGAGTTCTACGGCCCGACCGACACCGACGAGGCGCTGGCCACCCTGGAGCGGGCGCTGGAACTGGGCGTGACCCTGTTCGACACCGCCGACGTCTACGGCTCGGGCGCCAACGAGGAGCTGATCGGCCCGTTCGTCCGGGCGCACCGCGAGCAGGTCGTGCTGGCCACCAAGTTCGCCATCGAGCGGCGCGCCGACGACGCCAAGTTCCGCGGCGTCAACAACGACCCGGCGTACATCCGCCGGGCGGTGGACGGCTCGCTGCGCCGCCTCGGCGTGGACGTGATCGACCTCTACTACATGCACCGCCGCGACCCGCAGGTGCCGCTGGCCGAGTCGGTGGGCGCGATGGCCGAGCTGGTCGCGGCCGGGAAGGTCCGCTACCTGGGCCTGTCCGAGGTGACCGGCCCGGAGCTGCGGGAGGCGCACGCGGTGCACCCGATCGCGGCCCTGCAGTCCGAGTGGTCGATCTTCGCCCGGGGCCTGGAGCGCAGCGCCGTCCCGGCGGCGGCCGAGCTGGGTGTGGCGCTGGTGCCGTACTCGCCGCTGGGCCGGGGCTTCCTGACCGGCGCGCTCCCCGACGCCGGGCAGCTGGCCGCCGACGACTTCCGGCGCCACCTGCCGCAGTTCACCGGTGAGAACGCGGCCGGGAACGCCGAACTGATCGCCCCGATCCGGCGGATCGCCGAGCAGCGCGGGGCGACGGCCGCGCAGGTCGCGCTGGCCTGGCTGCAGCAGCGGGCCGAGGTGCACGGCCTGACCGCGGTGGTGCCGATCCCGGGCACCCGCAAGCGCAGCCGGTTGGAGGAGAACCTGGGCGCGACCCGGCTGGTGCTGAGCAAGGAGGAGCTGGCCGAGCTGGAGCCGATCGCCGGGCAGGTGGCCGGCGGCCGGTACGCCGACATGAGCGCCACGGCGGACGCCCGCGAGGTGTGACCGCCGGCCGGGCGGCGGACCGCGGCCGGTGGTCTCCGGTGGCGGTCCGTCAGCCCTGGGTCTCGGACGGGCCGCTGACGTCCCCGTAGTGGCCGAGCGCGATGGCGGCGAAGTTGTGCCGGCTCGCGGTGCCCTCGGCCAGGTAGCCGGTGTGGCCGGTGGCGCCCAGCGAGGAGACCGACACCGCGCCGAAGGCGTGGGTGGTCGGGTCGGCGCCGTGGCCCAGGCCGCCGACCTCCAGGTAGGGGACGTTGCCGATCCAGTCGCCGGGGTTGCGGGCCGCCCACACCTGGACGCCGGTGCCCAGCTCGGCCGCCGAGTCGACGCCCATCCCGGGGCTGCCGAACGCCACCACGTCGGTGGGCTGCGCGGCGTGCAGGGTCGGCGCGGTGGTGCCGCACACCACCGAGCCGTACGAGTGGCACAGCAGCGCGGGCGGCGCCTCCGGGTGGGTGGTCTGCTCCAGGCCGCCGAGCAGCCGGTGCAGCCGGGGCGCGGCGGCCTCCGCCAGCCGGGAGGTGACCGCGTCCGGGCCCAGGCCCTGCGGGGTGACGTACCCGGTCCAGGCGATCACCGCGGTGTGGGTGCCGGGCGACTGGGCGTGCTCCTCGGCGTACAGCGCGCGGGCCATCCCGGCGGGGGAGCGCAGCGGGTCGGCGCTCTGGTCGAAGTGGCCGAGATCGGCGTCCGAGCCGGGCACCAGGACGGCGATCCGCTGGGCGGTGGCGAGGTCGCCCCAGACCTCGGTGACCAGGCCGCGGCCGCGCGGGTCGAAGGCGAGGACCTGCCGGTCCGCGCCGAGCAGCCGCTCCGAGTCGTTGGCGCGGGAGAGGGCCAGCGCGCGGGTGGTGGGGTCCAGGCCGGTGTCCGCGGCGCGCTGCCGGGAGCGGTCCCGTTCGGCGGTGATCGCCACCCGGTTGGCGCGGTAGCGGACGGCCGGCGGGGCGCCGTCCAGGTTGCCGACCACCAGCGGGTACTCGGCGACCAGCCGGTCCAGCTCGGCGGGCTCCAGCGAGGCGAAGAACGCGGCGACGGCGGCCGGGGCGGCGGTGGCCGGGTCCGGCAGCTCGCGGCCGAGGGAGCGGTCGGCGACCCAGGCGGAGCTGCCCGCGGGCGGGGTGGTGATGGCCAACTGCTCGTTGGAGGCGGCGGCCTGCGCGGCCGCCGCGCCGGCGTCCACCAGGGCGGCACAGCCCGCGAACACGCCGATCAGGATTCGCTTCACCCGCCTGCGGTGCATGGCGTCCACTCCCTCGGGCCGTACATCGCGGCGGGACGGGCCCGACGGTGCTGTGACTTCCGACTACTAGTCAGCCAGCGTAGAGGGCGACCGACCCCGGGGGCAGGGAGTAAACAGTGTTCCCCGTCACATTCGCCCGTACGCTACTCCCCGTGCCCCCCGTGCTCGGCGACCACCCGTTTCGGTGCGACCGACCGCCAGGCGTCGGTGAGCAGTTCGCGCAGCTCCTCGGGGCCGATCCCGGCCAGCCGGACCCGCACCCAGCCGAACCGGCCGGTGTACGGCGCCACCGAGTACACCCCGGGCGCGGCGGCGATCAGCTCGGCCTGCTCCGCCGGGGTGGCCTTCACCGTCACCTCCCCCGACTCCGGGTGGCCCATCGCGAAGATCTTCCGCCCCACCCGCAGCGTCACCTGCTCCCAGGTCTCCTCCTGGTGGGCCTGCGGCAGGGACAGGGCCAGCTCGGTCAGCTCGTCGAAGGTCGCCATGGCCGCCAGCGTACGGGCCGCCGCCGACAGCTGACGCCCGCTCAGACCGCGCCCGGCGCGCACGCCGCGAACAAGCGCCGCCCCGCCAACCGCCGACCGTCGGCAGCACCGCCGCGCCCCGACCCCGGCTCCACGCACCGGACCTGACGCACAGCGGGGTCGGCGCGGTCAGCACGCGGGCCGTCGCCGGCGGCGGCCGGTGGTCGCCGAGGGACTCGGTGAGGCCGCGGAGGAACTCTTTCCGCAGGGTCACCGGGCCCGAGGGGAGGGCGGGGGCGGGGCGCTGTCCTCCTCCTCCGGTAGCCGGTCCGGGGCGGTACCCGGGGACGGGGTCGGCCGCTGTCAGCGCCAGGAGCCGGCCAGGGCCGGGCCCAGCTGGTCGAAGTGGCGCTCGATCAGCTCCAGCATGCCGTCCATCGAGTGGCTCCCGGCGTCCGGGGCGGCGGCGTAGGCGAGGTGCGAGATCCGCACCACGGTGCCGAACACGGCGGCCAGCAGGCGCGGTCGCAGGTCGACGGCCGGGTCGAGGCCCTCGCGGTCGGCGAGGATTCGGGCCACCTCGACCTCCTGCTGGATGGCGTGCCGCAGGTGGGCGGCGAGCAGCGTCGGGGTGGACTCGATCAGCTCGAACAGCTCCAGGGCGGCCGGACCGCTGTCCTGCCCCCGGTCGACGGCCTGCCAGACCTCGCGGACCGCGCCGCGCATCGCCTCCAGCGGGTTCTCCCCGGCCGGGCGGGCCCGCAGGAACTCCAGGAACGCCTCCTCGGCCTCGGCCAGCACCGCGAGGGCGACCTCCTCCTTGTTGGCGAAGTACCGGAAGAAGGTGCGCTGGGAGACCTCCACCTCGGAGGCGATCTCGTCCACCGTGGTGCGCCCGTAGCCGTGGCAGAGGAAGAGCCGGTGCGCGGCGTCGACCAGGGCGTCCCGGGTGCGCCGCTTCTTGCGTTCCCGCAGGCCGACGGGCTGCGGGTCGGCGGCGGTGGTGGGGGTGGCCATGGCCTCCACGATAGCGCCGCGACCAGGAGATGGCACCAAGTGACAGGAGTCACCGTTTGTCGAATGTCAGTGGCTGACATAATGTTCCCGATGGCGGTGTCCGTTCGTCGTGGAGCTCGTGGGGACGGGCGTGAGGGCCGGGCACCGCCCTTCTCGTGCCCAGCGCGGTCTCCTGCACACCACACGAACGGGGAAGTCCCGAGACATGAGCCAGTCCGTAGTACTCGACAAGGAAGCGGCTCCGTCCGCCGGCGGCCGGCTGCGGGGACACCCCTGGCTGACGCTGCTCACCGTCGCCGTCGGCGTCATGATGGTCGCCCTCGACGGCACCGTCGTCGCCATCGCCAACCCGGCCATCCAGCACGACCTGAACGCCTCGCCCGCCGACATCCAGTGGGTCACCTCCGGCTACCTGCTGGCCCTCGCGGTCTTCCTGATCACCGCCGGCAAGATCGGCGACCGGTTCGGCCACAAGACCACCTTCCTGGTCGGCGCGGTCGGCTTCGCCGCCACCTCCGCCGCCATCGGCTTCGCCGGCTCGATCCAGCAGGTGATCCTGTTCCGGGTGCTCCAGGGCCTGTTCGGCGCCCTGCTCCAGCCCGCCGCGCTCGGCCTGCTGCGCGGGGCCTTCCCCGCCGAGAAGCTCAACATGGCGATCGGCATCTGGGGCGGCGTCATCGGCGCCTCCACCGCGGCCGGCCCGATCGTCGGCGGCCTGCTGGTCGAGCACGTCAACTGGGAGTCGGTGTTCTACATCAACATCCCGGTCGGCATCGTCGCGCTGGTCCTCGGCCTGCTGGTGCTCAAGGACGTCCGGGCCGAGAACGCCGCCAAGTCCTTCGACGTCCCCGGCATCGTGCTCCTCTCCGGCGCGATGTTCATGCTGGTCTGGGGCATCATCAAGGCCCCGAGCTGGGGCTGGGGCGACCCGGCCACCCTGCTCTTCCTGGGCGGCGCGGTGCTCGCCCTGGTGGCCTTCGCGGTCTGGCAGAAGTACGCCAAGGAGCCGCTGGTCCCGCTCTCGCTGTTCCGCTCGGTGCCGCTCTCGGCCGGCACCCTGCTGATGGTGCTGATGGCCTTCGCCTTCTTCGGCGGCATCTTCTTCGTCACCTTCTACCTGCAGAACGTGCACGGGATGGCCCCGGTCGACGCCGGCGTCCACCTGCTCCCGATGACCGGCATGATGATCGTCGGCGCGCCGCTGGCCGGCTACCTGATCGGCAAGGTCGGACCGCGCATCCCGATCGTCGGCGGCATGCTCTTCACCACCGCCGCGATGCTCGGCATGTCCACCCTCGACATCCACTCCGGCAACGGCGCGATGGCCCTCTGGTTCGTCCTGATGGGCCTGGGCCTCAGCCCGGTCATGGTCGGCGCCACCGAGGTCATCGTCGGCAACGCCCCGATGGAGCTGTCCGGCGTGGCCGGCGGCCTCCAGCAGGCCGCGATGCAGGTCGGCGGCAGCCTCGGCACCGCCGTCCTCGGCGCCGTGATGGCCTCCAAGGTCACCAGCGCGCTGCCCGGCAAGTGGCAGGCCGCGACCGGCCAGCCGCTGCCCGCCGGCCCGGACGGCGAGCAGCTCAAGCAGGCCGCCCAGCTCGGCATCGCCCCGCCCAACGTCCCGCAGGGCGTCGCCGACGCCGTCCACTCCTCCTTCGTCAGCGGCATGGGCGTGGCCTTCGTGGTCGCCGCGGTCGTCGCCCTGGCGGCGGCCGGGCTGGGCCTGCTCACCCGCCGCGGCGTGAACGAGACGGGGCCCGCGGTCCACATCTGAACCCGCTGCGCAGAGGTCCGCCCGAGGAGGGAGCTCCCCTCCTCGGGCGGACCTCGCTGTTCTCCGGGAGCTGCGCGGAGCGGGAGGCGGAGACGGAAAGGTCCGCCCGGGGAGGGGAAGCCCCTCCCCGGGCGGACCTTCGCGTCAGGTGCCTACGCGTCGCCGCCGGCGGCACCCGGGTCCGCCGCCGCCACGTCGAGCAGCTGGTAGCGGTCGATCGCGGCCTTCAGCAGCGAGCGGTCGATCCTGCCCTGCTTGGCCAGCTCGGTGAGCGTGCCCAGGACGATCGACTGCGCGTCGATGTGGAAGAAGCGACGGGCCGCGCCGCGGGTGTCGGCGAAGCCGAAGCCGTCGGCGCCCAGCGACTGGTACTGGCCGGGGACCCAGCGGGAGATCTGGTCCGGGACGGCGCGCATCCAGTCGGAGACGGCCACGAACGGACCCTCGGCCCCGGAGAGCTTGGTGGTCACGTACGGGACGCGCTGCGGCTCCTCGGGGTGCAGCAGGTTGAACTCCTCCGCCTCGACCGCGTCGCGGCGCAGCTCGTTCCAGGAGGTCGCCGACCAGACGTCCGCCTTGACGTTCCACTCCTCGGCGAGGATGCGCTGGGCCTCCAGGGCCCACGGCACCGCCACGCCGGAGGCGAGGAGCTGCGCGGGGATCTGGCCGCCCTCGCCGTCCTTGAGCTTGTAGAGGCCCTTGAGGATGCCCTCGACGTCCACGCCCTCCGGCTCGGCCGGCATCTTGATGGGCTCGTTGTAGACGGTGATGTAGTAGAAGACGTCCTCGCCGTGCGGGTGCTCGGCGGAGGAGCCGTACATCCGGCGGATGCCGTCCTGCATGATGTGGGCGATCTCGTACCCGTAGGCCGGGTCGTAGGCGACCACGCCGGGGTTGGTGGAGGCCAGCAGGTGCGAGTGGCCGTCGGCGTGCTGCAGGCCCTCGCCGGTGAGGGTGGTGCGGCCGGCGGTGGCGCCGATCACGAAGCCGCGGGCCAGCTGGTCGGACATCTGCCAGAACTGGTCGCCGGTGCGCTGGAACCCGAACATCGAGTAGAAGACGTACACCGGGATCAGCGGCTCGCCGTGCGTCGCGTACGAGGAGCCGGCCGCGATCAGCGAGGCGGTGCAGCCGGCCTCGGAGATGCCGTCGTGCAGCATCTGGCCGCTCGGGGACTCCTTGTACGCCAGCAGCAGCTCGCGGTCGACCGACTCGTAGGTCTGGCCGAGCGGGTTGTAGATCTTGGCGGACGGGAACAGCGAGTCCATGCCGAAGGTGCGGTACTCGTCGGGCGCGATCGGCACGAAGCGGTTGCCGATGCCCTTGTCGCGCATCAGGTCCTTGAGCACCCGGACGAACGCCATGGTGGTAGCGATGGTCTGGTTGCCGGAGCCCTTCTTGACCGCCTTGTACGCGTCGTCGCCCGGGAGTTCGAGCTTGCGCGGGCGCACCTTGCGGGTGGGCACGTAGCCGCCGAGCTCCTCGCGGCGGTCGTGCATGTACTGGATCTCTTCCGAGTTGCGGCCCGGGTGGTAGTAGGGCGGGTAGCCCTCGTCGAGCTGCTTGTCGGTGATCGGCAGGTGCAGCCGGTCGCGGAAGCGCTTGAGGTCCTCGACCGTCAGCTTCTTCATCTGGTGGGTGGCGTTGCGGCCCTCGAAGTTGGGGCCCAGCGTCCAGCCCTTGACGGTCTGCGCCAGGATGACGGTCGGCTGGCCCTGGTGCTCGCGGGCGGCCTTGAACGCGGCGTAGACCTTGCGGTGGTCGTGGCCGCCGCGGCCCAGGTGCTGGATCTGGTGGTCGGACATGTTCTCGACCATCGAGCGCAGCCGCAGGTCGCCGCCGAAGAAGTGGTCGCGGATGTACGCGCCGGACTCGGTGGCGTAGGTCTGGAACTGGCCGTCCGGGGTGGTGTTCAGCTTGTTGACCAGGACGCCGTCGCGGTCCTGGGCCAGCAGCGGGTCCCAGGAGCGGTCCCAGATCAGCTTGATGACGTTCCAGCCGGCGCCGCGGAACTGCGACTCCAGCTCCTGGATGATCTTGCCGTTGCCGCGGACCGGGCCGTCCAGGCGCTGCAGGTTGCAGTTGACCACGAAGGTCAGGTTGTCCAGGCCCTCGCGGGCGGCCAGCGAGAGCTGGCCCAGCGACTCGGGCTCGTCCATCTCGCCGTCGCCGAGGAAGGCGTACACCTGCGAGTCGGAGGTGTCCTTGATGCCCCGGTGCTCCAGGTAGCGGTTCATCCGGGCCTGGTAGATCGCGCCGAGCGGGCCGAGGCCCATCGAGACGGTCGGGAACTCCCAGAAGTCCGGCATCAGCCGCGGGTGCGGGTAGCTGGAGAGGCCGAACGGCGCCTTGGACTTCTCCTGCCGGAACGCGTCGAGCTGCTGCTCGGTCAGCCGGTCCAGCAGGAAGGCGCGGGCGTAGATGCCCGGCGAGGCGTGGCCCTGGAAGAAGACCTGGTCGCCGGACTCGCCGTCGGCGTCCTTGCCGCGGAAGAAGTAGTTGAAGCCCACGTCGTACAGCGACGCGGAGGAGGCGAAGGTGGCGATGTGGCCGCCGACGCCGATGCCGGGACGCTGGGCGCGGGAGACCATGACGGCCGCGTTCCAGCGCGTCGCGTTCAGGATCTTGCGCTCGATCTCCTCGTTGCCGGGGAAGAACGGCTCGTCCTTGGTCGCGATGGTGTTGACGTAGTCCGTGCTGCGCATCTCGGGCACGGCGACACGCTTTTCACGGGCGCGCTCGATCAGCCGGAGCATCAGGTAGCGGGCGCGCTCGCGCCCGCGCTCGTCGATGGCGGCGTCAAGCGACTCCAGCCATTCCGCGGTCTCCTCGGGATCGAAGTCCGGGACCTGGCTCGGGAGGCCGCCAATGATGATCGGGTTGCGATCGGATCCGGAAGCCACGCTGTTCCTTCACTGTCGGTCGAAGCTGAGTTGTCGCGCCGCCTCCATCGTGCTACCGCGTTCGGAGATCCGTCATCTCTACCGATCGGTAACCGTTCCGCCGGTTGGGGCGGTACGGTCAGGAGGTGGTCCGACCTGGGACCCCGGCCGGACGATGGCGGCCGGTCGGGATGAGGGCCAACAGGAGACTTTACGCCCGCACCCTGCCCCGACCCGAATGCCGTTCGCATCTCGGGCAGGCGTGCGGGGGATGAACGGGCTGCGGGCGGGTACGAGACGAAGCATCCTTGTCGGTACGGACAGGGACATACGGGTGTGTTCACCACCACAGTGGGCGGCGTGTCGCCGGGCGACACGTCAACCTTTGGGTGGGATCGGGGGTCGGGTACTTGCGCGAACCGCCGCTCCCGTGTGGACTACGGCCACAGCCCCGGCATGGACGCCGGGCCGAATACTGGAGGTTATTCCCGTGAGCGCGACCGCGGACCCCGCGGACAAGTCCAACCCGGCGCTTCGTCTGGGCTTCGAACAGGGCCAGATCATCCAGGAGCTCGGGTACGACGAAGACAGTGACCAGGAGCTCCGCGAGGGGATCGAGGACATCACTGGCTCCGAACTCGTCGACGAGGACTACGACGACGTCGCCGACGGCGTCCTGCTGTGGCACCGCGACGAGGACGGGGATCTCACCGACGCCCTGGTCGACGCCCTGGAGTACCTGGCAGAGGGCGGCCTGATCTGGCTGCTCACCCCGAAGACCGGCCGCGACGGACACGTCGAGGCGCACGAGATCGCCGACGCCGCGAAGACCGCCGGTCTCTCGCAGACCAGCTCGGTGGCGATCGCCAAGGACTGGGCGGGCACCCGCCTGGCCACCCCGAAGGCCACGAAGACCGGCAAGCGCTGACCTTCGGACCAGGAGCCACGACGGGCCCCGCCGGCGACCTCGCCGGCGGGGCCCGTCGGCGTCCGGCCGCGACCCGCCCGGCCCGGGCCTGTTCACCCGCAGCGAACGCCTCCCCCGGACGGGCCCGCCCGGCTCACCCGGACGGCCGAACCCGGCGCGGCGGGTGGGAGGATCGTCCTGCCCGCACCACCGTCCAGGCAGGAAGGTCCCCCCATGACCATCGAGATCGGCGCCCAGGCCCCGGACTTCGAGCTGAAGAACCAGCACGGCGAGTCGGTGAAGCTCTCCGACTTCCGCGGCGAGAAGAACGTCGTCCTGGTCTTCTACCCGTTCGCCTTCACCGGGGTCTGCACCGGCGAGGTCTGCGAGATCCAGAAGGAGCTGCCGCGCCTGCAGAACGACGGGGTGCAGGTGCTCGCGGTCTCCAACGACTCGCCGTTCTCGCTGCGGGTCTTCGGCGACCAGCAGGGCCTGGAGTACCCGCTGCTGTCGGACTTCTGGCCGCACGGCGAGGTCTCCCGGGCCTACGGCGTCTTCAACGAGGAGAAGGGCTGCGCGGTGCGCGGCACCTTCGTCATCGACAAGGAGGGCGTGGTCCGCTGGAGCGTCGTCAACGGCCTGCCGGACGCCCGGGACACCCAGGAGTACCTGGCCGCCCTCGGCGCGCTCTGAGCCCCCGCCGCCGCCCGGCCCGGCGCCCGGCGGAACTTCCGCCGGGCGCCGGGTCGAGTCGCCGCCGCGGCCCGGGAACCCGGCACTACGATCGGGCCGTTGACGGAACGGGAACCCGACTTCTTGGAGGACCACGTGGGTGTCAGCCTGAGCAAGGGCGGAAATGTCTCGCTCACCAAGGAGGCGCCCGGCCTGACCGCCGTGGTCGTCGGCCTCGGGTGGGACGTGCGCACCACCACCGGCACGGACTTCGACCTGGACGCCAGCGCGCTGCTCTGCACCGAGCAGGGCCGGGTCCGGTCCGACGCCGACTTCATCTTCTTCAACAACCTGAAGAGCGCCGACGGCTCGGTCGAGCACACCGGCGACAACCTCACCGGCGAGGGCGAGGGCGACGACGAGCAGATCAAGGTGAACCTGGCCGGCGTCCCGGCCGACATCGCCAAGATCGTCTTCCCGGTGTCGATCTACGACGCGGAGAACCGGCAGCAGAGCTTCGGCCAGGTCCGCAACGCCTTCATCCGGGTGCTGAACCAGGCCGGCGGCGCCGAGATCGCCCGCTACGACCTCTCCGAGGACGCCTCGACCGAGACGGCGATGGTCTTCGGCGAGCTCTACCGCAACGGCGCCGAGTGGAAGTTCCGCGCCATCGGCCAGGGCTACGCCTCCGGCCTGCGCGGCATCGCGCAGGACTTCGGCGTCAACGTCTGACCGGGCGTCAGGACCGGTGCGGGCCGGGGCCGTTCACGGTCCCGGCCCGCCACGCCGCTACTCCGGCGGCAGCGCCATCACCTGGTTGCCCTGGACGGCGATCAGCAGGTCGTCGCCGCCGGCCAGGTGCCAGGGCAGCTCGGCGCCCGCGTTGGTCTGGAAGACCCAGCGGACCTTGTGGTTCACCACGTCGACGGCGTAGATGCCGCGGTCCTCGGTGGACACGAACAGGGTGTTCCGGACCAGCACCGGATTGGTGTCCATCGACACCTCGGTGGGCAGCTCCAGGTGCCACAGCTCGGCGCCGTCGGCGGCGTTGAAGGCCACCACCCGGGTCGGGGCGGTCGGGGTGTAGGTGGTGCCCTGGTAGGTGAGCGTCATGCCGCCGAGCACCGAGTACACGACGTGCCCGCCCGCCGCGGGCGGCGAGTACCACATCCGGGTCGAGCGGTCCGAGGTCTTCGCCCAGACCTGCTTGCCGTCGGAGATCCGCACGCCCTGGATGCCGTTCGGGTCGGCCGAGCAGAACACCAGGCCGTCCTGGAGCACCGGCCGGTACTCCGAGCGCGAGTTGGTGGCGGCGAACCAGGTCTGGGTGCCGTCGGCCAGCGACCGGGCGACCAGGTTCTCCTTGCTGTCGGTGTAGAGCAGGGTGTCGGCGGTCAGGTCGGAGCTGACCGTGTAGTCGGCGGTCTGCTGGCGGTGCTGGTTCCACAGCATCGAGCCGTCCTTGCGGGACAGCGCCATGATCCCCTTGCCGGTCCTGGCCCCCGCGTCGGGCAGCGCCTGGGCGTCCAGCTGGAGGTAGGAGCACATCGCGTACACCGCCCGGTCGTCGGCGTTCAGCACCGTGTCCGAGGCGATCTGGGTGCCGTTCGGCTTCCCGCGCTCGGAGCGGTACTTCCACAGCACGGTGCCGGTGGCGGCGTCCACCGTGATCAGGTCGGAGACGGTGCCGTAGCTGACCGTGCCGCCCGCGCAGGCCAGGTGGTAGGCCATCGCGTCCTTGACGATCCACCGCTCCTTCCCGTCGGCCAGGCCCACCGCGACCAGGTCGGCGTTGCCGAGGTGCAGCAGGCCGGGGGAGAAGGCCATCCCGAGGCTGCCGACGTTGCTCGCCTCGGTCCGGTACGTCCACAGCGGGGCCGGCGGCATGCCGGGGGCCCGGGACGGGGCGGCGCTCGACGCGGCGGCCGGGACGGCCGGGGAGCCGGTCGGCGGGGCCGGGTCCGGGCCCGGGCCGGGCCGCGAACCGCCGCCCAGCGCCCAGGCGGTCAGGCCGCCCGCGCCGGCCAGCACCGCCGCGCCGCCGCCGAACAGCAGCGCCCGGCGGGACGGGCGGGGGCCGCCGGCGGCCGGGGCGGGCCCGATCGGCCCGGTGGGGTGCCCGGCCGGCGCGGCGGCGCCGGTGGCCGCGTCGGCCGGGGCCGGGACGCCGGGGCGCAGGCGGACGGTGCCCGGGTCGGCGGGGGCGGACCGCTCGGTCGGGGTGCGGACGGCCGGGGCGGCGGAGCCCGACCGGGGGTCGCGGGGGCGGACCGGCGCCTCCAGGTCCATCACCTCGGCGGCGTGGGTGGCGATGTCCGAGGCCAGCGCGGCCGGCAGCCAGCCGGAGCGGGCCGGGACGACCGCCTCGCCCAGCAGCCCGCCGAGTTCGGCGGGCGTCGGGCGGCCCGCCGGGTCCTTGGACAGGCAGGCGGCGACCGCCGGACGCAGCGCCTCGGGCAGCCCGGACAGCTCGGGCTCGTCGTGCACCACCCGGTACAGCAGCGAGGCCGCGGACGGCGCCGCGCCGTCCTCGGCGTGGTCGAACGGGCCGTGGCCGGTGGCGGCGAAGACCAGCACCGAGCCCAGCGAGAACACGTCGCCGGCCGGCCCCAGCCGGCGCCCGGCGGCCTGCTCGGGGCTCATGAACCCGGGCGAGCCGACCACCACGCCGGTGGACGTCATCCGGTCGCCGTCCAGCGCCCGGGCGATGCCGAAGTCGATCACCCGCGGCCCGTCGGCGGCCAGCAGCACGTTGGACGGCTTGAGGTCGCGGTGCACCAGCCCGGCGGCGTGGATCGCGGCCAGCGCCTGGGCCAGGCCCACGCCCAGGGTGCGCACCGTCTCCACCGGGAGCGGCCCGTGGGCGCGCACCGCCTCGTCCAGCGCCGGGCCGAGCACGTACGCGGTGGCCAGCCAGGGCGACGGGCCGTCCCGGTCGGCGTCCACCACCGGGGCGGTGAAGGTGCCGCCCACGGACTGCGCGGCGGACACCTCGCGCCGGAACCGCTCGCGGAAGTCGGCGTCCCCGGCCAGGTCGGCGCGGACCACCTTGACCGCGACCGTCCGGCCGCCGGCGGAACGGGCCAGGTACACCCGGCCCATGCCGCCGGCGCCGAGTCTGGCCAGCAGGCGGTAGGGGCCGACCGACTCGGGGTCGGTGCGGTCCAGCGGTTCGAACGGCATCGCTCCGGTGCTCCCTCTGTTCGTCCGTGTGTCGTGCCGCGTGGTGCTCGGCCCGGCGGTCCCGGCAGCGTACCGGCCGGGCCCGCAGCGGCCTCCGGGCGGTCTCCGGCGGACTCCCGCGGGGTCTTCGCCGGGGTCCCCGCCGGGGCGCCGGGCCGGGGCGGCGGGCGGTGGGCGAGGCCGCCGGGCGGGACGGCGGGGCTTGATAGATTCGGCGGCGATCCGCACCCCGACCGGGGCGCGCGCGGGGCGGTCCGAGGCCGCCGGGCGGGGCGACCGGGTCGGCGGCCGCGCGGAGTTCAGGAAGTTCAGTCGGGTGTGCAGCACTGCACGGCCGCTCGGGGGCGTAGACCTCTTGGGGTGCGTCCGCCGGACGCGCCCGCCGGACCGGCCCTCCCGGGCGGGACGGCGGCGGTCCACCGCGCGCACACCCCGGGAGCCCCGGAGACGGGAGCTGGGAGGAAGTCCGATGTCCGTCACCCTCGCCAAGGGCGGGAACGTCTCGCTCACCAAGGCCGCGCCGAACCTGACGCAGGTGCAGATCGGCCTCGGCTGGGACGCCCGGTCCACCACCGGCGCGCCCTTCGACCTGGACGCCAGCGCGCTGCTGTGCTCCGGCGGCCGCGTCCTCGGCGACGAGTACTTCGTGTTCTACAACAACCTGCGCAGCCCCGAGGGCTCGGTCGAGCACCAGGGCGACAACCTCACCGGTGACGGCGACGGCGACGACGAGGTGGTGCAGGTGCACCTCGACCTGGTGCCCGTGCAGATCGACAAGGTCGTGTTCGCCGTCTCCATCTACGACGCCGACGCCCGGCTGCAGAGCTTCGGCCAGGTCTCCAACGCCTACATCCGGGTGGTCAACCTGGCGGACGGCGCCGAGATCGCCCGCTACGACCTCTCCGAGGACGCGTCCAGCGAGACCGCGATGATCTTCGGCGAGCTCTACCGCTACCAGGGCGAGTGGAAGTTCCGGGCCGTCGGCCAGGGCTACGCCTCGGGTCTGCGCGGCATCGCGCTCGACTTCGGCGTCAACGTCCAGTAATCCGGTCCACCGCAGCAGTTCAGTCCGGAATCGGTCAATTCCGGCAGCCAGAAAGGTAACCGACCCCGTGTTCCTCCGTACGTTCGGATGGTCCTTCGCCATCACGATCGCCGGCCTGATCGCCGCCGGCCTGATCTGGGGGGCCGAAGGATTCGGCGTCGTCCTGATCCTCTCGATCCTCGAGATCTCCCTGTCCTTCGACAACGCCGTCGTCAACGCCACCGTCCTGAAGCGGATGAACGCCTTCTGGCAGAAGCTGTTCCTGACGGTCGGCGTGCTGATCGCGGTCTTCGGCATGCGGCTGGTCTTCCCGCTGCTGGTCGTCGGCCTCACCGCGCACCTCAGCCCCGGCACCGTCATCGAGCTGGCGCTCGACTCCGGCAAGACCCACGACGGCCACACCTACGCCGAGTACCTCGACCTGGCCAACCCGGCCATCGCGGCCTTCGGCGGCGTCTTCCTGCTGATGATCTTCCTCGACTTCGTCTTCGAGGAGAAGGACTTCAACTGGCTGCGCTGGCTGGAGAAGCCGCTGGAGAAGATCGGCCGGCTGGACGCGCTCTCCTCGGTCGTCGCCCTGGTGGTGCTCGCCCTGTCCTCCCGCTTCTTCGCCGGTGACCGCGCCGAGACGGTGCTGCTGGCCGGTCTCTGCGGCCTCGCCACCTACCTCGCCGTCAACGGCCTCTCCGAGGTCTTCGAATCCGGCCTGGAGGAGCAGCAGGAGGCCGAGGAGCAGGCCGAGCGCAGCGGCAAGTCGATCGTCAAGGTCGGCGGCAAGGCCGCGTTCTTCCTCTTCATCTACCTGGAGGTCCTCGACGCGTCGTTCTCCTTCGACGGCGTGGTCGGCGCGTTCGCCATCTCCCAGGACATCTTCCAGATCACCCTGGGCCTGGGCATCGGCGCCATGTACATCCGGTCGCTGACCGTCTTCCTGGTCCGCAAGGGCACCCTGGACGACTACGTGTACCTGGAGCACGGCGCGCACTACGCGATCGGCGCGCTGTCGCTGATCCTGCTCGCCTCGATCAAGTACCACATCCCGGAGATCGTCACCGGCCTGATCGGCGTCGCCTTCATCGGCGCGGCGCTGGCCTCCTCGATGGTCCGCAACAAGCGCCAGCAGGCGCTGGAGGACGCGGGAGCGGGGGCGGGAACGGGCGCGGAGGGCTAGCGACCTTCCGCCGACGACCGTCGCCCGCGTCGGCCCGCCGACGACGAGAGCCGCGCCCACCGGGGTAACGATCCCGGTGGGCGCGGCTCTTCGTGCGTGCGGCGCGTGCGGTGCGGGCGGCGCGGCTGGCTCAGCCGAGCTGCTGCTCGATCGCCCGGAGCTTGCGCTCCAGCGAGTCCAGCTTCGGCATCGACAGGGTGTCCTCGTCCATCGTCAGGTCGATGCTCGACGAGTACGAGGAGGAGCTGCTGCTGCTCGACGCGTAGGGGGACGACGACGAGCTGCTGCCGGTGGTGGACTCGACGGCCGCGCGGGGCGGCGGCCGGCGTTCAGGGCGGCGGGCTCCAGGGCGGAGGCGCTGACCCGGTCGAGGGTGGTCTCCTCGGCGGCTAGGGCAGGCTCCGTTGCGGACGGGGTGTCGCCACCGGCCGCGGCCAGGGCCGGGACCTGGCGGGCGTGCCGGGCCCGGGCCAGCACGCCGCCCTGACGGGCGATCGCCTTCAGCTCGGCCCGCTCGCGGCGGTCGGCGCTGCGGGCGCGGAGCTTGGCGTCCATCTTGGCCTGGCGCTCCTCGCGCACCTCCTCGACGGCCTCGTCCAGGCTGCGGACGTTCTCCAGCAGCATCAGCGACCAGGCCGCGTAGGTCTCGCGCGGGGCGCGCAGCCAGCGGACCACCCGGATCTGCGGCAGCGGGCGGGGCACCAGGCCCTGCTCGCGCAGCGCGGCCCGGCGGGTCTGCTTGAGCGCCCGGTCGAACAGCACGGCCGCCGAGATCGACATGCCGGCGAAGAACTGCGGGGCGCCGTCGTGCGCGCCGCCGCGCGGGGCGTGCACCCAGTTGAACCAGGCGGAGGCGATGGCGAACAGCCACACCAGCATCCGGGAGCCGAGCGCGGCGTCGCCGTGGCTGGCCTCGCGGACGGCGAGCACCGAGCAGAACATGGCCGCGCCGTCCAGGCCGAACGGGACCAGGTACTCCCAGCCGCCGGACAGGTTCAGGTTCTGCTGGCCGAAACCGACCAGACCGTGGAACGACAGCGCGGCGGCCACGCCGGCGCAGCAGAACAGCAGCACGTAGGAGGCGCCGCCGTAGATGGCCTCCTTGCGGCGCCGGCGCTCCTCGCTCCGCTCCCACGAGTCGCCGGAGGACTCGTCGGGCTTGTTGTTCTTGAAGCGTAGGAAGGCCACCAGGATGGCGGTGAACAGCAGGGCTGCACCGCCTACCACGGCCCAGACCAGCTGTATGGAGGAGAGGTTCATCGCGGGGAGGGCCTCGGCTTTCCGCAGGGCAGGGGGAAGAGAGGTGACGCACGGTACACCTGTGCGGAGAGACGATATCGCGTCCGGGGAGCGGGCATCGTACGGGAGTGACGAACCCTCTGCCAGCAGGGCTCGCCGGGGCGTTGACGTTGACTCAGGGCCCTCCGGGTGGGTATGGAGAGGGCGAGGAAGGTACCGGTGCTGGGGGAGGACACGATGGTCTCGGTGTGGGAGTTCCTGAAAGGGGACCGCAGCAACACCTTCGACACCGGAGGGCAGTTCAAGGTCACACTGACCAAGTCCCGGCCGCACCACGCCATCACCGGTACCGCGGCCACCACCGGCTACCTGTACATCAACCTGCACTGGTCGACCCGCAGCGCCGAGGGCCAGGGCGGGAGCGGCGCCCTGCGCCGCTTCTTCGACCCGCGCATCCTGCGCCCGCTGGCACCCGCCACCGCCGGGGTCGCGCCGGTCAGCGTCGACCTCGACCTGGCCTGCATGTACGAACTCGCCGACGGCACCCGGGGCGTGGTGCAGCCGCTCGGCCGGCTGTTCGGCGACCTGAACCGGCCGCCGTACATCAAGCTCTCCGGCGACGACGTGTCGGGCGCGCCCTCCGGCGAGACCATGCACATCAACCTGGAGAAGAAGGACCAGTTCAAGCGGCTGCTGATCTTCGTCTACATCTACGACGACACCCCGGCCTTCGACCGCACCCAGGCCGTGCTCACCATCGTCCCGCAGAGCGGCCCGCGGATCGAGATCCAGCTCGACGAGCGCGCCCCGGCGGCCCGTTCGTGCGCGGTGGTGCTGATCGAGAACGACGGGGACGGTGAACTGACGATCCGGCGCGAGGTGCGGTACGTGCACGGGTTCCAGTCCGACCTGGACCGGCTGTACGGCTTCGGCATGCAGTGGGAGCGCGGCTACAAGACGCCGTCCGAGCCCGGGAACTGACGGCCGCGCCGGGGCAACCCTGGAGCGGGTGCCGCCGGGGTGCGGCGGTCGGCCCGGTGGTCGGCCCGGCGCGGGGCGCTCAGCGCGGCTGGAACTGCGGGCCCTGCGGCGGCAGGGCGAACGGGGCGCCCGACTGCTGCTGCGGGGGCTGGGCTTGGGGCTGCTGGGGCTGGTGGGGCTGGTGCTGGGGCGGCTGGGGTTGCTGCTGGGGGTAGCCGTAGCCCTGCGGCTGGGGCTGCGGCGGGGGGTAGCCGTACCCCTGGGCGGCGGCCGGCTGCGGGTAGCCGTAGCCGCCGGGCTGGGCCGGGGGCTGCGGGGGCTGGGGTTGCGGGTAGCCGTAGCCCGGCTGCTGCGGGGGGTAGCCGTACCCGGCGGGCTGCGGCTGCTGCGGCGGCTGGGACGGCTGCTGGACGTGGTGGACGGTCGGCGGCAGCGCGGGCGGCGGCGGGGCGGTGACCGGCGCGGCCGGGGCCGGGTCCGGGACCGGCCGGGAGCCCGCGGCGGGCGTCGCCGGGGCGATCGTCCAGTCGTCCTCGTCGACCGGCAGCGGCGCGGGCCGCGGCTCGGCGGTCGGGCCGGGGACGCGGACGTCGCCGCTGTGGTCGGTCAGGTCGACCGCGGAGCCGCCCGGGGCGGCGTCCTCGTCCTCGACGGCGATGCCGAAGTCGGTGGCCAGCGCGACCAGTCCGTCCAGGTAGCCCTGGCCGACCGCGCGGAACTTCCAGCCGCCGGCCCGGCGGTACAGCTCGGCGGCGACCAGCGCGGTCACCTGCTCGTGCTCGTCGATCGCGAACTCGGCCAGCGCGGGCGCCCCCTCGGGCGCCGCCGCGTCGAACAGCAGCACCCGCAGCCCGGGCACCGCGGGGAAGGCGCCGCCCTCCGCCGAACCGGCCAGCACCACCCGGTCGATCTCGGGCGGCAGCTGGGCCAGGTCGATCTCCAGCGCGTCCCGCACCGTCCCGTCCGCGGCCTGCTTGGGCAGGTGCCGGACCAGGCCCGACGGGTGCCGCGGCTGGTTGTAGAACACGAAGTCGGTGTCGTCGCGGACCTTGCCCCGGTCGGTCACCAGCAGCGCCGAGGCGTCCACGTCCGGGATGCCCGGGGTGTCCGTCCACCGCAGGACGGCACGGACGGCGTCGGCCGTCAGCGGGATGTTTGCGCCCTTCGCCATCACGTGCGTCATAGCGCACCATCCTGCCGTCTGCCGGGGGCCCGGGACAACGCGGGGCGCGGCATCGGCGAGCCCCGTCGGCGGCCCCCTTCCGGGCGCTCCGGGGGCCGGGCGGCGGCCGGGCGGCGGCGGTGCTGATGACAGCGCGGACAAACTTGCGAGAATTCGATGTTTCGAACTCTTTCGCGGAGGTCATCCGCCCGTACGATGAACCGCCGACGGCCCCGGCGCTCCGCACCCCGCGACGGTGTCGGCGTTCCGGCGAACTTTCCGGCCGCGCCGACCGTCCCATGGAGGGAGAGGCGTCAGCCGTTCCCGCCGTCGGCGGGCCCCACCAGACCACAGCGGGAGAGCACTTTGCGCCACTTCGGGCATCTCGCGGACGACGTCCGCACCCGGCTCTTTCACGAGCAGCCCGCCGCTTTCGACCGCGACAGCGAGGCGTCCGTCCTCGCCACCGCGCTCGGCGCCACGCTCTACAGCCCCGCCACCCGGCCCACCCTGGCCCGCGACATCCGGAAGCAGGCCGCCCGCGGGGTGGTCTCGATGGTGCTCTGCCTGGAGGACGCGATCGCCGACCACGAGGTCGACGACGCCGAGCAGAACCTGGTCGCCCAGCTCACCGCACTGGCCGAGCAGGGCGCCGACGCCGAACTACCGCTGCTGTTCGTCCGGGTCCGGGCCGCCGAGCAGATCACCGACCTGGCCGGCCGCCTCGGCCCCGCGCTGCGCCTGCTCAGCGGCTTCGTGGTGCCCAAGTTCACCGAGGACAGCGGCCTGCCCTTCCTGGAGGCGCTGACCGACGCCGAGGAGCGCACCGGGCAGCGGCTGTTCGTCATGCCGGTGCTCGAATCGCCCGAACTCGCCCACCTGGAGAGCCGCCGCGACCAGCTGCACGGCATCGCCCGGCTGCTCGACAAGCACCGCCCGCGGGTCCTCGCCGTCCGGCTCGGCGTCACTGACCTGTGCTCCGTGTACGGGCTGCGCCGCTCGCCCGACCTGACCGCCTACGACGTGGCCCTGGTGGCCGGCGTGATCGGCGACGTGGTCAACGTGCTCGGCCGGGCCGACGGCACCGGGTACACCGTCACCGGGCCGGTCTGGGAGTACTTCCCGCTGCACGAGCGGATGTTCAAGCCGCAGCTGCGCCGCACCCCGTTCACCGAGGCCACCCCGCCCGCCGACCGGGTCCGCCAGCGGCTGATCGAGCACGACCTGGACGGACTGATCCGGGAGATCGAACTCGACCGGGCCAACGGCCTGCTCGGCAAGACCTGCATCCACCCCAGCCACGTCGCCGCCGTGCACGCGCTGTCCGTGGTCACCCACGAGGAGCTGTGCGACGCCCGGGACATCCTGCAGCAGCACCGCGGCGGCGGCGGGGTCAGCCGCTCCGCGTACACCAACAAGATGAACGAGGCCAAGCCGCACCGGGCCTGGGCGGAGCGGGTGCTGCTGCGGGCCGAGGTGTTCGGCGTGGCCCGGCCCGAGGTCACCTTCGCGGAGCTGCTGTCGGCCTGCGTGCCCTGACGGGCGGGGTCCTCGGCGGGCGGGTCCTCGGCGGGCGGGTCCTCGGCGGGCAGGGCCCTTGACGGGCGCGCCCCTTGACGGTGTGTCAGCCGATCGGTCGATGGCCGGGTCGGCCGTTCGGCGCGCCGGGAGTGGCCGGTCGGTGCGTGGACGGTGGCCGGTCGGACGATCCGGGGGCGGTGGCGCGCCCCGTAGGCTCGAACCCGAACCGCACAGCCGTGCGCCCGCGTCCGTCCCACTGACACCACCCGTACTGCTTGACCCACCCGTACCGCTCGCCCCACCCGCACACCGCTTGACCCACCCGCACCGACCCACCCGCACCGCCCGTACCTGCCTGCCCGTCGAGAGGAGCCCCGATGACCGCCGACACCGACACCACCGCCCCCGGGCCGGTCGGGGCCGAGCCCTGGCCCGGCCAGTGGGTCACCGACCGGCTCGGCCTGCGCCTCACCGGCGGGCCGGAGCTGACCGGGCTGATCGGCCTCGCCCTGCGGGTCAACCCCCGGCGGGCCCACCTGCTGGTCTCCCGGGTGCTGGGCAAGCACGTCCCGCAGCGGCCCGCGGCGGTGCACGGCGCCGGGCTCGACCTCGGCCGTCGGGTCGCCGACCTGCTCGGCCCGGCGGACGCCGCGCGCGCCGTCGTGCTCGGCTACGCCGAGACCGCCACCGCCCTCGGCCACAGCGTCGCCGACGGGCTCGACGCCCCCTACCTGCACTCCACCCGGCGGCCCGTCCCCGGCGTCGCCCCGCTCGGCGGCTTCGAGGAGGAGCACTCGCACGCCACCAGCCACCTGCTGCTCCCCGAGGACCCGGGGCTGCTGGCCGGCGACGGCCCGCTGGTGCTGGTCGACGACGAGTTCTCCACCGGCACCACCGTCATCAACACCATCCGCGCCCTGCACGCCGCGCACCCGCGCGAGCGGTACGTCGCCGTCGCCCTGGTCGACCTGCGCACCCCCGCCGACCGGGCCCGGCTGCACGCCGCCGCGGCCGAGCTCGGCGCCCGCCTCGACCTGGTCGCCACCGCCGCCGGCGGCGTCGACCTGCCGACGGACGTGCTGGACCGGGCCCGCGAGCTGATCGCCGCCGCCCCCGCGCCCCCGCCGCCCACCGGCCCGCTCGGCGAACTGACCAGGGCCGACCTGCCCTGGCCCGCCGACCTGCCCGACGGCGGCCGGCACGGCTTCACCCCCGCCCACCGCCGCCGCCTCGACGCCGCCCTGCCCGCCCTCGGCACCGCCCTCGCCGAGGCCGTCGGCCCCCGCCCCGGCCGGGTCCTGGTGCTCGGCTGCGAGGAGCTGATGTACGCCCCGCTGCGGCTCGCCGGAGCCCTCCAGCAGGCCCGGCCCGACGCCGAGGTGCGCTTCTCCACCACCACCCGCTCCCCGGTGTTCGCCCTCGACGACCCCGGCTACGCCATCCGCACCCGCCTCGCCTTCGCCGCGCACGACGACCCGGCCGACCGCTCCACCGAGCGCTACGCCTACAACGTCGCCCCCGGCGCCGACCCCGCCCGCCGCTTCGACACCGTCGTCCTGGTCGTCGACGACCCTGCCGACACCCCCGCCCTGCACCACGGCCCGGCCGCCCTGCTGCCCGCCCTGCGCACCGCCACCGACCGGGTGGTGCTCGCCGTTCTCCCGTCGTACCGCCCCGCGACACCCGCCTGACGCCCCGCTGCCCGAGCATGTCCCTTACTCGTCGAAGGCACAGCATGACCGCACACACCGTCCCGTCCCCGCCCACCGCCCGCCCGCTGCACGGCCCGGACTTCTCCAGCTACCCGGCCGCCGACGTCACCTGGCTGCTCAAGGACCTCTCCGACGTCCACCTCGAAGCGCCCACCGAGGAACGCGAGGAGGCCGTGCAGTCCGGCGGCGCCCACTACGCCGAGTCGCTGCCCGTCGAGTACCAGCCCAGCCCCGAGTACCAGCAGCTCTTCCACACCGCGCTGGCCGCCTCCACCACCCGGCTGGCCACCGCCGTCGGCGCCGTCGCCGAGACGCTGCTGCGCGAGCGCGGCCCGCACCTGGTGCTCGCCTCGCTCGCCCGGGCCGGCACCCCCGTCGGCGTCCTGATCCGCCGCTGGCTCGCCCACGCGCACGGCCTCGACGTGCCGCACTACACCGTCTCCATCGTCCGCGGCCGCGGCATCGACCAGGTCGCCCTGCGCCACCTCGCCGCCCACCACCGCCCCGCCGACGTGGTCTTCGTCGACGGCTGGACGGGCAAGGGCGCCATCACCCGCGAGCTCGAACAGGCCCTGGCCGGCACCGGCTTCGACCCCGAGCTCGCCGTCCTCGCCGACCCCGGCGCCTGCGTGCGCACCTACGGCACCCGCGACGACTTCCTGATCCCCTCCGCCTGCCTCAACTCCACCGTCTCCGGCCTGGTCTCCCGCACCGTGCTGCGCGCCGACCTGATCGGGCCGGACGAGTTCCACGGCGCCAAGTTCTACCGCGAGCTGGCCGGGGGCGACGTCTCCCGCCAGTTCGTCGACACCGTCGCCGCCGCCTTCCCGGCCGTCGCCGACGCCGTCGCCGCCGAGGCCGCCCGGCTCGCCGCCGCCGACCGCACCCCCACCTGGGAGGGCTGGGCCGCCGTCGAGCGGATCAGCACCGAGTACGGCATCGACAGCGTCAACCTGGTCAAGCCGGGCGTCGGCGAGACCACCCGGGTGCTGCTGCGCCGCGTCCCCTGGCGCATCCTGGCCCGCCGCGGTGCCGGGGCCGACCTCGACCACGTCCGGCTGCTCGCCGCCCAGCGCGGCGTCCCCGTCGAGGAGACCGACGACCTGCCGTACACCTGCGTCGGCCTCATCCACCCGCGCTACACCCGCGGCGCCACCGGCGCGGACGGCACCGCCGTCCAGACCTGACCCCGCCCCCGAACGAAGGAGACCCCGCCCGTGCCGCAGTTCCTGGTCGCCAGCGACCTCGACCGCACCCTCGTCTACTCCAACCGCGCCCTCGCCCTGGACGTGCCAGACCGGCTCGCCCCACGGCTGCTGTCGGTGGAAGTGCACGACGGCAAGGCGCTCTCCTTCATGACCGAACAGGCCGCCGCGCTGCTCGCCGAGATCGCGGTCCTCGCCCCGGTCGTCCCCATCACCACCCGCACCCGCACCCAGTACGAGCGGATCAACCTCCCCGGCCCCACCGCCGACTGGACCCCGCCGTACGCGGTCTGCGCCAACGGCGGCCACCTGCTCGTCGACGGCGTCCCCGACCAGGACTGGCAGCGCGCGATCCGCGCCCGCCTCGACGCCGAGAGCGCGCCGCTGGCCCAGGTCGTCGAACACCTCGCCATCGCCGCCGACCCGGAGTGGACCCACAAGCGGCGGGTCGCCGACGAGCTCTTCGCCTACCTGGTCGTCGAACGGGCCGAACTCCCGCCCGGCTGGATCGCCGAACTCAGCGCCTGGTGCGCCGAACGCGGCTGGAAGGTCTCCCTCCAGGGCCGCAAGGTCTACGCCGTCCCCGTCCCGCTCTCCAAGAGCGCGGCCCTCGCCGAGGTGCGCCGCCGCACCGGGGCCGAGACCGTCCTGGCGGCCGGCGACTCCCTGCTCGACGCCGAACTCCTGCTCGCCGCGGACCTCGCCTGGCGCCCCGGCCACGGCGAACTCGCCGAGACCGGGTGGACGGCGGAGGGCGTCACCGCCCTCACCGAGACCGGGGTGGGCGCGGGGGAGGAGATCCTCCGGCAGATGCTCAAGCACCTCGGCTGAGGCCCCCGCGCCCCCGCGCCCTCGTCCTCCCCGCGCGCGCTACCCGCAGCAGCCCCCGCCGCAGCACCCGCCACCGCCGCCGCCACCGGGGGCCGGGGCGGAGGCCGCCGCACCGGTCACGGCGACGGTGGAGAGCAGCTTGACGGTGTCGGGGTGGCCCTCCGGGCAGGTGGCCGGGTCGTTCGCCCGGGCCATCGGACGGTTGAGCTCGAAAGTGGCGCCGCAGGAGCGGCAGCGGAAGTCGTAGCGAGGCATACCGAGCAGGGTACCCAGCGGCCGGGCGCCCGACCGGGGTTCAGTGCCCGCGGATCATCGAGACCACCTCGGCCGCGGTCTCCCGGACGGCGGCCAGCTCGGTCAGGAAACGCCAGTAGTCGGGGTGCCGGCCGGCCTCCTCCAGGGTGGCGACGGCCCGGTCGAGCCGGCCCACCGCGGCGTCCAGCGGGCCCGCGTGGCGCGGGTCCGGGGCCTGGCGGCCGGCCATCGCGAGGCGCTGGGCGTCGCGCAGCGCGAACCGGGCCCGCTCGATCTCGCGGTGCGGGTCGTGCTGGACTTCGTTGAGCTGCTGCAACCGGTCGTTGACCGCGTCGACCGCGCCCCCGGCGGTGTCGAGCAGGGCGCGCACGGTGCCGATCGCGGCCGTCGCGTCCGCCCAGCGCTGCTCGTCGCGGGCCCGGCCCGCCTCGGTCAGCCTGGCGCGGGCGGTGCGGACGGCGTCGGCGGTCTGCGCGGGCACCTGCTGGAGGTCCTGCCAGCAGGCCGTCGAGAACCGGCGGCGCAGCTCGCTGAGCGCCGGGTCGACGGTGTGGGCCCGGTTCTCCAGCGCGTCGATCCGGGTCCGCAGCGAGGCCACCCGGCGGTCGATCTCGGCAGCCCGCTCCGGCAACTGCGCGGCCTCGGTCCGGACGGCCTCGGCCCGCCGGGCCACGTCCTCGGCCCGCTGCAGGGTGGCGGGCACGCCGTGCTGCGAGACGCCCTGGTTGAGCCGGGTCAGCTCGGGCGCGAGCTCGGCCAGCCGGGCCGCCAGGTCGTCCGCGCGCAGGCCCGCGCCGCGGACCTGCTCCAGGGCGGTGGTC
Source organism: Kitasatospora fiedleri (assembly GCF_948472415.1). Lineage (NCBI taxonomy): Bacteria > Bacillati > Actinomycetota > Actinomycetes > Kitasatosporales > Streptomycetaceae > Kitasatospora > Kitasatospora fiedleri. Next base: position 2,424,727 of record NZ_OX419519.1, on the reverse strand, counting down.
GCGGCGAGCAGCGCCTGCTTGGCCCGCTCGACCGCGGGCGTGACCCGGATCAGCTGGGCCTCGGCGTGGTCGAGGACCGGCTGCAGGCGGCTGACGAAGGTGCCCAGCTCGGTCCGCTTGGCGTCCAGCTCGCGCTTGGCCTGCTCCAACTGCTGCTTGGCCCGGGAGACCGCGCCCGGGTCGGTCTCGGAGGACTCCAGGTCGACCGCGTCCAGCGCGCCCAGGTAGGCGACGGTGACCTGGTCGATCCGGGCGGTCAGGTCGGCGAAGTCCTGCTCCACCCGGCGTGCGGTGGCGGGCTCGCCCGCGGACTTCACGGTCTCCACCGCGAGCAGCGCGTCCCGCTGGGCCGAGTCCAGCTCGTAGAACGACTCCTGGGCGGCCTCCCGCGCCGCCCGGGCGTCCGCACGCACGCCGTCCCGCCGGCCACCGCCCCACCAGCCGCCCCGACCCCCGCCACCGCCGCCGGCCACCCTCACCACGTGCTCCCTGCTCCGTATCCGTCCCGCCGCTTCCCCGCCATTCTTGCCGATCACCCGCCCCGTCCGGCACCCCCCGTCCGTCTCCCCCGCCGGACAGGGGGCGGCGGAGCACCCTCCGGACCGGGTAGTCTGTCCACTCGTCGTGTGACCGGCCGCGCCGGTCCACTTCGGCGAGGGCGCATAGCTCAGCGGTAGAGCGCCGCCCTTACAAGGCGGATGTCGGCGGTTCGAAACCGTCTGCGCCCACCTCGCTAGCAGGGAAGATGCGGCAAAGGCCCAGCTCAGAGTGCAACTCCGGGCCGGGCCTTTCTCGTGGACCACGCCTTCTCTGCGCTTACTCGCGCAAGGTCCACGGTCCGGCTGCGCGGGCGGTCCTCCTGAATTCCCCCTAAGCGATCATGGTGTTTTCGCAGGTCGCGCCCGCCAGAAGCGCGAAGTGCCCCCGGTCGACACCTGCGACTGGGGGCACTTCGCGCTTCTGGCGGAGGAGGTGGGTCGGTCTTCCTGCCCTGGAGCCAGCGCGGATGCACTTGGCTGGGTACGGACATTTCGCCCGGACCGCGACACTCTTGGGTGGGTGTCGCTCAAGATCCACATGTTGCCGCACCTGCTGATGGGCCGGCAGCTGATCGGCGACCGCGTCAAACAGCTCCGCTCAGCCTCTGGCTGGAGCCAGACCGGGCTCGCCAACCGCGCCGGCGTCAGCCGAAACGCCATCGTCCGAATGGAGACCAGCACGCAGGGCCACCTGCCCATCGACGCCTACCTCGTCGTCGCCGACGCCCTGGAGATCCCCCCGTGGCGGCTGTTTCGCGACGGGCACGAGGCCGAGTGGCTACGGCCGGGTCCCGGCTGGCGGAGGCCCGGGGCAATCGCGGTGGTTGCGGATCGCGTCGGAGTGCGAGTTGATCGTCGCGATGTACTCGCCACGCCCGTAGCCGCCGCACTGGAGGCAGTACCCGAGTGTCAGGCCCTCCGGTTCGACGTGGTCTCCGTCGGCCGACTGCTGCTGGCCGTTCACGCCGACCGCCGGACGGTGGCGGCATCGAGGTAGACGTCCCAACAGTCGGAGGCGTCCGGGTTCTTGTCGCGGCCGACGCCTGTCCGGCAGCGGTCGCACGTCCCGCACTTCCGGTACGCGTCGGGGTCCAGCGGCCGCGGGATGCGTCGGGGCGTCGGCATGGGTACTCCTCTGATCGCCGGGGGCGGCACCAGGCGGTGCAGGATCAGAGTCGGCCATTCGGAGCGGCACATGTATGTCTTAATGATGCCTCTTCAGTGCCTCTTTATTGACTTTCGTTGCCATCTCATCGAATGACAGTCGCTCAAACGACCCTCTTCACAGTACCGTTGGGGTCCAACACGAACTCACCAGGAGGGCCGGGTGGCACGCACCACCGACGGCAACACCGCTTTGCGAGCGGCCATGCTGGCCGCCGGGATCGGCAGCAACCGCGCACTGCGAGAAGCGCTGGAACGCGCCGGCCGCACCCTCAGCATCCCGCAGTACAGTGTCAGCGCCCGCCAGATCGCCCGCTGGCTCGCCCCCAATCCTCCACGACCCCGCGACGACCACCAGCGCGCGCTCGTGGAGCTGCTGCGCATGCCCCTCTCCCAGCTCGGCTTCGGCGGCGCCCAACAGCCCGCCGGTCCCGGGCCGACCCCAGTCATCCCGCCCGCCACCCGTTCCGCCGTGCCGCACCCGGCCCAGGCCGACGGCATCCAGCCAGACACCATCGGCAGCGCCTACGCGGCCATCACCGCAGCCCACCGGCACATGTACTGGTCCGTCGCCCCCGCCACCCTGCACCGCTCCGTCGCCGAGCATGCCGCGCTAGGTGAGGCGCTACTCGGGCAGACGTCCGGCGTCGCCCGCCGCGTGCTGGCCGCGGCGCTCGCCGAGAGCGCACTGCTGCTCGGCCGGATCGAGTTCTTCGACCTGCGCCAGGTCGCCGCCGCCGACGGGACGTTCGTGCGCGCGCTGCAAGCCGCCGGCACCGCTGACGACGCACTGCTCGGTGCCGCAGTCCTCGGACACGCTGCGTTCGTCCCCGGCTGGGCCGGGCGGCGCGAGGAGATGGCCGACCGGATGCGCGGTGCCCGCGCGTATGCCCGCCGAGGGGGTGCGCCCGCCGAGGTACACGCTTGGCTGGACGCCGTCGAGGCCGAGTGCCTCACCCGCTGCCAGGACGTCCGCGGTGCCCTGTCCGTCCTCAATCGCGCCAGCGATCTCCTGGCCGGCGCCGAGCCCGCGGTGCTGCCGGAGTGGTTCACCTGGTTCAACCCCACCCGGCTGACTGCGTTCAGGGGGAACACCGAGCTGATCGCCGGCCACCTGCCCCAGGCCCGCGAGAGTCTGGCCCGCGCGCTGGACGGGCTCGGCGACTCGGACGGCAAACAGGCTGTCGTCGTGCTCGCCGACCTCGCCACCGTCGAAGCCCGGGCCCGGCGCCCCGAGGACGCGTGCCGCCACCTGCTGGCCGCGCTGGAGCAGCTGCGGATCACCTGGTACGAGACCGGCATGGAGCGGGTGCGCGAGGCGCGCGGGCTGCTGACAGAGTGGGAGGACACGGCGGCAGTCCAGGCCGTGGACGACCGCCTCTACTCCTGGCCCGCCACCCTCAGCTCGCTGCAGCGCTAGCGTTGAACTTGGCGATCAGCTCCGGCAGTTCCAGCAGCGAGTCGATCCGGAACGTCGACCGGTCGGCGGCCGCGTCGTGCTGCTGGATCCAGCCCCACGGGCCGCGGCGGATCAGCGCGGTGCGCATCCCGGCCGAGAGGGCGGGCAGCACGTCGTTGTCGAGGCGGTCGCCCACGTACAGGATCTCGCCGGGCTCGGCCGGGACCACTTCGGCGACCTTCTCGAAGAAGCCGGGGTCCGGCTTGGAGGCGCCCCAGTCGTCCGAGGTGCCGATCAGGTCGACGTCCGCAGTGAACAGCGCGCGCAGGATCCTGCCGGCCCGGACGGTCTGGTTGCCGGCGATCGTCAGGTGCAGGCCGGCGGCTCGCAGCTCGGCGAGCGCCGGGCGCACGTCCGGGTACAGGTCTTCCTCGCCGAAGTGCTCCGGCTGGCCGGCCTCTGCGCGGCGCTCCCGCGCGGCGTACAGGTCGAAGCCCGGCTGGAACACCTGGAAGGTCTCCCGGTAGTCGCGTCCCTCGGCGATGACGGCGCCGAACTGGGCGACGAAGGTGTGCCGGGGCACCCCCAGCCAGTCCGCCCAGGTGCCGTACTCCCGCGTCTCGTCCACCAGGCACTCGCCGACATCGAACACCACTGCTCTGATCACGCAGGTCAGCGTAGCCGGGCCTGCCCGGCGCGGTCAGGGCCGCGGCCTGCGCTGCCGGGGTGGACATCCCCGAAGAGTTGATCGACCTGCAGCGCGTCCGGACCACGGGCGGGGAGGAGCGTACGACGCATGTGCTCTCGGCGGAGACCCGGCGCCGCGCCGAACATCCGGACGGCGTGGTGGCGCGGCGTACGTGAAGTCCGGAGGGGCAGGCGGAGGACGAGCGCCTCCAGACCGTCGTCGTGCTCGCTGATCTTGCCACCGTCGAAGCCCGGGCCCGGCGCCCCGAGGACGCGTGCCGCCACCTGCTGGCCGCGCTGGAGCAGCTGCGGATCACCTGGTACGAGACCGGCATGGAGCGGGTGCGCGAGGCGCGCGGGCTGCTGACGGAGTGGGAGGACACGGTGGCCGTCCGGGCCGTGGACGACCGCCTCTACTCCTGGCCCGCCACCCTCAGCTCGCTGCAGCGCTGGCGTTGAACTTGGCGAGCAGCCGCAACCGTCCGGCGGGCGCCCTGTGGTGAGCGGATACGGCCTTCGTCCGCAAGTACCTTGAGCGTCCGTCCGATGGCCCGTCCGATGGCCCGTCCGTCGGCCCGTCGGCCCGTGGACGGCAAGGGTCCACGGTATTGACGGAGACCCGCCAAGTGCCTACGTTCGGGAGAGCTCCGCACCCCCTTTCGCGCTCCTCGACCGTTCATCGCGCGGGCGCTTTTCCTTGCACGGGCACTTTTGACAACGTTGTCATCACGGAGGGTTGTCCATGCGGCTCTTTCGGCTCCACCGGTCCGGGCGAGGACCGACCACCGTCGCCGTCCTCGCCCTGCTCGCCGCACTGGTCGGCTCGGGTGCCGTCGCCGGGCCCGCGGCCGGTGCCACCACGTCCGCGGTCATCGAGGGCGGTGCCCGTTTCCAGGTGCTCACCCCGACCCTGGTGCGGCTGGAGTACGCCGACGACGGCGTGTTCCAGGACGGTACGACGTTCAACGCGGTCGGCCGGGACTTCCCCGCCGCCGCCTACACCACGAACGTGACGTCCGACGGGTACCGCGAGATCAGGACCAGCGCGCTGACACTGCGTTACAAGCAGGGCAGCGGGCCGTTCACCGCCGCCAACCTGTCCGTCACGCTGGCGGGCACCGGGGCGACCGCCAAGCCGGCCTTCCCCTCGTACTGCGCGCCGGGAACCGCCTGTGAGGCGGAGAACGCCCTGTTCACCGGCCGGGCCGCGGCCGCGTACGACCACGCCGGCCACACCGGCTCGGGCTTCGTCGCCGGCTTCGAGCAGGCCGGTGCCGCGCTCGGCCAGGACGTCTCGGGCGTCCCCGCCGCGGGCACCTACCGGCTCCAGGTGCGGTACTCCAACGCCACCGGCGGCACGGGGAGCCTGTCCACCACCGTCAACGGCGCCCCCGGCCCCAGGCTCAGCCTGCCGGCCACCTCCTCGTGGGACGCCTGGTCCACCGCGTCCGCGACGGTCACCCTCGGCGCGGGGACCGACGCGCTGTCCCTGGTGCAGAACGCCGGCGACACCGGCCGGGTCAACCTCGACTCGCTGGCCGTCACCCCGGTCGCCACCACGGCGTACCCGGCGGCGTCGACCGCGCTCACCACCACCGGCTACGGCGCCGGACCGACCAGCACCCTCGGCGGCTGGTACCGCTCGCTGGACAACCCGGCGTCGCTGCCGGTGGCCGAGCACCCCGGCATCCTGAACCGCGGCGGCTGGTACCTGCTGGACGACACCCGCACCGCCCTGCTCGGCGCCGACCACACCGTCACCGACCGGCCCTCGCACGGCAGTCGGCCCTACCAGGACGGCTACTTCTTCGGCTACGGCCAGGACTACAAGCGGGGGCTCGGCGACCTCAACGCGCTGACCGGGGGAACCGCCCTGCTGCCGCAGTCCGCCTACGGCGTGTGGTACTCCCGCTACTACGCCTACTCCGCCACGGACTACGAGAACGCGCTGCTGCCGAAGTTCCGCAGCACGAACACGCCCGTCGACTGGCTGGTGGTGGACACCGACTGGAAGGCCCCGGGCGGCTGGAACGGCTGGAACTGGAACACCGGACTGTTCCCCGACCCGCAGGGCTTCCTCGACTGGACCAAGCAGCAGGGCCTGTCGGTGGCGATGAACATCCACCCGACGATCGACCGGGCGGACCCGAAGTTCGCCGCCACCGACAGCGCCGCCGGCGGGCTGGCCTCCGACGGCGGGAGCACGTACAAGTTCGACTGGTCCGACCCGAAGCAGCTCGCCGCCTACCTCGCCCTGCACCAGCCGTTCGAGCGGCAGGGCACCCGCACCTGGTGGCTCGACGCCTGCTGCGACTCCTCCGGCGCCTCCGACCCGCACGTCGCCGCCGACAACCTGATCAACCAGGCCTACGCCGACGACGCCACCGCCAAGGGTCTGCGCGGCTTCTCCTTCGCCCGGATCGGCGCCGCCACCCCCGACGGCTACGCCGGCAACCACCCCGTCGGCCCCTGGTCCGAGCGCCGCAACACCCTCCAGTTCACCGGCGACACCCCCGCCACCTGGGACATGCTCGCCTACGAGACCCGCTTCACCGCCGACGAGGCCGCCGCCGGCCTGAGCAACGTCAGCCACGACATCGGCAGCTTCCACGGCGGCCACCTCGCCGACGACCTGTACGCGCGGTGGATGCAGTTCGGGGTGTTCCAGCCGATCGACCGGATGCACTCCGACCACGGCGACCGGCTGCCCTGGAACTACACCGGCGCCGCGGCGGCCAGCGCCGAGGCGTCGCTGCGGCTGCGCGAGGCCCTGGTGCCGTACACCTACACGCTCGCCCAGCAGGCGAACGCCACCGGCGTGCCGATCGTCCGGCCGATGTACCTCGACTACCCGACCCAGGACGCCGCGTACGCCGCCACCGGCGAGTACCTGTACGGGCCCGACGTCCTGGTCGCGCCGATCACCACGCCGAACGACGCGAACGGCAACGGCTCGGCCCCGGTGTGGGTGCCGCCGGGCAGTTGGACCGACTACTTCACCGGCCGCACCTACACCGGCCCGGCCACGGTCACCGTCACCGACCCGCTGTCGCAGCTGCCCGTGCTCGTCAAGGCCGGCGGCATCCTGCCCACCCGGACCGACTACGTCGACCACCAGGGCGCCGCGCTGACCGCCCTCACCGTCAACGTCGCGGCCGGCGCCGACGGCGCCTTCTCGCTCTACTCCGACGCGGGCGAGGGCAACGACCACAAGGCCGGCAAGTCCACCTCCGCACCGCTGTCCTGGAACGACGCCGCCCGCACCCTGACCGTCGGCGCGCAGAGCGGCGGCTACGCCGGCGCCCCGACCTCCCGCGCCTACACGCTGCGGCTGTCGAACTCCGCGGCCCCCACCGCCGTCCTGGTCGACGGCGTCCAGGTGCCGGAGACCGCCTGGTCGTGGAACGTCAACCGGCGCACCGTGACCGTCACCACCGACCCGCTGCCGCTCGGCGCGGCGCACACCGTCACGCTGAACGGCAGCGCGAACGCCAACCCGACCGCCGGCGAGGTCCTCGGGGCCGGCGGGCAGTGCCTGGACGTCAAGGGCGGCGGCTCCGCCGACGGCACGGGCCTGCAGCTGTGGGGCTGCAACCACACCGCGGCCCAGACCTTCGCGCACCCGGCCGACGGCACCCTGCGGGTTCTGGGCAGGTGCGTCACCGCCGCCGGCGGCGCCACCGGGAACGGCACGCCGGTCAGCCTGGCCGGATGCTCCGGCGGACCCTCCCAGACCTGGACGCACCGCACCGACGGCGCCCTGGTCAACACCGGCTCGGGCCGCTGCCTCGACGTGCCCGACGGGACGACCACGCCCGGCGCCGCGGCACTCCGGCTCTACGACTGCAACGCCTCGGCCGCGCAGGTGTGGAAGCTGCCGCCGGCCCCGCTGACCGGCCCCGGCGGACTGTGCGCCGACATCGCCAACGCCGACCCGGCCACCCCCACCCCCGCCCAGCTCTCCGGCTGCAACGGCACCGACGCCCAGCGCTTCTCCGCCCCCGGGGACCGCACCCTGCACGTCCTGGGCAAGTGCCTGGACGCGGCGGCCGGCGCCACCGCCAACGGCACCCCCGTCCAGCTGTGGGACTGCAACGGCACCGGCGCCCAGACCTGGGTCACCCGCGCCGACGGCACTCTGTTCAATCCGCAGTCCGGCCGGTGCCTGGACGACGCCGGGAACAAGCAGCAGTCCGGCGACGCGCTGCAGATCTGGGACTGCAACGGCACCACCGCCCAACGCTTCACCCTCGGCTGAGGCCGCTCCCCGAGGGGTGGCGGCTCCGACCACGGAGCCGCCACCCCTCGGGCCCGCCTGCGGCCCGTCCCCGCCCGTCCCCGCCCGTCCCCGCTCGGAAGCCGCCGGCGCACCAGCGCCAGGCCATTCGATGACAACGATGTCATCGACGAGTTCCCCACCCCGAAACGGAGAGGCCCCATGACCCGTCCCCCGTTGCGCAGACGCCTGCTGTCCGCGTTCTCCACGTTCGGACTGCTCGCCGGCCTGGGGCTGGCACAGTTCGCCGCCCCACCGACCGCGGACGCCGCCGTCAGCGACCCCGCCGCCACGGTCAACACCCTGATCGGCTCCAGCAACAGCGGCGAGACGTTCCCCGGCGCCGACACCCCCTTCGGCATGGTGCAGTGGAGCCCGGAGAACACCCGGGGCAACCAGACCCGCACCCCGCAGCCCGGCGGCTACGACTACGACGCCACCCGGATCCGCGGCTTCAGCCTCACCCACCTGTCGGGCACCGGCTGCGCGGGCGGCGCGGGTGACGTGCCCTTCCTGCCGTACGCGGCCACGGTCACCTCCTCCCCGAGCGCCGACCGCACGGACGCCACCTACGCCGCCGGCTTCTCGCACGCCAACGAGACCGGCACCGCCGGCTCCTACCGGGTCGGCCTGGACTCCGGCGTCAACGTCGAACTGTCCGCGACCACCCGCACCGGGGCCGGCCGCTTCACCTACCCGACGGGCAAGCCGCTGTCGCTGCTGGTGCGCACCTCCAACTCCGAGGTCGGCAGCAGCGCGGCGCAGACCACCATCGACACCGCCAACCGGGCGATCAGCGGATCGGTGACCAGCGGCAACTTCTGCGGCTACATCAACACCGTCGACCGGCGCAGCTACTACACGCTGTACTTCTACGCCGCCTTCGACCGGCCGTTCGCCGGCACCGGGACCTGGCAGGACGGCACCCTGTCCGCGGGCAGCACCAGCTCCAGCGGCGGGACGACCTACGGCACCGACGGCTGGCCGGCGGCCGGCAAGGGCTCCGGCGGCTACGTGACGTTCGACCCGGCCCAGGGCCAGTCGGTCGGGGTGCGGGTCGGCGTCTCCTACGTCAGCGCCGCCAACGCCAGGGCCAACCTCGACGCCGAGAACCCGGCCGGCACCGCCTTCGACACCGTCAAGCAGCGCGCCCACGACGCCTGGAACACCGAACTGAACCGGATCTCGATCACCGGCGGCACCACCGCCCAGCAGTCGACGTTCTACACCGCGCTGTACCACTCGCTGCTGCACCCCAACGTGTTCAGCGACACCAACGGCCAGTACGTCGGCATGGACCAGAAGACGCACGCCCTCTCGACCGGGCAGCACGCCCAATACGCCAACTTCTCCGGCTGGGACGTCTACCGCGACCAGGTCCAACTGGTGACCCTGCTGCGGCCCGACATCGGCGCGGACATCGCCCAGTCGCTCTACAACCAGGCCAACCAGAACAACGGCGTGTGGGACCGCTGGACCCACAACCAGGGCGGCACCCACGTGATGACCGGCGACCCCGGACACGCCGCGGTGGCCAGCATCTACGCCTTCGGCGGCACCTCGTTCGACGCCGCCGGGGCGCTCGCCTCGATGGTGCACGCCGCCACTACCGTCACCGCCGAGGACCGCGGCCGCGACGGCTGGAACGTCATGGTGACCGGCGAGCGGCCCTCCCTGGACCAGTACCTGTCGATCGGGTACGTGCCCTCCGACGGGAACGCCTGGGGCGGGGCGGGCGAGACGCTCGAGGACGTCTCCGCCGACTTCGGCATCTCCCAGCTGGCCCAGCGCCTGAACGACACCGGCGACGGCAGCCGGTTCCTGGCCCGGGCGCAGAACTGGAGGAACGTCTTCAACCCGGCCACCGGCTACATCCAGCAGCGCGACTCCGCCGGGGCCTGGCAGTCCTTCGACCCGGCCAGTGACGACGGCTTCGCCGAGGGCAGCGCCGCCCAGTACACCTGGATGGTCCCCTTCAACGTCAAGGGCCTGTTCACCGCGATGGGCGGCGCGGCGACGGCCGCGGGCCGACTGGACCGGTTCTTCCACAACCCCGACAACAGCTGGGCGCTGTCCGGCTCCGACGGCACCCACTCCGACGTCAGCAACGAGCCCTCGATCGGCACCCCCTGGCTGTACGACTTCGCCGGGCAGCCCTACAAGACGCAGCAGACCGTCCGCCAGGCCGTCAACACGCTGTGGTCCGCCGGCCCGGGCGGGATTCCCGGCCAGGACGACCTCGGGGCGATGTCCTCCTGGTACGTCTTCGCGGCCGCGGGCATCTACCCCCTCGCGCCGGGCCGGGCCGAACTCCTGCTCGCCAGCCCGCTGTTCAGCCAGGTCGTGGTGCACCGCGGCAACGGCGCGACCCTCACCCTGAACGCCACCGGAGCCGGCACCAACGCCCCCTACGTCCAGAGCCTGCGGGTCAACGGCACGACCTCGACCCGCCCCTGGCTGCCGGAGTCGCTGGTCACCGACGGCGGCACCGTCGACCTCACCCTGAGCGGCACCGCCAACACCTCCTGGGGCACCGCCGCCGCCGACGCCCCGCCGTCCTTCGACACCGGCCCGACCTCCGCCGACCTGGCCCTGAACAGGCCCGCCACCGCCGACTCCTCCTGCAACACCGACGAGGGCCCGGCCAAGGCGGTCAACGGCAGCGTCTCGGGCGGCAGCGGCGACAAGTGGTGCTCGCTCGGCGGCACCAAGTGGTGGCGGGTGGACCTGGGCGGCCCGACCCCGGTCCGCACCGTCACTGTCCGGCACGCGGGCGCGGGCGGGGAGAGCACCGCCTGGAACACCCGCGACTACGACATCCAGGCGTCCGACGACGGCACCGCCTGGACCACCCTGGTCCAGGCCCGGGGCAACACCGCCAACGTCACCACCCATGCGGTGAACGCCACGGCCCGCTACCTGAAGCTCAACGTCCTGACCCCCGAGCAGGGTGGCGGCGGCGCCGCCCGCATCTACGAGTTCGAGGTGTACGGCTGATCCCGCGGCCGTGACCCGGGCCGCCGCGCGGAGCAGTGTCCGCGCGGCGGCCCGGGCCGTCGATCAGGGCAGGGTCCACTTCTGGGCGGCCGAGCCGTTGCAGGCGTAGATCTGCAGCTGCGTCCCGGGCGTGATGGTCCCGGCCGGGACGTCCAGGCAGCGCCCGGAGCCGGGGTTCAGCAGCGAGCCGTCGGCCCGGGGCTGCCAGACCTGGGCCCCGGTGCCGTTGCAGGTCCACAGCTGCACGGGCGTCTTGTCCGCGGTGCCGGCGCTCGCGACGTCCAGGCACTTGCCGAGCGCCTGGAGGGTTCCGCCGGACGCCACCGTCCACTGCTGCGCCGCGGTGCCGTTGCAGCCGTAGATCGTGACCGGGTTGCCGTCCGCGGTGTCCGCCGCCCGGTCGTCCAGGCAGAGCGAGGACGACACGCCCGCGACGACCGGGCCGGTCCTGGTCGGTCCGCCGGCGGCGGCGGTGGTCCAGACGAAGGTGGTGCTCCCCTTCGCGCCGGTGCCGTCGGTGGCGGTGACGGTGCTGGTGCCGGCCGAGGTGGCGGTGCCGGAGCCCACCCCGGTGGAGGCGTCGACCGACAGCCCCGCGGGCAGCCCGGTGGCCGCGTACGCCAGGCTCTGGCCGGCGGCGCTGTCCGAGGCGTGCACGGTCAGGGCGGCCGGTACGCCGACTGGGCTGCTCATGCCCGCCGGGTCGTCTACGGTGACCGTATTGCCGGTGGCCGTGGAGGTCACGTTCAGGCTGCCGGTGAGCTGCGGGCCGTGCGAGGTGTCGCCGACCAGGACGCCGTACGTGCCGGTGTCGACGGCCGCGGCGAGGTCGCTGTCCGTGTAGTTTGCCGGCGTCTACGACAGGCTGAGCCGGCTCCCGCCGCTCCGGTCGTAGTAGTCGACCTCGATCGGGACGCTCTGGCCGGCGGTCAGGGTGAAGCCGGCGGGGTCACCGCTGAGGACGAGCGACTGCGCAGGCGGCTACCGGAACTCGTGCACCAGCTGGATCGCGCCGACGAGGTGGGTGTTGAACTCGTCCAGTTCCTCGGCGGGGACCCAGAGTTCGAGGATGGTTTCGCCGCCCGCCTGCCGGACGGGGTACCGGCGCAGGAACTCCGACTCGACCTCGAAGCGGGTCACGAACCCGGCGCCGTCGTGCCTGACGTTCCAGTCCCGTGCGATCCGGATCGCGTAGTCCTCGTTGAGGACCGGGTAGAAGATCGGCTGCTCGGGCAGGCGGGGCGGCCAGGCGCGCCAGCCCAGCTCGCGGACCAGCTCCAGTTCCCTGGGGCCGGTGGGTCGCCACAGGGTCGTCGTCGGACGCTCGCTGGTCATGGGGCTGCTCTCCGCACTCGGCCGGGCCGCCGGTGCGGCTCGGGGGAGACCGGACGCTACCGGTGTCACGAGCCCTCCGGCCACCGGGTTTCGGGCCGGGGCCGTCCACCGGGTGGAGGGCGGCGGGCGCGGGTCAGAGGAGTCGGCGCGGGGCGACCGCCGGGGCGGGGTCGTCGGGGTGGCGGTGCGGGTGGAGGAGGGGGGCGGCGGTGCGGAGCCGGGCGGCGGTGCGGGTGGGGAGGACCAGGGTGTAGAGGTGGCCCTCGCCGCGGGGGCCCTCGACGAGCCAGGAGGTCCAGGGGAGTTGGAGGGTCGCGGCGGGGCTGAAGGCGATCGGGCGCTGGCCGGCCAGGGGAAGGTCCTGGAGGCCGAGGCGGCACCAGCTGGAGATGGTGAGGGTGCGGCGGGCGGGGTCGAAGCCGGCCGGGACGCAGTCGGTGACGCGGTCGCGGCCGATCGTGTCGAGGAAGCGAAGGTTGCTCCGGACGCTGAGGTGCTTCTCGGTGAACTCCTCGACCGCGGTGCGCAGTTCGGCGGCGTACCGGGCGGGTGCGGTGCCGGGGCGGTAGGGCAGTCGGATCTCGCCGAGCAGGTTGCCGAGGGTGCCGTCGGGCAGGCCGAGGACGCGGCGGAGGTTGACCGGCATGGTGAGTGTCTGCTCCTCGTCGCCCGCACCGTCGAGCTCGCGCAGGACGTGCAGCAGGTGGGCGCAGAGCGCGTCGTTGGCGGAGAGGCGGCGGCCGGCCTCGGTGCTGTACGCGGTGCGCAGGCGGTCGGTCTCGGCGGGGGAGAACCAGACCTGCACGGTGCGGTTGGCGAGCGAGGCGCCGGCGATGGCGCGGCGCAGTTCGGCGGCCTCGGCGGGGTCGGGCAGCCGCAGGGCGGGGGTGCCGCAGTCCTCGGCGGGGAGGTGGGCGTCGAGCTGGAGGTCCCGGTCGGCGGCGCGGAGGACCTCGGGGAGGGCGGTGCCCTCGGTGCACGCGGACCAGGTGCGCATCAGCAGGGCGAAGGTCTGCATGTCGCCGACGGCGTGGTGCCAGGAGACGCCGAGCGCGGCGGTGCCGTCGGCGAGCCGGTTGAGGCGGACGGTGAGCAGCGGCAGCGGTTCGCGGCGGGCCTGGCCGGCCCGGACGTGGTCGACCAGGCCGTTGGCGGGCAGGGCCATCCGGTCGAGGGCCTCGGTGAGGGTGTAGGGGGCGTCGGCGACGGTGAAGGGGACGCCGGAGTCGTCGGGGTCGATCCAGAGGCCGCCGCCGTCGTCGGTGCGCAGCCGGCCAGCGAACTCGGGGAGGTGGCCGAGGGCGCGGGCGAGGCCGTCGGCGAGGGCGTCGGGGTCGAGCGGCCGGTCGTGGAAGAAGACCACGGAGACCGGCAGGTCGGCGAGCAGCAGGTCGCCGACGGAGCAGCGGACGGGCCCGGGGCCGGGGCGGCCGGCCCGGACGGTGCGGATCTCGGTGTCGGACGTCAGCGTGCCGGTCATGCCGGTCCCCTCCCTGGAGTGACGGGGGAACGATAGGGGCCCGCGGGCGGCGGAAACCAGAGGTGCCCGAACGGTCGGTTCCGCTTCGCACGGGTATGTGGCGTTTCTCATACTCATGACCGAAAAGGCGGAAACGGGGTGGGGTGCGGTTTTCGTCCCCGGTCGAGCACCGGCTCGGAGGGCTGAAACAAAGGCGATCGGCAGCGAAAGATCATGTAATCAATGGAAATGAACCCTATCATTGCGATGAAACCAAGGCGATCACCTGGCTTCCGCCTCGGCTCGCTGCGGAAACAGTGGGGGTTACGGTTCCGGCATGGTTCAGCTCCACAACCGCCCGAGCCCTGGCGCCGACGCCGCCGCCAGTGCCCCCGGGGGCGTCCGCTCCAAGGGCCTCGACAGCAACTCGGTGGGCCTGCTCGGCAACGCGGTGATCGGCGTGTCCACCGTGGCCCCGGTGTACTGCCTGACCACCACCCTGGGCACCACCGTGGCCGCCGTCGGCCTCCAGATGCCGGCCCTCTTCCTGGCCGGCTTCCTGCCGATGATGCTGGTGGCCTTCGCCTACCGGGAGCTGAACAAGGCGATCCCGGACAGCGGCACCTCGTTCACCTGGACGGTCAAGGCGTTCGGCCCCAAGGTCGGCTGGATGTGCGGCTGGGGCCTGGTGATCGCCACCATCATCGTGCTGTCCAACCTGGCGGGCGTCGCCACCGAGTACCTGTACCTGCTGCTGGGCGAGATCACCCGCAGCGACTCGGTGGCCGCGCTCAACGACGACAAGCTGATCCACGTGGTCACCTGCCTGGCCCTGATCGCGGTCGCCACCCTGATCAGCTACCGCGGCATGACCGCCACCAAGGGCGTCCAGTACGCCCTGGTCGGGCTCCAACTGGCGGTCCTCGCCCTGTTCGGCGTGATGGCGATCGCCAAGGCCACCGGCCACGGCGCGGCCGGCTCGCTGGACTTCTCCTGGAGCTGGCTCGACCCGTTCCAGGCCGGCTCGTTCACCTCCTTCGTGGCGGGCCTGTCGCTCTCGCTCTTCATGTACTGGGGCTGGGACGCCTGCCTGAGCGCCAACGAGGAGACCGGCGGCAGCGAGAAGACCCCCGGCCGGGCCGCGATGCTCGCCATGGCGGTGCTGGTCGGCTCCTACCTGTTCACCGCCGTCGCGGTGCAGATGTACGCGGGCACCGGCACCACCGGCACCGGCCTGGGCAACCCGGAGACCTCCTCCAACGTGCTCGCCGTGCTGGCCGGCCCGGTGATGGGCACCGGCCTGGGCGTGCTGCTGTTCGTCGCGGTGCTGGCCTCCGCCTCCGCGAGCCTGCAGACCACCTTCATCCCGGTCAGCCGCACCGTGCTGGCGATGAGCGTGTACGAGGCGCTGCCCGCCTCCTTCACCACCGTCAACGAGCGCTACAAGACCCCCGGCCGGGCGATCGTCACCGCGGGCGTCGGCACCGGCGCGTTCTACACCGTGATGACCCTGGTCAGCTCGCACGTGCTGGCCGACACCATCGCCGCGCTGACCCTGATGATCTGCTTCTACTACTCGCTGACCGCGTTCGCCTGCGCCTGGTACTTCCGCCGCGACCTGCGGGCCTCGGTCCGCGACGCGCTGCTCAAGTGCGTCCTCCCGCTGATCGGCGGGCTCACCCTGGCCGCGATCTTCGCCAAGTCGCTGGTCGACATGGCCGACCCCTCGTACGGCAGCGGCAGTTCGGTGTTCGGCGTCGGCTCGGTCTTCGTGGTCGGGGCCGGGCTGCTGGCCCTCGGGCTGGTGGTGATGGCCGTCATGATGCGCCGCAGTCCGGCGTTCTTCCGCGGCGAGGTGCTCACCCGGGACACCCCCGCCCTGGTCATCCCCGACTGAGCCGGGGAGCGCGCGAAGGGCCCCGGGACGCGTTCCGGGGCCCTTCGCCGTACCCGAATCCGGTACGCGGTGCGTCGCGCCCGATCCGGCGCGCGGTCCGTGGTGCGTGGTGCGTGGTGCGTGGTGCGCGGCGCGCCCGGTCAGTACGCGACGGTGAAGCGCTCGCCGAGGTGCTTCGGGTGCTCGACCTCGTCCAGCAGCGCCACCGCGTAGTCCTCCGCGGAGATCCGGCTCTCGCCGTCCGCGCCGATCAGCAGGTCCTCCAGGCCCTCGCGGTAGCTGCCGGTGCGCTCGCCGGGGGCGATGGTGCCGGCCGGGGAGAGGTTGGTCCAGCGCAGGTCGGTGACGGTGCGCAGGTAGTCGAGCGCGTCGCCGTGGGCGTGCATGATCTGCAGCAGGAACTCCGGCAGGCCCTCGGCGTCCCAGACCCGCTTGCCGTCGGGGGTGCGCAGCGAGCCCGCGCCGCCCACCGTGACCAGCCGCGGCGCGTCGGCGCCCAGCGTGCGCAGCCCCGCCACCAGCGACTCGAAGGACGGCTCGATCAGCGCCTGGTGGCCCGGCCCGTCGCCGCCGCCGACCGCGCTGACCACCACGTCGGCGCCCTTGGCGTGCTCGGCCACCGAGGCCGGGTCGAGCACGTCGCCGACCGCCACGGTCAGCGCCGGGTGGGTGGCGGTCAGCTTGGCGGGGTCGCGGACCACGGCGGTCACGGTGTGGCCGCGGCGCAGTGCCTCGTCCAGCACGCGGGAGCCGATGGTGCCGGTGGCGCCGTACAGGGTGATGGTGCTCATCGCGGGGGTGTCTCCTCTGGTGGGTCTGCTGCGGGTCGCCAGGTCGCCGGGTCCGCCGGGGCCGCAGTGGGCCCGCCGCTTGGCGTTTTCCGTCGACAGCACGACCGTACGGGCGTTCCGGACAGGTGGGCGAGGTGCCGGGCCGACAGGTCCTGGTGAAAAACGGACAGCCGGTGGCGGCGGGGGAGCGGCCCCGGGGCGCGGCTCTGCAACGTTTTGTTGAAACGCACCTTGACGGCCCCGGCGCGGCCGTCTTAGCTTGCTTTCGCATCCCAAAACTATTCTTCCGCATCGCGGAAGAAGCGTCGACGGCAGGAGTAGCCGATGCCCCGCATGACAGCCGCCCGCGCGGCCGTGGAGATCCTCAAGCTCGAAGGCGTCGAGGTGGCGTTCGGTGTGCCCGGCGCCGCGATCAACCCCTTCTACGCCGCGCTCGAGGCGGCCGGTGGCATCCGGCACACCCTGGCCCGGCACGTCGAGGGCGCCTCCCACATGGCCGAGGGCTACACCCGGGCGAAGGCGGGCAACATCGGCGTCTGCGTCGGGACGTCCGGCCCGGCCGGCACCGACATGATCACCGGCCTGTACTCGGCCACCGCCGACTCGATCCCGATCCTGTGCGTCACCGGCCAGGCGCCGGTCGCCCGGCTGCACAAGGAGGACTTCCAGGCCGTCGACATCGCCTCGATCGCCAAGCCGGTCACCAAGGCCGCCACCACCGTGCTGGAGGCCGCGCAGGTCCCCGGGGTGTTCCAGCAGGCGTTCCACCTGATGCGCTCCGGGCGGCCCGGGCCGGTCCTGATCGACCTGCCGATCGACGTCCAGCTCACCGAGATCGAGTTCGACCCCGAGGCGTACCAGCCGCTGCCGGTCTACAAGCCCGCCGCCAACCGGACCCAGATCGAGAAGGCGATCGCGCTGCTCCAGGAGTCCGAGCGGCCGCTGATCGTGGCCGGCGGCGGCGTCGTCAACGCCGACGCGGCCGAACTGCTGCGGGAGTTCGCCGAGTTGACCGGCGTCCCGGTGGTGCCCACGCTGATGGGCTGGGGCGTCGTCCCGGACGACCACGAGCTCAACGCGGGCATGGTCGGCCTGCAGACCTCGCACCGCTACGGCAACGAGAACTTCCTCGCCTCCGACTTCGTGCTCGGCATCGGCAACCGCTGGGCCAACCGCCACACCGGCGGCCTGGACGTCTACACCGCGGGCCGGAAGTTCGTCCACATCGACGTCGAGCCCACCCAGCTCGGCCGGATCTTCCCGCCCGAGCTGGGCATCGCCTCCGACGCGCGGGCCGCGCTGGTGCTGCTGCTGGAGGTTGCCCGCGAACTGGCCGCCGCCGGGGAGCTGAAGGACCGCCGGGAGTGGGCCGCGAGCACCCAGCGGCGGCGGGCCGAACTCCAGCGCAGGACCCACTTCGACGACGTGCCGCTCAAGCCGCAGCGGGTCTACGAGGAGATGAACCGGGCCTTCGGCCCCGAGACCCGGTACGTCACCACCATCGGGCTCTCGCAGATCGCCGGCGCGCAGTTGCTGCACGTCTACCGGCCCCGGCACTGGATCAACTGCGGCCAGGCCGGGCCGCTCGGCTGGACCGTCCCGGCCGCCCTCGGCGTCGCCACCGCCGACCCGGAGGGGCAGGTGGTCGCGCTCTCCGGCGACTACGACTTCCAGTTCATGATCGAGGAGTTGGCGGTCGGCGCGCAGCACCGCATCCCGTACGTCCACGTGCTGGTCAACAACGCCTACCTCGGGCTGATCCGGCAGGCGCAGCGCACCTTCGACATCGACTTCCAGGTCAAGCTGGAGTTCGAGAACATCAACGCCCCCGAGCTGGGCGTCTACGGCGTCGACCACGTCCGGGTGGTCGAGGGCCTGGGCTGCAAGGCGCTCCGGGTCACCCGACCCGAGGAGTTGCTGCCCGCGTTCGAGCGGGCGAAGAAGCTGGCCGCGGAGTTCCGCGTCCCGGTGGTGGTCGAGGCGATCCTGGAGCGGGTCACCAACATCTCGATGGCCGCCGCGGACATCGACAAGGTCATGGAGTGGGAGGAGCTGGCCACCGCGCCGGGCGACGCCCCGACCGCGATCAGGCCGCTGGCGGTGTGACCCCGGGCCGGGCCCGCCCCCTCGCCGGCGGCCCGAGTCCTCACCGGCGGGTCGGCCCCCTCACCGGCGGGTCGGCCGCCCGGTGCCGCGGTGGTGCTTGCCGAACAGGGCCCACGCGGCGCCCGCGGCGAGGGCGGCCAGCAGGACCGGGACGGAGAGGTGGGTGATGGCCCAGGCGATCAGGGCCAGCGCGATCAGGGCGACGAGCAGCATGACGGCACCTCCGCTTTCGGTGAACGAGTGTTCGCTGATTGCCGTTCCGTACTCTACGGGGGCTGGCCAAATTCGGCAAACGACTGTTTACTGAACGCCGTGACGACGCACTCCGCCCCAGGTGTCCGCCAGGCTCAGAAGCAGGCCAGCCGCCGCGCCCTGCTGGACGCCGCCCTCGGCCTGCTGGCGGAGCAGAACCTGAGCGGCCTGGGGGTGCGCGAGGTGACCCGGGCCGCCGGCCTCTCGCCGGCCGGCTTCTACCGGCACTTCGCGGACCTCGCGGAGCTCGGCGTGGTGCTGGTGGAGGAGTCGCTGGCCAACCTGCACGGGATGATCCGGGCGGTGTTCGCGGGCCGCGGCGAGGCCGAGCTGCTGATCGACCGCTCGGTCGAGGTGATCGCCGCGCACGTGGCGGCGCACCCCGCCTACATCCGGTTCCTGGCCCGCGAGCGGCACGGCGGGGTGAAGCCCGTGCGGGATGCCGTCGCGGCCGAACTGGACCGGTTCGCCGAGGAGTTGGCGGCCCTGCTGGCCGTCCAGCCGGACACCGCCGACTGGTCGGCGCGGGACCGCCGGATGCTGGCGGAGCTGTACGTGGACCGGATGGTGTCCACCGCGCTGGCCCTGGTCGAGGCGGGGCCGGAGGAGCGGGCGGCGATCGCGCGGACGGTGCGCACCCAGCTGCGGCTGATCAACCTGGGAAGCCGCCACTGGACGGCGGACTGACGATCCGTCAGGGGCGGTGCACTCTTGACACCGTGTCATGGGCGCGCCAATTTAGGGGAACCCCCAGTGGTACCCCCACACCCCCTGAGAGGCACCCTCATGAAGAAGCCGCTCACCGGCGCGCTCTGCACCCTCCTGCTCGCCGGGGCCACCGCCCTGGTCAACGCCGCCCCCGCCTCCGCCGCCACCGTCAACTTCGCCGGGACGGTCGCGCTCAGCAACTGCTCCGGCTCGCTGGTGCGGATGCCCAACTCGGTGGACAGCGACCCCGGGCTGATCCTCACCAACGGGCACTGCCTGGAGAGCGGCATGCCCGCGGCCGGCCAGGTGATCACCAACCAGTCGTCCAGCCGCAGCTTCACCCTGCTCAGCTCCAGCGGCGGCAACCTCGGCACCGTCAAGGCCAACCGGGTCCTCTACTCGACGATGACCGACACCGACGTCACCCTCTACCGGCTGAGCAGCAGCTACGCCACGATCAGGAACACCTACGGGATATCCCCGCTGACCATGGCCACCACCCACCCGGTGGCCGGCAGCGCGATCAAGGTGGTCTCCGGCTACTGGAAGAAGATCTACTCCTGCAGCGTGGACGGCTTCGCGTACCGGCTCAAGGAGTCCAGCTGGACCTTCAAGGACTCGGTCCGCTACACCTCCGGCTGCAACATCATCGGCGGCACCTCCGGCTCCCCGGTGGTCGACGCCGGCAGCGGCCAGGTCGTCGCCGTGAACAACACGATCAACGAGAGCGGCGAGCGCTGCACCCTGGACAACCCCTGCGAGGTCGACCAGAACGGCACCGTGACCATCCACCAGGGCATCGGCTACGCCCAGGAGACCTACACCATCCCCAACTGCTTCGCCCCGGGCAACGTGCTCGACCTGACCAGGTCCGGCTGCGTGCTGCCCCGCCCGTAGGCCCGCAGCCGCACCCCGCCCGCAGCCACCCGCGCTCCCCTCCGCGGGTGGCTGCGCGCGTTCCGCGGCCGGACGGCCCCGAGGGCACCGACCGGACCCGGCCGGGCCCTTCCGTGAAGCACTGAATCAGTGCTTCAATTCTTTCCATGGCCTACCGACGCACCGCCGCCGTCCAGGCCCGGCTGGACGACCGCCGCGAGACCGTCCTGCGGGCCGCCACCGCCCTGCTCGCCGAACGCGGCTACGCCGGCTGCTCGGTGTCCGCCGTCGCCGAACGCGCCGGCATCGCCACCGGCAGCGTCTACCAGCACTTCGACGGCAAGGCCGACCTCGCCGTCACCCTGTTCCGCACCGTCTGCGGACGCGAGATCACCGCCGTCACCGAGGCCGCCGAACGCGCCGCCGACCCGCTCGACGGCATCGCCGCCCTGGTCGCCACCTTCGCGGCCCGCGCCCTCCAGGCCCCCCGCCTCGCCTACGCGCTGCTCGCCGAACCCGCCGACCAGGACGTCGAGGCCGAACGCCTGGTCTTCCGCCGCGCCTTCCGCGACCTGATCGCCACCCGGATCGACCGGGCCGCCGCGCTCGGCCGCCTCCCCGCCCAGAACGCCGAACTCACCGCCGCCGCGATCGTCGGCGCGGTCGCCGAAGCCCTGGTCGGACCGCTCACCGACGGCCGCCCGCCCGAGACCGTCCTGCCCGAGATCGTCACCTTCACCCTGCGCGCCCTCGGAGGCCACTGATGGCAACCACCCACGAGGTCACCAACCAGGTGCCCGCCCCGTACGGCCACGACGTCGCCGCCGACCCCACCCTGCTGGACGCCCTGCACCGGGCCGGCGCCGACTGGGCCGTCGAGGAACTGCACGCCCTCGGCCGCCTGGCCGGCACCGAACAGGCCGCCGACTGGGCCCGCCTGGCCAACGACAACCCGCCCGTCCTGCGCACCCACGACCGCTACGGCCACCGCATCGACGAGGTCGAGTTCCACCCGTACTGGCACGAGCTGATGCGCACCGCGGTCGAACACGGCCTGCACGCCGCCCCCTGGCGCGACGACCGCCCCGGCGCGCACACCGCCCGCGCCGCCAAGTTCCACGTCTGGGGCCAGGTCGAGGCCGGACACACCTGCCCGGTCTCGATGACCTACGCCGCCGTCCCCGCCCTGCGCACCACCCCCGACCTCGCCGCCGCCTACGAACCGCTGCTCACCGCCCGGGAGTACGACTTCGGCCTGCGCGCACCGCACGGCAAGCGCGGACTGATCGCCGGCATGTCGATGACCGAGAAGCAGGGCGGCTCCGACGTCCGCACCAACACCACCCGCGCCGTCCCCGCGGGCGACGGCACCCACCGCCTCACCGGCCACAAGTGGTTCACCTCCGCCCCGATGTCGGACGTCTTCCTCACCCTCGCCCAGGCCCCCGGCGGCCTCTCCTGCTTCCTGCTGCCCCGCGTCCTGCCCGACGGCACCCGCAACGCGCTGCGCCTGCAACGCCTCAAGGACAAGCTCGGCAACAAGTCCAACGCCTCCGCGGAGATCGAGTACGAGGACGCGGTGGGCTGGCTGGTCGGCGAGGAGGGCCGCGGCGTGCGCACCATCATCGAGATGGTCAACATGACCCGCCTCGACTGCACCACCGGCGCCGCCTCCGCGATGCGCCACGGCGCCCTGCGCGCCCTGCACCACGCCGGCCACCGGCGGGCCTTCGGCAAGGACCTGGTCGACCAGCCGCTGATGCGCAACGTCCTCGCCGACCTGGTCGTCGAGTCCGAGGCCGCCACGGCGATCGCCATGCGGCTGGCCGAGGCCACCGACCGGGCACTGGCCGGGGACGAGCAGGAGGCGCGCTTCCGGCGGCTCGGCCTGGCCGTCGCCAAGTACTGGGTCTGCAAGCGCGGCCCCGGCCACGCCGCCGAAGCGCTCGAATGCCTCGGCGGCAACGGCTACGTCGAGGAGTCCGGCATGCCCCGGCTCTACCGGGAGGCCCCGCTGGTCTCCATCTGGGAGGGCTCCGGCAACGTCGCCGCGCTCGACGCGCTGCGCGCGATGGCCCGCCAACCGGAGAGCCTGGCGGCCGTGTTCGCCGAACTCGACACCGCGAGCGGGCTCGACGCCCACTACGACGGCGCCCTCGCCGCCCTCCGCAAGGACCTCGCCGACCCCGAGCACCTGGAGTACCGCACCCGCCACCTGGTCGAACGGCTCGCCCTCACCCTCCAGGCGTCCCTCCTGCTGCGCCACGGCCACCCCGCCGTCGCCGAAGCCTTCACCGCCACCCGCCTCGGCGGCCGCTCCGGCCTCGCCTACGGCACCCTGCCGACCGGCCTGGACACCACCGCGATCCTCGGCCGCGTCCCCGACCTGCCCTGACCGGCCGACGGCCCGGTCGGACGGCCGGTCAGCGGCCCGGCCCGGGCAGCACCAGGCGGGCCAGCGCGCCCCCGTCGGGGTGGTTGGCCAGCCGCAGCCGGGCGCCGATCGCCTCGGCGTGGCCCTGGGCGATGGTGAGGCCCAGGCCGTGGCCGCCGCCGCGCTCGCGGGCCCCGGTGCGGAAGCGGCGGGGCCCCTCGCGCAGCACCTCCTCCGGGTAGCCGGGGCCGTGGTCGCGGACGGTCACGACACCGCCCTCGACGGTGACCAGGACCGGGGCGCGGCCGTGCCGGTGGGCGTTGGCCAGCAGGTTGGCGAGGACCCGGTCGAGGCGGCGCGGATCGGTGCTGACCACCGCGTCGCCGGCGATCCGCAGCTCGGCCCCGGTGCCGGCGGCGGCCACCACCCGGGCCAGCAGCGGCCCGAGCGGCAGGTCGGCCAGCTCCGGGGCGTCGGCCCCGGAGTCCAGCCGGGAGACCTCCAGCAGGTCCTCGGTCAGGTCGCGCAGCGCCCGCACCCGGTCGCGGACCAGCTCGGTCGGCCGGCCCGGCGGCAGCAGCTCGGACGCGGTCAGCAGGCCGGTCAGCGGGGTGCGCAGCTCGTGCGCCACGTCGGCGGTGAAGCGCTGCTCGCCGGCCAGCCGGCCGCGCAGCGCGGCGGACATCGAGTCGACCGCGGCGGCCAGCTCGGCCACCTCGTCGCGGGGCCGGCCGAGCGGCCCGATCCGGGCGTCCGGGTCGCCCCCGGCGATGGTGCGGGCGGTGCGGGCGGCGGTGCGCAGCCGGCTGCTGATCCGGTCGGCGGCCAGCACCCCGGCGAGCACGGTGACCAGCACGGACAGCGCGGCGCCGACCGCCACGGCGCGGTCCAGGTCGGCGATCGCCCGGGCGTCCCCGGCGTAGTCCATCCGCACCGACAGCACCCGCCCGTCGGCGCCGGCGGCGGCCCACATCGCCGGGCCGTTCGGGCCGGGGCCGAGCACCGAACCCCGCCGGCCGCGTTCGGCCAGCCGACGCAGGTCCGCGGGCAGCGCCGGGTCGTCGGCGGCGGCGTGCCAGCCCGCGACCAGCTCGCCGGTCGCGTCGTAGCCGGTGAGCACCGAGTCGAGCGCGGTCAGCGCGGACGTGCGGGCCTGGTCGGTGTGCTGGCGCACCGACGCCTGGTGGACCAGGACCCCCACCGCGAGCGCGACCAGGCAGGAGACCAGCGCGATCACGGCGGCGATCTGCCGCCGCAGCGTCACGGCGTCCGCCGCAGCTTGTAGCCGAAGCCCCGGACGGTCTCGATCCGGGCGGCGCCGATCTTCGCCCGGAGCCGCTGGACGTGCACGTCGACCACCCGGCTGTCGGCGCCCCAGGAGTAGTCCCAGACCCGCTCCAGCAGGGTCTGGCGCTCCATCACCACGCCCGGCGCGGCGGTGAACTCCAGCAGCAGCCGCAGCTCGGTCGGGGTGAGCGGCACCGGGCGCCCGGCCACCTTGACCTCCATCGCGCCGGTGTCCACCTCCAGGTCGTCGATCACCCGCACCGGGTGCGCCGGGTCGGCGGCAGCGGCAGCGGCAGCGGCGGCAGCGGCCGTCGTGCCGGCGGGGGCGACCGGGTCGAAGGAGGTGCGCCGCAGCACGCTGCGAATCCGGGCGACCAGGACGGCGGTCTCGAACGGCTTGACCACGTAGTCGTCGGCGCCCGCCTCCAGGCCGGAGATCACGTCGATCGGCTCGGTGCGGGCCGACATCATCAGGATCGGCAGCCGGCTCTCCTCGCGGACCCGCCGGCACAGCCCGACCCCGTCCAGCAGCGGCAGCATCACGTCGAGCAGCAGCAGGTCCGGCGGGTCGGCCCGGAAGCGCTCCAGGCCCTCCAGGCCGTCGGCCGCGGTCTCCACCGGGAAGCCGTAGCGCTCCAGGGCGAGTTGGGTGGTCTCGCGGATCACCTCGTCGTCCTCGACCAGCAGGATGCGCGGGGCGCCGGGCACGGGAGTGGTCATCGGGTCCTCGTCGGGGCGGGTCGGGCGGTGTCGCGGGCCGGGCCGTCCGGCACCGGGGTGGCCCGGGCCGGGCCGTCCTGCGCGGGGCCGTCCTGCGCGGGGGCGGCGGTCCGGCCGGCGGCCGGGGCGGGGCCCGCGGAGGGGACGGGCGTCGGCGCCGGGGTCGGGGCGAGCACCACCAGCGGCCCGCAGGCGTCCGCCAGCAGGCAGCCGGAGACGTCCACGCCCGGCCCGAGGACCTTGATCCGCCGGTCGACGAGGACCATCCGGTCGGTGTTCCAGCGGTAGGTGCTGCTGGTCTCGGCGAACGGGGCGGTGGGCTCGTGCACCACCAGGTCCGCGCCGACCGTCTCGGCGGTGAAGTCCGGCGCCGCCGGCACGGCCAGCACCGGCAGCACCTCGCGGCCGCGCAGCGCGTAGACGTGCAGCACGGCCCGCGGGGAGTCGGGGCCCGCGTCGAACAGCACGGCGGTCAGCAGCTCGGGGCGGCCGTCCCCGTCGAGGTCGCGGTACTGGGCGGGGCGCACCGCGCAGTGCGCGCACCCGGCGGCCAGGGCGGTCCGCTCCGGCGGGCTGAGGGCCGGGTCCGCGGCGAGCGGGGTGCGGGCGTCGGTCCCGGTGAGCGCGTCGAGCGCCAGCCCGGGCAGCGGGGCGGGCTTCTGCTGCTCCACCGCGGCGGGCCGGGTGGGCGCCGGGCCGGCCGCGACGTCCGGCCACAGCGGCTGCGGGCTCGGGTGGGCCCGGACCGGCCGGGCCGCCCCGGCGTCCGCCAGCGCGCCGGGCGCCCGGCAGCCGGCGGCCGCGACGACGGCCAGCAGGACGAGCAGGAGGCACCTGGACAGGCCGGTGCCGGGGGGCCGGGTCCTCACGTCGAACGGCGCCTTTCGGAGGTCGGTCGGGGGGCTGTCAGTCTGCACCACCGGAGCGGGCCGCTCCCCGGGGCGGGGGTGGCCCGCTCCGGCGGGCGGTCACGGCGGCGCCACCGTCACCGTCACGGCCACGGCGACGCCACGGCCACGGCGACGCCACGGCCACGGCGACGCCACGGCCACGGCGGCGTCACGGCCACGGCGGCGCCACGGCCACGGTCACGGGGACGGCGGCAGCGGGTCGGCGAAGACCACGATGTTGTCGGAGTAGTGGCCGTTGCCGCCGAGCGTGCCGCCGCAGGTGACCAGCCGCAGCTGCGGGCCCGGGGCGTCGCCGTAGACCAGCTCGGTCGGGAACGCGTCCTTGGGGTACTGGTGCAGCTCGCGCACCCGGTAGGAGAGCGTGCTCCCGTCCGCCCGCCGGACGTCGACCCGGTCGCCCGGCCGCAGCCCCGGCAGGCCGTGGAACACCGCCGGGCCCTTGCGGGTGTCGTAGTGCCCGAGCAGCACGGTCGGCTCGTCCGGCCCGGGCACCGGGCCGCTGCGGTACCAGCCGACCTGCCCCGGCCGGTCCAGCGGCGGCACCTGCACGGCGCCGTCCGGATCGAGCCCGACCCCCTCCACCGGCGCGTCCACCCCGATCCGGGGCACCAGCACCCGCACCGGCGGCGAGAACGCGACCCGGACGGGCGCGGGGGCCGTGGCCGTCCCGGACGGCGGCGCGGCGACGGCGGCCGTCCCGGCCGGGCCGCCCACGGCGATCCGCACCGGCGCGGGGTCGGCCCCGCGGGCGGCCACCAGCGTCGCCCCGCCGCCGATCAGCAGCCCGACCGCCAGGGCCGGCACCCACCAGTGGCGCCGGCCCCGGCGGTCCTCGTCAGACCCGGGCGCCGGCACGGCGCCGGACGACGAGCAGGCCGATCCCCGCCGCACCGGCCGCCGCCAGCCCGGCCCCGAGCACGAGCCCGGTCGCCGAACCGCCGCCGCCCGCCCCTTCACCGGTCTGCGCCCCGCCCTTGGGCAGGACGCGGCTCCCCCCGTCGGCGGGCGCGGCCGCGGCCCGGGTGGGCGCCGGGCTCGGCACGGGGGTGGCGGCGGCCTCCGGCCGGGCGGACGGCGCGGCCGAGACGGCGGGAGCCGGGGTGGCGGGAACCGGGCTGGCGGAGTCGGCGAACGCGACGGCGCCCGGCAGTGCGAGCACACCGACGGCGACGGCCGGAGCCAGCGCGAACCGCACCGCGCGGCGGATGGACGTGGTACCTGACATGCGGGAACCTCCCCTTGCGCGTCCCCCGCCGCCGGACGGCCGCGGGTCGACGACGCTCACGCTAGGAAGCCCGCCCCTCGGCCGGCCGCCGACCGCGTAACGGCCACCGCCCGGCTCTGTAACAGTCCGCCGCCGTAGCGCCGCCGCGCCGCCGCCGTAGCGCCGCCGCGCCGCCGCCGGGGCCGTCCGCCCGGCGGGCTTTCCGCCGTCGGGCGGGCGGATAAGCGCTGCTAGCGTGACCGGAGTTCCGTCCCCCGTGTCGTGGTTGAAGGGTTGCGCCCGCGATGGCCAAGTTCCTGCTGAGTCTGCACCTGCTGGTCGTGGCGCTGTGCATCGGTCCGGTGGCGGTGGCGGTGAGCATGTTCCCGCGGAAGGCGAAGGCCGCGCTCGCGGCGGGCCCGGAGCAGCCGGGCGCGCAGGTCTCGGTGCGGCTGCTGCACCGGATCAGCAACGTGTACGCGCTGATCGGGCTCGGCATCCCGGTGCTGGGCATCGGCACCGCGCAGGTGATGGGGGTGCTGGGCAACGCCTGGCTGATCACGTCGATCGTGCTGACGGCCGTCGCGGCGGGCGTGCTGCTGCTGGTGGTGCTGCCCGGTCAGCAGGCGACCGTGGACGCGCTGGACGCGACCGAGGACAGGGACGCCGAAACGGCCCGCGCCACCGGCAAGTTGCGGACGCTGCCGATGACGGCGGGCGTGTTCAACCTGCTCTGGGCGGTGGTCCTGGTGCTGATGGTCATCCGGCCGGGGTCGACGAACGGGGCGTGACCCCGCGGACCTCGATCGAGGCGAGCAACTGGGCGGTGGCCGCCGCGACGGCGGCCACCGCCGCGTCGAACGCCTCCCGGTTGTGCGCGGCCGGCGCCCGGAACCCGGAGACCTTGCGGACGTACTGGAGCGCCGCCGCGTGCACGTCCTCGGGGGTGGCGTCGGACGTCATCGGCGGGCGGAGCGTCTTGATGCTTCGGCACATGCCTCCAGTCTGCCGCGCCCGGCCGACTCCCCGCCGGGGTTCGGGGAAGCCGCCGGGACCGCGCCGACCGCCCCCGCCCCCGGCGGGCCGCCGCCGGGCCGCCGCCGGGCCGCCGCCGTCAGGGCGCGCCGACGGGCCCGGCCGGCTCCACCAACTGGATCGGGAGGGTCGCGGCGGCGGTGAACAGGGCGTCGGGGTGGTCAGTTCGAGGTAGTGGAGGTCCTGGTCCCGGTGCTGGAGCGGCGGGTCGAGGGGGAGGTGGGACAGGTCGAGGCTGCCGAGGGTGTCCAGGGAGGCGCGGCCGAGCTTGATCAGCGCCTCCTTGCGGACCCACAGGCGCAGGAAGGCCCCGGTCGGGTCCGGCCGGCTCCGGACCAGGGCGCTCTCGGCCGCGGTGAGGACGTGCCGGAGGGTGGCCGGGTCGGTGCCGCGGGCGCCGAGGTGCTCGACGTCGACGCCGATCGGGACGGGTCCGGCCGCGGCGGCGATGATGCCGCTGGTGTGGGAGAGGCTCAGGTGGGTGTCGGGGCGGTCGGTGAGGTGGGGGCGGCCGTGCTCGGTGCTGCCGCAGCCGGGGCACCGCTGGCCGAAGGCGATCGCGGCGGGCTCGGTGCCGAGCTGGGCGGCGGCGCAGTACCGGACGAGCAGGTGCGCGGCCAGGTAGTCGTCGCGGTCGGCGGGGCGCCGGAACCGCCCC
The DNA here is from genome assembly GCF_948472415.1 of Kitasatospora fiedleri. Classification (NCBI taxonomy): domain Bacteria; kingdom Bacillati; phylum Actinomycetota; class Actinomycetes; order Kitasatosporales; family Streptomycetaceae; genus Kitasatospora; species Kitasatospora fiedleri. Next base: position 2,396,052 of record NZ_OX419519.1, on the reverse strand, counting down.
AGCCGCTCGCGTTCGAACGCGGTGAGCAGCCGCTCGTCGGCGTCCGGCCGGGCGAGGACCTCGACGGTGGTGGCGAGCATGGCGAACGGCGGGTTCGGCACGGTTCTCCCTTTCCGGGCTGGCACCTTCACTGACGGAACATCAAAGTAGTCCGTTCGAATGATTGTCCGGCGCGTCCGGGCCGATCCGTCCGGGAGCGGTGTGCCGGTTCCTCTTTGCTGGCCGGTGTCTGCTGTCTGCTGACCCATCCGTCAACGAGAGGGGTGCCCGTGCGACACGGTGTCCGCGGCAAGAACCCGCTGCTCCGCTTCGCCGTGGTGACGGCGCTCGCCGCCGCTCCGCTGCTCACCCTGGCCTCGGTCGGCCAGGCCGACCAACTGGCCCCGCCGCTGGGGCCGTGTTCGGGTCCGGACTGCCCGAGCACCTGGGGCCCGCCGCACACCGGGCCGTTCAACGGGGCGGACGCCTCGCTCAACATCTACGTGGGCGGCAACTACCTGGTGCGGCAGAACGCGGCCGAGGCCGAGGGCAAGATCGCGGTGGTCGGCAACCTCGACATCAACAAGGCGATGGGCGGCGCCTTCAACATGGGCGTGGTGGGCGTCGGTTCGATGGTCACCCCGCCGAACGCCACGGACCACGTGACGGTGGGCGGCTCGGTCGCCATGGACGCCTCGCAGGCGAACCCCAGCCGGCTGTTCATCGGCGGCACCGACTTCTTCGTCCAGCCGCCGAAGGCGCTGTGGGGCAACCTCAAGTACGGCACCACGCTGACCGGCGCCTACGACATCACCCCGGACGGCCAGGCGATCCGGGACCCGGCGGCGATCGACGAGTTCCGCGGCCTGACGCCGGTCATCGAGGACCACTCCGCCTGCATGGCCCGGCAGACCGCCACCGGCACGGTGGTGGACGACGGGGCCACCGTCACCTTCACCGGCGACGGCACCAGCGCCCGCCAGGTGTTCGACTACGGCCAGAACATCGGCACCGACGGCGGGCGCCGCTCCCTCGTGTTCGCGGGCATCCCGGCCGGCGCGACGGTGATCGTCAACATGACCGGCAGCGACGTGACGGTCAACACCAACAGCGGCACCGGCGCGGCCGACGACCCGCTGACGGTCCTGCGGCCGAACCTGATGTGGAACTTCCCGACCGCCACCAGCGTGACGGTCACCGGCGACGCCCAGTGGCAGGGCTCGATCATGGCGGGCAACCCGGCGAGCACCACCACGCTCTCCAACCCCGGCACCAACGGCCGGGTCTACCTGGCGGGCAACCTGCTCCAGCAGGGCAGCGCCGGCACCGAGATCCACAACTACCCGTTCGACGGCGACCTGCCGGTCTGCGGCGAGAGCCCCAGCCCGTCCCCGTCGCCCACGGACAGCACCAGTCCGAGCCCGAGCCCGTCGCCGAGCGACTCGACCAGCCCGACGCCGTCGCCGTCCCCGTCGGACAGCGAGAGCCCGAGCCCCAGCCCGTCGCCGAGCACCAGCACCAGCCCGGCGCCGTCGCCGAGCGGGAGCACGCCGGTGCCGACCGGGTCGGCCTCCACCCCGGTGGGGCCGCCGCTGCCGGACACCGGTGGCGGTGACCTGGTCGGCCCGGCGGCGGGAGCCGCCGCGGTGCTGCTGGGCCTGGGCGGCGGCGTGATCGCGCTGGCCCGCCGCGCCCGGGGCCGCCACAGCTGACGCGCCTGCCGCACCAGGACGGCCGGGGCCCGTGGGCCCCGGCCGTCCGCCGTGCGGGCGCGGGGGTCAGGTGACGTCGCCGCGGCGGGCGAAGCGCTCCGCGCGCCACTCGCCGCCGGCCAGCACCTCGCGCAGCGCCGTCGCGGCGTCGTGCACGTCGGCGCGGGAGAGGTAGAGCGGGGTGAAGCCGAAGCGCATCAGGTCGGGGGCGCGGAAGTCGCCGATCACGCCGCGGGCGATCAGCGCCTGGACGACCGCGTAGCCGTCGGGGTGCCGCAGCGCGACCTGGCTGCCGCGCCGGGCGGGCTCCCGCGGGGTGACCGGTTCGACGTCCAGGTCGGCGGTCAACTCCAGGAACAGGTCGGTCAGTTCGAGGCTCTTGGCGCGGACGGCGGCCGGGTCGGCCAGCTCCCAGACCTCCAGCGCCGCCTCCAGCGCGGCCAGGCCGAGGATCGGCGGGGTGCCGGTGAGGAAGCGGGTGACGCCCGCGGCGGGCCGGTAGCCGGGCTCGAAGTCGAACTGCCGGGCGTGCCCGAACCAGCCGGTCAGCGGCTGCCGGGCGGCCTCCTGGTGGCGGGCCGCGGCGTACAGGAAGGCGGGCGCGCCGGGGCCGCCGTTGAGGTACTTGTAGCCGCAGCCGACGGCGAAGTCGACGCCCGCCGCGTCGAGTTCGATCGGCAGCGCGCCCGCGGTGTGGCACAGGTCCCAGACGGCGAGCGCCCCGGCGGCGTGAATCCGCTCGGTGACGGCCGCCAGGTCGAGCAGTTCGCCGGTGCGGTAGTCGGCGTGCGAGAGCAGCACCACGGCGGCGTCCTGGTCGAGGGCGGCGTCCAGGTGGGCGGCGGAGTCCAGCAGCACCGGCCGGGTGCCGGGGTGCAGCGCGCCCAGGCCGTCGGCGATGTACAGGTCGGTGGGGAAGGCGTGCCGCTCGGCGAGCAGCGCCGGGCGGTCGGGGCGCAGCCGCAGGGCCGCGCCGAGCACCTTGAACAGGTTGACCGAGGTGGAGTCGCAGACCACCACCTGCCCGGGGGCGGCGCCGAGCAGGTGCGCGCCGAGCCGGTCGCCGAGCCGCCGGGGCTGGTGGAACCAGCCGGCGTCGTTCCAGGACCGGATCAGCCCGCCGCCCCACTCGCCCTCGACGACCTTCGCCAGGTGGCCGGGGGTGCGGCGGGGCAGCGCGCCGAGCGAGTTGCCGTCGAGGTAGAGCACCCCGTCGGGCAGCGCGAACTCGGCGCGCAGGGCGTGCAGCGGGTCGGCGGCGTCGCGGGCGGCGCACTGCTCACGGGTGGGGGTCACGGCGTTGCTCCCGGGGGTGCTCGGAGGGCGCGTCCATCGGGGGTCGCGCTCGGAGGGTGCGTTCGGGGGTGCGTTCAGAGATCGTTGCGGACGGCCCACAGTTCGGGGAAGACGTCCTGGTCGGCGGCGTGCTTGAGCCAGCTGAGGCCGCTGGAGCCGCCGCTGCCGGGCTTGCCGCCCATGGTGCGCTTGACGGCGGAGTAGTGGCGCTGGCGCCAGCGGGTGACGCGTTCGGCGGTGTCCAGCAGGGCCTCGCCGAGCCGGACCAGGTCGGCCAGCGCCGGGTCGGTGTAGACGGCCCGCCAGGCGGCCTCGACCGCCTCGTCGCGCCGGTGCCGGGCGGTGACCGGCCGGGCGGGTATCGCCAGGCCGCGCCGGGCCAGCACGGCCAGCGCCTCGTCGTACAGGCTGGGGGTGCGCAGCGCGGCGAACAGCGCGTCGTACTCGGCGGGGGAGTCCCGGTACATCTCCAGCAGGCCCTCGCTGCGGTTGCCGAGCAGGAACTCCAGCCGCAGGAAGGCCGAGGACTGGAAGCCGGACGCCTCGCCGAGGACCGGGCGGAAGGAGCTGAACTCGGCGGGCGTCATGGTGGCCAGCAGGTCCCAGGAGCCGGTCAGCACGTCCTGGGTGTGCTGCCCGCGGCGCAGCGCGGCCAGCGCGCCGTCCAGGTCGTCGGCGTGCAGGGCGGTGCGGGCGGCGGCCCAGTCGCGCTCCAGCAGGTCGAACAGCAGCTCCATCACCTGGGTGGTGACGATGAACGCGTACTCGGCGGGCTCGGCGCTGCGCGGCCGCTGGAGGGAGTGCAGCTCGGCCAGGCGCACGTACCGGGCGTAGGGGGTGGACGGGCCGGGCTCCTGGTCGGGGCCGAACCGCAGGTGGGGCTGGTGGGTCTGGCCGGTCATGGCCGCTACCTCCTCGGTGCCGCCCGCTCGGGTCGCGGCGGGCGCCCCCCATTGTGCGGCGCGGCGGCCTGCTCTTGAATGGGCGTCGTAGCCCGGATGGGGGCACCGGCCTGCCGTTCGCAAGGCGCTGCCCCCCGATCGCCTGACGAACGCAAAGGAGCCGCCGTGGACGCGGTGGACCGCCTGCTGCTGGCCGAACTCCAGGCCGACGCGCGGCTGTCGTACAACGAGCTGTCGCGCCGGGTGAACCTCTCCCCGCCGGCCGTCGCGGAGCGGGTGCGCCGGCTGGAGGCGGACGGGGTGATCACCGGCTACCACGCGCACCTGGCCCCGGCGAAGGCCGGGGCGGCGGTGATGGCGCTGGTCACGGTGGAGTGCTACGGGGTGCGCTGCCTGCTGCGCGACCCGGAGGTGGCGGGCTGGCCGGAGGTGTTCCAGCTGCACCGGGTGACCGGCGGGGCGTGCTGCGTGCTGCTGGTCGGGGTGCCGGACATGCCCTCCTTCGCGCGGCTGACCGACCGGCTCGGCGGCTACGGGCAGCCCACCAGCTCGATGATCCTGTCCAGCCCGGTGCCGTGGCGGCCGCTCACCCCCGGGGCGTGACGAGCGGGAGCAGCACGTCGTCGACGATCTCCTCCAGCACGTGGTCCGGCACCGGGGCGGAGCTGGTCAGCATCTCCTGCCGGAGCAGGTCGAAGGGCAGCGCCCTGATCCGCGGGGTGAGCCGCGCCGGGTCGGCCTCGCCGCGGGCGACGGCGCGCTCGTACAGCGCCTCGGTGCCGTCCGGCCCGGTGGCGTCGAGGAGTTCGGCAGGCGGGGTGCCGGTCGCCCGGTGGTAGCCGGCCAGTTGGACGCTCATCAGCGCGACCAGGTCGGAGCGGGTGGCGTTGATGGCCCGCATCAGGGTGAGCACGTCCCCGCGCAGGCCGCCGGTGTCGGGCACCGCCAGCCGGGAGCGCTCCAGCACGTGCCCGATGGCGGCCCGGGCCAGCGCGTCCCGGTCCGGCCAGCGGCGGTAGAGGACGGGCGGGCTGGTGCCGGCCCGCCTGACCACGGCGTCCACGGTGAAGCCGGCGTAGCCGGTCTCGGTGAGTTCCGCCCAGGCCGCGTCCAGCAGGGCCGCCTCCAGGGCCGCGCCGCGGCGTCGTTCGGCCATCCGCTCCTCCTCGGTCTCGCTCGGTCTCGGTCGTACCTCTAGATAGAGTTGCCTATCTTATTTGCGGGCCCTACGGTGGGGATCGCAAGATAGGACTCTATATCTTAAGGGGGCCCTGCCGTGATCCGGCACGCCCGCGCGACGGCCACCGCCGCCGCCCCGCCCGAACCCGTCGACCCCGCCGTTCGGCGCCTGGCCGCCACCGTCGTGGTCGGCGCCCTCGCCGTGGTCTTCGACACCACCATCACCAGCGTCGCCCTGAACGACCTCGCCGCCGACCTGCGCGCCCCGCTCGCCACCGTCCAGTGGGTCGGCACCGGCTACCTGCTGGCCGTCTTCACCACCATCCCGCTGGCCGGCTGGGCCCAGGCCCGGCTCGGCGGCAAACGCCTGTGGACCGCCGCCCTCGGCGTCTTCCTGCTCGGCTCGCTGCTCTGCGCCCTCGCCCCGAACGCCCCCGCGCTGATCGGCGCCCGGGTCGTGCAGGGCGTCGGCGGCGGCGTCATGATGCCGCTGATGGCCACCCTGGTCATCCAGGCCGCCCGCGGCCGGGGCCTCGGCCGGGTGATGGCCGCCGTCACCCTCCCCACCGCGCTCGGCCCGATCCTCGGCCCCGTCCTCGGCGGCCTGATCCTGCACCTCGGCAACTGGCGCTGGCTCTTCCTGGTCAACCTCCCGTTCTGCGCCGCCGGCGCCTGGCTCGCCCACCGCAACCTCCCCGACGACCGCCCCGGCCCCGGCACCCCGCGCCCCCGCCTCGACACCGTCGGCCTGCTGCTCCTGCCGCCCGGCACCGCCGCCCTGCTCTACGGCCTGTCCCGGACCGGCACCGGCGGCGCGACCCTCCCGCTGCTCGCCGGCGCCGCCCTGCTCACCGCGTTCACCGTCCGCGCCCTGCGGCGCCCCGGCGCGCTGGTCGACCTGCGGCTGCTGCGCCACCGCCCGCTGGCCTCGGCGTCCGCGCTGGGCTTCCTCGGCGGGGTCGTGCTGTACGGGGCGATGGTGCTGCTGCCGCTGTACTGGCAGCAGGTGCGCGGCCAGGACGCGCTGGGCGCCGGACTGGCGCTGATCCCGCAGGGCGTCGGCGTCCTGCTGGCCCGCGCCCGGGCCGGCGTGCTCACCGACCGGCTCGGCCCGCGCCCGGTCGCCCTCGGCGGGTTCGCCCTGACCGCGGCGGCCACCGTGCCGTTCGCCCTCGGCGCGGACGGCGGACTCCTGCTCGGCGCGGCCCTCCTGCTGCGCGGCGTCGGCCTGGGCGCGGCGATGGTCCCGCTCGGCAGCGCCGGCTACCTGGGCCTGGACCGCGGACAGGTCCCCGACGCCAGCGTCATCACCCGGGTCGCCCAGCAGATCGGCGGCTCGGCCGGCACCGCCCTGCTGATCGTCGTCCTCCAGCACGCCACCACCGCCACGAGCACCCCGGCCGACGGCTTCACCACCGCCTTCACCTGGTCCGCCGCGCTCACCGCCCTGGCCGTCCCGCTCTGCCTGCTGCTGCCCCGCCGGGGGAGGAGCGCCTGACGGCGCGCGGGTGGGGGCGCCTGGCGGCGGGCGAGGAGGATGGGGGAGGGAGCGGCCCGGGGAGCGCCTGGCGGCGCGCGGGTGGGGGAGGACGACGCGTCACGGGCTGGTGGCTGGTGTCCGGCGCCGGGGGTGGGCGAAGGGGGTCGTCCCGGGTCCGGGGGTCAGTGGCCGTTCTTCGGTTCGGCGAGGTGGACGCCCAGGCTCTCCAGGCCGTAGAGGACCATCTCCACGCCGACCGCCGCCAGCAGGAGGCCGAGCAGGCGGGACACCACCTCCAGGGAGGTGCGCCGGCTGGCGCGCAGCAGGGGGCCGAGCAGCAGGACGCAGGCGCAGTCCACCGCGATCACCGCCACGTACATGGCGGCGACCGTGGAGTGCCAGCCCAGGGTGTCCCGGGTCAGCGACTCGACCAGCAGGGCGGTGATCGCCAGCGGGCTGGCCACGTACGGCAGCAGCAGTTCGCGGATGCCGTCGGCGAGCGGGTTGGCGAGGTGCGCGCCGTCCTTGCCGCCGCCCAGGTGGATGCCCAGGACCAGGGCCACCGCGTAGATGAAGAAGATCACCCCGCCGGCGATCTGCAGCGACTGGTCGGAGATGTGGAACAGCGCGGCCATGAAGTCCGCGCTGTACGCCAGCACCAGGCCGACCAGGGCCGCGACCAGCGAGGAGGCCAGGGTGAGCTTGCGCAGCTCGGCCGGGGTCCGGGTCTGGCTGAGCTGCGCGAACGCGAGCAGCACCTTGGGCGGGCCGACCACGGCGAAGAACGTGACGAAGACGGTGCTCAGGGAGATCGCCGACATGTGCCCATGATGGGCCGTCAGCGCAGCCGGACGGCGACGCCACCCTGGCGCAGCACGTCGAGGACCGCGTCGAAGTAGGAGCGCTCCTCCTCGTCGGGGCCGGTCACCCGGCGGGTCAGCGCCTGCGCGGAGGCCGTCGACCCCTCCCAGACCAGGGTGAACGGCGGCCGGGGGCCGAAGCCGCCGCGCAGGCAGTCGGCCAGCGCGTCCAGGTTGCGGCCGTAGTAGCCGTCGGGGGCCTGCACGGCGCGGCCGAGCTCGGCCCAGAGCGAGGGCTCGTCGGTGATCCGCTCGCCGTGCAGGACGTACGCGGACGGCTTCGGTGCGGTGGGCATCGGGTGCTCCTGTCTGGCGGTGCGCGTCGCCCGGATGGGTTCGCCGGGTCGAACGGGGCCGGTGCGCGCGTTGGGATGGGCCCCAAGTCTTCTCTTCCACCCCAGGGGCAACACATGACCTGTCTGCACCGCAAGGATCTCGGCCTGCTGGCGCTGCGCACCGCCGTCGGGGGTGTCCTGTTCGCGCACGGGGCGCAGAAGCTGTTCGGCTGGTTCGGCGGCCCCGGACCGGAGGGCACCGCGCAGGCCATGGAGCACATGGGCTTCCTGCCGGGCGACCGCAACGCGCGGGCGGCCGGCCTGGGCGAGGCGGGCGGCGGCGCGCTGCTCGTGCTCGGCCTGGCCACCCCCGCGGCCGGCGCGGTCGTCGCCGGGACGATGGCGGGCGCGATCTCGGTGCACGCCCCGGCGGGCTTCTTCGCGCAGGGCGGCGGCTACGAGTACCCGGCCCTGCTGGGCGCCTGCGGCGTGGCGCTGGGCGTGGCCGGCGCGGGCCGCTACTCGGTGGACGCCGCGCTGGGGCACGCGCTGGCCCGCCCGTGGGTCGGCGCGCTGGCGTTCGCGGCGAGCGCGCTGGGGGCCGCCGTGGTGGTGGCCCGCCGGCAGGACGAGGTGCGCCGGCGGGAGGCGCGGGCCGCGGACGAGGCGGCCCGCGAGAACGGGACCGGGCTCTCCTGAACCGCGCCGGACGCTCACGACCGAAGGGATGCGCACTGATGAAGCGATCGACCCGGGCCGCCGCCGGCTGGACGGCCGCCGCCCTGCTGGGCGCCGCGGCGCTCTCCGGCTGCTCCTCGGACGGCTCGCCGTCCCCCGCGACGTCCTCGGCGCTGGAGGGCGCCAAGTCGGCGGTGGCCTCGGCGGCCTCCTCGGCGACGGCGGCGATCGGCTCGGCCGCCTCCTCGCTGGGCGCCTCCGCGCAGGCCGCCGCCTCCTCGGCGCTGGCGAGCGTGAAGGGCGGGCTGGACGCGAAGGACGACGTGGCGCTCGGCAAGGCCGCCACCGGCTCGGACGGGAAGCTCTCCGTCCCGCTGACGGTCACCAACCACGGTTCCCAGTCCGGCAAGTACACGATTCAGGTCAACTTCGACGACGGGTCGGGGAACCTGCTGGACGCGGTGGTGGTGAACGTGCCCGAGGTGGCGGCCGGGGCGTCCGCGCAGGCCACGGCGGAGAGCAACCGTTCGCTGGAGGGCAGCGTGACGCCCGTGGTGGCGAACGCGCTGCGGTACTGACCGGCCACCGAACCTTAAGCGTGGCGTAAGCGTCAGGTCCTGCTCTTGACGGTCGAGTTGGTCTAGTCCATTTTACTTGGCAGGTGCAGGGAGCCCCTGGGCCGGCGTCGGTGGTTCAGACCACCGGCGCCGGTTCGGCTTATCCGCACCCGGTGTTCGTGCAGGCCACCGCTCGATTCCCCCGCCATGCCCAGGTCGTGCGACCCCACCTCGCGCGGTGCGTGCCTGGTCCTGACGGGACCCCCACAACCAGGAGTCACGCAGCCATGCTTCGTTCCGTTTCCCCCCAGTCGCCCTCGCGGCGGCGGCCGAAGAGCTGGGCCGCGCTCGCGGCCGGCACCGCGGCCTCCCTGCTGCTCGGCGGCACCCTGGCGCTGACCGGCGGCACCGCCCAGGCCGCGCCGACCAACTCGACCGGCGCCCCGGCCACCAGCGGCGGCATCAAGGTCGCGTACTTCGACCAGTGGTCGATCTACTCGAACGCGTACTACCTCAAGACGATGCAGGACACGGGCGCCGCCGGGAAGCTCGACTACATCATCTACGACTTCGCGAACATCAACCCGACCACCCTCTCCTGTTTCGAGGCGAACAAGGCCGCGTCGCAGAACGAGGACGACCCCAACGCGGGTGACGGCGCGGGCGACTCGTTCGCCGACTACCAGAAGAGCTTCGGCGCCGACATCTCGGTCGACGGCGTGGCCGACACCTGGAACCAGCCGATCGTCGGCAACTTCAACCAGATCAAGAAGCTGAAGGCGAAGAACCCGAACCTCAAGGTCCTGCTCTCGATCGGCGGCTGGACGTACTCCAAGTACTTCTCCGACGCCGCGGCGACCGACGCTTCCCGCAAGAAGCTGGTCTCCTCCTGCATCGACATGTTCATCAAGGGCAACCTGCCCTCCGAGGGCGGCTACGGCGGCCCGGGCACCGGCGCCGGCGTCTTCGACGGCTTCGACCTCGACTGGGAGTACCCGGGCGGCGGCGGCCACACCGGCAACCACGCCGCGCCGGCCGACAAGCAGAACTTCACCTCGCTGCTCGCCGAGTTCCGCAGCCAGCTCAACACCCAGGGCGCCGCGGACGGCAAGACCTACGGCCTGGCGGCCGCGGTCGGCGCCGGCCAGGACAAGATCAAGAACGTCGAGACCGACAAGATCGGCCAGTACCTGACGTTCCTCGACATCATGACGTACGACATGCACGGCGGTTGGGAGGCCCAGGGCCCGACCAACCACCAGGCCCCGATCTACACCAACCCGAACGACCCGATGACCCCCGTCCCGGGCGGCAACGGCAAGTACTCGGTGGACGCGGCGGTCAAGGCCTACACCGTGGGTGACCCGCAGTACGGCATCCCCGGCGGCTTCCCGGCGAAGAAGATCAACGTCGGCGTCCCGTTCTACTACCGCGGCTGGACCGGCGTCTCCGCCGGCACCACCCACGGCCTGTTCCAGAAGGCGTCCGCTCCGGCCCCCGGCGGCACCTACTCCGGCGGCGTCGCCGGCATCAAGATGTACAAGGAGCTGACCGGCTTCGTCGACAACCCGGCGTACACCTACTGGGACGACACCGCCAAGGCCGCGTACTTCTACGACGGCACCACCTTCTGGTCCGGCGAGAACGCCCAGTCCGTCCAGGCCAAGCTCGACTACGCGCACTGCAACGGCCTCGGCGGCTCGTTCATGTTCTCGATGTACGACCTGGGCACCCAGACCGCGCTGTTCGACAAGACCGTGAGCGCCACCAACGGCTCCGCCGCGTCCTGCCCGGCCGCCCCGACCCAGTCGGCCACCCCGTCGGCCTCGGCCTCCGCCTCGCAGTCGGCCAGCCCGTCCGCGTCCGCCTCGCCGTCGAAGTCGGCCAGCCCGTCCGCCTCGGCCTCGCCGTCGCAGTCGGCCAGCCCGTCGGCCTCCGCCTCGACCGGCACCTGCTCCGGCGCCCCGAGCTGGAGCGCCTCGGCGGTCTACGCCACCGCGGGCACCAAGGTCTCCTGGAAGGGCCACTACTACACCAACAAGTGGTGGACCACCAACGAGGACCCGTCCCTGAGCGGCCAGTGGGGCGCCTGGGCCGACAACGGCGCCTGCTGACCACCGGTCGGCCGGCTGATCCGCTGAGCTGAACCCCGCGAGGGGCGCGAGGAGAGTCATCTCCCCGCGCCCCTCGTTCGCGTTCCCGCTCCGGCCGTCCCGGTCGTCCCGGCCGCCAGTGCCGGGTCAGCCGGGGCCGGGGCCGGTGCCGGGTCAGCAGGTCAGGTCGTCGGTGCGGCCGAGCGCGTCCGGCTGGGTCTCCTCGATCCGGCGCAGCATCCGGGTCAGGGTGGCGGCCAGCTCGGGGCGGGCCCCGCCGGGGACGTCCTGGAGCAGGTCGGCCTCGAAGACGGCGGCCATCCGCATCAGCTCCAGCCACTTGTCGCGGCCCTCGGCGGTCAGCTCGATGATCACCCGGACCCGGTTGGCCTCGTCGCGCGCCCGGGTGACCAGGCCCTCGGCGACCATCCGGTCGATCCGGTGGGTCATCGCGGCCGGGGTCAGGCCGAGCCGCTTGGCCAGTTCGCCCGGGCCGAGCTGGTAGGGGGCGCCGGTGAACACCAGGGCCTTGAGCACCTCCCACTCGGCGGAGGTGATGCCGAGGGTGGCCAGCTGGCGGCCGTAGGCCACGTTCATCCGGCGGGCGAGCCGGGAGACGGTGGAGACGATGGTCTCCACCTGCGGGTCCACCAGCGGGAACTCCCGCTGGTAGAGGGCCACCTGCTCGGCGATGCCGAGCTCGGCGGCGGTCTGGGGCTCCGCTCTGCGTGCGCTCATGCGGTCATTGTCCCACGCAGGGTGCAGCTGTTAAGCCTTTGCTGTCGTAAGCTTTCTCTGGTAAGACTTTAGGTCTGTAATCTTACGGAGTAAAGCCGTGGCGGGGAGCCCGGCCCGACGTGTGGAAAAGGGGTGCCCAGTGAAGGAGTGGGGCGGCCGACTGCGCCGCGTCCAGATCGGCAACGCGCTCAGCGCTTTCGGCAGCGGCTTCACCTTGCCGTACATGTTCGTGTACGTGGACCAGGTGCGGGGCCTCGGGGCCGCGGCGGCGGGCGCGGTGTTCACCGTGTTCGCGCTCGCCGCGCTGGCCGTGCTGCCGTTCACCGGCCGCGGCATCGACCGGTACGGGCCGCGCCCGGTGCTGCTGGCCGGCACCGCGATGGCCGCCGTCGGCGCGTTCGCCTTCGGGCAGGCCGCGAGCACGTCCGGGCTGCTGCTCTCCTCCTTCCTGTTCGGCGCCGGCGTCACCACCTGCCAGCCCGCGCTGGCCACGATGATCGTCCGCTGCACCGGGCGCACCGAGCGCTCCCGGGCCTTCGCGCTCCAGTTCACCCTGGTCAACCTCGGCATGGGCATCGGCGCCCTGGTCGGCGGCCAGATCGTCGACACCGCCGACCCGGCCAGCCTGACCAGGCTGTTCACCATCGAGGCGCTGACCTTCCTCGGCCTGGCCGCCGTCACCGGCACCGCGAAGATGCCCCCGGTCGCGGTCGAACCGGCCCCGGCCGGCGCGGCGGCGAAGCGCGGCGGCGGGCTGCGGGCGATGGTCGCCGACAAGGCGATGCTGCGGCTGTGCGTGCTCGCCGGGCTGATCTTCTTCACCTGCTACGGGCAGTTCGAGTCCGGCGTGGCCGCGTTCGCCACCGACACCGTCGGCACCGCGCCGTCCACCCTCGGCCTGGCCATCGGCGCCAACGCGCTGACCATCGTGCTGCTGCAGATGTTCGTCGTCCGGATCACCGAGCGCCGCCGCCGCACCACCGCGATGGCCGCCGCCGGCGCGGTCTGGCTGGCCGCCTGGGGCATGGCCGTGGTCGCCGGGCTGATCCGCACCGAGGCGATGGCCGCGACGGTGGCGATCGTCGCCGTCTACGCGCTGTTCGGCGTCGGCGAGTCGCTGCTCGCCCCCACCATGGGCCCGATCGTCGCGGACCTGGCGCCCGCCCGGCTGCTGGGCACCTACAACGCCGGGTACGCCCTGGTGAAGCAGATCGCCGTCGCGGTCGGCCCCGCCGTCGGCGTGCTGCTGGTCGGCTCCGGCACCTGGCCGCTGTACCTCGCCGCGATGGCGCTGTGCACGCTGCTGATCGTCGCCCTCGCCGTCCGGCTGCGCGAGCACCTCACGCCGCGCAGGACAACGTCCGGGTGCTGTCCGTCCCGCGGCGCGAGCAGCGGGAGGCGCGGGAGCTGTCGACCGCGGCCTGAGCGGACACCGCAGCCTGAGCGGACACGGCGGCCCGAGCGGATACGGCGCCGCCCGTCCGGGGAGGAACTCCTCCCCGGACGGGCGGCGCCGTCGTTGCACCGGACGTCGGGCGGCAGGCTCCGGCCGCTCCGCTCAGCGGGCGACCGGCATCAGCAGGGAGAAGGTGTCGGCGCGGGCGGGGAAGCGGATGGCGAGCGGGGCGATCGGGCCGCCCAGTTCCAGGACCAGCTGCTCGGCGCTGCCCGCGGCCTCCAGCAGGAAGTCGCGGTTGACGTGGACCAGCAGGTCGGCGGGGGAGCCCCCGCCCGGGAGGGCGTCGGCGGCGGTGGCGGTCAGGGCGGCCACCGGGGCGCCGGTGTCCTCGGCGGTGGACCCGGGCAGGGCGCGCAGCTGGGCGGCGGTCAGGGTGACCCGGTGGGTGGGCTCCAGGCGCAGCAGGCGGCGGTAGTCCGGGAAGTCCGCCCCGCCCCGCTCGCCGGAGAGCGAACGGCCCGCCGCGCGGACGGTGAACTGCCCGCCGTCGAAGGACAGTTCGGCCTCCTCGGCGTCGGCCAGCAGGGCCCGGGCGGCGTCCGCGAGGGCGGTCGGCAGCAGCGCGGAGGCCGGCGGGCCGTCCAGCGCGGCCGGGCAGTCGGCGACCGCCAGCCGGTAGCGGTCGGTGGCGACCAGGTGCAGGACGCCGTCCTCGGCGTCCAGGAAGATCCCGGCGACGGCGGGCAGCGCGGCGTCGGCCGGGGCGGCGAAGCGCACCGCGTCCAGGGCGGCGGCCAGGGCGGGGGCGGGAACGGTCAGGCGGGTCTGCGGCACGGGGAACTCCCGGGAGTCGAGGAGGGCGCGGACGGTGGAGAGCTCCCGGCGGGCGTCGGTCAGACCGTCCTCCAGGCGGCGCAGGTGCGCGTCCAGCTCGGCCCGGGCCTCGGCCGGGGAGCCGGTCAGCACCCGGGTGATCCCGGCCAGCGGCAGCCCGACCCGGCGCAGCCGGGCCAGCAGCCGGGCGTCCGGCAGCTGCTCGTCCGCGTACCAGCGGTACCCGGTGCGCGGGTCCACGGCGGCCGGGACGAAGACGCCCGCGCGGTCGTAGAACCGCAGGGTGCCGGGACTGAGGCCGCTGGCCCTGGCCAGCTCGCCGATGCTGCGCATGGTGCTCTCCACGGGACCGACCCTCGCCCTCGACCTGGTAGAGGGTCAACCGTAACCGCGCGGGGGGCAGGGTGGAGAATGCTGCGAGCACCCCTGGGCAGCACCCGCGGACGTCCGCGGCCGCAGGCTAGGATGCGGACATTGCGGACAAGTCGTCAACTGCGGTCGAACGGGGAGGGCATGGCGCTGGCGGTGATGGAGCGGCGGCAGCAGGAGGCGGTGCACGCCGCGCCGACGGAGCGGGCGAAGGACAGGTACCGGTGGTGGGGCCCGCTGGCGGTGGCCGTGTTCGCCGGGGTGCTGCGGCTGTGGAACCTGAAGTCCCCGCACGCCTTCGTCTTCGACGAGACGTACTACCCCAAGGACGCCTGGTCGCTCTGGCACGACGGCTACGAGTCGGTCTGGCCGGACAACGCCAACCAGCAGATCCTCGGCGACCCGCAGATCGTCCCGCTCGGCCGGGCCGGCACCTTCATCGCGCACCCGCCGCTCGGCAAGTGGGTCATCGGCCTGGGCGAGTACGTCTGGGGCCTGAACCCCTTCGGCTGGCGGATCGCGGTCGCCCTGCTCGGCACGCTCAGCGTGCTGATGGTCGCCCGGATCGGCCGCCGGCTGTTCCGCTCCACCCTGATCGGCTGCGTCGCCGGACTGCTGCTGTCCGTCGACGGCCTCCAGTTCGTGCTCAGCCGGGTCGGCCTGCTCGACGGCGTCTCCGCGTTCTTCGTGCTCGCCGCGTTCGGCGCCCTGCTGATCGACCGCGACCGCACCCGCGACCTGCTGCGGGCCGCCCGCGCCGAGGGCGGCTCGGCCGCCGACGAGGTCCGGTTCGGCCTGCGCCCCTGGCGGCTCGCCGCCGGACTGCTGCTCGGCGCGGCCTGCTCCGTCAAGTGGACCGGCGCGCCCGTCCTCGCCGTCTTCACCCTCCTCGTCCTGCTCTGGGACCAGGCCGGCCGCCGCGCCGCCGGCGCCCACCGCCCCCGGCGCTCGATGCTCCGCCGCGACCTGTGGCCCGCCGCGCTCTCCCTGCCGGTCAGCGCCCTGGCGGTGTACGTGCTGTCCTGGACCGGCTGGTTCGCCACCGGCGGCGGCTACGACCGGCACTGGGCCGACGGCCGGGGCGGGAGCTGGGTGCCCGGCCCGCTGCGCAGCCTGTGGCACTACCACGCGCAGATCTGGGACTTCAACACCCACCTGACCTCCCCGCACACCTACCAGTCCAACCCGTGGAGCTGGCTGGTCCAGGGCCGCCCGGTGTCCATGTACTGGGAGCAGCTGAAGCCCGGCGAGCGCGGCTGCACCGCCCCCGACGGCTGCGCCAGCCAGATCCTCGCGCTCGGCACCCCGTTCCTGTGGTGGACGGCCTGCTTCGCGCTGGCCTACGCGCTCTACCGCTGGTTCTTCCGGCGGGACTGGCGCTCCGGCGCGATCCTGGCGGCCGTCGCCGCCGTCTACCTGCCCTGGTTCCAGTACCAGCAGCGCACCGTCTTCTCGTTCTACATGGTGGTGCTGGTGCCC
Organism: Kitasatospora fiedleri; assembly: GCF_948472415.1. Taxonomy (NCBI): domain Bacteria; kingdom Bacillati; phylum Actinomycetota; class Actinomycetes; order Kitasatosporales; family Streptomycetaceae; genus Kitasatospora; species Kitasatospora fiedleri. The sequence continues at coordinate 2,380,222 of NZ_OX419519.1, read as the reverse complement.
TTCCTGTGCCTGGCCGTCGCGCAGATGCTCGGCGCGATGCTCGGACCGGAGGGCAGCACGCCGGTCCGCCGCCGGTGGGGCGCGGCCGGGGCCGGGCTGATCGTGGCGGCGGTCTTCGGGTGCTTCGCGTTCTTCTACCCGCTGTACACCGGGGAGCTGATCCCGATGTCCGAGTGGCACACCCGGATGTGGTTCGAGAGCTGGGTCTGACGGCCCGCCCGGTGGCGGACCGGGGTGGGCGGCGGCGGGGGCGTCAGCAGTCGGGGGCCTTCGCCGCCTCCTGCAACGCCGACCGGGTCTGCGGGTCGTAGACGCCCAGGGCGACGCCCTTGAGCTTGCGCTCCTTGTGCTGGAAGACCGCGAGCACGCTCTGCGTCCAGTAGCCGAAGCCGGGCTGGTTGCCGCTGGTCCGGTCGGAGTCCAGCTGGCCGATCCGGTTGCAGTTGACCGTCATCAGCAGGCGCTGCATCTGCGTCACGTCCGGGCCGGTGTCGTCGAGCCGCAGGGTCGCGGCGGCGGACGGCGACTGCGAGGTGCGGTCCGGGGACGGGCTGCTCGACGCGCTCGGGGCCTCGGCGGTCGGGGCCGCCGCGGCCTTGCTGGTCGCCGTCTGGCTCGGGCGGGCCTTGGTGCGGGTCGGCGAAGGGCTCCCCGCGGACGGTTCCGGGGACGCGGTCCCGCTCGGCGCCGGGTCCGGGGCGGGGTCGGCCGAGGAGACCACCGCCGGGGCCGTCGGCGCGGGCAGCGCGTTGTCGACGGGGGACGGCGACGAGGACAGCAGCATCGCCAGGCTCGCGCCCAGCGCGGTCACCCCGACCGCGCCGCCCGCGATCACCAGCCGGCGGCGGTCGGCGCTCTGCCGGCGCCGCTCACGGTGGTCGGCCCGGCTGATCGGGCCGTCCGCGCCGTCCTCGCGGAAGGTGAACATGCCCAGGTCGGTACCGGCCGCGGCGGGCCACGGCTCGTCGCCGTTCGAGCCGTTCGGGCCGTTCGGACCGCCCGGACCGCCGACCGGGGTCAGCCGGGTCGTCTCGTCCGGCCCGGCGCCCCGGCCCGCAGCGGGATGCTGCGGGGGCGCCTTGACCGGGCCCAGGGTGAGCGGCATGGTCTGCTCGGCCGCGGGCACCTCGCCCTGGCCGGACGCCGCTCCCGGCGGCGGGATCGGCACGAAGCGGCCCGGCGCGCCGGACGCCCGGGGCGGCTGCTGCTGCGCCGGGACGGGCGGCAGCACCTGGGTCGCGTCGGCGTCCGGCCGGGGTTGTGGCTGCGGCTGGACGGGCGCGGGCGCGGGCTGCGGCGGGCCGAACGGGCTGGCGGCCTGCGGGACGTGCGGGGGACGGTTCGGGGGCGGCGGCGGGGCGGCGCCCGGCGGCGGACCGGTGATCGGCTGCACGGCGGGCGGCTGCGCCGCGCTGGGCGGCACCGCGATCGGGGGGCCGGACGGCGGCGGGGCCGCGGCGGCCGGGGCCGCGGTGATCGGCTGCACCGGGGGCGGCAGGGGCCGGGTGGCGAACGGGTCGCCCGCCGGGTCGCCGGGCTCCACCACGGCCGCTCCGGCCACGTACGGCCGCACCAGCGGCGGGCCCTCCAGGTGCGGGAGGACCGCGGTCTCCTCCGCCGGGGAGACGGCGTTGCACGCGCAACTGCCGGCCGTGCGTGCGGTACCGCAGCGGGGGCAGCGCTCTGCCGGCATGGGCCGGTCCTCCTCGGGTCGGAATCGAACGGGGGTGATTATGCAGGAGCATTCCACGGGACGACAGACAGGTCCGGGCCCGGACCGGCATACCGCCCGGATTGCCGGGTTTTGGGTGGATCGTCAGCGACTGTCGGGAGCCGCCCGGGGCGCGACCCCGGCCGTCCGCCCCGGCGCGGGCCTCGGTCGCCCGCCCCTCGGGCTCCCCCGGCACCCTCGCCGGCCGCCGCTCCCGAACCCTCCTCCGCCGTGCCCGCCGTCGAACGCGGGCCGGTGCGCCGGTGCGGGTGCCGGATGGACGAGACTGCTCGTACGTGATCGAGGTCCGGCCGTCGTCCTGGTCGGACGGACAACTTGAGGGGTGTCCTGTGGGCAGCGTCGTGAAGATCAATGTGCTGACCGTTCCCGCCGAGCAGCGGGAGGTGCTGGAGCGGCGGTTCGCCTCGCGGGCCGGGGCGGTGGAGGGGTCGGACGGGTTCGAGTGGTTCGAGCTGCTGCGGCCGGTCGAGGGACGGACCAGTACCTGGTGTACACGCGGTGGCGGGACGAGGAGTCGTTCCGGGCGTGGATGGAGGGGCCGATGAAGGAGGCGCACCAGGGCGGGGGCGAGCGGCCGCGGCCGGCGGCGAGCGGGTCGCAGGTGTGGTCGTTCGAGGTCGTGCAGCAGGCGGGGCCCACGGCGTAGCGGCGGGAGGGGCGGTGGGCCGGTCCGGGGGAGACCGGCCCCCCGCCCCCTCTCAGCGGAAGGCGGCGCGGCGGGTGGCGCGGCGGAGGGTGCGCAGCAGGGGGCCGCCGACGGTGAGGCAGAGGACGGCGGTGAGGGCGGCGCGGGGGAGGTCCCAGCCCAGGGAGGTGGTGAGGCAGTAGAGGGCGAAGCGGGTGAGGTTGGCGGCGAGCGGGTCGCCGGGGACGAAGGAGATCGAGGTGCCCAGGCCGCCGATGTAGGGCCAGCCCTGGAGGTTCATCACGGTGCCGTAGCCGATCGCGGAGACGGTGCCGTAGGCGGCGAGCAGCAGGAGTTCGGGGCGCCCGCGCAGGCGGGCGGCGCCCGGGAGGAGTCCGGCGCCGAGGCAGACCCAGCCCATGGCGAGCATCTGGAACGGCAGCCAGGGGCCGACGCCGCCGGTGAGCAGGGCGGAGGCGAACATGGTGAGGGCGCCCAGCACGAAGCCGAAGCCGGGGCCGAGGGCCCGGCCGGAGAGCACCATCAGGAAGAACATCGGCTCCAGCCCGGCGGTGCCCGCGCCGAGCGGCCGCAGCGCGGCACCGGCCGCGGCCAGCACGCCCAGCATGGCGACGGCCTTGGCGTCCAGGCCGGGCGCGCCGGTGGCGTCGCGGCCCTCGGAGAGCTGGGCGACCAGCACGGCCAGCAGCAGCGGCATCAGCAGTGCGAACAGCCAGGGCGCGTCGGCGGAGTGGCCGACCAGGTCGGACGCGCGGGAGGCGAGCAGCGGCCAGCCGAAGGCCGCCGCGCCGATCGCGGAGACCAGGGAGAGGACGAGCACCGAGCGCCGCCCGAGCGGGACGGGACGGGAGAGCAGCGGGCCGGGGGCGGCGACGGGGCCGGGGGCGGGGGCGGGTGCGGTGCGGGTGGCGGGTGGCTTCATCGCGGCGGTTCCGGGGCCAGGGCGGCGGCGACGTCGTGGACGGTGAGGTGGGGCGGGAGGATCTTCGCGGTCTGCGGGGCGAAGGTGGGGGAGGCGAGCACGACGTCCGGGGTGGGGCCGTCGGCGACGATCTCGCCCTCGGCCAGGACGGCGGTGCGGTGGGCGAGTTCGGCGGCGAGTTCGACGTCGTGGGTGGCGAGCAGGACGGCGTGGCCCTGGTCGGCGAGGGAGCGCAGGACGGCGACCAGGCGGGCCTTGGCGGCGTAGTCGAGGCCGCGGGTGGGTTCGTCGAGCAGGACGACCGGGGGGCGGGCGGTCAGCACGACGGCGAGGGCGAGGGTGAGGCGCTGGCCCTCGGAGAGGTCGCGGGGGTGGCGGTCGTCGGCGACGCCGGGCAGCAGGGTGGCCAGCAGGGCGCGGCAGGTGCCGGGTTCGGCGCCGGCGTCCTGGTCGGCGGCGGCGCACTCCTCGGCGACTGTCTCGGCGTACAGCAGGTCGCGCGGGTCCTGCGGGACGAGTCCGACGGAGCGGATCAGGTCCTTGGGGCGGGTCCGGTGCGGGGTGCGGCCGTCGACCCGGACGGTGCCGGAGGCGGGGGCGTGCAGGCCGACCAGGGTGCCGAGCAGGGTGGACTTGCCGGCGCCGTTGCGTCCCATCAGGGCGGTGATCTGCCCTGCGGCGAGGGTGAGTTCGACGCCGCGCAGGGCCGGGACGGCGCCCCGGGAGACCACCAGGCGGCTGACGGTGACGACCGGTTCGACAGGTGCGGCCGGTGCGGCGGCCACCTTCGGCGGGGCGGCGGCGAGCCGTTCGCGCAGGGCGGCCGCCCGGCGGCGGGCGTCGCGGACGGTGAGCGGCAGCGGCGTCCAGCCCGCCAGCAGCCCGAGTTCGACCACCGGCGGCCGGACCGGGGAGCGGGCCATCAGCGCGGCCGGGTCGCCGAGCACCGGCGGCTCGCCGGGGCCCGGCAGCAGCAGGACCTGGTCGGCGTACTGGACGACCCGCTCCAGCCGGTGCTCGGAGAGCAGCACGGTGGTGCCCAGGTCGTGCACCAGGCGCTGGAGGACGGCCAGCACCTCCTCGGCGGCGCCCGGGTCGAGCGCGGAGGTCGGCTCGTCCAGCACCAGCACCTTCGGGTGGACGGTCAGCACCGAGCCGATCGCCACCCGCTGGCGCTGCCCGCCGGAGAGCGAGGACAGCGCGCGCCCGCGCAGGTCGGCCAGGCCCAGCAGGTCGAGCGTCTCCTCGACCCGGCGGCGCATCACGGCCGGGGCCAGGCCCGTCGACTCCATGCCGTAGGCGAGTTCCTCCTCGACGGTGTCGGTGACGAAGTGCGCCGACGGGTCCTGCCCGACGGTGCCGACCACGTCGGCGAGGTCGCGCGGGCGGTGCGTCCGGGTGTCCCGCCCGGCCACCGTGACCCGGCCGGTCAGGGTGCCGCCGGTGAAGTGCGGCACCAGCCCGGAGACGGTGCCCAGCAGGGTCGACTTGCCGGACCCGGACGGCCCGACCAGCAGGCACAACTCACCCTCGGGGACGGTCAGTTCGACACCGCTCAGGGCCGGTGCGGTGGCGTCGGCGTACTGCACGCCGACCTGCTCGAAAGTGATCACCGGGTGCTCCGGGGCGGCTCGGGGGAGGAGACGGGGACGGGCGACGGGGACGGCGGCCGCGCGGCGACGCCCGGGCGGCGGCCGGACGATGCCGGAGCCGGAGCCGGAGCCGGAGCCGGAGCCGATGCCGGTGCCGGTGCGGCGGCGGCGCGCGGGCCGGCGGACCGGCGGCCGGGGTGCCGGGTGCCGCCGGGGCGCGTGCCGGTCCGGTCGGAGGCGGTCACCGGGTGCTCCGGGGCGGCTCGGGGGTGACGAAGGCGGGCAGCAGGCCGGCCAGCGCGGCCAGCGCGGGCAGCAGCGGCAGGGCGGGCGCGGCCGGCGGCACGACGCTCGGGACAGCGCCAGCGGCCAGCGGCCCGCGTACCAGATCAGCACGGCCGCGACCAGCGCCCCCGAGGCGGCCGTCAGCCACTCCGGGAGCGCCCACGGGTCGGGCCGGTAGCGGGTCCGGACGGAGCGCCGGCCGCCCAGCGCGAGGCCGCCGCCGGCCGCGGCGGCGCCCGCCAGCAGCACCGGCAGCGCCCACGGGTGACGGCCCGCGGCGAGCAGCCCGTACGTCGCCGAGCACACCGCGAGCAGCCCCGCGAGGGTGAGCGCCCCGGCGGCGCGCACCAGCCGCTGCGGGACGTCGGCGGTCCGGCCGAAGCCGCGGGTGTCCATCGCCGCCGCCAGCGCCACCGAACGCTCCAACGCGCCCTCCAGCACCGGCAGTCCGACCGAGAGCACCGCCCGCACCCCCCGGTCGGAGCGCCCGCGCAGCCGGCGCGCCGCGCGCAGCCGCCGGACGTCCGCGACCAGGTTCGGCGCGAAGGTCATCGCCACCACCGCCGCCACCCCCGCCTCGTACAGCGCGCCCGGCAGCGAGCGCAGCAGCCGTGACGGCGAGGCCAGCGCGTTCGCCGCGCCCACGCAGGCCAGCAGGACCGCCAGCCGCAGCCCCTCGTACAGCGCGAACAGCACCCCCTCCAGCGTCACCGCACCGCCCAGCCGGACGCCCTGCGCCCAGGCGGGCAACGGGAGTTGCGGCAGCGTGAGGAGCACGTGGGTGCCGCCGACCGGGGAGCCCAGCAGCACCGCGAACACCACCCGGGCGGCCAGCACCAGCAGGCCCAGGCGCAGGAACGCCGCGTACGAGCGCGACCAGGGCGCGTCGCCCCGGCGGGCCGCCACCACGTAGCCCGCCACCGCCAGGAGCAGCAGCAGGAGCAGCGGGTTGGTGGTCCGGCTGGCCGCCGCGGCCAGGCCCAGCGACCACAGCCACCACGCGCCCGGGTGCAGCTGCCGGGGCAGCGCCCGGCTGTGCGCGGCGGCCGGACGGCCGCCCCCCGCGACCGGGTCGGCGGCCGGGCGGCGCAGACGGTGGACGGACATGCTCAGCGGGTGCGGCGGCGACGGGCCTGCCAGACCGCCCCGGCGCCCAGCAGCACCACCGCACCGGCGCCGGCGACCAGGCCCAGCGCCGGACCGCCGTCCCCGCCGCCCGAACCACCGCCGCCGGTACCGGAGTTCGAGCCCGCCGCGACCGGCTCGCCGCAGCCCGCGCGCGGGTAGTCCGCGATCGCGCACAGCAGCGCGCCGGAGTCGTAGCGCAGCGGCGCGGCGACCGCGGCCAGCACCTCGGCGGAGTTCGCCGCCGTCGGCACCGAGGCGCACGAGGAGCGGGCGGCGGGCGGCTGTTCGCCGCCGGGGGCGTCCTGCGCGGTGCCGAAGTCCAGCACCACGGCGACCCGCTTGTGGCCGCCGCCGGGCGCGGTGCCCCGGCAGATCGCCGCGAAGTCGGGGGCCGGGCCAGGCCTGGGCGTGTCCTGGCCGCCGTCCGGGCTCAGCACGAACCGCCAGCCGTCCACCGCCCCGTCCGCCGGTACGTTCCCGGCCGGTCCGACCTGCTGGTACGCCCAGCCGTCGGCGCCGCCCTTCCAGAACGACCAGTAGCGGTAGTCGGCGGCGGCGGAGGGCCCGGCGGCCGGGCCGAGCAGCGTCGCGCCCGCGGCGAGGAGGAGGGTGAGGAGGAGGACGGCGAAGCGGACGCGGGGGGCCCGGCCGGTCATCGGTCCCGCTCCGGGCGGTCCTGCTCCGGGTGCTCCTCGGCGGCCGTGTCCTCGGAGCCCGCGTTCTCGGCGGCCGGGCCCTCGGCGGCAGCGGCCTCGGCGGCCTCGGCGGGCTTGTGGCGGCGGCGGTTGAGGCTGAGCAGGAGGCCCGCGCCGACGCCGACCAGCAGGCCGACGCCGATCAGCCAGCCGGCCGAGAAGCCGCTGTTCTCGTCGGGCTCGGTGATCGCGGAGCCGGGCGCGCGGGTGGCCTGCGGGTCGCCGGCCGCGGGGGCGGACTTCGGCTTGGGGCCGGAGTCGGCCAGCAGCTGGACCAGGTTGGCGCCGCCGAAGTTGTACGGGTCGAGCTTGGCGGCGCGGGCGGTCAGCACCAGGGTGGCGGTGGCCGCCGGGTCGATGCCGTTCTTGCCCTGGGCAGCCCACGGGTAGGCGTTGCCGGCCAGCCAGTCGGCGGCGTCGGCGGCCTCGGCGGGGTGGCCGGCGGCGACCAGGCCGAGCACCGTCCAGGCGGTGGAGTTGTAGTCAGGGGTGGCGGTGTCCGCGCCGGGGGTCGTGGCCGTCAGGTGCCCGCCGCCCGCGGCGAGCCGGCCGGTCAGCCAGGCGGCGTCGGCCTCGGCGGAGTCGGCGTGCGCGACCGGGCCGGCGGCGGCCTGGCCGCCGTCGCAGGCCAGGGCCTTGGGCGGGCCGTCCCGGCGGTCGGTGGCGGTGACCGGGAGGTGGCCGCCCGCGGCGGCGAGCAGCGACTGCGCGGAGGCGATGGTGTCGGCGGCGGCCGGGACGCCCGCGGCGGGCTGGTACAGGAACGCGCCGCGCTGGTCGGCGGCGTCCGCGCAGCCGAGCTGGAAGGAGGCCAGGCCGTCCCAGCCGGAGCGGCCGCCGACGGCGACCCCGGCCGGGTCGAGGCCGGCCGCGAGCAGGCCGTTCAGCACCACGGCGGTGGAGTTGGCGTCGCCGGGCGAGCCCGGGTTGTACGCCCAGCTGCCGTCCGGGTTCTGGTGCGCGCGCAGCCAGTCGGTGGCGCGGGCGACGGGCTGCTGGTGGCCGCCGAGCGCGGTGAGCGCCTGGACGGCCAGCGAGGTGGCGTTGGTGTCCTCGGTGGCGGGGGTGCACGGGGTGCCGCCGGCCCGGTACGAGGGCCAGCCGCCGTCCTCACACTGCTGGTCGAGCAGCCAGCGCACGGCGGCGTCGGCGGGTTCGACCTTCTCCTGCTGGAGCGCGATCAGCGCCAGCGACTGCCGCCACACCCCGTCGTACTGCGGGTCGCCCTTGCCGTACAGCCCGGCGGGCACGCCCGAGGACGCGGACGGCGAGCCGGACGCGGAGCCGGTACCGGACGCGGAGCCGGTAGCGGAGCCCGACGCGGTGCCGGAGCCCGAGGCGTCCGGGGCGGCGGCGTCCGTCGCGGCGGAGGACGGCGCGGCGGTGGACGGCGCGGGCGTGGCGGTGTCGGCGAGCGCGGGCGCGGCGGCGGTGCCGGCGAGCAGGGCGCCGGTCAGCGCGGCGGCGCCCAGGCGGGCAGCGGTCAGCATGGGGGTGGAGCCTTTCTGAGCGGTCGCAGCGGGCCGGGTGGTGCCCCGGTTCCCGCCCGTGGACCCACGACGGAGGAGGGCCGCTCGCCTCCGGCCGGGCAGTCCGACTGCGCCGCGCCCCGGCGGCGGGGGCGGCTCACGGTTGCGGGTCAGTACCGGAATCGCACCGGCTTCCCCCGGCCTCGGAGGCGGATGATGAAGTTGTCGGGCGGTCCGGTCGGGCCGGGCCGCGCCTGCACGACTCTAGCCGCCGACCGGCGCCGCCCCGGCGGCAGGTGGTGGAACGGGTTGCAGTTCCGCCGGGGCGGGCGGAGTGCCGGGGCCCGGCCCGGCGGGGGTCAGCAGCCGGGCGGCGGTGTGCAGGTCGGCCCGCACCTCGGCCAGCGAGGCCCGCCCGGACAGCCACCCCAGCAGGGTGGCGTGCCAGGTGTGGCCGACCACCCGCAGCGCCGCCTGCTGCTCGGCGGTGGGCGGTCCGGGCAGCCGGGCGGCCGCCAGCACGATCGCGGTGGTCACCTGGGCGACCTCGTCCACCTCGCTGCCCACCGAGCGGTCCGCGAAGGACAGCGCCCGCACCATGGCCTCGGCCAGCCGGGGTTCGCGCTGCAGCGCCCGGAAGGCGGCGGTGAGCGCCTCGGCGACCCGGGCGGCCGGGTCCGGACCGGTCGGCGGGTGGCGGCGCACCTGCTCGCGCAGGAGTTCCAGCTGCTCGCGCATCACCGCGACCAGCAGGTGCACCTTGGACGGGAAGTACCGGTAGAGGGTGCCGAGCGCGACCTGCGCGCCCTCCGCGACCTCGCGCATCTGCACCGCCTCGTAGCCGCCCCGGGCGGCCAGCGCGGTGGCCGCCCGCAGGATGCCCCGGCGCCGCTCGGCCTGGCGCGGCGTCAGCGGCCCGTCGGCGGCGGCGGTGGCGGTCACGTGGACTCCAGGAACGGCGGTCGTGGGGAGCGGTCGCGGCGTGGTGCGAATCACCCGCCGGGGCTCCTGACGACAAGCTACGGGCCGGTAATCTTCGAGGTCCCTCGTTGTTCACTTTCTCCAACGACGAGCCCGCACCGCTGTGAAACGTGATCTACTTTACCGGTCGGCGGCCTTCTCCGTCGCCGGTCCCGGTGAGTAGCGAAGAAGGGGACTGGGGATGACCGCTGTGTCGCCGCCGCCGCTGCGGATCGCCCTGCTGTCGTACCGCGGCGACCCGTTCTGCGGCGGCCAGGGCGTGTACGTGCGCCACCTGTCGCGGGAACTGGCCCGGCTCGGCCACCACGTCGACGTGATCGGCGCCCAGCCGTACCCGGTGCTCGACCGGGTCGAGGGCCCCGGCACCGTCCGGCTGGTCGAACTGCCCAGCCTCGACCTGTACCGCGCCGACGACCCGTTCCGCACCCCCGCGGTCGGCGAGTTCCGCGGCCCGGTCGACCTGCTGGAGTACGCGGTGATGCGCACCGGCGGCTTCCCCGAGCCGCTGACCTTCTCGCTGCGCGCCCGCGCCTTCCTGGCCCGGCACCGGGGCCGCTACGACGTGGTGCACGACAACCAGACCCTCGGCTACGGCCTGCTCGGCCTGGCCCGGTACGGCTTCCCGCTGGTCACCACGGTGCACCACCCGGTCACCGTGGACCGGCGGCTGGAGATCGACGCGGCCCGCACCCGGCTGGAGCGGCTCGGCAAGCGCCGCTGGTACGCCTTCACCCGGATGCAGCGCCGGGTCGCCGCCCGGCTGGCGCACGTCATCACCGTCTCGGAGAGCTCGAAGGCCGAGATCGCCGAACAGCTCGGCACCGACCCGGACGCCCTGGCCGTCGTCCCGATCGGCGCCGACACCCGGCTCTGGTCGCCGTCCGCCGAGGTCGCCCGGGTGCCCGGCCGGATCGTCGCCACCTCCAGCGCCGACGTCCCGCTCAAGGGCCTGGTGCACCTGGTCGAGGCGCTCGCCAAGGTCCGCACCGAGCGGGACGCCCACCTGGTGGTGGTCGGCAAGCCGCAGAAGGAGGCCGGGCCGGTCACCGCGGCGGTGCGCCGGTTCGGGCTGGAGGGGCACATCGAGTTCCGCACCGGCCTGAGCGACGCCGAACTGGTCGACCTGTACCGCTCCGCCGAGGCCGCCTGCGTCCCCTCGCTCTACGAGGGCTTCTCGCTGCCCGCCGCCGAGGCGATGGCCACCGCCACCCCGCTGGTCGCCACCACCGGCGGCGCCATCCCCGAGGTGGCCGGGCCCGACGGCGAGACCTGCCTGGCGGTGCCGCCCGGCGACGCGGGCGCGCTGGCCACCGCGCTCGGCCGGCTGCTGGACGACCCCGCCCTGCGCGAACGGCTCGGTGCCGCCGGGCGCGAGCGGGTGCTGACCCGGTTCACCTGGGCCCGGGCCGCCGAACTCACCGTCGAGCGCTACCGGGCCGCGATCGCCACCGGCGCCGGCGCCGCCGCCCGCTCCGGCCCCGGCTGGCGCTACGTCGGCTGACGCCACGTCGGCTGACGCGCCGTCAATCTCCTGGTACCACTGGTACCACCCCCTTCGTGAATGGGAGCCCCGCAGTGCTGACCGTCGACTTCTCCCGCTTCCCGCTCGCCCCCGGCGACCGGGTGCTCGACCTGGGCTGCGGCGGCGGCCGGCACGCGTTCGAGTGCTACCGGCGCGGCGCCAACGTGGTCGCGCTGGACCGGAACGCCGAGGAGATCGCCGAGGTCCGCACGTGGTTCGCCGCCATGGAGCAGGCCGGCGAGGCCCCCGCCGGGGCCAGCGCCACCGCCATGGAGGGCGACGCGCTGAACCTGCCGTTCGACGACGACACCTTCGACAAGATCATCATCTCCGAGGTGATGGAGCACATCCCCGACGACAAGGGCGTCCTCGCCGAGATGGTCCGGGTCCTCAAGCCCGGCGGCCTGCTCGCCGTCACCGTGCCCCGCTACCTGCCGGAGAAGATCTGCTGGGCGCTGTCCGACGAGTACCACGAGGTCGAGGGCGGCCACATCCGGATCTACAAGGGCGACGAACTGGTCGAGAAGGTCCGCGAGGCCGGCCTCACCCCGTACGGCAGCCACCACGCGCACGCCCTGCACGCCCCGTACTGGTGGATCAAGTGCGCGGTCGGCGTCGACAACGACAAGGCCCTGCCGGTGCGCGCCTACCACCAGCTGCTGGTCTGGGACATCGTCGGCACCCCCGTCATCTCCACCCTCACCAAGGCCGCCGAGAAGGCGCTCAACCCGCTGCTCGGCAAGTCCTTCGTCGTCTACGCCAGCAAGCCCCGCGAGGCCGGGGCCGACGCGTGACCGCCGCCGTCCCCGCCGCCCTGCTGCTGGACGGCGTGCTGGACGCCGCGCAGGCCGCCGACACCGTCCGTTCGATCCTCGCGCACCAGCAGCCCGACGGCGCCCTCCCCTGGTTCCACGGCGGCCACCTCGACCCCTGGGACCACACCGAGGCCGCGATGGCCCTCGACACCGCCGGCGAACACGCCGCCGCCGAAGCCGCCTACCGGTGGCTCGCCGACCGGCAGAACCCCGACGGCTCCTGGTACGCCGCCTACGCCTACGGACAGCCCGGCGTCCCCGACGGCACCGCCACCGACCTCGCCCGCGAGACCAACTTCTGCGCGTACGTCGCCGTCGGCGCCTGGCACCACCACCTGTCCACCGGCGACGACCGCTTCCTGGAACAGATCTGGCCCACCGTCAGCCGCGCCCTCGACCACACCGTCCGGCTCAGCCTCCCCGGCGGCGCCATCGCCTGGCGCCAGGACGAAGACGGCACCGCCGCGACCGAGGCGCTGCTCACCGGCTCCTGCTCCATCCTGCACGCCCTGCGCTGCGGACTCGCCGTCGCCGACCACCTCGACCGGCCGCAGCCCGACTGGGAACTTGCCGCCGGACAGCTCCGGCACGCGATCGCCCGGCACCCCGAGCGGTTCCTCGACAAGAACCGCTACTCGATGGACTGGTACTACCCCGTCCTCGGCACCGCCCTGCGCGGCGAGGACGCCACCCGGCGGCTGGCCGCCGACTGGGACCGCTTCGTCGTCCCCGGCCTCGGCGTGCGCTGCGTCAGCGACCGGCCCTGGGTCACCGGCGGCGAGAGCGCCGAACTCGCGCTCGCGCTGTGGGCCGCCGGACAGTCCGACCGGGCCGTCGACATCCTCCGCTGGATCCAGCACCTGCGGCACGAGGACGGCTCCTACTGGACCGGCTACGTCTACGAGGACCGCGCGATCTGGCCCGAGGAACGCACCACCTGGACCGCCGGCGCCCTGCTGCTCGCCGTCGCCGCCCTCGGCGGGGACGACGCGACGGTCAGCGTCTTCGGCGGCGAGCGCCTGCCGGCGGGGCTGGCGGTCAACGACTGCTGCTAGGCCCTATCCGGCGTCGGGCCGTTCGGCGGGTGCGCGTGCTGCGGGGGTCCGTCCGGGGAGGGGGTTCTCTCGCCGGGCGGATCTTTGGCGTTGGTGTCTTCCGCCTCGCGCGGTTCCTCGCGCCCCTGGGGTGTTCTCCATGCCCTCGGTGGGTATCTCACGCCCCTGGTGGGTGGGGGAGCGGGGGGTGACGGCGAAGGTCCGCCCGGGGAGGGGTTTCCTCCCGGGGCGGACCTTCGGTGGTGGTGCTTCGTGGTCAGCCGCGCTGGATGCCGCTGGTGTCGTTCAGGACGCCGTGGGTGCCGTCCGGCAGCTGGGCGACCAGGGCGGCGCCGCGCTGGTCGACGGCCAGGTACCAGGTGCCGGGGACGAGTTCGCCGACCGGCGGGGCGGCCGGGTTGTCCTTGTTGCCGAGCTGGCGCACCGCCGGGACGGCGAACCAGAACGGGGCGAACGGGGCGGCGGCCTGCGCCGGGACGTGGTCCTGCACGGCCGGCTGCACCGCGGTGGGCAGCGGGGCGACGGCCTGCGCGGCGGCCGACGGGGCCGGGGCCTGCTGCTGGGCGGCCTGCGGGTAGCCGTAGCCGCCCGGGGCCGGCTGCTGCTGGCCCTGGCCGAACGGCTGCTGCTGCTGGCCGGCGCCGCCCTGCTCGGGCTGCGGCTGGCCGGGGAACGGCTGCTGCTGGGCGCCCGGGTACCCGTAGGCGCCGGGAGCGCCCTGCTGCTGGGCGCCGCCGTACGGCGGGAACTGCTGCTGCTGGGCGGCGCCCGGCGCGGCCGGGCCGGCCAGCGGGGCCTGCAGGGCGGGCAGCGCCGGGGCGGCGATCACGGCGCCGGCCATCACGAGCAGCGCGATCAGGGCGAGCCAGGAGCCCGCGCCGTTCTTCAGCCCGTCCGGGCCGCCGATCAGGGACCACAGGATGCCCCACAGGGCGATCACGATCGCCGCGGTGCCCCACTGGTCGAGGCGGAGTCCGATGATCTCCTTGTTGCCCAGCGTCGCCTTCTGGAAGCGGAAGAGCAGGATCAGCACGGCACCGATGATGCCGAGCAGGAAGACCGACTGGAGCGCGGGGAAGAAGGACGCGTCCCAGGCGTTGAACTGGCTCTTCTCGCAGTAGATACCGCCGTCGCAGTCGACGCCTCGGTACTTCAGGAAGGACGAGATCAGGAGCAATACGGCCGCACCGGCGACGGCGGCGTCTCCCCTGGTGAGAGCGCGCAGATTCACTGACGTTCCCCTCATTGGTGTAGTCGTGGTCGGCGGCGGTTGACCGGGCCCCCGTGGTACCGGGACGGTACGACGGGGCAAAAGCCTAGAGCCAACGCGACGCCGCGTGCACAGCGCCCTCCGGATCCGCACCGAATCGGTACGGAACGGGGGCGCCGGAAAACGGGTTGGCGCGGGGGTCGGGCGGGGGGTGCGCGCGGTGGCTCACCCGGTGAGATAGCTGGTCAGGGCGTCGGCGAGGGCCTGCGCGGCGAGCTGCCGCCACTGCGGGTCGGTCATCCGTCCGGCGTCGCCGGAGTTGCGCATGTTGCCGCACTCGATGAAGACCTTCGGTACCTTCGACAGGTTGAGTCCACCGAGGTCGGTGCGGGTGTCCAGGCCCTGCTTGCCGAGGTAGTTCGAGTACGGCTCGCCGGTGCCCGCCCGGAAGGCGTCGCGCAGCAGCACGCCCAGCCGGTGCGAGGGCTCGACGATCGGGGAGGTGTCGGCCGCCCCGTCCACCACCCGGCCGGGCAGGATCACGTGGAAGCCGGTGCCGGAGGCCGGCGCGCCGTCCGCGTGCACCGAGACCGCCGCGTCCGCCTTCGCCTCGTTGCCGATCCCGGCGCGTTCGTCGACGCACGGGCCCCAGGGGCGCTCGCCGTCCTGGGTGAGCACTACCTTCGCGCCACGGTCCTGCAGGATCTGCCGGGCCCGGTGCACCACGTCCAGGGTGAACTCCGCCTCCGGGTACCCGGCGTCGGTCTCGGTGCCGGTGGTGTCGCACTCCTTGCGGCTGTTGCCGATGTCCACCTTGCGGTTGATCTCGGTGGGGTGCTCGGCGTTGCCCGGGTTGTGCCCCGGGTCGAGCAGCACGGTCCGGCCGGTCAGCGGCCGGTCCGGGCCGCTCGCGGAGGCCGCCGGGGACGGGGAGGGGGCCGGGGACGGGTCCGCCGGGGCCGTCCGGCCCGCCGCCGCGGGCCGCTCGGACGCGCCGCCGTCCCCGTCGGTCGGTCCGGCCGCCGCCCGGTCGTTCGCCGCGCCGCCCGCCCGGCCGTCCGGAGAGTGCGCGGCGGAGGCGGACGCGGAGACGTCCCGGGAGCTGTTGGCCACGGCCTGCCAGCCCAGCCAGCCGATCAGGCAGACCGGTAGCACCACGGCCGCCGCCTTCGCGGCCGGCCGCCAGCGGGCGGCGCGGCCCGCCGGTGCGGAGCCCGCGCCGTACGGGTCGTACGGCTCCTGCTCGCCGGGGTCGTCGTGGTGCGGGGTGGTACGGCCAGTCACGTGTTCCTCAGATCCTGTCCCCGGTACGGGTGGTCAGCCCGTACGCCTGGGCGATCGGTTTCCACTTCGCGGCGAAGTCCTGCTTGGCCTGGGTGGCTTTCGGGTTGAGGTCGTTGGCGCGGGCCAGGTCCGCGGTGCTGGGCACCTGGTTGTTGGCGCAGCCCTTGTCGGAGACGGTGCGCGCCCAGGCCGCGTACGCCCGGTCGATGTCCGCCGAGGTCTGCCAGGCGGTCTTCAGCGAGGCCACCGCCGCGTCGCCCCCCGGCAGGCCGTCGGTCTTCAGGGCGGCCAGTTTGGCCAGCAGCGCGTCGCGCTGCTCGGCACCGGTGTCGAACACCTTCGCGGCGCTGTCGACCTCCGCCTTCGCCGGGCAGCTGCGCACCTTCGCCACCGCGTTGCCGATCGGGGCCTTCGCCTCCTCGCCCTCGCTCAGCAGCGCGTCCAGCGCCTGCGCCTGGGCCTGCGCCTGCGGGCCCGCCGACGGCGAACCGGAGGCGGACGCCGACGCCGACGCCGACGCGGACGCCTCGGCGGACGCGGAGGGCGAGCCGCCCTGGCCGCCGCCCGTCCCCGTGCCGCCCGAACTCGGCTGCACGGCGGGCGAATTGCTGTCCGCCGCGGACGGGCTCCCGGACGAGTCGCTGTTCTGCACCGCCCACACCACGGCCGCGCCGATCAGCAGCACCAGCATCGCGGCCGCGCCGACCAGCAGCGGGGTGCGGCGGCGGCGCGGGTCCTCCTCGTAGTCGAACTCCGGCTGCTGGTAGCCGCCGTAGCCGCCCGGGTCGGTGCCGAACTGCTGCGGGGGCTGGCCGCCGAAGGGCTGGTTCCCGCCGTAGGACGGGCCGCCGGTGGGCGGCGGGGTGAAGCCCGGCCGGCCGCCGAAGCCCGGCTGCGGCGGGAACGGCGGCTGCTGTTGGTGCTGCTGCGGGGGCAGCTGCTGGGTGGGCTGGCCGCCGAAGCTCTGATCGCCGAAGGGCTGGTTCCCGCCGTGGGACGGGTCGTCGGCGGGGGCGGGGTGGAGCCGGGCCGGCCGCCGAAGCCCGGCTGCGGCGGGAGCGGCTGCGGCCGCTGCGGTGTGGCCGCGGGCGTCCGGGCCTGCGGGAACGACGGCTGCGGCTGCTGGGCCGGCGGCTGCTGCGGCGGCTGCTGGGCGGCGGGCGGGGGACGGGCGCGGCCGGGGCGCCCGGGCCGTCCGGGATCGGCGGCAGCGGGATCGCGGTGGTGGGCGGGCCCGCCGCGGCCGGGGCGTCCGCCACCGGGCGGCGGACCCAGCCGCCCGCGCCGTTGTTCGCGGTCGGGTCCCAGACCGCCCTCGCGGTACCGCCCTGTTCCGTCATGCCCTGCCCTCGCCCCCCACTGAACCGGTCCGGCACCGGTGGCCGGTGCCGTGCTCCGAAACGGGCCGCTCCCCGAACGGGCCGTCCGTCGTCTGCCGCCGACACCGTACCGGCCGTCGGTGCGACTGGTCACGGCGGATCGGCAACGCGTCGCGGTGGGGACGACGCGGCAGCGGCGGCGATCGTTCCCGCCCCGGGCCGGGAATCCCGGACCGGAGCAGAGCCGCCACGGCGTCGCGATCGAGCCGCGACGGCGCCGGAACCGAGCGGGAACCGAGCCGCGACGGCGCCGGAGCGGGACCGCCGCGGGGCCGGGCCCGCCCGGCGGGGCGGTCTCAGCCGGCCGTCGCGGCCGGGCGGCGCAGCACCCGCAGCGAACCCGTCACCGACAGCTCCTCGAAGCCCTCCGCGAGCGCCCGCAGGTACACCCGGTAGGGGCCTGGCCGCCGTCCGCCGGGTCGGGGAACACGTCGTGCACCACCAGCAGGCCGTCCGCGGCGAGGTGCGGCACCCAGCCCTCGTAGTCGCCGGTGGCGTGTTCGTCGGTGTGGCCGCCGTCCACGAACACCAGGCCCAGCGGACCCCGCCAGACCGCCGCGACCTGCGGCGACCGGCCGACCAGTGCGATCACGTGCTGTTCCAGCCCGGCCGCGTGCAGGGTGCGGCGGAAGCGCGGCAGGGTGTCCATCAGGCCGACCTCCGGGTCGACCAGCGACGGGTCGTGGTACTCCCAGCCGGGCTGCTGCTCCTCCGAGCCGCGGTGGTGGTCGACGGTCAGCGCGACCGTCCCGGCCCGGCGTGCGGCGTCCGCCAGCAGGATCGCCGAACGCCCGCAGTACGTGCCGATCTCCAGCAGCGGCAGCCCGGTGCGCCCGGCCGCGTCGAGCGCCGCCGCGTACAGCGCCAGCCCCTCGTCCTCCGGCATGAAGCCGGTGGCGGCCCGGAACGCCGCCAGGACCTGCGCGGACGGGACGGCGGGGGTCGGGTCGGTCATCGGGGGCTCCTGCCGGACGGGGGTGGCTGACCAGGACCCTACTGGATGGTAGGGGCCGCCCCGGCGACGGTCGGAGACGACGGTCAGAGCAGCTCGGCGGCGACCCGGGCCCGGCTCGGGGCCAGTTCGGCCTCGATCGCGGCGGCCCGCCCGGCGTCCAGCACCAGCGGCGGCCGGTCGACCGCCGGGGCGGCCGTGGCCAGCATCCGCAGCCGCAGGTAGGTCGGCGGGTGCGAGGAGTCGGTCGCCGACACCTCGCGCTCGGACAGCCGGACCCGGCGCTCCACCTCGGTGGCCGGGACCGACCGCGCCGCCTCCGCCAGCGCCGTCCACAGGTCGGCCACCGGGGCGGCCGACCGCCCGGCCCGACCACCGGCCCGGCCGCCCGCCCGGGGCAGGGCGCGCTGCCGGACCAGCACCGTCTCCAGCGTCTGCGCGTTGAACAGCGCCGTGAGCACGCCCTGCGCGTCCCGGGCCGAGGCGAGCCGCGCCCCCATCAGATCGGCCCGGTACTCCGCGGCCTGCCCGCTGCGCAGGTGCAGCCGGTGCATCAGCCCGGCCAGTGCCCGGACCCCCAGGTTGACCGCGCCCAGCAGCAGCTTGGCGGCGGCCGAGGCGATCGCCGTCAGCGGGTGGGAGTTCACCTCGTGGTCGCGCGACGGAACGGTGAGCCGGTACCACTCGACCAGCGCGTTGAGGGCGGAACCCGTCCACAGCCCGCGCCGGGTGTCCCCGTTGACGCCGTGCCCGATCTCGTGCCCGAGCATCGCGACCCGCTCCTGCCGCTCCAGCACCGTCCACAGCGGCAGGCCGATCCGCACCTGCCGGTGCCGGCGCAGGCCGTACGTGCCGAAGGCGGCGTTGAACTCGCCGGTCACCGCGATCGAGTCCACCCGCGGCGCGCCCAGCTCCGCCGAGACCCGGTCCACCAGCTCGTACAGCACCGGCGCGTCCGCGCGCGCCAGCACCCCGGCGCGCTCTGGCCGCCCCAGCCGCGGACGCAGCAGGACCGCCACCGCCAGCGCGACCACGCCCAGCACCCGCAGCGGCCAACTCGCCACCGGCCACCCGGCCAGCAGCGCCACCCCCGTCAGCAGCACCGCCAGCGACACCAGGTGCACCGCCCCCGCGAGCAGGAACGCGCCCACCGACGCGCCGTGCCGCAGGCCGGAGCCGCCCGCCGCGACCAGCCGGAACACCTGCTCGGCCCGCACCCTGATGTCCTGGCGGCGCCGCTCCGCACGGCGCGCCTCCCGGGCGGCGCGGCGCCGCGCCCGCCCCGTCCGGGCCTCGGTGGGCGGGACGGGCGGCAGCAGGTTCCACTCGCAGGCCGGGCACCAGGCGGGGAAGCGCTCGTGCACGGCCACCGGCGCCCCGCACTCGGGACACCGCTCGGCGGCGGGCGCGGGTGCGGGTGCGGGCACGGGCACGGAAACGGGGACGGGTGCGGCGGCGGGGGGTTCGATGACGGACACGGCGGCGGATCTTGCCACACCCGGCTGACCGGCAGGAAGTCGCTCTCCGCCCGCCCCGGACGGCGGCCGATGCGCTATACAGGGGACGGCCCGCGGCAGAACGCGTTCCACCCAAGCGCCGCCGACGCGCGGCGGCCGACCCCCGGGAGCAGCCCGTGCGCGCAGCGATCCTGCAGCAGACCGGACAGGACACCCTGGACGTCCGCGACGACGTCGAAGCGGTCGGTTTCGGCCCCGGCCGGGTCCGGGTCCGCATCCGGGCCGCCAGCCTCTGCCACTCCGACCTGTCCGCGATGGCCGGTGTCCTGCCGCAGCCCGCCCCGTTCGTGCCCGGCCACGAGGGCGCCGGGGAGGTGGTCGAGGTCGGCGAGGGCGTCAGCGGCCTCGCCCCCGGCGACCGGGTGGTGCTCTGCTGGATGCCCCCGTGCGGCCGGTGCCCCGCCTGCCGGGGCGGCCGCAGCCACCTGTGCGTCACCTCGCTCCGGCGGCTCTCCACCCCGGGCTTCCGGATCGGCGGCGGCACCGACGCGTACGGCTTCTACAGCACCGGCGCCTTCGCCGAGGAGCTGGTCGTCGCCGCCGACAGCCTGATCCCCGTCCCCGCCGACCTGCCGTACGAACTCGCCGCCCTGATCGGCTGCGGCGTCACCACCGGCCTCGGCGCGGTCGTCAACACCGCGCGGGTGGAAGCCGGTTCGACGGTCGCGGTGATCGGCGCGGGCGGCGTCGGCATCGCCGCCGTCCAGGCCGCCCGGATCAGCGGGGCCGCCCGGATCACCGTGGTCGACCCGGTCGCCTCCCGCCGCGAGAGGGCCCTCGGCTTCGGCGCCACCGAGGCACTCGCCCCCGAGGAGCTCAAGGCCGCCGCCCGCGCGCTGCCCGCCGGCGGCTACGACCACGTCTTCGAGGCGGTCGGCCGCGCCGCCACCGTCCGGGCCGGGTACGACGCGGCCCGCCGCGGCGGCGCGGTCGTGGTGATCGGCGCCGGTGCCCGGGACGACGAGGTCTCGTTCAGCATGGGCGAGCTCTTCTTCAACGAGAAGCGCCTGCTGCCCTCGCTGTACGGCGGCGGCGACGTCCGCCGCACCGTCGACCTGGCCGTCACCCTCTGGCGGGCCGGACGGCTCGACCTGGCCGGCATGATCACCCACCGCCTCCCGCTGGCCCGCGTCAACGAGGCGATCGCCCAGATGCGGGCCGGCGAGGCCCTGCGCACCGTCCTGCTGACGGACTGACCGCCCGCGCTCCCCGTCCGTCCGGCCGTCGAACGGCCGACGCCCCGGTTCCGGTCAGGACGGTGACGGGAACCGGGGGCGTCGACGGTGCGGTGTGGTCTCTCCTGCGGCCGACCGTCAGCGGCGGTGGCGGCCGTGCGGGGCCGCCTCCGGGGTGTCGTCGCTGGCGCTGCCGCCCCGGTGCCGACCGTGCGCCCCGCCGTCGGCGGTCTGGTCGGCGCCCGGTGCGCGGTGGTCGTGCTCGGTGCTGTCGTCGAAGGACTCGGACATCAGGTCAGTCTTCTCCGTGCGGGGATCGCGGTCTGCGGTCTCGACGCTGCCGACGGAATCCGGGCAGCGGACAACCGGCCGCCCTCGGGCCCGTCCGGGGCCACGGCAACGGCCGAATCGGATAGGGAGCCTACCGAAACACCCCGCCGCCGTGCGGAGAACCTCCGACGGACCGCGAAAACGAAGCACCCGGGACGGAGGAGTGAGGACGGCGGGCGGGGAGGGCGAGGGCGGCGGGGAACCGCGGCGGGGGACGGCGTCAGGCCGGGCGGCCGGTGCGCAGGAAGACCGCCAGCAGCTCGTGCAGGACGGCCGAGCCCTCCTCGGCCAGCAGCTCGTGCCCGGCCCCGGCCGCCTCCACGTAGCGGAAGTCGGCGCCCTCCAGCCGCCCCAGCCGCAGCAGTTCGCGGCGCAGCAGCCGGGACTGCCCGACCGGCACCACCTCGTCCCGGTCGCCGTGCACCACCAGCAGCGGCGCGGGCAGCAGGTGGGCCACCCGCAGGACGTCGCGCGGACCCCGGGCGTCCTCGACGTCGAGGTCGCCGCCGAGCCGGGCGGTCAGCGCCCGGACGGGTGCGCCGGCCTCGGCCAGCAGGTGGCGGCCGGAGAGGAACGGGGCCACCACCGCGCAGCGGGCCACCGACCCCGCCGGGGCGTGCGCCGCCGCCAGCAGCGCCAGGAACGCGCCGTAGCTCACCCCGAACAGGGCCGGAGGCTCCAGGCCCAGCGCCGCCCGCTGTCCGGCGACGCGCTCCAGCAGGGCCAGCACGTCCTCCAGGTCCGGCCCGCCCCACGCGCCGTGGATCGCCGCCGCGTACTGCGGGCCGTACCCCGTCGAGCCGCGCTGGTTCGGGGCCAGCACCGCCAGGCCGTCCGCCGCCATCCGTTGCAGCGCCGGGTCGAACTCCAGCCGCCAGGCGTCCGCCGGGCCGCCGTGCAGGGCCAGCACCAGGCGGGGCGCGGACAGCCAGGACTCGCCGCCGTACACCACCGCCTCGATCGGACCGGCCGGACCCGCCAGCTCCAGGCACTGCGCCGACCGCCACCGGCCGCCGTCCCCGGGCGGGGCCGACCCGTCCAGCCGCCAGCCCGCCCCGGCCGCCGTCGGCGCGGGCACGGGCGCGGGCGGGGGCGCAGGTGCTGTCGTCGGACCCGGACTCGCCTGCGGCGCACCGCCGTTGAGCGGGGCCAGCGTCAGCGGCAGCGCCATCGGGGCGCTCCCCGCGCGCGGCTCGGCGGCCAGCAGCGCCGCCACGTCCAGGGTGGCCAGCGCCGCGGGGCGGTCCGGCGCCGAGTACGGCATCCGCAGGCCCGCCGCCGACCAGTGCCCGACCCCGCCCAGCCGTCCCGGCGGCACCGGCAGCGGACGCAGCCGCTTCTCGCCCGCCCGCCACAGCACCAGCGCGGACGCCGCGCCGTGGTCCACCTGGAGCACCACCTGCGGCTCCGCGTCCGGCTGCCCCGGCCGCCCCGGTGCCGCGGCCACCGGCCGCAGCAGCCGATCCGGCCGGTGCAGGCAGTCCGGGAAGCGCACCGGCTCCGCGCCGCCGATCAGCCCCCAGCCGAGCCGGTCCCGGCCCGGGGCGTCGCTGCGCAGCATCCCGAAACCCGTCGCCGGGTCGAACAGCACCAGCCGGTCGTTGCTGTCCTCGCCCAGCTCCAACAGCGGGGTGGTGACGCCCTGTTCGAGATCCAGCACCACGGTCCGCAACCGGCCCCCGGCCAGCCGGTCCAGGGCCAGCAGCCGTCCCGCCGCGTCCAGCCACACCCCGCCGCCGTGCACCCCCGGCAGCTCCGCGACCGCCCGCGGCGCGGACCCGTCCGCGGCCAGCAGCCACACCGAGGTCACGGCCGGGCGTCCGTCCCCACCAGCACCGCGACCGGCCCCGCCCCGGACACCGCCACCCCCGGCAACGCGAGCATCCGCAGCGCCGGCAACCGGACGTCCGCCAGCGGCACTTCCTCCGGCTCCCCGGCCGCCAGCAGCACCACCGCGTGCCCCTCCCCGGCCGGCCGACACACCAACACCCGGCCGTCCGGCAGCGCCACCACCTGCGCACGCAGCCCCTGGGCGAACGGCAACCCGGTCGGCACGGCGGGCCCGTCGTCGGGCAGCCGCCAACTCTCCACGTACCAGCCGCCGTCGGCCCCGGCCGCGAGGCACGCGGCGTGCGAGCCGTCACCGGCGAAGGCGAAGCCGAAGCGTCGCAGCGCGAGGTGCGTGGTCTGCGTGCTCATCGGTGGCCTTTCGGCAGGGGTCCGTCCGGCGTGGCCGGTCGGCCCGGGCGGGACCCTCGGCCTGCCGGGAGGGAGTGCGGGCGGGGGCCGATCAGGGACGGGCCGCCGTGCGGAACGGTCCGCACGTGGCCGGGGGAGAGGGTGCGCGGCGCGACGCCGTGCCGGTCAGCCTCGACGTGTGCCCCCGGGGCAGCGGTGGCCCGGTCGCTGCCGGGGCGCACCCCACCCTCGACGTCCTGTCCCGGTGGCCCTCCGGCAGGCCGCCACCGGGCCGGGCGCAGGTCTCCGGCCGCCGTCACCCACACCGCGTACGCTTTCGAAGCAGCCGCCGTGCCGGGTGCCGGGCCCGGGGGTGGCAGCGGTCTGCCGCCGGTGGTCGATCCCGCCCCCTCGACGGGGTCGGCCACCCGGGGCGGTCGGCAGTCGGGCAGGTGCTCGCCCGGGCCGCCGCCGAGCATCGCGCCGCAGTGGTGCCCCACCCGGCTGCCCGGTCGGTGGGGATCGCCGGTCCGGGAATTCCGGTGGTGGCCGGACGGATTTCCACAGCGATCCGCCGGAATTGTTCGCCGTCCCCGTCCCCGTCCCCGTCGCCGATCCGGGCGGTGCCGAATTCCCCGGACGATTTCCGCGCGCCGTCGTGCGCATTCGCGTCACGCGGAATTCCCCGGTCGGCGGCGGCCGAGGCGACCGCGCAGAGCACCTCGACCGCCACCGGGGAGGCCGCGCCGGCGTCCCACCCCCGACCCCGACCCGGACCCCACTCCCGACCACGGTCCCGGGCCCGACCCCGGGGCTCGCGGCCGGGCGGCCGGACCGTGCAGCAGGGGACCCCGGCCGCGACCGTCCGGTCGCCGCCGCCTCCCCGGGCCCTGCTGCCGGTCGCGGTCGCCCGTGCCACCTCCACCGACGTGCCGTCCACACCCGGCTCGTCGTCGACCGGACCCGGCCCCCCTGTCCTGCGCAGCGGTGTGTCCGCCCCCATCTGCTCCACACCCCTTCGCGGTGGACTCGACCGAACGGCCTGCGGAAGTCACGGGAGGCTCGGCGGCGCCCGCCGAATTCCGGGCGGAATTCCGGCCGGTCGCCTTTTTCGACCCCCCTGGTCGAGCAACTCCCGTTCGCAGGACTAGAAGGTACTTTCGGGGCGGGTGTGACTCAACACCGCCCGGGTCACTTCACCCGTAAGGGTGATCGGGTGCGGTTTTCGCCTGCGCCCGGCCGGTCCGGTGCGCCCGGGGAGCGGCGGGCGGCGAACGGTTCGGGGGCGACGGGCCGCCCGCCGCAGCGCCCCGCCGCCCGGTTGACGCGCAGGTGTACGACGGCGGGGGCCGGTCCGCATCCGGGAGCGGGGCCGGGCCGGGCCGCGGCACGCGGTAGTCTCGACAGGTGCCGAAACTGTCCGACGTCATCGCCGTGCTCGAAGAGGTCTACCCGCCGCAGTGGGCGGAGTCCTGGGACGCGGTGGGCCTGGTCTGCGGCGATCCCGGGGCGGAGGTCCGCCGGGTGCTGTTCGCCGTCGACCCCGCGCAGGCCGTGGTGGACGAGGCCGTCGAGTGGGGCGCCGACCTGCTGGTCACCCACCACCCCCTCTACCTGCGCGGCACCACCACGGTCGCCGCGACCGGCGCCAAGGGCCGGGCCGTGCACACCCTGATCAAGCACGACGTCGCCCTGCACGTCGCGCACACCAACGCCGACCACGCCGCCCCCGGCGTCTCCGACGCCCTCGCCGAGGCCGTCGGGCTGAAGGTCACCGGCCCGCTGGTGGCCGACCCGACCGACCCGGCGGGCCGCCGCGGCAGCGGCCGGATCGGTGAGCTCCCGCAGCCGATGACGCTGGCCGCGTTCGCCGCGCAGGTCGCCGCCGGCCTGCCCGCCACCGCCGCGGGCGTCCGCGCCGCCGGCGACCCGGAGCGGCTGGTCCGCCGGGTCGCGGTCTGCGGCGGCGCCGGCGACTCCTTCCTGGCCGAGGCCCGCCGGGCCGGCGTGGACGCGTACGTCACCGCCGACCTGCGGCACCACCCGGCCTCCGAGGCCGTCGAGGCGGCCCCGGTCGCGCTGGTCGACGCCGCGCACTGGGCCACCGAGTGGCCCTGGCTCGCGCTGGCCGCCCGCGAGCTCACCGACCGCGCCGACCGGCGC
This sequence comes from Kitasatospora fiedleri, assembly GCF_948472415.1. Lineage (NCBI taxonomy): Bacteria > Bacillati > Actinomycetota > Actinomycetes > Kitasatosporales > Streptomycetaceae > Kitasatospora > Kitasatospora fiedleri. The sequence goes on along the minus strand of NZ_OX419519.1, from coordinate 2,355,192 downwards.
GGCTGGCCGCTGGAGACCCGCGTCTCCACCCGGGTCACCGACCCGTGGACGGCGCACGCGCCGATGCCGTACGCCCCCTGACCTTCCCCGCCGAACCAACTCAACAGGAGCCCGCCGCGTGAACGCCGCGCCCGCCGACCAGATCCGCCTGCTCGACCTGCAGGCCATCGACTCCCGCCTCGACCAACTGGCCCACCGGCGCCGCACCCTGCCCGAGCACGCCGAGATCGACAAGGCCGCCGCCGACCACACCGCCCTCAAGGACCTGGTGGTCGCCGCCCAGGCCCAGCTCGGCGACACCACCCGCGAGCAGACCAAGGCCGAGGCGGACGTCGAGCAGGTCCGCTCCCGGGCCGCCCGCAACCAGCAGCGGATGGACTCCGGCGCGGTCGCCTCCCCCCGGGACCTGGAGAACCTCCAGCACGAGAACGTCTCGCTGGCCAAGCGCCAGGACGACCTGGAGGACATCGTCCTGGAGGTGATGGAGCGCCTGGAGTCCGCGCAGACCCGGGTCACCGAGCTGACCGCCCGCCTGGAGCACTCCTCCGTGGTGGTCGCCGAGGCCGAGGGCCGCCGGGACGCCAAGTTCGCCGAGATCGACGCCGAGGCCGACAAGGTCCGCCGCGACCGCGAGGCCATCGCCAACGTCATCCCCGCCGACCTGATGAAGCTCTACCTGCGCCTGCGCGAGCAGCAGGGCGGCACCGGCGCGGCCCGCCTCTACCAGCGCCGCTGCGAGGGCTGCCGCACCGAGTTCTCGATCACCGAGTTCAACGCGATCAAGGCCGAGCCCGCCGACAAGGTGCTGCGCTGCGAGAACTGCGGCCGCATCCTGGTCCGCACCGGCGAGTCGGGCGTCTGACCCGGTGGCGGGCGCCAGGTACGTCGTCGAGGCCGACGGCGGCTCCCGGGGCAACCCGGGGCCGGCCGGCTACGGCGCGGTGGTCCGGGACGCCGACACCGGGCGCATCCTGGTCGAGGCCGCCGAGTACATCGGCCGCGCCACCAACAACGTCGCCGAGTACCGGGGCCTGATCGCCGGGCTGCGGGCCGCCCGCGACCTCGACCCGGACGCCCGGGTCGAGGTCCGGATGGACTCCAAGCTGGTCGTCGAGCAGATGTCCGGGCGCTGGCAGGTCAAGCACCCCGACATGCGTCCGCTGGCCGCCGAGGCCCGTGCCGTCCTCCCGGCCGGGAACGTCACGTACGAGTGGATTCCGCGCGAGCGCAACAAGGACGCCGACCGGCTCGCCAACGAGGCGATGGACGCCGGGAAGCAGGGCCGCCGGTGGGAGCCCGCCCCCCGGGCCGCCGCGCCCGTGGCCGAACCCGCGCCCGGGCCCGCCGCGTCCGCTCCTGACGCGTCCGCCGCCGCGCCCGCCGCCGCGTCCGCCCCCCGGGCCGGCTGGGCCGGGCCCGCCGACCTCGGCACCCCCACCACCCTGGTGCTGCTGCGGCACGGCGAGACCCCGCTCACCCCGCTCAAGCGCTTCTCCGGCAGCACCGGCAGCGACCCGGGCCTGTCCGAGAAGGGCCGCTGGCAGGCCGAGCGCGCCGCCGACTCGCTGGCCGCGCGCGGCACCGTGCAGGCCGTGGTGGCCTCCCCGATGCTGCGCACCCGGCAGACCGCCGAGGCCACCGCCCGCCGGCTCGGCCTGGAGGTGCGGATCGAGGAGGACCTGCGCGAACTCGACTTCGGCGACTGGGAGGGGCTCACCTTCGCCGAGGTGATGGAACGCCACCCCGCCGACCTCACCACCTGGCTGGGCTCGCCGAGGCCGCGCCCACCGGCAGCGCCGAGTCGCTCACCGCGCTGGCCGACCGGGTCGCCCGGGCCCGCGACCGGATCACCGCCCGGTACCCCGGGCAGACCGTGCTGGTGGTCTCGCACGTCAGCCCGATCAAGACCCTGGTCCGGCTGGCCCTGGGCGCCCCGCCGGACGCCGTGCACCGGATGGAACTGTCCCCGGCCTCGCTCTGCGCCGTCCAGTACTACGGCGACGGCAACGCCTCGCTGCGGCTGCTCAACGACACCTCCCACCTGCGCTGACCGCGTGCGCTGACCACCTGCGCTGACCACCTGCGCCGACCGCCGGTGCCCGGGCGCTGCCGGGCCGGGACGTCAGTGGACGTCCGTCACCACCACGTCCAGCTGCCACGGCTTGCGCCCGGTGCCGCGCGCCGAGACCTCCACCCGGTAGCCCGACTGCTCCAGCGCGTCCACCAGTTCGCCGGGCGCGGCCGGTTCGTGGCCGGCCGCGAGCAGGTCGCGCACCAGCCGGCCCTTGGTGGCCTTGTTGAAGTGCGACACCACCGAGCGCCTCGGCACCCCGTCCACCTCGCGCTCCTGCAGCACCCGCACGGTCACCGTCCGGCCAGCCAGTTCCCCGGCGGGCTTCCACGCCGCCGCGTACGCCGAACTGCGCAGGTCCAGCACCAGCCCGTCCGCGACCTCCGGCAGCACCCCGTCCAGCACGCCCCTCCAGTACGGGCCGAGCGCGCCCAGCGGCGGCAGCTTGACGCCCATCGAGCAGCGGTAGGGCGGAATCCGGTCGCCGATCCGCACCGCCCCCCACAGCCCGGAGAACACCAGCAGCGAACGCTCGGCCCGGGCGTACGCGGCCTCGTCCAGCTTGGCCAGCCCCAGGTTGTCGAACAGCACCCCCGTGTACACCTCGCCCGCCGGGCGGGCCCCCGCCGTGAGCAGACCCGCGTTCTTGCCGACCTCCCCGCGCAGCCCCTTGCTCAGCCCCAGCACCTCGGCGGCCCGCTCACCGTCCCCCGCGCACAGCTCCACCAGCGCGCCGAGCACCCGCTGCCGCGCCCCGGTCAGCCCCGGCAGCGACAGCCCGCCCCACTCCACCGGCGCACCCGCCTCCGGCGCGGTCTTCCCCTCCGACGGCGGCAGCAGAACCAGCACGGCGATCCTCTTCCAACAAGCTGTGGCACCCGAACCCGACCACCCTAACGACCCGCCCGCCCGCTCCCCGCATCCCGCCCCACCGGCCCGCACGCCGCCGTACCTGCCCGCGCCCCGCCTCCCGCCCCACCCCGCCCGCGCGGTCCCCGCTGCCAATTCCCGTGCGCCACAACCCGTTTCCGGTACGACTTTTGCGCCGCCACGACTTACGCTGCGACCATGCCGCGCCGACACCTCAACGTCCGAGCCGCCCAGACCGCCAGGATCAACACCGAACTCGCCGACCTCAGGACCCGTCTGGAGATCCGCACCGACTGGCCCCCGGAGGTGCTCGTCGAGGCCGACCGGGCGGCCTCGCTGCCCCGGCTGCCGGAGTTCGACGCCACCGACCTCGACCTGTTCACCCTCGACCCGCCGGACTCCCGCGACCTCGACCAGGCCATGCGGCTCTCCCGCCGGGGCAGCGGCTACCGGGTGCACTACGCGATCGCCGACGTCGGCGCGTACGTCACCCCCGGCGGGGCGATCGACACCGAGGCCGCGCACCGGGTCCAGACGCTGTACTTCCCGGACGGCAACGTGCCGCTGCACCCCGCCCGGCTCTCCGAGGGCGCGGCCAGCCTGCTGCCCGGCGAACTGCGCCCCGCCCTGCTCTGGCAGCTCGACCTGGACGCCGACGGCGAGCTGGTCCTCGCCGACCTGCGCCGGGCCCGGGTCCGCTCCCGCCGCCGGCTCGACTACGCGACCGTCCAGGGCCGGATCGACGCCGGGGCCGCCGACGAGCAGCTCCTCCTGCTCGCCGAGATCGGCACCCTGCGCGAGGCCCGGGAACGGGACCGCGGCGGCGTCAGCCTGCCGCTGCCCGAGCAGGAGGTGACGGCCGACAACGGCGGCTACCGGCTCGGCTACCGCGCCCCCCGCCCCGCCGACGGCTGGAACGCCCAGATCTCGCTGCTCACCGGCATGGCCGCCGCCGAGCTGATGCTGGACGCCGGGATCGGCCTGCTGCGCACCCTGCCCGCCGCCCCCGAGTCCGCGTACGCCCGGCTGCGCCGCACCGCCGCCGCGCTCGGCGTCGACTGGCCGGAGGACCTGCCCTACCCGGCGCTGATCCGCTCCCTCGACCCGGCCCGCACCACCGACGCCGCCTTCCTCAACGAGTGCACCGGCCTGCTGCGCGGCGCCGGCTACCGGGCCTTCGACACCGCCCGCGGCACCGCCCCGCCCGCCGACCCGGGCCACGCCGCGCTGGCCGCCCCGTACAGCCACTGCACCGCGCCGCTGCGGCGGCTCGGCGACCGGTACGCGCTGGAGGTCTGCCTGGCGGTGGCGGGCGGCACCGACGTGCCCGGCTGGGTGCGCGACACCCTGCCGCTGGTGCCGGGGCTGATGGAGAGCGGCGACCGGCGGGCCCACGAGGTGGAGCGGGCCTGCGTGGACCTGGTGGAGGCCGAGCTGCTGCGCGGCCGGGAGGGCGAGGAGTTCGAGGCGGTGGTGGTCGACGTGGACGAGCGGCACCCCGCCGTGGGCACCGTGCAGCTGCGCGACCCGGCGGTGGTCGCCAAGTGCGACGCCGCCGACCGACTGCCGCTGGGCCACCGGGTCACCGTCCGGCTCACCCTGGCCGACCCGGTCACCCGCACGGTGCGCTTCGCGCTGGCGGCCGACGGGTAGCCCCGGGCCCGGGCGGGGGAGCAGGACGGTTCCAGCGTCGGCTCATGAAATGGTGGGATGATCGGACGGTGAGTCGACCGAGTACCGTGCCGGACCGCCGCCGCAGGCTGCTGATCCTGGCCATCTGCTGCCTCAGCCTGTTCATCGTCGGCCTGGACAACACCGTCGTGAACATCGCGCTGCCCGCCATCCGCACCGACCTGGACGCGCCCGCCTCCGGCCTCCAGTGGGTGATCGACGCCTACACGCTGGTGCTGGCCTCGCTGCTGATGCTCTCCGGCTCGGTGGCCGACCGGATCGGCCGCAAGCGGGTGTTCATGACCGGGCTGGTGCTGTTCGTGCTCGGCTCGCTGCTGTGCAGCCTGGCGCCCGGACTCGGCTGGCTGATCGGCTTCCGGGCGGTGCAGGCGGTCGGCGGGTCGATGATGAACCCGGTGGCGATGTCGATCATCACCAACACCTTCACCGACCGGGCGGAGCGGGCCCGGGCGATCGGCGTCTGGGGCGGCGTGGTCGGCATCAGCATGGCGCTGGGCCCGCTGATCGGCGGCTTCCTGGTGGACACCGCGGGCTGGCCGTCGATCTTCCTGATCAACGTCCCGGTCGGGCTGGCGGCCTGCCTGCTGACCTTCCGTTACGTGCCGGAGTCCCGGGCGCCACGGCCCCGCCGGCTGGACCCGGTCGGCCAGCTGCTGATGCTGCTGCTGCTCGGCTGCGGCACCGCCGCGATCATCGAGGGCCCGGCGCACGGCTGGACCTCGCCCGGCATCCTGGCCCTCGCGGTGACCGCCGTCGCCGCGCTGGTCGCCTTCCCGCTCTGGGAGCTCCGGGTCGCCGAACCGCTGATCGACCCGCGGTTCTTCCGCAGCGCCCCGTTCACCGGCGCCACCGTCACCGCGGTGTGCGCGTTCGCCGCGCTCGGCGGCTTCCTGTTCCTCAACACCCTGTACCTGCAGGAGGTCCGCCACTACAGCCCGGTGGTGGCCGGCCTGTGGACGCTGCCGATGGCCGGGCTCACCCTGTTCGCCGCCCCGCTCTCCGGCCGGATCGTGGCCGGGCGCGGCCCGCGCCTGCCGCTGCTCGGCGCCGGCGCCGCGATCACCGCCAGCGGACTGCTGCTGACCCGGCTGGCCGCCGACTCCCCGGCGCTCCTGCTGCTGCCCGCGTACGCGCTGTTCGGCATCGGCTTCGGCCTGGTGAACGCCCCGATCACCAACTCGGCGGTCTCCGGCATGCCGCTCTCCCAGTCCGGGGTGGCCGCCGCGGTGGCCTCCACCAGCCGGCAAATCGGCCAGTCGCTGGGCGTCGCGGTGATCGGCACCGTGGTGACCAGCGCGGTCGCCTCGGCCGGCGGCTTCGCCCCCGCCACCCACGCCGGCTGGTGGATTGTGACCGGCCTGGGCCTGACCGTCCTGGTCCTCGGCCTGGTCACCACCACCCCCTGGGCGGCCGGCACCGCGGCCCGGGTCGCCGCCCGCTTCGACCGGCTGCCGGACCGCCCCCGCCAGGACGCCGCCGGCCCCGCCCGCTGACCGGCGCGCGGGACCGCCGTGCGGGACCGCCGTACGGGACCGCCGTGCAGGGGCGCCGGGCAGGGGCGCCGGGCAGGGGTGCCGCGCGAGGGTGCCGTGCGGGGGAGCGTCCCGGAGCGGCTACGATGACCAGTACGGCGGACGAGCCGGCCGGGCGGTCGCGTCGGGTCCCTTCGGGGCCCGCCGAGGAACGTCCGGGCTCCACAGAGCAGGGTGGTGGGTAACGCCCACCCGGGGTGACCCGCGGGACAGTGCCACAGAAAGCAGACCGCCCACCGCTCCGGCGGCGGGTAAGGGTGAAACGGTGGTGTAAGAGACCACCAGCGACCGAGGTGACTCGGCCGGCTCGGTAAACCCCACTCGGAGCAAGGTCAAGATCGGTGCCCCCGGGCACCGTGCGCGAGTGTTCGAGGGCTGCTCGCCCGAGCTCGCGGGTAGACCGCACGAGGCTGTCGGCAACGGCAGCCCTAGATGGATGGCCGCCTCCCCCGGCCGCGCGAGCGACCTGGGAGACAGAACCCGGCGTACAGGCCGACTCGTCCGCCGCCCTCCGCCTCCAGGGCCCGACCGCGCACCCGCGGCCGGGCCCTTCGGCGTGTCCCGGCCCCCGGGGTCAGCCGACCGAGGAGTTGTAGCCGTCGATGGCGGGCTGGAGCTCCTTGGCGGCGTCGGCCAGCGCCTGCTGGGCGGTCTTGGAGCCGGAGACGGTCTGCTCGATCGCGGTCTCCACGCCCTTGCGGGCCTGCGGCATCACGCCGAGCAGGCAGCCCGCGGTGGCCGGGGTCGGCTTGGTGGCGGCGAGCTGGTCGATGGCGGTCTGGAACTGCGGGTACTGGGCCACCCACTGCTTGTCGGCGGCGACGTCCAGCGACTTGGTGTTGACCGGGAAGTAGCCGGTGCCGACGTGCCAGGCGGCCTGCTGCTCGGGGGAGGTGAGGAACTTCTCGAACTCCCAGGACGCCCGCTGCTGCGCGTCCGAGTGGCCCGGGCCGGAGACCCAGAGCGAGGCGCCGCCGATGACCGGGCCGCCCTGGTCGCCGGCGGCGGTCTTCGGGAACGGCGCGGTGCCGACGGTGAACTTGGCGGCCTCGGTGTAGCCGCGCAGCACGCCGGTGGACTCCAGGTGCATGGCCACCGTGCCGGCCTTGAACGCGGCCTGCGCGTCGGTGGTCTGCCGGCCGGTGTTGGCCGCGTAGCCGCCCTTGATCAGGTCGGCCCACCACTGGACGATCTCGGCGCCCTTGGCGGTGTCGAAGCCGGCCTTGGCCGCCTTCCCGGTGCGGCCGTTGCCGTTGTCGCAGTACAGCGAGCCGGACTCGGCCAGCAGCTCCTCGACGAACCAGCCGTAGACCGCCGCGCCGAAGCCGTACCGGACGGTCTGCCCGCTGCCGTCCTTCTTGGTCAACCGCTTGGCGAGGTCGCCCAGTTCGGCCAGCGTGGTGGGCGGCTGGGCCGGGTCGAGGCCGGCCTCCTTGAAGGCGTCGTCGTTCAAGTAGAGCAGCGGCACCGAGGAGTTGAACGGCATCGAGGCGAGCTTGCCGTCCACCGAGTAGTAGTTGCGGATGTTGGGCTGGAGGTCGTCCAGCGGGTAGCCGTCCCGGTCGGCGAACGCCTGGGCCGGGACGGTCTGCCTGGAGTCGATCATGAAGCGGGTGCCGATGTCGTAGACCTGCACCAGCGCCGGGGTGGCCTTCTGCTGCACCGACGCCTTGTACTTGGCGATCAGGTCGTCGTAGCTGCCCTGGAAGACCGGCTTCACCTCGATCTTCCCCTGGTGCGCGGAGTTGAACGCGGACACCAGCGAGGTCAGCGTCTCGGCGTTCTTGCCCGTCATCGAGTGCCAGAACTCGACGGTGGTCACCCCGGACGCCTGGTCGAGCGCGGAGGCGGCGGGCGCGGCGGCGTCACCGGAGGCACCGCCGCCCCCGGAACCGCCGGAGCTACAGCCCGTCAGGGCCAGGCCGGACACCAGCAGGGCGGCGAGCGCGCGGGCACTCTTCTTCACGGGGCTTCTCTCTTCTACGAGGGTGGATGCCGGGAGAGTCGAGCGGATGCGGGTACGGATGCGGGTACGGGGGTGAGCCCGGGTGCGGTGCCCGGCGGGGCGTCAGCGGACGGCTCCGGCGGTCAGGCCGCGGACGATGAAGCGCTGGCCGAACACCACCAGCGCCAGCGTGGGCAGCAGCGACAGCACCACGCCGGCCAGGATCAGCCCCGGGTCGGCCATCTCCGAGTCGCGCAGCGTGGACAGGCCGATCTGCAGGGTCTGCATCTCGGCGGTGCGGGTGATGATCAACGGCCAGAAGTACTGGTTCCAGGCGGACAGGAACACGTAGACGGCGAGCGCCGCCAGCACCGGCCGGTTCAGCGGCACCAGGATGCGCCACAGGAACCGCCAGTGGCCCGCCCCGTCGATCCGGGCGGCGTCCCGCAGCTCGGCCGGGAACTGCCGGAACGACTGCCGCAGCAGGAACGTCCCGAAGCCGGAGGCCAGGAACGGCAGCACCAGCCCGAAGTAGGTGTTGCCCAGGCCCCAGCCCGACAGCGTCAGGTAGTTGGGGATGACCACGGCCTCCCACGGCACCATCAGGGTGGCCAGGAACAGCCCGAACACCACCGCACGGCCGCGCAGCGGCAGGAACACGAAGGCGTACGCGGCCAGGACCGAGGTGAACAGCTGCGCCGCGGTGATCACGCCCGCCACCAGCACCGAGTTGGCGTACTGGCGGACCAGCGGCACCGCGTGCACCGCGCCGGAGAAGTTCCGCCCGGTGACCGCGTGCGGCACCAGCGCGGGCGGGTACCCGGCGATCTCGTCCGGGCGCATCAGCGCGCCGGCGAACACGTAGTAGACCGGGAACAGCACCGTCAGCGCGGCGGCCAGCAGCACCAGGTGGACCACGGCCCTGGCCGGCACCCCGCGCAGGTGGGCGCGGCGCCGGGCGGGGCGGGCGGGGGCGGCCCCGGCGGGCGCCCCGGTCTCGGTGAGCGTGGTGGTCATGCGTAGTGCACCTTCCGTTCCAGGACGCCGAACTGGACGGCGGTGCAGGCCAGTACGACCAGCAGCAGCACCACGGCCTGGGCGCTGGCGGTGCCGAAGTCGCTGGAACCGTAGGCGAACGCCTTCTGGTAGACGGAGTAGACCAGGGTGCGGGTCGAGCCGTCCGGGCCGCCCCGGGTGAGGATGTGGATCTGGCCGAAGCTCTGCAGCGCGTTCACCGTGGAGACCACGACCAGGAAGAACAGGCTGGGCCCGAGCAGCGGCACCGTCACCGAACGGGCCAGCCGCAGCCCGGCGGCGCCGTCCAGCCGGGCGGCCTCGGTGATCTCGGCGGGGATCGAGCCGATGCCCGCCGAGAGCACCAGCACGTTGTAGCCCAGGTTCATCCAGACCGTGGACGCGGCGACCGAGAGCAGCGCGTACCGGGAGTCGGTCAGCCAGCCGACCGGGCCCAGGTGGAACTGCGACAGCAGCCCGTTGAGCACCCCGCTGGCCGGGTTGTAGAAGACCGAGAAGACCACCGAGGCGCTGGCCACCGAGAAGGCGAACGGCAGCGCGAAGGCCGAGCGCAGCAGCCGGACGCCACGTATCCGGCTCTCCAGCAGCAGCACCAGCAGCAGCGCCCGAGCACCCCGGGCACCACCGTCAGCAGTACGAACAGGGCGGTGGTGAGCAGGGTGTCGCGGAACTCGGCCGAGGCCAGCAGGTCGGTGTAGTGCCGCAGGCCGACGTAGCGCGAGGGCGCGCCGAACAGGTCGTTGGCGTGTGCGCTGAGGTAGAGGGTGCGCCCGAGCGGATAGCCGATGAACAGGGCGAAGACGGCGACCGAGGGGAGCAGGAACACCCAGGCGAGGCCGTGCTCCCCGAGGCGGCGCGGCGGCGCCTGCGGGGGTGGTGCGGTCGGCATGGGGCGCGTCCGCCTTTCGTGACGTCGGTTCCGGCCACACCGTGTCGCGCCCGGACGACAGGCCGGCGAGGGGAGGGTGAGCGGGGTGTGGCGCGTTCCTTACGCGTTCGCGTCACACCGGCGGGCCCCGTGTGGTTACCCCTCTCCCGGGACTTCTGCACCTCCCAGTTGTCACCGGATCGTCAGTTTCCTTGGCTGGGGCGGCTGTTGGGGCGGCTGTTGGGGCGCGGCTGGTGCCTCGCCGGCCTGTTCGGTTGTCAAGGAGCGGACGGATGGCGGGAGTTCAGCGCAGCAGACGGCGCTCCTTGGCGATGGCCACCGCGCCGGAGCGGGTGTCCACGCCGAGCTTGGCGTAGATCCGGCCGAGGTGGGTCTTGACCGTCGCCTCGCTGATGAAAAGCGCCCGGGCGATCTCCCTGTTGCCCAGGCCCTGGCCGAGCTGGTCCAGGATGTCCTGCTCGCGGTCGGTGAGCTGGGGGAGCGGGGAGCGCATCTGGGCCATCACCCGGGAGGCGATCGGCGGGGAGAGCGCGGGCCGGCCCGCCGCCGCGGCGCGGATCGCGGCGAACAGCTCCTCCGGCTTCTCGGCCTTCAGCAGGTAGCCGGTGGCGCCCGCGTTGATCGCCCGGCTGACGTCGGTGTCGGTGTCGAAGGTGGTCAGCACCAGGACGTGGCTCTCCCCGGGCCCGGCGAGCACCCGCCGGGTGGCCTCCACGCCGTCGATGCCGCCGCCCAACTGGAGGTCCATCAGGACCACGTCCGGCCGGAGGGCGGCGGCCAACGAGACCGCCTCCTCGCCGGTGCTGGCCTCGCCGACCACCTCGATCGCCGGGTCGCTGGACAGCAGGGCCAGCAGCCCGGCCCGGACCATGGCGTGGTCGTCGCAGATGACCAGCCGGACGGTGTCGTTCATGAACCCGCTCCTTCCGTGTTGTCCTCGCCGTGGGGCCCCGGGCCCGGAGGTCGCCCTCGGCCGGGCGTTCCCGCCGACCGACGCTATCGGCCGGGGTGGCCGCCGGGACGGTTGCCGACTCGCTGCCGACTCGCTGCCGGGTCGACGCCGGGTTGACGCCGGGTTGACGCCGGACCACCGCCGGACTGCCTGCGCGGGCGCGGCCGAGCGCCGCCGCCGGGTCGCTGCTCAGCGGCCCTCCAGCGGGACGGCCGCGGAGACCACCGTGCCCTCGCCCGGGGCGGACTCGACGGTGAGCGTGCCGCCGAGCTGGCGCAGCCGGGCCCGCATCGCCGGAAGCCCGTGCCCCCGGTTCCCGCCGACCGACCGTTCGCCGCGTCCGCCGTGCGCGCCGTGCGCGCCGCGTCCGCCGGGCGTGCCGGGCTCGCCGCGTTCGCCGGGCCCGTCCCGCCCGGGCCGTTCGCCCCGCCCGGACCGGCCCGGGGTGAAGCCGCAGCCGTCGTCCGCGACGTCCAGCACCGCCTGGTCGCCCAGGTAGGACAGCGTGATCGAGGCGTGCTCGGCCCGGGCGTGCTCCCTGGTGTTGGCCAGCGCGCCCTGCGCGATCCGCAGCAGCGCGGACTGCGCGGCGACCGGCATCGGCGCGGGGGCCCCGTCCAGGTGGAAGCGGACGGCCAGGCCGCTCTCGGCGGCCTCCCGGTCGGCCAGCGCGGCCAGCGCGTCCTCCAGGGTGCCCTGCTCCGCGAGGTCGGCCGGGGCCAGGTCGTGGACGAAGCGGCGGGCCTCCGCGAGGTTCCGCGCGGCGATCGCGGCGGCCGTCCGGACGTGGCCGCGGGCCGCCGCCGGGTCCTGCTCCCACGTCCGCTCCGCGGCCTGGAGCAGCATCCGCTGGCTGGACAGGCCCTGGGCGAGGGTGTCGTGGATCTCGACGGACAGTCGCTCCCGCTCGGCCAGCGCGCCCTGCCGGCGCTCCACCGCGGCCAGCTCCCGCCGGGTGCGGATCAGGTCGATGATCAGCTTCCGCTGCCGGGCGCCCTGCCGCTGCATGTACAGGAACACCGCGGTGGCCAGCGCGGCGACGGCCGGGGGCAGCAGCAGCATCGTCGGGTCGAAGCCGCCGGGCAGCCGCAGCTCGGAGACCACCACCAGCACCGTCAGCGCCGTCACCAGCGGGATCGCGGCCCGCGGCGGCAGCGCCCGGAGCACCGTGTACACCAGCGGGACGGCGCACCAGGCGAAGCTCGGCGCCATCAGCACCAGCACCGCCCAGCTGGCCAGCACCGCCGCCAGCCAGGGCTGCCGCCGCTCGGACAGCCCGGACAGGTGGCCCACGGCCAGCGCCAGGCTCAGGCCCACCACCCACGGCGTCAGCGGGCTGTACAGGTGGTGCGCCAGGTACCTCGCCAGCGAGGTGCCGAGCAGCAGCACGAAGGCCAGCCGCATGACGACCGTGAGCCAGCCCGCGTCTGGGTCGACGGCCCGGGACAGGGGTTGACGCATCATGGCTGCCTCCTTCGTCCTCGTCGTTCCCGGCGGCGTGCTGCCTGCGTGCCGCCGACGTGTCGCCGACGTGCCGCCGACGTGTCGCCGACGTGCCATCGGCACGCCCCGGGCCTCCCGACGGGCGCACGGCGCGTCACCTCCGCTCGCGGAGCATCACGCTGCGTCACGCCCGTCATAGCGATGGTGGACCGGGACGGCGGCCCGCACATCCACCGATCGGTTGACACGGATGTCGTCCATCATGCGCCGCAGAGCGAGCCGGTTCGCCGATCCGGGGAGGGGGTGCCGGGGCGAAACATGGATGGCGAGGCCGGAGCGCACCGCGATCCGGCGCCGAACGAACCCCCTCCCGATCCCCGATGCGCCCGATACACCCGATACAGGAGCCGAAAATGAAGAAGCTGAGCACCCGCACCCGCGTCGTCACCGGTGCCGTCACGGTCGTCGCGGTCGGTGCCGGCGTCGTCGGTGCCGTCTCCGCCAGCGCCGAGACCCCGCAGGCGGCCCCGGCCGGCGCCGTCCACGCCGACGTGCAGAACAAGAACACCTTCCAGTCCACCCACCTGACGGTCGAGGCCGCCACCAAGGCCGCCCAGGCCAGCCTGGACGCCGCCGCCAAGGCCGGTCAGAAGGTCTCCGTCGCCGTCGTCGACCGCAACGGCAGCGTGATCGTCGAGCTGCGCGGCGACGGCTCGGGCCCGCAGTCCTTCGAGTCGGCCGAGCGCAAGGCGTACACCGCGGTGTCCTGGAACGCGCCGACCTCCGAGCTGGTCAAGCGCCTGGCCCAGGCCCCGAACCTGAAGGACATCCCCGGCACCCTGTTCCTGGGCGGCGGCGCCCCGGTCCAGGTCAAGGGCGCCCCGATCGCGGCCGTCGGCGTGGCCGGTGCTCCGAGCGCGGACCAGGACGAGCAGTTCGCCCAGGCGGGTGTGGCCGTGCTCAACAGGTGACCCGCCCCGGGTGACGCCGCCGGCCGCCCCCACACCCGGCGGCGCACAACCCCGCGGGCCCGCCCCCGGAGGAGCGGGCCCGCGGGCCCCCACGGCGTACCCGTAGGGCAGTCCGGGCGGCGGCTCAGTCCTCCCGGTAGGCGCACAGCGCCCAGATCACGAACACGTCCAGCGCGATGATCACCAGCGACCACAGCGGGTAGTACGGCAGCGCCAGGAAGCTGCCGATCAGGCTCAGCGCGGCCAGGAAGATACCGACGATCCTGGCCCAGGCCGCGCCCTGGATGACGAAGAAGCCGGCCAGCGCGACCAGCGCGCCGATCACCAGGTGGATCCAGCCCCAGGAGGTCAGATCGAACCGGAAGACGTACCGCGGCGTGCTGACGAAGACGTCGTCCTCGGCGATCGCCATGATCCCGCGGAACACCTCGAGGATGCCGTTGACCAGCATCACCACACCCGCGAACAGCACCATCCCGGAGACCCAGCCCTTGTTCCGGTGGCCCTGGGGACCACCGGTGGTACCACCGGTGCGGGAACCGGCGGGCGGTGTCGCGGTCGGACCGACAGACGAGCTCATGGAACCTCCTAGGCCGAAGCAGGTCTTGCCCCGACCCTCCGCCCCCGTCCGCCCCCGGGCATTCGGGCGACTCCGTCCGGGTGAACCCGCCCCCGTCCGCCCCCGCCCGTTTCTTGCCCGGCCCCGCCCGGTCCCGCCCGTTTCCCGCCCGGCCGCCGGGTGCCGCGCGGTCAGCCGCCGGGCAGTAGGGAGCGCAGCGCGCGGGCGCGCAGCTCGGCCAGCCGGGTGCGGTCCCAGCCGTGGTAGACGGCGTTGGTGCAGAGCACCACGAAGCGGCGGGTGCGCGGGGCGAGGTAGAGGCTGGTGCCGGTGAAGCCGTGGTGGTAGGCGACCGAGCCCTTCGCGGTGACGATCCAGGCCAGGCCCCGGGCCAGGTCCGGTTCGACGGGGACCAGCGGGCGGCGGCTCAGCGCGAACCACTCGGGCAGCGGGCCGGACGGGGCGAGCAGGTGCTCGGCGAAGGCGGCCAGGTCGGCGGCGGACGAGAACACCCCGGCGTGCCCGGCCACCCCGCCGAGCAGGGCCGCGCTCGGGTCGTGCGGGATGCCCCAGGTCCGGGGCGCGCCGCGCAGCCGCTGCTCGGTCGGCGCGAGCCGGGCGTCGCGCGGCAGCGGGCCGTACGCGGTGGCGTCCAGGCCGAGTCCGCGCCACAGCGCGTCGGCGAGCACCGCCAGTGGTCGGCCCAGCAGTTCGGGCAGCAGCAGGCCGAGCAGGATGAAGCCCCGGTCGATGTACCGGTGGTGCGCGCCGGGCACCGAGACCAGCGGTTCGGCGCACAGATGCTCGATCAGCGGCCGCCCGCTGTGCTGGTAGCGGGCCAGGCCGGTCTGCGGGAGCAGCCCCGAGGTGTGGTTCAGCAGCTGGCGCACCGTCAACTCGCTTCCCGGCGAAGGCAGCTGGGGCAGCGCGGCGCGCAGCGGGGCGTCCAGGTCGAGCAGCCCGGCGCGGACGGCGGTGCCGACCAGCGGCCAGGTGGCGAGCACCTTGGTCAGCGAGGCCAGGTCGTAGCGGGTGTGCTCGTCGGGGCGGGCGTCGCCGCACTCGGGGGCGACCACCCCGCGGCTGACCACGGTCCGGCCCGCCCCGGCCTGACCGGCCACCAGCACCCCGCCCGGGAACTGCCCGCCGTCCACCGCCGCTCCGAGCAGGGCCCCCAGTGCGGTGGCGGTGGCGGCGGTCCAGTCGGTGGCAGGCTGCTGCGGATCGGCTGACACGGCGTCCCTCTCGTCCGGACCGGCGGGGCCTTCCCCCGGATTGTCACCCGCCCCGGCCGCCGGGGCCAGGGTGCCGGGGCCCGGCCGGTCCGAGGGGTCAGGAGCGGGGCGCCGAGAGCGAGTTGAGCGCCTCCAGGGCCCGGTCGGCCTCGTGGACGGGCACGAACAGGTGGTCGTGGTGGAAACCGGCCACCACGTTGCAGCTGATCCCGCGGTCGGCGAGCGCGGTGGCGACGGCGGCGGTCAGCCCGACCGCCTCCAGCGCGGAGTGCACCCGCAGGGTCAGCCAGGCGGCGACGTACGTGTACGGCAGGCCGAGCGCGTCGGCCTCCTCCTCGGCGACCACGAAGGTCACCCCCTCGGGTTCGGCCACCGTCACCACCGGCCGCAGCCCGGCGGGCACCCGCCCGGGGAGGGTGCAGTAGACGTAGCGGCCCGGGTTGCGGACGGGGCGCAGGCCGGAGAGCAGGGCGTCGAGGTCGTGTTCGGCTGCCATGGCGTCACGGTAGTGGGTCCGAACGGGTCGGCGGGAGTGGCACGGGCCCGTGTCGGACGGCGGGTCAGCCCGCGGCGGTGGCGAGCAGCCGGTTCAGCGGGGCGTGGGCGGGCGGACCCCAACCGGCTTTGCCGCCGGGGCGGCCGTGCTCGCCGGCGTGCCCGATCAGCAGGCGGACCAGGGCGCGCTGGGCGGCCAGGTGGTGACGATCCAGGGCCGCGGGAACCGCGCGGACGGCTCACCCAACCGCTGCGGCACGGGCACCGGCAGCGGCAGCTCCGGCGCGAGCCCGGGCAGCCAGGCGTGCTCCTTGCACAGCAGCGCGTCCGCCGACCCGGTCGCCCAGGGCAGCCGCACGGCCGGCCCGTCACCGAGCCACCAAAGCTGGTTGTCCCACCCCCGCGCACCGAGCACGAGCGGCAACCCGGCCAGATCGGGATGCTGCTCGCGCAGCAGGCCCGCACCAACTCCGCGGTGATGTCGGCCGGTTCGCCGATCGAGCTGTCCGTCGTGCACCGCACCCCTGGCCGGGCACCCACCACGACACCCGGGCCACCCCCCCGACCGGCCCGCCGCCACCGGATCTCCCCCGCGCTCCGCCCGGAGTGTGACGCACCCTCAGCCGCAGCCCCCGCGCGTGTCCGGTAGAGGTGTGTCCGCCTGTGGTTCCCCCCCACGCGATCGGCCCGGCGGTCATATGCCGGTCCGGAGAACTGACGGTTTCCACGCCGGGCGAGGTGACGCAGACCGGCTGGGCGCCGCCCGGACGCCACGGTCAGCCCCGGCCATGGGACCGTCGGCAGAGCCGAGTTCACCGGCATGACCACCGCCGCGTCCGGGATGCTGCGAACGACGCGTTCGAGACGTCCCGGTTCCGCCCGGCGGCCTGGCCCGGGACGACCTCGGCCGTCAACTGCCCGAGGCCGCCGGGGAGGACCCGCCGAGCGGCGGGCCCGGAGTGCGGGCGGGAGCTGCGAGAGCCCGCTCACGGCCACCCGGCACCCGCCCTTCGGCGCCGGGTTCAGGGAGCGGCGTTCTCCCGGTCGCCGTTTCCGATCCACCACTCGATGCCGTGGTCGCTCGCGGCCCAGCTGTCCATGAGCTGCTCGATCACGGGCAGGCCGACCGAGCGGCTGACGGTGGCGACGACGAAGCGCAGGTCCGGTGGTGCCTCGGCCAGGCCGTCGAGGACGTCGACCGCCCTCCTGAGCTCCGCGAAGGACTCGGGGGTGAAGCGGCCCTGTCGATAGGCCTGAACGCACAGGTTTCCGCCCCGCTCGACGACCTCGAACTCCCCTTCCTCGCCGACCCGGAGCACGTCGCCAGCCGCACATCCGAGCACCAGGCCCGGGCTGCCGGCCAGTTCGAACGAGCCCGACTCCCGCGGCCGCGCGGGCAGCACCTCGAACACCGGGCGCCCGGAGGATGCGTGACCGGCCAGCAGGCGTATGTGGACGACAGCGGGTGACTGCGGGGTGGGCGTCATACGCGTGATCGTCCCACGACGGCAGGCGGAACGGACGTGGCTGTCGATCACCTCGGAGACGCCCCGAGTCTCGATCTGCCGATCGCGCAGGTCAACGATCAGCTCGCTGTCCGTCACCTCGGCAGAGCGGCGAGCCGACCGCCGGCCGAAGAGGCAGGACCAGATCGGCTGGGCCATGGGGCGATGTCACCTCGGTCGATTCCCGGCAGCAGTCCGACTTCGATGACACACCGTCCACCTCCGCTGCCGCAGGTCGGAGACGGGCGCGTCGGAACTGGTTGCCATCCGATAGTTAGCGATATATCGTTGAGGTATCGAGATGCTTCGGTAGTCGGAGCGTCCGCACTGTGGAAAGACAGGTGTTCGTCATGCGTTACGACAAGCGTTTTGGTGGAGAAGGCCGGCGTCGTTGGGCCGAGGGCCCGGGGCGGCCGGGGCGTGCGGGGGTGCCCGGTGAGGGGGTCGACGAGTTCGAGGGGCGGGCCGCGTTCGGGCCGTTCGGGGCGCCGGGGCGGCCGATGCCGCCGTTCGGGCCCGGGTTCGGGCCGCGCGGGCGGGGGTTCGGCGGGCACGGGCCGCGCGGGCACGGAGGTGGTCGGCGCGGTGGGCGGGCCAGGCGCGGTGACGTGCGGGCCTCGCTGCTCGCGCTGCTGCGGGAGCGGCCGATGCACGGCTACGAGATGATCACCGAGATCGGTGAGCGCACCGGCGGGGTCTGGCGGCCCAGCCCGGGCTCGGTGTACCCGACGCTCCAGATGCTGGAGGAGGAGGGGCTGATCAAGGCCAACGAGGAGTCCGGCAAGAAGCTGTTCGAACTGACCGAGCAGGGCCTGGCCGAGGCCGAGCGGGCCGGTGAGTCCCCGTGGGACGAGGCCGGTCGGCAGGGCGACTGGGAGGCCGTGCAGGAGGTCGGCATCGCGCTCGCGGCGGTGGACCAGGCGGTGCGGCAGGTCATGACGACCGGCACCGAGGAGCAGCGGGCCAAGGGCCTCGCGGTGCTGGCCGAGGCGAAGAAGAAGCTCTACCTGATCCTGGCCGAGGAGGACTGAGGCGACGGGGGCGAGCGGGGCCGGGTCAGCCCTCGGGGTCGTACTCGTAGCGCCAGCGGTAGCGCCCCTTGGGGCCGTGCTCCTTGGCGCGGCGGTAGACCAGGGTGGTCGCCGGGGTGTCCCCGTGCGCGGGGACGGGCACCCGGTAGACCTTGGGGACGCTGTGCATCATGCCCAGCAGGACCGGCAGGACCCGGCCGTCCAGCGGGCCCCCGGTGAACTCGGTGTCGGCGCTCTTCACCCGACCAAGGGTAGGCGCGCCGCCGGGGAGGCGGACCGCCCGGGTACGTCCGTTCCGGGCCGGGGGTGTGGGGCGGGTGTGACGGGGGCGGCACCGCTCCCGGTCATCCGGAGGGTTCCGGGAGCCTTATCCTGCTACGTACGCCCCCGGGGTTCACCCGGGTCCGCGGGCCCGTACGGGTCGGGCGGGGCGCACCGAGGTGCGTCCGCCCGCCGGGCGCGACTCTCGCGCCCCGTACCCGACCCCGGACGTCGGCCGCCCGGAGACCCCGGCCCGGTCGACGGCAGGACGCCCCCGCGCGCGGTGCACCCCTCCGGGAAGCAGCGAGCGGCTCCGTGCGTTGGCGTCGGTTGTTGCGTCGGTGGCCGTGCCGTACCTGGCACGGCGACTCGGACAGGTGCGTGCGGAAGGGGCCAGATGGAAACCAGCAGCAGGTGGACGTCCTGGTGGCGGCGGGAGCGGCGGGACCGCCCCGGTGCCGGAGGGGACGCGGCCGCGAGGCTGGATCTGCTGCTGGGGGCGGCCGGGGCGGGTTTCCCGGTGGCGCCCGCGGCGCACCCGGCCGGGCACCGGTGCTCGTGCGACCGGGTCGGCTGTCCGGCCCCGGCCCAGCACCCGCTCTCCTTCGCCTGGCAGTCCCAGGCCACCACCGACGCCGAGCAGGTGGCGCGCTGGCTCGACCGGGAGCCGGAGGCGAACTTCGTCACCGCCACCGGCCGCGCGCACGACGTGCTGGACGTGCCGGCCGAGGCGGGCGTGCTCGCCCTGCGGCGGCTGGACGCGCTCGGCGTGGGCGGCCCGGTCGCCGCGGTCGGCGCCGACCGCTACCTCTTCTTCACCGCGACCCGCGGCACCCCGCAGGACGAGGACGAGTGGTGGACCAGCGCGCTGGACTCCACCCCCGACACCGTCTCCGAGCACCCCGGCCTGCGCTGGCACTGCCGCGGCTCGTACACCCTCGTCCCACCGGCCGCGCTGCCGGACGGCTCCGAGGTGCGCTGGCTGCGCGGCCCCGAGCAGCCCCTGCCGGACCCGCTGCGGGTGCTGGACGTGCTGACCGACGCGTGCACCGAGGTCGGCGCGGTGGCCCAGGAGCAGTGGCTGATCGGCTGAACCGGCCGCCCGGCCGGCCCGCAGGAACGACGGCGCACGGCAGCGGCCCGCCACCCCGTACCGCACGGGGTGGCGGGCCGCTGTGACGCGCCGTCAGGGCGGTCGGCGAGGCGGGCGTCAGGGCAGGGTGAGGACCTCCGCGCCGTCCGCGGTGACCAGCAGGGTGTGCTCGAACTGGGCGGTGCGCTTGCGGTCCTTGGTGACCACCGTCCAGCCGTCCGGCCAGATGTCATAGTCGTAGCTGCCCAGGGTGAGCATCGGCTCGATGGTGAAGGTCATCCCGGGCTTGATCACCTGGGTGGCCCGGTCGCTGTCGTAGTGCGGGATGATCAGGCCGGAGTGGAACGAGGTGTTGATGCCGTGGCCGGTGAAGTCGCGCACCACCCCGTAGCCGAAGCGCTTGGCGTACGACTCGATCACCCGGCCGATCACGTTGACCTGTCGGCCCGGCTTGACCGCCTTGATCGCCCGGTTCAGCGACTCCTCGGTGCGCTCGACCAGCAGCCGGGACTCCTCGTCCACCTCGCCGCACAGGTAGGTGGCGTTCAGGTCGCCGTGCACGCCGTGGATGAACGCGGTGGCGTCGATGTTCACGATGTCGCCGTCCCGCAGCACCGTCGAGTCCGGGATGCCGTGGCAGATCACCTCGTTGATCGAGGTGCAGATCGACTTCGGGAAGCTCCGGTAGCCGAGGTCCGACGGGTACGCGCCGTGGTCGCACATGTAGGCGTGCGCGACGGCGTCCAGCTCGTCGGTGGTGACGCCGGGGGCGATCAGCTTCGCCGCCTCGGCCATCGCCCGCGCCGCGATCCGGCCGGCGATCCGCATCTTCTCGATCGTCTCCGCGTCCTGCACCTCGGGGCCGGTGTACGGCGTCGGCGCGGGCTTGCCGACGTACTCCGGACGCGCGATGTGCGCGGGGACCTTGCGGGTGGGGGACAGCGTGCCGGGTACCAGAGCCATGACGGCGAGTGTATCGGCCGCCGCCCGCCCGCCCCCGGCCGCGTGTAGGGCCGCCGCGGCGGGAAAGGATCACCACCGACCGCCGCGGCCCGCCCGCCGCGGCGCCCACCAGGACGGGAGACCAGACGATGGCGTTCGGCCGCAAGCCCACCGGGCAACCGGGGAGTGGTTCTACTGCATCAAGCACGGCAAGGTCGAGGAGGGCCCGGACTGCCCGGCCAAGGACCGGCTCGGCCCGTACGCGAGCCGGGAGGAGGCCGCGCACGCCCTGGAGACCGCCGCCGAGCGGAACCAGGAGTGGCGGGACGACCCGCGCTGGAACGACGACGAGCCCAAGGGCTGACGGACCGTCAGGAGACGCCGGCGGCCTGGCGCTCGTGCTGGTCCCGCACCGCCAGCGCGTGCGGGTCGGTGCGCGAGTCCCAGGCCAGCAGCCTCGGGATCGCCGCGGTCAGCGCCAGCACGCCCAGCACGCACAGCGCGCCACCGGCCCAGATCGAGCCGCGCACCCCGGCCAGCGCCGCCATCCCGCCGGCCCGCACCTGGCCCAGCTGCGGGCCCACCGAGTAGGAGAGCACCTCCACCCCGGCGAGCCGCCCGCGCAGCCCGTCGGGGATGGACTGGTTCCAGATCGTCGACCGGGCCACCCCGCTGACCTGGTCGGCCCCGCCGGCCAGCGCCAGGAACAGCAGCACCAGCCAGATGTTCCCGACCAGCCCGGCCAGCGCCACCGCCCCGCCCCAGCCGAGCGCCGCGAACAGCAGCATCCGGCCGTGCCGGTGCACCCGGGCCGTCCAGCCGCCGGTGGCCGCCACCACCAGCGCCCCGGCCGCCGTCGCCCCGTACAGCAGGCCCAGCGCCCACTCCGCGTCCAGCTCCGCGGCCAGGAACGGGTACAGCGCCACCGGGTAGGCGAACACCATCGCCACCAGGTCGATCGCGTACGTGCCCAGCAGGTCCTTGCGGCTCCAGGCGTACGCCAAGCCCTGGCCGATGGTGCGCAGCGAGGGGGCCTCGGCGCTCTCGGCGGGCGGCACCGGCCGCATCCGGACGATCAGCGCCAGCGAGAGCAGGAAGGTCAGCACGTCCAGCGCGTAGGCGCTGCGGGCGCCGGCCACCGCGACCACCACGCCCGCCAGCGGCGGGCCGGCCACCGAGGCGACGTTGCGGTACAGCGAGTTGAGGGCGAACGCGGCGGGCAGCTGGTCGTGCGCCACCACCCGGGGGACCATCGAGTCCAGCGCCGGGCGCTGCAGCCCGGCCAGCGCCGCCGTCAGCGCCGCGACCAGGTAGATCGGCCACAGCAGCGGGTGCGGCAGCAGCGCGTTGGCCAGCAGCAGCGCCGACAGCAGGGCCAGCCCGGCCTCGCTGAGCAGCACCAGGCGCCGCCGGTCCAGCGCGTCCGCCAGGGCACCGCCCCACAGGCCGAACACCACCAGCGGCACCAGCTCGAACGCGCCGACCAGGCCCACCGCGAAGGTCGAGTCGGTCAGCTGCTTGAGCTGGATCGGCAGCGCCACGAACGACAGGAAACTGCCGAAGCCGGTCACGCACCCCGACGCCCAGAGCAGCCGGAAGTCCCGGGAGGCGCGCCAGGGCGTGAGATCCGGGAGGAGCCTGCGGAGGAACGGGGCGGTACGTGTCACATGGCCAGATGGTGCGCGACCGGGACGGGCCGGGGCAACCGGTTTTCCGGAGCTGCGGCGGCGCGGGGCGACGGTGGCAGCGGTGGCGGCGGTGGCGGCGCGGCCGGGGCGGCTCCGGTCGGGCCCGGACGGCCCCGGCTACCAGCGCAGCACCGGCGAGGCGGCCAGCCGCTCCGCCAGCCGGGACAGCCGGAAGCGCGACGGGGCGGTCGCGGCGGCCGAGCTGACCAGGTGCTGGACCAGCTCGAACGGCTCCGGCGCGGCCTCCGGCACGGTGAGCCGCTCGTGCGCCAGGTCGGTCAGCTCCGGGTCGCCGTCGTCCAGGGCCAGCAGCACCGCCCCGGCCCGGCGGGCGTCGTCCAGCCGCTCCAGCAGCGGCGCGTCGGCGGGGCCGGGCGCCACCAGCAGCACCGTCGCGCCGGCGCGCGCCTCCGCGAGCCGGGGCAGCCCGCAGGCCAGGTGCTCCGGCGCGCCGGTCGGGACGGCGTGCCGCAGCAGCGTCGGGGCCAGCTCCGGCAGGCCCCCGTAGGCGGCCTCGTCGCTCAGGTGCGCCGCCAGGTGCCACGGCTCGTAGCGGGGGGTGCCGACCAGCAGCAGGCCGGTCGCGCTGCGCCTGGTCACCGAGCCGCGCAGCGCGGAGGCGAAGGCGCCCGCCCGCTCGGGCCAGCCGGTGCCGGCCAGCGACTGCCGGAGTGCGGAAACTCTCACCGCGTCCATGCGCGACAGCATGCTGCCCCGACGCCCGGTTTGGCAGGATCTTGGCCATGACGCAACCCGATTCAGTGAACGCGACGGCAGTGAACGCGACGGCAGTGAACGCGACGGCGGCCGACGAGACGGCCGCGAGCGCGACGGCCGCGAACGCGACGGCCGGACCCGGCCGGAACCTGCCCGACGTCTCCCACCTCGTGGTGGGGGTCATTGGCGGCACCGGCGACCAGGGCCGCGGCCTCGCCCTGCGGCTGGCCAGGGCCGGACAGCAGGTGGTGGTCGGCTCCCGCAGCGCCGAGCGCGCCGCGGCCTGCGCCGCCGAACTGGGCCTGGGCATCCGCGGCGCCGACAACGCGGCCTGCGCCGCCGCCAGCGACGTGGTGATCGTCGCGGTGCCGTGGGACGGCCACGCCGAGACGCTGACCTCGCTGCGCGCCGAACTCGCCGGGAAGATCGTGGTGGACTGCGTCAACCCGCTGGGCTTCGACAAGCAGGGCGCCTACCCGCTCCAGGTCCCCGAGGGCTCGGCCGCCCAGCAGGCCGCCGCGCTGCTGCCCGACTCCACCGTCACCGCCGCCTTCCACCACCTGTCGGCGGTGCTGCTCCAGGACGAGAGCGTGGAGCGGATCGACACCGACGTGATGGTGCTCGGCGAGGACCGGACCGCCACCGACACCGTGCAGGCGCTGGCCTCCCGGATCCCCGGCATGCGCGGCGTCTTCGCCGGGCGGCTGCGCAACGCCCACCAGGTGGAGTCGCTGGTCGCCAACCTGATCTCGGTCAACCGCCGCTACAAGGCCCACGCGGGCCTGCGGATCACCGACGTGTGAGCCCGGCGCGCGCCGCGGCCCCGCCCGTGCCCCGGCGCGCGCCCCGCCGGGCCCCACCCCCCGGCCCGGCGGACCCGTTCGGTCGGCGAGAATGGCCGGGCACACCGCCACTCCGAGGAGCCCCCGCCATGCCCCGCAACGCCCTGTACGCCTCGATCGTCCTCGTCCTGGCGGTGACCGCCGCGGTGGTCTCCTTCGTCAAGGGCAACTGGCTGGGCGTGGTGTGGATTCTGATGGCGGGCGTGGCCAGCAACATCGCCTGGTACCACGTCCGCAAGGACCGCGCCGAGCGCCGCGCCGCGACCGCCGCCGACCGGGGCTGAGCCGCCGGCCCTGCTGATTCCGCTAGTTCTGCCAGAACCGGAACAGGTGGTCGCCGAGCGCCGGGTAGACCGGGTCGACGCCGAACAGGTCGAAGACGTGCAGCGTCCCCTCCTGGAGCCACTGCCCGACCTGGCTCTGCCACACCAGCGCGAACAGCAGCAGCATGCCGTACGGCGCGTACGGCGCGATCGCCCGGCGGGTCCGGTACGACAGCCAGGGCTCGACGATGCCGTAGCCGTCCAGGCCGGGCACCGGCAGCAGGTTCAGGATCGCCGCGGTGACCTGGAGGTAGGCGAGGAAGCCCAGCGCGGCCGGCAGCGGCGAGAGCGGGTACTCGATGCCGTCGGCGCTCGACGGCAGGTCCGGGTTGTCGAACCAGCCCTGGCTGATCAGCACCAGCGTCACCACGCCGAACGCCACGTTCACCAGCGGCCCGGCCGCCGAGATCAGGCTGTGCTTGAGCCGGCCGGAGATCCGGTCCCGCTCGATGTACACCGCGCCGCCGGGCAGGCCGATCCCGCCCATGATCACGAAGACCACCGGCAGCACGAAGCTCAGCACCACGTGCCCGTACTTCAGCGGGTTCAGGGTCAGGTAGCCCTTGGTGCCGACCGTGAGGTCGCCGCCGGCCAGCGCGGTGCGGGCGTGCGCGTACTCGTGCAGGCAGAGCGAGACCATCCACCCCGCCACCACGAACAGGAACACGCCCATCCGGTCGTTGCCCCAGCCCGAGGCCAGCGCGATGCCGGAGGCGAGGAAGGTGCCGGCCAGCGCCAGGAAGATCGGGCTGACCCGGCTCTCCGCGCTGCGCTGGCCGGTGCTGGCGTAGGTCATGACGAGAGGGCTCCGGGGATGGGGGGCGGGACAGGCGTCCGATCATGCCGCCGACCGGGCGCGGCAGACAAGCGGCAGGCAAGCGGCAGGCAAGCGGCCCCGGGTGAACGCACGGGAGCGGACGGACGTTCCACCTCGGACTGTCCCACCCGGCCGGGCCCCCGGACAGGCTCCCGGACCGCCCCCGGACCGCCCCCCGGACCGCCTCCCGGGCCGGCCCCCGGCCGGGCGTTCGGTACGGGCGTTCCGTACGGGTGTGCGTCCGGCCCCCGGCGCGTCCCCCAGAATGGGCGGGTGCACTACGGCATCCTCGGCACCACCACCGCCCACCACGACGACGGCACCCCGGTCGCGCTCGGCGGCGCCCGGCTGCGCGCCCTGCTGGCCGCGCTCGCCCTGCGCCAGGGCCGTCCCGTGCCCGCCGAGCTGCTCGCCGACGAGGTGTGGGCCGACGAGCCGCCGCAGGACGCCGCCGCCGCGCTGCAGACCCTGGTCGGCCGGCTGCGCCGCACGGTGGGCCGGGCCGAGATCGGCTCCGGGCCCGCCGGGTACTGGCTGACCGACCCGCGCACCGACGTCGCCGAGTTCCAGCGCCGGGCCGCCGACGGCGCCCGCGCCCTCCGGGACGGCGACCCGGCCGCCGCCGCCGAGCAGCTCACCACCGCGCTCGCGCTGTGGCGCGGCCCGGCCCTGGCCGACCTGCCCGACCGCACCGCCCCCGCCGCCCGCCTGGAGGACCAGCGCGCGGAGGCCCGCCGGCACCGGCTGACCGCCGCGCTCGCCCTCGGCCGCACCGCCGAGGTCACCGCCGAACTCGCCGAACTCTGCCGTGACCACCCCTTCGACGAGCAGCTCCAGGCCCTCCAGCTGCGCGCCCTGCGGGCCGCCGGCCGCACCGCCGAGGCGCTCGACCGCTACGAGGAGGTCCGGCGCACCCTGGCCGACCGGCTCGGCACCGACCCCGGCCCCGAACTGCGCGCCCTGCACCAGGAGTTGCTGCGCGCCGAGGCGCCCCCCGCCCCGGCCCCCGCCGCCGCGCCGCCGACCGCCCCGGCGGCCG
Organism: Kitasatospora fiedleri; assembly: GCF_948472415.1. NCBI lineage: Bacteria > Bacillati > Actinomycetota > Actinomycetes > Kitasatosporales > Streptomycetaceae > Kitasatospora > Kitasatospora fiedleri. The sequence goes on along the minus strand of NZ_OX419519.1, from coordinate 2,329,245 downwards.
GCAACCTCCGCCCCGGCCGGACCAGCTTCGTCGGCCGGGACGGCGAACTCACCACCGTGGCCGACGCCCTGGCGGCCGGCCGGCTCACCACCCTGACCGGCCCCGGCGGTTCCGGCAAGACCAGGCTGTCGGTCGAGGCCGGCCGCCGCGAGCAGGACGCCGCCCGCTGGCCCGGCGGCGTCTGGCAGGTCGAACTCGCCCCGCTGGAGGACCCGGCCGCCGTCCCCGACGCCGTCGCCTCCGCGCTCGGCCTGCGCGAGACCGTGCTGCACACCGGCGGCACCGTCGCCGAGGCCATCGAGGGCGGCCGCAAGGACCCGGTCTCCCGGCTGGTCGACCACCTCGGCCGCCGCCGCGTCCTGCTGCTGCTCGACAACTGCGAGCACGTCATCCAGGCCGCCGCCGACCTCGCCGACCGGCTGCTCGCCGACTGTCCCGGCGTCACCGTGCTCGCCACCAGCCGCGAACCGCTCGGCGTCCCCGGCGAGTCCGTGCTGCCGGTCGAGCCGCTGCCGGACCCGACCGCGCTGCGCCTGCTCGCCGAGCGCGGCGCCGCCGCCCGCCCCGGCTTCCGCACCGACCAGGACCCGGCCGCCTGCGCCGAGATCTGCCGCCGCCTGGACGGCCTGCCGCTGGCCATCGAACTGGCCGCCGCCCGGCTGCGCGGCATGACCCCGCGCCAGCTCGCCGACCGCCTCGACTCCCGGTTCGCCCTGCTCACGGCGGGCTCCCGGACCCTGCTGCCCCGGCAGCAGACCCTGCGCGCCGTCGTCGACTGGTCCTGGGACCTGCTCGGCGACCGCGAGCGCGCCGCGCTGCGCCGGCTGTCGGTGTTCGCCGGCGGCTGCACCCTGGAGGCCGCCGAGCAGGTCGTCGCCGACGGCGAGCTGGTGCGCCGCGAGGAGGTCGCCGACCTGCTGCTCTCGCTGGTCGACAAGTCCCTGCTGGTGGCCGGGCTGGGCGAGCAGCCCCGCTACTGGATGCTGGAGACCATCCACGAGTACGCCGCCGAACGCCTCGCCGAGGCCGCCGAACCCGGGACCGGCCACCGCCACACCGCCCACTACCGCGAACTCAGCCGCACCGCCTACCTGAACCTGCACGGCCCCGGTCAGCTCGACGAACTCGCCCGCCTCGACCGCGAGCAGGAGAACGTCCGGGCCGCGCTGCGCCGCGCCGTCGACACCGGCCGGGAGCAGGAGGGCCTCGTCCTGGTCCTGTCGATGGCCGGCTACTGGATGCTGCGCGACTACCGCGCCGAGTCCCGCGCCTGGTACGACGCGGTCGCCGCGCTCGGCCCCGACCCGTACGCCGACGACGCCCCGCCGGCCGTCCCGCTCACCGTCGGGCCGCTGGACGCGCCGCTGCCGATGCCGCCCGAACTGCTCGACGAGGCCCGCCGCCAGCTCGGCCTGCACCGGCTGATCAGCCTGTTCTCCGGCGACCTGGGCCTGCTCGACAGCTCGGGCGCGCTGGACACCGCCGAACGCATCCTGGCCACCTACACCCCCGACCTGCCGCAGTCCTACCGGCAGCCGGTGCTCGCCCGGGTGTTCACCGTCTTCCTCACCGGCGAGATGGAGCGCACCCGCGAGGTGATGGACGACGCGGTGGCCGGCGCCCGGGTGCACGGCGGCCCGCTCGACCTGGCCTTCGCCCTGCAACTGCGGGCCCGGCTGCTCAACGACCTGGCCGGCGCGCTGGACCAGGCGATCGCCGACAGCGAGGAGGCGCTCGCCCTCTACACCGCGCTGGGCGACCGCTGGGGCATGTCCGACGCGCTCTCCGGCAAGGCCGAGAACGCCACCAAGTACGGCGACGTCGCCCAGGCCGAGGCGGCCTTCCGGCAGGCCATCGAGCTCTCCGTCCAGCTCGGCGCGCACCAGGAGGTCCCGATGCTGCGGGCCCGGCTCGGCGAGGTGCTGGCCGAGCGCGACCCGGAGGCCGGCGAGCGGATGGTCCGCGAGGCGGTCGCCGCCGCGTCCGAGGACCGGACCGACGCCGAGGGCGCCCGGATGTACGGGCGGCTGGTGCTGTGCAACCTGTCCGCGCGGCGCGGCGACTACGCCGGGGCGCTCGCGGTGCTCGACGAACTGCCGGTCGACCCCGGCGCGCGCGGCCCGGTGCCCTCGGTGTTCACCGGCATCGTCGGCTGCATCCGCGGCTGGGTGGTGGCCCGGGCCGGCGACCCGGTGGCCGGGCTGGAGCTGATGCGGGCCGGGCGCCGCGCGATGACCGAGGTCGAGGCCGGCGCCACCGTCTTCGTCGAGCACATGGCGATGATGCTGATGACCCCGGTGGCGGGCGCCCTGGTCGAGTACGCCCGCGCGTTCGACGAGCCCGCCGCCGCCCGCCGCGCCGCCGAACTGCTCGGCGCCCACGACGGCATCAGCGGCATGCCCGGCTCGTTCATGGAGCGCAGCGAGCACGCCCGGTGCGTCGCCGCGGCCCGCGAACTGCTGGGCGAGGACGACTACCTGGCCGCGTACGAGCGGGGCGGACGCCTCACGCTGCGTGAGGCGTCCGCCCTGTTGAACGATCCCGGCCCGTTCGGCGCCGGGTCCTCCTGACCCACCGTCAGGTGCGCTTGCGGAAGCGGGCCACCGCCAGCGGCGCGGTCACCACGGTGATCGCCGCCGCCCAGAGCAGCACCGTCACCACCGAGTTCCCCACCGGCTGGTCGTTGATCAGGGCGCGGCAGGCGTCGGCCAGCGCGGACAGCGGGTTGTGCTTGGTGAACGCCTGCAGCCAGCCCGGCATGGTGGTCGGGTCGGCGAAGATCGAGCTGCCGAACTGCAGCGGCATCATCACGATCATCGACATGCCCTGCACCGCCTGGGCGCTGCGCAGCGACATGCCCAGCAGCATCGACACCCACATCAGCGAGGAGCCGAACACCAGCGACAGGCCGACCGCGGCCAGCAGCTTCAGCGGGCCGCCGTCGATGTCCATCCCGAGGGCCATCGCGAAGCCGATCAGCACCGCGAAGGCGACCACCGCCCGCAGCGTCTCCGCGATCATCTTCGACAGCAGCACCGCGGAGCGCCCGATCGGCAGGGTGCGGAAGCGGTCCATCACACCGGTCTGGAAGTCGGTGTTCAGGCCGGTGCCCAGCGCCATCGCCAGGTTGAGGCCGGTGGTGCCGAGCAGGCCGGGCACCATGTACTGCATGTACTGGTGCTGTCCGCCGGCCATCGCGCCGCCGAACACGTAGACGAACAGCAGGATCATGATGACCGGGACCAGCAGCGCGTCCAGCATCGACTCCGGGTCGGCCTTGATCCGCATCAGGTTCCGGCGGGTCAGCGCGCCCAGGTGGCGCAGGTTGGCCCGCAGGCCGATCCGGGTGTCGTCCTCGGTGGCGGCGGCCGGTGCCGGGGCGGGGTTCAGGGTGGCGGCGCTCATGCGACGGGCTCCTTGTCACGGGTCTGGGCGGGGACGGCGGACTTGCCGGTGATGGACAGGAACACCTCGTCCAGGCTGGGCAGCTTGGTGTCGATGCCGGCCACCCCGTAGCCGCGGGTGCCCAGCACCCCGATCACGGTGGTCAGTTGCCGGTCGTCGGTCAGGTGCACCGACAGCAGCTCCGACTCGGCCGAGAAGGTGGCCGGGACGCCGGCCTCCCGGAGCACCCGGGCCATCTCCGGCAGTTGCGCCGGGTCGGCCGGCCGCACCTGCAGGCTCTGCCCGCCGACCTGCGTCTTCAGCTCCTCGACGCCGCCGTTGGCGATCACCCGGCCCTTGTCGATCACGGTCAGGGCGTGCGCGAGCTGCTCGGCCTCCTCCATGTACTGGGTGGTCAGCAGCACCGTCGACCCCTCGCCGACCATCCGCTGCACCTCGTCCCAGACCTCGTTGCGGGTGCGCGGGTCGAGGCCGGTGGTGGGCTCGTCCAGGTACAGCACCCGGGGGCGGCCGATCATCGAGGCCGCGAGGTCCAGCCGGCGGCGCATGCCGCCCGAGTAGCCCTTGGCGGGCCGCTTGGCCGCCTCGGTGAGCGAGAAGCGCTCCAGCAGCTCGGCGGCGCGGGCCTTGGCGTCCTTCGCGGAGAGGTCCAGCAGGCGCCCGATCAGGTACAGGTTCTCGTAGCCCGACAGCAGCTCGTCCACCGAGGCGTACTGGCCGGTCAGGCCGATGGTGCGGCGCAGCTGCTTGGGCTGGCGCAGCACGTCGTAGCCGCCGACGAACGCGGTGCCCGCGTCCGGCTTGATCAGCGTCGACAGGACCCGCACCAGGGTGGTCTTCCCGGCCCCGTTCGGCCCGAGCAGCCCCAGCACCGTCCCCTCGCGCACCGTCAGGTCGACCCCGTCCAGGGCCTTCGTCTCCCCGTAGTGCTTCACGATGCCGTGGACCTCCACGGCGTTGCGCTCGATTCGTGTCATGGGAACACCGTGCCGGGCCCGGCTGTCACGACGCTGTCAGCCCGCTGTCAGGCGGGCTGACAGCGGGCTGACGGGGAGCGCCGGGGTGCCGGCCGGCTAGCTGAAGCTGTGCTCCGGGCCGGGGAAGGCGCCCTCGCGGACGTCGGTGGCGAACTCGGTCGCGGCCTGGGCCAGCGTCGCGCGGAGGTTCGCGTACTGCTTGACGAACTTGGGGACGCGGCCGGCCGTCATGCCGGCGAAGTCGGTCCAGACCAGGACCTGCGCGTCGGTGCCGGGGCCGCCGCCGATGCCGACGGTGGGGATCGCGGAGTGCTCGGTGACCTGCGCCGCGAGCTCCGCGGGGACGGCCTCCAGGACGACGGCGAAGGCGCCGGCCTGCTGGACGGCCTTCGCGTCGCGCAGCAGCTGGTGCGCCGCCTCGTCGCCGCGGCCCTGGACGGGGTAGCCGCCGAAGGCGTGCACGGACTGCGGGGTGAGGCCGATGTGGGCCATCACCGGGACGCCCGCCTCGACGAGCAGCTCGATGCTGCGGGCGCTGCGCTCGCCGCCCTCCAGCTTGACGGCCTGGACGCCGGCCTCCTTCATCAGGCGGGCGGCGTTGTGCAGGGCCTGGGCCGGGGACTCCTGGTAGGAGCCGAAGGGCAGGTCGGCGACGATGAGGGCGCGCTTGGTGCCGCGGACCACGGCGGCGGACATCATCACCATCTGGTCCATGGTCACCGGTACGGTGGTCTCGTAGCCGAGGTGGCAGTTGCCCGCCGAGTCGCCGACCAGCAGGACCGGGATGCCGGCCTCGTCGAAGACCCCGGCGGTGAGGGCGTCGTAGGCGGTCAGCATCGCCCAGCGTTCGCCGTCGCGCTTGGCCCTGGCGAGGTCCCGGACGGTCACCCGGCGGTTGGTGACGCCGCCGTAGAGGGCGGTGCCGGCGGGGGCGTCCTGCGTCTGGGCAGGCTGAAGCGGAGAAGCGTTCATCGAACAGACTCCTGGTGTGTGTCGTCTCGTGGCGCCGTACGGCGTCCCCGGATCTGGCTCCATGCTTGCACGCCGCGGGCCGTGCGCAAAGGGTCGGGGGGCCCCGGCGTGCGCGGGGGGCCGGGGGCCCTTGGGGAAGTCTTTGCCTTTCCTTGGCCCCCGGAACCTCGATACGAGACGGTCTCGTATTGAAAAGGCGTCTAGGCTGTTCGTATGACCTCGCCGACCGCCGCTGTCCAGGCACCCCGGGTGCCCGAAGCAATACACCGCCGACGCTGGTGGATCCTGGGCACCCTGGTGCTCGCCCTGCTCGTCGTCGTCCTCGACAACTCGATCCTCAACGTGGCGATGAAGACCATCGCCACCCCCGCCCCGGTGGGCCTCGGCGCGAGCCAGAGCGACCTGGAATGGGCGATCAACTCCTACACGCTGGTCTTCGCGGGCCTGCTGTTCACCGCCGGCCTGCTCGGCGACCGGTTCGGCCGGAAGTGGACGCTGCTGGCCGGCATGCTGGTCTTCGGCCTCGGCTCGCTGCTCTCCGCGCTGGCCGCCAGCCCGGGCGAACTGATCGGCTACCGCGCGGTGATGGGCCTCGGCGGCGCCTTCGTGATGCCCGCCACGCTGGCCATCATCATGAACGTCTTCGAGCGGCACGAGCAGCCCAAGGCGATCGGCATCTGGGCCGGCGCGGTCGGCCTGGCCATCGCCATCGGCCCGATCACCGGCGGCCTGCTGATCGAGCACTTCTGGTGGGGCTCGGTCTTCCTGGTGAACGTCCCGATCGTGATCGTGGCGCTCGGCCTGATGGGCTGGCTGGTCCCGGACTCCAAGGACCCCAACCCCGGCAAGCTCGACCCGGTCGGCGTGCTGCTCTCCATCGTCGGCCTGGTGGCGCTGATCTACGGCATCATCAAGGGCGGCGAGCTGGCCGACTTCACCGACCCGAAGGCGTGGGTCCCGACCCTGATCGGCCTGCTGGCCCTGGTGGCCTTCGTGCTGTTCGAGAAGCACAGCCGGCACCCGGCGCTGGACGTCACCTGGTTCCGCAACAAGGTGTTCTCGGCCTCGATCGCCGTGGTCGGCATCGTGTTCTTCGCGCTGATGGGCGTCTCGTTCTTCGGCGTCTTCTACACCCAGAGCGTGCGCGGCTACAGCGCCCTGCAGGCCGGCGAGCTGATGCTGCCGCTGGCCGTCGCCCAGCTGGTCTTCGCGCCCCGGGCCCGGCTGGTGGTCGACCGGTTCGGCATCCGGCTGACCTGCGCCGGCGGCATGCTGCTGGTCACCCTCGGCTTCCTCGGCTACGCCTTCCTGACCGCGACCAGCCCGATCTGGCTGCTGATCGTGCTCGGCTTCGTGATGGGCGCCGGCATGGCGCACGTGATGCCGCCGGTGACGGTCGCCATCATGGGCGCGCTGCCGCGCGAGAAGGCCGGCGCCGGCTCCGCGCTGAACAACACCTTCCGCCAGGTCGGCGGCTCGCTCGGCATCGCGGTGCTCGGCGCGCTGCTCTCCACGGTCTACCGCAACGGCATGGACGACCACCTGTCCGCCGTCCCGGCCCCGGTCCGCGACCGGGCCGGCGAGTCGATCGAGTCCACCCTCGGGGTGGCCGAGCGGCTCCACCTGCCCGCCCTGGTCGACCCGGCGAAGGACGCCTTCATCCACGCCATGCACGTGGTCTCCGGCGTCTCGGCCGGCGTCACCGTGCTGGGCGCGGTGCTGGCCCTGCTCCTGCTGCCCGGCAAGGTGGCCGGCCCCGGCGGCCCGGGCGCCCCGGCGGCCGGCCCGCAGGACCGGACCGGCTCCGGCGCGAGCACCGCCAAGGTGTGACCGCGAGGGTGGAGAATAGGGCCATGACGAGCGCCGACACTCCGCTCCAGCCGTGCCACGGCCCCGCCGGGGAGCAGGACGCTCCCCGGCGGGGCCGCCCGCGCAGCGAGGCGGCCGAGCAGGCGATCTACGGCGCCGTCGAGAAGCTGATGGAGGACGGCACCGGCCTGGCCGAGCTGTCCATCGAGCGGATCGCCGCCGAGGCGGGCGTCGGCAAGGCCACCATCTACCGGCGCTGGCCCAACAAGGAGGCCCTGCTGGTGGACGTGGTGGCCCGGCTGGAGGAGCCGCTGCCCCCGCTGCTCGGCCCGACCTACCGGGACGACCTGATCAACGCCGTCGACTACATGCGCCGGCGCGGCCTGCTCAAGCGCTCCCGCTGGATCGTCAAGTCCGCGCTCGGCCAGATGAACACCTGGCCGGAGCTCAAGCACACCTACCAGGAACGGGTGGTCCGGCCGCGGCGCGAGCTGGTCCGGCAGATCGTCCGGCGCGGCGTCGAGGCGGGCGAACTCCGCTCCGACCTGGACGTCGAGCTGCTCTGCGAGCTGCTGATCGGCCCGATCCTGGTGCGCACCGTCCTGTGGGACGACGCCCCGCTGGAGGACCCGGACCTGCCCCGGCAGATGGTCGACGCCGTCCTCCAGGGCATCGGCGCCCGGCCCGCCCCGTCCCCCGTGCACTGACCCGTCCCGGCGCGCCCGTGCCCGTTCTTCCTCCGGCCCTTCCGTTCTGTTCGGCGCACCTCGGAACTCCCGGGGCGCTTCGCCGCGTCCATCCCGTCATAGGCTGAGCCGAGAATCGGATCGGAGCAGGTCAGGGACGGGGTCGGCGGGAGAGCCGGCCGGGTGCGGCGGCGAGGAGCGGACGATGGTGCGGGCGGACGGCCCGGCGGTGGCGGCGCGGGACGAACGGGGCGCGGCCCGGCGGGAGGGGCTGCGCCGCTGGTTCGACCGGCGCCGGGGCTGGCCGCTCACCGTGCTCGGCCTGCTGGTCACCGGGCTGCTGGTGGGCCACGCCCAGGTGCCCAACGCGGTCGGCAACACGGGCAGCCTGCTGGAGACCTTCCTGCCCTGGCTGGGGCTGGCCGTCCCGGTGCTGCTGGCGCTCGCGCTGTGGCGGCGGGCCGGGGTGGCGCTGGTGGCCGCGCTGCTGCCCGGCGCGGTGTGGCTGAACCTGTTCGGCGCGCTGCTGGTCGACAAGAGCAGCGGGCCGGGCGACTTCACCGTCCTCACCCACAACGTGGCCGCCGCCAACGACGACCCGCAGGGCACCATCCGGATGCTCACCGGCTCCGGCGCCGAGATCGTCGCGCTGGAGGAACTGTCCGCCTCCGCCGCCCCGGTCTACGCCGCCGGGCTGGCCGGGGCCTTCCCCTACCACGTGGTGGAGGGCACCGTCGGGCTGTGGTCCAGCTACCCGATCGACGGCGTCGCCGTGGTCGACATCAAGATGGGCTGGACCAGGGCCTTCCGCGCCCGGGTCAGCACCCCCGAGGGCCCGCTCGCGGTGTACGTCGCCCACCTGCCCTCGGTGCGGGTCAAGTTCGACAGCGGCTTCACGGCCGGCCGGCGCGACGTCAGCGCCCAGGCCCTCGGGGACGCGATCGAGCACGAGCAGCTGGACAAGGTGCTGCTGCTCGGCGACCTGAACGGCACCATGAACGACCGCAGCCTGGCCCCGATCACCTCGCAGATGCGCTCCGCCCAGGGCGCGGCCGGCGACGGCTTCGGCTTCTCCTGGCCGGCCGCCTTCCCGCTGGCCCGGATCGACCAGATCCTCAGCAAGGGCGGCCTGGTCCCCACCGACTCGCGCACCCTCCCGGCCGACGCCAGCGACCACCTCGCGGTGGCCGCCGACTACCGGTACTGAGCGCCCGGCGGACCGCCGGGCGCTCCCCGGCCTCAGACCGGATCGACGGCGAACCCGCGGAACTCCAGGGCGGTGTTGTCGGCCCGCAGTCCCGCCCCGCCCGGGCCCGAGAGCCGGCCCGGGTCGGGGTCCACCGCCTCCAGGACGGTCCTGCCGTCGACGGCGAGGGCCAGGTGCACCTTTCCGCCGGCGGTGTCGCGCACGGTGCCGGAGACGGTGTGCCACTGCCCGTAGCCGAGGGCGTGCCGTCCCTCGGCGAGGGTCCGGTAGTCACCGTCGCCGTCGTCCCCGTCCGGGCCGGGGGTCTTGCGCTTGATCTCCACGTGCCCGTCGCGGCGCCGGAAACTGAGGGCGTACAGCTCCTGGGGGCTGTGGTAGCGCAGCCACAGGTGCGCGCCGTCCCAGTCCTGGGCCGGGGTGCGCGCGGTGGTCACCGGCGGCTGGAGGCACACCTCGGCGGTGACCCGGCAGTCCGCGAAGTCCCGGCGGCGGGTGACCAGGCGGAAGACGGCCGAGCCGGTGTGCCGGGCGGAGTCGGGGCCGGGGGAGTCGCCGTCCGGTTCGCCGGTCGAGCCGGTGCCGCCGTGGGCGAACAGGGAACCGCTGGTCGCCACCCAGTCCGGGCTGGTCCGGGCGTCCGGAGCCTGCTCGTTGTGGAAGGCGTACTCGTTGGTCAGCAGCCCCTCGCCGTCCAGGCCGGGCCGGAAGGCCGTCCCGGCGGGGGCGCCGTGCGGCCACAGCTCCCAGGCCAGCGCGCCCGTGCCGAGGGCGGCGAGGGCGGTGCCGCCGAGCAGGAGCGCCCGGCGGCTCGGATGGGGTGGACGGCCGCTCACTTGACCTGCGCCTCGAAGACCTTGAACTGCCGCACGGTCGGCCAGGAGCTCTTGGTGACGTCCCGGTAGGCGGAGAAGGCGACGCCGCCGGTGCCGCCGCCGGGGGCGGCGGGCAGGGCGAAGTTGACGTTGCCGTCCACGGTGACCCAGGTCATCTCGGTGCCGACGGTGATGGCCACGTCGTGGTGGTCGGCGTCGGGCAGGGCGCGGCTGGCGACCAGTTTGCGGCTGTCGGCGGCACCGGACAGCACGCGCACGCCGCGGCGGCTCACCTCGACGCTGACCGCGGAGGGGCTGCCGACCCGGGCCCAGACGGCCGCGGAGACGCCCGGCGTGTTCAGGCGCCGGACGGTCCCGCGCACCGTGTAGCGGGACCAGCCCTCGGTGCGCTCCGGTTCGAACGCGGCGTAGTCGGACAGGGCCAGCCCGGTGGGGGCCAGCCCGTCGCCGCCGACCCGCATGCCGGACGGCACGCCCGGCGCGGTGACCCAGCTGGCCCCGGGGTCGAGCAGGACCGCCTTGGCCACGGTCAGCGTGGTCGGGGTGGCGACCCCGGCGCCGGGCGGCGCCTGGGCGACCTTCAGGGCGGTGAACTTCGGCCAGGGCGTCTTCTCCGAGCCGTTGCGCACCGACAGGCCGATGCCCCCGGTGGCGTTGCCGCCGCTCTGCGCGGTCTCCGTGCTGAGCTCGGTGCGGCCGTCGACCAGCACCTTGACCACCTTGCCGGTCACGGTGACCTGGAGCTGGTGGGCGGCCGCGGCCACCAGCGGCTTGGCGGCGATCTGCTCGCGCTTGTCGCCGCTGCCGCGCAGCAGGGTCACGGTGGACCGGCTGAGGCCGACGGTGATCGGGTCCAGGCTGTCGTTGCGGGTGGTCAGGTTGACGTTGTTGGTGCTGTCGGCGAGGTCGGCGACGTCCGCGGTGACGGTGTAGTCCGTCCAGTCGGCCGAGGCGAGCGGGAGCAGGTCCGCCGAGACGTAGCCGGTCTTCCCCGGGTAGGGGCCCGCGCCGGTCAGCGCGCCGACGTCCTTGGCGTTGCTGGCGTCGGTGCGCACCCAGGACGCCGCGTCCTGCAGCGGCGCGTCGAGCGCCGGGGGCACCAGCGTCCACTGCTTGACCTGCCCGAGGAGCTCCTCGGCGGTGGTGGTCTGGAAGACCTCCAGCCGCTGGACCTGCTTGGCGGCCGCCGCCCGGCGCCCGGCCGGCAGCGGCCGGTGGGCCAGGTCGGTCAGGGTGGCGGTGAACGTCCGCTCCAGGATGCCCTGCAGCGACGGGCCGGGGATCGGCACGTTGATCCGCTCGCTCATCTCCGAGAACGGGTAGGCGAACAGCTGCGGGCGCGGCAGGTCGTGGGCGCGGAAGTCCTCCAGGCTCTGCGCGATGTCCGTGTCGAGGCGCGTCTGGTACTCCTCCACGGTCTCGATCCGCTGCTGCGCGGCCAGCCACAGCCGGTTGGACAGCGCCGACGCCTGGGTGCCGGTGGCGTCCACCTGGCCCCGCTGGTGCAGGTCGTGGGTGTGGTCCTGGAAGTCCCACCGGCCGGAGGCGGCCATCCGGGAGACCTCGGCCCAGGAGAGGTAGTACGGCCGGTTGTGGTCGACCTTGCCGGTGATCAGGTAGGAGGCGGCGTGCATGTGGTGCTTGGCGAGGATGCGGTCGCCGTACACCCACAGGCCGTTGGTGCCGTCGTCGAAGGTGATGTACACCGAGCGCGGCGGGGCCGGCCCGCCCTTGAGGTAGTCGACGAACTCGTCGGTGGTCAGCGTCCGGTACCCGGCGGCCTCCAGCGCGGTGAGCTGCTGGTCGAACCGCTCGGGCGTGACGACGTACTCGCTGCGGTTGGTCGGGCTGATGTCGTGGTACGTCAGGACGACCGGCGGCGCGGCGTCCGGGAGTTGGGCGGAGCCGCTCTGCCAGGCGGCCTGGGTCGCCCGGTCGAGGCGGACCGGGCCGACGGCGCTCTGCGGGGTGACGTCGCGCCGGAAGACGTAGTACTTCCAGCTGGCGTAGAACGGCAGCGCCAGGACCGAGAGCGCCATGACGACCAGGGACAGCCGGGCGACCCAGTGCAGGGGGCCGCGGCGGGCGGCCCGGCGGCGGCCGGCGGGGCGGGCGGTCACAGCAGGCTCCCTCGGGAGAGCACGACGGCGTAGACGCCGACGACGACGGCGGCGGACAGGACGGCGGCGACGAGCCGCCCGGCGGTGCGCAGGACCCTCACGTCGCGCTCCTCGACCAGACGCCGCGGCGGATGGTGGCGATCGAGTAGGGCAGCAGCCAGGCCAGCACCACGGAGGAGAGCAGGCTCATCACCGGGCGGTAGCGCCAGCGGGTGTCCCCGGGGTTGTCGGTCTTGAACGCCAGCCCCCACACCAGGCCCTTGAGGACCACGCCGCTCAGGTAGAGCAGGGTCAGGAACGCGGCGCCGTGCAGCGGCGCCCACAGCAGGTGGCGGAAGGCCATGAACGGGGCGGAGACCACCCACAGGGCGTGGCCGTAGTAGAGCGCGGCCGGGCCGAAGCCGCGGCGCCACATGAACGTGCCGGTGAAGCACATGTTGCGGATGAAGCTCTTCTTCCAGCGGATCTGCTGCTTCATGAAGGGCCGGAACCGGGCCGGGACGTTGGTCCACACCCGGGCGGACTGCACGTAGCCGATGCGCCACTTGCGCTCCGGGAAGTCCTCGGCCGTCACGAACGGCGAGTCGGCGTACTGCCGCTTCAGGGCGCGGCCCTTCCACTTCTGGCCGAGCACGTAGCCGGTGAGCTGGCGGTCGGTGGCGAAGCGGAACGGGGCGCCCATGAACCGGTCGCCGGCCCAGGCCGGCAGGTAGTTGTAGATCGCGTCGCGGCGGAAGACCGCGAGCGGGCCGGAGACGCACGCCACCGAGCCGAAGACCGCCTCGGCGGCCTTGGCGACCCGGAACTGCCCCTCGTACCAGACGTCCTGGGCCCGGGTGAACACGCTCACGGGGGCGTTCAGCGCCCGGCAGTGCCCGCTGACCGCGCCCAGCTCGGGGTGGTGCACCAGGGCGTCGACGCAGCGCAGCAGGGCGTCCGGGGCGAGGATGCAGTCGGAGTCGGTGAAGGCGATGACGTCACCGTCGGCGATCTCGCAGGCCCGCACCAGCGCGTGCTTCTTGCCGAGGTTCTTCTCCAGGTACAGCACGGTGATGCCGAGTTCGCGCTCCAGGCGGCGCAGCACGTCCCGGGTGCCGTCCTCGGAGAGGTCGTCGACGACGACGATCTGCAGGTCCGGGTACCGGGAGGCGGCCATCGAGCGGACGCACGCCTCGATGCACTCCTCCTCGTCCTTGACCGCGAGCAGGAAGCTGACCCGCGGGACGGCGGGCAGCGCCGGGAAGTCGTCCAGCCGGCGCGGGCGCTTGCGCAGTTCGCGCACGGCGGGGTCGTCGTACTTGCTGTAGGCGATGTAGAGCATCCCGATCGTGCCGGCCAGCACCACGAAGCCGTAGCCGAGGATGAGCGGGCTCTGCGGCAGTCGCGGTGCCTCGCGGGCGAGGATCAGCAGCAGCGGCAGGATGCACAGCAGGGTCAGCACCCGGCGCACCCCGGCGCGGACCGCGGGGTCCATCCTGTCCATCGCGCGGCCGAGCGGGCCCGGGCGGCGGGCCGGGGCCCGGACGCCGGCGGGCAGCGGGGGCAGGGCCCGCCCGGGGCCGTGCGGCCACGTGTCCGGGACGGCGTCCGGGAGGGGCGGTGCCTGGTCGAGGATCACAGGACCGCCTTCGTGGGGACGCCGCCGAGCCGGTAGGTGGCGTCGAGGACGCACTCCTGGTCGGTCAGCCAGGCCAGGTCGCTGCCGGGGTGGACGGTGTGGACGACCACCAGGTCCCAGGCCCGGGCGGCGGGGTCGGTGACGGAGTGCACCGTCGTGCCGTGCAGGCGGGCGGTCGGCACCAGCGGGTCGTGGTAGGCGATCGAGGCGCCCAGGTCGTGGAGCTCCTCCAGGACCTCCAGGGCCGGGGACTCGCGCAGGTCGGCGACGCCCGGCTTGTAGCTGACGCCCACCAGCAGCACCCGGGCGCCGGTCAGCGCCCGGCCCCGGTCGCCCAGCAGCTCGCGCACCCGCTGGACCACCTGGCGGGGGCGGGCGGCGATCGAGGTCATCGCGGTGTCGACCAGCGGGGAGGAGATCCGCAGGCGGCGCAGCTGCCACAGCAGGTAGTGCGGGTCGCAGGGGATGCAGTGCCCGCCCACGCCGGGGCCCGGGTAGAACGGCATGAAGCCGTAGGGCTTGGTGGCCGCCGCCTCGATGACCTCCAGCGGGTCGAGGTCCAGGCCGCGGCAGTTGTCGGCGAACTCGTTGGCCAGGGCGATGTTGACCGCCCGGAAGGTGTTCTCGTAGAGCTTGCTCATCTCGGCGGTCTCGGGCGAGCTGACGCGGTGCACCGAAGGGGCCGTCAACAGCAGCACGTCGGAGGCGAGTTCGGTGCAGCGGGGGTCGCACCGCCGACCACGCGGGGCGTGGTGTCCTGAGCGTGGTGGGCGTTGCCGGGGTCGATCCGCTCGGGGGAGAACGCGACGTGCACGTCCTCGCCCGCCGTCAGGCCGCGGGCCGCCAGCGGCTTCAGCACCAGGTCGCGGGTGCACCCGACGTAGGTGGTGGAGGTGAGCATCAGCAGCTGGCCCGGCACGGCGTGCGCCACGGCGGTGGCGCAGGCCGCGGCCAGCGCGTCGAGGTCCGGCACGAGGTGCGCGTCGACGGGGGTCGGCACGCACACGATGACCGCGGCGGCCTCGGCGAGCAGCGACGGGTCGTCGGTGAGGACGAAGCGGGGGTCTTCGACCGAGGTGGCGAGCCGGGCCAGGTCGCTCGGCAGCAGATCGACGTCCTGGCGGCGGATCGCCTCCAGGCGGGCGGAGCTGACGTCGAGGCCGATGACCGGCCGTCCGGCGGCGAGCAGGGCGAGGGCGGTGGGCAGGCCGACGTAGCCGAGGCCGACGACGGCGACGGTTCCGCTGGCGGTGGGCAGGGTGGGGTGAGTCGGGCGTGGCAGTGCAGCTGTGAACAAGACGCTTCCAAGGATTCGTGGGCCAGAACGACTAGCACCCGGGGAATCCCCGAAGAATGGAGTTCACTCGGCCGCGCCAGCAAATCGCTCAACAGACGACAAATGGCTCACCCGTTCGGAGAAGTGCCCGCTTTTGTGGGGATTTTCCCCGGCCTGCGAAGCCGTGCCGACCGGAGATCCGGCGGAAGTGTGACGGAAAAGTGATCAGAGAAAATGGTTGGCGTGTGCATACTGTGTCGGCCCGTCGAATGCCGTCAACCCCCGCGCCGCCTTGAACGCCAAGAGTCCTCCGTCTCCGAACCGCGCCGAACCGCGCCGAACCGCGTCGAACCGCGCCGAACCGCGTCGAACCGCGCCGAACCGCGTCGAACCGCGCCGAACCGCGTCGGGCCGCGCCGGGCCGGCTGAGGGCGGCGCCCGGGGCCGGAGGAGGTCTCAGGGCCGGCTCCCGATCACCACGGTGGCGTCCCGCCCGGCGTCCCGCGCGGTGTCGACCGCCAGCCCCCGGGCGGCCAGCAGCGCGGCGGTGGCCGGGGCCTGGCGGGCGCTGGTCTCGATCAGCAGGCGGCCGCCGGGGGCCAGCCAGCGGGGCGCGGCCGCGGCGACCCGGCGCTGGACGGCCAGGCCGTCGGCGCCGCCGTCCAGCGCCACCGCGGGCTCGTGGTCGCGGGCCTCGGGCGGCAGCAGCGGGATCTCGCCGGTCGGCACGTACGGGGCGTTGGCCAGCAGCAGGTCGACCCGGCCGCGCAGGGCGGGCGGCAGCGGCTCGTCCAGGTCGCCCAGGTGGACCAGGCCGCCGTACGCGGCCAGGTTGCGGCGGGCGCAGGCCACCGCGGCCGGGTCGACGTCCGCGGCGTGCAGTTCGACGCCGGGGCCGAGCCGGGCGGCCAGTGCCGCGCCGATCGCGCCGGAGCCGCAGCACAGGTCGAGCAGCACCGCGCCGGGGCGGCCCAGCGCGGCGGCCCGCTCGACCAGGAACTCGCTGCGCCGGCGCGGCACGAACACCCCGGGGGCGAGCGCCACGCGCAGGCCGGCGAACTCGGCGAAGCCCACCACCTGCTCCAACGGGTGTCCGGCGCACCGGAGTTCGAGCATCCGGTCGAGCTGTCCGGGGTCGGGGGCGGCGGCCAGCAGCAGCCGGGCCTCGTCCTCGGCGAAGACGCACCCGGCCGCGCGCAGCCGGTCGGTGACGAGGGTGTGGGTGACGAGGGTGCGGGGGAGTGACACGGGGACCTCTCGAAGAGCCTGGCGGGCTCCCCGTCCGGTCAGGCCGCGACCCGGCGGCGGGGGAGCACCTCGATGACCTGCACGGTGATCTCTCCCACCTCCTCGGTCCGGGCGCGCCGGTCGTGATCAGGCGCGCACTGCGGCGCTCACCCTAACCCCTCGCGCCCCCGCTGTCAGCTCGCTCCCGCCCGCCCGGTCCCCGCCCGGTCCCCGCCCGGTCCCCGCCCGGTCCCCGCCCGGTCCCCGCCCGGTCCCCGCCCGGTCCCCGCCCGGTCCCCGCCCCGCTCAGCCCTGCCGCCAGCGGTTGGTGATGGGCAGCCGGCGGTCGCGGCCGAAGTTCTTCGGCGAGACCTTCGGGCCCGGCGGGTACTGCCGGCGCTTGTACTCGGCGGTGTCGACCAGCCGCACCACCCGGTCCACCACCTCGGCCGGGAAGCCGGCCGCGACGATCGCGTCCCGGCCCTCGTCGCCCTCCACGTACCGGGTCAGGACGGCGTCCAGCAGGTCGTAGTCGGGCAGCGAGTCGGTGTCCACCTGGTCGGGGCGCAGTTCGGCGGACGGCGGCTTGGAGATGGTGTTCTCCGGGATCGGCGGCACCTCGCCGCGCGCCTCGGCCGCCGCGTTGCGCCAGCGCGCCAGCCGGAAGATCAGCGTCTTGTACACGTCCTTGATCGGCCCGTACGCGCCCACCGAGTCGCCGTACAGCGTCGAGTAGCCGACCGCCAGCTCGCTCTTGTTGCCCGGGGCCAGGACGAGCTGCCCCTCCTGGTTGGAGATCGCCATCAGCAGCGTGCCGCGCAGCCGGGACTGCAGGTTCTCCTCGGCCAGCCCGGTCAGCTCGGTGGCGCCCAGGTAGGCGTCGAACATCGGCGCGATCGAGACCGTGCGGAAGTGCAGGCCGGTGCGGCGGGCCAGCTCGGCGGCGTCGTCCCGGGAGTGCTGCGAGGAGTAGCGCGAGGGCATCGAGACGCCGTACACGTTCTCCGCGCCGATCGCGTCCACCGCGATCGCCGCCACCAGCGCCGAGTCGATGCCGCCGGACAGGCCGATCAGCACCGAGCGCGCGCCGTTCTTGCGGACGTACGCCCGGGTGCCCTCGACCAGGGCCGCGTACACCTCGGCCTCGTCGTCCAGCCGCTCGCTGACCCGCGGCGCGGCCGGCTCGGCGGGCCGCTCCTTCGGCGCGCCGCCCAGGTCGACCCTGGTCAGCCGGAGGCCGTCGGCCAGCACCGTGCCGTCCGGCAGGCCGTCCTCGGTCGCGGCCGGCAGGTCGAGGTCGACGACCAGCAGCGCCTCCTCGAACTGCGGGCCGCGGGCCAGCAGCTCGCCGCCCTCGGTGACGACCATCGACTCGCCGTCGAAGACCAGCTCGTCCTGCGCGCCGACCATGTTCAGGTACACCAGCGGGCAGCCCGCCTCGGCGGCCCGGCGCCGGACCAGCTCCAGCCGGACGTCGTCCTTGTCGCGCTCGTACGGCGAGCCGTTGATCGACAGCAGCAGGCCCGCGCCGGCCTGGCCGGTGGCCGCCACCCGGCCGCCCTCCTGCCAGATGTCCTCGCAGATCGCCAGCGCGACGTCCACGCCGTGCAGCCGCAGCACCGTCAGCTGGTCGCCCGGCACGAAGTACCGGTACTCGTCGAACACGCCGTAGTTCGGCAGGAAGTGCTTGGCGAACCTGGTCACCACCGCGCCGCCGCGCAGCACCGCCGCGCAGTTCTGCGGCTTGCCCGCGTACCGGGTGCCCGGCTCGCCGCGGCCCAGGTAGCCGACCACCACCGGGGTGTCGCCCAGGCCCTCGGCCCGGAGCTTCTCGGCCAGGTCCACCAGGGCGGCGCGGGAGCCCTCGACGAAGGAGCCCCGGAAGGCCAGGTCCTCCACCGGGTACCCGGTCAGCACCATCTCCGGGAAGGCGATCAGGTCGGCGCCGGACTCGGCGGCCCGCTTCGACCAGCGCAGCACCTCCTCGCTGTTGCGGGCGAGGTCACCGACCCAGGGGTCGATCTGGCACAGGGCGAGACGCAGATTCGGCATGCCCCCGAGTGTAATCGTCTAACTGACGTTATGTCGCGGGGGACCCCCTCCGGCACGGCGGACGCCGCCGTTCCCCTCCGGACCCTCCCGGGGTCGGCAAGTCGGCGAAGATCCGCCATGATGGGGGGCGACGCGGTCCGTGCGAGGTCCTCGCCGGTCCGGGCCGCCGGTGCGGGCGGCGTAACACGGGCGTAAAGAGCAGAGGTGAGACTGTCCCCATGGGCAAGCAGCAGGAGTTCGTGCTTCGCACGCTCGAAGAGCGTGACATCCGGTTCGTCCGGCTGTGGTTCACCGACGTGCTCGGGTTCCTCAAGTCGGTGGCGGTGGCCCCGGCGGAACTGGAACAGGCCTTCGAGGAGGGCATCGGCTTCGACGGCTCGGCGATCGAGGGCTTCGCCCGGGTCTACGAGTCCGACATGATCGCCAAGCCGGACCCGACCACCTTCCAGATACTGCCGTGGCGCTCCGAGAACCCCGGCACCGCCCGGATGTTCTGCGACATCCTGATGCCCGACGGCTCCCCCTCCTACGCCGACCCGCGCTACGTCCTCAAGCGCACCCTGGAGAAGGCCTCCAACCTCGGCTTCACCTTCTACACCCACCCCGAGATCGAGTTCTTCCTCCTCAAGGACCTCCCCGGCGACGGCACCCCGCCGACCCCCGCCGACCAGTCCGGCTACTTCGACCACACCCCGCGCGGCATCGGCCACGACTTCCGCCGCCAGGCCATCACCATGCTCGAATCCATGGGCATCTCGGTCGAGTTCAGCCACCACGAGGGCGCCCCCGGCCAGCAGGAGATCGACCTGCGCTACGCCGACGCGCTCTCCACCGCCGACAACATCATGACCTTCCGCCTGGTCATGAAGGAGGTCGCCCTCGAACAGGGCGTCCACGCCAGCTTCATGCCCAAGCCGTTCTCCCACCACCCCGGCTCCGGCATGCACACCCACGTCTCCCTCTTCGAGGGCGACCGCAACGCCTTCCACGAGTCCGGCGCCGAGTACCAGCTCTCCAAGGTCGGCCGCTCCTTCATCGCCGGCCTGCTCAAGTACGCCGCCGAGACCGCCGCCGTCACCAACCAGTGGGTCAACTCCTACAAGCGCATCTGGGGCGGCTCCCAGCGCACCGCCGGAGCCGGCGGCGAGGCCCCCTCCTACATCTGCTGGGGCCACAACAACCGCTCCGCCCTGATCCGCGTCCCCATGTACAAGCCCGGCAAGCAGGGCTCCACCCGCATCGAGGTCCGCTCCCTCGACACCGGCTGCAACCCCTACCTCGCCTACGCCGTCACCCTCGCCGCCGGCCTCAAGGGCATCGAGGACAACCTCGAACTCCCCCCCGGCGCCGACGACGACGTCTGGGCCCTCACCGACGCCGAACGCCGCGCCCTCGGCATCCAGCCCATGCCCCAGAACCTCGGCGAGGCCATCGACCTCATGCAGCGCAGCGAACTCGTCGCCGAGACCCTGGGCGAGCACGTCTTCGACTTCTTCCTGCGCAACAAGCGCCAGGAGTGGGAGGAGTACCGCTCCGAGGTCACGCCGTTCGAGCTGCGCAAGGTGCTCCAGGTGCTGTAGTTCCTGCTCAGCGGCCCATACGCGGACATGAGAGAGGCCCCGTCCCGAGTGCGGATTCGCACCAGGGCGGGGCCTCTCTCCCTTTCTGGGCCGTCAGCTCCTCAGATCGGGGGCAGCGCGGGCGCTCCCCACGGCTCGGGCTGCGGCCGCGCCAGCACCACCCGGCCCAGCACGAAGTGCTCACGCTCGGCCGGGCCGTAACGGTCGCTCAAGTCCTCGACGCTGAGCACGTCCAGGCCCTGCTGCTCGCAGTGCATCGTGAGCCACTGCCGGGCGAACCACGTCGCCCCGGGCTGGTCGGGCGCGGGGGAGATCTCGACCCGGCCGAGCACCGGTCCGCCGGCCGACTCCTGAACCCCCACCACCCACCGGTCGCCGTACCGGCCGCCGTGCAGGTGGACCACCGCGATCCCGTCGCGGAACAGCCGCTCCGGGAGGTCGAGCGTGGTGGACGCCACCTGCTGGAGCAGCAGGCCCGCGTACAGGCCCAGCAGATCGGGCTGAAACGCCTGGTCCAGCCGGTCGCGTGAACGGTCCGCGGCCTCCTGGATCAGGTGGGTGTAGACGCGCAGGGTGAAGCCCGGATCGCTGTGGCCCAGGTAGGTGCTCAGCGCCTTCGGGTTCTCGCCGCGGTGCAGCAGCACCGACGCGAAGAAGTGCCGCAGCGCGTGCATGCCGTGCTCCCGGGCCGCCTGCGCCCGCTTGCCGGGCTCGGGCGCGGGGATGACGCCCGCGGCCACCAGGGCGGGCTTCCAGGCGTAGGTGTTGAAGTCGCTGCGGCGGACCGGCGAGCCGTCCTCCTTGGTGAACGCCAGCAGCTTCGTCACCATGCGCCCGTCGGGCCGCATCCACGGCAGCGTGACCGCGACGGGCGGGTACTCCGCCAGGTGGCTCTGCAGGGCCCGGCCGGTGGCCGGTGCCATCGGGGTGTCCCGCTCCTTCTCCCGCTTTGGCGGTGCGAACACCAGGTGCCCGCCGATGTCCTTGATCTGGCAGGTGACGTGCACCCAGCCGGTGGCGAAGTCAATCTCATCGACCGGCAGGCCGAAGATCTCCCCCTGCCGCAGGCCGCAGCCGCCGCCCACGTCCACCATCCCCTGGTACCGGCCGGGCAGGGCAGCGCGCACCGCACCCACCCGCTCCTCCGTCCAGGGGCGGACCCTGCCCCGGGCCGCGCTGGGCTTGGTGACAGAACGGGAGCGGCACGGGTTCGTGGTCAGAATCCGGTCCTCGACCGCGGCGGTGAAGATGGCCGAGACGCTGGTGAAGATGACGCGCCGGTAGGAGGACGCCGGCACCGCCTTCTCCAGCGCGGACAGCCAGTCGCGGATGTGCGAGGGCTGGAAGGAGTCCATCGGCCGCGGGCCCAGGTACGGGATCGCGTGCAGGTTGATCTGGCTCCGCACTGACGCCTGCGTGGTGCCGCTGGTGAGCTGGTTCTCCAACCACCGCTCGGCGTACTGCCGGAAGGTGGTCCGGGCGGCCTTCGGGTCGATGTACTGGCCCCGGGACATGTCCGCCTCGATCCGGACCAGCCACTCGTCCGCCTTGCGCTTCTGGCGGTCGGGGAAGCTCTTGGACTTCTCGGTGCCGTCCGGGCCGACGTAGCGGGCCCGGTAGCGCAGGCCGGTGCCGTGCCGATCGGACTTGACGCGCCGCGGCTTGCCCTCGGGGCCGGGCTCGGTCTTGAACCAGCGGTCCTGGATGTGTCCGGCCATCAGGCAGCCACCTCCTCGCTCAGGGTCTCGATCCAGGCGTGCACCTTGGCCGGGTCGTAGCGCAGGTGCCGGCCGACGCGGAAGCCGGGCGGACCGGTGCGCTTGCGCCGCCACTGGTAGACGGTCTCCACCGGAATGCCTAGAAGCCCGGCCAGGTCGATGGGGGTCAGGTAGCGATCGGGCAGTGCCCCCCTCACAGCCATGTGTCGTTCTCCTCCCACGCGAGTTGCGCGTGCAGTTCCTGTCGGTCGGTGGTGCGGCGTTCGTGCAGCTCGGCGGCGATCGAGGCGGCGAGCATGGATTCGCCGGGGGAGTTGCCTGCTCCGGCGAAGGACCAGTGGGCGACGACCAGGGTTTCGGCGTCGGCCAGGTCGTCGAGGTCCGGAAGGCCGGCGGCGAGGAGGCGTGCGCGGAGGTCGGCGCGGGCCTGCTCGGCGCGGAAGTCTGCGCGGACCTGGCGGAGCGCGCCGAGGGTGGTCGAGTAGCCGGGCGACTTGGACGAGAAGTGGCCGCGGAAGCCGAGCATGTGCGACCAGTGCGCGAGCAGCCGTTGCGGGTAGAGCGAGTCGAGGTCCCAGCAGGCTTCGATCAGGCGGCGGGTGTGGTCCGGCAGGTCGTGCCGGTCGAGTTCGTGGCGCTCCAGGACGCGGCGGTCCATGGTCTCGGTGGTCTCGGCGCTCTTGGTGGCGTACTTGGCCACGTACGAGGCGACGGCCTGTTCGCTGATCTCGCCGGAGCCGAACGCGCCGATGGGCCGGACGTCGAGTTGCTTGCCCCAGCGCAGCACCCGGGCAGGCAGGTCACCGGCGGCGGCCAGGGGGACGCCGACGCGGCGGGCGGCGGCCCGGATGGCGTCGTCCAGCAGCGGGACAGTGGCCCAGGAGGGCGGGGCGGTGTCGGCGCCATCGGGCCCGTCGAGGCGGATCACGGCGTGGAAGTGGACCGCGCCCCGGCGCTGGTACTCGGCAACCTTTCCGAACGAGACCTTGGCCGTCTCGCGGAACTCACGCAGTGTCAGGCCGGCGCGGCGGGCGACTTCGCGGCGCAGGTAGATGGTGAAGCGCCGCCACAGGTCGGGGGCGTGGTTGTTCCAGAGCACGGCGTGCGCGTAGTCGTATGTGTCCGGGTCGAGCGGGCTGCCGAGGAGGGGCGAGCTTGCCAGGTGGGCGGTGCCGCAGCGGCAGTGACCATGGTCAGGCCGGTTGTGGACGGGGCCGAACGAGGGGGCGGTGAGGGTCGCGAAGACGCGGGGGTGTGAGCGCACCGTCTCCGGGACGCCCTTGGTGTCGTCACCCGCGAGCCCGGCGCGGATCAGGTGGTAGGTGTCGGCCGAGTAGGTGCGGGCGCAGGCGGGGCAGCGGGAGGCACGGCGGTTGCCGCACGCGACCTTGAGCCGGTGGCCGGGCTCTTGGTCGGTCGAGTAGCGGTGCCACACCGCCTTCGTGGGGGCGTGCAGGAGGGTGCGGAAGCCCTTGAGGTGGATCGGGTTGGCGCACCCGCCGGTCCGGCGGATCTGGTCTTCGAGCCGGGGCAGGTCGCCGCGGGCGGCGAGCCGGGCGAGGTCGAGGAGAGCGAGGTCGGGTCGCTCGGTGAGCTGGTTCTTCACGGGCACCTCCCTTGACGGGGAAGGCCCGGGGCCTGCGGAGTGTGTCAGCCCCGGGCGCGGGTCGGTGGGGCTGGTCAGCTCTGGACGGCGGTGAGCGCGGCGCGGCGGACGGTGCCGCTGCCCTGGCAGGCCGGGCAGGTGACCGGGGCGGTGGTGCGGCTGCCGTCCGGGCGGCGGGTGCCGGTGGCGATGGCGACGCGGGGGAAGCCGTCGCAGTTCGGGCAGATGCGGCCCTGGGCATGGCGGGGCTGGGTCATGATGGTGGTCTCCTTCGCGGACTTCGGTTCGGGGAAGGTTGAGGTCCCCGGCACGACGGGATGCTTGGCGGCTTGCTGCCGTGCCGGGGACCGGTTCGTTTTCAGCGGCGGCGCGCGGTACGGGCGCCGGGCTTGGCGGCGTACATCTGGCGGTCGGCCGCCGAGAGCGCTTCGGTGAGCAGCAGCGTGGCCGGGTGCGAGGTACCGACGGACGCGCCGACGGCCAGCAACTGCGTGCCGTACGGGACCGGGTGGTGGAGCAGGCCGCGCAGGTCGGGGACGCGGTGTTCGGCATCCAGGACGACGGCGGCGAACTCGTCTCCGCCGAGGCGGGCGGCGATGCCGTCGGTGCCGCACCAGGTGGCGAGGCGGTGGGCGGTGGCGGTGAGTACGGCGTCTCCGGCGGCGTGGCCGTGGGTGTCGTTGACGGCCTTGAAGTCGTCCAGGTCGATCAGCAGGACGGTGGTGCGCTCGGGGTGGCGGCGGATGAGGCGTTCGGCGCGGGTGGTGAAGCCGTCGCGGGTGAGTAGCCCGGTCAGCGGGTCGCGGCGGGCGGTGGCCAGGCGGCGGGCGAGGACGGTGCTGTGGGTGGTCCAGCCGAGCAGGGGCACACCGGCGGCGAGGAGCGGGGCGAGTTCCATGGCGGTCCTTCCGGAGCGGGTCGAGGTCTCCGGGGCGGCGGGATGCTTGGCGGCTTGCTGCCGTCCCGGGGACCGGTTCAGATGCCGAGGGAGAGGGCGCGGGCGGAGGCCCGGTCGAGCAGGTGGTGCACGTCGGCCTGGCGGGTGCCGGAGGCGTCGTTGAAGGCGTCCGGGGAGGCGACGGGCCGTCCGGTGGTGTGCAGGACTTCCATGACCTGGGTGCGGGCCCGGCGGACGGTGTACGGGGTGCCGTAGCCGTTGAGCAGGACGGCGGCTTGGGCGCCGAGGAGGCAGACGCGGCCGGCGGAGTCCCATAGGGCACCCTGTACCCAGCCGACTTCGGCGAGGTAGCGGGAGGTCAACCGCAGGTGGTCCGCGACGGTGACGGCGACCGGGCGAGCCGGGCGGTGTGCGAGCCGGTCCAGTACGGACAGCCGCGGCTGTGGGAAGCCCGCGTTCCACCGCTGGACCGTGCTGCCGTAGTTGCAGATCAACGGCATGACCGCGCGGGCCTGGACAGGCAGCGTGGCGAGGTACGCCTCAATCTCCGCGACCAGGGCCGAGCCTTCGGGAGTGAGCGACAGCGAGTCCGGCAGCAGGAGGGTGGCGTTCACGGTCGGCCCCCGGTCACTTCTGCTGGGTGGTGTTGATGACGTCGACGCCGGAGCGGGTGGTGCCGTCGATGACCGGAGCGAGGAAGGTGTTCGCCAGGTAGAAGCCGAACAGGCCGATCACGACGGCGACCCAGATACGGATGTTGAGGAAGCGGACGACGGCCCAGGCACCGACGCCGAGGACGAACACGAGCGGAAGGGTGACGTTCATGGCGGTTCTCCTGTCAGCGGACGGTGCAGCGGTGGGTGCGGGCGGCGATCTCGGCGGCGGGGCGGCTGTCGTAGTCGGCGGAGAAGCCGCAGCGCGGGGCGGTGCAGGCGGCGGTGTGCTTCTCGCGGCCACGGTTGTCGAAGTAGGTGCCGACCTGGACGGGGCCGATGCGCATCACGTTGCGCAGGCGGATCGGGCGGGGCATGGGTGACCTCTCAGGTGAGCTGGGCGGCGATGGCGGTGGCGAAGTGCGGTGGGACGCCGAGCCGGACGCGCAGGGTCTCGGTGTCGATCGGCTCGCCGGTCCGGGCCCGGTGGTCGTCGGCGACCTTGCGGGCGTGGTCGACCAGCGCGGCCGGGACGGCGACGGCGGGTGTGGGTGCCGGGGCGGGAGCGGCCGGCAGAGCGGCGGGGGCCGGAGGTGCTTCGACGGCTTCGGGCTCGGGTTCGGCGTCCGGAAGATCGGTCGGCAGATCGGGCTCGTACACCGGCAAGTCGACTTCTTCGGGGGTGAGTTCGGGCTCTGTCGCCGTGCTGTTCCCGTGGGCGAGCAGGGTGCCGCCGAAGAACGCGAGAGCGGGCCAACCGGCGACCAGGATGCGGAGCCAGGCCGGGACGTCGGTGAGGTCGAGCAGTCCGGCGGTGGCGACGTTCGCGCCGAGCGAGGCAGCGAGCGCGATCCCAAACCAGGTCCAGGCCGAACCCACCGGCTCCCCGGCGGACTTGAGGTGGCGCATCCGCCGCCAGGCCGCGACCAGCAGCAGGTCGACGGAGACGGGGTACGCCCACGCCTTCCAGTCGTGCTGGCCGGCGGCTTCGGCGACGTCGTGCAGATGGGCGAAGGACAGCGCACCGGCGATGGCGGCTTGGATGAGTACGGCGTCCGGGCGCGGGAGACGCATCGTCCTTTCCTCCGTTTGCAGTTGGGCCCGGATTCGGGCATGGCGAGGGTAGGGATCTGGCGCGGAGCGGTCGCGCCGACCGTGGGATGCAGGTGTGTTACTCGGTGACCGGCGAAGCCGAGAAGCGCGGCGGGAAGGACGGCTTCGGCGGGACGACAGCCGTGGGTGGAACGTAGGGGCGGAACCGTTCCAACTGGTCGATCACGGGTGCGCGGTGGGCGTTCGCCCGGCAGATGGCGGCTGCTTCGGCGAGCGTCAGGTGCGGGGTCCGGATGCGAGACCAGCCGCCGGAGGAGTCACCGGCCACCGCGACGCCGGGCAGGTCCGGCGGGATCTGGGTGGCGGCGAAGACGGCGTCCGGCGAGACGTCGCCGAGCCCCATCTCGGCGGTGGCCTTGTCGTTGACGCGGTGCACGACCCGGCCGGTGAGCTGGGCCCGGAGCATGGTCGCCCCCTTGCCCAGCTCGGCCCCGAAGCGCTGGCCGCAGGCTTCGACGTACATGTGCGCGGCCCGGCCGAGCTGGGCGAGGCGGATCAGCTGGGTGACCATTCGGTCCCGCCGTTCCTCGTCCTTGCGGCTGGCGACCAGGAACAGCTCGGCCACCTCGTCCACCAGCAGGACGACCGGTACCGGCCGGAGTTTGGCCGGCAGGCCCCAGACGTCCGAGGTGATGTCCTCGGTCGGGATCGCAGAGGGGATGCTCTGATGGGCGCGGATCAGGTCGTAGCGCTGCTCCATCAGCTCAACGAGGTTGTCCAGGAGGTCACTTGCCAGCACTGGGTCGGTCGCCAGCGCCGTCAGCCGGGAGGCGAACGGGGCCTGTTCGACGCCGCGCTTGCAGTCGATGCCGACCAACGCGGCTTCGGTGCGGGCGAGTTGGGCGACCAGGTTTCGCAGGTACATCGACTTGCCGGACAGTGTGGCCCCGAGCGTCAGCGCGTGCGGCACCGCCCGGTAGTCGCGGACGAAGGCCGTGCCGTCCTCGCGCAGGGCGACGGGGACGACCAGCTCACCGGTCAGCGGGGTGCGCGGCATCCGCACCTTGCGGAGCACGTCGTACCCGGTCATCCGCAGTTCGACGACGCCGGGCTTGACCACCGCGACGTGAACGCTGTGGACGCCCCAGGCGTGCCGCAGCCGCTCGGCCGAAGCCAGCAGGTCCGCCGGTTCCTGGCCGGGAGCCAGCCGCAGCCTGACCTTGAGACCGGTGGTCGTCGGCCGGATGCGGCGAATCCGGGGCGGCACCGGCCGGATCTCCCGCCGGGTGGTCGCCCGGGTGATGGCGATCCGCAGCGGGGACGGGGCGACGGTCAGGCCACAGGCGTCCATGGTGCTGCCGTACGTCACGGAGAAGCGCGTCGTGGCGATCGGGAGGCCGATGGCCGACCAGTACAGCGCCGGAGCCTTGACCCGGGCGTACGCGGCCCCGCCCCGAGAGCGGCGAGCGGGACGCCCACCTCAGCAAGTGCCAGAGCTCCCGACACGACGTCAGCCCTGAACCGGGACGAGCGAGGTGACGGCCGCCGCGCGGAACGAGATCCCGTGCCGCTTCTGCCCGTTGAACTCGTTCTCCCAGTCCCGCGCCTTGAGACCGGTGAGGGCAACTGGCATCCCGACCGCCAGCGACTCCGACAGGCCGGCCTCCGGCACCGAGACGGTGTAGAGGTTCGCCTCGCCCTCGTCGGCGATGGTCAGCCCGACCGTCATCATCTTCGCGCCGGTCTCCCGGTCGACGGCGATCTCGCCGGTCTGCCGGTTCACGACCTTCGGGGCGGGCGGGACGGCGACGAACACGAAGGCGGTGGAGGTGTCGACCTTGAACACAGCCATGGCTGCATCTCCTCTATATGAGGTGACCTCCTGCACTCATGTACAGGAGTTACGAGTAGAAGAGTGCCCGACTCCTGTACATAAGTAAACCCGCCGCGAGAAGAAACTCGCGACGGGTTACGGAACTTGAGCTTCCGTCAGTCGGTGGCGGCGAACCGGTAGTCCAGAACGAACTGGTCAGCGGCCATGAGCGTGTCGCAGACCTCCACCACGCGGCCGGTGGTGGTGACGGCCTCCCGCACCAGGTGGATCACCGCCGCACCAGGGCTCAGTGCCAGTGCGGTCGCCTCAGCCTTGGTCGCCAGCCGGGCCCGGACGGTCTCCCCGTACTCGGCAAGCGTGAAGCCGTGGTCCTCCAGCCGCTGGTAGATGCCACCGCCGCCCGGGTTCTCCGCGAACAGCTCCGGGATGTCCTTCGCCACGTCCCATGGCAGGTACGAGGTCGCCTCCTCGGTCGGCACGCCGTCCCGGAAGTACCGGCGCCGCCGGGCGAGGACCTGGGTGCCCGCGGGGACCTGGAGCCGCTCGGCGATGTCGGCCGGCGCTTCGGTCGGCCCGATGAACAGCACCGTGACGGAGGGCTTGCTGCCGGACGCCTCGGTCTCGGCGATGTAGGCCGCCTTGCCCGCCTTGCGGTGGGCCCGCCGGAAGCGGTCGGACGACTTGCGCTGCACCGGGGGACGGGAGCGGACGAAGGAGCCCTTCCCGTGCCGGGTCTCGATGAGCTGCGCCGTCCGCAGCTCGGCGATGGCGTTGCGCACGGTGCCCGAGGCCACCCCGTAACGCTCCATCAGGTCGGCTTCACTCGGCACCGAGTCACCCGGACGAAGGGTGCCCGCCTTGATCTCTGCGGCCAGGTCATCGGCGATCTGCAAGTACTTCTTCGCCTTCGCCGACCCCGCCAGCTCACTACTCGCCATAGTCCTTCAGGGCTCCTATTCTCCTGTACATGAGTAACAGCGCCCCGAAGCCGCAGTCAACGCCCCTCCACTCCGTGTCCGTTGCCGGAGCCGTGGTGCGCGAAGACGGCCGGGTGCTGGCGATCCGCCGCGCGGACAACGGCACCTGGGAGCCCCCCGGCGGCGTCCTGGAGCTGACGGAGACCGTCGAGGACGGCGTGCGCCGCGAGATCTACGAGGAGACCGGCCTCAAGGTCGGCGTCGAACGGCTCACCGGCGTCTACAAGAACGTCACCCGCGGCGTGGTCGCCCTGGTCTTCCGGTGCCACCTCGAAGGCGGGAACGAGCAGCTGTCCGACGAGTCCACCGCGATCGAGTGGCTGACCCCGGCCGAGGTCTCCGACCGCATGGCCGAGGTGTTCGCCGTCCGCGTCCTGGACGCGCTCAACGACGAGGTGGCCCCGAGCATCCGCACCCACGACGGCCGACAGTGGCTCACCGAGCATGCAGCAGCAAGCTGATCAGGCCCACCGGCATCGTTAGAACCTAATGGTGGTCACCCATCGGCACGCCCATGCCCTGAGCCAAGTTCCGTCGGGGTGAGTGAGGTGGAGGGATGGGGGGTGTTACGAGTTTCGCTACTTCATCAAGGCGCGCACAGCGCGCCAGCGCGCGGCCCTGGCCGCTCGCCTCCGCTCCTGTCTTCGCCCCGCGCCGGCGGCGGCCCAGCCACGCACACGGCAAGTCCGAGAGCGAGGGCAGAGGCCCCAAACCCGCCGGGGCTGGGGGCGGGCGGCTCCACGGTTTTACCCACCTGCCAGGACCGGGCCCCGCGTCGAGCAAGAACGGGGGGCCACTCGGCCACATTGCGGTCAGGCCCAAAAAGCCCTGACCGAGTCGCAACAGCTTACGGCCCCCCGATCATGCTCGACCCCAGACCGGGCAGGACACCGGCCAAAACCGCTCCACCACCCGCTGGCTGACAGATCTCGAGCCGCAGAATCAAGGTGCGAGGTAGAGCTGATCTCTTGCAGCATCTATAAGTTGCTGCCCGTAGAGATCGATTAGCTCGCGAACGGTCTCTAGGCGTTCTAGCGCTTCGTCGCGACTGAATGGGATCAGCTCGCCGTGGACCACCTGGTTCCTGCTGTGGACTATCTTCTCATCGATGAAAGCTTGTCGCGTTGAGTAGGCGTCAAGATATGGCAGCCCAAGGCCCAGGACTAGGGATTTAAAAACTTCCGATGAAAGGTTGCTCTCGGTATCAACGCACTTCTCTGGAGTCGCAGAGAATATCGCCGACCTATTCACGTCTAGCTCCTCAAGGATTGCCCCGAGGTATCCCAATTTCGGGCTAGCTCCAGCTCTCCTGAGTGAAGAATGGAGATGTGCGGCCTGGAGGCACAGCTTCAGGTCTGTGACTCGGACCTTCTGGCTATTGATGAATTTCACATAAAGCATACTTGCGTTCTTGGAGAAGCCTTCCCAGTGAGCATAGGAAAATGCCACTGAAGCCCGAAATGAGAGCGCCTCCTGGGCCGTGTCTGGATGCTGAGATTTGGCGAGAATGGTAAGTCGAGAAAGCTCTAGCTTTCGCCTGGTGAGATCCTTGTCGATCTTATCGGTAAAGCCCTGGAGGTCCAATGCTTCCGGCCACCCTCACTTCGAGAAGAGCATTCGTCCAAACGGGATGGCCTTCTTCATCCGCTGGTCGCCGCGCAGTCCGGTAGCGTGACCAGCCGAGAATTGCGGGTTGGACCAGAGTTCGCTCTGGCGTGTAGTGATTTCAGAAGGTGATGGAAATTGATCGGGGAAGTGGTGGCCAATTCCCAGCGCAATGGCCTCGAAGGCGGTCAGCGAGAATGATCCTTCAGGCTTCGCCTTTGTGTGGTTCCACCTGCGCAGGATGTCAGGGCCGCCTGCGGATGCGATGGCTTGAAATGTCCTTGTGAACGCCTCTTTCTCCTCTTCGAGTCGCTGATCGGAGAAATCTGCGAAGGCAACCAGTCGAGAGGTCAGGAAGTCGCCAATATTCCTAATAGAGGCCAGGTCTTCGGGTTCAATCGTCCGCAAGAATACAAACCTGAGTGCCAGTTCCATGTGGTAGCGCTCTTCGATGAGCCGAGATGCTAGATCGATCGAACTCTTGAAGTTTTCGTCTGCGGAAATTCCGAGAAGCCATTCAAAGTGCTTCTTGCTCATGCTTACAATCAAGCAGTTGCGCAATTCTTGCTCGGTGGCTACTGTGCCGAATGAGTTCAGTCGCTGGAATAGATCGTACTTCGCCCTGTTGTCGCTCTCCCGCTTGATAATTTTCATATCGACTCGCGCCCTCTTGAAGTCTAGGCGCTGAGTCGGAGAAAGTGAGCTGGGTGCCCCTTGTGTCGGTGAATACGAGCACCCCTCCAGCTGGGTAAGGAAAGGTGCCTCCGAGCAAACCAATGGCTCGTGAAGACCTCCGTCCTCGTTCTTTAGAATCCCCATGAACTGAAAGATGGTCGAGAGGCGCTGAACCCCATCAACGACATCCCATACGCCATTTTCGTTCTGAGCAACAAATACGCTGGGGAGTGGGATTCCCAGCAAAATGCTTTCAATTAGTCGGCTCTTCTGACTTTCCCTCCACCGAAAGATTCGTTGAAACTCAGGATGGATATCTATTTCGCCATCTCGATACAGATTTGAAATTTCCCCGATCGACATTGGGTAAGAATCTGTGGCGATCTGTCGACGATATGAGCTGATCTGATCCTCAAGGGTCATGCGTCTTCCCTTCGGTCACCTGGGGCGGCCTGGCTGATCGACTCGTGCTCGACAGTCATGCCATGCCGTACAGGCTAAAGGTACTCATGTCGCCTGCTGCTTGGTATGGATTGGAGGAGTTGCAATCAGTCTGACCAGTTTGATGGACAGGCGCCTGACAAGCTGTATGCGGGACGCGCCATCTTGAGTAGCACTTGAGTCAGCTCGGCGGCAGCTTGTTGAAGCTCTGCCGCGGCCAAGCTGCGTTGGGTGGCCCGTAGTCGCCGATGGCCATGGCTCAGTCGGGTGGCCGATGTGGGCCAGCGGCCTAGGCGGCGGAGGATATAAGACAACAAGCCCCGCTCTCCCAGGGGCGACAACAGAGTCGTCCCCACGGCAACTTGATCGTAATTGTCCGCCAATGTGCTGTGGCTGCGACCATGCCACAGGCGTGCCAGAACGGGCGGTACGTGGCGGTCAGTTGCGAGCGCTGGCGGTGCGAGGGCCGGGGAGCCGGCAGGGCGGGGAGCTCCCCAGGTCACGCTGGGTGTCGAACGCCTGTCCTTGTAAAGCAGGAGTCCAGCCTCGGGCCGCCTGTGGGCCGTGCGAAGTAGGCCGAGGCTGACCACCGTCGACAGGCGCCGCGGCCTCCCCGCCAGGTCAGGGCAGGTTGGCCAGGTGTAGCTGCAGTTTGGTATGGAGCATCGCCAGAACCTGCGCAACAAGCGCCAGGAGTGGGAGGAGTACCGCTCGGAGGTCACGCCGTTCGAGCTGCGCAAGGTGCTCCAGGTGCTGTAGCAGCCACTGACGCTCCGTCAGGCCCCGGTCCGAGGTGGGTACTCGGCCGGGGCCCCGGCTTTTCACCGGCGGCCGGTTCCGGGTTGTGTACGGGGTGGGGGGGGGGAAAGCAGTCCTCTGGACCGGTGGGCGAGAGGTGGGAGGGCAGATGGAACTGCGGCTGAGGTACGCGCCGGAGGCGGCGAACGCCGGGCGGTTCGCGGCGGACATCGTGGCGTCGGCGGCGCAGGTCAGCGGGGTGCGGTTGGACTACTCGGTGGGGAGCCTCGCGCTGGTCGACGAGATCATCGAGGACTTCCGGGGAGCGGCATCGGCAGCGGGCAGGTCGGGGAGACGCTGTTCGCGTTCGGCTGCTACGTCGGCGAGGTGATGGTCCGCCAGGGCGGGGCGGCCTGGCGGGAGGTGGGCGGGGAGGAGGCGCCGATGTTCGGGTTCCCGCTGGTGGTGCAGTTGCCGAGCGGGCAGGTGTGCAACCCGATCGGGAAGGTGTTCAAGCGGATGGACAACGGGCCGGAGGAGAACCTGCCGTACTTCTACACGGTGTTCGCGCAGCCGTGGCGGCGGGTGTAGCGCGGAGCCCGGGCGGTGGCCGGAAGCGCATTGTCCGGAAGGCCGCGGACTTCGCTGCCGGTCACGTCGTGGCGGTTGCGGAACTGCCGTGCTGCACAAGAGCGTTGCCTCGCGACGGCTCGGCCTACCGCTGTCGCGGTGCGGACGGTGCTTCGGGGGCCTGACGCCCGGTCGATCCGTCGGTGGGGCGGGGGTGCGGCAGGTAGGTGGAGGCGGGCGGGGTCGGGTGGTCGCGGAGGAGGCGTTCCAGGGGGTGTTCGACCCAGTGGTGGAGGGCGGCCGCGAGGGTGAGGGAGGTGGTGAGGAGGAGGAGCCAGGTGGTGGCGGTGGGGAGGCCCGGGGCGGGGTGGCCGTAGTGGTGGAGCCAGGGGCGGAAGGTGATTTCGTGGATCAGGTACCAGGCGAAGGACCAGTCGCCGAGCAGGGTCCAGGGGCGGCGGGTGAGCGGGCCGCCGGGGTGGCGGAGGTCGGCTTGGGCGGCGGCGGTGATCAGGGCGGCGAACAGCGGGGCGGAGAGGAGTTGGGAGGCGATGTAGGGGCTGTGCCAGGCCGGGTCGGGGACGGCGTGGTGCCAGGGGATCAGGGCGAGGTGGAAAACCGCGACCGCGAGGGCGGCGGGGAGCAGCGGCAGGGTGGGCAGGCGGCCGCGGCGCAGGGCCAGGGCGAGGGCGACGCCGAGCAGGAACTGCGGGGTGCGGCTGAGCGGCAGGTAGTCCAGCAGCCAGCTGCGCAGTGATGGGTCGGTGACGGCGGAGCCGGCCAGCCAGAGCAGTGGGCCGCTCGCGCAGCACAGCGCGGCGGTGCGCAGCCCGGGGCGCAGGCGCAGCAGGAGGGGGAGGAGCAGGTAGAACCAGCCCTCGTCGCCGAGTGACCAGCCGGCCGGGTTGCCGCCCATCACGGTGGTGCGGTCCCACGGGTGCAGCAGCGGGAGCGACCACAGGGCGGCGGTCACCGGCACGGCCGCGCCGACCGCGGCGAAGACCGCCAGCGAGGCGCCGGTGGTGAGCGCGTGCAGCGGCCAGATCCGGGCCAGTCGGCGGCGGTAGAAGCGGCGGGCGGGGACGGGGGAGTCGGCGTACGTCCAGGCGAGCACGAAACCGGAGAGCACGAAGAAGAACGTCACGCCCGAACGCCCGTACCAGGCCAGCGGGCTGAGCACCGGGAGGGCGCCGACCTGGCGGGAGAGGTGGTAGCAGACCACCAGCAGCGCGGCGAGGAAGCGCAGCCCGGTGAGCGAGGGCAGCCGGGTGGGGAAGGAGGAGGGGGGAGGGGAAGGGCAGGAGGAGGGGAGCAGGGAGGGGAGGGCGGAGGGAGCGGGGGAGGGGCGGAGGAAGGGTGTCACCCCGTGGCCAACGAGCCGGGTGGCGGGGGTGTCACGGGCGGGCGAGGGGACGGGGCCCGGCCGACGGTGCGTCACGGGGCGCGTGCGGGGCGGGTGGGAACGTACCCTTCGGGCAGGGAGCGGGCCCCGCGGACGGGGTGCGGGTCCTTCGGGCAGGGATCGGGCGTGGGAGGCGGGAGCGCGGTGGAGGAACGGGCCGGGAGCCGGGTCAGCCGGCTGGAGACCCGACTGGTGCGGCGGGGGTTCTCCGACCCCGACCAGGCGGTGCGGCTGCTGGACGAACCGGCGCTGCACGGCCTCGCCGCCGACCCGGTGCTGCTGGACGCGCTGGGCGCCGCCGCCGACCCGGACCAGGCGCTGTTCGGCCTGGCCCGGCTGCTGGAGGCGCTCGACCCGCACGAGCGGCACACCCTGCGCGACACCCTGACCACCTCCAAGCCGCTGCGCGACCGGCTGCTCGGCGTCCTGGGCGCCTCCACCGCGCTCGCCGACCACCTGGCCCGGCACCCCCGGGACTGGCACGCCCTGGTCTCCTTCGAGCTGCGCGACATCCACCCCGGACGCGGCGACTTCCTCGGCGAGCTCACCCGCCGGGTCCGCTCCGAGCCGGACGCCGACCGGGCCGACGCGCTGCGCGCCGCCTACCGGCGCTGCCTGCTCGCGATCGCCGCCCGCGACCTGTCCGGCACCACCGACCTGCCGCAGACCGCCGCCGAACTCGCCGACCTGGCCGGCGCCACCCTGCAGACCGCCCTGGACCTCGCCGCCGAGCAGGACCCGGACGCGTCCGCCGCCTGCCGGCTCGCCGTCATCGGCATGGGCAAGTGCGGCGGCCGGGAACTCAACTACGTCTCCGACGTGGACGTGATCTTCGTCGCCGAGGCCCGCGAGGGCGTCGAGGAGCAGACCGCGACCCGGGCCGCCACCCGGCTCGCCGCGCACGCCATGCGGCTGTGCTCCGACACCACCGGCGAGGGCACCATCTGGCCGGTCGACGCCAACCTGCGCCCCGAGGGCCGCAACGGCCCGCTGGTGCGCACCCTGGCCAGCCACCTCGCCTACTACCAGCGCTGGGCCAAGACCTGGGAGTTCCAGGCCCTGCTGAAGGCCCGCCCGATCGCCGGCGACGCCGAGCTCGGCCGGGCCTACGCCGAGGCCGTCGCCCCGCTGGTGTGGCAGGCCGCCGCCCGGGAGAACTTCGTCACCGACGTGCAGCAGATGCGCCGCCGGGTGGTCGACGCGATCCCGGCCGGCGAGCTCGACCGGCAGCTGAAGCTCGGCCCCGGCGGCCTGCGCGACGTCGAGTTCGCCGTCCAGCTGCTGCAACTCGTGCACGGCCGCACCGACGAGTCGCTGCGCAGCGGCAACACCCTGGAGGCGCTGGCCGCGCTCAGCGACGGCGGCTACGTCGGCCGGGCCGACGCCGCCTCGCTGGACGCCGCCTACCGCTTCCTGCGCGCCCTCGAACACCGCATCCAGTTGCAGCGGCTGCGCCGCACCCACCTGATGCCCACCGACCCGGCCGACCTGCGCCGGCTGGCCCGCACCATGGCCCCGCAGCTCGGCGGGGACGCCAAGGGCGACCCGGTGGCCGCCCTCCAGCGGGAGTGGAAGCGGCACGCGGTGGAGGTGCGGCGGCTGCACGAGCGGCTGTTCTACCGGCCGCTGCTGGACGCCGTCGCCGAGCTGCCGGTGGCCGAACTGCGGGTCACCGGCTCCGGCGCGGCCGGGCTCAGCACCGAGGCCGCCAAGCAGCGGCTGGCCGCCCTGGGCTACGCCGACCCGGCCGCCGCGCTGCGGCACATCTCCGCGCTGGCCTCCGGGGTCAGCCGCAAGGCCGCCATCCAGCGCACCCTGCTGCCGGTGCTGCTCGGCTGGTTCGCCGACTCCGCCGACCCCGACGCCGGGCTGCTCAACTTCCGCCAGGTCTCCGACGCGCTCGGCCGCACCCCCTGGTACCTGCGGCTGCTGCGCGACGAGGGCGCCGCCGCCGAACAGCTCGCCCGGGTGCTGTCCGCCGGCCGGCTCGCCCCCGACCTGCTGCTGCGCGCCCCCGAGGCGGTCGCCATGCTGGGCGACGCGGGCGGCCTGCTGCCGCGCGGCCGGGCCGCCCTGGAGGCGGAGGTGCTGGCCGCCGTCGGCCGGGCCGGGACCCCGGCCGCCGCGGTCTCCGCCGTCCGGGCCGTCCGGCGCCGCGAGCTGTTCCGGACCGCCGCCGCCGACGTGCTGGGCCGGCTCGACGAGGACCCGGCCCGCGCCCTGGACCTCACCGGCGAGGCGCTCACCGCGATCACCGCCGCCACCCTCCAGGGCGCGCTGCGGGCCGCCGCCGACGGCTGGGCGGCCCGCAACGGCGAGCTGCCCACCCGGATCGCGATCGTCGCGATGGGCCGGTTCGGCGGCCACGAACTCGGCTACGGCTCGGACGCGGACGTCCTCTTCGTCCACGAACCACGGGCCGGCGCCGGCGACGAGGAGGCCGCCCGGGCCGCCCGCGAGGTGATCGGCGAACTGCGCACCCTGCTGGCCGCCCCGTCCGTCGAACCCCCGCTGCTGGTCGACGCCGACCTGCGCCCCGAGGGCCGCAACGGGCCGCTGACCCGCACCCTGGCCTCCTACGCCGCGTACTACGCGCGCTGGTCGCACGCCTGGGAGAGCCAGGCGCTGCTGCGGGCCGAGCCGATGGCCGGGGACGCCGGGCTCGGCGAGCGCTTCCGGGAGCTGGTCGACCCGCTGCGCTACCCCGCGGCGGGCGTCCCGGACCGGGACGTGGTGGAGATCCGCCGGATCAAGGCCCGGATCGAGACCGAGCGGCTGCCGCGCGGCGCCGACCCCACCACCCACACCAAGATCGGCCGCGGCGGGCTGGCGGACGTCGAGTGGACGGTGCAGCTGCTCCAGCTCCGGCACGGCCACGCGGTGCCGGAGCTGCGCACCACCCGGACTAGGGCGGCGCTTGCCGCCGCGGCCGGGGCGGGCCTGGTCGACCGGGAGGACGCGCAGGTGCTGGACGCCGCCTGGGTGCTGGCCTCCCGGGTCCGGGCCGCGGTCGTGCTGGTGCGCGGCCGGGCCGGGGACAGCTTCCCCGGGGACGCCCGGGAGCTGGCGGGCGTGGCCCGCTACCTCGGCTACGGGGTGGGGCACTCGGGGGAGCTGGTGGACGAGTACCGGCGGACGACGCGGCGGGCCCGCCGGGTGGTGGAGCGGCTGTTCTACGGCGGGGAGTAGGGCGCCCGGTCCGGGGCCCCGCGCGGTTGCCCGCGCCTGCGCCTGCGCCCCCGGTCCCGGGTCTCCCGGGCGGGGGCGCGGTGCTACGCGTCGACCTTGGTGTCCCACTGGACGGGGACGGTCAGTTCCCGGTCGGCCGGCCCGCCGGTGCGGCGGGGGAGGCGGTAGACCCAGGTGTGGTAGACCAGGCGGGCCGCCAGGAAGCCGACGGCCAGGCAGACCAGGCCGCCGACCGCGTCCAGCCAGAAGTGGTTGGCGGTGGAGACGATCACGCTGAGGGTGACCACGGGGTAGGCCAGGCCGAGGGCGCGGACCCAGGTGCGGCGGGCCAGGAAGAAGATGGTCAGGCCGCACCAGGTGGACCAGCCGATGTGCATGGAGGGCATCGCGGCGAACTGGTTGGAGACCGTCGCCCCGGCGCCGGAGGCCAGCGAGCCCCAGGTGTGGTGGACGCTGACGGTGTCGACGAAGCCGCCGCCGGCCATCAGCCGGGGCGGGGCCAGCGGGAAGCAGTAGAAGCCGACCAGCGCGATGCCGGTGGTGACGAACAGCACCGTCCGGGAGGCCGCGTAGCGGCCGGGGTGGGAGCGGTAGAGCCAGACCAGCACGCCGATGGTGACGATGAAGTGCAGGGTGGCGTAGTAGTAGTTCATCCCGACGATGAGCCAGGTCACCGAGTTCACGCCGTGGTTGACGGAGCGCTCGACGGCGATGCCGAGGGTGTGCTCCAGGTGCCAGACCCAGGTGGCGTGCTTCTGGGCGATCTCGGCCTGCTCGGGGACGGCGTTGCGGACCAGCGAGTACAGCCAGTAACTGAGGCCGATCAGGGCGAGTTCGAAGAGCAGGCGCGGACGGCGCGGTGTGCGGCGCTGCTCGCGCAGGCGGTTGCGGACGGCGGCGGTCGGCGACTGGGCGACGCGGGTGGCTCCGCCGGGCGTACGGGCGGTGTGGGCCGCGCCCGGGTCGGAACCGCCGTGCGTGGTCCGGTCGGCACGTTCGGTGCCGGCTGTGTGGATCTCGGTCGGTTCCCCCATGGACGAGAAGTCTGCCAGACCGGCTGTAGCCGCTCGCTCATCCTCTGGTCGGGGATTCTTCACCGACTGTCCCCCTACGGGGGTAGGGGTCGATCGGTTGTCGAGGCGCATGCCGTCCATTGTGACGCGCGGGTTACGAGGGGTCGAACCGGGGTCTGGTTCGGGCACGGACGCAGCCGGGGGCGGCGGTGCGGCCCGGGCGCGGCGGGGGGCGGGGTTCAGGTCACGACTCGGTACGACTCCGGGACGAAACAGCTTTCGCATCTTGCTGAAACATCTTGCAGGGCGCTAGGTTCCACGCCACCCACCCCTTGCCCGAGCGCCCCCGAGGGAGAGCCCTGCCGTGGCCGACGCCCCGTACCGCCCCCAGCGCCGCACCACCCCCCACCGCCGCCCCGCCCGGACCGCCGTCCTGCTGGCGGCCTCGCTGATCGCCGCCACCCTGGGCGCCGCCCCGCTGGCCGCGGCCGCGCCCGCCAAGCCCGCCGCCCCGCCGTCCGACCGGGACCTGGCGGCCACCGCCGCCCGGCACAACCTGACCCGCGAGCAGTTCTACTTCGTGCTGCCGGACCGCTTCGCCAACGGCAGCACCGGCAACGACACCGGCGGCATCACCGGCGGCCGGCTGGACAACGGCCTCGACCCCGCCGACAAGGGCTTCTACCACGGCGGCGACCTCAAGGGCCTGATCGACCGGCTCGACTACATCCAGGACCTGGGCACCACCGCGATCTGGATGGCGCCGATCTTCAAGAACCGGCCGGTGCAGGGCGAGGGCGCGGACGCCTCGGCCGGCTACCACGGCTACTGGATCACCGACTTCACCCAGGTCGACCCGCACTTCGGCACCAACGCCCAGCTCAAGGAGCTGATCGACAAGGCGCACAAGCGCGGCATCAAGGTCTTCTTCGACGTCATCACCAACCACACCGCGGACGTCATCGACTACGCGGAGCAGACCCACGACTACCGCTCCGAGGGCGCCTACCCGACCCTCGACGCGGACGGCAGGCCGGTCGACGAGACCGCGATCGCCGACGCCCGGGCCCAGTGGCCGAACACCACCAAGGACTCCTTCCCCTACACCCCGGTGCTGCCGACCGGGGCGGCCGCCACCGCCAAGACCCCGTCCTGGCTGAACGACCCCTCGCTCTACCACAACCGGGGCGACTCGACCTTCGTCGGCGAGTCCGCCACCGAGGGCGACTTCTCCGGCCTGGACGACCTGGACACCCAGAACCCGAAGGTCGTCGCGGGGATGGAGAGGATCTACCAGCAGTGGGTCGCCGAGACCGGCGTCGACGGCTTCCGGATCGACACCGTCAAGCACGTCAACCTGGCGTTCTGGGAGCAGTGGGCGCCCGCGCTCAAGCAGTTCGCGGCCAAGCAGGGCAACAAGAAGTTCTTCATGTTCGGCGAGGTGTACTCGGGCGACCCGGCGGTCACCTCCCCGTACGTCACGCGGGGCAAGCTCCAGGCCACCCTGGACTTCGCCTTCCAGGAGGCGGCCCGCGCGTACGTCTCGCAGAACGGCTCGGCCAAGGCGCTCAGCGCGCTGTACGCGCAGGACTACCGCTACACCACGGCCGACACCGACGCCTACGAACTGCCGACCTTCCTCGGCAACCACGACATGGGCCGGTTCGGCTCCTTCCTGCGGAGCGACGACCCCGGGGCCTCGAACGACGCGCTGCTGGCCAAGGACCGGCTCGCCAACGAGCTGCAGTTCCTGACCCGCGGCCAGCCGGTGGTCTACTACGGCGACGAGCAGGGCTTCACCGGCGCGGGCGGCGACAAGGACGCCCGGCAGGACATGTTCGCCTCGAAGACCCCCTCCTACAACACCGACACCGTGATCGGCGGCGCCCCCGGCTCGAAGGACCGCTACGGCGAGGACGGGGCGCTCTACCGGGGCATCGCGGGCCTGGCGAAGCTGCGCAAGGACAACCCGGCGCTGGCGGACGGCGCCCAGGTCGAGCGGTACGCGGCGGACGGGCCGGGCGTGTACGCGTTCTCCCGGATCGACGCCAAGGAGCAGGTCGAGTACCTGGCGGCGGTGAACAACGCGGCCGAGCCGAAGACCGTCGCGCTGGAAACCTTCTCGGCGGGCATGGACTTCACCGGCCTGTACGGCATCGGCGGGAAGCTCACCAGCGGCGCGGACCGCAGGGTGACGGTCACCGTCCCGGCGATGTCCTCGGTGGTGCTGAAGGCGAAGCACAGGCTGGCCGGGCCGGCGGCCGGGCCGTCGATCACGGTGAACGCCCCGGCCGACGGCGCGTACGGCACCGTCACGCTGGGCGCGAGCGTCCCCGGCGGCGGTTTCGACCGGGTGACCTTCGCCGCGCAGGTCGGCAACGGTGCCTGGCAGACGCTCGGCACCGCCGACAACGGCGTGTACAAGGTGACGCAGGACCTGGCCGGCGTCGCGCCCGGCACCGTGGTCCGGTTCAAGGCCGTGGTCCAGGACTCGGCCGGCCGACTGGCCTCCGCCACCGGGCAGTTCACCACCGGGCAGCAGCCGCCCGCGCCGGTGCCCAGCGCGGTGACCCGCGAGTACGCGGTGGTGCACTACCAGCGCCAGGACGGCGACTACGACGGCTGGAACCTGTACGCC
Organism: Kitasatospora fiedleri; assembly: GCF_948472415.1. Lineage (NCBI taxonomy): Bacteria > Bacillati > Actinomycetota > Actinomycetes > Kitasatosporales > Streptomycetaceae > Kitasatospora > Kitasatospora fiedleri. Next base: position 2,288,473 of record NZ_OX419519.1, on the reverse strand, counting down.
TGGGGCGACCTCGCCGACGGCGAGGCGACCACCTGGCCGGCCGGGCACGGCTTCGTCGGGCGGGACGCGTACGGGGCGTTCGCGTACGTGAAGCTCAAGGGCGGGGCGTCCGACGTCGGGTTCGTGGTGGAGAAGGACGGCGCCAAGGACGTCGACCAGGACCGGCACGTCGACGTCTCCGCCACCGGCGAGGTGTGGATCAAGCAGGGCGACGCCACCGTCCGCACCGCGAACCCGGACGGGGCGCAGCCGGTGCCCGAGGGCAAGGCGGTCATCCACTACCGGCGGGCCGACGGGAACTACACCGGCTGGGGCCTGCACGACTGGACCGGCGCGGCCACCCCGACCGACTGGGGCAGCCCGCTGGTGCCGGCCCGGCAGGACGCGTTCGGCGCGGTCTTCGAGGTGCCGCTGGCCGAGGGCGCGACCAGCCTCAGCTACATCATCCACAACGGCGGCGACAAGGACCTGCCGCAGGACCAGTCGCTGGACTTCGCCACCTCCGGCCGGGAGGTCTGGATCATCGGCGGGCAGGAGGGCCACCTGCTGCCGCAGAGCGCCGGCACCTCCTCGCAGCTCGACCCGGGCTCGGCGAAGGCCCAGTGGATCGACGCGAGGACCGTGGTGGTGCCCGCGAACTACGGTGCGGCGGACGCCCAGTTGAAGGGCGGCACCAGCGCCCAGCTGGTCTACGACCCGGCGGGCGGGCTGAGCGTCGACCGGGGCGTGCTCTCCGGGCCCGGCCACTGGATCAGGCTGAACCCGGCCGCCGGCCTCACCGACGCCCAGAAGGCGAAGTTCCCGCACCTGGCCGGGTACCGGGCGTTCACCGTCGACCCGCGCGACGCCGGCCGGACCACCGACGCGCTGCGCGGCCAACTGCTGTTCACCGAGCACCTGCCGAACGGCGCGGCGCTGGCCGCCACCGGCGTGCAGACCCCCGGCGTGCTGGACGACCTGTACGCGGCGAAGGCGGCCTCCGCCCAGCTCGGCCCGGTGTACTCGGTGCAGAAGGGCCACGGCTGGTTCGGCCGCGACGAGCGCAAGGTGACGCTCTCGCTGTGGGCGCCGACCGCGACCGACGTGTCGGTGCAGCTGTTCGACAAGGCCACCGGCGGCACGGCCAGGACCGTCCCGCTGAAGCGCGACGCGGCGTCGGGGGTCTGGTCGCTGACCAGGGACGCCGACGAGCTGGACGGCACGTACTACCTGTACCAGGTGAAGGTGTGGGCGCCGAGCGTCGGGCGGAACGTGGTGAACACCGTCACCGACCCGTACTCGACCGCGCTGTCGACGGATTCGAAGCGCAGCCTGGTCGCCGACCTGTCCTCGGCGGCCACCAAGCCCGAGGGCTGGGACCGGCACCGCAGCCCGGAGCCCGTCCCGGCGGTGAAGCAGCAGATCCAGGAACTGCACGTGCGGGACTTCTCGGCCGCCGACGCCACCGTGCCGGCCGACGAGCGGGGCACCTACCTGGCGTTCACCCGGTCGACGTCCGCGGGCATGCAGCACCTGAAGGAGCTCGCCGCGGCCGGGGTGACGACCGTTCACCTGCTGCCGACCTTCGACATCGCCACCATCCGGGAGAACCGGGCCGAGCAGAAGCTCCCGGCCTGCGACCTGGCCGCGCTGCCCGCCGACTCGGACAAGCAGCAGGAGTGCGTGGCCGCGGTGCAGGCCGACGACGCCTACAACTGGGGCTACGACCCGCTGCACTACAACGTGCCCGAGGGGTCCTACGCCACCGACCCGAACGGGACGGCGCGCACCGTGCAGTTCCGCGAGATGGTGCAGGCGATGCACGAGGCGGGCCTGCGGGTGGTGCTGGACGTGGTCTACAACCACACCGCGGCGGCCGGGCAGGACGACAGGTCGGTGCTGGACAAGGTCGTCCCCGGCTACTACCAGCGGCTGAGCGACAGCGGCAAGGTCACCACCGACTCCTGCTGCGCCGACACCGCGCCCGAGCACGCCATGATGAACAAGCTGGTCGTCGACTCGGTGGTGGGCTGGGCCAAGCAGTACCGGGTGGACGGCTTCCGGTTCGACCTGATGGGCCTGGACCCGAAGTCGACCATGCTGGACGTGCAGGCGGCGCTGCGCGGGCTGACCCCGCAGAAGGACGGCGTCGACGGGAAGAACGTCTTCCTGTACGGCGAGGGCTGGAACTTCGGCACCGTCGCCAACGACGCCCGGTTCGTCCAGGCCACCCAGGCCAACATGGCCGGCACCGGCATCGCCACCTTCAACGACCGGATGCGGGACGCCGGCCGCGGCGGCAACTACCAGCTCTCCTCGGCCGCGCAGCAGGGCTTCGCCTCCGGCCTGTTCACCGACCCGAACGGCTCGGCGGACAACGGCACCCCGGCCGAGCAGCAGGCCCGGCTGCTGCACCAGATGGACCAGATCAAGGTCGGCCTGACCGGCAACCTGGCCGGATACCGGTTCACCGACACCGCCGGGAAGGCCGTCACCGGCGCCGGCGTGGACTACAACGGCGCGCCGACCGGCTACGCGGCCAACCCCGGCGAGGCCGTCGAGTACCTGGACGCGCACGACAACGCGGACCTGTACGACGCGCTGGCGTTCAAGCTCCCGCAGGGCACCTCGCCCGCCGACCGGGCCCGGATGCAGGCGCTGGGCCTGTCGCTGACCGCGCTGAGCCAGGGCCCGGGCTTCGCCCAGGCCGGCAGCGACCTGCTGCGCTCCAAGTCGCTGGACGCCAACTCCTTCGACTCCGGCGACTGGTTCAACGCGATCTCCTGGGACTGCCGGCAGGGCAACGGCTGGGGCCGGGGCCTGCCGATGGCGGCCGACAACAAGGAGATGTGGGACCGCGCCAAGCAGCTGCTGGCCGATCCGGCGCTGCGGGCGGACTGCAACGCGACGGCCGGTTCCACCGCGATCTACCAGCAGTTCCTGAAGATCCGCCGGTCCTCGCCGCTGTTCGCGCTGCCCACCTCGGCGGAGGTGCAGCGCCGGCTGTCCTTCCCGCTGTCCGGCACCGCCGGGGAGAACCCGGGCGTGATCACCATGCACCTGGACGGCACCGGGCTGAAGGGCGCCGAGAAGGGCCTCACGGTGGTCTTCAACGCCACCCCGACCGCGCAGACCCAGACCGTGGCGGGCCTGCGCGGCAGCCGGCAGCAGCTGCACGGGGTACAGGCGGGGGGCAGTGACCCGGTGGTCAAGCGGGCAGCTTTCGACCCGGCCTCGGGGACCTTCACGGTGCCGGGCCGGACGGTGGCGGTGTTCGTCCAGAACTGATGGTTTCCCAGCGGTAACAGGGGCCTCACCTCCGGGTGGGGCCCCGTCCCGCGTTGGCCGAAAATCGACGCCGCACGGCGATGTTTGGCATGGACCTTCTCGAATGCGTCCCATCTACCGGACCATGGGCGGCCGTTGACCGGACCGGGGCGCGGTCATTAATCAGTCAATCCGTGGCATGCATCTGTCATTCACGAGGTGTTTGCTGCCAGGATTCCCCCGGCTGCGGAGCGACAGGTAGCCCCAACCCCCGCCGGTGGAACCCTCCCCAGGACTCCGGCGGCCGCAGCCCGGCACGCGTACCCCACGTGCCCGGTACCGCGTACGTGCACCGCACCCCGCGCCGCGAACCGGCGGCAGGGGCCCCCGCTGCGCCGCAACCGCGGCCAGATTCTCTCCACCGCTCGTGACCCCGCGACGGTCGGTAAAGGAGTCCCGCATGTCTCGCCGCACGCATGCCCGCGTGAGCATGGCCGCCCTCGCGGCCACCACCGCCCTACTGGTGACCGCGATCCCGGTGGCGGTGGCCCAGGCCGCCCCCGCCGCCCCCTCCCAGACCGGCCAGGTCGCCTCCCAGCAGGCGGTGGCCGGCCACGCCCAGCTGCTCTCCGACGCGAGCAGCCGCTCGGCGACGTTCGCCCAGGACCTGGGCCTGGGCTCGGCCGAGAAGCTCGTGGTCAAGGACGCGTCCAAGGACGCCGACGGCACCCAGCACTTCCGCTACGAGCGGACCTACAACGGACTCCCGGTGCTCGGCGGCGACCTGATCGTCCACCAGGCCGCCAACGGCACCACCAAGAGCGTCGACCGGGCCTCCTCGGCCACGCTGACCGGCCTGTCCACCACCCCCAAGCTCGCCGCCGCCAAGGGCCAGGCCACCGCGCTGGCCGCCCAGTCCGGCTCCGCCCTGGAGACCGCGCCCCGCCTGGTGGTCTGGGCCGCCGACAACAGCCCGCGGCTGGCCTGGGAGACCGTGGTCTCCGGCGTCCAGGAGGACGGCACCCCGAGCAAGCTCCACGTGGTCACCGACGCCACCACCGGCGACGTGATCCAGAAGTGGGAGGGCATCGAGACCGGCACCGGCAACGGCGTCTTCGTCGGCAACGTCACCCTCGGCACCTCGCAGTCGGGCTCCAACTACCAGCTCAAGGACCCGACCCGCGGCAACATGTACACCACCAACCTGAACAACGGGACCAGCGGCACCGGCACGCTGTACTCGAAGACCACCGACACCTGGGGCGACGGCACCGTCTCCAACAAGGAGTCCGCGGCCGTCGACGCCCACTACGGCGTCGCGTCCACCTGGGACTACTACAAGAACACCTTCGGCCGCAACGGCATCCGCAACGACGGCGTCGGCGCGTACAGCCGGGTCCACTACGGCAGCAACTACGTCAACGCGTTCTGGGACGACAGCTGCTTCTGCATGACCTACGGCGACGGCTCGGGCAACACCCACCCGCTGACCGAACTCGACGTCGCGGGCCACGAGATGACGCACGGCGTCACCTCCAACACCGCGGGCCTGAACTACTCGGGCGAGTCCGGCGGCCTGAACGAGTCCACCTCGGACGTGTTCGGCACGATGGTCGAGTTCTACGCGAACCTGCCCACCGACAACCCGGACTACCTGATCGGCGAGCTGATCAACATCAACGGCGACGGCACGCCGCTGCGCTACATGGACAAGCCCTCCAAGGACGGCTCCTCCGCCGACAGCTGGTCCTCCACCGTCGGCAACAAGGACGTCCACTACTCGTCCGGCGTCGGCAACCACGCCTTCTACCTGCTGGCCGAGGGCAGCGGCGCCAAGACCATCAACGGCGTCAGCTACAACTCGCCCACCGTCAACAGCATCACCGTCACCGGCATCGGCCGGGACAAGGCCGCGGCGATCTGGTACCGGGCACTGACCACGTACTGGACCTCCACCACCAACTACGCCAGCGCCCGGGCCGGCATGCTCTCCGCCGCCACCGACCTGTACGGCGCCGGCTCCGCCGAGTACAACGCCACCGCCACCGCCTGGGCCGCCGTCAACGTCGGCTCGCTGCCCAGCACCGGCGGGCCGACCGTCACCAGCCCCGGCAACCAGTCGACCGCGCTGAACGGCTCGGTCAACCTGCAGATCGCGGCCACCGGCGGCACCGCGCCGCTGACCTACTCGGCCACCGGCCTGCCCACCGGCCTGTCGATCAACGCCTCCACCGGCAAGATCACCGGCACCGCCACCGCGGCCGGCACCTACAACGTGACCGTCACCGCCAAGGACGCCGCCAACAAGACCGGCACCGCCTCCTTCACCTGGACCGTCACCTCCGGCGGCGGCACCGGCTGCACCCCGGCCCAGCTGCTCGGCAACCCCGGCTTCGAGACCGGCACCGCCAGCCCCTGGACCGCCACCTCCGGCGTGGTCAACAACTCCACCTCGCAGGCCGCCCACAGCGGTTCCTGGAAGGCCTGGCTGGACGGCTACGGCTCCGCCCACACCGACAGCATCACCCAGACCGTCACCATCCCGGCCGGCTGCTCCGCCACGCTGAGCTACTGGCTGCACGTCGACACCGCGGAGACCACCACCTCCACCGCGTACGACAAGCTGACCGTCACCGTCAACGGCACCTCGGTCGCCTCGTACTCCAACCTCGACAAGGCCACCGGCTACACCCAGAAGAGCATCAACCTGTCGGCCTACGCGGGCCAGACCGTCACGGTGAAGTTCAACGCGGTCGAGGACTCCTCGCTGCAGACCTCCTTCGTGATCGACGACACCGCGATCCAGACCAGCTGACGCACCCGCACCCACCGCTGCCCGGCGGCCGCACCAGCGGCCGCCGGGCACCGGCGCGCCCGCTCCCGGCGCGGCCCGGCCGGGTGTCCGGGCGGTGAGATTCCGGAAACCCCCGGGCAACACGAAACACCGTCGAAACACCCGTGACGGCGGCCCGAAATCCGGCCCGGCGACACTCCCCGCATGCTCCTCGCTGACTCCCCACCCACCCTGGACAGCGGCGACACCGCCTGGCTGCTGGCCTGCACCGCGCTCGTGCTGCTGATGACCCCGGCCCTGGCGCTGTTCTACGGCGGCATGGTGCGCACCAAGAGCGTGCTCAACATGATCATGATGAGCTTCGTGTCGATCGCCGTGGTCACCGCGGTCTGGCTGCTGGCCGGCTACTCGCTGGCCTTCGGCAAGGACGCCGGCTGGGGCCTGATCGGCTCCCTCGACCACCTCGGCATGGCCGGCATCACCCCGGACAGCCTCACCGGGCACGTCCCCACCCTGCTGTTCGCCACCTTCCAGCTGACCTTCGCGATCATCACCGCCGCGCTGATCTCCGGCGCCATCGCCGACCGGGCCAAGTTCGGCTCCTGGGTGGCCTTCACCGCGGTGTGGACGCTGCTGGTCTACGTGCCCGTCGCGCACTGGGTGTTCGCCCCCGACGGCTGGGTCCTGCGCGACCTCGGCGCCCTCGACTTCGCCGGCGGCACCGTCGTCGAGGTCAACTGCGGCGCCAGCGGCCTGGCCCTGGCCCTGCTGCTCGGCCCGCGCCTGGGCTTCAAGAAGGAGGCCATGCGCCCGCACAACCTGCCGCTGGTGCTGCTCGGCGCGGGCCTGCTCTGGTTCGGCTGGTTCGGCTTCAACGGCGGCTCCGCGATGGGCGCCAACGGCCTGGCCGCCGCCGCGGTCCTCAACACCCAGGCGGCCGGCTGCGCGGGCCTGCTCGGCTGGCTGGTGGTGGAGAAGAAGCGCGACGGCCACGCCACCACCCTCGGCGCCGCCTCCGGCGCGGTCGCCGGACTGGTCGCCATCACCCCCTCCTGCGGCAGCGTCGACCTGCTCGGCGCGCTGGTCGTCGGCCTGGCCGCCGGGCTGGTCTGCTGCTACGCCGTCAGCTGGAAGTTCCGCCTCGACTACGACGACTCGCTGGACGTGGTCGGCGTGCACTTCGTGGCCGGCGTCATCGGCACCCTGCTGATCGGCCTGTTCGCCACCGCCACCATGACCGGCGGCCCCGCCGGACTGCTGCACGGCGGCGGGATCGGCCAGCTCGGCAAGCAGCTGACCGCCGTCCTGGTGGTCGCCGGGTACGCCTTCGGCATGACGTACGGCATCGGCCGGGCGATCGACCGGCTGATGGGCTTCCGGGCCGCGCCCGAGCACGAACTCACCGGCCTGGACCTCGCCGTGCACGCCGAGACCGCGTACGATCACGGCGTCCTGGGCCACGGCTCCGCCACCGCCCACGCCAGCATGCACCCGCACGGTGCGCCCGCCTCCGACAGGACCCGCCCCGCATGAAGCTGATCACCGCCGTCGTCAAGCCGTTCAAGCTGGACGAGGTCAAGACCGCGTTGCAGGAGCTCGGCGTGCACGGGCTGACCGTCACCGAGGCCAGCGGCTACGGGCGGCAGCACGGGCACACCGAGGTGTACCGGGGCGCGGAGTACCGGATCGACCTGGTGCCGAAGGTCCGGATCGAGGTGGTGGTGGAGGACGAGGACGCCGAGCGGGTCACCGACGCGATCGTGGCCGCCGCCCGGACCGGGAAGATCGGCGACGGCAAGGTCTGGGTGGTGCCGGTGGACGGCATCGTCCGGGTCCGCACCGGCGAGCGCGGGCCGGACGCGGTCTGACGATCGGTCAATCCGCTTGCTTCTCAAGGGCGTTGCGGTGCCCCGAGGTCGGGCGCGCGCGGTAATTCGCGTGCGGCCCGACCGGTTCCGGGTTAGTGTCCCGGCATGTCCTCCTTCCACCAGATCTACGGCTGACGCGGCCGGGGCAGCGCCCCGAGCCCACGCGTCCCGCCCGCCCGTGCGCGCCCCTCCGCGGCGCCCCGGTGGTGCGGTGTCCTGTCCACGCCCCGTAGAACCGGAAGCAGGTGCTCTCCGCATGAGCCGTCGTGCCCACATCGCCATGGTCGGCATCCCGGCCGTCAGCCACGTCCGCCCCAGCCTCGAAGTGATCCGCGAACTCGTGGCCCGCGGCCACCGGGTGACGTACGCCAACGACCCCGCCGTCGCCGAGCTGATCGCCCCCACCGGCGCCGAGCTCGTCCCCTACCCCTCCACCCTCCCGGTCGCCGACCACGACTGGCCGGCGGACGCGATCGGCGCCATGCGCGTCTTCCTGGAGGACGCGATCGCCGTGCTGCCCCGGCTGCGCGCCCACTACGACGCCGACCCGGCCGACCTCTACCTGTACGACATCGGCGCCTACGCGGCCCGGGCGCTCGCCGAGGCGCAGGGCCGGCCGGTCGTCCAGCTCTCGCCGACGCTGGTCGGCTGGGAGGGGTACCGGGAGGAGGTCGGCGCCCACCTGCGCGGCCTCCCGGGGGCGGACGCCTACTTCGCCCGCTTCGCCGAGTGGCTGGCCGGCAGCGGCGCCACCACGACCGACGTGGACGACTTCTCCGGCCGCCCGGCCCGGGCCGTCGCCATGATCACCGAGGCGATGCAGCCGCACGCCGACCGGGTCGACCGGAAGGCGGTGGACTTCGTCGGCCCGTGCTTCGACCTGCGGGCCGAGCAGGGCGGCTGGCAGCGCCCGGCCGGGGCCGAGAAGGTGCTGCTGGTGTCGCTGGGCTCGGCGTTCACCCGGCAGCCGGAGTTCTACCGCAACTGCCTGGCCGCCTTCGGCGACCTGCCCGGCTGGCACCTGGTGCTGCAGATCGGCCGGCACACCGACCCGGCGGAGCTGGGGGAGATCCCGGCCGGGGTCGAGGTGCACCCCTGGCTGCCGCAGCGGGCGGTGCTGGAGCAGGCCGACGCCTTCGTCACGCACGCCGGGATGGGCGGCTGCGGGGAGGGCCTGCTGGCCGGGGTGCCGATGATCGCGGTGCCGCAGGCCGCCGAGCAGTTCATGAACGCCGACCGGCTGGTCGAGCTCGGCGTGGCCCGCCGGATCGACACCGCGGACGCGACGCCGCGGGCGCTCCGCTCGGCGCTGGCCGAGCTGGTCGCGGACCCGGCGGTCGCGGCCCGCTCGCGCGAGCTGAGCGCGCGGGCGAAGTCCGAGGGCGGCACCGCCCGCGCCTGTGACCTGATCGAGCGGCAGCTGGGCTGACCTCCCGGGGCTCCGGGCCCGCGCCGGTCCGCCGCTGACGAACCGTCAGCGGCGGACCGACGCATCCGTTTTCCCCGTCCGTTCTCCCGCCGGCTTTCTCGTCCGCAGGGGCCCGCAGCCTCCCTTGACGGCCGTCCGGGCGGACCCTATGGTCATGCCACTGCAAATTTCCAGCAAGTTTCAACGAGTTTGCAGGGACTTGCAGTAGCGACCCTCCACCCGTCGCACTGACGGCACCACCCCCGCCGTCGCGGCCCCCACCCCGCCGCCCCCCGTTCCGCGACCCGCGTCCGCGGCCCGGGCTTCCCCCAGGAGTGCTCCCTTGCCCCTCTCCGCCCCCCTCGGCGGCCGGCGCCTCGCCGCCGCCGCCACCGCGCTCGCGGCGCTCGGCCTCTCGGCCGGCGCCGGGCTCTCGCTCGCGCCCGCCGCCACCGCCACCCCGCCCGGCGGCAAGGACGTCACCGCCACCCTGTTCGAGTGGAAGTTCGACTCGGTGGCCAAGGCGTGCACCGACACGCTCGGCCCCAAGGGCTACGGCTCCGTCGAGGTCTCCCCGGCCGAGGAGCACATCCAGGGCGCCCAGTGGTGGACCTCCTACCAGCCCGTCAGCTACCGGATCGCCGGCCGGCTCGGCGACCGCGCCTCGTTCCAGCGCATGGTCGGCACCTGCCACGCCGCGGGCGTCAAGGTGATCGCCGACGCGGTGATCAACCACATGAGCGCGGGCAGCGGCACCGGCACCGGCGGCACCGCGTACGGCAAGTACACCTACCCGGGCTACTACCAGGACCAGGACTTCCACTCCTGCCGGACGTCGATCAGCAACTACGGCGACCGCTCCAACGTGCAGAACTGCGAGCTGGTCGGCCTCGCCGACCTGAACACCGGCTCCGGCTACGTTCAGCAGACCATCGCCGACTACCTGAACGACCTGCTGTCCCTGGGCGTCGACGGCTTCCGGATCGACGCCGCCAAGCACATCGCCGCGAGCGACCTGGCCGCGATCAAGTCCAAGGTGAGCAACCCGAACGCCTACTGGGTGCAGGAGGTCATCTACGGCGCGGGCGAGGCCGTCCAGCCCGGCGAGTACACCGGCAACGGCGACGTGGACGAGTTCCGCTCCGCGACCTGGCTCAAGAGCGCCTTCAACGGCGGGCGGATCTCCGACCTGCAGAGCTGGGGCAGCGGCCTGCTCGGCTCCGCCCAGGCCCGCACCTTCGTCGACAACTGGGACACCGAGCGCAACGGCTCGACCCTGACCTACGCGTACGGCTCCGCCTACACGCTGGCCAACGTCTTCCTGCTGGCCGACCCCTACGGCTCGCCGAACGTCTACTCCGGCTACGCCTTCGGCGGCAACGACGACGGCCCGCCCAACGGCGGCACCGTCAACGCCTGCTACCAGGACGGCTGGAACTGCACCCACGCCTGGCGCCAGGTCGCCAACATGGTCGGCTTCCGCAACGCGGTCTCCGGCACCGGCATGACCGACTGGTGGTCCAACGACAACAACGCGATCGCCTTCGGCCGCGGCGACAAGGGCTACGTGGCGATCAACCGCGAGTCCGGCGCGCTCACCCGGACCTTCCAGACCTCGCTGCCGGCCGGCGTCTACTGCGACGTCCAGCACGGCGACCCGGTGAACGGCGGCGGCTGCACCGGCCCGACCTACACCGTCGGCGCGGACGGCAGGTTCACCGCCACCGTCGGCGCGGGCGACGCGGTCGCCCTGTACGTCGGCGCCGGCGGCAACGGCGCCACGCCCGCCCCCACCCCCTCCGCCTCGCCGTCCGCCTCCGCGTCGGCCTCGCCGACCGGCGGCAACAGCGCCACCGTCTTCTACTCGACGGACCGGAACTGGTCGGCCTACGACCTGCACTACGCGCCCAACGGCGGCAGTTGGACCACCGTCCCCGGCGTGGCCATGGACGCGGCCTGCACCGGCTGGGTGAAGAAGACCGTCGGCCTGGGCGGTGCCACCGGCCTCGCCACCACCTTCAACAACGGCAACGGCACCTGGGACAACAACGGCGGCGGCAACTACGCCCTGGGCACCGGCAGCATCACCGTCAAGGACGGCGCGGTCGGCAGCGGCGACCCGTGCGCCGCCGCCACCGCCTCCCCGTCGACCTCGGCGTCCGCCTCCCCGCCGACCGGCTCCGGCGCCTCCTTCGCGGTCAACGCCACCACCGCGGTCGGCCAGAACGTCTACCTGGTCGGCGACGCGGCCGGGCTGGGCGGCTGGGACACCGCGAAGGCGCTGCCGCTCTCCGCCGCCGCCTACCCGGTGTGGAAGCTGGACGTGGCGCTCGGCGCGGGCACCGCGATCCAGTACAAGTACATCCGCAAGGACGCCGCCGGGAACGTCACCTGGGAGAGCGGCGCCAACCGCACCGCGACCGTCCCGGCCACCGGCCGGATCACGCTGAACGACACCTGGCGCGGCTGACCCGGGCCGGGCGCCCGACCCGCTGGAAGCATCGGGCGGATGGGCACCACCACCCCTGTCCCGGACGTCGAACTGCGCGGCGGCCGCTGGGACGGACACCTCGAACGAGTCCGCCCCGGCGCGCCGCTCCCGCCGCTCAGCCGCGGCCGATGTACGGCATCGCGGTGGCCATCACCGTGGCGAACTGGACGTTCGCCTCCAGCGGCAGCTCCGCCATGTGGCGCACCGTCCGGGCCACGTCCGCGACGTCCATGGTCGGCTCCGGCGCGGTCCGCCCGTCCGCCTGCCGCACCCCCGCGCCCATCCCCGCCGTCATGTCGGTGGCCGCGTTGCCGATGTCGATCTGCCCGCAGGCGATCCGGTACGGGCGGCCCTCCAGCGACAGGGCGCGGGTCAGGCCGGTGACGGCGTGCTTGGTCGCGGTGTAGGCGATCGCGTACGGGCGGGGGACGTGGGCGGAGATCGAGCCGTTGTTGACGATCCGGCCGCCCTGCGGGTCCTGGTCCCGCATCCGGCGGAACGCGGCCTGCGCGCAGAGGAACGCGCCGGTCAGGTTGACGTCGACCACGGCCCGCCAGTCGGCCGCCGCGACCTCCTCGACCGGGGCGGACGGGCCGAACATCCCGGCGTTGTTGAACAGCAGGTCGATCCGGCCGAAGTGCCCGGCCGCCGCGTCGAACAGCGCCTCCACCTGCCGCTCGTCGGTGACGTCGGCGGGCACCGCCAGCGCGCGGTCCGGCCCGAGCCCGGCGGCGGTCTCCGTCAGCGGGTCGGCCCGGCGGCCGGCCAGCACCACCCGCCAGCCGGCCGAGGCGAGTTCGCGGGCCACGGCGCGGCCGACGCCGCTGCCCGCACCGGTGATCACGGCAACCTGCTGGGACACGCGCACACTCCTCGGGACGGTTCCGGGACACGGAACCCCCATGATCGCCGGGCCGGGGCGCCGCGTCAGCCGGAGGATCGTCCAGGCCCGGCCCGGACCGGCGCGGCCGACCGCCGCGACACGCCGACCGGCGGGCCCGCGCACCCCCGCCGACCGGCCGGAACCACCCCCGCCGACCGGCGGATTGTGGGCCCGGACGCAACCGGCCCCGAGAGCGGCACGTCATAGGATCACGGGAGGCCCGGACCGCCGCCGCACGCGCGGCCGGGGCCGTACCCGGGGTGTGCCGGTGACCGTCGCGGCCCGTCCCCGACCCTCACTGACCAGGGCCCGGACCCGGCCGCCGGGCCGGCCCCGCCCGGAGAGAGCACCGTGCTGCCGCAGCCCCGCCCCGCCGTCCGCCGCCCGTTGGCGGCCGCCGCCCTGCTCGCCCTCGCCGTCCCGCTCGCCGCCTGCGGCAGCTCCGGCAGCGGCGCCGACTCCGCCCGGGCCGCGATCTCCACCGGCCAGAACTCCGCCGCCGCGTCCGCCGCCGCGCCGCCCAGCAGCGCGCCGCCGAAGCCGACCAAGGTGCTGATGCCGACCGGTCCGGCCGCCCACTTCTCCACGGCCCGCGACACCAAGGCCGGTCCGATCCTGATGACCACCCTGGCCGGCGCCAAGTCCGGGGTCAGCGGCAAGGTCTGGGTCTGGCTGCCGCCGCAGTACGACGACCCCGCGTACGCGAGGACCGGCTTCCCGGTGCTGACCCTGTACGCCGGCGGGCAGAGCGCCGGGTACAACACCTGGACCGACAACCAGCTGCCGATCCAGGAGGTCGACCAGGAGATGGTCGCCCAGGGCAAGGCCCACCCGTTCATCATGATCATGCCGGTGCAGAACCTGGACTCCGACGAGGCCAAGGCGCTGGAGTGCGCCGACATCCCCGGCCAGCCGAAGATCGGCACCTGGATGTCCCAGGACGTCCCGGACTTCGTCCGCGCCAACTTCCGCACCCTCAAGGGCCGGGACGGCTGGGCCGTGATGGGCGCCTCCACCGGCGCGTTCTGCAGCGCGAAGCTCGCCCTCCAGCACCCCGACGTGTTCAAGGCCGCGGTGCCGATCGACGGCTACTGGAACCCCGACTCGCCGCTCTGGAAGGGCCACGAGCAGGAGCGCCTGGCCAACAGCCCCGACCAGCTGATCGCCGCCGGCGCCGCCGACGTGCGGATGCTGGCCACCGCGGGCGGCGCCAACCCGTACGAGACCAAGCTGGTGAAGAACTGGGTCGCCAAGGCCAAGGCCCCCACCACCGTGGAGTACTACGAGCAGCCCGGCGGCAAGCACCTCACCTCGGACTTCAAGAAGATGATCCCCACCACGCTGGAGTGGCTGACCGCCAACACCGCCGGACCGGAGTCCGACTGACGGCCCGCCGGAACGAAGGGACGGGGTGCCACTCCGTCAGAACCGTCCACCGAGGCCCGTAAAACGCTCTGACCTGCCCATCAATCGGTCGTTCATTCGACCCTGATGGACTGTGGTCACCCTGGAGCCGTGGACCGGAGAACTGGACCGGGGCGGCCGCACCGCGGCCCCCGCTCCGGCCAGCCCCAGACCGTCGTGAAGAGAGCGCCATGTCCCGTCACCTGCTGCCCGTCGGCCCCGCGACCGCCCCTGCCCGACAGGACCAGGCACCCGCCGCGGCGGTCGAACCCGCCCGGGTGGTCGAGCCCCTCCCGTTCGCCGGCCTGCGCCTGGTGCACGCCGCCGTCCGGCGCGACCTGGCCCGCATCCCGCAGGCGCTGCGCCTGCTCCAGCCCGAGGACCGCGAGTCGGCCGACGCGCTCAAGCGGCACTGGGACTTCGTCACCGCCATGGTCACCTGCCACCACGAGCAGCAGGACACCCGGCTCTGGCCGGTGCTGCGCCGCTTCGCGCCCGAGCTGCGGCTGCTGCTCAACTGGCTGGAGTCCGACCACCACAACCTCGACCAGTGCTTCACCCGCACCACCACCCTGGTCGGCATCGCCACCCGCGACCCGGCCAGCGCCTGGCCGGTCTCCTACGCGGTCGAGGAACTGGCCGCCCGGGTGGAGACCCACCTGCGGATCGAGGAGCGCCAGCTGCTGCCCCGGATGGCGGGCGTCTTCCAGCCCGGCTCCCGGATCGGCACCCTGCCCGAACTGCTCGACCTGCTGCGGATCGCCGACGGCCCGTCCGCGTCCGACGCCCTGGTGTGGCTGCTGGAGGGCGTCCACCCGGAGCAGGTCGACCGGCTGCTCGCCGACTGCGACGACGAGACGGTCCGCCACTGGCCGCACTGGCGCGACACGTACGCCCGCTGCACCGACCGGCTGTGGGGGCCGACCGGGCAGTAGCCGGCCTCCGGGCTCCGGCCTCCGGGCTCTTGCCTCCGGGCTCCGGGCTCTTGCCTCCGGGCTCCGGGCTCTTGCCTTCGGGCTCCGGGCCCGGGCCGCGGGTCGGTCGTTCGAGCCGTGATGTCCCGGCGGGACTGATGTCCCGCCGGGACATTTTCAGGAGTACGGTGGGGCCATGAGCACCGACCGGTCCGCGCCGCACGCCGAGTCCGCGCCCGCCGACACCGTGGGCGTCCCCGGGCCGCGCGGCACCGAGGAACCCGCTGCGTACGACGCCGCCCCGCCCGGGGCGGGGCCGTCCGGGGCGGGGCCGTCCCGGGAGGAGCACGGGCGGCGCGACCGCAAGGCCCGCCGCACCCGCGAGGCGATGGCCGCCGCCGCGCTGCGCCTCACCCTGGCGCACGGCTTCGCCGCCCTCGCTGTGGAGGACGTCACGGACGCCGCCGACGTCTCCCGCCGCACCTTCAGCCGCCACTTCGGCTCCCGCGAGGACGCCGTCCTGGACTGCCTGCGCGCCGACTTCGCCCGGATCAACGAGGCGCTCGCCGCCCGGCCCGCCGCCGAACCGCCGGTCACCGCCTACCGGGCCGCCGTCGCCGCCTGGCTGCACGACCCCGACCCCGAGCACCCCGCCTGGCACCGCCGTCCCGGCATGCGCGACCTGTTCGTCCTGATCGACGAGGAGCCCGCCCTGACCGCCGCGTTCCGGCGGATCGCGGTCGCCGAGGAGGAGCGCTCGATCCGGCTGGTCGCCGCCCGGCTCGGCCTGCACCCGGAGACCGACCTGCGGCCCGCCGTCGCCGTCGGCCTCGGGGTGGCCGCCCTGCACGCCGCCACCCGCACCTGGGTGCGCGACCCCGCGGGCGACCTGCCCACCCTGCTCGACCGCGCCTTCGACCTGGCCGCGGCCGAACCCTCGGACTGACCGCCCCCGGACCGGCCGCCCCGGGCCGCTCCCGGGCCGCCCGACCCGGGCCGCCCGACCCCCGCAGACCACCCGCCGACCACCCGCCGGACGGGAACAGCACCACCCGCGCCCACCCGCGCGCGGCGTACGAGAGGAACCACCCATGACCACCCAGGAGTTCGCCGGCCGCACCGCCCTCGTCACCGGAGGCGCCTCCGGCATCGGCCTGGCCACCGCCACCCTGCTCGCCGAGCGCGGCGCCAACGTCGCCGTCGCCGACTACAACCTCGACGGCGCCCGCGCGGCCGTCACCGCGCTGGAGGCCACCGGCGCGAAGGCGCTGGCCGTGCAGCTCGACGTCACCGACCCGGCCTCGGTCGAGGCCGCCGTCCGCGCCACCGTGGACGGCCTCGGCCCGCTCAGCCTCGCCGTCAACAACGCGGGCATCGGCGGCCCGGTCGCCCCCACCGGCGAGTACGACCCCGAGGCGTGGCGCCGGGTGCTGGCCACCAACCTGGACGGCGTCTTCTACTCGCTGCGCTACGAACTGCCGGAGATCCTGGCGGCCGGCGGCGGCTCGGTCGTCAACATGGCCTCCATCCTCGGCACCAACGGCTTCGCCGGCTCGCCCGCGTACGTCGCCGCCAAGCACGGCGTGGTCGGCCTCACCAAGTCCGCCGCGATCGAGTACGCCCCGCAGGGCGTGCGGGTCAACGCGGTCGGCCCCGGCTTCATCGACACCCCGCTGCTCAAGGACACCGACCCCGAGGGCCGCGAGCTGCTGATCTCGCTGCACCCCGCCGGGCGCCTCGGCCGGGCCGAGGAGGTCGCCGAGCTGACCGCCTTCCTGCTGTCCGACCGGGCGTCCTTCGTCACCGGCAGCTACCACCTGGTCGACGGCGGTTACGCCGCCCGCTGAGCCACCGCCGGGGGATCGTCCGATCGTCCACGGGGGGATCGTCCACGGGGGTTCCGTTCCGGGGGTCCGCGCGCAGAGGAGCGTCGAACATGAAGGCAGTCCAGTACCGCACCGTCGGCGGCCACCCCGAGGTGGTCACCGTCCCCGATCCCGAGCCCGGCCCCGGGCAGGTCCTGCTCAAGGTCACCGCCGCCGGGGTCTGCCACTCCGACATCGCCGTGATGAGCTGGTCGGCCGAGCAGCTGCCGTTCCCGCTGCCGCTGACCCTCGGGCACGAGGGCGTCGGCACGATCGCCGCGCTCGGCGCGGGCGTCACCGGCTTCACCGAGGGCGAGTCGGTCGCCGTGTACGGCCCGTGGGGCTGCGGCAGCTGCGCCAAGTGCGCGGAGGGCAAGGAGAACTACTGCCTGCGCGCCACCGAACTGGGCATCCGGCCGCCCGGGCTGGGCGCGCCCGGCGCGATGGCCGAGTACCTGGTGGTCGACGACCCGCGCCACCTCGTCCCGCTCGGCGACCTCGACCCGGTCCGCACCGTCCCGCTCACCGACGCCGGGCTGACGCCGTACCACGCGATCAAGCGCTCGCTGCCGAAGCTGGTGCCCGGCTCCACGGCCGTGGTGATCGGCACCGGCGGCCTCGGGCACGTGGCGATCCAGCTGCTGCGGGCGATGACCGCGGCCCGGGTGATCGCGCTCGACGTCACCGAGGAGAAGCTCGCGCTGGCCCGCACCGTGGGCGCGCACGAGGCGGTGCTCTCGGACGGCGCGGCGGCCGGCAAGGTGCGCGAACTCACCGCCGGGCTGGGCGCGCAGGCCGTCTTCGACTTCGTCGGCGCCCCGCCCACCACGGCCCTGGCCGGGCAGCTGGCCGCCGTCGAGGGCGACGTCACCCTGGTGGGCATCGGCGGCGGCAGCCTGGCGGTCGGCTTCGGCGTGCTGCCGTACGAGGTCTCCGTCACCTCCCCGTACTGGGGCAGCCGCGCCGAGCTGATCGAGGTCCTCGACCTGGCCCGGGCCGGCGCGGTCGACGTGCACGTCGAGACGTACGGTATCGACGAGGCGCCGCTCGCCTACGAGCGGCTGCACGCGGGCAAGATCAACGGCCGGGCGGTGATCCTCCCCAACGGCTGACGGCCGGGTGCTCCCGTGGTCCCGCGGTCCCGCGGTGGTGGCCCCCGTCCTGGACGGGGGGCCACCGCCGCGCCGTGCGCTACCGGCGTTCGACGACCCGGACGGCCTCGCCCGGGCGCCAGCTGCTGATCACCAGGTGGTCGTCCGCGACCTCGGTCAGCACCGCCCCGGTGAGCTCCAGCCGGAACGCGTGGTACGGGCCGGGCGGCGGCCCGGGCAGTGCCGCCTCGTACGCCGCGATCTCCGCCGGGTCGGTCAACTCGACGGCGCGCAGCGAGAGTTTGGCGTCGCCGCCGACCATGTCGGTGCCGGGCCCGGGGTTGGAGTGCAGCGCGCAGCGGCCGTCCCGGCGCAGGTCGGCCGCCTTGACCGCGCCGGCCATCGAGCCGAGGAACAGCTCGGGCCCCTGGAAGTCGACCTCGGTGCCGCTCACCCGGGGCGAGCCGTCCCGGGTGAGGGTGGCGAGGACGTGGTGCTTGTGCGCCTCGAAACGGGCCCGGACCCGCTGGGCGAGGTCGGGGGCCTGCTGCTCGAACTCCTGCCAGGTCGTCATGGCGCGCAGTGTAGGCGGTGGGACCGACAGTTCCCGGGACGTGTCGGCGGCCCGGCCTACACTCGGCCGCATGGAGACCTACATCGCCTTCCTGCGGGCGGTCAACGTCGGCGGACGCACCGTGAAGATGGACCGGTTGCGGGAGCTGTTCGCGGGGCTCGGCCTGGAGGGCGTGCGGACGTACATCCAGAGCGGGAACGTGTTCTTCCGCAGCGCGGAGACCGACTGGGCGGCGCTGGCGGCCCGGATCGAGGCGGGCCTGGCGGCCGGGCTCGGGTACCCGGTGCCGGTGATGCTGCGGACGGTCGAGGAGGTCGAGGCGCTGCTCGCGCTCGACCCGTTCGCCGGGGTGGAGCCCGGCGAGGACAAGCGGCTGTGCGTGCTGTTCCTGTCCGAGCCGCTGCCGCCCGAGGTCGCGACCGCGCTGCCGGTCGCCTCGCCGAAGGGCGACTGGGAGCTGATCGGCGCCACGGCGGACGCGGCGTTCGTGGTGATGCACGTGCGCAACGGCCGGCTGAACGGCAACCCGGCCACCGCCTTCCCCGCGTCCTACGCCGGGCAGGCGACTTCGCGGTTCTTCCACACCACCGCGAAGATCGTCGCCGCGGCCCGCAAGGGCTGAGCGCCCCGGGGGAGCGGTTCGATTCAGCCGCCGGGGGGCCGGGCCGCGGCGGCGAGCCGTTCGGCCAACGCGGCGACCAGGCGGCGGAGTTCGGCCGGTTCCTCGATCGTGAACGGGCGGTCGATGGCCGCCAACGCGGCCGGGAGCCAGTCGAGTTCGGCGACCCGCAGTTCGACGTCCGACCAGCCTTCGGCGCCCGGTCCGCCCGGGTCAGACCCGCCCGGGTCAGACCCGCCTGGGTCCGACCCGTCGGAGTTCGGCCCGTCGAGGTCCGGCCCGTCGATCAGGGCCAGGCCGGGCGGCAGGTGCCGGTGGATGCGGTCGGCGTCCGCCCGAATCCGCAGCCGGACGCGGTGCCGGTGCGGGGCGGTGGCCAGTGCGTGCAGGACGCGCGCGGCCGGGTCCGGCCCGGCGGGCGGGTCGAAGGTGCCCGGCAGCGGGCGGGGCGCGGCCAGCCGGTCGAGACGGAACAGGCGCTCCGCGTCGGCGCCGGTGTCCCGCCCGGTCAGGTACCAGCGGCCCGCGTGCAGCACCAGCCCGTGCGGCTCGACGGCCCGTTCGCCGGTGCGGCCGTCCGCGCCGGTGTAGCGGAAGGCCAGCGGACGGCGGTGGCGCACCGCGTCGGCGACGGTCAGCAGCGCCGCCGGATCGGGCGCGGCGGAGGTGGCGGGGGCGGTGGTGGCTGCGGGGGCCGGGGGAGCGGGCGCGGGGGTGAAGGCCAGCGCCTCCAGCAGGGCGTCCAGCCGGTGGGCGAGCGGGCGGGGCAGCACCCGGCGGATCTTCGCGGCGGCCGTCTCGCCCGCGGTCGCGGACGCGGCGGACAGCCCCGCCCGCTCGGCGGCGACCAGGCCGAACAGGGCGGCCAGCGCCTCCTCGTCGGTCAGCATCAGCGGCGGCATCCGGTGCCCGGGCGCGAGCCGGTAGCCGCCGTACCGGCCGCGGACCGACTCCACCGGCAGGTCGAGGTCGACCAGGTGCGCGACGTACCGGCGGACGGTGCGCTCGTCCACCTCCAGGCGTTCGGCCAGCTCGGCAACGGTGCGGATGCCGCCGGACTGCAGCAGCTCCAGCAGGGTGAGCACGCGGGCCACGGGTCGGGTCATGCCGACGATTCTCCGCCCGATCCCTTCCCGATACCGGGCGTTTCCTGTCCGGTATTGCCGTTAGCGTCGGTATCGACCGCACCGGAACACCGGCCCGGACGCCGCTCCGCCCGCCTGCTCGCTTACTCGCCTGTCGGGCCCGGGGCGGAGCGGCACCGGGACCGGCCGCACCGGACCACCGCACCGACCGCACGGGAGCCCCCGCATGCACCTCGTCTCCGTCCGACTGATCACCGCCGACGTCGACCGCCTGGTCGCGTTCTACGAGCGGGCCACCGGCCTGACCGCCGTCCGGGCCACCCCCGACTTCGCCGAACTCCGCACGCCCGCCGGAACTTTGGCGATCGGCAGCACCCGTACCGTGCCGCTGTTCGCGCCGGGCTCGGCCGAGCCCGGCGCGAACCGCAGCGCCATCGTGGAGTTCCTGGTCGAGGACGTCGACCTGCTGCACCGCCGACTGGCCGACGGCGGAGCGGAGTTCGTCAGCGGGCCGACCACCCTGCCGTGGGGCAACCGCTCACTGCTGCTCCGCGACCCGGACGGCACGCTGGTCAACTTCTTCACGCCGGTGACGGCGGAGGCCCGCTCCAGGCAGTGGATCTGATGCGACGTCAGGGAAGCTGCGGCTGCTGGAGAGTGCGCAGCCACACCAGCAGCAGGGCCGTCTCCGCGTCGCCCAGCGGGCCGGTCCGCTGCTTCAACTGGGCCTCCAGGCGGCGGGCGGCGGCGGCGAGTTGGTCCTCCTCGGGGGCGGGCGCGGCGGCCGACTCGTCCAGGCAGGAGGCGAAGACCGCGTCCCGGACCCGGGTGGACAGCGCGGGGTCGCGGAAGCGGTCGGGCTGGGAGAGCAGGCTCAGGGTGACGCCGACGTTGGCCGCCAGGATGGCCTGCGCGGCCTGCTCGGCGGGGACGCGCAGCGCGCCGGCCGCCGCGCACCGCTCCAGGGTCCGCTTGAGCAACTCGAAGATCCGGGCGGCCGGTTCGGGCACCTCGGGCAGGACGGGCGAGAACATCAGCCGGTACAGCGCCCGGTTGGTGAGCGCGAAGTCCACGTGGTCGTCCCAGCCCGCGCGCAGGTCGGCGACCGGGTCGGCGGTGACCTCCAGGGCCCGCTTGCGGTCGATGTAGCGCTCGAAGCCGTGCGCGACCAGTGCCGTCAGCAGGCCGTTCTTGTCGCCGAACAGGCGGTACAGGACGGGCTGCTTGACGCCGACCGCCTCGCACACCGCGCGGGTCGACACGTCGTTGTCGGGGGACTCGTCGAGCAGGTCCTCGGCGGCTTCGAGCATCCGGGAACGGAGGTCGCCGGTCCCCCGGGGGGCGGTGCCGGTGCGGGTGGCGTCGTGCATGGCCTGTTCCTCGATTCCTCGCTGCCGGGCCAGCGTAGTGGAGGGCGCGGCGGCCCTCCGGGGCCGCTGCCGCGCGGCTCGGGGCGCGGCGGCGCGGCGGGTCAGATGATCCCGCCGTTGCTGCGGATGTTCTGGCCGTTGACCCAGCGGCCGGCCGGGCCGGCCAGGAAGGCGGCCAGTTCGGCGATGTCCTCTGGGGTGCCGAGCCGTTCGAGCGGGGGCTGCGCGGCCAGCCGGTCGACGGTGGCCTCGTCCTTGCCCTCCAGGAACAGCGGGGTGGCGGTGGGGCCGGGGGCGACCGCGTTCACGGTGATGTCCCGGCCGCGCAGCTCGCGGGCGAGCACCAGGGTCAGCGCCTCGACCGCGCCCTTGCTGGCCGCGTACGCGCCGTACGCGGGGAACTGGAGCCCGACCACCGAGGTGGAGAAGTTGATCAGTGCCCCGCCCCGGCGCAGCCGGCGGGCGGCCTGCTGGGCCACCACGAAGGTGCCGCGGACGTTGACCCGCTGCACCTCGTCGAAGTCGGCCAGGTCGAGTTCGGCCACCGGCGCCAGCCGCATCACCCCCGCGGTGTGGACGACCACGTCCAGCCCGCCGAACTCGGCCTCCACCAGGTCGAACGCGGCGGCCATGGCGTGCTCGTCCGCGACGTCCCCGCCGACCGCCACCGCCCGCCCGCTGGCCCCGACGACCTCCGCGACCAGCGCCTCGGCCTTGGCCCGGTTCCCGGAGTAGTGGACGGCGACGGGGTGCCCCGCGGCGGCCAGCCGCCGGACCACGGCCCGGCCGATGCCGCCGGAACCGCCGGTGACCAGGGCGACCCGGGTCGGTGCTTCGGTGCTGGACATGGCGCGAACCTCCGTCGTTTCGATGATCTGGCTCTGCTGTTGTCAACGATAACACGGACTCGTATCGACGCTACGGATCTGCTGTTATCGATGAAACGAAGGTGGTGGCAGCACCGATCCGCCACGCGGTGCCGCAGGGGCGGGGCGCCGCGGTGACCCGGCGGCGGGTCAGTGCGGGAAGGCGCGGGCGGGGCGCAGTCGGGGCAGTTCCTCGCGGAAGTCGGCGATCGCGGAGGCGATCTCCCGGGTCGTGGTGGTCCCCTCCAGCCGGTCCAGGTAGCGGTTCCGGGCGGCGAGCGCCTCGACCGTGACGCCGAAGTAGAGCGTCATCAGCGGGTTGACGAACGGCTCGCTGCCGGGAACGGGCTCGGCCGGCCCCGCGTCGCCGAACTCGCCGCGCAGCGCGGCGGCGACCGAACCCTGCACGATGCTGGGGCGTTCGGGGCACTCGTCGCGGGCGTGGGCGACGGCGTCCAGGTAGAGCGCGGCCTCGGGGGAGTCGGCGGGGACCGAGAACGCGCCCAGGTAGCCGCCCTCGCGTTGCAGCGCGGCCAGGTTCTCCAGCACCAGGCCGTGGCTGACGCCGTGGTGGGCGTCGATGCCGAACCCGAGGCAGGCGACCAGGCGTTGCGGCACGTTCCGGAGCCCGGCGACGGCGGCGAGCGAGGCCATGTCCTCCTCCGGGGTGCCGAGGCCGGCCTCGTCGCCGCGCATCAGGATGTCCGTCCCGCCGTCCACCAGCAGGATCGCGTCGATCCCGAGCCGCCGCACCAGGGCGCGGTAGGCCGCCCGCAGCGGTTTCACCCCGACCGAGGCGAACGCCCAGACGGTGTCCGGCAGTTGGTGCGCGCGCAGCCAGCGGGCCAGCGAGCGCTCGGGGAACTTCGGCTCGGCGGAACGGGTGTCCGGCGTGATCCGGGCCAGTTGCGGGCCCACCCAGGCCCCGCCGTCCAGGCCGTAGTGGTGGGTGAACGCCAGGTTCGCCAGGTGCACCTCGCGCCCGGCGGCCCGCAGCGCGAGCGCGATCGGCAGCCCCGCGTACACGTCGTGGCCGCCGCCGGCACCGGCGATCAGGACGCGTTCGGCGGTCAGCAGGCGGGTGAGCAGCGGCGGTTGGAGAAGACTCGTCACCCGCGGGAAGGTAGCAGCCGCCGGTGCGCGCCAGGGGCGGGCGCGGAGGAGGGTGACGGTGGTGCGGGCGGCCGGGCTCAGTTGCCCTGGAGCTGGCGGAGGGTCTCCTGGGCGTCGGCGAGGTCCTCGGGGGTGGGGGCGTCGTCCTGGGTGAGGCGGGTGCGCCAGTAGCCGGTGGAGTGGACGGTGGGGCGGGGGAGGCGGCGGTCCTCGATCAGGTGGCGGCGCAGGGCGCGGACGGTGGTGGCCTCGCCGGCCAGCCAGGCGGGACCGGGGGCGGGCGGGAGCTCGGCGGTGCGCAGGGCGGCGAGCAGGCGGGCGCCGTGGGGGGCGTCCCCGCGGTGGACCCAGTGGGCGGTCAACTCGCCGAAGCCGAGCAGGGGTTGCTCCTCCTCGGGGCTGGCCACCTCGATCCAGGCATGGGCCCGGGCATCGGCCGGCAGGGCCTCGACCAGGGTGCCGAGGGCGGGCAGCGCGGACTCGTCGCAGGCGAACAGCAGCGGCAGACCGCCGCCCAGCGGGAACGGGCGGGCGAACTCGGGGGAGGGCCCGAACATCGCCAGCACCTGCCCGGGCCGGGCCTGCGCGGCCCACGCGGCGGCCGGTCCGCCCGCCCCGGGCGCTCCGGCCGTCCCGGGCGCTCCGGCCGTCCCGGGCGCTCCGGCCGTCCCGGCCGTGCCGTGCAGGACGAAGTCGACGTCCACGGTGTGGAGTTCGGCGTCGTGGGCGCGCAGGGTGAAGGAGCGCATCCACGGGCGGCGGTCCTCGGGGACGGCGTGGCAGGCGTGGTACCAGCTCATCAGGTCCTGGCCCGGGGCCGGGACGGGGAGTTCCGGGGCGTCCTGGCCGGGGCGGGGGAAGTACAGCTTGACCTGCTGGTCGGGCCCGGCCAGGGCGAACCCGCCGGGCGGCAGCGCGAAGGTGACCCGGGCGGTCCGCGGCGTGGGCCGGTGCACCCCGGTGACGGTCAGACGGCGGATCGGCAGGTCGGACACGGTGCGCTCCCGGCAGGCTCGGGGAATGGACCGCCCCAGCCTGCCGGGGCCCGCTCACAGACCGCTGTCAGCCCGCTGTCACCGCCCGGGACGGGACCGCCCGCGGGCCCCGCGCGGGACTCCGGCGCGCCGGGCGTCGCCGTGCGGGGCGTCGCCGTGCGGGGCGTCGGCGCGCGGGCGGCAGCGTGCGGGCGTCGGCGTGCGGGCGTCACCGCAGGGGCGTCAGTGCGCGAGGACGTCCTTCAGCGCGTCCGGGGTGCGCCCGATCACGGTGTAGCCGTCGTCCGCGGTGATGATCGGGCGCTGGATCAGCGCCGGGTGCGCGGCCATCGCCGCCGTCCAGCGGGCCCGGTCGGCGTCCTCGCGGCCCCAGGAGCGCAGGCCCAGTTCCTTGGCCACGGCCTCGTCCAGCCGGGCCACGTCCCACGGCTCCAGGCCCAACCGGCCCAGCACCTCGGTGAGTTCGGCGGCCGTCGGCGGCTCGTCCAGGTAGCGGCGCACGGTGTAGTCCGCCCCGGCCGCGTCGAGTTCGCCCAGGGCGGTGCGGCACTTGCCGCACCGCGGGTTGATCCAGATTTCCATGGCCGCCCAGCCTACCGAGCCCGGCCCGTCCGCCACCGACACCCACCACCGACACCCACCGCCGCCGCTCACGGCCGATGCACCGGCAGGGTGGGCGTCGGCCCCGCCACGTGGCGGCCCCGCCACGTGGCGGGGCCGGACCGGAGCGCGTCGGACTGCTGCGGGGGCCGGCCCGCATTCCCGTGTCCACCGGCTTTCCCGGTGAACCGGCTCACAGCACGTCCCCCTGCCCGGCCGGAACAGGTCCAAGGTCCCGAACCGTCGGGACCTTGGCGGGCAGTGGCCGGGACCCGCCGCACCCCACGATGGAAGGAAGTCCGCACCCGTACCGGTCGTCCAGGAGGTCAGCATGGCAGCGTCGCCCGCCACCGCAGTCCGCAGCGCCGGCCCCATCCCGCGCCCGGCCGCCGCTCCGCCGCCGGAGAACGCCGCCGGGCACGGTCTCGGGAGCGGCATCGAGGACGGCGCCGGGAGCGGCATCCGGAACGGCGCCGGGAGCGGGGCCGGGAACGGCGTCGAGGACAGCGGCGGGAGCGGTGGCGGGAGCGATCCCCGGCAGGCCGGGGCGCGCTGGGAGGCCGCGATGGCCCGGGCGCTGCGGGTGCCCGTCTGGGTGCGGCTGCTGCCGGTCCTGCTGCTGGTCGCGGACCTGGTCCTGGAGTGGTCGATCCCCAGTTCCGTCGCGGCGGGCTTCCTGCTCACGGTGATCCCGGTGGTGGTCGCGTCCAGCGGCGGGTCCGGGCTGGTCGCCGGTTCCGCCGTCGTCACCGTCGCCCTCCAGGCGCTGCTCGCCCTGCGGGCCGGGCACCTGACCGAGCAGCACCACCTGTGGACCTACCTGGCCACCGTGCTGGCCGGCGCGATCGGTGCCGGGCTCGCCGCGCAGCGCCGCCGCCAGGCCCGCGACCTGGTCCGGATGCAGGTCGTCACCGACACCCTCCAGCACGCCGTGCTGCGCCCGGTCCCGGCCCGCGCCGGGGGCCTGCGCACCGCCGGGCTCTACCACCCCGCGCAGGCGGACGTCGGCATCGGCGGCGACCTGTACGAGGTGTGCGAGACCCGGTACGGGACCCGAATCCTGCTCGGGGACGTCCGCGGCAAGGGGCTGGACGCGGTGCGCACCGCCGCCGACGTGATCGGCGCGTTCCGGGTGGCCGCCCACGAGACCGCCGAACTCGGCGAGCTGGCCGACCAGTTGGACCGGCAGGTCGGCCGCGACGCCGAGCAGGGCGGCGACCGCGAGCTGTTCGTCACCGCGGTGCTGCTCCAGCACCGTCCCGGCTCCGCCGAGATCGACCTGGTCAACCGGGGCCACCTCGCCCCGCTGCTGGTGGCCCCGGGCAGCGTCGGCACCGTCCGCTGTGCGGAGGACCTCCCGCTGGGCCTGGGCCACCTCGCCGCCGGTCCGCCCGAGCCGCCCGCCACCGTCCCGCTGCCGCCCGGCCGGACCCTGCTGCTGCACACCGACGGCGTCACCGAGGCCCGCGACCGGACCGGCGCGTTCTACCCGCTGGCCGCCCGCCTGGCCACCCTGCCCGCCACCGACCCGGACGCCGTGGTCGCCTTCCTCGACCGGGACGTCCGCCGCCACGCCGGCTCCCTGACCGACGACGTGGCGGTGCTCGCCCTCACCCCCGCCTGAGCCCGCGTGTCGTGGGCGCCGGGCTCACGGCCCGTTGGTGACCGCGTTCTGGATCGCGCCGACCTGCAACTGGTGGTCGGCCAGCACCTGGTCGTAGGTGCCGTCGGTGATCAGCCGGTTCATCGCCCGCATCAGGACGTCGCGCAGCTGCTCGTCGTCCTTGCGCAGCGCGATGCCGAACGGGCGGGGCTGGAGCTGCGGGCCGCCGATCTGCAGGGTGCCGCCGTTGTCGACGGTCTGCACGGCGTACGTCGCCTTGGGGTAGTCGGTCATGTAGGCGTCCGCGCGGCCCTTGAGGTTCTCGATGGCGGCGTTGTCGCTGTCGGTCTCCATGACGGTCAGCGGCTTCCCGTTGTGGTCGCAGACCGTCTTCTGCCGGCTCACCAGGTCGGCGTGGGTGGTGCCCTTCTTGACCGTGACGGTGTGCCCGCACAGGTCGTCGATCTCGTGGATGTTCTGCGGGTTGCCCTTGTCGACGGCGATGCCGATGCCCGCCATGAAGTAGTCGACGAAGTCCACGCCCTCGTTGACCTGCTTGCCGTCCTTGTCGACGCCCTGCTCGCGCTCCCGGGTGTCGGTGATGCCGGACATCGCGATGTCGTACTTGCGCCCCAGCAGCCCGGGCAGCACGTTGGCGAACGGCCCGGCGTCCTGGAACTCCAGCCGGATGCCGAGCAGCGAGCCCAGCTTCTGCGCCAGGTGCGGGTCCAGCCCGTCCGGTTCGTTGCGGTCGTTGCGGTACACCACCGGCGCGGCGGTGAACGAGGCGCCGACGGTCAGCACCCCGGACTTGCGCACCCGTTCCGGCAGCAGCGCGCGCAGGTCCGTCGGCTGGCGCGAGTCACCGCCGATGCCGAGGACGCCGCAGCCGCTCAACAGCAGCACCCCGCCCATCACGGCGGCGAGCGCGGCGCGCCCCCGCCCGTCCAACTGAGCCATGTCGTCTCTCCCCGTGGTCGACGCGGAACACGACAAGCCCAGGGACGACGGACGGCACGGCGGCATGACGGCGGAACGCGGCATGGCGATACCGAGGAAGACCCCTCGGCCGGCCGCCGTTCCGGCTAGATCGTTCCGATGATAGCCAGCATGGTCACGACAGCCCACTGCCACCCGCCAACTACCGTCCGTCAGAACCGCGTTGACGCCCGATCAGCCCCCATCGGTCCCGTTTCGTCCCGCCGCCGCCCCCGCCGCCGCCCCCGGCCCGCCCGGTGCGGGCACGAACGGGCACGGACGGACGCGGACGGACGCGGGCTCAGGACCAGCCCGGGTCGTCGAAGGTCGGCATGGTGTCGGGGCCGCCGTCCGCGCCGGTGGGCAGCGGGCTGGGGGCGGGGCCGAACGGGGCGGTGGTGCCGGGGTCGGCGATCCAGGTGTCGGCCACCACGGTCACGTTGCCGGGGACGCCGATGGTGACCGTCACGCCGGTGCCGTCGGGGGCGGCGGCGCTCGCCTCGTACGGGGAGTCCGTGTCGTGCAGGGTGTAGCCGAGGCCCTTCCAGTACGTCCTGAGCTGCTCCAGCAGCCGCGGCTGGTGGGCGGCGGAGATCCTGGTCAGCACGTACCGGCGGAGCGTCAACTGCGCGGTGCCGTCGGGGTCGCGGGCCGCGTTCTCGTGCGGGACGGCCCGGAACGCGTCGTCGGCGTACCGCACCGCCGGGGTGAGCGCCCCGGTGGTGCCGTCCACCATCGTCTGCAACCGCCCCCGGGCGACGTCCAGCGCCACCGCCGGGCGCCGCGCCGTCCCGTCGTCCCCGGACGGGCCGCAGCCCGCCGCGCCCAGCACCAGCGCCAGCACCGCGACGGCGCCCGCCACCCGCAGCCTCATCCGACCTCCCGCTCCCCGCCGATTCCCGGTCCGCCCGGTGGTCCCGTCCGCACCGCCCGCCCGTCCGCACCGCCCCCGGCCGGCCGCTGCTTCCGACCCTAGACCGACCAGAACGGGTCCTGCCGCCGGGGCATGGTGTCCATCGACCCGTCCGGCCCGATCGGCACCGTGCTGTCCCCGCCGAACGGGTACGAGGTGTCCGGCGCGGCCAGCCCGTCGACCCGGGCCAGCAGCGTCCCGTTGCCCGCGAAGCCGATCCGGAACTCGGCCGTCCCGAACGGGGACTTCGCCCGCAGCACCGGCACCACCGGGTCGTCCTCGCCGTCCACCGCCCAGCCGCGCTCCCGCCAGGCCCGGCCCAACTGGGCGAGCAGCTCCGGGTAGCGGTGTTCGGCCACCCGGGTCAGCAGGTAGCGCCGCTTCTCCAGGTGCGCGGTGCCGTCCGGCTCGCGGGTGAACGCGTGCTCGTGGGAGACCGCGACGTACGGGCCGTCCGCCCAGACCACCGGCGGGGTGAGCGCGGCGGGCGCGGAGTCCAGCAGTTCGTCCACCGCGGCCCGTGCGGCGAGCAGGTCGCGCGCCAGGTCGTCGTTCATCGGTACTCCTGTCCGGACACCCGGTCGCCGTGGCCGGAGACGATCAAGCCCATGTTGCGCAGCGAGTGCCCGTCCCGGCCGTCGCCCTGGTTCCAGTAGTCCGAGTGCGACTCGAAGCCCAGCGGGCCGTCCGCGACGTCGAAGCGGTGCGCCCCGAACTCGCCGCTCGCCGGGTCCTGGCCGAACCACAGCTCGTGCGGGTCGCCGTGCCCGGCGATCTTGTCGCCGAGGAAGCCGCCGGCCACCGCGCCCAGCGGGCCGGCCAGCACCCCGCCGATGCCCGCGCCGATGCCGATGCCCTTCGCGTCGTCGTGGCTGGGCAGGTGGGAGACCGGGTCGTGCTCGGCCGCGCCCACCCAGACGTGGTCGGCGCCGACGCCCAGCTGGCCGGCCTGCTGCGCGCCGGTGCCGGGCGAGCCGACCAGGATGATGTCGTCCGCGGGGATGCCGCCGGGGCGCTGCGCGGCCTGGCCGACCGTGAGCGAGCCGTAGCTGTGCCCGAGCGCGGTCAGGTGCGCGGGCTGCCCCTCGTGCGAGGCGCGCAGGCCCTGCAGGAACTCCTGGTAGGCCGCGCCGCCCTGTTCGGCGCGCTCCTTCCCGGCCACCGCGAACATGTCCGGGCTGAGGCCCTTGACCTGCGGGGTGTCGTACCCCAGCCAGGCGATCGAGGCGGTGGAGCGGCTCGGGTCGAGGTCGTGCGCGGACTGCCACAGGTCGCGGGCCCGGTTGGCGTCGCCGCCGCCCATGTTCTTGACCTCGGTGTTCAGGCCCGGCACGTACGCCACCACGTCGTCCGCGGTGTCCGGGTTGCCGTAGGCGATCGCCGCCCGGCCCTGGCCCTGGTCGCCGATCACCATCAGGTACGCGGGGGGCTGCTTGCCGGTGTCGTCGCGGAGCCGGTCCTGGATCGCCCGGAAGCCCTCCAGCTTCTTCCGGTCCCCGTCGGACAGGTCGGTGCGGGAGGACAGGTCCTGGACCATCCGGTCCAGGGTGATCCGGTTGGCCTGGTCGCGGGCCGGGGTCGGCAGGCCGTCGCGGTTGCCGAGCTCGGCCGGGTACGCCCGGATCAGGCGCTGCTGCTCGTCCGGCGGCAGCGACTTCCACCAGGCGTTGACCTCGGACGGCGGGGCGTCCTGGCCCGGCATGCCCGCGCGGACCAGGTCCTCGGGGCCGCCGAACGGGTTGAGCGCGCCCAGCACCGCGCTGTTCAGGCGCATCGCGGCGGTGCCCGGGTCCAGGCCGGCGCCGGTCCGGGCGTCGTCGGTGTACCGGCGCAGGCGCTGGGCGGTGACCTGGTCGGCGTGCGCGGCCTCGGACAGCGCGTCGGCGATCCGGTCGCGCAGCTCGGTGCCCCGTCGGGAGCGGTCGGGGGCGTCGGGGTCGTGCCGTTCGGCGGCGCTCGGCGGCGGCCAGGAGACCCCGCCGTCGTCCGAGACCGCGAAGCCGCCCGCGTCCGCCTCGGCGAGCGCCGCCCGGAGCTTGGAGCGGGCCAGCAGGAACGCCTCCGCGCCCTCCCGCAGCACGGGCGCGATCCGGGCCAGCTCCAGGTGCGCGGCGGTCAGCTTGCCGGTGGTCCGGGCCAGCGACTGCCGGGCGCCGTCCGCGGCCCGGCCGCGCCAGCC
The DNA here is from genome assembly GCF_948472415.1 of Kitasatospora fiedleri. NCBI lineage: Bacteria > Bacillati > Actinomycetota > Actinomycetes > Kitasatosporales > Streptomycetaceae > Kitasatospora > Kitasatospora fiedleri. The sequence continues at coordinate 2,257,614 of NZ_OX419519.1, read as the reverse complement.
GGAGTCGCGCACCCGGCCGTCCACCCCGTCCCGCCAGGTGTCGGTGTGGCCGGCGAACGCGGCGGCCAGCGAGGCGTACGCGTCGGCGGCGGTGAACAGCCGGTCCGGGTCCGCGTCGCGCAGCGTGGGGACGTCCATGCTCACCGCCCCGTCAGTCCGCCGGCCGCGTCCTGCTCGGCCCGGCGGTAGTTGGCGGCGGTCCGCCGCAGGTTGCCGCCCTGCCGGTCCATCTCGGCGGAGAGGCCGTCCAGCAGCCGCTTCCACTCGTCGGTGCAGGCGTTCAGCTCCCCGCCGGTCGTCCACCCGCGCAGCCCGGCCTCGGCGTCGTCCGACGCCCCCAGCACCCGCGAGGTCCCGCCGGGCACCTGCTCGGCGACGCTCCCCGCGGTCTGCCCCGCCCCGTCCAACTCGCCCGGCTCCACCTGGAACCCGTCGCCGCTGCCGCCGCTGCCGCCGCTGCCGTCCGGCCCCACGCTCAGCACGCCATCCCCCACCACCGGTGTCAGTCCGACCACTTGAGCGCGCCATGCTAGCGAACCGACCCGCCGCAACCGCACGCGTTCACCACATTCGCACCCCGCTCGCCCATCCGTCGCTTGGGCACCCCTTGGGGTTTCCTTTGCCGGATCGAGGTGCCGGATCGGGGTACCGGACCGGGCGAATCGCGACCGCCCCGCCGCGACCACCCGGTCCGGTGCACCGCCCCCTGCCCCTGGCGCGCCCGGGCCCCGACCGCTACGCGTCCAGGTAGGGGCTGTACAGCGCGGAGAGGAACCGGGTGGCGAGCCGGTCGCGCAGGTGCGGGGGGAGGCCGTCGAGGAGGCGGTTGACGCCGGCCATCCGGGTGGTGGAGCCGGGGGAGAGGTCGAGGCCGGTGGCCGGGAGGAGGGCGGCGAAGGTCGCGTCGTCCAGGGTGGTGAAGTCGAGCTGGTCGAGCAGGGCGAGGATCTCGGTGGGCGGTGCCACCGGCCCGCGCGCCCGGACGGCGGCGACGCTCGCGCGCAGGGCCGCGAGCAGGTCCTCGACGCCCTCCCCGCTGACGCCGGTGAGGGTGAGGTGCAGGCTGGCGGGCAGGCCGTCGACGCTCAGCTGGGGTTGCAGGAAGAAGCCGCGCTCGCGCGACTCGTCCGCCAACTCCCAGAGGTCCGGCGGCTCTTCGCCCTCGGTGCCGATCGCGACCAGCGTGGCGTCCGGCGAGCCGAGCACCCGCAGCCCGTCGATCTCCCCGACGCCCGCGATCAGCCGCCGGGTCGCGGCGAGCGCCGAACGCCCCAACTCCCGGTAGCCGTCCGCCCCGAGGGCCTGCAGGGTGGCCCAGGCCCCGGCCAGCGGTCCGGCCCCCTTGCTGCTCTGGACGGTGGAGTTGACCACCGGGTAGCCGGGCCACTGCGCGCAGGCGAAGTACGCGGCCAGCCGCATCGCCTGGTCGCGGAAGAGCAGCACGGAGGCGCCCTTGGGCGCGTACCCGAACTTGTGCAGGTCGCAGGAGAGCGAGGTGACGCCGGGCACCGACAGGTCGAACGGCGGGACCTCGGCCCCGGCCTCGGCCAGCCAGGGCAGCAGCCAGCCGCCCACGCAGGCGTCCACGTGGCAGGGCAGGCCGCGTTCGGCCGCCGCCGCGGCGATCGCGGCGACCGGGTCGACCACCCCGTGCGCGTACGAGGGCGCGGAGGCGACCACCAGCACCGTCCGGTCGGTGCAGGCCGCCGCCACCGCCTCCGGCACCGCCCGGAAGGTCGCCGGGTCGACCGGTACCGCGACGACCTTGACCCGCAGGTACGTCCCGGCCTTGAAGAACGCGGCGTGCGCCGTCGCGGGCACCACGATCTCGGGCTCGGCGACCTCGGGCCGGGCGTCCCGGGCGGCCTTGACGGCGAGCAGGATCGACTCGGTGCCGCCGCTGGTGAAGATGCCGGGCGTGCGCCCGTCCCCGCCGAGCCGGGCGGCGACCGCACCGACCACCTGCCGCTCCAGGGCGACGGTGCTCGGGAACGCGGTCGGGTCGAGGCCGTTGACCTCCAGCATGGCCAGGTACGCGCCCTCCGCGGCGGCCCGCACCTCGGGCCGCCCGGCGTCGTAGGTGTAGGCGGTGGTGCGCCCGCCACGGGTGGGCAGGTCGGCGGCGGTGAGGGCGCGCAGCTCGGCGAGCAGCTCCTCGGCGGGGCGGCCGACGGCCGGCAGCCCGTTCTGACGGTCCGTCACGGGAGTTCTCCAGCAGGCGAGTCGACGACAACGGCGGGGGAGGCGGCCCGCCGCCGCCCGTACGCCCGCAGGGCGGGCAACGAGGCCAGCATCAGCACGGCCGGGACCAGGCTGAAGCCGAGCAGGACGCCGGCCCGGGCGGTGGCGGTCTGCGCGACGGGGTGGTCGGTGGTGGAGGAGGCGAAACCGGCGGCGGCCAGCGCCAGCGAGAACAGCCCGGGCCCGGCGGCCAGCCCGGCCGTCTCGCCCGCCGTCCACAGGCCGGTGAACGCCCCGGACTGCAGGCGCCCGGTGCGCGCCGCGTCCGCGTGCACGGTGTCCGGCAGCAGCGACAGCGGCAGCACCTGGAGCGCCGCGTACGCCACGCCGAGCAGCGCGCACAGCACCAGGGTGGCGGTGACCCGCGCCGCCCCCGTCCCGGCGGTGGGCCACAGCGCGGCGGCGGCCAGCGCGAACAGCGCGGTCGCGGCGCCCAGGCAGCGCAGCCGGCCCCAGCGGGCCGCGGCCCGGCCCCACAGCGGCACGGCGACGGCGCTCGGCGCGACCAGGCAGACGAACAGCACCGAGGTCAGGCCGTAGCCGCCCAGCCAGTAGGTGGCGGTGTACGGGGCGGCGGCCAGCATGATCGCCACCGCGGCGGCCTGCAGCACGAACGCGCCCAGCAGCGCGAAGAACGCCCGGTTGCCGCGCGCGGTGCGCAGCGCGGCCCGCAGGCCGAGCGGCTCGGGGCCGGGCCGGGCGGCCACCCGGCGGGCGCCCAGCGCGGGCACCAGCAGCGTCGCCAGCAGCAGGACGGCGATCACCGCGCCCATCGCCGCGTACCCGCGCCGCCCGCCCCCGGCCAGCGACACCAGGGCGGGGGCCAGGCCGCCCGCGACCAGGATGCCGACGGTCAGGCAGACGATCCGCCACACCGTGATCCGGGTGCGCACCTCGGGGCGGTCCGACATCTCGGCGGGCAGCGCCACGTACGGGACCTGGAACAGGGCGAACGCGCTGGAGGCCAGCACGAAGGTGACGGCCACCCAGGCGGCGGCGCCGGCGCCGGTCAGCGGGGAGAGGAACATCGCGGCGAAGGCGACGGGCAGCGCGAGCGCGCCGGCCAGCAGGATTCGGCCGCGGCGGCCGGTGCGCAGCGCCTCCCGGTCGCTGGCGGCGCCGACGGTCGGGTTGAACAGCGCGTCCCAGGCCTTCGGCAGCGCGACGACCAGGCCCGCGACCCCGGCGGGCACGCCCAGCGCGTCGGTCATGAAGTAGAGCAGCAGCAGGCCGGGGACGGTCGCGTGGATGCCCGTCCCGACCGAGCCGAGCGCGTACCCGGCCAGCTCCCGCCGGCCTATGCCCCCGGCGCTCACGGCGTCCCCCCGATCCCCAGCTCGCGCAGCACCAGCGCGTGCAGGTGGGCCCGGAACCGGGGGACCTGCCCGCGGATCATCGACCGGCAGAAGCCGTGCACCGTCCACAGCACCGTCCACACCGCCAACTCGGCGCGCTCCGGCGGCACTCCGGGCAGCGCGGCGGCCAGCGCGTCGCGCACCGACTCCAGCAGCGGCCGGGTGTACTCCTCCTCCAGACCGCCGAACTCGGCGGCGTCCGCCAGCCAGCGCCGCATCCACAGCGCGGGCACGTCCGGCCGCTCCAGGCAGAAGTCCAGGTACCGGTCCGCGAAGGCGACCGCCGCCCCCGTCGGGTCCGCCCCCGCCCGCGCCCCGAACTCCCGCAGCGCCCCCGCCACCGCCGCCCGCTCGGCCTCGTGCGCCCGCCGCATCACCTCGCGGTACAACTCGCCCTTCCCGCCCACGTGGTACGCGACGGTGGCGACGTTCAACCCGGCGGCGGCGGCGATCGTCCGGGTGGTCGTCCCGTCGTACCCGCGCTCCGCGAACAGCGCGGTCGCCGCCGCGACGATCCGCTCCCGACTCAGGTCGGCCTGGCTCTGCGGCGCGCTCGGCGCCGGTGGCTCGGTCATGGCGGGGAGCGTACGCGCGCCACCTGCGTCAATCAACCGTTTGATGGATGACAGTCGCATGAAATCCGCAGCCGCCGAAAACCGCCCCGGACCCCGCCGCGCGGTGCGGCGGGGTCCGGGGCGGGAAGGGCTCGGCGGGGTTCAGCAGTGGGCGACGGCCTCGCAGTCCTCCCAGCGGGTGCCGGGGTAGCCGTCGTCCGTGGCCGGGGCGCTCAGTGACCTGGCCTTCTGCTGCGGGGCGCCGGCCGCGGGCGTCGTGGCGGGGCCGGTGGCCAGGCGGACGGCGATCGCGTCCAGGACCGGGCGGGGGCTGGTGCCGGCGAAGTCGTTGATCAGTACGGCGAAGACCAGGCGGCGGCCGTCGGGGGCGGTGGCGTAGCCGACCAGGTTGTCGACGCCGCCCATCGAGCCGCTCTTGGCGTGCACGTTGTTCGCGGCCTTTGTGCCGGTCATCCGGGTGGCCAGCGTGCCGCCGACCATCCGCTGCGGGTTGCCGGCCACCGGCAGGGCGTCGTACCAGGCGCCGAACCAGGGCCGGTCCTGGACCAGCCGGAGCAGGTCGGCCAGCTTGGCCGGGGTGATCAGGTCGTAGCGGGACAGGCCGGAGCCGTCGACCTGCCGCCCGGCGGGGGTGCCCAGCCCGTTGGCCTTCAGGAACGCCTGGACCTGGGCGATGCCGGTCGCCCAGTCGCCGCGGCCGCCCTTGACCTTGCCGATCTCCTTGGTCAGGTGCTCGGCCATGCCGTTGTTGCTGACCTTCAGCATCGGGACGACCAGCTCGGCGAGGGTCTGCGACCGGTGCGAGACCAGCGGCTGCGAGCCCTCCTGCCCGGTCGCCGCCTGCGCGCCGCCGTGCGCCACCCGCACGCCGTGCCGGGCCAGCGCGCCCGCGAACACCCGGCCCGCGTACGTCGACGGGTCCTCGACCGTCACCCAGGAGGTGACCGGCGCGGCCCCGGCCGCGATGCTGCCGGACAGCGCCAGCTCGTTGCTGCCGCGCCCGCGGTCCACCCCGACGGACGAGCCGCTGCCCGCCGCGCCGGTGGCCACCGACCCGGCGAACGCCATCGGCGCCTCGGCCGGGTTCAGGGTGACCTTCGCCGCCTGCCCGGCGGCCGCGCCCGGCGCGACCGTCACCTGCACGGTGTCCATCAGGTACTCGGGGTCGTTGGCGACCGTCAGCCCGGATATCTGCGGGCTGTACGAGTACGGCTCGTCGTCCCAGGCCCAGCCGGGGCCGAGCGGCGTGCTGTCGTAGCGGGTGCCGTCGGCCAGCACCCGGCCGGTGACGGTGGTGATCCCGGACGCCGCGACCTGCGTGGCCAGGTCGTCGAGGTCCTGCACCAGCAGGGTGGGGTCGCCGCCGCCGCGCAGCACCAGGTCGCCGACCACCTTGGAGCCGTACCGGCTGCCGGTGGTGCGCACCTCGGTGGTGAACCGGTAGTCCGCGCCGAGCAGGTCGAGCGCGGCGGTGGAGGTCACCGTCTTCAGGGTGGACGCCGGGGTGAGCAGCGCCTGCGGCTGCCGGGCGTACAGCACCTGCCCGGTGGCGGCGTCCAGCACCTCGACGCCGGTCTGGGCGTTGGCCAGCCGGGAGTCGGACAGCAGGGCGTCGAGGTCGGCGGTCAGGGTGGCGTCGGCCGGGGCCGGGTCGTCGGCCTGGGCGGAGCCGGCGAGCAGGGAGGCGGCGAGGACCGCGGCGGCCAGCGGCAGGCCGCGGCGGTACCGGCGGTGGCGGGGCGGGCGTCCGGGCAAGGGTGCTCCAGGGTGCGGATCGGCCGGGGACGCACGTCACCCGCGCCCCCGTTTTGGCATGAACATTACCATTTGCCGGGGCGTCAGTTGATCTCTCCCCGGCCCTGCGGAACCCCGGCCGTACTGCCCGCGCCGACGTCCCCACCCCGTACCGACGCGTCGGCGCCGGAAAAGGTCGCACCCGAATCCCGATAAACTGGCCACCCGCTCGAAGAGCCACGCACAGGACGGGGAACATGGCTGCGCACGCTGGGCTGACGGTCGAACGCATCACCCGCGCCGCCGCCGAACTCGCCGACCAGGTCGGCATCGAGAAGGTCACCGTCTCCGCGCTGGCCCGCCGGTTCGGGGTGAAGGACGCCAGCTTCTACTCGCACGTCAAGAACCTCCAGGAGATCCGGGTCCGGGTCGCCCTGCTGGCCTCCGACGAGCTGAACCAGGCCCTGGCCGCCGCCATCGCCGGCCGCTCCGGCGGCGAGGCGCTGACCGCCTTCGCGGACGCCTACCGGCACTACGCGCTGGCCCACCCCGGCCGCTACGCCGCCACCCAACTGCCGCTGAATCCCGAGCAGTTCACCGATACCGCAGTGTTCGCCCGGAGCATCGAACTGACCTACGCGGTGATGCGCCACTACCGCCTCGACGAACCCGACCTGACCGACGCCGCCCGCCTCCTGCGCAGCACCTTCCACGGCTTCATCGGCATCGAGAGCGCCGGCGGCTTCAACCACCCGCGCGCCGCCGCCGACTCCTGGCGGCGCATCACCACCGGCCTGCACCACCTCCTGGAGAACTGGCCCCCGGCCCGCTGACCCCTGCGCGCCGCCGCCGCCTCAACTCCCTTCCTCCGCCCGGACGTTCGCCGCCGGACCGTCCGCCACGGCGCCGATCAACGGGGCGAGCGCCCCCACCCCGAACACCAGCGCCGCCCGCACCAGCGCAGGCCGCACCACCTGCCGTCGACGGGCGTCCGCGCCGCCGGAGCGCCCGTCCCCGCCCTCGCCTCCGCCCCCGCCCTCGCCCCGCCGCTCACGGCCGCACCACCCGGGCCAGGAACGCGGCCAGGTTCACCCGGACCCGGGCGATCCGCTCCTCGGTGCCCAGGCTCTCCCGCATCCGCGCCCCGCCCGCCGACGCCCGCCGGCGCCCCCGCACGTACAACGAGCACGCCAGGTCGCCGCAGAAGTACTCGCCCGCCGACGCGTACTCCTCCCCGGACGGCCGCCCCGCCTTCCGCGCCGTCAGCAGCGCCACCCCGGACGCCGCGTGCACCGTCAGGCAGATCGAGCACATGGCCCCCTGCCGGGCCCCGGCCCCCGCCCGCTGCGCCCGCCGCAGCGTGACGCCCACCAGTCGCCCGCCGTACTCGGCCACCAGGTACCCCCGGTCGGGGGCCCCGGGGTCCCGCCACCCCAGGAAGTCCAGCTCCTCCCAAGGCAGTTCGGCCAGGCCCCGGGGCAGCGCGAGCCGACTCGCCTCGCCCTTGGTGCAGTTGACGAACGACGCCCGGATCACCGGTTCGGTCAGCGCTTTCATGACGCCTCTCTCCCTCTCCCGCCCCCACTCGTGCCTAGACGCCCTAGGCAGAAGCCAAGTTAGCCTAGGGAGCCCGCCCCGCCAAGCCGATTCCCCCCGTCGCCCGTCCGTCGCCCGCCCATCACCCACCCGTCGGCGCGCCCGTCGGCCCCGCCCGACCGCTCCGGTGTGCGAGCGGCCCGTGGCCGTCCGTTTGTGGAGAATTCGCAAGGGTGGTTGCGCCTTCAATCAAAAATAGGTGAGGCTAACCTAAGTTTCTGTTGTGAACGCGCCGAACGCGTCGCATGCGCCCATGGAGGCCCCCATGTCCCCGTCCGCTCCCCACCACACGGTCGAAGCGGCCCGCCCCTACCTCGTCGGCCTGACCCGCGCCGTGACCGGCCTGCTCTTCGCCTGCCACGGCGCGGCCTCGCTGTTCGGCGTCCTGGGCGGCGCCAAGGGCGGCGGCACGGTGGAGGCGCTGTCCTGGCCCGGCTGGTACGCGGCCGTCATCCAACTCGTCGGCGGCACCCTGGTCCTGCTCGGCCTCGGCACCCGGACGGCCGCCGTGGTCTGCTCCGGCTCGATGGCCTACGCCTACTTCTCCGTCCACCAGGAGAACGGCCTGCTCCCGATCCAGAACGGCGGCGAGAGCGCCGCCCTCTTCGCCTGGGCCTTCCTGCTCCTCGCCGCCACCGGCCCCGGCGCCCTCGCCCTCGACGCCCTCCTCCCGACCCGCCGCCGCACCGGCACCCCGGAGCCCGCCACCGCCCCGGACCCGGCCGCCGCCACCGCCTGACCCCGGCCCGCCCGGCCGCGAACGCGCGGACGCACGGGCACGCGGACGCACGGGCACCCGAACGCGCGGGCACCCGGACGCACGGGCACCCGAACGCGCGAACGCCGTCCGGCGCGGGGTGGGGGACCCCGCGCCGGACGGCTCACCGTCCTACCGCTTCAATGCCGCACCGGCGCTCAGTACTTGGTGTACTTCATCCAGTCGTAGCGGGCGGTGAGCGGCGTGCCCGGGTAGGTGAAGGGGCTGAGCCAGCTGTCGACCCCGGTGCCGGGCCACAGGTTGGCGATGAGCCGCATCGGGTGGGTGGGCAGGGCGCCGCGCGAGCCGTTCTCCTGGTGGACGAGCTTGCCGTCGACGAACCAGTTGACGGTGCCCTGGTTCCACCACTCGATGGCGTAGTCGTGGTACCCGGCGGAGGCGTCGAAGCCGAGGTTGATGACGGTCTCGTGGCCGCCGACGCCGTTGGTGAAGTAGTTGGTCTGGAGCTGGGTCGGGTTCTTGCCGAGGATCTCGACGTCGATCTCGTCCCAGGGCTGGTTGTCGCTCGGCCCGGTGTAGGTGAAGAACCCGGTGACCGTGCCCGGGTTCTTCACCGCCTGGAGCCGGGCCTCGAAACGCCCGTACGAGAACAGGTCGTTGGAGCGGAACTCGCCGGAGGCGTAGGGCCGGCCGGAGCAGCCACTGGGGCAGGTGGCGGTGTCGAGGTTCTCGCCCATCACGCCGCCGTTGAACCAGACGTGGTCGGCGCGCCAACCGGCGTTGAACATGCCGCCGTTGGTCCAGCCGTCGGCCTTGTGCCAGCGGCCGGTGTCGAAGGAGTCGAAGTTGTCGGTGAAGCTGCCGCCGATGGCGGCGTTGGCGGCGGGGCTGGCGATCGGGCTGACGGTCAGCGCGAGCGCGGCGAGCGGAGCGAGCAGCCAGCGACGGCCGCGGGACCGACGGGAGCGTGCAGAGGGTCGCATGGTGGGCCTCCTCGGGGCACGGATGGGTGGGGGTGGTGCCTTGTGGTGCCGGTGGTGCGCCGCGCACGGGCGACGGTGGGGGCTGTCACGGCGTGCGCGGAACTCTGGGGTGGTGGGGGAAGCGCTCCCGTCCGGCGGGTCCGGAAGCGCTTCCACCCGTGGGCGTGCGGCTCCGCCGCCCGAGGGTGCGTCAGCCGCGCGGCGTCAGCTTGAGGATGATGTACTCGTACGCCTGGCTGTTCGGCGACGGGTTCATGTACGGGTCGCCCGCGTTCGGCCAGCCGGTGAAGTGGGTGTCGTTGTACTCGTACCAGGCCGGGCCGTAGAAGACCGGCACCGCGGGCACGTCCTGCGACATGATCTGCTGCAGGCCGTGCAGCGCGGCCTGCTCGGCCGCCGGGTCGGCCGCCGCCTCGAAGGACTTCACCGCGTCCAGCGACTTCGCCGGGTCGTACTTGCTGAAGTCGCCCGCCGCGACCTTGCCGGTCTCCGCGCCCATCCGCGGGTCCAGGACGTACTGCAGGCGCTGGTACGGCGTGCCGCCCTGGCCCCAGTGGATCGCCGCATCGTACTTACCGGTGGTGATCGCGGTGTTCCAGCTGTTGAAGTCGAACGCGCCGTTCGCGTCGACGTCGAAGCCCAGCGCGTTCAGGTCCTTGGCCATCGCCTGCGCCGCGCACCAGTAGTCGGTGAACGAGTTGGGGTCGATGATCGTGAACTTGATGGTCCTGCCGTCCTTGGTCCACTTGCCGCCGGTCCGGCTCCAACCGGCCCCGCTCAGCAGCGAGTCCACGGCGGCCGTGTCGGCCTCCGGCTTGAGGTCGTCCTTCAGCGCGGGGTCCAGCGCCTTGGCGTCGTTGGGCAGCAGCAGGCCGCTGGAGGAGGTGGCGGGCAGCGCGTAGTCGGTCTCGCACTGGCTGGTGTACGCCTTGCGGTTCATGCCGGCGCTGATCGCCCGCCGCACCGCCGGGTCGGCCAGCGCCGGGGCGCTCTCGCTCTTGGTGTTGAGGAAGAGCGAGACGGTGTTGGACGCCGGGAAGTACGGCGCGTCCTGCTGGAACAGGTGGTGGTGGGTCGGGTCCTTCCCGACGAAGGTGCTCAGCACGTTGGTGATGTTGTTGCCCGCGAGGTCGATCTCGCCGGAGCTGAGCGCCAGGGTGGCCGCGTCGTTGGTGGCGTAGGCGGGGAAGGAGATCCGCTTGACCTTCGGGGTCTCGCGGAACAGCGGGTTCACCTTGAAGGTGACGTTCTGGCTGGTGAACTTGTCCAGCAGGTACGGGCCGGTGCCGATCAGCTGGTCGGCCTTGACCACGGCGGTGGCCGGGTCCTTGATCCCCGACCAGACGTGCTCGGGCACGATCAACTGGTTGGCGATGCCGACGAAGTTGGCCTTCTGCGGGCCGTCGAAGGTCATCACCACGGTGTCGGCGTCGGGCGTCTCGATGCCGCTCGGCAGCGGGGCGCCGCCGCCGTTGGCCGCCGGGTTGGCCTTCAGCAGCTCGAAGGTGAACTTGACGTCGGCCGAGGAGAACGCCTGGCCGTCGCTCCACTTGACGCCCGGGGTCAGGGCCAGCTTCAGCGTCCGGTTCCCGTTCGACCACTCGTAGCCCTTGGCCAGCCACGGGATCGGGTCCTGCTCGGTGAGGGTGTTGAACTGGAACAGCGGCTCCCACACCAGCGAGCGGGCGTTGGCGACGGTCACGAAGGAGTTGCCGTCGAACGGGTTGTAGTTCTCGGTGAAGGAGGGCACCGGGTTGGACTCCACCACCAGGGTGCTGTCCTTGGCGCCTTTGCCGGAGCCCGCGCCGGAGCCGGAACAGGCGGTGATACCGAGACCGATCGCCGCGACCAGGGCGGCGGCTCTCCAAGCGGTGGAACGGCTCATGACGACGTGCTCCTTCTGTGGTTCGACTGCTCTGGTCCGGCCTGGGTGCCGGTGGGGGTGTCGGCGTGGGTCTCGGTGAGGGCGCCGGCGTGGGTCTCGGTGGGCGCCGCCGCGCGGTCCGGGCTCAACAGCCAGCAGGACGCCACCTGTTCGGGCCCGGCCGGCAGGGCCGGCGGCGCGGCCTGCGCGCACACCGGCATCGCGAACGGGCAGCGCGGGTGGAAGCGGCAGCCGCCCGGCGGGTCGATCAGGCTCGGCGGGGCGCCGCGGCCGTGCAGCACCACCGGCCCGGACCGGTGCGGGTCCGGCGCCGCGCTCAGCAGCAGCCGGGTGTACGGGTGCGCGGGGGAGTCGGTGATCTGCCGCGCCGGGCCGGACTCCACCACCTGCCCCGCGTACATCACCACCACGGTGTCGGCCAGGTAGCGGGCCGAGGCGATGTCGTGGGTGACGTAGAGGATCGCCAGCCGCTCGCGCTCGCGCAGCTCGTCCAGCAGGTTGAGCACGCCCAGCCGGATCGACACGTCCAGCATCGACACCGGCTCGTCCGCCAGCAGCACCCGGGGCCGGACCGCCAGGCCGCGCGCGATGGCGACCCGCTGGCGCTGCCCGCCGGACAGCTCGTGCGGGAACGCGTCGAGGTAGCGGTCGGCCGGGGTGAGGCTGACCCGCTCCAGCAACTCCTTGGCCAGCACGTCCAGTTGCTCGCCGCGCGCCTTCCGGTGCAGCTTCAGCGGACGCTCCAGGTGGTAGCGGACGCCGTGCACGCCGTTCAGCGAGGAGAACGGGTCCTGGAGGACCAGGTGCACCTGGCTGGTGTACGCCCGGCGCTCCCGGGCCGAAGTGCCCACCGGCCTGCCGTCCAGCAGCAGTTCGCCCGAGGTCGGGGTGATCAGCCGGGTCAGCAGCCGCGACAGCGTGGACTTGCCCGAGCCCGACTCGCCCACCACCGCGGTCACCGTCGCCTCGGGCAGCGCCAGCGAGACGTCCTCGGCGGCGCGCACCACCGCGCGGCCGCCCAGGCCCCGGTGCACCGGGAAGTGCTTGGTCAGGCCGCGGGCCTCCAGGGCCGGGACGCCCGGCCGCTTCGGGCCGTGCACCACGCGCGGCGCGGCAGGGTCGACCGTGCCGGTCACAGGTTCCTCCCCAGGGATCGGGCCGGCGGCGCCGGCAGTTCACGGCCGTCCTCGTGCAGCCAGCACGCGGCCAGCCGCTCGCCCCGGCCGCCCGCGAGCCGGACGGTGGGCGGGACGTCGACCGCGCAGCGCTCCAGCGCGGACGCGCAGCGCGGGTGGAACGCGCAGCCGGTCGGCAGCGCGGTCAGGGCCGGCGGCGCACCGGGGATGCCCTCCATCCGCACCCGCTCGCCGTGCAGCGCGGGGAAGGAGTCCAGCAGCCCCGCCGTGTACGGGTGCCCGGGGCCCTCGAACAGCTCCCGGGCCGGGCCGCGCTCCAGCAGCCGCCCCGCGTACATGATCGCGATGGTGTCGGCCAGCTCGACCAGCAGCGACAGGTCGTGCGTGATGAAGACGATCGCGAAGCCCAACTCGTCCTTGAGCCGCAACAGTTCGTCGAGGAACTCGCGCTGGGTGACGACGTCCAGCGCGGTGGTCGGCTCGTCCATGATGACGATCTCCGGGTCCAGCGCCAGCGCCATCGCGATCATCACCCGCTGCCGCATGCCGCCCGACAGCTCGTGCGGGTAGCTGCGCAGCCGGTCCGCGCCGATGCCCACCAGCCGCAGCAGCTCCACCGCCCGCTCGGTGCGCTGCGCGGCGGTCAGCCCGGCGCGGTGCGCCCGCAGCGCGTCGGTCAGCTGCGCGTCGATCCGGGCCACCGGGTTCAGGGCGTGCATCGCGCTCTGGAAGACCACCGAGATCTGGTTCCAGCGCACCCGGCGCAGCTCGGCGGCGTCCGCCGCCAGCAGGTCCAGCGAGCCGTCCCGGCCGTGGAAGCGGACCTCGCCGCCGGTGATCACGCCGGGGGCGCGCAGCAGCCGGGTGACCGCGTACGCCAGGGTGGACTTGCCCGAGCCGGACTCGCCGGCCAGGCCGAGCACCTCGCCCCGGTGCAGGGTGACGGTGGCGTCGGTGATGGCGCGCACCGCTCGGTCGCCCAGGCCGTAGTCGACGCAGAGGTCGCGCACTTCGAGGATCGGTTCGCCGGTCACGGCTGGGCCTCCAGGGTCTTCGGGTCTTCGCTCCGCGCGGCGGTGCGCACCACCGTGGGCGTGAACTCGCCCTCCGGGGAAGGCGGTTCGTCCCGCGTCGGCGCCGCCGTCCGCAGCACCGGGGTCAGCCCCAGCCGGAAGCGGACCTTCGCGGCCCGGCCGGTGCGGGCCGAGGAGAGCCGCGGGTTGGTGATCTCGTCGATGCCGAAGTTGATCAGCGCCAGCGCGATGCCGACCAGGGCCACCGCCAGGGCCGGCGGCAGGTACCACCACCAGTAGCCGTTGATCGCCGCGCCGGACGCCTGCGCCTCGTTGAGCACCGTGCCCCAGGTCACCGAGGCCGGGCTGATCACGCCCAGCCAGGCCAGCGCGGTGTACGTGCCGATGCCGTAGATCACCGTGAAGATGAACGCCGAGGCCAGGATCGGCAGCAGGTTCGGCACCACCTCGAAGACGATGATCCGCCAGGTGCGCTCGCCGATGACCTTGGACGCCTCGACGTAGTCCTGTCCGCGCAGCGCCATGGTCTGGGCCCGCAGCACCCGGGCGCCCCAGGCCCACGCGGTGACCGCGATCACCGTGCCGATCAGCAGCGGGTTCGAGGTCTCCGACGGCGGCAGCGGCTTCATGATCACCATCAGGATCAGCAGCCCGGGCAGCGCCAGGAAGATGTTGGTCAGCGCGGACAGCACCTCGTCCGCCCACCCGCCCAGGTACCCGGCGGTGACGCCGACCAGGACGGAGAGCACGTTGGCCAGCGCACCGGCCAGGAAGGAGATCAGCAGGGTGTCGCGGCCGCCGGCCAGCAGCCGGGAGAACAGGTCGTGCTGCTGCTGGTCGGTGCCCAGCCAGTGCGCGGCGGACGGCGCCAGCGGCAGGCCGCTGCTGCGGTTGGCCTGGAAGTCCGGCGCGTGCGGGGCCAGCAGCGGCCCGAACAGGGCCAGCAGCAACAGGACCAGCAGCAGCACCAGGCCGGTGGCCACCTTGCGGGAACGGAGCGCGCGGGGCATCGCTCAGGCCTCCTTGCGGGCGCGGGGGTCGAGGGCGACGTACGCGATGTCCGCGATCAGGTTCACGGCCAGCACGGTGAACACGACGACCAGCAGGATTCCCTGGAGCAGCGGGAAGTCGCCGGTCAGGATCGCCTGGTAGATCTGCCAGCCGACGCCGGGGTAGGTGAAGACGATCTCGGTCACCAGCGAGCCGGTGACCACCAGGCTGATCGACAGCGCGAAGTTGGCGATGGTCGGCAGGATCGCGTTGCGCGCGGCCACCGCCGCCACCTTCCACGCCGGCAGGCCCTTCGCCGCCGCGACCAGGACGTAGTCCTCGTCCATCGTGGTGACCATCAGGTTGCGCATGCCGACCACCCAGCCGGCCAGCGAGGCCAGCACCACGGTCAGCACCGGCAGCGCGCCGTGCCCGACCACGCTGAGCACGAACGGCCCGTTCCACCCCGGCGTCAGGTCGGCGTCCCGGCCGATGTCGTAGCCGTTCTGGTACGGGAAGAGGCCGCCGAAGAAGCCCAGCGTCATCATCACCAGGAAGGCCAGGATGAAGTACGGCACCGCCTGGAAGAAGGTGGTGGCCGGCAGCAGGGCGTCCAGCAGCCCGCTGCGGCGCCAGCCGATGACGATCCCGCCCACCGTGCCGACCAGGAAGGCCAGCACGGTCGCCGTGCCCACCAGGCCCAGCGTCCACGGCAGGCTCTCGCCCAGGATGGTCGCCACCGGCGAGGACTGCGAGGTGGAGACGCCCAGGTCGCCCCGGAGCAGGTGGCCCAGGTACGTGAGGTACTGCGAGAGCAGGCTCGCGTGGCCCCCGCCGTACTGGGCCTCCAGGGCCCGGATCGCCTCCTGGTCGAGGTTGGCCGAGCGCAGCTTGGACAGCACGTTCTGCAACGCGCTGCCGGGCAGCAGCCGGGCCAGGAAGAAGTTGGCGGTCACCGCCGCGAAGCCGGCCAGCAGGTAGAAACCGAGACGGCGCACGATCGTTCGCATCTGCGGGCGCTCCTTCAGGGCCGCCGGGTCAGGCCGCCGCGGCGGCTGGTCCGGCCGTACCAGAGCGCGCTGTTCTTCGGCGTGCGCCGCTGCGAGGCGAAGTCCACGTAGACCAGGCCGAAGCGCTTCGCGTAGCCGTACGCCCACTCGAAGTTGTCCATCAGCGACCAGGCGAAGTACCCGGCCACCGGCACCCCGGCCTCGATCGCCTCGTGCACCGCGCCCAGGTGCTGGTGCAGGTAGGCGATCCGCTCGGTGTCGTTCACCACGCCCTCGGGCGAGACGTAGTCCTCGCAGGCCGTCCCGTTCTCGGTGATCACGATCGGCAGGCCCGGACGCTCCCGGTGCACCCGGTCCAGCAGGTCGCGCAGACCGGACGGGTCGATGCTCCAGTTCATCGCGCTGACCTCGCCGGGCGGCTGGTGGAACGCCACCCCCTCGGCGCCCGACCACGGACTGTGCTCGCTGCGGCCGTGCGCGTCGTTGCGGACGCCGCCGCCCGCCGAGACCACCGCCGGGGTGTAGTAGTTCAGGCCCAGCTGGTCGATCGGGGCGGCGGCGGTGGCCAGGTCGCCGGGCCGGACCAGCCCGTCCCAGTCCACCAGGTGCGCGGTGTCCGCCAGCAGGTCCTCGTCGTAGGCGCCGCGCAGCATCGGACCGAGGAAGACCCGGTTGCCCACCGCGTCGATCCGCCGGGCGGCGTCCAGGTCCGCCGGGCTCTGGGTGAGCGGCCGGACCTGGTGCAGGTTGAGCGACACCGAGAGCTTGGCGCCGCGCGGCAGCACGGAGCGCAGCGCCGCCGCACCCAGGCCGTGCGCCAGGTTCAGGTGGTGCGCCGCGCGCAGCGCGTCACCGGCGTCGGTGCGGCCGGGGGCGTGCACCCCGGAGCCGTAGCCCAGGAAGGCCGAGCACCAGGGCTCGTTCAGGGTGGTCCAGTGCCGCACCCGGTCGCCCAGCGCCTCGCCCGCCAGCCGGGCGTACTCCGCGAAACGCTCGGCGGTGGCGCGCCGCGGCCAGCCGCCCGTGTCCTCCAACTCCTGCGGCAGGTCCCAGTGGTAGAGCGTGGCGACCGGCGTGATGCCGGCCTCCAGCAGTTCGTCCACCAGCCGCCGGTAGAAGTCCAGCCCGCGCTCCACCGCCGGGCCCCGCCCGGTCGGCTGCACCCGCGGCCAGGACACCGAGAACCGGTACGCGTTGAGGCCCAGCTCCTTCATCAGCGCGACGTCCTCGCGCCAGCGGTGGTAGTGGTCGGCGGCCACGTCACCGGTGTCGCCCCGGTGCACCCGGCCGGGCGTGCGGCAGAAGGTGTCCCAGATCGACGCGCCCCGCCCGTCCTCGTTCGCCGCGCCCTCGATCTGGTACGCGGAGGTGGCGCTGCCCCACAGGAAGCCGACGGGGAAACGGCGGACGTCCTCCGCGCCCTCCGCGTCCTCCGCGTCCTCCAGGGGGTTCACGGAGTCCACGGCGTCCGCGCGGACGGTGGAAGGGGTGGGGGCCGGTCGGGCCTGGACAGAAGTCATGTGGGAGCGCTCCCATTCGTGGGCGTGACGCAAGGCTGCGCTGCGTCGCCGGCCGGGCCGGACGACTGCTGATGCGGAGGGGGATTCCATCGGTCCTTCAGCCGGAAGCGAGATACTGGAAGCGCTTCCACGGCCGTGCCGGAAGTTTCGGCCGTGTGAGGTCGGGGTGTCAAGGGTGTTGCCCGGGTGAACCGGAAACAATTTGGAAGCGCTTCCAGTACTCGCACGCCACGTCCCACCGCAACACCACCTGCCTCGCCACCTGCCGCGCACCACCCCGACACCCCCACCGCACCCGAACGAATCACCGCCGCCGGGGCGAGTGACGGGCTCCTCCCGACCCGGCCCGGCAGGTTCGGACCCAGGCTGTCGCCGCACGTCGGCGCCGTTCGCCGAGCTCCGTCCCGGCGTTCGCGTCGTCCCCGAACTGCCTGGCGACACAGAGGCGGTGGGCCTTTCCTGATCACTCCTGTGAGTGCCGTCCGGCTCTCGGCGGGTTCTAGCTCTGACTGACCGTCGATCGCGCCGCCCGCCGCCCGCCGCCCGCCGCCGTACGTCTGCGCCGTTCGCCGAGCCCCGCCCCGGCGTTCGCGTCGTCCCCGAACTGCCTGGCGACACAGGGGCGGTGGGCCTTTCCTGATCACTCCTGTGAGTGCCGTCCGGCTCTCGGCGGGTTCGAGTCCTGGCCGGCCGTCGATCGTGCCGCCGCCGCACGTCGGCACACGTCAGCGCCGTCCGCCTGTCGCCGCCTCCCACCGTCTGCCGGAGTCCTGCCTGCTACGCCTGCCGCACCCGACCGGTCCGCCGCCACCGGGGCGGGCGACGGGCTCCTTCCCGGCCGTCCCCGCAGGTGCCGCCCGCCCGTCCCTCAGTGGGTCCCGCGGGTCGCGGCCGGGGCGGCGGTCGGGGCCGGGAGGGCGGGGACGGGGCGGATTCGCGGACGGTCAGTCGGGTGGGGAGGATCAGCGGGCTCGGGTCCTGGCCGTCGATCGCGCCGACCAGCATCCGGGCCATCTCGTGGCCCAGGGCCCGCACCGGCTGGTGCACCGTGGTCAGCGGCGGGTTGGTCAGCCGGGCGCTGGCCAGGTCGTCGAACCCGATCACCGCCACGTCCTCGGCACCCGGCGTCCGCGGCGGCGCAGTTCCCGGAGCGCGCCGATCGCCATGCCGTCCGAGGCGGCGAAGACCGCGTCCAACTGCGGGTGCGCGTCCAGCAGTCGGGCCATCGCCCGGACGCCGCCCTCTTCCTGGAAGTCGCCGGAGACCGCGTCCAGCAGGGGGACCCCGGCCAGCAACAGGCCCTCGGTGAAGCCCTGTTGGCGGACCGACGAGACCCGCTGGTCGGCCTGGCCGGTGATCATCACCGGTCGCCGCCGACCGGTCCGGGCGAAGTGCTCGGCCGCCAGTCGGGCGCCGCCGCGGTTGTCGGCGTCCACGTACCAGCGCGGCTCGCCGGTCAGCGGCAGGCCGCCGAAGACCACCGGGACGCCGGGTTGTTCGCCCAGCCCGCCCAGCGGATCGTCGCCGTCCAGCGGCATCAGCATGATGCCGTCCGCCCGCCGCGAGCGGACCGTCTGCCGCAGGCGCTCCCGGCCGCGCGGGGTGTTGGCCAGCAGCAGGATCAGCTCCAGGTCGGACTGTTCCAGCGCGGCGCTCACCCCCACCACGACCTCGGCGAAGAAGGGATCGGCGAACAGCCCGGCCTCGTCGCTGGAGGCGGCCAGCACGACCGCGCCGACCTTGCGGGTGGCCAGGGCCCGCGCGGTCGGGTTGGGGACGTAGCCCAGCTCTTTGACCGCCCGCTCCACCGCCTCCCGCTTTGCCCGACTGACGTGCGGCACGTTGTTGATCACGCGCGAGGCGGCGGTACGCGAGACGCCGGCCCGTTCCGCCACTTCGTCGAGGGTCGGCATGCGCCTGGGCGACGGCTCCATCGAAACACTTGCTCCTCGGCTTCACGTGGCGGCGGACACTGCGATGATCCCACGCCCCCGGCCGTCCGGACCGTGACCCACCGGAGCCGACGCGCACGCGTGCCCGGTTTTTCCGGTAGCGCTTCCGGCCGCCGA
Source organism: Kitasatospora fiedleri (assembly GCF_948472415.1). NCBI lineage: Bacteria > Bacillati > Actinomycetota > Actinomycetes > Kitasatosporales > Streptomycetaceae > Kitasatospora > Kitasatospora fiedleri. The sequence goes on along the minus strand of NZ_OX419519.1, from coordinate 2,238,768 downwards.
CCCGCTGCCCGCCCCACCCCGGACGCGCCGACCGTCCCGGCCGCCACCCACCACCGTCCACCGCCGTCCACCGTCGGGCCGCCCCAACGCCCCGACGCCCCGACGGGCGGCACCCGGGCACTCCGGACCCGCCTCAACCCGCCCTAACCCCTCTCTGAGCTGCGAAAATAAGACCCACCCCACCCCCGGCTCCTCTCGAAGGCCCCTCGACGGCCCCTCCGGACCGCACCCGGCAGCCGTCACCCGGGGCACCACCGACCGCCCGCTCACGGCGATGCCCCCGCCGCCCGGCCGCCCGGACGGCTATTGACACGTCCGTCGCGCACCCCCCACCATGAGTGCCCACGGCGGCCTGGGCCAACGACAAAACTGGAAGCGCTTCCACCCCGCTAGCCTTCCAGCGCACTGCCGACCGCACCACCCCGCCCCGCCCCGTGCTTCCCGCCTGCCCGCCCACCTGCCCGTCCGCGCGCACGTACGCACGGCCGCCCGCACCACCGGCCCGCGCCCTCGACGGCGCGCCGCCCGGCTCCGCGTGCCGCCGATCCGCCGGACCCCGCCGCCGGGCACACCCCCACCCACCCCGCCACCCCCGTACGAAGGAGACTTTCCCCATGAGCAGAGTGCGACGGTTGCTCGTCCCCGTGGCCTGCGCGGCGCTCGCCTCCGGCGGCCTGGGCGGCGGAGTGGCCGCTGCCGCGTCCGGTACTCCGGCGGTCGACCACACCCTGCCCGCGAACACCCGCTTCTACGTCGACCCCGAGGCCGGGGCGGCCCGGCAGGCGGTCGCCGACCTCAGGGCGGGCAAAGTCCAGGACGCCCTGCGGATGGCCCAGTTGGCCAGCTGGCCGCAGGCGATCTGGCTCGACTACGGCACCCCCGCCGAGATCGGGAAGGTCGTCCGGAAGACCATGCTGGCGGCCAAGGCCACCGGCACCGTCCCGGTCTTCGTCCTCTACAACGTCACCGGCCGGGACTGCAGCTTCTACTCGGCCGGCGGCGCTGCCGACCCGGCGGCGTACCGGGCCTGGGTCCAGGGCGTCGCCGACGGCATCGGCACCGGCCGCGCCGCGGTCATCGTCGAACCCGACGGCCTGGCCCTGCTGCCTAAGGACTGCCCGGAGGGCGACCCGGACGGCACCCGCACCGAGCAGCGCTACGCCGAAATCCGCGCCGCGGCGGACATCATGGAGGCCCAGCCGAAGACCTCCGTCTACCTCGACGGCGGCAGCAGCAACTGGCAGCCGGTCGGCGAGCTGGCCGGACGGCTGATCAAGGCGAACCTGTCCAAGACCCAGGGCTTCTCGCTGAACGTCTCCAACTACCAGCCCACCGACCAGCTCAACCGGTACGCCACCTGGGTCTCCACCTGCGTCTGGTACGCCACCGAGGGCCCGGCCGAGGCCCGCGGCCGGACCGACACCTGCGCCAGCCAGTACTACTCGCCCGCCGCCCCCAACGACGGGCAGCCCGGCAACGCCGTCGACTTCTCCGACCCCTCCACCTGGAAGTGGGTCGACGCCTGGTTCGACGGGACCGTCGGGAAGCCCCCCGTCCAGGACCTCACGCACTACGTCCTGGACAACAGCCGCAACGGCCAGGGCGCCTGGATTCCCCCGGCGGGCAAGTACACCGACGCCGAACCCTGGTGCAACGCCCCCGGCCGCGGCATCGGCGTCCGCCCCACCGCCGACACCGGCCGGCCCCTCGCCGACGCCTACCTCTACGTCAAGACCATCGGCGAGTCGGACGGCACCTGCCACCGCGGCACGGCGGGCCCCGCCGACCCCGAGTACGGCAGCGAGGACCCCGCCGCCGGCGCCTGGTGGCCGGACTTCGCCCACACCCTGGCCCGGAACGCGAACCCCGCCCTCACCTTCAACCTCGGCCGCTAGGACCTGACTTCGACCCCCGCCGCCGACAAGACCACCGGGCCGCCGGATCGCCCACGGGGGGAGGCGATCCGGCGGCCCGGTGCCGCCCGCTCCGGGTGGCCCGGCCGTCAGAGGGTGACGGTGGAGACGGAGGCGGCCCACCCGTCGGGGTTGCCGAACCGGATGGTGTTGTCCCCGGCCCGGAGGGTGACGGTGACGGTCCTGGCCTGCGGGACGGTCCAGCTGCCGTTGCTGGGGAAGTCGACGGGGGTCGGGGTGCCGCCGTTGACGGTGATGTTCCCGGTGCGGGCGCCGGCGTCGCCGTTGATGTAGTCGATCCGCAACTGGTAGGTGCCGGCGGTCTCGGCGGGGACGGTGAAGGTCAGGGTGCCGGTGTTGGTGGTGCCGCCGATGAAGCCGACCAGCTTGCCGTCGAGACAGGTCGGGCAGGCGGTGACCTGCGCCTGGCCGCCGAGGGTGCCGTCGGTGTCGGCGAAGTACAGCCGGCCGGTGGGGACGGTGGGGACGCTGAGGGTGGCGATGGAGGCGGCCCAGCCGTTCGGGTTGCCGAACCGGATGGTGTTGGCACCGGCCTTCAGCCCGACGGTGACCAGCTTCGACTGGACCGTCGTCCAGTTGCCGTTGCTGGGGAAACCGACGGGGGTCGGGGTGCCGCCGTTGACGGTGATGTTCCCGGTGCGGGCGCCGGCGTCGCCGTTGATGTAGTCGATCTGCAGCTGGTAGGTGCCGGCGGTGGCGACCTCGACGTCGGCGAAGGTCAGGGTGCCGGTGTTGGTGGTGCCGCCGATGAAGCCGACCAGCTTGCCGTCGGGGCAGGTGCCGCAGGCGGAGACCTGCGCCTGGCCGCCGAGGGTGCTGGCGTGGTCGGCCTGGTAGGTGGAGGCGCCGACCGGCGCCGCCCAGACCTGGGCCGCCTTCAGCGCGTCCGGGGCCGCCGCGCAGGCGGTGAGGTCGACCGGGGTGCCGGAGGTGCCGGTGGTCGCGCCGTAGACGTCCGCGCACAGGCCCGCGCCGGCGGTAGACCCGGTCAGGACCAGGTTGCCGTCGCGGCCGTAGGACCAGTTCTGGTAGCCGGCGTCCGCGGCGGCGCCGCAGGTGTCGACCCGCAGCCACCGGCCGGACTGGCCGTTGACGGCGCTGGCCGTGGTGCCGGACGGCGCGGTCAGGCACTGGGCGGTTCCGCCCGCTCCGGGCTCGACCAGGCGGACGGTGCCGTCGGCCCTCAGCTGCCACTGCTGCCTGGTCGCCCCGGTGCAGGTGGCGATGTCCACGGCGGTGACGGACCCGTACCGCTCCAGGCACAGCGGGGCGCTGTTGATGCCGCGGGGACTGGCCGATATCTGGCCGGTGGGGGTGTACCCGGCGCAGCCGGCGTTCGGGGTGATCCTCAGCATGGCGTTGTCGTGGCTGCCGATGTTCGCCAGCGCCACCGATCCGGCGGAGGCGGCGGAGGTGTCCCCGGCCCAACCCTGGTTGCCCCAGAGGTCCTTGACGGTGTAGCCGCAGCCGCTGCCGGCCGGATCGAGGCCGAGCGCGGACAGGCTCAGGCTGTAGCCGGCCTGGACGGCGGCGCCCTTGTTCAGCACGACGGCGGCCAGGCTGCCGTCGGACAGCGGCTTGGCGACGAGCTCGACACCGCTGCCGGAGCCGGCCGGCCCGTCGCCCATCCGCACGGCTCCGGCGCCCAGGGCGTCCTGGTCGACGGCGATGACCTCGGCGTTGTTCAGGGCGGCCAGCGCCGCCGCCGACAGGTGGGGGACGTCGGTGCTCAGGATCAGCGGCGACGACGTCACCGCGTACAGCGCGAGCTGGCTGCGGGTCTCGGCGTCGGTCAGCTGGTCGGGGATCAGGAAGTCCGGGTCGTTCCAGTTCCCGGGACCGGAGTAGCGGGCCAGCTCGGTGTTGTAGCCGTACTGGGTCAGCACGCCCGCCTGGTTGCCCGGCTTGGTCCAGGCGCTTCCGCCGGCGTGCGCCATCTTCACGTCGTAGCCGCTGCGCCAGAGCTGGCTGCTGCTGGCGGAGGCGTCGACGATCGAGTACCAACTGCCCAGTTCGGTCGGGCCGATGGAGAAGTAGGCGGGCGCCGAGTTCGAGAAGACCATGTCGCGGTGGCCGGCGTTCTTCTTCAGCGCGGCGGCGAAGGCGGCGTAGTCCCTGGTGTACCCGGCGAGGTTGTTGTCGGCCGAGGGCATGTTGCAGCCGTCCAGCTTGACGTAGTCCACCCCCCAGGACGCGAACAGGTCGGCGTCCTGCTGGAAGTGGCCGTAGTCGCCGGGGTAGCCGCCGCAGGTCGAGTTGCCGATGTCCTCGTAGATGCCGAACTCAAGTCCCTGACTGTGCAGTTGCTGTCCGAGGTACGCCATCCCGTTCGGGAACCTGGCCGGGTCCGCCACCAGGTTGCCGCTCGCGTCGCGGGAGCGGGTCATCCAGCAGTCGTCGATGGTGACGGTCCGGTACCCCTTGGCGGCCAGCCCCGAACCGACCAGGGACGCCGCCTGCCCCAGGATCAGCGCCTCGGACGGCCCGACGTCACCGCTGTTCGGGTTGTCGGCCGAACACCCGAACCGGGCCCAGTTGTTGTAGCCCATCGGAGGAGTGACCGCCAGCGCACTCCCCGAAGCACTGGTCGCCGTGGACGAGGCCCGCGCCGCCTGCGGGGCCAGCACCAGGCCCGCCAGCACGATCGCACACACGGCGACGGGCCGGAACCGAAGAGAGCGTTTCATGCCGGTACCCCTTCAACGGACGAACGGAACGACCTCCAGGCCCCTCGCCGCCACGAACCGGCCCGCACCGAGACGCGGACGGAGCCGATCGCCGGGGCCGCACCACGCGGTCGGTGCGGCAATAGCAGCAACATGATGCTCGAATGTCAATGAAACTGGCCAGTATCAAGCAGCTTCAATCATCACCACGCAACTCCAGTCACCAGGACGAACGCCCCTCGCCCGGTCGCCGCACCCGAGAACACCGTTTCCGCAGGCCGGCGGGGTGCTGACCTGCGGAAACGGATGAGAGGCCGACCTGCGTCCCCGCAGCTCGGAGAGGGGCCCAGAGGTGGCAGTGCGGCTCCACCATGCCTCTGACCTGGGAAGGCGGGGGTGTCGTGGAAGATCACTTCACGGCCGGTGCACATACGGCGGCCTCAACCGAACTGAGGGCCAGCTCGTGCGCGTCCCGGGGCGGCCACGCTGCCGGCGAGTCGGCGCGCGTTCAGACCTTGTTCTACGTGGCGATACTGAACTTGATCGGGTGATGTCGGTCAGCCGTTCATGATCAAGCCGGTGCCGACAAGGCAGTCGCCGACCAGGTCGGGGTGGTGCTGGATCTGCTTGAGCCGGTGCTTCACGGCCCAGGTGATCTGGCTCGGGTCGGCGGCGGCGAGGTTGCCCATGCCGCGTTTGACCAGCGTCCAGATGCCCTCCTGCGAGTTGAGGCCCGGCGCGTGGGAGTGCAGGTGGAACACGGTGAGCCAACGGGGGCTCGCCTCGATGAACTCCCGTAACGGTGGGGCCACCTGGGGGCAGACGTTGTCCCGGACCGGCACGGTCGGACCGCCGAGCCGAATCCGCTCCCGCGCGGCCCCCTCGGCGTCGGTCAGCCCCCACCTTGCGCGTACCTCACGCCAACAGAGCTGCCGAAGGCAGCCGACCACTGCCATGCGAACGACTCCGGCATCACCCGATCAAGTTCGGTACCGAAAGGAGCGAGAAGGCGTGCTGCAGCCAATCCCTCTCCAGATGTTCCCGCAGGTCGAGCAGGTCAGAGCCCTGCTCGACCTGCGGAAACGCCGAGAGATCGAACCGCGTTACCGCAGGTCAGAGGGTGTCCTACAGGTCGTAGTTCTGATCAAACATGCCTCTGACCTGCGGAAACATGCCCCTCAAGGAAGATCATTTCACAATCAGTGCACACGCGGCGACCTCAACGGATGAGAGGCACCGGAAAGTGCCGGGCGATGCCGAGGGATCGCGCCGCCTGCTCGGTGCGCGGCTTACGGAGAGCTACCGAAGTACGATCCCGTCCCTGGCTGTGAGGTGGGCGACAGAGTCCTACTGGTCCGCCACGATGAAGCATGCTCGGTCGTAGAGTTCGTCGAACGTAATGACCTCGATGCCTTGGACGGAGGATCGGTAGAGTTCGAAAGAGCTGAGCTTTTCCGGGTTGACCTCGCCGTCGTGTTTGAATTCGGCCAGGCTGCCGATCACGAGGACCTGGTGGGGCTTGGTAGTGGAGAGTTCGGTGCCGGTCGGGGTGCCGTCGGCCTGGTAGAGCCGGGTCAGTTCCTCGGAGATCAGCCGTTGGGCTTTGTGGACGGTCTTCTGGACTTGGGCGACTCCGCCTCCGAGTTCCGTCGAGACCTGGTAGATGTCCGGGGTGCGGTAGAGGGTCTTGGCGAGCAGTGGTGTCTCATGGGTCTTGATCTCGCAGAACAGCATGCTGCTGATAAAGCCTTTGGAGCGCATGATCGCGTCGATCCGCTTGCCGGCTCCGGTGAAGATATTGGCTCCGGTGGTGATACGTTCCAGCTTGCCGTCGTCGAGGGCTTCGCAGGCGACGAGGTTGAGGCCGTAGCCGAAGATCCAAGGGTTTCCTTCGAAGTAGTCCTGCCAGAGCGCTTCGCTGGACTTGGTGGTTCGCTCCTTTTCCTTCCGAAAGTACTCGGGGTCGTTCAGCAGTTGGTCGAAGTGTCGGAGTTGGACCTTGCGGTTGCTGATGAGCCGGATGTCTTCTTCGGTGAGGGAGCCGCCGATTGCGGTCTTGAGCGCGTGCAGGAGCATGGTCCGGTCCTGGCCGTTCAGCATCTCGGCGAGCTGATCAGCGTCGCCGGCAGCGAGGCCGGCACGACTGCCAGGGGTGTGGAGCCCGGTACACCCTTGGAGGAAGTTGATGACCTTCCAGAAGTTTTCGTGGGCGTCACTGGTGTCGACCACCGCCTTGATGATCTGGGTGGTCTCGGTGCCGGGGATGACCTCCATGGCCACTGCCCTCTCGGCTTTGGTCTTGTCCTTCTTCCACAGCTTGATGCGGGGGGAGTAGGTATCGTCCTTCCTGATGATGGTGACGTTGCACAGGGTCGCTACCTGGGGTCGGTCGTCGAGAACGAAGTCAGTGACCCGCCTGTTCGCCCGAGTGTCGTAGAAGTAGTGGAAGCCACCGTCCGCGGCGGAGCGGATCTCAAGGTCTGAGAAGTCCTGGCGCACAACGTCGAAGTCGGTGGAGGCGAAGTTAATGCGAGCGCCGCGGATCACAGGGGAGACCGGTGTGGCCGCCTGGCCTCTCCAGTCGTGCGGGATGTAGGGCATCGGCCCCATGTCGCCTTCGATCACAAGCGACTGCACGTCTTCGCGTCCGAGCCGCGCGAGCACCGCTCCCAGCTGCTGCCAGATTGCATCGACCACCACTGGCGTGAACGCCGGGAGGAGCGGGCGGTCGACGGTGAGGACGGCCTCGTAGGTGCTGGCAGTCCAGTTGTCGCCCGGCATGGGTTGGTAGAAGCCGCCGTCACGGCGCAACGTGAGTGTGGCCTTGCGTAGGAGGTCGCGGGTGGCCTCCTGGCCGTCGCAGTCGAGGAGGCTGTAGATCTGGCCGAGAACGAGGTCGAGCTTGCCCGCGTCATCGTCGTTCAAGGGCAACGACACCAGGGGGCCGACGGCCTGTACCCGGACCGGTGTGTAGATCGGCCGACCCGACAGGAACCGAAAGGCGCGAAGCGCCCAGCCGTCCGGTTCCAGAAGGCGGTTCAGTCGGTCGACGCGCTGTGAGGCTTGGTCGGCATCGGAGAGCACCTCCGGGTGCAGGGTCTGCACGAGGAAGGCGAGCAGCACCTCGTCCGGCCCGGAACGGAGTTCCAGGCGGGGATCTGTGAAGATCCAGTCGTCGTCCCAGTCGTCGTTGTTGAACCGGTGCTGGAGGATGTCGCCGCGCGCAGTGGCGAATCGGCTGTCGGTCGACGGCAGCTGGTCGAGCTTGTAGAGCCGTTCCAGGAACGCGATCTCGTCGTCAAGCCGGCCCCACCACGGAGCGTCGGTGCCGCGCAGGTAGTCGAAGATGTCACGCCGCGTCACTGCGGTGATCTTCGTCGTGGGTGAGGCCGGAGAGGCATCGGGCGGGGTCATGCGTTCAGAATGGACCCCCACGCACCAACTCGTCCGGAGATTAACTGGCTTCGAGGTCTTCCTTGCAAGCTGGCGCAGCGGCTGTGCATCCAGTGTCGGTCCGCGTCCTGCTGGGGCCAGCCCAGGGCGATGTGCCGCTACGACGGCCACCGCGTCCCCCAGGCGACCATGCTGCGGCTGCTGCGGGACGAGGGCCTGCTGCTGGAGGCGAACTACCAGCGGGAACGGCGCCAGCTCGCAGTCTGTCGAAAGGCCGTGTTCGCTACCGAGCCGACCGGCCCGAACCGAGTCTGGCAACTGGCTTCTCCGGGTTCGAAACCACCGACCGAGGCACCTGGCGGCGGGCCGGCTGCCGTGATTACTGGTCGAAGTACGAGCCCGGTTGGCACGCGGCCCCGACCGCGAACCAGCACGACGCCGTCGCCGCCATCGAGCTCGCCCTCGTCGAAGCCGAACGGCTCGCCGGCTCCCGGTCAGTCGACCTCGCTCCGCGCGACACCTAAGGCGCAGTGCAGCCGCTGGTCACGATCGTCACCGACAACGGCGGACCGTTCCGCTCGTTCCGCTTCGAGGCGTTCATCGCCACCCGCCCCGAACTTCGGCACGTGCGTACCTGGGTCCACACTCCGGGCCAGAACGGCTCACGCGAGCGCGGTTTCGGCTCGCTGAGATAGATTCTTCCGATCCAACGACGCACAATGTCCTGGCATGAGGTAATGGCTACCGTGGATCGCAACTCGATGAGGAAGGTCGTTGAAGGCCAGCTCCTCCGCCTCGAAGGCAACGCCTTCCAAGACTGCATGGACCGACTCGGCCTGGAGCTGTACCCCGGTGACTACCAGCCGGTGCGGGCAGCCGGACCGAAGGGCGACACCAAGAACGACGGCTACTGCCCGAAGGCCCGGGTGTTCTTTGCAGCGCACACCACGCGCGGGGAGCGGATCGACAGGACCAAGGCCAAGATCCGTGGGGACTTAGAGGGCTGCCTCAAAGAGCACCGTGACGTGAGGGTATGGCGCTTCCTCACCAACGACACGCTGCCTGGCGAGGTTGACCAGTACATCGACAACGACCTCCGCCCCCTGTACCTCGACGTCACCATCGAGGTCTGGGGGCTCAAGACGCTCGCCGATGAGATCTGCAAGCTCAACCAGAAGCAGATCGACAAGATCATCGATGTCAACTCCCCTGCTGGGCCCAAGCCGAAGCCCCCGGAGAATCCACAGGTCGTACAACTCAGTCACATGAAGACAGGTCGGGACCTCTGGCCGATCCTCTCTATCTCTGATGCTTGGATGCCAACGATCGAGCCGGATGGCTGCACCGAGGACGATGAAGACCTCATCGATGCGGCAGTCCAGACCTTCACGGACTGCCTTGAGATTTCTGAAGACATAGAGATCTCCCGATTTTCCATGCGAGAAGCCCAGCGAGGCATCACTAGCCTCCTGGGCGAACTCAAGGACAAGGGCTTTGCCGTCTATGCAGGTGCCATCGATAGCCATCCCATTGGTGGTGGCATATCGCCGATTTTGGTGAGCATGGCCATTTTCAAGATCGTTCGAGTAGCCGGCGAGCAACCGTCACCCTTCTTTATAAAGCTGACCCGATTGCGTTCGCCAGATTCGATTAACTACTCCGACGCTGACTCCGAGGCATGGAATGCCGGCAGCTAAACCCGTTCAACGCACCCAAGGACGGACAACCGATGAACCTCAAAGTTCGTATATCCATCGCCATCGCCGCTGGCGTGGGTTTGGCGCTGGCAGTTCTTGACGGTCAGGGCGTGACACAAGTCCCCTTCCGCATCTTCTCCATTGGCGGACTAGTAGCCACCCTCGTGTTCGCACTATGGGAGCGGTTTATTTGGAAGTGGAAGGTCGTTCGATACTTCACGGATGTCCCGCTAATCGCAGGAACTTGGCGCGGAGAGACAGTGTCGCAGTATGTCTTGCCGGACAAGACGAAGTTGCCTCCCATACCAACGGCCGTATATATCTCTCAGACCGCCTCTAATGTCACTGTGACTCTCTTTACAGGTGAATCGAAGTCGGTTAGCGAGCGCGCCAAACTCATCAAGGATCCTGACGGATGCTGGCGCCTTAGCTGGCAGTACCTCAATACGCCACGGCCTGAGGTGCGAGACAGGAGTCAGCCGCACAGGGGCGCTGCCGAAGTCACCATTGGTCAGCAGACTGGAGAGGGGTTGCAGGGGTCCTACTTCACAGACCGTCCCACGCAAGGTTCGCTGCATTTGTCTGAGTGGTCGCCTGTTCGGTATGGCAGTTCTGCCACGGCACTTGCGGGTGGGGAATTCCAGGACGCACAACCATACGCGAAGGGAAAATAGGTTCAGGCGATGGCTGAGCGATATATTGAGCAGTTTATGTGGGGATTTCAAGATATCTTTCGAAGTGGTCTGGACATTGAGTCCGATTTGGTACTCAAGTCCATCGACTTCACGGGAAATCCGAAGACTATACTGGTGGGTTTTCAGGCAGCTGGTCCGCATAAGTTCAGCATTTGCATTGAACAAGGGGATGAATTATTCGCGCCATCGGATCTAGCGGATGTCAAAAAATTGGCCATACAGAAGTACAGGGACAATCCAGAAATCCAGGCCCTTAACACGGATCGAAGAACTCATGAGATGCGCCAAAGAAGCCTGCTGAATCGCATGCGGGCTGAGGCACTTGAGGAAACGCTAGGCTCGAAACCAGGCCAAGAGAGCAGGGTGTTCTTTGCCGCGAACTCCGTTCGAGTTGGGGATTACGAAGTTCACGTAATCATCAGCGTAGAAAAGTTGGCCATCGCAGCTGTACCGCAGATCAAGAGTACCGTTCGGGATCGTCTCACCATTCAGCCTTCCCTGTTTCATGCCGTCATGATGAGAATCCTTGACCTCGCAACTCGGCACCTATATCTCCCTGACCCAGGGACTGGTCTTGAAATCCTTGACACAGGTTCTGGCGAAGTGGTCCGCACGGCTACAGAGTCCCTAATGAGCGGTATCCTGTACTGTACCGGGTGCTGGTCTGGCAGTAATGTCGACTCGTTGATGAACAGTCTTTCCGCGTTGCCGTATGAGGGTCGTGCAGGCTCAGGCCGTTTGGTTTTCGCTAAGTCAGACAATCCAGCAGTCGATGTTGCGGTCAAACTCCAAAGTCCAGTTCATCTGCGCAATAAGCTCGCCGTGCGAAAAATTTTGGAAGCTAGCGGGCCGAGGGCGGATGTTCTATCTGATGGGCAAAAGGTCTACGGCCTAGGACTCCTTAGCTCCGACTACGACCCAGAGACTGAGTCGATTTTCGTCGTGACATTTACATCTCGTGGCGTATGGGAGCTATCTCATGCGGGAGTGGTACTCCTCGCCGTCAAAGACGGCACCCCTAGTCTGCCGACACATGTGCTAGATGAGGATTATCTGATCGACCTAGCCGACCGACTGTTTCCTGAATTAGACAAACCGGCGTTGCTGACGGCAGCGCGGGCCGCCGGTCAACATAGACATGGAGCTATGTTGGTGATCTCTGCTGACGCCGCTAATGAGGCACGGCGTCTCTCTCCTCAATCTTGGTCAGTGGAGCCATCTCACCTTGCTTCGGAGCTGATTACACAGCTCACTGACATGGATGGCGCTGTGCTTGTAGACCCTAGTGGTCGATGCCACGCAATTGGAGTGATTCTCGATGGTACGGCCCGTGGCGAAGGGGATCCAGCCCGAGGTAGTCGACTCAACAATGCCGTGAGATATCTGGGTAGCGAGCCACCTCCAACTATTGTGGTGGTGTACAGCGCTGATGGTGGAATTGATATCCTCCCTCGCTTGTCGCCACGAGTACGTGAAGCTAACGTCACTGAGGCGGTGCAGTCCTTTATTGCACTAGCCACCAGTCGGCCGCCAAACTTTGAAAAGGCTTACAATGCCTGGGATATTGTGAAGTCATTCGAGTTCTATCTCACTCAGGCGCAATGCGATGCTCTGAATGATGCCCTTAATGGGCTAGAGGACTGGCGAATGGAAAATAATGACATTCGAATGGAGCAGCCTGCCCTGAAGCCAAATTCAGCAATGAATGCGGCTTATTGGTTGTAGAGGTGCCCGCTGCCCCGCCCTCAAGGTGTGTCTCATGTGGCTGGTAGCTGACCTGCGGCATGATTGACCCTCATAGGGGTTGATCTGTCGCAACGGCTGGTTCCTGATGGTCTCTGGGAGCTTGCCGAGCCGTTGTTGCCGGGGTTCACGCCGCCCTATCTCCAGCGGCACGCCACCAATCCTGTGGACTGGTGGGAATGGGGAGAGAGACCGATGTCAGAAGCGGCAAGGCGGGACGTACCCATCCTCCTCTCGGTGGGGTACGCATCCTGCCATTTATCCAGACGGGGACTCGGTCCGGGCGCTACTGAACGATGGATCACCCACCGAGAGCTGCGAGTTCGACGCCATTTTCGCGAATCTCTTCGACAGCTGAGTATCTGTCAGCATCGGTGCATGGTGGACTTTGGCGCCAAGGTCGAAGGCTCTGCCACCCGCCGCGTCCAGCGCCTCATGGTCGAGGGTGAGGGGCATATCCACACCCTTCCTGTCCCCGGGGCTGGCGCCGTGGCGGTGCGAGCCGGCCGTGGGACGCCACCCCGGAGCACCGGATGACGAACTGCGCAGTCCTCCACGTCCGCCTTGCAGTTCGCTTGCCTTGCCGACGTGAAGCGACGCGCCCGAAATTCGAGGACGCCCAGCCCGCTGGTGGTCCACGATGGACGCGTGCGACTTCTCTCGTCATCTCTGATCGGCCATGCCGCCGAGATCGCCGTTGAAGCCTTCTCCGAAGGCAAGCTGCGGCTCCTGTTCATGAAGGCCAACCTGGACAGTGCCACGCCAGCCAAGCACTATGGCAAGGCCGAACTGGTGGCCAAGACTGTGATGACCGCCAAGTACGCCGCCACCGAGTCCGGCGCGGACGACGAGCGCAAGGCGCTCCACGACTTCGTGCGGCTGGTCGCTGAGCAGGTAGCACCCGCTGCGCTTGAGGGCATTCGCCCCGGCACGTACTTCTGGCAGCTACGTGAGGCCGCCCGCGCCGACGGGCTCGACCTCCGGGCCAACTTCGAGACGACAGACGACGAATGGGGCGCCACCACAACCCGCCGTACCGGAGTTCGGCTTCTCCCTCTTGACGACCCGGCGGCACCGCTTAGCCAGGAGATCACCGCGCTGGAGGCCGACTTCGACCGCCTCGGGTGGACGGACGCGAAGGACTGCTACCAGCGAGCTGCAAAGGCCCTCACCGAGGGACGCCACGAAGATGCTAACGGCGGCATCCGCGCCATGTACGAAGCCGCCCTCGTGGAGACCGCCACCATCACGGGTTTCGCGTCAACCAAGCAGGGCGACGGCGGAGCGGCCGTCAACTACCTGCGGACCCAGGGGCACCTCGCGGACAAGGACGGAGGCTGGTTCGTCCACGGCCTCTGGGCCATCACCCACACCAACGGGCCCCACCCTGGCACCTCCACCGCAGGCGAGGCACACTTCCGCTTCCAGGCACTCACTGCCGCGGCGCGTTACCTGATCGACCGCTTCGCTCCGGCCTAGCGCCTAAAGGTTGTCCGTTTAGGCAGGAGAGTCGGTGCGGGCGGGCGCGGTACGGTTCCCAGGTGGGGCACTTGTACGTGGCCTGCCCACCGCACGGACCCGGAATCGACCCCTTGTCCTTGGTCGGCAGCCGGCTCGTTGGGGTGCTCGCGTCGTGGCACATTCAGGACGGGCACCCCGGCGACGGCTCGGTCGAAGTGTGGATGATCAACGATCGAGACAGGTCCACCAACATCGCTAGCGGCACGGACTGGTGCCTCGTGGTTGAGTCATCCGGGCCGGATGACGGGTTCGACATGGGCAACTGAGGTCGGATCGACGTTCGGCCCGTAAGTGATGAGACCCCGTTCGCGGCCTACCGCGGCGGGGTTGTGCTCGACGTCCGGCAGGAGTGCGAGCCGGTGACAGGGCGTGTGCTGCTTGAGCTGCACTTCCCATCAGGCAGTGCCCGCTGCGAGAGCTGGAGCAATGACCTCCGGGTCCTGGCCGTGGACAGACCCGTGGACCCGACTACGCCAACGCAATGATACCCACGACCAGGTCGGCCGACCGGTCCGCAGCGAACTCGCCTCCAGCCTCGGCGGCCCGACCGCCGTGACGACGACCGCGTATGACCAGCGCGGGCTTGTGGTCAGCGCCACCAGCCCCAACGGCAACGCGGCTGGCGCCGACCCGGCGAAGTACACCACTACGAACGGCCTCGGACGACCCGTCAAGACCACGGCGCGGCTGGGCGAGTCCGTCAGCACGGTGAACGACAGCCTCGGCAACGCGATGCAGGTCGCAGAGGCCGACTCTGCCAGCGCGGTACTGCGCACACGTACCAGCACCTACGACCGCGAGGGCCGCGTCTGCATGGCCACGAGCCCGGCTACCGGCGCAGTCACGTTCCCCTTGCTGTTGTCCCGCATCACCCAGTCGACTGGTTCGCCCAGTCGACCGCTGCAACGTTCTCGACGGCGCTGCTGACCTCCGAGCCGGCCGGAAGCCCCATCGGCCGCCTGCCGGACCTGAGCGGCCCGAGGCGGCGACGACGGCAGGCTCCGCTACTTGGTGAGCGCGGGTAAAAGATCGAATCCGTTGAGTCAGCAGCTGCGGGCAATGACTACTGAAAGTAGCGGGATGGCGTGCTGCCCAGTGCTGGCAAGGGCGGCAAGGACAATGAGGTGATCATCGCGGGTTCGATCTGCCCGTGCTCATTTCACACTCATTTCACATCGCAAGCCCGAGAGGCGTTGGAGCCGATCCCTCTCAGAGGTTTCCGCAAGTCAGGACCCTGCCTGACCTGCGGAAACGATGAGAGATCAAACTGCGTTTCCGCAGGTCAGAGGGGGTCCTACAGGTCGTAGTACAGCTCGAACTCGTGCGGGTGCGGCCGCAGCGCGATCGGGGCGATCTCGTGGGTGCGCTTGTAGTCGATCCAGGTCTCGATCAGGTCGGTGGTGAAGACGCCGCCCGCGAGGAGGTACTCGTGGTCGGCCTCCAGGGCGTCGAGGACGGCGCCGAGGGAGGCGGGAACCTGGGGGACGGCGGCGTGCTCGTCGGGGGCGAGCTCGTAGAGGTCCTTGTCGACGGGCTCCAGCGGCTCGATCTTGTTCTTGATGCCGTCCAGGCCGGCCATCAGCATGGCGGAGAAGGCCAGGTAGGGGTTGGAGGACGGGTCGGGGGCGCGGAACTCGATGCGCTTGGCCTTGGCGTTGGAACCGGTGATCGGGATGCGGATCGCGGCGGAGCGGTTGCGCTGCGAGTAGACCAGGTTGACCGGGGCCTCGAAGCCGGGCACCAGGCGGTGGTAGGAGTTCACCGAGGGTTGGTGAAGGCGAGCAGCGAGGGGGCGTGCTTGAGGATGCCGCCGATGTAGTAGCGGGCGGTGTCGGACAGGCCCGCGTAGCCCTGCTCGTCGTAGAAGAGCGGGGAGCCGCCGGTCCACAGCGACTGGTGGACGTGCATGCCGGAGCCGTTGTCGCCGAAGATCGGCTTGGGCATGAAGGTGGCGGACCTGCCGGCCCGCCAGGCGACGTTCTTGATGATGTACTTGAACAGCATCAGGTCGTCGGCGGCGTGCAGCAGGGTGTTGAACTTGTAGTTGATCTCGGCCTGGCCGGCGGTGCCGACCTCGTGGTGCTGGCGCTCCACCTCCAGCCCGGCCTTGGCGAGTTCGAGGGACATCTCGGCGCGCAGGTCTGCGAAGTGGTCGACCGGCGGGACGGGGAAGTAGCCGCCCTTGTACTTGACCTTGTAGCCGCGCGCGTCGCCCTCGGCGGAGCCGCTGTTCCAGGCGCCCGCGACCGAGTCGATGTGGTAGTAGGAGGCGTTGGCGGAGGTCTCGAACCGCACCGAGTCGAAGACGTAGAACTCGGCCTCGGGCCCGAAGTAGGCGGTGTCGGCGATGCCGGAGGAGGCCAGGTACGCCTCGGCCTTGCGGGCGACGTTGCGCGGGTCGCGGCTGTACGCCTCGCCGGTGATCGGGTCCTGGATGAAGAAGTTGATGTTGAGGTGCTTCTCGGCGCGGAACGGGTCCAGCCGGGCGGTGGCCAGGTCGGGCACCAGGGCCATGTCGGACTCGTGGATGGCCTGGAAGCCGCGGATCGAGGAGCCGTCGAACATCAGGGTCTCGGACGGGTCGAAGGTGGCGGCCGGGACCGAGAAGTGCTGCAGCACGCCCGGCAGGTCGCAGAACCGCACGTCGACGAACTTGATGTCGTTGTCCGCGATGTACTGCTTCACCTCGTCGGCGTTGGTGAACATCCGTACTCCTCCTCGGCGTGCACGTCTGAGTCTCCGTCAGGGGCGACAGGAGCCCCGGTGCAGGGGGCTCACGATAGGAACGGCCCGTTTCCGGCTCGTGACTCGCTTGTTTCCCACATGTTAACCGGGCCATTCGGGCGGGCGGCAAAGCGGTACGGTTCCGGGCAAATTCCCGGCCCTGCCGGGCCGTAGATCCGCAACTGGTCCAGACCACTCGTGGCAGTCGGGCGCACCGGGTTCACCCCGACGGGAAACCCCGGCGGCGCGCCGCCGCCCGGGGCCGCCACCGGCCCCGGCCGTAAGCCCGGTTAGGGTGGATTCGTGGACACCAGAGAAGCACTCGGATCGTGGATCGACGGCCCGAAGGCGGCCGCCGAGAAGATGGGCGCCGAATTCGGCTACCGCGGCGAGCGCCTCGGCCTCCCGCGCACCGGGCCCGGTTCGCTGGCCGGCCCCGGCCGCCGGATCGGCGCGCTGTTCGTCGACGGCTGGCTGGTCAGCCTGGTCGCGTACGGGCTGCTCGCGGGCGGCGAACGGGGCACCGCCAACCTGTGGACCACCCCGCTTTTCTACGCGGTGACGGCGCTGTTCCTGGCCACCACCGGCACCACCGTCGGCAAGCGCCTGTTCGGCCTGCGGGTGGTCCGGCTGGACGGCACCCGCGCCACCATCCCGCAGGTGCTGCTGCGCACCCTGCTGCTCTGCCTGGTCGTCCCGGCCGCCGTCTGGGACCGCGACACCCGCGGCCTGCACGACAAGGCCGTCGGCACCGTCGAGGTCCGGATCTGAGCCGACCCCGAGGAAGCACCCCCGAAGGGGCACCGGAACATCGAACGGCCCCGCTCGCGGAGGGGAACCTCGCGGGCGGGGCCGTGGTGCGGAACGGGGGAGTCGCGCCTAGCGCATGCCGCCCTTGGGCATCCGGGCGCCCTTCGGCATCGGGCCCTTGGGGATCGGCGCCTTGGAGAGCAGGTCGCCCAGGGCGCGCAGCCGGTCGTTGGTCTCGGTGACCTGGGCGGCGCTGATCGACCGGGGCAGGCGCATCAGGTGGACCTGCAGCTTCTTGAGCGGGATCTGGCCCTCGTCGTTGCCGACCATGATGTCGTGCACCGGGATGTCGCCGACGACCCTGGCCATCTTCTTCTTCTCGGACGCCAGCAGCGGCCGCACCCGGTTCGGGTTGCCCTCGCCGATCAGCGCGATGCCGGCCCGGCCGACCGCGCGGTAGACCGCGTCCTGGCTGCGGGTGACCGCCACCGGGGTCTGGTTCGCGCTCCAGCCGCGCCGGATGTTGCCCAGCACCGCCGCGACCGCGCCCGGCTGGCCCTCCATCTGCCCGAACGCGGCCCGCTCGGCCCGCCGGCCGAACACGATCGCGACCGCCAGCACCGCCACCACGAAACCGAGGATGCCCAGGTAGATCGGGTGGTCCAGTGCGAAGCCGATGGCGAGGAACACGCCGAAGGTCAGCAGGCCGACGCCGGCGATGATCAGGCCGATCTTGGTGTCGACCTGCTTGGTCATGACATATGCCTGGCGGATCTGTGCGAGCCGCCCAGGAGTATCGGATTTTTGCCTCGCCATACCGCTCATGGTACGTGGCGGCACACGCGATCATCCAAGGCGGTGCCGGTTCGTGACCCTGGTCTTTCCCCGAAGCGGCCCCGACTCCCGCCGGGCGTCCGCCCCGGCCCCCACCAGGGGTTCAGGCACCGCGTCCGAACACCTGCCCGGACTGCTCGCGTTCGCCCGCCAGCCGCCGGTTCTCGCACACCGCGGCCCACGCGTTGCGGCGCGCGCCGCGGATCAACAGCATCTGCTCGGCCCGCCGGAGGGCGATCCGGATTCCGGTACGCATGACCACACCAACTCCTCGACCCGGGTACCGCTCCAGCGTCCCGGACGTCCGTTACCGTACGGTGACCCGCCCGTCAATGCCACGTGAAACATCGGCGCTTAGCCCGGACGCGCCGGAGGGACGGGCCCGAACGGACCCGCCCCTCACCGGCACGGCGCGGCACCACAGCACCCGACAGGCACCGCGGCACCCGGACCAAGCACGGCAGCACCCGACAGGCACCGCGGCACCCGGACCAAGCACCGCGGCACCCGACGGAAGCGAGAAGCACCGCAGCGCGCGGCTCAGACCGCCGCCGCCCGCTCCCGGTGCTCCAGCGCCTGCCGGTACAGCCGCCCGGCCCGGTACGAGGAGCGCACCAGCGGACCGGACATCACCCCGGCGAAGCCCAGCTCCTCGGCCTCCTGCTGGAGCTCGACGAACTCCTGCGGCTTCACCCAGCGCTCCACCGGGTGGTGGCGCAGCGAGGGCCGCAGGTACTGGGTGATGGTGATCAGCTCGCAGCCGGCGTCGACCAGGTCGGCCAGCGCCTCGCTGACCTCCTCGCGGGTCTCGCCCATGCCCAGGATCAGGTTGGACTTGGTGACCAGCCCGGCCGCCCGGGCCTGGGTGATCACGTCCAGCGAGCGCTCGTAGCGGAAGGCCGGGCGGATGCGCTTGAAGATCCGCGGCACCGTCTCGACGTTGTGCGCCAGCACCTCGGGGCGGGCGGAGAAGACCTCGGCGAGCTGCTCGGGGACGGCGTTGAAGTCCGGGATGAGCAGTTCGACGCCGGTGCGGCCGGCCTCGCGGGCGGCGGTCATCGCGTGCACCTGGCGGACCGTCTCGGCGTACAGCCACGAGCCGCCGTCCGCCAGGTCGTCGCGGGCGACGCCGGTGATGGTGGCGTAGTTCAGGTCCATCGTGACGATGGACTCGGCGACCCGGCGCGGCTCGTCCCGGTCGAACTCGGCGGGCTTGCCGGTGTCGATCTGGCAGAAGTCGCAGCGGCGGGTGCACTGGTCGCCGCCGATCAGGAAGGTCGCCTCGCGGTCCTCCCAGCACTCGAAGATGTTGGGACAGCCGGCCTCCTGGCAGACCGTGTGCAGCCCCTCCTTCTTCACCAGGGACTGCAGGGCGTTGTACTCCGGCCCCATCTTCGCCCTGGTCTTGATCCACTCGGGCTTCCGCTCGATGGGGGTCTCGCTGTTGCGGACCTCCAGCCGGAGGAGCTTCCTGCCGTCGGGTGCGACAGCGGACACGTGCGACTCCTAGAACTAGACGGGGTACCCCTCAGGGTACGCCTGCGCTTCAACGGCCGGCACCCGGCCGGGGGCTTGCCTTCGAAAGGCAACGCTCGGCGCGCCGCGCCGATTCCGCTACCGGACGGTCACCAGCCCGCCGGCGGGCCGCTGGCGGGCCGTTACCGGACGGCGGCCGCCGGCTCGGGCAGCTCGGCGAACACCTCGGCCAGCTTCCGCTCGACCGCCCCCACCGCGTCGGACACCCCGAACGGCCGGGCCAGCTCCCCGCTCAGCGAGGCCACCCCGGCGTCCCGGATGCCGCACGGGACGATCTTGTCGAAGTACGTCATGTCCGGGTCGCAGTTCAGCGCGAAGCCGTGCATGGTCACGCCGCGGGCCACCCGCACGCCGATCGCCGCCAGCTTGCGGTCGTCGCCGCGCTGGCCCGCGTTGGACGGCGCGTACTCGGGTCCGGCCAGCCGCGGGTCGATGCCCAGCGGCAGGCCCATCCGCAGGGTCAGCTTGCCGATCTCCACCACCTGCGCGGGGTCGACCACCGCGCCGGGGATCTCCGCGCCCAGCTTCCACACCCCGCTGCGGCCCTCGATCCGGGTGGTCTCCACGCCGAACCCGCCGCAGGCCCGGATCAGCGCCTCCTCCAGCCGCCGCACGTACGCCACCACGTCGATCGGGTCCGGCAGCTTCACGATCGGGTAGCCGACCAGCTGCCCGGGGCCGTGCCAGGTGATCTCCCCGCCGCGGTTGACCTCCACCACCGGCGTCCCGTCCAGCGGCAGGTCGGCCGGGTTGGTGCGCTTGCCCATCGTGTACACCGGGTCGTGCTCCAGCAGCAGCACGGTGTCCGGGATCTCGTCCGCGACCCGCAGCGCGTGCAGCCGCTGCTGCTCCGCCCACGCCTCCTGGTAGGGGACGGTCCGCTCGCCTATCCCCATCCGCACGAACCGCACGTTCTCGCTCACCACAGCACTCCCTGCCGGCCGACCAGCCCAACCTCGCCACTGTACGCCCGGCCCGGGCACGCCCGGCGCCCCTGCCGGCCCGTCCGCTGTCCGCCCGGCCCGGGCACGCCCGGCTCGCCGCAGGCCGGTCCGCTGCCCGCCCGGCCCGGGCACGCCCGGCGCCCCTGCCGGCCGGCCCGCTCAGCCCCGGCGAGCAGTTGCAGCCGCAGCGCCAGCTGGAGCTCCAGCGCCCGCTCCGGCTGGTTCCAGTCGCGGCCCAGCAGCACCTCCACCCGGTCCAGCCGCTGCACCACCGTGTTCACGTGGACGTGCAGCAGGTCCTTGGCCCTCGTCAGGCCGCCGCCGCAGTCGAAGTAGGCGCGCAGGGTGCGCACCAGCTCGGTGCCGCGCTTGGCGTCGTAGTCGAGCAGCGGGCCCAGGGTGGCCCGGACGAAGCCGTCCACGTCGTGCCCGTCGCCCAGCAGCACGCCCAGGAAGCCCAGGTCGGCCGCGCACGCCCCGTCCCCGGCCCGGCCCAGCACCCGCAGGGCCCGCACGCAGCGCACCCCCTCCGCGTACGCCGCGGCCAGCGCGACCGGGCCGTTCGCGGCGCGGCCGGTGCCGACCGTGACCGGGCCGCCCGCCAGCCGGGCCAGCCGCTCGGCCGCGAGCGCGGCCACCGCGCCGTCGCCGCCGCCCTCGTGCGGCACCAGCAGCACCACGCCCTCGCCGAACTCGGCGCTGATGCCGCGCGAGCCGAACAGGTACCGGGCCGCCGCCCCGGCCAGCCGGCCCTGGGCGAGGGCGTCCTCGGCGACGGCCACCAGGGCCAGGTGCGGCCGGTTCAGGTCGACGCCCAGCCGCCGGCCGCGCGCGGTCAGCCCGGCCGGGTCGCGGCCGGGGGCGGTCAGCAGGTCGGCCAGCAGCTCGCCGCGGACCCGGTTCTCGGTCTCGGCGACCGAGCGGCGCAGCAGGAGCAGCAGCGCGGTGACGACGCCGGCCCGCTCGAACACCCGCCGGTCCGCGTCGTCCAGCTCGGGCCGCCCGTGCAGCACCAGCGCGCCCAGCAGCTCCTGCCCGGCCAGCACCGCGCACACCCACTCGGTGCCGTGCCGGACCGCGTGGCCCTCCGCGCGGGAGGCGGTGACCGCCTCGGCCAGGCCGTCGGGCGCGCCGCCGGGGCCGGTCAGCGGGGCGCCCTCGGCGTCGTGCACCGAGGCCGCGCCGTCCAGCAGCGCGGCCACCTCGGCGGCCACGTCGGCCACCTCCGCGCCGCGCAGCACCAGGTCGGTGAGCCGGTCGTGGGCCTGCTCGGCGCGCTGGACGGCGGCGGCGTGCGCCCGGATGACGGCGTTGGCGGCGGCCAGTTCGGCCAGCGCGGCCCGGGTGTCGGCCAGCGACTTGGCGGTGTCCAGGGCGATCGCGGCGTGCGCGGCCAGGGTGCACAGCAGCGCGACCTCGTCGGGGGAGAAGGCCCGCGGCGAGCGGTCGGCGGCGAACAGCACGCCGATCACGGTGCCGCCGAGCAGCAGCGGCACCCCGATGATCGCCACCAGGCCCTCGTCCAGCACGCCCGCGTCGATCTGCCCGGTGTGCCGGAACCGCTCGTCGACCCGGTAGTCGTGGCTGGCGTAGGGCCGGGCGGTCTGCGCGACCAGGCCGCCCAGGCCGTCGCCCAGGCTGAGCCGCAGGGTCTGGAAGATCGGCGAGACCGAGCCGTCGGTGACCCGCATGTACGTGTCCCCGGCCCGCTCGTCGGGGAGGGTCAGGTACGCGGTGTCGGTGCCCAGCAGCATCCGGGCCCGCCGGACGATGGCCTGTAGCACCGCGTCCAGGTCGCGGGAGGCGGCCAGGTCGCCCGCGGTGTCGAACAGGGCGGTCAGCTCGGCCTCGCGGCGGCGGTGCTGGCGCATGGTCCGGTGCACCCGCAGCGCCTGCCAGGTGGCGTCGTCGATCTCGGTCAGCACCTCGGCGGGCGCGCCCCGGCGGCGGGCGTCGGCGAGCACCTCGCCGAAGTCCTCGGTGGCGGCGCCGGTCGCCAGCAGGTCGAGGAGTCTGCGCAGCGCCGGTGCGGCGGTGGTGTGGCGGTCCATGCGGTCTTCCCTGTCACTAGTGCCCCCGTGGCCCCCGTGGCCCTCGTGCCCCCCGACCCGCCGCGGGAACGGGTCGGGGCCGCGCCCCCGGTCGCCCGGTGACGCGGCCCTGATCCTGCCGAAGTGCTCAGAGGCTAGCGGGCGCCTTCACGGAGTCCACCCGAGCGTCCGCCCCGACGTCCTCCAGGTCGGCGCCGCGGGTCTCCCGGCCGCACAGCACGGCCACCACCGTGACCACCGCGGCGAGGGCCACGTACACCGCGATCGGGGTGGCGCTGCCGTAGTCCTTCAGCAGCGCGGTGGCGATCAGCGGGGCGGGCGCGCCGGCCGCCACCGAGGAGAACTGGGCGCCGATCGAGGCCCCGAGTAGCGGGTGCGGGTGGCGAACAGCTCGGAGAAGAACGCCGCCTGCGGGGCGTACATCATGCTGTGGAAGAACAGCCCGACGGTGACGGCGGCGGTCAGCTGGACGAAGCTCCCGGTGTCGGCCATCCGGAAGAAGACGAACGCCCAGCCGCCGACGCCGACCGCGCCCACCAGGTAGACCGGCCTGCGGCCGACCCGGTCGGAGAGCGCCCCGAAGGCCGGGATCAGCGCGAACTGCACCGCCGAGCCGATCAGTACGGCGTTCAGCGCGGTCTGCTTGGGCAGGTGGGTCTGGGTGACGGCGTACGCCAGCACGAAGGTGGTCAGCACGTAGTACGAGATGTTCTCCGCCATCCGGGCGCCCATCGCCACCAGCACGTCCCGCCAGTGGTCGCGCAGCACCGCCACCAACGGCGGCCGCTCCCGCTCGGCGCGCTGCCCGGCCGCCGCCAGCGCGGCCTTGAACAGCGGCGACTCGTCCACCGCGAGCCGGATCCACAGGCCGACCAGCACCAGCACCGCGGACAGCAGGAACGGCACCCGCCAGCCCCAGGCCAGGAACGCCGCGTCCGACTGGACGGCCGTCATCAGCGAGAGCACGCCCGCCGCCAGCAGGTTGCCGGCCGGCGCGCCGCCCTGCGGCCAGGACGCCCAGAAGCCGCGCCGCCGCCGGTCGCCGTGCTCGGAGACCAGCAGCACCGCCCCGCCCCACTCGCCGCCCAGCGCGAAGCCCTGCACCAGCCGCAGGACGGTCAGCAGCACCGGTGCCGCGACGCCGGCCTGGTCGTAGGTGGGCAGGCAGCCGATCAGCGTGGTCGCGCCGCCCATCAGCAGCAGGCTCAGCACCAGCAGCCTCTTGCGGCCGATCCGGTCACCGAAGTGCCCGAACACCAGCGCGCCCAGCGGCCGGGCGGCGAACCCGATCGCGTAGGTCAGGAAGGAGAGCAGGGTGCCGGTCAGCGGGTCGGCCTTCGGGAAGAACACGTGCCCGAAGACCAGCGCCGCCGCCGATCCGTACAGGAAGTAGTCGTACCACTCGATGGTGGTGCCGATCAGCGAGGCGGCGACCACCCTGGGCAGGGAGGCGGGTCTCGCGACGTCGGGAGAGATGGCCATGGCGAATTCCCTTGCTGGTGAGGAGGGTCGGGAAGGTCAGTGCGCGGTCCAGCCGCCGTCCACCGGCAGGCTCGCGCCGGTGATGTACGAGGCGCCGGGCGAGCACAGCCAGACGGCCAGCTCCGCCACCTCGTCCGGCTCGATCAACCGCTTCACGGCGGTGCGGTCGAGCATGATCCGCTCCACCACCTCGTCCTCGTGGATGCCGTGCGCCAGCGCCTGCGCGGCGATCTGCTGCTCCACCAGCGCGGTCCGCACGTACGCCGGGTTCACGCAGTTGCTGGTCACCCCGTACGGGGCGCCCTCCAGGGCCACCGTCTTGCTCAGGCCCTCCAGGGCGTGCTTGGCCGTCACGTAGGCCGACTTGAAGGCGCTCGCCCGCAGGCCGTGCACCGAGGAGATGTTGACCACCCGGCCCCACTCGCGCTCGTACATGTGCGGCAGGGTGCGGCGCAGGATTCGGAACGGGGCCTCCACCATGACCCGCTGGATCAGGGTGAACCGCTCCACCGGGAACTCGTGCACCGGCGCGACGTGCTGGAGGCCCGCGTTGTTGACCACGATGTCCGCGTCCGCCGGCAGCGCCTCCACCGCCTCCGGGTCCGACAGGTCCGCGACGTGCGCGGTCCCGCCGATCCGGGCCGCCAACTCCTCGGCGGGACCGGCCGCCAGGTCGACGACGTACACGTGCGCGCCCGCCGCGGCGAACGCCTCCGCGCAGGCCCGGCCGATGCCGGAGGCGGCCCCGGTGACCAGGGCGGTGCGGCCGAGCAGCGGCGGCGCGGAGGGCGGGGCAGAAGTGGTGTCCATGGCCGAGAACGGTAGGAATCCGCGGGCCCCGCAACGATGTGGGCGGACACCACAGCACCGCCCGGACATGTGGTGCGCACAGCCATGCGCCCGCACCGCGGGCAGCGGCTCCCGAACTCAAACACGCGACGCCCGTGCTTCCTCACAACGGGCGGGGCTGGTTCACCCGTTCGGAGGACGGGTGGCCCGAATCCACCCATAGCGTCCCAATGCTCGCTACATTCGCGCCGATTCCCGATCAGGGGGCGCCGTCCGGGCAGGAGGGGCCGGAACGGCGCCTGAGAGGTGTGGACTGCTATGCCCCAACGGCCAGTGATCGACAGCCCCGCGTACCGACCGCTCGACCCGCTCGACCCGCGCCCGACCGGAGCGGCCGAGACCCCTCCGCGCGCCCCCGAGCGGACCGAACCACCGGCCCCCGCGGCCGGGCGCGCCCAGAACCCCCAACTCGCCGCACTCATCGAGGAGTCCGGCTTCTCGCACGCCGGCCTCGCCCGCCGGGTCGACCAACTCGGCCTGGAGCACGGCCTCGACCTGCGCTACGACAAGACCTCGGTGACCCGCTGGCTGCGCGGCCAGCAGCCCCGCGGCGCGACCCCGGCCCTGATCGCCGAGGTCTTCACCCGCCGCCTCGGCCGCCGCCTCACCGCCCAGGACGTCGGCCTCGACGCCTGCGCCCCGGTCTACGCCGGGCTGGAGTTCGCCGAGACCCCGCAGGAGGCCGTCGACATCGTCGCCTCCATGTGGCGCAAGGACAACGGCCCCTACGCCGAACTCCGCAAGATCGCCTTCACCCCCGCCGGGCTCGTCGTCCCCAGCCGCGACTGGCTGATCGGCCGCACCGACGAACGCGTCGCCCGGGACGGCACCACCCTCACCCCGAGGAGCTCCGCACGCCCCCGCAGGGCGCCCGCGTCCCCCAGCAGGCACCGCGCCGCCCGGCGAACGCCTCCGGCACCGAACCGGGCACCGAGGCCCGGGAGTCCAGGCCCCCGGTCCGGGTCGGCCGCGGCGACATCGCCGCGATCCGCGCCGTCGGCGACCTGTTCCGCGCCCTCGACCACGCCTACGGCGGCGGCCACGCCCGGCAGGCCCTGGTCCGCTACCTGGAGAGCGAAGCCGAACCCATGCTCCGCGGCCGGTACGGCGAACAGATCGGCCGCGCCCTGTTCGGCGCCGTCTCCGACCTGACCAGGCTGGCCGGCTGGACCTCCTTCGACATCGCCGCGCACGGCCTCGCCCAGCGCTACTTCGTCCAGGCCCTGCGGCTCTCCCAGGCCGCCGGAGACCGCGTCCTGGGCGGCTTCGTCCTCACCACCATGAGCCAGCAGGCCGTCCACCTCGGTCACGCCCGCGAGGCCATCCAACTCGCCCGGGTCGCCCAGCAGGGCGTCGGCACCACCGCCGCCCCCGTCGTCCAGGCCCTGATGCACGCCGCCGAGGCCCGCGGCCACGCCCTGGCCGGCGACGTCCGGGCCTGCACCACCGCCCTGGTCCGCTGCGAACGCGCCCTGGGCACCGCCCGCGGCGCCGACGAAGTCCCCTCCTGGGCGCGCTACTTCGACGACGCCCAGCTCGCCGACGAGTTCGCCCACTGCTACCGGGACCTCCAGCAGTGGCGCCCCGCCGCCCAGCACGCCGAGAAGTCCCTCCGGCTGCGGGCCCCCGCCTACGCCCGCAGCCGCATCCTGTGCCGCCTGGTCCTCGCCTCCGCGCGGCTCGGCATGGGCGACGTCGACGAAGCCTGCTCGATGGCCACCGACTCCCTCCGCGCCGCCGGGGAGCTGCGCTCCGCCCGCACCGTCGAGTACCTCCGCGACTTCCACCGCCGCCTCACCCCCTACCGCACCACCCCCGCCGCCCGCGCCTTCGAAGAGGCCGCCCGCCAGGCGGGGGTGATCTGAGGGAAGAACGGTCCGGGGGCCCGGGGAGCGCGCTCCCCGGGCCCCTCGACGCGCCCCTACGCCGCCTCCTCCGCGGCCGCCGTCCCGGTGCGGACGCCCAGGTCGTGCAGGACGGCCTCCGCGGCCCGCCGGCCGGAGACCAGCGCGCCCTGGACGGTCCCCGTGTCCCGGTGGTCGCCGCAGACGTACAGCCGGCCAGCAGCCGGACCGAGCGGCGGAAGTGGTGCGGCGGCGGCATCGAGACGACCGCGTCGGAGACGTGGCGGACGGTCAGGAACTCCCACCCCGCGGTGGAGGTCCCGTACAGCTCCGCCAGCCGCCGCCGGACCGCCGGCTCGTCGCCGGCCGCCCCGCCGGAGTCGAAGGCGCGGCGGCCGAGCACCGTGGTGGCGATCAGCGCGCGGCCGTCGGCGGCGTACGAGGGGTCGGCGTCGCTGAGCACCAGCGAGTGCGAGATCCCGGAGCGCTCGGCGTCCAGCAGCAGGACCGCCTCGCCCAGCGGCGAGCGCTCCGCCGCGTGGTAGTAGGTGGTGACGGGGTGGAAGCCGGGCTGGCGCAGGCCCGGCAGCAGGGTGGCCGCCGTCGCGGCGTCGGTGGCGACGACCACGGCGCGGGCCCCGATCCGGCCGTGCCCGGCGGTCCCGACGCCGTCCGTCCCGACCGAGGTGACCCGGACGCCGAGCCGGAGGCTGCCCTCCGGGAGCCGGGCGGCGAGCTGCGCGGGGACGGCCCCGCTGCCCGCCGCCGGAACGCAGAGCCGGCCCCGGGCGTACGCGCGCAGCACCAGGTCGGCGACCCGGCTGGAGGTGCCCAGCGCCGGGTCGGACAGCAGCGCGCCGAGCAGCGGGCGCAGGAAGCCGTCGACGGTGCGGGCGGGCAGGCCGCGGTCGGCCAGGGCCCGGGCGGCGGTGGTCTCCGGGCGGGCGTGTATCCGGGCGGTGGGCGTCGCGGCGAGCCGGGCCAGGGCGGCGGCGAGCCGGGCCTTGTCGAGCGGGGTGCCCAGCGGCCCGCGGACGGCGGCCTGCCGGGCGGGGGTGAGCTGCGGGTCGCCGGACCGGTAGGTGCGTCCGCCGCTGTGCACCAGGACGCCGGGGGCGAGCGGGCGCAGGTCCAGTCGGTCGAGGTCGAGCCGGCGGGCCAGCTCCGGATGGGCGGTGTTGAGCAGGTGGCCGCCGTGGTCGAGGCGGAAGCCGTCGAGTTCGCGGGCGGCCATCCGGCCGCCGACGCGCTCGGCGGCCTCCAGGACCTGGACGTCCAGGCCCCGGGCGGCCAGCGCGCTGGCGGCGGTCAGTCCGGCGACGCCGGCGCCGACGACGATCGCGTCGGGTTCGCCGGACTGGCCGCGCCGGGCGCGGCCGGTGAAGTCCTGTGCGGGCACGAGTGGGTGCTCCCTCCCTGGCGGAGCCCCCCGGTGGCCGCCGCGCGCGGCGGTGCCCGCGGGTGAGCGCGCGGGTCGGTGCCGGGGCGGGCAGCGGGGGGCGGACGTGGTCCGCACTGGTGATGCCCCGTCATCCGCCGCTCCAGACCGCCGGGTGACACTCAATCGGTTCATCACACCGGCATGGGCACGCACCGAGTCCGACCGGTCACCCACCGTGCACCAAACCGGGCACGCGGGGCGGGAACGGGCGCGCACCGTCACCGCCCGCACCTCGCGCGCCGCCCGGCTGCACCCGTGCGCCCCCCGCTGACGCCCCGTCACCCGCGGACGGCACCCCGCCGCCCCGCCGCCCCGCCGCGCCCCCGGCGCGCGCCCGACGCCGCTCGCCGTTCCCCGCCGCCCCGCCGCGCCCCCTACCGCAGCCCGAGCGCCGCCGCGACGACCGCCCCCGCGTCGGGGTCGCGGAACTCGAACCCCGCCTCCAGCAGCGCCTTCGGCACCACCCGGTGACTGCCCACCACCTCGACGGCCATCTCCCCGAGCACGGCGCGCAGCGCCCACTCCGGCACCGCGAACACCGCCGGACGCCCCAGCTGCCGGGACAGCTCCGCGGTCAGCTCACCGTTGGTGACGGGGTCGGGCCCGACCAGGTTGACCGGCCCGGACAGCTCCTGGCGGTCGATCAGGAAGCGCAGCGCGGCCACCTCGTCGGCCAGCGAGATCAGCGACCAGTACTGCTCGCCGCTGCCCAGCCGCCCGCCCAGCGCCAGCCGGAACAGCGGCAGCAGCCGCGCCCCGGCGCCGCCCTTCGGGTCGAGCACCAGCCCGGTGCGCGGGTGCACCACCCGGATTCCGGCGTCCGCGGCGGGCTGCGCGGCGCGCTCCCACTCCTGGCAGACCTCGGCCAGGAAGTCGCTGCCGGACGGGGAGCCCTCGTCGATCACCTGGTCGCCGGTCTGCCCGTAGTAGCCGATCGCGGAGGCGCTGACCAGCACCCGCGGCGGCTCCTTCAGCCGGGACAGCGCGGCGGCCAGCGTCTCGGTGCCCAGCACCCGGCTGTCCCGGATCTCCCGCCGGTAGGAGTCCGTCCAGCGCCGGTCGCCGACGCCCGCCCCGGCCAGGTGCACCACGGCCTCGACGCCCTCCAGCGCGGGCCGGTCGATCTGCATCAGCTGGGGGTTCCAGCCGACCCCGACCGTCCCGTCCGGCTGCGGCCCGGTGCGCGAACGCCGCCGCACCAGCCGTAGCACCTCGTGCCCGTCCGTCAGCAGGGAGTCCACCAGCGCGGACCCGATCAACCCCGTGGAGCCTGTCACCGCGATTCGCATACCGGCCATCCTCGCAGCCCGCCCGGGCGCATCCGGTCAGAAACCCCGGACCGGAGCGGCGTCTACCATGTCCGCCATGCCCTCCACCGATGTGATCGTCCGTCCGGCGCGGGACGAGGACGAGCGCGCGATCCGCGCCGTCGACCACGCCGTCTGGTCCCCGCTCAGCGAGGTCTCCCCGCGCAGCTCCGCCGACGCCCCGGTCTTCGACCGGGACCACCACCCCGGCCAGTACCTGCTGGCCGAACTGGACGGCCGGGTGGTCGGCTACGTCCGCCAGGTGCGGGAGATCCCGCTCCCGTCGAACGCGCACGTCCGCCAGATCCAGGGCCTGGGCGTCCTGCCCGAGGCCCGCGGCCGCCGGGTCGGCGACGCCCTCCTCGCCGCCGCCTGCGAGGCGGCCCGCGCCGACGGGGCCCGCCGGATGACGCTGCGGGTGCTCGCCCACAACACCCCGGCCCGCCGGCTCTACGAGCGCAACGGCTTCCAGGTCCTCGGCGTCCTGCCCGAACACTTCCTGCTGGAGGGCGGCTACGCGGACGACGTCTGGATGGGCCGCGCCCTGGACTGACCGGCCGGCCGCCGACCGGGCCGCCGCCGGACTGCCGACGGCCTGTCAGCACGCCTGCCGCGGGGCCCGATCCGGGATCACCCCTCGCCTCCCGGGCGCGTCGGCCGGAGCGGTGCGGTGACCGCCGTGAGCACCCCGACGCCGCCGCCCGGCCGGCACCCCGTCCCCGGCACCGGGCAGGAACGCTGGTGGAACGGCACCGCCCGGACGGACCCGCACCGTCCGGCCGGGCTGCTCGACGACGCGGTCACCCGGTCCTGGGAGACCGCCCCCGCCCACCGGCCGCACCCTCCGCAGCGCCCCCGCCGGCACCACCCCGCCGGGCCCCGCACCGCACCCGGACGGCCGCCACCCGAAAGGCCCGCCCCGTCCGGCCCGTGCGGCCCGTGCGGCGGTCAGTCCCCGTACAGCTCCCACAGCCGCGGGTAGCGGGCGGCCATCACCGCCCCGTCCGCGAAGTCGAAGGACACGCCCTCCGGGCCCGGCGGCTGGCGTACCCCCAGGTCCGGCAGTGGCAGCCCGGTCAGCCGCTCGTACGCCTCGTCGGCGGCGTAGCCGAGGTCCTCCGCGTCGCCGTCCTCCGCCTCGTCGAAGTCAGGCACCAGCTCGGCCAGCGCGTCCGGCTCGTGCACGGCGCCCTCGAAGACGTCCCGGCCCTGGCCGATCAACCAGCAGCGGAAGTAGTCGAAGCCGTCCTCGGAGGCCCCGTCGAGCATCAGGTACGCGGCACCCCACAGCTCCACCGTGTACGCCCGCTGGAAGCGCGCCTCGAACTGCCGGGCGAAGTCCAGCACCTCGTCCGGGGTGAGCCGCAGCAGCCGCTCGACCAGCACCTCGGCCTGTTCGTCCGGGTCGCCCGCGGCCGCTTCCCGGGCCTCGTCGACCAGTTGCCAGAATCCCGTCTCGTCCATCACCGCTCCAGCCTCCACGATCGCCGCCCCGCGCGCACCCGATCGGCCCGCCGACCGGTCCGTCGACCGGGCCGGAACGCGCGGGAGCCCCGCGCCGTCCGGGGACGGTGCGGGGCTCCCGGGAAGGGCTCCCGGCCGGGGCGCCTTACAGGCCGAGCTCGACCTCGAACTCGCCGGCCTCCAGGATCTCCTTGACCGCGACCAGGTAGCGGGCGGCGTCCGCGCCGTCCACCAGGCGGTGGTCGTAGGAGAGCGACAGGTAGGTCATGTCGCGGATGCCGATGGCGGTGCCGCCGTCGGCCTCGATGACCACCGGGCGCTTCACGGTCGCGCCGATGCCCAGGATCGCGACCTGGTTCGGCGGGACGATGACGGTGTCGAACAGCGCACCGCGCGAACCGGTGTTGGAGATGGTGAAGGTCGCGCCGGACAGCTCGTCCGGGGTGATCTTGCTGTCGCGGACCTTCGAGGCCAGCTCCGCGGTCTTCTTCGAGATGCCGGCGATGTTGAGGTCGCCCGCACCCTTGATGACCGGGGTCATCAGACCCTTCTCGGAGTCCACCGCGATGCCGATGTTCTCGGTGTCGAAGTAGGTGACGGTGCCCTCGGCCTCGTTGATCCGGGCGTTGATGACCGCGTGGGCCTTCAGCGCCTGGGCGGCGGCCTTCACGAAGAACGGCATCGGGGACAGCTTCACGCCCTCGCGGGCCAGGAAGGAGTCCTTCGCCTTCCCGCGCAGCGACATGATCCGGGTGACGTCCACCTCGACCACGCTGGTCAGCTGGGCCTGCTCGTGCAGGGCCTTCAGCATGTTGTCGCCGATGACCTTGCGCATGCGGGTCAGCTTGACGGTCTGGCCGCGCAGCGCGGACGGCGCGGCGGCGGCCTTCGCCGGGGCGGCGGCGGCAGCGGCGGGGGCGGCGGCCGGGGCCGGCGCGGCCTTGGCGGCCTCGGCGGCGGCGATCACGTCCTGCTTGCGGATGCGCCCGCCGACGCCGGTGCCGGCGACGGAGGAGAGCGCGACACCGTGCTCGGCGGCGAGCTTGCGCACCAGCGGGGTGACGTAGGCGTCACCGGCGTCCGCGGCCGGAGCGGCGGCGGGGGCGGCCGGAGCAGCCACCGGAGCCGGAGCAGCCGGAGCCGGGGCCGGAGCGGCCGGGGCCGGGGCCGGAGCGGCCGGGGCAGCGGGAGCGGCCGGAGCCGGAGCGGCGACCGGAGCCGGGGCGGCGGCAGCGGGAGCCGGGGCAGCCGGAGCGGCCGGAGCGGCGGGGGCAGCCGGGGCCGGAGCCGGAGCCGGAGCCGGGGCGGCCGGAGCAGCCGGGGCCGGGGCGGCGGGGGCCGCACCCGCGGCACCGATCAGCGCGAGCTGGGCGCCGACCTCGGCGGTCTCGTCCTCGCCGACCAGGATCTTCACCAGGGTGCCCGCCACGGGGGAGGGGATCTCGGTGTCGACCTTGTCGGTGGAGACCTCCAGCAGCGGCTCGTCGACCTCGACGGTGTCGCCCTCGGCCTTCAGCCAGCGGGTGACGGTGCCCTCGGTGACCGACTCGCCCAGCGCGGGCAGCAGGACCGGGGTGGCGTCGCCGGACGGCGTGGCGGCGGCCGGAGCCTCGGCGGCCGGGGCGGGGGCCGCGGGGGCCTCCGCAGCGGGGGCGGCCGGAGCGGCCGGAGCCTCGGCGGCCGGAGCCGGAGCCGGAGCGGCCTCGGCGGCGGGCGCCGGAGCGGCGGCCGGGGCGCCGGAGCCGTCGTCGATGATCGCCAGCTCGGCGCCCACCTCGACGGTCTCGTCCTCGCCGACCTTGATCGAGGCCAGGATGCCGGAGGCCGGCGCCGGGATCTCGGTGTCGACCTTGTCGGTGGAGACCTCGAGCAGCGGCTCGTCGATCTCCACGCGCTCACCCTCGGCCTTGAGCCAACGGGTGACGGTGCCTTCGGTCACGCTCTCGCCCAGCGCGGGCAGTGTTACTGAGACCGCCATGGTTCCAGCGACTCCTATCAAGTCTTGCGTACAGGAATGAAGGGGGACGGGGCGCGATCAGTCGTGCGCGTGCAGCGGCTTGCCGGCCAGCGCGAGGTGGGCCTCGCCGAGGGCCTCGGACTGGCTCGGGTGCGCGTGGATGAGCTGCGCGACCTCGGCGGGCAGGGCCTCCCAGTTGTAGATCAGCTGGGCCTCGCCGACCTGCTCGCCCATGCGGGCGCCGACCATGTGGACACCCACGACGGCGCCGTCCTTGACCTGGACCAGCTTGATCTCGCCGGCGGTCTTGAGGATCTTGCTCTTGCCGTTGCCGGCGAGGTTGTACTTGAGGGTGACGACCTTCTCCTTGCCGTACTGCTCGACGGCCTTGGCCTCGGTCAGGCCGACGGAGGCGACCTCCGGGTTGGAGTAGGTCACCCGCGGGATGCCGTCGTAGTCGATCGGGACGACCTTGAGGCCGGCGATCCGCTCGGCGACCAGGATGCCCTCGGCGAAGCCGACGTGGGCCAGCTGCAGGGTCGGGACCAGGTCGCCGACGGCGGAGATGGTCGGCACGTTGGTGCGCAGGTACTCGTCGACCAGGACGTAGCCGCGGTCCATCGCGACGCCCTGCTCCTCGTAGCCCAGGCCGGCCGAGACCGGGCCGCGGCCGATCGCGACCAGCAGCAGGTCGGCCTCGATGGACTTGCCGTTCTCGGTCGAGACCCGGACGCCGTCGGCGGTGTACTCCACGCCGGAGAAGCGGGACTTGAGCTCGAACTTGATGCCGCGCTTGCGGAAGGCGCGCTCCAGCAGCTTGGAGGAGTTCTCGTCCTCCAGCGGCACCAGGTGGGGCAGGCCCTCGACGATGGTGACGTCGACGCCGAAGGACTTCCAGACCGAGGCGAACTCGCAGCCGATGACGCCGCCGCCGAGGATGATCGCCGACTTCGGGATGTAGTCCAGCTTCAGCGCGTGGTCGGAGGAGATGATTCGGTTGCCGTCGATGTCCAGGCCCGGGATCGAGCGCGGCACGGAGCCGGTGGCGAGGACGATGTGGCGGCCCTCGATCCGCTGGCCGTTGACGTCCACCGAGGTCTGCGAGGAGAGCTTGCCCTCGCCCTGGATGAAGGTGACCTTGCGGGAGGCGACCAGGCCCTGGAGGCCCTTGTACAGGCCGGCGACGACGTCGTCCTTGTACTTGTGGACGCCGTTGATGTCGATGCCCTGGAAGGTGGCGAGGACGCCGAACTCGGCGGCTTCCTTGGTCTCGTCGGCGACCTCGGCGGCGTGCAGCAGCGCCTTGGTCGGGATGCAGCCGCGGTGGAGGCAGGTGCCGCCCAGCTCGCCCTTCTCGATCAGCGCGACGCTCAGGCCGAGCTGAGCGCCACGGAGCGCCGCGGCGTAACCGCCGCTTCCGCCTCCGAGAATGACTACGTCGAAAACGGTGCTGGCGTCGTTCGCCACGTCACGTCCTCCATGCAAAAGGTGCGGATCGCCGGGCCGGTCGCGGTCCGGTGGGTGAGTGCCCTTGTAAGAGCGCCCAGTCGTGCCGGAAATACATCTTTGCACTTGTTGGCGGCAGGTGACGTCGGCGGGTGCCCCGGGGCGCACCCGGGGCGGTCCGCGTGGCGGCGGTACGACCCGTTCTCGGAGGTATCGTCGCAGCTCACAGCCGGGAAATCGGCAAGCGGAGGTACTCCGTCCGGGGGTCTTCGCGGTTCCGGTTCCGCCCTGCGGAATCAATTTTCGCCGGAGGCGAACACGCCATCGAATTGGCCCGCCCCACTACCGGCTGGTAATGCGCGTGGGGCCCGGCACCCACCGGTGCCGGGCCCCACGCGTCGGATCACTCGCCCGCGGCGGTGTCCTCCGCGAAGCGGACCAGGGTGCGCACCGCGCTCGCGGTGCCGCCCTTCGGGGTGTAGCCGTGCGGG
The DNA here is from genome assembly GCF_948472415.1 of Kitasatospora fiedleri. Classification (NCBI taxonomy): domain Bacteria; kingdom Bacillati; phylum Actinomycetota; class Actinomycetes; order Kitasatosporales; family Streptomycetaceae; genus Kitasatospora; species Kitasatospora fiedleri. Next base: position 2,203,999 of record NZ_OX419519.1, on the reverse strand, counting down.
CCGCCCTCGTTGAACGCCGGGCCGGCGATGTCCAGGTGCGCCCAGTCGACGCCCTCGGCGACGAACTCCTGCAGGAACAGGCCGGCCACCAGGCCGCCGCCCATCCGCTCGCCCATGTTCGCCAGGTCCGCGACGGTCGACTCGACCATGCCCTTGCGCAGGTCGGCCGGCAGCGGCATCGGCCAGGACGCCTCGCCCACCGCGCCCGCGGTCTCGTGCAGACGGGTGCGCAGCGCCTCGTCGTTGGCCATCACGCCGAAGGTGCGGGTGCCCAGGGCCAGCACCATCGCGCCGGTCAGGGTCGCCACGTCGACGATCACGTCCGGCTGCTCCTCGCCGGCCCGGACGATCGCGTCGGCCAGCACCAGCCGGCCCTCGGCGTCGGTGTTCAGCACCTCGACGGTCTTGCCGCCGTACATCCGCAGCACGTCGCCCGGGCGGGTGGCCGAGCCGGACGGCATGTTCTCCGCCAGCGCCAGCCACGCCGTCACGTTGACCCGCAGGCCCAGGCGCTTGGCGGCGACCACGGCGGCGAACACCGCGGCGGCGCCCGCCATGTCGCACTTCATGGTCTCGTTGTGGCCGGCCGGCTTCAGCGAGATGCCGCCCGAGTCGTAGGTGATGCCCTTGCCGATGAAGGCCAACGAGGCCGTCGCCTTCGGGTGGGTGTAGGCCACCTTCACCAGCCGGGGCGGGTTCGCCGAACCGGCGCCCACGCCCAGGATGCCGCCGAAGCCGCCCTTGGCCAGCGCCTTCTCGTCCAGCACCTCGACCTTGAGGCCGTGCTCCTTGCCCACCGTCTGCGCCAGGGTGGCGAAGGACTTCGGGTTCAGGTCGTTCGGGGCGGTGTTCACCAGGTCACGGGCCCGGTTCATCTCCTCGCCGATCGCCGCGGCGCGCTCCGCGGCGGCCTTGGCGTCCTTCGAGCCCTTGCGGTCCGCCAGCAGCACCAGCTCGGCGACCGGGGCCTTGGCCACCTCGCCCTTGTAGCTGCCGAAGGAGTACGCGCCGAGCAGGCCGCCCAGCGCGACCGCCTCGAACTCGTCGGCCGTCGCCGCCGGCAGGGCCAGCGCGACCTTCTTCGAACCGGCCAGCGTGCGGGCGGCCACACCGGCCGCCCTGCGCAGCTCCTCGGCGCCGTACGCGCCGTCGGCGGCCGGGCCCAGGCCCACGGCCAGTACCAGCGGCGCCTTGGCCCCGGCCGGAGCGGGAAGCTTGACCGCCTCACCCTCGGCGCCGCTGGCGCCCAGGGTGGTGAGGACCTCGGCCAGCTTGCCCTCGAACGCCTCGACGACCGCCTCGGCGCCCGGAGCGACGACCAGGCCCTTGGGCCCCTTCGCCACGCCGACCACCAGGGCGTCCGCCCGCAGGCTCACGGCGGAAGAGGTGCTCACAGACAGTGCAGTCACGACAAATGCGTCCTGTTCTTTCGCGGTCCACAGCCGGTGGCGGCTCCGTTGCCGACCGGCAAAACCCAGGCAGACTCCGCGGCGAAACGGGGCGCAGGGCCAGGGTGCTCACCGCATGGTAGTCCGCATATTGGGATCTCGCCGCCCCGCCTGCCCCGTGCACGAACCGCCGCGATCCGTGACGGTGCGTGAGTTCGTGTGCGGGAGCCGGACCGAGGTCCGCTCACAGCAGCGCCGCCGCCACCAGCACCGCCGTCGCCGCGGTCTCCACCAGCGCGCCCAGCACGTCCCCGGTCACCCCGCCGAACCGGCGCACGCACCGCCGCAGCAGGGCCCCCGCCGCCAGCACGCCCAGCAGCACCGCGACCCCCAGCTGCCAGCGCAGCACCGCCGCCGCCCCGGCCACCAGCAGCGTCACCGCCACCGCCGCCGCCGGCCGCACGGTGGCCGCCACCATCGCCCCCAGCCCGCCCGGCCGGGCGGCCGGAACCGGACGCAGGCATCCCCAGGCCAGCGCCGCCCGCCCCGCCGTCGCGGCCACCGCCGCGGCCAGCGCCCCGCGCCCGGGCGAGACCCCGAACTGCCCGGCCAGCGCCGCGACCTGGGCCAGCATCAGCAGCAGCAGCGTCAGCACGCCGAACGGCCCGATGTCCGACTGCTTCATGATCCGCAACGCGTCCTCGGCGGGCTTCCCGCTGCCCAGCCCGTCCGCGACGTCCGCCACCCCGTCCAGGTGCAGCCCCCGGGTCAGCAGCGCGCCCACCGCGACCGCCGCCACCCCGCCCAGCAGCGCCCCGCACCGCCAGGCCACCAGCGCGCCGACGCCCCCGGCCAACGCCCCCACCACCAGCCCGACCAACGGCGCCAGCACCATCGCGGCCCCGCCCGCCGACCGGTCCCACCGGTCCACCCGCACCCGGAACACCGTCAATGTCCCGAACGCGAACCGCAACCCGGCACCGACCCCGGCCCCGGAGAACCGCCCGCCGCCGGAGGCCGCGGAGCCCCCGGCCGCCTGCCCGGCCTCCGGCGGGGTCCGTTCGTCGTCCGCTTCACGCCCCGTCAGGGGCGCGGGGAACTGCGCGGGGGCGGAAGACCGCGGCGCGCAGCCTTCCGCCGACGCCCCCGCCCCCGGCCCGCCCCCGGCCGACCCGCCGCAGACCGTCCCGCCGCAGGCCGACCCACCGGAGGCCGGTTCGCCCCCGGCTCCGCGTGCTCGCCGTTCATCCCGTGCCCTGACGGAGTCTCAGTAGCGGTCCAGCAGGTCCGCGGCCGTCGGCAGCTTGGCCGGGGCCCGCGGCGGCAGCGGCTTCGCGCTCGGGACGGCGGCCGGCTCGGCGAGGGTGTCGCCCGCGGCCTGGAGCAGCGGGAGGGCCAGCACCGCCGAGACGCCCTCGCCCATGGTGACGCCCGCCTCGTGCAGCGGCGTCAGCGTCAGCCGGTCGTACGCCTTGGCCTGGGCGGGCTCGCCGGTGAGCGCGGAGGCGCGCCACCACTCGGGGGCCCGGAAGGCGATCCGCTGGGCGACCAGCGCGCAGGCCGCCGAGACCACCCCGTCCAGGACGACGGGGAGCTTGCGGACGGCGGCCTGGAGCAGGAAGCCGGTGATCGCGGCGAAGTCGGCGCCGCCGGTCGCGGCGAGCAGCGCGAGCTGGTCGCCGAGCACCGGGCGGGCCCGGCGCAGCGCGTCGCGGACGGTGGCGCACTTGACCATCCAGGTCCGGTCGTCGACGCCCGAGCCGCGGCCGGTGACGGCGGCGGCGTCGGTGCCGCACAGCGCGCCGATCAGCACCGCGGCCACCGTGGTGGAGCCGACGCCCAGGTCGCCGAGCAGCACCAGGTCGGTGCCGGCGTCGGCCTCCTCGTCGGCGACGGCCATGCCGGCCCGGAAGGCCCGGGCGGTCTCCTCCGCGCTCAGCGCGTCCTCGACGTCGACCCGGCCGGAGCCGCGGCGCACCCGGTGGCGGACGACCTCCTCGGGGAACTCGGCGGGGTCGGCGTCCACGGCGATGTCGACCACCCGGACGTCCGCCCCGTAGCGGCGGGCCAGCACGGCGACCGGCGCGGTGCCGTCCAGCACGGCGCGGACCCGGTCGGCGGTGCCGCCGCGGGCGTCCAGGGTGGAGACGCCGAGCGAGGCGACGCCGTGGTCGGCGGCGAACAGCAGCACCCGGGCGCCGGTCAGCGGGCGGACCGGGGCCTCGCCCTGGGCGGACGCCAGCCAGGCCCCCAGCTCCTGGAGCCGGCCCAGGCCGCCGCGCGGCATGGCCAGGTGCTGCCAGCGCTCCTCGGCGCCGCGCCGCGCACCCTCGTCGGGCCGCTCGACGAGCGAGGAGAAAGTGTCGAGATCCACGGTGGTGTCCATCGCTCGGCAATCTACACGGACACCGCTTTGATGGTCAGCACCTGTCCGGCGACCACCAGCAGCACCTGTTCGGAGGCGTCGGCCACCGCCATGTTGAGCCGGCCGAGGGTGTCCCGGAAGCGCCGTCCGGACGCGGTGGCGGGCACCACGCCCATCCCCACCTCGTTGGAGACCGCGACCACCTCCCGCCCGCTTTCGGCCCAGGCCGCCGCCAGCGCCGCGCAGCGCTCCTCGACGGCCCGCTGCCCCCCGTCCAGCCACACCTCGTCCTCCCAGGCCCGGTGCTCGTCCATGACGGCGGTCAGCCAGAGCGCCAGGCAGTCGATCAGCACCGGCGCCGGGTCGTCCCGGTCCGCGAGCACCGCCTCCAGCGCGCAGGTCTCGGCGGTCCGCCAGGAGGCCGGCCGCCGGGCCCGGTGCAGGTCGACCCGCCGGGCCCAGTCGGCGTCGCCGTCCCGGTGCCCGGAGGTGGCCACGTACAGCACGTCGGAGCGGTCGGCGAGCAGCCGCTCGGCATGGGTGGACTTGCCGGAGCGGGCGCCGCCGAGGAGCAGGGTGCGGGGGAGTGCCATGCGATCATCCTGCCGGACGGAGCTTCGCCCCCTCGCGGGGTGGGCACGCTACCGTCACAACCCCAGTGGCACGACTCGCGGAGGAGCCCGGCATGGTGTGGACCTGGCGGTACGAGAAGAACGACGGCACCGTGGTGGAGCCGGCGAACGGGGCCGAGGAGTTCTCCAGCCAGGGCGACGCCGAGTCCTGGGTCGGCGAGGAGTGGAAGACGCTGCTGGAGGACGGGGTGGACCGGGTGGTCCTGGTCGAGGACGGGCAGGACATCTACCCGATGAGCCTGCACGAAGGCTGACGCGCCGTCAGCCGCCCCGCCGGCGGCCCCCGTCGGCGCCCCCGTCAACGGCCTCCGTCAGCGGCCCCGGCCGCTGCCCGGGTGACCTCCCCGGTCACTTCTCGGCGACGACGTGCAGCAGCGCGGCGACGCGCCGGTACGGGTCCTGCTTGCCGGCCCGCTCCTCGGCGTCCAGCAGCTGGCCCAGCTGCCGGCCGTCGACCGGGGCGGCCTCGTCCGGCATGGTGTCGGTGAACACCCGCACCCCGTACCAGTGCCGGACCGGGACGGCGAAGCCGGACAGCGTGCCGGAGAGCTCGGCCAGCCGGTCGGCCCGGGCGGGCAGACCCAGGCGGTTGGTGTACCGGGTGGAGTCGAAGGACTCCTGGCAGGCCCGCCAGTCGCCGGTCAGCCCGGGCCGCATGGCCAGCGCGTCGCCGTTGCGGACCAGCAGCGAGAGCAGGCCGCCGGGGGCCAGGATGCGGGCCACCGAGGCCAGCATCGGGTCCGGGTCCGGCAGGTACATCAGGGTGCCGTGGCAGAGCACCAGGTCGAAGCTGCGCGGCCCGAACCAGCGCCCGACCTGGTGGCCGTCGCCGGTGAGCAGCTGGACGCGCTCGCGGACCTCCGGCGGCTCGGCCGCCAGCGCCTGGTGCGCCAGGCCCAGGGTGGCCGGGTCGGGGTCTATGCCGGTGACGAAGTGCCCGGCCCGGGCCAGCCGCAGCGCCTGGGTGCCCTCGGCGCAGCCCACGTCCAGCACCCGCAGCGCGACGCCCCGGGTGAGCTGCTCGGCGAGCTGGCGGGTGACCAGCTCCTGGCGGACCAGGTTGTGCAGCCCGCCGTGCCGCTCCAGCCACTCGCCGGCCCCGCTGTGGTACGGCCCGCCGCGGGCCGGCAGCCGCCCGTGCCGCCCCTGCGGCGCCCCGTACCCGTGCTGCGCCGGGATGCCAGGTGCACCGAAGGCCCCGACCGGCGGTTGCGCGGGCGGGGCCCAGTACGGCGGGACGGCTTCCGCGGTCAGGGCCGCTCGCCCCGCTTGACCATCGGCTTGGGTAGCCGCAGCCGGCGCATCTGCAGGGTGCGCATCAGGCCGTACATCACGGCGCCGCGGGTGTCCCCGTCCGGGAAGCGCTGGGCCAGGCCCTTGCGCAGCTGGAGGCCGATCCGGACGAAGTCCAGGATGACCACCACGAAGAAGACCAGGAACAGCAGCGTGGAGAGCAGCTGCAGGTAGTTGACCCGGGTGATGCTGAGCACCAGCACCACCACCGCGTACGGCAGGAAGAACTCGGCCGCGGCCCAGCGGGAGTCGATGAAGTCGCGGACGTAGCGCCGCACCGGCCCCTTGTCGCGCGGCGGCAGGGCGCGCTCGTCGCCCTCCAGCAGCGCGGTGCGCTGCTTCTCGCGCTCCGCGCGCATCCGCTCGCGGGCCTGCTTGGCGGCCTCCTTGCGGTCCTTGGGAACGGTGACCCGGGTCTTCCGGTTGGCCTCGGCCTCACTGCGCTTGGGCGTGGGCCGGCCCTTGGGGGCCTGCGGGTCGCGGGACGTCCTCTCGTCCTCCTTCGTCAGGGTGACGGTGGAGGAGGAGGCGGCGGATTCATCAGAGCGGCGTCGAAACACACTCCCAGCGTACGGGTTGACCGGCCGCTTTCCGGCGCGCCCCCGGACGCGAACCGATATCGATCCTGAGGACGATGCCGAACGGGCCTCCGCCGTAGCAGCATTGTTGCAGGCTGGTGCACTGCGCCGGGGACCGTGCCGCGCATACACTCGACCTGTCACGAGACGCAAACCCAGGCCCGAAGAAGGGGGCTATCGAGGCCCATGAGCGACGGAATCATGAAGCGTATGGGGCTGATCTTCCGCTCCAAGGCGAACAAGGCCTTGGACCGGGCGGAGGACCCGCGCGAAACGCTCGACTACTCCTACCAGAAGCAGCTGGAACTGCTGCAGAAGGTGCGCAGGGGCGTCGCCGACGTGGCCACCTCCCGCAAGCGCCTGGAGCTCCAGCTGACCCAGCTCCAGCAGCAGTCCTCCAAGTACGAGGACCAGGGCCGCAAGGCGCTATCCCTCGGCCGCGAGGACCTGGCCCGCGAGGCGCTCAGCCGCAAGGCCAACCTGCAGTCCCAGATCACCGATCTGGAGACGCAGTACCAGGCCCTGCAGGGGGAGGAGGAGAAGCTCACCCTGGCCTCCCAGCGCCTCCAGGCCAAGGTGGACGCCTTCCGCACCAAGAAGGAGACCATCAAGGCCACCTACACCGCCGCCCAGGCGCAGACCCGGATCGCCGAGTCCTTCTCCGGCATCTCCGAGGAGATGGGCGACGTCGGCCTGGCGATCCAGCGCGCGGAGGACAAGACCGCGCAGATGCAGGCCCGGGCGGGCGCGATCGACGAGCTGCTGGCCTCCGGCGCGCTCGACGACGCCAGCGGCCTCGGCCGCAAGGACGACATCGAGGCCGAGCTGGAGCGGGTGGCCGGCGGCAGCGACGTCGAGCTGGAGCTGGCCCGGATGAAGGCCGAGCTGACCGGCGGCACCCCGCCGCCCAGCCGCAGGCGATCGAGCAGGGGAAGAACGACACCCCGCCGCCCACCATCAACTACAACAAGTGAGCCCGGTAGCAGGGGAGACGCACCAGCATGATCATGCGGGTCTTGGGTGAGGGGCAGTTCGAGGTCGCCGAGGGCGACCTGAACCGGCTGAACCAGCTGGACGACGAGCTGCTCCAGGCCGTCGAGGCGGGCGACGAGGCGGCCTTCAGGGCGGCGCTGGGCAACCTGCTCGCGGCCGTCCGGGAGGTCGGCACGCCGCTCGCGCCGGAGTCGCTGGAGCCGTCGGACCTGATCCTGCCGGACGCCGAGTCGTCCCTGGAGCAGGTCCGCGAGTTGCTGCGGGACGAGGGCGACGGCCTGATCCCCGGCCTCCCGGAGTAGTTCGGGCGCCACACGTGACGAGAGGGCGGGCACCCCGGAAGGGGTGCCCGCCCTCTCCCGGTCCGAGCCCGGGGACGGGCCCGTGGCCGGGGGCGGTGCCGGGGGCGGATCGTTACGGCAGGGCCAGCATCCGGTCCAGCGCGGCCTTGGCGTGCTTCTCGGTCTCGGCGTCCACCGTGATCACGTTCGGCACCCGGCCCTCGACCAGCGACTCCAGCGCCCAGACCAGGTGCGGCAGGTCGATCCGGTTCATGGTCGAGCAGAAGCACACGGTGCGGTCGAGGAAGACGACCTCCTTGTCCGGGTGCGCCTTGGCGAGCCGGCGGACCAGGTTCAGCTCGGTGCCGATCGCCCACTTCGAGCCGGGCTCGGCGGCGTCCAGCGCCTTGATGATGTACTCGGTCGAACCCACCATGTCGGCGGCGGTGACCACCTCGTGCCGGCACTCCGGGTGCACCAGCACGGTCACGCCGGGAATGCGCGCCCGGACCTCGTCCACCGACTCCACGCTGAACCGGCCGTGCACCGAGCAGTGGCCGCGCCACAGGATCATCTTGGCGTCCCGCAGCTGCTCGGCGGTCAGGCCGCCGTTGGGCTTGTGCGGGTTGTAGAGCACGCAGTCGTCCAGCGAGAGGCCCATCTGCAGCACCGCGGTGTTGCGGCCCAGGTGCTGGTCCGGCAGGAACAGCACCTTCTCCCCCTGCTCGAAGGCCCACTCCAGGGCTCGCTCCGCGTTGGAGGAGGTGCAGATGGTGCCGCCGTGCTTGCCGGTGAACGCCTTGATGTCGGCCGAGGAGTTCATGTACGACACCGGCACGGTGACGTCCGCGACGCCCGCCTCGGTCAGCACGTCCCAGCACTCGGCGACCTGCTCGGCGGTGGCCATGTCGGCCATCGAGCAGCCGGCCGCGAGGTCCGGCAGGACGACCCGCTGGCGGTCGGAGGTGAGGATGTCCGCGGACTCGGCCATGAAGTGCACGCCGCAGAACACGATGTACTCGGCCTCCGGGCGGGCCGCCGCGTCCCGGGCCAGCTTGAAGGAGTCACCGGTGACGTCGGCGAACTCGATCACCTCGTCGCGCTGGTAGTGGTGGCCCAGGATGAAGACCCGGTCGCCGAGCTTCTCCTTCGCGGCGCGGGCGCGCGCCACCAGGTCCGGGTCGGAGGCGGCGGGCAGGTCGCCGGGGCACTCCACGCCGCGCTCGCTGTTCGGGTCGGCCTCCCGGCCGAGCAGCAGCAGGGCGAGCGGCGAAGGGGTGGGGTCCACGCCGTAGGTTTCGGTGGTGGTGGTCACGGGCGGCTGCCCTCCAGGTGCGGCCGGATTGACACCAGCCTTCTCGTCTATCTGACGCTATCTATGATAACCGGTTCTCGTCAGCCTGACGATGGCCGTCCTGTCGATGTGACGAGAACCGCTCACCAGGATGGATGCTTCCGACGCGAGGACCCGCCGTACCCTCCGGTTGGCTGGACCCATGAAGGCAATCGTGATCAACCGCTACGGCGGCCCCGACGTGGTCGAGTACACCGAGCTCCCCGACCCGAAGGTCGGCCCCGACACCGTACTCGTCCGCACCCGAGCGGTCGGCGTCAACCCCGTCGACTGGAAGATCCGCGAAGGACACCTCGACGGCGTCCTCGACTCCCACTTCCCGCTGGTCATGGGCTTCGACCTGGCCGGCACCGTCCAGGCCGTCGGCGGCGCCGTCACCGAGTACGCCCCCGGCGACGAGGTGATCGGCTACGTCCGCAAGGACGTCGTCGAGAGCGGCACCTACGCCGAACTCGTCGCCGCCCCCGTCCGCACCCTGGCCCGCAAACCCGCCGCCCTCGACTGGGCCGAGGCCGGCGGACTGCCGCTGGCCGGGCTCACCGCCCAGCAGTCCCTGGTCGGGGCGCTCGGACTGCGCCGCGGCGAGACCGTGCTGATCCACGCCGCGGCCGGCGGCGTCGGCTCGATCGCCTGCCAGGTCGCCACCGCCCTCGGCGCCCGGGTCATCGGCACCGCCGGGGAGCACAACCACACCTTCCTGCGCGGCCTGGGCGTCGAACCCGTCGAGTACGGCCCCGGCCTCGCCGACCGGGTCCGCGCGCTGGCCCCCGAGGGCGTCGACGCCGCGCTCGACCTGATCGGCGGCGACGCCGTCGAGGTCTCCCTCGGCCTGCTCGAGGACCCCGCCCGGATCGCCTCCACGGTCGACTACACCGTCACCGCCCGCGGCGGACGCTACGTCTTCACCCGCCCCGACCACGAGGACCTCGCCGCCGTCGCCCGGCTCGCCGAGGAGGGCCTGCTCACCGTCCCGGTGGCCTCCACCTTCCCGCTCGCCCAGGCCGCCTCCGCCCAGGCCCTCAACGCCGAGGGCCGCACCCGCGGCAAGATCGTCCTGCTGGTGGACTGACCCGGTTCCGGCCGTCCGCGACAATGGGCTCCGCAGAGTCGTTCCCCCACGGCTCACCACCCTCACCCGCACCACCGTGGAGCCCCGCCATGCGCACCCACCGGCCGTCCGACCTCGGGCCCGTCCGGCCGGACGGGCCGGCCCTCGACGACACCGACCGCCTGCTGCTCGAACACCTCAGCCGCGACGGCCGCGCCTCCTACGCCGAGATCGGACTGCTCACCAACCTCTCCGCCACCGCCGTCCGCCGCCGGATCGACCGGCTGCGGGCGCGCGGCGCGGTCCGCGGCTTCACCGTCGTCCTCGACCCCGCCCTGCTCGGCTGGCGCACCGAGGCCTTCGTCGAGGTCTACTGCCGCCCCCGCACCTCGCCCGAGGAACTGCTCGCCTCGTTGCGCCAGTTCCCCGAGGTCGCCGCCGCCTGGACGGTCACCGGCGACCCCGACGCCCTGGTCCACCTGCGCGCCGCCGACACCCGCCACCTGGAAGCCGTCATCGAGCGCATCCGCAAGGAACCCGGCGTCCAGCGCAGCCGCTCCTCCGTCGTCCTCTCCCAGCTCATCTGACGCAGCTTTCCTGCGCGCCCCCGCCCGAACACGCAGGAAACCGGCCCCGGACGGCCGCGTTCCGACGCGCGCCCGCCCACCCCCGCTGCCTACGCTGATCACGCCCCCAGCACCGCCCGCAGCGAAGAGGACACCCGTGTACGCAGCCCCCGACCGCATGCACAAGCCGGACAACGAGCTGGTCGACCTCGTCTTCGACTACATGCGCGAACGCCTGCAGTACGACCCCGTCCCGCTCGACCACCCGGGCGACGGCACCCACCTGCGCCAGGCCCTCGCCGGACTGCTGAACGACCACGGCAACGACCCCGCCGACGTGCTCAAGCTCTACGACCACGAGCTCTCCCGCGCCGTCATCTCCGCCGACAGCCCGCGCTACCTCTCCTTCATCCCCTGCGCCCCCACCAAGGCCGCGCTGCTCTTCGACATGGTGGTCTCCTGCGCCTCCCTCCAGGGCATCTCCTGGCTGGAGGCGGCCGGCGCGATCGCCGCCGAGAACCAGGTGCTGCGCCTGATAGCGGACCGGGCCGGCCTCCCCGCGAGCGCCGGCGGCACCTTCGTCTCCGGCGGCTCGGCCGGCAACCTCTCCGCGCTGGTCGTCGCCCGCGACACCGCCCGCCGCCGCCTTGGCGTCGGCCCCGAGGCCCGGCTGCGGATCGCCGTCGCCGACCAGGTGCACTCCTCGGTCAAGAACACCTTCAACATCATCGGCGTCGAAGCCTTCCCCGTCCCCGCCGTCGACCGCCGCCTCACCGGCCCCGCCCTGCGCGCCGCCCTCGCCGCCGACCCGCACCCCGAGACAGTCATCGCCGTGGTCGGCACCGGCGGCACCACCAACGAGGGCATCGTCGACGACCTCGCCGGCATCGCCGAGGTCGCCCGCGAGCACGGCCTCTGGTTCCACGTCGACGGCGCCTACGGCGGCGCCGGGCTCTTCGCCCCCTCCGTCCGCGCGCGCTACGACGGCATCGAGCACGCCGACAGCTTCGTCGTCGACCCGCACAAGTGGCTGTTCGCCCCGTTCGACTGCGCCGCCCTGCTCTACCGCGAACCGCGCCTGGCCCGCGCCGTCCACACCCAGGACGCCTCCTACCTCGACGTCCTGCACACCGAGGGCGACGAGTGGAACCCCACCGACTACGCCTACCACCTCACCCGCCGCGCCCGCGGCCTCCCGCTCTGGTTCTCGCTCGCCGTCCACGGCGTCCAGGCCTACACCGACGCCATCGAGGCCGGCCTGCGCCTCGCCCGCGACACCGCGCGGCTCATCCGCGACAGCGCGCACCTCGAACTGCTCCACGACCCCCAGCTCTCCGCCGTCTGCTTCCGCCGCAAGGGCTGGACCCACGACGACTACTACCGCTGGTCCCGGCAGCTCCTCGCCGACCAGGTCGGCTTCGTCACCCCCACCGGCTGGGACGGCGAGACGGTCGCCCGCTTCGCCTTCCTGCACCCGGGCACGACCATGGAGATGGTCGAGGAGATCCTCGCCACGATGGAGTGAGCGGGTCCCGCGGGCCCCTCCGAGGCCCCCGCGGGCCCTTCCCGGACGCCTACAGGTAGCCCCCGTTGGGGATGTACGGCGCCGGGGGCCGCATGCCGCGCAGCGCCAGGTAGCCGCGGTTGGTGACGGAGAGGCCCAGGTCGAGGCCGACGTCCAGGGCCCACTCCTGTTCGGCGGTCAGGAAGGAGACCGCGGCCTCCTGCTCCGCCGGGACCCGGGCCAGCGCCTCGCGCAGCAGCCGGGCCGCGATCCGCTTCGAGGTCGCGGCCAGCAGCTGCACGGTGCCGCCGTCCCGGTAGCAGTAGCCGGTGCCGGCCAGGGTGTCGGCGATCAGCAGCTCCTCGAAGTGGGCCAGCATGAACGGGTGGTCGGGGCCGTGCGCCGCGCCCCGCAACCGGCGGTCCACCGAGTCGAGCAGGTGCAGGTGCGCCGCGCCGCCCGGGTGCACCGGGATGTCGCCGGGGTCGAGCAGCCGTTCCCGGTCGACCCGCCCGGCCAGCCGCATCGTGGGGTACAGCGTGAACCCGGCCGCCCGGTACCGGCGGGCCGCGGCCGGCGACGGCGAGGCGCACAGCATCCCGCGCAGGCAGCCCCGCCCGTACGCCGCGGCCCGTTCCAGCAGCAGCCGCCCCACCCCCCGCCCCTGCGCGGAGGGCAGCACCACGAACAGCGGCAGCACCCACACGCCCTCGCGGCGCAGCGACAGCGCCACCCCGACGGCCTCGCCGTCCTGCTCGGCGATCCAGCACCCGTCCGGGTCCGTCACCGCGAGGTGCCGGGCCCGGGCCAGCGCCCGGACCCGGTGGGCCGCGTCGCCGGGCCGGTCGGGATCGTCCTGCGGCCGGCCGTCGAGATCGCGGAACGCGGCGCGGGAGACCCGTTGGACGGCCTCGGCGTCGGCGGCGGTGTTCCTGAGCTGACGAATGATCACCCGTCACATCCTGCTGCGCCCGGTGCGCGGGCGGTAGCGGTTTGCCGAAGTGGGCGGTGACCCGCCCGGCCCGGTGTGCGAGCATGGGGTGCGTGGGGGAGTGGGCGACGAAAAATGTCCCCCGAACGCACCACCTTCCGGAAATGAATCCGGGAGGCCGCTGGTTGGCACTGGCGGATCACAGTCGTCACAGACCGGGAGTAAGCATGACCGTCCAGGACGAGACCACCGTCGAGAGTGGCATTCTCCTCACCGACGCCGCCGCGGGCAAGGTCAAGGGCCTGCTGGAGCAGGAAGGCCGCGACGACCTCGCGCTGCGCGTCGCCGTGCAGCCCGGCGGCTGCTCGGGCCTGCGTTACCAGCTGTTCTTCGACGAGCGTTCGCTGGACGGCGACGTCGTCAAGGACTTCAACGGTGTCAAGGTCGTCACCGACCGGATGAGCGCCCCCTACCTGGGCGGCGCCACCGTCGACTTCGTGGACACCATCGAGAAGCAGGGCTTCACGATCGACAACCCGAACGCCACCGGCTCCTGCGCCTGCGGCGACTCGTTCAGCTAGGCCCCGCGCCGAGGCCCGGCACGCACACGCCGAGGGCGGCTCCCCCAGCGCGGGGAGCCGCCCTCGCGGCGTTCCGGAAGCGTTCCGGAAGCGTTCCGGCGGCGGTCAGCGCGGGTCGCCGCCCGCGACGCCGCTCTGTACGGGCACCTGCTCGCCCGTCGCGGTGTCCACCACGCCGCCGCCGGTCATCGGCCCGGGCAGGGTGACGGTCGCCTGCTGCTCCTTGACCAGCTGCGGGCACGCCTTGCCCGGCTCCGCGGTCTGGGTGACCACCACCCGCAGCTTCACCACCGGCGGGGCGGCCTCCTCGACCCGGACCCCGTACTTGTCGCAGATCCCGGCGGTGAAGAACACTGTCAGCTGGGTCGGACCGTCCTGCCGGTACCCGGTCGCGGGATCTTCACGGCGGTCGGCGGGCGCTCGCCGACGGCTATCCCCGGCGTGGTCGGCTGGGCCGCCGAGGGCTGCGGGCTGGCGCTCGCCGACGGGCTCGCGGGGGCGGAGGCGGACGCCGAGCCGGGGTCGCTGCTCGCGGACGGGCTCGCACTCGGCGAGGCGGTGGCGGTGGCGCTGACGGGGGCCGTGGCGGTGGCGGGCGAACCCGAGCCGCCGCACGCGGTCAGCAGGCCGGCCGCGAGGGCCGCGCCGAACAGCGCGGCGGCGGCCCGGCGCGGGTGCGGAGCCTTGGTGGGGACGGCTGCGGTGCTCTCGTCCATGATCTGCGTTCCTCCCGAGGGTCGTGCGGCGCCGCGGTGAGCGGTACCGCGCCGGTTTGACGTGCCCCGGAGGAAACCGGTTCCGGCCGGAGCCGGAGGAGCGGGCCTATCCGCCGTACTCCGGCATGCCCGCCACCACCCGGCGCGCCTCGATCGGCACCCGCACCCGCGTTACGGCCGGGGCCGACACCGTCGGGAGCGGTCCGGCGACCGGCCAGAACCGGCCCAATCGGCGCGAGGAGTCCAGCAGTTCGGCCAGCGACTCGGCGTCGGCGTCGTCGCGGCGGCGGCCCGGCCGCCACCCGGAGGAGTGATCGATCACCATGGCTACCCAGCTCCGATCGCCGTGCCGCGGCCACGCTGCCGCGGACCTGGACGGGGGCCGCGTCCGGCCCCCGTACTGGCGACCCTAGGCCGACCTGCGGCCGGAAGACAGCCCTACCGCTCGGTAGCACCCGGTCGGGCCGGTACCGTAGGCGGGTTGTTGCCCCCAGCTCCGGCCACTGCCGGGCCGCCAGAGGAGACCCCGTGCGCATCGCCGTCGCCGGCTCGATCGCCACCGACCACCTGACGACCTTCCCCGGACGCTTCTCCGACCAGCTGGTGCCCGAGCAGCTGCACACGGTGTCGCTCTCCTTCCTGGTCGACACCCTGGACATCCGCCGCGGCGGGGTGGGCCCCAACATCGCCTTCGGCATGGGCGTCCTCGGCCTGCGCCCCGTCCTGGTCGGCGCGGCCGGCGGCGACTTCGCCGAGTACCGCAGCTGGCTCGACCGGCACGGCGTGGACACCGACTCGGTGCACATCTCGGAGACCCGGCACACCGCCCGGTTCATGTGCACCACCGACCAGGACCACAACCAGATCGCGTCCTTCTACACCGGCGCGATGGTCGAAGCCCGCAACATCGAGCTCAAGCCGATCGCCGACCGGGTCGGCGGCCTCGACCTGGTGCTGATCGGCGCGGACGACCCGGCCGCGATGGTGCGCCACACCCAGGAGTGCCGCACCCGCGGCTACGCCTTCGCCGCCGACCCCTCCCAGCAGCTCGCCCGCCTGGAGGGCGACGACATCCGGGAGATCGTCGACGGCGCGGCCTACCTCTTCACCAACGAGTACGAGGCCGCCCTGATCGAGTCCAAGACCGGCTGGTCCTCGGACGAGATCCTGGAGCGCGTCACCACCCGGGTCACCACCCTCGGCCCCAAGGGCGTCCGCATCCAGCGCCGGGGCGAGCCCGACATCGTGGTCGGCTGCCCCGCCGAGGAGCGCAAGGCCGACCCCACCGGCGTCGGCGACGCCTTCCGGGCCGGCTTCCTGGCCGGGCTCTCCTGGGAGCTGGGCCTGGAGCGCGCCGCCCAGGTCGGCTGCATGCTCGCCACCCTGGTGATCGAGACCGTCGGCACCCAGGAGTACGAGCTGCGCGGCGGCCACTTCCTGGAGCGCTTCGAGACCGCCTACGGCGCCGAGGCGGCGGCCGACATCCGCACCAGGATCGCGCTCTAGCCCGCCGGCCCGCTACCGGCCGGCCGACGGCTCCGGCCGGGCCCGGCGCACCAGGTAGGCGGTGCCGCGGGCGCCCCCGTACTCCGCTGCGGGGGCCTCGCCCTCGTAGGCGTGGCCGCACATCTCGCACCAGGCGGGGATGTCGTGGCGGGCCGCCTCGTCGTCGGACAGGACGGCGACGCGGCCGCCGGGGGCGACCTCGCCGATGTGCTTGGCGAGCTCGATGACCGGGATCGGGCAGCGCTTGCCGAGGGCGTCCAGGACCAGCGCGTCGGCGCTGCCCGCCGGGGGCAGGTCGAGGCCGAGCGGGGCGCGGACCCCGGCGACCACCCGGGGGAGCACGTCGAGGAAGGCGTCGACCTCGGCCGAGCTGGTGCCGGCCGGGAGCGAGACCCGCAGGTTGCCCTCGGTGAGGACGCCCATCGCGGCCAGCACGTGGCTGGGCGTCAGGGTGCTGGAGGTGCAGGAGGAGCCGGAGCTGACCGCGAAGCCGGCCCGGTCGAGCTCGGTGAGCAGCACCTCGCCGTCCACGTACAGGCAGGAGAAGGTGACCAGGTGCGGGAGGCGCAGCTCGGGGTGGCCGACCACCTCGACGGCGGGCACCAGCTCCGGGACCCGGCGGCGGATCACCTCGACCAGCGCCCGCAGCCGGGCGTTCTCCGCGGCCGCCCCGTCCCGGACGGCGCGCAGCGAGGCCGCGGCGGCGACGATCGCCGGGACGTTGGTGAAGCCGGGCACCCGCCCGTTCTCCCGGTCGTCGGCGGGCAGCGGCGAGGAGTAGCGGACGCCCTTGCGGACCGCGAGCACCCCGACGCCGGCCGGCCCGCCCCACTTGTGCGCGCTCGCGGTGAGCACCGACCAGCCCTCCGGCACCGGCAGCCGCCCGGCGCTCTGCGCGGCGTCCACCAGCAGCGGGACGTCGCCGAGCAGCGCGGCGGTCTCGGCCACCGGCTGCAGGGTGCCGACCTCGTGGTTGGCGGACTGCAGGACGGCGAGCGCGGTGTCGGGGCGCAGCGCGGCGGCGAACTCCCCGGCGTCGACCCGGCCGTGGCGGTCGACCGGGACGGCGGTGGCGCTGCCGCCGTCGGCCTCCCAGCGTTCGGCGGTGTGCAGGACGGCGGAGTGCTCGACGGCGGAGTGCACCAGGTGGGCGCCGCGGCGGCGGTGACCGCGCAGGGTGCCCAGGACGCCCAACTGGAGGGCCTGGGTGCCGGACCCGGTGAAGGCGATCTCGTCGGCCCGGGCGCCGAGCACCTCGGCGACGGTCTCCCGGGCGGCGTCCAGCAGCATCCGGGCCTGCCGGGCGGAGCGGTGCAGCCGGGCCGGGTCGGCCCAGCCCTCGTCGAGGGCGGCGAGCAGGGCCTGCCGGGCGACGGGGTGCAGCGGGGCGGTGGAGGCGGCGTCGAAGTAGGGCACCGGGCCACCGTAGACGACCGCGCGCGGCGCCCCTTACGGGGTGATTCCTCCCGGCCCGTCAGGGAGCCGACGCTCCGTCACCCGCGTGTCGCAGGACGGTCGCCCGTTCGGCCGTGGGAGGCTCGGATGTCCGCCATGACCTGCGACTCCGTCCGCCCCGCGGGGGCGGTTCACCCCACGGGGGCTGATCGGGTAGCCGGGCGGCGCGTTACCGGGGGCTGCCCGTGAGCGCCGCATAAGGATGGAGTAGCGTTTGGCCCGCATAAGCATTCAAACCGTGCCCGTGGCCGGATCACCGAGGAGACCTGACAACGGACTCCGGACGGTGGTGCGTTCCCGGGCGAGACTTCGGGAAGGCGCTACGTGAGTCCCAACGGCTCCGACCGCTCGCCGCGGCGCACGATGCGGCGGAAGCTGCCTCAGGCGCTGGCACTGGGCCTCGTCATCGCGACCGCCACCGGCTGCTCGGCCAACGACCTGCCCAGGCTTGGCCTCCCCAGTCCCGTCACGAAGGAAGGCCCGCTGGTCCTTCACATGTGGCAGGGCTCGTGGATCGCGGCTCTGGTTGTTGGTGCATTGATGTGGGGTCTGATCCTCTGGAGCGTGATCTTCCACCGGCGCAGCCGCACCAAGGTGGAGGTCCCCGCTCAGACCCGGTACAACGTGCCCATCGAGGCGCTGTACACCGCGGTCCCCTCGTCATCGTCTCGGTGCTGTTCTACTTCGTCGCCCGCGACGAGGCCACCCTGACGAAGGTCGACGCGAAGCCCCAGCACACGATCAACGTGGTGGGCTTCCAGTGGAGTTGGGCGTTCAACTACGAGAACTCCGAGATCCCGGACCCGGCGAGCACCACCGCCGCGTACGAGGTCGGCAGCACCAAGGAGCCTCCGACGCTCTACCTGCCGATCAACGAGACCGTGAAGTTCCGGTTGACCTCCAACGACGTCATCCACGACTTCTGGCCCGTCAACTTCATGATGAAGATGGACGTCGTGCCCGGTGTGGTCAACGAGTTCCAGGTCACCCCGACCGCGCTCGGCACCTACCGCGGCAAGTGCGCCGAGCTCTGCGGTGTCGACCACTCGCGGATGCTGTTCAACGTCAAGGTCGTCACGGCCGACGAGTACCAGCAGCACCTCAAGGAACTCCGCGACAAGGGCCAGGCCGGCGCGGTTCCCGCAGGCATCCTCCCCACCACGGGAAGTAGTGAAGAGAAGTGACCATCCTCAACGAGCCCGCCGCGGCCGGTGGGGGAGCCGGGGCCGTCACCTCGGGGACTCCGCGGGTGCGCAAGCCGGGCAACGCGATCATCAAGTGGCTCACCACCACCGACCACAAGACGATCGGCACGATGTACCTGGCGACCTCGTTCGCCTTCTTCCTGATCGGTGGCGTGCTCGCCCTGGTCATGCGTGCCGAGCTGGCCCGCCCGGGCACCCAGATCCTGTCGAACGAGCAGTTCAACCAGGCGTTCACCATGCATGGCACGATCATGCTGCTGATGTTCGCCACCCCGCTGTTCGCGGGCTTCGCCAACTGGATCATGCCGCTCCAGATCGGCGCCCCCGACGTCGCCTTCCCGCGACTGAACATGTTCGCCTACTGGCTGTACCTGTTCGGCTCGATCATCGCGGTGGCGGGCTTCCTGACCCCGCAGGGCGCGGCCGACTTCGGCTGGTTCGCCTACTCGCCGCTGAGCGACGCGGTCCGCTCGCCGGGCGTCGGCGCCGACATGTGGATCATGGGCCTGGCCTTCTCCGGCTTCGGCACCATCCTCGGCGCGGTCAACTTCATCACCACGATCATCTGCATGCGCGCGCCCGGCATGACGATGTTCCGGATGTCGATCTTCGTCTGGAACGTCCTGCTGACCGCCGTGCTGGTCCTGCTGGCCTTCCCGGTCCTCGCCGCCGCGCTGTTCGCGCTGGAGGCGGACCGGAAGTTCGGGGCGCACGTCTTCGACCCGACGAACGGCGGCGCGCTGCTCTGGCAGCACCTGTTCTGGTTCTTCGGCCACCCCGAGGTCTACATCATCGCGCTGCCGTTCTTCGGCATCGTCTCCGAGATCATCCCGGTGTTCAGCCGCAAGCCGATGTTCGGCTACTCCGGCCTGATCGCCGCGACCATCGCCATCGCCGGCCTCTCGGTGACGGTGTGGGCGCACCACATGTACGTGACGGGGCAGGTGCTGCTGCCGTTCTTCTCGTTCATGACCTTCCTGATCGCGGTCCCGACCGGCGTGAAGTTCTTCAACTGGGTCGGCACCATGTGGAAGGGCTCGCTGAGCTTCGAGACCCCGATGCTCTGGACGGTCGGCTTCCTGGTCACCTTCCTGTTCGGCGGCCTGACCGGCGTGCTGCTGGCCTCGCCGCCGATCGACTTCCACGTCTCCGACTCGTACTTCGTCGTCGCGCACTTCCACTACGTGGTGTTCGGCACCGTCGTCTTCGCGATGTTCGCCGGCTTCCACTTCTGGTGGCCGAAGATGACCGGCAAGATGCTGGACGAGCGCCTGGGCAAGATCACCTTCTGGACGCTGTTCATCGGCTTCCACACCACCTTCCTGGTCCAGCACTGGCTGGGCGCCGAGGGCATGCCCCGCCGCTACGCCGACTACCTGGCCTCGGACGGCTTCACCACGCTGAACACCGTCTCGACCATCGGCTCGTTCCTGCTCGGCCTGTCGATCCTGCCGTTCCTCTACAACGTCTGGAAGACCGCCAAGTACGGCGAGAAGGTCAACGTCGACGACCCGTGGGGCTACGGCCGCTCGCTGGAGTGGGCGACCTCCTGCCCGCCGCCGCGGCACAACTTCACCACCCTGCCGCGGATTCGCTCCGAGTCCCCGGCGTTCGACCTGCACCACCCGGAGATCGCCGCGCTGGACTACCTGGAGAACCACGGTGAGCCGGCCAAGCACTTCGAGGGTGTGACCCCCGCGCAGTACGACCGTCCGTCGCTGGGCAAGGGCAAGAATGAGGGTGACGCCCGATGAAGGAACAGGGAAAGATCTTCGCCGGTCTGGCCGTCTTCATCCTGGCCATCGCCATCACCTACATGGTCTGGACCGGTAAGTCGGACCACGGCCTGGAGGCCGCCGGCACCACCGCGCTCTTCCTGGCCTTCGCCCTGGCCGCCTTCATCGGCTTCTACCTGGCGTTCACCGCCAAGCGGGTGGACACCGGCGCGGGCGACAACCCCGAGGCCGAGGTCGCGGACGACGCCGGCGAGCTGGGCTTCTTCGCCCCGCACAGCTGGCAGCCGCTCTCGCTGGCGATCGGCGGCGCGCTGGCCTTCCTCGGCGTGGTCTTCGGCTGGTGGCTGCTGTTCTGGTCGATCCCGATCCTCCTGGTCGGCCTGTTCGGCTGGGTCTTCGAGTTCTACCGCGGCGAGAACCAGAACCAGTAGGTTCCGGACCGCGCAGCCGCACGGCGGGCCGGGCACCCCCCTCGGGGGTGCCCGGCCCCCGTCGTTCCCGGGGCGGGCCGGGCGTCCGTCCCCCGACCGGGTTACCCGGAGTGCCGACCGGGTGACGCCTTCCTACGCTCTGAGGCAGGTTCACACCCCTGGGAGGTTCCGTTGAAGGGCTCTCGGATAGCCGGCAGTACCCGGACCGCGCTGGCCGCCATGTTGGTGCTGGCCCCCGCCGCGGCCTGTTCCTCCGACAACGACTCGGCGGAGAAGGACTCGTCGCCCCGTCAGATCGACGTGACCCCGCTGGTCCACACCTCGGCCGCCGAGGAGCAGGCCGACCCGGCACAGGCGTTCAGCGTCACCACGGACGGCACCGCGAAACTCGACGCCGTCACCGTCACCGACCCCGACGGGAAGCCGGTGGCCGGCGAACTCGCCGCCGACCAGCAGCACTGGCGGACCACCGACCCGCTCCGGGCCGGCGCCGCGTACACCGTCAAGGTCGCGGCCGAGGACGGCAAGGGCGGCCACGGCGAGACCGGCTCCACCTTCACCACCGCCGAGGCGCAGCACGTCGTCACCGCCGAACTCGGCCCCGACAGCTCCGGCAGCGGCGTCTACGGCGTCGGCCAGCCGCTCACCGTCAAGCTCTCCGAGCCGGTCACCGACCCGGCGGCCCGCCAGCAGATCGAACGCGGGCTGACCGTCACCTCGCAGCCCGCCGTGACCGGCGCCTGGTACTGGGTCGACGACGAGAACCTGCACTTCCGGCCGCAGGACTACTGGCCCGCCAACACCACCGTCAAGCTCTCCTACGACCTGCCGGGCGTCCCGCTCTCCGACGGCGTCTACGGCGGCGAGGAGCAGACCCTCGACCTGCGCACCGGCGACCGGATCGAGGCGCTGGTCGACGCGGCCACCGACCAGCTGACGTACAAGCGCAACGGCGAGGTGGTGAAGACCATCCCGGTCACCACCGGCAAGCCCGGCTTCGACACCCGCAACGGCGTCAAGGTGGTGCTCGGGCAGGAGTCCGACGTCCGGATGAGCAGCGAGACCATCGGCATCGCGGCCGGCAGCAGCGAGGCCTACGACCTGGACGTGAAGTGGGCGACCCGGGTCACCTGGAGCGGCGAGTACGTCCACGCCGCGCCGTGGTCCGTGTCGTCGCAGGGCAAGGAGAACGTCAGCCACGGCTGCACCGGGATGAGCACCGACGAGGCCAAGTGGTTCTTCGACAACACCCGGGTCGGCGACATCGTGCAGGTGGTCAACAGCAAGGGCCACGACATGGAGCCGTTCGGCAACGGGTTCGGCGACTGGAACATCGGCTTCGACGAGTACGTGAAGCACAGCGCGCTGGGCAAGCCGGTCAGCACGGCGGCGTCCGGGGACGCGGCGAACGCGATGCCCGCCCCCAGCGTCAACCCCGGTCCGAGCGCGAGCCCGACGGGCCGGTGAGGCGCGGCGAGGTCCGCCCGGGGAGCGAGGCTCCCGCCGGGCGGACCTCGCCGCTGTCCGCCGCGGGTCAGCGGTAGGCCGCGTCCAGGGCGGTGGCGACCGCGGCCAGTGCCTCGTCGCGGGTGAGGCCGAGGCGGGCGGCGCGGGCCGCGTACTCGGCGGCGGCGGTGGCGGCCAGGCGGTGCGAGGTGTCCCCGGTGGGGGCGATGGTGGTGCCGGCCCGGCCGCGGGTCTCGACCACCCCGTCGGCCTCCAGCTCGCGGTAGGCGCGGGCCACCGTGTTCGCGGCCAGGCCGAGCTGTTCGGCCAGCGCGCGGACGGTGGGGAGCTTCAGGCCGACCGGGAGCTCGCCGGTGCGGGCCCGGGCCGCGATCTGCGAGCGGACCTGCTCGTAGGGCGGGGTGGGGGACTGGTGATCGATCGCCACGTGCACCCGGTCAACATAACAGGGCGTCAGGTCGGGCTCCGGCCCGAGATGCCAGAACCCCCCTCCGGCCGGAGCCGGAGGGGGGTTCTGACGTGGCGGGACAGCTACCCGGGATCAGTGGTGGCCGTGGCCGCTGGTGATCTCGTGGTACTCCTCGGTGGTGGGCTTGGCGATCTGGTTGCCCTCGCCGTAGAAGCCCTCGGAGAGCTTCACCCGGGTCTTGGTGATCACGCCGGCCTTGCGGGCCACGCCGTTCTCGTCCGTCTCGGCGGGCAGCTCCAGCGGCTGGGGCTGCTCGTGGGCGGTGAGGGTGTGCAGGTCCTTCGGCGCCAGCGGGGTGTGCACCTCGACGAACTCGCCGTGCGGCAGGCGCTTGATGACGCCGGACTCGCGGCCGTGCAGCACCTTCTCCTTGTCGCGGCGCTGGAGGCCGAGGCACCAGCGCTTGGTGACGAAGAAGGTGAGGACCGGGACCACGAAGAAGCCGATGCGCACCGTGTAGGTGATCGTGTTGATCGACAGGTGCAGGTGGGTGGCGAACAGGTCGTTGCCACCGCCGACCAGCAGGATCAGGTACAGCGAGATCCAGGCCGCGCCGAACGCGGTGCGGACCGGGGCGTTGCGCGGGCGGTCCAGGATGTGGTGCTCGCGCTTGTCGCCGGTGACCCAGGACTCGATGAACGGCCAGATCGCGATCGCGACCAGGACCATCGGGAAGACCGCCAGCGGGACCATCACGCCGAGGTTCAGCGTGTGGCCGCCCCAGACCGAGATCTCCCAGCCCGGCATGATGCGGATCAGGCCCTCGGAGAAGCCCATGTACCAGTCGGGCTGGGCGTCGGTCGACACCTGGTCCGGACGGTACGGGCCGTAGGCCCAGATCGGGTTGATCGTGGCGATCGCGGACATCGCCGCGATGATGCCGAACACCAGGAAGAAGAAGCCGCCGGCCTTCGCCATGTAGATCGGCATCAGCGGCATGCCGACGACGTTCTTCTCGGTCTTGCCCGGGCCCGCCCACTGGGTGTGCTTGTGGTAGAAGACCAGGATCAGGTGCGCGACCAGCAGGCCCAGCATGATGCCCGGGATGAGCAGCACGTGGATGGTGAAGAAGCGCGGGACGATGTCGGTGCCCGGGAACTCGCCGCCGAACAGGAACATCTGGATGTAGGTGCCGACGATCGGCACCGCCAGGATCGCGCCCTCCATGAAGCGGATGCCGGTGCCGGACAGCAGGTCGTCGGGCAGCGAGTAGCCGAAGAAGCCGTCGAACATGCCCAGGACCAGCAGCAGGAAGCCGAAGACCCAGTTGATCTCGCGCGGCTTGCGGAAGGCGCCGGTGAAGAAGACGCGCATCATGTGCACGAGCATCGCGGCCACGAAGACCAGGGCGGCCCAGTGGTGGATCTGCCGGATCAGCAGACCGCCGCGGATCTCGAAGCTGATGTTCATCGTGGAGGCGTACGCCTCCGACATCCGGATGCCGTTCAGCGGCAGGTACGAGCCGTGGTAGACGGTCTCGGCCATGCTCGGCTTGAAGAACAGCGTCAGGTACACACCCGTGAGGATGATGATGATGAAGCTGTAGAGGCAGATCTCACCGAGCATGAAGGACCAGTGGTCCGGGAAGATCTTGCGCAGGTTGGCCTTGGCCAGGGAGTAGATCCCGACCCGGCCGTCCACCCAGTCGGCAGCGGCCTCGGCCTTGTTGGCGGGCTTGGCGCGGGTGCTGGCCGGCTTGGAGGCGCCGGTGTTGGTGCCGCTTGCGGAACTCATCGCGGACGCTCCCAGTAGCTCGGGCCGACGGGCTCGTCGAAGTCGCCGGTGGCGACCAGGTAGCCCTGCTCATCGGTGGTGATCTTCAGCTGCGGCAGCGGGTGGCCGGCCGGGCCGAAGATGACGCGAGCGCCGTCCGCCAGGTCGAAGGTCGACTGGTGGCAGGGGCAGAGCGCGTGGTGGGTCTGCTGCTCGTACAGCGAGATCGGGCAGCCGACGTGGGTGCAGATCTTCGAGTAGGCGAGGATGCCCTCGAAGCCCTTCTCGCGGGACTTGTCGTCCTTGATGTCCTCCGGGGCGATCCGGATGAGCATCAGGGCGTCCTTGGCGATCCGCTGCTGGAAGTCCTCGGCCGACTCCTCGAGGCCCTCGGGCTTCGCGAAGGTGAGCGAGCCCTGGACGATGTCCTCGGGCTTCATCGGCTCGTCGGTGTTCATGTTGACGAGCTTGATCGGCTGGGCCGGGGTCGCCTCCACCCAGTTGGTGTGGAGCAGCTTCTTCTCCGGCAGCGGGCCGAGGTCGCGCAGCAGCACCACGCCGGACAGCGGCACCAGGGCCATCGAGCCGATCAGGGTGTTGCGGATCATCTTGCGGCGGCCGAAGCCGGACTCCGCGGCACCCGTCCTGAACTGCTCGATGACGTCGTTGCGGACGTCGTCGTCGGCCTCGATCGGGTGGCGCTCGGCCGGCATCTCGTGGTCCGACATCAGGGTGCGGGCCCAGTGGACCGCGCCCGCGCCGATGCAGAACAGCGCCACGCCGAGGGTCATGCCCAGGGCGAAGTTGAGCGCGCTGACGTGGCCCAGCGGGAAGATGTAGACCAGCTTGTCGGCGTCGATCGACGCGTAGGACGCGATGAAGCCGACGGTCGCCAGCATCGAGACCACGAACAGCAGCGACACCTGGCGCTCGGCCCGCTTGGCGGCCCGCTCGTCGATGTCGGTCCGACGCGGTTCGTGGGCCGGCAGGCCCGGGTCGGCGAACGGGTCGCCGTGGGTGGCGACGGCCGTGCCGTGGGAGGCGTCGTGCGCCTCGGGCAGGTTCTCTGACATGTCGTGGCTCATGACTTCTTGGCCTTGGTGGTGTGGGCGGCGACCCAGATCGCGATCGCGATCAGCGCGCCGAGACCGAAGATCCAGCCGAACAGGCCCTCGGTCACCGGACCGAGGCTGCCCAGCGCGAGACCACCGGGGTTGGGCTCGTCGTTCGTGTGGCGGACGAAGGCCACGATCTGGCGCTTCTGCTCCTCCGGCATGGTGGTGTCGGGGAAGGACGGCATGTTCTGCGGGCCGGTCTGCATGGCCTCGTAGATGTGCTTCGCGTCCACGCCCTCCAGCGACGGCGCGTACTTGCCGTTGGTCAGCGCGCCGCCCTTGCCGGCGAAGTTGTGGCACTGGGCGCAGTTGGTGCGGAACAGCTCGCCGCCCTTGGCGACCTGCTCGGCGTTGGTCACCGGGTCGTCGGAGGGCTGGTACTGCTTGCTGTCCGGAGCGACCGGGCCCGGGCCCAGCGAGGCCACGTAGGCGGCCAGCTGGTCGATCTCGGCCTGGGAGTAGATGGTCTTCTTGCGCGGGACCTGGGCGCCCGGCTGCTGGGCCGGCATGCGGCCGGTGCCGACCTGGAAGTCGACCGCCGCGGAACCGACGCCGACCAGCGACGGGCCGTCAGAAGTGCCCTGGCCGTTCAGGCCGTGGCAGGAGGAGCAGCCGACGGCGAAGAGCTTCTTGCCCTCGTCGATGGCGAGCGACTGCGCCGAGCTGTCGGCCTGCGCCTTCTCGGCGGGCGCGAAAGCGGCGTACAGCCCCCCGGTGGCCGCCAGGGCGAGAAGTAGAACGACGACCGCCGCCAGTGGGTGGCGCCGTCGTGCGGAGAGCTTTTTCACGGAATAACCCCGGTGTCAGGATCTGGTCGGCAGCAGCCTGCCCCCGACTCCCAGGCGTCGAAGGTGACGCCGGGTCAGGGGCGGGGCGGCTGTTACTTGATCAGGTAGATGGTCGCGAACAGGCCGATCCACACGACGTCGACGAAGTGCCAGTAGTACGACACCACGATCGCCGCGGTTGCCTGCTCGTGGGTGAACCGCCGCGCCGCGTAGGTCCGTCCGAGGACCAGCAGGAAGGCGATCAGACCACCCGTCACGTGGAGTCCGTGGAAGCCGGTGGTCAGGTAGAACACCGTGCCGTACGGGTCCGAGGACAGCGACAGGCCGTCCTTCTTGACCAGCTCGGTGTACTCGAAGATCTGGCCGCCGATGAAGATGGCGCCCATCACGAAGGTGATCGTGAACCACGAGCGCAGCTTCTTCACGTCACCGCGCTCGGCGGCGAACACGCCGAGCTGGCAGGTGAGCGAGGAGAGCACCAGGATCGTGGTGTTGACCGAGGAGAACGGCACGTTGAGGGCATGGGCCTTCTCGTGCCAGAACTCGGCACCCTTGACCGAGCGGAGGGTGAAGTACATCGCGAACAGGGCCGCGAAGAACATCAGCTCCGAGCTCAGCCAGACAATGGTTCCGACGCTGACCAGGTTCGGCCTGTTGACCGCTCCGTGCGCGTGTCCGGTTTCTGTTGCTGTTGCTGTCGCCACGACGGACATTATGTCGGTCCCTTATTCCGTCTTCACGCCGGGGGGTCTCCCTCGGAGTGTCCGGTGCGTGAGGTATGCCCGCCTCGCGCACCGCCCGTTTTCTGACGGTTGTTCGAGCGGGTGAGCGCGCTGGGCCGCCGGAGTGACTCCCGGGCGCGGCGGCTTGAGCGAGATCGCGTCGGGGTCTCCGCAGGACGGGCGCGCGGGAGTAGCATCCGTCCAAGGACGTGGCCCGGGTCACACTGGGCCGTTCGGTCGGGGCCGCCCGGCGTGAGCACACATATAAGAGGACGAGCACCAGGAAGCAGGGGCCATGGCGCAGCACTCCGACGAGACGCTCACCGTTCTCGTCTACAGCGACGACCGCAACACCCGTGAGCAGGTGACCCTCGCCCTCGGCCGGCGGCCCGCCGCGGACGTCCCCGCCCTCGACTACCTGGAGTGCGCCACCGCGCCCGCGGTGCTGCGGGCCCTGGAGAAGGGCGGCGTCGACCTCTGCGTCCTGGACGGCGAGGCCGCCCCGGTCGGCGGTCTCGGCCTGACCCGGCAGCTGAAGGACGAGATCTACGGCTGCCCGCCGGTCCTGGTGGTGATCGGCCGGCCGCAGGACTCCTGGCTCGCCGCCTGGAGCCGGGCCGACGCCGCGATCTCCCACCCGGTCGACCCGGTCGGCCTCGCCGACGCCGCGACCGCGCTGCTGCGGGCCCGGCTCGCCCGGCGGGCGCCCGCCGGGCGCTGACCGGCGCCGCCGCGTCTCAGCTGGAGAGAAGGGGGCGGCAACCCGGGGCGGCCGTCCCCGCTCGCTCGATAGGCTGACGTCGTTTCTTCGGGATTCCTCCGGGACGATGACGAGAGCTGGAGTCAGCCATGGTGAACGCGCACTCTGCGAACGGCGGTAGCGAGCCCGCGCAGGTGGTCCGCACCTGGCCCGACCTGCTCAGCTCGCTGCTCCAGGGCAACGACCTCTCGCAGGCCGACACCGCCTGGGCGATGGACCGGATCATGAGCGGCGAGGCCAGCCCCGTCCAGGTGGGCGGCTTCCTGATCGCGATGCGCGGCAAGGGCGAGACGGTCGAGGAGATCGCCGGCCTGGTCGAGGCGATGTACGCGCACGCGGTGCCGCTGGACATCCCCGGCCCGGCGGTCGACATCGTCGGCACCGGCGGCGACCGGGCCAGGACGGTCAACATCTCCACCATGTCCGCGGTGGTCGCGGCCGCCGCCGGGGCGAAGGTGGTCAAGCACGGCAACCGGGCCTCCTCCTCGGCCTCCGGCTCCTCCGACGTGCTCGGCCGCCTCGGCATCAACCTGGAACTGCCCGCCGACCGGGTCGCGGCGGTGGCCGAGGAGGTCGGCCTGACCTTCTGCTTCGCCGCCAGGTTCCACCCCTCGATGCGGCACACCGCCCAGGCGCGGGCCGAACTGGCCGTCCCGACGGTCTTCAACATCCTCGGCCCGCTCACCAACCCGGCCAAGGTCACCTCGCACGCCGTCGGCTGCTTCGACACCCGGCTGGCCGGCCTGATCGCCGGCGTGCTGGCCCGGCGCGGCGCGCAGGGGCTGGTCTTCCGGGGGGACGACGGGCTCGACGAGTTGACCGTCACCACCACCTCGCACGTCTGGGTGATCCGCGGCGGCGAGGTGACGGAGACCGGGTTCGACCCGCGCGAGGTGGGGATCGAGCTGGTCGGCATCGAGGCCCTGCGCGGCGCCGACGCCGAGCACAACGCGGACGTCGCCCGGCGGGTCCTGAACGGCGAGCGCGGACCGGTGCGGGACGCCGTCCTGCTCAACAGCGCGGCCGCGCTGGTCGCGCTGGAGCTGGGGGAGGCGCCGCTCACCGCGCAGATCGCGGCGGCGATGGAGCGGACCGCGGCGGCGATCGACTCGGGGGCGGCGGGGGCGCTGCTGAAGCGCTGGGCGGAGGCGACGCAGGCGTAGCGGACGCCCGTCCGGGGGCCGGGGCCGTCGTTCCCCCGGCCCCTCGGCCGCCCCGCGCCTTCTCGCCATGTGGACGGGTGTTGAGACGGGACGCGTCTCGTGTACTGTTTTCGCCAGGTCATGAGTGACAGCGCGAAGCCCCAGCTGGCTGTCCGGCAACCCTCCGTCCGTGGCGGGGTGCCCTGGGTGAGGACCAGGCCGTGCGGCGACCAGTCCGCGCGGCAAGCGCGGACTTCCGGTGCAGCTCCTCCGGGGTCCTGACCCTGTGGAGGAGTGCACCCATGTCTGTGACCACCGAGATCTGCGAGCCGCTGGCGGTGCTGGGCGGGGACGTCGAGGTGCCGCTGGCTTCCGGCGAGAAGGTCGGCTACGCGGCGCTGGACTACGCGGCGAGCGCCCCGGCGCTGAAGCGGGTGTGGGACGACGTCGCGGCGTACGCGCCGTACTACGGGTCGGTGCACCGGGGGGCCGGGTACCTGTCGCAGCTGTCGACCGACCTGTTCGAGCAGAGCCGGCGGACCGTCGCCGAGTTCCTGGGCCTGCGGGACGGGGACCAGGTGGTGTTCACCCGGGCGACCACCGACTCGCTGAACCTGCTGGCGGGAGCGGTCCCGGCCGGGACCGAGGTGTTCGCGTTCGAGACCGAGCACCATGCCTCGCTGCTGCCGTGGCGGCGCGAGGGCCTGACGGTGCGCTACCTGCGGGCGCCGCGGTCGCACGCGGAGGCGGTGGCGGCACTGGAGGAGGCGCTGCTGGGGGCGGCCGAGGGGCCGAAGCTGTTCTGCGTGACCGGGGCGTCGAACGTGACCGGCGAGCTGTGGCCGGTCAGGGAGCTGACCGCCGTCGCGCACCGCTACGGCGCCCGGGTGGTGCTGGACGCGGCCCAGCTGGCGCCCCACCACCGGGTCTCGGTGCGGGAGTTGGACGTCGACTGGGTGGCGTTCTCCGGGCACAAGCTGTACGCGCCGTTCGGCGCCGGAGTGCTGGCGGGCCGCTCGGACTGGCTGGACGCCGCGGAGCCGTACCTGGCCGGCGGCGGGGCGAGCCGGACGGTGGCCCGCGAGCTGGACGGCTCGGTGGCGGTGGAGTGGCACACCGGCCCGGCGCGGCACGAGGCCGGTTCGCCGAACGTGATCGGCGCGTACGCGATCGCCTCGGCCTGCCGGGCGCTGGACGAGGCCGGCTTCGAGGCGCTGGAGGCCCGCGAGCGGGCGCTGGTGGCCAAGCTGACCGAGGGCCTGGCGGCGATCCCCGAGGTGCGGGTGCTCAGCCTGTTCGGCGAGGGCGCGGACCGGGTCGGCGTGGTGTCGTTCGTGGTGCGCGGCTGGAACAGCTCGCACTTCTCGGCCGCGCTCTCCGCCGAGTACGGCATCGGCGTCCGGGACGGGCTGTTCTGCGCGCACCCGCTGGTGCGCACCCTGCTCGGCGGCGAGGAAAGCGCCCCGAGCGAGTGCGGGGCGCCGGAGTCCTCGCTGCCGGGGGAGCGCAGCCTGAACGCGATCCGGGTCAGCTTCGGCGCCGGGACGCCCGTCGAGCACCTGGACCGGTTCCTGACCGCGGTGCGCGAGCTGGTCAGCGACGGCGCGAAGTGGACCTACCGCAACGAGGGCGGCCG
The DNA here is from genome assembly GCF_948472415.1 of Kitasatospora fiedleri. NCBI lineage: Bacteria > Bacillati > Actinomycetota > Actinomycetes > Kitasatosporales > Streptomycetaceae > Kitasatospora > Kitasatospora fiedleri. The sequence goes on along the minus strand of NZ_OX419519.1, from coordinate 2,173,624 downwards.
CTGCGTGGTCGACACCCAGCAGCAGCGCTGAGCGCTCAGCCGTCCAGGCCGAGCGAGAACGCGGCCTCCAGGTCGTGCTGGGAGTAGGTGCGGAAGGCGATGTGGGTCTCGGTGTTGGAGACGCCCGGGACCTTGTTGAGGCGGCCGGGGATCACCTCGGCCAGGTCCTCGTGGTTGCGGACCCGGACCATCGCGACCAGGTCGTAGGTGCCGGTGACGGAGTAGACCTCGCTGACGCCCTCGATGGCGGCGATCGCCTCGGCGATCTCGGGAATCCGGTCGACGTCGGTGTTGATGAGGACGATCGCGGTGATCACTGGACGACTCCTGTTCGAGAAGGTGCGCCCAGGGTATCGCCCGCCGGACGGGCGGCCCACGCGAACAGCCAGCCCGTCACGAAGCCGATCACGTGCACCAGGTAGGCCACCCCGTCGCCGCCGGAGGTGACCGACCAGAACTGCAGCGCGAACCACAGGCCGAGCACCAGCCAGGCCGGGAAGCGCAGCGGGAGGAAGAGCAGGGCCGGCACCAGCGTGGTCACCCGGGCCCTCGGGTACAGCCGCAGGAACGCGCCCAGCACCCCGGCGATCGCGCCGGACGCGCCGACCAGCGCCCGCACCGCGTCCGGGGTGCCCGCCTCGGCCAGCGCGTAGCCGTAGGTGGCCAGGTAGCCGATCGCCAGGTAGCCGACCAGGAAGCGGACCCGGCCCAGCCGGGCCTCCACGGCCGGGCCGAAGACGAACAGGAACAGCAGGTTGCCCACCAGGTGCAGCCAGCCCGCGTGGACGAACAGCGCGGTCAGCACCGACAGTTCGGGGATCTTGCCGGGGGTGGCCGGCAGCACGCAGCCGGGCGCCGCCGGGGGGAGCGCCGACAGCTGGGCCGCCGTCAGCGGACGGCCCCCCAGCAGCTCGGCCGGGACGGCGCCCCAGCGGTGCTCGTAGCGCTGCTCGGCGCAGGCCCGGGCGTCGCCGCTGCCGTACAGCGGGTTCGGGCCGGACGGGCCGAGCAGCATGGCCAGCGCGGCCAGGGCGATCAGCAGGTAGCCGGCGACCGGGGTGCGGGCGGCCCGCTCGGCCGCCGGCGAACCGGCCCGGGCGGGGGCGGAGAGCACCATGCCGGTCAGCATTCCTCGGGGGCGCACCCGCGACACCGGGCGCTGCTCCGGTCGGGTGAGCGTCCGGGCTGTGGACCGGTGATCCGCCCGTCCGGCGGCAGGCAATAGGCTGGAGGCCCGGAACCGGGACCAGCCGAGAGGGACCACTGATGAGCATTGCCGCGCCGACCGCCGAGACCCGCTGGCGCTGCACCCTGTGCGGCAACCTGACCCGTTTCGACGTCACCCGCTCGTCCCGGGTGACCGACTTCCTGCACTTCGACCTCTCCGGCGAGTCCAAGGTCGAGGAGACCCAGGTGCTCGCGGAGACCATCGAGTCCGTGCGCTGCCGCTGGTGCAACGCCGTCGACCAGGTCGAGCTGGTGGCCCGCCCCGGCGCCGAGGAGTCCGCGGAGGGCGGGGCCCAGCAGGGCTGACGCCGTCCCCACCGCCCCGCGTTCCCGTCCGGCCCGGACGGGGGCGCGGGGCGCACTCGTCGGCGGGGTGCTGTCGGAGCGGCACGGTAGACGGGACAATTGGCAGCAGCGGCGGACACCAACCCCCGCCCGGCACCCGCCGGGAGGGCCCGCCAGGACCAGGATCGGAGCCGAGGACAGTGGCGGAGGCAGCGAACGCGCCGGCGGGCCCGGACGGGACCGCGCCCGCCCCGGCCCGGGACGACGCGGCGGAGACGGCCGGGCGCCCCCTGCCCGAGGGCGTGCGCCGGCGGGTGGTCGGCATCGCCTCGGACGCGCTCGGCGGCATCGCCCCGGCCGAGCTGCCCGCCTCGCTGCGCCCGTACGCCAAGTTCACCCCGGCCCGGCGGGCCAAGTACGCGGCGACCGCGCTGGCCGCCGCGCTGGAGTCGGACCCGGCGTTCCGGGTCCGGATAGCCGAACGGCTGCGGCTCGGCCAGCCCGACCTGGTGCAGGCCCTGGAGTCGGGCGCCGTCCCGGCCGCCGCCGACCCGATGGACGTGGCCGCCGCCGCCTACCTGGTCCGCCCGTCCGGCTGGGCCCGGCTGGTGGAGGAGGCCGGCGAGGAGGCCGAGCGGGTCGACGCCGAGGGCGCCGCCGCCGAGGCCGCCCGGCTGGCCGAGAAGCTCCAGGAGGAGCTGGCCGAGGCCCGGGCCGCGGCCCGCGGCGAGCTGGAGCGGCACCGGGCCGAGGCCGAGGGGGTGCGCCGGGAGGCGGAGTCGCTGCGCAAGAAGGTCCGCTCGCTGGAGGCGGACACCCGGCGGGCGCAGGCCGAGAACCGCCGGCTGGCCGGGGAGCTGGCCGAGGCCCGGGCCGCCGCCGCCGCCGAGCGCAGCGCCGCCGAGAGCGAGGCCCGGCGGCTGCGGCACCGGGTCGCCGAGCTGGAGGCCGCGGTGGAGAGCGGGCGGCGCACCGCCCGGGAGGGCCGCAGCGTCGAGGACATGCGGCTGCGGCTGCTGCTGGACAGCGTGCTGCAGTCGGCCCAGGGCCTCCAGCGCGAGCTGGCGCTGCCGGTGACCGCGCTGCGCCCGGCCGACCTGGTGGAGGCGGTCGAGCCCGGTTCGGCCTCGCCGCACGACGTGGCCCGGCGCGGCCTGGCCGAGGACGACCCGGCGCTGTTGGACCAGCTGCTGGCCATCCCGCAGGTCCACCTGGTGGTGGACGGCTACAACGTGACCAAGACCGGCTACCCCCAACTGCCGCTGGAGCAGCAGCGGATGCGGCTGCTGGGCGGGCTGGCGATGCTGGCCCAGCGCACCCAGGCCGAGGTGACCTGCGTGTTCGACGGCCAGGACCTGGACGTGCCGGTGATCATGGCCCCGCCGCGCGGGGTGCGGGTGCGTTTCAGCCGGACCGGGGAGACCGCGGACGAGCTGATCCGCCGGCTGGTGCGGGCCGAGCCGCAGGGCCGTCCGGTGGTGGTGGTCTCCGCCGACCGGGAGGTCGCCGACGGGGTCCGCAAGGCGGGGGCGCGGCCGGTGGCCTCGGTGCTGCTGCTGAACCGGCTGGCGCGCAGCTGAGGGGTGGTCGGCGGGCCCCCGGGCGGCCGGAGTGTGACGGTCCCGTGAAAGGGGGCGGGGGTGGGCATCCGAAAGCCCCCGGGAGTGGACGCGGGGGCGGGGACTTCACTAGGGTCTGGCGTCAAACCTATATTCCGGACCATCACTCGTCGGGGTGAGTCCAGCAGGAAGAAGGAGCTCCCCCTTGGCCTCCCACCGCCGTCCCAAGCAGCCGAGCCGTGCGCGGATCTCCGTGTTCACCGCTGCCGCCGCGACCGCGGTCGCCCTGACGGCCCAGGCCAGCGCGCACGCCGCCCCGGCCCAGCCGAACAAGGACGAGGTGAAGGCGCAGGTCGACAAGCTGCTGGAGGAGCAGGAGCAGTCCGCCGAGAAGTACAACGGCGCCAAGGAGCGGGCCGACCAGCTCCGCAAGCAGGCCGACGACCTGCAGGACCAGGTGGCCCGCGGCCAGGAGCAGTTGACCGAGCTGGCCTCCGGGCTGGCGGCGGTGGCCGGCGACCAGTACCGGCAGGGCGGCGTCGACCCGTCGATGCAGCTGATGCTCTCCTCGAACCCGGACCAGTACCTCACCCAGGCCACCTCCTTCGGGCAGGCGGCCAGCACCCAGGCCGAGACGCTCAAGTCGCTCAAGGACCAGCAGCGCCGCCTGGACCAGCAGAAGCAGGAGGCCTCCCAGGTCCTCCAGGAGCTGGACAGCCAGACCCAGGCGCTCAACGACGCCAAGAACGACGTGAACGCCAAGCTCGCCGAGGCGCAGAAGCTGCTCTCCAAGCTGAACGCCGCGGACCGCGCCTCCATCCTCCGCGGCTCGGGCGGCGGCACCGCCTCGCGCAGCGCCTCCCGGGTGGACCCGTCCACCCTGCCGCCGGCCAGCGGCTACGCGGCGACCGCGGTGGCGGCCGCGCTCGGCAAGCAGGGCTCGGCGTACGTGTGGGGCGCCACCGGGTCGAGCACCTTCGACTGCTCGGGCCTGATGGTGTGGGCGTACAAGCAGGCCGGCGTCTCGCTGCCGCGCACCTCGCAGTCGCAGGGCAGCTACGGCACCAACGTGGGCACCGACTGGCACAACGCGCAGCCCGGCGACCTGGTCATCTACTACGGCGACCGGCACCACGTCGGCATGTACATCGGCAACGGCCTGGTGGTGCACGCGCCGCGCACCGGTGACGTGGTGAAGACGATGAAGGTCGACACCCTGCCGATCTCCACCATCCGCCGGGTCTGACCGGGTCCGGTTGGGTCTGGTCGGGGCCGACCGACGGTCCGGCGAATCGGACAAACGCCCCGTCGGGCGACAATTGACGTACCGTGACACGCCCGGGCCGGTCGAGATCCCGCTGTGATCCGTGACACGCCCGGGTGTGGTGTTTCTCGGCCGCAGGGTGAGAATTGCTCCGTGCTGGGTAGTGAATCGATCACGTTCGGTCATATGTGTCGAGGTATTTGATTCAGAATCAGATTTTTTTCCGACAAGGATTTGAACGGATCACGGATCGGTTACTAGGGTCGTGCTTCGACCACCGCAGTGTCGATCGCCCAAGGGGGGCGGCGGCGGAGGTCGCCGCCGAGTCCGTGACGCAGCGGGCAGACCGTCAACACCGGGTCTGCCGACGGGGATACCCCTGCGGGGGTGCTGTCGAACGGAGCCGGGGAACCACGTTCCCCCGGGGTGAATCGGCGCCGGGCCGACCGCCGCGCGCGGTCGGTGAAGCGCCGTAGGGCATCTCTTCCAGCCCGAACCCGTCAGCTCACCCGGTAGGCGGTGTGAGGAAGAAGGAGTCCGCCTTCGTGGCGTCCCATCGCCGTCCCAAGCCCGTCGGCCGTGCCCGGGTCTCGATTCTCACTGCCACCGCCGCCGCTGCCGTGGCGCTCTCCGCCCAGGGCGGGGCGCACGCCGACCCGGCACCGACCAAGGACCAGGTCAAGGCCCAGGTCGACGAGCTCAACGAGCAGGCCGAGGTGAAGACGGAGGCGCTCAACGCCTCGGTCGAGAAGCAGCAGGACCTGCAGAAGCAGGTCGGCCAGCTCCAGGACCAGCTCGCCCGGCAGCAGGAGCAGGTGACCTCCGCCCGGGAGTCGCTGGCCGGCATCGCCGCCGAGCAGTACCGCACCGGCACCATGCCGCAGACCATGCAGCTGATGCTCTCCAGCAGCCCGGACACCTTCCTGGGCCAGGCCGGCGCGCTGAACGCGGTCGGCTCCACCCAGGCCGACCTGCTCAAGACCTTCCAGAACGAGCAGGCCAAGCTCGACGCGCAGCGCAAGGAGGCCGAGACCAAGCTCGCCGAACTGGACACCACCACCAAGGCCCTCAAGGCCGACAAGGAGGACGTCCAGGCGAAGCTGGCCAAGGCCCAGGAACTGCTCAACACGCTGACCCAGCAGGAGCGCGAGCAGCTCGCCGCCGCCGAGGCCAAGGCCGCCGCGGACGCCAAGGCGAAGGCCGACTCCGCCCAGCAGCAGCAACAGCAGCAGCAGCCGCGGGCCTCCCGCGACAGCGGCCGGGCGGAGCTGAACGCCCCGGCGTCCTCCAGCTTCTCGGGCAACGCGGTCGGCGCGGCGGCCTCCAAGCTGGGCAGCTGGTACTCCTACGGCGCGGCCGGGCCGAGCACCTTCGACTGCTCCGGGCTGATGCAGTGGGCCTACAAGCAGGCCGGGGTGTCGATCCCGCGCACCTCGCAGGCGCAGGCCGGGGCCGGCACCAGCCTCGGCACCAACATCGCCAACGCCCGCCCGGGCGACCTGATCATCTACTACGGCGACCAGCACCACGTCGGCATGTACGTCGGCAACGGGCAGATCATCCACGCCCCGCACACCGGCGCGCAGGTCCGCTACGAGTCGGCGACCGCCATGCCGATCAACCGGATCGTCCGGATCTGACGCTCCGTCGAGGCCCCGGCCCGGTACCCCGTACGGGGTGCCGGGCCGTTCTCGTGCGAATGCCCGATTAGGGGTCAAATATTCGGTGCTGTCGGGGTTTGGACTGGATCGGCCGGAATCGCTAACCTCTGCCCCCGGGCCCCCGCGAGGACGGCCGTCCGACCGCGGGCGGCGGCGGAGGCCGGCCGCAGAACGGAGCCGTCGCGCGTGTCCGTGCCCCGCCGCACCCCACTGCCCGGCGTCCAGCGCCTCGCCCGCGCCCTGGCGCTCACCGCCGCCGCCACCGGCGCGCTCGGCCTGACCGTGGGCGGGGCCGCCGCGGCCCCGCTCAGCCCCGCCGACCCGCCCAACCGCGGCGAGGTCAAGGCCCGGGTCGACCAGCTCTACGAGGAGGCCGAGCGGGCCTCCGAGCAGTGCAACGCCGCGCTGGAGCAGCAGCGGCGGCTCCAGGCCGAGGCCGGCGCCCTCCAGGACCAGGTCGCCGCCGGGCAGGAGGAGCTGAACCGGATGCGTGGCGACCTGGGCGCCGTCGCCGCCGCCGAGTACCGCTCCCAGGGCATCGACCCCGCCGTCCGGCTGATGCTCGACCAGGACCCGGCCGGCTACCTGACCGGCGCCCGCTCGCTCGAACAGGCCACCGCCCGGCAGGGCGACCGGCTGCGCGAGCTGGCCGAGCGGGCCCGGCGGCTCGACGAGCGCCGGCACGAGGCCGGCGCCAAGCTCGACGAGCTGGAGCGGGCCAGGCAGCGGCTGTCCGCCGCCAAGGACGAGGTCCGCGAGCGGCTGGCCACGGCCCAGCGGCTGCTGAACGGCCTCGCCCCCGCCGAGCGGGCCCGGCTGACGGCCGACGACGCCCGGGCGGCCCGGCAGCGCGCCACCCGCGGCACCGACCGGATCGACCTCGGCGACCAGCCGCCCTCCTCCGACCGGGCCGCCGCCGCGCTGGCCGCCGCCCTCTCCAAGATCGGCTCCCCCTACGTCTACGGATCGACCGGCCCCGGCACCTTCGACTGCTCCGGTCTGATGTACTGGTCGTGGCGGCAGGCCGGAGTGACCCTGCCGCGGACCTCGCAGGCGCAGGCCACGGCCGGCCGGCGGGTGAGCCTCGCCGAAGCCCGGCCCGGAGACCTGGTGATCTTCTACAGCGACAGGCACCACGTCGGCATGTACGCCGGCGGGGGCGTCGTCGTGCACGCCCCCTACCCCGGGGCCCGGGTCCGCTACGAGAGCGTCGGCGCGATGCCGGTCAACACGGTGGTGCGGGTCTGAGCCTCGTCGACGAGCCCCTGGTCACCGACCCGGCGACGGCCACCGGGCCGGGCCGGGCCGGTGCTCCGCTGTCCCGGCGGGCCGCCCTGCTGCTGGCCGCCGCCGGGGCCACCCAGCTCTCGCTCCCGCCGGTCCGGCCCGCCCGGCCGGCCCCCGCCGCGCCGCCCGCGCCGCCGCCCGGGCTGCGGGAGACCGCCGTACGGCTGCTGGAGCAGCGGGCCCGCGCGGTGGCCGGCCGGGACACCGCCGGGCTGCTGGCGGGCTCCGCGGACGGCGCCGAGGAGGCCGACCGGGACCTGCTGACCCGGACCGCCGGGCTGCGCTTCGCCGCGTACACGCTGAAGCTGACCTCCTTCGCCGAGCCGCCCGCCGACGCGGACCGGGTGCGGGTCGGCGCCGAACTGGGCTACCGGTTGGCCGGGGTGGACGACTACCCGGTGCTGCTGGAGCGGCAGGTCGAGCTGGTGCGTGAGGCGGCCGGCTGGCGGGTGGCCCGGGAGGTGCCGACCGGCGCGGCCGCGCCCTGGGACCTGGGCACCGTCCGGACCGCGGAGGGCAGGCGCGGCCTGGTGCTCGGCCTCGGCGAGGTGGCGGAACTGGCCGCGCTGGCCGAGCTGGCGGACCGGGCGGTGCCCGCGGTGGAGGCGGTCTGGGGGCCGTTCGCGGGTCGGCTGCTGCTCGAACTGCCGCTCACCGAGCAGCAGTTCGCCCGCCGGATGGACGTCTCCGCGGACGCCTACCAGGGCATAGCGGCGGTCACCCTGGCGGTCGGCGGCGCCCCCGTGCACACCCCCGCCGACCGGATCGTGGTCAACCCCGACGCGTACCGGCAGCTCAGCGAACTCGGCCGCCGGGTGGTGGTCACCCACGAGGCCACCCACGTCGCCACCCGGGCCGACACCAGGTCCTGGACGCCGCTGTGGCTCTCCGAGGGCGTCGCCGACTACACCGGCTACCGGGACGCCGGGCGCACCGCCCGGCAGATCGCCCCCGAGCTGGCCAAGGACGTCCAGGCCGGGCGGCTGCCCGCCGCGCTGCCCGCCGACGAGGCGTTCACGGCCGGTGCGGCCGGCATCGCCCAGGCCTACGAGCTGGCCTGGCTGGCCTGCGACCTGATCGCCCGCCGGTACGGGCAGGACCGGCTGGTGGCGCTCTACCGCACCGTCGGGGCCTTCGGCGAGGGCGGGCTGGAGCGCGCCATGAAGGCCCAACTCGGGCTCGGGGTGGCGGAGTTCACCAAGGACTGGACGGCCGAGGTGGCCCGGCTCCGGAGCTGAGCCGGGCGGGCTGATCCGGGCTGATCCGGGCTGATCCGGGCTGATCCGGGCAGGGTGCCGCGCTCAGGCGTCGAGGGCCCGCTCCAGGCCGGGCGCGTCCAGGAACGCGGTGTGGGTGCCCGCGACGGTGCAGGTGTACGCCCCGGCCACCGCGCCGGCCCGCATGCACTCCTCCACCGGGCGGCCCGCCAGCCGCCGGTGCAGGAAGCCGGCGACGAAGGCGTCGCCCGCGCCGTTGCTGTCCACGACCGGGGCGCCCGGGTCGACCGCCGGGAAGTGCCGGGGCGCAGCGTCCTCCCGGGTCAGCAGGAAGGCGCCGTCCGCGCCCGCGGTGGCCACCACCAGCTCGGCCCGGCCCCGGGCCAGCACCGCGCGCATCGCCGCCTCCGGTCGGCCCCCGAGGCCCGCCGCGGAGAGGAACACCAGGTCCGAGCGGAGGGCGTAGTGCAGGTGGTGCCCGTTGGCGCCGTCCCAGGCGTGCAGGTCGGTGGAGCTGCTGCGGCCCAGCCGCTCGATGTCCGGGTACATGTCCCGGTTGACGCCGGTGATCGACAGGTGGACGTGCGCCGAGCGCTCCAGCAGCGGCAGCCAGAACGCGCGCGGCAGCCGGGCGTCCGCCGGGTGCCGGCCGTCGTAGAAGGAGAACCGCAGGCCGTCCCGGTCGACCAGGTTGACGCTGCGCGGGGTGCCGGCCGGGGCGGGCAGGTGGCTGAAGTCCAGGCCGCGGCGGGCGTACTCGGCCAGCACCAGGGCGCCCTGCGGGTCGTCGCCGAGGAAGTCGGCGAACTTGGTGCGCAGACCGAGCGCCAGGCAGGCCAGGGCCACGCCGTTGCCGGTGTGCGCCGGGTAGTCCAGCACCGGGGGACGGCCAGCGAGTCGCGGCCCGGGGGGACCTCCAGCCGGTCCACCCGCACGATGGTGTCCACGCCGACGCCACCGACGATCAGGATGTCGTAGTCGATCATCCGGTGATGGTGACAGCCCGGGACCCGCGCTGCAAGGAGTTTCAGAAACTTGCAGGCGGTGGTCCGGGACAGGACCGGGGAGGGCCGCGACAGGGCCGGGTCAGGGCCGGGACAGGGCCGGGTCAGGGGCGGTCGGCCGGGGTGAGGTCGTCCAGCAGGTCCTGCTCGTAGGCGATGCCCGGGCGCACCGGGTACTGCGGGCCCACCTGCCCGGCCGGCAGCACCACCGTGGTCAGCGCCTCCCGCCGCCGGGTCGAGCGCCACAGCCGGTACGCCGACAGCACCGTGCACGCCACCAGCAGCAGGTTGCGGGCGGTCAGCACCAGCACGCCGTCCAGCTCGCTGTGGTTCACCGAGCCGAACATCACCGGGAACTCCAAGGTGGTCAGCGCCGCCGCCACCAGCACCGGCACCGCCACCGGGCGCTGGCTGCTGCCGCGCACCGTCAGGCAGACCGCGACCAGGCCGACCACCCAGATCAGGTACTGCGGGCTGATCACCCGGCTGGTCGTGACGAAGATCAGCAGCGCGCACAGCGCCGCGTCGAAGGTGGTCGCCGCCGTCCAGCGGGCCGCCCGCAGCCGCCACACCAGCAGCCAGCCGAAGCCCAGCACCGACAGCCCGACCATCACCTTGGAGATCACCGGCACCCACGGCCCGAGGAACTCCGTCGAGCCGTAGTTCATCGTCACGGTGCCGTGCCACGACCCCGCCAGCCGGGCGAAGTGCAGCGGCAGCGCGCCCACCGACTCGATCTCGATGCCGCGCTCCGACTGGAACTTCAGGAACTCGAACGCCCCGTTCATGCCCGCCGTCAGCAGGAACCCCAGCGCCGCCGCGAACGCCACCGCCGAGGTCCACGCCCGCCGGGTCCGCCGCCCGCGCGGCGAGCCGATCAGCGCCAGCAGCGGCCACACCTTCAACAGGCCGCCCAGGCCCAGCAGCACCCCGCTCAGCGCCGGACGCCGCAGCATCACCAGCAGGCCGGCCACCGCCAGCGCCGTCACGATGATGTCGTACCGGCAGTACGCCGTCGGCCCCAGCAGCGGCACGCCCACCACCCAGTACCAGCCGCCCAGGTAGCTGCGGCCCCGGCGGACGCCCGCCCGCATCAGCAGCGCCATCGCGGCCGCGTCCACCACCCCGCAGATCACGAAGAACGACACCAGGTACGACCAGGGCAGCAGCCCCGGCAGCAGGATCACCAGCGCCGCGCCCGGCGGGTACTGCCAGGTCACGTCGTCCAGCGGGAAGGTGCCGGTGCGCAGCACCTCGTACCAGCTGTGGTAGATCACCGAGATGTCGGAGCTCACGTCGCCGATCTTCAGCACGTTGACAGCCATCAGGACGACCAGCACCCTGGTCGCCACCCAGCCGCCGGCCAGGGCCCACAGCGGACGGCGGCTCGGCACGGCAACGGCCGGGGATGACGGCGCCGACGGCTCCGCGCCACCGGGCCTCTCGGCCTGGGCTGACTCCACTGCGCTCCTTCAGGTCGTCGCGTGCACGCCGGAACACCGGGCGGACGGGGCCCCACCGGAAGGACCGCCGGCCGGCCCGAACGGTTGCGGCGGCGCTCCCGACGTCACCGAACCGTGTCCGGATCGCCCGGGCGGCGGGCGGCTCCGGTCCGGTCCCGTTCCGGCCCCCGTCCGCCGGACCGGCGGTGCGGTCGGCGGTGCGGTGGCCGGGGCGGCCGGCGGCGCGGCCCGCGTTCCCGGTGGACGGGCACGGTGACCTATCGTACGGACCACTCACAGGTAGTCCGAGCACCCCCCGACCGAGCGAGCCGCGGCATGCACAAGACCCTCATCGTCACCAACGACTTCCCGCCCAGGCCCGGCGGAATCCAGGCGTTCGTGCACAACATGGCCGTCCGGCAGCCCGCCGGGTCGGTCGTGGTGTACGCCTCCACCTGGCGGGACGGCCGGGAGGTCGCCGAGTTCGACGCCCGGCAGCCCTTCCCGGTGGTCCGGGACCGGACGAGGATGATGGTCCCGACGCCGCGGGTGACCCGCCGCGCCGCCGAGATCCTCCGGGCGGAGGGCTGCACCTCGGTCTGGTTCGGCGCCGCCGCCCCGCTCGGCCTGATGGCCCCCGCGCTGCGCCGGGCCGGCGCCGGACGGCTGCTCGGCATGACCCACGGGCACGAGGCCGCCTGGGCCCAACTCCCGGTCTCCGCGCAGCTGCTGCGCCGGATCGGGGCCGGGACGGACGTGCTGACCTACCTGGGCGAGTACACCCGCGCCCGGATCGCCCGGGCGGTCGGCCCGGACGCCGCCCGCCGGATGGTCCAACTGCCGCCCGGCGTCGACGAGTCCACCTTCCGGCCGGACTCCGGCGGGGACGCGGTGCGGGCCGGGCTCGGGCTCAGCGAGCGGCCGGTGGTGGTGTGCGTGTCGCGGCTGGTGCCGCGCAAGGGCCAGGACACGCTGATCCGGGCCCTCCCGCGGGTGCTGGCCGCCCAGCCCGACGCGGTGCTGCTGATCGTCGGCGGCGGGCCGTACCGGGCCGAGCTGGAGAAGCTCGTCGACACGGTGGGCGTCCGCTCCTCGGTGGTCTTCACCGGCGCGGTGCCCTGGGAGGAACTGCCCGCGCACTACGGGGCCGGCGACGTCTTCGCCATGCCCTGCCGCACCCGCCGGGGCGGCCTGGACGTCGAGGGCCTGGGCATCGTCTACCTGGAGGCCTCCGCGACCGGACTGCCGGTGGTCGCCGGGGACTCGGGCGGGGCGCCGGACGCGGTCCGCGAGGGCGAGACCGGGTACGTGGTGCCGGGCCAGGGCGGCGAGGCGCTGCTCGCGGAACGGCTGGTGCGGCTGCTGGGCGACGAGCGGCTGCGCCGCGAGATGGGCGAGGCCGGGCGCGCGTGGGTGCACGCGGCCTGGCGCTGGGACATGCTCGCGGAGCGGCTCACGGGGCTGCTGTCGCCCGAGCGGTAGGCCGGCGGAGCGGGAGGCGAACCCGGGGGCGCGGGGAACTGCGCCCCCGGGTTCGCCTCACCTGGTGTAGAGCGCCTCGATCTCGGCGGCGAAGTCCTTGAGGACGACGTTGCGCTTGAGCTTGAGGGAGGGGGTGAGGTGGCCGCCGGCCTCGGTGAAGGTGGTGGTGAGGAGGCGGAACTTCTTGACCGCCTCGGCGTGCGAGACGGCCTGGTTGCCGTCGTCGATCGCGGCCTGGACGGCGGCGAGCAGGTCGGGGTCGTCGCGGAGCTGTTCGACGGTGGCGTCGGCGGGCTTGCCGTTGAGGGCCTTCCAGCGCGGGAAGAACTCGTCGTCCACGGTGACCAGGCAGGCGATGAAGGGCCTGCGGTCGCCGACCACCATGACCTCGCCGACGATCGCGTGGGCGCGAATCCGGTCCTCGATCACCGCGGGGGCGACGTTCTTGCCGCCGGCGGTGACGATGATCTCCTTCTTGCGGCCGGTGATGGTCAGGTAGCCCTCGTCGTCCAGCGAGCCGAGGTCGCCGGTGGCGAACCAGCCGTCCCGCAGGGCGTCGGCGGTGGCGGCGGGGTTGTTCCAGTAGCCGGTGAAGACCTGCGGGCCCTTGAGCAGGACCTCGCCGTCCTCGGCGATCCGGACCGCGGAGCCGGGCAGCGGCTGGCCGACGGTGCCGATCTTCGGCTTGTCGTTCGGGTTGAAGGCGGTCGCGGCGCAGGACTCGGTGAGGCCGTAGCCCTCCAGGACGACGAAGCCGATGCCGCGGTAGAAGTGGCCGAGCCGCTCGCCGAGCGGGGCGCCGCCGGAGATGGCGTACCGGCAGCGCCCGCCGAGGGCGTTGCGGAGCTTGCTGTAGACCAGCCGGTCGAAGACCGCGTGCCGGACGCGCAGGCCGAGCGGGGGCGGCCGGTGTCGAGGGCGCGGCTGTAGGCGACGGCGGTGTCGGCGGCCCGGTCGAAGATCCTGCCCTTGCCGTCGGACTGGGCCTTGGCGCGGGCGGTGTTGTAGACCTTCTCGAAGACCCGGGGGACGCCGAGGATCAGCGTCGGCTTGAAGGAGCCGAGCTCCTCGGTGACGTTCTTGACGTCGGAGACGTGGCCGAGCTTGACCGGGGCGATGGCGGCGGCGATCTCGGCGATCCGGCCGAGCACGTGGGCCAGCGGCAGGAACAGCAGGACGGAGGACTCGCCGGTGCGGAACAGCTCGGGCATCCGGGCGGTGACGTTGCCCAGTTCGGCGAGGAAGTTGCCGTGGGTGAGCTGACAGCCCTTGGGGCGACCGGTGGTGCCGGAGGTGTAGACGATGGTGGCGATCGAGTCCGGTCCGGCCAGCGCCCGGCGTTCGGCGATCACCGCGTCGTCCACGCCGGCGCCGGCCAGGGTCAGGGCCGCGATGCCGCCCCGCTCGATCTGCCAGGTGTGCGCCAGCCCGGGCAGGGCGCCGCGGACGTCGTCGACCACGGCGGCGTGCTGGTCGGTCTCGGTGACGACGGCGAGGGCGCCGGAGTCGCCGAGGATCCACTGCACCTGTTCGGCGGAGGAGGTCTCGTACACCGGGACGGTGATCGCGCCGGCGGTCCAGATCGCGAAGTCGAGCAGCGTCCACTCGTAGCGGGTGCGGGACATCACGGCGACCCGGTCGCCGGGGCCGACGCCGGTGGCGACCAGGCCCTTGGCGACGGCGTGCACCTCGGCGAGGAACTGGGCGGCGGTGAGGTCCTGCCACTGTCCGGCGGACTTGCGGCTGAGCACAGCGACGCCCGGGTGCCGCTCCGCGTTCTGGTGGACCAGGTCGGCGAGGTTGCCGTCGCTCGGTACCTGGTAGCGGGCCGGAAGGCTGAACTCGTCGAGCAAGACTGCTCCTCGTCTGCGACGCTGCGGGACGACTGGACGTTACTGCCGGGTAGGCAGGTTCGGCCAGGGGGGTCGGCCCGGGTGTTCCGATCGTCACACCGCAGGTCGGAAGTGCGGGTGGACCGAACCGAACCCTACGGCAGCGCGGAGGTGACCCGCCGGTAGGTGCCCGCGCGGGAAGCGGGCGGCCCCGCCCGCGATAGCCTCTGCTGGGCGCACAGCAGCACAGGGAGATCGCGGAGGCCGCAATGGCGGAGCACACCAGGTCGAGCATTGTCATCGACGCCACCCCGGCCGAGGTCATGGCGGTGATCGCCGACTTCGCCGCCTACCCGGAGTGGACCGGCGAGGTGAAGGAGATCGACGTCCTGGAGACCGGCCCCGACGGCCGCGCCGCCAAGGTGCGGCTGCTGCTGGACGCCGGTGCGATCCGCGACGAGCACACCCTGGCCTACACCTGGGACGGCGACCGCGAGGTCGGCTGGACGCTGGTCAGCAGCCAGATGCTGCGCGCCCTGGACGGCTCGTACGCGCTCGCCGCCGCCGGGAAGGGCACCGAGGTCACCTACCAGCTGGCCGTGGACGTCAAGATCCCGATGCTCGGCATGATCAAGCGCAAGGCCGAGAAGGTCATCATCGACCGGGCCCTGGCCGGCCTGAAGAAGCGCGTCGAGGGCTGATCCGGCTCGTGGCCACCCGCACCGTACTGGTCAGCGGCCCGGAGTCCGCCCGGATCGCCGCCGCCACCGCCCTGCACCACGCCCGGCGGGGCAGCGACACCCTGCTGCTGGCCGCCGACGACCCGCACCGCGCCGCCGACGACCTGCTCGGCGTCCGGCTCGGCCCCGAGCCCGTCGAGCTGGAACCGCACCTGGCCGCCGCCCGGCTCGACGAGCAGGCCGCCTTCCGGGCCGCCCTCGACGGCTACCGCGACCGGCTCGCCCCCGCGCTCGACCTGATCGGCGCCCAGCCGCTCGACCCCGACGAACTCGCCCCGCTGCCCGGCACCCGCGCCCTCGCCCTGCTGCGCGCCCTGCCCCGGGCCAAGGCCGAGGTGCTGGTGGTCGCCGCCCCGCCGCCCGCCGAACTGATCGCCACCCTCGCGCTGCCCGCCCAACTGGAGCGCTACCTGGCCCGGCTGCTGCCCGAGCAGCGCCAGGCCGCCCGCGCGCTGCGCCCGCTGCTGGCCAACCTGGCCGGCGTCCCGATGCCCACCGACCGGCTGTTCGAGGCCCGGGCCGCCGCCTCCGCCGCGCTCGCCGAGGCCGCCGCCGCGATCACCGCCCCCGGCACCACCGTCCGCCTGGTGCTGGACGCCGCCCGGCCCGCCCCCCGGGCGCTGGCCCGGATCAGGGCCGGGCTGGCCCTGCACGGCCTGCCGCTGGACGCCGTCGTCGCACACGGCGCGCTGCCCGCCGCCGCGCTCGGCTCCGCGGACCCCTGGCTGGCCGCCACGGCCGCCCGGCAGAACGAGCAACTGGCCGCCGTCGCCGAGCAGTTGGGCGAAGTCCCGGTGCTGGTCGCCCGGCAGCCCGACGGCGGCCCGGAGGCGCTGGCCGAACGGCTCTACGCCGCCGGCGCCCCCCGGCCGCCCGCCCCCGCCGACCCGCGGGTCGAGGACCGGCTGGCCGCCGAGAACCGGCTGCTCTGGCACCTGCCGCTGCCCGGCGCCGACCGGGGCGACCTGGAACTGCTGCGCCGCGGCGACGAGTTGGTGCTCGGCGTCGGAGGTTACCGGCGGGTCCTGGCACTCCCGTCCGCCCTGCGCCGTTGCACCGTCAGCGGGGCCGGGCTGGCGGACGGGGTGCTGTCGGTGCGGTTCACGCCCGATCCCGCGCTGTGGCCGCGGGGCTAGCCGGTACCGAGGGACGAGGAGTGGCGCGGTGAGCACGGAACAGCAGGACCAGGAGCAGGGCAGGGAACAGGAACGGCCCGGCGGTGCGGGGGAGTTCGCGCCGCTGGTGGAGGAGGTGCGGAAGTTCGCCACCGCACTGGGCGGCAAGGCCGTGGAGTTCGGCGGCCGGCTGCGCGAGTCGAACCCCGAGGTGTACGGCCACCTCGCCGCCGCCGGCGGGGAGTTGCTGGCCGCCTACCGGGCCGCCGTGGCCGGGCACGAACGGAGCTGGTCAGCGCCCCAACACGCCGAGACCGAACGGGTGGACCTGGACGGGGCCGCGGAGGCCCCCGACAAGTAGTTAAGGCGGTCGAATGGCATTGTCACGCTAGGGTGACAATACATTACCGAACGGTACCGTTGGTATGACTTCTGAAGGCACCATGACCAATGGGTCGGGAATTGCCTTCGAATAATGTACGCCAGGCTGTATACGTGGGTACCCCTCAGCGGGTACGGTTCCGCTGAGCGGGAACGAGTGAATAGCTGAGGGACACATGGCTCTGACCATCGGCGTGGACGTCGGCGGTACCAAGATCGCAGCAGGCGTGGTCGACGAGTCCGGCGAGATTCTGGCCAAGACCCGGGTGCCCACCCCGGCCGACCCCCAGTGGGCGGTCGACGCCATCGCCCAGGGCGTACGGGAGTTGAAGGACCAGTTCCCCGACGTCGCGGCGGTCGGCGTCGGCGCCCCCGGCTTCGTCAACCGGGACCGCTCCACCGTCCTGATGGCGCCCAACATCGCCTGGGAGAACGAGCCCCTCAAGCAGCGCGTCGAGGAACTCACCGGCCTGGAGACCGTCGTCGAGAACGACGCCAACTGCGCCGCCTGGGCCGAGTTCCGGTTCGGCGCCGCCGCCGAGTACGAGGACATGGTCCTGATCACCGTCGGCACCGGCATCGGCGGCGGCATCGTCCTCGACGGCCGGCTGCACCGCGGCCGGTTCGGCGTGGCCGGCGAGATCGGCCACCTGAACATGGTCCCCGACGGCCTGGAGTGCGGCTGCGGCGGCCACGGCTGCTGGGAGCAGTACGGCTCCGGGCGGGCGCTGCGCCGCTACGGCCGCGAGCGCGCCGCCGCCGACCCGATCGCCGGCAAGCGGATGCTCGAACTCAACGACGGCGTCGCCGAGACCATCCGCGGCATCCACATCACCGAGGCCGCCGAGGAGGGCGACGCGCTGGCGCTGTCCTGCTACGCCGAGCTCGCCGACTGGCTCGGTCGCGGCATGGCCGACCTCGCCGCGCTGTTCGACCCGGGCGTCTTCGTCCTCGGCGGCGGCGTCTCCGACTCCGGCAACCTGCTGCTCGACCCGGTCGCGGCGAGCTTCGAGACGTACCTGACCGGCGGCCCGGCCCGGCCCCGCGCCAACGTGGTGCTGGCGTCGATGGGTTCGGCCGCGGGCATCGCCGGCGCGGCCGACCTGGCCCGGATCTGACGCGCGGGCGCACCGCGCGGAGCACAGGGGTGCGGGGACGGGCACGCGGCGGCGGGTGAACGCCGCGCACCCGTCCCCGCCCCCCTGCCCGCGCACCGCCGCCCGCCCCTCCCCGGGCGCCCGGTTCTTCGCGCTGCGCGCGCCCGGCGCCTGTTACTGTCGGTCAGGTGACGGACACTGAGGCTGGGTTGGCGTCCTCCGGGGTGGAGCCGGACGGGGCGCGTCGGGTGCGGGTGCTGAGTTACAACGTGCGGTCGCTGCGGGACGACCGGGCCGCGGTGGCCCGGGTGATCCGGGCCTGCGAGCCGGACGTGGTGTGCGTGCAGGAGTCGCCCCGGTACTGGAAGACCGAGAAGGCGGCGGCCTGGCTCGCCCACCGGACCGGGACGGTGATCCTGGCCGGCGGCGGACGGGTGGCGGCCGGGCCGCTGCTGCTGGGGAACCTGCGGGTCGACCTGCTGGAGCTGCGGGACGTGCTGCTGCCGAAGACCCGCGGGCTGCACGCGCGCGGCTTCGCCGGCGCGCTGCTGCAGATCGGCGGCAGCCGGCCGTTCTCGGTGACCAGCTGCCACCTGAGCCTCGAACCGGCCGAGCGGCTAAGGCAGTTCGCCCTGCTGCGGGCCCAACTCCGCCCCGGCGAACCGGGCGTGATCGCCGGAGACTTCAACGAGCCGCCGGAGGGCCCGGGTTGGCGCGCCCTCGCGGCGGAACTCACCGACGCGCACGCCAAGGCCCCCTGGGGCGGGACGTACACCTCGGTGCCCAAGCAGCCCTACCAGCGGATCGACGGGGTGTTCGCCACCCCGGACGTCGAGGTGCTGGGCTGCGGCGTGCCCTACCCGCTGCCGGGCGTCACGGAGGCGGACCTGCGGGCGGCCACCGACCACCTGCCGGTGCTGGCGACGCTGCGCATCCCCGCCCCGGAGCAGACCGCGCCGCAGTGAGCCGCAGTGAGCCGCAGTGAGCCGCGGTGGGCCCTGGTGAGCCCGGGCCGAGCCGAGCCGGGCCGAGCCGGGTCGTGGCGAGCGGGGCCGGGCGGTCGTCCGGCCCCGGGCGGTGCGGCCGGCTCAGACCACGGCGCCGCCGTTCGGGTCCTCCGGCTCGTCCTCGTCGCGGTCCTTCATCCGGGCCACCAGGGTGCCGAAGCCGCCCAGGAAGGACAGGATGCCGACCCAGGCGGGCCAGCCGGAGACCTCGCGCCAGACCACCGCGTCGAACAGCAGCAGCGCCGGGCCGCCCAGCACCGCCAGCCAG
This sequence comes from Kitasatospora fiedleri, assembly GCF_948472415.1. Classification (NCBI taxonomy): domain Bacteria; kingdom Bacillati; phylum Actinomycetota; class Actinomycetes; order Kitasatosporales; family Streptomycetaceae; genus Kitasatospora; species Kitasatospora fiedleri. The sequence continues at coordinate 2,154,756 of NZ_OX419519.1, read as the reverse complement.
GCGAACTTGGCGGTGGTGTCGGCGGCGGGCAGCGGCGGGGGCTCCGGCGGCACGAAGTGGCCCTCGTCCTCGTCCTCGGCCGGCGTGTAGTCGCGCGGCCCGTCCCCCGGCCGGGGACCGGGCGCGGCGTGAAGTCGCCCAGGCCGCCGTTGCTGGTGGTGGGCGCGGTCGGGCCGCGCCGCTCCCGCTCCCGCTCGTTCTGCGCCCGCAGGTTCTCCACCTCGGGCCAGGCCGGATCGGTGAGGTCGACCGGATCGTCGAACTGGGCGACCAGCGCGGCGAAGATCGCGTCCTGCTCGGCCTGGCTGCCCGCGGCGGGGCGGCGCGGAGCCGGTTCGGGCCCGGCCCCGGCGGCCTCCGGCCCGGCCGCCTGGGCGTCCTCGCGGGGCAGGTCCTCGTCGTCGTTCGCCTTGCTGGTCTCGTTCACATTCGGCCTTTCAGCCCGAGTGGTTCCCGGCATCGACCGCCGCTGCCGGGGCCAGCCGCCGGACGAAGTCGAGGCTCGCCTCGAAGATCAGACCGGCGTCGTGGTCCAGCGTGGCCACGTGGAAGCTGCGGTCGAGCAGCAGCTCCGTCACATCGGTCGAGGATATCCGGGCGAGCACCATCGCCGAGTTGCGCGGCGAGACCACGTGGTCCTGCGGACTGTGCATCAGCAGAACCGGCTGGGTCACCGCCGGCATTCCCGCCCGGGCGCTCTCCCACAGCCGGGCCAGCGACCAGGCGGCGTGCAGCGGGACGCGGTCGTAGCCGACCTCGGTGGCGCCCGGCAGGGCGATGTCCCCGGCCACGCCGGGCAGCGAGGGGACCAGGTGGCGCAGGACCGGGAGAAGTACCGTCGCGGGGTTGTCGGAACGCACCGAGGGGTTGACGAGCACCAGTCCGGAGATCCGCCCGCCGTGCTTCGCGGCGAGCTTCAGGGCCAGCGAACCGCCCATCGACAGCGCGCAGACGAAGACCTGCTCGCAGTCGGCCGCCAGCTCCTCGAAGGCGGTCTCGGCGGTGGCGTACCAGTCCTCCCAGCGGGTCGGCTGGAGGTCCTGCCAGCGGGTGCCGTGGCCCGGCAGCAGCGGGACGGAGACGGTCAGGCCCGCCTCGGCCAGGTGTTCGGCCCAGGGGCGCATGGACTGCGGGAACCGGTGAAACCGTGGACCAGCAGCACACCGACCGGACCGCCCGCTCGGCGGTACGGCTCGGCTCCCGGTAGCAGCGGCATGCAGGACTCCTGGAGGTGCGGGCAGGGTGAGGGTGGCTCGATGGTCCCACGGGCGGGATGCGCCGTACAGGGGCCCGGTGCGGGGACCGGCGGTTCGCCGGTGCACCGGGCGGGAGACGGGGGCATTAGGATCGTCCGGTCCGCACCACAGGAGGCCCCGGTTGTTCTACCGACTGATGAAGATGATCGTCGCGCCGCTGCTGCGGATCTTCTTCCGGCCGTGGATGGAGGGCGAGGAGAACATTCCGGACGAGGGCCCGGCCATCCTCGCCAGCAACCACCTGTCGTTCTCCGACTCGTTCTTCCTGCCCGCGCTGCTCAAACGCCGGGTGACCTTCATCGCGAAGGCCGAGTACTTCACCACGCCCGGCCTCAAGGGCCGGCTGACCGCCGCGTTCTTCAAGGGCGTCGGCCAGCTGCCGGTGGACCGCTCGGGCGCCCGCGGCGCGGGTGAGGCGGCGATCCGCAGCGGCATCGCGGTGATCGAGCGGGGCGAGGTCTTCGGCGTCTACCCGGAGGGCACCCGCTCGCCCGACGGCAAGCTGTACCGCGGCAAGGTCGGCGGCCTGGCCCGGGTCGCGCTGGCCACCGGCGCGCCGGTGATCCCGGTCGCGATGATCGACACCGAGAAGGTGCAGCCGCCCGGCCAGGTGGTCCCCAACTTCGGCGTCCGGCCCGGCATCCGGATCGGCCGCCCGCTGGACTTCTCGCGCTACCGGGGCATGGAGAACGACCGGTTCATCCTGCGCTCGGTCACCGACGAGGTGATGTACGAGATCATGCGGCTCTCGGGCCAGGAGTACGTGGACATCTACGCGACCGCCGCCAAGCGGCAGCTCGCCGAGGAGAAGAAGGCCGCGGACGCCGACCGCAAGGCCCAGCAGAAGGCGGACGCGGAGGCCGCGGCCAGGGCGAAGCCGAAGGCCGACGCGGAGGCGGGGGCGGGGGCCGACGGCGAGGCGGACCCGGACGCGAAGCCGGAGGACGCGAAGCCAGACGACCCGGAGCCGGGCGACGCGAAGGACGACGGGGCCTGACGGCCCGTCACGAGGGGGGCTCGGGGTGAGCGAGGACCACAGACCCGTCGGACCCGTCGGACCCGTCGCCGCGCCGCACCGCGGCCCGGCCCGGGTGCCGGTCCCGGCCGCGCCGGCCGGGGTGGCGGCAGCGGTGGCGGCCGGCGGGATGTCGGTGGAGCTGCCGCTCTGGCGCGCCATGGGGTACTTCCGGGTGCTCGCGCTGGCGTACGCGGTGCTGCGGTACCTCACCGCGTACCGGGAGTTCCTGCACCCGGTGTCCGGCTGGATCTTCCTGGGCGCGCTGAGCCTCTGGACGCTGGCCTCGATCCGGGCCTTCGCCGGGCCGCAGCGCTGCACCTGGCTCGTGCTCGGCACCGACCTGACCGCGGCCGTCACCGGCATCGTGATGAGCGGGTTCATCGACACCCCGGCCCGGTCCACGCGGGCGCGCCGACCCTGCCGACCATCTGGGCGGCCGGCACCGTGCTGGGCTTCGCCGGCAAGGGCGGCTGGCGGGCCGCCGCGTTCGCCGGGGCGGTGATCGGCGCGGCCAACATCCTCGGCCACGGCGGGGTCAGCCCCGACAACCTGCACAACATCGTGCTGCTGCTGCTCGCGGGCTGCGCCATCGGCTACGTGATCGAACTGGCCCGGGCCAGCGAGGCGGTGCTCACCCGGGCGCTCCAGGTGGAGGCCGCCACCCGGGAGCGCGAACGCCTCTCCCGGGACATCCACGACGGGGTGCTCCAGGTGCTCGCCCTGGTCCACCGCCAGCAGGGCGACGCCGCCGAGCTCGGCCGGCTGGCCGGCGAGCAGGAGCGCGCGCTGCGGGCCCTGATGGCCGGCGGGCGGCTGCCCGGGCAGCCCGCACCGGACGGCGAGCAGGACCTGCGCCCGCTGCTGGCCCGGCACGCCGACGAGCGGATCACCCTCGCCGCGCCCGCCACCCCCGTGCTGCTCCCCGCGGCCGTCGCCGCCGAACTGGCCGCCGCGGTGGCCGCCGCGCTCGACAACGTCCGGCGGCACGCCGGGGAGGCGGCCCGGGCGTGGATCCTGGTCGAGGACGAGCCGGACGCGGTCACCGTCTCGGTGCGCGACGACGGGCCGGGCTTCCCGGCCGGCCGGCTGGCCGAGGCGCAGCGCGACGGCCGGCTGGGCGTCGCGCAGTCGATCCGCGGCCGGATGCTGGACCTCGGCGGCAGCGCCGAGCTGTACGCGGTGCCCGGCCAGGGCGTCGAGGTGGAACTGCGGTGGCCGAGGAGGGGACATGACGGCTGATCAGCCGGTGCGGGTGATGGTGGTGGACGACCACCCGATGTGGCGCGACGGGGTCGCCCGGGACCTGGCGGAGGCCGGGTTCGCGGTGGTCGCCACCGCCGGGGACGGCGAGGAGGCGGTCCGCCGGGCCCGGGCCAGCGCCCCGCAGGTGGTGGTGCTGGACCTCAACCTGCCGTCGCTGTCCGGCGCGGAGGTGTGCCGCCGGGTGGTGGCCGCCGACCCGGCGGTGCGGGTGCTGGTGCTCTCCGCGAGCGGCGAGCACGGGGACGTGCTGGAGGCGGTGAAGTCCGGCGCCACCGGCTACCTGGTGAAGTCGGCCGGCCGCGAGGAACTGCTCGACGCGGTGCGCCGCACCGCCGTCGGCGACCCGGTGTTCACCCCGGGCCTGGCCGGCCTGGTGCTCGGCGAGTTCCGCCGCCTGGCCACCGAGCCCGGCACCCCCGCGCAGCCCGCCGCCCCGCAGCTCACCCCGCGCGAGACCGAAGTGCTGCGACTGGTCGCCAAGGGCCTGTCCTACCGCCAGATCGCCGACCGCCTTGTGCTCTCGCACCGCACCGTGCAGAACCACGTCCAGAACACCCTGGGCAAGCTCCAGCTGCACAACCGGGTCGAGCTGGTCCGGTACGCGATCGAGCAGGGCCTGGACGAGGAACTGGGCTGAGCGGCGGGCCGGTGCGCGCCGCCGCCGGGGCGCTCAGGCCGAGCCGCCGGGGCGCTCAGGCCGAGCAGCGGTCGCCGGCCGAGGTGGTGACCGGCTTGAAGGTGTCGCGCAGCTCCTTGTCGGTGAAGTCCGGGCCGAAGGCGAAGGAGCTGCGCAGGGTGTTCATCCAGTCCGGGTCCTGGAGGTAGTCGTTGATGGCCTCGCGGAGCAGTTCGCACGCCTTCCGGTGGCCCTTGGGCAGCACCATCATCAGGAACTGGGTCTTGCCGATGTGCGCGTCCCGGGCGACCCGGTAGGCGCGCTGGCCGCCGGTGCCGGAGTTGGCGGCGACGCCCTGCAGGACCAGGTAGTCGGAGAGCACCGCGTCGGCGGTGTCGTCGTCGACCCGGGCCAGGCACTCCTTGAGGTCGGCGCCGGTGACGGTGACCCGGGGGCCGATGTCCTTGAGCTGGGCCTCGGCGGTGGTGCCGCCCGACACGCAGACCCGCAGCGGCTTGAGGTCGTCGGACTTGGCGACCGTCCGGGTGTCGCCGGCCTTGAGCAGGACGCCCAGCGGGGTCTGCAGGTAGGGCCCGGCCAGGTCGTAGTCCTGCTTGAGGCTGTCGCGCTCGGAGATGTCGGCGACCACCAGGTCGACCTTGTTGTGGTTGGCGGAGCCGTCGGTGAGGGCGTCCTCCCAGTTGGCGGTGGTCACCGTCAGCGAGGTGTAGTCGATCGTGCGGGAGCCGAGCACCCGCATGGTCAGGTGCGGCTCGAAGCCGTCGTAGACGCCCTTGTCGGTGAACTCGGACATGCCGGGCCGGTCGGTCTTGAAGCCGACCTTGACCGGCAGGTCCTCGAACGGCTTCGAGGTGTCGTCCGAGCAGCCGGACGCGGCGGTGGCGAGCAGGAGCAGGCCGGCCGCCAGGCGGACGGAGCGCGGGTTGTGCACGGGGGCCTCCTAGCGGGTGAATTCGACGCGCTGGATGTCGATCTGCCGGTCGCAGCCGCGATCGCCCTTCAGCTCCAGGGTCAGGCGCAGGTTGGTGCGGCCGGAGGGCACCGGGAGGGAGACCGCGGCGCCCAGGTCGTGCCGGCCGCTCCGGCCGCCCTGGTCGGTGCTGAGTTCGGCGGTCAGACCGTGGCAGGTGCCGGTGTCCGGGTTCGGGTCGCTCAGCAGCAGGCGGGTCCTCAGCAGGTCGGCCCCCTCCGGGACGTCGATCACCGTGTCGACCTGCTCGCCCGGAGCGATCCGGGGCTTGATCCAGATGGTGTCCCGGCCCTCCAGCGGGGGCGGCCCGTCCGGCCAGAGCAGCACGGTGCCCAGGGCGGCCGCCGCCAGCAGGGCCACGGCGGCGGCCAGCACCCGCGGCAGCCGCGGCGGGTCCGGCTTCGGCTTCGGCGGCTCCGGTTCGGGCAGCGGCGGCGGGCCGGTGCGGGACTTCTCCACCGCCTGCCGGGCGAACTGCGCCAGCAGCTGCTCCTGCTGGGCGGCGAGGTCCTCCAGCAGCAGGGTGGGGCTGCCGATCACCAGGGCGTGGGTGGCCAGTTCGACCAGCCGCCGCCCGTCGGCCCGCACCGGGGTCACCGGCGGGAAGCACAGCACGCCCGCGATCACCACCAGGTCGGCCCGCTCGTGGACGGTCAGCCCGGGGGCGCCCTGGACCCGGGCCAGGAACGCCACCCAGTCGCCGCGCAGCTGCGCCCCGGTGACGCCGACCAGCCAGTCGTGCAGGTGCCCGATCGCGGCGGCCGGCTGCCCGTGCTCCTCGGCCAGGAACCGGGCGATCCGGGCGGCCGACACCGACAGCTCGTGGTGCTGCACCTGGACGGGGTACCCGACGGTCTCGGCCAGGTGCCGCTCCAGGTCCGGCAGGACGGGGGCGAGTTCGTGCCAGCCCGACAGGATGCGCTGCAGCATCTGCCGGGTCTCCCAGGTGCAGCGGTCCATCCTCACTCCTCCGGGCCGGGGTCGAGCAGGGCGCCGAGCTCGTCCAGGGCCCGGTGCGGGCCGCACAGTTCGCGGGCCCCGGCGAGCAGGGCGCGCAGTGCCCGGTCGGGGCTGCGGTGGTGCAGGCAGGCGGCGGCCACGGCGCGCAGGTGCAGGGCGGCCAGCGGGTGGTACGGGACCCTGATCTCCTCGCCGGGGCCGAGCCGTTCGCCGACCGCCTGGACCAGCTCCAGCCGGGCCGCCGGGTCCTGGAACAGCGCCGGGGTGCCGAGCAGCCGGGCGATCTCGCCGGCCGTCACCGCCGGGCGGGCCGGGGGCGCGGGGACCGGGGCCAGTGCCGGGGGCAGCAGCGGCAGCAGTGCGGACAGCGGGGTGATCCAGCCGCCCGCCGGGCCGCCGCCGTCCGCGGTGGCCTTGACCACGCCGACCACCCGGCCCTGCCCGTCGACCGCCATGCTGCCGCTCAACCCGCGCTGGATCCAGCCCTGTTGGACCCGCAGCCCGAGGCCGGACGGCCCGGCGACGGCCAGCAGCGCCGACTCCGGGCCGACCTCGCCGGTCACCGGGTTGACCGCGAAGCCGTGCACCAGGACGGAGGTGTCGCCCGCCGGGTCGGCGCGGCCCAGCGGCACCGCCGGGGCGCCGGCCAGGCCGGGCGCGGTGAGCAGCGCGAGGTCCGGGGCCGGGTAGGCGGCGGCGCCGGGCGCGGGCTCGGGCGGGAACAGCCGGGCGGCGCGCACCGGGTGGGCGTCGGCGCCGTGCCGGGCGGTGAGCTCCGGGCGACCGTGCACCACGTGCGCGCAACTGACCAGCAGGCCCGCGCCGAGGTGGAAGCCGCTGCCGAGGAAGGCCCCGGCCGGGTCGGTGAGCCGTACCGCCGGCGGCGGCGGTGCGGTGCGCGGGCTCACTCGGCGGGGCGGTCGTCCGGCCGCTGCCAGCTCAGCCGGACCACCAGGCTCGCCTCGCCGCTGGCCTCCGCCAGGACGCCGATCAGGCGGCCGGACTTCACCCCAGGTTCAGGCCGAACTCCACCTCGAACCCGTCCGGGTCGCCCGCCTCGCGGGCCGTCTCGCGGGCCACCGCCCGACCGCGCGCACCGTGCGCCGCACCTCGCCGAGGCTGTGGGTGACCGCGCTGGCGACCGCGCCGCGCGTCCCCCGCGGCGGGCGGGAGCCCGCCCGGACGGCGGCGTGCACGATGCTGCCGTCGTCCATGGTGATCTCGACGGTGCCGGGCCCGGACGAGTACGTCATGCATCCCCCAATTCATGACTGTGCGGCAGGTCATGAATACCAGTCAGGTTCGGTGAGATCCAGACCTTTCCGGAAGCGAGACGGAAGCGGAACGGACGGCGCGGGCGGCCCGGCCGGGTCGGCCCGGGCGGTCCGTCCGCGCCCGGTGGGTTCAGCCGCCGACGGCCGCGGTGGCGGGCAGCAGGTCGGCGACGATCCGCACGCCCTCCCGGGTGAGCACCGACTCGGGGTGGAACTGGAGCCCGGCGAAGCCCGGCCCGCGCAGCGCGTGCACGTCGCCGGTGCGGGCGTCCCGGGAGAGTTCGACGCCCTCGGCGGCCAGCCGGGCGGCCGCCGCGTCGTCGCAGCGGGCGGTGAAGGTGTTGTAGAAGCCGACGGTGCGGCGGGTGCCGAACAGGTCGATCCGCTCCTGGGCGCCCTGGTACGGGACGTCCTTGCGGACCAGCGGCAGCCCGAGCCGCGCGGAGAGCAGCTGGTGGCCGAGGCAGACCGCGAGCAGCGGCGCGGTGCGGGTCCCGGTGCGGGCGGCGGTCAGCGCGTCGGCGACGACCGGGCGCAGCAGCGCCATCTTCGGGTCGGCGGGGTCGGCCGGGTCGCCGGGGCCGGGGCCGAGCAGCAGCGGGCCGGGGTGGGCGGCGGCCCGTTCGCGCAGGCCGGGGGCGTCGTAGCGGAGCACGGTGACGGTGTGGCCGAGCGAGCGCAGCAGGTGGGCGAGCATCGCGGTGAAGGTGTCCTCGCCGTCGACGATCAGGGTGTCGGCGCCGGGCAGCGGTGCGGCGGGCTGCTGCATCCGCAGCCAGAACGGGGCCAGGCCGGCCCGGCGGGCGTCCAGGGCGGCCTGCACCCGGTGGTCCTCGCCGAGCCGGGGCCGGGCGGCGGACTGCCGGGCGGAGCGGGCCGGGCGGGCGCCGAGCGCGGAGAGCACGCCGGCCGCCTTGGCGTGGGTCTCGGCGACCTCGGAGTCCGGGTCGGAGTGCCGGACCAGGGTGGCGCCGACCCGGACCACCAGCGAGCCGTCGGCGGGTCGATGTCGGCGGCCCGGATGCAGATCGGCGAGTCCAGCTGCTGGCCGCCGCTGGCGGAGCGGCCGATCAGCGGCGAGCGCGCCGGAGTAGTAGCCGCGTCCGCCGCAGCTCGCGGACGTAGCGGTCGATCGTACCCGGGTGGCGTTCTGCAGCCGGGCTGCCGTGACGGTGGCCCGCCGAGGTCGCCGACCGCGCACATCATCTTCAGCTCCTCGTCGACCACCCATGGTGAGCTCCTCCAGCTCCTTGGGGTCGTGCAGGAACTCCAGCAGCGACCCGGCGGTCGGGCCGCCGGCCGGTAGCGGTAGGTGCCGGAGATCGGGTTCATCACCACGGTGCCGCCGGACTGCCGGACGTGGACCTCGGGGGAGGCGCCGACCAGCACCCGGTCGCCGGTGTGCACCAGGAAGGTCCAGTACGCGCCGCGCTCGTGCTCCAGCAGGCGGCCGCAGCAGGGTGAGCGCGGTGGCGGTGGAGTACCCGGCCAGTTCGGCCCGGAAGTCGCGCCGGATCACGAAGTTGGCGCCCTCGCCGCGCCCGATCTCGTCCCGGATCACCCGGCGGACGATCTCCGCGTACTCCTCGTCGTCGACGTCGAACTCCCCGCCGCGCAGCTCGACCGGGGCGTCGGGCAGCGCGGCCAGCACCTCGGCCAGCGGCAGCGCGTACTGCTCGGCGACGGACAGCGCCCGCAGCGGGGTGCCGTCCTGGCGGGCGGCGAAGCCGCGTTCGCGGATCTGCGCGTACGGGACGAGGGCGAGCAGGTCGTGCCGCGGGCCGTCCGCGGGGACGCCGGCGGGGACGGGCAGGTCGGCCAGCGCCGCGTGGTCGGAGACCTCGCCGATCAGCAGCTCGACGGTGTCCGGGGCGAGCCGGGGGGCGCGGCGGTGCAGCAGGGCGAAGGCCGGGGCGCCGGGGCGGTGAGCCGGGCGAGCAGGTCGGGCGAGCAGGTCGGCGGCGGGGGGTCACGGCTGCGGGTTTCCTTCCGGGAGGTGGCTGCGGGGTTCCGCCGCCTCCGGGAGGCCGTGACGCTGCACACACGCGTCGACGGCCGCCCCGGAGGGCGGCCGTCGTTCGTCGCTAGGGACGCGCGATCAGTGGGCCGCCCAACGGGCTGGCCCACCACCAGGAGAAGGTGTGCGTCGCGGTCACGGAGCAGACCCTAGCCCACCGGAGGGCGGCGCGGGAGGAGGCCGCGGAGTTGTCCACGACCCGTCTCACCCAGCGGGCGGCGGCACCGATCCGCTCGCGCCACCCCGTAGCCTTGCCCTGTGACCGTGACTAACCACACCTGGCAGTCCCTGCCCGCGGCGCAGCAGCCTGAATGGCCGGACCAAGAGGCTCTGCGCAAGACCCTTGCGGAGCTCGCCTCCTATCCGCCCCTCGTCTTCGCCGGCGAGTGCGACCAGCTGCGCGCCCGGCTCGCGGCCGTCGCGCGTGGTGAGGCGTTCCTGCTCCAGGGCGGCGACTGCGCCGAGGCGTTCGACGCCGTGTCGGCCGACCAGATCCGGAACAAGCTGAAGACCCTGCTACAGATGGCGGCGGTGCTCACCTACGCGGCGTCCGTGCCGGTGGTGAAGGTCGGCCGGATCGCCGGCCAGTACTCCAAGCCCCGCTCGAAGAGCACCGAGACCCGCGACGGCGTGACCCTGCCGACCTACCGCGGCGACTCGGTGAACGGCTTCGAGTTCACCGCCGAGGCCCGCGTCCCGGACCCGGAGCGCCTCAAGCGGATGTACAACGCCTCCGCGGCGACGCTCAACCTGGTGCGCGCCTTCACCACCGGCGGCTACGCCGACCTGCGCCAGGTGCACGCCTGGAACCAGGACTTCGTGCGCAACTCCCCGGCGGGGCAGCGCTACGAGCAGCTGGCCCGGGAGATCGACCAGGCGCTGGCCTTCATGAACGCCTGCGGGGTGGCCCCGGAGGAGTTCAAGACGGTCGAGTTCTTCTCCTCGCACGAGGCGCTGATCCTGGACTACGAGACGGCGCTGACCCGCACCGACTCGCGCACCGGCGAGCTGTACGACGTCTCCGGCCACATGGTGTGGATCGGCGAGCGCACCCGGCAGCTCGACCACGCGCACATCGAGTTCGCGTCGAAGATCCGCAACCCGATCGGCGTCAAGCTCGGCCCGACCACCACGGTGGACGAGGCGCTGACCCTGATCGACCGGCTCGACCCGGAGCGCGAGCCCGGCCGGCTCACCTTCATCACCCGGATGGGCGCGGGCAAGATCCGCGACCACCTGCCCGCCCTGGTGGAGAAGGTCACCGCGTCCGGCGCCCAGGTGGTGTGGATCACCGACCCGATGCACGGCAACACCTTCGAGGCCTCCAGCGGCCACAAGACCCGCAAGTTCGACGACGTGCTGGACGAGGTCCGGGGCTTCTTCGAGGTGCACCGCGCGCTGGGCACCCACCCGGGCGGCATCCACGTGGAGCTGACCGGCGACGACGTCACCGAGTGCGTCGGCGGCGGCGACGAGGTGCTGGTCGACGACCTGCACCAGCGCTACGAGACGGCCTGCGACCCGCGGCTGAACCGCAGCCAGTCGCTGGACCTGGCGTTCCTGGTCGCCGAGATGTACCGCGGCCAGTAGGACCGGCGAGCACCGGGCCCCCGGGGCCGGTGTGACGAAGGCCCCTCCGCTTTCGGGTGATCCGAGGCGGAGGGGCCTTCTTCGTACCCGGAGCGCCAGGTAAGGTAAGCCTCAGCAAACCGCACCAATCGTGGAAGGGGCCGCACATGTACGTGTGCATGTGCCACGCGGTCACCGAGGCCCAGGTCAGGCAGAAGATCGACGAGGGGGCCAGCACCCCGCGCCAGATAGCCCAGGGCTGCAAGGCCGGCACCGACTGCGGTTCCTGCGTGCGGCGCATCCAGGCGCTGCTCGGCGAGCACGGCGCCCGCCCCTGCCCCACCGCCCGGCTGGCCGAGCGCCTCGGCCTGGCCGACCCGGCCGCCGCGGCCCCCGGCGCCGCCCCGAGCCGGGCGCCGAAGGCCGCCTAGCGGCCGGGCCGTCCCGGTTCAGCTGCTCTCGGGCTGCTCGATGAGCTGCGCGATGTAGAGCGCCTCGCCGAGCTTGTCCAGCAGCTCCAGCTGGGTGTCCAGGTAGTCGATGTGGTGCTCCTCGTCGGCGAGGATGTCCTCGAAGATGTTCGCCGAGGTGACGTCGTTCTTGGCGCGCATCACCACGATCCCGCGGCGCAGCCGGTCGATCGCCTCGACCTCGACCTGCCGGTCGGCCTCGAACATCTCCTTGACGGTCTGCCCGATCCGGACGTGGAACAGCCGCTGGTAGTTCGGCAGGCCGTCCAGGAAGAGGATGCGGTCGGTCAGGATCTCGGCGTGCTTCATCTCGTCGAAGGACTCGTGCCGGGTGTACTTGGCGAGCTTGGTCCAGCCGAAGTTCTCCTGCATCTTCGCGTGCAGGAAGTACTGGTTGATGGCGGTGAGTTCGGCCGTCAACTGCTCGTTGAGGAACTCGATGACCTCGGGGTCGCCCTGCATGGCCTGCCTTCCTGTCCGCATTCCGGTCGGTGTCCGGATGCCCCGCATCGTGGCAGTTGAACGGGTGCACTTCCAGTAAGTTCACGCTTACAGTCGCCGCGCCGACGGGTTTTCCCGCCCGCCCCGCACCGCGCTGAGCTGCGGTGACGTCGGGCGGATTGGGCCGTTCGGCGGTATCCGGCCCGAACGCGTGCGCGGATTCCCGGTTTCGCGCCCCCCTCCGGCGGGGCGCATTTCCCCGGGGGCGCGCGACGGGGGCGCGCGCGATTCGCCGCCCGCCGTCTGTCACCATGGGGGCATGGGTCAGCACCAGCCGGAACCGCAGCCGCCGACTGACCCGAGGCTCCCCCCGGGCCAGCGCCCGCAGCGCGGCTGGCCCGTCCTGCACTACGGGCCGGTGCCCCGGTTCAAGCCGCTGAGCTGGGACTTCCAGGTGTTCGGGGCCACCGCCGACGCGGAGAAGGCCGGGTGGGACTTCGCCGCCTTCCACGCCCTGCCCAAGACCACCGTCCGCGGCGACCTGCACTGCGTCACCAAGTTCTCGATGCTCGGCAACACCTGGACCGGCGTCGCCGCCAAGACCGTGCTCGACCTCGTCCCGCCCGACCCGACCGTCACCCACGTGATGGTCTGGGCCGAGTACGGCTACAGCGCCAACCTGCGGCTCGCCGACTTCGCCGACCCGGCCACCGTCTTCGCCACCCACCACGACGGCCGCCCGCTCACCCTCGAACACGGCTTCCCGGTCCGCCTGGTGGTGCCCCACCTGTACGCCTGGAAGGGCCCCAAGTGGGTGCGCGCCGTCGAGTACATGCGGACCGACCGGCGCGGCTTCTGGGAGGAGCGCGGCTACCACAACCTGGCCGACCCGTGGCGCGAGCAGCGCTACTCCTACCAGGAGCGGCCCGGGGAGGGCCCGCTGCGCTGAGCGGGCCCCGCACCCGGGACGGTTGGCGGGGTCAGCGCGGCCAGCGGGGTCAGCGGGGTCAGCGGGGTCAGAACAGGCTGACGCTGATCGTCACGGTGCTGCCCTGCTTGCCCGGCGTGTTCGCCGCCGGGGACTGGCCGGTGACCTTGCCGATCGGGATCAGCCCGGAGACCTGCGGCACGAACCCGGCGTCCTGGAGGGCCTTCGAGGCGTCCTCCCGGCTCATCCCGGTGACGTCCGGCACCAGGTGCATGCCCTTGGAGACGGTCAGCGCCACCGCCGAGCCGGGCGACAGGCCGCCGCCCGCCGCCGGGTCGGTGGAGATCACCGAGCCCTTCGGCACGCTGTCGCTGAACTGCTCGCCGGTCGCGCCCGCCACCAGCCGGGCCCCCTCCAGGGCCTTGACGGCGTCCGCCAGCGGGCGGCCCGCCACGTCCGGCACCCCGACCCGCTCGGGGCCGCGCGAGAGCAGCACCTTGACCGAGTCGCTCTTGCGGACCCGGGCGCCCACCCCCGGATCGGTGGAGATCACCTGCCCGGCCGCCACCGACTCGCTGAACTGCTCGCTGAACGCCCCGTGCAGGCCCTGCCCGTCCAGCGTCGCCGACGCCTGCTCCCGGCTCTGCCCCAGCACGCTCGGCACCGTCGCGTACACCGCGTTGGACAGCGTGTACGTCACCGCGCCGACCACCAGCAGCACCACCACCAGCACCGCCGTCCAGACCGCCGGGTGCCGGCCGAAGCCCGGACGGCGGGCCCGGCGCGGACGGCGGGCCCGCGGCGGGGCGTCGCCCTCCACCGCCGGGCGCACCGGCGGCAGCAGCTCCGGCGGGACCTCCAGCACGCTGGTGCGCTCCAGCGGCGGGGCCTGCGCGAGCACCGCGGTGGCCTCGCCCGGGCTGTAGCGCGGGGTGGGCCGGGTCGAGGCGGGCGGCTCGGCGTCCAGCTCGGCGTCCGGCAGCGAGCGGCGGGCCCGCTGCACCGCGGCCAGCAGCTCCACCGCGTCCCACGGCCGGGCCAGCGGGTCGCGGGCGGTCGCGGCGGCCACTATCGCGTCCAGCTCCGGGCCCACCGCGGGGGCGGTCCGGGACGGCGGCGGGACGTCCTCGTGCAGGTGGAGGTACATCACCTGGGCGGCGTTCTCCCCGGTGTGCGGCTTGCCGCCGGTCAGCATCTCGAACAGCAGGATGCCCGCCGCGTAGACGTCCACCCGCTGGTCGGTGGGCTCCTGGCGGATCTGCTCCGGCGCCAGGTACGAGACGGTGCCCAGCAGCTGCCCGGCCTCGGTGCCGGAGGTGACGGCCGAGTCGGCGCCCGCCAGCACCCGGACCAGGCCGAAGTCGGCGACCTTCACCAGGCCGGTGTCGGTGATCAGCACGTTCTCCGGCTTGACGTCCCGGTGCACCAGCCCGGCCCGGTGCGCCGCGCCGAGCGCCGCCAGCACCGGCTCCAGCACGTCCAGCGCGGCCCGCACCGACAGCGCCCCGCGGTCGCGCAGCACGTCGCGCAGGTTCCGGCCGGGCACGTACTCCATGGCCATGAACACGGCCCGCGGGTCGGCGCCCTGGTCCAGCACGTTCACCACGTTCGGGTGGGCGAGCCGGGCCACCGCCTTGGCCTCCCGGATGAAGCGCGCGGTGAAGTCGGCGTCCCCGATCAGCGAGGGGTGCATCAGCTTCAGCGCCACCGTCCGGTCCAGCCGGGTGTCGGTGCCCCGGTAGACGGTCGCCATACCGCCCACCGCGATCCGCTGCTCAATCCGGTAGCGGCCGTCGAGCAGCACGCCGTGCAGGGGGTCGTCGAGGGTCATGTCCACCCGAGGAGTCTAGGGGCCGGACCGGTCGCCCACCGGGAGGGACCGGATGTCGGGGCGGATCGGCGAACCGCCCCGACCCCAGGGACGCCCCCCGGCGGTGGCCGGTTCGCCCCCGGACGGGCGTCAGAACGCCGGGCGCTCCCGGGTGTCGGCCAGGCCCGCGCCGGGGGAGGACGCCTCGGCGTAGTAGCGGCGCGGAATCCGGCCCGCCCGGTGGGCCAGCCGGCCCGCCTCGACCGCCTTGCGCATCGCCTCCGCCATCAGCACCGGGTCCTGCGCGCGGGTCACCGCGGAGGCCAGCATGACGGCGGAGCAGCCGAGCTCCATCGCCAGCGCGACGTCGCTGGCGGTGCCCGCGCCCGCGTCCAGCACCACCGGGACGCCCGCCGCCTCCACGATCAGCTGGAAGTTGTGCGGGTTGCGGATGCCCAGGCCGGAGCCGATCGGCGAGCCCAGCGGCATGATCGCCGCGCAGCCCACGTCCTCCAGCTTGCGGGCCAGCACCGGGTCGTCGTTGGTGTACGGCAGCACGGTGAAGCCGTCGTCGACCAGCGTCTCGGCGGCGTCCAGCAGCTCGATCGGGTCGGGCAGCAGGGTCCGCTCGTCGGCGATCACCTCCAGCTTCACCCAGTCGGTGCCGAGCGCCTCGCGGGCCAGCCGGGCGGTCAGCACGGCCTCGCCCGCGGTGTAGCAGCCCGCGGTGTTGGGCAGCACCCGGATGCCGTTGCGGGAGAGCACCTCCAGGACGGAGCCCTGGGTGGCGGTGTCGACCCGGCGCATCGCCACCGTGGTCAGCTCGGTGCCGGAGACCTTCAGCGCCTGCTCCAGCACCTCCAGGCTGGGGGCGCCGCCGGTGCCCATGATCAGGCGGGAGGAGAAGGTGGTGCCGGCGATGACCAGCGCGTCGTCCGCCATGGTTCAGCCTCCCTGGACGGCGGTGAGGATCTCGACCCGGTCGCCCTCGCCGAGCGCCGTGGCGGGCCACGAACTGCGGGCACCACCGCCTCGTTGACGGCGGCGGCGACGCCGGTGTTGGCGGCCGACACCTCGGCCACCACCACGTCCAGCGTGGTGGCGGCGGGCAGGGTGCGCGGCGCGCCGTTGACGGTCAGGGCGATGGTGTTCATGCGGGGACCTTCGGGGTGAAGCGGCGGGGGGTGAAGTCGGCGGCCAGGGCGGGGAGCTCGCCGGTGGCCAGGTAGTCGGCGAGCAGGTCGGCGGTGACCGGGGTGAGCAGCACGCCGTTGCGGTAGTGCCCGGTCGCGGCGACCAGGCCGTCCAGCGTGGTGGGGCCGAGCAGCGGCGCGTTGTCGGGGGAGCCGGGGCGCAGGCCCGCGCAGGTCTCCACCAGCGGCAACTCGGTGATGCCCGGGACGAGTTCGTGCGCGTCCCGGAGCAGCTCGTAGACGCCGCCCGCGGTGACGGTGGTGTCGTGGCCCTGCTCCTCGGTGGTCGCGCCGACCACCAGCTCGCCGTCGGCCCGCGGCACCAGGTACAGGTGCTGCCCGCGCACCACGGCCCGCACGTTGCGGGACAGGAACGGCGCGTACCGCCCGGGGATTCGCAGCCGCAGCACCTGGCCCTTGACCGGGCGGATCGCCGGCAGCACCCCCGGCGGCAGGCCCGGCAGCAGGTGGCTGCGCGAACCGCCGGCCAGCACGGTGCGCCCCGCCGTCAGCCGCTCCCCGTCCGACAGCCGGACGCCCGCCGCCCGCCCGCCCTCGACCAGCAGCTCGGCGGCCTCGGCCCGGTGGAACACCACGCCCAGCCGCTCCCCGGCGGCGACCAGCGCGGCGGCCAGCCGGCGGCCGTCCACCTGGTGGTCCGCGGCGACGTGCAGGCCGCCGCGCACGCCCGGGGCCAGCATCGGCTCCAGCCGACGGCACTCCCGACCGGTCAGCCACTCCGAGGCCAGGCCCAACCGACCGTGGAAGGCGTGCAGTTCGCGCAGCTCCGCACGGTCGTCGGCGTCCAGCGCGACGGCCAGCGTGCCGGTGGGCCGGTAGCCGGTGTCCAGCCCGGTCAGCTCGGTCAGCTCGGCGGCGAACGCGGCGTACCGCTCGTTCGACGCCAGGCCCAGGCGCAGCAACGGCTCCTCGCCGTACTGCAGTTCGGTGACGGGGGCGAGCATGCCCGCGGCGACCTGCGCCGCGCCGCCGCCCGGGTGCGGGTCGACCACCGCGACCGACAGGCCGCGCTGCGCGGCGCGCCAGGCGACCCCGAGGCCGATGATGCCCCCGCCGACCACCAGCACGTCCAACGCGCGGGAAGGTGCCACAGCGGCTGATTCTCCCTTCGCCGGCATGACCCGGATCAGGTTCGGACGGTCGCGGGCCGCCACAGCCCGCCTCTCAGCCCGGTGCGCCGGGCTCCCGTGTGACGTAGTACCTCCACCTTAACGCCGGGCCGACCGGCACCCGAAGGCGCGTGCGCGGGGTGACCGCCCGCCGCCCCTGGGTAGGGTGGGCGCCGTGGCTGAGCTGAAGGCAACGGACCGGGTCGTCGTGGTCGGCGCGGGCATGGCGGGCGCCCAGACCGCCCTCAACCTGCGGCAGGGCGGCTGGCAGGGCCCGCTCGCCCTGGTCGGGGAGGAACTCCACCTCCCCTACGACCGCCCCCCGCTCTCCAAGGACGTGCTGCTCGGCAAGGCCGACGCCACCGCCTTCGAGATCGACTGGCACGGCCTCGGCGTCGACCTGCTCACCGGCCGCCGCGCCACCGGCCTCGCCCCGGGCGTCCTGCGCACCGACCGCGGCGAACTGCCCTACGACGCCCTGGTGATCGCCACCGGCGCCGCCCCCCGCACCCTGCCCCAGCTGCCCGGCGCCCGCACCCTGCGCACCGTCGACGACGCCCACGCGCTGCGCGCCGCACTCACCCCCGGCCGCCGGATCGTGCTGGTCGGCGCCGGCTGGATCGGCGCCGAGACCGCCACCGTCGCCCGCGGACTCGGCTGCGAGGTCACCGTGGTCGAGGCCGCCGCCACCCCGCTGGCCGGCGCGCTGCCCGCCGAACTCGGCGCCCTGATGGCCGACTGGTACGCCGCCGCCGGCGTCGACCTGCGCTGCGGCGCCGCCGTCGCCGGCGCCGCCGACGGCGGGGTGCTGCTCGCCGACGGCACCCACCTGCCCGCCGACGAGGTCGTGCTCGGCGTCGGCGCCCGCCCCGCCACCGACTGGCTGGCCGACGGCCCGCTCGCCCTCGCCCCCGACGGCACCGTCCCGGTCGACGACCGGCTGCGCACCGCCCTGCCCGGCGTCCTCGCGGCCGGCGACTGCGCCTCCTACCCCTCCGCCCGCTCCGGCACCCGGCTCGCCGTCCAGCACTGGGACCACGCCCTGCACTCCGGCGCCGCCGCCGCGGCCGCCCTGCTCGGCACCCTCGACGCCCCGTACGACCCCGTCCCGTACTTCTGGTCCGAGCAGTTCGGCCGCATGGTCCAGTACGCCGGCCGCCACGCCGGGGCCGACCACCTGCTCTGGCGCGGCTCCCCGTCCGAGGCCGACTGGACGGTGCTGTGGCTGCGCGACGGCGCCCTGGTCGCCCTGCTCGCCGTCGACCGGCCGCGCGACCTGGCCCAGGGCCGCCGCCTGATCGAGCGCGCCGCGCCGCTCGACCCGGCCCGCGCCGCCGACCCGGCCGTCCAGCTGAAGGCCGCGGCGCGGTAGCCGGTGGGTAGGCTGGGGTCGTGAGCGAGATTGATCCCAAGACTGACGCCCTGGTCCCCGCGTGGCTGTACCTGCCCGACATCTCCGAGCGGTGGGGCGTGGTGATCACCGAAGTCCGCGCCATGGTGAAGAACCGCACCCTGCTGGCCGTCCGCCGCGGCCCCAACAACTCCCTGCAGGTCCCCGCCGACTTCATCGAGGACGACGGCCCGGTCAAGCACCTGGTCGGCACCCTCACCGTGCTGCGCGACTCCGGCTTCTCCGACCAGGAGATCCTGGAGTGGATGTTCACCGAGGACGACTCCCTGCCCGGCAGCCCGATCCAGGCCCTGCGCGAGAACCGCGCCACCGAGGTCAAGCGCCGCGCCCAGGCCATGGCCCTGTGACGGCCGTCCCCACCGCCCGGCAGCGGCTGGCCGACGCCCGGCTCTACCTCTGCACCGACGCCCGCCGCGAACAGGGCGACCTGCCCGCGTTCCTGGACGCGGTGCTCGCCAACGGCGTCGACGTCGTCCAGCTCCGCGACAAGGGCCTGGAGGCCCGGCAGGAACTGGAGTACCTGGAGGTCTTCGCCGACGCGGCCCGCCGCCACGGCAAGCTGCTCGCCGTCAACGACCGCGCCGACGTCGCGTACGGCGCCCGGCCCGACGTGCTGCACCTCGGCCAGGACGACCTGCCGGTCCGCGTCGCCCGGCGCATCCTCGGCGAGGACGTGCTGATCGGCCGCTCCTGCCACAGCGCGGACGAGGTCGACACCGCGATCACCGAACCCGGCGTCGACTACTTCTGCACCGGCCCGGTCTGGCCCACCCCCACCAAGCCCGGCCGCCCCGCCCCCGGCCTCGACCTGGTCCGCCACGCCGCCGCCCGGCACCCCGAACGCCCCTGGTTCGCGATCGGCGGCATCGACACCGCCAACCTCGACCAGGTCCTGGCCGCGGGCGCCACCCGGATCGTCGTCGTCCGCGCCCTCACCGCCGCCGAAGACCCGGCCACCGCCGCCGCCACCCTCGCCGCCCGCCTCCACTGACGCCCTCCCGGCCGGGAAAGCACCACCACACCCCCGCGCCTCGCCCCGACAGGGGGAGCGCCGCCCCTCGCGCCCTCGCCCCGACAGGGGCGCGGGGAACTGCGCGGATCGGAGGGCACCTCGGCAAGATCCGGCCGTCACGGGGTGGTCCCGCCTCGGTCGGGAACCGCGCCGAAGCCGTTCGCACTCCGTGCGGGCTGCCCATGGCAGAAGACAGCTAGGGAAGCGCTACCGCACCCCTGCGCCCTCGCCCCGACAGGGGCGCGGGGAACTGCGCGGGTCGGAGGGCAGTCGGGAAAGATCCGTTCCGAGAGGGTCGTCCCGCCCCCGGTCGGGAGCCGTGCCGGAGCCGTTCGCACTCCGTGCGGGCTGCGCGCGGTAGGGGAGAGCGGCCCCCTCGCCCCGACAGGGGCGCGGGGAACTGCGCGGGTCGGAGGGCACCTCGGCAAGATCCGGCCGTCACGGGGTGGTCCCGCCTCGGTCGGGAACCGCGCCGGAGGCGTTCGTACTCCGTGCGGGCATGGACCCCGTCGCTCCCGCCGTCCGCCGTGCCCGCCGGATCGTGCTGCTCGTTCCGGTGCTGCTCGGCGCAGCCGCTGTCGCCTTCGTCGCCCAGCGGCCGTTGGGCCGCCGCCACCACGCCGGGTGGGGCGGCTGGGTCGGCACGGTCAACGGGATCGTCTTCCTGGCCGCCGTCGCCCTGCCGGTGGCCGTCCTGCTGGTCTGGGCGCTGGTCCGCCGCCGTCGGGCCGCGGGGGTCGAGCCGGGGTGGGCGCGGCGTTCGGCGGTGGCGGAGGTGGGGATGGTGTACGGCACGGCGCCGTGGGTGTGGATGATCCTGTTGCCGGGGGCCGATCCGGGCGGTCCGCGCCGCCGGGTGAACCTGGTGCCGCTGCACGACCTCGTGGAGGTGGTCGGTGCCGGGCCGCCCGCCACCGCGGTGGCGCAGGTGGTCGGCAACCTGCTGGTGTTCGCCGCGCCGGGCTTCCTCGTCCCGGTCCGGTTCGCCGCGTCGGCTTCGGCGTGGCGGGTGCTGGCCCTGGGCGCGGCCGGTTCGGTGCTGGTGGAGACCGCCCAGTACGTGCTGCGGCTGGACCGGGTCTCCTCGGTCGACGACGTGCTGCTGAACGCGGTCGGCGCCGCGCTGGCCGCGCTGGCCTCGCGCCGCTGGTGGCGGGGGCGCCCGACCGGCTGACGGCCCTGTCAGTACTTGCGGACCGTCGCCGCGTCGGCCAGCGCCCGGAGCACCTCGCGGGTCGGGCCGTCGGCGATCGGGGCCGCGTCGAGGGCGGTCAGGGCCTCGGTGAGCAGCGTGTCGATCCGGGCCTCGACGAGCGCCGGGGCGCCGCTGCGGGTGATCAGGTCGCGCAGGGCGCCGATCTCTTCGGCGTCCAGGCCGGGCGCGCCGAGCCGGGCGTCGAGGCGGGCGGCGTCGGCCGGGCCCAGGCCGCGCATGGCGTGCGCGACGAGCAGGGTGCGCTTGCCCTCGCGCAGGTCGTCGCCGGCCGGCTTGCCGGTGACGGCGGGGTCGCCGAAGACGCCCAGCAGGTCGTCGCGGAGCTGGAACGCCTCGCCCAGCGGCAGCCCGAAGCCGCCGAGGGCGTCCACCAGGTCCGGCCCGGCGCCGGCCAGCAGCGCGCCGACCTGGAGCGGACGCTCGATGGTGTACTTCGCCGACTTGTAGTGCAGGACGGTGCGGGCCCGCTCCAGCGCTCCGGCGTCGGTGGAGTCGCCCGCGACCGGCTCCAGCACGTCCAGGTACTGGCCGAGCATCACCTCGGTGCGCATCAGGTCGAAGGCGGGCTTGGCGGCCGACACGGCGGCGGCGGGCAGCCCGGAGCGCTGGAACAGTTCGTCGCACCAGATCAGCAGCAGGTCGCCGAGCAGCACCGCGGCGGACGCCCCGTACTGTTCGCGGTCGCCGCGCCAGCCGCCGGCCCGGTGCAGGTTCTCGAAGCGGCGGTGGACGGCGGGCAGGCCGCGCCGGGTGTCGCTGCGGTCCATCAGGTCGTCGTGCACCAGGGCGCTGGCCTGGAGCAGCTCCAGCGCGGCCGCCGCCCGTTCGATGCCGGGCTCGTCGGCGGCGCCGCCGGCCGCGCGCCAGCCCCAGTAGCAGAACGCGGGGCGCAGCCGCTTGCCGCCGTCGAGCAGGAAGTCGCGCAGCGCGTCGGCGACCGGTCCGAGCTGGTCGGAGATGCCGGAGAGCAGGGCCGTCCGCTCGGCCATGAACACGCCGAGCGCGTCGTTCACGCGGTCGCGCACGTCCTCCGCGTCGACGGGGTTGCGGGGGAGACGGATGGAGGAGGGCACCTGGGACTCCGGATCAAGAGGCTGACAGTCAGATTAACGCGCGCGCCCGGGTGCCCCGTTCCACCCGCGCCGCGACCCCGCCGCGACCTCCGCCGTCACCCCTGCCGTCACCCCTGCCGTCACCCCGCCGCGACCCGCGCTCCGGGCGGTGCTCCGGGCGGTGCTCCGCGGCGCCGGAGCCGGCTGGCCGGAAATCTCAAGTCCCGTCTCAGTTTCTGGACGTCGTTTGTCCGGGCCGCGCCGCCGACGGCTAACCTGCCTGCATGGCACTCGGGATTCCCTCCACCAGAAGCGACCGCGCGCAAACTGTGCGCGACCTGCTGGCGGCAGGCGACCGCTCCTTCTCCTTCGAGTTCATGCCGCCCCGCAACGAGGAGGGCGAGCGCAGGCTCTGGGACGCGATCCGCCGGGTCGAGTGCCTGGAGCCGAACTTCGTCTGCATGACGTACGGCGCGGGCGGCTCCTCGCGCGGCCGCACCGTCGACCTGGTCGGCCGGATCGCCACCGAGACCACCCTGACCCCGGTCGCCCACCTCACCGCGGTCGACCACTCGGTCGCCGAACTGCGCAACATCATCGGCCAGTACGCCGACCAGAACGTGCGCAACGTGCTCGCGGTCCGCGGCGACCCGCCCGGCGACCCGATGGGCGAGTGGGTGCGCCACCCCGAGGGCGTCAGCTACGCCGCCGAACTGGTCGAACTGATCAGGGACATCGGCGACTTCTGCGTGGGCGTCGCGGCGTTCCCGCAGATGCACCCGCGCTCGGCCGACTGGGACGAGGACATCCGGCACTTCGTCGCCAAGTGCCGGGCCGGCGCGGACTACGCGATCACCCAGATGTTCTTCGAGGTCGAGGACTACCTCCGGCTGCGCGACCGGGTCGCCGCGGCCGGCTGCGAGACGCCGATCATCCCGGAGATCATGCCGGTCACCAACATCCGCCAGCTGGTGCGCTTCCCGCAGCTGTCCGGCTCCGACTTCCCGGTCGACTTCCGGCGCAAGCTGGAGGCCGCCGCCGACGACCCGGCCGCGGTCCGCGCGGTCGGCCTCGAACACGCCACCGCGATGGCCGAGCGCCTGCTCGCGGAGGGCGCCCCGGGCCTGCACTTCATCACGCTCAACCACTCCACCTCGACGCTGGAGATCTACCAGAACCTGGGCCTGCACACCCGCTGAGCGCCCGCCCGCCGCGAGCCCGGCGCCGGGCCGCCGGGCCGGTGCGCGAACGGGGCGGTCCGGGATGAGGTGGTGTTCGCCCGGAGGCTGTACAGTCGCCCGCAACCGCGCGGTGAGGGTGGCGTCTGGAGGTTGCGGGATGGGCATCGGATACCTGCTCCTCTACGGTGCGCTGGCCCTGGTCGCGCTCTGGCTGACCGCCGAACTCCTGCTCCAGCACCGGGCCCCGCTGCACTGGCGGGCGCTCGCCCTGCTCGGCTTCCTCGGCGTGGTCGCCGGGATGCGCACCTCCTCGCTGCCGGTGATAGCGGCGGGCGCCGCCGCGTTCGCGCTCGGCCAGGTGAGGGTGACCGGCTCGGTCAAGCGCGGCCGCCCGGTCGGCTGGTCGCTGCGCCGCCCCGACGGCGCCCTGCCCGGCCCGCTGGCGAAGGTCCCGCTGCTGGCCGCGGCCACCGGCGCGCCGGCCGCCGCCGTAGCGGCACCGGAACCGGTCGTGCCGGTCGGCGAGGTCGGCCCGATCGAGGACGAGCCGTTCGAGCCGTTCGACCCCCTCGACGGGCGGTCCGCCGACCACTCCGCCGACTACGAGGAGTTCCAGCAGCTCGACGCGGGCGTCTACGCCGACGACCCGGGCGCCTACCAGGTCCCGCCGCAGCCCCAGTACGGGCAGGCGCAGCAGGGCTACGGCTACCAGCAGGACCCCGGCCACGGCTACGGCTACCAGGACCAGTGGGCCGCCCAGCAGCAGTACCAGCCGCAACCGCAGTACCAGTCGCAGCCGCAGCAGTCACAGCCGCAGCAGCCGCAGCAGCCGCAGCAGCCGCAGTGGCAGCTGATCGGCTACGACCAGTACGGCCAGCCGGTCTACCAGGACCCGTACACCCAGCAGCAGTACCAGCAGCCCCACATCCCGCAGCAGGCGCAGCCCCAGCAGCAGCCGCAGGACCAGAACTGGTACTACCAGCAGCAGTACTGACGCGCCGTCAGGCCGGGCCGACCAGCCCGGCGGTGATCGAGGCGGACATCCCGACCCGGGCCAGCCCGCCGCCCGGGTGGGCGTGCGCGCCGATCAGGTACAGGCCCGGCGGGCCCGGCCGGTTGGCCTGCGCGAGGTGCCCGCCCGCCAGCGAGGGCACCGGTACCGAGCCGGTCAGCCGGGTCTCCCGCCAGCGCAGCCGGGGCCGCAGGTCGAGGCCCGCGGCGGCCAGGTGGTCGAGCAACTCCCCGGCGTAGGCGTCCCGTTCGGCCTCGGTGAGGGCGAGGTCGGCGGGCACCGTGACGGTCAGCACGACGGCCTCCGCGTCCGGCCCGGGGACCAGCGACGGGTCGTCCGGACGCAGCACCTGAACGGTGGGGCGGGACGGCAGCGCCCGCTCGGTGAACACCGCCCGGGCCTCGGCCGCGCCGTCCGCGGCGTGCACCACGGTGCGGTGCGCGGTACCGGCCGGGCGGGCGCCGTCCAGCGCCAGCAGCACCGTGAACCGCCCCGGCGCGGGCGCGGCCGGCTCGGCGACCCCCAGGCCCGGGACGGCGGAGAGCACCGCGTCCGCCGCCAGCACCCCCTCGTCCGTCCGCACGCCCACCACCCGGCCGCCGTCGGACTCCAGGGCCCGCACGGGGGTGTCGAAGCGGAACTCCACCCCGCGCGCGCCGCACCGCGCGAACACCGCGTCGGCCAGCGCCCGCAGCCCGCCGTCCACGTACCAGACGCCGAACGACTGCTCCATGTACGGCAGCACCGTCGCCGAGGCGGGCGCGGACCGCGGGTCCAGGCCGTACCGCAGCGCGTACTCGCCCAGCAGCGCGGCCGGGCCCGGGCCGCCGCCCAGCTCGCGGGCCGCGTCGGCCAGGGCGTGCCGCCCGCGCGGCAGCAGCCGGGACAGCCCGCGGCGCGGCGGCACCGGGTACGGGTCGACCGGGTCCACCGCCGGGCGCGGCTCCTCCAGCAGCGGCCGCCGGGTCGCCTCCCACACCGTCCGCCCCCGGTTCACCAACGCGCCCCAGCGCGCGCCCGCCCCCGCCCCGAACGCGGCGTCCAACGCCTGCCCCACCCCGCCCCGGGAGGCGTTCGGCAGCACCAGCTCCGTCCCGTCCGGGAACAGGTGCCGGCTCTCCGGGTCCACCGGCCGCAACCCGACCAGTTCCTCCAGCGGCTCCCGCCCGGTCTTCAACGCCAGGTCCCGGTACACGGCGGGCAGCGCGAGCAGCCCCGGCCCGGTGTCGAACCCGAACCCCTCCCGCCGGTACGCCCCCACCTGCCCCCCGTACGTCCCCGCCGCCTCCAGCACCACCACCCGGTGCCCCGACGCACCCAACCGCGAAGCGGCGGCCAGACCGCCCATCCCTGCACCGACGACGATGATCCGAGCCATGGCAGCAGATCCTATGCGCCCCCGCACCCCTGCCCGCCGCCCGCCCGCCCCTGCCCCGGCCGGGCAGCTGCGGCCCGGGCCGGTCCGGAGCCTCGCGGCCGGAGGGCGGTTTTCGGCCCTGTTCGATTGCCCGCCGCAGGCGTTCCCCGGCCCGTGCCGTGCCGCACCGGGCAGGCCGTGCCGCACCGGGCAGGCCCCGCCGGTCAGGCGGCGGCCGTCCGGGCCCGGCGGCGTTCGCGGCGGCGGAGCCAGAAGCGGCGGATGCGGGAGACGGCGAACCAGACGATCAGGAGGCCGAGGGCGAGCAGGACCGCGGCGGTGGAGGCGGCGAGCCAGGGGTGGAAGACGGCGAGGGTGACCAGGCCGGCGACGGAGAGGTCCTCGGTGAGGCTGAGCAGGATGTTCGAGGCGGGTTCGGGGGAGGTGTTGACGGCCATCCGCAGGCCCGCCTTGACGCCGTGGCTGAGCAGGGCGGTGGTGCCGCCGAGGGCTCCGGCGGCGACCTCGCCGAGCGAGCCCGGGTCGTGCGCGGCGAGCAGGGCGCCCACCGTCGCGCCCGCGACCGGGCGGACGAAGGTGTGGGCCACGTCCCAGACGCTGTCCACGTAGGGGATCTTGTCCAGGACCGCCTCGCAGAGGAACAGCACGCCCGCGGCGATCAGCACGTCGGTGCGCTCCAGCGCGGGCGGTACCGAGTCGGCCCCGCCGAAGCGGCCGAACAGGCCCAGCAGCAGCACCACGGCGTAGGCGTTGATCCCGCTCGCCCAGCCGCTGGTGAAGATCAGCGGAACGGCCTCCACGGCGGCCCCCCTTCCCGTGCCCGCCCGGACCTCGGACGGGACCCGGTCACCGTACCCGGCCGCTCCGACCGGGCGGCAGGGGTCGCCGACGGCGGGGACTGAGTATCCGTACTCAGATCGCCGGTTGAGTACCCGCGCGGATACCCGCCGGCCCCGGCTGGCGGCAGAGTGGTGCGCACCGGGAAGGCCGCCGCCGGGCGGCGCCGCCCGGGAGCGCCCGGGGCAGGCCGTCGACCAGGGGGAACGCCGGTCCGCACCACAGGCCCGGGCGCGACCAACGGCCGGAGCGAGGGGGCCGGGCACCGCCGACACGGGGCGGCGGAGCCCGGCCCCCTCTCCCTCCGGGCCCCTCGCGGGGGAGTTCCGGGCGGGCCGGCCGGACGGGGACGGCGGGACGGGGGCGGGGCCCCGCGGAACCGGGGGTTCCGCGTTGTCACACCCCCCGTTCACGATGGATGCATGCGCGGACCGACCGGTTCGGGCAAAGGTCCGGAGTGAACGGGGGAGACCCATGACCATCAGTCGTCCTGAGCCTGTCGCCCGCCCTGCCGTCGATCAATCCGCCGCCGACCAGTTCCCCGCCGAGCGACCCGCCGCCCGCCGCCCCGCCGCCGAACGGGCGGAGCGGACGGAACGGCCCGAGCGGCCCACCGTCGAACAGCCCACCCTGCCCGCCGGCCGCGCCGGGGACGTCCACCCGGTGCTGCGCCGGAGCACGGCTTCGCCCGCCGCGCTGGAGCTCCTCCGGCACGCGCACCGCACCCTGGTGCACGCCCGGGGCCGGCAGGACCCGTTGGAGCGCTACGCCACCGCCCACCTCGCCGCGCTGCGGGCCACCGCCGCCGTGCTCGCCGTCCGCGGCCGCCCGGTGCGGCACCCGCGCCGCCGCCAGGCGATCCGCCCGGCCTGGGAGCTGCTGCCCGAGGTCGCCCCCGAACTCGCGGAGTGGGCGGCCTACTTCGCGGCCGGGGCCCGCCGCCGGGCCGCCGCCGAGGCCGGCATCACCGGCGCCGCCGGGCCGCGGGACGCGGACGACCTGATCCGCAACACCGCCCTGTACCTGCGCATCGTGGAGCGCATCCTGGCCCTGCACCCCTGACCCGGCACCCGGCGCCCCGGCGTCCGCGCCGCCCCTGATCCGTCCGGCCCCGGCGGATAAGGTGGAGGCGTTCCCGCCGTGGAAGAACCTGCTTAGAGGGGTGCCGCCTTGTATCCGACTCGTCCCCGCAGTGCGCTGCGTACCGCCGTGGTGTGGGAGGTGGTGCGGGAGGCGCTGGAGCGGCGCTCCGCCGAGCTCGGGCGGCCGGTGCTGGAGGTCGTCGACACCGGTGGCGGCACGGGCAACTTCGCCGTGCCCGTGGCCAGGCTGGGCCACCGGGTCACGGTGGTCGACCCGAGCCCGGACGCGCTGTTCGCGCTGGAGCGCCGGGCCGCCGAGGCCGGGGTCACCGAGCTGGTCCGGGCCGTCCAGGGCGACGCCCAGACGCTGCCCGAGCTGGTCCCGGCCGGTTCGGTCGACGCGGTGCTCTGCCACGGCGTCCTGGAGGTCGTCGACGACCCGGCCGAGGCGCTCGGCAACCTGGTCGGCACCCTCGGCAAGGGCGGGCTGGTCAGCCTGCTCGCCGCCAACCGCAACGGCGCGGTGCTGGCCCGCGCGGTGGCCGGCCAGTTCACCGAGGCCCGCACCGCGCTGGACGCCGCCGACGGCCGCTGGGGCGCGGGCGACCCGATGCCGCGCCGCTTCACCGGCGAGCAGCTGGACGAGCTGGCCGCCGCGGCCGGGCTGCGGGTCACCTCCGTGCACGGCATCCGGGTCTTCGCCGACCTGGTGCCCGGCGTCCTGGTCGACACCGAGCCCGGCGCGCTCGACGCCCTGCTCAAGCTCGAACTCGCGGCCGCCGAACAGCCCGCCTTCCACGCCGTCGCCACCCAGCTGCACCTGCTCGCCGAGGCGATCTGATCCGGGTCGGGGGGCACCAAGGAGGGGGTCCGCTCGTTGCAGTGGTGGGGCCGCCGCCGCGGTGGTCCCAGCCACGCCTGATTGACCACGCCGAACCAGGCCCGTGGACCGTATGATCTGGGTAAAGCCGGTAAGCATGACGGCCAGACCGGTGGGGCATATGGACCACACAGGCCCGAGCCAGGGGTGGCGGACCGGTCGCCCCGCGACCGACGAGTAGGAGGACTCCGTGCCGCTCTCGGAGCACGAGCAGCGACTGCTCGAGCAGATGGAGCGAGCGCTGTACGCCGAAGATCCCAAGTTCGCGTCAGCGCTCGAGGGAACCGGCCTGCGCACCTACACCCGTCGGCGGGTCTACCTGGCCGTGGCGGGGTTCGTGGCGGGCATCGCGCTGCTCATGGGCGGCCTGGTCACGCAGGTCATCTGGGTCAGTGTCGTCGGGTTCCTGGTCATGCTTGGCTGTGCGGTCCTCGCGGTCACCGCGTGGCGGCGCGGCCCGGCCGGGCACGGTCCACGGCAGGCGCCACCGCCACGCCGGAAGACCGGCGTCATGGACCGAATGGAACAGCGCTGGCAGCGGCGCCGCGACGAACAGAGCGGCCTGTAGCAGCGACCGGAAACGCAACGTGAAAGGGTCCGCCCCGGGAGAGCTCCTCTCCCGGGGCGGACCCTTGCGCGTGCGCCCTCCGGCGCTCAGCCGTTCGCGTTCCCGCCGCTGCCCTTGCCGCGCTTGCCGCTCTTGTCGTTCCCGCTGCTCCCGCCGTTCCCGCCGCTCCCGCCGTTCCGGCCGAGGCGCCGGAACGGCCCGGTCACGGCCGCCCGGAGCGCGGCCACCCGTTCGGCGGTGCGCTCCCGGCGGGCCGCCGCGCGGTCCTGGGCGCGCCACCACAGGCGCACCGCGGAGGCGGGCAGCAGCAGGGCGCGCAGCCGGCGGGCGCGGGTGGCCCGGACCAGCAGGGCCTCGCGGGCGGTGCGGACGTCGCCGCCGAGGTGGGCGGGCGCGTCGGACTCGCGGGCGTACATGACGCGCTCGGTGGCGAGGGCGACCCGGCCCGCGGCGGCCGCGGCGTCGGGGTCGAGGCGGGCGTCCTCGGCGAGCCGGCGGGCGGCGCTGCGCGGGGTGCGGGCCTCGTCCGGGGGGATGCCCAGGTCCCAGGCGGAGTCGACGAGTTCGGCCCAGGCGGCGAGCACCTGTTCGTCGGTGAGCCGCGGCCCGTCCGCGCCGGCCAGGTGGCGGCCGGCGCCGAGGCGGCGTCGGCGCAGCCTGGTGCGCCAGAGCATCGGGAAGGCCAGCGCGGCCAGCAGCAGCAGGACGACGGCGGCGGTGAGCAGGGCCGGCCAGCTCCGCCACCAGGGCGCCGCGGTGTCCCGGTGCGCGGTCAGCGCGGCCTCGTCGGCGCAGTCGCCGATCCGGTGCTGCTGCTGCGGGGGCAGCTGCTGGAGGCGGACGGCTGGGCGGAGGGCTGCCCGGTCGGCGCGGCGCTGCTGGGGGCGGCGCTGGGGGTGTTGGTGGGGGCGGCCTGCTGGACGGAGTACAGCGGGGTGCTGCCCCGGTTCGGGGTGGGCTCGAAGCGCATCCAGCCGTAGCCGCTGAAGTACAGCTCGGGCCAGGCGTGGTAGTTGGAGCTGCGGACCACCCGGTCGGTGCCGTTGCCGGTGCCCGGGGTGAAGCCGATCGCGACCCGGGCGGGGATGCCCAGCGAGCGGGACATCGCGGCCATGGTGGCGGCGAAGTGCACGCAGAAGCCCTCCTTGTCCTGGAGGAACTTGGCGATGGCGTCCGGCCCGGTGCGGGCGTCGATCTTGGTGTTGTAGGTGAAGCCGCCGCTGGTGAAGTACTGCTGGAGGGCGACGGCCCGGTCGTACGGGGTGTCCTTGCCCCTGGTGACGTCCCGGGCGGTGTCGGCCACCACGGACGGCAGGTTGGCGGGCAGGTCCAGGTAGCGCTTGGCGATGTCGTCGGGCGCCGGGCCGGCGGAGCGCAGCTGGGCGGCGGTGGCGTTGACGTCGACCGAGCCGACCGAGTAGGTCAGGCCCTTGCTCTTCTGGCCGTTGATGCCGCTGACGGTGCGCCCCTGCGGGTCGAAGCGCCAGTCCGCGGTGTTCGGCAGCTCCAGCCAGGACATCGGGTACGGCATCGGCAGCCAGGCGGTGCTCAGCTGCTCGGAGACGGTGACCTTGGTGCGGACCGAGGTGGTGGGCAGGTTCGGGGCCAGGCCCTCGGGGGCGGGCACGGTGGTGGGCAGCGCCTGGGGGCTCTGCTGGCCGGGCAGCCACTCCTGGCCGTTGAACTCGCTGAGCGCGGCGATCCGCAGGTAGAGCTGGTCGGCGTCGGGCGCGTCGGTGGAGAAGCTCAGCAGCGGGGTGTCGTCGTTGGAGCGCAGGTTGGCGGTGAGCGCGACGACCAGGTTGAGCGAGCGCTCGTCGCCCTTGCCGCTCCCGCTGCCGCGGCCCTCGCCGTCGTGGCCGAACAGGCCGCCGAACAGGCCGGGGCCGACCGCGGGGCGAACACCGGCACCAGCACGGCGGCGGCCAGCGCGATCACGCCGATCCGGCGGCCGCCGTTGGACAGCGCGGTGGCGGAGCGGCCGGCGCCGTGGAAGACCCGGCCCCAGCGGGTGAGCCGGTCCTGGCCCTCGGTGTAGAGCAGGGCCAGGAAGCCCGCGGCGCCGAACAGGAACCACAGCCACATGCCGCCGGGCGAGTCGGCCAGGCCGCCGGAGACCGAGTACAGGGCCAGCAGCGGCAGGCCCGCGGCGGCGGCCCGGCGGTAGGTGACCGCCAGGGTGTCGACCAGGACGGCCACCAGGGCGACCGAGCCGACCACGATCAGCCGCAGGCCGTCGCTGGCCGGGGCCGGGATCGCGTACGCCTGGATGTCGTTGCCGCCGCTGCTCAGCAGCGTCGAGACCGCGTCCAGGGCGCCCGGGCCGGGCAGCACGCCGAAGCTCATCGAGGACTGCACGGTGGTGAGCATCAGCACGTACAGCACCACCAGCAGCTGCAGCGGCGGCACCAGGGCCCGGGGCAGCGGCAGGGCGCGCAGCCCGGCCCCGGCGCCGGCCGTGACGGCGATCAGCAGCAGGCCGTGCGGGGCGAGCGCGAACGGGTCCTGGAACAGCGGGGACAGGCACAGCGCCGCCAGGGCGGTGGCCAGGGCCGCGCAGAGCGTCAACTTGGCCCGGGTGGTCACGCGCCGACCTCGTCTCGGTAGGGAACGGTGGTGTTCTGGGTGCGGTCCGCGGCCCGCCACAGCGCGGGCAGCGAGTCCCCGGCCCGGACCGGGAGCACCGTCCAGCCGGACTCGCGCAGCCGGGCGACCCGGGCGTCGGCCGGTTCGTCCGCGCTCTCCGGGAAGAGGTGCCGCAGGCCCGACCAGGTGCCGGTGTCCAGCAGCAGGACGACGGCGCCGCCGGTGCGGCGGCGCAGCCGGGCCAGCCGTTCGACCTGCTCCTCGTCGAGCTCGCCGACCACCGCCACCAGCAGGCCCTCGCCGCCCAGCCGGAGCACCTCCTCGGCGCGGGCCAGGGTGCCGCCGTCGGAGTGCTCGACCACGGCCAGCGCGTCCAGCAGCAGGCCGACGGACTCGGCGGCGCCCGCCCCGCCGCCGACGCCCTGGCCGGGCACCGAGAAGCCGGTGTCGGTGAGCAGCCGGGTGCGGTAGCCGCGCTGCACCAGGTCGACGGCGACCGAGGCGGCGCAGGACACCGCCCACTCGAACGAGGAGGCCGGGCCGGAGCCGCGGTGCGCGGCCTCCCGGGTGTCCAGCAGCACGGTGGCGCGGGCCTGCAGCGGCTGCTCCTCGCGCCGGACCATCAGTTCGCCGTACCGGGCGGTGGACTTCCAGTGCACCCGGCGCAGGTCGTCGCCGTGCCGGTACTCGCGCGGGATGACGTCGTCGTCGCCGGCCAGCGCCAGGGTGTGGGTGGTGGAGTCGCCCTGCCCGCCGGACTCGCCGGGCAGCCGGACCGGCGGCAGGTCCTGGACCTGCGGGACGACGGTCAGCACGTCGGCGGCGCTGAACGCGCGGGTCAGCTCGCACATCCCGAACGGGTCGGACAGCCGCAGCTGGAGCGGGCCCAGCGGGTAGCGCCCGCGCAGGTCGGAGCGGACCCGGTAGGACACCTCGCGGAAGCCGCGCGGCTCGACCCGGTCCAGCACGAAGCGCGGGCGCGGGCCCAGCACGTACGGGACCTTGTCCTCCAGCAGCAGCAGGCCGGTGGGCACCCGGGAGACGTTGTCCAGCCGCAGGTGCACCCGGGCCTCCTGGCCGGCCGCGGCCCGCTGCGGGCTGAGCCGGCGGCCGGAGGCCACCCGGTAGCGGGTGCGCACCAGCAGCGCGGCGGCGGCCAGCGGGAGCGCCGCCAGCAGCACGCCGACCTGGAGCAGCGCGGTCTGGCCGAACACGAACGCGCAGACCGCGGCGGTCGCGCCGGCCGCGAGGAAGGAGCGCCCCCGGGTGGTCAGTCCGCGCAGCGCGGCGCGCACCCCGGAGGCGCGGGCGGGGCGCGCCACCTCAGCGGCCCTGCGGGCGCGGGATGGGCAGTCGGGCCACCAGGTCGAGCACCACCTGCTCGACCGTGCGGCGGCTCAGCTGGGTCTCCGAGGTGGGCAGCAGGCGGTGGGCCAGCACCGGGACGGCGAGCGCCTGGATGTCGTCCGGGAGCACGTAGTCGCGGCCGTCCAGGGCGGCGTGCGCGCGGGCCGCCCGGACCAGGTGCAGGGTGGCCCGGGGGAGGCGCCGAGCCGCAGTTCGGAGGTGGTGCGGGTGGCGGCGACCAGGTCGACGGCGTAGCGGCGGACCGGGTCGGCCACGTAGACGGTCTTCACCAGGTCGATCAGCTTGAGCAGGTCGGCGGCGTGCGCGACCGGCTGGAGGTCGTCCAGCGGGTTGGCCGCGGAGTGCAGGTCGAGCATCGCGAACTCGGCGTCGGCGCTGGGGTAGCCGATCGAGATCCGGGCCATGAAGCGGTCCCGCTGGGCCTCGGGCAGGGCGTAGGTGCCCTCCATCTCGACCGGGTTCTGGGTGGCGATCACCATGAACGGCGAGGGCAGCTCGTGGGTGGTGCCGTCGATGGTGACCTGGCGCTCCTCCATCGACTCCAGCAGCGCGGACTGGGTCTTCGGCGAGGCCCGGTTGATCTCGTCGCCGACCACGATCTGGGCGAAGATCGCGCCGGGCCGGAACTCGAAGTCCCGCTGGTGCTGGTCGAACACGTTGGTGCCGGTGACGTCGGAGGGCAGCAGGTCCGGGGTGAACTGAATGCGGCGCACCGTGCAGTCCACCGAACGGGCCAGGGCCTTGGCGAGCATGGTCTTGCCGACGCCGGGCACGTCCTCCAGCAGCAGGTGGCCCTCGGCGAGCAGCACCGTCAGGGCGATCCGGATCGCCTCCGGCTTGCCCTCGATCACGCTCTCCACGGACTTCCGGACCCGGTCGACCACCGCCGCCAGCTCCGCCAGACCGGTCGGTTCCCGCCGGTCGTACCGGTCCGGCTCCGGCTGGTCCGTGCCCTGCCCGCTGATCGTCGTCACCCGTACGCTCCCATGTTGCACAGTCGCCGGGCGGCTGGTTCGAGCCCGGCCCACCCCGAATACCTGGCGCATTCTTCCCTGTCCCACGGCCAGAAGTCACCCGGCCGGGCGAGACGCGAAGGCTGTCCCGGTTTGGGACGAGGGACCGGCCCGGGCGGTTTCGGCCCGCCCCGGCGGATCTCCCGCGGCGGGCCGGTGCGCACGTCGGACCCGGAGCCCCGGACGCCGCCGGTGCGCGGCGGGAACGGCGGGGCGCGCCCCCGCCGGACGTCGGCGTCCACCGCGGTGCGGGTGCCCGGGGGCGGTGCGCTGCCGCGCTCCCGGCCCCGGGCCCGTCCGGACGGCTTCGCCCCGGTTCGCCCGGCGCGGGGGCCCGGCCCCGCGCCCCGGCCCCCGGGCGGCCCGGCCACCCGTCCGACCTGCGCGAACCGATACCGCCGGCCGGGTGGTGCGCCGGAGCGGAACGTTGACTGGCGGGGCGCGGGCGATAGGCTGCAGGCGCAGTGGAGCACGGCGGACGGCGCCCGGCGGACGGGCGGGCGGGCCGCTCTCCGCGCCGGGCCGGCCGTCCCGCACGCAGCCCGCGGCCTCCTCCCGCTCCGTGCCCACCTGGCGCACCTTCCCCGGTGCCGGGCGGTCGCTCCTTCCCCCGAGCGAGCGGGCGGGGACCACGGGCGGTGTGCGGCGCGGCCGGCCCGGTGCGCGAGAATGGCCCGGCCACACCGCACCTGAGGAAGGGCCCCGCCCCCGTATGAGTACCGACAGCCCCGCCCCCCGGCACATCCCGGTGATGCTGGAGCGCTGCCTGGACGCCCTGGCCCCGGCGATCTCGGCGCCCGGCTCCGTCGTGGTGGACGCCACCCTGGGCCTGGGCGGCCACAGCGAGGCCCTGCTGACCCGCTTCCCGGACGTCCGCCTGATCGCCGTCGACCGCGACCCGCGCGCCCTGGAGCTCTCCGCCGCCCGGCTGGCCCGGTTCGGCGACCGGGCCACCCTGGTGCACGCCGTGTACGACGAGATCCCGCGCGTCCTGGACGAGTTGGACGTCCCCGAGGTGCAGGGCGTGCTGTTCGACCTCGGCGTCTCCTCGATGCAGCTGGACGAGGCCGACCGCGGCTTCGCCTACGCCCAGGACGCCCCGCTGGACATGCGGATGGACCAGACCCGCGGCATCTCCGCCGCCGAGGTGCTCAACACCTACGGCCACGGCGACCTGGCCCGCATCCTCAAGGTGTACGGCGAGGAGCGGTTCGCCGGGAGGATTGCCTCCGCCGTTCTGCGGGAACGCGAGCGGGAACCGTTCACCACCAGCGCTCGTCTTGTGGAGTTGGTCCGCAACGCCATCCCGGCCGCCACCCGGCGCACCGGCGGCAACCCGGCCAAGCGGACCTTCCAGGCGCTGCGGATCGAGGTCAACGGCGAGCTGGAGGTGCTGGACCGGGCCGTCCCCGGCGCGCTGGACGCCCTGGCGGTGGGCGGCCGGATCGTGGTGATGTCCTACCAGTCGCTGGAGGACCGCCTGGTCAAGCAGTACCTCCAGGCGGGCGCGACCTCCACCGCCCCGCCGGGCCTGCCGGTGATCCCCGAGGAGCTCCAGCCCTGGCTGAAACTGCTCACCCGCGGTGCCGAACTGGCCACCGAGGAGGAGATCGAGGAGAACCGGCGCGCCGCGCCCGTGCGGCTGCGCGTGGCGGAGAGGATCAGACGGACCCGGAGGTAGCCAGCCGCCGGGAGCAGCGGAGCGAAGGGGAGTGGAGCGGTGCCGGTGGCCGGCGAGCGGACCCGGGGGAGCGTCCCCGGGCAGGGGGGCAGGGCGCGGATCACCGTCCGGCCCGGGGCGCGCTCGATGCGGGGGCGCACCCCGTTCGCGGTGCTGGTGGTCACCCTGCTGTCGGCCGGGCTGCTCGGCCTGCTGATGCTCAACACCGCCCTGAACGAAGGATCGTTCACCCTCTCCCGGCTCAAGCGGCAGACCACCGAGGCCACCGACCAGCAGCAGACCCTGCAGCAGCAGATCGCCGAGCAGTCCGCGCCCGACGCGCTGGAGCGGCGGGCCCGCGAGCTCGGCATGGTGGCCGGCGGCGACCCGGTCTTCCTCAACCCGGACGGCTCGGTCACCGGCAAGGCCAGGGCCGCCGAGGACAAGCCGCCGGTGCCGCGCCCCAGCAGCGCCGCGCCCTCCGACCCGGCCGCCTCGCCCGGCGCGAGCCCGAGCCCCGGCGACCCGGGCATCGACCTCGCGCCCGCCCCGCCGGCCGGTGCCGCGTCCGGCAGCCCGTCCGGCAGCCCCTCGGGCAGCCCGTCCGGCAGCCCCTCGGGCAGCCCGTCCGCCGGGGCGCAGCGGTGAGCCGCCCGCCCGGGGACGCGCCCCGCCCGCGCCGCACCCCGTCCGGCTCGGGCTCCGGCTCGGGCCGCTCCGCCGCCGGTCGGGCCGGCTCGGGCCGCCCCGCCGAACAGTCGCCGCGCCGCCGCCCCACCGAGCCGCCGCCGTCGCGCCGCCGGGTCGCCGAACCGCGCCGCGCCGCCGACGGCGCCCCGGCCCGCCCGGCCCGGCCGCGCGCCGCCGCCGGACACCGCGAGGTCGCCCCGCCGCGCCCGGGCACCCGCCCGGCCCGCCGCCCGGCGGCGCCGCGCCGCCCCGCCCCGTCCGGGGCGCGGACCATCAAGCTGGCCGATCCGCGGCGCCGGCTGCGGCTGGTGACGGTCTCCCTGCTGCTGGTGTTCGCGATCTTCGCGGGCCGGCTGGTGCAGTTGCAGCTGCTGGACTCCGACGCGCTGGCCGCCGCCGCGGGCGCCAACAAGTACGTGCGGGTGGCGCTGCCCGCCGAGCGCGGCTCGATCACCGCCGCGGACGGCACCGTGCTGGCCACCTCGGTCGACGCGTACGACATCACCGCCGACCCGACCATGTTCACCCCGGAGGTCACCCACCTGCCGGACGCGCCGGAGCAGGCCGCGGCGCTGCTCGCGCCGATCCTCGGGCAGCCGAAGGAGAAGCTCGCCGAGAAGCTGCACCTGAACAGCAAGAACCCGAAGAGCCAGTACGCGCTGGTGATGGCCCGGCAGACCCCGGAGGCGAAGAACCAGATCGCCGACCTGAAGTCCTCGCTCACCAAGCAGGTGGACACCGCGGCCTGCCGCGCCCAGGTCCAACTGCTCAAGAAGCCCGCCGACAAGGGCGGCCGGCAGTTCCTGGACGCGGCCTGCGTCAACCCGCTGGCCGGGATGTTCTGGGAGCAGTCGACCCGGCGCAGCTACCCGGCGGGCGGCCTGGGCGCCAACCTGGTCGGCTTCGTCAACGCGGAGGGCGTCGGCACCGGCGGCCTGGAGCTCCAGTACCAGCAGCTGCTGGCCGGGCAGGACGGCCACTCCACGTACGCCTCGGCGGGCGGCAACCGGGTCGCCACCGCGGGCGGCGCCCGGCAGGACCCGGTGCCCGGCACCGACCTGCGGCTGACCGTGAACCCCGACGTCCAGTGGGCCGCCCAGCGGGCCATCACCGACCAGGTCGCCAACGCCGGGGCGGAGAAGGGCTACGTGATCGTCCAGGACGTGAAGTCCGGGCAGGTGCTGGCGATGGCCTCCTCGCCCGGCTTCGACCCGAACGACCTCTCCTCGGCCCGCGCCGACCAGCTCGGCAACCCGGCCCTCCAGGACGCGTACGAGCCCGGCTCGACCGCGAAGCTGATGACCATGGCGGCGGTGCTGGACACCGGCAAGGCCGACTGGGACACCCACGTCGAGGTGCCCAACACGCTCCAGCGCTCGGACCGGGTGTTCCACGACGACGTGGACCACGAGACCTGGTACCTGACCCTGGCGGGCGTGCTCGCCAAGTCCTCCAACATCGGCACCATCGAGGCGGCCGAGCACCTGGGCGCCACCCAGGCCGAGTCCAACAAGGTGCTGGCCGACTACCTGGACCGGTTCGGCATCGGCAAGCCCAGCGGCCTGGGCTTCCCCGGCGAGACCCGCGGCATCCTGGCCAAGCCCGAGGACTGGAGCGGCTCGCAGCAGTACACCATCCCGTTCGGCCAGGGCCTGTCGGTGAACGCCCTGCAGGCCACCTCGGTGTTCTCCACCATCGCCAACGGCGGCGTCCGGGTCGCCCCCAGCCTGCTGGCCGGGACCACCGGCCCGGACGGCGCCTTCACGCCCGCGGCGGCCGGGGCGCAGAACCGGGTGGTCTCGGAGGGCACCGCCAAGACGCTGACCGAGATGCTGGAGTCCGTCGTCACCGACGAGCAGGGCACCGGCACCACCGCGAAGATTCCCGGCTACCGGGTGGCGGGCAAGACCGGCACCGCCAACCGGGTGGACCCGAAGACCGGCAAGTACTCCGGGTACACCGCCTCCTTCATCGGCTTCGCGCCCGCCGACCAGCCCCGGGTGACGGTCTCCTGCGTCATCCAGGACCCGGTCAACGGGCACTTCGGCGGGCAGCTGTGCGGGCCCGTCTTCAAGCAGGTGATGGAGTTCACCCTCAAGACCCTCCAGGTCCCGCCGAGCGGCAGCGAGGCGCCGAACCTGCCCGTCGACTGGAAACCCTGAGATGAGCGACACCCCCCGGCGCGCGCAGCGCCCTGTGAGCAACGTCACGGAGCAGGCCCGGTTTGGCCCCGGGGGGCGCGGGGCCGATAGCCTTCCGGCCGTGCCGAAACCCGATCAAACCCCCGCGAGCCCGCCCCGCCCCCGCCGCACCGCGGCGCTGCCCCTCGCCGAGGCGGCCCGGCTGCTCGGCCTGGCCCCCAGGAGGGCCCCGAGGTCACCGGCGTCACCCACGACTCCCGGGCGGTGCGCCCCGGCGACGTCTACGTGGCCTTCCCCGGGGCCAACCACCACGGCGCGGCGTTCGCCGCCGGCGCGGCGGCGTCCGGCGCGGTCGCGGTGCTCACCGACCCGGCCGGGGCCGAACTGGCCGCCGGCGCCGGCGTCCCGCTGCTGGTGGTGGACAGCCCGCGCGAGGCGATGGGCCCGCTGGCCGCCGCGGTCTACGGGGCGCCCAGCGAGAGCATGCTGATGATCGGTCTGACCGGCACCAACGGCAAGACCACCACCTCCTACCTGGTGGAGGGCGGCCTGCGCGGGGCCGGCCGGCTGCCCGGCGTGATCGGCACCGTCGAGATGCGGGTCGGCGAGGAGCGGATCAAGTCCGAGCGCACCACCCCGAGGCCACCGAACTGCACGCCGTGCTCGGCGTGATGCGCGAGGCCGGGGCCGACGCGGTGGTGATGGAGGTCTCCAGCCACGCGCTGGTGTACGGCCGCACCGACGGCGTGGTCTACGACGTGGCGCTGTTCAACAACCTGACGCCCGAGCACCTCGACTTCCACCCCGACATGGAGGACTACTACCGGGCCAAGGCCCGGCTCTTCCAGGAGGGCAAGTCCCGCCGGGGCGTCGCCAACCGGGACGACTCCTACGGCCGCCGGCTGGCCGGCGAGGCCCGCATCCCGATGACCACCTTCTCCGCGTCCGGCGACCCGGCCGCCGACTGGCGCGCCGTCGACGTCCAACTCGGCCCGTCCGGCTCGACGTTCCGGGTGCTCGGCCCGAACGGCGAGCAGGCCGACGCCGCGGTGCCGCTGCCCGGCCCGTTCAACGTCGCCAACGCGCTGGGCGCGATCACCGCGCTGGTCACCGCCGGGATCGACCTGGACGCCGCGGTGGCGGGCGTGGCCGCGGTGGCCGGGGTGCCCGGCCGGCTGGAAAAGGTCGAGGCCGGGCAGGACTACGTCGCCGTGGTCGACTACGCCCACAAGCCGGACGCGCTCAGCGCCGTGCTCGCCTCGCTGCGCGAGGTCACCAAGGGCCGGCTGCACGTGGTGGTCGGCTGCGGCGGCGACCGCGACCCGTACAAGCGCGGGCCGATGGGCGCGATCGCCGCCCGGCTCGCCGACACCGCCGTCCTCACCAGCGACAACCCGCGCTCCGAGGACGCGCTGGCGATCCTGGCCACCATGCTGGCCGGCGCCGCCGAGGTGTCCGAGGAGGAGCGCGGCGAGGTGCTCGCCGTCCCCGACCGGGGCGAGGCGATCGCCCTGGCCGTCGCCCGGGCCCACACCGGGGACACCGTGCTGGTGGCCGGCAAGGGCCACGAACTGGGCCAGTACGTGAAGGGCGAGGTCCGCCCGTTCGACGACCGCCAGGTGTTGCGGGTCGCGATTGAGCAGCTGATGGAGGCGGAGCGATGATCTCTCTCACCCTGGCCGAGGCCGCGCACGCCGTCGGCGGGACGCTCGACGGCGCGGACCCGCAGGCGTCCATCACCGGCGCGGTGGTCACCGACAACCGGCAGATCGAGCCCGGCGGGCTGTTCGTGTGCGTGGCCGGCGAGCGCGTCGACGGCCACGACTTCGCCGCGAAGGCCGTCGCCGACGGCGCGGTCGCGGTGCTCGCCACCCGGCCCGTCGGCGTGCCCGCGATCCTGGTGGACGACGTGGTGGTCGCGCTCGGCCGGCTCGCCCGCGCCGTGGTGGCCCGCGCCGACGAGGTGCGGATCGTCGGCCTGACCGGCTCGGCCGGCAAGACCTCCACCAAGGACCTGATCGGCCAACTGCTCTCCGGCCACGGCGAGACGGTCTTCCCGGCCGGTTCGCACAACAACGAGATCGGCCACCCGCTGACCGCGCTGCGGATCGCCCCGACCACCCGTCACCTGGTGATGGAGATGGGCGCCCGGCACAAGGGCGACATCGAGTACCTGACCGGCATCACCCCGCCCACCGTCGGACTCGTCCTCAACATCGGCACCGCCCACCTCGGCGAGTTCGGCTCCCGCGAGGCGATCGCCGAGGCCAAGGGCGAGATGGTGGAGGCCCTTTCGCCCGAGGGCGTCGCCGTCCTCAACGCCGACGACCCGCTGGTGCGCGCGATGAGCAGCCGCACCAAGGCCCGCGTCGTGCTGTTCGGCGAGTCCCCGGACGCCCACGTCCGGGCCACCGACGTTCGCCTGGACGCCACCGGCAGGCCGCAGTTCACGCTCAGCACCCCGGCCGGTTCCGCACCCGTGCGGCTGCGCCTGTACGGTGAGCACCACGTCTCGAACGCCCTCGCCGCCGCAGCGGTGGCGGTGGAGCTCGGGATGCCCGTCGACCGCGTCGCCGAAGCACTCAGCGAGGCGGGTGCGCTGTCCCGCTGGCGCATGGAGGTGGTCGACCGGGCCGATGGCCTCACCGTCGTCAACGACGCCTACAACGCGAACCCGGAGTCCGTGCGGGCCGCGCTGCGGACCCTCGCGACGATGGCGGGCACCGGCCCGGAGCGCCGCCGCACCTGGGCGGTGCTCGGTGAGATGCGGGAGCTCGGCGAGGACAGCCTCGACGAGCACGACACCATCGGAAGGCTCGTGGTACGGCTCGACATCACCAAGCTGGTGGCGGTCGGCGGACGCGAGGCGGCCCGGATGGAACTGGGCGCGAGGAACGAAGGTTCGTGGGGTGAGGAGTCGGTGCTGGTGTCCGACGCGGACGCGGCGATCGAGCTGCTGCGCAGTCAGGTGCGGCCGGGGGACGTGGTCCTGGTGAAGGCATCCCGTTCGGTGGGTCTGGAGAAGGTCGCCGAGGCGCTGCTCGCGGACGGTGCCGCGAAGTGAAGCAGATCCTCTTCTCCGGCATGATCGGCCTGGTGCTGACCCTGCTCGGCACCCCCGCCCTGATCAAGCTGCTCGCCAAGCACGGCTACGGCCAGTACATCCGCGACGACGGCCCCAAGGCGCACCACAGCAAGCGCGGCACGCCCACCATGGGCGGCATCGCCTTCATCCTGGCGACACTGATCGCCTACTTCGGGACCAAGGCGATAACGGGCGAGATCCCCACCGCCTCCGGCCTGCTGGTGCTGTTCCTGACCACGGGCCTGGGCCTGGTCGGCTTCCTGGACGACTACATCAAGGTGGTCAAGCGCCGCTCGCTGGGCCTGCGGGCCAAGGCGAAGCTGCTCGGCCAGTCCTTCGTCGCCCTGGCCTTCGCGATCCTGGCCATGCAGTTCAGCGACAGCCGGGGCCTGACCCCGGCCTCCGACCACCTGTCCTTCGTGCAGGACTTCAAGTGGGCGATCGGCCCGGTGCTGTTCGTCATCTGGGCCTACTTCATGATCGCCGCGATGTCGAACGGCGTGAACCTCACCGACGGCCTGGACGGCCTCGCCACCGGCGCCTCGGTGATGGTCTTCGGCGCGTACACCTTCATCGGTCTGTGGGAGCACGGCCAGAACTGCGCCTACGCGCTCAAGGCCACCGCCTCCTGCTACGACGTCCGCGACCCGCTGGACCTCGCCGTGGTCGCCGCCG
Source organism: Kitasatospora fiedleri (assembly GCF_948472415.1). Lineage (NCBI taxonomy): Bacteria > Bacillati > Actinomycetota > Actinomycetes > Kitasatosporales > Streptomycetaceae > Kitasatospora > Kitasatospora fiedleri. The sequence continues at coordinate 2,112,973 of NZ_OX419519.1, read as the reverse complement.
CGCTGATGGGCTCCTGCTTCGGCTTCCTGTGGTGGAACACCTCGCCCGCGAAGATCTTCATGGGCGACACCGGCTCGCTGGCCCTCGGCGGCGCGCTGGCCGGCCTGGCCATCGTCTCGCACACCGAGCTGCTGCTCGCCATCCTCGGCGGCCTGTTCGTGATCATCACCCTTTCGGTGATCATCCAGGTCGGGTCGTTCCGGATGACCGGCAAGCGCGTTTTCAAGATGGCGCCGCTCCAGCACCACTTCGAACTCAAGGGCTGGAGCGAAGTCCTGATCGTGGTCCGGTTCTGGATCATCCAGGGCCTGTGCGTCGCCGTCGGACTCGGACTCTTCTACGCGGGGTGGGTGACCGGATGAACAACCCGGAGTGGGCCGGCCTTCCGGTCGTCGTCGCAGGACTCGGCCTCTCCGGGGTCAGCGCCGCCCGCGTCCTGCACGGGCTCGGCGCGCACGTCACCGTGGTGGACGGCGGCGACGGCCCGGGCCTCGCCGCCAAGGCCGCCGCCCTCACCGAGCAGGGCGTCGCCGTCCGCCTCGGCGACGGCGCGAGCCTGCCGGACGGCACCGCCCTGATCGTCACCTCGCCCGGCTGGGCCCCCGACAGCCCGCTGTTCACCGCCGCCGCCGCGGCCGGCGTCCCGGTCTGGGGCGACGTCGAACTCGCCTGGCGGCTGCGCACCCCGCACCCCGCCACCGGCGAGCCCGCCCCCTGGCTGGCCGTCACCGGCACCAACGGCAAGACCACCACCGTCCAGATGCTGGCCTCGATCCTCACCGCCGCGGGCAAGCGCACCGCCGCCGTCGGCAACGTCGGCGTCTCGGTGCTGGACGCGGTGCTCGCCGCGGAGCCGTACGACGTGCTGGCCGTCGAGCTCTCCAGCTACCAGCTGCACTGGGCGCCCTCGCTGCGGGTGCACTCCGGCGCGGTGCTCAACCTGGCGCCCGACCACCTCGACTGGCACGGCTCGATGGAGGCGTACGCCGCCGACAAGGGCCGGATCTACCAGGGCAACCAGGTCGCCTGCGTGTACAACCTGGCCGACCCGGCCACCGAGGCGCTGGTCCGCGAGGCCGACGTCGAGGAGGGCTGCCGGGCGATCGGCTTCGGCCTGGACGCCCCCGCCGTCTCCCACCTCGGCGTGGTCGACGGCCTGCTGGTCGACCGGGCCTTCGTCGCCGACCGGGCCAACGCCGCCGCCGAACTCGGCGCCGTCGCCGACGTGCGCCCGCCCGCCCCGCACAACGTCGCCAACGCGCTGGCCGCCGCCGCGCTGGCCCGCGCCTACGGCGTGGACGCCAAGGCCGTCCGGGACGGGCTGCGCGCCTTCACGCCCGACGCGCACCGGATCGCGCACGTCGCCGAGATCGACGGCGTCGGCTACGTCGACGACTCCAAGGCCACCAACACCCACGCCGCCGCCGCCTCGCTGGCCGCCTACCGGCCGGTGGTCTGGATCGCCGGCGGCCTGGCCAAGGGCGCCACCTTCGACGAGCTGGTCGCCGCCGCCGCCCCCCGGCTGCGGGCCGCCGTGCTGATCGGCCAGGACCGGCAGCTGATCCGCGAGGCGCTGGAGCGACACGCCCCGCAGGTCCCGGTCTTCGAGCCGGCCCCGGGCCAGACTGGCGCCGAGGCGATGACCGCGATCGTCGCGGCCGCGGCCGCCGCCGCCGAGAAGGGCGACACCGTCCTGCTGGCACCGGCCTGCGCGTCGATGGACATGTTCACCAACTACGGTGAGCGCGGGGACGCGTTCGCCGCCGCCGTCCGGGCCCTGCGGCCCTGAAGCACGCACCACGAGGTCGCGCCCGCGGGCAGTCCGCCGCCTGGGCGCGGCCTCGCCGTCGGAGGACCCCCGGCGCGTTCCCGTCCGTGACCCGAACCGTGAGGAGCCCGTGGTGCCGACCAGGGAGAAGGAGCCGCCCCGGGGCCTCCAGTTGATCTCGGCGACCACCACCACCTTCAAGTCGGCCGGCCCGTTGGCCCGCTTCCGGGCCGCCCGGGAGCGGTTCGGCTACCTGATGGCCCGCCCGCTGACCCCGTACTACCTGATCCTGGGCGCGGCGCTGCTGCTGGTGGTGCTGGGCCTGGTGATGGTGTTCTCCGCCTCGCAGAGCGTGGTGGTCGAGTACGGCCTGCCGATGACGTTCTTCTTCCGCAAGCAGCTGATCGCCCTGCTGCTGGGCGGGGCGATCGCCGTGGTGCTGACCCGGGCCCCGGTCCGGGTGCTGCGCACCGCCGCCTACCCGCTGCTGTTCGGGGTGGTGGGCGCGCTGGTGCTGGTGGCCATCCCCGGGGTCGGCGTGCGGATCAACGGCAACCGGAACTGGATCAGCCTGGGCTTCTTCCAGATCCAGCCCTCCGAGTTCGCCAAGCTCGCCCTGCTGCTCTGGGCGGCCGACCTGCTGGCCCGCAAGCAGCGCACCCACCTGCTGGACCGGTGGAAGCACCTGCTGGTCCCGCTGGTGCCCGGCACCGTCGTGCTGATGATGCTGATCATGATCGGCGGCGACATGGGCACCACCATGGTGCTGATCGCCATGCTGTTCGGCCTGCTGTGGATGGTCGGCGCCCCGCTGCGGCTGTTCGCCGCCACCCTGGGCATCGCGGTGGTCGCCTGCACCGCGCTGATCATCACCGTGCCGCACCGCCTCGGCCGGCTCTCCTGCGTCGGCGTCACCAAGCCCGACCCCTCGATGGACTGCTTCCAGGCCCTGCACGGCCTGTACGCCCTGGCCGCGGGCGGACCGTTCGGGTCCGGACTGGGTGCCGGGGTGGAGAAGTGGGGGCAACTGCCGGAGGCCCACACCGACTTCATCTTCGCCGCGACCGGCGAGGAACTCGGACTGGTGGGGACGCTGTCGGTACTCGGCCTCTTCGCGGCACTAGGCTACGCGGGTATCCGAGTGGCCCTCGGCACCACGGACCCGTTCGTGCGGTACGCGGCGGGCGCCGCCACCACGTGGATCATGGCTCAGGCCGTGGTCAACCTGGGGTCGGCGCTGGGACTCCTGCCCATCGCGGGCGTCCCGCTGCCGCTGTTCTCGTACGGCGGCTCCGCGATGCTGTCGGCCATGTGCGCCGTCGGGCTGCTGCTGTGCTTCGCACGCAGCTCCCCGGCGGCGAAGGCAGCGCTGGCTGCCCGGCCCCGCAGATGGCGAAAAGGGGCCAACTCCCGGTTCGGGCCAGTCCTGGACCGGGTGCTGCCAGGTAGGAAAACCACAGCGCGCAAGGCCCCCCGGCCGCCGCGCAGGGAGCGGTGAATTTCGGTGCATGTCGTACTCGCCGGCGGCGGGACCGCCGGTCACATCGAGCCGGCCATGGCGCTCGCGGACGCGCTGCGCAGGCACGACCCGTCCGTCGGGATCACCGCTCTCGGCACCGAGCGCGGCCTGGAGACCCGGCTGGTCCCGGAGCGCGGCTACGAGCTGGCGCTGATCCCGGCCGTGCCGCTGCCCCGCAAGCCCACCCCGGAGCTGATCACCGTCCCGGGCCGGCTGCGCGGCACCGTGCGCGCCGCCCAGGAGGTGATCGAGCGGGTCAACGCGGACGCGGTGGTCGGCTTCGGCGGCTACGTGGCGATGCCCGCCTACCTGGCGGCCAAGCGGGCCGGCGTGCCGATCGTGGTGCACGAGGCCAACGCCCGCCCCGGCCTGGCCAACAAGATCGGCGCCCGCTACAGCGACTTCGTCGCGGTCTCCACCCCGGACTCCAAGCTGCGCGACTCCCGGTACATCGGCATCCCGCTGCGCCGCACCATCGCCACCCTGGACCGCGGCACCGTCCGCCCGGAGGCCCGGCACTACTTCGGCCTCGACCAGCGGCTGCCCACCCTGCTGGTCTCCGGCGGCTCGCAGGGCGCCCGGCGTCTGAACGAGACGGTGCAGGCGATCGCGCCCCGGCTCCAGCAGTACGGGGTGCAGATCCTGCACGCGGTCGGTCCGAAGAACGAGCTGCCGACCATCGACGACATCCCGGGCATGCCGCCGTACCGGGTGCTGCCCTACCTGGACCGGATGGACCTGGCGTACGCGGCGGCCGACATGATGCTCTGCCGGGCCGGTGCGATGACGGTGGCCGAGCTGGCCGCGGTGGGCCTGCCGGCCGCGTTCGTGCCGCTGCCGATCGGCAACGGCGAGCAGCGGCTGAACGCCCAGCCGATGGTCAAGGCGGGCGGCGGTCTGCTGGTCGACGACGCCGAGCTGACCCCGGACTGGGTGCTGAAGAACGTGCTGCCGGTGCTGACCGACCCGGCCAAGCTGTGGGAGATGTCGCGCTCCGCCGCCGAGTTCGGCCGCCGGGACGCCGACGACCTGCTGGTGCAGATGGTGTACGAGGCGATCGAGGCCGCCCGCGGCGGCCGCCGCCGTGGCTGACGAGGAGTACGAGGAGGAGCTGGAGGAGGGCGGCCCGGCCCGCCCGCCCCGGCTCCGACTCTCCCGCCGGGGCGTCGCGGTGCTGGTCGCGCTGGGCGCGCTGGTGGCCGGGGCGCTCGGCTGGACGGTGTTCTTCTCCTCCGCGCTGGACGTCCGCGGGGTGGCCGTCCAGGGCCTGGACTCGGGCCGGTTGACCCAGCAGGACGTCGAGCGGGCGCTCGGCGGCACGGCCCGCGGCCCGCTGGCCCGGGTCGACCTGGACGAGGCCCGGGCCGAGGTGGCGAAGGTGCCCCGGGTGGCCGACGCCGAGGTCTGGCGCGGCTGGCCGCACACCCTGCGGGTGAAGGTCACCGAGCGCCGCCCGGTGGCGGCGATCCAGCACGAGGGCGGCGGCTTCGTCCAGGTCGACGCGGACGGTGTGGAGTTCGCCACCGAGCCGCAGCCCCCGGCCGGCGTCCCGGTGGTGGCGCTCGAACTGAGCCGGCCGGCCCAGGACGCGGTGGGCGTGATCGACCGCCCGACCCTGGTCCGCTCGGCGATCACGGTGGCCGCGGGCCTCCCGCCGGAGGTGGCGCAGCAGGCCGGTTCGCTCACGGTCTACTCCTACGACGACATCCGGCTGAAGCTGGCCTCCGGCGCGACCGTGCGCTGGGGCAGTGCGGAGGACACCGGCCGGAAGGCGAAGGTGCTGACCGCCCTGCTCGGTCAGAAGGCGTCGAATTACGACGTGAGTGCGCCGGATGCCCCGGCGGTGTCGGGTTGATCCGGTAAGTTCTGTGCCCGGGGGCGGTATTGACGGGGCCACGGCTCCGGTCCGACCCTTGGTGGTCACCCCGGTTTCACCGCGGGGTCGATGATCACATAGGCTCAAAAGAAAAAGGGAAGCTCGGCGTGTTCGTTGAAACACGCGCCGGTTGCGACCTACTGTCCTGTGTCAACGAGCTGTGCTCGACACCGAGGTGACACGGGCACAGCCATAACCCTCAACCTCAAGTTTAGGGTTCGGGTTGGAACCACGTGCTTCCCACCCATCGACATCCGTCGGCCTTCACAATCCAGGGGAGCCGACCCGGAAATTCGAGGCGAGAGGCCCCGACGTGGCAGCACCCCAGAATTACCTCGCGGTCATCAAGGTCGTCGGCATCGGCGGCGGCGGAGTCAACGCCATCAACCGGATGATCGAGGTCGGGCTCAAGGGCGTCGAGTTCATCGCGATCAACACCGACGCCCAGGCGCTGCTGATGAGCGACGCCGACGTGAAGCTCGACGTCGGCCGCGAGCTCACCCGCGGTCTCGGCGCCGGCGCCAACCCCGAGGTCGGCCGGAAGGCCGCCGAGGACCACCGCGAGGAGATCGAGGAGGTCCTCAAGGGGGCCGACATGGTCTTCGTGACGGCCGGCGAGGGCGGCGGCACCGGCACCGGCGGCGCGCCCGTGGTGGCCAACATCGCCCGCTCGCTCGGCGCCCTGACCATCGGCGTGGTCACCCGCCCGTTCACCTTCGAGGGCCGCCGCCGCGCCAACCAGGCCGAGGACGGCATCGCCAGCCTGCGCGAGCAGGTGGACACCCTGATCGTCATCCCCAACGACCGGCTGCTGTCGATCTCCGACCGCCAGGTCTCGGTGCTGGACGCGTTCCGCTCCGCCGACCAGGTGCTGCTCTCCGGCGTGCAGGGCATCACCGACCTGATCACCACCCCCGGCCTGATCAACCTGGACTTCGCCGACGTCAAGTCGGTCATGTCGGACGCCGGTTCGGCGCTGATGGGCATCGGCTCGGCCCGCGGCGAGGACCGCGCCAAGGCCGCCGCCGTGATGGCGATCTCCTCGCCGCTGCTGGAGGCGTCCATCGACGGCGCCCGCGGCGTGCTGCTCTCCATCTCCGGCGGCTCCGACCTCGGCCTGTTCGAGATCAACGAGGCCGCCCAGCTGGTCAGCGAGGCCGCCCACCCGGAGGCCAACATCATCTTCGGCGCGGTGATCGACGACGCGCTCGGCGACGAGGTCCGGGTCACCGTGATCGCGGCCGGGTTCGACGGCGGCCAGCCGCCCGCCATCGTCCGCGAGCCGGTGGTGAAGTCGACCTCCTCGTCGTCCTCCGCCTCGTCCGCGACCCCGGCCGCCGCCCCGGAGCGCCCGGCCTCCCGCCCGTCCTACGGCTCGATCGGCTCGGTCACCCGCGCCGAGGAGCCGGCCCGGGCCGCCGAGGCCCCGGCCCCGGCGACGGCCACCGCCCCGCCGGTGCCGCCGCAGGTGCAGCCGGTCCGGCAGCCGTACGTCGAGAGCCCCGCCGAGGAGCTCGACGTGCCGGACTTCCTCAAGTGATCCATACGGTCTCCCGACACGGTGCTCACTTCGCCTCCACCACCCGGTGGGGCGGGGTGAGCACCGCGCCGTACGGGGAGCTCAACCTCGGCGGTGCAGTGGGCGATTCGCCTGAATCCGTCAAGCAGAACCGTTTCCTCGCGGCCCGGGAACTCGGCCTCGATCCGGCCGACGTGGTCTGGATGAACCAGGTGCACGGTGCCGAGGTCGCGGTGGTGACGGAGCGCCAGCCCGAGGGCACCGCCCCGACCGTGGACGCGGTGGTCACCGACCGCCCGCTGGCGCTGGCCGTGCTGACCGCCGACTGCGCCCCGGTGCTGCTGGCCGACCCGGCCGCCGGAGTGGTCGGCGCGGCGCACGCCGGGCGCCCGGGCCTGGCCGCCGGGGTGGTCCCCGCCGCGGTCGCCGCGATGCGCGAACTGGGCGCCCGCCCGAGCGGATGCTCGCCGCGATCGGCCCCGCGGTCTGCGGCCGCTGCTACGAGGTGCCGGCGGCGCTGCGCGCCGAGGTCGCCGCGCTCGTCCCGGCCGCGCACGCCGAGACCTCCTGGGGCACCCCCGCGCTGGACGTCCCGGCGGGGGTCGCCGCACAGCTCGCCGAGGCGGGCGTGCAGGATGTGGTCCGATCATCCGTCTGCACCCTCGAGTCCGCCGACCACTACTCCTACCGCGGGGAGCAGCGCACCGGCCGGCTCGCGAGCTACGTCTGGCTGGGGCCCACACACTCATGACGAACGACATCTACGGCCCGTTCCCGGGCCGCGCCGAGTTCGCCGACGCGCTGACCGAGGGTCAGCGCGTCCGCTACGAGCAGCTCGGCGCCAACCTCGACGTGGTCGAGCGCCGGATCGCCGACGCCTGCGCGGCGGCCGGCCGCCGGCGCGCGGAGGTCACCCTGATCGTGGTGACCAAGACCTACCCCGCCGAGGACACCGCGCTGCTGGCCGGCCTCGGCGTCACCGACGTCGCCGAGAACCGCGACCAGGACGCCGCCCCCAAGGCCGAGCGCTGCGTGCAGCTCCCGCTGACCTGGCACTTCGTCGGCCAGCTCCAGACCAACAAGGCCCGCTCGGTGGTCCGCTACAGCGACCTCGTGCACTCGGTGGACCGCGACCGCCTGGTCGACTCGCTGGCCGCCGCCGTCCGCGCCGCCGAACGGCCGCCGCTGGGCTGCCTGGTGCAGGTCGCCCTGGAGAAGGAGGCGGGGGAGGGCGAGCACCGCGCGGGCGTCGCCCCCGCCGAGGTGCGCGCGCTGGCGGACCGGATCGCCGACACGCCCGGCCTGCGGCTGGACGGTGTGATGACGGTCGCACCGCTGGCCGGCCCGCTGGCGGGCGACCCGGCGCGCGCCTTCGCGCGGCTGGCGGAAATCGCAAGCGACGTACGCGCGGCCCATCCGGCTGCAACCATGGTCTCGGCAGGGATGAGCGGGGACTTGGAGCAGGCGATCGCCGCCGGAGCGACACACGTACGCGTCGGTACGGCGGTGCTCGGAGTGCGGTCACCGCTCGGGTAACGTCACCGAGTAAGTAGATCAGACTGCAGGACAAAATAGGACAGAACCTAGCAGATGATCAGTCTGCTGGTAAACCGTGGATCGCATTCCGAGCGTACCTCCGCGGTCTGACGGACCGTCGGCCCTGACCGGTCGTAGATGACCGCGGCATCCGCAGGGCGACACGGTGGGCGCATGAGCGGAGGAGACAGCAGCATGGCCGGCGCGATGCGCAAGATGGCGGTCTATCTCGGTCTGGTCGAGGACGAGACCTACGACAGCCAGGGGTACGACCCCGACGACGACTACGACGCGGACCCGGAGCCGATCCGGACCGGTCGGACCGAGGACCTCCGGGCCGCCCCCGCCCCCGCCGCACCCGTCCCGCAGCCGGCGCCCGTGGCGCACATCGCGCCCCAGCCGGTGCCCGCCGCGGTCCCGATCCGGCAGGAGCAGCCGCGGATGGCACCCGTGTCGTCCATCACATCCGAGCGTCACCGCAACCTGGAGAAGAGCGCCCCGGTGATCATGCCCAAGGTCGTCAACGAACGAGAGCCGTACCGCATCACCACGCTGCACCCGAGGACCTACAACGAGGCCCGTACCATCGGGGAACAGTTCCGCGGCGGCACCCCCGTGATCATGAATTTGACCGAGATGGACGACACGGACGCCAAGCGGCTCGTAGACTTCGCCGCTGGACTCGTCTTCGGTCTGCACGGCAGTATCGAGCGCGTGACACAGAAGGTGTTCCTGCTGTCGCCTGCTAACGTCGATGTAACGGCGGAGGACAAGGCTCGGATCGCCGAGGGTGGGTTCTTCAACCAGAGCTGACCCGACCACGACCACACGTGTGGGTCTGTTGACAGAGCGTCACTGACGGTACGTCGGCCAGGGAGAGGGAGAAGCGATGGGGATCTTCGGTTCGGTGCTCTACTGGGTGCTGACCGTGTTCCTGCTGATCCTGCTCTTCCGACTCGTCATGGACTGGGTGTTCCAGTTCGCCCGTTCATGGCGTCCCGGGAAGCCCATGGTCGTGGTGCTGGAGGCCACGTACACTGTCACCGATCCGCCACTCAAGCTTCTTCGGCGTTTCATTCCGCCGTTGCGTCTCGGGGGCGTGGCGCTCGACCTGTCCTTCTTCGTACTGATGATCATTGTGTATGTCCTGATCTCGCTCGTGCAGCGCCTGTCGTTCTGAACGATGCGACAGGATGCCGGTCCGACGATCACGTTGAGGTGAAGAGATGCCATTGACCCCCGAGGACGTTCGGAACAAGCAGTTCACGACCGTCCGGCTGCGCGAAGGCTATGACGAGGACGAGGTCGATGCCTTCCTCGACGAGGTCGAAGCCGAGCTGACCCGCCTGCTGCGCGAGAACGAGGACCTGCGCGCCAAGTTGGCCGCCGCCACGCGTGCCGCCGCGCAGAACCAGGCCAACATGCGCAAGGAGCAGCAGGCCCCGCAGGACGGCGGCCGCCCCGGCGCGCCCGTCCCCGCCGCCATATCCGGCCCGCCGGTGCCCGGCCAGCAGGGCCCCGGTCCGCAGCAGCTCGGCGGCCCCCAGCAGGGTATGGGGAACCAGCAGGGTATGGGGAACCAGCAGGGCATGGGCAACCAGCAGGGTATGGGCAACCAGCCGCTCGGCCTGCCCTCCGGCGCCCCGCAGCTGCCCGCCGGCCCGCAGCAGGGCATGGGCGGCCCGATGGGCAACCCGATGCAGCAGCAGATGGGCCAGACCATGGGCGGCCAGCAGCAGTTGGTCCAGCCGATGGGCGGCCAGATGCTGCAGCCGATGGGCAACCCGATGCAGCAGCAGATGGGCCAGGGCATGGGCGGGCAGCAGCTCCAGCCCATGGGCGGCCAACTGCAGCCGATGGGCGGCCCGATGGGCAACCCGATGCAGCAGCAGCAGAACCCCGGCGGCGACAGTGCGGCCCGGGTGCTGGCGCTCGCCCAGCAGACCGCGGACCAGGCCATCTCCGAGGCCCGCTCCGAGGCCAACAAGATCGTCGGCGAGGCCCGCAGCCGCGCCGAGGGCCTGGAGCGGGACGCCCGCGCCAAGGCCGACGCCCTGGAGCGGGACGCCCAGGAGAAGCACCGCGTCGCGATGGGCTCGCTGGAGTCCGCCCGCGCCACCCTGGAGCGCAAGGTCGAGGACCTGCGCGCCTTCGAGCGCGAGTACCGCACGCGGCTGAAGTCCTACCTGGAGACCCAGCTGCGCCAGCTGGAGTCGCAGGCGGACGACTCGCTCGCCCCGCCGCGCATCCCCGCCACCGCGTCGCTGCCGCCGGCCGCGTCGTCGATGGCTCCCGCCGGTGCCAGCGCGATGTCCTCCCCGGCGCCGTCCTTCGGCTCCAGCCCGTCCTTCGGCGGGAACCAGTCCTTCGGCGGCTCCTCCTTCGGCAGCTCCTCCGGTGCCCCGTCCTTCGGCGGCTCCTCGGCGGGCAGCAACGGGGCGATGGCGCCGGCGGGCATGACCCAGCCGATGGCGGCCGTGCGGCCGCAGCCCCCGCAGCCGATGCAGCAGGCGCCCGCTCCGATGCGGGGCTTCCTGATCGACGAGGACGGCGACAACTAGCGGTTCCGGAACGCGCGACCGAAAGGGCGCCCTTGGCCATCGCGGCCGGGGGCGCCCTTCGCCGTGTGCGGGGAAGGGCGGGCGGCGGAGGGGGAACGGCGGCGGGGCCGCGAGGAGGGCGGGTGGTCCGCCGCCTCCTCGCGGCCCCGCTCGGGGCGCGGGGACCGGGAGGTCAGACCTTGCGGAGGGTGAACTCCAGGGCGAGGTCCTCGTCGGTGAAGCGCGGGGCGTCGGGGTCGGTGATGGTCAGGCCGAGGGAGTCGGCGAGGACCTCCTCGGCGATCAGGGACTGGTGCTCGGTGAGGCCGGCCAGGGTGTCCTGGTCGGTGGTGGCGAGCTGCAGGTGGATGTGGTCGACGATGTCGAGGCCGGAGACCTTGCGGGCGTCCTGGATCTGCCGGATCGCGTCGCGGGCCACGCCGAGGCGCTTGAGCTCGGGGGTGAGCGTCAGGTCGAGGGCGACGGTGGCGCCGGACTCGTTGGCGACGGCCCAGCCCTCGCGCGGGGTCTCGGTGATGATCACCTCCTCGGGGGAGAGGGTCACCGGCTCGCCGTCCAGTTCGACCGTGGTGGCGCCGGTGGCGCGCAGCTCGGCGGAGAGCCGGGCGGCGTCGGCCGCGGCGACCGCCTTGGCGACCTCCTGGACGCCCTTGCCGAAGCGCTTGCCGAGCGCGCGGAAGTTGGCCTTGGCGGAGGTGTCGACCAGCGAGCCCCCGACCTCGGCGAGGGATTCGAGCGCGGCGACGTTGAGCTCCTCGGCGACCTGGACGCGCAGTTCGGCCGGGAGGTCCTCCCAGCCCTGGACGGCGATCAGCGCGCGCAGCAGCGGCTGGCGGGTCTTGACGCCGCTGCCGGCCCGGGTGGCGCGGCCGAGCTCGACCAGGCGGCGGACCAGCACCATCCGGGCAGCCAGCACCGGGTCGATCAGGCTCTCGTCGGCGACCGGCCAGCTGCTCAGGTGGACCGAGGCCGGGGCGTCCGGGACGACCGGGACGACCAGGTCCTGCCAGACCCGCTCGGTGATGAACGGGGTGAGCGGGGCCATCAGCCGGGTGACCGTCTCCAGCGCCTCGTGCAGGGTGGCCAGCGCGGCGGCGTCGCCCTGCCAGAAGCGGCGGCGGCTGCGGCGGACGTACCAGTTGGACAGGTCGTCGATGAAGCCGGACAGCAGCTTGCCGGCCCGCTGGGTGTCGTACGCCTCGTAGGCGGCGTCCACCTCGCGCACCAGGGTGTGCAGTTCGGACAGCGTCCAGCGGTCCAGCGGCTGCCGCTCGGCCGGGGCCGGGTCGGCCGCGGACGGGGCCCAGCCGGCGGCGCGGGCGTACTGGGCCTGGAAGGCGACGGTGCTCCAGAAGGTCAGCAGCGTCTTGCGGACCACCTCCTGGATGGTGCCGTGGCCGACCCGGCGGGCCGACCAGGGGGAGCCGCCGGCGGCCATGAACCAGCGCACCGCGTCGGCGCCGTGCTGGTCCATCAGCGGGATCGGCTGCAGGATGTTGCCCAGGTGCTTGGACATCTTGCGGCCGTCCTCGGCCAGGATGTGGCCCAGGCAGACGACGTTCTCGTAGCTGCTCCGGTCGAACACCAGGGTGCCGACGGCCATCAGGGTGTAGAACCAGCCGCGGGTCTGGTCGATCGCCTCGGAGATGAACTGCGCCGGGTAGCGCTTCTCGAACAACTCCTTGTTGCGGTACGGGTATCCGTACTGCGCGAACGGCATCGAGCCCGAGTCGTACCAGGCGTCGATCACCTCGGGCACCCGGACCGCGGTGGCGGAGCACTGCGGGCAGGGGAAGGTGACCTCGTCGATGTACGGGCGGTGCGGGTCCAGGCCGGACTGGTCGGTGCCGGTCAGCTCGGAGAGCTGGGCGAGCGAGCCGACGCAGGTCAGGTGGTCGTCCTCGCAGCGCCAGATCGGCAGCGGGGTGCCCCAGTAGCGGTTGCGGGACAGCGCCCAGTCGATGTTGTTGTTCAGCCAGTCGCCGAAGCGGCCGTGCTTGACCGTCTCCGGGTACCAGTTGGTGGCCTCGTTCTCGCGGATCATCGCGTCCTTGACGGCGGTGGTCCGGATGTACCAGGACGGCTGCGCGTAGTAGAGCAGCGCGGTGTGGCAGCGCCAGCAGTGCGGGTAGCTGTGCTCGTACGGGAGGTGGCGGAACAGCAGGCCGCGGGCGGCGAGGTCGGCGACCAGGGTCTCGTCGGCCTTCTTGAAGAACACCCCGCCGACCAGCGGCACGTCGGGGGCGAAGGTGCCGTCGGTCTCCACCGGGTTGACCACGGGCAGGCCGTAGCGGCGGCAGGTGGCGAGGTCGTCGGCGCCGAACGCGGGCGACTGGTGGACGATGCCGGTGCCGTCCTCGGTGGTGACGTACTCGGCGTTCAGGACGTAGTGGGCGTCCGGGACCTCGATCAGGTCGAACGGGCGCCGGTAGGCCCAGCGCTCCATCTCGGCGCCGGTGAAGGACTCGCCGGTGGCCTCCCAGCCCTCGCCGAGGGCCTTGGCCAGCAGCGGCTCGGCGACCACCAGGCGCTCGGTGCCGTCGGTGGCGACCACGTAGGTCACCCCGGGGTGGACGGCGGCGGCGGTGTTGGAGACCAGCGTCCACGGGGTGGTGGTCCACACCAGCAGGGCGGCGGTGCCGGCCAGCGGGCCGGAGGTGAGCGGGAAGCGGACGAACACCGACGGGTCGACCACGGTCTCGTAGCCCTGGGCCAGTTCGTGGTCGGACAGGCCGGTGCCGCAGCGCGGGCACCACGGGGCGACCCGGTGGTCCTGGACCAGCAGGCCCTTGTCGAAGATCTGCTGGAGCGACCACCAGACCGACTCGATGTAGGACGGGTCCATGGTGCGGTACGCCTGGTCGAGGTCGACCCAGTAGCCCATCCGCTCGGTCAGCTCGGCGAACGCGTCGGTGTGCCGGGTCACCGACTCGCGGCACTTGGCGTTGAACTCGGCGATGCCGTACTTCTCGATGTCCGGCTTGCCGGAGAAGCCCAGCTCCTTCTCCACCGCGAGCTCGACCGGCAGGCCGTGGCAGTCCCAGCCGGCCTTGCGGGCGACGTGGTAGCCCTTCATGGTGCGGTAGCGCGGGAAGACGTCCTTGAAGACCCGGGCCTCGATGTGGTGCGCGCCCGGCATGCCGTTGGCGGTCGGCGGGCCCTCGTAGAACACCCACTCGGGGCGGCCCTCGGACTGCTCCAGGCTGCGCTGGAAGACCTGCTGCTCCTGCCAGAAGGACAGGACCCGGTGCTCCAGGGCGGGCAGGTCGACCTGCTTGGGGACGTCGTTGTACGTGGGCGACATGGGGGCGTCTACCTCCGGCGGATGCGTGGACTGGCTCCGACGGAGGGACGAGGCGGCGAGCCGCCCCGCGGTACCACCCTCCTTGACCGCGCGCGCTGCGGCCCTCTCTTTGGGTTTGCGGCCGGTTCTACTGGGCCCGTGGCGGGCCGTTCTTCCGGCGGCTCCGGGGTGATCTTCCCGCCGCGCACACCCCCGGGCTCACACCGCCCCCGGGTCGCTCCTGGCTGCGTACGTCGGTACTCGTCCCATCTGCGCCTTGCACGGCCCAGTGTATCGGCCCCCGCAAGCGGCTTTGCGCATCCGTGAGCCGGGGTGCCGGGTGGTTAGGCGGGGGCGATCTGGGCACAACCTGTGCAGCGCGGACCCGACGGGGGCTGCGCGGGTGGGATCGGTGAGGCGCTTCGGTATGTCCCGTTGTGGGCTGATTCGATGGGGTTTATCGTTCCGGGACCGGCAAGATCGTCGGGAACCGACGCTTCTGATCATTCGTGAATGAGGTCGAAAGCCATGGCTGAGAAGGCGACAGGAACCGTGACCAAGGGGTCGCGCGAGGCCGTGGCGGGCGACCCAGGGGAGGGGACCGTGACTACTGCGCGGCGAAAGACCGGCACCACCGGACACACCGAGGCGACCGGCCGCACCCACGTGCCGGCGGGCACGGGGCCCGCGGCGGCGCCGAGTCGGTCGACCCGGCCGAGCTGCCGGTCCGCCCCGGGGAGGACCCGTGGACGGCCGAGGAGGTCGCCGAGCTGCACGACGAGCTGGCCGCCGACATCGTCCGGCTGCGCGCCGAGATCGAGGCCTCCGAGGCCGCCATCGCCGGCCTGATGCGGGACTCCAACGACGGCGCGGGCGACGACCAGGTCGACGCCGGCACCAAGAACATCAACCGGGAGAGCGAGCTCTCGCTCGCCAACAACGCCCGCGACAGCCTCGCCCAGACCGAGCGCGCCCTGGCCCGCCTGGAGGGCACCGGCTTCGGCCTGTGCGAGTCCTGCGGCCAGCCGGTCGGCAAGGCCCGGCTGCAGGCCTTCCCGCGCGCCACGCTCTGCGTCAGCTGCAAGGCCAAGCAGGAACGCCGCTGACCGCCGCTGCCGGTCGACCGGCCCGCGGACCGGACAATCCCGGCCGCGGCGGCCAACGGGGCGGGTGGTGCCGTACCCTCGTCCCCAAGTACGTCGACCGGCATTCCACCCGGCATTCCACACGGCAGCGGAGCGGATCATCAGCACGCCAGGTTCCCACCAGACCCAGGACGACGCCGTCCCCCTCGCCCGGCCCACCGGGGCGGGCGAGCCGGTGACCCCCGCGGAGCCCGAACCGGCCGCGCCGGTCGCCGGTGCGACCGCCGCCGAGGGCACCCGGGCGGTGGTCCGCCGCCGCCGGATCGGCCTGCTGCTGGCCGTCGCGGTGCTGGCCTACCTGATCGACCTCGGCTCCAAACTGCTGGTGGTCTCCAAGCTGGAGGGCCGCAGCGAGCCGATCAAGGTGATCGGCGACTGGATGACCTTCCAGGTGATCCGCAACGGCGGCGCCGCGTTCGGCATGGGCCAGGCGATGACGGTGCTGTTCACCGCGATCGCCGCTGGCGTCATCGTGGTGATCTGGCGGATCGCCCGCCGCCTGTACAGCCTGCCCTGGGCGATCGCCCTCGGCCTGCTGCTCGGCGGCGCGCTCGGCAACCTCACCGACCGGCTGTTCCGCTCCCCGGCGGTGTTCCGCGGGCACGTGGTCGACTTCATCTCGGTCCAGCACTTCGCGGTCTTCAACCTGGCCGACTCGGCGATCGTCTGCGGCGGCATCCTGGTCGTGCTGCTCTCCTTCCGCGGCTCCAACCCGGACGGCAGCGTGCACGGCGCCCCGCGCGCCGGGGCGGCGAAGCCGGAACCGGCCGCCGAGCCGGACCACGAGGGCTGAGCCCGCGAGAACCGAGCCCGTGTGCCCGTCGGACCCCCGGTCCGGCGGGCACCGCCGTGTCCGCGGCCGTCCGATCGGGCAGAGTGCTCCGGGACGGGACGGCGGCCGGGGAGGGACGCATGGGGTGGGACGGGTTCCTGCTGCTGTGGTGCGCGGGGTGGGGCGCGGTGGCGCTGGTCGGCGCGGCCAGGTCGCTGGCCGGGGTGACGAAGGCGCAGCGGACGGTCCGGTTGACCGGGCGGATCAGGGAGGTCGGCGAGCCGCGGCACGGCGCCTCCCGGATTGGCGGCATCCCGCTGGTGGTCGACTACCCGGACCCGGACAGCGGGCGGCCGGTCACCGTGACGGACGACGAGGGGCGCGGCGAGAGCGTCACCGCGGCCTGGGCGGGCCGGGAGATCGGGGTCAGCCACCCGCGGGGCCGGCCGCGGGAGTTCCGGTTCACCGACGCGCCGGAGCGGCCCGTCCGGGGGCTGGCCGGGCCGGCCGCCGCGCTGTTCGCGGCCTACGCGGGCCTGGTGGCGCTGGCCGCGGTCCGCTGGGCGGGGCCGTGGGCGCTGGTCGGCGGCGCCGGGCCGTGGGCGCTGTCCGGCCTGTGGCACCTGCCGGGGGCGGTCCGGGACCGGCGCGGGAAGCGGGAGCGGCTGGCCGCGATGGACGCGGTGCCGGGCCGGATCGTCGCGGTGTTCCGGGACGTCCGGATCGACCCGGACGACGGCTCCACCCTCACCACCCGCACCCCGGTGGTGGCCTTCACCACCCGCGACGGCACCGCCGTCACCGCGCACTGCACCGCGCACCTGGCGGACCCGGCCGGGGCGCGCGGGCGCGCGGTGACGGTGCACCACACGCCCGCGGACCCGGCCGAGTTCACCCTGGACCCGGCGGCCGACCGCCGCTCCTGGGGGTGGGACACGGCGGTGCACGTGATCGCCGTCGTGCTGCTGGCGGCGACGGCCGGGGCCGGCGCGGTGCTGCTGCTGCGGTGAGACGCGGGCGGCTGCGGGCGGCGCGGTGCCGCTGCTGCGGTGAGGTGCGGGCGGCTGCGGGCGGCGCGGTGCCGCCGCGCCGGGGGACGCGGGCGGCGCGTTGCCGGTCAGGCGGTGAGCAGGGCGGTGATCTCCGCGGCGAGCTCCGGGCCGAGCCGGCCCCAGCCCTCCTTGTAGCCGTAGACCGCGCCCAGCGTGCGGGCCTCGTAGTCGCCGTTCAGCACCTCGATGTCGTCCGGGGTGATCAGCGAGGGGTGGGCGACGCCGAGCGCCGCGGAGACCTTGGTCAGCTCCCGGCGCAGGGTGCGCAGGTAGGCGGCGGCCCGGGCGGCCTTGGAGACCGGGTCGACGCCGCGGGCCAGCCACGGGTTCTGGGTGGCGATGCCGGTCGGGCACCGGTCGGTGTGGCACTTCTGGGCCTGGATGCAGCCGATCGACAGCATCGCCTCGCGGGCCACGTTGACCAGGTCGGCGCCCAGCGCGAAGGCCACCGCGGCGTTCTCGGGCAGGCCGAGCTTGCCGGAGCCGATGAAGGTCAGCCGGTCGGTCAGCCCCAGCTCGGCGAAGGTGCCGTAGACCCGGGAGAAGCCCATCCGGAACGGCAGTGCCACCGAGTCGGCGAAGATCCGCGGCGCCGCGCCGGTGCCGCCCTCGCCGCCGTCGACGGTCACGAAGTCCACGCCGCGGTCGCCGCGCGCCATCATCGAGGCCAGCTCCTGCCAGAAGCCCAGCTCGCCGACCGCGCTCTTGATCCCGACCGGCAGGCCGGTCTCGGCGGCCAGCAGCTCGACGAAGTCCAGCATCGAGTCGGCGTCGCCGAACGCGCTGTGCCGGGACGGCGAGGCGCAGTCCTTCCCGACCGGTATGCCGCGTATCCCGGCGATCTCCGGGGTCACCTTGGCGCCCGGCAGCATGCCGCCCAGGCCCGGCTTGGCGCCCTGGGAGAGCTTGATCTCGATCGCCCGGACCGGGGCGGACGCCACCACCTCCTTGAACCGGCCGAGGTCGAAGCGGCCGTACTCGTCGCGGCACCCGAAGTACGAGGTGCCCAGTTGCAGGACCAGGTCGCCGCCCCGGCGGTGGTAGGGGGACAGGCCGCCCTCGCCGGTGTTGTGCAGCGCGCCGGCCTGCGCCGCGCCCTCGTTCAGGGCGGTGATCGCGGCGCCGGAGAGCGAGCCGAAGCTCATCGCGGAGACGTTCACCACGCTGGTCGGGCGGAACGCCCCGGCGCGCCCGCGCGGGCCGCCCAGCACCTTGGCCGAGGGCAGCGGGGCGTCCGGGTCGTGGGCGTCGGGCAGCGGGCCGGCGAAGGTGCGCTGCTTCAGGTAGGCGTGGCCCTGGACGTGCGCGACGTCCACCTCGGTGCCGAACCCGAAGTAGTTGTTCTCCTCCTTGGCGGAGGCGTAGATCCAGCTGCGCTGGTCGCGGCTGAACGGGCGCTCCTCCTCGTTGGAGGTCACGATGTACTGCCGCAGCTCCGGGCCGATCCGCTCCAGCAGGTAGCGGGCGTGCCCCGCCACCGGGAAGTTGCGCAGCAGCGCGTGGCGCTTCTGCATCAGGTCGCGGGCCGCGAGCGCGGCCACCGCGGCCGCGGCGGCGGTGCCGATGGTGCGGGCCTTCATGGGCGTTCCCCCCTCGGGTCCGGCCCCGTCGCCGTCGACCGGGCCGTCGTGTGGTGGTGCAGGGCGATGCTAGGAGGCGTCCCGGAGCGGCCGGCGGCCAGGGGGTGCGGGGGCCCCGGTGGGGTCGGGGGGAGGTGCGGGTCGGGCATACTCGGGTGGGTGAGTATCGCAGCGCAGACCCGTAGCCTCCCCGTACCCGACGGCCTGGAGGGCGAGCGGCTGGACGCCGCCCTGGCCCGGATGTTCGGGTTCTCCCGCACCAAGGCCGCCGAACTCGCCGCCGAGGGCAAGGTGACGCTGGACGGCGCGGTCGCGGGGAAGTCGGACCGGGTCACCGCCGGGTCCTGGCTGGAGGTCGAGATCCCGGCCCCCGCGGCGCCGGTGCAGATCGTCGCCGAGGCCGTCGAGGGCATGCGGATCATCCACGACGACGACCACGTCGTGGTCATCGACAAGCCGGTCGGCGTCGCCGCGCACCCCAGCCCCGGCTGGACCGGACCGACCGTGATCGGCGGCCTGGCCGCGGCCGGCTACCGGATCTCCACCTCGGGCGCCGCCGAGCGGCAGGGCGTCGTGCACCGCCTCGACGTCGGCACCTCCGGGATCATGGTGGTCGCCAAGTCCGAGCGGGCCTACACCGACCTGAAGCGGCAGTTCCACGACCGGGTCACCGAGAAGAAGTACAACGCGCTGGTCCAGGGCCACCCCGACCCGCTGTCCGGCACCGTGGACGCGCCGATCGGCCGGCACCCCAGCAGCGACTGGAAGTGGGCCGTCACCCGGGACGGCAAGCCCTCCGTCACGCACTACGACCTGATCGAGGCGTACCGGGCCGCGTCCCTGCTGGACATCAAGCTGGAGACCGGCCGCACCCACCAGATCCGGGTGCACATGTCGGCGCTGCGCCACCCCTGCGTCGGCGACCTCACCTACGGCGCGGACCCGACGCTGGCCAAGCGGCTGGGCCTGACCCGGCAGTGGCTGCACGCCGTCTCGCTCGGCTTCGAGCACCCCGAGGACGGGCGCTGGGTCGAGTTCGGCTCCGCCTACCCCGAGGACCTCCAGCACGCGCTGGACGTCATCGCCGCGGAGAGCTGAGATGGACGTCTCGATCCGGGTGGTCGACGGGGAGCCGGACCTGGCGCTGGCGCGCCGCGTCCGGCACGAGGTGTTCGTGGTCGAGCAGCAGGTGCCCGCCGAGCTGGAGTACGACGAGTACGACGCGACCTCCGCGCACCTGCTGGCCGTCGGCCCGGACGGGGCGGCGCTCGGCACCGCCCGGATGATCTCCGGCGCGCAGGCGCTGGGGCTCACCGGCGGGGTCGAGGGCCGGGTGCTGCTGGGGCGGCTGGCCGTGGTCGGGTCCGCCCGGGGCACCGGGCTGGGTGCGCGACTGGTGCGCGCCGTCGAGGAGTTGGGCCGCGAGCGCGGGGCGCGCGAGGTGGAACTGCACGCGCAGGTGCAGGCGCTCGGGTTCTACGAGCGGCTGGGCTACGTGGCCGAGGGGCCGGTGTACGACGACGCCGGGATTCCGCACCGGACGATGACGCGGGTGCTGTAGCGGCCCCGCCGGTCGCTGCCCCGGGGCCGGTCCTCCTAGGCCCGGCCCTGCTCGGTCCGGCCCTGCTCGGTCCGGACCCGGGGCAGTGACTCGGGGTGGTGGTCGCGCAGGTACGCCAGCAGGTGTTCGCGGGCGGCCAGGCGCAGGGCGGCGGTGGTGTCCGGGTCGCGGGCGGTCATGGCGGCGCGGACGACGACGGTGGACGGGGTGGTGTCGGTGACGGCGAGTGACCACTCCCGGCCGTCCCAGAGCTCGCTGCCGGCGAGGTAGCGCTCCAGTTCGGCGCGCAGCTCGGCGACGGGGGTGCGGTGGTCGAGGTGCAGCAGCGCCCAGCCGAGCAGGCCGGGGTCGCGGCGGGTCCAGTTCTCGTACGGCCGGGCGACGAAGTAGGAGACCGGGACGACCAGGCGGCGGTAGTCCCACAGGCGCAGCACCAGGTAGGAGAGGGTGATCTCCTCGACGGTGCCCTGCTGGCCGTCCACGACGACGGTGTCGCCGATCCGGACGGTGTCGCTGAAGGCGATCTGTAGGCCGGCGAAGAAGTTGCCCAGGGCGGACTGGGCGGCGATGCCCGCGATGATGCCGATGACGCCGGCCGAGGCGAGCAGGCTGGTGCCGACGGTGCGCATGGTGTCGAAGGTGAGCAGGAGCGCGCCGACGGTGACCGTCCAGACCGCGGCGGAGCCGACCCGGCGGACCAGGCCGAGCTGGGTGCGCACCCGCCGGACCCGGGAGGCGTCCTCGGTGACCGTCTCGTAGCGGCTGAGGAACGCCTCCAGGACGGCGGCGAGCACCCGGACGGACAGCCAGCCGAGCGAGGCGATCAGCACCAGCAGGACGCCGTGCCGGACCGCGGCGTCGTCGCTGTGCAGGACGCGGTGGACCGGCCGGGCGGCGAGCAGCAGGGCGGCGAGCAGCACCAGTTGGAGCGGGACGCGGCAGCGGCGCAGCAGGCCCCAGACCGGCGCGTCGGGGCGGCGGGCGGCCAGGCGCTGGAGGACCTGGTCGACCAGCCAGCCGGCGAACAGGGTGGCGAGGACGGCGGTGAGCAGGCTGGCGAGCGGCCAGAGCACGGGGCACCTCGGGTGGCGTCCGGTACGGGGAGCCCGGTACGGGGAGTCCGGTAGCGGGGGATTCGCACCTTATCGTGGGGGACGGCGGGGTTCCGGCAGCCGGGCCGGGGCGGGTCGAGACGTGCCGGTCCGGGTCGGGCAGATACGCGCCGGGCCGGGTCGGGCCGCGTCGGCGGGCTGATGGTTTCCTTACCTGCCGCCCGGTTAGGATCACCTGCCATGGGCTTCGGTGGGGCGTGGCGAAGGTGGCTGACCCGGCGCAGGGCGGTGCTGGCCGGCGGAGTGGCGGCCGCGCTGCTGGTCGGCGGCGGGGCGGTCGCGGTGGCCGGGCAGCCGCAGCGGGTGCACCGGGAGGACCGGTTCCTGGAGCTGCCGGAGGTCGCGGGCAGCGCCGAGAACGTCCGGATCGACACCTCCTTCTTCACCGCGGGCGGCTCCGGGCGGCGGCCGGCGGTGCTGCTGGCGCACGGCTTCGGCGGCTCGAAGGACGAACTGCGCGGGCGCGCCGAGGAGTTGGCCCGGCACGGGTACGCGGTGCTGACCTGGTCGGCGCGCGGGTTCGGGAAGTCGACCGGGCAGATCGGGCTGAACCAGCCGGAGCGCGAGGTCGCCGACGTCTCCCGGCTGGTGGACTGGCTGGCCCAGCGCCCCGAGGTGCAGCTCGACGGGCCGGGCGACCCGAAGGTCGGCGTGACCGGCGCCTCGTACGGCGGGGCGGTGTCGCTGCTGGCCGCCGGGTACGACAGCCGGATCGACGCGATCGCCCCGCAGATCACCTGGTTCGACCTGGCCGACGCGCTCTTCCCGCAGGCCGCGCAAGGGAGTTCGGCCGCCGACGGGGTGTTCAAGAAGCTCTGGGCCGGGATCTTCTTCACCACCGGCTCGTCGTCCGGGCTGGGGTCCGGGCTGGGGTCCGGCTCCGGTACGGACCAGGGTTCCGGCTCCGGCCCGGGCTCCGGTTCCGGCTCCGGCTCCGGTTCTGAGGCGGGGACGGCGGCTCCGGGTTCGGGCCCGGTGGGCTGCGGGCGGTTCCGGCCCGAGCTGTGCGCGATGTACAACCGGGTCGCCGCCGCCGGGCGGCCGGACGCGGACGCGGTGGCGCTGCTGGAGCACTCCAGCCCCGCCGCGGTGGCGGACCGGATCAAGGTCCCGACGCTGGTGGTCCAGGGCCAGCAGGACTCGCTCTTCCCGCTCGACCAGGGCGACCGGATCGCCCGGGCGGTGGCCGCGAACGGCGCGCCCGTCGCGGTGGACTGGTTCGGCGCGGGCCACGACGGCGGCCAGGAGACCAGCACCCGTGCGGACGCCCGGGTCACCGCCTGGTTCGACCACTACCTCAAGGGCGACGGCGCGGACACCGGCCCCGCCTTCCGGGTCACCCGCACCGGCGGCGTCGACTCGACCGGCTTCCAGGCGGTGCTGCGCGGCGCCGACGCCGACGCCTACCCCGGCCTGGACGGCACCGCCCGGCGCGGCGTCGAACTGACCGGCCCGGAACAGCGGATCGCCAACCCGCCCGGCGGCGCGCCGCCGAACATCTCCACCCTGCCGGGCATCGGCGCGCTCGCCCAACTGTCCTCGGTCGGCGCGGGCCTGTCGATCGACTTCCCCGGCCAGTTCGCCTCCTTCGACTCGGCCCCGCTGACCGGCGCCCTGCACCTGACCGGCGCCCCGTCGGTGTCGGTGCGGGTGCGTGCCGACACCCCCGAGGCGGTGCTGTTCGCCAAGCTGTACGACGTCGCCCCCGACGGCAAGCAGAGCCTGCCGCAGCAGCTCGTCGCCCCGCTGCGGGTGACCGGCGCGGACGCCGACGGCGGGCGGACGGTCCAGGTCGCGCTGCCCGCCGTCGACCACGAGTTCCCGGCCGGGCACCGGCTGCGGCTGGTGCTGGCCGCCACCGACCTGGCGTACGCCTCGCCCGCCCAGGCCGCCACGTACACCGTCGCCGCGGCCGGGCCGCTGAGCGTGCCGACCGTGCCCGGGCTGCGCACCGAGTCGGCGCCGCTGCCCGCCCGCACCTGGGTGCTGCCGCTGGTCGCGCTGGCGATCGGCGCGCTGCTGGTCTTCGCCCGGCGGCGCCGGGACACCACCCCCGCGCCCGAGCCGGAACTCGCCGACGTGCCGCTGCAGATCACCGGCCTGACGAAGAAGTACAAGGGCGCCACCGACCGGTACGCGGTGCGGGACCTCTCCTTCCGGGTGGAGGCCGGGCAGGTGCTCGGCCTGCTCGGCCCCAACGGCGCGGGCAAGACCACCACGCTGCGGATGCTGATGGGCCTGATCCGGCCCGACGCGGGCGAGATCCGGGTCTTCGGCCACGCGATCCGGCCGGGCGCGCCGGTGCTCTCCCGGGTCGGTGCGTTCGTCGAGGGCGCGGGCTTCCTGCCGCACCTCTCCGGCCGGGCCAACCTGGAGTCGTACTGGGCGGCCACCGGACGCCCCGTCGAGGACGCGCACTTCGCCGAGGCGCTGGAGATCGCCGGCCTCGGCGAGGCCCTGGAACGCGCCGTGCGCACCTACTCGCAGGGCATGCGCCAGCGCCTGGCGATCGCCCAGGCCATGCTCGGCCTGCCCGACCTGCTGATCCTGGACGAACCCACCAACGGGCTCGACCCGCCGCAGATCCGCGAGATGCGCGAGGTGATGGTCCGGTACGCCGCCGCCGGGCGCACCGTCATCGTCTCCAGCCACCTGCTCGCCGAGGTCGAGCAGTCCTGCACCCACCTGGTGGTGATGGAGCGCGGACGGCTGGTGGTCGCCGGACCGACCACCGAGATCACCGGCGCGGGCGAACAGCTGCTGGTCTCCGTCGAGGACGGCTTCGACGGGACCGCCGCGGTCGCCGAGAAGCTGGCCGAGCTGGCCGGCGTCGCCGCCGCGGAGGCGGTGGACGGCGGGCTGCTGGTCCGGCTGGACGGCCTGCCCGCGAGCCGGCTGACCGCCGAACTGGTGCGGCTGGGCGTGCCGGTGACCGGCATCGGGCCGCAGCGACGGCTGGAGGACGCCTTCCTGTCCCTGATCCGAGGAGCGGCATGAGCGGGACCACGAGCAGGGCGAGTTGGACGGGCGGGACCACGAGCGGGACTGCGAGCGGGACTGTGGTCGGAGGGGTGGCATGAGCGGCACCGTGCTCGGTCCCGGGGTCGAACGGGACACCGCCGCGCCCGGCTACCGGCCCGGCCGGACGCTGCCGCTGCGGGTCGAGGCGATGCGCCAACTGCGCCGCCGCCGGACCCTGGTGGTCGGCGGGGTGCTGGCCGCGCTGCCATTCGTCGTGCTGGCGGCGTTCCAGATCGGCGGCACGCCCGGGCGGGAGAACCGCACCACGTTCATCGAGCTGGCCACCGCGTCCGGGGCGAACTTCGCCGCCACGCTGCTGTTCATGGGCACCGGCTTCCTGCTGGTCATCCCGGTCGCGCTGTTCGCGGGCGACACGGTGGCCTCCGAGGCGAGCTGGTCCTCGCTGCGCTACCTGCTGGCCGCGCCGGTGCCCCGGGCCCGGCTGCTGGTGCGCAAGTTCACCGTGGCGATGGTGTTCTCGGCCGCCGCGGTGGTGCTGCTGCCCGCCGTCGGACTGGTGGTCGGCACCGCCGCGTACGGCTGGGGCGACCTCAAGCTCCCCACCGGGGCGACGCTCTCCGCCGCCGAGGCGCTGCCCCGGCTGGCGATCGCCGTGCTGTACGTGTTCCTGGCCGAGATCGTGGTCGGCGCACTGGCGTTCTGGCTCTCCACGGCGACGGACGCCCCGCTCGGCGCGGTCGGCGGCGCGGTCTTCGCCTCCATCATCACCGGCGTGCTGGACGCCGTCACCGCGCTCGGCTCGCTGCGCGAGTGGCTGCCCGCGCACTGGCAGTACGCCTGGGCGGACGCGTTGCAGCCGCAGTTGGAGTGGGGCGGCATGGTGCAGGGCGTGGTGCTGTCGCTGTCGTACGCGGTGGTGCTGCTGGCGCTGGCGTTCCGCGGGTTCGCGGCGAAGGACGTGGTGTCCTGAGGGCCGCGGCCGTGGCCGTGGCCCTGGACGTGGCCGTCGCAGGGGGAGGGGGGCTGAGGCGGGACGGGGGTGCGCCGGGTGCCGCCGGTCAGCGGGCGCCGTCGCGGACCAGGAGCAGGTCGAGGTCGAGGGCGTGGGCCCGGGAGGCCCAGACGGGCAGGTGCTCGGTGAGGAACCAGGCGGCCTCCTCCAGGTCGTCCTCGTCCAGCGCCTCGACGTCCTGCTCGTGGATCGACTCCGAGGCGAGCAGGGAGAGTTCGGCGAGCAGGTCGGCGGTGTCGGCGCGGGCCGCGAGGGTCGGGTACGGCCACGGCCAGTCGTAGGCGGCGTCGGCCGGGAACGGCCACGGGCGGGACCAGAGCGCGGCGAGGGCGGGCAGTTCGAGCGCGGTGAAGACCTCCGTCAGCTCGTCCCAGTGCCGCCCCGGGACGGAGACCGCGCCCAGCGGCGTGCCGAACGCACCCGCCAGGGCGGGCAGCAGGGCGGTGTAGCGGGAGTCCGCGTCGGCGCGCAGCCGACCGGAGAGCAGCTCGGTGAGCGCGGCGGAGGGCGGCACGCCGGGCAGTACGCGCTCGCCCGAGCCGGGGAGGCGGTGCAGGACGGCGGCGTCCACCGCGAAGGCGGAGAAGTACTGTTCGGCCATGCCCCGCATTCTGCCCCGGCCAGGCGACAACTCCATTGCCGGGTAGCGGCGTTGGGCGGCGGACCGGTCGGGGGGCGGTGTGCCGGGCGGGCGGTGCGGGCGCGAAGCGGGTGTGGTGCGGGCGTGGAGCGGGTGGGCCGGTGGGTGGGCGGCGGCCGGGGCCGGGGTCAGGGCCGGGGTCAGGAGAAGCGGAAGAGTTGGGTCCTGGCGCCGGGCGTGCAGGTGCCGACGTTCAGGGCGTTGCCGCTGCCGCTGTCGGTCAGGCAGCTCTGGACGCCGTAGCCGAACTTCAGCTGGAAGGTGCCGGAACCGGCGTCGGCGAGCGTCCAGTAGGCCATGTCGCCGTAGGAACCGGCCCCGGCGAGTTCGGTGGTGTTGGGGCTGCCCGCGTAGGGGGCGCCCAGGCTCATGCCGCTGCTGGCCGCGCAGGCGGTGAAGACCGTCACGCCGTTGCTGGTGCTCATGACCCAGCCGTAGGCGGTGTGGCCGCCGGACACCACCGGGACGCCCGCGCTGACGGCGTCGGCGCCGAGGCCGACGGAGCGGCCGCTGCCGACGTTCACCAGGTGGCCCCAGCCGCTGCCGCCGCAGCCCTTGGCCGGGCCCGAGGAGGAGGCGGGCGGGGTGGTGGCGGCGGGGGTGGTCGGCTTGGGCTGGTTCGGGGTGCTGCCGGAGCCGGAGCCACTTCCTGAGCCGGAGCCGGAGCCGGAGCCCGTGCCCGGGTTGCTGCCGCCGCCCGTGCCGTTCGCGGCACCGCCGGAGTTGCCGCCGTTGCCGGAACCGCCGCCGTTGCCACCGCCGTTGGCGGTGCCCGGGTTGCTGCCGGTGTCGGTGCCGGGGGCGGTGTTCGGCGGGACGGGGTTGCCCGCCGGGTCGGTGGCCGGAGCGGAGGCGGGCGGGGTGGGGTCGGCCTGGACGGTGCCGGAGGCGGAGGCGGCGGCGGACGGGGCGGCGCCGTCGGCGGAGCCGGTGGCCGGGCCGCCGGGGCCCGGCGTGGAGCCGGACGCGACCTGCTGCTGGTCCTGCTTCTGCTGCCAGGGCAGCAGGTCGAGCTGCTGGGCCGTCACGCCGCCGCCGGTGACCAGCACCACCGGCAGGATCAGGGTGGCCAGCCGGCGGCGCGCGGCCCGCTTGTCCCCGGACGCGGCGGGGGCGGTGGGCACGAGGGCCGCGGCGGGGACGGGGACGGGGACGGGGGCGAGGACGGGTGCGGGTGCGGGGACGAGCGGCGGGGCCTCGACGGGTTCGGGCGGGCCGAGCACCGCGCCGAGCCCGGTCGGGGTGGACATCGCCTGCCGGGCGGCGAGCGCCATCGCCGCCGCGTCCGGGTAGCGCTCCCCGGGCTGCTTGGCGAGCGCCCTGGTGACCACCGCCCGGACCGGCGCGGGCACCTCCGCGGGCAGGTCGGGCAGCGGCTCGCGGACGTGTTTGAGCACCACTTCGAGCGGCGTCCCGCCGGTGAACGGCACGGTGCCGGACAGCAGTTCGTACAGCACCACGCCGACCGAGTACAGGTCGGAGGCGGCCGAGGCGTCCTTGCCCTCGGCGCGTTCCGGGGCCATGTACAGGGCGGTGCCGATCACCGCGTGGGCGGTGGTGAT
Organism: Kitasatospora fiedleri; assembly: GCF_948472415.1. Lineage (NCBI taxonomy): Bacteria > Bacillati > Actinomycetota > Actinomycetes > Kitasatosporales > Streptomycetaceae > Kitasatospora > Kitasatospora fiedleri. Next base: position 2,085,493 of record NZ_OX419519.1, on the reverse strand, counting down.
CCGGGTGTCGGCGAGGGTGCGGGCGATGCCGAAGTCGGTGACGGTGACCCGCCCGTCCTGGTCGATCATCAGGTTGGACGGCTTGATGTCCCGGTGCACGATGCCCTGCCGGTGCGCGGCGTGCAGCGCGTCCAGCACCTGGGCGGTGACGTCCAGCGCCCGGTCGGGCGGGAACGCGGCGCGGCCGCGGGCCTTGTCGAGCGGCTTGCCGGTGAGCAGCTCCATCACGATGTACGCGGTCCGCGCGCCGGGCTCGCCGTCGTCCTCGCCGTAGTCGTGGATGTGCACCACGCCGCGGTGGTTCATCGCGGCCAGCACCGTCGCCTCGCGGCGGAACCGGGCGGCGAAGACCTCGTCCTCCATCAGCGCCGGGAGCACGATCTTCACCGCGACCTGACGGCCCAGCACCTGGTCCTCGGCCCGCCAGACCTCGCCCATGGCGCCGCTGCCCAGCCGTTCGGAGAGGGCGTAACGGCCCCCGAGCACGGTCCCCCGACCCCACATGTCCCGCATCCCCCGAGCATGTTGTATGGCTTGTCAGTAACGATTCTGACCGTTCGCACGCGCGCTGGGAAGCCGGTACCGCCCCCCGTCCCGCCCGACCGCGGCGACTCTACACCTGTGGTGCGGAGCAACTGCCGGTCGGGCGGGGCGGGATGAGGCGAGGTCAGACCGCGGGGGAGCGGTCAGCGGCGCAGGCGGGCGTCGGCGGCCAGGGCGTCGACCAGGGCCTCGACGCGCGCGGGCGGGAGGCCGCGGGAGACGAACCAGGCGCCGACGTTCCGTACGTCCCGCTCCAGGAAGGAGAGGCCGCGCGGGTTGGCCACCACGTCGACGATCTGCGGGACGTCGATGATCACCAGGCGGCCGCGGTGCACCAGGATGTTGTAGGCCGAGAGGTCTCCGTGGGCGTAGCCATCGTAGGCCAGCAGCGCGAGGCTGCGGCCCAGTTGGCCCCAGAGGTCCTCGATGTCGGCCTCCTCGGCGCGCAGTTGGGCCAGCCGGGGCGCGGCCGTGCCGTCCTCGTCGCCGACGAACTCCATCAGGATCTCGGTGCCGGTGATCTGCACCGGGTACGGCACGGCGGCGCCGGCCGACCAGAGGCGGCACAGCGCGCTGAACTCGGCCGCCGCCCACTGGCCGGCGATCGCCTCCTTGCCGAAGGCGGTGCGCTTGGCCATCGCCCGGCTGGTCCGGGACTCCTTGTGCTGGCGGCCCTCCAGGTAGCCGGAGTCCCGGTGGAACATCCGGTGCTGGGCGTCCCGGTACCGCTTGGCGGCCATCAGGGTGCGGCGGCCGGTGCCGGGACGGCGCGCTCCAGCAGGAACACGTCGGCCTCCTTGCCGGTCTTCACGATGCCCAACTCGGTGTCGACGGCCGCGAGTTCGGTGACGACCCAGGCGGGGCGCGGCTCGGGGCCCTTCTCGGTCGGGGTGGACTGGTCCCAGGTGGACCAGCGGTCACCGACGGCCGGGCCGTCGGTGCCGGGGGCGGAGAACTCCTGCCCGGCGTCGGTGTGGGTCCCGTCGGCGGTGTCGTGCTCGTCGCCGTCGGCGGCCTGCTGGGAGGCGAAGTAGTCGTACTCGGGCTGGGAGTCGTCGAAGCGGTCGGCCCGGCGGCCGCGACGGGAAGCGCCCTTGGGGCGGATGCGGGAGAAGGAATCGCTGTCGGCAAAGCGCTCGCGCACTGCGGTGGCTCCTGGTGGGGTGGCCCACCGGGGCGCGGAGTGTCGCGCGGTCAGCCGGTGGGACGAAGACGGGGGGAGGCGGATGGCGCGCACACGAGGGCGCGCCGCGTCACGGCGGCAACCATCGGTCTGCACCTCCTCTCGTCGGGCCCGCGAGCGCACGGCGGCGCGGCGGGACGGTGACCACCCTAGCGAGAGCTGCGCGCGACGCAAGGGGTTTTTCGGCGGGGCGGGCGGGCGGCGGCGGAGCGCGTGGCCGGGCGCGCAGTTCCCCGGGCTCCTGACGGGCCGGGAGCGGAGGGGGTTTCTCGGGCGTTCGGCGTGGTGGGCGCGAAAGTTCCCTATCCGGCTGTACGGTGGGGATGGATAGGGAAGGATGGGGAATGAACGATTTCTACTCGGTCGAGGACGTGGCCGAGCTGCTCGGGCTGCACGTGAAGACCGTGCGGGGGTACGTGCGGGACGGGAAGCTCAAGGCGGTGCGGATCGGGAAGCAGTACCGGATCGCCCGGGCGGAGGTGGAGGCGTTCACCGGGGGCGGGGTGCCGCTGAAGCCGGCCCGGGTGGACGTCTCGGCGGTGGTGCAGGTGGAGGGGGTGGGCGCGCGGGACGCCGATCGGCTGGTGACGGGGGTGCTGGCGGCGGCGAACGCGTGGTCCGGCGGGCCGCGGCCGCTGTGGGTGCAGGCGGTGCGGGAGGAGGAGCGGAGCGCGTTGCGCTTCGTGGTCATGGGGCCGCCGCGGCGGGTGGCGGACGTACTGGCGCTGGTCGACGACCTGACGGGAGAGGTGCGGTGACGGACGTTCGGGAGCTGGGTGGGGCGCGGGTGCTGGTGGCCGCGGCCGAGGGCGAGGTGGTGGCGGGGGAGCGCGCGGCGCTGGACCTGCTGGCTGACGCGTACCACCGGGAGGCGTCCTGGGTGGCGCTGCCGGTGGAGCGGCTGGGGGCGGAGTTCTTCCGGCTGCGCAGCGGGGTCGCGGGGGCGGTGGTGCAGAAGTTCGCGCAGTACCGGATGGGCCTGGCGGTGGTGGGGGACGTCGCGGCGCGGGTGGCGGAGTCGGACGCGCTGCGCGACTTCGTCCGGGAGAGCAACCGCGGCCGGCAGCTGTGGTTCGTCGAGGACCTGCCGGGGCTGGCCGGGCGGCTGGCGGACCGGGGGGTCGTCCGGGGCAGCTGACTTGCGGACGGGGGCTTCCGGTGACAGGTGACATGTGCAATTGTACATGTCACCTGGCCGTCGGGGGCACCTCGACGGCCTCCGACCCTCGGCCGCGGCCCCCCAACCGCGGCGCCACACCGGCCCGGAGGCCCCCACGTGCGAACCTTCCGGAAAACAGCCGCGCCCACCGGACGGGCGACGAGTCTGCTGCTCTCCCTCAGCCTGGCCCTCGGCTTCCTCGGCGCCCTGGCGCCGAGCGCCGGGGCCGCCGCCCCGGCCGGACCGCGGCCGACCGACTCCGACCGGGCGGCGGAGTCGTCTCGGTCGGCACCCCGCAGCACCCAGGCGGCCGAGCGCCGCAAGGACTCCGACCGCGACGTGCGGGCGGACGCCAGCAAGCGGCCGCCGCTGACGCTCAAGGCCGAGCCCGCCACCGCCCGGGCCACGGCGACGGCCGGGGCGACGGCCGCCGCGGCGACCTGCAACGCCTCGGACTTCACCGGCCGCACCGGCAGCGCCCTGGTGACGCAGATCAAGTCCGCCTCGGTGGACTGCGTCAACTCGCTGTTCCTGCTCAAGGGCAACGACGCGAAGCTGGCGTTCAAGGAGTCGCAGATGGTCAGCGTGGCCAACGCGCTGCGCGACCTGTCCGCCGCCTACCCGGGCGACGACTCCACTTCGGCCACCCAGATCGTGCTGTACCTGCGGGCCGGCTACTACGTGCAGTGGTACAGCCCGGACGCGGTCGGCAGCTACGGCAGCGGCCTGAAGAGCGCGATCGAGGGCGGCCTGGACGCCTTCTTCGCCGGCGCCCGCTCGCGGGACGTCACCGAGGCCAACGGCGCCACGCTCTCCGAGGCGGTCACCCTGATCGACAGCGCCGCCGAGAACGCCCGCTACCTGAGCGTCGTCAAGCGCCTGCTGAACGGCTACAACAGCTCCTACGACGCGTCCTGGTCCATGCTCAACGCCGTCAACAACGTCTACACGGTGCTGTGGCGCGGCCACCAGAACAGCGACTTCCCGCCCGCCGTGCAGGCCGACCCGAGCGTGCTGGACGCCCTGCAGTCCTTCGCCTCCCGCAACGGCGCGCTGCTCGGCGGCGACAACGGCTACCTGGTCTCCAACGCCGGCCGCGAGCTGGGCCGCTTCCTCCAGTACCCGGCGCTCCAGGCGAAGGTCCGGCCGCTGGTGAAGGGCCTGCTGGACCAGAGCGCGATCACCGGGCGCACCGCCGCGCTCTGGGTCGGCCTGGCCGAGATGACCGACAGCTACGACCGGGCCGACTGCTCGTACTACGGCACCTGCGACCTGGCGAACCGGCTCAAGTCCGCCGTGCTGACGGTCGATTACACCTGCAGCCCCAGCATCAGGATCGTCGCCCAGGCGCTGACCGCCGCCCAGCTGACCACCGCCTGCACCAGCCTCAAGGGCCAGGACGCCTACTTCCACGGCGTGGTCCGGGACGGCGGCGCGGTCGCGAACGACCACAACGCCACCATCGACGTGGTGGTCTTCCACTCCAGCGGCGACTACCAGACCTACGCCGGCACCATCTTCGGGATCTCCACCGACAACGGCGGCATGTACCTGGAGGGCGACCCGGCCGCGGCGGGCAACCAGCCCCGGTTCATCGCCTATGAGGCCGAGTGGGTCCGCCCGGACTTCCAGATCTGGAACCTCAACCACGAGTACACCCACTACCTCGACGGCCGCTTCGACATGGCCGGCGACTTCGACGCCGGCATGGTCACCCCGACCGTCTGGTGGGTCGAGGGCTTCGCCGAGTACGTCTCCTACTCGTACCGCGGCGTCGAGTACACCGATGCCCTCACCCAGGCCGGGCAGCACACCTACGCGCTGTCCACCCTGTTCGACACCACCTACGACAACGCCGACCAGACCCGGATCTACAACTGGGGCTACCTGGCGGTCCGCTACATGCTCCAGTCGCACCGCGCCGACCTGGACGCCGTGCTGGCCGAGTACCGCGCCGGGGACTGGAACGGGGCCCGGACGATCCTCAAGACCACCATCGGCACCCGCTACGACGCCGACTTCAACGCCTGGCTGACCGCCTGCAACGGCGGCGACTGCGGCACCCCCACCACCCCCTCCGTCCCCGAGTGCACCGGCGCCGACACCCGGCAGCTCGACCGGGGCTGCGGCCGCTCCGGCGTCGCCGCCACCGCCGGCAGCTACGCCTACTTCTACCTGTACGTCCCGGCCGGCACCACCAGCCTGACCATCACCGCCGCCGGCGGCACCGGCAACGCCGACCTCTACTACAGCGGCGCCAACTGGGCCACCACCGGCTCCTCCACCGCCAGGTCCACCGGCGGCGGCAACGCCGAGACGCTCACCGTCAGCAACCCGCACGCCGGCTACCACTACGTCAGCCTCTACGGGCAGCAGTCCTTCGGCGGAGTCTCCGTCAGCACCTCGTACTGACCGTCCCCGCGCCGAACGGCCCGGCCCGCCCACCGGTGGGCCGGGCCCCCGCGCGTCCCGGGATGGGCGATCATGGAGGGTCCGCACCAGCGCACCACCCGCAGCACCGAGGAGCCCGACCCGTGGCCGAGATCGTCCTGTTCCACTCCGCGTACGGCCTGCGCCCCGCCGTCACCGAGGCCGCCGGGCGGCTGCGCGCCGCCGGGCACATCGTGCACACCCCCGACCTGTACGAGGGGCGGGTCTTCGAGGAGCTGGAGGAGGGTATGGCGTACCGGGACGAGGTGGGCAACGACGAGCTGCTGCGGCGGGCGGTGGGGGCGGTGGCCCCGCTGCTGCCGGTGGCGGGCGGGCTGGTGTACGCCGGGTTCTCGCTCGGCGGGTCGCTGGCGCAGAACCTGGCGCTGGCCGACGAGCAGTCCCGCGGGCTGCTGCTCCTGCACGGCACCTCCGACCTGCGGGAGGACGCCGCCACCCAACTCCCGGTGCAGCTGCACGTCGCCGAGCCGGACGCCTTCGAGTCCGAGGACTGGCTGAACACCTGGTACCTGCTGATGACCCGGGCCGGGGCCGACGTCGAGGTGCACCGCTACCGGGGCGCCGGCCACCTGTACACCGACGCCGACCTGCCCGACCACGACGCCGAGGCGGCCGAGCGGACCTGGGCGGCCGCGCTGGCCTTCCTGGCCGAGCTGGACGGCGAGGGCTGAGGGCCGCCCGGCCCCCGGTCAGGACACCGGCGGGACGGGCGGCGGCGGGGGGTAGGCGTACGCGGCGCCGTGGCCGTCGGCGGGCGGCCGGGACTGGAACTGGGGCGGCGGGGCGCCCCACGGGCCGGGTACGGGCGCGGGCACCGGGCCGTGGGGCGGCCGGTAGCCGGGCGGTCCGGGCGGCGGGAACAGTGCGGGCGGGGCGGCCGGGACGGCGGGGGCGCGGGTGGCGGCGACGACGACCGCGGTGGCCGCCGCGACCAGCACGGTCACCACCAGGGTGCAGGTCAGCAGCAGGTTCCCGACCGGCCGGTAGGCGAACTCGCGCGACAGCCGGCCGCCGCTGAACAGGTTCACCAGCTGGGACAGCGCCGCGTACCCGTTCACCGCGCCGAGCAGCACGGCCGCGCCGCGCACCCAGCGCCCGCCGGCGAACGCGCCGCACATCAGCACCGCCGTCGCCAGCAGGGAGGCGATGTCCGCCCCGGCGAAGCCCACCGGCCCGGGCACCAGGTGCGCGTACGAGAGGCCGAGCGCGTCGGGCAGGTAGGCGAGGCCGCCGCGGACCAGGCAGGAGCCGAGCACGGCGTTCTGGACGAGGACCTGGAGCAGCATCAGCACGCCGATCCCGGGCAGTCCGCCCCCGCCCGGCCGGGGCGGGACCTGGGGTGGTGGGGCGTAGGCCATGACGGGTTCCCTCCCGATGCGCGTGTGGTGGATCGGAGGGTAGCGGAGGGGATTAGACTCGGGGGCGCGATCCCGGAAGCCGTGGTCCGAGCCCTGGTGGTGGCTCGGGCCTTACGTGTTTCAGCCCTCTCCCAGGACCCCGGAGGCCCCGCCTTGAGCGACCAGCCGTACGCGCACCTGCACGTCCACACCGAGTACTCGATGCTGGACGGCGCCGCCCGGCTGAAGCAGCTGTTCAAGGAGGTCGAACGGCTCGGGCAGACCCACGTCGCGATGACCGACCACGGCAACATGTACGGCGCCGCCGAGTTCCACAAGCAGGCCACCGCGGCCGGCATCACCCCGGTGATCGGCATCGAGGCCTACGTCGCCCCGGACTCCCGGTCCAACACCAAGCGCGTCCTGTGGGGCCAGCCGCACCAGAAGAAGGACGACGTCTCGGCGTCCGGCGCGTACACCCACAAGACCATCTGGGCCCGGAACAAGGAGGGCCTGCACAACCTCTTCAAGCTGACCTCGCGCTCCTACGCGGAGGGCTGGCTGGTGAAGTGGCCCCGGATGGACAAGGAGATCATCGCCGAGCACGCGGCGGGCCTGATGGCCACCACCGGCTGCCCCTCCGGCGAGGTGCAGACCCGGCTGCGGCTGGGCCAGTTCGACGAGGCGGTCCGCTCGGCGGCCGAGTACCAGGACATCTTCGGCAAGGAGAACTACTTCCTGGAGCTGATGGACCACGGCCTGGACATCGAGAAGCGGGTCCGCGACGGCCTGGTCGAGATCAGCCGGAAGCTGAACATCCCGCCGGTGGTCACCAACGACTCGCACTACACCACCGAGGGCGACGCGGGCGCCCACGACCTGCTGCTGTGCGTGCAGACCGGTAAGAACCTCTCCGACCCGGACCGCTTCCGGTTCGACGGCACCGGCTACTACATCAAGTCGGCCGCCGAGATGTACGGCCTGGACTCCTCGGACGCCTGGCAGGAGGGCTGCCGCAACAGCCAGCTGCTGGTCGCCCAGCGGGTCGATACCGCCGGTATGTTCGAGTTCAAGAACCTGATGCCGCGCTTCCCGATCCCGGAGGGCTTCGAGTCCGAGGCGGACTTCTTCAAGTCCAAGGTCTGGGAGGGCATGGACTGGCGCTTCCCGGGCGGCTACGACGAGGAGCACAAGAAGCTCGCCGAGTACGAGATGGACACCATCATCCAGATGGGGTTCCCGGCGTACTTCCTCGTGGTCGCCGACTTCATCATGTGGGCCAAGAGCCAGGGCATCGCGGTCGGCCCCGGCCGAGGCTCCGCGGCCGGCTCGCTGGTGGCCTACGCGATGGGCATCACCGACCTCGACCCGATCCCGCACGGCCTGATCTTCGAGCGCTTCCTCAACCCCGAGCGCATCTCGATGCCCGACGTCGACATCGACTTCGACGAGCGCCGGCGCGGCGACGTGATCCGCTACGTGACGGAGAAGTGGGGCGCCGACAAGGTCGCCATGATCGTCACGTACGGCACCATCAAGGCGAAGGCCGCCATCAAGGACTCCTCCCGGGTCCTGGGCTACCCGTACGCGATGGGCGACCGGATCACCAAGGCGATGCCGCCGGACGTGATGGGCAAGGGCATCCCGCTGTCCGGCATCACCGACTCCTCGCACCCCGCTACGGCGAGGCGGGCGAGATCCGCAGCCTGTACGAGAACGACCCCGACGTCCGCAAGGTGATCGACACCGCCCGCGGCATCGAGGGCCTGATCCGCCAGCCCGGCGTGCACGCGGCCGGCGTGATCATGTCCGCCGAGCCGCTGACCGACCACATCCCGGTCTGGACCCGGCACACCGACGGCGTCACCATCACCCAGTTCGACTACCCCACCTGCGAGGGCCTCGGCCTTCTCAAGATGGACTTCCTCGGACTGCGCAACCTGACGATCATGGACGACGCCGTCAAGGCGATCGAGAAGAACAAGGGCGTCACGATCGAGCTGCTCCAGCTCCCGCTGGACGACAAGCCCGCCTACGAACTGCTCGCCCGCGGCGACACGCTCGGCGTCTTCCAGCTCGACGGCGGCCCGATGCGCTCGCTGCTGCGCCTGATGAAGCCCGACAACTTCGAGGACATCTCCGCCGTCCTGGCGCTCTACCGGCCGGGCCCGATGGGCGTCAACTCGCACACCAACTACGCGCTGCGCAAGAACGGCCAGCAGGAGATCACCCCGATCCACCCGGAGCTGGAGGAGCCGCTCAAGGAGATCCTGGAGCCGACCTACGGCCTGATCGTCTACCAGGAGCAGGTGCAGAAGGCGGCGCAGATCCTGGCCGGCTACTCGCTCGGCCAGGCCGACCTGCTGCGCCGCGCGATGGGCAAGAAGAAGAAGGAGATCCTGGAGGCCGAGTTCGTCCCGTTCCAGCGGGGCTGCCGGGAGCGAGGCTACTCGGACGCGGCGATCCAGGCGGTCTGGGACGTGCTGGTGCCGTTCTCCGGCTACGCCTTCAACAAGGCGCACACCGCCGGCTACGGGCTGGTCTCGTACTGGACGGCGTACCTGAAGGCCAACTACCCGGCCGAGTACATGTCGGCGCTGCTGACCTCGGTCAAGGACGACAAGGACAAGTCGGCGGTCTACCTCAACGAGTGCCGCAAGATGGGCATCCAGGTGCTGCCGCCGGACGTCAACGAGTCCGACGCCGACTTCACCCCGCACGGCAGCGAGACCGTCCGGTTCGGCCTGACCGCGATCCGCAACGTCGGCGGGCCGGTGGTGGAGTCGATGATCCGCACCCGCAAGGCCAAGGGGAAGTACGCCTCGTTCCCGGACTTCCTGGAGAAGGTCGAGTCGGTGGTGTGCAACAAGCGCACCGTCGAATCGCTGATCAAGGCCGGGTCGTTCGACTCGCTCGGGCACACCCGCAAGGGCCTGACCGCCCAGTTCGAGCCGATGATCGACAACGTGGTCGGGATCAAGCGCAAGGAGGCCGAGGGGCAGTTCGACCTGTTCGGCGGCGACAGCGTCTCGGACGAGCCGTCCTTCGGGCTGGACGTGGTGTTCTCCGAGGAGGAGTGGGACAAGTCCTTCCTGCTCACCCAGGAGCGCGAGATGCTCGGCCTGTACGTCTCCTCGCACCCGTTGAACGGCATCGAGCACGTGCTGGCCGACAAGGCCGACTGCGCGGTCGCCGACCTGGCCGAGCGCCCCGACGGGACGATCGTCACCATCGGCGGCATCATCTCGGGCCTCCAGCGCAAGATGACCAAGCAGGGCAACGCCTGGGCGATCGCCACCGTCGAGGACCTGGCCGGCTCGATCGACTGCATGTTCTTCCCGGCCAGCTACCAGCTGGTCTCCTCGCAACTGGTCGAGGACGCCGTGGTGTTCGTCCGCGGCAAGCTCGACAAGCGGGAGGACGTGCCGCGGCTGATGGGCATGGAGCTGGCGGTGCCCGACCTGAGCAACGTCGGGGCGCAGCTGCCGATCGTGATCACCGTGCCGGAGAACAAGCTGACCCCGCCGATCGTCTCCCGGCTCGGCGAGGTGCTGGGCAGCCACCGGGGCAGCACCGAGGTGCACGTCCACCTGCGCGGCCGGACCAGGACGGTGGTGCTGCGGCTGGACCGGCACCGGGTGAAGTCCGACCCGGCGCTGTTCGGCGACCTCAAGCAGCTGCTCGGGCCGAGCTGCCTGGCCAGCTGACGGCGGTGCGCGCGGACGGGCCCCGGCGGAGTGCGACTCCGCCGGGGCCCGTCCGCCGAGGGGCGGTCAGTGCTCCTTGACCACCACGGTCCTGGCGCCCTTGTCGTGGAAGCACTGCTGGAGCGGCTTGTCCCACAGCAGGGACAGGCAGTTGACCAGCGAGAACAGGCCGCCGATGTACGGGACCAGGTTCGGGCCGCCGTAGATGGCGGCCCGGGTCCAGAACTGGCCGTCGGCCGGGCGGCCGCCGCCGGCCGCGTCGACCACCCGGAGCTTGAGGACCTTCTTGCCGACGGTCTGGCCGTGCTGGGTCGTCAGCATGGCGCCCTCGTAGCCGACCACCACCACCGCGGCCAGCAGGTAGTAGAGGAACACGCTGGGCGAGATCAGGTTCACGATGATCAGCGGGACGATCAGGACCGCCACGTCGACCAGGCGGGCCAGGAAGCGGTCCACCGGGGCGGCCAGCACCCGGGTGCCGGGGACGGCTTGCGCGCCGGGCGGCGGGGTCGGGCCGAGCCAGCCCGGCTGCCCGCCTTGCGCGTACTGGCCGTAGGGGTCCTTCGAGGGCTCGTAGCCGGGAGGGGTGTTGCTGCTCATGCGGGCGACTCCAGCTCAACTGGTGGGAATCCTGGAGACGTTGTACCGGTACCGAGGTGAACCAGGGAAGGAAGATCCGATAATCGTTACTCAGTGCCAGCGGTAACGGAGCCGCAACGAGTCCACCACCCGCTGGAACCGGGCCCGGTCCAGGGCGCACGCCTCGCGCCGCATCCCGCCGTCGCGCACCCGGAACACCCGGTCCAGCGCCACCCAGGAGTCCCGCCCGCTGCGGTCCCACGGGCCGGCGCCCAGCGGCACCCAGTCCCGGTCGTCGTCGTGGCCCTTGCTGGAGAGCATCACCGTCAGCAGCGAACCGCCCGCCTCCCGGGCCACCACCAGCACCGGCCGGTCCTTGCCCCGGCCGTCGTTCTCCTCGTACGGCACCCACGTCCAGACGATCTCGCCCGGGTCCGGGTCGCCGTCGTGGTCCGGCGCGTACTCCGTGCGGACCGGGCCCACGCCCTCGGCCCGGACCTCCACCGTGGCGTCCGGCCCGAACCGGCCCGGCTGCTCCTGCTGCTCGTTCAACTGATGCATGGCGGAAGGCTATCGACCGCCCCCGCGCCCCGGCACGTCAGGAGGAGCGCAGCCCGGCCGGGACCGCCGCGTGCAGGGCCGCCGCGAAGGCCGCCACCGCCGGGTGCGCGGCCCCGCCGGCCCGGAACGCGGTCCGGGTGCGCCGGTACAGCGGCAGCCGGGTCAGCGCCACGCCCGGCGGGCACCGGTCCACGCCCAACTGCGGTACCAGCGCCACCCCCTGACCCACCGCCACCAGGGCCAGCTGGGCCGCGAAGTCGTCCACCAGGTGGCGCACCCGCGGCGCGAACCCGGCCGCCTGGCAGACCCGCTGCACCATCGCGTGGCACAGCGTCCCGGCCGGGGCGGTGATCCACGGGCTGTCCCGGTGCTCGGCCAGGGTGCCGCCGGAGCGGGCCGCCAGGTACAGCGGCTCGGCGAACACCGGCCCGGTCAGCGCGATCCCCTCCTCCGGCTCGCCCGGCACCAGGTCGTACTCGTGCACCAGCGCCACGTCCAGCTCGCCCGCCCGCAGCGCCCCGGCCACCGCCGCCGGGTCCACCTCGCTCACCATCGGCTCCAGCTCCGGGTGCCGGGCCGCCAGCTCGGCCAGCGCCGCCGGCACCAGGGCGCGCACCGCGGACGGGTAGGCGCCGATCCGCAGCGGCCCGGCCGGGCCGCTGCGGGCGTGCGCCAGCTCGGCGTCCGCCCGCTCCAGCAGCTCCAGCACCGCCTCGGTGTGCCGCACCAGGTTCCGCCCCGCCGGGGTCAGCGCCACCCGCCGCCCGGTCCGCTCCAGCAGCGGCACCCCCGCCTCCCGCTCCAGCACCGACAGCTGCTGGGACACCGCCGAAGGACTGAACGCCAGCGCCTCGGCGACCGCCGCGATCGTCCCCAGCCGGGCCAGTTCGCGCAGCAACCGCAGCCTTCGGACCTCAAGCATCGGCCCAGCTTACGAGAAGCATCAGAAATGTGAACTGGACCCGCACGGTCGCCGCCCGGCAGGCTTCCCCGCATGGAACTGCACGGCATCCACGTCCCGCTGGTCACGCCCTTCACCGCCGACGGCGCCGTCGCCCTCGACGCCCTGGAACGGCTCGCCCGCGACCTGCTCGCGGACGGCGCCGCCGGCCTGGTCGCCCTCGGCACCACCGGCGAACCCGGCTCGCTGACCACCGCCGAGCAGGACGCGGTGATCGAGGTCTGCCGCCGGGCCTGCGACGCGCACGGCGCGCCGCTCACCGTCGGCGCCGGCCACGGCGGCACCGCCCGCACCGCCGAGGCGCTGGCCGCCCTGGACGGCCGGGCCGACGCCGCGCTGGTCGCCGTCCCCGCCTTCGTCCGGCCCGGCGAGGCCGGCGTCCTCGCCCACTTCCGGGCCCTCGCCGCGACCAGCCCGCTGCCGCTGGTGGTCTACCACATCCCGTACCGCACCGGTCAGCCGCTGGGCGCCGCCGCCCTGCTGGACCTGCTCGCGCTGCCCGGCGTGGCCGGGGTCAAGTACGCGGCCGGCGGCATCGACGAGCAGACGATCGCGCTGCTGGCCGCCGCCCCGCGCGGCGTGCTGGCCGGCGACGACCTGTTCCTCTCCCCGCTGCTGGCCCTCGGCGCCGACGGCGGAATCCTGGCCTCCGCGCACCTGGAGACCGCCCGGTTCGCCGCCCTGCACCGGGCCTGGGCGGACGGCGACGCGGCCCGCGCCCGCACCCTCGGCGCCGCACTCGCCGAGGTCTCCCGGTCGGCCTTCACCGGGCCGAACCCGACCGGGCTCAAGGCGCTGCTGCACCGCGCCGGACGCATCCCGACGCCCGCGGTGCGGCTGCCGCTGCTCGCGCACGCCTGAGAACCGCGCGACCGCGCGCAGGATTTCCGGCGGACGGGGGCCTGCGCAGGAGGGATTTCCGCCTCGGACGGGAAGCGTTCACGCTTTGGGACGCCCCCGCCGCAACCCGCTCTGACAAGGCATGATGGGCCGGGACAACCGGCCCAACCGGTAGCAGGAGGAGAGACGGATGAGGATCGGCATCGTAGGTGCCACCGGTCAGGTCGGCGGCGTGGTCCGCGAGATCCTGGCGGAGCGGGCCGACTTGAACGGCGCGTTGGGCCCGGTCGAGCAGCTGCGGCTGTTCGCCTCGGCCCGCTCGGCGGGGCGCGCCCTGCCCTGGAAGGGCACCGAGATCACCGTCGAGGACGCCGCCACGGCCGACTACAGCGGCCTGGACATCGTGATCTTCTCGGCGGGCGGCGCCACCTCCAAGGCGCTGGCCCCCAAGGTCGCCGCCGCCGGAGCCGTCGTCATCGACAACTCCTCCGCCTGGCGCCGCGACCCCGAGGTCCCGCTGGTCGTCGCCGAGGTCAACCCCGAGGCGATCACCGAGCGCCCCAAGGGCATCATCGCCAACCCCAACTGCACCACCATGGCCGCGATGCCGGTGCTGCGCCCGCTGCACGAGGAGTCCGAGCTGGTCGCCCTGGTGGTCTCCACCTACCAGGCGGTCTCCGGCTCCGGCCTGGCCGGCGTCTCCGAGCTGCACGAGCAGGCCCGCAAGGTGGTCGACGGCGCCACCGCGCTGGTCCACGACGGCGCCGCGGTCGAGTACCCCGAGCCCGGCGTCTACCAGCGCCCGATCGCCTTCAACGTCGTCCCGCTCGCCGGGTCGATCGTCGACGACGGCAGCAACGAGACCGACGAGGAGCAGAAGCTCCGCCACGAGAGCCGCAAGATCCTCGGCATCCCCGGGCTCAAGGTCTCCGGCACCTGCGTGCGCGTCCCGGTCTTCACCGGCCACTCGCTCCAGGTCAACGCCCGCTTCGCCCGCCCGCTCGCCCCCGAGCGCGCCGTCGAGCTGCTGGCCGGCGCCCCCGGCGTCGCGCTGACCGACATCCCCACCCCGCTCCAGGCCGCCGGCCAGGACCCGAGCTACGTCGGCCGCATCCGGGCCGACGAGACGGTGGAGCACGGCCTGTCGCTGTTCCTGTCCAACGACAACCTGCGCAAGGGCGCGGCGCTCAACGCCGTGCAGATCGCCGAGCTGGTCGCCGCCGAGCTGCGCGGCTGACCCCGGCGTCACCCGCCCCGACGGGCCCCGGGCACCCACCCGGGGGCCCGTCGCGTCCGCGGGCCTGTCGCGTCCGCGGTCCCTCGCGTCCGCGGCCGGGCTCACTGGCCCGGGTGCGACTCCGGCGCGTCGACCCGCAGCGGCAGCACCTCCGACAGGGCGCCCCCCGTCCACTTGTCGCCCGGCGCGTACCACTGGAACGCGCCCGGGCCGCGCACCGGCACGTTCAGCGACAGCAGCCCGTCGGCGTCCGTGCCGGTGCTGGCCAGGGTGGTCCAGGTGCTGCTGCCGGTCGGCCGGAACTGCAGGTAGGCGGTGGTGCCCTGCTGGGGCACCTCGGCGTCGCGGTCCCAGTCCGCGCGCCGCAGGCGCCCCCGGACGGTGACCGCCTCGCCCACCGCCGCCCGGGCCGGGGCCACCGACGCCAGGTCGAACCCGGCGGTGCGCTTGAGCGAGAACCCGGCGGCGTTCTTCGACACGTACCGGTCGCCGTCGGTGGCCCGGATTCGCAGGTCGACGAACCAGGTCCCGGCCTGGTCGTCGAAGAGCGCCCGCGAACCGGCCGCGATCACCGCCTCACCGCTGCACCGGGCCGTGGTCCCGGCCGCGTCCAGCGGGACGCAGGACATCGGGCCGACCTTCAACGTCCCGTAGTTGGGCCCCCACAGGCCGATCGGGTCCACCGCGCGGATGCCCGAGCGGTCGCTCGCCGTCACCTCCACCGCGACGGTGCGGGTCTCGGCCGGGCCCAGCTCGACCGTGCGGCCGTGGTTGACCACCACCGACACCAGCCCGGTGTCCCCGCTGGAGGTCTCCGGCGAGGTCGCCGGGACCAGGACGATCGCCACCGCCCCGATCGCCGCCACCGCGCACAGCACCACCGCACTCTTCCGCACGGTGTCCCAGTATCCAGGGTCGGCGCGCGGCGGGCCCGGCGCGGTTCGGCGGGCGGACGGAGGGGAAAGGTGTGCCCAACGGTCGCCGGGCCGCCGGGCGGCGCCCCACCGCCGGGGCCCGGGCCGAGGAGGAGGTGCCGGAGATGGACCGCTGCGTCGTCCTGGTCGACGCGGGCTACCTGCTGGGCGCGGCCGCCAGCCTGCTCGCGGGGGAGCCCGGCCGGGCCCGGATCACCGTCGACCACCCGGTGCTGATCACCGCGCTGCGCGAGCGCGCCGAGACGGAGACCGGCCTGCCGCTGCTGCGGATCTACTGGTTCGACGCCGCCGTCGACCGCCGCCCCGTCCCCGAGCACCGCCGGCTGCGGGTGCTGCCCCGGGTCACCGTCCGGCTGGGCGCGCTCACCCGGGTCGAGGGCCGGTGGGTGCAGAAGGGCGTGGACGCCGCGATGCACGCCGAACTCAGCGAACTCGCCCGCAACCACGCCTGCGCCGACGTGGTGCTGGTCACCGGGGACGGCGACCTGCTGCCCGGCGTCGCCTCCGCCAAGGAGCACGGCGTCGCCGTCCACCTGTGGGCGCTGGAGGCCGCCGACGGGGACTTCAACCAGTCCGAGGAACTGGTCGGCGAGGCGGACGAGCGCCGGGTGCTGGACCGCGCCTGGATCCAGCGCTGGGCCCGCCCCCGGGAGGCCGCCGCCGAGCCGGTCGCCCCCGTCGCGGTGCTGCCCGCCGCGCCCCGGCCCCGCCCCGTCCCGCTGCTGCCCGCCGCCGCGGCCGTCCCCGCACCCGCCGCCGCGGCGGCCGCCCGCAGCGCCCCGCTGCGGGTCATCCCCACCCCAAGGACCTGGCCGGACGCGCCGCCCCCGGCCCGCCCCCGACCCCGCCCCGGCCGCCGCCGGCCCGGTGCTGCGCTGGTCCTCCGAGCGCGGCTGGGTCGACCGCGCCGACACCGCCACCGCCGCCGACGCGCTGCCCACCCTGGACCGGATCACCACCTCCGCCCAGCGCTGGGCCGACCGCGAGGAGGACATCACCAGCGTCGGCGGCGACCCGCAGGAGGTCGGCCAGGTCTTCGCCCGCCGCTGGCTCGACCGCCTCGCCGCCACCGAGCGCCCCGCCCTGCTGTGGACCGACCACCCGCGCATCCCGCACCGCCTGGACGGCGAACTGCTGCGCTACGCCGCCCGGTTCGGCCTGCTCGCGCACAAGGAGGACCAGATCGACGAACAGGACAGGTACGCCATCCGGGAGGGCTTCTGGAAGGAGCTCGCCGCCCGCGTCCCCGACACCCGGCCCACCGCGCAGGCCCGGCAGGACAGCTGACGCCCGGGCCGACTTGCCCACCCCGCGTGTCCGGAACGCCCTTTACGGCGCGTAGAGTCTTCCGTCGTGAGCAAGGCACCTCAGGGCTGCTGCACGGTCAGCGGCCTGGTCAAGACCTACCGGACGGGCGGCACCGAGGTCAGGGCCAACGACGGCATCGACCTCGCCGTCCGCCGCGGCGAGGTCTTCGGCCTGCTCGGACCCAACGGCGCCGGCAAGTCCACCCTGGTGCGCCAGCTCACCGGCCTGCTCCGCCCCGACGCCGGGACGGTCGACCTGCTCGGCCACGACATCGTCCGGCACCCCGAACGGGCCGCCCGGCTGCTCGGCTACCTCGGCCAGGAGTCCACCGCCCTCGACGAGCTCACCGTCGCCCTGGCCGCCGAGACCACCGGCCGGCTGCGCGGCCTGTCCCGGGCCGCCGCCCGCGCCGAGACCGCCGAGGTGATCACCGAACTCGGCCTCGAACCGCTCGCCCACCGCCCGCTCGCCAAACTCTCCGGCGGCCAGCGCCGGCTCGCCTGCTTCGCCGCCGTCCTGATCGGCGAACGCCCGCTGCTGGTCCTGGACGAACCCACCACCGGCATGGACCCGCTCGCCCGCCGCGCCGTCTGGAGCGCCGTCGACCGCCGCCGCGCCGAACGCGGCACCACCGTGCTGCTGGTCACCCACAACGTCATCGAGGCCGAGACCGTCCTCGACCGGGTCGCCGTGATCGACGCCGGCAAGGTCATCGCCTGCGACACGCCCGGCGGCCTCAAGGCCCTGGTCGACGGCCACGTCCGGCTCGACCTGGTCTGGCGCACCGACGCCCCGCTGACCGTCCCCGCCGTCGCCGCCCTCGCCGAGCGCGCCGAGCGCACCGGCCGCCGCTGGACCCTGCGCACCACCCCCGACGAGGCCCGCGAACTGGTCGCCGCCGTCACCACCGGACCCGCCTTCGCCGCCCTTGACGACTTCACCCTCGCCACCCCCACCCTGGAGGACGCCTACCTCCGGCTCGGCGGCCGGCCCGGAGGACTCGCCCGATGACCCTGCTCGACGCCCCCGCCGTCACCACCGCGCCCGCGCCGCTCGCCCCCGCCGCCCGGCTGCTGCCCGCGCTGGCCGCCGTCTACCGGGCCCAGCTGGCCCGCGCCAAGGTCTCCCGGATTCCGCTGCTGTTCGTCGCCACCTTCCAGTCGATCGGCATCCTGGTGATGATGCGCGGCGTCGTCGACCCCGGCGACAACCCCTCCGCGCACGCCGTGGTGGCCGGCTCCGCCGTCCTGGTGGTCGCCTTCGTCGCGCTCAACCTGCTCGCCCAGTACTTCGGCAGGCTGCGCGCCACCGGCGGCCTCGACCACTACGCGACCCTGCCGGTGCCGCCCGCCTCCGTGGTGCTCGGCACCGCCGCCGCCTACGCCTCCTTCACCGTGCCCGGGGTCTTCGTCACCGCCGGCGCCGGCTGCTGGATGTTCGGACTGCCCCTCGCCCGGCTGTGGGTCCTGCTCGCGGTGATCCCGCTCGCCGGCGCCGCGCTGGCCGGCCTCGGCGCCGCCCTCGGCCTGCTCGCCCCCCGCCAGGAGCTCGCCACCCTCGCCGGACAGCTCGGCATGTCCGCCGCCCTGCTGCTCGGCGTCCTGCCCGCCTCCCGGCTCCCCGAACCGGTCCAGTGGCTGCGCGACCTGCTGCCCTCCAGCTACGGCGTCGACGCCTTCGCGCTCACCTTCGCCCCGCACCCCGACTGGGCCCGGATCACCCTCGACCTCGGCGTCTGCGGCGCGGTCGGCCTGGTCTCGCTCACCCTCGCCACCTGGGCGTACCGGCGCGCCGCGAGCTGACCCGGCCGGAACGGGGGGCGGGGCGCCGCCCGGCCGGTGGGTGCGTCGTTCGCCGTGGTCGTCGTCCGGTCGGGATCGACATCCGCCCGGGCCGACATGCTGTGTTCTCGGGCCGGTGGGTGCGCCGTTCGCCGTGGTCGTTGTCCCGTTGAGATCGACATCCGCCCGGGCCGACGTGCTGCGTTCTCGGGCCGGTGGGTGCGCCGTTCGCCGTGGTCGTTGTCCCGTTGAGATCGACATCCGCCCGGGCCGACATGAAACGATGGGCCCGTGACCGTACCGAACACACCTGCGGGTAGCTCGCCCGGGCCGGACCCCTTCGCCCCGCCCTTCCCGCCGCAGCCGTCCGACCGCGCCAAGCGGCCGCCGATCGGCCCCGAACTGCGGATCGGAGCGATCATCACCCTCGTCGGAGCGGTCCTCGGCGTGGCGCTCGGCCTGCTCTGGCTCTGGCTCGCCCCCCGGGTCGGCTACGCCGTCCAGGACGACCACATCCTCTACCGGGACCCGGAGGGCGAGGAGCTGATCGGCGCGGTCGGCGTCTTCTCGCTGCTCGGCCTCGGCCTCGGCCTGCTCACCTCGCTCGGCGCCTTCCTGTGGACCCGCGCCCGCGGCGGCGGCGTCGCCGTGGCCGTCGGCTTGGCCGCCGGCGGCCTGCTCGGCTCGGTGATCGCCTGGCAGCTCGGCACCCACCTCGGTGCCACCTCCGACCTGCGCGCCCACGCGCTGTCCGTCGGCAACGGCGGCACCTTCGACGGGCCGCTGGAACTCACCGCGAAGGGGGCGCTGATGGTCTGGCCGATGACGGCCATGATCCTGCTGCTCGCCCTCTCCGCGACGTTCGGCAAGCGCGAGCCGGACCGCCCCCCGTACTGGGAGACCCCGGGGCCGGTGCCGCCCCCGGCCGACCGGGCCTGAGCCCGGCTCCCCGGGTCCCCGGGCTCCCGGGGTTCACTCCCGCGCGATGGGGGCGGTCAGCGCGGCGGTGAGGCGGACCAGGTCGGCCGGGGCGAGTTCGACCTCGGTGCCGCGGCGGCCGGCGGAGACGAAGACGGTGGGGTGGGCGAGGACGCCGGAGTCGATCACGGTGCGCAGCCTGCGGCGCTGGCCGAGCGGTGAGATGCCGCCGACCACGTAGCCGGTGGAGCGCTCGGCGGCGGCCGGGTCGGCCATGGCGGCGCGCTTGGCGCCGAGCGCGGCGGCCAGCGCCTTGAGGTCGAGCCGGCCGGAGACCGGGACGACGGCGACGGCGAGGGTGCCGTCGGTCTCGGCGAGCAGGGTCTTGAACACCCGGCCGGGGGAGACGCCCATCGCCTCGGCGGCCTCCGCGCCGTAGGAGGCGGCGGCCGGGTCGTGGGCGTACTCGTGGACGGTGAACGGGACGCCGGCGGTGTCGAGGGCGACGGTGGCGGGGGTGCCGCCGGGGGACTTCTTCTTGGCCACGGAGGTCCTCAGTTGGGGCTGAACGCCTGGCGGGTGAGGTCGGCGGCGGGCAGCGAGGGGAGTTTGGCGAGGACCGCGCTCTCGTGCCGGAGCAGGGCGAGTTCGCGGGTTAGGCGCTGGGCGGTGTCGGGGCAGGCGAGGAGTTCCTGCTTGTCCTTGGTGGACAGCGAGGTGGCGGCGGCGACCAGGTAGGAGAGCACCTGCGGGTCGTCCGGCAGCTCGGACTCGCCGCTGAGGGTGGCCTCGCGGGCCCCGGCCAGCCGCTTCTGGTAGGTGCGGAAGGCGCGTTCGACGCCGGCCGCGAGCGCGCCGGAGCCCTCGCCCGGCTCCTCGGGGAGCACCGAGACCTCGCCGACCAGGTAGGGGCCGGTGGCGTCGAGGGCACGCAGCCGGAACCGGGTGGTGCCGGTGACCAGCAGTTCGTACCGACCCTCGGGCTGCTCGCGGACGGAGGCGACGTCGGCGACGCAGCCGACCGCGTACAGGGCGTCCAGCGGATCGCCGCCGGGGGCGCCGAGGCCCTCCAGCGGGCCCGCCGGGCCCTCGCTCTCGCGGACCGGGGTGGTTCCCCGGCCGTCCTTGACGGCGACCACGCCGAAGCGGCGCGGTGCGTCCTCGGGCTGTTCCAGGAGATCGGCGACCAGGTGGCGGTAGCGCTCCTCGAAGACGTGCAGGGGCATCACCAGGCCCGGGTACAGGACCGTGTTGAGCGGGAAGAGCGGAAGCCGATCAGTCACGGCGGACAGCGTAGTTGGCGGCGGGCCGCCGCCGCGCCGCGGTTCGCCCGCGGCCGGGGGTGTCAGCCGCGCTGGAGCAGCCGGGTGACGCCGGCCACGGCGGTGGTGGCGAGCACCCAGCCGGTCAGCACCAGGGCGGTGGCGACCCACTGGCCGGTGCGGTCCGGGTTCCAGCCGTTCTGGCCGAGGTCGATCAGCGGGAGGACCTTGCCGGCCGCGTACAGGGCCGGGTTCCAGATCACCTTCTCGTCGGCCTTGACCGGCGCGGGCTCGTGCCCGGCGAAGTACGCGGTGCCCAGCGCCCAGGCCAGCACCAGCCAGGCGGCGGCCCGGCCGGGGCGGTAGCCGTAGCCGACGGCGGCGTCCTGGAGGTGGCCCCAGATCCGGCCGGGCAGCGGCAGGGTGCGCCGGCGGCGGCGCTGCTTGGCGTACAGGACGGCGCGGGCGTCCTCGTCGGCACCGTCGCGGCGCAGGGCGGCGGCGAGCTGCTCGTACGCCTCGGGGCGGAACTCCCGGCCGGAGTCGACCCAGGCGATCCGGCGCTCCAGCGGGAAGGGGCCGACGGGGCGCAGCGACTCGTAGGTGAAGCCGGTGAGCGAGACGTGGTGCGCGGTGGGCCAGGCGTCGGGCGAGTCGACCAGGTTGCCGATCCGGGCCCGGTTGAGGGTGACCGGGCCGGTGGGCGGGGTGTCGCAGGCGAAGCGGAGTTCGGGGGTCTGGATCCGGCTGAGCGCGAGCTCCTCGCCCGGGCCGAGGTGGAACTCGGCGGCGCTGATCAGCACGGCGTTGTCGAAGCGCCCGTCGGAGAGCCGGATCTTGCCCCGGGCGCGGAACGGGGTGTGGGTGGTGTCCCGGTACTGGGCGGTGCCCGTGGACTCCCCGTAGCCGGAGCCGTAGACGGTGCGCGAGCCGGCCCAGTTGGCGTCCTCCGAGCCGGACAGGTACAGGGTGTGGCCGACGGTGATCCGGGCCGCGTTCAGCGCGTTCGGGTTGTCCGGGCCGACGGCCCGCAGCGAGCTGCCGCGCAGCGAGAGCCGGCCGCCGATCCGGGCCGAGCGCAGGCTCAGCTCGCCGAGCAGCTCGATCCGTTCGGCCTCGCAGTCCTGGTTGACGGTGAGCCCGTCGGCGGAGACCGCCCGCCCGTACGCGTCGGGGCCGACGGCGGACTGGTTGAGCAGCAGGTCGGTGCCGATCCGGGCGTCGGTGAGCCGGATGCCGCCGGGTATGCCGCAGCGGGCGAGGTGCACGTCGCCCTCGGTGGCCAGCCGGGAGCCCTCCAGCCGGGGCAGGGCGCAGGAGACGATCCGCAGGGTGCCGGCGGTGGCCTCGGAGAGCAGCAGTTTGCGTTCGAAGCGGCAGAGCTGGAACTCGACGTAGCAGCCGATCCGGCCGCCGGCCAGGGTGAACTCGCCGGTGATCCGGGCGCCGGTGAGCTTGAGCGCGGTGACCTTGCCGGGGGCGGCCTCCGGGCCGTGCAGCAGCAGCCGGGCGATCACCTCGGCGCGGACGGTGCGCTCCGGGCCCCACGGCGCGCCGCTGAACGGGTCGTCCGGGCCGTGGCCGTGACCGGTGCCGTCCTCGTCCGGGTCGTCCGGGCCGTGGCCGGTGCCGTCCTCGTCCGGGTCGTCGGGGCCGCGGCCGGTGCCGTCCGCCCCCGCCGGGCGGACGGCCCGCCCGGCGGGGGCGGGGAGCAGCAGCTCGACCGGACCGCTCCCGGCCCGCAGGTCGTACACCTCGCCGTGCCGGAAGGCGTCCCACAGGCCCCGCTCGGTGTCGGTCCAGTCGTCCGGCGCCTGCTCCACCGCGTCCCCCGATGATCTTGGTCTCGTCTCACCCTTCGTATCACGGACTGAAATGCCGGGCTGCCGGTTTTCGCCACTCCTTACACTTGGGCCTGTGATCTCTCGAATCGACCTCCGCGGCTCCTCCACGGACCCGCGCGACGTGCTCCCCCGTGCCGAGTTCGACGTCGAAGCCGCCCTGGAGAAGGTGCGGCCGATCGCCGAGGACGTGCGCCATCGCGGGGTCGCGGCGCTGATCGAGATCACCGAGCGCTTCGACGGCGTCCGGCTGGAGTCCACCCGCGTCCCCGCGGAGCAGATCGCCGGGGCGCTGGAGCAGCTGGACCCGAAGGTCCGCGCCGCGCTGGAGGAGTCGATCCGCCGGGCCCGCGCCGTGCACGCCGACCAGCGCCGGGTCGGGCACACCACGCAGGTGGTGCCCGGCGGCACCGTCACCCAGCGCTGGGTGCCGGTCGACCGGGTCGGCCTGTACGTGCCGGGCGGCCTGGCGGTCTACCCGTCCTCCGTGGTGATGAACGTGGTGCCCGCCCAGGAGGCCGGAGTGGCCGGCATCGCCGTCACCTCGCCGCCGCAGAAGGCGTTCGGCGGCCGGGTCCACCCGACCATCCTGGCGGCCTGCGCGCTGCTCGGCGTGGACGAGGTGTACGCGGTCGGCGGCGCCCAGGCGGTCGCGATGTTCGCGCTCGGCACCGAGGAGTGCGCGCCGGTCAACCTGGTCACCGGCCCCGGCAACATCTACGTCGCCGCCGCCAAGCGCCTGTTCGCCGGCCGGATCGGCATCGACTCGGAGGCCGGCCCGACCGAGATCATGGTGCTCGCCGACGACACCGCGGACGCCGCGGAGGTCGCCGCCGACCTGATCAGCCAGGCCGAGCACGGCCCGACCTCCGGCTCGGTGCTGGTCACCGCCTCCCCGCTGCTGGCCGACGCCGTCGAGGCCGAGCTCAAGGCGCAGGTCGCCCGCACCCGGCACAGCGCGCGGGTGGCCGAGGCGCTCGGCGGCCCGCAGTCCGGCATCATCCTGGTCGACGACCTGGAGCAGGGCCTCGCGGTGGTCAACGCCTACGCCGCCGAGCACCTGGAGATCCAGACCGCCGACCCGCACGCCGTCTCCGAGCGGGTCCGCAACGCGGGCGCGATCTTCCTGGGCCGCTTCACCCCGGTCTCGCTGGGCGACTACGCGGCCGGCTCCAACCACGTGCTGCCCACCGGCGGCTGCGCCTGCCACTCCTCCGGCCTGTCCGTGCAGACCTTCCTGCGCGGCGTCCAGGTGGTCGAGTACGACCGCGCGGCGCTGGCCGGGATCGCCGCGCACGTGGTCAACCTGTCCGAGGCCGAGGACCTGCCCGGCCACGGCGACGCCGTGAAGGCGCGTTTTGTCGGAGACGAACAACACTGGCACGGCGACTGGACGGTTCCCACCTCGTGACGAAGATCGACGACCTCCCCGTCCGCGACGAGCTGCGCGGCCAGTCCCCGTACGGCGCACCGCAGTTGGACGTGCCCGTCCAGCTGAACACCAACGAGAACCCGTACCCGCTGCCCGAGCCGCTGGTGGCCCGGATCGCCGAGCGGGTCGCCGAAGCCGCCCGGCAGCTCAACCGCTACCCGGACCGGGACGCGGTCGAGCTGCGCACCGGCCTGGCGGCGTACCTGAGCGACACCACCGGCTTCCCGGTCAGCAAGGACCAGGTGTGGGCCGCCAACGGCTCCAACGAGGTGCTCCAGCAGCTGCTGCAGACCTTCGGCGGGCCCGGCCGCACCGCGATCGGCTTCGAGCCCTCGTACTCGATGCACGCCCTGATCGCCCGCGGCACCGGCACCGGCTGGGTCTCCGGCCCGCGGGGCGAGGACTTCACCATCGACCTGGACGCGGCCCGGGCGGCCATCGCCGAGCTGCGCCCGGACGTGGTCTTCGTCTGCTCGCCGAACAACCCGACCGGTACCGCCGTCGCGGCCGACACCGTGCTCGCCCTGTACGAGGCCGCGCAGGCCGCCGGGCCCAGCATGGTGGTGGTCGACGAGGCGTACGTCGAGTTCTCGCACCGCGCCTCGCTGCTGCCGCTGCTCGAAGGCCGCCCGAACCTGGTGATCAGCCGCACCATGTCCAAGGCGTTCGGCGCGGCCGGCCTGCGGCTGGGCTACCTGGCCGCCGACCCGGCCGTGGTGGACGCGGTGCAGCTGGTCCGGCTGCCCTACCACCTGTCGGCCGTCACCCAGGCCACCGCGCTGGCCTGCCTGGAGCACACCGACACCCTGCTCGGCTACGTCGACCGGCTCAAGTCCGAGCGCGACCGTGTGGTGCTCGCGCTGCGCGGGCTGGGCCTCGACGTCACCGACTCCGACGCCAACTTCATCCAGTTCGGCCGCTTCGCCGACACCCACGCGGTGTGGCAGGCGATCCTCGACCAGGGCGTGCTGATCCGCGACAACGGCGTCCCCGGCTGGCTGCGCGTCACCGCCGGCACCCCCGCCGAGAACGACGCGTTCCTGAGCGCCGTCTCGCTTGCAACCAAGGAGCTGTAACCCCGCATGTCCCGCATCGGCCGCGTCGAACGCACCACCAAGGAGACCTCCGTCCTGGTCGAGATCGACCTCGACGGAACCGGCAAGACGGACGTCTCCACGGGCGTCGGCTTCTACGACCACATGCTCGACCAGCTCGGCCGCCACGGCCTCTTCGACCTCACCGTCAAGACCGAGGGCGACCTGCACATCGACACCCACCACACCATCGAGGACACCGCGCTCGCGCTCGGCGCCGCCTTCAAGCAGGCGCTCGGCGACAAGGTCGGCATCTACCGGTTCGGCAACTGCACCGTCCCGCTGGACGAGTCGCTGGCCCAGGTCACCGTCGACCTCTCCGGCCGCCCATACCTGGTGCACACCGAGCCCGAGCAGATGGCCCCGATGATCGGCTCGTACGACACCACGATGACCCGGCACATCCTGGAGTCCTTCGTCGCCCAGGCCCAGGTCGCCCTGCACGTGCACGTCCCGTACGGCCGCAACGCGCACCACATCGTCGAGTGCCAGTTCAAGGCACTGGCCCGGGCGCTGCGCTACGCCTCCGAGCGCGACCCGCGCGCCGCCGGCATCCTGCCCTCCACCAAGGGCGCGCTCTGATGGCGACGGTGCTGATCGTCCTCGGCCTCTTCTTCGCGGGCGGCGTCTGGTCGTTCTGGAAGCAGAAGCTGCCCAAGGGCGTCGTCCTCGTCCTCGCCTTCGCCGCGGCCATGTGCCTGGCCGCCGGCATCATGCGCCTCTAGGAGACCCCACAGATGTCCAAGAACGTCGTGGTGCTGGACTACGGCTCCGGCAACCTGCGCTCCGCCCAGCGTGCCGTCGAGCGCACCGGCGCCACCGTCACCGTCACCTCGAACTTCCAGCAGGCGCTGGACGCCGACGGCCTGCTGGTGCCCGGCGTCGGCGCCTTCGAGGCGTGCATGCGCGGCCTCAGGGCCGTCCGCGGCGAGCAGGTCATCGGCCGCCGGCTGGCCGGCGGCCGCCCGGTGCTCGGCATCTGCGTCGGCATGCAGATCCTGTTCGAGAAGGGCGTCGAGCACGGCGTGGAGACCGCCGGCTGCGACGAGTGGCCCGGCACCGTCGAGCCGCTCGACGCGCCGGTCGTCCCGCACATGGGCTGGAACACCGTCGACGCGCCCGCCGACACCCGGATGTTCGCCGGGATGGACGCCGACACCCGGTTCTACTTCGTGCACTCCTACGGCGTGCGGCACTGGGTGCTGGAGACCCACTCCGAGAAGATCCGCGCCCCCAGGGTCACCTGGGCCACCCACGGGCAGCCGTTCGTCGCCGCCGTGGAGAACGGCCCGCTCTGGGCCACCCAGTTCCACCCCGAGAAGTCCGGCGACGCCGGCGCCGCCCTGCTGACCAACTGGGTCGACACCCTCTGACGACGGAAGAGTCCACCAGAACATGACCAACCGCCTCGAACTGCTGCCCGCCGTCGACGTCCGCGACGGCCAGGCGGTCCGCCTGGTCAAGGGCGCCTCCGGCACCGAGACCTCCTTCGGCGAGCCGCTCGCCGCCGCCCTCGCCTGGCAGAACGCCGGCGCCGAGTGGCTGCACCTGGTCGACCTCGACGCCGCCTTCGGCACCGGCAGCAACCGCGAACTGCTCCGCGAGGTCACCGGCCGCCTCGACATCAAGGTCGAGCTGTCCGGCGGCATCCGCGACGACGAGTCGCTGGCCGCCGCCCTCGCCACCGGCTGCACCCGGGTCAACCTCGGCACCGCCGCCCTGGAGAGCCCCGAGTGGGTCGCCAAGGTCATCGCCGAGCACGGCGAGAAGATCGCCGTCGGCCTCGACGTGGTCGGCACCACCCTGCGCGGCCGCGGCTGGACCCGCGACGGCGGCCAGCTCTACGACGTGCTGGCCCGCCTCGACGCCGAGGGCTGCGCCCGCTACGTGGTCACCGACGTCAACCGCGACGGCACCCTGACCGGCCCCAACCTCCAGCTGCTGCGCGACGTCTGCGCCGCCACCGACCGGCCCGTCGTCGCCTCCGGCGGCGTGTCGTCCCTCGACGACCTGCGCGCGATCGCCACCCTGGTACCGGAGGGCGTCGAGGGCTCGATCGTGGGGAAGGCGCTCTACGAGCAGAAGTTCACCCTCGAAGAGGCCCTGGAGGCTGTGTCCCGATGACCGACGAAACCCCGGCCGCCGCCGTCGCCCGCCAGTCCGGACGGTCCCCCTACGAGGACCAGTACGGATTCTCCCGGGCGGTGGCGGCCGGGGACTCCGTCCTGGTCGCGGGCTGCACCGCGTACGACGACGGCGTCGCCGTCTTCGAGGGCGACCCGTACGAGCAGACGCTGGCCGCCTTCGAGGTCGCCCTCGAAGCGCTCGGCCCCTACGGACTCACCGCCGCCGACGTGGTCCGCACCCGGATGTACCTCACCCACGTCCGGGACTGCGACGAGGTCGGCCGCGCGCACAAGGAACTCTTCGGCGAGGTCCGCCCGGTCACCACCATGGTGGTCGTCCAGGGCCTGACCGACTCCCGGATGATGGTCGAGGTCGAGGTCGAGGCCCACCGGCCGGGCCTCGCCCGCGCCCTGGCCGACGCCCGCGACCGGACCTCCGCCGACGCCCCGGCCGACGCCCGGACCTCCGCCGCCGCCCCGGCCGACGCCCCGGCCCCGGCCGGCCCCCAGACCTCGGAAGGCACCCAGCCGTGACACTCGCAGTACGCGTCATCCCCTGCCTGGACGTGGACGCCGGACGCGTCGTCAAGGGCGTCAACTTCCAGAACCTGCGCGACGCCGGCGACCCGGTCGAGCTCGCCAAGCTCTACGACGCCCAGGGCGCCGACGAGTTGACCTTCCTCGACATCACCGCCTCGTCCGGCTCCCGGGAGACCACCTACGACGTGGTCCGCCGCACCGCCGAGCAGGTCTTCATCCCGCTCACCGTCGGCGGCGGCGTCCGCGCCGTCGAGGACGTCGACCGGCTGCTGCGGGCCGGCGCCGACAAGGTCGGCGTCAACACCGCCGCGATCGCCCGGCCCGAGCTGGTCCGCGAGATCGCGCAACGCTTCGGCCGCCAGGTGCTCGTCCTGTCGGTCGACGCCCGGCGCTGCCCCGAGGGCACCGAGACCGCCTCCGGCTTCGAGGTCACCACCCACGGCGGCCGGCGCGGCACCGGCCTCGACGCGATCGAGTGGGCGGCGCGCGCCGCCGAACTCGGCGCCGGCGAGATCCTGCTCAACTCGATGGATGCCGACGGCACCAAGGACGGCTACGACCTGGAGATGATCCGGGCCGCCCGCAAGGCCGTCTCCGTCCCGGTCATCGCCTCCGGCGGCGCCGGCAAGCTCGCCGACTTCGCCCCCGCGGTCGACGCCGGCGCCGACGCGGTCCTCGCCGCCAGCGTCTTCCACTTCGGCGACTTGACGATCGGCCAGGTCAAGGACGAACTCCGGGCCACCGGGCACCCCGTCCGCTGACCTCCCTCGTGCGCTGAGGCGCCCGTCCGGGGCCGCGCCGGTGCGTCACCGGCGCGGCCCAGGTTCCGGCCCTGGTCCTGGCTCCGGCTCCGGTTCCGGCTTCGGCTCCAGGAGCGCGAACTGCGCGCCGAACGGGTCCGCCAGCACCGCGACCCGCCCCACCGTCGGCACCGGCCGCGGCGGCAGCAGGACGCTCCCGCCCGAGCGGCGCACCTCGTCGGTGGCCAGCAGCGCGTCCGCCACCGCGAAGTGCACCAGCCAGCCCGCGTCCACCCGCGGGTGCACGTGGCCGACCGCGCCGAAGTCGGCCCCGCCGTCCGCCGGGCCCAGCGCCGCGCACGCCGCCCCCGACGGCTCCGAGTCCCGGCTCCGCCAGCCGAACAGGCCCCGGTAGAACCGCAGCGACCCCGGGACGTCCGGGGTGCGCAGCTCCGCCCGGCACAGCGCGCCCGGCCCGCCCACCGCCTCCAGCCCGGCCGCCCCGCCGTCCTGCCACACCGCGAACCGGCCGCCCGTCGGATCGGCCAGCCGCACGGACCGGCCCCGCCCCGGCACCTCGGCGGCCGGGGCGCGGACCGTGCCGCCGGAGCGCTCCGTCGCCGCCGCGACACCGGCCGCGTCCGCCGCGGCGAAGTACACCGTCCAGGCGGGCAGCGCCTCCGCCTCGGTCAGCGGGCCGACCCCCGCCACCGTCCGGCCCGCGCGGCGGAAGAACCCGTGGCCGTCCGGGCCGGACCGGTCCAGCGTCCAGCCGAACACCGCGCCGTAGAACGACGCGGACTCGGCGAGGTCCGGGCTGCCCAGGCCGATCCAGTTCGGCGAGCCTGGTCGGACGTCGCTGCTCACCACGGTGTGCGCTCCTGAGGGGCGGGGGAGGGGCCTGGAGCCCAGGCTGGCACACCGACCGGACGGAGCGGGCCGACGCGCCGTCAGGCCCCGGCCCCCGTCAGGCCCCGGTCCGCGTCAGGCCCCGGCCTCCGGCAGCGGCAGCACGTGCGCCAGCGTCTCCACCGCCTCCGGCGCGCCCTCCGCCACCACCGCGGCCTTCGCGCCCCGCCCGGACAGGAACAGCACCAGCTCGCCCGGCTCCCCGCTCACCGTCACCACCGGCGTGCCCTTCCGACGCACCGTCACCTCCCGGCCGTCCGGGTGCACCAGCCGCAGCGAGACCGGCGCCTTCGCGTCACTGAACCGGGCCACCGCCGGTACCCGCTTCCACAGCGCCTCCGCCAGCTCCGCGCCCACCGGCTCCGGCTCGAACGGCACCGCCCGGCGGACGTCCTCCGCGTGCACGAAGAACTCCACCAGGTTCGCCGCCCCGTCCACCCCCGGCAGGTTGAACGGCGACCAGGCCGGCGGCCCCGACCGGAACGACTTCACCACCCCCGCGTACTCCCGCCCCGCGACCTTCCCCTGCACCCGCTCCGTCCACCCGGCCAGCGCCCCGACCCGGATGCCCGCCGCCGCGTCCGGCCGCCCCTCCCGCACTACCAGGTGCGCCGCCAAGTCCCGCGCCACCCACCCCTCGCACAACGTCGGCCCCTCCGGGCCCGCCGCCGCCAACAACCGACTCAACCGGGCCCGCTCGCCCTGCGCAAGACTCACCATGCGCCCAGCGTACGGTGCGGGCGGCCTACTTGAGCGGTCCGGTCATCTTGCGCGGCTCCTGCCCCTCCCGGACGGTCACCGCGCAGCTGACGTCGCGGTAGCCCTGCTGGTAGAACGTCGAGAGCGGGACGAGCGGGCTGTTGACGAAGGGTCCGCCGCCGCCCTGCCGCTGCTGCGCGTCGGTGAAACCGGGCTTGCAGAGCTCCAGCGTGGCCTGGATGACCGAGTGGTCGTCGGTCAGGCCCTCCGGCAGCACCACGTTGGCGATCGTCTCGGAGTCGTGCGGCTGGTCGCACGGGATGGCCGTGTACGCCTCGACCGGGCTGTTCCGGACCCACGGCGCCAGCAGGCAGGTACCGGGCGCGAAGAACGCGTACGGGTACGTCTTCGACGGGCTCGGACTCGGGCTCGGGCTGGGGGAGGGGCTCGGGGGCGGCGGCGCGGCGGCGGGCTTCTTCGGGGCGGGCCACAGCAGCGCCACCACCGCCGCCGCCACGACGAGCGCAGCCACCAGGCCTGCCAGGAAAGCCTTCTGTCGACCGCTCATGCGGACCCCCTCCGTCTAAGGACATTCTGAGGGCACAACAGCTGCCACGTCAGTCCTTTCCGGACATCGGTTTGCTCATCCTTTGCATGCTGATCAGTAGGATGACCGGCCTGTCGGACGGGATGGACGAGAAAGGCAACTGCCATGGGGGACAGCGGGTTTCAGGTCGAGCCGAGTGTGCTCGACCGGTACTCGTCGCTGCTGGCCGAGCAGGCGGAGCAGCTGAGGCGGATCGCGGAGGCCACCGCGGCGATCACTCTCTCCTCGGACGCGTTCGGGCACCTGCCGAACGCCCAGCACCTGGCGTCGGCGTTCCAGGAGCACGCCGGTACCGGCCGCGAGAACGTCGGGCTGCTCGGTGACGCGCTGCACGGCAGCGCGCAGGGGCTGTCCGGGGTGTCGCGGAACTACACCGACCACGAGGAGTACGTCGCGGGCACCATGAGCGGGGGCCGGTGATGGCGCACGGGACCAGGCACCACACCTCGGGCGGCTCGGGTGGCTCGGGAACCTCCGGCACGACGCACGGCGCCGACCACCCGCGGCAGCCGGCCGCACCCGCGCCCGTGCCCGGCCACGGCACCGGCCCGGCACCGCACGTCGGGGACCCGAACCAGATCCGCACCGGTTCGCGCACGCCCGCCGAGAACGGCGGGAACGGCGGGAACGGCGGGACCGGTGAGACCGGCGGCGAGGACGCGGCGCCGGTGGACCCGCGGCAGTCCTGGTTCAGCGGGGCGCTCAAGGAGGCCGGGACCAGCGCGGCGGGCAGCCTGGGCGGCAAGGCCGGCGACTACGTCGGGGAGAAGCTGTTCGGCTCCGGGGAGGAGCCCGAAGGGGCCGGTGAGCCGGGCGAACCGGGTGAGTCGGCGGGGCCCGAGGGCGTCAGCACGCTGCCCGCCCCGTCGCCCGGGTACGTGGGGGCCGGGATCGGCGGGGCCGTCGGGGCCGTCGGGGCCGTCGGGGCGAGCACGCTGCCCGGGTACGGCCTGCCGGGCGCGCCGGGCGGCCCGGCCGACGCGTACGCGTGGGCCCGGGCGCAGATCGAGCGGACGTTCCAGGAGCTGCCGGAGGCCGAGCACGAGTCGCGGGGTGGCCTGAGCGGGGCGCTCGACGAGGCGGTCGAGTGGGCGCTGGAGGAGTCCGGCCTGCTGGACATGCTGGAGAAGGTCACCGGCAACCTGGCGGAGCTGAACGACGCCACCGTGCAGTGGCGGGCCCAGGCGGCCGCGGTGCACTCGGTCGCGGCGGAGCTGCGCTCGGGCGCGGTGCCGGTGGCGGCGAGCTGGCAGGGGGCGGCGAGCGACGCGTTCGGCGGTCACATGGGCGACGTCGCGGACGCGCTCGACCAGACCGCCGAGGAGATGCTGCAGACTGCGCAGATCATCAACTCGGCCGCGCAGGAGTGCGCGATGGCCGAGGGCATGGTGATCCAGATCATCACCGAGGCGATCGAGGCGCTGATCGCCTCGCTGGCCGCCGAGGCGGTGCTCTCGGTGGTGACCTTCGGCGCGGCGGCGCTGGTCGGCGCGCTGATCGACGAGGCGGAGATCGCCACCTTCGTGGCCCGGGTGGCGCAGGTGTCCACCAAGCTGGCGAAGGCGCTGGAGGAGCTGCTCAAGGCGCTCCAGGAGATGGGCAAGGCGGTCAAGGCCACCCGCAAGCTCAGCGACGTCGCCAAGGTGATGGAGAAGATGAAGAAGGTCGAGACGGCCTTCGACGAGGTCCGGAAGCTGGAGGAGGGCGCCGGCAAGGCCGCCAGGATCGCCCGGAAGCTCGACGAGAAGGCCACCGAGAAGGTCGGCGACTGGGCCCAGGACCGGATCAAGGCCGGGCTGGGCATCGACGAGGACGACCGGGAGGGCGTCCGGATCGGCGACGGCACCCTGAAGGGCAACCTCAGGGCGGCCGGACAGTCCGCCCTGGGCGTCGCCAAGGAGGGCCTGAAGAGCGACGTCAACAAGAACGCGGTCGAGCGGGAACTGCTGGGCGACCTCGGCCTGGAGCAGCAGCCGACGCCCTACCGGGTGGACCGCTCGCGAATCCAGACGGCGTTCGGCTGACCGCCGCGCCACCGCCGCGGCACCGCCCGCCGGGAGCACCGCCCGCCGGCCGCCGGGAGCACCGCCCGGCGGCCGGCGGCCGGTGGCGGCCTGCGAGAATGGAGGGCATGTCGACCACTCCCGCCGCCCCCGGCAGCACCGCCCTGGACCCGGCGATCGCCGCCCGACTCAAGCGCACCCCGGACGGACTGCTGCCCGCCGTCGCCCAGCAGTACGACACCGGCGAGGTGCTGATGCTCGGGTGGATGGACGACGAGGCGCTGCACCGCACGCTGACCACCGGCCGCTGCACGTACTGGAGCCGCAGCCGGGCCGAGTACTGGGTGAAGGGCGACACCTCGGGCCACGTCCAGCACGTCAAGCAGGTCGCGCTGGACTGCGACGGCGACACCCTGCTGGTCCGGGTCGATCAGGTCGGTGCGGCCTGCCACACCGGCGACCGGACCTGCTTCGACGCCGACGTGCTGCCGCTCGCCCAGTAGCCTGTCCCCCGACCGTCCCCGGACCGTCCCTCCGCCCGTCCGCTCCTCTCATCTGATCGGTGCCCCATGGACCTTGAGGCCTTCCGCACGCTCGCCGCTGACACCCGGGTCATTCCCGTCACCCGCCGGCTCCTGGCGGACGGCCTCACCCCGATCGGCGTCTACCGCAGCCTCGCCGCGGAGCGGCCCGGCACCTTCCTGCTGGAGTCCGCCGAGCAGGGCCGCAGTTGGGCCCGCTACTCCTTCGTCGGGGTGCGCTCCGGCGCGGTGCTCACCGTCGGCGAGGACGGCGGCGCCCGCTGGCTGGGCGAGCCCCCGGTCGGCATCCCCACCGGCGGCGACCCGCTGGAGGTGCTGCGCGCCACCCTGGCCGCCCTGCACACCCCCCGGCACCCGGACGACGGCCTGCCGCCGCTCACCGGCGGTCTGGTCGGCTACCTCGGCTACGACGTGGTGCGCCGCCTGGAGAAGCTGCCGGACCTCACCCCGGACGACCTGCGGCTGCCCGAGCTGACCCTGCTGCTCGCCACCGACCTGGCCGTCCTGGACCACGCCGACGGCACCGTGCTGCTGATCGCCAACGCGGTCAACCACAACGACCTGGCCACCGGCGTCGACGAGGCGCACGCGGACGCCGTCGCCCGCCTCGACGCGATGGAGGCCGACCTGCGCCGCCCGGTCGACCCCGGCCTGGCCACCTACACCCCGACCGCGGTCGAGGCGCACTCGCCGTTCGGCGGCGCGCCGTACCGCAAGGCGGTCGAGGTGGTGAAGGAGCGAATCCGGGCCGGCGAGGCGTTCCAGGTCGTCCCCTCGCAGCGCTTCGAGGCGCCCTGCCCGGCCTCCGCGCTCGACGTCTACCGCGTCCTGCGCACCACCAACCCCAGCCCGTACATGTACCTGTTCCGCTTCCCCGGGCCGGACGGCGGCGCGGAGGGCGGCTTCGACGTGGTCGGCTCCAGCCCCGAGGCGCTGGTCAAGGTGGCCGGCGGCGAGGCGATGCTGCACCCGATCGCCGGCACCCGGCA
The DNA here is from genome assembly GCF_948472415.1 of Kitasatospora fiedleri. Lineage (NCBI taxonomy): Bacteria > Bacillati > Actinomycetota > Actinomycetes > Kitasatosporales > Streptomycetaceae > Kitasatospora > Kitasatospora fiedleri. The sequence goes on along the minus strand of NZ_OX419519.1, from coordinate 2,051,209 downwards.
CCGCGGCGCCACCCCGCACGAGGACGCCGAGCTGGCCGCCGAGCTGCTCGCCGACCCCAAGGAGCGGGCCGAGCACCTGATGCTGGTCGACCTGGGCCGCAACGACCTGGGCCGGGTCTGCGCGCCGGGCTCGGTCGAGGTGGTGGAGTTCATGACCGTCGAGCGTTACAGCCACGTCATGCACATCGTCTCCACCGTCACCGGCAAGGTCGCCGAGGGCCGCAGCGCCTTCGACGTGCTCACCGCCTGCTTCCCGGCCGGCACCCTGTCCGGCGCGCCCAAGCCCCGCGCCATGCAGATCATCGAGGAGCTGGAGCCCACCCGCCGCGGCCTGTACGGCGGCTGCGTCGGCTACCTGGACTTCGCCGGGGACTCCGACACGGCGATCGCCATCCGCACCGCGGTGATCCGCGACGAGACCGCGTACGTCCAGGCGGGCGCGGGCGTGGTGGCCGACTCCGACCCGCACGCCGAGGACACCGAGTGCCGCAACAAGGCGGCGGCAGTGCTCCGGGCCGTCGCCACGGCGAACACGCTGCGCTGAGACCGGGGTTCGAAGACCGGCCCTAGCGGCGGCCGAGCAGCTCCAGCCGTTCGGCGCTGGGGCTGCCGGGGTCGGCGCGGTAGACAACGAGCAGGTGCCGGGCCTCGGGGCGCAGCAGCTTCTCGTAGTGCAGGTCGAGGGCGCCGACGTCGGGGTGCTGGAACCGGGTGCGGCCGACGGTGCGGCGGCGCACCTCCCGCCTGGCCCACAGGGTGCGGAAGCGCTCGCTGGCGGTGGTGAGTTCGTCGATGGTGGCCAGGAGTCCGGGGTCGGTGCCGTCGAGGGCGAGGGCGGCCCGCAGCCCGGAGACGGCCTTGGCGGTCACGTCGTCCCACCGGGGGTACAGGCGGCGCATCCCCGGTTCGAGGAAGACGGCGCGCAGCGGGTCGTGGCCGACGCCGAAGAACGGGCACAGCGCCGTGGCGAGGCGGTTCGCGGCCACCACCCGCCCGGAGGCCGCCTGGGCGTAGGTGGGCGTCGTCGGCCAGGCGTCCAGGAGCAGTTGCAGGGCCGCGTCCGGCCGGGCGGCCCCGGCACCGGGCCGGGGTCCGGTGGGCGGGGCCGGGTGGGCGAGGCGGTGCAGGTAGGCCGCCGCCGCCTCGTCCAGCCGCAGCGCGGCGGCCAGGCCGCGCAGGGTCCGGTCGGAGGGGCGCCGGTTGCGGCCCTGCTCCAGGCGCAGGTAGTACTCCGGGCTGATGCCCGCGAGCTGGGCGACCTCCTCGCGGCGCAGCCCGGCGACCCGGCGCCGCTCTCCCGCCGGCAGTCCGGCGCGCTCCGGGGTGAGCTGTTCGCGCCGGGAGCGCAGGAAGTCGCCGAGGGTGTCCGGCATCGGGTCCATGCCCCGACGCTAGCGGGCCACCAGGCCGAGCCGCAGCAGGCTCTCGGCGGTGGCGACCACGGCCTCCTCGTTGCCGCGCGGGGCCCAGCCCAGCTCGGTGCGGGCCCGGGTGCCGTCGGCCCGGCGCACCACGCCCAGCTGCGGGGCCAGCTCCCGCATCCGGGGGCTGACGACGGCCAGCGCGCGCAGCAGTCCGGCCGGCGCGGTGCGGGTGGGGGCGGCGGAGGCGGCGTCGCCGAGCCGTTCGCGCAGCACGGCCGCGATCCGGTGGAACGAGACGGGCTCACCGGCCGACGCCAGGTAGCGCCGGCCCGCGGCCACGGGGGCGGTCATCGCCCGGACGTGCAGGTCGGCGACGTCGCGGACGTCCACGGTGTTGGTCCAGACCGGGGGCGCGACCCGCATGCCGCCGCTGAGCATCGCGTGGACGATCCGCACCGAGCTGGAGTAGTCCGGTCCCAGGACCGGCCCGAAGATCCCGACCGGGTTGACGACCGTCAGCTCCATGCCGCCGCCCTCGGTGGCGGCGAAGTCCCACGCCGCCCGCTCGGCGACGGTCTTGGACTTCACGTAGGGGGAGACGCCCGGCCCGTCGAGGTCCGTCCAGTCGGACTCGGTGAAGACGTGCCCGCCGGCCCGGTGGCCGTAGCCGACGGCGCCGAACGAGGAGGTGAGCACCGTCCGCCGCACCCCGGCGTCCCGGGCGGCGCGCAGCACCCGCAGCGCGCCGTCCCGGGCGGGGACGATCAGCTCGTCCTCGTGCCGGGGAGCGCCGGCGGGGAACGGCGAGGCCAGGTGCAGCACGTGGTCGGCGCCGGCCACGGCCTCGGCCCAGCCCGCGTCCCGGGTCAGGTCCGCCTCGACGTACGCCACCGCCGCCGGGTCGGCGACCCCGGCCGTCCCGAGCATGGACGCGACGTCGCCGCGCCGGGACAGCGACCGGACGGTGGTGGTCACCGCGTGGCCCTCCGCGAGCAGCCGGGCGATGGTGTGCGCGCCGAGGAAGCCGGTTCCGCCGGTGACGAGTACGTGTGCCATGCCCCCACCCTGACCCGCAGGCGCCGCCGCCACCAGGCCCCGCCGACCCTGGTACCCGCGGGGACAGGACGCGCGGACCGGGGGCGGGGACGGGGAGCGGGGTGAGGTCGGGGACACTGGGGGAGTGAGTGAGACGCCTGCTTCCCCGAAGTCCCGCGGCACGTTGGGGCTGATGCTGTTGCTGACCGCGTTGGGCGCCGTACTGGTCCTGACGTCGGTGGGCCGGACCTGGGCGCAGGGGGTGGCGCCCGGGATGGGCGGCAGCCGGATCGCGGTGAGCGCGAGCGGGAGCAGACTGACGGCCCTGCCGACCGGCATGGCGCTGGTGGCGATGGCGGCGGCGGTCGCGGTCTTCGCGGTGCGCGGCCGGACGCGGGTGCTGGTGGGCGCCCTGACCGTGCTGGCGGGGGCGGGCGCGGTCGTCGGCGCCGTGATCGGGTACACCGACACCGCGGGGCTGCACGCCGTCGCGGCGGGGCAGCTCGCCCTGAGCAGCGGCCGGGCCGAGGAGATCACCCGGACGGCATGGCCCTGGGTGGCCCTGGCGGGCGGGCTGCTGCTGGTGGCGGCGGGCGCCCTGACCACCCGGTTCGGCAGCGGCTGGCCGGCCATGGGCTCCCGCTACGAGGCACCGACCCGCACGTCGGCAGCCACGGGGAGGGCGGCCGGCCCGGCCGACCTGTGGAAGGCGTTGGACCGCGGCGAGGACCCGACCGGCTGATCCCGCGGGCCGCGCCGACCGGCTGACCCGACCGCCCGGTCCGGCCGCGGCCGGATGTGCGCGGCACCACCCCGACCCGGCTTGGGGGCGCCGTGTTCGGCCCGGCACAATGGAGAGCGTCAACCCGTCGAGCGCCGCCCCAGGCCCGCCCGACCGGGCCCCGGAGAAACAAGGAGCACCAACAAGATGGCTGCAGCAGCGCACGGCCACACCCCGCCGCGTGGACCGGCGTGGTCATTTCCTTCGTCGGCTTCTGCGTCGCGGGCGTCGCGATGATCGTGCCGAACGTCGTGCTGGTCATCGCGGGCCTCGCCGTGGTCCTGATCGGCGGCGTGGTCGGCAAGGCCATGTCGATGGCGGGCATGGGCCGGCAGCCCAGCAAGAACTTCGCGCCGGTTCCCACCGAGGAGCGCAGCGCGGTCACCGCGGGCTGATCGCGGCGGAGTCGCGCACCGGACGGCGGGCCCTCGGGCCCGCCGTCCGGCGTTTCGGGGCCGGGCCCGGTCCGCCCGGGGGCACAATCGTCCCCGTGAACGCTCCCGCCGCCCCGTCCCGACCCGAGGGCTCCGCGGCGCGCCGGCTGGTCCGTCCGCTGGCCGCGCTGGCGGCCGTCGCGCTGCCGGCCGGGTTCGTCGCCCTGGTGGACCCGAACACGCCCGGCCATTACCCGGTCTGCCCGTTCCTGCGGGCCACCGGCTGGTGGTGCCCCGGCTGCGGCGGGCTGCGCTGCGTGCACGCGCTGGCCCGGGGGGACGTGCCGACGGCGGTGCACGACAACCTGCTGGTGGCGGTGCTGGCGTGCGGGCTGCTGGCGCTCTGGGCGACCTGGACGGTGCGGGCGGTGCGCGGACGGCCGGGTGGCGGGGGTGGCGGCTCACCGGTTGGCAGGCGGGGGTGCTGGTCCTGGTGGTGCTGCTGTTCTCGGTGGCGCGGAACCTGCCGGTCGGCGCGGGCCTGGCGCCGCCCGTCGGGTGAGGAGCGCGCACCGGGCGCACGGAGGGGCTGGGGCGCCCGCCGGGCGGTCCGCCGATCGAGACGCGCGCCGTGCGGATGCGGAGTGCGCCCCCCGCGCCCGATACCATCGAATCGAAAGGCCGGGACCGCGCTCGACGCCCCCGGCCGCACCAGCGAAACACGATGGGGGCGCACGCGTGACTGTGCTCGACGAGATCATCGACGGGGTCCGGCAGGACCTCGCCGAGCGACAGGCCCGGGTCTCCCTGGACGAGCTCAAGGAGCTCGCCGCCAAGGCGCCCGAGGCGAAGGACGGCGTGGCCGCGCTGCGCGGCGACGGCGTCCGGGTGATCTGCGAGGTCAAGCGCTCCAGCCCGTCCAAGGGCGCGCTCGCGGCGATCGCCGACCCGGCCGCGCTGGCGGCCGACTACGCGGCCGGCGGGGCCGCCGCGATCAGCGTGCTCACCGAGCAGCGCCGCTTCGGCGGCTCGCTGGCCGACCTGGACGCGGTGCGCGCCGCCGTGGACACCCCGGTCCTGCGCAAGGACTTCATCGTCACCGCCTACCAGCTGTGGGAGGCCCGCGCGCACGGCGCGGACCTGGCGCTGCTGATCGTCGCCGCGCTGGAACAGCCGGCCCTGGTCTCGCTGATCGAGCGGGCCGAGTCGATCGGCCTGACCCCGCTGGTCGAGGTGCACGACGAGGAGGAGATCGCCCGCGCGGTGGACGCCGGCGCGCGGATCATCGGCGTCAACGCCCGCAACCTGAAGACCCTCGAGGTCGACCGGAACACCTTCGGCAACGTGGTGGACGCCATCCCGGCGCACCTCGTGAAGGTCGCCGAGTCCGGCGTGCGCGGGCCGCACGACCTGATCACCTACGCCAACCAGGGCGCCGACGCGGTGCTGGTCGGCGAGTCCCTGGTCACCGGCCGGGACCCGCGGACCGCGGTCGCCGACCTGGTCGCCGCCGGGGCGCACCCGGCGCTGCGCAACAACGGGCGGGGCTGACCTCCGCCGTGTCGATCGCCACCCGTCTCGCCCCGGCTGCCGCCCGCGCGGCTGCCGCGCGCCCGCGCGCCGGGTGCTGGGGCGGCGGGTGCGGTACGTGATCGGCTGCGAGCCCGGACAGGTCCCCGGACGCCGATGGCGCGGGCCCCGCGGCTAGCTCCTCGCCAGAGGACCCGGCCCCCTCGCCAGGGGGCCGGCACCCGCCGCGGTCCCCACGTCCACGCCGTCAATCCTTCATCCGAGGACGGATCATGTCCGAGCACTACCTTCCGGGCGCCCAGGTGCCCGACGCCCGCGGTTACTTCGGCGCCTACGGCGGCCGCTTCATCCCGGAGGCGCTGGTCGCCGCCGTGGAGCAGGTCGCCGAGGAGTACGAGAAGGCCAAGAACGACCCGGCGTTCGCCGCCGAGCTGGACGCCCTGCTCAAGGACTACACCGGTCGGCCGAGCCCGCTGACCGACGTCCACCGGTTCTCCGCGGAGGCCGGCGGGGCGCGGGTCCTGCTCAAGCGCGAGGACCTCAACCACACCGGCTCGCACAAGATCAACAACGTGCTGGGCCAGGCGCTGCTGACCCGCCGGATGGGCAAGACCCGGATCATCGCCGAGACCGGCGCCGGCCAGCACGGCGTGGCCACCGCCACCGCCTGCGCGCTGTTCGGCTTCGACTGCACCATCTACATGGGCGAGGTCGACACCCGGCGGCAGGCGCTGAACGTCGCCCGGATGCGGATGCTGGGCGCCGAGGTGATCCCGGTGACCTCCGGCAGCCGCACCCTGAAGGACGCCATCAACGAGGCGTTCCGGGACTGGGTCGCCAACGTCGACTCCACCCACTACCTGTTCGGCACGGTGGCCGGCCCGCACCCGTTCCCGATGATGGTGCGCGACTTCCACCGGGTGATCGGCGTCGAGGCCCGGCAGCAGGTGCTGGACCGCACCGGGAGGCTCCCGGACGCGGTGGTCGCCTGCGTCGGCGGCGGCTCCAACGCGATGGGCATCTTCCACGAGTTCATCCCGGACGCGGGCGTCCGCCTGATCGGCTGCGAGGCGGCCGGCGAGGGCGCCGAGACCCCGAAGCACGCCGCCACCCTGACCAAGGGCGACCCTGGCGTGCTGCACGGCTCGCGCACCTACGTGCTGCAGGACGAGGACGGCCAGACCATCGAGTCGCACTCGATCTCGGCCGGCCTGGACTACCCGGGCGTCGGCCCGGAGCACGCCTGGCTGAAGGACACCGGACGGGCCGAGTACCGCCCGGTGACCGACCGGGCCGCGATGGAGGCGCTGCGGCTGCTGTCCCGCACCGAGGGCATCATCCCGGCGATCGAGTCCGCGCACGCCCTGGCCGGCGCGCTCGAACTCGGCCGCGAGCTCGGCCCGGAGGGGACGATCCTGGTCTCGCTCTCCGGCCGCGGCGACAAGGACATGCACACCGCCGCCGAGTACTTCGGCCTCTACGACGCCGAGGGGACCAACTGACCATGGCCGACACCAAGCTCACCACCGCCCTGGCCGCCGCGAAGGCGGAGGGCCGCGCGGCCCTGATCGGCTACCTGCCGGCCGGCTTCCCGACCGTGGACGGCGGCATCGCCGCGATCGACGCCCTGGTCGAGGGCGGCTGCGACGTCGTCGAGGTCGGCCTGCCGCACTCGGACCCGGTGCTGGACGGCGCGGTCATCCAGACCGCCGACGACATCGCGCTGCGCGGCGGCGTGAAGATCAAGGACGTGCTGCGCACCGTCGCCGAGGTCGCCGCCGCCCACCCGGCCGTGCCGGTGCTGGTGATGACGTACTGGAACCCGGTGGACCGCTACGGCACCGCCCGGTTCGCCGCCGACCTGGCCGCGGCCGGGGGAGCGGGCTGCATCCTGCCGGACCTGCCGGTGGAGGAGTCCGAGGAGTGGCGCAAGGCCGCCGCCGAGCACGGTCTGGACACCGTGTTCGTGGTCGCCCCGTCCTCCACCGACCACCGGCTGGCCGAGGTCACCGCGGCCGGCTCCGGCTTCGTGTACGCGGCCGCCGTGATGGGCGTGACCGGCACCCGGGCCGCGGTCGGCAACCTGGCCGAGGACCTGGTGGCCCGCACCCGCGCCACCACCGCGCTGCCGGTCTGCGTCGGCCTGGGCGTCTCCAACGCCGACCAGGCCGCCGAGGTCGCCGCCTTCGCGGACGGCGTGATCGTCGGCTCGGCGTTCGTCCAGCGCCTGCTGGACGCCGCGGAGCCGGCCGACGGCGTCGCCGCGGTCCGCGCCCTCGCGGGCGAGCTGGCGCGGGGCGTCCGCCGCAGGTAACCGCACCACGACCGGGAACCGCCCGGGGAGCGACCGCCGCTCCCCGGGCGGTTCTCCGCGTTTCCGGCCAGGTCCTCTCGTCCGGCTCTCGTCCGGCTCTCGTCGGGTCGACGCCCGGCGTCGCGCGCCCGGCGTCGCGCGCCCGGCGAGATCCGGACGAGAGGGCCTACTCCGCGAGGGTGAAAAACCGGGCGGCGCCGGTACGGCCCGGTCCGTCGGCGCCGTTGGACCCTCCGGTGGTTCGTCGGCGAGAGGGTGTTCGGATGGCGTGGGTCCACCGGCAGGTGCTGCTGCGGGCGCTGGCCGCGGGGCTGGCGCTGGCCGTCGCGCTGGTCGGAAGCGGGGGCGTGGAGCGGGAGTTGGCCCGGCGGGGGGCCGAGCGGGCGGTGCTGTGCCGGTCGGCGGACGCGGTCTGCGCACCGCCGGGACGATGATCCGGAAAATCGGACGTATGACCGTTTAAGGTCACTCATACGGCGTAACTCGCCAATGTGGAGGAACCCCCCGCCATCCCCTACGGTTCATCAGGCAGGAAACGCAGGCAGGAAACGGCGGAACGCGCCCGAGGGGGAACCGAACTGATGGCCAGTCAGCAGGTCGAGCACGGCCGGGTGGGCGGGCTGCGCCGGGCGGTGGACGGCGCGGCGGCCGAGTGGTTCGGCCTGGCGGTGCGGCTGGGTCTGGCGGTGGTGTGGGGCTGGGCGGGCCTGGCGAAGGTCTCCGACCCGGCGGAGGCGGCGCAGGCCGTGCGGGCGTACGAGATCCTGCCCGAGTCGCTGGTGAAGCCGGTCGGCTGGGGGCTGCCGTTCCTGGAGCTGGCGCTGGCGCTGCTGCTGGTGCTCGGCCTCGGGACGAGGATCGTCGCGGTCGTCTCCGGCCTGCTGCTGCTGGTCTTCATCGCCGGGATCTCCTCCGCCTGGGCGCGCGGCATCTCGATCGACTGCGGCTGCTTCGGCGGCGGCGGCGCGGTGGACGAGTCGCAGACCAAGTACCTCCAGGAGATCCTGCGCGACTCCGGGTTCCTGCTGCTGTCGGCGTGGCTGGTCTACCGGCCCCGGACGAAGCTCTCGGCGGACGCCTGGCTGGCCGCCTGACGCCGCACGTCCACCGCCACCGATCAGACGAAACCGACCCCTGGACTGGCAAGAGCACCCCATGAGCGAGAAGAACCGAGAAGGCAAGCGCAACGCCCGGGACATGATGCGGGAGTCCCGGGCCGCCGAGGAGGCCAAGGCGCGGCGCAACAAGAAGCTGGCGGTCGGCGGCGTGGTGGTCGTGGTGATCGCGGCCGCCGTGGTGGTCGGCGTGGTGGTGCAGAACCAGCGCTCCAAGCCGGAGACCCCGACCGCCGCCCCGGCCGGCGCGAGCGGCGACAAGAACCTGGTCATCCCGGTCGGCGGCGCCGACGCCCCGTCCACGCTGACGGTCTACGAGGACCCGCGCTGCCCGGCCTGCGGCAGCTTCGAGCGGAGCTTCTCGCCGACCGTCGACCAGCTGGAGGACGCGGGCAAGGTCCGGGTCGACTACCACCTCGTCTCGTTCATCGACCGCTCGCTGGGCGGCAACGGCTCCAAGTACGGCGCCAACGCGCTGGCCTGCGCGCAGGACGCCGGGCACTTCCGCGACTACCACGACGTGCTCTACCGCAACCAGCCGGACGAGACCGCGGACTCCTTCGGCAGCAAGCAGACCCTGATCGACCTGGCCAAGCAGGTCCCGGGGCTGGACACCCCCGCCTTCCAGTCCTGCGTCAACGACAACACGTTCGGCGGCTGGGTCTCCGCGGTGCAGCAGGACTTCGACAAGTCCAGCTACAAGTCGACCCCGACGGTGCTGCTGAACGGCGAGGCGATCTACCCGAAGAAGGGCGACGAGCAGATCAGCCCGGAGAACCTGGTGAAGTGGGTGGACGCGGCCAACCAGGGCAAGACCCTCGGCACCCCCGGCTCGCACGGGCAGAGCCCGGCGCCCGGCTCGACCGCCGGCGAGTCGAACAACCCGCCCTCGCCCTGACCGCCCCCGCCCTGATCCCGGACCGGACCGGCCCGGACCGGGCCGGACCGGGCCGCGTGACGCTACCGTGACCCGCTCCGGTGCCGGTGGTGCCGGTGGGACACGGTAGCGTCGAGAGTGCCATGGATCTCGCATACATTCCGAGCCCGTCGCGGGGCGTCCTCAACCTGGGGCCCATCCCGCTGCGCGCCTACGCCTTCTGCATCATCATCGGTGTCGTCGTGGCCGTGTGGCTCGGCAGCAAGCGGTGGGTCGCCCGCGGCGGCGGCCGCCACACGGTCGGCGACATCGCGGTCTGGGCGGTGCCGTTCGGCCTGGTCGGCGGTCGGCTCTACCACGTCATCACCGACAACCAGCTGTACTTCGGCGCGGGCAAGCACCCGATCGACGCGCTGAAGATCTGGGAGGGCGGCCTCGGCATCTGGGGCGCCATCGCCTTCGGCGCGGTCGGTGCCTGGATCGGCGCCCGCCGCCGGGGCGTCCCGCTGCCCGCCTACGCCGACGCGATCGCCCCCGGCATCGCGCTGGCCCAGGCCTGCGGCCGCTGGGGCAACTGGTTCAACCAGGAGCTGTACGGCCGCCCCACCACCCTGCCCTGGGGCCTGAAGATCGACAAGACGCTCCCGGACGGCACCGTGGTCCAGGGCGTCTACCACCCGACCTTCCTGTACGAGTCGATCTGGTGCGTGCTGGTCGCGGTCCTGGTGATCTGGGCCGACCGGCGCTTCACCCTCGGCCACGGCCGGGCCTTCGCGCTGTACGTCGCCGCCTACACGCTCGGCCGGTTCTGGACCGAGTGGCTGCGGATCGACGAGGCGCACCGCTTCTTCGGCCTGCGCCTGAACGACTGGACCGCGATCCTGGTCTTCGTCGGTGCGATCGTCGCCTTCGTGCTCTCCGCCCGGTTCCGCCCCGGCCGGGAGGACCCGGACACGATCGACCCGCAGGCCACCCGGGAGCGCGCCGAGGCCGGGGCCGCCGCCGCGGAGGCCGAGCCGGGGAACGAGCCTGAGCCGCAGGACATCCCGGCCGACGCCCCCGCGCGGGTCCCGGAGGATGCCGAGGACAGCAAGGACCCAAAGGCCACCAAGGCCGCCAAGGTGCCCGGGGACGCCGAACGGCCCTCCTGAGCCGAGGCTCCCGACCCCCGTTGGGGCCGCCCCCGCCGAGACCGGCGGAGGCGGCCCCAACTGCCTTTGGGCAGGCTTACTTTGCTGGAAACGCGCAGGTCAAACGGCTACGTTCGAAGGGCACCAGCAAGCCCGGCCGATCCGCGGCCCGGGGGGAACCGCCGTGCCCGGAAGGGGAGCCGTCCGCATGAGCACCATCGCCGCAGACCCGCACACCGACAGTCCGCAGCCCCGGATACCCGACGCCGACCACCACCGGGACGTCAACGGCGGCTGGCTGCGCCCGGCCGTGTTCGGCGCGATGGACGGCCTGGTGTCCAACTTCGCGCTGATGACCGGCGTGGTCGGCGGCGCCGCCGCGCCGGGCACCGTGGTGCTCACCGGCCTGGCCGGGCTGGCGGCCGGCGCGTTCTCCATGGCGGCCGGCGAGTACACCTCGGTGGCCTCCCAGCGCGAGCTGGTGGAGGCCGAACTGGAGGTCGAGCGGATCGAGCTGCGGCGCAACCCGCAGGGCGAGCTGGCCGAACTGGCCCAGCTGTACGCGGCCCGGGGCGTCGACCCGGAGCTGGCCCGCGAGGTGGCCCGGCAGCTGTCCGCCGACCCGGAGACCACGCTGGCCGTGCACGCCCGCGAGGAGCTCGGCGTCGACCCGGAGGACCTGCCCTCGCCGCTGGTCGCCGCGCTCTCCTCGTTCGGCTGCTTCGCGCTCGGCGCGCTGCTGCCGGTGCTGCCCTACCTGCTGGGCGCGACCACGCTCCGGCCGGCCGCCCTGCTGGCGGTGCTGGGCCTGTTCGGCTGCGGCGCGGTGGTGGCCCGGGTGACGGCCCGCAGCTGGTGGTTCTCCGGCCTGCGGCAACTGGTGCTGGGCGGGGCCGCGGCGGGCGTCACCTACCTGCTGGGACGGCTGATCGGCGGGGCCGTCGGCTGACCCGCCGACCGGCCGTCACCCGGACGGCCTTGTACGAAAATCCAGACCTCTGTATAGTTATGCCATGGGGCGCGTGATGTTCCGCACATGGGCCTGCGCCTGCGCCTTGCCCTAGTCTCGACATCCGGCTGTCGACCCCGAGAATCGCAAGCGGGGCGGCGTCGACTTCGAAGAATCCCAGGTGGGACTCCTGAGGCGCGTGTGGCGAGGGCGTTTCGCCCCTGTTTCCCGGCCTCCGGCAGGGGGCACACTGGAGGGAACGCGCGACGCTGCGCCTTTCCCCCATCCGCCCCCTGACCTGGGGATCAGTCCGGGATGTGGACGCATGAATCCACTTCCCGGTACAGGCGGCATCATGTAACCTGCACCGACAAATCGCATCAGGGCCAACGTCGTCCCTTTGCATGAAGCAACTGTTTACGACGACGGGAGAGCCGATGCTGTCTGCATCCATGCACTCCGGCCACGAGGACGCCAAGGCCACCGGCCCCTACGCCCTCGTTCCGGACGCGCGTCCCCAGGCCCAGGGTCTCTACGACCCGCGCAACGAGCACGACGCCTGCGGCGTCGGCTTCGTGGCCACGCTGACCGGCATCGCCGACCACAAGATCGTCGAGCAGGCGCTGACCGTCCTGCGCAACCTGGAGCACCGCGGCGCCACCGGCGCCGAGCCGGACTCCGGTGACGGCGCGGGCATCCTGACCCAGATCCCGGACGCGTTCCTGCGGGCGAACACGGACTTCGAGCTCCCCGCCGCCGGCTCCTACGCGGTCGGCATCGCCTTCCTCCCGGACAGCGACGAGCAGGCCGCCGCCGCGGCCGCCCGGATCGAGGCCATCGCCGCCGAGGAGGGCCTGACCGTCCTCGGCTGGCGCGACGTCCCGGTCACCCCCGACCTGCTGGGCGCCACCGCCCGCAGCGTCATGCCGCGCTTCCGGCAGGTCTTCGTCACCCACGGCGAGCGCACCGGCATCGCGCTGGACCGGGTCTCCTTCGTGCTGCGCAAGCGCGCCGAGCGGGAGGCCGGGGTGTACTTCCCCTCGCTCTCCGCCCGCACCCTGGTCTACAAGGGCATGCTGACCACCGGCCAGCTGGAGCCCTTCTTCCCCGACCTGTCGGACCGGCTCTACGCCTCCGCGATCGGCCTGGTGCACTCGCGCTTCTCCACCAACACCTTCCCGAGCTGGCCGCTCGCCCACCCGTACCGCTTCGTCGCGCACAACGGCGAGATCAACACGGTCAAGGGCAACCGGAACTGGATGACCGCCCGGGAGTCCCAGCTCGCCACCGACCTGATCCCCGGCGACCTGGACCGGATCTTCCCGATCTGCACCCCGGACCACTCCGACTCGGCGTCCTTCGACGAGGTCCTGGAGCTGCTCCACCTCGGCGGCCGCTCGCTGCCGCACTCGGTGCTGATGATGATCCCGGAGGCGTGGGAGAACCACGCCACCATGGACCCGGCCCGCCGCGCGTTCTACCAGTACCACTCCAACCTGATGGAGCCCTGGGACGGCCCGGCCTGCGTCACCTTCACCGACGGCACCCAGATCGGCGCGGTCCTGGACCGCAACGGCCTGCGCCCGGCCCGGTACTGGATCACCGAGGACGGCCTGGTCGTGCTCTCCTCCGAGGTCGGCGTGCTCGACATCGACCAGGAGAAGGTCGTCAAGAAGGGCCGCCTGCAGCCCGGCCGGATGTTCCTGATCGACACCGCCGAGCACCGCATCGTCGAGGACGAGGAGATCAAGTCCGCCCTCGCCGCCGAGCACCCCTACGAGGAGTGGGTCGCGGGCGGGCAGATCCAGCTCGCCAAGCTCCCCGAGCGCGAGCACATCGCCCACACCCACGCCTCGGTCACCCGCCGCCAGCAGACCTTCGGCTACACCGAGGAGGAGCTGCGGGTCATCCTCGCGCCGATGGCCAGGACCGGCGGCGAGGCGCTCGGCTCGATGGGCACCGACTCGCCGATCGCCGCGCTCAGCGAGAAGCCGCGCCTGCTGTTCGACTACTTCACCCAGCTGTTCGCCCAGGTCACCAACCCGCCGCTGGACGCGATCCGCGAAGAGCTGGTCACCTCGCTGCACAGCAACCTCGGCCCCGAGGGCAACCTGCTGGACGCCAGCCCGGCGCACTGCCGCTCGGTCGGCATCACCTTCCCGGTGATCGACAACGACGAGCTGGCCAAGCTGGTCCACATCAACAAGGACGGCGACCAGCCCGGCCTGAAGGCCGTCACCCTGTCCGGCCTGTACAAGGTCGCGGCCGGCGGCCGGGGCCTGGCCGCCCGGCTGGCCGAGATCGCCGCCGAGGCCGACGCCGCGATCGCCGACGGCGCCCGCATCGTCGTGCTCTCCGACCGGCACTCGGACGCCGAGCACGCGCCGATCCCGTCGCTGCTGCTCACCTCGGCCGTCCACCACCACCTGATCCGCACCAAGCAGCGCACCCAGGTGTCGCTGCTGGTCGAGGCCGGCGACGTCCGCGAGGTGCACCACGTCGCGCTGCTGGTCGGCTACGGCGCCGGCGCGGTCAACCCGTACCTGGCCATGGAGTCGGTCGAGGACCTGGTCGCCCAGGGCGTGTTCGTCTCGGGCATCGAGCCCGAGAAGGCGATCAAGAACCTGATCAAGGCGCTCGGCAAGGGCGTCCTGAAGGTGATGTCCAAGATGGGCATCTCCACCGTCGCCTCCTACCGCGGCGCGCAGGTCTTCGAGGCCATCGGCCTCTCCCAGGAGCTGGTGGACGCCTACTTCGCGGGCACCACCACCAAGCTCGGCGGCATCGGCCTGGACGAGATCGCCAAGGAGACCGCCGCCCGCCACGCCAAGGCGTACCCGGCCTCCGGCATCTCCGCCGCGCACCGCGCGCTGGACATCGGCGGCGAGTACCAGTGGCGCCGCGAGGGCGAGCCGCACCTGTTCGACCCGGAGACGGTCTTCCGCCTCCAGCACTCCACCCGCACCAAGCGCTACGACGTCTTCAAGCAGTACACCGACCGGGTGAACGCCCAGTCCGAGCGCCTGATGACGCTGCGCGGCCTGTTCCAGCTGGACGCCCTGGGCCGGACCCCGGTCCCGATCGACGAGGTCGAGCCGGTCTCCGAGATCGTCAAGCGGTTCTCCACCGGCGCGATGTCCTACGGCTCCATCTCGATGGAGGCGCACGAGACGCTCGCCGTCGCGATGAACCGGCTCGGCGGCAAGTCCAACACCGGCGAGGGCGGCGAGGACCCGGAGCGCCTGTACGACCCCGAGCGCCGCTCGGCGATCAAGCAGGTCGCCTCCGGCCGGTTCGGCGTCACCTCCGAGTACCTGGTCAACGCCGACGACATCCAGATCAAGATGGCCCAGGGCGCCAAGCCCGGCGAGGGCGGCCAGCTGCCCGGCCACAAGGTCTACCCGTGGGTGGCGAAGACCCGGCACTCCACCCCGGGCGTCGGCCTGATCTCCCCGCCGCCGCACCACGACATCTACTCCATCGAGGACCTGGCCCAGCTGATCCACGACCTCAAGAACGCCAACCCGCGGGCCCGCGTCCACGTGAAGCTGGTCTCCGAGGTCGGCGTGGGCACCGTGGCGGCCGGCGTCTCCAAGGCGCACGCCGACGTGGTGCTGATCTCCGGCCACGACGGCGGCACCGGCGCCTCCCCGCTGACCTCGCTCAAGCACGCGGGCGGCCCCTGGGAGCTCGGCCTCGCCGAGACCCAGCAGACCCTGCTGCTCAACGGCCTGCGCGACCGCATCGTGGTGCAGACCGACGGCCAGCTCAAGACCGGCCGCGACGTGGTGATCGCCGCCCTGCTGGGCGCCGAGGAGTTCGGCTTCGCGACCGCCCCGCTGGTGGTCTCCGGCTGCATCATGATGCGGGTCTGCCACCTGGACACCTGCCCGGTCGGCGTCGCCACCCAGAACCCGGTGCTGCGCGAACGCTTCTCCGGCAAGCCCGAGTTCGTGGTCAACTTCTTCGAGTTCATCGCCGAGGAGGTCCGCGAGCTCCTCGCCGAGCTGGGCTTCCGCTCGATCGAGGAGGCCGTCGGCCACGCCGAGCACATCGACGCCCAGGTCGCGATCGACCACTGGAAGGCCGCCGGGCTCGACCTGGCCCCGCTGTTCCACGTCCCCGAGCTGCCCGAGGGCGCGGCCCTGCACCGCACCACCGAGCAGGACCACGCGCTCGACAAGGCGCTCGACAACCAGCTGATCGAGCTGGCCGAGGACGCCCTGGAGCGCGGCGAGGCCGTCCGCATCCAGCTCCCGATCCGCAACGTCAACCGCACCGTCGGCACCATGCTCGGCCACGAGGTGACCAAGCGGTACCGCGGCGCGGGCCTGCCCGAGGGCACCATCGACGTGACCTTCACCGGCTCGGCCGGCCAGTCCTTCGGCGCCTTCGTCCCCCGCGGCGTCACGCTGCGCCTGGAGGGCGACGCCAACGACTACGTCGGCAAGGGCCTGTCCGGCGGCGTGCTCGTGGTCCGTCCCGCCCGGGACGCCGCCGCGATCGGCGCCGACGCGCAGAACCACGTCATCGCCGGCAACACCATCGGCTACGGCGCCACCTCCGGCCGCATCCACCTGCGCGGCAAGGCCGGCGAGCGCTTCGCGGTCCGCAACTCCGGCGCCACCCTGGTGGTCGAGGGCGTGGGCGACCACGGCCTGGAGTACATGACCGGCGGCCGGGTGCTGATCCTCGGCGAGACCGGACGCAACCTGGCGGCGGGCATGTCCGGCGGCATCGCCTACGTGCTCGACCTCCGCCCGGCCAACGTCAACAGCGGCATGGTGGGCATCGAGGCCCCCAGCGCGGCCGACCGCGAATGGCTGCGCGAGACCGTCCAGCAGCACTACGAGGAGACCGGCTCCACCGTCGCCGCCGCGCTCCTGGCCGACTGGGGCAGCGGGGTCTCCCGCTTCTCCAAGATCATGCCCACCGACTACAAGGCCGTGCTCGCCGCCAAGGACGCCGCTGAGCGCGATGGCCTCTCCGAGGTGGAGACCACTCGCAAGATGATGGAGGCGGCACATGGCTGACCCCAAGGGCTTCCTGACCACGCCCAAGCAGTTGGCGGAGCGCCGTCCGGTGGACGTCCGGCTCCGCGACTGGAACGAGGTCTACGTCGAGCGCAGCCTCCTTCCGATCATCACCAAGCAGGCCGGCCGCTGCATGGACTGCGGCATCCCGTTCTGCCACAGCGGCTGCCCGCTCGGGAACCTGATCCCCGAGTGGAACGACCTCGCCTACCGGGACGACTGGTCCGGCGCGATCGAGCGGCTGCACGCCACCAACAACTTCCCGGAGTTCACCGGCCGCCTGTGCCCGGCTCCGTGCGAGTCGGCGTGCGTGCTGGGCATCAACCAGGACCCGGTGACCATCAAGAACGTCGAGGTCACCATCATCGACAAGGCCTGGGACCGCGGCGGGGTCACCCCGCAGGTCCCGGAGCGGCTGTCCGGCAAGACCGTCGCCGTGGTGGGCTCCGGCCCGGCCGGCCTGGCCGCCGCCCAGCAGCTCACCCGGGCCGGCCACACCGTGGTGGTGTACGAGCGCGCCGACCGGATCGGCGGCCTGCTGCGCTACGGCATCCCCGAGTTCAAGATGGAGAAGCGCCACATCAACCGCCGCATCGAGCAGATGCGCGCGGAGGGCACCCGCTTCCGCACCGGCGTCGAGGCCGGCGTCGACATCAGCGGCCAGGACCTGCGCTCGCGCTTCGACGCGGTGGTCATCGCGGCCGGCGCCACCACCGCCCGCGACCTGCCCGTCCCCGGCCGGGAGCTGAACGGCGTCCACCAGGCGATGGAGTACCTGCCGCTGGCCAACAAGGTCCAGGAGGGCGACTACGTCGACTCCCCGATCTCGGCCAAGGGCAAGCACGTGGTCGTCATCGGCGGCGGCGACACCGGCGCGGACTGCGTCGGCACCGCGCACCGCCAGGGCGCGGCCTCGGTCACCCAGCTGGAGATCATGCCGCGGCCGTCGGACGCCCGGCCGGCCCACCAGCCGTGGCCGACCATGCCGATGACCTACAAGGTCACCTCGGCCCACGAGGAGGGCGGCGAGCGGGTCTACTCGGTCTCCACCTCGCACTTCGTCGGCGACGAGGACGGCAACGTCCAGGAACTCCACCTGGTCGAGGTCGAGTTCAAGGACGGGAAGTTCGAGACCGTCCCCGGCAGCGAGAAGGTCATCCCGGCCCAGCTGGTCACCCTGGCGATGGGCTTCACCGGCACCGACGTCAAGAACGGCCTGGTCGAGCAGCTCGGCGTCGACCTCGACGCCCGCGGCAACGTCGCCCGGGACGGCAAGTTCGGCACCAACGTCGACGGGGTGTACGTTTGCGGTGACGCCGGTCGCGGTCAGTCGCTGATCGTCTGGGCGATCGCGGAGGGCCGCTCGGCCGCCGCGGCGGTCGACGCGTACCTGGGCGGCAAGACCGCGCTCCCCGCCCCGATCAAGCCGACCGACCGTCCGCTGGTGGTCTGACCGACCGCCCACCGGTGGTCCGACCGACCGCCGGTCGGTGGTCCGACGACCACCGCCCCAGAACGCCCACGCCCCCCGCGAGGGGGGTACGGCCGACAAACACCGACCCGCCAGAGCCGCCGGGACCCGGTCATCGCGACGCCTGCCCACTCCCCGACCAGGTAAGGGCAGGCGTCGTTGTCGTTCCCGGCGGCGTTCCGGGCGGCGTTCCCGGCGGCGGGCGGCGGGCGGCTCAGGCCGACGGGACCTTGTCCAGGAAGCCGACCACCGTGGCGATCCGGCCGTCCGCGGCGGCGGTGAGCACGTCGAAGCCGACCACCAGGGCCTCCGCGGTCCCGTCCGCGGCCAGCTCCCAGGTGAAGCGGGCGACGTCGTGGTGCGCGTCGACCGGGCCGAGGCGGAAGACCAGCCCGGCGAACTGGGCCTGGACGGCGGCCAGGGCGGCGTCGAACTGCTCGTGGCCGCGGGTCTCCACCAGCGGGTCGGTGTACGTGCCCCCGGGCGCCCAGGTCTCCTCGACCAGCTTGCGGCGGGCGGCCGGGTCGGTCTCGTTCCAGGCGGCGAGGTAGCGCTCGGCGAGGTGCTGCAGGTCCATCGTGGGCTCCTTCTGGGCGGTGGTTCTCCTTGCGGGACAAGAAGGTACGGAGATCGCGGGCCCGGGGAATCAGTCGCGCATAGGTAGGGTCGACTCATGCTGTACGGACGGGGGACGGAACGGGCCGCGGTCGACCGGCTGCTCGCGGCGGCCGACGGGGGACGGGCCGGGGCACTGGTGCTGTGCGGGGAGCCGGGCATCGGCAAGAGCGCACTGCTGGACGCGGCGGCCGAGCGGGCCGACGGGTGGCGGGTGCTGCGGGCGGCCGGGGTGGAGAGCGAGGCCCGACTGCCGTACGCGCTGCTCAGCCAGCTGCTGGCACCCGTCCTGGACCGGCTCGGCGGCCTGCCCGGGCCGCAGCGGGCCGCGCTGGAACGCACCCTGGGGCTGGCCGAGGGCCCGCCCGGGGACCGGCTGCTGGTCGGCCTGGCGGTGCTCACCCTGCTCGGCGACCTCGCGGAGCGCGGGCCGGTGCTGGCCTTGGTGGACGACCTCCAGTGGGCCGACCCGGAGTCCGCGGCGGCGCTGCGGCTGGCGGCCCGCCGGCTCGGCGCCGAACGCCTGGCCCTGCTGCTGGCGACCCGGGAGGGCGGGCCGGACCCGGCCGGGCTGCCCCGCCTGCGGGTCGAACCGCTGGCCGAACCGGACGCCGCCGCCCTGCTGGCCGAGCTGGCCCCCGAACTCGCCGACCCGGCCCGGGTGCTGGCCGCCGCCCGGGGCAACCCGCTGGCGCTGCGCGAACTCCCGGCGGCCGGGGCCTCCGGCGCCCTGCCGCCCGCCGGGCGGCTCCGGCTCGCCTACCACGGCCAGGTCAGCCGGCTGCCCGGCCCCGCGCAGCACTGGCTGCTGCTGGCCGCACTGGAGGAGACCGGCGCGCTGGAGGTGCTGCTGCGGGCCGCGGAGCACAGCGGCCTGAGCGCCGCCGACCTGGCGCCCGCCGAGGCGCAGGGCCTGCTCCGGGTCGACCTGACGGCGGGCCGGGCGGCCTTCCGCCACCCGCTGCTGCGCTCCGCGCTGGTGGACCGGGCCCCGCTGGCCGACCGGCTGGCCGCGCACCGGGCGCTGGCCGCCGCGTACGGGCCCGGGGAGCCGCTGCGGCGGGCCTGGCACCGGGCGCTGGCCGCCACCGGCCGGGACGCCGACGCGGCCGGGGAGCTGGCGGCGGCGGCCGACGCGGCGGCCTCGCGCGGCGGGCACACCGGGGCCTCGGCGGCGTACGAGCGGGCCGCCCGGCTCAGCCCCGACCCGGCGGCGGCCCGCCGCTGGACGGTGGCGGCGGTGGAGGCCGCGCTGGAGGCGGGCGAGGTGGAGCGGGCCGAGCGGCTGGCCGCCGCCGCCGACCAGCCGGACGCCGACCCGGTGACCCGGGCGCACCTGCTGTTCGCCCGCGCGGTGGCCGAGTTCTGGCGCGGCGAGCACCGCCCCGCGCACCGGCGGCTGACCGAGGCCGCCGCCCTGGTCGCCGCCGAGCACCCCGGCCCGGCCGCCCGGGTGCTGGTCCAGGCCCTGCACGTGGCCTGGTACGACGGCCTCCCGGAGGTGCGGCGGACCCTGGCGGCGCTCACCGCGCTGCGGCTGCCCGACGGCGACCCGCTCGCCCCGGTGGCCCGCTACCTGGACGCCGCGCTGGGGGAGGCGGACGGCCCCGCGCTGGCGGAGGCGGAGCGGGCGGCCCGGGCGGCCGGCGCGGCCGTCCCGGTCGACCTGGTGCTGCCGTGCGGGGCCGGGCTGGTGCCGGGCCACGACGCCGAGGTGCTCGACCTGTCCCGCCGCCTGGTCCGCGAGGCCCGCGAGACGGGCTCCTTCGGGACGCTGCCCACCCTGCTGTTCTTCCTCGCCGAGGCCGAGCTCTTCGACGGCCGCCCCGGTCTGGCCGCCGACCACGCCGCCGAGGCGCTGCAACTCGCCCGGGACACCGGACAGCCGCTGTGGACCGGCCAGTTGCACGGCTTCCTGGCCTACCTGGCCGCCGCCCGCGGCGAGAGCGGCCCGTGCCGGGAGGAGGCCGCCGCGGCCTTCGCCCGGGGCGCCGCGGGCACCTCCTGGGCCCGCTGGGCGCTGGGCCTGCTCGACCTGGGCGCCGGCCGGGCCGAGGACGCCCACGGGCAGCTGGCCGCGCTCACCGGCGGCGCGCACGGCCACCAGGTGAGCGCGGTCCGCGCGGTGCCCGACCTGGTCGAGGCCGCGGTGCGGCTGCGCCGGGACGGGGCGTGCGCCGACCCGCTGGCCCGGTTCGAACGCTGGGCGGAGCGCGCCGACCGGCCGTGGGCCCGCGCTCTGGTGCACCGCTGTCACGCGCTGCTGGCCCCCGACCGGCTCGCCGAGGGCCTCTACCGGCAGGCGCTGGCCGCGCACGCCGAGCAGCCCCGCCCCTGGGAGCAGGCCCGCACCGAGCTGCTGTACGGCGAGTGGCTGCGCCGGGCCCGGCGCCGGGCGGAGGCCCGGGCGCCGCTGCGCTCCGCCGAGCTGGCCTTCCGGCGGCTGGGCGCCGCGCCCTGGGCGGAGCGGGCCCGGCTGGAGCTGGACGCCACCGGTGCGCCCGCCGCCGCGTCCGGCCCGGACCGGACGGTGGCCGGGCTGACCCCGCAGGAGTCGCAGATCGTCCGGCTGGCCGCGCAGGGCCTGTCCAACCGGGACATCGCCGCCCAGCTGTTCCTGAGCGCCCGCACCGTCGGGCACCACCTGTACAAGGCGTACCCGAAGCTCGGGGTGGGCTCCCGGGCCGACCTGGCGGACGTGCTGTCCGGGTCGTGACCGGACGTACCGCACCGGGCGGGCCGCACCGGACGTACCGCACCGGGCGGGCCGCCCGGGCCGTGACGTGCGGCCCGGGCCGGCCGGGCTGTCCGGGGCGGAGTCGAAACCCGGGCCCGTACAACGGATTGGCCAAATACCGGAAGGACCTCGCGGAGTGTCGCCGCCCAGTGGCAGACTGCATCCCACGGGGTCCACTTGGCGTTCCTGGGGCGGAGGTTTGCATGACGGGCCTGCAGACGGGCAGCGGTGCGACCGCGCGTCGCATCCAGTTGGGCGCCCAGCTGCGGCGCCTGCGCGAGGCCCGCGGCGTGACCCGGGAGGACGCCGGGTACTCGATCCGGGCCTCGGAGTCGAAGATCAGCCGGATGGAACTCGGCCGGGTCGGCTTCAAGCAGCGCGACGTGGCGGACCTGCTGACGCTCTACGGCGTCGACGACGAGGAGTCCCGGGCCTCGCTGCTCGGCCTGGTCGGCGAGACCAACGCCCCGTCCTGGTGGCACGGCTACGGGGACGTCGTCCCCGGCTGGTTCCAGACGTACCTCAACCTGGAGGACGCGGCGAACCTGGTGCGCAGCTACGAGGTGCAGTTCGTGCCCGGGCTGCTGCAGACCCCCGAGTACGTGCACGCGGTGATGCGGGCCGGCAGTCCGACCGCCCCCGACGAGGAGATCGCCCGCCGGGCCGCGGTCCGGCTGCGCCGGCAGCAGCGCTTCCTGGCCCCCGGGGCGACCGCCCGGCTGGAGCTGATCGTGGACGAGACGGCGCTGCGCCGCCCGTGCGGCGGCCCCGAGGTGATGGGCGGTCAGCTGGCCAGGCTGGCCGAGCTCTCCCGGCGCGAGACGATCAGCCTGCGGGTGCTGCCGCTGGGCATGGGCGCGCTGGCGGCGGACAGCGGGGCGTTCACGGTGCTGGGCTTCCCCGAGCCGGACTTGGCGGACGTGGTCTACGTCGAGCAGTTCACCACCGCGCTGTACCTGGACAAGCCGGTCGAGGTGGCCGAGTACACGACCGCGCTGGAGCGGGTGTCGGCGGCGGCGCTGTCCGAGGAGGAGACCCGGTCGCTTCTGGCGGAGATCCTCCAAGACGCCTGAACCGCACTTAAGATGATGATCCGTCAGTAGGTGGTCGTTAGTGCCGAGAGGGATCTGATGTCCTTGATCGCGGAACTCGCCCAGCAGTACATCGACGGTCAGTGGCGGGAGGGGACCGGCTCCTGGGACATCGTGGACCTCGACCCCTTCAGCGGGGAGAAGCTCGCCTCCTTCACCGTCGCCACCGCCGAGGAGATCGACCAGGCCTACCGCGCCGCCGAGCGCGCCCAGCCCGCCTGGGCCGCCACCAGCCCCTACCAGCGGCGCCTGGTCTTCGAACGCGCCCTGCGGGTGGTCGAGGAGCGCGAGGCGGAGATCCTCCGGGTGATGACCGTCGAACTCGGCGGCACCCTGATGAAGTCCGGCTTCGAACTCGCCCTGGTCAAGGACATGATCCGGGAGGCCGGCGCGCTGGCGCTGCGGGCCGAGGGCCGCATCCTGCCCTCGCCGATGCCGGACAAGGAGAACCGGCTCTACCGGCTCCCGGTCGGCGTGGTCGGCGTGATCAGCCCGTTCAACGCCCCGGTCTTCCTCTCGCTGAAGGCCGTCGCCCCGGCGCTCGCCCTCGGCAACGCGGTCGTCCTCAAGCCGCACCAGGACGCCCCGGTGGCCGGCGGCACCCTGATCGCGAAGATCTTCGAGGAGGCCGGGCTGCCGGCCGGCCTGCTGAACGTCGTCCTCACCGACATCGCCGAGATCGGCGACGCGTTCATCGAGCACCCGGTGCCCAAGGTCATCGCCTTCACCGGCTCCGACGGGGTCGGCCGGCACGTGGCCACCGTCGCCGCGAGCCACCTCAAGCGGGTCGTCCTCGAACTCGGCGGCAACAGCGCGCTGGTGGTCCTCGACGACGCCGACGTCGACTACGCGGTGGGCGCCGCCGTCGCCAGCCGCTTCGTCCACCAGGGCCAGATCTGCATGGCCGCCAACCGCATCCTGGTCGACCGCGCGGTGTTCGACGAGTTCAGCGCGAAGTTCACCGCCAAGGTGGCCTCGCTGGTGGTCGGCGACCCCGGCGACCCCGCCACCCAGCTCGGCCCGCTGATCAACTCCGCCCAGGCCGAGGCGATCACCGCCGAGGTCGAGCGCGCGGTGGCGGCCGGCGCCCGCCCCCTGCTGCACGGCACCACCGTCGGCACCCTGGTCCGGCCCACCGTCCTCACCGACATCCCGGCGGACGACCCGATCCTGCGCCGCGAGGTGTTCGGCCCGGTCGCGCTGCTGATCCCCTTCGACGGCGAGGACGAGGCGGTCCGGATCGCCAACGACACCCCGTTCGGCCTGTCCGGCGCGGTGCACACCGCGAACGTCGAGCGCGGCGTGCGGTTCGCCCAGCGGATCGACACCGGCATGATCCACGTCAACGACGGCACGATCGCGGACGAGCCGATCGTGCCGTTCGGCGGCGAGAAGAACTCCGGGGTCGGCCGGCTCGGCGGCGACAGCAGCCTGGACGCGTTCACCACCGTCAAGTGGATCTCGATCCAGCACGGGCGCTCGCGCTTCCCGTTCTGAGCCGGGCCGCCCGCGCGGCTCCGGCGGCGGCACGGGAAGGGGCCGTCCGGGAGGGTGACTCCCGGGCGGCCCCGCGTCCTTGGCGAGCTGTCAGGGGCTAGAAGACCGGGACGCCGGCCCGGACCAGGCGCCAGCCGCCGTTGGCGCCGCCGGAGAAGTCGGCCGGGTCGATGACGCCCCTGGCCTTCACCCAGGTGATCATCGTGTTGCGGATCTCGTCGGAGTCGGCCCACACCTGCCGGGCGGCCGCGACGTGCGGGAAGTTGCCGCCGCCGCTGGCGCGGTAGTTGTTGACGGCGAGGACGAACTCCGCCGCCGGGTCGACCGGCGCGCCCTGGTGCGACAGGTTGGTGATGCGGCTGCCGACCGGCTGCGCGATGTCGATGTCGTAGGACAGGCCGTAGATCGAGTCGTAGTTGTAGTCGGGGGTGTTGTCGGCCTGGTTGGTCAGCGCGTCCCGGTCGATCGGGGCCCCGGGGGCGACCTGGGCGTAGTACTTGGCGGAGTACTCCAGGTAGTCCTTGAGCTGGGCGCCGGTCAGGACGCGGGCCTCCAGGGTGTTCTCGTAGATGTACAGGCCGGCCGCGTCGCGCAGCTTGACCTGGCCGGCCGGGATGACCGCGGTGCGGTTGAACGGCGCGGCCTGGGCGAGCACCGGCAGGGCCGCGTACGGGCCGCCGGCCAGCGCGTCGCGCACCGTGTCGGCCTGGACCCGCCCGATCAGGTCGATGATCGGGGTGTCCTTGAAGCGGGACTCGGCGATGGAGAGGGTCTCCTTGCAGGTGCCGATGACCTGGTTGACGTACGCGACGACCTTCCGGTGCTGGTCCTTGACCAGCTTGACGATCTTCGGGTCCTCGGCGACGGTGTTGGAGTTCAGCAGCCGCGCGCTGACGCCGGTGACGGTCCACCGGCCGCGGGCGTACTCGACCTCGAAGTCGAAGCAGGTCAGCCGCTCGCCCCAGAGCGCGGGCTCGGACAGGACGACGTTCTTGCCGGTCGCGGTGTTGACCACGATCCGCTGCGGGACCTCCTTGTGGGCGTGGCCGACCAGGATCGCGTCGACGCCGGGCACGTCCGCGGCGATCCGGGCGCCCGCGTTCTCCGCGTACGGCAGCTGGTCGCCCCAGGAGGAGGAGCCGTCCACGCCGGTGTGCGCGGTGATCACGACCACGTCGGCGCCGGCCGCGCGGACCTTGGGGACCCACTTGGCGGCGATCTCGGGGATGCCCGGGAAGGCCAGCTGGCCCTGCACGTTGGCCTTGTCCCAGATGGCGATGCCGGGGTTGGTCAGGCCGAGGATGCCGACCCGGACCGGGCGGCCGTGGCCGAGGTGCAGCTCGCGGATGACGTACGGCGGGAAGGCCGGCTTCTCGTCCTTGACGTTGACCGCGTTGGCGCCGAGCAGCGGGAAGTCCAGCTGCCGCTGGTAGGCGCGCAGCAGCGGGATGCCGTAGTTGAACTCGTGGTTGCCGAGCGCGGCGGCGTCGTAGCCCATGGCGTTCATGGCGGCGGCCATCGGGTGGCGCGGGGGGCGCTTGCCGGTGATCGGCTCGATCCGGGCGTAGTAGTACGAGAGTTGGGTGCCCTGGATGGTGTCGCCGGCGTCGATCAGCAGGGTGCGGCCGCGGCCCTTCTCCTTGCGGACCTGCTCGACCAGGGTGGAGATCTTGGCCAGGCCGACGTCGTTGTGCGCGGCGTCGTCGTACTCGGAGTCGGTGAAGTACTCCCAGTTGAGGACGTGGCCGTGCAGGTCGGTGGTGCCCATCACGGTGAAGGCGCCCTTGAACGGGACGGGGCCCCTGCCGTGGGACTCGTCCCGGTCGTGGTCCGCGGCGGCGGCGGGGGTGGCCGCGGCGGCGGACAGGCCGCCGACCAGGGCGGCGCCGGCCGCGGTGGCGGCGGAGCGGGTGACGAAGTCACGGCGGTTGAGGGACATCGAGGACTCCAAGTCGGCGGTACGGGAGGTCAGCCGGCGTCCGGGGCGGGGCAGGTGACACCCCGCCACCCGTGGTGACGCGCGTAGAAAACGCGACTGGCAGTCTGCCGCTTTCCGGCCTCCGGGGCCAGACCCCTCCGCCGTCCAACGGGTGAGATCCCGGTGACCCCCGGGCGACGCGGCCCTCCGCCGCGGGCCGACTGCGGGTCCGTCGCGGGCCGGCTGCGGGCCGATTGCGAGCCCGTCGCGGGCCCGTCCGGCGGCCGCCGGCCCGTCCCCCGGCGAACTCCCGTGCGTCAATCCGGGCGGCGGCCGCTCACCCCGCGCGCCACCGTTCGCACGGTGCGGGTCCGTTCACCGAATCTTCTGCCAACTGCCATGGCGGGACTGGCCGGAACCGCGCTGTTACGACCCGGTAATGCCTAGGCTCTGCTGTATGCGCCGAGCAAAAATCGTTTGTACTCTCGGGCCTGCCGCAGACTCGTACGACCAGATCAAGGCCCTGGTCGACGCCGGCATGGACATCGCCCGACTGAACCTCAGCCACGGCTCCCACGCGGAGCACGAGGACCGCTACCACCGGGTCCGCAAGGCCTCGGACGAGACGGGCCGCAGCGTCGGGGTGCTGGCCGACCTCCAGGGCCCGAAGATCCGCCTCGCCACCTTCGCCGACGGCCCGGTCCTGCTGGAACGCGGCGACGAGTTCACCATCACCGTCGACGACGTCCCCGGCGACCGGGAGGTCTGCGGCACCACCTACAAGGGCCTGGCCGCGGACGTCTCGCCCGGCGAGCGCATCCTGGTCGACGACGGCCGGGTCACCCTGGAGGTCACCCGCGTCGACGGCCCCCGGGTGCGCTGCGCCGTCGTCGAGGGCGGACTGGTCTCCGACCACAAGGGCCTCAACCTCCCCGGTGTCGCCGTCTCGGTGCCCGCGCTCTCCGACAAGGACGTCGAAGACCTGCGCTGGGCGCTGCGGACCGGCGCCGACATCGTCGCGCTGTCGTTCGTGCGCAGCGGGAAGGACGTCGAGGAGGTGCACCGGATCATGGCCGAGGAGGGCCGCCGCATCCCGGTCATCGCCAAGATCGAAAAGCCGCAGGCGGTGGAGAACCTCGAATCCATCGTGGACGCCTTCGACGGCATCATGGTCGCCCGCGGCGACCTGGGCGTCGAACTCCCCATGGAGCAGGTGCCGATCGTCCAGAAGCGCGCGGTCAAGCTGGCCCGGCGCAACGCCAAGCCGGTGATCGTCGCCACCCAGATGCTGGACTCGATGATCAACGCCTCCCGGCCGACCCGGGCCGAGGCGTCCGACGTCGCCAACGCGGTGCTGGACGGCACCGACGCGGTGATGCTCTCCGGCGAGACCTCGGTCGGCAAGTACCCGGTCGAGACGGTCCGGACCATGGCCCGGATCGTCGAGGCCGCCGAGGAGGAGGTCCTGGCGGAGGGCCTGCCGCCGCTCACCGCGAGCGGCAAGCCCCGCACCCAGGGCGGCGCGGTGGCCCGGGCCGCCGCCGAGATCGGCGACTTCCTGGACGCCAAGTACCTGGTCGCGTTCACCCAGAGCGGCGACACCGCCCGCCGGCTGACCCGCTACCGCTCGCCGATCCCGGTCCTGGCGTTCACCTACGAGCCCGCCGTGCGCAGCCAGTTGGCGCTGACCTGGGGCGTGGAGACCTTCCTCGGCCCGTTCGTCACCACCACCGACGAACTGGTCGCCCAGGTCGACTCCGCGCTGCTGAGCCTGGGCCGCTGCGCACCCGGCGACGTCGTGATCATCACCGCCGGGTCCCCGCCCGGCCTGGCCGGCTCCACCAACCTGGTGCGGGTGCACCACGTCGGCCAACCGGCCGACTGACGGCCCGCGGCCCGGCCCGCCCGCCGCGCACCGGACGCGCGGGGCGGGCCCGGCCGCCGCGTGACGGGCCGTCAGCGGCCCCCCGCGCCCCGGCGCGTTGTCGGTAGCATGCCCCGGGGGTCCCGGGGCCGGGCCGTGCCGGGAACGGGGGGAAGGAACCGCTTGATACGCCGCCGCACCGCCGTGCTCTGCGCCGCGGCCGTCCTCACCACCGGCTGCACCCCCTACGGCGCGGACACCCTGCGGGAGGTGGCGTCCGGGAGCCCCACCGGCCCCGCGGCCCGGAGCGTGGCCGTCGACCGGACGGCGTGGTGGGGCGGCAGCTCCTACCGGCTCACCAAGGTCACCGCGACCGGGCAGCCCGACGGCCGCACCGCGGTCGAACTCGTCCTGGGCGTCGTCGTCGAGTCGCCGGTGCCGGCCGCGTCCGCCCTGCCCCGGGTGGCGCTGGAGTCCGACGGCGTCGCGGTCAGCGGCCCGCTGGAGGTCCGGCCGCCGCCGTTCGGCTACGCCTCGCTGACCGTCACCGTGCAGGACGTCGGCACCCCCGGGCAGCCGCTGGACCCGGACCGCCTCGCCCTGGTGCTGGCCGCCCCCGGCGCGGCCCGCGCGGTGCTGCCGGTCGGCGCCCGCGCCGGACAGGACCCGGTCGACCTCCGGCCGACCCCGCTGCGCGCCTCCACCGGCGTGGTGCGCACCGGCCGCTACCGGCTGCTGCTGGCCTCCGCCCGGCTGCGCGAGGACTGCACCGGCAGCCCCGTCCCGGCCCCCGCGGTGCCGCTCGGCACCACGCCCTTCGTGCCCCGCGCGCTGCGCGCCCTGAAGCCCGGCCAGCACAGCGCGGAGATCCTGTTCGACGCCCCGGCCGGCACCGCCGCCGACCGGCTGGACCTGCACCTGACCCTGCCCGACGGCCGCCGGCTCGCGCCCAGCGCGCCGATCGGCGCCACCGCCTACGTCGGGCGGCCGGACACCGTCAGCCTGGCGGCCTGGTTCGACTTCTACGGGGAGACCGCCGGCACCTACACCCTGGAGGCGGCGGACGGCTCGGCGGAGGGCGCCGCGGCCGGGCCGGTGTCGATCACGCTCGCGGCCGGGTGACGGCCGGGCGGGACCGGTCTCGCGTACCGAGACGCGGGGACGGGGAGCCGGGGAGGAGCGGCGGCCGTCGCCGCCTTGGATTCGAAGAGAAAGTGCCCCGAGTGGGATTCGAACCCACACCGGACGGTGTTTGAGACCGTTGCCTCTGCCGATTGGGCTATCGGGGCCCAGCGGATCGAAGGTTCAACCCCCCACCGCGGTGAACCAAACATACCGCGTCTGGGTAGGCTCATGCATGCAGCACCCCGCCGGACCGAGGAGCCCCGTGAGCACCGCCGACGAGCAGGCACAGCCGCTTGACACCGACTCGCCCCAGATCACCCGAATCGTCATCGCCGAGGACGAGGCACTGATCCGCCTCGACCTCAAGGAGATGCTGGAGGAGGAGGGCTACACCGTCGTCGGTGAGGCCGGTGACGGCGAGACGGCGGTCAGGCTGGTCGAGGAGCTTAAGCCCGACCTGGCCATCCTGGACGTGAAGATGCCCGTCCTGGACGGCCTCTCGGCCGCCGAGCGCATCCACGAGCAGCACCTGGCCCCGGTGCTGATGCTCACCGCGTTCTCCCAGCGCGAGCTGGTCGACCGGGCCCGCGACGCCGGCGCGATGGCGTACATCGTCAAGCCGTTCAGCAAGAGCGACCTCGTCCCGGCCATCGAGATGGCGGTCTCCCGCTACACCGAGATGCGCACCCTGGAGCAGGAGATCGCGGACCTCTCGCAGCGGCTGGAGACCCGCAAGCTGGTCGACCGCGCCAAGAGCGTGCTGCAGACCAAGTTCGGCCTCAACGAGCCCGCCGCGTTCCGCTGGATCCAGAAGACCTCGATGGACCGCCGGATGACCATGGCCGCCGTCGCCGAGGCCGTGATCGAGGAGGGCGCCGCCCAGGACCGCAAGAAGACCGAGGCCGCCGAGGGCTGAGGCCGCCGGGGGCCGAGCCCGCCCCCGCGCGCACGCGCCGGTGCCCCCGCCCCCGTCGAGGGGTGGGGGCACCGGCGCGTGCGGAGGGTCAGTCCTCGCCCAGGTACTGGCGGCGCACCGACTCGTCGTGCAGCAGCTCCGCGCCGGTGCCCGACAGGGTGATCCGGCCGGTGGTCATCACGTACGCCCGGTCCGAGAGCGAGAGGGCGGCCTGCGCGTTCTGCTCCACCAGCAGGATGGTGGTGCCCGCGGCCTTCAGCTCCACGATGGTCGCCATGATCTTCTGCATCATCAGCGGCGACAGGCCCATCGACGGCTCGTCCAGCATCAGCAGCTTGGGCCGGGACATCAGCGCCCGCCCCATCGCCAGCATCTGCTGCTCGCCGCCGGAGAGGGTGCCCGCGGCCTGCTTGCGGCGCTCGGCCAGGATCGGGAAGAGCGTGCAGGCCCGCTCCACGTCCTCGGCGATGCCCGCCGCGTCCCGGCGCAGGAACGCGCCGAGCAGCAGGTTCTCCTCGATGGTCATCCGGGGAAGATGTGCCGGCCCTCGGGGGAGTGCGCCAGGCCGAGCGCGACGATCCGGTGCGCGGGCACGGTGTCGATCGCCGCGCCCTGGAACAGGACCTTGCCCGAGGTCGGCCGCAGCAGCCCGGACAGGGTGCGCAGGGTGGTGGTCTTGCCGGCGCCGTTGGTGCCGATCAGGGTGGTGACCTCGCCCTCCGCGACCGTGAACGAGATGCCCTTGACGGCCTCGATCTTGCCGTAGGCGACACGGAGGTCCTCGACCTCCAGCAGAGCGGTCACTGGCCGTCCTCCTGAGCTGCGGTGGTTCCTTCGAGCGGGGCGCCCAGGTACGCGGTGACGACCCGCTCGTCGTTCTGGACGGTCTCCCGGTCGCCCTCGACGATCTTCCGGCCCTGCACCAGTACGGCGGTGCGGTCGCACAGGTTGAAGATGAACTTCATGTCGTGCTCGATCACCAGCACGGCGATGCCCAGGTCCCGGATGGCGAAGACCAGTTCCTCGGCGGCCCGGGTCTCCTGCGGGTTCATGCCCGCCGTCGGCTCGTCCAGCAGCAGCACGCCCGGCTCGGACGCCAGCGCCCGGGCGATCTCCAGCTTGCGCTGCTCGCCGTAGGGGAGGTTGCGGGCCAGGTGGTCGGCCTTCGCGCCGAGGCCGCAGAACTCCAGCAGCTCCCGGGCGCGTTCGCGGCTCTCCGCCTCGGCCCGCCGGTAGCCCGGGCCGCGCAGGATCGCCGAGAACAGGCCCTCCTTGGTGCGGGTGTGCCGGCCCACCAGGACGTTCTCCAGCGCCGTCATGTTCGAGAACAGCCGGATGTTCTGGAAGGTCCGGGCGATGCCCGCCTGGGTCACCAGGTGCGGCTTCGGCGGCAGCACCGTGCCCTTGTACTTCACCGTGCCCTCGGTCGGGACGTACAGCCCGGTCAGGCAGTTGAAGAAGGTGGTCTTCCCGGCGCCGTTCGGGCCGATCAGACCGACGATCTCGCCCTGGCGGACCGTCAGGTCGACGTCGTTCACGGCGGTGAGGCCGCCGAAGCGCATCACCACGCCGGAAGCCTCCAGCACGGGTTCGGCGAGCGGCTCGGGCGCCGGGGCGGCGGGAGCGGTGTCGGTGGTCGTCACGGTGCTCACGCCCCAGCCTTGGTCGGTACGTCGTCGATCGGGGCGGCCTGCGCGGGCAGTTCCGCGTCCGCCTCGTGGAACTCCAGCTGCTGCCGGCGGCCGGCGATCAGGCCCTCCGGGCGGAAGCGCATCAGCAGGATCAGCGCCACGCCGAAGGCCAGCAGCTGGTAGGACTGCAGGAACTGCAGCTTCGCCGGGATCAGGAACAGCAGGGCCGCGCCCACCAGCGGGCCGCTGATGGTGCCCATGCCGCCCAGGATCACCGCGGCCAGCAGGAACGCCGAGTTGGGCGGGACGGCCCCGGCGAACTGGTACTGGTCGGGCGAGACGGCGCTCGCCACGTGCGCCTGCACCGCGCCGGCCAGGCCGGCCAGCGTCGCGCCCAGCGCGAAGGCGATCAGCTTCACCCGGAAGCCGTTGATGCCCATCGCCTCGGCCGCCGTCTCGTCCTCGCGGATCGCCACCCAGGCCCGGCCGATCCGGGAGTTGGCGACCCGGCCGAACACCGTCACCACGATCGCGGTGGCCACCAGCATCAGCAGCAGGTAGTTGCCGAACTTGCCCAGGTGCAGGCCGAGGACGTCGTGCGGCTGGCCGAAGTCGAAGCCGAACAGGTTGACGTCGGGGATCGCGGCGATGCCGTTGGGGCCGTTGGTCAGGCTCGGGCCGGAGCTGCCGTCCAGGTTGTTCATCGCGATCCGGAAGATCTCACCGAAACCGAGGGTGACGATCGCCAGGTAGTCGCCGCGCAGCCGCAGCGTCGGGGCGCCGATCACCACGCCGAACACCAGCGCGGCCAGCGCGCCGACCAGCGCGGCCAGCGGGAACGGCAGGTGCACGCCGCGGAAGGCCGAGAACGGCGAGCCGGAGACCAGCGCCGCCGCGTACGCGCCGACACCGAGGAAGGCCACGTAGCCGAGGTCGAGCAGACCGGCCAGGCCGACCACCACGTTCAGGCCGAGCGCCACGGTGGCGAAGATCAGGATGTTGACGCCGATCAGGACGTAGGTGTCGCTGCCCTGGGTGAACGGGAACGCGGCGGCCGCGGCGAACGCCGCCCCGGTGGTCACCGCGCGGTGCCGGGCGGTCAGTTCGGCCAGCCGGCCGACCGCGCCGGAGGCGTTCAGCGCGGCGGTGGCGGCGGCCACCAGCAGCAGGAAGCCGATGAACAGCTCGCCGTACTCGGTCGAGATGCCGAAGTCGGCGACGGCCAGGCCCACCGCGAACACCGCGGTGATCACCAGGATCTCCGCCCAGGACGGCAGGGCGCGGGCGGCGGGCCGCCGGCGCTCGATCCGGCCGATCCGGGTCCAGCCGTCCAGCAGCAGCCACAGCCGCAGCACGGCCAGCAGGCCGGGCAGGGCGAGGAAGAACCAGGTGTTCTCGGTGAAGATCGGCTGCACGCCGGCGGGGATCGCGTGCAGCAGCCAGCCCTGGTCCAGGCCGAAGTACACCAGCAGGGCGACGGCGGCCACCGCGTACGCCCACCAGCGCTCGGCGGGGCGCCGGACGGTGGTGCGGCGGTCCAGCGGCAGGCCCAGCGCGCCGGCCACGGCCAGCAGCGAGCCGACGCCGGCCACCCAGCCGCCCGGGTCGAGGTTGGCCAGGCCGCCGAGCTCCGCCGCGATCGCGATGACCGCGTACCAGCACACCGCGAGGGTGCCGACGGCGGCGAACAGCACGCCGTTGTTGCTGCCGGAGGGGCTCAGCCAGCGCAGCCCGGGCACCCGCGCGGCGGCCAGCGCCAGCAGGACGGTCAGCACGCCGCCGACCAGGGCCAGCCACTGCAGGCCGGCCGGGGAGCCGTAGTAGGTCAGGTCGCCGGGGAAGTCGGCGGTCCAGGTCCAGGACATCAGCGCGGAGGCCGCGGCCAGGACGCCGCCCGCCACCACGGCGGCGCGGGCCGCGGCGGTCGACAGGGGCAGGACGGGGGTGGTCTCGTGGGACGTGGTCATCTGCCTCACACCCGATCCGCGACGCGCTCGCCGAGCAGGCCCTGGGGCCGGACCAGCAGCACGACGATGAGCAGCACGAACGCCCAGACGTTGGCCCAGCCGGCGCCGCCGAGCTGGTGCAGGCCGGGGACGTTCTCGATGTACGCGGTGGCCAGCGACTCGGCGACGCCGAGGACCAGGCCGCCGAGCATCGCGCCGTAGATGTTGCCGATGCCGCCGAGGACGGCCGCGGTGAACGCCTTCAGGCCGGCCATGAAGCCCATCATGAAGTCGATGTTGCCGTAGCGCAGGCCGTGCGCCACGGCGGCGATCGCCGCGAACGCCGCGCCGAGCGCGAAGGCGACCACGATGATCCGGTCGGTGTTGAT
Organism: Kitasatospora fiedleri; assembly: GCF_948472415.1. NCBI lineage: Bacteria > Bacillati > Actinomycetota > Actinomycetes > Kitasatosporales > Streptomycetaceae > Kitasatospora > Kitasatospora fiedleri. The sequence goes on along the minus strand of NZ_OX419519.1, from coordinate 2,017,507 downwards.
GCCCATCAGCTTGGCGGTGTCCGGGTCCTGCGCGGTGGCCTGCATGGCGCGGCCGGTGCGGGTCAGCCGGACGAACGAGGCCAGGAAGACCATGCACAGCGGGGCGGCGATCAGCAGGAACAGGTCGTTGCGCTGGATGTGGAAGAGGCCGAGGTCGAACGCCGCGCCGTTGAAGTGCGGGAAGGAGACGGCCTTCTTGGCGCCCGGGTAGAACGCCCAGACCACCTGCTGGAGCGCGATGGACAGGCCGATCGCGGTGATCAGCGGGGCCAGCCGGGGCGCGGTGCGCAGCGGCCGGTAGGCGAACCGCTCGGCGGCGGTGGCGGTGACCACGGAGGCGATCACACCGCCGACGATCATGACCGGCAGGGCCAGCCAGAGCGAGGTGCCCTGCGGCAGCGCCGCGTAGGCGGTCAGCGCGCCGAAGCCGCCGATCATGAAGACCTCGCCGTGGGCGAAGTTGATGAGCTGGACGATGCCGTAGACCATCGTGTAGCCGACGGCGATCAGGCCGTACATCAGCCCGAGCATCAGGCCGTTGGCCAGGTTTTGCGGCAGTTCGTGCACCGCAGGCCTCCGTGGTTGGGGGGAAGGAGAGGCGGGGGGCGCTCGTGGCGCCCCCGCCGATCGGCTGTGGGTGGTGCTGGGGGATCAGCCGTTGTAGGTGCCGCTCTTGACGGCGGTCCACTTGCCGTCCTTGACCGTGTAGACGGTCAGCTGCTTGTTGGTGGTGTCGCCGTACTCGTCGAAGGAGACCTTGCCGGTGACGCCGTCGAAGGAGACCTTGCCGAGCGCGTCGATGACCTTCTGGCGCAGGTCGGAGGGCACCTTGCCGCCGTTGGCCGCGACGACCGCCTTCACGGCCTCGACCAGCGACCAGGCGGCGTCGTAGGAGTAGCCGCCGTAGGCCGCGTACGCGTCCTTGTAGTTGGCGGCCTTGTAGTCGTTGATGAAGGTCTTGGCGGAGTCGAGCTCCTCGACCGGGGCGCCCACCGAGGTGGCGAGGTCGCCGTTGCTGTTGCCGTTCGACAGCTTGATGTACTCGTCGTCGTAGATGCCGTCGCCGCCGAACAGCGGGACGGCGGCGCCGGCCTTCTTGATCTGGTCGGAGAGCGGGCCGGCCTCGGGGTACTCGCCGCCGTAGTAGACCGAGTCGGCGCCGGCGGCGGCGACCTTGGTGGCGACCGCGGAGAAGTCCTTGTCGTCGGGGTTGACGTGGTCGGTGCCGACCACGGTGCCGCCGAGCTTCTTGAACTCCTCCTGGAAGATCGCGGCCAGGCCCGCGCCGTAGGTCTTCTTGTCGTCGATGACATAGACCTTGGTCTTCTTCGCGTCGTTGAACAGGTACTGGGCGGCGAACTTGCCCTGCACGACGTCGGTGGTGGCGGTGCGGAAGAACGAGGCGTACGGGCGGGCGAACTTGCCGCTGCCCCAGTCCGGGCCGAGGCTCAGCTGCGGGTTGGTGTTGGCCGGGGAGATCTGGGCCAGGTGGGCGTCGTTGAAGACCTTCTGCATGGTCAGCGAGACGCTGGAGTTCAGCGGGCCGACCACGCCGGCGACGTCCTTCTCGCCGACCAGCTTGGTGGCGTTCTGCTGGCCCGAGGTCGGGTTGGCCTGGTCGTCCAGCGCCTCGATGGCGAAGGTGACGCCCGGGACGACCTTGTCCTTGTTGGCCTTGTTGACGGCCAGGTCCACGGAGTTCTTGATGCCCTGGCCCAGGGCGGACAGCTTGCCGGTGAGCGGGGCGTCCACGCCGATGACGACCTTGGTGTCGCCCTTCGCGCTGTCCGAGCCGGAGTCGGACTTTCCGCCGCGCGAGCCGCACGCGGAGAGCGTGAGCGCTCCGGACACGGCAATGGTCACGATGAGAAGTGAGCTCTTTCGCACGAGGAGGGTCTCCTTCGGGATCTGGAGGACACGCGCACAGGGCTGGCGGTGCCGAATCGCGACGGCGCCGCCCGGTAACCGGACGGTGCGGTGACTGGGCGTGACTCTAGACCGCCGCTGGCTGCTCGGGCAGTGGGGCGGGTGAGGCTGTGATTCTCTTGTTATGACCACGGCGTCGGCTGATCTCACATCATGGTCGAAAACCCCAGGTGGAGCCCGAAATTCCGGGACCTGTCCCGAGTAGCGGATGGACCCCTTCCTCAACTCGCAGGTCACGCCTGGGTTCACCGATTATCGGACAGGTTTGTCCGCAGATTGGGCGGTGGTCGCGGACGTCCGATAATCGGTGACGTCGCAGGCGGAATGCAGCGCCGCGGAAAGGTCCCCGGCGTAGGGGGTCCCCAGGATCTGACGCACGGTCTCCATTGCGCGCGTATTACGCAGCGTTACATCCAGGAAAGGAAGGCTCGCGTCCGCCGACGCCCCCGAGCAGTCCACGACCTCCAGCCCCACCCGCAGCGAGAGCGTCCCCCGGGCGGTACCGTCCGCGGCAGCCAGCCCGAGACCCGCACGGTCAGCCCCCGGTACCCCTGGCTCACCCCCAGCACGTCCACCGGGACGGGCCCGGTGTTGCGCACCGCCAGCCGCAGGGCGAAGGAGTCCGACCCGGCCGGGGCCGGACCGTCGTACTCGAACCTGGTCGACTGGGAGGGGGACGGCGGGAGTTGCCCCGGTGGGGGCGAACCCGACGCCCGCCCAGGGTAGTTCACCGCGTGCCGGATCGTCAGTCCCAGCGCCAACAGCAGCAACAAACTTGCCAGCGCGCACTTCTGACGTCTGCTCAGCAGGCGCGGCGGACGCTCGGGCGGCGGCTCCGGGCGCAGCACGAGCGGCGTCCAGGTGCCCTCGCCCGGCTCGACCGGACCGAGGAACCCCCCTGGCCCGCTCGGCAGTTCGCGCTCTCCGGACATGGCGGCGCCCCCTCGTCCAGCCGAGGTTGCCCCTGGCGGGGACCGGCCAAACTCCGAGGGGGCGCGCGCGGGGCGGTGCTCTGCGGTGTGCCGTCAGAGGTCGCGCAGCATGCAGGTCAGCCGGCAGGAGGTGATCCGGCGGCCGGTGTCGTCCGTCACCGCGATCTCGTACGTCGCGGCGGTGCGGCCCTTGAACACCGCCGTCGCCACGCCCGTCACCAGGCCCGAGGTCGCCGACCGGTGGTGCGTCGCGTTCAGGTCCACGCCCACCGCGTAGCGGCCCGGGCCGGCGTGCAGCATCGCGCCGATCGAGCCCAGCGTCTCGGCCAGCGCCGCCGACGCCCCGCCGTGCAGCAGCCCGTACGGCTGCTGGTTGCCCTCCACCGGCATCGTCCCGACCACCCGGTCCGGGGACGCCTCCACGATGGTGATGCCCAGCTTCTCGCCCAGGTGCCCGCCGGAGAAGGTCTCCGCGCTCACCCCCAGCTTGGCGAAGTGGTCCAGCACGTCCTGGGGCACTTTCAGTACGGGCGCCGCGTCGGTCATGGTGCTCCTGCTTCCGGGGTTCGCTTCGTTGCGCGTCGATCGTACGGATCGTACGACTGTCTACCCGTGGGTAGGGAGGTGCTCCGCGCCGCGCCGGAGATGTCCGCACCGACCTCTAGGATCGGGGAGGCAGTGCAACCGGCAGGACGGGACGTGACGTGGCGACACAGGGTGCGGGCAAGAAGGCGGCCGAACGGCCCCGGCTGATGCTGCTGGACGGGCATTCGATGGCCTACCGGGCCTTCTTCGCCCTGCCGGTGGAGAACTTCTCCACCGCCACCGGCCAGCACACCAACGCCGTCTACGGCTTCGCCTCGATGCTGGCCAACACCGTCCGCGACGAGCGGCCCACCCACCTGGCGGTGGCCTTCGACCTGTCCCGGCAGACCTTCCGGTCCGCCGAGTTCCCCGAGTACAAGGCCAACCGCGCGGCCACGCCGGACGAGTTCCGCAGCCAGGTCCCGCTGATCGGCGAACTGCTCGACGCCATGCGGGTGCCCCGGGTCACCGCCGAGGGCTTCGAGGCCGACGACGTCATCGCCACCCTGGCCACCGCCGCCGCGGCCGAGGGCTTCGAGGTGCTGATCGTCACCGGCGACCGGGACTCCCTCCAGCTCGTCAACGAGCACGTCACCGTGCTGTACCCCACCAAGGGCGTCTCCGAGTTGACGCGCTACACCCCCGAGAAGGTCGCCGAGAAGTACGGCGTCCGCCCCGACCAGTACCCGGACCTGGCCGCCCTGCGCGGCGACCCGTCCGACAACCTGCCCGGCATCCCCGGCGTCGGCGAGAAGACCGCCGCAAAGTGGGTCAACCAGTTCGGCTCCTTCGAGGAACTGGTCAACCGGGCCGACGAGGTCAAGGGCAAGATCGGCGAGAAGCTCCGCGAGCACCTCGACTCCGTCAAGCGCAACCGCTTCCTCACCGAACTGGTGCGGGACGTCGAACTGCCGCTCGGCGTCCCCGAGCTGGCCCGCGCCCCGTTCGACAAGGACGAGGTCGCCCGGCTGATGGAGGCGCTGGAGTTCCGCAACCCCAACTTCCGCGACCGGGTGGCCGGCATCGACCCGGCCGGCGCCGAGAGCGCCGCCGCCGTCGAGGTCCCGGCCGGCCCCGCCGTCGACGGCGACCTGCTGACCGTCCCCGGCGCGCTCGCCGCCTGGCTGGAGGAGCACACCGGCGCGGACGCCCGCACCGCCCTCGCCGCCGACTACAGCTGGGCGCTGGGCACCGGCGGGGTCGAGCAGATCGCCCTCGCCACCGGCACCGCCGCCGCCTGGTTCGACCCCGCCGCGCTCGGCGAGGACGACGACCGCGCCTTCACCGCCTGGCTCGCCGACCCCGAGCGCCCCAAGGCCCTGCACATCGCCAAGCAGGTCATGCGGGCCTTCGCCGAGCAGGGCTGGCGGTTCGCCGGCGTCACCGCCGACACCGCGCTCGCCGCCTACCTGGAGAAGCCCGGCCGCCGCACCTTCACCCTCGACGTCCTCGCCGAGGAGTACCTGGGCCGCTCGCTCGCCCCCGCCGCCGCCCAGGCCGAGACCGGCCAGCTCAGCTTCGACGCCGACGAGCCCGACCCGACGGCCGGCGCCCAGTCCCTGATGACCCGGGCCCGCGCCGTCCACGACCTCGCCGAGCTGTTCGACACCCGGCTCGCCGAGGTCGGCGCGGTCGAGCTGTTCCACGACATGGAACTGCCGATCGCCGAACTCCTGGCCCGGATGGAACGCCACGGCATCGCCGCCGACCGCGCCTGGCTCCAGGGCCTGGAGACCCAGTTCGCCGCCGAGATCCAGCGCTGCGTCGAGGAGGCGCACGCCGCCGCCGGCCGCGAGTTCAACCTCGGCTCGCCCAAGCAGCTCCAGGAGGTCCTGTTCGGCGACCTCGGCCTGCCGAAGACCAAGAAGATCAAGACCGGCTGGACCACCGACGCCGACGCCCTCACCTGGCTCGCCACCCAGACCACCAACGAACTCCCGGTCATCCTGCTCCGCCACCGGGACCAGGCCAAGCTCCGCACCACCGTCGAGGGCCTGCTCAAGACCGTCTCCCCGCAGGGCCGCATCCACACCACCTTCAACCAGATGGTCGCCGCCACCGGCCGCCTCTCCTCGCAGGACCCGAACCTGCAGAACATCCCGGTCCGCACCGAGGAGGGCCGCGCCATCCGCCGCGCCTTCGTGGTCGGCGAGGGCTACGAGACGCTGCTCACCGCCGACTACTCGCAGATCGAACTGCGCATCATGGCGCACCTCTCCGAGGACGAGGCCCTGATCGAGGCGTTCACCACCGGCGAGGACCTGCACACCACCGTCGCCTCCCAGGTCTTCTCGGTCCCCCCGGCGAGCGTCGACGCCGAGATGCGCCGCAAGATCAAGGCCATGTCGTACGGCCTCGCCTACGGCCTGTCCGCGTACGGCCTCTCCCAGCAGCTCGGCATCAAGCCCGCCGAGGCCCAAGGCCTGATGGACACCTACTTCGAGCGCTTCGGCGGCGTCCGCGACTACCTGCACGACGTGGTCGAGGAGGCCCGCGCCGTCGGCTACACCGAGACGCTGCTCGGCCGCCGCCGCTACCTGCCCGACCTCACCAGCGACAACCGGCAGCGCCGCGAGATGGCCGAGCGGATGGCCCTCAACGCCCCCATCCAGGGCACCGCCGCCGACATCGTCAAGATCGCCATGCTCCGGGTCGACGCGGCCCTGCGCGCGGCCGGCCTCGCCACCCGGATGCTGCTCCAGGTGCACGACGAGATCGTCCTGGAGGTCGCCCCCGGCGAGCGCGAGCAGGTCGAGGCCCTGGTCCGCGAGCAGATGGCCGGCGCGTACCCGCTGCGCGCCCCGCTCGACGTCTCGGTCGGCGCCGGTGCGAACTGGGAGACCGCCGCGCACTAATCACGTTGCGGGCGTCCGGCCGGTCCGCCGAGACTGGCCGGATGCCCGCCACCACCACCTTCGCCGACAAGCCCACCCTGGTGGGCGAGAAGGTCCTCCTGCGGCCCGTGCGGCCGGAGGAGGACCTCCCCATGCTCCGCGCCGTGATCAACGACCCGGACGTGCTCCGCTACACCTCCGACTCCTACACGCCCGAACCTCCGGTCTGGGACGAGGCGAGGGAGCGCCGCGTCGTCGACTGGTACACCACCCGCAACGAGCAGACCGACCGCCTCGACCTGATCGTGGTCGACCGCGCCACCGGCCGCGGCGTCGGCGAGATCGTCCTCAACGAGTGGGACGAACCCAACCGCGCCTGCAACCTCCGCATCGCCCTCGGCCCCGACGGCCGCGACCGCGGCTTCGGCACCGAGGCCGTCCGCCTCCTCACCGACCACGCGATCCGGGCGATCGGCCTCAACCGCGTCTCACTCTCCGTCTACGCCTTCAACGGCCGGGGCAACGGGCCTACGAGAAGGCCGGGTTCAAGGTCGAGGGGGTGCGGCGGCAGGTGCTGCGGTACGGCGACGCGTGGGTCGACGACATCGACATGGCGGTCCTGGCGGAGGACTGGGGGTAGTTTCCCCGCCCCGCCAGCTCACCCACCCGCTCACCCGTCCGCCCGTGCGCGCCCCGCGAGGGTGGACCGGGGGCGGGCGGGGCGGGCGGGTCGGGTTCGCGGGGGTGTCACTTGCGCGGGTTGGCGCGGCGGGTGGGTTCCGCCGTGGTGGGGTCCTCGGGCCAGGGGTGGCGGGGGTAGCGGCCGCGGAGGTCGGCGCGGACGGCGGGGTAGCCGGTGCGCCAGAACGCGGCGAGGTCGCCGGTGACGGCGGCCGGGCGGCCCGCGGGGGAGAGCAGGTGGACGGTGAGCGGGACGCGCCCGCCGGCCAGGGCCGGGGCGGCGGCCCAGCCGAACAGTTCCTGGAGCTTCACGGCCAGCACCGGCCGCTCGGGGTCGCTCGCGTAGTCGACCCGGACCCGGCTGCCGGTGGGCACGGTGATCCGCTCCGGGGCGAGCTCGTCGAGCCGTCCGGCCTGCCCGCCCGCCCAGGGCAGCAGGCGTGACAGCGCGGCGGCGGTGTCGATCCGCTCCAGGTCGGCCCGGCGCCGGGCCCGGGAGAGCTCGGGTTCCAGCCACTGCTCGGCGGCGGCCAGCAGCGCGGCGTCCGCGACGTCCGGCCACGGGTCGCCGATCGCCCGGTGCAGGAAGGCGAGCCGTTCGCGCAGCCCGCTCGCGGCGGGCGGCCAGCGCAGCAGCGCGGAGACGCCCTCCCGTTCGAGCCCGTCCAGCAGCGCGGCCCGCAGCAGCGCCGGGTCGGGCGCGGTGAGCGGTGCGGCGGCCAGCTCGATCGCGCCCAGGGACTCCACCCGGCGGGACGCCACCTCCCGCTGCCGGACCGACCAGCGCACCTCCTCGCGGGCCGCCAACAGCGGCCCGGCCGCCCGCCGGGCGGTCGCCTCGTCCACCGCCACGGCCCGCAGCACCCGCGCGGAGGGCGACCCGGCAGGCCGGTCGGCGACCGCGACGGCCAGCCAGCCGCCGGCCGGCAGCCGCGTCCCGGCGGGTAGTTGGGCGGCCGTCCCGGAGGCCATCAGGTACGCCCCCTCCCCGCCCTCCCGGGCCCGCGCCACCCGCTCCGGGTAGGCCAGCCCGACCACCAGCCCGGCGGCGGCACCGTCCGACAGCCCGGAGCCGGCGGCCCCCCGGTCGGCGCGCACCCCGGGGCTGTCGGCGGCTGTCGCGCCTTTCCCGACCGGTCGTTCCGTCGTGCCGTCCGGGCCCGGCCGTCCCGCCGCCCCGCGCTCGGCGGGCTGCGCGGACGGGTCCGTCAGGGCGTGTTCGAGGCGGCGGGTCTCGTCCTTCCAGCGGCGGGCGTACGGGTCGGTGGAGCGGCGGACGGTGCGGTGGATCTCGGCGAGGTCGTCGCCGAGGGCGCGCGGGGGTTCCTCGGAGAGGAGGGCGACGAGTTCGGCGGCGCGGCGCGGGCCGACCGCGGGGGCGCCGTCGAGCAGGGCGCGGGCGAGGCGGGGGTGCAGGCCGGTGCGGGCGATGGCGCGGCCGCGGTCGGTGGGGCGGCCGGCGGGGTCGACGGCGGCGAGGGCGCGCAGGACGTCGCGGGCGGCGGCCATCGCGCCGGCGGGCGGCGGGTCGGGGAGGGTGAGGCCGGTGGCGTCCGGGTCGCCCCAGCAGGCGGCCTGGAGGGCGAAGGAGGTGAGGTCGGCGAGCGCGATCTCGGGGGTGGGGAAGCGGGCGGCGCGGGCGTCCTCGGCCTCCGCCCAGCAGCGGTACACGGTGCCCGGGGCCTCCCGGCCGGCGCGGCCGGCCCGCTGCCGGGCGGCGGCCAGCGAGGTGCGGACGGTGACCAGCCCGGACAGGCCGCGGGCGTGGTCGGTGCGCGGCTCCCGGGTCAGTCCGGAGTCGACCACGACCCGCACGCCGGGCACGGTCAGCGAGGACTCGGCGACCGAGGTGGCCAGCACCACCCGCCGCCGCCCGCCGGGGCCGAGCGCGGCGTCCTGCACGGCCTGCGGCGCCTGCCCGTGCAGCGGCAGCACCTCGACGTCCTCGGCGGCCAACTGCCCGGCCACCCGGGCGATCTCGCCGACCCCCGGCAGGAAGCACAGCACGTCGCCGTCCCGTTCGGCCAGCGCCCGGCGCACCGTCGCCGCGACGTGCAACAGCAGCGCCGGGTCGACCCGCGTCCCGTGCGGCGGGCGGACCGCGGTCGGCGGCGGGGCCCACACCGTCGCCACCGGGTGCGCGACGCCCTCGGCGGCCACCACCGGGGCGCCGCCCAGCAGTTCGGCCCAGGCGTCGGTGTCGGCGGTGGCGGAGGCCAGCAGCAGGCGCAGTTCGGGGCGCAGCGCGGCCCGGACGTCCAGCAGGAAGGCGAGCGCGGTGTCGGCGTCCAGGTGGCGTTCGTGGCACTCGTCGAGCACCACCGCGTCCACGCCGGGCAGTTCGGGGTCGCGCTGGAGGCGTTGCAGCAGGACGCCGGTGGTGACCACCTCGACCCGGGTGCCGGGTCCGACCCGGCGCTCGCCGCGCACGGTGAACCCGACCGTCCGGCCGACCGGTTCGTCCAGCAGCCAGGCCATCCGCCGGGCCGCCGCCCGGACCGCGAGCCGGCGCGGTTCGGCGACCAGCACCCGGCGCGGCGGCCCGTCCGGGTCGAGCAGGCCGGCCAGGGCGAGCGGCACCAGCGTGGTCTTGCCGGTGCCGGGCGGCGCGGACAGCACGGCCGCGCCGGACTCGTCCAGGGCCCGGGCGAGGGCGGGCAGGGCGGTGCGGACCGGCAGTTCGAGCCCCCCGGGGCGCACCGCGCTCAGCCGTTCCGCCGGGCGACGAAGATCGCCGTGCCGGGGATGTGCCGGCCGCGCAGCGGGCTCCAGCCGCCCCACTCCTGCGCCAACTCCTCGGGCCACTCCGGCTCGACCAGGTCCAGCAGGGTGAACCCGGCCGCGACCAGCTCGCGGACCCGGTCGCCGAGCGTCCGGTGGTGCTCGACGTAGGTGGCGGTGCCCTGCTCGTCCTGCTCGACGTACGGGGTGCGGTCGAAGTACGAGGAGGTGGCGGTCAGCCCCTCCACCCCGGGCTCGTCCGGGAACGCCCAGCGGATCGGGTGGGTCACCGAGAACACCCACCGCCCGCCCGGCCGCAGCACCCGGTGCACCTCGCGCATCAGCCGCGCGGTGTCCGCGCTGAACGGCACCGCGCCGTACGCCGAGCACGCGTGGTCGAACGAGCCGTCCGCGAACGGCAGCACCGCCGCGTCCGCCTGCACCACCGCGACGGGCGCCAGCCCGCGGCCCAGGTCGATCCGGCGGGAGTGCTGCAACTGCCGGTAGGAGATGTCCAGCGCGACCGGCCGGGCCCCCCGGGCGGCCAGCCAGCGCGAGCACTGCGCGGCGCCGGAGCCGATCTCCAGCACGTCCGCGCCCTCGAGCGCGGCGGGCTCGCCGAGCAGCCGCACCTCGGCCTCGTCCACCCCCTCCGGGCACCAGGTGAACCGGTCGTCCCCGAGGAACTCGCCGTGCTCGTCCTGGTAGTCGTCCGCGTTCCGGTCCCACCAGTGCCGGCTGGCCCGGCTCGACTCGCGCTCCCCGGCCTCCCGCCGCAGCGCCTCGTCGCCGTCCTCCTCGTCCGGTCCGTCCTCCCGCGCCTCCCCCCGGGGCGCGGAGGGCACGTCGTACGCGGACGGGTCGTACCCGCCGGGCTCGTCGTCGCGGGGCTCGTCGGGGCCGGGGGCGGTGGAGTGGGTCATGGAATCCGTCACGTAGGCTGTGGGCTTGCGGAAGCGCTGCTGCTGCGGAGCCGGCCCCGTACGGGGGCCGGATCGGGCGGTGGCATCCGGGGTAGGGCCGGTGTTCCAGGCGCGGTGAGAAGCGCTGTTGGAGGATATGGCCTGATCCGTCCCGGGCTCTACCGGTCTCGTCGGCTTCGGCGTTGACCGTGCCGGGGTGTCCCCGTATGCTACAAGTTGCGCTGCGGGCCTGCGCGCCTCGGACGGAGCAGGTCGCGCTCGCATCTGTCGAAGACCCCACGGTCGTCAGACGGACGCCGGGAATCCTGTTACTGCGGGAGTCCTTTCGGTGGGCCGTTCTCTGGCCTGTACGGCTTTCGGTGGGAGCGATCAGGGCCCCCGCGTGGCATTACCTACGACTTCATGTCCGTACCGGAGCCCTTTTCCTAATGACGAGCCCCACCGACACCTCTGTCAGCACCACCCCGCAGGTTGCGGTCAACGACATCGGCGACGCGGACGCGTTCCTCGCCGCGATCGACGAGACCATCAAGTACTTCAACGACGGCGACATCGTTGAGGGCGTCATCGTGAAGGTCGACCGTGACGAGGTGCTCCTCGACATCGGTTACAAGACCGAGGGTGTCATCCCGTCCCGCGAGCTCTCGATCAAGCACGACGTCGACCCCCACGAGGTTGTCTCCGTTGGCGACAACATCGAGGCCCTGGTTCTCCAGAAGGAGGACAAGGAGGGTCGCCTGATCCTGTCCAAGAAGCGTGCGCAGTACGAGCGCGCCTGGGGCACGATCGAGAAGATCAAGGAAGAGGACGGCATCGTCACCGGTACCGTCATCGAGGTCGTCAAGGGTGGTCTCATCCTCGACATCGGCCTCCGCGGCTTCCTCCCGGCCTCGCTGGTCGAGATGCGCCGCGTCCGCGACCTCCAGCCCTACGTGGGCAAGGAGCTCGAGGCGAAGATCATCGAGCTGGACAAGAACCGCAACAACGTGGTCCTGTCCCGCCGCGCCTGGCTGGAGCAGACCCAGAGCGAGGTCCGCCAGACCTTCCTCACCACCCTGCAGAAGGGCCAGGTGCGCTCCGGCGTCGTCTCCTCGATCGTCAACTTCGGTGCGTTCGTCGACCTCGGCGGCGTCGACGGTCTGGTGCACGTCTCCGAGCTGTCCTGGAAGCACATCGACCACCCGAACGAGGTTGTCGAGGTCGGCCAGGAGGTCACCGTCGAGGTTCTCGACGTGGACATGGACCGCGAGCGCGTCTCCCTGTCGCTGAAGGCGACCCAGGAGGACCCGTGGCAGCAGTTCGCCCGGACCCACCAGATCTCGCAGGTCGTCCCGGGTAAGGTCACCAAGCTGGTTCCGTTCGGTGCGTTCGTCCGCGTGGACGAGGGCATCGAGGGCCTGGTCCACATCTCCGAGCTGGCCGAGCGCCACGTCGAGATCCCGGAGCAGGTCGTCCAGGTCGGCGACGAGATCTTCGTCAAGGTCATCGACATCGACCTCGAGCGCCGCCGCATCAGCCTCTCGCTGAAGCAGGCCAACGAGTCCCTCGGTGCCGACCCGGCGTCGGTCGAGTTCGACCCGACCCTGTACGGCATGGCCGCGTCCTACGACGACCAGGGCAACTACATCTACCCGGAGGGCTTCGACCCCGAGGCGAACGACTGGCTGCCCGGCTTCGAGAAGCAGCGCGAGGAGTGGGAGCGGCAGTACGCCGAGGCCCAGGCCCGCTTCGAGCAGCACCAGGCCCAGGTCATCAAGTCCCGCGAGGCCGACGCCGCCGCTGCGGCCGAGTCGGGCGAGGAGGCCCCGGTCTCCGGTGGTGGCGGCTCGTACTCCTCCAGCAGCGACGAGACCTCCGGCGCGCTCGCCTCGGACGAGGCCCTGGCCGCGCTCCGCGAGAAGCTGGCCGGCGGCCAGAGCTGAAGCACCCCGCTTCGGCTGCTGCGCGTAGCTGACTGACGGCAACCCCCGTCCAGGGTCTCCCTGGGCGGGGGTTGCTGTTTTCTCCGCCGTCCGCCCGTCCGCCCGTCCGCCCGTCCGCCCGTCCGCCCGTCCGCCGTCCGCCCGTGCGCGCACCGGGGGAGGTGCCGTGGTGCGGCGGAGGGGGCCGTTCAGTGCAGGCCGGTCTGTCGGGCCAGGTGGGCGACGGTGCGGACGTCGTCGGTGGTCGGTCGGCCGTGGCCGGGCAGGAGCACGGTGGCGGCGGTCAGTTCGGCGATGCGGTCGAGGGCGGCCAGGGCCGCGGCGCCGTCGTGGGTGAAGCCGCGGCAGACCAGGCCGGGGCCGGTGCGTCCGGTCAGACCGTCGTGGGTGACCAGGGCGTCGCCGGTGAACAGCAGGCCGCGGTCGGGGAACAGGTAGGCGGTGCTGCCCGGGGTGTGGCCGGGCAGCGCGACGGTCTGCGGCGCGCCGGGCACGTCCTCCAGCCGCTGGTCGTTGGTGAAGGTCCGGACGTCCGGCACCGCGGGGGCGGTGAAGGCGCCCTTGCGGGCGAGGTGCAGCACGGTGCCGGTCGCGGCGGGGCGGCGCAGCAGGTAGGGCAGCATGGAGCGCTCGGGTGCGGCGTGGCGCAGGGCGCTGCGCGGGCCGTCGTGCAGGATGGCCGCGTCCCGCTGGTGGATTCGGACGTCGGCCCCGGCCCGCCGCAGCGGGTGGGCCAGGCCGGTGTGGTCGGGGTGGGCGTGGGTGAGCAGCACGGCGCGGACGTCGGCCGGGGTCCGGCCCAGTCGGGCCAGGTGCTCGCGCAGCTGTCCGAGGTGGGCGGGCAGCCCCGCGTCGACCAGGACCAGCCCGTCCGGGTGGTGGACGAGGTAGAAGTTGACGACGTGGTCGCCGAGGCGGTCGACGCCCGGAGCGATGCCGGGCTGGACGTGGGGGACGGGGCGGGGCATGCGTTCCTCCGGCGGCGCGGGGGCGGATCGAACTTTCGATACAGCTAACTGTAATGGATTCAGGGAGGAGGGGTCCCGTGGCGCCCGACGCTCCGCGCAGGCCCTACGACGCCAGCCGCCGGCAGGAGGCCGCCCGGCGCAACCGCGCCGCGGTGCTGGCCGCGTGCCGGGAGCTGCTCTTCGCGGAGGGCTACCGGGCCGCGACCGTCCGCGCCGTCGCCGAGCGGGCCGGGGTCTCCCGGAGACGGTCTACAAGTCGTTCGGCGGCAAGACCGGGCTGGTCAAGGCGCTCTGGGACACCACGCTCGCCGGGGACGACGAGCCGGTGGCGATGGCCGAGCGGCCCGAGCTCAGGGCGGTGTGGGAGGCCCGGGACCCGGCCGTGAAGCTCCGGCGCTACGCCGGGTTCGTCCGGGGCGTCCACGAGCGGCTGGCCCCGCTGTTCGGGCTGCTCGTCCAGGCGGGGCCCGAGGTCGCGGAGGTGCTGGCGCTCAGCGAGCGGGAGCGGCTGACGGGCGTCACCGCCTTCGTCGGCCACCTCGCCGGCGCCGGCGTCCTGCCGCCCGGCAGCGACACCGCGCGCCTCGCCGACGCCTGCTGGGCCCTGACCGGGCCGCAGCTGTTCACCCAGCTCACCGCGGGCCGCGGATGGTCCGCCGACGCCTACCAGGAGTGGCTGGCCGGCCTGCTCGCCGCCGCCCTCCTGGACGCGTCCTGACCCCGCCCCGCCCGGCGAGCCGGGAGGGGTGCGGCGGGGAGGTGGTGCGGAGCTTAAGTGGCGTTTATGTGAAGGGGATTGTGAGATGAGGCTCATCGTCCGCCTATAGGACGAAAGCGTAGTCACCCATACATTGAGGGGACTTGTCCGAAAGGCTCCCCGCATGCGCAGCTCCCGCTCCACCGCAGCAGAGGTCCAGGTTTCCCAGGTTTCCGGTCGGTTGGCCGCGCTGGGGCGAGTGTGTTTCCGGCACCGGCGTTGGGTGCTGGCGTTCTGGGCGCTGGTGCTCGCGGTGGGGGTGGTGTTCGGCGGGCGGGTGTTCGAGGGGTCGGTGGCGGCCACCGGCAGCGGCGGGTCGGAGTCGGCCGCCGGAACGGCGGTCGTGCAGGCGGCGGACCCGGTGCAGGGCACGGTGACGGCGGTGGTGGACGGGCCGGCGGTGGGCGACCCGGGGGTGCGGGCCGCGGTCGAGGGGGCGAGCGCGGAGGTGGCGAAGCTGCCGGGCGTGGTCTCGGTGGCGGACACGTACGGGACGGGCGGGCAGCTGACCGCGAGCGACGGCCGGGCGTCGCTGGTGAGCGTGCGGATGGCGGACGGGTCGACGGCGAAGCAGCTGGCGGCGGTGACCGACCGGCTGGAGCGGATCGACGCGGACGGCGCGCGCACCGTGGTCGGCGGCGACCTGGTGCTCCAGCAGGAGGTGAAGGACCAGACCGCGAAGGACACCAGGTTCGGCGAGATCGTGACGCTGCCGCTCACCCTGGTGGTGATGGTGCTGGTGTTCGGCGGGCTGGCCGCGGCGGGGCTGCCGGGCATCGGGGCGATCGCCTCGGTGGGCGGGGCGCTGCTGGCGATGTTCGGGTTCAGCAAGCTGATGGACATCGACACCTCGGTGCTGCCGATCGCGACGGTGCTGGGCCTGGGCCTGTCGATCGACTACGCGCTGCTGATGGTGAACCGGTTCCGGGAGGAGCGCGGCCACGGCGCGGACACCGCGCAGGCGGTGGAGCGCACGGCGGCCACGGCCGGCCGGACGGTGGCGTTCTCGGGGCTGACGGTGGCGGTCGCGCTGAGCGGCCTGTTCGTCTTCACCAGCCCGGTGTTCCGGGCGGTCGCGGTGGCGGGCGTGAGCGTGGTGGTGATCGCGGTGGCGGCGGCGCTGACCCTGGTGCCGGCGCTGCTGGGCTTCATGGGGCGGCGGATCAAGGCGCCGACCGCGCCCGTCCCGGACGAGGGGTTCTTCTCCCGGACGGTGCGCCGGGTGCAGCGCCGGGCGGTGCCGGTGATGCTGGCCTGCGTGGCGCTGCTGCTGGCGGCGGGGGCGCCGTTCCTGGGCTCGCACTTCCGCAACTCGGGGGCGGACGTGCTGCCGAAGAGCTTCGCGTCCCGGCAGGTCGCCGAGACGGTCGAAGCGCGCTTCCCCGGGCAGGTCCCGGCACCGGTGCAGGTGGTCGTCGAGGGGACGGCGCAGCAGGCCCAGCGGTACGCGGACGACGTGGTGGCGAAGCTGCCGGGCGTGGCGGGCGTCCGCTCGGTGGTGCCGGTCTCGGACGGCGTGCAGACCGTGGACGTGCTGGTCAAGGGCGACCCGCAGGGCGCCGGGGCCAAGCGGGTGGTCGGCGAGCTGCGCTCCGAGCGCGGCGGCCTGGAGACGTACGTGACGGGCGACGCGGCGTCGCTGGTGGACTTCCAGCACGAGATCGGCTCGCGCGGGCCGTGGGCGCTGGGCCTGGTCGCGGCCGGGACGCTGGTGCTGCTGTTCCTGATGACCGGGTCGGTGGTGCTGCCGGTGAAGGCGCTGCTGATGAACGTGCTCTCGCTGGGGGCGTCGCTGGGCGCGCTGACCCTGGTGTTCCAGCACGGGTACTTCAGCTCGCTGCTCGGGTTCACGCCGACCGGCGGCCTGGAGACGGTGATCCCGGTGCTGGTGTTCGCCTTCGCGTTCGGGCTGTCGATGGACTACGAGGTGTTCCTGCTCTCGCGGATCAAGGAACTGCACGACCAGGGGTACGACTGCGCGAGATCGGTGCAGCTCGGCCTGCAGCGCAGCGGTCGGATCATCACCTCGGCCGGGCTGCTGATGGTGATCGTGTTCGCCGGGTTCGCCGCCGGACAGATGCTCATGGTCAAGCAGATGGGCATCGCGCTGGCGGTGGCCGTCGCGGTGGACGCCACCCTGGTGCGGACCCTGCTGGTGCCCGCCACCATGACGCTGTTCGGCCGGCTCAACTGGTGGGCGCCCGCCCCGCTGCGCCGCCTGCACCGGATCGTCGGCCTGCACGAGCACGTCGAGCTGCCGCCGCTGCGCCCGGTGGTGCTGCCCGCGCCGCGGCTGGCGGAGCGCCGCCGCCTGGTGGGTGCGCCGTAGCCGGACCCGCCGGGCCGTGGTCGTAGGCTGGCCGCATGCGACTGACGAAGTTCGGCCACGCCTGCGTCCGGATCGAGCACGCGCGCGGGGGCGGCGCTGATCGACCCCGGCATGTTCAGCGGGACGGAGGTGGTGGCGGACGTGAACGCCCTGCTGATCACCCACGAGCACGCCGACCACTTCACCGAGCAGCAGGTCCGGGCCGCCGTCGAGGCCAACCCGGGCCTGCGGGTGTACACCAACTCGGCGGTGGCCCGGCAGCTGGAGGGCATCGGCGCCCGGGTGACGGTGGTCGGCGACGGCGACGCGTTCGACCTGGACGGCCTGCCGGTGACGGTGCACGGCGAGTGGCACGCCGAGATCCACCCCGACATCCCGCGCATCCCCAACATCGGCTTCCTGCTCGGCGGCCGGGCCTTCCACCCGGGCGACGCGCTGACCCTCCCGCCGGACACCGTCGACACCCTGCTGCTGCCGCTCGGCGCGCCCTGGCTGCGGGCCGGCGAACTGGTCGACTACCTGCGCGAGACCCAGCCCCGGCAGGCGGTGGCGATCCACGAGGCGACGCTCAGCGAGGCCGGACAGGCCGTCCACGGACGGCTGCTCGGCCCGCAGGGCCCCGGCACCGGCGGCGTGGAGTACCGGACGCTGGCGGCCGGGGAGTCCCTCGACCTCGACTGAACCCCCTTGCCCGAAAGGGCATCTGACGGCGCGTCAGGCTCCGGAACTGACGTGGCATCAGGAAACGGGCACCGCCGGGCTCCCGCGCGCATCCGCGGGCGCGCCGGTGGGCCCGGCCCGCCGCGGCGGGCCGGCGCCGGGGGCCGGTAGCCTGGCGGCATGCTGAGGATCGGACTGACCGGCGGGATCGGCGCGGGCAAGAGCGAGGTCTCCCGCCAACTGGCCGCGCGCGGCGCGGTGATCGTCGACTCGGACGTGATCGCCCGCGAGGTGGTCGCCCCCGGGACGCCCGGACTGGCCGCCGTCGCCGCCGAGTTCGGGCCCGGCGTGCTGCTCCCGGACGGCGCGCTGGACCGCCCCGCGCTCGGCCGGATCGTCTTCGCCGAGCCGGCCCGGCTGGCGGAGCTGAACGCGATCGTCCACCCGCTGGTGCGGGTCCGCTCCGCCGAACTGGAGTCCGCGGCCGGGCCGGACGCGATCGTCGTGCACGACGTCCCGCTGCTCGCCGAGAACGGCCTGGCCCCGCTGTACGACCTGGTCGTGGTGGTCGACGTCCCGGACGGGGAGCGGCTGCGTCGACTGGTCGAGCTGCGCGGCATGGCCGAGGACGAGGCCCGCTCCCGGATGGCCGCCCAGGCGGGCCGCGAGGAGCGCCTCGCGGTCGCCGACCTGGTCCTCGACAACAGCGGCGGCCTGGAGGAGTTGACCGCCCGGGTCGAGGAGCTGTGGCGGCGGCTGGAGGAGCGCCGGGCCTGACGGCCGGTCAGGGCAGCAGGTCGAAGACCGTCTCGACGGGCTTCCCGCCGGTGCCGGCCTGGGCCCGCAGGTAGGCGTTCATGTCCGCGTAGCCGCCCAGGTCGGCGGGGATGACCACCTCGACGGAGAAGGCGCCGCGGGCGTCGGACTCGGTGTCGCGCAGGTCGCGCAGCCGCTGGTCCAGCTCGGACTCGTTCTTGACGACGAAGGAGACCCGCACCACCGCGCCGGGCGGGAACCCCTGCCCGGTGAGCACCGTCCTGGTCCCGCCGCGCCCGGCGTCCGGCGAGGCCAGCAGCACCTGGGTGCCGCTCGCCCCCGGGCTGCCGAGCGCCTCGCTGGGCAGCGTGTCGACGGGCGGGCTGAGCACGGGCGGGCTGACCACGGGCGGGACGCCGGGCCGGACGGCGGCGGGCAGGGTGCCGACCGGGGCCGGGGCGGTCGGGCCGGGAGCGGTCACCGTCACCGTCGGCTGCGGCCGGAGGCCGGGGACGGACTGCGACTGGGTCAGGTAGCCGCCCGCGAACCCGGCGCCCAGGGTGGCGACGCCGACCAGGGCGGTGATGACGGCGCTCCAGCCCTGGAGGTCGATCCGGCGGGGCGGGGCCGGCCCCGCGGGGGACGGTGGTGGGGCGGCGGGGTGCGGCGGCATCCCCTCGGGCGGCGTCGGCGCGGTCAAAGGATTCCCCTCGTGCTGATCGGCGGAGTCCCGGGTCGTCCCAGGTCAGCGGGCGGTGTCCCAGGTGATTCGTCCCCGTACGGACCGGGCGTGCAAACGTGGCCCACGCGCCGCCCGGTGCGGGCCCCGGGGGGAGGCGCGAGGGCGGCGGACGGAGCGCGCGGGGCCGCCCGGACTCCGGTTCGGCGGCCGGCGGGAGCCGGTGGCGGGGGTCGGTGGCGGGGGTCGGTCGGCGCCCCGGGCGTGGCCTCCGGGGCCGGGCCGATCGGGGTCCGGTCGCCCGGCAGGGGCCGATTCGCGCCCTGCCGCACGGCCTGCCAGCGGAATTGGCAACGGGAAACCGTTCCGTAACGCTCCGGAAGCGATCAGTCGCATGCCAAGATTCCCTCGGAGCGCCGGGGAGCGCTCCCGGACCGAACCGAACATCCCGCACACCGCGTGTGCCCGGGACGCATCCAGGGGGTGATTTGGCATGCTCTCGTCTCATCGCTTCGGGGCCGAACTGCGCCGGCTGCGCGAGGCGCACGGCCTCTCGCTCGACGGGCTCGCCCGGCAACTCAGCTACAGCAAGGGCTACTTGAGCAAGGTCGAGAGCGGCCAGCGCAAGGCGTCCCAGGAACTCGCCCGCCGCTGCGACGCCCTGCTCGGCGCCGAGGGCCGCCTCCAGCAGCTCGCCACCCGCCCCGAACCCACCGCCCGGGCCGCCGCCCACCGCACCGGGCCGGGCGTCGGGTTCCGCTCCCGCGAGGCCGCCGAGGCCGAGGCCGGCCACAGCTACGGGTACGGGTACGGGTACGGCTACGGGTACGCCGGGTACGCGGGCGCCGGGTACGCCGAGCCGCGCGCCGGGCGCGGCGGGCCCGAGGGCCTGCCGGTGCCCGCGCTCCCCGCCCCGGAGGCGCTGGCCGCCCTGCCCCCGCAGCGCCCCACCGCGCTCGACCCCGGCGTCCCCGCCCTGCTGCGCGAACAGCTCACCCAGTACCGGGCGCTCGGCCAGCACCTCGACCCGGTGCTGCTCGTCCCCGCCCTCCAGATGCAGAGCGAGACCGCCGTCCGGATCGCGCTGCGCTGCGACGGCCGGGCCCGCGCCGAACTGCTGCTGATCGCCGCCCACTTCATCGAGTTCGGCGGCTGGATGGCGCAGGAGGCGGGCGACCGGCACGCCGCCCTCGCGCACACCGAGCGGGCCGTCGAACTCGCCCGGGCCGGCGGCAACCGCCACCTCGCCGGGTACGCGCTGGTCCGCCGCGCCCTGATCACCTTCTACGCCGGGGACGCCGCCACCACCGTCGCGCTCGCCACCGCCGCCCAGGACCGCCGCCTGCCGCCCCGCATCCGCGGCCTCGCCGCGCTCCGCGAGGCCCAGGGCCACGCCCTCGGCGGCGACCGCACCCGCTGCCTGCGCGGCCTGGAACGGGCCGAGGTGCTGCTCGACACCGCCGACGCCGACCGCGACGACGGCCCGGTGATCGGCAGCGCCAACATCGCCGACCCCGCCGCGATGACCACCGGCTGGTGCCTGTTCGACCTCGGCCACGCCCGGCGCGCCGCCGAGGTCCTCGACCGCGAGTGCGCCCGCATCCCGCTGCGCGCCGCCCGCGCCCGGGTCCGCTACGGGCTGCGCCGCGCCCTGGCCCACGCCGGGGCCGGCGAGGCCGAGCACGCCTGCGCCATCGCGGCCGAACAGCTCGACACCCTCACCGACGTGCCCTCCGCGACGGTCGTCGCCGACCTGCGCCGGCTCGACCGCGAACTGCGGCGGTTCCGGGCCAACCGGGCGGTCCGCGAGTTCCAGCCCCTCCTGCTCCGGGCGATCACCGGCAGCTGCTGACGGCCCGTCGGCCCCACCGTCCGTTTCCCCTCGCCCGCGCGGGACCGCCGCCGGGACACCCCCGCACAGAGAGGTCGACGCACCATGCCCGCGATCTTCGTGAACTACCGCACCGGCGACCAGGAGGCGGTCGCCGCGCTGCTCGACCACGGACTGTCCTACCGGTTCGGCAGCGACCAGGTGTTCCGGGCCAGCAAGTCCATCGCCCCCGGCAGCCGCTACCCGCAGGAGCTGATCGCCGCGGTCCGCAACTGCGCGGTCCTGCTCGCCGTGGTCGGCCCCCGCTGGTTCGACGTCCAGGGCCGCGACGGCCGCCCCGCGGTCGAGGACCCGGAGGACTGGCCGCGCCGCGAGATAGCCGAAGCCTTCGCCGTCGGCGCCCTGGTCATCCCCGTCCTGGTCGGCGACACCCCCAGACTGCGGGCCGAACGCCTCCCCGAACCGCTCGCGGCCCTCGCCGACTGCCAGCACCGCCGCCTCGACCTGCGCAGCTCGCACGCCGACCTGACCCGGATCGCCGACGAACTCGCCGCCCTCGTCCCGGAACTGGCCGCGGCCGACGCGGCGGTGAAGGGCCGCTGACCCGTCGGGAGGGCCCGCGCGCGCCCCGTCCGCCCGGGGCCTGCCGCGCTCAGCCGCCGGTCGCGACCGGCAGGCCGGTCTCGGGGCGGCCCCAGTCGGACCAGGAGCCGTCGTAGACGGCGGGGGAGGGGTGGCCGGTGAGGTGGGCGGCGAAGGCCAGGACGCAGGCGGTGACGCCGGAGCCGCAGGAGGCGATCAGGCGGGGGCGGCCGGCGGTGGCGGCGGCGAGGCGGGCGCGCAGCTCGGGCACCGGGAGGTAGCGGCCGTCGGCGGTGAGCAGCTCGGTGAAGGGGAGGCTGGTGGAGCCGGGCAGGTGGCCGCGGCGCAGGTGGGGGCGGGGCTCGGGGGCGGCGCCGGTGAACCGGTCGCGGGCCCGGGCGTCCAGGACGGCGGTGCCGGGGTCGGCGAGGGCGGCGGCCACGGCGTCCCGGTCGGCGAACGGGCCGGGGCGCGGCCGGACGGTGACGTCCCCGGCCGGGAGGCCGTCGGCGGGGGAGGCGGGCGGCCCGGCGTCGACGGGGTGTCCGGCGGCCCGCCAGGCGGGCAGGCCGCCGTCCAGGACGGCGGCCCGGTCGAGGCCGGCGGCGCGCAGCATCCACCAGGCGCGCGGGGCGGAGTACACGCCCGCGCCGTCGTACACCACCACGGTCGAGCGTTGGTCGACGCCCAGGGCGCGCAGCTCGCGCTGGAGGTCGGCCGGGGCGGGCAGGGTGTGCGGCAGCGGGGAGCCGTGGTCGGAGAGCGCGCCGTCGAGGTCGAAGGCCCGGGCGCCGGGAATCCGGACGGGCGGGTGCCGGTGCGCGCCGACGCCCGCGTCCAGGACCACCAGGTCGGGGCGGCCGAGCCGGGCGGCCAGCCAGGCGGCGTCGACCAGCGCCGGTACGGCGGGCTGCGGCGCGGCGGCCGGGGTTCCGGCGGACGGGAGCCCGGCGGGCGGCGGTGCGGTCACGGCGGGCGCTCCTTCGGACGGGTGCGGGTGGGCCCATGATCGCACCGCCGCCGGGGCGGCTCCGGCCGCGGTCAGGGCTTGCGGGCCACGCCCGCCCAGATGGCGACCTGCTGGTCGGTGTCCCGCGGGGCCTGGTCGGGGCGCCACAGCGGGGCGGTGACCAGGCCGGGCTCCAGCAGGTCGAGGCCGTCGAAGAAGCGCAGCACCTGCTCGCGGGTGCGCATGCTGAGCTGCGCGGTGGCGGACTTGTAGACGGCGGGCCCCTTGGCGGCGTCCTCGGGGGCGGCGAAGTCGCCGGTGGCGTGCGAGAGGGCCAGGTAGCTGCCGGAGGGCAGGGCGTCGACCAGGGTGCGGACGATCGCGTACGGGTCGTCGGCGTCGTCGATGAAGTGCAGGATGGCGAACAGCTGGAGGGCGACCGGCCGGTCGAGGTCGATCAGGTCGCGGACGGCCGGGTCGGCGAGGATCGCCTCGGGCTTGCGCAGGTCGGCCTGGAGGACGTTGACGCTGCCCTGCTGGGCGCCGGCCAGCAGGGCCCGGCCGTGCACCAGCACGATCGGGTCGTTGTCGAGGTAGACCACCCGGGCGGACGGGGCGACGGCCTGGGCGATCTCGTGGGTGTTCCCGGCGGAGGGGATGCCGGTGCCGATGTCGAGGAACTGGCGCACGCCCTGCTCGGCGAGGGTGCGCACGGCCCGCTGCAGGAAGGCCCGGTTGGCCTGGGCGCTGATCCGCACCAGCGGGCTGATCGAGAGGACCTGTTCGGCGGCGGCCCGGTCGGCGGGGAAGTTGTCCTTGCCGCCGAGGTAGTAGTCGTACATCCGGGCCGGGTGCGGCACCTCGGGGCGCAGCTCGGCGGAGGGCGGCTGCTCCTGCTGGCCGGACATCCAGTCCAGGGCGATTTCCTGATGTTCGGTCATGTCCGGCCCCCCGTCGGTGGAACGCGCTTTCGGGGGCAGCATAGACGGCCCGGCGGCGGGCCGGGCGGCGGGTCCGGAAACCGGCGGATCAGCCCGCCGGGGCGGGGTCGGCCCCGGGTTCGGGGCCGGTGTCCGGGTCGCGGGTGAACAGGTAGCGGGCACCGGGCCCGGCGGCACCGGCCCGGTCGGCGGCGTTGTAGAGGCCGCAGCGGGTCAGGGAGAGGCAGCCGCAGCCGATGCAGCCGGTCAACTTGGCGCGCATGTGCTGGAGTTCGGCGATCTGCCGGTCGATCCGGTGCTGCCAGGCGGTGGCCACGGCGTTCCACTCCCGGGTGCTGGGGGCGCGGTCCTCGGGCAGCCGGGCGAGGGCGGCGCGGGCCTCCTCCAGGCTGAGCCCGACCTGCTGGGCGGCCCGGACGAAGGCGATCCGGCGCAGCGCGGTGCGGGGGTAGCGGCGCTGGTTCCCGGCGGTGCGGGCGGAGTGGATCAGCCCGAGGCTCTCGTAGTAGCGCAGCGCGGAGGCGGCCAGGCCGCTGCGTTCGGCGAGCTGGCCGATGGTGAGGACGTCGTGCCGGGTGGGTGCCATGCCTCCGCAGCGTACCGGGAAGCGCCCGCTTGACTTCAAGCGCGCTTGAAGTCGGAGGCTTTCTCCCATGACGAGCGACTCCACGACGGACGAAGCGGCGGCGGGTGCCCCCACGGCGAACGCCCCCACCACGAACGCCCCCACGACGGGCGCCCCCATGGCGAACGCCCCCACGGCGAACGCCCACACGACGGACGCGGCGACGCGCACCCGCGGCGGCGGCTTCGCCGAACTGCCGCACCTGATCTCCCTGATGACCGGCGACGAGAAGCACTCCCCGGCCGCGACCTCCACCCTGGACGCGCTGTGGGTGCTCTACGACCGGGTGCTGAACGCGCACCCGGGCAACGCGGACGCGCCGGACCGCGACCGGTTCCTGCTGTCCAAGGGCCACGGCCCGATGGCGTACTACGCGGTGCTGGCCGCGAAGGGCTTCTTCCCGGTCGAGCTGCTGTCCAGCTTCGGGGCCTACGACTCGCCGCTGGGCCACCACCCGGACCGGCTGCTGGTGCCCGGCGCGGAGATCGGCTCCGGCTCGCTGGGGCACGGCCTGCCGCTGGCGGTCGGGACGGCGCTGGGCCTGCGGGCGCAGGGCCTGGACGGCCCGGCGGTGTGGGTGCTGATCGGCGACGCCGAGTTCGACGAGGGCTCCAACCACGAGGCGGTGGCCTTCGCCGGGGCGTACGGGCTGGAGCGGCTGCACACCCTGGTGATCGACAACTCCTCGGCCACGCACGGCTGGAGCGGCGGCATCGCGGCCCGGTTCGCCGGCGAGGGCTGGTCGACGGCCACCGTGGACGGCCGCGACCACGAGCAGCTGTACCGGGCGTTCACCGCCCCGCACCCCGGCCGCCCGCACGTCGTGGTGGCCCGCACCGAGCCCAAGCACAGCTGACCGCAGGGGAGAAGAGACCATGCAGAGCACCCACGAGGCGACCTTCCCGGCCACCCACGAGGCCACCATGCGCGAGCAGTTCGCCGCGACCGTCACCGAACTGCTGGAGCGGGACCCGCGCACCGCGCTGGTGCTCGCCGACATCGGGGTCGCGCAGTTCCCCGGGGCGGCCCGCGCCCACCCCGACCGGGTGGTCAACGTCGGCATCCGCGAGCAGCTGCTGATCGGCGTGGCGGGCGGCCTGGCGCTGACCGGAATGCGGCCGATCGCCCACACCTTCGCCAGCTTCCTGGTCGAACGGCCCTTCGAGCAGGTGAAGTTGGACCTGGTGCACCAGGGCGTCGGCGCGGTCCTGGTGAGCGCGGCCGGCTCCTACGACTGGCCGGCCGGCGGCCGCACCCACATGTCCCCGGGCGACGTCGCGCTGCTCGACACCCTCCCCGACTGGCACGTCCACGTCCCCGGCCACCCCGCCGAGGCCGACCTGCTGCTGCGGCACGCCGTCGCGGCGGGCGACACCCTCCAGTACGTCCGGCTCTCCGCGCACCAGAACGCCGAGGCCCGGCCCGTCGCCCCCGGACGCTTCCTGACCGTCCGCCAGGGCTCCCGGCACGCGGGCACGGTGCTGGCGGTCGGCCCGATGCTGGACGCCGTGCTGGAAGCCACCGAGACGCTCGACGTGACGGTGCTGTACGCGGCCACCGTCCGCCCGTTCGACGCCGCGGGCCTGCGCGCCGCGCTCGGCGAGCGGGCCGACGCGGTCCTGGTGGAGCCCTACCTGGCGGGCACCTCCGAGCGCGCCGCGCACCTGGCGCTCGGCGACCTGCCGCACCGGGTGCTGGCCCTGGGCGTGCCGGTGGCCGAGCACCGGCACTACGGCTCGATCCCGGAGCACCTGGCCGCGTACGGCCTGGACGCCGCCGGGCTGCACACCCGGATCAGCGAGTACCTCTGGTAGCCGCCGCGCACCGCCCACCGCCCACCGCTCACCGCGCACCGCCCACCGCCCACCGCTCACCGCGCACCGCCCACCGCCCACCGCGCGCCCGTGCCGGACGGAGGCCCGCCGCCTACGCGGTGCGCACCACCGCCACCGCGTCCGGCCCGAGCAGCACCGCGCCGCCCGGGCCGGCCGCAGCCCCGCCGGTCGCCGCCCCGCCGACCGCCACCTCCCCGAACGCCGCCTCCAGCGCGGCGAACCCGCCCTCCAGCGGGACGGTCAGCGGCTGCGCGGAGCCGCCGAGCCGCACCAGCACCCGGTAGCGGCCCCGGTGCACCGCCAGCCAGCCGGCCGCCGCGTCGTAGCGGACCCGCACCGCGGCCAGGTCGCCGTCCGACAGTTCCGGGGCGTCCCGCCGCAGTCGGATCAACTCCCGGTACCAGGACAGCAGTTCGGCGTGCGGAGTGCGCTTCGGCTCGGCCCAGTCCAGGGTGGAGGCGGCCACCGTGTCCGGACTCTGCGGGTCCGGCACCTGCTCGGCCCGCCAGCCGTGCCCGGCGAACTCCCGGCGCCGCCCCTGCCGGACCGCCTCGGCCAGCCGCGGGTCGGTGTGGTCGGTGAAGTACTGCCACGGGGTGCCCGCGCCCCACTCCTCGCCCATGAACAGCATCGGCGTGAACGGCGAGGTCAGCACCAGCGCGGCCGCCGCCGCCAGCCGCCCCGGCGGCAGCGCGGCCGACAGTCGGTCGCCGACGGCCCGGTTGCCGACCTGGTCGTGGGACTGGGCGAAGCCCAGCAGCCGGTGCCCGTGCCCGGCCGGGAACGGGCGGCCGTGCGAGCGGCCCCGGAACGAGGACCAGCTCCCGTCGTGGAAGAACCCCGGGTGAGCGTCTTCGCCACCGCCGCGTACGGGTCGGCGGCGAAGTCCGCGTAGTAGCCCTGCGACTCGCCGGTCAGCAGGCAGTGCAGCGCGTGGTGGAAGTCGTCGCTCCACTGCGCGTCCAGGCCCAGGCCGCCCGCCTCCCGGGCGGCGGTGGTGCGCGGGTCGTTCAGGTCGGACTCGCCGACCAGGAACAGCGGCCGGCCGGTGGCCTGCGCCAACTTCTCGACCTCGGCGGCGAGTTCCTCCAGGAAGGGCCGGGCCCGGGTGTCCACCAGGGCGTGCACCGCGTCCAGCCGCAGCCCGTCGATCCGGTAGTCGCGCAGCCAGGACAGCGCGCTGCCGATCAGGAACGCCCGCACCTCGTCCGAGCCCGGCGCGTCCAGGTTGACCGCGGAGCCCCACGGCGTCTGGTGCCGGTCGGTGAAGTACGGGCCGTACTGCGGCAGGTAGTTGCCCGAGGGACCGAGGTGGTTGTGCACCACGTCCAGCACCACGCCCAGCCCGCGCCGGTGCGCCGCGTCCACGAACCGCTTCAGCCCGTCCGGCCCGCCGTACGGCTCGTGCACCGCCCACAGGTCCACCCCGTCGTACCCCCAGCCGGAGCGGCCCGGGAACGCGCACACCGGCATCAGCTCGACGAAGTCCACGCCCAGGTCGACCAGGTGGTCGAGCCGCTCGGCCGCCGCGTCGAACGTCCCCCCGGCGGTGAACGTGCCCACGTGCAGCTCGTACACCACCGCGCCCGGCAGCGGGCGCCCCCGCCAGGCCGTCTCCGACCAGGCGAACGCGCCGTGGTCGACCCGGCGGCTCAGCCCGTCCGGGCCGAACGGCTGCCACGCCGAGCGCGGGTCGGGCAGCGCCCGGCCCCCGTTCAGCCGGAAGCCGTAGTCGCCCTCCGGCGCCTCCCCGTGCCACCAGCCCGGCCGGGCCGGGTCGCGCTCCAGCAGGTACGGGATCGCCCCGACCTCCACCTCGACCACCTTGGCCTCCGGTGCCCACACCCGGTACCGCATCAGGACCCCTCCGCGAGCAGTGCGACCGGCGACTGCCGGAAGAGATACGAGAGTTCGACGGTGCCGCCGGTGAAGTGCCGCTCGGTCAGCAGGTCCGTCCAGCGCCCCGGCGGCAGCTCCAGCACCGTCTCGCGCCAGCCGCCCGCCCGGTGCAGCCCGTACGGCAGCCGGGTCGCCGCGCCGAGCACCCGCTCGCCGCGCCCGAACGCCACCAGGTGCCCGGCGGCCGGGCCCCGGGCCGCCACCGGCCGGTACGAGCCCAGCGGGCCGGAGCGGCGCAGGTGCAGGGCGGTGGTGGTCAGGTGCAGCTTCTCCCGGGCCAGGTCGCCCGGGCGCGGCTCCGGCGAGTCGGTCAGCCGCACCGCCAGCGCGCCCAGGTCCACCGGCGCCCGGTTGTCCGGGTCGACCAGCGTGTACAGCGGCTCCTCGCCGCCCTGGAACACGTCCGGCACGCCCGGCGCCAGCAGGTGCAGCAGCGCCGCCGACAGCGAGTTCACCCGGGCGAACGGCGCGATCAGCCCGGCGAACCCGGCGATCCGCGGGCACAGCCCCGGATTGGCCAGCGCCCCCCGCACGTACCGTTCCAGCCCGCGCTCGAAGGACTCGTCCGGGTCCTTCCACGAGGTGCGCCGCTTCGCCTCCCGCACCGACTTCAGCACCACCCCCAGCAGCCGCTCCTCGGACACCGGCCACGCCGCCAGCAGCGTCTGCCACAGCAGCCACGCCGTGGAGCGGTCCGCGCACGGCCCGGCCGCCAGCGTCCACGCCGCGCACTCCGCCGCCCACACCTCCGGCAGCTCCGCCAGCACCGCCAGCCGGGCCCGGGCGTCCGCGCTGCGCTTGGTGTCGTGCGTGGACAGCGCCGTCATCGAGGCCGGCCACAGCCGGTCCTGCTCGGCGCACCAGCGGTGGAACTCCTCCACCGACACGCCCGGCCGCTCCGGCAGGCCGCCCACCTCGTTCAGCGACAGCAGCGCGTTGAACCGGTAGAACGCGGTGTCCTCCACGCCCTTGGCCGCCACCGCCGACGCGGTCTGCCCGAACCGGTGGCAGAACTCGTCCTTCGCCGCCGACCGCCCCAGCGCGCCCAGCGCCAGCTCCCGCACCAGCCGCTCGGTGGCGGGGGCGTCCACCGGGGCCGCCAGCGCCGCCACCGCCTCCGGCGGGGCCGGCTCGCCCGGCACCACGTACGGCCGGTACACCGGGTAGCCGGTCAGCAGCCCCTCCAGCGCCCGGCGCACCGCCAGCGGCGAGTGGTCCGCCAGCTCCGGCCCGTCCGCGCAGATCCGCCCCACCAGGCGCACCAGCCGGTCCGTCTCCGCCGCCAGCGCCCCGCCCGGCGCGACCATCTCGGCCCGCCCGGCCCGGCCGGCCGCCGCCGGGTCCGCCGCCTCGCCCACGTCCCGCCGGTAGGCCGCGAACAGCTTCTCCGCGCCCCGCCGGTCGGTCAGCACCCCGTCGATCCGGCGCAGCGCGTCGTACCCGGTCGTCCCCGCGCACGGCCAGTCCGCGGGCAGCGCCTCGTCCCCGGTCAGGATCTTCTCCACCACCGTGTACGCCCCGCCGGTGGCCTCCGCGAGCCGCCGCAGGTAGCCGCGCGGATCGGCCAGCCCGTCCGGGTGGTCGATCCGGAAGCCCGCCAGCACGCCCTCCCGGTGCAGCCGCAGCAGCACCCCGTGGGTGGCCTCGAACACCTCCGGGACCTCCACCCGGACGGCGATCAGGTCGTTGACGGTGAAGAAGCGCCGGTAGTTGACCTGCTCGTCGGCCAGCTGCCACCAGCACAGCCGGTACCACTGCCGCTCCAGCAGCTCCGCCAGCGGCAGGCCCTCGGTGCCGGGCCGCAGCGGGAACGCGTGGTCGTGGTAGCGCAGCACGTCGCCGTCCACCGCCAGCTGGTCCAGCACCGCGCCCAGCCGGTCGCCCAGCAGCGGCAGCAGCAGCCGCCCGCGCTCCGGGGCGTCCACCGGGCCGGGCTGGGCGGCCCAGTCGATGTCGAACCAGTCCGCGAACGGGTCGTCCGGGCCGTTCCGCAGCACCTGCCACAGCGGCCCGTTCAGCCGCTCCGGCACCGGCAGCGCCATGTGGTTGGGCACCACGTCCGCGATCAGCGCCAGCCCGTGGGCCGCCGCCTCCGCGGCCAGCTCGCGCAGCGCCCGCTCACCGCCGAGCTGTTCGCTGATCCGGCTGTGGTCGAGCGTGTCGTAGCCGTGCGTGGAGCCGGCCACCGCCTCCAGCAGCGGCGACAGGTGCAGGTGCGACACGCCGAGCGCCGCCAGGTACGGCACCGCCCGGCGGGCGTCGTGCAGGGTGAACTCCGGCTGCAGCTGGAGCCGGTAACTGGCCGTCGGGATGCCGGCAGTCTCGGGGCGTGCGGCGGCTGACGTCATACCCGCATGCCTACCCTGGCCGCCCCGGACCTACCGTCCACTGCGCCGAACGGGGGGCGCGCCCTCAGACCGGGTCGGGCTCGGCGACCCCCTCGCCCGCCCGGGCCGCCGCTCCTTCGCCCGCCCGGGCCGCCGCCCCCTCGTCCGCCAGCGCCCGAGCCGCCGCCAGCTCCGCCGCCTCCCCGGCCAGCGCCGCCTCCAGCATCGCGTACGCGTCCGGCCCCACCGGCAGCCGCACCGGGCCCGCCGGCGCGGCCACCGCGCGCAGCACCAGTTCGGCGAACGCCTCCGGCCGGTTCAGCTCCGCGGACCCGGCCATGCCGCGCAGCGCCGCGTGCATCGGCGCCAGCACCGGCCCGTACTCCGGCAGCTTCGCCGCCGACTCGGTCAGCGCGTTCCCGTACGAGGTGGCGAAGCCGCCCGGCTCGACCACCGTCACCCGCACCCCGAACGCCGCCGCCTCCGCCGCCAGCGCCAGGCTCATCCCCTCCAGCGCGAACTTGCCCGCCACGTACGCCCCCAGGCCCGGGAAGGCCATCCGGCCGCCGACCGAGGAGACGTTCACGACGTGCCCGCCGCCCTGCGCCCGCATCACCGGCAGCACCAGCCGGGCCAGCCGCCAGGGCGCCACCGCCAGCACCTCCAGCTGGTCGCGCAGCTCCGCGTCCGAGACCTCCTCCACCGCCCCGAACAGGCCGACGGCGGCGTTGTTCACCAGCACGTCCACCCCGCCCAGGCGGGTGCGGGCCAGCTCCACCGCCGCCGCGCAGTCCGCCGCGCTGCGCAGCTCCAGCCGGGCCGGCACCACCTGCCCGGGGAACTCCGCCGCCAGCGCGTCCAGCGGCGAGGCCCCCCGGCTGGTCGCCACGATCCGGTCCCCGGCCGCCGCCACCGCCCGCGCGAGCGCCAGCCCCAACCCCGACGAACAGCCGGTCACCAACCACCGACGAGACATTCCGTACCCCCTCCGGTCTGCGGTTCCGCAGTGCGGAGGGGGTACCCGCCCCGGAGCGCCCGCAGACCGAAGGGTCGGGGCGAACCGGAGCGCGCGGGGTCACGCGGGGCGCTGGAGCACCATCAGGGCGCGGTCGGGCAGGCGCAGGGTGTCGCCGGCCTTGACCCGGGGGCCGGTGCCGCGCGGCGGCAGGGTGGGCAGCGCGGTGTCGACGACGACCTGCCAGGCCTCGCCGTGCCCGGCCGGGACGGTGAAGGTGAGCGGCTCGAAGTGGGCGTTGAACAGCAGCAGGAAGGAGTCGTCGACGATCTTGCCGCCGCGCCGGTCGGGTTCGGAGATCGCGTTGCCGTTGAGGAAGACGGTCAGCGACTTCGCGTAGGTGGTGGACCAGTCCCGCTTGGTCATCTCCTCGCCGGCCGGGGTGAACCAGGCGATGTCGGTGAGGTCGTCGTGGGTGCCGGAGACCGGGCGGCCGTGGAAGAAGCGGCGGCGGCGGAAGACCGGGTGGTCGCGGCGCAGCCAGATCATGGCCTGGGTGAACTCCAGCAGGGAGGCGTCGGCACCGTCCCCGTCCCAGTGCACCCAGGTCAGTTCGGAGTCCTGGCAGTAGGCGTTGTTGTTGCCGCGCTGGGTGCGTCCGGCCTCGTCGCCGTGGCAGAGCATCGGGACGCCCTGGGAGAGCATCAGGGTGGCGATGAAGTTGCGCTGCTGGCGGGCGCGCAGCTCCAGCACGGCGGGGTCGGTGGTGCCGCCCTCGGCGCCGCAGTTCCAGGAGCGGTTGTGCGACTCGCCGTCCCGGTTGTCCTCGCCGTTGGCCTCGTTGTGCTTGTCGTTGTAGGAGACCAGGTCGCGCAGGGTGAAGCCGTCGTGGCAGGTGACGAAGTTGATCGAGGCGATCGGGCGGCGGCCGTCGTCCTGGTAGAGGTCGGAGGAGCCGGTCAGCCGGGAGCCGAACTCGGCCAGCGTCGCGGGCTCGCCGCGCCAGAAGTCCCGCACGGTGTCGCGGTACTTGCCGTTCCACTCGGTCCACAGCGGCGGGAAGTTGCCGACCTGGTAGCCGCCCTCGCCGAGGTCCCAGGGCTCGGCGATCAGCTTGGCCTGCGAGACCACCGGGTCCTGCTGGACCAGGTCGAAGAACGAGGAGAGCCGGTCGACCTCGTGGAACTGCCGGGCCAGCGTCGCGGCCAGGTCGAAGCGGAAGCCGTCCACGTGCATCTCGGTGACCCAGTAGCGCAGCGAGTCCATGATCATCTGGAGGACGTGCGGACTGCGCATCAGCAGCGAGTTGCCGGTGCCGGTGGTGTCCTCGTAGAAGCGCTGGTCCTTGGCGAGCCGGTAGTAGGAGGCGTTGTCCAGGCCGCGGAAGGAGAGCGTGGGGCCCAGGTGGTTGCCCTCCGCGGTGTGGTTGTACACCACGTCGAGGATCACCTCGATGCCGGCCGCGTGCAGCGCCTTGACCATCGACTTGAACTCCTGCACCTGCTGGCCGCGGTCGCCGGTGGAGGAGTACGAGGAGTGCGGGGCGAAGAAGCCGACGCTGTTGTAGCCCCAGTAGTTCGCCAGCCCCAGGTCCCGCAGCCGGTGGTCGCGGACGAACTGGTGCACCGGCATCAGCTCGATCGCGGTGACGCCCAGCTTGGCCAGGTGCTCGATCACCGCCGGGTGGGCCAGGCCCGCGTACGTGCCGCGGATCTCCTCGGGGATGCCCGGGTGCAGCTTGGTCAGGCCCTTGACGTGCGCCTCGTAGAGCACGGTGCGGTGGTAGTCGGTGCGCGGCGGCCGGTCGGTGCCCCAGTCGAAGTACGGGTTGATCACCACCGAGTGCATGGTGTGCGGGGCCGAGTCCAGGTCGTTGCGGCGCTCGGGCGCGCCGAAGTGGTAGCCGTACACCGACTCGTCCCAGTCGATGTGGCCGCTCATCGCCTTCGCGTACGGGTCGAGCAGCAGCTTCGCGGCGTTGTGCCGCTGCCCGAGGCCCGGCTGGTACGGGCCGTGCACGCGGAAGCCGTAGCGCTGGCCGGGCTGGACGCCCGGCAGGTAGGCGTGCCGGACGAAGGCGTCGGTCTCGCGGAGCTCGACCACCGTCTCGGAGCCGTCCTCGGCGATCAGGCAGAGCTCGATCCGGTGCGCGCTCTCGGAGAACACGGCGAAGTTGGTGCCCGCCCCGTCGTAGGTGGCGCCGAGCGGGTACGGTTTCCCCGGCCAGACCTGCATGTATCCTCAACTTCCTTGTGCCTGAGGCGAACTGGCGCTTCCCAGAGGGTTTCCCGGCGGAGCGCCCGGCCATGTGCGGAGCGGCAACCAGGTGACGCACGGCACACCCGCATACTCCCCGGCGGCGGCCCGAACTCCCCGCCCATCCGCGCGTGGTTCGCCCGAACGGGTGTCCCAGCGGCCCGGTCCGTCGGCGTGGCGTGGCCGGGCGGTGACGCACGGTCGGGGCCGGGTCCGCTTGCTGTCAAGAGGGCTGCGGCCCGGCGGCGCCGGGCGATACCCTTGATCGTCCGGACCGCGAGCCCCGGGCCCACGCGGCGTGCGACCAGGGCCGTCGTGGTGGACGGATCCAGCGGACGCACCGTCACCCGCAGGGCGGCGGACGAGAGGTGAGGTAGCGGATGGGGTTCCCCGCCGGCGGCGACGGCACGGACCCGCGGGCCGGGAGCAGCGAGGCCCCGACGCTGATCGTCCGCGGCGGCCGCGGACCGCTGCCCCCGCCGGGCGGCCCGGCCGAGGGGACGCCGCCCGCCTGGGCCGCCGACCAGTGGGACGACGCCTACCGCCGGGTCCGGCTGGCCGGCCGCGCCTACGTCTGGCTCAACCTGGTCGAGCAGCGGATGCGCGCCCTGGTCGACGAGGTGCTGCGCCCCGTCTACGCGCCCGCGCACGGCGAGGAGTGGGTCACCGCCGCCGCCGGACCGGCCGGCGAGGAGTGGGTGCACCGGGCCGCCGCGGTGCGCGAGGTCTCCCGCCGCAAGGGCTACCTGCTCGACCCGGCGGACGACGACCCGCTGGTCTTCCTCACCCTGCCGCAGCTGCGCGAGCTGATGGTGCAGCACTGGCCGTGCTTCGAACCGCACCTGGTGGACCGCCGGGAGGTCGAGCTGGCGCTCGACGAACTGGAGGTCGCCCGGCACGTGGTCTCCCGCAACCGGGCCCTGTCGCAGACCGTCCTCGACCAGACCGAGCGGGCCGCCGCCCGGCTGCTGGCCCTGCTCGACGGCGGACACGGCGGGGTGCCCGCCGACGTGGTCGAGGAACTCGTCGCCGGCCGCTACGCCGACGTGGTCGCCGTGCACGCCGACCGGGTCCGGCTCCAGCGCGACCTGCCGGTCGAGGACCTGCTCGACGGGGCCCGCCGGCTGGACGCGGTCGGCATCGGCCTGGGCATGCTGTGCCAGAACTACACCGGCAAGCGGCTGGTCCGGCTGGCCACCGAGGGCTGCCGGGTGCGGCTGCTGTTCCTCAACCCGGCGAGCAGTGCCGTGCGCCGCCGCGAACGCGAACTGGCCATCGGGCGCGGCGAGCTGGGGCGCGCCGTGGAGATGAACATCATGCACGTGCGCCGGGTCCGGGCCCGGCTGCGCGACCAGGGCAGCTTCGAGATCCGGGTGTTCGACGAACTGCCCCGGTTCACCGCCTACCTGGTCGAGGGCCAGCGCACCACCGGCGCCGGCGGGCGGCGGCGCTCCACCGACCTCGGCGTCGTCCAGCCCTACCTGCGCCGGGTGCGCGGCATCGAGTCGCCCGCGCTGGTGCTGCGCGGCGGCGCCGGGCAGGACCCCGGCGGCACCGAACCCGGGCTGCTGGAGGTCTACCGCGAGGAGTTCGAGGACCTGTGGGGGGACTCCCGGCCGGTGTCCTGAGCGCGTGCCCGACCCCGCCCGGGGCAGGAGTGCCGCGGGCGCTGTCACTGCGCCGCGCGATGATGGACCCACCTTGGCAGTGCTGACGGAAGGACACACCCCCATGACCTGGTGGAAGGGGCCGCTCACCGGTTTCGACCTGGAGACCACCGGCACCGACCCGGAGGCGTCCCGGATCGTCACCGCCGCCGTGGTCGACACCCTCGGCGGCGGCGTCGAACGGGCCACCACCTGGCTGCTCGACCCCGGCGTCCCGATACCCGCCGAGGCCGCCGCGATCCACGGCATCACCGACGCCGAGGCCCGCGCGCACGGCCGCCCCGCCGCCGAGGCGATCGAGGAGATCGCCCGCGCCCTGGCCGACCGGCTGGCCGCCGGGCGGCCCGTGGTCGCCTTCAACGCCCCCTTCGACCTCTCCCTGCTCGACGCCGAACTGCGCCGCCACCGCCTGCCCACGCTGGCCGACCGCCTCGGCGGGCCGGTCACCCCGGTGGTCGACGCGATGGTCGTCGACCGCGCCCTGGACAAGTACCGCAAGGGCTCGCGCACCCTCCAGCGGGTCTGCGAGGTCTACGGCGTCGAACTGCGCGACGCGCACGAGGCCGGCAGCGACGCGCTGGCCGCCGTCCGGGTCGCCGTCGCCCTCGGCCACCGCTACCCCGCGCAGGCCGGCGACCTGCCGCTGGACGAACTGCACCGGCGGCAGATCGACTGGCACCGGGCCTGGGCCACCGACCTGCAGAGCTGGCTGCGCCGCAAGGACCCGGCGGCCGTGGTCGACCCGCGCTGGCCGCTCAAGGAAGCCTCCTAGCGCCCGCCCGGCCGCCGGTCGGTGGGTTCGCCGGCGGCCTCCCGCCAGGGGCCTCCCGCCGGTGGCGCCGACGGCCCGTCAGGACTGCGGGAAGTCGAAGGCGTAGCCCTGCGCGACCAGCCACGGCAGCAGCTGCTTGAGCGCCGCCACCGTCTGGCTGCGGTCGCCGCCGCCGTCGTGCATCAGCACCACCCCGCCCGGGCGCAGGTTGTGCTGCACGTTGGCGACGATCGCCTGCACGCCCGGCCGCGACCAGTCGCGCGGGTCGACCGACCAGCCCAGCGACTTCATGCCCAGGTCGGCGCCGATCCGCTCGTTCTCCGCGGTGAAGTCGCCGCCCGGGGCGCGCCACCAGGCGATCGGCGTGCCGTCGCCCGCCGCGTGCTCGATCATCGACCTGGCGTCGGCGATCTCCGCGACCTGCCGCTCGTGCGACTGGGTGTGCATCGGCTGCGGGTGGTCCACGGTGTGGTCGCACAGCCGGTGGCCCTCGGCCACGATCCGCCGCACCGCCGCCGGGCGGGCCTGCGCGTTGCCGCCGATCTCGCAGAACGTCGCCTTCGCGCCGTACTGCGCCAGCAGGTCCAGCACCTGCCCGGTGGCCGGGCCCGGACCGTCGTCGAAGGTCAGCGCCACCGTCCGCCCGCCCGAGGCGGTGTGCCGCAGCACGTGGGAGGCGGGCGCGGGCGGCTGGGTGGGGGTGGTGGCGGGCCGCGAGGCGCTCGGGCTCGCGGACGGCGCGGTGGACCCGGGCGCGGACGGGGACGGGGACGGGGACGCGTACGGCGAGGCCGGGGCGGTGCTGCTGCCCGGCGCGGGCGGCGCCGGGGTGCGGCCGGGGGCGGCGCCCGTCTCCCGGTCCTCGCCCGGGGTGGGCCGCGCCGCCACCGAGGAAGTCCCGTCCGCCGTACCGGTCGTGCCCGTGCTCGCGCTCGGTGGGGCCGAGCGGTGCGCGGCGTCCCCCGCCGCGGAGGGGGTGCCCGGCGCACCGCACGCCACCAGCAGGGCGGACGTGCCGAGCAGCGCGCAGGCGCCGAGCAGCAGGGGACGACGGGGGGCGGGTATGCGGGACTTCACCACGGGGCGACTCCTGACGTCGTACCGGCCGCCTGGGGGCGGGGCGTCCGGTACGACGCCAGGCACGAGCGGGGTGGTTCCGTCCGGAGGTGCGCCGCACCACGGGGCGGGCACCGGACGGAAGCGGTCAGAACGCGAACCAGCGTACTGCCGTCGCTCCGTCACGCAGCGAGTCCACCCGGCGACGGAACTCGGCCCCGGCGGCCGGGTTCCCGGCCGCCTGCTGGGCCACCCACGCGGCGCTCGCGGTCTCCCGCGCCCCGCGCAGCACCGCGAACCCGGGCCACTCCCGGACGTCCCACCCGTAGGCCGAGTTGAACGCCGCGACCTCCTCGGCCGGGACGCCGTAGCGGTCCTGACTGAGCGCCAGCACCACCAGGTCGTGCTCGCGGAAGTCCGCGGCCATGTACTCCAGGTCGAGCAGCACCGGGCCGTCCGGGGTGACGTGCACGTTGCGCGGCAGCGCGTCGCCGTGGATCGGGCCCGGCGGCAGGACCGGGACCAGCTCGGCGATCGCGGTGACAAAGCTCTCTTTCCGGGCCCGCAGGAACTCCGCGTCGGCCGGGTCGACGTGGCCCGCGGCGGCGGCCAGCCAACTGTCCACCGGCGCCAGCAGGTCGCGCCGCCCGAGCGGGACGGGGGCCCGCGGCAGCGCGTGCAGCGCCGTCAGCAGCGGTGCCAGGTCCGCCGGCCGGGCCGGGCGGACCGCGGGCGCCAGCCGGTGCCACCACGTCACCGGGTGCTCCCGCACCACCCGCACCCCGCCCTCGGCCGGGCGCACCACCGGCACCCCGGCGCCGTCCAGCCAGGTGGCCAGCGCCAGTTCGCGCTCCGCGCGGGCCGCGCCGGCCGCGCCCGGCGTCCGCCCGACCTTGGCCACCAGGCCCTCGGCGGGCAGCTCGAAGACGGCGTTCTGCCCGAGCGCGAGCAGCGCGGCCCCGGCCGGGTCGATCCCGGCCGGGGCGGATGCTTCCTGCAGGAGGGCCAGCGCCCTCGGTTCGTCGAAGATCACCCGTCCATTGTCGGGGAACCTCCGGGCCCGGCACCGGCCCCCGGCGGCGCGCCGCCGGGGGCCGTGGGGCCGAGCTACCGGTGGGGGCCGGCGCCCAGCAGCTCGGGCCGGCCGCCCTGCGGGGTGCCTGCCGGGGCCCCTGCCGGGGCGCCCGGGTCGGCGGCCGGGTCGGTGGCAGGGTCGGTGGCCGGGTCGGCGGCCGGGGTCTCGGCCTCGATCCGGGGGAGCCAGTGCAGCCAGCGGGGGAGGTACCAGTTCCGTTCGTCGAGCAGGGTCATCACGGCGGGGAGCAGCACGGCCCGGATGACCGTGGCGTCGATCAGGACGGCGACGGCGAGGCCGACGCCCATCTGCTTCATGGACTGCACGGAGAGCGTCCCGAAGACCGCGAAGACGCCGACCATGATGACCGCGGCGCTGGTGACCACGCCGGCGGTGGAGCGGATGCCGTGGGCGACGGCGTCCCGGGTGCTCAGGCCGCGGTCGTGGGCCTCCTTGATCCGGGAGACCACGAAGACGTGGTAGTCCATCGAGAGGCCGAAGAGGATCACGAACAGGAACAGCGGGACCCAGCTCTCGACCGCCCCGACGCCCGCGGTGCCGATCAGGGCGGCGCCGACGCCGTGCTGGAAGACCAGGGACAGCACGCCGTAGGCCGCGCCGACGGAGAGCAGGTTGAGCAGGACGGCGGTGACGGCGACGGACAGCGAGCGGAAGGAGAGCAGCATCAGCAGGAAGGCGAAGGCGACCACGAAGCCGAGCACCGGCAGCATCGAGTCGGACATCTGCCGGTTGAAGTCGACCGACCCGGCGGTCTCGCCGGTGACCGGGGCCTCGGTGCCGGGCACCTTCCCGACGGTGGCCGGGACGACCTCCTCGCGCAGCGCCCTGAGGGCGGCGGCCGAGACGGCGTCGTTGCCGCTGCCGTAGAGCGGGATGTCGACGGTCGCGACGTTCTGCCCGGCGTGCACGGTGAGCTCGGTGGGGCCGTGCATCCGGCCGGTGGCCAGCGCCCGGGACTGCAGGTCGGCCAGCGCCCGGGTCATCTCGGGGGAGGTGATGTCGCGGGCCCTGACCACCACGGTGGCGGGGGCGGGGCTGCCGGGGAAGGCGGCCTCGATCCGCTGCGCGGTGGCGACCAGGGCGTTGCCCTTCGGGAGCTGCTGCTGGAAGGTGAGGTTCGCGGTGCGCATGGTCAGCAGCGGGGCGGCGACCGCCAGCAGCAGGCCGGTGGCGAGGACGGCGGCGGCCAGCGGGCGGCGCAGGACGGGGGTGAGCACCGCGCCCCAGAACCGGCTGCCGCCCCGGGCGTCGTGCCGCGGGCGGCGCAGGAAGGGCAGGCGGCCCTTCTCGACCCGGTCTCCGAGCATCGAGAGCAGCGCGGGCAGCACCGTCAGCGAGCCGAGCACGGCGGTGACCACGACCACGATGGTGGCGAAGGACATCGCCCGGAAGTCGGCGACGCCGGTGAGGAACATGCCGGCCATGGCGACCACCACGGTGACGCCGGAGACCAGGACGGCGCGGCCGCTGGTGGCGGCGGCGATCCGCAGCGCGGTGGCGTGGTCGCGGCCGGCGGCCCGCTCCTCGCGCTCCCGGCGCAGGTAGAACAGGCAGTAGTCGACGCCGACGGCCAGGCCGACCAGCAGCATCACCGAGCCGGCGTCGTCGCTGGTGTGCAGCAGCCCGGAGCAGAGGGCGACCAGGCCGCCGGCGGCGACGAAGGCGGTGATCGCCAGCACCACCGGCAGGACGGCGGCGACCACGGCCCCGAAGGCGATCAGCAGGATGCCCAGGGCGAGCGGCACGGCCGTCCACTCGGCGCGGGCGAAGTCGTCGCGGAACCGGTCGGCGAACCACTTGCCGGAGCTGGCCTGGCCGTACTCCTCGATCACGAAGTCGGCGTGCCGCCGCTGCACGCCGGCCACCGCGTCCACCACCGCGGGCACGTTGGCCACCGCGGCCTCGTCGTCCGCCCCGTCGACCGTGAAGCGCAGCAGGGCGGAGTGGCCGTCCGCGGAGACCGCGCCGGTGTCGTACGGGCTGAGCTCCCCGGAGGTGCGGCCGGTGCCGCGGACGGCGGCGGCGACCTGCTCGACGGCGGCCCGGAAGGCCGGGTCGTCGGCCGTCAGGGCGGCGTTCTGCACCAGCACGGTCTCGCCGGCCGGGGACTCGACGCCCGCCTCGTCCAGGATCTTCGCGGCCCGGGCGACCTGGCCCGGCAGCGACTCGGCGGCGGTGACCTTGTCGGAGCCGTGCGCCCCGCCCAGGTAGGAGACCAGGACGACGAACAGCAGCCAGCCGAAGACCGCGGTCTTCCGGTGGCGGGCGCTCCAGGCGCCCATCGTGGCGGCGATTCCTTGCTTCACTGCGGGTCCCCCCAGGGTTTCGAGCGGTCGGGACCGCCCCGGCCAGTGGGCCGCGGCACTGCTCCGCGGCACCACACACGCTAGGGAGGCGGACTTTGACGGACCATCCGGCCAGGCCCCGTCTTTTCCCTGAACCTGCCCCCAGGGAGGAGTGGGGGGCTAACCCCACCCCGGGGGTCGGGGTCTCCTCCTCGGGGACGGTGCGACGTCCACCCTGAGGGGGAGCGATCTCCACCCGGAGCACGAGGTGGGAGGGGCCGCGGCCGGGTGACGATGGTGCGGGGCCGGTCCCGTGGCCGCTCCCGGGGGCAGCCGCGTTACCCACTTGCCGGGCGGCAAGTACGGTCCCGTAGGATGCTCACCAGTCCTTACCTGCCGACCGGCTAGATCCCCGCAGGGGCCCGCGCGCCGGTCAGAGCCGTTGCCCGGCCCCGTCCCCCCGGCGGCGGTGAACCATGCCCAGGAGGCATTTCGAGCATGTTCCACCGACTTGGACATTTCGTCGTCAAGCGGGCCTGGTGGGTGATCATCGCCTGGGTGATCGCCTCCATCGGCTTGGCGGCCTTCGCACCGAAGATGAGTGCTTCGACCGACGAGTCGGAGTTCCTGCCGAAGCACTACGAGTCGATCCGGGCCTCGGTGCTCCAGGAGCAGAAGTTCCCGGCCGAGTTCTCCCCGGGCGCGATCCTGCTGTTCGAGCGCACCGACGGCGGCGCCCTGACCGACGCCGACAAGGCCGACATGGCCAAGGTCGTGCAGGGGCTGACGGACGAGCACATCCCGCTGGTCGAGCAGGTCATCCCGCCGTCCCCGCAGAGCACGTCCAAGGACGGGCACTACGCGATGTCGATGGTCTCCATCGACAAGACGAAGATGCAGACCGACGAGTACGGCGACGCCGCGAAGAAGCTCCGCGACGACGGCAGGAAGCTCGCCGAGGGCACCTCGCTGAAGTACCAGGTCGGCGGCCAGGCCGCGATGGCCCTGGACCAGAAGGAGTCCTCCAGCGCCACCGACGCGATCACCATGGTCGCCACCGTGGTGCTGATCGTGGTCATCGTCGGCGTGATCTTCCGCGGCGTCCTGGTCGGCTGGCTGCCGGTGCTGCTCTCGCTGTTCCCGATGATCGCGGCCAGCGGCCTGATCGCCTTCGTCACCAAGCTGTTCGACCTGAAGAGCTCGCCGATCGCCTCGGCCATCCAGATCGTGGTGATCCTGGGCGTCGGCACCGACTACTTCCTGTTCCTGATGTTCCGCTACCGCGAGCGGCTGCGGGCCGGCGACGACCGCAAGTCGGCCGTGGCCAACGGCGTCGGCCGGGTCGGCGAGGCGATCGCCTCGGCGGCGGGCGCGGTCACCGTCGCCTTCGCCGTGCTCATCCTGTCCGAGCTGGGCATGTTCACCGCGCTCGGCCCGGCGCTGGCCATCTCGGTGATCGTCACCGCGCTGGCCTCGCTCACCCTGACCCCGGCGCTGCTCGCGGTCATCCCGGCCAAGGCCACCTTCTGGCCCGGCCGCAAGTGGATGCAGGAGCCCGAGGGCGCCCGCTTCCACAAGCTCGGCCGGACCGTCGGCCGCCGCCCCGGCCTGGTCGCGGTGGTCTCCGGCGGCCTGCTGGTGATCCTCTCGCTGGCCGGCCTCGGCTACCAGGGCACCTTCGACATGGCGAAGAGCATGATGCCGAAGGACAAGGAGTCCATGGTCGTCATGGACTCGCTCAGCAAGGGCTTCTCGGCCGGCGCCGCCGACCCGACGCACGTCTTCCTGACCACCGGCGAGGCCGGCGGCAAGCTGGACGCCGCCGCGCTGGACGGCTTCGGCGCCAAGCTCGGCCAGGTGCCCGGCGTCGCGGGCGTCGCGGGCGAGCACAAGGTCAGCGAGGACGGCACCACCGCCGACTTCACCGTGACGCTCAAGGACTCCGCGGCCAGCAACGCGGCGATCGACGCGGTCACCGAGCTGCGCTCCACCGCCCACGCCGCCGCTCCCGGGGGCAGCGAGGCGCTGATCGGTGGCACCTCGTCGGTGTACAAGGACATCAACCTGGCGATGGCCCACGACTACAAGCTGGTCTTCCCGGTGGCGGGTCTGCTGATCCTGCTGATCCTGGGCCTCCAGCTGCGCAGCGTGGTCGCGCCCTGGTACCTGATGGCCTCGGTCGGCCTCGGCTTCGCGGCCACCCTGGGCGCCACCACGGTGGCCTTCCTCAAGATCGGCACCGAGCCCGGTCTGATGTTCATGCTGCCGATCTTCATCTACCTGTTCGTGGTGGCGATCGGCACCGACTACAACATCCTGATCATCGCCCGCCTGCGGGAGGAGGCCCGCGAGGGCCGCAGCCCGCGCGAGGCGGCCAAGGAGGCGGTCCGACACGCCGGTCCGACCGTCGCCGCGGCCGGGTTCATCCTGGCGGCGTCCTTCGCGACCTTCATGCTGGCGGGCAACGTGCTCTTCGCCGAGCTGGGCTTCGCGCTGGCCATCGGCATCGTGCTGGCGGCCTTCGTGATGGCGATGTTCTTCACCCCGGCGATCACCGCCCTGCTGGGCAAGCGGGCCTGGTGGCCCGGTCACGGCGCGATGCCCGACCACGGCCCCGAGGCGGTCGGCGAGCGCGAGCCGGAGGCGGCCGGCCGGCGCTGATCCCGGGCTGACCCGGCGCTGGCCCGGCGCTGGCCCGGCGCTGACCCGGCGCTGACCCGGCGCTGACCCGGCGCTGACCCGGTGGGAGAAGGGGGCATGCGGCCCGAACGGACCGCATGCCCCCTGCGCGCGGTCGCGAAACACGGTGTGACCAGCGCAACCATTGCCACCGTTGACGAGGACCGACGTGCTATTGTCGAAGCAGTTGCAGTATTGGTTCCCATGAACGTGTGTGTGCGCCTGCTGGTTCCAACCGCCAGGCGCATTTGTTTTGTCCGGTGTTTAGTCTCCGGATGGGGATCGCGGCTACGTGGGGCGCACGAGGTGTGTGTCCCAATGCCCCAGTGAAAGTGGAGACGGTTATGGCTACCGGCACCGTGAAGTGGTTCAACAGCGAAAAGGGCTACGGCTTCATCGAGCAGGACGGCGGCGGCGCCGACGTGTTCGCTCACTACTCGAACATCCAGTCGACCGGCTTCCGTGAGCTCGTCGAGGGCCAGAAGGTCGAGTTCGACGTCACCCAGGGCCAGAAGGGCCCGCAGGCGGAGAACATCCGCGCCATCTGAGTCCCGGCTCACGCCGACTCCTAGATGTTGCAGGCGAGGGCCCGTACCTCCACAGGGTACGGGCCCTCGTCCATGCCGCCCGACGGCCGGGGCGGCCCCTCTTCCCCTCATCCGGCGGCCGAACCGTTTCCCAGCCCAGCGGGTCCCTCCCGCGCATCCGGCTGGCGGCCCCCAGAGAGTGGGAACACCCATGCCCGAGCAGTCCCGTCCGCGTACCGACCAGTCCCGTACCGGGCAGTCCCGCGGCCAGCAGTCCCGTACCGGCCAGACCCGCGGTGAGCAGCCCCGCGACGAGCAGGCCCGCGCCGACCGGCCGCGCACCCGCGGCGGGCAGCCGCGCACCGGTGCCGCCCGTACCGGCGCCCCCCGCACCGAGGTCGGCCGCGGTGGCGCGCCGCGCGGTGAGCAGCCGCGCCGGGCGCGGCGCGGTGCGGCCCCCGCGGCGGCGCCCGCCGAGGACTTCACGCCCGTGCAGGGCACCCCGTCCCGGCCGCCGGCGGCGAGCTTCGCCGAGCTGGAGCTGTCCGCCGGGCTGCTGAAGGAGCTGGGCGCGCAGGGCGTCACCGAGCCCTTCCCGATCCAGGCCGCCACCCTGCCGGACGCGCTGGCCGGGCGCGACGTGCTCGGCCGGGGCCGCACCGGCTCCGGCAAGACGCTCGCCTTCGGCCTGCCGCTGCTGGTGCGCACCGCGGGCAAGCGGGCCTCCGCGCGGCGTCCGCTGGCCCTGGTGCTGGTGCCCACCCGCGAGCTGGCCCAGCAGGTCACCGAGGCGCTCGCCCCGTACGCCGGGGTGCTGAACCTGCGGATCACCACCGTGGTCGGCGGCATGTCGATCACCCGGCAGTCCAACCAGGTCCGGCGCGGCACCGAGGTGCTGGTGGCCACCCCCGGCCGGCTGGACGACCTGATCCAGCGCGGCGACGTGTTCCT
Organism: Kitasatospora fiedleri; assembly: GCF_948472415.1. Taxonomy (NCBI): domain Bacteria; kingdom Bacillati; phylum Actinomycetota; class Actinomycetes; order Kitasatosporales; family Streptomycetaceae; genus Kitasatospora; species Kitasatospora fiedleri. Next base: position 1,973,601 of record NZ_OX419519.1, on the reverse strand, counting down.
GGACGACGTGGCGATCACCGTCCTCGACGAGGCCGACCAGATGGCCGACATGGGCTTCCTGCCGCAGGTCGTCAAGCTGCTGGAGCAGGTCGCCGAGGGCGGGCAGCGGATGCTGTTCTCCGCCACCCTGGACCGCAACGTGGACCGCCTGGTCAACCGCTTCCTCACCGACCCGGTCACCCATTCGGTGGACCCGTCGGCCGGGGCGGTCACCACCATGGACCACCACCTGCTCCAGCTCGACCCCGCCGACAAGGCCGAGACCACCGCCCGGATCGCCGCCCGCGACGGCCGGGTGATCATGTTCGTGCACACCAAGCACGGCGCCGACCGCCTCGCCAAGCAGCTGCGCGCCCACGGCGTGGTGGCCGCCGCGCTGCACGGCGGCAAGTCGCAGCCGCAGCGCAACCGGGTGCTCGACCAGTTCCGCGAGGGCGAGGTCACCGCGCTGATCGCCACCAACGTCGCCGCCCGCGGCATCCACATCGACGGCCTCGACCTGGTCGTCAACGTCGACCCGCCGATCGACCACAAGGACTACCTGCACCGCGGCGGCCGCACCGCCCGGGCCGGCGAGTCCGGCACCGTGGTCACCCTGGTGCTGCCCGAGCAGCGCCGCGAGGTCAACCGGCTGCTGACCATCGCCGGCATCCGCCCGACCGTCACCAAGGTCCGCCCCGAGGACGGCGAGCTCAAGCGCATCACCGGCGCCCGCACCCCGTCCGGCGTGGCCGTCACCCTGCCGGTGCCCGCCGCGGTCGCCGCCGCCCTGGCGCCGCAGCCGTCGGCCGCCGGTGCGGGCGCGGGTGCGGAGGGTGCCGGACGAGGCCGGGGCCGCGGGCGCGGCGCGGCGAAGCCGGTGGACGGCGAGGCGCGTCGCCGTCCGGCGAAGCGGGCCGACGCCGGCCTGCCCAAGGACGTCGACATGAGCGGCAACCCGCGCCGCCCCCGCCCCAAGCAGCGCCCCGGCGCGGGTTCCCCGCAGATGGCGGCCGGCTTCATCGGCAAGGCGTCCGGGCGGGCGAAGCCGGGCTCCGGGGCGAAGAGCGGCTCCAACTACGGGACGGGGCGCCAGCGCCGCAAGACGGACTAGTCCGCGCAGGCTCCCGTGCTGCGGGCGGCCGCGCGCCGCCCGCACCGGGAACGGGGTGCCGCCCGTTCAGCCCTGCGACTTCTCCGGCCGGGGGAGGCGGCGGACGGCCGTGACCAACGGGGCGAGTTCGGGGCGCTGCTCGGCGCTGTCGAGTGCCTCGGCGAGGGCGCGGTCGTTGGTCGGCCGGGCCCGTTCGAGCAGGGCGAGGCCGTCCGGGGTGACGTTGGTGTAGATGCCGCGCCGGTCGGTGGGGCAGAGGTAGCGCGACAGCAGGCCGCGGTCCTCCAGCCGGGTGACCAGGCGGGTGGTGGCGCTCTGGCTCAGCACGACCGCGTCGGCCAGCTGGTTCATCCGGAAGTGGCCGCCGTCGCCGTCGTGCTGCTCGGAGAGCACGTCCAGGACGGAGAACTCCCGGACGCTGAGCTCGTGTTCGGCCTGGAGGGCGCGTTCGACGTGGGCCTCGATCCGGCCGTGCAGGGCGGTCAGGGCGCACCAGCCGTGCGCCAGTCCGGGGTCCGGTCGGGTCATGGCCCGTGCTCCCTTCGTCGGTGGTCCTGCCGCAGGCCCGTCGCGGGCCCGTTCCGGACAAGCTTAGTCGAGATGTGCAAATTCCCGCGCCTGCAAGTATCTGTCGGCGGGGGAGGGAGAGGGATGGTGGTCCGGGTGGAACAGGGCGCACGGCTGGACGCCCAGGAGGCGGCCCTGGACGCGCTGCTGGCGGCGCTCGGCATCGAGGCCCCGACCGCACCGGACCCCCGGGTCGAGGCCCTGGCCGCACGCGCCCCCGGCTACGCCCAGCACCACCGCATCGGCCACAAGCGGCAGGCCGCCTACCGCCACCTGACCGAGGACCGCGCCGCGACCCGCACCCACTACCCGGCGGTCCTGGACGCGCTCCTCACCGACGACGACCCCTCCTCCCCGCGCTGGCTGGCCCAGGCCCTGGCCGTCGCCGGCGGCAGCCGCCGCCTCCAGCAGGAACTCCTCACCGCCCTGGAGACCGGCGACCCGCTCCGCCAGGTCTGCGCCCTCACCGCCTGGCGCTGGGCGGACACCCCCCACCCCGACCTGGCCCAGCACTTCCGCACGGCCCGCCGCGCGGCGGCGGACCGCGCGACGGACCCTTGGGTGCGCGGGCGGCTCGACGACTCGGCTTCCGCTGACGGGAGTTGACGGCCCATCGGCTGGTGGCCGGAGACGGCGCGGTGGCCGCCTGATTGGCGTGCGATCTGCGTCCCGGGTGACCGATCTTCTGCGTCGACTCGGCCTCGGTGGCCGGTGGCGGTGGCCCGCGCCTCGTTGCCGGCGTCACCCATGTGCTCGACGGCCCCGCGTGCGTCACTGGCACCTTGCCCCGGTTCGCCTACCGCGTCGTACCGGACGGCACTCTGCCTCCGTTCTGCTCTGCAACCGGTGGCAGGCCGCACCTGACAGGGGGTCCGCCCCGATGCTCGACGCCGCCCCGGGGAGTTAAAACTGCTTCGATTCCCATGGTGAATTCGTCACGTGCGCCCACCGGTAGCACACAGGGTTGCTCTTTTCGAAGGTGCGGGATGGTTCGCCCCGGTCTGCCTTCCCCCGATCGGAAACCGCCCCCTGGTGAGAGGAAGAGCCGAGGCGTGGTGCTTCCTGAATCACCGGTGGGAGGTTTCTTCAGCGTGAGGCGGTGCGAGCTCCTCTATGGGGCGACCGGACGTCCCGTGCTGGTGCCGGCGGCAAGATGCCGATGCGGAGGAATTCGCTCCGATCGGCCACGGTGTACTGATTTTGCCGATGTATGCCAGGTGCTGCGCCATTGCGGAGTAATTCTCGGGTTCGGTGGACCGTCGCCCGATCAAGGCGGTCGTGGTGGGCCCGTCCCGGTCTGTGCGGTCTTGCCTCTCCCTGTGACCTCGCCTGTTGGTCGTCTTTCAATGAGAGCTGCGTGACCGCCCGACGAGTCTTGACGGTCGCGTCGGTCAGATCTCGACTCCTTCGGCCGCGTTCATCAGGGTGCCCAAAATTGAACATATCCCCAAAATGTATCCCATTGACAAATATATACATAATCCCCCTTGGAGTCGCGAAAATTGCAGAGTGTAGAAAATGAGAGCTGTGGCGCATTTTCATTCGCCGGATTTCAGTCAGTCCGGAAAATGGCCGCCCCGTGGGCCGTTGATGGCATAGGTTGGTTCGCACAGGGTCGTTGCTTGCGAGTGGGGCGAAGTCGGGGCCGTCTTGTGAGATGAGGCGGGGTCTTGCGCCATCCGTGCAAGTGGCGGCCGACCGTCAAATGGAGGGGATGATTCTGCATGCGTAAATTGGCAAGCATTCTGACGGCGGTTGCGGTGGTGATCGGCGGGGGCGTCGCGACCATGTCTTCGGCGGAGGCCGCGCCGGCGGCCAAGGTCACCGACACTCGGCCGAGCGTGAAGGCGCTCTCGGCCAAGCAGGCGGCGAGCCTGCAGGCACTGGTCGATCAGCAACTCGCCACCACCCGTGGCGGAACGCAGGTCAGTGCCAACGAGGTGTCCTACGACAACGGCACCGTCATCATGACCTTTCCGCTGCCCGGCGAGCGCACCGCACCCACCAGCAGCGACGCGGCCGTGAAGGGCCTCTCGGCGGACGCCGAGCCGGCCGAGGGCGCAGCCGCGCTGGCCAGCGTGGACTGGCACGGCTGCCCGAGCAGCCTGCTCGGTGGGGACTGGTACTGCTTCTACGAGCACGAGAACTTCGGCGGTCGCCGTCTCCAGTGGCAGGACCCGCACTGCTCGGCCGCGATCAACTTCGGGGACTTCGGCTTCCGGGACCAGGCCACCGGCTGGGTCAACACCACCAGCAACCGGATCATCGGTGTGCAGGACGACCTCGGCAACGGCAACTGGGTCAACCTCTGGGACGAGGACTACCGCACCATGGTGGCCAACGTCGGGCCGTCCCTGAACGACCGAGCGGACCGTTTCTTCGCCTGCTGAGGCAAGCAGTGCGGTCCTTTCCCGGAAGGACGGGGAGGGACCGCACGACTCACTGTCGGCCGGAGGAGAGGTAGACGGTGTAACCGATCACCGACGGCACCGGTACGTTCAACGAGCCCGCCCGTGTGGTCAGTGTCTCCTCCTGGCCCAGGACCCGACCCGACGTGGCCTCGACGATGAAGGTGTACCGAGTCGGCAGACCGCTGCCGTCGCCGTCAGCGGAGAACGCCTCGCCCTGCCGCCCCGCGCGGTCCGTGACGGAACCGTCGTAGCGCAGGCCCGGCAGGTCGGCGATCAACTCGAGCACGGCGGCACGCTGGGCCGGTCCCAGCGCCTGGGTGCGGAGCACTCCGCCGACCGCCTGGTCGAGGCCCGAGGCGGTGTCGACCGCAGGAGTGGCCTCGCGCAGAGCCGCCCGCAGGAGTGTCGGATCCGCGGGCACGGGATCGCGGTACAGGCCCCGCTGGTAGGGCTCGGTCGTTGGGCTTCCGCCGTCGATGCCGTGGGTCCGGGTGCCGGAGCCGTCCGTGTGGAAAACGGCCCTGTGGTCCTCCGCCACCACCTTCGACGACACCGTCCGCCCGTCGACCCGGGTGAACAGGCTCCAGTCGCGCCACTCCAGCACCGCGTCCGGCCCGTCCGGTTCGACGAGTGTGTCGATGCGCTGCGCGATGTCCGCGAGGAGTCGCGGGGCGGGAACGTCCGTCGAAGCGCTCCGGTAGCTCAGCGGGGGCGGGGTCGCGGCGTAGGCGGTCCCGCTCGGGCCGGTGGGCAGGAGGAGGGTGAGGACCAGGGCGGCCGAGGCGGCTACGGCGAGACCGCCGAGCGGGACCAGGAACCGCCGGCGGCGCACCCCTGCCCGGGCCCGCGGTGCCGCGGCATCCTGTGGTTCGGCCAGGATCCGGGCCAGGTCCTGCCGGCGGCGGACGGGGTCGTCCACCAGGTCGGCGGCAGGGTCGCTGCCGACCATCAGGGCCTTCACACTGTCAGCCGCTCGCACGACTCACCTCCAGGACGGTCGACTTCACGGAACCGGCATCGGACGGCACGGGTTCGGCGAGCGCCGAGCGAAGGCGCCGGCGTGCCCGCAGCAGGCGCACCGAGAACGTCGCCGTACTGCAGCGGAGCGATCTGGCGGCCTGCCGGACGCTGAGGTCCTCCCAGCCGATCAGGGCCAGCACCTCCCGATCCCGGTCGCCCAGGCGGGCCCACGCCGCCCGGACGCGGTCGCGTCCCGCCACCTCCTCGGCGACATCGGGCACCGGAGGCAGCGGCTCGGCCTCCCACCGCGCGGCCAGCCGTCCGGCACGGTCCCGACCGCGCAGGTGGTTCGCCACGACGTTCCGCGCGACCCCGTACACCCAGGGAAGCGGCTCGGTCGGCACGTCCGCCCAGCGTCGCCACACGACGACGAACACCTCGGCCGCCAGATCGTCCGCGCTGTCGGCACCCACGCGACGGCGGACGTACCGCAGCACCGCCGTGTAGTGCGTGTCGTACAGCGCGCTGAACTCCTCAGCCACGCTCACCCTGCCCCCTCTATTCGGCCTTCACCCGGTATGTGTCCGACAGCTCCGCGATTCTTACGTCCCGGCCGGAAGAAATCTTCCTCCCCGTCGACCGGCACCAACGGCTAGCCTGCTGCCATGTCATCGACCCCCGGCGCATCCCGACGGACAGTCATCGACCTCGCACGGGAGGACGCCCGTCACCGCGAGCACACCCAGACCGACACCGGGCACCTGCTGCTGGCCGTCCTCGCGGCCACCGACGAGCCGGTCGTTCGGGCATTGGCCGAGCGGAACGTCACCGCAGAACAGGTGCGTGACGCGGTAGTGGAACGCTGGGCGGTCGGGGTGACGGACGGGAAGCCCTGGCGGCTCCCCGTCCCGGACGGCGAACTGCCGCCCTTCAGCCTCCTGGCCGGGGAATCCGTCAGACGTGCCGCCCACGCCGTTGGTGACGGCTCCGCCGACGTCCGGCCCGTCGACCTGCTGGCCGCCATGGCGGCCGAGACCGACAGCCGCAGCCTCGCCGCGACCGTCCTCCGGGCTCTTTCGGCCCCCGTGGCCGACAGGTGATGCCGGGACCCGCCGACGAGTGACCGCTCCGGTTTCCTCGCGGCGAAGGGGCGGCCACGTCCGCGGATTTCACGAGAGGTGTGGACAGATGGTGACGATGTCGGACGTCGTGAGGGGTTTTCCCGGGGCGCTGGACGGTGCGCGCGGCCTGTCGGCCGACGAGATCGCGCGGATCGAGGCGGACCAGGGGGTGTCGCTGCCGGCCGATTACCGGGAGTTCCTGGAGGTGGCCGGGGGCGGGGGATGGCCGCGCTGGTGGGGGAGGAGTACGAATTCCCGGGGTTGTTGGGGATCAAGGAGCGGGCCCGGGAGACGTGTGAGGAGGCGGGGTCACCGGAGTCCTTCGACGGCTGCGTGGTGTTCCTGTCGCACCAGGGGTACATCTTCTACTTCATCGGCCCGGCGGGTTCCGGCGTCTACGAGATCAGTGAGGACGGGGAGCCCGCGTACCGGTGCGCAGAGTCCTTCGCGGAGTTCCTGGTCGGGGTCCTCGAACAGGACTGACCCGGCGGTGGTGCGGCGTCAGGCGGTGCGGGCGGCGGGGGAGTTCGCGGCAGACACGGACGCGGACGCGGCCTCGGCGTGGCGGGCCAGGACGAGGCGGGCCAGCTCGGGGGCGGCGCCGAGGACCGGGGCGAGGTGGTCGGCGTGGTGGGTGGTGGCGGCGGTGGCGATCCGGTCGGGGAGGAGGCCGGGGGCGAGGAGGTAGGGGGCGACGGCGGTGGTGCGGACGGCCGGGGCGGCGCGCAGGGTGGTGAGGGCGTCGGCGACGGTGGGCGGGGCCGCGGAGGCGTGGGCGGTGGTGACGGCGGCCCAGCCGCGGGTGCGGCACCACTCGGCGGCCACGGCGCGGGTGGTGGCGTTGGCGGCCGGGTCGGAGGAGCCGGCGGCGGCCAGCACGACGCCGGTGCGGGCCCGGACGGCCGGGTCGGCGACGTCCAGGCCGGTCTCGGCGAGGCGGCGGTCCAGGGCGTCCAGCAGCAGCGGGGAGGGCCCGAGGACGTCCGCGACCGGGATCGACGAGCCGGCGGCGCGCAGGGCGGCCGGGATGTCGTGCTTGGCGTGGAAGGCCCGGTTCAGCAGCAGCGGGACGGCGATCGCGTCGGTCAGGCGCGGGGCGACCTGGGCGATGCGGGGGGCGCAGTGGTCCAGGTACGCGGTGGTGACGGGCAGCTGCGGGGCCAGGGCGCGGACGGCGTCGGCGAGGGCCTCGACGGTCGCGGCGTGGCGCGGATCGCGGGAGCCGTGCGCGAGCAGGAGGGGCGGCGGGACGGGCGCACTCGGCGGGACGGCGCACTCGGCGGGCGCGGGGGCGGGCGCGCGCGGTCGCCCGGCTGCGGGAGGTGCCCCGCCGCCGCGCGCAGCTCCCCGCGCCCCTGGCGGGACGCGGGGGTGGTGGTGGCGGTGGTGCGCGCGGTCATGGGATCAGCGGGAGTTGACGAGCAGGCCGCGGCTGCGCAGGACGCGGCGTTCGAGGGGGGAGAAGAAGAGCAGGTCGATGGCGACGCCGACGAACAGGATCAGCAGGATGCCGAGCAGCACGCCGGACATGTTGGAGAACTCGCGCTGGTTCTCCAGGTAGCGGCCCAGGCCCAGGCCCAGGTCGGGGGAGGAGGCGATGAGTTCGGCGGCCATCAGCGAGCGCCAGGAGAACGCCCAGCCCTGCTTGAGGCCGGCCAGGTAGCCGGGCAGCGCGGCGGGGAGCAGGATGTGGCGGGCGCCGCGCAGGCCGGTCGCGCCGAGGGTCTGCCCGGCCCGCAGGTAGATCGGCGGGACCTGGTCGATGCCGCTGATCAGGCCGTTGGCGATGGACGGGACGGCGCCGAGCAGGATGACGGCGTACATCGCGGAGTTGGTGATGCCGAGCCAGATGATGCCGGCCGGCACCCAGGCCACCGAGGGCAGCGACTGCAGGCCGGAGAGCACCGGGCCGAGCGCGGCGCGCACCGGCTTGATCCGGGCGACGACCAGGCCGATTGGGGTGCCGATCACGACGGACAGGGCGAAGCCGGACAGGCCGCGCCACACGCTGGTCCAGATGATCGAGAGCAGCGTGCCGCCGTACCAGAGCTCGGTGAGCGAGTCCCAGACGTCGGCGGGGCTGGGGAGCTTGTCGGGGGTGGTGAGTTCCAGGCTGTAGGCGAGCTGCCAGACGACCAGGACCAGCACCACGCCGAGGACCGGCGGCAGGACCTTCCGGCGCAGCACCACCGAGAGCGGGGTGCGCTGCGCCTGGACGGTCTCCAGGGCGTCGAGTCCGGCCTCGACGCTGGCGCTGTCGGCGGGCTCGTCCTTGACCAGGGGGACGGCGGCGGTGTCAGTGCTGGACATGGCGGCGGATCTCCCCACGCAGTTCTTCGGTGATCTCGATGGACAGATCCGCGACCCCGGCCGACTCGATCCGGCGCGGCTGCGGCAGGTCGATGCGCCACTCCTTGGCGACCCGGCCCGGGCGGGAGGAGAGCAGCACGACGCGCTGGGCGAGGCGGACCGCCTCGCGGACGTTGTGGGTGACGAACAGGACGGCGAGCTGCTTCTCGGCCCAGATCCGGGTGATCTCGTCGTGCAGCACGTCGCGGGTGATGGCGTCGAGCGCGGCGAACGGCTCGTCCATCAGCAGCACCTGGGAGCCCTGGGCGAGCGAGCGGGCCAGGGCGACGCGCTGGCGCATGCCGCCGGAGAGCTCGTGGACGCGCTTCTTGTAGGAGCCGCCGAGGCGGACCAGTTCCAGCAGGCGCTCGGCCTCGGGGCGGCGCTCGGCCTTGGGGACGCCGGCCAGCCGCAGGGCGAGTTCGATGTTCCGCCCGGCGGTGAGCCAGGGGAACAGCGCGTGGTCCTGGAACATCAGGGCGGGCCGGCCGCCGGGCACCTCGATGGTGCCGGAGGTCGGCTGGTCCAGGCCCGCGACCAGGTTGAGCAGGGTGGACTTGCCGCAGCCGGAGGCGCCGAGCAGGGTGACGAACTCGCCGGGTGCGACGGTGAGGTTGATGTCCTCCAGCACCGGCGCGGCGGTGCCGGGGCGGCCGAAGGTCTTGTGCACGTGCGAGATCCGGACGGCGGTGTCGCCGTCCGGTCGGCCCGCGCCGGCGGCGTCGGGCGAGGTGGTCAGTGCCGTGGTCACGGGCACCTCCTGCGGGTGTGGTTCCGGGCAGGGCGGGGATCGGTGTCCGGGGTCCGGCCCCGCGCCCGCCCGGTGAGTGGGCATCGCTTGGGCGGGCGCGGGGCGCGGACCTCGGGGCCTGGGAGGACTTACTTGGTGCCCAGTCCGGCGTCGGCGACGGCGGGCTGGTTGTTCTCCTTCAGCACCTTGTTGAGCAGGGTCAGGTCGTAGATCCCGGCCAGGTTGGGCTTCTTGAGCAGCCCGGCGGTGACGGCGTGGTCGGCCTCGGCCTGCAGGGTGTTGGCCAGCGGGTCGTCGATGAAGTCGATGTCCTGCCACGCCGGGTCGAGGATCGAGGCGTCCAGCGCGTTGCCGGCGTCGGCCTTGATCTGGTCGTTGGCGACGGACTTGGCCTGGTCGGAGTTGGCCTTGATCCAGGCGTTGGTCTTCACCGAGCCGCGCAGCACGGCCTCCACCACGTCCGGGTGCTCCGTCAGGAACTTCTGCGAGACGATGATGTTGGTGATGACGAACTTCTTGTCCGGCCAGACGTCCTTCTCGTTGAGCAGGACCTTCGCGCCGAGGGTGACCAGCTTGGACGCGGTCGGCTCCGGCACCCACGCGCCGTCGATGGAGCCGGACTTGTACGCGTCGGGGGTGACCTTGTTGTCGGTGCGCAGCACCTTCACGTCGCCGTCGCCGGTCTGGGCGTCGACCTTGTAGCCCTTCTCGGCGAGGTAGTTGAGCAGCGCCACGTCCTGGGTGTTGCCGAGCTGCGGGGTGGCGATCTTCTTGCCCTTGAGGTCGTCCAGGGTCGGGATCTTCTCCGGGTTGACGACTAGCTTGACGCCGCCGGAGGCCGAACCGCTGATGATCTTCAGCGACTTGCCGCCGGACTGGGTGTAGCCGTTGATCGACGGGGAGGGGCCGATCCAGCCGATGTCGATCGAACCGGCGTTCAGCGCCTCGATCTCGGCCGGACCCGCGTTGAACACCTGGGTCTTGATCTGGGTGCCGCCCAGCTCCTGCTGGAAGATGCCCTGCTTGAGGCCGACCAGCGCGGTGCCGTGGGTCAGGTTGGCGAAGTAGCCGATCTTCACGGTGTCCGCGGAGAGCTTCGTGCCCGAGGCGGCCGGCTTGGCGGACGCGGACGCCTTGTCGTCGCTCTTGGAGCCGTACGAGCAGGCCGACAGCAGGCCGGCGGTGGTCAGCACGGCGACGGCCGCCACGGTGGCGCGTCTGATCCGGCCCGCGCGGGGGCGTGCGGAGGTATGGGTGGACTCGGTGCTCGGTGCCATGAGAGGTGTTCCGTTCGAGAAGAAGGAAGGTGTCGCGTACGGGATGTGCCTGACGTGCTGCCGGGGCCGGGCCGCCCCCGCCGTACCCACTGTGGGAAGGAACGGCGGCTGCGGGCCCGGTGACAGGGGCTCAGCGCCCCTGCCAGCCCTCACATCGCGTCAGGCCGCCCTGGCCGCTGCCGAGGACGCCGCTGCCGATGCGGCCGCCTTCCTTGTCCATGCCCGAGAACGCCTCGCTGGGCATCAGACCCAGTCCTCCTCTGTGGAAGCGTCGGTGATGCTGACGGTGTCGAACGCCTCGCCCGCCATGCCGGCGGTGAGGGTGGTGCCGTCGGTCGGGTCGATCAGGATGAACGAGCCGGTGCGGCGGTTGGTGGTGTAGTCGTCCAGGGCCAGGGGTTCGGCGGTGCGCAGGAGTACGTGGCCGATGTCGTTGACGTGCAGTCCGTCGGCGCCGGAGCGCTGCTCCAGGGTGTCGATGTCGATCCGGTAGCCGATCTCCTTGACGAGCGCGCGCACGGTGCGGGTGGTGTGTTTGAGGAGCACCTTCGCCCCGACGTGCAGCGGACGCTCGTTCAGGTGGCAGACGGTGGCCTCGACGTCCTTGGTGGGGACGGGCACCCGGCCGGCCGCGATCAGGTCGCCGCGGGAGATGTCGATGTCGTCCGCGAGGCGGACCGTCACCGACTGCGGGGCCCAGGCGATCTCGGTGGGGGTGCCGAGCGCGTCGATCGCCGCGACGGTGGTGGTGTGGCCCGAGGGCAGCACCGTCACCGCGTCACCGACCCGCAGCACGCCGGAGGCCAGCTGGCCCGCGTAGCCGCGGTAGTCGTGGAACTCCTCGCTCTGCGGCCGGATCACGTACTGGACCGGGAAGCGGGCCGGCTCGGCGCTCGGGTCGGTGCCGACCGGCACCGTCTCCAGGTGCTCCAGCAGCGTCGGGCCGCCGTACCAGTCCATGTGCGCGGACGACTCGACCACGTTGTCGCCGGCCAGCGCCGAGATCGGCACCGCCACGACGTCCTTGACCCCGAGCGAGGCCGCGTACGCGGTGAACTCCTCGGCGATGGCCGCGAACACCGGCTCCGCGTAGTCGACCAGGTCCATCTTGTTGACGGCCAGCACCACGTGCGGGACGCGCAGCAGGGCGGCGACGGCGGCGTGGCGGCGGGTCTGTTCGACCACGCCGTTGCGGGCGTCGACCAGGACGACGGCGAGTTCGGCGGTGGAGGCGCCGGTGACCATGTTGCGGGTGTACTGCACGTGGCCGGGGGTGTCGGCGAGGATGAAGCGGCGTCGGGTGGTGGCGAAGTAGCGGTAGGCGACGTCGATGGTGATGCCCTGTTCGCGTTCGGCGCGCAGGCCGTCGGTGAGCAGCGCCAGGTCGGGGGCCTCCTGGCCGCGGCGGCGGGAGGCGTGTTCGACGGCCTCCAGTTGGTCGGCGAGGACCGACTTGGAGTCGTGCAGCAGCCGGCCCACCAGGGTGGACTTGCCGTCGTCCACGGACCCGGCGGTGGCGAAGCGCAGCAGCGAGGTGGCGGTACCGGTCTGGGTGGTGCTCATGCTTAGAAGTACCCCTCGCGCTTGCGGTCCTCCATGGCGGCTTCGGACATCTTGTCGTCGGCGCGCGTCGCCCCTCGTTCGGTGAGGCGGGAGGTGGCGATCTCGGTGATCACGGCCTCGATGGTGTCGGCGTCGGAGTCGACGGCGCCGGTGCAGGACATGTCGCCCACGGTGCGGTAGCGCACCAGGCGGGTCTCGACCGTCTCGCTCTCCTTCGGGCCGCCCCACTCGCCCGCGGTCAGCCACATGCCGTCGCGCTTGAACACCTCGCGCCGGTGGGCGTAGTAGATCTCCGGGAGCTCGATGCCCTCGCGCTCGATGTACTGCCACACGTCCAGCTCGGTCCAGTTGGAGAGCGGGAAGACGCGGACGTGCTCGCCCACGGCGTGGCGGCCGTTGTAGAGGGACCACAGTTCGGGGCGTTGGCGGCGCGGGTCCCAGGCGCCGAACTCGTCGCGCAGCGAGAAGACGCGTTCCTTGGCGCGGGCCTTCTCCTCGTCGCGGCGGCCGCCGCCGAAGACGGCGTCGAACTTGTGGGACTCGATGCCGTCCAGCAGCGGGACGGTCTGCAGCGGGTTGCGCAGCCCGTCGGCGCGCTCGCGCAGCACGCCGCGGTCGATGTAGTCCTGCACCGCGGCGACGTGCAGCCGCAGGTGGTGCTTGGCGACCGCGCGGTCCCGGTAGGCCAGCACCTCGGGGAAGTTGTGGCCGGTGTCGACGTGCAGCAGGGCGAAGGGCACCGGCGCGGGGGCGAACGCCTTCAGCGCGAGGTGCAGCATCACGATGGAGTCCTTGCCGCCGGAGAACAGGATCACCGGCCGCTCGAACTCGCCCGCCACCTCGCGGAAGATGTGCACCGACTCCGCCTCCAGGGCGTCCAGGTGGGACAGCGCGTAGGGGCTGTCCTCGGCCTGGACCGGGCGCTGCGTGGTGACGGTCATGCCAGTCCCCTCTCGGTCAGGAAGGCGTGCAGTTCGGCCGCGGACTCGGCCACCGTCCGGCCCTGCGTCTGGAGGCGCAGTTCGGGCTTCTCGGGGGCCTCGTACGGGTCGTCGACCCCGGTCAGTCCGGAGATCTCGCCGGCGGCCTGCTTCGCGTACAGGCCCTTGACGTCCCGCTCGGAGCAGAGCTCGACGGGGGTGGCGACGTGGATCTCCAGGAACTCGGTGTCGTTCGCCGCGTGGCGTTCGCGCACGGCGTCGCGGGAGTCGGCGAACGGGGCGATCACCGGGGCGAGCACCTTGACGCCGTTGGCGGCGAGCTTCTGGGCGACGAAGCCGATCCGGGTGACGTTGGTGTGCCGGTCCTCGCGGCTGAAGCCCAGGCCCTGGGAGAGGAACTCGCGGATCTCGTCACCGTCCAGCACCTCGACCCGGTGCCCCTCGGCCCGCAGCCGCTCGGCCAGCGCGAACGCGAGGGTGGTCTTGCCCGCGCTGGGCAGGCCGGTCAGCCACACGGTGGCGCCGCGCTCGCGGCCCGAGGCCAGAGTCTCGGCGGTGGTCACGGTGGTCACTCCTGACGGTCGGTAACGGTGGTTCACGTACGGGGGCGGCGGGTTCAGAGGTGGATGCCGCACTCGGTCTTGCCGGAGCCCGCCCAGCGGCCGGCCCGGCCCTCCTCGCCCGCGCCGGGCTTGGCGGTGCAGGACAGCGGCGAGCAGCCGATCGAGGTGTAGCCCTCCCAGAGCAGCGGGTTCAGCAGCACCCCGTTGGCCTGGACGTAGGCGTCCACGTCGTCCTGGGTCCAGCGGGCGATCGGGGCGATCTTCACCTTGCGGCGCTTGGCGTCCCAGGCCACCACGGGGGTGTCGGCGCGGGACGGCGACTCGTCGCGGCGCAGGCCGGTGGCCCAGGCGTCGTAGCCGCCCAGGCCGCGGTTGAGCGGCTCGACCTTGCGCAGCGCGCAGCACCGGTCCGGGTCGCGGTCGTGCAGGTGCGGCCCGTACTGGGCGTCCTGCTCGGCCACGGTGAGCTTCGGGGTCAGCGTGATCACGTTGACCCGCATGGTCGCGGCGACCGCGTCCCGGGTGCCGATGGTCTCCGGGAAGTGGTAGCCGGTGTCCAGGAAGACCACGTCCACGCCGGGCAGGGCGGTGGAGGCGAGGTGGGCGACCACCGCGTCCTCCATCGAGGAGGTCACGCAGAAGCGCTTGCCGAAGGTGTCGGCGGCCCAGCGCAGGACCTCCTGCGCGGTGGCCTCCTCCAGCTCGCGGCCGGCCCGGAGGGCCATCGCCTCGTAGTCGTCAGTGGCGGTCGTCATGTCCGGTGCCCCCGTCGGTCGTTGGCAGCAGTCCGAGGAACTTCAACTGGAAGCCCCGACGGCACGCCCGGCATTCCCACGCGCCGTGACCGCTCTCGGACGGGCGCAGGTCCTCGTCCCCGCAGTACGGGCAGTAGAAGGGGGCGGCACGCTCGCTCACGACAGCTGCTCCTCGCTGGCCCGGATCGCCCACTGGGCGAACCGCTCGCCGTCCTGACGGTCCGCCTGGTAGCGGGTCAGCAGGCGCTCGACGTAGTCGGGCAGTTCGGCGCTGGTGACCTTCAGGCCGCGGATCTTGCGGCCGAAGCCGGCGTTCTCGAAGCCGAGCGCGCCGCCCAGGTGCACCTGGAAGCCCTCGACCTGCTCGCCGTTCCCGTCGGTGACCAGCTGGCCCTTGAGGCCGATGTCGGCGGTCTGGATGCGGGCGCAGGCGTTCGGGCAGCCGTTGATGTTGATGCTCAGCGGCTCGTCGAACTCCGGCAGGCGGCGCTCCAGTTCGTCGATCAGGGACTGGCCGCGGCCCTTGGTCTCGACGATCGCCAGCTTGCAGTACTCGATGCCGGTGCAGGCCATCGTGCCGCGGCGGAAGGTGGACGGGGTGACCCGCAGGTCCAGCGCCTCCAGGCCGGCCACCAGCGAGGCGACCTTCTCCTCGGCGACGTCGAGGACGATCAGCTTCTGCTCGACGGTGGTGGCCAGGCGGCCGGAGCCGTGCTCGGCGGCCAGGTCGGCGACCTGGGTGAGCAGCTTGCCGTTGACCCGGCCGACCCGCGGGGCGAAGCCGACGTAGAAGTTGCCGTCCTTCTGCCGGTGCACGCCGACGTGGTCGCGCCAGCGGCCGCTGGGCTCCTGCGGGCCCGGGCCGTCGACGAGTTCGCGCTTGAGGTACTCGTCCTGGAGGATCTGGCGGAACTTCTCCGGGCCCCAGTCGGCGACCAGGAACTTCAACCGGGCGCGGGTGCGCAGGCGGCGGTAGCCGTAGTCGCGGAAGATGCCGATCACGCCGGCCCAGACGTCCGGGACCTCCTCCAGCGGCACCCACGCGCCGAGCCGCACGCCCAGCTTCGGGTTGGTGGACAGGCCGCCGCCGACCCACAGGTCGAAGCCCGGGCCGTGCTCGGGGTGGACCACGCCGACGAAGGCGACGTCGTTGATCTCGTGCACCACGTCCAGCAGCGGCGAGCCGGAGATCGCGGTCTTGAACTTGCGCGGCAGGTTGGAGAACTCCTTGCTGCCGATGTAGCGCCGGTTGATCTCGTCGATCGCCCAGCTGCCGTCGATGATCTCGTCCTCGGCGATGCCCGCGACGGGGGAGCCGATCACCACGCGCGGGCAGTCGCCGCACGCCTCGGTGGTGGACAGGCCGACGGCCTCCAGCTTCTGCCAGATCGCCGGGACGTCCTCGATCCGCACCCAGTGGTACTGGACGTTCTGGCGGTCGGTCAGGTCGGCGGTGCCGCGGGCGTACTGCTCGGAGACCTCGCCGATCGCCTTCAGCTGGGCCGTGGTCAGCTGGCCGCCGTCGATGCGCACCCGCATCATGAAGTACTCGTCGTCCAGCTCGTGCGGCTCCAGCAGGGCGGTCTTGCCGCCGTCGATGCCCTGCTTGCGCTGGGTGTACAGGCCCCACCAGCGCATCCGGCCGCGCAGGTCGTTCGGGTCGATCGAGTCGAAGCCGCGCTGGGAGTAGATCGTCTCGATGCGTGTCCGCACGTTGAGACCGTCGTCGTCCTTCTTGAACTGCTCGTTGCCGTTGAGGGGCGTGAAGTGCCCCATGCCCCACTGGCCCTCGCCGCGGTGGCGGGTCACCTTGCGGGCGGCGGGGCGGGCCGCGGGCGCGGCGCCGTCCTGAGGCTCGACCGTTTCGGGAGTGCGGGCCATGGTGTCAGTCCTTTGAGCGGCTTGGCAGGTGCGGGGTGCTGCTGGCGGCCCCCGGACGCGGCCCGCTCCCACCTGCGGTGTCTCAGCAGGCGGCGGGAGAGGGTGACGCTGGCCGGGGCAGGGTCTTGCGCGCATCCGCGACGGCGGGGATGGCGCCGGTGCGCTGCGGCGTACGAAGGGCTCAGGTCACCGGACAGATGGCGCTGGACACGCGAAGGAGGTCGACGTGGAGTCGGCCAACTAGGGTGGTTCCGGCGCTAGACATGGCAAGAGATTCGCACGGCGAGCGACTCGCGGTCCACTAACGTCCGAATCCTGGACTCCATCGTTCCGCATGCTGGGACAGCGGCCGTTCCCGGCCGGTCCGTGCCCCCTGCGTGCCCTCCGCGTGCCCTCCGCGGGCCCTCCGTGGGCCCCCTGCGCGCCCTCCAACTCCCCTGCCGTTCCCCCGTTGTCCCCCGGCGTTCCCCCGCGTTCCTTCCGCGTTCCCCCGGCGGGCCGCCGGTTCCCGGCAGGGCCGCTCGGGCCGCGCGGCCGGGGCCGATACCGTAGGGGCGTGCAAGCAGCAGGCAGTACCCCCCACCCGGCCGGAGGACCCGGGCCGACCGGCGACCGGCCCTCCCGCCGACGCGGCGGACGGCGCCGCGCCGCCAAGCGCAGCACCTGGCACGGCACCGCGTGGGCACTGGTGAAGGACACCACCAACACCTGCGTGGAGTACCGGGTCACCGGACTCGCGGCCGAGGCGGCGTTCTTCACCCTCCTCTCCATCCCGCCGCTGCTGCTCTGCCTGGCCGGCACCCTCGGCTACCTCGACGACATCCTCGGGGCCGGGACGATCGACAAGCTCAAGCAGGACATCGTCTCAGCAGCTGGGACGGTGCTCTCACCGAGCTCCATCGACGAGATCGTCCAACCCCTGCTGCGCGACGTGTTCGACAGCGCCCGGCCGGACCTGATCTCGATCGGCTTCCTGCTCTCGCTCTGGTCCGGCTCCCGGGCGCTGTACATCTTCATCGACACCATCACCGTGATGTACGGCCTCGACGGCAAGCGCGGCCTGGTCAAGACCCGGCTGATGTCGCTCGGCCTCTACCTGGGCGCGCTGGTGATCGGCTCCTTGGTGCTGCCGCTGCTGGTGGCCGGGCCCGGACTGCTGATCGGCACCTTCCAGAGCTGGGCCGGAGTGATCAACGGCCTGTACTGGCCCGCCGCGATCATCCTGCTGGTGCTCTCCCTCACCACCCTCTACCACGTGGCCGTCCCGGTCTCCACGCCCTGGCGCGAGGACATCCCCGGCGCGCTGGTCGCCCTGCTGGTCCTGGTGGTCTGCAGCGTCGCGCTCCGGCTCTACCTGGTCAGCTCGGTCGAGGGCCACTCCGTCTACGGCTCGCTCGCCGCCCCGGTCGCCGTGCTGCTGTGGATCTTCGTGGTGGCGCTGGCCGTGCTCATCGGCGCCGCCATGAACGCCGCGATCGACCGCCGCTGGCCCACCGTCGAGACCGCCGACGCCCGCGCCGAGAACGAGCGGATCGCCGAGGACGTCGCCGTCCAGCGCGGCCGCGAGGCCGCCGCCCGCCGGGCCGTCGAACGCGCCGAACGGGCCCGCCAGTTCGGCCTCGCCGAGGGCCACGACGAGGACCTCTTCGACGAGGACGACGACGAGCCCGTCCCCAGTGAGTACCCGGAGCGCTGGGCCTCCTTCCTCCCGTACGGCGACATCCGGCGCCGGCTCGGCGGCGGCCGTCGCCGCCGACGCCCCGGGCGGTGAGCGGGCGGCCGGGGCCGCTACCTGTCGGTGGCGCTGTTCTCGGTGCTGTGCGTCCTGCCGGGCGCGTCGCCGGGCGCGTCGCCGTGCGTGCTGCCGTGGGAGCCGTCGTGGGCCCGGGCGCGGGCGGCCGACAGCAGGGCGTGCACCAGCGAACCGGCCAGCGCGGCCGGGTCGGCGGTTCCGGTGCCGGTGCCGGTGCCGTTGCCGTTGCCGGTGCCGTCGGCGGCGGTGCGCTCGGTGGTGCTCCCGGCGGCGGGCGGGCGGAGGGTCAGCGTGCCGCCGCGGAAGCGGACGTGCACCAGGCCGCCCGGGTCGCGCAGCGCCAGCACCGCGCAGCCCGGGTGCCGCCGCCACACCTCCTCGGCCGACCCGCCCGGGTGCTCGCCGTACAGGACGTCCGCCAGGTGCCGCACCCGGGCGGGTTCGTCGGTCCGGGCCGCCAGGTGCCGGTCGCACCAGGCCGGGACGCCCGGGCCGGCGTCGAGCCGGACCGTTACCGTCACCGTCACTGCCACCGGCCGCCCCCGTTCCCCGGGCTGTCGCTGTTCCCGCCGTGGTTTCCGCCGCTGTGCCCGCCGCTGTGCCCGCCTCCGCCCGTGAACAGCGGCGTGGGCGGGGCGAGCACGGGCGCCGCGGCCGGGTGGGCCGGTTCGCCCAGGTCGAGCACCCGGTACAGCAGCCGCCGGATTCGGGGCAGGAACGCGCCCGGCTCGGAGGAGATCCGGGCCCCGATCTCCGCGTACGCCTCCCGCCGGTAGACCCCGTCCGCGTACGCGAGCTGCCCGTCCAGCGGGTGCGCCGGGTCCAGCGCCGGGGCGGTGCGCGCCAGTTGGACGCCCGGCGAGTGCGGGTTGACGTCCCGGTGCGGGAACCGGGCCAGCAGGATTCGGGCCCCGGTGAGCGACGCGTACAGCGTCACCGAGCCGTGGTCGCCGATCACGTAGTCGGCGGCCACCAGCAGCGGACGCCAGTCGGTCTGCGGGGTGACCAGCGACACCGCGCCGCCCGACACCCCCTCCACCCATCGGCGCACCTGCCAGCCGCCGTGCCCGGCCGACACGTTGGGGTGCACCACCAGCGCCGTCCGGAACCGTCCGGCGGGCAGTTCGCGCACCAGCCGCGGCAGCAGCGCGTCCAGCCCGCCGAACACCGAGTTCGGCCCCCAGGTCGAGCAGAGCAGCACCAGCCGTTCCCGCTCGCCCAGGCCCAGCGCCGCCCGGTACTCCGCCCGCCGGGGCAGCGCCGCGACGATCCGGTCGTGGTCCCCGTCGCCGACCACCTCCGCGATCGGCAGCACCTCCGGGCAGGAGCGCTCCAGCGCCGCCAGGTCGTCCCGGTGCGCCAGCGCGTACGCCGCCGCGTTCGGGCGGCCCTCCCACAGCAGGTAGTCCCGGCCCAGACCGGAGACCTCCCGCGGGCCGTTGCCGTTGCCGTTGTCGTTGTCGCTTCCGCTGCGCCGCTGTTCCCGGACGCCCGTCACCGCGCTCGCGGGCGGCAGCGCCCGGGCCAGCTTGAGGTGGCCGGCCCCGTGCGGCAGCCGCACCAGCGGGCCCCGGACCTGCTCGATCCCCTTCGAACCCGCGGCCAGCACCAGGTCGAACTCGGTGGCCACCGCCTGCTCCCACGGCACCACCGTGCCGCCGAGCCCTGTCAGGAACGCCGCCAACCCCTCGTTGAACGCGTGCGGCGCGACGGTGAACACCACCTGCACCCGCAGGTCCGACGCCAGCAGCTCGCACACCTCGCGCAGCCGCTGCCAATACACCGTTGTGTGCACGACCGCCAGCACCCGCTTGCGGTCGGGCAGAGTCGCCCAGGACATCGGGTCTCCCCCTCTCTTCCGGCCTCCCACCGGAACGGCGGGCACCGTGCGCCGCCGTCACGGGGAGGGATGTCCGGGCGCGGTGGCGGGACGGCTGGAGAACCCTTGCGCGGCTTGCGGAACCCTTGCGTCCGGGATTCCCGCCAACTTCCTTTCCGAGTACGGGAGTTGGGTTTTCGTGGAGGGGGTGGAAAATCGGTGGCGCGGGGGGCGGGCGGGTACTAGCGTGGCGTCCGCCGATCGAGCGCGCCCCAGGGCGGGGTGCGCGAGGCGTGTTCGGAGAGGAAGGAGGTGAGGACCGTGAGGCCTGTCTTCGCAGGTGTCTGCCACCGCGTCCAGAAGTCCAGCGAGTCCACCACCCCCTGGCCCCCGGCCCGCCGTCTCCCGGCGTCGCACCTCCGCTGACGCCCTCCGGCCGGGGCCGCCCGTTCCCCCCCGAAGGGTCCCGTTGATCACCGTGCAGGCCCCCGCCCGCCCCCTCCCCGTGCCCACTCCTCCTCCCGCGTCCTCCGTTCCCCCGCGCACCCGCTCGCCGGGCTCGGCTGGACGGACGACCGGGCCGCCGCGTTCGCCCCGTTCGCCGCCGCCGGGCTGCTGCCCGGACGGATCGTCCGGATGGACCGCGGCAGCTGCGAAGTCCTGCTCGTCGACCCCGAGAACGGCGAGCCGGCCGTGCGCCGCGCCGCCACCCGTCCGGTCATGACGGCCGACACCGCGCACAACCCGTGCACCGGCGACTGGGTCGCGTTCGACCCGGCCGCCCGTCCCGCCCCCGCCCTCGCGGCGGTGCTGCCCCGCACCACCGCGATCATCCGCAAGGGCGCCCACAAGCGCTCCGAAGGCCAGGTCCTGGCCGCCAACGTCGACACCGTACTGATCGCCGTCTCGCTCGCCGCGGAACCCGATCCCGGCCGGATCGAGCGCCTGCTCGCCCTCGCCTGGGAGTCCGGGGCCGAACCGCTGATCGTCCTGACCAAGTCCGACCTGGTCCACGACGGCGACTTCGTCCGGGCGGACGTCGAGGCGATCGCGCCCGGGGTCGCCGTCCTGGCGGTCAGCGCCGAGACCGGCGAGGGGATGGACGGACTGCGCGCCCGGGCCACCGGCTCCTGCGCCCTGATCGGCCAGTCCGGCGCGGGCAAGTCCACCCTCACCAACGCACTCACCGGGACGGCGGCGATGACGGTCCAGCAGGTCCGCTCCGTCGACGAGAAGGGCCGGCACACCACCACCGCCCGCGAACTCGTCCCGCTCCCGTCCGGCGGCGCCGTCATCGACACCCCCGGCCTGCGCGGCGTCGGCCTCTTCGGCGGCGAGGGCATCGACCGGGCTTTCGCCGACATCAGCGCCATCGCCGCCGCGTGCCGCTACAGCGACTGCTCCCACCGCACCGAACCCCGCTGCGCCGTCCGCGCCGCCCTCACCGACGGCACCCTCCCCGAGCGCCGCTGGGAGAGCTACCTCAAGCTCCAACGCGAGAACGACTTCATCGCCGCCCGCACCGACGCCCGCCTCCGCGCCGAACGCGCCCGCCACCGCAAGCACCTCACCAAGGCGGCCCGCTCCTACCCCAGGCCCTGACCTCCCCGCCACTCGGCTCCACGGCCCCGGGCCCACTGCCCGGGGCCGCCCACGGCGATGTCCGATTCCCGCCAGTCGGCACTCCGGCGATCACGCAGACTGGAAGGCGTGATCGACGACGAGACCAGGTACCGGGCCGTGGACAGCCGGGACGCCCGCTTCGACGGGGTGTTCTTCACGGCGGTACGGACCACCGGCATCTACTGCCGTCCGAGCTGCCCGGCCACCACCCCCAAGCGCACCAACTGCACCTTCTACCCGACCGCGGCCGCCGCCCAGGGCGCGGGCTACCGGGCCTGCCGGCGCTGCCGGCCGGACTCGGTGCCCGGCTCGCCCGAGTGGAACCACCGGGCCGACCTGGTCGGCCGCGCCGTGCGGCTGATCGGGGACGGCGTGGTCGACCGGGAGGGCGTCGCCGGGCTGGCCTCCCGGCTCGGCTACAGCTCCCGGCAACTCCAGCGGCAGCTGACCGCCGAGCTCGGCGCGGGCCCGCTCGCGCTGGCCCGGGCGCAGCGCGCGCAGACCGCCCGCCTCCTCCTGCAGACCACCGAACTGCCGGTCACCGACGTGGCGTTCGCGGCCGGGTTCGCCTCCGTCCGGCAGTTCAACGACACCATCCGCGAGGTGTACGACCGCACCCCGTCCACGCTGCGCACCGAGCACGGCGGCCACCGCCGCACCCCGGCCGCGGGCGGCACGCTCGGCCTGCGGCTGGCCTACCGGGGCGCGATCGACACCGGCCACCTGCTCGACTTCCTCGGCCTGCGGGCCGTCCCGGGCGTCGAGGAGGTCGTCCCGGGCCCGCGCCCCGGCACCCGCAGCTACCGGCGCACCCTGGCCCTCCCGTACGGGCACGGCCTGGCCGAGGTGGACGGGCTCGCCCCCGGCGACCGGCCGGACCGGGGCTGGCTGGACTGCCGGCTGACCCTCACCGACCTGCGCGACCTGACCACGGCCGTGCACCGGCTGCGCGCCCTGTTCGACCTGGACGCCGACCCCGACGCGGTGGACGCCCGGCTCGCCGCCGACCCGCTGCTGGCCCCACTGGCCGCCGCCCGGCCCGGGCTGCGCTCGCCCGGCCACGTCGACCCGCACGAGCTCGCCGTCCGGGCCGTGCTCGGCCAGCAGGTCACGGTGGCCGCCGCCCGCACCCTGGCCGGGCGGCTCGCCGAGCGGTACGGGACCCCGCTGCCGACCGCCGACGGCGGGCTGCGCCTGCTGTTCCCGACCGCTGCGGCGCTGGCCGCCGCCGACCCGGAGCACCTGGCGATGCCGACCGCCCGGCGCCGGGCCCTGCTCGGCCTGTGCGCGGCGCTCGCCGACGGCACGGTCCGGCTCGACCCGGGCGTCGACCGCGAACAGGCCGCCGCCGAGCTGCTCGCGCTGCCCGGCATCGGCCCGTGGACGGTCGGCTACCTGCGGATGCGCGCCCTCGCCGACCCGGACGTGTTCCTCCCCACCGACATCGGCGTCCGCGACGGCCTGCGCGCCCTCGGCGAGGCGGGCGACCCGCGCGCCGCCGCCGAACGCTCCGCCCGCTGGGCGCCCTGGCGCTCCTACGCCCTGCACCACCTGTGGTCGGCCGCGGCCGAACGCCACGCCGCCACCCCCCGTACCCGCGCGACCCGCGAGACCCCCAAGGACCAGCCATGACCACCGAACCCACCGCCGTGTTCACCCCCGCCCCCGTGCCCGCCACCGTGTTCACCACCATGGAGAGCCCGCTCGGGACCCTGCTGCTCAGCGGCGTCCTCGGCCCCGACGGCGGCTGCGCGCTGTCCACCGTCACCGCCCCCGGCCAGAAGGGCGCGCTCGCCGCACCCGCCGCCCACTGGCGACCCGACGCCGATGCCCTCGCCCCGGCCGTCGACCAGCTCACCGCCTACTTCGCCGGCGCGCGCACCTCCTTCGACCTGCCGCTGGCCCCCGTCGGCACCCCCTTCCGGCAGCGGATCTGGGACGCCCTGGACGACATCCCGTACGGCACCACCCTCACCTACGGCCAACTCGCCGACGTCGCGGGCCAGTCCCCGCGCGCGGTGCGCGCCGTCGGCGGCGCGGTCGGCGCCAACCCGCTGCTGATCATCCGCCCCTGCCACCGGGTGATGGGCGCCAACGGCAGCCTCACCGGCTTCGCCGCGGGCATCGACGCCAAGCGCTGGCTGCTGGCCCACGAGAGCGGCGACCGGCTGTTCTGACCCTCCGTCACTCCTCCTCCGCCTCACCGCCGTTCGGCTCGGCCGGGTCCGGGTCGATCGCGGCCAGCCGCCGGGCGAGCCGGGCGACGTCCGGGGCGGCGAGCCGCCGGTACGCCTCGTGCGCGGCGGTGAACCGTTCCCGGGCGAGGACGAGATCGCCCTGGGTGAGGGCGAGTTCGCCGAGCCATTCGACGGTGCGGGCCTGCCAGGGCGGCGCGCCCGCAGCGACGAAACCCTCTCGCGCGGTCTCCAGCGCCGCGCAGGCCAGGTCGTACCGTCCGGCGCGGATGTACGCCCGGCCCATGATCGCCTGCGCCCGGCACACCTCGTAGGGGTCGGAGACGGCCGTCAGGTCCTCGATGGCCGCTTCGAGCTGGCGGACGGCCTCCGCCTCGTCTGCGGCGTCCACCGCGACCTCGCCGAGCGCGATCCGCAGCAGACCGACGCCGCGCCGGTAGCCGATCGCCGTCCTCAGCCGCATCGCCTCCTCGAACTCGGCCCGGGCGGAGTCGAGTTCGCCGAGCTGCCGGTGCGCGTGGCCGAGCCCGGTCCGGGCCTGGGACTCGGCGCGCGGGTCGCCGTCGGCGATCGCCAGGTCGAGCGCCTGCCGGTACCAGTGCGCGGAGTCCGCGGGGCGCCCGGCACTGCGCAGGCCCTGGCCACCGGAGGTCAGCATCCGCTGCTCGCCGGCCCGGTCCCCGGCGAGCCGGGCGGCCCGCAGGCCGAGTTCGTGCGCCTCAAGGTGGAGACCGAGCGGGCGCAGCCGGAGGAACAGCGGCCACATGGCGTCGGCCAACTGCCAGACCAGGCTGTGCTCGCCGCGCCCGGCGGCGTCCCGCAGGACGGCGGCGAGCTGGTCGCGCTCCCGGTCGAGCCACCCGAGGGCCGCTGACTCCTCGGTGAACTCCAGCGGGCACCAAGGGGGTTGACTGTAGTCGCGGGCCAGGTTGCGGTGGCTGGGGCTGATCAGCAGTTCGGCGGCCGTGGTGGTGGCCAGGTAGTGGTCGGCGACCCGCCGGACCGCGGCCCGGCACTGCTCGGGGGACTCCTCGACCTGCCCCCGCTCCCGGGCGTGCAGCCGGACCAGGTCGTGGAACCGGTAGCGCCCGTCGCGGCGCTCCTCCAGCAGGTGCACCCCGGCGAGCGTGTCGAGCGTGAGGTCGGCCCTTACCGGGAGAGCTCGGCGGCGGCCGCCGCCACCTCGGGCGTGAACTCCGTCACCGGCAGCTGCCCCAGCAGCCGGTACAGCCGTCCAGCCTCCGGGTCCAGTACCTCGTACGAGGTGTCCAGTACGCCGCGCACGGCCGTCTCGCCGTCCAGGCGCAGCACGGCGAGCCGGTCGGCCTCCCTCCGCAGCGCCTCCGCGGTCGCGGCCAGCGGCTGCCGCGGACGCGCGGCCATCCGGGCACCGACCACGCAGATCGCCAGCGGCAGCCCCGCGCAGCGGGTGACCACCTGGTCGGCGGCCAGCGGTTCGGCGGCGATCCGGTCGGCCCCGACCCGGTCCACCAGCAGTTCGACGGCGGCGGGGCGGTCGATCAGGCCGATCGGGAAGAATCCGGCGCCGTCCATGACGAGCCCGGCCAGCCGGGTACGGCTGGTCGCCACTGCGACCGAGTGCTCGGAGCCGGGCAGCAGCGCCCGGACCTGGGCGGCGGTGGCGGCGCTGTCCAGCAACAGCCCGATCCGCCGCCGCGCCGTGGCCGACCGCCACAGCGCGGCCGCCTCCCCCAGCTCGGCGGGTGCCCCGGAGATCCCCAGCGCCCGCAGGAACGCGCCCAGCACCTCCGTCGGATCGGTCGGCCCGCCGGGCGCGTGGCTGCGGAGGTCGGCGTAGAACAGCCCGTCGGGAAACTCCGCCGCCCGGGCCCGCAGCCAGTACCCGGCCAACGCGCTCTTCCCGACCCCGGCCGGCCCGGTCAGCACCAGGCAGCGCCCCCCGGGAGCCGGGAGCGCGCCCAGCTCCACGTCGAGCGCGGCCAGTTCCGCTCCGCGCCCGAGGAGGCGCGCGGGGGCGGGTGGAAGCTGTCGCGGTACTGGAAGCAGCGCCGGAGCGTGCGAATGAACGTGCACGCCCCCATGAATGTCGCCCGCCTGGAGCGCGACACCTTCGATCCTGGCCTGGCCGGTGATGGAGCTGCGAGTGTCGTCCACGTGCTCTTTCCTCCCCTGGATCGATGGGTGCGGCCGGTCTCCGCCAGCATCGCCACTCCGTCCGGCACCGATCCGACCGCCCTCTTCTGTCATGCATATGACTGTCAGAGCGTGTTCCGGGGCGTGCGGGGTGGTGAGTGGCGACCGAACAGTGCATATTCCTGACGGTCCATCAGCTCTCATGCCCGAAGGGCCAGCTCATGGCACCCGGATGAGGCCGGGACCACTCCGGTGGCGGTCCTGGAAACCCCTGCGGCGAGCCGCAGATCCGCCCTGGACGAGGACCGGTGCTTGTACCAGAAAGCCAGACGGAACACAGGGACAATGCCGGAAAACTGGCGCCGGGAAACATTGGGCTGCTATAGCAGTGCACTCCCACCCATGCCATGCTCGCCTCCTGTGCGACCGAGAAACCGGCGACAGGAGGAACACCGCGATGATCCACCTGCTGGGTACTGTCGAACTCTCGGCCGGGGGACGGCCGTTGCCCATCAGCTCGCGCAAGACCAGGACCCTGCTGGCCTGCCTCGCCCTCGACCTGGAGCGCCCGCAATCGGTCACCTCCATTGCCGAGCGGCTCTGGGACGGCGACCCCCCGCCGAGCGCCGTCAGCACTCTGCACGGCTACCTCTCCAGACTCCGCACGGCCCTGCGCAGGGCCAACGAGCTGGGCGATGCCACGGACGGTGCGCCGATCGAGATCGTCTCCCGCTCCGGCACCTACACGCTGCACGCCGAAGCCGACCAGGTGGACTGGCAGCTGTACTACGATCTCGCCCGCCAGGCCCGCAGACTGGCCGAGGACGGGGACGACCGGCGGGCCCTCGCCGTCCTCCGCCGGGCCGACAGCACCTGGCAGGGCGAGCCGCTCGCCGGCCTGCCCGGCCTCTGGGCGCAGCAGGTCCGCAGCCAGTTGCTGGACCGCCGGTTCGCCGCCTCGCTGACCCGCTTCGAGGTCGAACTCCGCCTCGGCCACTTCGCCGACCTCGTCCCCGACCTCACCGAACTCGCCGAGCAGAGCCCGTGGAACGAACGGGTGGCCGCCCACCTGATGACCGCGCTCTACGGCTGTGGCCGGATCGACGAAGCGCTCACGGTCTACCGGCGCATCCGGCGGCGGATGTACGACGACCTCGCCACCAACCCCGGCGAGGCACTCGACCGACTGCACGAGGGCATCCTGCGCCGGGCCCGCATCTCCGACCTGATCGACCGCCCGGCCGCGTCCCCGGTCGCCGCCGCGCCGCCGCCCGAGCCCGAACGGCGCCCCTCCACCCTGCTTCCCGCCCCTGAAATCTCGGGTCGAGAAAGCGAGTTGGATTTGCTGACCGCTGCTGCGCGCGGCGAGTGGCCGACCCGCGCCCCCGGCCGGGCCGCAGCCCTCCCGGTGATCGCCCTCAGCGGCCAGCCCGGCTGCGGAAAGAGCGCCCTCGCGCTCGCCGCCGCCCACCGGCTGCGCCCCGACTTCCCCGATGGCGCCTTCATGCTCCGCCTCGCCGCCCATTCCCCCATCCGCTCCGACCCCAGCCCCGAAACCGCAGCCACCGACCTGCTGCGCCAGTTCGGCGTCCCGGCCCCGGAGATTCCCCTCGACTCCGACGAACTCCTGGCCAGATGTCGGGAGTTGCTCTCCCAGCGCCGCGCGCTGGTGCTGTTCGACAACGCCGCCGGCCCTGACCAGATCGGCCCGCTGCTCCCCGCCGAGCCCACCTGCTTCATCTTGATCACCAGCCGCCACCGGATGGCTGAGCTGCCCGCCGTCAGCACCGTCCCGCTCGATGTCCTCACACCTGCGGCCTCCGCCGCCATGTTCACCCGCCTGGTCGGCCCCGACCGGGCCGACGACCAGGACCGGCTCGCCGACGTCACGCGTCGCTGCGCCCATCTCCCGCTGGCCCTCCACCTCATTGCCGGCCGCTTCCGCTCCCGTTCGTCGTGGGACCTCGCCCACCTCGCCGACCGACTCTCCCGCAGCAACCGCCTCGGCGAGCTGAGACACGGGCCGGACAGCCTGCACCGGGCCCTCGCCATGTCGTACCACGGTCTGTCGGCCGACCATCAGGTCGCCTTCCGCCGATTGAGCCTGCATCCGGGCAACGACTTCGGCCTGCTGACCGCAGCCGTGCTCATCGACTGCCCCGTCGACCGGGCGGAACGTCTGATCGAGGACCTGCTGGCGGACAGCCTGCTCGCCGAGCACGCGGTCGAAAGGTTCAGCTTCCACGAACTGGTCCGCGAATACGCGGCCGCCCAGGAACTGCGGGAGGAATCCGCCCAGGAGCGGTCCGCGACGATCAGACGGTGCGTCAACTTCCTTACTGTGATGGCAGATCGGTCAGACGTGGAGTGCTTCCCCACGCGCTACCGGATGTCGCTCGGCGCGTTGTCCGAGGTGGGGGGTGAGGGGTTCCCCCACCTTCCGCCCGAGATTCTCCGGACGGTTCCCGCGCCCGGCTGGCTGGCCGTCGAAACCGCATCCCTGATCGAACTTGAAAAGGGCTTACGGGCCGACGGGGACCGGAAATCCGCCGCCGTACTGGTCCATGTGATCAATGGCCGGCTCGATGCCGAATGCCTGTGGCGGGAGGCCATCGACGCCCACCGGTCGGCCGCCGATCACTGGCGCGACGAAGGCGCCGCAGAGCCCGAGATGCATGCACAACTGGCCCTCTCTCATTACGCGTTGAGGGTAGCCCGCTATCCGGACGTCGACCGATCGGCCCACCGCGCGCTGGCCCTCGCCCAGGCCGCCCACGACCTCCGCGGCACCGCCGAAGCCTTGGGCTGTCTGGCCCAGCTACGCTGGCGGCAGGGTGAACTGCGGGGGGCGCTGGCCCTGCAGCACGAGAGTTTGGCGACCCTCCGCGGCCTCGGCACCGCACCGGCCGCCACTGCCGCGGCCCTCGCCAACCTCGGCATGCTGCAGAACCAGCTGGGCGAACCCGAGCAGGCTCTCGACAATCTGACCGAAGCGTTGCCGGTCCTGCAGTCGTGCGATGACCTCGCCGCCGCTGTCCGTGTCGCCATGAATATCGCGGGCCTTCAATTCGGGCGTGGTGATGTATCCGCAGCGAGGGAGTCGCTCGATTATGTATCGACACATGGCGAGGGCATTGTCCCGGAAATCGACCTGGAAATTTCCAGGGCGAACCTCGCCGAACTTTTTTCGCTGGCCGGAGATTTCGATCGGGCGATTCATCTACTGGATGGCGCGCTCCGCTCATTTCATCGGCTGGACAGTCCCCAGCATAAGGCCGAGGGGATGATCGCCAAGGCTCGGATTCTCGTCCTCGCTGGAAATCCGGAATCGGCCGGTGAGGCCTATGCGGGGGCACTTGCCATAGCCCGGTCGATCCACGCTCCCCGAGAGGAGGCCGCAGCCCTGCGTGGCCTGTCCGAGCTCGCGGAGCGCTGGGGGCGTGCAGGTCGCAGCCAGGTCACACCCTCGCTCGCGGCTGGGGCTGCCGACGGCCCGCAGCCTCCGGAGGAGCCGGGTGCGCGGCCGGTGCGAACCGGTTGAGATCGGCGGAATGAGGCGGTCCGGAAAAGCGCGGCGGTGCTCCGAGTCGCCCCAGTGTGCTTCGGGGCGGCCTTGCCGCAACCGGGCGTCCGAATCTGGCGACACGGTGACAGATGTCTTCTCCTTCTGTGCGGATGGTCAGAGGGGCCACATCGACCGGGGTGGTCCACTGCGGACGCGTCCCGAGTCATTCCTGCCTCCAGGGGCTGATGAGGTGGAACAAGGTCATTGGGCGGTACAGTCTGCATGGCCGTATCCATCGCACTAACTGAGGAAAACTACGCAACATGCGCGACCGCGAGCTCCCCTGCGCCACCGACTTCAACTCCGCCCGACTCCTCGTTCGCGGCGTCGACATATCGACGCTACGCGCTGGTGGCGGCAGGGCCGGGCAGCCGGGCATCTGTGAGTGGATCTGGGTCTGGGCCTGACGAGCCCGCCAGCCGAACGGCGACGGCCCGCCCCGGTAAGGGGGCGGGCCGTCGCCGTTCGGCGCGGTGTCACCGCGTCGGGTCGGTGCCCGCGAGGGAGTGGGCGAGGCGGTCGAGGCCGGGGAGGGCGCGCATGACGGCTTCGCGGTCGGTGGGGGCGAGGCTTTCGAGGGCGGTGGCGAGGCGGCGTTCGTGGGCGCTCTGCCAGTCGCGCAGTTGCTGGTGGCCGGCTTCGGTGAGGGCGATCCGGGCGGTGCGGCGGTCGCCCGGGTCGGGCTGGCGGTCGACCAGGCCCGCCTCCAGGAGCTTGGAGATGAGGCCGCTGACGGTGTTCGGGGCGAGGCGTTGGCGGGCCGCCAGTTCGCCGACCCGCAGGGGGGAGGCGGCGAGGGTCTGGAGGAGTTCGACCTGGGCCATCGGCAGCGCCTCCCAGGGGAACTCGGATCGGATCGAGCTCCGCAGTGCCCGGCGCAGGCGGGTGATCACGTCGGTGAGCTGCTGGGCCCCGGCGAGCGCGTCGGCACCCGCGTCCACGGGTCCGGGCGGCTGCGGGACGGGCTGGGGCTGCGAGGACATGGCGGACAGCGTAGCGTCCGGCCACCCGCGCGCCATCGGGAGTCCACCCGTCGACCGGCCGGAACAGTGCCCTGGCCAGGGCGGGAGGGGCAGGGGATGGGGACGGGAGGGCAGGGGAACGAGAGAAGGTTCGGAGAGCGCATTGATCGGTGGCGGAGACGCTCCTTGAGCGATTATGTCGGTGGCAGATATGTTTGACCCATGGCTGAACCCGTGGCCGCCTCCCGGCTGCTCGACACCCTGCGACTCGCCGAACGCCCCCGCCCCCGGGCCGTCGCCCGCTGGCCGCACGCGCACTGGCTGGCGGTCGGCACCGTCTGCCTGGGCGCGTTTCTGGGGCAGCTCACCGCCAGCGTCACCTCGCTCGTCTTCCCCGCGCTGGAAGAGCGCTTCGACGCCGCGTTCGCCGCCGTCGAGTGGGTCTCGCTGGCGTACCTGCTGGTACTGGTCGCGCTGCTGGCCCCGGTCGGGCGGCTGTCAGACCTGGTCGGCCGCAAGGCGATGTACCTGGGCGGGTTCGCGGTGTTCGCGGCGGCCTCGCTCGGCGCCGGGCTGGCCGGGAACCTGGGCGTCCTGGTGGCCTGCCGGGCCGTGCAGGCGGTCGGCGGCGCGATGATGCAGGCCAACAGCGTCGCCCTGGTCGCCCGCGGCGTCCCCGAGCGGGCGATGCGCACCGCGCTCGGCGTGCAGGCCGCCGCCCAGGCGCTCGGCCTGGCGCTCGGACCGACCCTCGGCGGGCTGCTGGTCGCGCACGCGTCCTGGCGCTGGGCGTTCTGGGTCAACGTGCCGATCGGAGCACTGGGCGTGCTGACCGGCTGGTTCCTGCTGCCGCGCACCTTCCCGGACGGCCGCCGCCCGGCCCGCGCCGCCCGCGAGGGACGGTTCGACCTGGCCGGACTCCTGCTGCTGGCGGCCTCCTCCACCGCGCTGCTGCTCGCACTGTCCACCGCCTCCGGCCTGCCGCTGCCCGGCTGGGCGGTGGCCGGGCTGCCGGTCGCGGCTGCCGCCGGGGCGCTCGCGCTGGTCCGCCGGGAACGCCGCGCCGACCGTCCGATCATCCCGCCCGGCCTGGTCAACACCCCCGGCATCCGGGCCGGCCTGCTGGTCGCGCTGAGCGGCTACCTGCTGCTGTTCTGCCCGCTGGTCCTGGAACCCGTCGTCCTGGCCGGACGCGGCACCACCGCCACCGCCGCGGGCGCCGCGATCACCGCGCTGCCCGCCGCGTTCGCCCTCGCCGCGACCGCCGGCGGCGCGCTGCTGCCCCGCCGCTGGAACGACGCGGCCCGCTGCCGCTGCGGCGCGCTCACCGCCGCCACCGGGCTGCTCGCCCTGGCCGCGCTGCCCGCACCCGGCCCGTGGACGACGGCCGCGGCGCTCCTGCCCACCGGCTACGGCCTGGGGCTGCTGCTACCCGCCAACAACGCCCTGGTGATGCGGGCGATACCCGCCCAGAGCTCGGCCGTCGGCGGCGGGCTGGTCAACATGGTGCGCAGCCTCGGCACCGCACTCGGCACCGCGCTCCCGGTCCTGGCCGTCCACCAGGCCGGGACGGCGGCGGGCGGCCGGGCCGTCCCGCTGCTGCTCGCGGTGGTCGCCGCGCTGGCGGTCCGACTCTGCCGGGACTGAGCGGGGGAGGGGAGGGGCGCGGCAGGGGGAGGAGGGGAGAGGAGGGGGAAGGGGGGTGAGGGGCGGCGGGGAGAACGCCGGAGGGCGCCGTCCGGGATTCCGGGCGGCGCCCTCCGGGGGCGACGTGGTGGCGTTGACGCGGTGCGGCGCGCTGCGGTCGCGTCGCGTCGCGGCGTCAGGGAGCGGGCTGGGCGCCGCGCTCGGTGAGCATGTCGGTCATCAGCTGGATCTCGGCGTGCTGCGCGTCGACCATGCCCTGGGCGAGCCGCTTCTCGGGGGCGTTGGTCCCCGCGTCCACGTACGCCTGGGCCATCTCCGCGCCCGCCTGGTGGTGCTTGATCATCAGCTGCAGGTAGAACACCTCGGCGTCCCGGCCGCTGAGCGAACGGAGCTTGTCCAGTTCGGTGTTGGTCGCCATGCCGGGCATCAGCGAGCCGTCGTGCGCCTCGTAGGTGTGCCCCATCCAGGTCATCGGCTTGGCGTTGCTGTTCTGCGAGAGGCCCCACTGGTCGAGGAAGCCCATCAGCATGCCGCGCTGGTTGGCCTGGGTGTTGATGATGTCGAACGCGAGGCCGCGCACCGCCTCGTCCTGGGTGCGGTCCCGGACGATGAACGACATGTCGATGGCCTGCTGGTGGTGCATCGCCATGTCGCGGGCGAACCCGGCCTCCGCCGAGTCGGTGCCCGGTGCGGCCGGGGCCGTCGAGGCGGTCGCCGAACTGCCGGACGCCGGGGTGCTGCCGGAGACCAGCGCCGGGACGCCGAGCCCCAGCGCGACCACGGCGGCCAGCGCGGCGGGCCACCAGAACGCCCGTCGACCGCGCCGGGCGGCCGACCGCTGCGGCTCGTACGCGGACCCGGCGGACGCCTCGTGTGCTTCGTACGCCTCGTCGTCGTCCGGTTCCGGCCCCTCGCCGGTGCGGGCGGCGGTCACATCGCCCCCGAGCTGCAGCTGGCGCCCTGCTCCAGGGTCTGCGGGCCTTGCACGAACTTGGCGAAGAAGGTGTCGATCCGCGGGTCGCTGGCGGAGTCCACGATCAGCTGGTTGCTCCACGCGGTCAGCGTGATGGTGCCCTGCTCGTCCGGGTACGGGCTCATCAGGCTGTACGGGGT
The DNA here is from genome assembly GCF_948472415.1 of Kitasatospora fiedleri. NCBI lineage: Bacteria > Bacillati > Actinomycetota > Actinomycetes > Kitasatosporales > Streptomycetaceae > Kitasatospora > Kitasatospora fiedleri. The sequence goes on along the minus strand of NZ_OX419519.1, from coordinate 1,940,577 downwards.
GGCCTTGACCTTGTCGCTGAGTGTCTTGATGTCCTCGGGGGTGGCCTTGCCGTTGTAGGTGACCCAGACCGCGCCGTGCTCCAGCGAGTGCACCGCGTTCTCGTTCTTGACCGGCTTGTCGTAGACGTTGCCCATGCAGGTCTGCCAGACCGGGTTGTGGTCGCCGCCGACCGGCGGGGTCTGCGGGTACTTCACGTCGGTCTGGACGTGGTTCTGGGTGAACTTGCCGAAGGTCTGGAGGCCCGGGATGTCGGCCTTCGCGGCGTCGTCCTTGGCCTTCTGCGCGGCGTCGGCGGCGGCCGCGGCGGCGGCCTTCTTCTTGTCGTTCTTGTCCTTGGCGTCCAGCGCCAGCCAGGTGCCGCCGCCGATCATGGCGAGCACCAGGGCGGACGAGATGCCTATGGTGAGGAGCTTGTTGCGGCGCTCGCGGCGCTGCTCGACGGCGCGCAGCTCGGCGATCCGGGCCCGGCGGTCGGCCTGCTGGGCGGACTTGCTGCCCGGCTTGGGCTGCTTGCCGGTGGGGCCGGTGGGGTTGGACTGCTTCGAGGCGGAACCCATGGATGTCTTCCTTGTCCCCGCCGTGGCGAGCACGGCGGTCTGCGGTGGGGTGGGGGCAGCGGAGCCGCCGACCTCCCCGCGCGGCGGGGCGGCGGTCGGCGGTGGGTTCCGCTCAGGACCGGTGAACCTGCAGGGCGTGCAGGTCGGGCGCGTGGTGCGACCCCGTCGGCGTGCCGTCGGCCGAGGCGGCGGGCGTCACCGGCGGGGCGACCAGCCGGGGCCGGACGGCCGTGCCGGGCTCCGGCGGCGCGTTCGGCAGGTGCGACTCCGGACCGCAGAAGGGGTGGCTGGAACAGCCGTGACCGGGCACCGGGCCCGGGTTGTCCGCGGTGCACAGGATGAACGTCGCCCCGGGGGCCTCCGCCGCCGGGTCCGGCGCAGTCTCCGCCGCCGGGTCCGGCGCGGGCGCAAGGCGGTGCGGCACCGCCGTGGCTGCCGTCCGGACCGCCCCGGCGGACGGGCCCGCGACGGGCACCGCCCCCGGCTGCGCGGACGCGCCGTGCGCCTCCGGCCCGGCCGACGGGGAACTCAGCGGCCGCGCGGTCGCGGCGGTCGCCGCGCACGGCAGCAGCGCGAGCAGCGCGGCCAGCAGCAGGGACCACAGCACCGCCGCCGGACGGAGCACCGCGCATGCGGCTCCTCCGGGGCGGGTACGAGATCCTGGCGCGGTCATGCGCACATATTAATCAGCCGATCGGGTGAAGCGATGCCCCCCTTGGGCTCTCATTTTCCGGCCGAACGCCCCACGGCCCCGCCCCCGAAGGCCCTGTTGGGGCCCACCCGCCCCCGCACCTTGCCCACCCGCGCCACCTGTGGCCGGAACCCTACCCGGACGTCCGCGCGATCTTCCGAATCCCGGACACCGTCGTCGCACTTCGCAAGAATGGCCTGACGTCCGGCCCCCCTCACGGATCAGGAGCGGTCAGTTGAACGAGCAGGGCCCGCCCCGGCAGCCCCGTCCCGACGACGCCTGGTGGCACACCGTCTACGCGGGCCCCGCCGGCACCCTCCCCGACACCCCCGCCGCGGACGCCGGCACCGGCACCGTCGACGACTGGTTCACCACCGCCGCCGGACTGATCCCCGCAACGCCGCCCGGAGGAGGACGCCTCGGCCGGCGAACCGGTCCGGACGCCGGAACCGGTACCGGAACCCGCTCAGGTCCCGGCACCGGCCCAGGCGCCGGAGCGTGCGGCCGGGGAGGCGGTGGAGACGGCGGTCGAGGCGCAGCCCGGTCCGCCGCCGCGCAGTTGGGCCGAGGCCGCCTGGCCCGACCTTTCGAAGGAACCGGCCGCCCCCGCGCCGACGCCGACCCTGACGGACCTGCCGACAACCGGCCCGGAAGCGGAGGCGGGGACGCAGCCGGAAGCGGAACCGGTCGCGCAATCCGAGCCCGAGCCGCAGCCGCAGCCTGAGCCGCAGCCGGAACCCCAAGCCGCGCCCGAGCCCGTCCCGGCACCCGAGCCCGTCCCCGCGCCGACGTCCGAACCCGTCCCGACGCCGGAGCCCGCACCCGCCTCCGCACCCGCCCCACCCCCCGCCCCGAGCCGACCGTCGTCGCGGAGGCCCCGTCGCCGGAGCGGGCCGCGTCCGCGCCCTGGCTGGGGCGTCCGCAGGCGCCGGCGGTGCCGCACGTGGGGAGCGGCCCCCGACGTACGCGCCCGAGCCGACCAGCCTGCCCGCCGCCGACCCGGCGGGGCTGGCCGCGGTGGTGCCCGACATGGCCGTCGACGGGGCCCGGTTCGCGGGCACCACGCTGCGGGCGGTGTCCATCCGCGGCGACTCGGCCCGCTACCGGGGCGAGCCGCGCACGGACGCCCTGCTCACCGTCCGGTTCGGCGAGGGCGAGGAGGCGCTGGTGCTCACCGTGCTGGCCGCGCCCGCCCGCCGGGCCAACGCCCAGTGGGGGTCCGTCGCGGCGGGCGAGGCGGCCCGGCAACTGGCCGCCGCGATCGGCCGCAGCCGGGCCGAACTCGCCGCCGACCTGCGGGCCGGGGCCCGCGACCGCCTGCGCTACGGCCTCCAGCGGATCGCCCTCCAGGCCGTGGTGCAGCTGCGCAGCGCCGCGGAGACGGCCGCCTACGAGACGGCGCACGAGGCCGCGCAGCACGGGGAGGGCGACGGGACGTCCGGGCTGCCGCCGGAGGAGACCGCCTCGCTGCACTGCCTGCTGATGTCGGCGGACCCGGCCGCGACCCACCGCGCCGCGTTCGGCACCGGCCCCGGCGGGCTCTACCTGCTGCGCTCCGGGCACTGGATCGACGCCTACGCCGCGCGGCTGCTGCACCACCCCGACGGGCAGCCGCCGCTCCCGCCGGCCGCGCCGCCCGCGCCCCGGCCGTTCCGCTTCCGCCTGGTCCCGGCCACCTCCGGCGACATCCTGCTCCTGTGCACGCCGGGCCTGGCCGCGCCGATCGCCGAGGAGCCGGCCGTCGCCCACTTCCTCTCCAGCCACTGGGCGCACCCGCACCCGCCGGGCACCGTCGACTTCCTGCGCCAGATCCAGGTCCGCGCCAAGGGCTACGCGGACGACCGCACCGCGGCCGCGGTCTGGACGGAGTAGACGGACCAGGAGCTGTCCGACCCGCTCCGCGGTGGGTGCCGGACAGCGGCGTGCGCGGCTCCGAGCGGGAACCGCCTCGCGAACTTCGCGGCGGACGCCGCAGTGGCTCGACCACCCCGTCGCGCGCTCTCGGGGACGACCCGGGCGCCGAGTGGTCCGGTTCCCGGGGTCCGCCGCCGACGGGCCCGGCGAATCCGCGCCGGGAAATCGCCTTGCGGCCGTCCCGGGCCGCGGCGGAGGATGCTCGCTGATGAGCGAGACGAGGCACTCCCCGCCGGACGGCCGGGCCGGGATCGACGCCGGGCTGGTGCGTCGTCTCCTACGAGCCCAGTTCCCGCAGTGGGCGGAACTCCCGGTCGTGCCGGTGGCGGTGGACGGGTGGGACAACCGCACCTACCGGCTCGGCGAGCGGATGACGGTGCGTCTGCCCACGCACGCCGCCTACGTCCCGGCGGTGGAGAAGGAGAACACCTGGCTGCCACGCCTGGCGCCGTCCCTGCCGTTGCCCGTCCCGCAGGTGCTGGGCAGGGGCGAGCCGGGCGAGGGGTATCCGCATCCTTGGTCGGTGCGCGGCTGGATCGACGGGGAGACGGCGGCGGCGGGACACATCGCCGACCTGCCCCGGTTCGCCGAGTCCGTGGCCGAGTTCATCCTCGCCCTGCACCGGTGCGACACCACGGGCGGGCCGCTCGCAGGTGCGCACAGCTTCTACCGGGGGGCATCGCCGGCCCACTACGACGAGGAGACCCGGCGCTGTCTCGCCGCGCTCGGCGGGTACGTGGACACCGCGCACGCCGCCGAGATCTGGGACGAGGCCCTGGCCGCGGAGTGGACGGGCCCGCCGGTGTGGTTCCACGGCGACCTCGCCGAGGGCAACCTGCTGGTCTCCGGCGGCGAGTTGAGCGCCGTCATCGACTTCGGCACCTGCGGCGTCGGCGACCCGGCCTGCGACCTCGTGCTGGCCTGGGGACTGTTCACCGGCCCGAGCCGGGCGGCGTTCCGGCGCGCCGTGGGGCAGGACGAGGGCACCTGGGCGCGGGCCCGCGGCTGGCTGACCTGGAAGGCACTGCTCGTCCTCGCCGAAAGCGTCGAGAGTGTCGAGAGCGCCAGGAAGGCGGGCAGCCCGGCGGCGGCCGGTTCCGCCCGGGCGGAGACGAGCCTGCGGGTCCTCGCCGAGGTGATGGCCGACCACCGACGCGCCTAGCGCCGCGTCAGGCGTCTCGACGGGGTGAAGGTTGCCTGACGCGCCTAGGAGCCGTCCGGCCGATCTCGCCGACCGTGTCGATCGCACCGACCTTCCCGCCCGTACCCGGCACAACGATCCGACCGAGCGACAGTCGCAGCGTCGGCCGGACAGCTCCTGGACGGAGCGACCGGACCGCGGGCTGCGCCGGGGGTTCGAAGACGCCCTAGGCGGGCAGCCCCAGCAGGGCGTGCGCCGCGGACCTGGCCTGGGCGAGGGCCCCGTCGCGGGTGGTGGCGGGCAGGCCGATGGCGAGCGGGACGGCGAGGCCGTCGAGCAGGGCGCGCAGTTGGGCCGCGCGGGCGGGAGTGGCGCCGGGGGCGGGGAGGAGTCCGGTGGCGCGGCCCTCGGCGAGCAGGGCGGTGAGGTCGTCCTGCCAGGGGGCCTCGATGTCGAGCTGGCCCTGGCGCAGCTCCGCGGTGCCGGGGGAGCGGCTCCACACCTCGATCCACAGGATCCACCGGGGGTCGCCGGGGCCCTCCGGGAGGTACAGCTCCAGGTAGCGGTCGAGCCGTTCGAGGACGGGGTCCTCACGGCGGGCGAGTGCGCGGCCGCGGCGCTCGCCGAGCTGGGCCTCGCTCCAGCGGAGGGTCTCCAGCAGGAGCTGGTCCTTGCTGCCGAAGTAGTAGAGGAGGTGTCCGGCGCTCATGCCGAGCTGTTCGCCGAGGCCGGCCATGGTGAGCCGGGCCAGGCCGTGTTCGGCGATCGCGGCGCGGGCGGCGGCGTAGACCTCTTCGCGAGGGCGCGCCGGGCGGCGGGTGCGCGGCTGCGCCATCCGTACTCCTCGGTGTGTCGCTTGTCGGGGGCCGCTCCGGGAGGTCCCCCGTCCGGAGAGCTCCTGGTGCGGAAGCCCCCCGTACGGGAAGTCCCCCGCAGGGGAAGTCTCCCGCACGGCGCGCGCGGGGCTCACCGGCCGCCGTGCTCGCGGCGGCCGTCGGCGAGTCCGACGCGGTGGGCGCGGCGGAGCGGGGCGGCGGCCCGGGCGGGGTCGAGGACGGGGGCCGGGCGCGGGAGTCCGGCGGTCAGGTCGTCCAGGTTCTCGGGGTCCATGGGTCCATCACACCGCTTCCCGCGGACGGGCGCCCTTCCGGTGGGCGCCGCCCGCGGCCGGGGTCAGGCGCCGGGCGGGCGGCCGTACCGGGTGGCCCAGCGTTCGCCGGGCAGGACGAGGTCGGCGGTCTCGACGGGACGGCCGGTGGCCCGGTCGTAGTGGGTGCGGCGGATGGCGAGGGCGGGGACGCCGGGCAGCAGCGTGAGGGCCTGGGCCTCGGCACGGGTGAGATTGCGGGCGCTGACCTGTTCGACGGGCTCGCCGACCTCGATGCCGATGCGGGCCATCCGCGCGGCGATGCCGATCCCGGAGTACGGCCCGGCTTCGGGCAGCACGATCAGGGCCTGGCCGGTGACGGCCATCGGCTCCCAGGACTCGGCGAGGTACCCGGGCTCGCCGTCGACCAGGTAGACGTACGAGGTGTGCATCACCGGGTCCTCGGGTGCGATGCCGAGGCGTTCGGCGATCGCCGGGCTGGCGGCCTCGGTGGTGGACTGGCTGCGCCAGGAGGGGGTGACGCCCTGTTCGGCGAGGCCGGTGGTGTCCGGTCCGGTGGCACCGGCGTGGCGGACCAGCGGACGGGGCGGTTCCTGGTCCCGGACGAAGTAGCCGCGCCCCTGTTTGGCGAGCACCACGCCTTCCTGCTCCAGCAGCCGGTAGGCGGACTGGCCGACGCCGTGCGAGAAGCCGTACTGGGCCCGCAGGTCGGCCAGGGACGGGAGTTGACTGCCCGGCGGATATTCGCCGGAGGCGATCCGGTCGCGGAGCTGCTCGGCGACCTGGAGATAAGCGGAGGGCCCGCTGCCGGTCATGGAACATCCTCCGAAAGGTGTGTGGTCCAGCCGATCGGTGACACAGTATCCCGGGTGGCACTACTCTACGTGTAGAGCTTTGCCCTATGTGTACTCTGGGGGAGTGGTGCAGATCAGCACGCGCGCGTCCGACCTGCGGACGGCTATCGAACGGGCCTCGGGCGCACAGGCGGACGTGCGATGCGCCGTCGGCAGCACCAGGATCAGCATTCCCTGTCCACCCGACGACGCCCTGACCTGGGGAGAACTGCTCCGGGCCCTGCGCACCGCCGACCGCTGGGGATCGGTCACCGCCGACGGAGAGACCGTCATCTGGGCCCAGATCGAGGAGGAGCCGTGACCGCCGACCAGTCGCAGGCCGGGCCGCAGCCGGGCAGCCCGGACCACCGCTACCGGCCGTGCCGGGAGTGTCCGCGCTGTACAGCTGGGACCGGCCGCGTCCCCGTCCTGGAACGGGACTGCTGGGACGCCTTCCTGACCGACGCCGTCGACGCGATGGCCGAACGCCGCCGGCGCGAGCGCCGCCGGGAGGAGGAGTGGGGCGTGTTCGACCCGCCGCTGCCCTGACGACGGGCCGGGTGTCCCGCCGTGGCCGGGCCGGGGCGGACGAACGGCCGTGGGCCGGAACTCTCGTTGTGGGTAAGGGAGTTACGGCCCGCGGCCGTTGCAGGTCAGGCCAGGTCAGGACAGTTCAGTTCAGGTCAGGTCAGGGCGCGGAGGGTCAGGCCCGCGGCTGCTGCTGCGTGATGCAGTGGATGCCGCCGCCGTTGGCGAAGATCTCGCGGGCGTCGACCAGTTCGACGGTGCGGCCCGGGTACGCCTTCTCCAGGATCGCCTTGGCCTGCTCGTCGCGCGGGTCGTCGAACGCGCACAGCACGACCACGCCGTTGGCCACGTAGTGGTTGATGTACGAGTAGTCGACCGGCTCGCCGTCCTCGTCCCACAGCACGGTGGGCGCCGGGAGTTCGATCACTTCGAGGGTGCGGCCCCGGGCGTCGGTGGCGGTGCGCAGCAGGTCGGCGAGCTCCCGGCAGACGGCGTGGTCGGGGTGGGCCGGGTCGGGCTGGGAGTGGACGACCACGGTGCCGGGGCGGACGAAGGCGGCGACGATGTCGATGTGGCCGCGGGTGCCGAACTCGTCGTAGTCGCGGGTCAGTCCGCGCGGCAGCCAGATCGCCTTGCTGGTGCCCAGGTGGGCGTGCAGCTCGGCCTCGACCTGCTCGCGGGTCCAGTCGGCGTTGCGGCCCTCGCCGAGCTGCACGGTGTCGGTGACCAGGACGGTGCCCTCGCCGTCGACGTGGATGCCGCCGCCCTCGTTGATCAGCCGGGAGGCGAAGCGCCGCACGCCGGCCAGGTCGGTGACGTGCTCGGCGACGTCCTGGTCCTTGTCCCAGCGGGCCCAGGACTGCGCGCCCCAGCCGTTGAACACCCAGTCGGCGGCGGCCACTTCGCCGTTCCCGTCGATCAGGAAGGACGGGCCGATGTCGCGCATCCAGGCGTCGTTGAGCGGCCGTTCGACGATCTCCACCTCGGCGGAGAGGTACCGGCGGGCGGCCTCGGCCTCGCCGGTGTTCACCACCAGGGTGACCGGCTCGTACCGGACGACCGTGTTGGCGACCTCGGCCCAGGCGCGGCGGGCCGCGTCGAGCTGCTCGGCGCCGTCGAAGGTCGGGTTGGCGGTGGGGAAGGCCATCCAGGTGCGCCGGTGCGGGTGCCACTCGGCGGGCATCCGGAAGCCGAGCTCGGCCGGGGTGGGGGCGGGGAGTCGGTCATGAGGGTGGATTCCTAGGTGGGGGAAGGGTGTTCAGAGGAAGTAGAGGCGGCTGAGCGAGACCGAGTCGGCGGGCGCCGAGCGCAGCGGCTCGCCGTCCAGCGAGACCAGTCCGGTCGCGGAGACGTCGACCCGGCCGAGCCGGCCGTTGCGCAGCATCGAGCGCGGCCCGATGCCGCGGGTACCGCGCACGCCCACCCGCCGCCTGCGGGTGGGGAGTTGGTCGGCCGCGACGTCCAGGTAGGCGGAGTCGGCGGCGGCCTGGGCGACGAACGCCACCGAGAGGTCCGCGGCGGTGGCCCCGTGCGCGCCGAACTGCGGCCCCAGCACCAGGGGTTCGCAGCGGTCGGTGGAGGCGTTCGGGTCGCCGACCACGCCGTACGCGGGGAAGCCGGCCTTGAGGACGAGCTGCGGCTTGGCGCCGAAGTGGTCGGGGCGCCACAGCACCAGGTCGGCCAGCTTGCCGACCTCGATCGACCCGACCTCGTGCGAGAGGCCGTGCGCGATGGCCGGGTTGATGGTCAGCTTGGCGATGTAGCGCAGCACCCGCTCGTTGTCGTCGCCGCCCTCGGCCGTCCCGTACGAGCCGGTGCCGTCCAGCGGGCCGAGTTCGGCCTTCATCTTCCCGGCCATCGCGAAGGTGCGGCGCACCGTCTCGCCGGCCCGGCCCATGCCCTGGGCGTCGGAGGAGGTGATGCCGATGACGCCCAGGTCGTGCAGCACGTCCTCGGCGCCCATGGTGCCGGCCCGGATGCGGTCCCGGGCCATCGCGGCGTCGCCGGGCAGGTCGGGCTTGAGGTCGTGGGCGGAGACGATCATGTCGTAGTGCTCGCCCAGCGCGTCCCGGCCGAACGGGAGGGTGGGGTTGGTGGAGGAGCCGATGACGTTCTCCACGCCCGCCATCTTCAGCACGTTCGGCACGTGGCCGCCGCCGCAGCCCTCGATGTGGAAGGCGTGGATGGTCCGGCCCTCCAGCACCGCGAGGGTGTCCTCCACCGACAGACACTCGTTCAACCCGTCGGTGTGCAGGGCGACCTGGACGTCGTGCTCCTCGGCGACCCGCAGCGCGGTGTCCAGTGCCCGGGTGTGCGCGCCCATGTCCTCGTGCACCTTGAAGCCGGAGGCGCCGCCCTCGACCAGCGCCTCCACCAGCGGGGCCGGGTCGGAGGACGAACCCCGGCCCAGGAAACCGATGTTGACCGGCCAGGCGTCGAAGGCGTTGAACGCGTGCCGCAGCGCCCAGGGCGAGTTGACGCCCACGCCCCAGACCGGGCCGAACTCCTGCCCGATGATCGTGGTCACCCCGGAGGCCAGCGACGCCTCCATGATGCGCGGCGAGAGCAGGTGGACATGGGTGTCGACGGCACCGGCGGTGGCGATCAGGCCCTCGCCCGAGACGATGGTGGTGCCGGTGCCGACCACCACCTCCACGCCGTCCAGGGTGTCCGGGTTGCCGGCCCGGCCGATCCCGGTGATCCGGCCGGCCCGGATGCCGATCGAGGTCTTCCGGATGCCCTGCACCGCGTCGATCACCAGCACGTTGGAGACCACCACGTCGCAGGTCTCCCGGACGGCGGCCGGCTTCAGGTGCAGCCCGTCCCGGGCGGTCTTGCCGAACCCGGCCAGGAACTCGTCGCCCGGGGCCTGCGAGTCCGACTCGACCCGGACGATCAGCCCCGAGTCGCCGAGCCGGACCCGGTCGCCCGCGCGCGGGCCGTGCACCGAGATGTAGTCGTGCGGGGTGATGGCGCTCATGCGGGGTCCTTCCGGCTGGTCGAGGGGGTCACTGGGCGGGCTCGGCGTCGTCGGAACCGGTGCCGTCGAAACCGGTGCCGTCGAAACCGGCGTCGTCGAACTCCGTCAGGTAGCCCGTGGCCCGGGCCTTCGCGAGCGCCGCCTCCTTCGCGCCCGGCGCGTCCAGCGGGCCGTCCACCAGCCCGGCGAACCCGATCGCCACCCGGGCCCCGCCGATCGGCACCAGGCCGACCTCGACGGTGGCGCCCGGGTCGAAGCGCACCGAGGAGCCGGCCGGCACCGCGAGGTGGGTGCCGTAGGCGGCGGCCCGGTCGAAGGCCAGCCGCGGGTTGGACTCGAAGAAGTGGAAGTGCGAGGTCACCGAGATCGGCACCGCGGCGGTGTTGTGCACCGGCAGCAGCAGCGACTCCTCCACCGGGTCGTACCCGGCCCCGGCGCCGGGCAGCGCCGCGCCCGGCGCGTCCTCGCCCAGCGAGCCCGCCCCGCGGAACGGGTCGGTGACCACCGCGAGCCGGGTGCCGTCCTCGAACACCGCCTCCACCTGCACCACCGTCACCACGTCCGCGACGCCCGGCAGCACGTCCGCGGCGCTCAGCACGCTGCGGCCGGCCTCGATCGCCTCGGCGAGCCGCCGGCCGTCGCGGGCCGCCTCGCAGACCGTGTCCGCGATCAGCGCCGTCGCCTCGGGGACGTTCAACCGCACGCCCCGCGCCCGCCGGGCGCGGGCCAGTTCGGCCGCGGTGAAGATCAGCAGCCGGTCCCGTTCGGTGGGGGTCAGTCGCACGGTGCCTCGCTTTGTGGGGGTCGCGGGGGTCGCGGGGGTGGCGGGTGTGCCGGGGTGGCGGGATGAGCCGGTACAGATGTTAGAACGTCGTTCAAACTTAGCACCGCCGACACCCCGGGCACACGGGTGGGGAAACCCCGGCGCGCGGACCGGGAGGACGGCGGACCGCGGCACCCGGGCGGCCCGAGGGGTTCTCCGGGTGCGGAGTGGGCATGAGGAAAGGCGAGAAGCGACTGCCGGACCGCCGGGGGAGCGGGGGCGGCGCGGTGCGGAGCCACGGCGGGGGGCGTACGAGGTTGATGGACGGTCGGGCGAGGTTCCCGCGGCAGCGGTCGGCGTCGTGGCGGGAGGGGGCCGAGCACCGGGGGCCGGTGCCGGAGGCCCCGGCGGCGCACCTGCCCGGGTGCGCGCTGCACCGCCGGCTGCACGCCGCGCTGGACGCGGCGGACCTGCCGGCGGTCGGCGCGGTCCGCCGTCGGCTGCGGGTTGCGCTGGAGCACTGGGGCGTCCCCGCGGAGCTGGCCGACACCGCGGAGCTGCTCGCCTCCGAGCTGGTCACCAACGCGCTGGTGCACACCGGCCGGGGCGCGGTGTTCGACGCGGTGCTGACCGACGCCGCCCGGCTGCGGGTCGAGGTGCAGGATGCCGCCGGCGGTCGGGTGCCCAACCGGCGCGCGGCCTCCGAGACGGCCACCTCGGGGCGCGGCCTGCTGCTGGTGGAGGCGCTGGCGGACGACTGGGGCGTGCAGCTGCGGGCCGACGGGAAGACCACCTGGTTCGAACTGTCCGCGGCCTGAACCGGGAATTCCGGCCCGCTGCCGGAGGCCGCCCCGAACGCCGCGCGGGCCCGGCCGGAGCGCCGCGCGGACGGGATCGGAGCGCCGCGCGGACGGGGCCGCGGGTGCATATGCCGGACGTGATCGTGTGCGATCCGTACCGTTCGGCCCAGCGGCATTGCCGCCTTGCCGAACATACGAGAGGGTAGTGAGAATGTGTGCCAGGAGGCACGCACCATCATCGCGGCCCGGCCGGCCCGGCAGGGGACACGGGTTCCCCGCGGCCGCCGGGCAAGGCACACCGGCAGGAGAAGCATGGCCACAGAGCCCGAGGCGCCTGGGCCCGCCCGCCGCACCCCGCCCGCCCAGGCCACCAGGAACGAGACCCCCGCGAACCCGCTGCGCACCGCCCCCGGCCCGTCCGTCGGCCGCCCCGTGCCGTCCTCCGGGCGCGGCCTGCCGACCCGCACCGGCGACTCCAGCCCCGAGTGGCTGGAACCGGCGATGGCCGCCAACGGCATCGGCTCGTTCGACTGGGACATCCGCCGCGACGCGCTGGTCGGCGACCAGCGCGCCTGCGCGATCCTCGGCCTGGTCGGGCAGCCCTTCGACCGCACCTCCGCCTCCTTCCTGGCCCTGCTGCACCCCGAGGACGCGCCCGTGGTGCGCCGCCGGGTCGAGCGCGCCGTCGCCGAGCTCGGCCAGTGCGGCGCCTACTACCGCACCGTCTTCCCCGACGGCGAACTGCACGCCGTGCGCTTCCGCGGCCGGGTGCTGGCCGACGCCTTCGGCCGCCCGTCCCGGATGGTCGGCTTCGTCTGGGACGCCACCGTCGAACTGCACAAGCGCGAGCGCGCCGACGAACTGGCCGTGCTGCGCGAGCAGCGCTCCCGGTTCATCAAGGAGGCCGCCCGGGCGCTCTCCGAGGCCGTCACCGTCCGGGACGTCGCCCGGGTCTTCACCGAACTGCCGCTGCCGGGCCTGGGCCCCGACGGCCTCGCGCTGGCCTCGCTGGAGGCCGGGCGGATCGCGCTGCTCGGCTCCACCGGCTACCACAACGGCCTCAGCAACCAGTTCGACCGCGTCCCGCTGGCCCCCACCCACCCCGCCGCCGAGGCGGTCCGGCAGCGCGCCCCGATCTTCGTCTCCAGCCGCGAGGAGTACCGCGAGCGCTACCCCGAAGCCTGGGACTGGGCCGAGCGGAGCGGCCGCTCCTCCTGGGCCTTCCTGCCGCTGATCGCCAGCGGCCGTCCCACCGGCATCTGCGTGGTCTCCTTCGACGACGACCGCGAACTCGACGCCGACGAGCGGACCCTGCTCTCCACCCTCGGCGGCCTGGTCGCCCAGTCGCTGGCCCGGGCCCGCCTGCACGACGCCGAGCACGAACTCGCCGCCGGCCTCCAGCGCGTCATGCTGCCCCGCACCGTCCCCGCCGTCCCCGGCGTCAGCACCGCCGTCCGCTACCTCGCGGCCGGCTCCGGCCTCCAGATCGGCGGCGACTGGTACGACGTCGTCCCGCTCCCCGGCGGGCACGTCGGCCTGGTCATCGGCGACGTCCAGGGCCACGACGTGCACGCCGCCGGCATCATGGGCCAGCTGCGGATCGCGCTGCGCGCCTACGCCGCCGAGGGCCACCCGCCCGCCGCGGTGATGGCCCGCGCCTCCCGCTTCCTCGCCGACCTCGACACCGACCACTTCGCCACCTGCACCTACGCCGAGGTCAACGTCGACTACGGCGTGGTCTACGCCGTCCGGGCCGGGCACCTCGACCCGGTGGTGCGCCGCGCCGACGGCACCGCGCACCCCGTCCCGGTCGCCGGCGGCCTGCCGCTGGGCGTCGACCCCGACGAGGAGTACCGGGTCACCCGGTTCAGCCTCGACCCCGGCGAGACGGTCGTGCTCTGCACCGACGGACTGGTCGAGGCCCGCGACATGGACCTCGACACCGGCTTCGCCCGGCTCTGCGCGACCGTCTCCGGCGAGCTCCCCGGCATCGACGAGTCACCCCGCGAACCGCTGGAGGAACTCGCCGACCGGATCGCCTCCCAGGCCGCCGACGGCAGCGAGCGCGAGGACGACATCGCCCTGCTCCTGCTGCGCTGGGACGGCCCCGCGGGCGGGCGCGCCGCGCAGCAGCTGCGCCGCCGGATCGGCCAGGCCGACCTGGCCCGGATCGCCGAACTGCGCGGCGAACTCCGGGACGCGCTGCGGCGCTGGGGCGTGCCCGAACTGATCGACACCGCCGAGCTGCTCTCCTCCGAACTCGTCACCAACGCGATCCGGCACACCGACCGCGACGCGATGTTCACCGCCCGCCTCTACCAGGAGCGCGGCCGGGCCCGGCTGCGGGTCGAGGTCGAGGACGAGTCCGACCTCTGGCCGACCCGCCGCACCCCCGGCGAGCAGGCGTCCTCCGGCCGCGGCCTGATGCTGGTCGAGGCGCTCGCCGACACCTGGGGCGTGGAGCCCCGGGGCACCGGCAAGCGGATGTGGTTCGAACTCAGCAGCTGACAGGCCCCGGGGGCGTCAGCCGTCGACGGGCGCGACAGGCGCCCTCACCCGAACTGCTGCTCCAGGTCCTTGAGCTTCTGCTCCAGCGAGTCGAGCCGCGGCAGGGTCACGGTGTCCTCCTCCGGGGTGAGGTCGATGCTGCGGTGCGCCGCCGGGGTGGCGGGGAGGCCGGCGGGTGCTATGGCGGGCTCCGTCGGGGCGGACGGCGCGGGGGCCGCGGCGGGTTCGAGCTGGCGGGCGGTGCGGTGGCGCCAGCCGGCGCCCGGCTGGCGGCCGATCGCCCGGATCTCGGCCCGCTCCCGGCGGGAGACCAGCCTGCGGCGCTCGCGGTCCTCGGCCGCCGTCCGCTTGTCGTCGCGGACCTCCTCGACCGCCTCGTCCAGGGTGCGCACGCCCTCCAGCAGCATCAGCGACCAGGCGGCGTACGTCTCGCGCGGGGCGCGCAGCCAGCGGACCACCCGGATCTGCGGCAGCGGGCGGGGCACCAGGCCCTGCTCGCGGAGGGCGGCGACCCGGGTCTGCTTCAGTGCGCGGTCGAACAGGACGGCCGCCGAGAGCGACATTCCGGCGAAGAACTGCGGGGCGCCGTCGTGGCCGAGCCCGCGCGGGGCGTGCACCCAGTTGAACCAGGCGGACGCGGCGGCGAACAGCCACACCAGCAGGCGGGAGCCGAGCGCGGCGTCGCCGTGGCTGGCCTCGCGGACGGCGAGCACCGAGCAGAACATGGCCGCGCCGTCCAGGCCGAACGGGACCAGGTACTCCCAGCCGCCGGACAGGCCCAGGTTCTGGACGCCGAAGCCGACCAGCCCGTGGAAGGAGAGCGCGGCGGCGACCGCGGCGCAGCAGAAGAGCAGCAGGTAGGAGGCGCCGCCGTAGAGGGACTCGGTGCGGCGGCGGCGCTCTTCGGCCCGCTCCCAGGAGGAGTCCGGGCCGCTGCCCGCGGTGGTGGCGGAGCCGGTGCGGCTGCGGGCGAAGGCCAGCAGGGCGACGACGGCCACCAGGGCGGCCGTACCGGCGACGGCCCAGCCCAGCGGTATGTCCGACAGTCTCATGACCTGATCCAGCCTCGCTTTCCGGGTCGTGATGGCGGGGACCATCATGGCGGAGAAATTCGGCGATCGAGGCGGGATCGGGGCCATTACCCCGATAGGGGGGAATTTCCCCGGGTTATCCCCCGGAAATGAATGATGGTCAGACCTATTTGGCGCGCGGGCAGCTGACGCAGAGTTCGGTCGGCCGGACGGTGTAGTACAGGCAGCAGCTGACCCTGGTCCGGGCCCGCCCGCCGCCCTCGGCGCGGAAGCCCGGCGTGCCCACGAACGGGGCCGCCGCGGCGTCGCCGGTCAGCAGCGCCTCCAGCGCGGCCACCGCCCGCGGCTCCTCGCCCAGCAGGCCCGCCACGTACCAGAGGCCGTCCACCACGTCGTCGGTCACCAGCCCCCACAGGGTGCGCGGGCCGCGGCGGACCAGGGGGCGGAAGGAGTCCAGGACGGGCGCGAAGTGCTCGGCGAGCGCGGTGCGCAGGGCGGCGTCGAGCGCCCGGCGGTCCGGCACGACCCGCGCGTCGGCGCGGCCGGCGGCCGGGTCGTCGGGCAGGCAGTGGAAGCCGACCGGGCGGGCGGTCAGCTCCCCGGTGGTCCGGTTGATCGAGACCCGCGACGGCGGCAGCAGCGGCACCCGGCGCTCCAGCAGCCAGGGCAGCGTGAAGGCCAGCGCGACCGGCCAGGCGTAGCGGTGCAGGCTGAACCCGGCGGTGACGTCCGGCCGGGTCGGCGCGCCGTACAGGTCGAGGCCGAGGCGCTCGTCGAAGGCGACCATCGCCTCCAGCGCCGCCGCGTCCCCGGCCAGCGCCGCGGCGGTGGTCCAGCCGGGGCCGGTGCGCGGGGCGGCGTGGTGGATGCGCAGGTCGGGAAGACCTGGCCCAGCCGCAGCCAGCTCCCCCGGCAGGGGAGGGCGTCGCGGGCGGCGGAGGCGGTGGGGGCGGCGGGGGACTGCTCGACCTGGTACGTGGTCACGCGGGCTCCCTGGGTGGTGCTCCCGGGAGCGGGCCCGGGCACGGCGAGGTGGACCTGCCCGGGCCACTGCTCGCCCCGGACAGGTAAGGCTCACCTTAGCTGATGCCGCGCTGCAGGTCGCTCGGTGCGCCGCCGTCCGGGGGACCGGGCTGCGCCGGGACCTGGGCCAGCCGCCTCGCCAGCCACACCGGCACCCCGCCGAGCGCCTGCACCAGCCGGGCCGCCTCCGCCCGCAGCCGTTCCGCCTCGGCCGGCTCCGACACCTCCGCCAGCGCGGCCAGCGCCGGCGCCACCCCCACCGTGAAACCCAGCTGCTCGCGCAGCCGCAGCGAGGCCGCGAACCCGGCCCGCGCCCGCTCCCGGTCGCCCGCCGCCCGGGCCAGGCCCGCCAGGTGCCGCCAGGTCGAGGAGCGCAGCAGCTCGTCCCCGCGTTCCCGGGCCCCCTCGTGCGCCCGGGCGTACGCGCTGTGCGCCGCCGCCGGGTCGTGCAGCAGGTTCTCCGCGACCAGCCCGCGCCGGAAGTCCAGCAGCGGACGCCCCGGCGCCCGCGGCGCCAGCAGCGCCGAGGTCCGCCCGAGCGCCGCCTGCGCCTCGTCCAGCCGGTCCCGGCGGCCCAGCACGCTCGCCACGTACGCCAGGAACCCCCGGGCGCAGGAGGCCGCCGCCCGCGCCTCGATGCCCGCGACCGACGCCTCCGCCTGGCGCAGCGCGTCCTCCGCCCGCTCCCAGTGGTCCGCGGTGAACAGGCACTGCTCGATCAGGAGTTCCGCCCGCTGGAGCGCCGCGGCCGGGTCCCGCCCGGCCTGCGGGCGCAGCAGGTCGGCCGCCTCCTGCCAGCAGCCGCGCGACCTCAGCCGCCAGACGACGTCCGCCATGCCCCCCGGGGCAGTCCCGTGCACCGACAACGCCACCTCCTTGTGCGCGCCATGCAACGACCCGCCGGCCTCCCCAAGCGCCCGCGCCGTGGCGGCAATTCAACACGCGCCGGAGCTTGTGCACCAGATCACGAGCGCGAGGAAATCCGGAACGGCCCGATCCGGACGGTGGCGTGCCGACGGGGCCTCAGGACGTCCAGCCGGTCTCCATCAGGGCCTCGGCGGCGCCGTTCGACGGCTGCGGGATGCCCGCCGCGTCCAGCGTGAACAGGGCGACCAGCAGCTGCTCGCCGCGGACCACGGTCTGCCGGGAGTAGCCGGAGACGGTGAACATGGCCGCCGCGACGTCCTCGCCGTGGAGGGTTTCCAGCCACAGGCACTCCACCGCCTTGACGTCGGCGGGCTCGGTCCAGGTGTCCACCCGGGCCACGATCCGCTCGCCCAGCAGGGTGGTGGAGTCCCGCTCCGGGCCCGGCGCCGGCTCCAGGTCGGCGAAGCCCAGCCACTGCAGGTAGCGGGCCGCCGTCAGCACCGCGTCCTGCGGGGTGCGCACCGGCTGCGGGCGGAACGGCGGGCGCAGCGCGCGGGCCGGGCCCGAACCGGCGGCCGGCGGGTCAACCACCGGGGCCGGGACGGCCGGCGGGACGGCGGTGGTGTACGGGCGGGCGCTCTCCACCGGGCGGACCGAGCGCGGCCCGGTGCCCTGCGGGCGCGGCGCCCGGTCCACCGGCAGCCGGACGGTCGCCCCGCAGTCGCAGGTGAACTCCGGCTGCGGCCACTGGTCGCTGCGCCCGCAGTGCGGGCAGCGCATGTTCAGCCAGGAGTCCTCCCAGGACCGGAACCGCACCTGCACCGGCACCCCGCCGCGCAGCAGCGGCACCCGCAGCTGCGCCCCGCACGGGCAGGGCAGGCTCGGCGGCTCGTACCGGCGCTCGGCCCGGCAGGCCGGGCAGCGCAACTGGCTCGCTCCCGACGGCGAACCGGGGGGAAACCCGTTCGGGCCCCTCTCGTCGGTGGCGCCGGCGGCGTCCTCGGGCAGCGGCATGGTGGTCACCGTCCGTTCGGATCGGGGTGGGAGGAAATCGGGGGAGGGGATCGGCGGGAGGGATGAGTCTCCATCCTGGCCGATCGGCGCCCCGACCGGTACGGAATGAGGTATTCCTCCAGCGGAGTTGAGGTGGGGAAAAGGTGCGCGGACGGTCACGCGCCGGGGGGCGCGCGCGACCGCCGTGGCCCCCGGGGCGGACGGGCACCGGCGGGGGCGGCGGGCGTCAGCCGATGCCCCAGCGGACCAGGTCGGCCGGGGTGTCGAGGTCGTCCGGGACGGCCGCGTCCGTGCAGTCGACCAGGGCCACCGGACGGGACGCCAGCAGCGCCCGGGCCCCCGCGTCGCCGGTGGCCGTGGTGCGCAGGGCCGGGAAGTGCGCGGCGCCGATCAGCACCGGGTGCGCCCGGCGCCCGGCGTAGGCGCAGGAGGCGAGGTCCGCGGGCCCCGCGTGCACGGCCAGCAGCCGACGGACCGCCGCCGCGGTGACGCCCGGCGTGTCCACCAGCAGGACCAGCGCGGCCGTCGCCCCCGGCGGCAGCGCGGCCAGGCCCGCGAGCAGCGAGGAGGCCATGCCGGTGCGCCAGTCGGGATTGTCGACGAGTCGACAGCCGTCGGTGTCCGCCCGGGCCCGCACCTCCCGGCCGCCGCGCCCAGCACCGCGACCGCGCCGTCGCAGCCGCCCTCCGCCGCCACCGCCAGCGCGTGCTCCAGCAGCGTCCGCCCCCGGTAGGACAGCAGCGCCTTCGGCCGCCCGCCGAGGCGCGACCCGCCGCCCGCCGCCAGCACCAGGGCCGGCACCCGCAGTTCCGCCATGCCGCCAGTGTGCCCCCGCCCCCCGCCGCCCCGCCTTGGACGATCCGACAGGCCGCCCCCGCCGCCCGCCCGCCGCTCCCGGCCGTTCCGTCCCTGGACCGGCCCCCGGCCGCCCCCGTTCACTGGCCCCATGGCACCGCGCACCACTGACGTCCCCGCCGCCGCCCCCGCCGGTGCGCCCGCACCGCTGGTCGACCGGCACGGCCGGGTCCACACCGACCTGCGGCTCTCCCTCACCGACCGGTGCAACCTGCGCTGCACCTACTGCATGCCCGCCGAAGGACTCGACTGGCTGCCCCGCGACCAGACCCTCACCGACGCCGAACTGCTGCGCCTGGCCCGGATCGCCGTCCACCGCCTCGGCATCCGCACCCTGCGGCTCACCGGCGGCGAACCCCTGCTGCGCCGCGGCCTGCCCGACCTGCTCGCCCGGCTCGGCGACCTCGGCGCGGAACTCTCGCTCACCACCAACGGCATCGGACTCGCCCGCCGCGCACCGGAGTTGAAGCGGGCCGGCCTGCACCGGGTGAACGTCAGCCTGGACACCCTGCGCCCCGAGCGCTACGCGGCACTCACCCGTCGGGACCGGCTGGCCGACGTGCTGGCCGGGCTGGCCGCCGCCAAGGCCGCCGGGCTGGAGCCGGTGAAGGTCAACGCGGTGCCGGTGCGCGGCGTCAACGAGGACGAACTCGTCGACCTGGTCGAGTTCGCCGTCGACGGCGGCTACCGGATGCGGTTCATCGAGTCCATGCCGCTGGACGCCCAGGGCGCCTGGGACCGGGCCGCGATGGTCACGGCGGCCGAGATCCTCGACGTGCTCGCCGCCCGCTGGCGCCTCGTCCCGGTCGGCCGGCCCGGCAACGCGCCCGCCGAGGAGTGGCGGCTGGCCGGCACCGGCCACGTGGTCGGCGTGATCGCCTCGGTCACCCGCCCGTTCTGCGGCGGCTGCGACCGGGTCCGGCTCACCGCCGACGGGCAATTGCGCAACTGCCTGTTCGCCACCGAGGAGTCCGACCTGCGCGCCCTGCTGCGCGGCGGCGCCGACGACGCGCGGATCGAACGGGCCTGGCGGGCCTGCGTCGCCGGCAAGCGGCCCGGGCACCGGATCGGCGACGCCGACTTCGTCCGGCCGGAGCGGCCGATGTCCGCGATCGGCGGCTGAGGCGGCTGAGGCGGCTGAGGCTGCCGAGGACGGCCGAGGGGGCCGAGGGGAGGCCGGGGCGGTGGGCCCGCGGGTGCGGGCGACGTATTCTCCCAGCCGGAATGCCGGTATCCGGGGGAAAGGAGAGATATGTCATGCGGTGGTCCGGACGGCTTGACCCGGCGGGGCGGGGCTGGTCTCCTGGTGGGCCGTCAGAGTCGCCCAGCCGCAGAGGAATGCCGTGCGAGCCCGCCGTACCGCCGTCGTCGCCGTCCTGTTGCTCGCTCCACTGGCCCTCACCGGGTGCACCAGCGGGAAGAAGGGGTCGAGCGGCGCCACGTCCCCCGGGGCGGTCTCGCAGGGGACCAACCCGCTGCAGAACCCGGACGGCACCAAGCCCGGCCTGGCGCCCGTCACCGGCGACGCCGACCGCAAGGCCGGCCTGGACCTGATCGCCCAGGTCAAGACCGCCGACCCCGGGCCGAAGACCGGCTACGACCGGGACCAGTTCGGCCCGGCCTGGACGGACAACGTGGACGGCGTGCCGCTGGGCCACAACGACTGCGGCACCCGGGACGACGTGCTGGCCCGGGACGGGAAGGACGTCGAGCACAAGGACGGCTCGGCCTGCGTGGTCACCGGGATGACCATCTGGGACCCGTACACCGGCAAGACGGTGCAGTGGAACAAGCAGCAGGCGTCGAAGATCCAGATCGACCACGTGATGCCGCTGTCCTACGACTGGCAGCAGGGCGCCGCCAAGTGGGAGAAGGCCAAGCGGGTGCAGATCGCCAACGACCCGCTCAACCTGATCCCCGCCGACGGCTCGCAGAACGCCTCGAAGGGCGACTCCGGCCCGGCCACCTGGCTGCCCGCCAACACCGAGGTGCGCTGCTCGTACGCGATCCGGTGGGCGCAGGTGTCGCTGAAGTACCAGCTGCCGGTGACGCCCGCCGACAAGAAGACCATGCTCACGCTCTGCGGCGGCTGACGGCCGCTGGTGACGGGGCGGCGACGAGGGGCGGAAGGGCCCGAGGCCGCCCGGGCTCCCCGGGGGAGGGGAGCCGGACGGCCTCGGGGGCTGCGCGGGGGAGGGGAGCCGGTCAGAGGCCGGGGCTCTTGGGGGTCGCGGTCAGGTCGTACAGGGTGGTGCCGCCGACGGTCCTGGCGGTGTAGGTGGCCTCCACCCAGGAGGTGATCTCCGCGGAGTAGTTCGAGCCGCCCATGCTGCCGCCGCCCATGCCGCCGCCACCGATGAACCAGTGCACCTTGCCCTCCCGGACCAGCTGCTTGAAGCCGTCCAGGGAGAGCGACGGGTCGCTGCCGTTGAAGCCGCCCAGCGCCATCACCGGTTCGCCGCTGGCGAGTTGGTAGCTGGCCTGGTTCTGCGAGCCGACCGCGGCGGCGACCCAGGTGTACCTGCCGGCGTCCTGCTTGAGCAGGTCGGCCACCTCGGTGGAGACCTGGGCGCCGTTCAGCAGGCCGCCCATGCCGCCCATGCCGCCGCCCGCGCCGCCGAAGCCGCCGCGTCCGGTGCGGCGCTCGCCGTCGGTGCCGGTACCGGTGCCGCCGCCCGGGAAGCCCGGGAAGCCCGGGAAGGCGCCCGTCCCGCCGTTGCTGCCGGTGCCGGTGCCGTTCCGCGTGCCGCCGGGGAAGGCCGGCATGCCGTTGCTGCTGCCGCCGTTGCCGGTGCCACCGGTGCCGGTGCCGCCCGGGACGTTGGGCATGCCGCCGGTGCCGCCGCCCGCCCGGCCGCCGCCGGGGAAACCGGCCCCGCCGCCGGGGAAGCCGCCGCGACCGCCGAAGCCGCCGCTCTGGACGGCCGGGCCCGCGGTGACGATGGAGCCGCTGTGGCCGGTGGAGACGGTGTCGAGGGCGTACGCGGCCGGGCCGGCCAGGCCGGCGGCCAGGGCGGTGAGGCCCGCGACGGTGGCGATCCGGCGGCCGGTGAGGCCGGGGATGCGGCCCGCGAGGAGCAGTGCGATCGCGGCGAGGACGCCGCCGATCAGCACCGCGTCGCGCAGCCACGGCACGAACTGCGCGCTGCGGCCGAGCAGTTGGTGCGCCCACCAGGCGGTGACCGCGACCGTGACGGCCAGCACGGCCGCGTACGGGAGGCGGTGGCGGGCCCGCCACAGGCCGTCGGCGCCCATGCCGACCAGGGCGGCGACCGCCGGGACGAGGGCCACCGTGTAGTACTGGTGGAAGATGCCGGACATGAAGCTGAAGGTCAGCGCGGTGGAGAGCAGCCAGCCGCCCCAGACCAGGAAGCCGATCCGGGCCGAGTCGGTGCGCGGGTGGCGGCGGGTCGCCCAGAGGCCGAAGGCCAGCAGGATCAGTGCGGCGGGCATCAGCCAGGCGATCTGGCCGCCGATGTCGCCGTCGAACAGCCGGGTGACGCCGGTGGAGCCCCACATGCCGCCCCCGCCGCCCCCGCCGCCGCGCATGCCGCCACCGCCGCCGCCGACCGAGCCGGTCTCGTCGCCGGTGATCCGGCCGAAGCCGTTGTAGCCGAAGGTCAGGGAGAGGAAGGAGTTGTCCTGCGAGCCGCCGATGTACGGGCGGGCGGAGGCCGGCATCAGTTCGACGACCGCCACCCACCAGCCGCCGGACACCACCATGGCGACGGTGCCGTACAGCAGCTGCCGGAGGCGGCGGCCCACGCCGGTGGGCGCGCACACCAGGTACACCAGGGCGAACGCGGGCAGCACCAGGAACGCCTGGAGCGTCTTGGTGAGGAAGCCCAGGCCGAACATCACGCCGACGAACACCAGCCAGCGGGTGGACGCCGTCTCGGTGGCCCGGACGGTGCCGTACGCGGCCAGGGTGAGCAGCAGCACCAGCAGCGCGTCCGGGTTGTTGAAGCGGAACATCAGCGCCGCGATCGGGGTCAGCGCCAGCGCGGCGCCCGCCACCAGGCCGGCCAGCGGGGCGAAGCGGCGGCGCACCGTGGCGTACACGGCGGCGACCGTGCCGACGCCCATCAGCACCTGCGGGGCCAGCAGGCTGAACGAGCTGAGGCCGAGGAGGCGGGCGGAGAGCGCCATCGGCCACAGCGCCAGCGGCGGCTTGTCGACGGTGATGAAGTTCGCCGCGTCCGAGGACCCGAAGAACATCGCCTTCCAGCTGACCGAACCGGCCTGGACGGCGGCCGAGTAGAAGGCGTTCGCCCAGCCGGAGGCGGTCAGGTTCCAGAAGTACAGCACGGCCGTCGCCAGCAGCAGGCCGAGGAGGGCCGGACGCACCCAGCGCGGGTCGTCCGGGCGCCCGCGCCAGGTGCGGGCGGGCAGCGTGCGCAGCCGGCCGGCCCAGGAGGCCGGTCCCTTCGGGCCGGTGGGCGGCGGCGCGACGGGCGGGAACAGCGTCTCAGCGGGCCGCTCGCGTTCGGCCCCGGCGGGCGGGAGGGGCCCGGCGGAGGGCCACTCGGTCGGCCCGGCCGCGGCGTGGGCCGCGACCGCCGGGGGCGGGTAGTTCGCGGCGTCGGGCCACGGCTCGCTGGTCGGAGGAACGGAACTGGACGTGGTCATGGGCACTACGCTCGGAGGCCCGGCTGAGAGGTTGATGAGAGGCGGCTATGAGGGCGCTCTAAGTCTCCCGGCGGACGGGTGACGTCCGCCTCCGCGCGGGGTGACGGGCCGTCAGCGGAGGGCGGCGGCGGCCGGTGCGGCGGCGGCCGGTGCCGGGCCGGCCGGGTCCGGGGCGGGCGGGGCGAGGCGGGTGCCGAGCCAGGCGAGGGCCGGGGGGATCTCGCGGGTCCAGGTGTGGAAGTTGTGGCCGCCGCTGTCCAGGGTGATGGTGGAGAGCCGGGTCGGGGCCCTGAAGGCGGCGACCATCTCCTGGGTGGGCTGGTAGTTCTCCTCGTTGCGGCTGGTGGCCAGCAGCAGCGAGACCGGCGGGGCGGGGTGGTTGCGCAGCCGCCACAGCAGGTCGTTGTCCTGCCGGACCTCCTCGCTGCCGCCGAACAGGTCGCCGGTGGTGGGGTCGTTGTGCACCTCGTAGTAGCCGGACAGCGCGATCGCCGCCCGGTACGCATCGGGCTTGCGCACCGCGAACTTGACGGCGCAGTAGCCGCCGGTGGAGTCGCCGATCACGGCCCGCGCCTCGGGCCGGTCGTCGACCCGGTAGGCGGCGGACATCGCCTTCGGCAGGTCCTCGGTGAAGAAGGTCTCCACCTGGGGCCCGCCGGGCACGTCCATGCACTCGGTGTCCCGGTTGCCGACCAGGGTGGGCCGCATCATCACCAGCACGGTGGGCGGCATCTGCCCGGTCTCGACGGCCTTCAGGGCGGACGCCGGGTACTGGAGCAGCGAGATCAGCTTCTCCGGCGTGCCCGGGTAGCCGGACAGCGCCAGCAGCATCGGGAAGCGGCTGTTCGCGTAGGCGGGCTGGAAGTACTGCGGCGGCAGGTAGACGTACGCGGGGGTGCCGGTTAGTCCGGAGCCGGTCCCGTGGATCTCCACCCGCTGGATCACCCCGGAGCGGTCCTGGGCGGAGCCCTGCGCGGAGTACATCCGCTGCTCGCCGGTGACCGAGACGGCCCGGCCGCCGGGCTGGTGGTCGACCACGGTGCCCGGGCTGCCGTCCAGGCCGAGCAGGTCGCTCCAGGTCGAGTAGAACCCGAAGTAGGAGTTGGCGACCAGGCCCATCGCGACCAGCACGGTGACCTGCGTCCCGAGGAACGCGGCGATCCGGCCGAGCCAGGCCCGCCAGCCCCGCCCGCCGAGCCGGGGCCACAGCGCCATGGTGGCGGCGAACGCGGCGACGGCCACCAGGGTGGCGATGATCTGCAGGGAGAGTCCGGTCAGGCTGGGCACCCGATGATCGTAAGGTACGTCTTCACGGATCTCCCAGCCGGCTCCCAGCCGGTTCACGGTTTCGCCAAGCCCGTCCCAAGCCCGCCCCAACTCACCTGCGGCGCGGGCCCGTCGGCGCTCCCAGCCGGGGCCCGGCCGCCGCGGTCCGGGCCCCGGACGGGAGCGCCCGGACGGCGACGGCCCGCCGCACCCATGGGGAAGGTGCGGCGGGCCGTCGGTCCGTGGCGGGCCGGTGCGGCGTCAGCCCAGGCTGGTGGAGAGGGTGTTCAGCAGGGTGGAGTTGTTGTCGTCGTTCTCCAGGGCGAAGGCGAACATGCCGCCCAGGCCCTTGCTCTTGGCGTACGCGGCGCGGGCCTGGATGGCCTTCGGGTCGTCGCCGGTCCAGAAGTTGGTGCCGTCGTAGACCCAGGTGCTCTCGGTCACCGGGTCCCAGTGGGTGTTCTGGGCGGTGAGGGTGAGCTCGCGCCAGCTGGCCAGGCCGGCCTCCTGGCTGCCGGGCTTGGCCGGGGTGGCGCCGGTGGCGTTCTGGTAGAGGCCGTAGTTCGAGCCGGCCTGGACGCCGGTCCAGCCGCGGAAGTAGAACGGGATGCCGAGGATGATCTTGTTGGCCGGGAAGCCGCCCTTGATCCCGTACTCGGGCAGGCCGGTGGTGTACGCGGCCAGCGTGGTGTCCACGTTGTACTTGGCGGTGCCGGGGGCGATCGGCGTGGTCGGGTCGGCCGGGCTGTCGTGCAGCGGGTCCTGGAGGTTGGTCGGACCGGTGGCGTCCCACGAGCCGTGCATGTCGTACGTCATGATGTCGGCGTAGTCCAGGTACGCGCCGATCCTGTCGGTCTCCAGGTACTGGATCTTGTCCTGGCCGGACGGCAGGGCCGCGGTGAGCAGGAACTTCTTGCCGACGGTCTGCCCGTAGGCGTCGAGCTGGCTGCGGAACTCGGCGAGCAGCGCGGTGAAGTTCTGCTTGTCGGCCGCGGAGTA
Organism: Kitasatospora fiedleri; assembly: GCF_948472415.1. Taxonomy (NCBI): domain Bacteria; kingdom Bacillati; phylum Actinomycetota; class Actinomycetes; order Kitasatosporales; family Streptomycetaceae; genus Kitasatospora; species Kitasatospora fiedleri. Next base: position 1,915,069 of record NZ_OX419519.1, on the reverse strand, counting down.
GTGGTTGCCGGTGTGGCCGCCGGCCGAGCCCGGGTACTCCCAGTCGATGTCGATGCCGTCGAAGATGCCCGCGCCGGTGGCCGCGCCGCCGGCGGCGTCACCCGCGACGTTGGCCGGCAGGTTGCCCTTGAGGAACATGTCGATGCAGGAGGAGACCAGCTTCTTGCGCGAGGCGTCGGTGGCCGCCGCGTCGGAGAAGTACTTGGAGTAGGTCCAGCCGCCCAGCGAGAGGGTGATCCGCAGGTTCGGGTTCTTCGCCTTGAGCTGGCGCAGCTGGTTGAAGTTGCCCTTCAGCGGCTGCTCCCACTCGTCGGTGGAGCCGTCGACCGAGATGGCGCCCGAGTAGTCCATCTGGTAGTCGGCGTACGCGTCGGCCGCGCCGTCGCCCGCGTTCGGGTTGTTCTCGTTCGCGGCGTCCGAGGCCTTGACCGCCTCGAAGCAGTTGAGGTTGGTCGGGTGGATGTTCTCGAACGCGTAGGAGATCACGTCCAGCTTGGCGGCGGCGCCCGAGGTGTCCACGTTCTTCGGGTAGTAGGCGGCGTCGTAGACCGACCACTGGTCGAAGTAGGCCGACTTGAGCGGCTTGGCGGCGGGCGCGGCGGCGGTGGTGGCGTTCACCGCGGCGGACTGCTGGGAGGCGTGCCCCGCCTTGTCGTACGCCTGGACGGTGAAGGTGTACGCGGTGTTCGGCAGCAGCGAGGAGACCGCGACGTTCGTGCCCATCGAGGTGCCGACCAGCTGGCCCTTCGACCAGACCTTGTAGCCGACGTAGTTGTCGGTCGAGTCGGTCGAGGCGTTCCACTTCAGCACCACCGCGTTGGAGGTGGTCCTGGTGACCGTCACCCCGCCCGGCACGGTGATCTTGCCGTCGCCGGTCGGGCCGTTGCCGGTGCCGGTGCTGGAGCTCGCGGACGGCGACGGGGAGGCGGAGGTGGACGGGCTGGGCGAGGTGGAGCCCGAGGGGCTCGTGCTCGGGCTCGGCGAGGCGCTCCGCGAGGGGCTGGCGGAGGCGGAGGCGCTCGGGGTGGTGGTGCCGCCGCCCGGGCCGGTCAGCACCAGGTCGTCCGCCTGGTAGGCGCCGGCGCCGTACCAGCCGTGGGTGAACACCGTCACCGAGGTGGTGGCCGCGCCGGTGGTGAAGGTGGTGCTCAGCTGGGTGTAGGCGGTGGCGCCCGGCGTCCAGGTGGAGGCGTTCACGCCGGTGCCGGTGGCGCCCAGGTACACGTAGCTGCCCTTGAGGAAGCCGGAGAGGGTGTACTTGGTGCTCGGCTGGACGGTGACGGTCTGCTGGCACTGGCCGGTGTCCGCGGCGGTGGCGTTGCCGCTCAGCGCGTAGGACCCGCCGTGCACGGGGGTGGTGACCACCGAGCCGCCGGTGCAGGACCAGCCGCTCAGCGTGCCGGACTCGAAGTCGCCGTTGGCGAGCAGGTTGACGGTGGCCGCCGAGGCGGAGCCGAGCGAGAGCGCGAGGGCGGTGGAGCCGACCGTCAGCGCGGCGGCCACCACGAGGGCGCCGGCGCGACGGCGGGAGAGGGCCCGGCGCGGGGTCGGCTCGGGGGTGGGCGTGGCCCGTTCAAGCATGGAGGAACCTCCGGAGAAGTGGGGTTGTCCGGTAGGTGCGGCGGCCGTGGGGACCAGGTGGGAGCCTGCGCGCCCCGGGGTGAGCGCGTCACCTAGATTGGACTGGACCATTCGTCCGGGTCAAGGATTTCGGCCCACGAACCGTCAGGAACCTTTCCGAACAGTCCTTCCGGGGGCCTCCAGCCCGTTCCGCGCCCGGCGTGCGCCCCCGGCTCGCAGTTGCACATGACTTGCAATTGCATGCATATAAGCGGAAAGATAGCCCGGCTCACCGCCCTCGCGGCACCCTGTTCGGAAGGAAGACCCATGGCAGCGCCCAGCCGTCTGCGCGACCGGCTCACCCGGGAGGAGTGGATCAGGCTGGCCGGCATGGCCGGGTTCATCCTGCTCCTGCACGTGGTGGGGTGGGTGACCCTGCTCGCGGTGATCGCCCCCAGGCACTACGACGTCGGCGGCCAGGTGTTCGGGGCCGGGATGGGCCTGACGGCCTACACGCTCGGCATGCGGCACGCCTTCGACGCCGACCACATCGCCGCGATCGACAACACCACCCGCAAACTGATGGGCCAGGGCAAGCGCCCGCTCTCGGTGGGCTTCTGGTTCTCGCTGGGCCACTCGTCGATCGTGTTCGGACTCTGCGCGCTGCTGGCCTTCGGCATCCGGGCGCTGGCGGGGCAGGTGGAGTCGGACGACTCGACGCTGCACGACGCGACCGGGCTGATCGGCGTCACGGTCTCCGGCACCTTCCTGGTGCTGATCGGCCTGATCAACCTGGGCGCGTTCAACGGCATCCTCAAGGTGTTCCGGCGGATGCGCCAGGGCCACTTCGACGAGGCCGAGCTGGAGCGGCAGCTGGACAGGCGCGGCTTCCTGAACCGCATCCTGGGCCGGGTCACCCGGGCGGTCACCAAGTCGTGGCACATGTACCCGGTGGGGCTGCTGTTCGGCCTGGGCTTCGACACCGCCACCGAGGTCTCGCTGCTGGTGCTCGCGGGCGGCGCCGCCGCGTTCTCGCTGCCCTGGTACGCGCTGCTGGTGCTGCCGATCCTGTTCGCGGCGGGCATGAGCCTGCTGGACACCATCGACGGCTCGTTCATGAACTTCGCCTACGAGTGGGCGTTCTCCAAGCCGGTCCGGAAGATCTACTACAACCTGACGGTGACCGGCCTGTCGGTGGTCGTGGCGCTGGTGATCGGCCTGATCGAGCTGATCGGCCTGCTCGCCGAGAAGCTGGACATCACCGGCGGCCCGATCGGCTGGATCGGCGCGCTGGACCTCAACCTGGTGGGCTACGTGATCGTCGGCCTGTTCGTGGTGACCTGGGCCGGGGCGCTGGCGTTCTGGAAGTTCGGCCGGGTCGAGCAGAAGTGGGGCGCCGGGCTGCGCGGGGAGGCGTAGCCGCGGACCGTTCGTACCGGAGGGGTGCCCGGGCGGGCGCCCCTTCGGCGTTCCCGGGGCGGGGAGGTCGTCGCAGGTCGGGAAGTGTTCACGTCGGTGCCCTTGTCGGGTCAACTTCTACGCGCGTATCTTCGGGAACCGGATCTACGCGAGTAGCCCGCCAGGAGCCGGCCGGAACCCGGACCGGCCCCCGGCAGCACGCCTTCTGACGGACCCTCACGACCACCCGGAGCGCCCCGCCGCGCCCGGGCCATGGCCTTGCCACGAAGGAGCCCCGCAACGGTGCCCAGCCCCACTCCCGCCCGCCGTTCCCGCCGCACGCTGCTGCGCGCCACCGCGACGGCCGCGGTCGCCGCCTCCCTGCTGGCCGTCCCGCTGCCGGGCGCGTTCGCCGCGCCGTCCACCGGCGCGGTGATCGCCGAGGTCTACGGCGGCGGCGGCAACTCCGGCGCGACGCTGAAGAACGACTTCATCGAGCTGGCCAACCCGTCCGGCGCGGCCTTCGGCCTGACCGGCTACAGCGTGCAGTACCTGCCCGGCAGCCCGAGCGCCTCCAGCCAGTGGGGCGTCACCGCGCTGAGCGGGTCGGTCGCCCCCGGCGGCCGCTACCTGGTCGCCGAGGGCGCGGGCGCCGGCGGCACCGCCGACCTGCCGGCCGCCGACGCGAGCGGCAACCTGGCGCTGTCCGCCACCGCCGGCACCGTCGCGCTGGTCAACGGCACCGCCGCGCTGAGCTGCAAGACCGCCGCCGACTGCGCCGCCGACCCGCGGATCGTCGACCTGGTGGGCTTCGGCACCGCCGTGGTCCGCGAGGGCAGCCCGGTCACCGGGGCGTCCAACACCGCCTCGGTGGCGCGCGGCGCCGCGCTCGCCGACACCGACGACAACGCCAAGGACCTCACGGCCGGCGACCCGACGCCCACCAACTCCAAGGGCGAGACCACCGGCGGCGGCCCCACCACCCCGCCGACCACCCCGCCCGGCACCCCCGGCGACCTGCGCGTCCACGACATCCAGGGCACCACCCGGGTCTCGCCGAAGAACGGCCAGACCGTCACCAACGTGCCCGGCGTCGTCACCGGCGTGCGCGCCTACGGCACCAAGGGCTTCTGGATCCAGGACCCGAACCCGGACGCGGACCCGGCCACCAGCGAGGGCGTGTTCGTCTACACCGGCTCGGCCGCCCCGACCGTCAAGGTCGGCGACTCGGTGCTGGTCACCGGCAAGGTCAGCGAGTACTACCCGAACAGCTCGGGCGGCTCCCAGTCGGTCACCGAGCTGACCGGCCCGACCACCGCCGTGCTCTCCTCCGGCAACCCGGTGCCCGCGCCCGTCGTGCTGAACGGTGCCGACATCCCGGCCGCCTACGCCCCCGACGCGGCCGGCGGCTCGATCGACGGCCTGCCGCTGGACCCGGCGAAGTACGCCCTCGACCTGTACGAGTCGCTGGAGGGCATGAACGTCCAGGTCGCCGACGTGCCGGTGGTGCAGGCCACCGACACGTACAACGAGCTGTGGGTGGACGCCCTCGCCACCGACCCGCGCACCGCCCGCGGCGGCGTGGTCTACCTCGGCTACGACCAGCCGAACAACGGCCGGATCATGATCCAGTCGCTGCCGCCGCTGACCGAGGTGCCCTTCCCGGTCGCCAACGTCGGCGACCGGCTGACCGGCGCCACCACCGGCCCGCTCGACTACAACCAGTTCGGCGGCTACACCATCGCCGCCAACACCCTGGGCGCGGTCGAGGACAACGGGCTCAAGCCCGAGGTCGCCCAGCAGGGCAAGAAGAACGAACTGACCATCGGCACCTACAACGTCGAGAACCTCGACCCGAGCGACGGCCCGGCGAAGTTCGCCCAGCTCGCCAAGGGCATCGTCACCAACCTGGCCTCGCCCGACATCGTCGCCCTCGAGGAGATCCAGGACGACAACGGCGCGGTCAACGACGGCACCGTGGACGCCTCCACCACGGTCAGGACCTTCATCGACGCGATTAAGGCGGCCGGCGGCCCGGCCTACGACTGGCGCTCGATCGACCCGGTCGACGGCCAGGACGGCGGCGAGCCCGGCGGCAACATCCGCCAGGTGTTCCTGTTCAACCCGGAGCGGGTCTCCTTCACCGACATCCCCGGCGGCTCCTCCACCACCGCCGTCGACGTCACCGGCAAGAAGAACAAGACCCGCCTCACCGCCTCGCCCGGCCGGATCGACCCCGGCAACGAGGCGTGGACCTCCAGCCGCAAGCCGCTGGTCGGGCAGTTCGAGTTCAAGGGCAAGCCGGTCTTCGTGATCGCCAACCACTTCAACAGCAAGGGCGGCGACCAGGGCATCGACAGCCGCTTCCAGGCCCCCACCCGCTCCTCCGAGGTGCAGCGGGTCAAGCAGGCCACCGTCGAGCAGGCGTTCGTCGCCAAGCTGCTCAAGGCCGACCCCAAGGCCCGGATCGTCTCGCTCGGCGACTTCAACGACTACCAGTTCTCGCCCGCGCTGCAGACCCTGACCAAGGACGGCGTGCTGCGCGACCTGGTCAACGAGCTGCCCGCGAACGAGCGCTACTCGTACGTCTACCAGGGCAACTCGCAGGTGCTCGACCACATCCTGGTCAGCCCCGCGCTCAAGCCCAAGAAGACCCACTACGACGTGGTGCACATCAACAGCGAGTTCGCCGCCCAGGCCTCCGACCACGACCCGCAGGTGGTCCGGATCAAGCCCTGACGGCCCCCGGCCCGGCAGCCCCCGCCCGTCCCGGCGGGGCTGCCGCGTTCCCGGAAGTTACCGGTGGGTTGACCGCGGGGCCCGCAGGCCGGAGGATCATGGCATGGCCCCCCGCGCCAGGTCTGGAAGGACGCCCCGCATGGCCCACGACGCCGACGTCATCGTGATCGGAGCGGGCCTCGCCGGCCTGGCCGCCACCGCCGAACTCGCCGACGCCGGACGGAAGGTGCTGCTGCTCGACCAGGAGCCGGCCGGCTCGCTCGGCGGACAGGCGCACTGGTCGTTCGGCGGCCTGTTCCTGGTCGACTCGCCCGAGCAGCGCCGGATGCGGATCAAGGACTCCCACGACCTCGCCTGGCAGGACTGGCTCGGCACCGCCGGGTTCGACCGCGCGGAGGACGCCTGGCCGCGCCGCTGGGCCGAGGCGTACGTCGACTTCGCGGCCGGCGAGAAGCGCGCCTGGCTGCACGCCCAGGGCCTGCGGCTGTTCCCGGTGGTCGGCTGGGCCGAGCGCGGCGGACTGCTGGCCTCCGGCCCCGGCAACTCCGTCCCGCGCTTCCACATCACCTGGGGCACCGGCCCCGGCATCGTCGAGCCCTTCGCCCGCCGGGTCCGCGAGGCCGTGAAGGCCGGGCGGGTCCAGCTCCGGTTCCGGCACCGGGTCACCGGCCTGGCGGCGAGCGGCGGCACGCTCGACACCGTCACCGGCGAGCTGCTCGCGCCGTCCGCCGTGCCGCGCGGCGAGGCCAGCTCCCGCGAGGTCGCCGGACACTTCGAACTGCGCGCCCAGGCCGTGGTCGTGGCCTCCGGCGGCATCGGCGGCAACCACGACAAGGTCCGCGCCGCCTGGCCCGAACGGCTCGGCACCCCGCCCGCCAAGCTGCTCTCCGGCGTCCCCGCGCACGTCGACGGCCTGATGCTGGACGTCGCGGGCGCCGCGGGCGGCCACCTGATCAACGGCGACCGGATGTGGCACTACACCGAGGGCATCGAGAACTGGAACCCGATCTGGGCCAAGCACGGCATCCGCATCCTCCCCGGCCCGTCCTCGCTCTGGCTGGACGCCACCGGAAAGCGCCTTCCCGTTCCGCTGTTCCCCGGCTTCGACACCCTCGGCACCCTCGAACACATCATGCGCACCGGCCACCAGCACACCTGGTTCGTGCTCACCCAGAAGATCATCGAGAAGGAGTTCGCGCTCTCCGGCTCCGAGCAGAACCCCGACCTGACCGGCCGCTCGATCCGCCAGGTGCTCGGCCGCGCCCTGCCCGGCGCCACCGGCCCGGTCGAGGCGTTCAAGCAGCACGGCCCGGACTTCGTGGTCGCCGACACCCTGGAGGAACTCGTCCGCGGCATGAACGAGCGCCAGGGCGACGCCCCCGCCATCGACGGCGCCGAACTGCGCCGCGAGATCGAGGCCCGCGACCGCGAGATCGCCAACCCGTTCAGCAAGGACCTCCAGGTCACCGCGGTCCACGGGGCCCGCCGCTACCTCGGCGACAAGCTGATCCGCACCGCGAGCCCGCACCGGCTGCTCGACCCCAAGGCCGGCCCGCTGATCGCCGTCCGGCTCAACATCCTCACCCGCAAGTCCCTCGGCGGCCTCCAGACCGACCTCGACTCCCGCGTCCTGCGCGCCGACGGCACCGTCCTGGACGGCCTCTACGCGGCCGGCGAGGCGGCCGGCTTCGGCGGCGGCGGCATCCACGGCTACCGCTCCCTGGAGGGCACCTTCCTGGGCGGCTGCCTCTTCTCCGGCCGCGCCGCCGGCCGGGCGGCGGCGAAGGCCACCGCCTGAGCCGCCGAAGCGGGTCTGGTGCTGCGACCGCACGGGTTCACCGGGTCGGCGCCGGCGGGCCCTCAGCCGGTCGGATGTCCCGAGACGTTCAGCTCGGCGGGAGACCCGGTGGCAGAACCGTCCAGGGTTGGCAGACTCACCGACCAGGAGGGCAGCAGTCACAGCGGATCGTGCGTCGGGGCAGCACGAACACGGTGCGCCACCGGCGGGCGATGATGCTGCCGGCCTCGGTCGGTGGCAACCGCGTCCCGGCCATCGCCCAGCTCGTACAGGCGGACGAGGAAACGGTGCGGGATGCGATCCACCGGTTCAACGAGATCGGCCCGGCCTGCTCGGACCCTCGATGGGCGGGAGGCCGTGCACCGGTATCCGCGCCGGCGAAACACCAGCGCCCGCTACCCCGATGTTCTCGCGGCCCAGCGCAAGGAACGCGCGCGCACCCGCAGCGAGAAGGGCCTGCGCTGGGGCGGCCGACCCGCTCTCGCCACGTGATCGGGCAACCTGGCGAACGCTGCCGGGCACAGCATCACTCCCGCCGCGGCTCCTCCCGCGCTACTTGAGCAGCCGGAAGCCGGGTTGCCCGACCCAGGCCCGCAGGAACTCCGCCGTACCCAGCACCGTCCACTCGTCGTCCGTGATACCCAGCACCCCCGGGAGGCCGGCGACGACCGCCGCCTGTCCGTCCAGCAGCTCGGCCTTGGCGACACCGCCGATGACGTCCATGACGGCGGCGGTCAGTAGTGCTGTGGCCACGTGGTCGATCCCACCGTTGCAGCAGGCGCTGACGTTGACGGCATGGGTCGGCCTGAAGCCGAGGACGGCCTCCACCTCGGGCTCGTCCTCGTGCTCGGCCTCGAAGATGCCCTCGTCACCGGCATCCGGCCCCATCAGGTAGACCAGGAAGGGCCGACGCCAGTCCTCGCGCTGCGGATTGAAGCCCACCAGAGCCGCGAGCTCCCCATCCACGGAGGTGCCGCGAAGAAGGGGAAGCGGAAACGGCTTTCGCCGGTCCTCTTCTCGCCCGTCCTCGACACCCAGTCGCTCAGCGGGCACGTTGACGTCGAAGAACCCGGGTCGCTTCTCCTCGAGGTGGGAGGAGAGCCCCGCCATCAACGCGCGGAACTCCTGCAGTGCAGCCGGGGAGACAGGCTCCGCCAACTCGATCACCAGCGTCGGACCAGACATGCCGGAAGCCTAGTGTTCTGACCTGATCCGCCACCGCTCAATTCCTCCGCACCGCCTCATGCGGAGCACCGTCGCTCTGGCCCCGCGAACCTTCCCGGTCACCGCCTACCGGCCGGTCGTGCCGTCGATCTGCTCGCGCAGGATGTCGGCGTGGCCCGCGTGGCGGGTGGTCTCGCCCGTCATGTGGGCCAGCACCCAGCGCAGCGAGCGCGGCTCCCCGTCCACCGCCGTGGCGGTCGGCCGGGCGGGGTCGGCGACGGCGCGGACGATCGCGTCGCTGTCCGCGCACGCCTGCCGGTAGGCGGCCAGTATCCGGTCGGCGGGCACGTCGTCCGGGACGGCCATGGCGAAGTCCACGTCCCCGTACTCCGCCAGGCCCGCGACGTGGTGGCCGAACCAGTACCGCTCGCCGTCCGTCAGGTGCCGCACCAGCCCCAGCAGGTTCGTCCCGGTCGGCACCAGGACGCGGCGCAGCTGCTCCTCCGTCAGGTCCTCGGTCTTCTTGAGCACGCACTCCCGGGCGAAGGCCAGGAAGGCGAGCGCGGTGTCGAGCTCACCGCCGTCGGCGCGGGGGACGGGGCGGCGCTGCGTTTCGAAGGCTGTCATGTCCGGGAACCTAGCCGGGCCCGGCCCCCGGACGCACCGGGGTTTCGGGGACGGCCCGCCGATCACCGAGAATGGGGGCGTGAACGCAGGAGCCGCGGTGGCGGAGTTGGACGGGCGGCCGGTGACGGCGGCACAGTTGCAGGTGCTGGCGCTGACGAACTACGGGCACTTCACCACGATGCTGGTGGAGGACGGCCGGGTGCGCGGCCTCGACCTGCACCTGGAGCGGCTGGAGCGGGACTGCGCGGCGCTGTTCGGGGTGCGGCCGGACCGGGAGCGGGTGCGGGGGTTCGCCCGGCGGGCGGTGCCCGCGGCGGGGGCGGTGGCGGTGCGGGTGACGGTGTTCGACCCGGCGATCGACCTGGGCAGCATCGGCGGGAAGGCCGAGCCGCGGGTGCTGGTGACGGCCCGTCCGGCGGGCAGCGGGGTGCCGGGGCCGATCCGGGTGCGGACGGCCCGCTTCGAGCGGGAGCTGCCGGAGGTGAAGAGCGTGGCGCTGTTTGGGGCGCTGCGCCAGCGCCGGCTGGCCCAGCAGGCCGGGTTCGACGACGCGCTGTTCGTGGACCGGGACGGCGGCGTCACCGAGGGCGGTACGTGGAACGTCGGCTTCCTGCGCGGCGGCGAGCCGCTGTGGCCGCGCGGCGCGTACCTGGCCGGGACGGCGATGGCGCTGCTGCGCGGGGCGTGCGGCGGCGCCGAGGAGCGGGTCGGGCCGGAACTGGCGGGCGTGGACGCGGTGTTCGCGACCAACGCGGCGGTCGGGGTGCGCCCGGTGGCGGCGGTGGACGGGCGGGCCTTCGACACCGCGGGGGTGGCGCGGCTGCGCGAGGCGTACCTGGCGGTGCCGGGGGAGCGGCTGTAGGGACCGCTCCCGGGGGCCGCTCCCGGGGACTGCTCCCAGGGACCGGATGGGGGAGCCGTTGTAGGGGCCGGACACGGCGAGCGGGTGGCGGGGAGCGGTCGCACCACCGGCTTTACCCGCGCATGGCCGGATCATGTGCCGTACCAGACCGGCCTGTTGACGCTCGTTCACCGGCCGTCCGGGCGGCGGCCACCGGCCGCTGACAGTCTCCCGCGCATGGATATCCCCCACATGGGCGTGCCCGCCGAGCTCGCCGCACGCATGAGCATGGCGGAGCAGCACGAGTACCTGCGCAGCAAGCTCTCCCGCCGCACCCTGCTGCGCTCCGGCGCGGTCACGGCCGGCGCGCTGGCCGTCGGCGGGGCGCTGGGCTCCGGTACGGCGTTCGCCGACCCGTCCGTGACGTCCGGCTCCGCGACCGGCGGGATGAACGGTTCGCTGGTCGCGCCGGTCGGCCGCCACCTGCAGTTCGGCACCGACGCCGGCACCCAGATGCGGGTGTCCTGGCAGGTGCCGGCGGCGGTGCGCAAGCCGTTCCTGCGCTTCGGCCGCCACCCCTGGGAGCTGAGCCACAAGATCGAGGCCGAGGTGCGCGCGCTGCACACCCCGGCGCTGGTCGACGGCGCCACCCCGGTCGACCAGTACTACCTGCACGTGGCACTGGACCACCTCCAGCCGGGCACCACCTACTACTACGGCGTCGGCCACGAGGGCTTCGACCCGGCCTCGCACCAGGCGATCTCCACCCTGAAGACCTTCACCACCGCGCCGTCCCGCAACGGCCGCCGGGGCCGCCCGTTCGAGCCGTTCACCTTCACCGCCTTCGGCGACCAGGGCGTCTCCGCGCACGCGGCCGGCAACGACAACGTGATCCTGGCGCAGAACCCGGTGTTCCACCTGCACGCCGGCGACATCTGCTACGCCGACCCGGCCGGCCAGGGCCTGGACAGCGACAGGTCCGCGTACGACGCCCGGACCTGGGACGCCTTCCTGGCGCAGACCGAGCCGGTGTCCGCGAAGATCCCGTGGATGGTCTCCTACGGCAACCACGACATGGAGGCGTGGTACTCGCACAACGGGTACGGCGGCGAGGACGCCCGCTTCACCCTGCCGACCGACGGCCCGGACCCGCGCAAGGCCCCCGGCGTCTACTCCTTCACCTACGGCAACGTCGGCGTGATCTCGCTGGACGCCAACGACGTCTCGTACGAGATCCCGGCCAACTTCGGCTACACCAACGGCCGGCAGACCCAGTGGCTGGAGCGCAGGCTGCGCGAGCTGCGGGCCGACGAGACGGTCGACTTCGTGGTGGTCTTCTTCCACCACTGCGCCTTCTCCACCACCCACCAGCACGCCTCCGAGGGCGGGGTCCGGGACGCCTGGGTGCCGCTGTTCGAGAAGTACCGGGTGGACCTGGTCGTCAACGGCCACAACCACGTGTACGAGCGCACCGACGCGATCCTCGGCAACAAGGTCGCCAAGGCGGTGCCGAGCGGCGCGACGCTCGACCCGACCAAGGACGGCGTGGTCTACGTGACCGCGGGCGCGGCCGGGCGCAGCCTGTACTCCTTCGACGCCCCCGACAGCTACGAGGGCCACGAGAACCACCAGGACGAGGTGGTCACCTACCACTTCGAGAAGGGCGCGGTGCACGTCCCGAGACAGTGCACTGGTCGCGGGTCCGCTACACCGGCTACTCCTTCGTCAAGGTGGACGTCACCCCGGCCCACCCCGGCGCGAACAGCACCATGAAGGTGACCGCGCTGGCCGAGGACGGCACCCGGATCGACCACTACTCGATCGTCCGCCGCGCGGGCCGCGGCGAGCACGGCCACTGAACCCGGCCGGACGGCGCCCGCCCCGGACCAGGTGCTGCCCGGTCCGGGGCGGGCACCGTCTAGGGCGGGCGCCGTCTAGGGTGGGGCGGTGAGCACCGCCCGTTCGATCCTGCTGTTCGCGCTGGCCGCCGTCCTGGAGATCGGCGGCTGCTGGCTGGTCTGGCAGTCCGTCCGCGAGTCCCGCCCGTGGTGGCTGGCCGGGCTCGGCGTGGTCGCCCTCGGGCTGTACGGCTTCACCGCCGCCCTCCAACCGGACGCCGACTTCGGCCGGGTGTTGGCCGCGTACGGCGGCGTCTTCGTGGCCGGCTCCCTGCTGTGGGGCGTGGTCCTGGACGGCTTCCGCCCCACCCGCTGGGACGTGGCCGGCGCCCTGGTCTGCCTGGCCGGCGTCGGCCTGATCATGTACGGGCCGCGCCGCTGAGCCGGTCCGGTCGGGTCAGGACGCGACCCAGCGCCAGCCGTTCTTGTCCACGCAGACGATGACCCGGCCGGAGGCGTCGGTGCCCGACACCCCGTGGTCGGACGCCCGGCAGAACTGGCCCGCCTGGTAGCAGTTGCCCGCGTTGGACAGCGGGTGGCAGCCCGCCGCCTGCTGGGTGTGCGTCGGCTCGGCCGCCGGCGGCTTGCTGGTGGTCCGGGCCGCGGCGGGCTTGGTGGTGGCGGGCGCGGGGTGGCCGCCTTCGGCGCCGCGGTGGTCGCCGCGACACTCGGCTCGGGCGTCGGGGTGGGCGTCGGCGTCGGCGTCGGGCTCGGCGTGGGGCTGGGCGTGGGGGTCGGCGTCGGCGTGGGTGTCGGCGTGGGGCTGGAACCGGCCGCGGGCGCGCTGCTGCTGTGCGAAGCGACGGGCGCGGGCGTGACCTGGTCGGTCGGCTCGCAGGCGGTGGCGAACAGCGCGGCGGCCAGCAGCGCGCCCGCGGCGGAGGCCCGGCGCAGGCGGAGGGAGAGGGACAACTCGGCTCATCTCGGGGGAACGGCTCTGGACGAACCGCCATCCTTCCGAGTGTGTGCAACCAGTGGAGTTGGGGTGACGGTTTCGTTACCGATCGGCAATCGGAACGCCGCGCAGCACCCCTCTGGTGCGGGCGACCGGTCCCGGCCCCGGCACAACGAAACGTCCGACCGACCCACCGGAAAGGACCGGCGGGTCGGTCGGACGTCACTTCACTCGCTGCGTTCAGTCCTCTTCGGAATCGAATCCGTACCGCTTCGCGAGTTCCTCGTCCAGCCTCTCCAGGACCTCGTCACCCACCTCGGGAGTGATCCATCCGTGCGAGGCCATGTGGTCCAGGAAATCGGCGGGGAGTTCGACGTGGTAGGTCTCCACGTAGTAGGCGAGCTCGCTCGGCCACATCCACGAGCCGTCCGTCAGGTTCGCGCACTGGCAGATGTTCCTGGCCTGGTCGTTCAGCAGGTCGTCCACCCAGCCGGGAGAGGCCATGAGGACCGTCCCCGCTTCAGGTAGCCCACCGCCATCGGCTCCCAGGAGTGCGCCGCGGGGCGTGACGCGGCGGAGAGCTCCGCCGCCGAGGCGTGGAACCCGACCTCTCGCGGGGGTGTGTCGTCGGCCATCACTCGTCTCCGGGCTTGAAGGGGGAGAAGGACTTCCACTGGCCACCGGTCCAGGGCGGCTGGTTTATCGGGGCCCCGTCCTTGCCGATCGACAGGCGTCCGGTCTCGTATATGTAAAGGTAACCGGTCGGAGCCAGCACCTCCACTCCCATCTTGTTCGCCAGGTTCTGGGCGAAGTTGCCGGACTTGGAACCGGTCTGGCACGCGCAGAGCCTGATGGGCCCGCCGGTGTAGTTCGGACTGGCCTTGATCATCTGGGCGAGCACGCGGTGGTTGACCGCCCCGACTCCGGTCTCGGCGGCGTGGAAGTTGGGCGACACGCTGTTCGGGGATCCGTGGATCCAGACGTCGTGGTAGCCCGCCTTGGCCTTGGCCTTCGGACGGTGCAGGTTGAAGGTGTCGTCCTCCCGGAAGAAGACGGTGGGGCCGCCGCCGTTGGTGGGTTCGGGTGTCGGAGTGGCGGGAGCGGCGGGGTCCGCGGGCTCCTTCTGCAGGGTGACGCCGGAGTCGCTCTCCTCCGGCGGCTTGGTCCCGTTGCCCTCCTTCCCGGTCAGCTTCTCCTGGGCCCTGGCGGTGGGCTCCTCGGCCGCGGGCTCGTTCGGCTTGACGGTGCCGTTCCCCGAGGGCTTCGTCGGGGTCTCCGCCTCCTCGTGGGGGGCGCCGCCCGCCTTGGGGCCGGGCATCATCGGGGTGAGGACACCGCCGCTGCCCCCGGTCATTCCCATGGTGATGCCGGTGCGGTAGTTGGCGTTGTTGATGTGGCAGAAGACGGCCCGCCAGCCTGAGAGGCCGGTGCAGTCCTGGGCGTCCGGGATCTGCCAGTCGCTGCCGCCCCCGCCGCCGCTGTTGGAGCCGCCGCAGGTGGTCTGGTTCAGGAGGTAGTCGGAGACCCGGGCGTCGACGTCGCCGCACGAGGTGTGCTTCACCGGATGCGAGTCCGGGCTGCCGGCTCCGCCACCGTCCGTCTGGGCCGCGTTGAACAGGCCGGTGGGGTCGCTGCCGCCGACGGGGTTGTCGGAGGAGTAGGTGTACCCGCCCATCTGGTTGGGGTCGCCGGCTTCGAGCATCGGGTCGGCGGTGAGGAAGCGGCCGATGGCGGGGTCGTAGTGGCGGGCTCCGAGGAGGTCGAGGCCGGTGGTGGTGTCGGTGGGTTTGCCGAGGTAGCCGTGGTTGTCGGCCCAGACCGAGGGCTGGGTGCCGCGCGGGTTGCCGTACGGATCGAAGGAGCGCCGGGTGACCGCCAGGGTGCCGGCGTCGACCTGGAGTTGGGCGGTGCCTTGGTGGTTGGCGGGCTGGTAGGTGACGGTGCCGCTGCTGGAGCGGACGACGGTGGTGCCGTCGGGGTTGTGGTAGTAGCGCAGGCCGCTCACGGACCCGGTGGCGCTGTCCAGGGTGAGCTGTTCGGCACCGCCGAACAGGTAGAGGACCGCACCCGTGGGACTGCGCTGGATCAGCAGGTCGCCGTTGCCGTCGTACAGGTAACTGGTGGTCTGGTCGGCGCCGGTGCCGGTCTTGGTGACGATGCCGGAGGTCCGGCCCTCCGCGTTGTAGGTGAAGGTCTGGTTCTTGACGGACGCCCCGCTGGTGGCGCGGTCCGTGGTGTTGCCCGCCGCGTCGTAGTGCGGGGTGAGGACGGTGGTGCCGGTCGGGCCGGCCGTGGTGACGGTGGTCACCGTATTGGGCTGGTTGGCCTTGGCGGTGCCGTTGCCGGGTAGGTGCTGGTCTGGGTGACGTCCTTGGCGGTGTTGCCCGTCAGGTCGTGCTGGACCTGCTGGGTGCGGTCGCCGAGCAGGTTGTACTGCCAGGTCTCCCAGTAGGCGGCCGGGCCGCCGAGGGTGGCCGGGGCGGGGGTGGTGGAGTTGCACCGGGCCAGTTGGCCGGCCGTCGGTGTCGTGGTGCCGGCGGTGTCGGTCCAGGCGGTGGTCAGCCGGTCGAGGCCGTCGTAGCCGAAGCACTGGGTGTCGGTGACGGGGTGCCGGTGCCGTTGGACTGGGCTTCGGAGATGGTGGTGGGGTTGCCCGCCTGGTCGTAGCCGTAGGCGGTGTCGGAGAGCGGTGTGGTGCCGGTCTGCACGCTGACGCGGTTGGTGGTCAGACGGCCGGTGGCGTCGTCGTAGGTCTGCGCGGTGCGGTACTGCTTGCCCGTGTCGCCGTAGGTGGACTGCAGGATCTGGCCGAGCGGGCTGTAGGCGGCGATGTCCAGGTAGTGGGTGAACCGTCCGGAGCCCGAACTGACCAGCCCACCTTGGAGGTTGTAGCCGTATCCGACCGACTCGGCGGAGAGGCCGCCGTCCGCGTTGTAGGTGGTGTGCGCGAGCAGGCCGACGTTGGGCGTGTAGTCGGCGCCGATGGTGTAGGTGTTGGCCAGTTTCCCTTCGGCGGCCGGGACGGTGACGCTGGTTCCGGTCGGCTGGTAGGAGGCGTTGTAGCCGGTCACCGCGGTGGTGTAGGCGCTGCTTCCGGTGCCGGAACCGCCGACGTAGCGGGTGCTGGAGGTCGGGTAGCCCTTCTGCAGGGTGTCGTAGACGTACCCGGTCAGCTGCTTGGTCGCATCGGTGGTGCTCGAGCCGTCGTAGGTCCCGATCAGCCGGTCGAGGGTGTCGTACTTGTAGGAGACGGTCTGCTGGCGGGCGTCCTTGGTGGTGGCGATCCGGCCCAGCGCGTCGTAGGTGGTGCTGGACGTCCCGGTGTCCGGGTCGCTCTGGGAGGTCTGCCGGCCCAGTAGGTCGTACGTGTAGGTCCAGGCGTTGCCGACGGCGTCGGTGAGGGATGCCACCTGGCCCGAGAACCCGTAGGTGTAGGAGGTGGTGGAGTCACCGGTGCCGATGCCGCCGTGGACGGTGCTGGAGACGGTCCGGCCCCGGGCGTCGGTGACGACGCTGGTGGGGCTGCCGCCGGGCGGCGGGGTGCTGTCGGTGCGGTCCATGCCCGGGTAGGCGGTGGCGGACTGCCAGAGCTTGGCGCCCTTGCTGAACAGCGCACTGGCGGTGGTTCGGCCCAGGCCGTCGTAGGTGGTGACGGTCTGCGAGAGCAGCGTGTTGTCGTTCTCCACGAACAGGGTGCGCCGGGTGCGGTGCTCGGGTCGGCGTACGGCGCGGTCGAGGAGACCGCCCGGCCGTGCGAGTCGTACCGGGTCGAGGCGATCAGGCGGCCCGCGGAGTTGTCGGCGGTGCTGCTCTGGGTCTGCCGCAACCCGAGGAAGCCGTCGTAGATGTCGACGGAGGTGCTGTACGACTGGTCCTCGCGCAGCGTCCGGGTGGTGACCGTCGCCGGGTCGGGGTGGTCCCCGGCGCCGTGGAGGGCGTACGAGAACGTCCGGTCGGGGGTCTTGCCGTCCGCCTTGTTGCGGCCGGGCAGCCAGATCTGGGTGCGGCGGCCGAGCGCGTCGTAGGTGGAGTCGGTGATCTTCCCGTTGGCGTCGACGGCCTGGGTCGTCAGGCCGCGGGCCGGAGCGTAGGTGCTGGTGGAGGTCCAGCCGGCCGGATTGGTGGTGGAGACGGCGGTGGCGAGGGTGCCCGACGCCGGGGTGTAGGCGCTGGTGGTGGTGTTGCCCGCGAGGTCCCGGGAGGAGGTGACCCGGCCGTAGGCGTCGTAGCTGACGGCCCCGTTGGTCCGGAAGACCGCGTTGCCGGAGGCGTCGTACGAGGTGGCCACCTGACGGGCGGTGATCAGGCCCACGGTGGTGCCGTTGCCGCCGACACTGCCGAACGTGCCGGGGTTGGCGACGGTGCCGTCACCGTCGTAGAACAGCCGTTCGTGCTTGATCGTCGTGCTGTTGCCGGCCTTCGTGGTGCAGGGGCCGGAGACGGTCAGCGATTCCTTGGGGAGGCTGAGCACCATCGGGTTGGACGCCGGTGCGGTGGCGTACGAGACGCTGGTGCAGACCTCCTGGCTCGGGTCGGCGACGTCCCCCTTGTCATCGGCCTGGCTCGGTCGGCCCAGGCTGTCGAAGGTCATGTCGGCCCGGGTGGTGCGCCAACTGCCGTCGGCCTTCAGCTCCAGGGTCCGGCTGCTGGCGTTCTGCGGCCGCAGGGCCACCAGGGCGGGCAGGGTGGAGAGGGTGGGCGGCGGGGTCTTGGACGTCCACGCGGCGCGCGTGCGGGTGGCGGTGGTGGTCACCGCGGGTGCCGCCGTCAGCGTCCGGGTGACGGGCGTGCCGCCGGCCTGGGTGTAAGTGGTGCTCTCCTGGCTGCTGCCGGCCAGCCAGTTGCTGTCGGTGGTCGCTTCGCCCAGGGAGTTGGCGAGGCTGACGCTCCGCTTGCTGCCGTCGGCCTTGTAGTCGCCGTCCATGCCCTGGAAGTAGGACACGCTGCTCTGGCTGACCGGGTCGGGGGCCGTGCCGGTGGTGGTGGTGACGGTGCGGTAGCCGCGGAAGTCGTTCCAGGTGCGGTACTGGTCGTCCGTCAGGTCGGAGTCGTCGCGGTGCCAGGCCGCGCCGCCGCCGTAGGTGTACTTGGTCACCCGGGACGGGGACCCGGCCGTGGTCAGGTCGTTGTCGCCGACCTCGGCGACCAGTGTCTTGTGGAACCAGTCGGGCACCGGGTCCTTCACCCCCGGCGGGTTCCAGTACACCGGGAAGCAGGCCATGGTGTTGCCGTCCGGCGAGGCCGGCATCGCGCCGGTGGTCCGGGAGCACTCGGGATCGCGGTACTTGACCGTGAGGGACTCGCCGGTCTCGGTCCGGATCGCGGAGATCCTGGGCCGCCACAGCGGGGGCGCGGCCGGGCCGCCGTCGACGCGGTTGTTCATCTCGACGCCGCTGAAGACGACCGGGTCGAGCGGGGCGCTGCCGCTGCCGCTGCCGCCGGCCGAGGTGTCGAGGCCGGTGCGCTGGATCTGGGACAGCCACATGACGGACTGCAGCTGGCCGGTGTCCGCCGGGTCGACGGTCTTGCCGGTGACCGGGTCCATCGCGCCGCCCGCGTCGGAGAACAGGTGCGTCAGCGCGTAGGAGTCGATGTCGGACCAGGTGCTGCCGTTCCTGACCCTGGTGGTGATGGTCTTCAGCCGGACGGTGGACCAGAAGGTCGGTGCGGCGACCTGGCAGACGTTGGAACCGTTGCCGGAAGTCGCCATTCCAGCCGTGCAGTTGAGGTTGTACGGGACGTCGGGCCAGTTGGTGGCCGTGGTCGCGGACAGGTTGGAGTACTGGCAGACGGTGTCGGAGGTGACGCAGCGCTGGGCGGGGGTGAAGACCACCTTGGCCGCGGGCTCGCGACCGGCCCGGGCGTCCGCGAGCTGGTAGCCGTAGGAGATCTGGGTGGGGTAGCCGCCGCGCACGTACGCGCTCATCGTGCCGCCGCCGCCGGAGTTGGCGACCTGCCCGTAGCCGCGGTTGTAGGAGTTGGTCTCGGTTGCCCAGTCGTAGCGCTGGACGTTGCCGTTGGCGTCCACCACGAAGTCGAGGTTGAACCGGTAGCCGGGTTGGCCGGGCAGAGCGAGTTCTTGCCGGAGCCCGCGCTGTAGCAGGGGTCGCCGGAGTTCGGGTGGTAGACCGGCACGCCCCAGGCGCTGTTGGTCGCGGTGTCCGAGGTGGTGCCCGGCGCGTGGTTGAGGCCCAGGTAGTACTGGGTGCCGTCGGGCGTGGTGACCTTGAAGTACTCGCCGTTCCAGACGCCGTTGGAAGCGCCGGTCAGGTCCTCGATCTTGGTGCCGTCGTCGTTCGGCAGGTGGTAGGCGCCCGAGCTGTCACGGACCAGTTCACCGGAGTGCGAGCCCAGCGAGAGGGTGGCGTTCCAGCCCGCCCAGCACTCGTCGCCGGAGTCGGTGATGCCGTCGGACGAGCAGGGCCGGTAGGAGCGCTCGATGTAGCCCGGGGTGAAGTCCCAGCCGTCGCCGACCCAGGAGGCCTGGGAGTTGCGGGCAGAGGTCTTGCCGTCCACCGACTGCGAGTTGTACGACAGGGCCACGGCGGGCGGGGTGCCGCCGAGGGAGGGCGGCACGCCGATCGAGTAGGTGTAGGTGAACGCGCCCTGGGACGATCCCCAGTTCCCGGAAGCCGAGAGCGAGGTCGCGGTGTAGCTGCCCTGCGAGCCGCCGGTGTCGGAGACCGCGGCGACGGCCGTGCCGGAGCCGGCCACGGCGTCGAGTCGCATCCCGGTCGCGCCGCCGGCCGGCGCGCTCTCCTGCGCGGGGAGCTGGACGTTCGCGGTCAGCTTGTGGGTGACCGGGTCGTTGACCGTCTCCAGCGGCGTGCGGGTGCGGCACGAGTCGTACTGCGGAGTGGTCAGCGCACAGGCCGGCATCTGCACCAGGCTCAGCCGGGAAGCCCAGCCGCCGCCGTACGCCTGGGCGATGGAGCCGTAGTCGACGGCGACCGAGACGCTGCCGCCGGAGCCCTCGACCGGCTGGAGACCGACCAGCAGGCCGTCCACGTTCGCGGCCTGGGCCTTGGCACGGTCCGCGGTCTCGACCTTCAGGGAGGTCGCAGCCGGAGCCTTCGACTTCGCCGGTCCGGTCGGGGCGGTGAGCGCCACCGTGCCGGACGGGTCGGCGGAGCCGACCGGCACCGTGGAGGTGGACGCCTTGGGCCAGTTGACGACCGCCGCCTTGTGGGTGCGCAGCTCGCGCGAACCGGCGGCCACGCCGTGGTCCGCCTTGTCCGCGGGGGCGGTGGCGTTGTGCCCGACGACCTTCGGCACGGCGGGCAGCGGGTCGGCCGCCCACAGCTTTCCATCGTAGTGGTAGGGGCCGACGGTCGTCGCACCGGCCATCGGAATTATCAATGACATCGCGGCGGCGACCGTCGCGGCGACGGTCAGTCCACGAAATCTCAGTCGGTTGCGCGCCCGCGCGGGACGCCCTCTCCGAGCCAACATAGGGGGGGATGCTCCCATTTTTCTGACGGTTTATCACATGACGATGCGCCAGATTTAGGCAGCTGGAAGCGCATGACTGGCGGCTGCGGAACGCTATTGCCATGCCGATCCAATCGCAATACCCTGCCGTGCCGAGCGATGTGGAGAAGGGTTCTGGTCGGCGTAACGGATCGTCATGTCCCTCTATTCCATATCGGAATCCGGTGGGCGAATCGGACATGATCGGAAGCTTCGGGACGCCTCTTGGTGACGTAGGACTTTCGATTTGATTCCCCATTTAACTAAAATTTTGCAATTGTCTAGGGGTAGTAGTGCACGCAGTCAACGGAAGACCGTCCCGTAGGCGGTCCCGGCGCCGAGCCGTGGCACTGGTGGCGGCGGCCTGCGCGGTGCTGGTCGGCTTCGCCGCTCCGGCGGTGGCCGACGACCGGCCGTTCGCCGTGGCGCCCGGCAACACCACGCCGCCGGCCGCCGGGCAGCAGGACAGTGCGCCGAACGGGCCGGTGCAGGTGGCCCGGGCGAAGGCCAGGGCGACCGGGAAGGCGGTGACGGTGGAGGAGTTGACCACCGAGACCAGCCTGACGGTGGCCAACCCGGACGGGACGCTGACCCGCACCGACAACGTCCGCCCCGCCCGGGTGCGGAAGGACGGCGTCTGGACGGCGGTCGACGCCTCGCTCGCCAGGAACGGCGACGGCACCTGGTCGCCGAAGGCCGTGCCGTCGGGCGTCGCGCTGTCGGGCGGCGGCACCGGCCCGCTGGCGACGTTCACCGACGCCGAGGGCCACGACCTGTCGCTGACCCTGCCGTTCGCGCTGCCCGCACCGGTCGTCTCGGGCGCGGGCGCCGACTACCGCAACGTGCTGCCCGGTGTCGACCTCGAGGTGAGCGTCACCGACGAGGGCGCCTTCCACGAGGTGCTGGTCGTCCACGACGCCGCCGCCGCGGCGAACCCGGCGCTGCGCACGCTCAAACTGGCCACCAATGCCAAGGGATTGACGACCCGTGCGGACGCGGACGGCGCCGTGACGGCGGCCGCCGCCGACGGCACTCCGGTGTTCACCTCGCCCGTCCCGGTGATGTGGGACTCCACCACCAGCGCCACCGCGGCCGGGAAGTCGCGGTCCAGGGCCGCCGGCGCCCCGCAGGCGGCCGCCGCGCCGACCGGCGTGACGGTGGACGCCGCCGATGCCGAGGCGTCCAGCGCCAAGGGCCCGGGCCACCAGGCGCACGTGTCGGCGATCAAGGTGGCCGCGGACTCCGCCGGCCTCACCCTGAGCCCGGACGCCGCGCAGTTGGACAGCCCGGACACGGTCTGGCCGGTGTACATCGACCCGTACGTGAACCCGGTGACCGGGGGGACCAACCACTACGTGCAGGTCAAGGAGGGCTGCCCCTCCGAGAAGACCTACGACAAGGCGCAGGAGAACGGCGAGGGCGCCGGCTACCAGCAGTACAGCTCGACCTGCTTCGGCCTGTACCGCTCGTTCTACGAGTTCAACACCGGCAACCTGAGCCCGAACATGGTGGTCTCCAAGTCCACCATGACGCTCTACTCGACCCACGGCGCGGACGCCAACTGCAACGCCACCTGGCCCGCGACGCTGAAGCTCACCGGCGGCATCGACGCGAACACGGTCTGGCCCGGCCCGGGGGTGGTCTCCACGATCGGCACCCAGCAGGTCAAGAGCGCCAACGTCAACGTCGGCTGCGGCAACCAGAGCGCCCAGTTCGACGTGACCTCCACCATCAAGCAGTACCAGAACTACCCGAACCTGACGTTCGGCCTGTACGGCAACGAGAGCAAGTCCTCCACCAACTACGGGTTCATGCGCTTCGCCACCAACCCGTACCTCACCACCGTGTTCGACGTCCCCCCGAACGCGCCGCAGGACCTCGGCACCACTCCGGCCTCGCGGAACCCCGCCTCGGCGGCCTGCGGTTCGGGCAGCCCCGGCTGGATCGGGCTGACCACGATGAACGGCAACGCCTCGAACATCACCCTGGACGCCACCCTCAGCACGGAGATGTCCGGCGTCAACCTCCAGGCGCACTACCACGTCTGGGACAACATGGTGAACAACGGCTCCGGCGCCCCCGCGGACGCCTCCTGGCCGGTCAGCCCGGGCTGGGTCGCCTCCGGCACCACCGTGCACACCCCGATCGGCGGCGCGGTCAGCGACGGACACCAGTACGGCTGGAACGCCTGGGCCCAGGACGGCACCCTCGGCAGCGGCGACTCCGCGTACTGCTACTTCGACGTCGACCTCAGCGCCCCCACTCAGGCCGCCGTCACCCCGTCGGCCGACTTCCCGCCGCTGGGCGGCGGTGCCACCGCCACCAAGCACGCCGGTGACAGCGCCCACGTCGCGGTCTCCGCCACCGACCCGGTGCCGACCGGCTGCACCCGCAACGCCTGCATCAACTCCGGCGTCCGGGAGTTCCAGTACTCCCTGGACGCGAACATCCCCACCGTCGGCGCGACCAGTCTCCCGGCGACCGTCACCAACGGCGTGGCCACCGTCGACATCCCGATCACCGTCCCGAGCAACCAGTGGGGCACCCACACCCTGTACGTCCGCGCCGTCGACAACGCCGGCAACACCCAGCCCACCGCCACCACGTACAGCTTCTACGCGCCCTGGAACCCCACCGCGAAGGTCACCGCCGGCGACCTCACCGGTGACGGCGTCCCCGACCTGCTCGCCACCACCACCGACGGCAACCTCACCCTGATCGGCGGCAACACCGCCCCGGGCACCGCGCCGGACACCGCCTCGACCCCGGCGCAGAGCCCCGACCGCACCGGCTGGGACAACTACCTGATCGCCCACCGCGGCAGCATCACCCAGCAGGACAAGGACGACCTCTTCGCCTACCAGAAGCAGACCCGCACCCTGTACGCCTACCACAATGACGCGACCACGTCCCCGACCGGCACCGCCGGACACTTCACCCTGACCCAGGGCGTGCAGGGCCCGCTGCGCCGCCCGGCGTGCGTGGCCACGACGGCGGGCAACTGCTCCGGCTACAACTCCGCGGACTGGTCCTCGGTCAGCCAACTGGTCTCGGCCGGCCCGCTCTCCATCAACGCCTACAACGCCGCGCACCCCGACCAGAAGGTGGGCCCGGCCGCCGACCTGCTCACCGTCGAGAACGGCAAGCTCTGGTACTACATCTCCGGAGCCGATCCCAGCACCTACTTCGACACCGCGTACCAGATCGGCACCGGCGACTGGAGCATCCTCACCGTGGTCGGCGTCGGCAACGTGGGCGCCGTCACCGCCGGCACCAGCGCCGGGGCCACCTCCACCGGCGGCACCCCGACCCTCTGGGTCCGCAACAACATCACCGGCGCGATCAGCAGCTTCCGGCTCACCTTCGACGCCAACGGCATCCCCACCGCCACCATCGCCGCCCCGACCCGGGCCGCCCTGGTCTCCGGCGTCCTGGGCACCGACGGCAAGAACATGTGCCTCGACATCAGCAACGCCAACACCACGGACGGCACCAAGGTCCAGATGTGGACCTGCAACGGCTCCGACGCCCAGAGCTTCACGCTGGGCCGCGACAGCACCGTCCACGCCCTCGGCAAGTGCCTCGACGCCAGCCAGAGCGGCACCGCCAACGGCACCCTCGTCCAGCTCTGGACCTGCAACAACAGTGCCGCCCAGAAGTGGGCCCCCGGCCCGTTCGCCGGCTCCCTGCTCAACCCCAACTCCGGTCGCTGCCTGGCCGATCCGGCCTCGTCGAACACCACCGGCACCCAGGTGGTCCTCTGGGACTGCCTGACCGGCCACGCCGAGCAGAACTGGGCCGCGACCACCACCGGCTCCGCCCTCCCCGCCGCCCAGCCGGTCCTCCCGCTGGGCATCGGCACCAAGGAGTACCCCGCCCTGTCCACCCCGGGTGACGTGGACGGCGACGGCAACCCCGAGCTGTACGCCCTCGCCCCCGACAACCGCATCATGCGCGTCTCGGGTGCCAGCCCGTTCACCGGCCCCCTCGTCGACCGGTGGAAGCTCACCGACGCCAGCGACACCGTCCGCACCAACAACCTCACCCTGAACGGCGGCGCGGCCATCGCCACCGACGGCGTCCTGGGCCAGGTCCTCTCGCTCAAGGGCGGCACGGCCTACGCCTCCAGCGCCACCACCGGCGTGGACACCAGCAAGAGCTTCACCGTCTCCGCCTGGGTCAACCTGCCGGACCTCCCGACCCAGAACGCCACCGCCGTCTCCCAGGACGGCACCCAGAACTCCGGCTTCTACCTGCAGTACAACAGCACGGTGAAGGGGTGGTGCCTGAACATCATGGCCAACGACACCGCGACCTCCACCGGCAGCGGCTTCACCCCCTGCTCCAGCGCGAACGTCGCAGCCGGCACCTGGACCCACCTGACCGGCTCCTACGACGCCGCCACCAAGAGCACCAGGCTCTACGTCAACGGCACCCTCTCCGCCTCCACCACCGGACTGGTCAACTGGTCCGCCGGCGGCAACGTCTCCATCGGCTCCGCCCTCTACCACGGCACCCGCACCGACTACTTCCCCGGCCTGATCAGCGACGTCCAGGTCCGCACCGGCGCGATGGCCGACGTCGCCCAGTTCGGCACGTCAGGCACCCTGGGCTACTTCCAGCCGCGGCCCACCGACCGCTGGAAGCTCGCCGACACCACCGACAGCGCCCGCGCCAACGACCTGACCCTCACCGGCGGCGCCACCCTCGGCACCGACAGCGGGCACACCACCCTGAACGGCAACGGCACCGACGGCTACGCCAGCAGCACCACCACCAGCCTCGACACCGGCAAGAGCTTCACCGTCTCCGCCTGGGTCAAGCTCACCAGCCTCGGCGCCAACTCCACCTTCGTCTCCCAGTCCGGCACCCACACCAACGGGTTCACCCTCTACTACTCCGCCTCCTACCGCGCCTTCGCCTTCGGCAAGACCCGCAGCGACGACGACACCGGCAGCTACACCTCCACCTACGGACCCACCACCGGCTCCACCGCACCCGCGGTCGGGGTCTGGTACCACCTCACCGGCGTCTACGACACCACCACCAACCAGGTCAGCCTCTACATCAACGGTGCCCAAGCCGCCACCGCCCCCTACGGCGGCGGCACCTGGAACGCCACCGGCCCCCTCCAGATCGGCCGCCGCCTCTTCAAGAGCGGCTACGGCGAGTACCTCGCCGGCTCCGTCAGCGACGTCCAGACCTACAACACCGTCCTGTCCCCCACCGCGATCTCCCTCCTGCCCGGCGGAATCCTGGCCGTCGCCCCGGTCCAACTGAGCTGAACCGAACCGGTCCACCGAACGACGGTGCCGCCTCGGAGAGTCCTCTCCGAGGCGGCACCGTCGTTCGGTGGACCGTCGCTCCGACGGTCCGGCAGGGCGAAGCGCCGCCCGTACCCGCGCCACCGCCCCCGCTACTGGCGGTAGGTGGCCAGGAAGCGGCCGATCCGGTTGATCGCGGTCTCCAGTTCGTCGGCGCGCGGGAGGGTGACGAAGCGGAAGTGGTCGGGGCGGGGCCAGTTGAAGCCGGTGCCCTGGACGATGTGGATCTTCTCGCGGAGCAGCAGGTCGAGGACGAAGCGCTCGTCGTCGACGATCCGGTGCACGGCCGGGTCGAGCTTGGCGAAGGCGTAGAGGGCGCCCTTGGGTTTGACGCAGGAGACGCCGGGGATCTCGTTCAGCGCCCGCCAGGTGACGTCGCGCTGTTCGGTGAGCCGGCCGTTCGGCAGGACCAGGTCGTCGATGGACTGCCGGCCGCCGAGGGCGGCCTGCACGGCGTACTGGGCGGGCACGTTGGGGCACAGCCGCATCGCGGCGAGCATGGTGAGGCCCTCCAGGTAGTCCTTGGCGTGCTCCTTGGGGCCGGAGACCACCAGCCAGCCGCTGCGGAAGCCGGCCACCCGGTAGGACTTGGACAGGCCGTTGAAGGTGAGGGTGACCACGTCGTCGGCGAGGGCGGCCAGGCAGTGGTGCTCGGTGCCGTCGTAGAGGATCTTGTCGTAGATCTCGTCGGCGAAGACCAGCAGGTGGTGGCGGCGGGCCAGGTCGAGGATGCCCTCCAGCAGCTCCTTCGGGTAGACCGCGCCGGTCGGGTTGTTCGGGTTGATCACCACGATCGCCTTGGTGCGGTGGGTGATCTTGGCGGCGATGTCGTCCAGGTCCGGGTACCAGTCGGACTCCTCGTCGCACAGGTAGTGCACCGCCTTGCCGCCGGCGAACCGCACCACCGCCGTCCACAGCGGGAAGTCCGGCGCCGGGACGAGCACCTCGTCGCCGTCGTCCACCAGCGCCTGCACGGCCATCTGGATCAGCTCGGACGCGCCGTTGCCCAGGTACACGTCGTCCACGCCGACGCCCGGGACGCCGCGCTGCTGGTAGTACTGCACGACGGCGCGGCGGGCGGGGAGGATGCCGCGCGAGTCGGAGTAGCCGTGCGCGTTGGGCAGGTTGCGGATGATGTCCTGGAGGATCTCCTCCGGCGCCTCGAAGCCGAACGGGGCCGGGTTGCCGGTGTTCAGCCGCAGCACGCTGTGGCCGGCCTCCTCCAGGGCGTTGGCGGTGTCGACGACCGGGCCACGGATCTCGTAGCACACGTCCTTCAGCTTGCTGGACTGGCGAAACTCCATCAGCGGCCTCCCGACCCTCACCGAGCCCCTGCGGCCGGCTTGCTTCGTTCTACCAAGTAAGGACTTGGAAAGTCCAACCTATTGGCTATGCTGACGGCATGCCACGCCGAAGCTACGACCAGTACTGCGCCGTCGCCCGCGCCCTGGACGCGGTGGGGGAGCGCTGGAGCCTCCTGATCGTCCGTGAACTCCTCGGCGGACCGCGCCGCTACACCGACCTGCACGCCGACCTGCCCGGCGTCTCCACCGACATCCTCGCCACCCGGCTCAAGCAGCTGGAGGGCGAGGGGCTGGTGGAGCGCCGTCGCCTGGAGCGCCCCGCCAACGCCACCGTCTACGAGCTCACCCCCCGCGGCGCCGAACTGCGCCCCGTGGTCGAGGCGCTGGCCCACTGGGGCGGCCCCGACCTGGGCGAGCCGCGACCCACCGACGCCGTCCGCGAGCACTGGTACACCGCCGCCGACTCCTGAGCCCGCCCCGGCGCACCGCCGCCAACTCCTGAGCCTCCCTTGAGGCTTGACCCGCCCTTTGCCGGGTACGCTGACGGCATCCGGGCCGCGTCCAGGGCTCGGCGACGGACGGGGGTTCCACCATGCCGCGCCTGCTCGCACTCGCCGCCTCGGCCGCCCGCGCGGCCGCCCGGCCCTTCCGCCACAAGCGCCAGGCGTACGACCACACCGAGGCCCACCGCGCCCAGGTCGACCGGGACGTCGCGGTCTCCCGCCACCACCGCGCCGCCAACCACAGCTGGACGGGCGGCAACTCGGCCAACTAGGCGCCGTGCCGCCGCTGTTCGGCCGTCCGGCGCCGCCGCCCGGCTGTCGGCGGGGCCCGCTCGGCCGGGGCCCGTGAACGCCCCTCCCGGTATCCGGATCACCGCCGTCCCGCCGTTCGGAGCGGCGGACGTCGGCGTGCTGCTCTCCGTCGACACCGCCTCCGCCGAGCCCGGCGCGCGGGCCGTCCGCGGGCTCCTGGCCCACGGCCACGAGGGCGCGGAGGGCGTCCACCACCTCTTGCCCACGACCTGGCCGCCCGCTGCACCCGCACCGGCGACCGGCTCGCCGTCACCCTGGTCACCACCCGCGCCGCCCCCACCTGCTGCCCCGCCGAACAGCCCGACCCGCTCGCCGAGTTCGCCGACGTGCCCACCGAGGGCGAGGGCGCGGGCGAGGACGCGTGGGTGCCGCTGCTGCGCCGCGAACCGGCCACCGACTTCGCCCCCGCCGAACGGGACGCCGAGGCCCGGGCCGTCCTGCTGATCGACCGCACCGGCCCGGCGGCCTCCCAAGAGCCGCTGCCGGCCGGCTTCGAGGCCGGCGAGTCGGGCCTCGCGGTGCTCAATGCCCGCTGGTGACGCGGGCGGGTCGGGCGGTAGGTTCCGGGGGTGGGCGAATCGGAGTGGGAGGGTGC
Organism: Kitasatospora fiedleri; assembly: GCF_948472415.1. Taxonomy (NCBI): domain Bacteria; kingdom Bacillati; phylum Actinomycetota; class Actinomycetes; order Kitasatosporales; family Streptomycetaceae; genus Kitasatospora; species Kitasatospora fiedleri. Next base: position 1,886,641 of record NZ_OX419519.1, on the reverse strand, counting down.
GCGGGCCGGGTTCCGGGCCGGGGCGGCCGGGGTGGGGCTCGGGGCGGTCATCGCGCTGGTGGTCTGGGGGCTGTCGGCGGTCTTCGGCGACGGTGCGTTCCCGTCGGGCGCGGTGATCGTCGTGGCGATGTCGGGGGTGGGCTTCCTCGGCTCGTTCTGGCAGGCCCGCTCCGGGAACCGGCGGCCCGCCACGCTGATCGCCGTGCTGCTGTTCGTGCTCGTCGCCATGCTGGTGGCCGAGTTGGCCGGCGGCGTCGAAGAGGGGCCCGAGCACGACCCCTCCGGCGGACTGGCCCTCGGCTACCTGGTGGCCGTCCTGGTCGCCGCGACCGCCTTCGGCGCGCTGACCGACCCGCCCGGTGCCGTGGACGGGGACGGGGATGGTGCCGATGCCGACGCTCCGGCCGTTCGCGGTCGGCGCCACCGCCTCGCCGTCCACGGCGCCCTGGCCGTGCTGCTCGCCCTGCTGGCCGTGCTGGTCGCCGTCACCCGCTGAAACGCTGCACGGACGCTGCGAGTGGCGTCCGGCCCGGGGTGGGGCGACCGTGGCAGGGTGACGGTGGAAGCGTGCGGCGGCGAACTGGTGGCCCGGGTCGCCCGGGGCGAGCGGGACGCCTTCGAGACGCTGTACCGGCATCTGCTCGGTCCGGTCGGGGCGGTGGTGCGGCGGGTGCTGCGCGACCGGGCGCAGAGCGAGGAGGTCGTCCAGGAGGTGTTCCTGGAACTCTGGCGCACCGCCGACCGCTACCGCCCCGACCGCGGCAGCGTGTACGCCTGGGCCCTGACCGCCGCCCACCACCGCGCCGTCGACCGGGTCCGCGCCGCCCGGGCCGGGGCCGAACGCGAGCGCACCGCCGCCCTGCGCGAGTACCGGCCCGCGTACGACAGCGTCGCCACCGAGGCCGAACGCCGGCTGGAGGGCCGCGCCGTGCGCGCGGCCCTGGCCGCCCTCACCCCCGCCCAGCGCGAGGCGCTCGCCCTCGCCTACTGGGGCGGCTGCACCCAGACCCGGATCGCCGCGCTGCTGGACACCCCGCTGGGCACGGTCAAGAGCCGGGTCCGGGACGGCCTGCGGCGGCTGCGGACGGAACTGGAACCGGAACCGGCCTGAGCGCCCTCAGTCCGCCCGGCGGGCCGGCCACCAGACCCGGCCGCCGAGGTCGTGCACCAGGGCCGGGACGAGCAGCGAGCGCACCAGCAGGGTGTCGAGCAGGACGCCGAAGGCCACGATGAAGGCGATCTGGGCGAGGAAGGCGAGCGGGATCACCCCGAGGGCGGCGAAGGTCGCGGCCAGCACCACGCCCGCGGAGGTGATGACGCCGCCGGTCGCGGTCAGGCCGCGCAGGACGCCGGCCCGGGTGCCGAGCGCCGCGGTCTCCTCGCGGACCCGGGTCATCAGGAAGATGTTGTAGTCCACGCCCAGCGCGACCAGGAACACGAACCCGTACAGCGGGACGGACGGATCGGTCGCCGAGAACCCGAACACGTGCGGGAACACCAGCGCCGAGACGCCCAGCGTGGCCAGGTAGGAGAGCGCCACCGTCGCCGCCAGCAGCACCGGCGCCAGCACCGAGCGCAGCAGCAGGACCAGCACCACCAGGATGCACAGCAGCACCACCGGCATGATCAGCGTCCGGTCGCGCTCCGCGGTGGCCCGGGTGTCGGCCTGCTGCGCCGAGTAGCCGCCGACCAGCGCGTCGGCCCCGTCCACGGCGTGCACCGCGGTGCGCAGCCGGCCGACGGTGGCGAGCGCGGCGTCGCTGTCGGCCGGGTCGGTGAGCGTCGCGTCCAGCCGGACCAGGCCGTTCGCGGTCACCGGCGGGTCGGTGGGCGCACCCCCGGTGTACGGGCGCACCGAGGCCACGCCGGGCACCTGCGCGGCCGCCGCCACCGCCTCGGCCTGACCGGCGTTCGCGACGATCACCGCCGGGTTGCCCGAGCCTCCCGGGAAGTGCGCCGACAGCAGGCGCTGCGCGGCGACCGAAGGCTGGGGGGTGGTGAACAGTTCGGACTGCGGCACGCCCCGGGCGTCCAGCAGCGGGGAGCAGGCCGCGAGCGCCGCCAGCACCGCCGCCGTACCCACCCACAGGGCGCGCGGGCGGCGGCCCACCAGGTCGGCGACCCGCTGCCAGACCCGGTGCGAGCCGCCCCGGCCGTCGGCGGCGGGCCGGGCCGGCCAGAACGCGGCCCGGCCGCACAGCGCGAGCACCGCCGGGAGGAAGGTCAGCGCGGACAGCACGGCGCAGGCGATGCCGATCGCGCCGACCGGGCCGAGCGCCCGGTTGTTCGTCAGGTCCGAGAGCAGCAGCACCAGCAGGCCCAGCCCGACCGTCAGGCCCGAGGCGGCGATCGGCTCCGCCGAGCGGCGCAGTGCGGTGCGGGCGGCGGTGAACCGGTCCGGTCCGGTGGCGAGTTCCTCGCGGAAGCGGGCGGACAGCAGCAGCCCGTAGTCGGTGGCCGCGCCGATCACCAGGATCGACAGCAGCCCCTGCACCTGCCCGTCCACCCGCACCACGCCGTGCTGGGCCAGCGCGTACACGATCGCGCAGGCCACGCCGAGCGCGAACACCGCGCCCAGGATCACCAGCACCGGCAGCAGCACCGCCCGGTACACCAGCACCAGGATCAGCAGCACCACGCCGAGCGCCACCCCGAGCAGTAGGCCGTCGATGCCCGCGAACGCCCCCGACAGGTCGGCCAGCACCGCCGCCGGTCCGGCCACCCCGGCCACCGCGTCCGGCACCTGCTCGGCGCGCTCGCGGATCGCCGTGACCGCGACCTTGGTGTCCGGCCCGAGGTCGGCGCGCAGCTGCACCACCGCCTCCAGCGCCCGCCCGTCCTCGGAGGGCAGCAGCGGCGACGCCTGCCCGGTGGTGCCGGGCACCTCCGCCGCCGCGGCCAGCGCCTGCCCGGCGGCGGCCCGCAGCGCCTCGTCGACCTGCCCGGACCGCGCCTCCCAGACCAGCACCACCGGCAGCGTCGACTCGGTCCGGAAGTCCTTCTCCAGCTGGGCGACCCTGGTCGACTCCGCGCTGCGCGGCAGGAACGCCGCCCCGTCGTTGGTCGACACCTCGCCCAGCTTCCCCGCGAACGGCCCGAGCGCGCCGCCGAGCGCCAGCCAGACCAGCAGCAGCACGAGCGGGAGCAGGAAGCGCAGCCGGCGCGGGACGGACGGGGGCGCGGGGGCGGAGGGTGCGGGCGGGACGGGAGTCGGCATGAGCGGAGAATATCTCAATCATTGAGAGATTTGGCGCGTCGAGCCCACGTGGCGGTGACGGCGGTGACGGCAGTGACGGCAGTGACGGCGGTGGCTATGGTGACGGCAGTGACGGCGGTGGCGACGTCCGGGGCCCCCGGCAGGCCCTAGGCTGACGTGGTGTCAGCAGAACCGGCCGAGGCGGGAACGAGCACCGGGGCGGTCGCCCGGCGGCTCGGGGTGTCGCCGACCACCGTCCGCTCCTGGGAACGCCGCTACGGCATCGGCCCGGCCGAACGGGAGGCCGGGCACCACCGGCGCTGGACACCCCGGGACGTGGCCGTGCTGGAGGCGATGTGCCGCCTCACCGCGCGCGGGGTGCCGCCCGCCGAGGCCGCCCGGCTCGCCCCCGCGCTGGCCGGGACGGCGGACGGCCCGCCGCCGACGGCCCCCGGACCGGCCGGGGCGGTCCGGCCCGAGGTGCGCGGACTGGCCCGCGCGGCCCGCCGCCTGGACAGCCCCGAGGTCGCCCGCATCCTGCACGGCAGCGTCGAACGGCTCGGCGCCGTCACCGCCTGGACGGACGTGATGGCACCCGCGCTGCGCGCCGCCGGACGCCGCTGGGCCCGCAGCGGGGAGCGGTACGTCGAGGTCGAGCACCTGCTCTCCTGGCACGTCTCCAGCGCGCTGCGCCGGGTCGCCGAACCCCCGGCCGCCGCCCCCGGGCCGCCCGTGCTGCTGGCCGCGATGCCCGGCGAGCAGCACACCCTCCCGCTGGAGGCGGTGGCCGCCGCCCTCGCCGAACGCGGCCTGCCCTTCCGGGTCTTCGGCGCCGCGGTGCCCGCCGGGGCCCTCGCCGAAGCCGTCCGCCGCACCGGCCCCGCCGCCGTCCTGCTCTGGTCGCAGACCCGCGCCACCGCCGACCCGGTCCCCGTCCGCGCCACCGCCACCACCGCCTGGGGCGGCCGCGGCTCCCGGGTCCGCCCCACCCTCCTCGCCGCCGGCCCCGGCTGGCACCGCACCACCCGCCCGCCCGACGCCCTGGCCCCCCGCGACCTCCCGGCCGCCCTCGCCCTGCTGACGGGCGCGCTGGGCGCGGGCGGAACGGGGCGGTGAGGGGAACGCCCGTGCCCCCGGCGGGAGTCGGGGCCGGGTAGGGGTGCGGTGCGGGGTGCGGTGCGGGGTGCACGCCCGCCGCCGGTCCCCGCGTCCGGCCGGGCGGCCTCGCGTTCCGGGTGCGCCGGGCCCCGCCGGAGGTGCTGGTCGTCGTTCCGTCGCGCTGCGGTGCCTGCGCGGTCGGTCGGAGGTGGTCGCGCTAGGGTCGTGGCGGCAGGGTCGGGCGGGCAGGGCGGCAGGTGGGTGGAGGGGTGCGGTGGAGGAGCGGCCGGTGGCGCAGCGGGAGTTCGGGCGGTTGTTGCAGGGGCTGGCGTCCGAGATGAACCTGCTCGGGCACGATTTCGCGGCGGCCTCGGGCCTGCACGCGACGGACGTCCAGGCGTTGCTGGCGGTGTTGCGGGCGGCCGATCCGCCCGGGATCACGCCCGGGGGGCTGCGGGCCGAACTGGGGTTGACGTCGGGGGCGGTGACCGCGGTGCTGGACCGGTTGGAGCGGGCCGGGCACGTCCACCGGACCAAGGACGCCACCGACCGGCGGCAGGTGCACGTGCACTACCACCCGGACGCGGCCCGGATCGCCGGGGAGTGGTTCGCCCCCGTCGCGGACTGCACCGACCGGGTCCGGGCCGAGTTCGCGCCGGAGCAGGTCGCCACCGTGGTGCGCTTCCTGACCCGGATGACCGAGGAGCTCGCCGAGCTGCGGCAGGCCAGACGGTCCTGACGAGCCCGGCGGCCCCGACGAGCCCGACGGTCCTGACGAGCCAGGCGCCCCCGGCGGCCCCAAGCCCCCGCCGGACACGCCCGATTCGGGTGCTGTCGCGGTGTCTAGACCCTTTTGCCGGGTATGGTCGGCGGGCGTCCGAACGTCCGGCAGCCCTCTGGGAGCACCCGCCATGCCGCAGCCCCAACCGGTCCTCTCCACGCTGACCGGGGCCGCCGTGTTCCTGGTGCTCGGGATCGAGGACGGCGGCGAGCAGACCGTCCGCGACCTGCTGCCGGACCTCGGCGGCCTGGCCCGCTCGGTCGGCTCCCGGGCCCCGCGCCAGGACGTCAGCCTGGTGCTCGGCATCGGCTCCGACGCCTGGGACCGCCTGTTCGCCGGGCCCCGCCCCGCCCAACTGCACCCCTTCGTCGAACTCGCCGGGCCCCGGCACCTCGCCCCGGCCACCCCCGGCGACCTGCTGCTGCACGTCCGGGCCGAGCGGATGGACCTCTGCTTCGAGCTGGCCACCCTGATCAGCCGGCGGCTCGGCGACCGGGTCACCGTGCTGGACGAGACCCACGGCTTCCGGTACTTCGACTGCCGCGACCTGATCGGCTTCGTCGACGGCACCGAGAACCCCACCGGGCGGGACGCCGCCGAGGCCGTCCTGATCGGCGACGAGGACCCGGACTTCGCCGGCGGCAGCTACGTCGTCGTGCAGAAGTACCTGCACGACATGGCCGGGTGGAACGCGATCGGCGTCGAGCACCAGGAACGGGTGATCGGCCGCACCAAGCTCGACAACGTCGAACTCGACGACGCCGCCAAGCCCGCCGACTCGCACGTCGCGCTGAACACCGTCACCGGCCCCGACGGCGAGGACCGCGACATCTGGCGGCTCAACATGCCGTTCGGCTCCTTCGCGGAGGGCGGCGAGTGCGGCACCTACTTCATCGGCTACGCCCGCGACCCGCAGGTCACCGAGGAGATGCTCCGCAACATGTTCCTGGGCCGCGGCCCCGCCGCCCACGACCGGCTGCTGGACTTCTCCACCGCCGTCACCGGCACCTTCTTCCACGTCCCCAGCGCGGACTTCCTGGACGACCCGCCGCCCGCCCCCGGCGCCCGGGTCGAAGCCCCGGCCGTCCCGCTGCCGGTCCGGGACGGCAGCCTCCGCATCGGCAGTCTGAAAAGGAGCACCGCACCGTGAACAACCTGCACCGCGCCCTGGCGCCCGTCTCCGCCGCCGCCTGGGCCGAGATCGAGGAGGAGGCCCGGCGCACCTTCCGACTGCACCTCGCCGGACGCCGGGTGGTCGACCTGGCCAGACCGGACGGGCCCGAGCTGGCGGCCGTCGGCACCGGGCACCTCGCCGACATCGCCGCCCCCGGCAACGGCGTCCGGGCCCGCGCCCGCGAGTCCCTCCGGGTGGTCGAGCTGCGCGTCCCCTTCACCGTCACCCGGGCCGCGGTGGACGACGTCGAACGCGGCTCCAAGGACTCCGACTGGGACCCGGTCAAGGACGCCGCCCGCACCATCGCCCTCGCCGAGGACCGCACGGTCTTCGAGGGTTACCAGGCCGCCGGCATCACCGGCATCCGCGACGGCTCCTCCCACCACCCCGTCGAACTCCCCGCCGACGTCCGTGAGTACCCCAACGCCGTCAGCCGCGCCCTCACCGTGCTGCGCCTGGCCGGGGTCGGCGGCCCCTACTCGCTGCTGCTCGGCGCCGACACCTTCACCGCCGTCAACGAGACCTCCGACCACGGCTACCCGGTCCACAACCACCTGGCCCGCCTGCTCGACGGCGAGATCATCTGGGCCCCCGCCGTCGAGGGCGCCGTCCTGCTCTCCGCCCGCGGCGGCGACTTCGAGCTCCACCTCGGCGAGGACCTCTCGATCGGCTACCTCTCCCACGACGACACCACCGTCCACCTCTACCTCCAGGAGTCCCTCACCTTCCAGCTCCACACCCCGGAGGCCGCAGTCACCCTCACCTCGGCCTGACCGCCACGGCCTTCCCCGCCCGTCCGGTACGCCTCGGTAGGGTGGGGCCGCGACGGACGACTCCAGGAGGCGGTGTGCGGCAGTACCGGGCGATGGTGGCGGTGGGCGACTCGTTCACCGAGGGGATGTGCGACGACACCCTGCCCGACGGGCAGTTCCGCGGCTGGGCGGACCGGGTCGCCGCCGTGCTGGCCGCCGAGGCGGAGGCGGACGGCTTCCGGTACGCGAACCTGGCGGTGCGCGGCAAGCTGATCGGCCAGATCCGGGACGAGCAGGTCGACCTGGCCGCGGCGACCGACGCCGACCTGGTGACGCTGGCGGGCGGCCTGAACGACGTGCTCCGGCCGGGCTGCGACATCGCCGAGGTCGAGCGGCAGCTCGGCGCGTGCACCCGCGCGCTGCTCGCCGGGGACCGCACCGTGGTGCTGTTCACCTCCACCGACCCGACCCGGCGGATGGCCGGCAGCCGCCGACTGCTGCCCGCGATCCTGCGGATGAAGGCCTTCGTGGAGGGCGTGGTGCGGGACCACCCGGACCGGGTGGTGCTGGTCGACCTGTTCTCGGCGCCGGTGTTCGACGACCGCAGGCTCTGGGCCGAGGACCGGCTGCACCTGTCCCCGGAGGGTCACCGCCGGGTCGCGCTGGCGGTGCTGGAGGCGCTCGGCCGCCCGGCCGCCGAGGACTGGCGGGCCCCGCTGGCCGAGCCGGACCCCCGCACCCGCGTCCAGCGGGCCCGCGCCGACGCCCGCTGGCTGGGCACCCACGTCGGCCCGTGGATCGGCCGCCGCCTGCGCGGGCGCTCCTCCGGGGACGGTCGCCCGGCCAAGCGCCCCGAGCTGCTGCCGTACGAGGGCTGACGCCGGGTCAGCCCCGGTCGAGGCGGACGGTGATCCCGACGGTGCCGTCCTTGCCGCGGCGCAGCCGGCTGCCGAGCAGGGTGAGCCGCCCGACCAGCCCGTACTTGCGGGCCAGCAGCTGCCGGTAGCGCTCGGTGGTGGCGGCGTCCGCGATCTCGGCGGTGGCGGGCAGCGGCTTGCCGGTCGGGTTGCCGCGCACGTCGCACGGCCCGACCAGCACCTCGCCGCGCCGCCGGATGCGCTTGACCTTCCAGGACCCGGCGGTGGTCCACACCCCGAGCGCGTCGCCGTCCCGGACCACCCACACCGGGGTGGGCACGGCGCTGCCGTCCTTCTTGTAGCTGGTGATCAGCAGGTACTTGCCGGCGGCGAGCCGGTCCAGTGCGGTGTCGGCCATTGCTGGAGTGTACGTCCCCTGGCGGCCCGTCAGGCCGTCGGGACGGGGTCCGGGTCGCCGCGCGGATCGTCCTGCGCGCCGGTGCCGGTGTCGGTACCGGCGGCGTCGGCCGCGCGGGGCGCCGGCCCGGGCCCGGGCGAGGCGGTGGCCCGCCAGAGCCGGGCGGCGGACCAGAGCGCGGCGGTCAGCAGCAGCCCGTTGCGCAGCAGGATCACCCCGGTCGGCCACCAGCCGCCGGCCTGCATCGCGTCGAAGAACAGCGGGTAGTCGACGGTGGTGACGCCGACCACCGGCAGCAGCAGCAGGGCGACCGGCCACTGCGTGGTGCTCTCCACGGTCAGGCAGACGGCGGCCAGGCCGATCAGCCAGACCAGGTACTGCGGGGAGATCACCCGGCTGGTGACGGTGAACAGCAGCACCGCGGTCAGTGCCGCGTCGTACGGGGTGGCGGCCGTCCAGCGCCGGGCCCGCACCCGCCACAGCAGCAGCCAGGCGAAGGCCGCGGCGCTCAGCAGCAGCGACAGCTGCGAGATCCGGTGCACGTACCGGCCGAGGAACTCGAACGAGCCGTAGTGCTGCTCGACCCGGCCGGACCAGCCGAACTGCCGGGCCACCTGGAGGACGCTGCCGCCCAGCGACTCGATCTCCACGCCGCGTCCGCCCTGGGCGTGCAGGAAGCCGAGGGTGTGGTCGAAGCAGGCGGCGAGGACCAGCAGCAGGGCCAGCGCGGAGAGCGCGGCGGCGGTCCACGCCTGCCGGGTGGTGCGGCCGCGCGGGGTGCCCAGGACGGCCAGCGCGGGCCACACCTTGACCATCGCGCCGATCCCGGCCAGCGCCCCGCCCAGCCGGGGCCGGGCCGGGAGCAGCAGCAGCGCGCCGACCGCGAGCGCGGTGGCGAGCAGGTCGTAGCGCCCGTAGGGCAGGCCGAGCAGCAGCGGCAGGGCCAGCGCCCAGGCCCACGCCCCCGGACCGAGCGTCCCGGGCCGCGCCCGGCCGCCAGCAGCGCGGCCTGCACGGCGGCGTCGGCCAGCAGCACCAGCAGCACGAACGCCTGGAGGTAGCTGAGGAACGGCAGCAGGCCCGGCGCGAGCATCGGCAGCGCCGCGCCCGGCGGGTACTGCCAGGTGACGTCGTCGACCGGGAAGGTGCCGGTGCGCAGCACCTGGTACCAGCCGTGGTACAGCCGGTGCACCTCGATGGCGGGTTCGGTCCGGCCGGAGCGGATCAGCCCGACCATCAGCACCCGACCGGCGACCCAGTACGCGGCGAGGGCGAGCACCTCGCGGGGCCAGGTGGCGGGGCGGGTCCAGCGGACCGGCCGGTCGGGTGTCCGGACGGCCGGGGCGGGGGCCTGCGCCACCTGGTCCTCCCATGCGCTGACGGGGGCTCCGGCAGCGGCGCTGACGGAGGATCGCAAAACAGTCCTCCACCTCTCATACCAGACGATTCGGGCGGCCTCCGGGTCGCCCCGGCGCGTGTCCCCCCGCGTCCCCGGAACGCGCCACGCCCCGAGCGGCCACCCGGTCCACCGGAGGTCCGCCGGTCGGACCTGCCAGAATGCACGGGCGACACCGCCCAACCGTCTGAAGGGGTGACCGGCACCGTGACCATGCCCGTCGAACGCAAGATCGCCGAAGAGCTCGGCGTCCGCGAGAACCAGGTGCAGGCCGCCGTCGGCCTGCTCGACGGGGGTGCGACCGTTCCCTTCATCGCCCGCTACCGCAAGGAAGCCACCGGCGCCCTGGACGACACCCAGCTGCGCACCCTGGAGGAGCGGCTGCGCTACCTGCGCGAGCTGGAGGAGCGCCGCACCGCCGTCCTGGAGTCCATCGAGGCCCAGGGCAAGTTGGACGACGCGCTGCGCGCGCAGGTCCTCGCCGCCGACTCCAAGGCCCGGCTGGAGGACATCTACCTCCCGTACAAGCCCAAGCGGCGCACCAAGGCGCAGATCGCCCGCGAGGCCGGCCTCGAACCGCTCGCCGACACCCTGCTCGCCGACCCGGGACAGGACCCGGCCGCGCTCGCCGCGACCTACCTGAACGAGCAGGTCGCCGACGTGCCCGCCGCCCTGGAGGGCGCCCGGGCCGTCCTGGTCGAGCGCTTCGGCGAGGACGCCGACCTGGTCGGCTCGCTGCGCGAGCGGATGTGGACCCGCGGCCGGCTGGTCGCGAAGGTCCGGGACGGCAAGGAGCAGGACGGCGCCAAGTTCGCCGACTACTTCGACTTCGCCGAGCCGTACACCAAGCTGCCCTCGCACCGCATCCTGGCCATGCTGCGCGGCGAGAAGGAGGAGGTCCTCGACCTCGACCTCTCCCCGTACGACGGCGAGCAGGAGGCCGACCTGCCCGGCGCGAGCGACTACGAGCAGCGGATCGCCGCCCGCTTCGGCGTCGCCGACCGCGGCCGCCCCGCCGACAAGTGGCTCACCGACACCGTCCGCTGGGCCTGGCGCACCCGCATCCTGGTCCGGCTCGGCATCGACCTGCGCACCCGGCTGCGCGCCGAGGCCGAGGACGAGGCGGTGCGGGTCTTCGCCGCCAACCTGCGCGACCTGCTGCTCGCCGCCCCCGCCGGGACGCGCGCCACCATGGGCCTCGACCCGGGCTTCCGCACCGGCGTCAAGGTCGCCGTGGTCGACGACACCGGCAAGGTGGTCGCGCACGAGACGGTCTACCCGCACCAGCCCGCCAACAAGTGGGACGCCGCGCTCGCCGCGCTGGCCCGGCTGGCCGCCCGGCACCGGGTCGACCTGGTGGCGATCGGCAACGGCACCGCGTCCCGGGAGACCGACCGGCTGGCCGCCGACCTGATCAAGCGCCACCCCGAGCTGGGCCTGACCAAGGTGATGGTCAGCGAGGCCGGCGCGTCCGTCTACTCCGCCTCCGCGTTCGCCGCCCAGGAGCTCCCCGGGCTGGACGTGTCGATCCGCGGCGCGGTCTCCATCGCCCGCCGCCTCCAGGACCCGCTGGCCGAGCTGGTGAAGATCGACCCCAAGTCGATCGGCGTCGGCCAGTACCAGCACGACCTGAGCGAGCTCAAGCTCTCCCGCTCGCTGGACGCCGTGGTCGAGGACTGCGTCAACGCGGTCGGCGTCGACGTCAACACCGCCTCCGCGCCGCTGCTCACCCGGGTCTCCGGCATCACCGGCACGCTCGCCGACAACATCGTCGCCCACCGGGACGCGAACGGGCCGTTCCGCACCCGCAAGGCGCTCAAGGACGTCGCCCGGCTCGGCCCCAAGGCGTTCGAGCAGTGCGCGGGCTTCCTGCGCATCCCCGACGGCGACGACCCGCTGGACGCCTCGGCCGTCCACCCCGAGGCGTACCCGGTGGTCCGCCGCATCCTCGCCGCCACCGGCGGGCAGCTGCGCGAACTGATCGGCAACGGCCCGGCGCTGCGCGCGCTGCGGCCGGGCGACTTCGCCGACGGGACCTTCGGCGTCCCGACCGTCACCGACATCCTCGGCGAGCTCGACAAGCCCGGCCGCGACCCGCGTCCCGCCTTCCAGACCGCCACCTTCAAGGACGGCGTGGAGAAGCTCTCCGACCTGGAGGTCGGCATGGTGCTGGAGGGCGTGGTCACCAACGTCGCCGCGTTCGGCGCCTTCGTCGACGTCGGCGTCCACCAGGACGGCCTGGTGCACGTCTCCGCGCTGTCGAAGAACTTCGTCAAGGACCCGCGCGAGGTGGTCAAGCCCGGCGACATCGTCCGCGCCAAGGTCACCAGCGTGGACGTCCCGCGCAAGCGGATCGGCCTGACCCTGCGCCTGGACGACGAGACCGCCCCCGGCGCGTCCGGCGGGAGCCGCCGCGAGCAGTCCCCCCGCCGGGACTCCCGGCCCCCGCGCCAGGAGCGCCGTCCCGTCCCCCCGGCCGCCGCCCCCGCCAACTCCGCCATGGCCGACGCCCTCCGCCGCGCGGGCCTGGGCAAGTAGCGCGGCACCGCCCCGCGCCGGCGGCCGGGCCCCGGGGGGCCGGGCCGCCGGTCAGCCGGTGCGGGACTCGACCGCCAGCGCGACGAGTTCGGGCCACCAGGGCTCGCGGTGGTCGCCGAGCAGGCGCAGCGCCTCGTCGGGGGTGACGGGGCGGACCTCGACCACCTGCTCGCCGTCGTCCGGGTTGGTGGGGGCGGAGTCGACCAGGACGTCGGCCCAGCCCCAGAGCCACGCCTTCACGGGGTGCGGCTGCCAGGGCCGGTAGGGCGTGGGCGAGTCGGTGACGGCGAGGTGGTGCCCGATCCAGGTCGGCGGCCCCAGCAGCCGGGCGCCGGCCTCCTCGCGCAGCTCGCGCTCCAGGCAGGACTCGACGCTCTCGGCGGCCTCCCGGGTGCCGCCGGGCAGGAACCAGTGGCCGCGGACGTCCCGGCACAGGACGACCCGGCCCTCGGCGAAGCCGACCAGGTGGATGTTGGTGATCAGCTCGTCCGGCGGCAGGTCGGTGCTGAACTGGGCGTCGATACCGCCCCACTCCCAGCGCTGCGGCGCGTGCAGGGCCGGGTACCTGGTGGCCAGTTCGGTGCTGTCGCTTGCTCTGCGTGTGGTGTCCGTCATCGATCGATCGTAGTCCCGGCCGGTCCCGAACGGACCCGGACGGTCAACGGAGCGGACGAAACCTCACCCGCCCGTGGCGCCCCGTCAACCCGCCGCACCGGACGTTCACCTGACCGACCGTCACCGGTCCGCGGGCACGGAACCGGCCCGGCCGATCGCGCTTACTGACCGTGGGGGAGCGCGACGACCGGGCCGTGTGGGGGTTGGTTCTCACCACCCGCCCGGAAGCGGGTTCTCGACCACCGTGCCGGGAGCGGCCGGACCGCCCCGTGCACCAAAAATGCCCGGCCCACCGGGGCCCGTCAAGCGTTCCCCGCCCCGCTTGAGCCACCCTTAAGGCTCCCTTCGCCGTCACCACCGGCACCGCCCTCCCGCCCCCGCTCCGGGCCCGGCGGGACGGACGGCTCCGTCCAGACCTCGCTCCACACGCTGTCCTGCACCAGGCCGCCGCTGTCGGGGAGGATCGAACGCCGGTGCCCCCAGCGGTCGCCCAGCGCGAGGGCCGCCAGCACCCCGGCCACGTCCGGCGCCGGCCGGGTCGACCGGAGCTCGACCCGGTACCCGCCCGCGACGGAGGTCAGCCGGGCCTCCTCGCCACCGGCCCGCGTCAGCCGGTCGGCGATCACCCAGGCCCGCCGCCGCGCCTCCTCCTCGGAATCCTCCGGCTGTCCCTCAGGCCGCATCCGACGCCCGCTCCCCACCGCCGTCGCCGTCACCGCACCGCGGACACCGGCAGGCCGGCCAGGTCAGCGGGGAGAGCGGCGCGGGCCCGATCGGCTCGTCGGACGTGCGGAACGAGACCTGGACCCGGGTGCCGTCGGCCCGCGCCGTGTAGACGCGGATCGTCAACTTCGCTCCCGGCTCGGGACACGGGTGATCGGACATGGTGGTGGACCTCGCAGTGCTCGGGCAGGGCGGGAAGGGGGCGTCCACGCCCCCGGAGGGCACCGGGCCGACGCGCGCCGGGACCGCGCTCCGCGCGCCGGTCACCGTCCGCGTCCCTCTTCTTCCGGTACGTCACCAGCATCGGCAGAAACGACTACGCTCACCAGTACTTGCCCGTTGACGGTTCAGGCGAGTCAAGGAGCTTCAGTGGTGAGCGATGATGGAGAAGTTGACGGCGCGTCATCTCCGGCCCTCCGCTTCGGCGAGGAACTCCGCAGGTCGCGGAGGGCGCGCGGGTGGTCCCAACTGGCCCTGGCCGCACGCATGGGGTACTCGGGCGGGCTGCTCTCGTACGTGGAAAGAGGGAAGAAGCCCGTAACCCTTAACCTCGCGGTCAGGGCCGATCAGGTGTTCGGGACCGGGGAGCGGTTCCAGCAGCTCTGGCGGCAGTACTCGAACGCCAGCCTGCTGGAGGGCTTCGCGGAGTTCACCGCGGCGGAGGCCCGGTGCCGTCGGCTGCGGACCTTCGAACTCGGCGTGGTGCCCGGCCTGTTCCAGACGCCGGCCTACGCGTCCGCGCTCGCGGCGGCGGCCGTGCAGCGAGGGAGCATCACCCAGGCGCAGGCCGACGCGCGGGTCGCCTTCCTGGCGACCCGGCAGGGGCTGCTGGTCCGGCCGGATGCGCCCTACGTGCACGCCGTCCTGGACGAGAGCTGCATCCGGCGTCCGGTGGGCGGCCCGGCGGTCATGGCCGAGCAGTTGGGGTATCTGGAGGAGCTGGCCGGGCGGCCCCGGATCACCCTGCAGATCGCCCCGTTCGACATCGGCGAGCGCGCACCGTTCACGATGCCGCTGGTGCTGCTGGACCTCCCCGGCCGGGTGGTCGTCGGGTACGCGGAATCCCAGGGCCGGGGCCATCTGGAGCGCGGTCGGGACACGGTTTCGACCTGGTCCAGGGAGTACGATCTGCTCCAGGTGGAGTCCCTGTCTACGGCCGCTTCACTCACCAGGGTCCGGGTTGTCAGGAAGGAACTCTCATGACCGATGTCGACCTGTCCGAGCTGCGCTGGGTGAAGTCCACCTACAGCAACAACGGTGGCAACTGCGTGGAGGTGGCTCCGGCCGGGCTGCCCGGTCGCTTGCCGGTTCGGGACTCGAAGGACCCGCAGGGGCCGGTGCTGGTGTTCCCCGAGGCGGCCTTCGCCGCGTTCGTCATGGCGGTCAAGTCCGGTGCTTTCAAGGAGCTTTCGTGACCGGCGTCGACTTGTCCGAGCTGCGCTGGGTGAAGTCCACCTACAGCGACAACGGTGGCAACTGTGTGGAGGTGGCTCCGGCCGGGCTGCCCGGTCGCTTGCCGGTCCGGGACTCGAAGGACCCGCAGGGGCCGGTGCTGGTGTTCCCCGAGGCGGCCTTCGCCGCGTTCCTCGCGGTGGTCAAGT
Organism: Kitasatospora fiedleri; assembly: GCF_948472415.1. NCBI lineage: Bacteria > Bacillati > Actinomycetota > Actinomycetes > Kitasatosporales > Streptomycetaceae > Kitasatospora > Kitasatospora fiedleri. The sequence continues at coordinate 1,871,492 of NZ_OX419519.1, read as the reverse complement.
CCGGTGGTCTCGGCGAGGTCTGAGGCCGCGTCAGTGCGGTGGAGCCCCGCGGGCCCGAAGTGTCGGGTGCGCGGGGCTCCTGCTTGCCCGGAGGGGCGGGGTTTGTCAGGCGCGGGCCAGGTTCTTGCCGGCGGTGGCGGCGGCGTCCAGGGCCTGGGCGTGGTACTCGGCGGCCAGGTCGCGCAGGCTCTCCATCGCCGGGTTGGCGGCGGCCATGGTGAGTTCGCGGCGGACGGTGGTCAGGTCGGCGCCCCAGACGTCGCGCAGGATGCGCTCGACGTAGGGGGTGGAGTGGTCCCAGCCCTCGCGGGGGGTGCCGGCGGCGAAGCCGCCGCCGAACGAGGCGACCAGGAGGACCGGCTTGTCCTTGAGCAGTTCGGTGGTCGGGCCGGCGGCGGCGATGACCAGGTCGACCCAGGTCTTGAAGTGCTGGGAGACGCCCCAGTTGTAGAGCGGCACGGCGATGATCGCGGCGTCGGCGGCGCGCAGCTCCTCGGCCAGCGAGGCGCCGAGCGCGGCGGCCTCCCGCTGCTCGGGGTGCGCTGGTCCTCGGGGGTGAAGGCGGCCAGGGTGGCGTGCGTCCAGGCGTCGCCGGGCAGCGGGTCGGTGCCCAGGTTGCGGCGGGTGACGGTGCCGTCGGGGTGGGTGGCGGTCCACTCGGTCTCGGCGGCGGTGGCCAGCTCGGCGCTGGTCGAGGTGCCGGGCAGGATGCTGGCGTCCAGGCGGAACAGGTGCATGACAGTACTCCTCGGTTCGCGTCCCGCCGGGAGGGCGGTGGCGCGGGCGGGCGGGCGCGGCAGGGCGCAGGTGCGGGCCGGGAGGCGCCGCACTCGACATAAACGGACTTTACCCCGTTTCTCCCGCCGGGTAAATTGGCGGCATGGACAGCCCCCTGGTCCCCTTCGGGAAACCCCCCACCGAACGCGCGGACGCGGCCCGCAACCGCGAGGTGCTGCTCTGCACCGCCCGCGCGATGATCGCCGAACTCGGGGCGGACCACCTGACCATGGACGGCCTCGCCGAACGCGCCGGGCTGGGCAAGGGCACCGTCTTCCGCCGCTTCGGCACCCGGGCCGGGATCTTCCGCGCCCTGCTCGACGCCGAGGAGCAGCGCTTCCAGTGCCAGGTGCTGTCCGGCCCGCCCCCGCTCGGCCCCGGCGGCGACCCGGTCGACCGGCTGATCGCCTACGGCCGCGCCCGCACCCGCTTCCTGCTGGAGCGCCACCACATCGCCCGCGCCGCCTTCGAGCGCAAGGGCCCCGTCCCGCCCGCCGTCGGCCCCAACTTCTCCCGCCCGCACATCCGGATGCTGCTCGCCCAGGCCGCCCTCGGCCTCCCCGACCTCGACACCCTCGCCCTCCAGCTCGCCAGCGCCCTGGAGGGCCCCCCGCTGCTCTTCCTGGTCGCCGACCTGCCCCCCACCGCCCCGGCCGCCGGCCGCTGCGCGGAGGAGGACCTCGGGGCCCTGCTCGCGGACGGCTGGCAGACGCTGATCGAACGGCTCGCCCACCGCTGAGCGCCGACGGACGGCCGCGGGTCCGCTCCCGGAACGCCGGAGGGGACGGCCCGCCGGGCCGTCCCCTCGTCGCGCGCCCCGGCGGGCGCTCAGGCCCCGGTCAGCCAGATCATCTTGCGGCCGGTCTCGGCCGGGGCGGTCGGGGCCGCCGGCTCGATCCGGTCCAGGACGTAGCCGAGCCTGCGCGGCACGGCGGCACTGGCGGCGTTCGACTCGTCGCAGTGGATCTCGGCGCGGGTGATGCCCGGCAGGGCGAGGGCGGCCGAGGTGAGCGCGCGGGCGGCGGCGGTGGCCAGGCCGCGGCCGGTGTGCCCGTGGTGCACCCAGTAGCCGATCTCCAGCGCGCCCGGGCCGATCCGGCCGTGCAGGCCGAAGCCGCCGATCACCGCGGCCGGGTCCGCGTCCAGGCCGAGCAGGTACAGGAAGTCGGTGCCCTGCTCCCAGGCCGCCTCGCCGGCCACCGAGAGCTGCTCGCTCTCCGCGAGGGTCGGCGCCTGCCGGGCCCAGGGCATCCACGGACGCAGGTGGTCCAGGTTGGCGATCACCGCGGCGTTCAGCCCGGCGGCGTCCGCCACCCGGCGGCGGCGCAGGTGCGCGCCGCCGCCGAGGGGCAGCAGCTCGGGCGGGCGGCCCGCGGTGAGCGGTCGCGCAACGTTGTCAGGTGCGTCGGTGGAGTGACTCATGGACGGAGTATGCGCCATCCGGCAACGCGCCGACCAGCGGATATCCCCTCCACCACCCGGGCGCACCACCCCGGCGCACCACCCCGGCGGGCGGCGGCTCAGAGCTGCACCAGCACCTCGTCCAGCGGCTTGCGGACCAGGTCCGGCACCCGGGCGTCCTCGGCCGGGTAGCCGACCGGGATGACGTACGCGGCGCGCTCCTCCGGCGGACGGTCGCACACCTCGTTGAGGAAGCGCATCGGGCTGGGCGTGTGGGTCAGCGTGGCCAGGCCCGCCTGGTGCAGGGCCGCGAGCAGGAAGCCGACCGCGATGCCCACCGACTCCTTGGTGTAGTACGGACGCGGCGAGTTCGGGCCCTTGTGCACCTCGAACACCACGATCACCGCGGGCGCGTCCTCCAGGAACGGCTTGCGCCAGTCGGTGCCGATCGGCGCCAGCGCCGCCAGCCACTCCTCGGACGCCCGGTGCGCGTAGAACTCCCGCTCCTCCGCCTCCGCGGCCTCCCGCAGCCGCCGCTTGCGCTCCGGATCGGTGACCACCACGAACCGCCACGGCTGCACGTGGGCGCCGCTCGGCGCGGTCGCCGCCGTCCGGACCGCCCACTCCAGCACCCCCTCGGGCAGCGGGCGGCTCGCGTAGTCGCGCACGGTGCGGCGCCGGGCCATCACCTGGTGGAAGGCCCGGCAGCGGTCGGCCGCCTCGTGGGCGGGCACGCTCATCGGGTGCAGCGGCGCCGTCGGGTGGGACGGCGCCGGGGCGGAAGCTCGGTCAACCATGCGCGCCAGCACAGCACACGGCGCACCCGGGCGGAAGACGCCGTCGGGTCCCCGGCAAGAACCGGCCCAAAGCGACCGGGCGCTGCGCCAGGCCCCGGGCCCGTCTCAGGCTTCGGAGACCTTCCCGTCCGCGACCACCAGCCGCCGGTTCACCTGCACGGTGTCCAGCATCCGGCGGTCGTGGGTGACCAGCAGCAGGGTGCCGGTGTACGAGGCCAGCGCCGACTCCAACTGCTCGATCGCCGGCAGGTCCAGGTGGTTGGTCGGCTCGTCCAGCACCAGCAGGTTCACCCCGCGGGCCTGGAGCAGGGCCAGCGCCGCCCTGGTCCGCTCGCCCGGGGAGAGCGTCGCGGCGGGGCGCAGCACGTGCACCGCCTTCAGGCCGAACTTGGCCAGCAGGGTGCGGACCTCCTCCGGGGCGAGGTCCGGCACGGCGGCGGCGAACGCCTCCAGCAGCGGACGCCCGGCGTCGCCGCCGAACAGGTGCCCGCGGGCCTGCTCCACCTCGCCGACCAGCACGCCCGAGCCGAGCGCCGCACTGCCCGCGTCCAGCTCCAGCCGGCCCAGCAGCGCCGCCAGCAGCGTCGACTTGCCCGCGCCGTTCGCGCCGGTGATCGCCACCCGGTCCGCCCAGTCGATCTGGAGGTCCACCGGCCCGAACGCGAAGTCCCCGCGCCGGACGGCGGCCTGCCGGAGCGTCGCCACCACCGAGCCGGAGCGCGGCGCGGCGGCGATCTCCATCCGCAGCTCCCACTCCTTGCGGGGCTCCTCCACCGCGTCCAGGCGCTCGATCATCCGCTGGGTCTGCCGGGCCTTCGCGGCCTGCTTCTCGGTCGACTCGGCGCGCTGCGCCCGGGCCTTCTTGTCGTTGTCGCCGCCCTTGCGCCGGGCGTTGCGGACGCCGTGCTCCATCCAGTTGCGCTGCATCTGGGCCCGGGCCTCCAGGCCCGCCTTGGTGTCCGCGAACTCCTCGTACTGCTCGCGGGCGTGCCGGCGGGAGATCGCCCGCTCCTCCAGGTACGCGTCGTAGCCGCCGCCGTACAGGTTCACCTGCTGCTGGTGCAGGTCCAGCTCCAGCACCTTGGTCACGGTGCGGGCCAGGAACTCGCGGTCGTGGCTGATCAGCACGGTGCCCGCGCGCAGGCCCTTCACGAACGCCTCCAGGCGCTCCAGGCCGTCCAGGTCCAGGTCGTTGGTGGGCTCGTCCAGCAGGAACACGTCGTAGCGCGACAGCAGCAGCGAGGCCAGGCCCGCGCGGGCCGCCTGGCCGCCGGACAGCGCCGTCATCGGCAGGTCCAGCGAGACCTTGAGGCCCAGCTGGCCGGCGACCTCCTCCGCCCGCTCCTCCAGGTCCGCGCCGCCCAGCTCCAACCAGCGGTCCAGGCTCACCGCGTACGCGTCGTCCGCGCCGGGCCGGCCCTCCACCAGGCCCTCGGTGGCCTCGTCCAGCGCCGCCTGGGCCGCCGCGACGCCGGTGCGGCGGGCCAGGAAGTCGCGCACCGACTCGCCCTCCCGGCGCTCCGGCTCCTGCGGCAGGTGCCCGACGTTCGCGGTCGGCGGGCTGAGCTTGAGCGAGCCGCCCTCCGGGGTGTCCAGCCCGGCCAGCAGCCGCAGCAGGGTCGACTTCCCGGCGCCGTTCACCCCGACCAGGCCGATCACGTCCCCGGGGGCGACGACCAGGTCCAGCCCGGAGAACAGCGTGCGCTCGCCGTGGCCGGCGGCGAGGTCCTTGACGACGAGAGTGGCAGTCATGATGGCGTCGATTCTAGGCCGCCGCCCGGAGCGCCCCGGACGGCCGGGCCGGGGTGCCCGGGTCAGCGGTGCTCGTAGGCGCCGAGGTCCGGGCGGGTGTCGCGGGGGAGCAGGTCGGCGTCGGTCGCGGGGGCGCCCGCGGTGGTGCCGGCGTCGATCGCGGGGCTGCCGGGGAGAGGCGGAAGTCGGCGCCGGCCGGGGCGTGCACTGCCACTTCGCCGGGGCCGGGGACGACGACGGTGTTCGCCTGACGTTGTTCCGGATCAGCGTCCGGCCGGCGTAGGGGGTCTGGTGGAGCGGGGCGCCCCGGAAGTCCCGGTTCTCGGTGGAGTCGACGATGATGCCGTGCCCGTCGGTGATCCTGGTGAATCCGCTGACGGCGCTGGGGACGGTGTTCCTGTTGTCGTACACGACGTTGCCCTCGACCACCATCTTGGCGGCCCCGGTGGCGCCGTCGGAGTTCCACCTGGCCTCCGATGCCCACTGCCGGCCGGACCCCGCGCTCCTGGCGAGGACCCCGCCCGTCGCCCGTCCCGTCCGGCCGCCGGGCCGTCGTACGGTGTCGGTGGGGTGCGGCGGAGGAATCCGGGTCTCGTTATGACTCCTCGCGGTCCGACCGCAGGGTGCGGGCCACGTGGCGGGCGAACTGGATTGCGCCGACTGCGAGGACGCCGCCGGCGGCGGCCCGGATCGTGGTGCCTGTGGTCGAGTCGCCGGGGACCCGGCCCGCGAGGAAGAGCGTGAGGCCCGCGAGCGCCGCGTAGGCGAGAAGGCCGATGGCTATCTTGACGATTTTCGTGTGTCGCACCTGGCGTCCCGTTCTCGGTTGGTGGGGTGGTGGGCGGTGGGGCGGACCGGTTCTCGACCGGTCCGCCCCGCCGCCGTCTGTTACGGGGTCACATCATTTTCGGCCGGCGGTTCCGTGCCCGGGGGTCAGAAGCCCCATCGCCCGCGGTGCAGGCCCGGGCCCCTGAAGAAGGGCGACACCCAGCGGCTCCAGACGTTCTTGGCGGAACCGCCTCCGTAACGGGTCAGCACCGCGTTGACGGTCGACGCGGCGGCGTAGCCCCGCCAGGTCCGGTTCTCGTCGACACCGTACCGGTAGCCGATGGCCCCGCCCACCGCCCCGCCGGCCCACAGGCAGGCGGCCGAGCCGGCGCCTCCGGTGGCGATCAGGCAGCCGCCGGTCACGACAGTGGTCGCCACACCGGTGATGATGGTCTGCTTGTTGTTCTTCCAGGTCGTGGCTCCCCAGCAGCCGCCGCCCTTGTTCCGGACCAGACACCAGCGTCCGTCGAGGTCGTACTTGGTGAGCGGGTCGGCGTGGACGTAGTCGTAGGCGTTGGCGTTGCCACCGTGGACCGGGTCAATGGAGAGGAACCGGCCGGTGGTGGGGCTGTAGAGGCGGACGCCCATGAGGGTGAGGCCGCTGGGGGTTTCGGTGGAGCGCTGCTTGGTGCCGAGCCAGCCGTAGCGGGTGGTGGTCTGTCCGGTGCGGCCGTTGCCGTACTCGTCGTAGTCGAGCACGGTGGGGGCGGTGCCGTTGAGGGGGAGTTGCAGGGTGATGTCGCCGTGCAGGTTGGCGAGTTGGAGGGTGGTCAGGCCGGTGTTGGTGGTGGTGGCGCCGAGGTCGCCGGTGATGCCGGTGACGTTGCGGGTGTAGTTGGCGAGGTTGTCGCCGACCCAGCGGGGGTTGTCGCTGTCGGAGCCGTAGTGGTTGGTCTTGGTGAGGTTGGTGGTCCAGGTGCCGGAGTTGTTGGTCTCGGCGGTCCAGGAGCGGAAGCGCTGGTGGGAGTCGAGGGTCCAGGTCTGGCGGTTGGTGCCGGTGGTCTGCTGCTGGACGAGGTCGCTGGTGTAGTAGGCGACGGTGGAGCCGGGCAGGGCGGTGGTGCGGCCGAAGGCGTCGTAGGTGTGACCGGAGTTCACCAGGCGGTCGGCGCTGTCGTGGGTGTTGGTCTGGGTGGTGGCTCCGGTGGTGGTGCAGTCGGTGCCGCGGGCGGCGACGGCGGTGGCGAGGGTGGTGCGGTTGGTGTTGTTGTCGAAGCCGTAGCCGCGGGTGGTGCAGACGGCGTCGGGGGAGGTGTCCTGGACGGTGGTGAGGCGGCCCGCCTTGTCGTAGGCGAAGGTCTGGGCCGCGGTGACGCCGGGGGTGCCGGTGTGGGTGGCCCACTGGCCCTGGACGGTCTCGGTGATGCCGTCGGAGACCAGCACGGTGCCGTCGCTGTCGCGGGTGTAAGAGCGGCCCACGGTGGTGCCGGAGGGGTCGCGGCGGTCGGTCAGGGTGTAGCCGCCGGGCATGCCCTGGGTGACGGCGGTGCCGTCGGCGTCGTAGCGGGCGGTGAAGGTGCCGGCGACCGAGTCGGTGACCGAGGTGGTCAGGCCGCGCGGGTCGATGGCGGTGTCGTAGGTGTAGGTGGTGGTGGACGGGACGCTGTCGGTGACCTTGGTGGGCCGGTTGAGGGCGTCGTACTCGGTGGTGGTGGTCGCGCCGTCGGCGTCGGTGTAGGAGATGAGGCGGCCGAGTGCGTCGTACGCCTTGGTGATCGTGCCGCCGCCGGTGGAGGTCTGCTTGGTGACGGCTCCGGTGGCCGGGTCGTAGGTGGTGGTGACGGCCGGGACGGCGGTGCCGAGGCCACCGCTGACGGTGGTGGTCACCGGTCGTCCGGCCGCGTCGGGGGTGATGGTGGTGGTGCGGGTGAGGCCGTTGGCGGTCTCGTCGGTCTGCGTGGTCTGGCCGAACAGCCCGTACTGGACGGTCTTGACGGGCAGTTGGACCGGGTTGGTGCCGCCGCCGGTGATGTCGCCGGCCGGGCCGGTCTGGCACTCCAAGTCGGCCCATTCGGGGCGGCCGGCGCAGGTGCCGGTGCCGGCGGCGGACCAGTAGGTGGTGCGGGTGGTGCCCGCGTCCGTACCGGTCGACTTGGGCAGTTGCCGGGAGGTGACGCGGCCCTGGGCGTCATAGCCGGTGGTGGTGGTGAGGTTCAGCCCGCCGGCGTCCTGGATCTGCTGGGTGGCGACACCCAGCGTCCAGTCGAAGACGGACTTGTCGGTGCGGGTCTCGGCGAACACCTCGGGCCAGGCGCGCAGGGCGCCGCCGGTGACGGTGGTGGTGACCTGGTCCTTGACCTTGGCGGTCCCGTCGGTGGGGCGGCCCTCGTCGTAGGTCTTCACCGTGCGGGTGCGGGCGACGGTCTGGGTGCCGGCCTTGGCGACCGTCGCCCCGCCCGAGATCACGTCGGCGGCAAGGGTGATGCGGTGCAGCGGGCCGGAATTCTCCGTCTCGCGCTGGCCGTCGGCGCTGTACACGCTGGTGGTGGACAGCAGGCGGGCGCGTTCGCCGCTGGGCAGGTTGTTGATGCCGAGGTCGGCGAGCTGGGCCTTGGCCGCGTCGGTGGTGCCGAGGGCGAGTTCGCGGTTGGCGGCGGTCAGCGTGCGGACGCCGTTGCCCCACTTGTCGTACTCGGTGGTGGTGAGGCGGTGCCCGGGGGCGGCGGTGTTGACCTGGCGACCGGAGGCGTTGAGGTAGTGGACAGTGGCCCGGGTGTAGTCGCCGGTGTTCAGATCGGCACCGCTGTTGGAGGCGGGGATCTGGTCGGCGGGGAAGACCGCGGTGGCGTCGGTGGGCAGGTCGCTCTGGCCCCAGGTGGCGCCGGCGGTGGCGGACAGGTCCTCGGGGCCTTGGTGCCGCTGGTGGGCACGCCGTACACGATCGTGGTGGTGGCGGTGCCGTTGACGGTGGCGGTGGTGCCGGGGGTGAGGGTGTTGGTCCACACCTTGGTGAGCATGCCGTCACCGGCGGCCGGGTTGGCCGCGATGTTGCCGTAGGCCATGTGGTAGCCGCCGTTGACGCCGGGCGGCAGGACCGCGTACAGCGCGCCGTCGGAGGCGGCGCCCTCGATGTACGAGTACTGGGTCTTGGCGCTCGTGCCCAGGCGCGGGTCCCAGGTCTGGCGCAGTCGGCCCGCCAGGTCGTAGCGGTAGGTGGCGACGTCGGTGGCGGTGGCGGCCGTCGCGCCGGGGGCGGTGGCCCACAGTTTGATGGTGGAGAGCTGGCCGGTGAAGTCGCCGAAGTCGGTGCCGTTGGTGTTGCCGGTGGCGGTGGTCGTGGTGGCGTAGACGAACTGTAGGACGCGGCAGCCCTTGGTGGACGGGGCGGCCGTGCAGGCGGCCGCGGTGGCGGCGGAGGTCGGCGCGATCAGGTACTTCGGCCGGGCCAGGGTCTTGCCGCCCACCACGGTCTTCTCGGAGACGACGGTGGTGGTCGAGTTGGCCAGACCGTCCAGCAGGCTCGACGTCACCGTCCAGGTGGTGGCCGCCGGGTCGACCTTGGCGAAGGTGGTCACCGTGCCGTCGGTGTCGGAGAGGGTGAAGTCGCCGGAGGCGAAGGACCCGCGCAGGGTCAGTGCCTCGCTGCCCGGCTCGGGCACCCAGCCGTTGCCCGCCGCGTTGGCAGTGAAGCCGATGGTGTCGCCCTCGGTGAGGACCACGTCCAGCGAGGTGTTCGAGGTCTTGCGGATCTCGGTGTAACCGGACTGGGAGACCTCGGAGGCCACGCCGGAGGTCCAGTTGGGGCCGAAGATCGGCGCCTGGCCGTCCTTGTTCGCGGCGGCCTTCGGGTCGCGCGAGGTACTGGTGCGGCCCACGGTCAGGCCGAAGAACGAGGCGTCGGTGGCCGAGACGGTGAGGTCACCGGTGAGCAGGTTGAGCGTGCCGGGGCCGACCTGCTGGGTCGCAGCTCCCGTCGCCTTGCGGTCGACGACGGCCTTGATGCCCTCGGAGGAGACGGCGGCGTTGTTCGGGCCGGTGAAGTCGGCGCGGACCTGCACGGTGCCGTCGGGGTTGACGGTGCTGGTGGCGTTCCAGGTCAGCGACGGGCTCTTGCCGCTGTTCAGCGCGACGGGCCAACTGACCGCGCTGCCCGCGTTGGTGACGTCGGAGGCCGGGATCGTGGTCCAGGCGTCGGCGTCCGAGCGGCGCCAGGAGAAGCTGACGGCGTTGTACTTGGCGGCGTCGGCCTCGGCGACCAGCGGGAGGCGGGCGGCGGTGCGGGTGCCGTCGTTGGGCGCGGTCACGCCGCCGGCCCCGACCCGGAAGGTGTAGGTGACGGGTTCGGACTTGTTCTCGGCCTTGTCGACGGCGCGGACCTGCAGGGTCTGCGTGCCGGCCTTGTCCGGGGTGACGGTCAGGTTGACCGGGGCGGTGGAGCCCCCGGTGGCCACCTTGGTCCAGGTGGCGCCGTCGAGCGTCCACTCCAGGGCGCTCTGGTCACCGGCGGGCGGGGTCAGGGTGAACACGCCGGACTGCCCGGCGCCCTTGACCCACTGCCCGGAGGGGTAGTCGGTCGAGGTGATCGCGGACGGCGCGGAGGGCGCGGCGGTGTCGACGGTGAAGTACGCCCACGGCGACCACGTGGTGTTGTAGTGCAGGCCGTCGTAGGGCGAGGTGCGGAACCGGTAGGTCTTGCCGTTGGTCAGCAGCCCCGCGGGGACGGTCACCGAGGCGGGCTGGCCCGAGGCGACGTACGGGGAGACCAGTACGTTGCCGACCTGCGCGCCGCTGTCGTTGTCGAAGACCTGGAAGGTGCCGTCGACCTTGTCGTTGTTCGGGTCGACGAAGGTGTCGCGCAGCGTCGGGGTGGTGGAGTTGACCCACCAGGTCCCGTTGCCGTCCTTGTAGAAGGGGGAGCCGGCCTGCTGGTCGGTGCCGGTGCGCGGGCGGTAGTTGTAGGTGACCGTCAGCTTGGGCACGTTCGAGCCGGCCTCGGAGGAGTTGACCTCCTTCCAGTACTTGGTGCTGCTCTCGTCCGGGGCGCGCAGGCCCATGCCGGACGTGGGGTTCTTCGCGGAGGTCCAGCTCTGCACGAGGTTGGTGACGTCGGCGTTGATCCAGCCGTCGTTCTGGCAGCCGGTGCGGCCCGCGGTCTCCGTCGACGTCGCCTGCTTGGAGTTCCAGGAGGGTTGCAGGGTCCACCGTGAGGCGGTGGAGGCGAGCGAGGTGTCGTAGACGTCCCAGGCGTAGCCGGCGCAGTCGCTGTTGCCGGACTGGAAGTTCCACAGCGACACGGTCGCGTTGGTGATCAGCGCGTCCGCGATCGGCGCGGTGTTCCAGTTGATGAACGCGCGGGCCTCGCGGGAGGAGCCGTCGGCGTTCTTGGTGCCGGGGTTGCCCCAGTACAGCTCGGTGTCCGCCGACCAGTCGACGCTCTCGCCCTTCTGCACCCGGGTGTCGAACACGTTGCCCAGCGCGATCGTCGAGGGGTCGACGGTGACCGGGTACCGGGTGTTCGGGTCGGTGAGGAACGCCGCGTCGGGAGCGAACACCAGGTCGATGCTGTCGCCGTGCTGGACGACCTTCAGGTCGACCTTCGCCCGGTTGGCGTGCTCGCGCGAGCCCTCCGCGATGACGGCGGAGTCCCACATCACCGGCGCGGGCAGCACGGCCCGCTTCTCACCGGTCTTCCTGTCGGTGAACAGCACGCTGCCGTCCGCCTGCGCCTCTGCCTTGAGCCCCTTGACCTTCAGCGGCATCGTGTAGGAGTAACCGGCCGCCGTCGGGCGCTGCTTGAGGACGGTGTACTGCTCGAAGCCGGTGCGGGTGGCCTCCACCACCAGATCGGCCGCGCCGTCGCTGATCGCGTCCTTGTAGGTGGCCTTCGTGCCGTCCAGCTCGGGTGCGGGCAGGCCGCCCTTCCACCGCAGCTCGACCTGCTGGTCGCCCTCGCCGAGGGTCACCAGGGTGCGGTCCTCGCCCTGGCCGGACTGCGAGTCGGCGAGCGAGCGTGCCCGGGTGCCGCCCGGGGCGGCCAGCTTCAGCGCGCCCGGGTGAGCCTTGGGCGCGACCGAGCCGTCCGGCTGCCGCTGCAGCGCCAGGTCGACGTCCGTCCACCGGCCGTCGCGCTGGAAGCGCACCGGCCCGGCGAACAGCTCGCTGGTCAGCGAGCCGTCCTTGTTCACCCACGTCGTCGACGTCTCGGTCCGCTCGGACAGCGCCTCCACCCGCTGCCCGGACAGCCGGGCCGCGACCCGCGCCGACGGGATGTCAGCAGCCTCGGTGGCCCACTTGGTGCCCTGCGCCTGACCGGACTTGTCCGGCTTCGGCGCGGCCAGCGCGTCCTCCGTCCCCGCCAGCAGTGACACCGACACGGCGAGCGCCACAACGGCGCTCACCCCCGGGCGCCCGGCGGCACCAACCGCCCACGGCCCCCCGATATGCGTCCGTACACATCCACTCCCTGCACATGACCCCGCCGCTCTGACGGAGGCTCACGGATCGTATGCAGGGAATAAATCGGATATTGACGAACAGTCATATCAATATCCCGCAAGCGGCTTGTGGCGGGTTCGAAGGATTTATGAAACCGAAACGTGGATGGTCCGGCGAGGGGGTGTGCGAGAAAAGTGAAGACGCGGGATTGGGTCGGAATGCTGGATGCCGGCCTTCTCGACCGAGGCCCCTTGGCTCTTGATCGGCTCCGCCGGGCCCGCCGTGACGGGCTCCGTAGGTCCGGACCCCGAGGTGTGTGCCAGTTGTGAATCCTCCGCGGCCGGAGCGGGCGTGCCTGACTGCCGGTCAGGTAAAGGGCGACCCAAAGAACGGATATACCCGGACAAAGGTCACCGCTTCGCCTCAAGCCGGCTGGAACGAACCCCTCCCGGGGTGATATGCATACCGGCAGTCGCTCTCCGCGCCCCCGCGGACACTCCGCCCATGAGGAATTCCCGTGCCGAACACCCCCTTCAACAAGGGGCGCAGCACCGTGCTGTCCGCCGCCTGCCTGACCGCCGCTGCCGCCCTGGCACTCAGTGCGTGCGCGAAGCCAGCCGACGGTCCGCACGGCGCGGTGGCCGGCGAGGCGGTCGGCGCAGTGCAGGCGGCCTCGCCGTCGGCGACCGACAGCCTCTCCGCCTCCGCCTCGCCCTCGGCCTCGGCTTCGGCGTCCGCCTCCGGCTCCGTGTCTGCCTCGGCCTCGCCCTTGGTTTCGGCGTCCGGGTCCGCGACACCGTCCGGTTCGGCCGCCGCCTCGGCCTCGGCGCCCGGCGCCTCCAAGCCCGCCGCCGCGGCGGGCGGCGCACCGGCCGGGACGTCCAGCGGGAGCGTGTTCACCGGCCTGGCCTTCGACACCTGCACCGCCCCGCCGCTGGCCACCATGAACGCCTGGCGCGGCACCTCTCCCTACGGGGCGATCGCCGTCTACGTCGGCGGCAAGAACCGCGGCTGCGCGCAGCCGCAGCTGACCGCGTCCTGGGTGGGCGCGGTGGCCGGCTCGGGCTGGAAGCTGGTGCCGCTGTACGTCGGCGCGCAGCCGCCGTGCCAGACCGGCTCCAGCCCCGAGAAGATCACCGCCGACACGGCCGTCTCGCTCGGCGCGGCGGACGGCGCGGACGCGGTGGCCAAGGCGTCGGCGCTGGGCATGCGCGCCGGCAGCACGCTCTACCTGGACGTGGAGGCCTACAACACCGCCGACACGGCCTGCGCGGACGCGGTCCTCGCCTACACCCAGTCCTTCGACCGGGCGGTCAAGGCGCGCTCCTACCGGCCCGGTTTCTACGGCTTCGCCTCCTCCAGCGCCGCCGGCATCGCCAGGGCCGCCGAGGCCGGCGCCGCCGACCTGCCCGAAGCCCTGTGGTACGCCAAGTACGACGGCGCCGCCGACACCACCGGCAGCTTCCCCTACAGCGGCGGCCTGTTCGGCGGACACCGCCGCGCCCACCAGTACCAGGTCAACCAGAAGGAGACCTACGGCGGCGTCACCCTGACCGTCGACCGCAACGCCCGGGACGCCCCCGTCGCCGTCACCGGCTGACCACCACCCGACACGGTGCCGCACCCGGCCCTCCTCCGCCGGAGGCCCGGTGCGGTGCCGTACCGCACGGCCCGTTCCGGACGGTGCGTCAGCTCTCCGGCCTCACGGGCGGCGGCACCTGCGGCACCTGCGGCGTCCCGGCCGTCGACCGGCATGACCGTGCGTTCCTTCCGGTGAGCGGTGCGGAGCGAGGCGAACCACGTCCGCTGCTCGACCTGAAGGAACGACAGCCACTGCTTCCGGGCCCGCCACGCGAACGTGTCGTGCTCGGCACTCGGTCGCACCGGCGCTCCGGCCGGGACCGGTTCGGCCGCGAAGGCGAAGCCGATGACCGGCGGTCACCCGCCGGCCGCCGACCGGTGGCCCGCCGTCAGCGGCCGCAGTGCCTCGGCGGGCCGGAGCCGGGCCTCCTCGGCGAGCTCCCGCAGCGCGGTGGCGGGCGGCCGCCCTCGCGGGAGGCACCGCCCTCCTGGTGCTCTTCCGCCGCCGCCGGGCCGCCGGCCGGCACGGCCGCACCCACCGACCCCGGCGGCCCGGCGGGGCCCGACGCACCGGCCGGCCCGCCCCGGCTCAGGCGGGCTGCCAGAGCTCGATCCGGTTGCCCTCCGGGTCGGTCACCCAGCCGAACCGGCCGACGCCCGGCATCTCCTGCACCTCCCCGGCCACCGCCGCGCCCGCGGCGCGCAGTTGGGCCAGCATCGCGTCCAGGTCGCGGACCCGGACGTTCAGCATCACCTGCTGCGCGGGGGAGCCGAAGTAGTCGGTGCCGGACTCGAAGGCGGCGAACACCGTCGGGCCCGGGGCCTGCTCCCACCGGCCGTGCCCGTCGGCGGGCAGGCCCAGGACGTCGCGGTACCAGGCGGTCAGCGCCGCCGGGTCGGTGGCGCGCAGGAAGTACCCGCCGATGCCGAGGACTCGTTCCATGGCGCCCATCCTGGCAGCCGCCACCGACACCCGGGGGAGGCGGGGACCCGGGGCCCGGGACTTAATTCCGTTGCGGCGGGTGCGCGGGGGTCCGTACCCTCGGAGGCGTCACATTCCCGCACGTCTGGAGAAGGCCGTTGCTCGTCTGAGGTCATGAGACACCGCGCCACGCCACACCCGTGTCCTTCCCGGGTCGATCGGCGTGCGGGCGCGCGTGCGACCTCGGCAGGGCGGCGATCCACTGCTCCCGTGCGGGTTCCCCGTTTCCCGTGACGGCCGGCCGTTTCCCCGCGCCGGACCTCCTCGCACCCGCGTCCCCGGTGTCTCCCGTGTTGCTCCCCTTCCCACGGCAACCTCCAGGAGGCCCTCATGGCGCAACCCACCACCTCGATCCTCTGCACCGACCTCGGCTTCGAGTGGCCCGACGGCCGCCCGGTGCTGAGCGGTTTCCACCTCGCCGTCGGCCCCGGCCGCACCGGGCTGGTCGGCCTCAACGGGGCCGGCAAGTCCACGCTGCTGCGGCTGATCGCCGGGGAGCTCGCCCCCGCCGCCGGCACCGTCCGGGTCGCGGGCGAACTCGCCTACCTGCCGCAGGACCTGACGGTCGTCGCCGGGCAGCGGGTCGACGAGACGCTCGGCATCCGGGCCAAGCGCGAGGCCCTGCACGCCATCGAGTCCGGAGACGTGGCCGAGCGCCACTTCACCGCCATCGGCGACGACTGGGACGTCGAGGAGCGCGCCCGCGCCACCCTCGACCGCCTCGGCCTCGCCGGGCTCGACCTCGACCGCACCAGCGGCGAGCTCTCCGGCGGCCAGGCCGTCCTGCTGCACCTCGCCGCCCTGCTGCTGCGCCGCCCCGACGTCCTGCTGCTCGACGAGCCCACCAACAACCTGGACGCCCGGGCCCGGGCCCGGCTGTACGACGCGGTGGCCGCCTTCCCCGGCGTGCTGCTGCTGGTCAGCCACGACCGCGAGCTGCTGGAGCGGGTCGACCAGATCGCCGACCTGCGGGACGGCGAAGTCACCTGGTACGGGGGCAACTTCAGCGCCTACCAGGAGGCGCTGGAGACCGAGCAGGAGGCCGCCGAGCGCCTGGTCCGCAACGCCGAGGCCGACGTCAAGCGGCAGCGGCGGGATCTGGTCGAGGCCACCCAGCGGCTCGCCAAGTCCGCCGCCTACGGCAAGCAGCGCTCGGTGCGGCGCAACGACCCCAAGGCGCTGGCCGACAAGCTCCAGGGCAAGGGCGAGGAGACCGCCGGCCGCCTGCGCGGCATGCACACCGAGCGGCTCAACGAGGCCAAGGAGCGGCTGGCCACCGCCGAGGAGGCGGTCCGGGACGACGCCGAGATCCGGATCGACCTGCCCCGCACCGCCGTCCCGGCCGGGCGCACCGTCCTCACCCTGGAGGGCGTCCGGCTGGCCCACGGCGGCCGCGGCCGGATCGACCTGGAGCTGCGCGGCCCCGAGCGGATCGCCCTGATCGGCCACAACGGCTCCGGCAAGAGCACGCTGCTGCGCACCGTCGCCGGTGAACTCGCCCCCGCCGAGGGTATGGTCACCACCCCGGTCCAACTGCGCCACCTCCCGCAGCGGTTGGACGTGCTGGACGACCGGGAGACCGTCTTCCGGAACGTCAGGGCGCACGCCCCCGCCGCCACCGACAACGAGGTCCGGGCCCGGCTGGCCCGCTTCCTGTTCCGCGGCGCCCGCGCCGACCAGCCGGCCGGCACCCTCTCCGGCGGCGAGCGCTTCCGCGCCACCCTCGCCGCCCTGCTGCTCGCCGACCCGCCCCCGCAGCTCCTGCTGCTCGACGAGCCCACCAACAACCTCGACCTGGCCAGCGTCCGCCAGCTCACCCAGGCCCTGTCCGGCTACCGCGGCGCCCTGCTCGTCGCCAGCCACGACCACCCCTTCCTCCGGGAGATCGGCATCACCCGCTGGCTGGAGTGGGACGGGGGTGAGCTGCGCCCGACCGACCCGCGCTGACCCGCCGCCGTCCCGTCCGCCGTCGCCCTCCCGTCCCGCCCGCCGCCCCGGTCCGCCCACCGTCGCCGTCCCGTCCGCCGTCCGCCGTCTGCTGACCGGCCGGGGGTGTCCGCACCGTGGGACGAGTCGGCCCGGTCGGTGGACGGGAGGGCAGGATCGGGGGCGGTCCTGTTGTCGTTGCCCCGCTGGAGTGTGCGCCGTGGCGCTGGTCGAGATCCCCGGTTCGAAGTCGGTCACGGCGCGTGCGCTGTTCCTGGCCGCGGCGGCGGACGGGGTGACCACCCTGGTGCGGCCGCTGGTGTCCGACGACACCGAGGGGTTCGCCGAGGGGCTCCGCGCGCTCGGGTACCGGGTGGAGCGCGACGAGCGGGAGTGGCGGATCACCGGGTGCCCGCAGGGGCCGGCGGCCGACGGGGCGACGGTGTTCTGCCGGGACGGCGCGACCACCGCGCGCTTCCTGCCGACGCTGGCCGCCGCCGGGCACGGCACCTTCCACTTCGACGCGTCCGAGCAGATGCGCCGCCGCCCGCTCGGCCCGCTCACCACCGCGCTGCGCGACCTCGGCGTCGACCTGGAGCACCACGGCGCCGAGGGCCACCACCCGCTGAGCGTCCGGGCGGCGGGCGTCGAGGGCGGCGAGGTGGTGCTCGACGCCGGGCTGTCCTCGCAGTACCTGACGGCCCTGCTGCTGCTCGGCCCGCTCACCCGCACCGGCCTGCGCATCCGGGTCACCGACCTGGTCTCCGCGCCGTACGTCGAGATCACCCTGGCGATGATGCGCGGCTTCGGCGTCGAGGTGGCCCGCGCGGGGAACGTGTTCGAGGTGCCGCCGGGCGGCTACACCGCCGCCCGGTACCCGGTCGAGCCGGACGCCTCCACCGCCTCGTACTTCTTCGCCGCCGCCGCGCTGACCGGCCGCGAGGTGACCGTCCCCGGCCTGGGCCGCGACGCGCTCCAGGGCGACCTGCGCTTCGTCGAGGTGCTGGAACGGCTCGGCGCGAAGGTCGAGATCGGGGCGGACGCCACCACCGTCACCGGCGGGACCCTCACCGGCGGCACCGTCCACATGCGGGACATCTCCGACACCATGCCGACGCTGGCCGCCATCGCCCCGTTCGCCTCCGGCCCGATCCGGATCGAGGACGTCTACAACACCCGGATCAAGGAGTGCGACCGCCTCGACGCCTGCGCGGAGAACCTGCGCCGCCAGGGCGTCGAGGTCGCCACCGGCCGGGACTGGATCGAGATCCGCCCCGGCACCCCGAAGCCGGTCGAGATCGCCACCCGCGGCGACCACCGGATCGTGATGTCCTTCGCCGTCGCCGGGCTGCGCACCCCGGGCACGACCTTCGACGACCCGGGGTGCGTGCGCAAGACCTTCCCCGGCTTCCACGAGGCGTTCGCCGCCTGGGCGGCCCGGGCGGCGGACTGAGCCGCCCGGGCCGCCGACCGGTCGGAGCGGATCAGTCCTTCACCGCGCCGCCCAGCCCGGACACCATGTGCCGCTGGACCAGCACGAAGAAGACCAGCACCGGGACGGTCATCAGGGTCGAGGCGGCCATGATGCCGCCCCAGTCGTTCTCGTCCGGCTTGAAGAACACCATCAGCGCGGCCGGCAGCGTCTGGTGGTCGGTGTCCAGGATCAGTGTCTTGGCGAACACGAAGTCGTTCCAGGCGGTGATGAAGGAGAACACGCTGGTCGCCGCCAGCCCGGGGGCGACCAGCGGGAACAGGATTCGCCACAGGATGGTGAACCGGCTCGCACCGTCGATCCGGGCCGCCTCCTCCAGCGACTCGGGCACCGCGGCGACGAAACCGCGCAGCATCCACACCGCGAACGGCAGCGAGAACGCCAGGTTCACCAGCATCAGCGAGCCCAGCGAGGAGAGGCCGAAGCCCGGCGCGACCGAGCCGATGTCGCGCACCAGGAAGAACAGCGGGATGGTCAGCGCCTCCACCGGCACCATCTGCGCCACCAGGAACATGATCAGGATCGTGGTCCGGAACCGGAACCTGAACCGGGACAGCGCCACCGCCGCCAGGAAGGCGACCGCGGCGGACACCACCACCACGACCACCGCCACCAGCATGCTGTTCGCGAAGTACCGCCCGAACCCGGACACCCCCAGCGCGTTGCGGAAGTTCTCCAGCGTCGGCGCGAACGTCCACGGCCGCGGGTGCGCCGAGGTGATCTCGCCCTTCGGCTTCAACGCCGACAGCACCATCCAGTACAGCGGGAAGACCGTCAGCAGGGCGAGCACCACGGCGGCCGTGTTGGCGCCCTGCCGCAGCACCCGGTTGTCGCGGCGCCCGATCGAGAGGGGCTTGCCGGTCACAGTTCCTCCCCGGAGCGGCGCAGGCCGCGGACGTAGACGGCGGTGACGGCCAGCAGGATGAGGGTCATCAGGACGCCGATGGCCGCGCCGAGGCTGTAGTTCTCCGCGACGAAGGCCTTCTGGTAGGCGTAGACGTTGAGGACCAGGTTCTGGCCGGCGATGCCGCCGCCGCCGGTCATCACGTAGATCTGGGTGAAGACCTTGAAGTCCCAGATGATCGACTGGATCACCACGATCACCAGCAGCGGGCGCAGCATCGGCAGCATGATCTTGCGGAAGACCGTGGTGGTGCCGGCGCCGTCCAGGCGGGCGGCCTCCAGGACGGAGTCCGGGATGGCCTGGATGCCCGCGTAGAGGGTGATCATCACGAACGGGAAGCTGTGCCAGACCACGACCACGGCGACCATGGCGAAGGCCGACCACTTGTCGTACATCCAGTTGTGGCCCTGGGTGCCGAGAACCTCGTTGACCAGGCCGGAGTTGGTGTCCAGCAGGAACATCCACACCGTGGAGCCGGTCATCGCGGGGGCGGCCCAGGCGCCCAGGGCGCCGAACATCAGCATCAGCCGGGGCCACCGGCCGACCCGGGTCAGCAGCACCGCGCAGGTCGCGCCGACTACCAGGGTGGCCAGGACACAGAACGCGGCGAACGCCAGGGTCTGGGCGAGCACCGACCAGAACTGCGCGTCGCCCAGCACGTCGGCGTAGTTGGAGAGCCCGACGAACTCGGTCGGCACCCCGCCGGAGGCCTGCGGTTGGCCGAACTTGAGCACCGAGAGCAGGCCCAGCTGGTACAGCGGGTAGCCGAACAGCGGGATCAGCACCAGGGCGGCCGGCAGCAGCAGCCAGAGCGGGACGGGTATCCGGGCCAGTGGCCCGGGGCGGCGGCGGGCCCCGGCGGGGGCGCCGCCCGCCGGGCGGAGCGGGGTGGGGTCCCCGTGGTCCGCCCGGGCGGTGACGGTCGTGGCAGGCATCGACGACTTCCGGTTCCTCTGCGGGCCGACGGCTACTTGCCGCTGAACGAGGTGTTCATCGCGGCGGCGGCCTCCTTGGTGGCGGCGGCCACGTCGGACTTGCCGGTGATGACCTTCTGCAGCATGGTCGGCACCACGTTCTGGGCGTCGATCCGGGCCCAGGCGGCGTCCTTCGGGACGAACTTGGTGCCCGCCTCGATGGTGTCGGTGAACGGCTTGAGCCACGGCTGCTTCTGCACCACCTCGGCGCGCGCGGAGGACAGCGTCGGCAGGTTGCCCATCGCGTCGAACAGCGCCAACTGGTTCTTCTCGGAGGCCAGTTCCTTCATGAAGTCGACCGCCAGCGAACGGTGCCGGGTGGACTTCATGACGCCCAGGTCGTTGCCGCCGGAGAACGCCGGGGCGATCTTCCCGGCCGTGGTGCCCGGCAGCGGCACGATCGCGTACTTGCCGGCCGCCGCGCCCGCCTCCACCGCGCTGCGCGAGGAGTTCGGCAGGATCGCCATGCCGGCCTTGCCCGCCGCGAACGCCTCGACGGTCTTGCCGCCGGTCAGGTCGGCGCACTGCTGGGCCGGGCAGATCGCGTCCGTGAACAGGTCGGTGTACTGCTTCACGCCGGCCTGCGACTGCGCCGAGTCGATCGCCGAGGCGTACGCCGAGCCGCTCCGCGCCGCCAGGTCGCCGCCGTTGGCCCACACGAACGGCAGTGCGCCGAAGGTGTACTTGCCGCCGACCGCGATGCCCAGCAGGTCGCCGTGCGCGGCCCGGACCTTCTCCGCCGCCGACTTCAGCTCGTCGTACGTGGTCGGCGCCGACAGGCCCAGCTCGGTGAACACGTCGGTGCGGTAGTACAGCGCCCGCACGCCCAGCCACCAGGGCAGGCCGTACGTCTTGCCGTCGACCACCGCGGTGTCCTTCAGGTCCTGCGGCAGGTCCTTGCCCTCGGCCCAGTCCGCCAGGTCGGAGGTGATGTCGGCGAGGCCGCCCGAGGCGGTGTAGCCGAACAGGTCGGTGTTGCCGAACTCCACCACGTCCGGCGCCGAGGACGGGTCGTTGAACGCGCCCTTCATCTTCTCGGCGCGCGGACCGGCGTCGGTCGGGATGTACGAGACCTCGACCTCGACGCCCGCGTGCTTCGCCTTGAAGTCGGCGACGGCCTGCGCCACCACCTGCTCCTTCGGCGCCCGGTTCGCCTCGTCGTACAGCCAGACCTTCACGGTGCCGGTCTGCTCGTCCTCCGAGGACGCGGTCTTCGCGGTGCCCGGCGCACAGGCCGTGGCCACGGTGCCGGCCAGCAGGGCAAGGGCGGCACCACGGGCCAGCTTCTTCATGCTCAACTCATCTCCTCGCCGCAGCGGGACGCACCTGCGCGTCCCGGGACGAACCGGGACATGCAGTGGGGGATCGGTGTGAGCGGGACGTTAGAAACTCGCCGGGCACGGCGACAAGAGCAGAGCGCGAAAGTTCTGCACTGCAAAACGATGTGCTGCGGAACTGGCACCGCGCCCGGGCGCGCCGTAGCGTCACACCCCATGACCAGCACCGCCGCCGAGAACCGGGCCCCCGAGGGCCGGCCGGAACGCAACCAGTCCGCGTCGCTGCGCCGCGCCCTCGCGGTGCTCGAACACGTCCGGGACCACGCGGCGGCCGGCACCGACCTCAGCCTCACCGCGCTCGCCGACGGCCTGGAGATGTCCAAGTCCACCGTGCTGCGCCTGGCCGCCCCGCTGGTCGACGCCCAGCTCCTCGCCCGCGATCGCGACACCGGCCACTTCCGGCTCGGCCCCGGCGCCCTCCAGCTCGGCCAGGCGTACCTCGCCACCCTCGACCTGCGCACCGCCGCCTCCGAGGAGGCCCACCAGCTGATGCGCGAGGTCGGCGGCACCGTCCACCTGTGCGTCCCCGACGCCCCGTACGTGGTCTACGTCGACAAGGTCGAGAACGAGACCGCCGTCCGGATGGCCTCCCGGATCGGCAGCCGCGCCCCGATGTACTGCACCGCCGTCGGCAAGGCCATGCTCGCCTGGATGCCCGAGGACGCCTTCGCCACCGTCGTCGCCGACGGCCTCCCCGCCATCACCACCCGCACCCTCACCTCGGCCGCCGCCCTGCGCACCGAACTCACCCGCATCCGCACCCGCGGCTACGCCGTCGACGACCGCGAGAACGAACCCGAGGTCCGCTGCATCGCCGCCCCGGTCTTCGACCACAACAACACCGTCATCGGTGCCATCTCCACCTCCGCCCTCACCTCCCGCATCACCGCCGCCCGCGCCCGCGAACTGGGCCCGGTCGTCGCCGCCACCGCCGCCCGCGTCTCGAAACGCATGGGCGCGACCCGCTGACCGCGCCGCCGCGCGGGCTCAGACGGTGTCGGTGCCGGGTGCGGGGCGGGCTCGCGGCGGAGTCTGGTGCCGAGGCGGTCGAGGCCGATGACCAGGGCGCCGAGGACGGCGAACTCGACGACGAGTTGGACCATCTGGAGGCCGACCCAGGCGTAGCCCTTCTCGGTGGGGTCGAGGAAGAAGTAGGGGTAGCGGACCGGGAAGTCGGGGAAGAGGACGGCCCGGGTCTCGGTGAGGACGGCGTAGCCGAGGGGGTAGGAGAGCCAGAGCGGGAGGTCGCGCCAGCGGGAGGCGTTGCGGGGGGAGAACACCAGCCACTCGGCGAGGACCAGCACCGGGGTGGTGTAGTGCAGGAAGAAGCTGGACCAGTGCTGGAGCCGGTCGGGGCCGGAGACCAGGCCGGGGAGCGGGTTCTCGCCGTGGTTGAGCAGGACGTGCGCGACGATGCCGGTGATGGTGATGTACAGGACGGCGGCGCCGCGCAGGCGGGGGGCCGGGGCGTCGGCGGTGTCGCGCCGGGCCATCCAGTAGACCGCGGCCAGGAAGTAGCCGAGCACGATCACGTTGCTCTGGATGGTGAAGTACACCAGGGAGCTGTTGCTGAGGAAGATCCCCAGGAACGCGGACAGGACGATGGCGCTGCGCCACCAGGCGGCGGGGCGGGTCCAGACGGTCATGCGGTCACCGGACGTTCGTTTCGGTGGTGCCCCCCGTGGGCACGACAGATCGCCGCACTCTACCCGCCGGTTCCGTGGTCGGAAAAGATCACCGGTCGGGGCGGGTGCGGCCGGTCGGAGCGGGCGCGTTCGGACGGGCGCGCTCGGGCGGGGACGGTCCGGCGGGGACGGTCCGGCGGGGGCGGTCCGGCGGGTGCGGTCAGGGGTGCGGTCAGGGGGTGCGGAAGCCGCGGAAGACCACGTCGGCGCGGCGGGCGAAGCCGAGCCGTCCGTACAGGGCGAGTGCGCCGGTGTTGGCGGCGGCCACGTGCAGGAAGGGGCGTTCGCCGCGGGCGGTGATCCGGGCGGCGAGTTCGCCGACCAGGTGGGCGGCCAGGCCCCGGCCGCGGGCCTCGGGGCGGTGCAGACGGCGGAGACCTCGGTGAAGCCGGGCGGGCGGAGGCGTTCGCCGGCCATGGCGAGCAGGGCGCCGTCCCGGTCGCGGACGCCCAGGTAGGTGCCGAGTTCGCGGGTGCGGGGCCGGAACGGGCCGGGGCGGGTGCGCTCCACCAGGTCGAGCATCTCGGGCACGTCGACGGCCCCCAGTTCGACCGCCCGCAGGCCGCCGGGCAGCGCCGGACGGACCTGCTCCACCTGCACCAACTGGTGGCCCTCCAGGACGAATTCGGGCTCCCAGTGGGCGGGCGGCAGGGCCGGGCAGCTGAACAGGTCGGCGAACTCGCCGGCCCCCAGCAGCCCGACCAGGTCGTCCCAGGCCCCCGGGCCGGGCCGGGCCCCGACGCTGCTGAAGCTCGCCACCTCGGGGTCGTACCGCACCGCCTCCCCGCACCGCCGCGCCAGGTACGCGTGCGCCCCGCCCAGCGAGTGGCCCACGGGGTCGTCCAGTACGGCGGTGTCGAGGTCGAGTTCACGCATGGGGTTCAGGCCCTCCCGGTCGATCGGTCCGTCCATGATCCCGCACTGCCGGGTGCGGCGGCCGGGCCGGGCTCTTGTTACCGGCCGGTCACGTCCCTATCATCGCCACTGTGACAGCTTCACTGTCAAACCTGGGAGGCGGTCGACGATGACCTCCGCAACACCCCCCGCCACCTCCGCGACACCCCCCTCCGGCCCCCTGGTGGGCGTCCGGGTGCTGGAGCTCGCGGGCATCGGCCCGGGCCCGTTCGCGGCGATGCTGCTCGCCGACCTGGGGCGGACGTGGTGCGGGTCGACCGCCCCGGCGGGCAGACGCTCGGGCCGGACCCGGCCCGGGACCTGACCAACCGCAACAAGCGCTCGGTGCTGGTCGACCTGAAGTCCGCCGGGGGCCCGGCCACCGTGCTGGACCTCGCCGCCCGGGCCGATCTGCTGGTCGAGGGCTGGCGCCCCGGCGTGGCCGAGCGGCTCGGCATCGGCCCGCGGGACTGCCTGGCCCGCAACCCGGCGCTGGTGTACGGCCGGATGACCGGCTGGGGGCAGGACGGCCCGCTGGCGCAGCGCGCCGGGCACGACGTCACCTACCTGGCCACCTCCGGCCTGCTCGGGCTGATCGGCCCGCCGGACGGCCCCCCGGCGATCCCGGCGAACCTGCTGGGCGACTACGCGGGCGGCTCGCTCTACCTGGTGGTCGGCCTGCTCGCCGCGCTGCACCACGCCCGCGCCACCGGCACCGGCCAGGTGGTCGACGCCGCGATCGTGGACGGCGCCGCGCACCTGTCCACCATGCTCTGGGGCCTGCTGGACGCGGGCCTGTGGCAGGACCGCCGCGGCGTCAACCTGCTGGACGGCGGCGCCCCCTGGTACGGCACGTACGCGACCTCCGACGGCCGCTGGATGGCCGTCGGTCCGCTGGAGCCGCGCTTCTACGCCGAGTTCGCCCGCCTGCTGGAGCTGGACGCCGACCTCCCCGACCAGTACGACCCGGCCCGCTGGCCCGAGCTGCGCGCCGCCCTCGCCGCCCGCTTCGCCACCCGCACCCAGGCTGAGTGGACCGCCCGCTTCGAGGGCCACGACGCCTGCGTGGCCCCGGTGCTGACGCTCGGCGAGGCCGCCCAACACCCGCACCTGGCCGCCCGCGGCAGCTATGCCGAGCACGGCGGCACCCGCCAGCCCGCCCCCGCCCCGCGCTTCTCCGCCACCCCCGCCGCGCTGCGCACCCCGCCCGCCCGGCCCGGCGAGCACACCGCCGAGGTGGCCCGCGACTGGGCCGTCCCCGGCCTCGACCCCCCTGCCACGCAAGACTCCTGAAGGGAACGTCCGTGCAGCGCGAGCTCTACACCGAGGAGCACGAGGACTTCCGCACCACCGTCCGGGCCTTCCTGGCCCGGGAGGTCGTCCCGCACCACGCCCGCTGGGAGCGGCAGGGCGTCGTCGACCGCTCCGCCTGGCTGGCCGCCGGGAAGGCCGGGCTGCTCGGCCTGGCCGTGGACGAGCGCCACGGCGGCGGGGGCAGCCCGGACTTCCGGTTCGCCGCCGTGCTGGCCGAGGAGTTCGTCCGGGCCGGGGCCAGCGGCCTGGCCGTCGGCCTGCACAACGACATCATCGGCCCGTACCTGACCGGCCTGGCCACCGAGGAGCAGCGGGAGCGCTGGCTGCCCGGCTTCTGCTCCGGCGAGCTGATCACCGCGATCGCGATGACCGAGCCCGACACCGGCTCCGACCTCCAGGCGATCCGCACCACCGCGGTGGACGCGGGCGACCACTACCTGCTCAACGGCGCGAAGACCTTCATCTCCAACGGCATCCTCGCCGACCTGGTCCTGGTGGTCGCGAAGACCACCGCCGAGGGCGGCGCGCACGGCCTGAGCCTGCTGGTGGTGGAACGCGGCATGCCGGGCTTCGAACGCGGCCGCAACCTCGACAAGATCGGCCAGAAGGCCCAGGACACCGCCGAGCTGTTCTTCCACGACGTGCGCGTCCCGAAGGCCAACCTGCTCGGCGAGGAGCACCAGGGCTTCCTGTACCTGATGCGCAACCTGGCCCAGGAGCGGCTGGCCATCGCGGTCGCCGCGATCGCCGCCGCCGAGCAGCTGCTGGAGGAGACCACGGCGTACGTGAAGCAGCGCACCGCGTTCGGCCGGCCGCTGGCCAAGCTCCAGCACGTCCGGTTCGAGATCGCCGAGCTGGCCACCGAGTGCGCCGTCACCCGGGCCTTCGTGGACCGCTGCGTGAGCGAGCACAACAGGTACGCGCTGACCCCGGTGGACGCCTCGATGGCCAAGTGGTGGGCCACCGAGCTCCAGAAGCGCACCGCCGACCGCTGCCTGCAACTGCACGGCGGTTCCGGCTACATGAGCGACAGCGCGGTCGCCCGGGCGTTCACCGACGGGCGCGTCCAGACCATCTACGGCGGCACCACGGAGATCATGAAGGAGATCATCGGCCGCTCGCTGCTCGCCTGAAGCCCGCCCGACCCCTCCGCCCGAAAGGCATCCCCACCGTGACCACCGAAGCGTACGTCTACGACGCGATCCGCACCCCGCGCGGACGCGGCAAGCAGACCGGTTCCCTGCACGGCACCAAGCCGATCGACCTGGTGGTCGGCCTGATCCACGAACTGCGGCGCCGGTTCCCGTCCCTGGACCCGGCGGCGATCGACGACATCGTGCTCGGCGTGGTCAGCCCGGTCGGCGACCAGGGCTCCGACATCGCCCGGGTCGCGGCGATCGCCGCCGGGCTGCCCGACACGGTCGCGGGCGTGCAGGAGAACCGCTTCTGCGCTTCCGGCCTGGAGGCCGTCAACCTGGCGGCGGCGAAGGTCCGTTCGGGCTGGGAGGACCTGATCCTGGCCGGCGGCGTCGAGTCGATGTCCCGGGTGAAGATGGGCTCCGACGGCGGCGCCTGGTTCGCCGACCCGATGACCGCGTACGAGACCGGCTTCGTCCCGCAGGGCATCGGCGCCGACC
Source organism: Kitasatospora fiedleri (assembly GCF_948472415.1). Lineage (NCBI taxonomy): Bacteria > Bacillati > Actinomycetota > Actinomycetes > Kitasatosporales > Streptomycetaceae > Kitasatospora > Kitasatospora fiedleri. The sequence goes on along the minus strand of NZ_OX419519.1, from coordinate 1,844,836 downwards.
TGATCGCCACCGTCGAGGGCTTCACCCGCACCGACGTGGACGCGTTCGCCGCCGAGTCGCAGGCCCGGGCCGCGAAGGCGCAGGCCGACGGGCTGTTCGACCGCTCGGTGGTGCCGGTGCTGGACCGCAACGGGCTGGTGGTCCTGGGCCGCGACGAGTTCATCCGCCCCGGCACCACGGTCGAGTCGCTGGCCGGGCTCAAGCCCTCCTTCGCGGACATCGGCGACCTCGGCGGCTTCGACGCCGTCGCGCTCCAGAAGTACCACTGGGTGGAGTCCATCGACCACGTCCACCACGCCGGCAACTCCTCCGGCATCGTGGACGGCGCCGCGCTGGTCGCGATCGGCTCGCGCGAGATCGGCGAGCGGTACGGCCTCACCCCGCGGGCCCGGATCGTCTCCGCCGCGGTCTCCGGCTCCGAACCCACCATCATGCTCACCGGCCCGGCCCCCGCCACCCGCAAGGCGCTCGCCAAGGCCGGGCTGAGCGCCGCCGACATCGACCTGGTCGAGATCAACGAGGCGTTCGCCGCCGTCGCGCTCCGCTTCATGCGCGAACTCGGCTTCCGGCCCGACCAGGTGAACGTCAACGGCGGCGCGATCGCCCTCGGCCACCCGCTCGGCGCGACCGGCGCGATGCTGATCGGCACCCTGGTCGACGAGCTGGAGCGCCGCGACCTGCGCTACGGCCTGGCCACGCTGTGCGTGGGCGGCGGCATGGGCATCGCCACCGTCGTCGAACGCGTCACCGCCTGACCACCCGTCCCCTCACGTACTCACCCAAGGACTCCAACGACATGACCGACGTGAGCAGCCCCATCCGCTGGGAGCAGGACCAGGACGGCGTGGTCACCCTCGTCCTCGACGACCCCGCCCAGTCCGCCAACACCATGAACGCCGGCTTCACCGACGCGCTCGAAGCCACCGTCGAACGGCTCGCCGCCACCGAGGAACTGGCCGGCGTCATCGTCACCTCCGCGAAGAAGACCTTCTTCGCCGGCGGCGACCTCAAGCTGCTCTCCGCCGTCGGCCCGGCCGACGCCGAGCAGGTCTTCGCCGACTCGATGCGGATCAAGCGCGCGCTGCGCCGGCTGGAGACGCTCGGCCGGCCGGTGGTCGCCGCGATCAACGGCGCCGCGCTCGGCGGCGGCCTGGAGATCGCGCTGGCCTGCCACCACCGGATCGCGCTGGACGCCCCCGGCAGCAAGATCGGCCTGCCCGAGGTCACCCTCGGCCTGCTGCCCGGCGGCGGCGGAGTGGTGCGCACCGTGCGGATGCTCGGCGTCGCCGACGCCCTGCTCAAGGTGCTGCTCCAGGGCCAGCAGTACCGCCCGGCGCAGGCCCTGGAGCACGGCCTGGTGCACGAACTCGCCTCCGACGCGCAGGAGATGGACGCCAAGGCGCGCGCGTTCATCGCCGCGAACCCGACCAGCCTCCAGCCCTGGGACGCCAAGGGGTACAAGATCCCCGGCGGCACCCCCAGCACCCCGGCCTTCGCCGCCAACCTGCCCGCCTTCCCGGCCAACCTGCGCAAGCAGCTGAACGGCGCGCCCTACCCCGCGCCGCGCAACATCCTGGCGGCGGCCGTGGAGAGCTCCCAGGTCGACGTGGACACCGCGTTCGCGATCGAGGCCCGGTACTTCACCGAACTCGCCTGCGGGCCCACCTCGAAGAACATGATCCAGGCGTTCTTCTTCGACCTCCAGGCAGTCAACTCCGGTGCCTCCCGCCCGAGTTCGGTGACCGCCCGGAAGGCGGCGAAGGTCGCGGTGCTGGGCGCGGGCATGATGGGCGCGGGCATCGCGTACTCCTGCGCCAAGGCCGGCCTGGACGTCCTGCTCAAGGACGTCAGCGCGGAGGCCGCCGAGCGCGGCAAGGCGTACAGCGCGGGCCTGCTGGACAAGCAGGTGGCCCGCGGCCGGATGACCGCCGACGAGCGCGAGGCGTTCCTGGCCCGGATCACCCCCACCGCGGACGCCGCCGACCTGGCCGGCTGCGACACCGTCATCGAGGCGGTCTTCGAGCAGCCCGAGCTCAAGCACAAGGTCTTCCAGGAGGTCCAGCACCTGGTCGCCCCCGACGCGCTGCTCTGCTCCAACACCTCCACCCTGCCGATCGGCCTGCTCGCCGAAGGCGTCGACCGGCCCGCCGACTTCATCGGCCTGCACTTCTTCTCGCCGGTCGACAAGATGCCGCTGGTGGAGATCATCCGCGGCCCGGAGACCGGCGGCGAGGCGCTGGCCCGCGCCTTCGACCTGGTCCGGCAGATCCGCAAGACCCCGATCGTGGTCAACGACTCCCGCGGCTTCTTCACCTCCCGGGTCATCGGCCAGTTCCTCAACGAGGGCGTCGCGATGATCGGCGAGGGCCTCGACCCGTCCTCCGTCGAACAGGCCGCCGCCCAGGCCGGCTACCCCGCCAAGGTCCTCGCCCTGCTGGACGAGCTCACCCTCACCCTGCCGCGCAAGATCCGCAACGAGACCCGCCGCGCCGTCGAGGCGGCCGGCGGCAGCTGGACCACCCAGCCCGGCGAGGAGGTCATGGACCGGATGCTGGACGAGTTCGGCCGCCCCGGCCGCAGCGGCGGCGCCGGCTTCTACGACTACGTCGACGGCCGCCGCACCCGGCTCTGGCCCGGCCTGCGCGAGCACTTCGGCAAGGGCGAGCCCGGCGCGGAGATCCCGTTCGAGGACATGAAGGAGCGGATGCTGTTCGCCGAGGCCATCGACTCGATCCGCTGCCTGGACGAGAACGTCCTCACCTCCGTCCCCGACGCCAACATCGGCTCCATCCTCGGCATCGGCTTCCCCGCCTGGACCGGCGGCGTCCTCCAGTACGTCAACGGCTACCCGGCGGCCCGGCCGGCTTCACCGCCCGCGCCCGCGAACTCGCCGCCGCCTACGGCGACCGCTTCACCCCGCCCGCCTCCCTGGTTGCCCTCGCCGAGAGCGGCGGCCGCTACTGACCCTCCGCCCCTGACACCCGTCCGGCGGGCCGGCCGTACGCACGGCCGGCCCGCCGCGGCGCGTCAGCCGGCCGGCGTGTCGGTGACCCGGGTGACGGTGGCCGGGCCGTCGGCGGAGAGGCCGGTCACCAGGTTCGCGGTGACACCGCCCGAGCCGTCCAGCGTCCAGAGGTCGGGGGTGCCGTCCGTGTCGATGTCGGCGGCCTGCAGGGTGAGGTCGGCGCCGGTGTTCCACCCGGTGGCGACCTGGAACGCCTGGTGTCCGAGGACGTGGGTGCCGGGATCGACGGCGAGGTCCTTCCACAGGACGAGGTCGCCGGTGGACTTCTTCCACAGGAAGAGCGCGGTGGTGGTGCCGCCGGGCGCCGGGAGCTCGGTGGAGGCGATCGTCCAGTCGTTCCAGTTCTGGTCGCCGTCGGGGGTCGCGGCGGTGAGCGGACGGGGAGGCCGAACGCGCCGGGAGACCAGCCGGCCGGGTAGAGGGTGAGGGCCGTGCCGCCGGAGCCGTCCGGGGCGATGCCGAGCAGGTCGCTGGTGCCGCGGTCGAGCCCGGAGACGTTCCCGGCCTCGACGACCTGGGTCGGGGAGTTGCCGCCGTCCCAGTCGGTGAGGGAGGTGTGCGCGCCGCCGCCGGGGAGCGGACCGCCGTTGCCGTCGCCGGCCAGCACCAGGGCCAGGCCCGCGCGCGGGCCGGAGGGCCAGTAGGCCAGGACGTCCTGGAAGGAGCCGCCGGTGAACCGCCCGGTGAGGACGACCGCACCGTCGAAGTCGCCGGGCGTCGGCTCGGTCTCGAAGCCCGTCCCGTGGACGCCGATGTTGCTCGCGGCCCCGAGGTGTCCGTCGCCGCGGCCCGGGGCGGACCAGATGCCGGAGGCGAGGCCGGAGCGGCCGCCGACGGTGACCAGGTCGGGCTTCCCGTCGCCGTTCAGGTCACCGGTGATCAGGTCCGGCGGCGGGGCGGCGGCCACGAAGTCGACCTCGACGGCCCCGCCCTGGTTCCCGCCCGGCGAGAGGCTGGTGACGGTGAGCCTGTTCACCTCCTGCGGAGCGGTGAACGTGAACGAGGCCCGGCCCGCGGCATCGGCGGGCACGTCCGTCCACGGGTCGCTGTTCAGCTGGAAGCGGTAGCCCGCGGGCACGGTGCCGTCGGCGGGCGGTGCGACGGTGAGTGTGACGGGCCTGCCGATCACGGCGTCGGCCGGCGGGGAGACGACCGGCGCGCCCTGGCGGGTCGGGTCGAAGGTGAACCGGCAGGTGGCCCAGTCGCTGTGGTGCCCGGCACCGGCCGTGCGGACCTTCCACACGAAGGTGGTGATCCTGCCGTCGGCGGCGGCGGACAGCACCTCGCGGGCGAGGACGTAGCGGGCGTCCTGACCGGCCGCGACGGTCAACTGCGCCGGGTCGTTCCGGGCGACGACCGTCCCGTCGTGACCGGCCTCGGTGACCTTGAACTCGTAGCCCAGGAAACCGGCCTCCGGATCGTCCACCCGGGCGGAGAACGTCACCGACGTGTCGCCCAGCACCGTGCCGCCCGCGCAGGCGGTGCTCGGCGAGGTGGACCGGACCTCGGGCACGGGCAGGTCGGCGGTGGCCGCGGCGGCGGGCCGGCTCAACCCGCCGACGGCCAGCAGCACGCCGAGGGCGGCCGCGGCCGCGGTGGAACGGCGCGGACCGGAAGGACGGGACGGGAGGGAAGGCACAGATCGTTTCGCTTTCCACGGGGGCCGGACGGCCCCGATCGCCGCACACCATAGGGGCCCCGGCGGTGTGCGCGCTCGGAATTTCTCACCGTACGAACGGAGTTCGCGCCCGCCCGCCCCCGGTCACTCCGCCGGGCGGGCCAGCTCCTCGGCCAGGGAGCGCTGGAACGCCGTCACCAGGGCCTGCAGCACCATCGGCTGGATGCGGTCGGTCAGCTCCCGCATCCGTTCCAGTTCGCCGGGGGGCGGGTCGCTCTCCCGGTACGGGCGCCAGACGGTGTCGCGGAACAGGCGGTGCAGGTCGTGGGCGGTGGCCCGGCTGTGCAGGCGGACCACCGCGCGGGCGGCCAGCAGGGTCTCCAGCGGGATCGGCACGTCCAGCACCCGCACGCCCAGCGGGAGCAGGCCCGGGTCGACCTTGAACACGTCCGGGTCGGCGGTGCGGTGCAGGGCGCCCATCGCCGCCAGCGAGTCGAGGTCCGCGTCCGACAGGGCCCGGCCGGTGCGGCGCTCCACCTGGGCCCGGTCGGCCTCCTCGGCCGACTCCGGGGTCCAGGAGGCGACCAGCGCCCGGTGGATCGCCAAGTCCAACTCGCCGATGTCCTGGGGTAGTTGGGCCAGGTAGCGTTCGATCGCGGCCAGCGTCAGCCCCTGCCGCTGCAACTCCTCGATCAGCTCCAGCCGCCCCAGGTGCTCCGCCCCGTACCAGCCCACCCGGCGCGCCCCCAGCTCCGGCGGCGGCAGCAGCCCCTTGGCGCCGTAGAACCGCAGCGTGCGCACCGTCACCCCGGCCCGGTCCGCCAGTTCCTCCACCGTCCACCGCGGCCCGTCCGCCAACGCCCCACACCCCTCGCCGCCACTGTGACACCAGTAGTGTCCCACCCGCCTCCACCGCCGCACCAGGACCGGCCGGTCAGCAACCCGGCCCGGTCGAGTCGGTGATCCGGTACTGCTCGCGCTTGACGTTCAGCGTCCCGCCCGTGCGGACGTCCCACAGCGCGGCCCAGTCCCCGGCGGCCGGGAACACCAGGTACGGGTGCTCCGCCACCGGCGCGGCCCCGTCCCAGCCGGCCTCGCCCACCGGGCGCAGGCAGACCAGGCGCGGGCGATGCCGAAGTACGGCGCGGGCCGGCGGCCCGCCCGGGCCTGCTGCTGGGCGACGTCGGCGGCGTGCGCGGCGGGCACGACGACCTGCGTCTGGTACAGCCCGACCGCCCCCGCGAAGGCGACCAGCAGCAGCAGCGCCGCCACCGACACCCCGCCCAGCGTCCGGAAGGCGTGCAGGTGCCGGGCGTAGCCGAGCAGCGACACCGCGACCAGCGGGCCCGCCACCACCACCAGCGCCTTGGCGTCGGCGATCACCTGCCAGAGCGCCGGGATCTGGGTGTCCTCCCGGTTCAGGCCGAAGCCGTCCAGGTAGAAGGCGTGCAGCGAGAAGCCGAACCCGGGCAGCCCGACCAGCACGATCGGCAGCAGCGCCGGGACCAGCCAGGCGGCGGTGGCCTGCCAGGTCAGGCCGCGCAGCAGCAGCCGCAGCCCGTTGCCGCACAGCAGCAGGCCGACCGAGACCAGGGCGGTGGGCCAGAGCCGGGCCGACGACGCCCCGACCAGCGCGGCCAGCGCGGCGAGGACCGGCGCCCCGACGGCCCCGGCCGCGCAGGCCGCCGGGGTGCGGGGCGCGGTGCGGGCCGTCCAGTGCGGTGCGTGGACGACCACCGCCGCGAGCAGGGCGCCCACCGGCGCGACGAGCAGCAGGACCGCCGCCCGGGCCGCCGGGCCGGCGTGCAGTCCGCCGAGCGCCAGCCCGGCCAGCAGCACCGCGAACACCCCGCGGCGAGCAGCGGGACCACCGTCCGGGTCGGCAGCGGAACGGCCCCGGTGCGGCCGGCGCGGACCAGTTCCGGGCCGACCGGGTGCGGCTCGCCGTCCGCCGGGGGCAGCGCGACGCCCGGCAGGGCCCGGACCGCCTCGGCCGCGGCCCGGTCCCGGACGTCGGGGCCCGGGGACAGGAACACCTCGCGCCCGGTGTCGAACAGCCCGGTGCGGGCCAGCAGCGGACGCCACCGGACCGGCCCCGGGACCGGCCGCCGGACGGTGTACCGCCCGCGCGGCGGCTCCTGGCGGTGGACCGGCTCCTGGAGCCGCAGGTCGGCCTCCGCCGGGCTCCGCCCGACCAGCCGGGCCAGGGTGAGCCGCACCGCGAGGGCCGCCCCGGCCCGGGCGCCGGTGACCCCGGCCTCCACCAGCCAGCGGGCCCGGCGCGGCCCGTCCTCGTCCAGCACCGTGACCACCCAGCCGTGGGCCTCCAGCCCCGCGCGCAGCCCGGCCCGGCCGCCGGCCGTGCCGGTCACCTCCAGGTCGAGCCGGAACCAGTGGTCGTACGCGGTCATGCCCCGCCCCTCCCCGTCGGGCCCGATCAGCGCGGGGAGCCTACCCCGGGGCCCGGACCGCGCGGGCGGCGGTGGTCAGCCCAGCGGGAGCAGCTCGGCGTGGTGACGCCTGGTGACCTCGGGGTGAGCCCGGCTGTAGCCCTTCAGTTCGTTGACGCCGAACTCGGCGTGCAGGGGATTCGAAGGGTCCTGGGTGACGCCGGGGGCGTGGTGGGCGTGCGGGAAGTCGAGCGGGGTGATGTGGGCGTCCAGCCGGGGGTTGTAGAAGAACGGGACGGAGAACCGCTCGCGGGCCCCGGGCGGGGAGACCACCCGGTGCGAGGTGGCCTTGAGGTAGCCGTCGGTGGCGACCTCCAGCAGCTCGCCGAGGTTGACGACGAAGGCGCCGTCCAGCGGGGGGACGTCCAGGAAGGTGCCGTCGGGGCGCTCGACCTGGAGGCCGCCGACGGTGTCCTGGAGGAGCAGGGTGATGAAGCCGTAGTCCTTGTGGGTGCCGACGCCCTGCGGCGGGCCGTCTGGGGCGCTGCCCGGGTAGCGGACCAGCTTGAGCCGCAGGTGCGGGTGCGGGGCGAAGGCGTCGTCGTAGAAGTCGGGGCGGGCGCCGATCGAGGCGAGCAGGGCGTGCAGCAGCCGGCGGGCGACGCCGTCGAGGCGGTCGATCCAGTGCAGGGCGGCGGTGCGCAGCTCCGGCAGCGCGGCGGGCCACTGGTTGGGGCCCTCCAGCCACCAGTACGCGGGCTCGCCCGGGGCCGGGACGTGCGGCGGCAGCTCGGGGCCGATGTCCAGCTGGTCGCGCCAGTCGCGGCGGCCGCCGGTGCGCTCGTCGCCGGTGCGGGTGTAGCCGCGGAAGTGCGGCGAGTTCAGGTTGCTGACCGCCAGCCGGTCGGCCTCGGGCAGGGCGAAGAAGGCCCGCATCGCGGAGGTCAGCGCGGCGGTCTCGGCGGGGGTGACGCCGTGCCCGGTGAGCTGGAAGAAGCCGACACCGGTCGCCGCCGCGCGCAGGTCGCGGTGCAGGCGCTCCCGGTCGGCGGGGGAGCCGTCGGCGAGCGAGAGGTCGATGACGGGGAGGGAGGTGGGGTGCTGCTGCGTCATGGGGGTGCGTCCGCGGTGGTGAAGACCCCGGCGGGGGACGGCGGGTCGCGCCGGGCGGGCCGGGGGAGACGGGGGCCCGCGCGTCCGGATGGGAGGGCGGGGGCCGGGAGAGGGGGTCGAGCGGGGGTGCGGTCAGCCGGAGCGTCGACAGGACATGCTCGTGACGCGGAGCAGGTCCACGTGGCGACGACTGACGAGTAGGAGCACCCCACCAGGCTACAACCCCCGCCCGGGAGGCTCCGGGCGGTGCCTCCGGAGCCCCCCGGCACCCGGTACCGCGCGGGCCGGTACCGGGCCGGTCGGTACCGGGCCGGTCGGTAGCCGGGGGCAGCGCGGGGCCGGTACCGCGCGGACCGGTACCGGGCCGGTCGGTAGCCGGGGGCCGCGCGGGGCCGGTCAGTACCCGGTGGCGCCGTCGATCCGCTCGCGCAGCAGGTCCGCGTGCCCGTTGTGGCGGGCGTACTCGGCCAGCAGGTGCACCAGGACGCGGCGCAGCGAGACCGGCTGCCCGGTCGCCTTGTGGGTGCCGGTGGCGTCCAGCGAGGGGGCGTCGGCGACGATCCGGCGGGAGACCTCCACCTGGGCGCGCCAGGTGGCGAGGGCCTGCTCGAAGTCCCCGTCGAGGTGCTCGAAGTCCTGGTCCGGGTCGTCGTCCGAGTAGTACACCAGCGGGCGGGACTCGTCCCCGGCGAACTGGATCTGCAACCACCACTGCTCGACCCCGGCCAGGTGCCGCACCAGCCCGTGCAGCGTCAGCCCGGACGGCGGCACCAGGAACTCGGACAGCCGCTCGGCCGGCACGCCTGCGCACTTGAGCGCGAAGGTCTCGCGGTGGAACTCCAGGTAGGCGAGCAGGATCTCCCGCTCGTCGCCGACCAGCGGCGGATCGGCCCGGCCCGCGGTCTCGGACCAGGCGGGGGAGAAGTTCTGCGGCGAGGTGGTGGGTTCACTCATCGGGCCAGCCTGCCAGCCGCCACCGACACCTGACGGCCCGCCCCGGCGCGGCGTGGCGCGTCCCGTCCCGGTGCGGCGCGGCGCGTCCCGTCCCGGCGCGGACGCGGCCCGTGGGAGACCCGGGTCCTTGACCCTGACCCGTGGGGCAGGGACTACCGTTCCGGCACTTTCCGCCCGCCCGCCCGGCCGTCCGCCGGGCCCTCCCCGAGGAGCCGTCATGAGTGTGCCCGCAACCGTCCGGGAGGTCCGGCTGGCCCGTCTCCCGCAGGGCCGTCCGGTCGCCGCCGACCTGGTCGTGGTGGAGACGCCCGCGCCGGAGCCCGGAGCGGGCCGGGTGCTGCTGCGCAACCGGTGGTTCGTGCTCTTCCCCGGCCTGGCGACGCTGCTCGGCGACACCCCGCCGGGGACGCCGTTCCCCGGGATCGGACCGGGGGAGACGCTGTTCGGACCGGCCGTCGGGGAGGTGGTCGAAGCCCCGGCGGGCAGCGGGCTGCGGCCCGGCGACCTGGTCGCGCACGTGCAGGGCTGGCGGGAGTACGCGGTGGCGGACCCGGCGGCGCTCACCCCGCTGGGCGGTCACCTGCCGGACCCGGCGGCCCACCTGTCGCCCGGCGCGGTCGGGTACGGGGCGCTGACCCGGACCGCACCCGTCCGCCCCGGCGACACCGTGCTGGTCACCGGCGCGGCCGGCGCCGTCGGCACGCTGGCCGGCCAGACCGCCCGCCTGCTCGGCGCGGGGACCGTCCTGGGGACCACCGGCTCCCCGGCCAAGGCCGAGCGGCTGCGCGAACTCGGCTACGACGCCGTGCTCGTGGACGCACGCACGCCCGGCCCGGAGCGGGCCGAACGCTTCGCCCGGCAACTCGCCGAGGCCGCCCCCGACGGCATCGACCTCCTGCTCGACACCGTCGGCGGCCACCAGGCCGAGGCCGCCCTCGCCGCCGCCCGCCCCGGAGCCCGCGCCGCCCTGATCGGCGTCCTCTCCCACCAGCTCGACGGCACCCCCGGGAGCAGCGCCCCGCTGCGCCTGGACGCCTTCCCGCTCATCCTCAAGGGCGTCCGGTTGGCTGGTTACGCGAACGACGGACACGCCGCCGCGGAAGCCGAGTGGCTGCCCCGCTTCGGCGAGTGGCTGCGCACCGGCGCCATCACCTTCCCGCACACCCGGATCACCGGCCTGGACCGGGCCCCGCAGGCGTTCCAGGAGATGATCGAGGGCCGGTACTTCGGCGCGGTCCTGGTGGAACTGGGGTAGAGGGAGCCGCAGGCCCCGGAGCCGGGGCCGGGGACGCAGCCGGGGACGCGGCGCCCGGCCGCCCGGCCGCCCGGCCGCCCGGGAGGACGAGGCCGACAGACCGGATGCAGGTCGCCGACCCGACCCGGCGCGGCGCGGCTGGGCGGGCCGGGAGCTGTGGCGGGCGGCGGGTGGCGGCGATGTGCGGTCCGCCGTCCCGGCCGCTGTCGGACGGGCCGCTCGCGCAGCTCTCGCCGTCGTCCCCCCGGCCCGTCGCCGACCCGATCCGGCGCCTGAGCCGGGGGCGCCGCCTCCGCGCGGCGGCCGGTGGTCCGCCGGGCGTCGTGCGGGTCGCCGTCCCTCGCGGGGTGCGCCGCCGTCCCGTCCTCCGCCGTCCCTCGCGGGGTGCACCGCCGTCCCGTGCGCCGCCGTCCCGTCCTCCGCCGTCCCTCGCGGGGTGCGTCGCCGTCCCGTCCTCCGCCGTCCCTCGCGGGGTGCACCGCCGTCCCGTCCTCCGCCGCCCCGTCCGCCCTCGCCGCCGAGCGCGGGTGGCGGGAACAACCGTCCGGTGGTGGGGTTTGACGGGGTGGCATGGGGAGGAAGGACGCGCGGGGATGCGGATCGGGGACGCGGCGGCGGCCGCCGGAGCGACGCCCAGGGCGTTGCGGCTGTACGAGGAGCGCGGCCTGATGCCGCCGCCGGCCCGGACGGCCGGGGGGCAGCGGGACTACGACGGGACGGACGTGGCCCGGGTCCGGGTGATCCGGGGGCTGCTCGCGCTCGGGCTGACCATCGAGGACCTGCGCGGCCACGCCGAGTCCTTCGACCTGCTGGTCGCCGACCCGTCCCGGCGGTGCGGGAGCGCTTCCGGCGGGCCGGTCGTCCGGCGGCGGATCGCCGCGCTGGACGAGGAGATCGCCCGGCTCACCCGGCTGCGGGCCGCGCTGGCCCGGGCGGTGGAACAGCCGCTGCCGGGCTGAGAGACGAAACGGGACGGTCAGGGCGCGTGGTGTCGGGCGAGCTGGAGGGACTCCCGGCGGAGCCGCCCGTCGCCGGTGCGGTCGGCCGCGGCGAGCAGGTGGCGGGGGAGGTCGGACTGGAGGTCGGGGCGGTGTGCCAGCAGCCCGTACACCGACCAGAGCAGGTGCTCGCGGGTGAGCGGTTCGCAGTGGTGCGGGGGGTACCAGACGTCGTCGAAGCACGGGCGCAGGGCGGGGTCGGTGAGCAGGGTGAGCAGCCGGTCGAGGTGGCGGACCGGCAGGTCGGGGTCGTAGGCGGCGGAGCCGTGCACGGCGGCGACGTACAGCGCCGGGTGGTCCTCGGTGAGCGTCTCGGCGAGGACGGCGCGGGCGCCGGTGGTGCCGGTGGGGGCGAGGGCGAGCAGCAGGGAGAGCCGGACGGACGGGTCGGCCTCGGTGCGCCACAGGCCGAGCAGGCAGCCCGGGTCGGGGGCGAGCGGGAGGGCGGCGCGGCGGACCGCCGGGTCCGGGTCGGTGAGCAGCGGCAGGGCGTGCGAGCGGTGCCGTTCGGGCAGGTCGGGGGCGGCGCGCAGCAGGCGGGCGAGCAGGGCGGTGAGCGGGGCGCGGGCGGCGCCGGTGGCCGGGTCGGCGGCCAGGGCGAGCAGGAACGGCAGGGCGACGGGGGTCGCGGACGGGACGGGTCGGCCCGGTTCGGGGACGAGGCAGTGCAGCAGTTCGCAGTCCTCGGGGCGGGCGCCCCCGGGCCCGGGGGCGGCCAGCCGGTGCAGCACCCGCGGCACCATCGTCGCGGGGCTGGACCAGTGCGCGGTCTCCAGCCCCGCCCAGCGCTCGGTGTCCAGCTCGGTCAGCGACAGCTGTATGGCCATGCTCATTCCCCCGTACCCGGTACCGTCCGTACCCGCGTTGTCGTGCCCCGTGCAGACCGGCTGTCATTCTCGGCCGGGGCCGGGACGCTGTCGCGGGGAACACCTGCCCGGGATGAAAACTTTGCCGAGGCGATGCGGGGGAGTGATGGAGGGGCGGTGACGGGTGACGGAGGGGATCGGTACGGTGGCCGACCGTCGCCGCCGTCCGCGCGAACGCACCGGGCGGCGACGGTCGGTGACGGATGGTCAGCCGGCGCCGTGCCCGACGTACTCGGCGAGGTGGCGCCCGGTCAGCGTGCCGCCGTCGGCGACCAGCGCGGCGGGGGTGCCCTCGAAGACGATCCGGCCGCCGTCGTGGCCCGCGCCCGGGCCGAGGTCGATGATCCAGTCGGCGTGCGCCATCACCGCCTGGTGGTGCTCGACCACGATCACCGACTTGCCGGAGTCGACCAACCGGTCGAGCAGGCCGAGCAGTTGCTCGACGTCGGCCGGGTGCAGTCCGGCGGTCGGCTCGTCCAGCACGTACACGCCGCCCTTCTCGGCCATCTGCGCGGCCAGCTTGAGGCGTTGGCGCTCACCGCCGGAGAGCGTGGTGAGCGGCTGGCCGAGCGTCAGGTAGCCGAGGCCGACGTCGGACAGCCGCTTGAGGACGGTGTGCGCGGCCGGGGTGCGGGCCTCGCCGGTGCCGAAGAACCGCTCGGCCGCGTCGACGGACATCGCCAGCACCTCGGCGATGTTCCGGCCGCCGAGCCGGTACTCCAGCACCGCGGCCTGGAAGCGCTTGCCCTCGCACTCCTCGCAGACCGTCGCCACCCCGGCCATCATCCCCAGGTCGGTGTAGACCACGCCCGCGCCGTTGCAACTCGGGCAGGCCCCTTCGGAGTTGGCGCTGAACAGCGCGGGCTTGACCCCGTTCGCCCTCGCGAACGCCTTGCGGATCGGCTCCAGCAGGCCCGAGTACGTCGCCGGGTTGGAGCGCCGCGAGCCCCGGATCGGGCTCTGGTCGATCGCCACCACGCCCTCCGGCACCCCGCCGGCCAGCGCCGCGCCGTTCACCAGCGAGCCGTGCACCAGCGAGCTCTTGCCGGAGCCCGCCACGCCGGTGACCACCACCAGCACGCCCAGCGGCACGTCCACGTTCACCGTGCGCAGGTTGTGCGCGTCCGCGCCGCGGATCTCCAACGCGCCGGTGGGGGTGCGTACGTCCGGCTTGAGCGCGGCCCGGTCGTCGAAGTGCCGGCCGGTGACGGTGCCGCTGGCGCGCAGCCCGTCCACGCTGCCCTCGAAGCACACCTCGCCGCCCGCCGCACCGGCGCCCGGCCCGAGGTCGACCACGTGGTCGGCGATCGCGATGGTCTCCGGCTTGTGCTCCACCACCAGCACCGTGTTGCCCTTGTCGCGCAGCTGCCGCAGCAGCCCGTTCATCCGCTGGATGTCGTGCGGGTGCAGGCCGGTGGTCGGCTCGTCGAAGACGTACGTGACGTCGGTCAGCGAGGAGCCCAGGTGCCGGATCATCTTCACCCGCTGCGCCTCGCCGCCGGAGAGCGTCCCGGCGGGGCGGTCCAGCGAGAGGTAGCCGAGGCCGATCGCGGTGAACGAGTCCAGCAGTTGGCGCAGCGACTCCAGCAGCGGGCGCACCGTCGGCTCGTCCAACTCCCGTACCCAGTCGGCGAGGTCGCTGATCTGGAGGGCGCAGGCGTCGGCGATCGAGCGGCCCCTGATCTTCGCGGACCTGGCACCCTCGCTCAGCCGGGTGCCCGCGCACTCCGGGCAGGTGGTGAAGGCGACCGCCCGGTCCACGAACTCGCGGATGTGCGGTTGCAGGGCGGCCCGGTCCTTGGCCAGCATCGACTTCCGGACCCGTAGCACCAGGCCCTCGTAGGTCATGTTGATGCCGGCGATCTTCATCCGGGTCGGCTCCCGGTACAGGAAGTCGTGCCGCTCCTGCTCGGTGTACGCGTCGATCGCCTTGCCCGGGTCGACCAGGCCGGACTCGCTGTACAGCCGGTAGTTCCAGCCGCCGGGCTTGTAGCCGGGGACGGTCAGCGCGCCCTCGTCCAGCGACTTCGACCCGTCGTACAGCTGCCGCAGGTCGATGTCCGAGACGCTGCCCCGCCCCTCGCAGCGCGGACACATCCCGCCGGCCCGCCCGAACGTCCGCTGCTCGGCCTTCGCCCCCTCGCCGCGCTCCACCGTGACCGCCCCCGCGCCGTGCACCGTCGGCACGTTGAAGGAGAACGCGGGCGGCGGGCCGACGTACGGGTCGCCGAGCCGGCTGAACAGGATGCGCAGCATCGCGTTGGCGTCCGTCGCGGTGCCCACCGTCGAGCGCGGGTCGGCGCCCATCCGCTGCTGGTCGACGATGATCGCCGTGGTCAGGCCGTCCAGCACGTCCACCTCGGGGCGGCTCAGCGAGGGCATGAAGCCCTGGACGAAGGCGCTGTACGTCTCGTTGATCAACCGCTGCGACTCGGCCGCGACCGTCCCGAACACCAGCGAGCTCTTGCCCGAACCCGACACCCCGGTGAACACCGTCAGCCTGCGCTTGGGCAGTTCGACGCTGACGTCCTTGAGGTTGTTCACCCGGGCCCCGTGCACCCGGATCAGATCGTGCCGGTCCGCCGGGTGCCGCCCGTCCCGCCCGCCGTCGTTGCCGTCCTGCCCGCCGTCGTTGCCGTCCTGCCCGCCGTCCGGCCGCGCCGCGCCGCTCATCGTTCTCGTCCCTCCGTCCGGCGGTGCCCGTCGCGACGCCGCCGCCCCGATCCAACCATCCGGAACCGACGGGCACCGGTTCTCGTCCCCATCAAGCGCGGGTAAAGTGACCGGCCGAACCACCGGGAGGCGCCCCATGAGGACACAGCAGCGGACACCTGGCCGGAGACGGCCGACCCGACCGGTGCTCCCGGGAGCCCCGGTGGCCGCCGCGGCCGTGCTCGCCGCGCTGGCGCTGCTCGGCACCGCCACCGCCCCGGCCACCGCAGCCGACCCGAGCGCCGCGGCTTCGGCTACCGCGACCGCTGCCGCCTCCGCGACCGCTGCCGCGCCCGCCTCCGCCCCCGCGCCCGCCGTCGGGCAGTTGCCCGCGGAGGCGTCCCAGGCCGAGCGGCTGGCCGCCGAACTGCGCAAGGACCCGGTCTACATCTCCGCCGACCTGCCGCGCCAGGTGCCGCGTTCGCTCGCCCCGCAGTTCGCCGCCGTCGCGCGGCGCACCGGCGTGCCGACCTACGTCCTGGTGCTGCCGAACGCCGACCGGACCTTGCTCGCCCAGGTGCACGACCGGCTGGGCGCCGACGGCCTGTACGTGCTGGTGCAGGAGTACGGCGGCCTGACCGTCTCCGCGTTCGGCGTCGACCTCCCGGCCGCCGCCGACGCCGCCCGGATCGCCAACCGCGTGACCCCGTACGACGCCGGGCCGCTCGCCGGGTTCACCGCCTTCACCGACCGGGTGGTCCGGGACGCGGACCAGGTCGCCGCCGAGGCGCGCGCGACGGAACGCCGCGACGACGACTACCCCCAGCTGTACATCTCCGCCACCGACCGCCAGAACCAGAACCTGCTGCTCGGCCTGGCCGTCGTGGTCCTCCCCGGCCTGCTGCTCGCCCTCGGCCTGCGCCTCTCCCGCCGCCGCCCGCTCCGACCCGCCACCGGACCCGCCACCAGGCGGACCGGCGCACCGGGCCGGCGGTCCGGGGCCGTCGACCTGGGCAAGAAGCCCGCGAAGGGCACCGGGAAGGGCCCCGCGAAGGGTCTGACGAAGGGCACCGCGAAGGGTCCGGCGAAGAGCCCCGCGAAGGGCCCGGCGAAGGGCTCCGCGCAGCGCCCCGCCTCCGCCCGCGCCGCCGAGCCGCTGCGCCGCGGCGTCCTCGCGGCGACCCTGCTGGCCACGGTGGCCGCCGTGCTCGGCGTGGTGTTCGCCGCGTCCGCGGTCTTCCCGCAGACCATCGACGACCCCGACCTCACCGTCACCCGGGCCGACCTGGAGGCCCGCACCACCGAGGCCGCCGCCGCGCTCACCGCCGACGGCGTCTACCAGGACGCCTCCGCCCCGACCGTGCTGACGCCCGCCCAACTCGCGGCCGTCCGGCAGCGGGTGGCCGACCTCGCCGCCAAGACCCCGGTGTACCTGCTGTTCACCCCCTCCGACTCCGACGACGAGAGCGAGGGCGACGGCGCCGTCCTGCTCGCCCAGGTGCACCAGCGCACCGGCCGGGACGGCGTGTACGTGCAGATCGACCCGGTCTGCGGCTACTTCGAACTCGCCGAGTACGGCCCCGTCGGCACGGACGCCCCCAACCGGTTCCGCCGCGCCGACCTGCGCTACCCCGACCGCAGCACCACCTCCGACGACCTGCGCCTCCCGGACCGGCTCAACAGCGTCCTGGACCAGGTGGCCGCTGCCCGGCCCACCGGCGAACCGGCGTCCGGCGACGGCCGCTCCGAACTGCCCGAACTGCGCAGCAACAAGCTGCCGCCGCTGTTCGGCAACGACTTCGGCGGCGGCCTGATCCTCGGCGCGATGCTGTACGGCGTCCTGCTGCTGCTCGCCTGGGCCGCGATCGCCGCCGGCCGGGCCGTGCTCCGCTCCCGGCGCGCCCTGGCCGCCGCCCCGGCCGCCCCGCAGCACGCCCCCGGCCCCAGGCGCACCGCCGCCCAGCCGTCCACCCGCCACCTGCGCGCCTGGGCCGACGAGGACGTCCGCGCCCTCGCCGTCCGGCTGGCCGCCGTCGACCAGGACGCCCCCGGCCGGGCCCGCGCCTGGGACTGCCTGGACGCCGCCGAACTCCTGGTCGGCGCGGACGGGTTGCGCACCGCCGACCCGTCCGACCTGGCCGCCGCCACCGCCCTCGCCCGGGCCGGGTTCGACGCCCTGCACGGACTCCGGGGCCCGCTGCTGTGCCGGCTCAACCCGCTGCACGGCACGGCCGACGGCGGCCGGGTCCCGACCTGGTTCCCCGCCGTCGACCTGGGCCCCGGCTCCGCCCAGCTCTGCTCCGACTGCCGGGACGCCCTCCGCCGCAGCGCCGCCACCCGCAACCCCGTCGAGCTGGCCGCCCGCCGCGCCGAGGCCGACCGGCTACTGCTGCGCCCGCCCGGCCCGGACGACCGCACCCGCACCGCCTGGGACCAGGCCGGGCAGGTCCTGCCGTCCGCGCGCGAGGGCCTCGACGCACTCATCCTCAGGGCCAGGGAGTCCGCCAGTGTCCAGTGACCGCCGCACCCCGTCGACCGCCGCGACCGCGCCGATCGTGCCCACCGGGCGGGCAGCCTCTCGCCTCCTACCGGCCTCCCACCCACCTGTCTCCCACCCACCGGTCTCCCGCCTGCTGGCCGTCCTGCTGCTGGCCTGCGCCGCCCTGCTCGGTGCCGGTACCGGCGCCCCCGCCCGGGCCGACGCCACCCCCGCCACCACGGCGACCGGCGCGAGCATCGCCGAGGCGCTGAAGACCTCCCCGGTGTACGTCGACCCGGCCTTCGCCGCCGCCGTCACCCCCGCCCAGCAGCAGCAGCTCACCGAGCAGATCGCCGCGACCGGACTGCCCGTCAAGGTCGTGCTGGTGCCGCTCCAGAAGGGCGACGCCTTCGACGGCAGCGCCAAGGCGATGGCCGCCGTGGTGCAGGAGCGCCTCGGCCAGTCGCCGCTGATCATGGTCACCAGCGACGACTACGGCAGCTGGCTGAACGGCTTCGAGTGGCCCGCCGACACCCACCAGGTCCGGGACTCGGCCAACGCCGTCGGCCTGCTCAAGGAACTCAAGGACGCCGGACTGGCCGCCAAGGTCGGCCGGGTGATCGACCTGGTCGCCACCGGCCAGGGCACCGAGGTCTACAAGGCCGAGGCGGACCGGGTCGACCGCGAGTACTCGGCCCGCCCGCACACCGACGACACCCCCGGCGCGTCCCCCTCCTCCTCGTCCGCCACCGGCCCGTTCGCGCTCGCCGCGGCGCTGGTGCTCGCCCTGGTGGTCGGCGCCGCGCTGGTCGCCCGCAGCCGCCGCCGGCCCCGGCACACCGCGTTCACCTTCCCCGACGCGGTGTTCGCCGCCGACCGGGCCGCCGACGAGGCCGGGCTGCGCCGCCAGGCCGCCGACGAGGTGCTCGCCCTCGGCGCGGCCCTGGACGAGGCCGACGGCTCCGCCCCCGGCCTGGGCCGCGCCCTGGACGCCTACGACGCGGCCGGCCGGGTCCTGGACGGCGCCGACGGCATCCCCGACCTGGCCGGTGTGCTCGCCCTGGCCGCCGAGGGCCGCGCCGCGCTCGCCCCCGAACCCCGGCTGCCGCTCTGCTTCTTCGACCCCCGGCACGGCACCGCCGTCCGCCGCACCACCTGGCGCCCGCTCGGCCGCCGCGAACGCGTCGACGTCGCGGTCTGCACGGACTGCGGCCAGGCCCTCAGGACCCGCCGCTCCCCGCAGGTGCTCGCCGTCCGCGACCAGGGCCGCACCGTCCCCTACTTCGAAGTCCCCGCCGACCGCAGCCTCTGGGCCGCCACCGGCTACGGCTCCCTGCTCTCCGGCTCCGACGACACCCTCGCCGCCCGCGTCGGCACCGGCCAGTTCACCCGCGCCGCCCACCGCCGGCGCTCCACCGAACCCCACCAGGACTGACCCCCCACCACCCTCACCCGGGCACCCCCCACGGCCACCCGCCGTCCGCCCCCGCCGTCCGCCCCCGCCGGACCGGGCACGGCCTCGGCCGCCACCCCCTACCCCGCCAACCGCCCGCACAGCCAGGCCGCCTCCCCCGGCGTCCCCGCCAACCCGTCCCCGGCCAGCCGCCCCAACACCTCGACGGCCTGCGACAACGTCACCGGCCAGGCCGCACGCACCACCCGCAGCGCCGCACCCCGACCCGCCCCCGGATCGACCAACCGCACCACCACCGGCCCGTACCGCTCCAGCAGCGGCCCACGGACCCAGCCCGGCGCGTCCCCCTCCCCGAAACCCAGGCAGCCGCCGCCCCCGCACCCCGCACACCGCAACTCGGCGTCCCAGCACAGCCGCCCACCCCGAACGGACTGCCCCACCTCCCGCC
This sequence comes from Kitasatospora fiedleri, assembly GCF_948472415.1. Classification (NCBI taxonomy): domain Bacteria; kingdom Bacillati; phylum Actinomycetota; class Actinomycetes; order Kitasatosporales; family Streptomycetaceae; genus Kitasatospora; species Kitasatospora fiedleri. The sequence continues at coordinate 1,825,624 of NZ_OX419519.1, read as the reverse complement.
ACGCCCGCGCCCCACACCCGCACACCACCGCCACCTCCGCACCCCAGCCCCGCACCCCGGCTCCCTCCACCCGTACCGGTATCTTCCCCGCCGGGAACGCACCACCGAGGGCCGGCCCCGGCCGGGACGGCCGAAAGCCCCCTGCGGGAGGGGGCTCGGCGGGGCGGGGCGAGGTCAGATCGAGCCGAGCTCGCCCGCGCTGACGGCGGCGGTGAAGGCGTGCCAGGCGTCGACGGACACCAGGAGGGGTTCGCCGGTCGGGTTCTTGCTGTCGCGGATGGCGATTACGCCGTGGGAGGCGGCGTACGCCTCCGCGATCTCGACGCAGTTACCCTGGCCCTGCGGGTCGGAGTAGCTGGACTTCCGCCACTCGGTGAGGGACGGGCGGAACGCGGTGCTCATGCTAGGAGTTCCTCCATTGTGCATCGGAGCCACACCTTCGACTCCTTCGGTGACAGGGCTGCCCCCTGGAGATGATCGTAGGCCAGGGTGGCGGCCTGTACTTCGGCCGGGGACTCCAGGAGTTGACCCGTGCCGTACCCCTCCGCGTACACGGCGCGCGGCGCGTCGAGGAAGTCGAGCAGTGTGATCGAACTCGGCATTCCGTGGGCCCCGGCCGAGAACGGGAGCACCTGTACGGCGGCGTGAGGTCCGTCCGCCAGCCTCAGCACATGCTCGATCTGCCGTGCCATGACCGCCGGGCCGCCGACCTGCCGCCGGATGGCGTTCTCGTCCAGCACGACCCACATGAAAGGCGGGCTGTCGCCGTGCAGGATGGACTGCCGCGCAGCTCGGGTGGACCAGACGCGCTCGATCTCCTCGGAGTCGGCGCGCGGCAGCCCCAGCCGGAGCGCGGCCAGACCGTACTCCTCGGTCTGCCACAGGCCGGGGAAAAAGCTGGCAGCGTACTCCCACACCTGGGAGGCGAGCGGTTCGAGTTCCATGAACCGGCGCGACCAGTCCGGGAAAGCCTCCAAATAGGAGAGCTTGTACAGGTGTCCGAAAATCCCCCCGGCGTCGAAGAATTCGTCGAGTTCCTTCGGCAGCTCGCGCGGAATCGGGCGAACGGCCGTTTCCACGTCGGCAAGGACCGTCTTGGCGTGCATGAGTTCTGCGGCCAGGTCCACGAGCGAGAGCCCCCGCTCCTTGCGCATCCGGCGGAGGTGAAATCCGAACAAGTCACGTACTGAGCGCTCCGGGTGGAGCGTCCTCTCCTGGGCTGCCATGGCTCCCCAATCTCCGCATTCCGCATGCGGACGTGCCCCGCCTTCTCAGCCTAGCGCCGAACAGTGACGCTTGGAGTGCGGAAAGTGACCCTCGCCGAGGGCAATTGCACGATGGAGCAACGATCATGACGATCACTCAGCATCAGCCGGACGATCCGACGGCGGGCGACCTGTCCGGCGAACCCCCCTTCTCTTCCTCGAAGTTGACGATCCGGGTCTACCGAGTGCGGGACGACGGCACCCGGGCGCAGGTCTCGTACCGCACGTGCGACGAGGCGTTCTGCCTGCCCCTGGTCTCGGCGCTGATCTGGCCGCCCTGCGGGTGCCCGCGCTGCGTCGTCAGCGCCGCCACCGACGGGGCGCCGGACGCGGCCTGAACGCCCTTGCCGGACACGCGGAACGAGACATCGGAGGAAGCACGTGCGGTACACCGGCGAGTCGTCGGCGGGGGACGACGTCCCGGAGGAGGACGAGGAGGCCCGGGTCCGGGCGTGGGAGATCGCCGAGCGGTTGGCCCGGGCCGGTGGCGGGGAGGCGCGGTTGACCGGGACCGGGAGCTGTTACCGGGTCGAACTGCGCCTGAACGGCCCCGCGCCGGACGAGTACGGGGTGCTGGAGGCCCTTGCGCTGGGCGACCGTTGGGGGCACCGGTACTCGTCCCCGGCGCGCAACGGCGGTGTCGCGCGGGAGACCGTGTGGAGCGAGGTGCAGCGGGTGCGGCCCGCGTCCCCGCCGCCGGGGCGAGGCTGAGGCGGGCGCGGCCCTCGCGGGGTGGTTCACGGTTCGACGTACGACACGGCCTGCATCATGCCGAGGTCCTCGTGGTGCAGTTGGTGGCAGTGGGCGAGGGCGTGGCCGGTGAAGTCCTCGTAGCGGACCAGGAAGGTCACCTCGTCGCCGGGGTGTCCGCCGGCCAGGCCGACGGTGTCGTGCCAGACCGGCGGGTCGAGGCGGACGCCGTTGCGGTGGGTCACCAGGAACGGGTTGGTGTGCAGGTGGAAGGGGTGGTTGAAGCCGGGGGAGGTCTCGCCGGTGCGGACCGTCCAGCGTTCGGTGCGGCCCAGCGGCAGCACGTGGTTGACGTAGCCGGGGTCGTACAGGCCGTACGCGGGTCGCGGCGCAGGTCGCCGCCGGGGTGCGCGGGCGGGGTCGGGTGGCTGCCCAGGATGCGGAAGGCGTCCGGGAACGGCTGCGGGAGGACGCCGGGGTCGGCGTGGAAGACCACCTCCCGGCCGGGGCCGGTGGCCTCCCGCTCGTCGAGAAAGGGGCGGCCCGGCGGCAGCGCGGTCGGCAGGCCCATCGGCGGGTCGACCGGCTCGCCCGCGACCTCGACGGTCAGCAGCGGCTGTCCCACCCGCGCCGCGCGCAGCTCGTACCGCCCGGGCGCCCCGCCCCGGACCAGGACGTCCACCCGGTTGCCCATCGCCAGCTCCACCGTCCGCGCGGCCACCGGCGCGGGCAGTGTCACCCCGTCCTGGGCGATCCGGTGCATGGTCAACGTGCCGTTCTCGCCGACGAGTTGCAGGGTGAGCGCGGTGAACGCGGTGGCCCCGACCAGCCGCCACCGCTGCACCTCGCCCGGCCGCAGCGCCAGCACCGGGCCGACCGCGCCGTTGACGGTGAACACCGACGGCACCCCGGACAGCCAGGTGTTCGAGGTGAACGCGGGCACCCGCCCGTCGCGCAGCTTCAGTTCGTTGACGCAGACCACCAGGTCCGCGGCGGTTCGGACCTCCGGCACCTCGTCGACGTCGCCCTCCACCACGATCACCCCCGCCAGGCCCCCGCGAGCTGCTCGGCGGTGGAACCGTGCAGGTGCGGGTGGTACCAGTACGTCCCGGCAGGGTGGTCGGCCGGGACGTGCACGACGCTGGTGTAGCGCGGCTCCGGATCGCCCTCGGCGGCGCGCGGCGCGAACTCCCGCAGCACGTTGTCGGCGTGCCCGGACGGGGAGACGTGCATCCCGTGGGTGTGCAGGTTGAAGCTGTTGGGGCGGTGCGGCATCCGCGCGCCGTGGGCGCGGGCGTCCCCGGTGCCGGGCGCGGCCGGGTTCGGCGGCAGCCCGTTGACGTGGGTGAGCAGCAGGGTGTCCCCGGCTCGCACCCGCAGCGTCGGGCCAGGCAGCGCCCCGTTGTAGGCGCGGGTGGTGATCCGCCCGTGGCCCGGCACGTCGATCCCGGCGAACCGGACGTCCAGCACCTGCTCCAGCACCGACGGCACCCGTCCCGGCGTCGGCCGCCGGTACGCCGTCACGGGCTGCGGAAAGCCCCCCGCTGTCGCCGCGCCCGCTGCCGCCGCCCGTGCCCCGCCGCCCGCCACCGCCGTGAGACCGGCGACGGCGGCCGTCCTGAGCACCGTCCGCCGACTGATCCCGTCACTGTCTCCCATAACCCGGCAATCTAGGACAAAGCACCCCAGCTGCCCCGGCCGCCGCACCGTACGGCCGCCGTTCGAACATCGTTGCTACGATCGGCCCATGACCATGGACGCGCGGATCGAGAAAGCCCAACTCCGCTACGAACAGGCCGTGTTCGGTGGCAGGGCTGACGTCCTGTCAGCGGCCGACCGGGACCTCGACGCCGTCGAGGCCGACCTCGCGCTGGCCCGCGGCCGGGTGGCCCACGCCCGCTTCCTGGAACAGCGGGTCCCGGACGAGCGGGAACTGGAGCTGTTCGAACGCGCGGCCGGGCTGTACCGGGCCCTCGGCGACACCCGCGGCGAGGGCGAGGCCCGGTTCTGGATCGGCGCCTTCCACCAGGTCGTCCGGGACGACACCGCCACCGCCCTGCCCGCCTTCGAACACGCCCTCGCCCTCGCCACCGCCGCCGGGGACCGGCTGACCGTCTCCTACGCCCGCCGCCACCTCGGCATCGCCGCCCACCTGTCCGGCCGGCTCGACGAGGCCCGCACCCACCTGGAGGAATCCACCCGCCTGCGCCGCGAGTTGGGCTTCCTCCCCGGCGTCGCCGCGAACCTCGTCGGCCTGGCCCACCTCGCCGCCCGGCAGGGCCGCCCGGACGACGCCGCCGCCCACCTCCGGGAAGCCGCCGACCTCACCGACGCCCCCGCCGCCCGCGGCGTCCGCCGCTGGGTGAACCAGGCGCGCGCGGAACTCGCCACCGAGTAGCGGCCGGTGGGCCGCCGGCGGCGTAGGGGGCGGCGGGAGAGCGGTTGCCCCGGTCGGTAGGGTGCGGACGGACCAGAGGAGAAGCACGCCCAGCCCCCGCGCCACCGCACTCGCCCTCGGTGCGACCACCTTGCTCGCCCTCGCGGGCTGCACCGGCACCAGCGCCACCACGGCCGCCACGGCTCCCGCCACCGCCGCCGCCACCACGACCGCCGCTGCCGCTGCCACCGGGTCCCCCGGCGCCGCGTGCGGGGCGGCGCCCAGCCCGACCCAGAGCCGGCTCGGCGGCTGGTCGACGTCGCTGCCGGAGGAGATCCGCTGCCTGCCGCACGTCGCCGACGGCTCCTACCTGCGCCGGCCCTCCGGCTCGGACGACGTCCCGGGGCAGGGGAACGCCGTCACGATCGACGTCGAGCCCGGCACCGCCCGCGCGCAGGCCCTGGACCTGTGCCGGCGCGTCACCGCGCTCGGCTACGGCCTCGACGGCCCGAACGGGGTGGTCCTCCTCCAGGTCCGCGGCGACGAGGAGACCGGCTCGTACGTCTCGATGCCCGGCCAGGAACCCTGCTTCCTGCGCCGCTGACCCGCGCACCCCGCTGACCTGCTCACCTCGCCGACGCGCTCACCCCCGCCGGGGCGGACGCCCCTCGCCGGGCGGCCCGGCGAACGCCTGGGCGATCGGCAGCCAGGCCCGGGCGGCCTCGCCCCGCGCGGTCAGCGCCAGGTCGTCGCGGTGGCGGCGCTGGGTGACCAGCAGGCAGAAGTCCAGCGCCGGGCCGCTCACCCGGTCGGCCGCGTCCGCCGCGCCCCAGCACCACGACTCGCCGCCGGGGGAGCGCAGGTCGAACCGGAACGGGACGTCCGGCGCGGGCCGCCCGTGCGCGGCGAACGCGAAGCCGACGGTCCGGACCCCCAGGTGCGCGACGTGCCGCAGCCGGTCGGTCGGGACGCGCTCCACCCCGAGCGCGTCCGCGACGTCCTGCCCGTGCGCCCAGGTCTCCATCAGCCGCGCCGTCAGCATCGACCGCGCCTTCATCGGCGGCCCGAACCACGGCACCCGCACGTCCGGCGGCACCTCCGCCAGCGCCGCCGCCACCTCCGCCCGCCCCGCCCGCCAGCGCTCCAGCAGCGCCGCCGGGTCCTCCCCGACCCCCTCGGCGGCCCCCCGGTCCACCGCCGCCGCCCCGTCCGCGAACTCCCGCCCCAGCGCCGCCGCGAACCCCGCCGGGTCCCGCACCGCCAGCAGCGTCCACCGGTCCGTCCAGGCCAGGTGCGCCACCTGGTGCGCCACCGTCCACCCCGCCGCCGGCGTCTCCGCCGCGAACCCGGCGGGCCCCAACCCGCCCACCAGCGCCTCCAGTTCCGCCCCCTCCACGATCAGATCCGCCACCAGCCGGTCCACCCGCCCCACCCCTTCCCGCCCGACAACCCGACAACCCGACCCCCCACCCCTACCCCCGAACCCCACCCCGCCACCACCCCACCGAGTCCCACCCGGTCCCGCCGAGGCCCCGCCCGGTGGCAGCCTCCCGGGTCTTCGCTCCGCGCCCCCGGCCCCGCGCAGCGGCGTCCGTGTCCCTGGCTTCGCGGCGGCCTTCCACGTCTTCACTCCCCATCCCGCGCCCCCGGGCCCCGCGCAGCGGTCCTCCGCCTTCCCTTCGTCCGGTGGCAGCCTCCCGGGTCCTCGTTCCGCGCCCCCGGCCCCGCGCAGCGGTCCTCCGCCTTCCCCTCGCCCGGTGGCAGCCTCCCAGGCCCCCGACCGATCACATGGTCTGATGAAACGTCGGATTCGCGGTGCGGAGAGCGAGGCTGGTCGGGCATGCAGATCGCGGTCATCGGGGCGAACGGCGGGATCGGTCGGTGCGTGGTGACCGAGGCGCTGGCCCGGGGCCACCGGGTGACCGCGGTGGTGCGGCGGCCGGAGGAGTACCAGGGGCTGGCGATCAGGGTGGAGCGCGGGGACGTGCTGGACCCGGCGGACGTCGCGCGGGTCGCGCAGGGGCAGGAGGCGGTGGTGAGCGCGGTCGGCGGCGGGGACGGCCCGGGCCGGGGCGGCTGGTGGAGCCGGCCGCGCACGCGCTGGTCGCGGGGCTGCGGCAGCTCGCGGACGCGGCCCCGCGCCTGCTGGTGGTCGGCAGCGCGGGCAGCCTCACCGCCGGGTCCGGCGCGCCGCTCTGGGACGACCCGTTCGTGCCGCCGCGCCAGTTCGAGCTGATGCGCGCCCACGGCCGGGCGCTGGACTACCTGCGCACCGTCCGCGACCTGGACTGGACGGTGCTCAGCCCGCCGCAGAGCCTGCTCCCGGGCGAGCGCACCGGCCGCTACCGCTCCGGCACCGACGCCCTGGTGACGGCCCCGGACGGCCTGTCCACCGTCTCGCTGCCGGACCTCGCGGTCGCCCTGGTCGACGAGCTCGAACGCCCCGCCCACCGCGGCGAGCGCTTCACCTGCGGCTACTGACCACCGGCCGGGCCCCTGCCGGTCCCGCCCACCCGCCGCCGGACGGCGCGCCACCGGACGGCGCGCCCACGCAGAGGCTGCGCTGCGGCCCGCGGTGCGCGCCGGCGTCCTGGAGGACGGCGCACTGGAACGCCCCGATCAGGAGCGCCGAGGGCAGCGCCACGAACAGCAGGCCGCGCCCGGCGCTGATCGGCCGGCTGGTCTCCCGCAGCGTCCGGTGGGCCAGCCGGACCGCCCAGACCACTGCGGCCAGGTTGAGCAGCAGCCCGGTCCAGGCCAGCAGCATGGCGTACGAGGGGACGCCGGGGCCGCTCAGGCAGTGCCTCAGCAGCTCCTGGACGTTCCCCTCGGCGTGCAGGGCCGGCCAGCTGCCGGCCCAGCCGACGGCCATCGCGGCCAGGCAGTACCTGGCCCGGCCCGGGCATCCCGCTCCCGCCATCCCGTCCGTCCTCCCGTTCCGCGGTCCGGCGGTCGCCGGTCCGGCCACGGTCGACCGGCCACGGCCCACCAGCCGCGCCGGACCGGTCCACGGCCCACCGGTCTCCGATCGCCGTCCCGGGTGCATTCTGCCGAACGGGGCGGAAAGGACGCGTAAGGACCAGCCGTGGCGCGGGAGGGCGGGGTCCGGTCAGCCGAGCTGGATCGACCGCTTGGCCAGGCCCATCCAGAAGCCGTCGATGACGCTGCGCTGCTCGCCGAGGTCGGCCTCGCCGGCCCCGAGGGTGACGAAGAGCGGGGCGAAGTGCTCGGTGCGGGGGTGGGCGAGCCGTCCGGCGGGGGCCTTGTGCTCGAAGTCGAGCAGTGCGTCGAGGTCGCGGGCGTCCAGGGCGCGGCGGCCCCAGTCGTCGAACTCGGCCATCACGGAGGTGATCCGGCCGTCGGGGGAGAGGGCGCGCAGGTTGTGGGTGAAGAAGCCGGAGCCGACGATCAGCACGCCCTCGTCGCGCAGCGGGGCGAGCTTGCGGCCGATCTCCATGAGCCGCCGCGGGTCCAGGGTGGGCAGCGAGACCTGGAGGACGGGGATGTCCGCGTCGGGGTACATCTCGACCAGCGGGACGTACGCGCCGTGGTCCAGCCCGCGGTCCGGCACGTCCTGCACGGGGGTGCCGGGGGCGCGCAGCAGCTTGCGGACGGACTCGGCGAGCTCGGGCGCGCCGGGGGCGGCGTACCGGACCCGGTAGTAGTGCTCGGGGAAGCCCCAGAAGTCGTACACCAGCGGGAGGGTGCGCACCGCGCCGATCGCCAGCGGGGCCTCCTCCCAGTGCGCCGAGACCATCAGGATCGCCTTGGGGCGGGGCAGGTCGGCGGACCAGGCGGCGAGTTCGCCGGGCCAGACCGGGTCGTCGGCGAGCGGGGGCGCGCCGTGCGAGAGGTAGAGCGCGGGCATGCGCTCGGTGGTGGGGGTGCTCATGGGTCCGTCCTCCTGCTGCCGGGGCCGCGCTGCCGTTCGCCGTCGGCGGTGCGGTGCGGAACCGGGTGGTCCCGCACCGTGTAGTTCAAATTTGAACCTTGCGCTCCCAAGGTACACCCGAGTTCGAATTTGAACAACCGGAGTAGACTGCGGGGCATGGACGATCCCCGCTGGCTCAACGAGACCGAGATGGCCGCCTGGCGCGGGTTCGTCGCCGCCACCAACCTGGTCGCCCGCCGACTGGAGCGCCAGCTCAAGGAGGACGCGGGGCTCTCCCACACCCAGTACGAGATCCTGGTGCAGCTCTCCGCCGCCCCCGGCGGCTCGCTCCGGATGACCGACCTGGCCGACCGCCTGGTCACCTCCAAGAGCGGCCTCACCTACCAGGTCACCCAACTGGAGAAGGCCGGACTGGTCGGCCGCCGCTCCTGTCCCAGCGACGTCCGCGGCGTCTTCGCCGAAATCACCGACCAGGGCTGGACCGCCCTGCGGGCCGCCGCCCCGGGCCACGTCGCCGCCGTCCGCGAAGCACTCATCGACGTCCTCGCCCCGGACCAGCTCACCGCCCTGGCCGACATCCTCCACACCGTCAGCGACCGCCTGCGCGCCGCCGACTCCTGAACCCCGGCTCCCGGTCCCGAGTCGGGCGGTCGTCCTCGATCGACCCGGGCTACCGATGCTTTGTTGACGCCGTCACACCGTCATGGTGTCATCTCCTCATGCTCTACAAGACGCCCGTGCTGCGTGACGTCGACGAAGCCGTCCTCGCCGAGATCGACGACATGCGCGGGCGGCTGCGACTGCACCTGCGCACCTCCCGCCGCTGGGAGGGCCAACTGCGGCGCAACCTCACCGCCCGGGCGATCGCCGGGTCGAACACGATCGAGGGCTACGCGGCGAGCGTCTCGGACGTCGAGGACATCATGGTCGGAGAGGCTCCGATCGAGGCGAACGACACCGTCGCCGCCGAGATCGAGGGCTACCGGCAGGCGATGACCTACATCCAGCGGCTGGCCGAAGCCGGGGACGACTTCTCCTTCAGCAAGGAACTGCTCAACGCCCTGCACTTCATGATGCAGGGCCACCACCTGCTCAAGCGCCCGGGCTGGTGGCGCACCGGCCCGGTCTACGTCACTTCGGCGGAGGACCCCACCATCGCCGCCTACACCGCGCCCGACGCCGACTCGGTCCCCGCGCTCACGGCGGAGTTGGTCGCCTGGCTCAACGAGGGTGACCTGGACCGGCCGGGGCTGGTCCGGGCCTCGATGGCCCACCTCAACCTGGTCGCGATCCACCCCTGGGCAGACGGCAACGGCCGGATGTCCCGGGCGCTGCACACTCTGGTGCTGGCCCGGGAAGGCGTGGTGGCGCCGGAGTTCTCCAGCATCGAGGAGTGGCTGGGCCGGGCCCGCAACACCTACCGTTACTACGACGTCCTCGCCGAGGTCGGCGGACCGGTGTGGACTCCGGAACGCGACACCCTGGTCTGGATCCGCTTCTGCCTGCGGGCCCACCACCAACAGGCCCAAGCCGTCGAACGGCAGGTGGAGACCACCCGTGAAGTCTGGACCACCCTGGACGACGTCATCGAGCGGCGCGGCTGGCCCGACCGCATGCTCTACGCCCTCTACCCGGCGGCCATGGGCAACCGGGTCCGCCGAGCCACCTACCAGGCGGACGCCGACCTGAGCGAGCAGCAGGCCCAGCGCGACATCCGCGAACTCGTCCGGGCCGGCTGGCTCACCGCGAAGGGCGAGGCCCAGGGGCGCTACTACACCGCGGGCACCGACCTGCCCGAAGAGATCACCAGCGGGGCGCGCCGCCCCCGGCCGCTGCGCGAGCCCTACCAGGAGAACTGATCCGGCCGGCCTCGGCGGGACAGGAGGCACCCGGACGCACGGTAGGGGCCTCCGGAGGCGTGGGCGCTCCGGGGCCCCTGTGCAGGTCCTCGGTGGTGCGGGGGAACCGCCGTGCGGGGGCGGTCAGTTCTGGTCGGCCTTCTGGGCCGCGACGCCGGCGTGGACCTCGGTCATGTCGAGCTTCCGGGCCTGGCCGATCAGGTCCTCCAGGGCGGCTTCGGGGAGCGCGCCGGGCTGGGCGAAGACCAGGACGCCCTCGCGGATGATCGCGAGGGTCGGAATCGACCGGATGTCGAACGCCGCGGCGAGCTCCTGCTGGGCCTCGGTGTCGACCTTCGCGAAGGTGAGGTCCGCGTGCTTGTCCGACGCCCGCTCGAAGACCGGTGCGAACTGGCGGCACGGGCCGCACCAGGCCGCCCAGAAATCGATCAGGACGAACGCCTTGCCGTCCTCGCCCTGGACCACCTCGTCGAAGTTGTCCTTGGTCAATTCCACCGTGCTCATCGTCGCCACCTGCCTCTCGCCGTCCTGGCCCCGCCGATCGGGTCCGTCGCCCCGCACAACTCCACTGCCTGCGGAACTATTCCGAGCACCGGAGGAGGGAGAAAGGGGGACGGGGGAGGGGGTGCGGCGCTGGCGCCCGGGCCGCACCCCCGTCACGGTTATCGACACCGGGCGCCCCGGACTTGAGGGTCGGGGGCGGTGCGGCGGCACACTGGAGGTGAGGAGGCCACGCGGGCCCGGGGAGCTGCCCGCCGCGGGGCGCGTGGACAGTGGCGATGAACCGGATTCCCCTGCTCTGCCCGCGCTGCGGCCGACCGCAGCAGATCATCCACCCCGACGACCCCGGCCACCCGGTGCGCGTGGTGCACACCGACACCGGCCGCGAGGAGTGCGCGCCCGAGGCGCCGGACGGCCCGGCCCCCGCGGAACCCCTGCCGTGACGGGCTCCCCTGGCCGGTCCGGTCCGCCCGGCGCACCCTGGAAGGACCGGACCGGTTCGAACACCCCGTACCCACCCGGGAGGTGGCGGCCATGATGAGGACCCTGGTCGGATGGCACATCGAGATGGAGTTCCAGGAGGACGGCGACCGCACCAAGGCGGCCGCGCTGGTCCGCCTCTCCGACGGCACCGAGCTGCGCGGGCACGGCTTCTCCACCCGGCACCACGACGACAGCCCGCAACTGCGGGTCGGCGAGGAGGTCGCCGGGGCCCGCGCGCTCAACGACCTCGCCATGCAGCTGCTCACCAAGGCGCACGAGGAGGTCAGCCGGCCGACCGCCGACCCGATGGCCCCGCTGATGTGGCGCGAGGTGACCTGAGACGACGTGCGACGGCGCGAGGTGACCTGAGGCGGGCCCCGGGCCGCCCGTGACGACCCGGCCGGGTCAGAGCTCGGCCAGCGGCACCGCCGGGTCGGCCAGCCGCTCCGGGTCCACCGGCCGCCCGGAGCGGACCAGTTCGCGGATCGGGTCGGTGACGTCCCAGACGTTGACGTTCATGCCCGCCAGCACCTTCCCGCCGGAGAGCCAGAACGCGATGAACTCCCGCCCGGCCACGTCGCCCCGGAACACCACCCGGTCGTAGCCGCCGGGCTCCGCGTAGCCGGTGTACTCCATGCCCAGGTCGTACTGGTCGGTGAAGAAGTACGGGACGCGGTCGTACACCGCGGACTTGCCGAGCATCGAGGCGGCGGCCACCGCGGGCTGGTGGAGCGCGTTCGCCCAGTGCTCGACCCGGATCGGCCGGCCGAACAGCGGGTGGAAGGCGTTGGCCACGTCGCCCGCCGCGAACACGTCGGGGTGCGAGGTGGCCAGGTGCTGGTCGGTGCGCACGCCGTCGTCGACGGTCAGCCCGGCGTTCTCGGCCAGCGCCGTGTTCGGGCTGACGCCGACGCCGACCAGCAGCACGTCCGCCGGGACGGTGCCGCCGTCGCCGAGCCGGACGCCGTCCGCGCGCAGCTCCGCGACCTCCACGCCCAGCCGCAGGTCGACGCCGTGCGCCCGGTGCAGGTCGGCGAAGACCTGCGCGGCCTCCCGGCCCAGCACCCGCAGCAGCGGCAGTTCGGCGGCCTCCAGCACGGTGACCTCGGCCCCGGCGGTGCGGGCCGCGGCGGCGGCCTCCAGGCCGATCCAGCCCGCGCCGACCACCACCACCCGGGCCCCGGGGCGGAATACGGCCTTCAGTCCCTCGCTGTCGCCGATCCGGCGCAGCGTCCGCACGAAGTTCCCGTCGCCGCCCGGCACCGGCAGCGTGCGCGGGGCCGAACCGGTGGCCAGCAGCAGCTTGGAGAACGGCAGCCGCTCGCCGCCCTCCAGCGTGACGGTGTGCCCGGCCGGGTCGATCCCGGTGGCCGCGGTGCCCAGCCGCAGCGTCACCCCGTGCCGCTCGTACCAGTCGGCGGGGTGGACGTAGGCCTTCTCCTTCTCCTCCTTGCCGAGCAGGTACCCCTTGGACAGCGGCGGCCGCTCGTACGGCCGCTCGGACTCGTCGCCGACCAGGGTGACCGGCCCCTGGTAGCCCTCCGCGCGCAGCGCCTCGGCGGCCTTCGCCCCGGCCAGGCTCGCCCCGACGATCACGATCCCGGTGTCCATGCCCACGTCCTTCCCGCAGTGGTGTTCCCGTGCCCCCGTCCTGCCCGACCTTGGCACCGGCACGCGTCCGACCGGGGGACCCGCGCCGGTCGGCCCGGTGCGGCGGCCGGGATTCGCCCGCGAGGCGGACCACGATCCGGCGGGGCCGTCGGCCTAGGCTGGGCGGGTCCGGCCGTCCGGCCGGCGGAGCGGCGAAGGGAGCCCGCGGGATGGTGGAGCGAACGGCCACGGTGCGCTGCGTGCCCGCGGTGCCGTGCTGGGTCGGCCTGACGGTCCGGGACCTGCCGGCCGCGCGGGACTTCTACGGGCCGCTGCTGGGCTGGGAGTTCGCCCCCGGGCCGGACCGCTGGGGCAGCTACCTGCGCGCGCTGGCCGACGGCGTCGAGGTCGCCGGGCTGAGCGAGCTCGGCACCGCCTGGGAGCGCCCGGTCGCCTGGACCACCTACTTCGGCATCGAGAGCGCCGACCGGGCCGCCGACGGCGTCCGCGAGCGCGGCGGCACCCTCGCGGTCGGCCCGCTCGCCTTCGACGCCGGCCGGGTCGCGCTGGCCGCCGACCCGTTCGGCGCGACCTTCGGCATCTGGGAGGGCGAGCCCGTCGACCTCCGGCCCGGCGACACCCCCTGGGCCACCCGGCCCGGCGCCCCCGCCTGGATCGAGCTGCGCACCGCCGACCCGTTCGCCGCCGCGCTGTTCTACGGCGAGGTGTTCCGCTGGGACGACCGCGACCCGGCGCACTTCGAGGTCCGCTACGAGCACGAGCGGGTGGTGCTGCGCTCCGAGGGCCGCAGCGTCGCCGCGCTGCGCGCCGCGCGGGACCTCTCCCCGCACTGGGAGGTGTTCTTCTCGGTCGCCGACACCGACGCCGCCGCCCGCCGGGCCGTCGACCTCGGCGGCCGGGTGCTGGACGGCCCGGCCGACTCCCCGTACGGCCGGGTGGCCCGGCTCGCGGACGCCGAGGGCGGGCGCTTCTCGGTCCTCGGCCCCGGTTAGGCCCTGTCCGCCGGGCCCCGGGCGTCAGTCGCCCTGGCCGCCGTGCAGGACCGGGGCGAACAGGCGGTGCATCGCCTCCGGCAGCTCCTCCGGGTGGGCGACGGGGCGGTGGAACTCGAAGCGGGCGTCCAGGGCGCTGCCGGCGCCGAGCAGGCGCACCCGCAGGCCGCGCCGGTCCAGGGCGACCGGGCGGACCTCGCGCAGCCGGTCGGCGGGGTGCCAGCCGGTCGGCGGGCCGTCGGGGCGGTCCAGGGCGCGGGCGCCGAGTTCGCGCAGCTGGTCGGTGTGGGCGGCGGCCAGGTGCTGGAGCAGGCAGGCTTCCTCGGCGGCCACCGGGTCGGGCTCGGCGGCGGCCAGCCCGTCCGGGTCGAGGCAGCACTCGGAGCCCCACAGGTCGTCCAGCGCCAGGTGGTCGGGCTCCAGCCGGAGCAGCACGCCGGCCTCGCCGCGGTGCCCGTGGCGGGGGAACAGCGCGGCCGGGTCCTCGCCGGGGGAGCGGGAGAGCAGGCCCTGGACCTGGAGGCGGCCGCGGATGCGGTGCGGGACGGCGACGGGGGCCACGTCCACGCAGTCGAGTTCGGCGGTGAGCGGGTCGCGGGCCAGCGCGGTGATCCGGTGCAGGGCCGACTCGCGGCCGACCAGCACGGCCACCGATCCGTCCGGCCGCAGCGCGCAGGCGACCTGCGGGGGCAGGCCGGGACGGGCGGTGAGGTCGGCGCCGCGGACGTCCAGCACGGCGGAGGAGGCGAACTCCAGCAGGGTGCGGGCGCGTTCGTGGGCGGTCGGGCGGCGGTCGGGCTGGGGCAGCACGGGGAGCCTCCTTGGCGATTAGGTAAGGCTAACCTAATCGCCGGGAGGGTGGGAGGTCCAGTGGCGCGCGGCCGGTCGCCGATCCGGTCGGCCTCAGTCGCCGATCCGGTCGGCCGGCGCGCCCAGCATCCGCAGCACCAGCTGCCCGTAGCGCCGCCCCAGCTCCTCGGGGGACTCGCTGCTGCGCTCGGTGTACCAGCGCGAGACGTCGATGCCCAGTGAGGTGACCGCGCGGGCCGCGGTGCGCTGGTCCGGGACGCGGAACAGGCCCCGCGCCACCCCGTCCGCGATGATCCGCAGCACCGCCTCCTCGATCCGGATGCGCAGCTCGGCGACGGCCGCGAAGTCCTCCTCGGGCAGCGCGTGCAGCTCGTGGTTGACGATCCGGCCGACGGTGTGGCCGCGGGCGTGCCAGACCGTGAAGGACTCCGCCAGCGCCCGCATCCGCTCCACCGGGTCGGACCCGGCGGCCTCGGCCCGCTCCACCAGCTCCAGGGTGGCCCGGTGGCCGGTGCGGGAGATCTCGGCGAGCAGCGCCGCCTTCGACGGGTAGTGGATGTACAGCGCGGCCGGGCTCATCCCGGCGGCGGTGGCGATGTCCCGGGTGGTGGTGGCGTGGTAGCCGCGGCGGGCGAAGGAGTCCACGGCGGCCAGCAGCAGCCGCCGGGCGGCCTCGGTGCGCTCCCCGGGCCAGAGTGCGGCGGTCGCTGGGTCGGTCATGGGGGTCATCCTCCCAGACGGTCGGGCGCGGGTCGGCGGGTCGGGCTGTTGACAGTGTCGCCCGCCGCCAAGATGCTAAGCAAGCGCTTAGTCAACGCGGGGGCCCGGAGCACCCGCAGATCCGAGAGGTACGGCGATGACAGTGTCGTTCGAGGGCAAGGTGGCCGTGGTCACCGGCGCGAGCCGGGGCATCGGGTTCGGCATCGCGCGGGAACTGGTCCGGCGCGGGGCCAAGGTCTGCCTCACCGCCCGCACCAAGGAGACCCTGGACGAGGCCGTCCAGGCCCTCGGCGGGCCCGCGCACGCGATCGCGGTCGCCGGGAAGTCCGACGACGCCGCGCACCAGGAGGAGACCGTCGCCACCGTCCTGGACACCTACGGCCGCCTCGACCTGCTGGTCAACAACACCGGCATCAACCCCGTCTACGGACCGGTCCTGGACACCGACCCCGCCGCCGCGGCCAAGATCCTCGCCGTCAACGTGCTCGCCCCGCTGGCCTGGACCCGCCGCGCCCACGCCGCCTGGATGGCCGAGCACGGCGGCGCGGTCGTCAACGTCGCCTCCATCGCCGGCCTCCGCGCCTCCCACGGCATCGGCATGTACGGGGTCTCCAAGGCCGCGCTGATCCGCCTCACCATGGAACTCGCCTCCGAGCTCGGCCCCGGCGTCCGGATCAACGCCGTCGCCCCCGCCGTGGTCAAGACCAAGTTCGCCGAGGCGCTCTACGAGGGCCGGGAGGAGAAGGTCGCCCGCGCCTACCCGCTCGGCCGCCTCGGCCTGCCCGAGGACGTGGCCGGCGCCGTCTGCTTCCTGCTCTCCGAGGACGCCGGCTGGATCACCGGCCAGACCCTGGTCGTCGACGGCGGCGTCACCCTCGGTGGCGGGCTGTGACCGGCCTCGCGGCGACCGGCCCCGACGCGACCGGCCTCGCGGCGACCGGCCCCGGCGCGGAGTTCGAGGGCGTCGGCGCGGTCGTCACCGGCGCCGGGCACGGCATCGGTGCGGCCCTCGCCCGGGCGCTGGCCGCCGCCGGCGCCCGGGTGGTGGTCAACGACCTCGACGCCGACGCCGCCCGCGCCGTCGCCGCCGAGACCGGCGGGCACGCCGTCCCCGGCGACGCGGCGAGCGAGGACGGCGTCGCCGCCCTGATCGACGCCGCCCGCGCCCACCTCGGCGCCGTCGACCTGTACTGCGCCAACGCGGGCGTCGCCACCACCGGCGGCCCCGACGCCACCCCCGACGCCTGGGAGACGGCCTGGCAGGTCAACGTGCTCGGCCACGTCCGGGCCAGCCGCCTGCTGCTGCCCGACTGGCTGGAGCGCGGCACCGGCCGCTTCCTGGCCACCGTCTCCGCCGCCGGACTGCTCACCATGCTCGGCTCCGCCCCGTACGCCGTCACCAAGCACGGCGCGCTCGCCTACGCCGAGTGGCTGTCCGCGACCTACCGGCACCGCGGCGTCCGGGTGCACGCGCTCTGCCCGCAGGGGGTGCGCACCCGGATGCTGGACGGCACCGGCACCCACGGGCAGGTGCTGCTCCGGCCCACCGCGATCGAACCCGCCGAGGCCGCCGCGGCCGCCCTGCGCGGCATGGCGGCCGGGGAGTTCCTGATCCTGCCGCACCCGGAGACCGCCGACCACTACGCGGCCCGCGCCACCACCCCCGACCGCTGGCTGCACGGCATGAACCGGCTCCAGCAGCAGATCGAGACCCTCCAGGAGAACTGATGCGAGCCTGGCAGATCGCCGAACTCGGCGCGCCTCGCGACGTGATGAAGCTGGTCGAGGACGCCGACCCGCCCGTCCCCGGCCCCGGCCAGCTCCTGGTCAAGGTCCGGGCCGCGGCCGTCAACTTCCCCGACGCGCTGATGGCCGCCGGGCTCTACCAGGTCCGCCCGCCGCTGCCGTTCACCCCCGGCGTGGAACTCTGCGGCGAGGTCGCCGAGGGCCCGCGCGCCGGCGAACGCCTGATCGGCACCGCCGAGTTGCCCGCCGGGGCGTTCGCCGAGCAGGCCCTGATGAACGCCGCCACCGCGCTGCCCGCCCCCGGCCACCTGGACGACGCCGAGGCCGCCTCCTTCCACATCGCCTACCAGACCGCCTGGTTCGCCCTGCACCGCCGCGCCCGCCTGGCCCCCGACGAGACCCTGCTGGTGCACGCCGCGGCGGGTGGCGTCGGCAGCGCCGCCGTCCAACTCGGCAAGGCCGCCGGGGCGTTCGTCATCGCCGTGGTCGGCGGGCCGGAGAAGGCCGCGGTGGCGAGGGAGTTGGGTGCCGACCTGGTCGTCGACCGCCGCGCCGGGGACTTCGTCGCCGCCGTCAAGGACGCCACCGGCGGGCGCGGCGCGGACGTGGTCTTCGACCCGGTCGGCGGCCCCGCCTTCACCGGCTCCACCCGGTGCATCGCCTTCGAGGGCCGAATCGTGCTGGTCGGCTTCGCCTCCGGCGAGATCCCCGCCCCGGCCCTCGGCCACGCCCTGGTCAAGAACTACTCGCTGCTCGGCCTGCACTGGGGCCGCTACGTCACCGAGGACCCCGCCGCCGTCCGGGACTGCCACGCCGCGCTCACCGCCCTGGCCCCCCGCCCGCTGGTCTCCGCCCGACTCCCGCTGGACGCCGCCGCCACCGCCGTCCACGACGTCGCCTCCGGCACCACCACGGGCCGCCTCGCGATCGTCCCCTGACGGGGCCCCGGGGCGGGGGCCCCGTCATTGTTCCTCCGACTCCCCTGTCCTCAGCGGTACTTCCTCAGCTCGCGGCGGGCGAGCGAGCGCTTGTGGACCTCGTCCGGGCCGTCGGCCAGGCGGAGGGTGCGGTTGCCGGACCAGAGCTGGGCGAGCGGGGTGTCCTGGCTGACGCCGGCCGCGCCGTGCGCCTGGACGGCCTTGTCGAGAATCCACTCGACGGTGGACGGGACGGCGATCTTGATCGCCTGGATCTCGGTGTGGGCGCCGCGGTTGCCGACGGTGTCCATCAGCCAGGCGGTCTTCAGGACCAGCAGCCGGGCCTGCTCGATGCGGACCCGGGCCTCGGCGATCCAGTCCTGGACGACGCCCTGGTCGGCGAGCGGACGGCCGAAGGCGACCCGGGAGCTGACCCGGCGGCAGGTGAGTTCGAGGGCGCGTTCGGCGATCCCGAGGGCGCGCATGCAGTGGTGGATGCGGCCGGGCCCGAGCCGGGCCTGGGCGATGGCGAAGCCGCCGCCCTCCTCGCCGATCAGGTTCGCGGCGGGCACCCGGACGTCCTCGAACAGGATCTCGGCGTGGCCGCCGTGGTCGGTGTCCTCGTAGCCGAACACCCGCATGCCGCGCAGCACCCGCACGCCCGGGGTGTCGCGCGGGACGAGGACCATCGACTGCTGGCGGCGGGTCTCGGCGGCGGGGTCGGTCTTGCCCATCACGATGAAGATCCCGCAGTCCGGGTTCATCGCCCCGGTGATGTACCACTTGCGGCCGTTGACGACGTACTCGTCGCCGTCGCGCTCGATCCGGGTGGTGATGTTGGTGGCGTCCGAGGAGGCCACGTCCGGCTCGGTCATCGCGAAGGCGGAGCGCGTGGTGCCGTCGAGCAGCGGTCGCAGCCAGCGTTCGCGCTGCTCGGGGGAGCCGAACTGGGCGAGCAGCTCCATGTTGCCGGTGTCGGGGGCCGCGCAGTTGAGCGCGGGCGGGGCCAACAGGATGGAGCGGCCGGTGAGTTCGGCCAGCGGTGCGTACTGGAGGTTGGTCAGCCCGGCGCCCAGTTCCCCGGGCAGGAACAGGTTCCACAGGCCGCGGGACTTCGCGGCGGCCCGCAACTCGCCGATCACCGGCGGGATCGACCACGGTTCGCGCTCCGGGTCGTCGAGCTGCCCGGCCAGCACCGGTTCGGCGGGGTAGACGAACTCGTCCATGAAGGAGCCGAGTTCACCGAGCAGCTCGGTCGTCCTGGCGTCGTACCCGAAATCCATTCCTCAGCCCTCCAGCGATTCGAGCCCGAACTCCACGAACAGCGGCACGAGTTCGCCGACCCGGTCGAAGCCCGCGCCGACGGTGCCGCCCTGGGTGTAGCGGAAGTGGATGCCCTCCAGCACGACCGCCAGCTTGAACGAGGCGAAGGCGACGTACCAGCCGAGCCCGGCGACGTCCCGGCCGGAGCCCTCCGCGTAGCGGCGGACCAGCTCGGCGGTGGACGGGAAGCCGGGGGCGAGGGCCGCGCCGGGGAGCAACCCGTCGAAGCGGCGGGCCAGTTCGGTGTACATCACCAGCAGGCCCAGGTCTGTGAGCGGGTCGCCGACGGTGGACATCTCCCAGTCCAGGACGGCGGCGATCCGGTCCTCGCCGTCCACCAGGACGTTGTCCAGCCGGTAGTCGCCGTGCACCAGCGCCGGGGCGGGAGAGACCGGCAGGGTCTCGGCGAGGCGCCGGTGCAGCTCGTCCGCGCCCGGCACCTCGCGGCTCCGGGAGGCGTCCAACTGCTTCCCCCAGCGCCGCAGTTGGCGCTCCAGGAAGCCCTCGGGGCGGCCGAAGCCGGCCAGGCCCGCGGCGTCCGGGTCCAGCGCGTGCAGGGCGACCAGGGTCTCCACCAGCCGCACGCCCAGGGCGTGCACCCGGTTCTCGCCGAGCGCGGCCAGCGCCTTCGCGTCCCGGTGCGCGGTGCCGGGCACGTACTCCATCAGGTAGAACGGCGCGCCGATCACCCCGGTGTCCTCGACCAGCAGCACCGGCCGCGGCACCGGCACCGCCGTCCCGGCCAGCGCGCCCAGCACCCGGTACTCGCGGGCCATGTCGTGCGCGGTGGCCAGCACGTGCCCGAGCGGCGGACGGCGCAGCACCCAGCGGGAGGCGCCGTCCTCGACCAGGTACGTCAGGTTGGACCGCCCGCCCTCGAACAGCCGCGCCGTGAGCGGCCCCGCGACGGGCGCCGGCAGCGCGGTGTCCAGGTGGGCGCGCAGCCTCTCCAGGTCCAGTCCGGGCGGAGCAGCGGTGGTCATCGGGGCACCTCGCAGGGGTCGGGGCGTACTGACTAAGCGCTTGCTTAGGATCGGCCCGGCGGCGACACTTGTCAACGAGCGACCGCGGGACCGGCTACGGTCGCGGTCGCGGAGCCGGTCGAGGAGTCGGTCGCGGAGCCGGTCGCGAAACGCCCGCCCGGAACGGCGTCCCGGGCGGGCGTTTCGCGACCGCGGGCTCAGCCCGGCTGCGACCCCGCCCCGCCCGCCGGGGCACCGCCACCGGCCGGATCGCCACCGGCGGGGGCGGCTCCGGAGCCGTCGGCCGGGGCCTGGGCGGTCGGAGCGGGTGTCTGCGCGGCCGGGGTCTGGGCGCCCGGGTCCGCCGGGGGTGTCGTCGGTGACGCCGTCGGTGACGCCGTCGGGTCGGTGGTCGCGTCCGGTGCGGGCGTGGCCCCCGCGCCGGCGCTTGCCCCCGCGCTCGCGCTCGCGCTGGCCCCCGCGCTCGCGCTCGCGCCCGGGCTCGGGACCGCGCCGCCCGCGCCGCGCAGCGTGGCGATGTCGACGCCGACCGGGTCGCCCAGCGAGGTGACGGCGTAGAAGGGGCCCTGCGGGCCCGCCACCGTGTGCCCGGCGGTCTCGCCCGGCCCGTGGTCGCCGGTGTAGCGGTACAGCGGGTGGCCCTTGTACAGCACCTGGGCCGTCCCGTCCGGCAGCGCCGCCGCGCCCAGCAGCCCGTCGTCCACGCCGGGCCCGGCCGACGGGAAGCCCGGGGTGGTCACCGGCGGCCAGGACTTCGCGCACTCGTCCAGGCAGGTCGCGTGCACCGAGGTGTCGGCACCGTACAGGTACAGGGTGCGGCCCTGGTCGTCCACCAGGATCGGGCCCAGGCTGCCCACCCCGGCCAGCGCCACCCGGGTGCCCGCCGTGGTGGCGAACGCCGACACCGACGGGCCCGCGTCGGCGGCCGGCACCGCGGTGGCGGGCGAGGACTCGGCGGCCGGCGGGGCGCTCGGGTCCGAGGACGCCGAGCACCCCGCGACCGGGAGGACGGACAGCGACAGCACCACGGCCACGGCGGCCCAGCGGGTGCGGCACCTGCGGCAGGCGGGGCGGCGGGTACGGGACAGCGGGGCGGCGGCAGCACGGCGGGTACGGGGCATCGGGGCTCCAGGGGACGGCGCGGCACTGGAGACCATCCACCCCCGCCGGCCGCCGCCCGGCCACTCCAGAGCCGGGTCGCTCCGCACCAGGAGGGACCCCGTTGCCCCGGAAGGCCCACCCCGGGGCCCGTCCCCCGCCCGCCCCCGCGCCCGATTCGCCCCTCGCCCGGGCAGGCGGACACTGGAGGGGTACCACTCGCCCGAGGGGGCGCCCATGACCACCCAGTCGGCCGGAACCGGCAGTACCGGCAGTACCGGCGACACCGGCGGCACCGGCGGCACCGGCAGCGCGATCCGGGTCCAGGGGCTCGGCAAGCGCTTCAAGGACTTCGTCGCCCTGGACGGCGTCGACTTCGCCGTCCCGCCCGGCACCGTGTTCGGCCTGCTCGGGCCGAACGGCGCGGGCAAGACCACCACGATCCGCATCCTGACCACCATCATCCGGCCCACCTCCGGCCGTGCCGAGGTGCTCGGCACCGACGTGGCCGCCCACCCGGCCGCCGTCCGCCGCCTGATCGGACTCGCCGGGCAGTACGCCGCCGTCGACCCCAACCTGACCGCCCGGGAGAACCTCCGCCTGATCGGCCGCCTCACCCAGCTGCCCCGCCACCGCCGCGACCCGCGTGCCGCCGACCTGCTGGCCCGCTTCGACCTCGAACGGGCCGCCGACCGACCGGTGCGCACCTACTCCGGCGGGATGCGCCGCCGGCTCGACGTGGCCGCCGCACTCGTCCCCGAACCGCCCGTGCTGTTCCTCGACGAGCCCACCACCGGCCTCGACCCGCAGAGCCGCACCGCGCTCTGGGAGCTGATCCGCGAACTCGTCGCCGAGGGCACCACCGTCCTGCTCACCACCCAGTACCTGGAGGAGGCCGACCGGCTCGCCCAGCGGGTCGCCGTCCTCGCCGAGGGGCGGGTGGTCGCCGACGACAGCCCGCACAACCTCAAGTCCCGCCTCGGCACGACCGTCCTCGAACTCGGCATGGGCGAGGACCCGCGCGCCACCCGCGCCGCCGCCCTGCTCACCGACCGCCTCCGGTACACCCCCGAACGCGACGGCGCGGTGCTGCGCCTGCCCAGCGCGGACGGCTCGCTGCTGCTGATGGACGTCCTGCACGCGCTCGAATCCGAACGGCTCACCCCGCGCACCATCGCCGTCCGCGAGTCCAGCCTCGACGACGTCTACCTCGCCCTCACCGGCCACCGCACCGGGACCGGCCCGCCCGCCGCGCCCCCCGCCGCATCCTCCGCCGCAGGAGACCCGCCGTCATGACCGTCGCCGCCCCCTGGAACCGCCGCTGCTCGACCGCCTGCTCGCCCCCGTCCGGGACGGGCTGGCCGTCGCCGGGCGCAACCTGATCGCGCTGCGCCGGGTGCCGCGGCTGCTGATCTTCTCGACCGTGCAGCCGATCGTCTTCGTGCTGATGTTCCGGTACGTGTTCGGCGGGGTGGTCGGCGCGGTCCTGCACGGCGTCTCGTACGTCGACTACCTGATGCCCGGGGTGTTCGTGCAGGTCGTCACGTTCGGCGCGGTCAACACCGCGATCGGCCTGGCCGGCGACCTGCAGACCGGGCTGATGGAGCGCTTCCGCTCGCTGCCGATGGCCCGCTCCGCGGTGCTCTCCGGGCGGACCACCGCCGACCTGGCCCGGAACGTGTTCGTGGTCGCGCTGATGACCGGCGTCGGCTTCCTGGTCGGCTTCCGGATCCACAACGGCGTCCTGGCGTTCCTGGCCGGCGCGCTGCTGGTGCTGGCCTTCGGGCTCGCGATGTCCTGGGTCTTCGCCGTCGTCGGCCTGGCCGTCGGCGACCCGGAGACCGCGACCGCCGCCGCCTTCCCCGTCCTGGCCCCGCTGGTCTTCGCCTCCTCCGCGTTCGTCCCGACCTCGACCATGCCCGGCTGGCTCCAGGTCTTCGCCAACCACCAGCCCGTCACCGTCACCGCCGGGGCCGTCCGCGCCCTGATGGTCGGCGGCCCGCTCGGCACCCAGGTCTGGCAGGCCCTCGCCTGGGACGCCGGGATCATCGCCGTGTTCGCCCCGCTCGGCGTCTGGCTCTACCGCCGGGCGGTCTGAGCGGCGTCCCGCGACAGGTCCGCCCGGCGGGTCGGTCAGAGGCCGAGGAGGCGTTCGGCGTTGCGGTGGGCGATGTCGTGTTGGGCGTCCTCGGAGAGGCCGGAGCCGGTCAGGAAGGCGCGGGCTCCGGCGTTGCCGACGAACGGGTAGTCGACCGAGTGGATCATGCGGTCGGTGCCGAGCAGGTCGGTGCAGAAGCGCAGGTGGGGGGCGGTGAACATGCCGCTGGGGTGTAGTAGGAGTTCTGCCGGACGTACTCGCCGATGGTGCGGTCCAGGCCGGTGGCCTTGCGCGGCAGGGCCTCGTCGAGGCGGTCCAGGTACCAGGGGACCGCCTCGCCCCAGTGCCCGAGGATGAACTGCAGCTCGGGGTGGCGGTCGAGGACGCCGCTGAGCACCAGGTGGACGAAGTGGATGCCGGACTCGTTGTGCCAGCCCCAGGCCGCGGTCGCGAACCGGGTGGCGACGACCGGGGCCAGGCCCGCCTCGTAGTTGTCGGCGGCGGTGACCCGGCTCGGCGGCGCCGGGTGCAGGTAGATCGGCACGCGCAGTTCGGCGGCGGTGCGCAGGATCGGCTCGAAGCGCTCGGCGGAGAGGAACTCGTCGTCGGTCCGGCCGTGGATGAGGGTGCCGACGTGACCCAACTCCTGGACCGCGCGGCGGAGTTCGTCCGGGGCGTGCTCGGGGCGGTGGTGGGCAGGGACGCGAAGGCCGCGAACCGGCCGGGGTGGCGCTCACCGGCCGCCGCGAGGCGGTCGTTGACGTCGCGGACCAGCTCCGGCGCCACGTCGGCGGGCAGGTACTGGGTGGTGAGGTTGGACAGCACCTGGAGGTCGATGCCCTCGGCGTCCATGGCGGCCAGCCGCCCCTCGTCCAGATCCTCCAGCACCTCGGCCGACGGGCTGTAGGGCAGGCCGCTCGCCGGGGCGTAGGACGCGCCGAAGCCGGGGCTCACCTCGGCCGTGCGGGCGGCGGAGGCCCGGGCCACGCCGGGGTGCAGGGTGTGTTCCTCGATGGTGATCAGTCTCATCGTGCTGTTCGACGTCCTTCGTGGGTGGCGGCGGGGGTGCGCGCGGTGGCGCGCGGCGGGCGGGTCGTCAGCCGTCCGTCCGCTCGTGCAGCCAGGCGGACGCGGACTCCTTGAGGTCGCGCTCCAGCTCGCTGCCCCTGGTCGCGAAGACCCGGCCCACCGGGTAGCCGGTGGCCTCCAGCAGGTAGGCGAGGGCCGCGTACTCCCGGGGGTGCCGGTCGACCGCCCGCGGGTCGATGTCGACGGGGCCGGCCGGGAAGGTGAACGAGGCGAAGTCGTAGACGCTCTTGCGGTCGCTGATCCGCCACACCCCGTCTCGCTTCTCCAGGCGGTCGACGAACCGGTTGTGGCCCTCGCAGCCCAGCCGGAGGTCGGTGTTCTCGCCGATGATGACGGCGTTGGTCTCGCTGACGGCGCGGGTGCCGTCCGCGGAGAAGGTCACCACGGGCGCGGTGATCAGGTGCTTGGTGCGGAAGGCGGAGGCCCCCATCCGGGCGGACGCGTCGACGAACTCGTGCGCCGGCCCCTCGAACCAGGTGATCTCGATCCGGCCGTCCGGGTGGAAGAGGCCCTTCAGCCGCTCCCAGTCGCCCAGGTCGCGGTGGATCCACCCGGTCATGAGGTCGGCGATGTCCTGTCGGTCCTGGAGTGTCGCGTTCATGCGTCCAGTCTTCGCTCCGGAGAGCGATAGATCCAACCGAAAGATACGATCGAACGATCGCTGCGGACGATGGACGGGAGGCGGTCCGTGGAACTGCGGCACCTGCGCTACTTCGTCGCCGTCGCCGACGAACGGCACTTCGGCCGGGCCGCCGCCCGGCTGAACGTCACCCAGTCCACCCTCAGCGCCCAGGTGCAGGCCCTGGAGCGCGAGGTGGGCGGGCGGCTGTTCACCAGGACCAGCCGGAGCGTCGAGCTGACCGAGGCCGGCGAACTGCTGCTCCCCGCGGCCCGCCGCACCCTGGCGCAGGCCGACCGGGCCCTGCGGGCCGCCCGGCAGTCCGTGCGCGGCGAGACCGGGACGGTGCGGATCGGCTTCTCCGGCGTCGCCGTCCTCCAGGGCGTCCTCCCCGACGACCTGCACGACTTCCGCCTGGCCCATCCCCGGGTCGGACTCGCCCTGACCGAACTCCCGCCCGCCGCCCAGGTCCAGGCGGTGCGCGACGGCACGCTCGACCTCGGCTACTGCCCCGACCTCGCCCTCGGCGACGCCGACGGCCTGCGGGTCACCCGCCGCGCGCCCACCCCGCTCTCCGTCGCCCTGCGCTCCGACCACGAACTGGCCTCCGCCCCCGCCGTGACCGCCGCCGCGCTGGCCACCCACGACCTCATCGTCTTCGCCGGCCGCGAGGAGGACGAGACCGTCCTGTCCCGGATCCGGCCCGCCGCCGAGAAGGACCGCGCCCGGGTCCGCGTGGTCGGCAGCACCCTCGGCGTCCTCGCCCTCGCCTCGGCCGGCGCGGGCGTGGCCCTCGTCCCCGCCGCCACCGAACGGATCACCCTGCCCGGCCTCACCTACCGCCCCCTGCACGGAACCGCACCGGGGCCGGACCTGCTGGTCATCGGCCGCCCCGACGAGACCTCCGGAGCGGTCCGCGCCTACCTCCGCGCCCTCCCCGCCCCCTGACCCGCCACGACCGCCTCACGCCGTCCGCCCCCACACCGTCCGGTCCCCGCCCCGCCACCCCACCAGGTCCGGATCGTCCAGGTCCGGCTCCGCGACCCCCGCCCGCCGGATCAGCTCCACCACCTCCTCCGGCCCGGTCGCCCGCCCCACCGTCCGCCCGTAGATCTCCACCCGCCGGTACGGCCGCACCCCGCGGGTCGGCGGGCGGACCACGACCGGCGGGTGGAATATGTCTCCGGACTCGCTCATACCCCCAGTGTCCCGCGCCCCCCGCGCAACGGCCCGTCGGCGTCACTCCGCGTCGCCGGTCCGGTGCGGAGGGTGGTTCCCCGGGCGGGTCGCCCGACCCGCCGGCCCGGTCCGGGTCAGCGGGCCAGGAGGTTGACGGCGGTGCGGAAGAGCGGGGGGAGGGTGGCGGCGAGGGGGACGATGCGGGGGCCCAGCCAGGGGTGGTGGCGGGTGGTCAGGAGGGCGGAGGTGAGGAGGCGGTAGGGGCGGGTGGCGCGGTGCCAGGCGCGTTCGTAGGTGGCGGGGCGGCCGGTGGTGAGGCAGTGGACGGCGGTCTCGGCGGAGGCCAGGGCGAGGGCGACGCCTTCGCCGGTGAGGGCGTCCAGGTAGCCGGCGGCGTCGCCGACCAGCAGGACCCGGCCGTGCACCCGGGCCCCGGCCCGCTGCCGCAGGGGGCCCGCGCCCCGGACCGGGCCGGCTGGTGCGTCGCCGAGGCGGTCCAACAGGGCGGGGAAGGAGGCGAGTTGGCGGTCGAACGGGAGGCGGGCGGTGCCGAGCACGGCGACCCCGACCGTCCCGTCCGCGATCGGCGTGACGTACGCCTCGGCGTGCCGCGACCAGTGCACCTCGACCAGGTCGCTCCACGGCCGGACCGCGAAGTGCCGCCGCTGCCCGTACCGGGCCGGGTGCCGCCCGGGGGCGGGCAGGTGCAGGCCGAGGGCGCGGCGGACGGGGGAGTGCAGGCCGTCCGCCGCGACCAGGTGGCGGGCGGTCAACTCGCCGACACTGACCGAGTGTCGGTCCAGCCGCAGTCCGTCGGCCCGGGTGGTGAGGCGGTGGACGCCGAGCTGTTCGGCGCGGGCGGCGAGCGCGGCGTGCAGGGCGGTGCGGCGCACGCCCAGGCCGTACCCGGTGCGGAAGCGGGCCTCGGCGGTGCGGGCGCCGTCCGCGGACAGGTAGCGGATGCCCGCGAACGGGCGGCCCCCGACCTCGACGCCCAGCCGCTCCAGGGCCCGCACCGCGCCCGGCATCAGGCCCTCGCCGCACGCCTTGTCGATCGGCGTCGGCCGCGGCTCCAGGACGGTGGTGGCCAGCCCCGCGCGGGCCGCGTGGATCGCGGTGGCCAGCCCGGCCGGGCCGCCGCCGACCACCAGCAGGTCGATCACCCGGCCACCCGGCAGCGGGTCAGCGCGGCGTCCTCGCAGCGCAGCCGGGTGGCCAGCAGCCAGGCGTCCAGCACCGTGAAGCAGAGCGCGGTGGCCCACGCCGTGTGCACCAGCGGCAGCGCGAAGCCCTCGACCACCACCGCGAGGTAGTTGGGGTGCCGCAGCCACCGGT
This sequence comes from Kitasatospora fiedleri, assembly GCF_948472415.1. NCBI lineage: Bacteria > Bacillati > Actinomycetota > Actinomycetes > Kitasatosporales > Streptomycetaceae > Kitasatospora > Kitasatospora fiedleri. Next base: position 1,798,037 of record NZ_OX419519.1, on the reverse strand, counting down.
ACGGGCCGCCGGAGACCAGCGGCAGGTCCGTCACCACGATCACCCGGGTGTTCCAGCGCGGCCCCAGCGTCCGGATGCACCACCAGCGCAGCCCCTGCGCGCCCAGCGCCAGCGCCAGCATCGGCCAGCCCAGCACGGGCAGGAACGACCGCCCCGCGTACCGGACTTCGAGCAGACAACCGGCCAGCAGCGCGGTGTGCAGCACCACCATCGCCGGGTAGTGCCCCCGCCCGTACTCGACGCCGCCCCGGGCCAGGCTCCAGGCGGCGTTGCGGCGGGCGACCAGCAGTTCCGCCAGCCGCTCCACGGCGACCAGCGCGATCAGGACGGTGTAGGGGATCATCTTCGACTACCAGCGCAGGAGGACGAGTTCGGAGGCGAAGCCGGGCCCGAGCGCCAGCATCAGCCCGTACGAGCCGGGCGGCGGCGGGCCGGCCGCGAGCACGTCCCGCAGGATGTGCAGCACGGACGCCGAGGAGAGGTTGCCGCAGCGCGCCAGCGAGGCCCGGCTCGGGGCCAACGCGGTGGCGGGCAGGCCGAGTTCCTCCTCCAGCACGTCCAGCACCCGGGGGCCGCCCGGGTGGCAGATCCAGGCCGTCACGTCGCCCGGCTTGAGGTCGTGCGCGGCCAGGAAGGACGCCACCTCCTCGCCCACGTGCAGCCGTACCAACTCCGGGAGTTCGGCGCCCAGCAGGATGCCGAACCCGGAGTCGCCGACCTCCCAGCCGAGCAGCCGCTCGGTGCCCGGGTACAGCCGGCTGCGGGTCGCCACCACCTCGGGCCCGGTGCGGCCGAGCGCGTCGCCGGCCGCGTCGCCGACCGCGACCAGCGCGCCCGCGCCGTCCCCGAACAGCGCCGTGGCCAGCAGGTTCGCCGCCGAGGTGTCGGCGCGCTGGAGCGTCAGCGAGCACAGCTCGGTGGCCAGCAGCAGCGCCACCCCGTCCGGACGGCCCGCCAGCAGGTCGTCCACCGCCGCGACCCCCGCCGCCCCGCCCGCGCAGCCCAGCCCGAACAGCGGCAGCCGCCGGATGTCCTCGCGAAGCCCCAGCCGGGGCGCCAACCGGGCCTCCAGGGACGGGACCGCGATGCCCGTGACCGTGGTGGAGACCACGAAGTCGACCCGGTGGGAGGGGATTTCGGCCTCGTCCAGGGCCCGCGCGGCGGCCCGCTCGGCGAGCTCGGCGGCGGCCGTCAGCCAGGCGTCGTTGGCCCGGCCGAAACCGCCCAGCTCCGGATAGCGCTCCAACGGGAACGCCAGGTGCCGGAACTCCACCCCCGCCCCCGCGAAGAACCGCTCCGCCAACGCCCCCGCCTGCCCGGCGCCCGGGCGCAGCGCCGCCACCGCCCGGCCAACTCCCGCTGCCCGTAGCGGTGGGCCGGGAGCACTCCGTGCACAGCCGCGATCCGCGTCACCGGCCCAGAATAGGGAAGATGCGGAGAGAACCGGTCAATTCGCCCGGCCGGGCGCGTCTCGGCCGGTGACGGAGCGTCAATCACGGGCTCCTGGGCACCGGCCGCCGCTGTCGACGGGATCGGCCCGCAGGCGGGGATGATGGCCCGGCGTCCCGATGGCACGGGCGGCGGAACCGGGGCCCTCCGCTGTCGGTTCCTCCTTCCGGGGGCAGGCCCGGGTGGGCCTGAGCGGACCTGGGCGGTCATGGGCGGGTCGGGGGTCATGGGGTCCGCCGGGCCGCGCGGGGCGGGTGGACTGCCTTTGCTGGAGGGGATCTTGGCGATTCGTCCATGTCCTCGGCGGCGATCCGCCGCGCACCCCCTAGCCTGGCCGGTGTGAGCAGCGCAGCGGTGGTGACCCGGGCCCGGATCGGGGCCCTGCTGCGGGCCTGCCACCCCGCGCCCTCCGCCGCCGTGACCGCCCTGGCCGCCGCGATGGCCGCGGCGGCCGGGCGCGGCGCGCTCGGCACGGTGCTCACCGCCGGTGCGGTCGGGGCCGGGCAGTTGTCGATCGGGTGGAGCAACGACCTGATCGACCGGCGGCGGGACGCGGACGCGGGGCGGCCCGACAAGCCGCTCGCCGCGGCGGAGGTGACGGCGGGGCAGGTCGCCGGGGCCACCCGTTGGGCGGTGGTGTGCTGCGTGCTGCTCTCGGCGGCCTGCGGGGTGGCCGCGGCGGCGGTCCACCTGGTGGCGGTGGCCGCGGGCTGGGCGTACAACCTGCGGCTGAAGGCGACCGCCTGGTCCTGGCTCCCGTACGCGGTGGCCTTCGCGCTGCTGCCGGCGTTCGTGACGCTCGCCCTGCCCGGACGGCCCTGGCCCGCCCCCGGGGTGCTCGGCGCGGGCGCGCTGCTCGGTGTCGCCGGGCACTTCGCCAACGTGCTGCCCGACCTGGTCGCGGACCGCGCCGCCGGCATCCGCGGCCTGCCCCAGCGGCTGGGCCGCCGCGCCTCGGCGGCCGTCGCCGTCCTCGCCGCGACCGCCGCGGCCCTGCTGCTCGCCCCCGGCTGGCCCGCCCTCGCCGTCACCGCCCCGCCCGCCCTGGCCACCCTGCTCGCCCCGCCCCGCAGCCGCGCCCCCTTCCTGGCGGTGATCGCGGCGGCGGCGCTGGCGCTCGGCCTGCTGCTGCTCGGGGACGGGCTGCGCGGCTGAGCCCGCGGGCGCCGGACGGGGTTGTCGGCGGCGGGTGGCAGGATGGCGCGCCGGACACGGCCACCGGAGGAAGACATGCGTCAGCGACTCAACCTGATCCTGCTCGGGGTGCGCGACGTCGCCGCCTCGGTGGCGTTCTACCAGGAGCTGGGCTGGCGGCGGTCCGCGGCCGGCTCGGACGGGTTCGCGCTGTTCGAACTGGGCGGCGTCGCGGTCGGGTTCCAGTCCCGGGCGGACTTCGCGGCCGACGCCGGGCTGCCCGACCCGGGGCCGGGCGGCTTCGCCGGCTTCGCCCTGGCGTACGTGGCCCGCAGCGCCGACGAGGTGTACCGGGTCATGGCCCGGGCCGCCGAGCTGGGCGCCGCCGTCACCCGCCCGGCCGGCCCGAACCCCTGGGGGCACAGCGGGTACTTCACCGACCCCGACGGCCACCTGTTCGAGGTGCTGTACGAGGACGGCTGGATCTTCGACGAGCACGACGACCTGGTGCTCTGACCGCCCAGGGCCGCCCAGGGCCGCCCAGGGCCGGGGCGGTCAGGCCGAGAAGCCGCCGTCCACCGCGATCACCGCGCCGGTGACGTACCCGGCGTCGGGCCCGGCCAGGTGGGCGACGGTGGCGGCGATCTCGGCGGGGGCGGCGTAGCGGCCGAGGGCGGTGAGGCCGCTGATCGCGCTGGCGCCGGGGCCGTCGGCGGGGTTGGCGTCGGTGTCGGTCGGACCGGGGTGGACCAGGTTGACGGTGATGCCGCGCGGGCCGAGTTCGCGGGCCAGGCCCTTGGTCAGGCCGACCAGGGCGGTCTTGGTCATCGCGTACAGGGCGAGGCCGGGGAAGGGGACCCGGTCGGCGATGTTGCTGCCGATGCCGATGATCCGGCCGCCCTCCGGCAGGTGCGCCGCGGCGGCCCGGGCCAGCAGGAACGGGGCGCGGACGTTGACGGCCAGGACGGCGTCGAGCTGCGCCGTGCCGACCCCGTCCAGCGGGCCGGCGGGGAAGGCGGCCGCGTTGCTGACCAGCACGTCCAGTCGGCCGAGCGTGCGCACGGTGCGTGCCACCGCGCCGGTCAGGGCCGTCTCGTCCGCGCTGTCGGCCCGGATCGCCAGGGCCCGGCGGCCCAGTCCCTCGATCTGCCGGGCCACCTGTTCGGCCCGTTCGGCGTCCTGGCGGTAGGTCAGGGCGACGTCGGCGCCCTCCGCGGCGAGCCGCAGCGCGATGGCGGCGCCGATGCCCCGGCTGCCGCCGGTCACCAGGGCGACGTGTCCTTCGAGTCGGTTGCTGTCCATGGCGTCGAGCCTCGTCCGGGCGGGCGCCGGGCGCCGGCGGCAATCGGTCGGTGCGTTCCGGCACCCGTTCAGGCGAGCGGGCGCGGGCGCGGTCCGCGCAGCAGGGTCTCGGCGTCCTGGTCGAGGAGCAGGCCGGCCACCGCGCGGCCGAGCTTCTCGGGGCCGGCCGGGGTGCCGGAGAGGCGGGCCTCGATCTGCCGGGTGCCGCAGGGGGAGGTGATCTGGCCGTGCAGGGTGAGGATGCCGTCGGCGGTGGTGGCGAGGGCGCCGACCGGGACGGAGCAGCCGCCGTGGAGTTCGGCGAGCATGGCGCGTTCGGCGCGGACCTCGGCGTCGGTGCCGGGATCGCCGGTGCCGGCGAGCAGTTCGCGGGCCTTGGCGTCGTCGGCGCGGACCTGGATGCCGAGGGCGCCCTGCCCGGGGCTGGGCGGGAAGCGGTCGAGCGGGAGGAACTCGGCGGCCTCCCCGGCGCGGCCGAGCCGGTGCAGGCCGGCCGCGGCCACGACGACCGCGTCCAGGGTGCGCAGCCGGGCCAGCCGGGTCGGGACGTTGCCGCGGATTCGCTCGGGGGCCAGGTCGGGCCGCACGTGCAGGAGTTGGGCGATCCGGCGGGCGGCGGAGGTGCCGACCCGGGCGCCGGCCGGGAGGTCGGCGAGGGCGGCCCCGCACAGGGCGTCCCGGACGTCGGCGCGCGGCGGGGAGGGGAGCAGCACCAGGCCGTCGGGGTCGGCGGTGGGCAGGTCCTTGAGGGAGTGGACGACCACGTCGACCTCGCCGTCGAGCAGGGCGGCGGCCTGCCGTCCGGCGAACGCGGCGCCGCCGCCGCGTTCGGAGACCTCGCGCAGGTCGGACTTCCGGTCGAGGTCGCCGTCCTCCAGGATCACCCGGTGGCGGAACACGACGTCCGGGAAGCGCTCGCGCAGCGGGGCGAGGAACTCCTTGACCTGGGCCCGCGCCAGCTGGCTGGCGCGCGACCCCACCACCAGTTCGACCATCGTCAACTCCCGTCCGGAACGCTCACTCTGACGGCATGTTAGCGCCGCGCGGGCGGTCCGGTTTCCGACCGAATGTCGGGAAGCGCCGGTGCCGGGGTCGGGGGCCGGGCCGGGCCGGATTCCGGGACGGGTGCGGGCCCGGGTCAGCGGGTGAAGACCCCGTACGAGAAGCCCTCCGCGCGCAGCACCGAGTGGGTCAGCGACACGCCCCGCCCGAGCAGCAGCCGTCCCGGCAGGTCGCGTTCCACCGGGAGGCAGGCGGGGGTGCGGCGCGGGTTGACCACCACCAGGTGGCGCCCGCCGCGCAGGTACGCCAGCGGGTAGCCGGTGTGCAGCAGTTCGACCGGGGCGTCCGGGCCGAGGCCGGGGTGCGCGCGGCGCAGTGCGATCAACTGCCGGACCTGGTGCAGCAGGGAGGTCTCGTCGGCGCGCTGGGCGGCGACGTCGGGGCGGTCCGGGGCCGGGTCCGGCGGCAGGTAGAGGCGGTCGGCGGGGGCGGTGGAGAACCCGGCGCCGGGCGTCGCGTCCCACTGCATCGGCGTGCGCGAACCGGCCCGGTTGTAGCGCGGGCCCAGCACGCTGCCCTCGGTGTCCGGCAGGTCCGGCACGAAGCGCATGCCGATCTCGTCGCCGTAGTAGATCGCCGGGACGGTCGGCCAGGTCAGCAGGAAGGCGAACGCCGCGGCCAGCTGCTCGCGGGTGCGCGGGCCGCAGGCCAGCCGGGAGAAGTCGTGGTTGGCGGTCGGCAGCGCGGCGAAGCCCCGCCCGGCCGTCGCCCGCGCGGCGCGGTCCCACTCGGCGAGGAACGGGCGCATCGAGCCGCGCCCGTCCGGATCGAAGTAGCAGGGCTGCTCGGGCCACTCCTCGTGCACCGTGCCCGCGCCGTTGTTCCACAGCGAGCGCAGCGCCGCGCCCCCGGTGGGGCCGCCGAACTGGAGGAAGAAGTCGCCGTGGAAGCCCATCGGGACGGACCGGGCCGGGTCGCCCCACTCGGCGAGGAGCACCCGGTCGGGGTGGTGCGCGTCCATCCAGGCCCGGGTCTCGCGCCACAGCCGGCCGGTCTCGGTGAACCCGGGGTCGTCCTTGACCAGCGAGGAGGCCATGTCGACCCGGAAGCCCGCGACGCCCAGGCCGAACCAGTGCGCCATGACCTCGCGCAGCGCCGCCCGATTGGCCCGCGGGCCCTCGGCGTCCACCGGCTGCCGCCACGGCTCGGCCGGGTCGGTGCGGGCGTACCCGAAGTTCAGCGCGGGCTGGAAGTCGAAGAAGTTCGGCCGGTACCAGCCGGGCCGGCCGCCCGGCGAGGCCACGTACCCGGGTGCCGGGCGGTCCGCCCAGACGTAGCGGTGGTCGTCCGGGTCGGCGGCCGAGCGGACGAACCACGGGTGCCGGTCGGAGGTGTGGCCCGCGACCAGGTCCAGCAGCACCCGGATGCCGCCGCGCCGGGCCGCGTCGGTGAACTCCGCCAGCTCCTCCGACGTCCCGTAGCGGGGCGCGGTGGCCAGGAAGTCCGCCACGTCGTAGCCCGCGTCGCCGAACGGGGAGACGAAGCACGGGTTCAGCCACACCGCGTCCACCCCCAGCCAGCGCAGGTACTCCAGCCGCTCCGTCAGCCCCGCGAAGTCGCCGGTCCCGTCCCCGAAACTCTCCCGTCCGCGCCCACTCCGTACCCACCGCGCCCCCTCCCACCCCGCGCCCGACCGTCCCCCCGAGCCATGCCCCGCCCCGGCCCGCCGGAACCGGCCGGGCCGCCGGACGGGCGTCCGGGGCGGGGTGGCATCATCACCGGGTCACGGTGGTTCGGGTGCGGTGGGAGTGGTCGCGGTGGGGTGGCGGTGGTGGCGCCGGAACCGTCAGGAAGCGTCGGCGGGGACGCCGGGGGCGGCCGGGACGTCCGGCTGGCCGCCGGACGAGGAGCTGACCGCGTTGCTGGCCGCCGCGGACGCCGGCGACGAGGTCGCATTGGGTGAGCTGGGGTCGCTGTTCCACTCGAACGGCCACCCGGCCGGCGCGCTGTACTGCTGGGAACGCGCCTGGGCGGCCGGGAACACCGTGGCCGGGTTCAACCTGGGTACGCACCACTCGATGGCCGGGGACAGCAACCGGGCCCAGGTGATCTGGGAACAGGTTGCCGCGCTCGGCGACCCGGACGCCATGCTCGGCCTGGTCAGGCAGGCCCTGGAACGTGGGGACCGGGCCGGGGTGGAGCGGTGGGCGCCGGTGATCCTGGCCCAGGACGAGGCGTTCCCGATCACCGCGCTGGGCGTGGCCTTCCGCAGCCGCGGAGACCTCGACCGGGCCGTGCACGCCTTCCTGCGCGCCGAGGAACTGGGCGACGCCCACGCCATGGAGTACCGGGCCCGGATCCTCACCGCCCAGGGCCGCACCGCCGAGGCCGAGGCCCTGCTGGCCCGGGCCGCGACCGCGCAGCGGATGCTCTGACGACCCGCACCGGCTCCCGCGTCGCGGGGCGGGCGCGGGGGAGCGGAGGCGGCACCGGTATCGAGTGCGCCTGGAGGAAAGGGCGGTGACGGAAGGTCAGGGGGCCGTCCGAGGGGTGGGACGGGGGCGGCGGGGGGCGGGGTGGCGGCGCTAGGGTGCCTGACATGACCCTGCTGGTGAGCCGCCGCCATGTCGACCATGGCCGTGCCACCACGACGGGGTGTCGCCGCGTCGGCTGACGCGGCCCGCTCCCCTCCCTCCTGCCGAGGGCCGCTCACGCACTCCGCCGAGCGGCCCCGCGCCTTCCTGCCCCGGTGCCGTTCGGCGTCCTTTCCTTCCGCTCCCGGCGGAACACGTCCGACTCCCGGAACAGGACCTGCCATGCGCTCACGACTGCTGCTCCCCGCCCTCGCCCTGGCCGCCGCGCTCGCCGCCACCGCCTTCGGACCGCTGCCGCCGCAGAACCCGGCGACCGCCCCGAACGGCAACGCCGGGATGCACGGCGACTCGGCGTCCAGCGACACCACCCCGTACGCCGGGCCCGGCACCGGCGCCGTCAACTGGAGCCGCACCGCGCTCGCCTCGGCCTGCCCGACCGTCACCGTCGGCCGGGACGGCTACCCCGTCGCGCTCTGCACCACGATCTTCGGCCAGACCCCGACCGTGCACCTGCTCGACCCGGCCAACGGCAAGGACCTCGCCTCGCTGGAGCTGCCCAAGGGCGCGCTGTTCGGCGGCGTGTACGCCTACCTGGACCAGGACGACCGGCTGGTCGGCGTCGACGGCAACGACAACCTGCTCCGGATCGGCCACCACCGGGCGGGCAGCGGCTGGCAGTTGACCGTCGACCAGAGCACCCCGCTGGCCGGCGCCGTCCCGTCCGGCGACAACATCGTCGGCCTCAGCCCCGGCTGGGACGGCAAGGTCTGGTTCGCCACCGGCGGCGGCGTGATCGGCACCGCCGACACCGCCACCGGCGCGGTGCGCACCCTGGCCACCGGCGAGGGCGTCGCCAACAGCATCTCCACCGTCCCCGGCCACACCGCCGTCGCCACCGACCACGCCCTCTACCTGCTCGGCCAGGCCGCCGACGGCACGCCCGTCGTGCAGTGGCGCGCCCCTACGACCGCGGCCCCGGCCGCAAGCCCGGCCAGCTCAGCTGGGGCACCGGCGCCACGCCCAGCTTCTTCGGGCCCGGCACCGGCACCGAGTACGTCACCCTCACCGACAACGCCGCCCCGCACGAGAACCTGCTGGTCTACAAGGTCGACGCCGGACCGGCGCCGGTCTGCGCCACGCCGGTGCTCACCAAGTGGGCCGCCAGCGGCACCGAGGACGCGGTGATCGCCTCCGGCCGCAGCGTGTTCGTCACCAACACCTACGGCTACCCGTACCCGGCGCTGCCCGAGGGCGCGCCCGCCAGCGTCCCGTCCTCGGCCTCCTACCAGGGCGGCCTGGCCCGGGTCGACCTGAACGAGAGCGGCACCGGCTGCGCCACCGTCTGGGAGAGCGACGTCAAGTCGGCGGCGCTGCCCCGGCTCTCGCTCGGCGACAACCTGATCTACACCGCCACCGTCAGCGGCCCGACCGACTCGATCGGCGCGCAGACCTTCGCCACCTACGCGCACGCCGTGATCGACCCGGCCACCGGCGCCAAGCTCACCAGCACCGCCTTCGGCATCGGGCTGCTGTACAACCCGCTCCAGATGACCGGCACCACCGCGCCCGACGGCACCCTCTACCAGGGCACCGAGACCGGCGTGCTGCGCATCACCCGTAAGTAGGGAAGGCCGGAAGGGCCCCGGGGGAAGCTCCCCCGGGGCCCTTCGCGCGCCCGTCCGGAATTTCCCCCGCCGCCGGGAAGCGCGCCCTACCCGCCGGGAAGCCCGGCTTCCTAGATTCCTCGACGCGACGACGCGACGCCGCCGCGACGCCGACACGACAACCGGCCCTGGACGAAACCGAGTTCAACCGAGTTCCCGAGGGGGAAGATGTGGCTGACCTAGAGGTGGGCGTACTGGCGATCGGCGCCGGCCCGGCGAACCTGGCCCTCGCCGCCGCGATCGAGGAGAGCGGATCGGCCGAACTGGCCGAGCGCACCCTGCTGCTGGAGCAGGCCCCGGACATCAAGTGGCAGCGCGACCTGCTGATGCCCTGGGCCCGCAGCCAGGTGTCCTTCCTGAAGGACCTGGTGACGCTGCGCGACCCGCGCAGCCGCTTCTCGTTCCTCAACTTCCTGCACCAGCACGACCGGCTCGACCAGTTCATCAACCTGGGCACTTTCCACCCGCACCGCTGGGAGTTCTCCGACTACCTCCAGTGGGTGGCCCGCTCGCTGGAGAAGGTGCAGATCCGCTACGACGCCCGGGTCACCGCCACCGAGCCGCGCCACGACGCCGACGGCCGGCTGATCGGCTGGCAGGTCACCCTCGCCGACGGCGACACCGTCCGCTGCCGCGACCTGGTCGTCGGCGCCGGGCGCGACATGCACATCCCGGAGGTCTTCGCCGACCTGCCCGCCGAGAAGCTCATCCACAGCGCCCGCTTCCGCAGCCGGATCAACGCCGTCGACAAGGACGCCCCGCTGCGCACCGTGGTGGTCGGCGGCGCGCAGAGCGCCGCCGAGATGTTCATGGCGCTGTACGAGAACCTGCCGAACTCCACCGTCACCATGCTGGTCCGCTCGATCGGCCTACAGAACTACCAGACCAGCAAGTTCGTCAACGAGCTGTTCTACCCGTCCTTCGTCGACGAGTTCTTCGACGCCCCCGCCGAGACCCGCGCCCAGCTCCTCGACGAGATGCGGTTCACCAACTACGCGGCCCTCGCCCCGCCCTTCCTGGACGAGCTGTACATGCTGCTCTACCGGGAGAAGATGATCGGCACCGGCCGGGCCGAGGTCCGGGCGATGACCGAGGTGCTCGCCGCCCGCGAGGAGGACGGCGAGGTGGTCCTCGACCTGCGCGACCGGCGCACCGGCAAGGTCACCGAGATGAGCTGCGACCTGGTCCTGCTCGGCACCGGCTACGACAGCCGGATGCCGTCCCTGGTACGGGAGTTGACCGGCAAGACCGGCCTGTCCGACGTCACCGTCAGCCGCGACTACCGGGTCGACCTGGGCACCGGCACCGACGCCGCGCTCTACCTCCAGGGCGTCAACGAGGCCACCCACGGCATCGCCGACTCGCTGATCAGCGTGCTCGCCCACCGGGCCCGCGACATCACCGGCGACCTGCTGGAGCGCCACGGCCTCGCCCCGGCCGGTGCCCGCTGATGGCCGCGCTGCTGGTGATCGCCCCCGGCCCCACCGCCAACGGGGACCTGCACCTGGGCCACCTGGCCGGGCCGTTCCTCTCCGCCGACGTCTGCGCCCGCTACGCCCGCGCCACCGGCCGCGACAGCCTGTTCGGCACCGGCGTCCACTTCACCCAGAACTACATCGTCACCACCGCCCGCCGGCTCGGCGAGGCCCCCGAGGAACTGCGGCTGCGCGCCGCCGAACAGGTCGAGGCCACCCTGGCCGCGGCCGGCATCGTCCCCGATGGCTTCGTCCGCTTCGACGAGCGCTACCTGAAGACCGTCCGCACCTTCTTCGAGCGGCTGCACGGCGAGGGGCACCTGCGGCTGCGCAAGGTGCGCTTCCCGTACCTGCCGGCCACCGGCGAGTACCTCACCGACGCCTACGTCCGCGGCGGCTGCCCGGTCTGCCTGGCCGAGGGCTGCGCCGGACTGTGCGAGAACTGCGGCCACTGGATCGCCTCCGGCGACCTGCTCGGCCCGCGCTCCACCCGGCACCCCGAACTCCCGGTCGAACTGCGGGAGAAGGAGGTCCTGGTCCTGCCGCTGGAGGAGCACCGGGCCGCCCTGGCCAGCCACTTCGCCCGGCTCGCCCCCACCATGCGGCCCCGGCTCGCCCAGCTGGTCGAGGAGCTGATGGCCCGCCGGCTGCCCGACTACCCGATCACCCTGCCGATCGACTGGGGCATCCCCGCCCCGTTCGCCGAGACCCCCGGCCAGGTGCTGTACTCCGACACCGAGACAGTCGCCTGGAGCCTGCACGCCATCGCGCTGGCCGCCGAGTCGCGCGGCGAGGTGCCCGGCGACGAGGAACGGCACTGGGCGCTGGAGGCCGGGCCCGAAGTGGTCTACTTCTTCGGCTCCGACGCCAGCTTCGCCTTCGCGCTGGCCGGCACCGCCATGCTGCTGGCCCTCGGCGGACTCGCCCTGCCCGCGCACTTCGTCACCAACGAGTTCTACGAACTCGACAGCGACAAGTTCTCCACCAGCCGCGGCCACGTCGTCACCGGACGCCAGCTCACCGCCGAAGTCCCGCGCGACCTGGCCCGCTACTACCTGGCCGTCACCGGACCGGACTTCCAGCGCACCAACTTCACCCGCGCCGCCATGGACCGGGTCTGCGGCCAGCGCCTGGTCGAACCCTGGAACCGGGTCGCCGCCAAGGCCGAGGCGTACCTCGACCGCGGCCCGCTGCCGGTCAGCGACCGCTCCCGGCACGCCGCCGCCCTGATCGCCGAACGCTTCGCGGCCGCCCTGCGCCCGCGCCGCTTCAGCCTCAGCGCCGCCGCGTTCACCCTCACCGAACAGCTCGGCCGGCTCGACCGCTGGGAGGTCACCGACGCCGACGCGGGCGACTTCTGGCACGAACTCGACCTGTTCCTGCGCTGCGCCGCCCCGCTGCTGGTCGACCTCGGCGCCGAGGCCCTGCCCGACCCCGCCATCCCCGCCGAACCGACCGCCACCACCGCCCTGCCCCGCGCCCTGCCCCGGCTGGCGACCCGCGTGCGCGGCGGCGGACGGTGAGCACCGCCCCCGCCCGGGCGGACAGCGCCACCACCGGCGGGACGGGCAGCGCCACCACCGGCGGGACGGGCAGCGCCGTCCGGGCGGACAGCGGCACCACCGGCAGCACGGGCAGCGCCGCCGCGCACGTGCTGGTGGTCGGCGCGGGCGTCACCGGGCTGCTCACCGCCGTCGCCTGCGCCCGGGCCGGGCACCGGGTCACCGTGCTGGAACGCGGCCCGCTGCCCAACCCCGACGCCACCTCGCACGACCAGCACCGCGCCCTCCGCACCCTGCTGCCCGGCGACCCCGACGGCACCGCCCGCCGGCTCGCCGCGCACCGCCACTGGGAGGACCTGGAGACCCTGCTCGGCACCGCGCTGTACCGCCGGGTCGGGGTCCTCACCGCCCACCCCGCGGACCGCCTCGACGAGCTGCTCGCCGCGGCCGAGCAGGCCGGCGTCCCGGTCGACCTGCCCGCGCCGGACGACCTCCCGCCGCTGGGCCTGCCGCCCGGCACCGTCGGGGTGCGCGAGCGCACCGGCGGCGTGCTGCTCGCCGACCGGGTGCTGCGCGCCGCCGCCCGCTGGCTGACCGCCCGGCCGGGGGTGGCGCTGCGCCCGCACAGCACCGTCCGCTCGGTGTTCACCGGCTCCGGGCGGATCGTGCTGGACACCGGCGAGGTGCTCCGCGGCGACCTGGCCCTGCTGGCCGGCGGCCCGTGGACGCGCCGGCTCGCCGACAGCCCCGTCACCCTGTACCGGCAGACCATGCTCTACCTGGGCCGACCGGCCGGCGGCGACCGCTGGGACGCCGCCCCCACCGCGGGCGGCCTCGGCCGCGAGGGCCGCGGCTGGGTGCTGCCGCCCGGCGCGGGCACCCTGCTCAAACTCAGCTCCGACACGGTGTGCCGCCCCGTCGCGGACACCGACAGCGGCGGCGAGGACCAGCGTCCGTACCTGGACCGGCTGGCCGCCGAGGGCGTCCTGCCCGACCTGGAGCGCTACCCCGTGGCGGGCGTCCGGGTCTGCCACTACACCGCGGACGCCGCCACCGGCGGCCCGCTGCTGGCCCGGGTCTCCCCGGGCCTGTGGACCCGCGCCGCCTGCGGCGGCAGCGGGTTCTCCACCGCTCCGCTGGTCGCGGAGCGCATCGCCGAGGCAGTGAGGGAGGCGGCATGACCGACGAAGGGCCACCGATCGGGGTCCTCGACACGCTCCGGGCCACCCCGGCCACCGTCCGCTACCTGCTCGGCGGCGTCCTGGTCAACCAGCTCGGCGCGTTCGTCCAGACCTTCCTGGTGCTGTACCTGACGCACCGGGGGATGTCCGACGGCACCGCGGGCCTGGCGCTGGCCGCCTACAGCCTGGGCACCGTGTTCGGCACCGTGCTCGGCGGGGAGATCACCCACCGGCTCGGGGCGCGCACCGCGATCGTCGCGGCGATGGCCTGCTCCGCGCCGCTGGTCGCGGTGCTGCCGCTGCTGGCCCGGCCCGGGCGGGTCCCGGCGCTGCTGGTGGCGATCGCGCTCGCCGGGCTGTGCGCCCAGGCGTACCGGCCGGCCGCCTCGGTGCTGCTCAGCGACCTGATGCCGGAGCGCTACCAGGTGATGGCGTTCTCGATGATGCGGATCGCGCTGAACACCGGCGCGGCGCTCGCCCCGCTGATCGCCGCGGGCGTGATCCTGCTCGACTGGGACCTGCTGTTCTGGCTGGACGGCGCCACCACCCTGGTCTACGCGCTGCTCGCCCACCGGCTGCTGCCCCGGCACCAGGTGCCCGAGCCGGCCCCGCAGGCGAAGGCCGAGCGGCGCTCCGGCGGCCGGGCGGCGTACGCGGCGATGCTCCGGGACCGGGCGTACCTGGCCTACCTGGCCGCGGTGGTGCTCGGGACGGTCGCCTACGTGCAGTCCTCGATCTCGCTGCCGTTGGAGATCGTCCACGACGGCTACCCGACCTGGCTGTACAGCGCGGTGCTGACCGCCTCCTCGCTGGTGCTGATCACCTGCGAGCTGAAGATCACCGCGTACATCACCCGCATCCCCACCCACCTGGCGGTCGGCGTCGGCCACCTGGTCAACTCGCTCGGCCTGGCCGCCTACGGGCTGGCCGTGCACTCCGGGGCGTTCGTGCTGTTCGGCGCGGTGCTCGCGGTCAGCGGCCTGATGATCGCCGGGCCCAGCATGTTCGCCCACCCGGCGACCTTCCCGGCCGCGGCCAAGGCCCGCTACCTGGCCACCATGCAGGCCGCGGCCGGGCTGGCCTCGGCGGTCGGACCGCTGTTCGGCGTCTGGGCCTGGACCAGGCTGCACGCCGGGTTCTGGGTGCTGATGGCGCTGGTCAACGGTCTGGCCGGGGTGCTCGCGCTGCTCGGCATCAAGCACCGGGCGGGCCCGGCGGACGCCGAGCGCCGGGACACCGATCCGGAACCCGTGGAGGAGACCGTATGAACGCCCGCCCCACCCCCGCCGGCCCGGTGCTGATCGTCGGCTACGTGGCCTTCGCGGTACCCGCCGTGGCCGCCTTCCAGGAGACCGGCTCGGTGGTCTACGTCGAGGAGCCGGACGTCGCCCGCAAGCGGCACCTCGCCGAAGCCGTCGAAGGCATCGACTACGCCCGCGGGCTGATCGAGTGGGAGTACCACCTGCCGGGCCGGGCGGACGCCTTCTTCGCCGCCCACCCCGGGCTCGACCCGGTCGCGGTGATCCCCGCCGTCGAGTACGCGGTGCCGTTCGCGGCCCGGCTCGCCGAGCGCTACGGGCTGCCCGGGGCCGGTCTGGGCGCGGCCCAACTGCTGCGCGACAAGCACCAGTTGCGGGTGGTCGCGGCTGCCGCCGGGATCGCCAACCCGGCCAGCGAGCCGGTCGCCGACGCCGCCGGGCTGGCCGGCTTCCTGGCCCGGCACCCCGGCCCGGCGGTGCTCAAGCCCGCCAACCGGCAGGCCTCGGTCGGCACCCTGGTGGTGCGCGGGCCGGAGGAGGTCGAGGCGGCCTGGGCGTTCGGGCAGGCCCAGGACGAGGGCGTGTTCGTCCCGGACCGGCCGATCGCGGCCGCCATGCTGGCCGAGGAGTACGTCGAGGGGCCGGAGTTCAGCGTCGAGATGCTGGTCTCCGGCGGGCGCCCGGTGTTCGCCAACACCACCGGCAAGCTGCTCTACCCCGGCCGGTACCCGATCGAGGCCGGGCACACCGTCCCGGCCGAACTGCCGCCGGACACCTGCGAACTGCTGGCCGCCGAGACCGAACGGCTGGCCGCCGCCGTCGGCTTCGGCACCGGCGTGCTGCACTGCGAGTGGATCCTCGCCGACGGCGTCCCGGTGCTGGTCGAGTGCGCCGGACGGCTGCCCGGCGACTCGATCACCGACCTGATCGAGGCCGCCTACCCGGTCGACCTCACCCGCGCCTACTACGCGCTGATGCGCGGCGACGACCCCGGCCCGCTGCCCGCCAAGGCCGAACGGGCCACCGCCGCCGCCTTCCTGGCCCCCGACCGGCCCGGCACCGTCACCGCCGTGCACGGCCTGGACGCGGCCGCCGCCGCCGAGGGCGTGCAACTGGCCGTGGTCGGCATCGCCCCCGGCCACCGGGCCGCCGGACTGCGCAGCTCCTGGGACCGGGTCGGCATCGTCACCGCCCTCGCCGACACCCCCGCCGAGGCCCGCCGGCTGGCCGACGAGGCCGCCGCACTGGTCCGGTTCGACCTCGACTCCCGCGCAGCGGAGGAATCATGACGGAACGTCAGGAAGCAACACCCGGCACGCTGCTGGTGATCGGCAGCGGGCTGAAGGAGTACCGCGAGTACCTGGTCGGCCCGATGAGCCGCCGGGCCCGCGCCGCCGGGCTGGAACTGCTGCTGGTCAACAACCTGCGGCCGACCTGGCAGCGCGAGTACTTCGACGAGATCGTGGTCGCGGACGTCTTCGACACCGCCACCATGAACGCCACCGTCCGGGAGATCGCCGCCCGCCGGAACATCGTCGGCCTGCTCTGCTGGGACGAGCCGCTGGTGCTGGACGCCGGCCTGCTGGCCGCCGAACTCGGCGTCCCCGGCCTGTCCGAGCGCGGCGTGCGCGGCGTGCGCGACAAGGACCGCACCCGCACCGTGCTCACCGCCGCCGGACTGCGCCAGCCCGGCTTCGCGCTCACCACCGACCTGGCGGAGGCTCGCGCCGCCGCCGCCCGGATCGGCTACCCGGTGGTGCTCAAGCCGCGCGCCATGGGCGCCAGCATCGGTGTGGTCTTCGCCGCCGACGAGGGTGAGCTCGACGCGGCGTTCGACACCGCGCTGTCCGCCAGCCGGGTCGACCCCGGGCCGTACCGGGCCAGCGTGATCGTCGAGGAGTACGCGGGCGGGCCGGAGATCAGCGTGGACGGCGCCGTCCACCGGGGCGAGTACCTGCCGCTGTTCCTGGCCCGCAAGTACAGCAGCGACGAGCCGTACTTCGAGGAGGTCGGCCACATCGTCGACGCCGCCGACCCGCTGCTCGCCGACCCCGCGCTGCTGGCCGTGCTGGCCGACGCGCACCGGGCGCTCGGCGTCGAGGACGGCATCACCCACACCGAGCTGCGGCTCACCCCGCGCGGACCGCTGATCATCGAGGTCAACGGCCGGCTCGGCGGCGACCTGATCCCGCTGCTGGGCCGGATCGCCACCGGCATCGAGCCCGGCGAGGTGCTGTTCGACGTCGCGGTCGGCCGCCGCCCGCGGACCGCCCCGAGCCGTGCCGCGGTGGCCGGCATCCGCTTCGGCTGCCCCGAACAGGACTGCCGGCTGGAGGAGTTGACCCTCCCGAAGCCCGGCGACGCGCCCGGCCTGCTGCACGCCGCGCCGATGGCCCCGACCGGCACCGTGCTGCGGCTGCCCCCCGGCGGCTACCTGGCCCGGCATTCCTTCGTGGTCTGCGAGGCCGACAGCCTCGCCGCCTGCGAGCAGCGCCTGGCCGCCGCCGCCGAGCTGGTCGAGACCCGGGTCTCCGAGGTCGGTCCGGCCGACCCGCGGGCCCCGTTCGCGATGCCCGCCGGGCTGCTGGACGTGGACCGGTGAGCGCCGCCGCGGCCCTGGACGCCGCCGAGATCCTGCGCCGGGCCAAGGAGCTGGCGCCGGTGCTGCGGGAGAAGGCCCCGGAGATCGAGGCCAACCGCACCCTGCCCGCCGAAGTGGTCGAACTGCTGCGCACCACCGGGGTGTTCCGGATGTGCTTCGCCCGCGCCTGGGGCGGCCCGGAACTCACCTCGATCGAGCAGCTGGAGGTGGTGGAGGCGCTCGCGTACGGCGACGCCTCGGCCGCCTGGTGCGCGGTGATCGGCGCCAACAGCGGCCTGCTGGCCAACTTCCTGCACCAGTCCGTGGTCAAGGACGTCTACCCCGACCTGGACCTGATCACCGCGGGCGTGCTCGCCCCGGCCGGCCGGGCCGAGCGGGTCCCCGGCGGCTTCCGGCTCAGCGGGCGCTGGTCGTTCGGCTCCGGGATCAAGCACAGCGACTGGGTGACCTCCGGCGCCTTCCTGTTCCAGGACGGCGAGCCCTGGGCCGAGCCCGGCAGCCCGCACGCGCACGACTCCCGGCAGTTCCTGGTGCCCCGCTCCGCCGTCGAGGTGGTCGAGAACTGGGACACCACCGGCCTGCGCGGCACCGGAAGTTGCGACTACACGATGGACGGGGTGTTCGTCCCCGAGGAACACACCTTCACCTTCTGGGAGGTCCGCGGCACCCCGGGCCCGCTCGCCCAGCCCGACTCCTTCATGCGCGCCCTGTGCGGCGTCCCGCTCGGGGTGGCCCGCGCCGCGCTCGACCACGCCCGCGAGGTCGCCACCGCCCGTTACGACCGGATGGCCGGCCGGAGCTGGGCCGACAGCTGGCGGGTGCAGACCGAACTCGCGCGCTGCGAGGCCGAGTTCCACGCCGCCCGGGAGGGCGTGTACGGGGCGGCCCGGCGGCAGTGGGAGGTGCTGGCGGCCGGCGGCACCCTGGACGACCTCACCCCGACCGAGCGGGCCGCCTCCCCGCTCGCCTGGCTGCACGCCTTCCGCACCTCCCGGGCCGTCGTGGTCCGGCTCTACGACCTGCTGCAGACCTGGTCGATCAACCGCTCCTCGCCGATGGACCGCTGGCTGCGCGACACCGCCGTGATGTGCCAGAACCTCACCGCCCAGGACGCGGTGCTGGAGTCGGTCGGCGCCTACCTGCTCGGCCGGCCGCCGCTGTTCCGGATCAGCCTCGGCCTCTCCACCTGACCCGACGCCCCACCCCCGACAGAGAAGGAGAAGTGACGCGATGACATCGGAGATCCTGCGCCGGGCGAAGGAGCTGGCGCCGGTGCTGCGGGAGCGGGCCCCGGAGATCGAGGCCCACCGCACCCTGCCCGCCGAGGTGGTCGAACTGCTGCGCTCCACCGGCGTGTTCGGCATGTGCTACGGCCCCGAGTGGGGCGGCCCCGGGCTCACCTCGATGGAGCAGACCGAGGTGGTGGAGGCGCTCGCGTACGGCGACGCCTCGGCCGCCTGGTGCGCGGTGATCGGCGCCAACACCGGCATCTACGCCAACTTCCTGGACCAGACCGTCGCCAAGGAGGTCTTCCCGCGCCTGGACCTGGTGGTGGCCGGACTGCTCCAGCCCGCCGGCCGGGCCGAGCGGGTCCCCGGCGGCTTCCGGCTCAGCGGGCGCTGGTCGTTCGGCTCCGGCGTCAAGCACGCCGACTGGGTGACCTCCGGCGCCTTCCTCTACCAGGACGGCGAGCCCTGGGCCGAGCCCGGCAGCAAGCACCGGCACGACTCCCGGCAGTTCCTGGTGCCCCGCTCCGCGGTCGAGGTGGTCGACAACTGGGACACCACCGGCCTGTGCGGCAGCGGCAGCTGCGACTACACGATGGACGACGTGTTCGTCCCCGAGGAGCACACCTACACCTTCGCCAGCCCGCAGGGCCGCCCCGGCCCGCTCGCCCAGCCGGACTCCTTCACCCGGGCGATGTGCGGCGTCCCGCTCGGGGTGGCCCGCGCCGCCCTCGACCACGCCCGCGAGGTCGCCACCACCCGCTACGACCGGATGGCCGGCCGCAGCTGGGCCGACAGCTGGCGGGTGCAGACCGAACTCGCCCGGCTGGAGGCCGAGTTCAACGCCACCCGGGAGGGCGTGTACGGCGCGATGCGCCGGCAGTGGGCGGTGCTGGCGGCCGGCGGCACCCTGGACGACCTCACCCCGACCGAACGGGCCGCCTCCCCGCTGTCCTGGCTGCACGCCTTCCGCAGCTCCCGCGACGTGGTCGCCCGGCTCTACGACCTGCTGCAGACCTGGTCGATCAACCGCTCCTCGCCGATGGACCGCTGGCTGCGCGACACCACCGTGCTCGTCCAGCACCTGGTCGCCCAGGACCGCATCCTGCAGTCCGCCGGGGCCTACCTGCTGGGCTCCGAGCCGGAGTTCGGCATCAGCCTCGGCCTGGTCTGAGCCCCCGCCGCAGCCGAGCCCGCGCCGCGGACCAGCCCGCGCCGCAGTTGAGCCCCCGCTGCGGACCAGCCCCGTCGCGGACCAGCCCGCGCCGCAGCCGCAGTTGAGCCCCCCGCCGCCAACCCCCAAGGGAGGGAACCCCGATGAGCAGACTCGTCCTGCTGGTCAACCCGAACAAGGTGCATCCGCCGATCGCGCCGTACGCCCTCGACGTGCTCACCACCGCGCTGGAGGACGACGGCTTCGAGGTAGAGGTGCTCGACCTGACCTTCCGCCGCGACGACTGGAAAGCCTGCCTGCACGAGTACTTCGCCGAGCGCTCCCCGATGCTGGTCGGGGTGACCGTCCGCAACACCGACACCGTGTACGCCTTCGAGCAGCGCCCGTTCGTCGGCGAGCACCGGGAGATCATCACCGAGATCCGCCGGCACACCGACGCGCCCGTGGTCGGCGGCGGGATCGGCTTCTCCACCATGCCGTTCGCGCTGGTCGAGTACTTCGGCATCGACTACGGCGTGAAGGGCCCCGGCGAGAAGATCCTCTGCGAGCTGGCCGCCGCGGTCGCCGAGGGTCGCGACACCGCCGGCATCCCCGGCCTGATCCGCAACACCGCGCGCGGCGCCGTCCGGGTGCCGCCCGCCGTCCTCACCGTCCGCCACGGCAAGCCCCAGCCCGCCGAGGCCACCGGGCAGTTCGAGCCCCGGGTCTGGCAGGTCGACCGGCTCTCGGTGTACCGGCGGCGCTCCGGCGTGCCGCGCCGGGTCGACAACCTGGAGTACTACCGGCGCGGCGGCCTGGGCTCGATCCTGACCAAGAACGGCTGCGCCTACCGCTGCTCGCACTGCGTCGAGCCCGATGCCAAGGGCACCCGCTACGGGCAGCGCGAAATCGCCTCGGTGGTCGACGAGATGGAGTCGCTGGCGGCCCAGGGCATCCTGGACCAGCACACCACCGACAGCGAGTTCAACCTGTCCATCGCGCACGCCAAGAACCTGCTGCGGGAGGTCGTCCGGCGCCGGCACGCCGACCCGGACAACCCGCTCAACCAGCTGCGGCTCTGGGTCTACTGCCAGCCCAGCCCGTTCGACGAGGAGTTCGCCGACCTGCTGGCCGCGGCCGGCTGCCGGGGCGTCAACGTGGGCAGCGACCACATCCGCCCCGAGGTGCTCAGCGGCTGGAAGGTCACCGAGAAGGGCGGCACCTACTACACCTTCGCCGACACCGAGCGGCTGGTGCGGCTGTGCCACGAGCGCGGCATCCTCACCATGGTCGAGGCGCTGTTCGGCATGCCGGGGGAGACCCCCGAGACGGTCCGCGCCTGCGTGGACGCCTTCATGGCGCTGGACGCCACCGTCACCGGCTTCTCGCTCGGCCTGCGGCTGTTCCCGTACACCCCGATGGGCATCGACATCGCCGAGCGGTGCGCGGGCGTGCGCACCGTCCCCGGCCTCCAGTCCAACACCGCCGACGGCCCGATCGTGCTCAAGCCGCTGCGGATGTGCGCCTCCCCGGCCGAGTACGAGCGGCAGTTCATGTTCGACGAGCACGGCAACTTCCGGCTGGTCTGCTACTTCTCGCCCGACCTGCTGCCCGACCCGGCCCGGGCCGCCGACCCGGCCGAGCGCTGGCACGGCGCGGTCACCGACCTGTGGGCGCTGATCGACCCGGCCGACCACCACCGGGTGATGCTGCCCACCGTCGAGGGGATGAGCGAGCACGACAACAACTACGCCGACAACCCCTTCCTCACCAGCCTGGGCGGGCTCGGCTACACCGGCGCCTTCTGGTCGCACTGGCGCGGCCGCGAGGAGATCATGCGCAAGGCCCGGGAAGCCGCCGCCCAATCGTCACATCTGCCAACTCCTGTATGACATTGCGCACTTGAGGTGCCGGTTTGATCGGATCATGATGAGATAACGGAATCGTCACTACCCGTGATCATCCGTTGCCGTACCGCTGCCGCACCGCCGCCGCCGGACCGCCGCACCGCCGCCGCACCGCTGTCGTACCGCGCACCACCCGCCGCACCACCACACGCCGCGAGGGGACGATGAACCAGCACGGGACCACCGCACCGCTGACCGTGCTGCTCGCGGACGCCCAGCCCGCCGTCCGCCAGGGCGTCCGCTCCATGGTGGAGTCCGGCGGCGGCGCGGCGGTGGTCGGCGAGGCCGGCACCACCGGCGAAGTGCTCGCCGCGACCTCCCGGCACCGGCCCGACGTGCTGGTCCTCGACCCGCAGATGGACGAGGGCACCGGCATGCGGATGATCAGCCAGGTGCTGCGGCTCACCCCCGAGACCGGCGTCCTGGTGTTCAGCCCCCTCGACGACGACAAGGCCGTCGCCGCCGCCTTCCACGCCGGCGCCCGCGGCTACCTGGTCAAACGCGCCACCGCCGACCAGATCGTCCGCGGCATCCACGCCGTCGGCGCCGGCGAGGCCATCCTCGACCGCGTCATCGCGGCCCGGCTCGGCACCCTGATCGGCGTCGGCCCGCGCCCGCGCAGCTACCCGTTCCCGCAGCTCAGCGACCGCGAGCGCGAGGTCCTCGAACACCTCGCCGCCGGGCGCTCCAACACCTTCATCGCCCGGGAACTCGCCCTCGCCTCCAAGACGGTCAGCAACCGGATCTCCGGCATCCTCGGCAAGCTCGGCGTCGCCGACCGCGCCCAGGCCCTGGTCCTCGCCCGCGACGCCGGCCTCGGCCACGCCGCCGCGGCCCGCTGACCCGCTTCCCGCTTCCCTCTTCCCCTTTGCCACCGCCTCCGCCGAACGGAGCCCCGCCATGCCCGAGAACGGCCCGCCGCCCGGCCTGGTGATCCGCCGCCAGGAACCCCGGCAGCTCGAACGCGCCCACGGACTCGACCTGAAACTCCTGCACCCCTGGGGCGAGTTGACCACCCCCTTCCACGGCGCCTGGTGCGTGCTGCGCCCCGGCGACCTCACCGACACCCACCAGCACACCGAACGTGAACTCTTCATCTGCATGAGCGGCCGCGGCGAGGTCCGCACCGCCGACGGCAGCCACCCCATCGCCGCCGGCGACCTCGTCCTGCTCCCCGCCGACACCGACCACGCCGTCGCCAACCCGCACGACACCGACTTCGCCTACTACGCCATCTGGTGGCAGGCGTGAACCCCCGCCACCCCGCCCCGCTCGACTACGACGGCCGCCGCTTCCACGCCCCCGACGGCGACCGCCGCACCGTCGCCGTCTACCACCAGCAGGGCGACCTGGTCTGGGGCGAGGTCACCGGCGGCACCATCCAGCGCGGCTGGACCGCCGGCACCCGCCAACCCGACGGCACCCTCGCCATGGGCTACACCTTCGTCCTCACCGACGGCCAGATCGTCTGCGGCCGCACCCACAACACCCCCACCCTCACCCCCGACGGCCGCATCCGCCTGCACGAGACCTGGGAGCGCTACGGCCCCACCCCCGGCACCGGCACCTCCACCATCGAGGAGATCGCCCCGTGACCGCCGACTGGGCGCTGCTCGACAAGCACACCACCGGCCCGCTGCTGCGCCCCGGGGACGCCGCCTTCCACGAGTCCTCCGCGGCCTTCAACGAGCGCTGGGCCGACCGCGCGCCCACCGCCGTGCTGCGGGCCGCCGGCCCGCCGGACGTGCTGCGGGCCATCGACTGGGCCCGGGACCACGCGGTGCCGATCGTGCCGCGCGGCGGCGGGCACTCGTACGCCGGGAACTCCGTCAACTCCGGCCTGGTGGTGGACCTGCGGGCCCTCGACGCGATCACCGTCGACCCGGCGACCGGACGGGTCACCGTCGGCGGCGGCGTGCTGACCGGCGCGCTGTACGCCGCGCTGCGCCCGCACGGCCTCGCGCTGCCGCTCGGCAACGGCGCCGGGGTGGGGATCGCCGGGCTGGCGCTCGGCGGCGGCTCCGCCGCCACCTCCCGCCGGTTCGGACTGACCGCCGACACGCTGCGCGCCACCACCCTGGCCACCGCCGACGGCACCGTCCTGACCTGCGACGCGGACCGCAACGAGGACCTGTACTGGGCCTGCCGGGGCGGTGGCGGCGGCAACTTCGGGATCAACCTCGACCTGACCTTCCAGGCCGTCGAGGCCCCCGCCGCGTCCACCTGCCTGCTGCTCTGGGAGGCCGAGCACGCCGAGCACGTCCTGCACACCGTCCAGGAGTTGATGCTCACCGCGCCCGAGGAGACCTCGCTGCGGCTGGGCGTCGCCACCTCCGGCGGCCGGACCCTGGTCTCCACCGTCGGCCTGCACCTGGGCCCGGCCGCCGAACTGCGCGCGCTGCTCGCCCCGGCGTTCGCCGCCGGGCCGCCGCTGCGCGCGGAGATCGCCGACCGGGCCTTCTGGGACGCGATGGACTACCTCCGGCACGAGACCAGCGGCGGCGCGTTCGCCGTCCGCACCCACTTCGCGGCCCGCCCGCTGCCGCCCGCCGCACTGGCCGCCGCGCTGGCGCACCTGGCCGCCGCGCCGCCCGGCGGCAACGCCGACGGCTGCGGGTTCGCGCTGTTCGGCTGGGGCGGGGCGATCAACCGGGTCGACCCGGCGGCCACCGCCTTCGTCCACCGCGACGCGCAGTACCTGGTCAGCCTGGACACCTCCTGGCTGCCGGGCGAGGACCCGGCCCCGCACCTGGACTGGCTGGCCGGACTCGACCACCTGATCGCCGCGCACGCGACCGGCGGCGCCTACCTGAACTTCACCGATCCGGACCTGCGGGGCTGGCGCGACGCCTACTACGGTGCCAACTACCCGCGGCTGGCGGCCACCAAGCAGCGCCACGACCCGGACCGGCTGTTCGCCTTCCCACAGTCCATCGGCAGTTGAAACCGCACGTGTGAAACCGCACGTGCGGAACCGCACGTGCCCGCGCACGGAACGCCCCCGACCGACCGTCGGCCGTTCCGTCCCGCCCCGGAAGGAGACACCACCGTGTCGCCGCGAACCGCGACCCCGCGCCACTACCTGATGTGCCGGCCCGCGCACTTCACCGTCGACTACTCCATCAACCCGTGGATGGACCCGGCCAAGCCCACCGACACCGGCACCGCGCTGGCCCAGTGGGACCAGCTGCACGCGCTGTTCCGGCGCCTGGGCCACACCGTGGAGCTGATCGAGCCGCTGCCCGGCCTGCCCGACATGGTGTTCGCCGCCAACGGCGCCACCACGCTCGACGGCCGGGTGCTCGGCGCCCGCTTCCGCCACCCCGAACGGGCCGCCGAGGGCCCCGCGTACGCCGACTGGTTCCGCGAGCGCGGCTGGCGGGTCAAGGACGCCGAGCGGATCAACGAGGGCGAGGGCGACCTGCTGGTGGCCGGCGAGCGCGTCCTGGCCGGCACCGGCTTCCGCACCGAGACCGCCGCGCACGCCGAGGCCCGCGAGTTCCTCGGCCGCGAGGTCGTCACCCTGCGGCTGGTCGACCCCCGCTACTACCACCTGGACACCGCGCTCGCGGTGCTCAGCGACACCGAGATCATGTACCACCCGCCGGCCTTCGACGCCGCCTCCCGGGCGGTCCTGGAGCGCCTCTACCCCGACGCGCTGCTGGCCGACGCCGACGACGCCCGGGTGTTCGGCCTGAACGCGGTCTCCGACGGCGCGCACGTCGTCCTCCCGGAGGCCGCCGTCGGCCTCGCCGAGCGGCTGCGCGAACGCGGCTTCACCCCGATCGGCGTCGACCTGACCGAACTGCTCCGGGCCGGCGGCGCGGTCAAGTGCTGCACCCTGGAACTGCGCCGCTGACGGCACGGCGGAGGGCCCGGACCGCCGGTGCGGTCCGGGCCCTCCGTCAGCTCACCCTCACGCCAGGTCGAAGCGGTCCAGCTCCATGACCTTCGTCCAGGCGGCGGCGAAGTCCTTGACGAACTTCTCCTTGGCGTCGTCCGAGGCGTACACCTCGGCCAGCGCCCGCAGCTCCGAGTTGGAGCCGAACACCAGGTCGGCCCGGGTGCCGGTCCACTTCACCGCGCCGGAGGCGTCCCGGCCCTCGTACACCGTGTGGTCGGAGGCGACCGGTGCCCAGACGGTGCCCAGTCCGAGCAGGTTGACGAAGAAGTCGTTGGACAGCGTGCCCGGGCGCTCGGTGAGCACGCCGTGCTGCGAGCCGCCGGTGTTGGCGCCCAGCACCCGCAGGCCGCCGACCAGGACGGTCAGCTCGGGGGCGGACAGGTTCAGCAGGTTGGCGCGGTCCACCAGCAGGTACTCGGCCGGCAGCCGGGTGCCCTTGCCCTGGTAGTTGCGGAACCCGTCGGCCTGCGGCTCCAGCGCGGCGAACGACTCGACGTCGGTCTTCTCCTGGGTGGCGTCCACCCGGCCCGGGCGGAAGCCCACCTCGACCTCGACGCCGCCCTCCTTCGCGGCCCGCTCGACCGCCGCGGTGCCGCCCAGCACGATCAGGTCGGCCAGCGAGACCTGCTTGCCGCCCCGCGCGTTGAACTCCTGCTGCACGCCCTCCAGCACCCGCAGCACCTGCGCCAGCTGCTCCGGGTCGTTGACCTCCCAGCCGCGCTGCGGCTCCAGCCGGACCCGGGCGCCGTTCGCGCCGCCGCGCTTGTCGCTGCCGCGGAAGGACGCCGCCGAGGCCCACGCGGTGGACACCAGCTGGGCGGTGGTCAGGCCGGAGTCCAGCAGCTTCGCCTTGAGCGCCGCCACGTCCGCCGCGTCGATCGGCTCGCCCTGGGCGGCCGGCAGCGGGTCCTGCCAGAGCAGCTCCTCGGACGGGACCTCCGGGCCGAGGTAGCGGACGACCGGGCCCAGGTCGCGGTGGGTCAGCTTGAACCAGGCCCGGGCGAAGGCGTCCGCGAACGCCGCCGGGTCGTTCAGGAAGCGGCGGGAGATCTGCTCGTACACCGGGTCGAAGCGCAGCGCCAGGTCGGTGGTGAGCATCTGCGGGGCGTGCTTCTTCTCCGGGTCGAAGGCGTCCGGCACGGTGCCCGCGCCGGCGCCGTCCTTCGGCTTCCACTGGTGCGCGCCGGCCGGGGACTTGGTCAGCTCCCACTCGTGGCCGAACAGGATCTCGAAGAAGGAGTTGTCCCAGGCGGTGGGGGTGTTGGTCCAGGTCACCTCCAGGCCGGAGGTGATCGTGTCGGCGCCCTTGCCGGAGCCGTAGCTGTTGCGCCAGCCGAAGCCCTGCTCCTCCAGGCCCGCGCCCTCGGGGTCGTCGCCGACGTTGTCCGCCGGGCCCGCGCCGTGGGTCTTGCCGAAGGTGTGGCCGCCGGCGATCAGCGCGACGGTCTCCTCGTCGTTCATCGCCATCCGGCGGAAGGTCTCGCGGATGTCGCGGGCCGCCGCGACCGGGTCCGGGTTGCCGTTGGGGCCCTCCGGGTTGACGTAGATCAGGCCCATCTGGACGGCGCCCAGCGGCTCCTCCAGGTGGCGGTCGCCGGTGTAGCGCTCGTCACCCAGCCAGGTGGTCTCCGGGCCCCAGTACACGTCCTCGTCGGCCTCCCAGACGTCCGCCCGGCCGCCGCCGAAGCCGAAGGTCTCGAAGCCCATCGACTCCAGCGCCACGTTGCCCGCCAGGATCAGCAGGTCGGCCCAGGACAGCGCCTGGCCGTACTTCTGCTTGACCGGCCAGAGCAGGCGGCGCGCCTTGTCGAGGTTGACGTTGTCCGGCCAGGAGTTGAGCGGGGCGAAGCGCTGCTGGCCGGCGCCCGCGCCGCCGCGGCCGTCGGTGATCCGGTAGGTGCCGGCGCTGTGCCAGGCCATCCGGATGATCAGCGGGCCGTAGTGGCCGAAGTCGGCCGGCCACCAGTCCTGCGAGGTGGTCAGCACCGTCTCGATGTCGCGCTTGACGGCCGGCAGGTCGAGCGAGGCGAAGGCCGCCGGGTAGTCGAAGTCCGCGCCCAGCGGGTTCGCCACCGCCGGGTTCTTCGCCAGGATCTTCAGGTTCAGCCGGCGCGGCCACCACTGCTGGTTGCCGCCGCCCTGGGTCGGATGGGCGGCCCGGCCGTGCGCGACCGGGCAGCCGCCCGCACCCTCGGACTTGGGGTCGGTGACGATGGCGTCGTCGTTCTCGGGCATGGGGATGTCCCTCCGGGTCGGGCGGATCACGTTCTGCGACGGGCACCTTGGCTGTTCGCCGGAACAGATCCTAAGAT
Source organism: Kitasatospora fiedleri (assembly GCF_948472415.1). NCBI lineage: Bacteria > Bacillati > Actinomycetota > Actinomycetes > Kitasatosporales > Streptomycetaceae > Kitasatospora > Kitasatospora fiedleri. The sequence continues at coordinate 1,770,371 of NZ_OX419519.1, read as the reverse complement.
AGACGAAGTCTAAGTCAAGAACATGGTCAATCGGGTGGTGGTCCCGCTCGAATCGGGTGTCCGGCGACGCCCGCTGTACAGTTCGGGCGAATGTTGAGCTGATTGGGTGAACGAGATGAGTGACCTGCTGGAACGACTGCGGGCCCGCGGCTGGCGGCTGACCTCCCAGCGCCGGGTGGTCGCCGAGGTGCTCGACGGCGACCACGTCCACCTCACCGCGGACGAGGTGCACGCCCGCGCCGCCGACCGCCTCCCCGAGATCTCCCGCGCCACCGTCTACAACACGCTCGGCGAACTGGTCACTCTCGGTGAGGTCCTCGAGGTCGCCACCGACGGCCGTGCCAAGCGCTACGACCCCAACGCCCACCAGCCCCACCAGCACCTGGTCTGCTCCGGCTGCGGCACCGTCCGCGACGTCCACCCCACCGGCGACCCGCTCGCCGCCCTCCCCGCCGCCGAACGCTTCGGCTTCACCATCGCCACCGCCGAGGTCACCTACCGCGGCCTCTGCCCCGACTGCGCCTGACCCCGCCCCCGGGCGCCCGCCGCGCCCGCCCGTCCGCGGTTCGGCGGGCGCCCTCTCCACGTGCGCCCTCCCGGCGGGCGCCCTCTCCACGTGCCCCCGCCCGGCGGGTGCCCTCCCGGCGGGCGCCGGCTCAGCGGACGCCGCGGATGCGCTGGACCAGGACCGCGCCGAGGGCGCTGAGCACCGCCGTGGTGCCGAACAGGGCCGGGTAGCCGCCCAGGTGGGTGACCAGCAGGGCGGCGATCGCCGGGCCGAGCACGTGGGGGAGCGCCGCCGCCACGTTGATCACGCCCAGGTCCTTGCCGTAGGTCTCCGGGTCCGGCAGGACCTCGGTGATCAGCGCCTGGTCGACCGAGACGTACACGCCGTAGCCGAGCCCGAACAGCGCCGCCGCGACGATCGCCACCGGCCAGGTCGGCACCGCCGCCAGCAGTCCGGCGCCCACCGCGATGACCAGGCCGGCCGCCGTCACCGGGGCCTTGCGGCGGCCGATCCGGTCCGAGACCACGCCGCCCGCGAAGGCCGCCAGCACGATGCCCACCGAGTACAGGCCGACCAGCACCAGCAGGCCCTGCTCGGCCCTGCGGCCCGGGAAGAGCGTCTCGTAGTGGATCCGGTCGCGCAGGAAGTACAGCAGGTAGAGGGTGCCGGTGGCGTTGCCGAGTTGGATCAGCAGCCGGGTCAGCCAGGCCAGCGCGAAGTCCGGGTGGCGGCGCGGGCTGATCAGGAAGGAGCGCAGCAGGGCGCGCGGCCCGATCCGGCCGCCCGCCGCTGGTGCCGCGGCCTTCGCCGGGGCCTCGCGCAGGGAGCGCAGGAAGGGCAGCTGGGCCGCCAGCAGCAGGACGAGCAGCACCAGGTAGCCGGCCGCGTCGTCCGCCAGGCCGGTCACCGCGGCGGTGCCGACCAGCACCGCCAGCGGCTGGGTCGCCCCCACCCAGGCGCTCACCACGGCCCGCTGGGAGACCGGCACCCGGGCCGGCACCACCGCGACCAGCGCGGCCTGCGCCGCGCTCAGGCCCAGCTGGACCATCACCCAGCCCGCCGTCAGCCCGGCCACCGTGTGCTGCCCGGCGAGCAGCCCGAGGCCCGCCGCGCCCAGCAGGCTGCCGCCCGCCAGCCACGGCCCGCGCCGACCGAACCGCGAGGTGGTCCGGTCGGACAGCGCGCCCACCAGCGGGTTGGCGACCAGGGCGACCAGGGCGCCGACCCCGGTCACCAGGGCCAGCGAGGCTTCCTTGTGGCCGGGGGAGACCACCTCCAGCTGCCGGGCCAGCAGCACCTGGACGGGCGTGTACAGGGCGGCCCACAGGCCCAGCGAGGCGAGCGCGATGCCCGCGACGAAGCCGCGGCCCACCCGCTCCGGCGACGGCGCGGAGCCCGCCGCGGCGGACCCGGCGTCGGCGGCGGGAGCGGCGGCGGCGGGGGCGACATCGGCAACGGGGGTGACGTCGGCGGGGACGTCGGTACGGTGTCCGGTCACAGCAGTGTCTTCGCCACGGTGTGGAACTCCGGTGTCCAGGAGGTCGGTCGGAAGGTCTCGCGGTCGATCCGCACGTGCACCCGGCGGCCCTCGGCGTGCACCGTGCCGCCGTCGGCGGACAGCACCCGGAAGCCGTACTCGGCGGTGCTGTCGGTGAGCCGGGAGATCCAGAAGTGCACGCCGACCTCGCCGATGCCGCGGATCGGGCTGCGGTAGGAGATCGCGAACTCGGCGACCGCGAGGAACACGTCCGGCCGGCTGTAGCGGCCGTCGGTGAAGGTGAAGCCCTCGCGGGCCCAGAACACCGTCAGCGCGTGCTCCAGCAGCACCGGGTAGCGGGAGTTGTGGACGAACCCCATCGCGTCGAGGTCGTCGAAGTGCACGAAGACCGGTTCGGTCCGGCCGCGCGGCGGACCGGCGCTCTCCGGGGTCCCCGGGTCCTGCTGAGTGGGCATCGCGTCTCCCTGGACGGCGGCGGAACGGCGGCGGCGGAACGGTGGCGGCGGCGGAACGGCGGCGGAACGACGGTGGCGGAACGGCGCCGGGGAAGGGGCCCGGGTCAGGCCCGGACGGCCTCGACGATCGACACCGTGCCCGGCGTCGGGACGGTCCGGGTCCGGCGCAGGCCGGTGGCCGCCAGCAGGGCGTCGAACTCCGGCTCGGTGCGCTCCTTGCCGTCGAAGATGGTCATCATGGCGATGTCGTAGAGCTTGCCGGGGTGCGGGTCGTTGCCGGCCGGGACCACCGCGTCGACGATCAGCAGCCGGGCGTGCTCCGGCATCGCGTCGCGCACCGCGCGCAGGATGCGCAGGCAGTGCTCGTCGTCCCAGTCGTGCAGCACCCGCTTGAGCACGTACAGGTCGCCGCCGCCCGGGGCGGTGCTGAAGAAGTCGCCCTCGGCGGTCTCCCAGCGGCCCGCGATCGCCGGGTCGTCCAGCTCGTGCCCGGCCAGCACCGACGCCTGCTCGTACAGCACGCCGCGCAGGCCCGGATTGCGGCTCAGCACGGTGCGCAGGAAGCCGCCGGGACCGCCGCCGACGTCCACCACGGTGCCCTCGGCCGGGAACGCGTAGCTGTCGGCGATGCCGCCCTGCTCGATCACCGACAGGTCGGCGATGCCCCGGTTGAAGGTCTCGGCGTCCTCGGGGACGGCGGCCAGGTGGTCGAAGAGCGGGGCGCCGAAGATCCCGTCGAAGGCGGTGCGGCCGTCCCGGACGGTCTGCTCCAAGCGGCCGGTGGACTCCCAGTACATCCGGTCGGTCAGCAGCAGCGCGGTGCTGCGCACCGAGTACGGGACGTCGGAGCGCAGCACGTGCGCGGCCGGGGTCAGGTGGAAGGCGCCCGCCCCGTCCTCGCGGAACAGGCCGCGGGTGGCCAGGAAGCGCAGCACCCGGTACAGCGACGGGGCGTCCGCGCCGACCGTCTTGGCCAGCTGCTCGGCGCTCTGCGGGCCGGACAGCAGCAGGTCGGGCAGGCCCAGCCGGACCGCGACCCGCAGCGCGGCCGGGTACAGGTAGCCGAGCGAGTCGCCGAGCACCTGGCGGACCGCGGCACCGATCTCCTCGGGCTGGGGGGGACGGACCTCGTTCACGGGCTCCTCCGGGACGGCTCGCACGGGCGGCGGACAGCCGGCCGCCGCACGTCAGACGGCCGGCCGACATCGTGCCAGCAGCGTCTGACCGGAGGCTGACCGCAGGCTGACCGCACCCCCCGCCACCCCGGTGGTCAGGACACGGTCAGCCTCCGGTCAGGGTCGGTCGCGATGATGTCCGGACCATCGAACGGGGGTCCGACATGGCGGAGTCGACGCGGCGGGACGAGGACGGGAGCCTGCTGGAGTGGCGCCGGGGCCGCACCTGGTACCGGGTGGTCGGGAGCCACCCCGGCGACCTCCCCGGCGACGGCGACGGCGACGGCGGGGGCGACGGCGGCCGGGCGCCGCTGGTGCTCTGCCACGGCGGCCCCGGCATGACCCACGACTACCTGGTGCCGCTCGCCGAGGCGCTCGCCGCCGCCGGCCGGCCCTGCGTGCTCTACGACCAGTACGGCGTCGGCCGCTCCGGGCACCGCCCCGAGGCGCCCGCCGGGTTCTGGACCCCCGAGCTGTTCGTCGAGGAACTGCACGCCCTGGCCGACGCGTTGGGCCTGTCCGGCGGCTTCCACCTGCTCGGCCACTCCTGGGGCGGCATGCTCGCCCTGGAGACCGCGCTGACCCGGCCCGCCGGCCTGCGCGCGCTGGTCCTGGCCGACACCTTCGCCTCCTCGCCCGCCTACGTCCGCGGCGTCGCCGGGCTGCTGGCCCGGCTGCCCGCCGAGCAGCGCGAGGTGCTGGCGCGGCACGAGGCGGGCGAGCCGGTCGACCCGGCCGCGTACGGGGAGGCGATGACCGCGTTCTACCGGCGGCACGTCTACCGGGCCGGGCCCGCGCCCGAGGCGCTGCGCCGCACCATGGCCGCGATGGCCGAGGACCCCACGGTGTACCGGACGATGATGGGGGAGAGCGAGTTCAGCATGACCGGCAGCCTGCGGGACTGGGACGTCACCGACCGGCTGGCCGCCGTCGGCCTCCCCGCGCTGGTGGTCTCCGGCCGGCACGACCAGGTCGTCCCGGAGGCCGTCGACGCGCTCTACCGGGGCCTGCCGCGCGCCTGGCGGCTGGAGTTCGGCGCCTCCGGCCACCTGCCGCACCTGGAGGAGCCGGCCGCTTTCCGGGCCGCGGTGGAGGTGTTCCTGGCGCAGGTCGAGGGAACACCCACCCCGTGATCGACTCCGCACCCGCCCTGCCCGTCGTCGGGCTGTTCGGCGCCAACCTGGGCCCGTTCGCCGACCCGGCCACGGCCACCCGCCTCGCCCGCCGCGCCGAGCGGCTCGGCTACGAGTCGCTGTGGGCCGCCGACCACGTCGTGCTGCCGGCCCCGCGCACCCCCGAATCGCCGCTGGAGCCCGACCAGCCGCTGCTCGAACCCCTGGTGGCGCTCACCCACCTCGCCGCCCGCACCGAGCGGATCCGGCTCGGCACCGGCTGCATCGTGCTGCCGCAGCGCAACCCGCTGGTGCTGGCCAAGCAGCTCGCCTCGCTCGACGTGGTCAGCGACGGCCGCCTGCTGTTCGGCACCGCCGTCGGCTACCTGGAGCCCGAACTGCGCGCCCTCGGCGTCCCGGTGCGCGAACGCGGCGCCCAGATGGACGAGTACCTGCGGGCCGTCCGCTCGCTCTGGGAGGACGAACACCCCTCCCAGCACGGCAAGTTCGTCGACTTCGCGGGCGTCGACGCGCACCCCCGCCCCGGCAGCGCCCGGTGCCGCTGCTGGTCGGCGGCCACAGCCGGGCCGCGCACCGCCGGGCCGCCCGGTACGGCGACGAGTGGTTCGGCTTCCGGCTGAGCCCGGCCGCCACCGCCGAGCAGCTGCGCTCGCTGGCCGAGGCCGCCGCCGAGGTCGGCCGCCAGGGCCCACCGCTGCGGATCACCGTCGCCCCCTCCCGGCCGCTCGACCCGGACACCGTCCGCGCCTACGCCGAACTCGGCGTGCACCGGCTGGTGGTGATCACCCCGTACAACCCGGAGACCGCGCTGCTGGAGGAGCTGGTCGAGCGCAACGCCCCGGAGCTGATCGGCGCCCGCCCGCACTGACCCGCCACCGACGACGGGGGCGGACCGGCAGCCGCCGGTCCGCCCCCACTTTCCTGACGTCTCGTCAGTTCGCCGCGCCCACCCACCCGGCGCCGTGCTCGGCCGCGATGAACTCGGCCGCCCGCTCGCCCACCAGCAGCGCCGGGGCGTGCGTGTTGCCGGTGGTCACCGTCGGGAAGACCGAGGCGTCGGCGACCCGCAGGCCCGCCACCCCGTGCACCCGCAGCCGCGGGTCGACCACCGCGTCCGCGTCCACGCCCATCCGGCAGGTGCCGACCTGGTGGTGGTAGGTGCCGACGGTGCGCCGGACGTGCTCGCGCAGCTCCGCGCCGGAGCCCGCCGGGCCGGGGTACAGCTCGCGCGCCCCCCACTCGGTGCGCAGCGGCTCCGCGTTGCCCAGCTCGCGGCAGAGCTCGACCGCGGCGACCAGCCGGTCCACGTCCGCTGCGGTGCTCAACACGCCCGGGTCGATGAGCAGTTCGTCCTCCGGCTCGGCACCGGTCAGCCGGATCGAGCCGCGCCCGGCCGGCCGGACCAGGCCCGCCTGGAGGGTGAAGCCGGTCGGCGGGCCGGACATGCCGGGCAGGTACATCGGCACGGGGAAGTGCAGCGGCTGGAGGTCGGGGCCGGGCAGGCCCGGGCCGCTGTGCCAGAACAGGTGCGTCTGGGCCGGGCCCAGCCCCTCGGAGGGACGGCCCGGGTCGCGCTCGGTGGAGAACAGCACCGGCACCAGCAGGTGGTCGTGCAGGTTCCGGCCGACCCCGGGCAGGGCCGCCGCCACCTCCACCCCGACCGCCTTCAGCTCGGCCGGATCGCCGATGCCGGAGAGCATCAGCAGCCGGGGCGACTCGATCGCGCCCGCGCTGACCACCACCTCGGCGTCCGCGGTGGCCGACTCCAGCCGGCCCTCGCGCACCCACTCCACGCCGGTGCAGCGCCCGTCCCGGAGCAGCAGCCGCCGGGCCCGCGCCCCCGTCAGCACCTCGGGCCCGGGCACCCCCGGGCGGCGCAGGTACGCGGCGGCGGCGCTGAACCGGCGGCCCTGCGCGATGGTGAACTGGATCTGCGAAATGCCGTGCGGGCGGCCGTCGTTGTAGTTCTCCTGCCGCTCGACGCCGATGCTCCCGGCGGCCTCCAGGAAGGCCAGGTGCACCGGGTCGGGCCGGTAGTCGGTGAGCACCGGCACCGGGCCGCCCGCGCCGCGCAGCCCGTCCCCGCCGGTGTCGTAGTCCTCGATCCGGCGGAACACCGGCAGCACGTCCGCCCAGGACCAGCCGGCGTTGCCGAGGTACGCCCAGTGGTCGTAGTCGAGCGCCGCGCCGCGGGCCCAGATCATGGCGTTGAGCGAGCTCGACCCGCCCAGCACCCGGCCGCGCGGCCAGTGCAGCTGCCGGTCGGCCGCCCCCGGCTGGGCGGCGGTGCGGTACGCCCAGTCCTCCGGGCCGAACCACAACTCGCCGAAGCGCCGCGGGTCGTGGATCGCCGGGTTGGTGTCGGTGCCGCCCGCCTCCAGCAGCAGGACCCGCGCGCCCGCCTCGGCGCAGCGGGCGGCGGCCGCGCAGCCGGCCGAGCCGGCGCCGACCACGATGACGTCGTACCTGTTGTCGGTCCTGTCGTTGACCAAGGTCTCGCTCACGGTCCCATTTCCGTTGTGTGTGAGGGGCGGTCGGGCCCGGTCGGCAGGGCGGTCGGTCGGGCCCGGTCGGCAGGGCGGTCAGGCCCGGCCGACCACCAGGACCGCGTTCTGGCCGCCGAACCCGAAGGAGTTGCTCACCGCCAGGCCGACCTGCTGCGGACGCGGCGCCCCGGCCACCAGGTCCAGCTTGATCTCCGGGTCGGGCTGCTCCAGGTTCGCCGTCGGCGGCACCGTCGCGTGCTCCACGGTGAGCACCGTCAGCGCGGCCTCCACCGCGCCGGCCGCGCCCAGCGAGTGGCCCAGCACGCCCTTGACCGAGGTGACGGACGCGCCGGTGCCGATCACCCGCTCCAGCAGCCGGGCCTCGGCGACGTCGTTCAGCGGCGTCGAGGTGCCGTGCGCGTTGACGTGGTCGACCTCGTCCGGCGCGGCGCCCGCGTCGGCGAGCGCCGAGGTCAGCGCCCGGCCCTGGCCGACGCCCTCCGGGTCGGGGGCGGTCATGTGGTGGGCGTCCGCCGAGCCGCCGAAGCCCAGCAGCCGGGCCCGGACCCGGGCGCCGCGGGCGCGGGCGTCCGCCTCCCGCTCCAGCACCAGGACGCCGCTGCCCTCGCCGATCACGAAGCCGTCCCGGTCCTGGCTGAACGGCCGCGAGGCGGCCGCCGGGTCGTCGGTGCGGCGGGACAGCGCGCCCATCTGGGCGAAGCCGGTGACGATCAGCGGGGAGATCCCGGCCTCGCTGCCGCCGGCGATCACCACGTCGCAACTGCCGTCGCGCAGCAGGCCCATGGCGATGCCGATGGCGGTCGAGCCGGAGGCGCAGGCGGTCGCGGTCACCAGGTTGGGGCCGGTCGCGCCGAACTCCATCGCCAGGTGGCCGGCCACCATGTTCGGCACCAGCATCGGGATCAGCAGCGCGGAGACCGTGGTCGGCCCGTCGTCGAGCATCCGGCGGTGCTGCTTCTCCCAGGTGGAGACGCCGCCGAGCCCGCAGCCGATCACCACGCCGACCCGGGCGGCGTCCCAGCTCCCGGTGTCCAGCCCGCTGTCCAGGACCGCCTCGCGGGCGGCCGTGACGGCGAGCTGGGTGAACCGGTCGTGCATCAGCGAGCTGCGCCGCCCCACGTGCTTGGCCGGTTCGAAGCCCGGCACAGCGCACGAGATGTCCACGGGCAGCCCGGCCAGTGCGGGGTCGCGCCGGGCGGCGGAGACCCCCGCCAGCACGCCCTGCCAGCTCGCCGCGGCACCGATCCCGGCCGGAGTGACCAGGCCGAGACCGGTGACCGCGACCGGGGTGCCGGTCATGACGCCTTCGCGGCGGCGACCTGCTCCTCGATCGCCTCGGCGGCCCGGCCGATGGTGTCCCGGGGGGTGGCGACGTCGTCGGAGATCTGCACGCCGACCTCCTTCTGCACCACCAGCAGCAGCTCGACCAGGAACAGCGAGTCCATCTCCAGGTCCTCGAAGGTGACGTCGGGCCGGATCTCCGAGCGCTCCACCTGGAACTGGTCGACCATCAGGTCGGCGAGGGTGTCGTACATCGTGGCCATGGTGGCTCCTTCGTCGTCGCGGGATGCGGAACGTGCGGGTGGGAAAAGGGAACTGATCGGACGTCAGGACACGAAGCGGTCCGGTCCGGGCCAGGTGAGGGTGGCGGAGCCCCAGGTGAGGCCGCCGCCGAAGGCGGTGAGCAGGACGCGGTCGCCGGGCTTGAGCAGGCCGGCGCCGCGGGCGTCGTCCAGGGCGAGCGGGATCGAGGCCGCCGAGGTGTTGCCGACCTCGGCGATGTTGCCGACCGAGCGCTCGCGCGGCACCCCGAGGTCGTCGGCGAGTCGGTCCAGGATGCGCCGGTTGGCCTGGTGGCCGACCATCCAGTCCAGGCCGGACAGCTCCCAGCCGGCCCGGTCCAGCACGGTGCGCGAGGAGCGCGACATCCGCTCCACCGCGTGCCGGAAGACCGCCTTGCCGTCCATCGTGAAGTACGCCCGCCCCGGCTCCGGGGCGGCCGCCGACAGGTGCTGCTCGGAGCCCCCGCCGCGGACGGTGATCAGGTCGTACCCGTCCCCGTCGCTGCCCAGGTCGAACGCGCCCAGCGCACCCGGCTCGTCCGGGTGGCCGGCCCGCAGCACCACCGCGCCCGCGCCGTCGCCGAAGATCACCGAGGTGGTCCGGTCGGCCGGGTCGAGGATGCTGGAGAAGGTGTCCGCGCCGATCACCAGGACCCGCTCGGCGATGCCCGCCGCGATCAGGCCGCTCGCCGAGGCCAGCGCGTACACGAAGCCGGTGCAGACCGCTGCCACGTCGTACGCGGCGACCGGGCCCAGGCCCAGCCGGGCCGCGACCAGCGGGGCGGTGGCCGGGCAGCTGCGGTCCGGGGTGGTGGTGGCGACCACCACCGCGTCCACCCCCGGCCGGTCCTCGGGGGCGCAGCTGGCCAGCGCCCGCCGGCCCGCGCCGACCGCCAGGTCGGAGGTCGCGGTGTCCGGGTCGGCCCAGTGGCGGCCGCCGATGCCGGTGCGCGAGCGGATCCACTCGTCGGAGGTGTCCAGCACCCCGGCGAGCTCGTCGTTGCCGACCCGGCGCGCGGGCAGGCAGCTGCCGATCCCGCAGAGCACGGCCGCCGGGGTCACCGGGGTCACCGGGGGCCGCCGGGCGGGCGGGGACGGTTCGAGGTCATGGCAGTACGCTCCTTTGGCGGAAGTCGCGGAAGTCGCGGCGGCACCGGGCGGTTCGGGGCGCCGCGGGGGCGCCGGCGGGCATCGGTGGCCGGTGGAGCAGGTCGGGTCGGTGCGGCCGGTCGGATCGGGGGAGCAGGCCGGGTCGGTGGTGCGGATCGCGCCGGTGCGGCCGGTCGGGCCGGTGGAGCCCGTCCGGGAGCCCGCGCCGGCGGCCGGTCAGCCCGCCGCGGCCACCGGGACGCGGAAGCCGGCCGGGCCGAGCAGCGCCGGGTCCTGGGAGAGGATCTCGGCGTAGCGGCGCTGCATGGCGTCGCCCGGCCGCAGGCCGAAGTCCTCGTCCAGCCGCAGCCGGGTGCGGTGGTAGGCGGTCAGTGCCTCGCTCTGCCGGCCGGAGCGGTACAGCGCCACCATCAGCAGTTCGCAGAACCGCTCGTGGGCGGGCCGGGCCGCGGTCAGCCGGCGCAGTTCGGCGACCGCCTGCCGGACGTCGCCGACCGCGAGCAGCGCCTCGGCCAGGTCCTCCTGGGCGGCCAGCCGCCGCTCGTCGAAGAGCGTCGCGGCCGAGCGGCAGCCCAGCCCGTCGCCGGCGTCCACCAGGGCTGGGCCGCGCCACAGTTGGAGGCCGGAGCGGAGCAGCCCGAGGGCCCGGCCGGGCTCCGCGGCGAGCGCCGCCGAGCCCTGCGCGGTGAGCGCGAGGAAGCGGTTGGCGTCCACGCAGTCGCGGTCCAGGTCGAGCAGGTAGCCGTGCGGGACGGAGCGCAGCGCCGTCCCGCCGGTGCGCTCGCGGGCCGGGCCCTCCAGCACCCGGCGCAGCCGGGTGGCGGCGGCCTGGAGCGCGTTCGGGACACCGGCCGGGGGCCGGCCGGACCAGAGTTCCTCGGCCAGTTCCTGCTGCGGGACCACCCGGCCGATATTCAGGGCCAGGACGGCCAGGAGTGTGCGGACCCGGTTCGCGGGAATTGTTCGGTCAATGCCGCCGGTGGTGACGGACACGGCACCGAGGAGATTGATCTGCACGGTTCCCCCGAATCGCAAATCGAACGGACCGGAAGGATGCTCGCCCGGGATTCGACGCGGTGTCAAGCCCGTTCCTCCCGAGGCAGGGTGGAACCCAGGGTCGGCCCAGGGGTCCCCAGGGTTTTCCCCCGGTGTGTTCGAACGGAGCCCGATGCAAGACTCGAGCGGCCAGATGGCCTGGTCCGCCCGTGGGTGACCGGACACGGAAGCCGAGGGCGGGAACGAGATCGGGGAGACCGATGACAGGCGGATTCGCCTCCGGCGCCGAGCGCCCGGTGCCGCGCATCGACCACGTGATGGTCCTGGTCGGCGAGGACGTGCTGACGGCCGTCGATTCGAACAGCTTCGTCGAGGGCCGGTTCGGCCGGGTCAAGCGCAAGGTGGCCGACAGCTCGGTCGCCGGCTCCTACTCCACCCTCGGCGTGGCCGGCCGCGCCACCCTGGTCGAGCTCTTCGGCAGCCCGATGCCCAGCGCCTCGCCGCTCACCGGCGGTCTGGTCTTCTCCTTCGAGGAGCCCGGCTCCTCGCCGGTCGCGCACCGGCTGCTGGACGAGGCCGGCCTGCGCCACCAGCACCAACTGGTCACCCGGGCCGACCCCGGCAGCGGCGAGCAGCAGCCCTGGTACCACCTGATCAACGCCGACCTGGGCGAGGGCAGCCGGATTCTGCTGTTCCTCAACGAGGTCACCCCGAGTACTTCGAGAGCCTCGGGGCGGTGCCCCGGCCCGACGGCGCCATGCGCCGCGCCGACTACCTGGACGCCTCGCTCGGCACCGCCGAGGACGGCCGGCTGCTGCGCGACCTGACCGGCGTGACCCTGGAGACCGGCCCCGAGCGGGCCGAGCGGCTGGCCGCGGTGCTGGGCGCGCTGGGCTTCGAACGGACCGCCGCCGCGGACGGCGCGATCCGGCTCTCCGGCGAGGACTTCGAGCTGGTCCTGAATGCCGGCGAGGGCACCACCGACCGGATTGCGGAAATCCGGTTGTCCGTGGCCGAAACCGCCCCCGGCGAACTCCCGGAATCCGTCGACTTCGACGGCACGTCCCGAATCCTGTTCGAACCGGGGGGCACCGCCCGGTGGATTTTCGACCCGGCGTCCTGAATATCCCGGCGGCGGCCCGGCAAACGATGCTCCGCCTTCCCTTCGCCGCGCTGCGGTGAAGTCCCGACACCAGGGGGAACGCGCACAGATGGAAGCACGGAATCCGTTTTTCCTCGACGTCTTCGACGGCCTGGCCGCGAGAATGCCCGACGCCGTGGCGGTCGAGTTCCGCGGCACCCGGCTGACCTACCGCGAACTGGCCGACCGGGCCGGGGCGCTGGCCGCCGAACTGGCCCGGCAGGGGGTGGAGCGGGGCGCCGTGGTCGGCATCGCCACCAGGCCCTCGCTCGACCTCCCGGTGGCCGTCCTCGCCGTGCTGCGCACCGGCGCCGCCTGGCTGCCGCTCGACCCCGCCTACCCGGCCGACCGGCTCGCCCACATGGCCGCCGACGCCCGCCTGGAGCTGGTCGTCGGCGACGCCGGGCTGCCCGGCCCGGCGCCCGTCCCGGACGTCCGGACGATCGACCCGGCGCAGGGCTCCGACCCGGCCGGCCCCCGGGCGGCCGTCGAGGACGGGCAACTGGCGTACGTCATCTACACCTCCGGCTCCACCGGCCGCCCCAAGGGCGTGGCCCTGCTCCAGCGCGGCCTGGCCAACCTGATCGCCGCCCAGGCCGAGGCGTTCGGCGCCGGCCCCGGCCACCGCGTCCTGCAGTTCGCCCCCACCAGCTTCGACGCCTCGGTGTTCGAGACGGTGATGGCGCTGGCCACCGGCGCCACCCTGGTGCTCGCCCCGCGCGAGGACATCGCCCCCGGCCCCGGGCTCGGCGACTTCCTGCGCGAGCGGCGGATCAGCCACCTCACCGTGCCGCCGTCCGTGCTCGCCACCCTGCCCGACACCGACCTGCCCGACCTGGAGGTGCTGGTCTGCGCCGGCGAGGCGCTCCCCGAGCCGCTCGCCGAACGCTGGCTGCCCGGCCGCCGGATGTTCAACGCCTACGGCCCCACCGAGACCACCGTCTGGGCCACCGTCGCCGAACTCGCCCCCGGCGGCGGCAAGCCGTCGATCGGCCGCGCCATCGCCGGCGCGCACACCGCCGTCGTCGACGCGGAGCTGCGCCCGGTGCCCGACGGCACCCCCGGCGAACTGCTGGTCGGCGGCCTCGGCGTCGCCCGCGGCTACCTGCACCGCCCCGACCTGACCGCCGAGCGCTTCGTCCCCGACCCGGACGGCGGGCGGCCCGACGCGCTGCGCTACCGCACCGGCGACCTGGTGGTCCGCCGCCCGGACGGCGACCTGGAGTTCCTCGGCCGGATCGACCACCAGGTGAAGATCCGCGGCTTCCGGATCGAACCCGACGAGATCGCCCGCCGGCTCGCCGAGCACCCCGACGTCGCCGACAGCGTGGTCACCGCCCCCGACCTGGGCGCCGGACCCCGGCTGGTCGGCTACGCCGCCCCGGCCCCGGGCGCCGTCCTCGACCCCGCGCGGCTGCGCGCCCACCTCGCCGCGCTGCTGCCCGCGCACATGGTGCCCGACACCGTGCTGGTGCTGGAGCGGATGCCGCTCACCCCCAGCGGCAAGATCGACCGCGAGGCGCTGCCGCTGCCGGGGCGCGCCGAGCCCCTCGACGCCGGGCAGGAGCCCGCCACGCCCACCGAACGGGCGCTGGCCGCGATCCTCGCCGACCTGCTGGCGGTCGACCGGGTCGCCCGCGACGACGACTTCTTCGCGCTCGGCGGCCACTCCCTGCTGGCCGGCCGGCTGGCCTCCCGCGTCCGCTCCGAACTGCACCGCGAACTGCCGCTGCGGCAGATCCACGAGGCCCGCACCGTCGCCGCGATGGCCGCCCACCTCGACTCCCCGGACGCCGCGCCCGCCGTCCCGCGGATCACCGCCGCCGCCGACCGGGCGCTGGGCGTGCCGGTGCCGCTCTCCTTCCCGCAGGAGCGGATCTGGTACCTGGAGGAGCTGGCCCCCGGCAACCTCGCCTACAACGCCCAGGCCACCATCCGGCTGCGCGGCCCGCTCGACCCCGCCGCGCTGAACGCCACACTCACCGAGATCGTCCGCCGGCACGACGTGTTCCGCACCGCCTTCCGCGCCGTCGACGGACAGCCCCGGCAGATCCCGCTCGCCCCGATGGACGTCGACCTGCCGCTGCACGACCTCAGCGACGAGCCCGACGAGGCCGCCCGCGAGAAGCGCGCCGAGGAGATCGTCCGGCGCACCGTCGACGCCCCCTTCGACCTGGCCGCGCCGCCGCTGGCCCGCTGGGTGCTGATCCGGCACACCGCCGAGGACCACACCCTGGTGCACGTCGAGCACCACCTGGTGCACGACGGCTGGTCGTACGCGCTGTTCCTGCACGAGCTCCAGGACATCTACCCGGCGCTCGCCGCGGGCCGCCCCTCCCCGCTGCCCGAGCCGCCGATCGGCTACACCGACTTCTCCCGCTGGCAGCGCGCGTGGCTGCAGGGCGCGGTGCTGGACGGCTACCTCGACCACTGGACCCGCGAACTCGCGGGCGTCCCGGCCGCGTTGGAGCTCGCCACCGACCACCCGCGGCCCGCCGACCAGTCCTTCGCCGGGGCCGCCGTCCGGATCGACCTGCCGTCCGGCCTGGCCCGCGCGCTGCGCAGCCACGCCCGCTCCCGCGGCGTCACCCTGTACACCGCGATGCTCACCGGCTTCGCCGCCCTGATGTCCCGCTACAGCGGCCAGCACGACCTGGTGGTCGGCACCGGCATGGCCAACCGCCGGCTCGCCGAGATCGAGCAGATGATGGGCATGGTCGTGAACACCGTGCCGCTGCGCGTCGACCTCTCCGGCGCCCCCGGCTTCGACCTGCTCGCCCAGCGGGTGCACGCCACCGCCGGCCGCGCCCACCAGTGGCAGGACACCCCGCTGGACCGGCTGGTCGAGGCGCTCGACCTGCCCCGCGACCCGTCCCGCAACCCGCTGTTCCAGGTCATGTTCAGCTTCCACGACTCGCAGCTGCCCGACCTGGAGTTCGCCGGCCTGAGCGGCAGCGTCCTGGAGCGGCACAACGGCTCCGCCAAGACCGACCTGAACGTGGTCGTGCTGCCCCGCGCCGAGCAGCGGGCCGGCCACGGCGTGGCCGACGACGACGCCCCGATCACCCTGATCTGGGAGTACGCCACCGACCTGTTCGAGCCGGAGACCGTCCGCCGGATGGTCGGCCACTACTTCACCCTGCTGGCCGCCGCCCTCGACGACCCCGAACTGCCCTACGACCGGCTCGACCTGCTCCCGGAGGCCGAGCGCCGCCGGGTGCTCGACGCCGCCGCCGGGCCCGCCACCGCCTACGGCGCCGACCGCACCATCGGCGGCCTGTTCGCCGAACAGGCCGCCCGCCACCCGGACAAGGTCGCGCTGGTGTACGGCGAGCGCTCCGCCACCTACCGGGAGCTGGACGAGGAGTCCAACCGGATCGCCCACCTGCTGCGCCGGCGCGGCGTCGGCCGGGACACCCCGGTGGGCGTCCTGCTGGAGCGCGGCGACCGGATGGTCACCGCCCTGCTCGCCGTCCTCAAGGCCGGCGGCGGCTACGTGCCGCTCGACCCCGGCTACCCGCGCGAGCGGATCGCCGCGATGCTCGCCGACACCGAGGCCCCCGTGGTGCTCACCCGCGCCGACCTGACCGGCCTGGTCCCGGCGGGCACCGCCGAGCCGCTCGCCCTGGACGCCCTGGCCGAGGAACTGGCCGCCGCCCCCGCCACCGCCCCCGAGACGGACGCCACCCCCGACGGCCTCGCCTACATCCTGTTCACCTCCGGCTCCACCGGCCGCCCCAAGGGCGTGATGGTCGAGCACCGCTCGGTGCTGCGGCTGGTCAGCGCGACGGACTACGTGGCGTTCGGGCCGGACGAGTGCTTCCCGCAGATCGCCGACGCCTCCTTCGACGCGCTGACCTTCGAGGTGTGGGGCGCGCTGCTGCACGGCGGCACCCTCGCGGTGATCGACACCGAGGAGGTGCTCACCCCCGGCGGGCTGGGCCGGGCCCTGCGCCGGCACGGCGCGACCAGCATGTTCATCACCTCCGCGCTGTTCACCGAGGTGATGGGCACCCACCCCGACACCTTCGCGGGCCTGCGCCACCTGCTGGTCGGCGGCGACGTGCTCAACCTCGCCCGAATCCGCCAGCTGCTGGAGCGCCCGGCCGACGGCCGCCCCGCGCACCTGCTGAACGGCTACGGGCCGACCGAGACCACCACCTTCGCGGTCTGCCACCCGATCCGCGACCTGCCCGCCGACGCCACCTCGGTGCCGATCGGCCGCCCGATCGCCAACACCACCGGCTACGTGCTCGACCGGCACCTGCGCCCCGTCCCGACCGGCGTCCCCGGCGAGCTGTACGTCGGCGGCCCCGGCGTCGCCCGCGGCTACGCCGGCCGGCCCGGGCTCACCGCCGAGCGCTTCCTGCCCGACCCGTTCGCCGCCGACGGCTCCCGGATGTACCGCACCGGCGACATGGTCCGCACCCGCCCCGACGGCAGCCTGGACTTCCTCGGCCGGGCCGACCACCAGGTCAAGATCCGCGGCTTCCGGATCGAACCCGGCGAGGTCGAGGCGGCCCTCGCCGCGCACCCCGCCGTCCGGCAGACCGCCGTCCTGGTCGACGACGCCCCCTCCGGACGCCGCCTGGTCGCCTACCTGGTCCCGGCCGACGCCCCGCTCCCGGTCGCCGAGCTGCGCGACTTCCTGGCCGCCGCGCTGCCGCCCTACCTGCTGCCCGCCGCGTACGTGCAGCTGCCCGCGATGCCGCTGACCGCCAGCGGCAAGATCGACCGCGCCGCGCTGCCGCCGGTCGGCGACCAGGACCTCGCCGCGGACGACCGGGTCGAGCCCCGCACCGCCACCGAGCGGGAACTGGCCGGGCTGGTCGCCGAACTGCTCGGGGTCGCCGCGATCGGCGCCACCGACGACTTCTTCGCCCTCGGCGGCAACTCGCTGCTCGCCATGCGCACCGTCGCCCGGGTCAACGAGCTGCACCGCACCGAGGTCCCGCTGCGCCGCTTCCTGCAACTGCCCACGGTCGCCCGGCTGGCCGCCGAGGTGGACGCCGCCCGGGCCGCCGCCGACACCCCGGCCGCCGACACCGACGGCGACGGCGTGCAGGCCCCGGCCGCCGGCTACGGCGAGGACCTGCTCGACCGGCTCCACGAACTGTCCGACGACGAGGTCGAGGCGCTGCTGCGCGACCTGGCCGAGAACGAGGTAGAGCGATGACGGCCACCACCCCCGACTCCCCGGACGCCCGCCGGGCGCTGCTCGCCGAACGGCTCCGGCAGCGCCTCGCCGAACAGCACCACCCGCTGTCCTTCCCGCAGCAGCGCCTGTGGTTCCTCGACCAGCTCGACCCGGACAACCCGGTGTACGTGGTGCCGATGGTCCACCGGATCACCGGCCCGCTGGACGCCGCGGCGCTGGAGCGCGCGCTGACCGCCGTGGTCCGCCGCCACCAGGTGCTGCGCACCGTGTTCCGCCCGGTCGACGGCGCCCCGCGCCAGTTCGTCCGCCCGGCCGAGCCGGTGCCCGTCCCGCTGGTCGACCTGCGCGGTCTGCCCGACCCGCTGGCCGAGGCCGAGCGGCTGGCCGAGGAGGAGGCCCGCCGCCCGTTCGACCTGGAGCAGGACCTGATGGTCCGCCCGCTGCTGCTGCGGCTGGACGCCGAGGAGCACTGGTTCTGCCTGAGCCTGCACCACATCGCCTGCGACGGCTGGTCGCTGGGCCTGCTCTCCGGTGAACTCTCGGCGCTGTACCGGGAGTTCACCGAGGGAACCGAGGCGGCGCTGCCCGCCCTGGAGACCCAGTACGCGGCCTTCGCCGAGCAGCAGCTGGCCCGGCTCGGCGGCGAGCCGCTGGCCGAGGCGCTCGACCACTGGCGCCGCCGCCTGGACGGCGCGCCCGCGCTGGCCACCCTGCCCGCCGACCGGCCCCGGCCGCCGCAGCAGAGCTACGCCGGCGCGCACCTCGACTTCCCGGTCGACCCGGCCACCGCCGACCGGGTGGACGCGCTGGCCCGGGCCTGCGGCGCCACCCCGTTCGCCGTGCTGCTGGCCGCGTTCGCCGCCCTGGCGCACGCCCACACCGGCGGCGAGGAGGTGATCGTCGGCTCGCCGGTGGCCGGCCGCGCCCGGGCCGAACTGCACCCGCTGATCGGCTTCTTCGCCAACACCGTGGTCCAGCGGATCGACGTCTCCGGCAACCCGGCCTTCCGCGACCTGGTGCTGCGCGCCCGGGACGAGAGCCGGGCCGCGGTGGCCCACCAGGACCTGCCGTTCGAGAAGCTGATCGAGGAGCTCAACCCGGTCCGCGACCCGGCCTACAACCCGCTGTTCCAGCTGATGGTCAGCTACCACGAGGGCGGCTCCGACGGCCTCGACCTGCCCGGCTGCACGGTCCGGATGGTGCCCGGCGACACCGCGAGCGCCAAGTTCGACCTGACGCTCAGCCTGACCCGCTCCGGCGAGCGGCTCACCGGACGGCTGGAGTACGCCACCGACCTGTTCGACGAGGCGACCGCGCAGGCCCTGACCGCCCAGTTCCGCACCGTGCTGGGCGCGGCCACCGCCGACCCGGACCTGCCGATCGGCCGGCTGCCGGTGCTCTCCGCCGAGGAGACCCGCCGGATCCTGCACGAGTGGAACCCGGCCCCGTCCGCCGCCCCGACGGCCCCGATCCACCGGCTGATCGCCGAGCAGGCCGCCCGCACCCCCGACGCACCCGCCCTGGTCGCCGCCGCCGATGACCCCGAACAGGCCATCAGCTACCGGGAGTTGGACGAGCGCGCCGAGCGCCTGGCGGCCCGGCTGCGGGCCCGCGGCGTGGGCCGGGACGTGGTGGTCGGCATCCACCTGGAGCGCTCGCCCGAGCTGGTGGTCGCGCTGCTCGCGGTGCTCAAGGCCGGCGGCGCCTACCTGCCGCTGGACCCGGCCTACCCGGCCGACCGGCTGGCGTTCATGGTCGAGGACTCCGGCACCCCGGTGATCGTCACCAGCGGCCCGCTCGCCCGCCGCCTCGCGGACGGCCCCGCCGCACTGCTGCGGATCGACCAGGACGACCAGGACGACCAGCACGACCAGCACGACCGGGCCGCTCCGGCCGCTCCGGCCCCCTGGAGGCCCCGGCCGAGGAGAGCCCCGACCAGCTCGCCTACGTCATCTACACCTCCGGCTCGACCGGCCGCCCCAAGGGCGTGATGCTCACCCACCGCAACGTGCGGACCTTCTTCAGCGGCATCGACCGGATGCTCGACGGCGACCCGCCGGCCGGCTGGCTGGCCGTCACCAGCGTCTCCTTCGACATCTCGGTGCTCGAACTGCTCTGGACGCTGGCCCGCGGCTACCGGGTGGTGCTCCGCGGCGACGAGCCGACCCCGGCCGAGGCCCGCGGCGGCGCCGCGGTCACCGCCGCGGTGCAGACCCGCCCGATCGAGTTCAGCGTGTTCTACTTCGGCGGCGACCAGGGCGGCGACCCGGAGGACGCCTACCGGCTGCTCACCGAGGGCGCCCGGTTCGCCGACCGCAACGGGTTCAGCGCGGTGTGGACGCCCGAGCGGCACTTCCACGAGTTCGGCGGCCTCTACCCCAACCCGGCGGTGACCGCCGCCGCCGTCGCCGCGATCACCGAGAACGTCGCGGTGCGGGCCGGCAGCGTGGTGCTGCCGCTGCACGACCCGCTGCGGGTCGCCGAGGAGTGGTCCGTGGTGGACAACCTCTCCGGCGGCCGGGTCGGGATGTCCATCGCCTCCGGCTGGCAGCCCGACGACTTCGTGCTCGCCCCGGAGAAGTACGCCGACCGCAAGAAGGTCATGATGACCGCGCTGGAGGAGGTGCGGCGGCTGTGGCGCGGCGAGCGCACCGTCCGCACCAACGGCGTCGGTGCCGAGACCGAGGTGCGGATCTTCCCCTCCCCGGTCCAGGCCGAACTGCCGGTCTGGGTCACCAGCGCCCGCAGCCCGGAGACCTTCCAGCTGGCCGGCGAGGCCGGCGCGGGCCTGCTCACCCACCTGCTCGGCCACAGCGCCGAACAGCTCGCCCGCAAGATCGAGCTGTACCGGGAGTCCTGGCGGGCCGCCGGCCACCCCGGCGACGGGCACGTCACCCTGATGCTGCACACCTTCGTCGGCACCGACCGGGACGCCGTCCGGGAGACCGTCCGGGCCCCGCTGTGCGCGTACATCAAGTCCTCGCTGGACCTGCTCTCCGGCCTCAGCCAGGCGCTCGGCAGCGACCTCGACCTGCGCGCGCTGCCCGAGGCGGAACTCGACCAGCTGGTCGAGCGCGCCTTCGAGCGGTTCTTCGAGACCTCCGCGCTGCTCGGCACCCCCGCCGACTGCGCCGACCAGGTCGACCGGATGAAGGCCGTCGGCGTCGACGAGGTCGCCTGCCTGATCGACTTCGGCGTCCCGCACCACGAGGTGCTCGACTCGCTGCCGCTGCTCGCCGAGGCCCGCGAACTCAGCGAGCAGCGCCGCCGCACCGCCCTGGCCGACGAGCCGATCGCCGCCCAGCTGACCCGCCACCGGGTGGCCGCCCTCCAGTGCACCCCGTCGGTGGCCGGCGTGCTCCAGCGCGAACCGGACTCCCGCGCCGCGCTGGCCGGCCTGGACCGGCTGCTGGTCGGCGGCGAGGCGCTGCCGCCCGCGCTGGCCGCCGAACTCGCCGCCCTGCTGCCCGGCCGGGTGCACAACATGTACGGGCCCACCGAGGCCACCGTCTGGGCCACCACCGCGCGGGTCGGCGCCGACGGGCCGGTCGCCATCGGCCGCCCGCTGGCCAACGTCCGCGCCTACGTGGTGGACCCGCACCTGCGGCCGGTCCCGGACCGGGTGCCCGGCGAACTGCTGCTCGGCGGCCCCGGCATCGCCCGCGGCTACCTCGGCCGGGCCGCGCTCACCGCCGAGCGCTTCGTCCCGGACCCGTTCTCCGGCGAGCCCGGCGCCCGGCTCTACCGCACCGGCGACCTGGTCCGCCGCCGCCCCGACGGCGAACTGGAGTTCCTCGGCCGGCTCGACCACCAGGTCAAGGTGCTCGGCCACCGGATCGAGCTCGGCGAGATCGAGGCCGTGCTGGCCGCCCACCCCGAGGTCACCGAGGCGGTCGCCACCGTCCGCGGCAGCGGGGACCACGGCCGGCTGGTCGCCTACTGCGTGCCCGCCGCCCGCGGCGAGGACGCCGAACCGCCGACCGCCGCCGCGCTCAAGGCGCACGCCGCGCTCACCCTGCCCGACTACATGGTCCCCGCCGACCTGGTGCTGCTCGACGCCCTGCCCCGCACCCCCAACGGCAAGGTGGACCGCCACCGGCTGCCCGACCCGCAGGCCCGCCCCGCCACCGCCTACCAGGCCCCCGGCAGCGACCTGGAGCGGCAGGTCGCCGAGGTGTTCGCGGCCGTCCTGCGCGCCGAACGGATCGGCGTCGAGGACAACTTCTTCGAGTCCGGCGGCAACTCGCTGCTCGCCGTCCAGGCCAGGAGCCGGCTCCAGCCGGTCCTCGGCGACACGCTCTCCCTGGTCGACCTGTTCCGCTACCCGACCGTCCGCACCCTGGTCGCCGCCCACGAGGGCGCCGACCGGCGGCGCGCCGAACGGGAGCAGGACATCGAGCAGGTCCGCGAGGCGGCCGGCCGGCGCGCCGCCGCCCTCGCCCGCCAGGCCCGGCTGCGCCGTGATCGGAAGGACGCGCGATGACCAGTCCGCAGCAACCGCAGGCCCCCGAGGAGTACGAGGTCGAGCCGGTCGCCGTGGTCGGCATGGCCTGCCGGGTGCCCGGGGCCGACACCGTCGACGGGTTCTGGCGCAACATGCGCGACGGCGTCGAGTCGATCACCCGCTTCACCCGGGAGGAACTGCTCGCCGCCGGCGTCGACCCGGCCACCGCCGACGACCCGGACTACGTCCCCGCCGCCGGGTACCTCCCGGAGGCCGACGCCTTCGACGCCGCCTTCTTCGGGTTCAACGCCCGCGAGGCGGAGACCATGGACCCGCAGCACCGGGTGTTCTGCGAGACCGCCTGGCAGGCCGTCGAGGACAGCGGCCACGACCCGGCCCGGTTCACCGGGGAGGTCGGCGTGTTCGCCGGCACCTTCATGAACAAGTACCTGATGGCCAACCTCTCCACCAACGCCCGCTTCCAGCGCTCCCCGATGGCCCCCGTCGCCCGGATGTTCAACGACAAGGACTTCCTGGCCACCCGGGTCGCCCACACCATGGACCTCACCGGGCCCGCGCTGACCGTGCAGACCGCCTGCTCCACCTCGCTGGTCGCCACCCACCTGGCCTGCCAGTCGCTGCTCAACTACGAGTGCGACACCGCGCTGGTCGGCGGCGTGGCGATCAACCTGCCGCTGAAGAGCGGCTACCCCGCCGCCGACAGCGGCCTGTTCAGCGCCGACGGCCACTGCCGCCCGTTCGACGCCGACAGCGGCGGCACCGTGCCCGGCAACGGCGCCGTGGTGCTGGTGCTGCGCCGGCTCAGCGAGGCGCTCGCCGACCGCGACCACGTCTACGCGGTGATCCGCGGCTCCGCGATCAACAACGACGGCTCGCTGAAGGCCGGTTACGCGGCCCCCAGCGTCGACGGCCAGTCCCGGGCGGTCGCCGCCGCCCTCGCGGTGGCCGGCGTCGACCCCGCCACCGTCGGCTACGTCGAGACGCACGGCACCGCCACCCGGGTCGGCGACCCGATCGAGGTCACCGCCCTCACCCAGGCGTTCGACTCGCCCGGCACCCGGCCCGGCCAGTGCGCGCTCGGCTCGGTCAAGGCCAACATCGGCCACCTGGACGCCGCGGCCGGCGTCGCCGGACTGATGCGCGCCGCCCTGGCCGTGCACCACGCGGTGATCCCGCCGACCGCCAACTTCACCACCCCCAACCCCGACCTGGCCCTGGAGCGCACCCCGTTCCACGTCCCGGCCGAGGCCGCCGACTGGCACACCGACGGCACCCCGCGCCGGGCCGGCGTCAGCTCCTTCGGCGTCGGCGGCACCAACGCCCACGTCGTCGTCGAACAGGCCCCCGCCCCCGCCGAGCGCCCCGGGCGGGCCCGGGCCTGGCAGCTGCTGCCGCTGTCCGCGCACACCAAGGAGGCCGCCGACCGGGCCGCCGAACGGCTCGCCGACCACCTGGCCGGCCCCGGCGCCGCCGCCCCGCTCGCCGACACCGCCTTCACCCTCCAGGACGGCCGCCGGGCCTTCCCGGTGCGCCGCTTCGCGGTCTGCACCGACCCCGCCGACGCGGTCGCCGTGCTGCGCGGCGCCGAACCCGAGCGGCTCACCACCCGCACCGTCCGCGGCGGCCGCCAGGAGGCGGTGTTCACCTTCCCCGGCGGCGGCATGCAGCACCCCGACATGGGGCTGGACGTCTACCGCTCCGAGGAGGTGTTCCGCGCGGAGGTCGACCGCTGCGCCGCGCTCCTCGAACCCCGGCTCGGCTACGACCTGCGCCGGCTGCTCTTCCCGTCCGCCTTCACCCCGCTGGAGGGCCGCGAACTGCGCGGCGGCGCCGCCACCATGGGCCGCGACCAGGGCGCCGGGGTGATCTCCTCGCTGTTCACCGTCGAGTACGCGCTGGCCCGGCAGCTGACGGCCTGGGGCGTGCGGCCCGCCGCCCTGCTCGGCCACAGCCTCGGCGAGTACGTCGCGGCCTGCCTGGCCGGGGTGTTCTCGCTGGAGGACGCGCTGGAGATCACGCTGGCCCGCGGCGAGCTGTTCGCCGCCATGGAGCCCGGCCGGATGCTGGTGGTCCAGCAGCCCGAGGCGCTGCTCGCCCCCCGGCTCGGCGCGCGGATCTCGGTCTCCGCCGTCAACGCCCCCGACCTGACCGTGGTCGCCGGGCCGGACGCGGACATCGCCGCGCTGCTCACCGAACTGCGCGCCGAGGGCGTCGACTGCCGCAAGGTCAGCGTCCCGGTCGCCAGCCACTCCTGGATGGTCGAGCCGCACCTGCCCGAGTTCACCCGCCGGGTCTCCGCCCTGACCCTGTCCGCCCCGCGGCTGCCGGTCGTCTCCAGCGTCACCGGCCGCCCGCTGACCGCCGCCGAGGCCACCGACCCCGGCTACTGGGCCCGCCACCTGCGCCAACCCGTCCGGTACGCCGACGGCCTGCGCACCGCCCTGGACCGGCCCGGCCGGGTCCTGCTGGAGGTCGGCCCGGGCCGGGCGCTCACCGCGCTCGCCGCCGCCCAGCGGCTGGCCCCCGCCCCGGTGGCGATCCCCACCATGGGCCTGCCGCGCGACCCGGTGCCCGACCTGGCGCACCTGGTCACCGCCGTCGGCCGGCTCTGGCAGCAGGGCGTCGAGGTCGACTGGCCCGCCTTCCACGGCCCCGCCGACCCGCGCCGCGTCCCGCTGCCCGGCTACCCGTTCGAGCGCGCCCGGCACTGGGTCGAACCCGGCCGCAGCGCCCTGGCCGAACCCGCCGCCGCCGAACCGGACACCGCCGCCCGGGACACCGACCCGGACACCGCCGCCACCGCCCCGGCGCAGCCCGACGACGCGCCCCGCACCCCGCGCGAGCTCCAGGTCGCCCGGATCTGGTGCGACCTGCTCGGCCTCGAACGGATCGGCGTCGACGAGGACTTCTTCGACCTCGGCGCGCACTCCCTGATGGTCACCCAGGCCACCCGCCAGCTGCGCCGCTCCGGCATCTCCACGCTCTCCGCCCGGGACGTGCTGCGGGCCTCCTCGGTCGCCGCGCTCGCCGCCCTGGTCGACCGCCTCGCCGACGGCGCCGCCGCGGCCCCGCCGGCCGGCCCGGTGCTGGAGGACGAGGTGCGGCTCGACCCGGCGATCACCGCCGAGGGACTGCCGCCGCTCCAGGACGGCCCGCCGCGCACCGTGCTGCTCACCGGCGCCACCGGCTTCGTCGGCGCGTTCCTCTGCGCCGAACTGCTGGCGAGCACCGACGCCACCGTGCTCTGCCTGGTCCGGGCCGCCACCGAGGCCGAGGGCGAGGAGCGGCTGCGCGCCGTGCTGGACTCCTACGGCCTGCCGCAGCCCGCCGCCCGCCGGCTGCGGGTGGTCACCGGCGACCTCGCCCAGCCGCTGCTCGGCCTCGGCGCGGAGCGCTTCGCCGCCCTCGCCGAGCAGGTCGACACCGTCCTGCACTGCGGCGCCTGGGTCAACTTCGTCCGCCCCTACCGGGCGCTGAAGGCGTCCAACGTGCTCGGCACCCAGGAGGTGCTGCGGCTGGCCACCACCGCCCGGCTCAAGCCCGTCCACTACGTCTCCACCCTCGCCGTGCTGGCCGGCGCGGTGGTCGGCGGCGCCACCCTGATCCGCGAGGACGACCCGCTGCCGCCGCCGGTCGGCCACGACACCGCGTACAGCCAGAGCAAGTGGGTCGCCGAGGGCCTGATCGCGCTGGCCCGCGAACGCGGCGTCCCGGTCGCCGTGCACCGGGCCGGCGCGGTGCTGCCCGACAGCCGCAACGGCGCCGCCAACAGCGAGGACTACGTCACCAAGGTGATCCAGGGCTGCGTCCAGCTCGGCCTGGCCCCGCTGCGCCGCTACCCGCTGGCGGTCGGCACCGTCGACCACACCGCCCGGCAGGTCGTCCAGCTGCTGGCCGACCCCAAGTCGCCGGGCCGCACCTTCCACACCATCAGCCCCGACACCCTGGAGTGGAACGAGATCTTCGACCGGATGCGGGAGTTCGGCTTCCCGGTCCGCAGCGTCCCGTTCCACGAGTGGCGCGACGCGCTGATCGACCAGGTCGACCGGGACGGCGAGGACAGCGCGCTCGCCCCGCTGATGGCGATGATCGGCGAGACCCCCGACCGGGCGATGCCGGTCATGGACAGCGCCAACACGCTGGCCCTCACCGACCCGCGCACCTGCGCCGCCCCGCCCCTGGACGCCGACTACTTCGCCCGGATGCTCGGCTTCTTCGTCCGCCGGCGCCTGCTGCCCGCGCCCGCCGACGCCGACGCCGACCGGGACCCGCAACCCACCACCACGGAGAACTGACATGGCCCTGCTCCTGACCGGCGCCACCATGATCGACGGACTCGGCGGCGACCCCGTCGCGCGCGCCTCGGTCCTGGTGGAGGACGACAAGATCGCCGGGATCGGCGTCGACGGCCCGGCCGGGGACGCCGACCTGGTCGACCTCAGCGGCCTCACCCTGCTGCCCGGCCTGATCGACGCCCACGTGCACATCGGCCACTCCAGCGAGATGCGCGCCGTGCTCAACCTGGAGGTCTCGGTCGCCGAGCGCGCCGCCGACATCTTCCGCACCCTGCGCGAGACCATCGACGCCGGCTTCACCGCCGTCCGCGACTGCGGCGGCATCGACCACGGCGTGCTGCGCACCGTCGGCCGCGGCCTGGTGCCCGGCCCGCGGATCTGGGCCTCCGCCTCGCCGCTGGTCCAGTGCGGCGGCCACGGGCACCTGGGCTCGCCGTTCGCCCCGCCGGACGACAGCTTCCACTTCCGGGTCCGCGGCCTGACCGCCGTCGGCCGGATCTCGGACGGCTGCGACGAGGTCCGCAAGGCCGCCCGCGAGTGCTTCCGGCAGGGCGCCACCTTCCTCAAGATGGCCGTCACCGGCGGCGTGGTCTCCATCGCCGACTCCCTCGACGACACCCAGTTCACCGTCGAGGAGATCGCCACCGCCGTCACCGAGGCCAAGGCCCGGCACACCTACGTGACCGTGCACGCCCACAACGTGCACGGCATCCACAACGCGGTCAAGGCCGGCGTGGAGTGCGTCGAGCACGGCACCGGCATCGACGAGGAGACCGCCGCGATGATGGCGGCCGGCCGGGTCAACCTGGTCCCGACCCTGGCCATCGCCAAGGTGCTCGAGGAGAACTTCGACCAGCACGGCCTGCCGCCGCAGATCCGCGAACGGGTCGGCGACACCATGCAGGGCATGATCGACGGCCTGCTCGCCGCCCGCGAGGCCGGCGTGCTGATCGGCTCCGGCTCCGACCTGATCGGCCCCAAGCAGGACCGCCGCGGCCTGGAGATCGCCCTCAAGGCCAAGGTCCTCGGCGCCGCCGAGGCGATCCGCTCGGCCACCTCGGTCAACGCCAAGATCATGCGGGTCGACGACCGGATCGGCTCGATCGAGACCGGCAAGCTGGCCGACCTGATCGCCGTCGACTTCGACCCGCTGGCCGAGCCCGAGCTCTTCGACGACCCCAGCCGGGTGGTCCTGGTGGTCAAGGGCGGCCGGATCGTCAAGGACACCCGCAAGTAGCACCCGACCGCCGGGCGGCCCCGCGCCGCCCGGCCGCGCCGGTGCCCGCACCCGCGATAGCAACCGCGCCGGTGCCCGCACCCGCACCCGCACCCGCGACAGGAACCGCACCGGCGGCGGCACCCGCCGCCGCAGCCGCGACGAGAGAGGCAGCCCACCGTGTCCGACAGCACGCCCGAGTACCTGGTCGTGGTCAACCACGAGAACCAGCACTCCATCTGGGAGGCCGCCCTGCCGGTCCCCGCCGGCTGGACCCCCGAAGGCTTCACCGGCCCCAAGGAGGACTGCCTGGCCCGCATCGAGGAGGTGTGGACCGACCTGCGCCCGCGCCGCCCGCGCACCCACGCCTGAACACCGTCCCGTCCGGGGGACGGGGGAGGAGACGAGCAGATGGTTGACTGGACGGCCGCGACCCGGCCACCGCTGGTGATCGGCATCGGAGGCACCGGCAGACCGGACTCGACGACCGAGCGCGCGCTGCGCCTCGCGCTGGACGGCGCCGCCCGGGCCGGCGCCGAGGTGCGGACGTTCGGCGGCGAGGACCTCGGCCGACTGCCGGTGTTCGTCCCCGGCCGCGGCGAACCCACCGCCGCCACCCGGGAGTTCCTCGACCAGGTGGCCCGGGCCGACGGCTTCGTGCTGGCCAGCCCGAGCTACCACGGCGGGGTCGCCGCCCTGGTCAAGAACGCCCTCGACCACCTGGAGGAACTGCGCCACGACCCGCGCCCCTACCTGGACGGCCGGGCGGTCGGCTGCGTGGTCACCGCGGCCGGCTGGCAGACCGGCGGCGGCACCCTGGCCTCGCTGCGGGCCACCGTGCACGCCCTGCGCGGCTGGCCCACCCCGCTCGGCATCACCGTCAACTCGGCCGAGCAGAAGCTGCGCGACGACGGCACCGAGGCCGACCGGCGCTGCCTCGAACAGCTCGCCCTGGTCGGCCGCCAGGTCGCCGAGTTCGCGCTCGGCCGCTCCTTCGCCCCCCGGGCCGCGGCGGGAGCCGCCCGATGAGCACCGAGACCGCGACCCCGGCGGCGACCGCGACCCCGGCCGCCGCCGCGCCCGCTTCCCCGGCCACCGCGGAGGCCCCCGCCCCCGCCGGGCGGCCGACCACCGCGCAGCGGATCGCCGAGCACCTGGCCCGCCGCGAGGAGGCCCGCCGCCCCGGCTCGCCGCGGGCCGCCCGCCGCCGCCGGGCGCTGGGCAAGTTCACCGCCCGGGAGCGGATCGAGCTGCTGCTCGACCCCGGCTCCTTCCTGGAGACCGACCCGCTGGTGCGCCACCGCTCCACCAACTTCGGCCTGGAGGCCAACCGCCCGGCGGGCGACGGCGTGGTCACCGGGACGGGCACCGTCGACGGCCGCCCGATCTGCGTCTACGCCCAGGACGTCACCTCGCACAACGGCAGCGTCGGCGAGATGTTCGGCGTCAAGGTCGGCAAGCTGCTCGACCTGGCCATGCAGACCGGCTGCCCGGTGGTCGGCATCAACGACTCCAGCGGCGCCCGGCTCCAGGAGGGGGTGCTCGCGCTGGCCGCCTACGGCCAGGTGGCCCGCCGGGTGGTGACCGCCTCCGGGGTGATCCCGCAGATCTCGGTGATCATGGGCGTCTGCGCGGGCGGCGCGGTCTACACCCCGGCCGCCACCGACTTCGTGGTGATGGTCGAGCGGACCTCGCACATGTTCGTCACCGGCCCGGACGTGATCCGCTCGGTGACCGGCGAGAGCGTCGGCCTGGAGGAGCTCGGCGGCGCCGCCGTGCACGC
This sequence comes from Kitasatospora fiedleri, assembly GCF_948472415.1. Taxonomy (NCBI): domain Bacteria; kingdom Bacillati; phylum Actinomycetota; class Actinomycetes; order Kitasatosporales; family Streptomycetaceae; genus Kitasatospora; species Kitasatospora fiedleri. The sequence continues at coordinate 1,741,369 of NZ_OX419519.1, read as the reverse complement.
CCGCCGCACCGGCAACGCGCACTACATGGCCACCGACGAGGAGGACGCCCTCCTCTACGTCAAGGAGCTGCTCTCCTTCCTGCCGAGCAACAACTGCGTGGACCCGCCGGTCTTCCCGGCCCCCGAGGCGTTGGAGGTGACCGCCGCCGACCTGGAGCTGGACGCCGTGATACCGGACGCGGTGGAGCAGGCGTACGACATGGCCGAGGTCCTCGACCGGATTCTCGACGACGGCGAACTGCTGGAGGTGCACCCGGAGTTCGCCCCGAACATCCTGTGCGGCTTCGCCCGGATCGAGGGCCGCAGCATCGGCGTGGTCGCCAACCAGCCGAAGTTCCTGGCCGGTTCGCTGGACATCGACGCGGCCGAGAAGGCGGCCCGCTTCGTCCGCTTCTGCGACGCCTTCAACCTGCCGATCCTCACCCTGGTCGACGTGCCCGGCTTCCTGCCCGGCACCGTGCAGGAGTACGCCGGCATCATCCGGCGCGGCGCCAAACTGGGCTTCGCCTACATCGAGTCGACCGTCCCGAAGGTCACCGTGATCGTCCGCCGGGCCTACGGCGGCGGCTACGCGGTGATGGGCTCCAAGGAGCTCGGCGCCGACCTGTGCCTGGCCTGGCCCACCGCCGAGATCGGCGTGATGGGCGCCCGCGGCGGTGTCGACGTGCTGTTCCACCAGCGGATCGCCGCCGCCGCCGACCCGGAGGCCGCCCGCCGCGAACTCACCGAGGAGTACGAACGGACCGTCATCAGCCCGTACGTGGCCGCCGAGCACGGCTGCATCGACGACGTGATCACCCCGTCCGAGACCAGGGTCTCGGTCGTCAAGGCCCTGCGCGCACTGCGCACCAAGCGAATGGCGCCGCCGTACAAGAAGCACAGCAACATTCCGCTCTGAGGGGGGAGTTGTGGGCGAGCCGCGGAGGAAGCAGCGGGCCTGTTCGGCACGGCGCCGTGCCGAACAGGCCCTGAACGCCAGACTGGAGACCTTCATCCAGCAGATCGCCGGCCTGCCGCCCGGCGCGCTAGGCCCGGTCCCCGGAGGAGGTCCCGACCCGCGGCCGGTCCACGGGCACCGGTTCCCCCTCCAGCCGTTCGCGAGTGATGATCGCCGAGACCGCCGCCCGGTTGGCCACGCCCAGCTTCGCGAAGACGTTGGACAGGTGCATCTCCACGGTCTTCTCGGAGATGTGCAGGCACTTGGCGATCTGACGGTTGGTCAGGCCGTCGCCGAGCAGCCCGGCGATCTGGCGCTCCCGGCCGGTCAGCGCGGTGACCGTCCGCTCTGAGTCGCCCGGCCTGGTCCGGGGCGCCCCGGCCGCCAGCCGGCGGCGCTCCGAACGGGCGGCCCGGGCCAGCACCGGGGCGCCCAGCTGGTTCAGCGCCGACTCGGCGGACTTCAGCTCCCGCCCGGCCTCCTCGTGCCGGCCCTGCTGCCACAGCGCCGCCCCCAGCACCACCCGGGCCCGCAGCGCGTCCAGCGACCGGCCGGCCAGCTCCAGGCCCTGCACGGCCTGCTGCGCGGTCGGCACCGCGTCCTCCCGCTGGCGGGCCAACAGCACGTGCGCGCGGGCGAGTTCGGCCAGTGCGTAGCGGCCGGGCTTGTCCAGCCGGGCCGCCGCCGCCCAGGCCCGGTCGGCCCAGACCCGGGCCGCCTCGGGCTGCCCCAGGGCCAGCTCCGCCCGGGTCAGCAGCTCGTACCAGGAGACCCGGCTGCCCGCGTCGGCCTGCGGCAGGTCGGGCCCGCCGGCCTTCGCGATCAGTGCCAGGCAGCTCTCGGCGTCCCCGTTCAGCAGCTTCGCCTCGGACAGCGCCCGCAGCGCCATCATCTCCTTCCACCCGCCCGCCGACCGGGGCGGCTGCACGGTGGCCTTGCCGGCACTGGTCAGCGCCTCCACCCGGCGGCCCTGCGCGATGTCCACGTACGCCAGGATCGCGTACGAGTTGACCAGCGCCTCCGGGCTGCCGGACAGCTCGGCCAGGTACACCGCGTGCTCCGCGGTGGAACGCGCCTCGGCCAGCCGGGCCCGCTCGCACAGCACGTACGCCTGCCCGGCCAGCAGGTGCGGCAGGAACAGCCGCGAACCGGACCGGGTGGCGAACTCGGCGCCCTTGTGGAAGTGCCGCAGCGCGTCGTTCCAGCGCTCCAGCAGCACGCCGCTCCAGCCGATCCACACGGTGGCGTCCAGGCTCTGCGCCAACTCGCTGTCCAGCATGCTGTCCAGCGTCGCGGTGGCGCTCGCGTGGTGGTCCAGCGCGGGCGCCGGCCGGCCGACCGCGCTGGCGGCCATCGCCATCACGCCCAGCGCGGAGGCCTGCAACGGCCGGTGCCGGAGCTGGGCGGCGATGGCCAGCACCTCCTCGGCGGCCCGGTAGGCGCCGTCCGGGTCGCCGCGGTGCAGCAGCCCGGTGGACACCTCGAACTTGAGCATCGCGCAGGCCGGGGTGACCTCCTCGCCGAGCGCCTCCAGCTCGCGGTGCAGCAGCGCGGCGGTCTCCTCCGGGCGGCCCAGCAGCCGCTGCACCTTGGCGACCGAGGCGACCGCGACGGCGTGCTCGGCCAGGTCCCCGGTGGGGAGCATCTCCAGGGCCTGGTGCATCAGGTGGCGGGAGTCCAGCAGCCGCCCGGACAGCGCCTGCGCCTCGGCCAGTTGCAGCATCAGCCGGCCCCGCTGCGGGTCGTGCCCGGGCCCCTGCGGCAGCGCGTGCAGCGCGGTGGTGAGCCAGGCGCAGGTGGCGTCCGGGTCGTCCAGCGAGACGGCCCGGGCGGCGCTCTCCAGCAGGCCGATCGCCTCCTGGTCGCCGTAGGCGGTGCACTGCTCGACGTGCGGGGCCCGCTCCATCGCGGACGCCCCGCGGGCGCACAGCGCCGCGTCGGCCCGGCCGTGCATGCCGACCCGCCAGCTCAGTTCGCTGTTGTGGTAGACCGAGCGGCGCACCACCGGGTGCCGGAAGGCGAAGTACTGGCCGGGGACGACCGGCCGGATCAGGTCGCGCCGGATCAGCTCGCCGATCGCCATCAGCACCGTCGCCGACGACAGGCCGAGCAGCTCGGCGACCAGGCCCACCTCGAACTCGTCGCCCAGCACCGCCGCGGTCTCCGCCACGCCCCGGGTCTCCGGGGCCAGCGGGGCGATCTCCTTGTCGAAGGCCACGTAGCAGTCCGAGCGGGACGGCTGCGGGGTCAGGCCGCCGTCCAGCGGGGCGGTCGAGACCGCCTGCTCGGCCAGCAGCACCTTCAGGTACTCGGGGTTGCCGCCGCTCTCCCGGTGCAGCCGGCGGCGGGTGACCGAGGTGGCCACCCCGGCCAGCAGTTCGTCGTAGTCCTGCTCCAGCAGCGGTTCCAGGTGGAGGTGCTCGACCGGCATCTCCTTGGCCCGGCCGCCCAGGGCCCGCAGCAGCGCGCCGGTGTTCTGCCGGTCGCGGTACCCGAGGACGAACAGCGTCGACGGCCGGGGCGGGTGCCGTAACAGGTCGGCCAGGGTCTCGACGGACTGCGGATCGGCCATGTGCAGGTCGTCCATCACCAGGACCAGCGGGCCCGGCGGGTAGGCGTCCAGCGACCTGCGCACCACCTGGCCGCCCGACACCCCGGAGAGCCCGGGCAGCTCCTCCAGCCCGGTCATGCCCTCCGCGAAGGTGCCCAGCGGGATCTCCGAACGCTCCTCCGCGGTACGGAAACTGAGCACCACGGCCTCCGCGGCGCGGGCGATCCGGGAGAACTCGCCCAGCACCGTGCTCCGGCCCACGCCGGCGTCGCCGGTCACCTTGACCAGGGCCGTGCCCCCCCGGGCCACCAGCCGGTCCAACGCCCCGCCCAGCGCCTCCAGCACCCGGCCGCGCCCCACCAGGGGAGCGCCGTTCCGGGTCTGTGCCGGCTCCGCCCCGGCCACCGTCCGGCCGACGCCGGTTCGTCGGCGCCGGTGATCGTTCCCTGTGCTGCTCATACGACTCTCCCCGTAGGTCGTTTCGGCCACGTCGATCGAGCGCCTCCCGGTCCGTTCCGGCGGCCCGCACCTCCGGTACGGGAGGGAACCCCGGGGTTCGCCGGACCCGGGAACTCCGTACCCCAGGGTAATCCCCACTGCCCCGCCGCACAGGGTTGATCCAGACTTGACGCGTACTCGGGCTGCCCTCGGCAGCGCGGCCGTGACCGCCCGGCCAGCCTTTCCCTGGAGGGGAACTCGTGAGCACTCGCATGTACGCACTCCCGGTCGAACAGACGAGGTGGGAGGTCCCCGGTGGCGCCACCACGGTCTTCGACTGGGAGTACGACGAAGGCCGTGACCGCCTGCTCAACCTGTACGAGAAGGGCAAGCAGAAGCAGTGGGACGCCGCCGACCGCCTCGACTGGTCCATCGAGGTCGACGTCAACGACCCGATGGGCGTCCCTGAGCAGACCATCGCGATCTACGGCTCCCGGGTCTGGGACAAGCTCAGCCAGGCCGAACGCGGCACCGTGCGCCACCACTTGACGGCCTGGCAGTTCTCCCAGTTCCTGCACGGCGAGCAGGGCGCGCTGATCTGCTCCTCGAAGATCGTCCACACCGTGCCCGACCTGGACTCCAAGTTCTACGCGGCGACCCAGGTGATGGACGAGGCCCGGCACGTCGAGGTCTACTCCCGCTACCTGCGCGAGAAGCTCCAGCTCGCCTACCCGATCAACCCCGGCCTCAAGGCCCTGCTGAACGACGTCATCTCCGACTCCCGCTGGGACATGACCTACCTCGGCATGCAGGTGCTGATCGAGGGCCTCGCGCTGGCGGCCTTCGGCCTGATCCGCGACACCGCCACCGAGCCGCTCGCCCAGGCCCTCAACACCTACGTCATGCAGGACGAGGCCCGCCACGTCGCCTTCGGCCGGCTCGCGCTGCGCGACTACTACCCGCACCTCACCTCCGCCGAGCGGGCCGAGCGCGAGGAGTTCTGCACCGAGGCCTGCCACCTGATGCGGCAGCGGTTCATCGGCGAGGAGGTCTGGCGCAACCTCGACGTCGACGCCGACGAGTGCATGGAGTTCATGAAGAACTCGGTGCACTTCAAGACCTTCCAGAGCCACCTGTTCTCCCGCATAGTGCCGACCCTCAAGGACATCGGCCTGTTCGGCGACAAGATGCGGGCGACCTTCGCCGACATCGGCATCATCGGCTACGAGAACCACGACATCGAGTCGCTGATGGAACAGGACGAGAAGATCGCCGGCGACCTCGACCGGGCCCGCATCCTCCAGGTCGAACAGGCCATCAAGCTCGGTGCGCGCGAAGAGGACTGACCGCGCGCCACCTCCGGGGGGCCGACCGCCCCGCCCGCGTCCACGACACAGGAGTACCAAGCAGTGACGACGCCCGCACCCACCCGCACCGCGCGGGAGTACCGGCTGGTGACCCTGACGGCGTCGGGAGGAACCTTCCTCGCGATGCTCGACTCGACCGTCACCAACCTGGCCGTTCCCAAGCTCCACCACGACTTCCCGGCCGCGTCGCTGACACAGCTCTCCTGGGTCATCACCGGGTACGCGGTCATGTTCGCCGCGCTGCTGGCCCCCGCGGGCCGGCTCGCCGACGTGCTCGGCCGACGGCGCCTGTTCGTCTTCGGCATCGGCGCCTTCACCGTCGCCTCGCTGCTCTGCGCCCTCGCCCCGAACATCCCGGTGCTGATCGGCATGCGGATGCTCCAGGGCATCGGCGCGGCGGCGATGATCCCCGCCTCGCTCGCCATCCTGCTGCTCGACGGCCCGGCCGACGGCCGGGTCAAGTCGATCGGCCTGTGGAGCGCGGCCTCCGCGCTGGCCGCCGCCGTCGGCCCGACCGTCGGCGGCATCCTGGTCGACCAGCTCGGCTGGCGCTCGGTGTTCTACATCAACCTGCCCTTCGGCGTCCTGCTCACCGTCTCGGCGCTGCGCCTGCTCGCCCCGGCCCCCCGCCCGGAGGGCTCCCGGCTGCCCGACCCGCTGGGCACCGTGCTGATGGCGGTCGGCGTCGGCCTGCTCACCCTCGGCGTCACCGAGGGCGTGACCTGGGGCTGGCTGTCCGTCAAGACCGTCGTGGTGCTGGTGGCCGGCCTGGCCGCCCTCGCCCTGGCGCTGCTGCGCTCCACCAGCCACCCGGTGCCCGCCGTCGAGATGTCGCTGTTCCGCAACGGGGGCTTCGCCGCCACCAACGTGGTCTCGCTGCTCTACGGCATGGCCCAGTACCCGTGGCTGCTGGTCGGCGTGCTCTACATCACCGACCTGTGGCGGTACTCCGAGATGCAGGCCGGCCTGGCGATGACCCCCGGCGCCATCTTCGCCTCCGTCGCGGCCCTCAACATGGGCAAGATCGCCCCGAAGATCGGCGGCCCGCGCGGCGTCACCCTGCTCGGCCTGGTGGCGATCCTGGCCTGCGGCTTCCTGATGATCTTCGGCCTCACCAGCCACGCGGCCTTCCTCGCGCTCTGGCTGCCGGCCGGCTTCATCGTCGGCATCGGCATGGGCGCCACCACCATGGGCACCTCCAGCGCCGCCGCGTTCTCCGCCCCGCCGACCAAGTTCGCGGTCGGCAGCGGCGTCAACACCACCTCCCGGCAGTTCGGCGGCGCCCTCGGCATCGCCGCCCTCGCCGTCATCATGCAGAACAGCGCCACCGCGGACGGCGGCCACACCCTGGACTCCTACCGCAACGTCTACATCTTCTGCACCGTGGTGGTCGCCCTGGCCCTGGTGGTCAGCTTCATCTGGCTGAAACTGACCCCGCCGGCCGCCCCGGCCCCCGCCGCCCCGGCCGCGCCCGCCGGCGACAAGGCCAAGGAGGGCGCCCGGTGACGACCGCCCCCGGCGGTCCGAGCGGCGCGGTCGCGCCGGTGGCCCTGGTCACCGGCGCGACCCGCGGCCTGGGCCGGGAGATCGCCCGGCAGCTGGCCGAACGCGGCTACACCGTGTTCGCCGCCGCCCGCGACGAGGAGCGCGGCCGGCGGACGGCCGCCGAACTGGCCGCCGCCGGCGACGTCCGCCCGCTGCGGCTCGACGTCACCGACCACGACTCGGTCCGGGCCGCCGCCGAGGCGGTCGCCGCCGAGTCCGACCGGCTCGACCTGCTGGTCAACAACGCCGGCATCACCGGCATCCCGCGCGGCACCCTGCGCCCGGTCGAGGACCTGACCGTCGACGACCTGCGCGCCGTCCTGGAGACCAACCTGGTCGGCCCGTTCGCGGTCACCCAGGCCCTGCTCCCGCTGCTGCGCAAGGCGTCCGGCCGGGTGGTCAACCTGACCAGCTCGCTCGCCACCTTCGCCCGCACCGGCCCCGGCACCCCGCCCGGCCGCCCCGACCTGCTCCCCTACAACGTCTCCAAGGCCGGCCTGAACATGGCCACCGTGCTCTACGCGGCCGCCCTCCGCGACAGCGGCGTCACCGTCCACGCGGTCTCCCCGGGCTTCGTCGCCACCGACATGAACAACCACACCGGCACCAGGACCGCCGAGGAGGGCGCCGCCGCCGTCCTGCGCCTCGCCACCACCCCGGCCGACGAACTCCCCGACCGCTCCTTCCTCACCGAGGGCGGCCCCATCCCCTGGTGAACAGCCACCCCCCCGGTGTCCGGAGCGGCGGCTCCGACCCCCGTCCCGGACACCGGCCCCGGCGGTCCACCACCGTCCGCCCGACAGGTGCTGCCGCCCCTCCCGAACCCCTACGATGCACGTCTGTGGCTGACGAGGAGTTGCGGGCGGCACGGGCGAAGGCCGGTGAACTCGCCGCGGAATTAAGCACGTTGCTGGGTGAACGCCCCTCGGTGACCTGGACCGGGGGCGGCGCGGTCCGCGTGGCCGTCCGCGTCCGCGGAACCGACGACCGCGAGTCGACCACGGCCGTCCTCGGCGTCCTCGCCAAGGGCGACCGCTTCGGCCACCGCAGGACCCAGGGCCGGGAGTACCTCTGGCTCGAAGTGGGCGGCGTACCCACCAGGGACGACGACTGGTGACGGCGGGGCCGGCCACCGGTCGGTAAGTGGCCGGCCCCGCCGTCACCACCCGGAAAAGCAAGAAGACCCCTGATCGACAGGGGTCTTCGCTGGTGTCCGAGGGGGGACTTGAACTCTCGCCTCGGGCACCAGCCTTTGTTAGTTCTGACCTGCGAAAACGCCTCTAAGGACCCGCCTACCCGACCACTTGGCTTCCTGGCCCGACCTGGGCGTTTCCGAGTGCTTCGGACCGCTGTTGGTCATGGGTTGGTCACGTGACCCGACGCACGACAGAGCCCCGCCCGCTACTGCTCGTGCGGACGGGGCCCGGGACGGCAAGGATCAGCTACGTCGTGCGGGTGCCTGCCCGGTTGCGTCACAGTCTTCACAGACCCACTGGAGAACCTGAGGCTGCTCCCTTTTGGGCTGCAATCGCTGTTCTTCGGGGCTGAGGGGGTTGTCGAGAACTTCCTCGATATAGCCAAATCCCTTGCATTTCCCGCAGTACATTACTGATCCTTTCTTGCCCCTAGTTGTGCTCGATGCGCCCTTGCCCGCCGCATGACGTGCACTGCCAGCGCATGCCGTCGCTGTCGGTGGTCCACCCGGTCCCGCCGCACGGGCTACACGGGGTGGTGCCGTCCGCAGTGGCTCGGCGGTGGTTCTTGTCCAGCGTACGTGCGGAGCTGGTGTTCGCGGGCGCGTCCAACGCAGCAACTGCCATGATCCATCCTTTCTGTTGGCGGAGTGGTGCGATGGTGCCCCGTCCCGGCCGGGTCTTGGCAGATCAGCAGCCGGGACGGGAGATTTGGTGTCCGCCCCGGAGGTTCCAGCAGCTCCGGGGCGGACGTGGTGTCGAACCCTGTTCCTCATCCCCATGCGACCTCAGAGGTTCGACCCCCCGCCCACACAAGGATGATGGGCGGAGCTTGTTACCGGTCCAGCCAGGACGAACCGCGCGAAGGCGCGTTGCACACGGGGCCGGAACGGGAGTAATGGCGGCCGTCCTGGTCTGCCAAGGGGAAGGCACCAGGACGGCCGGGTACGCATCCGCATGCGCACCCCTCCGCCAGGTGGGACTGGCGGAAGTCGAATCAGAGAGAAGAAGCTTCCGGGTGTCGCTGGGACCAGCTCAGCCGCTGCGCTTCCTCCCGGCCCCGGACGTGAACGCCCCAACGCCTGAACCAGGCTTTCAGCCAGTTCTCCGAGCAGCCGATCGAACTCGCCACGCTCTGCATCGTCTCCCCGCCGTTGTAGCGCTCAGTCCACTCCGCGCGCTGCTCGGGCGTGGGATCGGGCCGACGAGGCTGGGGGACGCGAGTCTTGGTTTCTGCGGTTGCCAAAGCCATGGTTCCTCGATGAGTTTTATCCAATGGAATCAGATCATGAGGTGCGGTTGTGCTGCCGCTTCCACCTCAAGGAGTTCGCCTCTGCCTTTCCTCGCAAGGGGACGCCCCATGTCTTGAACCACATTCGAATCCACCTGTAAGAGCGGCCAGTGGATATGGATATGGAATTCATCGATTCCCCGGATTGGTAGCGCTTAATCCACTGCTCGCGCTCTTTGTTTGAGGGCTCGGGAAATGGGGGCCTGCCCATCGATGTTGCTCCTCGCGGAAACTCAGGTGGTCAAGAAATCGGCTTCGGAGGATTGAGTGGAGCGCGCACGCGCCGCAGAAGCTGACCAATCGGCGAGTCGAGACGTCTCGATGCGCCTCTCATGGCGATGGTGCTCAACTACAGCCGTCATATCCTGTTCCATCTCGGCCCAGTGCCAGCGGCAGAGGAACAGCGCCAGCTCACCGCCGGACTCCGTGGTGACCGCTCCGGCGGGCGCTACGTCCCGTACCAGTCGACACCGCCAGCACCAGCCCGCTGACCACCTCAGGCACTTCGGCACCACTGGCGGTCGGCCGACCGCCAGCACCGAAGCCAGATCGATTGCCACGGGCGATCACCCCGTCAGTCTGCTGGCCCTGGGCCGGATGAACCCCGCCCGCACCAGGTCATCGACTCGGGGGTGACGCACCGAGGTTCGCCCGACGCTCCACGGCTCGCCCCCGTCGGCCGGGATGAGTACCAGTTCCCCCGATTCATTCATTCGGGAGAACTCGCCCAGGCGCTCCGTTCCCACCTCCACCAGCAGCTCGCCCTGTTCGGGGGTCCAGAACTGCATGACCGGCTCGGCGAACTCCTCGCCCTCCGCGGCCCGCAGGTACGGGGCCCCGGTCCAGGCGACCGATGCGAGTCTGCCGGCCACGTCCGGAACGACGCCGCCGAGCTGCACCAGGTACTCACCGGTGACCGTCTTCTCCACCGCCAGCGACGGAAGCCGGATGCCGGCCGAGCGAAGGGCCTCCTGCACGCCCTCGTACGCCCTCTGAGCAAGGGCCCGTCTCTGATGGTCCAACTGGTCAAGCAGGGAGTTGGTCATGGTCATGGTGGCGTACCCGTCTCGCTCGCTGATGCTCCGCTTCGTCGCTCTCTGTGCCTCAAGCATCGACGTTCCGCCGCAGAGCCGGTAGCTTTTGAAGTCTCTAGTTGTCTGGACTTTAAAAGGAGAACACTCTTGGTGCGCCGAACAGTTGATCCAACGTTATCTCCGCTGCATGCCCTAGCCGTGCAACTCACCAGGTCAAGGGAGGTGCGGGGCTTGACCCAAGTAGAGCTTGCCCGAGCGATCCAGTACAGCAACGTCTACATCTCGAATGTGGAAGGAGCCAAACAGTCCCCGAGTTTAAAATTCGTAGAGCTGGTCGATGCCGCCCTTGAAACTGACGGCACGCTCCTGCTCCTCTACTGGAGCTGGCGCAGGGGCTCGCTGTTGCCCGGCTTCCCGGAGTACCTGCCGCTTGAGCAGCGCGCGATTGGCATGCGGATCTTCGAAAGTGATCTTGTGCCTGGCATGTTGCAAGAACCGGGGTACAGCGCCGCGTACGAGGACGCCGCAGTTCGGCGGGGCGAGTCAACACGCGCACAGGCTGATGAGCGACTTGCCCTACTGGCTCGGCGTCAGCTCAAGTTGGACGCTGGCACGCCCATACACGTGGTGCTGGACGAAGCGGCCCTGCGACGTCCGATCGGCGGGACGGCAGTCATGGTTCAACAGCTCCGCCACCTCGAAGCGCTGAGTGCCCGGCCGAACGTGGTCCTCCAAATCGCGCCTCGACACCTCGCAGAAGACCGACCTCTGTCCCACCCGGTGACGATCCTGACTCTTCCGAACCGGGCGATGGTCGGATACACGGAGACGTTGCAGCGTGGATACTTGGAGCAGGATGCCGACACCGTGTCTACATGGCTCAGCCGATACGATCGACTCCAGGTCAACGCCCTTGGGCAACAGGAAACCCTGGCCTTGATCCGTGATGTACGGAAGGAAACGGAACGCGATGCCGCAGCATGACCTCCCTGACACTGCTACTGCCTGGCGCAAATCGTCATACTCGAATGGTCAGGGGGGTTGCGTCGAGGTGGACGACCTTCACCCGGGCCATGTCCGGGACTCCAAGGACCCGCAGGGGCCGGTTCTGGTGTTCCCGGCCGCAGCCTGGGCGGCCTTCGTCACTGCCGCTACCGCTGGCGAGTTCGGCGAGGTCTGAAGCAGCACCAAATGAAAGAAGCCCCGGCCTTGTTGGCCGGGGCTTCTTTGCTTCGAGCGTTAGAGCAGGGACAGGAACGGGTTTACCGCCGTGGTCGGTTGTGGGCGGAGTGAGGGCGCGTGGGCGGGCGTCGGGTTGGCAGGTGTGGCCGGGCGGTAGGTGTCGATACGGACGACCGTGGCCGCGGGTTCGTCACGCTGGGTTCGCGGCCGGCCGAGCGGAGCGTGACCGGGCTGGTCGTCGGAGAGGGTGTAGACGGTGGCCGGGCGGCCCAGGCCGGAGCGGTCAAGGGTGACCTTCACCCCGGGCAGTGCCTTGACCTCTTCGGCGGTGGCACCGACGAACGGCAGCAGTTCGGAGGACCGTGCCCGGCCGCCGTGCATCTCGATGCGGGCCCGGACCTTCTCCGCCAGGGTAGGTATCCGGCGGGTGGGCTTGGTGGCCTCAGCGCCGCCGGTGATGCCGACCGCGCAGCGGACGCTGTGGCGCACGAGGGAGAACGCGGCGGACAGTCGGGCGTGGGTGATGGTCTCGGACTGCTCGGAAGCGGCGAGGCAGGCCGCCACCCGGATGGTTTGTTCGGCGGTGCGCTCGACGTAGACGGCCTGGCTCTCGGGCAAGGTCTCGGAGATGATGCGGGCGTAGCGGCGGATGGTCTTCCAGAGCTGTCGGGCGTCCTCTCCGAGGCTGATCACGCGGTTGCGGGCGGCGGCCCAGGCGTAGGCGTCGGCAAGGTCCCAGCCGTTCACCTCCGGCAGAGTGGACGACTCGTCGTCCAGCATCGGGACCGAGCGCAGGGTGAAGGGCATGATGCGGTTGTAGGACCCTCCGGCCGCCTCGGTGTCACCGACGTACTTGGTCCAGTCGGAAGGGGTGATGTGGGTGTGCAGCACCACGGCCGGGTCCTCCACGGCCTGAGCACCTTCTTTCGTGGTGTTCCTTATCGCCGCACCGTCCCAGGCACTCCGCAGCTTGGCCGTGAATGACGGGTCACGCCTCACCCGGCGCAGCACCTCGGACCACTCCTCTTCGACGACCAGGGCCCGCACGTCCCGTCCGGCCTCCGTCTCCTCCGTGGCCTCTGCCTGCTCAGCCAGGTAGTTGACCAGGGAAGCGCCGGAGGTGATGCCGGAGGTGGTGTTCACTTCGAGGAACCGGCCGATGGCCGGGCGCACGATGTGCTGAGCGGCCCGCAGCGCGGTGCCCTTGCCCTTGCCGGTACCGCCCACCAAGGCCGACCACACCAGCGCGGGACGGGAGTTGCTCCGGCTGGATACCTTGACCCGCTGCCCGATGGCGGCGGACCACATGCTGAGCGCCGCCACGTAGATACCGATCGGATCGCACTCCACGTACGGGCTAACCTTCTCGACGGCCCGTCCGATGGGGCCGTACAGGGTGATGGTGCTCATGCCGCTCTCTCCAGTTGGTTGCTTGCAAGGGGCGGCCGGAGCCCTTCCGGCCGCCGTGGGTGACGTACGGTCAGAACAGGGTCAGGCTGCTGAGAGGGATTCCGGGGCGGTGGACGTGCTCCGCGTGGTGTTGGCCGCCCGCCATGCCTGGGTGATGTTGATCGGGATGCGCCCCTTGGCGGGCAGGTTGTACCCGTTGGCGTGCGCCCAGGCGCGGATCATGCGGTTGCGCTCACGGTCGCTCATCACGGCCTGAGCGTCCTTGCGAACCGGCTGGGGGAGCGGGTCACCGCCCTTGAACTCTCCAGCGCACACAGCGTCACGGAACGCACCTGGACGGGTCGCGTCGAAGCACGGGATGCCGAACTCAACTGCGTCTTGCAGCTTCTTGGTTGCCCGCTCCGCGCCCTCACCGCAGATGATCAGTACGGTGCTGGAGTCGGCACGCCCCACCACCTCATAGCCCAGGTTGCGGACTGCTTCCCTGGCGTCGTCCCACTCGTACCCCGGGATCTCCCCGGACACCAGCACGGTTGGACGAACCTCCGGCTCAGCCTCGGTCATGTCCTCTTCGGTGTCGTCCTGGTCGTCCTGCACTACGACGGTGTCAGCGGCCTCCGGCTCCACGGCAACGGTGCCGGGCTCGGCCGGTACGCCCAGCGCATCCAGCAGGTAGCGGCTGAAGACAGCGCAGTGTTCCGGGCACAGGTCCCATGCGTGACCGGCGAGAGTCAGGGACTCCACTGCTGCTACTTCGCTGCCGTCCCGAGCTATGTGGGCATCGCAGAAGACACGCTCAACAGGTACCAGGACAGTCGTGCGCATGGGGTTTCTTCATTCCTTTGTGGAGAGAGTTCCAGTGATTCAGCCGGAGCCTTGCACTTACGGCTGCGATTCGCGCCCACCGGCCCGACCGGCGAACAACTCGATCATCCCACCCGAAACGCCACGCAGACCTCAGATTGCCATCACGACTGCATTTCTTCTAGATAACTACATGATAAAGCATATGGGGGTAATGCTTGATTGGAAGGAATGTGGACCCACCGGGGGTGCCTTCCTCGCACCGTGTACGGGTTTCAAATTTTCACAAGTTCACAAGCGCCCCCGTCCTTGAGTTCTTCGGGGATGCCACTCGTGGCAATGGGGTGCACCAGAGTCGAATTCAATGAAAATGTGGGGCAGATTTAAGGCTGAGAGTCATCGAACTTTCCATCAAATGTGTGGTGTCGGTCTCAGTTTCACTCTCTGGCGGCCGATAGTTGAGGATCTGACACATACATAGCGCCCGCGGGCATGCCTGTTCCTGCTGGCCGGCCGATCTGGAGTTGCCCGAGCCAAGTTGCCGGGCCGCAAATAAAGATAAGGGCCCCGCCGGATGGCGGGGCCCTTATCAATTCCTACTGTCAGGCAGGCCACTCGACGGCGGCCTTGACGATTCCCTTAGTCGGAAGAAGTTCATCGTATGTGCGGTCAGGCTTCGGGGTGTCCAGGCCGGGATACCGAACGATGCGGCCACCGAACAAATGAAGTGTGTCAATGAAATTCGCCCGGTACTTCTCGCTGAGGCCCTGCCGGAAGCCATTGAACTGGGAAGCGAACGTGGCAAATTCGGAGTGTCCGGCCACAATATCAGCGCCCTGGGGCATGGCCGTGGTGGACAGGACCGTGAATCCCGCCAGGCGCGCCACGACGCCGTTCGCGGTCACCCCGGCCTCACCGTAGGCCCCGGCGTTCGCAATCGCCGGATGCTCGACCAGGAATCGCTTCACGCGGGGCGAGACGACCACGTAGCGGCCGTCAGGGATGTCGTGGTCGTCCAAGGCCAGCATCATGTCCAGGACGGCGCTGTAGAGCGCCTGAGGGGCGCTTCCGGTGGTGGCCTTAACGTTGGGCATGGGGGTGGCTGTGGAGGCGATGACGCGGCCCATGAAAGCATCGGCCTCCCGGGCCAGGGCGCGCACCATCTGCCGGTTGATCGGGGTGTCCATGGCCCCAGCTACCTGGATGCGCTCAATGTCTTCCACCAGCAGCTGTAGATACTTTGCCTCGGTGATTTCGAGCTTCTGCTCGACCGTCTCCGGCCGCTGGGCCGTCATGCCATCCGGCAGCTTGTAGTCACCCACGGTCGGAGTCGAAAGGCTGTTGATGTGGACAGTGTCACCCTGCTTCTTGATGGCCCCTTCATACTTCCGGTTAGCGACGATATCCGATGCCCATACGAGCAGAGGGTCGAACTGTTCGATAAGTGCGGCATCCCAGATTTCGGGAATGAAGGTTGTAGTGCCGGGGCTCTGGTACGTGTAGGTCATATGGCCTCTTTCTGGTTATCGGTTGCGAACGTCATAGGGCTTCATCTGGTAGTGGGTGAATCCGCCTTGGCGGCCCAGGCCGAGATCCTGGGCGAATACCGGCTCCTTGGGCGGGGCGAAAGGCTCAATGATCTCGGCCACCGCATCGGCTCGGACCGTTCCGTCGGCGTTGCAAATCTTCGAATAATCGAGGTACTGGAGGTAGCTGTCCGGAACGTGAGCACCGAGCAGCTTGGCCGCAGTCCGGATCTCAATGATGGCCAGCCTGATTGCATACGCGCGGGAAGCTTCTGCGCGCATCGCCTCGGTGCTGTTCGTGGTATCGGTCATGTCAGAAATTCCTTTCAGCGCTTGCGGGCGTCGAGTGAAACGGAAGGGAAGGACGGGGCTCCGCCCCGGTGGTAACCGGCACCCGCGAGTTGGGCGAACTCCGGTTCGCTGTTGGCGCGAGCTGCGGACAGGAGAACGTCAATGGCCTCCTGAAGGGGCTGGCCGCCCTCTCCGAGGAGCTTTGACGGGTCAATGAGATCCATCAGGCCATCAGGAATTTTCACGCCCTCCTGGGCCGCCTGGAGCTTGATCTCGGCCTGGGCCAGCCGAACGGCGAACTCGCGGTGAACCTCCTCCCAGATGGCCTGGGAAGAGTCGGGGGCCTGCGGTGCCTCGGCGGGTGCCTGCTCCGCGGTTTCGGTCTGGTTCTCGGTCAGGGTGAACCTCCAGTAGAAGTGGACGGGCCCCGGGGGATGGTGGGCCGGGGCTGATTGGGGCTAACTAACTCTCACTTAGGATGTATGTGTCAGGAGGGCTCCGAATGGACACCAGTTCAGCTAGATGTGAGGTGTCCCACTCTTTCGGCGAAGGCATCCATCTGCCCGTGGATTGACACATACATCTTTTATGTGGGGGTTCTATATACCCCCCACATGACTACTGTTCTGGCCGCCCCCGAGAGCGGCCGAGACATGTTCAGGTAGTGGTTCTGTGTCCGCCCTTCAAAGGGGCGGCTTCAGAGTTCATGGAAGAGGGAGTGGCCCAGGCTGGGTTGCCGCTACGCGGCCTGCCGGTCCACCCAGGCTTCGAGGTCCTTCGGCCGGCACCGGAGTGCCTGCCCGACCCTGCGGAACGGGATGCCCGCCTCCCGCCAGTTGGCGTAGACCCAACTCTTGGGGCGGTTGAGGTAGTTGGCTACCTCGTCCACGGTCATGAGGCTGTTGCCCAAGTGCGCTCCTCGCTGTGTCCCGATGGTGGGCGTCTTCTGTGGCCGTTCTCCGGCCTGTCCTCACCACACCACTTCCGAACATGTGGCAGCAAGTTCATTATCGGTGATGCGTGTCACTTGTCCGAACCTGGCGCAGGATGTTCGGGATGATCTATGGTCGTGCCATGACTTCACGAACAAACGAACCTGACCCACAGCCCGAGTGGCAGCGACAGGGCGATGACCTGGTGTGGCTCGGCTTCTACGGGCCCTGGCGGGTGGCGGCCCGATGCCCCTCGGGAGCCCCGTTCACCGGCCCGTCTGAGCTGACCATCCGGCTGGCCGTCGGCGGCAGTGACGAGGAGATCGATCAGGCCATGGCCCAGGCGCTGGAAACGGACGGCATTCCGGCGAGCCTGCTGCGGCAGATCCCCTTCGCGGAGATCAAGGCCCAGGCCCGTGCCGAGATGGCCCGTGCGGCCGAGCATGACACTGCTCGACCCTGGCCGGTCCCGGAGCGCTGTCGCACCGACCAGGACTACGCACTGCTGGTGGCCGAACTGGTCCGTATGAGGGCAACCGGCACCACCGCCCCCCAGGGCGAGTTGGCGGCCCGCCTGGGCATCGGCAAGGCCACCATGTCCGAGCGCGTCAGGCGCGCCCGGGAACTGGGCCTGTGGGACGGCAAACAACTCACCGCCAAGGCAAGCACGTTGCTCGCCGAATGGCAGAACGAACAAGAGGAGCAGTAGCAGAAGTGGCGAAGCGCGGAAACGGGCTCGGGGGACTCCGGTGGAGATCCCGCGCAAGGGGAGGCCCAACACCTGGGGAGTGCGCACCCCGCTACACCTCAACCCGGCGACCGGAAAGAAGGAGAGGCACTGGATAGGCCGCGAGTACGGCACCAAGACCGAGGCGGAGAGGGCTCTTCGCAAGTGGCACACCGAGCACGAGGAAGGCGACCTCACCCCGCGTTCGGACATGACCGTGGCTCAGCTCATGGACCGGTGGCTGTCCAAGCACCGGGGAGAGAAGACGACTACCAAGGGCTACGAGCCGAAGGTGAGGCTGCACATCAAGCCCCACATAGGAGAGGAGAAGGTGGTGGAGGTGACGGACGAGAGGCTGGACGACTTCTACCGGATGCTGGAGACCCAGCCGTGCCCGACCAACAAGGGCAAGCCGCTTGGGCCGAAGTCGGTCCGCCACATCCACAACGCCATCTCTGCGGCCTTCGAGACCATCACCGGTCCGAGGCGGCTGCTGAAGGTCAACCCGGCGCACACCGCCAACCCTCCGACAGAGCGTCAGATCAAGGCGGCAGAGCCGGACTTCCCGACCCTCAACGACCAGGAGACGGCGCAGTTCCTCGCCGAGATATGGAAGCCGTGCGGGAACCGGGCCTGTGACGACGGGCTGACTCATCACTGCCTGCGGGACGCCCCGCTGTGGACCGCCTACGCGGCCACCTCGTGCCGCCGCAGCGAAGTCCTGGGCTGGATGTGGGACCTCATCAACTGGGATGAGGGCTCCATCGAACTGGCCTGGGTGGTGGTCGAGGAGGGCAACACCTACCGGCTCCGGAAGCTCACCAAGGACGGCGACGACAACGCCGTCATCTACGTGGACCAGGCCCTGATGAACGTCCTCAAGTGGCAGCGGGAGCGCCAGCGGCAGGAGAGGGCTCTTCTCGGGGCGGCCTGGGTGGACCACGGCCTGGTCTTCGCCCGGGACGGGTTCAAACTCCACAAGGGCAAGGAGGCCGGAGGGCCCCAGGACCCGGAGAAGGTGTCGGCCCGATGGCGGACGGCCCGCAACCGCATGCGCCTGCCGGAAGACTTCCGGTTGCACGACTTGCGGGCATCGAAGATCACAAACGACCTCGACAACCACGAGAATCCGGTAGAGGTCTCCGCCAACGCCCGGCACCACTCGCCGGGCTACACGATGGCTCGCTACGGCCGCCGTCGTGCCGAGGGAGCGAAGAAGCTGGCGGCATCAAGCGCCG
Organism: Kitasatospora fiedleri; assembly: GCF_948472415.1. NCBI lineage: Bacteria > Bacillati > Actinomycetota > Actinomycetes > Kitasatosporales > Streptomycetaceae > Kitasatospora > Kitasatospora fiedleri. Next base: position 1,722,903 of record NZ_OX419519.1, on the reverse strand, counting down.
GCCGAATTGGCCTCACATCCCTGGTCTGACCAGGGGACTTCCTGGGCCGTTGGTCACGTGGTTGGTCACGCCACTGCCCGGAAAAGCAAAAAACCCCTGATCAACAGGGGTCTGTGCTGGTGTCCGAGGGGGGACTTGAACCCCCACGCCCGATAAAGGGCACTAGCACCTCAAGCTAGCGCGTCTGCCATTCCGCCACCCGGACCGGGTGTTCACCTCAGGGCTTCCTCGCGGCTGCCCCCTGGCGACAGAGAGAACACTACCAGGCCCGGGGAGTGCTTCTCACCTGCGTTTTAGGGGGCCGGGACGGCCGCCGCGCGGCGAACGGGACGGAACCGGACAAGCCGGGCGGCGAGGCGGTGGCCCGGCGGGTGATTGCGCTGGTGGGCGGGGGCGCGGGCGATTTCGGACGGGCGTTCTGGCGGCAACAGTGGGCCCGCGGCGGGACGGTACCGGCCAGGACGGCGCAGAACGCGTACCGAATCGGTCGGGAACCTTCACGACACGCGTAGTTCCAGTCCCGGTGCGGGTCGCCGGGGAGTGCTCTCCTAGCCTCTGTGCACCAGGGAGCCTTGAGCGGAACGCCCGATTCCCGACAGCCGCCGCCGGTCGGATCCCGGCGCGGGAGCCTCCCGTCACCGCGTGAAGGGCGGCATGCAGTGGAACAGACGGACAAGGCGGTCCCCGACGCCGCGAGCTGGTGGCCGGGCCGCGCGCCCGGTCCCCGGCCCGCGCCGGCCCCGGAGACCGGGGTGTGGCGCTTCTCGGCGCTCTCCCACGAGGCGTCGGTGCCGCGCACCCGGCACGCGGTGCGCGACCGGCTGCTGGCCCAGGGGATGGCGGGGGAGCGCTACCAGGAGCTGGTGGACGACCTGCTGCTGATCGTCTCCGAGCTGGTCTCCAACGCCGTCACGCACGCGGCGGTGCTCTCGCCCGAGGTGGTGTGCGAGCTGGCCATCGGCGCGGACCGGGTGCGGATCTCGGTGGTGGACGGCCACCCGTACCGCCCCAAGGCGCAGGAGAACGACCCGGCCCGGCCGGGCGGGCGCGGGCTGCTGCTGGTCAAGAGCATCACCCTGCAGGCGGGCGGCGAGTGCGACGTGGAGCGCACCGAGGACGGCGGCAAGGTGATCTGGGCCAGCCTGCCGCTGCCCGCCGCCGGGGCGGGCCCGGAGGCCGACCCCGACGACGACAACTGAGACGGCCACCCGACCGGACGGGCCGGGGCCGCTCCTACCAGTCGTGCCCGGCGATCTCCCGGATGCCCGGCAGCGCGGCCTCGAAGACCGTCTCGAACCACACCGAGAACGGCTTCCCGGCCCGCAGCTCGCGCAGCTCCGCCGCGGTCACGAACCGGGTGTCCTCGATCTCCTCCGGGTCCGGCTCCAGCTCGGCGGTGACCAGCCCGACGAACAGGTGGTTCCACTCCCGCTCGATCAGCCCGGACGCCTCGTCGGGCAGGTCGTAGCGGACGGTGCCCGCCTCGCAGAGCAGGGCCGGCGCGGCGCCCAGCTCCTCCGCGGTGCGGCGGGCGGCGGCGGTGAAGGGCTGCTCGCCCGGGTAGGGGTGGCCGCAGCAGGTGTTCGACCAGACGCCGGGGGAGTGGTACTTGCCGAGGGCCCGGCGCTGGAGCAGCAGCCGGCCCTGGCGGTCGAAGAGGAAGACCGAGAACGCCCGGTGCAGCCGGCCCGGCTGCTGGTGCGCCCAGAGCTTCTCGCCGGTCCCGATGGTCGCGCCGTCGTCGTCGACCAGTTCCAGCAGGATCTCGCCGGGCGCGGCCGAGGGCGGGGGAGCCAGTTCCGGCGAGAGGGGCTCGGTCGGGCTGACGGCAGGGCTCATGGGCACAATGCCCCTTTCGGCACGTGGACCGGGGCCGCCGCCCGGGCCGTGCGGTCCGCGGCTGCCCGCCCCGGTCCTTGGGGTCGGCTGCACGCGCGTCGGCCCGGACCGGCCGGTCCGGGCGACGGCGTCGGGGCCCAAGTCTGCCGCATGCCCCACCCGTCGCGGGGCCGCGACGCACACCCCGGGGCGGGAGGACGGGACCACCGGCAGAAGTGTTCGACCGGCGGTCCACCCCGGTCACCGGACGTTCACCGACTTCCCCCGAACGATCACCGGCGCCGTGCGGGCCCGCGTTCTGGCAGGTCGCCGAGGTCGCCTACCATCAGTGACACCGGGCGGCCCGCAGCGGCCGCCCGCTCGGCGCGCCGCAGCCGCGGCCGCACCAGGCCCGCACGGCACCGACCGATCCGGAACGACCGGTCCGGATCGGCGCCCGCGGCACCCGAGAGAACGTGGAGTCCCGCATGATCGGCCTCGTCCTGGCCGCCGGCGCCGGCCGCCGGCTCCGCCCCTACACCGACACCCTGCCCAAGGCGCTGGTGCCGGTGGACGGGGAGCGGACGGTGCTCGACCTGACCCTGGGGAACTTCGCCGAGGTCGGCCTGCGCGAGGCGGCGATCGTGGTGGGCTACCGCCAGGAGGCGGTCCGCGAGCGCCGGGAGGCGCTGGAGCGCAAGTACGGCGTCAAGCTCACCCTGGTCGAGAACGACAAGGCCGAGGAGTGGAACAACGCCTACTCGCTCTGGTGCGCCCGCGAGCTGTTCGCCGAGGGCCTGCTGCTGGCCAACGGCGACACCGTGCACCCGGCCTCGGTGCAGCGCACCATGCTGGACGGCAACGACCGCCGGACCAAGGAGGGCCGGGCCCCCGGCATCCTGCTCGCGCTGGACACCGTGAAGAAGCTCGCCGACGAGGAGATGAAGGTCGTCGTCGACCCCGAGCTGGGGGTGCGCCGGATCACCAAGCTGATGGACCCGCTGGACGCCACCGGCGAGTACATCGGCGTCACCGTGATCAACCCGTCCGCCGCCGACGCCCTGGCCGACGCGCTGAAGGCGGTCTACGAGCGCGACCCGCAGCTGTACTACGAGGACGGCTACCAGGAGATGGTCGACCGCGGCCTGACCGTCGACGTGCAGCCGATCGGCGAGGTCTCCTGGGTCGAGGTCGACAACCACGAGGACCTGGCCAAGGCCCGGGAGATCGCGTGCCGGTACTGACCCGCCTGGTGCCCTCGCCGGTCTTCGTGGAGATCCGCGCGGGCGCCCTGGACTCGCTCGGCGGCATCCTCGCCGACCAGCGGCTGTCGGCCGGCGGCCGGATCGCGGTGGCGATCAGCGGCGGCTCCGGCGAGCTGCTGCGCGAGCGCCTGGAGCCGGCGCTGCCCGGCGCCGACTGGTACCGGGTCGCCGACGGCACCCTGGACAGCGCGGTGCGGCTGACCGACGAGATCCGCCGCGGCCACTACGACGCGCTGGTCGGCCTCGGCGGCGGCAAGATCATCGACGTGGCGAAGTACGCCGCGGCCCGGGTCGGCCTGCCGGTGGTCGCGGTCGCCACCAACCTGGCCCACGACGGCCTGTGCTCCCCGGTCTCCACCCTGGACAACGACGCCGGGCGCGGCTCCTACGGGGTGCCCAGCCCGATCGGCATCATCGTCGACCTGGACGTGATCGCCAAGGCCCCGAAGCGGTTCGTGGCGGGCGGGATCGGCGACGCGGTCTCCAACATCTCCGCCTGCGCGGACTGGGAGCTCTCGCACGCGGTCACCGGCGAACCGGTCGACGGACTGGCCGTGGCGATGGCCCGCTCGGCCGGCGAGAACCTGCTCCGGCACCCGGGCACCCTGGAGGACCCGGACCTGCTGACGACGCTGGCGGAAGCCCTGGTACTGTCCGGCATCGCGATGAACATCGCGGGCAGCACCCGGCCCAGCTCGGGCGCCTGCCACGAGATCTCGCACGCCCTGGTCGAGCTGCACCCCAAGCGACCCGGCCAGCACGGCGAACAGGTCGGCCTCGGCGCGGCCTTCGCCTGCCACCTGCGGGGCGAGCGGGACCTGTCCGGACTGATCGTGGAGCGCCTGCGCTTCCACGGCCTGCCGGTGACCGCCGATCAGCTCGGCTTCACCGAGGCGGAGTTCACCGAAGCGGTGCACTACGCTCCGAACACCAGACCGGGGCGCTTCACCATCCTCGAACACCTCGACCTCTCCGTCACAGACATCAGGGACGCGTACGCCGACTATGTCCAAGCCGTCAACAGCTGAACGCCCGCCGGTCGACCTCACCCGGCGCCCGTCGATCGAGGAACTGCGGGCGGTGATCCACCCCGAGGGCATGCTGCAGCGCCGTAGCGCGGAGCACTGGGCGGGCCGCCTCTACATGCGGCGGATCTCGCTGCGGATCACCCGGGTCCTGTCGACCTTCACGGTGATCACGCCCAACGGCCTGACCTACCTGATGATGCTCACCGGCATCCTGGCCGGCGTCGCCCTGCTGGTCCCGGGCCTGGCCGGCGCGATCCTCGGCGCCCTGCTGATCCAGGTCTACCTGCTGCTGGACTGCGTGGACGGCGAGGTGGCCCGCTGGCGCCGGCAGACCTCGCTGACCGGCGTCTACCTGGACCGGGTCGGCCACTACATGTCCGAGGCCGCGCTGCTCACCGGCCTGGGCCTGCGGGCCGCCGACCTGTTCCACCGCGAGGGCGCGCACGCCGCCTGGCAGTGGGCCTTCCTGGGCACGCTGGCCGCGCTCGGCGCGATCCTGATCAAGTCCGAGACCGACCTGGTGGACGTGGCCCGGGCCCGCTCCGGCCTGACCGCCGTCGAGGACAGCGCCTCGGTGCCGCGCTCGACCGCGGTCGCCAAGGCCCGCCGGGCCGCCTCGCTGCTCAAGTTCCACCGCCTGGTCGGCGCGGTCGAGGCGTCGCTGTTCATCCTGGCCGCCGGCATCGCCGACGCGGTCCGCGGCGACCTGTTCTTCACCCGGCTCGCCGTCGTGGTGCTGGCCGCCATCGCGGTGCTCCAGACCGTCCTGCACCTGCTGTCCATCGTGCTCTCCAGCAGGCTGCGGTGAGCGACGACTTCCGCCTCGGCGCGGTCATCATCACGATGGGCAACCGGCCCGCCGAGCTGAACGCCCTGATCGAGTCGGTGCGCGCCCAGCAGGGCCCGCCGGTGGAGCTCGCGGTGGTCGGCAACGGCGCCCCGCTGCCGGTCCTGCCCGAGGGCGTGCGCAGCGTCGAGCTGCCCGAGAACCTCGGCATCCCGGGCGGCCGCAACGTCGGCATCGAGCTGTTCGGCCCGGACGGCCGGGACGTCGACGCGGTGCTCTTCCTGGACGACGACGGCCTGCTGCCGAACACCGACTCGGCGAAGCTGCTGCGCGAGGCGTTCACCGCCGACCCGGCGCTGGGCATCGTCTCGTTCCGGATCGCCGACCCGGAGACCGGCACCACCCAGCGCCGCCACGTGCCCCGGCTGCGGGCCAGCGACCCGATGCACGGCTCCCGGGTGACCACCTTCCTGGGCGGCGCCAGCGCGGTGCGCAGCGCGGTCTTCCCGCAGGCCGGCCAGCTGCCCGCGGAGTTCTTCTACGCCCACGAGGAGACCGACCTGGCCTGGCGGGCGCTGGACGCCGGCTGGTCGATCGACTACCGCCCGGACGTCGTCCTGCACCACCCGGCGACCTCCCCGGCCCGGCACGCCGCGTACTTCCACAACGTGGCCCGCAACCGGGTCTGGCTGGCCCGGCGGAACCTTCCGGCCCCGCTGGTGCCTCTCTACTTGGGAACCTGGTTCCTGCTCACGGTGGCCCGCCGTCCCTCCGCCGAGGGGCTGAGGGCCTGGCTGGGCGGTTTCCGGGCGGGCTTCCGCGAGCCCTGCGGTCCGCGGCGGCCCATGCGATGGCGTACGGTCTGGCGTCTGACCAGACTAGGCCGACCTCCGATCATCTGATTGGATCAGTGCTTGATCGCCCGGTCGGTGAGCAACACCGGCCGGACCCCCGTGATCCAGTGGATCCCCCTCGGCGCAGGCCGGCGGACCCCCGTCGACCGGCCGCCCCGACCGATCCCGCGTGAAGGACGAATGTGTCGACAGTGAGTGAACCCGTCAGCCCCTCGGCCCCCAGGGGTGCGGACGCGGGCCTGACCCCCAAGCAGCTCGCGGACAGGTACGGCCTGTCGGTGAGCGGTGCCCGGCCTGGTCTGTTCGCGTACACCAAGCAGCTCTGGGCGCGACGCCACTTCATCTGGGCCTTCGCCACCGCCCGCCTGGTGGCCCAGTACACCGACGCCAAGCTCGGCCAGCTCTGGCAGGTGGTGACCCCGCTGCTCAACTGCGGCGTGTTCTACCTGGTCTTCGGCGTCATCCTGCGGAGCAAGGAAGGCTTCCCGGACGGCACCTACATCGCCTGGCTGTGCATCGGCGTCTTCATCTTCCAGTTCACCCAGAACGCGGTGCAGTCCGGCACCCGGGCGATCTCCGACAACCTCGGCCTGATCCGGGCGCTGCACTTCCCGCGCGCCAGCCTGCCGATCGCCTTCACCGTGATCCAGCTGCAGCAGCTGCTGATCTCGATGGTGGTGCTGGTGGTGACGGTGCTGGCGGCCGGCATCACCCCGGGCCCGACCTGGCTGCTGATCATCCCGGCACTGCTCCTGCAGACGCTGTTCAACACCGGCGTCTCGCTGGTCTTCGCCCGGATCGGCGCCAAGACCAGTGACATCTCCCAGCTCATCCCGTTCGTGATGCGGGCGTGGATGTTCCTGTCCGGCGTGATGTTCAGCATCCAGGACCGGGTCAGCTCCTGGCCGCGCGTGATCCAGGTGCTCTGCGACGTCAACCCGGCGTCGGTCTACATGAACCTGCTCCGGCACGCCTTCGCCCCCGTCATCTACAACCCGCACCAGCCGGTGCACCAGTCCCTGCCCCCGCACCAGTGGACGTACGGCATCGCCTGGGGCGTCGGGCTGTTCGTCATCGGATTCGTCTTCTTCTGGAAGGCCGAGGAGGAGTACGGCCGTGGCTGACACCGACCTGACCAAGACCTACGTCCAGGACGCCGACATGACGCGCCAGCCCACCGTGGTCGTCGACGACGTGCACATCGTCTACCGGGTGCACGGCGCGGGCTCCGGCAAGGGCAGCGCCACCTCGGCGCTGAGCCGCATCCTCACCCGCAAGCGCGCCTCCGGCGTCCGCGAGGTGCACGCCGTGCGGGGCATCAGCTTCACCGCCTACAGGGGCGAGGCGATCGGCCTGATCGGCTCCAACGGCTCCGGCAAGTCGACCATGCTGGCGGCCATCGCCGGCCTGCTGCCGACCGAGCGGGGCGGCATCTACACCAACGGCCAGCCCTCACTGCTGGGCGTCAACGCGGCGCTGATGAACGAGCTGACCGGCGAGCGCAACGTGGTGCTGGGCTGCCTGGCGATGGGCATGTCCCCGGCCCAGGTGCGCAAGCGCTACCAGAACATCGTCGACTTCTCGGGCATCAACGAGAAGGGCGACTTCATCTCGCTGCCGATGCGCACCTACTCCTCCGGCATGGGCGCCCGCCTGCGGTTCTCCATCGCGGCGGCGAAGACCCACGACGTGCTGCTGATCGACGAGGCGCTCGCCACCGGTGACCAGGGCTTCCAGCAGCGCTCCAAGGCCCGGATCAACGAGCTGCGCAAGGAGGCCGGCACGGTCTTCCTGGTCAGCCACGACAACAACGCGATCCGCGAGGTCTGCGAGCGCACAATCTGGATCGAGCACGGCGAGCTGATCATGGACGGGCACACCGACGAGGTGGTCCGCCGCTACGAGAAGGGCGAGCGCCCCTGAGCGGGGGCGGACCGCACGGCGCAGGGCCGGTGCGCGGGGAGCGGCTCCCCGGGCACCGGCCCTGCGCCGTGCGGCGGGTGAAGGCGCGGTGGCGGAAGCGTGTCCGTGGCGCGGTGGCGGTGCGGCCCGGTGTAGAACGGGGGAGTGACGGCAGTGTCGGATTCAACTAAGTCAGATAACCAGACAATGGCGGTGACGCTGGACAAGGCCGACCTGGAGAACTTCCCGGTCGCCCCCGGCTTCCTGCCCGCCGCCTGGCGCGGCGACCTGATGGCGGTCTACGGCTTCGCCCGCCTGGTCGACGACGCGGGGGACGGCGACCTCGCCGACCCGGCCGCCGTCGCCCGGCTGCTGGACGTGCCGGGCGCGCCCGCGGACGAGGGCTTCCGGCTCGCCCTGCTCGACGGCCTGGAGCGCGACCTCGACCGCGCCTTCGCCACCGCCCTCGGCGGCGACCGGTCCCCGCACGGCACCGTCCTGGGCACCGACCCGGCCGAGCCCCGGCACCCGCTGATGCGCCGGCTGGTCCCGCTGATCGAGCGGCACGCCGTCACCCCCGAGCCGTTCCGCCGGCTGATCGAGGCCAACCGGGTGGACCAGACCACCACCCGCTACCCCGGCTACGCGGACCTGCGCCACTACTGCACGCTCTCCGCCGACCCGGTCGGCCGCCTGGTGCTGGCGCTGGCCGGCCGGGCCACCCCGGAGCGGATCGAGCTGTCCGACGCGATCTGCACCGCGCTGCAGATCGTCGAGCACCTCCAGGACGTCGCCGAGGACCTCGACCGCGGCCGGATCTACCTCCCGCTGGAGGACCTGGCGGCCTTCGGCGTCACCGAGCGCGACCTCGCCGCCGACACCGCCTCCCGCGGCGTGCGCCAGCTGGTCGCCTGGGAGGCGAGCCGGGCCCGGACCCTGCTCGACCGCGGCGCGCCCCTGGTGGGTACGGTTCACGGGAGGCTCCGACTGCTGCTGGCGGGATTCACCGCCGGCGGGTACGCGGCCCTGGACGCCGTCGAGGCGGTCGGGTTCGACGTGCTCGCGCACCGGGCGAAGCCCGACAAGCGCCGCCTGGCCGGCCGGGCGGCGGCACTCTTCGTGAAGGGAAGGTGAGCGCCCGCGTGGGGGCATCACCACTGGCGTCCGCGCCGGTCATGGCGGCGTACCGGTACTGCGAGGCGGTCACCGCCCTACAGGCCCGCAACTTCAGCTACGGCATCCGGCTGCTGCCCGAGGCCAAGCGGCTGGCGATGTCGGCGCTGTACGCGCTGGCCCGCCGGGTCGACGACATCGGCGACGGCGAACTGCCCGACGGGCAGAAGGCCGAGGCACTGGCCCGCACCCGCGCCCTGCTGGACGAGGTCCGGGCGGGCGCCGTCGCCGAGGAGGACACCGACCCGATCAAGGTCGCGCTGGCCGACGCGGCCCGCCGCTTCCCGATCCCGCTCGACGGCTTCGACGAGCTGATCGACGGCGTCGAGATGGACCTCAAGGGCGTCGAGTACCGCACCTACGACGAGCTCAAGGTCTACTGCCGCTGCGTGGCCGGCTCGATCGGCCGGCTCTCGCTGGGCGTCTACGGCTGCGACGAGTGGGAGCGCGGCGCCGAGTACGCCGACACCCTGGGCCTGGCCCTGCAGCTCACCAACATCCTGCGCGACCTGCGCGAGGACGCCCTGAACGGCCGCACCTACCTGCCCACCGAGGACCTGGACCGGTTCGGCTGCCGGGCGGGCTTCGCCCCGGCCGCCCTCCCGGCCGACGCCGACTTCGCCGGCCTGGTCGCCTTCGAGGCCGAACGCGCCCAGCGCGCCTTCGAGGAGGGCCTGCGGCTGCTGCCGATGCTCGACCGCCGCAGCCGCGCCGCCACCGCCGCGATGGCCGGCATCTACCACCGCCTGCTCGGCCGGATCGCCGCCGACCCACACTCGGTGCTCCGCGGTCGGGTCTCGCTGCCCGGCTGGGAGAAGGCGTACGTGGCACTGTCCGGGCTCGCCGGAGGGCGTTCTTGATTCTCGCGCCAGTTCTGTCACGCTGTGTCAACAGGGAATCACGAGGCATGCGCACGTTGTTGTGCCCACCGTCCACTGCCGTCCGGGAGGGCCGATGAGCACGCCGACAGCGCCGCGCGAGCGCACCGCCGTGGTCGTCGGCGGCGGCCTGGCCGGGATCACCGCCGCCCTCCGCCTGGCCGACGCGGGCGTGCGCACCACCCTGCTGGAGGCCCGGCCCCGGCTCGGCGGCCTGGCCTTCTCCTTCAAGCGCGGCGAACTGACCGTGGACAACGGCCAGCACGTCTACCTGCGCTGCTGCACCGCCTACCGCGGCCTGGTCGACCGGCTCGGCGCCGACCGGCTGGTCGAGATCCAGCCCCGGCTGGACGTCCCGGTGCTCGCCCTCGCCCCCGACGGCACCCGCACCCTGGGCCGGCTGCGCCGCGCCGACCTGCCCGTCCCGCTGCACCTGGCCGGCAGCCTGGCCACCTACCGCCACCTGGGCCCGGCCGACCGGCTGCGGGTGGTGCGCGGCGCGCTCGCCCTGCAGCGGCTCGACCTCGCCGACCCGGCGCTGGACGACGTCTCCTTCGGCGACTGGCTGCGCCGGCACGGCCAGACCCCGGCCACCGTGGCCGCCGTCTGGGACCTGGTCGGCGTGGCCACCCTGAACGCCACCGCCGACCGCACCTCGATGGCGCTGGCCGCGATGGTGTTCAAGACCGGCCTGCTCTCCGACCCCGGCGCCGCCGACATCGGCACCGCCGCCGTCCCGCTCGGCGAGATCCACCACGACCGGGCGCTGGCCGAGCTGGAGCGGGCCGGCGTCCGGGTGCTGCTGCGCACCCGGGCCGCCGAGCTGAAGGCCGCCGAACCGCACGCCGTCCGGCTGGAGGGCGGCGAACTGCTCACCGCCGACACCGTGGTGCTGGCCGGCGCCCAGGACACCGCGGCCGCCCTGCTGCCGCCCGGCGCGATCCCCGACCAGCGGCGGCTGGCCGACTTCGGCACCGCCCCGATCCTCAACGTGCACGTGGTCTACGACCGGCCGCTGATCCGCCGCCCGTTCTTCGCGGCGCTCGGCTCCCCGGTGCAGTTCGTCTTCGACCGCACCCGGCACTCCGGCCTGGCCGTCCCCGGCGCCCAGTACCTGGCGCTCTCGCAGTCCGCCGCCGAGGACGAGATCGACCTGCCGGTCGCCGAGCTGCGCGCCCGCTACCTGCCGGAGCTGGAGCGGCTGCTGCCCGCGGCCCGCGGCGCCGGGGTGCTGGACTTCTTCGTCACCCGGGAGCGCACCGCCACCTTCGACCCGGCGCCCGGCACCGCCCGGCTGCGCCCCGGCGCGCGCACCGACCTGCCCGGCATCCTGCTCGCCGGGTCGTGGACGGCCACCGGCTGGCCGGCCACCATGGAGGGCGCGGTGCGCAGCGGCCACGCCGCCGCCGACGCCGCCCTGTCCGGCCACGGCCGGCTCCCGGTCGACCGGGGGGACGGGCGGTGGCCCCGATGACGCCGAGCCCCCACTCCCCGACCACCGACACCACAACCGGACGGCCGCCCGCCGCGGCCGGGCGGACGCACCGAGAGGGAACGCACGTGGAGGCACGCACCGGCTCGACGGTCGAGGACACCCCGACCGTCCTGGACCTGCTGGCGCGCGGACGCACGCTCTGCACGCCGCCGATGCGCGCGGCCATCGCCCGTTTGGCGGCACCGATGGACACCGTCGCCGCCTACCACTTCGGCTGGATCGACCGGGACGGCCGGCCGGCCGCGGGCGACGGCGGCAAGGCCGTGCGCCCGGCGCTGGCCCTGCTGTCGGCCGAGGCGGTGGGCGCCGACGCGCGGGTGGGCGTACCGGGCGGCGTGTCGGTGGAGCTGGTGCACAATTTCTCGCTGCTCCATGATGATCTGATGGACGGTGACGAGACACGCAGGCACCGGGCCACCGCCTGGACGGTGTTCGGCCCGGCCCAGGCCGTGCTGGTCGGCGACGCGCTCGCCACCCTCGGCACCGAGGTCCTGCTGGACGCCGCGGTGACCGGCGGGGCCGACCCGGCCGACGCCGCCCGCGCGGTCCGGCTGATCACCACCGCCACCCGGGGGCTGATCGACGGCCAGGCGCTGGACGTCTCGTTCGAACAGCGCGACGTCGTGACGGTCGAGGAGTGCCTGGCCATGGAGGGCGGCAAGACCGGCGCCCTGCTGGCGGCCTCGGCCGCGATCGGCGCCGTGCTGGCCGGGGCCGACGACCGGGTCTCCGGCGCGCTCCAGCGGTACGGCTACCACCTGGGCCTGGCGTTCCAGGCGGTGGACGACCTGCTGGGCATCTGGGGCGCCACCGAAGTGACCGGCAAGCCGCACTGGAGCGACCTCCGGTCGCGCAAGAAGTCGCTGCCGGTGTGCGCCGCGCTGGCCGAGGGGGGCGCCGCCTCCCGCGAGCTGGCCGCACAGCTGGCCGACCCGACCGGCCGCGGCGAGGAGAGCGAGCAGGTGCTCGCCGCCCGCGCCGCGCTGATCGAGCAGGCCGGCGGCCGGGCCTGGACGCAGGAAGAGGCCCGCCGCCAGTACGACACCGCCCTCGCCGCCCTCGGCGAGGTGCCCATGGCCGACGAGGTGCGCGAGCACTTCGTCGCACTCGCCGAATTCGTGGTGGTCAGAGAGAGGTGACGTAAGAGTGACAGCAACCGCGGGTGGAAGGCTCGGACCCCAAACCTCAGTTGCCTTAACACGATCTGACGATTCCTCACCCGCGGCGGCGCTCAGCCGTGCCACCGCACACCTGCTGTCACTCCAGCACGCCGACGGCTGGTGGAAGGGCGACCTGGAGACCAACGTCACCATGGACGCCGAAGACCTGCTGCTCAGGGAGTTCCTGGGCATCCGCACCGAGGAGCAGACCCGGGCCACCGCGGCCTGGGTCCGTTCCCGCCAGCGGGAGGACGGCACCTGGGCCACCTTCCACGGCGGCCCGCCCGAACTCTCCACCACCGTCGAGGCGTACGTCGCCCTCCGGCTCGCCGGGGACGCGCCGGACGCCCCGCACATGCGGGCCGCCGCCGCCTTCGTCCGCGAGCGCGGCGGCATCGCCGCCAGCCGGGTGTTCACCCGGATCTGGCTCGCCCTGTTCGGCTGGTGGCCCTGGGAGAAGCTCCCCGAGCTGCCGCCCGAGGTGCTGTTCCTGCCCAGCTGGGCACCGCTGAACATCTACTCCTTCGGCCAGTGGGCCCGGCAGACCATCGTCCCGCTCACCGTGGTCTCCGCGCACCGCCCGGTCCGCCCCGCCCCGTTCGGCCTCACCGAGCTGCACACCGACCCGGCGAACCCGTACCCCGAGCGCCCGCTGGCCCCTCCACACACCTGGGACGGCCTGTTCCAGCGGCTCGACCAGCTGATGCACCGCTACCACCGGCACGCCATCAAGCCGGTGCGCCGCCTGGCGCTGCGGCAGGCCGCCGGCTGGATCATCGAGCGGCAGGAGGCCGACGGCTGCTGGGGCGGCATCCAGCCGCCCGCCGTCTACTCGCTGATCGCCCTGCGGCTGCTCGGCTACCGGCTCGACCACCCGGTGATGAAGGCCGGACTCGCCGCCTTCGACTCCTTCACCGTCCACACCGAGGACGGCAAGCGCTGGCTGGAGGCCTGCCAGTCCCCGGTCTGGGACACCTGCCTGGCCGCCATCGCGCTGCGCGACGCCGGACTGCCCGGCGACCACCCCGCGCTGGTCCGGGCCGGCGGCTGGATGCTCGACGAGGAGATCACCACCCGCGGCGACTGGGCCGTCAAGCGCCCCCGGCTGGCCCCCGGCGGCTGGGCCTTCGAGTTCGAGAACGACACCTACCCGGACGTGGACGACACCGCCGAGGTGGTCCTCGCGCTGCGCCGGATCGACCACCCCGACGCCGCCCGGCTGGACGGCGCCGTCGAGCGGGCCGTCCGCTGGAACCTCGGCATGCAGTCCAAGGACGGCGCCTGGGGGGCCTTCGACGCCGACAACACCAGCAAGCTCCCCAACAAGCTCCCGTTCTGCGACTTCGGCGAGGTCATCGACCCGCCCTCGGCGGACGTCACCGCGCACGTGGTGGAGATGCTCGCCGAGACCGGCCGCGCCCGGGACCCGCGCACCCGGCGCGGCGTCGCCTGGCTGCTGCGCCACCAGGAGGCGGACGGCTCCTGGTTCGGCCGCTGGGGCACCAACTACATCTACGGCACCGGCTCGGTGGTGCCCGCGCTGATCGCCGCCGGGATCGCCCCCGGCCACCCCGCCGTCCGGCGCGCCGTCGCCTGGCTGACCGACCGGCAGAACCCGGACGGCGGCTGGGGCGAGGACATGCGCTCCTACGAGGACCCGGCCACCTGGGCCGGCCGCGGCGAGTCCACCGCCTCGCAGACCGCCTGGGCGCTGATGGCGCTGCTCGCGGCCGGCGAGCGCGACTCCGAGCCGGTCGCCCGCGGCGTCGCCTGGCTCACCGCCACCCAGCGCGGCGACGGGACGTGGGACGAACCACAGTTCACCGGCACCGGCTTCCCCTGGGACTTCTCCATCAACTACCACCTGTACCGGCTGGTCTTCCCGGTCACCGCGCTCGGCCGCTACGTGCACGACGCCCCGCTCGGCCGAGCGGGTGAACGATGAGCGAACGGAGTGAGCCCATCATCGAAGGGACCGCGGGCGCGGAGCGCCCGCCCCACGAGACCGGGGCGGACGCGTGAGCGCCCCGCTGCTGGTGCTGTGCGCGCTCGGGCCCGAAGCCTGGGCGCTGCGCGGCGGTGACTGGTCCGGCGCGGTCGGCGGCCCCCGGTGCTGACCCGCACCGGCATGGGCCGCCGGGCCGCCGGGCGGCAGGCCGCCGCCCTGCTCGACGCCGGCGGCTACGGCGCGCTGCTGGTCGCCGGGTTCGGCGCCGCGCTCGGGCCCGGGGTGCGCCCCGGCGAGGTGATCGTCGCCGACCGGGTCACCGACGCCGAGGGCGGCGACCACCCGCTGGCCTCCGCACCCGCGCTGGCCACCGCCCTGGAGGAGGCCGGCCTGCGGGTCCACCTCGGCACCCACCGCACCGCCGACCACGTGGTGCGCGGCGCCGAACGGGCCCGGCTGCACCGCGAGGGCGCGCTCGCCGTCGACATGGAGGCCGCCGCCGTGCTGGCCGCCCGGGCCGCGCACGCCCCCGACCTGCCCGCGGCCGTGCTGCGGGTGGTGGTCGACACCCCCGAGCGGGAACTGATCCGCCCCGGCACCCTGCCCGCCGGGGTGCAGGCCTGGCGGACCCTGCGCGCCGCCGTCCCCGCCCTCACCGCGTGGCACCGGCAGGCCGTTGCCGCGCCCGCCCAGCCGACGAACCCACAGCCCTCGACGCTCCCCCAGGAGGCGAGCTAAGCCATGGCCATGCCGCTGCGCCAGACCGTCCGCGTGTCCACCTACCTCATGCAGCAGAAGATCAGGGGCCGGAAGAAGTTCCCGCTCATCGTCGAGCTGGAGCCGCTGTTCGCCTGCAACCTCAAGTGCGAGGGCTGCGGGAAGATCCAGCACCCGGCGGGCGTCCTCAAGCAGCGGATGCCGGTCGCCCAGGCGGTCGGCGCGGTCCTGGAGTGCGGGGCCCCGATGGTCTCCATCGCCGGCGGCGAGCCGCTGATGCACCCCCAGATCGACGAGATCGTCCGCCAGCTGGTGGCCCGCCGCAAGTACGTCTTCCTGTGCACCAACGCCCTGCTGCTGCGCAAGAAGCTGGAGAAGTTCACCCCTTCGCCGTACTTCACCTTCGCCGTCCACATCGACGGCCTGGAGGAGCGGCACGACGCCTCGGTGGCCAAGGAGGGGACGTTCGCGGAGGCGGTCGAGGCGATCAAGGAGGCCAAGCGGCGGGGCTTCCGGGTCACCACCAACTCGACCTTCTTCAACACCGACACCGCGCAGACCGTGGTCGAGGTGCTGGACTTCCTCAACGACGACCTCAAGGTCGACGAGATGATGATCTCCCCGGCCTACGCCTACGAGAAGGCCCCCGACCAGGAGCACTTCCTCGGCGTCGAGCAGACCCGCGAGCTGTTCCGCACGGCGTTCGCCGGCGGCAACCGGCGGCGCTGGCGGCTCAACCACAGCCCGCTCTTCCTGGACTTCCTGGAGGGCAAGGTCGACTTCGAGTGCACCGCCTGGGGCATCCCCAACTACTCGCTGTTCGGCTGGCAGCGCCCCTGCTACCTGATGTCGGACGGCTACGTCCCCACCTACCGCGAACTGATCGAGAAGACCGACTGGGACAAGTACGGCCGCGGCCGCGACCCGCGCTGCGACAACTGCATGGCCCACTGCGGCTACGAGCCGACCGCGGTGCTCGCCACCATGGGCTCGCTCAAGGAGTCGATCCGCGCCGCCCGCGAGACGCTCGCCTCGCCCAAGGCGGTCTGACCGGCCGTCAGCCGGCCGCCCGCGCCCGCGCGGGCGGCCCACGCCGACAGGCGACCGCGACCGCCGGGCCGCAGGCTGGACACCGACAGTCCACGCACACCGAACCAGCCGTGAGGGGTACGCCATGCCACTGCTGAGCCGGATCACCGGGCCCGCCGACCTCCGAAGCCTGCACCCCGAGCAGCTGCCGCTGCTCGCCGACGAGATCCGCGACTTCCTGATCGACGCCGTCACCCGCACCGGCGGCCACCTCGGCCCCAACCTCGGCGTGGTCGAGCTCAGCATCGCCCTGCACCGGGTCTTCGACTCCCCGCACGACCGCGTGCTGTGGGACACCGGCCACCAGGCGTACGTCCACAAGCTGCTCACCGGCCGGCAGGACTTCGGCCGGCTGCGCGCCAAGGACGGCCTGTCCGGCTACCCCTCGCGGGCCGAGTCCGAGCACGACCTGATCGAGAACTCGCACGCCTCCACCGCGCTCGGCTACGCCGACGGCATCGCCAAGGCCAACCAGCTGCTCGGCGTCGACCGCTGCACCGTCGCGGTGATCGGCGACGGCGCGCTCACCGGCGGCATGGCCTGGGAGGCGCTCAACAACATCGCCGAGGCCGAGGACCGCCCGCTGGTCATCGTCGTCAACGACAACGAGCGCTCCTACGCGCCGACCATCGGCGGCCTGGCCCACCACCTCGCCACCCTGCGCACCACCCGCGGCTACGAGCGCTTCCTCGCCTGGGGCAAGGACGCCCTCCAGCGCACCCCGGTGGTCGGACCGCCGCTGTTCGACGCGCTGCACGGCGCCAAGAAGGGCTTCAAGGACGCCTTCGCCCCGCAGGGCATGTTCGAGGACCTCGGCCTCAAGTACCTCGGCCCGATCGACGGCCACGACATCGCCGCCGTCGAGCAGGCGCTGCGCCAGGCCCGGCACTTCGGCGGGCCCGTCATCGTGCACTGCCTGACCGTCAAGGGCCGCGGCTACCGGCCCGCCGAGCAGGACGAGGCCGACCGCTTCCACGCGGTGGGCCCGATCGACCCGTACACCTGCCTGCCGGTCTCCCCGTCCGCCGGCGCCTCCTGGACGTCCGTGTTCGGGCAGGAGATGCTCGCGCTCGGCGCCGAGCGGCCCGACATCGTGGCGATCACCGCCGCGATGCTGCACCCGGTCGGGCTCGGCCCGTTCGCCGCGGCCCACCCCGGGCGCACCTACGACGTCGGGATCGCCGAGCAGCACGCGGTGGCCTCCGCCGCGGGCCTGGCCACCGGCGGGCTGCACCCGGTCGTCGCGGTCTATGCGACCTTCCTGAACCGGGCCTTCGACCAGGTGCTGATGGACGTCGCGCTGCACCGGCTGGGCGTCACCTTCGTGCTCGACCGGGCCGGGGTCACCGGCAACGACGGGGCCTCGCACAACGGCATGTGGGACATGTCGGTCCTCCAGGTCGTCCCCGGGCTGCGGCTGGCCGCCCCGCGCGACGCCGACCGGCTGCGCGAACAGCTCCGCGAGGCCGTCGCCGTCGAGGACGCCCCCACCGTGGTGCGCTTCCCCAAGGGCGACCTCGGGCCCGCGATCCCGGCGGTCGAGCGGATCGGCGGCGTCGACGTGCTGGCCCGCACCGGGCCCAGCCCCGACGTGCTGCTGGTCGCCGTCGGCCCGATGGCCGCCGCCTGCCTGGACGCCGCCGCGCTGCTGGCCGCCGACGGGATCACCGCCACCGTGGTCGACCCGCGCTGGGTCAAGCCGGTCGACCCCGCCCTCGTCGCGCTGGCCGCCGCGCACCGGATGGTGGTCACCGTCGAGGACAACGGCCGGGCCGGCGGCGTCGGCGCGGCCGTCGCCCAGGCCATGCGGGACGCCGAGGTCGACACCCCGCTGCGCGACCTGGGCATCCCGCAGGAGTTCCTGGCGCACGCCTCGCGCGGTGAGATCCTCGAGGAGATCGGGCTCACCGGCACCGGCGTCGCCGCCCAGACCGCCGCCTACGCCCGCCGCCTGCTGCCCGGCACGCGGAGCGGCGCCCAGGAGTACCGGCCCAGGGTGCCGCGCAAGTGACCGATTGGAGCGAACCAGCGTGACCCAGGCCGAACCGCTCGACCTCGCCGCCCTGCTCGACGCCCGGGGCGGCGAGCGCTACGAACTGCACGCCCGCTACCTCAACCCGCAGCTGCCCCGGATGCTGCACACCATCGGCTTCGACCGGTACTACGAACGCGCCAAAGGCCCGTACTTCTACGACGCCGAGGGCAACGAGTACCTCGACATGCTCGCCGGCTTCGGCATCTTCGCGCTCGGCCGGCACCACCCCGCCGTCCGGTCCGCGATCGAGCAGGTGATGGAGCTGGAGACGGCCGACCTGACCCGCTTCGACTGCTCCCCGCTGCCCGGCCTGCTCGCCGAGCAGCTGATCGCCCACGCGCCCGGCCTGGACCGGGTGTTCTTCGGCAACAGCGGCACCGAGGCGGTCGAGACGGCGCTCAAGTTCGCCCGGTACGCCACCGGGAAGCGCCGCGTCCTGTACTGCGACCACGCCTTCCACGGCCTGACCGCCGGCTCGCTGTCCGTCAACGGCGAGGGCGGCTTCCGCAAGGGCTTCGACCCGCTGCTGCCCGACACCCCGGTCCCGCTCGGCGACCTGGCCGCGCTGAAGAAGGAGCTCAAGAAGGGCGACGTCGCGGCGCTGATCGTCGAGCCGATCCAGGGCAAGGGCGTGCTCGCCCCGCCGCCCGGCTGGCTGGCCGCCGCCCAGGCGCTGCTGCACGAGCACAAGGCGCTGCTGATCTGCGACGAGGTACAGACCGGCGTCGGCCGCACCGGCACCTTCTTCGCCTACCAGGCCGAGGAGGGCGTCCACCCCGACCTGGTGTGCGCCGCCAAGGCGCTCTCCGGCGGGTACGTGCCGATCGGGGCGACGCTCGGCAAGTCGTGGATCTTCGAGAAGGTGTACTCCTCGATGGACCGGGTGCTGGTCCACTCCGCCAGCTTCGGCTCCAACGCCCAGGCGATGGCGGCCGGCCTGGCCACCCTGCACGTGATGCGGCAGGAGGGCGTGGTGGAGAACGCCGCGAAGGTCGGCGAGCTGTTCCGGACCAGGCTGGCGGCGCTGACCGAGCGGTACGAGCTGCTCGCCGAGGTGCGCGGGCGCGGGCTGATGATCGGCATCGAGTTCGGCCGCCCCAAGTCGCTCAAGCTGCGCACCGGCTGGACGGCGCTGCAGGCCGCCCGCAAGGGCCTGTTCGCACAGATGGTGGTCGTCCCGCTGCTCCAGCGGCACCGTATCCTCACCCAGGTCTCCGGCGACCACCTGGAGGTGATCAAGCTGATCCCGCCGCTGATCGTCACCGAGAAGGAGGTCGACCGCTTCGTCGACGCCTTCACCGAGGTGATGGACGACGCCCACCGCGGCAGCGGCCTGATGTGGGACTTCGGGCGGACCCTGGTCAAGCAGGCGGTCGGCTCGCGCTGACCGGGCCCGCGGCACCGGCCTGACGGCGCCGCGGGCTCACAGCTCGGTGCGGCGGCGGCGCACCACGACCCACAGGTCCGCCGCCGCCACCAGGGTCAGCACCCCGCAGCCCACCGCGAACACCACCAGCGTCCCGCTGCTGGGCGCGCCGTGCGGGGAGGCCAGCGCGGCCCACACCGCGAACCCGGCCGTGCACAGCGCGAAGAACGGCACGAACAGCACCGACAGCAGGAACCGCAGCTTCAGGTCACTGCGCGCGGTGACCGGCTCGCTCCCGCTCCGCCACACCTTCGGCGTCCTGGCCCGCCGCATACGCAACCGCCTCCCTCGTACCCTTCCAGGGTAGGACCCCTCGCGGGGCACCACCCTTTCGGGAACGGGGAGGCGGGACGATGGACGACCGGCTGGACGACTACCCGGGGCTGCCGGTGGAACCGGCCCGGGCACTGGCTGCCGAGCGCGGCTGGCGCACCGTGCGGGTGCTGGCGCCGGAGGCGCTGCTGACCATGGAGTACCGCTCGGACCGGCTCAACCTGACGGTGTGCGACGGCGTGGTGGAGCGCGCCTGGGCGGGCTGAGCTGAGGACGGCAGCGGGTGCGGCGGCCACGCCGGGCGGGCCGCCGCCGTCGGGCGGGGCCGGGGCGCGGCGGCCGGGCGGGCGAAGCGGCCCTCCCGGTGCCAGGCGGCCAGCACCCGCCGGTCCAGCGCGGCGACGGCCGGCTCGGCCAGCGGCAGCGAGAGCAGCACCAGCGCGCCCGCCGCCCAGCCCGCGAACACGTCCGAGATCCAGTGGGTGCCCAGGTAGACGGTGGTCAGCCCGATCGAGGCCGCGGTGAGCCCGGCCAGCACGGTGCCGGTGCGCCGCCAGCGGGTGGCCAGGTAGGCCAGCACGCCCCAGGTGACCACGGCGTTCGCGGTGTGTCCCGAGGGGAAGATGCTGCCGCCGGAGAACAGCTCGGGCGAGCCCACGTAGTGCGCGTAGTGCGGGCCCAACCGGCCGGTCAGGATCTTCACCCCGCCGACCGTGACGTTCAGCAGCAGCAGCGCCATCCCCATCACCAGCAGCGGCCGGGCGGAGTGCGCGCGGTAGCAGCGCCAGCCCAGCCACAGGCAGGCCGCGATCGCGGTCGGGCCGCGCTGTCCGGCGATCACCCAGATGTCGAGGTAGGGCAGCGCCCCGGGCCACTGCCGGTACGGCCGCAGCTGCTGCAGGGACCAGTCCAGGTCGACCAGCGGGGAGTCGTACAGGATGGCCAGGACCACCGCCAGGTAGAGCACCCCGACCAGGCCGAAGAGCAGGGCGTGCCGCCGACTGATCGACGGGAGCGCGGAATCGGTCGTTCCGGTGAGGGAACCGTGTCCGGATCGGACCGGAACCGTGCGCGGTGCGGTCGATATCGGTTGCTCGGGGGATTCGGGCTTGGCTGGCACGGCCTCGACATTACCGGTCGGCCCGGAGAGACCCGGGCTATTCGGCCGATCTGTCACCCGGCGGTGACGTGTCGTCCCCGGGTTCTCCATAGCGGCAGTTCAACCCCCGGGGCCGCGGCGGGGGAAAGGGGCGGAGGGTGGGGGAAATCACGCTCCCCGGCGCTCCGGAGCGCCGCATTCCGGCGGTTTCTCCAATAGGCCGGAGGGTAGTGCGGGAACGAATGAGGCGGCCGATTTCCCGTGACCCAGGTCACTTCCGGGTCGCTTCCGGGAAATCGGCCGCCGATTCGAACGGGCGGCGCCGGGTTCAGGGCAGCAGCCGCTCGACGGCCGCCGCGCCCTGCTCCTCCAGCTGCTTCTTGGCCTTCGCGAGCAGCTTCGGGGTGGGGGTGCGCCCCGAGGCCATCACCAGGTCCTCGGGGTCGACCGGGTGCTCGGCCCCGGTGTGCAGCAGGTTGTCGGGCGTCGGCATGGACTCGCTGTCCGTGGAATCGGTCATCAAGATCCTCCGTGGGTGGAGCGTCGGAGGGACCGGCCCGGCCCCTCCGACGGGGCGCGCCCGCCGCCGGGCCGGCGGCGGGAGGTCTGCCATCGAGTCTGGACCCGGGCCCCGGGCGGCGCACCACGAACGCGCCGCGGGCGTGTCGCGCGCCGCCCGTCCGGCCGTCCGACTAGTCGAGCGGGCCGCCCGCGACGTAGATGACCTGGCCGGAGACGAAGCCGGCACCCTCGGAGGCCAGGAAGGAGATGGTGTGCGCGATGTCGTCCGGCACGCCGACCCGCTGGACCGGGATGGCGGAGGCGGCGGCCTGCTTGAACGCCTCGAACTCCATGCCGACCCGGGCCGCGGTGGCCGCGGTCATGTCGGTGGCGATGAAGCCGGGGGCGACCGCGTTGGCGGTGACGCCGAACTTGCCGAGCTCGATCGCCAGGGTCTTGGTGAAGCCCTGCAGGCCGGCCTTGGCGGCCGAGTAGTTGGCCTGGCCGCGGTTGCCCTGGGCGGAGGAGGAGGAGAGGTTGACGATCCGGCCGAAACCGGCCGCCACCATGTGCTTCTGCACCGCGCGGGTCATCAGGAAGGCGCCCTTGAGGTGGACGTTCATCACGGTGTCCCAGTCCGACTCGGACATCTTGAACAGCAGGTTGTCGCGGAGCACGCCCGCGTTGTTCACCAGCACCACCGGGGTGCCCAGCTCGGCGGCGATCCGGTCCACCGCGGCCTGCACCTGCTCCGCGTCCGAGACGTCCGCGCCGACGGCCAGCGCGCGGCCGCCCGCGGCCTCGATCGCCTCGACGGTGTCCTTGGCGGCGTCCTCCGCCAGGTCGACCACGGCGACGGCGTAACCGTCCGCGGCCAGCCGGAGCGCGGTGGCCGCTCCGATCCCACGGGCCGCACCCGTCACGACGGCCACCCGCACCGGAGCGTCGGCGGTCACGGACGTGCTCTGCTCGGTCATCTTCGTACTCGTCTCTCTCGAAGTCGGACGACGGGACCGGCGCGGGCCGGTGACCCGTGGATGAGAAATAAAGGGGGTGCGCACAGCGCAGCCCGGCAACCTTACCGACGGGTAGGGTTTCCGACCAGGGGCAGCGCCGCAGGTGACGGAGGGTGAGGGCGAGAAGCGGCCGAGCGGGTGAACCGGATTGGTCGTGGACCCGACATACGGGGGAAATATGCCAACTTCGCCGAACCTGCGACTACTCTGCGCCCCTACCTGCCAGTCCAGGCCGACCGTTTGTATAGTGTGCGCCAGCAGCCACCGGCTGCACGGCCGGCGCGTCCTCACTCACAGCGGGATGCTCACTCGCCGTTACTGCCCCGCTCGGGTGTCCCACACACACCCGGGCGTGACACCGGGACGGATTTCATGGTGCTGGGGGAGATCCCGACAACCCGCGTGCCCGGCCGACTGCAGCAGTCGCCCGGTCACCTCATCCGCGTGGCCCAGCAGGTGCACACCCGCTTGTGGTCCGAATACGTCGGTACCGAGCTGACGGCCCCGCAGTTCGCGGTGCTGCTGGTACTGGCCCTGGAGCCCGGAGCCGACCAGCGCACGGTCGGCGAACGGGCCTCGCTCGACAAGGCGACCATGGCCGAGATGGTCGCCCGGCTGGTCCGGCGGGGCCTGGTGCTCCGCCGCCGGGACCCGGCCGACGGCCGGCGCAAGCTGCTGGCCCTCTCGCAGAACGGCGCTCAGGCCGTCCGCGAGGCGACCGGCGGCGTGGTCCGGGTCCAGCGGACCCTGTTCGAGCCGCTCAGCCCCGAGGAGCAGCAGGAGATCGTCCGGGTGATGGCCCGGATAGCCCGGCTGGAGCCCTCCGCGGTCGCCGTGATGGGGGACGCCCGGCCCACGCTGGACGCCCAGCGGGCCATCGGCTACCTGATCCGGGTCGCCCAGCAGGTGCACACCAAGCTCTGGTCGGAGAAGGTCGGCACCGACCTGACGGCACCTCAGTACGCGGTGCTGGACGCGCTGGAGACCGAGCCGGGCGCCGACCAGCGCACGGTCGGCGAGCTGGCCTCGCTGGACAAGGCGACGATGGCCGAGATGGTCAGCCGGCTGGTCCGGCGCGGCCTGGTGCTGCGCCGCCGCGACCCCTCGGACGGGCGCCGCAACCTGCTCTCGCTCTCCCCGACCGGCCAGGAGCTGCTGCACCGCTCCACCGCCGGGGTCCGCGAGGTCCAGGAGGCGCTGCTCTCCCCGCTGGAGCCGCAGGAGCACGCGCAGGCGCTCGCCCTGCTCGCGAAGGCGGCCCGGCTGTAACGATTCTGCAAAGCGTCGCCCGGTCGTTCGGGCGGCGACCGCGCCCCGGACGGTCACGCGGCACCGCCCGGGACGTGTCGGAAGGGGCCGACACCCTCGGGTGTCGGCCCCTTCCGACGTTCACGGACCCGCTCCCTGCTGACTCTGCGTCAGCGGACGGGGCGTCAGTTCCAGTCGAAGGCGGCCGGGTCCGGGCCGATCCGCTGCCCGGTGGCGATCCCGTCGATCGCGGCCAGGTCCTCGGCGTCCAGCTCGAAGCCCGTGACGTCCAGGTTCTCCCGGATGCGGGCGGGGTGACCGACTTCGGGATGGCGATCACGCCGGACTGCAGGTGCCAGCGCAGCACCACCTGGGCCGCGGTGCGGCCGTGCTTGGCGGCGACGGCCAGCAGGGCGGGCTCGGCCAGCAGGTCCTTGCCCTGGCCCAGCGGGCTCCACGCCTCGGTGGCGATGCCGTGCTCGGCGTGCAGGGCGCGCAGCTCGGCCTGCGGGAAGTAGGGGTGCAGCTCGATCTGGTTGAGCGCCGGCTTCACCTCGGCCTCCTTGAGCAGCAGCTCCAGGTCCGGCACCCGGAAGTTCGAGACGCCGATCGCGCGGACCCGGCCCTCGGCGTGCAGCTGCTCGAAGGCGCGCCAGATGTTCAGGAAGGTGTTGCCGTGCATCGGGCGCGGCCAGTGGATCAGGTACAGGTCCAGCCGGTCGAGGCCGAGGCGGCCGAGCGACTCGTCGAAGGCGCGCAGCACCCGGCCGCGGCCCTGCTCGCCGGACCAGTCGACGGTGCCGGAGTTCCACAGCTTGGTGGTCACGAACAGCTCGTCGCGGGCCACGCCGGACTCGGCGATCGCCTGGCCGGTGCCCGTCTCGTTCTCGTAGACCGCGGCGGTGTCGATCGAGCGGTAGCCGGCCTCCAGCGCGGTGCGCACCGTCGGGACGGCCTCTTCGTCCGGCACCTGCCAGACGCCGAAGCCGAGCTGCGGGATTCGCACGCCGTTGTTCAGTGCGATCGAGGGGACCGCGGGGACCGCCCCGGCCGAGGGGGTCGAGGTGGTCGGGGGTACTGCGGGGGTGCTGGTCACGGAAGGAGTGCCCTTCGGTTGCGGTTGGCTTCTGCTTCTCTGCTTCCGGAGCGGTGGCAACGGCGGTGAACTCCGGCTTATTCCCCGCACCGGAGAGTTCCCGGAACGGATGAAAGTGGACGGGGCCGACGGCCGGATCGGGCCGATCCGCCGGAAAACCTGTTGCGTGCGTCACAGCGTGACGGCCAGGCTCACCGCATGTGACGAGCTGACCACGCCTTCCGCCGCGCACCTCCGACGCGCCGGAGCCCGCACCGGGCCCGGCCGACCGACGCCGCCCGCCCGTGTTCCCCCGGCCGGGCCGCCGCCCCGCCCGGACGTCCTCCCTGCTCTCCCTGCTCCCTGTCCTGTTCCGTCCCGTCCGGGCGTTCCCCTGCCCGTCCCGTCCCCGTAACGGAGCGACCATGCCGCTCGTCCCCCTTCCGCTGTCCGATCCCGGCAGCCCGGACCTCAGTTCACCGCTCGGATTCCTGCGCTGGCTCGGCCGGGCCCAGCGCCGGGGCCAGTCGCTCGCCACGCTGTGGTGCACCCTGGAGCTCGGCTCGATGGCCGCGCTGCCCGTCGCGGTCGGCCGCGGCGTCCAGGCCGTCGTCGACCGGGACACCCGCGCCCTGCTGACGGCCGGGCTGCTCGCCCTGCTGCTGTCCGCCACGCAGACCGCGATGACGGTGCTGGTGCACCGCCAGGTGGTGTGGAACTGGATCCACGCCGCCTCCCAGGTCCGCCAGTTGGTGGCCCGCCAGGCCTCCGCGCTGGGCGGCGGCCTGAGCCGGCGGATCGCCACCGGCGAGATCGTCGCCGTCTCCAGCGGCGACGTCGAGAAGATCGGCTGGTACGTCGAGCTCACCGCCCGGTTGCGCGGCGCGGTGCTGGCCTGGCTCGGCGTCAGCGCCGTGGTGCTGTGGCGCCAGCCCGGCCTCGGGCTGGCCGTGCTGCTCGGGGTGCCCGTGCTGGCCGCCGCGGTGTGGCCGCTGCTCGGGCCGTTCGAGCGGCGCTACACCGAGCAGCGGGCGCTCGGCGGCCGGGCCTCCGAGTTGGCCGCCGACACCGTGGCCGGGCTGCGGGTGCTGCGCGGCATCGGCGGCGAGGAGTTGTTCCTGCGCCGCTACCGGGCCGCCTCCCAGCGGGTCCGGGCCGCCGCCGTCCGCACCGCCCGCACCTGGGCGGTGATGCAGGCCCAGGAGGTGCTGCTGCCCGGCCTGTTCGTCATCGGCGTCACCTGGTACGGCGCCCGGCTGGCCCTCGACGGGTCGATCGGCGTCGGCGAGCTGATCGCCGTCTACGGTGCCACCGCCTTCCTCGCCGCCCCGCTGCGGGTGATCGGTGAGGCCGCGCACGCCTGGAGCGTCGCCCGGGTCTCCGCCGGGCGGGCGGTCAAGGTGCTCTCGCTGACCCGCGAGGGCGGGGCGACCGGGGGTGGTGGTGACGGAGCGTCAGATCGGGTCGGCGCGGGCGGCGTTGACGTGCCGGGCGGGGCCGGCTCGGACGGGGCGGTGGACGTGGACGGCGCGGGGGTGGCGGCCGGCTCGGCCGGGGTGGCGGAGTTGGTGCGCCGGGCCGCGCGGTCGGACCTGCACGACCCGGTCAGCGGGCTGACCGTCCGGGCCGGTCGGCTGACCGCCGTGGTCTGCGGGGACCCGGACGCGGCGGGGGAGTTGGCGGCCCGGCTCGGCGGGCGGCCGGTGCTCGCCGAGGGCGAGCGGGCCAAGCCCTCCGTCCGGCTCGGCGGGGTCGCCCTGGACGGGGTGCCGCTGGCCGCCGTCCGGGCGGCGGTGCTGGTCCACGACAAGGAGCCGGTACTGCTCTCCGGCACCCTGGCCGACCTGTTCGACGTCCCCCGCTCCGGCCGGATCGGACCCGCCGAGGCGCTGGCCGCCGCCCGCGCGCAGGACGCGCTGGAGGCGCTGGTCGAGGGCTCGCCCGAATGCGCGGGCGACCCGATGGCGGCCCGGATCACCGAGCGCGGCCGCTCGCTCTCCGGCGGCCAGCGCCAGCGCCTCGCGCTGGCCCGCGCGCTGGTGGCCGACCCGCCGGTGCTGGTGCTCGACGAGCCGACCAGCGCCGTCGACGCCCACACCGAGGCGCGGATCGCCGCGGGCCTGCGCGAACTGCGGGCCGGGCGCACCACGGTGGTCTTCGCCACCAGCCCGCTGCTGCTCGACCAGGCCGACACCGTCCTGCTGCTCCAGCGGGGCCGGGTCGCCGCCACCGGCACCCACCGCGAGCTGATGGCCGCCGAGCCGCGTTACCGGGCCGTCGTCACCCGGGACGAGAGCGCGCCGCCGGAGACCGGCGCGCCGGAGCCGGTGGGCGCGCCGGGGGCGGTGGGGCCGGGCGGTCCGGCGGAGGCGGCCGAGGTGCCGGTGGGCTCGGCGCTGCCGGGGGGTGCGGAGTGAGCGGGCACCCGTCCGGCTCCCGATCCGCCCCGGCGGCCGACCGCCGTCCGGACGTCCGGCCGATCCGCAGTCGTAGCTGTGGCCGCAGCCGTGGCCGTAGTCGTCGCCGCAACCGCGGTCGAAACCGAAGGAGCACGCCGTGAAGCCCCCGAAGATCCACGAACAGGGGCCGGCCACCACGCTGCCGGTCGGCTCCACCGCGGCCGTGCGGGCGTACGGGCGGATGCTGCTGCGGCGGCACCGCGGGGGCCTGGCGGCGGTGGTGGCGCTGCACGGGACGGCGACGGTGGCCGGGCTGGTCGGGCCGGCGGTGCTCGGGTCGCTGGTGCAGTCGCTGTCGGCGGGGAGCGGCGGCGGGCGGATCGCCGCCGCGATCGGGTGGTACCTGGCCGCGCTGGTGGTGCAGTCGGTGTTCACCGGGCTGTCGCTGCTGCGCGGCAGCGTGCTCGGCGAGGAGGCGCTGGCCGACCTGCGGGAGGACTTCCTGGTCCGCTCGGTGGCGCTGCCGCTCGGCGTGCTGGAGCGGGCCGGCACCGGGGACCTGGTCTCCCGGGGCACCACCGACATCGACCGGCTGGCCCGCTCGGTGCGCGACGCGGTGCCCGAACTGGTGGTCGCCGTGGTCTCGGTGGCGCTGGTGCTCGGCGCGCTGCTGGTCACCTCGCCGCTGCTGGCCGCCACCGCCGTGCTCGGCCTGCCTCTGCTGTTCTTCACCTCCCGGTGGTACTTCCGCCGGGCCCCGCAGTCCTACCGCAACGAGTCGGCCGGGTACGCGGCGGTCAACACCGTGCTCGCCGAGACGGTCGACGCCGGGCGGACGGTCGAGGCGCTGCGGCTCGGCGACCGCCGGGTGCAGCTGACCGACCGGAAGATCCGCGAGTGGGTCTCCTGGGAGCGGTACACGCTGTGGCTGCGCAGCGTCTGGTTCCCCACCGTGGACGGCACCTACGCGCTGGCCGTGCTCGGCACCCTGGTGCTGGGCGGGCTGTTCGCCCTGCACGGCTGGGTCAGCCCGGGCCGGCTGACCACCGGCGTGCTGTACGCCCAGGCGCTGGTGCACCCGGTCTCCCGAATCCTGCGCTGGTACGACGAGTTGCAGGTCGGGCAGACCTCGCTGGCCCGGCTGGTCGGCGTCCACGAGGTCGCCGAGCCGGAGACCGACGCGGCGCTGCGCCCGGACGGCCGCCGGGTCGAGGCCCGGGAGGTCAGCTTCGGCTACCACGAGGGGGCGGACGTGCTGCGCGACATCACGCTGGACGTCGAGCCGGGCAGCCGGGTGGCCCTGGTCGGGCCGTCGGGGGCGGGCAAGTCGACGCTGGGCCGGCTGCTGGCGGGCATCTACGCGCCGGGCCGGGGCCTGGTCACGCTCGGCGGGGCCCAGCTGTCGCGGATGCCGGCCGAGCGGGTGCGCACCGAGGTCGCGCTGGTCAACCAGGAGCACCACGTCTTCGTCGGCACCCTGCGGGACAACCTGCACCTGGCCCGGGCGGAGGCCGACGACACCGAGCTGCGGGCCGCGCTGGCCGCGGTCGACGCCGAGGAGTGGGTGGACGCGCTGCCGGACGGGCTGGACACCGAGGTCGGCTCCGGCGGCGCCGCGCTGACGCCCGCCCAGGCCCAGCAACTGGCGCTGGCCCGGCTGGTGCTGGCCGACCCGCACACCCTGGTGCTGGACGAGGCCACCTCGCTGCTCGACCCGCGGGCGGCCCGGCACCTGGAGCGCTCGCTGTCCCGGGTGCTGGCCGGGCGCACCGTGGTGGCGATCGCCCACCGCCTGCACACCGCGCACGACGCCGACGTGATCGCGGTGGTCGAGCAGGGTCGGATCACCGAGTACGGGCCGCACCCGGAGCTGGTGGCCTCCGGCGGGCCGTACGCGGCGCTCTGGCGGTCCTGGCGCGACGAGAGGTAGCGGCCCGGGGAGACCCGAGGAGATCCGGGGAGATCCGGGGAGATATCCGAGGAGACCCGGGGAGAGGTGACGGCCCGACGGGAGGGGCGGCGGTCCAGTGGGCGGGCCCCGCCGCCGCACCACCCGTCCGCCGCCCGCCGGGGGCCGCCCCGGCGGGGATGTGGCGCGGACGGGTGAACGGGCGGGTGAATGGCGGCCGGCGGCGGGGTGGCGCGGTGGCCGGTGGGCGGGGCGGGCGCAGACTGCGGGGGTGACCAAGACATCAGGTGGTTCTCCGTCAGGCACCCAGCGCAACGAGATCGCGGGGATTCCGACCCGGTACATCGGGATCGGCGTCATCGTGGTGCTGGCGATCTGGTTCCTGTTCGCCAACCTGGAGAAGGTGAGGATCCAGTTCTGGGTGTTCACCGTCACCTGCCCGCTGTGGATCGCACTGCTGGCGACGCTGCTGGCCGGGACGGCGCTGGGCTGGCTGCTGAAGGGGCGGCGCGCCAGGTGACGGCCCCGGGGGAGGGCGCCGGGGCGTCACCGGAAGGGGTGCCGGAAGGGGTGCCGGAAGGGGTGCCGGGCGGTCCGGTGGGGGAACCGCTGATCGAACTTCGCGGCGTGAACAAGCACTTCGGGCAGCTGCACGTGCTCCAGGACATCGACCTGGTGGTGGGCCGAGGCGAGGTCGTGGTGGTGATCGGCCCCTCCGGATCGGGCAAGTCCACGCTGTGCCGGGCGATCAACCGGCTGGAGACGGTGGAGAGCGGCAGCATCCTGATCGAGGGGCAGCCGCTGCCCGCGGAGGGCAAGGGCCTGGCGAAGCTGCGCGCCGAGGTGGGGATGGTGTTCCAGTCCTTCAACCTGTTCGCGCACAAGACGGTGCTGCAGAACGTGACGCTGGCCCAGGTCAAGGTCCGCAAGCGCGGGAAGGCCGAGGCGGAGGCCAAGGGCCGCCAACTGCTGGAGCGGGTCGGGCTGGAGGCGCACGCGGCCAAGTACCCGGCGCAGCTGTCCGGCGGCCAGCAGCAGCGGGTGGCGATCGCCCGGGCGCTGGCGATGGACCCGAAGGCGCTGCTGTTCGACGAGCCGACCTCCGCGCTCGATCCCGAGATGATCAACGAGGTGCTGGAGGTCATGCGCTCGCTGGCCGCCGAGGGCATGACCATGGTGGTGGTGACCCACGAGATGGGCTTCGCCCGGTCGGCCGCCAACCGCGTGGTGTTCATGGCGGACGGCCGGATCGTCGAGGACCGCGTCCCCGAGGAGTTCTTCGCCGACCCGCGCAGCGAACGGGCCCGGGACTTCCTCTCCAAGATCCTGAAGCACTGAGGTGGTCCGGGTGAGGAGACGCCTCGTGCCGCTGCTCGCGGTGCTCGCAGTGCTGGCGGTGCTGGCGGGCCTGTCCGGCTGCGGCAAGGAGGGCACCCCGCCGCCGAAGGGCCCGCAGGCCGGCGCGCTGCCCAGCTACCAGGTGCGCGGCGGCGACGCCGTCACCGGCTCGCCGACCCTGGACGCGGCCCGCGCCCGCGGCCACCTGGTGGTGGGCGTCAAGGAGGACCAGCCGTACCTGGGGCAGAAGAACCCGGCGACCGGCGAGTACTCCGGCTTCGACATCGAGATCGCCAAGATGGTCGGTGCCGACCTGGGCTTCGCCCCGGAGCAGATCGAGTTCCGCACCATCGCCTCCGCCAACCGCGAGACGGCGCTGCAGAACGGACAGGTCGACTACTACGTGGGCACCTACACCATCAACGACAACCGCAAGAAGCTGGTCGGTTTCGCCGGGCCGTACTTCATCGCCGGACAGTCCCTGCTGGTCCGCAAGGACGAGACCGGGATCGACGGGCCGCAGGACCTGGCCGGGCGGAAGGTCTGCTCGGCCGCCGGGGCGACCCCGTACCAGCGCATCCAGCAGGACTACCCGAAGGCCGAGCTGATCGGCTACGACACCTACTCGGCCTGCGTGGACAACCTGATCACCGGCCAGGTCGACGCGGTGACCACCGACAACGCGATCCTGCAGGGCTACGCGGCGAAGGTCCCGGACGAGTTGAAGATCGCCGGGCAGCCGTTCTCCACCGAGCCGTACGGCATCGGCGTGCCGAAGAACGACACCGCGCTGCGCCTGGCACTGGACGACGCGCTGGAGCGGCACGAGCAGAACGGCGACTGGAAGAAGGCGTACGAGGCGACGCTCGGCCTGTCCGGGGTGCCCGCGCCCGAGCCGCCGGCCGTCGACCGGTACCAGTAGAGGGAGGAGGACAGGTGAACGTCCTGACCGACAACTGGTCCACGTACTGGCACGGGTTCCTCGGCACGCTGTGGCTGACCCTGGTGAGCGCGGCGCTGGCGCTGGTGCTCGGGGTGGTGGTCGCGGGCTTCCGGGTGTCGCCGGTCAAGCCGCTGCGGGCGTTCGGCACCGGGTGGGTGACGGTGCTGCGCAACACGCCGCTGACGCTGCTGTTCTTCATCGTGGTGCTGGGCCTGCCCCGGTTCGACATCACGCTGCCGTTCTTCACCTTCGCGGTGCTCGCGCTGGGCTGCTACACCTCGGCGTTCGTCTGCGAGACGCTGCGCTCCGGGGTGAACACGGTGCCGGTCGGGCAGGGCGAGGCGGCCCGCAGCCTGGGCCTGACCTTCACCCAGACGCTGGGCCTGGTGATCCTGCCGCAGGCGTACCGGGCGGTGGTCGCCCCGTTGGGCAGCGTGATGATCGCGCTGGCGAAGAACACCGCGATCGCCGGGTCGTTCAGCGTGGTCGAACTGCTCGGCACCTACCGGACCCTCAACGAGCTGGGCTACAGCATTGTCTGGACCTTCGTCTGGATCGCGCTCGGGTACCTGGTCCTGACGCTGGCGATCAGCGCCCTGTTCAACCTGCTGGAACGACGGGTGGCGGTGTCCCGATGACGGTGGAGTCCTCCGCGCTGTACGACGTCCCCGGTCCGAAGGCGCTGGCCCGGCACCGACTGTACGGGTGGCTGGCGCTGCTGCTGATCGTCGCGGTGATCGGCTGGGTGGTCTACATGCTGTTCCACACCCAGCAGTTCACGTACCAGAAGTGGATGCCCTTCGAGTACAAGGGCGTCCAGGAACTGCTGCTGCGCGGCCTGGCCAACACCCTGAAGGCCTTCGGCTGGACGGCCCTGTTCGCGCTGCCCTTCGGCGCGCTGTTCGCCGCCGGGCGGCTCTCCGAGCACCGGGTGGTGCGCTGGGTCTCCACCGTGGTGGTGGAGTTCTTCCGGGCGATGCCGCTGCTGGTGATGATCTTCTTCATCTTCGTCGCGCTCAAGGCGCCGCCGATGTGGGCCCTGGTCGCCGGGCTGACGCTGTACAACGGCTCGGTGCTGGCCGAGGTGTTCCGGGCCGGGGTGCTCGCGGTGCCCGGGGGGCAGCGGGAGGCGGCGTACGCGCTGGGGCTGCGCAAGACCCAGGTGATGGCGTACGTGCTGGTGCCGCAGGCGAACCGGGCGATGCTGCCGACCATCGTCAGCCAGCTGGTCGTGGCGCTCAAGGACACCTCGCTCGGGTTCCTGATCACCTACGAGGAGTTCCTGCACGCCGGGAAGCTGATCGCCACCAACCTCGACTACGACCTGCCGTTCATCCCGGTGGTCATGGTGATCGCCCCGGTCTACATCGGGATGTGTCTGCTGCTCTCCTGGTTCGCCAAGTGGCTGGAGCGGCGCGGGCGGCGCAGCCCGAAGGTGAAGGGCGGCGCGCCGGTCGCGCCGGCCGGGTTCACGCCCGATCCGCAGGGGTAGCCCACGGTGACCGGCCGGGTCGGTTAGGGTCAGTGGGTCAACGACCGGTGCCGACCTTCCCAGGAGTTGCCGCATGTCCGTGCTGCCCAGCCGCCAGGGCCTGTCCGAGGCCGAAGTGCTCGACCGGCGGGAGAGCGCGAGCGGCGAGGTGGTGCTGCGGCGGCGCGGGGAGCACTGCGAGGTCATCGTGAACGGCTGCTTCCTGATGGACACCGTCGACGGCCGCTCCGAACGGCTGCTGGTGCGGGCCGCGTTGGACGGGCTGGCGGCGGTGGAGCGCCCCAGCGTGCTGATCGGCGGGCTGGGCGTCGGCTTCTCGCTGGCGCACGCCGCCGCCGAGCCGCGCTGGGCGCGGATCGCGGTGGTCGAGCGCGAGGCGGCGATCATCGACTGGCACCGCACCGGCCCGCTCGGCGCGTTCTCCGCCGGGGCGCTGGACGACCCCCGGGTGGAGGTGCTGCACACCGACCTGGTCGAGTACCTCGGGCGGGACGGGGAGCGCTACGACGCGCTCTGCCTCGACGTCGACAACGGCCCCGACTGGACGGTCGGCACCGAGAACGGCCGCCTGTACGCCCCGGCCGGGCTGGCCTCCGCCGCCGCCCGGCTCAACCCCGGCGGGGTGCTGGCGGTGTGGAGCGCCCAGCCGTCCGCCGCCTTCGAACGGGCGCTGCGGGAGGCCGGGTTCACCGACGTCCGGACCGAGGAGGTGCCGGTCGAGCGCGGCGTGCCCGATGTGGTCCACCTGGCACGCCGCGCCTGAGGCGATGAGTTGCCGTACTCCTTCATGCGGTAGACGGCTCCGTCAAACTGCCTGCTGTTTCAGGCCGTTGGCGAGCACGGTCGCGGGCTGGAACAGGCCGTTGGTGCTGCCGCGCGGCACACCCGTCCAGCCGCGGCCGTAGAACGGGACGCCCAGCGTCAGCTCCGACTTCGGGGCGCCGCCGTTCAGGTACGCGCTGACGGCGATCTCGGAGCTGAAGCGCCGGTCCGGGGCGGACGGGTCGCCGGCGGCGACCTTCGGCGCGGACTGCTGGTTGGTGGTCGTCTCCCAGGCGCCGTGGTGGTCGTAGCCCTGGACGGTGGCGAAGTCGAACGCCCCGAACAGGCCCGGGATGTCGATGCCCGCGGTGATCTTCGCCGGGTCGGCGGGCAGGAAGGCGCTCAGCGTGTAGTGCGTGCCGGTGCTCGCGCCGAGGGCGTCCAGCCGGCGGCGGAACTCCTGGACCAGCAGGGTGTAGTTGGCCTTGTCGGCGGGCCGGACGACGTTGCCGAGGTGGCCCTCCGAGTTCGGCCACTCCCAGTCCAGGTCGATGCAGGAGGAGACCGGCGCCTTGCGCGAGGCGTCGGTGGCCGCCGCGTCGGAGAACCACTTGCCGTAGGACCAACCGCCCAGCGAGATCTGCACCTTGAGGTTCGGGTACTTGGCCTTGAGCTGCCTGAGCTGGTTGAAGTTGCCGGCCGGCTTCTGGTCCCAGGTGTCGGTCGTGCCCGCCACCGAGGTGGTCGCGTCCCAGCCGCGTCCGAAGTCCGCCCAGGCGTCGCCCGCGCCGTCGCCCGCGTTCGGGTCGGAGTCGTTGCCCGCCGCCTTGTTGGTGAGGAAGCACTGCTTGGTGGACGGGTGGATGGTGGCGAACGCGTAGTTCAGGTAGTCGAGTTGCGCGGCGCTGCCCGAGGTGTCCAGCTTCTTCACGCTGTAGCCGCGCGCGTACACCGACCACTGGGTGAAGTAGCCGATGGTCAGGCCGGTCCGCGGGTCGACCTTGCCGGTGCGGACCGTCACCGGGTGGGAGGCGGACGAGGTGTTGCCCGCCGCGTCCCGGGCCTTCACGGTGAAGGTGTACGGGGTGTCCGGGGCCAGGCCGGAGACCGTCGCCGCGGGGGCGGGGCGGGGGCGGGGACGAACAGGGCCGGCGTCCCGCCCTCGTGCACGTCGTACCCGGCGACCTTGACGTTGTCGGTGGACGCCGTCCAGGAGACCGTGGCCCGGCCCGCGCCGGACTGGGTCGCGGTGACGCCGGCCGGGGCCGTCGGCGGCTGGGTGTCGCCGCCACCGCCGTCGCACGGCCGGCCGGCCGTTCAGCTTGCAGTTCCGCAGCTCGGCGTACGGGCCCGAGTAGGCCACGTTGAAGCCGAAGTCGTAGGAGGCGCCGGGGGCGATCTGCGGCTGCCAGCTCTGGTTCTTCACCGTGACGTGCGAGGCCGCGGCGGTGTACGTGGCGTTCCACAGCACGCCGAGGGTGTGGTTCGCGGGGAGGTCGAACTCCAGCGTCCAGCCGTTGATCGCGGCGCTGCCGGCGTTGGTGACGGTGTAGCCGCCGCCGTGACCCGTGCCCCAGTCCTGGTCCTGGTGGAAGACCGCGGTGGGCTCGGCCGCGTGCGCGGCCCCGGCCGGCCGGGACACCGTCAGCAGCGGGGCGAGCAGGCTGCCGACGGCGAGGAGGGGGAGGCGGTACCGACGTCTGCGCAGGAAGGGGCTCCTGTCCGGGAGCGGCGCCGCGCGGGGCACGCGCGGGACGGCTCCACTGCCTGTGGGGGAGGAGAGGTGCGCGTGCAGGTACGGATGGCAGGCCGCGACCCGGCCGGGGCCCTGGCGGGCGGGCGCGGGAGGCGGACTCCTCGGCCGTCGGGGAGCCCGGGAGGTCCTGTGTCATCGGAGGGTAGGGATCAGGTAATGGAATGGCAATGGGTCTGGACCGCGCCGAAGTTTCCGCAAGGGGACGGGAGTCGGGGGTTTGAGCGGCGGGTCCTCCGGCGGCGCGGTCGCGGGGGAGGACGGGCCAGGCGCGGGCGGGGGCGGGGAGTGCGTGAGGATGATGTGTGTGACACGCGTTCCCATCGAGCCGGTGGGTGCGGCATGATCATTGGCATGCTCGAACGTGAGATCGAACTGTTGGCACAACTCCTGGCGGAGTTCGAGGCCCTGCGGTTCCCCCGGGCTGGCACGACCGGGAACCCGGCGGCACGTGCCTCCTCACCCTCGCCACCACCCTCACCGCCTGCACCGCCGCCGCCCTCGACGGCCCGCTCGCCACCCGCCACCGCGAGCACCTGAGTCAGCGCCTCGCCCTCCTCGCCGACCTGCTGCCCGCCTTCGCCGCCGACTCGTACGCCACCGGCTACTTCGTCGCGCTCTACCGGATGGCCTCGCTCGCCGAGGAAGTCGACGACCGGCGGGCAGTGGAGACGGGCTGACCGGCTGACAGGCTGACCGGCTGGCAGGTCGGACCGGTTGACGGGTCGGCGGAAAGGCGAACGGCGAGCCGGGGACCGGCTCGCCGTTCGGTGGGACGGGTGCGGGATCAGCCGAAGGGGCTGCTCGCAGGCGGGGGCGGCGGGGTCTGGGCCGCCGGCTGGGCCGGGGCGTTGCTGCGCGGAGCCGCCGCGGCGAAGGGGTTGAAGTCCGGCGGCGGGACCTTGACGAGGCGGCCCTTGGTCGGGTCGGCCTCCTCCGGCTCCTCGGCGGGGGCTTCGGCGGCGGTGGTGGTGCCGGGGGCGGCTGCGGCGAAGGGGTTGAAGTCCGGCGGCGGGACGTTGACCAGCCGGCCCTTGGTCGGGTCCGCCGGCTCCGCCGGGGCGGCCGGGGCCGGGACCACGGGCGGGGCGCTCGGACGCGGCGGGATGTTC
Source organism: Kitasatospora fiedleri (assembly GCF_948472415.1). Taxonomy (NCBI): domain Bacteria; kingdom Bacillati; phylum Actinomycetota; class Actinomycetes; order Kitasatosporales; family Streptomycetaceae; genus Kitasatospora; species Kitasatospora fiedleri. Next base: position 1,686,408 of record NZ_OX419519.1, on the reverse strand, counting down.
GCGGCCGGGGCGCTCGGAGACGGCGTGGCCACGGTGCCGAACGGGTCGGACGGCTCGGAGGAGAGCGTCGTCCCGAACGGGTCGGCGCTCGCCGGACGCGGGGCGGGTGCCACCGGGGCGGGGGCGGGAGCCGGGGTCGCGGGGGCGGCCGGGGTGGTGGCGCGGGGGCGGCGGAGGCGAAGGGGTTGAAGTCGGCCGGGGGGACCTTGACGAGGCGGCCCTTGGTCGGGTCGGCCTCCTCCGGCTCCTCGGCGGGGGTGCTGGTGGTGCTGGGGGCGGCCGCGGCGAAGGGGTTGAAATCGGGCGGCGGGACGTTGACGAGGCGTCCCTTGGTGGGATCGGCCTGTTCGGGGGCCGGTTCCGGCGCGGCGGCGGCGGGGGTCGGGGCGCCGAAGGGGTCGCTGCCCGCGAACGGGTCGGCGGCCGGAGCCGGGGTCGCGGGAGCGACCGGGGCGGCGGGGGCGGCGGAGGCGAAGGGGTTGAAGTCGGCCGGGGGACCTTGACCAGGCGGCCCTTGGTCGGGTCCGCCTCCTCCCGCTCTTCGGCGCCGGTGGCCGGTGTGGCGGGGGCGGTGGTTGCGGCGAAGGGGTTGAAGTCCGGCGGCGGGACGTTGACGAGGCGTCCCTTGGTGGGGTCGGCCTGTTCGGGGGCCGGTTCCGGCGCGGCGGGGGCCGGGGCCGGGGCGCCGAAGGGGTCGCTGCCCGCGAAGGGGTCGGCGGCAGCTGGGGCCACGGGGGCGGCCGGGGTGCTGGGGGCCGTGGAGGCGAAGGGGTTGAAGTCCGGGGGCGGGACGTTGACCAGCCGGCCCTTGGTCGGGTCCGCTTCCTCCCGTTCCCCGGCGGCCGGGCCGGCGCCGGGTGCGGCGAACGCGTCCGTGGAGGCCAACACCGGGGAGGCGGTGGTCTGGGCGGGCAGGTCGCCCGGGGCCGGGGTGCCGAACGGGTTGAAGTCGGAGGGCGGTACCCGCACCGCCGTCCCCGACGGGCTGTCGGGCTGTTCGGGCGCGGCGACCGGTGCCGGGGCCTGCACCGGCGGGGACACCGGCGGGGCCGCCGGCGCGGTCGGAGCGGGGGTCGGAGCGGCGGCCTGCGCGGGCACCGTCGCGGGTGCGGGCGTGGCCGGCGGCTGCGCCGGGACGGTCCGGCCCACCGGGACCGGCGTCGGGGCCACCGCCACGCCGTCCCAAGCGAGTTGGACCGTGCAGAGCAGGTCCGCGAAGACCTCGGTGTACACGTCCCAGTCCTCGGTGTCCGAGGTGGTCAGCTGGACGGTCAGCACGGTGGCCCCGTCCGGCATCGGCAGGAACGCCTCGACCGCGGTGCTCACCACCCGGCCGCTCGGGCTCTCGTCCCGCAGCTCCTTCAGCGCGGGGACGGCCCGGGTCTCCACCAGCAGCGCGGCCGGGCCGGACGGCAGCAGCACCGTCCACACCTCGGCGTACGGGCGCTCGGTGGACAGGTCCACCGCCAGGTCCTGGATCGGCTGGGCGCACTGGACGGTCGACACCACCAGCGACACCCGGGAGCGCCGGCCGTTCACCAGCAGGGCGCCGACCCCCGCGTACGCGACGTCCGCCGCCGCGAACCGCTCGGCCAGCATCGCCGCGACCACCGCGAAGTCGTTGCGCTCGGCCGGGGTGCCGCCCGAGAACACCTCCTCGGCGGTCTCCGCCAGGTGCGCGGAGAGCGCGTTGCCCGAGCCGCGGACGGTCAGGGTGTGGAACGCGGGCGGCACCACCAGCCGGGCCTCCACCCCGAGCCGGTCGGCAGCTCGTCGGGCGCCACCGTCGTCCTCGGCTCCGCGAGCGCGGCGAGCGCCCGGGTGAACCCGGCCACGCCCTCCTCGTCCAGCCCGACCGGCTCGGCGGACAGCCGCAGCGCGGAGGCCGCCGACACGTCGGTCAGCCCGAGTGCCGACGCCCCGTAGCGCTGGGCCAGCACCGGGACGGCCTCGCGGCCGGCGGCGGCGTTCGGACGGCGGTTGGCGGACACCTCGACGACGGTGCCGAGCCGGGGCACGGCGAGCAGGCCGGGGCCGATCTGGCTGATCCGCAGGCCGAACAGGGCCTTGGCGGCGGGGTGTTCGGAGCGGCGGAACGCGGTGAGCGCGTCGGCCTGGTAGTGGGTGGCGCGGCTGCCGAGAAGTGCGGCGCACGCCGCGTCCAGCGTGGCCGTGATCCGGTCTGCGGCGGCGAAGCCGTCCTGCGTCATTCGCCGAGCCCCCTCGTTCTCGGGTGTGGACAGTTCAGCCAATTCTTATCAGACCGCGACGGCGCGGACGGTGGGTTGGCCGGGGGCGACGGGAGGTCAGGGGGCGGGCGGGGCGGCGAGCCGGAACAGGGACTCGGTGAGGGCGGGGGCGGCGAAGGTCGCGGCGAGGTCGCGGAGCAGCCGGGCGGTCGGGCCGTCGGGGCGTTCGGTGGCGAAGAACTCGCCGAGCAGGGCGGCCAGTTCCGGGTCGCGGGTGGCGGTGACGGCGAGCGCCGCGACCAGTTCCTGGACCAGCTGGAGCTGGAGCGTCCCGACCGGGACGGGCCTGTCGGAGAGCCAGTCCAGCGAGCTGATCTCGGCGTTGGCGATCCAGGCCCGGACGGTCCGGCGCAGGGCCGGGCTGGGCGCCGGGACGCCGAGGTGCAGCAGGATCTGCTCCTGCGCGGCCCGCCGGACCTGGTCGATGACGGCGTCCGCGTCCGGGCTGGCGGCGACCGAGCCGCCGCGCAGCAGTGCGGTGAAACCGGCCGCGTGGGACTGCACGAAGTCGAGGTAGCGGCCCATGACGCGGTACAGCCGCTCGGAGAGCGGGCCCTCGCCGGGCTCCTCGAACCGCCCGGCCAGCTCGCGCCCGGCCCGGCGCAGCGCCTCCTCGTACAGGGCTTGCTTGCCCGGGAAGTAGTGGTACACCAGCGGGCGGGAGGCGCCCGCGGCGGCGGCGATGTCGTCGATCGAGACGTCCTCGGGCGCGCGGTCCGAGAACAGCTGGAGCGCCACCGCGATCAGCTGCTCGCGGCGCTCGTCGACGCTCAGCCGCCGCCGGGGCGCGCGGGCGGCGGGACGCTGTTCCTCCGCGCGGGGGGCCGCGGGCGGCGTACGGGAAGCCATGCGGCCCACCCTAGTTCTTCGGGCACGGCCGGGGGCGACGAGGGCCCGGGGAGCGGCGGGAGCGCCGCCGGGGCGGCAGGCCGGGGCGGGCGGTGGTCAGGCGGTGGCGCGCCGCTCCAGGTAGCGGCGGTACGCCTCGCGGCCGTCCGGCACGAACTCCCAGCTGGTGAGCCGTTCGGCGAGCTGCTCCTCGGTGAGCCAGTCGTACCAGGCGACCTCGGACTCCTGGGGGTGCACCGGGCCGTCCCACTCGGCCGCGTGGACGTCGGACCACCAGCTGTAGCGGTCGCCGTCGGTGTAGAGGAAGCGGAACAGCGGGCGGGTGCGGATGCCGCTGACGCCGAGCTCCTCCTCGGCCTCCCGGACGGCGGCCTCGGGGTAGCTCTCGCCGGCGCCGACCACGCCGCCGACGAAGCAGTCGTGGGCGCCGGGGGCGAACGCCTTGGTGTCGGTGCGGCGGTGGGTGAAGATCCGGCCCCGCGGGTCGCGGACCAGGACGAAGACGCAGCGGTGGATCAGGCCGTCGCGGTAGACCTCGGAGCGGGGGGCGGTGCGCAGCACCCGGTCCTGTTCGTCGACCACGTCGAGGATCTCGTCGAGGTTGGTGGCGGGGCCGGTGAAGGGGCCGGTGAAGGGGCCGGTGGCGGAGTCGGCGGCCGGGCCGGTGGCGGGAGTGTCCATGTCCGCCATTGTGGCGTGCGCCGGTGGTCCGCGGCGGTGTCACCCGAAAGAGTTGGTATACGCAGGGATCGGCCCGGGAATGACCCGGTCGGAACGTCAGGAACCTTTCCGAGGAGCAGAGTTGAAGAACCGCGCCGCCGCCCTGTCCGTCGCCGCCGCCCTGGTCGCGCTCGGCACCGCGCTGCCCGCCTCGGCCGCCCCGGCCCCGGCCGCCGCCGCTGCCGTCGAGTCGGTCCGTTCGGGCCTGGACTGCACCACCTGGATCCACCACAACGACCCGCTGTACGGAGGCGTCGACTGCACCAACAACACCGGCTCCCCGGTCACCTTCCACGCCGACATCGTCTGCGGCTGGGCGCCGGACGTGACGGGCAACTCGGTGACGGCCCTGCCGGGCCGGACCGAGGAGTCCTCCGGCCACTGCGCCGTCTACTCCTCGGGCATCGGGCACATCGGGTGGACGGTGGAATGAGGGGGGAATGACGGCGGAGTGGTCCCGGGGGACCGCGAAGTGATCGCGGGGGAGCGCGGTTGTCTAGGGTGGAAGGGTGGAGAACCAGCAGATCCAGGGGTTCGCGGCGGCCGGGTTCGAGCCGGTCCGGGAGGCTTTCGCGGGCAACTTCCGGGAGTACGGGGAGTTGGGCGCGGCCTTCGCGCTGTACCTCGACGGGCGGAAGGTGGTCGACCTGTGGGGCGGGGACGCCCGGCCGGAGGTCGGGGCCCGGCCGGCCCCGGCGGTCGGTTGGGAGGAGGGGACGGCGCAGGTGCTGCGGTCCGTCACCAAGGGGCTGACCGCCTCCGCCGCGCTGCACCTCGCGCAGCGCGGGCTGCTCGACCTGGACGCGCCGGTGGCCTCCTACTGGCCGGAGTTCGCGCAGGCCGGGAAGGGGCGGGTGCCGGTGCGCTGGCTGCTCTCGCACCAGGCCGGGCTGCCCGCGCTGGACGTGCCGCTGCGGATCGAGGACGTGCTGGCCTGGGAGCCGGCCGCTGCTGCCGTCGCCGCCCAGGCCCCCGCCTGGGAGCCCGGCACCGCGCACGGGTACCACCCGCTGACCTTCGGCTGGCTGGTCGGCGAGGTGGTCCGGCGGGCCGGGGGCCGCAGCGTGGGCCGGTACTTCGCGGAGGAGATCGCCGCCCCGCTCGGCCTGGACCTGTGGATCGGCCTGCCCCCCGCCGCGGCCGGCCGGGTCGGCCGGCTGGTCGACCTGCCCGCGCCGGAGGCGGCCCGGCTCGCCCCCGGCGGGATGCGGATGCGCCCCAAGCAGTCCGTGCTGGACGCCTACCGGGACCCGCACTCGCTGACCGCCCGCTCGTTCGGCGCGGTGCGCAGCAGCGTGGACCTGAACGACCCGGCGGTGCAGGCGGTCGAGGTGCCGGGCGCGGGCGGGATCGGCACCGCCCGTTCGCTGGCCCGGTTCTACGCGGCGCTGATCGGCGCCGCCGACCGGGCCGACGCGCCCGGGCAGCGGCTGCCCGCGCTGTTCGAGCCCGGCACGCTGGCCGAGGCGGCCGGCCCCTCGGTGCAGGGCCCGGACCGGGTGCTGATCGTCAACACCACCTTCGGCCAGGGCTTCTTCCGGCACGGCGGCACCTCGCCGATGGCCTCCCCGGCGAGCTTCGGCCACCCGGGCCGGGGCGGTTCGCTGGGCTTCGCCGACCCGGAGCTGGGCATCGGCTTCGGCTACGTCACCAACGGCATGCAGCCGGGCGTCACCGGGGACGTCCGCTCCCGGGCGCTGATCGCCGCCGTCCGGCAGTGCCTGGCGGAACGGGGCTGAGACCGGCGCCCGGGAGCGGGCGGGAAGGGGCGGAGCGGGACGGGCCGGGACGGGGCCGGGACGGGCGTCAGGCCTGGCCGGTCTCGAAGCGGCTGACCCGGCCGTCCGGGGCGACGGTGAAGCGCCAGGCGGTGCGCATCTCGCCCCAGGTGTCGTTGCGGTAGTCGGCGACCACGGCGCGGCCGCCGGACTTCTCGGTCTGCACCTCGATGTGCCCGTGCGAGGAGAAGATCTCCCGGTCGACCCAGTCCGCCAGGTCGCGCTCCGAGCCGTCGTCGGACATCGTGGCGTCCTCAGTCAGGGCGGCGAAGAAGGCGTCCCGGTCACCGGAGTTGACGGCGCCGAGCAGGCGGCGGACGGCCGGGTCGGAGAGTTTGTCGACGGCGATGGTCATGGCGGCTGGCTCCTTGACGGTGGATCTTGTCCTGCCTCGACGGGACCACGGCGGGCCGCCGTCCGCCAGCCGCCTTGGGCCACCCGGAGCCCGGTCCGGTCCGCCGACCGCGTGGCGTGCCGCGCCCCTGCGGCATCCGTGTGGTCTGATCCCGATATGCGCGACACGAGGAACACCGGGGATTCGCCCGCGGAAGGGGGTTCCTGATGGGACCGGCCGAACTGCTCGTCCTGACCTTCCCGGAGGCGACCGTCAGCGCCGAGGCGGCCGGTGTGCTGGTCCGGCTGCGGGACGCGGCCGGGGTCCGGGTGATCGACTCGCTGGCGGTCGTCCGGGACGCCGGGGGCGAGGCGACCTACGGGGAGCTGACCGACTTCGAACACCTGCAGGGCGTCGCGGGCCTGGAAGAGGAGGAGCTGCCGCTGATCGGGCCGGAGGACGCCCAGGAGGTGGCCGAACTGCTGGAGCCCGGCAGCGCGGCGCTGATCGTGCTGGTCGAGCACCTGTGGGCCGAGGAGGCCGCCGCGGCGCTGCGCGCGGTCGGCGGCCGGATCGCCTCCGGGGTGCGCATTCCGCCGGAGAACATCGAAGAGGCCGTCCGCGCCGCCGAGGCGCGCGTCGCGACGGGAGAGTGAGGACGGCGTGTTCCGACCGATGAGGCCGATCCGGCCGGTCCGGGTGGTCCGCCCGGTGGGCCGTCCGCTGGCCCGCGGGCTGGTGGTGGGCGGCGCCGCGTACGCCGCGGGCCGGGCCGGGGCCCGGCGGGCCGCCGACGAGCGGGGCCAGGACGAGGCGATCGCCGAGCTGCAGGCCGAGCAGGACCGGGCCGCGCAGCAGCAGGCCGCGCCGGCACCCGTGCCCGCCGCTCCCGCTGCCGCCCCTGCTCCCGGTGGCGAGGACGTGGCGGACAAGCTGGCCCGGTTGGCGCAGCTGGCGCAGCAGGGGCTGCTCACCCCGGAGGAGTTCGCCGCGGCGAAGGCCCGGCTGCTGGCCTGAGCGGCGCGTCACGGCCCGAGCGGTGCCCGGAGCGCCCGGAGCGGTCCGTCGGGGCCGGCCGTCACCACAGCTGGTCCCACCACCAGGCGATCTCGGGGTAGGGCGGCGGGGTGAGCCGGCCGTCGGCGGGCCGTTCGGCGCGTTCGGCGGTCGGGAGCGTCCCGGGGGTGCGCTCGGTGTAGCGGGCGGAGGTGAAGCCCCACTCCAGGTTCCCGCTCACCAGGTTGGACAACTGCTGGATGTAGCGCCGCAGTTCGGCCCCGGCCCGGCGGGAGGTGCGGTCGGCGAGGCGGAGGAACAGGCACATGGTGCGGTCGTGCAGGGCGGCGGCCTCCAGCAGGGCCCGCTCCCGGCCGCAGCCCAGGTGCCGCTGGAGCGCGTCCACGATGTTGCTCTCCAGCGCGCCGTGGTCGTCCTCGCGGCGGAAGGAGTAGACGTCGGCCGAGACCAGCACCAGGAACTTGGCGGCCTCGGTCAGCGCGTGCACCCGGGGCGAGTCCAGCTGGGACTGCGGAATGGCGGTGCGCTCGCAGACCTCGATGATCTCGATGCAGGAGCGGCTGCCGCGGTCCAGCGGGCCGATGGTCAGGTACTCGGAGAGCGTCATCGGCCGGCGCTCGGTGCGGTAGGCGACGATGGCGGCGGCGCCCATGAAGGACTCCAGCTGGCTGTCCGCCCAGCGCTTGACCGACAGGGCGGGGGCCCAGTCGCGGGCCCGGGCGAACACGTCGCGCACCGAGGCGACGTAGAGGTCGGTCTCGTCCGGGTGGGAATTCGGCGAATTGATAACAGCCAGTAGTGTGGCTGCTATGGTGAGTACACGGGAGGGGTCCCGGCTGAGCCTGCCGGTGTCCCACTCGTCGTCCAGCGTGAGCATGCTGCACAGCCACTGCGAGACCAGTTCCAGCCCGGTGGTGCCGTCCGCGTCCTTGGCTATCCGGCAGACGAACTCGTGCGCGCCGATGGCGAGGAGACGGCGCCGCCGTTCCGCGTCCGCGGCGAAGCCCATCGTTTCGAGCCAGAGTTCGGTGCTCTTGCCGACGGCTTCGTGATCGGGGTGCAGGCCGGACGGGATGGGGCAGAAGAGCGGGGGTATTGCAGCCAACGTGTCTCCAGTGCAGCCTGTTTCCGGTGCGCCGCTGATCAGGGTGCGCGGTCCCGGCGATGGCCTTCCCCGGCCAAGATCCACTACACCTTTGTGGTCTGAAAGTTATCCGATCGGATCGTCAGATGTCATGGCTGGTAAGGGATTTGCCCCGGCCGTTGCCGTCTAACCCTGCGTCAGGTGCCGCTGCCTGCACGAACGCCGCCCGCGCGGCCCGCGACGGCGCTAAGGTCGGGAACGGAGTGCCGGACGGCGAGGCGGAGGGACGGACGTGGCCGAAGAGCAGAACGGGCCGCAGGAGTGGGAGGCCGCCGCAGGCGCGGTCGGTCAGCGGCTTTGGGAACGCGATCAGGAACTGCGTTCCGTCGATCAGGCCGTGGACAGGCTGTGCCGCGAATTCGCCGCGGGCGGCCTGAAGATCGGCGAGCTGCTGGTCTTCTCCGGCTCGCCCGGCATCGGCAAGACCTCGATGCTGGAGCAGGTCCGCCGGATCGCCGGTGCCCGCCAGGACTCGACCGTGCTGTTCGCCCGGGGCAGCGAGCGCCAGCGCCGGGAGCCGTTCCGGGTGCTGCGGCAACTGCTCCTGCCGGTGCTCAGCGACCTGGACGAGGCCGAGGTCGAGGAGGTGTTCGGCAGCTGGCACAACATCGTCGCCCCGGCCATCGGACTGGCCCCGCCGTCCGACGAGGTCGAGCGGATCGACCCGCAGAGCGTCCGCGACGGACTGGACTTCGTCATCACCCAGCTCGCGCCCCGGCGCGCCCCGCTGGTGGTGATCGTCGACGACCTGCACGCCGTCGACCAGGAGTCGCTGACCTGGCTGGCGTCCTTCGCGGTGCGCGCCCGCGAACTGCCCGTGCTGCTGGTCTTCGCCTACCGGCACGAGTTCGAGGACGAGGCCCGCGCGCTGGCCCAGCAGATCCACGAACGGGCCGCCCGCAAGCACGAGTTGCTGCCGCTCAACCCGGTCTCGGTGGCCGCCATCGTGCACGGCGAGTTCGCCGAGGCCGACGACGCGTTCTGCCGCCAGGTCTGGGCGGTCACCGCCGGCGCCCCGTACGACACGGTGGCGCTGCTGCGCGAGGTCCGCGACCAGAACCTCGAACCGGTCGAGGAGAACTCGCCCCGGCTGCGCGACCTGGCCGCGGCCGCCCGCGGCGAGGGCCGGGACTACTGGCTCGACAAGCTCGGCACCACCGTGCTGCGCTTCGCCTGGGCCGCCGCGCTGCTCGGCACCGAGATCAAGGAGGAGCTGGCCGCCACGATCTGCGGGCAGGGCCCCGCGCAGGCCGCCGAGTCGATCCAGGTGCTGCGCCGGATGCGGGTCCTCACCAGCCAGCCCAACGGCAGGCTGGAGTTCGTCCACCCGCTGATCGCCACCTCGATCTACCAGTCGATCCCGCCCGCCGTCCGCACCGGCATGCACGGCATGGCCGCCACCGCGATCGAGAACAGCGGCGGCTCGCTGCTCTCCTCCTCCCGCCACCTGCTGGAGACCCACCCCGGGGAGGGCGACGACGTCATCGTGCGCAAACTGCGCCGGGCCGCCGCCGAGAACCTGGCCATCGGCGCCCCCGAGGCCGCCCGCCGCTGTCTGGAGCGCGCCCTGAACGAGCCGCCGGACGAGGAGGACCAGGCCGAGGTGCTGTACGAGCTGGCCTGCGCCAGCCTGCTCACCGACCCCGGCGCCACCGCCAACCAACTGCGCCGCGCCATCGACATGGAGGACGGCCTCAGCCCCGACCTGCGGGTCGAGGCGGTGTTCCGGCTCTCCGAGGTGATCGCCCACGGCGGCGACCTGAGCGCGGCCGCCGCGCTCTGCCTGGACGAGTCCGAGCGCGCCCCGGAGGGCCCCGGCCGGGTCCGGCTGCTGGTCGCCCACCTGCTCTACACCGCCCTGCAACGGGACGAGGAGGACGGACCCGGGCGCGCCGCGCGGGTCCGCCGGCTGGTCGCCGAGGTCGACCCGGACAGCGAGGTGGCCCGCCCGGTCCGCGCGCTGTACGCCTGGGACCTCACGCTCCAGGGCGGCAGCGCCACCGAGGCGCTGCGGGCCGCCGAGGACGCCCTGGTCGACGGCCGGCTGCCGCGCGGCCTCGGCTGGACCAACACCACCTGGAACTTCGAACTGCCCGCGCTGCTCGGCCTGTGCTTCGCCTACAACGACGAACTCGCCCGCGCCGAGAAGCTGTTCAGCTCCGCCATCCTGGAGTTCGAGATCGCCGGATGGAGCGGCGCGCACCGCGGCTTCGCCTACTTCCTGATGGGCTACGCCCGGCTGCGCCGCGGCTTCCTCCCGGAGGCCGAGGACTTCCTGCGCCGCGGCCTGCGGATCGCCGACCGGATGGGCGCCGGCCTGCCGCTGACCTGGAACCTGGTCGGCGCGCTGATCGACACCCTGCTGGCCCGCGGCCGCGACCACGAGGCGTGGGAGATCGCGGTCAAGTACCGCTTCCTGCCGCCGTACCACCAGACCGCGCTGCTGCTGCCCGACGTGGCCACCATCTACGGCAAGCTGCTGATCTCGCGCGGCGACTACGGGATGGCCGTCGAGGTGCTCGCCGAGACCGGCACCCGGCTGGACAAGCGCGGCTGGCGCTCCACCGTGCACGCCCCGTGGGCCGGCTACCTGGCGGTGGCGATGGCGCACCAGGACCTGCCGTCCGCCCGGAAGAACGGCGAGGACGCGGTGGAGCGGGCCAAGGTGTCCGGTTCGCCGTCCGCGATCGGCACCGCGCTGCGGCTGGCCGCCAGCGTCTGGGAGGGCGCGCACGCCGTCGAGCTGCTCCAGGAGGCGGTCGGCTGGCTGGGCCGCTCCCCGGCCGGCTACGAGCACGCGCACGCCCTGGTCGACCTGGGCGCGGCGCTGGTGCAGGTCGGCCGCAGCCTGGAGGCCGCGGAACACCTGTACCAGGGCATGGAGCTGGCCAAGCACTGTGGCGCGGACGGGCTGGAGGTGCGGGCCCGCAACGTGCTCTCCTCGGCCGGGCTGCAGCCGAGCCGCCCGCTGGCCCCGGCCAAGGACACCCTCAACCCGCACGAGCTGGAGGTGGCCCGGCTCGCGGTCCGGCCGCTGCCGCCGCAGCGGATCGCCGAGGAGCTGGGCCTCCCGCTGGGGATCGTCAAGCAGCGGCTGGCCGCCGTGCACCGCAAGCTCGGCACCGGCCCGGAGGGGCTCGCGGACGCCCTCGGGCTGCCCGCCGACGGCTCCGGGCAGCCCGACTGACGGTTCGGCCGATCCTGTCGGCGCGCGGGGCGGGTCGCCGGTCCGCGCGCCGGGTCGGGCTACGCTGACCGGGCAGGGTGATCACGAACTGAGGAGCAGTCCCATGACCGCGTCGGCCGCGCCCACCGAGGTGCACCGGGCACCGTACGACCACTCCGGCGCCGGGATGGGGCTGGAGCGCTGGACGCTGCGGTCCGGCCCGGTCGAGGCGACCGTGATCACCCTGGGCGCCGCGCTGCACACCCTGACCGCCCCGGACCGCTCCGGCAACCCCGCCCAGCTGCTGCTCACCAGCCGGGACGTGGGCACCCTGCTAGGCCCGGCCAAGCACTACGGGGCCACCGTCGGCCGGTACGCCAACCGGATCGCGGACAGCCGGATCACTGTCGACGGCGAGGACCACCCGCTGCTGCCCACCGGCGGCGGCGTGACCCTGCACGGCGGCCCCGACTCCTTCGCGCACCGGGTGTGGGACGCCGAGGAGATCCCCGGCGGGGTGCGGATGCACCTGCACTCGCCCGACGGCGACCAGGGCTTCCCGGGCGCGCTGGACGTCCGGGTCGACTTCACGCTCACCGGCTCCGAGCTGACGATCTCCTACCGGGCGGTGACCACCAAGCCGACGGTGGTCAACCTGACCAACCACGCCTACGTCAACCTGGCCGGCGAGGGCCGCGGCGACGTGCTGGGCCACCTGCTGACCCTCGACGCGGACGCGTACACGCCGGTGGACGAGCGGCAGATCCCGTACGGCCCGTACGAGCCGGTGGCGGGCACCCCGTTCGACTTCACCACCGCCCGGCCGATCGGCGCGGGCATCGCCGAGGAGCACCCGCAGCTGAAGTCCTCCCGCGGCTACGACCACAACTGGGTGCTGCGCGAGCGCCCCGCGGACGGGCCGCCGGTGCGGGCCGCGCTGCTGGCGGACCCGGGCAGCGGGCGCACCCTGGAGGTGCTGACCACCGAGCCGGGCCTCCAGGTGTACACCGCGAACGGCTTCGACGGCTCGGTCACCGGCCCGTCCGGGACGGCCTACGGCCCGTACGCCGGGGTGGCGCTGGAGACCCAGCACCACCCGGACTCGCCGCACCAGCCGTCCTACCCGTCGACCGAGCTGCGGCCGGGGCAGGAGTTCCGCTCGACCACCGTGCTGCGGCTGGGCACCGACGGCTGACCGTCCGAGCCTCGAGAAGGCCCCCGGGAGCACTGCTCCCGGGGGCCTTTCCGCACGTCGGGGGCCGGTCGACCGCAAGGAGTTTCCGCAAGGCGACGGTTGGTCACGACGCGCGGCGGCAACTCTAAGGACACGTGGACGTAACGATCCCCGTCACCTTGCAGAAACTTGCTGCAAGGACTTTCAGTCCCGGTTGCCGCGCTGTTACGTTCCTGCTCAAGCCCGACGGCCGCAACGGCGCAGTCGGCTCGGGACAGCCATTATGCGCGGTCCTCCTCCCTCTCGGGCACCCCCACCTTTCAAGGAGTTTCCATGCGGCGTGGCATCGCGGCCTCCGCTCTCGTTGCGGCTCTCGCAGTCACCATGGCGGCTTGCAGCAGCAGCGGCTCCGGCTCGGACGCCAAGGGCGACGGCGGACCGGTCACCCTCACCTACTGGGACACCTCGAACGCCACCAATGAGGCGCCGAACTACCAGGAACTGGTCAAGAAGTTCGAGGCCGCGAACCCGAACGTCAAGGTCAACTTCGTCAACGTGCCGTTCGACACCGCGCAGAACAAGCTGCAGACCGCGATGGGCGCCAAGGGCGCCCCGGACGTCTTCCGCTCCGAGGTCGGCTGGACCTCCGCCTTCGCCAAGGCCGGCTACCTGGAGCCGCTGGACGGCACCCCCGCGCTGACCGACGCCTCCGTCTTCCAGCCCTCGCTGATCAAGCAGGCCACGTACTCGGGCAAGGTCTACGGCGTCCCGCTGGTCACCGACACCCTGGCCCTGATGTACAACAAGGAGCTCTTCGCCAAGGCCGGCATCACCGCCGCCCCCACCACCTGGGACGAGCTCAAGGCCGACGCCGCCCAGCTGAAGGAGAAGGCCGGCGTCGACGGCTTCTGGCTGAAGGCCGCGGACGGCTACTACGCGATGCCGTTCCTGTACGGCGAGGGCACCAACATGGTGGACGCCGCCGGCAAGAAGATCACCGTCAACTCGGCCGAGGCCGTCAAGGCGGTCGACACCTACAAGTCGATGTTCACCTCGCCCGGCACGGTCAAGGCCGACGTCACCACCGACGCCTACGCGCACATGATGGACGCCTTCAACAGCGGCAAGGTCGCGGCGATCATCCAGGGCCCGTGGGAGGTCACCAACGTCTACAAGGGCGCCGCGTTCGCCGACCCGAAGAACCTCGGCATCGCCGCCGTCCCGAACGGCTCCACCGGCAAGGGCGGCGCCCCCACCGGCGGCCACAACGTCTCCGTCTACGCCGGCTCCGACGCCGCCCACAAGGCCGCCGCCGAGAAGCTCGCCGCGTTCCTCACCTCCGCCGAGAGCCAGACCTTCCTCGCGCTGAAGAACGGCACCCTGCCCACCCGCAGCGACGCCTACACCGCCGAGGTCAAGGCCAACCCCGGCATCGCGGACTTCCAGGCGATCCTGACCTCCGCCCAGCCGCGCCCCGAACTGCCGGAGTACGCCTCGCTGTTCGGCTCCTTCGGCACCAACCTCGGCAAGATCGTCCAGGACCAGAGCGACACCAAGGCCGGCCTGGACGCCACCGCCACCGACTACGCGAAGCTCCTCCCGGACTTCACCAAGTAAGAGATCGGCCGCCCGGCCCACACCTGACGGTGGGCCGGGCGGACCCGTCCAGCCCCCCAGCAGTCGCCGAGGCAGGCGGCGGACCTCCCGGAGAAGGTGTCAACCCATGGCAGTTGCGGTCGTACAGCGCATCAGGCTGTCGTACTCGAAGTACTGGTACGCGTACGCGATGATCGCGCCGGTCGTGATCGTCCTGGGGGTGCTGGTCGGCTACCCGCTGGTGCGCGGCATCTACCTGACCCTGACGAACGCCACCAGCCTCAACGTCGGCCGGCAGATCGGCGTCAACCACATCCCCGACAGCTTCGACTTCGTCGGGCTGGACAACTACGCGGACGTGCTCTGGGGGCCGACCGCGTACGACCGCTTCTGGTCGCACTTCATCTGGACGGTGGCCTGGACCGCGATCTGCGTCGTCCTGCACTACACCATCGGCCTGGCCCTGGCGATGCTGCTCAACCGGAAGATGCGCGGCCGCGGCCTGTACCGGCTGGTGCTGATCCTGCCCTGGGCGGTGCCGACCTTCGTCACCGTCTTCTCCTGGCGGCTGATGCTCGCCGACGGCGGCGCCGTCAACGGACTGCTGTCCTTCCTGCACCTGCCCGAACCGGCCTGGCTCTCCGACCCGCTGGCGCAGAAGGCCGCCGCGATCATGGTCAACACCTGGGTCGGCGTGCCGTTCATGATGATCTCGCTGCTCGGCGGGCTCCAGTCGATCCCCGGCGAGCTGTACGAGGCCGCCGAGATGGACGGCGCCAGCCCCTGGCAGCGCTTCCGCTACGTCACCCTGCCCGGCCTGCGGACCGTCTCCTCCACCGTCGTGCTGCTCGGCGTGATCTGGACCTTCAACCAGTTCGCCGTCATCTTCCTGCTGTTCGGCTCCGGCGCCCCCGACGCGCAGATCCTGGTCACCTGGGCCTACCGCCTCGGCTTCGGCCAACAGCCCTCCGACTACGCGCAGTCCGCGACCTACGGAATCCTGCTGCTGTCGATCCTGCTCGTCTTCACCAGCTTCTACCGCCGCTGGCTGGCCCGGAACGAGCAGGCCAACGGATGAGCCCCGAGACCGCTTCCCCGACCGAGGAACCCGACCAGGCAGGCAGCCCCATGACACTCACCGCCGACCGCCCCGCCGCCGAGACGGCCCCCGCGAAGCGCCCCGCCAAGGTCCGGCTGCGCGGCCGGTCCTCCCCGCTGGCCGCCGCGCTCGCGCACGGCGCCCTGATCGTCGCCAGCCTGATCGCGCTCTTCCCGGTGCTGTACATCGCGTACATCTCGCTCGGGCCGGACGACAACGACTACCTGCACCCGGCGAAGATCTTCGACAAGATGACCTTCGCCAACTACGGCAAGGTGATCGACGACACCGGGTTCTTCACCTGGTTCGGCAACTCGGCGATCGTGGCCGCCGGCACCACCGTGATCGGCGTGCTGATCGCCGCCTCCACCGGCTACGCGGTCTCCCGGATGCGCTTCCCCGGCTACCGCCAGCTGATGTGGACCCTGCTGGTCACCCAGATGTTCCCGATCGCGGTGCTGATCGTGCCGATGTACTACATCCTGTCGAACCTCGGCATGCTGGACAGCTACACCGGCCTGGTCCTGGTCTACTCGGCCACCACCGTGCCCTACTGCGCCTGGCTGCTGAAGGGCTACTTCGACACCATCCCGGTGGAGATCGACGAGGCCGGCCGGGTCGACGGGCTCTCCCCGATCGGCACCTTCTGGCGGCTGATCCTGCCGCTGGCCCGCCCGGGCCTGGCGGTGGCGGCGTTCTACTCCTTCCTCACCGCCTGGGGCGAGGTCGCCTACGCCTCGACCTTCATGCTCTCGTCCGACAAGTACACCCTGGCGGTCGGCCTGTCCTCGTTCGTCAGCGAGCACGACCACCAGTGGCAGCTGATGGCCGCCACCTCGGTGCTCATCGCCATCCCCGCCGCGGTCGTCTTCTACCTGGTGCAGCGCCACCTGGTCACCGGCCTGACGGCCGGCGCCGCGAAGTCCTGAGCCCCGCCACCTCCTCGCCACTTCCACCGCCTCCAAGGGAAGACCGTCCAATGACCCAGAACCTGGCCGACGCCTCCGGGCCCGCCGTTCCCGCCGCCGTTCCCGCCGCCCGGACGACTGCCGCGAACGACGCCGCCAGAGACGGCTGGTGGCGGGACGCGGTCATCTACCAGGTGTACCCGCGCAGCTTCGCCGACGGCAACGGCGACGGCATGGGCGACCTGCCCGGCATCCGCGCCCGGCTGCCCTACCTGCGCGACCTCGGCGTCGACGCGGTCTGGCTCTCGCCGTTCTACGCCTCCCCGCAGGCCGACGCCGGCTACGACGTCGCCGACTACCGGGCCGTCGACCCGATGTTCGGCACCCTGCTGGACGCCGACGCGCTGATCCGCGACGCCCACGAGCTGGGCCTGCGGATCATCGTCGACCTCGTCCCCAACCACTCCTCCGACCAGCACGAGTGGTTCCAGCGCGCGCTGCGCGAGGGCCCCGGCTCCCCGCTGCGCGAGCGCTACCACTTCCGCCCCGGCCAGGGCGCGGACGGCGAACTGCCGCCCAACGACTGGGAGTCCATCTTCGGCGGCCCGGCCTGGACCCGCACCGCCGACCCGGACGGCACCCCCGGCGACTGGTACCTGCACCTGTTCGCCCCCGAGCAGCCCGACTTCAACTGGGACAACCCGGCGGTCGCCGACGAGTTCCGCTCCATCCTGCGGTTCTGGCTCGACATGGGCGTCGACGGCTTCCGGATCGACGTCGCCCACGGCCTGGTCAAGGCCCCCGGCCTGCCCGACCTCGGCAGCCACGACCAGCTCAAGCTGCTCGGCAACGACGTCATGCCGTTCTTCGACCAGGACGGCGTGCACGCCATCTACCGCAGCTGGCGGCAGATCCTCGACGAGTACCCCGGCGACCGGATCGGCGTCGCCGAGGCCTGGACCCCGACCGTCCAGCGCACCGCCAACTACGTCCGCCCCGACGAACTGCACCAGGCGTTCAACTTCCAGTACCTGGGCACCGGCTGGGACGCCGCCGCGCTGCGCGAGGTGATCGACGTCTCGCTCGACTCGATGCGCCCGGTGCAGGCCCCCACCACCTGGGTGCTCTCCAACCACGACGTCACCCGGCACGCCACCCGGTTCGCCAACCCGCCCGGCCTCGGCACCCAGATCCGCACCCCCGGCGACCGCGAACTCGGCCTGCGCCGGGCCCGCGCCGCCACCCTGCTGATGCTCGCGCTGCCCGGCTCCGCGTACCTCTACCAGGGCGAGGAACTCGGCCTGCCCGACGTCACCGACCTGCCCGACGAGGTCCGCCAGGACCCGTCCTTCTTCCGGCAGGCCGGCCAGGACGGCTACCGCGACGGCTGCCGCGTCCCGATCCCGTGGTCCGGCACCGAGGCCCCCTACGGCTTCGGCCCGAACCCCGGCGGCCCCAGCTGGCTGCCGCAGCCCGCCGAGTGGGCCGGCCTGTCGGTGGAGGTCCAGACCGGCGACCCGACCTCGACCCTGGAGCTGTACCGTTCCGCGCTCGCCGTCCGCCGCGCCCAGCCCGCGCTCGGCGCCGGCGACGCGGTCAGCTGGCTGCCCGCCCCCGAGGGCGTGCTGGCCTTCCGGCGCGACTCGGCCCGCGGCTCGTTCGTGTGCACGGTGAACACCACCGGCGAGGGCGTCCTGATCCCCGCCCCCGGCCGCCTGCTGCTCGCCTCCGCCGAGACCGCCCCTGCGGAGAACGGCGTAGAACTCCCGGCCGACAGCACCGCGTGGTGGGCGGTCTGACGTGGTTGCAATAGGCTCTGGGATCGTGACTACGGCGCGACTCTCCGACATCGCGGCGCAGGCGGGGGTCAGCGAAGCCACCGTCAGCCGCGTACTCAACGGCAAGGCGGGCGTCTCCGCGACCACCAGGCAGACCGTGCTGGCCGCGCTCGACGTCCTCGGCTACGAGCGGCCCACCCGGCTGCGCCAGCGCAGCGCCGGGCTGATCGGCCTGATCACCCCGGAGCTCAGCAACCCGATCTTCCCGGCCCTGGCCCAGGTCATCGAACAGGTGCTCAGCCGGCACGGCTACACGCCGGTGCTCTGCACCCAGACCCCGGGCGGCTCCACCGAGGACGAACTCGTCGAGATGCTGGTGGAGCGCGGCGTCGCCGGCATCGTCTTCGTCTCCGGCCTGCACGCCGACACCACCGCCGACCACGACCGGTACGCCAAACTCACCGGCCGCCAGGTCCCGTTCGTGCTGATCAACGGCTACAGCGACAAGATCGCCGCGCCGTTCATCTCCCCGGACGACCGGGCCGCGATGCGGATGGCCGTCCAGCACCTGGTCGAACTCGGCCACGAGAAGATCGGCCTCGCGGTCGGCCAGAAGCGGTACGTGCCGGTGCTCCGCAAGATCGAGGGCTTCACGGCCGCCGTCCGGCAGCTCACCGGGCGCACCGAGGAGCAGGCCGGGGAACTCGTCCACCACACCCTGTTCAGCGTGGAGGGCGGGCACGCCGCCGCCCAGGCGCTGCTCGACAAGGGCTGCACCGCGATCGTCTGCGGCTCCGACATGATGGCGCTCGGCGCGATCCGGGCGGTGCGCCAGCGCGGGCTGTCGGTGCCGCAGGACGTCTCGGTGGTCGGCTTCGACGACTCCCCGTTGATAGCGTTCACCGAACCGCCGCTCACCACCGTCCGGCAGCCGGTCGAGGCGATGGCCACCGCCGCCGTCGACGCCCTGCTGGAGGAGGTCGGCGGGAACCCGGCGCAGCGCTCCGAGTTCATGTTCCAGCCCGAGCTGGTGATGCGCGGCTCCACCGGGTCGGGTCCGCGCAACGGCTGAGGCGCCCCGCACGGCTGGGGCGCCCCGCACGGCTGAGGCGCCCCGCGCGGACGGCCCCCGGGAGGACCACCTCCCGGGGGCCGTCCGCTACGCGTAGAGCTGTTCGACGTCGCGGCGGTAGGCGGCGCCGACAGCCTGGCGGCGGACCTTCAGCGAGGGCGTCAGCAGGCCGCGCTCCTCGGTGAAGTCGCCCGCCACCACCCGCGCCCGCCGGATCGACTCGGCGCGCGAGACGGTCGCGTTGACGCCCCGCACCGCCTCGGCGAGCGCCGCCAGCACCGCCGGGTGCACCGGGACGGCGCTGCCGACGTCCACGCCGTCCGGCGCGGCGGGTGCTGCGGGTGCGGCGGCGGGCGGGGCGGGCGGGTCGAGCGCGAGGAAGCGCTCCACCGCCTCGGCGTCCAGGGTGAGCAGCGCGCCCACGTACGGGCGGCCGTTGCCGACCACCAGGGCCTGGCTGATCAGCGGGTGGCCGCGCAGCCGGTCCTCCAGCGGGCCGGGGGAGACGTTCTTGCCGCCGGAGGTCACCAGGACCTCCTTCTTGCGGCCGGTGACGGTCAGGTAGCCGTCCTCGTCCAGCCGGCCCAGGTCGCCGGTGGCGAACCACTGCGGCCGCCGGGGCCGCGGCGCTCCCAACTCGTAGTAACCGTCGAAGAGCTGACCGCCGGACAGGAACACCTCGCCGTCCTCGGCGATCCGCACCGCGCTGCCCGGCACCGGCTGCCCGACCGTGCCCGGACGCGGCCGCAGCGGCGGGTTCACCGTGGACGGGCCGCTGCTCTCGGTCAGCCCGTAGCCCTCGTGCACCAGCACGCCCGCGCCCGCGAAGAACAGCAGCAGCTCCGGGTCGATCGAGGAGCCGCCGCTGATCGCGTACCGCACCCGGCCGCCCATCGCCGCCCGCACCCGCCGGTACACCAGCGCGTCGTACAGGCCGTGCGCCAGGCGCAGCGGGAGCGGCACCGGGCGGCCGCCGGCCAGCGCGTCCAGCTCGGCCCGGGCGTGGCGCACCGCCACCGCGGCCGCCCGGTCGAACACCTTCACCGCGCCCTTCGCCTGCGCCTCGGCCCGGCCCAACTGGTGGATCTTCTCGAACAGGTAGGGGACGCCGACCAGGAAGGTCGCGCCGAAGGCGGCCAGGTCCGGCCGCAGGTCGGCCGGTTTCAGGGAGGGGCTGTGGCCGATCCGGACCCGGCCGTACACGCAGGTCACCTGGATCATCCGGCCCAGCACGTGCGCCAGCGGCAGGAACAGCAGGGTGCACGGCGCCCGGCCGGTCGCCTCCTCGAAGACCGGCTCCAGCAGGGCGTGGCAGTTCGCCGCCTCGGTGAGGAAGTTGGCGTGGGTGAGCAGGCAGCCCTTGGGGCGGCCGGTGGTGCCCGAGGTGTAGATCAGCGTCGCCTCGTCCGCCGGGCCTCGGGCCCTCCGGCGGCGGCCCAGCTCCTCGGCGGGGACGGGGCGGCCGAGCGCGGTGAGCTCGCCGACGGCGTCCTCGTCCAACCGCCACAGCGGGACCGTGCCGCCGGTGCGGGCGATCGCGACGGTCAGCACCTCGGCGGTTCCGGCGTCCTCCGCGAGCGCCAGCACCGCCCCCGAGTCCCGGACGATCCACTCCGCCTGCTCCACCGAGGAGGTCGGGTACACCGGCACCACGCACGCGCCGGCCGCCCAGGCGGCGAAGTCCAGCAGCGTCCACTCGTACCTGGTCCGCGACATCAGCACGATCCGCGCGCCGGGGCCTACCCCGACCGCGACCAGGCCGCGGGCCACCGCCGCGACCTGGTCCGCGAACTCCCGCGCCGTCACGTCCCGCCAGGAGCCGTCCGGTTGACGGCGCGTCAGCACCACCGCCTCCGGTGCGTCCTCCGCGTTGCGGAACGGCAGGTCGCCCAGGCTCCCCTCCTCGGGCGGTGGCACCAGGTACGGGGACCGGGTCTCGACGACCCGCCCGTCGGTGCGGAGCACCTCGACGGGTGGGCGGGCGGCGCGGGCGGCCCGGGCGAGGGGGTGTGCCATGAGCGAACTCCCTTGGGTGGGGTGGGGGTTCGCCCAGGTTAGGTACTCGCCGGTAAACTTACTAGACGGTAAGTTACTTGACAGTCACGGAGGTTGCGGGCTCCGGGGCGCCCCGGCCGCCTGCCGGGGGGTCAGCCCTCTTCCGCGGTGGGGGGCTGGGGGAGGAAGCGCTCGCCGTCCCGGGTGCCGCCGGTGCGCGCGATGGTGCGGCGGTCGGTGGAGAGGTAGTCGCGGACGACCAGCTCCACCGCGTCCTGGGGGCTGGCGGCGCCGACGCGCATCATCACCTCCAGGGCCAGGTCCGCGTCCAGCGTGATCGTCGTCTTCGCCATGGTGCTGCTCCCCGGTCGTCGGGCGTCGGTCGTCGGCCGTCGGCCGTCGGGCCTTCTCGGGCCGAGGATAGGCCGCTGCCCCCGGGGCCGACCAGGGTCCCCGGGGGCAGCGGTGGTGCGCCGGGTGTCAGACGCGGCCCGCGAAGTCGGGGGCCCAGTTGGCGACGGTCTCGGTGCGGACGCCGGCGCTCGGGTTCGCGGCCTCGACGTACTTGCCGTCGCCGACGTACAGGGCGACGTGGTAGACGCCCGAGTTCGAGCCGTTGTTCGACCAGAACAGCAGGTCGCCCGGCTGCAGGCTGTCCAGCGAGACGCGGGTCGAGTAGTCCGCCTGGTCGGCGGCGACGCGCGGCAGGCTGATGCCGGCCTGGCGGAACGCGGCCTGGGTCAGGCCCGAGCAGTCCCAGCCGCCGTTGCCGGTGCCGCCGTAGACGTACGCCTGGCCGACCTTGGACAGCGCGAAGTCGATCGCGGCGGCCTTGGAACCGGTCGCCTTGGCGGCGGTGGTGGTGCCGGCGGTCGTGGTCGCCGCGGTGGTGGCGGTCGACGCGGTGGCGGTCTGCGTCGAGCCGGTCGACGACTTCGCCGGGGCGCCGGACGGCTTGGCGGCGGAGCGGTTGTTCGTCCAGGACGAGCCCTGGGCGGCCGAGGACTTGGCGGTGGAGGACTTGGTGGTGGAGGGCTTGGTGGCCGGCGCCGACTGCTGCGCGGTGGCGGACCCGCCGAGGGAGAGCTGCTGACCCGGGTAGATCATGTCCGGACCCTCGGCGAGGACCGAGCGGTTCAGGTCGTACAGCTTCTGCCAGCCGCCGTCGACGTGCTGGTTCTGCGCGATCGCGGACAGCCAGTCGCCCGCCACGACGGTGTAGGTGCCGGCGGCCCGGTCGGTGGTGGCGGCCGGGGCGCTCTGCTCGGCCTGCGGCTGGGCCTGCGAGGTGCCCTGCGACCAGCTGTGCTGGGACTTGCCCTTGCCGCCGGACTGCGGCTGCGACTGCGGGGTCTGCGGCTGCTGGGTCTGGGTCTGGGCCGGGGCCTGGGTCTGCGCGGAGCCGGAGGTGTTCACCTCGGGAGCGGCGCCGCCCTTGGTGAGGCCGGCCTGGATCGAGCACACCGGCCAGGCGCCGGGACCCTGCGAGGCCAGCACCTTCTCGGCGACGGAGATCTGCTGGTCCTTGGTGGCCAGGTCGGCGCGCGAGGCGTACGCGGTGCCGCCGAACTCGGCCCAGGTGGAGGCGGTGAACTGGAGGCCGCCGTAGAAGCCGTTGCCGGTGTTGATCGACCAGTTGCCGGTGGACTCGCACTGCGCGACCTTGTCCCAGGTCGAGACGGTGGCCGCGGAGGCGGCGCCGCCGGTCAGGCAGGGGATCGTGAGTCCGATGCCGACGACACCGGTGGTGGCGATCAGGCGGCGGGCGCGCTTGGCGCTGATGGGCAGCATGAAGAAGCGTTCCTCTCCCACGCCTGCGAGGTGAGCTGTCGGATTCGGGCTGGAGTTGCCCGGCCGCGCGCACCGTGTGGTGCGCCCGGCTTCACCCCGAGCCCCGTGCGGTCCTTCGACCGCCCGGGGCGACTTACCTGGTTCCCCCGCCCCTGCCGTGGTGCGTTGTGCATGAGCCGGCCCACCCGGCGGCAGGACTCGGCGTCCCGGGTGAGCTGGGTCCGTGTGTCCACGAACGTGGGCAGGAGATTAAGCGGAATTCAGGAGAATCCGCAAATGCCGGTGACGGGCGTCACAGGGCTCGAAATCGGCGATCAAGGAATATTCGGCGAACTCCCGGACGGGTGGCGGAACCTGGCCGGGCGTCAGTCGATAAGCGATCTTGTGCCCGTTTTATGGCTCTATGGTGATGTGTGGGTGAATATTCGCATTTGTTGGTATTCGGCGTGGGTCATTTGACTGGTTCAGGCGTTATGTCCGCCCGACGGGCGCCGTGCGAAGGGCCTCGGCGCGGGCGTCGAACAGGTGACTGACGGTACGTCAGAATGCTTAAGAGAAAGGGAATCGGCCGCTTTCCGGCGGCCGTCCCGCCTATGCTGCCCCCGACGACTCTGGGGCGCGGGCCCCGGAAAGGCGGTCGTGGTGGAACAGCAGCGGAACGGCGAGCAACCCCCGGCGCGGCACCGGCGCCCGCCGGTCGGCCGGCGCAGGATGCTGACCTGGCTGGCGGTCGGGACGGCGACGGCGCTCGGCGGGGGAGTGGTCCTGCGGCAGTCCCTGGCGGGGGCCGACGAACCCGCCGCCCGGCCCGGGCCGCTCGGCGACGGCGCCACCGCGCCGTCCGGCCACCAGCACGGCCCCGGCGCCCCGCCGCCCGCGTCCGGCAGCCCGCAGCCCTCCGTGCCGCCCCCGGTGCTGGACGGCGGCGGCCGCAAGTGGTCGGACGCCAAGGGCTGGGGCGGCAAGCCCCCGGGCCCCGGCAGCGCGGTGCGGATCACCGACAAGGTGGTGCTGGACGCCGACGCCGAGGTCGGCTCGCTGCTGGTGGAGCGGAGCGGCTCGCTGGTCTTCGCCGCGGACCGGACGCTGACCCTGGCCAGCGCGGGCAACGTCGAGGTGCGCGGCGTCCTGGCGCTGGCCCCCGACGCCGCGCACACCCACACCCTGCGCTTCCCGCACGTCGACGAGCGCCGCTTCGCCGGCGGCGGCATGACCGTCGTCGACAGCGACACCGGCCTGTGGGTCACCGGCCAGGGCTACCTGCGGCTGGACGGCGCCCCCCGCACCGCCTGGACCCGGGCCGCCACCGACCTCGGGCCCGGCGACACCGTGCTGAAGCTGGCCGCCGCCCCGAGGGCTGGCAGCCCGGCGACGAACTGGCCGTCACCCCCACCGCGCCGCCCGACACCGAGGACTTCTCCACCGCGTACGACCTGGTGACCGTCGCGCGGGTCGACGGCGCCACCGTCACCCTGACCGCCCCGCTGCGGCACGCCCACCCCCGGGTGGCGCTCGGCGGCGGCGCAACCTTCGGCGCGGAGGTGCTCAACCTCAGCCGCAACGTCCGGGTCGAGGGCACCGCGCAGGGCCGGGCGCACGTCCACCTCACCTCCAGCCGCCCGCCCGACGTCCGGCACGCCGCGCTGCGCTGGCTCGGCCCGCGCGCCGACGGCAAGGACACCTGGGAGGGGAAGCCGGTCACCGAAGCGGTGCTGGGCGGTACGGGCTGCACTTCCACATGCTGCTGGACACCTCGCGCGGCACCGTGGTCGAGGGCGTGGTGGTCCGCGACACCGGCAGCCACGCGTTCGTGCCGCACGCCAGCCACGGCATCACCTTCCGCGGCTGCATCTCCCACGAGACCTGGGAGGACGCCTACTGGTGGGACGGCCCGATCGACACCCGCACCCCGCAGGGCCCGTCCGACGACATCGCCTACGAGGGCTGCGTCGCCTCCCGCACCGTCTTCGAGCCCAACCCGCGCGGCTACCGGCTCACCGGGTTCAGCCTCGGCGCCGGGACGGGCTCCTCGGCCCGGGACTGCGTGGCCGTCGGCGTCCAGGGCGCCACCGGCGCGTCCGGCTACGAGTGGCCGGAGACCAGCGAGGGCGTCTGGACCTTCGAACGCTGCCTGGCGCACAACAACCTGGAGGACGGCGTCTTCGTCTGGCTGAACGCCGAGCACCACCACACCGTCACCCAGTACGCGGCCTACCACAACGGCGGCTGGGGCATCGAGCACGGCGCCTACCTGAACGACTTCGACTACACCGCCTCCGTCCTGTACGGCAACGCCGCCGGCGGCATCGCGGTGCACGCGCTGGGCCGCGACCGGGGCACCGTCCTCGACGGGCTGCTCATCGACGCCGCCGGGCAGTCCGACTACGCGGTGACCACGCTCAAGCACCAACTCGCCGGGGAGCCGGTCACCCTGAGTCGCAGCCGGCTGACCGGCTACCGCAAGGCCGGGGTGGCGTTCCGGGCCACCGACGACGGGAAGCCCGACGACATCGCGGTGCTGGACTGCGAGTTCGGCGGCCCGGCGGGCAGCGAGCTGTGGCTCGACCCGGAGTCGCCCGAGCCGACCCGCATCCTGTTCCGCCCGGCCGGGCAGACGCAGACCGTCGCGCTCAGCAAGGGCGGGGGAGGCGGGGGCGGGGGCAGGGGGTGGCGGGCGGCCGGTGGAACGCCGTCACCGCGCCGGCCGAGGCGCCCGTCCCGCCGCGTCCGGTGGCCCTGCCTGCGCTCGCCTTCACCGACAGCGCGCCGCGGACCGGACGCGTCACGGCGGGCTGAACCGGCGCGCGGGCCGGGTGGCACGGGCGGCGCCGCGGGCCGGTGTTGCGGACCGCTGTTGCAGACCGCTGTTGCGGACCGCTGTTGTTGCGCCGGGGCCGCCGTCCGGGTCGGGCCGCCGTCCGGGTCGGGGCGCGGGGCGGGGTCGGGGTGCGGGGGAGTGGCGGGCCGCAGGCCGGTGGCGGGGAAGCGCGACGGGCGGGAGCGCGTCGATTCGCTGCTCCCGCCCGTCGCGGTCCGTGGGCCGGGGTCAGCGCGCGGCGTGCGCCCCCGAGCTGGTGCGCTGCTGCTCGGCCGCGGCCTCGGCGGCCTCCAGCTGCTCCTGGGTCGGCTCGGGGAGCGCGGCCAGGTAGGCGGAGGCGATCAGCTGGCCCACCGTCGGGTAGGCGCCGATCGGGGCGGCGCTCGCGCAGCCGGTCTCCTCGGCGGCGGTGGCCAGCAGTTCGGGGTCGGCCTCCGGGCCGATCACCAGCGGGGCCAGCGCCGGGCGCTCGGAGCCGGTGGCCCGTAGGTGCGCGACGGCCGCGGCGACCGAGCCCGGCACGTCCAGCGCGGCCGGGACCACGGGGACCGCCAGCCGGGAGGCCAGCAGCACGCCGGTGATGCCGGCCGAGGCCGCCGCCTCCTCGCCGCCGACGGTGGTCAGCACCACGCCGTCGGCGGCGGTGGCGATGGCGAACAGCCGGGCCCGGTCGGCCCGGGCCAGCCCGGCCTCGGACAGCCTCACGTGCACGGCCTCGGCCAGCAGCGGGTGCGGCCCCAGCGGGTCCAGCACCCGGGCGCCGGTCTCGGCGGCCAGCTTGTGCAGTTCGGGCAGGAAGTCGTGCGGCCCGGGCACCAGCGGGACCACCAGCGGCGCGGGCAGGCCCGCCTCGGCGGCGGCCGCCAGCAGGTCGGCGACCGTCGGCGCGCCCTCGCCGCCCAGGTAGGCCGCCGTCACCTCGATGCCCGACTGCTCGGTGCGGACGATGGACAGCAGCTCCTCGACGACCGGGCGGCTCTCCGGCCCGGCGGCGGCCGGGACCGCCAGCACCAGGGCGGGCGAACCGGGCATGATCTCGGGGCGCTCGGGACGGCGGTGGCGCCCCCGCGCACGGGAGCCTGGCGTACGGACGGGCAGTGGCGCGCCCGGGATGGCTGCGGTGCTCATGCGCCAGATCGTAGGACATGTGCCCGCGCGCGTTGCAGCCGGATGCCGACAGCGGGCGGCTTTCCGTCAGGAAGTGACAGTGATCACAGGGTGAATCGTGACTGCCTGTGAACCGTGTGGAAGGTGGTGATGATCGACAACGCGCTGGCGAGTGTGTGCGGACGGTCATGGAGTGACTGGCGTTTCGCCCGGCTGTGTCCGCTTACGCACCGTCAATTACGCTGCTGTGAAGGGATGGTGTCGGCATCGGCACGTTCCTTTGCACAGGAAATTTCCCATGCTGATGCACGTGCAGGAGAGCTATCATCACGTCAAGTGAGGCATTCGCCAGGCTATGGGGAGAAAACAATGCGTGAGGCGTACAACGGCATGGCGGCGACGGACCTGGACGGGGTGGTCTGGCAGAAGAGCCGTCACAGCAACTCGAAGGGCAACTGCGTGGAATTCGCCGCGCTGCCGAACGGCGACGTGGCGATGCGCAACTCGCGCTTCCCGCAGGGGCCGGCGCTGGTCTACACCCGGGACGAGATCACCGCGATGCTGCTCGGCGTCAAGGACGGGGAGTTCGACCACCTGGGCGGCACGCCCTGACCAAGGGCCGACTCCCGGGTGTCCGGGCCGTCGTGGGGCTTCCCACGACGGCCTTCGTGCTTCTCCGGTCCTTTCCGGCCGGTTCCTTCCGGCCCCCGGGCGCGGCCGGCCGTGGACGGGCGCGGGGCGGTGACGGCGGTTGCCGAACTCGGGGCCGCGGGGATCGCTCGCGGGCGACGGGCGACGGGCGACGGGCGACGGACGGCTGGCGGCGGGTGCGTCAGGCGGAGCGGCGGTGCCGGCCGGCGTTCGACAGCTGCTCCGGGCCCGGCAGCTCCGTGCGGGCGTCGAACAGCGCCCAGACCACCTTCCCGGCGCCGGCCAGCGGGTGCCAGCCCCAGGAGCGGGAGAAGGAGTCCACCAGGTGCAGGCCGCGGCCGGACTCGGCCACGAAGTCGGCCTCCCGCGCGATCGGCCCGGTACTGGACGGATCGCTGACCGCGCAGACCACCTGCGGCGCGCGGTGCACCAGGCTGATCCGGATCGGCAGCGACCCGGCCGTCGGCTGCGGAGCGCCCTGCGCGGGCACCAGGGACGGCTCGCTCTGGCCGAGCGCGTGCCGCAGCGCGTTGGTCACCAACTCCGAGGCCACCAGGGCCACGTCGTCGAAGATGTCCCCGAGCCCCCACGCGTCCAGCGACCGTCTGGTGAACTCCCGCGCGGTGCGCACGGCTTCGAAGCGGGGAGCGAGGGTGCAGCTGACCACATGAGGGTCGGTCGCCAGGACCGTACCGGTGCTCATGAAGAGCTCCTCCCATAAGGGGGCGGACACGGCGGGACCCACCGGGGTCATGCCGGTCACCTCCGACTCGCTCGGCCGCCGGACCGTCGGCCGACCGGTCCGCACACGCAAGTACCCAGCGACGCACGGGCGTTGCCGGGAAGGTGTGCGGATTCGCGCATGGGGTCGACGCGGTGCCCGCGGGATTGCCAGGGCGTGCAAGTGCACGTGCACCATGGTCCTCTGCGCTCACGGCAGATGCAAGAGTCGATTCACGTGCAGTCGTGCGATTGGCATATGCATGGCCCGGATGCACGTGCAAGATGGACCCCGGAGTGGCCGAAGCGGCAACCTGCTGTGCCACTACCGGCACTCAGTGCGCCCGACTGATGGCAGACTGTGCAACTGGTCCGTCCACGTGGAGGTTTGGTCAGATGACCACAGTTCAGCCCGGCGGGGGCTCGATGGTGCGCCGCATCCTCCTCGGCTCGCAGCTCCGTCGGCTCCGCGAGGGGTGCGCCATCACCCGGGAGGACGCCGGCTACGCGATCCGCGCCTCGGAGTCCAAGATCAGCCGGATGGAACTCGGCCGGGTCTCCTTCAAGGAGCGCGACGTCGCCGACCTGCTCAGCCTCTACGGGCTCGCCGCCGGCCCCGACCGGGAAGCCCTGCTGGCGCTGGTCCGCGAGGCCAACAAGTCCGGCTGGTGGCACAGCTACAACGACGTGCTGCCCAACTGGTTCCAGACCTACATCGGCCTGGAGGAGGCCGCCGCCCTCATCCGCACCTACGAGGTGCAGTTCGTCCCCGGCCTGCTCCAGTGCGAGGAGTACGCCCGGGCGATCTTCGCCCAGAACCGGCCCACCCTGGACGAGGCCGAGATCGGCCGCCGGGTCACCCTGCGCGCCCGCCGCCAGAAGCTGATCACCGACGGGCGCGGCCCCACGTTCTGGGCCGTCATCGACGAGGCGGCGCTGCGCCGCCCGGTCGGCGGCCCCGAGGTGATGCGGGCCCAGCTGGAGCACCTGGTGGAACTGGCCCAACTCCCCAGCGTGGTGGTCCAGGTGATGCCGTTCCGGTTCGGCGCGCACGCCGGTGAGAGCGGCGCCTTCTCGGTGCTGCGCTTCCCCGAGCAGGACCTGCCCGACGTGGTCTACCTGGAGCAGCTCACCAGCGCCCTCTACCTGGACAAGCGCGACGACGTCGACGAGTACCTCCAGGTGATGGAGCGGCTGTGCGTGGACAGCCTCACCCCGCAGCAGACCCTCGACCTGCTGCAGTCCATCCTCAAGAACCAGTAGGGGCGGCCGGTCTGCCCGCCGGTCCGGCTGCCGTTCCGCCCATAGGCCCGCCTGCTCGTCCGGCCTGCCCGCCCCGCCTGCCGGGGGCCCGGGTGGTGCGCGGGTGGTGCCGACGGCGCGCGGATGGCGCGGGGTGCGGCCCAACCTCCTTGAGCAGTGCGTCGGTTGGGTCTCGGAGCGGCTGGGTGCATTGACCGTGGCCCGGCCAACTGCCATGGTGTCTGCTCCGAAGCCCGCACCGCGCCGTCCGCCCGAACCGTTCGTTCGGGCCCGGCCTGGGGCGGACCGCGCGTACCGGCTCCACCAACACGGGGGTTTGGTGGAGCCGGCTCCCCGAGGACGATCCGACGGGCGGCGGCCGGAGTGCTCGGAGCGGCGAGGGGTCGACCGCCCGGGCCCTCCTCAGCGCTCCGACAGCAGCGCCTCCGACGCGGAGGTCTCCGCCGGGCGCGCCGCCGCCGGCGTCGCCGGGTAGACGTAGTCGGGCACCGGGGCCGGACCGGCTGCCGGGCCGCGGCGACCGGCCCGGACCGCGCCCGTCAGCGCGATCAGCAGGCCGAGCGCCGTGGTGCCCGTCACCAGCAGCAGAGCGGGTCGGTAGCCGGCCAGTTGGGCGTGCGCGTCGGTGCCGCCGGCGCTGCCCGCGGTGAGCACCGCGGTGGTGACGGCCAGCACGATCGCGCCGCCGACCTGGAGCGCGGTGTTCACCAGGCCCGAGGCCAGGCCCTGCTCGTCGTCCGCCACCCCCGAGGTGGCCGCCACGTTGATCGAGGGGAAGGCCAGCGCGAAGCCCGCGCCGATCAGCAGCATGCTCGGCAGCACCAGGCCGAGGAAGCCGCTGTGCTCGTCCAGCCGGAGGAACAGCGCGTACCCGAGGGCCATCGAGGCCACGCCGACCGGCAGCACCCGGGCCGGGCCGTACCTGTCCAGCAGCCGGCCGACGGCGCCCGCCGAGAACGCCACCACCGCGCCGCCGGGCAGCAGCCCGAGCGCCGTCTCCAGCGCGGACCAGTTCAGCAGCCGCTGGAGGTACAGCGTGGCCACGAACTGGAAGCCCGCGTAACTGCCCATCAGCGTCAGCGCCGTCAGGTTCGCCCGGCGGACGCCCGCGTCGCGGAAGATGCCGAGCCGGACCAACGGGTGGGCGGTGCGCGCCTCGATGGCCAGGAAGGCCGCGGCCAGCGCCGCCACCAGCAGCAGCGACCCGATCGTGCGCACCGACAGCCAGCCCGCGCCCTGGGCCTCCGTCACCGTGAAGACCAGCAGCAGCACGGCCGCGGTGCCGGTGACCGCGCCCGCCAGGTCGTACCCGCCGGAGGCGCGGTGCCCGTCGTGCCGCCGGGGCAGCAGCTTGACGCCGGCGACCAGCGCGATCAGGGCGACCGGGACGGGCATCAGGAACGTCAGCCGCCAGCCCGCCGACGTCAGCAGGCCGCTGATCACCAGGCCGAGCGAGAAGCCGGCGGCCGAGCAGGTGGTGTAGATGGACAGCGCGCGGTTGCGGGCCGGGCCCTCCGGGAACGTGGTCGTGATGATGGACAGGCCGGCCGGGGCGGTGAACGCGGCGCTCACGCCCTTGAGGAAGCGGGCGCCGATCAGCAGCGGCCCGCTGTCCACCAGGCCGCCGAGCAGCGAGGCGGCGGCGAAGACGGCCAGGGCCACCAGGAACACCCGGCGGCGGCCGAGCAGGTCGGCCGCGCGGCCGCCGAGCAGCAGCAGCCCGCCGTAGCCGAGGACGTAGCCGCTCACCACCCATTGCAGGGCGGAGTCGGACAGGTGCAGGTCGGCGCCGATGGAGGGCAGGGCGACGCCGACCATCGAGACGTCGAGCGCGTCGAGGAACATCGCGGCGCACAGCACCACCAGGGCGCCCCAGAGGCGCGGGCTCCAGTGGGTCTGGTCGGTCGCGGGCGGATGGTCGGCCGCAGGCGTGCGGGTCACCGTCGTGTCGGTCATGGCACAGAACGGTACATGCATGTGCATGGGATGCAAGCGCATTTAATGTGGACGCAACAGATGCGCATGCATGTGCTAACCTGGCGGCGTGACCGACTTCGACCCAGACCACGATCCGTCCGCGGAGACGGCGCTCAGCGAGCAGTGGCGCGCCCTGCTGGCCCGGCACGCGGCCACCTCCTGCGCCATCGACCGCGAGCTGGGCGAGGCGTACGGGCTCGGCGTCAGCGAGTTCGAACTGCTGGAGCGGCTGCGGGAGTTCGAACGGGAGAAGCCCGGCCTCGGCGAGCGCGCGCAGACCCTGGCCGGCACCGTCCACCTCAGCCAGAGCGCGTTCTCCCGGCTGGTCGCCCGGATGGAGAAGGCCGGCCTGGTCCAGCGCACGCACTGCGTCGACGACCGGCGCGGCATCTACATCGCGCTCACCGACGAGGGCCGCGAGCGCTACCGCCGGGCCCGCCCGGTGCACCGCCGAATCCTCGCCGAGACGCTCGCCCCCGAGGACTGACGGCCCGTCGGCGGCGTCCGGCGGGCGTCGGGGCGGCGGGCGTCGGGGCGGCGCCGACGAGTCGTCAACGGCCGTGCCGCGCGAGGGCGCCGGGCCGCGGTCCGGTCAGAGCAGCGCCGACAGCCCCGGCGCCACCGCCAGGGCCGCCGCGCCCAGCGGGGCGGCCAGCGCCGCCAGCGTCCAGCCCAGCCGGGCCGGCACCGGCAGCCGGGGCTCGCCCAGCAGCAGCCGGTCCACCCGGGCGGGGGACTGCGCGAGCTGGGCCGGCGGGCAGGAGGCGAACACCTCGCTGTTCAGCTCCGCCAGCGCCAGCGCCGTGGTCACCGGCCCGTGCCGCCGGGCCGCCCGGTCGTCCGCCGCCAGCTCCACCAGCACCGCCACCTGGTCCCGGAACGCGGAGAACACCCCCACCCCCGGGAACCCCGTCGCCAGCGCCTGCGCGCACTGTCCCAGCCAGTGGTGCCGGGCCCGGACGTGCCCGCGCTCGTGGCTCAGCACCGCTGCCAGCTCCCGGTCCGACAACTGCTGCAGCGCCCCCGTCGTCACCACCAGCCGGGCCCGCGGCCCCGGCAGCGACCAGGCCTGTGGCCGGACGTTCTCCAGCACCACCAGCGGCTCCCGTCCCCGCCCCCGGCGCCGACGCGGCAGCAGCGAAATCGGCAACTCCGGCGCGCGCCGCACCAGTTGGGCGTGCCGGTGACCGCGCTCCGCCCGCGCCGACCGGACCTCCCGGGCCAGCGACACCGCCGTCCACAGCCCGCCCGCCGCCAGCACCGCCGCCGACAGCCGCCCCACCCTTCGCGGCCCGCCAGCTCGTACGCGCCCTCCACCCCGGTCGGGGCGCCGAGAACAGCACGTCCCGCCAGGCCGGCAGCGCCGCCGCGCTCGCCAGCAGCAGGCTCAGCACGCAGCACAGCAGCACCGCGACCACCAGCATCTGCCACACCAACAGGGCCAGCACCGGTTCGCGCTCCGGCCAGCGGGCCCGGGCCAGGCGGCTGGGCGCCACGGTGGCGAGCAGCAGTCCGAGCAGCAGCAGGCTCAGCAGTGCCGTCATGGCAAGGTCTCCCCGAGGGAGGGGTTCGAGGCGCGGCGGTGCGCTTCCCCCCAACCTATGCCGCCGCACGCCCGGGCGGAACGGCCGGGTCGGTCCAGTGACCAAGGCCACGCCCCCACCGCCCCGGCCCCGCCCGACGCCCCGTCAGCCCTCCCGCCGGCCGCACGCCCGTGCGGCAGTGGAACGTGCGGAGGAGGGAAGCGGAACGGGGAAGCGGAGGGGAAGCGGCGGAGGAACGCGCGCGGAGGGACCGGCCCGCCCGGGCGCCCGTGCTCACATCGACAGCAGCATCGCGAACATCCCGATCCCCATCGCCGCCCGGCAGGCCCGCGGCAGCGGCGCCGCCACCGCCACCGCCACCGCCGGACCGCCCGCCACCGCCACCGCGCCGCCCGCGGTCAGCACCCGGCTGCCCTCCCACAGCGCGTAGACCCCGAAGTACACCAGCAGCGCCCCGTGAGCAGGGGCAGACCGCCCGGCTGCCCGTGGTGCCCGGCGTGCCCGCCCGCCGACCCGCCGCCGCCCGCCATCGCCAGCGCCATGTACGCCATCGCCAGCGCCCCGATCCCGTGGTGCAGCCGGTGCACCCGCAGCCCCGCACCGCGCCCGGCCAGCGCGCCGACCAGCAGCACCGCCGCCAGCAGCGCGTACGGCCAGCCCCAGAACACCCCCGGCAGCAGCGCCATCCCGGCCATGCCCAGGCCCATCGCGGCCTCCAGCACGTCCGACTCCCGGCGGGCCAGGTGGTGCCGCCCGCCGCAGGCCGGACCGGTGCTCCAGCGGCGCACCCGCCACCCGCAGTAACCGCCGCTGCTCGCGGCCAGTGCCGCCAGCAGCCAGCTCACCAGCGCCGGACCGTGCATCGCGTCCCCCTCCGTGCCGGACCCGCCGGACGTCCCGGCGCCCTCCACTCCACCAGCGCCGGACGGTGCGCCGCTTCCTCTCCCGTGCCGGACCCGCCGGATGTCGCCGTCCCCCACGATCACCGACCCCGCCCGGGTGCAGCAGGGCGTGAACGGGGGCGCACCGAGGCGCGAGCGGGCCCGTGACCGGCGTGGGTGCCCCGGTGGCGGGCCGGTGGGGGCCGGGGCATGGTCGGGGCAGGTCGGCCGCCCCGGTCCGGCCGGCGTCGCATCTGTCCGTTTTCATCCACCGCGGCGGGAACGGCGGGCGGCGGTACTACGAACTGGAGCGTCTACCGTCAGACCGGTCTTGAGCCGGAGAACCTTTCGCATTTAACGTGGTCCTGTCGAAATAACTCCTGTCGAAGTGAGCCTGTGATGCAGAATCTTTCGTCGACGCTCGCGCTCGCGGGCGACGCCCACGCCGCGGACCCGGTCGCCCACCCGGCCTGGACCCGCCTCAAGAACGCCGTCGAGGCCCTCCGGCCGCTGCAGTCCAAGGACGGCTCGATCGACCTCTCCGCCGTGCCGCGCCCCACGGTCGACCCGCTGGTCGAGACCGTCCGCGCGGCCGTCGCCGAGCTCGCCCCGCTCTTCCCGCACGACGCCGCCTACCTGGACGCCGTCCGGACCGACCTCGCCAAGTGGGCCGACACCGGCTACCGCGAGCCCGACTTCCTCGACTCGCTGCTGGCCTTCCGCCCGAACGAGCACCGCGTCGACGGCACCGGCCACCTGGTCGTCTTCCCGATGTACACCCAGAACGGCAACCCGGACCGCAACCTGGAAGCCGTCCTGCTCAAGGTCGTCTGGCCCGACTGGATCGCCGAACTGGAGCGCACCCGCTTCGACAACCCCGGCTACCTCGGCATCGCCTTCGAGGACTTCACCGCCGGCTACGACACCAACTCCGCCGTGCTCTTCCCGAGACCGTGGCCGTCCGCGAAGCGCCGGAACGTTTCACCTGGGGCGGCATCTTCTGTGACCGCGAAGCCGCCCGCTTCCGCGCCGTCACCACCAGCGCCGTCCGCCAGCTCGACCTCGACATCCCCGCCGACGCCGCCGAGCTGCTCCGGGACCAGGACCGCACCCAGCAGACCTTCGTCCTGTGGGACCTGGTCCACGACCGCACCCACAGCCACGGCGACCTGCCGTTCGACCCCTTCATGATCAAGCAGCGCAGCCCGTTCTGGATGTACGGCCTCGAAGAGCTCCGCTGCGACCTCAACACCTTCAAGGAGTCGGTCGAACTGGAGGCCGAGGGCCACCCCCAGGGCCGCGACGTCCAGTACGCGATCCTCTTCGACCGCCTGTTCCGCTTCCCGGTCACCGGCGACCGGGTCCGCAACTACGACGGCATGGGCGGCCAGCTGCTCTTCGCCTACCTGCACAAGCACGACGCCCTGCGCTGGCGCGACAACCGCCTCACCATCGACTGGGACCGGGTCGCCGCCACCACCAACGCGCTCTGCGCCGAGATCGAGACGCTCTACCGGGACGGCATCGACCGCCCCAAGACCGCGCACTGGATCGCCGCCTACCAGCTGGTCTCCCGCTACCTCACCCCGCACCCCGCCTCCACCTGGGCCAAGGGCCCCGAGGCGCTCCCGCTCGACCTCGCCGACGACAAAGCCCTGCGCAAGGCGCTGTGCGACGCCGTCCACCCCGACGAGTTCCCGCTCAGCATGTTCTACGAGGCCCTGTCCAAGAAACTCCGCCGCGTGATCGCCGACACCAAGGGCATCACCGGCACCAGCACCCAGGAGGTCGCCGCATGAGCACCCGCCCCCTCGACGGCAAGGTGATCGCCGTCGCCGGAGCCAGCGGCCCGGCCGGCCAGGCCGCCCTGCGCCGCCTCGCCGCCGACGGCGCCACCGTCATCGGCGCCGACATCGACCAGCACCGCCTGGACGCCGCCCTCGCCGCCGTCCGCACCGCCGTCCCCGACGCCAAGGCGCACAGCCAGGTCATCGACCTCCTCGACCCGCAGGAGGTCCACGACTGGGCCGACCACCTGGAGGCCGAGCACGGCCACGTCGACGGCCTGCTCCACCTGGTCGGCGGCTGGCGCGGCAGCAAGACCTTCTTCGAGTCCCGGATCGACGACTGGGACTTCCTGCACGACACCGTCGTCCGCACCCTCCAGCACACCTCGCTGGCCTTCCAGCCCGCCCTGCTCCGCAGCCCCGCCGGCCGCTACGCCATGGTCTCCGCCGCCGCCGCGCACAAGCCCACCGCGGGCGGCGCCGCGTACGCCGCCGCCAAGGCCGCCACCGAGGCGTGGACCCTGGCGATGGCCGACTCCTTCCGCAAGGAGACCACCGCCCCCGACGGCGACCCCACCGCGGCGGCCGTCATCCTGGTCATCAAGGCCCTGGTCAGCCCCGAGATGCGGGCCGAGAAGCCGGACGCCAAGTTCGCCGGCTTCACCGACACCGCCGACCTGGCCACCACCCTGGCGTCCCTCTGGGACCGCCCCGCAGCAGAACTGAACGGACAGCACCTGTGGCTGACAGCCCGATGACCACCTCCACCCCCGGCACCCCCGGCACCACCGACGCGGTACGGCACCACGACCCCGCCGTCCGCGGCTTCGCCAGCGACAACTACGCCGGCGTCCACCCCGAGGTGCTCGCCGCGATCGCCCTCGCCAACGACGGCCACCAGGTCGCCTACGGCGAGGACGCCTACACCGAGCACCTCCAGACCGTCTTCCGCCGCCACTTCGGCGACCGCGCCGAGGCGTACCCCGTCTTCAACGGCACCGGCGCCAACGTCGTCGCCCTCCAGGCGCTGCTCCCGCGCTGGGGCGCGGTGATCGCCGCCGAGAGCGCGCACATCAACGTCGACGAGGGCGGCGCCCCCGAGAAGCTCGCCGGCATCAAGATCCACACCGTCCCCACCCCCGACGGCAAGCTCACCCCCGCCCTGATCGACCAGCAGGCCTGGGGCTGGGGCGACGAGCACCGCGCCCAGCCGCTCGCCGTCTCGATCACCCAGTCCACCGAACTCGGCACCCTCTACACGGTCGACGAGATCCGGGCGATCTGCGAGCACGCCCACGAACGCGGCATGCTCGTCCACCTCGACGGCTCCCGGCTCGCCAACGCCGCCGCCTCGCTCGGCGTCCCGTTCCGCGAGTTCACCACCGACGCCGGGGTCGACGTCCTCTCCTTCGGCGGCACCAAGAACGGCCTGCTGCTCGGCGAGGTCGTGGTCGTCCTCGACCCCGAGAAGGTCCGCAACCTCAAGTACCTGCGCAAGACCTCGATGCAGCTCGCCTCGAAGATGCGCTTCGTCTCCGTCCAGTTCGAGGCACTCCTCACCGGCGACCTCTGGCTCCGCAACGCCGGCCACGCCAACGCGATGGCCCGCCGCCTCGAAGCCGCCGTCCGCGAGATCCCCGGCGTCACCGTGGTCCGCCCCGTCCAGGCCAACGCCGTCTTCGCGCTCCTCCCGCGCGAGGTCAGCGAGCGCCTCCAGAAGCGCTACCGCTTCTACTTCTGGGACGAGCACACCGGCGAAGTCCGCTGGATGGCCGCCTTCGACACCACCGAACAGGACATCGACTCCTTCGCCGCCGCGATCGCCGAGGAGATGGCCCGCCAGGTCTGACCCCCTGGAACCCCACCCCAACCCCACCTGCGGCCGGTCCGGGAGACACCTCCCGGGCCGGCCGCGGGCGGTTGTTTGCACCGGGCCCGGATTCGGCGTAGTGTTCACTGGTCGCTCGGCAGGGAGCACCGGACACGTGTCTGCGTGGACGGTCCCGGGGTGGCCAATCCCTTGAGAAACCGGTTCGGCTGATCCGTGACGGGTCGCGTGTCTTTCGCGTCCCCGTTCGTATTTGTCGTACGCTTTTTCGGAGATTGCGGTCGATTCGCTTTTCGGAGTGGGGATCGGCTAGAGTTTGAAACGTCGGAAGGGCCGTCAGGTCGCGGAAGACGAAAGCGAGTCGGGAAAGAGCACGAGCTCGGATCTGATAAGCTGGGAACACGAAAGAACGAAGCGCCCGGAGATACGGTCGGAAGGCTGGTCGAAGGAAGCGTCCGTTCCTTGAGAACTCAACAGCGTGCCAAAAGTCAACGCCAGATATGTTGACATCCCCGGCCTCGACTCTGTTCGGGGTTGGAGATTCCTTTTGAAGTAGAACACTAGCGAGGACGCAGTGCGCGGGGCCGCCCTATTCCGGTGGTTGCCGTGCCGCTCTTTCGTGGAAGCATTCACGGAGAGTTTGATCCTGGCTCAGGACGAACGCTGGCGGCGTGCTTAACACATGCAAGTCGAACGGTGAAGCCCTTCGGGGTGGATCAGTGGCGAACGGGTGAGTAACACGTGGGGAATCTGCCCTGAACTCTGGGACAAGCCTTGGAAACGAGGTCTAATACCGGATACGACCTTCTCCTGCATGGGGGTTGGTGGAAAGCTCCGGCGGTTCAGGATGATCCCGCGGCCTATCAGCTTGTTGGTGGGGTAATGGCCTACCAAGGCGACGACGGGTAGCCGGCCTGAGAGGGCGACCGGCCACACTGGGACTGAGACACGGCCCAGACTCCTACGGGAGGCAGCAGTGGGGAATATTGCACAATGGGCGGAAGCCTGATGCAGCGACGCCGCGTGAGGGATGACGGCCTTCGGGTTGTAAACCTCTTTCAGCAGGGAAGAAGCGCAAGTGACGGTACCTGCAGAAGAAGCACCGGCTAACTACGTGCCAGCAGCCGCGGTAATACGTAGGGTGCGAGCGTTGTCCGGAATTATTGGGCGTAAAGAGCTCGTAGGCGGCCTGTCGCGTCGGATGTGAAAGCCCGGGGCTTAACCCCGGGTCTGCATTCGATACGGGCAGGCTGGAGTGTGGTAGGGGAGATCGGAATTCCTGGTGTAGCGGTGAAATGCGCAGATATCAGGAGGAACACCGGTGGCGAAGGCGGATCTCTGGGCCATTACTGACGCTGAGGAGCGAAAGCGTGGGGAGCGAACAGGATTAGATACCCTGGTAGTCCACGCCGTAAACGTTGGGAACTAGGTGTTGGCGACATTCCACGTCGTCGGTGCCGCAGCTAACGCATTAAGTTCCCCGCCTGGGGAGTACGGCCGCAAGGCTAAAACTCAAAGGAATTGACGGGGGCCCGCACAAGCAGCGGAGCATGTGGCTTAATTCGACGCAACGCGAAGAACCTTACCAAGGCTTGACATACACCGGAAACTGGTAGAGATATCAGCCCCCTTGTGGTCGGTGTACAGGTGGTGCATGGTTGTCGTCAGCTCGTGTCGTGAGATGTTGGGTTAAGTCCCGCAACGAGCGCAACCCTTGTTCTGTGTTGCCAGCGAGTAATGTCGGGGACTCACAGGAGACTGCCGGGGTCAACTCGGAGGAAGGTGGGGACGACGTCAAATCATCATGCCCCTTATGTCTTGGGCTGCACACGTGCTACAATGGCCGGTACAAAGGGCTGCGATGCCGCGAGGCGGAGCGAATCCCAAAAAGCCGGTCTCAGTTCGGATTGGGGTCTGCAACTCGACCCCATGAAGTTGGAGTTGCTAGTAATCGCAGATCAGCATGCTGCGGTGAATACGTTCCCGGGCCTTGTACACACCGCCCGTCACGTCACGAAAGTCGGTAACACCCGAAGCCGGTGGCCTAACCCGTAAGGGGAGGAGCCGTCGAAGGTGGGACCAGCGATTGGGACGAAGTCGTAACAAGGTAGCCGTACCGGAAGGTGCGGCTGGATCACCTCCTTTCTAAGGAGCACATGGCCGCTTGCGAGCGCATGTCTCGCACGGTTGCTCATGGGTGGAACGTTGACTATTCGGCACACGCGGTGATGGACCGCCAGTACTGCCCTCTCGGGGTGTGGAACGCGGCTCCTGGAGCGGGTGTGTCGGGCACGTTGTTGGGTCCTGAGGGAACGGCTTGCCGTTGTCTCATGGATGCCGGCCTCAGGCGGGGCCACCTGTGAGGGTGGTTGCGTGTGGGTGTCTGGTCGTTGTTTGAGAACTGCACAGTGGACGCGAGCATCTGTGGCCAAGTTTTTAAGGGCGCACGGTGGATGCCTTGGCACCAGGAACCGATGAAGGACGTGGGAGGCCGCGATAGGCCCCGGGGAGCTGTCAACCGAGCTTTGATCCGGGGGTGTCCGAATGGGGAAACCCGGCAGTCGTCATGGGCTGTCACCCATACCTGAACACATAGGGTATGTGGAGGGAACGCGGGGAAGTGAAACATCTCAGTACCCGCAGGAAGAGAAAACAACCGTGATTCCGGGAGTAGTGGCGAGCGAAACCGGATGAGGCTAAACCGTTGTGGTGTGAGACCCGGCAGGGGTTGCCAGAGCGGGGTTGTGGGAAAGTTCTTCAGTCGTCTGCCGGCGGCTGGGCGAGTCAGAAACCGTATGGGTAGTCGAAGGACATGCGAAAGGTCCGGCGTAGAGGGTAAGACCCCCGTAGACGAAATCTGTACGGCTCGCTTGAGCTTCTCCCAAGTAGCACGGGGCCCGAGAAATCCCGTGTGAATCTGGCGGGACCACCCGCTAAGCCTAAATATTCCCTGGTGACCGATAGCGGATAGTACCGTGAGGGAATGGTGAAAAGTACCGCGGGAGCGGAGTGAAATAGTACCTGAAACCGTGTGCCTACAAGCCGTGGGGGCAGTCCTTCGGGGCTGTGACTGCGTGCCTTTTGAAGAATGAGCCTGCGAGTTTGCGGTGTGTAGCGAGGTTAACCCGTGTGGGGTAGCCGTAGCGAAAGCGAGTCCGAATAGGGCGCCCAGAGTTGCATGCCCAAGACCCGAAGCGGAGTGATCTAGCCATGGGCAGGTTGAAGCGCGGGTAAGACCGTGTGGAGGACCGAACCCACCAGGGTTGAAAACCTGGGGGATGACCTGTGGTTAGGGGTGAAAGGCCAATCAAACTCCGTGATAGCTGGTTCTCCCCGAAATGCATTTAGGTGCAGCGTCGCGTGTTTCTTGCCGGAGGTAGAGCACTGGATAGGCGATGGGCCTTACCGGGTTACTGACCTTAGCCAAACTCCGAATGCCGGTAAGTGAGAGCGCGGCAGTGAGACTGTGGGGGATAAGCTCCATGGTCGAGAGGGAAACAGCCCAGAACACCGACTAAGGTCCCTAAGCGTGTGCTAAGTGGGAAAGGATGTGGAGTCGCAGAGACAACCAGGAGGTTGGCTTAGAAGCAGCCACCCTTGAAAGAGTGCGTAATAGCTCACTGGTCAAGTGATTCCGCGCCGACAATGTAGCGGGGCTCAAGCACACCACCGAAGTCGTGTCATTGCAGCAATACTCCCAACGGAGGCTGTGATGGGTAGGGGAGCGTCGTGTGCCGGGTGAAGCAGCCGAGGAATCGAGTTGTGGACGGTTCACGAGTGAGAATGCAGGCATGAGTAGCGATACAAGAGTGGGAAACTCTTGCGCCGATTGACCAAGGGTTCCTGGGTCAAGCTGATCTGCCCAGGGTAAGTCGGGACCTAAGGCGAGGCCGACAGGCGTAGTCGATGGACAACGGGTTGATATTCCCGTACCCGCTTTGAAGCGCCAACGTCGAACCAGGTAATGCTAAGGCCGTGAAGCCGGCCCGGAGTCTTCGGACAAAGGGACGTGGTGGAGCCGCCGGCCCAAGCCTGTAGTAGGTGAGCGATGGGGTGACGCAGGAAGGTAGTCCAGCCCGGGCGGTGGTTGTCCCGGGGTAAGGGTGTAGGACGTTGCGTAGGCAAATCCGCGCAACATGCGTCTGAGACCTGATGCCGAGCCGATTGTGGTGAAGTGGATGATCCTATGCTGTCGAGAAAAGCCTCTAGCGAGTTTCATGGCGGCCCGTACCCTAAACCGACTCAGGTGGTCTGGTAGAGAATACCGAGGCGTTCGGGTGAACTGTGGTTAAGGAACTCGGCAAAATGCCCCCGTAACTTCGGGAGAAGGGGGGCCATTGCTGGTGACGGGACTTCGCTCCCTGAGCTGGTGGTGGCCGCAGAGACCAGCGAGAAGCGACTGTTTACTAAAAACACAGGTCCGTGCGAAGCCGTAAGGCGATGTATACGGACTGACGCCTGCCCGGTGCTGGAACGTTAAGGGGACCGGTTAGTCTAGTTTCGACTAGGCGAAGCTGAGAACTTAAGCGCCAGTAAACGGCGGTGGTAACTATAACCATCCTAAGGTAGCGAAATTCCTTGTCGGGTAAGTTCCGACCTGCACGAATGGCGTAACGACTTCTCGACTGTCTCAACCACAGGCCCGGTGAAATTGCATTACGAGTAAAGATGCTCGTTTCGCGCAGCAGGACGGAAAGACCCCGGGACCTTTACTATAGCTTGATATTGGTGTTCGGTTCGGCTTGTGTAGGATAGGTGGGAGACTGTGAAACTCGGACGCCAGTTCGGGTGGAGTCGCCGTTGAAATACCACTCTGGTCGTGCTGGATGTCTAACCTGGGTCCGTGATCCGGATCAGGGACAGTGTCTGGTGGGTAGTTTAACTGGGGCGGTTGCCTCCTAAAGGGTAACGGAGGCGCCCAAAGGTTCCCTCAGCCTGGTTGGCAATCAGGTGTTGAGTGTAAGTGCACAAGGGAGCTTGACTGTGAGACTGACGGGTCGAGCAGGTACGAAAGTAGGGACTAGTGATCCGGCGGTGGCTTGTGGAAGCGCCGTCGCTCAACGGATAAAAGGTACCCCGGGGATAACAGGCTGATCTTCCCCAAGAGTCCATATCGACGGGATGGTTTGGCACCTCGATG
The DNA here is from genome assembly GCF_948472415.1 of Kitasatospora fiedleri. Classification (NCBI taxonomy): domain Bacteria; kingdom Bacillati; phylum Actinomycetota; class Actinomycetes; order Kitasatosporales; family Streptomycetaceae; genus Kitasatospora; species Kitasatospora fiedleri. The sequence goes on along the minus strand of NZ_OX419519.1, from coordinate 1,644,022 downwards.
TCGGCTCGTCGCATCCTGGGGCTGGAGTAGGTCCCAAGGGTTGGGCTGTTCGCCCATTAAAGCGGTACGCGAGCTGGGTTTAGAACGTCGTGAGACAGTTCGGTCCCTATCCGCTGTGCGCGTAGGAGTGTTGAGAAGGGCTGTCCCTAGTACGAGAGGACCGGGACGGACGAACCTCTGGTGTGCCAGTTGTCCTGCCAAGGGCATGGCTGGTTGGCTACGTTCGGGAGGGATAACCGCTGAAAGCATCTAAGCGGGAAGCCTGCTTCGAGATGAGCACTCCCACCTCCTTGAGAGGGTAAGGCTCCCAGTAGACGACTGGGTTGATAGGCCGGATATGGAAGCCCTGTGAGGGGTGGAGTTGACCGGTACTAATAGGCCGAGGGCTTGTCCTCAGTTGCTCGCGTCCACTGTGTTGTTCTGAAACAACGACCCCCGCCCTAGCCACGGGTGGGTGGCGACACGTTTCACCGTGTTTCGGTGGTCATAGCGTGAGGGAAACGCCCGGTTACATTCCGAACCCGGAAGCTAAGCCTCACAGCGCCGATGGTACTGCAGGGGGGACCCTGTGGGAGAGTAGGACGCCGCCGAACAATCTTTGTGGGAAAGCCCCCTGACGGGATGTCAGGGGGCTTTTTCGCGTTCCCGGGCGGAGCGGGGGCGGGACGGCGGTGTCCGGTTCGACCGGTGCGCCCGGGAGCTGTGGGCCGCCGTTCGGTGACGGTCGGTGGGTGCGGGACAATCCTCGGGCTCGGCTTCTTGCCGGCTCGGTTCCTCGGAAAGGACATTGGCGTGCTTCTCGGTCTTCGGACGGTCATTCATCCCGCGCAGGACCTCGGTGCGGCGAAGGCGTGGTGGAGTTCGGTACTGGGGGTGGAGCCCTACTTCGACGAGCCGTTCTACGTGGGGTTCAACGTCGGGGGGTACGAGTTGGGGCTCGACCCGAACGCGGACCCGGCGGTGGGGCCGGTGTCGTACTGGGGGGTGCGGGACGTCGAGGTGGCGGTGGAGCGGTTCGTGGCGGCGGGGGCGACGGTGCGGGAGCAGGTGCAGGAGGTGGGGGGCGGTATCCGGGTCGGGACGGTGGTCGAGCCGTCGGGGGCGGTGGTCGGGCTGATCGAGAACCCGCACTTCGTGTTGGCGGAGGGGGAGCCGGCGGGCGCGGGGGAGGGGCCGGGCCGCTGAGGGTGTGGGTGGGCGGGGCCTCGGCCGTGGTGGTCGGGGCCCCGCCGTGTGGTGGGTGGGGTTCAGCGGGTGGCGTGGTGGTCGTTGGCGACCAGGGTGCGGGCGAGGCGGGCGGCCGCGGTGGTGACGGCGGGCCAGGCGGGGGATTGCAGGTGGTCGGCGGGGCGCGGGTCGGGCGGGAGGGTGGCGAGGAGGGCGCGGAGGGCGGTGCCGAGGTCGGCGGTGAGGGCGGCCTCTTCGCCGGTGCGCAGGGTGTGGCCGATCCAGGGGAGCGGGTCGTCGGCGTCGCAGGTCTCGGTGAACAGGGTGGTGAGGAGCGGCGCGGGGTCGAAGACGTCGTCCTGGAGGCCGGGGGCGGCCAGGGTGAGGACCGCGGCCACCAGCTGGTGGCGCAGCGCGGGGAGGGCGGGGCCGCGGTCGGTCACCGGGGGAGCGTACCGGCCGGGGGCGGACGGTCAGGCGTAGGGGGCGAGTTGGGGGTCGACGGGGGCGTCGGTGAGGCGGTTGGCGAAGGTGGAGAGGGTGTAGGCGCCGATGCCGAGGACGATTTCGAGGGCGTTGCGCGGGGTGAAGCCCTGGGCGAGGAAGGCGGCGAGGTCGGGTTCGGGGACGGCGCCGGTGTGGTCGAGGAGGCGGTGGACGAAGAGCCGGACGGCCTCCAGCCGGGCGTCGGGCAGGGGCTGTTGGGCGCGCAGGGCGGCGATCAGTTCGGGGTCGGCGTCGAGCCGGGTGAGGACGGCGGTGTGCATGGCGACGCAGAGGTGACAGCCGTTGCGGGTGGCGATGGTGAGGACGACGGTTTCGCGGACCACTGGGTCGAGTTCGGTGGCGTCGAAGAGGGCGGTCAACTTGAGGAATCCGTCGAGGAGTTGGGGTGCGTGGGCGAGGCGGGCCGCGGCGGCGGGCAGGTAGCCGAGGTGGCGGGTGACCTGGTCGAGTCGGCTGCGGGCGGCCGGCGGGGCGGTGTCGGGGGTGAGGGTGGGGAAGTGGGCCCCGGTGGTGGGGGTGGTAGGGGTGGGAGTGGTGGTGGACATGGGTGGGCCTTTCGAGGTGCGGGCGCGGAGGCGTGCCGGGGTGGCCGGAGGGCGGGCCCCGGCTGCGCGTCCTAGAATGGACAACGTGGTTGACCAAAACGTAAACCAGGTTGTCGATTCGCGCAACGGGAATCCCCCGGACCGGGCCCGCGACGGCTTCGAGCTGCCGCTGCTGCTGTTCGCCGGATTCCGCACGATCATCGACGAGTTGCACGAACGGCTGGCCCGCGAGGGGCACCCGGACGCGCGGCCCGCGTACGGCTTCGCCATGCAGGCGATCGGGATCGACGGGGCCACCGCGAGCGAGGTCGGCCGCCGGCTGGGGGTGTCCAAGCAGGCCGCCGGGAAGACCGTCGACCGGCTGGAGGCGCTCGGGTACGCGGAGCGGGTGGACGATCCGCGGGACGCGCGGCGCAAGGTCGTCCGGCTGACGCCGTACGGGCTGGACATGCTGGCCAGGTCGGCGGCGGGGTTCGAGGAGATCCGGGGACGCTGGGCGGCCGTGCTCGGGGAGCAGCGCCTGCGCGAACTGGAGGACGGCATCGCGCGGTTGACCGGCCCGTCCGGGTTCCGGCTGGACGCGGCGGGCTGGTTCGGCGGCTGAGCGCGCCGCCGGGGTGGGCGGATTCGCGTCCCGGGGAGCGCGGGGGCGGTCGGTGCGGTGCCGTCGGTGCGGTGTCGACCGGCCGTACGTGGGAGAACGCGATCCGGTGATATCCCGGCGGCGGTGCCGGGTGGCACCATGAGACGGTCGTCGCACGGTGACGGCACGGGACAAGTGATCCAGGGGGAACGGATGCTCGCCGAATCGTTGGTCGCGCTCGCCGGTGCGGGCGGGACGGCTCTGGTGGGGGCGATGGCCACCGATGCCTGGCAGGGCGTCAGGACCGGTGCGGCCAGACTGTTCGGGCGGGGCGAGGCGGGGCGGCAGGGCGTGATCGAGGCCCGGTTGGAGCACGACGCCGAGCTGGTGGCGCGGGCCCCGGAGCCCGGGCGGGTGCGCCAGGGGCTCGCGCCGGGCTGGCAGGTCGAGCTGGAGGCGCTGCTGACCGAGCATCCCGAACTGGTGGAGGAGCTACGGGAGTTCGTGGAGCGCACGGTGGCCGCCCTGCCCCGGGCCGAGCAGCACTGGACCCTGAACGTGACCGCCCGGGACCACGGCCGGGCCTACGGGGCGCTCGGCGGGAACGTGGTGGTGCACGAGGCGGCGCGGCCCGACCCGCCCCGGGGCCTGCCCCGGATCGGCGCGGGGAGGCGGCCGAGGAACCGCGGTGAAGCCGCCGGGACCGTCCGACGACGGGAGCGGGCTGCGGGAGCGGGGCGAGCGGGGCGGCCGGGGCGAGCCCGGCGATCGGCTCGACCGGGGCGGGTGGCCGGGGCGGATGGAACAGCGGGTCGTCGCGGAGGCCGGGTTCGCCTACGGCGCGATCGGCGCGGACATCCACGTGTTCGGGGACGGCACGCCCGTCTACGTGCTGGAGAACTGGCGTCCCGGGGAGGCCGTCGAGGACGTCTGGCTGGGCGAGTTGCCGAGCCGGATGCTCAACGCCCGCTGGGAGGTGGTCGGGTTCACCGGCCGGGCGGCGGAACTGGCCGCGCTCCGTGCCTGGTGCGGGAGCGGCCCCCGGCTGGCCGTCCGCTGGCTGCACGGGCCGGGCGGGCAGGGCAAGACCCGGCTGGCCGCCCAACTGGCCCGGGAGCTGGCCGCGGAGGGGTGGAAGGTCGTCACCGCCACCGAGGGGCCCGGTTCGGTGGTCCCGCCGCCGGGCAGCCAGGACCTGCGCCCGGACGGTGCGCCGGGCCTGCTGCTGCTCGTCGACTACGCCGACCGCTGGCCGTTCTCCCACCTGACCTGGCTGCTCAGCAACGCCCTGCTGCACGACCCCGCCGTCCCGGCGCGGGTGCTGATGATCGCCCGGGACACCGGCCCCTGGCCCGCCGTCCGGGCCGTCCTGGCCGACCACCGGGCCGGCACCTCCGCACAGGAGCTGGCCGCCCTCGGCGACGGCGACGACCCGGAGGGCCACCGGGCGCGGATGTTCACCGCCGCCCGGGACGGCTTCGCCGCGCGGTACGGGGCACCGGTCCCCGGCTGGATGTCCCCGCCGCCGTGGCTGGACGGGCCGGAGTTCGGGCTGACCCTGGCCGTCCACATGGCGGCCCTGGTCTCCGTCGACGCCCACCTGGCCGGGCGGCGGACGCCGACGGACCCGGCCGGGCTGACCGTCTACCTGCTGGACCGCGAGCACCTGCACTGGGCGCGCCGGCACGGCGACGGCACCCACCGGCTCGACGGCGGCCGCACCGACCGACTCGGCGGCGGTACCCACTGGCACGGCGACGGCGACGGCGACGGCACGGACCGGCTCGACGGCGACGGCCCCCACGAACCGCCGTGGGTCACCCCGCCGGAGGTGATGCACCGGGTGGTGTTCACGGCCGCGCTCACCGGCCCGCTGGCGCCGCCGGTCGGTGCGCGGGCGCTCGGCCGGCTGGACCTCGCGCTGCCGGTGGAGCGCCTGCTGGCCGACCACGCGAGCTGCTACCCGCCCGCCGACCCGGCCCGGGCCACCGTCCTCGAACCGCTCCAACCCGACCGTCTCGCCGAGGACTTCGCCGCCCTGACCCTGCCGGGCCACCCGGCGGACTACCCGGCCCGGCCCTGGGCGCCGGGTACCTTCCGGGCGCTCACCGACGGCCGGCCGCACCCCGGCTGGCTCCGGCGCACCGTCCTGCTGCTGGCCGCCGCCGCCGACCGCTGGCCGCACGTGGCCGAGGAGCACCTCTTCCCGCTGCTGCGCGGGCGGCCCGACCTCGCCGTCGCGGCGGGCAGCCCCGCGCTGAGCGCCTTGGCCGCGCTGCCCGCCGCCCCGCTGGACCTGCTGGAGGCCGTCGAGTCCCACCTGCCCGCGCACGACCACAGCGACCTGGCGCCGGGCGCGGCCGACCTGGCCTGCGTGCTGGCCCGGCGGCGGCTGGCCCGGACCGGCGACCCCGCGCAGCGGGCGGCGATCCACGCCCGGCTCGCCAACGCCCTCGCCGCGGCCGGCCGGTACCGGGAGAACCTGGACGCCCTGGTCGAGGCGGTCGAGCTCTACCGGCCGCTGGCACGGGCCGACCCGCGGACGTTCGAGCGGCCGCTGGCCTTCGTGCTGTCCAACCTCGCCAACCGGCTGGGCCGTTACGGCGAGCGGCGGACCTCGCTGTCCTTCGCCCGGGAGGCCGTCGACATCGGGCGGCGGATCGGCCTGATGGACCCGGCCGCCACCGGGACGGGCGGCGGCGCGCTGCTGGTCAACCTGGCCAGTCGGCTGCGCCTGGCCGGGCGGACGGCGGAGGCGCTGGAGGCCGAGCACGAGGCGTTCGGGATCTTCTGGGCGATGTCCTGGATCAAGGCGTCCGAGGCGGAGGGACGGGCCCACCTGCCGGCCTGCCTGGTCAACCTCGCGATGCTGCTGCCGCCCGGCTACCTCGGCGGCCGGGCCGCGCTGGCGGCGCTCGAACAGGCGGTGGTCCTGGAGCGCGGACTCGCGGCGGACGACCCGGCCCGGCACGAGGCCGCGCTCGGCTACGCCCTCACCCTCCTGGCCGGACGGCTGGTCAGCCACTACGGGACCGCCGAGGCGATCGCCAGGGCCGCGCCCGACCGCCCCGGCCTGCACCAGCCCGTCGCCGCGGACTGGCGGCAGCGCGCGGTGGACCTCGCCCGGGAGGCGGTGGACCTCGACCGGCGCCTGGTGCCGGGCAACCCCGCCGTCATGGAGCCCCAACTGGCCGACGCGCTCAAGGTCCTGCACCTCGCCCTGGCCGCCGCCGGACGGACGGCGGAGGCCGACGCCGCCCTCGCGGAGAGCACCGAGCTGCGGGCGCGCCGCGCGGACCCCGGCCCCGGCTCCGGTTCCGGCCCCGGCTCCGGTTCCGGCCCCGGCTCCGACGACGGGCCCGACCACGAGGACCCGCCGTCGGAACCGGCCGACCACCACCGGGAGGCCGTGGCGGCCGGGCGGGCCGGGGTCACCCTCCACGCGTACCTGGTCAGCGTCGACCCGCAGGCCCACCGGCCGGGGCTGGCCGAGGCCCTGGAGCACGTCGTCGCCGTCGCGCCGTACGACCGCGCGGGCCTGCCCGACCGGGAGGCGCTCGTCCCGCTGTGGCAGGACCTGGTGGACGCCGACCCGTTGGCGTACGGGCCCGGCCTGCTGCGGGCGTTCGGCGTGATCCGCTCCCTCCAGCTCGGTGCCGGGTCGGCCGGGGAGGCCGAGCGGACCGCCGCCGAGCAGGAGCGGCTGGCGGACCGGATCGCCGCCGCCGAGCAGGAGCACCGGCGCCGCCGCCTGGCCCCGCGGATTCCCTGGGGGACGGCCGGGGAGATCGACGGCGAGGCGCGGCGGCTCACCGCGGCCGGGGACGACGCCGGGCTGTGGGCGCTCGCGCTGTCCGTCCCGGTCGCGGACGGCGTCCGGCTCGCCCGGGAGCTCGCCGGGCGGTGGCAGCCGCCGGAGGGCGCCGCGCGGGCCCTGGCCGGACGCCTCGCGGCGGCCGACCCGTCGGTGCTCGTGCGCCCGGCCCGCCGGGGCCCGGAGCCGCCGCACCGGGCGCTGCCGGTCCTCGGCGGCAACGGGGACGGCGTCGGCTTCGCCCACGGCCGGTCCGCGCTCGCGCTCAACGGCATGCAGGCGGACGGAAGTTGGGCGATCCGGGGGCTCGACCCGGGCAGCGGCCGGTCGAAGGTGCTGCACCGCGGCGACGGCCCGTACCCGTGGGAGTCGGTCGCCTGCCTCGGCCCGCGCCGGGCCGTCGCCGTGCTGGAGCTGCCGGAGCCGCCGCACCGGCGGCTCGTCCTGTTCGACGGCGGCTCCGCGCGGCAGCTCGCCGAGGGCGACGCCCTGCGCGGCGCCCGGGTGGCGGCCACCGCGGACGGCTACGTGGTGGGCCTGGCGCCGATGCGTGCCGTCCTGGTCGGGACGGGCGGCGACTTCCCGGTCCCCGTCGACCTGGGCGGCACCGGGCTGCGGCGCTGCGACCGGCTGGCTGTCGACGCGACGGGCACCCGGATCGCGCTCACCGACGGCTCCCGGACGGTGCTCGTCGGGCTGCCCGAGGGGCGGCCGATCGCCGCGGCCGAGACCGCGGGCGCGGCGGAGGCCGTCTTCCTCGGCCCGGACCTGCTGGTCACCGCCGGGGCGGGTGGTGGCCTGCGCCGGTGGGAGCGGCACGGCGGGGGCCTGCGGCCGGCGGGCGCGGTGGACACCCCGGTCCTGCACCCGCTGTTCGCCGTCCCGGCCTGGCGGGTGGTGGGCGGCTGGGCGCTCGGCCGGCCGCACTTCCACGACTCCGAGACGCTGGAGCCCGTCCCCGAGCCGCCGGCGACCGCCCCCTTCCAGGACTTCACCACGGCCTGGAGGGCGTCCGCCGACGGCAGGTACGTCGTCCACGGCGGCCGGCCCCCGGCGTCCGAGCGGAACCGGGAGGCCCGCACGCTGCTGTACGACCTGCACCACCCGCTGGCCTGGCTCGCCCGGCCCGCCGCCGCCGTCGGGCCCGAGGACCTGCCGGTGCTGGCGGCGCTCGCCGGGCGGGCCGAGCGCAGGCTCCGGCCGCTGCTCGGGCTGCTGCACGACCTGGCCGCCCACCGCCTCGCGGGGAGCTGACCCCGGGGGGCCGGGGACGGCCCGGGCGCGGCGGCGGCGGGTGCGCGGCCAGGCCGAGGGGGCGTCAGCGGGCGGCGCGGCGCTGGGCCTCCGCCTCGTCCTCGGCCTCGGCCTGCTCCAGGGTCGGCGCGGTCCCGCCCAGGTGGGCGGGCAGCCACCAGGAGTCCTCCGGCCCGGTCGGCTGCGCGGGGTAGTCGCGCTGGGCGCGGTCCAGCATCTCGGTCATCGCGGCGCGCAGGCGGCGGGTCACCATGACGGGCTTGTCGGTGGGGGCCAGGTGGATCGGCTCGCCGATCATGATGGTCACCGGGACGTGGCGCTTGGTCAGCGTCTTGGGCGGCCCTTGGTCCACAGCTGCTGGGTGCCCCACAGGATCACCGCAGCAGCGGGGTGCCGGAGTCGGCGGCCATCCGGGCCGCGCCGGTCTTGAACTTCTTCAGGGTGAACGAGCGGCTGATCGTCGCCTCCGGGAACACCCCGACCACCTCGCCCTCGCGCAGCGCCTTCACCGCGGCCTCGTAGGCGGGCTGGCCGTCGGCGCGGTCCACCGGGATGTGCTTCATGCCGCGCATCAGCGGGCCGGAGACCCTGTGCCGGAACACGTCGTCCTTGGCCATGAAGCGGGTCTTGCGGCGGCCCACCCGGTACGCGCCGAAGCCGGCGAAGATGAAGTCCAGGTAGCTGATGTGGTTGCTGACCAGGACGGCGCCGCCGGTGGCGGACGTGCTCGGCGCCGACGATGGAGATCCGCAGGTCCAGCGCCTTGAAGGCGGTCAGCGCGGCGCGGATCACCGGCGGGTACACGAACTCAGCCACGGTCAGCCCTACTTCCCACGGGCCATCTGCCCGGTCCGGTGGACCCGGGGGCGCGGTGGCCGCGCCGGGAATTCGCGGCACGCCGCGCGGCCACGGGTGTTACTCCTCCGATGATCCCCCGAACGGGCACGTCTGTCACGCCCGACCCCGGCCCGGGCCGGTCGGCGGGCCGTTCGCGGCCCGGTCGGAGGGTCGTCGGCGGGTCGGTCGGAGGTGCGTCGGCGGCCCGGTCAGTGGGCCGGGGAGCGGCGGTGCAGCAGCAGGTAGAACTCGCAGCCGAGGCAGTAGTCGAAGGCGGCGTTCAGGAAGGCGGCGGCGAGGGCCAGGGCGGTCAGGGCGAGGGCGAGCCAGTCGAGCGAGGCCACGGCGGCCAGGGTGGCGAGCAGGGTGAAGCCGAGGCCGACGGCCTGGGCGAAGCGCGGCGGGCGGGGGTCCTCCAGCTCGCGGCGGCCAGAGGCGGGGGCGCACCAGGGTGCGGTAGAGCCACCCGTAGGGGCGTAGCGGTGGCCGCCGATCGCGCCGGCGGCGAAGACCAGGGTCTGGGCGGCCAGCAGCGGGGTGCTGCCGGTGATCAGGGCGGCGGGCCAGGACGAGGCTGGTGAGGACCGCGGCGAAGCGGGGGCCGCGGGGGTCTATGAGGCCGTGGGGGTCCACGGGGGAGGACGGCACGGAGGGGCTCCGGAGGGGTTCGCTGACGGGACGTCGGACGTTGGACGTCGGTGCGGTGCGGTGCGGTGCGGTGCGGTCAGCGACAGCGGGTGGTGCCGGCCCGGCACAGGTCGATCACCCGGCGGCTGGTCAGCCGGGGAGTCGACGACGGGGTGCGGGCGGTCACGGGGGCGATGCTACCGGGGCGCGCCTTCCGGGCCCAGAGCCGGGTTTGTCACACTGGGCGGATGACCGGACTGATCGTGTGCCTGGCGGTGCTGGCGGTGGCCGGCGCGTACGGGACGGTGCGCAAGGCGTGGGACGGGAGGCTGCGGGTGCGGGGCGGGAACGGCGAGGTGCGGTTGACCGCGGCGGAGCTCGGGCGCCGCTGGGCGCGCGGGCGACGCTGGTGCAGTTCTCCACCTCGTTCTGCCAGCCGTGCCGGGCCACCCGGCGCACCCTGGCGGAGGTGGCCGGATGGTCGAGGGCGTCGCGCACGTGGAGGTGGACGCCGAGTCGCGGCTGGAACTGGTACGGCGGCTGGAGATCCTGCGCACGCCCACGGTGCTGGTGCTGGACGCGTCCGGCCGGGTGGTGCGGCGGGCCTCGGGACAGCCGCGCCGGGCGGACGTGATCGCGGCGCTGGGCGAGGCGGTCTAGAGGCGCCCGGAAGCCCGCCCGGGAGTCGGCCCGGGAGCCGGAACGGGCGCCCGGCGGGCGTCGAAAGAGGGGGCCCGGCCCGGTGGCGGGCGGACAGCGCGCCGTGGGCTGGGGCAGGATGGGCCCCAGGCGGTGGCACGGTGCCCGGCCGGACCTGCGGGCAGCGTAAGCTACTGGCGAGTAGTGACGGCTGGGCTACTCGCGAGTATGCTGCCGGGGAGCTCCGGAGGGGCACCTGCGCACGTCGCTCGGGCCGCGGGCCCCGCGTGGACCGAGGACTGCTCGGCCCGCACGGACAGCTGCCGCAGCCGCCGGATCGGACCAGTAACAGGAGAGCAGGCCGTGAGCTTGAGGATCGTTGTCTGTGTGAAGTACGTGCCCGACGCGACCGGTGACCGTCGCTTCGCGGACGATGCCACCACCGACCGGGAGGGCGTGGACGGCCTCCTGTCGGAGCTGGACGAGTACGGCGTCGAGCAGGCGCTGCGGATCGCGGCGGCCAACGAGGGCGCCGAGGTGACGGTGCTGACGGTGGGCCCGGACGACGCGAAGGACGCGCTGCGCAAGGCGCTGTCGATGGGCGCGGACAAGGCCGTGCACGTCAACGACGACGACATCCACGGCACGGACGCGCTCGGCACCTCGGCGATCTTGGCGGCGGCGCTGGAGAAGACCGGCTACGACCTGGTGGTGTGCGGCATGGCCTCCACCGACGGCACGATGGGCGTGCTGCCCGCGCTGCTGGCCGAGCGCCTGGGCGTGCCGCAGGCCACGCTGCTGTCCGAGGTCGCGGTGGCCGGCGGCAGGGTGAGCGGGCGCCGGGACGGCGACAGCGCCACCGAGCAGGTCGAGGCGGCGCTGCCCGCGGTGGTCTCGGTCACCGACCAGTCCGGCGAGGCCCGCTACCCCTCCTTCAAGGGCATCATGGCCGCGAAGAAGAAGCCGGTGCAGTCGCTGGACCTGGACGACCTGGGCATCGACGCCGACACCGTCGGCCTGGCCGGCGCCTGGAGCCGGGTCGAGGACGTCACCGCCCGCCCCGCCCGCACCAAGGGCGTCATCGTGACCGACGAGGGCCAGGGCGGCAAGCAGCTCGCCGCCTACCTCGCCGAGCAGAAGTTCATCTGACGGGCCGCCGGGAACAAAGGGATACGGAGCAAAACCCATGAGTGAGATCCTGGTCCTGGTCGACCACGTCGACGGCGCCGTGCGCAAGCCCGCCCTCGAACTGCTGACCCTCGCCCGCCGCCTGGGCACCCCCGCCGCCGTCGTCCTGGCGCCGGGCCGCCGCGGCCGGCATCGCCGCCAAGGCCGCCGAGTACGGCGCCGCCACCGTCTACACCGCCGACGCCGAGGAGTTCACCTCCCAGCTGGTGGTCCCCAAGGTCGACGCGCTGACCCAGATCGCCAAGGACACCGGCGCCACCGCCGTCCTGCTCACCTCCTCCGGCGAGAACAAGGAGATCGCCGCCCGCACCGCCCTGCGCCTGGGCTCGGGCCTGATCACCGACGCCGTCGACATCGAGCAGGGCCAGAGCGGCCCCGTCGCCACCCAGTCGGTGTTCGCCGCCTCCTTCCAGGTCAAGTCCACCGTCACCACCGGCGCCCCCGTCATCACCGTCAAGCCCAACAGCGCCGCCCCCGAACCCGCCCCCGCCGCCGGCACCGTCCAGGACGTCACCGTCGCCCTCAGCGGCAACGCCGCCACCGTCACCTCCCGCACCCCCCGCGTCTCCACCGGCCGCCCCGAACTCACCGAGGCCGCCATCGTCGTCTCCGGCGGCCGCGGCGTCGGCGCCGCCGACGGCTTCTCCGTCGTCGAGGACCTCGCCGACGCCCTCGGCGCCGCCGTCGGCGCCTCCCGCGCCGCCGTCGACGCCGGCTGGTACCCCCACAGCAGCCAGGTCGGCCAGACCGGCAAGCAGGTCTCCCCCAGCTCTACGTCGCCGCCGGCATCTCCGGCGCCATCCAGCACCGCGCCGGCATGCAGACCAGCAAGACCATCGTCGCCGTCAACAAGGACCCCGAAGCCCCCATCTTCGAACTCGTCGACTACGGCGTCATCGGAGACCTCTTCACCGTCCTCCCCCAGCTCACCGACGAGGTGAAGGCCCGCAAGGGCTGATCCCGCAGCGAGCCGGAGGGCGCGGTCCCCGCGGGGACCGCGCCCTCCGTCGTCCGTGCGGGTCAGCGGCCCGCGAGGGAGCGCACGAAGCGGTTGCCGTCGATGGTGCCCAGGCCGGAGGCCAGGTCGTAGCCCTTCGTGGCCTTGTACCCCGTCACCGCGTCCCAGGAGTTGTCGCCCGCGGTGACGTCGTGATGCCGCTGAGCTGGGAGGGCAGCAGGGCCAGCCCGTACAGGCGCGGGTTGAGCTGGCCCAGGCGGTGGCCCGCCAGCTGGGCGGCCAGCGCGACGACGCCGGAGAAGATCGGGGTCGCCTCGCTGGTGCCGCCGACCAGGTGCCAGCCGACCGCCGTCGGGTCGTACGACTCGTACGTCCAGGCCGCGCCGTCCACCGCCGCGCTCATCGAGATGTCCGGGGTGCCGCGGTGGTTGCCGGTGGTGCCCGCCACGGCGGCCTGGTACCAGGGGCGGGCGAAGACGCCGGAGACGCCGCCGCCCGCCGCGCCGTAGTCGTCGTGCCAGACCCGGTCGGGGGCGGTGCGGTTGCCGCCGTCGTCCAGGGTCAGCTGGGTGCCGCCGACCGAGGTGACCAGCGGGTCCGCGGACGGCCAGGAGTTGACCTTGTACGGGTACAGGTCGCTGCCGTTGTCCATCGCGTCGGTGGCGCCGTTGTCGCCGGACGCGGCCAGCACGGTCACGTTCTTGGCGGCGGCGTACTGGAAGGCGTAGCGCAGCTTCTCGATCGACGTGAAGTCGCCCTCGGCGTAGCCCGGGAAGGTGTTCTCGGTGGCGCCGAAGCTCTGCGAGACCACGTCCACGTCGTGCGACCTGATGACGGCCTTCTCGCGTCCATCATCTCCGGCAGGCCGGTGACGCCCTCGGTCTCGGCGACGCCGGTCTCCACCAGCACGATGTGCGCGTCGGGGGCGATCGCGTGCGCGTACTCGACGTCCAGGGTGCTCTCGCCCGCCCAGCCGGTGTGGTCCTCGTTGGTCGGGTCGAAGACCGGGACGTTCCCCCACTTGACCACCTCGACCTGGGTGTCCGGGATGCCCCACTGCCGGTCGAACACCTCCAGGTCGTGCTGGACGGTCGGCGAGCCGAAGGAGTCCACGATCACGATGGTGCGGCCCTTGCCCGTCACGCCCTGCCGGTACAGCGGGTCCAGGTGGTAGGCGGTGCGGTACTGGAGCGGCGAGTAGCAGTGGATGCCGATCTGCGTGACGCAGTCCGAGGTCGATATCGGCGCGACCCGGCCGACCGCGTCGATCTGCCCGGCCGAGGCGGGGCGCAGCTTGAAGACCGGCGGGCGGGCGGCGGACTGCGCGGTGGCGGTCGCGCCGGTCAGGGCGGTGGCCCCGACGGCGAGCAGCGCGGCGGCCCGCAGCGCGGTGGAGCGTCGGGTGCCCGCGGTGGCGGGGTGCATGCCCAAGGAGACTCCCAGAGGAGAAGGGGCCCGGGCCGGGTCCGGCCGGGACGGCCCCTATCCCATCGGCAGCGGACGGCCCCTTCCATAGTCCGAGCGGGCCGCCCCGATGGCCCCGCCCGGCCACCGGATTCGGTAAAGGGCGCGGCTGGGTTCGGTAACGCCCAGCTCGGGACGGCGCGCGGGGCGCTGCTGCGCGCGGGCGGGCCGGGCTCGTAGAGTCGGGCGGCATGGGACTGCTGACAGCACTCGACGGCGGGTACGGGGACCGGGCGGACGCCCTGGTGGTGGACGGGACCGCCCTGTCCCGGGAGCAACTGCTGGGCGCCGCCGGGGCGGTGGCCGAACGCGCCGCCGGGGCGCCCGGCCTGGCCGTACTGGCCCGGCCGACCGCCGAGACGGTCGCGGCGGTCGTCGGCGGCCTGCTCGCGGGCGTGCCGGTGGTGCCGGTGCCGCCCGACTCCGGGCCGCTGGAGCGCGCCCACATCCTGCGCGACAGCGGCGCCGCCCTGCTGGCCGGCACCGGACTGCCCGAGGACGCCGACGGGTTGACGCCCCTGCCGGTCTCGCTGGCGGACCGCCCGGGCGGCGGCTGGCGGCCCGCGGCCGAGGACGGCGACCGCACCGCCCTGGTGCTGTACACCTCCGGCACCACCGGCGCCCCCAAGGGCGCGCTGCTCCCGCACCGGGCGCTCGCCGCCGGGCTCGACGCGCTCGCCGACGCCTGGCGGTGGGACGCCGACGACACCCTCGTCCACGGCCTGCCGCTGTTCCACGTGCACGGCCTGGTGCTCGGCGTGCTCGGCGCGCTGCGCACCGGCAGCCGGCTCGTCCACACCGGCCGGCCCACCCCCGCCGGGTACGCGGCCGCCCGCGGCAGCCTGTACTTCGGCGTCCCCACCGTGTGGTCGCGGATCGCCGCCGAGCCCGCCGCCGCCCGCGAACTGGCCGCCGCCCGGCTGCTGGTGTCCGGCAGCGCGCCGCTGCCGGTGCCGGTCTTCGAACGGCTGCGGGACCTCACCGGGCAGGCCCCCGCCGAGCGCTACGGCATGACCGAGACGCTGATCACCGTCGCCACCCGGGCCGACGGCGAGCGCCGCCCCGGCGCGGTCGGCGTGCCGGTGGCCGGGGTGCGCACCCGGCTGGTCGGCGAGGACGGGCGGCCGGTGCCCTCCGACGGGGAGAGCGTCGGCGAACTCCAGGTCCAGGGGCCGACGCTGTTCGACGGCTACCTCGGCCGGCCCGAGGCGACCGCCGCCGCGCGCACCGCCGACGGCTGGTTCCGCACCGGCGACGTCGCCGTGATCGGGCCCGACGGCTTCCACCGGATCGTCGGCCGCGCCTCCGTCGACCTGATCAAGAGCGGCGGCTACCGGATCGGCGCCGGCGAGGTCGAGGCCGCGCTGCGCGACCACCCGGGCGTGGCGGACGCCGCCGTGGTCGGCGTCCCCGACCCGGACCTCGGGCAGGCGGTGGTCGCGTACGTGGTCGTGGCGGGCGGCGGCGCGGGCGGCTCGGGCGGCTCGGGTGACGCGGGCGGTTCGGTCGGCTCGGTCGGCTCGGTCGGCGAGCGCGAGCTGATCGACTTCGTGGCGCGGCGGCTGTCCGTCCACAAGCGGCCCGGCGGGTGGTGCTGGTCGACGACCTGCCGCGCAACGCGATGGGCAAGGTGCTCAAGAAGCAACTCCTGGACGAGGGACGGTGACCCGCCCCCCGCTCTTTCAGGAGGGCGGGGAGTGGGTACCACAGGGGTGGCGCGGGGGCCGGTGCCCCGCGCTGCCCGGCGCACGGCCGGGCCGGTACCACGGAGGGGCAGGGGATGCTGTGATCGTCTGGATCAACGGGGCGTTCGGGCGGGCAAGACGAGTGTCTGCCGCGAACTGGTCGGACTGCTGCCGGGGAGCCTGCTGTTCGACCCGGACACCCTCGGGCCGGTCCTGCGAACGCCCGGCCGGGCGCCGAACCGGGAGAGCTCCAGGACTCGCCCGCCTGGCGGCACCTGGCCGCCGAGACCGCCGCCGCGCTGGCCGCCGAGGCCGACGGACCGGTCGTCGTCCCCGCCACCCTGCTGCGGCAGGAGCACCGCGACGAGATCTTCGGCTCGCTGGCCGGGCGCGGCATCCCCGTCCACCACGTCGTCCTCGACCCCGTCGAAACGATCCTGCGGGCCCGGATCGCCACCCGCGAGGACGTCCCCGGCGACCCGGAGGCCACCGCCCGGCTCCGCCGCCGCGCCCGCGAGGCGCTGCCCGCCTACCTCACCGCCCGGGGCTGGCTGGCCGGGGACGCCCGGATGGTCGACAACGGGGTGCTGACGCCCCGGCAGACCGCCGAGCGGATCGCCGACCTGGTGCGCAGCGGCGCCGCGCGCTGCCCGATCGTGCGCAGCGAGGGCGGTGACGGGGACACCGTCGCCGCGGCGGTCCTGCTCTTCGACGACCGGGACCGGGTGCTGCTGGTCGACCCCGCCTACAAGCCGCACTGGGAGTTCCCCGGCGGCGTCGTCGAGCGCGGGGAGGCGCCGACCGCGGCCGGCATCCGGGAGGTCGCCGAGGAGCTCGGCCTGCGGCTGCACCCGGAGGAACTGCGGCTGCTCGCCGTCGACTGGGAGCCCGGCGCCGGACGCGGACGCGGCGGCCTGCGACTGGTCTACGACGGCGGCCGGCTCGGCCCCTCCCAGGTGCTGCGGCTGCGGCTGCCCGCCGGGGAACTGCGCGACTGGCACTTCGCGACCCTCCGGGAGGCTGCCGAGATGCTGCCCGCCGGGCGGATGCGGCGGCTGACCGCCGCGCTGGAGGCCCGGGCGGTCGGCGAACTGCGCTACCTGGAGGGCGGGCGGCCCGCCGCGACGGGCGCGGCCTCGGCGCGGTGAGCGGGCGGCGGTGACCGGACGGCGGTGGGTGCGCGGCGGTCGGCCCCGTGCTGCGCGGGGCGGGGGGCGGCGGCGGGCAGGATGGGGGATGCCGTTCACCCTGAGCCACGCCGCCGCCGTCCTGCCCGGCCTGCGGGCCGCGCAGCGCAAGGGCGCGCTGGTCGCCGCCGGGCTGGTCGCCGGTTCGCTGGCGCCCGACGTGCCGTTCTTCGCCGAGTCCCTCGTCCGGGGCGTCTACCGGCACGGCGCGTTGACGCACCGCTGGTGGGCCGCCCCGACCCTCGACGTGGCGGTCGGCGCCGGGCTGGTGGCCGGCTGGTACGGCCTGTGGCGCGAGCCGCTGCGGGCGGCCGTGCCCGGACGGTGGAACCAGGTGGCCCCCGAGGGCCGGCCGGACGCCGGTGAACTCCTGCTGACCGCCGGGGCGTTGGCCGTGGGCGCGAGCACCCACCTGGTCTGGGACTCCTTCACCCACCACGGCCGGGCCGGCGTCCGGGCCCTCCCGGCCCTGGAACGCCGGATCGCGGGCGTGCCGCTCTACACCGCCCTCCAGTACGGCACCTCACTGGCCGGCCTGGCCGTCCTCGCCCGGCACGCCGGACCCTGGCGGGAGAGCCGCAAGGGCCCGGCGGCCCTGCTCGCCGCAGCCGCCCTGGCGGGAGCGGCCGAACGCGTCCGGCGCGGCGAACGCGGCGTCATCGCCGAGACCTGCTTCGGCGCGGGCACGGGCCTGGCGGTCGGCGCGGCCGTACTCGGACTGTGCGGAGGAGCCCGGGAGCCCGAACCGGAGTAGGACGGCCGGGGCTTGGGCAGTGGCGGGGCCCTGGCGGCGGTCGGCCGGGCCTTGGGTCGCTGCCGCCGCGCCGGGGCCTGCCTCCGCACTTCCGCCCTGCGGACGACGGCGGGGTGCAGGGACAGGCCTTGGCGGCGGGGGCCGGGGGCCTGCTGCCGCGCCGGGGTTCGTCCTCCTACCGCCCGCCCTGCGGGCGGCGGCGGGGTGTGGGGGCGGGTCTTGGCGGCGGGTTGGCACGTGGCCGGGGCGGGTTGGGGTCGGTGGGCTCGGGCTGTCGGTGCCACGGCTCCCCGTCCCGGGTGGTGCGGGCGGGCCGAGCCGGAGGAGGGCCGGGGCGTGGGGAGTCGCAGGGCGCTGGCGGGGGTTGGCGGTGGCCTGCTGTCGCGCCGGGCCCGTCCTCCTGCCACCAGCTCTGCGGGTGGCGGCGGGGTCCCGGGTGTCTGCTGCCGTGCCGGGGCCCGTCCTCGCGTCCCCGGCCTGCGGGCTCCGGCGTCGGTTCCGTCCGTCCGGGGCTAGGTTCTGTCCGGCGGATCATGTGCAGATGGGAGAATCCGCGGCATGAACCAGCCGAACGCTGAGGGATCGCCGTGGCAGCCTTTCGACGTGGCAGCGCTTCGTGCTGCCGGCGTCGGGGTCGACGTGGGGCGGACGCTGGAGGATCCGGGGCTTCCGGTCGACTGCATCGGCATGTTCGTGCGGAACGCCGAGCTGGAGCTCCGGGTTCGGGATCTGCCCTGCGGCCGGGCCGTTTGCCTGGGCGGCTTCGAGGACGGGGTGAACTCCTACTGGCTGGTGCTCGGCTCGGGCGAAGTGTGGATGGCCTACGGCTACGAAGGCGGCCTGCAACGATTTGCCCTGGTCAACTCTTCTGTGGTCGCGCTCCAGCGGATGCTTCGGCTGTGGGAGTCCTTCGTTCTCTCGGGCCGCAGCGAGGACGACGAGGACTATGAGGACCACGTCGCTGAGCTGTTGGACCAGGCTCAGCGGGAGGATCGGGACGCGTTCAGCGACGATGACGCCTGGTGGTCGAGGGTGTTCGAAGAGGTCGAGCTGGGTGTGCTGGGCCCGGAGTGAGGGCGGCCAGTCTCACCTTCTGAGCCACAGTCGGGTCGATGCCAGAGTGACGGTGCCGTGGTAGATGCAGGCGCGCTTGTCGTAGCGCGTGGCGACGGCTCGTGAGTGCTTGAGCTGGTTGATCGTGCGCTCGACTTCGTTGCGGCGCTTGTACATCTCCTTGTCGAAGCCGGCGGGCCTGCCGCCTCGGCTGCCTCGGCGCCGGCGGTTGGCCCGCTGGTCCTTCGGTTCGGAGATGGTGTGCTTGATCTGGCGTCGGCGCAGGTAGCGACGGTTCCGGCGCGAGCTGTAGGCCTTGGCACCGCCGAGAGGGTCGGGCCGGGTGCGTGGGTGCCCACCGCCTGGGCGCTTGACCCGGATCCGTTCGAGGACGGGGATGAGCTGCGGGCTGCCTCCCCACTGGCCGGGCGTGATCAGCAGGGCCAGCGGTCGGCGTCCGCTTTCTCCGGCGAGGTGGATTTTGCTGGTCAGGCCGCCCCGGGAGCCTCCGAGTCCTTCGTCGGGGCGGTGCTGCCGGGGCGTTGATCTTTTTTTCGGGACCCGCGGGGTTCTGCGTGGGGCCCCTGCCGCGTGCTGGTGGGCGCGGCAGGAGGTCGAGCCGACGCTGACCATGCTCCAGTCCACGCTCCCCCGGGCGTCGGCATCGGCGAGGAACGCCTGAAAGATCCGGTCCCAGGTCCCATCCGCTGACCAGCGCCGATGCCGCTAGTGCCGCATCAGGCAACGTTTGCCCCGTTGTGTTGCGTGGACTGCGTCTCTCCTGGGTTAACGGATGGTCGCGGCGCCTGTAGGGCCTCGGATAGGCTCAGGCATGCGATCTCGAACAGGCGGCATGTGGTGGGGAACGACGATCGAAGCGCCGGACCCTAGTGGCTTGGCGAAGTTCTATGCCGGACTCCTTGATTGGCACATCGGGCACGAAGAGCTGGGAACAGCCGTCGTGGCCGCCTCCCCGCAAGGACCGTTCCTCGTGTTCCAGCAGGCGGACGGCTACCAGGCTCCGGTGTGGCCACCTGCTGACGGCGACCAGCGCCCGATGATGCACTTCGACTTCCAGGTCGGCGACCTGGACTCGGCGGTCGCCGAGGCGGTCGCCCTGGGCGCCACCGTTGCGGAGTTCCAGCCGCAGGAAAATGTCCGGGTGCTCTTCGACCCGGCTGGCCACCCCTTCTGCCTGTGCCGTGACGGCGAATAGCGTCAGGCGACGTTCGCCCTGCTGACCACGGTGCGAAGGCGTTCGTCGGCGGCGTGTTTGTTCCGCCGGATGATGTAGCGGCGGATCATGCTGCCCTGGGCCTTGTGGCTGGGGTGGTCGGTGCCGTCGAGCACGAAGTAGCGCAGGGCGGTGAACTGGGCCTCGATCCGGTTGAGCCAGGAGCTGTTGGTCGGGGTGTAGGCGATCTCGACGTTGTTCGCCGCGGCCCGGATTCCGACCCGCTGGCACCGCTTGGTGGTCAGGTGGGGCGAGTAGTTGTCGCAGACGATCGCGATGCGCACGTCCGTTGGGTGCAGCGAGCGCAGGTAGCGGCAGAACTCCAGGAACTCGGAGCGGTTCTTGGTCTTCTTGACGTGGCCGTAGAGCTGGTCCTTGGCGAGGTTGTGGGCGGCGAACAGATGCCGCACCCCGTGCGGTCGGGTGTAGGTGGCCCGCCGCCGGGGCCGGGGATCGCGGGAGGTCTTCCAGGTCTTCACGCGTTGAAAGGAGACGCCTTCCTCGCGGAGCAGGATGCGCAGGCCCTCGTGGCTGATGTCGTCGACCACCCCCTCGGCGACCAGGAAGTCGGCCAGCCTGGCCAGGCTCCAGGTCGAGAACGGCAGGCCGTGCTCGGCCGGCTTGGACTTGGCGATCTTCTTGATCTCGCGGCGCTCGGGCAACGTGGACGTCCTGGGACGTCCGCCCCTGTATTTCGGGTAGAGCGAGTCAGAGCCGTCCGCGTTGGAGTTGTGGATCACGTCGCGGACCCGGTCCGCGCTGGTGAACGTGACCTCGGCGATCTTCGCCACGGGCATGTGCTGGGCGGACAGCAGCACCATCTGCACCCGGCGCCAGGTCACCACCGACCCGGTGCCCCGGCGGACGATCCGCAGCAGCCGTCGCCCCTCGTCGTCATCGACCTCACGGACCTGCACGCGTTCAGCCACGTGATCATTCTGACGGCCCGGTGCCGCCCGGCACAGCAACCGGGCGACACGTCACAACGGGGCAAACGTTGCCTGATGTGGCACTAGAGGTAGCCGTGGGTGGCGAGGTGGGCGCCGATGGCGTGGTAGGCGGCGGGGTGCTCGGGGGTGGGGGTGGCGAGGCCGTCGACGTAGCGGTTGTACATGCAGAAGGCGGCGGCGATCAGGACGGTGTCGTGGATGGTGTCGTCGTCGGCGCCGGCGGCCCTGGCGGTGGCGATGTCCTCGGGGTGACGGACAGTCCGCTCTCGGCGACCTTGCCGGCGAGGCGGAGCAGGGCGCGCTGGAGGTCGGTGACGGGGGCGGTGTCGAGGTCGCGTTGGACGGCTTCGACCAGGGCGAAGTCGCCGTCGAGGCGGTGGGCGGCGGTCGCGCCGTGGGCGCCGGCGCAGTAGCGGGTGCGGTTGAGGGCGGAGACGTGGGCGGCGATCAGTTCGCGTTCGCCGACGCTCAGCGGGGAGTCGCCGCGCAGGAGTTGTTCGGCGAGTTCGCTCAGGTGTCGGCCGGCGGCGGGCCTGGCGAGGAGCAGGGCGCGCATGCCGGGCTGGCCGGCCGGGAGGTCGATGTGGGGCATGCGGGTCACTGAAGCGGTTCGGTGCGGGGTTGGCAACCCCTTGACCTGGGAAGGCGGAGTCGCACACGCGGGGGCGGGTGCGGGCCGTAGGGGAAGGCGGGCAGATTAGGATGGGCGACCGTGACTGACACCGGTAGCACCAAGGACCTGGACCCCGTCGAGCCGGTCGCGGCCCTCGCCGACGACGCCGGTGACGGGGCGTCGGAGGAGTTCGCGGACGCGGACCCGCAGGACCCGCAGGACCCGCAGGACGGGCAGGACGAGCAGGAGGAACGGGAGGCGTCGGCGCTGCCCGACGGGGTGTGGGACGTCGTGGTGGTCGGTGCGGGCCCGGCGGGCTCCTCGGCGGCGTACGCGGCGGCCTCCCGGGGCCGGCGGGTGCTGCTGCTCGACAAGGCGGAGCACCCCCGGTACAAGACCTGCGGCGGCGGCATCATCGGCCCGTCCCGGGACTCGCTGCCGGAGGACTTCAAGCTGCCGCTGCAGGACCGGATCTCGGCGGTGACCTTCGCGCTGAACGGCCGGTGGACCCGGACCAGGCGTTCGAAGCGGATGCTGTTCGGCGTGGTCAACCGGGACGAGTTCGACCTGCGCCTGGTGCAGGCCGCCGAGCAGGCCGGCGCGGTGCTGGTGACCGGGGTGACCGCGACCGGGGTGGAGCAGAGCGGCGGCGACAGCCGCACGGTGTTCGTGACGCTCGCGGACGGGCGGAAGGTGGAGGCGCGGGCGGTGGTCGGCGCGGACGGTTCGGCGAGCCGGATCGGTCGGCACGTCGGCGTCACGTTCGACCAGATCGACCTGGGCCTGGAGGCGGAGATCCCCGTGCCCGAGTCGGTGTCGCGGCACTGGGCGGGCCGGATTCACCTGGACTGGGGCCCGCTGCCGGGCAGTTACGGCTGGGTCTTCCCGAAGACCGACTCCGGGACGCTGACGGTCGGGGTGATCTCGGCGCGCGGCGAGGGCGAGCGGACCAAGGAGTACCTGGCCGACTACGTCCGCCGCCTGGGCCTGTCCGGGTTCGAACCGCTGGTGGAGTCCGGGCACCTGACGCGCTGCCGGGCCGAGGACTCGCCGCTCTCGCGCGGCCGGGTGCTGGTCGCGGGGGACGCGGCCGGGCTGCTGGAGCCGTGGACCCGGGAGGGCATCTCGTACGCGCTGCGCTCGGGCCGGCTGGCCGGTGAGTGGGCGGTGCAGGTGGCCGAGGCGGGCGGCGCGGCGGACGTGCGGCGGCAGGCGCTGAACTACGCGTTCGCGATCAAGGCCGGGCTGGGCGTGGAGATGCGGGCGGGCAAGGTGATGCTGGCCTCGTTCGAGAAGCGCCCCTACCTGTTCCACGCGGCGGTGTCGCTGATCACCCCGGCGTGGCGGGCGTTCGCCCGGACCACCCAGGGGCACACGACGTTCGCGCAGCTGATGCGGGACCACCGGGCGGCGCGCAAGCTGGCCTCGATCGCGGGGCGGTAGGCGCTCGGCGGTAGCGGGTCGGTAGGCGGTAGCGGGTCGGGCCCGCCCGGGAGGAGGTTCCCTCCCGGGCGGGCCGTTCGGACGGGCGCGGGGGTTGGGGTTAGGGGGGGCCGCCGCGCCCGCGTTCCCGGGTTACCTCAGGCCGGCGTCCAGGGCGTTGATCAGGGTGCCGGAGGGGGTGTCGCCGGACATCTCCCAGACCATCGCGCCCAGCAGGTTCTTCGACTTCAGCCAGGCGGTCTTCCGGGCGATCGACCAGGTGTCGTCGAAGGTCCACCACTGGCCGCCGTTGCCGGTGTAGCCGTAGGTGGAGACCGAGACCGGGTCGTGGTAGACGGTCAGGTTGGGCACCGAGGTGATCAGGTTGTTGTAGCCGCGGGTGCCGGCCTCCTCGGCGAACTGGCCGGGCGCGGCGCCGCCGGCGGCCTGCCAGGCGCCGTGCGCGCCGCCGTCGGTGACGTTCTGCCAGCCGCGGCCGTAGAACGGGAAGCCGATGGTGAGCTTGCGCGGGTTGACGCCCGCCGCCAGGTAGGTGTCGACGGCGTTCTCGACCGAGAAGTGGAACGGGTACGGGTCGTCGGGGTCGGCGTACAGGTTGGCCTGCTGGCCGGTGCGGTTGGGCTCCCACGAGTTGTCGCTGCCGGAGCCGTGGAAGTCGTAGCCCTGGACGTTGGCGATGTCGAGGGACCGGAAGATCTGCGAGAGGTCCCAGCCCTGCCCGATCTTGGCCGGGTCGGCGGGGGTGAAGGCGGTCAGCAGCTTGTGCGGGCCGCCGAGGGCGTCGAGCTGGCGGCGGAACTCGGCCAGCAGCAGGGTCAGGTTCTGCTTGTCGGCGGCGGAGTAGTGGTTGCCGGGGTGGCCGTCGGGGGAGCCGGGCCACTCCCAGTCGACGTCGATGCCGTCGAAGATGCCGGCGGCCGTGCCGGGGCCGCCCGCGCCGTTGTAGGCGGGCAGGTTGCCCTTGATCCAGACGTCGATGCAGGAGGAGACCAGCTTCTTGCGGGAGGCGTCGGTGGCGGCGGCGTCCGAGAAGTACTTGGAGTAGGTCCAGCCGCCGAGCGAGACCACGACCTTGAGGTTCGGGTACTTCGCCTTGAGCTTCCTGAGCTGGTTGAGGTTGCCGCGCAGCGGCGACCAGCCGTCGTCGGCGACGCCGTCCACGGACTGGGCGGCGCTCATCGGGCGGGCGTAGTCGGCGTCGGCGTCCCCGGCGCCGGTGCCCTGGTCCGGGTCCTCCGGGTCGGCGGTGGTGCCCTTGGTGACGCCGGCCAGGCAGGTCAGGTTGACCGGGTCGATGTTCTCGAAGGCGTAGTTGACCACGTCGAGCTTGGCGGCGCTGCCGGAGGTGTCGAGGTTCTTGACGAAGTACTGGCGGCCGTAGATGCCCCACTGCACGAAGTAGCCGACCCGGGAGTACCTGCCGGGCCCGGCGAGGTCGCCGGTGGTGACGTTCAGGGTGGTGGAGGCGGGCGAGGCGTTGTCTGCGGCGTCCCGGGCCCGGACCGCGAAGGCGTACGGGGTGGCGGGGGAGAGCCGGCCGACGGTG
Source organism: Kitasatospora fiedleri (assembly GCF_948472415.1). Lineage (NCBI taxonomy): Bacteria > Bacillati > Actinomycetota > Actinomycetes > Kitasatosporales > Streptomycetaceae > Kitasatospora > Kitasatospora fiedleri. The sequence goes on along the minus strand of NZ_OX419519.1, from coordinate 1,619,974 downwards.
GCCGAGGTGGTGGTGACGGTCTGCACCAGGGTGCCGTCCTGGTAGACGTCGTACGCGGCGACCCGCTTGTTGTCGGTGGCGGCGTCCCAGGCCAGCGCGACGCCGGTGCTGGTGGTGCCGGTGGAGCGGAGGTTGCCGGGCGCGGTCGGCGGCACGGTGTCGGTGGCCGGGTCGACGGTGGCGGCGCTCAGCGCGGGCCCGGCCGGGCCGGTGTTGCCGCGGGTGTCCCGGGCCCGGACGGTGAGGCTGTAGGTGGTGGCCGGGGTCAGGCCGGTCAGCGTGGTGGAGGTGCCGGTGGCGGTGCCGAGGATCACCGGGCCGTTCAGCACGTCGTACGAGGCGACCGGGAAGTCGCCCTTGGCCGCGGCCGGCCAGCTCAGCGCGAGGGTGTGCGCGGTGGCGTCGACCAGGGTCGGGGCGCCCGGCGCGGTCGGCGGCACGTCCGGGGTGCCGTCGCACTTGTCGCCGTTGACGCGGCAGTTGAGCGGGGCGGTGATCGGGCCGTTGCCGATGAACCAGAAGCTGTAGGGCTCGGTCGAGCCGTTCGCGGGCACCGTCGCGTTGTAGTAGGCGTTGGTGGCGACCACGTGGCTGCCGGTGGTGGTGGAGGTGCCGTTGTAGGTGCCGGTCATGGTGACGCCGGCGGGCAGGTCGAACTCCAGGGTCCACCCGGTGACGGCGGTGGCGTTGGGGTTCTTGACGACGAAGGTGCCCTTCCACCAGGACCCGTAGTTGTCGCCGGTGAAGGTGGCGGTCAGTTTGGCCGCGGCGTGCGCGGGGGTGGCGGCGAGCAGGGCGATCGGCAGTGCGAGCGCGGCGAGCAGGGCCAGCAGGCGGGCCCTGAGCCATGGCCTGGAGCGGACGTGCATCGGTACTCCCTGTCTGGTGTGGGGGATTCCGTACAGGGGTGCCGGGAGCGGCACTCAGGAGGGTAAGTGGACTGGACCAACTCGTCAACAGGTCTATACCGGAAGGGGGTTGACGAGACGTCAGCCCCTTGATCCGCGAGGGTGTCGGCGGCGACTGGCATGATCACCGGCATGGGACTCGATGTGAGGGTGGGCGCGCTGATCGGCGCCGAGGAGGACACGGCCGAGTGGTTCCGCGCGGAGTGCGCGGCGATCGCCGCGGTGCTGGCGGCCGACGGACTCCCGGGGTGGCGGGAGCCGGAGAGCGGGCCGCGCTTCGGCGAGCGGATCTGGGGCTACTCGGGCCTGCACGCGCTGCGCCGGCTGGCCGCCCACCTGGCCGCGCACGGCCGGCTGCCCGAACCGTCGGCCGACGGGGAGCGGGCCACCGACGACCCGGTGCTGCGGGCGGCGTACGAGCACGTCCCCGACGAGCGGCCCGGCCCGTTCGACCACCTGATCCACCACTCGGACTGCGAGGGCTACTACGCGCCGGTGGACTTCGCGTCCGTCCTGGCCGACCCGGAGCTGACCGGCGGCCTGCTCGGCTCCTCCGTCCGGCTGCTGGCCGAACTGGACGCCCTCGCCCGGGCCCTGGGCCTGCCCGACGACCTCGACCCGGAGGCCGAGGAGGTCACCGCCGCCCACGAGGACCCGGACCCGGCGGCCGAGGGCTGGCGGCGCTACGGCACCGAGGCGTTCGTCTGCCTGCAACTGCGCCTGGCGGCACGGCACTCGGTGGAGAACGGGGCGGTGCTGGTGTTCTGCTGAGGCCCCTACGGGGGCTCAGGGCCCAGGAGCTGTTCGGCCAGCGGGCTGCGGGCGTACAGCACCAGGCGGCCGTGCCGGGCCCGGGTGACCAGGCGGGTGGCGTGCAGGACGGCCAGGTGCTGGCTGACCGCGCCGGGGGTGACGCCCAGGCGGCGGGCGAGCTCGGTGGTGGCGGTCGGTTCGCGGAGCAGGCCGAGCAGCCGGGCCTTGGGCGCGCCGAGCAGCTGTTCCAGGGCGCGGGGGGCGGGCGGCGGCTCGGGCGGGCCGGTCAGGGTGCCCTGGCCGCGCGACACGTAGGTGATCGACGGGGTGAGGTCCGGGCCGATCGCGGTGATCGCGCCGCGCGCGAAGCAGGTCGGCAGCAGGGCCAGGCCGCGCCGGTCCACCACGATGTCCAGGTCGCCGACGCCCCAGTTCCGGTCGATCGTCAAAACCCCGTCCGACCAGCGCAGCCGGGCGTCGAGGTCGGCGAACAGCCCGGCCGCGCCGCGCTCGGCCAGCACCCGGGAGCGGTGCACGATGTCGGCGCGCAGCACCGAGCGGGCCCGCGGCCACCAGGCGGGCTCCAGGACGTGCGTCCAGTACGCCTGGAGGGCGTCGGCGACCTCGGCGATCAGCGCGGCGGGCCGGTCGGCGCGCTCGGCCAGCAGCGGCGGCAGCGCCCGGTGGTGCGGGAGGAAGGTCGCCGCCAGCTCGTCGGCCAGCCGGGCCGGGTCGAAGGCCCGGACCACCGCCAGCTCGGCCCGGAACTCCGGGAACGGGACGGCCGGACGGGGCGTCAGGAAGTCCGGCACGTACTTGTTGCCCGCGACCAGGGCGCGCAGCAGCGGCGCCTGCGGCAGCGCCTCGAAGGCCGGGCGCATCGCCTCGAACGCCGCGCCGTGCGGGTACTGCCCCGGGTGGGTCCACATCCGCAGGCTGAGCACCGCCTCCTGGAGCGGCGAGCAGGCGAAGTGGGTGGCGGCCAGGTCGGCCAGCCCGAGCCGGAACCGCAGCACCACGACGCCTCCCGGGCGGTCCGTCCCGCGCCGACGGTTCAGGCCGGGGCTAAATCAATACCACGGCCGCTCCGTACCCGGTCTGATCGGGGCATGACCGCCACTGAACCCGCGGCCGCTCCGGCCGTGCCGCTCCCCCCTGCCCGCAGCCGGTTCGCCCGGCTGCTCCCCGAGGACCCGGTGCTGCGCCGGCTGTCCGCGATCACCCTGGTCAACACCGTCGGCAACGGCCTCGGGATGACGCTCGGGGTGGTGTACTTCACCCGGATCGTGGGCTTCGGCGTCGGCACGGTCGGCCTGGTGCTGACGCTCGCCGGGGCCTGCGGGGTGGCGGCGGGCGTCCCGGCCGGGCGGCTGTCCGACCGGTACGGCCCCAAGCGGGTGCTGGTCGCGCTGCTGGCGGCCCAGGCGCTGTGCGCGGCCGGGTACGTGCTGGTGCGCGGGCTGGCGGTGTTCGCGGTGCTGGCCTGCCTGGCGGCGGTCGCCGACCGGGGCGGCTCGGCGGTGCGCGGGGCGCTGTTCGCCGAGGTGCTGCCGGCCGACGGGCGGGTGGCGGGCCGGGCCTACCTGCGCTCGGTCACCAACGTCGGCATCTCGGTGGGCACCCTCGGCGCGGCCGCCGTCCTGCAACTGGACACCCGGGGTGCCTACCTGACGGCGCTGCTGGTCGACGCGGCCTCGTACGGGGCGATCGCGGTGCTGTACGTGCTGCTGGTGCCGGCCACGCCGCGCACCGCCGAGCAGGTCCGGCGGGCGGCCGACGGGCCGAACCCGGCGCTGCGCGACCGGGCGTTCCTGCTGCTGACCGGGCTGAACGGGGTGATCACCCTGCAGTTCGTGATGATCGAGGTCGGGCTGCCGCTGTGGGTGGTGCGCGACACCGACGCGCCGCGCTGGATGGTCGCGGGCGGGATGCTGGTGAACACCGCGCTGGTGATCGTCCTCCAGGTGCGGGCCACCCGGGGCACCGAGCGGCCGCGGGCCGCGGCCCTGGTGTTCCGCCGCGGGGCGCTGCTGGTGGCCGCGTCCTGCCTGGTGCTGGGCCTGGCCGCCGGGCTGCCCGGTTGGGCGGCGGCGCTGCTGGTGGCGGCCGGGGTGGGCTGCCAGGCGCTGGGCGAGGTGTACAGCCAGGCGGGCGCCTGGGCGCTCAGCTACGACCTGGCGGAGGACGGCGCGCACGGCGCCTACCAGGGCGTCTTCAACACCGGCATGTCGGGCGCGCTGATGCTCGGCCCGGTGCTGATGACCTCGGTGGTGATCGCCCACGGGCTGTTCGGCTGGGCGCTGCTGGCGGCGCTGTTCGCCGCCGCGGGCTGGGGGATGACGGCGCTGGTGCGGCGCTGAACGCGCGGACGGGGTGGTGGCGCCGACCCGCGGTCGGCGCCACCACCCCGTCCGTCAGGGCGTCAGCAGCTCAGGTTCGAGCCGGTGGGCACGCCCAGGATGGAGGTGAAGTTGGTGTACGAGTTGACCCGGCTCTGCACCTGGGCGGGGTTGCCGCCGTTGCACTCGATGGAGCCGTTGATGGAGCGGATGGTCTCGCCGAAGCCGTTGCCGTTGACCATGGCGTTGTGCGGGGTCATGGTGCCCGGGCCGTTCTGGGTCATCCAGTACCAGATGCCGGTCTTCCAGGCGACGGCCGGGTCGGTCTGCACCAGGTTCGGGTTGTGCAGCAGGTCGATGCCCAGCGCGTCGCCGGCCGCCTTGTAGTTGAAGTTCCAGCTCAGCTGGATCGGCCCGCGGCCGTAGTACGCGGCCTGCCCGGCCGGGCAGCCGTACGACTGGCTGGTGTCGCAGTAGTGCGGGTAGTTGGCGGTGTTCTGCTCGACGATGTAGACCAGGCCGCCGGTCTCGTGGCTGACGTTGGCGAGGAACGCCGCCGCCTCCTGCTTCTTCACCGTGTCCGAGCCGGTGTTGGCGAACGCCGGGTAGGCGTTCAGCGCCGCGACCAGGCCGGAGTAGGTGTAGAAGGAGTTCCGGCTCGGGAACATCTGGTTGAACTGGGCCTCGGAGACCACGAACCCGCCCGGGTTGGGGGTGGTGGACGGGCTCGGGCTGGTGCCGCCACCGCCGGTGCAGGTGTACGGGCTCCAGTACCAGGTCGAGATGGTCGGGTCGTAGCCCGGGTTGTCGTGGGTGGCGATGTAGTACTGGCCGTTGGGCGCGTACTTGACGATCGCGCCGGTGGCGTACTGGGTGCCGGCCACCCAGGTCGGGTGGTTGCAGGTGCCCTGGGTCGGGGTCGGGCTGGTGGTGGTGCCGCCACCGCCGCCGCAGGCGCCCTGGTCGGCCCAGACGCCGGAGCCGCCGGTGCTCGGGGTCTCGCCCTGGGTCCACCACTTGGCGTTCCAGTTGTGCCCGTTGTACGAGGCGGACATCCCGCCGGTGTACACCTGGGTCGCCGAGTACGGGGTGGTGCAGGCGGCGGCCGCGGTCGAGGTGGTCGGCACCATGACGGCCAGGCCGGTCGCGGCCAGCGCGCCGGTCAGCAGCGCGGCGATCCGGCCGCGGCGGGAGGCGGCGCGGTGCGCCGGGCGGTGGGGGGTGCGGGTGTGGGGCATTCGGCCACTCCTTGTGGGGGAACGAGCGGTGTACCCAGCACTCAAGCGAGTCTGTCCGCTGACTGTCAATAGGTCTAGACCTTAAGGAAGTTGAGGACGTGTACGGAACGTCGCTCCGCGCGGCCCGGCGGGACGCGCCCGCCGCCGGGCGGCGCGCGCCGGGGGAATCCGGTACTGGCCAGTAGGGCCGGGGTGTGCCAGGGTGCAGACGACGCCCCTCCGACCCACCCTCAGCCGGAAAGGCAGGCCCGCCCGATGACCCGCGAAGTGCCGCTCGTCCGCCGTACCACCGTCGACGCCGTCGCCACCCTGGAACTCGACTCCCCGCACAACCGCAACGCCCTCTCCGGCCGCCTGATGGCCGAGCTCACCGCCGGGCTCGCCGACGCCGCCGCCGACCCCGGGGTCCGCGCCGTCGTCCTCGGCCACACCGGCCGGGTGTTCTGCGCCGGCGCCGACCTCTCCGAGGCCACCGGCGACGACCCCACCGTCGGACCGCGCGGCCTGGTCGCCCTGCAACGGGCCCTGGTCGACTGCCCCAAGCCGGTCATCGCCCTGGTCGACGGCCACGTCCGGGCCGGCGGGCTCGGCCTGGTCGGCTCCTGCGACCTCGCCGTCGCCGGACCGGACTCCACCTTCGCCTTCACCGAGTCCCGCCTCGGCCTGGCCCCCGCCGTCATCTCGCTGCCGCTGCGCCCCAAGCTCGACCCGCGCGCCGCCGCCCGCTACTACCTCACCGGCGAGACCTTCGACTCCGCCGAGGCCGCCCGGATCGGCCTGGTCACCGAGGCCGCCGACGACGCCCCCGCCGCGCTGCGCACCCTGCTGGACGCGATCCGGCTCTGCTCGCCGCAGGGCCTGGCCGAGTCCAAGCTGCTCGCCAACGCCGCCGTCCGGGAGTCCTTCGACCGGCACACCGAGGAACTCGTCGCACTGTCGGCGAAGCTGTTCGGCTCCGAGGAGGCGCAGGAGGGCATGCGGGCCTTCCTGGCCAAGCGGCCCGCCCGCTGGGCGCGCTGACCGGCGGCGACGGCGCCAAGTTACCGGCCGGTGTGAATTTGCTCCCGTTGCCGTTCCCCGGCCCGCACCGGCCGGTACGGTGAGCGCATGTCGATCGTCCGCAGGCTGCTCGGACCCGTCCGCGAGAGGTCGCGCCGGGCGGCCGGGCGCGCCGTGCACCGCGGCTGGCGCTGGGCGCAGGAGGCGGGCGCGGTCAGCAACCGCAACCCCGGGCCGTACCGGTTCGGCGAGCTCGGCGACGGCACCAAGCTCGCCTTCCCGCTCGGCACCGTCTTCAACGAGCGCTGGATCACCATCGGCCCGTTCGCCATCATCGGCGAACGCGTCACCCTGTCGGCCGGGTTCCTGCCCGGGCTCGACCTCGGCCCCGAACCGATCGTCCGGATCGGCGGCGGCTGCGTGATCGGCCGCGGCAGCCACATCGTCGGCCACCAGCGGATCGAACTCGGCGACGACGTGTGGACCGGCCCCGGCGTCTACATCACCGACCAGGCCCACGAGTACCGCGACACCGAGCTGCCGATCGGCAAGCAGTGGCCGCGCAACGCGCCCGTCTCGATCGGCGCCGGCTCCTGGATCGGCACCGGCGCGGTGATCCTCCCCGGCGCCCGGATCGGCCGCAACGTGGTGGTCGCCGCCAACTCGGTGGTGGCCGGCGAAGTCCCCGACTACGCCGTGGTGGCCGGCGCCCCCGCCCGCCAGGTCCGCACCTGGAGCCCCGAACAGGGCTGGCAGCCCCCCATCCGCCACGAGCCCCCCCGCCCCGTCCCCGACGGCGTCACCGCCGAACAACTCCGCGCCCTGGTCGGCTGGGACCTGCGCCTCCCCGGCGAACAGCCGGCCCCCGAGTAGCGCCGCCGTCGGCGACCCGGACGACGGCGCGCCGGAGTGGACCGGCACCGGGCGGCCCGGAACCGTCGGGCCGGAACTCCGGTCCGCGCGGATCGCGCACGTGCGCCCGCGACCCCGCCGGACCTCGCGGTGCCGCACCCCCGTCCGCGCCGCGGTGGCTGGAACCGGCGGGTTGCCGGCGCGTGGACCCGGGCGTGCGGAGGAACCGACGGCCCGCCGGTCCGCCACGGACGGTGCGGCGGCGGCCTGGGCGGCGGCGGCCTGGGCGGGTGGGGGCGTCCGGGCCGCCGTCGTCGTGTTCCGGTGCTCTCCGTGGTGCGGCCGGAGGTCGGCTGGCGGGCCGTCAGGCGGTGCGGTGGCGGCGGACGGTGAGGGCGAGCAGGCCGGCCAGGGCGGAGCTGGCGGCGACGGTGAGCAGGGCGGCGGGCAGGGAGAGGGCGTCGGCGAGGAAGCCGATCACCGGGGGGCCGATCAGCATGCCCGCGTAGCCGAGGGTGGAGGCGGTGGCCACGCCCTGCGGGCCGGCGGTCGCGCCGGCCCGGGCGATCGCCAGCGGGAAGACGTTGGCCAGGCCGAGGCCGACCAGGACGAAGCCGGCCAGCGCCAGCGGGACGGACGGGGCCAGGGCGGCGGTCGTCATGCCCGCGCAGGCGGCCAGGCCGCCCAGCAGCATCACCCTGGTCTGGCCGAGCCGTTCGGAGAGCCAGGTGCCGGAGAGCCGGCCCGCCGTCATGGCGAAGGCGAAGGCGGCGTAACCGGCGGCGGCCGTCGCGGTGCTGGCGTGCACGTCGTCGGTCAGGTGCAGGGTGGCCCAGTCGGCGAGGGCGCCCTCGCCGTACGCGGTGCACAGCGCGGTCAGGCCGAGCAGGACGACCAGCAGCCGGGCGTGCCCGGACAGTCCGGCGGGCGCGGCGGGTGCGGCGCTCTCGTCCGGGGCCGGGCGGACGGCGGCCGGGGCGCGCAGCAGGGCGGTGCCGGCCAGCGCGACCACGGCCAGGCCGAGCGCGCCGGAGGCGGCCAGCGCCCAGGAGGCGCTGATCCGGCCCGCGAGCAGGCCGCCGACCGCGGCGCCGAGCAGGCCGCCGAGGCTGTAGCCCGCGTGGAAGCTGGGCATGACGGGCCGTCGGAGTTCGGCGACCAGGTCGACCGCGGCGCTGTTCATCGCCACGTTGGCCGCGCCGTAGCCCGCGCCGAACAGCAGCAGCACCGCGCCGAGCGCGAGCACCGAGTGGGTGTGCGCGGGCAGCGCCACCGCGAGCGAGAAGACGGTGACCGCGGCGACGGTGACCCGGCGCGAGCCGTACCGCAGGCACAGCCGTCCGACCAGCGCCATGGTGGCGACCGCGCCGGCCGAGATGCAGAGCAGGGCCAGGCCCAGCGCGCTGTGCGAGGCGGAGACCTGGGCGCGGACGTCCGGTATCCGGACCACCCAGGCGGCGAACAGGAAGCCGTCGACGGTGAAGAAGGCGGTGAGGGCGAGGCGTGCCGCCGACCAGGAGGAGCGTCGGCCGGACGGGGAGGTGGGGGAGGAGGGGCTGACGGGGCGGGCTTCTGTTTTGTTTAGTAGCGGCACAAAGTCAGAATAGGGGAGTGCCGCACACACCTTCAAGCCCGAATCCCAGCCAGAATCCGAGCCCGAGCCCGGCCCGGCGGCCCGCGCCCGACCGCGGCCGCACCCTGCTCGGACCGGCCCTGCGCCTGATCCACACCGGACAGGCCCCCACCCGCTCCGCACTCACCGGCGCCCTGGACGTCACCCGCGCCACCGCCGGCGCCGTCACCGGCGAACTGGAGGCGCTCGGCCTGATCACCGTCGACTCCCGCCCGGCCGGCGGCGGCCGGGGCCGCCCCTCGCACCGCCTCGCCCCGGCCGATCCCGGACCGGCCGTCCTCGCCGCCCAACTGCACGCCGACGGGATCTCCGCCACCCTGGCCGGACTCGGCGGACGGCTCCTCGACCCCGTCCACCTGCCGCTGCCCGCCGACACCTCGCCCGCCGCGCTGCTCGGCGCCGTCGCCGAGACCGGCGCCCGGCTCGCCCGCGACAGCCGCCGCCGGGTCCTGGGCTTCGCGCTCGCCCTGCCCAACCCCGTCACCGAACCCGACGGCACCGCCCTCGCCGCCCTGCACTTCGGCTGGCCCTCCGGCACCCCCGCCGCCGCGCTCTTCGCCGAACAGGTCGCCCGCACCGACCTCGGCCCGCGCGCCCGCGCCGCACTGCCCACCGCCGTCGCCAACGACGCCAACCTCGCCGCCCTCGCCGAACACCGGCACGGCGCCGGCCGCGGCGCCCGCCACCTGCTGCTGGTCACCTCCGGCCACCGCGGCGTCGGCGGCGCCCTGGTCATCGACGGCCGCCTGCACACCGGCAGTTCCGGCCTCGCCCTGGAGGTCGGCCACGTCACCGTCGACCCGCTCGGCCGCCCCTGCGCCTGCGGCAACCGCGGCTGCCTCAACGCCGAGACCGACACCGGCGCGCTGTTCGCCGCCGCGGACCGCCACCCCGACCCGGACCGCCCGCTGCTCCCGCAGGCCCGCGCGCTGGCCCACGACCCGACCGCCGCCGACGCCCTCGCACACGTCGTCGACCGGCTCGGCCTCGGCCTCGCCGGGCTGGTCAACATCCTCAACCCCGACCGGATCGTGCTCAGCGGCCTGCACCTCGACCTGCTCGCCGCCGCCCCCGACCGGCTCGCCGCGGTGGTCGCCGAACGCTGCCTGTGGGGCCGCAGCGGACGCATCCCGATCGTCCCCGCCCAGGCCGTCCACGCCGGGCTGGTCGGCGCGGCCGAACTCGCCTGGGAGCCCTACCTGGACGACCCGCAGGCCGTCGCCGCGCCCTGAACCGCCCGGGGCCGGAGCGGGGGGAGAGCGCGGAACGGCGCGGGCCGACGTCCCGTCACCCGCGCCGTCCGGCGGCCCCGCGGAGCCGCCGCGCCGACCGCCTGCCTACGTGTCCACGTACCTACCGGCCCACTCGCCCACTCGCCTACTTGCCGAACCTGCTTGCCGAACCTACTTGCCGAAGCGGAGCTTCCAGGGGGCCACCGCGGACTCCAGCTGCACGCCCAGGCTCATCTTCGACATGCCCTCGACCCGCTCCTCGAAGCGGATCGGCACCTCGGCGATCCGCATGCCCTGCCGGACCACCCGGTGGTTCATCTCGACCTGGAACGAGTAGCCGTTCGAGCGCACCGAGTCCAGGTCGACCCGGCGCAGCGCCTCGGCCTCCCACGCCTTGAAGCCGGCCGTGGCGTCCTTCACCTTCAGCTGGAGGATCGCGTTGACGTAGAAGTTCGCCCAGGCCGACAGCGCCTTGCGGTGCCACGGCCACTCCGAGGCGGTCGAGCCGCCCGGCACGTAGCGCGAGCCCAGCACCACCGAGGCGTCCGTCCCCGTCAGCTTCTCCACCATCGCCGGGACGGCGGTGTGCGGGTGCGACAGGTCGGCGTCCATCTGCACCACGATGTCGGCGCCGTCCTCCAGCGCCCGCGACATGCCCGCGATGTAGGCCCGGCCCAGGCCGTCCTTCTCGGTCCGGTGCAGCACCGAGACGGTGCCGCCCGACTCGGCCGCCAGCTTGTCCGCGACCTCGCCGGTCCCGTCCGGGGAGTTGTCGTCGACGACCAGCACGTGCAGGTTCTCCATACCGAGGTCGGCCAGCCGGCCGACCAGGACCGGCAGGTTCTCCCGTTCGTTGTAGGTCGGAACAACCACAACTACCTTCGGGTGGACCTCAGCCATGTTCTTCTTTCCTCGATGCCGTGCGAGCGGGATGCGGCAGTCTAGCGTTCCCGTCCGAACGCCCGTCCCCCGGGCCGTTCCGGCCCCGGCACCGGCCCTGGCGGGGGCTCCGGGAATCACCGGCCCCGGCCGTCCCGTTCAGCAGGCATGACCCGCACCGCACCGCGCCACCGTCCCGAACCGCTGCACTACGCCGCCTTCACCGCCGACCCGGCCGGCGGCAACCCCGCCGGGGTGGTGCTGGACGCGGCCCCGTTCACCGACGAGGAGCAACTCGCCCTCGCCGCCCGCCTCGGCTACTCCGAGACCGCCTTCCTCACCGCCGACCCCGACCGGCCGCGGGGCTACGCCGTCCGCTACTTCAGCCCGCTGGCCGAAGTCCCGTTCTGCGGCCACGCGACCATCGCCGCCGCGGTCGCCCTCGGCGAACGGCACGGCCCCGGCGAGTTCCTGTTCACCACCCAGGCCGGGCCGGTGCCGGTCACCGTCACGGGGAGCGCCGCGGACGGCTACCGGGCCACCCTGACCAGCGTCCCCGCGACGGTCGAGGACGCGGCGGAGGCCGACGTCGCCGAGGCGTTGGCCGCGCTGCGCTGGCGGGCGGAGGAGCTGGACCACCGGCTCCCGCCGCGGATCGCCTACGCCGGTGCGCGCCACCTGGTGCTCGCCGCGGCCACCCGGGCCCGGCTCGCCGACCTCGACTACGACTTCGACGCGCTCGCCGCGCTGATGCGGCGGCTCGACCTGACCACCCTCCAGCTGGTCTGGGAGCAGGACGCCGCCACCTACCACGTCCGCGACCCGTTCCCGGTGGGCGGCGTGGTCGAGGACCCGGCCACCGGCGCCGCCGCGGCGGCCTTCGGCGGCTACCTGCGCGAGCTGCGCGGCCTCACCGCCGCCCGCCTCACCCTCCACCAGGGCGAGGACCTCGGCCGCCCGGGCGTGCTCACCGTGGACCTGGTCGAGGGCGACGGCCGGGTCCGGGTCACCGGGCGGGCGGTGCCCATGGAGTAGCCGCTCGACGCCCCACCGGCCCCGGCCGCCCCGCCCGTTGACGCGGGTCGCCCCGCGTTGCCACACGTTGCCATAAGGGGAAGCTGGGGCTTCGGTAATCGTCACTTATCGTAGTCGACTGTTACACTGGGTGGGGCATCCGGGGGTCCGGGCCGGGGTGCCCGGCGCCGGAGCCCCCGGCGGGCGGCGAGGAGAGCGTGCGATGAGCGACCACACCCAGGACGTGGACCGGACCGACCCCGAGTACCGGGCCTGGCTCAAGGAGGCCGTCCGCCGCGTCCAGGCCGACGCCAACCGCTCCGCCGACACCCACCTGCTGCGCTTCCCGCTGCCCGCCGAGTGGGGCATCGACCTGTACCTCAAGGACGAGTCCACCCACCCCACCGGCAGCCTCAAGCACCGGCTGGCCCGTTCGCTGTTCCTGTACGGCCTGTGCAACGGCTGGATCCGGCCCGACGCCCCGGTCATCGAGGCGTCCAGCGGCTCCACCGCCGTCTCCGAGGCGTACTTCGCCCAGCTCATCGGCGTCCCCTTCGTCGCCGTGATGGCCCGCGGCACCAGCCGCGCCAAGATCGAACTGATCGAGTTCCACGGCGGCCGGTGTCACCTGGTCGACAACGCGGGCCAGGTCTACGCCGCCGCGGCCGAACTCGCCGCCGAGACCGGCGGCCACTACATGGACCAGTTCACCTACGCCGAGCGGGCCACCGACTGGCGCGGCAACAACAACATCGCCGAGTCGGTGTTCGCCCAGCTCCGCCTCGAACCCCACCCCGAACCGGCCTGGATTGTCGCCACCGCCGGCACCGGCGGCACCTCCGCGACCATCGCCCGCTACGTCCGCTACATGCAGTACGACACCCGGATCTGCGTCGCCGACCCGGAGAACTCCTGCTTCTTCGAGGGCTGGGTCCACCACGACCCCGACGCCCACTGCCCCACCGGCTCCCGGATCGAGGGCATCGGCCGCCCCCGGATGGAGCCCTCCTTCGTGCCCGGCGCGATCGACCGGATGATGAAGGTCCCCGACGCGGCCTCGATCGCCGCCGTCCACCTGCTGGCCGACCTCCTCGGCAAGAAGGCCGGCGCCTCCACCGGCACCGGCCTGTGGAGCGCGCTGCGGATCGTCGCCGAGATGCGCGCCGAGGGCCGCACCGGCAGCGTCGTCACGCTGATCTGCGACCCGGGCGACCGCTACCTCGACAAGTACTACTCGGACGGGTGGCTGGCCGCCGAGCACCTCGACCCCCGGCCGCACCGCGCCGCCCTGGAGGGGTTCCTCGCGGGCGGCGACTGGGCCGAGGGCTGAGGGGCGGGGGCCGGGGGGGGCGGAGGTCGGGGGCCGGGGGCCGAGGGCCGGAGGTCGGGGGCCGCGCGGGCGTCAGTCCCGCTTGCCGGTGCGCTCGGTGAGCAGCAGGGCGGCGGTGGCGACCACGAGGAGCGCGGTGGTGAAGTGGACGCCGAAGGCCGTCGCCGTGCTGCCGTGGTGCGCCAGGATGGTGGCGCAGTCGCCGAACGGGGTGACCGACTCCGCGAGCAGCGCCCAGCCGAGCGCCCGGCGGTGGCCGGTCAGCAGCAGGGCCAGCGGGACCAGGCCGGAGGCCACGTCCCGGACGCCCTTGAGGTTGCCGAACGCGGCGGCCCCGCCGTGCGGCCACTCCGGCAGGCCGAAACCGGAGGCGGTGCTCTCCGGGGCGACGAGGTAGGAGAGGCCGACGTAGCCGATGCCCAGCGCGACCAGGACCGTGCACACGGTGGCGAGGTGGACGCGCAGGCGGCTGCCGACCGGGGCGGCGGCGGTGAGGGCGTTCGCGGACATGGTGGTTCCCCCTGGGTGTGGTGTGAAGTGACGTCCACCGCTTCTTGGTTAGCGGCGCTAGCGACAGGATCGATGCTAGAATGGCGGTCGGCCGGATGTCTAGCGTCGCTAGGATTTCAATCGCGGCTATAGGCGAGGGCGGGGCCGGGTGCGGCCCGCGTGCCGGCGCCGTGCCAGCGGCGTGCCAGCGCCGTGCCAAGGGCCCCCGGGAGGGTGGGGGGATCGGCACGGATGTCCTGGAGGGCGTGATGGTGGAAGCGGTTCGTTCGGCCCGGCGGTGGTGGGCGCTGGGGGCGTTGGTGGTGACCGTGCTGGTGATCGGGCTGGACGGGACGATCATCAACGTGGCGCTGCCGACGCTGGCCCGGGACCTGGGGGCGGACAGCGCGGAACTGCTCTGGATCGGTGGCGGCTACCTGCTGGCGTTCAGCGTGGCGATGCTGCCGGTCGGGCGGATCGGGGACCGGCTCGGGCACAAGCGGGTGCTGACCGCGGGTGTCGGCCTGTTCGGCGCGGCCTCGCTGGCGGGGGCCTTCACCGGGTCCGCGGGCGGGGTGATCGCGGTGCGGACGGCGATGGGCCTCGGCGCGGCGATGATCATGCCGATCTCGATGGCATTGCTGTCGCGGATCTTCCCCAAGGAGGAGGTCCCCCGGGCCATCGCGGTCTGGACGGCCGCCGCCGCGCTGGGCATGCCCGCCGGGCCGGTGATCGGCGGCTGGCTGCTGGACCACTTCTGGTGGGGCTCGGTGTTCCTGTTCAACGTCCCGGTGGTGGCGGTCGCCCTGCTGGCGGGCACCCTGCTGCTGCCCGGCGACGGTCCGCGGGACCGGACCGGCACGGCGCCGTTCGACGGGCTCGGCACGGCCCTGGGCACGGTCGGCCTCACCGCGCTGGTCTACGGGACGATCCTGGTCCCGACCGACGGCTGGACCGACCCGGCGGTGCTGGGCGCGCTGGGCGCGGCGGCGGTGCTGCTGGCGCTGTTCGTGCGGCAGCAGCGCCGGGCCGCCGAACCGCTGGTCGACCTGGCGCTGTTCGCCGACCGCCGGTTCTCCTGGGGCACGCTGACGGCCGTGTTCGGCAACTTCACGGTGATGGGCATCCTGTTCGTGGTGCCGCAGTACCTGGAGACCGTCCAGGGGTACGACGCGTTCGGCACCGGCCTGCGGGTGCTGCCGCTGATCGGCGGGCTGATGGTGTCCGCCGCGCTGAGCGAGGGACTGGTGCCGCGGATCGGCGCCCGGGTGGTCGCCCCGGCCGGGCTGGTGGCGCTGGCCGTGGGCGTGTTCCTCGGCGCGGGTGCCGCGCCGGACAGCGGGTACGGGTTCACCGCGCTCTGGCTGGCGGTGGTCGGCGTCGGCTTCGGCCTGGTCGTCGTGCCGTCCACCAGCCTCGTGATGGCCTCCCTCCCGGAGGAGAGGACCGGCGTCGGCACCAGCCTGCTGGAGACGCTCCAGCAGGTCGGCGGCGTCCTCGGAGTCGCGGGCCTGGGCAGCCTGCTGAGCGCCGGCTACCTGGCCCGGATCGACGTGGACGCCCTGCCGGGACCCGCCGCCGCGACCGCCCGGGACTCGGTCGCGGGCGCCGACGAGGTCGCCGCACGCCTGCACGACCCCGCCCTGCTGGCCTCCGCGCACGGCGCCTTCGTCCACGGCATGAGCGGGGTCCTGACCGCCTGCGGCGCGGTCGCCCTGCTGGCCGCGGTCCTCGCCGCGCTGTTCCTCCCCGGCCGGACCGCGGCACCGGCGCCGGACACCACCGCCGACGGGACGGCACCCGCCCCGGTGTAGACCGCGCGCCGGGGCCGGGGGGCCCGCCGGCTCCTCCCCGGTGCGCGTGCGCGCCCGGCCGGACAGGGCCAGGCCCTGTCCGGCGGATCTTGCCGGACAGGCCCTAACCCAGCGGCACCGGCTCCGGGTGCGCCGGTTGGGATCGTTCGGCGTCGGAAGCACCGGAGGTCGCCGTGGCTGCGAGGCCGAGGAGGACGGCGGCCACCACGCCGGCGATGAACCAGCCGGACGGGCCGTTCTTGCCGAGGTGGGTGGCCAGGAGCGGGGTGGTGCCGCCCAGGACGGCGCTGGTCAGTGCGTAGGGGAGGCCGATGCCCAGGGCGCGTACGCGGGGCGGGAAGATCTCGGCGAGCAGGGCGGGCAGGACCGTGGTGACGCAGACCAGGTAGACCACGCCGCTGCCGTAGGCGAGTAGCAGACTGGTGAACCGGCCGGTCATGGCGAGGTAGGCCCAGGCGCCCCCGGTGGCGAAGAGCAGGCTCGCCACGACCAGCAGCCGCCGTGGCCCGACCCGGTCGGCGAGCAGGCCGATCGGCACCTGGAGCAGGATCATCGCGGCGGTGGCGCAGACCACGACCCAGAACATCGTCCCGTCCGGAGCCAGCCGCTGCCCCATCGCCGGTATCACCGAGGTCCAGGTGCTGCCGACGGTCGCCATCCCGGCCACCAGGAGGACGGAGCGCAGGACCTGCCGCCGGTGGGTGCGCAGGACCTCGCGCAGCGGGCTGCGGTCCTGACGGGAGCTCACCTCGCGCCGGAAGACCTCGCTCTCGGTGATCCGGCTCCGCAGCGCCAGCAGGACCAGCCCGAGCACGCCGCCGATCAGGAACGGCACCCGCCAGCCCCAGGTCTCCATCGCCCCGGGACCCACCAGGCCGGTCAGCATGCCGCCGAGCATCGCGGCGGTGAACGCGCCCGCGGCGGTGGTGAGCGAGAACAGGCTGCCGTAGAGGCCCCTGCGGCGGGGCGGGGCCAGTTCCATCAGGTACGCCGCCGCGGCGGGCCACTCACCGCCGGAGGAGATGCCCTGGGCGAGCCGGGCGCAGAGCAGCAGCACCGGGGCGAGGACCCCGGCCTGCCGGTACGTCGGGGCGCTCCCGATCAGGACCGAACCGGCCGTCATCAGGAGAATCGCCAGGAGCAGCGCCGGCTTGCGGCCCCGGCGGTCCGCCAGCCGGCCCAGCAGCACGCCGCCGAGCGGCCTGGCCAGCACGCCCACCCCGAGCACCGCGAAGGCACCCAGCAGCGAGGTGGTCGGATCGGCGGAGGGGAAGAACCGCTCCGCGAAGAGCGGGGCGAACAGACCGTACGCCAGCCAGTCGAAGGATTCCACGAAGTTCCCGACCACGGTCGCGGTGACGGCGCGGCGACGTAACCGCACGGCCTCGGGCGAAGGGGCGGGCAGCGGGTGGAGCGGGCCGGTCTCGGTGTGCGGCATGGGTGGGCTACTCCCGACGCGGACGATGTGAGGGCTCATGGTTCCGGGCCTCGCGTCCGCCGCCTACTCCTCGATTGCCCTCTCTCCCCGCCGCCGCGTCCACGCCCACCGGCCTCCGGTCCGCCTGGCGGCGGTCGCGCCAACGGCCTTCCCCAGCAGCGTACTTCGGCAGGTGCGGCTCCAGCCGCCCCCTCGTCGTTCGTCGGATCTCCCCGCCCCGTGAGCAGCACGACGATCCGACCGTCCGAAGGTCGCACGATCCGCCGGACACAACCTAGACGCGCAGCTCCGGGGGCTGGTGGCGGCCGTGGGCGTACGCGGTGGCGAAGGCGGTGGGGCCGAGGGCGCGGGTGGCGGCTTCGGTGGCGCGGGCGGCGTCGGGGCTGCGGGTGGGGCGGTAGCCGTGCAGGGTGTGGGCGGCGCCCAGGAGTTCGGCGGCGTGCCGGTGTGCGCCGCGGGCGGCGGCGAGTGCGGCCAGGCCCTCGGCGAGGACGGCCCGGGTGCGGCGGTGCGGGTCCTGGCGGAGGGCGGCCAGGGCCTCGGCGTGCCGGCGGGCGGCCTCGTCGAGGTCGTGCTGCTGTTCGGCGAGACAGCCGAGCCGGCTGTGCACCAGGGCCGCCGCCCGGCGCGGTTCGGCGCGGCCGGTCCGGGCGTCGAGCGACTCCAGGGCGTGCAGCAGCGGTGCGCGGGCCGCGACCAGGTCGCCGGAGCGGCGGGCGAGGTCGCTGAGGGCGAGCAGTCCGGCGGCGGCGTTCGCGGGTTCGCCGAGGCGTTCGGCGATGCCGACGGCCCGTTCGAGGTCCTGCCGCCCGCGCACCGGGTCGCCCGCCTCGGCCCGAGCCCGGCCCAACTGGACCAGCACCGGGGCGCAGTGGTCCGCTCCCGCCGTCTCCGCGCCCGTCCGGTACGCCTCCTCGCCGAGCCGGACGGCGGTCGGGCCGTCGCCGCGGATCAGGGCCAGTTCGAGCAGCCCGCCGATCGCCGCGTTGCGGGCCCACCGGTCGCCGATCCGCTCGAACGCCCGGTCGGCGCGCTCGAGGTGTTCGGTGGCGAGCTCCAACCGGCCCTCGTCCAGGGCGAGGTGGCCGAGCCCCAGGCGGGCCGCCGCCCGGACCCACGGGTCGGCGTGGCCGAGCAGTTCGCGCAGGCCGCGCAGGCCGGCCGGCCGGTCGTCCAGCAGCAGCGCGCAGCCGGGCCGGAGCAGGTGCAGCACCGGGTGGGCCGGCCGGTCCGGGACGGTCGCCAGGACCGTCGCCACGGCCTGCCGGACCGCCGCCGGACCGGGCTCCTCGGGGCCGCCCACGGTGCCCACCAGGACGGCGACGGTGGTGCACAGCGCGTGGGCGTCGGCCAGGCCCGGCGGGACCCGCCCGCCGACCAGCTCGCGGACGGCGAGCGCCCAGCCGCCGGCCTCGCCCGCGCGGTCACCGGTGATCCAGAACCAGACCAGCGCGCCCGCCAGCCGCAGCGCGCCCGCCGCGTCGCCCGCCGCGACCAGGTGGCCGAGCGCGGCGTGCAGGTTGTCCCGCTCCGCGTCCAGCCGTGCCGACCAGCGCACCTGCTCCGGGCCGCGCAGCTCCGGCTCGGCCCGCTCGGCCAGCGCCAGGAAGCACGCGGCGTGCGCGTCCGCCGTGCGGGCCGCCGCGCCGGACTCCGCCGACCTCTCGGCGGCGTACGCCCGGACGGTCTCCAGCAGCTGGTAGCGGACCTCGCCGCCCGCGCCGTCCTCCACCGCCCGCACCAGCGACTTGTCGATCAGCGCGGCGATCACCCCGATCACGTCCGCCCCCGGCGCCAGCGGCCCGCACACCCGCTCGGCGTGGACCGGCGTCGCCCCGCCCGCGAACACCGACAGGCCCGCCAGCACCGCGCGTTCGGCGTCCTCCAGCAGCTCCCAGCTCCAGTCGACCACCGCCCGCAGCGTCCGGTGCCGGGGCAGCGCCGCCCGGTCGCCGCCGGCCAGCAGCCGGAAGCGGTCGTCGAGCCGGTCCGCGATCTGCCGCAGCGTCAGCGACCTGGTGCGGGCCGCCGCCAGCTCGATCGCCAGCGGGATGCCGTCCAGCGCCCGGCAGATGTCCACCACCAGCGGCGCGCGGTCCGCGTCGACCCGGAAGCCCGGCCGGACCGCGGCGGCCCGGTCCGCGAACAGCCGCACGGCGGGGGAGCCGAGCACCGCGTCCGGGCCGGCCGCGGCCTCCGGGGCGAGCGGTGGCAGCGGCAGCGAGGGCACCGGGCACAGCGACTCGCCGGTCAGCCCGAGCGGCTCCCGGCTGGTGGCCAGCACCCGGACGTGCGGGGCCCGGGACAGCAGCCCGGCCGCCAACTCGGCCGCCCCGTCCAGCAGGTGCTCGCAGTTGTCCAGCACCAGCAGCAGCCGGCGGTGCTCCAGTGCCTCCGCCAGGCGCTCGACCGGCGGCGGCAGCACGCCCAGCGGCTCGCCCACCCGCAGCACGTCCGGGACGCCGACCGCCAGCAGCGCGGCCTGCGCCACCTCGGCGGACGAACCCACCGGCGCCAGCGGCACCAGCCACACCCCGTCCGGGTACCGGTCCGCCAGCTCCGCCGCGACCTCCACCGCCAGCCGGGTCTTGCCCGCCCCGCCGGGCCCGGTCAGCGTCACCAGCCTTGCCTTGCCGAGCAGTTCGCGCACCGCCGCCCGCTCCTGCTCGCGGCCGACGAAACTGGTCAGCGCCAGCGGCAGGTTGGAGCGGCGCGGCCCCGGCCCGGCGGCGGGCGCGGGCACGGGTACGGGCACGGCGGCGGGCTCGCCGCGCAGCAGCGCGAGGTGGAGCGCGGCCAGTTCGGCGGACGGGTCCACGCCGAGCTGCTCGGCCAGCTCGCGCCTGGTCCGCTCGTACCGCTCCAGCGCGGCCGCCCGCCGGCCGGAGGCCGCCAGGGCGCGCATCAGCAGGCCGTGCAGCCGTTCCCGGAGCGGGTGCGCGGCGGCCAGCCCCTCCAACTCGGCCACCAGGCCCCGGTGCAGGCCGAGCGCCAACTCGGCCTCCACCCGGTCCTCGACGGCCGCCAGCCGCAGCTCCTCCCAGCGCCGCGCCGCGCCGTCCGCGAACTCCGCACCGGCGAACTCTGCCAGCGCCGGACCGCGCCACAGCCCCAGCGCCCGCCGCAGCACCACCAGCCGCTCCGCCGGGGCGGCCGGCGCGCGGGCCACCGCCAGCAGCCGCTCGAACTCCACCGCGTCGACCTCGCCCGGCCCGCCCCCAGCCGGTAGCCGCCCGCCACCGCCACCACCACGTCCCGCCCGCCCAGGGCCCGCAGCCGCGACACCAGCGTCTGCAACGCGTTGCCCGGCGCGGCGGGCGGCGCCCCGCCCCAGAGGTCCTCCACCAGCCGTTCGGACGGCACGGCCCGACCCGCGTCCACCACCAGCCGCACCAGCAGCCCCCGCAGCCGCGCCCCCGCGACCTCCGACCCCCGGACCTCCAACGGGCCCAGCACACCGATCCGCACCCGGGACCACCCCCGCCGGCCAGTGTGCCAGCCCTCGCCCGCGGCCGTTCACCGGGGCGCGGCGCGCGGGCCGCCGCCGGGGCCCGCGCTCAGCGGCCGACGCGGGACCAGTCCAGGTCGCCCGCGCGGTCCAACTCGCTCAGCAGCACGCCCTGGAGGCGGTCCCAGACGCCGGTGTCCTGCCACTCGCGCAGGCGGCGCCAGCAGGTCATCCCGGAGCCGAAGCCCAGCTCCTGCGGCAGCCACTCCCACTGGATGCCGGTGTGCAGCACGAACAGGATGCCCTGCAGGCACCCCCGGTCGCCCAGTGACGGCCGTCCCGTCCCCGTCCGCCGCCGCACCGGCAGCAGCGGCTCTACCTCGTCCCACAGCTCGTCCGGCACCAGCCACGGCGGTCGCTTTCCCACGCCGGGCTCAACGAGCCGGCCGGCGATCGGACATGGGGTCAGCCCGGCAGGTCGGCCGGGACCAGGAGCTGGAGGTCCTCGGTGGTGGGGGAGGGGAGGTGGGCGACCCGGGAGGCGTGGCGTTCGACCATGGTCTCGAAGACCTGGCGGGCGGTGCGGCCGTTGCCGAAGCCGGCGCTGCGGTCGATGCCGGTGAAGTGGCGGAGCAGGGCGCTCTCGGTGGCGTCGGCGAGCCGGTACTCGTGCTCGGCGGCCTGGGCGCGGGCGATGTCGAGGAGCTCGCCGGCGGTGTAGTCGGGGAAGGTGACGGTGCGGGAGAAGCGCGAGGAGAGGCCGGGGTTGGCGGAGAGGAAGCGCTCCATCTCCGCGGTGTACCCGGCCACGATCACCACGACCGCGTCGCGGTGGTCCTCCATCAGCTTGACCAGGGTGTCGATCGCCTCCCGGCCGAAGTCCCGGCCGCCGTCCTCCGGGGCCAGCGCGTACGCCTCGTCGATGAACAGGACGCCGCCGCGGGCCCTGTCGAAGGCGGCGGCGGTGCGGATCGCGGTGGAGCCGATGTGCTCGCCGACCAGGTCGAGCCGGGCGACCTCGACCAGGTGGCCGCGCTGGAGGACCCCGAGGGAGGCCAGGATCTCGCCGTAGAGCCGGGCGACGGTGGTCTTGCCGGTGCCGGGGGAGCCGGTGAAGACCAGGTGGCGGCGCGGGGAGGGGGCCTTGAGCCCGGCCCGCTGGCGGGCCCGGCCGACCGAGATCAGGTCGATCAGGGTGCGCACCTCCTGCTTGACCGTGGCGAGGCCGACCAGGGCGTCGAGTTCGGCCAGCGCCACGTCCGCCGGGCGGCAGTCCGGGATCGGCCCGATCACGGCGGTGGCGGCGGCGGTGGCGGAGGTCTGCACCAGGGTGGCCAGCGGCGGGGCGGCCGGCCCGGGCACCGCCCCAACGGGCAGGGCGGGCAGGCCGGGTCCGGCGGGCAGGGCCGCCGTGGCCGGGGGCCCGAGCGGCGCCGCGTCGTCCGAGGTGCAGCCCTCGGCGACCGGCCCCGGCTCGGAGAACTCGAACCCGGCCCGGGCGTTGCGCTCGGCCCGGCAGCGGATCAGCCGGGTCCGGCAGCCGTCGATCACGTGGAAGCCGAAGCCACCCTGCGAGACCCGTACGGTGTCGAACTCGCCCCGGCCCTGCGCCGACACGTACACCCCGGCCTCGCTCGCGCCGCGCACGGTGCACTCGCGCAGCACCGGGTCGGCGCCCTTGGTGACGATCACGCCGGTCGCGACGTCCGAGATCTCGCAGTCGGTCAGCAGGCCGCCGGAGCCGTGGTCGCGGAACCACAGGCCGGTGCCCGCGCCCTGGATGCGGCAGCCCGACAGGTGCGCGGCGGCACCGCCGCTGACCGAGACGGCGGAGGAGCGGATGCCGCTGAACGAGCAGTCCCGGGCGGTCGCGGACGAGCCCTGGTCGAGCACGAACAGGGCGTCCGGGAGGTCGTCCAGGGCGCAGTCGGTGAGCTCCACGGCCGCGCCGTCGCTCACCCACAGCGCCGGGTAGTCGCCCTGCGCGGAGTGGAAGCGGCAGCCCTCGGCGACCACCCTGGTGCCGCCGTCCCAGACCGAGAGCGCGCCCCGGCCGAAGCCGTGCACGGTGACCTGGCGCAGCGTCAGCTTCGCGCCGCCGCGCAGGTCCGCCGCGTTCTCCGGCACCTCGTGCACCCGGCAGGAGGAGAGTTCGAGTTCGGCGCCGGTGTCCAGGCTCAGGCCGTTGCCGGAGACCCGGTGCACCGTGCAGTCGGTCAGCCGGCCCACCGCCTGCGCCTCGGCCTGCACGCCCGAGCCGCGCACCTCCGCGATCTCGCAGCCGATCAGCTCCGCCAGCGTCCCCGGGTCGGCCAGCAGGACGCCCGCCCCGCCGGCCCGCCGGACCTTGACCCGCTCGGCGCGCAGCCGGGAGCCGGTCAGCACCGCCAGGCCGCTCTGCCCGGCCGAGGTGATCTCGCAGTCCAGCAGTTCGGCCGGGACCGGGCGCGCAGCCGCACCCCGAGGCCGGTCGGGTTCTCCACCACGCAGTCCACCAGCCGGGCATCGGCGCCGTCGTCCAGCTCCACGCCCACCGCGGCGGCGGCCTCCACCCGGCACTCGGCCAGCACCGCGCCGTCCGCGCCCGCCAGCAGCACCGCCGGGGCGGAGCGGTCGGAGCCCTCCACCACCAGGCCGCGGACGGTGGCCGCGGCCGTCACGGTCAGCGCGGTGCCGCCGCGCACCGCGCTCTCCGGCGCGGGAGATCCGCACGCTGCCCGGCCCGTCCTCGGCCACCAGCGTCACCGCCCGGTCGACCAGCACCGCCTCGCGGAACGTCCCGGCGCGGAGCGTCAGGGTGTCGCCGGGCTCGGCGGCCTCCAGGGCCTCGCGGAGGGTGGCGTACTCCCCGCTGCGCCGGCGCCAACGCGAGGCGCTGTCCTGCGTGACCCGGACCCTGAGCTCACCCATGACGATCTGTCATCCCCGCCTTCGTCGGTCGCGTCGGTTGCGTCGGGACGCTGCGCGATCACCCCACCGTAGCGCGCGGGGCGTTCCCGGCGGACCGCCGTCCGGGTCCGGCGCCCGGTTCAACGACCGGGGCCGGGGGTGGTTCCGGGTGCACGCGGCTGACGGCGCGGGCGGGCGGCCCCGCGGCGGCGCGTCGGCGCCGGTCGGCGCCGGTCAGCGGCGGTCCGGCAGCGGCGCCGGCGTCTCCTCCAGCAGCTCCACCCGGTCGCCGACCGCCAGCGTCCCCAGCACCTCGGCGGGCCCGGCGGGCGGACCGGGACCAGGTTCTGGCCGAACACCAGCTTCTGGCCGAAGCGGTGGTGGCGGCCCAGCGCCCGCAGCGGCTCGGGGCCGCGCCGCTCGCCGGTCTCCTGGTCGGTGGTGGTCACCACGCAGCGCCCGCACGGCTTCGCCACCCGGAACTCCAGCCCGCCGACCCGGATTCGCCGCCAGCCGTCCTCGGCCCACGGCGCGGTGCCGGACACCACCAGGTTGGGGCGGAAGCGCTCCATCGGCAGCGCCGCGCCCTTGCGCGGGTCGTCCGGGTGGTCGGCGGCGATCCGGGCGTTCAGCTCGTCGAGCGAGGCGGTGGTGGTGAGCAGCAGCGGGAAGCCGTCGGCCATCGAGACGGTCTCGTCCGGGGCGGCGTACTTCGGGTTGATCGGGCGGCTGGTGGCCGGGCGGTCCAGGTGGACCAGCCGGACCTCGCCGAGCTTGGCGGGCAGCCGTTCGGCCAGCCAGGCGGAGGTGTCCTTGCCGGCCTCGGCGGCGGAGAAGCGGGTGCCGAAGACGCTGACGTCGGCCTCGGGGGCGCCGGCGGCGAGGCTGGGCGCGGGCAGGGTGTGGACGTCGCCGTCCGGGCCGGTCAGGGTGAGCGACGCGCCGTCGGCGGACGGGGCGGGCGGAACTGCCCGATCGCGGGCTCGTCGCGCTGGGTGAGGGCGGTGCCGTCGGCGCCGACCAGCATCCAGCGGCGGTCCCCGGCCAGGCCCCAGGGCTGCACCGCGGCGGACGGCGGGCTGAGCCGGTACATCGACTTGACGGGGTACAGGTGCAGGGCGGCGAGACGGGGCATGGCGCCCATCCTGCCAGGCGGGCGGGCCTTCGGCAGGCGGGTACGACGGTTCCCCGGGCCCCTGGCGGGGCACGGGGAACCGTGGCGGTGCGGGTCCGCCCCGGTGGGGTGCGCGGGCGGACGGTGGGGGAGAAAACGCTCCGTTGCGTGGTGACCTCGCCCCCGGAGGGGTTCTCAGCCTGCCTGCGGGTACTGCCGGTACTGCGGGTACTGCTGCGGGGCGGCCGCCGGGCGCAGGGTGGTGCCGCCGAAGGACTGGTCGCCGAACGACTGCTGCTGCGGGGCGGGCTGGGCGCCGAACTGCTGGGAGTTGAAGGTCGGCGTGAAGCTCTGCGGGGCCGCGGCGAAGCCGCCGGGGGCCTGCGGGGCCGGGTAGCCCTGCCCGGGCTGCGGTAGGCCGGGGCGGCCGGGCGCTGGCCGAAGCCCTGCGGGGCGCTCGCGTAGCCGGGCTGCGGGGGCTGCGGGGCGTTGGCGTAGCCGGGCTGGGCCGGGATGTACGGCGCCGGGGCCGGGGTGCTGCTCGGGCCGGGCCGAGGGCGAGACGGGCCGGGGCAGGGCGGGCAGGTTCGACTGGGAGGAGTCGGGACCGGTGCCGAAACCGCTGCCGTAGGCGGAGGACCAGGACGCGGCCGGGAGGGCCGGGGGCACGTTGATCGGTGCGATCTGCGGGATGCCGCGCTCTGCGACCAGGCTGTCGTAGATGGGCGTGCCGGAGGAGAAGGACGGAGGGGGTAGCCGACTCCGTCGTAGGAGCGGGGCGAGGTCATGGGGCATACCGTAAGCCCACAACGTGCCTGCTGAGGAGAGCGGAACGGCCTGGAGTTCAACTGTTTACAGACTCTTCGCTCGCCCGAATCGGGCAATGCCGTACAGAGTCGGGCGAATGGGCGTCCGGTTTCGGTCATCCGGGGTCCACCGGCCGTGCACCCCGCGCTCATCCGGGCCCGTCCGGGGCCGGACAAAAGCCACCGATCCGGTCAGCCGAAAGGCTGCGCCAAGGTTCCGTTAAGGCGCGGCGGCCCGGACCGCCGTCGGGAAGCGGTCCGGCCCGGACGGGGGAGCCGTCCGGGCCGGGGGTCGTGCGGAAGGGCGCTCAGCGGGCGGTCGCGCTCGCGACGGCCTGGGCGGGGAAGCCCGGTCGGCCGGCCAGTTCGGTGGTGCAGTGGGCGCACCGGGTCGCGGCGGCCGGGACGGTGCTGAGGCACTCGGGCAGTCGGCCTTGGCCACCGGGATGTCCTTGACCGGTAGAAGCGGTTCTGCAGCCTGCCGACGGGCACCACCACGGCGAAGTAGATCACCGCGGCGACCAGCACGAAGCTGATCAGCGCCTGGAGGAACGCGCCGTACGGGAAGGTGACGCCGGCGACGTCGAACGCCTCCTTGCTGAAGTCGCCGACCGCGCCGGAGGCGATGCCGATCAGCGGGGTCAGGAAGGCTGCGACGAAACCGGTGACGACGGCGGTGAAGGCGGCGCCGATGACGATGCCGACCGCGAGGTCGACCACGTTGCCGCGCAGCAGGAAGCTGCGGAATCCCTTGAACATGGCGGCCATCCTGGCGGGTCAACCTCCCCCCGGTCCAACCGAGTTCACCTGATCCGACTAATGCCCGAACCGCCTTGCGAGAGTCGATCGGACGGGCTCGGCGGCCGGGCCCGGCGGACCGCCTCGGCCGCGCGCCCGGTCCGGCTCGGCCGCGCGCCCGGACCGGCTCAGCCGCGCGCCGCGCCCGCCGCCAGCTCGGCCGCGAAGGGCTGGACGCGCACCACCGCGTCGGCGACCCGGCGGACCGTCGCGGCGTCCATGTGCGACCACAGCGGGACGGTCAGCACCGAGGCGGCCAGCCGGTCGGTGCGGGGCAGGCCGTCCGCCTGGCCGAGGTGGGCGTAGGCGCGCTGCCGGTGCACCGGCGGGAAGAAGTAGCGGCGGGTGTCGATGCCCTCGGCCCGCAGCGCGTCGGCCAGTTGGCGGTTGTCGAGGCCGAAGGCGTCCGGGTCCAGGATCAGTGTGAGGTCCTTGAAGGTCGAGGTGTCGCCCTCCTCCGGCAGGGCCAGCCGCAGGCCGGGCAGGCCCGCGGTGGCGCGGGCGAACTCGGCGACCAGCGCGCCCCGGTGGGCGACCCGCTCGGGCAGGCCGGCCAGCCAGGTCAGGCCGACCGCGGCGTGCAGCTCGCTCATCCGGGCGTTCAGACCGGGGAACAGGGTGTCGTAGTCGCCGGGGTTGCCGTAGTCGCGGGCGGTGCGCAGGGTCCGGGCGAGCGCGGCGTCCCGGGTGGCGACCAGGCCGCCCTCGCCGGCCACCGCGACCTTGGTCGGGCTCATCGAGAACACCTCGGCCAGGCCGAAGCCGCCCACCGGCACGCCGCGCCGCTTCGAGCCCAGGCCGTGCGCGGCGTCGTACACCAGCGGCAGCCCGGCCGCGTCGGCGACCCGCTGCAACTCCTCGGTCTGGCACGGCGTTCCGTACACGTGGGTGGCCATCAGCGCGGCGGGCGCGTCGGCGGCCTTCAGCCGGGCCTCGGCGTCGGCCGGGTCCAGGGTGATGTCCTCCTCCCGGGCCTCGGCGAACAGCGGGGTGCCGCCGGCCCAGTGCGCGGCGTGCGCGGTCGCCGAGAAGGTGAAGCCCGGCATCAGCACCGGCCGCCGCCCGTCCACCCCCGCGGCCTGGAGCACCAGCATCAGGCCGGCCGTGCAGTTGGAGACCGCCACCACGTGCGGCACCTGCATCAACTCGGCGGCCCGCTCCTCCAGTTCGCGCACCAGCGGGCCGTTGGTGAGCATCCCGGAGTCGAGCACCCCGGCGAGCCGCCCGAGCAGCGCCTCCCGGTCGGGCACCCGGACCCGGGTCAGCGGCAGGCCGTCGGGGAAGGCGGGCGCGCCGCCGAGGGCGGCGGGGCGGTTCTGGTCGGTCGTCATGAGGTCGAGCCCCCCTGGGTTCGGGACGGAGCCGGCGCGCCGACGGCGGCCGGGGGTTCGGGGCCCGGGCGGGCGGCGCCCACTGGCCGGGCTGGCGCGCCAGAGCGGCGGCCGGCGGCGGCGCACCGGCCCGGCCGCGGCCGGCCGGGGGATCGCCAGCAGCACCAGGACCAGCGGCAGCACCTGCACCCGCTCGCGGGACAGGATGCCCATGTTGTTGATGGTCGAGAACGCCCAGCAGAACAGCAGCGCGTACACCACGGTGAAGGCCACGTAGGAGCGCTGGACGAACAGCCGCGGAATCCGGGCCAGTTGCGGCCAGGCCCGGATGAACATCACCAGCAGCGCGAAGCACTCCACCGACTGGATCAGGTTCTGTACGTTCGACGCCTCGAACGGGAACGGCCGGAACAGCACGCTGACCACCGACATCGGCAGCTTGAGCGGGTTGAGGCTGAACGCGGGCGCCGGCTCGTCCGCGGTCGCCGCGTTGATCACCGAGTCGCCCTGCGAGGTGCGCCGCGAGGTCTCCGACAGCACCTGGTTGACGGCGTCCCCGCCGGTGCCGCTGGTGCCGAAGAAGGTCGACACCTGCTGGAGCATCAGCATCACGCCCACCGCCAGCACCGCCGCCGTCAGCACCGTGCGCAGCGGCCCCAGCGCCGACACCTGCCGCGGCCGCTTGCGCAGCAGGTACGCCACGCTCAGGCCGGCCCCCGCCAGCACCGTCACGTGCGGGCGCACCATCGCGGTGCCCAGCGAGCCCAACGCGATGCAGGCGAACGCCCCGAACCGCCGGTCCAGCAGCCGGGCCACCCCGTACGTGGTCAGGCCCAGGCAGAACATCATCCAGGCGTCCTTGCCGATGCTGGACGGCCAGAACAGCAGCGAGGGCAGGAAGAACACCAGCTTCGCGTAGCGCCGGGAGTCGGCCTCCGGGAAGGCGATCTGGAGCGCCCGCCAGAAGAACAGCAGCCCCCAGAAGCCGATCCAGGAGAACACCAGGAAGCCGCCGACCAGGGTCGGCCCGGTGACCGCGTAGACCACGCCGGTCACGATGATCACGAAGCCGGTGCCCGCGACCTTCATCCCCAGGTCGTAGTGCAGCCCGGCGGAGAGGTCGGCGGTGGTCAGGTACCGGGCCAGCTCGGAGCCCTTCTGGTCGTACATCTTGGCGTCCGCCGCGCCGCCGTACAGCACGAACGCCATCAGGTAGCGCGGGAAGGCGCAGGCCAGCTTCGCCGCCATCGCCACCATCAGCAGCTTGAACACCCCGCGCTCCGGGTTGCCCGCCGCCACCCGGGCCAGCACCGGCGTGCCGATCGCCATCAGCGCGGGCGCCACCAGCAGCGCCCCCCAGGTGTCGTACGTGGTGTGCACCATCGCCAGCACGAAGACCGTGACGTAGCCGAGCACCACCGCCCAGGCCAGTGCCGCCGGCCGGCCGCGCCGCAGCACCGCGCCCAGCCGGGCCGGCGGGCGGGGCGGCGGCGCGGACGCCGGTGGGCGGGGGCGGCGGCGGACGGGGCCGCCATCAGAAGACCTCCAGGTCGCCGAGGCTGAACCGCCAGTCGGCCAGCGTGCGTCCGGCCGGCAGCGGGCCGGTCGGGGTGCGGGCGGCCAGCACCATGCCGGTGCGCGGCGCCCGCACGCAGCCCGCCCGCAGCCCGGCCGCGGCGGCCTCGGTGCCGGGGGACAGGTGGGTCGCCGCGTGGTCGCAGCCCGCGTCGGCCGCCGCGCGCAGCAGCCGCCCGGCGGCGGCCCGGTCGCCCGGGCGGACGATCAGCTCGGACAGCGTGAACTCGGCCAGCGGGCCGCGCCGCCGGGGCCGCCCGAACGCCACCCCGACCAGCTCGCCGCCCCGCTCCACGGTCGCCACCCGGTAGTCCAGGCCCGGGGCCGCCCCGTACCGCCAGGCCAGGTAGCCGGCGGTGCGGACGGTGTGCAGCCGCGGATCGGCCGCGTCCGCCCGGGCCCGCTCGGCCAGCAGCTCCGCGAGCCGGGCGTCCGGGGCGGCCAGCCACCCGGCGGCGGACGGCAGTGCGCAGCGCGGCGGCCCCGCCGGGCCGGGGCGGCGGGCCAGCGCCGACCGGGCGCCCCGGGCGAACGACACCGGCCGGGCCACCCGCAGCGCCACCGGCACCCGGCCCAGCTCCCGCCAGCCCATCCGCAGGTAGCCCGGCAGGCTGTTGCCGTTCGGCGTGTTGAACACCAGCTCGGCCTCGCCGGAGACCTCCGCCAGCAGCTCGGTGGTCAGCCGGCGGAAGATCCCGCGCCCCCGGAAGTCCGGGTGGGTCGCGGTGTCCACCGGGCGCACCGCCCGCACCGTCCGCCCGTCGCCGCCGCGCCACTCCCAGCGCAGGAACAGCCGCACCCCCGCGATCCGCCCGTCCGCCGCGACCGCGACCAGGCCCGGGCTCGCCCCGAACGGGCCGTCCCGGTGCTTCCAGTCGAAGAACTCCGCGCTGCGCCGCCCGGTCGGGCCGCCCGCCAGCGAAGCCGTCAACAGCTCCAGCACCGCCGGCACGTCCCCCGGCTCCAGCCGGCGGTACGTCAGTCCACCACCCACGTCGTGCTCCGCCCCCACCCGTCGGTTCAGTTCGCCAGGACCCGGGCGTACACCCGCTCGACCGCCCGCTGCGCGCCCGCCACGTCGAAGGACTCCGCGCGCCTGCGGGCCGCCGCGCCCATCCGCTCCCGCGGGCCCGGACCGGCCAGCTCGCCCAGCGCGGCGGCCAGCGCCGCCGGGTCGCCCGGCGGCACCAGCCGGCCCTCCACGCCGTCGTCCAGGATCTCCGGCACGCCGCCGACCCCGGTCACCACCGACGGCAGCCCCGAGGCCATCGCCTCCATCAGCGCCACCGGCAGGCCCTCCTGACGCGAGCTCAGGCAGAACACGTCCCAGCCCGGCAGCAGCTCCGGCACGTCCGCGCGCGTCCCCGCGAACAGCACGCCGTCGCCCGCCCGGGCCCTCAACTCGGCCTCCAGCGGCCCCGATCCGACCAGCACCAGCCGGGCGTCCGGCTCCCGCCCGCGCAGCAGCGCGAACGCCGCCAGCAGCGTCGCCTGGTCCTTCTTCGCGGTCAGGTTGCCGACCGTGCCGACCACCAGCGCCTCCGGCGGCAGCCCGAGCCGCTCCCGGGCCGCCCGCCGCGCCGCCGGCCCGGACGGCGCGCCGCCCAGGTCCGGGCCGTGGTGCACCACCGACAGCCACCCGTCCGCCCGCCGCCGCCCGATGCCCGCCGCCACCGCGTGCGACACCGCGATCACCGCGTCGTTGCGCCGGTAGGTGAGCGCGTTCGCCCAGCGGGTCGGCAGCCGGTAGCGCTCCCACAGGTTGTGCTCGGTGTGCACCAGCCGGGGCCGGGGCCCGGCGGGCCGCAGCAGCCGGGCCGCCACCGCGGGCACCGGCATGTGGGTGTGCACCAGGTCGTAGCGGCGCTCCGCCAGCAGCCGCCGCAGCCGCAGCGGCCAGCGCCGCCCCGGCGCGCCGCCCAGGCAGTGCACCGGCACGCCCGCCGCCGCCAGCGCCGGCACCAGCGCGTCCTTGTGCGGCAGCACGTACGCCACCTCGATCTCATAGCGCTCCCGGTCCGCGTGGCGCACGCAGTTCACCAGCAGCTGCTCCGCGCCGCCCCGGCCCAGGCCCTTGGCCAGCCAGAGCACCTTCGTCCGCCGCCCGCTCACCGCTCCTCGCCCAGCCGCAGCTGCAGGGTGGTCTCCACCGGCTCCTCCGGCGGCAGCTCCGCCGGGCGGCGGCCCCAGCTCGCCGCCCCGTCCCGCCGCGAGCCCTCGCCGGACCCGTACACCGCCCCGTCCCGTCGGGCACCGCCCTCGCCGGACCCGTACACCGGCTCGCCGCGCCGGGTGTCCGCCGCCCGCTGGTGCTCGGGCCGGTGCGGCCCGTCCGGCCGGGGCCCGGTGCGCCGCGGCTCCGGCCGGGGCTCGGCCCGCCCGACCTGCCCGGCCGCCGCCGGGCGCGGCAGCTCCGGTCGGGACGGCAGCGGGCCCAGCGGCGGCCGGCCGCCCAGCCGGCCCGGCAGCCGCAGCGAGCGGTTGCGCCGCCCGGTGGCGACCTCGGTGCCCAGCAGCGCCACCCCCGCCACCGGCACGCCGGTGCGGGCCAGCAGCTCGGAGACCCGGTCGGCCTCCTCCGGGCGGACGTTGCCCGCCATCACCGTGACCAGCACCGCGTCCGCGTGCTGCACCAGGTCGTACGCGTCGTTGGCGTGCAGCAGCGGCGAGGAGTCGATCAGCACCACGTCGGCGTGCCGCCGGGCCAGCGCCAGCACCTCCCCGGCGCGCAGCACCAGCGCCGCCGGGTACGCGGTGGCGTGGCCGCCCGCGATCATCGCCACGTTCGGCACCCGGGTCGGGCGGATCAGGTCCACCAGGTCGGTCAGCTGCTCGCCGGAGAGCAGCTCCGCCATGCCCGGTCCCTCGTCCATCCCGAACCGCGCGTTCAGCTCCGGCTGCCGGAAGTCGCAGTCCAGCACCAGCACCTGACGGCCGGTCTCGGCCAGCGCCGCCGCCAGGTTCGCCACCGTGGTGGTCCGCCCGTCGCCCGAGCGGCCCGACATCACCAGCACCACCGGCGCCGGCTCCACCGCCCGCCGCACCCGCCGGTCGTCGTGGTCCAGGCCGCCCTGGCCGAGCTGGGAGGAGAGCGCCTCCGGGCCGGTCAGCAGCAGCGTCGAGCGCAGCGAGCGGAACGCCTCGGTCGCCGGGTCCTCCGGACGGGCCGTCACCAGCGGCTCGCGCAGCCGCCGCAGCCGCCGCGACAGGCGCGGGATCTCGCCGATCACCGGCAGGTTGAACGCCTCCTCGGTGCCGTCCCGGGTGCGCAGCCGGGTGTCCATCCGGGACAGCATCAGCGCCGCCACCACGCCCAGCGCCAGGCCCAGCACCACCGCCAGGGACAGCCGCACCCCGCGGGTCGGCGAGGTCAGCAGGCTGCCGCCGAGCTCCTTGGCGTCGATCGAGCCCCACTGCTGGATCGCGTCGGTCTGGCTGTAGTTCTGCAGGTCGGCGATGGCCCCGAGGGTCTTGGTCAGCGCCGCCGTCGCCGTCGACAGCTGCGGCTGCAGCTTGGCCTGATCGCTCGCGTTGGCCTTGCTGAACGACTTCTGCAGGTCGTCGAGCTGCGACTGCTGGGCGTCCGCCTGGGTGCGCAGCCGCTTGATCGACTCGTCGGCGCTGCGGCGCGACTCCTGGGCGTAGCCGGTGATGGTCGCCTCCGACAGCGCCGCCGCCAGGTCCGCGCAGGTCTGCTGGGTGGGGCCGGTGGTGGTGAACAGCAGCATCTGGGTGGACTCCGCCGCCACCGTCCGGCGCGCCGTCAGCGCCGCCACGTCGGTGAGGTGCAGCTTCTGCGCCGCCGCCGTGGTCACCGCCGAACCCTGGGCGTACGACAGCACCTGGTCGGCGCGCACGGTGTCCGCCGCGCCGGCCACCGGCGTGATCGCCACCTTGCACTGCCACTTGCCGTTGTCCACGGCGTCACCGGCGGGCGTCAGCAGGAAACCCACGACCAGCGAGGCCGCCGTGCAGGCGGCCAGCAGCCGCCAGTACCGTCGCAGAACGGTGAACAGATTTGCCGGTTCCACCGGTTGGTTCCCCTCGCCTCGTCACGGTGCACACGCGCCCACGGCCGCACCCGCCCCCCGCGGGCGGCGCGCATCGATGCGGCCGGTCCGGCCACCCCGGACCTCGGATTCCCCGGGAACGGCATCGGGCCCGGGCCCGGTACGCGCCCCCGGCTGCGGCGGAAGGAAAGTCGAACGCACGAGGCCGCCCCCACGGCCCTCCCCTGCGCCCGATGCTTCCCGCCCCGGACCTGCGGCGCAAGCACTTTGGCCATACTGACACCTGGTGCGGGGCTGATTCCGGACGCCCGCACCCGAACTGACGTGCAGTCATCAAACGCCCGGACCCGCCCCCGGCCGCCCGGCCGACCACCCGACCGCCGCGGTCGGTGGCCGAACCGCCCGCCCCCCGTCAGGCCAGTGCGCGCCCGTAGAACTCCACCATCCGCGCCGACACCCGCTCCAGCGTGTACCCCGCCAGGAAGCGCGCCCGGGCCGCCTCCGCCCGCGCCAGCGCCTCCCCGCGCTCCTCCAGCGCCCGCACCAGCGCGTCCGCCAGCGCGTCCGGCCGCTGCGGCGGCACCAGCAGCGCGCACCCCTCCGACCCCACCGTCTCGCGCAGCGCCGGCACGTCCGCGCACACCAGCGGCACGCCCACGCCCATCGCCTCCAGCGCCGCGCTGCCCAACCCCTCCCAGCGCGAGGGCACCGCGCACACCTCCACCGCCGCCATCAGGTCGAACACGTCGTCCCGCGCCCCCAGGAACCGCACACCCCCCGTCTCCGCCGCCAACCCCTCCAGCCGCGCCGTCTCCGCCCCCGGCTGCCCGCCAGCAGCAGCACCGCGTCCGGCCGCGCCGCCCGCACCCGCGGCCACGCCGACACCAGCACGTCCAGGCCCTTCTGGTACTGCTGCCGGGCCGCCGCCAGCACCACCGGCACCCCCTCGGCCAACCCCAGCGACTTCCGGACCTCCGCCCGCCGCTCCGCCGTCACCCGCCCCAGCAGCCGCGGGTCCCGGCCGCGCGGCACCACGTCGATCCGCCGCCGCGACACCCGCAGCCGGGCCGCCATCACCTCCGCGACGTGCTCGGTCAACGCGTGGAACCGCCGCACCCCCTGCGCCGTCACCGCGTCCACCGCCTGCGCCGCCCGCACCTTCCACGGGCGCAACCCGCGCGCGTGCAGGTGCTCCGGCCCGTACGCCGAGTTCACCAGGCTCGACACCACCGGCACCCGCACCGCGAACGCCGCCGCCCGGCCCAGCACGTCCGACTCGTACAGCGTGGTGTGCACCAGGTCCGGCCGCAGCCGGCGGAACTCCGCCCGCAACCCCGCCACCCGCGCCCCCCGCGAACCCCCCGCCACCGGACGCACCCCGGCGCCCGCCGCCCGCAACTCCTCCTGGAACCCGCCCGGCGACTCCTTCAGGAACGCCACGTGCAGCTCCACCCCGGACCGCACCAGCGACGGGGCCATCGCCACCAGCCCCTGCTCCGCCCCGCCCACCCGGCTCACACTGTCGATCACGTACACCACGCGCACCGCGCCAACCCCCTCGCCCGGGCCACCCCCTGACCGCCGCTCAGCATCCCAGCCCGCACCACCCCGCGTCCGCCGAACCGGAGGAAACCCCGGAAGCGGCCGAGGGCCCCGGATCACCCCACCCGCCCGCCCGACGGCCCCCGCTCGGTAGTCTCGACGCCATGGCCGAGCCGCGGGTACTCCACGTCATCACCGACCCCAGGGCCCGCGGCGCCCAGCGCCTCGCCCGCGACCTGCACGAGGAACTGCTGCGCCGCGGCCAGCACTCCGCCCTGGTCGCCCTGCACCCGCACCCCGACGCCGCCGCCGGCCTGCCCGCCGGGGCGCCCGTCCCCGTGCTCGGCCCCTCCCGGCACCACCCCGCCACGCTGCGCGCGCTGCGCCGCGCCGCCGCCCACGCCGACGTGGTGGTCGCGCACGGCTCCTCGACCCTCCAGGCGTGCGCGCTGGGCCTGTTCGCCGCCCGCACCCCCTTCGTGTACGTCAACATCGGCGACCCCCGGCACTGGACCGCCGACCCGCTGCGCCGCCTGCGGGTCGGCGCCCTCCTGCACCGGGCCGCGGCCGTCGCCGCGATCTCCCCGCACGCCGTGGAGCTCCTGCGCACCCGCTTCCGGCTCCCCGCCCGCCGCCTGCGCGCCCTGCCCAACGCCCGCCACGCCGACCGCTTCCCGCCCGCCGCCGACCGCGCCGAGCGGGCCGCCGCCCGGGCCGCCCTCGGGCTGCCCGCCGACGCCCCGCTGATCGCCTGGATCGGCGCGCTCAGCCCCGAGAAGCGCCCCGACCTGGCGCTGGCCGCGCACGCCCTGCTGCCCGGGGACGTCCACCTCGCGCTGGCCGGGAGGGCCCGCTGCGCCCCGCCCTCGTCCCCGGCCCGCGCACCCACCTGCTCGGCCCGCTCGCCGACCCGGCCGCGCTCTACCGGGCCGCCGACCTGCTGCTGCTCACCAGCGACTCCGAGGGCGTCCCCGGCGTCCTGATCGAGGCCGCGCTGGCCGCCGTCCCCGCCGTGGCCACCGACGTCGGCTGGGTCTCCGACGTGGTCCGCCCCGGCGAGACCGGCCTGCTCGCCCCGCCCGGCGACCCCGCCGCGCTCGCCGCCGCCCTGCGCACCCTGCTGGCCGCCGACCGCACCCGCTACGCCGCCGCCGCCCGCGCCCACGCCCTGGCCCACTTCGACCTGGCCCCCGTCACCACCGCCTGGCAGCACCTGCTGCGCGAGGTCGCCCGCCCGCGCTGAACCGGCCGCTCCCGGACGGCGGTCGACGCCCCGTCCGAGGTCCCGGCGCAGCGGCTTGTGTCACAGCGCTGTACCGGACGTCCGGGCCCGCAACCGCCCGATACCCGGACGCCGTGGTGATGCTTGCCGCCGACCGGCGGCCACCGAGAACCACCGCAGGAGCCCGAGATGAACGTCCGCAAGCCCGCCGCCCTGGCCGCCCTGGCCGCCTGTGCCGTACTGGCCCTGACGGCCTGTGACCCGGAGGACGGCGGCACCGCCGCGCCCGCCGCCTCCACCGCCCCGAGCACCCCCGCCGCGCCGCCCGCCGCCACCCCGTCCGGCGGCACCGGCGGCACCGGTGGCACCGGCGGTTCGGCCACCGCCCCCGCCGGGAGCACCGGCGGCACCGGCGGCACGGTCGCCGCCGACGTGCCGATCTGCGGCAACTCCGAGAAGGAGAGCGACGTCAAGGCCGAGCTGACGCTCGACCGGAGCGCCGACCCGCGGATCAACGGCGTCTTCAAGCTCACCAACACCAGCGGCCACGACTGCGTCGTCTACGGCGGCCCCGATCTGCGCACCGACCACGTCCCCGGCACCTTCACGAAGCTCAGGAGCGGTGTGCTGGGCGGCGGCAGCTTCGCCACCGACCGGGCCCACGGCACCGTGCTGCACCCCGGCACGCCCGTCTACCAGGCCGTCAGCTGGCTCTCCTCGCCGCCGGTCGCCGCCAACGCCACCTGCACCACCGGCGACGTGCTGGAGCTGGTCCGCAACGGCGAGGTGCTCGGGCTGACCGCGCAGGTCAAGGACGGCCGCTACTGCCCGATCGCCGAGGAGGGCTCCGACCAGATCCAGCTCGGCGTCCCGAAGGCCAGCGAGGCCGAGGCCCGCGCCCAGTGGAAGCACGACGGCAAGTAACCCGCCGTCCCCCGAAGCAGGTGGGCGCCGGAGCGGGGGCGCGCCCGCCCACCGAGCCCGAGGGACCACAGCCGAAGCCACCGCCGCACCACCGCGCAGCCGTCGTCGCAGCCGCCGACCGCCGCCGCGGCAGACGGGGCCCGAACGCCCGACGAACGTTCGAACCACCGTCCCGGCGCGCTGCTCCGATCCGGCGAATTCCGCCGACCGGGGCCCGATCACCTGGAACGCCGCCCGCCCGGCCTGCCAGGCTGCCCGGGTGAAGTCGCTGCTCAGAACCACTGTCCTGCTCGCCGTCGCCGGGGGCCTGTTGGCCGCCCCGGCCGCCGCCGGGGCCGCGTCCGCCCTCCCCGCGCTGCCGCACGGCCAGCAGCTGCCGACCCTCGGTCACCAGTTCCCCGCCGTCCAGCCGTCCGGGCCCACCCAGCAGCACGTGCCGGTGCCGGTGACCCGTCCGCTGGACCCGGCGGCCCCGCTGCCGGCCGCGCCGAAGGCCCAACGCGCCCACGAGGCGGTCGAGTTCTTCTGGTACGACTGCTCGCACTCCGCCCTGCTGGAGCAGCCGCTGACCCGCTGGGCCGCCGAGCACCAGGCGGACGTCACGCTGCGCCGGGTCCCCGCGGTCTGGACCGGCAGCCCCGACGAGGCCGAACAGCGGGCCCACGCGCGGCTGTTCTACGCGCTGGACCGGCTCGGCGAGGTCGACCGGCTACAGGCCGCGGTGTTCCGCGCGGTCCGCGAGCAGGGCGCCGACCTGACCACCGAGCAGTCCGCCGCCGACTGGGTCGCCACCCAGGGCGTCGACGCGGCGAAGTTCCGGGCCGCGTACCGCTCCGCCGAGGTCGACCGGGCCGTCGAGGACGCCCCGGAGCTGTTCGCCCGGAACCGGATCGCCGAACTGCCCACCGTGGTCGTCGACGGCACCGGCCGGACCTCGCCCACCGAGGCCGGGGCGTCGACGGGATGCCCTCCGCGCTCGACCGGCTGGTCGCCGACCGGCCCGCCGGCTGACCCCCGCCCCCGTCCGGCCGCCACCTGATCCTCGCCGCCCCCGCCTCCCGCCCCCGCCTCCCCGCCCCCCGGACCGCCCGCCCTCCGCCCGCCCGAACTCCCCGGCCGGAAAGGGCGGTTCGGTCCGGAACCGTCCCGTACCGGCCTGAGCTGCCGCAATCTTCACCGAACCCGCCCCCGCCCCGCACACTCTGTGTCATTGTGGTCCGCGGGTCGGCCCGACCGGGGGGAGCGGCCGGACCCGAGCCGCGCGGAGCACCGCGCGACCGGCGGGGCCGGGCGGACGCCGGGCACCTGCCCGGCAGACGGCAGTCAGACGGCACAGGCACCGGGGGAGGGCACCGCCCCCGGGGAGGGCGGGAGTCCGTGGGGGGACAGCGCGCACAGCTCATCGACGAGCGCGGGAGCCGGGTGGCCCCACCGGGCGCCGCGGCCCCGGTCGGGCCACCGCCCGAACTGGTCTTCAAACGCCGGCTGCGCCCCCTCCGGGTCGCCCACGAGCTGTGGGCCGCAAGGGAGTTGGTGCGGGCGCTGGCCGAGCGCGACCTGCGCGCCCGGTACAAGCAGGCGGTGCTCGGCTTCGCCTGGGCGGTGCTCACCCCGCTCGCGCTGTGCGCGATCTTCACGCTGGTGTTCCACCGCGCGGTCAAGATCGAGACCGGCGACGTCCCGTACACGCTGTTCGCGTACCTCGGCCTGATCGTCTGGCAGTTCTTCTCCAACACGATGAACCAGGGCGCGCTCAGCCTGGCCAACAACCTGAGCCTGCTGAACAAGGTCTACTGCCCGCGCGAGGTGTTCCCGCTCGCCACCATGCTGGTCGCCACCGTCGACATGGTGATCGGCGTCGGCGTGCTGGGCCTGATGTTCCTGGTGTTCTGGACGGCGCCCGCCGCCACCTTCCTCTGGGTGGTGCCGCTGCTGCTGATCCAGTTCGCCTTCACCTACGGGATCGCGCTGGTCCTCTCGGTCGCCGTGGTCTACCTGCGCGACGTCCGGCACCTGCTGCCGATCATCACCCAGATGGGCGTCTTCGCCACCCCCGTCGCGTACCCGCTGGCCAAGATCCCGCAGCGCCTCCAGGAGGTCTACGTCGGCGTCAACCCGCTCGGCGCGGTCATCGAGGGCTACCGCAAGGCGCTGCTGTACGGCGAGGCGCCCGACGCCCGGCTGACCCTGATCGCGGCGGTCAGCTCGCTGGTCTTCCTGGTCGGCGGCTACCTGCTCTTCAAGAAGCTGGAAACGGGGATCGCCGATGTCGCGTGACTACCCTGCGGGCACCATCCGCACCGAGCAGGTCTGGAAGCGGTTCCGCGCCGACCAGCAGCGGATGCTGCTGCGCGACCGGGTCGACCAGGCCGTCCGCCGCCTGCGCGGCGACCGCGGCGAGGACTGGCGCTGGGCGCTGCGCGACGTCAACCTGCACATCGAGCCCGGCGAGTCGGTCGGCCTGATCGGCTCCAACGGCTCCGGCAAGTCGACGCTGCTGAAGATGCTCACCCGGGTGATGTACCCGTACGCGGGCGTGATCGACGTGCGCGGCCGGATCGGCGCCCTGATCGAGATCCGGGCCGGCATCCACCCCGACCTGACCGGCCGGGAGAACATCTACCTGTTCGGCGCGCTGCTCGGCCTCAAGCGCCGCGAGGTCGCCGGGCGCTTCGACGACATCGTCGAGTTCGCCCGGCTCGGCGGCGCGATCGACCGGCAGGTCAAGTTCTACTCCTCCGGCATGCAGATGCGCCTGGGCTTCGCGGTCGCCGCCTACCTGGAGCCGCACGTCCTGCTGGTCGACGAGGTGCTGGCGGTCGGCGACGCGGTCTTCCAGCAGCGCTGCCTGGACCGGATGCGCGAGGTCGCCGAACAGGGCACCACCATCGTCTTCGTCTCGCACGACCTGCCCGCCGTGCAGTCCATCTGCCGCCGCGGCGTCTGGCTGGAGCAGGGCACCGTCCGGGTCGACGCGGGCATCAAGGACGCGCTGGCCGGCTACCGCGACTCCATCGAGGCGCAGTCCGAGGCGGGCGCCCTGGTCGGCGAGCCGCTGCAACTGCTCAAGCACGAGGTGCGCGGCGAGGACGGCGACGCCGCCACCCTGCACACCGACGAGCCGGTCACCGTCGAACTCACCCTCGGTGGCGACTACCGCGGCGACGCCACCCTGCACCTGGGCGTCAGCGAGGGCACCTCCAGCCCGATCTTCCAGATCAGCCACGAGATCCGGCTGACCGGCGGCGACCACCGGGTCGCCTGCGTCATCCCCCGGCTCCCGCTGCCGCGCGGCCGCTACACCCTGTGGACCGGCGTCTACTCGATCGGCAAGACCGACGGCGGCACCCTGATGAGCTGGCACTCGGCCGGCCAGTTCGACGTGTTCGGCCCGGTGCTCGACACCCCGCCGCGCGCCGTCGTGATGGCCGCGCCGGTCTTCGTGCCGCACCAGTGGGAGGACTGAGCGTGCGATCCGTCCGGGTCCTGGTCCACCTCAACAACCTCGCCCTCGGCGGCGCCCAGCTCAACGCCGTCGACATCGCCCGCACCCTGCGCGACCGCGGCCACCAGCCGGTGCTCTTCGCCCAGGGCGTCGACGGCCCCGCCCCGCTGGCCGACCTCGCCGCCGGACACGGCCTCGACCTGGTGGTCGCCGGGGAGCCGGGCACCCCGCACGCCGTCATCCGGGCCCGCCTCACCCGGCTCGCCGACGAGCACGGCTCCCACCTCGTCCACGCCTGGGAGGTCCGGGCCGCCCGGAACGCCTACTTCGGCCCCGGCCGCCAGGGCCGCCTCCCGGTCGTCACCACCTTCTACGGCATCCGGATGCTCCGCGGCATGCCCCGCCACCAGCCCCTGGTGCTCGGCCTGGGCGCCCTGCTGCCCGACGGCCGCGCCTTCGGCCACCGCGACCTGCGGCTGATCGAACCCCCGTCGACACCGACGCCGACGCGCCCGGCGCCGTCTCCGGCGCCGAGTTCCGGGCCGAGGTCGGCGCCGGCCCCGACCGACTGCTGCTCTGCATCGTCACCCGCCTGGTCTCCGGCCTGGAGAAGGACGCCGGCGTCTCCCGCACCATCGCCGCCCTCCGCCTCCTCGACGACCCCGCCCTCGTCCTCGCCGTCGTCGGCGGCGGCCCCAGCGAGGCGCACCTGCGCGCCGAGGCCGCCCGCGCCAACGAGGAACTCGGCCGCGAGGCGATCGTCCTCACCGGCCAGCGCGCCGACCCCCGCCCCGCCTACCAGGCCGCCGACCTCGTCCTCGGCATGGGCGGCTCGGCCCTGCGCGGCCTCGCCTTCGCCAAACCCGTCATCGTGCACGGCGCGGGCGGCTACACCGCCGTCCACGAACCCGGCCCGCTGGTCGAACCGCACGCCTCCCGCTGCATGTACGGCCACGGCGACCACCCCGCCGACGCCAAGGCGCTCGCCGCCCAGATCCGCGCCCTCGCCGACAGCCCCACCCGCCGCGCCGAACTGGGCAGTTGGGGCCGCGACTGGGTCGTGGACCGGTTCTCCCTCGGCCACGTCTCCACCGCCTTCGAGGAGATCTACCGCGAACTCCTCCGCCGGCCCCCCGGCCGCACCGCCTGGCTCCGCGACCTCGAACAGATGTCCCGCTACGAGTTCGTCAAGCCGACCGCCCGCCGCCTGCTCGGCCGCTGAGACCGCCTAGGATCCGTCTTCAAAGATCAAAATTGGGAAAACGTCGCGGATGAATTAGCGGCGTTGCAGCAGGCCTTATAGAGGATAATCGCCGTGAAGATATTTATGGACGAGTCGGGAAACGGAAACGCTTCCCAGCCGCTGATAGTCGGGGCAGTTGAGTTGGGTGACGACGCGGATGAAATCGAGGAAAAAATTCGCGGCCTGCATAAAAGTCTCGTTGCAAGGAATAGCATGAGCGGACTCGGCAGCTTCGAAGACTTTCGCAGGCTTGGATTTCACAGCTCAACTAATCCGATGGAAGTTTCTATCCCATTTCTAGAGCTCATGCGAGAAATTTTCTTCAAGGCGTATATGGTTGTAACTGATCGAACGCGCATTACTGGGGGTGCGGAATCGGAGCGAATTGAGTTCATGTATGTGAAATTGTTGAGTGATCTATTGATCAAGCATCGCCGCGAGCCCGAACTGATTTGCTACATAGAGCAGAGTGAA
The DNA here is from genome assembly GCF_948472415.1 of Kitasatospora fiedleri. NCBI lineage: Bacteria > Bacillati > Actinomycetota > Actinomycetes > Kitasatosporales > Streptomycetaceae > Kitasatospora > Kitasatospora fiedleri. Next base: position 1,578,235 of record NZ_OX419519.1, on the reverse strand, counting down.
GGAATGGAGTCGATTGTCCGCAGACTTCCAAATAGCGTCGCTAGGCGGGCTCGCAAAACAGTCGGTGAAGCTATGCCGTTTCCCCGACTTAATATCACAATGGTCGCTAAGGATGGCTACATGTCTACAGCCATTATCGACTATGTGATGGCAGCCGTAAGTAGATGGCTCAAGGCGGATCGAAGCACGCAACCGGCAGACCGGGCCTATAGGGGTTTTCGTGAGATTGAACCGTACATTTCATTTCTCTATTCGTTTGAGCACGGTCGCATATCCAGTCGAAAGGACCTCCTTCATTGATATGCTATAAAGTGGCATGCAAGGCTGGAGTTCATGTGTGGTAGAATATAATTCGAGGTAGGGTCGTGGTCAACGTTGTGCGCGAGTTCGCGTGCGCTGCATGATAGTCCTTGCACGGGAGTGCGGCCCTACCTCTTGACTTACCAGTGTGGGGGGTCTAGTGCCATACGCAGTTGATGACCTGGCGGAGCACGCCGGCGTATCGGTTAAAATTCTGGAAATGCTATCCTCGGAAATTCCCTCGGGTGCCGGGCAGCTCTATACTCAGCGGATTCACCGCAAGAGGCATGGCGGGGTACGAGAGGTATTCCGCCCGGGTGTGGCCCTCGATACCGTTAGCAAGAATTTGCACCGGAGCTTTACGAGATTTTTTCCGTACGAGGCTCCCGATCATGTCCACGGATTTGTGCGTGGGCGTTCCACGATCAGTAATGCCAGTCAGCACCTTGCGAAAGGGTGCGTATTGCGCATGGACCTTGAGGATTTTTTTCCATCGATCGACGCCGGAAGGATAAATTCGGCGCTGCGAGGCCAGGGTTACGAAGAGAAGGCAGCGGAAATTGCTGTCAACCTCGTCACCATTGGCGGAAAGCTGCCGATCGGGCTTAGTACGTCACCCCTCCTGTCTAATTTGATCTTCCTGAGTACGGACCTCCTACTTATCGAGTACGCGCAGGAAAAGGGCTTGTCATTTACACGCTATGTGGACGATCTAACGTTCTCTGGTGGCGACGTCACTGACCGCCATGCGGCTGATATCGCTCGCATTCTCGACGATGCCGGCTGGTCGGTGAATGCGCGGAAGACCGCTTTCATGCGTCGCGGTGGCCAGCAATACGTTACTGGACTTTATGTTGGCGAGTCGGATGGGCCGCGGATCCCGCGCAAAGTAAAGCGTAAAATGCGCTGGATCCTGCATGTGATATCTAAATTCGGCTACGAAACCTATATGGCGGAATTCGGAGGCAGGGAGGAAGGGATGCGTCGGCGCCGTCTTTTGGGATGGGCGTGCTATATCGCCTCAGTCGAGCCTGACGTGGGCTACCCGCTACTGCGAGCATTCATTGAACTGGTACCGGAGGATGAAGAAGAGTATCTCTAAGAAATCATCTCATTTGGGCTTGTAAGCTGCTCGCGTGACCATCATGGAGCGCCTGGTGCCGGACGAGTTGTGGGAGCTGTTTCAGTTACTCAGGTTGAACTCGCCTTGTTGTGGGTGCTGACGGGCCATGATCCTTGCGGTATGACATCGGGGTGCGATACGCGCAAGGGGGTGGGTTCACTGCCCAGGAGCAACGGCGTCGGGAGCGGGTGCGGCTGGAGGCCGCCGAGCGGTTCGAACGCGGTGACGGCAACAGGGTGTGATTGCGGCGGACCTTAGGGTCACCGTTCGGTCGGTGGAGCGGTGGCGTCAGGTCTGGCGACAAGGCGGTTCGGCCGGTTTGGAGTCGAAGGGGCCGCAGGCACTGCCCTGGCTCGGTGAGCGGCAGTTCGCCCAGCTGGAGCGGGAGCTGGAGAAAGGGCCACTCGCACACGGCTGGGAGGACCAGCGGTGGACGCCGGCGCGGATCAAGACGCTGATCGGCCGACGGTTCCACGTCTCCTACACCGTCCAGGGCGTGTGGAAGCTGATGCGGCGAGGCGGCTGGTCGTGCCGGCAGCCGGTCCGCCGAGCGATCGAACGTGACGACGGAGCGGTCGAGGGGTGGAAGAAGCAGGTGTGGCCGCAGGTAAAAGCCTAGTGGCGGCGCTCGGGGCCTGGCTGGTGTTCGAGGACGAGGCCGGGGTCTCGATGACACCGGCGCGGGCCCGCACCTGGGGACGCCGCGGCCGAACGCCCGTCGTCCGGGTGCGCGGCCGCTCCCGCAGACGCGTCTCGATCGCCGCCCTGACCTGCTACAAGACCGGCGAACGCTCCCGGCTGATCTACCGGCCGAGGCCGGACGACGGCCAAGGCCGGAGCAAGGGCCGCAAGAGCTTCGCCTGGACCGACTACCGCGATCTCATCGTCGCGGCGCACCACCAGCTCGGTGGTCCGATCGTCCTGATCTGGGACAACCTCAACACCCATCTGGCCGCCGGGATGAAAGAGTTCATCGCCGTCCAGGACTGGCTCACCGTCTACCAGCTGCCCCCGTACGCACCCGACCTCAACCCGGTCGAGGGCGTCTGGTCGCTGCTGCGACGCGGGTTCCTGTCCAACGTCGCCTTCGCCGACCCCGATCACCTGGTGCGGACGATCAGGCGCGGCTTACGGAGGATCCAGTACCGGCCTCAGCTCATCGACGGCTGTCTGACCGCGACCGGGCTGACCACTGCTTTGCCGTGATCACATTCAACCTTGAAGGAACCTGGCCGCGTCAACGATCGCCGCGCGGTCCGCGAGCGATGATCGGCGAGCCACCGTCCTGCGGCAGGACGACCAGGAACCTCCAGAGGCCAGCCTCCACATTCGCCAGTCCGATCGTCGCTGCGGATGCGAAAGCCTCGGCTGCGAGCCCGGTGCCCTCAGTCAGCTCGTCGAGCTTCGCGTAGGACTTCACCAGATCTGCGGAGGGGCCGCTGAGCCACAAGCGGACGTTCGCCCCCTTGCGCAGCGCGGCGAGCAACTCGTCACGCATCGTGCCCTGAGTCGATTCCAGGACTCGACCGTGAAGGCGTTCCTGGACACACGGCTGCGTCGGGGACGCCGCAGCCTCCTGGCGACACCGCCGGCACGACTGCAGGGCGTCGGGAACAAAAAAATGCAGATGGCGGGTGGTATGCCGCGCAGAGATACCGCACAGCGTCCCACGCTGGCCCGCCGCATGCTCGACACCGGGAACGCCGTTCACCTCGCAGGCACCGAAGCGGGCCGGCTCCCGCGCTGTTGCAAACGACCAGTCATCGTTCGGGGCATCGATCACGCGGAGAGCATGCCACAGCGGCTTCTCGCCTGATCTTGACCACCGACATCGCGAGTTCAACCTGATTAACAGGTCCGAAACTTCCTCGGTGCCGACGAGTACGAGCCCGACTTCACCGCGATCGGCGCCGTCACCCCGGTGCCCGCCGAACCCGCCCCGTGGAACCCCAGCACCAACCTGGGATCAGAGCTCGGACTCCGATGGGCGCGAGAAGCCGCCTGAGCGCCCCTCGGGCGGCCTGGAGGTTCCGCCCGCGCAGGGGGCCGCCCCGGGCGGGGTCTCGATCGCCCCGCAGAAGTCGATCCAGGGCTCTTGCTGATCGACGGCGCAGCTGGCCTCTCCGGGCGGGGCCTCGCGCGCGCGAGGCCACCCGCACCTGCCGACTGGTGTCCCTACCCCCTGGGTTCGGCAGGTGCTCGAGGCGGCCTCGGCGAAGGCCGGCGCCGCTCGCGCGCATAGCCACCTGTAGGTGGCCTAGGGTCCGTCTTCAAAGATGATCAAGCGATGAGAGATCATGTCGGGCGTGATACGTCGTCATGAGCTTTCTGATGCCGAGTGGGCCGTGCTCTCGCGGTTCCTGCCGAGTTCGGGGACCGCGGGCTGGCCGCGCAGTGACGATCGGGTAGTGCTGAACGGGATCGTGTGGAAGCTGCGTACCGGTTCGGCCTGGCGCGATGTGCCGGAGCGGTACGGGTCCTGGCAGACCCTGTATACGCGTTTTCGCAGGTGGGCGTTGGACGGCACGTTCTCGCGCATGCTGCGGCAGGTTCAGGCGGAGAAGGACGCGGCCGGGGACATTGACTGGCTGGTGTCGGTCGACTCCACGATCGTGCGGGCCCACCAGCACGCCGCGGGCGGCAAAAAGGGGCAGTCGACCGGGACGAAGCGGGTGATCACGCCCTCGGCCGATCCCGTGGCGGACTGAGCGCCGAGGTCCACCTGGCCTGCGACGGACGCGGACGCCCGCTCGCTTTCGTCCTGACCGGCGGCAACCGCAACGACTGCACCCGCTTCGAGGCCGTGATGGCCGACATCTGCGTCCCCAGGGTTGGGCCGGGCCGGCCACGAACCCGACCCGACCACGTCATCGCCGACAAGGGCTGCAGCTCCCGGAAGATCCGCGCCTACCTGCGCAGACGCGGCATCCGACACACCATCCCCGAACGCGCCGACCAGGTACTGAACCGTCTGAACCGGGGCTCTCGCGGCGGTCGGCCGACCGGCTTCGACCGGCAGGCCTACAAGCTCCGCAACGTCGTCGAGCGCTGCTTCAACCGCCTCAAGCAGTGGCGTGGCCTGGCCACCCGCTACGACAAGACCCGCGAGTCTTACCAGGCCACCGTCACCATCGTCTCGATCCTGCTCTGGATCTGATCTTTGAAGACGATCTCTAGGCGCAATACCGGTGATTTAGGTTGTTTTCCGGCTGGTTGAGGTCGCTCGGGTCGGCCCGACCAGCCGGACCATCGGGATGTCGGGTCGCGGTGAGCTGCGGTGCTCGGTGCGTTTGAGTGCCCAGTTGGACATCTTGCGTTTGATCACGCGGGGGTTGGAGCGCAACCGCCGTGCGGGCAGCAGTCGTTCGGCGATCTCACTCAGGCTCTGGGCGATGGCCCGGGCGAGTCGGGAGGGGGGAAAGCGCCGCCTGCCCGGTGACGTGGCGGCGGACGATGCGAAGGGTACGGGTGAACGAGATCCGGTCCGGGTCGTGTCCGCCCTTGAGGGCGGCCTGGTGCATCAGGTCCCGCAACGCATGGTGGACCAGCAGGAACGCGAAGATCTCCTGCTCGATGCCGGACGGGTGCTGTGAACGGAGCACGAGGCGTGGCCCACCCTGGTGGTTCTTGATCTCGTCCAGGACGTTCTCGATCTCCCATCGCTGGGCATACAGGGCGGCGAGCTCGTCGGCCGGTGCCTGAACAGGGTCGAGGACGGTGGTGATCAGCCGGTAGACGGTGCCGTTGCGGCCGAGACCGTACTCGATCACACGGACCCGTTCGGGGTCCGTGCGGCGGTAGTTGTCCCGTGCGGCGACGATCTCCGACAGGTAGGAACCGTCCGCGAGAGTCTCGATCACGGGCAGCACGACGAAGCTGCGGACCCGCCACAACAGGTCGGCACCGGTCGCCTTCGCGGTCCGCCACAGGTCGAAGCCGCAAAATCCCCGGTCCGCCAGGACGAGCATGCCCTCGGTCAGGGCGGGGAACAGCCGCGTGGCCAAAGCGGTCTCGTGAAGCGCCAGAGGGCCGACCTCGGCCGCGAACACGGCGTGGGTGCCGCACTCGGCCAGGGCCGCCACCCTCACCTGCGGATACGCACTGCGGCCCTGCCCGCGGCTGGTTCCCGGACGCCCGAAGAACTCCGCATTCGCCACCGTGTCCGGCACATCGAAGACGGTGCCGTCCACCGCGATCAGCCGCCAGCGCCGATACCAGGCGCCCTGCGTCCCGGCGACCGCGACCGGCCGGCAGACCCGCCCGAACAGGACCCGCAACGGCTCAGGGCCCAACCGCAGCCGGGCCCGGCCGATCGCCGCCGTCGTCGGTACCCGCCAAGCGGTCGCCCATCGGCCCTCCCGCTCGAGGCCCTGAACGAGGAGCCGGGCCACCTCCTCATAGCCCTGACCGAAGAACAGGCACATCGCCAGGACGAAATAGACCACAACCCGCGCGGGAAGCAGCCGCGTACGCTGCTCGACCCGACCGCACTCGGCGACGACCTCATCGACCAACTCGGGCGGGAAGGCCCGCGTCAGCACCCCCAACGCGATCCGATCCGAGAGCCGGTCACTCGTCGGCGACTTCAACTGTCCAGGCCTTGGCACAACCCACTCAACGACCGAACCACACCAAAGTCACCGGTATTGTCTCTAGGCGGGGTTCCGCCGCAGCACCAGCGCCACGAAGCCGAAGCCGTCGCGGTGGCCGGTCGTCAGCCACTGCTCGCGGTGGGCGTCCGCCGCGCGCAGGGCGGCCTCGCGGTCGGGGCCCGGCGGCTGGTCGAGGGCCCAGTCGGCGAGGGAGCCGGTCCGGGCCCAGGCGTAGGCGTCGAGTTCGGCGCGGGTGGAGGTGTGGGCGGCGACCGGCAGCCAGCCGGCGGCCCGGACCGCGGCGACCGTGCCGGCCAGGTCGGCGAGGTCGGCCAGGTCGGTGAGGTCGGCCAGGTCGGTGAGGTCGGTGAGGTCGGTGAACTCCGCCCCGAACGACTCCCGTGTCTGCTGGGAGGGTTCACCGGCCCGGTAGGGGTCGCCGAGCAGCACCGCGCCGCCCGGCGCCAGCAGCGGGCCGATCGCGGCGAGGGCCGGGCCGGGGCCGCCGAGGGCCTGGGTCGCGCCCACGCACAGGACGGCGTCGAAGGGCTCGGCGGTGGTGAACTCCCGGGCGTCGCGGTGGTGCAGGCCGATCCGCCCGGCCACGCCGAGGCGCTGCGCGGTGTGCAGCGCGGTGCGCAGGGCGGCCGGGTCGAGGTCCACGCCGACCGCTCGCAGGGTGGGGTGCGCGGCCAACGCCCGCAGCAGCCAAGGCGCTTCGCCGCAGCCGAGGTCGAGCAGCCGCCCGTCCGACCGGCCGCGCAGCAGCCGCTCCAGCAGGTCCCGCACCGCCTCGTCGGACAGCGGGGCGGCGATCGGGTGGTCGCGGTGCGCGATCCGGGAGATGTCCTGACGCTCCATCGACTGATCCTGCCCGCCGGGCCGCCCGGCTATTCGGCCCGCTGCGGCCGCGGATAGGTGCGCCCCTTCCAGGCGGCGCCCCGGCCGCGCCAGTGCTGCACGGCGGAGTCGACCGTCATCAGCAGGTACAGCAGCGCGGTGAACGGCAGCAGCGGGGCGGCGAACACGGGCTGCCGGTAGTAGCGGAGCATCGGCGCGTACGTCCCGGCCATCACCGCCCACGCCGCCAGGCCCGCCCCGGCCGTCCACCACGCCCCGGCCGCCGCCCCGGCGACCGCGGCCACCGGCGGCACCAGGTAGACCAGCGCCAGGCCCGCCACCGTCCCGACCAACAGCAGCGGCGAGTACCGGAGTTGGGCGTACGCGCTGCGCGAGACCATCCGCCACAGCGGGCCCAGACCGGGGTACGGGCGGACGGAGTCGACCCGGTCGGCGAGGCCCAGCCAGGTCCGGCCGCCGGTGCGCTTGACCGCCCGGGCCAGCGACACGTCGTCGATCACCGCGCCGCGGATCGCCGCCACCCCGCCCGCCCGCTCCAGCGCCGCCCGGCGCACCAGCGAGCAGCCGCCGGCCGCGGCGGCCGTCCGGGAGCCCGGCCGGTTGGCCCGGCGGAAGGGGTACAGCTGGGCGAAGAAGTACACGAACGCCGGGACGATCAGCCGCTCCCAGCCGCTCGCCACCCGCAGCCGGGCCATCTGCGACACCAGGTCCAGCCCGCCGCCCTCCCCGGCCGCGACCAGCGCCCGCAGCGAGCCCGGGCGGTGCGCGATGTCGGCGTCCGTCAGCAGCAGCCACTCGGCGTCCCCGGCCTGCCCGACCCCGTGCCGCAGCGCCCACAGCTTGCCCGTCCAACCCGCCGGCAGCGCCGGGGGAGTGGTCACCGCCAGCTCCAGCCCCCCGACCCGCCCGGCCAGCTCCCGCGCCAACTCGCCGGTCCCGTCCGTACTGTGGTCGTCCACCAGCACCACCCGCGCCCGCCCCGGGTACTCCTGGGCCAGCAGGCTCGGCAGCGACATGGGCAGCACCGCCGCCTCGTCCCGGGCCGGCACCAGCACCACCACCGACGGCCACGCCCCGGGCTCACCGCTCCCGCGCGGCAGCCGCTGATCCGTCCGCCAGAACCCGCCGTGCCCCACCGCCAGCCACACCCACGCCGACAACGACACCACCGAGACCCACCACAGGACCGTCACCCCGGCAGTCTGCCCGATCCGCCCCGGGCCGCCCCAGAGGCACGACGGCCCGCCACCCGGCCCGGTGCCGCGTGCGTCAGGACGACGGCTCCGGCGGCAGCGCGGCCACGGCCAGGGCGACCGCCTCGGCGGGGGTCGCGACGGTGACGGGCCCGGTCGCGAGCCCGCGGACCAGGTAGCCCCCGGTGTGCAGCGGCTCGACGGCCGCACCCACCCGCTCGAACGGGTAGTCGGGTTCGCTGGAGAACCACAGCGTGAAATGGCTGCTGACCGGTCGCAGCCGCCGCAGCCGGGGTTCCGCGAACGCGGCCTCCCACAGGACCCGCACCTCGGCACGGGTGGGATACGGACCGTGCGCGAAATCCTCCAGGCGCGTCCGCCAGCACAGTTCGATCCGGTCCAGCGGCGCGCGCTCGTGCACGAACGCCCAGTCCGGGACGTGCAGGAACGGGGCGGCCCGCCGGATCGCCGCCAGGTCCGCGCCCGCCAGCCAGGCCGCCGCCGCCCGGACGGCCCCGGTCAGGTCCGGTGCCCACCCCTGGGCCGACGTCACCCGGCCGCGGTGCAGCCGCAGATGGGGGGCAGAGGCGTCCCGCTTCCAGCGGACGTCCGCCCGGTCGGGCACCGGCAGGGCCGCGCCGTCCGGGCCGTCCGCGCCGTCCGCGCCGTCCGCGCCGTCCGGCGCGGTCGTTTCCCCGACGAACCCGGCCCGGCACCAGGACAGTTCGCGGGCCGGGGGCAGCAAGACGCCGGCCGCGGCGGCGATCCGGGCCAGTTGGGCACCCAATTCGGCTGCGGCGGCGTCCCGTTCGTCCTGGGACGCGTAGCGGGGAGCGGTCATGGCGCGGAGTGTAGTGCGGGCCCGGCGCGGACGGTTCACCCGGTCGTCATCCGGGCGACGTCCGGTGGACGTGCGGGGAGCGGGCGGGGGTGGCTGGATGGGCGCGGCGGGAATCCGCCGATCCGATCAGCAGGAGAACAGATGATGACCGGCACCGCGTCCGCCGCCCCGTCGCGCCACCGTCACCCGAGCCGCCGGGCCGCGCTCGCCGCCGCGTCGGCCCTCGCCCTCGGCGGGCTGACCGGGTTCGCCGCCCCCGCCGGGGCCGCCCCCGCCGACGGGGCCGTGCTCGCCGCGCAGCCCGGCCAACTGCTGGACGTGACGCTCGACCAGCTGCACCCGACCCAGGCCGCAGTCGGCTACGACGAGGTCTTCTACAAGCTCGGCCGGTACGCCTCGGACAAGGACCGGCTCAACGGCGGCATCAACAAGCGCTTCGACGACTGGTGCGCCACCAACGGCCAGGGCGCGGTCGCCGCCGCCCCGGCCGGCGCCACCCTCGCCGACCCGGCCAGCTTCACCTGCACCGTCCCGGTCGGGCAGGAGACCGCGGCCGACCGCGCCGAGATGAAGACCGTCGTGGTCGGCCCCGGCGGCGCGCTCTACCTGACGGACGGCCACCACACCCTCACCTCCTTCCTGGAGACCCCCGAGGGCGGGCCGAAGCTGCACATCCGGCTGATCGTCCAGGCCAACTACAGCACGCTGTCGAAGGCCGCGTTCTGGCAGGCCATGCAGGACCACGGGTGGGTGCGGCTGCTCGACGAGCACGCGAACCCCCTCACCGCCGACCAGCTGCCGACCCGCCTCGGCCTGGCGAACTTCCACGACGACCCGTACCGCAGCCTGGTCTACTTCACCCGCGACATCGGCTACTCGGTGCCCGACGCCGCCGCCGAGTTCCTCGAGTTCCAGTGGGGCGACTGGCTGCGCGGCCAGGGCATCGGCCTGCCCGGCTCCTACGACAGCAGCGACTTCGCCTCCTACCTCGACGCGGTGCGCACCGCCTCGCAGGCGATGTCCGCGCTGCCCGGCGACGCCGTGGTCTCCGGCGGCGCCACCGCCGACCAGCTCGGCCGGCTCACCCCCTGGAACGCGGGCAAGAAGCCCACCGGCGGCGAGTTCGGCAAGCTGAGCGCCCCGATCACCGACGCCAAGCCCGGCAAGCTCGCCTACGCGCTGGACTTCCGGTCCAAGCTGCCGGCCGCCCCGGCCTGCACCACCACCGTGACCGGCCCCCACAACGGCCCGCTCACCGTCGCCACCGGCACCACCTGCCTGCTGAACGCCCGGCAGAACGGCCCGATCGTGGTCCGGGCCGGGGCGAACCTGGTGGTCGCCGGCTCCGACGTCAACGGCCCGCTCCAGGCCGTCGGCGCCGGGACGGTGCGGATCTGCGGCGCCGACTGGACCGGCCCGCTCAGCGTCGTCAACACCCGCGACCGCCTCACCCTCGCGGGCCCCGGCTGCACCCCGAACCTGTTCACCGGCCCGCAGCAGCTGGTCGGCAACCCGGTCGGCTGACACCCCGGCCGCCCGGGGGCAGGACAGGGCGAGGCGGGACGGGACGGGTCAGAGCCGGGCCGCGGCCAGCAGCCCGCCCTGCGGGTACGCGAGCGCCTCGGCCCGGAGCGCCGCCGGGCGGCCGGAGTGCAGCACGGTCAGCGTCCCGCCGCCGGGCGGGACGACCGGGGAGAGCCGGCGCAGCGTCTGCGCGGCGATCGCGTCCGCCGAGCCGTGCAGCCGGACCGGCCCGGCGAGCGCGGCGGCGATCCGGTCGTCGATCAGCTCGTAGTGGGTGCAGCCCAGCACCACGTCGGTGGTCCCGGCCGGGGTGCGGGCGGCGGCCGACGCGACGGCCGCGGCGATCGCGGCCTCGTCGGCCCGCTCGACGGCCTCGGCCAGCCCCGGGCAGGCCACCTCGTGCACCGTGGCGGCCCCGCCGAACTCGGCGATCAGCCCGCGCTGGTACGCGCTCCCGGTGGTCCGCGAGGTCGCCCAGATCGCCACCACCCCGCCGGCCGCGGCGGCCGGCTTGATCGCCGGGACCGTCCCGACCACCGGCAGCCCCGGCTCGAACTCGGTCCGCAGCCGCGCCAGCGCGTGCACCGTGGCCGTGTTGCAGGCGACCACCAGCGCCTCCGGCCCGTGCGCCACGGCGGCCCGGGCGCAGGCCAGCGCGCGCTCGGCGATGTCCTCGGGCGTGCGCGGGCCCCACGGCATCCCGTCCGGGTCGCACGAGACGACCAGGTCCGCGTCGGGCCGGGCCCGGCGGATCGCGGCGGCGGCGGCGAGCAGTCCGATTCCGGAGTCCACGAGGGCGATCTTCACGAGCACCGACTCTACCCCGAACCCCTCGGCGGCCAGGCGGACGGCCGTTCCGGGGGCCGCCCCGGTTCGGCCGTCCGCCTGACGGCGCGACCGCGCCGTGCGCGTGTCCCCGGCCCGGGGCGGCACTTCCCCGGAGGCTTGGGTTCCATGGGACAGCTGACAGCATCGAACGAACGGGTGCCGGCCGACGACCGGGTGTCGGGGACGGCCTACACCAACCTGGTGGTCGCCACCGTCGGCTTCGCGCTGACCTTCTGGGCCTGGAACCTGATCGCCCCGCTGGCGGGCGAGTTCGACAAGACACTGCACATGTCGTCGTTCGCGCAGTCGTTCCTGGTCGCGGTGCCGGTCATCGTGGGCTCGCTGGGCCGCGTCCCGGTCGGCGCGCTGACCGACCGCTTCGGGGCGCGGCTGATGTTCCCGCTGATGTCGGCGCTGACCATCGTCCCCGTGCTGCTGCTGATCCCGGCCCGCAGCTCGTACGGGGCGCTGCTGGCGGTCGGGTTCCTCCTCGGGCTCGGCGGCACCACCTTCGCGATCGGCGTGCCGCTGGTGAACTCCTGGTTCCCGCCGCACAAGCGCGGCCTGGGCGTCGGCGTGTTCGGCATGGGCATGGGCGGCGTCGCGCTGTCCGGCTACTTCACGCCGCGGCTGTGGAAGCACGGCCACGACCTGCCGTTCTGGGTGCTGGCGATCGCCCTGGCCGGGTACACCGTGCTGTCCTACCTGCTGCTGCGCGACCGCCCCGACCGGGTGGTCCCGACCGCCTCGCTGGCCTCCCGGCTCGGTCGGGCCGGGCGGCTGCGGGTGACGTGGGAGCTGTCCGCGCTGTACGCGATCGGGTTCGGCGGCATCGTCGCGTTCGGCGTCTACCTGCCGACGTACCTGAAGACCTGGTACGAGCTGTCCGCCACCGACGCCGGCACCAAGGCCGCCGGGTTCGCGCTGGTCACGGTGGTCTTCCGGCCGTTCGGCGGCTGGCTCTCGGACCGCGTCCACCCGGCCGTGGTGACCGCCTGGGCGCTGGGGACCACGGCGCTGTTCGCGATCGTCCAGGCGTTCGACCCGGATCTCAGCCCGGTCGGCACCATCGCCTTCCTGGTGATGGCGGCCGGCCTGGGCACCACCAGCGGCTCGGTGTTCGCGCTGGTCGCCCAGGTCACCCCGGTCGCCCAGGTCGGCTCGGTGACCGGCATCGTCGGCGCGATCGGCGGCCTCGGCGGCTTCGTCCCGCCGCTGGTGATGGGCGCGATCTACAGCGCCAAGAACAGCTACTCGATCGGCTTCATGCTGCTCTCCGACCTGGCCCTGGCCGGCGCCGTCTACGCGATCGGCCGGATGCGCGGCATCCGGCCCACCGCCACCGGCTGACCCCGGCCCACCGCCACCGGCCGACCCCGGCCCGCACTCACCCGGCCGACCGGCCCCCGACCGTCAGCTCCAGCCCGCCGTCGGCCGCCACGGACGCCCGCACCTCCCAGGTCCGGGCGTCCAGCCGCGTCCCGGCCGCCGTCGCGTACCCGGCCACGGCCAGCTCGGCCACGGTCGGTCCGGCTCCGGCCGGTCCGGCCGCGCGCAGCCGGCCCTCGGCGGCCGAGCCGTCCGCGAAGCGCAGGTCGAGGTCGAGGTCGAGGGGGAGCTCGGCGTCCAGGGGCCCGGGCGCCGCCGCGGCGGCCGCCGGACCGGGCAGGCCCTGGACCCGCAGCCGCGCCCCCGGGAACAGGTGGGTGTGCGCGCACAGCGCCGGGAACGTCTCGCTCATCGCCGCTCCGGATCGGGTGCCGGTGGCCGGCCCGGTCGGGCCGCCCCCGCCAGTGTCCGGCCGCGGCCCGCCCGTACCACTCGCGCCCGCACCCGGGGCCCACGTCCGTGCCCGAGGCTTACGCCTGCGCCCCCAGCAGCCGCTGCACCGCCGGTTCCAGGCCGGACAGGATGGTGTCGAACCGGCGGGTCGAGGTGGTCGAGTCGACCTGGAGGCGGCTGATCCGCAGCGGGTGCGCGGGCAGCCGGGGGCCGAGCCGGTGGTCGGAGAGGAAACCGAGCCGGTAGCCGAGCTGGCGCAGCACGGCGTCCGCCCGCTCGTCGAAGCCGCCGTCCGGGTAGGCGAACGCGGTGGGGGCCTCGCCCAGCCAGCGGGTCAGCACCCGGTGCGCGCCGGCGATCTCCGCGTGCACCGTCGCCTCGTCGCAGCGCCGCAGCGAGGGGTGGCCCAGGGTGTGGTTGCCGACCGCGACGTCCGCCTCCCGCAGGACCCGCAGGTCCTCCGGGCGCAGCTGCTCCTGGGCCGGCGGGCGCCGGTGCGCGGAGACCCGCAGCTCGGCCAGGCTGCGCCGGCGGTCCGGGTCGGGCATCGCCTTGAGCAGCGCCAGCACCCGGGCCGGGTCGGCGCCGCGGGGCAGCAGCCGGGCCCGGCCGCCGTAGCGGGCCAGGAACGCCGCCTCGTGCCACCAGAACGGCTTCTCGGTGCCGACCAGCTCGGCGATCACGAACGCGGCGGCGGGGATGCGCCGGGCCACCAGCTCGGGCAGCGCGTGCCGCAGCACCGTGCGGTCCGGGTCGTCGAAGGTCACCAGCACCGAGCGCGGCGGCAGCGGCCGCCCCTCGGCCAGCGCCCGCTCCACGTCCGGCACGGACACCGGGGTGGCCAGCCGCCGCAGCCGGTCCAGCTGGGCGCCGAACGAGGCCGGGTCGGTGATCCCGTGGTAGGCGAGCACGGCCAGCCGCTGCGCCGCCCGGGCCCGGAACAGCGGCTGGGCGGGACTGAACCGCAGCCAGCTGCCCCGGTCCCGCTCCCGGGGCTGGCCGGGCGCCGAGGACGGAGCGGGCGGGGTCGCGGACGGGACGACGGGCTGGGGCGGGGCGCAGACGGCAGCGGCGGTGGCAGCGGTGACGGTGGCGTACGACACGGTTCCCCCTCGGTCGCCGACAAGCGGCGTGGCGGTACCGTCGGCAGGCGGAGCCCGGCCTCCGACCCCGGGCGCGGCGGCTCCGCACCCGAGTGATCTAGCCCGCGGCGGGCACTCCCAATCCCGCTCGTCGGACGGCTCCTGGATCGCTCAATGTAGTGGAGACCCACGACGCCCCGGGATGGTTGTACGCCGGACGGCGAGATTTCGCGGGCGGTCCGGAAGTGCTCCGGAAGTGCTCCGGAAACGGCCCGCGCGGCGGCCGGACGGGGCCGGACGGAGGCCGTCCGGGGCCCGTCCGGGGGCCGGGCACAAGGGCGGACGGGCGGGCGGGAGCCGCTGCGGGCGGGACCGGGGCGGTGCTCCGCAAGGGCCGGAGGACTGTGGCCCGCGCTCCCGGACCGGGTTACCGTGGAGGGCATGGCAGACACCCGAGGTAACCGCGCCGCTACTCGCCGTTCGGCCCTGTTCGGCGGCTGCGCGCTGCGCCGCCACCAGCCGCTGCTGGCCCTGGTGGGCGTGCTCTGCGTCGGCATGGGCATCGCGGTGGCGGTGCTCGTCCCGCAGACCGACGGCCCGGCCTGGGTGATGGCGGTGGCCGGCTGCCTGGCCGCCGGGGTGCTGCTGCTGGTCCGGATCGGCATCGCGCTGCTGCGCCCGAGCGGCGGCGCCACCCCCTGAGCCCCGGGTGCCGGGCGCGCGCCCGGCGATGATCGACCGCCGACCGGAAAACGTCCACCAATGGGACAGGACCGGTCGGACCGGCTGATTTTCGGCCTACCTACGCACTTCTTTCACGTTTCCGGGGCAGCAGCCTCACACTTCCCCCTACTGTGATGCGCATCGCCCGCGGCAACCGCGGGCCGGGGGAGTCACAGTCCGGTGCGGGGGCACCGTGAGGGGGGTCCATGACGAGCACCGCCGGCCGGGCCGGAGGCGTCCGGTCGAAGGTCAAACAGCAGCTGGCCCGCGCGGCCGGGCGGGTGCCCGGCGCGGGCGCCACCCTGCTCATCTACCACCGGGTCGGCGGCGGCACGAGCGACGAGCTCGACCTCGCCACCGCCGACTTCACCGCCCAGGTGGACCTGCTCGCCGAGCTCCCGCCCGCCGGGTCGTCCCGCTGGACACCGCCGCCGACCGCCTCGACGCCGGCCTGCGCACCCCCAGCACCGTCCTCACCTTCGACGACGGCTTCGCCGACACCTACGAGACGGCCTGGCCGCTGCTCCGCGAACGCGGCCTGCCGTTCACCGTCTACCTGGCCAGCGGCCTGGTCGGCGCACCGATGCGCTGGGAGGGCTCCACCGCCAAGGGCGCCCCCGCCACCGGCCTCAGCTGGGAGCACCTGCGCGAGATGACCGCCTCCGGGCTGTGCACCGTCGCCAACCACACCCGCAGCCACGTCCGCCCCGAACTGCTCGGCACCGCCGAGCTCGACGCCTGCGGCGACGACGTCGAGGAGCACCTCGGCACCCGCCCCCGGCACTTCGCCTACACCTGGGGCCGCCCCGTCCCGCACCTGGACGCCGCGCTGCGCGCCCGCTTCCGCACCTGCGCCACCGGCCTGGTCGGCCGCAACCTGCCCGGGTACGACCCGGCCCGCTTCCACCGCGTCCCGGTCCGGCGCACCGACCCGATCGACTTCTTCCGGGCCAAGCTGTACGGCCGGCTCGTCCCCGAACGCGCCTACGCCCGGATCGTCGCCACCGCGAAGGCGGTGGGCGCCGGTGCCTGACCAGCTCCCGCTCCGCCTGCGCGGCGAGGGCGGCCGGCCGCTGCGGGTCGCCCACCTCACCACCGTCGACATGTCGCTGCACCTGCTGCTCGCCACCGAGCTCACCGTCGACGTCGAACACGGCCTGCGCACCTACGGCATCAGCGCCCCGGCCCCTACCGGGAACGGATCGAACGGATCGGCGTCCGGCACCTCCCGCTGCCCTCGCTCACCCGCGCCTGGCAGCCGGCCGCCGACCTCGCCGCCGCCCGCGAACTGCTCGCCGAGCTGCGCCGCATCCGACCCGACGTGCTGCACACCCACAACCCGAAGACCGGCGTGCTCGGCCGCGTCCTGGGCCGGCTGGCCCGCGTCCCCGTCGTCGTCAACACCTGCCACGGCCTGTGGGCCCAGGCCCACGACCCGCTCGCCAAACGGCTCGCCGTGCTCGGCGCCGAGGCGCTCGCCGCCCGCTTCTCGCACGCCGAGCTCTACCAGAACGCCGAGGACCGGGCCGCGCTCGCCCGGTGGGGCGTCCCCGCCGGGCGCTCCCGGGTGGTCGGCAACGGCGTCGACCTCGACCGCTTCCCCGCCCCCGGCCCGGCCCGGGACGCCCTGCGCGCCCGGCTGCGCGCCGAACTCGGCCTCGCCGAGGACGAACTGCTGGTCGGGGTCGGCCGGCGGGTCGCCGAGAAGGGCATCCGCGAGTACGCCGAGGCCGCCCGCGCGCTGGCCGGCAAGGCCCGCTTCGTCTGGATCGGCCCCGACGACCCCGACAAGCCCGACGCGCTGCGCGCCGCCGAGGCGGGCGTGGAGTTCCTCGGCCCCCGCGACGACATGCCCGCCGTGTACGCCGCACTCGACGTCTTCGTCCTCCCCTCCCACCGGGAGGGCTTCTCCCGCTCCGGCATGGAGGCCGCCGCCAGCGGCCTGCCCCTGCTGCTCAGCGACATCCGCGGCTGCCGCGAGATCGGCACCCACGACCGGCACCTGCTGCTCGCCCCGGCGGCCGACGCCGCCGCCCTCACCGCCGCGCTCGACCGGCTCCTCACCGAGCCCGGCCTGCGGACGCGCCTGGGCGCGGCGGCCCGCCGCCGCGCCCTCGAACGGTTCGACCAGCGCGCGGTCGCCCAGGTCTCGCTGGAGACCTACGCCGCCGTCGCCCGCCGCCGCGGGCTGCGCTGGAGCACCGGCTGAGCGTCCGCACCGCCGCCACCGTCACCGCACCACCGCCGCACCGCACCAATGCACTGCACCGCACCACCGCACTGCACCGCACCGCACCAACCCAGTTGGGGGAGAAATGAAGCGAGGGGGGGACCTCGCGGTCACTGTGCTGGCCGGGATCATCGCGCTCCCGCTCGGCCTGCTGATCGCCCTCCTGATCCGCGCCACCACGGGCGGACCGGTGATCTTCCGGCAGACCCGCACCGGCCGCCACGGCCGGGAGTTCGACATCCTCAAGTTCCGCACCATGCGCGACCGGCAGTACGAGGACGAGCCCGACGCCCCGCGCATCACCCGCCTCGGCGCGCTGCTGCGCAAGAGCAGCCTGGACGAACTCCCGCAGCTGTGGAACGTCCTGCGCGGCGACATGGGCGTCATCGGCCCCCGGCCCACCCTGCCCGAGCAGGTCGTCCACTACTCCACCCGCCAGCGCGGCCGCCTCGCCGTCCGCCCCGGCCTCACCGGCTGGGCCCAGGTCCGCGGCCGCAACTCCATCACCTGGCCCGAACGCATCGAACTCGACCTCTGGTACATCGAGCACCACAGCCTCGCCCTCGACCTGCGCATCCTCGCCCTCACCGTGAAGGTGCTGCTGCGCCCGGCCGGCATCACCGCCGCCGGCGGCGTCAACCCCGGCTTCCCGGCCCCGACCCAGCCGACCGCCGAGCCCGCCGTCCCGGCCGGCTCCCGGATCGTGCTGCCCCGGCAGGCCACCGCGACCGCGCCCCGGCTGGCCCCGGAGGAACTGCGCGGCTAGGCCCTGGTGCGGCGGAACGATCCGGCCGGGCGGCGGCGACCGCCCGGCCGGGTACGTTTCCGATGACGGACGATCAGCGAGGGCACGGACGAGGGACGGAGAACGGCGCATGGTGCTGTGGATCGCGGGTGCGGGCGGCGTCGGCCGGGAGGCGCTGGACGTGGCGCTCGCCGCGGGCGTCGAAGTGGCCGGGTTCCTCGACGACCGGCAGGCCGGGAGCACGGTGCGCGGCCTGCCCGTCCGCGCCCCCGCCGAACTGCCGCCCGGCGCCGGGTACCTGGTCGGGATCGCCGACCCGGCGGCCCGGGCCCGGCTGGCCGGGCTGCTGGACGCGGCGGGCGGCCACCCCGTCACCCTGGCGCACCCCCGGGCGATCATCGCCCCCGAGACCGAACTCGCCCCCGGCTGCCTGGTGATGGGCGGCGCGCACGTCTCCAGCAGCGTCCGCCTCGGCCCGCACAGCCAGGTGCACTACAACGCGACCGTCGGCCACGACACCCGTCTCGGCGCCCGCGTCACCGTCTACCCCGGCGCCCACGTCTCCGGCGCCGTCCGACTGGAGGACGACAGCACCGTCGGCTCCGGCGCCGTGGTCCTCCAGGGCCGCACCGTGGGCCGCGCCGCCTTCGTCGGCGCCGCCGCCACCGTCACCCGCGACGTGCCGCCCGGCACCACCGTGGTCGGCACCCCGGCCCGCCCGCTGCTGCGCCGCGCCCCCGCCCCCGCCCCCGAGGGCGTCGCCTAGGCTTCCCCGCATGGGAATTCCTGCGTTTCTGGCGGACCTGCGCGCCGTGGTCGGGCACCGGCCGCTCTGGCTGTCCGGCGTGTCGGCGGTGGTGGTGGACGAGGACGGCCGGGTGCTGCTCGGACGGCGGGCGGACAACGGCCGGTGGGCACTGATCAGCGGCATCATCGACCCGGGGGAGCAGCCCGCGGACGCCGTGGTGCGCGAGTGCCTGGAGGAGACCGGGGTGGAGGTGCGGCCCGAGCGGCTGGTCGCGGTGGCGGTCTCCCCGATGATCGAGTACCCGAACGGCGACCGCACCCAGTACCTCGACCTGGTCTTCCGGTGCCGCCCGCTGTCCGGCGAGGCCCGGGTGAACGACGACGAGTCGCTCGAGGTCGGCTGGTTCCACCCGGACGCGCTGCCCGAACTGGAGGACCGCCTCCTGGACCACATCGCCCGCGCGCTGGCCGGCAAGGACGAGGCGCACTTCGAACTGACGGCGCCCTGAACGCCGGAGGGCGGGAACGGGGCACGCCCCGCTCCCGCCCTCCGCTGCCTCAGAGCGTCCGGAACCAGGCCGCGGTGCGCCGCAGGCCCTCCTCCAGCGGGACGGGCGCCACGTCCGGGAACAGCTCGCGCAGCCGCGCGTTGTCGGCCTGCGAGTCCCGCACGTCCCCCGGCCGCGGGTCGACGTGCTCGGCGGCGACCGGCGCGCCCAGCACCCCGCCCAGCAGGCCGATCAGCTCCAGCAGCGAGGTGCGCGTCCCGAAGGCCAGGTTCACCGGCTCCGCGGAGACCACCCGGCGCAGTACCGCCTCGGCGAGCACCTGGGTCACCGTGCCGACGTAGGTGAAGTCCCGGCTCTGGTGCCCGTCCCCGTGCACCGTCACCGGCCGGCCGGCCAGCGCCGCGTCCAGGAAGGCCGGGACCACCGCCGCGTACGCGTGCCCGGCGGGCTGGAGCGGGCCGAAGACGTTGAAGAAGCGCAGCGGCAGCACGCCCAGGCCGTAGCAGTGGTGGTACGCCCCGAGGTAGGACTCGCTGGCGAGCTTGGAGACCGCGTACGGGCTCATCGGGACGGTGCGCATCGTCTCGCGCTTGGGCAGCTCCCGGTTCGCGCCGTACACCGAGGAGGAGGACGCCGCCGCCACGTACGGGCCGCCCGCGCGGCGGGCCGCCTCCAGCACCTCCAGGGTGCCGGTGGCGTTCACCCGGTGGCTGGCCAGCGGGGCGGCGATCGACCGCGGCACGGACGGCAGGGCCGCCAGGTGCACCACCGCGTCGGCGCCGGTGAACACCGCGTCCAGCAGGGCCGGATCGAGGATGCTGCCCTCGAAGAAGGCGACGTCCACCCCCGCCAGGTTGGCCTTGCTGCCGGTGGACAGGTCGTCCACCACCCGGACCTCCGCCACCTCCGGACGGGACGTCAACTCCCTGGCCAGATTGGCCCCGATGAACCCTGCCCCGCCGGTGATCACCACACGCACGGCCGCGCACCACCCTCCGGTCGGGCCCGGGACTCCCCCCACCGGGCCGGTGCGGCCGACTCTAGCGGCGGCCCGGGGCCCGGCGGGCGGGAAACCCGCACAGTCGCCACCAAACCGTCCCATCGGACACATCCGGGACGACGGACGGCGCACCGGCACGTCCGCGCACCGGCACGTCGGCGGACCGGCTGACGGGCGAAGGGGCGGACCGGCCCGGGCCGGGGCTCAGCGCTTCGGCCGACGGGCGGTCTCCTCCGCCGCGTCCAGCACCGCCGCCAGGTCGCCGCCCGCGGTCGCGCGTCGCCACCGCGGCCACCGCGCCCTCCACGAACGGGGCGTCCGCGAACCGGGTCGGGAACGGCAGGCCGTGCTCCTCGGCCGCCGCCAGCACCGTCAGCACGGTGCGGACCGGGCCGTCCAGGTCGCACAGCACCGCCACGCCGTGGCCCTGGTCGACCCGGCGGGCCGCCGCGGCCACCAGCACCGCGCTGCTGCCCGGGCCGTCCTCCAGCGAACCGCCGGTCGCCGCGACCGGAGCCGGATCGTCCGCCTCCGTCACGGCCAGGGCCACCGCCCGCACCGCGTCCGCGAGTTCCTGGCTGTGCGACACCAGCACCAGGCCCACCCGCCCGTGTCCGGCGGGCCGGGCGGGGCGCGGCACCGAGGGCACCGGCGCGGTCACGGTGCCCGTCGCGGCGCCCACCGGCGGGGCCGAGGGCGCGGTCGAGATCGGGATGACGTCGGCGCGGCTGCGGTCCCGCTGGTCCATCGGCTGCTCCCGGTTGGGTGGCTGACTGCTCGCCACCCATCCTCACCCCGGCCGCCGCCCGGAGCGTGCTCCTCGGGCGCGCCCGGGTCGGCGTGTCCGACCGGGACCGCCGGGGCCCGGACGTTCGAGGGGGCGGGCTTGTAGCACAGCAGCCGCCGCGGGAGGGCCGGATCGCCCCATCTGCCCCGTCCGGTGGGCGCGCCGGGCCGGAACGGCCGGGCCGGGGGCCGCGGGTGGCTAAACTTGCCGCTCGACCACAGGCAGGGCGACTCCGAGCCGGAGTCCGGGCGGGAGGGTGTGCGGATGACGCCGGCAGAGGCGGCACGGGCGGCGGACGAGCGCCGCAAGATCGAGCTCGACGTGAGCGGGGCCGAGTGGCAGCACGCGCCCGGCGGCGAACAGGGCGTCCAGATCGCCTTCGTCGACGGGTACATCGCGATGCGCAACGGCGCGGAGCCGGACGGCCCGGCGCTGATCTTCACCCCCGCCGAGTGGCGGGCCTTCGTGCTGGGCGCCCGGGACGGCGAGTTCGACCCGCGGAACCAGTAGTCGCAAGCGCGGCGCCGGTGTGATGGAATCGGCCAGTCCGGGGCCGCGGCGGCCCGCGCGGTTGGCCGGGTGTTCACTGCCCCGCCACGCCCCCGACCGGGAGTTCCCGGGCGCGGCGGGTGCGGCCGGGGCCCGCGCGCAGGTGACGGCCGGGCATGCGCCGAGGTTACAAAAGAGTTCTGATGGGCCGAATCTTGTTGACTGGTCGACAAGCCTGCCAGCACAGTAAGAGCAGGCAGACGCCGTGCCTACCGCCCCCACGCGGTATAGGCACGGCGCCCGCTTCTGCTGCCCGTCAACGGCGCCGATGACGGGCTCTCCCCTTCCCTGTGCCGCACAGGGTGCGGCAGCCGTCGCAGCGGGAGTGACCCGACCGGGAAGAGCGACTCCCCGGGTGGGTCGGAGCCCGGATTCCGCACGCCCCCACGCGGCGGTGATCCGGGCGAGGTTCGCGGACGCGACGGCACGAGGGCCCCGCGAACCTGGCTCTGGGTTCGGTTATGTGGCTGTGGTGGCGCCGATCCCGATGGCACCTCGACCGTCCGGAGCCCGCCGGAATCACCCGCAGGCTCCAGGAACCGTCTAAGGACCATTGAATCAGCAAATGGTGCTTGGAGTTCACACGACCGCGTGCGCAGTGAGGGAATGCGCGCAAGGCACGCTGCGACAACCCGCTCCCCGTGGATCTCGCCCCGGAGCGGCCGTCGTGCTGAACCGAACGTAGCCCGGACGGTTGCTCAGAGTCAACATTGGTCCCTGAGCGTAGAACTCGGCCTGATCGCGGACCCGCGCACCGGCCCCCGCCCAGCGGCCCCGTACGATGGGCCCATGTCATTTCTCCGCCGTCGCTCCGGACAGCCCGCCGGCCCGGACTTCGACGTACTGGCCATGGACCCGGGCGACTGGCCCGGCGACTTCGGTGTCATGATCCTGGCCGGTCAGGACGGTTCCTGCCAAGGCGTCTTCCTGCAGTACGACCTGCTCGGCGGCCGCGGCCCGGCCATGCTGATCGGCAACCTCCCGCAGGACTCGCCCGCCCGCGAGAGCGAGGACGGCGTGCCGCTGGAGGCCCGCCAGTTGCTCGCCTCGCTGGAGAACGAGGAACCGGTCGACTTCGTCTCGGCCGAGGACTTCCCGGTCATGCTCGGCGACGACCTGCTGATCGTCCGCAAGGTCAAGGTCACCGAGGAACGGCTGTACTGCTCGCAGTTCGGCCGCAGCGACGGCGTCCAGGTGACCATCGCCTCCTGGGACCGACCGGTTTCGGACGACCTCTACCAGCTCCTCAAGCCGCTTCCGGCGGAGATGTTCCAGCAGGGCTGACGCGCGATGCCCCGGCCACCGCTGCTCACCCGCCGCCTGCACGTGGACCTCCGGCGCACCGCCGGCGCGGCCTGTCCGGCTTCCTGAGAACCCCAGTTCACGGACGCCCGACACCTCGCCGCCCGCCCGGAGGCCCGCCATGACCCGCACCGCAGCACAGCCGACCGTCCCCGCCCCCGTCACCGCCGACGCCGACGACGCCGTCGAGCGGGCGTTCGCCCGGCTGCCCCGGGTGATCGACCTGCTGGCCGCCCGGGCCGCCGAGCACGACCGCGACGGCACCTTCCCGTACCAGGGCGTCGAAGCCGCCCACGAGGCCGGGCTGCTCACCCTCACCGTCGGCCGGCGGCACGGCGGGCCGGGGGCCGGCCTGGCCGACACCGTCCGGGTGCTGGCCAGGCTCGGCCGCGGCGACGCCTCGGTCGCCCTGCTCGCCGCGCACACCCTGCTGCACCACGCCGAACAGGCCCGCACCGCGCCCTGGCCCGCCGCGCTCTACCGGCGGCTGCTCACCGAGTCCCGCCGCGGGCCCGCCCTGGTCGGCACCCTCCGGGCCCCCGCCGGGCGCCCGCCCGCCGTCACCGCGCACTGGCAGGGCAACGCCTGGCGGCTCGGCGGACGCGCCCCGCACTGCCCCGGCGCCGAAGCGCTCTCCTGGCTCGTGGTCGAGGCCCGCACCGCCGAGAACCAGCCGCGCACCGGCCTGTTCCTGGTCCGCGCCGACAGCCCCGGACTGGAGATCGACCCCGCCGCCGACCAGCTCGGCCTGCGCGCCGCCGCCGGCCACGACGTCCTGCTGGAGGACGCCCGGATCGGCACCGACGCGGCCCTGCTGCCCAAGGGACCGGCCTTCCCCGCCGACCCCGTCGCCACGGCCTGGCACCAACTCGCCCTGACCGCCGTCCTGCTGGGCACCGCCCGGGCCGCCCTCGACTGGTCCGCCGGGCAGCTGCGCGGCACCGCCGCCCACCGCCGCCCGCTCGGCGAACTCGACGCCGCGCTCACCGGTGCCGAGGAACTCGTCCACGGCCTCGCCGCCCGCACCGACGCGGACCCGTCCGCCGCGACCCGGGCGCCCGCCGTCCAACTGCTCGCCGCCCGCACCGCGAGCGACACCGTGCAGCGGGCCCTCACCCTCACCGGCAGCGCCGGGCTCGACCGCCGCCACCCGCTGGAGCGCCACCTGCGCGACGCCCTCAGCCTGCGCACCCAACTGCCCGCCGAGGACACCGTGCTGGACGCCCTCGGCGAAGCCCTGCTGGGCGGCTGACCACGTCGGCCCCAGGGGCCGACCGACTACCGGGGGCCGACTACCGGGTGCCGACCGCCGCGCGGACCGCGCGGCGGGCCAGCGCCGCGTCGTCGTACAGCCGGCGGATCATGATCCGCTGCTCCTCGCCCGCGCCCGGCACGTCGTGCAGCCGCAGCTCGCGCATCAGCACCAGCACCAGGTTCACCAGGAACGCGTCCCGGGCCAGCGTGCCGCCGGACTGGGCGAGTTGGCTGATCTGGCGGCGGGCCGCGGTGTCGCCCGACAGCACGCTCCACAGCACCGCCAGGTCGTAGCCCGGCAGGTACCAGCCGGCCTGTTCCCAGTCCAGCAGGACCGGGCCGGACGGGGCCAGCAGGATGTTGCCCAGCAGCGCGTCGCCGTGGTTCAGCTGCCACGGCACCGAGGACAGGCCGTGCAGCAGACCGCGCAGGTCGCCCGCGTCCCGGTCGGTCAGCAGGCCCAGCGAGTGGAACCGGGCGATCTCGGTCTGGTAGTCCATCGGCTTGCCGAACACGTCCGTCGGCGGGCGCCACAGGTTCAGCGTGCGCACCGAGCCCAGCACCGCGCGCACCTCGCCCGGCGTCGGCGCGTTCACCGGGTGCCGCTCGCGGGCCGCCGGACGGCCCGGCACCCGCTCCAGCACCAGCACGCAGCGGTCGTGGTCGGCCGCCACCAGCCGGGGCAGCCGCACCGGCGGACGGTGCCGCACGAACGCCCGGTACACCGCCACCTCGTGGTGGAAGCGCTCCACCAACTGCTCCGCCCGCTCCCCCCGCAGCGCGGCCGGGGACAGGCACTTCGCCACCACCGGGGCCCGGCCGATGGTGCCCGCGATCAGGATGTGCCGACCGCCCTCCCGCAGCACCTGGCGCGGCAGGAACGCCGGACATATCCGCGCGACGTTGGCGAGCACCGCCCGTACCGCCGGTGTCTGCAGCGCGGCCGGGTCCACCCGGTCCACGAACGCCTCCGGGGCCCGGCCCGCGGCCGGCCGGCCCGGCTGGCCCGGCTGGCCCGGTCGGCCGGCCTGCTCCGCCAGCGGGCGGGTCACCAGGGTGGTGCGCCCGCGCGGGTCGCGCAGTTCGGCGGCGCGCGGTGCGGGCCGTCCCGAACCGGCGGTCGGGGGGCGCAGGGGGGAGCGTGCGGGGCGTACGGTCGCGCCGTCCACCCCGTTCGGGCGGACGAGCGGGTACCGGTGCTGGCTGTGGAGTACATGGGCTGGTGAGGGTCCTTCCTTGACCGGCGGCAAAGCTGTGGGCGGCCCGTCGAACCGGGGTCGGGCCGGCCGGGCGGGGCGCGGGCGCCGGGCACGGTCCGCGGTCCGCCGGAACCGTCCGCACCCTGGGGAAGTACGTCCGTCCCGACCGCCGCGCCCTGCCCGGCGCCCTCGCGCCACCCGGTCGCGCCACCCCCCGCTGAGCCGCTCCCGGAAGGCCGCCCGACGCACCGTCGGAACCAGGTCCGGGCCGGTCGGGGGCCGTTCCGACGCGGAGTCGGGGTGGCGCATACCTACCTGACACCCGGACGGCACTGGCACACCACGTAGCGCACCCTGGCGAACCCTGGCGAATGGTCGCTTGGCATGTGACAGAGCCACTAGGGTCGAGCCAGCCGAGGATCTGGGGGCTTCAGTTGAGCAAGGGGCCGAACACCAGACTGGCCGACCACTTCGCCCTGACCGGATGGTCCAAGGGCGAGCTGGCCCGGCTGGTCAACCGGCGGGGTGCCGCGCTGGGCGAGCAGCAGCTGTCCACCGACACCTCCCGGGTCCGGCGCTGGATCGAGCAGGGCGAGATCCCGCGCGACCCGGTGCCGAGGGTGCTGGCCGCCGTGTTCACGGAGCGGCTCGGCCGTGTCGTCACCACCGAGGACCTAGGTCTCGAACGACACCGGCCCACCAGGTCCGGCAGCAGCGCAGCACCGCCGAAGGAGCCCTGGGCACCGGATCGGACGGCCGCGGTCCTCACCGAGTTCACGGGAATGGACCTCATGCTGAACAGACGCGGACTGGTCGGCGCCTCCGCCGCCCTCGCGGCGGGCGCGGTCATCGCCGACAACCTGCACGACTGGCTCACCGGCGGCGCCGTCGCCGAGGCGGCCGCCCGCCCGGGCCCCCGCCACGTCCTGGTCCAGGGCGGGGCCCAGCCCGTCCTCGACGTCTACGAACCGGGGCCGGTCGGCAACGAGGAGGTCGCCGCGCTGGAGCGCGCCGTCGACGTGTTCCGGGCCTGGGACGCGTCCCGCGGCGGCGGGCTCCAGCGCAAGGCCGTGGTCGGCCAGCTCAACGAGGTCGGCGGCCTGCTCACCCACGACCACCCGGCCGCGCTGGAGCGCCGGCTGTGGACGGTCGCCGCCAACCTCGCGGTGCTGGCCGGCTGGATGTCCCACGACGTGGGCCTCGAACCGACCGCCCAGCGCTACTTCGTGATCGCCGCGCAGGCCGCCCGGGAGGCCGAGGACCGCCCCCGGGCCGGCGAGGCGATCTCCCGGGCCGCCCGCCAGATGCTCCACCTCGGCCGGGCCGACGACGCCCTCGAACTCATGCAGCTCGCCAAGGCCGGCGCCTGCTCCGGCGACGGCGCCCAGCCGCGCACCCGGGCCATGCTGCACACCGTCGAAGCCTGGGCGCAGGCCGCGCTCGGCCGCTCCGAGGCCACCCGCCGGGTGCTCGGCGAGGCCGAGGAGCTCTTCGTCCGGGACAGCCCGGAGCCCGCCCCCAGCTGGATGCAGCTGTTCAACGAGGCCGAACTGCACGGCATGCAGGCCCTGGTCTACCGCACCCTCGCCGAGCACGACCCCGGCGCCGTCCCGCTCGCCGTCCGGCACGCCCGGACCGCGATCCGGCTGCGCCAGAAGACCGGGCGCGAGCGCTCCGCGCTGCTCGACCGGATCACCCTGGCCTCCATCCACTGGATCTCCGGCGAACCGGACGAGGCCCAGGTGCAGGCCAAGCTCGCCCTCGCCTCGATCAACGACACCTCCTCCAAGCGCACCTGGGACCGGCTGCGCGAGATGTACCGGCTCTCCACCCGCTACCAGGGGCTGCCCGGGGTGGCCGAGCTGCGCGAGCAGATCAACGAGGCGCTGCCCGCGCCCAGGAGGCCGCGCCCGATCTGAGGAGGCCGCGCCCGATCTGACCGGGGCGGCTCCGGAGGTCGAACGCCCGGGTGATTCGGGCTCGAACGGACCCGGCATTCCGGAAGGGGTCGATCCGGTACGGACGGACCCGGTGTGACGCGGTCACGGTGCGGAAATCCGTTGCCCTGTGTGCAGATCGGTCACCCAGGCGGTAACCTTCGGTGATTCCGGCGCCCGGGCGCCTGAGCTGTGCCAACCGACCCCGGCGACGGAAATCCCGTTGCCACGACGACCGCCGCAACGGATGCTGACCTCATGTTCGAGCCAGTGATAGCGCCCAGCGCCAGCCTCCTCGGCCTCCTCCAGAGAGGTCGTGGGGACGGGCAGCTGCATGCGTTGGCCGCAGACCGCGACGAGGCGATCGCCGCCGTCGAGACCTGCGTCACCAACGACCCCCGCGCCGACTGGCAGGTCGAGAACCGCTCCCTGTACTACGCGCGGCTCTACATGGAGCTCGAAGCCCCCCTCACCGGCATCGAGCTCCACCTCCACTCGCCCGAGGACAGCCTCGACCCCGATGAGGCCCGCACCGGCCTCGCCCTCGCCGTCCTGGGCCACCTGGCCGGCTACGGCCGCCGGGACGCCCTCGACCTGCTGCGCGCCTACACCGCCACCGGGGCCAACTGGTCCTGGGCCCTCGACGAACTCGCCCTGCGCGACACCGACGAGTCCCTGCTCTCCCTGGCCCCCGCCGTCCTCGCCCGCTTCCCGGCCGACCCGGAGGGCGACGCCGAGCTGCGCGAAGCCGTCCGCTCCGCCTACGAACCGCGGGTCTGGCGGCTGTGGGCCGCCCACCATCCCCGGGTGGCCGCCGCCGGCGAGCAGTCACCCTTCGACCTGTGGCAGCGCCAACTGGCCCGCCCCGGCGTCACCCCCGGCTGGTCCACCGCCGACGTGCTCGCCTGGGCCGACCAGGGCGACAGCGCCGCACCGACGCCCTCGCCCGCCGCGCCGCCGCGGCCGCCCGCTGCCTCACCGCCGTCGTCCGACCCGAGGACGCGCCGCTGCTGCACGACGCCGCCGGGCACGGACCGGCCGGCGCCCGCTGTGCCGCGCTGCGCCACCTCGTCGAACAGCGCGACCCGGCCGCCGCCGGGCTGATCGAGACCGCCGCCGCCGACCTGGACCACCGGGTGGTCCGCGCCTCGCTGGAACTGCTCGGCCGCATGCGAGGTCCCGAGGCGCTCGCGCACGCCCGCCGCTGGGCCGACCCGGCGACCGGCGGCGCGGACAGCGCCCTCGCCCAGGCCGCCGTCCGCCTCCTCGCGGACGCCGGCGAGCCCTGCGACGCCCCGCTGGTAGTCGCCGCACTGCACCAGTGGATCTCGCTGAACGGCGTCACCGGCGCCGCCCTCGGCAGCCTGGTCGACGGTGCCGGCCGGCTGCACGCCGCCGCCGCCGTCCCCGCCCTGCGGCACGTCTACGGCGAGGCCGCCTCCTCCGAACTGCGCGGGCGCGCCGCCCAGGCGCTCGCCGTCACCGACGCCAACTTCGGGGCCGGCCCCGCGGTCGAGTGCCTGTGGGACTGCGAGGAGTCCACCCGCGAGCTCGCCGCCACCCACGTCACCACCACCGGCGACGTCCGCGTCCTCGAACGGCTGCGCCGGCTCGCCGCCGACCCGGCCGAGGAGGCCGAGGTGCACGCCGCGGTGCGCGGCCGGCTGACGGCCCGGGACCGCTAGGGTGCCCGCCATGCGACCGCGCACCCTGCTCCGCCCCGCCGCACCCGTCCTCGCGCTGGGCCTGGTGCTCGGCGCGGCCGCCGCCGCGGCGGCGCACGTCGAGGTCGGGTCGCCGACCGCGCAGGCGCTCGCCGTCGACGCCGAGGTCTCCTTCTCCGCCGAGGGCGAGTCCTCCACCGCGGGCATCGTCGACGTCAAGGTCGTACTGCCCGCCGGGCTGGCCCCCGGCGACATCACCCTGGCCCAGGCCCCCGCCGGCTGGGCGCTCACCCCCACCGCCGACGGCTACGCCCTGGCCGGCCCCGCGCTCGCGCCCGGCACGGCCGCCGACTGGTCGGTCAAGGTCCGCCAACTCCCGGACGCCGCCTCGCTGGTCTTCAAGACCCTGGTCGACTACTCCGACGGCCACACCGACCGCTGGATCGAACTCCCGCAGGGCGGCACCGAGCCCGAGCACCCCGCCCCGACCCTGGCCCTGCGCCCGGCGGCGGCCGGTGCGACGCCACTGGCCCCCGCCGGGTCGCCGTCCGCCACGGCGTCCGCGCCCGCGACCGCCACCCCGTCCGCGAGCGCGACCCCGACTCCGGCCGGGACCGCCACCCCGACCGCCGCCGACTCGCCGAGCCCGGCCGCCACCGCCGCGGACGACGACCGGAACGGCGGCGGCACCACCACCGCGATCGTCCTCGGCAGCATCGCGGGCGTCGCCGTCCTGGCCGCGCTGACCGTCCTGGCCCTGCGCCGTCGGAAGTCCCCCTCGGACTGACCTGTCGGCGGGGGCTGCCAGGATCGCGGCCCATGAGCATCATCGGCAGCTACCTGCGGCTGGCCCCCGCCGAATTCGCCCGCGCCCTCGAAGAACCCGGCTGGGTCCGGGAGTTCGCCCGCGAGCAGGCCGCCCTGGAACGCCGGCGCGACCCCTCCGAACTGCGCTTCCACGACACCGGGAAGTCCTGGGCGGCCCTGGCCCACCTGCTCGCCCGGCGCGGCCTCCCGACCGAGCCGGTCCACGGCGGCACCCCCTCCCCGGCGACGAGGACTGGGGCTACGGCCCGCCCACCCTGCTGGCCCCCGACCGGGTCGCCGCCGCCGTCCGCGAGTTGGCCGACCTCCCCTTCGACACCCTGGCCGCCGGCCTCACCCCCGCCGACCTCGCCGCCGCCGAGGTCTACCCCGTCCGCCTCTGGGCCGGCGACCCGTCCGCCCTCGACCACCTCTCCGCCCACTACACCGACCTGCTGCGCTACCTCACCCGCACCGCCCGCTACCGGCACGGGCTGCTGATCTGGTACTCGTGACCGCCGGGCGGCACCGGCGGAGCCCGCGCTGGTGAAGGAGTGGTGGAAGCACCTGCGGAGTGGGCGAACGGGCGGGGCGGGGGCCCTATCGTTTCGGTTCCACCGAGAGGTCGCCGGAGGGAGGGTGGCGCCGTGGTCGTGCTGCGGCTGGATTCGCTCGCGCTGTCGCGGTCCCGCTTCGCGCTGTCGCCGTTCGCCGAGACGCTGGCGGCGATCGTCCAGTTGGCCCGTCCGTACGGTGAGCCGTGGGCGGGGCCCTGGCGGGAGCGGCACCGGGCGGCGTTCCTGGAGCGGTTGGCGGGGGACGGGTACGCGCGCGGGCTGGTGGAGTTGATCGCGGCGACCAGGTACCTGCCGGACCACCTGACGCTGCCGCCGGGCGGGGGGATGGAGACCACGCTGGAGTCGGAGCTCGCCGAGGTGGCCCGGGTGCCGGACGAGGTCGCGGCGGCGGGGCTGCGCACCGCGCAGGAGCACGCCTGGGCGGGCCGGCGGCTGGACCGGCTCACCGGACGCGGGCACGGCGCCCGGGCGGCCGAGCTGTTCCGCGCGGTCTGGGACGCGCACCTGGCCGCGGACTGGCCGGCCCGGCGGGCGGCCCTGCAGCGCGACGTCACGCACCGGGCCGGGCTGCTGGCCGCGCACGGCTGGCCGCGGGCCCTGCGGCAGATGAACCGCACCAGCGGGTGGGTCGGGGTGGACGCGATCCGGTTCAGCGACCGGCCCGGCCCGGACCGGGTGGTCGGGCCGGACGGCATGCTCTTCGTCCCGGTCACCGCGCAGCGCAGCTCCTGGCTGTGCGAGGCGCCGGGCCGCCCGTTCGCGCTGGTGTACGCGGCGCGCGGCTCCGGGGCCGGGTCCGGACCGGGGCCGGGCCGGGCTCCGGTGCGGGGAGGACGGGCGGGCGCTGGCCCGGCTGCTCGGCGGCGGGCGGGCGCAGATCCTGCGCCAGTTGGAGACGCCCGCCACCACCAGCGAACTCGCCCTGCTGCTGGACCAGTCGGTGGGCACGGTCGGCGGCCACCTGGCGATCCTCCGCGACACCGGCCTGGTGGACCGGACCAGGGTGGGCCGCCGGGTCCTCTACCACCGCACCGAGCTGGGCGACCGCCTGGCTCAGGGCCCGGAGCGGGGCTGACGGGAGGTCAGGCGACGCAGAACTCGTTGCCCTCGGGGTCGCGCATCACCCACCAGTGGCCGGCCGGGCCCTGGTCCTGCTCCTCGACCCGGGTCGCGCCGAGCGACTCCAACCGGGCCACCACGGCGTCGAGTTCGCCGCCGGAGTGGACGTCGATGTGCAGCCGGTTCTTGCCGCTCTTCGGCTCGGGGACGTCCTGGAACAGGATGCGGCGCCCCTGGCCGATGCCGCTCACCCGGTCGTACGGGTCCTCGGGGTGGCGGACGGCCGCGTAGCCGCGGAACAGTTTGCGGCCGTCGCGCTCCAGGACGGCGGCGGCCGGGAGGCGGCCGTCGGCGAGCAGGGCGTCGATCAGGGCGGTCGGGTCCTCGACCCGGTAGTCGAGGGCGGCGGCCCAGAACTCGGCGAGGGCCGGGGCGTCCGAACTGTCCACGACGAGTTTCCACGTGAGCGTCATGGCAGGCGATTCAATCGCACGTCAGATCGAGCGGCAACGACCTCCGGGCCGCCGGTGTGTCGGTCCGTGCGGGGCGCGGGGAGGGAGGGGCGGGGAGGAGGGGGAGAAGCGGCGGGGGCGGGCGGCCGGTGGTCTCCGGCGGCCCGCCCCCGGGGACGGTGGTGCGGTGGGGGTGGGTCAGTGGACGGCGCCCGCGTCGGGGGCGAGGGTGCCGGCGGTGACCAGGGCGATGATGGTGATGCCGAGCAGGATTCGGTAGATCACGAACGGCGTGAAGCTGTGGTGGGAGATGTACTTGAGGAACCAGGCGATCGCCGCGTAGCCGACCGCGAAGGCGATCAGGGTGGCCAGGACGGTCGGGCCCCAGGCGGGTGCCGGGCCCTCGCCGATCTTGAGCAGTTCGAGGCCGCCGGAGGCCAGCACGGCGGGGATGGCGAGCAGGAAGGAGTAGCGGGCGGCGGCCTCGCGGCTGTAGCCGAGGAACAGCCCGGCGCTGATCGTGCCGCCGGAGCGGGAGACGCCGGGGATCAGGGCCAGCGACTGGGCGGCACCGTAGACCAGGGCGTGCCTGAAGTTCAGCGAGTCGACGCCGCGGGCGTGGCGGACGGCGCGGGAGCGGTCGGCGACGGCCAGGATCACGCCGAACAGGATCAGGGTGGTGCCGATCAGCCGCAGGTCGCGCAGGGTGGTCTCGATGGTGTCCTGGAACAGCTTGCCGAGGATGCCGATCGGCAGCGTGCCGATGATCACGTACCAGCCGAGCCTGGCGTTGGGGTCGCCGCGCCACTCCTTGCGGAACAGTGACAGCGTCCACGCCTTGATGATCGCGCCGATGTCCCGGCGGAAGTAGATCAGCACCGCGGACTCGGTGCCCAGCTGCGTCACCGCGGTGAACGCCGCGCCCGGGTCGTCCCAGCCGGCCAGGGCGGAGAAGACCCGCAGGTGCGCGCTGGAGGAGACCGGCAGGAACTCGGTCAGGCCCTGCACCAGGCCGAGCACGGCCGCGTGGAACCAGTCGATCACCGGACACCCGCCGCGGATATCTCTCGGAGGCTCAGCATGGGCGGTTTCCTGTTCGTTCGTGGGGTGGTCCGGCGGCTGGGGGCTGTCCGGTGTGGCCAGATGATAAGGGGTCCGGATGTCCCGAAGATCGCAAAGGGATGGTCCGGACAATTCCGGACCATTGCGGCGGATCGGGCGGTCGGCGGGTGCGCGGTCGCCGGTCGGCGGGTGCTCAGCGGGTGTCGGCCGCCCACTCGGCGCGGGTCAGGGCGTACACCACGTCGCCGTGCTCGCTGCCCGGGATCGGGTCCGGCCAGTCGGCGGAGAACGTCCGGACGTGGCGCAGCCCGGTCCGCTCCAGCACCCGGCGGGAGGGCGTGTTCACCGCCATCGTGGTGGCCACCACCCCTTCCGTCCCCGGCCGTTCCGCGAACGCCGCCCCGACCAGGGCCGTCGCCGCCTCGGTGGCGTACCCGAGGCCCCGGGCGGCGGGTCGCAGGCGGTAGCCCAGCTCCAGGCGGTCCGGCCGCTGCTCCGGTTCCAGCCCGACGGAGGACGGCGGGTGCAGCGCCGCCCAGCCGAGGAAGCGGCCGTCGGCCTCCAGCGCCCAGCAGCCCAGCCCGTCCGGCAGTTCGGCGTAGGCGCGCAGCAGGCCGGGCAGCAGCTCGTCCGCGACCCGGTCCGGCGGGACGGGGCGGCCGTCGTCGATGTACCGCATCACCTCCGGGTCGCCGCACAGCGCGGTGACGGCGGGCAGGTCGGCGGAGGTGAAACGGCGCAGGACCAGCCGGTCGGTGCGCAGGCGGACGTGCCGCGGCGGGAGGGGTTCGTTCACGGGTCGAGCAGAGCACCGGGGGCGGGGGCGCGGCAAGCGGGTTTCGGCGGCGGTGAGTGGCGGCGGGCGACGGACGTGGCGGCCCGTGCCGTCCTCGCCGAACGCATCCACCGCGGCCGGCTCGCCGGCCTCGGCACCGCCGCCCTCGCGGTCGGCCTGCTCGCCCTGACCTGACCGTCCGCGCTCCGAGGGGTCACCCGAAGGTCCGGGGGTGCTCGACCAGCCAGGCTTCCACCGCGCGCCGGACGGTCTCGGCGACGCGGGCGCGGACCGGGTGGTTGCCCAGTGTCTCGTGGGTGGAGCCTTCGTAGTGCGGGTCGTCGAGCTTCACCGAGACGACCGCCGTCAGTTCGGCGAGCGCCGCGCGCAGGGCGTGCTCGCCCGGGTACGGGAGCAGCGCGGCCCGCAGGCCGTCGTGGAAGCCCTCCAGATGGGTGCCGCCGCTGGTGCGGCGGCTGTTGGCGTAGCAGCGGATGCCGCCGCGGCCGGTCCAGCTGAGGGCGAGGTCGACGGTGCCGCCCATCCGTTCGTCCTCGGCCGCGGCGGTGAGGGTGGCGGCGGGGTCGCCGCCGAGCCGGGTGGTGAAGTCGGCCGGGCCGCCGGGGTGGTGGAAGCATCCGACGCGGGGCGGGGTGGTGCGTTCGTCGGTGAGGGTGAAGTCCAGTTCCCGGTTGAGGAGGGCGAGTTCGTCCAGGTGGGCGGCGACGGTGTCGTAGTGGAAGACGACCGTCTCGAACACCTCCGGGTCGGGGTGGAAGGTGAGGTCGGTGCCGTTGCGGTCGGTGGGCCCGGTCTCGGTGGGCGGGGTGACCCGCTCGCCCCGGGCGTACTCCTGCCGGAGCACCGCGCCGTCGCGGTGCTCCTCCGCGACCAGCCGGACGGAGAGCGCGTTGACGACGGAGGGGCCGAGGGCGAAGAGCGAGAGGTGGAGTCGGCGGACGGCGGGGCGTTGAGGCGTCCAGAAGCGGGTCAGGCGTTCCGGCAGGTCGTCGAGGTGGCCGTCGTGGGTGATCCGGACGCCGCCGTCGGCGGTCAGGGCGATCTCGATGCGGCTCGCCCGGCCCAGCAGGAGGGCGTCCGCCGCCGGGTCCAGCGCCTCGTACAGCAGTTGGTGCAGCCCGCGTACGCCGGTCGACCCGGTGTACATCCCGGGCCGCTTCCGCACTACTTCCGGCCACTCCAGCACCTGGATGTGCGCAGCGCTGTACTCGCTCATGACGGTCCCCTCCGACGGTGTCCTGCGGTGTCGCCAACCCTAGGGGAAAATCGATGGAACACCAGGTCAGGGGCTATTCGGCGAGGGCGCGTGCGCCCCGCGGCGGGGGTTTCGGCGCGGGGTGGCCGCCACGGTCGCGGGTGGGGGCGCAGGCGTGCGGGGGTGGGGTGGAGGGCCGGGGAGGGGCCTTTCCGGGGTGGACGGGGGAGTGGGAATTCGAGGAATTTTCCCGGGGCGCCGGTCAGGTGAAGGCTCAGGTGAAGGCTTCGACGCGGACGCCCGCGGAGGCGAGTGCGCCGCGGATGCGCCAGGCGAGTTGGGCCGCGCCGGGGGTGTCGCCGTGGACGCAGAGCGAGCGGGCCCGGACGGTGATGGGCTCGCCGCTGACGGCGGTGGCGGTGCCGTCCCGGGCGATGCCGACGGCGCGCGCGATGACGGCCTCGGGGTCGTGCACGACGGCGTCCGGTTCGCGGCGCGGGACGAGGGTGCCGGCCCAGGTGTAGGCGCGGTCGGCGAACGCCTCGGTGACCACGGGCAGTCCGACGCCCTCGGCCACCGCCAGCAGCCGGGAGCCGGGCAGGCCGAGCAGCGGCAGCGGCCCGTCGCAGACCGCGCCGGCCCGCAGGACGCCGGAGACCACGGCCTCCGCCTGCTCGTTGTCCTGCACCACCCGGTTGTAGAGCGCGCCGTGCGGCTTGACGTAGGAGACCCGGGAGCCGGCCGCGCGGGCGAACACCTGGAGCGCGCCGATCTGGTAGGCGACCTCGTCGGCGAGTTCGTCCGGCGGGACGTCCATGGCGCGGCGGCCGAACCCGGCCAGGTCGCGGTAGGAGACCTGGGCGCCGATCCGCACCCGCGCTCGGCGGCCAGCGAGCAGACCCGGCGCATCGTGGACGGGTCGCCGGCGTGGAAGCCGCAGGCGACGTTGGCGCTGGTGACCACCGAGAGCAGGGCGTCGTCGTCGGTCAGGCTCCAGCGTCCGAAGCCCTCGCCGAGGTCCGCATTGAGGTCGATCACCGCGTCGGCCACTTTCTCCCCGTCCGCCCTTCCGCGCGGGCCGATCCGGGCCCGGGCTCCGCTCCTGGGCTGATCGTAGGGCCTGATCGTTTCGGCCGGGGCGGCGGTCGCGACCCGGGTGACAGGTTTTTACCCGCCGGGTCGCGGACGGGCGTCGTGACGGCCACCCGCTCGGCGCAACGCCCGTCGGGGGGAGCGTCCGTGGCCGCGGGTTGACGCGGCGTCGGGGAGCGGACGGGCGGGAGGGTCAGTGGCGCGGCCAGGGGCGGCCCTGGAGCTGTTCGATGTCCCGGTTGAAGCGCTCCAGCACCTCGGCGAAGGCGGCCAGGTCCTCGGCCGTCCAGCCGGTGACCACCCGGGACAGGCCCTCGATCGACCAGTCGCGGTCCTGGCGCAGGCGGCGCAGGCCCTCCTGGGTGATCCGCAGCTTGCGGGCCACTCCGCCGTCCGGGTCGGAGATGCGGTCGACCAGCCCGGCCCGCAGCATCGCGGCGCTCTGCCGGTTGACGGTGGAGGTGTCCAGCCCGAACGCCTCGGCGAGCTGACCGATGGTCAGCGGGCCCTCGGTCTCGATCCGGCTGAGCAGGGTGTAGGCGCTGCGCTCCAGGGCGTCGGGGCCGCCGTCGGTCCGGGCGGTGGCGAGCACCTGGTGGCGGGCGAGCAGCATCATTTCCCGTTCGATCAGGGCGAGTTCCTTGGCGCGCCGCATGCTCCTCCGTCCCGTGCGTCACTTTTCGGCAGCATATCCCGCGAGCAGCACATATGTATGGTACATATTGTGTGCATCATGCATACCCAGCCGAAGAGATGGAAGTACCCCATGAGTCAGGCACGCACCGGCCCCGTCGTCGGAGTGCTCGCCGGCGCGGGCATCGTGGTCTCGCTGATGCAGACCCTGGTCGTCCCGCTGATCCCGGACCTGCCGAACCTGCTCCACACCACGGCCGCCAACGCGTCCTGGGCGATCACCGCCACCCTGCTGGCCGGTGCCGTGGCCACCCCGGTGCTCGGCCGACTCGGCGACATGTACGGCAAGCGCCGAATCCTGCTCGCCAGCCTCACCATGCTCGTCATCGGCTCGCTGTCTGCGGTTTCAGCAGCTCGCTCGCCCCGATGGTGGTCGGCCGCGCGCTCCAGGGCATCG
Source organism: Kitasatospora fiedleri (assembly GCF_948472415.1). Lineage (NCBI taxonomy): Bacteria > Bacillati > Actinomycetota > Actinomycetes > Kitasatosporales > Streptomycetaceae > Kitasatospora > Kitasatospora fiedleri. The sequence goes on along the minus strand of NZ_OX419519.1, from coordinate 1,541,335 downwards.
GCGCCGGCGTCATCCCGCTCGGCATCAGCATCATGCGCGACGAACTGCCGCCGCAGAAGCTCGGCTCCTCGATGGCGCTGATGAGTTCCTCGCTCGCATCGGCGGCGCGTTCGGCCTGCCGCTGTCCGCCGTCATCGCCCAGAACACCAGCTGGCACGCGCTGTTCTGGATCTCCGCCGCGCTCGGCGCGGTGGTCGCCGCCGCCGTGTTCCTCCTCGTCCCCGAGTCCCCGGTGCGCTCCGGCGGACGCTTCGACGTGGTTGGCGCGATCGGGCTCACCATCGGACTGGTCGCCCTGCTGCTCGCCATCTCCAAGGGCAGCGACTGGGGCTGGGGCTCCGGCACCACCCTGGGCATGCTCGCCGCCACCGTCGTGGTGCTCCCGGTCTGGGGCTGGTGGGAGCTGCGCACCGAACAGCCGCTGGTCGACCTGCGCACCAGCGCCCGCCGCCAGGTGCTGATGACCAACCTCGCCTCCGTGGTGATCGGCTTCGCGATGTACGCGATGAGCCTGGTCTCCCCGCAGCTGCTCCAGATGCCCACCGCCACCGGCTACGGCCTCGGCCAGTCGATGGTCGCCGCCGGCCTCTGGATGGCCCCCGCCGGCCTGGTCATGATGCTGCTCTCGCCGATCTCCGCCAAGCTCTCCAAGGCCAAGGGCCCCAAGGTCTCGCTGCTGGTCGGCGCCGTCGTCATCACCTGCGGCTACCTCTCCGCGCTGGCCCTGATGGGCCACGCCTGGGGCGTGCTGGTCTTCTCCTGCCTGATCAGCGGCGGCATCGCGTTCGCCTACGCGGCCATGCCCGCCCTGATCATGGGTGCCGTCCCGGTCTCCGAGACCGCCGCCGCCAACGGCCTCAACACCCTGATGCGCTCCATCGGCACCTCCAGCTCCTCCGCCGTCATCGGCGTGGTGCTGGCCCACCTGACCACCGACTTCCACGGCCACGTGCTGCCGTCGGAGAGCGGCTTCCGCACCGCCTTCCTGATCGGCGCGGGCGCGGCCGTCGCGGCCGCCCTGGTCACCCTCGCCATCCCCGGCGTCCGCCGCGCGGTGGCGGGCGGCGGCCCGGCCGGCCGGCGGACGGCACGTCGCTGTCCGCCGTCCCGGAGGGGGCGGGCACCAAGTAGCGCCGCACCGGGCCTTTGCGGTGGGCCGTTCGTCCCGGGGGGAGGACGGCCCGCGCGCGTCCGTCCGTGGCTCGCGCGCGGGCCGCGGCAGTAGGGTGCGCGGATGGCGACCCACGAGCGAGAGATCACCGCCCCCGTCGACCTGTGCCGCCCCGACGGGCGGCTCGACCGCGGGGCCGTCGGCTGGTCGCGCACCCCGCTGCACCGCGCCAACCTGCGCGGCTGGGGGCGCACCAAGCGCTGGGAGTACTGGTGCGTCACCACGCCCACCCACCTGCTCGCGCTCACCGTCAGCGACCTGGACTTCCTCACCCTCGACACGCGTACTTCCTCGCCTGGGACGGGCACGGCGTCCTGGAGGAGCACGAGCGCACCGCGATCGCCCCCGGCCTGCCGACCCGCCGCACCGCCTTCCCCGAGGGCGTCGCCGGCTCCGGCGGCCCGCACGGCGCGGACCTCACCGTCGGCCCGGAGCGGCCCGGCCGCCGCCGGGTCCGGATCTCGATCACCCACGAACCCGGCGGCACCCGGCTGCGCGCCCGCGCCCTCACCGCCGACCTGCGCCCGCTGGAGGCCGACCTGCTGGTCGCGCTGCCCGACGGTCACGAGACCCTGTCGGTGGTCGTCCCCTGGGACGAGCGGCGCTTCCAGTACACCTCCAAGCACACCGCCCGCCCCGCCACCGGCACCGTCCGGCTCGGCGACCGCACGTACGACTTCGGGGACGACTCCTGGGGCGTGCTCGACCACGGCCGGGGGCGCTGGCCGCGCTCGCTCGGCTGGAACTGGGGCGCGGCGTCCGGCCGCACCGACGGGCGCACCGTGGGCCTCCAGTTCGGCGGGCAGTGGACGGTCGCACCGGCAGCACCGAGAACGCGCTCTGCGTGGACGGCCGCCTCAGCAAGATCGGCACCGAACTCGCCTGGCACCACGACCCCGCCGACCCGCTCGCCCCCTGGCGGATCACCACCCCCGACGGCGACCGGGTCGACCTCACCTTCACCCCCTTCCACGACCGCCGCACCCGCACCGAGGCGGGGTTCGTCGCCAACCGCACCGACCAGTGCTTCGGCCACTACGCGGGCACCGTCCGCACCGACGAGGGCCTGCGGGTCGCGGTGGACGGACTGCTGGGCTGGGCCGAGGACGTCCGGATGCGCTGGTGACCGCGCCCGCCATGTGCCCCGCGCACGGCCCCGGACCCCGACCTCGCCGCCCTGGTCGGCCGCCGGCTGACCGGCGTGGTCGCGTCCTGGTACTCCCACCAGGGCGAGCGGGCGGCCGAGCCCGTGGTGGTCTGGCTGCGCGACGACCGCGGCGGCTGCACCTTCGTCGCCACCGGCAGCGACTGGTGCCTGATCGTCGCCGACCAGCGGCCGCACGCCGACCTCGACCTGGGCGAGTGGGGCCGCCTCGACGTCCGCGACGCCCCCACCGGCACCCCTTCGCCCGCACCTCGGCCACCCCGTCCTCGCCACCCGCCAGGAGTTCACCCCGCACACCGGCCGCACCGCCCTCGAACTCGACTTCCCACCGGCACCGTCCGCTGCGAGTCCTGGGAGGGCGACCTGCGGCTGACGGCGCTACCGCACCGGCCGCGGGCTGTCGGCGGCCGGGGCTAGCCTCCCCGGATGGACGAGGCACCGACCGGGACGCATCGACCGCCGCCTGCGCCGACGTGCCGCCCCACCCCGGGGTGGGGCGGCGGGCGCCGTACCGGGAGCGGGAGGTGGGCGGGGCGCGGTACCGGGTGCTCGCCGTGGACGCGCTGACGGCCGCGCTGACGGCCCGGTCCGCGGCGGTGGACCCGGCGGCGGTGGCGGACGAGAACGCGTACCGGTGCGTCGCCGCCGCGGAGTCGGGGTACGGCACGGAGTGCCGAGCCTTCCCCAGGAGGCTCTCCACTCCGTGCCGGTGGAGCGGGGGACTCAGGGGCTGGGGACGGCCCGGGCGAAGTCGTGGTGGGCGGTGACGGCCTGCTGCCACTCCAGGGCGCGGATCAGACGGTGGACGACCAGCAGGGGACGAGGCCGACGAGGCCGAACGACATGTCGACAAACTGCCAGAACAGCGCGGATGCCGCGCAGCGGGCCGCAGATCAGGGCGAGCGGGACGACGCCCCGCAGGCAGCGGATCACCCAGATGTTGCGGACCGGGTCGCGCAGGGCGCGGCCGGAAGGCGGCGGCGATCACCAGGTGGCGCGAAGGCCAGCCAGTCGGTGCCGTAGGCGAGGAAGGGGTGGCGGCCGTAGCCGTCGGCGACGCCCTCGCTGACCCGGTGGACCCAGGCGTCGAGGGCGGGGAAGGCGGAGTCCAGGCCGGTGGCGTCGACCAGGCGGGCCAGCAGCGAGGTCTCGGACTGGAGCGGGAAGGCGGTCAGGCCGCTGAGCACCAGGCAGGCGATGAACAGCCAGAGCCAGCGCCGGATGCGGCGGCGGACGAGTGCGTGTCGGTGGTGGACGCGGAATCCGGTCCCGCCGTGGTGGAACCGGCGGGGACGGTGGCGATGTCGGACATGGGACCCCCCTCATGGCGCGGGTGCCGGAGACGGCACACGGTGTCGCGCCTTGGACTCTAGACCTGAATTTGAACGTGTTCAACATGCCGGGACAGCCCGCCCGAAAGGGACTTTTCGGACCTGTCCGCGGAAAGCCCTAATCTTGTCCACCGTGACCGCCATCGCCGACCAACCCACCCGGCCCGCCCCGGCCCGGCCGCCGACGAGGGGCTCGCCCGCCGCCTCAAGGCGCTGGCCTGCACCGCCCCGCTGCACGACCTGGACAGCCGGAAGGTCAACCTGGCCGGCGAGTACGCCTCGTACGCGATGGCCGAGGTCGGCCTCGCCGCGATCGACCTGGTCACGCTCAACATGGACTTCGACACCGGCGCCGACCGGACATAGTGCTCAGCCGCCTGCTCCCCCGGATCGCCGCCCAGAACCCGCAGCGGGCCGCCGCCGAGCACGAGCGGGTCGCCCGCTGGGTGCTGGAGTCGCTGATCAACGTCGGCAGCGTGGACCGCGGCTTCCGCGCCGTCTACGGCACCTTCGGCCCGGACGGCGAGTACACCCGCCGCGACTACGACTTCAAGCTGATCGAGGAAGTCCCCGGCCAGGACGGCGGGGTGTACCTGCGCACCACCGACGAGGCCGTCAACGTGCTGGTCGGCGCGCTCGACACCGACGTGACCAGCGCCCAGATCGCCGCCGAGGTCAAGCTGGAGGTGCTGATCCGCCGCGGCCGCCTCGCCGACGCCCAGCTCGCCGCCGAACAGGCCCGCTACCGCACCGTCCAGTACGCCGAGACGCTGCGCCGCGCCCTGGAGGCCACCCGGCGCAACGTCCGCGCGGTCGACTGGATGGAGACCGTCCCCGACCTGATCGACGAGGCGCTCGACCACATCGCCGACCGCTACCGGCACGAGAACGCGATCCTCACCAACATCCGCAAGGCCCGCGACGAGAGCGTCGACGGCGAGCACAAGCGCCGCGCCGCCGAACTGGTCGACATCGTCAAGGACTGCATCCGCCGCCACACCCAGCTCCAGACCCGGCTGCTGGAGGCCGGCCCGCTGTTCCGCGCCGAGCAGGACCGGCAGGCGTTCGCCGCGCCCACCGCCCGCAGCGGCATCGACCTGTACGGCCAACTGCTGGCCCCCGTCCTCACCCTGCCGCTCGGCGACGCCACCCGCCCCACCGACGCGTTCTTCGCCCGCGCCGTCGGCCTGCGCACCCCCGTCGCGGTCCGGGTCACCGACCTGGTCGACCTGCTGCTCACCCCGCCCGTCGAGCGCGAGCACCTCGGCGCCGAACTCCCCGAGCCCGACCTGGTCGCCACCCCCGACGACAGCCGCTTCTCCGAGGCCCAGCTGGAAGCCGCCCTCGACCTGCTCGACCTGCCCGCCGACGCCCCGCGCCGGCTCTCCGGCCTGCTCGCCGACGCCCGCCGCCGCGGCGCCGGACTCGACGGCGACGGCACCGGCGACGAACTCGCCTACCTGGTCGCCCTGCTGGCCGTGCACGCGGCCAGCCCGCCGGTCGGCACCGCCTACCGGCAGGGCGAGGAACGGCTGCTGTTCGCCGTCGACGACGGCACCCGGCTGGACGACCCCGGCTTCGGCGGCGCCGACCTGATCGTCGGCAGCGCACTGCTGGACGCGGCGGGCATGGCCGCCGACCGCAAGGACGCGAAGGCCGCCAAGGCCGCCCGGGACGCCGGGTGACCGGCGAGGCCCGCAGCACCCGCACCGCCTGTACCGCCCGCAGCACCCGCACTGCCCGTACCGCCCGCACCGCCCGGATCGAAGGAGCCCTCGGATGACCACCACCAGCGAGGCGTGGACACCGCCCGAGGCCGAACCGGCCGCCGCCGCCGCCGCGCCGATCAGCCCGGCGGACGTCACCGAGGCCGCCCGGCTGGTCTCCTTCGGCCTCCAGGCCAAGCTGCTGCCCGCCCGGGACGCCGAGTACGGCGAACTGGTCCGCCGCTACCGGGAGGACCCGCCGTTCGGGCGGCTCGCCGACGCCGTCGCCACCGGCATGGGCCTGGTGGTGCTGGAGGTCTCGGCCCGGGCCGGGATGGCGGTGGCCGCCGCCGAGGAGTCGGTGTTCGCCGTCCGGATGGGCGACTACGCGCGGCGGGCCGCCACGAGTCCACCGACCGCTTCCTGCACGGCCTCGCGCACCTCGCGGTGGCCGCGCTGGCCTTCCCCCGCCCCGAGGACCTCGCCGACGACGGCTACCTCGGCCGGGTCACCGTCAACGGCGTGGACGCCTTCGTCCGGCAGGCGTGCCGCCGGCTGGAGGAGCGCGCCGAGGCCGAGGGCGCCAACACCGACCCGGCCAGCGACGCCCCCGGCCTGGAGGCCGCCTGGCGGGTCTGGCCCGCCGCTCCGCGACCGGCGCCACCAAGGACGCCCGCCGGCTGTCCGGCTCCACCACCGGCATCGTCTCCAAGGCGGTGTCCTTCCGGTCGACTCCGGCTTCCTGCAGAAGACCTCCGACGACTCCGGCGGCACCTACCGCACCACCGCCCGCTACCAGTTGCAGGTCCGCGACCTGGCCGGCAGCGCCGCGATGGCCGAACTCCTCGACCTGGGCGTCGTCCCGGTCGGCGACGGCACCCCCACCCTGGCCCCGCCCGACGAGAGCGACGAGCTGGTCGCCGACGCCGGCCTGCCCTTCCACGCCCTCTGACCCCCTCCCGCCGTCCCTCGTCGCCCCCGCCGCCCCCGCTGAAACCGCTGCCACCGCTCCAGGAGAACCACCGCACATGTACGAGCTGAACCGGGTCCGCCTGTACTCGATCGGACCGGCGGGCGCCCGCTACGCCGACACGGTGCTCGACCTGCGCGGAGTCGGCGAGCCGGTGCCCGAGCCGCAGCCGCAGCAGATCGGCCTGTTCGGCGAGGAGCCCGAGGGCCCGCAGCGCCGCCCCGCGCCGGCCGGCGTGCTGTTCCTGGAGAACGGCGGCGGCAAGTCCGTGCTGCTCAAGCTGATCTTCTCGGTGATGCTGCCCGGCCACCGCAACACCCTGGGCGGCGCCTCCTCCGGTGTGCTGCGCAAGTTCCTGCTCGCCGACGACTGCGGCCACGTCGCCCTGGAGTGGCAGCACACCGTCACCGGCGAACTCATCGTGGTCGGCAAGGTCAGCGAGTGGCGCGGCCGCCAGGTCTCCTCCGACCCGCGGAAGTTCGCCGAACTCTGGTACTCCTTCCGGCCCGGCCCCGGCCTCACCCTGGACGGCCTGCCGGTCGCCGAACGCCCCGCCCTGACCGGCGACCAGCAGGCCCGCGGCCGGCGCCGCACCATGAAGGGCTTCCGGGACGCGCTCACCGAGGCCGCCAAGGCCCACCCCTACCTCGACGTCACCTTCGAGGAGATCCACGACCGCTGGATCGAGCACCTCGGCGCCCTCGGCCTCGACCCCGAACTCTTCCGCTACCAGCGCGAGATGAACGCCGACGAGGGCGAGGCGGCCGGTCTGTTCGCGGTCCGCAACGACGCCGACTTCACCGACCTGCTGCTGCGCGCCGTCACCGACACCCGCGACACCGACGGCCTCGCCGACCTCGTCCACGGCTTCGCCGCCAAGCTCGGTCGTCGCGCCGAACTCACCGCCGAACGCGACTTCACGGCCGGCTCGGTCGACCTGCTCCAGCGCATCGTCGACGCCACCGCCGCCCGGGAGACCGTCCGCGAGGGCCACCGGGCCGCCGAGCGCCGCACCCGCAAGCTGGCGCTGTCGCTCGCCGCCCGCTCCGCCGTCGAACGCGACCGGGTGCACGACCTGGCCGTCGAGGTCGCCGCCGCCGCGAGCGCCGTCACCGCCGCCGAGACCGACCGCACCCGGCACGCGCTGATCGTCTCCGAACTCACCTACCGGCACGCCACGCTGGGCCTGGAGGCGGCCACCGCCGGAGCCGCCCGGCTGCGCCGCGAACTCACCGACGCCCGCTCCCAGGCCGCCGCCTGGCAGGCCGCCGAGGCCGTCCTGCGCCACCGCGCCGCCGCCGACCGGGCGGGCCGGGTCGCCGCCGCCATCCGGGAGGCCGAACTCGACGCCGCCCCCGCCCTCGCCGCCCGCGACCGCGCCGCCGCCGCCCTCGCCCGCGCCCTGGAAGCCGCCGCCGCCTCCGCCGAGACCCGCGCCGACCAGGAGGAACTGCGCGCCGAGGAACTCCAGCAGGACGGCGCCACCGCCCAGTCCGAGGCCACCGCCGCCGCCACCGCCGCCCAGAAGGCCCGCTCCGAGGCCGACCACCTGCGCCAGCGCCTCGCCGAGGTCGAGCAGGAGACCGCCGCCGCCGTCGAGGCCGGCTGGATCGACGGCTCCGGCGCCGAACCCGACCCGGCCCGCGCCGCCCTCCAGGCCGCCGACGCCGGAGCCGCCGCCGCCGAAGCGCTCGACCGGGCCCGCACCGCCGCCGAGCACGCCGCCGCCCGGGCCCGCGAGGCCGCCGCCGCCGAAGCCCGCGCCGACCTCGCCGCCGCCCGCGCCAACGACGCCCGCGCCGCCGCCGAGCGCGCGCTGGCCGCCGAACAGCGCACCGCCGCCCGGCTCGCCGCCGAACCCCGGCTCGCCGAACTGCTCTCCCTGACGCCCTACCAGGACGGCGCCGAGGCGGCCGAGGGCTTCCTGACGCCCCGGCAGCTCGACGCCTCCGCCGAGGACCTGCGCGAACTGCTCGACCAGTCGGTGGCCACCGCCGAACGCACCCTGTTCGACCTGCGCACCGCAGCCGCCGACGACTCCCGCATCCTCGCCGCGCTCGGCGACGGCGGACTGCTGCCGCCCGGCCCCGACGTCCTCGCCACCGTCGAACACCTCGGCGAGCAGGGCATCCCCGCCCTGCCCGGCTGGCGCTACCTCGCCCAGTCCGTCGACCCCGCCGACCACGACGCCATCCTGGCCGCCCGCCCCGAACTCGTCGACGGCGTCGTCGTCACCGACCCCGCCTCGCTCGACCGGGCCCGCGAGGCGCTGGCAGCCGCCGCCCTGCTGCCGCGCTCCACCGTCGCCGTCGGCACCGCCGCCGCGCTGATCGCCCCGATCCAGGGCGAGCCCGCGTACTTCCTGGTGCCGCCCAACCCGGCCATGCACAACGAGACCGCCGCCGACGACGAACGCCGCGCACTGCGCGCCCGGGCCACCGCCCGCGAGGAGCACATCCGCGAACTCGCCGCCCGGCTCGGCGGCGACCGCGCCCTCGCCGCCCGGCTCGCCTCCTGGCACGCCAGCTGCCCGCCCGGCACCCTCGCCGAACTCGCCGAGACCGCCGCCGCGGCCGCCCACCGCGCCGAGACCACCGCCGCCGAACTCGCCACCCTGCGCGCCGACCGCGCCGACGCCGACACCGAGCACCAGGCCGCCGCCGCCCGCCACGAGGAGTGCCGGGAGGCCGCCCAGCGCGCCCGCCGCCGCGCCGACGTCCTCGAAGGACTCGCCTTCCGGCTGCGCGAACGCCCCAACTGGACCCGCCGGCTGCGCGAACTCGCCGAGGACGTCGCCGAGTGCGAACGCCGCCAGACCCAGTGCGCCGAACGCGCCCGCACCTGCGATGAGGACCGCCGCGCCGCCCAGCGCGCCGCCGACGACGCCCGCCGCACCGCCCGCACCCTGCGCGGCGAGCGCGCCGAGATCGCCGCCGTCGGCACCGGCGCCGAACCCGACCCCGCCGCCACCCCCGCCTCGCTGCCCGCCCTGCGCGAGGCGTACCGGGCCGCCGCCCAGCTCTACGAGAAGGTCGGCGTCGGCGCCGACCTGCGCGCCGAACAGGCCCGCGCCGAGAGCGACGAGACCGCCGCCGCCACCGAACTCCAGCGCCTCAGCAACAAGGTCAAGGCCCGCGCCGAGGAACTGCTCGCCAGCCCCGACGGCGCCGACGGCCCCGCCCGGCAGGCCGCCGCCGCCCGCGCCGAGGAACTCGTCGCCCTCATCGAGGCCCGCTCCGACGCCGCCTCCGAGGAGGTCGGCCGACTGCGCGGCGACGCCGAACGCTCCGCCCCGGCGAACGGCGAAGCCCACACCGAACTGCCCGAGGACCTGCTCCCCGCCGACCCCGAGCACGCCCAGGCCCTGCTGCGCACCGCCACCGCGCTGCTCGCCGACCGCCGCGAGCGGGTCGACTCCGCCCGCACCGACCACGCCGACCTGCAACGGACGCTGGACCAGGCGCAGGCCGCCGCCGGCGACTTCGAGGAACTCGCCGGACAGCTCCGCGACGCGCTGCGCGACAACGGCGAGGAGGGCGACGCCGAGGCCGACGCCTACCTCGGCTCGCTGGCCGCCGCCCGCGCCGCCGTCACCGACACCCGGCGCGCCATGCGCACCGCCGCCACCGAGCTCACCGGCGCCGAACTCGCCGTCCGCGACGCCGCCGACGCCCTGGTCCGGCACGCCAACGCCGCCCGCTACGAGGCCGTCCGCACCCCCGCCCGCCAGCAGATCCGCGAGCTGCCCGCCGCCGCCCTGCCCGACCACGCCGCCGCCTGGGCCGCCGCGTTCGCCCCCCGGCTGCGGGTGCTCACCGACGAACTCGCCCAGCTGGAACGCAACCGCTCCTCCATCGTCGACCGCCTGCGCGGCCTGGTCGAGACCTCGCTCGGCACCCTGCGCGCCGCCCAGCGGCTCTCCCGCCTCCCCGAGGGCCTGGGCGAGTGGTCGGGCCAGGAGTTCCTGCGCATCCGCTTCGAGGACCCGGACCACGCCGTCCTGGTCGAACGGCTCGGCGAGGTCATCGACGAGGCCACCCGCTCCGCCGTCCGGAAGAACTCCGACCTGCGCCGCGACGGCATGTCCCTGCTGCTGCGCGGCGTCGCCGCCGCGATCGGCCCCAAGGGCGTCTCGGTCGAGATCCTCAAGCCGGACGCGGTGCTGCGCGCCGAACGCGTCTCGGTCGGCCAGATGTCGGACGTCTTCTCCGGCGGCCAGCTGCTCACCGCCGCCATCGCCCTGTACTGCACGATGGCCGCGCTGCGCGCCAACGACCGCGGCCAGTCCCAGCTGCGGCACGCCGGCACGCTGTTCCTCGACAACCCGATCGGCCGCGCCAACGCGACCTACCTGCTGGAGCTCCAGCGCGCCGTCGCCGACGCGCTCGGCGTCCAGCTCATCTACACCACCGGCCTGTTCGACACCACCGCGCTGGCCGAGTTCCCGCTGGTCATCCGGCTGCGCAACGACGCCGACCTGCGGGCCGGCCTCAAGTACATCTCGGTGGAGGAGCACCTGCGCCCCGGCCTCCCGGCCCCGCAGGACCCGGACGGGCCGGCCGTCCACGGCGAGATCACCGCGACCCGGATGTTCCGCAAGCCGGAGTGAGCCGCAAGCGCAGACGGGGGCGCGGGGAACTGCGCGGCCGACCACGCACCCACCGCGGGGTCGCGGCGCAGGCCGATGGCTTGCACTGTTCCGCGACCCCGCGGTGGGTTCCGGGTTGCCCGCGCAGTTCCCCGCGCCCCTGCCGGTCCTACTGCCGGGTGGCGACGGTGACCGAGGCGACCTTCATCGGGTGGCCCGGTTCGGTCGCGGCCGTGGGCGAACTGCCGTACGCGGCGGGGAGGTTGCCGCCGACGGCGACGTTCAGGATCAGGAAGATCCCGTGGTGGACGGCCTGGTCCCAGGCGGCCGGGTCGACCTGGTCGGCGGTGACCCGGAAGTACTCCCGGCCGTCGCGCAGCCAGCGGACCCGCTCGGGGCTGGTGGAGCGGTCGATCTCGACGGTGTAGGTGTGGAAGGCGCCCCAGCAGTCGGCGCAGGGCTGTTCGCCGGAGCCCAGTCCGTTCGGCTCCTGGCAGGGGCCGCCCGGCGTGGTGCCGCAGTGCAGGGTGCCGAACCCGCCCCGGCCGCCGACGGATTCGAGCACGTCCAGCTCGCCGACGCCGGGCCAGCCGGTGTACCCGTCGCGGAGCCGGCCGCCGAGCGCCCAGAACGCGGGCCAGTACCCGGCGGCGGCCGGGCCGTGCACGTCGGGCAGCGCCAACTCGGCCTCCACCCGCAGGACTCCGCCCGCCGGGGCGGCCAGGTCGGCCCGCCGGGACTCGATCCGCCCGGAGGACCAGCGGCCGGCCGCGTCCCGGGTCGGGGTGATCTCCAGCGCGCCCGCGCCGTCCAGGCGGACGTTCTCGGCCGCGTCGGTCATGGTCTCGATCTCGCCGGTGCCCCACTGGGCGGCCGGGCAGCCGGGGTAGCAGGTGCCCAGGTCGTACTGCCAGGCGGCGGCGTCCGGTCGGCTCCCGGCCGGGCCGTCGAACTCGTCCCGGAGCAGCGTCGTCCAGTCGCCGCCGGTGCCGAACGCGCCCGCCTCGATGAGCAGTCGGTCCAGTCGCGGGGTGAGCACCACGGCCGCGGCGTTGGTCAGGTGGGAGTCGTCGCGGTACAGCAGCACGTGCTCCAGGACGGCCGGGCAGCTGCGCCCGTCGGCCGGGCAGAGCACCGAGTTGACCTCGACCGTCCGGACGCCGGGGAACGCCCCGGCGGCGATCTGCTCGGCCAGCGGGTCGGCGTACAGGCCCTCGGCGCGCGGGAAGTCGCAGGCGGAGGTGGTGTCGGGGTGGCCGGAGACGCAGGCCGGGACGTCCCGGCCGGGGACCGGGGTGTCCTGGAGGTAGACGACCGGGACGCCCAGCTCCCGCAACGGGGCGAGGGTCCGCTCCCAGCCGCGCAGCAGGGCGGCCCGGTCGGCGGTGTAGCGGTTGAGCGCGGAGACCACGACCAGCTTCGGCTTCGGGCCGTCCTTCAGCCGGGCCAGCGCGTTCGCCCGCCAGGTGTCGCACTCGTGGTAGGTGCGGCCCAACTGCGGGTTGGTGACGGTGATCTCGGCCAACGGGCAGCCCTGCTTGACGAGTTCCTCGACGGACAGCCGGTGCTGGGCGGCGATGCCGAGCAGCGCGGAGAACCACTGGCCTGCGTGCGAGTCGCCGAGCAGCACGATCCGGTCCTCGCCGGTGCCGAAGCGGCAGGGCGGGCTGGTGGTGTCGGCCGGGTCGACCTCGCAGCCGCCGTCCGGCGGGAAGTCCTGCCGGGCCTGGACGGGGTTGGGCACGGTCGGCGCGTGCGGCGGCGGCGCGGCGGCCAGCAGGCTGCTGCCGGTGCGGGCGCCGGGCGGCAGGCCGGACGGGTCCGGGGGAGTGGCCGGGCCCAGGTTGCGGATGGTGCCGGAGCCGACGACCAGCGCCAGCAGCACCGGGAAGACCACCGCGGCCAGGCCCAGCGACAGCCCGCGGCGCGGGATCTCGCCCAGCACCGGGCTGCGGCGCAGCGGCTGCTCCAGCCAGCGCAGCGCGGCGTACGCGGGCAGCGCGGCGGCGGCGGTGAGCGCGGCCTTGGCGCCCCAGGGCAGGGCGCCCCAGTGCGCCTCGGCGAGCACCAGCACCGGCCAGTGCCACAGGTACAGGTTGTAGGAGAGCCGGCCGACCGCCCGGGGCGCGCCGAGCGAGAGCGCCCGCCCCACCAGGTGGGGTCCGGCCGAGCCGGCCAGGACGATCGCGGCGGTGGCGGCGGTCGGCAGCAGCGCGGCGTACCCGGGGTAGCGGGTGTGCCCGTCGAACAGCAGCACCGCGACGAGCACCCCGGCCAGGCCGCCCAGGCCGAGCAACTCCCGGACCAGCCTCGGAAGTTCGCGGACCGGTAGCAGGGCGACGGCGGCCCCGGCGGCGAACTGCCAGGCCCGGGTCGGGGTGGACAGGTAGGCGCCGGCGCTCCAGTGCAGGGAGAGCCAGAACGAGCCGGCGCCGAGCAGCAGGGTCAGGCCGAGCAGGGTGCGCCGCCGCCAGGCCCAGCGGGCGGCGAGCGCCAGCAGCGGGGCCCACAGCAGGTAGAACTGCTCCTCGACGGCGAGCGACCAGAAGTGCAGCAGTGCGCTCGGGTCGCGGCCGGCGGCCAGGTAGTCGGTCTGTTCGGCGATGAAGCGCCAGTTGGCGACGGACAGCGCGGAGGCGAGGACGTCGCGCTCCAGGTCGGCCCGGCGCAGCGGCGCGGTGAGCAGGGCGCCGAGGACGGCGGTGGCGGCCAGCACGACGGCGGCGGAGGGCAGCAGGCGGCGGGCCCGGCGGGAGTAGAACTCGGCCAGCCGGACGCGTCCGTGCCGCCCGGTCTCGGTGCGCAGCAGGCCGGTGATCAGGTAGCCGGAGACGACGAAGAAGACGTCGACGCCGACGAAGCCGCCGGCGAGACCGGGTACGGCGGCGTGGAAGGCGAGCACGGCGAGGACGGCGACGGCCCGCAGGCCCTCGATGTCGGGTCGGAACGTCGGCCGCTCGACCGGCGGGCGGTGCAGCACGACGGTGAGCGGGGCGGTACTCGGGCGGTACTGGTGGGCACGGGAGCGTGGACCTTTCAGCCCAGCCAGGGCAGCATCGGAGCCGCCCAGCCGGAGGCGAGCAGGGCGACCAGGGCGAGCGTGCTCGTGACGGCGAGGGCCTCGGGCCAGCGCCGCGGACGCATCGCCGGGCGGGCCCCGGATTCGGTCGGTTCGGCGGACGCGACGGACGCGACGGGCGCGGCGGAGTCGGCGGGCTCGGCGGACTCGGCGGCGCGCGGCCGGAGTTCGGTGTACAGGTCGCGGATCAGCGGCACCCCGAGGTGCAGTTGCACGGCCAGGTACAGGGCCAGCCCCCAGGTGGTGTGCCAGCCGTGCAGGGCGGTGGCGACCGCCACGCCGGCGGCGGTGGCGGCCAGCGTGCCGGCCGTCCACAGCAGCGAGACCAGCAGCACCTTGCGGGCCATGCCGCCGGAGCGGCCGGGTCCGGCGACGCCAGTGGGCACCCAGGCGGCGCTGCGGCCGCGCAGGGTGTGCCAGTACGCGGTGGCGGCGGCGAAGCTCATCAGCACGTTGGCGCGCAGCACTTCGGAGCGCCAGCGGGTGCGGCTGACCCGGGGCAGCAGCACGTGCCACAGCCACAGCAGCGAGATCAGCGGCAACACGTACCAGGCCCGGACCTCGCCGGGGAAGGCGAACAGCATCACCAGCGGCGGCAGCGGCGCGGTGAGCACGTTGACGGCGGCGGCCAGGTAGCCGACGATGCCCTCGTCGAAGCAGCGGCGCATCCGCCAGGTCATCGCCCGGCGGGCGGCCCGGTCGCCGATCAGGTGCAGGTTGCCCATCGTCCAGCGGTACTGCTGGTTGACGAAGCTGGTGGTGGAGTCGGGCGAGGTGCCCTTGGCGACCAGCACCGGCACGTAGCGGGTGGTGTAGCCCCGCTGGTGCAGGGCCAGGCCGGTGTACATGTCCTCGCTGTGGTCGAGCCGGGCGAAGCCGCCGGCGGCGTCGATCGCGGCGCGCCGGTAGACGGCGTTGGAGCCGCAGCAGATGGCGGCGTCGGAGGCGTCCCGGCTGGGCTGCACCCAGCGGAAGAACCACTCCTGGGCGGAGCCGGCGGCGCGCTGCACCCAGCCCATCGAGGCGTCGGTGTCGAAGCACTGCGGGCTCTGCACGATGCCGACCGCCGGGTCGCCGAAGTACGGCAGGAGGTGCTGGAGCAGGTCGGCGCGCGGCGCGAAGTCGGCGTCCAGGATGGCGACGAACTCGCCGCTGCTCAGGGTCAGCGCGTGGTTGAGGTTGCCGGCCTTCTTGAACTCGCCGCGGTTCGGGCGGACCACGTAGTGGTAGCCGAACTCCTCGGCCAGCCGGGCGACTTCGGGCCGGTCGGCGTCGTCGAGCACCCACACGTCGAGCCGCCCCGGGTAGGAGCTGCGGGCGACGGCGCGGTAGGCGTTGGCCAGGATGTCGAGCGGTTCGCCGCAGGTCGGCAGGTACAGGTCGACGGACGGCGGCGCGGCCGGCTGCCAGGCGGCGACCAGCAGTTCGTGGCCGCCCCGGGTGAAGCGGCGGCGGCGCAGGCCGTTCAGGCAGGTCAGGGCGAGTGCGACGGCGTTGATGCTCAGCACGGCGAGGAACGGCCACAGGGCCGGGGTGCGCAGCGAGAAGCTGAACATGGTGCCCGCGCTGACCGTGAAGGCGAGCGCGGAGAGCAGCGGGACCCAGCGGCGCTGAGGCCCGAAATACCAATAGAGCTCCTGGTCGGAAGGTGGTGACGGAAGGTGATTGACAGTCATTGGGCCCCCCACGGCCAGACATTGACACCTGTCGCCGGTCAGATTACCCGATTGGTATAGACCAAATGACCACGCGGGATGAACAGTGGAGCAACTCGGGTGAAGGGCGCGTGACCAGGCATGACCGTGTCAGGGAAGATCGCCGCGGTGGTGCGCGCGGGGCCGCCGGGGCGGGCGGCGTGCACAGTGGCGCGACGGACGGTGCGCCGCGGTCGGCGCGCTGCGGGTGGTGTGCGGCGGTCGGTGCGCTGCGGTCGGTGCGCGGCGCGCGGCGGCCGGTGTGCGGCGGGTTGCGACCGGTGTGCGGCGGGTGGTGGCGGTCAGCGCGCGGCGGGCGCGGCGGCCAGGACCGCGTCCAGCAGGCCGGGGAAGCGGGCGGACAGGTCGGACTCGCGCAGACTGTTCATCTTCGAGGTGCCGCGCCGGTGCTGGCGGATCAGCCCGGCCTCCCGCAGCACCCGGAAGTGGTGCGTCATCGTCGACTTGGTGACCGGGAGTTCGAACGCCAGGCAGTTCAGCTCGCTGCCGCCCGTGCCCGCGAGCTCGGAGACGATCCGCAGCCGGATCGGGTCCGCCAGCGCGTGCAGCACGCAGGCCAGCTGGAGCTCCGCGGTGGCGGGCTCGGGCAGCAGGCCGGGGCAGTCCCGGTCGTGGTCGACGGTCACGGGCTCATAGTACGACAACTCTCGTAGTTTGACAGCCGTCGTAGTACGGCGAGTATCGTACGAAGCGAAAGCACCCCCGTGTCCGACCCACAGGAAGGACAGGCAGCCGTGAGCGCCCTGTTCGAACCCCTCACCCTCCGCTCGCTGACCATCCCCAACCGGATCTGGCTCAGCCCGATGTGCATGTACTCCGCCGCCTCCGAGGGGCCCGACACCGGCGCCGCCACCGACTTCCACCTCGCCCACCTCGGCTCCCGCGCCGCCGGCGGCGCCGGGCTCGTGATGGTCGAGGCCACCGGCGTCCGCCCCGACGGCCGGATCTCCCCGTGGGACCTCGGCCTGTGGAACGACCGCCAGCAGGAGCAGCTGGCCCGGATCGCCGCGCTGATCACCCAGCACGGCGCGGTGCCGGCGATCCAGCTCGCCCACGCCGGCCGCAAGGCGTCCACCGGCAGGCCGCAGGACGGCGGCGGACCGCTCCCCGTCGAGCGGGGCGGCTGGCAGGTCGTCGGCCCCTCCCCGGTGCCCTTCGACGCGCCCTACCCGGTGCCGACCGAGCTGACGGAGGCCCAGATCGCCGAGCTGGTCGAGGACTTCGCGGCCTCCGCCCGCCGCGCCCTGGCCGCCGGCTTCCAGGTGGTCGAGGTGCACGGCGCGCACGGCTACCTGGTGCACCAGTTCCTCTCCCCGGTCTCCAACCACCGCACCGACGGCTACGGCGGCGACTTCGCCGGACGCAGCCGGCTGGCCCGCGAGATCGCCACCGCGGTCCGGGCCGTCTGGCCCGCCGAGCTCCCGGTGCTGTTCCGGGTCTCCGCCACCGACTGGCTCCCGGAGGAGCCCAGTTGGACGCTGGAGGAGTCGGTGCTGCTCGCCAAGGAGCTCCAGGCCGTCGGCGTCGACCTGATCGACGTCTCCAGCGGCGGCAACGTGCCGCGCGCCGAGATCCCCGTCGAGCCCGGCTACCAGGTCCCGTTCGCCGAGACCGTCCGCCGCGAGTCCGGCCTCCCGGTCAACGCCATCGGCCTGATCACCGACGCCGCCCAGGCCGAGGCGATCGTCGCCGAGGGCCGCGCCGACGCCGTCATGCTCGGCCGCGAACTGCTCCGCGACCCCTACTGGCCGCTGCACGCCGCCCGCACCCTCGACGTCCCCCGCGACTGGCCCGTCCAGTACGGCTACGCGGTCGGCCCGCGCGGCTGACACCCGCCGGGCGGGACGCGGGAGGCAGGACGCGGGAGGCGGGCGCACCCACGGGGAGTGCGCCCGCCTCCCGGCAACTCGCCGCACTAGGAGACCAGTTCGGCCTCCGGGGCCGGTCCCGCGCCGCCCTCGCCGTCCGTGCCGCCCCCGCCGTCCTCGTCCTTCCAGCGGCCCGGTTCGACCATGAACGCGCCGAGCGCGACGCCCAGCAGCGGGACGGCGGGCAGCAGGGTCAGCACGCCCTGGGGGCCGTGGTGCTGGGCGAGCAGGCCGAAGAGCGGGGCGATCAGGCCGCCGACGCTGACGGCCAGGCCCAGGGTGACACCGGCGGCGGTGCCGGGGCGGGTGGGCAGGTAGTCCTGGCCGAGCTTGACCAGGACGGCGAACGGCAGGTTCAGCGTCGCGCCCGCCAGGACGGCGAACAGCAGCGGCGCCCACGGGCCGGGCGTCACCCGCAGCAGGACCAGCGCGGGGACGGTGAGCGCGGTGCCCCACTGCGCGGTGCGGACCATGCCGATCCGGTCCGCCAGCCGCCCGCCGCCCAGGGTGCCCGCGACGCCGCCCAGCAGGAAGCAGGTCAGCGCCGCGCCGGCCAGCAGGTGCGAGGCGCCCAACTGCCGCAGCCAGTACAGCTCGATGAAGGTGCTGACGCCGAAGAACACCACCGAGCGGATCACCTCGACCCCGGTGAGCACCAGGAACGGCCGCCAGCGGTCCTTCCCGGCGCGCTTCGCCCCGCCCCCGGCGTGCGGGTACGTCCGGTGCCTGGCCCGGAACAGCACCGCCGCCATCAGCAGCGCCGGCAGCACGAACACCGCCGTCGCCCGCAGCCCCCACGCGGAGAGCAGCGGCGTGGCCAGCACCGGCGCCAGGAAGAACCCGACGCTGCCGCCCGCCGCGAAGACGCTCATCGCGCCGGTCGAGTCGCCCGCCGCCTCCCGGGCCGCCCGCCCCGCCGCCGGGTGGAACGCCGCCACCCCCAGGCCGGAGAGCAGCACCAGCAGCCACACCAGCGCGTACCCGTCGGCCAGCCCGCTCAGCCCCGCGCCCAGCCCGGCCAGCGCCAGCCCCGCCGCCGACAGCCAGGGCAGCGGACGCCGGTCCACCAGCAGGCCGACCAGCGGCTGCGGGACCGCGCTGCCCAGCGTCGCCGCCAGCGTCAGCCCGCCCGCCGCCACGTACCCGTAGCCGCGCTCCAGGACGAAGTACGGCACCACCGCGGGCACCAGGCCCTGGTACAGGTCGTCCACGGCGTGCGCCGCGCCCCACATCCGCATCCGGCGCCACGCGCCGGGCAGTTCGCTCGTCATGCGTCCAGCCTGGCCGTCGCACCGCCGTGCGGGCTTCCGGTACTCTGCCAACCCGTGTCGCCAACCCGCCAACCTGCCGAGGACGGCCCGCCGAGCCCCGCGCAGCACCAGAAGGAGACCGGCCCCAGCCGCCACCCGCTGGCCCACCGGGAGCGGATCGACTGGCACTGGCACGACGTCAACCAGCTGATCACCCCCGGCCGCGGGGTGCTGGAGGTGCGCACCCCGTACGGGCGGTGGGTCGTCCCGCCGCACCGCGCGGTGTGGCTGCCCGCCGGGGTGCCGCACACCCACCGGGCGCACGGGCCCAGCGAGTTGCGCTGCCTGGTCTACCCGGACGGCACCGACCCGCTGCGGCTCACCGCGCCCGCCGTGCTCGCCGTCACCCCGCTGCTGCGCGAGATCATCGCCCACCTGACCGGCCCCGACGCCCCCGCCGGACGCCCGGCCCGCACCCTCGAACAGGCCGCCCTGGACCAGCTCGCCCGCGCCCCCGAACTCCCGGTCGGCCTGCCCCGCCCCACCGACCCCCGGCTGCGCGACCTGGCCGCGCTGCTCACCGCCGACCCCGCCGACGACCGCTCGCTCGCCGAACTCGGCCGCGCCGTCGGCGCCGCCGAACGCACCCTCAGCCGGCTGTTCCGCCGCGAACTCGGCCTGGGCTTCCCGCAGTGGCGCACCCAACTGCGCCTCCAGCACGCCCTGGTGCTGCTCGCCGAGGGCCGCTCGGTCACCGCCACCGCCGCCGCCTGCGGCTTCCGCTCGCCGAGCGCGTTCATCGAGGCGTTCCGGCACGCCTTCGGCACCACCCCCGGCCGCCACCGGCAGACCTGACCGGCCGTCAGCGGTGCCGCCCGCCGTTCCGGTGCTCGCGCGAACCCTCCAGCGGAGCCGCCGAGTTGGGGGCGCGACGGCGGGAGGCGACGACCTGCCGGGAGACCACCACGTCGATCAGGCACCAGGCGAGCAGGAAGACCCCCAGCGCCATCAGCGCCAACGCCGGTGTCAGCAGGCCGGTGTGCGCCCAGGAGGCGAACAGCGCCACCACGAAGGTGAACACCGTGAAGGCGAACGCCATGCCCGCCCGGACGGCGGCCGCCCGGACCTCGTCCGGCAGCCGCCCGCGCCGACGAACGGCCATCGCCAACCCCCTGTCGGTCGTGCACCCCGGCGGGCGCACCAAGACCAGCCCTGCCCCGTCCGGGGGAGGCTATTCCGGCGGGAGGGCCGATCCAGCCGACCGTGGGCGTGTCGCGCCCCCGGCTCCCCCCGGCTCCCCGTCAGGATCGTAACCGGGGCCGCAAGAGCGCCCCTCGGTCAACGGGGCGGCAGTCGGCGGGTGTTCAGTCCGGCAGGGTGGCGTCCAGCTCCTCCAGCGCGCCGACCACGATGGTCCGCATCGCCCGTTCCGCCAGCTCCGGGTCGCCCGCGCAGATCGCCTGCGCGACGTCCCGGTGCAGCTGCACCGCGTACTCGCGCGGCCGGTGCGGCATCAGCCGGTGCTCGGTGCGGCCGGTGAGGACCGCGCCCACGGTGTCCTTCAGGTGCGCGAACATCTCGTTGCCGGAGGCCCGCAGCACCGCCGCGTGGAAGGCGATGTCGTGCGCGAGGAAGGCGTCCAGGTCGGCCGCCCGGGCGGTGACGGTCAGTTCGACGGCCAGCGCGCTCAGCTCGCGCCGGTCGTCGTCGTCCGCGCACCGGGCCGCCAGCGCCGCCGCGGCCGGCTCCACCGCCACCCGCAGCGAGCCCAGCGAGCGCAGCTGCGCGGAGCGGTCCGCGCCGGCCAGCCGCCAGCGGATCACCAGCGGGTCGAACACGTCCCAGTCGGTCTTCGGCCGGACGGTGATCCCGACCCGCCGCCGGGGCTCGACCAGCCGCATCGACTCCAGGACGCGCACCGCCTCCCGCACCACCGTCCGGGACACCCCGTGCCGCTGCTCCAGCTCCTCCGCGCGCAGCACCGTCCCCGCCGGCAGCTCCCCGGAGGCGATCGCCGGGCCGAGGGCAGCGAGCAGGCGGCCGGGCAGGCCCTGGATCTCCATCCGGCCAGCTTATCGGCGCGGCCGGGGGAAGGCGGCCCCCGTCCCACCAGCGCGGAAGCCGAAAAGTATGACGATTAGGTTTCGGTCGCTTGAATAAGTCATACCTTTGCGCCAAGGTTGCCCACGCAAGCAGGCAAGGACAGGAGCACCACCATGGCTCTCAGCGCCGAGAACCAGCAGCCGCCCGTCATCGTGGTGATGGGCGTCTCCGGAGTCGGGAAGACCACCGTCGCCCGACTGCTCGCCGACCGCCTCGACCTCCCGTACGCGGAGGCCGACGACTTCCACCCCGCCGCCAACATCGCCAAGATGAGCGCCGGCACCCCGCTGGACGACCGCGACCGGCAGCCCTGGCTGCGCGCGCTCGGCGGCTGGCTGGGCGAGCGGGCCGCCGCCGGCAGCGGGGGAGTGGTCACCTGCTCCGCGCTCAAGCGCGACTACCGCGACCTGCTGCGGGCCGCCTGCCCGGACGCGTTCTTCCTGCACCTGAGCGGCAGCCACGACCTGGTCGGCGACCGGCTGGCGCACCGCACCGGCCACTTCATGCCGCCCGCGCTGCTGGACTCCCAGTACGCCGACCTCGAACCGCTCCAGCCGGACGAGCACGGCACCGTGCTGGACGTCGGCGCCGACCCCGAGACGCTCGTCGACCGCGCCGTCGCCGCCCTGGGCCGCTGACCCCCGCGGCCCGCCCCCCACACCACCACCACGTCACACCCCCGCCACCGGCCGCCCGAGAGCCGGACGGTGGCGGCCCGTCAATGGAGACCACCGTGACCCCCACCCTGTTGGCGGCCGGCGCACCGGCGCTGCCGCACACGGCGAGCGACGGCCGGCTGCTGCTCGCGGTGCTGCTCAGCATCGGCGCGATCGTGCTGCTGATCACCCGGTTCAAGCTGCACCCGTTCCTGGCCCTCACGCTCGGTTCCGGGCTGCTCGCCGCCGTCGCCGGGGCGCCCTTCGACAAGCTGCTGACCAGCTTCTCCACCGGCTTCGGCGCGACCGTCGCCTCGGTGGGCCTGCTGATCGGCCTGGGCGCGATGCTCGGCAAGCTGCTCGCCGACTCCGGCGGCGCCAACACCATCGCGGACACCGTGCTGGCCCGCACCGGCCCCAAGCTGCTGCCCTGGGCGATGGCGCTGATCGCCGCGGTGCTCGGCCTGCCGCTGTTCTTCGAGGTCGGCGTGGTGCTGCTGGTGCCGATCGTGCTGCTGGTGGCCCGGCGCGGCAACGCCCCGCTGATCGGCATCGGCATCCCCGCGCTGGCCGGCCTCTCGGTGCTGCACGGCCTCGTCCCGCCGCACCCCGGCCCGCTGGTCGCCGTCGACGCCCTGCACGCCGACCTCGGCGTCACCCTGGCGCTCGGCCTGCTGGTCGCGGTCCCGACCCTGATCGTGGCCGGCCCGCTGTTCGGACGCCTCGCCCAGCGCTGGGTCGGCCCGCTGGAACTGCCCGCCGACACCACCGCTGCCGAGAACGCGGAGACCGGGAAGACCGCGGACACCGCAGCGGGCGCGGAGGGCGTCGAGCGGGCGCGGACGCCGCGGTTCGGCGCCGTGCTGGCCACCATCCTGCTGCCGGTCGTGCTGATGCTCGGCAAGGCGCTGGCCGACGTGGTGATCGACGACCCGAAGGCCACCGGCCAGCGGATCTTCGACTTCATCGGCTCCCCGCTGATCGCGCTGCTCGCCGCGACCCTGCTCGCCATGCTGACCCTCGGCCGGGCGGCCGGCTTCGACAAGGGCCGGATCTCCGACACGGTCGGCTCGGCGCTCGGCCCGATCGCCGGGATCGTGTTCATCGTCGGCGCGGGCGGCGGCTTCAAGCAGACCCTGATCGACATCGGCGTCGGCGACGCGGTCAGCGCGTGGTCCGGCAAGTGGCACGTCTCCGCGCTGCTGCTGGGCTGGCTGATCGCGGTGCTGATCCGGCTGGCCACCGGCTCCGCGACGGTCGCCACCATCACCGCCGCCGGCATCGTCGGCCCGCTGGCCGCCGACATGTCCACCAGCCACGCCGCGCTGCTGGTGCTGGCGATCGGCGCCGGGTCGCTGTTCCTGTCGCACGTCAACGACGCCGGGTTCTGGCTGGTGAAGGAGTACTTCGGGATGAGCGTCGGCCAGACGCTGAAGTCCTGGTCGGTGATGGAGACGATCATCTCGGTGGTCGCGATCGCCCTGATCCTGCCGCTCAGTCTGATCGTCTGACGAGCGCGGGTCCCCCCTGCCGCGACGCCCTCCGGAACTCCCGCTTCTCCCGGAGGGCGTCGCCTTTTTCGCGCCTTTCCCCCGTCTCGCCGTGCCTTCCCGCGCCGCTCCGCGCGCCCGGCCTACCGCTCCAGCAGCTCCGCCGTGCGCTTGCGCACCTCCGCGCCGTCCAGCCCGCGCACCGTCAGCGTGGTGCGCCGCCGCAGCACGTCGTCCACCGTGTACGCCCACTCCTGCTCGGCCGCGTACACCACCTGCGCCCACACGTCCGGCCCGTCGGGGTGGACGCGTTCGCCCAGCTCCGGGCGCTCGGCGATCAGGCGGGCGATCTCGAAGGACAGCGTGCCGTAGTGGGTGGCCAGGTTCCGGGCCACCAGCGGGTCCATCCGGCTGCCCGGCTCGCGGTCGGTCAGCAGGCGGCGGGCGACGGCCTGCGGGGCGCCGATGCCCGGCAGCGGGACGGTCGGCGGGATCGGCGAGACGTCCTCGGCCAGGCCCGCGCCCGGGGCGTGCTTGAGCTTCTCCAGGATCACCCGGCCGATGTGCCGGTACGTGGTCCACTTGCCGCCCGCCACCGACAGCATCCCGGCCCGGCCCTCGGTCACCACCGTCTCCCGCTTCGCCGCCGCCGTCTCGCCCGGCCCGCCCGGCAGCACCCGCAGGCCGGCGAAGGAGTACGTGATGTCCTCCCGCCGCAGGTGCTCGCCGCGCACCGCGTGCCCGGCCTCGGACAGGATCTGGTCGACGTCCGCGTCGGTGGCCCGGACGTCCAGCGGGTCGCCGGTGTACTCCTCGTCCGTGGTGCCGAGCAGGACGTGGTCCTCCCACGGGATGGCGAACGACACCCGGTAGTGGTCGATCGGGATGGTCAGCGCGGCCCGCCACGGCGCCTGCCGGCGCAGCACCACGTGCGCGCCCTTGGACAGCCGGATCGACGGGGCCGCGCCCGCGTGCTCCATCCGCCGCAGGTGGTCCACCCACGGGCCGGTGGCGTTCAGCACCAGCCGGGCGTCCACGCCGAACTCGGTGCCGTCCAGGGCGTCACGCACCTCGGCGCCGGTGACCCGGCCGCGGGTGAAGCGCAGCCCGGTCACCTCGGCGTGGTTGAGCACCACCGCGCCCGCGTCCACCGCCGCCCGCACCGTCATCACGGCCATCCGGGCGTCGTTCATCTGGTGGTCGCCGTACACCGCGACCCGCCGCAGGCCCTCGGTGCGCAGCCCGGGCACGGCGCGGGCCGCCGCCGCGGGGGAGACCACCCGGCCCAGGCCGTCGCGGAACGCGGACAGCGCCGAGTACAGGAACACGCCCGCGCCGAGCTTGGGCGCCGAGTGCGGGCCGCCCTCGTAGACCGGCACGAAGAAGGTCAGCGGGCTGACCAGGTGCGGGGCCACGTGGGTGGCCAGCGCCCGGCGCTCCTTGTGGTTCTCGGCGACCAGCCGCACCGCGCCGGTCTGCAGGTAGCGCAGCCCGCCGTGGACCAGCTTGGACGAGGCGGAGGAGGTGGCGTTGGCGAAGTCCCCGGCGTCCACCATGGCCACCTTCAGCCCGGCCTGGGCGGCGGTCCACGCGGTGGCGGTGCCGAGGATGCCGCCGCCGATCACCAGCAGGTCGTAGCGGGCCCGGCCGAGCAGTTCGCGGGTGGCGGCCCGGGGGACGACGCGGCCGGCGGCGCGCTCGGCGCCCAGGGTCGGGATGGTTGCCATGGTGTGTGGTGGGCGGCCCGGTGTGCGGCCGGTCCGCGTCTCCTTCCGATCGGTGGGGTCCTGCGGCGGGCAGGGTCGTGCGGCGGGCGGGGTCAGAGCTGCGGCGGGTCGTCCGGCTCGTCCTGGTCGATCCAGCCCATGGTGCGCTCCACGGCCTTCAACCAGTTGCGGTGCTCGCGCTCGCGCGTGTCGGCGGCCATCCGGGGCGTCCACTCGGCGGCCCGGTGCCAGTTGGCCCGCAGGGTGTCCAGGCCGTCCCAGAAGCCGACCGCCAGGCCCGCCGCGTAGGCCGCGCCCAGCGCGGTGGTCTCGGCCACGTAGGGGCGCTCCACCGGGACGTCCAGCACGTCGGCGATGTACTGCATCAGCAGGTTGTTGGAGGTCATGCCGCCGTCGACCTTCAGCGCGCTCAGCGTGACCCCGGAGTCCTTCTGCATCGCGTCCACCACCTCGCGGGTCTGCCAGGCCGTCGCCTCCAGCACCGCCCGGGCCAGGTGCCCCTTGGTGACGTACCTGGTCAGCCCGGTGATCACGCCGCGCGCGTCGGCCCGCCAGTACGGGGCGAACAGGCCGGAGAACGCGGGCACCACGTACGCGCCGCCGTTGTCCTCGACGGTGCCCGCCAGGGTCTCGATCTCGGCGGCGGTGGAGATGATGCCGAGCTGGTCGCGCAGCCACTGCACCAGCGAGCCGGTCACCGCGATCGAGCCCTCCAGGGCGTACACCGGGGGCCGGTCGCCGATCCGGAAGCCGACCGTGGTGAGCAGGCCGTGGTACGAGTTGACGATCCGTCCGCCGGTGTTCAGCAGCAGGAAGGTGCCGGTGCCGTAGGTCGACTTGGCCTCGCCCTCGGCGAAGCAGGTCTGGCCGAACAGCGCCGCCTGCTGGTCGCCGAGCGCCGCCGCGACCGGCACGCCCGCCAGGTCGCCGACCGCCTCGCCGTACACCTCGGCGGAGGAGCGGATCTCCGGCAGCATCGCCAGCGGGACGCCCATCGACTCGGCGATCCGCTCGTCCCACCGGAGGGTGTGCAGGTTCATCAGCAGGGTGCGGGAGGCGTTGGTGACGTCGGTGACGTGCCGGCCGCCGTCCACGCCGCCGGTCAGGTTCCAGATCAGCCAGCTGTCGACCGTCCCGAACAGCACGTCCCCGGCCTCGGCGCGCTCGCGCAGGCCCTCGACGTGGTCCAGCAGCCAGCGGATCTTCGGACCGGCGAAGTAGCTGGCCAGCGGCAGGCCGGTCTCCCGGCGGAACCGGTCCTGCCCGACGTTGCGCCCCAGCTCGCGGCAGAGCGCCTCGGTGCGGGTGTCCTGCCAGACGATCGCGTTGTGCACCGGCTCGCCGGTGTGCCGGTCCCACAGCACCGTGGTCTCGCGCTGGTTGGTGATGCCCACCGCCCGGACGTCCGCCGCGGTCAGCCCCGCCTTCCCCAGCGCGCCGCGCACCACCGCGCGCACCCTGGTCCAGATCTCGGCCGGGTCGTGCTCCACCCAGCCGGGCTGCGGGAAGATCTGCGCGTG
Source organism: Kitasatospora fiedleri (assembly GCF_948472415.1). Lineage (NCBI taxonomy): Bacteria > Bacillati > Actinomycetota > Actinomycetes > Kitasatosporales > Streptomycetaceae > Kitasatospora > Kitasatospora fiedleri. Next base: position 1,514,996 of record NZ_OX419519.1, on the reverse strand, counting down.
CTCCTGCTGCTCGACGGCGACGATCCGGCCGTCCGTGTCGAACAGGATGCACCGGCTGGACGTGGTGCCCTGGTCGATCGCGGCGATGTGGCTGGCAGTCATGCGGTTCCTCGGCTCACGGACGTCAACGGGGCGGGGGTGACCATTCGTCAGTCCCCGTGCGCGCGGGTCCGGCAAACCAGGCGGGCGGGCGGTCCGCCGGGGCCCTCCGGACGCTGTTCGACAATGTCGAACGGCCTTCGGAAGCCAACCGCAGCCGGACGCTCCCGTCAAGGCGGTGTGACGCACGCCCCCGGGATCACGCCCGGGATCACGCCCCGGGATCAGGCCCCCGGGATTCAGAACCGGTGCGCGCCCAGGTCCCGGGAGATCGCCCGGGCCGCCGTCCGCACCGAGGCCACCAGCGACGGACGCACCGCGCCGTCCGGTCCGCACACCGTCTCCACCGCGCCCGACACGCACACCGCGCCCACCGGGTTGCGCCGCCGGTCCTGGATCAGCGCCGCCACCGAGGCCACGCCCTCCCAGGTCTCCTCCACCGCGTCCGCCCAGCCGCGCTCGCGCACCAGCGCGCACTGCGCGTCCAGCTCCGCCGGCTCCGTCACCGTCCGGGCCGTGAACGCCTCCCACGGGCCGTCGCCCAACTCGCCGCGCGCCACCGGGTCGTACGCCAGCAGCACCTTGCCCAGCGCGGTCGCGTGCAGCGGCTGCATCGACCCCACCTCCAGCACCTGCCGCGAGTCGTCCGGCCGGAACACGTGGTGCACCACCAGCACCCCGCGCTGGTGCAGCACCCCCAGGTACACCGTCTCCCCGGCCGCCCGCGCCAGGTCGTCCGCCCACACCAGCGCCCGGGCCCGCAGCTCGTGCACGTCCAGGTAGCTCTGGCCCAGCCGCAGCAGCTCCGCGCCCAACTGGTACTTGCCGCTCTCCGGGTCCTGCTCGACGAAGCCCTCCTGCTGGAGCGTGCGCAGGATGCCGTGCGCGGTCCCCTTCGCCAGCCCCAGCCCCGTCGCCACCTCCGACAGGCCGAGCCGCCGCTCCCCGCCCGCCAGCAGCCGCAGGATCGCGGCCGCCCGCGACAGCGACTGGATCGCACCGGGCACCCGCCCACCTCCACTGACCACCGGCCGACGATGCCGACCACCACCCGAGAACGGGACGGACCCGCCCCCGGAGACCGTACTACCCGGCACCTCCACCGCGCCGTACCGTCCCGCCGGGCCCTCCCGGCGGGGGCCCTCCCGGCGGGGGAACTGCGCGGGCAAGCCCGACGAGCCGCGCGCCGTCGACGCGCGACTCTGCCGCACCACCCGGCCGGCACCCGGCCGCCGGTCGCGTCGTCCGGCGCTCCCCGCCCGGGATTCGCTCAGCCGGCCGCCTCGGCGGGCTCCGCCACCCAGCCCGCGACCAGGACCAGGCCGGTCGGGCGGTGCACGGCCAGGAAGGCGAACGGGCGGTCGTAGCGGGCGGTGGCCCGGCGGACGCGGAGGCCGGGCGGGGCGCCGATCCCGCTCCGGGTCATCGCCACCGCCGTGACCGCGCCCGCCTCGAAGCCCGCCGCGCCGAACTCCGCCACCGCCGCCTGCTTGGCCTGGCCGACCCGCAGCGGGACGCTCCGGCTGATGCCCGGGAAGTGGCTGCCGTCCCCGGCGGCGGTGCGCAGGCCGAACAGCCCGGCGTGCGCCAGCAGGTCCTGCTCCGCCCGGACCTCGAAGGCCACCGTCTCCAGCACGCCGACGTCGTGCGGCGCCGACGCCCGCACCGACTCCAGCGCCAGCCCGGGCCACGGCTCCCCGTCGGCCAGCCCCGCCACCGGCGTCCGCCGCGCCGCCCCCGCCACCAGCGCGAACCCGGCGGAGACCACGGCGCCCGGCGCGGCCCCCGGTGCGCCGAGCACCAGGTGGACGTCCACCTCGCCGCCGCCCGCGACCCGGACCTCCGTCACCCGCCCCGCCGCCGCGGTCTCCGCCACCGCGATCCGCTCGTACAACCCGGGGCTCGACACCGCGAGCCTCCGGAACGGCCGCCGGGCCCACGGCCCTTCGGCGGCCCGGCCGCGATCCTCCCGGAACGGCTCCGCCCACCTGGTGCGCACCGTCAGCGCCGAGGCCAGCACCAGCAGCGCGTCCGCCGGCTCCACCGGCATCCGGCGGATCAGACCGCCGGTCCGGTCCGCGGCCCAGGCGTCCAGCGCGGCCCGGTCCGCGGCGGGGTCACCGGTCAACCGCCGCCACAGCGCGGCGCCCGGCCCCGCCGCCCACTCCGGCTCCACCTCGACCCCGGGGGCCGTCCACAGCCCGAGCGCCGCCGCACAGCCCGGCACCCCCTCCACCCGCGCCAGCAACTCCCGCGCGGCGGCCGGGGCCTGCTCGGCCGGCACGCCCAGCGCCCGCTCCAGCTCGGCCCGGGCCGGACCGTCCGCCCCCGAGGCCAGCACCGCCAGCAGCGGCCACACCCCGAGCGCCGTCCACACCTGCCCGGCCCCGGACCCCGGCTCCAACTCCCGTCCCCAGCAAGCCCCCAGGGCGTTCACCCGCTCGACCGCACCCGCCACGACCAACCCCGTTCCCTCCTCGGCCGTCCCCGCCGGCGGTGCTCCCGCCGCGGGGGCGACGGCGCCGTCCGGCCCGCCCTCACCACCAGCAGTACCAGACCGGGCGGCCGGGCACCGCCGGACACCCGGCCGGACCGACCCGGTTCAGCGCGCGGGGCGTTGCAGCACGGCCGCGAGTTCCGCGATCGCGGCCGGGCCCACCCGGCAGCAGCCGCCGACCAGCCGGGCCCCGGCGGCCACCCAGTCCGCCGCCCGCCCGGGGCCGAAGGCCGCCGTGCCCGTCCAGTCCCGGACCGCCGGGTCCCAGCCCTCCCCGCTGTTGGGGTACGCCACCGCGGGCAGGCCCGTCACCTCCACGGCCAGCGCCACCGCCGCCGACACCTCCTCCGGGGCGCAGCAGTTGACGCCCACCGCCACCACCTCCGGCACCTCCGCCACCAGCGCGAACGCCTCCGAGAGCGGCTCCCCGCCCCGGGTCAGCCCGTCCGCCGCGCCGAGCGAGAACCACACCGGCAGGCCCAACCCCCGTACGCAGTCCGCCAGTACGGCCGCCTCCAGCAGGTCGGGCACGGTCTCCACCGCCAGCACGTCCGGCCCCGCGGCGGCCAGCACCTCCAGCCGGGGGCGGTGGAACGCCGCCAACTCCCCGGCCGACAGGCCGTAGTGACCCCGGTACTCGGAGCCGTCCGCCAGGACCGCCCCGTACGGGCCCACCGAGGCCGCCACCCAGCGCGGGCGGCCGTCGCCCAGCTCCGCCGACACCTCCTCGGCCGCCAGCCGGGCCACCTCCACGCTCAGCGCCAGCAGCCGGTCCGCCTTCCCCGCGTCCACCCCCCGGGAGGCGAAACCCGGCCGGCTCGCCTGGTAGCTCGCCGTGGTCGCCACCTGCGCGCCCGCCTCGAAGTACGCCCGGTGCGCCGCCACCAGCTGCCGCGGCTCGTCCAGCAGCAGCCGGGCCGACCACAGCGCGTCCGACAAGTCGCAGCCCTGGTCGGCCAGTCGGTTCGACAGCCCGCCGTCGAGCAGCACCGGCCCGGCCGCCAGCGCCGAGACCAGCGCCCGACCGGCCGGGGGCCGTCGAAGTCGGAGGGGGAGCCGTCGAAGTCCGTCGCCATCCCTCCAGCCTGCACCTGCCACCGGTCTCCGGCGAACCGGCCCGAACCGGCCCGAACCGGCCCGGGGTCTGCGGGGGCTGCCGCGCTCCGGGCCCGGGCCGGTCAGGGCGTCCCGGCCGCCACCGGGCGGGAGGTGACCGCGATCCGGTTGTAGGTGTTCACCACGGTCGCCGCCCAGGCCACGAACGCCGCCTCCGGCTCCGACAGCACCGCCGACGCGGCCCGCCGGGCCCGGACGCCCTCCGCCCGGTCGGTCAGCCGGGTGACCGCCTCGGCCAGGGCGAGCGCGGCCCGCTCCCGGGGCGTGAACAGCTCGGACTCCCGCCACACCACCAGCTGCGCCAGCCGCTCGTCCCGCTCGCCCGCCTTCCGGGCGGCCGTCGTGTGCAGGTCGACGCAGTACACGCAGCCGTTCAGCTGCGAGCAGCGCAGCCGCACCAGTTCCAGCAGCGGCGGCTCCAGCCCGGCCGCCGCCGCGGCCTCCTCCACCACCCCGTGCAGGGCGTGCACGGCGGCGAACGCCTGCGGGCCCAACTCGGTCATCGGGAGCGGCGGGACGGCGGGGAGCTGCGGGAGCGTTTCGGTCATCCTTCGAGCGTAGGGGCCGACCGGCGCCCGGACCGGGCCGAGAACGGCCGGATCACCCACTCGGGAGGCGGCTGTCGAAACAGTTGACGGTATCCCCAAATCGTGGCGGGGGAGCGCCCGTTCAAGGGCCGCAGAGGTGATGCGACGTCAACGAAGCGATCGGGTCACCCGGTTGGCCGCACGTGTGCGATCCGTCGCTCAGTGTCCCGGTAGGGTGACGTTCCGTTGCCGCACCGATTGTGTGACGGCTCATCCGAAAGCACTGCCGGGCGCCCGCCGGTCCTGTCCCTGGGCCGGCCGACGCCCGCACCGGACCCACACTGGAGAACTCCGCGATGACCACTTCCGTGCAGCTCGACCGCACCCAGAAGCGCTTCGACCTCTGGGACGTGAACGGCGACGGCCAGATCGACCGCGCCGACTGGGACGCCGAGGCCCAGCGCATCCTGCGGGCCTTCGGCGAGGCCCCCGGCACTCCGGCCGCCCGTGCGCTGACCGACGCCTACCTCGGCATGTGGGGCTTCTTCGCCGACAAGGCGGGCATCGACGAGCAGACCGGCGCGCTCACCCCCGAGCAGTTCAACCACATCGCCGAGGAGCACATCCTGGAGAACGGCGGCGCCGGCTTCGGCCGCGTCGTCACGCCGACCATCCAGGCCATCGTCGAGCTGGTCGACGTGGACGGCGACGGCCAGGTCAACCCGGCCGAGTTCAAGTCCTGGCTGGACGCGATCGGCGTCCAGGACGTCAACCCGCTGGACGCCTTCGCCCGGATCGACGCCAACGGCGACGGCCAGCTGTCCGTGGACGAGCTGGTCCAGGCCGTGCGCGCCTACCACCTCGGCGACCTCGACGTCCCGCTGCTGGGCCGCTGAACAGCCGGTACGACAGCGCCGGTCGGCCTGATCGGCCCGGCCGACGGCCACTGACGGCCGACGGTCGCTGACGGCCGACGGTCGCCGCTGACGCCCGAAGGGCCCGGAACGGGGATGGCGCCCCCCGCTCCGGGCCCTGCCGCCGTTCCGGTCCGGTTCCGCCGTCGACCGGGCCCGGTCAGCCCCCGGCCGGGACGAACCGCACCGGCAGTTCCGGCCGCAGGTCCAGCGACTCCCCGGTCAGCAGGCGGTCGGCCGCGATCAGCACGTTGTAGTGGTTGGGGAAGTGGCAGGCGTCGAAGCCCAGCACCGTGCCCACCCGGTGCTCGCCGACGAACACCTCGTCGCCCCGGTCCAGCACTCCGGCCACCGCGATCTCCGCGAACCCCAGGAAACCCACCCGGTCGATCCGGGCCCCCGCCGCGGTGTCCCGCTGGTCGGTGGTCACCAACTCGTGCACCTCGCCCGCCCGTACGCACCGGCTGGCGAACGGCTCCAGGCTCATCCCGCGCTCCGTCCGGCTGTGCAGCAGCACCTTCACCAGCGTGCCGGTCACCGTCCGCTTCGGCCCGTTCTCGCGCACCGGCGGCCGCTGCGGGAAGAGCGCCGCCCGCTCCCGGATCATCCGCGCACCTCCGCCCGCGCCGCCGTCCCGGCCCCGGCCCCGGTTTCGAACTCGCCCTCGGCCCCGGCCCGGTACGCCGCCTCGACCACCCGCAGCGCGTCCACCCCGTCCGGGCCCCGGTCCGCCGCGCCGCCCGTCGAGCCGTCCGTCGAGCCGTCCGTTCCGCCGCGTTCGCCGCGCAGCAGCCCGGCGAACGCGCCGACGATGCCCTCGTACTCGTGCCAGAGCGACTGCTTGAAGCCCGCGTGCCCGGCCAGCAGGTCCGCCCGCAGCACCGAGCCGTCCGCCGACTCCACCGTGACGTCCTTGAGTTCGCCCGGGTACGACCAGTCCAGCTCGATCCGGCCGCGCACCCCGTCCGCCCCGGCCAGCTCCAGCTCCGCGTACCGGTCCACCCCGCCGCCGTCGCGCACCACCCGCGCGCCGGACAGCTCCATCCGGCCCGCCAGCAGCCGCACCAGGTCGTACGCGTTCGGGCCGTTGTCGGCGACGCAGCCGCCGCCGCACCGCTCCGGGTCCAGGTACCAGCGGTCCCGGCCGACGTGCTCCTCGATCCGCTCGAAGTAGCGCACCGTCACCGAGCGCACCGGCACCGGCCGGTCGGCGAGCGCCGCGCACAGCTCCCGCACCGCCGCGTTGTACCGCCGGTGGAACGCGGTGAACAGCGGCACCCGCCGTTCGGCCGCCAGCGCCGCCAACTCCTCGCCCTCCGCGGCCCGCAGCGCCAGCGGCTTCTCCACGCACACCGGCAGGCCCGCCCGCAGCGCGTCCCGGCAGATCGCCAGGTGCAGGTCGTTCGGGACGGTCACCACGACGGCGTCCAGCCCGCCCGCCGCCAGCAGCTCCCGGTGGTCCGTGAAGCGGGCCACCCGGCCGCCGAACGGCTCCAGCACGGCGGCGTCCCGGTCGCACACCGCCGCCAACCCCACCCCCGGCACCCGCTCCAGCGCGTCCAGGTAGAACCGCGAGATCACCCCGAGCCCGACCACCCCGAACCGCAGCCCGCTCACCGCCCGCCCTCCGTCCCCGCGACCGTTCCCGCCGCCGTTCCGGCCGCTGTTCCGGCCACCGGCCGAACACCGAACTCCGCCGCGATGGACGCGAGTTCGGCCAGCAGCGGCGCGGCCAGCGGCACCCCGTCGCGGTGCGACTCGGCGGTGCGCCGGGCCTCGTGCCAGCCCGGGTACACCACCGGGCCGCAACTCCCCTCCGCCGGAGGGCAGTCCAGCACCGTCCCGAACAGGGTCCGGGCGTCCAGGGCCACCTGCCCGGCGTCCCGGAGCGTCGCCGGGGCGATCGCCAGCGCGAAGACGCCGATGTCGTCGTCCCGCCCGGACGGCCGCCCGTCCCCGTCCAGCGCGGCCGGCTCCGGGCCCAGCCCCGCCCCGGCAGCAGCGCCGCCAGCACCTCCACCATCAGCCCCAGCCCGAAGCCCTTGAACTCGCCGCCCGCACCCGACCCCAGCCACAGCAGGTGCGCCTCGCCCCGGTCGAACGCGCCCGGATCGGTCACCGGCCGCCCGTCCGGCCCCGCCAGCCACCCCTCCGGGATCGGCCGACCCGCCCGCTCCGCCGCCCGGACCCGGCCGGTCGGCACCGCCGTGGTGCTCATGTCCAGGACGTACGGCGGCAGTTCACCCGCCGGCGCGGCCACGCTCCACGGGTTCGTGCCCAGCAGCGCCACCGCACCGCCCGGCGGCCGGGCGATCCGCTGCCGACCGCAGTTCGACGCCAGCAGCCCGATCATCCCGCGCCCGGTGACCCGCGCCGCGTGGTGGCCCGCACAGCCGAAGTGGGTGGCCCGGCGCACCGACACCAGCCCGATCCCGTGCCGCTCGGCCCGCTCCGCCGCCAGCTCCATCGCCGCCCCGGCCTGCCACAGCCCGAGCGCCCCCGCCGCGTCCACCAGCACCGCCGCCCCCCGGTCCGCCACCACCTCCGGCTCCGCCAGCGGATCGGCCCGGCCCTCCGCCAGCAGCGGCAGGTAGAGCCGCCCCAGATTGGCCAGCCCGTGCGAGTCCATCCCGGCGGCGTCGCCGTAGCACAGCGCCTCCGCCGCCGCCCGGGCCCGCTCGGGCGGCAGCCGGTGCGCGGTGAACACCTCGGTGGTGAAACGGATCAGATCGGCGTACGGGACGCGGACGGTACCGGCGGCACGGGGCGCGGACGCCACGGTGGTCACGGGGAACAGCCTCCAGACAGGGCTTCGAGCAGGGCTTCGAGCAGGACGTCGAGCAGGACGTCGAACGGAACTTCGGTCAGGACTTCGAGCGGGGCTACCAGCAGGAATGCGGGTGGGCGCCGGAGCGGGCGGACGGCTCAGGGGCGGTGGCGGGCGAAGGCCACCAGCAGCCGGGCCACCGCCGAGGCGAAGGCGTCGAGCTGCGCCGCCTCGGCGAACTCGCCCGCCGCGTGCGCCCGGTTGGCGCCGAGGTCGCCGGGGCCGAGCACCACGGTGAACGAGTCGTCCGGCAGGTCGGCGGCCCAGATCGCGTCGCAGGTGAAGGCCGGTTCCCCGTCCGGCACCCGGGGATGCCGGCCCGCCGGGTCAGCAGGTCCTCGAACCCCGGGTGCCGGCCGTCCAGGACCGGCAGGCCGCGCTTGGGCCAGTCCAGCCGGGTGATCCGGGCGCAGTCGGCGGCCGTCCGGGCGAACTCCGGCAGTCCGGCGAACCCGTGGCGGAACGCGTCCAGCCCGGAGCGGACCGCCGCCTCGACCGCGGCCTCCATCCGGCGGCCCGAGTCCGCGTCCCGGTAGGGGAGGTTGAGCAGCAGTTCGCCGCTCCCGTAGACCCGGTTGTGCAGCGGGCCGGTGCCCAGGCCCGCCACGCACACCGGGTCGCGCGGGCCGGCCAGGCGGCCCAACTCCCGTGCCAGGTGCTGGGCGAGGAAGCCGAGCAGCACCGTTGCGTTGTGGCCCGCGCCCGGGCAGTCGTCGATCGCGTCCTCGCCGCGCACCCGCAGCCGGGCGGTGGCGGCGGCGGTGGCGCGCGGCAGGTAGCGCAGGCCGGTCGGCTCGCAGAACACGTTCAGCGCGCCCACGTACCCGGCCCCGACCAGCGGACGGGTGCCGAACACGCCCATCGCGCCACCCTCCTCGCCGGACACCGCCTGCACCAGCACCCCGACCTCGCGCCCGACCCGGGGCTCCGCCGCCACCGCCGCCCGGAGGCCGGCCAGCAGCGCCACCGCCGGGCCCTTGGCGTCGATCGCGCCCCGCCCGGTGAACCGCCGCCCGTCGAACCCCACCGGCTCCGCCCCGGCCACCGTGTCCAGGTGCACGTTGAACATCACCGTCGCCGCCCGGGGCAGCTCCGGCCCGAGGCGCAGCACCAGGCTCGGCTGGCAGGCCAGGAACCCGGGCACCTCGGCGACCGCCCGCTCGACCGTCAACGGCACGCCGGGGCGGTCGAGTTGGTCCGGGCCGGGCGCACCGCGGTACAGCTCCACCAGCCCGAGGCCCGCCGCCGCCCGCGCGTACACCCCCAGCGCCTCGGGCAGCAGCGGCAGCGGCGCGCCCGGGCCGGTCTCCAGCGGCCCGGCGGTGGGCAGCCGCAGCAGCTCCAGCAGCAACTCCCGTTCGTCCGAGGAGAGTTCCGCTCCGACCTGGTCGGCCGCCGGGGCGCGCTCCACCACCCCCGCCCCGGACGGCAACGGCTCAACGGGCATCGGGCACCGCGCCTTCCCGGGCCGTCGACACACCCGCGACCCGCTCGTCCGGCTCCCGTCCGTCCGGCTTCCGCCCGTCCGGCTCCCGTCCGTCCAGCTTCCGCCCGTCCGGCTCCCGCCCGTCCGCGTGCCGCCCGTCCGCGACCCATTCGTCCGTGAACCGCCCGTCCGTGGCGCGGGGCACCGGCGCGTCCCGGACCAGGCCGCCCGGGACGAGCCGCCAGCCAGGGGAGTGCGGCAGCACCTCGCGTTCGATCAGGGCGGTCAACGCCCGTCCGGCGGCGACGAATCCGCTGTCGGTGCCGCCGTCCGCCGCCAGGCCCTGGTGCGGCCGGGTGGCCAGGTGCGGCTCCAGTGACCACACCCCGCGCCAGCCGCGCGCGGTCAACAGCCGCAGTGACTCGGCGAGTCGGGCGTCCCCCGCGCCGGGCAGCACGTACCGGGTGTCCTCGCCGCGGCCGACGGCGTCCTTGAGGTGCACGTGGTCGACGTGCCCGACGGTCCGGCGGAGCAGCTCGAACCCGTCGTAGCCGTACGCCGCGCCGTTGCCGGTGTCGTGCAGCAGCCGCAGCCCGGGGCTGTCGACCGAGGCGAGCAGGTCGAGCGCGTTCTCGGCCGAGGCCCCGCCCCAGCCCGCGCAGTTCTCGTGCAGCGCGACCAGGCCGCCGCGGCCCGCGCCGACCGCGATGCGGCGCATCCGCTCCAGCACCCGCCGACGCCACTCGGCCTCCGGCAGGCCGGTGCCGTTGGGTAGGACATCACCCGGACCCGGTCGGTGCCGAGCAGGGCGGCGCGCTCGGCGAGGGCGCCGAGCTCCCGTTCCTCGGGCCCGTGGTCGGCGGTGACGTCGGAGGCCCAGTTGCCGATCCGGGAGGCGAGGCCGCAGACCCGGATGCCCCGCCGCCGCAGGGTGCGGGCGAGGGCGGTGACCTGCCCGATCGGCAGGTCGGCGATCCAGATTCCGTCCACCGTGCGCAACTCCAGCTCGCTCCAGCCGAGTTGTTCCAGGGCGTCGAGCTGCCCGGCCAGGTCGGGCGCGGCCTCGTCGCCGATGCCGCCGAACCGGACGGCCGCCCGCAGGGCCACCGGCGTCCGATCCACCGCCCGCCGGGCCACCGGCGTCCGGTTCGCCCGCCGCCACCGCGCCGTCCGTCGCCGCCCGGTCCGGCCGCCCTTGCGGAAGGCGCTCACCGGACCGCCACCGCCCGGCCCCCGCCGCTCCGGGCCCTACCGCCGCCCTCGCCGCCCCGGGACCCGCCCCCACCGCCCCCACCGGACCCGCCGCCGCCCGCCGCGATCGCCTTGGCGCGGTCGAGCAGCCGCACCACCTCGGTGTTGACCGCCAGGTCGGGGTGGGCCCGCCGCCGCCCCGGGCCCGCCGCCGTCCCGCCGAGGTCGGCCGCGTAGTAGGCGTACGTCTGGGCCAGGAAGTCGCCCAGCGCGTCGTCGTGCAGCAGCTCGGTGCGCTCGCCCTCGTGGTCGATGACGGTCAGCCGGGCGTACGCGTCGGCCTCGCTGCCGGGAAAGTGGCCGATCAGGGTGGAGCGGGCGAGTTCCAGGGTGACCCGGCGCTCGCGCACCGGCGAGGTGAGGTCGGAGCGGATTCGGGTCCACGCCCCGCCGTGGTGCTGGAGGTTGAGCCAGGCGGTGCCGAGTCGGGGCAGCACCCGGCCGTCGACCACCATGTCGCTGCCGCCCGCGCCGGTCACCTCGCCGGGCCCGGCGAGTGCGAGGCAGAGGCCGAGCGAGTGCGGCAGTTCGACGTCGAACGCGGTGGGGTGCCCGTCCCCGGCCAGCGAGCGGGAGAACCGCGGCTTGCGCTGGACGACGTGGATGGTGCGCAGCGGCCCGTACGCGTCCTGGGCGAGCAGCGCGCGCAGCCGACCGGTGAGGCGGCTGCCCAGCCACTGGGCGACCACCACCAGGTCCAGCCCGTACCGGTCGCGCAGCGCGAGCAACTCGTCCAGACCGCGGCTGTCGGCGGCCACCGGCTTCTCCAGCAGCACCCGGCGGTAGCCGAGCCGGCCGAGGGTGTCCAGCGCGGCGGCCCGCTCGGTGGGCGGGGTGCACAGGTGGACGACGGTGCGGTCCGGGTCGAGCAGCCGGGCCGCCTCGGTGAGGGTGGTCGGCCGCAGGTCGGCGGCGGCCCCGGGGCGCCGGTACGGGTCGACGGCCAGGACCGGACCGGCCGCGAACAGCCGGGCGGTGCCGGGTTCGGCGCGCAGGCGGCGCAGCACCGGGAGGTGGAGTCCGTGTCCGGCCCGTCCCATTCCGACGAGTAAGGTCCCGAGTCCGTTCGGCATGGCGGGGCGTCATTCCTTCCGGGTCGCTTCGGTGCTTCTTCGCCCGGTATTCAACCAGCACTTCGGCGACGATCCGTTCCGTCGTCAAATCGCTTACCGGAAAGGCCATTCGAAGGAGTGAACCGGCCTTCCACGCCGGGTGGACGGGGCCCGGTCGGCATAGATTCGGGTGCCCGGCAGATTCGGGCACGGACCTTTCCGTCCGCTCGATCCACACCATCCGATGAGAGCTTCATGGGTGCCACTACTTCCCCGGGTGTCTCCTTCTTCACCCAGGTCGAGACCTTCGAATCCCTCTGGCCCACCACCCGGCGCCACCTCGACGACCTGATGGACCGCGGCAAGTACTCGCACGGCCCGAAGGTCGAGGAGTTCGAGGCCGCCCTCGCCGCCTGGACCGGCGCCCGGCACGTGGTCGGCGTCAACAGCGGCACCGACGCCCTGTCCTGCTGCTGCGCGCGGCCGGACTGCGCCCCGGCGACGAGGTGATCGTCCCCGCCTACAGCTTCGTCGCCTCGGCGAGCTCGGTGGTGCTGGCCGGCGGCCGCCCGGTCTTCGCCGACATCGACCCGCTCGGCTACTGCCTCGACCCGGCGAGCGTCGAGGCCGTCCGCACCGACCGCACCCGGATGGTCATGCCGGTCCACCTGTTCCACCAACTCGCCGACCTGCGCGCCCTGCTGGACCTCGCCGACCGGCACGGCCTGACCGTCGTCGAGGACAGCGCCGAGGCGTTCGGCATGCGCTGGGACGGCGTGCACGCCGGACTGCACGGCGCGGGCGGCGTGCTCTCCTTCTTCCCCACCAAGACGCTCGGCGCGATCGGCGACGCCGGTGCCGTCCTCACCGACGACCCCGCCCTCGCCGAAGCCGTCTCCGCGATGCGCCACCACGGCCGTACCGGCCGCACCCTGGACGACTTCCGCACCATCAACCGCCCCACCGAACTGCTCGGCACCAACAGCAAGATGGACGACATCCAGGCCGCCGTCCTGCTCGCCAAACTCGGCCGCGCCGACCAGGACATCGCCCGCCGCGCCGCCCTCGCCGCCGGCTACACCGAACGCCTGACCGGCACCCCCGGCCTCACCCTGCCCACCGTCCTGGCCCGGGACGCCGCCACCGACCCGGTCTGGTACGTCTACCTGATCGAGTCCGACCACCGCGACGGACTCGCCGCCCACCTCGCCCGGCACGGCGTCCAGACCGAGACCTACTACCCGACGCCGCTGCACCTCCAGCCCTGCTTCGCCGAACTCGGCCACCGCCCGGGCGAGTTCCCGCACGCCGAAGCCGCCTGCGACCGCGCCCTCGCGCTGCCGCTCTACCCCGACCTCGCCGACCACGAACTGGACCTGGTCAGCGACCTGGTCCGCGACTTCCAGCACGGAAAGCAGCGCTGACCCGCCGATGACCACCAGCACCGCCGCCACCGGCACCGGAACCACCGGCACCGGAACCACCGGCACCGGGACCACCGGCACCACCGCCACCGGCACCACCCGGGCCGGCACCGCCGAGGCCGCCGCCACCATCCCGTTCTTCCCGCCCGACCTGTTCGAGGACGACCGCCGACTGCTGCTCGACACCGTCCACGAGGTCGCCACCGACCCGGCCCAGCGCTTCATCCTCGGCGAGCGCACCGCCCGCTTCGAGGACCTGCTCCGCACCGACCTCGGTACCGAGGACGTCATCGCCTGCGGCAGCGGCACCACCGCACTCACCCTGATCCTGCGCGCCCTGGGCATCGGCCCCGGCGACGAGGTGGTCGTCCCCGCCTTCGGCTGCGCCCCGCTCGCCAACACCGTCCTCGGCGTCGGCGCCACCCCGGCGTTCGCCGACGTCGACCCGCACGCCCTGGTCATGGACCCGGACGCGGCCGAGGCGCTGATCACCCCGCGCACCAGGGCGCTGATGCCCGCCCACCTGTTCTCCGTGATGGCCGACATGCCGCGCCTGCGCGCCCTGGCCACCCGCTACGGCCTGCGCCTGATCGAGGACTCCGCGGTCGCCCAGGGCGCCGTCCTGGACGGCCGCCCGGCCGGCACCTGGGGTGACGCGGGCGTCTTCTCCTTCGTCCAGGTGAAGTCCTTCGGCGGCCCCGGCGAAGGCGGCGTCGTGGTCACCGGGGACCGCGAACTCGCCTGCACCGTACGGATGCTGCGCAACCACGGCCAGGACGGGGTGCACCGCTTCCGGCACCACCTGATCGGCCTGAACAGCCGCTTCGACGAGGTCCTCGCCGCCTTCCAACTGCGCCGCCACCCCGGCCTGGCCGCCCGGCTGGCCCGCCGCGCCGAGATCGCCGCCCACTACACCGCGCACTTCACCCCGCTCGCCGCCCGTGGCGTCCTTCCGCCCCCGCCCGGCACCGACGGCCGCTGCTACTACGTCTACACGCTGCTCGCCGAACGCCGCGACGACCTCCGGCGGCACCTGGCCGCGCACGGCGTCGACAGCCACGTCTACTACCCGCAGCCGCTGCCCCACCAGCCCGCCTTCGCCCACGCCGCCCCCGCCGACGGCCACTGGCCGAACGCCGAACGCGCCGCCCGGCAGTGCCTGTCCCTCCCGGTCTACCCGCACCTGACGGACGCCCAGGTCGAACGGATCACCACCGCCGTCCTCACCTTCCCGGCCTGACCGGCGCCACCGTCCCCCCGCACCCCGGTGGACGCCGCCGCCCCGACCGTGCGGCGGCGCCCACCGACCGACGCCTTCCTCAGCCCGCCGCCACCCCCACGGCCCGCCCCCCGCGGCACCGTCTTCCGCGGCACCGTCCGCCGCGGCCCCGGCGTCGCGTACGGCCGCCGCGGCCAGCTCCGTGATCACCCGCCGGTCCGGCTTCCCGGACGCGCCCACCGGCAGCCGCTCCAGCACCACCAGCCGCTCCGGCAGCTTGTACCGCTCCAGGCCGCACAACTCGGCCAGGAACAGCGTCAGTTCGGCGAGCTCCAGCCCCGCGCCGCGCGGCACCGCGCAGACGCACATCCGCTCCCCGAGGTCCGGGTCCGGCACCGGCACGCACACCGCCTCCGCGACCTCCGGGTGTCCCTCCAGCAGCTGTTCCACCTCCGCGGTGGAGATCGACACACCGCCCCGGTTCACCGTCTGCCTGATCCGGGCCAGCACCCGCAGCGAGCCGTCCGCCTCCAGCACCCCCCGGTCGCCGGAGCGCACCCAGCCGCCGTCCACCCGCAGCCGGGCGTCCAACTCCGGCTCCCCGACGTGGCACAGCGGCGACATCGGCCCGCGCGCCTGCAACTCGCCCGGCACCCCGGCCGGCACCGGCCGCCCGTCCGGCCCGCACACCCGGAACTCCGCGACCCGCGGGTCCGGCCGCCCCACCCGCAGCACGTCGCCGTCCGGATCGTCCCAGCGCGCGTGGCAGTTCAGACCGTCGCTGGCGCCGTACACGTTCACCACCGGACAGCCGAACCGCCGCAGCGCCGCACCCAGCACCGCCGGGGAGAGCGCCGCCGCACTCGACACCACCGCCTGCAACGAGGACAGGTCCTCACCCGGCGCGGGAGGCCGCTCCGCCATCCGGCGCAGCATGGTCGGCACCGCCGCCAGGTGGGTCGGCCGCCACCGCCCCACCGCCGCCAGCGCCCCCGCCGGATCGAACCGCTCCCCGCCCGGCAGCAGCAGCACCGTCGCCCCGCACCGCACCAGCGCCACCACCGCCAGCGAGCCATACGCCGTCGCCGGGCTCACCAGCAGCAGCACCCGCGGCGGCGCGCCGTCCGCCGTCTCCAGCACCCGCTCCACGTACCGCCCGCGCCCGCCGGCCAGGGCGTTGTGCGAGTACGCGACCAGCTTCGGCGCGGCCTCCGAACCCGAGGAGAGCAGAATCCGGGCCGGGGCCTCCGGGTCCACCGCCGCCGGCCGCCAGCCGTCCCGCTCCGGCCACGGGTCCTCGTCCAGCACCACCACCTCGTGCAGGTCCGGGAGGTCCGGCCGCAGCCCGTCCACCAGCGCCTTCCACTCCGGCGCCGTCACCACCGCGTCCACCCGCGCCGTCCCCCACACCGCCAGCAGGTCCCGCCGCCCGTGCCCTGGCGTGCACGGCAGCACCACCGCGCCCAGCGCCGCCACCGCCAGATCCACCACCGGGCCCGCCGGTCCGCGGGCACCTTCACCCCCACCACCGACCCCGGCCGCACCCCCCGCGCGGCCAGCCCCGCCGCCAACCCCCGCACCCGACGACCGAGTTCCGCGTACGACAGCTCACCGCCCCGGTCCACCACCGCCACCCGCGCCCCGTCCGCCGCCACCCGCTCCGCGAACAGCTCATACAGCCCCCGCCCCGGACACCAGCCCCGCTCCACCCAGCGCTCCCGCACCTCCCGGTCCACCCGGTCGGGGAACTCCACGCCAGCCACCGAAACCCACGTCACAGCCACCACTCCCGTTCACCGATCCGCCGACCAACAACGAACCCCCGGGCCCGTGCCCGCCGCCACCTCACGTCCCGAACTCCCAGGCGCGCGCGGACGAACGCGCACCCGTCCGCGCCGAACTCGAACGCCGCCGCCACTCGCGGGTCGCGCGCCAGGACGCCCAGGTCCGTGCACACCTCCACCCCGCCGTCCACCCCGCCGTCCACCCCGCCGTCCGGCGCGCCCGGGTCGCCCGCCGCGCCGCACAGCAGCCGGGCCGCCGACAGCAGCGAGGACTCGACGTGCTGCCCCCGCCCGGTCCGTTCGCGGGCCTCCAGCGCCGCCACCGCCCCCGCCGCGCAGACCAGACCGCCCAGCACGTCGCAGACGGTCAGCAGGGTGGGGCGCGGCGGCAGCCCGTCCGGCGCCAGCAGTGCGGCCAGGCCGGAGTGCGCCTGGACGGGTAGTCGGTGCTCAGCCCGGGCCCGCCGCCGCTGGCCTGGGCGTACACCAGCCCGGGGCGCAGCGCGGCGACCGTCCCGGCGTCCAGCCCCAGCCCGGCGACCTTCGCGGGTGCCAGGCTGTGCAGCAGCACGTCCGCGCCCCGCACCAACTCCCTTACCGCCGAACGCCCTTCGGCACCGCGCAGGTCCGCCTCCAGCACCCCCTTGCCACGGTTGAGCGCCGCGAACCGCGCCGACACCGCCGCCCCGCCGTCCGCCACACCGCCGCCGCCGGATGCCCCGCCGTCCGCCGCCCGCCACCGCCGGCCGTCATCGGCGGCACCCCGCGCAGCGGGTCCCCGCCCGGCGGTTCGACCCGCACCACGGTGGCCCCGAGCAGCGCCAACACCCGTCCGGCCAGCGGCCCCTGGACCCGCCGGGCGATCTCCACCACCGTCACGCCGTCCAGCGGCCCACGGGTCGGCGGCGCGGACGGCGCCGAGGCGGCCCCCGCCGCCCCGCCCGCCCGCAGCCGCCACGGCATCCCGCCCAGGACGGTCGGCCGGGCCGCCGCCACCGTCAGCTCCACCCCGCACGCGGCGGCGATCCGCGCCAGCCGCCGGTGGCCGACCGCCCGCGCCGCCGCGAACAGCTCCTCCCGCAGCGGGCAGGCCGCCGTCCCGTACCGGGCCTGGAACGGCAGCCAGGCGCGGCCCACCACCGCCGCTCGACGCCCAGTTCGGACCAGAACCGCAGCCAGCCGTCCGCCGCCAGCGCCTCCAGCTCGAACCACACCCCGTCCGCCGCGCGGAACGGCGGCCCGCCCGTCCCGGCCGGCTCCGCGCCCTCCCGGTCCGGGGCGGTGGCCGCCGCCAGGTACTGCGCCAGCCCGAGCAGCGCGGCCTGCGCCACCGAGACGCCCACCTCGCGGTACGCCGCGCCCGCCCGCCGCGCGCGCAGCGCCGCCAGCGCGCCCGGTCGCGGCCAGCACCCCGGCGGCCACCGACGCGAAGTCCACCCGCAGCGGCGTGGGCGCCCCGTACCGCCGGCCGTGCACGTGCATCACCCCGCAGGCCGCCTGGACGTCCGCCTCGCTGCCGACCGCCAGCCCCAGCGGGCCCGCCCAGGAGATCCGGCAGACCAACTCGTCGCCGACCTCCAGCAGTTCGCCCTCCAGCGGTCCGCCCTCGCGACCCGCACCCCGGAGGCGCGCAGCAGCCCCGCCGCCACCTCCCGGGCCAGCCGCGGCCAGGTGCCGAGCACCGGTCCGCTCACGGCCGCCGCCCGTGCACCGCGTACACCACGTTCGAGCAGGCCAGGAACCGCGGGTCGCCGAACATCCCGCGCAGCCGGGCGAGTTCGTCCTCGGTCAGCCCCTCCCGCAGCAGCGCCCCGCGCAGGTGCCAGGTGTTGTGCAGCTGCATCTCCAACTGCGGCGTCCCGGGCGCGAGCATGCCGATCCGGGCCTCCGCCTCCACCCCGGTGAACCCGGCCCGCACCAGCGCGCCGGCGCACTCCCGGCCCCAGCCCTGGTGCGAACCGCGCGCCCGGAAGGCCCGCAACTTCGCCCGCTGGTACCGCTCGTACAGCTCCCGGTCCCGCTCGTCGGGGACGGTGAGCACCGGCGCGTACTCGGCGTCGAACTCCAGCAGGTGCAGCACCCCGCCGGGCCGCAGCGCGGCGAACAGCTTCGCCAGCACCGCCTCCCGCTCCGGCAGGTGGGAGAGCACCAGCCGGACGTGCACCAGGTCGAACGCGCCCTCCGGCAGCGGGTCCCGCACCACGTCGTGCCGCCGCACCGTCAGCCCGGACCGGGCGGGCACCGGCAGCGGCACCAGGTCCGTCGCCAGCACCGAGCCCCGGGCGCCACCTGCCCGGCCAGCCAGACCGCGACGCTCCCCGCCCCCGTGCCCACGTCCAGGCAGCGCATCCCCGGCCCGACCCCGCCCGCCCGCAGCGCGCCGACGCTGATCGGATCGAGCCACGCCGCCAGGCACCGGTGCTGCCCGGCCGCGTGCACGCTCCCGTTGTCGAACAGGTACGACCCCCCGACCGCGTCCCCGTCCCCCAGCCCGACCGCGTCCCCGCCCCTGCCCCCAGCCCGACCTCGATCCCGACCCCGGCCGCCGCCACCGACCCGCCCATCACACCCGCCCCACCGCGGCGACACCCGCGCCCGCACCGGAACCCGCGCCCGCCGTGACACCCGCACCGGAACCGGAGCCCGCGTGCGCCAGCACCCGCCGCGCCGCCAGCCGCCCCGACCGCACCGCGCCCTCACTGCTCGGCCGCAGCATCACCCAGTCCCCGGCGTACTCGACCGCCCGGGTCGGCCGGTCCAGGAACGCGGCCCGCTCCCGGACCGCCGCCGGCGCGCCCTGCGGCAGCCCGAGCG
This sequence comes from Kitasatospora fiedleri, assembly GCF_948472415.1. Classification (NCBI taxonomy): domain Bacteria; kingdom Bacillati; phylum Actinomycetota; class Actinomycetes; order Kitasatosporales; family Streptomycetaceae; genus Kitasatospora; species Kitasatospora fiedleri. The sequence goes on along the minus strand of NZ_OX419519.1, from coordinate 1,496,046 downwards.
GGAAGCGGTGCACCAGCGTCCGGACGGTGGCCGCCCGCAGGCCGGGCAGGAAGCGCTCGGCCTCCGCGCAGAGCGTCTCCACCACCCGCTCGTCCGGCTCGTCCAGCAGCGTGGGGGAGAGCCACGGCGAGGCGAACACGCTGACCAGCCCCTTGCCCGCGGGCGCCCGCCCGGCCGCCTTCAGGTGGTCGAGGATCAGCCCGGTGCACACCCGGCTCTCCGCCTCCGGCACCGACAGCGCGTAGCTCGGCGCCCCGGTCGGGCTCGGCAGCGGCCGGTCCAGCAGGCAGGCCACCTTGAGCATCGGCGTGTACGTGCTCGCCGCCAGGTACGCCCGCTCCCGGTCCGGGAGGTCCGCCCCGCGCAGTTCCAGGGCCAGCGGCGCGGGCACCGCCAGCACCGCCTGCCGGGCCCGGACCCGGGCCCCGTCCGCGAACTCCAGCAGCACGCCGCCGGGTTCGCCCTCCGCCCGCTCCCGGACGGCGACCACCCGGCGCCCCAGCTCCACCGGCAGCCGCTCGGCCAGGCGGCGGGCCAGCGTGTCCATCCCGTCCCGGTAGGTCATCCAGCGGGCCCCGGCGCGCCCACCGAGAGCAGGGTGGCCACCATCGGGGCGACGGCCGAGCTCTCCGGCCGCCAGCCGAAGCAGTGGCCGGAGAGCGGTTGCAGCATCGCCGCCAGCAGTTCCTCCCGCCCGGGCGAACCGGCGCAGAACTCGCTGAGCGTCGCGTCCCGGCTGGGCGCGGTCTCCGGCCGGTCGGGGTCGAACCCGCGCCAGGCGGTGGCGAGTTCGGCGGTGAAGCGCAGCCACGCCCAGCGTCCCCGCCAGGACAGCCCGGCGCCGGTCAGCAGCCCCTTCGGGTGCCCGAGGTGGGCGTGCGCCCGGCCGTGCCGCCACAGCGCGAACCCGGGCCCGATCACGGGCACCTCGGACTCCGGCAGGCCGACCGCCCGGATCAGCTCCCAGGTCGCCTCGTACCCGGCCCCCGCGATGGTCTCCGCGCCCTCGTCCAGCAGCCACCCGTCCACCCGGCTGGAGGCCATCCGCCCGCCCACCCGGTCCGCCCCCTCGAAGACCCGCACCGACCGTCCGGCCGTCACCAGGTGGTGCGCCGCGGCCAGCCCGGCGATCCCCGCCCCGACCACCGCGACGTCGACCTCCACCTCGGCCCCGCCCTCGTCCCCGTGCACTGCGCTCCGCTCCCTCACCGTCTCAACTCCCGCTCTCGCCACCACGGTTCACGTCCACTGCCCGGTCCCGATCCCGGTGCTGCCGGCCAGCACCCGGGCCCGCAGCTCGTGCCGCCGCACCTTCCCGGTGGCCGTCCGCGGCACCGCGTCCCAGCCGACCACCAGCGGTTCGGCCAGCGGCGGCAGGTCGCGCACCGCGTCCCGCCAGCGCGCCGGGTCGAGCCCGCCGTCCGCGGTGACCAGCACCGGCTGCGGGCGGCCGTCGGCCACCGACAGCAGGACGGCCTCCTCGACGTCCGGCAGCCGCTCGTGCAGCACGTCCTCGATCTCGACGCAGCTCAGCCCGGGCACCATGTCGACCTCCCGGTCCAGCACGAAGACCCGGCCGTCGCGGGTCCGGGTGCCGAGGTCCCCGGTGTTGAACCAGCGGCCGTCGAGCTTGCGCCCCCAGCGCTCCGGCTCGCCCAGGTAGCCCAGGCAGAGCGCCCCGGTGCGGGCGTACAGCATCCCGGTCTCGCCGGGCCGCACCGCCCGCCCGGGCCGCGCGGGGTCGACGACCTTCAGCCGCACCCAGCCGGGCACCGGCCGCCCCAGGTCGCGGGTGGTCGGGTGCCGCCCGGCGGGTCCGGCCAGCGCCCCCCGAGTCAGGAACCGGAAGCTCAGCGGCCCGGTCTCGCTCTGCCCCCACCCCTGCATCCACAGCGGGCGCCGCCGCCGGGTGGCGTCCAGGAACGCCCGCACCGTCGGCGGGTGCATCGCGTCGAAGGTCGAGATGAACAGCCGCACGTCCCGGAACGGGTTGCCCGCCCCGGCCGTCAGCGGCTGCCAGCGCACGTAGCTCGACGGCAGCGCCTCCAGGACGGTCGGCGGATGGCTGCGCAGCAGCGCGGCGGCCGCCGACGGGTCCGCGTCCGGCAGCAGCGCGACGGTCCTCGGCGCCCGCCAGAACGCGCTGACCGTCCAGGTCAGCGCCCGCCCGTGGGCGAACGAGACGGCGCTGGCCACGGTGTCCGTGCGGCGCACCGACAGCACCGGCCAGGGCCGCGCCTCGAACGCCGACAGCCGCCGGATCAGCGTCCGGGTCGAGTGCACCACCAGCTTGGGGACGCCGGTGGTGCCCGAGGTGTGGATCACCGCCAGCGGCTCGTCCTCCCCGCGGGTGCGCACCCCCGGCACCGGCCCGCCGCGCAGCTCGTCCACCGCCAGCGTGCCCGGCGACGGCCCGTCCAGGCAGACCGTCCGCCCGGCCAGGCCGGTCAGCTCCACCCCGGCCGCCCGCGCCCCGCCCAGCACGTCCCGCTGGGTGACCAGCACGTCCGGCCGCAGCCGCCGCAGCAGCGCGCCCAGGGCGTCCGGCGGCACCCGGTCCGACAGCAGCGCGGGCACCGCCCCGATCCGGGCCGCCGCGCAGGCCAGCAGCACGTAGTCCCAGTGGTTGCGCTTGACGACCGCCACCGACGACCCGGGCCCGGCCCCGGCCGCCACCAGCCAGGCCGCGGTCTCCCGCACCAGCTCGGCCACCCGGGCGGTGTCGTAGACGGTGCCCCGCTCCGGCGCCAGGTCCAGCGGACGGCCCAACCGGACGTCCACCGAGGGCCGTTGGTCGGCCAGCGTGTCGAACAGCGGCCCCAGGTCGAGCGGCAGCCGCCCGAACGGCGCCCCCGTCCCGCCGCGCCGCGCCCTGCTGCCCGCGGTCCCGCCGCTCGCCGTTCCGCCGCTCACAGCCCACCGCCGAACACCACGAGGGCCAGGTCGGTGCCGATCAGCAGCGCGCAGCACACCCGGTGCAGGCGGATGCCCAGCCGGCGGGCGAGCAGGATCTCGCCCCGGACGAACCCGAGCACCCACTGCCGGGCCCGCAGCGCGATCACCGGCGCCATCACCAGCGGGAACCACCACGGCGCGAACCCGGCCACCGCCGAGCCCACCAGCAGCACCGCCTCCAGCGCCGAACACCCGGCCACGAACGCCGCGTTGCCGCGCGGCGGGAGCAGCACCGCGGCGGTCCGGCGCCCCACCGCCCGGTCACCGGGGATGTCGTTGGTGTTGGAGTACACGCCGAACAGCAGCGGCCCCAGCCCGAACACCAGCGCCTGCACCACCGCGAAGCCGTCGGAGCGCCCGGTCAGCAGCCCGTACAGCGGCAGCACGAAGAACCAGCCCAGCGCCGCCAGGAAGAACTCCTGGAAGCCGTTGTAGCTGATCCGCAGCCACCAGGTGTACTGGAAGCCGAACACCGCCAGCGCCGCCGTCCCGGCCACCGCCCACCAGGGCCGGGCGGGCGCCGCCGCGACGGCCGCCGCCCAGCACAGCACGCAGACCGCGACGCCGCCCACCCGAAGCGGATCGCCTGGCGCTCCGTCAACGTCCCCGCCACCAGCGGCTTGCGGGCCAGCCGCCGGGCGGGCGCGTCCGGCCCGTAGTTCACCGCGTCGCTGCCGTCCCGGTACCCGGTGACGTCGTCGAAGGTGCACATGGCCGCGCTCATCGCGACCTCGCCCGCCAGGAACAGCACCAGTACCGGCACGGTCGTCCCGGCCCCCACCCCCGACCCGGCGGCCAGCACCATCGCGGCCACCAGCGGGACGCTCAGGTAGTAGTCCCAGATGTCGAGCTTGGCCAGCCGGGCGTACGCCCGCCAGGGGATCGGGGCCGCCTCGGGGGCAGCGGGAAGTGCGACGTGCTCCACGGGAAACGCAGTCCTCTCGACGGCGGCCGCAACCCGGGACGCGAACTGCCGCGGGGGGCCGGAGACAACGGGCCGACCGCGCTGACGGTGCGCGCGCTGACAGTGCGCCAATTCGCCGCGACGGACCAGGAGTCGGCGGTCGCCATCATGACATAGTGCGACCGTTCGGACGCATTTCTGTGATCAGAGAAAAAGCGGGCGATCGGCTATTTCCCCGACCGCCCGTGCGATCATCCGACCGCATTTCCGCCCCCGCTCGAACGGCCCGGACCGCCCGGACCGCCTGCACCGTCCGCTCAGGCGGAGAAGCTCCCCGCCCCACCCGGCACGTGCGTCCCGTAGCCCGGCCGCACCGCCACCGACGGGCCCAGACAGAACGGATTGCCGTACACCTGCACCGGACGGTCGGTCTGGTTCGTCAACACGTGTGCCACCGCAGGAAGTTGTCGGCAGCCGGCCGGGTCGTGGTAGACGTCCAGCGGCTGCGCCTCGGTCGAGAACACCACCACGTCGCCGCTCGCCGCGCGCACCGCCGCCGGGGCCGGCGCCGCCAGTCCGAACACCGAGCCCGCCGCCAGCAGGGAAATCAGAATCGCTCGCACCATCATCCTTTGTGAACGGTCAACTCCCGTGCCCATCACGGAACACCCCATCGCTATCGTGCGCACACACTCCGAATCCAACCGCGCCCGCCGAATTCACCCGACCGGCCGGACCGCACCCCCGCCCGCCCCGCGCCGACCGCACCCCCGCACGCCCCCGCCCCGCGCCCCGCGCGCACCGCCCCGAGCCGCCCGCCACCACCCCGCCACCGACCCGCGCCGACTCCGCCCCGCCCGGCACCCGGCCGGACTACCATCGCCCCCATGACGACCCAGCCGTCCGCCCGCCCCGCCGTCTTCGGCCCCAACACCCACTGCCACTGGTGCGGGACGCCCTACCCGGCCGGCACCACCGGCTGGCCGCGCACCTGCCCCGGCTGCGGCGAGATCAGCTACCGCAACCCGCTCCCGGTCACGGTCGCCCTGCTCCCGGTGCACCTCCCCGACGGCGAGACCCGGCTGACCGTCATCCGCCGCACCATCGAACCCGGCTACGGCCTGCTCGCCCTGCCCGGCGGCTACGTCGACTACGGCGAGAGCTGGCAGCAGGCCGCCGCCCGCGAACTGCGCGAGGAGACCGGCATCCTGGCCGACCCGGCCGAGGCCCTGCTGGTCGCCACCGACTCCGACGCCCGGGGCGGCTTCCTCTGCCTGTTCGCCCTCTTCCCGGCCCGCGACCTGGCCGACCTGCCGCCCTCCGTCCCCACCGACGAGACCGAGGGCTGGGAGCTCGCCACCGTCGAGACCCCGCTGGCCTTCCCGTTCCACACCCGGGTGGCCCGCTCCTGGTTCGACGGCGAGTACGCCCCCCGCTGAACCCGGCCGCCCCCGCCGCGGCCCCCGGCTCCGGTCAGCGCCCCAGCACCGCCATCGCCGCGTTGTGCCCCGGAATCCCGCTCACCCCGCCGCCCCGCACCGCCCCGGCCCCGCACACCAGCACCCGAGGATGCCCGGTCCCCACCCCCCACCGACCCACGCCCCCGCCGGAACCCCCGAAACCGCCGGAACCCCCGGAACCGCCCCCGTCCCCGTCCCCGTCCCCGTCCTCCGCGCGGAACGGGAACGCCAGGTCCCGGTGGAAGATGTTCCCGCCCGGCAGCCGCAGGTCCGCCGCCAGGTCCAGCGGCCCGCGCACCTCCAGGCACGGCCGCCCCTCCCCGTCCACCGCCAGGCAGTCCGCCAACGGCTCCGCCAGCACCCCGTCCAACGCCGCCAGCACCCCCGCCAGCGCCGCCCGCCGCACCCCCTCCGGGTCCGCGGCGAACAGCCGCGCCGGCACCTGCAGCCCGAACAGCGTCAGGGTCTGCGCCCCCGCCGGCACCCCCGGCCCAGGATCGACCGGTCCGCCAGCGAGTGGCAGTAGATCTCCGACGGCGCGGGGGAGGGCAGCCGCCCCGCCGCCGCCTCCCGGTACGCCCCCTCCAGCTCCCGGTACGACTCCGCGACGTGGAACGTCCCCCCGAACGCGTCCCGCACGTCCACCGCCCCGTCCCGCAGCCGCGGCAGCCGGCTCAGCAGCATGTTCACCTTCAGCTGCGCCCCCTCCGGCGCCGCCTCCCCGGCCCGCTCGCCCACCAGCCGCGCCAACTCCGCCGGCGCCGCGTTGCACAGCACCCAGCGCGCCCCCACCCGCCGCTCCACCCCGTCCGCGTCCAGGTACCCGACCTCGGCCGGTCCCGCCGCGCCCCCCGGGTCCACCGCCACCACCTCGCACCCCGTCCGCAGCTCCGCCCCGCCCGCCAGCGCCGCCCCCGCGAGCGCCCCGGTCACCGCCCCCATCCCGCCCACCGGCACGTCCCAGTCACCCGTCCCGCCCCCCACCACGTGGTACAGGAAGCACCGGTTCTGCCGCAGCGAGGGGTCGTGCGCGTGCGTGAACGTCCCGATCAGCGCGTCCGTCAGCACCACCCCCCGCACCACGTCGTCCGCGAACCGCCGCTCCAGCGCCTCGCCCAACGGCCGCTCGAACAACTCCGCCCACGCCACCGGATCGTCCACCCGCGCCCGCAGCTCCGCCCGCGACGGCAGCGGCTCCGTCAGCGACGGGAACACCCGCTCCGCCACCCGCCCGGTCATCCCGTAGAACTCCCGCCACGCAGCGAACTCCCGCTCCCCACCCGTCAGTTCACGGAACGACTCGGCCGTCCGCCGCTCGTCCCCGCCGTCCACCAGCAACCCCCCGACCCGCCCGTCCCGCTCCCACGGCGTGTACGAGGAGATCCGCCGCCGCCGCAACTCCACCCGCACCCCCAGCTCGGCCGTGATCCGCCGCGGCAGCAGGCTCACCAGGTACGAGTACCGCGACAGCCGCGCGTCCACCCCCGCGAACGCCCGCTCCGACACCGCCGCCCCGCCGACGTGCCCCAGCCGCTCCAGCACCAGCACCCGCAGCCCGGCCCGCCCCAGGTACCCGGCCGCCACCAGCCCGTTGTGCCCGCCGCCCACGATCACCACGTCGTACGCCACCGTCATCCCGCCGGTCTACCACCTCCCGCCCGCCCCCACCAGCACCCCGACCGCGCGACCCTGGACCACCGGACGATCACGTGGCAGGGTCGGCAGCGTCAGCACCGCACGGACGGCCGCCACCAGCACCGCCGTCCCCGCCCCGGCCTGGAGACCACCACGTGAGCACCCCTCCGACCCCCCAGGACCAGCACCACCTCGAGCCGCTCTGGCGCCCCGACCCCGCCCGCGCCGCCGCCAGCCGCCTGGTCGCCTTCCAGCGCTGGGCCGCCGACCACCACGGCGCCCCCGCCGCCCCGCTCGCACCGGTCACCACCGACGCCGAGGCCGCCACCCGCTACGCGGACCTCCACCGCTGGTCCACCGGGGACCTCACCCGCTTCTGGACGGCCGTCACCGAGTACTTCGACGTCCGCTTCCACACCCCGCCCACCGCCGTCCTCGCCGAACCCGCCACCATGCCCGGCGCGACGTGGTTCCCCGGCGCCACCCTCAACTACGCCGAACACGCCCTGCGCGCCGCCGAGGACCCGGCCAACGCCGACCGCCCCGCGATCCTCCACCTGGACGAGCGCACCGCCGAACCCGTCGCCACCACCTGGTCCGAACTCCGCCGCCAGGTCGGCTCGCTGGCCGCCGCCCTGCGCGCGCACGGCGTCCGCCCCGGCGACCGGGTCAGCGCCTACCTGCCCAACATCCCGCAGGCCGCCGTCGCCCTCCTCGCCACCGCCGCCGTCGGCGCCACCTGGACCAGCTGCGCCCCCGACTTCGGCGCCCGCAGCGTCCTCGACCGCCTCCAGCAGATCGAGCCCACCGTCCTGTTCGCCGTCGACGGCTACCACTACGGCGGCAAGGACCACGACCGCACCCGGGTCGTCGCCGAACTCCGCCGCGAACTCCCCACCCTGAACACCGTCATCCACGTCCCGCTCCTGAACACCCCCGCCCCCGAAGGCACCCTCCCCTACGACGACCTGGTCGCCGCGGACACCGAACCCGTCTTCGAACCCGTCCCCTTCGACCACCCGCTCTGGGTGCTCTACTCCTCCGGCACCACCGGCCTCCCCAAGGCCATCGTGCAGAGCCAGGGCGGCATCCTGGTCGAACACCTCAAGCAGGCCGCCCTCCACCTCGACCTCGGCCCCGACGACCGCTTCCTCTGGTACACCTCCACCGGCTGGATGATGTGGAACTTCCTGCTCGCCGGCCTGCTCACCGGAACCACGATCGTCACCTACGACGGCAGCCCCGGACACCCCGACACCGGCGCCCTCTGGTCGGTCGCCGCCCGCACCCGCGCCACCGTCCTCGGCACCTCCGCCGCCTACGTCATCGCCAGCCGCAAGGCCGACCTGCACCCCGGCCGCGACCTCGACCTCTCCGCCGTCCGCTGCCTCGGCACCACCGGCTCCCCGCTCCCGCCCGACGGCTTCCAGTGGATCTACGACGAGGTCGGGTCCGACCTCTGGCTCGCCTCCGTCAGCGGCGGCACCGACGTCTGCTCCTGCTTCGTCGGCGGCGTCCCCACCCTCCCCGTCCACCTCGGCGAGATCCAGGCCCCCTGCCTCGGCGCCGCCGTCGAATCCTGGGACCAGGACGGCCACCCGCACACCGACACCGTCGGCGAACTCGTCGTCACCAAGCCGCTCCCGTCCATGCCCACCGGCTTCTGGAACGACCCCGACGGCCACCGCTACCACGACAGCTACTTCGACACCTACCCCGGCACCTGGCGCCACGGCGACTGGATCACCGCCACCTCCCGCGGCACCGTCGTCATCCACGGCCGCTCCGACTCCACCCTCAACCGCCAGGGCGTCCGGATGGGCTCCGCCGACATCTACGAGGTGGTCGAACGGCTCCCCGAGATCGCCGAATCCCTGGTCATCGGCCTCGAAGAGCCGGACGGCGGCTACTGGATGCCGCTGTTCGTCGTCCTCACCCCCGGCGCCGAACTGGACGACGACCTCACCACCCGCATCCGCACCTCACTGCGCACCCAACTCTCCCCGCGCCACGTCCCCGACGAGGTGATCACCGTCCGGGGCCTCCCGCACACCCTCACCGGCAAGCGCCTCGAAGTCCCCGTCAAGCGCCTGCTCGGCGGCACCCCCCTCACCCAGGCCGTCAACCCCGGCTCCGTCGACAACCTCGACCACCTGCGCTTCTTCGAACAGCTCGCCACCACCCGCAAGCAGCCCTAGCCGGAGAAGGCCCCGAGGGGCCGCCACCGCCCCCACGGCGGCAGCGACCCCTCGGGAGTCCGTGACCCCTACTCCCCGGACAGCACCCGCTGCGCCGCCTCCCGCGCCTCCTCCGCACCGTCCGCCGCCCGCGCGGCCCCGGCCGCCCGCTGGCACTGCGCCAACGACGCCCGCGCCAACCCCGCCCGCACGTACGGGATCGCCGCCGCACCCATCGACAGGCTCGTCACCCCGAGCCCCGTCAGCACGCACGCCAACAGCGGGTCCGACGCCGCCTCCCCGCACACCCCGCAGCTCTTCCCGGCCGCCTTCGCCGCCTCCGCCGCCGCCGCGATCAGGTCCAGCAGCGCCGGCTGCCACGGGTCCTGCAACCGCGCCAACGACCCCACCTGCCGGTCCGCCGCGAACGCGTACTGCGCCAGGTCGTTCGTCCCCAGCGACACGAACTCCACCTCCCGCAGGATCGCCCCGGCCCGCAGCGCCGCCGACGGGATCTCCACCATCGCCCCGTACTTGGCGTCCAACCCCACCTCCCGACAGGCCGCCGCGAACGCCCGCGCGTCCACCCCGTCCGCCACCATCGGCGCCATCACCTCCAGGCGCACCGTCAACCCCTCCGCCGCCCGCGCCAGCGCCCGCAACTGCGACCGCAGCACCTCCGGGTGCTCCAGCAGCGTCCGCAACCCGCGCACCCCCAGCGCCGGATTCGGCTCGTCCCCAGGCGTCAGGAACTCCAACGGCTTGTCCGCCCCCGCGTCCAGCACCCGCACCACCACCCGGGCCCCCGGAAACGCCTCCAGCACCTTCCGGTACGCCTCGACCTGCTTGTCCTCGCTCGGCGCGTGCGCCGAATCGTCCAGGAACAGGAACTCCGTCCGGAACAGCCCGACGCCCTCCGCCCCGTTCTCCAACGCCGCCGGCACGTCCCCCGGACCACCCACGTTCGCCAGCAACGGCACCATGAACCCGTCCGACGTCCGCCCCGGCCCGCTCGACGCCGCCAGCGCGGCCTTCCGCTCCGCCGCCAGCCGCCGCAACTCCTCCTGCCGATCCGCCGCCGGCTCCACCACCACCTCGCCCGACGCCCCGTCGACCGCCACCACCACCCCCTCCGCCAACCCTGTCGCCCCCGCCAGCGCCACCACCGCCGGCACCCCCATCGCCCGCGCCAGGATCGCGCTGTGCGAGGTCGGCCCGCCCTCCTCCGTCACGAACCCCAGCACCAGCGACGGGTCCAGCAACGCCGTGTCCGCCGGCGCCAGGTCCCGCGCCAGCAGCACGTACGGCTCGTCACTGTCCGGCACCCCCGGCATCGGCACCCCCAGCAGCCGCGCCACGATCCGGTTCCGCACGTCGTCCAGGTCCGCCACCCGCCCGGCCAGGTACTCACCCGCCGCCGCCAACAGCTCCCGGTACGCCGCGAACGCGTCGTACACCCCGCGCTCCGCACTGCTCCCCGACTCGATCCGCCGGTTCACGTCCGCCGACAGCTCCGGGTCCTGCGCCATCAGCGCCTGCGCCTCCAGCACCGCCTGCGCCTCACCCCCCGCCAGGTTCCCGCGCGCCACCAGGTCCGCGGCCACCGCGTCCACCGCCGCCTGCGCCCGGGCCCGCTCCCGCGGCACCTCCTCGGCCGACACCTGGGTCACCGGCGGCTCCAGCACCGCCGTCCCCATGTGCCGCACCTGCCCGATGGCGACCCCGTGGCTGACCCCCACGCCCCGCAGCGTCCGCTCCATGGTCCGAAACCCCTTCGCCGTCCGTCGCCGTCAGTTCCGTCACTTCCGTCAGTTCCAGATGAACAGCTCGCCGCCGGCCGTGACATCGCCCGACTCCGCCACCCCGCTCAACTGCTCCGCCGACGCCTCCAGCGCCACGATCGGCGAGATCGGGGACTTCCCGGCCGCCTCCACCGCCGCCGGATTCCACTTGATCACCGGCTGCCCCCGCTTCACCCGGTCCCCCTTGTGCACCAGCAGCTCGAACCCCTCCCCATTGAGCTGCACCGTGTCGATCCCCAGGTGCGTCAGCACCCCGTGCCCGTTCTCGTCCATCACCACGAACGCGTGCGGATGCATCGACACCACCTGCCCGTCCACCGGAGCCACCGCGTCGATCGGCTCCCGCAACGGATCGATCGCCGTCCCCGGCCCGACCATGGCCCCCGCGAACACCGGGTCGGGAACGTTGGCGAGGCCGACAGCGCGACCGGCGAGCGGCGACGTGACAGTGGTCATGGTGGAGCCTCCCAGGTACGGAGTACATCGCGTGCGGCCGCGGGCAGCGGCCCATTGATCGACTGAACCAAAATTACGTCAACTTCGGACATCCCATGACATAACGCCCGCGAGCCGCCCGGGTGAAGATCCCCTCCCGCCCCAACCGAGCCGCACACGAACCGACCGCCCCGCGCCCTCCCCGTCGACCCCGCCACCCGCAAGTGGTCTAGTCCTCTCGGCCAACCCGCCGCACTCTACGGCATCCGAGTGAGCCCCCACCTGCCACTCCCACCCGCCCCGCGCAGGCCCAACCGAGTGAACTCCGCCCCCGCCCCGATTAGGTGCTCGGCCACCGACCCGCTATGGTTGCTCAGGTCGCCGCGCAACGGCGGTAAACAGAGCAAGTCAGGCGAGTAAAGCTTCGGTCAACGCCGAATAAACAGTCTGGTAAGCTCGAAACACGAAAGAACGAAGCGCCCGGGGAGTTCGCAGAAATGCGGCTCGAAGGAAGCGTCCGTTCCTTGAGAACTCAACAGCGTGCCAAAAGTCAACGCCAGATATGTTGACATCCCCGGCCTCGACTCTGTTCGGGGTTGGAGATTCCTTTTGAAGTAAAACACTAGCGAGGACGCAGTGCGCGGGGCCGCCCTATTCCGGTGGTTGCCGTGCCGCTCTTTCGTGGAAGCATTCACGGAGAGTTTGATCCTGGCTCAGGACGAACGCTGGCGGCGTGCTTAACACATGCAAGTCGAACGGTGAAGCCCTTCGGGGTGGATCAGTGGCGAACGGGTGAGTAACACGTGGGGAATCTGCCCTGAACTCTGGGACAAGCCTTGGAAACGAGGTCTAATACCGGATACGACCTTCTCCTGCATGGGGGTTGGTGGAAAGCTCCGGCGGTTCAGGATGATCCCGCGGCCTATCAGCTTGTTGGTGGGGTAATGGCCTACCAAGGCGACGACGGGTAGCCGGCCTGAGAGGGCGACCGGCCACACTGGGACTGAGACACGGCCCAGACTCCTACGGGAGGCAGCAGTGGGGAATATTGCACAATGGGCGGAAGCCTGATGCAGCGACGCCGCGTGAGGGATGACGGCCTTCGGGTTGTAAACCTCTTTCAGCAGGGAAGAAGCGCAAGTGACGGTACCTGCAGAAGAAGCACCGGCTAACTACGTGCCAGCAGCCGCGGTAATACGTAGGGTGCGAGCGTTGTCCGGAATTATTGGGCGTAAAGAGCTCGTAGGCGGCCTGTCGCGTCGGATGTGAAAGCCCGGGGCTTAACCCCGGGTCTGCATACGATACGGGCAGGCTGGAGTGTGGTAGGGGAGATCGGAATTCCTGGTGTAGCGGTGAAATGCGCAGATATCAGGAGGAACACCGGTGGCGAAGGCGGATCTCTGGGCCATTACTGACGCTGAGGAGCGAAAGCGTGGGGAGCGAACAGGATTAGATACCCTGGTAGTCCACGCCGTAAACGTTGGGAACTAGGTGTTGGCGACATTCCACGTCGTCGGTGCCGCAGCTAACGCATTAAGTTCCCCGCCTGGGGAGTACGGCCGCAAGGCTAAAACTCAAAGGAATTGACGGGGGCCCGCACAAGCAGCGGAGCATGTGGCTTAATTCGACGCAACGCGAAGAACCTTACCAAGGCTTGACATACGCCGGAAACGTCCAGAGATGGGCGCCCCCTTGTGGTCGGTGTACAGGTGGTGCATGGTTGTCGTCAGCTCGTGTCGTGAGATGTTGGGTTAAGTCCCGCAACGAGCGCAACCCTTGTTCTGTGTTGCCAGCGAGTAATGTCGGGGACTCACAGGAGACTGCCGGGGTCAACTCGGAGGAAGGTGGGGACGACGTCAAATCATCATGCCCCTTATGTCTTGGGCTGCACACGTGCTACAATGGCCGGTACAAAGGGCTGCGATGCCGCGAGGCGGAGCGAATCCCAAAAAGCCGGTCTCAGTTCGGATTGGGGTCTGCAACTCGACCCCATGAAGTTGGAGTTGCTAGTAATCGCAGATCAGCATGCTGCGGTGAATACGTTCCCGGGCCTTGTACACACCGCCCGTCACGTCACGAAAGTCGGTAACACCCGAAGCCGGTGGCCTAACCCGCAAGGGGAGGAGCCGTCGAAGGTGGGACCAGCGATTGGGACGAAGTCGTAACAAGGTAGCCGTACCGGAAGGTGCGGCTGGATCACCTCCTTTCTAAGGAGCACATAGCCGCTTGCGAGCGCATGTCTCGCACGGTTGCTCATGGGTGGAACGTTGACTATTCGGCACGATGGACGAGACGAGCGGTAGTACTGCTTCGGCGTGGAAAACGCATCGTCAGGTCATCGTGTCGGGCACGTTGTTGGGTCCTGAGGGAACGGCTTGCCGTTGTCTCATGGATGCCGGCCTCAGGCGAGGCCACCTGTGAGGGTGGTCTGGTGTGGGTGTCTGGTCGTTGTTTGAGAACTGCACAGTGGACGCGAGCATCTGTGGCCAAGTTTTTAAGGGCGCACGGTGGATGCCTTGGCACCAGGAACCGATGAAGGACGTGGGAGGCCGCGATAGGCCCCGGGGAGCTGTCAACCGAGCTTTGATCCGGGGGTGTCCGAATGGGGAAACCCGGCAGTCGTCATGGGCTGTCACCCATACCTGAACACATAGGGTATGTGGAGGGAACGCGGGGAAGTGAAACATCTCAGTACCCGCAGGAAGAGAAAACAACCGTGATTCCGGGAGTAGTGGCGAGCGAAACCGGATGAGGCTAAACCGTTGTGGTGTGAGACCCGGCAGGGGTTGCCATAGCGGGGTTGTGGGAAAGTTCTTCAGTCGTCTGCCGGCGGCTGGGCGAGTCAGAAACCGTATGGGTAGTCGAAGGACATGCGAAAGGTCCGGCGTAGAGGGTAAGACCCCCGTAGACGAAATCTGTACGGCTCGCTTGAGCTTCTCCCAAGTAGCACGGGGCCCGAGAAATCCCGTGTGAATCTGGCGGGACCACCCGCTAAGCCTAAATATTCCCTGGTGACCGATAGCGGATAGTACCGTGAGGGAATGGTGAAAAGTACCGCGGGAGCGGAGTGAAATAGTACCTGAAACCGTGTGCCTACAAGCCGTGGGGGCAGTCCTTTTGGGGCTGTGACTGCGTGCCTTTTGAAGAATGAGCCTGCGAGTTTGCGGTGTGTAGCGAGGTTAACCCGTGTGGGGTAGCCGTAGCGAAAGCGAGTCCGAATAGGGCGCCCATAGTTGCATGCCCAAGACCCGAAGCGGAGTGATCTAGCCATGGGCAGGTTGAAGCGCGGGTAAGACCGTGTGGAGGACCGAACCCACCAGGGTTGAAAACCTGGGGGATGACCTGTGGTTAGGGGTGAAAGGCCAATCAAACTCCGTGATAGCTGGTTCTCCCCGAAATGCATTTAGGTGCAGCGTCGCGTGTTTCTTGCCGGAGGTAGAGCACTGGATAGGCGATGGGCCTTACCGGGTTACTGACCTTAGCCAAACTCCGAATGCCGGTAAGTGAGAGCGCGGCAGTGAGACTGTGGGGGATAAGCTCCATGGTCGAGAGGGAAACAGCCCAGAACACCGACTAAGGTCCCTAAGCGTGTGCTAAGTGGGAAAGGATGTGGAGTCGCAGAGACAACCAGGAGGTTGGCTTAGAAGCAGCCACCCTTGAAAGAGTGCGTAATAGCTCACTGGTCAAGTGATTCCGCGCCGACAATGTAGCGGGGCTCAAGCACATCACCGAAGTCGTGTCATTGCAGCAATACTCCCAACGGAGGCTGTGATGGGTAGGGGAGCGTCGTGTGCCGGGTGAAGCAGCCGAGGAATCGAGTTGTGGACGGTTCACGAGTGAGAATGCAGGCATGAGTAGCGATACAAGAGTGGGAAACTCTTGCGCCGATTGACCAAGGGTTCCTGGGTCAAGCTGATCTGCCCAGGGTAAGTCGGGACCTAAGGCGAGGCCGACAGGCGTAGTCGATGGACAACGGGTTGATATTCCCGTACCCGCTTTGAAGCGCCAACGTCGAACCAGGTGATGCTAAGGCCGTGAAGCCGGCCCGGAGTCTTCGGACAATGGGACGTGGTGGAGCCGCCGGCCCAAGCCTGTAGTAGGTGAGCGATGGGGTGACGCAGGAAGGTAGTCCAGCCCGGGCGGTGGTTGTCCCGGGGTAAGGGTGTAGGACGTTGCGTAGGCAAATCCGCGCGACACGAAGTCTGAGACCTGATGCCGAGCCGATTGTGGTGAAGTGGATGATCCTATGCTGTCGAGAAAAGCCTCTAGCGAGTTTCATGGCGGCCCGTACCCTAAACCGACTCAGGTGGTCTGGTAGAGAATACCGAGGCGTTCGGGTGAACTGTGGTTAAGGAACTCGGCAAAATGCCCCCGTAACTTCGGGAGAAGGGGGCCATTGCTGGTGACGGGACGTGCTCCCTGAGCTGGTGGTGGCCGCAGAGACCAGCGAGAAGCGACTGTTTACTAAAAACACAGGTCCGTGCGAAGCCGTAAGGCGATGTATACGGACTGACGCCTGCCCGGTGCTGGAACGTTAAGGGGACCGGTTAGTCCGATTTCGGTCGGGCGAAGCTGAGAACTTAAGCGCCAGTAAACGGCGGTGGTAACTATAACCATCCTAAGGTAGCGAAATTCCTTGTCGGGTAAGTTCCGACCTGCACGAATGGCGTAACGACTTCTCGACTGTCTCAACCACAGGCCCGGTGAAATTGCATTACGAGTAAAGATGCTCGTTTCGCGCAGCAGGACGGAAAGACCCCGGGACCTTTACTATAGCTTGATATTGGTGTTCGGTTCGGCTTGTGTAGGATAGGTGGGAGACTGTGAGACTCGGACGCCAGTTCGGGTGGAGTCGCCGTTGAAATACCACTCTGGTCGTGCTGGATGTCTAACCTGGGTCCGTGATCCGGATCAGGGACAGTGTCTGGTGGGTAGTTTAACTGGGGCGGTTGCCTCCTAAAGGGTAACGGAGGCGCCCAAAGGTTCCCTCAGCCTGGTTGGCAATCAGGTGTTGAGTGTAAGTGCACAAGGGAGCTTGACTGTGAGACTGACGGGTCGAGCAGGTACGAAAGTAGGGACTAGTGATCCGGCGGTGGCTTGTGGAAGCGCCGTCGCTCAACGGATAAAAGGTACCCCGGGGATAACAGGCTGATCTTCCCCAAGAGTCCATATCGACGGGATGGTTTGGCACCTCGATGTCGGCTCGTCGCATCCTGGGGCTGGAGTAGGTCCCAAGGGTTGGGCTGTTCGCCCATTAAAGCGGTACGCGAGCTGGGTTTAGAACGTCGTGAGACAGTTCGGTCCCTATCCGCTGTGCGCGTAGGAGTGTTGAGAAGGGCTGTCCCTAGTACGAGAGGACCGGGACGGACGAACCTCTGGTGTGCCAGTTGTCCTGCCAAGGGCATGGCTGGTTGGCTACGTTCGGGAGGGATAACCGCTGAAAGCATCTAAGCGGGAAGCCTGCTTCGAGATGAGCACTCCCACCTCCTTGAGAGGGTAAGGCTCCCAGTAGACGACTGGGTTGATAGGCCGGATATGGAAGCCCTGTGAGGGGTGGAGTTGACCGGTACTAATAGGCCGAGGGCTTGTCCTCAGTTGCTCGCGTCCACTGTGTTGTTCTGAAACAACGACCCCCGCGTCATGGCGGGCGGTGCACAGTTTCATAGTGTTTCGGTGGTCATAGCGTGAGGGAAACGCCCGGTTACATTCCGAACCCGGAAGCTAAGCCTCACAGCGCCGATGGTACTGCAGGGGGGACCCTGTGGGAGAGTAGGACGCCGCCGAACAATCTTTGTGGGAAAGCCCCCTGACGGGATGTCAGGGGGCTTTCTTGTTGTAGGGTCGGTCCCGCACAGTTGTCGGTGGTGAAAACAGGAGGCTCCGCACAGTGGAGGTCCAGGAGACGCGCGTTCAGACCGACCGGGTCCTCACGATCCCCAACCTGCTGAGCATGGCTCGGCTGGTGGGCGTGCCGATCTTCCTGTGGTTGGTGCTGTGGCCGGTCTTCGGGGGGCCGAAGAACGACGGGTGGGCGATTGTCGTTCTGATGTTGAGCGGGGTCAGTGACTACCTGGACGGGAAGCTGGCCCGGCGGTGGGGGCAGATCAGCCGGCTGGGGCAGTTGCTGGACCCGGCCGCGGACCGGTTGTACATCGTGTCGACGCTGGTGGGTCTGACCTGGCGGGAGATCCTGCCCTGGTGGCTGACGGCGCTGCTGGTGGCGCGGGAGGCGTTCGTCGGGGTGGTGCTGCTGCGGCTCAACCGGGCGGGTTACGGGCCGTTGAACGTGAGTTTCCTCGGGAAGGCGGCGACGTTCAATCTGATGTACGCGTTTCCGCTTCTGCTGCTGGGGGTGGGCACGGGGTGGGTGCACCAGGTTGCGGGAGTGGTGAGTTGGGCGTTCATCTGGTGGGGGACGACGCTGTACTGGTGGGCCGGTGCGCTGTATGCGGTGCAGGCCCGGCAGATCCTCCGGGCGGAGCACGCTGCTGCCGTTTGAGATCGGTCTGAGACGTTTTACACGCCCTCCACGGTGAGTCGGACGTTTTCTTCCGGGTAGGGATGCGTCGGACCGGTTTGATGGACCCGCAGGGGTTCACCACCGCGAAGGAGGACGCACCCGTAATGAAAGCCGTTGTGATGGCGGGCGGAGAGGGCACCCGACTCCGCCCCATGACTTCCAGCATGCCCAAGCCGCTGCTGCCGGTGGCCAATCGGCCGATCATGGAGCACGTGCTGCGGCTGCTGAGGCGACACGGCCTCAATGACACCGTGGTGACCGTGCAGTTCCTGGCCTCGCTGGTCAAGAACTACTTCGGTGACGGCGAAGAACTGGGCATGCACCTCACCTATGCCAACGAGGAAACCCCGCTGGGCACGGCCGGCAGCGTGAAGAACGCCGAGGACGCGCTGCGGGACGATTCCTTTCTGGTGATCTCCGGCGACGCACTGACGGACTTCGACCTCTCCGATCTGATTGCCTTTCACCGGGAGAAGGGCGCGCTGGTGACGGTGTGCCTGACCCGGGTGCCGAACCCACTGGAATTCGGTATCACCATCACGGACGAGGAGGGGAAGGTCGAGCGCTTCCTGGAGAAGCCGACCTGGGGGCAGGTGTTCTCGGACACCGTGAACACCGGCATCTACGTGATGGAGCCGGAGGTCTTCGACTACGTGGCGGCCGGCGAGTCGGTCGACTGGTCGAGCGACGTGTTCCCGCAGTTGCTCAAGGAGGGCAAGCCGGTCTTCGGCTACGTCGCCGAGGGCTACTGGGAGGACGTGGGCACGCACGAGAGCTACCTGAAGGCCCAGGCGGACGTCCTGGAAGGCAAGGTCCAGGTCGAGCTGGACGGGTTCGAGATCTCGCCGGGCGTGTGGGTGGCCGAGGGTGCGGAGGTGGACCCGGAGGCCGTGCTGCGGGGGCCGCTGTACATCGGCGACTACGCCAAGGTCGAGGCCGGCGTGGAGCTGCGCGAGCACACCGTGCTGGGGTCGAACGTGGTCGTCAAGCGCGGGGCGTTCCTGCACAAGGCCGTGGTGCACGACAACGTGTACGTGGGGCCGCAGAGCAACCTGCGCGGCTGCGTGGTCGGGAAGAACACCGACGTGATGCGGGCCGCCCGGATCGACGAGGGGGCGGTGATCGGTGACGAGTGCCTGATCGGCGAGGAGTCGATCGTCGCGGGCAACGTCAAGGTCTACCCGTTCAAGACGATCGAGGCCGGCGCGTTCGTCAACACCTCGGTCATCTGGGAGTCCCGCGGCCAGGAGCACCTGTTCGGGGTGCGCGGCGTGTCGGGCATCCTGAACGTGGAGATCACGCCCGAGCTGGCCGTGCGGCTGGCGGGGGCGTACGCGACCACGTTGAAGAAGGGCGCGACGGTCACCATCGCGCGTGACCACTCGCGTGGTGCGCGGGCGTTGAAGCGGGCGATGATCTCGGCGCTGCAGACCAGCGCGATCGACGTCCGGGACCTGGAGAACGTGCCGATGCCGGTGGCCCGGCAGGCGACGGCGCGGGGGAGCGCGGGCGGGATCTTCCTGCGCACCACGCCGGGGGTGCCGGACTCGCTGGACATCCTGTTCTTCGACGAGCGCGGGGCGGACCTGTCGCAGGCCGGGCAGCGGAAGCTGGACCGGGTGTACTCGCGGCAGGAGTTCCGGCGGGCGTTCCCGGGCGAGATCGGCGACCTGCTGCACCCGGCGAGCGTGTTCGACTCGTACGCGACGAACCTGTTGCGGGCGGTGGACACCTCGGGGGTGCGGGAGGCCGGGCTGAAGGTCGTGGTGGACGCGGCGCACGGCAGTGCCGGGCTGGTACTGCCGAGCATCCTGGGGCGGCTCGGGTGGAGGCGCTGACGGTGGCCGGCGGTCTGGACGAGTCCAAGCCGACCGAGGGCGCCGAGGAGCGGAAGGCGGCGCTGGCCAGGCTGGGCGAGCTGGTGGCGTCCTCGCAGGCCGCGTTCGGCGTGCGGTTCGACCCGGTGGGTGAGCGGGTGTCCTTCGTGGACGAGCTCGGTCGGGTGATCCAGGACGACCGGGCGCTGCTGGTGCTGCTGGACCTGGTGGCGGCCGAGCGCCGTTCCGGGCAGGTGGCGCTGCCGGTGACGACGACCCGGATCGCCGAGCAGGTGGCGGCGTACCACGGCACCCAGGTGATCTGGACGACGACCTCGCCGGACGACCTGGCGAAGGCCGCGGCGGCGGACGGCACGGTCTTCGGCGGCGACGGGCGCGGCGGCTTCGTGGTGCCCGAGTTCTCCGGGGTGCTGGACGGGGCGGCGGCGTTCGTGCGGCTGGTCGGCCTGGTGGCGCGGACGCAGCTGACGCTGAGCCAGATCGACGCGCGCATCCCGCAGGCGCACATCCAGAAACGGGACATCGCGACGCCGTGGGCCGCCAAGGGCATGGTGATGCGCTCGGTGGTGGAGGCGGCCGGGAACCGGAAGCTGGACACCACGGACGGCGTGCGGGTGGTCGAGCCGGACGGCCGGTGGACGCTGGTCCTGCCGGACCCGGCGGAGGCCGTCACCCACCTGTGGGCGGAGGGCCCGGACGACGAGGCGACCGAGCGGCTGCTCGACGAGTGGGCCGCGGTCGTGGACGGCGCCGGGAGGTAGTGCGGAGAAATCCTGGTGGGGGCGGGCCCGCGGGTCCGCCCCCACCGGTGTTTGTCACGATCCTGTGCCGAAACCCTCCTGCGGGGCCCGGGGCTGGTCGTGGGGCACCTCGTGGTCGTGAAACGATGTGGCGCATGCCAGCAACGCCGACGCCGAGTGACCCGGAGGGGCGCTTCCGCCGCCCGGACGCCTCGATGTCCCTGCTGACCACGGTCATGGAGCACTCGCTCGACGACGGGTACGCGGAGGCGGCCCGGGCGCGCGGGGCGGAGGGCAGCTCCCGGCTGCCGTCGACGGCCAGGGGGCGGCTGGTGCTGGCCCTGGGGCTGGCGCTGGCCGCGGTCGTGGTGACGGTCGGGGCGGTCAACACGCACGCCGCGGCGCCCGTCCTGGCCCAGGAGCGGGACGCCCTGGTGACCCGGGTGAACGACGCCAACAAGGCGGCGGACGAGTTGCAGCGGCAGGTCGAGGCGGACCGCGACAAGGTCGAGAAGGCCCAGGAGGCGGCGCTGCAGACCGGCGACGACAGCGCGGCGGCGCAGCTGGCGGCGCGCACCGGGACCGGGGAGATCACCGGGCCGGGCGTCAAGCTGGTGATCGACGACGCCTCCGGGAGCGGTTCGGGCGGCAACGTCAGCGATCCGCGGAACACCGGCGGCTACGGCAAGGACGGCCGGGTCAAGGACCACGACCTGCAGTACGCGGTGAACGGGCTGTGGCTGGCCGGCGCGGAGGCGGTGTCCGTGAACGGGCAGCGGCTGACCGCGCTGTCGGCGATCCGGGCGGCCGGCGACGCGATCCTGGTGGACAACCGGCCGCTGGTGCCGCCGTACACGGTGCTGGCGATCGGGGACGGGCCGCGGCTGGCCCAGGCTTTCCAGGACAACGAGGGCGGCCGCTACCTGAAGATCATCCAGGACAGCTACGGCATCCGGTCGACGGTGTCGGCGCAGAAGTCGCTGACGCTGCCGGCCGCGCTGGGCGTGACGCTCCGGGTGGCCGGGCCGGAGGCGTCCCCGTCCCCGGAGGCTTCGGCCGAGCCGTCGTCCTCGCCCTCCGCCGCATCGTCCCCGTCCGTCTCGCCGTCGCGGTCCGGTGCGCCCTCGGGGTCGCCGGGTGCGGCGCCGTCGAAGTCCGCGCGGTCGACCGCGACGAAGTCCCCTTCCACTGGAACAGGAGCTGCTACACCGTGATTGCCGTACTGGGTCTGGTGATCGGCGTGATCGTCGGCGTGTTCGTGCAGCCGGAGGTGCCGAACGCGGTGGTGCCGTACCTGCCGATCGCGGTGGTGGCGGCGCTGGACGCGGTGTTCGGCGGCGTGCGGGCGATGTTGGACGGGATCTTCGACGACAAGGTCTTCGTGGTGTCGTTCCTGTCAAACGTCGTGGTGGCGGCGCTGATCGTCTTCCTGGGCGACCAGCTGGGCGTGGGGTCGCAGCTGTCCACCGGCGTGGTGGTGGTGCTGGGCATCCGGATCTTCTCGAACGCGGCGGCGATCCGCCGGCACGTGTTCAGGGCGTAGGGAGCGGCTGTGAGCGAGGAGCGGGAGCCGCGGGAGCGGGACGCGGGACGGCCGGAGCCGGAGGTGCCGGTGGCGCCGGAGGCGGGGGACACGCCCGGCGCGCGGTCCGCGGCGGCGGCGCGGGAGGCATCCGGGGAGCCGCCGGTGGTGGCGTCCGCGGGGTCGGAGCCGGTGGAGCCGCCCGCGGACGGGCGGACCCGGCTGAAGGCGGCGGTGTGGCCGCCGCGGGTGTCGCGGGGGCAGCTGGTGGTGGCGCTGCTGCTGTTCGCGCTGGGGCTGGCGCTGGCGATCCAGGTGCGGTCGACCAACGACCACAGCGAGCTGCGCGGGGCCCGGCAGGAGGACCTGGTGCGCATCCTGGACGAGCTGGACGGGAAGCAGCAGCGCCTGCAGTCGGAGCGGACGCAGCTGGAGCAGTCCCTGGCGCAGTTGGAGAACTCGTCCAACCAGGCCAAGGAGGCCCAGGAGCAGACCCGCAAGAAGGCGGCCGAACTGGGCGTGCTGGCGGGGACGGAGAAGGCGACCGGCCCGGGGATCGTGCTGACGATCGACGATCCCCAAGGGCAGGTGAAGGCGGATATGCTGCTGGACACCCTGCAGGAACTCCGAGCGGCGGGGGCGGAGGCGATTCAGATCAACGACGTGCGCGTGGTGGCCGGTACGTACTTCACCGACAACTCGTCGGGCGGCGTGCAGATCGACGGGAAGAGCGTCTCGCAGCCGTTCCGCTTCACCGTCGTGGGCAACCCGCAGGACCTGGCTCCGGCGCTCAACATTCCCGGTGGTGTGGTGCGCAGCCTGGAGAACCACCAGGCGCGGGCGACCATCGTCCAGCAGCAGAAGGTCCTGGTGGACGCGTTGGCCACGCCGAAGCCGTTGCAGTACGGCAAGCCGGCGGCGAAGTGACGGGGCGCGCTCCGTACGGTTCGTCAGCTGCGGGCAGCCCCCGGTGGTGGGTTTCCGCGGCGGGTCGGCGACACTGGGTCTTACCGTTCGTCAGTCCCCGGCCGGATGCCGGGCCCACCGCCACACCGAGCCTTGAACCCTGCCCCGCGGGCGGTTCTGTCACACGCAAGGGGATTCGCCCGTGAGTTTTCTCTCGAAGCTGTTCGGCCGCAACAAGAAGGCCGCCGAGGCGCCGACCGCGCGTTACCGGCAGGAGGACGCCGGGGTGCCCCCGATGCGTCCGGCGCCGGAGGGGCAGCGTCCGATGTACCGGGACGACGTGACCCAGGGCGCGGGCATCCCGACCGGGCAGTTCGACGGGGCCTACGGCGCGTCGGTTGATTCCCCGGGCGGGCCGCGCATAGGTTTCCCGGCAGGACCCTCAACCTCCGGTGGAGGGTTTGCCCCGGACCCCTATGCCGGGCACGTCCAGTCGGGTGTGCCGCGCCAGGAGGCTGTGAACATGGCTGGCACCAGCCCGTGCCCGCGGTGCGGGAACCGGAACCCGGCCCAGGCCCGGTTCTGCTCGAACTGCGGTACTCAGCTGCGTGGCGGCGGGTTCCCGGAGGGCGCGGCCGAGACCACCTCGACCATCTCGATCTCCGGCATCGAGTCGTACGACCCGACGGCGACCTCGACGGGTGCCACGCCGGCGCTGTCGGCCGAGGTGATGGCGGCGATCGACGCGCTGCCGCCGGGCTCGGCGCTGCTGATCGTGCAGCGCGGCCCGAACTCGGGCAGCCGGTTCCTGCTGGACTCGGACGTGACCACGGCGGGGCGGCACCCGCAGGGCGACATCTTCCTGGACGACGTGACGGTGTCGCGTCGGCACGTGGAGTTCCGTCGGCAGCCCGACGGCGGCTTCTCGGTCGCGGACGTGGGCAGCCTGAACGGCACCTACGTGAACCGGGAGCGGATCGACGAGGTGCTGCTCGGCAACGGCGACGAGGTGCAGATCGGGAAGTACCGGCTGGTGTTCTTCGCCAGCCACCACCGGGGGTACTGACCACTTCTCCGTTTGGAGCCCGAGTGACCCCACAGATTCCTACCCCGTCCCTCGGGTCCTCGCCCGTGCCGGCCTCGCGCCGCACGGGCGAGGCGCGCCGGCGGGGTGACGAGCTGCTGTCGATCGGCGCGGTGCTGGCCTTCCTGCGGGACGACTTCCCGGAGGTGACGATCTCCAAGATCCGCTTCCTGGAGGCGGAGGGCCTGGTCGAGCCGCAGCGCACCCCGTCCGGCTACCGGAAGTTCTCGGCGGCGGACGTGGAGCGGCTGGCGTACGTGCTGCGGATGCAGCGCGACCACTACCTGCCGCTGCGGGTGATCCGCGAGCACCTGGACGCGATCGAGCGCGGCGAGCAGCCGCCGGCGCTGCCGGGGGCGGAGTCCCGTCCGGGGCCGCTGGAGGAGGCGGACCGGGAGCTGGCGGCCGCGGCCGCCGGGCCGAGCGGGGTCCGGCTGGGCCGGGCCGAGCTGATCGCGGCGGCCGAGGCGCAGGAGCGCGAACTCGTCGAGTGGGAGGCGTACGGCCTGGTGCAGCCGGGCCCGGACGGCGGGTACGACGGGGAGGCGCTGCAGATCGCGCGGCTGGTGGCGGAGCTGGGCCGGTTCGGCCTGGAGCCGCGGCACCTGCGGGCGATGAAGGCGGCGGCGGAGCGCGAGGTGGCGCTGGTGGAGCAGGTGGTGGCGCCGCTGCGGCGGCACCGCAACCCGCAGACCCGGGCGCACGCGGAGGCGACGGCGCGGGAACTGGCCACCCTGTCGGTGCGGCTGCACGCGGCGATGGTGCAGGCGGGGCTGCGCTCCCGGGGGTGAACGGCCGGTGGCGCGGGGGCGGGCGGCGGTCCTGATCGCGGTGGCCGCTGCCTGCTGCGCTTTCCTATCGGGGGCGCGCGCCATAGGGTTGCTGGTGTGAATGAGCTCGACGTCGTGGGTGTCCGGGTGGAGATGCCCTCCAACCAGCCGATCGTGCTGCTCCGGGAGGTCGGCGGTGACCGCTACCTGCCGATCTGGATCGGGCCGGGGGAGGCCACCGCGATCGCCTTCGCCCAGCAGGGCATGACCCCGGTGCGGCCGCTGACGCACGACCTGTTCAAGGACGTGCTCGGCGCGCTGGGGCAGCAGCTGACCGAGGTGCGGATCAACGATCTGCGGGACGGGGTGTTCTACGCGGAGCTGGTGTTCGCCGGTGGTGTCGAGGTGAGCGCGCGCCCCTCGGACGCGATAGCGCTGGCGCTGCGCACCGGTACGCCGATCTACGGGAGCGAGGAGGTGCTGGCGGAGGCCGGCATCTCGATCCCGGACGAGCAGGAGGACGAGGTCGAGAAGTTCCGGGAGTTCCTGGACCAGGTCTCGCCGGAGGACTTCGGGGGCGGCCCGCAGTAGGCCGCGGGCGCGCGTTCCGCTAGCCCGGTCGGCGGTGCGCCGCAACTCCGCTCGGCCGGAAAACCATTTCGCTACCCGCGCATGGGGCACGAATAACCACTCGATGGGGTGAAGTTTCTGGAAGCCCCCGGCGTGGCGATCGTTGACGGTGCTTTGGCGACTGCCTACCGTCAGGTGATGGCCCGCCGGACGGGCCACCCGCAGCCCGGGGTCCGGCAGGGCTCCTGCGGGTCCCGTGGGGCCTTGGGCGGAATGGACGGAGGTTGGCGATGAGCGGCACCGGCGACGAGACGCGTTCCGGAGCGCTGTGCGCGGTGCACCTGCCGCGCGCCGACCGGGCTCTGATCGGGCGGCCCTGGCGGCCCGAACCCGAGGCGGAGGAGCTGCCGCGGCTCGGCCGCTTCCCGGCCGTCCAGCCCGGCCAGCCCGCGATCGAACGGCTCGCCCCGACCTCCGCGCTGGTCGGCTACCGCGGCCCGACGGCCTGCGCCGCGGCCGGCATCACCTACCGGCAGCTCGACTACTGGGCGCGCACCGGGCTGCTGGAGCCCTCGGTGCGCTCCGCGTACCCGGCGGGCGCGCAGCGGCTGTACAGCTTCCGGGACATTCTGCTGCTGAAGATCGTCAAGCGGCTGCTGGACGCCGGCGTGTCGCTGCAGAACATCCGGGTGGCCGTCACCCACCTGCAGTCCGCCGACCCGGCCGACCTGACCGGGCTGACCCTGATGTGCGACGGGGCGACGGTCTACGAGTGCACCTCGCCGCAGCAGGTGGTCGACCTGCTGAACGGCGGCCAGGGCGTGTTCGGCATCGCGGTCGGCGCGGTCCGGCAGGAGCTGGAGACCACCCTGGGGCGGCTGCACGGCGAGCGCACCGACACCGGCGAGACGCTGCTCGGCAATGACCCGGGCGACGAGCTGGCGCAGCGCCGCAACCGCGCGGGCTGACGGCGCGGCGGCCGCCCGCCCGGGTCGGGGAACCGGCGGGCCGGTCCGGGCCGTCCTGGTCCGTGTGTCGACGATCTTGAGGTGTGCGGGGCGGCGGGCCCGGGCGGTGTGGCGCGCGGTGCGCCCGGTGGACCGGCGGCGGCAGCGCCGCTGGTTCCAGGCGGTGGTGCTCTGCTCCGCGCTGGGGCTGGCGCCGGACGCCTGGCTGCACCTCACCCAGTCCGGGCGGGTCGGCACGGTGGCCGACGCGCCCGAGGCGCCGGTCGCGGTGGTGTTCGGCGCCGGGCTGATGGACGGCGTGCCCTCCCCGTACCTGGCGCACCGGCTGGACGCGGCGCTGGAGCTGTACCGGGCGCACAAGGTGCGGGCGATCCTGGTGACCGGCGACAACGGCACCGTCCGGTACGACGAGACCGACGCGATGCGCGGCTACCTGATCGACCGCGGGGTGCCCGCGGTGCGGGTGGTCGGCGACTACGCGGGCTTCGACACCTGGGACTCGTGCAGCCGGGCGCACCGGATCTTCGGCGTCGACCGGGCGCTGCTGGTCAGTCAGACCTTCCACGTCCGGCGGGCGCTGGCGCTGTGCGCGGCGGCCGGGATCGACGCGTACGGGGTCGGGGTGGAGGAGTGGCACGACGTCACCTGGGAGTACGGCGAGGCGCGGGAGGTCGGCGGCGCGCTGAAGGCGGCGGTGAACGTGCTGCTGCGGCCGGACCCGGCGCTGCTGGGGCCGCGCGAGGACGGGGTGGCGCGGGCGCTCGCGGACGCGGACGCGGCGGGGGAGGGCGGGACCGGCTGAGCCGGGGCCGCGCCGGGGAGCGCCGGGGGATTGTCGGTGGGGCGCGGGATGATCGGGCGGTGCGGACCGTGCCGAGCATCATCCACCTCGACATGGACGCCTTCTTCGCCGCGGTGGAGCAGGCGTCCAAGCCGAGCCTGCGCGGCAAGCCGGTCATCGTCGGCGGTCTCGGCGGGCGCGGCGTGGTCTCCACCGCCTCCTACGAGGCCCGGAAGTTCGGCGTGCACTCGGCGATGCCGATGGCGCAGGCCCGCCGGCTCTGCCCGAACGCGGCGTTCCTGACCGGCCGGTTCGAGGCGTACCGGGCCAACAGCGAGATCGTGATGGGCCTGCTGCGGGAGCGCTCCCCGCTGGTCGAGCCGCTCAGCCTGGACGAGGCGTTCGTCGACCTGGAGGCCGGGCCGTACGGGCCCGCGCTGGCCGCCGCGGCCACGCCTGCGGAGGGCGCCCAGCTGGTGCTGGCGCTGGCCGAGGACCTGCGGGCCGACATCCTGGAGCGCACCGGGCTGACCGCCTCGGTCGGCGCCGCGGCCTCCAAGCTGATGGCGAAGATCGCCTCCGAGCGGGCCAAGCCGGACGGGCTGGTGCTGGTCGAGCCCGGCACCGAGCGGGCGGTGCTGGCCCCGATGCCGGTGCGGGCGCTGCCCGGGATCGGCCCGGCCACCGAACAGGCGCTGCGCCGGGCCGGGTTGACCACGGTGGCGGACCTGGCGGAGGCCGGGTTCGGGGAGCTGGTCGGGCTGCTCGGCAAGGCGCACGGGGCGGGCGTGTTCCAGATGGCGATCGGCTGGGACGAGCGGCCGGTGGTGCCGGACCGGGACGCCAAGTCGGTGTCGGTGGAGGACACCTTCGAGGTCGACCTGGCCGACCGGGACCGCATCCTGCGCGAGATCGAGCAGCTCGCCGCGCGGTGCGTGCGCCGCCTGCGGGCGGCCGGGCGCTCCGGGCGGACGGTGGTGCTCAAGGTCCGCCGCT
This sequence comes from Kitasatospora fiedleri, assembly GCF_948472415.1. Classification (NCBI taxonomy): domain Bacteria; kingdom Bacillati; phylum Actinomycetota; class Actinomycetes; order Kitasatosporales; family Streptomycetaceae; genus Kitasatospora; species Kitasatospora fiedleri. Next base: position 1,467,983 of record NZ_OX419519.1, on the reverse strand, counting down.
TCGACTTCTCGACGCTGACCCGCTCCGAGACGCTGCGCGGGCCGACGGACGACGAGGAGGTGGTCGCGGCGACGGCGCGCCGGCTGGCCCTCCAGGTCGACGTCACCGGCGGGGTGCGGCTGCTGGGCGTGGGCGTCGCGCAGCTCGCGGACTACACCCAGGAGGACCTGTTCGCCCAACTGGAGCGGGAGGAGCGGGAGTCGGGGACGGCGGCGGTGGTCGAGGAGGCGGTGGCGGAGCCGGTGGCGGCCGATCCGGCGGCCCGGCGCTGGTGGCCCGGGCAGGACGTGACGCACCGCGAGTTCGGCCCCGGCTGGGTGCAGGGCAGCGGGGTCGGCCGGGTGACGGTGCGCTTCGAGACGCCGTACTCGGGGGTGGGCCGGGTGCGGACGTTCGCGGTCGGGGACGAGGAGCTGGAGGCTTCGGGCGCGCTGCCGCTGCGGCCCCCGGCGGGGTGAAGGGCGTGCGGGGGCGGAGGGAGCAGGAGCACCCCCCGCCGATGCCCGTGGCGGGGGGTGCTCCTGCTGCTCGCGTGTGTCCAGTACGCGAGGGGGACGCCGTCAGGCGTCGGTCTTGGTGAGGGCCGGGGCGGCCTGCTCGGCGGGGGCCGGGGCGGACTTGACGGCCCGGATGGCGAACGGGACGGCGGCGGCCACCAGGCACATCGCGCCGGCCACCCAGAAGGCGTTCTGGTAGGCGTTCTCGGTGGGGAGCTGGATCGGCACCGGGAGCTTGAGGATGTCGCCGGTGAGGATCGCGCTCATCACCGCGGTGCCGACCGCGCCGCCGACGGTGCGCAGCACGGCGTTCATGCCGTTGGCGATGCCGGACTGCTCGGCGGGGACGGCGCCGTTGATGTAGGCGGGCATCGCGGCGTAGGCGAGGCCGACGCCGAGGCCGAAGACCGCGGAGGAGAAGTAGATGTCGAACTCGGCGCCGTGGCGCAGCGCCAGGTAGGCCATCGAGACGGCGCCGAGGAAGCCGCCGAGCACCAGCGGGAGGCGGGGGCCGCGGCGGGCGATCAGCAGGGCGCCGAGCGGGGCGGCGACCATCGAGCCGATCGCGGAGGGCAGCAGCATGACGCCGGCGTGCAGGACGGTGGCGGTGAAGCCGTAGTGGGTGAGCTTCTCCGGGGTCTGCGCGAAGTTGCTGATCACCATGAACGAGCCGTACATGCCGAAGCCGATCAGCAGGCCGGAGATGTTGGTGAAGGCGACGGCGGGGCGGGCCATCATCGACAGGTCGACCAGCGGGTGGGCGACCTTGGACTCGACCAGGAGCCAGACCAGGGCGACCACGGCGGCGACGGCGAACAGGCCGAGGGTGCGGGTGGACGTCCAGCCCCAGTGGTTGCCCTGGCTGACGGCGACCAGCAGGGCGGAGAGCCAGCCGGCCAGGGTGAGCGCGCCGAGCGGGTCGGCGCCGCCCTCCTTGTCGGTGACCGGGTCGGCGGGGACCCGCAGGACCACCAGCAGGACCGCGATCAGGCCGAAGACCAGGCCCATCCAGAAGATCGACTTGTAGCTCCAGTGCTCCAGCAGCAGGCCGGTGGCGACCAGGCCGAGGCCGGAGCCGACGCCCATCGAGGCGGAGATCGCGGCGACGCCGCCGGTCACCTTGTGCCGGGGCAGCTCGTCGCGGACGATGCTGATCGCCAGCGGCAGCACGCCGCCGCCCGCGCCCTGCAGCACCCGGGCGACCACCAGCCAGGTGAAGGAGTGGGTGCCCACCGCGAGGCCGGAGCCGAGCACCAGGCCGGCCAGCGAGACCAGCAGCATGGGCTTGCGTCCGCGCAGGTCGCCGAAGCGGCCCAGCAGCGGGGTGAGCACCGCCGCGGAGAGCAGGTTGGCGGTCATCAGCCAGGTGATGTTGGAGCCCGAGACGTTCAGTTCGCGGGCCAGGCCCGGCAGGATCGGGACGACCGCGGTCTGCACCACGCTGAAGGCCAGCATGGCCAGGATCAGGGCGGGCAGGACCCGGGCGCTGGTGGGCTTGGCGGCCGTGGGGGTGGGCTGTGGTGCCTCACTCACGGGGACTCCTCCGACAGGTTGCTTCAGAAAGGCGATGGTGCAGGGACTGAAGTAACGATGTCGGGAGATGCTTCACTCTGTCAAATATCGACCGGTGAAGCTTTGGCAAAGCGCCGGCCCCGACCCGCCGGAGCGGGCCGGGGCCGGACGGCCGACGGGCCGTCAGGAGCGCAGCGGCTCCGGGCGGGCGTGCTCCGCGCTGCCGTTCGCGGCGGCCGACTGCGGCCGGGCCGCCGGCGACTGCGGCTGCGCGTTCCACGGCCGGTGCTGCCGCGGCCCCTCGCCGTCCCCCTCGCCGGTGGTCGCGTCGTGCACCTCCACCTGCTCGCGGCGCAGCTCCTCGCGGACCACCTCCTCCTCGGTGTACCGCTCCACCACCAGCCGCACCCGCTCGATCGGCGCCAGGTACTTGCGCACCACCGGGCGCTCCTCGCGCAGCGTGACCTCCTCGACCGCCTCGGCGATCTCCTGCTCGCTCAGCGCCGCCCGCTCCGCGTCCGACACCGGAATCCGCTCCACCCGCACCCGCTCGCGCACCACCGGCACCCGGCGCTCCACCTGCTCGGTGGTCACGTACTTGCGCAGCCGGGTGGTGCCCACCTCGTGCCACTCGGTGCTGATGTCGATCCGCTCCTCGCGGCAGGTGATCTCCACCGGCGCGGTCGGCTCCGCCGCGGCCGACCGGGCGGACGGCTGCTGCTGCGACTGCGACTGCGACTGCGGGTGCGGCTGGGCCTGCTGGTGCCTGCCCGCGGCGTGCGCGGCCGGGGCCGCGGCGACGGTGCCGGGGGCGGGCGCCGGGGCGGGGGAGGAGGCGACGGTGCCGAAGTCGCGGTCCGGGGCGGGCGCCGCGGGCTCCTCGCGCGGGTGCTCCTTCGCGGTCGCCGCCGCCCCGGCGGTCCCGGCGGCCGCCGCCGTCCCGGCCGCCTTGGCCGTGCCGTCCACCGCCGCCGGGCCCGAACCGGCGTCGCCGCCCGTGTCCAGCCCGTAGTAGCGGTACAGCTGCAGCTCCTGGGCCGGCGAGAGGTGCTGGCCCACGCCGAAGTCCGGCGACTCCTTGATCAGCGACTTGTCGTACGGGACGCGCAGCTCGTCGCCCGCGAACTCGCTGGTGGTCAGCGGGACGAAGGCGTCCCGGCCGAAGATCCCCGTGCGGACGGCCGCCCACTCCGGTTCGCCGGTGGCGTCGTCCAGGTACACCTCGTCGACCGTGCCGATCTTGTCACCGTTCCGGTCGACCGCCTTGTGTCCGATCAGGTCGCGCGGATCGATATCGGTCTGCACGCTGTCCTCCAGTCCTGCTGCTCCTGGGAAGATCCGTCCGGAGGCGGCCGGAGGAGCGTGCCGGGCCGCCACTTCACACCAAACGGCACGTCACGGGCGGCGGCACCCCGGACACCGCCGTCCGGGGCAGATCACAGGGCCGCACCGGTGATCCGGGAGGCCCGCGCTGGTACCCTCGGAGGCGACCGCCGAGCCCGCTCGGGAGAGTCCCGGAACCGCCCGAACGGCGGGGTGCGGGGCGCCGAAGGAGCAACCCCTCCCCGGAATCTCTCAGGCATCCGTACCGAACGGGCCAGGTCACTCTGGAAAGCAGGGCAGGACCGTCGGCACCGGAGCCGGCCGACCCGCCCTCGCCGACGGTGCAAGCCGGGCGGGCCCGCGCGGTCCGGACGTGCGAAGCTCTCAGGTACCGATGACAGAGGGGGAGGCTGACGGGTTCGTACGCCCAGGCGCTCCCACGGCCGCCGACCGCGTGCGTACCACCGCCGGTCCGCGACCAGGAGGCCCGACCCCCATGAACGCCCAGCCGACGCTCAGCGACCTTGAGCAGGCCAGCCCCTTCGAGCACCGCCACATCGGTCCCGACAGCGACGCCCAGCAGAAGATGCTGGCCCAGGTCGGCTACGCCTCCCTGGACGAGCTGTCCGACGCCGCCGTCCCCGACGCCATCCGCAGCCTCACCGCGCTCGGCCTGCCCGCCGGCCGCAGCGAGGCCCAGGTGCTCGCCGAACTGCGCGAGCTGGCCGGCCGCAACCAGGTCCTCACCTCGATGATCGGCCTCGGCTACTACGGCACCTTCACCCCGCCGGTCATCCTGCGCAACGTGCTGGAGAACCCGGCCTGGTACACCGCCTACACCCCGTACCAGCCGGAGATCTCGCAGGGCCGCCTGGAGGCGCTGCTCAACTTCCAGACCGTGGTCGCCGACCTGACGGGCCTGGACACCTCCGGCTCCTCGCTGCTCGACGAGGGCACCGCCGCCGCCGAGGCGATGGCGCTGGCCCGGCGCGTCACCAAGAACAAGGCCGGCGTCTTCCTGGTCGACGCCGACACCCTGCCGCAGACCCTCGCCGTGATCGAGACCCGCGCCGAACCGACCGGCGTCGAGGTCGTCACCGCGGACCTGTCCGACGGCATCCCCGCCGAGATCGCCGAGCGCGGCGTGTTCGGCGTGCTGCTCCAGTACCCCGGCGCGTCCGGCGCGGTCCGGGACCCGAAGGCCGTCATCGAGCAGGCGCACGGGCTCGGCGCGGTGGTCGCCGTCGCCGCCGACCTGCTCGCCCTCACCCTGCTGCGCTCGCCCGGCGAGCTCGGCGCCGACATCGCCTGCGGCACCTCGCAGCGCTTCGGCGTCCCGATGGGCTTCGGCGGCCCGCACGCCGGCTACCTGGCCGTGCGCGCCGAGTACGCACGCAACCTGCCCGGCCGCCTGGTCGGCGTCTCCGTCGACGCCGACGGCAACCGCGCCTACCGGCTCGCCCTGCAGACCCGCGAGCAGCACATCCGCCGCGAGAAGGCCACCTCCAACATCTGCACCGCGCAGGTGCTGCTCGCCGTGATGGCCTCCATGTACGCCGTCTACCACGGCCCCGACGGCCTCGCCGACATCGCCCGCCGCACCCACCGCTACGCCGCCGCGCTCGCCGCCGGCCTGCGCGCGGGCGGCGTCGAGCTCGCCCACGACGCGTTCTTCGACACCGTCACCGCCGTGGTGCCCGGCCGGGCCGACCAGGTCGTCGCCGCTGCGCTGGCCGGCGGCGTCAACGTGCACCGGGTCGACGGCGACCGGGTGTCGGTGTCCTGCGACGAGACCACCACCCGCGCGCACCTGGCCGCCGTGCTCGCCGCGTTCGGGGTCGAGGACGCCGAGATCGCCGAGGACGCCGACGCGCTGCCCGCCGGGCTGCTGCGCGAGGACGAGTACCTCACCCACCCGGTCTTCCACAGCCACCGCTCCGAGACCGCCATGCTGCGCTACCTGCGCCGGCTCTCCGACCGCGACTACGCGCTCGACCGCGGCATGATCCCGCTGGGCTCCTGCACCATGAAGCTCAACGCGACCACCGAGATGGAGCCGGTCACCTGGCCCGAGTTCGGGCAGCTGCACCCGTTCGCGCCGGTCGACCAGGCGGCCGGGTACCTCACGCTGATCCGGGAGCTGGAGCAGCAGCTGGTGGAGGTGACGGGCTACGACGCCGTCTCGATCCAGCCCAACGCCGGTTCGCAGGGCGAGCTGGCCGGCCTGCTGGCCGTCCGGGCCTACCACCGGGCGAACGGCGACACCCAGCGCGACGTCTGCCTGATCCCGTCCTCCGCGCACGGCACCAACGCCGCCTCGGCGGCGATGGCCGGCATGCGGGTCGTCGTGGTCAAGACGCTGGCCGACGGCGACGTGGACGTCGAGGACCTGAAGGCGAAGATCGCCCAGCACGGCGAGCAGCTCGCCGTGCTGATGGTCACCTACCCGTCCACCCACGGCGTGTTCGAGACCGAGATCACCCGGATCTGCGCGCTCGTCCACGAGGCCGGCGGCCAGGTGTACGTCGACGGCGCCAACCTCAACGCGCTGGTCGGCCTGGCCAAGCCCGGCAAGTTCGGCGCGGACGTCTCGCACCTCAACCTGCACAAGACCTTCTGCATCCCGCACGGCGGCGGCGGCCCCGGCGTCGGCCCGGTCGCGGTGCGCGCGCACCTCGCGCCGTACCTGCCCAACCACCCGCTCCAGGCCGAGGCCGGCCCCGCGACCGGCGTCGGCCCGATCTCGGCCGCGCCCTGGGGCTCGGCGGCGATCCTGCCGATCTCCTGGGCGTACGTCCGCCTGATGGGCGGCGAGGGCCTCAAGCGCGCCACCCAGGTGGCCGTGCTGAACGCCAACTACATCGCCAAGCGACTCGCCCCGCACTACCCCGTGCTCTACACCGGCCCCGGCGGACTGGTCGCGCACGAGTGCATCATCGACCTGCGGCCGCTCAGCAAGGAGACCGGCGTCAGCGTCGACGACATCGCCAAGCGGCTGATTGACTACGGCTTCCACGCGCCGACCATGTCGTTCCCGGTCGCCGGGACGCTGATGATCGAGCCGACCGAGTCCGAGGACCTGCACGAGATCGACCGGTTCTGCGAGGCGATGATCGCCATCCGCGGCGAGATCGAGAAGGTCGGCGCGGGCGAGTGGGCGGCGGACGACAACCCGCTGCGCAACGCCCCGCACACCGCGGCGATGCTGGCCGGCGAGTGGGCGCACCCGTACACCCGCGAGGAGGCGGTCTTCCCGGCGGGCGTCAACCCGGCGGACAAGTACTGGCCGGCGGTGCGGCGGATCGACGGCGCGTACGGCGACCGGAACCTGGTCTGCTCGTGCCCGCCGCTGGACGAGTACGACGCGTGAGCGCGTAGCGGGAGCGTAGAAGCCGCCCGGCCGGGGGAGTTCCCTCGGCTGGGCGGCTTCGGCGTCGTCGCCTTCCGCTGCGCGCAGTTCCCCGCGCCCCTGGCGGGGCGGGGAGGCGGAGGACGGGGAGGCGCCTCCGGCGGGGCCCTGCGGGGCGGGGGAGGATGACGGAAGCCGCTCGGCCGGGGAAGTTCTCTCGGCTGGGCGGCTTCGGCGTCGTCGCCTTCCGCTGCGCGCAGTTCCCCGCGCCCCTGGCGGGGCGGGGTGCCTCCGGCGGGGCCCCGGGGGCGGGGGCGTCAGGAGTAGACGGGGCCGGTGAACTTCTCGCCGGGGCCGGTGCCGGGGGCGTCGGGGACGAGGGAGGCTTCGCGGAAGGCGAGCTGGAGGGAGCGGAGGCCGTCGCGGAGGGGGGCGGCGTGGAAGTTGGAGATCTCGGGGGCCCCGGCGGTGACCAGGCCGGCCAGGGCGGTGATCAGCTTGCGGGCCTCGTCGAGGTCCTTGTCGGCCTCGCCGCCCTCGGCGAGGCCGCACTTGACGGCGGCGGCGCTCATCAGGTGGACGGCGACGGTGGTGATCACCTCGACGGCGGGGACCTCGGCGATGTCACGGGTCAGGTCGTCGAAGCCGAGGGCCTGGTCGGACTCGGACTCGGGCGCGTGGTCGGGCTGGCTGGTCAAGGCGTCACTCCGGAGTGCTGGTGCGAAAGCGGGGTACGGATGGAGCGTACAAGGCGGGTGGCGGGGGGTCGGAATACCGGTCGGCCCCGGAACGCTGGTATGATTCGAGACTGACCGGCCGGACGAGCCTTCGGGTTGCCCGGCCAGCAAGTGGAGGCTCCACTCCAGGAGGCCCGAGAGGGCAACCGCGAAAGTCTCCCACCTGATCGGCCGAAGGGCCGACGGGTCCGGTCCGTGGTGGGCGCCGCGAGGATTGCCCGCTGCCAGTGGTGTCCGTCAGGACATCCCGGAACGTGTGGAGCCCCGCCTGTACCGTGCGGGGCTTTTTTCGTGCGTTCGGTGCTCCTGCCAGAGGGCAGCGGCAGCGAAGCATGAATGAAGCCCCGCCCAGTGGTCGAAACCACTACGTGCGACCGCCGCCCGACGGCCGCATCGGAAAAGGTGCAACCGAGGAGGCCCCATCAGCACCGAGCCCCGCATCAACGACCGGATTCGCGTCCCCGAGGTGCGACTCGTCGGTCCCAGCGGCGAGCAGGTCGGCATCGTCCCGCTCGCGAAGGCGCTGGAGCTTGCCCAGGAGTACGACCTGGACCTGGTCGAGGTCGCCGCCACGGCGCGACCGCCGGTGTGCAAGCTCATGGACTACGGCAAGTTCAAGTACGAGTCGGCCATGAAGGCCCGTGAGGCGCGCAAGAACCAGGCGCACACGGTCATCAAGGAGATGAAGCTCCGGCCGAAGATCGACCCGCACGACTACGACACCAAGAAGGGTCACGTCGTCCGGTTCCTCAAGCAGGGCGACAAGGTCAAGATCACGATCATGTTCCGCGGTCGTGAGCAGTCCCGCCCCGAGCTGGGCTTCCGACTGCTGCAGCGGCTCGCGGACGACGTCCAGGACCTGGGCTTCGTGGAGTCCGCTCCGAAGCAGGACGGCCGAAACATGATCATGGTTCTCGGCCCGCACAAGAAGAAGACCGAGGCCATGGCCGAGGCCCGCGCCGCCGCTGACGCCCGCAAGGCGGAGCGGCAGGGTCGCGGACCGGCTGCGGACCAGGCGGACGACGTGGACGGCGAGGTGGACGAGGTCGAGGAGACCGAGGCCGCCGAGACCGCGGACGACGACGCCGAGGCCGCCGAGGTCGAGCAGCCCGCCGAGGCCGCCCAGGACGCCTGAGCCTTCGGGTTCGGGAGCCGGGAGGCCGAGGCACCCGGTTCCGGGGCGTCCCGCCCTGGAGACGAGATCCATCCAGTTCCGGCCCGCGCCGCACGGCGCGGGCCGGAACGGACCGACGAGGAGATACGGCGACATGCCGAAGCAGAAGACGCACAGCGGCGCCAGCAAGCGCTTCAAGATCACTGGCTCCGGGAAGGTGCTGCGCGAGCGTGCCGGCCGTCGCCACCTGCTCGAGCACAAGCCCTCGACGCTGACCCGCAAGCTGGCCGGCAACGCCGAGATGGCCCCGGGCGACGCGAAGAAGATCAAGAAGCTTCTCGGCAAGTGATCGCCCGCCCGCGGCGCCGCCGCGGGCACCCGCTGATCCTTACCGACCGAATCGAATAACGGACCGCCGGCACGATCCGAGGTCCGGAACCAAGGAGTAATGAAGTGGCACGCGTCAAGCGGGCAGTGAACGCCCACAAGAAGCGCCGGGTCATCCTCGAGCGGGCCTCCGGCTACCGCGGTCAGCGCTCGCGCCTGTACCGCAAGGCCAAGGAGCAGGTCACCCACTCGCTCGTCTACAACTTCAACGACCGCAAGAAGCGCAAGGGCGACTTCCGCCAGCTCTGGATCCAGCGCATCAACGCCGCTGCCCGTGCCAACGGCATCACCTACAACCGCTTCGTCCAGGGCCTCAAGGCCGCGGGCGTCGAGATCGACCGCAAGATGCTGGCCGACCTCGCGGTGAACGACTCGGTGGCGTTCCGCGCCCTGGTCGAGGTCGCCCAGAAGGCGCTGCCGGAGGACGTCAACGCCCCCAAGGTCGCCGCCTGATCCAGGCCGTCGCCCCGAAGCGTTGCCCCGGACCCGCAGGCCGCCCGGCCTGCGGGTCCGTCGCGTACCGTGCCCCCGCCCGCCCGTGACGAAGATCGTGAGCATGAGCACCGAGACCCCCCTGCTGACCTCCCTGCGCTCCCCGCGCGTCGTCGCCGCCCGCCGGCTGGCCAAGCGCAACCAGCGCGGCAAGGAGCGGCGCTTCCTGGCCGAGGGCCCGCAGGCGGTCCGGGAGGCGGTGGCGTTCGGGCGGCTGCCGGACGGCGAGCACGCCGTGGTCGAGGTGTACGTGACGGCGGAGGCGGCCGAGCGGCACGCGGAGATCGTGGCCGCCGCGCGGGACGCCGGACGGCCGGTGCTGACCGCCACCGAGGAGGTCGTCGCGGACATCTGCGACACCGTCACCCCGCAGGGCATCGTGGCGTTGTGCCGGTTCATCGACACCCCGTTCGAGCAGGTGCTGGCCGCCCGCCCGAAGCTGGTCGCGGTGCTCGCGCACGTGCGCGACCCCGGGAACGCGGGCACCGTGCTGCGCACCGCGGACGCGGCCGGGGCGGACGCGGTGGTGCTCACCGACGCCTCGGTGGACCCGTACAACCCGAAGGCGGTCCGGGCGTCCGTCGGGAGCCTGTTCCACCTGCCGGTGGCGACCGGGGTGCCGGTCGAGGAGGCGGTGGCCCGGCTGCGGGCGGCCGGGGTGCGGGTGCTGGCCGCGGACGGGGCCGGGGAGCGCGACCTCGACCAGGAGCTGGACGAGGGCACCCTGGAGGGCCCGTGCGCCTGGGTGTTCGGCAACGAGGCCTGGGGCCTGCCGGAGAAGACCCGCGCGCTGGCGGACGAGGTGGTGCGGGTGCCCATCCACGGGCACGCGGAGAGCCTGAACCTCGCCACGGCGGCCGCCGTGTGCCTGTACGCCTCCGCGCGCGCCCAGCGCTCCCACGACGGGTGTCGCGCCGAGGGCCGGGCGCGCTAGGGTCGGTCCCTGGGCCGGCGAGGGGGCGGGCGGGGGAGGACACCCATGGGCGGCGTCAACTGGGCAGCGGTCGAACCTGACGACCTGCCGGACGGACTGGTGGTCGCGGACGGGCAGGGCCGGGTGGTGGTCTTCAACCGGGCCGCGGAACGCATCACCGGCCGCTCCGCGCACCGCGCGATCGGCGTGCCGCTGGAGCGGGCACTGCCGCTGGAGGACCTGGACGGCCGCCGCTGGTGGCCGCTCACCGACCCGTACGGCGGGCTCGCGGTGCGCACCGGGCAGCCCGAGCGGAACCTGCTGCTGGACGGGCGCGAGGTGCTGGTGTGCGCCAGGTACGTGCGCGAGCGGGCGGCCGGGCCGGTGCGGCAGGTGGTGGTGACGCTGCGCGGCACCGAGGCGCGGCGGCGCACCGAGCGCTCGCACGCCGAGCTGATCGCCACCGTCGCGCACGAGCTGCGCTCGCCGCTGACCAGCGTGAAGGGCTTCACGGCGACGCTGCTGGCCAAGTGGGAGCGCTTCAACGACGGCCAGAAGCGGGTCATGCTGGAGACCGTCGACGCGGACGCCGACCGGGTGGTGCGGCTGATCGCCGAACTGCTGGACATCTCCCGGATCGACGCCGGCCGGCTGGAGATCCGCAAGCAGCGGATCGACCTGGCGGCGGCGGTCCGCCGGCACGTGGCCGGGAAGGTCGCGGCGGGCATCCCCGCCGAGCGCTTCGACATCCGGGTGGCCGGGCCGCCGGCCGAGCAGTGGGGCGACCCGGACAAGCTCGACCAGGTGCTGGCCAACCTGCTGGAGAACGCGGTCCGGCACGGCGAGGGCACCGTGACCATCGAGGTCGGCCCGGCCAGGGAAATGGTGGAGGAGGCCGGGACGCCGCCCCGGACGATCGAGGGCACCGCCGTCATCGTCAGCGACCAGGGCGCCGGCATCCCGGAGGAGGCGATGCCGCGGGTGTTCACCCGGTTCTGGCGGGGCTCCAGGCGCGGCGGCACCGGCCTGGGCCTGTACATCGTCAAGGGCATCGTGGAGGCGCACGGCGGGGTGATCCGGATCAGCCGGGCCGACGGCGGCGGCGCCAGGTTCCGGTTCGTGCTGCCCGCGGGCGTCCCCGACTTCATGCTCTGACCCGGACCGCGGCGCGGTCCGCCGCCGTGGGGGGTCGCGGCCTGCGACTACACTCGACCCCTGGCGTTCCTGGACGCCCGGCGACGCAGCAGACCTGATCACGAGCAGGAGCACGGGAAAGATAGAGATGTCGGCACCCAATAAGTCGTACGACCCGGTCGAGGTCGAGGCCCTCAAGCCCGAGGTGGTGGAACAGGCCCGGGACGAGGCGCTCGCCGCCTTCGCCGCCGCCGCCGACCTCGACGAGCTCAAGCAGGCGAAGGTCGCGCACACCGGCGACCGCTCCCCGCTGTCGCTCGCCAACCGCGAGATCGGTGCGCTGCCCCCGCAGGCCAAGGCCGCCGCGGGCAAGCTGATCGGCCAGGCCCGCGGCGCCGTCAACCGGGCCCTGGCCGAGCGCCAGGTCGAGCTGGAGGCGGAGCGCGACGCCCGGGTGCTGGTCGAGGAGGCGGTGGACGTCACCCTGCCGTACGGCCGGGTCCCGCGCGGTGCCCGGCACCCGCTGACCACGCTCGCCGAGCGCATCGAGGACACCTTCGTCGCGATGGGCTACCAGGTGGCGTCCGGCCCGAGGTCGAGGCGGAGTGGCTGAACTTCGACGCCCTGAACCTGCACGCCGACCACCCGGCCCGCTCGATGCAGGACACCTTCTTCGTCGAGGCCCCCGACGGCACCGCCGACTCCGGCATGGTGCTGCGCACCCAGACCTCGCCGGTGCAGATCCGGGCGATGCTGGCCGGCGAGCCGCCGCTGTACGCGGTCAGCCCCGGCCGGGTCTACCGCACCGACGAGCTGGACGCCACCCATACCCCGGTGTTCCGCCAGGTCGAGGCGATCGCGGTGGACGAGGGCCTCACCTTCGGCCACCTCAAGGGCACCATCGAGGTGCTGGTGGAGAAGCTGATCGGCGGTGGCCTGGAGCTGCGCTGGCGGCCCTCGTACTTCCCGTTCACCGAGCCCAGCGCCGAGATCGACCTCCAGTGCTTCGTCTGCCGCGGCGCCTCGGTGGGCAACCCCGACCGCCCGTGCCGGACCTGCTCCTCGGAGGGCTGGATCGAGCTGGGCGGCTGCGGCGTGGTCAACCCGCGGGTGCTGGTCGCCGCGGGCATCGACCCGAGCCGCTACAGCGGGTTCGCGTTCGGCCTGGGCCTGGAGCGAATCCTGATGAACCGTCACAACGTCGCCGACATGCGCGACATGGTCGAGGGTGACGTCCGCTTCACCCTCCCGTTCGGGATGGAGATCTGATGCGCGTCCCGCTTTCCTGGCTGCGCGAGTACGTCGACCTGCCGGCGGGCGAGACCGGCCGCGACGTCGCGGCCCGGCTGGTCCGCGCGGGTCTCGAGGTGGAGACCGTCGAGCAGCTCGGCACCGAGATCAAGGGCCCGCTGGTGGTCGGCGAGGTGCTCTCGATCGAGGAGCTGAGCGGCTTCAAGAAGCCGATCCGGCACTGCTTCGTCAACGTCGGCCGCGCCAACGGCACCGGCGAGCCCCAGGAGATCGTCTGCGGCGCCACCAACTTCCGGGTCGGCGACAAGGTCGTGGTGATCCTGCCCGGCGGCGTGCTGCCCGGCCCGTTCCCGATCTCCGCCCGGCAGACCTACGGCCACACCTCGGCCGGCATGATCTGCTCCGCCCGCGAGCTGGGCATGGGCGACGACCACCACGGCATCATCGTGCTGCCGCCCGAGTACGAGCCCGGCACCGACGCGATCGAGCTGCTCCAGCTGGTCGACGAGGTCCTCGACATCGCGGTCACCCCCGACCGCGGCTACTGCCTGTCGATGCGCGGCGTGGCCCGCGAGGCCGCCGCCGCGTACGGCCTGCCGCTGGCCGACCCGGCGCTGCTGGACGTGCCGCCGGCCAACGCGTACGGCTACCTGGTGAAGGTCGCCGACCCGGTGGGCTGCGACCGCTTCGTGGCGCGCACCGTGACCGGCGTCGACCCGGGCGCGAAGTCGCCGATCTGGCTGCAGCGCCGCCTGCAGAAGGCCGGCATCCGCCCGATCTCGCTGGCCGTCGACATCACCAACTACGTGATGCTGGAGGTCGGCCAGCCGCTGCACGCCTACGACCGCAACCGCGTCGACGGGCCGATCCAGGTCCGCCGGGCGGCGGCGGGCGAGCGGCTCACCACGCTGGACGGCGTCAAGCGCGAGCTGTCCGCCGAGGACCTGCTGATCTGCGACAACTCCGGCCCGATCGGCCTGGCCGGCGTGATGGGCGGCGCCAGCACCGAGATCCTCGACCCGGTCGTCGACCCGGAGACCGGCCTGGCCAGCGGCACCACCGAGATCATCATCGAGGCCGCGCACTTCGAGCCGGTCGCCATCGCCCGCACCGCCAAGCGCCACAAGCTGCCCTCCGAGGCGTCCAGGCGCTTCGAGCGCGGCGTCGACCCGGAGGCCGCCCGGGCCGCCGCGCAGCGCGCCGTCGACCTGCTGGTGCTGATCGCCGGTGGCACCGCCGAGGCAGGGGTCACCGACATCGCGGCCCCGCACCCGGTGCGCACCATCCCGATCGACGCCGACCTGCCCGACCGCGTCGCCGGCGCCGAGTACGGCCGCGAGACCGTCACCCGCCGCCTCCAGGAGGTCGGCTGCACCGTCGTCGGGGCGGACGTCCTGGAGGTCACCCCGCCGTCCTGGCGGCCCGACCTGACCGACCCGTACGACCTCGCCGAGGAGGTCATCCGGCTGGAGGGCTACGACAACGTCCCGGCCCGGATGCCGGTCACCCCGCCCGGGCGCGGCCTGTCCGAGGCGCAGCGCTTCCACCGCCGGGTCGGCGTGGCGCTGGCCGGCGCGGGCTACGTGGAGATCAACGCGTACCCGTTCGTCGGCGACGCCTCCTTCGACGGCCTCGGGCTGGACGCGGACGACGCGCGCCGCCGCACCGTCAAGCTGGTCAACCCGCTGAACGACGCCGAGCCGGCGCTGCGCACCACCCTGCTGCCGGGCCTGCTGGGCGCGCTGCGGCGCAACGTCGGGCGCGGCAACACCGACCTGGCGATCTTCGAGACCGGCACGGTGTTCCTGCCCAAGGCCGAGCCGAAGGTCGCGCCGCGGCTGCCGGTGGACCGCCGCCCGACCGAGGAGCAGCTCGCCGAGCTGGACGCCGCCCTCCCGGACCAGCCGCGCCGGGTCGCCGTCGCGCTGACCGGCGAGCGGCTGCCGTCCGGCTGGTGGGGCAAGGGCGCGCCGTCCGGCTGGGCGGACGCGGTCGAGGCGGCCCGGGTGGTCGCCACCGCCGCGGGCGTGGAGCTGACGGTCCGCCAGGCGCAGTACGCGCCGTGGCACCCGGGGCGCTGCGCCGAGCTGCTGGTCGGCGAGGAGGTCGTCGGCCACGCCGGCGAGCTGCACCCGCGCGTGGTCAAGGCGCTGCACCTGCCGGAGCGCACCAGCGCGATGGAGCTCGACCTGGACCTGCTGTTCGAGGACGGCCGCCGGGTCTCCGGCCCGCCGGTCTCCGCCTACCCGGTGGCGACCCAGGACGTGGCGCTGGTCGTGGACGCGGGCGTGCACGCCGCGGACGTGGAGGCGGCGCTGCGCGAGGGCGCGGGCGAACTGCTGGAGTCGCTGCGGCTGTTCGACGTGTTCACCGGCGAGCAGGCGGGCGCGGGCAGGAAGTCGCTGGCGTACACGCTGCGCTTCCGGGCCGCCGACCGGACGCTGACGGCCGACGAGGCGTCGGCGGCCCGCGCGTCGGCGGTCGCGGTGGCCGCCGAGCGCACCGGCGCGGTGCTGCGCGGCGCCTGACGGCCTGGCGGCCTGACCGACGACGGAGCCCCGTCGCACCCCCGGGCGGGGGAGCGGCGGGGCTCCGGGCTGTGCGGGCTCCGGGCTGTGCGGGGCCGGGCTGTGCGGGGCCGGGTTTTGCGCGGTTCGGGGCGGGGCTGCTAGGTTCTCGCCGTCGGCCTTCGAACGCGCCCCCGCGGCAGCGTCGGAGGCTTTTTTCATGACCACTCATGGATATCGGGCGCTGCTGCGGCAGCGGGAGTTCGCGGGGCTGTACGCAGGTTTCACGCTGCTGGCGGGGGCCGGGACGCTGTCCGGGTTCGCGCTGGGCACGCTGGTGCAGGCGCGCACGGGGTCGCCGTTCCTGACGGCGGTGAGCATGTACGGGTCGTCGTTCGCGGCGGTGCTGGGCGCGTTGACGCTGATGTCGGTCGCGGACGGGGCGCGGCCGCGCCGGACGCTGGTGGCGCTGCACCTGCTGGCGCTGGCCGCGACGGCGGCGCAGGCGGTGCCGGGGCTGCCGCTGGCGGCGCGGTTCGGGCTGCTGCTGCTGGTCGGGTTCTTCCAGTCGCTGGGGACGGGGACGCGGATGGGCCTGCTGGCGGAGATCCTGCCGCCGGGCGGGTACGCGCCGGCCCGGTCGCTGATGAACGTCACCGCGGGCGGGGCGTCGGTGCTGGGGTTCGCGCTGGGTGGGGTGCTGCTGGCGGTGCTGACGCCGTACCAGGTGCTGGGCGCGGCGGGCGCTCTGACGGCGTTGGCCACGGCGGTGGTGGCGGTGACGGTGCGGGAGCGGTCGGTGCGGCCGCCGCGCCGGCCGGGGCTGCGCGAGACCTGGCGGGGCAACGCCGAGCTGCTGGGACGGCCGGGGAGGCGGGCGCTGCTGCTGAACCTGTGGGTGCCCAACGGGCTGGTGGTGGGCTGCGAGGCGCTGCTGTTGCCGTACGCGCCGTCGGCGGCCGGGACGCTGCTGGCGGCGGGCGCGGCCGGGATGCTGGCGGGCGACCTGCTGGTGGGGCGGCTGCTGGACGCGGTGCGGCGGGCCCGGCTGGCGTTCGGGCTGCGGCTGCTGCTGGCGGGGCCGTTCCTGCTGCTGGCGGCCGGGCCGCCGGTGTGGGCGGCGGCAGCGGCGGTGGGCGCGGCGGGCGTCGGGTTCGCGGCGACGCTGCCGCTCCAGGAGCGGCTGCTGGCGCTGACGCCGGCCGCCGCGCGGGGGCAGGTGCAGGGCGTGGAGTCGGCGGGCCGGCTGGCCTGGCAGGGGGTGGGCGCGGCGCTGGCGGGGGCGCTGGCGCAGTTGGTGGCGGCGCGCTGGGCGATCGGGGCGCTGGCCGGGGTGTCGCTGCTGGTGACGGTGCTCTCGCGGCCGGCGGTGCGGCGGTCGGGGACGGGGGCAGGGGCGGGGGTGGAGGTGGGGGCAGGGCCGGAGGCGGCTACAGCGGGCGGTGCATGACGTGCAGTCCGACGTAGCCCAGGCGGGGGTGGTGGAAGCCTTCGGGGACGGTGCCGAGGATCTCGAAGCCCAGTGAGCGGTAGAGGCCGACGGCCGGGGCGTTGGTGGCGACGACGGCGTTGAACTGCATGGCGCGGAAGCCCCGGGCGCGGGCCCAGCGCAGGGCCTCCTCGCCCAGGGCGCGGCCGGTGCCGCGCCCGGCGTGGTCCGGGTCGACCAGGAAGCTGGCGCTGGCGACGTGCGCGCCGTTGCCCGCCTGGTTGTTGTTCATCTTGGCGGTGCCCAGGACGGCGCCGGTGGTCTCGTCGACGGCGACCACGGTGCGGTTCGGGGCGGGCAGCATCCACCAGCCGCGGGCGGTGTCGGACGTCAGGTCGGTGGGGTAGGTGAACGTCTCGCCGGCGGCGACGACGCGGTGGAAGAACGGCCAGACGGCGTCCCAGTCCTCGGCGGTGGCTTCGCGGATCTCCATCCGGCCCAGCATGGCCGTCGGCGCCCGGGCCGGCCAGCGGTTTTCCGGCGGCGCCCGGGTGGCGGCGGCCGGGGCGGGCGGGGCGCGGGGTGACGGCCCGTCGGGCGGTCCGGGCGGACGAGTCGAACCGGATGCGGTCGGACGTCTTGCGGGAGCGTAAGGCGGACGCTTCAATATCCGTTAGGAAAGTTTCCTAACCCTCCTCCTGTGGGCACCCCCATGCCCGCAGCCGGCAGACGGAGCGTCAGAATGCACCCCAGCAAGCACCGCACCGCCCGCACCACCCGGGCCGCCCTCGCGATCCTGGTCGGCGCCCTCCCGCTGACCCTGGCCGCGGCCGGCACCGGCCACGCCGCCACCCCCGCGGCGAGCACCGCGAGCGCCGTGGCGGTGGCCGCCGTCGGGTTGGACGACCCGGCGAAGAAGGAGATCGCCATGGAGCTGGTCTCCTCGGCGGAGAACTCCTCGCTCGACTGGAAGGCCCAGTACAAGTACATCGAGGACATCGGCGACGGCCGCGGCTACACCGCGGGCATCATCGGCTTCTGTTCCGGCACCGGCGACATGCTCGAACTGGTGCAGCACTACACCGACCTCAAGTCCGGCAACGTGCTGGCCAAGTACCTGCCCGCGCTGAAGAAGGTCAACGGCAGCGACTCGCACTCCGGCCTCGGCACCGCCTTCGTCAACGACTGGAAGACCGCCGCCAAGGACACCGTCTTCCAGCAGGCCCAGAACGACGAGCGCGACCGGGTCTACTTCAACCCCTCGGTCCAGCAGGCCAAGGCGGACGGGCTGCGCGCGCTCGGCCAGTTCATCTACTACGACGCCATCGTGATGCACGGCCCCGGCAACAGCTCCGACAGCTTCGGCGGCATCCGCGCCGCCGCCATGAAGAAGGCCAAGACCCCGGCCCAGGGCGGCGACGAGACCACCTACCTGAAGGCCTTCCTGGACGCCCGGAAGGTGATCATGAAGCAGGAGGAGGCGCACGCCGACACCAGCCGGGTCGACACCGAGCAGCTGGTGTTCCTGAACGCCAAGAACTTCGACCTCAACCCGCCGCTCAAGTGGAAGGTCTACGGCGACCCGTACCAGATCAACTCCTGATCTCCCCCGGGTCGGAGACGGCCCGAGCGGCCTGAGACGGCCTGAGACGGCCCGAGCGGTCCGAACGGCCCGGCGCCCGTGCGCGCCGGGCCGTTCGCCGTGCGCCGGACGATTCGCTGACGTACCGTCAACACACTTGCTGCGCAAGGTTATTACGGATCGGACACATTCCGGACGGGCGGCCCCGGCGGCTCGTAGCGTCGGCCCTGACCCGTGTCCGTCCCGAGGGGAGACCATGCGCATCCGAGCGATCGCCGCCACCGCCTGCCTGGCCGCCGCGGCGGCCCTGGCCGTGGCGGGCTGCGGGCGGACCGGCGGCACCGGGGCGCAGCTCGCGCAGGACGCCGGCCGGGCCGCGTTCGGCGACGTCGAGGTCACCGCCTGCGGGGTGGACGACGCGCTGCAGTGGCCCGCCGCCACCGTCCGGATCACCAACCACACCGCGACCACCAGCAACTACGTGGTGCAGATCGCCTTCGAGGACGGCAGCGGCCGGCAGGTCACCGAGGGCGTCGCCGCCGCCGGCTCGCTCCCGCCCGGCCAGGACGCGGTCGAACAGGCCCAGGGCACCGCCGACCCGCACGGCCCGGTCAGCTGCCGGGTCGCCGACATCGTCCGCTACGCCACCCCCTGACGGCCCCCGCCGCCGGGCCGCGTCCCCACGAAGTCGGAGCGGCCCGGCGGCGGGGCGTCGGGCGACGCTGCGTCAGGACGCGCTGCGTCAGGCGGCGGTGTAGTCGTAGAAGCCGCGACCGGACTTGCGGCCCAGCAGGCCCGCGTCGACCATCCGGGACAGCAGCGGCGGGGCCGCGTACAGCGGCTCCTTGTACTCGTCGTACATCGACTCGGCGATCGAGACGATGGTGTCCAGGCCGATCAGGTCGCACAGCCGCAGCGGGCCCATCGGGTGGGCGCAGCCGGCCTCCATGCCCTTGTCGATGTCGGCGGCGGTGGCCACGCCCGACTCGAACATCCGGACCGCGGAGAGCAGGTACGGCACCAGCAGGGCGTTGACCACGAAACCGGCCCGGTCGCGGGCCCGGATCGGCTCCTTGCCCAGGGCCTCGACGGCGAACTGCTCGGCGCGGGTGGTGGTCTCGGCGGAGGTGGTCAGGGTCGGGATGACCTCGACCAGCTTCTGCACCGGCGCCGGGTTGAAGAAGTGCAGGCCGATCACCTGCTCGGCCCGGGTGGTCGCGGCGGCGAGCTTCACGATCGGGATGGAGGAGGTGTTGGAGGCCAGGATCGCGTCCCGGCGCGCCACCACCTGGTCCAGGGTGCGGAAGATCGCGACCTTGACGTCCTCGCGCTCGGCGACCGCCTCGACCACCAGGTCCCGGTCGTGGAAGTCGGCCAGCTCGGTGGTGAACGACAGCCGGGCCAGCGCCGCGTCCCGGTCCTCCTCCGACAGCTTGCCGCGCCGCACCGCGGTCTCCAGCGAGTTGGTCAGCCGGGTCCGGCCCAGTTCCAGGGCCTCGCCGCCGGCTTCCGAGACCAGCACGTCCAGACCGGAACGGGCGAACACCTCGGCGATGCCCGACCCCATGAGGCCGCAGCCGACTACTCCGACGCGTGCGATGTCACTCAACTCAGATGCCCTTCGGAAGGAGCCGGGGATCACCCGGCGGTGGTGTCGCGGACGCCGCGGCCCGGTGGGGGCCGGGCGGTCCGCCCGGACGACGGTACTACCTGCCTTAACGCCCGTTCACATCGGTGCGTGCCGACGGCCCCCGCGCCGGGCCCTGGGCCGAACGGGTGGGCGTCGGCAGTGCGCCGCGCGCGCTCCCCGTGCGCCCCCTCGGTCGGGACCACAATGCGGAGGTCCAGCCGGAGGAGGGAGCAGAGGGATGGGGACGGGATCACTCACCGGGCAGGTCGGACTGGTCACCGGGGCCGGCCGCGGCATCGGCCGCGAGATCGCCATCGGGCTCGCCGCCGAGGGCATGGCCGTCGGACTGCTCGGCCGCACCCAGGAGACGCTGATCGCCACCCTCAAGGAGTGCGTCCGGCACGGTGCCCGCGGCGTCGCCGTCACCGCCGACGTCACCCGGCCCGGCGCCGTCCGGGAGGCCGTCCGCTCGATCGAGCGCGACCTCGGCCCCGTCGACCTGCTGGTCAACAACGCCGGACAGGTCGACCGTGCCGAGGTGCCGCTCTGGGAGACCGACCCCGCCCAGTGGTGGCAGGTCGTCGAGACCAACCTGCGCGGCCCCTACCACCTGCTGCGCCACGTCCTGCCCGGCATGGTGGAGCGCCGCCGCGGCCGGGTCGTCAACCTCAACAGCGGCTTCGCGCTGCGCCCCGACGGCCACTACACCGCGTACGCCACCTCCAAGGGCGCGCTGCTCCGGCTCTCCGACAACATCGCCGACTCGGTCGGCCGGCACGGCGTCGTCGTGCTCGACATCAGCCCCGGCACGGTCGCCACCGAGATGACCGCCGGCATGCCGGTGTTCCGGGACACCAGGGCCTGGGGCTCCCTCCCGTACATGGTCGCCGTCACCGTGGACGCCGCCCGCGGCCGCTTCGACGGACTGCACGGACGCTTCCTGCACGCCGGGCGCGACAACCTGGAGACCCTGGTCGCCGCCGCCCCCGCGATCCGCTCCACCGACGCCCGCACCCTGCGGCTGCGCCCGTACGGGCCGGACGACCCGCTGGCCTGAGCCCCCCTCGCCGTCCTGCGCCCCCGCCGGGTCAGAGCTCCAGCAGGGCGGCCAGCTCGGCCTCCGGCAGCGAGCCCGCCGGGCGCCCCGCGCCGGCGAACGCGGCGGCCAGCCGCTGCAGGGCCGCGTTGAGCGGCACCGGCACCCCGTGCAGCCGGCCCAGCAGCACCACCTCGCCGTTCAGCCAGTCCGCCTCGATGTCTCCGGTGCCGCGCGCCAGCGACTGCCAGGACGAACCCCCGGCCCGCGGCCCGCCCGCCAGCGGCACCTGCGCCACCCGGTCGCCGCGCCGGGCCCGCTGCTCCTCCTCGGACGGGTACGCGATCCCGGCGGCCGCCAGCACCGCCTCCCCTCCGCCCGCAGTCGCCGCCACACCCGCAGCCGCAGCTCGCCGTCGATCGGACCGGCCACCGCCTCCAGCGCGTTGCCCAGGTTGCTCAGCAGCTTGGCGTACTTCCAGGCCATCACGTCCGCGGCGAGGGGCGCGTCGAAGTGCGAGTCGGCCAGGTCGGCGGCGATCCGCCCGGCCAGCTCGTCCGTGCCGTGCGGGTAGCGGCCCAGGTGCAGCACGCCCGAGCGCGGCGAGCCCGCCGCCGCGACCCGGCCCGGCTCCAGGTGCGAGGACGGCAGCCACACGCACATCCCGTACACCCGGGCGAAGCGGCGCAGCGCCAGCCGCTCGTTCTCCACGCCGTTCTGCGCGCACACCAGCGGCAGCCGCTCGCCCGCCGTCCCGCCGCCCGCGACCGGGCGCGGCGCCCACCGGTCGAGCAGGGCCGCCGAGTGCTGGGTCTTCACCGCCAGCACCAGCACGTCGTCCGGCGTCAGCCCGACCTCCTCGGGGCCGCCGACCGCCGGGACCGCCAGCCGGTGGGTGCCGTCCGGGACGGTCAGGCGCAGGCCGTCGGCGCGCAGCGCCGCCAGGTGCGGGCCGCGGGCGACCAGCAGCACCTCGCGCCCGCTCTGGTGGAGGCGTCCGCCGATGGTGCCGCCGACCGCGCCGGCGCCCAGGATGAGATAGCGCATGGGTCGAGCATCGCACGGCCGGGGCCGGGGGTGACGCCGGGTCAGGCGCAGAGCTCGGAGGCCGTCACCGCGTGCAGGCCCTGCCCGGCGAGGCCGTCCAGGATGGCCGGCAGCGCCGTCACCGTGCCCGGGTGGTCCATGTGCAGGGCGACCACCGAGCCGGCCGCCGCCGCCCGCAGCACCCGGCGGGTCACCGTCTCCGCGCCCGGGTCCGCGTAGTCGCGCGGGTCGACGTCGAAGGACAGCACGTGCGGGTAGCCGACCCGCTGGGCCTGCTCCTTCACCATCGCGTTCGCGTACTGCGCCGCGGACGGCCGGAACCAGCGGCCGATCGACCCGGTCAGCCGCTCCAGCCGCTGCGCGCACTGGGCTATCTCCTCGTGCGCCTGCTCGGCGCTCAGCGCGCAGATGTCCAGGTGGTTCTGGGTGTGGTTGCCCAGCTCGTGCCCGCCGGACAGGATGCGCTCGGCGATCTGCGGCTGCTCGTCCAGCCAGCTGCCCACCGCCAGCACGGTCAGCCGGGCGCCGTGCTGCTCGGCGGCGGTCAGCAGCGCGGTGGCGATCGCCGGATCGCCCTGCCCGTGGAAGGTCAGCGCCAGCTGCGGCCTGGTGCGCGGGCCGGTCACCACCTCCTGCGGGGTGTCCGCGGCCAGCGGGGGCAACGCGAACGGGGTGGCGCTCGGGGACGGCGAGGGCGACGGCGACGGGGACCCGCTCGGGCCCGCGGCCGGCGACTCGGTCAGGTGCGCGGGCTGTGGACGGGCCGCCACCGAGGGGCCGTCCGGGCCGTGCACGTCGGAGGGGCCGCCGCACGCGGCGACCAGGCCGCCGGCGGCGCTCAGCGCGGCCAGGCGGGAAGCGGAACGCAGAACACTGCGGCGGTCGACTGTCATCGCGGCCCAGCTAAGCCGAGGTTCCGCGGGGGCAGCAAACGGCAGCCGCCCGGACGAGTGGCCGCCCGGCCGGAAGGTGACGGGGCGTGAGCGGCCCGGCCCGGGCGCCGGGCTGCGGCGGGGGCGGCCGGGTGCCCGGCCCCGGGCCGGGCCGGGGCTGGCCCGGTCAGGTCGCCGCGCCGAACAGCAGGGCGCCGGTCACCAGGGCGGCGCCCAGCAGCTGGAGCGGGGCCGGGACGGTCGCGGTGAGGACCGCGCCGGAGAGGGTCGCGGTGAGCGGGATCAGCCCGCCGAACAGGCCCGCCCGGTCGGCCGGCAGCACCGTCAGCGCCGAGTACCAGAGCAGGAACGCCCCGCAGGTCAGCACCGGGCCCAGGTAGAGCAGCGCCAGCAGCTCGCCGCCGGTGGGCATCCGCAGCGCGGACGGCGAGAGCGCCGCCGCCATAGCGAACAGCGGCACCGCGAACAGGGTGGTGTACGCGGACACCCGGACCGGGCCGAGCCGCGGCAGCAGCGGGACGGCCAGCAGCGAGAACGACGCCTCGCACAGCAGCGTCCCGGCCGCGGACAGCAGGCCGAGCGCGTCGCCGTGGCCGAAGCCCTGGGTGAGCGCCGCGCCGCACACCACCAGGGCCGCCGCCGCGAGCAGCCGGACGGCCGGACGGCGCCGGGCCAGCAGCGGGCCGGCCACGCCGAGCAGCAGCGGGGTGCAGCCGACCACGCTGCCGACCACCGCCGGGTCGGTGTGCCGCAGCGCGGCGACCAGCAGCAGGTTGAACCCGAACAGGCCGGTGCCGGACAGGGCCAGCAGCAGGGCGAGTTCACGCAGCGTCAGTCGGTGGGCGAGCCGCGGCCGGCGGCGGGCCAGCGGCAGCAGGATCGCGGCCGCCAGGGTGTAGCGCAGGGCCTGGCCGCCGGCCAGCGGGTAGGCGGAGAACGCGGCGCTCACCCCGGTGGAGGCGCCCAGCAGGGTCATCGCGCCGGCCGCGCGCAGGGAGCCGGGCGGCCGGGCGGGAGCGGTGACGGCGGTGGTGGCGGCGGTGGTGGTGGTGTCGGGCATGGCTGCCACGCTAGGAGCACGGTGGTCCGGTTCCAGGGCCACTCGGGGAGCCCGATGGAGGACCAATCGGGAGTGCGGGCCGCTAGCCTGGGGGCTCGTCCGCCGCCGGTCCGCCGGGCCAGGGGCGGGCCTCGGACGGTCGGCCGGCCGGCCGGTCTGGTGCGGCGGAGGGGCGGAGGGGCGTTCGGGGTGCGGGAGTTGCTGATCAGCTGGGAGCCGGGCGGCGGGGACCTGACCGGGCGGCTGACCCGGGCGCTGCGGGCGGCGGTGCGGGAGGGGCGGCTGGCGGGCGGGGTGCGGCTGCCGGCCAGCCGGGCGCTGGCGGCGGAGCTGGGGGTCTCGCGCGGGGTGGTGGTCGAGGCGTACGAGCGGCTCGCCGCCGAGGGCTACCTGGTGGGGCGGCGGGGGTCGGGCACCCGGGTCGCGCCGGGGGTGGCGGTGGAGCGGGCCGGGGCGGCGGTGCGGGCGCCGGCGGCCGAGCCGCGCTACGACCTGAAGCCGGGCTCGCCCGACCTCGGGGCGTTCCCCGGACGGCCTGGGCGGGGGCGGTGCGGCGGGCCCTCCAGGGGGCGGCCAACCGGGACCTCGGGTACGGGGACCCGGCCGGACTTCCGCGGCTGCGGCGGGAGTTGGCCGCGTACCTGGGCCGGGTGCGGGCGGTGGCGGCGGGGCCGGAGCAGGTCGCGGTGGTCAGCGGGGTCGGGCAGGGGCTGGCGCTGCTGGTGCCGGTGCTGGCCGGGCACGGGCTGCGGCGGATCGCGGTCGAGGACCCCGGCTCGCCCGGCACGCTGGCCCTGCTGCGCGCCCACGGGGTCGAGCCGGTCGGCGTCCCCGTCGACCAGGAGGGCCTGGTGGTACGGGAGTTGGCGGCCGGCGGGGCGGACGCGGTGCTGGTCACCCCGGCCCACCAGTACCCGACCGGGGTCGCGCTGTCGGCCCGGCGCCGGACCGAACTCGCCCGCTGGGCCCGGGCGGGCGGGCTGGTGCTGGAGGACGACTACGACGCCGAGTTCCGCTACGACCGCGAACCGCTGGGCGCCGTCCAGGGGTTGGCGCCGGAGCGGACGGTCTACCTGGGCTCGCTCAGCAAGACCCTGGCGCCCGGCCTGCGGCTGGGCTGGGCGGTGCTGCCCGGCCGGCTGGCCGAGGACTTCCGGGAGGCCAAGCGGTACGCCGACCTCGGCACCGGGGCGATCGACCAACTCGCCTTCGCCGCCCTGCTGGAGAGCGGCGGCTACGACCTCCACCTGCGCACCGTCCGCCCCCGCTACCGGGCCCGGCGCGACGCCCTGGTCGGCGCGCTGCGCGCGCACCTGCCGCGGGCCGCCCTGCGCGGCGTCGCCGCCGGACTGCACCTGTACGCCGACCTGCCGCCGGGCGTGGACGAGGCGGCGCTGGCCGCGGCGGCGCTGCGCCGCGGGGTGCGGGTCGCCCCCGTCGGGCCCGGGCGGCTCGCCCCCGGCGGGCCGGCCCTCGCGCTCGGCTACGCGGTCCTGCCCGAGCAGCGACTGCGCGAGGCGGCGGCGCTGCTCGGGCAGGCCCACGAGGAAGTGAGCTGACGGCCCGTCAGTTCGGTTGGAAAGGAGGGTGTCGGTGGCGGGCCGTCAGAAGATCCGGACCAGTCGGTCGGTGGCGACCACCGTCACGACCACCACCAGGGAGAGCACCGCACTCAGGTTGATCGCCTGGACCAGCCCGCGCCGCTCCCGCGGCGCGTAGCCGAGGCCGGCCCGGCGGCCAGGCCGGTGAGCAGGCCGCCCAGGTGGCCCTGCCAGGACGAGAAGCCCGCGGACAGCACCATCCACACCACGAAGGTCACCAGCAACTGGCTGCCGCCGAGCGGGTCGT
This sequence comes from Kitasatospora fiedleri, assembly GCF_948472415.1. Lineage (NCBI taxonomy): Bacteria > Bacillati > Actinomycetota > Actinomycetes > Kitasatosporales > Streptomycetaceae > Kitasatospora > Kitasatospora fiedleri. The sequence continues at coordinate 1,442,242 of NZ_OX419519.1, read as the reverse complement.
AGCCCTGGCGGCGGCTGAGCACCCAGTAGCCGCCGGCCAGGCCGAAGACCGCGCCGGACGCGCCCAGGGTCAGGGCGTGCGGCGCGAACAGGTACTCCAGCGCGGCGCTGCCCAGCGCGGACAGCAGGTAGAGCGCGAGGAAGCGCAGCACGCCGAGGCGCTCCTCGACCACCCGGCCCAGCGTCCACAGCCAGTACATGTTGAACACGATGTGCAGCACGCCCATCGGCCACGCGGTCGGCTCCAGGTGCAGGAACGCGTGGGTGATCAGCCGGTACCACTCGCCGTGCGCCACGCCCGACAGGTGCGGCACGTACGTGGCCGGGTCGGTGCCCGCGGGCGGCGCCAGTACGCCGGAGCCGAGCATCGCGAACCGGTCGACCGTCTCCGGCCGGACCAGCTCCACCAGGTACGCGGCCACGTTCAGCGCGATCAGCGCGAGCGTCGCGTACGGGCGGGTGGTGATCCGCCCGCCGAACGCCGTCCGGGCCCGGCGGACGCCCTGGTGGCCGGACTTGACGCACTCCACGCACTGGTAGCCGACCGCGGCCTCGCGCCGGCAGTCCGGGCAGACGTGCCGGTCGCAGCGGGTGCAGCGGACGTACGACTCCCGTCCGGCGTGCCGGAAGCAGGTCGGTGGCGCCGCCTCGGGAGCGTCGGCTCCCGGGGCGGGGTGTGCGGTGTCCATGGCGTGGCCTCCCCTGGCCGGTGGTGCTCGGCCGCGGGGCGTCCACGGCGATGTTCCACGGCGAAACGGCGCTCACCCTAGAGCACGGCGCGGACGGCGCGTCCACCAGGGGAGGGCCGGTGAGGGACGGGGGAGGGCCGGGGGCGGCGGGGCCCGGGCTCAGCGGCGGACGGTGCTCAGCACGACGAACTTCGGACTGCCCGCCACGGTGCGGCAGTTGCCGAACAGGCGGCGCAGCGTGACGTGGTAGCCCAGGTGGCGGTTGCCGACCACGCGCAGTTCGCCGCCCGGGCGCAGGACGCGGCGGGCGCCGGTGAACATCCGGCGGGCGACCGCGTCGGTGGTGGCCTGGTGCGAGTGGAACGGCGGGTTCAGCAGGACCAGGTCGGCGGAGGCGTCCGGGAGGTCGGCGAGGGCGTCGGCGACCAGGAAGTCGGCGCGGCGCTCCGGGCCGAGGTTGGTGCGGAAGGTCTCCTCGGCGGAGGCCACGGCCTGGAACGACTCGTCGACGAAGAGGAGTTCGGCGTCCGGGTCGGCGAGGGCGGCGGCGGTGCCCAGGACGCCGTTGCCGCAGCCCAGGTCGACGACCCGGCGCGGGGCGCCGGCCGGGGCGGGCAGGTGCTGGAGGAGGAACCGGGTGCCGATGTCGAGGCGGTCGGCGCAGAACACGCCCGACTGGTTGGCGACCTCGCGCCCCGAGAGCACGCCGATGCCGTCCGGCAGCCGGTAGCGCAGCGGCCACGGGTTGGCGGGGCGGGCGAGGGCGGGGTCCGGGGTGGTGCGGATCAGGCGGGCCTTGCGGACGGCCAGCGAGGTGCGGGTCGGGCCGAGGATGCGCTCGAACAGGGTCAGGGTGGAGGTGTGGATCTCGGTGACCATGCCGGTGCCCAGCACCTGGGTGTCCGGGTGCACGGCCGGGGCGAGGCGGTGCAGCTGGTCCTCCAGCAGCGCGAGGCTCTTCGGGACGCGCACCAGCAGCAGGTCGATCCGCTCCGGCGGGGCGTCCTGGGTGCTGCGGACCTCGACGGCGGCCGGGTCGAGGCCGTTGCGGGCCAGGTTCGCGGCGACCGCCCGGGAGGCGAGGTGGGAGTCCGTGACGGCGGTGACGGCGGCGCCCTTCGCGGCCAGCGCGGTGCAGAGCGCGCCCCAGCGGTCGCCGAGCACGGTGACGGCCCGTCCAGCGGCACCGCCCGCTCGTCCAGGTCGCGCAGCAGGTACTCGTCGGCGGCGTCCCAGGCGCGCAGCTGCTCGCGCGGGTCCTCGGGGAAGCGGGCCAGCTCGAACTCGCCCCAGGCGGTGGTGAAACAGTTCATCGTGCCCCCAGGCTAGCGGAGGGCGAGGAGGTCACCGGCCGGTGACGGAGAGTGGGGCGGACGTGCGGCAGCGGCGGGAACGGGTGGTCGGGGCGGTCCTCGGCTCGGCGGTCGGGGACGCGCTCGGCGCGCCCTTCGAGTTCGGGCCGGCCGGGATGTTCGGGGCGCGCTTCCCCGGCGAGGCCGCCATGTGCGGCGGCGGCGGGTGGGACCCCGGGGAAGCCACCGACGACACCCAGTTGGCCGTCCACCTGGGCGAGTCGCTGCTGGCGGCCGGGGGGCTCGACCTGCCCGACATGTTCGAACGGTTCCGGGGATGGGCGGCGGGCGACCCAAGGACATCGGCATCCAGACCGAGATCGTGCTCGGCGGCGGCCTGCCCTGGGACCTCGCCGCAGCGGTCCACTTCCAGACCGAGGGCCGGGCCGCCGGGAACGGCGCGCTGATGCGGGCCGTCACCGGGGCAGTGTGGTTCGCCCCGCAGGGGCGGGCGGCGACGATGGCCGCGGCCCGCCGGATCACCGCCCTCACCCACGGGGACGGCGCGGCCTGGGAGGGCACCGCGATCCTCCACGAACTGCTGCGGGTCGCCCTGGAGGGCGGCGATCCGCCGGCGGCCGTGCCGCGGACGCTCGCGGCGGTGCGGTCCGAGCACCGGGAGCGCTGGGCGCGGGTCCTCGCGCCGGACTGGCGGCCGGAGCTGGCCACCGAGAGCAACGGGGCGGTGTGGGCCTGCCTGGGCTCGGCGCTCTGGGCGCTGCGGGTGACCGGCGGCTTCCCGGACGCGCTGCGGGCGGTGATCGACCTCGGCGGCGACACCGACACCACGGCGGCCGTCACCGGCGGGCTGGCGGGGGCGGTGTACGGGGCGGACGCGATCCGGGCGCCTGGCTGGAGCCGCTGCACGTGCCGCTGCCCCCGACCGGGCGGGTGCTGCGGGCGGGGGAGCTGGCGGCGCTCGCGGTGGCCCTGGACGCAGGCGGGCGGGCATAGGCCGGGGGCCGGGGGCCGGCGGGTCAGGGGGCGGTGAGGACCAGGCTCGCGTTGTGGCCGCCGAAGCCGAAGGCGTTGGTGAGGGCGGCGGTGTGCGGGAGCGGGCCGGGGGTGGTGAGCAGCCGCAGCGGCAGGCCCGGGTCGGGGGTGGTGAGGTTGCGGACGGCGGGGGCGTACTGGTGGTGCAGGGCGTAGGCGGTGGCGAGGGCGGCGAGGGCCCCGGCGGCGCCGAACAGGTGGCCGGTCATGGACTTGGTGGCGGTGACGGCGGGGCGGTGCGGGCCGAAGACCCGGCCGAGCGTCTCGGCCTCGGTGAGGTCGCCCTTGGGGGTGGAGGTGGCGTGGGCGTGCACCAGGCCGACGGCCTCGGGCGGCAGGCCGGCGTCGGCGAGGGCGCGGCGGACGGCGCGGGTCTGGCCGTCGGGGTGGCCGGCGGTGATGTGGTGGGCGTCGGAAGTGACGGCGGCCCCGGCGAGGACGGCGTAGCGGCGGGCGTCCGGGCGCAGGGTGGCGCGTTCGAGGACGAGCACCGCGGCGCCCTCGCGATGACGAAGCCGTCGCGGCCGGTGTCGAAGGGGCGGGAGGCGCGTTCGGGGTCGTCGTTGCGCAGGGAGTGGGCGCGGGCCTGGGCGAAGCCGGCCAGCGGGAGGGGGTGCAGGCAGGCTTCGGTGCCGCCGGCGACGACGACGTCGGCGCGGCCGAGGCGGATCAGGTCGAGCCCGAGGGCGACGGCCTCCGCGCCGGAGGCGCACGCGCTGACGGGGGTGTGGGCGCCGGCCCGGGCGCCCAGGTCGATGGAGACCCAGGCGGCGGGGCCGTTGGCCATCAGCATGGGGACGGTGTGCGGGGAGACCTTGCGGACGCCGGAGCGTTCGAGGACGTCGTCCTGGTCGAGCATGGTGACCGCGCCGCCGGTGCCGGTGCCGATGACCACGGCGAGCCGCTCGCCGTCGACGGCGGGGCGTCCGGCGTCGGCCCACGCCTCGCGGGCGGCGATCAGGGCGAGCTGCTCGCTGCGGTCCAGGCGGCGGGCCTCGACCCGGTCGAGGACCGCGGCGGGCTCGACGGCGAGCTGCCCGGCGATCCGGATCGGCAGGTCGGCGGCCCAGGGGCGGTCGAGGGCGCGGATGCCGTTGCGCCCCTCGCACATGGCCTGCCAGGTGGCCGGGGCGGTTCCGCCGAGCGGGGTGGTGGCCCCGAGGCCGGAGACCACGACGGTGTCGTGTTCGGTGCGCATGGCGATCCTCCCGTTGTGATGGCAGCACAATGATCGGGCTCTCCGGCGGTCGGCCGGGCGATCCGATGCCGCCCACTCTGCCAAGGGGGATGCGGGAGTTCGGCTGCCGGGCGCGACCGAGTCGCATGCGGTGAATTTGTAGGGTCGTGACAAGTGGTGCTGACGGAATGTCACGGCAGCAGGGTGCGGGCCCGGGTCAGCAGGGCGGTGAGGGCCAGGTCGAAGGCGGCGTCGGTGCGCCCCGGGCCGGCGGCCCGCAGGGCCTCGGCGAGGCGGGGGGTGTCGGCGTTCGGGTCCCAGACCGTCTCGGGGGCGGCCAGGTCGAGCACGGAGCCGAGCACCACGTTCTCCACGGCGGTCAGCAGCGGCATCACGACGGGCGGCGGGAAGCCGCTGTCGACCAGCAGGGCGACGGCGCGCTCGTACTGGTCGAGCACCTCGGGGGCGGCCACCTGACTGGTGGTCAGCAGCAGGATGGTGCGCGGGTGGGCGGCGAACGCGGCGCGGTAGGAGCGGGCCCACGCCTCCAGGGCGGCGTCCCACGGCCGCAGGTCGAGGGTGGCGAGGTCGATCGCGGCGGAGACCTGCACGCGCAGCAGTTCGACGATCCCGGTCCGGCCGTCCACGTGGTGGTAGACGGAGGCGGTCTGCACGCCGAGCCGGCGGGCGATCTGCGGGACGCTGAAATCGCCGCTCTCGTCGACCAGGGCGAGGGCCGTCGCGCCGATCCGCTCGCGGTCGAGCAGGGCCTTGCTGGGCCGTCCCACCGGTGCCGCCCCTCCGTCGCCTGGTCCTCGCGCACTGCCGTGACCTCGGATTCCTGGTCTTCCCAGAGGGTAGTGCGCGGGTCTAGGGTGCGTAAACCATCAACCTTTAGGTTTATGGTCGTCCGCAGTCGGGACCACCAGCCGGACTCCCCACCCGGCCGCCAGAAGGGCTCCCCATGACCGACACCCCCCACGCCGCCACCGCTCCGGGCGCCGCCACTGCTCCGGGCGCCGCCACTGCTCCGGGCGTCGCCACCGCTCCGGGCGTCGCCACCGTTCCGGGCGACGCGCCCACGCTGCGCCGCGGCAGCCTCGGCACCGCCGACATCGCCTTCTTCGTGGTCTCCGCCGCCGCCCCGCTCACCGTGATGGCCGGCGTCGCCCCGCTCGCCCTGCTGATCGGCGGCACCGGCGCCCCGGCCGGCTACCTCGCCGCGGGCGTCACGCTGGCCGTCTTCGCGGTCGGCTTCACCACCATGAGCCGGCACGTCCGCAACGCCGGCGGCTTCTACGCGTACATCACCCGGGGCCTCGGCCGCCCGGCCGGCTTCGGCGCCGCGCTGCTCGCCCTGCTCGGCTACCTCGGCATGAACATCGGCGTCTTCGGCCTGCTCGGCTCCGCCACCCGGGACACCGTCCAGGCCCTCACCGGGCACCGCGTCCCCTGGCTGCTGCCCGCCCTGATCGGCCTGGCCGTGATCTGGTACGGCGGTTTCCGCTCCATCGACTTCGGCGCCCGGCTGCTCGGCGTCCTGCTGCTCGCCGAGACCGGCATCCTGGTGCTGCTCGCCGCCGCCGTGCTGCTCAAGGGCGGCGCGCACGGGCTGAGCCTGCACTCCTTCGCACCCGGCCGCGTGCTCACCGGCGGCATGCCCGGCGTCCTGGCGATGGCCTTCGCCGCGTTCACCGGCTTCGAGTCCACCGTCATCTACCGCCGCGAGGCCCGCGACCCCGACCGCACCGTCCCGCGCGCCACCTACCTGGCCGTCGCCTTCCTCGGCCTGTTCTACGCCTTCGTGGTGTGGACCGTCATCCAGGCGTACGGCGACACCGAGGTGGTCGCCGCCGCCGCCCAGGACCCGGGCGGCCTGTTCTTCACCGCCATCGACCAGTACGTCGGCGCCTGGGCCGCCGACCTGATGCACGTGCTGATCGTCACCAGCATCCTGGCCTCGCTGCTGGCCTTCCACAACGCCACCAGCCGCTACGGCCTCGCCCTCGCCGAAGAGGGCCTGCTGCCCCGCGCGCTCGGCCGGATCCACCCCCGGCACCGCTCCCCGTACGTCTCCGGGCTCGCCCAGAGCCTGCTCGGCCTGGTCGTGGTGGCGGTGTTCGCCGCCGCCGGGGCCGACCCGTACACCCAGCTGCTGCTGTGGGTGAACACCCCCGGCATGCTCGCCCTGGTCGCGCTGCAACTGCTCGCCGCCGTCGCCGTGCCCTGCTGGTTCCGCCGCCGCCCCGGCCACGGCGAGGGCGCGCTGCGCACCGTCGTCGCGCCCGCCGTCGCCGCCGTGCTGCTGACCGGCGCGCTCTGGCTGGTGGTCGACCACATCGGGCTGCTGACCGGCGCGTCCGGCACCGTCAACCGCGTCCTGATCCTGATCGTCCCCGCCGTCTTCGCCGCGGGCGTCCTGTACGCGCTGCGCACCCGGGCCCGCCGGCCCGGGGTGTACGCCGCGTTCGCCGCCGAACCGGCCGGGGACGCGCCGTCGCCCGCCGACTCCCCGGCGCGCGGCGCGGCCTGACCCACACTCGGCTGTCGAACCCCCTCGCCGCCCCCGCCGACCTCTCACCGACCTCTCGCCGACCCCTCGTTCCAGGAGCTCACCGTGTCGCCCGACACCATCGTCCTCGCCCGCACCGTCCACACCCTCGACGACGGCCACCGCGCCGCCGACCCCGTGGCTCCGGTGGGCGCCGTCGCCGTCCGGGACGGGCTGATCGCCGCCGTCGGCACCGCCGCCGACGCCCGCGACTGGCGCGGCCCCGGCACCGAGGTGATCGACCTCGGCGACGCCGTCCTCGTCCCCGGGCTGGTCGACGGCCACAGCCACCCCGCGTTCGGGCTCGAACTCGCCACCGGCGCCGACCTGTCCGCCGTCCGCGACCTGGACGGCCTGCGCGCCGCGCTGGCCCGGGCCGAACGCCTGGACGGCTGGGTGCTCGCCTGGAACCTCGACCACAACGCCTTCGGCGGCCACCCCGTCCACCGCTCCGTGCTGGAGGACGTGCTCGGCCCCGACACCCCCGCCTTCGTCCGGCTCTACGACGGCCACTCCGCCCTCGCCACCGGCGCCGCCCTGCGCGCCGCCGGCATCACCGGAGCGCGCGCCTTCGCCCAGCGCGCCACCGTGGTCTGCGACCCCGACGGCACCCCCACCGGCCACCTGATCGAGCACGCCGCGATGGACCTGGTCACCGCCGTCCTGCCCCGCCTCCCGCTGGACCGGCGGCGCGACGCCCTCCACGACCTGCTGCTGACGATGGCCGCCGGCGGCCTCGCCGGGGCGCACGTGATGGACGCCGGCGGCGACATCCTGGAACTCGTCCGCGCCATCGAGGACACCCGCCACCTGCCGCTGCGGCTGCGCATCGCCCCCTGGTGCATGCCCGGCACCGGCGCCGAGGGCCTGCGCGAACTCGCCTCCCTCCAGGGCGAGTCCGGACGCAACTGGCTGGTCGGCGGCGTCAAACTCTTCGTGGACGGCACGGTGGAGGGCGGCTCGGCCTGGCTGGAGCGCCCCGACTGCCACGGCGAGGGCACCGCCGGGCTGTGGCTCGACCCGCCGAATACACCGACGTGGTACGGCAGTTGGACGCGTACGGGGTCCGCACCGCGACGCACGCGATCGGCGACGCGGGCGTGCGGCACGTCCTGGACACCGTCGCCGCGCTGCCCGGGCACGGCCGCGGCCGGCACCGGATCGAGCACATCGAGACACTCGGCGACGAACAGGCCCGCCGCTTCGCCCGGTTGGGCGTCCCCGCGTCCATGCAGCCCACCCACTCCGCGTACACCCGGGCCGACCACACCGACGCCTGGTCCACCCGCCTCGGCCCCGAACGCGCCGACCGCGCCTGGATCTGCCGCACCCTGCGCGACACTGGTGCCACCCTCGCCCTCGGCTCCGACTGGCCGATCGCCCACCACGACCCGCGCGGCGTCCTCGCCTACGCCAGGCTGCGCCGCCACGCCGGCACCGACACCCCGCCCGTCAACCCCGGCCAGGCCCTCACCCCGCTGATGGCCCTGGAGGGCTACACCACCCACGCGGCCCGCGCCGCCGGCGAACCCGACCACACCGGCCGCATCGCCCCCGGCCTGCGCGCCGACCTCACCGCCTTCGCCCTCGACCCGCTCACCGCCGACCCGGACGCCTTCGCCCGCTCGGCGGTACCGCTCACCATGTCGAACGGGGTGGTGACCAACCGGGGCGGGGCGTAGCCGAGTTCGAGCGATCTGCGGTCCGGCGGCGTGCTGGTCCGGCGGCGCGCTGGCCCGGCGGCGCCCCGGCCCGGGTCAGGGCGGGGACGCGAGGTAGGCGTGCAGGGCGGCCGCGCCGGTGAGGAGGGCGCGGCCGCGGGTGGTGAGGCGGTCCTGCCAGGCGGCCAGGGTGGGGCGGACGGCTTCCGGGGAGCCGGCCGTGCGCAGGCGGTGCAGGAGGTCGGCGGTGCGGGCCAGGCTGTGGCCGCCGCGGCGGAGCTGTTCGGCGAGGAGCAGCTCGCGGACCTGCGCGGGCGGGTAGACGCGGTAGCCGGTGCGGGCGTCCGGGACGGGGTGACCAGGCCCGCGCGCTCCCAGGCGCGGAGGGTGGCCGGGCGCAGGCCGAGGCGGTGGGCGAGCGGTCCGATGTGGGTCGCGGCGGCGGGCGGGTGGCCGGGGGCGTCGGGCTCGGGCGGCAGGTGGTCGAGGGCGGTGCGGACGGCGTCCAGGGTGCGGCGGTCCTCGGCGAGCAGGGCGTGGCTGCCGTCGATCAGGCGCAGCGCCTCGGGCAGGTCGCCCGCGTTGGCGGCGCGCATGATCGCGGTGGCGGTCGGGTGGCCGTGCCCCGGGAGCAGGGCGAGGAAGGCGCGCAGCGCCGCCGCGTGGCGCTCGCCGTAGCGCCGGTACCCGTGCGCGGAGCGGTCGGCGGGCGGCAGGACGCCCGCCTCCTCGTAGTTGCGCACCGCCTGGGTGGACAGGCCGTGCTCGCGGGCGAGATCGATCGGGCGCAGCGGCATGGTGGTTGAGGGTTTTCTGCTCGATTTCCGGGCCGAGAGCGGAAAAGTCTACACCGGGGCTTCAACGATACGGTGGAAGTCATGACTGTCTCGCTCGGGGACGCCGCCCGCCCCTTCTCCGCCGCTTCCCTCGCCGCCCTCGTCCCTGCCGGCACCCGGCTGCTCGCCCTCGGCGAACCCACCCACGGCGCCGAGGAGTTCCTCGACCTGCGCAACGAACTCTTCCGCCACCTGGCCACCGACCACGGCTACCGCTCGATCGCGGTCGAGAGCGACTGCCTGGCCGCCCGCGCCGTCGACGCGTACGTCGGCGGCGCGGCGGGCGCATTGGACACCGTGGTGCGGGAGGGGTTCGGCCACGGGTTCGGGGAGTTCGCCGGGAACCGCGAACTCGTCCGCTGGATGCGGGAGTTCAACGAAGGGGTGGAGGAGGGCGAACGGCTGCGGTGCTACGGGGCGGACGGCCCGCTGGAGATCACCGGGGCCGCCGCGCCCGGCCCTTCACTCCTCCGGCTGCACGACTTCCTGGCCGCGCGGCTGCCCAACGAACTCCTGCCCGACCGCGCGGAGCTGCTGCGCCGCTGCGGGCCGGACCACCGCTGGACCGAACCCGCCGCCGCGCTCGACCCGACCCGCTCGGTGGGCCGCACCGAGGACGCCGTCCGACTGCGGCTGCTCGCCGACGAGTTGAACGTCCTGCTGGCCGCGCACCGCCCGCAGTTCGACGACGACGAGGACGCGTACTGGCAGGCCGAACTCGACGCCCGCACCGCGACCGGCCTGCTCCGCTACCACGCCGCGACCGCCGGCGACGGCCCCGACCGGCTCAACTCCCTGATGCGGCAACGCGGCCTGATGATCGCCGACAACCTCGAGGCGATCCTCCGCCGCGAGGCCCGCCGCGGACCGACCCTCGTCTTCGCCCACAACCGGCACCTCCAGCGCGAGGCCGCCCACATCCCGCTCGGCGACCATCGACTCCGCTGGTGGAGCGCCGGATCACTCCTCGAATCCCGCCTCGGCGACGGCTACGCCTTCCTCGCCACCACCTTCGGCCACCGCGCCCCCGGCGACCACCCCGCCCCCGACACCCTCGAAGGCCGCCTCGCCACCCTCCCGGCCCCGCGCACCGTCCTCGACCCGACCCTCCTCGCGGCGGCCCTGCGCGAGTCGGGACCGGTGAAGCCCCGGGTCCCGGCCGACCACACCTACTTCGGGCTGGACCCGGAGACGCTGGGCCTGGTGGACGGAGTGGTGTTCGTCCGGGCCATCGCCCGCCAGCAGGGGCCGTTCGGCGGCGGCTGAGGAGAGCGGGCGGCATGCCCCGGGGCGGCCCGGAAACCCGTGGCGGGTGCACGGCGGCCGGGGGAGGATGCCGGGATGCGTCGTGTGTGGAGTGGGCTGGCCGGGAATCCCTCGCTGCCGGCGGGGGCGGTGGACCGGCTGGTGGAGCTGGCGGAGCCGGATCTCTCGCTGGACCTGGCCGAGCGGGCGGACCTGACCGAACGACAGGTCGAGGTGCTGGCGGAGCGCGGCGCGGCGGTGGCCGGACACCTGGTGGAGACCGGGTACCTGGTGGCGGAGCGGGTCGACCCGGAGCGGCGGCCGTTCGCCGCGCTGGCGCTGCTGCGGGCCGGGAAGGGCCCGGGCGCGTGGGCGACGCTGCTGGCCGAACGGCGGGAACTGTGGCCCGAGCTGGCGTCCTGTCCCGGACTGCCGGCCGAGGTGGGACGCCGACTGCTCGCCGAGGGGGACCGGGACGTCCTGGTCGGACTCGCCGAGGCGCACCCCGACCCCGGCGTCCTCGCCGCGCTCGCCGCGCACCCCGCGCCGGACGTCCGGCAGGCCGTCGGGTGGAACGCGTCCACGCCGCCCGCCGTCCTCGCCGATCTGCTGAACGGCCGTCCACCGCTGGAGAGTTGCGAGGTCTGCACCCGCCACCCCGTGCCGTGGACGCACCCGCGGGACTGCCCCGACCCGGACTGCCGGCTGCCCGGCGGGGCCGTCTGCGACGGCAGCCACCGGTACGCCCGGCACGCGATCGCGCAGGCCGCGCTCGCCCACCCGGCCGCGTCCGTCGCCGACGCCCTCCGCCACCTGCGCGACCCGTCCCCGTTCCTGCGCGCCCGGCTCGCCGCCCGCACCGACCTCGGCCCCGACGCGTACGAGCTGCTCGCCGCCGACCCCGCGCCGCAGGTGCTCGAATCGCTCGCCGAGAACCCGGCGATCGGCGAGCGGTTGATCCGCCGACTGGCCGACCACCCGCACGAGTCGGTGCGCCGGGCCGTCGTCGCCAACCCCGCCGTACCGCTGGACCTCCTCGACCGGCCCCGGGCCGGTGCCGCCCTCAAGTCCTGGACGGTGCCGCCGCCCCGGATCGCCGCCGCCGACCCCGCCGAGACCGAACGGCTCGCCGCCGCCACCGACCCCGAACCACGCCGCCTGCTCGCGCTGCGCCGCGACCTGCCCCCGCACGTCCGCGACCGCCTCGCCGACGACCCGGTGGCCAAGGTCGCCAACGCCGTCGCCCCCACCCCGGCCTGGACGCACGGCAGTTGACCGCCATGCACCGCCGCCACGGCCGTGCCGTCGGCCCCGGCATCGCCGCCAACCCGGACACCCCGACCGCCCTGCTGCGCACCCTCGTCACCGGCGACCACAACGCGGCCACCCTGCGCGCCGTCGCCCGCCACCCCGCCGCCGACGGCCCGACCCTCACCGCGTGCCTGCGCGACCGGCGGGCCCGCGACCGGGCCGCCACCCACCCCGCCCTACCGCTCGACCGGCTCCGCGCCCTGCTCGCCGACCCGCAACCGCCCACCACGCCGCCGCCAACCCGGCCCTCCCGGTCGCGGACCTGCTGCGCCTGATGCCCCCGGAGTAGCGGACCGGCCGCAGCCGCGCGGGCACCCGGACGAGGTGGGCGGATCGGCGAGCAACCCGGCCGCGGCGGGGAGGAGTTCGTCCCAGTCGTGGGCGCCCGTCCGGCGCGGGAAGGCGCGGTGCTCGGGCAGGTGGCAGGTGGTGGCCGGGCCGTCCCGAGGACCAAGGCGCGCAGCGGGCCGCCCATCGACGGCATCCAGGTGGGTTCCATGGCGGCCGTCCTGCCCGGGCACGCCGATCCGGGCCGACCCTCCAGGGGGAGGGGCGGCCCGGGTGGGGTGGGGGCGGGGTCAGCGGGGGGTGTCCTCGCGGCTTTCGACCAGGACGGCGGGCTCCAGCGGGGAGGCGATCTCCTGCGGGCGGCTGCGGGAGGCCCAGTCGCGGATGCCGAGCACCACCATGACGAAGAAGATCGCGTAGACGATGCCGGAGAAGTACAGCTCCGAGTGGACCGCCAGCGGCACGCCGACCAGGTCGACCGCCAGCCAGACGAACCAGAACTCCACGTAGCGGCGGGCCTGGCTGTACATCGCGATGATCGAGCCGACGAAGATCCACGCGTCCGCCATCACCATCCACAGCGGCGCGCCCGGGTAGAACGAGGCGTCCTGCCAGTTGAGCACCGCGCCGAACGCGAGCGTGCCGAGCACCATAGCGGCGGCCAGCACCGCGCGTTCGGTCCAGTTCGCCCAGCGGACGTTGATGGTGCCCTCCTGGGCGCGGCTGCGCTTCCAGGTCGCCCAGCCCCAGGACGCCGAGACGATGATCACGACCTGCCGGGCGGCGTTGCCGCCGAGGTGCACGTTCAGGCTGGCGATCAGCAGGAACACCGAGCCGAGGATCTGCACCGGCCAGGCCACCAGCGACCGGCGCAGGGCCAGCCAGACGGTGGCGAGCGCCAGGATGTTGCCCAGGAAGTCGGACCAGTAGACGGGGAGGCCGAAGAAGCCGAACTGCTCGTTCAGCCAGTGGAACGCGCTCATGACTCACACCTTTGTTCGTTCGGAGCGAGGTGGTGGGGGAGGAGGGGGTGCGTGCCGGAAGGGGGGTGGGGACGGTCGGCCCCACCGGGAAGCGGGGGAGCGGCGGGGCCGACCGGGTTCAGGGGGTGGTGGTGCGGGGGCTCGCGGTGGGGGCGGGTGCGGCGGCGAGCAGGGCCGCCGAGCGGCGGACGTCCTCGTGGGCGGCGCGCAGCAGGTCCTCGACGCTGGCGAACCTTTCAGTGTCGCGCAGCCGGGCGACGAACCACAGCTCGACCCGTTCGCCGTACAGGTCGAGGCCGTCCGGGGCGTCGTGGCAGTGCACCTCGACGTGGACCTCGGACGAGTCGCCGAAGGTCGGGTTGGTGCCGATGCTGATCGTCGCCCGGTGCACGTCCCCGGTCGACGGGCGGGTCAGCCAGCCGCTGTAGATCGCGGGCGGCGGGACGACCGCGCCGGGCGCGGGGGAGAGGTTCGCGGTGGGGAGGCCCAGGCCCCGCCCCCGGCCGGCACCGTGGACGACGGTGCCGGACAGGGGCGCCGGCCGCCGCTCAGGCATGCGGGGTGAGCTCGCGGAACTGGCTGGTGTGGAAGACCAACGGCTCCACGCCCGGGAACAGTTCGGCGCCCAGCAGTTCCAGCAGGACGATCTCGTGGTCCCCGCCGTCGTGCACCGGGCCGACCCGGGCGGTCAGCCACAGCGCGGCGTCGTGGATCAGCACCGCGCCGTCGGCCGTCGCCTGCCAGGGCGTGCCGTCGAACCGGTCGCCCGCCCGGGAGGCGAGCCTGCGGCACAGCGCGCCCTGGCCGCGGCTGAGCACGCTCAGGCCGAGCACCGGGGCCCCGGCCAGCCGGGGCCAGGTGGTGGAGGCGCGGGCCACGCTGATCGCCACCATCGGCGGCTCCAGCGAGATCGACACGAAGGAGCTGGCCGCGAACCCGACCGGCCCGCCGTCGCGCAGCGCGCCGACCGCGACCACGCCGGTCGGGTACGCCCCGAACGCCCGCCGCAGCGCGCCCGCGTCCAACTCGGAAGAAATGCTGGGGTTTCGGTCGGTGGTGGCCATGACCGTCGCCGTCCTCTCGTCATGCCTGGTGCGTCGTGCCCGTGCTGCCTGAAGTGGTGCGGGGAAGGGGGAGGGAGGAGGAAGCGGGGAGCGGGTCAGTGGCGGTGCCGCGCGGCCGGGTGGCCGGCGGGCAGCGCCCGGTCGCCGGAGCCGGTCAGGCGCTCGCGCAGCGACTCGCCGTCCGCGTACGCGCCGCGGAACGCGCCGCGCTCGCGCAGGATCGGCAGCACCGACTCGACGAACTCGACCGTGGAGGCCGGCTGGACGGTCGGCGAGAGCAGGAAGCCGTCCAGGTCGGCGCCCTCCGCCAGGGCGCAGAGCTCGTCGGCGATCTCCTCGGCGGTGCCGACCACCGGGCGGGCGCCCACCCCGTGGGTGTGCCAGTCGGCGAGCACGTCGCCGACCGTCTTCCCCGCGAACCGGGCGACCTGGGTCTGCGACATCTCGGTGGACAGCTCGGTCATCGGGGTGTCCGGCGCGTACGAGGACAGGTCCAGGCCGGTGAACATCGCGTACGAGGCGACGGTGACCTCCGGGCGCTGGGCGTCCAGCACCCGCTGCCAGCGGCGCTCGGCGTCCGAGGTGGTCGCGCCGACCACGCAGGAGAACGCCGACATCACCTTGACCCCGTCGGCCCCGCGCCCGGCCCGCACGGCCTCCGCGCGGATCGCCTCGGTGTGGCCGGCCAGCTGCTCGACGCTGCCGCTGCCGACGAACATGCACTCGCCGTGCCGTCCGCCGACCCGGCGGCCCGCCGGGGACGCGCCGGCCTGGAACAGCACCGGGGTGCCCTGCGGGGAGCGGGCGGTGTTGCCGTAGCCGTGCGAGCGGAAGTACGGGCCCTCGTGCGCGACCTGGTGCACCTTCGCCGGGTCGGCGAACCGGCCGGCCTTGTCCTTCTCCAGGGCGTCCGGCTCCCAGGCGCCCTCCCAGTACTTGTAGACCAGGTCGAGGAAGTCCTCGGCCATCGCGTACCGGTCGTCGTGCGCGACCATGTCCATCCCGAACGCCTTCACGGCGGTGTCGGCGGTGCCGGTGGTCACCACGTTCCAGCCCAGGCGGCCGCCGGAGAGCTGGTCCAGGGTGGCCAGCCGGCGGGCGAACGCGTACGGCGGTTCGACCAGCACCGAGCCGGTCACCACCAGGCCCAGGTCGGTGGTGGAGGCCAGCAGCGCCGAGGCGATCACGAACGGGTCCAGCCGCGGCAGGTCGAGCGTCTCCTCGGTGGCGATCGGCGGGCGCACCCCGTCGATCTCCGACCAGCCCCAGGCGTCGGCCAGGAACAGGAAGTCCAGCTTGGCGTCCTCGCACAGCCGCGCGACCTCGCGCCAGTAGCCGAGGGTGTCGAACAGGTGGCGGCGGCTGTCGGGGTGCCGCCAGGTGGCGGTGCCGCTGGCGTTGGTCTGGGCGTTCTCGAACAGGCCGAGCTTGAGGCTGCGCATGGGTGTTCTCCGTTGAACAGGCGGTGCGGGGGAAGCGGTACGGCGGGGTGGTCGGGACGGCGGGACGTCGCGGGCGGTTCGGGACGTCGCGGGCGGTTCAGGACGTCGCGGGCGGTTCAGGACGCCGCGGGCGGTTCAGGACGCCGGGACGCCGGGACGTCGCGGAGGGGGCGGGTTCAGGACGCGGCGGGCCCGGGGGAGTCGAGCTGCGCCGCACGGGGCATCGAGGACTGGGCGCCGAGCCCGGTGACGGCCAGCGAGGCCGCCCGGACGGCGCGGGCCGCGGCGGTGGGCAGGTCGGCGCCGCGGGCGAGCGCGTCGGCGAGCGCGCCGCAGAAGGTGTCGCCGGCGCCGACGGTGTCGATGGCGTCCACCACCGGGGCGGGCAGGTGGACGCTGCCGGGGCGGCCCGGCCGCTTGATCAGCGCCCCGTCCGCGCCGAGCGTGACCACCACCGCCCCGCAGGGCAGCGCGGCGCGCTCCAGCAGCTCGCGCGCGGCGGGCAGTCCGGTGACGGGCTCGGCGCCGAGCAGGGCGGCCAGCTCGCCCAGGTTGGGGACCAGGACGTCGACGGCGGCCAGCACCTCGGGGGCGACCGGACGGGCCGGGGCCGGGTTGAGCACGACCGTGCCGCCCTGCTCGCGGGCCCGCAGCACCGCGGCGGCCACCACCTCGGCGGCCACCTCGTGCTGGACCAGGAGCACCTCGCCGGGCGTGCGGGCCAGCCACTGCGGCAGGTCCTCGACCGAGAGCACGGCGTTCGCGCCCGGGTTGACCACGATGGTGTTCTCGCCCGCGCGGTCGACCACCACCGAGGCGATCCCGGTACTGGCGTCCGGCGCGGTGAGCACCGCGTCGAGGTCCACGCCCTCGGCGGCCAGCGCCCGCCGGATCGGCGCCGCGTCCGCCCCGACCCGGGCCACCAGGCGCACCTGCGAGCCGAGCCGGGCCGCCGCGACGGCCTGGTTGGCGCCCTTGCCGCCGACGCCCTCGACGAAGCCCCGCGCGAGCACGGTCTCGCCGGGCCGCGGCAGGTCCTCGACGGTCAGGACGAGGTCGCGGTTGACCGAACCGACGACGGTGATGGACGGCATCCGGACTCCTCGGGAGATCGATCTCCCACACTCTGGACCAGCGCTCACAGGCCGTCAAGTACCCTCGTGCTGCGCATTGCGCCGACCCGGGTCCACCGGGGCGCCACCCGCCGTTCCGAGGCCCGGCGTGCACCGTTCCGGAACCGGCGCCGCGCCCGCCCAGGACCGCTCGACCCCTCGACCGTTCAGCCGCTCCACCATTCCGACCGTTCCGACCGTTCCGACCGCTACGACCGCTCCGACCGGGGAGGACCCCCACGTGACAGCGCCCCGACTCCTCGACGTGGCCGCCGCCGCCGGCGTCTCCCGCGCCACCGCCTCGCGCGTCCTGGCCGGCACCCGCGCAACGTCGACCCCGACCTCGCCCGCCGCGTCGAGGAGGCCGCCCGGCGGCTCGGCTACCGCACCAACCACTCCGCGCGGGCGCTGCGCACCGGCACCACCGGCACCGTCGGCGTGGTCGTCCCCTCGCTCGCCAACCCGTACTTCGTCCAGCTCGCCGACGCCATCGCCCAGCAGGTCCGGGCGGCCGGCGGGCAGTTGGTGGTCTCCGACGCGGCGAACTCGCCGGCCATCGAGGCGGAGCAGATCGAGACCCTGCTGAGCGGACGGGTGGACGGGCTGCTGGTCGTCCCGGTCTCCGCCGCCGCCTCCGGGGTCGCCGTCCGGGCCGCCGCCGGGCGCGCCCCCGTGGTCCTGTTCGACCGCTGGGCGCACGACTCCGGCACCGTCGCCGTCACGCTCGACAACGCGGCCGCGATGCGCCTGCTCCTCGACCACCTCGACGCCCTCGGCCGCCGCCGGATCGCCCTGGTCGCCGCCGACCAGGCGTCCTCCTCCGGCGCGGAACGCCTCGCCGCCTTCACCTCCGCCCGCGGCGCCGACGCCACCACCGTCCTGCTGCCCAGCTTCACCACCGACGCCGGCCGCACCGCCGGGCGCCGCGTCGCCGAACGCCGCACCGAGATCGACGCCGTCGTCTGCGGCGCGGACGTCCTCGCCGTCGGCCTGGTCAGCACCCTCCAGCGCTCGGCGGTCTCCGTCCCCGGCGAGATCGCCGTCACCGGCTTCGACGACACCGAACTGCTCGAACTCCTCGACCCCCCGATCACCTCCATCCGCCACCCGCTCGCCGACATGGCCGAACGCGCCCTCACCCTCCTCCAGGCCCCGGCCCCCGCCCGCGCCGAGAACGTCGAACGTTTCCCCCCGCAGCTCGTCGTCCGCGCCTCCACCGACGCGGGCGCGCAGAGCTGACGGATCGTCAACTCGCCTCCGGGCGAGGGGGAGCGGCTCACCTCTCGCCCCGCCGGGCGTGCGTGCGGTCGACCGGCCGGGCGGGGCGGGGGCGCGCAGCCGTCCGCCGGGGCGGTCCCGGACCCTGATCGAGCGGCCGCCGCGGGGGTCGTCTCCGGTCAACGGCCGTGCCGCGGCGGCGAGATCGGCCATCGGCGCCCCCCGGGAGGCGGGTGCGACCGGGTTCGGGCCTGCCGCATCCTTGCATGATTTTGCTGGGGTGCGTATATTCATGCCGGGCTTCAGGAGGGAATGCCATGGTATTGCGAGTAGCCGTAGCCGGAGCGAGCGGGTACGCGGGCGGTGAGGTGCTGCGACTGCTGCAGGCGCACCCGGAGGTGGAGATCGGGGCGCTGACCGGCGGTTCCAACGCGGGCCGGCGGTTCGGCGCGCTGCAGCCGCACCTGATCGGCCTGGCCGACCGGGTGCTGGAGCCGACCGACCCGCAGACGCTGGCCGGGCACGACATCGTGTTCCTCGGCCTGCCGCACGGGCAGTCCGCGGAGATCGCCGCCCAGCTCGGCGAGGACGTCCTGGTGGTCGACCTGGGCGCCGACCACCGGCTGAAGTCGGCGGCCGACTGGGAGCAGTTCTACGGCTCCCCGCACGCCGGGACGTGGCCGTACGGCCTGCCCGAGCTGCCCGGCCACCGCGAGGCGCTGCGCGGCAGCCGGCGGATCGCCGTGCCGGGCTGCTACCCGACCGCCGTCACGCTGGCGATGTACCCGATGTTCGCCGCGGGCCTGGCCGAGCCGGAGGCGGTGATCACCGCCGCGTCCGGCACCTCCGGCGCGGGCAAGGCCGCCAAGGCGCACCTGCTGGGCAGCGAGGTGATGGGCTCGATGAGCCCGTACGGCGTCGGCGGCGGCCACCGGCACACCCCGGAGATGGCGCAGAACCTGACCCCGCTCGCGGGCGAGCCGGTCACCGTCTCCTTCACGCCCACCCTGGCGCCGATGCCGCGCGGCATCCTCGCCACCTGCTCGGCCAAGGCCAGGCCCGGCACCACCGGCGCCGAGCTGCGCGCCGCGTACGAGAAGGCGTACGGCGACGAGCCGTTCGTCCACCTGCTGCCCGAGGGCCAGTGGCCGCACACCTCGTCCGTGTACGGGTCGAACGCGGCGGTGCTACAGGTGGTGCTGGACGAGCACGCCGGGCGGATCATCGCGATCAGCGCGATCGACAACCTGGTGAAGGGCACCGCGGGCGGCGCGGTGCAGAGCATGAACATCGCCCTCGGCCTCCCCGAGGAGCTCGGCCTCCCGCTGAACGGAGTCGCACCGTGACCACCCCCCAGGACCAGAACGTCGGCGTCACCGCGGCCCGGGGCTTCCGCGCGGCGGGCGTCACCGCGGGCATCAAGGCGTCCGGCACCCCGGACCTCGCGCTGGTCGTCAACGACGGCCCGCGGCACACCGCTGCCGGCGTGTTCACCTCCAACCGGGTGCACGCCGCCCCGGTCAAGTGGTCGCGCCAGGTGCTGAACGACGGCGAGCTGGCGGCCGTGGTCCTCAACTCCGGCGGCGCCAACGCCTGCACCGGCCCCGGGGGCTTCCAGGACACCCACGCCACCGCCGAGAAGGTCGCCGCCGAACTCGGGATCGGCGCGATCGAGGTCGCGGTCTGCTCCACCGGCCTGATCGGCGTCCGGCTGCCGATGGACAGGCTGCTGCCCGGCGTCGAACTCGCCGTCGCCGCCCTGTCGGAGACCGGCGGCGAGAGCGCCGCGATCGCCATCAAGACCACCGACACCGTGCACAAGACCGCCCAGGTCACCGCCCCGGCCGGCTGGACGGTCGGCGGCATGGCCAAGGGCGCGGGCATGCTCGCCCCCGGCCTGGCCACCATGCTGGTCGTGCTCACCACCGACGCCGAGGTCGACTCCGCCGGTCTCGACGCCGCGCTGCGCGACGCCATCCGCACTACCTTCGACCGGGTCGACTCCGACGGCTGCATGTCCACCAACGACACCGTGCTGCTGCTCGCCTCCGGCGCCTCCGCGGTCGCCCCCGAGCAGGCCGAGTTCGCCGAGGCCGTGCGCACCGTCTGCGCCGACCTGGCCCGCCAGTTGATCGGCGACGCCGAGGGTGCCTCCAAGGACATCCGGATCGACGTGGTCAACGCCGCCACCGAGGAGGAGGCCGTCGACGTCGCCCGCACCGTCTCCCGCAGCAACCTGCTCAAGTGCGCCATCCACGGCGAGGACCCCAACTGGGGCCGGGTGCTGTCCGCGATCGGCACCACCTCCGCCGCCTTCGACCCCGACCGGCTGGACGTCGCCATCAACGGCGTCTGGGTCTGCCGCGACGGCGGCGTCGGAGAGGACCGCGACCTGGTCTCGATGAAGGACCGCGAGGTCGTCATCACCGCCGACCTCAAGGCCGGTCGGGCCTCGGCCAGCATCTGGACCAACGACCTGACCGCCGAGTACGTGCACGAGAACAGCGCCTACTCCAGCTGACCCACGGGGGCCGACACACCGCCATGCAGATCGCACCCAAGGGCGAACAGGCCCGCAGCAACGCCGCCCTGCCCAAGGCCCGCACCCTGATCGAGGCGCTGCCCTGGCTGGAGCGCTTCCACGGCAAGACCGTGGTCATCAAGTTCGGCGGCAACGCCATGGTCGACGAGGACCTCAAGGCCGCGTTCGCCCAGGACGTCGTCTTCCTCCGGTACGCCGGACTGCACCCCGTCGTCGTGCACGGCGGCGGCCCGCAGATCAGCGCCCAGCTGGAGAAGCTCGGCCTGGAGTCCTCCTTCACCGCCGGCCTGCGCGTCACCACCCCCGAGACCATGGACGTGGTCCGGATGGTGCTCTCCGGGCAGGTCCAGCGCGAACTGGTCGGCCTGCTCAACGCGCACGGCCCGTTCGCCGTCGGCATGACCGGCGAGGACGCCCACACCATGACCGCCGCCAAGCGCTACGCCGTGGTCGACGGCGAGCAGGTCGACATCGGCCTGGTCGGCGACATCGTCAACATCGAGGCCGGCGCGGTGAAGGCGCTGATCGCCGACGGCCGCATCCCGGTGATCTCCTCGATCGCCCGCGGCACCGACGGCCACGTCTACAACATCAACGCCGACACCGCCGCCGCCGCCATGGCGGTCGCGCTCGGCGCCGAGATGCTGGTCGTGCTCACCGACGTCGAGGGCCTGTACAAGGACTGGCCCGACTCCGACGACGTGATCAGCCAGCTGACCGCCGGCGAGTTGGAGGAGATGCTCCCCACCCTGGCCACCGGCATGCTCCCCAAGATGGAGGGCTGCCTGCGCGCCGTCCGCTCCGGCGTGGGCACCGCCCGCGTCCTGGACGGCCGCGTCCAGCACAGCCTGCTGCTGGAGATCTTCACCGACGAGGGCATCGGCACCATGGTCGTGCCGGACGACGAGAGCACCGTACTGGGGGGACTGGCATGAGCAGCAACGACGCCATCATCGAGCGCTACCGGCACGCCCTGATGAACAACTACGGCACCCCGCGCATCCCGCTGGTGCGCGGCGAGGGCCCGCTGCTGTGGGACGCCGACGGCAAGCGCTACCTCGACCTGGTCGGCGGCATCGCCGTCAACGCGCTGGGCACCGCCCACCCGGCGGTCGTCGAGGC
This sequence comes from Kitasatospora fiedleri, assembly GCF_948472415.1. Taxonomy (NCBI): domain Bacteria; kingdom Bacillati; phylum Actinomycetota; class Actinomycetes; order Kitasatosporales; family Streptomycetaceae; genus Kitasatospora; species Kitasatospora fiedleri. The sequence goes on along the minus strand of NZ_OX419519.1, from coordinate 1,420,657 downwards.
GGTGACCGGGCAGATCACCACCCTGGGCCACGTCTCCAACCTGTTCACGGCCGAGCCGACCATCCGGCTGGCCGAGAAGCTGATCGAGCTGGACGGCCGCCCGGGCCGGGTGTTCTTCTGCAACTCCGGCACCGAGGCCAACGAGGCCGCCTTCAAGATCTCCCGGCTGACCGGCCGCACCCACCTGGTCTCGCTCCAGGGCGCCTTCCACGGCCGCACCATGGGCGCCCTCGCGCTCACCGCCCAGCCCGGCAAGCAGGACCCGTTCCGGCCGCTGCCCGGCGACGTCACGCACGTCCCGCTCGGCGACGTCGAGGCCCTGCGCGCGGCCGTCACCACCGACACCGCCGCGGTCTTCCTGGAGCCGATCCAGGGCGAGAACGGCGCCATCCCGCTCCCCGAGGGCTACCTGCGGGCGGCCCGCGAGATCACCCGCGCCACCGGCACCCTGCTGGTCCTGGACGAGATCCAGACCGGCATCGGCCGCACCGGCCACTGGTACGCCCACCAGGCGACCGAGGGCGTCGACCCCGACCTCGTCACCCTCGCCAAGGGCCTCGGCGGCGGCCTGCCGATCGGCGCCGTGCTCGCCTTCGGCCCGGCCGCCGACCTGCTCGGCCCCGGCCACCACGGCACCACCTTCGGCGGCAACCCGGTGGTCGCCGCGGCCGGCCTCGCCGTCCTGGACACCATCGAGCGGCAGGGCCTGCTGGAGCACGCCGCCAAGCTCGGCGAGCGGCTGCGCACCGGGATCGAGGCGATCGGCGACCCGCTGGTCGACCACGTCCGGGGCAAGGGCCTGCTGCTGGGCATCGTGCTGACCGCGCCGGTGGCCGGGAAGGTCCAGGCCGCCGCCCAGGAGGCCGGCTTCCTGGTCAACGCCGCCACCGCGGACGCCGTCCGGCTGGTCCCGCCGCTGGTGCTCACCGAGGAGCAAGCCGACACCTTCCTCGCCGCGCTGCCCGAGATCCTCCGGACGGTCCGCGAAGCCGCCCCCGACGCGAACAGCTGAGCGTCTTTCAGGAGAATCATCAGTTATGACCGAACCCCGCTCCGAGCCCGCGACCCCCGCCACCGGCCCCACGCCGCAGGTCCCGCAGACCCGCACCGCGCGCCACCGGCGGATCGTGGACCTGCTGACCCGTCAGCCCGTCCGCTCGCAGAGCCAGCTCGCCAAGCTGCTCGCCGACGACGGACTCGTGGTCACCCAGGCCACCCTCTCCCGGGACCTGGACGAGCTCGGCGCGGTGAAGATCCGCAACCGGGACGGCGCGCTCATCTACGCCGTCCCGGCCGAGGGCGGGGACCGCACCCCGCGCGCCCCGATGGGCGAGTCCGCCAGCGAGGCCCGGATGGCCCGGCTGGCGGGCGAGCTGATGGTCTCCGCCACCGCCTCCGGCAACCTGGTGGTGCTGCGCACCCCGCCGGGCGCGGCCCAGTTCCTGGCCTCCGCGATCGACACCGCGGAGGTGTTCGAGATCCTCGGCACCATCGCCGGGGACGACACCGTGCTGCTGATCAGCCGCGACGCGGCCGGCGGGCAGGCGCTCGCCGACCACCTGATGCAACTCGCCCAGGCCAAGTCGCAGTAGTTCCGAGGCGTTCCACACGCGCTGTGCGGTACTGGTTTGTGAACTCATACGCGGTGGTGCATACTTATGCCTAACGCCGCATGGAACCTGTGTTGTGAATGGAGATAGCCGTGACCGATCGCGTCGTACTCGCCTACTCGGGCGGTCTGGACACGTCCGTCTGCATCGGCTGGATCGCCGAGGAGACCGGCGCCGAGGTCATCGCCGTCGCCGTCGACGTCGGCCAGGGCGGCGAGGACCTGGAGGTCATCCGCCAGCGCGCGCTCGACTGCGGCGCCGTCGAGGCCGAGGTCGCCGACGCCCGCGACGAGTTCGCCGACGAGTACTGCCTGCCGGCCCTCAAGGCCAACGCGCTGTACCAGGGCCAGTACCCGCTGGTCTCCGCGCTCTCCCGCCCGGTGATCGTCAAGCACCTGGTCGCCGCCGCGCAGAAGCACGGCGCCACCACCGTCGCCCACGGCTGCACCGGCAAGGGCAACGACCAGGTCCGCTTCGAGGTCGGCATCCAGTCGCTGGCCCCGAGCCTGAAGTGCATCGCCCCGGTCCGCGACTACGCGATGACCCGCGACAAGGCGATCGCCTTCGCCGAGGCCAAGAACCTCCCGATCGTCACCACCAAGAAGAACCCGTACTCGATCGACCAGAACGTCTTCGGCCGCGCCGTCGAGACCGGCTTCCTGGAAGACATCTGGAACGCCCCGATCGAGGACGTCTACGAGTACACCCAGGACCCGGCCGCCCCGCGCGAGGCCGACGAGGTCGTCATCACTTTCGAGGCCGGCGTCCCGGTCGCGATCGACGGCCGCAAGGTCACCGTCCTCCAGGCCATCGAGGAGCTCAACAAGCGGGCCGGCGCCCAGGGCATCGGCCGCCTCGACATGGTCGAGGACCGCCTGGTCGGCATCAAGTCCCGCGAGATCTACGAGGCCCCCGGCGCGATCGCCCTGATCACCGCCCACCAGGCCCTGGAGAACGTCACCGTCGAGCGCGAGCTGGCCCGCTACAAGCGGCAGGTCGAGCAGCGCTGGGCCGAGCTGGTCTACGACGGCCTCTGGTTCTCCCCACTCAAGCGCGCCCTGGACGGCTTCGTCAACGAGGCCAACCAGCACGTCTCCGGCGAGATCCGGATGGTCCTGCACGGCGGCCGCGCCGTGGTCAACGGCCGCAAGTCGGACCGGTCGCTGTACGACTTCAACCTCGCCACCTACGACACCGGCGACACCTTCGACCAGTCCATGTCCAAGGGCTTCATCGAGATCTTCGGCATGTCCTCGAAGATCGCCGCCCGCCGCGACCTGGCCTGACCCACCACCGGTAGCGCTGCCCCGGCACCCCGTCGACGCACGGGTGGCCGGGGCGGTGCCGCACCCAGACCTGCTGTGCCACACCCGAAGGAGCCCACGCGATGACCGCCGACCAGCCCGCAGACGTCCGCCTCTGGGGCGCGCGCTTCGCCGACGGCCCCTCCGAGGCCCTGGCCAAGCTCTCCGCCTCCGTCCACTTCGACTGGCGGCTCGCCCCCTACGACATCGCCGGCTCCAAGGCGCACGCCCGGGTCCTGCACGGGGCCGGGCTGCTCAGCGCGGCCGAACTCGACGCCATGCTGGCCGGGTTGGACCAGCTGCTGGCCGACGTCGAGTCCGGCGCGTTCGTGGGCACCGTCGCCGACGAGGACGTCCACACCGCCCTGGAGCGCGGCCTGCTGGAGCGCCTCGGCCCCGACCTCGGCGGCAAGCTGCGCGCCGGGCGCTCGCGCAACGACCAGATCGCCACCCTGTTCCGGATGTACCTGCGCGACCACGGCAAGATCATCGGGGCGCTGGTCCTCGACCTCCAGCACGCCCTGGTCGGCCTCGCCGAGGCCCACCCCGCCACCGCGATGCCCGGCCGCACCCACCTCCAGCACGCCCAGCCGGTGCTGTTCGCCCACCACGTCCTCGCCCACGTCCAGGCCCTCGGCCGGGACGCCGAGCGGCTGCGCCAGTGGGACGCCCGCACCGCCGTCTCGCCGTACGGCTCCGGCGCGCTGGCCGGCTCCTCGCTCGGCCTCGACCCGGAGGCCGTCGCCGCCGAACTCGGCTTCGAGCGCGGCTCGGTGGGCAACTCGATCGACGGCACCGCCTCGCGCGACTTCGTCGCCGAGTTCGCCTTCGTCACCGCGATGATCGGCATCAACCTCTCGCGGATCGCGGAGGAGATCATCATCTGGAACACCAAGGAGTTCGGCTTCATCACGCTGCACGACGCCTTCTCCACCGGGTCGTCGATCATGCCGCAGAAGAAGAACCCCGACATCGCCGAGCTCGCCCGCGGCAAGTCCGGCCGCCTGATCGGCAACCTGACCGGCCTGCTGGCCACCCTCAAGGCGCTGCCGCTCGCCTACAACCGCGACCTCCAGGAGGACAAGGAGCCGGTCTTCGACTCCTGCGACACCCTGGAGGTCCTGCTGCCCGCCTTCACCGGCATGATCGCCACCCTGACGGTGCACCGCGAGCGGCTGGAGGAGCTGGCCCCGGCCGGCTTCTCGCTCGCCACCGACATCGCCGAGTGGCTGGTCAGGCAGGGCGTCCCGTTCCGGGTCGCGCACGAGGTGGCCGGCGCCTGCGTCAAGGTCTGCGAGGCCGAGGGCATCGAGCTCTCCGACCTGACGGACGCCCAGTTCGCCGCGATCTCCCCGCACCTCACCCCCGAGGTCCGCACCGTCCTCTCGGTCCACGGCGCGATCGCCTCCCGCAACGGCCGCGGCGGCACCGCCCCGTCGGCCGTCGCCGTCCAGCTCGCCGAGATCAAGGAGGACCTCGCCGCCCAGCAGTCCTGGCTGGGCTGAGAGGTCTCCGGCAGGCGCCCGCCCGGGGGAGCGGCGGAACGGCTTCGGGCCCGCCGTTCCCCGGGCCCCCGGCCGCCTCCCGGCCTACCCTGGAGCCATGGCCACAGCAGCCATGGCGCTCGCCGAGGGGTTCCGGGGCGAGATCGTGGTGCCCGGGGACGCCGGGTACGACGAGGCGCGGACGGTGTGGAACGCGGCGGTGGACCGGCGGCCCGGGCTGATCGCCCGGTGCAGCGGCGTCGCCGACGTGCTCCAGGCCGTCGCGGTGGCCCGGGAGCACGGCCTGCCTGCCGCCGTGCGGGGCGCCGGGCACAGCCTGGCGGGCCTGGGCACCTGCGACGGCGGCATGCTGATCGACCTGTCCCGGCTGACCGGCGTCCGGGTGGACCCGGCCCGGCGGCTCGCCCGGGCGCAGCCGGGGGTGACCTGGGGGGCGTTCGACCACGAGACGCAGGCGTTCGACCTGGCGACCACGGGCGCGCCGTACTCGGCGGCGGGCATCGCGGGGACGACGCTCGGCGGGGGAGTCGGCTGGCTGGCCCGGGCGTACGGGCTGACCTGCGACAACCTGGTGGAGGCGGACGTGGTGACCGCCGAGGGGCGGCTGCTGACGGCGAGCGCGGCGGCGCACCCGGAGCTGTTCGCGGGGCTGCGCGGGGGCGGCGGCAACTTCGGGGTGGTGACCTCCTTCACGTACCGGCTGCACCGGGTGGGGCCGCACCTGCTGTGCGGGGCGGTGTACGTGCCGGTGGAACTGCTGGCGCCGACCCTCGCCGCGGTGCGGGACTTCACGGCGGACGCCCCGGACGGCCTGACCGTGATGGTGGAGTTCGGGCGCCCGCGCGGGATGCCGCAGCTGCCGGACCGGACGGTGCTGCGGATCGGCCTGTGCTGGTCGGGCCGGGCCGACCGGGGACGGGAGGCGGTGGCGCCGCTGCGCGCCCTGCCGGGGGTGGTCGCGGACACCGTGCAGACCCGGCCGTACCCGCTGTGGCAGCGGATGCTGGACGCCGGCCTGGGCCCGGGGGCGGGCAACGTGGGGCGCTCGGAGTTCCTGTCGGTGCTGGACGCGGCGGCGATCGACCGGCTGGCCGAGCAGGTCGACGCGCTGCCGGGCCCGTCGGCCCGGGTGCAGCTGGCGTTCCTGGGCGGCGCGGTGGCCCGGGTGGGGCCGGAGGACACCGCGTACACGTACCGGACGGCGCCGTACCTGCTGAGCGCGGTGGCGCGCTGGACCGACGGCCCGGCGGAGCCGCACGCGGCGTGGGTCCGGCGGTGCTGGGAGGCGATGCGGCCGTTCTCCTCGGGCGGCGCGTACGTGAACCTGATGGGCGCCGAGGGGCAGGGCCGGGTGGTGGAGGCGTACGGGCTGGCGAAGTACGAGCGGCTGGTGACGCTGAAGGAGCGGTACGACCCGGCGAACCTGTTCCGGGTCAACCGGAACATCCGGCCGAACGGGTGACGCGGGGGCGCCCGGGCGGGCGTGACGCTCGCCACGTCGGGCGTCGGGAAGGTTGAGAGCAGCGGTCGTCTGGGTAGAGCGGTGGCGAACGTCTCTCTTGACGGTCGCCCGACTCCCCGGATACTGAGCGTGAGCGTGTCAGTTCCGGCTGTCCGGGCCACCGTCCGGCGGGGCGCGTCGCGCTTTCCCCGGGCCGGGCAGATCCCCGTCCGGGCACACCTCGGACAGGAACCGGTGCCGGACCCTCACTCGCACGCGCCGGGCACTTAACGATGGAGGCCCCCGCACATGGGCATGAGTGTGATCATCGCAGCGGCACGACCGGAGGAGGCGGAGCAGATCCTCAAGCTCCAGTACCTCGGTTATCAGAGCGAGGCGGAGCTGTACGGCGACTGGACGCTGGAGCCGCTGACCCAGACCCTGGAGAGCCTCCAGGCCGAGATGTCCGAGCACCGGGTGCTGGTGGCCCGGCTCGGCGACGAGGTGGTGGGCAGCGTCCGCGGCTGGGTGGACGCCCAGGGCGTCGGCCGGATCGGCCGGCTGGTGGTGCACCCGCGGATGCAGCGGCACGGCCTGGGCCGCCGCCTGCTGGAGGGGCTGGAGGCGCAGCTCGCCGAGGACGGCGCGACCGGCGGCTTCGAGCTGTTCACCGGCCACCGCAGCCTGGGCAACCTGCGGCTGTACCGCCGGCTCGGCTACCGCGAGACCGAGGTGCGCGAGGTGTCCCGCCGGCTGTCGATCGTGACCCTGGCCAAGCCGGTGGCGACCAGCCTGGCCGCCTGAGCCGCGCGGCACCCCGGCCCGGCCCGACGCGGCGCCCGACCCGAACGAGGGGTCGGGCGCCGCAGTGCTTGCGCCGCAAGGGTCGTGTCCGCAATGCGGACAATAGGTCCTGAAATCTGGGACACGGACCATATGTCTGATTTACTGGGTTCCATGACCACGACGACGACATGCATCCCCACCGGCGCGACGCCGGCAGGTGAGTCGCGCATGTGCGGCCGTCGAATGTGTCGCCGCTGAGGGCCACCGCCCGGCGCCCGCTGACCCCCCGTCCGCTGATGACTCGTTAGGGCCACGCCCACGGGCGGCCCGCCCGATCGGCGGACATGATCGGAACGAAGCCGGCAGCCACTCTTCCCGGGCACCCGCGTGCCCATCCCGCCATCGGCGCGGACGCCCCCACGGCCGTCCGCCGACCGTCCGCCGACGAACAACGGAAGCAGCTGTGATCACCACCGAGGGCCTGACCAAGGTCTACCGCTCCGGCGGCCGCGAGGTCCGGGCACTGGACGACGTCGACCTGCACGTGCGGCAGGGCGAGGTGTTCGGCGTCGTCGGCACCAGCGGCGCCGGCAAGTCCACCCTGATCCGGTGCGTCAACCTGCTGGAGCGGCCCAGCTCCGGCACCGTCACCGTCGACGGCGTGGAGCTGACCGCGCTCTCCGGCGGCCGGGAGCGCGCCGGGCGCGAGCTGCGGGAGGCCCGGCAGCGGATCGGCATGGTCTTCCAGCACTTCAACCTGCTCTCCTCGCGCACCGTCCAGCAGAACGTCGAACTCCCGCTGGAGATCATCGGCCTGGACCGGCGCGAGCGCCGCCGCAAGGCCGCCGAACTGCTCGACCTGGTCGGCCTCGCCGACAAGGCCCGCCAGTACCCCGCCCAGCTCTCCGGCGGCCAGAAGCAGCGCGTCGGCATCGCCCGCGCCCTGGCCGGCGACCCCAAGGTGCTGCTCTCCGACGAGGCCACCAGCGCCCTCGACCCGGAGACCACCCGCTCGATCCTCAAGCTGCTGCGCGAGCTCAACCAGCAGCTCGGCCTGACCGTCCTGCTGATCACCCACGAGATGGACGTCATCAAGTCGGTCTGCGACTCCGCCGCCCTGATGCGCGGCGGCCGGGTCGTCGAGAGCGGCCGGCTCACCGACCTGCTCGCCGACGGCCACTCCCGGATCGCCCGCGACCTCTTCCCGCTCGGCGACTACGGCACCCGGGCCGCGGCCTCGGAGGCGGGGTCGCGCACCGTCCTGGAGATCACCTTCCAGGGCGACGCGCCCGCCCAGCCGTTCGTCTCCCAGCTGGCCCGCACCTACCAGATCGACATCAGCATCCTCGGCGCGGCCGTCGAGACCATCGCCGGCCGCCTGGTCGGCCGGATGCGGGTCGAACTGCCCGGCAGCCACACCGACAACGTGGTGCCGATCGGCTACCTGCGCCAACAGGGACTCCAGGTGGACGTCCTCGACCTGTCGAACGGAGCGGCGGCATGACCTGGGACCAGATGCAGGAACTGATGTGGCCCGCCACCTGGGAGACCTTCGGCATGGTCGGCATCGCCGGGCTCGCCAGCCTGCTGATCGGCCTGCCGATCGGGCTGCTGCTGGTGCTCACCGACAAGGGCGGCCTGCTGCAGAACCTGGCCGTCAGCCGGGTGCTCGGCGCGGTCGTCAACGTCGGGCGCTCCATCCCGTTCGTCATCCTGATCGTCGCGGTGATCCCGCTCACCCGGGCGATCGCGGGCACCACGCTCGGCTGGCAGGCCGCCAGCGTCCCGCTCGCGATCGGCGCGATCCCGTTCTTCGCCCGGCTGGTGGAGACCTCCGTCCGCGAGGTGGACGGCGGGCTGGTCGAGGCGCTCAAGTCGATGGGCGCCGGCACCGGCTCCATCGTCCGCAAGACCCTGCTGCCCGAGGCGCTGCCCGCGCTGGTCGCCTCCGCCACCACCACGGTGATCGCGCTGATCGGCTACTCCGCGATGGCCGGCGCGGTCGGCGGCGGCGGCCTCGGCGACCTCGCCATCCGCTACGGCTACCAGCGCTTCGAGACCACCTTCATGTGGGTCATCGTCGCCGAACTCGTGGTCATCGTCACCGTGATCCAGCTGCTCGGCGACCTCGCCGCCCGCCGGCTCTCGCACCGCGGCGACTACCGCAGCCCGCTCGGCTTCTTCCGCTCCGCCAGCGCCGGGCCGAAGGACACCGAGGAAGACCTGCTCTCCTCGCACTGACTTCCCGCCCTCGCCAGAGCCGAGGGACGGGACCCCGGCCCCACCAGGGCCGTTCGCATCCCGCAGAAAGGCACTTTTCGTGCGTAACGTCCTGAAGACCACCGCCCTGACCGCCACCGCCGCCGGCCTCGCGCTCACCCTGGCCGCCTGCTCCTCGGACTCCTCCGGCGCCTCCGCCGACCCGAACAAGCCCCTGGTGGTCGCCGCCAGCCCCACCCCGCACGCGCAGATCCTCAAGTTCGTGCAGGACAACCTGGCGGCCAAGGCCGGGCTCAAGCTGGACATCAAGGAGGTCAGCGACTACGTGACCCCCAACACCTCGGTCCAGGACGGCTCCGCGGACGCGAACTACTTCCAGCACCAGCCCTACCTCGACGACTTCAACAAGAAGAACGGCACGGACGTCGTTTCGGTCGAGACCGTCCACCTGGAGCCGCTCGGCGTCTACTCCAAGAAGGTCAAGAGCATCACCGAGCTCAAGGACGGCGCCCAGGTCGCCGTCCCCAGCGACGCCACCAACGAGGGCCGGGCGCTCAAGCTGCTCGCCGACAACAACGTCATCACCCTCAAGGACGGCGCCGGCACCACCGCCACCGTCCAGGACGTCACCGGCAACCCGAAGAACCTCAAGTTCAAGGAGCTGGAGGCGGCCCAGCTGCCGCGCTCCCTCGACGACGTCGACGCCGCCGTCATCAACGGCAACTACGCGCTGGGCGCCAACCTCAAGCCCGCCACCGACGCGCTGGTGCTGGAGAAGGCCGAGGGCAACCCCTACGCCAACATCCTCGCCGTCAAGAAGGGCCACGAGAGCGACCCGCGGGTCCAGAAGCTCGCCGAGCTGCTGCACTCCGACGAGGTGAAGAAGTACATCGACGACAACTTCCAGGGCGCCGTCATCCCGGCGTTCTGACCCCCCGTCCGACCCCGCCCGGCCCCGCCGGACCTCCCCGCGGTGCCCCCGGCCTCCCCGCCGGGGGCACCGTGCTGACGAGCCGTGAGGTGCGGAGCGGGTACGCTGGCACGCCCGACGAAGGGGCGGGGCGTACGGTGTGTCCACGACCCGGCGAGGAGAGACGGCATGGTTGCGAACTTCCCCGAGACAGCCATCAGCACCGAACGGCTGCTGCTGCGCGCCCTTGAGGACCAGGACGCCCCCGCACTGGCCGCCATGCTCGACGACGAACTCGTCCAGACCTGGACCGGACACCCCCGCCCCTACCGCGAGTCCGACGCGCACGAGCTGATCGTCCGTCAGGCCCCCGAACGGCGCGCCCGGGGGCGCGGAATCGTTTTCGCCGTCACCGAGCACCTCACCCAGCGGCTGGTCGGCCTGCTCGAACTCGACCGCACCGACTGGCACCTGCGCGCCACCGAGGCCCGCTTCGTCACCGCCCCCTGGGCCCGCGGCGAGGGCTACGCGCCCGAGGCCGTCCTCGGCACCGCCCAGTGGCTGTTCGAGGACCGCGGCTTCCAGCGCCTCGAACTGCGCACCGCCGCCGGCAACACCGCCGCCCAGCAGGTCGCCCAGAAGACCGGCGCGATCAGCGAGGGCGTGCTGCGCAACGCGGCGATAGTCCGCGGCGGGGAGTGGGGCCCGGGCCCCGAGGAGCACACCGACCTGATCGTGTGGAGCCTGCTCCCCGAGGACCTCGACCCGCCCGAACCCGTCCACCCCGACGACCGCCACCACGCCCTGCGCCGCTGAGACCCGGCCGCCGCCACCCCTGCCCCCGAGCCGCCTCCCGGCCTCGTTCCCGGCCTCGTTCCCGGTCGTGCTCCGGTTGTTCACGCCCCCGGCGCGCGCCACGGCTCCGCACCACCCCGGCCAGGCGGTAGCCTCTGCGCAGGGAGCGCCCGCGGCGCACCCCACCAGGGGCGGACACACGGCACGAGGAGAACGGCCGCAGATGGCTGACCGGATCACGGTCATCGGGTGGGACGGCACCCCCTTGACCCAGAGCGCCGCCGACGCACTCGCCGGAGCCACCCTGGTCGCCGGGGCGGCCTACCAGCTCGCCGCCCTCCCCGTCCCCGAACGCGCCGAACGCATCGGCCTGGCCGACCTGCGGGCCGCCGCCCGGAAGATCGCCGACCACCGCGGCGCCGCCGTCGTCGTCGCCGAGGGCGACCCCGGCTTCTTCGGCGTCGTGCGCACCCTGCGCCGCCCCGAGTACGGCCTCGAACTCGAAGTCCTGCCCGCCGTCTCCTCGGTGGCCACCGCCTTCGCCCGGGCCGGAATGGCCTGGGAGGACGCCCAGGTGGTCTCCGCCCACGGCGGACGGCTGCGCCGCGCCGCCAACGTCTGCCGCGCCCACCCCAAGGTCGCCGTCCTCACCACCGGCGGCGCCGGGCCCAGCGAACTCGCCCTGATGCTCCGCGGCGTCCCCCGCACCTTCGTGGTCTGCGAGGCGCTCGGCACCGCCGAGGAGGACGTCACCGTCCTCACCTCCGAACGCGTCCCCGACCACGACTGGCGCGACCCCTCCGTCGTCCTGGTCATCGGCAACGTCCCGCCCGCCGAGGCCGCCTCCGGCTGGCTGGCCGGCCGACCGCTCGACCACCCCGGCCCGCAGCGCGGCTGGGCGCTCCCCGGCCGGGCGTACGCCGGAGCGGACGCCGACGCCCGGCGCCCCCGCGCCCTCCCGCCGCACGTCCGCGCGCTGGCCCTGGCCCGGCTCGCCCCCGCACCGGGCGACCTGCTGTGGACCGTCGGCGCCGGGGACGGCGCGCTCGCCGTCGAGGCCGCCCGGTTCGGCGCCGCCGTGGTCGCCGTCGAGGCCGAACCCGCCGACTGCGCCCGGATCTCCGCCAACGCCCGCAAGGCCGGCGTCGAGGTCGAGACCGCCGCCGGCTCCGGCCCCGACGTGCTCGGCGCCCTCCCCGAACCCGACGCCGTCGCCGTCGAACACGGCGGCCCCGCCATGGTCCGCGCCGTCGCCGCCCGCAAACCCGAACGGGTGGTCGCCGTCGCCCGCACCCTCGCCGAAGCCACCGAGACCCGCCAGATCCTGGACGCCGCCGGCTACCGCGTCGACGGCCTGCTGCTCCAGTCCGCCCCCCTGCGCGCCGAACCCGACACCGGCGGCGGACCCTCCTTCGGACGCGGCGACTACACCCTGCTGATCTGGGGCGAACCGTACGACTGACCTCCGGTAACGCCCCCGCGGAGCGTCCGTCCCCGGCGGTACGGTGATCCCCGTCGCATCCGGACAGGGTTTCGAGATCGGTCCGGCCGCGGCCGGTAGGGTTTCCCCGGGGGACCAACCCGTCGAGGCAGTCCCGTGTCCGATCCGGCACGGTTACCGCCGATTTGACGCGTTGCAACCCGAACGGCCCGCTTCGCGGGCATTCGACGCGGTGCGCACCCGCCCGGAAGAATGCCGTGAGGGTCCGGAGCGGCCGCGCCGTCGTGCCGGTTGCCCGGGGCCGTCGTTGTTTCTGATGGCACGCCACCCGTGCGGGTGACGGCCGATGGAGTAAGGGACGGGTCGGTGCGGCCCCGCCCCGGCGAAGTGGCGGGGCCTTCGGGGAGCCGCCGAGGACGCGCAAGCGGCCTGGAAGGAGCATTGACATGACCGACGGCGGCCACGCCCCCAGTACCGGTCCCCTCGCGCCCGAACCCGGGCCCGGCGGACCCGTCCCGGAGCACCACCTCGGCGCGCCCCTCCAGCCCGCCGCGCCCGCCGGGCCCTGGCACGGCGACCAGCGGCCCGCGTACACCTTCCTCGACCAGCCCGACGGCGACGAGGAGGACGACGTCCTGCTGATGCCCGGCCCGCAGACCGCCTGGGGCGACGCCGTGCACGGCACCGTCGAGTCCGCCGAACCGGCCGCGGAGCCGGCCGTGGAGCCGGTGGCCGAGCCGTTCGTCGCGCCGCTCGGCGAGCCGCTCGTCGCGGGTGAGCAGCCGCCCGGCACCCCCGTCGCGCCGTCCTGGCCGCCGCTCGCACCCCCGGTCCTGACCGCCACCCAGCCCGTCGAGCCGGCCGCCGCACCGGCCGCCGGGCCGTCCGCCGCACCGGCCGCGCCCGGTGCGGAGGGGGTCGGCAGCGGCACCCTGCACCTCGGTGCTCCGCAGGCCCAGGCGCAGGCCCAGCCCGTGACCCCGGCTCCGGCGCCGACCGCCGCCGCCGTCCAGCAGCCGGCGCCGCCGCAGCCGCGCCGCCCGCTGCACGCCGGGCCGCCGATCCCCGACCCGTCCCTGATGACCGGTCACGTCCCGGTGCGCTCGCTCGCCGACCGCGGCCCGTCCCTCCCCGGCGGCACGCCCGCGTACGGGGTGCCGGTGCTGACCGCCGAAACGGTGCAGCAGCAGGCCGCCGTGCAGACGCAGGCCCCGGTGCCGCCGCAGGCGCAGCCGCAGCCCGCTCCGGCCGTGCAGGTGCCCGCGCCGGCGCAGCCGCAGGTGGTGGAGGCCGCCGCGGCGGCGGTCGTCGCCGAGCCGGTGGCCGTGGCCCCGCCGGTCGTCGAGCCGCCCGTGGCGGTCGAGCCGGTGGCCGAGGCGCCGGTCGCCGTCGAGGCTCCCGCGCCCGCCGCCGAGCCCGTGGTGGAGCAGCCGGTGGCCGTCGAGGTCCCCGTGGCCCCCGTGGCCGGGCCCGCCGCGAACCTGGCACCGGTGTTCGTGGAACCGGCCCAGCAGGTCGAGCCGCCGGCCGCCGTACCCGCCGCCGAGACCGTCGAGGCCGTTGAGGCCGTCGAGCCCGTCGAGGCCGTCGAACCTGCGGCGGTGGTGGCCGAGGCGGCCCCCGCGCCGTCCGAGCCGCAGCCGCAGCCGCAGCCGGAAGCCGTCGCCGAGCCGACCGCCGCCGAGCCGACCGCCGCCGAGCCGACCGCCGTTGAGGCGGTCGACGCGCCGTCGGCCGAGCAGCCGGAGACCGTCGCGGCGGAGCAGTCCGCGCAGGCCCCCGCCGCCGAGCCCGAGGCCGCGCAGCCCGTCGAGGCCGCGACCGCGCAGACGGTGAGCGGCGAGGCCGCCGCGGCGCCGATCCCCGCCCCGGCGGGCAAGTCGTCCGGGCGGGGCGCGCACCGGCGGATCTCCGCCTTCCTCGCCGCGCCCGCCGGCCTGCCGCTGCTGGAGCCCGAGGGCGCGCAGGCAGCCGCGGAGCCGCAGCCCGAGGCCGTCGCCGAGCAGCCCGCGGTCGAGGCCCCCGAGGCCCCTGAGGCCGTCACGGCCCCCGAGCAGGCGCAGGCCGAGGCCCCCGCCGCCGAGCAACCGGTGGAACCAGTCGCCGAGGCTGCCGTTGAGGCCCCTGCCGAGGAGACCCAGCCGCAGCCCGAGGCCGAAGCCGTCGCCGAGCAGCCGGTGGAGCCGGTCGCCGAGCAGGCGGTCGAGCCGGTCGCGGCGCCCGAGGCCGAGTCCGCGCCCCAGCCGGAGGCCGAACCGGAGCAGGCCGAGCAGCCGCAGCCCGCGGCCGTCGAAGAGACCGCCGGAGCCGACGTCGAAGCCGAAGCCGAAGCCGAAGCCGAAGCCGCCGAGGTCGAGACCGTCACCGAGTCCGAGTCCGAGCCCGAGGCCGCCGAAGGGGAGCGCCCGCCCGCCGCGCCGGGTTACGACGAGGCCGGGCGGGAGGCCGTGCACCAGGTGATCCGGGAGCGGCGCGACGTGCGCAACGGCTTCCGGTCGGACGCGATCCCGCACGAGGTGCTGATCCGGGTGCTGGAGGCGGCGCACACCGCGCCGAGTGTCGGCTACTCGCAGCCGTGGGACTTCGTGGTGATCCGCTCCGCGAAGACCCGCCGGAAGATGCACGAGCTGGCGGAGCGTCAGCGCGAGGCGTACGCGGACTCGCTGCCCAAGGGCCGGGCGAAGCAGTTCAAGGAAATCAAGATCGAGGCGATCCTGGAGACGCCGGTCAACATCGTGGTGACCGCCGACCGCACCCGCGGCGGCCGGCACACCCTGGGCCGGCACACCCAGCCGCAGATGGCCCCGTACTCGGCCGCGCTGGCCGTGGAGAACCTGTGGCTGGCGGCCCGCGCCGAGGGCCTGGGCGTCGGCTGGGTGAGCTTCTTCGACGAGGAGGAGCTGGTCCGCGAGCTGGGTCTGCCCGAGCACCTGGAGGTCGTCGCCTACCTGTGCGTCGGCTATGTGGACGCCTTCCCGGACGAGCCGGAGCTGCAGCAGCAGGGCTGGGCGAAGAAGCGCCCGCTGTCCTGGGTGGTGCACGAGGAGCAGTACGGCAACCGCGCGCTGCCCGGCGAGGAGCCGCACGACCTGCTGTCCGACACCCTGCGCGGCATCCGTCCGCTGGACGCCAAGGCGCTCGGCGAGGCGTGGGACCGGCAGAAGCGGATGACCAAGCCCGCCGGTTCGCTCGGCGTGCTGGAGATGATCGCGGCCCAGCTGTCCGGCCTGGCCCGGCAGTGCCCGCCGCCGGTCCCGGAGCCCGGCTGCGTGGCGATCTTCGCGGGCGACCACGGCGTGCACGCCCAGGGCGTCACCCCGTGGCCGCAGGAGGTCACCGCGCAGATGGTCGGCAACTTCCTGGCCGGCGGCGCGGTGGTCAACTCCTTCGCCGCGCAGGTCGGCACCGAGGTGTGCGTGGTGGACGTCGGCGTGGCCGCCGAACTCCCGGACGCCATCCAGCAGGGCCGCACCACCGGCCTGCTGCCGCGCAAGGTCAAGCCCGGCACCGACGACATGACGCAGGGCCCGGCGATGAGCCGCGACGAGGCGCTGCGCGCGATCGAGGTCGGCATCGAGACCGCCCGCGACCTGGTCGCGGCCGGCAACAAGGTGCTGATCACCGGCGACATGGGCATCGCCAACACCACCGCCTCCGCCGCGCTGATCTCGGTCTTCACCGAGACCGACCCGGCCGAGGTCACCGGCCGCGGCACCGGCATCGACGACGAGACCCACGCCCGCAAGGTCGAGGTGATCCGGCAGGCCCTCGACCTGCACAAGCCGGACCCGGCCGACCCGATCGGCGTGCTGTCGGCCGTCGGCGGCCTGGAGCACGCCGCGATCGCCGGGTTCCTGCTCGGCGCGGCCTCGCTGCGCGTCCCGGTGATCCTGGACGGCGTGATCGCCGGTTCGGCCGCCCTGGTCGCCAAGGCCATCGCCCCCGAGGTGCTGGCCGCCTGCATCGCGGGCCACCGCTCCGCCGAGCCCGGCCACCAGACCGCGCTCGCCAAGCTCGGCCTGCGCCCGCTGATCGACCTCGACCTGCGGCTCGGCGAGGGCACCGGCGCCCTGCTGGCCCTCCCGCTGGTGCAGAGCGCGGCCCGGGCGATGCACGATGTAGCCACCTTCGACTCCGCCGGAGTCACCGAGAAGGCCTGACCCCGCCCGGCCCGGCCGCCCCCGCCGTGCGAGGGGGCGGCCGCCCCGCCCGGGCCCCGTCCGGCCGACCCCGCCGGGCACCGGACGCCCGGCACCCGGCGCCGGTCGGCCCGTTCGCCCGTTCGCCCGTTCGCCCGACCGGACCGACCGGACCGACCGGACCGACCGGACCGACCGGGCCGACCGGACAGGACCGGACCGAACCCGTACCGGCTCAAGGGCGCGCCGGCACGGGGCTCCCCCCAGCACCGCCGCCCACCCAGGAGCTCCCCCTCATGACCGCGCCCACCCCCCACCCCCACCCGTCGACCCGGGGCCTCACCCCGTACCCCGTCGGGCTGCTGCTCACCGGCCGCCGCGTCGTGGTCGTCGGCGGCGGACAGGTCGCCCAGCGCCGGCTGCCCGCGCTGATCGCGGCCGGCGCCGAGATCCACCTGATATCCCCGGCCACCACCCCCGCCGTCTCCGCGATGGCCGACGCCGGCGAGCTGACCTGGCACCGGCGTCCGTACGCGGACGGCGACCTCGCCGACACCTGGTACGCGCTGGTCGCCACCGACGACCCGGCCGTCAACACCGCCGTCTCCGCCGAGGCCGAGCGGCTACGGGTGTTCTGCTCCCGCAGCGACGACGCCTCCGCCGCCACCGCCTGGACGCCCGCCTCCGGCCACGACTCCGGCGCGACCGTCGCGGTCCTCACCGGCGATCCCCGGCACTCCGCGGCCCTGCGCGACTCCATCGTGGCCGGCCTGCGCGACGGCTCCCTCGCCGCCCGCCAGTACCGCGCCCGGGACGCGGGCGTCGCCCTGGTCGGCGGCGGACCGGGCGACCCGGACCTGATCACCGTCCGGGGCCGCCGCCTGCTCGCCGACGCCGACGTGGTCGTCGCCGACCGGCTCGCCCCGCGCGAACTGCTCGCCGAGCTTCCCCCGCACGTCGAGGTGATCGACGCCTCCAAGATCCCCTACGGCCGCTACATGGCCCAGGAGGCGATCAACCGCACCCTGATCGAGCACGCCAAGGCCGGCAAGTTCGTGGTCCGGCTCAAGGGCGGCGACCCGTACGTCTTCGGCCGCGGCGGCGAGGAGCTGCTCGCCTGCGTCGAGGCGGGCGTCCCGGTCACGGTCGTCCCCGGCATCTCCTCCTCGATCAGCGTCCCCGCGGCGGCCGGCATCCCGGTCACCCACCGCGGCCTCACCCACGAGTTCACCGTCATCTCCGGCCACGTCGGCCCCGGCGAGCGCTCCCTCACCAACTGGGAGGCCGTCGCGGGGATGACCGGCACCCTGGTCCTGCTGATGGCCGTCGACAAGATCGGCGCGATCGCCGCCGAACTCCTCGCCCACGGCCGCGCCGCCGACACCCCGGTCGCCGTCGTCCAGGAGGGCACCACCGCCGGCCAGCGCCGCGTCGACGCCACCCTCGCCACCATCGCCGAGACCGTCGCCGCCGAGGGCATCAAGCCCCCGGCGGTGATCGTGATCGGCGAGGTGGTCGGCGTCCTGGGCGAGTAGCCCGCCGGGCGGGAGCGGGAACGGAAGGAAAGGGGAGCGGCCGTCCGACGGGACGGCCGCTCCCCTTCCTCGTGCCGGTCGTACGGGTCGGGCCAGTCGTCCCGGTCGCCCCGGTCGTACGGGTCGTGCCGGTCGGGTCAGTCGTGCGTCCGGAGCCGGGCGGCCCGGTGCACGGGGCGGGCGGTGCGGGCCGGGTCGGTGGTGGTGCGGGCGGCGCGGCGGAGGTCCCGGGCGGCCAGGGCGATCATCACGGCGGGGATCAGGAGGTCGTTGGCCAGGATGCCGCCGGTGTTCCCGGCGGCGTGGTCGCCGTGGGCGAACCACTGGTAGAGGTGGCCGGCCGCCGCGCCCCACAGGAACGCCGCCGCCGCCAGCCCGCAGGTGAGCCGCTCGCGGGCGGAGGCGGACGCGGCGCGGAAGCCCAGCAGGGCGAAGCCGATGTTCGCGCAGGCGATCTCGAACTGGAACGGCGAGTGCGCGAACCCGATGGCGTCGGCCATGCCCGACGGGGCGATCAGGAACGCGACCGCGACCCAGAGGCTGCCGAAGCCCAGGGCGCCGACGGCCCACCAGCGCTGCCAGACCTCCGCCGCCGGCCGGTCCGGGTGCCGACGGCTGCTCAGCAGCGCCCCGAGGGCGGGCACCAGCAGGAAGAGGAGCGGGAACGCGGTGCGAACGGCGTACGGGAGAGTGTCCATGCCTTCGAGTGTTGCATGGTTAATATTAACCTCGCAAGTGTTCGGTAGGATGGACCCATGGACGAAGGACTCGCAGAACTCCTCTACCGCGTGGTCATGCTGATGGGCGACGCGGCCCGCCGCCGCTCCGGCCCCGACCAGCGCCTCTCGACCAGCCAACTGCGGCTGCTGGGCACCCTGGAGGAGATCCAGCCCGCCACCCAGCACCGGCTCGCCGAGGCCCTGGCCCTCTCCGACCCCGCCGTCAGCCGCGCCCTGCGCCCGCTGGAGGCGGCGGGCTACGTCGCGGTCGACGTCGACCCCGCCCACCGGCGCCGCCGTCTGGTCACCCTCACCCCGGCCGGCCAGGCCGCCTTCCTGACCGAGGGCAAACCGCTGGAGGAGGAGTTCCGCACCGCCCTCCTGGCGGCCGGCTTCCCCTACGAGCGGTACCTCGCGGACACCCACCGGCTGGCCGACCTGCTCACCCCCGACCCGCCACCGCGCCGCGCGCCCGGCGCCCGGCGAGCGGACGGCGCACCCGCACCGGAGTGAGCCGCAGCCGCACCGCGACCACCGCGGGGCGGGCGACCCCTCCCGCCCCGCACCCGCGCCGGCCCCTGCCGCCGTGGACGCCCCGCGCGACGTGCGAAAATCGTCCGGTGTCCGAGCCACTGACCGTCACCGACGCCGCCGACCCCCGGCTGAGCGACTACACCGACCTGACCGACGTCGAGCTGCGCCGCCGCCGCGAGCCCGCCGAGGGGCTGTTCATCGCCGAGGGCGAGAAGGTGATCCGCCGGGCGCTGGCCGCCGGGTTCCGGATGCGGTCGATGCTGCTGACGGCGAAGTGGCTGGGCGTCATGCAGGACGTGATCGCGGGGACGGACGCTCCCGTCCACCTGGTCGACCCGGTGCTCGCCGAGCGGGTCACCGGCTACCACGTGCACCGGGGCGCGCTCGCCTCGATGGAGCGCAAGCCGCTGCCCGCCGCCGGGCAGGTGCTCGCGGGCGCCCGCCGGGTCGCCGTCCTGGAGGGGCTGGTCGACCACACCAACCTCGGCGCGATCTTCCGCTCCTCGGCCGCGCTCGGCATGGACGCGGTGCTGCTCTCCCCGGACTGCGCCGACCCGCTGTACCGGCGGGCCGTCAAGACCTCGATGGGCGCGGTGTTCTCCGTCCCCTACGCCCGGCTCGACCCGTGGCCGGCCGCGCTCGACGCCGTCCGGGCGGCCGGGTTCGAGCTGCTGGCGCTGACCCCCTCCGGCGCGGAGGACTTCACCGCGGCCCGCCCGCACCTGCTCCCGAAGGCCGCGCTGATGCTCGGCGCCGAGGGCGACGGCCTGACCCCGAAGGCCCTCGCCGCCGCCGACCAGCGGGTGCGGATTCCGATGGCGCACGGCATCGACTCGCTGAACGTCGGCGCCGCCGCCGCGATCGCCTTCTACGCCGTCAACCACGGCTGACCGGACGCCCTGCGCTCAGCAGGCGGCGAACACCTCCGCGTCCGCGTCCTCCAGCACGAAGCCGTTGTCGAACCGGACCCGGACCGACGAGCGCGGGCCCCGCGCCCGGAACTCCCGCCAGTGCGGCTCCAGTTCGGCGAGTTGCGCCTCCAGCCGGCGCAGGCTCTCCGCGGGCACGGTGTGCCCGTAGTCCTCGAACAGGGCCCGCAGCCGCTCGTACTCACGGACCTCCTCGGGCGGCGGCAGCTCCCCGGTGACCCGCACGACGGTGCCCTCGACACCCGCGCCCAGCAGCAGGAGACCGACCGACGGGCCGTCCTCCCCGGCGGACGCCCCGCCCAACGCCAGGTCCGCCAGCAACCTGACGCGCTCACCCTCCACCAGGGCCATCGCTCCCGCACCTCTCCCGACTCGCACCGCACCGCACCGCCGCCGGTCCGGCGCACGGTCGGCACCATTATCCGGTGGCCGCCGCCCCGACCGGCCGCCCCGCCCCGCCCCGTCACGCCGCCCGGCGCGCCGACGGCGGACGGATCGGCTGCGGCGCCGGCCGCCGCGGGTCGTGGTGGCGGCGGCCGGTCAGGTCGCCGACCCGCAGCACCAGCTCCGGCGACGGAGGAGCGGGCCACAGCGTCAGCCGGTGCTCCTCGACCGGGCGGGCCGCGGTGTCGGCCTCCCGCCCCCGGTCCCGGCCGCGGGTCTGCACCCGCACCCGGTACCAGCCGGGCCCGGCGTGCGCCAGGTTCCCCGGCCCCTCGACGTCCACCCCGTCCCAGGCCCGCAGCCGCAGCTCGCCACTGCTGTGCAGCGACAGCTCCACCGCGCTCTCCCACTCCGGCCCCGGCTCCGCCGGCCGCCGCGCGCAGCCCTCCACCCCCAGCCGGATCAGCCCGGTGTGCGTCCCGCACAGCACCGTCAGGTGGTCCGGGCAACCCGAGGCCACCCCGTTCCCGTGGAACAGCCGGTCCAGCGCGTGCGCGTCCCAGCCGTCCGGCAGCTCCGGCCCGTACAGGAAGTACTGGCAGTACGCGACGTGCATCGCGTCGGTCGTCCACATCATGCGGCCCATGCTGCCGCCCCGTACTGACAAGCCGTCACCACCTCCCGGCCCCCGCCCCGCCACCGTCCGGTAGCGTCCCGGCCGTGCCGACCCGCCGCCCCGGCGGGCCGCGGCCCCGGTCCGAGGGCCGCTCCGACGGGCGGGCACGCCCCTGACGCCGGTGCGGCCGGGGCGGATCTCAGGGTGCGAGGCCGGCGTCGCGGGCCAGGAGCGCGGCCTGAACGCGATTGGTGACGCCGAGGGTGGTCAGGATGCGGCTGACGTGGGACTTGACGGTGCTTTCCTGCATGCCGAGCGTCTTCGCGATGTCGGCGTTGGTGTCTCCCCGGGCGAGCAGGGCCAGGACGTCTCCTTCGCGCGGGGTGAGGGGGGCGATCCGGGTCCGTGCCCGGGCGGCCTGCGGGCGGCCCGTGTGGTGGTAGCGGTCGATGAGGCGACGGGCGGCGGCGGGGTGCAGCATCGCGGAGCCGGCGGCGACGAGGTGGACGGCGCGCAGGATTTCGGCGGGGTCGGTGTCCTTGAGCAGGAAGCCGTCGGCGCCCGCGGCCAGCGCGTCGTAGACGTACTCGTCGAGGTCGAAGGTGGTCAGGGTGATGACCTTCGGCGGGTGGGGCAGGGCGCGCAGGCGCCGGGTGGCGGCGATGCCGTCCATGCGGGGCATGCGGACGTCGACCAGGGCGACGTCGACGTGGTGGGCCGTCGCCTGCTCGACGGCGTGGAGCCCGTCGGCGGCCTGGGCGACGACCTCGATGCCGTCGTCGCCGTCGAGGAGGTCGGTCAGGCCGAGGCGGACGAGGGCGTCGTCGTCGACGACCATGGCGCGGATCACGTGAGGGGACCGTTCTGTTCGGTGACGGGGTGGGGGATGCGGGCGGCCAGTCGCCAGGCCCCGGCACCGCCGGGCCCGGCGTCCAGGTGTCCGCCGAGTGCTTCGACCCGCTCGCGCAGACCGATGAGGCCGAATCCCGAAGCGACGGCCGGGGCGCCGCGGAGGTGGGCGCCGGGCGGGTTGGTGACCTCGATCAGGGTGGCGGGCGGCCCGTAGTCGATGCGGACGCGGACGGGCACGTCGGCGGCGTGTTTGCGGGCATTGGTCAGTGCCTCCTGGACCAGCCGGTAGACGGCCAGCCGGTGCGCCGCGGGAGCCTGCTCCGGGCTGCCCACGACGGTCGGGTCGACGGCCTGCCCGGCCGCCCGTGCCTGCCCGATCATCTCCTCGACGTCGCGCAGCACCGGTGCGGGCCGGTCGGTGGCGGGCGGGGCGTCGGTGCGCAGGGCGCCGAGCACGTCGCGCAGGTCGGTCAGGGCGTCGGTGGAGGCGGTGCGCAGCAGGGCGAGGCGTTCGACGACGGCGTCGGGCAGCGCGTCCTTCCTGGTGGCCAGGACTCCCGTGTGCAGCGCGATCAGACTGAGCCGGTGGGCGAGCACGTCGTGCATCTCCGCGGCGATCGCGGAGCGCTCCTCCATGCGTGCGGCCTGCTCACGCAGGTCCCGCTCGGTGCGCAGGTGCTCGACCTGGGCATGCAGCGCCTCGACCAGGCGGCGCCGACTTCCCATCCACAATCCCCCGACCACGGCCAGCAGGAGGAAGAGCGTCGAGCCGTACTGCTGGGTGCTCCACAAGGACACCGTCGGGTGCAGGACGGCGTTGCCGGCCAGCGCCGCGGCCGAGCAGGCCACTGCCGCCCGGACGCGCCGGACAGCGGCGAGGTCGAACAGGGCGAGGAGCAGCAGCGGGAGCATGGGCCACCCCCACACCCCGGCCGCCGCCGTCGTCACCACGGGAGCGAGCCACCACGGCCCCCGCCGCCACAGCAGGGCCAGCCCGCACGCGACAGCCACCGCACTGCGAAAGGCGTTGTAGTGGCCGCCGGCGCTCGCTGCCCCGTTCTGGACGGGGGCCAGCGTCACCAGCACCACCAAGCCGTAGCGCCCGTACGCGGCCCACCTGGTACTCCGTTCCTGTCTCACCTCAGAAGCGTAGGCAGGCGGCCGCCTGTTTCACGTCCGACGTTCTGCCATCGCCACCCCCTACTTTCGTAGGAGAGGACGGCCGCACAAGGGACGATCCGCAGGGGTGCCGACATCCCTAGCGTCGAAGACATGGCCGACTGGACCACCTCACACGACCGAGTCCTCGCACAGCGCAACGCCGAGGGCTGGATGTTCCTCCTCGAAGCAGTCCGCGACCTGCGCACCACGGGAGCCGTCGCTCCCAGCGGCAGGACCCTCGCCCGGCTGCTCACCGACCCGGTGCAGAAGCACGGAGCACCGCCCCTGAACGTCCTGGAAGTCGGCGCGGGCACCGGATCGGTCACCCGCACCCTGATCCCCGGCTCTCCCGGGGCAGCCGGCTGGACATCGTCGAGGCCAACGCACGCTTCGCCGCCCGACTGCACCGGCTCGTCCGCACCCACCCGCGGCTGACCGGCACGAGCGAACGGGTCCGCGTCCACCACGCTCTCGTCGAAGAGCTCGACACCGTCCACCGCTACGACGTGATCGTCTCCGGACTGCCCTTCACCAACTTCACCCCCGCCCAGGTCGAGACGATCATGAACCGCTACCTGGAACTGCTCCAGCCCGGCGGCACGCTCACCTACTTCGCCTACCGCGGCACCCGCTACGCCCGCGCCCTGACCGCCTCCCGCACCGAAGCCCGCCGCCACCGCGCCGTCGAAGAGGTCCTCGCCGACTACCAGCGGCGCTACGCCGTCGGCCGCTGGAGCGTGTGGGGCAACCTGCCCCCGGCGCACGTCTGGCAGCTGCGCCGCCCCGGCACCGCGCCCGCCCAGGCAACGCCGGACGTCACGGCCGGGGCCGTCCGGTGAACACCCTGACCGGACTGCTCGGCCACGTTCCCGCCCCGGCCGCCTATGCGATCCTGGCCGCCGCGGTGCTGGCCGAGTCCCTACTGCTGGTCGGCGCGTTCGTCCCGACCCTGACCCTGCTGCTGACCTCCGGGGCCCTGGCCCGCGCGGGCGAGCTGAACCTCGTCCTGACCGTCGCCACCGCCGCGAGCGCGGTCGTGGCCGGTGACGCCCTGGGCCACCGCACCGGGCACCTGCTCGGCAGCCGCCTGCGCACCGGACGCCTCGGCCGGCGCATCCCCGCCACCGCCTGGCAGCGCGCACAGGTCCTCATGGCCCGACGAGGCGGCCAGGCCGTCCTCCTCTCCAGGTTCGTCCCCGTCGTACGCACCCTGACCCCGCACCTGGCGGGGGCGATGCGCCTGCCCTACCGCCGCATCGCCCCTTACAGCCTGCTCGCCGCACCCCTGTGGGCCGGCGTCGAAGCCACCGCCGGATACGTCGCGGCCCACTCCCTCCGGCACGTCACCACCTACGGCGGCCCCGCCTTCGCCGCCGCCGTGATCGCCGCCGCCGTGATCGCCGCGGCCGTCCTGGGCGGCGGCAAGGTTCGGCACCGCAGCCGAACCCGCCGGGAGCCGCCCGGTTCCGAGCGTTGCACGGTGTGAGGTCCGGGCCCACGGCGGACCCTCAGCGGCCTTCGCCACACGACCGGTCGGACAGGGCCGGACACGTCGCCGCGTCCACCGCCGCCCATCCGGCCCTCCCGGCCGCGGAGATGCGCGCCCTGCCGGACGCCGCCGGGCTGTGACCTCCGCCGGGCGGCCCGGTCAGTCCGCCGAGCCCGAGACGCCCGAGCCCGGCCAGGACTCCTCCAGGCCGCCGTCCGGGCGGACGGTGTACCGGGTGGAGGAGACCGCGCCCGTCCGGTCGACGCGCTCCTCGCGGATCAGCGCGCCGTTCTCCACCCGCCACACCGCCCCCGCCTCCGGGTTGGCGGCCGAGGCCCGGTCGGCCAGCAGCACGGGGGCGCCGGCGGTGAAGCCGTACAGCTGGACCAGGTCGACCGGCACCGAGCCCTCCAGCCGGCGCAGCACCACCAGCGCGGCCTGGGCGTCCCGGTAGCGGGCGGGCAGCACCGCGGAGAGCGAGATCGGCGGGCCGTTCTCGGTGGAGCGGCCGTCGTGCAGCCGGATCGCCGGGCCGCCGGACGGGTCCGGGTAGCTCAGGTTGGGCCAGTCGACCTGCGGCTGGGTGCCGAAGGACGGGGCGAGCCCGGTGTCGCTGTGCCCGGCGTTCGCGCCGTCCACGGACAGCGTCGTCGTCCCGGCGCTCGGCGCGGCCGGGCCGCCGGTCACCACGCCGGCGGGCTGCGGGCCCAGGCCCTGCGCCTCGCGGTTCTGGCAGCCCTGCGCGACGGCGATGGCCAGCGCCACGCCCAGGGTGACCGTCACGAACACCACCAGCCGCTGCCGCAGCAGCCGTTGACGCGGCGTCGGGCGTCCGCCCAGGGTGTGCGGGGCGCGCCCGGGCGGGGGAGTGCGGTCCCGGCCCGGCGCGGGGGTGCGGCCGGGGCCGGTCGCGGGGCGGCGCTCCCGGACGGTGTCGCCGTCCCGGACCGGGCGCCGCGCCCCCGGGCCGCGCCCGTCCGGACGGGCCGCGTCCTGCCGGGGCATCGCGGGCGTGGCCACCGCCCGCCCGCCGGGCCGGCCGCGCCGTCCGCCTTCGCCACCGGACGACCGCCGCCCCCGGCCGCGCCGCGCACCGCCTCGGGACGCCCGCCCGCCGTACCGCGCCCGCCCGCCGTACCGCGCCCGCCCGCCGTGCCGCGCGCGCCCTCGGGCCGTCCGTCCGGCCGCCGGACCGCCCCGGCACCGGGCCGGCACCCGCCCGGCGGGGCGGGGGAGCGCCCTCCGCGGGGCCGTCGGCGGACGGCGCGGCGGGGCGCGCACCTCGTCGGGGCGGGCGGCGACGCCGCGTCCGGCCCGGCCGCCGCCGCGCGCCGCGAGCTCGCTGAGGCGCTCGTGCAGCGCGGCGGCCGGCGGGCGCTCGGACGGCTCCTTGGCCAGGCAGGCGCGCACCAGCGGGGCCAGCACCGGCGGGACGCCGCTCAGGTCGGGCTCCTCGTGCACCACCCGGTACAGCATCACCTCGGAGGAGGCGCCCGACCCGAACGGCGACTCGCCGGTCAGCGCGAACGCCAGCGTCGCCCCGAAGGCGAACACGTCGGTGGCGGGGGTGACGGCCGCGCCGCGCACCTGCTCGGGCGCCAGGAAGCCGGGCGAGCCGACCGCGGTGCCGACGTGGGTGAGCGTGGAGGCGCCGCGCGACCAGGCGATGCCGAAGTCGATGATCCGCGGACCCTTGGGGGAGAGCAGGATGTTCGAGGGCTTCAGGTCGCGGTGCACCACCCCGGCCTCGTGCACCTTCACCAGCCCGTCGGCCAGCGCCGAGCCGATCCGGGCGGCGTCCGGCCAGGCCAGCGTCCCCTCCTCGGAGACCTGCTTGTACAGCGAGGGCCCGGGCACGTACGCGGTGGCCAGCCAGGGCCGCTCGGTCTCGATGTCGGAGCCGACCACCCGGGCCGTGCAGCCGCCGCGGATTCGGGAGGCGGCGGCGATCTCCCGGGCGAACCGGGTGCGGAACTCGGCGTCCTCGGCCAGCTCGGCCCGGATCAGCTTCAGCGCGACCCGCTGCCCCTTGCGGTCGGAGCCGAGGTACACCACGCCCATCCCGCCGGCGCCCAGCCGCCGGTGCAGCCGGTACGGGCCGACGATGCGGGGGTCCTCACGCCTCAACCGCATCATTGCCATCTGCCCGTACCCGTTCCCGTTCCGTCAGCCTGTGGGGTGAGGCCCCGTCGGATGTGGGGCATCGTCAGACAACTGTCTCGGGACAGCTTACGGACAGGTACCGGCCCCGCGTCGACACGCAACACGCGAACCGCCGGTCGGATTGTCGGATCGGTAGCGTGCGTGCCATCCTCGACCGCCCCGACCCCGCCCGCCACCGGCGGCGATCCGCATCCGAACCACCGCTGCACCATCGCCGCACCGCCGCTGCACCACCGCCGCAGCGGCGCCGTGCCCGCCGCCTGCACCCCGTCAGGGCCCGGCCGGGACCCCGCCGGAACCCGGCCCCGGCCCCGGTCGGACCGCCCCCCAGGGGGTACCCCCGGAGCGGTCTAGGGGTACCCGCACCCCCGGTCTCCGCCTCCAGGAGTACGCCGCCGCGCCACGTCTCATCCCAGCGGAGGCGATCGGAACCGTGCGCGGGCATGACGACCCCCGACGGCCTTGCCGCATACGGTTGTTCACAGCGAGGACGGGCCCGCTCGTCCCCCGGGGAACCGCCCCCGCCGCCAGGACCGCACCACCCGCACCGCCCCGTCCGAACCGACCCGCAGCACCCAGCCCGGCAGGAGCCCAGCACACCATGGCACCGCTCAGCAGAGCCCTTCGCCGCCGCCACCTCCCCGCCACGGAGACCCGGCACCCGGCCGTCGCACTCGCCATCGTCCTGCCCTGCGCCGTCCTGCTGCTGGCCCTGTTCGGCGCGTGGGACCAACTGGCGACCCAGACCCGGGCGGTCGCCGACCTGATCGGGCGCTGACCCCCTCATGGGGTAGGGGTCTTCGCCGGCCGGAGCCGCCCTCACAGTCGTGGACGGACCCAGTGAGTGGCACAGGCTGCAAGCTCCGGCCCACCCGGTGGCCGGGAACGACACGTCGGTGAGGGCGTGCCGTTCCCGGCCACCGTCGTTCCCCGCACGCTGTTCCCCGGACTCCTCGAAAACGCCGAGAGCCGCAGTCCGGATCGGACTGCGGCTCTCAACCGTGGTGCGCGATACTGGGATTGAACCAGTGACCCCTACCGTGTCAAGGTAGTGCTCTCCCGCTGAGCTAATCGCGCGGGTGCGCCAGGAATCCCCTGCTGGGGAGCCTGAGTGCGCGATACTGGGATTGAACCAGTGACCCCTACCGTGTCAAGGTAGTGCTCTCCCGCTGAGCTAATCGCGCGGGTCGATCCGAAGGACCGGGGTCCGAAGACCAGTGCGCGATACTGGGATTGAACCAGTGACCCCTACCGTGTCAAGGTAGTGCTCTCCCGCTGAGCTAATCGCGCGGGGAGGGCGCCCGGTCGGGACCGGACGACACCTCTCGGAGGTGGAGACGGGATTTGAACCCGTGTACACGGCTTTGCAGGCCGTTGCCTCGCCTCTCGGCCACTCCACCAGGCAACACTTCTGAACTTCTGAACTCCCGAAGAACGATCTTACCCGTTCCCCGTCGAGCGGACGACGAGATTCGAACTCGCGACCCTCACCTTGGCAAGGTGATGCTCTACCAACTGAGCCACGTCCGCCTGTCGGCCCGGGGGCTTCCCCGGTTTTCCCGGCGGCGCTCCCTGGCGACGTGTTGAACTCTAGCGGATTCCCGGCCCAGCTGAAAAATCCGTTCCCGCAGCGTGGCGCGGGGGTGGCTGCCGCACGTCGAACCGTCCGGCCCGTCCCCGACGCCTCCCCGGGCCCCCGACCTAGACTTTCCGGTACCGGGGCGATCCCCCGGGACCTGTCCCGCGCCCGCGCGGACCGGCGCCGCGACAGCCTCGGCACCGGCGGCGGGCAGCACCGAAATCCGCGCAGGAGAACCGTGTCCCGCCGCACCGCACCCCTCAGCCCCGAGCAGCCGATGGCCCGCTTCGCCGGCCGACTCGCCACCGGCCTGCGCGAAGTCACCCACGACCCGGCCGCCCTCGAACGCGGCGGATTCTGGGCCGTCGTCCACGACTTCGAAGGCCGACTCACCTGCGCCCGGTTCGCCGACGTCCGCCCCGACCCGGCCCCGCCCGCCACCGACCGCTGGCACGGCCCCGCCCCCGCGTCCTGGCACAGCTCCCTCGACGCCGACGCCTACCGGGCCGGAGTCCGCCGCATCCGCGAGCACATCGCCGCCGGCGAGGTCTACCAGGCCAACCTCTGCCGGGTGTTGAGCGCCCCGCTGCCCGACCCCGCACGCACCGACGTCGACGCCCTCACCGGCCTGCTCGCCGCCCACAACCCCGCCCCCCACGCCGGAACGATCCGCCTCCCCGAGCACGGCGTCGAGATCGCCACCGCCTCGCCCGAGCTCTACCTCGCCCGCCGCGGCCGCACCGTCCGCTCCGGCCCGATCAAGGGCACCGGCCGCACCGAGGCCGACCTGCTCGACAAGGACCACGCCGAGAACGTGATGATCGTCGACCTGGTCCGCAACGACCTCGGCCGGGTCTGCGAGACCGGCACCGTCACCGTCCCCGACCTGTGCGCCGTCGAGAAGCACCCCGGCCTGGTCCACCTGGTCTCCACCGTCGAGGGCACCCTGCGCCCCGACGCCGGCTGGACCGAGCTGTTCGCCGCCACCTTCCCGCCCGGCTCCGTCACCGGCGCCCCCAAGAGCAGCGCCCTGCGGATCATCCACGCCCTGGAGACCGCCCCCCGCGGCCCCTACTGCGGCGCCGTCGGCTGGGTCGACGCCGACCGCGGCGAAGCCGAACTCGCCGTCGGCATCCGCACCTTCTGGATCGAACGCCCCCCGACCGGCGCCCCCGTCCTCAGGTTCGGCACCGGCGCCGGAATCACCTGGGACTCCGACCCCGACCGCGAATGGCAGGAGACCGAACTCAAAGCCGCCCGGCTGGTAGCGATAGCCTCCACCGGCACCCCCGACCGATCCCCGCAAGGAGCACCACGCCGATGATCTGGGTCAACGGACACCTCACCGCCGAGGACGACGCCGCACTCTCCGTCCTCGACCACGGACTCACCGTCGGCGACGGCGTCTTCGAAACGGTCAAGGCCGAGCACGGCGAACTCTTCGCCCCCACCCGGCACCTCGACCGCCTCACCCGCTCCGCCCGCGGCCTCGGCCTGCCCGACCCCGACCACGACCTGGTCCGCGAGGCCTGCGCCGCCGTCCTCGCCGCCAAGCCGCTGCCGCTCGGCCGCCTGCGCATCACCTACACCGGCGGCACCTCGCCGCTCGGCTCCGAACGCGGCACCGCGGGCCCCAGCCTGATCGTTGCCCTCGGCAGCGCCACGCCCCGCCCCGACACCACCGCGGTCGTCACCGTCCCCTGGCGCCGCAACGAGCACTCCGCCGTCGCCGGGCTCAAGACCACCTCCTACGCCGAGAACGTCATCGCCCTCGCCGCCGCCCACCGCGCCGGCGCCAGCGAGGCCCTCCTCGCCAACACCGCCGGCCGGCTCTGTGAAGGCACCGGCTCCAACGTCTTCCTCGTCCTCGACGGCCGCCTCCTCACCCCACCCTCGCCTCCGGCTGCCTGGCCGGCATCACCCGCCGACTCGTCCTCGACTGGACCGGCGCCGAGGAGACCGACGTCCCCCTCGAAGCCCTCGCCGAAGCCGAGGAGGTCTTCCTGACCTCCACCCTCCGCGACGTCCAGGCCGTCACCCGCGTCGACGGCCGCGAGCTGCCGGGTGTGGGCCCGGTGACCCGCAAGGCGATGGAGGTCTTCGCGGAGCGCGCCGGGCAGGACCGCGACCCGGTCTGAGCGGGGACCGGCTGCGCCGGGGCCGGGGCGCGGTGGGGGAGCGAGGCCGACCCGCGTCGACGGCCGTGAGCTGCCGGGCGTGGGCCCGGTGACCCGCAAGGCGATGGAGGTCTTCGCGGAGCGCGCCGGGCAGGACCGCGACCCGGTGTGAGGACGGCGCCGGGAGCGGGGGATAGAAGAGCGCCGGGGGCGGGAAAGGGAGACGGCATGACCACCACGTTGCGGCCCGACGGGCCCGAGGAGGCGGGTGTCGGCGGCGGGCGGACGCGGCGCTGGCACATCATGGTGAACGGGCGGCGGGTGGGGGGCCTGCGGACCAACGGGTGGGCCCGCAGCGGGCGGTACCCCGGGGATATCTGCGAGGTGGAGATCGCCGAGGCGGACCGCCGCCGGGGCCGGGCGACCGTCGCCGTGCTGGCCGCCGAGGAGGTGCTCCGGTCCTGGGGGTGCGCCCGGGCCCAGGTCACCGTCCCGGCCGGGGCCGCCGTCGCCCTGCACCTCGCGCACGCCCTCGGCTACACCGAGCGGATGCGCAACCTCGGCAAGGACCTCGACCAAGTCCCGCCGCAGACAAGCGGGTTGACGGACCGTGCGATGACCTCCGAGGAGTACCCGGCCTGGCAGGAGGCCGCCATCGCCGGCTACCGCCAGGACCTGATCTCCACCGGTCTGGGCCCCGACGAGGCCACCGCCCGCGCCGAGGGCGACCACCGCCGGGCCCTCCCGGTCGGCCTCTCCACCGTCGGCACCGTGCTGCGCCGCCTGCTGGACGCCGACGGCCGCGTCCTCGGCACGATCTGGGTCACCCTCCACCAGGACCGGCTGCCCGACGGCAGCCCGCTCGCCTGGGTGATGCTGGTCGAGGTCGCCCCCGAGCACCGCGGCCGGGGCCACGGCCGCGCCCTGATGCGGATCGCCGAACGCGAGTGCCTGCGGGCCGGCGTCCGCCACCTCGGCCTGAACGTGTTCCGCGACAACGCGGTGGCGATCGGGCTCTACGAGTCGCTCGGCTACCGGACCACCCGGCACCTGCTCAGCAAACCCCTGCTCTGACCGCCCCCGCCTCCGCCCCCACGGACCGAGCCTCAGCCGTTCAGCAGCTCGACGATCCGCTCCCGCAGCCCGTCCTGCGACTGCCCGCCGTCCAGCCGCTTCCCGGCCACCACGTACGTCGGCGTCCCCTTGACGCCGATCGCCCGCCCCTCGGCCACGTCCGAGTCGACCCAGAGCATGTGCCGGCCGTCGATCAGCGCGGTGTCCACCTCGTCCGCGTCCACCCCGACCGCGCCGGCGATCTCCACCAGCACCGCGGCCCCGCCGCGCTCGACGTCCTCCAGCCGCGCCAGCACGGCCTCCGCGAACTCCCAGCCGCGCCCCTGCTCGAACGCCTCCGCCGCCGCCTCGGCCGCCGGGTACGCGTACTTGTGCTTCTCCAGCGGGAAGTGCCGCAGCTCGACGGTCAGCGCGTCACCGAACCGCTCCCGCAGCGCCCGGACGTCGTCCAGCGCGGTACGGCAGTCGGGGCACAGCAGGTCGCACCAGAACTCGACACGGGGCAGCGAGGAATCACTCATGCCGCCCAGTCTCCCAGGTCGCGGACGGCCCGCTGACCCCCGCCCGCCCGGCCCGCCGCCTCAGCGGCCCGCCGCCGACACCGCCCCGGCGGCCGGCCCGGCCTCCGCCCCGGCCTCCGCCTCGGCCGAGCGCTGCCGGGCCCGGTACGCGGCGACGTGCAGCCGGTTGCCGCAGGTACGGCTGTCGCAGTAGCGGCGCGAACGGTTGCGGGACAGGTCGACGAAGACCCGGGCGCAGCCCGGCGCCTCGCAGCGGCGCAGCCGCTCCAGCTCGCCCGCCATCACGATGAACGCCAGCGCCATGCCCAGTTCGGCGGCCAGGTGCCGGCCGACCGCGGCGTGCGGGGCGAAGTAGTGGATGTGCCAGCCGTGGTGGTCGTGGTTGGTCAGCCGGGGCGTGGTGCCGGCCTCCGCGACCAGGGTGTTCACCAGCTCGGCGGCCCGCTCGACCGACCCGGCCGAGAACACCTCGCCGAGCCGGGCGCGCAGCTCGTGCACGGCGGCCAGGTCCGCCGGGCCGAGCGAGTCGATCTCGCTGATCTCCTGCCGGACCACGAACGCGCTCAGCGCCGCCACGTCGGGCAGCTGTTCGCTGCCGCACGCCTCCGGCGCCGTGTTCAGCAGCTCCACCAGGATGCTCAGCGCGCACTCGGTGTCATGGGTGATCAGCACGTGGGGGCTCCTCACGCGGCGCCGGCCCCGGGGCCGGCGCGTCGGTCATCGCGCGCCGACTCTACCGGCCCGGGCCGCCCCCGGGCCGGGCCGCGGGCGGTACGTGACCGGGCCGATACGTGGCGCCGCCGGGCCCGACACGGCCGGCCGGGGCCGGGTGCGGCCTGGCCGGGACGTGACTGAGCCCCGGACGTCCGCTCCGGTGGGAGAGGACGCCCGGGCCGGACCCCGAGGCCGCCGTAGCGGCTGCGAGCTGCGACCGTGCCCCCGAGTAGGACGGTGCGCATCGAGGCGTTCCCGCCGCCGCGCGACGGCGGGCCGTACTCGTTTGGGGGTCAGTTCTCGGCGAGGATGTGGGACAGCTCCCGGTCGAGGTCGAAGTGACGGTGTTCGGTGCCGGGGGGCACCGCGGCGTCCGTCCGCTTGAGGAAGGACTCAAGCGCCCGGGCCGGGGCCTCCAGCAGGGCCTCTCCTTCCGGAGAGCTCAGGGCGATGCAAACCACGCCTTGACCGTGGCTGCGGGACGGCCACACCCGGACGTCGCCGGTACCGGTCGGTCGGTGCAGCCCCTCCGCGAGGAGGTCGCGGGCGAACACCCACTCCACGGTCTCGTCGGCTCCGGTGTGGAACGTCGCGTGCACGGCATAGGGGTCGGCAGTGTCATAGCGCAGGCCCGCGGGGACGGGCAGTGACGACTCGCTGGACACGATGAGGCGCAGGTGCAGCTCGCAGCTGACCGTGGTGTTCATAAGCGCCATGGCCTTTCGCTCAGTGTGCGCTCGGGGAATCGCACGTCGGCGAACGGACCATCCCACCTGAAAGCCCGGTGTAAACCCGTCTGTCCCGATTCCGGTGCGAGTCGTACCCCTTCCGGCGCATTGCGGAATCCCCCGGCCGCGCCCGCCGTCCGGGCGGCGGGCCGGTAACGGCAGGGCATTACCGGCGGTCGCACCGGGCGGGCCGCGGCGGGACTGGAGGAACCCACGAACCCGGCCCCGCGGACCCCGGTCGGCCCCGCCCGGCGGCCCCGGCCGACCGACCGCGCCGACCGCCCGGACCGGGGACGTCACTCGGCGTGGCCGACCGGTCCACCGACCGGCGCCGCCGGTCGACGCCGCTGGTCGGGGGCGGCGGCCGGGGTACGCCCCGGAGGCCGGGGCGCGGGGCGGGCGCGGTGGCGGCGAGGGTGTTCGGAGCACCCGCGCGGATGGGTAATGTTTTCCCTGCACCCGGGCGATTAGCTCAGCGGGAGAGCACTTCGTTCACACCGAAGGGGTCACTGGTTCGATCCCAGTATCGCCCACCGGAATGCGCAGGCGCGGGGCTCCGACTTGTTTATCAGGTCGGGGCCCCGCGCCTTTTCCGCATACCCCGGTCGAACTTCTGACGTTCATTCAACCTGCCTTCCCGGAAGGGGAACTGGGGGTCCGTCCGCGGAACGGATTGCGGACCCGGCCCCAAGTGGTGCTACAGTTCTTCTCGTTGCCCGGGCGATTAGCTCAGCGGGAGAGCACTTCGTTCACACCGAAGGGGTCACTGGTTCGATCCCAGTATCGCCCACCGAGCACCAACCGCAGGCCCCGACCACGCCGTCGGGGCCTGCGGCGTTTCCCGGCCGGACCGCCCCGACGCTGCGTCAGGCCGCCAACCCGCAGGCGTGGCCCGGCTCCAGGCGCGCACCGCAGTGGCAGCGGGCCGGGCGCATCGGCCAGGCCGTGTCCACCCGCTCCGGGGTGCCCGAGCGCTCGAACCACCGCTCCAGGCCGCGCGCCTGCGCCGCGTGCCACACCGCCTGCCGCAGGTGCAGCTCGGCCGGCGACAGCCCGCCCAGGCGCGCCGCGTGCCGGGCGGCCACCGCGCGCACCAGCTCCATCGCCGCCCGCGCGTCCGCCGCCGCGTCGTGCGCGCCCACCAGCTCGACGCCGTAGTGCGCGCACAGGTCGGTCAGCGTGCGCCGCCCCTTGCGGTAGCGGTCGAGCTGCTTGTCCAGTACCCGCGGATCGAGCACCAGCAGCTCCGCGCCGCCCAGCACCTCCGGCAGCGACCCCGCCCCGTGCCGGCGCAACTCCCGGTCCAGCAGCGTCAGGTCGTACGGGGCGTTCATCACCACCAGCGGCACGCCCGCCCGGGACTGCTCGGCCAGGGCCAGCGCCACCTCCACCGCGACCGTCCGCGGCGGCCGGCCGTGCGCCCGGACCTGCTCGTCCGAGATGCCGTGCACCGCGCGGGCCGGCTCCGGGATCGGCACCCCCGGGTTCGCCAGCCAGGTGCGGACGGCGGCCTCCCGGCCCGGTGCGGGCTGCACCACCAGGGCGGCCGAAACGATTCTGTCCCGCTCGACGTCCACACCCGTGGTCTCGGTGTCGAAGGACGCCAGCGGACCGTGGTACCAGGAACGGAGCTGCTGCATGACGCCCCCTCAGACGCCGCACGATCCTTGCCCGGCGGCCGCTGCCACCGAGGACCGGTGCAGCGGCAGCGCCGTGCAGGAGTGATACCGCACTTGACGCGCGGTCAACCGTCCCGACGACCGGATCGTCGCGGAAAGTGACCGAATGATCACGCCGTCCGCGAACGGGCCTTGGCGACGGGCACGCGGCCCGGCTCGGTACCATGCACGGTGCAGCGGTTCTGCTGCACCACGGTAGCCAGAACGTCAGGAGAGACCGGTGACGGACGTCCGGATCATCATCAACCGCGAACCCGATCGGGAAGAGCGCGTGGTGACCACGGGCACGACGGCCGCCGAGCTCTTCGCCGACGACCGCGCCGTGATCGCCGCCCGGGTCGGCGGCCAGCTCAAGGACCTCGCCTACGCCGTCCAGGACGGCGACGAGGTCGAACCCGTCGTGATCTCCAGCCCCGACGGCCTCGACATCCTGCGGCACTCCACCGCCCACGTGATGGCCCAGGCCGTCCAGCAGGTCTTCCCCGAGGCCAAGCTCGGCATCGGCCCGCCCGTCCGGGACGGCTTCTACTACGACTTCGACGTCGAGAAGCCGTTCCACCCGGACGACCTCAAGACCATCGAGAAGAAGATGCAGGAGATCATCAAGCGGGGCAGCGGTTCTCCCGCCGGGTGGTCACCGACGAGGCCGCCCGCGAGGAGCTCGCCGGGGAGCCCTACAAGCTGGAGCTGATCGGCCTCAAGGGCTCGGCCGCGACCGCCGGCGAGGGCGCGGACGTCGAGGTCGGGGCCGGCGAGCTCACCATCTACGACAACGTCGACCCGAAGACCGGCGAGGTCTGCTGGGGCGACCTCTGCCGTGGCCCGCACCTGCCCAGCACCCGGCACATCCCGGCCTTCAAGCTGATGCGCTCCGCCGCCGCGTACTGGCGCGGCAGCGAGCGCAACCCCATGCTGCAGCGCCTCTACGGCACCGCTTGGCCCTCCAAGGACGAGCTCAAGGCGCACCTCGACTTCCTGGAGGAGGCCGCCAAGCGCGACCACCGCAAGCTCGGCAACGAACTCGACCTCTTCTCCATCCCGGAGCAGATCGGCTCCGGCCTCGCCGTCTTCCACCCCAAGGGCGGCATCATCCGCCGCACCATGGAGGACTACTCGCGCAAGCGGCACGAGGAGGAGGGCTACGAGTTCGTCTACACCCCGCACGCCACCAAGGGGAAGCTGTTCGAGACCAGCGGCCACCTCGACTGGTACGCCGACGGCATGTACCCCCCCATGCAGCTCGACGAGGGCACGGACTACTACCTCAAGCCGATGAACTGCCCGATGCACAACCTGATCTTCGACGCGCGCGGCCGGTCCTACCGCGAACTGCCGCTGCGCCTGTTCGAGTTCGGCACCGTGTACCGGTACGAGAAGTCCGGCGTGGTGCACGGCCTGACCCGGGCCCGCGGCTTCACCCAGGACGACGCGCACATCTACTGCACCCGCGAGCAGATGGCCGAGGAGCTGGACCGCACCCTCACCTTCGTCCTCGACCTGCTGCGCGACTACGGCCTGAACGACTTCTACCTGGAGCTGTCCACCAAGGACCCGGAGAAGTTCGTCGGCAGCGACGAGGCGTGGGAGGAGGCCACCGCCGTGCTGGCGGCCGTGGCCGAGAAGCAGGGCCTGCCGCTGGTGCCGGACCCGGGCGGCGCGGCCTTCTACGGCCCGAAGATCTCGGTGCAGGCGCGCGACGCGATCGGGCGGACCTGGCAGATGTCGACCATTCAGCTCGACTTCAACCTCCCGGAGCGCTTCGAGCTGGAGTACACCTCGGCGGACGGCTCGCGGCAGCGGCCGGTGATGATCCACCGGGCGCTGTTCGGCTCGATCGAGCGGTTCTTCGCGGTGCTGCTGGAGCACTACGCGGGCGCGATGCCGCCGTGGCTGGCCCCGGTCACGGTGACCGGCATCCCGATCACCGACGAGCACGTGCCGTACCTCCAGGAGGTCGCGGCGGAGCTGAGGAAGCACGGGGTCCGGGTGGACGTGGACACCTCGGACGACCGGATGCAGAAGAAGATCCGCAACGCCCAGCGCTCGAAGACCCCGTTCATGCTGATCGCGGGCAACGACGACGTCGAGGCGGGCGCGGTGTCGTTCCGCTACCGCAGCGGCGAGCAGAAGAACGGCGTGCCGAAGGCCGAGGCGATCGCGGAGATCGTCGAGGCGGTGCGCAGCCGGGTGCAGGTCTGACCCCTGCCGGACTGACGCGGCGGTGCGGGGCGGTCTCCTCCGGGAGTCCGCCCCGCGCCGCTCTGTTCGCGGGCCGCGGCGCTTATGCTGGCGGGCATGACGAGTGAGCCGGAACTGCAGCGGGGCGTGGGGGAGCCGGACGGCTTCCGTCGCCTGTGGACACCCCACCGGATGGCGTACATCCAGGGCGAGAACAAGCCCACCGGGCCGGCTCCCGACGACGGTTGTCCGTTCTGCTCGATCCCGAAGCTGAGCGACGAGGACGGGCTGATCGTGCAGCGGGGCGAGTCGGTGTTCGCGGTGCTGAACCTGTACCCGTACAACGGCGGGCACTTGATGGTGGTGCCGTACCGGCACGTCGCGGACTACACCGAGCTGGACGGGCCGGAGACGGCGGAGCTCGGGGAGTTCACCAAGAAGGCGATGACGGCGCTGCGGGCGGCCTCGGGGCGCACGGGTTCAACATCGGGATGAACCAGGGGGCGGCCGCGGGGGCGGGGATCGCCGCGCACCTGCACCAGCACGTGGTGCCGCGCTGGGGCGGGGACACCAACTTCATGCCGGTGGTGGGGCACACGAAGGTGCTGCCGCAGCTGCTGGCGGACACCCGGAAGGTGCTGGCCGAGGTGTGGCCGGCCTGACCGGTCCGGGACGCGGACAGGGGCGTGCGGGAGGGTTCCCGCACGCCCTGCGGCCGTTCGCGGGCCGGTCAGCCGGCGTCGTACTTGTCGGCGCGGAACGGGCGGGCGCCCTGGATCTCGCTGCGCAGCATGTTGGAGCGGTTGGCGATCCGGTCGGTGGCGACGTCGTGCTCGTCGAGGAACTCGATGACGGCGGCGTGGATGATGCCGAGGACCGGGCTGGGCAGGTAGATGGTGTCGTCGGACTTGTAGCGGCTGTTCCAGGTCGGGTCGGCCCAGGCCTGGCGCAGGCAGAGCGGTTCGGGAAGGAGATGCCGCCGCCGAGCCACTTCAGCAGGCCGGGGTTCTTGTGGAACGGGGCGCGGACGGCCTGGCGGACCACCTCGGTGTCGTTGACGACCGGGAGCTGGACGGTGCGGGTCTCCCAGAAGCGGAGCGTCTTGGAGACGTCCTTCTCGGGGGTCTTCGGCTTGCCGGTGAAGTAGCCGTTGATCGGGCCGAGGGTGTGCGGGGTGACGTGGATCTGCAGGTTCTGCGCCAGGACCATCACGTTGATCACGATGGTGGAGACCAACTGGCCCTTGTGCAGGACGAACTGGACGGCGATCCGGTGCCGGGTGTCGGAGCCGAAGCTCTGCTTGCTGGCGAGTTCCTGGACGGCGAAGTCGCGCATCCGGTCGCCGTCCATGTCGGGGCCGGAGGGGCGGCCGATCTCGTCGGCGCCCTCGCCGGTGTCCAGCACCACCCAGTGGCTGATCATCGGCTTGGGCAGGCCGCCGTTGGGGACCTCGCTGCTGGTCAGGCCGGAGAGGCGGTCGGCGATCCGGCGGGTCAGGTCGGCGACGTGGAAGACCCGGAAGTCGGGGTGGCCCTCGGCGGGGCGGAGGTCCTCGCGCAGGGACCACTCGGCCCAGCGGGCGCCGATGCCGAGGATGCCCTTGGGCCCGGCGTAGTGCTGGATGTTGGTGTTCTGCTCGGCGCTGAGGCGGTCCAGGCCGGCCTTGAGGGTGTTGGCCCTCTTGTCGAGGTGGTCCTTGGGGACGGCCTTGGGGACGATGGCGGCGACCGGGCTGCCGCCGACCAGGTCGCCCCAGCGGGCGCGCTGCTGGGCGACGCTGTCGACCACGGTGCGCTTGGCGAGGTACCAGCCGAGGACCGGGCCGAGCATCACGATCCGGAAGTAGAGGCCGAGGACGCCGTGGAACGGCGGCCAGAACGCCAGGACCAGCGCCAGGCCGAAGACGAGCAGCATGACCAGGGTGCCGAGGAAGCCGTCCAGGCCGGCGGACCTCTTGCCGCTGAGCCAGGCGCGGACCTGGTAGGCGCCCAGCCAGACCAGGGTGCCGGGCAGGAACAGCAGGCCGAACAGCAGGCTGAGGCCGGAGAGCTTGCGGTCCCGGGCCTCGCGCAGGTCCTGGGCGGCGAGGCAGTGCTCGACGACCATCCGGACGTCGGTGCCGTGCGAGGGGACCAGCGGTTTGCGGCCGCCGCCGAGGGTGCGGTCGATCAGGGCGCGGCTGAACGCCTCGCCGGCGCTGGGGCGGAACAGCTCGAACTTGCCGTCCTTGACCGTGACGCCGGTCAGCGCCTCGAGTTCCCTGACGTCGCCGGTGCGGTAGGCGGCGGAGGAGAACGCCTGGGTGACCGCGGTCTGGTTGCCGACGTCCGTCCGCGGTACCTGCGCGCCCGGCGTCATGTCGAGCTGAGTCACCTGTGCAGCTCCTTCTCCCCTGGTCGATCTGCGGCAGGTTACCGTGCGGCGGCGGGACTGTGCGGATCATCGGCTGATCCTGGGTCACATCTCGGCCGCGCGCGGCCGTTCCGGGGACATGGTGCCCCGTGGAGACGGGTTCGACGCTCCCGGTTTGTCGGCCGGTGCCGCGGGGGTGGAGGATCGCGGCATGACGAGTGCGTACGCACCGGGCCCGGTGCTGGTTTTCGACGGCGACTGCGCGTTCTGTTCCAGCTGCGTGCGGTGGGCGGAGCGCTACCCGCGACAGAGCCTGTCCTCGGCGGGCTGGGAGGCGGTGGCGTTCCAGTTCGCGGACCTAGCGGCGCTGGAGGAGTTCACCGGCGGGGAGGTGACGGCGGAGCGGGCGCAGCGGGAGGTGCTGTGGGTGACGCCGGACCGCCGGGTGTACGGCGGGGCGCAGGCGGTGGCGCGGCTGCTGATGCGGTCGGGCGGGTTGTGGGCGTGGGTCGGCGGGGCGTTGGCGCTGGCGCCGGTGCGGCCGGTGGCGGACGCGGTCTACCGCTGGGTGGCGAGGAACCGGGACCGGATGCCGGGCGGCACTCCGGCGTGCGCGCTGCCGCGGCGTTCCTGACCGGCCGCGCGGTCAGCCGCCGGTGTGCCGGGCGGCGAGGTGGGCGGGCATCGGGGCGTGCCGCAGGTAGGCGCGGGTGAACTGGCCGGTTCCGTGCGACAGCGAGCGCAGGTCGAGCGGGTAGCGGGCGAGTTCGAGCGCGGGGACCTCGGCGCGGACCAGGCTGAGGCCCTCGCCGCCGATCTCGGTGCCCAGGACGTGTCCGCGCCGGGCGGAGAGGTCGGCGAGCACGGCGCCCTGGTACTCGTCGGGGAGCAGGACGCGCACCTCGTCGACGGGTTCCAGGACCTCGACGGCGGTGTGGTCGGCGGCCTCCTTGAGGGCGAGGGCGGCGGCGGTCTGGAAGGCGGCGTCGGAGGAGTCGACGGAGTGCGCCCTGCCGTCGGTGAGGGTGACCTTGACGTCGGTCATCGGGTGGCCGCGCAGGCCGCGGGCGAGTTGGGCGCGCACGCCCTTCTCGACCGAGGGCACGAAGTGGCGGGGGACGGCGCCGCCGACGACGCGGTCGACGAACTCGAAGCCGCCGCCGGGCAGCGGTTCGACGGTGAGGTCGCAGACGGCGTACTGGCCGTGGCCGCCGGACTGCTTGACGTGCCGGCCGTGGCCGTCGGCGGGGGCGGCGAAGGTCTCGCGCAGGGCGACCTCGTAGGGGACGGTGTCGACGTGGACGCCGTGGCGGGTGGTGAGGCGGTCGAGGGTGACGGCGAGGTGGGCCTCGCCGGTGCACCACAGGACGAGTTGGCCGGTGTCGGGGTCCTGTTCGACCCGCAGGGCCGGGTCCTGGGCGGCGAGCCTGCCGAGGGCCTGGAGAGCCGGTCCTCGTCGGCCTTGGAGCGGGCCCGGACGGCGGTGGGGAGCAGGGCCTCGGCAGCGGCCAGGGCGGGAGCACGGTGCGGCCGGGGCGGTCGGTGGTGAGGGTGTCGCCGGTGCGGGCGGCGGTGAGCCGGGTGACGGTGGCGAGGTCGCCGGCGACGGCCTGCGGGACGGGGCGCAGGTGGCGGCCGAGCGGGCTGTGCGGGGCGGTGAGGCGTTCCTCGGTGCCGTCGGGGAGCCGGACGGTGGTGTCGGGGCGCAGGGTGCCGGCGAAGACCTTGAGCAGGCTGAGGCGGCCGAGGTAGGGGTCCTCGCCGGTGTGCACGACCTGGGCGGTCACGGGGGCGTCCGGGTCGGCGGCGGGGAGTCCGTCGGTGCGGTCGGCGGGGGAGGGGAAGGCGTCGGCGACCAGGTCGAGCAGGGCGTCGCAGCCGGTGCCGTCGGGGCGGTGGCGAGGACGGGGTGCAGGGTGCCGGCCAGCAGTTCGCGGCGCAGTCCAGCGGTGAGGGCGGCGGTGTCGAGCCCCGCGCCGTCGAGGTAGCGGGCCAGCAGGGTGTCGTCCTCGCCGGCCAGGGCCTCGACCAGGCGGGCGCGTTCGGCGTCGAGGTCGGGGGCGTCCCCGGGGGTGCCGTAGACCCGGCCGGTGAGCAGGTCGGTGGCGCCGTGCAGGTGTCCGTCGCGCAGGTCGACGTGGTGCAGGGGGCGGACGGTGTCGGGGGTGCCGAGGGTGTCCTGGAGCATCCGCAGCACGTCGTCGAGGCGGACCCGGGCGGTGGTGAGGTGGGTGAGGACGATCGCGCGGGGAGGCGGGCGTCCTCGCAGCGCTGCCACAGGGCGCGGACCGGGCGGGGGACTTCGGGGTCGGCGGCGGAGTGCACGAACAGGGCGGCCTCGGCGGCGCGCAGGGCGGCCTGGAGTTCGCCGGCGAAGTCGGCGTAACCGGGGGCGTCCAGCAGGTTGACCTTGAGCCCGCGCCAGGGG
Organism: Kitasatospora fiedleri; assembly: GCF_948472415.1. Lineage (NCBI taxonomy): Bacteria > Bacillati > Actinomycetota > Actinomycetes > Kitasatosporales > Streptomycetaceae > Kitasatospora > Kitasatospora fiedleri. The sequence goes on along the minus strand of NZ_OX419519.1, from coordinate 1,378,754 downwards.
AGCGGGAGGAGCGCGAGCTGGACGGAGCGCTGCTGCCGGTGCTCGACGTCCTCCCAGTCGGCGGCGGTGGTGCCGTCGGGGACGGTGCCGGCTCTGGTCAGGACGCCGGCGGTGCGGGCGAGCGCTTCGGCGAGGGTGGTCTTCCCGGCTCCGCCGGCCCCGACCAGGGCCACGTTGCGGAGCCGGTCGGGTCGGTCGGCGGGCGGTGCGGGGGTGTGGGCCGTCCGGTCCGGCATGGCTGGCCTCCTGCCGCTCGATCAGCGTGGATACCATTGTCCGGCCGGGCGGGTGCATTCGCGCGGCCGCCCGGCGGGGCATGCGGCCCGCGGGTGCCAATCCGAGGAGCGGAGCGGACCGGAAGGCCATGCTCAACAAGTACGCGCGTGCCTTCTTCACACGTGTCCTCACCCCGTTCGCGGCGATGCTGCTGCGGTGGGGTGTCAGTCCGGACGCGGTCACGCTGATCGGTACGGCCGGTTCGGTGGCCGGCGCGCTGGTGTTCTTCCCGCGCGGGGAGTTCTTCTGGGGCGTGATCACCGTCACGCTGTTCATCTTCTCCGACCTGGTGGACGGCAACATGGCCCGCCAGGCGGGCCGCTCCAGCAAGTGGGGCGCGTTCCTGGACTCGACGCTGGACCGGGTCGCCGACGCGGCGATCTTCGGCGGTCTGGCGATGTGGTACGCCGGGGGCGGGAACAACGACCTGCTGTGCGCGGTGTCGGTCTTCTGCCTGGCCAGCGGCCAGGTGGTGTCGTACACCAAGGCGCGCGGCGAGGCGCTGGGCTTCCCGGTGGACGTCTCGGGGCTGGTCGAGCGGGCCGAGCGCCTGGTGATCAGCCTGACCGCGGCCGGGCTCGCGGGCCTGCACACGTTCGGGGTGCCGTACATCGAGTGGTTGCTGCCGATCGCCCTGTGGGCGGTCGCGGCGGGCAGTCTGGTGACGGTGGCGCAGCGGATGCTGACGGTGCGCCGGGAGTCGGCGGAGCTGGAGGCGGCGGCCGCCGCCGAGGGGGTCAAGTGAGGGAACGGTTGGTCGCCGCGGCCTACGCCGCCGGGTGGGCGGGGTTGAAGCACCTGCCCGAGCCGGTGGCCCGCGGCCTGTTCGACACCATCGCCGACGTGGCGTGGCGGCGGCAGGGCAAGGGGGTGCGGCAGTTGGAGGCCAACCTGTCGCGGGTCCACCCGGACGCGGACGCGGCCCGGCTGCGGGAGCTGTCCCGGGCCGGGATGCGCTCCTACCTGCGGTACTGGCGGGAGTCGTTCCGGCTGCCGACCTGGAGCCGGGAGCGGATCGCCGGTGCCATAACGGTCAAGGGCCTGGAGCAGCTGAACGAGGCGATGGCGGCGGGCCGCGGCGCGGTGCTGGCGCTGCCGCACATGGCGAACTGGGACCTGGCGGGCGCGTGGATCGCGTCCGCGGGCGGGTTCCCGTTCACCACGGTCGCCGAGCGGCTGAAGCCGGAGTCGCTGTTCGACCGGTTCGTGGCGTACCGGGAGAGCCTGGGGATGGAGGTGCTGGCGCTGACCGGCTCCGACGTCTCGGTGGTCGGGACGCTGGCGCGGCGGCTGCGGGAGGGGAAGCTGGTCTGCCTGGTGGGCGACCGGGACCTCTCCGAGGCGGGCATCCAGGTGGACTTCTTCGGCGAGCCGACCCGGATGCCGGCCGGTCCGGCGGCGCTCGCCCAGCGGACCGGGGCGGCGCTGTTCCCGGTGTCGCTCTGGTACGACGGGCCGCTGCTGCGGGCCGAGGTGCACCCGGAGGTCCGGCCGTCCGGGGAGGGGTCGCGGCAGGAGCAGGCCGCCGCGATGACCCAGGCGATGGCGGACGTGTGGGCGGAGGCGATCCGCGAGCACGCGGTGGACTGGCACATGCTGCAGAAGCTGTGGCTGGCCGACCTGACCCCGCGGCAGGTGCGGTCGTGAGGATCGGCGTGGTGTGCCCGTACGACTGGGACGTGCCGGGCGGCGTGCAGTTCCACATCCGGGACCTGGCGGAGCACCTGATCCGGCGGGGGCACGAGGTGTCGGTGCTGGCCCCGGCGGAGGACGAGCGGGCGCTGCCGCCGTACGTGGTCTCGGCGGGGCGGGCGGTGGCGGTGCCGTACAACGGGTCGGTGGCCCGGCTGAGCTTCGGCATCCTGTCGGCGGCCCGGGTGCGGCGCTGGCTGCGCGAGGGCCGGTTCGACATCCTGCACGTGCACGAGCCGAACTCGCCGTCGCTGTCCATGCTGGCGGCGTGGGCGGCGACCGGGCCGATGGTCGGGACGTTCCACACCTCCAACCCGCGCTCGCGGGCGATGATCGCGGCCTCGCCGATCCTGCAGCCGGGCCTGGAGAAGATGTCGGCCCGGATCGCGGTGTCCGAGTACGCCCGGCGCACCCTGGTCGAGCACCTGGGCGGCGACGCGGTGGTGATCCCGAACGGCGTGGACGTCCGGTTCTTCGCGGACGCCGAGCCGGAGCCGACGTGGCGGGGCGGTGCGGCGGAGGGCGGGCCCGGCGGCACCATGGGCTTCATCGGCCGGATCAACGAGCCGCGCAAGGGCCTGCCGACGCTGCTGGCCGCGCTGCCGCGGATTCTGGCCGAGCGCCCGGGGGTGCGGCTGCTGGTGGCCGGCAAGGGCGACGAGGAGGAGGCGGTGGCGGGCCTGGCGCCCGAGGTGCGGGCCCGGGTCGAGTTCCTCGGCATGGTCTCGGACCGGGACAAGGCCCGGCTGCTGCGCAGCGTCGACCTGTACGTGGCGCCGAACACCGGCGGCGAGTCCTTCGGCATCATCCTGGTCGAGGCGATGTCGGCGGGCGCCCCGGTGCTGGCCAGCGACCTGGACGCGTTCCGCCAGGTGCTGGACGGCGGCGCGGCCGGCGAGCTGTTCCCGGTCGAGGACGCGGACGCGCTGGCGGCCGCGGCGGTCAAGCTGCTGGGCAGCCCGGAGCGGCTGCTGGCGCTGCGCGAGGCCGCCTCCCGGCACGTGCGGCGCTTCGACTGGGAGACGGTCGGCGCCGAGGTGCTCTCGGTGTACGAGACGGTCACCGACGGGCGGCCCCCGGTGGCGGAGGTCGAACCGTCCGGCCGGCGTCCGCGTCCGAGCCGGTGAACCGCCCCGCCCGGAGAGGGAGCCCCGCATGCCGCTGATCACCGTCGACTACAGCGACCGGCTCGCCGACGCCTTCGACCGGCGGGGCTTCGGCCTGGCCCTGAACCGGCTGGCGGTGAAGCTGCTGGACGCCAGGCCGGCCGGCTGCACGACCCGGTTCCGCCGGACCGAGGAGGCGGTGGTCGGGGCGGACGCCGAGACCTTCGCGCTGGTCGTGGTCGGGTTCGAGGTCTTCCCGGGCCGCAGCGCCGCGGCCAAGGCGGCGCTGGGCGAGGCCGTGCTGGCGGCGCTGCCCGGGTACCTGGGGGCGGAGGCCGGGCCGGTGCAGGCCGCCGTCCAGGTCGGCGAACTCGACCCGGACGGCTACCGCTCGGCCGTCCTCGGGGGCTGAGCCGGTACCGTAGCGCCCCGTGGCTACCTGGATCTGGGCCGTTGCGGCCGTCGCACTCTCCGCCCTCTACCTGAGCTGGACGGCGGGCAGGCTCGACCGGCTGCACGCCCGGATCGACGCCGCCCGGGCCTCGCTGGACGCCCAGCTGCTGCGCCGTTCCTCGGTGGCGGTGGAGCTGGCCACCTCCTCGCTGCTCGACCCGGCCGCGTCGATCCTGCTGCTGGAGGCCGCGCACGCGGCCCGGCAGGCCGAGGACGAGCAGCGCGAGGTGGCCGAGAGCGAGCTGAGCCTGGCGCTGCGGGCGGTGCTGGACGAGCCGGCGCAGGTCGCCGCGGTGCGCGAGGCGCCGGGCGGCGAGGAGGCGGTGCGCGACCTGGTGGAGGCGGTGCGCCGGGTGCCGATGGCGCGGCGCTTCCACAACGACGCGGTGCGGGCGGCGCGGGCGGTGCGCGAGCACCGGCTGGTGCGCTACTTCCGGCTGGCGGGGCGGGCGCCGTTCCCGATGGCCTTCGAGATGGACGACGAGCCCCCGGTGGCCCTCACGCCCGAGGGGGCGCCCGCGTAGGCTGGCAGCGTTTCCTGCCGTACCGGGTCGCTGGCCTGATTGTCGTATGCCGGGGACGGCCCTGGACCATGTGGCGTATGGGTCGTGGGGTCCCCGGGCCTACGATAGACCGATAGCACCGGTTCATCCCTGAGTGAGGTCTTACGTGTCCACCACCCCCACTTCCGCTGAGCAGCCCCAGGTCGGCACCGCCCGGGTCAAGCGCGGCATGGCCGAGCAGCTCAAGGGCGGCGTGATCATGGACGTGGTCAACGCCGAGCAGGCGAAGATCGCCGAGGACGCCGGTGCGGTCGCGGTCATGGCGCTGGAGCGCGTTCCGGCCGACATCCGCAAGGACGGCGGCGTGGCCCGGATGTCCGACCCGAACATGATCGAGGAGATCATCGAGGCGGTCTCCATCCCGGTGATGGCCAAGTCCCGGATCGGCCACTTCGTCGAGGCCCAGGTCCTGCAGTCGCTCGGCGTCGACTACATCGACGAGTCCGAGGTGCTCACCCCGGCCGACGAGGTCAACCACTCCGACAAGTGGGCCTTCACCACCCCCTTCGTCTGCGGCGCCACCAACCTGGGCGAGGCGCTGCGCCGGATCGCCGAGGGCGCGGCCATGATCCGCTCCAAGGGCGAGGCCGGCACCGGCAACGTGGTGGAGGCCGTCCGCCACCTGCGCCAGATCAAGAACGAGATCGCCAAGCTGCGCGGCTTCGACAACAACGAGCTGTACGCCGCCGCCAAGGAGCTGCGCGCCCCGTACGAGCTGGTCCGCGAGGTCGCCGAGCTCGGCAAGCTCCCGGTCGTGCTGTTCTCGGCCGGCGGCGTGGCCACCCCGGCCGACGCCGCGCTGATGCGCCAGCTCGGCGCCGAGGGCGTGTTCGTCGGCTCCGGCATCTTCAAGTCGGGCGACCCGGCCAAGCGCGCCGCCGCCATCGTGAAGGCCACCACCTTCTTCGACGACCCGAAGATCATCGCGGACGCCTCCCGCAACCTGGGCGAGGCCATGGTCGGCATCAACTGCGACACCCTGCCGGAGACCGAGCGCTACGCCAACCGCGGCTGGTAGTCGGCCGACGCACGCCCCGCGCGTCTGGCCCGCCGCCCCCGGGGGCGGCGGGCCGCTGCGTGGCGTCCCGGATCATTGGTTCGAGAACGAAGAGGTAGTGAGACCGTGAGCACCCCCACCATCGGCGTCCTGGCCCTGCAGGGCGACGTCCGCGAGCACCTGGTCGCGCTGGCCGCCGCCGACGCGCTGGCCCGGCCGGTGCGCCGCCCGGAGGAGCTGGCCGAGGTCGACGCGCTGGTGATGCCCGGCGGCGAGTCCACCACCATCTCCAAGCTGGCGGTGCTGTTCGGCCTGATGGCGCCGCTGCGCGAGCGGGTCGCGGCCGGCATGCCGGTGTACGGCACCTGCGCGGGCATGATCCTGCTGGCCGACAAGATCCTGGACGGCCGGGACGACCAGGAGACCGTCGGCGGCATCGACATGACGGTCCGCCGCAACGCCTTCGGCCGGCAGAACGAGTCCTTCGAGACCGCCATCCCGTTCGCGGGCCTGCCCGGCGACCCGGTCACCGGCGTGTTCATCCGCGCCCCCTGGGTCGAGGCGGTCGGCACGGGCGTCGAGGTGCTGGCCGAGGTGCCGGCCGCGGACGGCCCGGACGCCCGGATCGTCGCGGTCCGCCAGGGCAACCTGCTGGCCACCTCCTTCCACCCGGAGCTGACCGGCGACCACCGCGTCCACGAGTACTTCGTCCGGATGGTCGAGGCCGCCGGGCGCTGAGACCCCGCGCGGGCGTGGTGACCGTGTGCCACCTGACGGTGCGGCACCGGTAGGATCTCCCCTGTTCATTTCCCATTGGCGACGAAAAGGAGCTGGCGATGTCCGGCCACTCTAAGTGGGCTACCACCAAGCACAAGAAGGCCGCGATCGACGCCAAGCGCGGCAAGCTCTTCGCCAAGATGATCAAGAACATCGAGGTGGCGGCCCGCACCGGCGGCGGCGACCCCGCCGGCAACCCCACGCTCTACGACGCCATCCAGAAGGCCAAGAAGAGCTCCGTCCCGATCGACAACATCAACCGGGCCGTCAAGCGCGGCTCCGGTGCGGAGGCCGGCGGCGCCGACTACTCGACGATCATGTACGAGGGCTACGGCCCCAACGGCGTGGCCGTCCTGATCGAGTGCCTCACCGACAACCGCAACCGCGCGGCCTCCGACGTGCGGGTCGCGATGACCCGCAACGGCGGCAACATGGCCGACCCGGGATCGGTGTCGTACCTGTTCAACCGCAAGGGCGTGGTGATCGTCCCCAAGGCCGACGGCGTGGACGAGGACAAGATCCTGGACGTCGTGCTGGACGCCGGCGCCGAGGAGGTCAACGACCTCGGCGAGGCCTTCGAGGTGATGTCCGAGGCCACCGACATGGTCGCGGTCCGCACCGCCCTGGTCGACGCGGGCATCGACTACGACTCCGCCGACGCCAACTTCGTCCCCAGCATGCAGGTCGAGCTGGACGCCGACGGCGCCCGCAAGATCTTCAAGCTGATCGACGCGCTGGAGGACAGCGACGACGTGCAGAACGTCTTCGCGAACTTCGACGTCTCCGACGAGATCATGGCCGAGCTGGACGCCTGATCCCCCGTCCCCCTTCCGCCCGGTGGCTCTCCGCGGTCGCCGGGCGGTGGCGTGTCCGGGGTGTTGTCGGCGGCCGGGGGTAACCTGCGCAGGTCGGAGAGAGGTGTGGCCGTGCGAGTGCTGGGTGTGGACCCTGGGCTGACCAGGTGCGGAGTCGGGGTGGTCGAAGGGCTGCCCGGGCGGCAGTTGGCGATGCTCGGCGTCGGCGTGGTGCGCACGCCGGCCGAGGACGAGCTCGGCCCCCGGCTGCTCGCCATCGAGCAGGGCCTGGAGTCCTGGCTGGACCGGTACTCGCCCGAACTCGTTGCCGTGGAGCGGGTGTTCGCCCAGCACAACGTCCGCACCGTGATGGGCACCGCGCAGGCCTCCGCCGTCGCCGTGCTCTGCGCGACCAGGCGCGGCATCCCGGTCACGCTGCACACCCCCAGCGAGGTCAAGGCCGCCGTCACCGGCTCCGGCCGGGCCGACAAGGCCCAGGTCACCGCGATGGTCACCCGCATCCTCCGGCTGGACGCCCCGCCCAAGCCCGCCGACGCGGCGGACGCCCTGGCGCTGGCGATCTGCCACATCTGGCGCGGCGGCACCACCAACCGGCTGACCGCCGCGATCAAGGCGCACGGCGCGGGCGGCGGCTCCTGGCACGGCGCCGCGCAGCAGGACGGGCCCGAGCCGCAGACGGGCGCCCCCCGGGCGGCGTACGGCAGGGCGCCGGGCCGCTCGCGCAGTTCCCCGCGGCCCTGAGGGGCCCGGAGGTCGAGTAGGCCCGCCGCCCCGCCGGGTGCGGGGCGCGGCAAGCAATCGGAACCGTCGAGAGGAACGACTTCACCATGATCGCCTTTGTGCAGGGGCCGGTTGCGGTGGTGGGGGCCGGGGTGGCCGTGGTGGAGGTCGGCGGGGTGGGGATGGCGGTGCAGTGCACGCCGGCCACGCTGGCCCGGCTGCGGGTGGGGGAGGTGGCCCGGCTGGCCACCTCGCTGGTGGTGCGGGAGGACTCGCTGACGCTGTTCGGGTTCGCGGACGACGACGAGCGGGCGACCTTCGAGGTGCTCCAGGCGGCGCCCGGGGTCGGTCCGAAGCTGGCCCAGGCGATCCTCGGGGTGCACTCGCCGGAGGCGCTGCGGGTGGCGGTGGCGGGCGGTGACGAGAAGGCGCTGATCGCGGTGCCCGGCATCGGCAAGGCGAAGGCGGCGAAGCTGCTGCTGGAGTACAAGGACAAGCTCGGCGCCCCGCACGGCACCGTCCCGGCGCAGAAGCCGGTGGCCTCCGGCCCGGCGCCCTGGCACGAGCAGCTGCACTCCGCGCTGGTGGGCCTGGGCTACGCTCCGCGGGAGGCGGAGGAGGCGGTGGCCCGGGTGACGCCGGAGGCCGAGGCGCAGTCGGTGCCGGACGTCGGGGCGCTGCTGCGGCTCGCCCTGCGCGGGCTGAACCGGGCCCGCTGAGCCGGGCCCGCCGAGCCGGGCCCGCCGAGCCGGGCCCGCCGAACCGCCGTAAAGCAATGTGGCGATCCGTCGCCAAGTCGACATGGGGAGCAGTCTTCCGATGAGCCCGTACGAGCCCGAGCCCGTTGACGGTCTGCTGGCGGCGTCCGCCGACGGTGAGGACCAGGCGGTGGAGGCGGCGCTGCGGCCCAAGCTGCTGGAGGAGTTCATCGGGCAGGAGCGGGTGCGCGAGCAGCTCTCGCTGGTCCTCCAGGCGGCCCGCAAGCGCGGGGCGGCGCCGGACCACGTGCTGCTCAGCGGCCCGCCCGGGCTGGGCAAGACCACCCTGTCGATGATCATCGCGGCCGAGCTGAACGCCCCGATCCGGATCACCTCCGGCCCGGCGATCCAGCACGCGGGCGACCTGGCGGCGATCCTGTCCTCGCTGACCGAGGGCGAGGTGCTGTTCCTCGACGAGATCCACCGGATGTCCCGGCCCGCCGAGGAGATGCTGTACATGGCGATGGAGGACTTCCGGGTCGACGTGATCGTCGGCAAGGGCCCGGGCGCCACCGCGATCCCGCTGGAGCTGCCGCCGTTCACGCTGGTCGGCGCGACCACCCGGGCCGGGCTGCTGCCGCCGCCGCTGCGCGACCGGTTCGGCTTCACCGGGCACATGGAGTTCTACGCCCCGGCCGAGCTGGAACGGGTGGTGCACCGCTCGGCGGGCCTGCTGGACGTGGAGATCGACCCGGCGGGCGCGGCCGAGATCGCCGGGCGCTCGCGCGGCACGCCGCGGATCGCCAACCGGCTGTTGCGCCGGGTGAGGGATTTCGCGCAGGTCCGGCACGACGGCCTGGTCACCCGGGAGATCGCCGCGCGGGCGCTGGAGGTCTACGAGGTGGACGCGCGCGGCCTGGACCGGCTGGACCGGGCGGTGCTGGAGGCGCTGCTGAAGCTGTTCGGCGGCGGTCCGGTGGGCCTGTCCACGCTGGCGGTGGCGGTGGGCGAGGAGTCGGAGACGGTCGAGGAGGTGGCCGAGCCGTTCCTGGTCCGGGAGGGCCTGCTGGCGCGCACCCCGCGCGGGCGGATCGCCACCGCGGCGGCCTGGCGGCACCTGGGGCTGACCCCGCCGCCGGCGCCCGGCGGTCCGAGGCCGGGCCGGGGCGGGCAGCAGAACGGGCTGTGGGCCGACGGCCAGGCATAACTCGGCCGCCTTATCGGGAGTTTATGTGCATGCCAAGGCTCGCCACTTCCGGCGGCACACTGGCATGCTTGGCGTTGTCCGTTCAGTGCGGGTCGCCTAGACTCCGCCGGACCGCCCCTCTCACCCGACGGGCCGACGTATACGCACTGGTCGCCGAGAGCGGCCGTAAAGGACCCTGGCCGTGAACCTGATCATCCTCATCCTCCCGCTCCTCGCGATCTTCCTGATGTTCCGCTCGCAGAAGAAGCGACAGGCCCAGGCGCAGACCATGCAGTCCGCGCTGCAGCCGGGATCGGGAGTGCGCACCATCGGCGGCATGTACGCGCTGGTGAAGGCGGTCAACGACGAGACGGTCGAGCTGGAGGTCGCCCCCGGTGTGGTGGCCCACTACACCAAGGGCGCGATCGCGGCCGTCCTGGAGCCGCTCGAGTACGACGCGATCATCAACGGCCGCCCCGTCGAGGACGAGGCCGAGGAGGCCGTCGACGCGGATGCCGACGAGAAGCCCCTGAGCCTGTCCAAGGACGAGGCGAAGGCCGACGCCGAGGCTCCCGAGAGCAAGTAGTACGGTCGGGGGCACCCTCGACCAGCGGCATCCGCCGCAAGCCCAACAGGACCTCTTGGGCCGTCGTGCGTCCGCCGCCTTCCGCCCCCGCCAGCGCGGGGTCGGAGGCCGGCCGCCGGGCGGCATGGACAGGGAGAAACGAGCAAGGTGGCAACACCCAAGTCGCGGTCGCGCGACGGATACCCGGGACGGGCGCTGGCGCTCATCCTGGTGGTCACCGTCGGCCTTGTGGCCCTCATGTTCGGGACGGGCAACACCAAGCCCCGTCTCGGTATCGACCTCGCCGGTGGCACCAGCGTCACGCTGACCGCAAAGTCGGACGACCCCTCCGCGGTCAACAAGACCAATCTGAACACCGCGGTCGGCATCATCCAGAAGCGCGTCAACGGCATGGGCGTCTCCGAGGCGGAGGTGCAGACCCAGGGCAATGCCAACATCATCGTCAACATTCCCGACGGTGGTAACACGCAGCAGTCCATCGACAAGGTCGGCGACACCGCCAAGCTCTACTTCCGCCCGGTGCTGGCCGCCGAGCCGTCCGGCGTGGCCCCGCAGCCGGCCGACCCGTCCGCCTCCCCGGACGCCGCGGCCTCCGCCGCCCCGAGCGCGGGCGCCTCGGCCTCGGCCGGTGCCTCCGCCGCCGCGGGCTCCTCCGGCGCGGCCTCCGCCCGGCGTCCGCCTCCGCGTCCGCCAGCAAGGCCGGCCGCGCCCTCTCCGGCGCGCTCCAGGCCGACCCGACGGCCTCCGCGAGCGCCGGCGCCTCCGCCCCGGCCGCCCAGCCGAGCGCCCCGGCCTCCGCGCCCGCCGCCGACCCGGCCGCCGCGCCCACCCCGGACCCCGCCACCGCCGCGCTCCAGCAGCAGTACGCCGCGCTGGACTGCTCGGTCAAGGAGCAGCGCAAGAACTACCAGACCAGCGACCAGACCGCCCCGGCGCTGGCCTGCTCGTACGACGCGGAGCAGGGCCTCTGGTACAAGTTCGTGCTCGGCGGCGTCGCGGTGAACGGCTCGGACGTCACCAAGGCGCAGGCCGTGTACGACACCCAGACCGGCAAGGGCTGGATGGTCGACCTGTCGTTCAACGACGCCGGCTCCAAGGCCTTCGCCTCCACCACCGGCCAGCTGGCAACCCAGTCCTCCCCGGCCAACCAGTTCGCCATCGTGCTGGACGGCCAGGTCGTCTCCCACCCGTACGTGCAGGAGTCGATCACCGGCGGCAGCGCCGTGATCAACGGCAGCTTCACCTCGGACGACGCCAAGTCGCTGGCGAACGTGCTGAGTTACGGCGCGCTCCCGCTGGACTTCGTGAAGAGCGACGTCACCACGGTCTCCCCGCAGCTCGGCTCCGAGCAGCTGAAGGCCGGTCTGATCGCCGGTCTGATCGGCATGCTGCTGGTGGTCGCGTACTCGCTGGTCTACTACCGCGGCCTGGGCCTGATCTCGATCGCCGGCCTGGTCGTCTCGGGCATCCTGACCTGGTCGATCATGAGCCTGCTGGGCGCGGGCATCGGCTTCGCGCTGAACCTGCCCGCGGTCTGCGGCGCGATCGTCGCGATCGGCATCACCGCGGACTCCTTCATCGTGTACTTCGAGCGCATCCGGGACGAGGTCCGCGAGGGCGCCCAGCTGCGGGCCGCCGTGCAGCGCGCCTGGCCGCGGGCCCGGCGCACCATCCTGGTCTCGGACTTCGTCTCCTTCCTGTGTGCCGCGGTGCTGTACCTGGTGTCGGTCGGCAAGGTGCAGGGCTTCGCCTTCACGCTGGGCCTGACCACCCTGCTCGACGTCGTGGTGATCTTCCTGTTCACCAAGCCGCTGATCAGCCTGCTCGCCCGCACCAAGTTCTTCGCCTCCGGCCACCCGCTGTCCGGCCTGGACCCGAAGCGGCTCGGCGCCCGTCCGCCGCTGCGCGGCTCCCGCCGCCGTCCCACCACGACCCAGGAGGTCTGACCCATGTCGCTCCGCAACATCGGTCACCGCCTCTACCAGGGCGAGGTCTCCTTCGACTTCGTGGGCAAGCGGAAGATCTGGTACTCGATCTCCGCGGTGATCGTCCTGGTGGCCGGCATCGGCCTGGCCCTGGGCCTGCACCTGGGCATCGAGTTCAAGGGCGGCTCGGTCTACACCGTGCACAAGCCCGGTCTGAGCGCCTCCCAGGCGAAGGACACCGCCGACCGGATCATCGGCTCGCACACCGCGCTGGTGCAGACCACGGACAAGGGCGACGTCCGCATCCAGGTCAGCGCCCAGGAGTCGATCCCGGCGACCACCTTCACCAAGGAGTTCTCCGAGGCGGTCGGCGTCCAGGAGAAGGACGTCAACGCCCAGGTGATCGGCCCCTCCTGGGGCGCCGACATCTCCAAGAAGGCACTGACCGGCCTGATCGTCTTCATGGTGCTGGTCACCGTCTACATGGCGATCGCCTTCGAGTGGCGGATGGCGGTGGCCGCCCTGGTCGCCCTGATCCACGACCTCCTGATCACCATCGGCGTCTACGCCCTGGTCGGCTTCGAGGTCACCCCGGGCACCGTGATCGGCTTCCTGACCATCCTCGGCTACTCGCTCTACGACACGGTCGTCGTCTTCGACACCGTGAAGGAGAACACCCGGGGCCTCACCAAGCAGTCCCGCCGCACCTACAGCGAGGCCGCCAACCACGGCCTCAACCAGACCCTGGTGCGCTCGATCAACACCACGGTGGTGGCCCTGCTGCCGGTCTCCGCGCTGCTCTTCATCGGCGGCGGCCTGCTCGGCGCCGGCACCCTGAACGACATCTCGCTGGCCCTGTTCATCGGCCTCGCGGCCGGTGCCTACTCCTCCATCTGCGTGGCCACCCCGCTGCTCGCGCAGCTCAAGGAGCAGTCCCCGGACATGAAGGCGCTGGCCAAGCGGGTCGCCCAGCGGCGCGCCTCGGAGGCCAAGGCCGCGGCCGAGGCCGAGGCCCGGGGTGAGGACCCCGACAGTGCGGACGTGACCGGGGACGAGGTTCCGGCCGGTATGGTCGGACAGCGTAACCAGCCGGCCGGCCGCGCCCGAGGCAAGGGCCGGCCGTCCGGCAAGCGCTGACCCTCCGCGAAGGAACCCCCGTGACCTCCACCACCGACCCCGTCCTGTCCGAGCTGCTCAACAGCCGGATCCGGGACGTGCAGGACTACCCGAAGCCGGGTGTCCTGTTCAAGGACATCGCCCCCCTGCTCGCCGACGCCGAGGCGTTCGGCGTGCTGACCCGGGCGCTGGCCGGACGGGCGAAGGAGCTCGGCGCCACCAAGGTGGTCGGGCTGGAGGCGCGGGGGTTCGTGCTCGCCGCGCCGGCCGCGTTCGCCGCGGGCCTCGGGTTCGTCCCGATCCGCAAGAAGGGCAAGCTGCCCGGCGAGGTGTTCTCCCGCTCGTACGACCTGGAGTACGGGTCGGCGACGCTGGAGGTGCAGTGCGACGCGTTCGAGCCCGGCGAGCGGGTGCTGGTGGTGGACGACGTGCTGGCCACCGGCGGGACGATCGCCGCGTCGCTCGACCTGGTCCAGGAGGCCGGGGCGGAACTGGTCGGCGTGGTGGTGCTGATGGAGCTCGGCTTCCTGCCGGGGCGCGCGAAGCTCGCCGCGCACCTGCACGGCGCACCGCTGGAGACGCTCGTCGTGGTGTGACACCGCGCTGTTCGAGGGCCGCCCGGGAACACGACCGTTCCCGGGCGGTTCTCCGTTCGAGGCGGGCGCGCCGCCGCAGGGGGGCGCACTGTCGGTACGATGAAGGTTGATCCGACGTAGGAGTGTCCTTGCCCGACGAGGTTGTGCCCACGGCCGCTGCCGCCAGTTCCCGCTCTTCGCAGGGCGGGATGCGGGCTCGGCTCGCCCGGCTGGGCGGACAGCGCAGTTCGATGGTCAACCCGGTGCTGGAGCCGCTGTTCCGGACGATCCGGGCGAACGACCCCAAGGCCGACCCGGGGCTGCTGAAGGACATCGAGCGGGCGTACGCCGTCGCGGAGAAGTGGCACCGCGGGCAGAAGCGCAAGAGCGGCGACCCGTACATCACCCACCCGCTGGCGGTGGCCACCATCCTGGCCGAGCTGGGGATGGACGCGCCGACCCTGATGGCCGGCCTGCTGCACGACACGGTGGAGGACACCGACTACGGCCTGGAGACGCTCCGGCAGGACTTCGGCGGCTCGGTGGCGCTGCTGGTCGACGGCGTGACCAAGCTGGACCGGGTCAAGTTCGGCGAGGCCGCCCAGGCGGAGACCGTCCGCAAGATGGTCGTGGCGATGGCCAAGGACCCGCGGGTGCTGGTGATCAAGCTCGCCGACCGGCTGCACAACATGCGCACGATGCGCTACCTCAAGCGGGAGAAGCAAGAGAAGAAGGCCCGCGAGACGCTGGAGATCTACGCCCCGCTGGCGCACCGGCTGGGCATGAACACCATCAAGTGGGAGCTGGAGGACCTGGCCTTCGCCATCCTCTACCCCAAGATGTACGACGAGATCGTCCGGCTGGTGGCCGAGCGCGCCCCCAAGCGCGACGAGTACCTGGCCACCGTGATCGACCAGGTGCAGGGCGACCTGCGCGGGGCCCGGATCACCGCGCAGGTGACCGGCCGGCCCAAGCACTACTACTCGGTCTACCAGAAGATGATCGTCCGGGGCCGGGACTTCGCCGAGATCTACGACCTGGTGGGCATCCGGGTCCTGGTCGACACCGTCCGCGACTGCTACGCGGCGCTGGGCACCATCCACGCGCGGTGGAACCCGGTGCCGGGGCGGTTCAAGGACTACATCGCGATGCCCAAGTTCAACATGTACCAGTCGCTGCACACCACGGTGATCGGCCCCGGCGGCAAACCCGTCGAACTCCAGATCCGCACCTTCGACATGCACCGCCGCGCCGAGTACGGCATCGCCGCGCACTGGAAGTACAAGCAGCGCGCGGTGGCCGGCGCCTCCAAGGTGCGCACCGACACGCCCACCCACGGGCGGCAGCACGACAAGGCCGACGCGGTCAACGAGATGGCCTGGCTGCGGCAGCTGCTGGACTGGCAGAAGGAGACCGAGGACCCGAGCGAGTTCCTGGAGTCGCTGCGCTTCGACCTGTCCAGCAACGAGGTCTTCGTCTTCACCCGAAGGGCGACGTGATAGCGCTGCCCGCGCAGGCCACCCCGGTGGACTTCGCGTTCGCGGTGCACACCGAGGTCGGCTACCGGTGCATCGGCGCCCGGGTCAACGGCCGGCTGGTGCCGCTGGAGTCGACGCTGGAGAACGGCGACACGGTGGAGGTGTTCACCTCCAAGGCGGAGAACGCCGGCCCGTCCCGGGACTGGCTGAGCTTCGTCAAGTCGCCCCGGGCCCGGAACAAGATCCGCGCCTGGTTCTCCAAGGAGCGCCGCGAGGAGGCGATCGAGCAGGGCAAGGAGGCGATCGCCCGGGCGATGCGCAAGCAGGGCCTGCCGATCCAGCGCATCCTCACCGGGGACTCGCTGGTCACCCTCGCCCACGAGATGCGCTACCCGGACATCTCCTCGCTGTACGCGGCGATCGGCGAGGGCCACGTCGCCGCGCAGGCGATCGTGCAGAAGCTGGTCCAGGCGATGGGCGGCGAGGAGGGCGCGGTCGAGGACCTCGCCGAGACCGCCACCCCCTCGCACCAGCCGCGCGCGATGCGCCGCCGGGCCAAGGGCGACCCGGGCGTCATCGTCAAGGGCGTGGACGACGTCTGGGTGAAGCTGGCGCGCTGCTGCACCCCGGTGCCCGGCGACCCGATCGTCGGCTTCATCACCCGCGGCAACGGCGTCTCGGTGCACCGCGCGGACTGCGTCAACGTGGAGTCCCTCCAGCAGCAGCCCGAGCGGATGATCGAGGTCGAGTGGGCGGCCACCCAGTCCTCGGTGTTCCTGGTCGCCATCCAGGTGGAGGCGCTGGACCGCTCCCGGCTGCTCTCGGACGTCACCCGGGTGCTCTCCGACCAGCACGTCAACATCCTGTCGGCGGCCGTGCAGACCTCCCGCGACCGGGTCGCGATGAGCCGGTTCACCTTCGAGATGGGCGACCCCAAGCACCTGGGCCACGTGCTCAAGGCGGTGCGCGGCGTCGAGGGCGTCTACGACGTCTACCGGGTCACCTCGGCGCGCAACAGGTAGCCGCGGGTCCGGCGGCCCCGCGGCCGCTCCGGTCGCCGCCCGCCCCCGCCCCGCCGACACTGGCCGGGTGGGGGCGGTCGGCTTTCCGGGAGGCAGCGTGCACGGCATACGGCTCAGGACGACGGCGGTCGGCGCGGCGGCGGCCGCGGCGCTGGTGGCCGGCTGCGGCAGCGGCTCGGGCGGCTCCGGCGGCCCGGCGGCGAGCGGCACCGGCAGCGCGGTGACGGCCGGCGCGGCGGCGGCCTCCGCGCCCGGGGACAACGGGGTGGCCGGGCTCCCGGCCGACCAGGCCCTCCAGCGGGCGGTGCAGGGCCTCCGGGACGCGGGCACCGTCCGGACGGCCGGCACGCTGAGCACCCGGGGCGCGCGGATCAGGGTGGACCTGCGGCTGAACACCGCCGGCGACTGCACCGGCACGCTCGGCCAGCTCGGCGTCGGCAGCTTCGAGGTGGTCAAGGCCGGTCCGCAGCTGTGGGTGAGACCCGACCAGGAGTTCTGGCAGACCCACGGCGGATCGGCGATGTCCGACCGGGTCGGCGACCGCTACCTGCGGACCACCAGCGACAACCCGGACTTCGCCGAGATCACCGAGCTGTGCGACCTGACCGCGCTGGCCGACCGGCTCGGCAGCGCGGGGAGCGGCGTGACCCGGGGCGAACCGGCCACCGTGCAGGGCCGCCCCGCCCTCGCGCTGAGCGGCGGCTCCGGCACCGGCACCCTGTACGTGGCCACCACCGGCGCGCCGGTGCCGCTGGAGCTGGAGCAGGACACCGGGAAGGTCGAGTTCAGCGAGTTCGGCACCCCCGTCCCCGGCGCCACCCCCGGGCCCGACCAGAGCCTGGACCTGGACCAGCTGGAGTCGCCCGCCGCCACGCCCTCGGTGGTGTGACCCCGCACGCGAAGGGCCCGCACGCGAAGGGCCCGTACGTGAGGGCCACGCACGCGAAGGCCACGTACGCGAAGGGCCCCCGTCCGGCGCGGACGGGGCCCTCTCGGCGGTGCCGGGTCAGGAGGTGAACTCCTGGAGCGACTTCTGGGCCTGGTCGAGCAGCGCCTGGCGGCCCTCCAGCTCGGCCTCCAGCTTGGCGGCCCGGGACGTGTTGCCCGCGGCGCGGGCCTTGTCCAGGTCGGCGCGGAGCTTGTCGACGGCGGCTTGGAGCAGGGCGGTCATGCCGGTGGCGCGGGCCCGGGCCTCCGGGTTGGAGCGCTGCCACTCGGCCTCCTCGGCCTCGCGGACGGCGCGCTCCACCGCGCTCAGCCGGCCGTCCAGCTTCGGGCGGGCGTCGCGCGGGACGTGGCCGATCGCCTCCCAGCGCTCGGAGACGTCGCGCAGCGCGGCCTTGGCGGCCTTCAGGTCGGTGATCGGCAGGATCGCCTCGGCCTCGACCAGCAGCGCCTCCTTGGCCTTCTGGTTCTCGCCCTGCTCGGCGTCGCGCTCGGAGAACGCGGCGGACCGGGCCTGGAAGAAGACGTCCTGGGCGCCGCGGAAGCGGGCCCACAGCTCCTCCTCCGCGTCCCGCTGGGCGCGGCCGGCGGCCTTCCACTGGGTCATCAGGTCGCGGTAGGCGGCGGCGGTCGGGCCCCACTCGGTGGAGCCGGACAGCGCCTCGGCCTCGGCGACCAGCTTCTCCTTGACCGAACGGGCCGACTCGCGCTCCGAGTCGAGCGCCGCGAAGTGCGCCTTGCGGTGCTTGGAGAAGACCGAGCGGGCGTGCGAGAAGCGGTGCCACAGCTCGTCGTCGCTCTTGCGGTCCAGCCGCGGCAGCGCCTTCCAGTTGTCGACCAGGGCGCGCAGCCGGTCCCCGGCCTCCCGCCACTGCTCGGACTCGGCGAGCTGCTCGGCCTCGGCGACCAGCGCCTCCTTGGCGGCGCGGGTCTCCTCCTGGGCCTTGGCCCGGGCGGCCTTGCGCTCGCTCTGCCGGGTCTCGATCTCGCCGGCCAGGGTGTCCAGGCGGGCGGCGAGCCCGGCCAGGTCGCCGACCGCGTGCGCCTCGGCGACCTGGGCGCGCAGGTGCTCCAGCGCGGCCTGCGCCTCCTTGGCGGCCAGGTCGGTCTTGCGCACCCGGTGCTCCAGGAGGGCGGTCTCCGCCTCCAGGCCCTGGAACTTGCGCTCGAAGTAGGCGAGGGCCTCCTCGGGGGAGCCGGCCTGCCAGGAGCCGACCTGGCGTTCGCCGTCGGCCGTCCTCACGTAGACGTTCCCCTGCTCGTCGACACGGCCCCACGGGTCGCTGCTCACAGCGCCTCCTCCACATGACGCCACGCCCACGGGCGGGAGCGTCGTCCACAGTTGATGTGCGGCGGACCGATGGAGCCCGCCGTCCCGAGCCGCCGTTGTTCTCGCGCCGAGGGTGACGGCCGACGGTCTGGGCACCCTATACAACAGCAACATAGGCGACCAGCGCCGGTGCTGTCCGCATCCGGCGCCGGTCGATTTTCGCGGCGGGTCAGCCCTTCGCGGCGGTGATGCTGGTGACGTTGACCGGAGTGGCGGGCGCGCCGTCGCCGCCGCCGCCCTGGACACCGGCGTCGGCGATCTTCTGCAGCACGTCCAGGCCGCCGGTGATCTTGCCGAACGGGGTGTAGCTGGGCGGCAGTTGGGTGTCCTTGTAGACCAGGAAGAACTGGCTGCCGTTGGTGTTCGCGCCGGAGTTGGCCATCGCGACGGTGCCCGCCGGGTAGGTCGCGCCGGTGAGGTTCTCGTCCGCGAACTGGTAGCCCGGGCCGCCCGTTCCGGTGCCGGTCGGGTCGCCGCACTGCAGGACGTAGATGCCCTCCGTGGTCAGGCGGTGGCACTTGGTGCCGTCCCAGAACTGCTGACCGGCCAGGAAGACGAAGGAGTTGACGGTGTGCGGGGCCTTCGCCGCGTCCAGGCTGAAGGTGACCTTGCCGGCCGAGGTGTCCATCGTCGCGGTGTACGCGGCGGCGGTGTCGATCGACATCGCGGGCTCGGTGGCCCACTGCTTGCCGCTGGCGGACGGGGACGGCGCGGCGGAGGCGGCCTTGTCGTCCTTCTTCCCGTCCGAGTCGAACGCCTCGGTGGCGACGGCGGAGACGCCGCCGATCACCACGACGGCCAGCACCCCGGCGACGATCGCGCTGCGCTTCCTGCGCTTGGCGGACGCCTCGGCGCGCGCCTGCATCTGGCGCTCGTACTTCTCACGGGCGAGCTGCCGTCGCCGCTGTTCGCTGCTGACCACCGGACGTGTCTCCTGGGATGTTGTAGTGGGGGGACTTCGAGCTGGCGTGCACGGATCATCGCACCCGTCGGCGGCCCAGTGTAAGGACCCCGCGCGTCAGGACGGGATCAGCGCGAGATGAGAAAGCCCTGAACGCACCGGACAACCGGTTCGCCCGCGGCCCGGTGCCGCCGGTAGGCTGCGGGGGAAAAGCAGACCGCCACCGCATGAACGAAGGACTCGCGTGTTCGTCGCCGGATTCCCCGCCGGGGCCTGGGGCACCAACTGCTACCTGGTCGCACCCGCCGCCGGCGAGGAGTGCGTGATCGTCGACCCGGGCCACGAAGCGGCCGACGGCGTCGAGGAGTTGATCCGCGAGCACCGGCTCAAGCCGGTCGCGGTGCTGCTCACCCACGGACACATCGACCACGTCGCCTCGGTGGTCCCGGTCTGCGGCGCGCAGGGCGTACCGGCCTGGGTCCACCCCGCGGACCGCTACATGCTGGCGGACCCGGAGAAGGCGCTAGGGCGCTCGCTCGGGCAGCAGCTGATGGGCTCGATCACCGTCGGCGAGCCGGACGACGTCCGGGAGTTGACCGACGGCGCCGTGCTGGAACTCGCCGGGCTCCACCTCACCGTCGACCACGCCCCCGGCCATACCGGGGGGTCGGTGACGTTCAGGACACCCGCCGCACCGGACGTCCCGCCGGTGCTCTTCTCGGGCGACCTGCTGTTCGCCGGCTCCATCGGGCGCACCGACCTCCCGGGCGGAGACAGCGCGGCGATCATGCGCTCGCTGGCCCGGGTGTGCCTGCCCCTCGACGACGCGACCGTGGTGCTCTCCGGCCACGGCTCCCAGACCACCATCGGCCGAGAGCGCGCCACCAACCCCTACCTCCAGCAGGCGGGCGGTGCGTTCGGCGCGCCGGCCTTCCCGCGACGAGGAATGTGACGGAAGAGAAGTTGAGCACCTTCACCGCCCCCAAGGGCACCTACGACCTGCTGCCGCCCACCTCGGCGACCTTCCTGGCGATCCGCGAGGCGATCGCCGCCCCCGCCCGCCGGGCCGGGTACGGCTACATCGAGACCCCGGTCTTCGAGGACGTGAAGCTCTTCTCCCGCGGTGTCGGGGAGTCCACCGACATCGTCACCAAGGAGATGTACAACCTGACCACCCGGGGCGGCGACGAGCTCGCGCTGCGCCCCGAGGGCACCGCCTCGGTGCTGCGCGCCGCCCTCCAGGCCAACCTGCACAAGCAGGGCAACCTGCCGGTCAAGCTCTGGTACTCCGGCAACTACTACCGCTACGAGCGGATGCAGAAGGGCCGCTACCGGCAGTTCTCGCAGGTCGGCGCGGAGGCGATCGGCGCCGAGGACCCGGCCCTGGACGCCGAGTTGATCATCCTGGCCGACGACGCCTTCCGCTCGCTCGGCCTGTCGAACTACGCGCTGCTGCTCAACAGCCTCGGCGACAGGCAGTGCCGCCCGGTCTACCGCGCCGCGCTGATCGCGTTCCTGTCCGGCCTCGACCTGGACGAGGAGACCCGCCGCCGCGCGGAGATCAACCCGCTGCGGGTGCTGGACGACAAGCGCGAGGCGGTGCAGGCCCAGCTCACCGACGCCCCGATGCTGCGGGACTTCCTCTGCGAGGACTGCAAGGAGTACGACGAGAAGGTCCGCGACCTGCTCACCCGCGCGGGCGTCGCGTTCACCGACGACCCCAAGCTGGTCCGCGGCCTGGACTACTACACCCGCACCACCTTCGAGTTCGTGCACAACGGCCTCGGCGCCCAGTCCGCGATCGGCGGCGGCGGCCGGTACGACGGCCTGTCCGAGATGATCGGCGGCCCGGCGCTGCCCTCGGTCGGCTGGGCCCTCGGCGTGGACCGCACCTTCCTGGCGCTGGAGGCCGAGGGCGTCGCCCTCGACCTGCCGGCCGGCACCGAGGTGTACGCCGTCGCGCTCAGCGAGGAGGCGAAGACCGTCCTGTTCGCCACCGCGGTCGAGCTGCGCCGCGCCGGGGTGGCCACCGACCTCGCGTTCGGTGTCAAGGGCATCAAGAACGCCATGAAGTCCGCCGACCGGTCGGTGCGCGCTACGCCCTGATCGCGGGCGACCGGGACCTCGCCGAGGGCGTGGTCCAGCTCAAGGACATGGAGTCCGGCGAGCAGACCCCCGTCGCCCTGGCGGCGCTCGTCACCACCCTGAAGGAGAAGCAGCTGTGATCCGCACGCACGACGCGGGCACGCTCCGCGCGGAGCACGCCGGCACCACCGTCACCCTGGCCGGCTGGGTGGCCCGCCGCCGTGACCACGGCGGCGTGGCCTTCATCGACCTGCGGGACGCCTCGGGCACCGTGCAGGTCGTGGTCCGCGACCTGGAGTCGGTGCACGGGCTGCGGTCCGAGTACTGCGTGAAGGTGACCGGCGAGGTCCGGGTCCGCCCCGAGGGCAACGAGAACCCCGACATCCCGACCGGCGCGGTCGAGGTCGTCGTGGAGTCCATCGAGGTGCTGTCCGAGGCCGCGCCGCTGCCGTTCCAGGTCGCCGAGTACGAGCCCGGCTCGGTCAACGAGGAGGTGCGGCTGCGCTACCGCTACCTCGACCTGCGCCGCGAGGGCCCGGCCCGCGCGCTGCGGCTGCGCTCGAAGGTCAACCACATCATCCGCACGGTGATGGAGGAGAACGACTACCTCGACATCGAGACCCCGTACCTGACCCGCTCCACCCCCGAGGGCGCCCGCGACTTCCTCGTCCCGGTCCGCCTCCAGCCGGGCCACTGGTACGCCCTGCCGCAGTCGCCGCAGCTGTTCAAGCAGCTGCTGATGGTGGCCGGCATGGAGCGCTACTACCAGATCGCCCGCTGCTTCCGCGACGAGGACTTCCGCGCCGACCGGCAGCCCGAGTTCACCCAGCTCGACGTCGAGGCGTCCTTCGTCGACCAGGAGGACGTGCTGGCCCTCGGCGAGAAGATCGTCGGCCGGATCTGGCAGGAGGTGCACGGGTACGAGATCCCGAACCCGCTGCCCCGCCTGACCTACGCCGACGCGATGGCGCGCTACGGCTCCGACAAGCCGGACGTCCGCTTCGGCCAGGAGCTCACCGACCTGACCGAGTACTTCAAGGGCACCGGGTTCCGGGTCTTCCAGGCCCCGTACGTCGGCGCGGTCGTGATGCCCGGCGGCGCCTCGCAGCCCCGCAAGCAGCTCGACGCCTGGCAGGACTGGGCCAAGGCCCGCGGCGCCCGCGGCCTCGCGTACGTCCTGGTGGACGCCGAGACCGGCGAGCTGCGCGGCCCGGTCGCCAAGAACCTGTCCGAGGAGCACCTGGCCGGCCTGGCCGCCGCCGCGGGCGCCAAGCCCGGCGACGCGGTGTTCTTCGCGGCCGGCAAGAAGACCCCCTCGCAGGAGCTGCTCGGCGCCGCCCGCCTGGAGATCGGCCGCCGCTGCGGGCTGATCGACGAGTCGCAGTGGGCCTTCCTCTGGGTCGTGGACTTCCCGATGTTCGAGCCGATCGAGGACGACAAGGGCGAGTTCCAGGGCTGGCACGCCGTGCACCACCCCTTCACCGCGCCGACCGCCGAGTCGCTGGCCACCTTCGACACCGACCCGGGCAGCGCGCTCTCCAACGCCTACGACCTGGTGCTCAACGGCTCGGAGCTGGGCGGCGGTTCGATCCGCATCCACCAGCGCGACGTGCAGAAGCGGGCGTTCGACGCGATCGGCCTGTCCGAGGAGGAGGCCGCCGCGCAGTTCGGCTTCCTGCTGGACGCCTTCAACTACGGCCCGCCGCCGCACGGCGGCATCGCGCTCGGCCTGGACCGCGTGGTCACCCTGCTGGGCGGCTACGACACCATCCGGGACGTCATCGCCTTCCCGAAGACCTCCACCGGCGGCGACCCGCTGACCGGCGCCCCCACCCCCATCACTCCGGCCCAGCGCCGCGAGGCCGGGGTGGACGCCCAGCCCAAGGCCAAGGACAACGCCAAGGACGCCAAGGACGCCGCCAAGGCCGGTGCCGGGAGCGAGGCCGAGCCCACCGCCTGACCCCCGCCCCGGGTGCCCCGCCGAGTTCTGACGGGGCATCACGGAGATCACGATTCGTCCCGGCCCCGGCCGGTGCGCGCCCACCAGGAGTAGGCTGCCACCGCCCGGGGCCGGACCGCTGCACAACGGGGTGCAGGGCGCACGAGGGATCAAGGATGACCGTACGCACCAGAGTTGAACTCCCCACCGACACCGCCGAGACCCGGCGGGTGCACATGGCGGCCTTCCCAGGCCCCGAAGAGGCGGACCTGGTGGACGCGCTGCGCCGCGACGCCGCCTGGCTGCCCGCCTTGTCCCTGGTCGCCGTGGACGAGCGCGAGGTCGTCATCGGCCACGCCCTGCTCACCCGGCTGCGGATCGGCAACGGCCGGGGCCTGGCCCTCGCGCCCGTCGCGGTCGCCCCCGAGTGGCAGCGCAAGGGCGTCGGCACCGCCGTGGTGCGGGCCGCGCTGGCCGCCGCCGCCGAGGCCGGCGAGCGGGTCGTGGTGGTGCTCGGCGACCCGGGCTACTACGGCCGGTTCGGCTTCGCGCCCGCCTCCGGGCACCGCATCACCGGGCCCTTCGACGTCCCCGACGGGTACTTCCAGGCCCTGCCGCTGCCCGGCGCCGGCGGCGTCCCGCACGGGATGTGCCGCTACCCCGCGCCGTTCGCCGAGGTCTGAGCGCCCGCCTCCGGGACCGACCGGCCGCCACCGGTCGCCCGGAACTGCACCTCCAGGTGCAGCCGGCAGGACTCCGCGAACGCCGCCATGGCCGGCGTCTCCGCCCGCCCCGGCGCCCGGAACAGCCCCACCAGGCTCGGCCCCAGCCCGCGCACCGGCAGGCAGCGCACGTCCGGGCGGCTCGCCCAGCGGCCCACCGCGCGCGGCGCGAACCCCACCCCCTGCCCGCAGGCCACCGCGGCCATCCACTCGTCCGCGTTGTGCGCCACCGCCCCGATCCGCACCGGCCGCCCGCCGCGCTCCGGCGCGCCCAGCCAGTACTCCCGCCACACCCCGGCCTGCTCCGGGATCGCCACGAACGGCTCGTCCCACAGCTCCGCCGCGTCCAGCGCGGTCCGGGCCGCCAGCCGGTGGTCGGCCGCCAGCACCACCCAGCGCTCCTCGGTGCCCAGCGGCGCGTGCGCGTACCGCTCGGCCATCGACGCCGGGGCGTGCCACAGCGCCAGGTCCAGCTCGCCCGAGGCCAGGCCGGAGGACTCGTCGAACCAGTCGTTCTGCCGCAGCCGCACCCGCCAGCCCGGCATCCGGCGGGTGAAGTCCTTCACCACCGCCCGGCCCAGCAGGTTGATCGTCGACCCCTCGAAGCCCACCCGCAGCTCCCCGCCGGCCTCCGCCGCCGCCAGCCTGGTCGCCCGCAGCGCCCCCTCCCAGCCCGCCAGCAGCTCCGCGGCCCGCGCCACCAGCTCCGCGCCCGCCGCGGTCGGCACCGCCCCGGTCCGCGAGCGCCGGAACAGCTCCACCCCCAGCTGCCGCTCCAGCGCCCTGACCTGCCGGGTCAGCGTCGGCTGGCTCACCCCCAGCCGGGCCGCGGCCGCGGTCAGCTGGCCCTCCTCGGCGACCGCGGTCAGGTAGCGCAGCATCCGGGTGTCCACATCCATGCCCCCAGGTTATGGAGCAAGGCATTGGACCCGGGCCCCGGGGGTGCCGCAGAGTGGTCCGGCCTTCCCCGGCGCGCACGGCACCGGCGGCACGGGGGACCGCCGGTGCCCGCCGGGGAGGGGTGCCCGTGGGCCGCCCGAACTGCGGCGGCGCCCGGCGGCCCTTAGCCTGAGGGATCGTCAGCGTCGACGACCCGGTGAGCGGAGGGCACACCCGTGGCGGCACCCAGCACAGGCAAGGCGGGCAGGGCGGGCAGCAGCACAGGCAAGGCGGGCGGCGCGGGCAGGGCGGGCAAGAAGCCCCGCCGGGCCGAGCGGATGCCCAGGAAGCTCTACGAGGACGAGCTGCTCCGCCTCCAGCGCGAACTGGTCATGCTCCAGGAGTGGGTGCGCACCGAGGGCGTCCGGATGGTGGTCGTCTTCGAGGGCCGGGACGCGGCCGGCAAGGGCGGCGCGATCAAGCGCGTCACCGAGTTCCTCAACCCCCGGATCGCCCGGGTGGTCGCCCTGCCCGCCCCCACCGAGCGCCAGCGCGGCCAGTGGTACTTCCAGCGCTACGTCGAACAGCTCCCGGCGGCCGGCGAGATGGTGCTGTTCGACCGCTCCTGGTACAACCGGGCGGGCGTCGAGAAGGTGATGGGCTTCTGCACCGACGAGGAGTACTGGCAGTTCCTGCACCAGTGCCCCACCTTCGAGCGGATGCTGGTCGAGGCCGGCATCCTGCTGCGCAAGTACTGGTTCTCGGTCAGCGACGTCGAGCAGGAGCGCCGCTTCCGCGACCGGCTGCACGACCCGATGCGGCAGTGGAAGCTCTCCCCGATGGACGTCGAGTCCCTCACCCGGTGGGAGGACTACTCGCGGGCCAAGGACGAGATGTTCGTCTACACCGACATCCCCGAGTCACCCTGGAACGTGGTCGAGAGCGACGACAAGCGGCGCGCCCGGATCAACATGATCGCCCACCTGCTGTCCACCGTCCCGTACCACGAGGTGGTCAGGCCCGCCGTCGCCCTGCCGCCCCGCCCCGAGCCGCGCGGCTACCAGCGCCCGCCGCGGGACCTGCAGAAGTACGTCTTCGACCACGCCGCGACGGTGCTGGCGCAGGCCGGGAAGTAGGGTCGAGCAATGGCGAAGTACTTCGACGTGCACCCCGAGACGCCCCAGCCGCGCACCGTCGGCACCGTGGTGGCGAGCCTCCGGGACGGCGCCCTCATCGCGTACCCGACCGACTCCTGTTTCGCCCTCGGCTGTCGCCTCGACAACCGGGAGGCCCTGGACCGCATCCGCACCATCCGGCGGCTCGACGACCGCCACCACTTCACCCTGATGTGCCAGGACTTCGCCCAGCTGGGCAAGTTCGCCCAGCTCGACAACAACGTCTTCCGCGCCGTCAAGGCCGCGACGCCCGGCAGCTACACCTTCATCCTCCCCGCCACCAGGGAGGTGCCGCGCCGGCTGCTGCACCCGAAGAAGAAGACCGTCGGCGTCCGCATCCCCGACCACGCCGTCACCCAGGCGCTGCTGGCCGAACTCGGCGAACCCATGGTCTCCAGCACCCTGCTGCTGCCCGGCGAGGAGGAGCCGATGACGCAGGGCTGGGAGATCAAGGAGCGCCTCGACCACGTGCTGGACGCGGTGGTCGACTCCGGCGACTGCGGGACGGTGCCGACGACGGTCGTCGACTTCTCCGACGGGGTGCCGGAGATCGTCCGCTACGGCGCGGGCGACCCGGAACGCTTCGAATGACGGCCCGGCCCCGGCCGGGGCCGGCTGTCGGAGCCGTCGCATAGGCTCGGGGCGTGGACGAGCCCGACCTTTTCACCCATGCCGCCGAGGAACGCCAGAGCGCCGAGCCGGGGCGCGCCCCGCTCGCGGTGCGGATGCGGCCGCGGACGCTGGACGAGGTGGCCGGGCAGCGGCAGCTGCTCAAGGAGGGCTCGCCGCTGCGCCGGCTGGTCGCCGGGTCGCGCGGCCCGGCGGCCACCAGCTCGGTGATCCTCTGGGGGCCGCCCGGCACCGGCAAGACCACGCTGGCGCACGTGATCAGCCAGGCGGTGGAGGGCCGGTTCGTCGAGCTCTCGGCGATCACGCACGGCGTCAAGGAGGTCCGGGCGGTGATCGAGGGCGCCCGGCGGGCGGTCGGGATGAGCGGCCGGGAGACGGTGCTGTTCCTGGACGAGATCCACCGCTTCTCCAAGGCCCAGCAGGACTCGCTGCTGCCCGCCGTGGAGAACCGCTGGGTCACCCTGATCGCCGCGACCACCGAGAACCCGTACTTCTCGGTCATCTCCCCGCTGCTGTCGCGGAGCCTGCTGCTCACCCTGGAGTCCCTCACCGACGAGGACGTCCGCACCCTGCTGCGCCGCGCCACCACCGACGAGCGGGGCCTGGGCGGCAGCGTGGAGCTGAGCGCGGAGGCCGAGGACCACCTGGTGCGGCTGGCCGGGGGCGACGCCCGGCGGGCGCTGACCACGCTGGAGGCGGCGGCCGGGGCGGCGCTGGAGCAGGGGGAGAAGCTGCTGACCCTGGCGGCGACCGAGACGGCGGTCAACCAGGCCGCGGTGCGCTACGACCGGGACGGCGACCAGCACTACGACGTGGCGAGCGCGCTGATCAAGTCGATCCGCGGCAGCGACGTGGACGCCACGCTGCACTACCTGGCCCGGATGATCGAGGCCGGGGAGGACCCGCGCTTCATCGCCCGCCGCCTGATGATCTCCGCCAGCGAGGACGTCGGCCTGGCCGACCCGACGGCGCTGTCCACCGCGGTGGCCGCCGCCCAGGCGGTCGCGCTGATCGGCTTCCCGGAGGCCCGGATCATCCTCTCCCAGGCGGCGATCGCGCTGGCCCTGGCACCCAAGTCGAACGCCGCGTACCTGGCCATCGACGCCGCCCTGGCCGACGTCCGGCAGGGCCTGGCCGGCGCGGTGCCCGCGCACCTGCGGGACGCGCACTACGGCGGGGCGAAGAAGCTCGGGCACGGCAAGGGGTACCAGTACCCGCACGACCTGCCGGAGGGCATCGCCGCGCAGCAGTACGCGCCGGACGAGGTGCACGGCAAGGAGTACTACCGGCCGACCAGGCGGGGCGGCGAGGCCCGGTACGCGGACATCGCGGAGTGGACCAGGGCCCGGCTCAAGGGGGAGTGACCGTCCCGTATAGTAGGGGGGTGTGTCCCGGGCCCGGGGTTCCGCGAGGAGCGACCGGCCGCACCAGCGGGGCACCGAACCGGGGCCTCCCGCGAGGGAGTTCCCCCAGGAGCGGCGTGCACCGGTCTTCGGTGTCGCGGGCCTCCCACCACCCTTCCCGGTCGTGGGTGCCCCGTGTGCAAGCACATAGTGCCCGGTCGCGGAGAGCGGCTGACCGTCCGGCAACGGGCGGTTTTTCTCCGGGCCGCGAGAAGCGTCCTCCGTCAACACCTGGTGACAGCCGTATCTGAACAGGAAAAGGAAACATGGCGAACCAGAAGCGCCCCAAGGTCAAGATCGCCCGTGCTCTCGGCGTTCCGCTGACCCCGAAGTCCGTCAAGTACTTCGAGGCCCGTCCGTACCCGCCCGGCCAGCACGGCCGTGGCCGCAAGCAGAACTCTGACTACAAGGTCCGTCTGACCGAGAAGCAGCGTCTGCGCGCGCAGTACGACCTCAGCGAGAAGCAGATGGCGCGTGCCTTCGAGGCCGCCAAGAAGGTCGAGGGCAAGACCGGCGAGGCGCTCGTCGCCCTGCTGGAGGTCCGCCTCGACTCCCTGGTCCTGCGTTCGGGCATCGCCCGCACCATCTACCAGGCCCGCCAGATGGTCGTGCACGGTCACATCGAGGTCAACGGCTCGAAGGTCAACAAGCCGTCGTTCCAGATGAAGCCGGGCTACGTCGTCACGGTGAAGGACAAGTCCAAGGAGAAGGTCCCCTTCCAGGTGGCTCGTGAGGGCGGCAACGCCGGCGAGGGCCAGACCCCGAAGTACCTCGAGGTCAACCTGAAGGCCCTGGCCTTCCGCCTGGACCGCGCGCCGCAGCGCCGCGAGGTTCCGGTCGTCTGCGACGAGCAGCTCGTCGTCGAGTACTACTCGCGCTGACCCGCGAGCGGAACGCCCCCCCGGTCCTCGGACCGCGGGGGCGTTTCCCGTTCCCCGGGGCCGTCCGCCGCGGGCGGGTCGAGGGCGCGGCGGACGGCGGCGTCCAGGCCGAGCCGGGAGCCGAGCCGGAAGGCCGCCGCGTGCTCCTCGCCGCCGAGGCCCGCCCGGGCGCGCCGCTCGCACTCCAGGTGCGGGCCGTTGAAGGAGCGGGAGCCGAAGAACGGGGTGCCGACGGCCCGCCAGAGCCGGTGCGCGGCGCCCTGCAGGACCCGGGCCTCGCGCAGGTCGGCGTCCGCGCCCTCGGTGGCCAGCAGGGCCAGCAGGTCCATCGCCAGCACGATGCCCAGCAGGTCGCGGAACAGGTGGTTGAGCCGCATCGACTCGCGGGCCAGGGTCCGGGCCGTCCGCAGGTCGCCGGCCTGCCGCCGGGCGAAGGCCATCGCGTACAGGCAGTAGCCGTACGCCCACTGCTCGCCGTGCTCCTCGCAGGTCTCCCGGAGCCGTTCGATCCCGGCCCGGCCGCCCTCCTCGTCGCCCTGGAAGAGCCGGGCGAGGGCGAGTTCGAACCTGGCCATCAGGACGTTGGAGTTGAGCTCGCCGAGGGTGTCGTAGTGCCACAGCGCCTCCTCGAACAGCTCGGCGGCGCGGGCCGGGTCGTCGCCGATCAGGGCGGCGCAGCCCTGCCGGTGGACGGCGTAGGCCAGCGCCCGGTCGTCGCCGGTGTCCTGGGCCTGGCGGCGGCACTCCTCCAGGGCGGGGCGGGCCCGGTCCAGGTCGCCCTGGAGGGTGGCGAGGTAGCCGGTGACCCAGAGCGCCTTGGCCCGGGCGTCGGTGGGTTCGGGGGCGAGCGCGAGGGCCCGGTCGAGCCAGTGCCGGCCCTCGCCGAGGTGACCGGTGCCGACCCAGAAGTACCAGAGGGTGCCGGCCAGCACGAGGGCGAGCTGCTCCTCGCCGGGTTCGGCGAGCGAGAACTCCAGCGCGGCGCGCAGGTTGGGGTGGGCGAGCCGGGTGCGGTCGGCGGTCTCGGCCTGGCGGGGGCCGAACCACTCGACCTCGCCCCAGGTGGCGACGCCGAGGTACCAGTCGCGGTGGCGGCGGCGCAGCCGGGGGCCGTCGCCGCCGGCCCGCAGCCAGTGCGCGCCGTACTCGCGCAGGGTGTCGAGCATCCGGAAGCGGACGGCGCCGTCGCCGTCGAGGCGCTCCAGGACGGACTTGTCGACCAGCGAGTCGACCAGCCCGAGCACGTCGTCCGGCTCCAGGCCGCGCCCGGCGCAGACGTACTCGACGGCGTCCAGGTCGAAGCCGGCGGCGAAGACCGAGAGGCGGGCCCAGAGTAAACGTTCCTGCATGGTGCAGAGTTCGTGGCTCCAGCCGATCGCGGTGCGCAGCGTGCGGTGCCGGGGCGGGGCCGTCCGGGCGCCGCCGGTGAGCACCCGGAAGCGGTCGTCCAGCCGGGCCGCCAACTGCTCGACGGAGAGCGCGC
Organism: Kitasatospora fiedleri; assembly: GCF_948472415.1. Classification (NCBI taxonomy): domain Bacteria; kingdom Bacillati; phylum Actinomycetota; class Actinomycetes; order Kitasatosporales; family Streptomycetaceae; genus Kitasatospora; species Kitasatospora fiedleri. Next base: position 1,348,396 of record NZ_OX419519.1, on the reverse strand, counting down.
GCAGCCGCCCGGCGGCCAGCTCCAGGGCCAGCGGGATGCCGTCCAGCCGGCGGCAGAGCAGGGCCACCCCGGCCCGGTTGCCGGCCTCCAGCCGGAAGCCCGGCCGGACGGCCGCCGCGCGGTCGGCGAACAGTAGCATCGCCTCCGGGTCCGGCCCGCCGCCGCCCCGCCCCCGCCGTCGGCCGCCGCCTCGTACGGCAGCGGGGCCAGCGGCAGCAGGTGCTCGCCCGCGGTGCGCAGCGACTGCCGGGAGGTGGCGAGCACCCGCAGGCCGGGCGCGGCGCGCAGCAGGGCGTCCGCCAGCTCGGCGCAGGCGTCGACCAGGTGCTCGCAGCCGTCCAGCACCAGCAGGGCCCGGCGGTCGGCGAGTTGCTCGACCAGCACGTCCAGCGGCGGGCGGGCGGTGTGGTCGGTCAGGTGCAGCGCCTCCAGCACGGCGTGGCCGAGCAGCAGCGGGTCCTGCACGGGGGAGAGCTCGGCGAGGTGCGCGCCGTCCGGGAAGCCGTCGGCCAGCCGGGCGGCGGCGCGCAGCGCGAGGCGGGACTTGCCGACGCCGCCCGGGCCGGTCACCGTGACCAGCCGGGCCCGGGCCAGCAGGGCGGACAGCTCGTCGAGTTCGGCGGCCCGGCCGACGAAGCTGGTGACCTCGGCCGGCAGCCGGCCCGCCGCCGTGCTCGCCATGGACGCCCCCGCCGCTAGGAAACCCGGAACCCGCCGACCCGCGTTCCGCGAGCCAAACCCCCAACGAGGTGACCTGACGGTAGGTTACGCGCCGAATCCGCCGGTCCGGCCGGGCCGGGGCGGGCCCGCCGGCGGATATACCGGTCGGGGGACGGGCCGCCGTCGCGATAGGGTTCCAGTGGAAGTTGGCTGACTTCCGCAAACACAGCGAGGGAGCGCGCGAAGGTGTCCGTGGGAGAGCTGGCCGGGCTGCTGGTGGCCGTCTTCTGGGCGGTCCTGGTCACCCTGCTCGCCGTGGTGCTGGTGCGGCTGTCCAAGGTGCTGCGGGAGGCCACCGGGTTGGTCTCCGCCGTCACCGAGCAGGCCGTCCCGCTGCTGCGGGACGCGAGCAGCGCCGTGCACAGCGCGCAGGAGCAGCTGGAGCGGGTGGACGAGATCACCGCCAACGTGCAGGACGCGGCGGCCGACGCCAAGGCGCTGTCGTCCACCGTGGCCGCCACGCTGGGCGGGCCGCTGGTGAAGGTGGCCGCGTTCAGCTACGGCGTCCGCAAGGCCGTCTCCCGGCAGCAGGCCGGGCCCGGCGCGGTGCCGCAGCAGGCGGGTGAGCGCGAGGAGTTGGCCCGGCTGATCCGGGCCGAGGTGCGGGCCGCGACGGCGCCGCGCGGCGGGCTGCTGGCCCGGGTCCGCCGGGCCGTGAGGGGCTGACGGCGATGGTGCGCAGGATCTTCTGGATGGCGGTCGGCGCGGGCGCCACCGTCTGGGCCATGAACAAGGCCAACGAGGCGGTGCACCGCCTCACCCCGGACTCGCTGTCCGGCACCGCCGCCCGCGGCGCGCTCCACCTCGGCGACGCGGCCAAGCGCTTCGCCCGGGACGTCCGGGCCGGCATGGACGAGCGCGAGCGCGAGCTGCGCGCGGACCTCGGCCTGGACGGCACGGCGGTCGTCGAGCCGCCCCGCCGCCGCGCGCTGGGCGGACCGGCCGCCGCCGACGACGGGGCCCGAGCTATCTCGGCGGCCCCGGGCTCCCCGGCCGCCGCCCTGCCCCCGTCGTCGCGCGCACCGCGCCGCACCCCCCCAGACCCTCGTTGCCAAGCCCCGCCAGCGCGAGCTGCCGGGCCGCACGACCGATCGGAAGGACCCCCACTGATGGAGTCGGCAGAGATCCGCCGCCGCTGGCTGCGCTTCTTCGAGGAGCGCGGCCACACCGTCGTACCGTCGGCCTCGCTGGTCGCCGACGACCCCACCCTGCTGCTGGTCAACGCCGGCATGGTGCCCTTCAAGCCGTACTTCCTGGGCGAGGTCAAGCCGCAGTTCTCGCGCGCCACCAGCGTGCAGAAGTGCGTCCGCACGCTGGACATCGAGGAGGTCGGGAAGACCACCCGGCACGGCTCGTTCTTCCAGATGTGCGGCAACTTCTCGTTCGGCGACTACTTCAAGGAAGGCGCGATCACGTTCGCCTGGGAGCTGCTGACCAGCTCGGTGACGGACGGCGGCTACGGCCTGGACCCGGAGAAGCTCTGGATCACCGTCTACCAGGACGACGACGAGGCCGAGCAGATCTGGCGGGACGTCGTCGGCGTCCCGCCCGAGCGGATCCAGCGCCTGGGCATGAAGGACAACTTCTGGTCGATGGGCGTCCCCGGCCCGTGCGGCCCGTGCTCGGAGATCAACTACGACCGCGGCCCCGCGTACGGCGAGGAGGGCGGCCCGGCGGTCAACGGCGAGCGCTACCTGGAGATCTGGAACCTGGTCTTCATGCAGTACGAGCGCGGCCACGGCGACGGCAAGGACGGCTTCGAGATCCTCGGCGACCTGCCGAGCAAGAACATCGACACCGGCCTCGGCCTGGAGCGCCTCGCCGCCGTCCTGCAGGACGTCGACAACCTGTTCGAGATCGACACCAGCCGGATGATCCTCGACCGCGCCGCCGAGCTCACCGGCCACACCTACGGCGCCGACCACAAGTCGGACGTCTCGCTGCGCGTGGTCACCGACCACTTCCGCACCGCGCTGATGCTGGTCGGCGACGGCGTCACCCCCGGCAACGAGGGCCGCGGCTACGTGCTGCGCCGCATCCTGCGCCGGGCGATCCGCAACATGCGGCTGCTGGGCGCCACCGAGCCGGTCGCCAAGGACCTGATCGACGTCTCGATCAAGGCGATGGCCCCGCAGTACCCGGAGCTGGAGAGCGACCGCAAGCGGATCGAGACGGTCGTCGTGGCCGAGGAGAACGCCTTCCTGCAGACCCTGCGCTCCGGCACCAGCCTGCTGGACGCCGCCGTCACCGAGACCAGGCAGTCCGGCGGCGCGGTGCTCTCCGGCGAGCAGGCGTTCAAGCTGCACGACACCTACGGCTTCCCGATCGACCTCACCCTGGAGATGGCCGAGGAGCAGGGCCTCCAGGTCGACGAGGCCGGCTTCCGCCGCCTGATGCAGGAGCAGCGCGACCGCGCCAAGGCCGACGCCCGGGCGAAGAAGATGGGCCACGCCGACGTCGCCGCGTACCGCGAGGTCGCCGACAAGGCGGGCGCGTCCGTCTTCACCGGCTACAGCCACACCGAGGGCGAGGCCACCGTGGTCGGCCTGCTGGTGGACGGCGTCCCGTCGCCGGCCGCCACCGAGGGCGACGAGGTCGAGCTGATCCTCGACCGCACCCCGTTCTACGCCGAGGGCGGCGGCCAGCTCGCCGACCACGGCCGCATCCGCCTCGACTCCGGTGCGGTGGTCGAGGTCCGGGACGTGCAGCAGCCGGTGCCCGGCGTGATCGTGCACTCCGGCGGGGTGCTGTTCGGCGAGGTGGTGCTCGGCGCGTCCGCGTACGCCACCATCGACACCGACCGCCGCCGGGCCGTCTCGCGCGCCCACTCGGCCACCCACCTGACCCACCAGGCGCTGCGCGACGCGCTCGGCCCGACCGCCGCCCAGGCCGGTTCGGAGAACGCGCCGGGCCGCTTCCGGTTCGACTTCGGCTCGCCGGCCGCCGTCCCCGGCTCGGTGCTGACCGACGTCGAGCAGAAGATCAACGAGGTGCTGGTCCGCGAACTCGACGTCACCGCCGAGGTGATGACGATGGACCAGGCCCGCAAGCAGGGCGCCATCGCGATGTTCGGCGAGAAGTACGGCGACTCGGTGCGGGTGGTCACCATCGGCGACTTCTCCAAGGAGCTGTGCGGCGGCACGCACGTCGGCAACACCGCCCAGCTGGGCCTGGTGAAGCTGCTCGGCGAGTCCTCGATCGGCTCCGGCGTGCGCCGGGTGGAGGCGCTGGTCGGCGTCGACGCGTACAAGTTCCTGGCCCGCGAGCACACCGTGGTCTCCCAGCTGACCGAGCTGGTCAAGGGCCGCCCGGAGGAGCTGCCGGAGAAGATCTCCGGGATGCTCACCAAGCTCAAGGACGCCGAGAAGGAGATCGAGAAGTTCCGCGCGGAGAAGGTCCTCCAGGCCGCCGCGGGCCTCGCCGAGGGCGCCGAGGACGTCCGGGGCGTGGCCCTGGTCGCCGCCCGGGTCGGTGACGGCACCGGCGCGGACGAGCTGCGCAAGCTGGTGCTGGACGTCCGGGCCCGGCTCGGCAACCGCCCGGCCGTGGTCGCCGCGTTCACCGTCGCCAACGACCGCCCGCTGACCGTGATCGCCACCAACGAGGACGCCCGGGCGCGCGGCATCAAGGCCGGCGAGCTGGTCCGGGCCGCGGCCAAGACCCTCGGCGGCGGCGGTGGCGGCAAGGACGACGTGGCGCAGGGCGGCGGCACCGACCCGGCCGCCGTCGCGGACGCCGTCGCGGCCGTGCGGGCGCTGGTGGCCGAGCGCGCGTGAGCGAGGAGCACCCCATCGAGGAGAAGGTCTTCCGGCGCGGCCGGCGGATCGCCGTCGACGTGGGCGACGCCCGGATCGGGGTCGCGGTCTGCGACCCCGACGGGCTGATCGCCACGCCGGTGGAGACCGTCCCCGCCGGGGGCCGCTCGCAGGCCCGCCTGCGGGCGATCGCGGAGGAGTACGAGGCCATCGAGGTGGTGGTCGGCCTGCCGCGCTCGCTGAACGGCAAGGAGGGCCCGGCCGCCGCCAAGGTCCGCGAGTACGCGGGCCGGTTGGCCGGCCTGCTGTACCCGGTCGGGGTGCGGCTGGTGGACGAGCGGATGACCACCGTCACCGCCGCCGCCGGGCTGCGCGCCTCCGGGCGGTCGGCCAAGAAGGGCCGCTCGGTGATCGACCAGGCCGCCGCCGTGGTGATCCTGCAGTCGGCCCTTGAGACCGAACGGGTGAGCGGACGCGCGCCCGGCGAGAGTGTCGAGCCGGTGGTCTGACCGGTACGGGTTAGCTTCCCGGTCGAGGGGCCCGTGCGGACGCGCGTCCGCACGGGCCCCTGGCGTCGTGCGGGGGCGGAGGCCGCCCGGCCGCGGCGCCAGGACGCCGCCCGCCGCCGGAAGGCCCGCCGTGACCGACCCGTACACCGCGCCCGGACTCACCCCCGGCCACCTCGGCGCCCCCGTGCTGGAGCCCGAGGGCGCCCCGCCCGGCCTGCCGTACGGCGTCGAACCGCCCGACCCGGACCAGCTGCGCACCCGCGCCGCGTGCTGCCTGAGCGTCGCCGGGCTGCTCGGCGTGGCGATGGCCGCCGCGCTCGCGCTGTTCGTGCTCTGGCCCGAGGGCGAGCAGCCCGCCCCCGACTACCCCGGCGGCGGCACCGGGCAGGTCCAGGTCTCGGTCGCGCAGGGCGCCAGCATCACCCAGATCGGCAAGACGCTGACCGCCAAGCACGTGGTCGCCTCCACCCGGGCGTTCACCGAGGCCGCGGCCAAGAGCCCGGCCGGCGACAACATCCACCCCGGGACCTACACACTCAAGGAGAAGATGTCGGCGGTCTCGGCACTCAACGTGCTGCTCGACCCGTCCAACGCCAACGCCCTGACCATCCCCGAGGGCTGGCGCTCCACCCAGGTCTTCGCCGCGATCGACACCCGGCTCGGCCTGAAACCGGGCACCACCGCGGCCGCCGCCGAGCAGCACGCCGCCGAGCTCGGCCTCCCCGCCGACGCCGCCGGCCACCTGGAGGGCTACCTCTACCCGGCCACCTACGCCGTGACCGGGGACAGCACTCCGCTCACCCTCCTTCAAGACATGGTCAAGGAGGCCGACGGCAACCTCGACGGCCCCGCGGTCGCCGACGCGGCCGGCGCCAACGGCGTCTCCCCGTACGGGCTGCTGGCCGTCGCCAGCCTCGCCCAGGCCGAGGCCGACAACCCCGAGGACATGGCCCGGGTCGCCCGCGTCGTCTACAACCGGCTCGCCAAGAAGATGCCGCTCCAGCTCGACTCCACCATCAACTACGCACTCGGCCGCTCCACCCTCACCACCACCCAGGACGACACCCGGCTCGACTCGCCCTTCAACACCTACGCCCACCCCGGCCTGCCGCCCACCCCCATCGGCAACCCCGGCCGGGACGCGCTGCGGGCCGCCCTCCACCCCGCCGACGGTGACTGGCTGTACTTCGTGACCGTCCGACCCGGGGACACCAGGTTCACCGACAGCGAGGAGCAGCAGCGCAAGAACGTCGACGAGTTCAACGCCTACCGCGCCCAGCACGCCTCGCCCCCGCCCGCCGGGAGCCCCTCCCCGTGAACGACAGCAGGCAGTGACCGTCCTTGGCTACGCTGCGGTACGGTAGCGTCTCCGACCACGGGCTGCGCGGACAGCACGCGGGTTCGACGGACACCCTGGACGCTGTAAGGGGATCGATGACTGATCAGAGCGGGCGCTACGGCTCCCAGGGCGACCAGCCGTGGTACCCCGGCGAACAGCCCCGGTCCCAGGGCCCGTACGGGCAGCCGGACTACCTCCAGCAGTACCCCCAGGGGTACCCGCAGCAGCCGGACGGGTCCTACGGCGAGCAGCAGCAGTTCGTCCAGCAGCAGCACCAGCCCGGGATGCAGCCGGGCACGGCGCAGCAGGGGTACCCGCAGCAGCAGGGCGTGCCGCAGGGTTATCCGCAGCAGCAGGGCGGCTCGTACGGGGGCCAGCAGCAGTTCGTGCAGCAGCAGGGCGTGCCCCAGGGGTACCCGCAGCAGCAGGGCGGCTCCTACGGCGGGCAGCAGCAGTTCGTCCAACAGCAGCACCAGCCCGGGATGCAGCCGGGCACGGCGCAGCAGGGGTATCCGCAGCAGCAGGGCGTGCCGCAGGGCTATCCGCAGCAGGGCGTGCAGCCGCAGCAGCAGTTCGGCCAGCGGACGGGCCTGCCGCCGCAGCCGGGCATGCCGCAGCAGGGCACCCCGCCGCACGGCTTCCCGGTCGGCCGGCAGGTGCAGCAGCAGCCGGGCGTGCCGCAGCCCGGCCACCCGCAGCCCGGCCACCCGCAGCAGCAGGGCGTGCCGCAGCCGCAGCAGTGCCCCGCCGCGCGGGCGGCGCAGCCCCGGTCCGCGGAGGCGGTCGGCGGCCCCGGGCCGGACGGCATCGACTGGGAGGCGGAGGCCGCGGCCCTCGACAACCCGTCGGCCGGCCGCCGGAGCACCGCCGCGCCCGACGAGCGGGCCGACGAGGAGCACGAGGACTGGGCCGAGGACGGGTACCCGGACGAGCAGGACGAGGACGCCTCGTTCTTCTCCGAGCACGACGACTCCCGCGAGGCCGAGCGCAAGCGCAAGGAGAAGGGCAAGAAGTCGGGCCGCCGCAACCGCGGTGCGTGCCTGGTGGTCGCCCTGGTGCTGTTCGGCGGCATGGGCGGCGCGGGCTGGTGGGGCTACGGCTTCTACCAGGACCACTTCGGCCCGCCGCCGGACTTCAAGGGCGACGGCTCCGGCTCGGTGAACATCACCGTCAAGGAGGGCGCGGCCGGCGAGGCGATCGGCAAGACCCTGCTGGACGCCGGCGTGGTGAAGAGCATCAAGGCGTTCAGCGCCGCGTACGAGAAGGACCCCAAGGGGCGCGGCATCCAGCCGGGCGTCTACACCCTCAGGCACCAGATGTCCGCCGCCGCGGCGCTCAAGGAGCTGGTGGAGTCCAACGGCGGCAACGCGCTGATCATCCCCGAGGGGCTGAAGGCCGCCGACGTCTACACCAAGATCGACGGCAAGCTGAAGCTCGCCCCGGGCACCACGGCGAACGTCGCCAAGGACCAGGCCGGCAGTCTGGGCCTGCCCGGCTACGCCAACAACAACCCGGAGGGCTTCCTCTGGCCGACCCGCTACTCGGTCGCCGACGGCATGAAGCCCGAGGAACTGCTGAAGCAGATGGTGGCCAACGCCGTCCAGAAGTACGGCGACCTCAAGCTGGACGAGGCGGCGCAGAAGATCGGCCTGAAGAACGCGTACGAGGTGGTGACCGAGGCCAGCATCCTGCAGGCCGAGGGCAACAACTCGGAGGACTTCGGCAAGATGGCCCGCGCCATCTCCAACCGCCTGACCACCAACGTCACCCAGCACAAGCTGGGCGTGGACACCACCCTGCAGTACTCGCTGGGCCGCACCAAGCTCACCGAGCAGGAGATCAACGACGGGTCGAACAAGTACAACTCGTACATCAACCCGGGCCTGCCGCCGACCCCGATCAGCAACCCGGGGCAGGAGGCGCTCGACGCCGTGCTCAACCCGACGCCGGGCGACTGGGTGTTCTGGCTGGCCGTCTCGCCGCAGGAGACCAAGTTCGCGGCGACCGGCGCGGAGCACGCCAAGAACACCCAGGAGTGGTGTCTGGCCAAGGGCATGAAGTACGACTCCAAGCACGTCGCCTGCACGTCCTGACCTGCGCGTCCTGACCTGAGCACGACGGGCCGTCCGGTGGGCGATATGGCTTTGCGGGACGGCCGGGTGGTGCGGGTAGCGTGAGGCGGATGGAGACACCGCAGACACCGCACCTGCCCGAACCGGCCCTGCTGGAGGCCGCCGCCGTCGACGTGGTGCGGGGTGGGCAGTACCTGTTGCGGGACGTGTCGCTGACCGTCCGGGCCGGGGAGCACTGGGCGGTGCTCGGGGCGAACGGGGCCGGCAAGAGCACCCTGCTGTCGCTGCTGGGCGCGGTCGAGCACCCCACCGCGGGCACCGTGAAGGTGCTGGGCAGGCAGCTCGGCAAGGTCGACGTCCGGGAGCTGCGCGCGCACCTCGGGCACGTCAACCCGCGGCACCCGCTGCGCTCCCCGCTGACGGTGCGGCAGGTCGTGCTGACCGGCACCACGCAGACCATCGAGCCGGACCTGTGGCACAAGCCCACCGCCGAACAGCTCGACCACGCCGAGGAGTTGATCCGGACCCTGGGCGTCGCGCACCGCGCCGAGAGCCCCTGGACCACGCTCTCCCAGGGCGAGCGCGGCCGGGTCCTGATCGCCCGCGCGCTGATGCCCGAGCCCCGGCTGCTGCTGCTCGACGAGCCCGCCACCGGCCTCGACCTGACCGCCCGCGAACAGCTCCTGGAGAGCCTGGACGAGCTGCGCTCCCGCTACCCCAAGCTGGCCTCCGTGCTGGTCACCCACCACCTGGAGGAACTGCCCGGGACCACCAGCCACGCCCTGCTGCTGCGCGACGGCCTGACCACCGCGGCCGGCCCCGCCACCGAGGTGCTGACCACCGAGCTGGTCTCCGCGTGCTTCCGGCACCCGATCCGGATCACCCACAGCGAGGGCCGCTGGTCCGCCCGCACCCGCCGGGGCACCGAGTGACCACCGCCCCGCCCGCCTGGACGCTGCGCCCCGCCACCGCCGCCGACCTGGAGCCGCTGGCCGAGCTGCGGGCCGCGGCGATGCGCCCCGACCTGGAACGGCTGGGCCGCTACGACGAGCGGAAGGTCCGGCAGCGGCTGCGCGACGCGTACCGCCCGCGGCACACCTCGGTGGTCGAGGTGCCCGGCTTCCCGTCGCCCGCCGGTTGCCTGGCGCTCGCCCCCGACGAGCGGCCCGGCACCCTGCTGCTGGAGCACTTCTACCTCGACCCGGCGCTGCACGGCCGCGGCCTGGGCACCGCCGTGCTGCGCGACGCGCTGGAGCGGGCCGACGCCGCGGGCCTGGCCGTCCGGCTGAACGTGCTGCGGGGCAGTCCCGCCCGGCGGCTGTACGAGCGGCACGGCTTCGTGCCGGAGTCCGAGGACCCGGTCGACGTCTTCCTGCACCGCCCCGCCGCCGACCCCTCCCGCACCACCAGTGCCGCCCGTACCACCAGCACCACTCCCTGAAAGGCCGCTTCGTGACCACCCCGCACCGGGCCGCCGTGCTCGGCTCGCCGATCGCCCACTCGCTCTCCCCGCTCCTGCACACGGCCGGGTACGCCGCGCTCGGGCTGACCGACTGGCGGTACGGCCGGTACGAGCTCGACGAGTCGGCGCTGGCGGCGTTCGTCACCGGCCTCGACCCCGCCGAGTGGGCCGGCCTGTCGCTGACCATGCCGCTCAAGCGGGCGATCCGGCCGCTGCTGGACACCGTCAGCGACACCGCCCGGGCGGTGGACGCCGTCAACACCGTGGTGATCGACCGCGACGGGCGGCGGCACGGCGACAACACCGACGTCCCCGGCCTGGTCAACGCGCTGCGCGAGCACGGCGTCGAGCGGGTCGGGTCGGCCGCGGTGCTGGGCGCCGGGGCCACCGCCTCCTCCGCGCTGGCCGCGCTGGCCCAGGTCTGCGACGGCGAGGTCACCGCGTACGTGCGCAGCGCCGCCCGGGCCGCCGAGATGCGGGAGCTGGGGGAGCGGCTGGGCGTGGTGGTGCGCACCGCCGACTGGGCGGACGCCGCGCGGGCGCTGGCCGGGCCGCTGACGGTCTCCACCACGCCGGTCGGGGCGACCGACTGCTTCGCGGCGCACCTGACGGCGACGCCCGGCGTGCTGTTCGACGTGCTGTACCACCCGTGGCCGACCGCGCTGGCCGCGGCCTGCCTGGAGCGCGGCGGCACCGTGCTGGGCGGGCTGGACCTGCTGGTGCACCAGGCGGTGCTCCAGTTCGAGCGGTTCACCGGCGTGCCGCACGGCCCGCTGGCCGCGATGCGGAAGGCGGGCGAGACCGCGCTCGCCGGGTGACGGACCCGTTCGGTTCCGGACGTTCGCTGTCCGCCACCCGGACCGTGGCCCCGGTGACCTGCGGGACGTGAAAGGATCGGAGTTCGCCCGCCGTGTTCCTGCGGCCGGGCAGGACGAGACGCCGGGCCGGCCGCCGTTCACGGCGCGGGCCGCTGACGAAGGAGCTTTCGGTGGGTAGCTTGCGCTGGCTCACGGCGGGGGAGTCGCACGGCCCCGCTCTGGTCGCGACGCTGGAGGGCCTGCCGGCCGGGGTGCCGGTCACCACCGCGATGGTGGCCGACGCGCTGGCCCGCCGCCGGCTCGGTTACGGCCGCGGCGCGCGGATGAAGTTCGAGCAGGACCAGGTGACCTTCCTCGGCGGCGTCCGGCACGGCGAGACCATGGGCTCGCCGGTGGCGGTCATGGTCGGCAACACCGAGTGGCCGAAGTGGGAGCAGGTCATGTCGGCCGACCCGGTCGACCCCGAGGTGCTCGCGGGCCTGGCCCGCAACGAGGCGCTGACCCGGCCCCGCCCCGGCCACGCCGACCTGGCGGGCATGCAGAAGTACTCGATCGACGAGGCCCGGCCGATCCTGGAGCGCGCCAGCGCCCGGGAGACCGCGGCCCGGGTCGCGCTCGGCGCGGTCGCCCGCTCCTACCTCAAGGAGACCTGCGGCATCGAGATCGTCAGCCACGTGGTGGAGCTGGCCGCCGCCAAGGCCCCGGCCGGGGTGCTGCCGCTGCCCGCCGACGAGGCCCGGCTGGACGAGGACCCGGTGCGCTGCCTGGACGCCGACGCGTCGAAGGCGATGGTGGCCGAGATCGACCAGGCCCACAAGGACGGCGACACCCTCGGCGGCGTGGTCGAGGTGCTGGCCTACGGCGTGCCGGTCGGCCTCGGCTCGCACGTGCACTGGGACCGCCGGCTGGACGCCCGGCTGGCCGCCGCGCTGATGGGCATCCAGGCGATCAAGGGCGTCGAGGTCGGCGACGGCTTCGACCTGGCCCGGGTGCCCGGCTCGCAGGCGCACGACGAGATCGTCCCGACGCCGGACGGCGTCAGGCGCACCTCCGGCCGCTCCGGCGGCACCGAGGGCGGCCTGTCCACCGGCGAGCTGCTGCGGGTGCGGGCCGCGATGAAGCCGATCGCGACCGTCCCGCGGGCCCTGCAGACCCTGGACGTGCGCACCGGCGAGCCGGCCAAGGCGCACCACCAGCGCTCCGACGTGTGCGCCGTCCCGGCGGCCGGCATCGTCGCCGAGGCGATGGTGGCGCTGGTGCTGGCGGACGCGGTGGCGGAGAAGTTCGGCGGCGACAACGTCTCCGAGACCCGCCGCAACGTCCGGTCCTACCTCGACCACCTGATCGTCCGATGAGCGCACCGGCCACACCCGCGGTGGTGCTGGTCGGCCCGCCCGGCAGCGGCAAGTCCACCGTCGGGCGGGTCCTCGCCGACCGCCTCGGCCTGCCGTTCCGCGACACCGACACCGACGTCGAGCAGGCCGCCGGCAAGCCCATCCCGGAGATCTTCCTCGACGAGGGCGAGCCGCACTTCCGGCAGCTGGAGCGGGCCGCCGTCCGGGCCGCCGTCACCGGTTTCCCCGGCGTGCTCGCGCTCGGCGGCGGCGCGGTCATGGCCGAGGAGACCCGGGCGCTGCTCGCCCCGCTGCCCGTGGTGTTCCTGGAGGTGCCGCTCGCCGACGCGGTCAAGCGGGTCGGCCTGGACGCCCCCCGCCCGCTGCTCGCGGTCAACCCGCGGGCCCGCTGGCGCGAGCTGATGGAGGCCCGCCGCCCGCTCTACCTGGAGGTCGCCACCACCGTGGCCGCCACCGGGGACCGCACGCCCGAACAGGTCGCCGACGCCGTACTCGACGCACTGGAGTTGGAGAACCCCCATGTCTGACCCGGACCTCGTCCGCATCCAGGTCGCGGGCAGCGACGGCCATGCCCCCTACGAGGTGCTGATCGGCCACCAGCTGCTCGGTGAACTCGCCCCGCTGATCGGCCCGAAGGCCAAGCGGGTCGCCGTCATCCACCCGGAGGCCCTGGAGGCCACCGGCGAGGCGGTCCGCGCGGACCTCGCCGACCAGGGCTACGAGGCGATCGCCCTCCAGGTGCCGAACGCCGAGGACGCCAAGAGCGCCGAGGTCGCCGCGTACTGCTGGTCGGTGCTCGGCCAGACCGGCTTCACCCGCAGCGACGTGGTGGTCGGCCTCGGCGGCGGCGCCACCACCGACCTGGCGGGCTTCGTCGCGGCGACCTGGCTGCGCGGGGTGCGCTGGATCTCGGTGCCCACCACGCTGCTCGGCATGGTCGACGCGGCCGTCGGCGGCAAGACCGGCATCAACATCGCCGAGGGCAAGAACATGGTCGGCGCCTTCCATCCGCCCGCGGGCGTGCTGGCCGACCTCGACACCCTGGAGACGCTCGGCAAGCACGACTACGTCTCCGGCCTGGCCGAGGTGATCAAGGCCGGCTTCATCGCCGACCCGGTCATCCTCGACCTGGTCGAGGCCGACCCGGAGGCCGCCACCACCCCGGCCGGGCCGCACACCCTGGAGCTGATCCGCCGGGCCATCCAGGTCAAGGCCGACGTGGTCTCCGGCGACCTCAAGGAGTCCGGCCGCCGCGAGATCCTCAACTACGGCCACACCCTGGGCCACGCCATCGAGCGCAACGAGCGCTACAAGTGGCGGCACGGCGCGGCGATCTCCATCGGCATGGTCTTCGCCGCCGAACTCGGCCGCCTGGCCGGGCGGTTGGACGACGCCACCGCCGACCGCCACCGCACCGTGCTGGCCTCGGTCGGCCTGCCGCTGACCTACCGCGCGGACGCCTGGCCGAAGCTGCTGGACGCCATGAAGATCGACAAGAAGTCGCGCGGCGACCTGCTGCGCTTCGTCGTCCTGGACGGCCTGGCCAAGACCTCCATCCTGGAGGGCCCGGACCCGTCCGTGCTGGTCGCCGCCTACGGGGAGGTCTCCGGATGAGCACGCCCGCCACCCGCGTCCTGGTCCTGAACGGCCCCAACCTGGGCCGGCTCGGCTCCCGCGAACCCGACGTCTACGGCTCCACCTCGTACGCGGGCCTGGTCGAGCGCTGCACCGCGCTCGGCGCCGAACTGGGCCTGTCGGTGGAGGTCCGGGAGACCAACTCCGAGGCGGAGATGGTCGGTTGGCTGCACGAGGCGGCGGACGCGAAGACCCCCGTGGTGATCAACCCGGGCGCCTTCACCCACTACTCGTACGCGATGCGCGACGCCGCCGCCCAGCGCACCGCCCCGCTGGTCGAGGTGCACATCTCCAACCCGTACACCCGCGAGACCTTCCGGCACACCTCGGTCATCGCCGCCGTCGCCTCCGGCACCATCGCCGGCTTCGGCCTCGGCTCCTACGAGCTCGCCCTGCGCGCCCTCGCCGAGCAGCTCACCGGCCGCTGACGCACGCCGGGCCCGGTGGCGGACTTGTGCCCGCCACCGGGCCCACGTGTACATTCGGCGCAGGGAGGTGACGGTGAGCCAGTACGCGCAGAACCAGCACGCGGGGGGCCAAGTGCCACCACGACCTGCGGTGTCCCCGCAGCCGACCGGCCCCCAGCCGCCGTACCCCGCACCGGCCCCGCCCGGCGCCACCCAGGCGATCCCCACCCTGGGGCCGACCGCGCCCCGGCCGGACCGCCCGACCGTCCCGCTGACGGCCGTCGGCCCGGTCGCGCCCGGCGGCACCGGCCACTTCCTGCTCCCGACCGGAGGGACCGTCCAACTGCCCGCCCCGCCACCGCAGCAGCCCGCGTTCCCCGCCCCGCTGCCCGGCCCGATCGCCGTCCTGCTGATCGGCCCGGCCGGCGCCGGCAAGACCACCGTCGCCCGGCACTGGGCCGAACGCCGCCCCACCCCCACCGCGCACATCAGCCTCGACGACGTCCGCGAGTGGGTCCAGTCCGGCTTCGCCAACCCGCAGTCCGGCTGGAACACCGCCTCCGAGGCCCAGTACCGCCTGGCCCGCCGCACCTGCGGCTTCGCCTGCCGCAACTACCTCGCCAACGGCATCTCCTGCATCATCGACGACGCGGTCTTCCCCGACCGCCCCGCGATCGGCCTCGGCGGCTGGAAGCGCCACATCGGCCCCGGCATGATCCCCGTCGTCCTGCTCCCCGGCCTCGACCGCGTCCTCACCCGCAACGCCGAACGCTCCGGCAACCGCCGCCTCTCCGACGACGAAGTCGCCCGCATCCACGGCCGGATGGCCGGTTGGCGCACCTCCGGCCTGCCGATCATCGACAACTCCAACCTGAGCGTCCCGGAGACCGCGGCAGCCTTGGACCGCGCGGTCCTGAGCCGACTGCACGCGCGCTGAGGTTCCGCTGCGCGGCGGGGGGCGGGGTGGGGGTGCGTCGGAGACCGCGGCAGCCTTGGACCGCGCGGTCCTGAGCCGGTTGCACGCGCGTTGAGGTTCCGCTGCGCGGCGAGGGGCGGGGTGGGGGTGCGTCGGAGACCGCGGCAGCCTTGGACCGCGCGGTCCTGAGCCGGTTGCACGCGCGTTGAGGTTCCGCTGCGCGGCGAGGGGCGGGGTGGGGGTGCGTCGGAGACCGCGGCAGCCTCGGACCGCGCGGTCCTGAGCCGGTTGCACGCGCGTTGAGGTTCCGCTGCGCGGCGAGGGGCGGGGTGGGGGTGCGTCGGAGACCGCGGCAGCCTCGGACCGTGCGAACTCGACCCGGTTGCACGCGCGTTGAGGTTCCCCCGGTCCTGAGTCGGCTGCACGCGCGCTGAGGTTCCGCTGCGCGGCGGGGGCGGAGGGGGCTGGAGACGGTCGCTGCCCCGGGCCGTGCGGGGTCAGCTCTCGGTGAAGTAGTGGTCCTGGTCGAGGTCGTCGAGCAGGCCCGGGTGCCGGGGGTGCCAGTCGAGCAGGGCGCGGGTGGCTTCGGAGGAGGCGGGCAGGTCGAGGGGGACGAGGCGGGCGAGGAAGCCGAAGTGTTCGGCGGCGCGGTCCTCGGGGACGGGGGCGGTGGGGACGCCGAGGCGGATGCCGATGCGTTCGGCGATCTCGCGGAAGGGGACGCCCTCGTCGTCGACGGCATGCAGGCGGGTGCCGGCGGGGGCGTGTTCGAGGGCGAGGCGGTAGAGGTGGGCGGCGTCCAGGGTGTGGACGGAGGGCCAGCGGTTGGTGCCCTCGCCGAGGTAGCCGGAGGTGCCGGTGGCGCGGGCGATCCGGATCAGGGTGGGGACGAAACCGTGCCGGTCGAGCGGGCTGTGGACGACCGGGGGCAGCCGGACGACGCTGGAGCGCACCCCGTCCGCCGCGGCGTCGACGATCGCCTGCTCGGCCTCGGTGCGCGGGGCGCCGGGGGCGACCACGCTCTCCAGGGAGGGCCGGCCGGGCGTGTTGCCGCCGCCCGTCCCGCCGGTGCCGACCAGCGGCTTGCCGGTGCCCGCGAGCGCCTCGACCAGGGCCCGGACGGCCTTCAGGTCGTCGGCCATCGCGCCCGCGTAGTCGCCGTCGAGCATCGACTCGTGCTTGAAGGCGAGGTGGACCACCCCGTCGGCGGCCGAGGCGGCGGCCCGCAGGCCGTCCAGGTCGTCGAGGTCGCCGCGGCGGACGTCCGCGCCGAGGGCGGTGAGCGCGGTGGCGGAGGCGTCGGAGCGGGCCAGGCCGGTGACCCGGTGGCCGGCGGCGAGCAGTTCGGGGACGAGGGCGGAGCCGAGGTGGCCGCTGGCTCCGGTGACGAAGACGTGCATGGGGGTGGACCTCCGAGTGATGAGACCTTGTCCCGTCACCATAACGCGCGGAGCCCCGTGATGCGACCATCTCCCGTCACGTAGACTCCGTGCCATGGCCAGATGGGACCCGAACGCGCGCGAACGGCTGGAGCGCGCGGCGCTCGAACTCTTCGTCCACCAGGGCTACGACCGCACCACCGTCGCCGAGATCGCCGAACGCGCCGGGCTGGCCAAGAGCACCTTCTTCCGGCACTTCGCCGACAAGCGCGAGGTGCTCTCCGGCGGCGACGCGCTGCTGCGCCTGCTCGCCGACGCGATCGTCGCCGCCCCGCCCGGGGCCGGCCCGCTGGAGGCCGCCGGGGCCGCCCTCGCCGCCGCCGGCGCCCACGCCTTCACCGCCGAACGCCACCCCGCCGTCCGCGAGCGCCAGCAGGTGGTCGCCGCCAACCCCGAGCTCACCGAACGCGAACTCCTCAAGCGCGAGGCCCTCGCCACCGCCCTCACCGCGGCCCTGCGCGAGCGCGGCGTCCCCGACCCGGCCGCCGTCCTCACCGCCGAACTCACCCTGCTCGCCCTGCGCACCGCCCTCGCCCACTGGGCGGCCCGCCCCGGCCAGGACTTCACCGCCCTCGCCCTGGCCGAACTCGCCGCCCTGCGCGAGGCCGCCGCCGCCCTCTGAGCCGGGCCGCCCGGCCTGTCCGAGCGCCCTGGGACAATGGACTCCTCGCGACCACCACGACCGAGGAGTTGACCGCCGGTGCCCGAGGGGCATGTGATCCACCGCCTGGCCAGGCAGAACGACGAGCTGTTCGGGGGGCGCCCGGTGCGGGTGTCCAGTCCGCAGGGGCGCTTCGCGGAGGGGGCCGCGCTGATCGACGGGCGGGTGCTGGACGAGGCGGAGGCGCACGGCAAGCACCTGTTCCTGGGCTTCGGCGAGCACTGGCTGCACGTGCACCTGGGGCTGTACGGCAAGTACGCGTTCGGGGCGGGCGGGGCGCCCGAGCCGGTCGGGCAGGTCCGGCTGCGGATGGTCAACGACACCGGGTACGCCGACCTGCGCGGGCCGACCGCCTGCGAGCTGCTCACGCCGGAGGAGAAGGCGGCCGTCCACCGCCGGCTGGGGCCGGACCCGCTGCGGGCGGGGGAGTCGGGGGAGGCGGCCTGGCGGCGGATCTCCCGCAGCGGCAGCACGGTGGCCGCGCTGCTGATGGACCAGAAGGTGCTGGCCGGCGTCGGGAACGTGTACCGCGCCGAGGTGCTGTTCCGGCTCGGGATCAGCCCGCACCGCCCCGGGCGCGAGCTGTCCCGGGCCGAGTGGGACGCGATCTGGACGGACCTGGTGGCGCTGATGCGCGACGGCGTGGCCGCGGGCCGGATCGACACCGTCCGCCCCGAGCACACCCCGGAGGCGATGGGCCGCCCGCCGCGGGTGGACGACCACGGCGGCGAGGTGTACGTGTACCGGCGGCACGACCGGCCCTGCCTGGTCTGCGGCACCCCGGTGCGCACCGAGGAGCTGGCCGCCCGGAACCTGTTCTGGTGCCCGCGCTGCCAGCGGTCCTGACGCACTCCTGACCCTGGGCTGGGATACCCCTCGCCCGAGGGGCGTGCCGAGCCGGGTGGCGGCTCCTGTCAGAAGGCCACCCGGCGACGCGCACCGCAGTGTGGTCAGTCCCGGACGGTCAGCAGCTGTACCGTGACCCGGCGTCCGTCGTGCTCGTACTCGATGCGGTTGCCGGCCATCCGGCCGTGCAGGGCCCGGCCGAGCGGTGTGAATGGGCTGAGCTTCTCGACCTCGGTGGAGTGCGGTTCCTGGGAGGTGATCTCGTACTCCTGCTGGTCCCCGCCGAAATCGATCCGCACCAGGCGGCCGGGGCACACCGTGCCCGCCATGGCTCTACGGTCACCGGTCAGGTAGGCCTTGAGCAGGGCGGCACGCTCCTCCAGTTGCTCGGTGAGCCCGCGCTGCCTGCGTTGCTGGTCGGTACGGGCCCGGGGCCGGGAGTCGGAAACGGCCGCGTCAGAGTGCAGTTCCAGTTGTGCCCGCAACTGTTCCAACTCGTGGTGGACGCGCTGTTCGGAGGAATTCGCAAGGACATCCTGAGCCGGGACCGAGCTGTCGGAGGACGAGCGCCTCGGTGCGGGTGCCGCCGTCGGAGAGTGCGGCGCGGACGCGGTTCGTGGGACCTCCGCCGCGACCCCGGACGGGGGAGCGGTGGCCGCGCTGCGGGCCGCGGCCCGTTCTACCGCGGTTCGTAGCCGGTTCTCGGCCGCCGCCCGGTTGCGGTACCAGTCGGTGCCCCAGATCCGGTGCAGTGTCCAGCCGAGGCCGGTGAGCATGGATTCGCGCAGCCGGTCCCGGTCACGGGCCGCCTTGGAGGAGTGGTACATGGCACCGTCGCACTCGACCCCGAGGGCGTAGCGTCCAGGCCATCGAGGGTCACGCACCCCCAGGTCGATGCGGTAGCCCGCGACGCCCACCTGGGGCTGGACGGTGTAGCCCCAGCCGCGCAGTACCTCCAGCACCGACTCCTCGAACGGGCTCTCGGGCAGGGCGTTGTCGTCCGTAGTGTCCTGAGCGAGTGCGGCCGGGCCGTACTTGGCGTACTTGAGGTAGCGGGCGAAGTGCTCGAAGCTCGCGCTTTCGGACGGGCGGAGGGCGTCGGGATCGAAGGAGGCGACCACCTCGACCCGGTAGCGGGCCCGGGTGACGGCGACATTGAGTCGCCGCCAGCCGTCCTTGCGGTTGATCGGTCCGAAGTTCTGGTTGAGCTTGCCGTTCTCATCGGGGCCGTAGCCGACGGACATGATGATCACGTCGCGCTCGTCGCCCTGTACCGCTTCGAGGTTCTTGACGAAGAAGCCGTCCAGCCGGTCGTCGGAGAAGTGTTCGTCCAGGCCGGGGTTCTGCCGGCGTTCCTGGTCGACCGCCTCTCGGATCACCTCGGCCTGGGCCTGGGAGAGCGCGACGACGCCCAGCGAACGGCCCGGGCGGGTGCGGAAGTGGTGGATGACGCGGCGGGCGACCTCAGCGGCTTCGCCGGGGTTGTTGCGCGCTGCTGCACCGGAGCGGTACAGGCCCTGCTCGGCCCGGAAGAAGGCCACGCCCACGTCGGGGCCCTCGGAGAACGCGCCGGGGAAGGTGGTCATCGCCCCCGGTAGAACTGCCGGTTGCTGAAGGCGATCAGGTGTTCGTGCCGGCTGCGGTAGTGCCAGCGCAACGAGAGCTCCTTGAGCATCCCGTTGCCCTTGGCGAGGGAGAGCAGCGATTCGTACCGGGGGACTTCGTCCTCGGCGTACGGGTCGTCGTCCTCCTCCTCGCCCGCGGTGAAGAACGCGGTGGGCGGCAGCTGGTTCTCGTCCCCGGCCACGATCAGGGCCTTGCCCCGGTAAACGCAGTTGATCGCGTCCTGCGGCAGGATCTGGGACGCCTCGTCGAAGATCACAACGTCGAAGGCAAGGTCCGGCGGCAGAAACCGGCTGACCGTCAGGGGGCTCATCATGAAGCAGGGTTTGACGCGTAGCGCCGCCGCTCCGGCTTCCCGGAGCAGCACGTGCACGGGCTTGTGCCGGATCTTCTTCTTGCCTTCGTGCTGGATCAGCCTCGTGCCGGGGCTGCTGAGCGCGTCGGGGCGGTTCAGATCGCAGGCGCGGGCCACCCGCGTCCGGGCGTGTTCGGCGAGGGAGCGGTCGATGTCACGGAACGCGGCGACCTTGTCGTCGCGGTCCTCGGCCCGGTTCCACACCAGTCGGGGGTCGCGCTGGACCACGCGATCCGCCCAGGAGTGCAATACGGATTTCTCCACCACCTGCGGGAAGTCTTCCGGGGTCATCCCGGCTCGGACGGCACGGGAGGTCAGATCACCCAGGCCGGCCTTCTCCAGGGCTCCTTGGCCCCGCTGGTAGGCGGCCCACTCGTCAGGTCCGCCGCGATCGCCGTCCAGCAGCGACAGCAGCAGCTCGGCCGACGAGGTCACGGACAGGGCAGCGCGCAGTTCACGTTCACGTGACGCGTCGAACATGTCGGTCAGTCTGGCGCTGGAGCGGTTCCAGAAGTCCTTGGCCTCCTCCAGCACGGGGTCGGGAAGCGCCCGGTGGAGGATCCGGGCCGCCTCGGTGGGGAACACCCCGTCTTCGAGTAGGCAGTTCTCCCGCAGCCTCCGCAGCCAGGTCAAGGCCTGCTCCAGCATGGTTCGTTTCGTGCCGCGGCCGGCGTACAGCACGTCGAGGAGCTCACCGTCTCCGGCGGAGTGTGCGGCGAACTCCTCGTCGGCGGCCCGGGCGGTCAGCGCGGCCGTGACCGCGGCGCGTGCCCGCCCTAGGGTCAGGTCGTCGTGTCCGGACACCGTACGGACGTGCGCGAGCAGCCGGGAGGCCTCCCGCAACGGTGGCAGGTGGGCGGTGCTCCAACGGACGGCATCGGCCAGGGAACCGTCCTCCAACTCGCCGGGCGCGCCCAGGCGGGGCGGCAGGACCAGCGAGTCGCGCCACGCGGCGAGCGATTCGCCAGCCTGTTGGGCGGCCTCGCGGGCCGTCGGACGGGGCTCCCCGCCGTGCGCGAGCTGGGAGCGGAACGCTTCGAGGTCCAGGACCTGCGGAGCGAGTTCGGTGGCCCGTGAGGCCAGGCCGAGCGCTTTCTCCGCCGAGGAGAAGTCGGTCTCCTCACCCTGCCAGAAGTGGCCGAGGAACTCCCCGCCCCGACGGCCCTCGTACTCGAGCCGCTGTTGGGCCTGCTGCCAGGCGACCGCGTCCGGCAGTGCGGCGAGGACGGCCTTCGTGCATTTGGCACCCGCCGGCAGCAGGGTTCGTACGGTACGACGATCGGCCCGGCACGCGGAGGACAGGCGTGCGGTGATCGAGCGATGCACGGTGGCGAAGCGTTGGGCCACATCCACCAGCGAAGTCTCCGCCAGGACTTGCTCGGTGAACTGCCGACGGGCCTTGTCGCGGGCCGCACGCAGATCGGCGATCGCGTCGGACAGCCGGTCCAGGGCGGTACGGGCCTGGGCCGCACCGGCGGGAGTGAGCCACTGCGCCGGGGGCTTCTGGGTCTGTTCCGGCAAGGACAGACCGGTCAGCTGGACCAAGCGCAGGCCCTGGGCGCAGGTCTCCGGCGCGGGGACGCCGTACACGCGTGCCGCGTTGGCGAGTTGCTGCAGTGCGCGTTCCAGGTTCCGCGCATCGGCCGTCAGCCGGTTGGTGAGGGCATCGACCTGTACGGCGGTGGCCTCGGCCAGGTCCAGGCCGGCCGGGACGAGCTCCGCCAGTGCCCGTTCCTGCGGTCCGGGTTCGGGGGAGACCGGTGCGAGGGGATCCGCGAGTTCGGCCCAGCCCGCTCCGAGCAGGTCGCGGGCCTTCCGCTCGGAGGCTTCCACTGCCTCCAGCCGGCGTTCGAACATCCGGATGCCGTCAGTGATCCGGTCCGGTTCGGTCGTCAACCAGGGCAGGGGGACGGCGGGCCGACCGGCACCCAGCCGGATGGCGTTGATCAGACGCTCGACGTCGTAGAGGCCGTCCCAGCCCATGGCCTCCAGTAGCGGGCCATGTGGGGCCAAGGCTCCGCGCAGGCCGGCGAAGTCTTCCAAGGCCCTTGCCAAGGCGTCCAGTTCACCGCCGGATTCACCGAGTCCGCGCCAGACGAACGACTCGCCCTCCACCGCGGGCCGCCAAGACCGGGAAACCCACCGCGCGCCGTCGAGGATGCCGCGCAGCAGTTCCTCGGTGAGGCCGACCGCGTCGAACTCCCGTTCCGGGGCGAGCTGCGGCAGGGAATGCAGCAACGAGACCCGGCCCAGGACGTCGTGCAGGGAGCGATTCATGCCCTCGTGGTGCTCGTTCATCGCGGCGGCGTACCCGGAGAGTTCCCGGCGCAGCTCCTCTGCGGTGAGGAGCTCGTCCCGACGCGCGGCGGGGAAGGAACGGCGGGGCGCGGCGAGCGCGCGGCCCAGCTCCTGTGCGACCTGCTTGCGGTTGGCGGTGTTGCTGTGCAGGGCGAGGACGTAGTCGTCCAGACCGACCTGTTCGAGGCGGTTGCGCACCACGTCCAGCGCGGCGGCCTTCTCGCTGACGAACAGGACACTGCGCCCTTGCTCCAGGAGCCCGGCGATCATGTTGGTGATGGTCTGGCTCTTGCCGGTACCGGGCGGGCCGTCCATCACGAAGCTCCTGCCGTCGATCGCGGCGGCGACGCACTGGCGCTGGGAGGAGTCCGCGTCCAGCACGAGCGGGGCTCTCTCCGGCGGTTGTTTCTGGTCTATCAGGTCGAGCGGCACCGGATCGAAGTCGAAGCAGCCTGCGGTGTCGGCCGGACCGGAGCCCAGCCCCAGGGTGCGCACCAGCGGGCTGCCCAGGATCCTCTGCACGTTGTCCCGCAGGTCCCGGTACATCACCTCCTTGCTGGAGTTGAAGGCGTCCAGCACCACACGTTCGCTGACCTGCCACCCCGTGCGGCCCGAGACGGTCCTGCGGACCTGCTCCAACAGGGCCACGGCGTCAGTGAGGTCGATCTGTTCCGGGGCGGGCCATTCGAGGCCCATCTCCTCCATCTTGACGGCTAGCGCCGGGTTGAAACTCGGCTCCTCGTCCCCGTTGAGTTCCAGGAGGAAGGAGTCGCCCCTCCACTTGCGCAGCCGCACCGGCACCAGCAGGAGGGGAGAGGACACGGGATCGGCGTCGGCGGCCGGCCGCCACTGGAGGAAACCGACACCGAGGTGCAGGACCCACAGGCCGAAGTCGTTGTACTTCTCCTGTGCGACGGCGGCCAGGCGCTTGAGGTGCCTGTCCTGCTCGCCCTGGGTCGCCTTGGTCGTGCGGAGGGCGAGCCGGGTCCCGCCGGTGCCCGTGCGAGAGGCGGGTGTGTCGAGGGGGCGGCCTCCGGTCGGCTTCGTGAGCGGGAGGTCGGAGTATCCGAACGGTTCGACCGATGTCCCGGCATCCGGGCTCGTCTCCGGCACTGGGGCGAACAGGCAGCCCTTGGGCAGCGCTTCCAGCACCCGCGCCAGTTCCGGGGCGACGATGTCCGTGCCCGCCTGTCTGCCGCCGCGACGGTAGTGCACCAGCCGGTTGCGAAAGCCCAGGTCGATCAGGGACTTCTGCCAGGACTCCAGGAGCGGCTCCAGGGGGTCGGTGGCGCTGCGCTGTCCGGAGCGGCGGTGAACCATGCAGATGACTCCGTTCAAACCTGTCAGATCGTGTGAATGTCGTGCGGATTGGGTGGGGGCAGCATAGTGCGTTCGTCCGGTTGCGCAGGGTGTGTTCAGCGGTTCGTGCCGCAATCGGGATCGGCGCGGCCGGACGCTTGCGCGGCTGGTGCTCGTCTAGCGTCCGCCCCATCGACGGGAGCACGATTTCGGCGCACCGGGTGGTGCCGATGTGCCCGCGCTGCCAGCGGTCCTGACGCCGCGTCACGGGCAAGCCTTGACGCAAGGTTGACCGGGCCTTGGGCGAGGCCCCGGAACGCCGCTCCTATTGTCGGGTCCATGCCCGCTCTCCCGTTCCAGGACCGGCGCCCCGCCCCGGCGCTCCCGGTCCTGCCGTACCGCAAGCCCACCCGCGGCCGCGACTACTGGGTCCTGGACGACGTCCTTCCGGACCCGGACGCGGTGCGCGCCCGGCACCTGGCGCGCACCGACTGGGACGAGGGCTACCCGCACAAGCCGGAGTCCTGGCCGGGCCTGCGGGCCATGCCCGGCCTGGAGCCGGCGGAGCTGGCGCAGGTCGAGAAGCTGGTCCGGGAGGCCACCGGCGCGCCGCGGATCTGGGCGCTGGACGAGGCCGAGGGCGGCACCTTCAACCACAACTGCGTGCAGGTGGTGGGCGCCGGGGAGTGCGAGCCGCGCCCGCACACCGACTCCCGCTCGCTGTGCCGCTACGCCGCCGTGCTGTACCTCAACCCGGCCGTCCCCAAGCGCTGCGGCACCAGCTTCTACCGGCAGAGCCTGCCCGGCGGCCGGCTCGGCGGCAACAGCGTGGTCGCCCCGCACAACAACCTGGTGGACGCGCTGGGCACCCGCTTCGTCCCGCCGGACTCCTTCACCGAGGACCTGGCCGTCCCGCACCGCTACAACCGGCTGCTGCTCTACACCGCCAACCTGATCCACACCGCGACCGAGTACCACGGGACGGCGCTGGAGGAGAAGCGGATGACCTGCGTCTTCTTCTGGATGGCCTGACCCGCGCTCAGCACGCCGCTGACCAGGCGTGATCTGCGCCACCCCGGCCCGGGTGCGCCCTTGCCGCGGCACCCGCGGCGGGCCTACGGTGGGCGGGCCGTGGTGCTCGGGAAGCCGGTGCACCGTGTCCGCCACCGAGTGCGCGGCACGGGAGTCCGGAGCGGCCCTCGCCACTGTGATCGGGGAGTCGTCGGCTCCCACCCCGTGCCACTGGCCCCGCGGCCGGGAAGGCCGGGCGCCGGCGCGCAACACCCCGTCAGCCAGGAGACCGGCCACGGCATCTCACGAAGTGATCCACGAGGTGCTGGAGCGTGATCCGCGGATGACCGCGCCCGAATCGACCCTGGCCGGGACCGGCCCGGTCGCCGTCCTGCCCGCCCTGCGCTGGCGGCGCGAGGACACCCTGCGCACGGCCGGGCTGATGGCGGTGATCCTGGCCCTGCACGCGGTGGCCTTCGGGACGCTGCTGTTCCTGGTGGTGCCGCACGACTACCGGGTCGGCACCCAGGTGTTCGGCGTCGGCCTGGGCGTCACCGCGTACACCCTGGGGATGCGGCACGCCTTCGACGCCGACCACATCGCGGTGATCGACAACACCACCCGCAAGCTGATGGCGGACGGCCGCCGCCCGGTCTCGGTGGGCTTCTGGTTCGCGCTCGGCCACTCCTCGATGGTGGTGCTGATGGCCGCCCTGGTGGCCGGGGGCGCGGCGCTGGCGGGCACCCTGATGGACGAGGACTCGACCACCCACCAGGTGCTGGGCACCGTCGGCACCACCGCGTCCGGCGCCTTCCTCTACCTGATCGCGGCGCTCAACCTGGTCGCCCTGTTGGGCATCTGGCGGGTGTTCCGGGCGATGCGGGCCGGGGAGTACGACGAGGCCGAGCTGGAGAAGCACCTGGACGCCCGGGGCTTCCTGGCCCGGCTGCTGAACCGGGCCACCCGCTCGATCAGCCGCCCCGGGCAGATGTTCCCGGTCGGCATGGTGCTCGGTCTGGGCTTCGACACCGCCACCGAGGTCACCCTGATGGTGATGGCGGGCTCCGGCGCGGCCTCCGGCCTGCCCTGGTACGCGGTGGTCTGCCTGCCGCTGCTGTTCGCCGCCGGGATGAGCCTGTTCGACACCCTGGACGGCACGTTCATGAACATCGCCTACCAGTGGGCGTTCTCGAACCCGGTCCGCAAGGTGTACTACAACCTGACCATCACCGGGCTGTCGATCGCGGTGGCCTTCGTGATCGGCACCATCGAGCTGGTCGCCGTGCTGCACGACAAGTTCGACCTGACCGACCCCGTCACCGGCTGGATCGCGGGCCTCGGCCTGGACAACGTCGGCTTCGTGATCGTCGGCCTGTTCGTGGTGGTCTGGGCCGCCGCGATCGGCTACTGGCGGATCGCCAAGCGCTCCGGGCGTTCGGCGGCGCGGGGGCGGACGCGTCCTGACGGGGCGTCAACCGGCGGCCAGGATCAGCGTCCCGGCCACCGCGAGGCCCGCGCCCACCACCTGCACCCGCAGCAGCCGCTCCTTCAGCAGGCCGCGCGCCATCAGCGCGGTGACCACCGGGTAGAGCGAGGCCAGCACGGCCGCCACCGCCACCGAGCCCAGGTGCGAGGCGGCCGCGTACAGGCCGTTCGCGGCCACGTCGGCCACCCCGACGGCGGTCAGCGCGGGCAGCGACCGGGCGCCCGCCGAAAGCCCGAGGGGCTGTCGGCGGGCCGCGGCGGCCAGCATCCCGGCCCCGACCACCGCGTTGGTCAGCCGCTGCACGCACAGCGTCAGCAGCAGGGCGCCGCCCGCGCTGGCGTGCGCGACCAGGGCCAGCACCGCCCCGAAGGCGAACGCCGCGCCCAGCGTCAGCACCAGCACCCGCCGCCCGACCGCGGGCCCGCCGCGCTGCGGGCCGCCCGCCAGGGCGACCCCGGCGACGGCCACCGCGATGCCCAACCCCTGGACGGCGCCCGGCCGTTCGCCGAGGAACAGGCCGACGCCGATCGGCACCAGCACGCCGACGGTGGCCAGCGGCGACACCACGCCCATCGGCCCGAGCGCCAGCGCCCGGTAGAACGCCAGCAGCGCGAACGGCCCGACCACGCCCGCCGCCACCGCGTACCAGAGGACGGGGGACGCCCCCGGCCAGCCGCCGGTGGCGGTCACCGCGACCGCGAGCACCGCGGCGGCGGCCGACTGGGAGAGCACCACCACGGTCAGCGCGGGCACCCGCCGGGTGATCGCCCCGCCCCCGTAGTCGGCGACGCCCCAGAGCAGGCTGGCGAGCAGCGCGAACGCGGCGCTCACCGGAGGAGCCGGTAGGCGGACAGCATGGTGGACCCCGCAGTACAGTCGGTGGATCTGTCGATGCCGCCGCAGCATAGTTCAACCTGCTGCACTCGCCCAACCAGAATATTGGACTGCCCGTGCCGGACGCCGATCTCGTCACCCAGGCCCTCGCCCGCAACCTCAAGCGCCTGCGGCTCGAACGCGGCCACACCCTGGACGCCCTGGCCGCCCGCTCCGGGGTCAGCCGCGGCATGGTCGTCCAGATCGAACAGGCCCGCACCAACCCGAGCGTGGGCACCGTGGTCCGGCTCGCCGACGCGCTCGGGTCTCGATCGCCCGGCTGCTCGACTACGACGAGACCTCCGCCGTCCGGATCGTCCCGCCGAGCAGGCCGTCCGGCTGTGGAACGGCCCCGGGGGCGGCAGCGGCACCCTGCTCGGCGGCGCCGAGGCCCCCGGGCCGCTGGAGCTGTGGTCCTGGCGGCTGCACCCCGGCGAGTCGCACGCCTCCGACCCGCACCCGCCCGGCACCGTCGAGATCGCCCGGGTCGACGAGGGCGTGCTCACCCTCACCCTGGACGGCCGCGAGCACCGCGTCCCGGCCGGGGCCACCGCCTCCTACGAGGCCGGCACCGCGCACGGCTACCGCAACGACGGCGACGCGCCCTGCCTGGTCACCATGGTGGTCTCGGTCCCCCCGCCCGGCGCGTAACCGACAGCCGGCCGACGACCGACCGCCGACCGTCGGCCGGACACGGGCGAAGGGCCCCGGGGAAGCCCCGGGGCCCTTCGCGTCACGCCGTGCGCCGTCAGCCGCCGTACCTGCGCCGGTACAGCTCCACCCGGCCCTCGGTGTCCATCAGCCGGGCCTTGCCGGTGTAGAACGGGTGGCTCGCCGAGGACGTCTCGACGTCCACCACCGGGTACGTCCGCCCGTCGGCCCACTCGACCGTCCGCCCGCTCGCGGCGGTGGAACGGGTCAGGAACGACAGGCCCCCGGTCTTGTCGCGGAACACCACCGGACGGTAGTCGGGGTGAATTCCCTGCTGCATGACTGCTCCTCCTCGCCGTGTGTCGGTCGGTCTGGTCTTTCGGGCGCCCGGGCCTCCCGGGCGCCTCAGCGGGCCTCGCGGAACTCCACGTGCCGCCCGGCCACCGGATCGAACTTCCTCAGCACCATCCGGTCCGGGTCGTTGCGGCGGTTCTTCCGCGTCGCGTAGGTGAACCCGGTGCCCGCCGTCGACCGGAGCGTGACCACCGGTCGCAGTTCGCTGCGTGCCATGCCCGCCTCCTCTCCGTCCTTCTCCCGGCAACGATTGCCGTTTTCATCAGGTCACAACGCGGCCGCCCGCCGGGCATTCCCCACCCGACGGCCCGCCCCGACGGGCGCCCCGGGGCCCCCGTTCGTAGGCTCGGAGCATGTCCGACGCGCACGCCGAACGACGCGAACGCCTCCGCGAGCACTGCAGCGCCGCCGGGGCCGACGCCGCGCTGATCACGCGCGCCGCCAACGTCCGCTACCTGACCGGCTGCCCGCCGCTGGGCGCCGCGCTGCTGCTCACCCGCGAGCGCGCGGTGCTCGCGGTGCCGAGGACGCCGAGCCGGCCGAGGGCGGCGAGGGCGGCGAGCGGCGGCTCGACCCGGAGGTCACCCGGCTGCCGGTGCCCGGCGAGGCCGACGCCGCGTGCGCCGCCGCCGAGGCCGCCGCCCGGCTGCGGGTGCGCGACCTGGCCGTCGAGGAGCACGACCTCACGGTGGCCCGGCACCGCGCCGTCGCCCGGCTGGCGCAGGCGGACCGGCTGCTGGACCTGGACCGGGCGGTCGAGCGGCTGCGGGTGGTCAAGGACGAGCACGAGATCGCCGACCTGCGGATCGCCGCCGAGATCGCCGACCAGGCCCTCGGCGAGCTGCTCGAATCCATCCTGGTCGGCCGCACCGAGCGGCACCTGGCGATGGAGCTGGAGCGCCGGATGATCGACCACGGCGCCGACCGGGCCGCCTTCCCGGTCTCGGTCGGCACCGGCACCCACTCCGGCCTGGAGCGCCACCAGCCCACCGACCGCCGGGTCGAGGAGGGCGACTTCCTCACCGTCGCGCTCGGCGCCAGCTACCGCGGCTACGGCATCTCCACCGCCCGCACCTTCGTGATCGGCGCCGCCCCGCCGCCTGGCAGGTCGAGCTGCACCGGCTGGTCTTCCACGCCCAGCGGGCCGGCCGGGAGGCCCTCGGCCCCGGCGTCGAGCAGCACGTCCCGGACGACGCGGCCCGCTCGATCCTCCAGGCCGCGGGCCACGCCGAGCGCTCCGTGCACGCCCTGGGGCACGGCATCGGCCTGGAGATCCGGGAGGCTCCGCGCCTGGGGCCCGCCGACATGGGTAAACTGGACAATCGCGTGCCGGTCACCGTCGGCCCCGGGGTCCATCTCCCGGGTCGGGGCGGCGTCCGGATCGAGGACACGCTCGTGGTGCGGCCTCCCGAGGAGGGCGGGCCCGAGCTGCTCACCATCACCACCAAGGAGCTCCTCGCGCTGTGACCGAGCCCGGTCCCGGCGGCGCGCCGCTTGGTGTTCCTTGACAGCGGACATATCAGGAGTAAGTGCGCCCGTGGCTACCACGAACGATCTCAAGAACGGCATGGTCCTCAAGCTGGACGGCGGCAAGCTCTGGACCGTCGTCGAGTTCCAGCACGTCAAGCCCGGCAAGGGCCCGGCCTTCGTTCGCACCAAGCTGAAGGAGGTCCTCTCCGGCAAGGTCGTCGAGAAGACCTTCAACGCGGGCATCAAGGTCGAGACCGCCAACGTCGACAAGCGCACCATGCAGTACTCGTACCGCGACGGCGACGCGTTCATCTTCATGGACATGGACACCTACGACCAGGTCCCGGTCGACTCCGCCACCGTCGGCGACGCCGCCAAGTACCTGCTGGAGGGCTTCGAGGCCCTGGTCGCGCAGAACGAGGGCGTCCCGCTGTACGTCGAGCTCCCCGCCGCGGTCGAGCTGGTCATCGCCGAGACCGAGCCGGGCGTCCAGGGCGACCGCTCCACCGGCGGCACCAAGCCGGCCACCCTGGAGACCGGCGCCGAGATCCAGGTGCCGCTGTTCGTCACCACCGGCGAGAAGGTCAAGGTCGACACCCGCGACGGCAGCTACCTCGGCCGGGTCAAGTAACCGTGGCGGCTGCTCGTAGCAAGGCCCGCACCCGGGCCTTCCAGATCCTGTTCGAGGCGGACCACCGCGGCGTGTCCCCGAACGGGTGCTCGCCGACTGGATCGCGCGGGCCCGCGACCCCGTCCGGACGAGGGCATCCCGCAGGTCGCGGAGTACACCATGCAGCTGGTCGAGGGCTACGCGCAGCACGCGCGCACCATCGACGACCTGATCTCCACCTACGCGGTGGGCTGGACGCTGGACCGGATGCCGATCGCCGACCGCAACGTGCTCCGGCTCGGTGCGTACGAGCTGATCTGGGAGGACGGGACGCCCGACGCGGTGGTCCTGGACGAGTCGGTGGAGATCGCCAAGGAGTTCTCCACGGACGAGTCGCCGGCCTTCGTCAACGGCCTGCTCGCCCGGTTCATGGAGCTCAAGCCGAGCATCCGGCGCTGAGCCCCGCACCCCCGAAGGCCGTCGGACCTGTTGGTCCGGCGGCCTTCGCGCGTAAGCTACCGGCAAGTAATGTCCTTGCCCGCCGCGCAGAAGGGCCGCGAAGCCATGCGGAGACCACCCCCGCCTTCGAGTTCGACCAGGGCATCGCGCTCACCCCGCACCCCGGCGAACCCGGCCGCTACGACGGCGAACTCGGCGACGGCTGGCAGATCGGCGGCGGCGTCAACGGCGGCCTGCTGCTCGCCTTCGCCGCGCACGCCCTCGCCCGGGAGGCCGGACCGGCGCACCCGCACCCGCTCACCGTCAGCGGCACCTACGTCTCCGCGTCCCGTCCCGGCCCGGCCACCGTCCGCACCGAGATCGTCCGGCGCGGGCGCAGCCTGGCCACCGGCAGCGCCGTCCTCTCCCAGGGCGGTGAGGAGCGGCTGCGCCTGACCGCCTCCTTCACCGACCTGGCCGGGCTCGACGCGGAGGTCGCCACCACCGCGCTGCCGCCGGAGCTGCCCGGGCCCGAGCAGTGCATAGGCGTCGAGCACGCCCCGCGCGAACTCATCGCCCAGGCCGCCCTGTTGCAGCGCCTCGACCTGCGGCTCGACCCGGCCGCCATCGGCTGGGCGATGGGGCAGCCGTCCCACCGGGGGCGGATGCAGGGCTGGTTCCGGCTCGCCGACAAGCGCCCCGCCGACCCGCTCTCCCTGCTGCTCGCCGCCGACGCCCTCCCGCCGGTCACCTTCGACCTCGGCCGCCCCGGCTGGGCCCCCACCATCGAACTCACCGTGCACGTCCGGGCGCTGCCCGCCGACGGCTGGCTCCGGGTCTCCCACGCCACCCGCAACGTGGCCGGCGGGTACTTCGAGGAGGACTGCGAGATCTGGGACGAGAACGGCCGACTGGTCGCCCAGTCCCGCCAGTTGGCGAAGACGCCGCGCTGAGCTCC
Source organism: Kitasatospora fiedleri (assembly GCF_948472415.1). Lineage (NCBI taxonomy): Bacteria > Bacillati > Actinomycetota > Actinomycetes > Kitasatosporales > Streptomycetaceae > Kitasatospora > Kitasatospora fiedleri. The sequence continues at coordinate 1,317,036 of NZ_OX419519.1, read as the reverse complement.
CCCGGCCCGGACCCGCTCCGGCGACGGTCGGTTGCAGACTTGTGACAGGCCGTGTGTGTGGGGCGGGTGTGGGAGGGGAGGAGTGGGACAGCAGTCGCTCGACCGAGAACCCCGGGAGCCACCGATGTCCAGGAACAGCCGCCGGCCGCGCCGTTGCAGTGCAGAGCCCTCGCACCGGGGCGGGGAGGTCTTCGTGACGGGCATCCTGACCGGCGAGGCGGACTTCGAGCGGGTGCGGGCCTGGCAGGTGACGGACGCGCCGGACTACGCCACGTACCTGCGGGAGGCCGGGGAGCTGCTGGCGGGGGCGGTCGAGGAGTACGGCACCGTCCGGGCCCGGATGTTCCACCCGGAGGACTTCGCGGACTACTGCCTGCTGCACGGGCTGGACGTGCGGGAGCAGGCCGCGCGGGACGGCTACCTGGTCAACCCGCCGCTGCAGACCCAGTTGGTGACGTACCGCGGCGAGGACCTGCCGGACTTCCTGCCGCGGCTGGTCCGGGCCCGCGAGGGCGGGCTGACGCTCCGGTACGCGGACCTGCTGATGGACGGGGCGCTGTGCGGGACGGCGGGCGCGGCGGCCGAGCCGCGGGCGCGCTGGACGTACCAGCAGGCGTCCGAGGTGTTCCGGCGGGTGCTGGTCGGGGCGGGCTGCGGGGCGTACGAGTTCCGGGTGGTGGTGGACGCGCCGTCCGGGCCGCTGGAGGCCCGGGCCCGGGTGCTGCACTGGGAGGACGGCGCGGTGCGGATCAACGACGAGGACCTGGACCTGGTCACCGCGGTGCTGTGCGCCGGGCTCTACCGCGAACTGCCGGGCGCCGCGGTGCTGCACGGGACGCAGGGCTCGGGCGCGCTGTGCGGGGAGTACCGGCAGGTGGCCTGGGCCTGGCGGAGCACCGGCCAGGAGTGGTCGCCGGCCGAGCTGGCGGTGGCCGGGGTGGCGGCGGCCCCCGGGTTCAGCCTGGGCACGGTGGTCTGAGCCGCCCGGCCGACGCGGCCCGGCGGGCCCGGGCCCCGAGCGTGGAAACGGTGGAAGCGCGAGACAGCGGGGCGGGAGACCGGTTGCTTCCGGTGTCCCGCCCCGCTGTGACGTTTCTTCAAACGGACGAGCGGCCGACCGAGGTCAGCTCGCGTCCTCCTCGCGGACCGCGCGGCGCGCGTCCGGGTTCAGCACGCCCCAGCTGATCAGCTGCTCGGTGAGGATCGAGGGGGACTGGTCGTAGATGACGGCCAGGGTGCGCAGGTCGTCCTGGCGGATCGAGAGCACCTTGCCGTTGTAGTCGCCGCGCTGCGACTGGATGGTCGCGGCGTAGCGCTGCAGCGGGCCGGCCTTCTCGGACGGGACCTGGGTCAGCCGCTCCAGGTCGAGGACCAGGCGCGGCGGCGGCTCGGCGGCCCCGCCCGGGGTGCCGCCGGGCAGCAGCTCCTGCACCGGCACGCCGTAGAACTCGGCCAGCTCGGCGAGGCGCTGCACGGTGACCGCGCGGTCGCCGCGCTCGTAGGAGCCGACGACCACAGCCTTCCAGCGACCCTGGGACTTCTCCTCGACGCCGTGCAGGGAGAGCCCCTGCTGAGTGCGGATCGCCCGGAGCTTGGCTCCGAGCTGCTTCGCGTAGTCGCTGGACAATGGATCTCCCCGGACGAGATTGCTTCGCGTGCGCTGAAATGTGAGCGACGAGGGCCACTGCGGCGCACCTTCGTAACTCACTGTGAGGTTACGTAGAGTGAGGGTGGCGCGTCAAGCCGAATGGGGCACTCGTGCGAACGGGCGGCGAACGGGCCGCGATCAGCACGCTGCTACCATGGGCGAGGCTCCGGCTGCGGTCGGAAACCATTCCAGACATCCTTTAAGACCCGTCCCGTGAGGCGGGGAAGGAGGTCCGCTCCGGCATGACCACACCCAGTTCCACCCCCCGCGCCCCGCACCAGGTGCTGGACGCCACCGACATCGCCCGGGTCGTCACCCGGATCGCGCACGAGATCGTCGAACGCGCCAAGGGCGCCGAGGACGTCGTGCTGCTCGGCATCCACACCCGCGGCGTCCACCTGGCCCGCCGGCTCCAGGGCAAGCTGGCCCAGATCACCGGCCGGGAGATCCCGCTCGGGACGCTGGACATCACCATGTACCGGGACGACCTGCGGCTGAAGCCCGCCCGGGCCCAGGAGCACACCGAGATCCCGCCCGGCGGCATCGACGGCAAGCTGGTGGTCATGGTCGACGACGTGCTGTTCTCCGGCCGGACGATCCGCGCCGCGCTCGACGCGCTCAACGACATCGGCCGCCCGCGCGCCGTCCGGCTGGCCGTCCTGGTCGACCGCGGTCACCGCGAACTGCCCATCCGCGCCGACTACGTGGGCAAGAACCTGCCCACCTCGCTGCGCGAGGCCGTGCAGGTCCGGCTGGCCGAGTCCGACGGGCTGGACGCCGTCCTGCTGGGCGACCGCGACTACGCGGCCCGCTCCTCCCAGGCCCTCGCCGCCGACCCCGACCCCGCGCAGTAGCGCCGCGTGAAGCGCCACCCCGACCCCGGCCCCGACGGCGCCGCGGCCGCCCCGCGCCGCGCCCCCGGCCCGGCGACCGACACCGACGCTCCCCGCACCCCCGACCCCCAGGAGGCCGCCCAGTGACCACCTACCTGATCCGCAACGCCCAGATCCTCGGCGGCGCCCCCCGGGACATCCACATCGCCGACGGCGTCTTCGCCGCGATCGGCGAGGACCTGGACGTCACGGCCGACATCGACCTCGACGCGCACGGCCTGGTCGCCCTGCCCGGCCTGGTCGACCTGCACACCCACCTGCGCGAGCCCGGCCGGGAGGACGCCGAGACCGTGCTCACCGGCACCCGGGCCGCCGCCATGGGCGGCTACACCGCGGTGCACGCGATGGCCAACACCTTCCCGGTCGCCGACAGCGCCGAGGTGGTCGAGCAGGTCTGGCGGCTCGGCCGGGCCTCCGGCTACTGCGACGTGCAGCCGGTCGGCGCCGTCACCGTCGGCCTGGAGGGCAAGGAGCTCGCCGGACTCGGCGCGATGCACGACTCCGCCGCCGCGGTCCGGGTGTTCTCCGACGACGGCAAGTGCGTGGACGACCCGGTGCTCATGCGCCGCGCCCTGGAGTACGTGAGGACCGTCGACGGCGTGATCGCCCAGCACGCCCAGGAGCCCCGGCTGACCGCCGGCGCCCAGATGAACGAGGGCGCCGTCTCCGGCGAGCTGGGCCTGCCCGGCTGGCCCGCCGTCGCCGAGGAGTCGATCATCGCCCGGGACGTGCTGCTCGCCGCGCACCTCGGCGCCCGGGTGCACATCTGCCACCTGTCCACCGCCGGATCGGTCGAGATCGTCCGCTGGGCCAAGGGCCGCGGCTGGGACGTCACCGCCGAGGTCACCCCGCACCACCTGCTGCTCACCGACGAGACGGTGCGCAGCAACGACCCGGTGTACAAGGTCAACCCGCCGCTGCGCACCGCCGCCGACGTCGAGGCGCTGCGCGAGGCGCTGGCCGACGGCACCATCGACGCCGTCGCCACCGACCACGCCCCGCACCCCGCCGCGGACAAGGACTGCGCCTGGACGGTCGCCGCGATGGGCATGGTCGGGCTGGAGACCGCGCTGTCGGTCGTGCAGCAGACCATGGTCGACACCGGCCTGCTGAACTGGGAGGGCGTCGCGGACCGGATGTCGCACCGCCCGGCCCGGATCGGGCGGCTGAGCGGCCACGGACGGTCGGTCTCGGTGGGCGAGCCCGCCAACCTGGTGCTGTTCGATCCCGCGTACCGTGGAGTGGTGAACCCCGACACCTTCGCCACCCGCTCCCGCAACAGCCCGTACCGGGGGATGGACCTGCCCGGCCGGGTGCACGCCACCTTCCTCCGCGGTGAGGCGACCGTGCTGGCCGGAGAGCTGGTCGAGCGCTGATGCTGCTCGCCACCGAGAAGGGCCGCGTCACCGACTGGCCCGGGTACATCGGCGCCACGGTCGGCCTGCTGATCCTGATCGCGCTGGTCTACTGGCTGATGCGGCAGGGCTGGAACTGGCGGCGCACGCTCCAGTCCGACCTGCCCGCGCCGGAGCCCGCACCGCAGGACCCCGGCCCGGCGCTGCTGGCGGCGCCCGGCCGCTACCACGGCTCCACCACCGCCGGGAACTGGCTGGACCGGGTCGTCGCGCACGGCCTGGGCAAGCGCAGCCTGGCCGAACTCACGCTCACCGAGCGGGGCCTGCTGGCCCGCCGCCCCGGCGAGGACGACCTGTGGATTCCGGCCGCCGCGCTCACCGGCGCCCGCACCGACTCCGGCCTCGCCGGGAAGGTCGTGCCGAGCGGACTGCTGGTGGTCGGCTGGCGGCTCGGCGGGAGCGAGCTGGAGAGCGGCTTCCGCCTGGACGCCGCCGCCGCGCACGACGACTGGGTCGAGGCCGTGCAGGCACTAGTGACACGTACGAAGACGATGAAGACGGAAGAGGCCGCCACATGACCGCACCTGCCCCCACCACGCAGCGCACCAGGCGGGAGCGCGTGCCTGCCGTGCTCGTCCTGGAGGACGGCCGGACCTTCCGCGGCCAGGCGTACGGCGCGGTCGGCGAGACCTTCGGCGAGGCGGTCTTCAACACCGGCATGTCCGGCTACCAGGAGACCCTGACCGACCCGTCCTACCACCGCCAGGTGGTCGTGATGACCGCCCCGCAGATCGGCAACACCGGCTGGAACGACGAGGACGACGAGTCGCAGCGGATCTGGGTCTCCGGCTACGTGGTCCGCGACCCCGCCCGGGTCGCCTCCAACTGGCGCTCGAAGCGCTCGCTGGACGAGGAGCTGGAGCGCCAGGGCGTCGTCGGCATCAGCGGGATCGACACCCGTGCGCTCACCCGCCACCTGCGCGAGCGCGGCGCGATGCGGGTCGGCATCTTCTCCGGCCCGGCCCTCGCCGACCAGGCCGAGCTGCTGGCCAAGGTGCGGTCCGCGCCGGAGATGAAGGGCGCCGACCTGTGCGCCGAGGTCGCCACCAAGGAGACCTACGTCGTCCCGGCGATCGGCGAGAAGAAGTTCACCGTCGCCGCCCTCGACCTCGGGATCAAGGGCATGACCCCGCAGCGGATGGCCGAGCGCGGCATCGAGGTGCACGTGCTGCCCGCGAACAGCTCGGTGGAGGACATCTACGCCGTGCGGCCCGACGGCGTGTTCTTCTCCAACGGCCCCGGCGACCCGGCCACCGCCGACCGGCAGGTCGAGGTGCTGCGCGGCGTGCTGGCGAAGAAGACCCCGTTCTTCGGCATCTGCTTCGGCAACCAGCTCCTGGGCCGGGCCCTCGGGTTCGGCACCTACAAGCTCAAGTACGGCCACCGCGGCATCAACCAGCCGGTGCAGGACCGCGCCACCGGCAAGGTCGAGGTGACCGCCCACAACCACGGCTTCGCCGTGGACGCGCCGCTGGACCGGGTGAGCGACACCCCCTTCGGGCGGGTCGAGGTCTCCCACGTCTGCCTCAACGACGACGTGGTCGAGGGCCTCCAGGCGCTCGACACCCCCGCCTTCAGCGTGCAGTACCACCCCGAAGCGGCAGCCGGCCCGCACGACGCCGCCTACCTCTTCGACCGCTTCGTGAGCCTTATGGAGGGCCAGCGTGCCTAAGCGCACCGACATCAAGTCCGTCCTGGTGATCGGCTCCGGTCCGATCGTCATCGGCCAGGCGGCGGAGTTCGACTACTCGGGTACGCAGGCCTGCCGGGTGCTCAAGGCGGAGGGGCTGCGGGTCATCCTGGTCAACTCCAACCCGGCGACCATCATGACCGACCCGGAGATCGCCGACGCCACCTACGTCGAGCCGATCACCCCCGACTTCGTCGAGAAGATCATCGCCAAGGAGCGCCCCGACGCGCTGCTGCCGACCCTGGGCGGCCAGACCGCGCTGAACACCGCGATCTCGCTGCACAAGGCCGGCACGCTGGAGAAGTACGACGTCGAGCTGATCGGCGCCGACGTCGAGGCGATCAACAAGGGCGAGGACCGCGAGCTGTTCAAGGGCGTGGTCGAGGCCGTCCGCGCCAAGATCGGCCACGGCGAGTCCGCCCGCTCGGTGATCTGCCACTCGATGGAGGACGTCCTCGCCGGCGTCGACACCCTCGGCGGCTACCCGGTCGTGGTCCGCCCCTCCTTCACCATGGGCGGCGCCGGCTCCGGCTTCGCGCACGACGAGGAGGACCTGCGCCGGATCGCCGGCCAGGGCCTGACCCTCTCGCCGACCACCGAGGTGCTCCTGGAGGAGTCCATCCTCGGCTGGAAGGAGTACGAGCTGGAGCTGATGCGCGACAAGCACGACAACGTGGTCGTCGTCTGCTCCATCGAGAACTTCGACCCGATGGGCGTGCACACCGGCGACTCGATCACCGTCGCCCCGGCGATGACGCTCACCGACCGCGAGTACCAGATCCTGCGCGACATCGGCATCGCGGTGATCCGCGAGGTTGGCGTCGACACCGGCGGCTGCAACATCCAGTTCGCGGTCAACCCCGCCGACGGCCGGGTCATCGTCATCGAGATGAACCCGCGCGTCTCGCGCTCCTCCGCGCTGGCCTCCAAGGCGACCGGCTTCCCGATCGCCAAGATCGCCGCGAAGCTCGCCGTCGGCTACACGCTGGACGAGATCCCCAACGACATCACCGAGCAGACCCCGGCCTCCTTCGAGCCGTCCCTCGACTACGTCGTCGTCAAGGTGCCGCGCTTCGCGTTCGAGAAGTTCCCGTCCGCCGACGCCACGCTGACCACCACCATGAAGTCGGTCGGCGAGGCCATGGCGATGGGCCGCAACTTCCCCGAGGCGCTGAACAAGGCGCTGCGCTCGCTGGAGAAGAAGGACTCCCAGTTCAGCTGGGTCGGCGAGGTCGGCGACAAGGCCGAGCTGCTGGTCAAGGCCCAGGTCCCGACCGACGGCCGGATCAACACCGTCATGCAGGCGATCCGGGCCGGCGCCACCCCCGAGGAGGTCTTCGAGTCCACGAAGATCGACCCGTGGTTCGTCGACCAGCTCTTCCTGGTCAACGAGATCGCCGCCGAGCTCGCCGAGGGCGACAAGCTCGACCCGGAGCTGCTGCGGCACGCCAAGCGGCACGGCTTCTCCGACCAGCAGATCGGCGAGATCCGCGGCCTGCGGGCCGACGTGGTCCGCGAGGTGCGGCACGCGCTCGGCATCCGCCCGGTGTTCAAGACCGTCGACACCTGCGCCGCCGAGTTCGCCGCGAAGACCCCGTACTTCTACTCGTCCTACGACGAGGAGAGCGAGGTCGCCCCGCGCACCAAGCCCGCCGTGATCATCCTGGGCTCCGGCCCGAACCGGATCGGCCAGGGCATCGAGTTCGACTACTCCTGCGTGCACGCCTCCTTCGCGCTCGCCGACGCCGGGTACGAGACCGTGATGGTCAACTGCAACCCGGAGACCGTCTCCACCGACTACGACACCTCCGACCGGCTCTACTTCGAGCCGCTCACCCTGGAGGACGTGCTGGAGATCGTGCACGCCGAGCAGCAGGCCGGCCCGCTGGCCGGCGTGATCGTGCAGCTCGGCGGCCAGACCCCGCTGGGCCTGGCGCAGGCGCTCAAGGACAACGGCGTGCCGATCGTCGGCACCCCGCCGGAGGCGATCCACCTCGCCGAGGAGCGCGGCGCGTTCGGCCGGGTGCTGCGCGACGCCGGCCTGCCCGCGCCCAAGCACGGCACCGCGTTCTCCTTCGAGGAGGCCAAGGCGATCGCCGACGAGATCGGCTACCCCGTGCTGGCCCGCCCGTCCTACGTGCTCGGCGGCCGCGGCATGGAGATCGTCTACGACGAGCCCTCGCTCGCCTCCTACCTGGAGCGGCACGCCGGCCTGATCTCCGAGCACCCCGTGCTGATCGACCGCTTCCTCGACGACGCGGTCGAGATCGACGTCGACGCCCTCTACGACGGCGAGGAGCTGTACCTCGGCGGCGTCATGGAGCACATCGAGGAGGCCGGCATCCACTCCGGCGACTCCGCCTGCGCGCTGCCCCCGATCACCCTCGGCGGGTACGACATCAAGCGGCTGCGCTCGGCCACCGAGGGCATCGCCAAGGGCGTCGGCGTGCGCGGCCTGATCAACATCCAGTTCGCGCTCTCCGGCGACATCCTGTACGTGCTGGAGGCCAACCCGCGCGCCTCCCGCACCGTGCCGTTCACCTCCAAGGCCACCGCGGTGCCGCTGGCCAAGGCCGCCGCCCGGATCTCGCTCGGCGCGACCGTCGCCGAACTGCGCGCCGAGGGCCTGCTGCCCCGGGAGGGCGACGGCGGCACGCTGCCCGCCGACGCGCCGATCTCGGTCAAGGAGGCCGTGATGCCGTGGTCGCGCTTCCGCGACGTGCACGGCCGCGGCGTGGACACCGTGCTCGGCCCCGAGATGCGCTCCACCGGCGAGGTCATGGGCATCGACCGGGTCTTCGGCACCGCGTACGCCAAGTCCCAGGCCGGCGCGTACGGCGCCCTGCCCACCCGGGGCAAGGTGTTCGTCTCGGTCGCCAACCGCGACAAGCGCAACCTGGTCTTCCCGGCCCGCGCGCTGGTCGAGCTCGGCTTCGAACTGCTCGCCACCACCGGCACCGCCGAGGTGCTCCAGCGCGGCGGCATCCCCGCCACCGTGGTGCGCAAGCACTCCGACGGCGTGGGCCCGGACGGCGAGAAGACCATCGTCCAGCTGATCCACGAGGGCGAGGTCGACCTGATCATCAACACCCCGTACGGCACCGGCGGCCGCCTCGACGGCTACGAGATCCGCACCGCCGCGGTCTCCCGGGGCGTGCCCTGCCTGACCACCGTGCAGGCGATGGGCGCGGCCGTCCAGGGCATCGCCGAGCTGCGGCGCGGCGAGATCGGCGTGATGTCGCTCCAGGAGCACGCCGCCCTGATCAACTCCGGCCGCAGCTAAGGCCGAACCCGTGGGGGGCACGCCGGTCCGGTCGCCGGGTGCCCCCCACGTCCATGTCCCGGTCCGGCTCGGCTGACGGAGGTCACCCCGCGATGTACAAGCTCCTGTTCCACCTGCTGTTCAAGAAGATGGACCCGGAGAAGGCCCACCACCTGGCCTTCTTCTGGATTCGGCTGGCCCGCTCGGTGCCCGGCCTGCGCACGCTGGTGCGGGCCCTGCTCGCCCCGCGCGACCCCCGGCTGCGCACCACCGCGCTCGGCCTCGACCTGCCCGGCCCGTTCGGCCTCGGCGCGGGCTTCGACAAGGACGGCATCGGCATCGACGGCCTGGCCATGCTCGGCTTCGACTTCGTCGAGATCGGCACCGTCACCGGCGAGCCGCAGCCCGGCAACCCGGCGCCCCGGCTGTTCCGCCTGGTCGAGGACCGGGCGCTGATCAACCGGATGGGCTTCAACAACCAGGGCTCGGCCCGGGTCGCCGCCCGCCTCGCCGCCCGCCCGCACACCACCAGCACCCCCGTCATCGGCGTCAACATCGGCAAGACCAAGGCCGTGCCGGAGGACGAGGCGACGGCCGACTACCTGAAGAGCGCCCGGGCGCTCGCCCCCTACGCCGACTACCTGGTCGTCAACGTCTCCTCGCCCAACACCCCCGGGCTGCGCAACCTCCAGGCCGTCCAGGTGCTCGGGCCGCTGCTGTGGGACGTCCGCAAGGCCGTCGACGAGGTCACCCGCCACCACGTGCCGCTGCTGGTGAAGATCGCCCCCGACCTGGCCGACGAGGACATCGACGAGATCGCCGACATGGCCCTGCACCTCGGCCTGGACGGCATCATCGCCACCAACACCACCATCGGCCGCGAGGGCCTGCGCACCCCCGCCGAGCGGGTCGCCGAGATCGGCACGGGCGGCCTCTCCGGCGCCCCGCTCAAGGAGCGCTCGCTGGAGGTGCTGGAACGGCTGCGCAAGCGCACCGACGGCCGGCTCGCCCTCGTCTCGGTCGGCGGCATCGAGACCGCCGAGGACGCCTGGCAGCGCATCCTGGCCGGCGCCGACCTGGTCCAGGGCTACTCCGCGTTCATCTACCAGGGCCCGTTCTGGATGCGCAAGGTGCACAAGGGCCTGTCGGCCCGGCTGCGCGCCGCCGGGTACGCCACCATCGGCGAGGCGGTCGGCCGGGGCAACCGCTGAGGCCCGCCCCGCCGGCAGCACCACCACGACCACGACGACGAGAGACCGCGATGACTGACACCACGCCCTTCGGCACCCGCCTGCGCGCCGCCCTCGACACCCGGGGCCAGCTCTGCGTCGGCATCGACCCGCACGCCTCGCTGCTCACCGCCTGGGGCCTGAACGACGACCTGGCCGGGCTGGAGACCTTCTCCCGCACGGTGGTCGAGGCGCTGGCCGACCGGGTCGCGGTGCTCAAGCCGCAGTCCGCGTTCTTCGAGCGCTTCGGCAGCCGCGGCATCGCCGTGCTGGAGCGCGCGGTGGCCGAGGCCCGGGCGGCCGGGGCGCTGGTGCTGATGGACGCCAAGCGCGGCGACATCGGCTCGACCATGGCCGCGTACGCCGAGACCTTCCTGGCGCCGGACAGCCCGCTGTTCTCCGACGCGCTCACCGTCAGCCCCTACCTGGGCTTCGGCTCGCTCCAGCCGGCCGTGGACCTGGCGCACGCCAACGGCTGCGGCCTATTCGCGCTGGCGCTGACCTCCAACCCGGAGGGGCACGAGGTGCAGCGCGCGGTCGGCGCGGACGGGCGGAGCGTGGCGCAGGCGGTGCTGGACCGGCTGGCGGCGGAGAACGCGGGCGCCGAGCCGCTCGGGTCGTTCGGCGCGGTGGTCGGCGCGACCCTCGCGGACGCCGGGGTGGACCTGGCGATCAACGGCCCGCTGCTGGCCCCCGGGGTGGGCGCGCAGGGCGCCACCGCGGCCGACCTGCCGCGGGTCTTCGGCGACCAGGTGCGCAACGTGGTGCCCTCGGTCAGCCGGGACGTGCTCAGGCACGGACCGTCGGTGGCGGCGCTCCGGCAGGCCGCGCAGGTGTTCGTCGACGATGTGAGGGGCGTCACAAACGCCTGGGCAATCGGCCGCCAACTCGGTTGATTTGACCGGAAAACTCCCAGGTCGGCCCCTGCTGACCTGGACTTTTCGTGTTCTTTTCCTGACGCGGCGGCCCAAGTTGGGTAGTGTCCGGCGGTAGGACGCCAGTTGGCGGTGGTCACGGCCACCTCCGCAGGTCAGAGCCTGTGGCGTCCGGGCACCACCAAGTCATGGCTCATCCCTTCCATCCACACCTGAGGTGAACGGCGTGGCTCTTCCGCCCCTTACTCCCGAACAGCGCACCGCCGCGCTCGCCAAGGCCGCCGAGGCTCGCCGGAAGCGTGCCGACGTCAAGAACCGGCTGAAGCACTCGGGCGCCTCGCTGCACGACGTCATCAAGGCCGGCAAGTCCGACGACGAGGTCATCGGCAAGATGAAGGTCTCCGCCCTGCTGGAGTCCCTGCCGGGCGTCGGCAAGGTGCGCGCCAAGCAGATCATGGAGCGCCTGGGCATCTCCGAGAGCCGTCGCGTGCGCGGCCTCGGTACGAACCAGATCGCTTCCCTGGAGCGCGAGTTCGGCGGCGCCGCCTCCTGACCGGAGGCCGGTGTCGGCGGAACCTCCGCGATCCGGGATAATCGGTGCATGAGTGAGCGTCCGCGGCTGACCGTGCTCTCCGGCCCCTCCGGGGTCGGCAAGAGCACGGTCGTCGCTCATATGAGGAAGCAGTTCCCCGAGGTCTGGCTGTCGGTGTCGGCGACGACCCGGCACCCGCGCCCCGGTGAGCGCGACGGCGTGCAGTACCACTTCGTCGACCACGAGCAGTTCGACAAGCTGGTGGCCAACGGCGAGCTGCTGGAGTGGGCGGTCTTCGCCGGGAACCGGTACGGGACGCCGCGCCAGGCGGTGCTCGACAAGCTCGACAAGGGCGAGCCGGTGCTGCTGGAGATCGACCTCCAGGGCGCCCGGCAGGTCAAGGAGTCGATGCCCGAGGCGCAGCTGGTCTTCCTGGCCCCGCCGAGCTGGGAGGAGCTGGTCCGCCGGCTCACCGGCCGGGGCACCGAGCCGAAGGACGTGATCGACGAGCGGCTCGCGGTGGCGAAGGTCGAGCTGGCGGCCGAGGCGGAGTTCGACACGACCCTTGTCAACACCTCCGTCGAGCAGGTAGCGGCCGAACTGCTAGCCTTGCTCGGTGTAGCCTGACCGGATCGGCTGCACCCAGCCGGTCTGACAAAACCACTTCGGAAGGTTCAGCGTGTCCTCTTCGATGACCGCGCCCGAGGGCATCATCAACCCGCCGATCGACGAGCTGCTCGAGGCCACCGACTCCAAGTACAGCCTGGTGATCTACGCGGCCAAGCGGGCCCGCCAGATCAACGCGTACTACTCCCAGCTGGGCGAGGGCCTGCTGGAGTACGTCGGCCCGCTGGTCGACACCCACGTGCACGAGAAGCCGCTGTCGATCGCGCTGCGCGAGATCAACGCCGGCCTGCTCACCGCCGAGGCGATCGAGGGCGCCTGAGCCCCGCGCTCCCCGGAGGGCCCGTCCGACGCCACCGCGCGTCGGGCGGGCCCTCCGCCGTTCCCGGGGTCGCCGGGACGTCGGGTCGCCGGGTCGTCGGGCCGCGGGGGTGTGCGGGGGTGTGCGCGGTGACACGTCGCAGCCGCGCGCTGAGGGGCCGTAAGGTGGGCGCGAGCCCGTCGCAGCGTCGCAGCAAGGAGAGCCGACCGTCATGAACGCGTCCCGTGTGGTCCTCGGCGTGAGCGGCGGGATCGCCGCCTACAAGGCCTGTGAGCTGCTGCGGAGGTTCAGCGAGTCCGGGCACGAGGTGACGGTGGTGCCGACCGCGGCGGCGCTGCACTTCGTCGGGGAGGCGACCTGGGCGGCGCTGTCCGGGCGGCCGGCGGCGACCGAGACCTGGGAGCGGGTGCACGAGGTCCCGCACGTGCGGATCGGGCAGCGGGCGGACCTGGTGGTGGTCGCCCCGGCCACCGCGGACCTGCTGGCGAAGGCCGCCCACGGCCTGGCCGACGACCTGCTGACCAACACCCTGCTGACCGCCCGCTGCCCGGTGGTGTTCGCGCCCGCCATGCACACCGAGATGTGGGAGCACCCCGCCACCCGGGAGAACGTCGCCACGCTGCGGCGGCGCGGCGCGGTCGTCATCGAGCCGGCCGTGGGCCGGCTCACCGGCGTCGACACCGGCAAGGGCCGGCTGCCCGACCCGGCCGAGATCTTCGCCGTCTGCCGCCGACTGCTGGAGCGCGGCCCGCTGGAGCGCGACCTGACCGGCCGTCACGTGGTGGTCTCGGCGGGCGGCACCCGCGAGCCGCTCGACCCCGTGCGCTTCCTCGGCAACCGCTCCTCCGGCAAGCAGGGCTACGCGCTGGCCGCCACCGCGGTGGCCCGCGGGGCCCGGGTCACCCTGGTGGCCGCGAACACCGCGCTGCCCGACCCGGCCGGGGTGGACGTGGTCCGGGTCGGCACCGCGCTGCAGTTGCGCGAGGCGGTGCTGAAGGCCGCCGGGGACGCCGACGCGGTGGTGATGGCCGCCGCGGTGGCCGACTTCCGGCCCGCCGAGTACGCCAGCGGCAAGATCAAGAAGGTGGACGGGGTCGAGCCCGCGCCGATCGTGCTGGTCCGCAACCCCGACGTGCTGGCCGAGGTCGCCGCCGACCGCCCCCGCCCGGGGCAGCTGGTGGTCGGCTTCGCCGCCGAGACCGACGACGTGCTGGCCAACGGCCGGGCCAAGCTCGCCCGCAAGGGCTGCGACCTGCTGGTGGTCAACGAGGTCGGCGACGGCAAGGCGTTCGGACAGGACACCAACAGCGCCGTGCTGCTCGGCGCGGACGGCTCGGAAGTCCACATCGCGGACGGGCCGAAGGAGATCCTGGCGGACGCGATCTGGGACCGGGTCGCCGCCCGGCTGCCCCGCGACGGCGCCGAGGCGGAGCGTTAACCGACGCAACGCCCCGAGTTGTCCCGGTAGTTGGATCTTGCGGAGCCGCCGGTTCGGCCGCGACCCGTCCTGACCGGCGAAGATCCACCGGTGTGATCCGTGTCCCGGACACGACGGAGCTTCGTCAGGAGTGCCCCGCGATCGGTAGCCGACCGTTACACTCCACTCCAGGAATCAAGTCTTTCCGGATGCCTCGGGACTTCCGAGCGCATTCAGTCAGCAGCCGCTGCAACCCCAGGGAGCGCTGTGTCTCGCCGCCTGTTCACCTCGGAGTCCGTGACCGAGGGACACCCCGACAAGATCGCTGACCAGATCAGCGACACCATCCTGGACGCCCTCCTGAAGGACGACCCGACCTCGCGCGTGGCCGTGGAGACCCTGATCACCACGGGTCTGGTGCACATCGCCGGCGAGGTGACCACGAAGGCGTACGCGCCGATCGCGCAGCTGGTCCGGGAGAAGATCCTGGAGATCGGCTACGACTCGTCGAAGAAGGGCTTCGACGGGGCCTCGTGCGGTGTGTCGGTGTCGATCGGCGCGCAGTCGCCGGACATCGCGCAGGGTGTGGACACCGCGCACGAGCACCGGGTCGAAGGCGACGTCGAGGACGAGCTGGACCGACAGGGCGCGGGCGACCAGGGCCTGATGTTCGGTTACGCGTGCGACGACACGCCGGAGCTGATGCCGCTGCCGATCACGCTGGCGCACCGGCTGTCGCGGCGGTTGAGCGAGGTCCGCAAGAACGGGACGATCCCGTACCTGCGGCCCGACGGCAAGACCCAGGTCACCATCGAGTACGACGGCGACCGGGCGGTGCGGCTGGACACCGTGGTGGTGTCCTCGCAGCACGCCAGCGACATCGACCTGGACTCGCTGCTCACCCCGGACATCCGGGAGTTCGTGGTGGAGCCGGAGCTGAAGGCGCTGGCCGAGCAGGGCATCAAGCTGGTCACCGAGGGCTACCGGCTGCTGGTCAACCCCACCGGGCGGTTCGAGATCGGCGGGCCGATGGGCGACGCGGGCCTGACCGGCCGCAAGATCATCATCGACACGTACGGCGGCATGGCCCGCCACGGCGGCGGCGCCTTCTCGGGCAAGGACCCGTCCAAGGTGGACCGTTCGGCGGCGTACGCGATGCGCTGGGTGGCGAAGAACATCGTCGCGGCGGGCCTGGCCCGCCGGGCCGAGGTCCAGGTCGCCTACGCGATCGGCAAGGCCGAGCCGGTGGGCCTGTTCGTGGAGACCTTCGGCACCGAGAGCGTCCCGGTCACCAAGATCCAGGAAGCCGTCACCAAGGTCTTCGACCTGCGTCCGGCCGCCATCATCCGCGACCTGGACCTGCTGCGCCCGATCTACCAGCAGACCGCCGCCTACGGCCACTTCGGCCGTGAGCTGCCGGACTTCACCTGGGAGCGCACCGACCGCGTCGACGCGCTGAAGGCCGCCGCCACCAGCTGAGTCCGCTCCGTCCGCAGCCGTCCGTCCGGGGGTTCCGACCCCCGGCGGGCGGCTGCGTCGTGCCGCCGGTGTTGTCGGCGGGTTCCGCTAGGTTGGGGGCGTGAGCAGCGCGGACGGCCCCGGGGAGCAGCTGGCGTTCATCCGGGAGACGGTGCGCCGGGCGAAGCCGCGGGCCGCGCGCGGCGTGGTGCCCGCCGAGCGGCAGCCGGTGGCGCGGGTGCTGGTCGACAAGGGCGTGCTGAGCCTGGACCAGTACTTCGACTACGCGGTGCCCGAGGCGATGTCCGAGGACGCCCGGCCGGGCGTCCGGGTCCGGGTGCGGTTCGGCGGCCGGGTCGGCGCGCACGGGCGGCGCGAGGGCGGGGCACTGCACGACGGGTTCGTGGTCGAGCGCCGGGACGACTCCGACTACGCGGGCCCGCTGGCGCCGCTGGCCCGCGTCCTGTCGCCCGAGCAGGTGCTGACGCCGCAGCTGCTGCGGCTGTGCCGGGCCGTCGCCGACCGCTACGCCGGGACGCTGGCGGACGTGCTGCAACTGGCGATCCCGCCCCGGCATGCCGGGGCCGAGGGCGAGCCGTCACCGCGTCCGCTGCCGCCGCCGGACGCGCCCCCGGCCGGGAGCTGGGAGCGGTACGTGCACGGGCCCGAGTTCCTCGGTTCGCTGGCGGGCGGGCACGCCCCGCGCGCGGTCTGGACGGCGCTGCCCGGCCCCGAGTGGCCGGCCGAGATCGCCCGGGCAGTCGCCGCGACCCTGGCCGCCGGGCGCGGCGCGCTGGTGGTGCTGCCGGACGGGCGCGCGGTGGCCCGGGTGGACGCGGCGCTGCGGGCGCTGCTCGGCGAGGGGCGGCACGCGGTGCTGGCCGCCGAGGCCGGCCCGCAGGAGCGCTACCGGCGCTGGCTGTCGGTCAGCCGGGGCTCGGTGCGGGCCGCGATCGGCACCCGGGCGACGGTGTTCGCGCCGGTGCACGACCTCGGGCTGGTGGTGGTCTGGTCGGACGGCGACAGCAGCCACAGCGACCCCAACGCGCCGTACCCGCACGTGCGGGAGGTGGCGCTGCTGCGGGCCGCCGAGGAGGGCGCGGCGGTGCTGCTGGGCGGCGTGTCGATGACGGTCGAGGCCGCGCAGCTGCTGCGCTCCGGCTGGGCCCGGCCGCTGGCCGCCGCCCGGGAGACGGTCCGGCGGACCGCGCCCCGGGTGCGCACGGTCACCGAGCACGACCAGGCCCGGGATGGGGCGGCCCAGGCGGCCCGGCTGCCCTCGGTGGCCTGGGAGACCGCCCGGGAGGCGCTGGCCCGGGGACCGGTGCTGGTCCAGGTGCCGCGGCGGGGCTACGCGCCCCGGCTGGTCTGCGGGAACTGCCGGGAGACGGCCCGCTGCCGGGCCTGCGGCGGGCCGCTGCAGTCGCCGGCGGCGGACGCCGCGCTGGTCTGCGCCTGGTGCGGGACGGAGGAGCGGGACTGGCACTGCGTCGAGTGCGGGTCGTTCCGGCTGCGGGCCGCGGTGGTGGGCGTGCGGCGCACCGCGGAGGAACTGGGCAAGGCGTTCCGCGCATCCCGGTGCGGACGTCCGGGCGGGACGCGGTGCTGGCGACGGTGCCGGACACGCCCGCGCTGGTGCTGGCCACGCCCGGCGCGGAGCCGGTGGCGGACGGGCCCGGGTACGCGGCGGCGCTGCTGCTGGACGGCTGGGCCCTGCTCAACCGGCCCGACCTGCGGGCCGGCGAGGAGGCGGTGCGGCGCTGGCTGACGGCCGCCGCGCTGGTCCGCCCGGCGGGGGAGGGCGGCACCGTCGTGGTCGTCGCGGAGCCGGCGGCGCGGGCGGTGCAGGCGCTGGTGCGGTGGGACCCGGCCGGGCACGCCGGGACGGAACTCGACGAGCGGGAGGAGCTCAGGTTCCCGCCGGTCTCGCGGATGGCCTCGGTGGCGGGGCCGGCCCGGGCGGTCGCGGACCTGCTGGGGCTGCTGCGGCTCCCGGCGGGTGCGGACGTGCTGGGGCCGGTGCCGGTGTCGGTGTCGGTTCCGGCGTACGGGGGTTCGGGGGGTTCCGGGGGGCTCGGGGGTCCCGGGGGTTCCGGGGGAGCGCGGGAGGAGGGCGTGGAGCGCGCGTTGGTGCGGGTCGCGCCGGGGCAGGGGGCCGCGCTGGCGTCCGCGCTGAAGGCGGCGCAGATCGCGCGGCTGGCGCTGCGGGGGGCGGAGACGGTGCGGATTCGGGTGGACCCGACGGACATCGGCTGAGACCCGCTGCGCCGGGCGGCTCGCGGGAGGGCTGGTGGGCGTCGGCGGGGCGGTGCGGAAACGGGGGCGCGGGGAACCGCGCGCGGCGGGAGTCGCGCGTCAGCGAGGTCGCGGGGCGGTGCACGTTCTCGTCCTGCGTCGCGATCTGGCTGTGCGTGCTCGGTCGGCCGCGCAGTTCCCCGCGCCCCTGGTTTCGCGCGTTCCGGTTTCGCCTGCGTTCTCCGGGTCTGCCCGGGGCGTCAGCGGGTGCGCTGGGGCATCAGGGGGCTGGCCTGGCGGGCCTGCGGGATCGGGGGGCGGGCCGCGGCGGCGGCGTGTTCGGCCGCGGTGGTGGCGATGGGCGGCGGGGCGGTGGGGGTCTCGGTGTCGCGCGGTGTGGGGAGGAGTTCGCCGGTGGGGCGGCGCATGCCGTAGCGGCGGTGGACGGCCTGCTTGGTGACGCCGAGGGCGGAGCCGACGGAGTCCCAGGAGAAGCCGAGGGCGCGGTCGAACTCGACGGCGGCGGCGACCAGGGTCTCGACGCTCTCGCGCAGTTCCTGGGCGAGCCGGACCGTCGGGGCCGGGGCGCGGCCGTAGACCACGAATCCGGCGGACGTGCTGGGGCGGCGGGGCCGGTAGACGTTGCCCAGCTGGGCGGTGAGCGTGCGCAGGGCGTCGACCTGGCGGCGGACCCGCTCGATGTCCCGCACCAGCAGGTGCAGGGACGCCCGGGCCCGGGCGTCGTGGTTGATCTGCTCGGCCATGGCCTCGTTGCCACCTCTCGGTCGGGTCGCGTGCTCGGGGCGCTCGCGCGTCCCGGTCAATTCGCATTGACCAACGCACGGCGGGACGTTGGGTCACGCGCGGACTGCGACTCGGGATATGCCAGTGGCCGCTCCGAAGCGTCGCGGGGGATTGCATAGACTTCCCGGAGGCCGTCCTTTCCGGGCGGTCCTGTCGGTGCAGAGGGAGTCGCAGTCTTGGCAGTTCAGCCGATCCGGATCTTCGGGGACCCGGTGCTGCGGGCCACCGCGAAGCAGGTGACCGTCTTCGACAAGGAGCTGCGGAAACTGGTGAAGGACCTCACCGACACCATGCTGGAGGCTCCCGGGGCCGGGCTGGCGGCGCCGCAACTGGGCGTCTCGCTGCGGGTGTTCACGTACCACGTGGACGGCGTGGTGGGCCACCTGATCAACCCGGACCTGTCGCTCAGCGAGGAGGAGCAGGACGGCCCCGAGGGGTGCCTGTCGCTGCCCGGCCTGCGGTTCGACACCAAGCGGGCGTACGGGGTGGTGGCCCGGGGCGTCAACATGTACGGGGACCCGGTGACGGTGGAGGGCACCCAGCTGATGGCGCGGTGCATCCAGCACGAGACCGACCACCTGGACGGGATCATCTTCATCGACCGGCTGGACCGGGAGGCCCGGAAGGCCGCCATGAAGGCGATCCGGGAGACGGACTGGGGCGGCGGCCCCGCGCCGACGGTGCGGATCTCGCCGCACTCCACCTTCGGCCCGATCCGCTGACGGTCCGCCCGACGGTCCGCCCGACGGTTCGTCCGCCGACCGTGCGCGGACGCCGCCCGACGCCGGGCGGAGAAGCGGTGCCCGGAACGGCGGGCCGCCCGGCGGGCATTTCTCCGGCTATCCGATGTTCCGACCGTTCGCATTCCAGTGACCCCAGTGACCCCAGTGATTCCGGCGATCCCCGTGATCCCGGTGATCCCCGTGATCCCAGTGAAAGGCCCCCGCCCGTGCGTCTCGTCTTCGCCGGCACCCCCGAGGTCGCCGTTCCCGCCCTGGACGCCCTGCTGGCTTCCCGGCACGAGGTGGTCGCCGTGGTGACCCGCCCCGACGCGCCGGCCGGGCGCGGGCGCAAGTTGGTGGCCAGCCCCGTCGCGCAGCGCGCCGAGGAGGCGGGCATCGAGGTGCTCAAGCCGGTCCGGCCGAGCGAGCCGGAGTTCCTGGCCCGGCTGGCCGAACTCGCCCCCGACTGCTGCCCGGTGGTGGCGTACGGCGCGCTGATCCGGCCCGGCGCGCTGGAGATCCCGGTGCACGGCTGGGTGAACCTGCACTTCTCGCTGCTGCCCGCGTGGCGCGGCGCCGCGCCCGTGCAGCACGCGGTGCTGGCGGGCGACGAGGTGACCGGCGCGTCCACCTTCCTGATCGAGGAGGGCCTGGACTCCGGGCCGGTGTTCGGCGTCCTGACCGAGACGGTCAAGCCCACCGACACCAGCGGCGACCTGCTCGGCCGGCTCTCCCGCGCGGGCGCCGAGCTGCTGGTGCGCACCATGGACGCGATCGAGGACGGGCAGGCCCGGCCCGAGCCGCAGCCGCTCGCCGGGGTCTCGCTGGCGCCCAAGCTCACCGTCGAGGACGCCCGGATCGAGTGGACCCACCCCGCGCTGCGGGTCGACCGGGTGGTGCGCGGCTGCGCGCCCGCGCCCGGCGCCTGGACCACCTTCCGCGGCGAGCGGCTCAAGCTGACCGGCCCGGTGCGCCTGCTGCCGGGCGAGAGCGCGCTGGCGCCGGGCGAGCTGGCGGTGGCCAAGAACAGCGTCCGGGTCGGCACCGGCAGCCACGAGGTGGAGCTCGGCGAGGTCCGTCCGCAGGGCAAGAAGGCGATGCCGGCCGCGGACTGGGCGCGCGGTGCCCGGATCGAGACCGGGGAGCGCTTCGAGGGCTGAGGGCCGCCGACCGTACGGGTGCGGGTGCGGGTGCGGGTGCGGGTGCGGGGCGGGACCGGATGGCGGGTGCGGGTGCGGGTGCGGGTGCGGGAGCGGGGCCGGGCGGCGGGAGCGGGGGCGGACGGCGGGTTCGGCCTAGACTTGGGGCGAGACCCCTCGGTGGGTCGGACCTGATCCGCAGCACCTTTGTTTCGAGGCACCCGTTGTGAGCACCCCGCCGGCGCGAAGCGCGCCCCCCGTCCGCACCGCCGTCCCAAGAAGGACCCCGCCCGGATCGTCGCGTTCCGGGCGCTGCGGGCCGTCGACGAGCGCGACGCGTACGCCAACCTGATCCTGCCGTCGCTGCTGCGCGAGGCCGAGCGCAAGGGCATGGAGCGGCGCGACGCCGCGCTCGCCACCGAGCTGGTGTACGGCACGCTGCGCGGCCAGGGCACCTACGACGCGGTCATCGCCGCCTGCGTGGACCGCCCGCTGCGCGAGGTCGACCCGCCGGTGCTGGACGTGCTGTCGCTGGGCGCGCACCAGCTGCTCGGCACCCGGATCCCCAGCCACGCGGCGGTCTCCGCGACCGTCGAGCTGGCCCGGGTGGTCCTCGGCGACGGCCGGGCCAAGTTCGTCAACGCCGTGCTGCGCAAGATCAGCGCCCAGGACCTGGCGGGCTGGGTCGCCCAGGTCGCCCCGCCGTACGAGGACGACGCCGAGGACCACCTGGCCGTCGTCCACTCCCACCCGCGCTGGGTGGTCTCCTCGCTCTGGGACGCGCTCGGCCGCTGGCAGCCGGACGCGAGCGGGCGGCAGGCGATGGAGCGGCTGCTGGAGGCCGACAACGCCCGCCCCGAGGTGACCCTGGTCGCCCGGCCCGGCCGCTCCTCGGTCGCCGAACTGCGCGCGGCGCTGCCCGAGGTCGAGGACGGCCGCTGGTCGCCGTACGCGCTGCGGCTCACCGACGGCGGCGACCCCGCCGGGGTGGACGCGGTGCGGGAGAACCGGGCCGGCGTGCAGGACGAGGGCAGCCAGCTGGTCGCCCTCGCCCTCGCCAACGCGCCGCTGGACGGCCCCGACCGGCTCTGGCTGGACGGCTGCGCGGGCCCCGGCGGCAAGGCCGCGCTGCTCGGCGCGGTCGCCGCGGAGCGCGGCGCGGCGCTGGTCGCCTCCGAGAAGCAGCCGCACCGCGCCCGGCTGGTGGCCCGCGCGCTGGACGGCAACCCCGGCCCGTACGCCGTCATCACCGCGGACGGGACGCGGGGCGCCTGGGAGCGGGGCGCGTTCGACCGCGTTCTGGTCGACGTGCCGTGCTCGGGCCTGGGCGCGCTGCGCCGCCGCCCGGAGGCGCGGTGGCGGCGCCGCCCGAGGACGTCGCCGGATTCGGGCCGCTGCAGCGGGAGTTGCTCCGTTCGGCACTGGACGCGGCGCGGATCGGCGGCGTGGTCGGCTACGCGACCTGCTCCCCGCACCTGGCGGAGACCCGGGCGGTGGTCGACGACGTGCTGCGCGGCCGGGAGGACGTGGAGTGGATCGACGCCCGCCCGCTGCTGCCCGGCGTCCCCGACCTGGGCGACGGCCCGGACGTCCAGCTGTGGCCGCACCTGCACGGGACGGACGCGATGTACCTGGCGCTGCTGCGGCGGACCGCCTGACGGCGGGCGGGGGTCGGGGCGGCGCCGCCGGGGGCGGGTGCCGCCCGGCGGTGTCAGCCGGTGAGCGTCTGGGTTCCCAGCACGGAGAGCAGGGCGAGGCGTTCGGCGTCCTCGGTGTCGGGCCCGGCGGTGTAGACCATGATGCGCAGCCGGCTGCCGGCGACGTGGAGGACGTCGCAGTCCAGGGTGAGGGGGCCGACGGCGGGGTGGTCGACGGTCTTGCGGCTCGACTCGTGCTCGGCGGTGGTGCCGGTGTCCCAGAGCTCGGCGAAGCGGGCGCTGTGCCGTCGCAGCCGGGTGATCAGCTCGGTGAGCGCGGCGTCGTGGGGGTAGAGGGCGCTGGTGCGGCGGAGGTCGGCGGCGAGGAGCCGCTGGAGGGCGCCGTTGGATTCGGGGGTGTGGCGCACGCGGGTGGTGGAGGTGACGAAGGCGCGCCAGGCGGCGTTCAGGTCGGGGCCGGTCCACTCTCCCATCAGGGCGGTGTGGAGGGGGTTGGCGAGGAGCAGGGTCCAGGTGGCGTCGTAGACCGCGACGGGGTGGTGGTGAGGCGGTCGAGCATGCGGTGGACGCCGGGGGTCAGGTGGCGGGGGACCGTGCCGGGGCCGGGCACGGCGAGTCCGGCGAGGCGGAAGAGGTGTTCGCGTTCGCCGCTCTCCAGGCGCAGGGCGCGGGCGAGGGCCTCGACGACCTGGGGTGAGGGGTTGCGGGCGCGCCCCTGTTCCAGCCGGACGATGTAGTCGGCGGAGATCCCGGCCAGCTGGGAGAGCTCTTCGCGGCGCAGCCCGGGGGCGCGCCGGCGGCCACCGGCGGGAAGACCGGCCCGCTCGGGGGCGGTGCGGTCGCGCCAGGCGTGCAGGGCCGCGCCGAGTTCTGTCGAGGGCATGCCCTCATTGTGGCAAAAAGGAGCTTCGTGCTTCCTGGTACCGATGGTCCCAGGAAAGCGGGTCTACTCCCTGGTGGGGCGGTCGGCGCGCATGCTGGAGGCATGAGCGAGACACGACGCAAGGAAACACCCGCCACGGGCAAGCTCGCCCTCGTCACCGGCGCGACCTCCGGCATCGGCAAGGCGTTCGCCGAACGCTTCGCCGCCGACGGCTACGACCTGATCGTCGTCGGCCGCCGCCGGGAGCGCCTGGAGGCGTTCGCCTCCGCGCACCCCGAGGTCGAGGTCCGCACCGTCGTCGCCGACCTCTCCACCGAGGACGGCGTCGACGCCCTCGCGGCGATCTGCGCGGCCGAGCCGCTGGACGTGCTGGTCAACAACGCCGGCGTCTCCCACTACATGCCGCTGGCCGACCTGCCCGCCGACAAGGCCCGCGAACTCGTCAACGTCAAGGTCCTGGCCCCACCCAGCTGATGCGGGCCGCGGTGGGGCCCATGCAGCGGCGCGGGACGGGCACCATCCTCAACGTCGCCGGCATGATCGCCTTCTCCGGGCCCGCCGACAAGAGCGTCATGCCCCGCCGCGCCGTCTACGCCGGGACCCTGGCCTACCTGGTCGCCATGACCCAGGCCCTGGCCGCCGAGGTCGAGGACTCCGGCGTCACCGTCGCCGTGGTCTGCCCCGGCGTGGTGGCCACCGAGTTCCACTCCTCCCAGGGCATGGACCTGAGCGCCGTCCCCCGGATGAGCGCCGAGGACCTCGTCACCGGCGCCCTGCGCGGCCTGGAACTCGGCGAGACCGTCAGCGCCCCCGGCGTCGAGGACTACCAACTGCTGCAGAACGTGTTCACCGCCGACCTCGCCGCCTTCGGCGGCCAGTCCCCGGCCCTCGCCACCCGCTACACCGCGTAGCCGCAACGGCCGGGGTCCCTCGTGGGCGGACGGTTCCTGACGGCGGGTCGGGTGCGGGGGCGGACGCGACGGGGGCGGCGAGGCGGGCGGGCCGGTCGTGTCCGGTCGTGGCCGGTACTGGACGGGCGGGTGGTACTGGACAAGTCGGCCGGTGCGGCGGAGGGTGGAAGCCATGGAGTACACCCACCTCGGCCGTACCGGCCTGTCCGTCTCCCGGCTCTGCCTGGGCACCATGAACTTCGGCCCGCACACCGTGGAGGCCGACGCGCACCGGATCATGGACGCCGCGCACGGGCACGGCATCAACTTCTTCGACACCGCCAACGTCTACGGCTGGGGCGAGAACAGGGGCCTCACCGAGAGCATCATCGGGAACTGGTTCGCCAAGGGCGGCGGACGGCGCGAGAAGACCGTGATCGCCACCAAGCTGTACGGCGACATGGGCGACTGGCCCAACGAGGGCAAGCTCTCCGCGCTCAACATCCGCCGCGCCGTGGACGCCAGCCTGCGCCGCCTCCAGACCGACCACATCGACCTCTACCAGATGCACCACGTCGACCGGGACACCCCCTGGGACGAGGTCTGGCAGGCGATGGAGGTGCTCACCCTCCAGGGCAAGATCATCTACGTCGGCTCCTCCAACTTCGCCGGCTGGCACCTCGCCCAGGCGCAGGAGACCGCCAGGGCCCGCAACTTCCTCGGCCTGACCAGCGAGCAGTCGCTGTACAACCTGATCGAGCGCAGCGTCGAGCTGGAGGTCGTCCCCGCCGCCCAGCACTACGGACTCGGCCTGATCCCGTGGTCCCCGCTGCACGGCGGCCTGCTCGGCGGCGTGCTGCGCAAGGAGCGCGAGGGCGTGCGCCGCGCCGAGGGCCGGGCCCAGGACACCCTGAACGAGCACCGCGAGCAGATCCAGGCGTACGAGGACCTGTGCCAGGAGCTCGGGCACGAGCCCGGCGACGTCGCGCTGGCCTGGCTGCGCGGCCGTCCGGCCGTCACCGCCCCGATCATCGGCCCCCGCACCGAGGAGCAGTTGGACGCGGCGGTGCGCTCGCTGGAGGTCCGGCTGGACGCCAAGGCGCTGGAGCGGCTGGACGAGATCTTCCCCGGCTACCGCAGCGCGCCGGAGCACTACGCCTGGTGAGGCGCTGACGGCCGACGGCTGACGGTCGTCGGCTGACGGTCGTCGACGGGCGGGGGCGGTCCGGGGGAGGGGTCCTCCGTCGGGCCGCCCCCGCCCGTCCGTCCGTGCCGGGTCAGGAGTACACGGCGCAGCCGCGCCGTTCGAGGGTGTCGACCAGGTGCGCGGCGGGCGGGTGCGGGGTCCATCGCAGGTCGAGCTTCTCCAGCGCGGGGAGTTCGGCCAGCCAGGGCGGGACCGGCGCCAACGGGTTGCCGCGCAGGTCGAGTTCGCGCAGCAGGGGGAGTCCGGCCAGCGCGGGCGGCAGGGTGGTGAGCCGGTTGTCGCGCAGTTCCAGGCAGCGCAGCTCGCGCAGTCCGGAGAGCGCGGCGGGCAGCGCCGTCAGGCGGTTGCCGCGCAGGCGCAGTTCGCGCAGCCGGGACAGCGCGCCGAGGGTCGCCGGGAGGGCGGTCAACCGGCAGCTCTGCGCGCGCAGTTCGAGGAGATGGGTCAAGTCGCCGATGCTGTCCGGGAGTTCGGTGAGCGGGTTGTCGCCGACGTTGAGGTAGCGCAGCCGGTGCAGCCGGCCGAGGGCGGCCGGCAGCGCGGTGAGCCGGTTGTCGTGCAGGTAGAGGAAGCCGGACAGGCCGGTGAGGGCGCCGATCCGGTCGGGGACGGCGGTGAGCGCGTTGTGCCCCAGGTCGAGGGTCCGCAGGCGGGTGAACTCGCCGATGGTATCCGGGAGTTCGGTCAGCTCGTTGTCCGCGAGGATCAGCACCTCGGCGTCCGTGCGGGCCCACACCCCGTCCGGTACGGCGCTCAGGCCCGCCCGCCACAGGTTCACCACCGGCCCGGTCACAGGGTCTTCTCCAGCCAGTGCGCGGCGTACGGGTTGGCGTTGTACGGCGGGATGTCCGCGTAGCCGGCGGCCGTGTACAGCGCGCGGGCCTCGGCGAATTCGGCCATGGTGTCCAGCCGTAGCCGGGTGTGGCCCAGCGCGCGGGCGGCGTCCTCGGCGGCGGCGAGCAGGGCGCGGCCCAGGCCGTGCCCGCGGGCGGACGGGCGGACGTACAGCCGTTTCAGCTCGGCGCTGCCGGGGGCACCGGAGACGGCGGGGGTGCCGGAGACGGCGGGGTCGGCGGCGTCGGCGGGGTCGGCGGCCAGGGTCCGGACGCCCGCGCAGCCGGCCGGGCGGCCGTCCAGCCGGGCGAGCAGGAACACGCCGCCGCGCGCCGCGGTGAGTTCGAGGTCCGCCGGGGCCTCCTCGACGGGCAGCGCTCCGGCGGGCGGGGGTCCGCTCCAGCGGCGGCGTACCTCGGCCTGGTACTCGGTCAGCAGCAGGCGGGCGTCGGGGGAGTCGACGGGTTCGGGGCGGATCTCGGCCACGGCGGTTCCGTTCGGGGGGCGGGTGGGGTGGGCGGGGCGGTTGGAGGCGGGTGCGCGCGGGGCGCGGGTGCGAGCACGGACGATACTGCGGAAACGGCGGGCGGGCGATCACGCGGACGGGCGGCGGCCACCGCGTGCGCCGGGCCGCGCGGCGCGGTTCCTCCCGCTGCCGGTGGGGTGGCGGTTCCCGGTGTCGCGGACGGCGCTCCGGGGGACGGGGACGAAAGTGCGCCAGGATGACCGGGTGAAGCCGATCAGCCATCAGGTCCCCTACTACTCCCAGTGGGAGTCGCCCGAACTCGTGCCCGACATCCTGGACGGCACGCTGCGGGCCGCCGACGACCCGCTGTGGGAGCGCTCCGGCGCCGCCGACGAGGACGAGTACGAGTACTGGTCGTGGCGGCTGTGCGGGATGGCCTGCCTGCGGATGGCGCTCGACCACTGGTGGGGCGTCGCCCCGGCGGCCGTCCCGCTCGCCGAGGAGTGCCAACGGGCCGGGGCGTACGTCCGGCACCCCGACGGGCGGCTCGACGGTCTGATCCACGCCCCGTTCGCCGCGTACGCCCGCACCCGCTGGGGCCTGCACGCCGAGGCGGTCGACCCGCTGCCCGCCGACCGGATCGCCGCCGAACTCGCCGCGGGCCGGCTCCCGGTGCTCTCCGTCCACCCCGGCATCCGTACCCTCGCCCCCGAAGTGCCGCACACCGGCGGGCACCTGGTGCTCGCGGTCGGCGCCGACGACGAGGCGCTGCGGATTCACAACCCGTCCGGCTTCCCCGACGGTTCGCAGCGCGCCGCCCGCGTCCCCTGGGGCGACCTGGAGCGGTTCTACTCCGGCCGCGCCATCGTCCTCGGACCGCCCCCGTACTGACCGGCCGGCCTGGCTCCGGGGCAGGTCCGGTGGACGGCCAGTGGCCGATGGCGGGCGACGTCCGGTGCGGCTGAACCCCGGCCGGGTGGCCGGGGTGGGGACCCGCTCGGCGTCAGGCCGCGTTGGGCAGGCCGATCGGGGTGGTCGGGGGCAGGTCGGCGCGGCAGGCGGCGGAGATCGGGCGCAGCGCGCTGAGGAGTTCGTCCAGCTCGGAGCGGTGGAAGTGCGTCCAGACCCGGGAGGCGGCCAGGTCGGTGGCGGCCTCCAGGGCGAGGTGGCGGCGGCGGCCCTCGGGGGTCAGCGAGCCGTCCGGGGCCAGCCAGTGGCGGTCGGTCAGCCGGGCGGTGGCCTCGTCCCACTCGGTGTCGCTCCACCCCCGGTGCGGCTGGAGCGTCTCGCGGCGGGTGTCCAGCGCGCAGCGGACCACCAGCGCCTCGCAGCCGTCGAGGCCCTCGGTGACCAGGGCGGCGACGTGGCCGTCGCCCCGGTGCTCGCGCAGCACGGTGGTGGCCTGCCACAGTCGGGCCAGGCGGCCCTCCGGGCGGGGGAGGTCGGCGTTCGCGGCGGCCAGCACGCGCCCACAACAGTCCAGGCCCTCGACGGCGCGTTCCAGCAGTTCCACCGAACGGTCGATCAGGTCCGGCTTCACGTCCGCCAGGACGCGCCGCAGCGCGCCCGTCACCCCCTCGACCCGGGCCTCCAGCGCCTGCTCCGGGCTCGCCAGCGTCCACACCTCCGGCAGCGCCCGTTCGACCATCTGCGGCGCGAAGTTGAAGAACGCGGCCACCACCGGCGCCGCGTCCACCGCGCCCAGCGGCGCCGAGCGGCCGCCGAAGTAACCGCGCCAGTAGCCGCGCAGCCCCGCCGCTTCGTACGCGGCGCGGGCCTCGGGGGAGAAGTAGGTGAGGGCGTGGACGGGTTCGAACAGCCACCAGAGAGCACGTGCGGGGTGGACGACCTGGGTCATCGGACGCCTTTCGTGAGGGGCGAGCAGCGTTGGGTCCGCCTGCTGTGGAGCCTGCCAGAGCGGGCCGACACCGGGAAGGGGAAGTGTTTCGGCCGTGTGAACACTTCGGGGGTGCGCCTCCGCGACGTGCGGGCGCTCCGAGACGGTTCTGCCGCCCGGTCACCTGCTCGATCCGCTGCCCGGCCACCTGCCGGGCCGTCCGGCGGACGGGGGATGATGGTCGGGGGCGGTCGCCCGGGCCGCCCGCACCGAGTCGTGAAGGTACCCTCGCCATGGCGCAGATCAACCCCAGCATCCTCTCCGCGGACTTCGCCCGCCTCGCCGACGAGGCCGAGGCGGTGCGCGCGCGGACTGGCTGCACGTCGACGTGATGGACAACCACTTCGTCCCCAACCTCACGCTGGGCGTGCCGATCGTCGAGTCGCTGGCCCGCGCCACCGACACCCCCCTCGACTGCCACCTGATGATCGAACAGCCCGACCGCTGGCCCCGCAGTACGTCGAGGCCGGCGCCGGCTCCGTCACCTTCCACGTCGAGGCCGCCGCCGCCCCCGTCCGCCTCGCCCGGGAGATCCGCGCCAAGGGCGCCCGCGCCTCGATGGCGCTGCGCCCCGCCACCCCGATCGAGCCGTACGAGGACCTGCTGCCCGAGCTGGACATGGTGCTGATCATGACGGTGGAGCCCGGCTTCGGCGGCCAGGCCTTCCTCGACATCATGCTCCCCAAGATCCGCCGCACCCGGCAGCTGATCGACAAGCACGGCCTCGACCTGTGGCTCCAGGTCGACGGCGGGGTCGCCCCCGCCACCATCGAAGCCTGCGCCGAGGCCGGGCCGACGTGTTCGTGGCCGGCTCGGCGGTCTACGGTGCGGCCGACCCGGCGGAGGCCGTCCGCGCGCTGCGTGCCCAGGCGGAGGCGGCGAGCGCCGAGGCGTGGTGGGCCTGCAAGCACTGAGGCCGCCTCGTCGGCTGACGGGGGGTGCGTCCGCGTCTGCGTCTGCGTGTAGGGGCGGGGACGGGAGCGGCTGCGTTCGCGGGATTCGTCCGGACACGGGGTGCGTGCGGCCGGGGGCGGCGGGCGGTCCGGTCGATACTGGCGGCCATGAGCAACCTCGACCGGAAACCCGCCCCGGCCGTCTGCGGCCGCCAGGCCGCCACCGGCCCCGTCAAGGACCTGCTGACCGGGCGGCGCGTCCCGCTCGGCGAGTCCACCGTGGTCCGGCGGCTGCTGCCCAACCTCGGCCGCCGGATGGTCGGCGCCTGGTGCTTCGTCGACCACTACGGCCCCGACGACATCGCCGACGAGCCCGGCATGCAGGTGCCGCCGCACCCCCACACGGGCCTGCAGACCGTCAGCTGGCTGCACGAGGGCAGCGTGCTGCACCGGGACAGCCTCGGCAACGTGCAGACCGTCCGCCCGCGCGAACTCGGCCTGATGACCTCCGGCCGGGCCATCTCGCACTCCGAGCAGTCCCCGCGCGAGCACGCGCCGCTGCTGCACGGCGCCCAACTCTGGGTCGCCCTCCCCGACGCCCACCGGCACACCGCGCCCGCCTTCGAACACCACCCCGAGCTGCCCGTCGTCACCGCCGGCGGCCTGCACGCCGACCTCATCCTCGGCACCCTCGACGGCACCACCTCGCCCGGCACCACCCACACCGCCCTCACCGGCGCCGACCTCACCCTCCGCGAGGGCGCCGCCCACCGCCTGCCGCTCGAACCCGGCTTCGAGTACGCCGTCCTCGCCATGACCGGCAGCACCGACGTCGACGGCGTCCCGGTCGAACCGGGCTCCCTCCTCTACCTCGGCTGCGGCCGCCGCGAACTCCCGCTGCGCGCCCGCACCGACGCCGCCCTGCTGCTGCTCGGCGGCGAACCCTTCGAGGAACGCCTCGTCATGTGGTGGAACTTCGTCGGCCGCACGCACGAGGAGATCGCGGCGGCCCGCGCCGACTGGGAGACCGGCACCCGCTTCGGCCGGGTCCACGGCTACGACGGCGAACGGCTGCACGCCCCCCAACTGCCGCCGGTGCCGCTCAAGCCGCGGGGACGCGAGCGCTGAGCGGACGCGAGCGCTGACCGGACCCGAGAGCCGAGCGGACGCGAGCGCTGACCGGACCCGAGCGCCGAGCGGACGTCAGGGGCGGCGGGTGGCCAGCAGGGTGGACAGGTCCGGGGCGAGGCGGACCTCGGTGGTGAGCAGGGCCGGGTGGTCGTACCAGACGGTGCGGCCGGTGTCGGGCGCGCCTCGGTAGGTCGGGGCCAGCCGGTGAGCGGGGTGAGGTCGTCGACCACCAGGGTGCCGCCGGGGTGAGCAGGCGTTCCGGGTCGGCGGCTGCGGACTGCTTGCCGTTGCCGCCGCCGTCCAGGACCAGCAGGTCGAACGGGCCGTGCCGGTGGATTCGCGTCCAGTCGCCGTGCAGCACCTCCAGGTCGGGCACGTCGGCGAACAACTCCCTTACCGCGGCCACGCGTTCGGCTTCCCGCTCGACGCTCACCACCCGGACGCCCGGCCGCCGCCCGGCGAGCAGCCAGCCCAGGCCGACGCCGCACCCGGTGCCGGTCTCCCCGATCCGGCCGGTCGCGCCCGCGGCGAGGGCCTGCAGCAGCCGCCCGTGCTCCGGGCGGCAGGACTGGGCGAACCCCAGCCGGTCCGCCAACTCGACGGCCCGGGCGACGGGTTCGGGCAGCGCGGCGGTGGCGGAGTGGGCGGAGGTGCCGAGGACCGACATGACGTCACACTAGCGTGGCGCAGGGTGACGGGGCGGGAGAGTGGGCGGGGGACGGCGGTGGTGGCGTGGCAGGGCGGCGCGCCCGGGTTCGTGTGCGACACTTCTCGGCGTTCCGGACGCCGGGCCCCGGCGCCCGGCGGGACGTCCGGGCGGGCGTGGTGCGGGTGTCGGTACAGGTGCGGGAGTACGGGAGTACGGCGTGGATCAGCAGGACGGGTTCGGGATCGCGGACGCCACGGATGCCGTGGACGCCACGGGCGCGCGGGGCCGGGTCCTGGCCGCCCTCGCCGAGCGGCGGCGCACCGGCAGCCGTCCCGGCGGGCGGACCGACGGGCTGCGGATCGCGCTCGCCGTCGAGGGCGGCGGCATGCGCGGCATCATCTCCGGCGGCATGGCCCTGGCCCTCCACGAGGCCGGTCTCACCGGGGTGTTCGACGCCGTCTACGGGGCCTCCGCCGGGGCGCTGACCGGCGCCTGGCTGCTCAGCAGCGACCCCGGGCAACTCGCGGCTGGGCCGACGAGGAGTACGCCCGGGCGATGGTCCGGCCCGGCAACGTGCTGCGCGGCCGTCCCGTCGTCGACCTGCACAACCTGGTCGAGCACCTCTACGCGCACGTGGCCCGGATGGACTTCGACGCGATCCTCGCCAACCCCACCACCCTGCACCCGATCGCCACCCACACCGGCACCGGCGTCGCCACCGACCTCCACCCCCTGCTCACCGACCCGGCCCGGCTCCGCCTCGCCCTGCGGGCCAGCGCCGCCCTCCCGCTGCTCGCCGGACCGCCGGTGGAACTCGACGGCAGCCGCTACTACGACGCCGGGCTGGCCGAGTCCATCCCGTTCCGCACCGCGCTCGCCCAGGGCGCCACGCACGTCCTGGTGCTGCGCTCCCGGGCCCGGTCCCGGCGGCGACGGCGACGGCTGCGGCGGCGGCGGTGGCGGCCGGGCCCTCGCGCGGCTCCCGGATGGTCGCCCGGACGGTGCTGCGCCGCTACCCCGCGCCGCTGCGCGACTCCTACCTGGGGCGGGCCGAACGGCTGCTCGCCGACGAGGAGTTGCTCGGCCGCCACGACCTCGCCCCGCCCGCCGACGGCCCCGCCGTGCTCTCCGTCCGCCCCGGGCCGGAGGCCCCGAAGGTCGGACGGCTGACCCGGGACCCGGTGCTGCTGCGGGCCGCGATGGACGCCGGGCGGGTGGCGATGGACGAGCTGATCGCCCGGCTGTCCTGAGCCGCGCCGCAGTCGGGCCGTCGCCGGGCCGGGCAGGCTCGTGCCGGGCCGTGCCGGGCCCATGCCGTGTCGCGCGTTGTGTCGCTGCTGTCGCTGTCGCTGTCGCTGTCGCCGTCTCGCCGCTGCCGGGATCAGCCGGCCCGGCGGAGCAGGACGCCGCGGCTGCCCGGGGCGAGGGTGCGTTGGGTGGGGCGCGGGGCGGCCAGGTCGATCTCCTCCACCAGCAGCCAGCCCTGTTGGGCGGAGAGCCACGGGCGGAGTCGGCCGTCCAGGGCGGGCGGGGCCAGGGCGACGAACAGCAGGTCGGTGGGAGGGCGTGCAGGAGTTCCAGGTCCTGGCCGGCGTGCAGGGTGTCGATCAGCAGTACCGCGCCGAAGCGGCGGCGCACCGGTGGCGGGGCCGCCAGGTCGGCCCCGCTGAGCCGTAGTCGGGCCCGTCCGCGGAGTCGGTCCCAGAGTCGGGCCCGCAGGGCCGGGTCCGGTTCGGCGGCGTGCACGGTGTACCCGGCCCGCAGCAGCCGTCCGGTCAGCGCGCCGTCGCCGGCGCCGAGTTCGGCCAGCGCTCCGCTGCCCGGCGGCCGGTGGCGGGCGACCCAGGCGGCGGTGGCGTCCAGCCGTTCGGCCTCGTACTCGGAGGCCACCAGTGTCTCGGCCACGGTCACGTCCTGTCCCAGGGTTCCGAACGGCCGCGCGTGCGAACCGCTACGACCCTAGCCATCTGTTTCGTTCGTGGTCCATACCACCACGGCGAAAAGTTTACGGTTCACGGTCAATTCACAGACCGGGCGGGTGCGTTCCAGGTCGCGGACCGGGCGGCCGGGGGAGAAGGACGGAGCCCGGCAGGCCCTTTCGGGGGCGCTGGCGGGGCTCCTGGGCCGTGGACCGGCCGGGGTCAGTGCAGGTCGTCGAGGTCGCCGAGCTCCTCGAGGTCGAGCTCGAAGTCGTCGTCGTAGCGGTCGTCGCGCTCGGACTCGGGCTTGCGCTGCGGGGTGACGCGGCCCAACTGGAGGTTGGGGTACATGGCGGCGCCGAGGTCGTCGGCGATGATGCCGTCGGCGGAGGCGGTGTCCTCGGGGCCGCCCTCGGCGGTGCGGTTGGTGCGGCGCTGGGAGGAGCCGCGGATGCCGGAGCCGCCGACCGGGCCGTAGCCGCCGTGGCCCATGGCCGCCATGCCCATCATGCCGCCCGGCGGGACGCCGCGGCCGACGGAGTTGGTGGCGGTGGAGGGGGAGGAGCCGGAACCGGACCCGGAGCCGGAACCGCCGCTGCCCTCGCCGGACTTCTGGGTCTCGATCCGGGTGCCGCTGCTGCCCCGGCCGCTGTTGCCGAGGCTGCCGGCCGGCATCGAGAGCCGGGGGACGAAGGCGCCGCCGCCCTGACCGCCGGGGCCGCCGGTGCCCCCGCCCGCGCCGCTGCCGGACCCGGAACCGGACCCGCCGGACGCGCCGCCGCCGTGGCCGCCGGAGACGAGCGGCTCCTTGAGGCCGAGCGTGTTGAGGCCCGAGCCGCCGCTCCTGCCGCCGGCCGGCCCGGAGCCGATCGGACCGAGCTTGGGCATCAGGCCCGCGAACGCGGCGAGCCCCGCGTCGCCGCCGCCCAGGCGCGGGCCGTTCAGCGCGGGGGACGCGCCGGCGGAAGCGCCGTTGGTGGCCGTCGCGTTGGGGCTGAGCGGGTTGGCCGCGAGCGAGGTGAGGCTGTTCAGCACCGTGCGGTTGCTGTCCTCGTTCTCGTTGAGGTTGCCCGCCATCGTGTCCATCTTGTCCGCGGTGTCGCGGAACGAGGCGAGGATGCGCTTGAGGACGTCCTCGGCGATGGTCTGCAGCACCTTCTCGGCGGCCTCGATCACCAGCTTGCCGAACTTGTCGCCGGAGTCGCCCATCTTCAGGCTCTGCACGATCCGCTTGAAGCTGGTGCCGTGCGTCTCGATGTCGTCCGCGCCGCGGCGCAGGTCGGCCGCGCACTGGGCGAGTTGGGCCAGGTCGATGGAGAAGCCCTGCCCGTTGGAGTTGTTGGACGGGGTGGGCACGATCTTCTGCGCGGCCTTCTCGATCATGTCCTCGATCGGCCGGGTGACGGTCTGGGCGAGCTTGCCGACCGCCGCCTCCAGCAGCTGGTTCATGATCTCGCGGCCCATCCGCAGCACCGCCGCCGCACTCCACGGCCCGGTGGACGAGGCCGCCGCCAACTGGGCCTGGATGGAGAACAGTTGGGTGATGGACTGGGTCTTGGCCAGCTCGACCACCACGGCCGCCGCGCGCAGCACCTTGGACACCGTCTGGCAGGTCTCGACGATCACCTTGGAGTACTTGGTGATGGTGCTCCACAGCTCGGAGAGCTTGTCCGCCGATTCGCCCTGGTAGACCTCGTGCAGCATGGTGAGCGCCTTGTCCGCCGTCATCTGGGCGCTGTCCAGCGCTCCGGCGAACTTGTCCAACTGGTCGGCCAGTTGGTTGAGTTCGTCCTCGTTGGCGGCTGGGAAACGCACGCCCAGCAGCCCGATGATGTGGGTGAGCCCCGATGGTAGTTCCACAGCCATTGCCGCCCCCAGCTGCTGCCCGCGGTAAGTCCCTGATCGCGCAGTGCGACGATACACACAGCGGACGACATCGACTACCTGACCCGATCCCCACCCACACATTGTGAGCAAATCTGTACAACGTTACGGTGTGCGCCATGGCATGGGGATCATGGTGGCGCGGCCGGTCGGGCACCGGCCCGGACGCGTCCGGCAAGAGTACGGAACGACCGTCCGAGCAGGCGGTGTTGGGAGCGGTGGCGGACGAACTGTCCGCGCTGCACGGCGAGCAGTGGCGGGTCGAGGGCGAAGAGGTCCGCGGGCCGGGCGAGTTGGCGGTCCAGCTGGGCACCGCGCCGGACGACGACCCGGACCGGCTGGAACTGGTGTTCCTGGCCGACCGGGACCGCCCGGAGACCGCCGTCCGGGACCGGGTGCCCCGGATCGACGGCGGCGACCAGGACCCGGTCCGCCGGGGCGTCGAGGCGTGGGCGTCCACCACGGGCGCCGCGCTGATCGAACTCGTCGCCCACAACGGCCGGTTCGCCGGCCACCTCGACCCCTCCGACCCGGACGGCCTGCCCGGCTGGCACGCCATCCACGGCGGCGTGGTCGGCTGGGGCACCGGCCGGCACTTCCACGACGTGCAGGACTGGCTGGTCCGCAACCCCGTGCTGCCCGCCCTCGCCCCGGCCCTGGGCGGGGACCTCGGCCGGGACCAACTCGTCGGCGTGCAGGTGCACTTCGGCGGTAGCGGTGGCGGCAACGGCGGTGGCGGCGCCGGGCAGTCCGCCGAGGTGTGGGTGCACGGTGAACCGCACGCGGCCGCGTCCGCGGCCCTCGCCGGGCTGGACTGGCCCCGGGTCACCGAGGGCGACGCCTACGCCCGGACCTTCGTCCTGCTGGTGCGCCGGGCCGGGACCAGGCCCCCGGCGGACGTCCGGCTCCGGGCGGCCGGGCGCAGGTAGCCCGGGGCGCGGAGGACGCGTCGCGGCGGCGCCCCGGAAGTCTCCGGGGTGCCGCCGCGAGGTTCCGCAGGGGACTGACGGCCCGTCAGGAGGGCGGTGTCGCCGCCGGGTAGTGCCAGGTGCCGCCCGGGGCGCGGTGGTCCGGCAGCCAGGCGGCCAGCACCTGCGCGGACGGGTAGAACATCGGCTCGGGGAGCGCGTCCACCGGGAAGCGCTCCCAGCCGGCGCACGCGTGCGGTTCGGTGACCAGGGCCTCGGCCAGGCTCGGCGGGGCCAGGACCGCCGCCGTCACCCGGGTGCGGCCCAGCTCGTGATCGAGCAGCACCGCCAGCACCCGCATCTCCTCGGCGGGCAGCACGATCCCGGTCTCCTCGGCCAACTCCCGTGCGGCGGCGGCCTCGAAGGACTCCCCGGGGTGGTCCACCTTGCCGCCCGGCAGGCTCCAGGTCGGCGACTCCCCGGCGGTGGTGCGCCGCCCGATCAGCACCCGCCCGTCCCCGGTCGGCACGATCACGCCCGCGCCGACCAGCGGCGGCAGCGGGTGCGCGGCGGCCGGGAGCCGCGCGTCGAGGGGCCGGACGTCCGTCACCACTTGCCCTTCTGGTAGTCCTTCAGGAAGCAGCCGTAGAGGTCCTCGCCGAGTTCGCCGCGGACGATCGGGTCGTACACCCGGGCCGCGCCGTCCACCAGGTCGAGCGGGGCGTGGAAGCCCTCCTCGTGCAGGCGCATCTTCTCCGGGTGCGGGCGCTCGTCGGTGATCCAGCCGGTGTCCACCGCGGTCATCAGGATGCCGTCGGTCTCGAACATCTCCTGCGCGCTGGTGCGGGTCAGCATGTTCAGCGCGGCCTTCGCCATGTTGGTGTGCGGGTGGCCCGAGCCCTTGTAGCCGCGCTCGAAGACGCCCTCCATCGCCGAGACGTTGACCACGTACTTGCGGCGTGCCGAGGACGCGGCGAGCGCCGGGCGCAGCTGCGAGATCAGGATGAACGGGGCGGTGGAGTTGCACAGTTGCACCTCCAGCAGCTCGATCGGGCCGACCTCGGAGACGGTCTGCACCCAGCTGTTGGTGTCCGCCAGGTCCGGCACCAGGCCGCCCGCGTCGATCGCCGTCCCGGCCGCGATCCGCTCCGGCGAGGCCGAACCCGTCACCAGGGCCAGCGAGGTGACCTGCTCGGCACTGACCGACGGCTGCTCGCCGCCGCGCTGCCCCGGCAGCGCCGGCACGTCCACCGCGCCCGAGCCGAACCGGCCGATCACCGTGGACGCGGGCAGCGCCCCGGCCGGCAGCGGCGCCGACTCGGCCGCCACCAGCTCGCGGTACGCCCCGGGGAGCGGCGCACGGTCTGCGCCGCGTTGTTGATCAGGATGTCCAGCGGGCCGTCCGCGGCGACCTCGTCCGCCAGCGCCATCACCTGCGCCGGGTCGCGCAGGTCGATGCCGACGATCTTCAGGCGGTGGATCCACTCGGCGCTGTCCGGCATCGCGGTGAAGCGGCGGATCGCGTCGTTCGGGAAGCGGGTGGTGATGGTGGTGTGCGCGCCGTCGCGCAGCAGGCACAGCGCGATGTACATGCCGATCTTGGCGCGTCCGCCGGTCAGCAGCGCGCGCTTGCCGGTCAGATCGGTCCGGGCGTGCCGGCGCGAGCGGTTCAGCGCGGCGCAGGAGCGGCACAGCTGGTGGTAGAACGCGTCCACCTCCACGTACCGCTGCTTGCAGGTGTAGCAGGAGCGCGGGCGCTCCAGGATGCCGGCCAGCTCGGTGGTGGTCTCGGTGCTCAGCCCGAACGCGCCCGCCGTCTCGTCGTCGATCCGCCCCGGCGCGCCCGTCGCGGTCTTCGCCGTCACCGCGCGGTCGTTGGCGGTCTTGCGGGCCCGGGTCTCCTGCCGGCGGCGCTGCTTGAGGGTGCGGAACAGGCCGCCGACCGCCAGCCGGACCCGGATCGCGTCCGGGTGGTCGACGTGGATCTCGTCCAGCTCGGCGAGCACGCTCAGGCACAGCTCCAGGCGTTCGGGTCGATGCCCTTGCCGTAGTCGGTGTCGTCCTCGACCGGGGCGCTGCCCGGGCCGCTCTGCTGGTTCGTCACTGCCGATGCTTCCTCGTCGCCCCATCCGTACCGCCGAACTCTACGGAGCGGCCCCCGCCGGGGCGAAGCCTGTGACCTGCCGCACTCCCGGGCCGGTGGCCCGCGGCCCTCCCGGACACGTGACCTGCCGCACTCCCGGGCCGGCGGCCCGCGGCCCTTCCGGACATGTGACCTGCCGCACTTCCCGGTCGCCGGCCCGCTGCGTTCCCCGGCGGGTCCGGTCAACCGCCGCCCAGCGACCAGGCGATGACCGACAGCGTCAGCATCGACAGCACCGTCGACGCCAGCACCGCCGAGCGGGCCAGCACCGGAGCCGCCCCGTACAGCCGCGCGTACACGTACACGTTCTGCGCGGTCGGCAGCGCCGACAGCAGCACCGCCGCCCGCAGCTGCGGCCCCCGCAGGTGCAGCAGCAGCGCGCCCACCGCCAGCGCGGCCAGCGGCTGCCCGACCGTCTTCACCAGCACCGCGAGACCCAGCTCACCCCGGTCCGGGCGCTGCGCCGCCGCGCCCGGCGGGGTGCGCAGCGACAGTCCGAGGGTGACCAGGGCGGTCGGGACGGCCGCCGCGCCCAGCAGGTCCGCCGAGTGCGCCAGCGGCCCCGGCAGCCGCCAGCCCGCCGCGGAGAACAGCGCGCCCAGGCCCGCGCCGAGGATCACCGGGTTGCGCAGCGGCAGCAGCGCCAGGCGCCGCAGCCGCGCGGCGGGGCGGGAGGTGGGGCGGGAAGTGGGGCGGTCGGCGGGAGAAGGGGAGGAAGAGGGAGCGGGGGTGGTCGCGTCCAGCACGGTCAGCATCAGCGGGGTGACCAGCAGCACCTGGAACAGCAGCACCGGCGCCGCGTACGAGGCGTCGCCGAGGACCTGCGCGGCGACCGGGATGCCGAGGTTGCCCGAGTTCACGTAGCCCGCCGCCATCACCGCCACCGTCCGTTCGGCCGGGGTCCGGGGCAGCCGCCGCAGCCGCCGTCCGACGGGCAGGCCCAGCAGGGAGGCGATCAGCGTCCCGGCGGCGAACGCCAGTACCCAGCGGTCGGCGAAGGAGGCCAGGTCGGTGCGGGCCACCACGGTGAAGAGCGCGGCCGGCATCGAGACGTGGAACACGAACCGCCCGAGCACCGCCTCCGCGTCCGCCCCCAGCAGCCCCGTCCGCCCGGCCAGCCACCCGGCCGCCGTCAGCACCCAGATCGGCGCGAACGCCGAGACCAACGCCTCCACCCTGACCTCCCGCCGCAGTCAACCAGGCCCGCCCGGGCCCGGGGCCGGTGGGGGGGGGGTGGGGCCGGGCGAAGGGGGCGAGGGGAGTGCGGGGGCGTGAGCCGGGTCACGGGGTGGGCGGTTCCGGTGGTCGGGCGGATGCGGTGGGTGGTCGGGGGGAGAGCGGCGTCACAGGGCGGGGCGGTGGTCGGGGTCACACGGGGGGTGGGGACGCGGAACGGGGGCGGAGGGGGCGGAACCCTTGGCGGGACTGGGTCCGGGCCCAAATTCCCGGTGTCGGGGGAGGTTGGGCGGTGCTGTGACCTTCTTCATAGGCGGGGTGGAATACCGGGGGTCGGCGTGGGTGAACTCCCTTGGAGCGTAAGGGAATTCGAGTTGTGGAGGAGTTGTGTAGGTCCCATTTGGGGGTATTTGCCGCCCGGTTGGGGCTCCGGCAGTCTCGTGGTTGTGCCCCGAGCCGATCCGAGTGCTCACGGGGCTTCATGACGCAGCGGACCGCGAGACCAGCGCGGCGCGGCGTCCCCGGTGAGCAGGAGCCGCCGGGCCGGCCGTCCCGGGCCGAGGAACCCGCACCGAGCGGGGACCACGCATGTCCGCCCGGGCCCGGCATGACCTGGAACCGACTCTCGGAGGTACCCGAAACATGCGACGCATCAAGCACAACCTCGGCCGATTGCCCCAGGTGCGGATGGGCCACCACCGCATGCCCGACGCCGTCCTCGGCATCGGACTGGCCGGCGCCATCGCCGTGGGCACGCTGCTGCCCGTCACCCAGGCGTTCGCCGGACCCGCGTCCCACCGCACCGACGCCGCCGCGGTCACCGCCGCGGACACCCAGGACGCGAACCGCGACGGCGGCCAGGCCGCCTCCCGCAGCGAGGCGCGCGAGCCGGTCCAGCAGGACCAGCCGGCCGCCGACCAGCCGGCCGCGGACCAGGCCAAGCAGGCCGCGGACCAGCAGGCCGCCGAGCAGGCCGCCCAGCAGCAGGCCGCGGACCAGGCCAAGCAGGCCGCGGACCAGCAGGCCGCCGAGCAGGCCGCCCAGCAGCAGGCCGCCGAGCAGGCCAAGCAGGCCGCGGACCAGCAGGCCGCCGAGCAGGCCGCCGCCGCCGCGAAGAAGACCTACCCGAACAACCTGGACGGCTGGATCCAGGAGGCCCGCGACGTCCTGGCCGCCAACGGCCAGCACGTCCCGTCCGCGAAGGCGATGCGCGCCGCCGCGATCGCCGAGTCCTCCGGCAACCCGAACGCCCAGAACAACTGGGACTCGAACGCCAAGAAGGGCACCCCGTCGATCGGCCTGACCCAGGTGATCATGCCGACCTTCAAGGTGTACGCGCTGCCCGGCCACACGGACATCCGCAACCCCGTCGACAACCTGATCGCCAGCTCCCGCTACTGCGACGCCCGCTACGGCAACATGGACAACATGGCCGCCGCCCGCGGCTACGGCGCCAACTGGCGCGGCTACTAGGAACCGCCCACCAGCGCGGAACCGCCTCTCGGCCCCCTCGGTGCACCGCACCGCAGGGGGCCGCGGCATGCCCGCGGCGGGCGGGGGGCCGGTGGCGTCGCGCTCAGCGCACCTGCTGCGAGGTGCCGGTCGCCGCCGAGCGCTCGATCGCGGCGAGGAGGCGGTGGTGGGCCGCCGCGGTGTGGAAGTCCGGGCAGGGGGTGCGGCCCCGGGCGATCGCCTCGGCGACCTCCTGGTAGACGGCCGCGACGTTGGCGACCGGTCCGGCGGCGGGGTCGAAGGGGACGGTCCGGTAGCGGGCGGGGACCGGCACCGGTTCGCCGTCGATCCGGATGTCCCAGTCCGTCCAGTGCATGTACGTGCCGGGGCGGGGCGGGACGGCGGTCAGCGTGCCGTCGGAGCCGACCAGCTTGATCAGGAATCCGTCCGGGCTGCCGCTGCCGCCGTGCACGGTGACGGACGCGGCGGCGCCGTTCTCCAGCGTGCCCAGGAGCAGCACCTGGGAGGGCACCCCGTTGCGGACCGTCCGCCCGGTGCCGGTGACCTCGACGCGGTCGCGGGACCGGGGCAGCCTCGCGGAGACCTCGACCAGCGGGCCCGCGACCCGGTGCAGGGTGGCCAGGAAGTGGCCGGCCATGACGGTCAGCAGCGAGGTGCCCGCGGCGGGATCGGTGGACCACTCCAGTTCCGGCGCGATCCGGGGCCCGCCCAGCGGATCGCCTGCGGCGACCAGGACGGCGGACTCCAGGCGGCCGATCGTCCCGGCGGCCAGCAGGTCGGCCACGTACCGGGCGTCCGGCGACCGGTGCCCCTGCAGGTTCACGGCGTGGACGACGCCCGCCGCGTCGGCCGCCCGGGCGAGTTCCTCCGCCTCCGGGGCGTCCACGCCCAGCGGCCACTCGGAGAGCACGTGCTTGCCCGCCGCCAGCGCGGCCCGGATCGCCGCCGCGTGCCCGGACGCCTTGACCGACACCACGACCAGGTCCACCTCGGGACGGGCGGCGAGCGCCTCGGCGCCGACGAGGGCCAGCGGGACGCCGTGGGCGGCCGCCACCCGGTCGGCACCGGCCTGCCCGGTCGTCGCGACCGCGGTCACCTCGAAGTCCGCGAGCCCGGCGAGTGCGGGCAGGTGCGAGGCGGCGGCCCAGCCGCTCGCTCCGACGATTCCGACCCTGATCACGCGTCCTCCCCGAGGGCCCGTCCTGCCTGGTTTCTAACCGATCGGTTAGAAACTAGGCGAGCGGGCGCGCGAATTCAAGGGGGTCGAGGGAGTACCGTGCCGGGAGGCCGGAAATCGGAGGAGGTACGGCATGCCAGGCGGTCGCCCGCGCGCCTTCGACCCGCGGACCGCGCTCGACCGGGCGCTCGAGCTCTTCTGGCGGCAGGGCTACGAGGGGACGTCCCTGTCGGACCTGACCGCGGCGATGGGCATCAACCGCAACAGCCTCTACGCGACGTTCGGCAACAAGGAGGAGCTGTTCCGCAAGGCGCTCGACCGCTACTTCACCGGCCCCGGCGCCTTCGCCGCCGAGGCGCTGGAGGAACCCACCGCGCGAGCCGTCGTCGAGCGGATGCTGCTCGGGGCCGTCGAGCTGACCGGCGGGACGCACGCGCCGCCCGGGTGCCTGAGCGTCAACAGCGTGCACGCCTGCGGCCCGGACTCCCGGGCGGTCCGCGAGGAGGTGATCGCCCGGCGGATGGCCGGCGAAGCCGCCCTGCGCCGGCGCTTCGAGCGGGCCCCCGACCTGACGGCGGGCTGCGACCCCGGCGTCCTGGCCCGGCTGGTCCACACCGTCACCGACGGCATCGCCGTCCAGGCGGCGAGCGGTCACACCCGCGAGCAGGTGCGGCAGGTGGCCGACCTGGCGCTGCGCACGCTGTTCCCGTCGGCGGACTGAGCCGAACCGGGGCGGCCGGGGGCGGCCGGGCGGGGCCGGGTGGTGGGGCTTTGGAGGTTCGTACGAGGGGGTTCCGGGATCGGGGGCGTCCGGTTGTGGTGATCTTCAGGATTCGGGCGTGGGCTGGCTCGGGGCGGGGGAATCAATGAGAATCGAACGTTGGGTGTGCGCGGCTCGG
This sequence comes from Kitasatospora fiedleri, assembly GCF_948472415.1. Taxonomy (NCBI): domain Bacteria; kingdom Bacillati; phylum Actinomycetota; class Actinomycetes; order Kitasatosporales; family Streptomycetaceae; genus Kitasatospora; species Kitasatospora fiedleri. Next base: position 1,274,684 of record NZ_OX419519.1, on the reverse strand, counting down.
TCGCGCGGCGCCGTAACGTTTCTCCCCAGCCAGAGAGCCCCTTCATGCGCTTCCTGAACGACCTCAAGCCCGCGTACGACCTCACGTACGACGACGTCTTCATGGTCCCCAGCCGTTCCGCGGTGGGCTCCCGGCAGGGTGTCGATCTCTCCTCGAACGACGGGACGGGAACCACCATCCCGCTGGTGGTGGCGAACATGACCGCGATCGCCGGGCGGCGGATGGCGGAGACGGTGGCCCGGCGCGGCGGGCTGGTGGCGATCCCGCAGGACATCCCGATCGACGTGGTGTCCGAGGTGATCGGCTGGGTCAAGCAGCGGCACCTGGTGCACGACACCGCGCTGACGCTGAACCCCGGCGACACCGTCGCGGACGCGCTCTCGCTGCTGCCCAAGCGCGCGCACGGCGCGCTGGTGGTGGTCGAGGGCGGCAAGCCCGTCGGCGTGGTGACGGAGAGCGACTGCCAGGGCGTGGACCGCTTCACCAGCCTCTCCGAGGTGATGTCGCGCGACCTGCTGCTGCTGGACCGGGACATCGACCCGCGCACGGCGTTCGACCGGCTGAACGAGGCGCACCGCAAGCTCGCCCCGGTGGTCGCCGAGGACGGCACCCTGGTCGGCCTCCTGACCCGGAAGAACGCACTGCGCGCCACCCTCTACACCCCCGCGGTGGACGGCGCGGGCCGCCTGCGGATCGCCGCGACCGTCGGCATCAACGGCGACGTGGCCGGCCGGGCCAAGGCGCTGCTGGAGGCCGGGGCGGACGTGCTGGTGGTCGACACCGCGCACGGCCACCAGGAGTCGATGATCAGCGCGCTGCGCGCGGTGCGCGGGCTGGACCCGCAGGTACCGATCGTCGCGGGCAACGTGGTCTCGGCGGACGGCGTGCGGGACCTGGTCGAGGCGGGCGCGGACATCCTCAAGGTCGGCGTCGGCCCCGGCGCGATGTGCACCACCCGGATGATGACCGGCGTCGGCCGGCCGCAGTTCTCCGCCGTGCTGGAGTGCGCCGCCGAGGCGCGCCGGCTGGGCAGGCACGTCTGGGCGGACGGCGGCGTGCGCCACCCGCGCGACGTGGCGATGGCGCTGGCCGCCGGCGCGTCCAACGTGATGGTCGGCTCCTGGTTCGCGGGCACCCTGGAGTCGCCGGGCGACCTCCAGACCACCGCGGACGGCCGCCAGTACAAGGAGAGCTTCGGCATGGCCTCGGCCCGGGCCGTGCGCAACCGCACCTCCGAGGAGTCGGCGTACGACCGGGCCCGCAAGGCCCTCTTCGAGGAGGGCATCTCCACCTCGCGGATGTTCATCGACCCGGCCCGCCCGGGCGTCGAGGACCTGATCGACTCGATCGTCGCGGGCGTCCGCTCCTCCTGCACCTACGCGGGCGCGGCGAGCCTGGAGGAGTTCCACGAGAAGGCGATCGTCGGCCTCCAGAGCGCGGCCGGCTACGCCGAGGGCAAGCCGCTGCACTCCAGCTGGGCCTGAGCGGTCGGTGGTCGGTAGTCGGCGGTAGCCGGGAGAAGAGAGGGGCCGGGCACTCCGGGGGAGTGCCCGGCCCCTTCCGCGCGCCCGCCCGGCCCGGAGGTCAGAAGGCGTAGCCGCCGTGCTCGTCCCACGGGACGTCGAGGTCGTCCAGGTGCACGTGCCACCGCGCCCCGGGCAGGGCGCGGCGCAGGGCGGTCACCGCCGCCAGGACGTGGGTGATCACCGGCAGCGCCCGGTCCGGGTCGAGCGGCAGCTTGGTGGAGCCCGCCACGATCCGCTCCGGCTCGCCGCCGCCGTCCTCGTGCAGGTCGTACAGGTACAGGCTCTCCTCGTCCCGGTACGGGAAGGACGCCAGGTGGGCGGCGGCGACGCGGGCGACCGCGGACGCCTCGGCCGCGGTCAGCGGCAGCGCACGGTCCGCGGAGTAGTAGAGGGAGACGCTCATGGCCGGAGCGTACGGGCGCGGTACGACAGCGCCACCGGGCCCGCGCCGCCTCCTCCGCGGGCCGGTCAGCGGTCGCGGTGCGCCGTCCGGGAGCGTGCCGCGAGGCCGTGCGGCGGCTCCCGGCGGACGGTGACGGTGCTGACCGCCGTCCCGTCGGAGGAGTGGACGTGGACCCAGCCCCGGGCGAAGTCCCACAGGTCGTCGTGCGGGCCGCGCTCGGTGGGCGCCCCGAGCGGCAGGTCCGCGCGGGTGGGCTCGCCCGGCATCCCGTCGACGAAGGCCGCGAAGCGCTCGCTCCGGTGGCCGCGGCCGCCGATCCCGACCTCGGTGACGGCGCCGCGCCGGAGCGTCAGGTGCACCCCGGGGAGGCCGCGCACGTGGGCGACGAGCGGGTGCGCCTCCGGGTGGCCCAGGACGTCGAGGAACAGCGTGAACTCGCCGGAACGCCAACGGTGGACGCCGGGCGGGGCGCTGGTCCCGCGCAGGACCGCCGTCACCGCGTCCGCGGTATCGGCCGCGTATTCGAGGTGCTCGACGGGCTCGACGTGCTCGACGTGCTCGACGTACTCGACCAGGAGGTCGCGGGTGCCGTAGCGGTACAGGTCGGTGCCCCCGCCGGTCGCCGACGGCGCGCCGAGCGCGCGGTGGAAGTCCGCGCGGGTGGGCCGCCGGGCCACCCCGGGGAGCAGGTCGGGCGCGTGCCGGTAGGCCGGGCCGGAGGCGTCCGGGCGGAACCGGACCCGGGCGCTCAGGACCCGGCCCTCCTCGACCTGCACCTCGACGCCGCCGTCGAACGCGAGCAGCCGCCGGGGGGAGCCGGAGGACGCCGCCCACCGGCGGCCCGTACCGCCGGCCAGCCGCGCCACCTCCCGGAAGGCCGCGCCCGCCTCGGGCTCCCCGAGCACGGCGAGGAAGGCGCGGACCGGACCCTCCGGCAGCGGCCGCGGGGCCGGGCGCTCCAGGGCGATCTCGACCAGCCCGCCGTCGGCGTACCCGAGCCGCACCCGGTCGCCCTCGACGGCGTACACGTCGCCGCCCGCCTCCACCGGATCGCCCAGGACCGCCCGGGCCCGGGCGCGGTCGCTGCCCGGGGCCAGCCCGCCGATCAGCGCGGCCGGGCGGGGGTGGGCGCCGTCGCCGACCAGCCGGAACACCCGGTCGGCGGCGCCGTTCGGGCCGGCGGCGAGGCTTCGGGACACTTCGGCCCGGGCGCTGTCCGCGGGTTCGTCCCACGCGTCGACATGCCACCAGAGTTCGCCCTCGAACCGGGGAGGCAGCATGCGGGCCCGGCACGGGGACCACCGCTCCGGGTACCAGGACCCGCCGCCCGGGTGGAACAGCAGCAGGTCGTCGTGCTCGCCCCGCCAGCACTCGCCCTCGAACGGCCCCAGCCCCGCACCGGCGAGCGCCGCGGCGTACTGCTCCTCCGTCAGCGCGAACAGGGCGTCGGCGGAGCCGTGGCCGACCTGCTGGTCGACGCCGATCCAGGCCCGGCCCGTCGACACCTCGACGCCGAGGCTCGGCCGGCGGGCGACCTGCACGAAGTGCCGCGGGTCGGGGCCACGGCGCTTCGACCCCGGCTGGTCCTTCGTGCGCTTCGCCATGGCTGTTCCGTCCCGTGTTCGTGTCCGTGTCCGTGCTCGTGCCCGTGCCCGTGTCCGCTCTCGTCCGGAGGCCGTTCCGGCGTCCGTCCCGTCCCGTCCGTCCCGCCGGTGGAACCATCATCGGGCACCGGTCCGTCAGGCCCCGGAGCGCGGTCAGTTCGGGTTGAGCGGGGTGAGCAGGGCGCGGCCGACCATGCCGACGGAGCCGGAGAGGGCGTCGGCGACCAGGGCGCGGGCGGGCGGCAGGCGGCGCAGCTCCCACAGGGCGAGGACGGAGGCCCAGGCGGCGTCGCGGGCGCGGTCGATGCTCCAGACCGACAGCACGTGCAGCAGCGCGCCGCCGGCCGGGACGGGCAGCAGGGAGGCGCGGACCTGGGCCTCGACCCGGGCGAGCAGGGCGTTGATCCGCAGGTAGTCGGCGTGCAGCCGGTCGGGGGTGCGGTCGGTGAGGCGGCAGGTGTCGAGGACGGCGAGCGGGAGGTCGTTCTCGATGTGGGCGTTCATGCCCGCCAGGGCGAACTGGAGCGGGTGGACGCCCGGGGCGGCGCGCAGCTCGAACAGCGGGCGCCAGCAGGCGGCGGGGCGGCGTGCGGCGCGGTCGTCGTCGACGGCGGCGAGGTAGCGGGCGGCGAAGACGGCGTCGAGTTCGGCCATGGCGGCCGGGTCGTCGAAGTACCCGGCGGTGAGGTGGTCGCGGACCAGCCGGGTGACGGTCAGGTACATCGCGTTGAACACGGCGACCCCGTCGCGGGGCGGGAGTTCGGCGGCCAGGTCCGTCATCCGGTCGACCACCTGGTCCACCGTCAGTACCGGTGCGGTCATGCGCACGCTCCCATCAGGATGATCGGACAAGGGGATGGTGGGCTGATACTCCGTCACCTTCGCAGCCGGGGGCGCCGCTGCCAAGGCGCACACGTGGTGCGGGCGGGTGGAAAACCGCGGCGCGCGGGACGGGGGAAACCGGGTGCGCGGGGCGGGGAAAAACCGGGTGCGCGGGGCGGGGGAGATGCGGCAGCATGGGCGGCGACGGCGGTGCCGGGCGCGGTTCGCGCTCCCGCCGTTCCCTGTCCCCGGAGGTTCGCGTGGTGAAGCGATATTAGTGGCGGCTCGCACCGCCCTCCGGCCTGCCCTCCTTCCGTGGGCGGCCGGGTCTCCCGGCCCTTCGGACGATCCCGTTGACGCGCTGACGTAGTGACGTACTGACGCGCCGACGCGCTCACCCTGCCGTGCCTGCTGCGCCTCCGACCGGGCGCAGCCGGGCGCCGGCACCTGCCGCGAGCCGTGGGCGGTCGCCCCTTCGCGGGCCGGCCGGCAGCGCTGCCGTCCGGCCTCCTCCGAACCCCCCGCCTCCGTCGTCCCGTGCCGCCCGGCCGCGCCCACCGCGCCCACCGCGTCCATCGCGTCGCTGTGTTCGCTGTGCCCGCGTGCCTGCCGTGCCGCCGTACGCCGACGCCCCCCGAGAGGATGGCCATGACCGCCACCGCGTTCGACCGCACCACCGCACAGATCCGTGAACTGATCGAGGACGAGGGGGAGTGGCGGGAGGGCCCGGAGCTGGGCCGACTGCTCGGGCTGCTGGCCGGGCGCCGGTGCGCCGACCTGTCGGGGCTCGGCCCGCAGCGGCAGGCCGAACTGCTCGGGGCACGCGCCGCCCAGGTGCTGCCCGGCGTCCGGTCGCTGGCCGAACTGCTGGGCGAGGGAAGGCCGTTGACGGTGAAGTTCGGCATCGACCCGACCGGCGCGGAGGTGCACCTCGGGCACGCCGTGCCGATGATCCTGGCCAGCCGGTTGCAGCGGATGGGCCACCGGGTGGTGTTCCTGGTCGGCGACGTCACCGCCCGGATCGGCGACCCGTCCGGCCGCAGCGCCGAGCGCCCGCCGCTCACCGAGGAGGACGTCCGGCGCAACGTGGCCACCTACCGGCAGCAGGTCGGCCCGTTCTTCGACTTCTCCCGCGCCGAGTTCCGCTTCAACAGCGAGTGGCTGGCGCCGATGACACTGCCGAGCTTCCTGGCGGTGCTGGCCCGGCTGCCCGCCTCCGCCGCGCTCCAGCGCGAGGACTTCCGCACCCGGCTCGCCGAGGGCAGCGGGCTCACCCTCGCCGAACTCGTCTACTCCGTGGTGATGGCGACGGACTCGGTGGAACTGGCCGCCGACCTCGAACTCGGCGGCCTCGACCAGCTGCTCAACCTGCAGATGTGCCGCCGGGTGATGGCGGCGGCCGGGCAGCGGCCCGAGGTGGTGCTGGCCACCGGGCTGATCGAGGGCACCGACGGCACCGGCGCCAAGATGAGCAAGTCGAAGAACAACTACGTCGCCCTGGGCTTCCCCGCCGAGGAGATGTTCGGCCGCCTGATGGCCTGCGCGGACCGGCTGCTGCCCGGGTACCTCCGGGCGCTCACCGAACTCCTCGACGGGGAGGTCGAGCTGCTGCTCGCCCAGGTCGGCGACGGCCGCCGGCACCCGGTGGCGGCGAAGACCCTGCTGGCCGCCGCCGTCACCGCCACCGTGCACGGGAGGACGCCGCGATCGCCGCCCGGGACGCGTTCCGGGCGCGGTACGCGGTGCGCCGCTACTCCCAGGCGGGGCCGCTGCCCGCCGTCGACCCGGCCGCGCACGGCGCGGCCACCCTCGGCGACCTGCTGGTCAAGGTCAGCGGCGAGCTGCCCAGCCTCAACCAGGTCCGCCGGGTCGCCGCGGCGGGCGGCCTCAGGCTCGTCGTCGAACACACCGACGGCGCGCAGCACACCGTCCCGCTCACCCGCACCGACGCGGACGAGCGCCTGCTCGTCGTCCTCGGCGCCCACGGCCTCGCCCGCCCGACCGCCACCCGCCGGGTGTTCCTGCGCTGCGGGCGGAAGGTGCTGGAACTGACCTGAGCGGGTGGGGGAGGAGCGGGGCGGGTCAGGGGGTGGTGCGGAGGACCGGGTCGGTGCGGGCCGCCATCGGGCCCCGGGGGAGGACGGGGCCCATGGTGGGCCCTGGCCCGGAGCCCGCCGCCGGGCTGCGGAGGAGCCGTGAACGGGGTGCGCGGCAGCGTCCGGGTCGGACCGGGGCCAGCCCTCGAACCCCCGTCGCAGGGGCGGTCGCGGGTTCGATGGCGGGCCCTAGCAGTTTCGACCGGCCGTGGTCGAAGGTTTGCCGGGACTGCCGCTCGTCCGGGTGAATCCGGCGGGTGGGGCTACTCCGGGGGCGCATGGTGCGACAAGCCTATGAGTCGGGCGCGCGGCGGTCCGGCCTGCCCGGGCGGGCCCGGGGAGCGGCCTCCCGGAGGAGCAAATCTCCTGGGGGAAAAGAGACCTGACGAGCCGTCAGGTCCTCCGTGCACCGGCTATGCTGCTTCGCGCCCGGGCCCCGCCGCACCGCCCGGCCCCGCCCACCCCCCTGTCCCCTCCGAGCGTATGAGGATGCTGATGCTTCGAGCCGGATCGTCACCAGACGGATCGTCTTCAGGAGGACGGCTGCCCGCGGCCGTGCTCGTCTGTCTGCTGCCCGTGGCGGTGATCGGCGCGGCCGTCGGCCTCGCCGCCGCGGCGAACCCGGGCGCGGCGACCTCGGGGATCATCTGGTGCGGCCTGGTGGGCGCCGCGGCCGTGGCGGTGGCGGGGTACGAAGCGGTGCGCCGGGGCCGCGCACTGGAACTGGCCCACGAGGAGGCCGCCCGGCAGGACGCCCAGCAGCGGCACCGCCTGGCCCGGCAGCAGGCCGGCATGCTCGAACTCGCCAGGAACGAACTCCCGCAGGCCGTCGCCCGGATGCAGGGCGGCGAGTTCATCACCGACGTGCTCCGCTCCTACGAGCAGCAGCGCGTCGACAACGCCGGCGACGAGTTCCACGACTTCCGCTACGCCGTGCTGCGCGCCGTCCTGGACGCCGTCGACAACGAGGAGGCGATGCGCGAGTCCGCGCAGCGCGCCTTCGTCAACATCGCCCGCCGGGTCCAGGCCATCGTCCACCGCCAGGCCATCGACCTGCGCAAGATGGAGGACCGGCACGGCGACGACCCCGCGGTCTTCGACGACCTGCTGCTGCTCGACCACGGCAACGCCCTGATCGGCCGCCTCGCCGACTCCATCGCCGTGCTCGGCGGCGCCCGCCCCGGCCGCCAGTGGAACAACCCCGTCCCGCTGTACAGCGTGCTGCGCGGCGGCATCTCCCGCATCCTCGACTTCCGCCGGGTCGAACTCCACCCGGTCTCCGAGGTCGCCGTAGTCGGCCCCGCCGTCGAACCGCTGATCCACGCGCTCGCCGAACTCCTCGACAACGCCACCCGCTACTCGCCGCCGCAGACCAACGTCCACCTCACCGCCGTCGAGGTGCAGACCGGCATCGCCATCGAGATCGAGGACGGCGGCCTCAGCCTCGGCGAGGAGGGCCGCGCCCGGGCCGAACGGATGCTGGCCGAGGCCGAGTCCGGCATCGACCTCAACGGCCTCGGCGAGGCCCCCCGGCTCGGCCTCGCCGTGGTCGGCCGACTCGCCCGCGCCTACGGCTTCCAGGTCTCGCTGCGCCCCTCCGCGTACGGCGGCGTGCGCGCGGTGCTGATCGTCCCCGAGGCGTACATCACCACCGCGCCCGCGCCCAGCCGCGCCCACGGCATCGGCCGGATCGCCACCACCACCCCGCTGGCCTTCCCCTCCCCCCAGGGGCCGGGCGGCCAGTACGACGGCGAGCCCTACCCGCCGGTGCCCGGCGCCGAGTTCGCGGACACCGCGCCCCGCCCGCACCCCGCCGCCGCCACGCACACCCCCGCCGGAGGCTTCGCCGCCACCGCGGCCTTCCCGGCCTCCGCGCCGGGGACGTTCCCGGCCCCTTCCGGCGGGACGTTCCCGCGCGCCGTGCCCGCGGCGGCGTCCGGGCCGGCGTCCGCGGCGGCGTCCGGGCCGGCGTCCAAGCCGTACGAGGACGACGCGCCCCAGGTGTTCGAGCGCACCGCGAACGGGCTGCCCCAGCGCCGCCGGCACGCCGCGCCGTCCCGCTTCGGTGCTTCCCGCCCCGCGCAGCAGGCCCCGGCCCGGACGCCGGCCCCTGCCCCGACCCAGGCCCCGGCGCCCGCGGTGCGGGCCGCGGCCGCGCCGCAGACACCCGTACCCGCACCCGCCCCCGAGCCGGTCCAACCCGGCCTGTGGCTGGCCGCCTTCACCGACGGCGTCAACGGCACCGCGCCGGCCGCCGGGCCGGGCGGCGGCAGCCACGCCAGTGACGAATCAGCAGGGAAAGGCGACAAGTGATTCAGCAACGGACCAACATGGACTGGATGCTCAAGGACCTCGCGGAGACCGTCCCGTGCATCCGGCACGTCATCGTGCTGTCCGCGGACGGCCTGCGGCTGGCCCAGCACGGCACCGACCCCGACACCGCGGACCGGCTGGCCGCGGCCTGCGCCGGACTCCAGAGCCTGGCCAACGCGGTCGGCCACGAGTTCCCGCACGGCGACGGGCGGATGCGGCTGGTGGTGATCGAGGTCGGCGGCGGCTTCTTCTACCTGATGGCGGCCGGCTCCCGGGCCTACCTGGCGGTCCTCGCGGACGAGGGCGTGGACGCGGGCCTGGTCGGCCAGCGGATGCGCGACCTGGTCGCCCGGATCGGCGAGCACCTGACCACACCCGTCCGCGGCAGCGAGCAGATCGCGTGAGTCGCGCCGCCGACCCGACCGGCCGACGGGTCGGGCCAGGGGCCGGGCGCTCCGTCGGGCCACGAGCCGGACGGCGGGCGCTCCGTCGGGCCGGGTCACGGCCGGGCCGGGCGGACGCACCGCCCGCCGGGCCCGATGCGGCAGCGGCGGCGGCAGCGGCGCCAGTCGCAGCCGCCGGGACGGCCGGAACCACCGGAACACCGCCGACGCGCCGACCGGCCGTCGGCCACACCGAGGTGCGGGGATGAGCAACCAGGACTGGGCGGACGCCAACCCGGAGCGGCTCTACGTGATCAGCGGGGGGCGCGACCGCAAGTCCGCCACCGCCGGGTTCGACCTGGTCACACTGGTCGTCGCCCGCGCCCGGCCCGAGCCCACCATGCAGCCCGAGCACGCCGCGATCCTGCGGATCTGCGGCTCCCCGCTCTCGGTCGCCGAGATCTCCGCCTACCTGCGGCTGCCGAACAGCCTGGTCACCGTCCTGCTGGCGGACCTGCTCGCCGAGCGCCGGATCGAGGTCCGCGCCCCCGTCCCGCCGGCCGCCCTTCCCGACCTTTCCCTGCTGGAGGCAGTGATCCATGGACTTCAACGGCTCTGAGCCGCGCGGGCCGCGCGAGGCCGAGCTGCTCCCGGCGACCGTGGCCACCGCCGTCAAGGTCGTCATCGTCGGCGGCTTCGGGGTCGGCAAGACCACCCTGGTCGGCGCGGTCAGCGAGATCCGCCCGCTGACCACCGAGGAGACCATGACCGAGGCGGGCGTCGGCATCGACGACCTGGCCGGGGTGGAGCGCAAGGACTCCACCACCGTGGCGATGGACTTCGGCCGGATCACCATCAGCGACGAACTGGTGCTGTACGTCTTCGGCACGCCGGGCCAGGAGCGCTTCTGGTTCCTCTGGAACGGCCTGTTCGAGGGCGCGCTGGGTGCGGTCGTGCTGGTCGACACCCGTCGGCTGGAGGTCTCCTTCGACGTCCTGGGCCGGCTGGAGGACCGCGGGGTGCCGTTCGTGGTCGCGCTCAACGGCTTCCCGGAGTCGCCCCGTTACCCCGTCGAGGAACTGCGCGCCGCGCTCGACCTGCCGCACCACGTGCCGATCGTCCACTGCGACGCCCGCTCCCGGGAGTCCAGCCGGGACGTGCTGATGGCCCTGATGCGGTACCTCTACGACCTCGCCGCCCAGCCGGGCGGGCCCGGCGGGTCCGGTGCGTCCGGCGGGTCCGTCCCGGCCCCGGCGCCCTCGGCCCAGCCGGTCGGCTGACGTCCCGCCGTCCCGCCGTCCCGCCGTCCCGACCGCCGCCCACCGGCCGCCCGCGGCCCGTCAACTCCTCCCCCTCTCCCCGGAGTCATCCCGTGACGTACGAAGAGCACGCGTACCAGGGCGCGCCCGTCCCGCCGCCCGGCTGTCCCGCCCACCGCGCCGCCGGGGGGCCGCCGGGCGGTGGACTGCTGCGGCTGTTCGGCCCCGAGGCCGAGGCCGACCCGGCCGGTTTCTACGAGAAGCTGCGCACCGAACACGGCGAGGTCGCGCCCGTCCTGCTGCACGGCGACCTGCCGGCCTGGCTGGTGCTGGGCTACTCGGCGAACCTGACCGCGATGCGCACCCCGTCCCGGTTCTCCCGGGACTCCCGGCGCTGGACCGAGTTCCGGGAGGGCCGGGTCGCCCCCGACTCCCCGGTGCTGCCGGTGATCGCCTGGCAGCCGACCTGCTCCTTCGTCGACGGCGAGGAGCACCGTCGGCTGCGGGTCGCCGTCACCGACGGCCTGAACCGCTTCGACCGGCGCGGCATGCGGCGCTACGTCACCCGGTTCTCCGACCAGCTGATCGCCGAGTTCGGCGACAGCGGCCGGGTCGACCTGGTCTCCCGGTTCGCCGAGCACCTGCCGATGCTGGTGATGACCCAACTCCTCGGCATGCCCGAGGAGTACGGCCCGCGGCTGGTCGAGGCCGCCCGCGACCTGGTCAAGGGCACCGAGACGTCCGTCGCCAGCAACGAGTACGTGGTCGAGTCGCTGCGCCGCACCGTGGAGCGCAAGCGCGACGAGCCCGGCCAGGACCTGATCACCTGGCTGATCGAGCACCCGTCCGGGCTGAGCGAGGACGAGGTGCTGGAGCACCTGCGCTCGGTGCTGCTGGCCGCCAACGAGACCACCATCAACCTGATCTCCGAGACGCTGAAGATGGTCCTCACCGACAGCCGCTTCCGCGCCCACCTGTCGGGCGGCCAGATGACCCTGCCGGACGCCCTCGACCAAGTGCTCTGGGACTCACCGCCGTTCATGCTAGTGCCCGGCCGCTGGGCGACCGGCGACACCGAACTCGGCGGGCAGGCCATCAAGGCCGGCGACATGCTGCTGCTCGGCGTCGCGGCGGGCAACGCCGACCCGGCGGTCCGGCCCGACCTGGACACCCCGCTGTTCGGCAACCGCTCGCACCTGGCGTTCGGCAGCGGCCCGCACGAGTGCCCCGGGCAGGAGATCGGGCGGGCGATCGCCGAGTCCGGCATCGACATCCTGCTCACCCGGCTGCCCGACCTCCAACTCTCGGTGGACGAGGACCAGTTGGTCTGGCGGGGCAACTGGATGTCCCGGCACCTGACCGAGCTGCCGGCCCGTTTCACCCCGCGCGCCGCCCTTCAGCCGCAGGCGGCGGCACCGGCCGCCGGGGCCGTCCCCCCGAACCCGTCGTACCCGTCGACCTCGCGGTATCCGGAGACCGCGCCGACCGTGTCGTCCGCGCCGACCGCGCCGACCGTGTCGTCCGCGCCGTACCCGTCGAGTTCGGCGACGGCGTTCGGGCCGTCCGTGCCCGGCCCGCGGACGCCCGCCGCCACCCCGTCGCGCATGGCGCCCGCCCCGGTGGCCGTCACGCCGCCGCTGCCGCCCGCGCCGCCGGTGGTGCCCTCGCAGCGGCGCGGCTGGTGGGGTGCGCTGCTGGCCCGGCTCCGGGGCTGACGGGGGCGGCCGGTCTCCGCCCCGGCCTTACCGGGAGGGGCGAGCCGGGGCCGGACCCGGGATCTGGGCCGAAATCCGGGTCGGGGCGGTGGTCCGGCCTGCCGCCGTCCCGGCCGAGGCCCGGGCGAAGGCGCGGACGAACGGACGCGGGCCCTCGTGCTCCGGGGTCAGCTCCGGCTGCAACAGGGCGGCCAGGTAGGTAGCACGGGTGGCCGGGCAGTCCGGTGGCCCGGACCTCACCGTCCAGGTCGTGCCCGGTGAAGCGCATGGCGTGCGCGCGCAGCGCGTCCAGGAAGCTGGGGGCGCGAGGACCGCGGAGGTCGCGGCGACGGTTCGGGGCGTGGCGGTCGCGGCCGGGGCGGACGGTCGGCCGGGGTCCCGGGTGGGGCTCGGGAACGCGTGGGCCCCCGACCCGGGTGCGGGTCGGGGGCCTGGTGCCGGGCCGGGTCGGGCGGCCCTCCCCCACAGGGGGCCGTCGGTCGGTCAAGCGGTTTCGCGGGGTGCCGGGTGGCTCGTCAGCAGGCGCCGAGGTCGTCCCAGACGCCCCACTGGCCGGTGGTGCCGGGCTGCTCGCCCTGGGTCCACCACTTGGCGCGCCAGTTGTGGCCGCCGTAGGAGACGGTCTGGCCGGCGCTGTACGCCGCGGTCGCGTTCCAGGCGGCGGTCGTGCAGCTACCGGTGCCGCCGGTGGTCCCGCCCGTGGTGCCGCCGGTCGTGCCGCCGGTGGTGCCACCCGTCGTCCCGCCGGTCGTCCCGCCCGTGGTGCCGCCGGTGGTGCCGCCCGTCGTCCCGCCCGTGCCGCCGATGTTGACGTCGATGCAGGAGTAGAACGCGTTCGCGGTGTCCGAGATGTTCCACACCGCGAGGACCTTCTGGCGGCCGGTGTAGCTGCCGAAGTTCACGGTCTGGCTGAGGTCGGCCGGCGGCTGGGCGTTGTTGCCGGGGAACGTGGCGATCAGCTTGTTGCCGATGTAGTACTGCCAGTTCGCGGTGGAGTGCCGGGCGGTGAAGTGCCAGGTGAAGGTCTGGACGGAGGACACGTTGGTGACCTTCCAGCCCAGGTTGTCGTTGTCCAGCTCGGCGTACTCGGAGTGACCGCCGGAACAGGTGAACAGGCCCTTCGGGCCCTCGACGCTCTGCGGTTCGTACTTGATCTGGCCGCAGCTGACCACGTTGTTGGCGCACTGGTCCTGGCGGCTCGCCGGGTTGGTGATCCAGCCGTGGGCGCTGGCGGTGCCCGCGCTCATGGTCATGCCGAGCAGGGGGGCGACCAGCGCGCCGACGACGGCGGTCACCTTTCTCTTGGTCTGCATGTGGGGTGCCTTCCTGATGTGGGGGTTCAGGTCCGTCCTGGACCGTCCAGGTGCGGCGGTCCCCGTCGTGCCGCGGTGGGGCGGACACGAACGGGGCTCCTCCGTACGACCGTTGCGACAGGCCGGAGACGGTCATAGGTCTAGACCGACTGCTGGGGGAGACGATAGCGGCGTACCGGGCGTGGTCAAGTGGTTGAACGAAAGGTTTGTTTCCAGTAGGCGCGGTCCGTCGAATAACTGATCGAACGTCACCGGGGTTGGCCGAAAAGTCCCGTGGCGCCGACCACTTCGACCGGCCGTCCGGATCGTGGACGCGGTGACCGCGATGTGGACGTTCTCGACCCCTGACCGGCCGGAACGTGGTAGCTTCCGGCGCATGTCGCAGCGCGTATTCCTCACCACCCGGGGTCACATCGACCTTCTCCGGGTGTGTTCCGCTGCCTGTCGCCGCGCCTGAGCGCCGCACACCCCCGGCTTCGCCCGTACCCCGCCGCACCTGCGCGTCCGCACCCCCCGCGTCCGCACCCCCCGCGTCCGCAGCGGGTGCGGAGGGCGCCGTCGCCGCGCCCGCATCCTGCCGACCGTACGACCCGGTGCGCCCGGTAAGCCCGGCACGCCCGGCACGCCCGGGTGCGAGCCCCGCCCGCTGTCCCGCCCGCCGCCTCGGCCGCCCCCGGAGAAGAGGACCCCCGTGCCCGACCGAACCCCCGTGTTCCACTGGTTCCTGCCCACCGGCGGCGACGGCCGCGACCCCGGCGGCGTCACCGCCGTGCAGGGCCGCACCGGTGCCGCGACCCGCCGGCCCGCCGACGTCGACTACCTGGCGCAGGTCGCCCGGGCCGCCGAGCAGGCCGGGTTCACCGCGCTGCTCGCGCCGGTCGGCCTCGGCTGCGTCGACCCGTGGGTCCTGGCCACCGCGCTCACCCAGCACACCCGCCGGATCGGCTTCCTGGTCGCCTTCCGGGCCGGTTTCGCCAGCCCCACCCTGCTCGCCCAGCAGGCCGACTCCTTCCGCCGCCTGGCCGGCGGCCGGCTGCGGCTGAACGTGGTCACCGGCGGCGACCCCGCCGAACAGCGCGCCTACGGCGACCATCTGGCCCACGACGAGCGCTACGCCCGCACCGACGAGGTGATGGCCGCGCTGCGCGACCTGCTGGACGGCAAGCGCGTCGACCGCCGGGGCGAGCACCTGCAACTCGTCGACGCCCAGCTCGTCGACCCCGCCGTCGAGCACCCCGTCCCGCTGTACTTCGGCGGCGCCTCGCCCGCCGCCGAGCAGGTCGCCGCCCGCCGCGCCGACGTCCAACTGCTGTGGGGCGAACCGCCGGCGGCGATCGCCGAGCGGATCACCCGGCTGCGCGCGATCGCCGCCGAGCAGGGGCGCACCCTGCGGTACGGGCTGCGGCTGCACGTGATCAGCCGCGACACCGCCGAGCAGGCGTGGGCCGAGGCCGACCGGATACTGTCCGGCATCGACCCGGCGGCCGTCCGGGCCAGCCAGGCCCGGTTCGCGGCGATGGACTCCACCGGCCAGGCCCGGATGGCGGCCCTGCACGGCGGCGGCACCGCCGCCGCCCGCGACCTGCTGGTCGCCCCCAACCTGTGGGCCGGCATCGGCCTGGTCCGGGAGGGCGCCGGCACCGCCCTGGTCGGCTCGCACGACGAGGTCGCCGCCCGCCTCGCCGAGTACCGGGCCCTGGGCGTCGACGAGTTCATCCTCTCCGGCTACCCGCACCTGGAGGAGGCGTACCGGGTCGGCGAGGAGGTCGTCCCCCGGGTGCGCGCCCTGCTGGCCGAACGGGACGCGGCATGAGCGCGGCGACGGGGACCGGCACGACGGTCGGTACGGCGGCCGGCACGGCGGGAACGCCGGGCGTGACGGGAACAGCGGACGTGACGGGCGCGGCGGGCGCGCGGGGCGGGGCCGCCCGGGGCCGGGTGGCCGAGGCGCTGCGCTGGACGGCGCTGCGCGCCCTGGCGCTCGCCGCGCTGCTGGCCGGCTGGCAGCTCGTCGTCCAACTCCAGGTGTGGCCACGGGTGCTGGTGCCCTCGCCGGGCGAGGTGTGGCACCAGTTCGTGCTCGCCTCCACCGTCCACGACGGCGTCCGCGGCTACAGCGGCCACCTGTTGGGCGAGCACCTCGCCGCCAGCCTGCGCCGGATCGCCCAGGGCACCGGCTGGGCGGTCCTGTTCGGCACCGCGCTCGGCCTGGCGATCGGCACCCTGCGCCCGGTCGCGGTGGTGCTGGAACCCGCCGTCACCTTCCTGCGCACCCTGCCGCCGCTGGCCTACCTGAGCCTGCTGGTGATCTGGTTCGGCATCGACGAGTCGCCCAAGGTCTGGCTGCTGCTGATCGCCGCGCTGCCGCCGGTCGCCGCCGCCACCGCGGCCGCCGTGCGCGGGGTGCCCGGCGACCTGCTGGAGGCCGCCCGGGCGCTCGGCGCGGGCCGCTGGTCGCTGCTGGGCGGGGTGGTGCTGCCCGCCGCGCTGCCCGAGATCCTCACCGGGGTGCGGATCGCCGTCGGCGTCGCGTACACCTCGGTGGTGGCCGCCGAGACCATCAACGGGGTGCCCGGCATCGGCGGCATGATCCGCGACGCCCAGCGCTACAACCAGACCGCCGTCGTGCTCGCCGGAATCATCACCATCGGCCTGTCCGGCATCGTCCTGGACGGCCTGCTCAAGGCCGTCGAACGGCTCGCCGTGCCCTGGCGCGGACGCGCCTGACCATTCGTCAATCCTTCATCCCAACAAGGGAGTTCGTCATGTCCGAGAACCGCCGTACCGTCCTGCGCGCCGCCACCGCCGCCACCGCGGCCGTGCTGCTGACCGCCGCCGCCACCGCCTGCTCCAGCTCCGGGTCCGGCAGCGCCGACGGCAAGGGCAGAACCACCGTCCGGATCGCCTACCAGGAGATACCCAACGCCGACCTGGTGGTGAAGGACAAGCGGCTGCTGGAGCAGGCGCTGCCCGACGCCGACGTCAAGTGGGTGAAGTTCGACTCCGGCGGCGACGTCAACACCGCCGTCCTGGCCGGCTCGGTCGACTTCGGACTGGCCGGCTCCAGCCCCGTCACCAAGGGCCTGGCCGCGCCGCTGAACATCCCGTACAAGGTGCTCTGGGTGCACGACCTGATCGGCGAGAACGAGGCGCTGGTCGCCCGCGGCGGCATCACCTCGGTGGAGCAGCTGGTCGGCAAGAAGGTCGCCACCCCGTTCGGCTCCACCTCGCACTACTCGCTGCTGGCCGCCCTCCAGGCGGCCGGCGTCGACCCGGCGAAGGTGAACGTCATCGACCTCCAGCCGCAGGACGCGCTGGCCGCCTGGAAGCGCGGCGACATCGACGCCGCCTACACCTGGACGCCCACCCTCACCGAGCTGGAGAAGGACGGCAAGGTGCTGGTGACCAGCCGCCAGCTCGCCGACCAGGGCAAGCGCACCGCCGACCTCGGCGTGGTCACGAACGCCTTCGCCCAGGCCCACCCCGAGATCGTCACCGCCTGGCTCAAGGCCGAGGACCAGGCCGTCACGCTCGCCAAGAGCGACCCCGAGCAGGCCGCCGCCTCGATCGCCAAGGAGCTCAACCTCAGCCCCGCCGACGCGCTCGCCCAGCTCAAGCAGCTCGTCCTGCTCACCGCCGCCGAACAGGCCGGCCCCGACTACCTGGGCAAGCCAGGCGCGCCCGGCAAGCTCGCCGACAACCTGCACGACGCCGCGGTGTTCCTGAAGGGCCAGCAGAAGATCGACGCGGTGCCCGACGCCTCGGTGTTCGCCAAGGCGCTGGCCGTGGAGGAGCTGGCCCGTGTCACCGGCTGAGGCGCCCGGACCGCCGACCGGGGCGGCCGAGGCGGGCAAGGCGGCCGAGGTGAGCGAGGTGGCCGAGGCGGCCGAACGCACGGCCCCCGCAGTCGCGTTGGACCGGATCACGGTCCGGTACGGCGGCACCCGGGGACGGCGGCGGGCCGGGCGGGAGGTGACCGCCGTCCACGACGTCTCGCTGACCGTCGCGGAGGGGGAGTTCGTCGTCCTGGTCGGCCCGTCCGGCTGCGGCAAGACCACCCTGCTGCGGGTGGTCGCCGGGTTCGAACCGGCCGTCGAGGGCGGCGCGCTGGTGCAAGGCGCGCCGCCCCGACCCGGGCACGGCACCGGGCTGGTGTTCCAGCAGCCGCGGCTGTTCCCGTGGCGCACCGTCGGCGGCAACCTGGCCTTCGCGCTCGCCCGGCACGGCCTGCCCCGGGCCGAACGGGCCGCCCGCACAGCCGAGTTGCTCGACCTGGTCGGCCTGTCCGGTTACGCCGGGCGGCGCACCTGGGAGCTGTCCGGCGGCCAGCAGCAGCGGGTCGCCATCGCCCGGGCGCTGGCCGGCCGGCCCCGGCTGCTGCTGCTCGACGAGCCGTTCGCCGCCCTGGACGCGCTCACCCGCGAACGCCTCCAGGAGGAACTGCGCACCCTCACCGCCCGGGCCGGCACCGCCGTGCTGTTCGTCACGCACTCGGTGGACGAGGCGGTGCTGCTCGGCTCCCGGGTCCTGGTGATGGCCGCCGACCCCGGCCGGGTGGTCGCCGACCTGCCCGTCGACCTGCCCCGCGACAGCGCCACCGACCCCGCCGCGCTGCGCGGCACCCCCGAGTTCGCCCACCTGCGCGGCACGCTCTCCCGCACCCTGCGGGAGGCCGCCGGGTCCGCCTGACGGACCGTCACGCCAGCGTGTCCGGCAACGGCCGAGGACCGGGGTTCACGGCGGCGCTCGGTCCGATCGTCCGTCCGCCCGTCCCGCAGGCTTGCCGGGCGGGCGCGGCGGGAACGATGGACCAGGGGGGCCCGCGCTGCGCAGCGGGTCGGGAACGGGGGAGCGGGATGACGAGTGCACGGGGCCGCCGCGCGGCGCGGGACGCCCTGATCGGGGTGGCCGTCTGGTGGCTGTGGATGCCGCTGCTGGCGGTGCTGACCCGGGTGGTCAAGCACTTCCTGTTCGGCGGCTTCGGCCAGCAGGACCAGAGCTACCTGCTGCTGGTCGAGCGCCTGTTCTTCCCGCGCGGCGGCCCGCTGGACGCCGCGCCGCTGTTCTGGTTCTGGCTCGCGATCGGCCTGGGCGGCACCGGGGTGGCGCTCGGGTACGTGGTCGAGGAGTCCGGGGCGGGCCTGCGCGACTGGTGGGTCCGGCTGGCGACGGCCGCGGTGGTGCTGGCGGTGCTCGGCTCGCTGGTGCGCGCGGGCACCGGCCTGTGGGACGACGACAAGGACGCGGGCCGGTTCTACGCCCGCTCCACCGTCCTGGACGTCCCGGCGGGCGGCGCGGCCACCCCGCGCTCGGTGCTCCCGGTCACCGAGCACAGTCGCCCCGGCGACGGTGCCCGCTGCGACCTGGTCGGCACCTCGGACGTCCCGGCCTGCGTGAAGACCGCCCCGATGCCGGACTTCGACTTCGAGGCCCGCACCGCGTCCTACGCCGCCGCCACCAAGGCGCTCACCGACAGCGCGGGCCTGACCTCCGGCGTCCACCTGCTGAACCACAGCCTGCACTACCTGCCCGGTGCCGCCGCCGGCGACGGCGCCGCGGGTGACGGCAGCGGCGGCCGGCCGGCGGCCGGGGTGTGGACGGCCGTGCTGGACGGCTCCGGCGAGCAGCCGATGGAGGGCGTCGCGGTCTGGGACGGCGGCTCCAACTCCGTCACCTCCTGCGCTTTCGGCGGCGACCACGCCTTCGACCGGGCCTTCGGCGGGACGGGCGCGGTCAGCCTGCGCAACCTGCTCGCCGAGCGCTTCCCCGACCTGGTCTACAGCGACCAGGACATCTGGGGCTACTGCGACGGCCCGGACGTCCGCACCGCCCGGCCCGTGGTCGTCATCTCGGTGGCCAGGCAGACCGGTTGGAAGCAGCGCACGGTGCTCGCCCCGGCCGGCGTCCTGGTGCTCAAGGGCTCCGCCGACGGCCGCCCCGACCTCGTCCACCGGCCCACCGCGGCCCCCGGCGACCTGCCCGGCGCGGTCTACCCGGCCTCGGTGGTCCGCTCGCAGATCCACGAGGTGCAGTGGCTCGGCGGGCGCGGCGCCAAGGACGACCGCGGCTTCGGCTACGACCACACCTCGGCCGCCGCGAACGCCACCAACCCCGGCGAGTTCCTGCTCCGCTCGAAGGCCGACGGCCACCTGTACTACGTGACGCCGCTGGTGCCCCGGGACAGCTCCTCGCAACTGGTGGTCGCCTTCGCGGTCCTCCAGGCCGACCGGGTCGGCGACGGCCTCAACGACCTGCACGTGTACGTCCGGGCCGACGACGCCCCGTCGGTCAACCTGGACGTGCTGGCCGGCCGGATGGTCTCGTACCTGGCCCAGCAGACCTCGATCAGCATCAGCGCGGGCGAGGGCGGCGCGCTCCAGGAGATCATCCCGTTCGGCCGGGACATGTGGCGCGGCTTCGTCGACTTCAACGGGCAGACCCAGGACTACATCGACCTCTCGGGCGACGCCACCGTCACCCCCAACCTGGTCTCCCTCAAGGGCGCCATCACCCCGCCCGGCGCCCAGCCGCAGCCCCAGCCGCAACCGCAGCCCGATCCGGCGGCGACGCCCACCGCTCCGCCCACGGCTCCGGCCACCGCTCCGGCTGCTTCCGGCTGCGGCGGCGACCCGGCGCAGCTGTCCGACCGCCAACTCGCGGACTGCATCGCCGAGTTGTCCCGCACCCTGCAGGGCCGCCTGCCGGCCGGGGGCTGAACCGGCCGGTCGACGGGCGGGCTCTCGGCGTCAGGCGTCCGCCGCGGCGCGGTCGGCGACCGGGCGGCGCAGGGCGGCCGGGGCGAGGGCGGCGGGCGGCGGGCGGCGCGTCCCGGACCGACTCGCCGAGCCGCACCGCCCGTTGGACATCGTCCGGCACAAGGTCGCGGTGTACGAGGACTGCCTCGACGGGACGGCGGACCGAGCCGGCCTCACTCCCGGCGGTCGTCGTCGTACGCGCTGGTGCCCTCGTCCAGCAGCGGGCCGTCCGCCGGGCCCGCCTTGAGGTGGGCGGGGGCCAGGGCGCGCAGGCCGTGGTAGCCGAGCAGCGTGATCAGGGTGCCCAGCGCGATGCCGCTCAACTCGAAGTCGTCGGTGAACTTCAGCGTCACGTTGCCGATGCCGACGATCACGCCCGCCGCGACCGGTACCAGGTTCAGCGGGTTGGTCAGGTCCACCTTGTTGTGGATCCAGATCTGCGCGCCCAGCAGGCCGATCATGCCGTACAGCACCACCGTGATGCCGCCCAGCACCCCGCCCGGGACCGCCGCGATCACTGCGCCGAACTTCGGGCACAGGCCGAACAGGATCGCGAAGCCGGCCGCGCACCAGTACGCCGCCGTCGAGTACACCCGGGTCGCCGCCATCACGCCGATGTTCTCCGCGTACGTGGTCGTCGCCGGACCGCCCACCGCCGTGGAGAGGACCGTCGCCGCGCCGTCCGCCATGATCGCGGTGCCCATCCGGTCGTCCAGCGGGTCACCCGTCATCTCCGAGACCGCCTTCACGTGCCCGGCGTTCTCCGCGATCAGCGCCACCACCACCGGCAGCGCCACCAACACCGCCGAGGTCGAGAAGCTCGGCGCGTGCAGCGACGGCAGGCCGATCCAGTCCGCCTTGCCGACACCCGACAGGTCGAGGCGCCAGTGCTCCGTCGACGCCCCGCCGCCCACCGGCGAGTCGATCCGCCCGAAGACCCGGTCGAACAGCCAGGACGCCGCGTAGCCGAACACCAGCCCCAGGAAGATCGCGATCCGCGACCAGAACCCGCGCAGCACCACCAGCGCCAGCGCCGTGAACGCCATCGTCAGCAGCGCCGTCCACTGGTCCTGCGGCCAGTACGTCCCCGCCGCCACCGGCGCCAGGTTGAACCCGATCAGCATCACCACCGCGCCCGTCACCACCGGCGGCAGCACCGCGTGGATCACCCGCGCCCCGAACCCCTGCACCACCGCCCCGCACGCCGCCAGCACCGCACCCACCACCAGCAGCGCACCCGTCAGCGTCGACGCGTCCCCGCCCTGGGTCTTGATCACCGCCGCCACGCCCACGAACGACAGGCTGGAGCCCAGGTACGACGGAATCCGCCCCTGCGTCACCAGCAGGAAGAACACCGTCGCCACACCCGACACCATCACCGCGAGGTTCGGGTCCAGACCCATCAACACCGGCGCCACGAACGTCGCCCCGAACATCGCCACCACGTGCTGCGCCCCGAGCCCGACCGTCCGCCCCCACGACAGCCGCTCGTCCGGCCGCACCACCGCCCCCGGCCGCGGCGCCCGCCCGTCCCCGTGCAGCTTCCACCCGAACCCGACCTTCATCCCGTTCCCTGTTCCACTCGACCGGACCGCCCTGGAGCGGGCTCCGTGACCACGTGCTGACGCACCATGATCCCCCGTCCGCGGAATCGTCCGGGTCGGCGGGCGGTGCGTCGACCGGGGGTCGTCGAAGGGGCGGGGCGGGCGAGGGCGACGACGTCGCCGAGGTCGGTGCCACCTGCCGGGGCGGCCGGGGGGCTACCGCAGGTCGGTGACGGCCGAGCGCAGTTCCTCGAACGCCGCCCGGAGGTGGGGGGTGAGTTCCTCGTCGTCCCGTTCGGGGTTCCACCGCTGGTAGCCCGTGGTGAAGGCGAGCACGCCGATCTCGGCCGCTATCCGCGCCGCCGGTCGGGGCACCTGCCGCCTCCCGAGCGCTTCGGCCATCGCGGCGGCGAGGCCGGCGTGCTTCTGTTCCAGGCCCTCCTGGAGCTCCCGGTTCGCCTCGACCGCCGCCCGCATCAGCGGGCTGATCTCGCGGTTGAAGGGCGTCATCGCGGCGGCGGCCCGTTCCAGCCCGGCCCACACGGCCTCCAGCGGGGTGGCCGAGGGCGGGGCGGCCCCGATGCCGTCGGCCAGCAGGCGGCCGAGCGTCTCCTGGCCCGCGGTGAGGACGTCCCGCTTGTCGCCGAAGTAGCGGTGGAAGGTGCTGCGGGTCAGACCCGCCCGCTCGGCGATCTGGGAGACGGTGGTGGCGTCGTAGCCCTGCTCCGCGAACAGCCGCAGTGCTTCGGCTACCAGGCGCTGCCGGGCGTCGGGCTTCCATCGTGGCATGCCGCCATCGTACGTGATGCGACAGGTGACGCATCGCGTGTACATTGATGAGACACCTGTTGCATCACTCTGGGGAGACTCCCATGCACGTGTTCATCACCGGCGGGACGGGCCTGATCGG
The DNA here is from genome assembly GCF_948472415.1 of Kitasatospora fiedleri. Taxonomy (NCBI): domain Bacteria; kingdom Bacillati; phylum Actinomycetota; class Actinomycetes; order Kitasatosporales; family Streptomycetaceae; genus Kitasatospora; species Kitasatospora fiedleri. The sequence goes on along the minus strand of NZ_OX419519.1, from coordinate 1,252,041 downwards.
ATCTGCGGTCCTCGCCGAACTCCTCTCCGCGGGCCACCGCGTCACCGCGCTCGCGCGCTCCGACGCGTCGGCCGCGAAGGCGCAGGCGGCCGGCGCCGACGTCCTGCGCGGCAGCCTCACCGACCTGGACGTCCTGCGCGAGGGCGCCCGGCAGGCCGACGGCGTGATCAGCCTCGCCTTCGGCAACGACTTCAGCGCGCCGGACGCGTTCGTCCGGGCGATGGCCGAGGAGGCCGCCGCCGTCGACGCGCTGGGAGAGGCCCTGGTGGGCACGGACCGCCCGCTGGTCGTGGTCTCGGGCACCCCCGCCGTACCGGGTCGGCCCGCCACCGAAGAGGACGCCCTGCCCGAGGGCCCGGTCGCCGAGCGCAGCCGCACCGTGGCCCGCGCGCTCGCGCTGGCGTCCCGGGGCGTGCGCAGCTCCGCGGTGCGCATGCCGCGCACCGTGCACGACAACGGCGCCGGCGGCTTCGCCGGACTGCTCACCGAGGCCGCCCGCCGCACCGGCGTCGCGGGCTACCCGGGCGACGGCGGGCAGCGCTGGCCCGCCGTCCACGCGCGCGACGCCGCCGTGCTGTTCCGCCTGGCCCTGGAGCAGTCCCCCGCCGGCGGCGTCTACCACGCGGTCGCCGACGAGGGCGACCGGGTCCGCGACATCGCCGCGGTCATCGGCCGGCGCCTCGACCTCCCGGTCCGGCCCGTCCCGCAGGAGGACTTCGGCTTCCTCGGCCCGATCTTCGCCACCGACCAGCCCGCCACCAGCACCCGCACCCGCGCCGCCCTCGGCTGGACGCCCACCCACCCGAGCCTGCTGGAGGACCTGGAGAACATCGCACCCTGACCTCCGCAGGACCTGGCCCGCGTTCTGCTCCGCCCGGACGGCGACACCCGCAGTGCGGCCGGCCGGAGCTGTCGTCCTCCGTCAGGTGGGCCGTCGTCAAGGTCCGGTCCGACCGCAGGAGGACATGGCCCGGACGGTGGTGCCGTGCTGCGGTGAGCGCCCTCGCAGGCGGCCGGTGCGCCGGCGCCCTGCGAGGGCTTCTGGATCGACCCTGTTTTCTCGTGACCGCGTGGAAGATCCGTCGTAGCCTGCTGCCCGCAGATCGTGCGGGAAGGGAAGTGGGCTACGGACGTGGGAATCGCTTTCAGCGGATGGCCTCGTGAGTAGGCGTCGCTACGTGGCCAGAGGTGTTCCTGGTGGATACCGCATCTGGGACAACCGGGGGCGCCGGTGGTGGGGTGACCTTTACGAGCTCTGCCCCGACGATCTCACTGCCGAACTGAACGGTGGGGCCGATCCGGAGCGGCTTACCGCTCTCCTCAAGCGGTACAGGGCTCAGAAGCGGTAGTGCGGATGTCGTGGCAAGAGGGCGAGGAGGCCCCGGGCCGGAGCGCCGAGCAGGCCGTCCGCGCGTGAGTCGGCGGGCCATGCCGCCGATCACCGCCCAGCGCATCGACGGCGAAGTGCGGGCGGGGCATCGACCCCCGCCGACTCCGGCGCGGCGGGGGCGACTTGGGTGGTGGGGGTCCGGTTGCCCGGCTGCCGCACTACGGCCCGCCATCGAGGTCCCGATGGCGGGCCGGGGTGGGTCAGGGGCGGCGGAGCTTGCGGAAGATCAGCCAGACCACCAGGGCGATCACCGCGATCACGATCACGGACACCAGCAGGAAGCCGATCAGGCCGCCCTTGGACTTCTTCTTTTTCTTCGCCTTGCTCTTCGCCAACTGGCTGGCGTGCTGGTCCCGTTGGCCGGTCGGGGCCTGGGGCCGGGTCTGGGTGCCGGTCGCCGGTGCGGCGGCGGGTGCCTGTTGGGCGGCGGCCGTGACCGCGGTGGTGCGCGGTGCGGCGGACGCCGTGCCGGTGGCCAGCGTAGCGCCGCCGCCCGCCAGTGCCAGGGCGAGCAGCACTCCTGCCAGACGTGTTCTCATCTGCCAACCTCGTTCCCGTGCGGCCCCCGTGGCCTGCGACCGGTTCACTGTGGCAGGAGTCGGGTGCGCCGCGACAGGGGAGGGGCGCGGCCTGTTCCCGGACTGTGACGGTGTCACCGCCCGGTCCGGCGACGGTCACGGCCGGGTTCCCGGGGGTCGGGGGCGGAAGCGGCGGAAGGGGGTGGAAGTGGCGGAGGGGACGGCCTGAGGCGGAAGCGGAGGCAAACCCTCCCCAGGCGAAGGGGCGTCGACTGGCCAAGCGTCAGGCCCGTTGGGTAAAGGTGCGGTTCGGATCGTCCCGGGCCGCTTGTTGGGCATGAGCATGCCCGCCTACTGTCGAACGCCAGTCCGGTGTTGCACGGACTCCCCGGCTCGACGGCGGCCCCGAATCCCGCCGTCAGGCCCGGCCCGGTCACGCGGGCGGACACCCTCCGCCGGTGCGGCCCGGCCTGCACCGCTTCCGGTCTACCCCAGCCAAGGAGGCACCTCCGCATGCGCACTTCCGCCGCAGCCCGCCGTACGGCCCTCGCCGTCGCGGGCACCGCCGCCCTCCTCCTCTCCGCCTTCACGGCCGCCGCCCCGGCGGGCGCGGCGGCCGACCCGCAGGTGTACGGCAAGGACGGCACGTCCTGGGTCAAGGCGTGCGACACCCTCGCCCACGGCGACACCGTGGCCTGTCACGCGCTGCGCGTGACCAGCACGGTGGAGGGCGTCCGGCAGCTCGGCGTCACCCCGAACGCCACCCCGTCCGGCTTCGGGCCGAGCGACCTGCTGAGCGCCTACAAGCTGCCCGCCAACGGCGGCGCCGGGACGACCATCGCGATCGTGGACGCGTACAACGACCCGAACGCCGAGTCGGACATGGCCGTCTACCGCTCCCAGTACGGACTGCCCGCCTGCACCAAGGCCAGTGGGTGCTTCAAGCAGGTCAACCAGACCGGCGGCAGCAGCCTGCCGGCGAACAACTCCGGCTGGGCGGGCGAGATATCGCTCGACCTCGACATGGTCTCCGCGATCGCCCCCAACGCCCACATCGTCCTGGTCGAGGCGAGCAGCGCGACCATGGCCAACCTCGGCACCTCGGTGAACACCGCGGTGAGCCTGGGCGCCAAGTTCGTCTCCAACAGCTACGGCGGCTCGGAGTCCTCCGCCGACACCTCGTACGACTCCTCGTACTTCAACCACCCGGGCGTCGCCATCACCGTCTCCTCCGGCGACTCCGCCTACGGCGCCCAGTACCCGGCCGCCTCCAAGTACGTGACCGCGGTCGGCGGCACCGCCCTCAAGCGGGACTCCAGCGCCCGCGGCTGGTCGGAGAGCGTCTGGCTGACCAACTCCACCGAGGGCACCGGCTCCGGCTGCTCCAAGTACGACGCGAAGCCGACCTGGCAGAAGGACACCGGCTGCACCAAGCGCACCATCGCCGACGTCTCGGCCGTCGCCGACCCCGCCACCGGCGTCGCCGTCTACCAGACCTACGGCGGCAGCGGCTGGGCCGTCTACGGCGGCACCAGCGCCGCGGCCCCGATCATCGCCGGCGTCTACGCCCTGGGCGGCAACCCCTCCAGCGGCTCCAGCCCGGCGTCCTTCCCCTACGCCCACACCTCCGCGCTCTTCGACGTGACCTCCGGCTCGAACGGCTCCTGCTCGCCCTCCTACCTCTGCAAGGCCGGCGCCGGCTACGACGGCCCGACCGGCCTCGGCACCCCCAACGGCACCGCCGCCTTCACCGGCTGACGCCGCACCGGCACGAACGGCTCCGACCGGAGGCCGTCACCCCGCGAGCCGGGGTGGCGGCCTCCGCCGTGTCAGGTCAGGCGGCGGTGGCGAGCAGGTCGCGGACGGTGCGGGGCTCGCGGGCGAGGAGGGCGGACAGCAGCGGGTCGGTGCCCGCGAAGTGGCCCCGGGCGGCGGCCTGGTAGATGCCGAGGGTGAAGCGGGCCATGAACTCCGGTGCGCCCGAGGCCACTTGGGTGGCCACCCACTCCTCGGGGTCGACGGTGACGCAGCGGACCGGGCGGCCGGTCAGCTCGGCGGCGAGGTCGGCCACCTGGTGGAAGGTGGGGGCCTCGGTGGCGGTGAGGGTGACCGGGCCGTCGTACCCGCGGGCGGCCGGGCCGTCGTGTCCGAGGGCGGCCGGGCCGTCGTGTCCGAGGGCGGCCGGGCCGTCCTGTCCGTCGGCGCCCGGGCCGCCGTACCCGCCGAGGGCGGCGAGGATGACCGCGGCGGCCTCGGCGGCGTCCTCGCGGGCGGTCCAGGAGACCGGGCCGTCGGCGGGAACGGTGAGGGTGCCGGTCTCGCGCCAGGGCCCGGCCAGGTGGGTGAGGCTGTGGGCGTAGAAGCCGTTGCGCAGGGCGGTCCAGGCGAGGCCGGAGTCGGCGAGCAGCCGCTCGGTCGCGGCGTGGTCGCGGGCGGGCTTGAAGGCGCTGTCGGGGTGGGCGCCCTGGTGGCTGGTGTAGAGGACGCGGCCGACGCCGACCGCGACGGCGGCGTCGATCGCGGTGCGGTGCAGGGCGACGGCGTCCGCGCCCGGGTCGCTGGCGGAGACCAGCAGCAGGTGGTCGGCGCCCTCGAAGGCGCGGGGCAGCGAGGCCGGGTCGGCGTAGTCGCCGCGGCGCACCCGCACGCCGAGGTCGGCGAACCGCCGGGCCCGGGCGGGTTCGCGCACGGCGACGACGATCTCCGCGGCCGGGACGCGGGCCAGCAGGTGGTCGACGGTGGCGCCGTTGAGCGCGCCGGTGGCTCCGGTGATGACGATCATGGTCCACTCCACGTGTTATCGGTGTTTCGCTTTTAACGTTAGCACTGGAAATTCATCGATAACAAACGTGAGATACCATTGGAAACGTGAACGATGCCGGTCCCCGCCCCCCGCAGACCTCGCGCGACGCCGTCCGCGCCCGGCTGGTCGAGGTCGCCGCCCAACTGCTCGCCGCCGACGGCCCCGACGCGGTCACCACCCGCTCGGTGGCGCTCGCCGCGGGCGTCCAGGCCCCCACCATCTACCGCCTCTTCGGCGACAAGGACGGCCTGCTGGACGCCGTCGCCGAGCACGGCTTCGCCACCTACATGGCGCGCAAACCGCCGGTCGACGCGGACGAGGACCCGGTGCGCGGGCTGCGCGCCGGCTGGGACCTGCACATCGGCTTCGGCCTGGTCAACCCGGCGCTGTTCCGGCTGATGCACACCACGGCGCCGAGCCCGGACGGGCGGTCCGCCGCCGAGGCCGGGCTGCGGATCCTGCGGCAGCGGGTGGGCCGGGTCGCCCGGGCCGGGCGGCTGCGCGTCCCCGAACGGCGCGCCGTCGACCTGATCCGGGCGGCCGGCACCGGGGTCGTCCTCACCCTGATCGACCAGCCCGAGGAGAGCCGCGACACCACCCTGGCCGACCTGGCCTGGGAGGCGGTCCGCAGCACGGTCCTGGTCGACCCCCAGGAACTCGCCCTCTCCGTCCCGGCCACGGCCGCGGTCACCCTGCGTGCCGCGCTGCCCGGCCTGGAGGTGTTCACCCCGCACGAGAGCGCACTGTTCGGCGACTGGCTGGAGCGCGTCGCCGAAGCCTGAGGCTGCGGAGCCGGAGCCGGAACCGGAGCCCGAGGGCGCGGCAGCGGAGCCCGGGGGGACGCGGCACCCGAGCCCGCGGGCGCGCCGCCGCCCCGCCTCGACCGGCGTTCCCCGCCAGGCCACCTCTCGGGCACCACCCCGCACCCCCGCACCCCCGTACCCCCGCGTCGGCGCGCCCGGCGCGGGGGTCGTCCGACGCCCCGGTCCACGCCTTGACGGTCGTGGGTGCCCGCTCTAGATTCGCCGTGCCCGCACCGGAGTTGACGGCCCGTCGGCCGCCCGGAGCGGCGGACCGCACCGCACGCGACGGCTGACGAGGAGCCACCATGCGCAAGCCGAGTTCTCCGGTCAGGGCCCTGCTCGGCCTGGCCGCCGCGACGGCGCTCGTCGTGGCGCTGCCGACCTCCGCCGGGGCCAACGTGCTGACCCGGCTGCCGCAGAACGCCCCGGGGCTGGACCAGACCTTCTCCCCGGCGTACGACTACGACAAGGACGGCTGCTACGCCACGGCCGCGATCGGCGCCGACGGCACGATCAACCCGGGGCTGAAGCTCGGCGGCGACGTCAACGGCCACTGCCGCGACTACGCCCAGCTCGCCGACTCCAACACCTACTCGCGCACCAGGTGCAACAACGGCTGGTGCGCGCTGATGTACGCCAGCTACTTCGAGAAGGACCAGGCCACCCTGGGCCCGGCGGCGATCGGGCACCGGCACGACTGGGAGCACGTGCTGGTGTGGGTGCACGACGACCAGGTCCAGTACGTGTCGGTCTCCCAGCACAGCGGCTACCAGGTCGCCGCCCGCTCGGCGATCCGCTTCGACGGCACCCACCCGAAGATCGTCTACCACAAGGACGGCGTCTCCACCCACGACTTCCGGTTCGCCAACGCCAACGACGAGCCGGCCGAGAACGCCACCGGCAACTGGTTCTACCCGCGCCTGGTCGGCTGGGACGGCTACCCGGCCGGCTACCGCGACAAGCTGCTGGCGGCCGACTTCGGCGCGGCCACCATCAAGATCGGCGACGGGGACTTCGCGTACGCGCTGGCGCACGCGATGCCCGCGGGCATCCCGTTCGACCCCAACGCCTGACGCCTGACGCCCGACGCCTGACACCCGACACCCGGACGGTCGGAGAGGCCGCCGCAGCCACCGCAGCCGCCGAAGAGAAGCGGAGAAGCGGAGAAGCGGAGAAGCGGGGAAGCGGAGAAGACGAGGGCCGGGGGCACCCCGAGGAGGGTGCCCCCGGCCGGGGCGGGAAGGGGACGGGGTCAGTCCATCGCGTTGGCGACGACGGTGGTCGGGTTGGCGAGGGTGGCGGTCAGCGGCAGGTTGCGCGAGCTGTCACCGACCAGGATCTGGTAACTGCCCGCCGTGGCGGTCCAGTTGCTGCTCGCGGTGTCCCAGTGCGCCAGGTCGTGCGCCGTCACGGTGAAGGTGACGGTGCCGGACGCGCCGGGGTTCAGGGTGATCCGCTGGAAGCCCTTGAGCTGGTGCGGGGGTTCGCCGGTGGCGGCCGGGGCGCCGACGTACAGCTGGGCGACCTCCGTCCCGGCCCGGCTGCCGGTGTTGGTGACGGTCGCGGTGACCGTCGCCCTGCCGTTGGTCAGCGGCCCCACCTGGAGGTTGCCGAACGCGAAGCTGGTGTAGGACAGGCCGTGGCCGAACGGGAACAGCGGGGTGAGGTTGTTCGTGTCGTACCAGCGGTACCCGATCTTCAGGCCCTCCGAGTACTGCACGGTGCCGCCGGTGCCCGGCCACTGCGCGGGGGTGTTCGCCGGGACCTGGGAGAGCGAGGCGGGGAAGGTGATCGGCAGGTGCCCGGACGGGTTGACGTCGCCGAACAGCAGCGCCGCGATCGCCTCGCCGAACTCCTGGCCCTGGTAGAAGCCCTCGAACACGCCCGCGACCTGATTCAGCCAGGGCATCATGATCGCGGAGTTGTTGCTGAGCACCACGACGGTGTTCGGGTTGGCCGCGGCCACCGCCGAGATCAGCGCGTCCTGGTTGTCGGGCAGGGTGAGCGTGGTGGTGTCGGCGGTCTCGTGGCCGTAGTTGTCGGCCGCGAAGACGATCGCCACGTTCGAGGACCTGGCGAGCGCGACCGCGGCGGCCTGGTCGGTGCCGTCGTTGTAGGCGACGGTGGTGTTCGTCCCCGCGGTGCGCTGCTGGATGCCGTACAGCGGGGTGTAGGTGCCGGAGCTGGTGGCGTTGCCGCTGCCGCCGCCCGAGGTGAGCGTGCCGGGCCCGGCCTGGGTGCCGATGATCGCGAGCGAGCGGCCGCCGTTGGCGTCGAGCGGCAGCAGGCCGTTGTTCTTCAGCAGGACGGTGCCCTCCTCGGCGCCGCGCAGCGCGACCGCCCGGTGCGCCGGGGTGGCGACGATGGCGGTCTTGGAGCCGCTGGGCGCCTTGTCGAACAGGCCGAAGCGGAACATCTGGGTCAGCACCCGGGAGACCATGGTGTCGAAGGTCGCCTGGGTGACCTGGCCGTTGGCGACGGCCTGGAGCAGCGCGGTGGCGAAGAAGCCGCTGAACGGCATCTCGACCGTCTCGCCCGCGTTGGCCGAGGGCACGGTGGAGTGGATGCCGCCCCAGTCCGAGGTGATGAAGCCCTGGAAGCCGGCCTGCTGGTACATCGCGACGTTCTCCAGCGCCGGGTTCTGGCACGAGTACTCGCCGTTGACCATGCTGTACCCGCACATCAGCGCCGCCGCGCCGCCCTTCTCGATCGCGGTCTGGAAGGCCGGCAGGTAGATCTCCTGGAGGGCGCGGGTGTCGACGATCTCGTTGCCGGGCGCCGAGGGCTGCTCGACGTTGTACGCGGCCACGTGCTTGACCTCGGCCATCACGCCCTGGCTCTGCATGCCCTGGACGTCGGCGCTGGCGATCTGCCCGCTCAGGTACGGGTCCTCGCCGAAGGTCTCGTAGGCCCGTCCCCAGCGCGGGTCGCGCACCATGTTGACGGTCGGGCCGAGCGAGACGTGCACGCCCTTGCCGGCGAACTCCTGGCCGACCGCCACGCCGAACTCGTGCACGTAGTCGGTGTCGAAGGTGGCCGCGGACACCTCGCCGTCCGGGAACTGGGTGACGCCGCCGAGCCCGTCGCCGACGCCGCTCGGCCCGTCCTCGAAGTTGACGTCCGGGATGCACAGGGCGGGCTGCCCGGCGATCTGCCCGATGTACACCTCCGAGCCGTCGCCGTACAGCATCCGGTCCTTCTGCTCCTGGGTCATCGCGCCCATCAGCTGGGCGACCCGGGTGGCGACCGGCACGTCCGGCCGGTTGATCCACGGGCAGCTGCCCGGTGCGGGCTTCGGCGGCGGCGGGGGGATGGTGACGGTCTGGTTGCCGACCGTGCGGACGGCCAGCTCCCAGAGCGAGAAGCCGTACCCGGTGGCCCGGGTGGTGGCGTACAGCCGCAGGTAGCGGCCGGTGCCGGAGGCGTTCACGGTCTGGGTGCCGCCGGTGCCGGTCGTGGTGGAGTAGACCGTGGTCCAGGTGGCGTTGTCGGGGGAGAGATCGATCCGGAACCCGCTGGCGTACGCGTTCTCCCACTGGAGCACCACCTGGCACACCGGCAGGTTCCCGCCGAGGTCCACCACGATCCACTGCGGCTCCCCGACCTCGCTGGACCAGCGGGTCAGGGTGCTGCCGTCGGTCGCGTAGAACGCGTCGTACGCCGGGTTGCCGTCCTGCACCGAGGACCCGGTGGCCGGGTGCCCGAGCGCCGCGTTGACGGTGCCGCAGCCGCCGCCGCCGGACTGGGACGGTGACGGGGACGGGGACGGCGAGGGGCTGGTGCTGCCGCCGCTGCCGCCGGTGAAGACCTGGAACTCCCAGAGCGAGTAGCCGTACTGGGTGGCCCGCGCGGTGCCGTACACCCGCACGTACCGGCCGGTGGCGGCGAGGTCCACGGTCTGGGTGCCGCCGGTGCCGGTGGCGGTGGACCAGGCGGTGGACCAGTTCGTGCCGTCGGTCGAGGTCTGGAGCTGGAACGCCGTGGCGTACGCGGCCTCCCAGCTCAGCACGGCCCGGCAGAGCGTCAGCGCGGAGCCGAGGTCGACCTGGAGCCACTGCGGGTCGGCCGCGGCGCTGGACCAGCGGGTGCCCGCGTCGCCGTCCACGGCCGCGGCGGCCGGGAAGGCGTCGCTCTGCTGCGAGGAGGCGGTCACCGGCCGGTTCTGCGCGGCGTTCTGGGTGCCGCAGACAGCCCCGCCCCCGCCGCTCCCGGCCGTCCCGTAGACCTGGAACTCCCAGAGCGAGTAGCCGTACTGGGTGGTGCGGGCGGTGCCGTACACCCGGACGTAGCGGGCGGTGCCGCTGACGTTGAGCGTCTCGGTGCCGCCCGCGCCGGTGGTGGTGGAGTAGGCGGTGGTCCAGGTCGAGCCGTTGGCGGAGAACTGGAGCTGGTACGCCTTGGCGGCGGCCGTCTCCCACCGGAGGACGACCTGGCTGACCGTCTGGACGGCTCCCAGGTCGACCTGGAGCCACTGGGGGTCGGCGGCGGCGCTGGACCAGCGGGTGCCGGTGTTGCCGTCGACGGCGGCCGAGGCCGGTGTCCCGGCGTTCTCGGTGGACGAGGCCGTCGCGGGCTTGTTCTGCGAGAGCAGGGTCGGGGCGGCCTGCGCGGCGGGCGCGCCGGAGACCAGCAGGGTGGTGAGCAGGGCCAGGACGGCGAGCGCCGCCGTCCACAGCGTTCTGACGGTGGGTCGGGGCACCGGCGTGAAGCCCGGTGGGCGTGCTGCGCGTGCGTTCACGGTTCTCCTCGCGGACGGTGGTCGAAGGGACGGACGGGCGGCCGGGCTCAGTAGCCGACCGCGACCTCCAGCCACTGCGGGTTCGCGTGCGAGATGTAGGAGGACTGGCTCGCGTAGTCGTCGTACGGGAAGCCGTACGCCAGCGAGTCGATCGCGCGGTCGTGCCAGAACTTGGCGTAGTAGTTGGCCGGGCCCGCCGCGTAGTACTTGCTCGGGTCGGACCACTGGCTCTGCGGCAGCGTGGCGACGTGCCGGTTGAGCGCCGCGCACATGCCCGGGTCGCCGGCCAGGGTGCCCGCGCAGCCGAAGATGTTCGAGGTGGGCTCGTTCACGCCGACCGAATTCGCGTACGCCGTGAAGTAGTTGGCGTTCACGCCGCCGGTGCGGAAGCTCGGGTCGCTGCCCGGCGCGATGATCCGGTACGGGGCCTCGGTCTGCGCCAGCACCTTGAACTCCTGCGGCACGGCGTTCGCGAAGTCCTGGAACAGCTGGGTGCGGCTCTCGTTGAACACCGACTGCGCGTCACCGACCTGCACGTCGTAGCCGTCGGTGGTGTGCAGCCGCATCGCCAGCGGCAGGGCCCAGGCGTCGACCCGGGTGGTGTTGCCGTTGAACACGTTCGCGCCGACGGTGAACTCGATGAAGTCGGCGTACCGGCTGGTCGGCGAACCGAGGTAGAAGTACATCCGGCCGGAGGAGTTGGCGGGCATGTCGAGGTAGGGCTGCTCGGCGATCGAGTGGGTCTGCCCGTTGAAGCTCCAGTAGACCTGGCTGTCCGGGTAGGCGCCGTTGGTGCGGTTCAGCACCTTGACCGTCAGCACGTTCGAGGCCGGCGGGATGGTGCTGGTGTCACCCCAGAACGGGTCGGTGCCGGAGGTCGGGCTCGGGCTGGGCGAGGAGCCCGTCCCGGTGGTGAAGACCTGGAACTCCCAGAGCGAGTAGCCGTACTGGGTGGTGCGGGCGGTGCCGTACACCCGGACGTAGCGGGCGCTGCCGGTGAGGTTGAGTGTCTCGGTGCCGCCCGCGCCGGTGGTGGTGGAGTAGGCGGTGGTCCAGTTCGTGCCGTCGGTGGACAGCTGGAGCTGGTACGCCTTGGCGGCGGCGGTCTCCCACTGGAGCACGGCCCGGCAGACGGTCTGGACGGTGCCCAGGTCGACCTGGAGCCACTGGGGGTCGGCGGCGGCGCTGGACCAGCGGGTGCCGGTGTTGCCGTCGACGGCGGCGGAGGCGGGCGTCCCGGCGTTCTCGGTGGACGAGGCGGTCGCGGGCCGGTTCTGCGCGGCGTTCTGGGTGCCGCAGGTGCCGGGCGCGGAGGAGCCGCCGTAGACCTGGAACTCCCAGAGCGAGTAGCCGTACTGGGTGGTGCGGGCGGTGCCGTACATCCGGACGTAGCGGGCGGTGCCGGTCACGTTCAGGGTTTCGGTGCCGCCGGTGCCGGTGGTGGTGGAGTAGGCGGTGGTCCAGGTCGAGCCGTTGGCGGAGAACTGGAGCTGGTACGCCTTGGCGGCGGCGGTCTCCCACTGGAGGACGACCTGGCTGATCGCCTGGCTGGAGCCGAGGTCGACCTGGAGCCACTGGGGGTCGGCGGCGGCGCTGGACCAGCGGGTGCCGGTGTTGCCGTCGACGGCGGCGGAGGCGGGCGTTCCGGCGTTCTCGGTGCTGGAGGCGGTCGCGGGCTTGTTCTGCGAGAGCAGGGTCCCGGCGGCGTGGGCGGTCGGCGCCGGGGCCAGGGCGAGCAACAGGCTCGCCAGCAGGGCGGCGACGGCGAGGAGGGCGCACAGCGGCGTCCTCCAGTGGAGGTGGGGGCGTGGCGCGAGCATCTGACGGCTCCTCGGGTGCGCGTGCAGGTGGGGGGTGGGATGTGCGGGCGCGCAGCGAGAGAGAGGGGAGCGCTGAGAGCGCTCTCTCGCCCCAGCAGTGTGCGGAGCTGGGAGAATGCATGTCAAGCGGGAGAGCGCTCTCCCATTGTGAGGCTCGGAGACGACCTGAAACCGGCACGTCGGAGGGGTCGGCCGGGCGCACCGGAACGCGGGATTCCGCCCCGGGCGGAGGGTCGGGACGGGGCGCGGCTAGGGTGCGTGGGGGCACCGACCGGTCCGCTTCCCAGGTCCGTTCAGCCCGTTCGGTGCGTTCCGCCCGTTCCGCCTGTCCCGTCCCCCGGAGGCCCGCGTTCCCATGGAGTCCAACCCGGAGTCCCGTGTCCCCGTGCAGGCCCCGCCGGGGGTTCCTCCGGCGGACCGCTCGGGACCCCGGCCACCCGGCGCGGCGGTCCGCCGGCACCGCCGGGCCCTGCAACTCTGCTTCGGGATACCCGGGCTGGCGCTCGCCACCTGGGTCACCCGCACCCCCGACGTCCGGGACCGGCTGCACGCCTCCACCGCCGAGATGGGCCTGGTGCTCTTCGGGATGTCGATCGGCTCGATGCTCGGCATCCTGGCGGCCGGCGCGCTGGTGGCCCGGTTCTCCACCCGGCCCGTCATCATCACCGGCATGGGCCTGGTGCTGGCCAGTTCGGGCACCACCGCCCTGGGCGCGGCCCTCTCCTCGGCCCCGCTGGTGGCCTTCGGCCTGCTGCTGATCGGCGCGGGCGTGGGCCTCTCGGAAGTCGCCAGCAACGTCGACGGCGCCGACGTGGAACGCGCGTACGGCCGCCCCGTCCTGCCCGCCCTGCACGGCTGCTACAGCCTCGGCACCCTGATCGGCGCCGCCCTCGGCGCGGGCGGCGCCGCGATCGGCCTGCCCGTCCCCTGGCACCTGGCCGCCGTCCTGCTGGTGACCGCCGTGCTGTTCGCCCTCGCCCTGCCGGGCCTGCGCCCCGGCCTCGGCCGCGCCACCGGTGCCGGTGCCGGTGCCGGTGCCGGTGCCGCCAGCGGTGCCGACGCCGGTACCGACGCGCCGGTTCCCGGCAGTGCCCCGGCGGCGGTGGCGGCGGGCCGGCGGCCCTCCCTCGACCCGCGGCTGTTGCTGATCGGCGGCGTGGTGTTCGCGATGACGCTGGCCGAGGGCTCCGCCACCGACTGGCTGCCGCTGCTGATGGTCGACGGCCACGACATGCCGGCCGGCCTCGGCTCGCTGGTCTACGCCGGGTTCGCCGCCACCATGGCCGCCGGCCGCTTCGCGGGCGGCCCCGTGGTCGCCCGCCTCGGCCGCCCCCTGGTGCTCGGCGGCGGCGCGCTCCTCACCGCCGCGGGCATCGCGCTGGTCTCGCTCGTCGACTCCCCGGCCGCGGCGGGCTGCGCCGTCCTGCTCTGGGGCCTGGGCACTGCCCTCGGCTTCCCGCTCGCGCTCTCGGCCGCCGGGGAGTCCGGCCCCGACACCACCGCCCGGATCGCCCTCACCTCCCGGATCGGCTACGTCGCCCTGCTCGCGGGCCCCCCGACGCTCGGTTTCCTCGGCGAGCACCACGGGCTGCGGGCCGCGATGCTGCCGGTCCTGCTCCTGGCCCTCACCGCCGCCGCCCTCTCCCCGTCCACCGCGACCCGGGCCCCGTCCCCGGCTCCGTCCACGTCCCCGGTTCCGTCCACGTCCCCGGTTCCGTCCCCGGCTCCGGTCGGCAACGAGACCTGACTCGCCCGTCAACGGCGCCCGACCGGCCGGGAGCGGGGCTCCCGGCCGGGTACGCGGGCGGCGGCCCGGTGCGGAGGGTCAGCCGGTGGTGCGGCAGACCGTGCCGTTCAGCCGGAACACCGTCGGGGACGGGTTGGCGCCGTTGTTGCCGCCGACGAAGCCGAACTCGGCGGACGTGCCGCCGTTCGGCGCCAGGCGGGCGTTGTCCCGGCCGTTGGTGACCCGGACGTGCTGCCCGGTGGCGGCGATGTCCGCGTTCCACCAGGAGCCGACGGACTGTCCGGCGGAGGGCCAGTCGAAGTCCAGCGTCCAGCCGTTCAGGTCCGCCGGGCCGGTGTTGCTCACCACGACGTCGGCCACGAAGCCGTTGCCCCAGCCGCTGGTCACCCGGTACGAGACGGTGCAGGTGCTGTCGTCCGGGGTGCCGGTGGTGAAGGTCAGCGGGGCGGAGGGCTGGGAGAGGCGTCCGGCCTGGTCGCGGGCCAGCACGTTGACGGTGTGCCGGGAGCCCGGCGGCAGGTTGCGCAGGGTGGTGGAGGTGCCGGTGGCGGAGCCGATCAACTGGACGGTGGTGCCCAGCTGTTCGTAGACCTCGTAGCGGTCCGCCGCACCGGTGGCGGCCGGCCAGGACAGGGTCGCGGTGGTGGCGTCCACCGCGGTGGCGCGCGGCGCGCCGGGGGTGCCGACGGTGGCGGCCGTCGAGCCGGTGCCGGGCTTGGCGTGCACGGTCAGCACGGTGATCGAGTACGGGGCCAGGGTCACCGAGGCGGCGGTGGCGGTGCCGGTGGCGTCCACCAGACCCGGGTCGCCGGGCGCCCAGCGCTGCACCGCGGGGGCGGCGGTGCCGGGGGTGAAGCCGAGGTAGCGCAGGTCCACGGCGTGGCTGGTGGACGGGCTCTTGTTCAGCAGCAGCACGCCGAGGTCGCCGTTGGCCCGCAGCACCGCGTGCGAGGAGACGTCGGGGCCGGAGGCGCCGGAGGCCAGCAGGGTGTCGCCGGGGTCGTCGAGCGCGCCCACCGCCTTGATGCCGTGGTACGGCGCGAACGGGGTGTTCACGGCCGGCTCGCAGACGCTGCCGGTGCAACTGCCGTTCGACAGCAGGCCCATGTCGCCGTAGTCGGTCTCCCCGTTGACAGTGGTGATCGGGCCCGCGCCGTTGTGGGTGTCCCACCAGTCGACGCTGAACACGCCGTTCTCCAGCGCGGTGCTCACCGCCTCCGCCGCGAACAGGCCGTTCGGGCGGCTGGTGAGGGCGCCGTTGCCGGAGTCGGAGTTCACCTCGGTCATCGCGATGCCGATGCGCGCCGAGTCCGCGCCCGCGTACCGGTCCAGCAGGCTGCGCACCTCGCGCAGTTCGCCGGGCAGTTGCCGCACGGCGGCCAGCGCTTGCTCGCCGCCGCCGGCGTTCGGGTACCAGTGGACGCTGACGAAGTCCACGTCGTGCGCGACGGCGGCCAGCACGGTGTGGTTCCAGTCGCCGCCGTCGCCGGCCGCGACGATGCCGTCCGGCCAGTTGCCGGGCATGGTCAGCACCGCGCCGATCTTCACCGTCGGGTCGACGGCCTTCATGGCCGCGGCGTACGCCTTGACCTCCCGGGCGTACTGGTCCGGCGACTTGTCGGCGTGGGTGTCGTTCTCCCAGCCGCTGCCGTAGACGCCGTTGCCGTAGATCTCGTTGCCGATCTCCCAGTACTTCGCCCCGTAGCCCTTGGTGACGTTGGCGTACCGGACCCAGTCCGCCGCCTCCTGGGCGGTGCCCGAACCGTAGTTGGCGATCAGGATCGGCTGCGCGCCGGTCGCCCGCACCGTC
This sequence comes from Kitasatospora fiedleri, assembly GCF_948472415.1. Classification (NCBI taxonomy): domain Bacteria; kingdom Bacillati; phylum Actinomycetota; class Actinomycetes; order Kitasatosporales; family Streptomycetaceae; genus Kitasatospora; species Kitasatospora fiedleri. Next base: position 1,236,412 of record NZ_OX419519.1, on the reverse strand, counting down.
CCCATGAACGCGTCGAACCCGGTGCCCGGAGCGACGTAGCCGCCCGGCGCGGTGTGGTCGGCCCAGTGGTAGATGTCCGCGTACGAGCCGCCCGGGTAGCGCAGCGCGCCGATCCCGGCATCCCGGTAGAGCGAGGCCACCTGCGGGTCGTTCATGGAGGAGTCCCAGATGGCGGTGTTGACGCCGAGCGCGGCCGGGCCGACGGTGCCCAGGCCCGCGTTCGCGTTCACCGTGACCGTGGTGTCGCCGACGGGGACGGGGTCGGCCGCCGCGGCGGGGGCGGACAGCGGCAGCGCCGCCGCGAGCACGGCCAGGACGGCCGGGGCCGTCGCGGCGAGCGGGCGGCGGGGCCCGGCTGATCTCCTGCGGAACAGCATGGGGGTTGTTCCTCCCGGGTGGGGCGCCGGCCCGGGGCCGCGCCACGGCGGCCCCGGGTCCGGACGGGGGCGGGGGATGTGAGGGCGGTGCGGCGTACGGTGCCGCGGGGCGGTCGCCGGTGCGTGCGCCGACCGCCTTGGGAGCGCTCCCATGGTGGGAAGGCGGGCCGGGGCTGTCAATCCCGCGCCCGCGCCCCCGGCCGTCCGCGCAGCTCCGGGGGCCGCCGGGGCGGGTGAAACGTTCGCGGGGTCGCGGGCGGTGGGGTTTCGGGCGGCGCGGCCTCGGACGGCGGGGGTCCGGGCGGTGGGGTTTCGGGCGGCGCGGCCTCAGGCGGTGCGGTCGGGGCGGCCGACGGCGGCGAAGGGCCAGGACTCGATGTCGCGGTAGTGGATCGGGCCGGGGCCGCGGGCGGTGTTGCTGCCGACCAGGTGCAGGCGCGCCGTCCACCAGCTCCGGCCGGTGAACCCGGCGAGCACGGCGGCGCTCGCCGGGACGCTGCCGGCGTCGTCGCGGCGGGCCCGGGCCAGCGTCAGGTGCGGGTGCAGCGGGCGCTCCCGGAAGCCGATGCCCCGGGCGCGCACCAGGCCCCGGACCTCCTCGGCCAGCCGGTGCAGCCCCGCCAGGTCCCCGTCGACGCCGCTCCACAGCAGCCGCCCGTCGAAGTGGCCCCCGCCGCGCAGCCCCAGCCGCAGCGCGGGCCGCCCGACGGCGGCGCCGGACAGCGCGGAACGCAGCAACGGGACGGCGCTGGACGGGAGTTCACCGAGGAAGGCCAGCGTGATGTGCCAGTCCTCGATCCGGTTCCAGCGCAGCCCGGGGTACGCCTCGTAGGCGGGGCGCAGCGCCCGGGCCAGCTCGTCCTTGGCCTCGTCGGGCGGGGCGAGCGCCACGAAGGCACGCAGGGCCGGGGGCTCGGAAGGATCGTCCACCAGGGATTTCTAGCACCCCGGCCCGGCCGACCGTCGGCCCGTTCAGGCGTCGGCGAGGGTCTGGCGCTGGGTGCCGAGGCCGTCGACGGACAGCTCGACCACGTCGCCCGCCCGCAGGTACGGCTTGTCGGGGCGGCCGAGGGCGACGCCGGCCGGCGTGCCGGTGTTGATCACGTCGCCGGGGTTGAGCACCATGTACTGGCTCAAGTACCAGACCAGGTACGGCACATCGAAGATCATGCGCGCGGTGCTGCCGTCCTGCCGCGACTCGCCGTTGACGCTCAGCCGCAGGCCGAGCGCCTGCGGGTCGGGCACCTCGTCCGGGGTCACCAGCCAGGGGCCGAGCGGGTTGAAGGTCTCGCAGGACTTGCCGAGGTCCCACTGCGGGGAGAAGTCGAGCTGGAACTCCCGCTCCGAGACGTCGTTGCTGACCGCGTACCCGGCGATGCACGCGGCGGCCCCGGCCGGGTCGGCGAGGTAGCGGGCCCGCTGCCCGATCACCATCGCCAGCTCCACCTCGTAGTCCGTCCGGGTCGAGCCGCGCGGCACCAGCACCTCGTCGTCCGGGCCGACGACCGTCGCCGGGTCCTTCATGAACACCACCGGCCGCGCCGGGATCGCCGCCCCGGTCTCCTCCGCGTGGTCCCGGTAGTTGAGCCCGACGCAGACCACCTTCCCGGGCCGCGCGACCGGCGCCCCCCGCCGCACCCCGGCACTCTCCACCACCGGCAGCGACCCCGCCGCGAGCGCCGCCCGCACCCGTTCGACCCCGCCCCCCGCGAGGAACGCCCCGTCGATGTCACGGGTCAGCCCGGCCAGCGAGTACGCGGTGCCGTCGGCGTCCAGGACGGCCGGCACCTCTTCACCGGGCGCGCCGATGCGCAGCAGCTTCATGGGGAACGGACTCCTCTGCGGGCGGGGACGGGGTGCCTGACGACCTTAGGTTTCCGGCCCGGGCCACGACAAGGAGCCCTCCCTTCCCGTCTTCCCGGCGGACGCCGGGGCGACCGGCGCGCACGTCCGGCCGGACGGTGAACTCGGCTACGGGCGAAGAGCGGGCAACTCCGTTCTCCGGAAAGGCGCTTGGGCTGGTAGAACATCCTGGACCCGGTGCCGACGGCCTACCGGGTCGGTCCGGCGGGTCGGTCTTCTCGGCGTTGTCGGCGTTCTCAGTGCTCGAGGTCGGCGCGCATCCGGACGAACCGTGCGGCGGCGTCCGCCGGGGAGGTGGCGGGGAACAGCGCGACGGCGGCGGTGGAGGCGTCCGCCCAGCCGCACAGGGCGTCGGCGCCGAGCGGGAAGCACTCCAGGTTGCCGCCGAGCGGGCCGGCCGGGTAGGCGACGGAGGTGCCGGGGCTGCCGGTGGAGCCCTCGCCGAGCGCGTAGTCGATCAGGCCGCGCCACAGGTGTTCGCGGCGCTTGCTCGGGTCCTCGGGCACGTTGTCGACCCCGGCGAACAGCACCGGTCGCCCGGAACTGCCCTTCGTCTGACGGTAGTTGGCCTCCACCAGGGTCATCCCCTCGCGCATCTCGCCCGGGTCGACCGGCACGTCGCTCAGCTGCGCGTCCCCGGTGGCCCGGGCCAGCCCGCCCGCCGTGGCGGCCTCGGTCAGGGCGCGCTTGCCACCCGACGCGGACGCGGACGCGGATGCCGACGCTGAAGCCGACGCCGAAGCCGACGCCGAAGCCGACGCCGAAGCCGACGCCGAAGCCGACGCGGAGGCCGAAGTGGACGTGGGCGGGGCGGCGTCGGCGTCCGTGCCCTCCGGGTCGCAGGCGGCGAGGGTGATCGTCGCGGCCAGTGCCGCGGTGGCGAGCAGGGTGCGGGCGGCGAGCGGCCGGCGTCTGGTCATGGCGGGTTCCTCCCGGGTGCGTGGTGGCGGAGCGGCCGACCGGACGGGGCGGCTGGGACCCCGTGCGGCGGTACGGGGCAGGACGCTACGGCCGTCCGTCGGGCCGCCGGGGCGAAGACGCGGATTCCGGACCGCATCGGGACCGGACGGTGACACACCGGCAGACCGGCAGGCCGGTCGTAGCGGAGAGGGACGGGGCGCACCGGTGCCGGGCCGCCGGGCCGCCGGGCCGCCGGGTGGAAAACCGTTTGGCCGGGCGGCGCGCCGCAGCGATGATCGGGCGGGTGCGCGCCCCGGCCGGTGCCGAGGCGCCCCGTGGACCACCCCCGAACCCCCGAACTCCAGGAGAAGACTGCGTGCACGCCGACCTCACCAAGGCCCGCGAACTGCTCGACGCCGGCGACCCGCAGGGCGCCGTCCGGGAACTGCGGAGCGTCGCCGACGGCCTGAGCGCCGCCGAACTCGCCCCGGCGGTCAGGCAGTTGGCCGAACTGGTGGGGATCGGCGACCTGGCGGGCGCCGCCGCCGAACTGGCCGCCGACCCGTCCGGCCCCGCCGCGCTGTACGCGTACGGGTACGCCTGCATCGAGCACGGCCTGTCCGAGTTCGCCGTCCCCGCGCTGCGCCAGGCGCTGCGCGGCGCGCGGCAGGCCGCCACCGAGCCGGAGGCCAAGACGGCCAAGCGGCGGCTGTTCGGCCGTTCCCGCCCGGCCGGGCCGGCGGTGAACCCGCGGCAGGTGCTGCTGGAGCTGGCCGTCGCGCTGGAGGACGGCGAGCGGCACCACGAGGCCGTCGAGCTGCTCCGGGAGCACCGGGACGTCACCGGCGACTGGCCCGACCGCTACCTGCTGGTGCACAACGCGCTGATGGCCGGGGACCTCGACCTCGCCCGGGAGGTCTTCGGGCAGCTCTCCGCGCCCGACGACACCTGGCGCCCCGCCGCCGACCGGATCGGCCGCACCCTGGCCCGGGCCGCCGCCGTCCCGCCGGCCGGCCCGGCCGACCTGCGCGGCTGGCACCACGTGCTCACCGGCGGCCTGCTCGCCACCCTCTCCCCGTACGGCCACGACGCCGGGATGACCGGCCGCTGGGCGTACTTCCAGGGCGGCTGGGACGACTGTCGGCTCGGCCTGGAGCGGCTGCGCGTCGTGCTGGACGCCACCGGCCGCCGCCCCGCCGCCGTCGCGCTGCTGCCCGACCGGGGCAGCCGGGCGCTCGGCCTGGCCGCGGCCGAGCTGCTGGGCCTGCCCGCCGCCCCGTACCGGCCGGGCACGCCGGACACGCTGGTGGTGGCGTACGACCTGAACGAGCTGGACGGGGAGGTGCTCGCCGCGCTGCACGAGCGGGCCCCGGGCGAGCTGCTGTACGAGCACGCCACCTGCTGGACGGACACCCCCGCGGTGTCGGCGGACGTCTGCGGCCTGCTGGTGCAGCGGATCGTCGCGCCCTGGGAGCCGCGGACGGTGGTGGACGAGGACGGCGATGTCACCTCGTCCCCGGCCGACGAGCGCCCGGCCGAGGAGCTGGCCCGGGAGATCCTGGCCGCCTCCGCCGAGCCCGACCCGGGCGACGGGGCGACCCCGCCCGACCCGGACGCGGCGCTGGCGGGCTTCGCGGCCCGCGCCGCCGCCACCTGGGCGACCGGCAGCCGGGACCGAATCCGCTCGGCCGGGCCGGTGCGCAGCTCCCGCTTCGCCTGACCGGCCGCTGCGTCGCCCGCCGCGCCGTCCGGTCCCCGAAGGGCCCCCCGGCACGCCACTGCCCGCCCGGCAGGGAGCCGGGCGGGCAGTGGGTGGGTCGGCCGTGGACCGCGGGGGCTACCTGCCCGAGCGGGACTTGCTCCAGGCCGGGGCGACGAAGGCCACCAGGACGACGGCGAAACCGATCTGGAGCAGGTGCCTGATCCAGTCGATGCCGCCGGTGTGCCGGACGCCGATCCAGCCGGCCACCAGGTTTCCGAGCAGTGCGCCGGCCGCACCGAGCAGCATGGTCAGCCACCACGGGATGGACTGCGGTCCACGCAGGATCAGCTTGGCCAGCACGCCCAGCACGAAACCGATCAACAGAATCCAGAGGAGTTGGAACATCGAGACCCAGCCTTTCCGGTCGGGCGCCGGCGGTCGACGGCGGTGAGCCGTACACGGGCCCGCCGACGGGACGGTCCGCACCAGCCATGATCGCGTGCCGGGGGAGCCCGGGCATCTCGACGGACACCCGTTCGGCGGGTTTGCAAAACCCGGGCAAAGGGTATGCGCGGTGGCCGAACCGGAGGGTCCGGTGATTGCGTCACGACGCGATGTGATGGGATAAACGACCTCAGCAGACGTCAGGTCAGGTCCTACGGGGGGACACGGAATGGCAGCGGGTTTCGGTTACGAACCGGGCGAATTGGCGCGGATTCAGCAGGACTTCCAGGCGATCCAGCAGCGGATGGGCGAACTGTCCCAGCGGACCGGCCGGATCAAGGGCGTGATGGCCAGGGCCGTCACCACCGACCTCGCGGCGGGCGCCCTCGGCGGCGTGATCGGGTTCGGCGCGGTGGTCGCCCAGGTGCGTGAACGGGTCGGCGCGATCGAGCGGCAGGTCGCGGCCCTGGAAGCCACCAAGAACAAGCTCACCAAGAACCTCGGCAGCGACGTCAACAAGATCGGCGTCATCGTCAAGCAGTACGCGGACGCCGAGCGGCGCGCCCGCGAGGGCGTCCGGAAGCCCGGCCAGGGCGGCCATCCGGGGAAGCCGGCCGACCCGAAGAAGCCCGTCGGCGGCCACGGCGGCACGCACGAGACCGGGCCCACCGGACCGAAGAAGCCGATGCCCACCAGCCCGAAGAAGCCCACCGGCGGTCACGGCGGCCATGGCGGTCACGGCGGTCACGGCGGTCACGGCGAGGACCCCGCGCCGACGGTCTCCCACGAGGGCGCGATCAAGGTCAGCCAGGTCGGCTACCAGGGCGCCGGCAAGTACCGGAGCGGCGAGGCCGCCTGCCGCGAGTACATCTCCCAGGCCCTGGACGCGATGGGCGTCACCGACCCGAAGGCCCGCGCCGCCTGGACCGAGGGCATGCTGACCATCGCCTCCCGGGAGTCCTCGTACAACGCGCCCGGCTCGCAGATCAACGCCTGGGACAGCAACGCCCACGGCGCCATCGTCGGCGACGGCAAGCCCGCGAACTGCTCGCGCGGCGGCTGGCAGTGCATCCCGAGCACCTTCGCGGCCAACCACGTCAAGGGCACCTCCACCGACATCTACGACCCGGTGGCCAACGTCGCGGCGTCCATGACGTACATCCGCAGCAGGTACAAGGTCGCGCCGGACGGGCACGACCTGGCGAGCAAGGTGCCGCAGGCCAACCCGCACCACAAGCCGCAGGGCTACTGACCGGGCCCCCGCCGGGACGGCCGTTCCCGCCCGGGGGCGGCCGCCGCGCCCCGTCCCGGCCGGGCCCGTTCCCCGTTCCCGCTCCTCTCTCCACCGTCCTCGAACTCCCCAGGGATACATCCGTGCGTTCGCTCCGCCTCGCCGCCGCCACGGTGGCCTGCCTGTCCGCCGTCGCCGTCCTGTCGGCGTGCGACCCGGAGGGCACCGACACCGGTGACTCCGCCGCCTCCGCCGCGCCCGGCACCGCGTCCAGCGCCACCGCCACGACCGCCTCCGCCGCGCCGTCCGCCGACGGCGCCAAGTCCCCGGCCGCGTCCAAGACCCCGGCCGCGCCCGAGGCCACCCCCGGGAAGGCCGGACGGCTGCCCGCCGGGGTGTGGATCGACCCGAAGTCCGTGCCGCTGAACTCCGCGCTGCACTGGAAGGCGGGCCCGGCGAAGGTGCTCGGCGAGAAGGGCAGGCTGCGGATCGAGGAACTCTGCAAGATCCCGCGCGACGACTCCTTCGCCGAGGTGCCGATCGTGGAGACCGCCGCACTGGGCGGTGCCGCCGGGGACTGGTCGGCCGACGAGACGATCGCCAGCTTCGGCTCGTCCGCGAAGAGCAGCGCCGCGGCGCAGAGCGCGTACGCCCTGCTCACCGGCGTCACGGAGGGGCTGAAGGGCTGCGCCTCCACCGTGCCGGGCGCCACCGTCAAGGTCACCGTCGAGGACGGGGCGTCGGTGGCCGCCACCCTGACGGTGCCACAGTCGGGCGGCGGCAGCACCGAGGTGCGCGAGTACCTGACGGCGAAGGACGGCTCGCTCGCCGAACTGACCCTGCACGCCCAGCTGCCCAAGGGCGGCCACCCGAAGACCGCCTGGTCCGGGGGCTCCGACGACGCGGTGCTGAACCCGCTGGGCGGCGCGGTGTGCACCGCGTTCGACGACTGCTGAGCCCGCTCCCGTCCCACACCCCGCCCGTTCCACCCCTCCCGCCGGGCCGGTCCGCGCGCGCAACGCGGCCCGGCCCGACGGCGTTCCGGCCCGACGGCTTTTCGGCGCGGTGCTCCGGTGCGGCGTTCCGGCGCGGCGCTCCCGGAAGCTTGCGGAACTCTTTACCGGACACCCCTCGACCGATACCTCTCATTCAGAGCTAAAATCGAAGGGTGAGCGAACACCTGGCGAAGGGCCCGGAACCCGGTGGACGGGCGGTGCCGAACGGTGCCGAGGCCGGAACGGCGGCGGAGGCGGAGGAGCTCTCCGTCCTCCTGGTCGGCATCCAGCGGCTGATCCGCCGCCAGCTGCGGGCGGGGCTGGCCGTGCCGCGGCTGCGCGGCGCCCAGGTCGAACTGCTGCGCCTGGTGGCGGACACGCCCGGGACACGGGTCTCGGAGGCGGCCGAGGAGCTGTTCCTGGCGGGCAACTCGGTGTCCACGCTGGTCAACCAGCTGGTCGGACAGGGCCTGCTGCGCCGCGAGACCGACCCGGCGGACCGGCGGGCGGCGCTGCTGTACGTCACCGACGAGGCGGTCGAGCGGCTGGCCGCCTGGCGGGTCCGGCGGGCCGAACTGGTCGGCGAAGTGGTGGCGGAACTCGACGGGGCGGAGCGGGCGGCCCTGGCGGCCGCGGTGCCCGCCCTGCGCGCGGTCGCGGCCGGCCTGCGGGCCAGGGCGGCCGGAGAGGGGAGTGCGGAGGCATGAGCGAACAGGACCGACCGGCCGTCGAGTGCCGGGAGTTGGTGTACAGCTTCCACCACGGCCGGGGGAAGGGCCCGGCCACCCGGGCGGTGGACGGCGTCGACCTGACGGTGCGCCCCGGCGAGGTGTTCGGGCTGCTCGGGCCGAACGGCGCGGGCAAGACCACCACGATCCGGGCGATCACCACCCTGCTGCCGACGTCCCGCGGCATGGTGCGGGTGTTCGGCCACGACTGCGCCGCCGAACGCACCGGGGTGCGGCGCCTGCTCGGCTACGTCCCGCAGGCGCTGTCCGCGGACGCCGGGCTGACCGGGCGGGAGAACGTCGCCCTGTTCGCCCGGGTCTTCGACGTCTCCCGCGCCGAGCGCGCCGAACGGGTCGCCCAGGCGCTGGCCGCCGTCGACCTGACCGAGGCCGCCGACCGGATGGCCGGCACCTACTCCGGCGGCATGGTGCGCCGGCTCGAACTGGCCCAGGCCCTGGTCAGCGCGCCCCGGCTGCTGGTGCTGGACGAGCCCACCATCGGACTGGACCCGATCGCCCGGGCCGGGGTCTGGGAGCGGGTGGAGGCGGTCCGCCGCGCCACCGGCATGACGGTGCTGGTCACCACCCACTACATGGACGAGGCGGACCGGCACTGCGACCGGATCGCCCTGATGGACCGCGGCCGGATTCGCGCGCTCGGCACCCCCGAGGAGCTCAAGGCCCGGGTCCGGGCCGAGGACCCGGCCCAGCAGGCGCCCACCCTGGACGACGTGTTCCGGCACTTCTCCGGGCGTGCGCTGACCGACGACGCCAAGGAAGGGGAGTTCTCGGATGTCCGCCGCACCCGCCGCACCGCAAGCCGAGTCGGCTGAGCAACGTCCGTCCGCCGGGCCCGAGTTGGGCCTGCTGCTGGTACCGCCGAAGGCCCGCACGGGCTGGCGGGTGGTCCCGGCCCGGGTCGTCGCGATGTGCACCGTCGAGCTGCAGAAGCTGCGGCACGACCGCACCGAGCTGTACACCCGGGCGGTCCAGCCCGCCCTGTGGCTGCTGATCTTCGGGGAGACCTTCACCCGGCTGAAGGCGATCCCGACCGGCGGCATCCCGTACCTGGACTACCTGGCGCCCGGCATCATCGCGCAGTCCGCGATGTTCATCGCGATCTTCTACGGCATCATGATCATCTGGGAGCGGGACTCCGGGGTGCTCACCAAACTGCTGGTCACCCCGACGCCGCGGGCCGCGCTGGTCACCGGCAAGGCGTTCGCCGCCGGGGTGAAGGCGGTGATCCAGGCCGCCGTGGTGGTGGTGCTGGCCGCGGTGCTCGGCGTCGGCATGACCGCCAACCCGCTGCGGCTGCTGGGCGTCGCGGTCGCGGTGGTGCTCGGCTCGGCCTTCTTCTCCTGCCTGTCGATGACCATCGCGGGCATCGTGCTCACCCGCGACCGGTTGATGGGCATCGGACAGGCCATCACCATGCCGCTGTTCTTCGGCTCCAACGCGCTCTACCCCGTCGACCTGATGCCCGGCTGGCTCCAGGCCGTCAGCCGGGCCAACCCGCTCAGCTACCAGGTCGACGCCCTGCGCGGCCTGCTCATCGGCACCCCGTCCCACCTCGCCCTCGACTTCGGCGTACTCGCCCTGGCCACCGGCGCCGGCATCACCGCGGCCTCCGCACTGCTGGGGCGGCTGGCCCGCTGAGCGCTGCCCGCCGAGGGCCGTCGGCACCGCCCGCGGCCCGGCCTCAGCAGCCGGGCTCGAACGCCCCGCCCGCGCCGCCCGCCCTGTTCGCCGCGTTCGCCGCGAACAGGGCGTCCAGCGCCCGGTCCACCCGGTCGCGCTCGGCCGCCCCGCCCGGCGGGACCAGGTGCAGCGTGTGCCGCACCCAGGCCGCCACCCGGGCGGCGGGGGCCTGGAGGAAGGCGTCGCCCTCCGGGGAGCAGAGCATCAGGGTGACCGTCCGCCGCCCGTCCACCGAGGCCGGCCAGACCCGTACGTCGCCCAGCCCGGTGGGCCGCAGCAGCCCCTGCGCCAGCAGGTCCCGGGCGAAGAACCAGCCGATCGGCTGCGCCGAGTCCACGTGGAAGGCGACGTGCACCGCGTACGGGTCGTCGGTGCGGTACACCAACCGCGCCGGAACCGGGAAGGCCGCCTCCGGCGACAGCAGCAGGTCCATCACCAGGTCGAGGCGCAGTTCGGCGGGGCTCTCCATCACGGGTGCCTTCTCCACTCGGTCCGGCCCGGCGGGTCCGGTCCGGTCTGGGCAGCACACTAGAGCCGCCCGGCGCACCCCGGGCCCCGCCGGCACCAACGCTGTCCGGACGGACAGCCGCGGCCCGGCCCGGCCTGTGGGCCGCGACAAAACGCTCCGCCAACGGCCTGACACCGCGTCAACACCCGCCCCCGCCCTCACCCGGGGAACGCCCGTCCGGCCGCCGCCCGTCCCGGCACCCCACGCCGCACCCGGCCGCCCGGCGCGCCCCCCGCACCCACCGGACGCGCCACCGCGCGCCACCGCGCGCCGCCTAGGCTCACCGCATGGGCACCCGACTCACCGACGCGCCGCCCGACTCGGCCGCGCGACTGGCCGGCCACCTGCTGAACCGACTCACCGCGCTCACCGAGGAGACGGTCCGCCGGATTCGCGGCGCCATGACCGTCTACCGCAGCGCCGGACCACTGCCCGCCGGGGACCTCGCCGAATCCGTCCGCAGCAACATCGAGTTCACCCTGCGCCGGCTCGCCCACGAGGACGGCCTCAGCCTGGAGGCCCCCCGCCGCACCGGACGGCTGCGCGCCGAGCAGGGCGTCCCGTCGGCCACCGTGCAGTCCGCGTTCCGGGTCGGCTTCGCCCACCTCTGGGAGACCATGGCCGCCGAGTCGCAGCGCCACGGCCTCGCCACCAACGAGGAGTTGGTGCAGATGGCCACCGACGTCTGGCGGTTCAACGAGGAGTCGACCACCGCCATGATGAACGCCTTCAACGAGACCACCGCCCTGCTGATGGTCCGCCGCGACCAGGAGCGCTCCGCCCTCGTCGACGTGGTGCTGCGCGGCGGCATGGGCAACCCCGGCTCCGTCCTGGAAGCCGCCGACATGCTCACCCTCCCGTACGACGGCACCTTCGCCGTGGTCGTCGCCCACGCCCCCGGTCTCGCCCGGCAGGCCCTCCCCGACATCGAACCCACCCTGCGCGCCCACGACATGGGCTCCGCCTGGCGGCTCACCCCCGACGCCCACATCGGCATCGTCTCGATGCGCGCCGCCGCCGCGATCGACCTGCTGGTCGACACCCTGCGCAGCCAGACCGTCCGCCGGGCCGGCGTCAGCCCCTGCTACACCCGCCTCGACCAGACCCCGCAAGCCCTCCACCTCGCCCAGGTCGCCCTCGCCAGCTCCGCCCGCCCCGACGAGACGGTCACCCTCTTCGACGCCAACCCGCTCCCCATGCTGGTCGCCAGCGCCCCCTCCACCGCCTCCCGGATCGGCAACCAGGTGCTCGGCCACGTCACGGAACTCCCCGACGGCCAGCGCGACCAACTCCTCACCACCCTCTCCACCTGGTTCGCCGTCGACGGCTCCGCCGACAAGGCCGCCAAACTCCTCCACTGCCACCCCAACACCGTCCGCTACCGCCTGCGCCGCATCGAACAGCTCTCCGGCCGCTCCACCGAACGCCGCCTCGACTCCGCCGAGCTCTACATCGCCCTCCAGGCCGTCCTCCACCTCCCCGAGGTGGTCCGCGACCCCCTGGAGTGACCCGGTGCACGACGGTCAGGGGGCGGGAGGCGGCATGAGGCAGCGGGTGTTGACGGTGAAGGTGAGCCGGTCGGTGTTGACGCCGGTGCTGACGTCGACGAAGTAGCGGCCTTCGGCGTGCCTGGCGTACAGGAGCACGTCGGGCTGGTTCTCCCATGCTTCGCGGTAGCCGGTGACGGTGAAGCCCTCCTTCTCGAGGGCGGCCCTGATCCTGCGGACGGCATCGGGGTGCTGCGCCCGGGGAGTGGTGCTCGCCACGTGGTAGGCGAGGGTGTAGCGGCCGTCGTCCGCGACTTCGCCGTTCCTGCCCTCACAGGTGCTGAAGTAGGGCGTGGCACTCTCCGCGGTCAGGGTGACGCCGGCGGTCTGGGCCAGGTACCGGGTCAGGTGCTGCGCCCAGGTTTCGGCGTCGCTCTTGGCTAGGACGGGCAGCGGCTCGTTCGGATCGGGGCTGTTCACGCAGCCTCCCAGGAGGAGTGACAGGGACAGGGCGGCGACGCCTGCCAGGGTGCGACGCCTGGAGGGGCTGCTCGATCGGTTCATCGGAGGTCTCTCGGACGACACTCGGGCCTCAGAGACCGGGCACGAGTGCATCGGGCTCGCCCCGGTGGTTGTCGACGGTGTTCGGCGGCCGGCCGACGATGATCTTCCCTTGGTTGGCCAGGCTCTCGCTGTGGAGGTCCCAGTAGCCGCTGTGGCCGGAGGTGTCGATGGCGAGGGTGTTCCCGCCGAAGGCACCGAGGGCCGGGTCGGGGCCGAGGGTCAGGCCGGTGGCCAGGTCGATGTTGTCGTCGGCCGCGGTCCCGGCCCAGAAGTGGTCGGGATCGATGTGGAGGTCGGAGGCGCTGTCGGTGGACATGCCGGGGCTGGCGATGGCGACGATGTCGTCCGCCTGTAGTCCCTGACCGCCTGCTGCGGCGGCCCCGACGGCGGTGGTGCCGTAGCTGTGGCCGATGACGGTCAGGTGGCTGCGGTGGTCGCCCTGAGCGACCCGGAGGCCGTCGGTGAAGCGACGCATGTCCTCGGCGCCGGCCTCGGCACGGCCGCGGGTGAGGACGCTGCCGCTCACCTCGGGCGCGTCGTAGCCGAGCCAGGACACCACCGCGACCTTCTGCCCCGTGTCCGTGAGTTCTCCTCGCGCCGCGTCCTGCAACCTGCCGATGCGCTCGATCTGACCGGGCATCTCCTCGACGGTCGTGCCGGTGCCGGGCACCAGGACGGCGGTGTGGTCGGCGGTGTCCGGATCGCCGGTGGACACGATGGCCCTGCCGTCGCCCCGGGGGTCCAGGCTCAGCAGGAACAGGCGGTGCTGCTCGTCCGATCCGTCCCGCCGGTCGAGCGTCTCCTTCAGTACGCGGAGGGCGGTCTCGCGCCGGCCGTACTCGTCGGCCGTCAGCCCCGAGCCCCTGGCGTCGCCGGCCTTCAGGGCGTCGAGCCGCTGCTCCAGGACGAGGCGGTTGGCCCGGTCCCGGACGGTGGCGGGGAGGCCGTCGAGGCGGCCGATCTCCTCGGGGTGCAGGGCGAGGAGACGCTGCTGCTGTTCGGGCGTCAGCGACCGCCACCACCGGGCGGCCCGTGCGGGGTCCTCGTTCGCCGGGAGGTACGGGGCGGCGAGGCCGAGGTCCGCGGCGACGTCCCGGACGTCCTGCGCCGACTCGCCCGCGGCCCCGAACACCCGGGGCTGGGTGAGGATGTCCGCGCCGAGCCGTCCGAGCGCGCGGGCGCCCTGGTCACTGGCCTCGCGGGCGGTGGCGAGTGCGGTGTCGATACGGCCCTGGAGCTGCGCGCGCAGCAGGGTCCGGCGTTGCCGCTCGTCGCGGGCGTCCGGGTCGTGGCGGTCCGCCGCGGCCTGCGGCGGGAGGCCGACCGTGCCGTCGTCGGCCACCGGGAGGTTCCACTCGTCGGCCCGCCGGAGCGCGTTCGACAGGTTCGTCCTGGCCTGGTCCATCCGGTCGGCGACGGTGTCCAGCACCAGTGCCACCGACTCGGCCTCCACCCGGACGACCTCCAGCTCCTGCTCGGTGGACTCCATCGTGAAGAACGCGCTGTCCGCGTCCCTGCCCTGCCAGTGCGCCCGCAGCGGCCCGTTGACCCGGTGCCGGTGCCGGCCGTTGGCGTCCTCCGCCGCAGCGGACAGCCGACGCCAGCCCTCGGCCGCGTCCCGGAGTCCGCCGGGGTCGAAACGCCGCAGCAGCGCGAAGTCGCCGCTCACCGCGCCCCCGGCTTCCGCCACGTCCCGGCGATCCGGTCGTCGTTCCACTCGTGCCCCTGCGCACTGGCCTCCAGGGCGGCGGCCGTGGCGGCCAGCCGCTCCGCCAGCCCGCCGAGCGGCGGCGCCCACCCGTTCGCGAGACGCTGCAACTCCGCGCCCACCGACCACCCCGCCAACTCCCCGCCGGTCGCCCGGCTGGCACCGGTCGCCACGGCGACCGGCTGCCGCAACTCCTCCCCGATGCTCCGCGAGGCGGCGGCCGAAGCCCTCAACTCGGCCGGGTCCACGCTGATCTGCTCGCTCACTGATCTCCCCTGGACGGTGCCACCGGCAGAGATCATACGGGCACGTAGTGACACTGCGTATCCGCATGGATACTCGGCAGGTTGACGCGCGCCGGGGTGGTGCGCCGGGCGCCGAGGTCCGGCACCGCACCACCGGACCCGCTGTCCGGGGGCGTCGCGCCGGGTGCCCGCGAGGGCGGGTCAGCCCGGTGGGGAGGGGCGGCGGTCGGGGTGGGCGGCCTGCCAGGCGGCCATCGAGGTGTTCCAGTCGGCGGCGGTCAGGGCGATCAGGGAGGCGGGGAAGAGCCCGTCCTCCTCCTTGGCGATGTGGGCGTGCAGCTCGGCGAAGGCGGTCAGCAGGGCGGAACGGTCGGCGGGGCGGGCGAGGTCGGTGATGGCGAGGAGGTCCGCGAGGGCGCGGTGCTCGGTCTCCAGGGCGTCGATGTACGCCGTGAACTCCGGGTCCGCGCGCATCACTCGGAACAGGCCGTCCTCCTCGCCCCGCCAGTGCGCGGCGAGTTCGGCGGCCAGCGGTGCCAGCAGTGCTCCCGCCGAGATCGGGTCGTCCGACTCCAGTAGGCGGGCGATCTCCCCGGTCAGGTCGGTGGCCGCCTCGTGCTCCCGGATGAAGTCCTTGATCAGCGGGATCTCGCGGCACCCGCAGTAGTGGCACATCCCGCCAGTGTGGAGGCCCGACCCCGGTGGTGGACCGACGGCACGCGGGGGCGGGGTTTGCCTTCGAGTGGGTCGAGGTTCCTAGCGTCGGCCGCCATGGGAACCAGCACTGCCGATACCGATACCGATGCCGCCGGGCTGCCCGGGCGTACCTGTGGTGGCTCACGGGCACCCGGGTCTCCGCCGTCGGGGACGCCGCCCTCGCCACCGCCCTCGGCTGGGCCGGTGCCGGCTACGGCGGGTCGGCCGCCGGGCTGGTACTGGCCGCGGTCACCGTGCCGCGCACCGTCCTGTTGCTGCTCGGCGGGGCGGTGGTCGACCGGTACGGGCCCCGGCGGGTGGCGCTGCTCGCGGACGCGGCGATGGTGGTCGTCGTCCTGGCGCTGGCGGTGGTGGACCGGACGGCGGGTGGCGGCCGGTGGACGCTGATCGGGTTCGTGCTGCTGATCGGCACCGTCGACGCCTTCCAGCTCCCCGCGAGCGGTGCGCTGCCGCGACTGCTGGTCGTCCCCGCCCAGCTGTCCCGGGCACTGGCGCTGCGTCAGGCCGGGGGCCAGGTGGCGGTGCTGCTCGGTGCCCCGGTCGGCGCGCTGCTGGTCGGGGGCGTCGGCCTTGCGGGGGCGGCGGTCGCCGACGCGGTGACCTTCCTCGCGGTCCTCGCGGTGACGCTGAGGCTACGGGCGGGGGAGGAGAGCGGACGGAGCGGGGGCGGTCTGGTGGCGGGACTGGCGGACGGCCTGCGAGTGGTGCGGCGGGACCGGACGCTGCGGGTCGCGCTGCCGGTGGCGGCGGTCGCGGCGGCCGGGGTGCTGCCGGTGGTCGGGCTGCTCGGACCGCTGCTGGTCCGGGCGCATGCCTGGGGAGCGGGTGCCGTGGGGCTGTCGGCCGGGGGACAGGCGCTCGGTGTGCTGGGCGTCTCGCTGGCCGCCGCCCGGTACGGGGTGCTCCGCCGGGCCGGGTGCGGCGTCGTCCTCGGGCTGGGGATCGCCGCTCTCGGCACCGCCGCGCTCGCCCTGGCCCCCGCCCCGGCCTGGGCCGGGGCGGCCGCGGTGCTGGTCGGGGCCGGTTCCAGCGTCTTCGCCTGCCACCTGGGCCCGCTCGTGCTGGCCGGTGCGCCCGCGACCCACCTCGGGCGGGTGCAGGCGCTGCTCGCGCTCGTCCAGAGCGCGACCCTCACCGCGGCCAACCCCATCTGGGGCGCGCTCGCGGGTGCGGTCGGCGTCCGGGCCGCGCTGCTCGGCTGCGCGGCGCTCACCGGCGCGGTGGCAGTGGCGGTGGCCACCACCCGCGCGCTGCGGGAGCCAAAGGGGCTTCCGATTGTGGCAAGTTGACGAAGCGTCAGTTCTGCTGTGCCGACTGGTGTTTGCGGAAAGTCTTTTCGGCGAGTGGGGTGGATTCCTGGCGGAATGCCCGGCAGCGGGGGAGGTCAAGGAGTCTTTACAGGCCGGTCATGTCTCAGTAACCTCCTGGAAGTTCTTGCAGGTTCTTGCGCAAGTTCCCCCACCCACCTCCTGCCGCGAGGCAGTTCCCCACCGCCTGCGGCCCCGTACGAGGGACACTCCCTTGACCAGACGAGCACGGCACCGACGGCGCCCCATCGCCGTCGTCCTCACCGCGGTAGCGGCGCTCACCGCCGGTCTGCTGTCCACGGCCCCACTCGGCGCCGCCGCGAGCGCGGCGGCCGGCACTGCGGCGGTCGGTGGCAACACCACCACCGTCTTCTACTACACCAGGACCACCAACTGGTCTGCGTACAAGCTGCACTGGGCCCCCGACGGCGGGGCCTGGACCACCGTGCCGGGTGTGGCGATGGAGGCGGCCTGCACGGACTGGGTGAAGAGGACCGTCGATCTGGGCGGTGCCACCGGGTTGCAGGCGACGTTCACCGACGGCTCCGGTACCTGGGACAGCAACGGCGGCAAGAACTACGCCCTGGGCACCGGCACCGTGGTCGTCAAGGACGGCGTGATCGCCCACAGCGACCCGTGCGGCACCGACAACGGCGGTACCGGCACGCCGAGTTCGACCCCGAGCCCGAGCCCGAGCCGTCAGGGCGGCACCGGCGCGAGCACGACCGTCTACTACTCCACCAAGTCCCGCAACTGGTCGGCCTACCACCTGCACTACGCCCCCGACGGCGGGACGTGGACCATCGTGCCGGGCGTGGCGATGGAGGCGGCCTGCACGGACTGGGTGAAGAGGACCGTCGACCTGGGCAGTGCCACCGGGTTGCAGGCGACGTTCACCGACGGCTCCGGCAGTTGGGACAACAACGGCGGCAGGAACTACGCCCTCGGGACGGGCGTGGTGACGGTCAAGGACGGCGTCGTCGGCAGCACCGCGCCGTGCTCCGCCGGGACCACGAGTCCGAGTCCGAGCCCGTCCACCAGCACCTCCGCCAGCCCGTCCGCGTCCGCGTCCCCGTCCCCGTCCGCGAGCAGCAGCCCGCCCGCCGGGAAGAGCGCCACCGTGTTCTACTCGACCGCCGTGGTCGGCTGGAGCATCGTCAACCTGCACTACGCCCCGGCGGGCGGGGCGTGGACGGCGGTGCCGGGTGTCGGGATGACGCCCGCCTGCCCCGGCTGGTACCGGCGCACCGTCGACCTGAGCGGCGCGGCCACCCTGGCGGCGACGTTCAACAACGGCAACGGCACCTGGGACAACAACAACGGCGTCAACTACGTCCTCCCGTCGGGCGTCAGCACCGTGCAGAACGGCAAGGTCACCGCGAACGCCGCTGACCCGTGCGCGGCCGTCGTCCCCGACACCACCGCGCCGAGCGCGCCGAGCGGCGTGGCGGCCGCCGCGACCGACACCTCCGTCGTGCTGACCTGGGAACCGGCCACCGACAATGTGGGTGTGACGGGCTACCGGGTCACCCGCAGCGGCGGCACCAAGGGCACCTCGGTGATCAACGTCGGCTCGACGGTGTACGCGGACAGCGGCCTGGAGCCGCGCACCGTCTACACCTACACCGTCAAGGCGCTGGACGCGGCCGGGAACGTCTCCGCCGCCTCCGCCGCCGCGGTCGCCACCACCGGGGAGGCCCCGCCGGCCGCCCGGCCCGGGGAGATGATCGGCACCGACCCACGCAAGGACCCGATCTACTTCGTGCTCACCGCCCGCTTCTACGACGGCGACCCGTCCAACGACCGGGGCGGCAACCAGGACGTGAAGTCCGGCAACGCGGCCAACGGCGACCCGATGTTCCGCGGCGACTTCAAGGGGCTGGTGCAGAAGCTCGACTACGTCAAGGGCCTGGGCTTCTCGGCGATCTGGATCACCCCGGTGGTGCTGAACCGCTCCGACTACGACTACCACGGTTACCACGGCTACGACTTCTACCGGGTCGACCCGCGGCTGGAGTCGGCCGGGGCCTCCTACCAGGACCTGATCAACGCCGCCCACGCCAAGGGCATCAAGGTCTACCAGGACGTGGTCTACAACCACAGCTCCCGCTGGGGCGCCAAGGGCCTGTACGTGCCCACCGTGTACGGCGTCCGGGACGCGCAGTGGTCCTGGTACTACGACGAGAAGCAGCCCGGCTTCGAGTACGACGGCCTGACCGTCGAGCCGAAGAGCGGCAAGTCGTACTACAACGGCGACCTGTGGTCGACCACCCAGCCCAGCGGCCAGACCTGCGTCGGCTGGGGCACCCCGACCCAGTACAGGAGCCCCGAGGGCTACACCATCTACAACTGCCAGTGGCCGAGCCCGACTTCGGGCATGTTCCCGTCCAAGTACTACCACGCCTGCTGGATAGGAAATTGGGAGGGCGAGGACTCGCGCTCCTGCTGGCTGGCCGACGATCTGGCCGACTTCAACACCGAGGACGCCGACGTCCAGAACTACCTGATCGGCGCCTACGACAAGTACATCGACATGGGCGTGGACGGCTTCCGGGTCGACACCGCCGTGCACGTCCCGCGCGTCACCTGGAACCGGCGCTTCCTGCCCGCCATCCAGCAGCGCGTCACCCGGGACTGGGGGCCGGCCAAGGCGCAGAACTTCTTCGTCTTCGGCGAGGTCGCCGCGTTCGTCAACGACAAGTGGAACCGCGGCTCGGTCAACCACTCCGCGCAGTTCTACACCTGGAAGGAGCGCAAGGACTACACCGCCGACGACGCCCAGGCCGCGCTCGACCAGTACGCCTACGAGGAGCAGCTCGGCACCGGCAACCAGCCGACGTCCGCCAACGCCTTCCTGGACGGCAACGCCTACCACGCGCCCGACCACTCGAAGTTCTCCGGCATGAACATCATCGACATGCGGATGCACATGAACTTCGGCGACGCGCACAACGCGTACAACAACGGCAAGGACTCCGACGACTCCACCAACGACGCCACCTACAACGTGGTCTACGTCGACAGCCACGACTACGGGCCCAACAAGTCCGGCGTCCGCTACACCGGCGGCACCGACGCCTGGGCCGAGAACATGGCGCTGATGTGGACCTTCCGCGGCATCCCCACCCTGTACTACGGCTCCGAGATCGAGTTCCAGGCCGGGAAGCAGATCGACTGCGGCCCGTCCTGCCCGCTCGCCGGCACCGGCCGCGCGTACTACGGCGACCACGTCGAGGGCAGCGTCACCGCCCCCGACTTCTCCGTCGTCTCCGGCGCGAGCGGTGCCGTCGCCGCCACGCTCCAGCAGCCACTGGTCAAGCAGGTGCAGCGGCTCAACCAGATCCGCCGGGCGATCCCCGCCCTGCAGATGGGGCAGTACTCCACCGAGGGCGTCACCGGCGGCATGTCCTTCAAGCGCCGCTACACCGACGCCGCCGCCGGGGTCGACTCCTTCGCCCTGGTCACCGTCACCGACGCCGCCACCTTCACCGGCGTCCCCGACGGCACGTACCGGGACGCCGTCTCCGGGGCCGTCCGCACCGTCACCGACGGCACCCTGTCCGTCGCCGCCCCCGGCCAGGGCAACCTGCGGGTCTACGTCCTCGACCTGGGCGGCAGGAACGCCGCCCCGGGCAAGGTCGGCACCGACGGCCCGTACCTGAAGTAGCGCACCGGCACCACGGCAGCACGTCGAAGCCCCGCCGGGCGGAGGCGACCTGGAGGGGTCACCTGCCCGACGGGGCTTCGAGACGTGCCGTACGTGCCGTACGTGCCGTACGTGCCGTGCGTACCGCTGCGGCTCCGGCGGGGTTCGTCACACCGCCGTGGACCGCGCGCTCAGCTGATCGGCCCGGCGCTGCCGGGGGCCGGTCGGTGGCGGTTTAGAAGTGGATCATGTGCTGGAAGGACGACTCCGCGCTGCTGACCTTGAGGTGGCTGCGGGTGCCGTAGGCGAGCGGGTTGTTCCAGTTGTACTCCTCCACGTCGAAGGAGCCGTCGGAGTACACCGCGTTGACGTAGGCGACGTGGCCGTAGACCCCGTGGGTGTCGTTCACGGCGATGGCGCCGACGGCCGGGGTGCTGTTGACGGTGATGCCGAGGCGGCGGGCGGCGTCGTCCCAGGTGCTGGCGTTGCCCCAGGTGGTGCCGCCGTAGGAGTTGCTGAAGTTCGGGATGCCGAGGCGGTCCGCGATGCGGAAGGCCGCGAAGGCGGTGCAGTTCTTGGCGGCGAAGCCGCGGGTGCCGCCGTCGAAGTCGTTGGTGGGGCTCTCGTTGTCGTTGCTGGAGCTGCTGAGGAACTTGTGGGAGGCGTCGTTGTTCTTCAGGGTGGAGTTGAGGTTGCCCTTGGCTCCGGGGGCGAAGTCCTGGTAGGAGCCGGCGTAGCCGCTGTTGTAGTAGACGCGGACGGTCTGGCTGCTGCGGTTCCACACCGAGGCGGCGTTGTTCTTGACGCAGATGCCCTGGCCGGCGCCGGACCCCTTGAACTCGTAGCAGTCCGGCTGGGTGTCGCCGTAGTTGCTGAGGGAGCCGGTGAAGTCGGAGACCGAGCCCGCCTCGTCGCTGTTGTAGTAGTAGCAGAACTCGCCGGAGCTGCAAACTCCGTCGCGGGACGCGGCGAAGGCGGGCGCGGAGGTGGTGGCGATCAGCGGGACGGCCAGCGCCAGGGCGGTGCCGGCGACGGTGATCATGTTGCGTATGTTCTTCACGGTCTTCTCTCTCGGTGACGTGCCGTCAACGGGTGCTGACGGGCGATCGGGTCGTGCCTGGGTCGTGCTTCGGTCGTGCTTCGGTCGTGCTCGGGCCGTGCCCCGGTCGTGCTCGGGCCGTGCCTCGGGCCGTGCGTGGGTCGTGCTCGGGAGGTACCGCGCGGTCAGTGCGTGCGCTGGTACTCCTCCCAGGTCTGGATCGGGACGTGGGGGCCGTCGTCGGCGCCGTGGTTGGCCAGGCCGTTGAGGCCGAGGTAGTAGTCACCGGTCTGGTTCTGGGCCTGGGTGGACAGGTCGGTGTCGTTGATCGCGGCGGCGTGGATGTGCCACGGCCAGTCGCCCTGGTTGGGGTTGCGGACCCAGGCGGCGAACCCGACCTGGCGCAGGGCCTTGGCGACGGCGGTGCGGGTGGCGCTGGTCATGCCGTCGACGTTGATGTCCACGACACCGCCGCCGTCGTGGGTGCCGGCCGAGGTCGGGTCGCCGCCGGGGTTGTAGGAGCCCTGGTCCAGGGTGAGCTTGTAGCCCAGGAGGCGTTCGGCCTCGGTGAGCATGTTCTGGGTGCGGGTGTCGATGGTGTAGCCGTTCCGCTGCACGTGGGCGCCGGGGCCGATCTGCTGGGTGACGGTGTACCGGCCCTGCCCGAGCGAGGTGAGGGAGGTGGTGCCGGGCAGCCCGTTGGCGGCCAGGCCGGTGTAGCCGAGGGAGCGCTGGTAGGCGGCGTAGGCGGCGATGGTGGTGGTGCCGAAGTAGCCGTCCACCCACTTGGCGTCGAGGAGGCCGCGGGCCTGCAGGGCCCGCTCGACGGCCAGGACCGAGTCCTTGGCGCCCGGGGTCAGCGTGTTGTCGGCGCGCCGGGGGTCGATCTGGGCGGCCAGCACGGTGGCCTCCATGTTCACCGTCGGCAGTGCGGTGGCCGCCGCCGCCTCGGTACGGGGCGGCGGGGTCGCCGCGTTGGCCTGGGCGGCGCTCAGCACCAGGCCGCTCAGGACGGCGGCGGCCGTGAGCAGTCGGACGGCGGTCTTGCGGGTCTTGATGGCGGATGCCATGCGAGGGTTCCTTCTGGTTCGGTGGAGGTTGGATCTCGACCCCGGCCCCGCTCCCGTCCCGGTGTCGGGCAGCGGGCAGCGGGCGGGCGGGGGTTCAGTCGAAGGAGCTCCCGGCCGGAGCGGCGCTCAGCGGCACCGCCGGTCGGTGCGGCCGGCCGGTGCGGCCGTCGCGGCTGTCACGGCCGTCACGGTCGTCACGGCCGTCACGGTCGTCGCCGGTGTTCCGGGAGCCGGTGCCACGGCGGTCGCCGTGGGTGGGACGGTCAGCAGCGGACGTCGGTCTTGACCGCGATGTCGCCGTCGCTGGGGTAGGGGATGGGGCCGTAGCCCGTCCAGCCCAGGCCCTGGGTGCACTCCGCCAGGGTCGCGGCGCCGAAGGACCACAGCTCCACGGAGTTGTGGCCGCACCGGGGGTCCTGGACGTCGTGCCCGCCGCCGGTGACGATGGCCGTGCACACGTCCCAGCTGCTGTGGGTGTTGCGGTAGCCCTCCCACACGTACAGGTAGGAGTAGTTCTTCCCGCAGCCCTTGTACTGCTTCACCGACGCCATCGTCTGCCCGCCGACGTTGAGGTAGGCGGTGCTGCCGATCTGGGTGACGCTGGAACAACCGGACGGGGTGGCCGCGGCGTTGGCCGCTCCGGGGATGGCGACGAGCAGCGGCACGGCGACGGCCGCGGCGGTGGCGATCTTGGCGAGGATGCGCATGGCGAGGAGCCTTCTTTTCGGGAAAGGGGAAGGGAGGAGGTGTCTCGGCCGTCGCCGGGGCGCCGGAGCGGGTTCCGCCGGGGACGGGCCGGGCCGCTCAGGGCGTGCGGAGACCGGCGGGCGGGGCCGAGGAGCCTGTGACGACCGCTGCGTCGGCCATCGGGGGCTGTCGCGGTCGGGGTCGTCTCTTCCCGACTGGACGTCATGTGCCGGGCTGGACCGAGGAGTTCGGACGGCGGCGGCGGGCAGGTGGTGCTCGACCTCCGGGCGGGACGGCCTCGTGCGGCCGGGAGAGCCGCGGGCTCGGTCCCTGGAGGTCTGCGTGGAAGTCTGGGCGGGGCCCTCGGTAGGGCCCTCGGTGGGGCCCTCGGTGGAGGCCCCGGTCGAGCTCTCGGCGGAGGCTCAGGTGAGGGCGAGGCACCAGCCGCGCAGGGCCGGCGCTTGCTGCAGAGCGCGTTCGCAGACGTGGCGCAGGTTCGTGGTCGCCGCGTCCGGGGTGTCCGCGATGATCGCGGCGGCGATGCGGTAGCAGTTGAGGTCGACGCGGGTGCGGATGTGTTCCACTCGGTCTTCGTGCCGGCTGTGGACCCAGATCAGGTCGGTCACCGCTTCAGCCGTCAGTTGCGAGGGCGCCGGATCGGAACGGACGAGAGTCACCGCGACCAACTGCACGAGGTCCGGTCAACTCTGTGCGGGGGGTGAAGCAGGAGCGGAATCCCAGTCGAAGCCCGAGGCGGTGACGGAGTGTCGGACGTCCGAGTGATCGGCCGCGAGGCCGTCCGCGGCGACGAAGACCAGACCGACGGTGAATGCGGCGATCAGACCGGTGCATACGATGCGTATCGAGTGAGCCACGACTGTTCTCTCCTGTTTCGTACCCATGCTGTACCCGTGAGTGGTTGCTGTGTCAGTGAGTGGTTCGCGGAACTCGTCCCGGTTTTTGCGGCGTTTTCCGCTGACGAGGAAGAGCTTGCCGCCTACGGAAGGCGATGTCACGACTACAGAAGTGGCATCAAGTCACTCGGCATCTAAGTGCCAGATCATTTCGCCTGCGAAAGCATTGCGTCCCCGGCCGCCGTGCACCGATGATGATCATCGATACGGGGAGGGTGTCGCGGTGTTGCAAGTACTGGGATTGAACGCCCTGACGGAGGGTGTCTACAGGGCCCTGCTGGCCGAGCCGGACGCGGGGGTCGAGCGGATCGCCACGAGCCTGCGCCTGACGGAGGCGCAGGTGCGCGAAGCACTGGACGAGCTGCTGGAACTGACGCTGCTTCGGCCCGCGGGCGGCGCCCACGCGCTACGGGCCGTCAGCCCGGAGGTCGGGCTGACCAGGCTACTCGCCCGCAATCAGAACCAACTGCTGTTCCGACAGCAGCAGTTGGAGAGCGCCCGGTCCGAGATCGCGGCCCTCTCCGCCGAGTACGTCGACCGGCGGCCCGACGACGAGCAGGTCCTGCGGCTGGAATCCCTCGATGCCGTCCGCGACCGCCTGGAGGAACTCGCGGCGACCGCGACCCGGGAATGCCTCTCCCTGATGCGGGGGGGAGCAGTTCGTCCCGATTCCATCCAGGCCGGCAAGCACCCCAATCAGCTGGCGCTGGAACGCGGAGTGGTCATTCGCAGCATCTTCCAGGACAGCTTCCGCAACGACCCCGACACCCTGCGATATGCCCGGTGGCTGGCCGAGTTGGGCGGTCTGACGCGCACCGTGCCGCTGCTGCCGATCCGGCTGGTGATCGTCGACCGCAGCATCGCCCTGGTGCCGATCGACCCCAGCGACGGCCGCCGCGGCGCACTGGAGCTGCACGGGGCGGCGCTGATCCAGCCGCTGTGCGCGCTGTTCGACGAACTCTGGCGCAGCGGAACCGACTTCGGGCAGCCCACCCCCGTGACGGCCAGGACCTCACCGGGTCCGAGCGCGCCCTGCTGGAACTGCTGAGCCAAGGCCACACCGACGAGTCCGCCGGCCGCAAGCTGGGCCTGTCCCTGCGGACGGTGCGCCGGATGATGCAGGACCTGATGAACCGGCTGGGCGCCGAGAGCCGCTTCCAGGCGGGTGCCCAGGCCGTCCGGAACGACTGGCTCTGACCCCGCGGCGGCCGCCCCGGAGCGGCTGCCCCGGGGCACTACCGGTGTACTACCGGGGCACGTCGTCCGTCGCGGCGGGGCCGGTGAAGGGAACGGGGCGGCCCGGGGTCCTGGCCCACCGGGTGAGGTCGTCACAGCCGGCGTCGAGGGCCGCGGTGAGGACTCCGCGGGCGGCGGCCAGGTCGGCGATCCTCCGCTCGACCTCGGCCGGCTTGCACCGGGTGCGCTCCTGGAGCCCGGGAACGGGACGGCCGTGGCGGTGGCGGCCGGTCTCCAGCAACTCGGCGGCCTCCTCCAGGGGGAAGCCGAGGCGCTGGGCGGCCTTGGCGACCCGCAGTGCGGTCACGGCCCGCCCGTCGTCACGGCGGTGGCCGCCCGGGGAGCGGTCGGGCTCCGGCAGCAGGCCGCGGCGCTCGTAGGAGCGCAGGGTCCGGGCGTTCACCCCGGCCGCCCGGGCGACCTGCGCGGTCCGCAACTGCCCGCTCACCGCGCCCTCCCGGCCGCCGTCACCCGGCGCTCCAGCGCCGCCAGGATCGCCGCGTGCGCCGCGCCGACCGCTATGCCGAGCACCACCGCGCCCCGGTCGGCCGCGACGTCGAAGGCGAAGAACGAGCAGCAGCCGCCCTCCCGCACGGCCAGCTCCCGCACCCGCTCCTCGACGCCCTCGCCCCCGCGCAGCACCAGGCGCAGCCGCAACGGCTCCGGCCGCGAGACCCGCTCCAGTCGTTCGGCGAACAGCGCGTCCCACTCCGCCACCCGCAGCGGCCGCTCCGCCACGGGCAGCGTGCACGAGGCCGGCACCCAGTCCGGACCACCCATCCCGCTCATCTCGCTCACTCCCGTCACCAGGCCCCCGGCCGGGGACGTCTTCGACGGTAAACCCGTACCCGGTTACCGGATGCAACCGTTGCCCGGGCGACCGCGCAGCGGTCGGCCCCGAATCGCGGGACCGAACCGTGGCCCCCAACCGTGGCCCCGAACCGGAAATGCGCCCTGCCTGTTCCCGTTCCGTACACCCGGGGTTCGCGGGCATCTCCGCGCGGTAGTGGCGGCGGTCGAATCCGATTCCGGCGTGATGTCGGGAAAATTCGGGCACCCGGCCATTCCGAATTCGTGAAAAATACGTCATTGGCCGCCGAATTCAGTAGCGTGTCCCACATGGACGCGGCGCGGCGGTTGACGGACGACGAGGGCGACGACGTACGGCTGCCGCCCGGGCTCCGGCGGGTGGTCTCCCTCGTCCCCTCGCTCACCGAGGCCGTCGCCGTCAGCGCCCCCGGCCTGCTGGTCGGCGCCACCGACTGGTGCACCCACCCCGCCGGGCTGGACGTCGCCCGGATCGGCGGCACCAAGAACCCCTCGGTGGAGGCGATCTGCGCGCTCCGCCCCGACCTGGTGATCGCCAACGAGGAGGAGAACCGCGCCCCCGACCTGGCCGCGCTGCGCGCCGCCGGACTCCCGGTGTGGACCACCCGCGTCCGCGACCTCGACCAGGCCCTCGCCTCGCTCCACCGGCTGCTCGTGGACGTCCTCCAACTCCCCTGCCCCGACTGGCTGGTGACCGCCCGACAGGCATGGTCCTTCGAGCCGCCCGCCCGCACCGTGCGGGCCGTCGCCCCGATCTGGCGCCGCCCCTGGATGGTCCTCGGCCGGGACACCTTCGCCGCCGACCTGCTCCGCCGCCTCGGCGTCGACCTGCTCCCGGCCGACGGCCCCGATCGCCCCGACGGCCCCGGCGCCCCCGACCGCTACCCGCGCCTCCCGCTCGCCGAACTCCACGCCCTGGAGCCCGAGTTGCTCCTCCTGCCGGACGAGCCCTACCGCTTCACCGCCACCGACGGGCCGGACGCCTTCCCGGGCCTCCCGTACGCCCTCCTCGACGGCCGCCACCTCACCTGGTACGGCCCCTCGCTCGCCCAGGCCCCGACCGTCCTCGCCGCCCAGCTCGCCGACCGCCGCCGCCACTGACCGCCCGAACGCCCCGACCGTCCCGGCGGGTGGTCAACTCGGCTGTCGGGAAAGCCCCTTGTATCGGGCAGCGGTCGCCTCGCCGAGGGCGACGAGGGCGTCGGCGAGGCGGGCCGTCTGGGTGGCGACGGTGCGTTCCGGGTCGGCCTGGGAGGTGAGGAAGGCGCCGTCGAAGCCGGCGAGGGTGAAGTGGTCGAGTTCCTCGGCGACCGCCCGGGCGGTCTCGGGCCCCGGTCGGCGAAGACGGCGGAGATCATCGCCCGGATGTGGGCGCGGGCCTCGTCGCGCACCCGCCGGTTCATCTCCGCGACCTCGGCCTCGGTGGCCTCGTCGCTCAGCAGCAGCAGGAAGTGCAGCCGCATGAAGTCGGGTTGGGCGGCGAGGACTTCGGCGGTCCGGTCCAGGTACCAGGCCATCCGCTCGCGGTGGCTGCCGCCCTCGGGGGGATCGCGGTGGGCGGTGCGCATGGCGGCGAAGAAGTCGCGGGCGCCACGGGCCATCACGGCGGAGAGCAGGCCGCCCTTGGACCGGAAGTGGTGGTAGATCGCGCTGCGGGGCAGCCCGGTCTCGGCGGTGATGGTCGAGATGGTGGTGGCGGCGTAGCCCCGCAGGGCCATCACGCGGGCCGTCGCGTCGAGGATCTCCTCCTTCGCGCGCCGACCGCGCCGGTTGCCGCCCGGCTCCGCCGCCCCTGCCCCGGCCAGTTCCCCCGCTGCTTCCCCCGCCAGTTCCCCCGCCACTGCCCCGCCCCCCCTCGTGCGATGCGCCGCCCACTGCCCTCACCCTGCCTGCTACCCGCCGGTCCCGGGTTCACGACCCCGGCCGCCCGGAGCGCGGCTCAGCGGCGGGGCGCCCGGGTGAACACGCAGTCGCCGCACAGGCCGCCGGACGGGGTGCGGTAGTACAGGCAGCACGAGGCCCGGCGGAAGGCGAGCGGACGCCCGGGCGGGGAGACCGTCCCGGTGGACGCGAGCGCCGGGCGGGCCAGCAGGGCGCGGGCCAGCGCGGCGGCCGGGGCGCGGAAGGCCGGAACGGTCGCCGCCTGGCGGGCCGCACCGACCAGCGCGGAGGCGGCGTTGCCCGCGAGCAGGCCCGGGGCGAGCGGGGTGACGGCGCGCACGGCTCCCGCGAGCGGTGCCAGTCGGCCCGTCAGCACCGTCGCCTCCAGCGCCGCGGCGGTGGCCTCCCGGCCGGGCGCGGACGGCAGCCACAGGTCGAACGGCCCCTGCGGCGGCAGCGCGAACCACGCCCCGTCCAGCTCCGGCACCCGCCCCGTCACCAGCCGCCCCCGAGCGCCACCGACCAGAGCCGCGCCGCCAGCCCCAGGTGCGCCGTCGACGCCGCCACCCGCGGCTCGCCCGTCCCCAGCACCCGGCCCACCTCGGCGATCCGCGCCGCCAACGGGCCGTCCGCCGCGGACAGTTCGGGCAACGGACGGAACCCGGGCGGCGGGGACGCGTCGGCGCGGACGGCGAAGTACGGGCCGAGCGCGGCGCGCGGATCGGTGGCCGTCACGGTCGGGACGGCCGGGACGACGTCGGCGAATCGCAGGTGAGGGGCACATCGCGGAGTGTAGTGTGGCAAGCCGCCCGACGCGGGCGGCAGATCGAGGGAGGGGGCGGGCCGATGGACCCGATTTCGCTGGGACTGCTGGCGGCACTGGCCGGGGGCGCGGGCGGGGAGCTCGGCAAGCAGTGCTGGAACGGGCTGACCGCACTGGTCCGTCGGCCGTTCCAGCACGCGGCGGCCGCCTCGGTCAGCAGCGGCGAGGCCGAGCTGGCGGCGCTGGAGCGCGACCCGCAGAACACCGAACTGGCCGGACGGCTGAACAGCGCGCTGGCCGTCCGCGCCGCGCTGGAACCGGAGTTCGGCCCCGCGCTGGAGCGCTGGCACCGCCAGGCCGAGGCCGCGCTGAGCGGCGACACCCTGCACAACGTGATCAACGGCGGCACGTTCAGCGGCATCACGATCCAGGGCAAGGTCCACGGCGGCATCCACCAGCACCAGTACCAGCCGCAGCAGGCACCCGCGCCGACGAACGGCACCCAGCAGTCCGGGTAACCCCCTGGCGTCCGCCCGGCCCCGCCGCCTAGGGTCCCGTCCCGGAACGGTCGGTTCACCGGTGAGGGAGAGAACGGATGCGGTACCGCGAGCTCGGGCGCAGCGGTGTGCAGGTCTCGGAGGTCGGTTACGGGGCGTGGGGGATCGGGGCGTCCAGCTGGGTGGGCGCCCGCGAGGAGGACTCGCTGGCGGCGCTGCACCGGGCGGTCGACCTGGGGGTGAACTTCGTCGACACGGCCCGGGGGTACGGGGAGAGCGAGCGGCTGGTCGGCCGGGTGGTGCGGGAGCGGGCGGCCAACGGCGAGCAGGTGCGGGTGGCGACCAAGGTGCCGCCGCTGAACGGGCAGTGGCCGGCCCGCGCCGGGGTGGACCCGGCGGAGACCTTCCCGGGGGCGCACATCCGGCAGAGCCTGGAGACCTCGTTGGCGGCCGGCGGGCTGGAGCGGTTCGACCTGCTCCAGTTCCACGTGTGGAGCGACGAGTGGCTGGGCCGGGGCGACTGGCTGGAGACCGTGCGGGAGCTGAAGCGGGAGGGCCTGATCGGCCTGTTCGGCGTCTCGATCAACGACCACGAGCCGCACAGCGCCGTCGAGTTGGTGCGCAGCGGGGAGGTGGACGCGGTGCAGGTGATCTTCAACGTGTTCGACCAGTCGCCGCTGGACGAGCTGTTCCCGGCCTGCGAGGAGCACGGCGTCGGGGTGATCGTCCGGGTCGCGCTGGACGAGGGCGGGCTGACCGGCCGGATCACCGCCGACGCCACCTTCCCGGAGGGCGACTTCCGGCGCCGGTACTTCCGCGACGACCGGCCCGCGCAGGTGGCCCGGCGGATCGCGGCGATCACCGCCGACCTGGGCATCGAGCCGGACCGGCTCGCCGAGACGGCGCTGCGGTTCGTGCTCAGCGCGCCCGCCGTGTCGACGGTGATCCCCGGCATGCGCACGGTGCGCAACGTGGAGCGCAACGCGGCGGTGGCCGACGGGGTGCCGCTGGACGAGCGGCAGCTGAAGGTGCTGGCCGGGCACCGCTGGGAGCGCAACTTCTACTCCTGAGGTACTCCCGTGAGGCGCCCCCGGCGCCCGGCGCCCGGCGCCGACGCGTGCGGTTGTCGGGGTTCGGTGGCAGGGTGGGACGCATGTGCGGTCGTTTCGTCTCCACCACCGATCCCGCCGACCTGGTCCCCCTGCTCGACGTGGCGAGCTGGGACCCGACCGAGGCCCCGGCGCCGAACTGGAACGTGGCCCCGACCCAGCCGGTCTCCGCCGTGCTGGAGCGGGTGGACGCCGAGACCGGCGAGGTGGTCCGCCAACTGCGGACGCTGCGCTGGGGGTTGGTGCCGTCCTGGGCGAAGGACCGGTCGGGCGCGGCCCGGCTGATCAACGCCCGCTCGGAGACCGTCGACCAGAAGCCCTCGTTCCGCCGGGCCTTCGCGAAGCGCCGCTGCGTGATCCCGGCCGACGGGTACTACGAGTGGCGCCCGGTGCCCGCCGCCGACGGCCGCAAGGCGTACAAGCAGCCCTACTTCCTGTCCACCGGCGGGCTGATGCTGATGGCCGGGCTGTACGAGTTCTGGCGGGACGCGAGCCTGCCCGAGGACAACCCGGCGGCCTGGCTGGCCACGACGACCATCCTGACCACGGACGCCACCGACCGGGCCGGCCGGGTGCACGACCGGATGCCGCTGATCATCGACCGGGACGACCTGGCCGGCTGGCTCGACCCGGCCAACACCGACCCGGCCGACCTGCACGACCTGCTGCACCGCCCCGCCGACGGCGACATCCTGGTCCGGGCGGTGCCGACCGCCGTCAACCGGGTCTCCGCGAACGGGCCCGAGCTGCTCACCGGCACCCCGGACCCGCTGGGCCTGTCCGACTGACGCCCCGCCGGGAGCCGCCGGCGCCCGGGTCAGTCCCCGTTGCTGGTACCGGACCGGCCGCTGGTGAGGCCGTAGCGCCGCCGGTTGCGCTCGGTCCGGCGGATCATCCTGCCCACGCCGAGGGTGACCCGGGCGACGGCCCGCACCCAGTCGGGGCCGCCGCGCGCGGCCCACACCACGCAGGTGCAGCCGCCGAGCACGAGCAGCAGGACGACGATCAGAACCGCGCCGACCATGGGGTCCACCTTCCGTTCCGGAACGTACCGTCCGATCGTCCCAGGCCACCGCCGCCCCGGCCGGGCGACGCGCGACCGGCGGCCCGACCTTTCCGCCGAGCCGCTGAGCCGCTGAGCCGCTGAGGCACTGAGCCGCCGAGCCACCGGGCCGCCACGGGACGGGGCTTGACACCCGCCCCGCCCGCACGGTTCGGTGGAACACGTATGACCGACACCTCCCCGCGCGGCTCGTTCCCGCCCGACACCTCCCCGCACAGCCCGTTCCCGCACGGCGGCCCCGCGTTCGACGCGCTCCAGGGCCTGTCCGTCGGCGACGCGCTCGGGGCCCAGTTCTTCGTCCCGGCCGTCGCCCGCGCGCACCTGGACGCCCGCACCGCACCGCCCGGCCCGTGGCCGTGGACCGACGACACCGAGATGGCCTGCTCGGTGTACGCCGCCCAGTGCGAGCGCGGCGCGATCGACAGCTTCGACCTCACCCACGCCTTCGCCCGCCGGCACGACTTCGACCGCGGCTACGGGCCGGCCGCCAACCGGATGCTCCGGCTGGTCCGGGAGGGCGGCGACGCCCGCCGCCTGGCGGCCGAACTCTTCGACGGCCAGGGCTCGTTCGGCAACGGCGCGGCCATGCGGGTGGCCCCGCTGGGCGCCTGGTACGCGGAGGACCCGGCCGCCGCCGTCCGCCCGGCCGCCGACACCGCCGTGATCACCCACACCCACCCGCAGGCCGTGGACGGCGCGATCGCGGTGGCCGTCGCCGCCGCCCTCGCCGTCCGGGCCCGCACCGCGGCGACCACGCCGGAGCGCCTGCTGCGCGAGGTCGCCGACCTGACCCCGCACGGCGCCGTGCGGCGGGGCGTCCTGGAGGCGGCCGGGCTGACCGACCGCTCCGACCCGCGGGCGGCCGCCGCCGTGCTCGGCAACGGCAGCCGCACCAGCGCCGCCGACACCGTCCCCTACGCGCTGTGGTGCGCCGCCCACTGGCTCACCGACTACCCGTCGGCGCTCCGGGCGGCGATCGACGCGGGCGGGGACGTCGACACGGTGGCCGCGATCACCGGCGGCGTGGTCGCCGCCCGGACCGGCACCGGGGGCATCCCCGGGCCCTGGCTGGCCGCCCGCGAACCGCTGCCGGGCTGGGCGTTCCCCACCCCCGGCGGTGTCCGCCCCGCCCCCGGCCACCTGACGCCGATGCGCCTGCCGCGCCCCCACCCCGTCCCCGAGCTGCGCTGGTCCGACCGGCAGTGGCACCGCTACCGGGCCGGACTGCGCACCCCCCGCTGGCTCACCCACACCGCCGACGGCACCCTGCACCTGCACCGCGCCGACACCGGACACGAACTCTGGGCCCTGGACTTCGCCCCCGCCCCGGACGGCCACTGGTACCCGCGCGCCGCCCGCACCGAGGCCCACCCGGCCCACCGGTCCGGCCCCGCGCGCCTGCTCGACGTCCTCCTGGAGCTGGAGCTGGAGCTGGAGCTGGAGCTGGAGCTGGAACCGGAACCGGAACCGGAACCGGAGTCCGAGCCGGGGACGGGGCGCCCGGTACCGCGAGGTGAGCGCCCGGTGGCCGGGTGGTGACGGCACGTCAGCGGCCGGTAGGGTGAAACGGGCGAGGACGGGAGGCGGGCGGTGATCGAAGCGGTGCTGTTCGACCTCGACGGCACGCTGCTGGACCACGAGGGGGCGGCCGAGGCGGCCGTGCTGGCCGGGGTCGCGGCGGAGCTGTCCGGGCGGGAGTTCGACCGGGACGAGGTGCTGCGGTTCTGGCGCCGCCTCGAACGAGTCGAGTACGACCGCTACCTGGCGGGCGAGTCGACCGTCCACCAGCAGCGCCGCAACCGGGCCGTCGGGCTGGCCGCGCACCTCGGGCTGGGGGAGTGGCCGGCCGAGCGGGCCGACGCCTGGTTCGCCGGTTACCTGCGGCGCTACGAGCGCTCCTGGCGGGCCTACCCGGAAGTGCCGCGCGCGGTAAGGGAGTTGGGCGCGTCACGGCGGACGGGCGTGATCACCAACGGGGAGGGCGACATTCAGCGGCGCAAGCTGCGCGCCGTCGGCCTCGACGTGCTCGTCCCGCACACCACCGCCTCCGCCGAGGCGGGCTGCGCCAAGCCCGACCCGGCGATCTTCCACCTCGCCTGCCGCACCCTCGGTGTCGCCCCCGAGCGCGCCGCGTACGTCGGCGACCGCCTGGACGTGGACGCGCAGGCCGCCACCGAGGCCGGGCTGCTGGGCATCTGGCTGGACCGCGAGCCGAGCGGCGAGGAGAGCGCCGTGCCGCGGGTGCACTCGCTGGCCGAGGTCGCCGCGCTGCTGGGCTGAGACCCCCGGAGCCCCGACCGTCCCCCGTCCCGCCGCCGTCCCCCGCCCCGCCCGCCCGCCGTTTCCCGGTGGCGCGGGCGCGGGCCGAACCGGGGCGTTCGCGGCGTGGCTGCGGGCCGGTCGGGGCCGCCGCCGCGTACCGTCGGGCCCGACGGCTGGCGGTTCGTCAGCGAATCAACGGCGGGAGGGCCGGAATGGACGCGCGGCGACGGGTGGCGGTGCTGGTGGAGGCAGCCGGGGGCACGTACCCGGAACAGGCGGGCATCGTGCTCGCGGACCGGGCCGAACCGCTCTGGCAGCTCCTGGTGCTGAGCAACCTGGTGTCGGCCCGCGTCCAGGGCGCGATCGCCGTCACCGGCACGGCCGCGCTGATCGCCGCCGGGGCCGGAACGCCCTACGGCACCCTGGAGTTGGGGCGGCAGCACTGCAAGGACGCGCTGATCGCCGGGCACTACCGCCACTTCGCCGAGGGCACCGCCACCCGCCTCAACGACTGCGCCCGCCTGGCCCAGGACGAGTACGGCGGCGACCTGCGCAAGCTCGCCGTCGCCGCCCAGCACCGCCCCGACCGGACCAGGGCCCTGCTCCAGCGCTTCCCCGGCATCGGCCCGGCCGGCGCCGCCGCGTTCTGCCGCGACGCGCAGGCGGTCTGGCCGCACCTGCGCCCGGCCCTGGACGCCCGGGTGCTGGCCGGTGCCGAACTGCTCCGGCTCCCGACCGACCCGGCCGAGCTGGCCGCCCTGGTCGACCCGGCCGAACTGCACCGGCTGGCCGACGCCCTGGTCCGGGTCGCCTTCGACCCGGAGTTCGCCGGACGGGTGCTGAACGCCGGCGAGCCGGTCGGGTAGCCCGGGCCGGGGCGGCAGCGCGGGGCGGCACGGGGCGCCGGGCGGCAGCGCGGGGCGCGGGGGCTCAACCGCCGTAGCGGTGCCGGAGGTTGGGATCGTCCAGCCACCACGGCCGGTCCCCGGCGACAGCGCTCGCCGGAGCGCCCGGGGCGGCGCCCGCCGAGGAGGACCCCACCGCCCGGGCCTCCGCCGCCGCGTCCAGTGCGGCGTCCACCGCCGCCGCCTCGGCGCGCCGGTGACGATCAGCCGGCGGATCAGCGCGCACAGGAAGGGCAGGCCGACCAGGTCGCCGAGGACCCAGATCGCGTTGCCGCCGACGAACTGGTCGCGGGCGAGGGTGGGCCCCAGTCGCGGGCCAGGCCCGCGTAGTACGGCTCGGCGATCACGTGGCCGCCGTACAGCAGCACCAGGGCGAGGGCCGCGTCGAAGACCACCTCGACGAAGGTGATCACCACGCCGATCATCAGCGGGTACGGGTGCGCGACCGGGTCCAGTTGCAGGCGCGGCCAGAAGTAGAGCAGGCCGAGCAGCACCGGGACCAGGTGGAAGCCGGTGTTCCAGGCCGGGTCGGTCAGCGTCCGGGCGTACAGCGGCGTGAAGTACAGCAGCCAGGGCGGCGCGACCAGCAGCACGGTGGACACCAGCGGGAACATCAGCACCCGGGAGACCCGGCCGGACAGCGCGGCCCGCAGCCGGGCGCGGCCCGCCGCCGGGAGGGCGGCGGCCAGCAGCGAGACGGGCGCGCCCAGGGCGAGCAGCATCGGCACCAGCATCAGCAGCAGGACCAACTGCACCGCGCGGTCGGTGAACAGCACCCGCTCGTACGCGCCGAGGCCGGAGCAGGTGGTCCAGACCCAGACCGCGAGGCCGCCCAGGAACGCCAGGGTGCGGTACCAGGGCCAGCGGCCGGCGCCGCCGGTGCGGTGGCGGCGGGCGCCGGTCAGGTAGCCGGCCGCGAGCAGGACGGACAGGGCGGTGACCGCCGGTTCGAGCGTCCAGGTGTCGGCCAGCGCCGACCAGTGCCAGGGCGCGACGGCCGCGGGGTGGGTCATGCCGGGGGCCTCCTTCGGGCGGCGGTGCCGGGGGCGGGGCCCGGCGGTGGAACCCGGGGCGGGGTTCCGGGCGTCGTCGCAGGGTCGGGCCCGCGACCGCGGACCCGGCTCCAGCATCTACACCGCTGTAGAATCTACGAGTGGGGGAGCCCGGGTGAACGCCGCCCCGCGCAGCGCCGGCCGCCGCCGCGCCGCGCGCCGCCGCCGCAGCGAACTCACCCTGCTGCTCCTCGCGGTGGCCGTCTGCCTGGCGGGCTGGACCACCGCGAGTCTGGCCCTGCGCGGCACCGTCCCGCCCGGCCTGCTGCCCTACGGTGCGGGCCTCGGCGCGCTCGCCCTGCTGCTGCACCTCGCCGTCCGCCGCTGGGCCCCGTACGCGGACCCGCTGATCCTGCCGCTCGCGGTCCTGCTCACCGGCTTCGGACTCGTCCTGCTCGACCGCCTCGACCGCTCCTACGCGCTCTGGCACCCGGACAAGGGCGACTGGCAGAAGCTCCCGGCCGCGCCCGCCCAGGTGCGGTGGACGGTGATCGCCGCGCTGCTGGCCGTCGGCGTGCTGGCCGCGGTCCGGCACCACCGGCTGTTCCAGAAGTACGTCTACCTGATCATGACGGGCGCGCTGGTGCTGCTCGCCGCACCCGCGTTCTTCCCCGGCGACAGCTTCGGCGCCAAGCGGTGGGTCCGGATCGGCGGACTCTCCTTCGAACCGGACGAGTTCGCCAAGGTCGCCATCACGGTCTTCTTCGCCGGGTACCTGACCGCCAACCGGGACGCCCTCGCGCTCACCGGCCGCAAGGCGTGGGGCCTGCACCTGCCGCGCGGCCGCAACCTCGGGCCGGTGCTGGCGATCTGGGTGGTCAGCCTGCTGGTGCTGGTCTTCGAACGGGACCTCGGCACCTCGCTGATCTTCTTCGGCGTCTTCGTGGTGATGCTCTACACCGCCACCGAACGCACCGGCTGGGTGCTCATCGGCCTGCTGATGGCCGTCGGCGGCGCGGCCGTGGTCGGCGACCTCGAACCGCACGTGCACGGCCGGGTCGAAGCCTGGCTGCACCCGCTCGACGTCTACGAACCCGTCCACGACCCGGCGCTGATCTCCCAGCAGCCCGCCCAGGCCCTCTTCGGCCTCGGCACCGGCGGCGTCCTCGGCACCGGCCTCGGCCGGGGCCGCCCCTTCCTGATCGGCTTCGCCGGGCGCAGCGACTTCATCTTCACCACCATCGGCGAAGAACTCGGCCTGGCCGGCTCGATGGCCGTCCTCCTCCTCTACGGCCTGCTGGTCCAACGCGCCCTGCGCACCGCCGTCGCCCTGCCCGACCCCTTCGGCAAACTCCTCGCCACCGGCCTGGCCGCCGCCCTCGCCCTCCAGGTCTTCGTCGTCGTCGGCGGCGTCACCGGCCTCATCCCGCTCACCGGCAAGGCCCTCCCCTTCCTCGCCGCCGGCGGCTCCTCCCTCACCGCGAACTGGCTGCTCACCGCCGTCCTGCTCAAACTCTCCGACGCGGCGGGCCGGGCGGAACGGGAACCCGGCCCGCCCTGACGCCCGGCTCGCCCGGTCAGCCCCGGCTCCGGCGGCTGCCCGCCCACAGGACCGCTCCCGCGACGAGCAGGGCGACGGCGCAGACCGCGCCCGGCAGGGCGAGCGGGGAGGTGCCGGTGTCCGGGAGGCCCCCGGCGGGCGGCGGGGGCGGTGTGGGCGCGGGGGAGGACGGCCCGGCGGACGGCGAGGGCGACGGGGAGCCGGAGGCGGACGGGGACGGCGAGGGGGAGGGCGAGGGGGACGGCCGGGTCAGCCGGTTGGTGACGGTCACCGTGCTGGTGCGCTCCGCCGGGACGGTGAACTCGCGCCCCAGGGTGATCGCCTGCTCGGCGCCGTCGTCCGTGCGCAGGACGGCCTCGGTCGCGGTGTCGATGCCGTCGGCCCCGCCGGTGGCGGGCTCGGTCAGGGTGCAGGCGGCGGGGGCGGCGAAGGTGCGGCGCGGGAGGTCGCCGCGGGCGCGGCCGGGTTCGACGCGGAGCGCGGTCGGGGCGTCGTCGCCGGTGCAGCGCAGTTCCAGGCGGGCGGCGAGCGGGCGCAGGGCGGTGTCGTCGGTGGTGAGCTTGACCACGTCGAGCCGGGCGAACCGGTGGAAGCGGTTGGTGAACCGGCAGGTGGGGGCGGGGTCCGCGGCGGTGAGGAGGACGTCGGTGACGGCGCGCTCGCGGTCGACCGGGCCGGTGTTCGGGCCGCAGTCGGCGCTCTCCAGTTCCCACCGGCCGTCGGCGGTCGCCGGCGGCATCAACTCCTGCACGGTGTAGCGGACCTGGTCGCTGACGCGGAGCTGTTCGGCGGCGGGCACGGCGGTCACCGGGGTGTTCTCGGCGGTGGTGGTGGCGCTGGCGCGCAGCGTGACGTCCTCCGGTTCGGCGGTGCGGCCGACGGGGTGCGGGGTGATCAGGTAGTCGAAGGTGCCGGTCCCGCCGAGGGTGGTCTTCTCGACGGTGATCCGCCCGCCGGGGACGAACCGGTTGGTCAGCAGGCAGTGCGTCTCGCCGTCGGTCGGCAGGTCGTACCCGGCGTTCCAGGTGCCGCGCGGCGCGGCGCCGGTGGCGGGCCCGGTGGTGACGGGCAGCTCGGTGCCGTTGCAGTACGCGGTGGGGGTGTCCCAGCGGCCGGTGCCGTCGGGGGCGGGGACGGTCTCGGTGAGCGCGTAGTGGCCGGCCAGCGGGTGGGCGGCGGAGGCGACGGTGACGGGCTCGCCCTCGGTGGTGGTGGTGACGGGGCTGACGACCAGGACGTCGGAGCCCGGCGGCGGGGTGAGGGCGATGTCGAAGGTGCCGGTGCCGCCGATCGTCTCCTTCTCCAGCAGCGACCTTCCGGCCTCCGCCGGTTGGTGTAGGTGCAGGTGACGTGCTCCCCGCCGACCAGCGAGACGCCGGCCCGGCCGGTGGAGTCCGTGGTGAGCGCGCTGCGCCCGGGGCCGCCGTCCGCGTCCACGGCGGTGCAGCTCGGGGCGCCGGGCGGGGCCCACCCGCTGTCCGGGTCGATCTGCTCCTGGAAGGTCCACGGCGGGTCGTTCGGCCCGGTCGCGGCACGGATGAAGTCCATCGACGCCGGCTTGGCCGAACTCGCGGTCAGCGTGAAGTCGTTGACGCCGTCGCCGTTGGTGTCCGCGTAGGAGATGTCGCCGTCGAAGCGGAACGTCCCCGAGCCGTTGCTGCCGGGGGCGACCTGCTTGACCACGGTGATGGTGCCCGCGCCGGACGGCGGGGTGACCGCGTAGTAGTAGCAGAACACGTGCCGGGCACCGGACGGGTAGCTCAGGTACTCGACGTTGTCGCCGTTCACGGCGTCCTGGGCGCAGCGCAGCGCGGCGAAGCTGTAGGTGTCCGCGCGGCCGTTCAGCGGGTCGGCCTTGGTGCCCCCCTGGGCGACCAGGTTGCCGACCTGGGCGGCGGCGCGCTCGGAGGCCGTCAGCGCGACGGTGACCGCGCCGGTCAGGGTGCGGCCGGTGGGGTTCCCGGCGGCGTCCAGCTCGGGGGTGCTCGCGGTGGTGGTGATGTCCTGCCGGAGCGGGGTGGAGACGGTGCTGAGGTTCCGGGTGGCGGGGCTGCGGCCGGTGAAGCCGCGCCCGGTGGAGAAGGTCCAGCCCGGCAGCGGGCGGCAGGGCGGCAGCGGTGTCCCGGCGGCCTCCTTGGCGGCGCCCACCGTCTCGGTGCGGGCGTAATTGGAGTCCGGCCCGAGGTCGCGCAGCGACTCCTGGACGTTGTTGCGGGCCTTGTTGGCCATCACCTGGTCGTAGCTGTCGCAGACCCGGGCGACGTAGGTGACCAGCAGGTCCCCCGGATCGGGGGCGGCCCCGGCCCGGCCGGGGAGGGCCGCGAGCAGGGCGGCGGTGGCGAGCAGGAACCGCAGTCGGCGCATGACGACCCGTCCGGTCGGGGGCAGTGACCGCCCGAGCGAAGCACGCCGACCGGGCCCGACGGCACACCTCCGCCCCCGACGCACCGCCGGTCGCCCGAACGGAGGCGCGCCGGGCCGGGGCCTCAGCGCAGGGCGTGCAGGCCCAGGGCGAGCAGGACGGCGGCGGTGGCGCGGGTGGTCCGGCGGTGCGGGCCGGGGCGCGGGGCGGCGCGGCCGAGCAGGGCGGTCCAGGCGAGCAGCCAGGCGGTGAGCAGGGCGGCGTGGGCGGCCGCCAGGGTGAGCACCTGGCCGGGCAGCGGACGTCCGGGATCCAGGAACTGCGGGACGAGGGTGAGGTAGATGGACGCCGCCTTCGGGTTGAGGACGTTCGCCAGCAGGGCCTGGACCGGGACCGGGCCCGCCCGGTGCGGACGGCGCGCCCCGGCGGGCGGTCGGCGGAGCGCCAGGTCAGGACGGCCAGACCGATCAGGTAGGCGCCGCCGGCCCACCGGACGGCGGCGAGCGCGCCGGGGTGGTGCGCGGTGAGGCGGGCCAGTCCGGCGGCGGCGAGGGCCGCGTGGACGGCCAGGCCGGTGACGGTGCCGAGGACGACGGGGGCCGCGCGGCGGCGGCCGTGCTCGGCCACCTGCCGCAGCAGCAGCGCGAGGCTCGCGCCGGGAGTGGCGATCAGCGGGAGGAGCGCGACCAGGAAGGCGGCGACGGCGCGGGGGTCGGCCACGGCGCGGGCCGTCAGGGCACGACGCGGTAGTGGGTGGTGAGCCGGCGGGCGTCGTCCAGCACGTGGTAGGCCAGCCCGGGCGGCTGGTCACGACCGACGAAGTCCTCACTCTCCCAGGGGAGTTGAAGTGTCCAGGTGACGGCCGGTCCGACGAGCAGCGGGCGTCCGGCGAAGCCGGTCGCGGCGGCGGTGTGCGCGTGCCCGGTGAGGACGGCGGCCACCTCGGGGTGGGCGTCGAGCAGCGCGGCGAGGTCCTCGGGGCGCTGGAGGGAGTACCCGTCGGGCATCGGGTGGTGGAGGGCCACCGGCGGATGGTGGAAGGCGATCAACGCGGCTGTGCCCGAAGGGAGTTCGGCCAGGGTGGTGTCGATCCAGTCGAGCGTCGACCGTTCCAGCAGCCCCTCGTCCCGGCCGGGCACGGTCGAGTCGACCATCAGGATCGCGGTGCCGCCGACCAGGTGCGCCCGGTTGATCGGCGCGGTGTCCGGCTCCTCGCCGAGCAGGGCCTTGCGGTAGGCGGGGCGGGCGTCGTGGTTGCCCGGGCAGCAGAGCACCGGGAAGGGCGTGTCCGCCAGCAGTTCGGCCGCCTCCCGGTACTCGTCCTCCGTTCCGTGGTCGGCGATGTCGCCGGTGACCAGCAGCGCGTCGACGGGCCGGGGCAGGCCGCGCAGGTGCTGCACGACGCGGGTGGCGCGTTCGGTGGCGCGCGCGGTGCCGTCCAGGTGGAGGTCGCTGATCTGGGCCAACAGCAGGGGCATGGGGACTCCTCGGCCTTGTCCTAACGGATAACTTTCGCTTTGGCGTTAGGGAATCTAGGGTAGGAACGGCCGACCGGGCAAGGGAGAATGCCCACCGGCCCACCGGCCCGGTGACCTGGTGGCGCGAACGAGGAGCGACGGCATGGCGAACGAGGGCGGCACCCGGCAGCGGTGGCCCGCACTGGACTTGGTGGGCACCATCCGCCACGACGGCGACGGCGGCGTGCTGGACGATCTGGCGGAGGCCGACGACGCGGCCGCCTGGCTGGCCGAACACGGCACCCGCTTCACCGGCCCGGCCGAACTCCCCGCCCTGG
Source organism: Kitasatospora fiedleri (assembly GCF_948472415.1). Taxonomy (NCBI): domain Bacteria; kingdom Bacillati; phylum Actinomycetota; class Actinomycetes; order Kitasatosporales; family Streptomycetaceae; genus Kitasatospora; species Kitasatospora fiedleri. The sequence continues at coordinate 1,195,325 of NZ_OX419519.1, read as the reverse complement.
ACGCCGACCTGCACACCGAGATGCTCGAACTGCGCCGCGCCGCCCGCGCCCTGTTCGCCCGGGCCGTCAGCCCCGGCCCCGCCAGCCGCGCCGACGCGCACCGGCTGATGCCCGCCGACCGGGCACTGGAACGGCTGAACGCCGCGGCCGCGCTCGACCCGGTCGCCCCGCAACTCGGCTGGGACGCGGGGGAGTCACCGGCCCGGATGCGTCCGCTCTCCTCCACCGGGGACGCCCGCGCCCGGCTGCTCGCCGCGCTGGCCCGCGCGGTGATCGAGTTCCTGGCCGGGCCCGAGCGGGAACAGCTGCGGGCCTGCCAGGCGCCGCGCTGCGTGCGGTACTTCGTCAAGAGCCACGGCCGCCAGGAGTGGTGCAAGACCTCCTGCGGCAACCGGGCCCGGGTCGCCCGGCACTACGACCGCCAACGCACCGGCCCCGCCCCGCAGGGCTGACCGGCCCCGCAGGGCTGACCGGCTCCGCAGGACTGACCGGCCCGGGCCCCGCGGCCTTCCGCGCGGTCGCGCGCGAACGCCCGGCCGGGCGCGCCGCAGGACGTGGTCCTGGACGGTCCGGCCGGGCGTTCACCGTGGTCGAAACGGCGGCTACCGCGGGTTGCGGTCCGCCGCCCGGTCGCTGCGGGAGGCGTCGAGCATGCCGACCCGGTCGACGACCTTGACCCGCTCGCGGCCCTCCGCCGCGCCGAGGGCCTTCTCGTGGGCGTCGAGGTGCTGCCAGCCCTCCCAGGTGGTGAAGTCGACGCCGCGGCTGCGCAGGAAGCCGACGACGGCGTCCTCGGCGGGTTCGGCGGCGGGCCGCAGCAGGCCCGCCGCGTGGTCGGCGACCAGGCAGGCGACCGTCTCGTTGGCGTCGCCCTTGGTGTGGCCGATCAGGCCGACGGGGCCGCGCTTGACCCAGCCGGTGACGTAGACGGAGGGCAGGTGGGCGCCGTTCTCCTGGACCCGGCCGGCCTGGTGCGGGACGGTCGCGGTCAGGGTGTCGAAGGGCAGCTTGGGCAGTTCGTCGGAGCGGTAGCCGACCGCCCGGTAGACGGCCTGGACCGGCCAGTCGCGGAAGGTGCCGGTGCCCACCGTGTTGCCGGTGCCGTCGAGTTCGGTGCGCTCGGTGCGCAGCGCGACGACCCTGCCGTCCGCGCCGAGCACCTCGACCGGGTTCTCGAAGAAGTGCAGGTGGATGCGGTGCGGCCGGTCGCCGACGTCGCGGATCGCCCAGTTCTCCAGGGTCGAGGCGACCATGTCGGCCTGCTTGTTGGCGCGCCGGGTGGCGATCGAGCCCTCGTCGTAGTCGATGTCCTCGGGGTCGACGACGACCTCGATGGTGGGGGAGTGGTCGAGTTCGCGCAGCTCCATCGGGGAGAACTTGGCCTGCGCGGGCCCGCGCCGCCCGAACACGTGCACCTCGACGGCGCGGTTCGCGGCCAGGCCCTCGTACACGTTCGGCGGGATCTCGGTGGGCAGCAGCTCGTCCGCGGTCTTGGCCAGGATGCGGGCCACGTCGAGCGCGACGTTGCCGACGCCGAGGACGGCGACCTGCTCGGCCTCCAGCGGCCACTCGCGCGGGACTTCGGGGTGGCCGTCGTACCAGGAGACGAAGTCGGCCGCGCCGTACGAGCCGTCCAGCCCGATGCCGGGGATGTTCAGGTCGCGGTCGGCCTCGGCGCCGGTGGCGAAGACCACCGCGTCGTAGAAGCGGTGCAGTTCGTCGAGCGAGAGGTCGCCGGGGTAGTCGACGTTGCCGAGCAGGCGGACCTGGGGCTTGTCGAGGACCTGGTGCAGGGCGGTGATGATGCCCTTGATCCGGGGGTGGTCGGGGGCGACGCCGTAGCGGATCAGGCCGAAGGGGGCGGGCAGGCGCTCGATCAGGTCGATGGAGACGCCGGGGGCGGCGGCCAGGTCGGACTTCAGCAGCGCGTCGGCGGCGTAGATCCCGGCGGGGCCGGAACCGACGATGGCCACCCGGACGGGGCGGGGCATGGGCAGGTACTCCTGTTCGACTCGGGGCGCGTACCGCCCAGCCTCGCGGCCGGCGGGCGCGCCCGGTACCGGGCTTCGGCTTATGTCGTCATAAGCCGAAGCTATGGCCCCCCAAAGTTCCGCCTATGCGGAGATCCCGTGCCTCCCAGCATGCACCAGCCCGCCGCGAAGCCCTCCCGGCCCCCCTCCCGCAACCCCCCTCGCGGGCCCCGCATCACTCGTAGCGCAGCCGCAGCGACTCCTCCTCGGCGGCCACCACCTGCTCCAGGGTGAGCGCCGGATCGCCCACGTGGGAGAGGGTGATCTCGGCCGAACCGGGCGCCGCGTCGGCGGGCAGCCACCGCTCGGGCCGCCAGGCGGACGAGCGCAGCAGCGCCTTCGGGCAGTGCCCGTACACCTCGTCGGCGGCCACCACGATCGCGGTGCGCGGCGGCTTGCCCACCGGCGTCAGCCGGGCCAGCAGCTCCGGGTCCTCGCTCACGCAGGCCCGCCCGTTGACCCGCAGGGTGGCGGCCCGGCCGGGGACGACGAAGAGCAGGCCGGCCTTCCCGGTGGCGGCGACGTTGTGCAGGGTGTCCAGCCGCCGGTTGCCGGTGGCGTCCGGGATCGCCAGGGTGCGCTCGTCCAGCACCGCGACGAAGCCGGGCGGGCCGCCGCGCGGCGTGGCGTCGCAGTTGCCGTCCGCGTCGGCGGTGGCGACGAACACCAGCGAGGCGCAGCCGATCAGCCGGCGGTCCGCCTCGTGCAGGCGGTCCACCTGCTTGCGCCGCACCAGCGCGCTCGGCTGCTCGTACAGGGCCCGCAGGCGGGCCGGTCCGCGGATCGCGTCCGCGGCCAGGGCGTCGAAGATCACCCGCCCGACGCTACCCCCGCTCACCGCGCGCCCGACGGGCGGCGTCGACCCGGCTCCCCGGGCCCGGCCCGACCCGCACCGACCCGCACCGACCCGCACCGACTTCCGGGCCCAACTCCCCGGCCGGGATTCCTCCGTACCGGGACCTATTCCCTCCCGCCCCGCTCCGCCGGCGTGAACCAGGCCACAGCACGCGTCCTTGCGGCCGGACCACCGGCGCGTGCAACAATGTGGGTGCAGTACCAGTGACGTTCAGCGCACTCCGGGGTCGGTGAAAATCCGAACCGGCGGTTACAGTCCGCGACCCGTCCGCAGCCAGCGGGCGGTTGACCAGGTGAAATTCCTGGACCGACGGTTAAAGTCCGGATGGGAGGCGTGCGCGGCGGACCAGGCGTGTCAGTACCGCGGCCCACCCGAGGGCCGGGGTGCGCAGCAGGACGGCAGCGAACCCGTGCCTCGGCGAGGAAGCCCAGGCGCTCCGGGGGAGCCGCGTCCGGCGTGCCGTCCGCAGTCAACTCCCGTGAGCCGCCCCGGAGTCCGCGCCCCAAGCGCGAGGAGAACCCGGGTGTTCACCGGCATCATCGAAGAGCTCGGCGAGGTCGTCTCCATCGAGGAGATCGGCGAATCCTCGCGCATCCGCCTGCGCGGTCCGGTCGTCACGGCCGACGCCCGGCACGGCGACTCCATCGCGGTCAACGGCGTCTGTCTGACCGTCCTCGACGACAACGAGCAACTCGCGGACCTCCCCGGCGAGTTCAGCGCCGACGTGATGCGCGAGACGCTGCTGCGCTCCAGCCTCGGCGTGCTGCGCCCCGGCTCCCGGGTCAACCTGGAACGGGCGATGGCGCTCGGCGCCCGGCTCGGCGGCCACCTGGTGCAGGGGCACGTCGACGGCACCGGGACGCTGCTCTCCCGCGAGCCCGGCGACCTCGACCCGGACGGGAACCCGCGCTGGGAGGTGCTGCGTTTCACCCTGCCGCAGCCGATCTCGCGCTACCTGGTCGAGAAGGGGTCGATCACCGTGGACGGAGTGAGCCTCACCGTCGTCGAGGCCGCCCTCGACTCGTTCACCGTCTCGCTCATCCCCGCCACCCTCGCCCTCACCACGCTGGGCGCCAAGGCGGTCGGCGACCCCGTCAACCTCGAGGTGGACGTGCTCGCCAAGTACGTCGAGCGGCTGCTCGACACCCGTGCCCTGCCCGAGACCCTGGGGGGTTCCAAGTGAGCGCGTTCGGAGACCTGGCCTTCACCGCCTTCGGCGAGCACGTGAAGGTCGCCGACATGACCGGCAACCTGATCGGGCTCGGCGCCCTGGCCCTCGGCTGGCGCCGCTCGGTGCTCACCTGGCCCGCCCAACTGCTGGCCGGCGCGGTGCTGATCACCGCCTTCCTCGGCGGGCAGGTGCCCGGCCTGATCGGCAAGCAGGTGATCGTCATCGTCGCCGCCGTCTGGGGCTGGACGCAGTGGAGCCGGGGCCGCCGCGACACCGGCCAGGTCGAGGTGCGCTTCGCCAACTGGCGCGAACGGGCCGTGCTGGTCGTCGCCACCGCGGCCGGCACCGCCGCCGTCGCCGCGCTCTTCCACGCCTTCCCGAAGCTGTCCTGGAACCCGCTGCTGGACGCGTACATCTTCGTCGGCACGCTGGCCGCGATGTACGCCCAGGCCCGCGGCTGGGTCGAGTTCTGGTTCGCCTGGATCGCCGTCGACCTGATCAGCGTCCCGTACTCGTACACCCACGGCTACGTCTTCTCGGCCCTCACCTTCAGCATCTACTTCGTCCTGGTGGTGGCCGGCCTGGCCAGCTGGTGGACGAAGGCCCGGGCGGCCCGCACCGCCCCGATCCCCACCGGAGCCGCCGCATGAGCGCCCAGCCCACCACCCCCCGGCCCGCCGCTTCCGGCCCCGCCGCCGGGCCGCTCGCCCTCGACCCGGTCGAGCGCGCCGTCGCCGACATCGCGCTCGGCCGCGCCGTGATCGTGGTCGACGACGAGGACCGCGAGAACGAGGGCGACATCGTCTTCGCCGCCTCGGCCGCCACCCCCGAACTGCTGGCCTTCACCGTCCGGCACTCCTCCGGCGTGATCTGCGTCCCGATGACCGGGGAGGAACTGGACCGGCTGAAGCTCCCGCCGATGACCCGGGTCAACGAGGACCGCAAGGGCACCGCGTACGCCGTCTCGGTCGACGCCCGCGACGGCGTCTCCACCGGCATCTCGGCCGCCGACCGGGCCCGCACCGTCAAGCTGCTCGCCACCGCCGGCACCGAGCCCACCGACCTCACCCGCCCCGGCCACGTCTTCCCGCTGCGCGCCGTCGACGGCGGCGTGCTGGTCCGCCCCGGCCACACCGAGGCCGCCGTCGACCTGGCCCGGCTCGCCGGGCTCCCCCCGGCCGGCGGCATCGCCGAGGTGGTCAACGACGACGGCACCATGGCCCGGCTGCCCGAACTGCACGCCTTCGCCCGCGAACACGGCCTGGCGATCATCTCGATCGAGGACCTGATCGCCTACCGCCGCCGCACCGAACTGCACGTCGACCGCGCCGCCGTCACCCAACTGCCCACCGAGCACGGCACGTTCACCGCCGTCGGCTACCGCGGCACGATCGACGGCACCGAGCACCTGGCCCTGGTGGCCGGCGGCCTGGACGCGGACGGCCGGCTCCCCGAGGGCGAGGACGTGCTGGTCCGGCTGCACTCCGAGTGCCTGACCGGCGACGTGTTCGGCTCGCTGCGCTGCGACTGCGGCCCCCAGCTGAGCGCCTCGCTGGCCGCCGTCGCCGCGGCCGGCCGCGGCGTGGTGCTCTACCTGCGCGGCCACGAGGGCCGCGGCATCGGCCTGGCCCACAAGCTGCGCGCCTACCAGCTCCAGGAGCAGGGCCTGGACACCGTCGACGCCAACCTTGACCAGGGCCTGCCCGCCGACGCCCGCGACTACTCGATCGGCGCCCAGATGCTCACCGACCTCGGCGTCCGCTCGCTGACCCTGCTCAGCAACAACCCGGCCAAGCAGACCGCGCTCACCGACCACGGCCTCAAGGTCGCCGCCCGCCGCCCGCTGCCCACCGCCGCGAGCGAGCACAACCTGCGCTACCTGCGCACCAAGCGCGACCGGATGGGCCACGACCTGCCGTGGCTGGAGGAGGACGACGGCAAGTAGCCGCCGCCCCCGCACCACCGCGAGCCCCGACCCGCCGCACGCCCCGCACCACCGCCAGCAACGAACCACCGCCAGCAACGAACAGAGGAAGACGAACATGGCCGGCCACGGAGCCCCCGTCCTGTCCCCGGAGAGCCTGGAGAACTGCGCCGACCTGCGGGTCGCGGTGATCGCCGCGCAGTGGCACGAGCAGGTGATGAACGGCCTGCTGGACGGCGCCCGGCGCGCCCTGAAGGACCTGGGCATCGGTGACGCGGCCGTGGTCCGCGTCCCGGGCACCTTCGAGCTGCCGGTCGCCGCCAAGCGGCTGGCCGCCGCCGGGTACGACGCGGTGGTCGCGCTGGGCGTGGTGATCCGCGGCGGCACCCCGCACTTCGACTACGTCTGCCAGGCCGCCACCGTCGGCCTGACCGAGGTCTCGGTGGACACCGGCGTCCCGATCGGCTTCGGCGTGCTCACCTGCGACACCGAGCAGCAGGCGCTGGACCGGGCCGGGCTGCCCGGCTCCGCCGAGGACAAGGGCCACGAGGCCGTCACCGCCGCCGTCGCCACCGCCGCCGCGCTGCGCGCGGCGCTCGCGCCCCGGAGCTGACCCCGCCCCTCCGCACCACCGCGGACGGCGGCCTCCCGCACCGTGGACGCCGTCCACCGGACCGTCCACGGTGCGGAACCGTTTACCGCCCGTCAGCCCGCACCCCGTAAGGTGAGCCCATCATGGCTTCCAAGACATTCGAGGAGCTCTTCGCCGAGCTCCAGCAGAAGGCCGCCACCGGCGACCCCGCGTCCTCCCGTACCGCCCAGCTGGTCCAGCAGGGCGTCCACGCGATCGGCAAGAAGGTCGTCGAGGAGGCCGCCGAGGTCTGGATGGCCGCCGAGTACCAGTCGTCCGAGGAGGCGGCGGAGGAGATCTCGCAGCTCCTCTACCACGTTCAGGTGATGATGCTCGCCCGCGGGCTGACGCTCGAAGACGTCTACAAGCACCTCTGACCCGCACCCCTGCACAAGCACCTCCAGCCGTTCCGTTCCACCGCCCGTCCGATCGCTCCACTGCTCGCCAACGCGAAGGGTCCGCCACTCATGCTCCGCATCGCCGTCCCCAACAAGGGTTCGCTCTCGGGTCCCGCGGCGGAGATGCTCCATGAGGCCGGCTACCGGCAGCGCAAGGAGGCCAAGGAACTCGTCCTGGTCGACCCGGACAACCAGGTCGAGTTCTTCTTCCTGCGCCCGCGCGACATCGCGGTGTACGTCGGCTCCGGCCGGCTGGACGTCGGCATCACCGGCCGCGACCTGCTGCTCGACTCGGCCTCGGAGGCCGAGGAGGTGCTGGCGCTCGGCTTCGCCGGCTCGACCTTCCGCTTCGCCAGGCCGGTCGGCGCGGAGCTCTCCGGCGTCCGGGACCTGGACGGCCTGCGGATCGCCACCTCGTACACCGGCCTGGTCGAGCAGCACCTCGCCGAGCACGGCGTGAAGGCCACCGTCACCAAGCTGGACGGCGCGGTGGAGACCGCCGTGCACCTGGGCGTCGCCGACGTGATCGCCGACGTGGTGGAGACCGGCACCAGCCTGCGCAACGCGGGCCTGGAGGTGTTCGGCGAGCCGATCCTGGTCTCCGACGCGGTGGTGATCCGCTCCAAGGGGGCCGGCGAGGACGCCGCGGTCGAGCAGTTCCTGCGCCGCCTGCAGGGCGTGCTGGTGGCCCGCCGCTACGTGCTGATGGACTACGACATCCGGGCCGAGAAGGTCGGCGAGGCCGTCGGCCTCACCCCGGGCCTGGAGTCGCCGACCGTCTCGCCGCTGCACACCGAGGGCTGGGTCGCGGTCCGCTCGATGGTGCTCCGCAAGGAGGCGCAGCGGATCATGGACGACCTGTGGGCGATCGGCGCCCGGGCCATCCTGGTCACCAACATCCACGCCTGCCGCATCTGACCCGCCACCGGGCGGGGCCGGCACCCCCGGTCCCGCCCCTCCTGGAGCCACCCGTGTCCACCCCCGCACCCGCCGCCCTGCCCGTCACCTGGACGCCCCGCCGCAACCGCGCCGTGCTGTACGCGCTGTGCGCCGTGCTAGTGGTGCTGTTCTCGGTGCTCGCCGTCGTGCTGCCGGAGAGCTGGCAGTTCAACGACCGGGTGATGATGGCCTGCTCCGGCCTGCTGTTCGCCGCGGTCGGCCTGATGCTGGCCCGCCCCAAGGTGGTCGCCGACGCCGAGGGCCTGACCGTGGTCAACTTCGTCCGCAGCCGCCGGCTCTCCTGGGCCGAGGTGGTCCGGGTCAACTTCCGGGCCGGTGACCCCTGGGTGGTGCTCGACCTCGCCGACGGCACCGCGCTGGCCGCCGTCGGCATCCAGCCCGGCGGCGGCCGGGAGCAGGCGATCCGGGCCGCCCGCGCCCTGCGCGACCTGGTCGAGGAGCGCGGCGCCGGCCGCGAGCAGCGGGCCTGACCCATCCCGGACGCCCGGGCCCGCCCCCGCCCAGACCGGCCCGACCCGCCCCCGGCCGGGCGAGTCCGACCCGCCCCCGGCCGGGCGAGTCCGACCCGCCTCCGGCCGGGCGGCCCTGACACGCCCCGGACGGGCGGGGCGGACCGGCCCGGAGAAGCGTTCGGGTATCGTCTAGGCTGGTAAAACCGCGGCAAAGCCCACTCGAGAACCGGGCTGCCCGCCTCCACCCGCGACCAGAGGAGTGACACCTCCCCTCGATGGACGATCCGTCCGGTAGTACCCGCGCCGCCGCGCACGTCTCCAGCCGGGGAAGGCGGGCGGCCCGATGACCACCGCCTGGCTCCTGCTGCTCGCGGCGTTCCTGCTCATCCTCGCCAACGGCCTGTTCGTGGCCGCCGAGTTCGCGTTCGTGACCGCCGACCGCGGCACCGTCGAACGCGCCGCGGCCGACGGCGACCGGCGGGCCAAGGGACTCTCCAAGGCCCTGCACAAGCTGTCCTTCCAGCTCTCCGGCGCCCAGCTCGGCATCACCATCACCTCGCTGGTGGTCGGCATGCTGGCCGAACCGGCGCTGTCCGTCCTGCTGAAGCCGGTGTTCACCGCGGTCGGCCTGCCCGACTCGGCGGCCCGCGGCACCGCGGTGGCCGTCGGCCTGGTGCTGGCCACCGTGATCCAGATGGTGATCGGCGAACTCGTCCCGAAGAACTGGGCGATCTCCCGCCCGATCCGGGTCGCCTACGCCGTGGCCGGCCCGCAGCGCGCGTTCTCCGCCGCCTGCCGGCCGCTGATCGCCTTCCTCAACGGCTCCGCCGACCGGATCGTCCGGGCCTTCGGCGTCGAGCCCCAGGAGGAGCTCGGCCACGCCCGCACCGCCGACGAACTCGTCGCGCTGGCCCGGCACTCGTACCAGGCCGGCGTCATGGACGAGCAGTCCGCGACGCTGTTCGTCCGCACCCTGGGCCTGGGCGAGCTGACCGCCCAGTCCGTGATGACCCCGCGGATCGACGTCGCGGCCCTCCAGCAGGACGCCACCGCGACCGACGTGCTCAACCTGACCCGGGCCACCGGGCTGAGCCGCTTCCCGGTGTACGCCGAGAGCCTGGACGAGGTCACCGGCACCGTCACCCTCAAGGACGCCCTCGCGGTCCCCGCCGCGCGGCGCGACCACACCAAGGTCCGCCACCTGTGCGCCCCGCCGCTGCTGGTCCCCGAGACCATGTCCGCCGAACGGCTGCTCGACCTGCTGCGCCGCCGCGAGCCGATGGCCGTGGTGGTCGACGAGTACGGCGGCACCGCCGGCGTCGCCACCATCGAGGACATCGTCGAGGAGGTGGTCGGCGAGGTCCAGGACGAGCACGACCCCGCCGACACCCCCGACCTGCGCCCGCTCCCCCCGCGGGACGACCTGCCGGTCTGGGACGCCGACGGCCGGGCCCGGCTCGACCAGCTCGCCAAGATCGGCCTGCACGCCCCCGACGGCCCGTACGAGACCCTCGGCGGCCTGCTCGCCGACCTGCTCGGCAAGCTCCCCGCCGTCGGCGAGCGCGCCCACCTGCCCGGCTGGGAGCTGACCGTGACCGCCGTCGACCGGCACCGCACCAGCCGGGTCGAGGTCCGCCGGGTGCACGAGGACGAGAACGACGACGAGGAGCGGGACCACCACCGATGAGCGCCCTGCAACTCGCCTTCTCGCTGCTCCTGCTGCTCGGCAACGCCTTCTTCGTCGGCGCCGAGTTCGCCGTCATCTCGGTGCGCCGCAGCCAGATCGAACCGCTCGCCGAGGCCGGCGACAAGCGCGCCCGCACCGTGCTGCACGCGCTGTCCAACGTCTCCGCGATGCTGGCCGCCGCCCAGCTCGGCATCACCGTCTGCTCGCTGCTGCTCGGCGCGCTCGCCGAACCGACCATCGCGCACCTGCTGGAGCCCGCCTTCCACGCGCTCGGCGTGCCCGAGTCGGCGATGCACCCGCTGAGCTACGCCATCGCGCTGAGCATCGTGGTGTTCCTGCACATGGTGATCGGCGAGATGGTGCCGAAGAACCTCGCCCTGGCCGGGCCGGAGCGGGCCGCGCTGCTGCTCGGCCCGCCGCTGGACCGGCTGGCCCGCTGGCTGGCCCCGTTCATCGCCTTCCTGAACGCCTTCGCCAACGGCGTGCTGCGGCTGTTCCGGGTCGAGCCCAAGGACGAGGTCGACTCGGTGGCCACCAGCGAGCAGCTGCTGCTGATGCTCACCGACTCCGGCGAGGCCGGGTTCCTCGACGACAGCCGCCGCGAACGCCTGGAGGACGCCCTGGAGATGGGCAGCCGCCCGGTCACCGAGGTGCTGCTCGACCCCGAGCAGCTGGTCACCGTCGGCCGCGAGGTCACCGGCGAGGAGATCCAGCGCCTCGCCGTGCGGACCGGCTTCTCCCGCTTCCCGGTCGCCGACGAGCACGGCGCCGTCCTCGGCTACCTGCACCTGAAGGACTCGCTGGAGGCCGACGACCTGGCCGCGCCGATCCCGGAGCGGCTGTGGCGGCCGATCACCGTGCTGCGGGCCGGCCTGCCGCTGGACGACGCGCTCGCCGCGATGCGCCGGGCCGCCGCCCACCTGGCCGCCGTGGTCGACCCGGACGGGCGCCAGCTCGGCCTGGTCGCCCTGGAGGACGTCCTGGAGGAGCTGGTCGGCGAGGTCCACGACCCCGACCACCGCCCGCCCGCCGCCGCCCAGCGCTGAGAGGGCCCCCGTTCCTGCGGCCGCGCGGCCGCAGGAACGGGGGCCCCGGGGGTGCGGGGGCGGTGCTACGCCACGGTGACCGTGACCGAGGTGAAGCCCAGCGAGCCCAGCAGGCCCGACAGCATCGCCTTGGTGTTGTTCTCCGCGGTCGCGGTCAGCTCGGTGTCCTTCGCCGCCTTGTCGATCTTCTCCACGGCCAGCAGCTCCACCTTGTGCTGGTCGTCGGAGGTGCTGGACGAGAACAGGTCGCCGAGCCGGTCGAACAGGCCGCGCTCCTGCGAGTACATGTAGGAGTGCTTGACGTCCAGCGCGGCGTCCGCGAGCTGCGCGTGCGGGATGGTGATGGACGCGGTGCGCCGGTCGTCGGAGACCTTCACCGAGTCCGGCCCGAGCTTGCCCAGGTCCACGTAGGCGCCGACGGTGCCCGCGCCCACGTACAGGCTGCGGGTGCCGAGGATCGCCGACGGCAGGAACTTGGCCTCGTTGGCGAGGTCCACGATGACCTGGAAGTTGCCGGTGGCCGCGTTGTAGCGGCTCATGTTCTGCACCGACTTGAGCACCGCGGGCTGGCTGCGGTCCACGCTCTTCTCGGCGAACGGGTTCGGCAGGCCGGCAGCCAGCCCAGCTGCCCGAGCCCCAGGAACAGGGCCAGGATCACGGCCAGCGTGACCGGCAGGGAGACGTACCAGGGCACCCGGCGGGGCCCGGCCGTCCGTACGCGTTCCGCTCTCGGCGCCGGGTCCTCGTCGTCCTCCCGGCCGGCGCGCTCCTCCCGGATGCCCTTCACTGGCGGCCGTCGATCAGCTCGCCGTACGCCTGCAGCAGGTCCGGCAACCGCAGGGTCGCCAGATCCTCCCGGGAGGGCACGCCGCGCTGCCCGGAGAGCCGCAGGTCCCGGTAGGCGCAGGACTTCTCGTACAGGGTGCGGATGAAGCGGCCGTTGCCGAGCTGGTCGATCCAGCCCTCGGCGACCACGTGTCCGCAGATCGAGGACAGTTCCTCGGCCGCGTCCACGTCCCAGCCGTCGCCGTCGGCCTGGGCCAACTTCAGGCCGATGTCGGCCAGTTCGGCGGGGCGGTAGGACGGGAAGTCGACCCGGGTGGTGAACCTGGAGTTCAGGCCCGGGTTCGTTGCCAGTAGTCGATTCATGCCGTCCGGGTACCCCGCAAGGATGATGACCAATCGGTCCCGGTTGTCCTCGGCCCGCTTGAGCAACACCTGCAGTGCCTCGTCGCCGTACGCGTCGCCCTTGCTGTAGCCGGAGTTGGCCAGCGAGTACGCCTCGTCTATGAACAGCACGCCGTCCAGCGCCGAGTCGATCAGCTCGTTCGCCTTCACCGCCGTCTGGCCCAGGAACTCGCCCACCAGGTCCGCCCGCTGGGCCTCCACCAGGTGGTCGCCGGAGAGCAGCCCGAGGGCGTGGAAGACCCGGCCGAGGATGCGCGCCACCGAGGTCTTGCCGGTGCCCGACGGCCCGGAGAACACGAAGTGCCGCTTGGGCGGCTGCACCGGCAGCCCGCGGTCCGCGCGCAGCCGGGCCATCCGCAACTGCGCGGACAGCGCCCGCACCTGGCGCTTGACCGGGTCCAGGCCGACCATCGCCTCCAGCTCGGCCAGCGCCTGGTCCAGCTCCAGCCGGGCGGCCGGGGCCGGGTTCGGGCCGGCCGGCGGGATCGCCTGCGCCATCGGCCAGTTGCCCAGCCGCGGCGTCAACGGCGAGGCGCCCGAGGCCCGTTCGGCCAGCTGGGCCCGGCCCGGCTCGGCCGCGCCCGGGGCGCCGTCCTCCTCGCACGCCTCCTCGCTCACCCCGCCGGACCCGCTGCGGAACTCCACCGGCTCCAGCTCCTCCAGCGCCCCGGCCGGCCCCGCCGCGCCCCGGTACTCGCCGAACGCCTCGCCGTCCAGCAGCCCGTCCTCGGCCGCGATCGCCGCCAGCCGCTGCGCGGTGTCCATGAACGCCGGGTCCGCCCGGTGCACCGCCCGGTACAGCGGCAGCGCCGCCGCGCTGCGCCCCGCCCCCTCGTACGCCCGGGCCAGCCAGTAGCGCAGCTCCTTGCGCTGCGGCTGCTCGGAGCGGCAGCGCGCCAGCGAGGCCGCCAGCGGGCGCTGGGCCTGCGCGCACATGTCCAGCCGGACCCGGGCCATGCCCGCGAACAGGCCCGCCTCGATGCCCAGCACCGGGTCGTCCAGCAGGCGGTCGGTGTCCCGGATCAGCTGCTCCCAGTCCTTGAGCAGGTAGGAGCGGCAGGCGTGCAGGAAGCGCACCGCGAGGTCCCGCTCCGGCGGCGGACAGTCCGTCAGCGCCTGCTCCAGCTCGGCCAGGTGGCGGCCGTCCAGCCAGTGCGAGGCGTGCGCCAGCGCCAGGTCCTGCGGGGTCTCCAGCACCGGCTGCACCCACCAGCCCAGCCAGTACCAGGAACTGAGCGGACGGCGGTGGCGCTCGCGCTGCTCGCCGAAGCGGTCGCGGTGCCGGTGCATCGCCAGCAGCGCGCCCGCGGTGTCGCTGCGCAGCGCGTGCAGCCCGAGCCAGGCGTCCGCCATGCCCGGGTCGACGTAGACCGCGGCGCGGAACTCCTCCTCCGCGCGGCGTACGAACCGGCCGTGTAGGCGTCCATGGCCCGCGACCAGGCGCGGTCGGCGTCCGGGTCGGGACCCGCCGCGGCGGGACCCTCGCCGCCGGAACTCTCCACCGTCACTGACGCCCCCCGCCAGACCTCGGGGCGCTCCTCTGCGCGCCTGCGTGGCATGGTACCGGCGCGGCGCTGATCCGGAAGGGTGCCGCGCGGCTCGAATGGCGCGAGACGATCGCATCCCGGCGGGGGCGGGGCCGGGCGGAGGGCAGGACGACGCCTCCGGCTCACGGGGGAACAAGCCGGAGGCGCCGTGTCTGTGGTTGCGGATTCAACTGATTTCCGCGACACGCAGAACTTAAATCCTGATGATGTCGCAGGTCAAGACCGGTCCGCCCGGTTCACTCAGGGTGCTCCCGGAGATCCGCCCGGTGACCCCGTCGACCCGCAGCGCTGCGTGCGGGCGGCTCGGGTCCGCCGCGAAGTGCGCGTCCTCCGCACGCGACCAACCCCCAGAACTCGGCCAGTTCCGGCCCGTCCCGCAGCCCGCGGGCCCGCGCCGCGGCCGGATCGAGCTCCATCCACAGCAGCGCCGCCAGGTGCGGGCGCACCTCCCGCCGGCCCGCGCCCACCCCCTCCAGCAGCACCACCGGCGCCACCGGTACCACCCGCTCGGCGGTGAAGGCCCGCGCCGTCCAGTCGTACACCGGGTGCCGGCCGCGACCCCGCGCGCCAGCGGCTCCAGCACGCCCGCGCGCAGCCGCTCCGTCCAGCCGAACGGCTCCTCGTGCGTGGCCAGGTCGTCCAGGTGCACCACCGGGGCACCGCCCAGCGCGGCGGCCAGCCGGCCGGTGAACGTGGTCTTGCCGGAGCCCGCGTGCCCGTCCACCGCGACCAGCCGCACCGGGCCCAGCGAGGGGCAGCGCGAGCAGGGCCGCGGCCGGTGCGGACAGCTCCGCGGGCCGGCGGGGAGGTCGGCGTCCATCCGGCCAAGGGTACGCGGGCCGGGCTCCGGGCTCCCGGCTCCGGGCTCCCGGCTCCGGGCTCCTGGTGTCAGGACGTCGGAAGGCCCGGTCCCGTACGCCGGGGGTGATCCCGGAGGGCGCCGCGGGCGGCACCCTCGCCGGGACGTCGGACCGGCCGGGCCGGTCCGGCTCTGCGGGCCGCGGCCGTCAGGCCGCGCGGCGGTCGCGCTGCGCGGGCACCAGCGCCCGCACCGGGCGGTGCGCCCCGGCGTGCGAGAACGGCTGGGTGCGCCAGTCCAGCGCGGACGGCAGCGCCACCAGGTTGTCCGGGCCGTCCGACCGCGGCGGCTCCTCGCACTCGGGCAGCTCGGCCGTCGGCAGGCCGGTGCCGGGGCAGATGGCCGGCTGGAAGGGGTTCCACGCGGAGGTCAGCACCGCGTGCTGGGGCAGGCGCTCCTCGTCCCCGATCAACGCGATCGGGCGGTCGCACTCCGGGCAGTGCACCCGGAAGCTCTCCCAGGTGTCGGCCGCGCCCGAGTCCGCCCCGAAGGGCGCCTCGAGCGCGCCGGGTTCGTCCTCGACGTCGGAACGCTGGTCGATGGAAGGCATCGTGATCCCCCTCGGATCGGGCCGGAACCTCTCGTCGTCCGGGCCACCAGCAGCACTTCCCAGTGACGGCACGTCATAACCCTGCACTCCGGCGCACGGTGATGCATTCCTTGTGTTCCTCGCCACATTCCGTTGGCATGTGCCCCCCGGATGCGCCCCCCAGCGAGCTGTCTGCACGGCCCGCCGCGATCGAGTAGGTTGACGCCTTGTGGAGGAACTCGACCAGCGCATCGTCCAGCTGCTGCTCCAGGACGGACGGATGAGCTACACCGACCTGGGCAAGGCCACCGGCCTGTCCACCTCGGCGGTGCACCAGCGGGTGCGCCGCCTCGAACAGCGCGGCGTCATCCGCGGCTACACCGCCATCGTCGACCCCGAGGCGGTCAACTTGGCACTCACCGCGTTCATCTCGGTCAAGCCCTTCGACCCCAGCGCGCCCGACGACACCCCCGAGCGGCTCGTCGGCCTGCCCGAGATCGAGGCCTGCCACAGCGTCGCCGGCGACGAGAACTACATCCTCAAGGTCCGCGTCCCCGGCCCCGGCCACCTGGAGGACCTGCTGGCCCGGGTCCGCTCCGCCGCGGGCGTCTCCACCCGCACCACCGTCGTCCTGTCCACCCCGTACGAGGCCCGCCCGCCCAAGCTCTGACCCGGTCGGGGGCGCGGTGTCCGCGGTGCGAGACTGGACGCCATGACCGAACGCACCGACCGGACCGTGCTGCTGCGCGGCGGCAACGTCTACAGCCCCGCCGACCCCTTCGCCACCGCCATGCTGGTCGAGGGCAACACGTCGCCTGGGTCGGCAGCGACGGAGCCGCCGAGGCGTACGCCGACACCGTCGACGAGATCGTCGAACTGGACGGCGCCCTGGTCACCCCCGCCTTCGTCGACGCCCACGTGCACGCCACCTCCACCGGCCTCGCGCTCACCGGCCTCGACCTCACCGACTGCGCCTCGCTCGCCGAGGCGCTGGACCGGATCGCCGCGTTCGCCGCCTCCTTCAGCGGCGGCGCCCTGATCGGCCACGGCTGGGACGAGACCCGCTGGCCCGAGCACCGCGCCCCCGCGCCGGCCGAACTCGACGCCGCCGCCGGCCCCGTGCCGCTCTACCTCTCCCGCACCGACGTCCACTCCGCCCTCGCCACCACCGCGCTGCGCGCCCTGGTGCCCGGCCTGGACGCGCTCCCCGGCCACCACCCCGACGGCCCGCTCACCCGCGACGCCCACCACGCCGTCCGGCAGGCCGCCCTCGCCCACCTCACCCCCGCCCAGCGCCGCGCCGCCCAGCACGCCACCCTGCGCCGCGCCGCCGAACTCGGCATCGGCACCCTGCACGAGTGCGCCGGACCGCAGATCTCCTCCGCCGAGGACCTCGCCGCCCTGCTCGCCCTCGCCGCCGAGACCGACGGCCCCGAGGTCTACGGCTACTGGGGCGAACTCGGCCCGAGGGCATCGAGACCGCCCGGCGGCTCGGCGCGGTCGGCGCCGGCGGCGACCTGTTCGTCGACGGCGCGCTCGGCTCGCACACCGCCTGCCTGCACGACCCCTACACCGACGCCCCGCACACCGGCGTCGCCTACCTCACCGCCGCCGAGATCGCCGACCACGTCACCGCCTGCACCGAGGCCGGCCTCCAGGCCGGCTTCCACGCCATCGGCGACGCCGCGATCGGCGCCGTCGTGGCGGGCGTGCGCGCCGCCGCCGACAAGCTCGGCCTCGACCGGGTCAAGGCCGCCCGCCACCGGGTCGAGCACGCCGAGGCCCTGACCTACGAGACGCTCGCCGCGTTCGCCGAACTCGGCCTCACCGCCTCCGTCCAGCCCGCCTTCGACGCCGCCTGGGGCGGCCCCGACGGCATGTACGCCGAACGCCTCGGCGCGGAGCGGGCCGCCGCCCTCAACCCCCTCGCCGCGATGCTGCGCACCGGCCTCCCGCTGGCCTTCGGCTCCGACGCCCCCGTCACCCCGCTCGACCCCTGGGGCACCGTCCGGGCCGCCGCCTTCCGGCACGCCGCCGCCTTCCACCGGCACCCTCGGCACCGCGACCGTCCTCGTCCGCGCCGCCTCACGCCCACACCCGCGGCGGCCACCGCGCCCTGGCCACGACGCCGACGGGCCTGCCCGCCGATCGCCTCCTACGCCGTCTGGGACACCGCCGACCTGGTCGTCCAGGCCCCCGACACCCGCATCGCGGCTGGTCCACCGACCCCCGCTCCGGCACCCCGGCCTGCCCGACCTCACCCCCGGCCACCCCCTCCCCACCTGCCTGCGCACCGTCGTCCGCGGCCGCACCGTCCACCGCCGCACCGCGTAGGGCCCGTCCCGGCGCGGACATTCGTCCAAGACCCGGGGGCGGCCCCGGCGCCAGGGTGGGGGCATCACCCGAGGAGAGAGGACGCGTGGGATGCCCGCCGACCCGATGGACCCGTTCGTTTCCGCGCTCGACCTGGCCGCCGCCGTCCGGCGGCGGAGGCGGACCGGTGAGGTCGCCGAGAACTACCTGCGCGGCGACCGCCTCGACCCGGCTGAACGCCTTCTGCCTCCGGGACGACGACGCGGTGCTGGCCGCCGCGGCGGCGGCCGAGGCCCGGGTGCGCCGGGCGGGGAAGGACGACCGGCTGCCGCCGTTCCGGGTGCCGCTGCCGGTGAAGACCTCGCCGACGTCGCGGGCTGGCCGACCACCTACGGCTCGCTGGGCACCTCGCGGGAGCCGGCCCCCCGACCGGGGCGGTGGTGCGGCGGCTGGTGGCGGCCGGGTTCGTGCTGATGGGCAAGACCACCACCTCGGAGTTCGGGCGCTGCCGTTCACCGAGAGCCCGGCGCTCGGATCTCCCGCAACCCGTGGGACACCGGACGCACCCCCGGCGGCTCCTCCAGCGGCGCCGGGGCCGCCGTCGCCGCCGGTATGGCCCCGATCGCGCACGCCGAGGACGGCGGCGGGTCGATCCGGGTCCCGGCCTCCTGCACCGGCCTGGTCGGGCTGAAGCCGACCCGCGGCCGGGTCGCCGAGGAGACCGTGCTGGTGGAGGGCCTGGCGCCAGCGGGGTGGTCAGCCGCACCGTGGCGGACACCGCCGCCGCCCTGGACGTGCTGCCCGGCACGACCCGGGCAGCTGGTGGTCGCCGCCCGCCCCCGCGCAGCACTACGCGCCGCGCTGGAGCGGCGCCCGCCGACCGGCCTGCGGATCGGCCACCTCACCGACTCCCCGATCGCCGATCACCGTCGACCCGGCCTGCCGGACGGCCGTCCAGCGGGCGCTGCACGCCCTGGAGGCCGCCGGGCACCACGTGGTCGACACCGCGCTGCCGCTGCCGCCGACCGAGGAGCTGGTCGGCGCCTTCACCACCGTCTGGAACACCGGCGCGGCGGGCGTCCCGCTCACCGACCCGGACCGGGTCGAACCGCACAACCGGGCCCTGCGGGACGCCGCGCACGCCGTCGACTCCTGGGCCTACGCGCAGGCCGTGCAGCGCGCCCAGCGGCTCTCCCGCGCCCTGGTGGAGGGCTTCCTGGCCGGGTTCGACCTGCTGGTCACCCCCACCATGGCCTGCCTGCCGCCGCGGATCGGCGCCTGGCGGGCCGGGACCGCCGAGGACCCGGCGGCCGCGCTCCGCAACGCCTACCCGATGGGCGTGTTCACCTCGGTGTTCAACGTCACCGGCCAGCCCGCGCTCTCGCTGCCGCTGCACCAGGACCCGGCCACCGGCCTGCCGGTCGGCGTCCAGCTGGTCGCCGCCCCCTGGCGCGAGGACCTGCTGCTCCAGGTCGCCCGCACCCTGGAGGAGGCGCTGCCCTGGTCCGGACGCCGCCCGCCGGTCGGCCGCTGACGGGCCGTCGGCCGCGCGGGGCGGCCGGGGAGTGAGGTACCTTTCCTGGGACGTCGAACGAGTGGAACGCGCGTGCGCCCCTCCCCGGCGCGGAGACGATCCGAGGTAGAGAGGTGGTGCGCAGTGGCACTGCCCGTTTCGCAGGAGCAGCCGGTGGCCGAGCAGGACGCGGAGCCGCCGGCGCCCGGCCGGGCGGCGCGGGGCGGGAGGGGCGGACGGCCGCGCGCCTGGTGGGGCCGGACCGTCCTGGCCGCGCTCTGCGGCCTGGCCCTGGCGTTGGCCTTCCCGCCGTTCGACGGTGGCCGCTGTCGGTCCTCGCGGTGGCCGGCCTGGCGCTGCTGACCCGGGCCGCCGGGCCCGGCACGGCGCCTGGCTGGGCTTCGCCTTCGGCGTCCCGTTCTTCGTGGTGCTGCTGTCCTGGCTGCGCCCGGTCGGCTGGGACGCCGCCGTCGGCCTGTCGCTGATCGAGGCGCTGTTCCTGGCGCTGATGGGCGCGGGCACGGCGCTGACTCGAAGCTGCGCGGCTGGCCGCTGTGGGCCGGTGCTCTGGGTCACCCAGGAGTGGATGCGCGACCGGCTGCCGTTCGGCGGCTTCCCGTGGGGCCGGCTGGCGTTCGCCAACACCGCCAGCCCGTTCACGCCGCTCGCGACGACACGGTGAAGGTCGCCCTCGTCCAGGCAACGTGGACCGCCCCGGCATGGACTTCCTGGGCCGCCCGATGGAGGTGCTGGACAACCACGCCACCGCCACCGAGAAGCTCGCCGCCCCGTCGCCGCGGGCACGGCGCCCAAGCCGGACGCGTCGTGATCTGGCCGGAGAACGCCTCCGACCTCGACCCGTTCACCGACCCGGCGGCCTACGCCCGGATCGACGCGCGGCGTCAAGGCGGTCGCGGCGTCCCCACCCTGGTCGGCGCGCTGGTCGACGGCCCCGACGAGCAGCACGTCCAGAACGAGGGCATCGTCTGGGACCCGGCGACCGGCCCCGCGCGCCTCCTACACCAAGCAGCACCCGGTCCCGTTCGGCGAGTACGTGCCGTTCCGCACCGAGCTGTCCAAGGTGATCAGCCGCCTCCAGCGGGTCGCCCGGGACTTCTACCCCGGCGACCACAACGGCGTCATGCAGCTCGGCCCGGCCCGGATCGGTGACGTGATCTGCTTCGAGGTGGCGTACGACGAGATCGTCCGGACGCGGTCGACCAGCGGCGGCGGTGATCGTCGTGCAGACCAACAACGCCACGTACAACAACACCGGGCAGACCGAGCAGCAGCTGGCGATGTCCCGGCTGCGGGCGGTCGAGCACGGGCGGGCGGTGCTGATCGCGGCGACCAGCGGCGTCTCCGCGGTGATCACCCCGGACGGCGCGGTGCAGCAGCGCACCGGCGAGATGGAGCAGGCCGTGCTGAACGCGGTGGTGCCGCTGCGCGACGGGAGGACCGTCGCGGACCGGGTCGGTGCCGCGCCGGAGTGGACGCTGGCCCTCGGCGGCGTGCTGGCCTGCGCGTTCGCGGTGGCCGGCGGGGGGCGGAGGGTGGAGCGCGCGGCCTGACCGGCCGCGGGCCGACGGCCCCGGGTGCGCGCCGCGGAACACGGCGGGCCCCGGGGCCGTTGTGCTGGGTGGTGCGTGGACGCGGCCGGAGAGGCCGGCCGCCGCGGAGGGCACCGCGAGGAGTGGATTCGTACCGTGTCCCGGCAAGCAACCCCGGCCCGCCGCGGCCGGCTCGCCCGAACCGTGCCGCTGCTGGTCGTCGCCTGGCTGGTGCTGGAGATCTGGCTGGTCACCGTGGTGGCCGGCTGGATCGGCTGGTTCCCGACCCTGCTGCTACTGGTTGCCGGGGTGTTCCTCGGCGGCGCGGTGATCAAGCGCGCCGGGGCGCGGGCCTTCCGGGCCGCCGTCGAGCTGTCCAGGGACCCGCAGTCCGCGCAGCCGCAGACCGGCACGTCGATGACGGTGCTGGCCGGCCTCCTGCTGATGGTCCCCGGCTTCCTGTCCGACCTGCTGGCGGTGACCTTTCTGCTGCCGCCGACCCGGGCCGTGTGGCGCGCCGTCGGCCGCCGGATCACCGGCTCGGCGCTGCGCTCCACCACCCCGGTCGGCGCGGACCGGTTCGCCGACGCGGTGCGCCTGCAGGAGCAGCTGCGCATCCACCGGCCCGACGGCAAGGTCGTCCAGGGCGAGGTCGTCGACCCGCCGGCCGGCCCGCACGGCTCCGCCGACCCGTCCGGTCCCTCCGGCCCGGACACCGGGTACCGCCCGCCGATCGCGCCCTGACGCTCCGTCGGGCGTTCCCGCGCACTCTCTCTCCTCCCGCGTACGCGGGAACGCCGAAGGGCCCCGGTTCCCCGGGGCCCTTCGGCGGTGGTGCGGCGCCGGTCCGTCAGGCGGACTTGCGCGAGTCGCGCGGGTGGATCGCCAGGTTCATCCCGCCCGAGCGCAGGACGGCCAGGCGCTCGGCCAGGACCTCCTCCAGCTCCTCGCGAGTCCGGCGCTCCATCAGCATGTCCCAGTGGGTGCGGGTGGGCTTGGTCTTCTTCTCCTCCGGCTCCTCGCCGTCGAGGAGGGCGGCCTCCTGGCCGCAGAAACGGCATTCCCACACCATGGGAATCTCCGCCTCCACCGAGAACGGGACCTCGAAGCGGTGTCCGTTCTGACATGCGTACTCAACGGTCTGGCGGGGTGCCAGGTCAATACCGCGGTCGGTCTCGTAGCTGGTCGCCCCGAGTCGCGTGCCGCGGAGAGCTCGCTCGCTCATGAATCGTGCCTCCCGGGCTTCTTGCCCACAGGACTAGTGGTCGCTGTCTTCGTCGCTGGGTCCAACGCGCGACCTCCGACGAAGATTCCCGTCCGGGACATACGTCGCCTGTCGTGCCGCCCCTGTTTGTACCCATGGTCGCCCGTTTTGTCACATCTGGGCGGTGTTATCACCCGGCGTGTCACATTTTGTGCACTTATGGTCCGCCGAAGGGCGTCGGGCCCGACCGGTCTTCTTACCAGACCGGGCGCGGACTAACCTGCGCCGCGTCCTTCGTCAGATCGGTCGGCCGTGGCTGCGGCTCGCGCGCCGACCGGCTCGGCGCGCGGCCGACCCGGCACCGACCGGATCGGCGACCGCCGGGGCTGCCGCCTCGGTGCGGGTGTCGCGGTGCGGCAGCAGGGCGACCACCGCGTCCCGCAGCGCGGCCGGGGCGTCCTCGTCCAGCGGGTCGACGGTGACCGGGACCTGGAGCCGGACCGGCGCGGCGGCGCCGATCCGGGCGTAGCCGCGGCCGGGCGGGGTGTGCGCGGCGGGCGCGATGTCCAGCGGGCCGCCGAGCGCCGCCGCGCCGGAGTCGACGGTGACCGGCCGAGCACCACCCGGGCCCGGGCGCAGGCGTGGACGGTCGCGGAGATCCGGTCCCGGGCGTCCAGCGCGTCCACGAACACCACCGTGACCCGGGCCGCCCGGCCGTGCCGCAGCGGCACCTCCAGCAGCTCCTGCGGGTCGCCGCGGCCCTCGGCGTGGGCGAGTTCGGACAGCTCGGTGAGGTGGTCGAGCAGGATCCACAGCGGGCGGGTGACGTCGGCGGGCGCGGCCAGCCCGTGGTGCCGGGCGGCGTTCAGCGCGACCAGCCGGCGCTCGTCTCCTGCGCGCACCACTCCAGCGCGGCGAGCGCCCCGTGCAGGCTGGTCTCCACGGTGTGCACGCCCGGACGGTTCACCAGGCAGGCGTGCTCGCCGGTGCTCGCCCCGTCCACCACCACCAGGTCACCGTGCGGCAGCGCCTGCAGGGCGATCGAGCGCAGCAGCGTCGAGGTGCCGTGGCCGGGCGCGCCCAGCGCCAGCAGGTGCGCTCGGCCGAGCGCGGCCCGACCCGCCCACACCACCGGCGGCTGCTGCCGGTGACGCCGCCCTGCTCGACCGGGATGGTGCGCGGGCTGCCCGCGCCGTCGGTGAAGCCCAGGACGATCTCGCCCGGCGCGGTGACGAAGCGCTGCGCGGCGATGTCGGCGGGCAGCGGGGCCAGCGCCGTCACCGCAGCCGGTTGGACTCCTCGTCCCAGTCGAAGCGGTACTCGCGCGAGCGGCCCGCCTTACCCTGCACCACCTGCTCGATCCGGGCCCGGGCGGCCGGCTCGGTGTCGGTGAAGTACGCCGGTAGACGATGTCCAGCGGCCAGCCGCCCGTCCGGTCGAACGCCCAGTCCGCGAACACCGCCTTCCACTCGCCGTCCACCCGGTACAGCGCGCCCGGGTCGTCGTAGCCGCCGAAGTACGGGGTGAGCGCCGCGTACAGCGCGGGCAGCTTGACGTCGGCGGCCTTTGGCTCGGGCACCGACGGGGACTTGGGGCTGCGGCCGACCAGGCGGCGGAGGCGACCAGGGCGACGATCGCCAGCAGCGGGCCGTGCGGCAGCAGGAAGACGCCGAGCACCACGGCCGCGCCGACCAGCAGCGTCGGGCCGCGCCGCTCCTTCGGGGTGGCCGCCCAGCGGTCCTTGGCCCACTCGGCGTGGCGGCGCAGGCCGCGGCCGATCAGGGCCAGCGGGGCGAACACGTCGGCGGCGTGGTCGCCGGCGCTGCGGGCGAGGTCGCGGCCCCGGGTGAAGTGGCGGGTGAGGGACATGCGGGCTCCGGAGGGCGGGGAGGGGAACGAACGGGCACGGGGACGGGCGCGGGGAGCGGCGGCGGGGACGGCCGCCGGGAACGGCGGTGGCGGGCTGACGGGTGATCAGCCCGGCGGGGCTGGCAGAAGGCCCGGGGCGGTGGGATGTCCGCGCCCGGGCCGTAAGGAGCAGGGACCGCTCAGAACTTCAGGCCGCCGATCAGGCTGGCCAGGCTCGCGCCGCCCGCCTGGATGGTCGGCGCGATCGAGGAGCCCGCGACGTAGAAGCCGAACAGCGCGCAGACCAGTGCGTGGGAGATCTTCAGCCCGTCCCGGCGGAAGAAGAGGAAAGCGATCACACCGAACAGGACGATGCCGGAGATGGAGAGAATCACGGGATTGCTCCTCACGAGGGGCGGGGACAGTGTGTACAGAAAGTGCCTTCATGGTGACAAGAAGTAATAGATGATGGGGTGCGGCAAACGGGTGGATCTCACCCGAGCACCCGGATCGGCGGTATACGTTCCGCGAGGCGGGGATGCACAGGGCCAGTGGATCGCACCGGCGCACTCAGGCGTCCCCGCGCCTGGCGCGACCGCGCTCCGCGCACCCGGAATTCGCCCGAACGGCCGTGCCGCGCCGCGCCGGACGGTGCGCCGCGGGGCGTCCGCTAGCGTTCGCGTGGCACCACCAGGACGATCAGCGGCCCGCGCGGCCGCCCACCGGAAGGCGGAACACCCCATGACCGATCCCACCGTGCAGCCCGATGAGGACGTCATCGCCCTGGCCGGGCGGCTCTTCGAGGCCGCCCGCACCGGGGACGCGGCGCTGCTCGCCGCCTACCTCGACGCCGGCACCCCGCCGACCTCACCAACGACCGCGGCGACACCCTGCTGATGCTCGCCGCCTACCACGGCCACGCCGCCGCCGTCACCGCCCTGCTGGAGCGCGGCGCCGGGCCAACCGGGCCAACGACCACGGCCAGACCCCGCTGGCCGGCGCCGTCTTCAAGGGCGCCACCGAGGTCGTCGACGCCCTGCTCGCGCACGGCGCCGACCCGCGGGCCGGGGCGCCCTCCGCGCTGGACGCGGCCCGGATGTTCGGCAAGGACGACCTGATCGCCCGCCTCACCCGCGCCTGAGCCCCGGCCCGGCTCTCCTGCGCGGCTCCGGTAGGACCCCGACCCGGTTCCTGCCCGGTTCCTGCGCGGCTCCTCACCTGGCGGTTCACCCGCCCCCGGCGCCGGGCGGGCCGGGGGCGGGCCCGTACCCTTGGGCGCCATGGAGATCCGCACCACCGGCTTCGGACACCCCGACGCCCAGCAACTCGCCGCCGAGGTCCAGCAGGAGTACGTCCGCAGGTACGGCGACGGCGACCAGACCGCCGTCCACACCGACCACTTCGACCCGCCCGCCGGGCTGTTCGTGATCGGCTACCAGGACGGGCGGCCGGTGGCCTGCGGCGGCTGGCGGGCCAAGGAGCGGGACGCGGACGGGCTGCGCGACGGCGACGCCGAACTCAAGCGGATGTACGTCGTCCCCGACGCCCGCGGCCGGGGCCACGCCCGCGCGGTGCTGCGCCACCTGGAGGCCGCCGCGGTCGCCGCCGGGCGGACCCGGCTGGTGCTGGAGACCGGCACCCTGCAGCCGGAGGCGATCGCGCTCTACACCTCCGAGGGCTACGCCGAGATCCGCAAGTTCGGCTACTACAAGGACCACGAGCAGAGCGTCTGCATGGGCAAGGAGCTGGTCGCCGTCCCCGTGGCGCAGCCCGCTGACGTGCGGTAGCTGTAACTTTCTTGACGGCGGAGCCGGTCGGGGCGGCCGCGGACCCGGGGCCGGGGCCGCGGCCGCCGCGTCGTTTCCGGCTCCCGCTGCAGGTCGGGGCGGTGGGCGTCGAAGGACGGTCGAACGTCCGTCGAAATTTTCGGAGTCGGCCCGGCGGCGGCCGGTGGCGGCCGGCCCCGGCGCTCCGTTGCCGGGGCCGCGCGGGCCGCCGTACGGTCCGTGCACCCCACCCACCCCCTCGGAAGGGACCCACCATGGCTGCACAGTTGCGCGCAGCTCGCCGGCCCGGGCGCGCCCTCGCGGCGCTGGCCCTCGCCGCCGCCGGCGGACTGCTGGCCGCCGCCACCGTCGGCAGCGGACCGGCCGGCGCCGCGGGCACCACCCTGCGCGACCTCGCCGAGGCCAAGGGCGGCTACTTCGGCACCGCCCTGACCCAGTCCAACCTGAACAGCTCCACCATCACGGCGATCGCCGGCACCCAGTTCGACATGGTCACCCCCGGCAACGAGATGAAGTGGGACACCACCGAACCCTCCGCCGGGAACTTCAACTTCGGCCCCGGCGACCAGATCGTCTCCTTCGCCAAGGCCCACAGCATGCGGGTGCGCGGCCACACCCTGGTCTGGCACAGCCAACTGCCCGGCTGGGTCGGCAGCCTGCCCACCGCCCAGGTGAAGGCCGCGATGGAGAACCACATCACCACCGAGGCCACCCACTACAAGGGCCAGGTCTACTCCTGGGACGTCGTCAACGAGCCGTTCAACGAGGACGGCACGCTGCGCACCGACGCCTTCACCAACGCGATGGGCTCCGGCTACATCGCCGACGCGCTGCGCACCGCGCGCGCCGCCGACCCGAACGCCAAGCTCTACCTGAACGACTACAACATCGAGGGCCTGGGCGCGAAGAGCGACGGCATGTACCAGCTGGTCTCCTCGCTCAAGCAGCAGGGCGTGCCGATCGACGGCGTCGGCTTCGAGAGCCACTTCATCGTCGGCCAGGTCCCCAGCACCCTGAAGGCCAACATCCAGCGCTTCACCGCGCTCGGCGTGAACGTCGCCATCACCGAGCTGGACGACCGGATGCCCGTCCCGGCCAGCGCCGCCAACCTCGCCCAGCAGGCCACCGACTACGCCAACGTGGTCAACTCCTGCCTGGCGGTGACCGGTTGCGTCGGCGTCTCGCAGTGGGGCGTGGGCGACCCGGACTCGTGGATTCCGGACTTCTTCTCCGGCTACGGCGCGGCCACCATGTACGACAACAACTACCAGCCGAAGGCCGCCTACAACGCGGTGGTGACGGCGCTCGGCGGCAGCACCTCCTCGCCGTCCCCGTCGCCGTCCTCCTCCGCCTCGCCCTCGCCGTCCTCGTCGCCGTCCTCGTCGCCCTCCTCCTCGCCGTCGGTGCCGCCGACCGGCGCGGCGTGCAAGGTCAGCACCCAGGTCAGCGCCTGGAACACCGGCCTGACCGAGAACGTCACGATCACCAACACCGGCGGCAGCGCCGTGAACGGCTGGAAGCTGACCTTCGCGCTGCCCGGCGGGCAGAGCGTCACCAACGCCTGGAACGCCACCGTCAGCCCGGCCGCCGGCCAGGTCGGCGCGAGCAACCTGTCGTACAACGCGGCGATCCCGGCCGGGGGCTCCACCACCTTCGGCTTCCAGGCCAACCACACCGGCAACGCCGCCGCGGCGAGCGGCTTCGCCCTCAACGGGGTGGCCTGCGCGGCCGGTTGAGCCGGACGGCCGTCCGGACGGTCCGGGCCCGCCGGGCTGAGTCCGCCGGGCCGAACCGGACGGGCTGAGCCGGGTGCGCCGATCATCCGGGCGGGACCGGGTCGGTCGGCCCAGGGCCGGGCGGGGCCGGGGCGACCGATTCAGGCCGGGCGCCGTGCGGGCGGCGACCGGTGGCGCGGTGGGGGCGGTGCGGCGCCCCCACCGCGCCCTTGCGTGCTGCCCCCTTGCGCGTCCGGGTGCCGCCCGCACGGCGGGACGTGCCGGTGCCTTCCGGTGCGGCCCGGTGCGTGTCGGTGCGTGTCGGGCGAAAATGCCTGGCGGCGGGCGGTGCGGTGGGGCAGGGTGGCGGGTGATGACGAACGAGGGCGCGGGTGCGGCGGCGGAGCGGGACGAGGGCGAGGGTGGCCCCGGGCCCGGGCTCGGGCGGATCGCGGAGCGGCTGGCGCGGGTCGGCGGGGTGGTCGGGGTCTGTCTCGGCGGCAGCCGGGCGCGCGGCACGCACACCGCCGGGTCCGACTACGACCTCGGCCTGTACTACCGCCCCGGGCGGCTCGACACCGGCGCGCTGCGGGAGTTGGCCGCCGAACTGTGCGGTCGTCCGGTGGAGGTGGCCGAGCCCGGCGGCTGGGGCCCCTGGGTGGACGGCGGCGCCTGGCTGGACATCGGCCCGGCCCGGGTCGACTGGATCTACCGGGACGTCGAGCGCGTCCGCCACTACGCGGCCGAGGCCCGCCGGGGCCGGTACGTCTCCGGCCAGCAGCCCGGGCACCCGTACGGCGTGCCGTCCTACGCGTACGTCGGCGAGCTGGCGCTGGCCCGGGTGCTGGCCGACCCGGCGGGGGAGCTGGCCGCGCTGCGGGGCGAAACCCCCTGTTTCCCGGACGGGTTGAGGCGGACGCTGGAGGCCGACGCGGCCTGGGAGGTGCCGTTCGTGCTGGCCAACGCGCGCAAGGGCGCGGGCCGGGGGGACGCCGGGTACGTCGCGGGCTGCCTGTTCCGGGCCGTCGGCCTGCTGGTGCACGCGCTGCACGCGCGGGCCGGGCGGTGGCTGGTCAACGAGAAGGGCGCGATCGCCTCGGCCGGTCGACTGCCGTGCGCGCCACCGGAGTTCGAGCGGCGCGCGCAGGAGCTGTTCGCCGTCGGCGGCACCGGTCCGGCGAGCCTGGCGGCGCTGCTGGACCGGGCGGAGGAACTGGCCGGCGAGGTGCTGGCCGGAGCGGGAGGAACACCGTGACCGTGACCGAACTGACCACGCCCAGGCTGCTGTTGCGCCAGTGGCGGGACGGCGACCTGGACCGCTGGGCGGAGCTGAACGCCGACCCGGACGTGCGCCGGTACTTCGGCACCCTGCTCGACCGGGAGCAGGCCGCCGGTTCGCTGGAGCACTTCCGGACCGAGCTGGCGCGGCGCGGCTGGGGCTGGTGGGCGGTCGAACTCCGCTCGGAGGGAAGGTTCCTGGGCTTCGCCGGGCTCGACCCGGTGGACGAGGGGATGCCCTTCGACGGCGTCGAGGCCGGCTGGCGGCTGCACCGCGACGCCTGGGGCCACGGCTACGCCACCGAGGCCGGGCGGGCCGTCCTCCGGTACGGCTTCGAGGAGTTGGGGCTGCCCGAGATCCTGGCCGTGATCGCGGCCGGGAACGCGCCCTCGCGGGCGGTGGCGCGGCGGCTCGGCATGGTGCACGACCCGGCGGCGGACTTCCTCGACCCGAGCGTCCCGCCGGGGCCGCAGCAGCACGCGGTGGTGTACCGGCTGGCCAGAGGCTGACCGGACGTCAACTCCCTTGCTGCGGGCCGGATTCGTCCGGTAGTAGGAGGTGGTGGGCGCGGCGTAGCAGGGTGGTGAAGCGGTCGGGGTCGGTGAGGCTGAGCAGGTGCCCGCCGGAGGTGTGGAAGAGCCGGACGGGGGCGCCGGAGGTGCGGGCGGCGGTCAGGAAGAGCCGCTCGTCGGCGCGGAACGGCAGGTCGGATCGGCCGTTGAGGAGGAGCGTGGGGGTGGTCAGCCGGCCGGCCAGGGCCAGGAAGTCGTGGCGGCGCAGTTCGGCGACGCCCTGGGTGAGGGCGGGCAGGTGGAAGCCGCCGGACAGCACCGCTTCGGCGGACTCCGGCGGGAGCAGCCGGCGCATCGCCCGGGCCTGGAGCCGGGCCGAACGCGCCTGCCCCAGCCGGTCGTTCAGCCGTCCGGCGGCGGCGTAGACGGCGGCCTGGGCGCCGCCGGTGCGGGCGGTGCAGCCGTGCAGGACGAGCGCGGCGAGGTCCGCGGGGTGGCGGGCGGCGTGCGCCAGCGAGACGTACCCGCCCAGGGACAGGCCGAGCAGCAGGGGGCGGCGTCCGGTCGACTCGTACGCCTCCCGGACGGCGCGGCGGACGGTGTCGACGGCCGCGTCCAGGGTGAACGGGCGGTCGGCGAGGGCGCCGTGGCAGGGCAGGTCGGGGGTGCTGACCCGGAAGTCGGGGGCGAGGCGGCGGGCGTGCGGGCGCCACATCGCGCCGGACAGCCGGATGCCGTGCACCAGGACCAGCGGGGGAGCGGTGTCGGGGCCGAACACCGTGAGACCGGGCGCGAGTTGGCGTCCGGTCACGGCCGGTCCCCGCCGGGGGAGGGCTCCGCCGCGCCCGCCAGCATGTGTTCCTGGACCAGGCCCAGCACGTCCGCGGCGCGGCCGAGCTGCTCCGGGGGCGTCGCGCCGAACACCTCGGCGAGCAGGCCGCAGCGGGCGGCCCGGACCGCGTCCAGCACCCGGCGGCCCTCGGCGGTGATCGCGATGACGCCGCAGCGGCCGTCGGCCGGGTCGGCGCTGCGGCTGACCAGCGCGTCGGCGCGCAGGCGGCGCAGTTGCAGCGAGGCCGTCGAGACGTCGATGCGCAGGCACTCGGCGATGTCGGACACCCGCATCGGGCCCGCCGCCGCGAAGTGCTCCAGCAGCCGCAGCGCGCTGGGCGGCATGTCGCACCCGGCCAGCCGGGCCACCTCGGCGCGGACGTGCCTGCTCTCGCTCCACCGGACCAGCGCGGACAGCGCCGTCTCCAGCCGCGCCAGCTCCGGCGCGACGACGGCGGCGGACGGTGGGGTGGGGGGTGAGATCACCGGGCCAGCCTACCGGGCCCGGCCGCGCCCACCTGACGCTCCGGCAACTGCGGCACCGAGCAGCGCAGTTGTCGTCCCCTCCGGTCGAATGCTTTGATACCTCAAAGCATTTTCGGGCGTGAAGGGGAACCATGGCCACCGCAGTGATCACCGGCGGGACGGACGGCATCGGCCGCGCCCTCGCCACCGTCTACCTGGAGCGCGGGCACCACGTCCTGGTGGTCGGCACCAACCCGGCCAAGGGCGCGGCGTTCCGGGCCGAGGCGCACCGGCACGGCGCGGGCGACCGGGCGCACTTCCTGGCGGCCGACCTCAGCCTGGTCGCCGAGAACCACCGCCTGATCGACCACGTCGCCGCCCATCACCCGGCCGTCGACGTCCTGGTGCTCGGCGCCCGCTACCACCGCTCCACCCGGGCCGAGACCGCCGACGGCCTGGAGGCCAACTTCGCCCTCTTCTACCTCAGCCGCCACCTGCTCTCGCACGGCCTGCTGCCCCGACTCCGGCGCGCCGAACGGCCCGTGGTGCTCAACTTCGGCGGCGCCGGACTGACCGGCCCCGTCCGCTGGGACGACCTCCAACTGCGCCACGACTACCCCGGCACCGGAGCCCTCGGCCACAGCGGATCGCTCTGCGACCTGCTCGCCGCCCACCTGGCCGCCACCCACCCCGACGTCCCCCAACTGGTCAACCACCCCGGCACCGTCGCCACCAGCTTCGCCGGCGAGTACGACCCCGCCACCGCCGCCCAGGTCGCCCACCTGCGCGCCCACGCCAAGACCCCCGCCCAGGCCGTCGCCCAGATCCTCCCCTACCTCGACGCACCCCCGTCCCCCCTCACCGCCGTCCTCGAGGGCCGCCGCGTCCCCACCGACACCCCGGCCTTCGACCCCGCCGCCGCGCTGCGCCTGCACACCGCCACCGAGGAACTCCTCGCCGCGCTGTGAACGGCCGCCGGGGCCACTGCCACACTGGTGCGGTGGATCACCGCGAGACGGCCGCCCGGTGCTCCCGCTGCCGGCCATGTGCGCCGAGGGGCCCTGTCGGCCGACGCGGACGGGATCGGAGCGGCGCTCCAGCGAGAGGTGCGGTCGCGACTGGCCGCCGGCCCGCCCCCGCCCCCGGCCGTCGCACCGGAGGACCGGCGGTACGCGCTCACCGACACGCTGGACGGCCTGCGCGGCTGCACCGACCCGGAAGGCCCGGGCCGCTTCACCGCCGCGGTCGAGGAGGTCCTGGACCGGGTCGGCGGCCCACTGCGGGCCGGATACGCCCGAGGACGGCCCCGGCCCGGCCCGTGACGCGGCCCACGCTTCGGGAGGGGAGTTCAACCGTCCCGGCCGTCCGCCGCCCCTCCGGGACCGTCGTCTCCAGGAACAGGACCGGTCCGGCCACGTCGGACACGGTGGCGGCCCCGGGGCCCGCGTCGACCACTGCCGGGGCGGGGCTCGGGGTCAGCGGGCGGCGCAGGACCGGTCAAGGGCGGGTCGGACCCGCCGTGCCGGTGGTGACGGTGTGGTCGGACTCCTGGGCTCGGGCGGTCTCGAAGGCCAGCAGCCGGCAGTGGCGGGCCTGTTCGGCCTCGCCGAAGTGCGCGTGGGTGCGGGCGGTGGCTTCCAGGGCCGCGGCGATGCCGTGCCGGTCGTCGAGCGTCCGGGCGGTGGCGAGCGCCTCGCCGAGGGCGGCGAGTGCTTCGTCCCGGCGGTCGAGCACGCGCAGGGTGTCGCCGAGGTCGACCAGGGTGGCCCCGGTCGGGCCGGTCAGGCCCCGGCGGCGGAACACGCCGAGCACCTGGCGGTAGGTCCGTTCGGCGGCCCGGGCGTCACCCGCCGCCAGGTGCAGGCCGGCCAGCGTGTGGAGGGCGAGCGCCGGCTCGGTCTCGCCGGCCGCCTCGAAGAGCCGCAGGGCCCGGCGTACGGCGGCGAAGCCGTCGGTGAGGCGGCCGGCCTCCTTGTGCACCAGGGCCTGGTTCGCCACCATGCAGGCCACGCCGCGGGACTTGCCGAGCCCGGTCAGGATCCGTTCGGCGGTCAGCAGGTGCTCCAGCGACTCGTCGTCCCGGCCGGCGCACCCGAGCGCCGCCGCGAGGCAGCCGTACAGTCCGGCCTGCGCCTCGCGGTCCCCGACCGCCCGTGCGGTGTCCAGGGCCGTCGAGACGACGGCCTGCCAGGCTCCCTCCCACCAGTAGCTGTTGCCGTAGCCGTTCAGGTGGGTCGCGATCCGCCAGGCCAACTCGGGGCGGCCGGACCCGCCGGCCCGGGCCACACCCTCCCGGATCGCCGGCATCTCCCGGCGCAGCCAGCCGAGGGCGTCCTCGGCGCTGCCCAGCTCGGGCAGCGGGACGCAGGTCTCCTCCGGCGGGGTGCGGACGGGCCAGCAGAGCGATTCGGCGTGCTCGACGGCGGCGGTGTACCAGGTCAGCAGTCGCAGGGTGGCCGCGTCCCGCTCGCCGGGGGCCTCCTCGGCGCGGACGAGCTCGGCCGCGTACCCGGCCAGCAGGTCGTGGAAGCGGTAGGAGTGCGCGGTGGGAGCCTCGATCAGGTGGGCGTCGTAGAGGACATCGAGCAGGTCTGCGGTCTCCACCGGGTCCCGGTCGGCGAGGGCCGAGACGGCTTCCAGGGAGAGCGGGGTGGCCGACCAGAGCCCCAGCAGCCGGAACAGCCGGGCCGCCTCCTGTTCGACCGGGCGGGAACCGGTCGCCAGGGCGTGGTAGCTCATCGCGAAGGCGTCGCGGACGGCCAGGTCGTCGAGGGCCAGGGCGCCCAGACGGTGGCGGGGTTCGGCCAGCCGGGAGGCGAGGGCGCTCAGCGGCCAGGCCGGTCGGGTGGCGATCCGGGCCCCGGCGATCCGCAGGGCGAGGGGCAGCCCGCCGCAGGCGGCGACGATGCGGTCGGCCGAGACGGGGTCGGCCGCGATGCGCTCGCTGCCGCAGATCCCGGCCAGCAGGGTGTGCGCCTCCGGCCCGAGCGGGGCCAGCGGGATCCGGACGGCCTCGGTGCCGGCCAGGGTGTGACGGCTGGTCACGAGAGCGGCGGACGGGCCGACGCCGGGGAGCAGCGGGTCGATCTGGGCGCTCTCGCGGGCGTTGTCCAGCAGGATCAGAACGCGACGGTCGGCCAGCGTGGCCCGGTAGAGCGAGGCCCGGTCGTCGGTGTGGTCGGGGACGGCGGAGCCGGGCACACCGAGGTCGGTGAGGAAGCGGCCGAGCAGCCCGTGCGGGTCGCGGGGCGCGTCGCCGCAGTAGCCGCGCAGGTCGGCGTGGAGCTGCCCGTCGGGGTAGTGCGCGCGCAGGAGGTGGCCGGCGTGGACGGCGAGGGCGGTCTTGCCGACGCCGCCCATGCCGGAGATCACCACCACACCGCCGGACGCCGTCGCGCCGCTCGCGGTACCGCCGGACGCCGCACCGCCGGACGCCGTCGCGTCGCCGACCCGCAGCAGGGCGTCCCGGAGGAGCCGCAGGGGCTGCTCGCGTCCGATGAAATCGGCGGTGTCACGGGGGAGTTGGAACGGCTTCGGTGTCCGGCCGGTCGCGGTCGCGGTCGCGGGAGGCGTGGCGGTCGTGGGAGGCGTGGCGGTCGCGGGAGGCGTGGCGGTCGCGGGAGACGGGGACGCGCTCTCCCGGCCGGGGGCCAGCAGGACCTGGAGGGCGTCCCGCACTTCCGGACCGGGGTCGATGCCGAGTTCCTCGGCCAGCCGTCGGCGCAGCGCGTGATAGACGTCCAGGGCCTCGGGAGTCCGCCCGGCGCGGTGCAGGGCCAGCATCAGCTGCCGGTGGAACACCTCCCGCAGCGGGTGCTCTGCGGTGAGTGCCGCGAGTTCGGCCACCAGGCCCGGCTGCGGCCCGCCGCGCAGCCTGAGGTCGGCGCACCACTCCAGAAGGCGCAGCCGGGTCTCGACGAGCCGGACCGCGGTCGGCGAGTCGAGCAGGCTCGGCAGTCCGGTGAACGGTTCCCCCGCCACAGTGCCAGGGCCCGTTCCGTCTCGGTTCCCCACGCGTCCCAGTCCTGCGAGAGCCGGGCTGCGGCGGCCCGGTCGGCAGCGCTGCCGAAGACCTCCAGGTCGAGTTCGCCGGGACCCACGGCGAGCACGTAGCCGTGGGGGGTGGAGCGGAGCCGGTCGGAGCCGGCCGGGGCGAGGGCGCGGCGCAGCCGGGCCGCGTGGTTGTGCAGGGCGGAGACCGCGCTACGCGGGGGCTCGCCCTCCCAGAGCAGGCTCACCAACCGGTCCACCGCCAAGGCCCGGTTGGCGTTGAGCAGCAGGACGGCCAGCAGCAGCCGCACCTTCGGACCCGTCACCTCCGCGTCCACCCCGCCCACCTCGACCCGCAGCGGGCCGAGCAGCGCGAACCGAACTTCCATGTCATCCCCCTGACGGGTGCTGCGCACAGCGCGGGCCTCCGGCTGTGATCCGAATCTGAGTCGCCTTTGCGTGGCCGTCGGGAAGATCGTTCCGACGGGCCGGGCCACTGTGTCCGTCCCGTGCGGCCGCCCTCGCGGGCGGCCTTCGAACACGTCCGAAGACTATCCGCACGCCAGTTCCGCACGGCGGCAGCGACGTACGGCCGGCCGGCTTCTCCGGCACCCGGCCGTGCGGTTGCCGCGGCGGCTTCTCGTACCGGGGGATTCCATGTCCAGGCGCTCCTTCTCCATCTCGCTCGCGGTGCTCGTGGCCTCGGCCGCCTTCGGCCTGCCCGGTCCGGCGGCCCAGGCCGCCGGCCGCCCGACCTTCCAACTCCCCTTCCCGTGCGGGGAGACGTGGACGGCCACCACCTACTCCGGGCACAGCCCGGCCAACTCCGTGGACTTCAACTACTACCCCGAGGACCTGGGCCGACAGGTCTCCGCCAGCGCGCCGGGCACCGTGGTGGCGGCCGGAGCCAGCAACGGTTGGGCCGGGAACGAGGTACGCATCGACCACGGCGGTGGTTGGACGACCCACTACGCCCACCTCTCCGCCGTGACGGTCGCCGTGGGCGCCAGCGTGCAAGCCGGTCAGGCGGTCGGCCGGGTCGGCAGCACGGGCAACTCCACCGGCCCGCACCTGCACTTCGAACAGACCCTGAACGGAGTCGGCCAGCAGGCCACCTTCGACGGGGTCGCCTACGCCGGCGGTACCCGGACCTTCACCAGCAACAACGCCTGTGCGCCCACGAGTCCGCCGCCGCCGGCCTCCAAGGTGTTGCGGTGGTTCCTGTCGGATCAGGGGTGGTCGGGTGTGTCGACGCGGCCGGCGGTGGATTTCGGGAGCACGCCGATGGTGCCGGTGGTGGGTGATTTCGATGGGGACGGTGCGGATTCGGTGAGTGCCTACGATCCGACGACGTCGACGTTCTACCTGGCGAACTCGGGGAGTGTGGCGGAGTCGACGTTGGTGTTCGGGGTGTCCGGCAACCGTCCGGTGCTGGGGCGTTGGGACGGTGGTACGGATCAGATCGGTGTCTACATGGCGGACGGGAAGTTCCATCTGCGGATGAGTGACGGTTCGGTGCGGGTGTTCGGGTTCGGCAATGGCGGCAACTGGCGGCCTCTGGCGGGGGACTGGAACGGTGACGGTGCCGAGACGGTGGGTGCCTACGATCCGGCGACCTCGACTTTCTACCTGCGTGACAGTCTCACGGCCGGTGCGGCGGATCGGACCCTGACCTTCGGCAATCCGGACAACATTCCGGTGGTAGGGGACTGGGACCGTACCGGGCGTACCGAGATCGGTGTCTACAACCCGGGCAACCGCACCTTCTACTTCCGGCACGCCGATGCGAGCGTCACCTCCGTCACCTACGGCGACAGCGGGGACACCCCTGTCACCGGTGACTGGAACGGCGACGGCTGGACCACCCAAGGCACCGTCCGCGGCATCTGATCGAGCTCGCCGAAATCACCGACGAAGCGGACGCGCACCTCGCCCGGGCACTCGGTGTGTGCCCGGGGCACCGCCGGCGCGACGATCATCCTCCGGACCTCCGGGCACCCCGTACCGAGCAGCCGGGGGCGGTCCCGGGCGGACGCGGACGGCCCCCACCCGGGAGAAGTGCAGGTGGGGGCCGTTGTGCGGGGTGGGGGTCAGAGGAGGGTGGACCAGTAGTACCAGAAGCGGTTGAGGATCAGGAGGGCGATCACCAGGTAGGCGGCGACCGGGACGAGCCACTGGAAGCGGAGGGCGGCCAGGCGGCGGAGGGGGCGGGGGCGGGGAGGGCGCCGGTGCGGAGGTTGTGGACGGTGGTGTACCAGAAGGCGGTGATGACCACGGCCCAGACCACCATGCAGTAGGGGCAGAGCGCGCCGATCTCGTACAGCGCCTGGTCGACCAGCCAGGCGACGAAGCCGAGGCCGAGCAGGGTGCCGGACTGGAGGGCGAGCCAGAACCAGCGGCGGTGGGCGGCGCCGGCGACCAGGCCCGCGCCGACCGCGGCGAGGGCGCCGAAGGCGGCCAGGCCGATCAGCGGGTTGGGGAAGCCGAAGGCGGACGCCTGGGCGGTGCGCATGATCGAACCGCAGCTGATCACCGGGTTGATGTTGCAGCTGGGCTGGTAGGCCGGGTTCTCCAGCAGCCTGAGCTTGTCCAGGGTGAGGACGGCCGAGGCGGCCAGGCCGACCAGGCCGGCGACCAGGAGCATCCAGGCGTAGCCCCGGGAGGCGCCGATCGGGGTCTTCCGGGGGCGGGCGCGGTGGCGGGGGCGGTGGTGAGGGCCGTGGTCATCCGGGTCACCCGCCGATGGTCTGCTTGACCAGGGCGGTGAACTGGTCGCCGGTGAGCGGCTTGCCGTCCTGGCCGATCACGGCGAGCTGCTTGCCGTCGAGCTTGACCGTCGGCGTGCCGGAGACGCCGCTGCGGTTGAACGCGGTGGCGACCTTGGCCGCCCAGCCCTTGTAGGTGCCGTCGGTGACGGCCTTGGTGAACGCCTCGGTCTTCAGGCCCGGCACTTGGCCGGCCAGGTCGAGCAGGTGGTTGACGTCGCCGAAGCCGTCCTCGCTCTCGGCGGGCTGGTGGGCGTACAGCACGTCGTGGAACGCCTTGAACTTGTCGACGCCCTCGTTCAGCGCCGCGCCCGCCGCGGCCAGCGCGGTCTTCGAGCCCTTGCCGCCCAGGTTGTTGTCCAGGAACGCGGCCAGGTGGTACTCGATCTTGTAGTCGCCCTGGTCGGCGAGCTGCTGGACGCTCTTGCCGGCCGAGGTCTCGAACGCCTGGCACACCGGGCAGCGGAAGTCCTCGTAGACGGCCAGGGTGTGCGGGGCGTCGGCCTTGCCGTAGACGACCACGGTGTCGTCGGTGGCGCTGGTGTGGGCCGGCGCGACGGCGGCGGCCGTGGACGAACCGTCGCCCTTCGAGCCGCCCGCGACCGCCAGCGCGGTGCCGCCCGCGATCACGGCCACGGCGGCGGCCACCGACACGCCGATGGTCAGGCCGCGGCGGCGCTTGGCGGCCCGGGCCTCGGCCTGCTGGGCCTGCTTGAGGCGCTCGCGGGCGGTGGCGCGCTGCTGCGACTGGGCCTGGGCCTGGGACTTCTGGGGCTGGGACTGCTGGTTCGGGTGGTTGCTGGTCATGGTGATCCGTCGTCTCCTCGGCACCCGGCGGCAGCGCGGTACGCCGCCCGTACGGGGACGGGGCGGGACACGGCACACGGCACGGCGGGGTGCGGGTAAAGAAGGGGGAGGGGAGGGGCGCGCCTCGGCGGGGCGCCCGGAACGGAACGCGTCCGGGTGACGGTCCGTCAGCTGGCGAGGGCCGGCTGCGGGGGACCGCGACGCGGAGCGGGGGAGAGGACGAGCACCTGTGGACGGCGCGCCGCGGGCTCGGTGCCCGGGGACGGCAGCAGCGCGGCCGGGCAGGCCGGGCGGACGGCCGACAGCAGCGCGCGCCAGGGCGCGGGCAGCAGGCGGGCCAGGGCGTCCAGCGCCGCCGCGACGCCGCTGAGCGCGTCGTCCGCCAGCCGCAGCCAGGCCGCGGCGGCCAGCGCCAGCGCCAGGTGCACGGCCAGCACCAGCAGGCGCAGCAGGCCCGCCGAGTCGTGCGTCCACTGCGCGAACAGCTCCGAGCCGCCCACCGAGTCGCCGCCGCAGACCAGCAGGTCCACGCCCCGGGCGGGCCGCGCACAGGCGTCCTGGCCGAGGTTGAACGTGGTGTTCAGCAGCAGCTCCACCGGCACCAGCACGGAGGACAGCAGCAGGAAACGGCGGCGCGCCCCGTCGAGGACCACCGCCAGCAGGAAGACCGCGACGCTCGCCGCCGCGACCAGGGTGAGCGGCAGGGCACGCCCGGTGATCGCCACCTGGCCGAACGCGGCCAGCGGCACGGCGAGCGCGGTGAACACCGCGCCCCGCAGGGCCTTGGTCGCGTGAATGCCGGTCATGGTGAAGGAGTATGGCACGCCGAAGGTCCCGGGGACGAGGGTCGGACGGCACCCGTCCCGACCGCCCGTACCGTGAATAAGCCCTGCGTAAAGGGGGTGCGGGTCGGACGCGGGACGGGTGCGGGGCGGACGGGGCACGGGTGGCGGGCGGTTCCGGGGACACCCCCGGGACGGCGTGCGGGCGGTGCGCGGACGGCCACGGCGTGGGCGGCGTCACGTGCCCCGGGTGGCGCTCACCACAGCTCGACGGCGTGCGACCGGACGCGTCCGGCGATCCGCGCCAGCACCTCGCCGGCCGGCGCCGGGCCGAGCCGCCGCCCGTCCCGGAGCCGCAGCGCGAGACTCCCGTCGGCGGCCTCGCGCGGACCGAGCACCACCTGGTACGGCACCAGCCGCGCCGCCCGCACCCGGGCCCCCAGCGAACCGCGCTCCGCGCCCAGCACCTCGGCCCGCAGGTCCAGCTCCAGGCAGCGGGAGACCAGCGCCCCGGCCGCCTCCGCCTGCTCCGCGCCCAGCGGCAGCACCGCCAGCTGCACCGGCGCCAGCCAGGCCGGGAACGCCCCGCGGTGCCGCTCGATCAGGTGCGCCACCGCCCGCTCCACACTGCCCACCACCGACCGGTGCACCATCACCGGCCGGTGCCGCGCCCCGTCCGGCCCCACGTAGTGCAGGTCGAACCGCTCCGGCTGGTGGAAGTCGACCTGCACGGTCGACAGGGTCGACTCCCGCCCCGCCGCGTCCAGCACCTGCACGT
The DNA here is from genome assembly GCF_948472415.1 of Kitasatospora fiedleri. Taxonomy (NCBI): domain Bacteria; kingdom Bacillati; phylum Actinomycetota; class Actinomycetes; order Kitasatosporales; family Streptomycetaceae; genus Kitasatospora; species Kitasatospora fiedleri. The sequence goes on along the minus strand of NZ_OX419519.1, from coordinate 1,155,908 downwards.
CGATCTTCGGCCCGTAGAACGCCGCCTCGCCGACCCCCTCCTCGTACGGCAGACCCAGCTCCGCCAGCGCCCGCACCAGGATCGCGGTCGCCCGCTCCCACAGCTCCGGCCGCGCCGCGTACCTGCCGCCCGGGCCCGGCAGCGACAGCCGGTGGCGGGACGGGACGACGCCCATCGCCCGGTACGCCGCCGCGATCAGCTCCAGCGCGCCGCGCACCTCCGCCGCCGCCTGCTCCGGGGTGCAGAACACGTGCGCGTCGTTCAGCCGGATCGCCCGCACCCTGGTCAGCCCGCCCAGCACGCCCGAGCGCTCGGAGCGGTACATGTCGCCCAGCTCGGCCATCCGCAGCGGCAGCTCCCGGTAGCTGCGGAAACGGGACCGGAACAGCACCGCGTGGTGCGGGCACAGGCTCGGACGCAGCACCAGCTGCTCGTCGCCGCCCATCTCCAGCGGCGGGAACATGTCCTCCCGGTAGTGCGCCCAGTGCCCCGAGAGCTCGTACAGCTCGCGCTTGCCCAGCACCGGCGAGTACACGTGCCGGTAGCCCGCCCGCCGCTCCAGGGCGCGGACGAAGTCCTCCAGGCTCTGGCGCACCACGGCGCCGTCCGGCAGCCAGTACGGCAGGCCGGAGCCGATCAGCGGATCGGTGTCGAACAGGCCCAGCGCGCGGCCCAGCCGGCGGTGGTCGGGCCCGGCGGGCACGGCGGGAATGTCGGGAATGTCCGGCACGTCGGGTGCTTCAAACACGGCGGTCTCCTCGGGGATGCACGGAACGGATTCACGGGGAGGGGCCGGACCGCCGGGGAGGACGCGCACGCGCACACGCGAAAGCCCCGGAGCTCTCGGCCCCGGGGCTCGCACACGCACAGCGGTCAGCGCGCCGGGACACTCTCCGGCGTCGTCGGCATCGCGGCGCGCTTCATGCCCGCCACCGTAACGGCCCGCCCGGCGATCGGCACCCGAATATCCGCGGTGCGCCGATATCTGCGGTGCGCCCGGACGGTGCCGTGCCACCACGGCGCGGTGGCCGCCCCGGGAGAATCGCACACCGCCCTGCTGGACGGGGTGCTCGGTGGCCGCGGCCGGATCAGGACGGGGCAGCCGTAGTGTTCGCGTCGGCGTAGCGGCGGGCCAGGGCGGCGACCGCCTCGGCGATGGCGGCGCGCAGCGCGGGCGGGGCCAGCACCTCCGCGTCCGGGCCGAGCCGGAGCAGGTCGGAGACGGCCACCGGCGTGGACTCGACCGGGAGTTCGACCACCGCCCAGCCCTCCTGGTCGGGCGGGCCGGCCCGCCGGGCGGCCTCGGCGCCCGCCGTGCCGAACTGGGCGGGCAGCAGCCGCAGCGCGCGCGGGGAGACCCGGACGGTGGCCGTGTCCTGGTGCAGCATGCCAGTCAACTCGCGGGTGGTGGAGGCCCAGTGCGCGGCGAGGTCGAAGTCCGGCGGGCGGGTGAAGTGCCGGTCGGCGACCTCGGCGGCCAGCATCCGGGAGACCCGGTAGGTGCGGACCGCGGCGGCGGCCTCGGCGGGCGGCGCGGCGTTCCCGGGAGCCGGTGAGGTGCGTGCGGGGGCGGGTGAGGTGCGTGCTGCGGGGGCGGGTGGGGAGCCCTCGGGGGCCGGTGTGGCGGACGACGCCAGCAGGTACCAGATGCCGCTCTTCAACACCAGCCCCAGCGGCCGCAGTTCGCGGTGCACCTCGCCGCGCCAGCGCCGGTAGTGCACGCGCAGGACCCGCTGCTCCCAGACCGCCTCGGCGACCCGGGCCAACTCCGGTACGGGGTCCGCGTCCCGGAACCAGGAGGCCGGATCGAGGTGGAAGCGCTCCTGCAACCGCCTTGTCCGGTCCGCGAGTTCGGCAGGCAGTGCGGCCCGCACCTTCAACTGGGCGGTGGCCAGCACCGCGCCCAGGCCGAGCTCCTTCGCCGCGTCCGGCACCCCGGCGAGGAACAGCGCCCCGGCCTCGTCCCCCGTCAGACCCGTCAGCCTGGTCCGGTAGCCGCCCACCAGCCGGTACCCGCCCGTCCGGCCGCGTTCGGCCAGCACCGGCACGCCCGCCGCGCCCAGCGCCTCCACGTCCCGGTGGACGGTGCGCACCGAGACCTCCAGTTCGGCGGCGAGTTCGGTGGCCGTGCACAGGCCCCGGTTCTGGAGCAGCAGGAGCAGGGCGAGGAGACGGTCGGCGCGCACCCCGCCATCATCGCGCAGACCGGCCGGAATACCTGACAGGAGGTGTCAGGTATGGCCGCCAGCCTTGGTGGTGCGGCGCACCCGGCGGGGCGCGACCGCGGGCCCTCGCTGCGCGGAACCGCCGCGCACCGGACGGAAGGACGGCGCCATGACCACCGCAGACACCACCGGCAGCACCACCACCGGCAGCACCATCAGCACCACCACCGGCAGCACGACCACCGGGAGCATCAGCTTCGCCGACTGGACGGAGCAGGAGGCGGCTGCGAGCCCGGCGGGCCCGCGGACCGCGCGCGCCTCGGTCGCGAACACCTTCACCGGCGGCATCGAGGCCGTCCGCACCGCCTGCGACTACAGCATCGCCTACACCACCGGCCACGAAGGCGCGTTCACCGGCATGGAGTTGGTCACCGGCAGCATCGACGGCCGTCACGGCGCCTTCGTCCTGGAGCAGCGCGGCACCTTCGCGGCCGACGGCACCATCCACTGCGTCTTCACCGTCGTCCCGGGCAGCGGCACCGAGGACCTGGCGGGGCTCACCGGCACCGGCGAGTACACCTGCCGCCCCGGCGCGGAGTCCTTCCCCTACTCGCTCGACTACCGGTTGTAGGGAGGGCCGTCGTCAGGGGGGCTCGACGAGCAAGAGGGGGTGCGCGGGAGGAGCGGAGACGGTGTCGAACCGCCGGCGGGGGGCGGTCCTCCCGTTAGGGTGGTCGGTGTCCGTACGGTGCAGTCCAGCGTGGTAGGAGAGTGCCTTGGCCACGGCCGCCAGCAGTGTTCTTCCCGAACTCGACGCCGGGGCGTTCGCCCGCTGGCGGGCCGGCGGGGGGCGGGTGGTCGATCTGCTGGGCGCGGCGCGGGAGTTGGGGCCGGTCGCGGGGTTCCGGCTCGGGGACCGGCAGGTCGTGCTGGTGACCGGGGCGGGGCAGGTGCAGCAGGTGCTGGCGAAGAGCCCCGACACGTACGTGAAGCGCGGGCACCGGGTCAAGCCGCTGCTGGGCGGCGGGCTGCTGTGCGCGGCGGGTGAGCCGTGGCGGCGTCAACGCAAGCTGTTGCAGCCGCAGTTCACCGGGCGCGGCATCCGGACGTACGAGCCGCAGATCCGGGCCGCGGCGGCGGCCACCGCCGAGCGCTGGCGGGTGGCCGCCGCGGCGGGGGAGGTGCGGGAGATCGACGCGGACCTGCGGTACTTCTCGCTGGACGTGATCTGGCGTTCGCTCACCGCCCACCCGTTGGACCCGGACACCCACCGGCGGCTGGTCGCGGCCGGGGAGGGCTTCGCGGCGATCCCGGCGTTCGCGCCCGCCACCGGCGACACCGCGATCGACTTCCGGGAGGCCAACGAGCACGTCGACCGGGTCGCCGAGCGCGCGATCGCGCTGGCCGAGGAGGCCGGGGAGCCGGGGCTGGTCCAGGTGCTGCTCCGGGCCGCGGCCGAACTCCCGGACTACACCGAGCGCCTGGTGCGCGACGAGCTGATGACGATCGTGGTGGCCGGGTACGAGACCACCGCCACCGCGCTCAGCTGGCTGTTCCTGCTGCTGGATGCGCACCCCGAGCAGCGGACCCGGGCGCTGGCCGCCGGACCGGCCGGTTCGGCCGAACGGGCGGCCGCGATCCGGGCGTTGATCGACGAGACGCTGCGGCTGTACCCGGTGGCCTGGCTGATGCCCCGGTACGCGGCCGAGCCGGACACGCTGGACGGCATCCCGATCGAGGCCGGGACGACGGTGCTGCTCTCCCCGTACCTGACCCACCGCGACCCCGGGCTGTGGCCCGACCCGGAGGAGTTCCGCCCGCAGCGCTTCCTGGACGCCGAGCGGCGCCCGGCGCCCGGCGCGTACCTCCCGTTCGGCCTCGGGCCGCGGGCCTGCCTGGGCGCGCAGTTCGCCGTCCGGGAGATGGCGCTGCTGCTGGAGGAACTGCTGCCCGCGTACCGGGCCGAGATCCGGGACGCCCCCGCCGGGGCCGGGTACGGGCTCACCGTGCACCCCGACGGGCCGGTCCGGGCCGTGCTGCACGCCGAGGCCGAGACCGAGACCGAGGCCGTGGCGACGGTGGCGGCGGAGTAGCGCACGGGGCTGCGGGACGGGAGCTGCGGGACGGGGGCTGTTGGGCAGGGCCGGAAAACGGTTGGTCAGGAGGGCTGACGAGCTGTCAGAATCCGGTGCCGTGAGAGCCACCGACCCGCATCCCGGCCGCGCCGAGCGCCCCGTCGCGCTGGTCACCGGCGTCGGCCGGACGGTCGGCATCGGCGCCGCCGTCGCCGAGCGCCTGGCCGCCTCCGGGTGGGACGTCGCCTACAGCTACTGGACGCCGTACGACACCCGGATGCCCTGGGGCGTCGAGGACGGGGCGGTGGCGGCCGTCGGCGCGGCGATCGGCGCGCACGGCGCGCGCCACCTCGCGGTGCCGGCCGACCTGGCGGACCGGGCGGAGCCCGCCCGGCTGTTCGACCGGGTCGAGGCCGGGCTCGGCCCGGTGACCGCGCTGGTGATGAGCCACGCCGAGTCCGTCGACTCCGGGCTGCTGGACACCACGGTGGAGAGCTTCGACCGGCACTTCGCGGTCAACGCCCGGGCGAGCTGGCTGCTGATCCGCGAGTTCGGCCTCCGCTTCACCGGCGCGTTCGGCACCGGCCGGATCGTCGCCCTGACCAGCGACCACACCGTCGGCAACCTCCCCTACGGAGCCAGCAAGGGCGCCCTCGACCGGATCACCCGCGCCGCCGCCCGCGAGCTCGCCCACCTCGGCGTGACGGCCAACGCGGTGGACCCGGGCCCCACCGACACCGGCTGGATGGACGGTCCCCTGCGCGCCGAGACGGTCGCCCGCACCCCGCTGGCCCGGCTCGGCACCCCGCAGGACGCCGCGCACCTGATCGACTTCCTCTGCTCCCCGCAGGGCCAGTGGATCAACGGCCAACTCCTCCAGAGCAGCGGCGGGTTGAAGTAGCGTCGAAGTGGCCGGGGGCCGACGGCCGGGGTTCAGTGGGTGACGGCGAGTTCGCCGCTGAGGCGGTCGTGCAGGGCGGCGCTGGGGTGGTTCAGGCCGGTGATCTCGACCTGCTTGCCGCGCTGGGCGTACTTGGCGCGGACGGTGTCGAGGGCGGCGACCGAGGAGGCGTCCCAGACGTGGGCGGCGGTCAGGTCGATGACGACCAGGTCGGGGTCGCCGGCGTAGTCGAAGCGGGTGGTCAGTTCGTTGGCGGAGGCGAAGAACAGTTCGCCGGTGACGGCGTACACCACCCGGCCGCCGTCCGGGTCGGGGGCGGCGGTGACGTCGGCGTGTTGGGCGACCCGCTTGGCGAAGAGCGCCATGGCGAGCAGTGAGCCGATCACGACGCCGATCGCCAGGTTGCCGGTGGCGACCACCACGACCACGGTCACCGCCGTGACGGCCGACTCGCCGACCGGGAGACGGCGCAGCGTGGCCGGGGCGATCGAGTGCCAGTCGAAGGTGCCGAAGGAGACCATCACCATCACGGCCACCAGTGAGGCCATCGGAATCCGCGAGACCACCGGTCCGAAGACCAGGCAGAGCACCAGGAGGAACGTTCCGGCCAGGAAGGTCGACACCCGGGTCCGGGCGCCCGACACCTTCACGTTGATCATCGTCTGGCCGATCATCGCGCAGCCGCCCATCCCGCCGAACAGCCCGGTCACGATGTTGGCGACGCCCTGCCCGATCGACTCCCGGCGCTTGTCGGAACGGGTGTCGGTGATCTCGTCCACCAGCTTCGCCGTCATCAGCGACTCCATCAGCCCCACCAGCGCCATCCCCAGCGCGTACGGGGCGACGGTGGCCAGGGTGTCCGCCGTGAACGGCACGTCCGGCAGGCCCGGCACCGGCAGCGAGGACGGCAGCGCGCCCTGGTCGCCGACCGTCGGCACCGCGACGCCCGCGCCCACCGTCACCAGCGTCAGCACCACGATCGACACCAGCGGCGCCGGCACCACCCGGGTCAGCTTCGGGAACCACACCATCAGCGCCAGGGCGGCCGCCAGCAGCGGGTACACCGCCCACGGGACGTGCGTCAGCTGCGGCAGCTGGGCCAGGAAGATCAGGATCGCCAGCGCGTTGACGAACCCGACCATCACCGCACGCGGCACGAACCGCATCAGCTCGGCCACGCCCAGCGCGCCCAGCACGATCTGGAACACCCCCGCCAGGATCACCGCCGCCACCAGGTAGCCGAGGCCGTGCTCCCGGTTCAGCGGCCCGATCACCAGCGCCACCGCGCCCGTCGCCGCCGAGATCATCGCCCGCCGGCCGCCCACCACCGAGACGGTCACCGCCATCGTCACCGACGCGAACAGGCCGATCTCCGGGTCGACCCCGGCGATCACCGAGAACGAGATCGCCTCCGGGATCAGCGCCAGCGCGACCACCAGGCCCGCCAGCACCTCGGTGCGCCACACCTTCGGGTCGGAGCACCACGCGGGCAGGCGGAGGGACCGGGACAGGGCGGAGGAGGACAAGAGGCGGCAACCCGTCGTGGAGGGGGGCGGAGAGGGGAGAATGAAGGAGGGAAGCCGGACTCTACCCTAACGTGAGGGTAGGGTTCGCCCGGTGGACGGAGGAAGACGCAGCGTGGGCGAGGACGTGGACGTGGACGGGGCCGTGCGCGCGGACGAGGGCACGGACGGGAGCGCGGGCGCGGACCGGCACATGCAGATCGGCGAGGTCGCCACCCGCACCGAACTCTCCCTGCGCACCATCCGCCACTACGAGGAGACCGGCCTGGTCGTCCCGTCCGCCCGCTCCCGGGGCGGCTTCCGGCTCTACACCGAGCGCGACGTCGCCCGGCTGATGGTGATCCGCCGGATGAAACCGCTCGGCTTCACCCTCGACCAGATGCGCGAACTCCTCGACGCCACCGACCGCCTGGACGCCGACGGCCCCTACGGCGAGGGCGGCCGCCCCGCGCTGCTCGCCCTCGTCCGCACCTACGAACGCGCCGCCGCCGAACAGGTCGACCGCCTGCGCGTCCAACTCGCCCGCGCCGAGGACTTCGCGCACACCCTGCGCACCCGGCTGGACGAAGAACCCGGCGCGTGACCGGCCCGCCCCCGGGAACCGCCCGTCGCGCCCGTCGCGCCCGTCGCGCCCGTCGCGCCCGTCGCGCCCGTTACGCCCGTCACGTTCGTCACGGGTGGGAGTGGCGCCACTCCGTGACGGCCGCCTCCACGTCCACCGGGGCGACTCCCAGGGGCGGGCCCTCGATCGGGCGGCGCAGGGCGGCTTCGATCCGGGCGTTGGTCTCGGCCAGGCGGCTGCGCAGCAGCGGTTCGGTCGGTGCCAGGCGGGCGGCGTCCAGGGCCTCGCGCAGTTCGGCCCGCAGGGCGAGCGAAGGCGGCAGGTAGGAGAGGCCCTCGCGCGCCATCTTCTCCCGCAGCCACCACATCTCGTGGTACGGCTGCCCCTCGTTCGCCAGCGGCTTCCCCGCGCCGGGCAGGTCGTCGAACGCGCCGCGCTCGGCGGCCTCCCGGATCTGCCGGTCGACCCAGCTCTCGAAGGTCACACCGGGTGGCTTGCGTTCCGTCATGCGGTGGTCCTCCCGTCTCGGCAGGGGTGTCCTCCCGATCCTAAGGGAGCCCCCGATCCACCCGAGGGGGAGCACGGAGGGAAAGGGGCGCACCCCGCGGAGGCGAGGGGCGCGCCCCGGAGGCCGTGCTCAGACGTTGCCGAACTCCCCGGACACGGTCGCGGTGACGAAGGCCGCCCAGTCGGCGGGGGCGAAGGCGAGGACGGGGCCGCCGGGGTCCTTGGAGTCCCGGACGTGGCCGGGGTGGGCGTCGTCCACCTCGATGCATCCGCCGCCGTCGCCGTTGCTGTAGCTGCTCTTCCGCCATCGGGCGGTACCAGGTGTCGTCATGGCCGAATCCTTCCAGCCCGGACGCGGCCGGAAACCCCGCCCGCGCCGTGGGCGGCGCCGGCCGGACCGGTGTCCCGGCCGTCCGCAACATGGTCAACCTCTGCGTAGGGAAAGCCTCCTGACACGGCATCGGCCCCGTTCCACCCAGGCGGGTGGAACGGGGCCGTGGTTGCTCGCCGGGTTCAGACGTTGCCGAACTCCCCGGAGGCGGTCGCGGTGACGAAGGCCGCCCAGTCGGCGGGGGCGAAGGCGAGGACGGGACCGCTGGGGTCCTTGGAGTCCCGGACGTGGCCGGGGTGGGCGTCGTCCACCTCGATGCACTCACCGCCGTCGCCGTTGCTGTAGCTGCTCTTCCGCCACTGGTGCTGCTCGGTGGAGGTGCGGGAGTCGTTGGGCTGCATCGGTGCTAGTCCTTCCAGCGCGGATCTGATCAGGAGCTCGGTGTCCTCCGGGGACAACGCCCGGGCCCTGAGCAGATTGTAGAGCGACTGCCGTTTCCCGACATCCTGGGTTTCGTCGAAGATCATTCCGGCGCGGCTGCTCTCCTCGTAGGCGATCTGCTGCCCGTCCTGCAGGGTGAGCAGCGACATCGCGGCGTACTCGGAGTGGGCCCCGGCGGCGAACGGCAGCACCTGCACGATCACGTTGGGCTGCTCCGCGATCTCCAGGATCGCCCGCAACTGCTCCGCCATCTCCGCCCGGTTGCCGACCACCCGGCGGATGGCGGACTCGTCCAGGATGAACCAGTACTTGCACTCCTGGCTGTGCAGCCGCAGCTGCCGACCGATCCTGGCCCGGACCAGCTCCTCGACCTCCTCCTCCGACGCGAACGGATCGCCCGCGCGGAGCAACCGCCGTGCGTGCGCCGGGGTTTGCAGCAGCCCGTGCACCATCGGGCTGTAGGACTCGTAACTGACAGCCTGATCGGCAGTGGCCAGGATTTCCTGGTACTTCGCCGGGTGCACCTCCTGCCGGGCGAGCGGGAGCAGCCGGAGGAAGAAGCCGTCCGTCTCGAAGACCCGGTCCAGCTCCTCCGAGAGGCCGAGCGGCACCTTGATGTCGCCGTTCTCGACCCGGGACAGCGTGCTCGGGGAGTAGTGGACCTCGGCGGCCAGCTTGGCCAGGGCCCACCCCCGTTCGCTGCGCAGCCGCCGCGTCTCGGCACCGTAGAAGTGCCGTGCGCTCCGGCTCGGATTCACCTCGCGTTCCTGCCAGGCCACGTCTGCCCCTTCCCCTGAAACGTCTCGTGATGGTGTGCGCGGCGACAGCCGCATGTCCGGACGTTGTGACCTCGCAGGCCAACGAGCCGGCGCTTCTCAGCGTAGCGCCGAACGGTGAGGATTGGGGCACGGAAAGTAATCGGCGCAGGATGCGAACAGCAGTGCGGAGAAAAGGGCATGACGGAGAGTCAGCAGAAGGGTGCCGAGCCGCCGCTCGTCGGTGGCGGAGGCGTGGGCGTCGGAGTGCGTTGCAAGGAAGGGGATTTGCGGGCCTGGGCCGGGCGAACAGCCTTGGAACTACGGGAGTTGACCGGGGAGCGGCCCTCCGTGACGTGGGCGGCCGGGGGCGCGGTACGGGTGTCCGTGCGGGTGCGGGAGATGCACGAGTGGGACCTCGCGGCGGCCGTCCTGGTGGCGCTGGCCCGGGGCGAGCGGTACGGGCATCGGCGGGTGGGGCACTGGGAGTCCGTCTGGACCGAGGCCGGCGGGGCCGCCCCGGCGGGCGGGGAGTCCTGAGTGGGCGGGTCGGACGGGCCCGGCGGGCCGGGCGAGTTGGTCGAGTACTACCCGTACGGCGTGTACGGGCTGCACTGGGAAGCGACGGCGGTGGACGAGCAGGACGAGGTGCGGGGCATCGTGCTGGCGGAGGCGAACGAGGGCTGGGTCGCGCTCGGGCACATCGACGAGCGGCGGGCCGTCCTCTTCCTCCGGCCGCACGAACTCGCCGGGCTGCGCGACGCCCTGGTGAGCGGGGAGTTCGACCACCTGATGTCCGGGGGCCGCACCGGGCTGCGCCGCCCGCCCGCCGACGCGTACCGGGCGGCCCGGCGGGCCGGGCGCTGGTACCGGCGGCCGTGGTGGCGCGGGCGGCCGGGCGCACCGGCATGAGGGGGCACGGAAGGGGGCGCGCGCCCGGACATCCGGTCACCTCGTACGTGCTGTGCACCGATCCGGCGTCCCGGCTGCTGATCGTGCAGGCCGCCGGGGCCGGGACGTGGCACCTGCCGGGCGGGGTGGTGCAGGCGGGGGAGTCGCCGCTGGTCGCCGCCCGGCGCGAGGCGTGGGAGGAACTCGGCCTGGAACTCGACCTGTTGGCCGACGACCTGCTCGGGATCGAGTGGGCGCCGGCCTGCCGCGAGGGCGTCCGGGACAGACTGGCCTTCCTCTGGGGCGGCCCGATGCTCGGTAGCGCCGACACCGACCGGATCGTGCTGGACCCCGGGAACTGTCCGCCTGGCGCTGGGCGGACGCCGACGACACCCGCCGACTGCTGCACCCCGCCGTCGCCCTGCGGATCGGATCGCCGCTCCGGTGGCCCGGGAGCGTCACCTACCAGGAGACGCGCGACGAGCGGACGGACCGCCGTGACGACGGCCGAGCACCCCGGCCGGGCCCTGCGGACCGGCACCCGTAGCCCACCGCCCGCCCTCGCCCGGATCGACCTGGCGGTCGCGGCACTGCGCGCGCACCTGCCGGACCTGGCGGCCGAGGTCGTCCCGGTGACCGCCGAGGCGGACCTGCGGCACGGCGACCTCGCCCCGCTCGGCGGCGAGGCCCCTCCACCGAGCAGATCGACGCCCCGCGCCGGGACGGCGCGGTCGACCCGGCCGTGCCCTGCGCCAAGGACGTGCCCGGGGACGTCCCGCTGCCCCGGGGGCCGGTCTCCGCCGCGAAGCGGACCGTCGTCCCCGCGGACGGCACGGTCCTGCCCGCCGCCGGACTCGCCCGGCTCGGGATCGACCGCCCCGGGTGCGTGTTCGGGACGGGCGAGATGCTGATCGCCGTCGGCGCGGGCGTCCTCGGGCGGAGTGCCGCCGGGGCGACCGCGCCACCGCCCCACCGCGGCGCTGCCGGAGCAGGCCGACCACCCGCGCACCCGGCGCGAGGTGACCGCGGAACGCGGCCTGCTGCCCGGGCTGCGCGGATACGGCAACCGCCCCGTCGCCGGGTACGGCACCACCGAGCCGGACGGCCGACTCGTGCTGCGCGCCACGGTGTTCGACCGCGCGGGCAGCCGGTTCGCCGACGCGATGCCCCGGGACGAGCGCCGGGGCGACCCGACCGTCCTCGGCACCCGGGGCGCGGGGTCCGGCGCTCGGCTGCGGGCGCGGTCAGCGGGGGCCGGCGGGCCAGGTGTGGCGGGTGAGGGCGGCGGCGCCGATGAGTCCGGCGTCGGTGCCGAGGTGGGCCGGGTGCAGGGTGAGGTGGCGGGTGAAGGAGAGTGTCGCGTAGTCGGCGAGGTGCCGGGTGAGCGGGTCGAAGAGGAGCGGGCCGGCCTGGGCGACGCCGCCGCCGACGACGGCGGCGTCGAGCTCGACCAGGGTGGCGGTGGCGGCGATGCCGGCGGCGAGGGCGCGGGCGGCGTGGTCGAAGGCGGCCAGGGCGAGCGGGTCGCCGGCGCGGGCGGCGCGGGCGACGGCACCGGCGTCGGCGTCCCGACCGGGGCCGGGGGTCCAGCCGAGTTCGGCGGCGGTGCGGGCGATGGCGGTGCCGGAGGCGAGCGTCTCGACGCAGCCGCGGGAGCCGCAGGGGCAGCGGCGGCCGTTGTAGTCGATGGTGATGTGGCCGAGGTGCCCGGCGTTGCCGGTGGTGCCGGTGTGCAGGGCGTTGTCGAGGACGAGTCCGGCGCCGACGCCGGTGGAGACGACCAGGCAGAGCACGTTGCGGTAGGGGCGGGCGGCGCCCCGCCAGTGCTCGGCGGCGGTCATGGCGAGCGCGTCGCCGCCGAGGGCGAGCGGCAGGCGGCCGACGGCGGGGTGTTCGGCGACCTGGTCGAGCAGCGGGAACTCCCGCCAGCCGGGGATGTTGACGGGGCTGACGGTGCCGCGGGCGGTGTCGACCGGCCCGGCGCTGCCGATGCCGAGAGCCTGGACGCGGTGCCAGTCCGGGTGGCGGGCGAGGTCGTCGAGGACGTGGTCGACGGCGGTCATCAGCTCGTGCCGGTCGCCGTCGGCGGGAGTGGGCACCTGGAGGCGGTGGTGCAGGGTGCCGCGGGTGTCGACCAGCCCGCCGGCGATCTTGGTGCCGCCGATGTCGAGGGCCGCGATCAGCGGCCCGTCGACCGGCCCGGGGCCGGGAGCGCCGTCCGGTGCGGACCCGTGGGAGCCGGGGGCGACGGCGGTACCGGCCGTTTCGTAACTCATCGTGACGTCTCCGCAGGTGTGGCAGGGGAGCGCCGTGGTGCTGGGCAGGGCGCTGCCGGGTCGTACCCGGTGATTCTGACGCGATCTGACAACGTTGTCCAGCGCCCTCGGTCACGGTCCGGTGCCTCCGGTGCCGAGCGGCCCGTGGGGTCGGTCACCCCCGTCCGCCTGCCGCTCTGCCGGTGGTGCTCACTGCCCGTAGCTGCGGTGACGGGGGCGGTAGTGGCGGTGGCGGGAGGACGGACCGGACCTCGGGCGTGCCGGGGCCCGCCGGGCCCGCACTATCCTCCCTGGCATGACCAGCAGCCCTGCCAGTAGCCCTCGCGGTGCCCGCCCGACCATGAAGGACGTCGCGGCGGCGGCCGGGGTCGGGCTGAAGACGGTCTCCCGGGTGGTGAACGGCGAGAGCGGGGTGACGCCCGAGATGGCCGCCCGGGTGCGGACCGCGATCGAGACGCTCGGCTTCCGGCGCAACGACAGCGCCCGGCTGCTGCGCACCGGCCGGACGGCGAGCGTCGCGCTGCTGCTGGAGGACATCAGCGACCCGTTCTCCTCCGCGCTCTCCCGCTCCGTCGAACAGGTCGCGGCGGCCGAGGGCTGTCTGCTGTTCACCGGCTCCAGCGCCGAGGACCCTTCGCGCGAACGGGAGTTGGCGCTGGCGTTCTGCGCCCGGCGGGTGGACGGGCTGATCGTCGTCCCGGCCGGGGACGACCACCGCTACCTGCTGCCCGAGATCGAGTCCGGCACGCCCGTGGTCTTCCTGGACCGCCCCGGCAGCCGCATCGACGCCGACGCCGTGCTCAGCGACAACGCGGGCGGCGCGGAGGCCGGCACCGCGCACCTGATCGCCCACGGACACCGCCGGATCGGCTTCGTCGGCGACCTCCCGTCCATCCACACCGCCGCCGAACGCCTGCGCGGCTACCGCGCGGCGATGGCCGCCGCCGGACTGCCCGTCGACGAACGCTGGGTCGACTGCGGCCCCACCGACCGCGCCCGGGTCGCCGCCGCCGTGCACCGCCTCACCACCGGCCCCGACGCCGTCACCGCCCTGTTCACCGCCAACAACCGCGTCACCCTCGTCGCCCTGCACCGGCTCCCGGCCGACCGCCGCCCCGCCCTGGTCGGCTTCGACGACCTCGAACTCGCCGACCTGCTCACCCCCGGCCTCACCGTCGTCGCCCAGGACCCGGTCGCCCTCGGCGCCCTCGCCGCCCGCCGCCTCTTCGACCGCCTCACCGGCGACACCACCCCGCCCGCCCGCCTCGAACTCCCCACCCTCCTCGTCCCGCGCGGCTCCGGCGAGACCCCGCCGCCGGACTGAGTCCGGCGGCGGGGCCCCGGGCGGCGGCCGGGGCCCGAAACGGCCGGTGTGGCCCGCGGAGAGTCTGCGGGCCACACCGGAATCACGTTTCCACTACTTCACGTCTTCACTGTCAGAGGCTCTCCAGGCGCTCCTCCCTCGCGTTACCGTTCGGCCCCAGCCCGTGCTCGTCCTCGGGTCCTCGTTGCCCCAGGGGTCCGCGGAGCCGTCCAAATACCCTGCGGCGTACATCACCGCCTCGGCCACGAACGCCACGTGTTCCCCGTCCAGTTCGGGCAGGACGTTGCGCAGGCTCCCGTGATCGCTGCCGGCCAGGTTCGCGGCGACCGCCAGGACCGCACGGGAGGAACCGTCGATCTCGGGGCCGCTCCCTTCGCTCCCGGAACTCCCCCCGTCCTCCCGCATGCGGGCGAGAGCGGATCTCAGGTCGATGTCGACCAGGTCGTAGTGCTCGCGCGACTTCAGTTCGATGAACCCGTGCGAGAGGAGCCATTCCCACAGCGGCTCGACTCGGTAGACGAGCCGGAATGCCGCCTCGCCTTGCGAGGAGGGGCACACGGCCCGCATGAGCGGCTCGTACAGATCCTCGCGCGCCGCAGAAAGATCAACTCTGGCATTCTTCACTTTCAACTCCCATCATCTATGGTGCTGCGGGGTCGACTTCGGGCATGTTCAGGCCGGTTCGCGGAGCAGCGGGGCCCGGGATGTTCTCGTTCAGCCATCCCTGGACCGGGGCCGGTACCTCTTCGGCGAGCCCGGACAGCGGGTTGGGGTTGCCTGCCCCCGGAATGCGTCGTGACCACTCCTTCGGCTTTCCCTTCCCGTTGATCTGTTCCTTGTAGAGCTTCAACTTCGCCTGGATCTTGACGTATGGTCCCGCGTGCACGTCACCCGCAGTCGCTGTCGATTCGTCGCCGGCCTCGTACATGAAGCTGACGCCCCTGTCCCCCTTGGTGTAAAGGTCGCCGAAGTCCTTTTCGCCGAACTTTCCGTAGGCCGCGTTCTCGTTCATCGGGGCTCGCTCGTACCCGGCGGCCTCCATCATCTCCCGGAAATCCTCTCGGGAGATCCCGCGCAGGGACTGGAGGTCCTTGAGGTTTCGAACCACCCCGCTTGCACCGACCGAAACCGCTCCTGCCTGCAGGAGGTCGGGCTGGTCCTCTCCTCCGGCGGTCAGTCCGAAGGTTTTGTTGAACTGTCCCTCGCAGAACCCGGAAGTATCGGTCCGGCAGATGGATCGCCAGAATCTGTATTCATCCGCCGCATTCTTGGGCTGGCCGAACTTGGCGACCTCCGCATCCCACCGCTTCTGGATGCGTGCGAGATTCTTGTTGTCGGTCGAGACGATGACATGGGCACTTACATGGACCGTAGTGTTCGGGGTATAGGCCGGACCGGGCTTGAAGCCATTTTTGTACGCTTTTGCGACAGCGGCGCTCAGCTGGCCGTTCGTTCCGGCGGCGATACCCGTTTCCGGGTCCCACGCCATCAGCCGGTGGGGTCGCTGAGGGTGAGTGGGTTGTTGTCGCTGTAAGTGTAGGCGGAGAGTGATTGGGGGTCGGTGGAGGTCAGGAGGGGTCGACGCTCAGGAAGCGTGCGGTGGTGGGGTCGTAGTCGCGGGCTCCGAGGTGGGTGAGGCCGGTGGGTTCGTCGGTGCCGCCGAGGAAGCCGCGGGTGCCGGCCCAGGTGGTGGGTGCGGTGCCGCGGGTGGCGCCGAACGGGAGTGAGCGGCGCTGGTTCACCGTGCCGGTGGTGGCGTCGATGCCGACCGTGGCGGTGCCATGGTGGTCGGTGATCTGGAAGGTGATCTTGTTGTCGTCGGTGCGGACGGCGGTGGCGCCGGTGAGGGAGTAGTAGCGGGTGGCGGTGGCCTTGCTGGCGCCCTTGACCAGTTTGAGCTCGGTGGCGCCGAGGTAGAGCGTCCAGTTCTCGGCTGTCGGGTTGGTGGTGTCGGCGGTGTGGCCGATCAGGCGGTTACCGGCGGCGTCGTAGAGGTAGTCGGTGGTGGTGGTGCCGGTGGTGGTGGTGCCGGTTCTGCTGGTGGTGACGGTTTGGTCGAGTCTGCCCTCGGTGTTCCAGGTCAGGGTCTGGTCGCTGGTCTGGTTCGGGGCGGGTTTGAGGGTGCGGGTGGTGGTGTTGCCCGCGTCGTCGTATCCGTAGCTCTCCACGACGGGGGTGCCGAGGGCGCCGGTGGTTGTGCTGGTGGAGGCGAGGGCGTGGGGACGGTTCGCGGGGTAGGTGTAGCTGGTGGTGGCGTCCTGGGCGGTGTTGCCCGCCGGGTCGTGGCGGGTCTCGGTGGCCCGGGTGCCGTTGGTGTTGTAGGTCCAGCTGGTCCAGTAGGGGGCGGGGCCGCCGAGCTGGGTGCCGCTGGGGGCGGTGCAGCTACCGGTGTTGGGGGTGTACGCCTGGGTCAGGCGCGCCAGGTAGTCGTACTGGTAGCACTGCCGGTCGGTGCCGGAGGAGGAGGTGTCGGTCAGGGAGGTGACGTTGCCGGCCTGGTCGTAGGTGTAGGCGGCGGCGCGGGCCGGGGTGGCGATGCCGTACTGGTCGGTGCGGCTGGAGGCCAGGCGCTGGGTGCCCCACTCGTAGGAGTCGGTGACGTAGACCTGCTTGTTGGCGGTGCCGTTGGAGAGCGTGGTCTGCAGCGGCTTGCCGGTCAGGCTGTAGGTCTGTCCGGTCTGGTAGGTCTGGTTGGTGAGGGAGTTGCCGACGGCGGTGAGCCGGTGCAGGCCGTCGTAGGTGAACGCGACCGTTTCGGCGGTGAGGTTGCCGGCTGCCGGGTAGTAGAGGGAGCCGATCTGGCCGTCGAAGCGGTAGGTGGTGCTGGTGAGGTAGTTGCCGGCGAGTGCTTCCTGGCCGGGGACGGAGGGGACGGTCACGGTGGTGCGGGTCGGACGGCCCATGCTGTCGAAGAACGAGTACGCGGTCTTGTACTCGCGGGTGACCCCGCCGACCGTGCTGAAGCGCGACGTGCTGGACAGCTGGCCCTTGTTGTTGGCCGGGTCCCAGACCTGGGAGGTCAGCAGCGGGCCGGTGGCCGAACCGTCACGGGTCTCCAGCCGCCGCGACAGGTTGTCGTAGACGCTGGCCACAGTCTTGCCGCGTCCGTCGGTGGTGCTGCTGACCTCGCCCCGGTCGTTGTAGCTCGTCAACGAGGTTCCGGCGTCCGGGTCGACGGACTTCGTCAGCCGGCCGCGCTGGTCGTAGGTCCAGCTCCAGACGGTGCCGGCCGGATCGGTCAGCTTCGACAGGTTGCCCGCCGAGTCGTACACGTACTTGGTGGAGTCGTAGGCGCCGGTGGGCGTCGCGGACTTGTACTGGCGTAGTTCCACGATCTGGCCGGCCACGTTGCTGATCACCGTGGTGGGAGTGCCGCCGGTGGGCGGGTGACGGTGACCTGGTCGCCGCCGTACTCGGTGAGCGTGGTGGACAGCGGGGTTCCGACGCCGTTGCCCGCCAGGGCCGTGGATTTGACGACCCGGCCGAGGCCGTCGAACTCCTGCTTGGTCTGAGTTTCGACCCCGGTGGTGTCGTCGACGCCGCGCAGGGTGGCCGAGGGGGCGCCGGTGGCGTAGTAGGGGGCGTAGGCGAGGGCGGTCTGGCCGCGCTCGTCGTAGAAGGTGTCGGTGAGGATTCGGCCGCCGCTGTCACCGGGAGACTGGGTCTGCCGGACCCGGCCGAAGCCGTCGTAGAGGGTGTAGGCGGTCTGCTGGGAGCCGTCCTCGTTGAGGCTCTTGCTGGAGACCGCGGTGATCTGGCCGTCGGCGACGGTGTAGGCGTACTCCTGGTCGGGGGTCTGGCCGTTGGTCTTGGAGCGGTCGGGCTGCCAGACCTTCAGGGTGCGGCCGAGCGCGTCGTGCGTGATGTCGGTGCGGCGGTTGTTGGTGTCGATCGAGTCGGTTGCCAGGCCGCGCAGCAGGTCGTAGTCGGTGGTCGTGTTCCGGGTGGTGGCGGCGTTGCCGACGGTGGCCGGCGGCGTGGTCACCACCATCTTGGTGGTCCGGCCGGTGGCCGGGGTGTAGGCGGTGGTGGTGGTCCGGGCGAGCGAAGAGGCCGTGGTGGTGGACTTGCTCGCGTCGGTGGTGTCGAAGACCGTGGTCGACGCCAGGGTCGTGGCGGTCAGGGGCCGGCCGTACGTGTCGTGGGTGGCGGCACTGTCCAGGTAGGTGGCGCTGCTTCCGGTTCGTGACTTGAGCGTGTGGGTGAGTGTGACGTCCCCCTTGACGGGCGCGGTGCCGTAGTCCTGGCCGTCGTAGCGGTAGCGGACGTCCGACAGCACGGCGGAGGTGCCGTCGGCCTTGGTGTCGCGGTCGACGGTCGCGGAGCAGTTCGCCGCGACGGTCTCCTTGCGAATCACACCGGAGAGGACCCAGGCGCCGGTATTGTCCGCGTAGGTAACACGGGTACAGGTGTCGTCGTCGCTTAGCCCACTGTCACCGAGCTCCTCCAACATCGTCGGGCGGCCGTAGTCGTCGAAGGTGGTGTTGGTGCGGGTCTCGCGCCAGGTGGTGCCCGCGCCCTTGTCGAGGGAGGTGAAGGTGCGGGTGGTGCTGGTGCCGGTGAGGTTGGCGGTGGTGGTGCCCCAGTCGCGCACGCGCTGGGCGGTCTGCTTCTTCCAGGGGGTGCTGACGGTCTTGTTGAGGATCGCGCCGTCGGGCTTGTCGTACTGTTCGGTGCGGTACTCGTAGCCGGCCCAGGCCTGGTCGTCGGTCAGGGTGGTGCCCTGGCCGTCGTTGACGGTGACGGTGCGCTTGCTGTTCTTGTCGGTGGGGTTGTTGCGGTCGCCGTCCATGCCGCGCAGGAAGAAGTGGTCGGCCTGGGTGGACATCGCGGCGCTGCCGCCGGTCTGGACGCGGACGTGGGCGTAGCCGCGCCACTGCGACCAGGTCTTGAGCTTCTCCTTGGTCAGGCCGTCCTCGTCGTCGAAGTGCCAGGCGGCGTCGCCGAGGTAGGCTGTAGTGGGTGACCATGTCGGGTGCGCCGCCGGTGCGGTCGGTCTGGATGACCGCGTCGACGACGTACTTGTTGAACCACTCCGTGGTGACCGGGGACTCGTCGGAGGCCTGGTACATCTGGGGGAAGCAGCGGGTGGTGTTGGTCTGCGGGGTGGGCAGGCTGGCCCAGTCGCATGGGGCGGCCGAGTAGTTGACGTCCACCTGGCCGCCGATCTCGTCGGTGATGGTGCCCAGGCGCTGCTTGATGAAGGGGGCGCGTCCGTCGCCGGTCTTGTCGAGCCGGTTGGCCATTTGCTTGTAGGCGAAGGTGGTGGGGGGCAGCGGGACGGCGGGTGTGGCGGAGTTGCCGGTGTGGGTGATGGAGGCCAGCAGGAGCTGGTAGTCGTAGTCGGCGGTGCCCCACTTGTGGGTCAGGTCCCAGGTGTCCACCAGAGCGTAGGTGCCGCCTGCCTGGAGGGTCTTGGCGACGACCTGGGTCAGGCGGGTGCGGGTGAAGAAGGTCGGCGAGAACTGCGTGGTGCAGTCGGTGCCGTCCTTGCAGTTCTCGTTCCAGGGGGTGTCGTACCAGTACTGCCGGTTGGTGTCGATCGAATTCGCTGCGCAGAGAGCGGCGTTGCTCTCCAGGCAGCGCTCGGCGGTGCCGAACTCCACCCGGGCCATCGGCTTGACGGTCGCGGAGTAGAGGTCCGTCTTCTGCTGGCCGTACTCGATGTGGTCGAGGTGCCCGCCGCGGATGTAGGGGGTGCGGTTGGCGGTCTTGAGGTTGCGGCTGTAGTTGTTGGTCTCGGGGGTGTACCAGTAGGTGATGTCGTTGCCGTGGGCGTCGACCACCAGGTCGAGGTTCCACCGCCAGCCCTGCTGGCACCACGACGCGTCGAAGTTCGCGCCGTTGCACGGCTCGCCCGCGTTGTTGCCGAACACCGGCACCGTGTAGACCGACTTCGTCTCCGGCTTCCCGCTGGCCCAGTTGGGCAGGCGGTTGTAGCCGAAGTAATAAGCGGTGCCGTCAGTGGTGGTGGCCTTGAAGTACTCACCGTCGTTGTCGCCGTTGCCACGACCCGTGTCGCGGACCCGGACGACCTTCGTCGCATCGTCGTCCTTCAGGCGCCACTCGTCGGCGGAGACGGGAATCAGCTCGCCGGAGTGCCCGGCGAAGCTGATCGTGGCGTTGTCGGTGCCCCAGCACAGGTCACCGGGGTTGGAACCGTTGGTCTTGGGGGCACCGTCGTCCGCGCACGCCTTGTAGGAGCGCTCGACGAAGCCGGGCGACAGGTCGAAGCCGTCACCCACCCAGGACGCCTGGTTGTTGCTGTTCGCGGTGCGCCCGTCGATCGAACCCGAGTCGTACGACAGGCCGACCTTCGGCGTCAGGGCGCCCGGCATGGGACTCAGCGGCATGTCGTAGGACCAGGTGAACGACCCGCTGTTGAGCGAGGTCGACCACGAGGACGCGGAGGACAGCGGCGTGGCCTTGTAGTCGCCGCTGGGCCCGGCCGTCCCGGCGGTGACGCCGAGCACGACGGCGCCGCCCGTGCCCTGGAGGCGGGTGGAGCCGGCGGTGGCGGCGGTCAGCGCGTCGGCCTTGACGGTCTGCGCCTCGACGTCGTTGCCGCCCGGCAGCGGGGTCTGCACCCGGCACTCGGGCAGCTCGGGCGTGGTGAGCGCGCAGTCGGGCAGTCGGACCAGCTTCAGGCGCGAGCCGAAGCCGGAGCCCGCCGCCTGGGCGAACGACGAGTAGTCCACGCTGACGCCGGAGCTGTCGCTCACGCCCGCGACGGTGAGGACCAGGCCGCTGATCCCGGCCCTGGCCGCCGCGCTCTGGTCGAGCACCTCGACCTTGGCGTCCTTGGCGGCCGCGCCGGAGGAGGTGAGGGAGACCGGCAGCTTGCCGGCCTTCACCGCCTTGCCCCGCTCGCCGGGCAGGTCGAGAGTGGCACTGCCCTGGCCGGGCAGGCTGCCCTTCTTGCCGTCGGTCTTGCTGACGGTGGTGTCGGCCTTGGCTGGCTTGGGCTTGGTGTCGTGGCCCTTGACCGGCTTCTCCGGGGAGACGGCCGACGGCTTCCGGTAGGTGTCGGCGACCGCCGAGGCCAGTGACAGGGTGGGTATCAGCGATCCCACCAGGGTGGCCGCGACGGCGGCGGCGACCCTTCCTCGGGTCCGCCGTTCGGCGGACCTGTCCGTTCTCACGATGGGTTTCCTTGGGTGCGGGCCCGTTTCCGGGCGTGAAGGGACGACGGGCCGGGCAGCTGGGTGCTGCCCGGCCCGGATCGGAGGAGAGGTCAGGTGCTGGGGTTCGCCGGTTCGTCCGGGCTGCTGGCGAGCGCGTAGACCTGGTCGGGACTCAGCACGCCCTGGTACAACCAGACGTCGTCGAGCTGCCCGGAGAAGTACTCGCCCCAGGCGCCGCCGGCCCGGTTGCGGCCGAACTGCAGCCCGCCGGTGGCCTCGTAGGGCTGCGGGGCACCGGTGGAGGAGACGTTCGGCACACAGCCGGGGGCGCTGTCGGCGCAGGTGTTGTTCTCGGCCACGCCGTTGACGTACAGCACGAGCCGGCTGGTGAAGGCGTCGTAACTGACCGCGAGGTGGGCCCAGTTCTCCCACAGTGATTCCTGCGGGGTGTGGGCCACGAGGGTGCGCGTGAAGCCGGTGGCGGCGTCGGTGGTGCGGAGCTCGGCCTGCCACTGACCCAGGGGCTTCCCCGTCGGGTCCGTGCCCAGGGAGTGCCAGCGCACCGTGACCGGGCTGTTGTTGGCACCGTTCAGGGACAGCGCCGTCATGTCCTTGGTGGGAGTGCCCGGGGTGTTCACCCAGCCGGCGAGCGTGAAGCTCTGGTTGGTGTGGACCGGGGCGGCGGCGGTGGTGGCGTAGTCGTCGGTGCCGTCCAGTTGGAGGAAGCCCGGCGTCATCAGCATGCCCATGCTGGTGGTGTCGATGGACGCACCGCCGCCCAGGGTCGCGTTGCGGTGGGCCTGGCTCTCGTCGGGGGTGGTGCCGGAGGTGGCGGTGTTGAGCTTCCAGCGGCCGGCCAGCACCGGGTGCTGCTGGGCCATCGCGGTGGCTTCCGGGTTCGTGATGATCCGGTCGAAGACGCGGACGTCGTCGATGTCGCCGCCGAAGAACTCGGTGTTGGCGCCCTCGCGGTTGGCGGAGCCGATCTGCAGCGGGCCGGGGTTGGCCCACGGCGAGTTCTGCGTGTAGTCGGCCTCGCCGACCAGGTAGCCGTTGATGTACAGGCGGGTCTTCTTCGCGGTGGTGTCGTTGACGCCGATCAGGTGCGTCCACTCGCCGGTGGTGCCCGCGAAGCACGGCACGGTGCCGACCATGGTGCCGGGGGTGCAGTCGGGCTGCCAGGTGCGCACCAGGGTGTCGACGGCGGTGTCCTCCTTGTAGCGGCCGAAGGACCAGCGCTTCCAGGCGGCCGAGTAGTACAGCGAGAACTCGCTGTTGTGCTGGCCGATCTGGCTGATCGCGATCCGGGCGGCGGTGTCGCTGTCGGCGAGCTTGGGCAGCTTCACCCAGGCCGAGACGGAGAAGTCCCGGGTGCCGTCGACCTGCGGACGCGAGGTGCGCAGGTAGTCGTCCGTTCCGTCGAGGTGGACGGCCTGGCCGGTGATGCCGGTCGCGTTGGCCTGCGGGCCGTTGTAGGCGGTCAGCGCGTCGCTCTCGGGCGTGCCGACCACCGGGGAGGCGCTCTCGTCGAGGTGCCAGACGGCCTTGGCCGGGGTGCCGGTGGTGACCGGCTGGTCGGCGGCGACCTTGGCGGCCTCGGCGGCGCTCAGCGGGCGGTCCCACAGCTTGACCTCGTCGACGGCGCCGGGCCACGCGGCGGACCACTGGCCCTTCCAGCGGTCACGGCCGATCTGTACCGAGCCGTGCCCGTCCCACAGCGCCGACGGGACGTTGGTGGAGCCGGCCTTGGCGCCGTTGACGTACAGCACGATGGTCTTCGCCGCCGAGTCGTACACACCGGTCAGGTGGGTCCACTGCCCGGTCGGGGCCGCGGTCGGCGCGCTCACCGCGAAGGTGGTGCTGTCGGAGTCGCCGGCGAGGCTCTGGACCTTGAAGGTCCAGCGGTTCTCGGTGCCGACCGTGTTCGCGCCGAGCGTGAACGCGTAGTAGTTCTGGCCGTTCTGGCTGACCGCGATGCGGCTGCTCGCGGCGCCGTCGAACTTCACCCAGGCGGACGCGGAGTAGCTCTTGGAGGTGTCGAGCACCGCCGCGTCGGTCTGCGCGTAACCGCTCTGCGCGTCCCCGTTGAACGACAGCGCACTGCCGAGGTGGCCGGGTGCACCGGCGGTGGCACCCGAACCGAGGGTGGCCGGAATCTCCGCGCCGGAACCGTTCAGGTTGCCGTCCATCGACCAACCGGAGCGCTGACCCTGCCCGTTGAGGACCTTGAAGGAGTACGTCTCGGGCTGGGAGACGGTGCCGACGCCGTTGACCGTCTGCGCGGTCAGGGTGTGCACGCCGGGGGACTGCAGGAGGACCTTGACGGTCTGCGCGGCGCCGCCCGTGGTGGGCAGCTCGGTGAACGCCGAATCGTCCATCGCCCAGCGGTACTTGGCGATGGTGGACCCGCCCTTCAGGGTGAAGGAGGCGTACCGGCCGACGCCGTCGGTCGGCGGCAGGTCCGCGTCGCGCTGGGCGGAGCCCGGGTAGGAGGCGGAGGTGATCTCCGGACCGCCCGGGATGGCGGTGTCGACGGTGAAGTAGCAGGCGGTCGGGTCGCCGTCCGAGGACCACGGACCCCAGGCGTTGCCGTCCCAGGCGCGGGCCTCCCAGCTCAGCCGGGTGTTGTGCGGGAAGGAGTCGGGCAGCTGGTAGGAGAAGATCGATCCGGAGCCCTTGAAGCTGTCGGACGCGGGCGGGGTGTTCTCCGCGCCGGTCGACCACCAGCGGCGGCGCAGGCCGTCACCTGCGTCCCAGTTGACCGCGAACTGCACGCCGATCGCGTCGCCGTCCGGGTCGCTGGCCTTCGTGTTCACCTTCGGCAGCTGGTTGACGCCGACCGGCTCGAACTGGCAGGAGCCGCCGGGCGTGGAGTTCATGTCGCCCATCGGCATCTGGTTCGGGCGCAGGTTGTAGTAGACCCGCAGGAACGCGTCGTCGGTGAACCGCTTCCAGGCCAGGGTGTCGCTCTCGTTCTGCGCCTTGAGGCCGAAGGTGATGGAGGACCAGCCCCAGTTCGCGGCGTCCTGCACCAGGTCCTTGACCGCACCGGAGGTACCGCCGAACTCCAGCCAGCCGCCCGGGCAGCTGCCGCTCCAGCCCTTGGCCGTGTTGATGTCCTGCAAGTGCCGGCTCCAGAACCCGGACGCGTTCTGGGAGTTCCAGTTCAGGCCCTTGGCGATGTAGCCGGTGTTCCACAGCTCCACCGTGCGCGCGTCACACGAGTACGAGTGGCTCTCGTACGTGCCGAACTCCGCACTGAGGATCTGCTTGCCCACGAACGAACCGCTCGGGACCTGGAAGAACGCACGCTTCACGTCCGTCGGCGCACACCGCGAGGTGTCGCCGCAATAGCCCACACCCCAGTCGTGCACGTAGGTGGAGGTATAGGTGAAGTGCCAGTACGCCTGGTTCGGGTACGCGCGCGAGACGCCCGCCCAGTCAGCCGCGTTCGGGGTGTTCCACGCCGGGTCGATCATCACCGGGTAGACCGTGGACGGGTCCTCCAGCATGGTCCGGTCCGGCGTCAGGACCATCGAGTCCTTGGGCAGATCCACCTTCAGCCGGGTCATCTTCGCGCCCTCGCCCGGCACCGTGCCGGGCTCGGCCTCGGAAGCGGCCGGGGCGGCGGGGGCGGCCGCGGACTTCGACTTCGCGAGCGGAGCCTTCGCCGCGGCCGACGCACCGGCCGACGGGGACGCGGACGCCGGCGCGGCGTCGGCCGCCGTCGCGGAATCCCACATCACCGGCACCGGCGCCTGGAACACCGTGCCGCCGCCGGAGGAGTCCACCGCCTTCAGCGAACCGTCGCCCTCCTGCTTCACCGTCAGGCCGTCAGCCTGCAACCCCAGCCGCAGTGAGGCGAGTTCGGGGTTCTTGGCGGCCTCGGGGGTGTGCACCACCAGGACCTGGCTGAAGCCCGTCGCCGACGCGGTCAGCTTGAGGTCCACGTCCGGCAGGATCGAGCGGTACTCGGCCGTCTCCCCGTCCAGCACCGGCTTCGGCAGCGCCTTCGGCCAGGTGAGCTTCAACTCCTTGCCGGCCCGCGACATCCGCACCAGCGGCTGCCCGCTGCCGCCACCGGAGAACTCGATGTCCGCCGTCGCCGCCTTCGGCGCCACCGCACCGCTCGCCAGCACCGCCAGCGCCGGATCGACATCCACCCAGCCACCGGCCCGACGCACCCGCTTCGGCTGCACATACGTCGTCGACACCAACCGGCCGTCCGGCTGCGCCACGACATCCGAACTCTCGCGCCGCAGGGCATCGACCTCCACCGGCTTACCGGTCCGCTTCGCCTCCGCGACCGCCAGCGTCTCCGCCGTCTCCTGTGCCGGAACCGACACCGTCGGATTCACCGCCGGCGTGGCCTCCTCGGCCGCCACCGCGGGAGCCACTGCCGGTATACCGGCCGCCCCCGCCACCACCCCGGCGGAGAGCAGAGCAGCGGTCAGACCGCGCCCAAACCGTCTCCGCGCGAATCTCTCTCGCACGTCACATCCCCATGGATATAGAGCTTCTCACAAGCGGAGCACGATCCTTATTTAATCCTTAATGGTTTGTCAACACCCCTTTTCTTTACGGTGATTGGGCATCTGGACATGGAGCTGCATAGGTAATATATCGGGCGAGTCGCCCCAGGTCGTGTCAAGTGGCGTGTCGAGTGCTATTGCGGTTAGCCGATGACGAGTTGTGGGTGCCGACTGTTCCGGGCCTGCCCACGCAGTTGGAGCGGTCGCCGGGCTTGCTGGGTCGACCGGACGCGGAGCTGTGAGGAGCCGGGCAGCAGGCACCACCTGGTCTGCGGCGGTGGCATCTGCCCAAATTCACCACTGGCAGAAACGTCTCCGGCATCACCCATGCCCTCGCCCCGGTCGGCGGCGCTCTGCTCGCCGTCGGTCATTCGGGTCGACGGTGCAATTGGTTCAAGTGCCTTCTCGGGGAAAAGGGTTGCGACAGCAAAAACATCTGTCAAGAACTGACCTGCCGTCAGGTTTTGGCCGTTATTTTCCAGCGCGGTGCCCCCGACATCCACGAGTCAATCGCCTCACTCGCATGCTCCTTCATGTGCTGACGGTGACTCAACAAGCCTGCGAGAAAGCCAGATCGAGAGATTTTTGGGCGATTTTTTTCCATTTTTTCACTCTGGCGACGGCGGCCGGATCGCTGACTTCCTTGCTGTACAGGCGTGTTCAGCCCGGGCGACTACCTCGTCCGTCAGGCAGGGCGATCCGGCCTGTGCCCGCTCTCTTCGGCTCAGGAGGGGAGTGCGGCCAGGCGCTGGACTCGGAGTCGACGGGCCGTTCGCAGAGCGGTGCGGTCGAGGGCGCGAGGCAGGAGCTGCTGCGTGGTCGTCATGCCGGTCTCCGTCGAGGGGTACTCCGCCGGGACATCCGGCGAAGATGGCGACGCTACCGGGAGCCGCCGCACCGCAGCGTGGCAGGGGCCTGACAGGATGGTGACCTGCCGGCGGGGCGGGGCCCCGGGGCGGCGGCCGGGGCTCAGTCCCGGAGGGCCAGTTCCAGCCAGTACCGTCGGTCCTCGCCGATGCGGTGCGGGGGGAGGTCGGAGATCCAGGCGGCGACCTCGGGGCCGACCGGCAGGTCGCGGTGGAAGCCGAGGCGCAGGTCGGGGAGTTCGCCGTAGGTCAGCCACCGGTCGAGGGTGTCGGCGAGGTGGCGGTTCGCGGTGGGGGTGGGGGTCTCGGCCCAGGTGCGCAGCCAGGGGGTGACCGTCCCGGTGGCGACGGCGAGGGTGCCCAGCACCTCGGCGGCGTCCGCGCCCGGGTCGGCCAGGGCCGCGGGCCACCAGGCGTCCAGGACCTCCCGGACGAGTTCGGCGCGGTGCCAGTCCGGCCAGCCGGCGGCGACCAGGCGGTCGGCGACCAGCGGGCCGTCGACGGCCAGGGTGCCGGTGGTCAACTGGCGCAGGATGCGCGGGGCGAGGCGCCGGTAGAGGGTCGGGAAGTCCGTCCAGTGGTCGGGGCTCTTGGCGGCCACCGAGTGCAGCAGACCGTTCGGCACCAGGGCCGGCGGACCGGCCAGGGCCGCCAACTGCCCGGCGGTGTAGCAGTGGTCGCAGCCGCCGACCGCCGGTCCGGGGCGGGCGGTGCGGTCGAGGGCGTCCAGGGCGTGGTGCAGGCGCTGTTGCGCGGTCGTCATGCCGGTCCCTGCCGAGGGGTACTCCGCCGGGGCGTCCGGCGAAGATGGCGACGCTACCAGCAGCCGTCCCGCCGCGGCGCGGCGGGGACCCGGCGGCGCGGTGACCCGCAGGCGGCCGGTACGGCGCGGGACGCGGGGGAGTGCGCAGCCCCGGCCGGGCACCGGTGGTGGTGGGCCCGGCCGGGGGTGGCGCGGGTCAGTCGCGGGGCGGGCGGGTGGCGGTGTCGAGGTAGAAGGCGTCGATGCTCTGCACCGCCTGCTCGAACTCCGCCAGGTTGACCGGCTTGGTGACGTAGGCGTTGGCGTGGCTGCTGTACGCGCCGGTGACGTCGTCGGGGGCCGCGGAGGTGGTGAGGACCACGACCGGGATGGTGCGCAGGTCCTCGTCGGACTTGAGGACCCGGAGCAGGTCGCGGCCGTTCATCCGGGGCATGTTGAGGTCCAGGACGATCAGGTCGGGTCGGACGGTGCCCGGGTCGCGCAGGTGCTCCAGCGCGGCGAGGCCGTCGGTGACCTGGACGAGGTTCCGGGTGCCACGCTCGGTCAGCGCCTCTTCGATGAGCATGGCGTCGGCGACGTCGTCCTCGACCAGCAACACGTCGAAGGCACGGGCGGGGCTGGTCATGGTCGGGGTCTCCGTAGGTGCTTCGTCGGAATGGTCGTAGAGGCCGGGCCAACGCTGCCGGGCCCCCTGGCGGGTCATGCCGCATGCGGAGCCGATTTGGGGGTAACCGGCCCCTGCCCTGGCAGCGGTCGCAGCCGCGTCCCGCTGGAGGCGTTCCGCGGCCTGCTGGAGCTGGTTCAGGACGTGCAGCGTGCTGAGGGCCTGCCTCAGCTCGCCGCCGTTCTCCTGGAGCAGCTCGGCGACCAGGCGCCGTGCGAGCCGCGCCACCGCGGCGTCCGCGATCGCGGCCGTCTCCTGCGGGGTGGAGCGGAGCACGAAGTTCTTGCCAGGCATGGTCGAAACAATAGGCCCTGATTTCACCCCTCGACAACAACGCTTGTCGGACAGCCTCTACAGTGTGCTGCGCCGCCCTTCCGGGTCGGCCTTTCCCGGAGGGGCTCACACCATGCACGACGACCGCAGGCCGACTCGCGGACGCTCGCTGTCCACGTGGACGACCAGGCGCTGGCTGCGGGTGGGTGCCGCGCTGTCCCTGGCCGTCCTGGCACTGCTGGGTGTCGCGGGGTTCTGGGCGCTGGAGCGCACCCAGGACATCAGCACGAACCTGGTGGACACCCGCTCGCCCGCCATGTCCACCGCGTTCCGCCTGGAATCGGTGCTGCTCAACCAGGAGACCGGCATCCGGGGCTACGCCCTCAGCGGCAACCCGGAGCTCCTCCAGCCCTACCGGCAGGGCCTGGTCGACCAGAAGACCCACACCGACACCCTGCTCGGCCTCCTGCACGGCAACGACTCCGGGCTCGCCGACCTCGCCGCGGTCCAGGCCGCGGTCGGGCAGTGGCAGCAGCAGATCGCCGAGCCGATCGCCGCCGCGCCCCCCGGCGCGCCCGTGCCGCAGGCCGCCGCCTCGGCCGACGCGGGCAAGGCCGCCTTCGACCGCATCCGGGTCCAACTGACCCGCCAGCAGGACCACCTGCGGGCCGACCGCGCCGCCGCCCGGGCCGACCTGCTGGCCACCACCCGGGTCCGCAACTGGGTGTTCACCGCGATCGCGGTCGTCATCGCCGTGCTGACCGTGCTGGTCTTCGAAGGACTGCGCCGCGGCATCACCGACCCGCTGGAGCGGCTCGGCGCGGACGCCCGCCGGATCGCCGCGGGTGACTTCGATCACTCCATCGTCGGCAGCGGCCCCGCCGACCTGCGCCGCCTCAGCGCCGAGATCGACTCCATGCGCCGACGGCTGGTGCGGGAGCTGGCGTTCACCGAGCAGGCCCGCCTGCGCCTGGACGCCCAGGCCGCCGACCTCCAGCGCTCCAACGCCGAGTTGGAGCAGTTCGCCTACGTCGCCTCGCACGACCTCCAGGAGCCGCTGCGCAAGGTCTCCAGCTTCACCCAGCTGCTCCAGCGCCGCTACGGCGGCCAACTCGACGCCCGGGCGGACCAGTACATCGACTTCGCGGTCGACGGCGCCAACCGCATGCAGGTCCTGATCAACGACCTGCTGGACTTCTCCCGGGTCGGCCGGGTGCACCGCAACCACCAGGACGTCGACCTGGAGAAGGTGCTGGAGCGCACCCTGGACGTGCTCAGCGACAGCATCGCGGAGTCGGGCGCGGAGATCACCCACGACCCGCTGCCCACCCTGTTCGCCGACCTCACCCAGATGGGGATGCTCTGGCAGAACCTGATCGGCAACGCCGTCAAGTTCCGCCGCCCCGGCATCGCCCCGCGCATCCACGTCTCGGCCGAACAGCGCGACGAGCTGTGGCACTTCGCCGTCACCGACAACGGCATCGGCATCCCCCGGAGTTCGCCGTCAAGGTGTTCGTGATCTTCCAGCGCCTGCACACCAAGGACGCCTACGCGGGCAGCGGCATCGGCCTGGCCATGTGCAAGAAGATCGTCGAGTTCCACGGCGGGACGATCGCCGTCGACCCGTACCACCGCGAGGGCGCCCGGATCGCCTTCAGCATCTCCCCGGAGCCGCCCGCGATCCCCGCCGGGACGGAGAACCCCGAGGAGGCGGAGTTCCCCGCCGTCCCCGTGACGGAGACCGCCGCCGCGACGTACCCCGCCGCCGCGACGCGCCCCGCCGCTGTCGCGCACGCCCCCGACGGGACGGAGACCGCTGCCGCGACGGACACCGCCGACGCCGATCCAGGGCGGGAAACGCGATGACGTCCACCGTCACCAGCCCGCCCCGCAGCGACCCCGACGAACCGGCCTACCGCGTCCTGCTGATCGAGGACGACGAGGCGGACGCCATCCTGGTCGAGGAACTCCTGCACGACACCGGGATGCCCTTCGAACTCACCGTCCGCACCACCCTCGCCGCCGCCCGGGCCGCCCTGGCCGAGCAGCGGATCGACTGCATCCTGCTCGACCTGCACCTGCCCGACGTCTCCGGCACCGCCGCCGTCACCGCCGTGCGCGAACTCGCGCCGCACAGCGCCGTCATCGTCCTCACCGGCCTGTCCGAGGACCGGGCCGGCACCGAGGCGATGGCCGCCGGCGCCCAGGACTACCTGGTCAAGGGCAAGGTCGAGGCCGAACTGCTGCGCCGCTCGCTGCGCTACGCCGTCTACCGCAGCCGCACCGAGCGCGCCAGCATCCAGGCCGAGGCCGGGCGGCTGCGCGCCGAGGAGAACGCCCGGCTGGAGCGCGGCCTGCTCCCGCCGCCGATCCTGGGCACCTCCAAGGTCAAGGTGACCAGCCGTTACCTGCCCGGCGCCCCCATGGCGCTGCTCGGCGGCGACTTCCTCGACGTGGTCGAGGGCGACGACGGCCTGCTGCACGCCGTCGTCGGCGACGTCAGCGGGCACGGCCGGGACGCCGCGGCCCTCGGCGTCCTGCTCCGGATCGCCTGGCGCTCGCTGATCCTCGGCGGCCACCGGGGCGAGGACCTGCTGCACCTGATGGAACGGGTGCTGGTCGCCGAACGCGACAACACCTCGCTCTTCGCCACCTGCACCCTGCTCACCCTCGACCAGGAGAACCGCACCGCGACGCTCCACCTGGCCGGCCACCACGAACCCCTGCTCACCACCGCCGAAGGCACCCGGGAGCTGACCGCCGCCCACGGCATCGCCCTCGGCATCCTGCCGGGGCTGCGGCAGTGGCCGCACACCACCGTCCCGCTCCCCGACAGCGGCTCCCTGACCATCTACACCGACGGGCTGGTCGAGGGGCACAACGGCGGCACCGGACGGCGGCTCCAGGTCGACGGACTCCTCGCCCTGATCGGCACCACCGCCGCCGCCGACCCCGCCGACCCGGCCGCCCGGATCGACCGGCTCATCGAACAGGCCCAGACCCTGAACGCCGGCCGGCACACCGACGACCTCGCCGTCCTCCACCTCGCCTGGGGCAGCGACCACTGACCGGGCAGCGACCACTGACCGGGCCGCGACCGCCGGCCGGGCCGCGACCACTGACCGGGCCGCCGCGACCACCGGCCGGCGCGCGGCCCGGGCTCGGGCTCGGGCGCGGGCCCGGCCCGGGTGCGCGGGGCCCCGGACTGTGCCTTGAATGGTCGAGGTGACGCCGTCCCGCCGACCCCGGCCGGACCGGCGCACCCGACCCACCCCTCCCCGCCAGGACTGGCCGACCGGCGCCGCCTGGCCCCGGATCGGAGACACTCATGCCTGTTTGCACGACCCGCGACGGTGTGGAGATCTTTTACAAGGACTGGGGAACGGCCGACCGGTCGTCTTCATCCACGGCTGGCCGCTGAACGGCGACGCCTGGCAGGACCAGCTGAAGGCCGTCGCCGACGCGGGCTTCCGCGCCATCGCCCACGACCGGCGCGGCCACGGCCGCTCCACCCCGGTGTACGACGGCTACGACTTCGACACCTTCGCCGACGACCTGAACGACCTGCTCACCAGCCTCGACCTGCGCGACGTCACGCTGGTGGCGCACTCGATGGGCGGCGGCGAGCTGGCCCGCTACATCGGCCGGCACGGCACCGCCCGGATTCGCTCCGCGGTGCTGCTCTCCGCGATCCCGCCGCTGATGCTCCAGGGCCCCGACAACCCCGAGGGCGTGCCGCAGTCCGTCTTCGACGGCATCAAGGCGGGCATCCTCAAGGAGCGCTCGCAGTTCTGGAAGGACACCGCGGTCGGCTTCTTCTCCGCGGACCGGCCCGGCAGCAAGGCCACCGAGGGCAACAAGGACGCCTTCTGGTACATGGGCATGGCCGAGACCATCGAGGGCGCCGTGGCCTGCGTGGACGCGTTCGCGCACACCGACTTCCACGCCGACCTGGAGAAGTTCGACATCCCGCTGCTGGTCGTCCACGGCGACGACGACCAGGTCGTCCCGATCGACGCCACCGGCCGCAAGACTGCCGCACTCGTCCCCGGCGCGGTCCTCAAGGTCTACGAGGGCGGCTCACACGGCATCGCGCTGGTGCCCGGCGACAAGGAGCGGTTCAACCAGGACCTGCTCGACTTCCTCACGTCCTGACGCCCGGGCCGGGCGCCTGGCCGTCCGGCCCGTCCGGCCCGTCCTGGCCGTCCTGGCCGTCCAGCAGGGCGAGCTGCTCGGCGGTCAGGCGCAGCGCCCCGGCGTCGAGGTTCTCGGCCAGGTGGGCGGGGTTCGAGGTGCCGGGGATGGCCAGCACGTGCGGACCGCGGTGCAGCGTCCAGGCGAGGCGGACCTGGGCGGGGTGGCGCCGTGCGCGGCGGCGACGGCGCGCACCCGGGCGTCCCGCTCGGCGGCGGGCGCGCCCTCCCGGGCCCGGCCGGAGATGGCGAAGAACGGGACGAAGGCGATGCCCAGGCCCCGGCACAGGTCGAGCAGCCCGTTGTCGTCGGCGAGCCGACGGTCCAGGCCGTAGGAGTTCTGCACGCACACCACGGGGGCGATCGCCCGGGCCTGGTGGACGTGCTCGGGGCGGGCGTTCGACAGGCCCAGGTGCCGGATCAGCCCGGCCCGCCGCAGGTCGGCGAGCGCGCCGAAGTGCTCGGCGACGGACTCCGCGTCCGGTCCGTTGCGGCGCAGGTTGACCAGGTCGAGGTGGTCGGTGCCCAGCTGGCGCAGGTTCTCCTCGACCTGGGCGCGCAGCTGTTCGGGCCGGGCCATGGTGTACCAGGCGCCGTCGGGGGTGCGGCCGGGGCCGACCTTGGTGGCCACGGTGATCCGGTCGGCGCCGGGCCAGCCGGCCAGCGCCCGGCCGATCAGCCCGTTCGCGGAGCGCAGCGGCGAGAAGTAGAACGCGGCGGTGTCGACGTGGTCCACGCCGTGCTCGAACGCGGTGTGCAGCAGCCGGACGGCCGCCGCCCGGTCGATCGGAGGCCCGTCGGAGTTGCCGTGCATCCCGTTGCCGGTCAGCCGCATCGCGCCGTAGCCGAGCCGGTTCACCCGCCGGTCGCCGAGCTGCCAGTCGCCCGCCGCCGAGGCGTGCGCGGTCATGTCGTCCCCCTGCCGTCGGTGTGCCGCGGCCGGTGCCACGGCGGTCAGGTGACGGAGTATGGGCCCGCACCGGAGGGCCCCGACAGGGCCGCGGACGTTGAGTGATCTCACATCCGGGACGGGAACGAACGGCTCGGCGCGCCGCGTTGGTTCCGGTGTACGGCACCTGCGGGGGAGGCGGCCGGGCCGGGGCCGGGAGGAGGCACTCGGCGCGGTGTGCGGGAGCGGATAGGCTGACCCGGCTGGTTCTTTACTGAAATTTTCCTGTGTGCCGTACGACTGTGCCGTACGACGTGTCGACGGCCTTGTCCTGCCCAGACGGAGGTACTCCGCCTTGCACGTCGACCAATGGATCAACGACGTCCCACCGACCCTGGTGTACGCGATCATCGGCCTGATCATCGGTCTGGAGAGCCTGGGCATCCCGCTGCCCGGCGAGATCGCCCTGGTCACCGCCGCGCTGCTGGCCGCCAAGGGCACGGTCAGCCCGTGGGGCGTGGCGCTCTGCGCGATCGCGGGCGCGATCATCGGCGACTCGATCGGCTACGCGATCGGGCACAAGGGCGGCCGACCGCTGTTCGACCGGCTGGGCCGGAAGTTCCCCAAGCACTTCGGGCCCGACCACCTGGCCACCGCCGAGCGGCAGTTCCAGCGCTGGGGCATGTGGGCGGTGTTCTTCGGCCGGTTCGTCGCCCTGCTGCGGATCTTCGCGGGCCCGCTGGCCGGCACCCTGCGGATGCCGTACTGGAAGTTCCTGATCGCCAACGTGCTGGGCGGCGTGGTCTGGGCGGGCGGCACCACGCTGCTGGTCTACCAGGTCGGCAAGGTCGCCGAGAAGTACCTCCAGGGCGCCTCGTACATCGGGCTCGGCGCGGCCGTGCTGTTCGGTGCCGGGTCGGCGCTGGTGCTCAAGGGGAAGGCGAAGAAGTCCCGCGCCGAGCACCCGGAGCAGTCCGGCGGCAAGAGCGGCGAACCGCTCGCCGAGACCTTCGCCGAAGCCACCGACTGACCCCCCCGCAGAGCCCCGCACCTCACCCGGGCCGCCGCACCCCTCGCCGGGCGCGGCGGCCCCGGCGTGTTCCGGGACACGCTGAGGCCGGGGCCGGGTCGTGCCGGGGCCGGGACGCGGCGGAGTAGGGTCGCACCCGCGAGCCGATCACGGCCCGATCACGGAGGTGGGGAAGGGATGGGGAAGAGCATGCAGCAGAACGACCCGCAGGTGTGGACCGCGGTGGACGCGTACGCCCAGGAGCGGCTGATCGGGCCGGACGAGGTGCTGGACGCGGCGCTCGCGGCGGCCGACGAGGCCGGGCTGCCGCAGATCGCGGTGGCCGCCAACCAGGGCAAACTGCTGCACCTGCTGGCCCTGACCCAGGGCGCCCGGCGCATCCTGGAGATCGGCACGCTGGCCGGCTACAGCACCATCTGGCTGGCCCGCGCCCTGCCCGTCGGCGGCACCCTGACCACCCTGGAGATCGACCCGGCGCACGCCGCCGTGGCCACCGCCAACCTCGACCGGGCCGGCCTGGCCGACCAGGTCGAGGTCCGGGTCGGCCCGGCCCGCGACAGCCTGGCGCAGCTGATCGACCAGGGCGCCGGACCGTACGACTTCTTCTTCATCGACGCCGACAAGGCCAACATCCCGCACTACGTCGAGGCCGCCCTGGCCCTGGCCCGGCCCGGCGCGGTGATGGTGGTCGACAACGTGGTGCGCGGCGGGAAGCTCGCCGACCCCGACAGCACGGACGAGGCGGTGCGCGGCGTGCGGCGGATGCACGAGCTGCTCGCGGGCGACAAGCGGCTGGACGCCACCACCGTGCAGACCGTCGGGGCCAAGGGGTACGACGGGTTCACCCTGATCCGGGTCGCCGACGCCGCAGTGGAAGACTGAGCACCATGCGCATCGGACTCCTCGGCACCGGCCCCTGGGCGGGCTTCGTGCACGCCCCCGCCCTCGCCGCCCATCCCGACGTCACCTTCGCCGGACTCTGGGGCCGCCGCCCCGAGGCCGCCGCCGAACTCGCCGCCGTGCACGGCGTCCCGACCTACCCGACGGTGGACGCCCTGCTGGCCGACGTCGACGCGGTCGCGATCGCCCTCCCGCCGGACGTGCAGGCCGAGTACGCGGCCCGGGCCGCGCAGGCCGGCAAGCACCTGCTGCTCGACAAGCCGGTCGCCGCGACGGTCGACGCCGCCCGCGCCGTCGAGGACGCGGTGGCCGCGTCCGGCGTCGCCTCGGTGGTCTTCTTCACCACCCGGTTCGGCACCGTCCAGGAGGAGTGGATCACCGAACAGGCCGCCCAGGACGGCTGGTTCACCGCCCACTGCCACTGGATCGGCTCGGTCTTCACCACCGACAGCCCCTACGCCGCCTCCCCCTGGCGCCAGCAGAAGGGCGCGCTCTGGGACGTCGGCCCGCACGCCCTGTCCGTCCTGCTGCCGGTCCTCGGCGAGGTCGACCGGCTGACCGCCGCCCCCGGCCCCGGCGACACCACCCACCTGGTGCTCCGCCACCGCGGCGGCGCCTCCAGCACCGTCACCCTCAGCCTGACCGCCCCGCCCGCCGCCTCCGCCCACGGCGTCGCGGTCGAACTGCGCGGCACCTCCGGCGTCACCACCCTCCCCCACCGCGACGAACACCCCACCGCCGCCTTCGCCCGCGCCCTGGACGCCCTCCTCACCGCGGCGAAGACCGGCGACCCGCATCCCTGCGACATCGGCTTCGGCCGCCAGGTGGTGGAGGTCCTGGCCACCGCGGAGGAACAACTGCTGCGCGGCGGCCGCTAGTCGGCGAGTCCGACGGGGGAGCGCTCCGGGGTCACCGCGACTCGGAGCGCTCCCCTTCCGCCTGCGCCGGGGCATCTGCGGTGCCCGTGCTTTCCGTGGCGTCCGTGCTTTCCGGAGGTGCCCCGGTGCGCGGGACGGGCCAGTTCCGGGTCGGGCCGGACAGGTCAGCTGAGGTCAGGCCGGGCCAGGCCAGGTCGGGTCGGGTCGGGTCGGGTCGGGTCAGGTCGGGTCGGGTCGGGTCAGGGGCCGGTGGGGCGGCGGTCGGCGGGGCGGCGGGGTGGGATCGGGGTGGCGGGGAAGTCGCGCGGGCCGGTCCAGAGGGCGGGGACGGCGTCGGCGCGGCGGGCCAGTTCGTAGGCGACGGCCTCGTAGTTGACCCGCCAGCCGCGGAAGTGCGGCCAGGCTTCGGCGACCGTCCGCTCCAGGGGCATGCCCGACGCGGCGACCAGGGCCGCCGCGGCGTCGAACTCGGCGTACGTCAGCCGGATCTGACCGTCCGGGTCCGGGTCCGGGTCGAACGGGATGCGCAGCGCCGTGGCGATGTCGCGCAGCGCGGTGAACCCAGCGCGCAGCAGCAGGCGGGCCTCGGGCGGGGCGGAGCGCGGGGCGAGCGCCAGTTGCATCGCGGCCGCGTCCATCACCGCGATCAGGCCGACCACCCAGCTGCGGTACGGCTGCGGGGAGCGGAACGAGATCAGCACCGGGTAGTTGGAGTGGCCCTCGCCGAGGTCCGCGGCCAGCCGCTCCCAGTCCCGGTACAGCTGCGGCAGCCCGCTCTCGGTGCGCACCAGCGCCTGCCGGGCCAGCAGTTCCGGCCCCCAGGCCGGCTCGCCCGCCCGGGACTGCAGCAGCGTCACCTCCAACTCCCGCCGGTTGTACGCCCCGTAGAGCGTCGGCAGGTAGGCGATCAGCAGCGCGATGATCAGCGGGCCGTTGGCCGCCGCCAGGAAGTCGATCACCGACAGGTGCAGCCGGTCGCCGCTGGCGAAACCCAGCGTGAACAGGCTCGACCCGGCCTCCCGGAACGCCACCCGCCACGGCAGTCCGGACGTCCCCTGCAGCAGCAGGGTGTACGCGAGCAGCGTGGACGCCAGCCAGCAGCCCAGCATCCCCAGCAGGATCAGCGGCGCCAGCCAGGTCTGCGCCCGGTCGATCGCCCGGTAACCGCCGAACGGCGCCGCGACCGTCCGCAGCACCCGGCGCAGCACCGACCACAGCCGGATCACCAGGGCCGAGTACAGCCCGCGCGGCACCACCAGGGTCCGCAGGATGCCGGCCGCCGTCGTCAGCAGCAGCGCCGCCCCGGCCAGCGTGAAGATCACTCTCATGCGGTCATTGTGGCGGTAGCCCGGCCGCCGGAGGGCGCGGCCCTGCCGGGGCGGTCGGGCGCGGCGTGAAAGCATCGCGGGGGACGCCGCCTGACCGCCCGTCCGTCTGACCGTTCGTTCGTCCGTCCGCCCTGTCCGTCCGTGCCGCTGCGAGAGAGCCGAGCCCGCCCGTGCCGAACCCCCCGAACCTCCCCGACGCGCCCGTGATCCGGATCGACGTGCCCGGGTCCTTCGCCCGGGGCGTCTTCCACGAGCGCCACCCGGTGCTGATCCGGCAGGTGCTGGACGCGCTGCCGTACGGGCCGGCGCAGCGGGAGCGGCTGGCGGCGCTGCTCGCGCAGAGCACCGGCGGCGGCGTGCTGGAACCGCCGGACGGGGACGACCCGGACGCGGCGCGGTGGCGGGAGTGGGGTGCCGGGCTGTGGGGGAGGCGGTGGGACGAGGCGCCGTTCCTGTGGGCCGAGAGCTACTTCTACCGCCGACTGCTGGACGCCACCGGCTACTTCCGGCCGGGCCCCTGGCAGGGCGTCGACCCGTTCGCCCCGGTCAAGGCCGCCGAACTGGCCGGGCCGGCGGTGGCCGGGGAACTGGCCGCGCTGGACGCCGCCGAGCCCTCGCGGCAGGCGCTGCTGTCCGCCGCGCTCTGGGGCAACCGCGCCGACCTCAGCTTCCGGCTCACGGCCGGGGACGACGGGACGTCCGCCGCCGCGCTGGTCGCCGACGACAGCGCGGCGCTCTGGTCCGTGCTCGAACACGGCCGGGGCGGTCGGGTCGACCTCGTCGCCGACAACGCCGGACGCGAACTCCTCCCCGACCTGGTCCTGATCGACCACCTGCTCACCTCCGGCCTGGCCGGACGCGTCACCCTGCACGTCAAACCACAGCCCCACTTCGTCTCGGACGCCACCACCGCCGACACCCTGGCCGCCCTCACCCGGCTGCGCACCGCCCCCGGCAGCGCCGCCGCCGCGATCGGCGAGCGGCTGTGGCGGGCGATGGGCGCGGGCACCCTGACGATCGGCGCCCACCCGTTCTTCTGCGCCCCGCTGCCCTTCGACGCGATGCCCGCCGACCTGCGGGACGAACTCTCCGGCGCCACCCTGACCATCCTCAAGGGCGACCTCAACCACCGCCGCCTGGTGGGCGACCGCCACTGGCCCCCACCACCCCCTTCGCCGCCCTGACCGCCTACTTCCCGACCCCCGTCGCCACCCTCCGCACCCTCAAGTCCGACGTCGCCGTCGGCCTCGCCCCCGACCTCCCGCCCCGCCTCGACGCCACCGGCACCCCGTGGCGCACGGACGGGCGGCACGCGCTGATCCAGGTCCGCCGCTAGCCGCAAGCACCGGGGGAGAACTGCACGCCGGTGCGGCCGTGGGGATCATCGTCGACGGCTACGCGGATCCGGTGGACGGACGGGGACGATGACGGGCGATCGTGGGCGGGAAACGGGAAAGCCGTGAGGCGGAGTCGGTCGGCCGGATAGAAAGGGTGGGTTTGCCGGAGAAGTCGACGACGGAGGAGGGGGAGCGGCGATGGCACTCCCGGACGGTATGACGGTGCGGCCCGCGGCGGCCGGGGACGCGGCGGCGGTCTGCGCGCTGCTGAACCAGGTGGACGAGATGGAGATCGGGTGGGCGGAGACCGAACCCGACGAGGTGGAGTCCGAACTCGGCCGACCAGACGTTGACTTGGCGCGCGACACCTGGCTCCTGCACGACGCCGACGGGCAGTTGGTCGGGTACGGGCTGGTCCGCGACCGCTCCGGCGGCGAGCGGATCGACCTCGACCAGTACCTGCTGCCGGGCCAACTCGCGGGCGGCCTGCACCTGTTCGACCTGATGGAGGCCCGCGCCACCGAACTCGCCCGCCGCAACGGCGCCGACCGCGCCGTCCTGCACCTGCTGCTCAACGCCGAACCCACCACCGACACCGACGCGATGCGGGCCCGCGGTTGGCGGCTCGCCCGCCGCCACCACGCCCTGCGGCGCGACGTCTCCCCGGAGACCGACCCGCTGCCCGAACCCCCCGCCGGAGTGCGGCTGCGCGACTGCGCCCGGGAGGAGGACCGGCGGATCGCCCACCGGCTGCTCCAGCAGACCTTCGCCGAGCACTACGACTTCAAGCCCCGCGGCTACGAGCAGTGGCTGGCCGACATCCACGCCGACACCGTCGACTGGTCCCGGGTCTGGGTCGCCGAACTCGACGGCCAGGGCGACGTCGGTGTGCTGCGCACCGGCGTCCGACTCCCCACCCTGGCCTGGGCGTTCAACATCGGCGTCCTGCCCGCCGCCCGCGGCCGCGGCCTCGGCGGCTACCTGCTCCGGCACTTCTTCGCGGTGCACGCCGCCGACGGCCGCTCCGCCGTCGGCCTGGGCGTCGACACCGAGAACGCGACCGGCGCACCGGAGCTGTACCGCAAGCACGGCATGGAGGTCGACTTCTCCGTCGACACCTGGGCCCTGGTCCTGCCCACCTCCTGACGGCCGACGGGTGCGGGTGCGGGGACGGGGGCATGTCGGTCGGCGGCTCCCGTCCCCGTCGGCGCCGGGGGATCGGTCAGGCGTACACCCGGGCCTGGAGGCGGTACAGCTCCGCGTACAGGCCGCCGGCGGCGAGCAGGTCCTCGTGGGTGCCGGCCTGGGCGAGGCGGCCGTGTTCCAGGACCAGGATCAGGTCGGCCATCCGGACGGTGGAGAAGCGGTGCGAGACCAGCACGCTGACCGCGCCGGTCCGGGAGCGGGAGTCCGCGACCAGCCGGGCGAACCGTTCGAACAGGGCCTGCTCGGCCGCCGCGTCCAGTGCGGAGGCCGGCTCGTCCAGGACCAGCAGCAGCGGGTCGCGGCGCAGCAGGGCGCGGGCCAGGCCGAGCTTCTGCCACTGCCCGCCGGACAGGTCCACGCCGTCGCCGTAGCTGCGCCCGATCAGGCCGTCCAGGCCGCCGGGGACGGCGGCGGCCACCGGGGCGGCCTCGGCGGCGTCCAGGGCGGCGGCCAGGGCCGCGTCGTCGTCGATCCGGTCGAGGTCGCCGATGCCGGTGTTGTCGCGCAGGCGCAGTTCGAGGCGGGCGAAGTCCTGGAACAGGGTGGCGATCCGGCGCTGCCAGTCGGCGGGGTCGGCGGCGGTCAGGTCGACGCCGTCGACCAGGACGCGTCCGCCGGTCGGCCGGTAGAGGCCGCAGAGCAGCTTGATCAGGGTGCTCTTGCCGGCGCCGTTCTCGCCGACCACGGCGAGCGCGGTGCCGGCCGGGATGTCGAGCGTGACGTCGTCCAGCACCCGCCGGGTGCTGCCCGGGTACTGGAAGGAGACGTGTTCGAGCCGGATGCCGCGGGCCAGGACGAGCGGGGCTGACGTGCCGTCAGGAAGCTTGGAGCGGAAGGGAGTCGAGGGTTTCAGGGCGTCGAGGCGGTGGGCGGTGCGGCCGGCGTCCTGGAGGACGGTGAGCAGCTGGATCGCGGTGCCGACCTGGAGCGAGAGCTGGGCGGCCAGCGTGATCACCAGGATGACGTCGCCGAGCGGCGAGACGCCGTGCCGGGCCTGCCGGACCACCAGCCAGATCGCGGCGGCGTAGCCGAGCGCGAAGCAGAGCTGGCCGCCCGCGCGCAGGGCGGCGGCCCGGGTGTGGGCGCCGCCGAGCAGGCGGGTGGTGGCGCGCCACTCGCGATGGTGGCGGTCGAGCAGGAAGGGCGCGGCACCGGCCAGCCGGGCCTCCTTGGCGGTGGCGTGGCCGGTGGCGACGTCCAGCAGGTGGCGGCCGAGGCGCTGGTGCGGGGCGGCGGACTCCTTGGCGGCGTCCAGCAGGCGCTGGGCCCGGTGGCCGGCCAGCACCGGGACGGCCCCCAGCAGCGGGAGCAGCAGCAGCCACGGGTCGAGCAGGCCGAGCAGCACCGCCGTCAGGCCCAACTGGATGGCCAGACCGGCGAGTTGCAGGGCTGCTTCGAGCGAGGCCCGGGTGCGCGGCAGGTCGTCGCGGACGAGCGCGAGCGTGTCGGCGAACCGGGGGGTGTCGAGGTCCTCCAGGCCGGGCGCGCCGTGCGCGAGGGCGACCAGCCGGTTCTGCAGCTCGACCTCGCCGAGGTCGCCGAGCTCGAAGTAGGCCAGGTGCGCGAAGTGGCCCATCATCAGTTCGAGCACCAGCAGGACGGCGGCGGCCAGGCCGAGCAGGACGGCGCTGCCGCCGTGCCCGGCCAGCGTCTCGGTGGTGAGGCCCTTCAGGCACAGGGCGATCAGCGGGGTGGCGAGGCAGCCGACCGCCATCATGGCGGCGGCGCGCAGCAGTCGGCGCGGGTCGCACCGCCAGGCGAGGACCAGCAGGTGGCGCAGGGCCGGGATCAGGTCGGTCACCGCGGGGCCTCCTCGGCGGGCGGGGTGTCGGCGCCGGTGGCGTCCGGGGAGTCGGGGATGGTGGCGTCAGCGTCGGCAGTGGTGGCAGCGGCGCCGGTGGCAGGGGTGACGAGGCTGGCGTCGGCGTCGGCGTCGGCGGTGAAGCGTTCGGCCTGGGCGCGGAACAGGCGGGCGTACTCGCCGTCCAGGGCCAGCAGTTCGTCGTGGGTGCCGGACTCGGCGACCCGGCCGCCGTCGAGGACGACGATGTGGTCGGCGCGCCGGACACTGGAGAAGCGGTGCGCGATGATGACGCTGGTGACGCCGCGGGTGATCTCCAGGAAGCGGTCGAAGAACGCGGCCTCGGCGCGGACGTCGAGCTGGGCGGTGGGTTCGTCCAGGACGAGCAGGGAGGCGCCGTCGGCGAGGGCCAGCATGGCCCGGGCCAGGGCGACCCGCTGCCACTGCCCGCCGGACAGGTCGCTGCCGCCCCGGTAGTGCGAACTGAGCACGGTGTCCAGCCCGTCGGGCAGCGCGTCGAGCACGTCGAGGACCCCGGCCCGGTCGGCGGCGGCCCGCAGCGCGGCCCGGTCGGTGAGCAGGGCGGGCCGGCCGAGGGCGATGTTCTCGGCGCCGGTGAGCTCGTAGCGGGCGAAGTCCTGGAAGATCACCGCGATCCGCCGGTGCCAGTCGGCCACCGGCTGGTGGGCCAGGTCGGCGCCGCCGACGGTGATCCGTCCGGCACCGGGTTCGCGCAGCCGGGCGAGCAGCCGCACCACGGTGGTCTTGCCCGCGCCGTTGAGGCCGACCACGGCGGTGGAGCGGCCGGGCGGCAGCTCCAGGTCGAGGTGGTGCAGCACGTCGGGGCCGTCGGGGCGGTAGCGGAAGGAGACGTCCTCCAGCCGGATCGTCCCGTCGGCCGGCGGTTCACCACCACCGGCACCGGCACCGGCACCGGCGGTGGCGTCGGCGGGTGCCGGTACGCGGGACGGGCGCTGTTCGAGGGTGCGCAGGGCGTCCTCGGCGGTCAGCCCGTACAGGGTCTGCATGTCGCTCTCGGGGAAGAACACGCCGAACCGCATCGGCACCAGCACCGCCTGGAGGGCCGCGGAGAGCTGGAACAGCGTCAGGGTGTGCGCCGCGCCGCCCCGGGCGAGCAGGGCGAGGGCCGCGCCGCCGCCGAGCAGGCCGACCGCGGCCAGGCCGAGGAAGGGGCGGAACAGCAGGCGGCGGCGGGTGGCCCAGAGCGGTTCGAGGTAGCGGCGGGCCTCGGCGGTGTGCCGTTCGCGCAGCCAGGGGACCAGGCCGAGCATCCGGGCCTCTTTGGCGATGCCGGTGCCGGTGGCGGTCCTGCGCAGGTACGCCAGTCGCCGGCGGCGGCCGGTCATGGTGGCGCGGGCCGCGCCGAAGCGGCTCAGCGCGCCGCGCTGCCCGGCCCGGATGACCAGCGCGGCGGCGGTCACCAGCAGGGCCGGGAGCCAGCCCAGGGCGATGCCCACCACGGTGGCCGCACCGAGCAGTTGGGCGTAGCGGGCGAGCAGGGCCAGCGTCCCGGCGGCGGCCTCGCCCGGGGTGGGCGAGAGGCGGTCGAAGCCGCCGCGGGCCTCGGCGAGCAGGTCGAGGACGTCCTGCTCCTCCAGTGCGGCGCTGTCCAGGCCGTCCAGGGCGCAGGCCATCAGGTCGGCGATCCGGGCGCCGTCGACCTGCCGGGCCACCAGTTCGCCGACCAGCGACTGGAACGGGGCGAGCGCCTGGTGCAGGACGAACGCGGCGGCGGCGATCAGCAGCGCCGCGGTCGGCCCGCCACCACCGGTGCGGGCGGCGGGCAGGGCGGCGATCAGGTGGCTGGTGGCGGCGATGAAGCCGATCGGCAGCAGGCCGACCGCCAGGTGCAGCACGGTCGCCCCGACCAGCAGGGCCGGGTGCAGCAGGCGCAGCAGCCGGGCGGCGGCCAGCCGGTGCCGGACGCGGCGGCGCAGCCGTTCCGGCAGGCCGGGGGCGGGCGGGGCTCCGGCCGCCGTCGGCGCGGGCCCGGAGGGCGGGGAGGGTGCGGCGAGCGGGGGAGGCGCGGCGGGCGCGGATGCGGACGGCGGGGCGGGAGAGGGCACGGGCGGGTGCCTCCGGGTTTCGGTGGGTCTCGTCGAACGGGACGGGGTGCGCCCGGGAGCGCCGCGGGGCGGAGGGGCGGCGCGGGGCGGAGGGGCGGCGCGGGGCGGGAACGCGGGAGGGTGCCCGACAGCCGGGACGTCGATGTCGCCGGGGGGCACGGGTCCCCGAGTCTGCTGCAGGGCCGTCAAGTCCGTCAAGAATTCACCTGACAGTCACTCGGAGTTGGTTGCGAACGACGGCGGAAGCGTGGGTGGGTCTTCCATTTGGTCTAGACATTTGATCGACATCCGGGCTAGCGTCCTGTCCGGATCGGGGCCGGCCGGACACCGCCGGTACTCGTTCTCCTTGCGCTCGACGGGGGTTGGCGCATGTTCCCGGGCTGCGGCAGGCCCGCTGCCGGGAGGGTTGTTCCGCCGCGCCGCCGCGCCCATCAGGCAGGCCGCCCGGAACGCATCCCCCGGTCGCACGCCCCGTTTCCGCCCGGCCGTCGCCTCCTTCCCGCCGACGGCCCTCGTCCGCGCGCCGTCCCACCGGCGCGTACCGGAGAGGAACCCGCTGCTGTGGAGAGCGTTGACACCCGTACGGTGGCCTACCGCGGTGCCAGGACCGGCACCGCGCCCATGACCTGGGGCCAGCGCGCGATCTGGAAGTCCATCCGCTGGCTGGACGAGGGCGCCCACTACTTCAACATCCGCCGGATCGCCCAACTGCCGTACGGAACCAGCCAGTTGCAGGTGGACGCGGCGATCGCCGCGCTGCTGGAGCGGCACGAGGCGCTGCGCACCACCTTCCACGAGGGCGCCGAGGGCTGGCGCCAGCACCTCACCGACACCGGCACCCTGCGCTACCCCGTGGTCGACGCCGCCCCGGCACCGCCGCGGACACCGCCGCCCGGGTCGCCGACGAGCTGGTCGCCCGGACGTTCCGGCACACCGAGGAGATCCCGTTCCGCTGCGCCCTGGTGCGCGACGGCGGCCGCCCCGCCCACCTGGTGCTGGTCTTCTCCCACCTCGGCGTGGACTTCTGGGCGGTGCGCGAACTGGAGCGCGACCTGCGGG
The DNA here is from genome assembly GCF_948472415.1 of Kitasatospora fiedleri. Taxonomy (NCBI): domain Bacteria; kingdom Bacillati; phylum Actinomycetota; class Actinomycetes; order Kitasatosporales; family Streptomycetaceae; genus Kitasatospora; species Kitasatospora fiedleri. The sequence goes on along the minus strand of NZ_OX419519.1, from coordinate 1,111,227 downwards.
AGTTGCTCGCCGGGGAGCCGGGCCCCGCCCCGACTGGCAGCCGCTCGACCAGGCCGGGTACGAGAGCGAGGGGGAGGGCGCCCAACGCGGCGCCGCCGCCGTCGAGCACTGGCGGCGCACCCTGGAGAAGACCCCGCCCGCGCTGTTCCCGCCGGTCGACGACCAGGGGCGCCCGAGCGCTTCGTCCGCCTCGGCATGGACTCCCCGGCCGCCGCCGTCGCCGCCACCGCGATCGCCGAACGCTGCCAGGTCTCCACCGGCACCGTGCTGCTCGCCGCCACCGCCGCGGTGCTCGGCGCCTGGACTGGGCACCCCCTCGTCCCGCTGCAACTCATCGCCGTGAACCGGCACGACGACCGCACCCGCCGGCTGGTCGCCGCGATGGCCGAGAACGCCCTGTTCTCCCTCGACGTCGGCACCGGCACCTTCGACCAGGCCGTCAAGCGCGCCTTCCTGGCCGGCATGAACGCCTACCGGCACGCCCACTACGACCCGATCGCCGTCGACGAGGTGCTCGACGCCGCCCGGGAGCGCAACGGCGGCGTGCTGCAACTCGGCCACTTCTTCAACGACAAGCGGATGCACGACCGTTGGGAGGACCTGCCGGACGTGCCCGCGACCCCGGAGGACCTCGCGCCGCTCACCGCGAAGACCCGGATCTTCCACGTCGGCTCCTGGGAGCGCCAGGACGCGCTGTTCTTCGTCCACACCACCTACGCGCCCGACACCGCACTGCTGTACCTGATGGCCGACACCGCACTGATCCCCCGCCAGGACATCGAACGGGTGCTGCGCGCCTTCGAGGGCCTGCTGGTGGCCGCCGCCGCCGAGCCGGTCGAACTCGCCGCCGTCGCCTTCGACTTCGACCGCTGAGCCGGTCCAGCCCGTCGTCGCCGTCGCCTTCGGCCGCTGAGCCGCGTAGCCGCCGAGCGCGGGCCGTCACCCCCCGGCCGTCACCCCCTCCGACCGTCGTACCGAGAGGAACCCCCGCATGACCACCGCCGCCCCGACCGCCGACACCGCGCCCGTCTGGGACGAGGAGGTGGCCGCCGCCGTCACCCGGCTGACCGCCGCCGCCGAGAACGAGTACTACAACCCCTACCAGACCTTCGACTGGCCCGAGCGCATCCCCGAGGGCGCCCTGTGGATGAGCGAGGACCTGCTCACCGTCCACGGCACCGCCGCCGCGGCCGAGTTGAGCCGCGAGCAGTACCTGGCGCTGTCGAAGTGGGAGAGCATCAACTTCTACAGCCTCAACGTGCACGGCATCCGCGAGCTGATGCAGGAGGTCGTCCGGCGCATCCACGCCCCCGGCTACGAGATCCCCACCCCGTTCTTCCACCACTTCCTCGGCGAGGAGAACGAACACATGTGGTTCTTCGCCGAGTTCTGCCTGCGCTACGGCGGCCGGCTGTTCCCCGACCGGTCGATGGCCTTCTCCGCCGAGAAGCACTCCGCGCGGCTCGACAACTTCGTGGTGTTCAGCCGCATCCTGATCTTCGAGCAGATCGTCGACCACTTCAACAGCAGGATGGCCGCCGACACCGCGCTGCCCGAGACCATCCGCGCCATCAACCGGGTCCACCACCAGGACGAGTCCCGGCACATCGCGTTCGGCGCCCAACTGGTGCGCGCCCTGTGGCAGCGCCTGGTCGAGGCCGGGGACGAGCGGGAGACCGAGCGCGGCCGGCAGTACGTCGAGAAGTACGTCCAGTCCTCGATCCAGCAGCTGTACAGCGTCGACGCCTACCGCGACGCCGGCATCCCCGACCCGCTGGCCTTCCGCGCCCGGGTCATCGCCGACCCCGCCCGGCAGGCCGCGCACGCCGCCATCACCTCCCGCACCACCGCGTTCTACCGCCGCATCGGCGTGCTCGACGCCGCCTGAGAACCCGCCGACCTCCGCGCCCAGCAAGGGAACCCGCATGAGCACCCGCACCACCGACCTGCCCCCGCTGCGCGAGCCCGGCCCCGGCCTGGTCGTCCTCGACCCCGTCCACGCCGCGCTGCTGACCGAACTCGACGCGCTGTTCACCGGCCTCGCCGAGCACCTGCACGCCCCCGCCGTGATCGGCCCGCCGCTGCTGCCCGCCGAAGGGCTCGCCAAGCTCGACTACTTTCGCAACTTCCCGCACCTCGGCGTCGCCGCCGCCGCTACCAGGGCGACACCCTGGACGCCCTCGCCGCCGGGGAGCCCCCCGCCGAGCAGGGCGTCCACCCCACCGGCTACCTGCTGCCCTCCGCCACCTGCTACGGCCTGCTGCTCTCGCTCTCCGGCGCCGAGGTCGGCGACGGGCAGCGGGTCACCGCCATCGGCCGCTGCTTCCGCAACGAGGACCACTACGACGGGCTGCGCCGCCTGTGGGGCTTCCACATGCGCGAGGTGCTCTACCTCGGCACCCCCGACGGCGTGCGCGACCACCTCGCCCGCTCCAAGGAGTTCGTCCTCGACCTCGCCGCCGCCCTCGGCATCGTCCTCGACTACCAGCCCGCCAACGACCCGTTCTACGACCGCACCGGCTCGCGCGCCAAGCTGATGGCCCTCGACCCGGTCAAGTACGAGTTCCTGGCCGTCGACGGCACCGCCATCGCCTCCGTCAACCGGCACCGCAACTTCTTCGGCGACCGCCTCGGCATCACCTCCGGCGGCGAGGCCGCGCACAGCGGCTGCACCGCGTTCGGCGCCGAGCGGTGGGTGCACGCCGCGATCCTCACCCACGGCAGCGCCGACGCCGCGCTCGAACGCGTCCGCGAGGTGCGCGATGAGCGCCGCTGACGCCGACGCCGCCTTGGCCGGTGCCGCCGCCTTGGCCGGTGCCGCCGTCGACGCCGCCTTGACCGCCGTCGACGCCGCCGCCGCAGTGGGCGCCGCCGCGCTCGGCGTCGAACTCCCGCTGGTCCAGGCCGGGATGGGCGGCATCGCCGGACCGGAGCTGGCCGCCGCCGTCAGCGAGGCCGGGGCCCTGGGCACCGTCGCCCTCTACAAGAGCGACCGCGCCCTGGCCGCCGCCCTGGTCGAGCGGACCGCCGCCCGCACCACCCGCACCTTCGGCGTCAACGTCATCCCCGAGGTCGCCGACCGGCTGCTCGACGAGCAGCTCGACGCCGTCCTCGACCGGGCCGACCGGCAGCTCACCGTCAACAGCTACGGCCTGCCGCCGCGCCCCTTCGCCGAACGGGTGCGCGCCGCCGGACACCGGCTGCTGGTGCAGACCGGCAGCCACCACGACGCCCGCACCGCCGCCGGGCTCGGCGCGCACGCCGTCACCGTCCAGGGCACCGAGGCCGGCGGCCACCACCTCGGCGAGCGGCCGCTCGCCGACCTGCTCGCCGAACTGCGCGCCGACCCCGGCTTCGACCTGCCGGTGTTCGCCGCGGGCGCCGTCGGCACCGGTGCCGACCTGCTGCGGGTCCTGGCCGCCGGGGCGAACGGGGCGATGTGCGGCACGCTGTTCGTCGCCGCCGCCGAGTCCGCCGCCCACCCCGACTACCGGCGCGACCTGATCGCCGCCGGACCGGCCGACACCGTCATCACCGACCGCTTCTCGATCGGCTGGCCCGGCCGCACCCACCGCGTCCTGCGCAGCGCCGTCACCGAGGCGCCGGCCCCGCTGCCCTCCGCACTGATCGCCTGGACCACCGTGATGGGCAGCCGGCGTCCCGTCCCGCGCGGCTCCGCCGCCGCACCCACCGCGGAGGCCGAGGGCCGGGTCGGCGAGATGGCCCGCTACGCGGGACTCGGCTGCGGCGCCGTCACCGCCGTCGAACCCGCGGCGGCGATCCTCGCCCGGCTGCGCGAGCAGTACGCGCGGGCGCGGGACGCGACACGGGATGCGGCACGGGACGCGGCACAGGACGCGCCGCCCGGACCGGGGGCGGCCCCGGTCGCGGCCCGGTGACCGGGGAGGACGCCCTGCGGGCGGCCCTGCACCGGATGCTCGGCGACACCCCCGACGGGGCCGACCCCCGGCTGCGGGTCGGCGTCGACCTGGTGCACGTCCCCCGCGCCGCCGCTGTCGCCCGCCGCCACGGCGAACGCTGGCTCGCCGACCAGTTCACCCCCCGGGAGCGCGAACAGCTCGCCGCTGCCGACGGCACCCCGACGCCACCCTGGCCGGGCGGCTCGCCGCGAAGGAGGCGTTCCTCAAACTGCTCACCCCCGTCGACGAGTTGATCCGCTGGCGGGACATCGAAGTGCTCCGCGGCCCCGGCGGCGCCCCCGCCGTCCACCCGCACGGCACCGCCCTGCGCCGGCTGCGCGCCGAACGCCTCGCGCAGTGGACGCTCAGCATCACCCACGAGGGCGAGTGGGCGATCGCGGTCGCCGCCGCCCTGACCGACACCCCCCTTCCCTCCCCGACCACCCCCCGCCCGTCCGACACCCTCCGCCCGTCCCCGACCATCCCACCGAGGAGTCACCCCGTGCAGCAGATCGCCGACTGGATCCAGGGCAAGAACCCGAAGCTCGGCCGGGAGGTCGAACCCGCCGAGGACCTCATCGAGGGCCGGCTGATCGACTCGCTCGACTTCCTGGAGTTCATCTACCTGCTGGAGAGCGTCTCCGGCCGACCCATCGACCTCGCCGAGGTCACCGTGGACGACTTCCGGACGCTGGAGCGGATCGAGGAGCGCTTCCTCGCCCCCGCCGAAGGCGCCGCGTGAGCGGCACCGTCCGGTCCGGCACCGTCCGGTTCGGCAGCTGCGACGCCGAGGCCCACTGGCGCCCCGCGGAGCTGGCCACCCTGCCCGCGCTGCGCAACCCGCACAGCGAACGCCTGACCCGGGAGATGGACCAGCTCCAGGCGGTGCTCTGCGGGCCCGGCGACGTCCTGCTGACCAACCGCCAACCACCCTCCGCGTTCACCGAGTTGATGCACGCGGCCGGTTTCGGGGCCCGGCACCTCGCCGTCCCCGGCGACCCGGCGGAGCCGGTCGAGCGGCGGCTCGCCGCGCACCCCGTCCCCGGCCTGGCCGGGGCGGTGGCCGCGCCGTACGCGGTGCTGCCCGGCACCGCGCCGGCGCTCGCCCGGCAGGGGCTGGCCGGGCGACTGCCGGAGCCGGACGCCGTCCGGCTGGTCAACTCCAAGACCTGGACGACGGAACTGGGCCACCCCGGCGCCGGCACCGTCGTCACCGGCCTCGCCGAACTGCGGGCCGCAGCCGGGGCGCTGGGCCCGTGCGTGGTCAAGGACCCGTACGGGGTCTCCGGCCAGGGCAACCTGGTGGTCGAGTCGCCCGAGCGGCTCGCCTTCCTGGAACGGCACCTGGCCCGGGAGGTGGAGCGGCGCTCGGCCCGGATCGAGCTGATCGTCGAGCCGCTGCACCGGCCCGCCGAGGACTTCGCCGCGCACTTCACCATCGACCCGTCCGGCCGGCCGCACTGGCACGGCATCCGGCAGGTGCTCAACGACGGCCACGCGTACCGGGGTTCGGACCGGCCGAGCCCCGAACTGCTGGCCCGGCTGGACCGGGCGGGCTACCGGGAGACCGCGGAGTCCGTCGCCGAGTCCGCCGCCGCGGCCGGCTACCGGGGGCCGCTGTCGGTGGACTCGATGACCACCGCCGACGGCGCACTCGTCCCCGTGCTGGAGGCCAACGCCCGGCTCTCGCCCGGCATGATCGCCCAGCAGCTGGACGCCCGGCTGGAGTTGCGGCTCGTCCCGATCGACGGCGAGGGCTGGTTCGAGCGGCTGGTCAACGCCCTGGACGAGGCCCGGCTGCTGCCCGCCGCCGGCGGGCCGGGCCTGCTCCCGCTGGCCGCCGGTACGCTCGCCGCACCGCGCGGCTGGCTGTTCCTCGCGGCGCTCGGGGACGCCGACCCCGCCCCGCTCACCCCCGTCCTGGAACGACTCACCTGAGGAGCGAGCCCGCCGTGGCCGACACCGTGTACGACGCCAGCACCGCCGCCGACTACCGGGCGGCCCGCGAGATCCCCCGCGAGGGGCTGACCGCCTGGCGGGAGGCGATCGCGGAGCACGCCGCGCCGAGCCCCGGCGCCACCGTCCTCGACGTCGGGGCGGGCACCGGGGCCTTCGCCACCGCACTGCGCGACTGGTTCGGCGTCCACGTGGTGGCCGTCGAACCCGCCCCGGCCATGCGGGAGTTGATCCCCGTGGGGAGGGGATCACGGTCCTGGACGGCCGGGCCGAGCAGCTGCCGGTCGCGGACGCGGGGGCGGACGCCGCCTGGCTCGGCTCGGTGGTCCACCACATCGGCGATCTCACCGCCGCCGCACGGGAGTTGCACCGTGTGCTGCGCCCCGGCGGGACGGTGCTGATCCGCAACGCCTTCCCCGGCCGGTGCGAACGCGACCTGCGGGTGCGGTACTTCCCGGAGACCGCCGCCGGGATCGCCGACTACCCGACCGTCGAGCACGTCACGACGGCGTTCGAGGCGGCCGGGTTCACCCCGGTCGCCCTGCGCTCACTGCCGCAGCGCTCCGCGCCCACCCTGGCCGCGTTCGCCGCCGGACTGCGCCGCGACGCGGACAGCAAGCTGCGCGCCCTGCCCGACGAGGCGTGGCAGGCCGGGCTCGACCGGCTGCGCCGGGCGGCGGCCGAGCGGCCGGAGGAGGAGGCCGTCAGCTGGATGGACCTGCTGGTGCTGCGCCGCGACTGAGCACCCCCGTCCGCCCGTCCGTCCGTCTGCCCGTCCGTCCGCCCGTCCGTCCGTCTGCCCGTCCGCCCGTCCGTCCGCAGCCGGTGCGGGGCGGAGTCCGGCTGCGGACGGCTGCGGGCGGGCGGGGGCGGGCGGGAGCGGGCGGGGGAGCGGTGGGTCAGCCGTTGGCGAGGGCCTTGAGCCGGTCGAGCGCGCCGTTGAAGTAGTTCTGGTCGCCCGGCAGGGTGCCGGAGTCGGAGTACTGCCAGATGGTCTGGTAGGACCAGCCGGCCGGCAGGGTGCCGACGGCGGAGGCGTAGCGGGCTATCCAGAGCGGGTTGGTGGCGCCGAAGGAGGAGTTGTTGCCGGTGCAGGTGGTCCACCAGTCGGTGGTGGTGTAGATCGTCGGGTAGCGGCCGGTCTTGCTGTGCACGGTGTTGGAGAAGTCGCGGATCCAGCTGACCATCCCGGCCTGGCTCAGGCCGTAGCAGGTGGCGCCGTACGGGTTGTACTCGATGTCCAGGGCGGGCGGCAGGGTCTTGCCGTCCTTGGACCAGCCGCCGCCGTGGCCGACGAAGTAGGTGGCCTGGGTGGCGCCGCTGGAGACGTTCGGCAGCGCGAAGTGGTAGGCGCCGCGGATCATCCCGACGTTGTACGAGCCGCTGTACTGCTGGGAGAAGTACGGGTTGGTGTAGCTGGTGCCCTCGGTGGCCTTGACGTAGGCGAACCGGCCGCCGTTGGCGTACGCGGTGCTCCAGGCGACGTTGCCCTGGTAGCTGGACACGTCCATGCCCTTGGTCTGGGTGGCGGCCAGTGCTGCGAAGGTGCTCGCGGTGTCGGCTGTGTCGGCGCGGCCCTCGTGGCCGGCGACGGTCGAGCCGGCGAAGTCCCGTTCGGGGTGGAAGCCGGCGGGGGTGCCCGGCGCGGCGGCCTGGGCGGGGACGGCGGCGACGGCGCCGACGAGCAGGGCGGCGGAGGCGGCCGCGGTGGCGGCGCGACGGAGCATCCGGGTGGTGCCGGAAGCGGGCATGACGACTCCTCAATCCGGTGGTGGCGGCCGGATCGGCCGCATGCCGAGAAGATATAGTCATGGCCCCGTCAGTCAACAGAGTGTTGAAACTACACATCGAATGACCGTATGTAGAGCGAACAGCCATACATGTGACAACTGAACGCCCGTGGTTCCGCCGGGCGTTGACGCGCCGACCGGAGAACGGCCCGCTGGCGCGCCCCACCGCCTCGGCGGTAGCGTGTCAACGCGCGTCCCGCTGCCGGGACGCCGGGCCGAGACGAGGACGGGGGAACGGTGCCGGACGGACGCCTGCTCGCGGTGAGCGACCTGCACGTCGGCATCGCCGACAACCGCGACACCCTCGAAGCGCTCCACCCCACCGGTCCCGACGACTGGCTGATCGTCGCGGGCGACGTCGCCGAACAGGTCCGCGACGTCGAGGCGGCGCTGCGCTTCCTCACCGGCCGCTTCGCCCAGGTGATCTGGACGCCCGGCAACCACGAACTGTGGAGCACCGCGCACGACCAGGTCGACCTCTCCGCCCCCGCCCGCTACCAGCTCCTGGTCGAACGCTGCCGCGCCCTCGGCGTCCACACCCCCGAGGACCCGTTCCCGGTCTGGCGGGGCCCCGGCGGACCGTACGCCGTCGCCCCCGTCTTCACCCTCTACGACTACAGCTGGCGGGTGCCCGGCGTCACCGACAAGCAGCAGTCGCTCGCCCGCGCCCACGAGAACGGCGTGGTCTGCACCGACGAGTACCGGATCGACCCCGCGCCCTACGCCGGCGTCGACGACTGGTGCCGCGAACGGGTCGAGGCCACCGAGAAGGCGCTCGCCGCGCACGACCCCGGCCTGCCGCTGGTCCTGGCGAGCCACTGGCCGCTCGACCGCCGCCCCACCGACATCCTGCACTACCCCGACTTCGCCCAGTGGTGCGGCACCGACCGCACCGCCGACTGGCACCGCCGCTTCAACGTCGCCGCCGTGGTCTACGGCCACCTGCACATCCCCCGCACCACCTGGTACGAGGACGTCCGCTTCGAGGAGGTCTCGATCGGCTACCCCCGCGAGTGGCGCCGCCGCGGCCACCCGCGCGGACTGCTCCGCCAGATCCTCCCCTACCCCGGCCCGCCCGAGCAGCCCGTCCCCGCCTCGCCCGCGCCCGCCTCGCCCGCGCCCTGAACGCCCCTGCCGCGGACGGCCGCTGACAGTACCGGCGGCTAGGATCGGCGCCCTCGGGAACCGGCACGGAGGGGGACGCGCGGTGGGCGGAGTCGAACTGACGACGGACCAGGTACTGGCTTGGCGCCTGCGCCGCCAACACCTCGGCACGGCACCGCCCCCGGACGGGCCGGTCGCCGTGGTCGAACGCCTCGCCGGGGTGCAGGCCCAGGTCCCGGCCGCCGCCGAACTCGCCGTCGCCCTGCGCACCGGCCCCGGCGCCACCGCGCAACTGCGCACCGCCCTCGCCGACGGCCGCCTGCTGCGCACCTGGGCCCAGCGCGGCACCCTGCACCTGCTCGACCCCGCCACCGCCGCCGACGCACTGGCCCTGATCGGCTCCGCCCGGACCTGGGAGAAGCCCGCCTGGACCAGGGAGTTCGGCGCGACCCCGGCCCAGGTCGCCCACCTGGTCGAAGCCGTCGCCGAACTGCTCGACGGCACCGTGCTGACCAGGGAGGAGCTGACCGCCGCCCTCGCCGCCGACCCCCGGTTCGCCCCGCTGGCCGAACAACTGCGCTCCGGCTGGGGAACGCTGTTGAAACCGCTCGCCTGGCAGGGCGTGCTCTGCCACGCGCCCGCCCCCCACGGCCGGACCGCCTTCACCCACCCGGCCGGCCACAGCCCCACCTGGCCCGGCCTCCCCCCGGTCGACCAGGCCGGCCCGCGCCTGCTCGCCGCCTACCTCGGCGCGTACGGCCCGGCCGACCTGGACCGGTTCGACGCCTGGCTCTCCCGCAACAGCCTGCGCCGGAGCGTCCTCAAGAACTTCGCCGCCGCCCTCGGCGACCGACTGACCGAAGTCACCGTCGACGGCACCCCCGCCTACACCCTCACCGAACACCTCGACGACCTCACGGCCCCCGCCCCCACCACCGGCTCGGTCCACCTGCTCGGCCCGTTCGACCAGTACGTCCTGGGCCCCGGCACCAAGGCCACCGAAATCCTCCCACCCGCCCACCGCCCCGCAGTCAGCCGCACCGCCGGCCGAATCGCCCCGCTCCTCCTGGTCGACGGCCGCATCACCGGCACCTGGCACCAGGACGGCCCCACCCTCACCCTCACCCCCTTCACCCACCGCCCACCCACCGAAACCCTCACCCCGGCCCTCACCCGCCTCGCCACCGCCACGAACACCCCGGACCTGACCGTCCGCTGGTCCACCGACGGCTAGCAGGGCAGCGCTGCTTGCCGGAACGCTTCCACGGCCCAAGAGCTGACGCCCCGTCCCCACCAGCACCGCTACAGCACCAAGGCCGCCCCCGGCTCGCGCGGAGGTCTGCCCCGCCCAGCACCGGCACGTACGGGGTGGACACCGTCCTCCCCGGGTGAGCGGGGATGGTCCCGCATCGCACCAAGCGGTTGATCAGCCACCCAGCACTTTCCGAGAGGATCGTCCGCATGCTGCAGGTATGCCCGAACGGGGCCAGGAGCCGCGTCGAGTGCGATCGTCTCCCCCTGACCGCAACGGAGTTGGCGGCCGAGGTCCGGTCGGCGGTGCGCGCCGGGGCCGAGGACGCGCACCTGCACCCCAAGGATTCCGCGGGCCGGGACACGCTGGAGCCGGAACACGTGGCTGCCGCCGTCGCGGCGGTGCGCGCGGCGGTGCCCGGCGTCCGGATCGGTGTGACCACAGGCGCGTGGGCCGCGCCGGACCCGGAGCGACGCGCCGCGCACGTGCGGGCCTGGACCGTGCTGCCCGACCACGCCTCGGTGAACTGGCACGAGGACGGCGCGGACCTGGTCGCCGACGCGCTGTTGGCCCGGGGGGTCGGCATCGAGGTCGGGATCTTCTCCGGCACCGACGCAGCCCGCCGCTTCCTCGCCTGGCCGAGGGCCCACCGCGCGCTGCGGGTGCTGGCCGAGATCACCGAGACGGAACCGGCAGCCGCCCTGGTCGGTGCCGAGACGCTACTGGACACCTTGCGGGCCGGAACGGATCTGCCGGTCCTGCTCCACGGGGAGGACGGCTCGGCCTGGCCGGTGTTGGCGATGGCCGCCGCCCGGGGCCTGGACACCCGGATCGGCTTGGAGGACGTCCTCCACCTGCCGGACGGATCTCCCGCTCGTGACAATGCCGAACTGGTGAGGAGTGCAAGGAAGTTGATCGACGCGCAGTCCGGCGGCCGACCGTTGGCCTGAGTCGGTGCCGCCGAGGCGGCTGGTGCTGTCGGTGACGCTCTGCATGCCGTGACGGGAGTCGGTGCGGGCGCGGTGTTCGTGCCGGCGGCGGGCGAGTGCGGAGAGGGTCTCGACCGGCATGTCCGCCGCGCCGGCCGCGGTGGTGGATCTGCCGTGCGGCCTGGTGCTGCGCGGCCTGCCCCGGGGCGTGGACGTCAGCATCCCGGTCGAGGAGCGGACGTTCGGCTACCGCTGGGGCTGGCCGGGCGGAGGTGCGGCCGGACGTCCTGGTCCTCTTTCGTCCGACTCCTGCACCACAGCCCGGCCAAGTCCGCCAAGTCCGCCAAGGGCGCCCGAGGCTGCTGACCGATCCCGCACCCGCCGTCCGACGCGCGACATCGGCCGATGTCAGCCGGTCCTCGGACGGGTGTGGGCGGCGATCCGGGTGCCGTCCCAGTCTGCGAGCCGGGCGAGGTCGTTGCCCGCCCACAGGCCCAGGGTCAGCAGCAGTTCGCGGGCATCCTCCGCCCGGGACGCCGGACGCATGTGATCCAGCACCGGCGCACCAATGTGCACCAGCGCGGCGGCCGACGGCGCCCCGGGGTGCTGCCGGACCTCGAGGACCGCGATGTCCAGCACCTCGATCGCGGTGGGGCCGGCGGAGTGCGGGTGGCCCTGCTTCCCGGCGAACCGGTGGCCGAAGTCGAGCAGCCACTCCCGGGCGAGGTCGTGATCGTTGTCGAAGCGGCGCAGCAGACAGGCGGTCGACTGCAGGGCCAGGACAGCGGTGGCCAGTGTCGCCTCCGTCGCCAGGACGGCACGCCGCTCCCAGCCGTTCAGGACGGCGGTGAGCGTGTCGACGATCCGCCAGTCGGGCAGCTCGGCGGCGGTGGTGCTCCGGGCGGCCGCGTCCTCGGCGCAGGCGCGCAGCAGCCAGTGGGCCAGGCCGTCACCACCAATGTCGGCGGAGACTTCGGCGGCGGTGACGGGGTCGGCGGCCATGCGGTTCGCTCCTTCGGTCGTCCCCACGGACCGGTTGAGCGCGGGCAGGCCCGGCCGGAGGGGCTCAGATGCACAGACACCGTCTCTCCCCTGGCTCCCGGCCCAACCCTCACCCGGTCCATGGAACGGCTTTTCACTCCGTAGGGGGGCTGCCCGGGCGGGCCCGGGTCAGCGGGCCGCCGACAGGTCTAGACGGTCGGTGACCTCGCGCCACAGGTCGGCCGGGCAGAGCCCCAGCGGTCGGCGGAACCCGTCGTAGGGTACGCGCAGCGGCGTGTGGTTCTGGAGCCAACTGCTCTCGTGCCCCGAACGGTTCCACCCCGTGTTGGCGATCGGCCAGTAGTGCTCGGGCAAGTCGCTCTTGTCCTGGCTGGTGATCTTCAGGACGGTCGCACCCGTCGGTCCCGCGCCGACGACCAGGCAGGGCCGGTCCTTGCCGCCGCCGCCCTCTTCGAAGGGGACGTACGCGTACCAGACCTGACCGGGCTGCGGGCGTCGTCCCGCCCGGGGCCGTGGCGGGAGCGGCGGGCGCCGCGAGCCCGGCCCCGTCCTGCCGCCGCGCGGACCGTGCGGACCTCCGGCGGAAGGCGACCTGCCGCCCTCGCGACGGCGTGCCCTCCTCCACCACGAGGGGACGAACCACAGGGCCGCCGCGCCGGCGAGCGCGCCGACCGCGACGAGGGCGCTCCAGATTCCGTGACCGAGGAGCAGCCGGGAGTCCAGCGCCCAGAACGCGCCGTAGCCGAGGTACAGGGCCAGGCGGACGAGCCCGTCCGGCAGGTGCGCAGGGAAATCCCCCCGTCCCGGGCGGGCACTCCTCCCACCGGAGCCCCCGCCGGAGTTCCTGCCGGAGTTCCTGCCAGGGGCGGCGGGGGCCCCGCGGCTCCGCTTCTTCCGCTCTTCTTCCAACGTCTCTTCCTCCTGCTTCCCGGAATTGTCCCGCCGTGTCCGCGGGCAGCGCATGCCCGGTCCGGCAGTCCGGACTCCTGCCGGTACCGCCCGGCCCGAGAGCGGGTGGCGACGCGGAGCCTCCCGGAGAGCGCGTCCGATGCGTGGCATGTTCGCCGGGGACCGGGGCAGGCGGCCTGTCGCACGCAGGACCAGGTACGCCGACGAGGAGGCAGTGGATGACCGAGGCTATGTGGGGTTACGAGGGTGCCGAGGGCTACGTCGCAGGCGCGAACCTGACCGGTTACCGGGTCGAGGCGACGGACGGCCACATCGGCAAGGTCGACAAGCACACCGTGGACGTCGGCGCCGGCTACCTCGTGGTGGACACCGGCCCGTGGATCTTCGGCCGCGAGGTGCTGCTCCCGGCGGGCACCGTCACCCGGGTCGACGACCAGGAGAAGACGGTGTGGGTCAACCGCACCCGGGACGAGGTCAAGAACTCGCCCGAGTACGACAAGGACCAGCACGCCGACGACCCGGCCTACCGCCAGCAGGTCGGCGACTACTACGGCAACGGCACCGGCATCTGACCTGCCGCACCCGCACCGATCGGGGCCCCGCGTCCGCACAGGACGCGGGGCCCCGCCCGTTCCGCACCCCATCGGCCTCCGCCCCCTGGACTACGCACTCACCGCCACCATGCTCTGCCCGGCTACCTCGGCGAGCTTGTCCACGGCAGCCGCATCGCGCCGGTAACGGCCGGCGCATCCACCGCACCTGGAGCAGCGGCGGTGCCATCAAGACGGTACGCGTCGGCCCGCACCCCTGACCCGCCCGCCCGGTACCCCGCGCGGGCGGTGCGGGGACGACCCTTCGCGACCTGCGGCGTTGTGACGGCTCTGCCGTTTCTTCGCCACGCATGCTTGCGTGATGCGTTCAGAAGTCAAGGAGCGGTGTGGGTGCGTCTTGGCATGGTGGTACGACGGTGTGAGGTGGGTTCCGCTGGGCGGAGTGCGGAAGGTTGGCGTCAACGTGCCGACCTGTCATCCGTTCTGACGCGTACTACCGCGTACGTAGTAGGGGCGGGAGGATGAGTGGCGGGCAGCCGGGCGGTCCGGCTGCCGATCGGGGAGGGAGCACGCCTTGGGCGAGCACGAGAAGCCCGCGCCGGATCCGGGCCAGGGACACCACCGCCGGGAAACTCCGACGGCCAGGTCCCCCCGCCGCCGCCCGGCGACGGCAAGCACAAGAAGTAGGGGTGCACCGGGTGACCGCGGCCGACGATGCCACCGCTCGGGCCACAGCCGAGGCCAGGGTGCGCTTGGACCAGGCGATGGTGGCCGGAGGGCTGTGGCCGCAGCGTTCACCGTGGCTCCGTGACGCGGTCGCCCGCTTCCCGCGCGACGAATTCGCCCCGGAGCGGCTGTGGGACTGGGACGGCTGTGCCTGGCAGCCGGTTGATCGCGGATCGGACCCGGGCCGGTGGCTGGAGCTGCTGTACGTGGACCCGCACCGCGCCGCGGTCACCCAGGTCACCGCAGGCTTGCCGACGTCCAGCCTCTCGGCCCAGGCCCTGGTCGTCGACATGCTCGACTCCCTCCGCCTCGAACCCGGGCAGCGCGTCCTGGAACTCGGCACCAGCCCCTCCGCGTGGAACGCCGCCCTGCTCACCCACCGGGCCGGGCCCGGCCGGGTGACCACCGTCGAGGTTGACCCCGGCCTCGCGGCCGCCGGCGCCACCCGGCTCAAGACAGCCGGCCTCGACGTCGACGTAGTAGCCGGGGACGGCAGCCTCGGCCACCCGGCCGGCGCCCCGTACGACCGGGCCATCGCCACCTACGCCGTCGACCGGGTGCCCTGGGCCTGGATCGAGCAGACCCGCCCCGGTGGACGCCTCGTCCTCCCCTGGGGCCGCCTCGGCCACGCCGCCCTCACCGTCGCACCCGACCACACCCACGCCACCGGCTGGATGCAGGGCCTCGCCCAGTTCATGCCCGACCGCACCGCCATCCCGCCGTCCTCTCCCGATTTCACCGCTATCCGCACCCACACCCCGCCCTCCGGCCCCGAACAGCACACCACCCGCGACCCCGAAGACCTGCGCACCGACTGGGGCCTGCTGTTCCACCTGCGCGTCGTCCTGCCCGAGCTGGTGATCACCACCGCCGTCGACCAGGACGGAACCAGCGCCTGGATCCACGACGGCCACGAGTCCTGGGCCACCCTGTCCTCCACGCCCGACGGCGTCTACCGCGCCCAGGGCGGCCCCCGACATCTCGCCGACCTGCTCGACGACGCCTGGACACAATGGGAGCAGCTCGGCCGACCGACGGTCTACGACTACGGCATGACCGTCACCCCGGACCGGCAGTGGATCTGGCACACCGACCCCGACCACGGCCCACGCTGGCCTAACCCGACCTGATCACCCATCAACGGCCACTGCTCCCAGACTTAGAGAAGGGCACCGTGTTGTCCGCGGACAACACAGCTCGGCCTTGCATTCCCGTCGGCGCGGGGAGAAGAGAAGCGGTCGACGTCTACGGCGAGATCGCGCACGAGGAGCCAACCCCGCTCGCGCGGGGACGGCGCCCCGGACTGTCAACGGACACGCCCGAATTCCTCTTCTCGGACATTTCAGGTCTCTCCCTGCGGACATCTGATCTCCCTGCCCGGTATGACGAGTTGTCACCCGATCGGGCCTGGTGGTAGCTGTTTGCATCGGTGTGGAGAAGGCGGACGTGTCGATGGCATCGGAGACGCCTTCCGCTGACGAAGCATGCGGCACCGGGCCTGCGAGGAACCGTCCGGACACAGAAGACGTCCCTGTGACCGATGCAGGACGGACGGCGAGGAGAGCACATGAAACGGTTCGCGAAAAGTGTGACGGGGCAGTTCGCCATCTCGGCGGCCGCCTGTATCGTGCTCTTCGCCCTGCTGTGGACACTTGCAGGCTGGGTGCTGTGTGAGCTTGTCGACGGACTGCCTCCCCTACAGAAGTAGCTGCCTTCAGGGCACTGACCGGGCCGTTGGCGTCTGCGCCCCTATGCGAGCGGGACGACGCGCTTGCCGGTGGTGGCCTGGGTGAGGCGGAGGCTGGAGCCCTCGGTCAGGATGATGTGGGCGTGGTGCAGGAGCCGGTCGACGGCCGCGGTGGCGAGCGTCTTGGGCATGATCGAGTCGAATCCTGACGAATGAAGGTTCGACGTCACGATCACGGAGCGGCGTTCGTAGGCTGCATCGATCACCCAGTAGAATGCCTCGGCGGCGATCTGGCCGCGGGGCAGCATGCCGATGTCGTCGACGATGAGGTCGCATCGGGTGATCTTGGTGACGGCCCGGGCCACGGAGTTGTCGACGGTGGCCCGGCCGAGGGTGGTGGTCAGCGACTCCAGGGTGAACCAGCAGACCTGCATGCCGACGACGTCGATGGCCGGCTGACCCCGCTCCCGCTGGCAGGGCGCCCCGGCCTGGCCGGGGCGCTCGGTGTACGCCGGCTGACCCCTCCGCTCACGCGGGGAGGACGACGGACTGTCCCGGCGGGATCACGAACGCGCCAGCTGACCCCCGCGCGAGCGGGGGTCAGCCGTCGAAGGAGGAAAACGCGGGCGTGGTGCGGGCGTCTTCCCCGCGCGGGTGGAGGGTCCGGTCTCATGGGGTGCGCGGCGACGGCCGGGCCTCCCGGCGGGGGAGGGGTGCGGCGCGGTCGGCCCCCGGCCCGGGGTCGACCGCGCCGGTCGGGGGGTCCCCGCCGGGCCGTGGGGGTGGCCCGGCGGGGTGGGTGCTGTGGCACCATGGCGGTTCCGGCGTCCCGCCGTGGCGCGGTGTCCGCCTGGGCCGCGCCCGTACCACCGCACCCCGTTTCGAGGAGAGCACCGATGACCGCCGCCGAGCCGACGTCCGCCCGGCCACCGACCTGGCGCTGCGGCCCGCGGGGCCCGCGGACGTGCCGGCGCTGGTGGCGCTGGTGGAGTCGGCGTACCGGGGGGAGGCGAGCCGGGCCGGGTGGACCACCGAGGCGGACCTGCTGGCGGGGCAGCGCACGGACGAGGCCGCGGTGGCCGAGTTGCTGGGCCGTCCGGACTCGGTGGTGCTGCTGGTCGAGCGGGACGGCGCCCCGGTGGCCTGCTGCCACCTGGAGCGGCGCGGCCCGGCCGCGTACTTCGGGATGTTCTCGGTGTCGCCCGCCGTCCAGGGCGGCGGGCTGGGGCGGCGGGTGCTGGCCCGGGCCGAGGAGTGGGCCCGGGCCGCGTGGGGGTCGACCGCGATGGAGATGACGGTCATCGACCAGCGCGCCGACCTGATCGCCTGGTACGAGCGGCGGGGCTTCGCCCGTACCGGCGAGTTCGAGCCCTTCCCCTACGGGAACGAGCGCTTCGGCGTGCCGCTCCGCCCCGACCTGCGGTTCGCCAGGCTGGTCAAGCCGCTGGAGCCGCAGGGGGAGTGACGGTCCGTCACCACGCGGAGGGGGCGGGCGGGGCGACCACCGGCGGGCGGTCGTCGCAGGTGAGGGTGTTGGGCAGCTCCCAGGAGGCCAGCCAGTCGCCGGTGGTGCCGCCGCCGGAGTTGCCGCCCAGGTCGGCGACCGAGAACTCGGAGCCGGCCGGGGTGAAGTGGAAGGTGCCGCAGTTGTTGACGCCGACGGCGCCGACGTTGCGGGCCACCACGTTCTGGAAGCTGGCCGAGCCGGCCACCCGGGCGCTGAGCACCGAGGTGCCGGTGCCGTCGATCCGGACGTCCTTGAAGGCCAGGTTGGACAGCTTGTACTGGTCCTTCACGCCCCACTCGGCGACCGCCATGATCGCGTTGTAGGTGGAGTCCAGGTAGTGGTCGCCGGTGACCTTGACGTCCGCGTCGATGTCCCGGTCCAGCACCTCGAACCAGATCGCGCCGAGGCCGATGTTCCAGTTCAGCTCGTAGGTGCCGGCCCGCACCGTGGTGTTGTCGGTGAAGTGCAGGTAGCCGGTGAACGGCTCGGCACCGAAGCGGGAACCGGCGTGCAGGCCGGAGCCCTCGCGGACCGGGTCGGCGACCAGGTTGTTCGAGACGGTGGTGTCGGTGCCGCCGTACACCGCGATGGCGTTGGCCAGGGTCGGCGACTGCACGGTGTTGTGGTCGATGACGGTGCGGGCGTCCTCGGTCTTCTCCGACCAGAGCGCGATGCCGTCGTCGCCGGTGTTGCGCAGGAAGTTGTCGCGGATCACCGAGTCGGCCACGCCGGTGTGGAAGTTGATGCCGTCGGCGATCTGGTCGGCGATCTGGTTGCCGGTGATCCGCAGGTTCTTCATCGGGCCGTCCAGCCAGATGCCGACCTTGGTGTGGTGGATGTACAGGCCCTCGATGCTGGAGTCGCTGAACGCCCCGCCGATGCCGTTGACCTGGTCGGTGTCGATCCGCTCCCGGACGTCGCCCTCGATCGCGAACCCGGACAGGTGGACGTTGCGGCTGCCGCCCTGCGCCGCGTCCTTGCCGTAGAGGCCGACGCCGGTGTGCACGCTGCCGTCCGCGCGGGGGCGGACAGGGTCTGCTGGCTGCCCTTGAGCACGGTGTACCAGCTGCCCGCGCCGATCAGCGTGACGTCGTCGACCACCAGGTGGCGGTTGACCTGGAAGACGCCCGGCGGCAGGTACACCGGCAGGTGCAGCAGCTTGGCGAGCTGGACGGCCCGGTCGATGGCGTCCGCGGAGTCGCGCCGCCCGGTCGGGTCGGCGCCCAGCGCGAGCACGTTGACGGCCTTCAGCTCGACATGCGGCGCGGCCACCAGCTGGGAGTCCAGCAGGTCGATCGCCGCCCAGGGGCCTTGGACCCGGCGGGCAGCGCGATCCGGACCTTGTCGCCCGCCTTGTAGGTGCGGCCCAGCAGCAGCCGCTGCTCGTCGTACATGTGGCCGGGCCGGAACGGGGTGGAGATCGCCGGGGCGGGGGTGGTCGCGGCGGGCACGCAGCCGCACTCGGTGATCCACCAGTCGGGGTGCAGCAGCCCGGCCTTCGGGTCGTTGCTGAACGGGTACTGGTTGTACAGCCAGGAGTACTGGCTGGTGGCCGAGAGCTGCCGGCGGTCCTTGCCGTTGACGGTGACGTCCAGCGGCGCGGTGAGGCCGCCGCCGTTCGCCGCGTCCGGCAGGCTGTAGCGGACGGTGATCGCGTTGGCGTCCTTGGGGAGGGTGAACTCCACGTACTGGCCGGGCGCCAGCTTCACCGCGCTGCGGCCGGACGCCTCGGCGGCCAGGGTGTACGCGGTGCGGTCGGCGGCGATCACGCTGCCGTTGGTGGCGGCGTGCTCCGCCTCCTGCTCCAGGAAGTCCACCCGCGCGCCGCGGCCCGCGGTCAGCGCCGGGTCGATCCCGGCCCGGGTCACCGCGGCGGCGCTCCCGGCGGAGCCGGACGCGGACGCGGACGCGGCCTGCGCGGCCGGGGCGCACAGCGCCACCCCAGCCCGAGCACGGAGGCGACCACCACCGCTCCCGCGCGGGCCGGACGGGACAGCACGGAACGGTGGGGGGATGCGGGGGCAGCAGTCATCGGGGACCGGCTCTCTGAAAGGCGTGGTGGAAGTGAGCCGACAGTAGGGGGACGCGCCGCACCACCACAAGAGAGTTGCGTAGAAATTTCTTACAGATGTCAGATTCTTGCGGAGCGAAGGTCAATCATTGCGATGCGATCGGCTCCCGGCCCACTCCACGTACCGGCCCGACTCCCGGGTCAGCCCCATCAGGAACCACAGCAGCAGCGCCGTGTCGTCACCCCAGCCGATCACCGGCAGGAAGTCCGGCACCGCGTCCACCGGGCTGAGCAGGTACACCCCCACCGCCACCGTCAGCGCCGCCAGCTTCCCCGGCCCGACCCCCGGGTAGCGGCCGGTCAGCGCGTCCCGCAGCAGCCGCGGCAGCGCCCGCACCCGCGCCCCGAGCCCGGGCGCGCCCGGCCGCCGGGTCTCCCGGTACAGCCCCCACGCCGAGCGTGTCACCGCCACCCCGTCCAGTCCGCGCACCCGGGCCCCGCCGCCGGTGCCGCCCTTGCCCCGTCCCTTGCCCATCCGGTCCTCCCCGCACGTCCGGCCGACTCCGCTGCCGGGCCGTTCCGCTGCCGACCCTCCACGGTACGGGACGCCGCCCACGCTCCGGGGGCGCTCGGGCTGTGCTCGGGGCGGTGCCCGCGACGGCGCTCGGGGCGGTGCCCGCGAAGGCGCCCGCGGCGGCGCTCGGGGTGGCGCGACACGCTGCGGGTGGCGGAGCGGGCGTGCGTCGCGCCGCGGCCCGGCCGATGCTGGCCGCATGACGAGCCACACGAACAGCAGCAGCACCGAGGAGCCCCTGGTCCGGGTCGCCGAGTTCCGCACCGACAGCCGCTACCGGCTGGTCCACTTCCAGGGGGAGGGCTGGAAGCCGCTCGCCCCCGAGGAGTTCGAACCCGAGGTGCGCCACCACTTCCCCGACCTCGACCCGCGCGACCCCGCCCGGGTGCACTGGGACGACCGCCCCTGGGAGTGGCCCGCCTGGCGCCCCGGCGAAGCCTGACCGACGCGGCGGAGCCCGACCCGCCCCGGCGGAGCCCGACCCGACGCGGCGGAGCCCGCACCCACCGGCCCTCGCGGGGGTCGGCGGGTGCGGGCTCCGCCGCGTCCGGACGTCAGCGGCCCGCGGCCAGCAGCGCCAGGACCTCCTCGGTGGTGCCGGTCTCGCCCAGCCGCGGGAAGATCCGCTCCACGCTGTTGCGGTGGGCCTCCGGGTCCATGTCGGTCATCGCGTCCACCACCGGCGTCACGTGGTAGCCGTGCTCGTGCGCGGCCCGGGCGGTGGACTCGACCCCCATGCTGGTGGCGATGCCGGTCAGCACGATCTGGGTGACGCCCCGGCGGCGCAGCTGCACGTCCAGGTCGGTGCCGTGGAAGGCGCCCCAGTTGTGCTTGGTGACGACCAGGTCGGACGGGTCGTGCAGCTCGGCGGAGAGCCGGTCCCAGTCCTCGGGGCGGGCGGCCCCGCCGCCGGAACGGTTCTGCTCGGTGCGGCCGGGCGGCACGTCCCCGCCGTCGGCGGCGAAGGACACCCGCACCAGCACCACCGGCAGCTTGGCGGCGCGGAACGCCCGGGCGAGCGCGACGCTGCGCTCCAGCACCTCGGTGGTGGGGTACGGGGCGCCGGGGATGGCGAGGATGCCCTGCTGGAGGTCGATGACGACCAGGGCGGTGGTCGGGTCGAGCGCGGTGACGGACACGGCGGACCTTTCGGGGGAGGGGCGGGAGGGCGTGCGGACAGGCCGGAGCCCGGACTGTCCAGTTCCACTGTGCAGGTTACCTGTACAGTTCGAACCGCCGGACCGTCCGGGCCCCGGACCTGCCGTCCGGCCGGGCGCCGCCCGGCCCCGGCCGCCCCGCTCAGCCGCCGAGCTGCGCCTCGATCGCGGCCACCAGCTCCGCCGACTCCGGCTCGGTCCGCGGCCGGAACCGCCCGACCACCTCGCCGTCCGCCGACACCAGGAACTTCTCGAAGTTCCACTGCACGTCCCCGGCCTCGCCCGCCCCGTCCGGGACCTCGGTCAGCCGCGCGTACAGCGGGTGGCGCTCCGCCCCGTTCACGTCGATCTTCTCGAACAGCGGGAACGACACCCCGTACGTGGTCGAGCAGAACTCCTGGATCTCCTCCGCCGACCCCGGCTCCTGCCCCATGAACTGGTTGCACGGGAACCCGAGCACGGTGAACCCGCGCTCCCCGTACGTCTTCTGCAACTGCTCCAGACCCGAGTACTGCGGCGTCAGACCGCACTTGGACGCCACGTTCACCAGCAGCAGCACCTTGCCCCGGTACTCGCCCAGCGAGGACGGCTCGCCCGCCAGCGTCCGGATCGGGAGATCGAACAGCGAATCCACCATGACCTGAACCTGCTTCCTGTACGACGACACACCAACGCCCCCGAACCTACCCCCCGTCCGGGCCCGGACGCCGGGACGCCCGACACCTCGGCCGCTGCGCCGTCCGGCGGAGGGTCCCCGCCGGACGGCGGCCCGCGTGGTCCGATGGGCCACCGGAACAGCGGCGAGACGAACGGACGGACGGCGATGACCTAGTACTCCGACCTGCGGGCGGTCTTCCTCAACTGCACCCTCAAGCGCAGCCCCGAACGCAGCCACACCCAGGGCCTCATCGACCTCAGCGCCGGCATCCTGCGCCGCCAGGGCGTCCGGGTCGACGAGATCCGCGCCGTCGACCACGACATCGCCACCGGCGTCTGGCCCGACATGACCGACCACGGCTGGGACACCGACGAGTGGCCCGTCCTCTACTCCCGGCTCATGGACGCCGACATCCTCACCCTGGCCGGCCCGGTCTGATTCGGTGATACCTGTTATCGGTGCTGGCCATGCGGGTGATCGGGGGCCGAATTCGCCGCCGTTGGCGCAGCGTTCGGTCAATCTGCTCAACGAGGCGAGACAGTAGACGGGATTTTCGGCCGGACCAACCCGGTGCTGACGTTGGGAAGCCGGGGCGTGCTGCGCCGCCTGACCCTGTCAGACGGCCTCGACGCCCGCTGAAGCTGCCCACCTTTCGACGTATACCCGTTCGTGCTCGGGCCACTTCGAGGGGATGATCTTGCCGTCCAGCGTGATCTCCTCGGCTTCAACAACCCGAAGTGTTGGTAGAGGTCAGCGAGGGCTGCGGCAGTTCCTGCAACCAGGTCGCGGCCGCCTTCGACGACGTTGTCCAGGAGGATACTGGCGCTGCCAGTGACATCACTGTGGGCGTGGGGGCCAAGGGTAACCGGATGGCTGCCCCCGCCCAGAGGCATGCGCTCTGCAGGGGCGCAGAAGAGCGTGATCTGGAGGGTGGCGGTGCCAGCCGCACCAGCACGATCAACCGCGTGACGAGCGAGGTACCAGGTTTTTTCCAGGGCTGCCTCGGCGATGCGTCGGCTGTCCCAGCAAGGGACAGAATCAGTCGCTTCGTCATCAAAGCGGTCGAGGATGTGCGCCAGCCGCACCTTGGAACCCCATGCGCCGCTGCCGTCCGAGTGCAAGTGGACGATGTGACGGCCCTTCATCTCGGCGTCGGACGCTGTGAGCCGTCGGGGGCCGACAGAGGTGTGTGGCAAGAGATCGGCCCCGTTCCAGATGAACGGACCCTTAGTCTCTTGGGCGAAGTCTTCCAGGCTCGCCTTGTTGACAGAGAAGGAGCCGGGAATGTCGGGGATAAGGGTCACCGACATGATCGGGTAGCCGAGGTATGCGGCATTGCGGATGTCGTGCTCCGCTCCTCGGAGGACGTCCTGGCGGGCAGCAGTGGCAGTCATGGAGGCCATGATGGTGCTCTTCACCCTGGTTGGGTTCATGAAAGCTACCTGGTTGTCATTGCGCCAGGGGTAGCGAAGTGTGCCGTCCCGCAGGTCGCGCGTGCCGATTACCGCGTGTGGGGCATGCGCGCTCGGCGGCACGGCGACCAGCATGATGCCTTCCGTGCCTCCGGGTTCCTTCGGGACGAAGTGGATGACGCACTCGACGTTCGGTTCGGCCCGCTGGGCGAGGTACTCGTTGTACTGCTTGCGGGCCTGGTCGGTCAGCTGGACCGGCACCGGAACTGTGGGGATGGAGGTAGTGCGATCCTCTGCCATCCCGAGGACCAGGACTCCGCCCGAGGTGTTGGCGAGCGCCAAGACGTCTTTGACGAACTCGCCTGCGCCCTCGGTGCCCCGCCCGTAAGGCACGGGGCCGGCCTTGTAGTCGATGTCCGGGCCCTCGGCGGCGTTCTCGTTGTCCTTCAGACTGAGCAGTTGCTCCCAGGTCGCGTCCTGGAGGCGATGGACACCGAGCAGGGTGCGCAGGCGGAGGTCGAACATCCGGTCACCTCGGGTAAGACGTCATGCGGCCCTGTGGTTCCGGTTCCGAGGCTACCAGTGGTAGCCGAGGCTAGCTGACGCCGTTGATCGTCGAGGTCAAGGTGAAGATTGGCAAATGCTTGAGAGCTGATCAGTGGCGCAGCTATCCGAGCTGGGGCTGGTGAGCCACGTCAGCCACTGCCTGGAAAGTGGCGGACGGTGTCCCAGATGTCCGCTTCGGTTGCCTGCGTCGAGGCGGCGCCGGCCGCCGCCAACCGGATGAGCTAGCCTCCACCGCGCCGCCAGGACTGACCCCGATGGCCACGCGCCCGGACCTCGGCACCGCAGCCCACCGCCCGGATGTCCGGCGGGTCAGTTGAACAGCCCATAAAGATTCCTGGTCGCCGGGACCGGTAGATGCCTGCGGGCGCCGTGCTGCCGGGGAGGACATAGTGGGCAGGGGTGAGGGCATAGCCGCGGTCGCGAAGTGTCGGCGTGCTGACCGAGACGCAGCGGCCCGGCAGATCGCGGTACGGCCCGTCGGGATCCGGTCCGGACCCGGTGCCCCGCCAGGAGTGGTAGATCCGTGAGATCTCGTCTGTGCGCAGCTCACGTAGGGCAGGCGAGGTGTGCGTTTCCATGTACTGCGCGTCGACGAGGAGGACCTGGCCCCTGCGGTCCGTGCGGTGCCCGCCGATCCGGGACTTGTCCTTCGCCAGGATCCAGCAGCAGGTGGGAGCCTTGGTGCTGATGAACACGCCGGCGGGGAGCGCCACGACCGCTGCCACCAGGTCCGCTTCGATCAGCCCTTGCCGGATCCGGCGCTCGTTGTCGGTCGTGGGTACTAGGGAGTTGTCCGTCAGGACCACACACGCCGTTCCCTGGCTGTTCAGTTTGGAGACCGCGTCCTGGAGCCAGGCGTAGTTGGCGTTGCTTGTCGGGGGACGCCGAACTCCCACCGGGGATCGTCCCGGTGGACCTGCACGTGGCGGAGATCGAACGGCGGATGGCTCAAGACGAAGTCGAACTGCCTGTCGTGATGACGGTCGTCCGTCAGTGAGTTGCCCCGGGAAATCCGCTGGCTGGTGCCTTCGAAGCCGTGAACGGTGAGGTTCATCCGGGCCAGCAGCGCGGTCTGCTCGTTGACCTCCTGACCGAAAAGGGTGATGTCCGCCGGATCCGCGCCATGGGCCCGGGCGAAGGATGCAGCTTGGAGCAGCATGCCGCCCGCGCCGCAGGCCGGGTCGTAGACCTCTCCACGGACCGGTTCCAGGAGCTCCACGAGCCATTGGCCGATCCAGCCGGGGTGAAGAACTCGCCGCCCTGACGGCCCTCGGCCTCCGCGAAGCCAGCCAGCAGGTCGGAATAGAAGTCTGGGAGAGCGTAGTCGTCCCGCGATGACCAGGCCGCGGCGGTGTTGAACCGCGCTCCGCCGACCAGTCGCACGACCTCGGCCAGGGCCCGCTGTTCAGCGCTGCCGAGCGGGAAGGGCCGCGGCAACGCGTCGGCGAGTGCGGGCACGGCCACAGCGATGGCTGCGAGCGCCTCGTTGAGCCGGGTGCCCGTCTCGGCGGCCGGCCGCCCGGCGGTGATCTCCGACCAACGCGCGGCGGGCGGGAGCCAGGCGACGCCGACTGAGGTGTACTCGTCCGGGTCCTCCAGGAACTCGTCGAACTGTTCCCCTTCGATCCCGAGCGCGTGGAGCTCGGCCGCCACGGCGGCGCGTCGTTCCGTGAAGGCCTCGGAGAGGGACTTCAGGAAGACCACCGACAGGATGATGTGCTTGTACTGGCTCGCGTTGAAGCTGCCGCGGAGGGCGTCCGCTGCCGACCACAACAAGCGGTTCAGGTCCGCAGGGGAAGCGGGCATCGACGGGTACCTCCTCACGCCGTCAGGACCTCCGACCGCCGCTTGACGATACCCTTCGGACGCGCTGTAACGTGGCGCCAGGTCAGGCTCCGCCGCGGAGCGGCATGCACCACTGGGGGCGGGAATGACGGAGATCGGGTTGGCTGCGGCGCTCGAGGAGCTGCGGCAGGAGCTCTACGAGGCTCAGGACCGGAGTGCTGGTGAGCAGTTCGGTTTCGTCGTGAACGAGGCCCAGTTGGAACTCCTGCTGGAGCTGCGGAACACCGGCAAGGCCGATGGAAAGCTGACATTCGGCGTCGCCGCTGTGGGGGCAGCCGGCGAGCATGCCACGGTCCGGACGCACAAGCTGACGCTGAAGCTCGCGATCCGCGACCGTGCCGCCGGTGATGCCAACCCGGAGATCAGCCACAACGACACCAGGGCCTGGACCGAGGGCTGAGATGGATCCGCGCAGACTGGCGCTGATCCGCACCGGTACGGCGGGGCAGCAACGGAGCGTGGGGTCCGGTTACCTGGTCGCCCCTCGACTGGTACTGACCGCCCGTCATGTCCTGGTCGACGGCGAGAGCGGTTCGCGCTGGCCGGAGGTCCGCGTGCGGGTGGGGCATCCCAACCGCGGCGGGATGCTGAACGGCGCGGCGGCGGAGGTCTGGAAGCACCCGAGCCTGGACGTCGCCCTGGTGCTGCTCGACGCGGACACCGGCATCGAGGGAACCGTGAGCTGGGGCCGGCCCGTCGGCCAGGCCCCGCTGCGGTACGAAGGGCTCGGCTTCCCGCTGGCCAGTCTCGTTGACGAGCGCGAGGTTGAGCACCTGCGCGGGGAGCTCCCGCCACTTTCCTCCGGCTCCGAGCGCCACTACGTGCTGGACCAGGATCCGGTGCCCGACTCCCGGGCCGACCGGACGACACCGTGGGCGGGGGCCTCCGGGGCCGCGGTGTTCTGCGAGGACCACCTGGTCGGTGTGGTGGTCCGGGCGGGCGGATCGTTTGGAACCGGGCGGCTGCGTGCGTGCTCGGCTCAGGCCCTCCTGGCGGACGGGTTTTTCGGACCGGTGCTAGCCGAGTACGCCGCCGGACCGCCGCAGCTGGTCGACATCGGGGCGGCGCTGCCCGCGGAGCGCCCGGCGGCCCAGTACACGGACTGGGAGCGCGAGATCGAGCGGGCTCTGTGGCAGTGGGTCCCCGAGGCGGCAGCCCAGGTCGCCCAGTACCGCTCGCTGGCCGACAAGTTCGGCTACCGGATCCCGTACGGCGAGCAGCCGTCGATCGAACGCCTGACAGCCATGGTCACCGCGCACCCGCGCGGACTCGCCTCGCTCAGCGGCACTCTGGTGGCGGCGCTGCGCCCGGACCACCGCGAGGAGGTGGCCCGGCTACTGGTCCGAGCCCGGGCGCTGCAGGGCTCCCCCCTGCTGTCGATCGATGAGCACGACCGCCTGCTGGATTTGCTGGGCCGGGTCGCCAAGGAGCGTCCCGCGCTGCTGCCGCACGCGTCGCGCGAGGCGCTGCGCTACGCGGTCCTCCCGGAGTCGCTGACCCGGCCCGGGTTCTCGGCCGACGACCTGAGGGCCGCGGTCGAGGGGCTGGAGGCGATGCCCGACGGCGAACAGGGGCCGGTGGGCACACCGTCGGTGCCAGCCCTGGTGAGGGTGGTCGAGTACGTCGCGGCCGCCGTCGACGCGGCCACCGGCGACCAACTGCGTACCTGGTCCGACACGGTGGCGCGCCGCACCGGCATCCACCTGACGGCGCTCGGTGAGCGCCGTGCCGACGCCCGCCAGTGGGCGGCCAGGTCGCTGTCACCGGTCAGCCGAGTGGTCATGGAGCTGACCGGGGTCCCCGGGTCCGCCGACGAGCGCTACACCTGCCGGATCTTGCTGGTCCGACAGGACGGCACGCGCACCGTCCTGCACGAGCCGGAGACGGTGCCGCGGACCCCGGAGCAGATCGCCCGCTGCCTGCAGGACGCGGTGGAGTCCGTGGACGCCGAACCCAGTTGGGGAATGGGCGTGCCCTGGGTGACCGTCGTCGTCGACCGGCAGGGGCTGCACGTCGCCGTCGACGAGTGGAACCCGGGCGCGCCCAACGAGCTGCTCCCGGGCCAGCCGATCGGCGTGGACTACCGCGTCACGATGAGCTGTCCGGAGATCAGCGAGATCGTCAGGCGGCGCGACGCCGACCAGCGGCGCCGGTGGGCCGCCGGATCGTCAGCGGCGCTCACCACCGACCACACCACCGCGACCGCCGACCAACTTCGCCACCGTCTCGAGACGGACCACCGGGACACCGCCCGGGTGGTCCTGCACGGTCCTCCCGAACAGCGCACGACCATGCTGACGTACTGTCTGGCCTTGGGCGTACCGGTCATCCTGTGGGACCGCCAGGCCGCCTGCTTCGAGGACGCCGACAAACTCGGCCGACTCGAACCGGTCGGTCCGCTGCCCGACCTTGCCGAGCGCCTTCGGGCCTTCCGGGGCGCGACCTTCGTCCGACCCGAAGCCGCCCCGGCCCGCCCGTCCCTCGTCTGGGAGGACGGCAACGGGACCCCACAGCCCGAACCGCTGCATCTGACGGACCCTGGAAGGACACACGCCACATGACCATCATTGAACCCGGTGCCAGCGGCGGGGCCGACAGGCCCGAAAACGCCTGGAAGCTGTTTCGGGGCGACGGAACGATCAGGGCGACTGCCTTCCCCCGGCCCCGCCGTGGCGGCGGTTCGGGACGGCGGAGTCCGCCGCCCCCGCACCTCGGCCGTACCTCATCGGCCCCGACGAGGTGGATATCGTCAACGCGGCCCTCCACCTGCGCCGGCCACTGCTGGTGACTGGGCACCCGGGCACCGGCAAGTCCTCGCTGGCCTACGCCATCGCGCACGAGCTCCGCCTCGGACGGGTCCTCCACTGGCCCGTGAACAGCCGGTCCACCCTGCAGGACGCCCTCTACCAGTACGACGCCGTCGGCCGCCTCCGCGAGGCCAATCTCCGACGCGACGGCCAGGGCCGGGAACCCGACGTCGGCCAGTACCTGCAGCTCGGCCCGCTGGGCAACGCCCTCGTGCCGCAGGACCGCCCGCGGGTCCTGCTGATCGACGAACTGGACAAGGGTGATGTCGATCTCCCCAACGACCTGCTGACAGTGTTCGAGGAAGGCGAGTTCACCATCCCGGAACTCGTCCGCCTGATCGACGGCAACGCCCCCGTGGACGTCCAGACCGACGACCTCGACCGCCCGGTCGCGGTCAGCCGCGGACGGATCCGCTGCACCGAGTTCCCCGTCGTGGTGATCACCAGCAACGGGGAGCGCGACTTCCCGCCCGCCTTCCTGCGACGCTGTGTCCGGCTCGACCTGCCCGAGCCCGACGAGCAGCGCCTGCGCGACATCGTCACCGCTCATCTCGGCCCGAACGCCCTGGGCGAGATCGACGACCTCATCGCCCAGTTCCTCGGCCGCCGAGCACCGGGCGAGCTCGCCACAGACCAGCTGCTGAATGCCGTCTTCCTGCGGCAGAGCGGCGTCGACCTCGACGCCGGACGCCTGCTGGAGGCCGTACTGCACCAGCTCGGCGGAGCGGTCTGACACATGCTCGGACGGCTGACGGAGGTACTGGCCAACAGCGGCGTGGACCTCGCCGCGGAAGAACTCCTCGACGCGCTCTGGCTCGCCAGAACACTGCCAAGGGGCACCGGCCCCGTGGCCAGGGCAGCCGCCGGCACTGACCCCGGGCCCGTCACCCACCCCCGCTCCGAGGTGACCACACCCGTGCCCCCGACCCGCCGGACACGGACCCGCGCCCCACCCCAGAACTCGAACCCAGTTCGCCCGAACGGCCGCTGCACGTCGGCGCGAAACAGCGCCCACCGGTCGTCGTGCCTACCACGGCACACGGCGTCCGCGTGCCGGACACCCCTTCGGTAGACGTCGGCGAACGCCGCTCCGGCCGGTCGCTGCGTCCCTTGCGTCAGCGTTTCCCGAACCACCGCCGACCCGAACTCGACCTCGCCCGGACAGTGGCCGCCATGGCGGAGACCGGACTGCCGATCACGACCACCAGACCGCAACGAGACCGCTGGCTCTCCCTCGCGCTGGTCATCGACGACGGTGTCTCCATGTTCCTGTGGCAGCGACTGGCCTCGGACCTCCGCAAACTGATGGAACGAGCGGGCGCGTTCCGCGACGTTAGGGTCTACGGACTCGACACCCGGACCAGCAGGGCACCGCTGCTCAGCGCCCGACCCTACCGGGACAGCGGGCCGCACCGGCCACCCGTGAGCCTGAGCGACCCCACGGGAGACACCCTGGTGCTGATCGTCAGCGACGGCGTCGGCGAGGCCTGGCGGGACGGTCGGATGCGACAGGCCGTCGACCTGTGGGCCCGCCGCGGCCCGACCGCCATCGTGCACGTGCTGCCCACTCGCCTCTGGCGCGGCTCCGGAATCGCCGCCCGAACGTGGCACGTGAGATCGCACCGCCGTGGCGGCCCGACCGCCCAGTGGCAGGTCGCCGACCCGATCCTTCCTCCAGGGCTGGCCGACTTCGCCCCCGTCCCGGTACCGGTCCTCGAACCGGCGCCCGCCGCGATCGCCACCTGGGCGCGGCTCCTCGCCGCGCCGGGCGCCTCGGCGCTGCTCCCGCTGTGGAGCGATACGCCGGCGCCGGGCTCCGCCGTACCGTCCGAGGGCGAAACGGACCCCGTCCTGCGGTTCAGGGCCGCCGCATCGCCGGAGGCCTACCGGCTCGCCGCGCATCTCGCGGCCGTCGCACCCATCACCCCACCGGTAATGCGACTGGTGCGCAGCGCACTGGGCCCACCGACCGACGGCGGACACCTGGCAGAGGTCTTCCTCGGCGGACTGATGCACCAGACCAACCCGCCCGCGACGGAACTGCTTCCGCATCAGCGCCAGTTCGACTTCGCGCCGCACATCCGGCGCGGACTGCTGGGAGCACTCGCGCCGCACGAACTACTGCGCACCACCCGGACGGTCGCGGACCTCCTGGAAGCCTCCGTCGGCCGGTCCCCGGACTTCCCAGCCTGGGTCGGCCACCCCGGCGGCTCCGCGCTGATCACGGACGGCGAGCCGTCCTTCGGTTGGATGACCGACCGCCTGCTCGTCCACCTCGGGGTACCCCCGGCTGGCCCGACGGCCGACGTCGAACCCATCGGGCCCAGGACCACAGCCGCCGCCGACGGGGCCGCGGGCCCCGACCACGAGCTGAGCGCGTTGTCGCCCGACTGGTCGCCGACCTCGCCCACCGACCCCGCGCGCCTCGGTGCGTTCGACCTCTTCGCACGCAACCACAGCGGGTGGGGCGCGCTGTCGCTCTACCTGGCATGGGGACCGAACGGCGAGCTGGCCACCGTACGCACCACGGAGCGCCTGTTCGAGGACGACCCGGAGCAGGCCCGCGAACTCATCCGCACCGAGGCCGCCTGCCTGCATCGCATGGCGGGAGTCTCCGCCCCTGCGCTGCTCGACTGGCACGCGGCCCCGGGCCGGGACGCCCCGTGGCTGGCCGCCGCCTGCCTCCAGGCCAGCACCGGTGCCATCATGGCGCCGGCGCCGAACCTGCAGGACGTGTACGAGAGAAGCCGCGGTCCCGTCACGGCCGAACGCTTCGGGCAGATCGGCCGCAGCCTGGCCGCCGCCGTGCACCGGGCTCACCGATTGGGTCTGGTGCACGGCGCCCTGACCCCGAGGGCCGTACTGGCAACCGACGACGGAGTCCAGCTGATCGGCTGGATCACGGCCTCGGTCGACGGTGCGCACAGCCGCTACCGGCCGGGCTTCCAACGGAACCGGCTGTACGTGAAGGACGGGCCCCTCACGCAGTACCCGGAGAACCCGCGCGATCGGACAGCGGAGGTGATTGTCGCGGTCGGGCCGGGCCCGACGGTTGAGGGGGACATGTATTCGGTGGGTGCGGTGTTGATCGCTCTCGCCACCGGCCGGTGGCACGAGGTCCGGCCCGATTCCGCCACCATGGCGGCCCTCGCCGACTCAGACGTCGACCCCGACCTCGCCTGGCTCCTGTGGAGGTGCCTGAGCGACGACCCGGCGGCCCGCCCGCCCGCCGCCGACCTGATCGCAGACTTCGACCGGGTCACCGCGGCCCCGCCGGAGTCGGGTCCCCAAGTGGATTGCCTCGCAGGCGTGCAACGGGAGGTGGACCGGCTGCGGACGCTGGCGAGCCAGGACGCGCAGCGCTTCCAGCCTGCGCTGGCCCGAGCACTGAACGCCTTGGCCGACCGCTCGGCCGAGGCGAGTCGACCGGAGGCGGCAGAAGCCGCCGGTGCCGAAGCCATCGGGATCTTCCGCCGGCTCGCCGAACGCGATCCCCACGTCTTCCGGTCCGAGCTTGCACGGTCCTTGAACAACCTGGCGGTCCGCCTGGGTGCCGCAGGCCGCTTGGGCGAGGCGCAGGAGGCCATCGCCGAGGCGGTCGCCCTTCACCGGGAGGCGCGCTTGTCAGAACCGGAGTCGCACCATTCCGACCTCGCGCTCGCCCTGACCAACTGCTCGAACCTGCTGGCCGAGGCGGGGCGAACGGCGGAGGCCTTAGACTTGGCCCGCGAAGCCGAGGACCTGTACCGCTCGCCGTCCCTGCCCGACGTGTGGCGAATCCGGTCGGACCGGGCCAGGGCGCTGAACAACCTCGCGAACCGACTGGGCGACGCAGGGCTCGCGACGGACGCTCTCGACACAGCCACGGAAGCTGTGGCGCTGTACCGGGAGGCAGTGCAGCAGGAGCGCGGTGCCGGACTGCCCGAACTCGCCACGGCCCTCGACAACCTCGCCGTTCGGCTCGGCTCCATGGGCCGATACGAGGACGCCCGCGTGGCGCACGCGGAAGGTCTGGCGATCTGGCGCGCGCTGACCGGGACGCCGGACCACCGACACGGTGATGCGTTCCAGGCCTCCCAACGGATCGGGACATGGTTGGACGACGCTGCCCCGAGCGGCGCGTGACTTCGGACCGACGTCGCTGTCTCCTCCTAACGGCCGAGCGGCCCGTACGGACCTGAGGACTTCGGCACCCGGACCGCCGACGCGGTGACGGAGTTGCTCCGCTCCATCGGCGCCCGGGTCCGGGAACTTCCGGAACACGCTGGCTCATGCCGAGTACTGCATCGCCACCTGACCCGTCTCTGCGAAGCGGACGAGGAACGAAGGTTGAAAGGTGACCATCACCTCGCTGCGGCGTCGCTCGGCGATCCGTTGTAGAAGGTGGAAGGGGACCGCGCGCGGGATGATCCCACGATGAAGGAGAAGTTGCCGCCGATGATGTCCTGCTCCCGTGCGGGGATTCCTTCGCTGGCTCGGCTCCGGACCGGCGTCGATGCGTGAGGTGCGTTGCTCGTTCGCCGCATGAGTCTGCCTCTCGGTATACGGAAGCGGCGTGCGTAGCTCTGCACCTTCTACTCTGCAGGTCAGGTAAGGTGCCAGAGTGTTCCGCCGGTCTGGCTCGGCGACAACTCTTCCGTCATGAAGCGGGTGATCGAGCGGCTCTACGCCTGCTCGTCCGTCCTCAACGACCGTGGCCAGTACGCCTACTACGGCCGGGTCGGCGGTTGCCTGATCACCGGTAACGAGGACGGGGCCAAGCACTGCGCGATGAACGTGCTCTACAGCCTCCAGCACCTGGGCTTCACGATCCCGCCGCAGGCCGACGCGGCCTGGGTCGGCGAGGCCGGGCCGGGGCCGTCCTACCTGGACGAGGGCTCCGGCGGCCCCGAGAACGACTTCACCAATCGCAACGTGACCTTCATGACTGGAACCAGCTGCACCTGGCCCGGATGCTCAAGGACGCCGGCGGCCTCCCGGCCCACGGCAACCAGCGTTCCGCGTGGGACGCCGGCTGCCGCTTCGACTTCGAGAACCCCGAGCACCGGTAGGGCTCTTCGTCGGACCTGGTGGTCCTGGCCGGCGATGCGCTCACGGCCGCGACGGCGAGGGAGAATCGGCGGCTGCGTTGGTGATGACGGCGGTGGCGAGATCGGCGACGGTCAGGGCGCGGGCCCCGTCGAAGACCCGGATGTCGCTCAGCCACTGGTGGACGTCGGCGCGGTCGGCGCTGTTCGCGGTGAGGCCGGCGAGCGGGACGGTCAGGCCGTCGCCGAGGGCGGCTTCGTCGGCGACGGCGCGCAGCAGCTCGTCCAGGACGGCCGAGCCGAGCGCGCGGTACCTCGTGGTGGGGGGCCGGGCCGAGTACCGGGGTGAAGAGCTCACCTGACGGGGCGCCGGGGCGTGGAGATGTCCGGCGCGCCGCGTTCCGGGCGGGACGGGTGGGGTCACCGGTGTCCTGTCACGGCTTCTGCCCCTTGTGGGGCGGTTTCTCGTCCTTCTTCTCCTTCTTCGGGCCCTTGTCGTGGGGTGCTTCCGCAGGTCCGGCCGGTGCGGCGGGCCCGGGCGGTGGCGCGACCCGCGGGGCCGACCCGGATGACGTGCGGTCAACGGTGGTGTCGGCCGCCGGTGCCGGCGCGGGTGCGGTGGTGGGCACGGGTGTCGGGGAGGAGGGGGAGGGCGTAGGGGTGGGCGGGGGTGTCGGGGCGGAGGGGGAGGTGTTCTGCGGGTGCTGTGCGGACGGTCCCGCAGGGTGTCCCGTGCCGAAGGCCATGCTTCCGGCTCCGGCGGCGAGCAGCAGGCCGACCGTTCCCGCGGACAGGGCGATGCGCTTGCGCCGGGTGGTGTACCGGCGCGCGGGGGTTCGGTGTTCGGCGTCGGGGCGGTGGCCGTTCGGGGGTCGAGCAGGTCCGCGCAGGCCGCGGCGGTCGGGCGGGCCGCGGGGTCCGTCCGGGTCATGGCGCGTAGGGTCCGGGCGAGTGGCGCGGGTGTGCCCGGGGGAACGGTGGGGGAGTGCAGGAGGCGGGCCACCGCCGCCTCCATGGGGCCGCCCGGGTAGGCGCGCTGTCCGGTGAGGCACTCGATCAGCAGCAGGCCCAGGGCGTAGACGTCGGCGGGCGGCCGGGCGCCCTCGCCACGGATCTGCTCCGGTGCCAGGTAGGCGGGCGTGCCGACGACGAAGCCGGTCCTGGTCGCGTCGGCGTCCTCGGCGTACTCGTCCGAGGGGCGGCGCGCGATGCCGAAGTCCGTGAGCCGGGGGGTTCCGGACGCGTCGATCAGGACGTTGGACGGTTTGACGTCGCGGTGGACGACGCCGTGGGCGTGGACGAAGGCGAGGGTTCGAGCGAGTTCCCGGCCGAGCCGGAGCGTGGTGGAGGGGGACAGCGGTGACGTGCGCAGCACCTCGGCCAGCGTCGTCCGTCCACGAGTTCCAGGACGAGGTAGGGGCGGTCGCCGGTGCTGCCGTGGTCGTAGACCGCGACCACGCCATGGTGCTGGAGGCCGGCCAGTGTCCGTGCTTCGGCGGTGAACCGACGAGCGAAGTCCTCGGGGACGCCGTGGCGCAGGACCTTCAGCGCGACGTCCCGGCCCAGGCGCAGGTCGACGGCCCGCAGCACTTCGGCGGCGCCTCCCTCGCCGAGGGTGCCTTCGATCCGGTACCGGTCGGCGAACAGCGCCGTGCCGCCGGTGTCCTCTGTTGTCACGCTCATGCCACTCTCCGTCGCCGGATGGCCGACCGCACCGTGCCGATGGGCCGTGGTCCGTCGGCGCGTACCCCCGATGGACGGCGTGATGCCCGGCCCGCAGCCGGGACGCGTGCGACCGCCTCGCTGCGGGCGCACCCGGGCCGACCCGGTCCGGACGTCGGGAGCGCCTCGACCGCCTCCGCCTGCACCTTCCGCACTCCGGCGCTCGTGGCCGGGCGGATCGGGCCTTGGGGAACCCATCGTTCTCCTTCTCCTCGTTGACAGCGCTGGTCGCCTTCGCCCGGAGAACGCGTTCCCGAAGGACGAGGACCGGGGTGCAATCGCCCGGGGCCGGAGGCGGTGGCGGGAGGGTCCGTCGGTTCCGCCCGGAGGGCGATTCGCGCACGTCGCTTATAGGATGATCCTTAATAACTGGCTTGGAGCAAGATCATGTATGAAGGCCGACGTCGTGGTGCCCTCCTGACCCGACCCTCACGACATCCTGTGGTGACCGCTCCTCGGCAGTCGACGAAGGGGGCCGGATCTGAGGCGTCCACGATGCTCAAGGACGCCGGCTGCTGCTTCGACTTCGAGAACCCCGAGCACCGGTAGCCGGCGCCCCGCCCTGCCCCTCCGGACCCGCCCCGCCCCTCCGGACCCGGACGGCGACTCGAAAACCGGAGATGCGCGCGACCGCGTACCGCGGGGCCGGGCGGTGGCCTAGGCTCGGAGGCATGTCGAACCCCGACGGGCTGCTCGTCGATATCGCCGCGACGGTCGAATCCGAGCACAGCAACCAGATGTCCGTGACAGTAGTGGTTCCCGGTGCGGTGATCACCGGCAGGCTCGCGCCGGCCGCCCTGTGGTGGGAGCGGGTGGCGGACGTCCTGCGCACGTCCGACCACCTGAAACCGTTCGCCACCCTGTTCAGCCACCCCGCCGAGCCCGCGCCCTCCCCGCCCACCCACCTCCACCTGCACCGGGCGAAGATCCTCCAGGGCGACTTCGGACTGCCCCACACCGGCGGTATGTACCGGATCGCCATCGCCGACATCAGCGCCTGGTCGGTCGGCGACCTCAGCTACTCCGACGACTGACCGCCCCGTCCACCGGGCCCCGCCCCCCGCCGGGGCGGGGCCCGGCGTGTTCAATGGGCCCATGGACTCCAGGGACTCCAGAGACTCCACGGACGGGAACGGACGGGCCGCCAGCCGGACCGCGGTGCTGGTCTGCCAGGGCCGGGCGGTCGCCGACGGCCGCACCGCGACGGGACACTTCGCGGACCCGGTCGCCGTCCGGCTGCTGCGCCCCGCGGAACGGGCGGTGGTCGACGCCGTACGGGCCGGCACCCCGCCGCAGGGCTGGCAGGCCCGCACCGGCTACGAGAGCGTACGGGCCTGCGCCGAGGTGGCGGTGCCCCGGACGGTCGCCATCGACGAAGCCCTCCGGGAACGGGCCGACGGTCAGCTCGTCGTCCTGGGCGCCGGGTTGGACACCCGCGCCTGGCGGCTCGCCGCACTCGCCGGCACCGACGTGTGGGAGGTCGACCACCCCGCCTCCCAGCAGGACAAGCGCCGCCGCCTGGCCGACGCCGAAGTCCGGCCCGTCGCCCGGTCGGTGCGCTTCACCCCGGTCGACTTCGCCGTCGACGACCTCGGCGCGGCCCTGGCCGCCGCCGGACACGACGCCGCCGCCCCGACCACCTGGCTCTGGGAGGGCGTCGTCCCCTACCTCACCCGCGACCAGGTCCGCGCCACCCTCGCCGCGCTCACCGCCCGCTCCGCCCCCGGCAGCGCACTCGTCCTCAACTACCAGGCACCCTCGGCCGCAGCGACCGCCGGACGGCTGCTGACCCGGCTGCTGCGCAACTCCATCACCGCGGGCGAACCCTGGCGCTCCCTGTGGAAGCCGGAACGGATGACCGCCCTGCTCGCCGAACACGGCCTGCGGACGCGCTCCGACCAGGACCTGCTCACCCTCGCCCGGTCCCTCGACACCCCGGCCGCCACCCGCGCTTCGCTGCGCTCGGGCCGGGTGGCGGTCGCCGAACTCGCCTGAGGGGTGGGAGGAAGTGGGAAGGGGAGGGGTGCGGGGGTCGAGGAACATCGGAACGAAAACCGGCGCTGAGCCCGGATCGCCGCTGGTCGGCAGCTGACCGTCCGGACGGCGGCCGACGCCTTCCTCTACCCGCTCACCAACCCGAACACCGTCCGGAACTACGGCATCGCCCTCGAGAAGACCGCCGAGCACCTCGGCGAGGGCCGCCCGCTGGCCGCCGTCGCGGACGACGAGATCGGCGGGGCGCTGGAACTCCTCTGGGGCAGCTCGGCGGTGAACACCTGGAACGCCCGCCGCGGCGCGGTCCTCTCCTGGACCGGCTGGTGCGCCGGCGCGGCACGGTTCGCGCCGACTACGTGCTGGAGACGGTGTTCTGGGACGCCGGTACCGCCCGGCTGCTGCCGCGCCTGCTCAAGGGCCGCACCCGCGGGCCGGTGTTCGTCACCCACCGCCGCCCCGGACCCGGCAAGATGCTCTCAGCCCGGGACGTCTGCCCAGACACCGGCCCAGCCCGCCTCTCCTACGGCCAGGCCCGCGCGCTGCTCGACCAGCACACCGCGCACGCCGGGCCGGGCACCGGCTGGGACCTGCACGAGTACCGCCACTCCGGCTTGACCCACCTCGGCGAGCAGGGCGCCTCCGAGCTGATGCTGATGGCCAAGTCCCGGCACAAGAAGGTCGAGAACGTCCGCCGGTACTTCAAACCCTCGGCGGACGCCATCGCGGACGTCACCGCTCTGCTCGCACCCGGGACGCCCGCCGCTGACCCGCGCGCGGAGCGGTGCGCGCTGGTGTGCGCTCCAGCGCGCACCCCGGCAGGGCTGTTCGTCCTGGTGACGGGGCTGGTGAACTGGTTCACGGCCAGGCCCCGCGGTGCACCGCCCTTCACGCCGACACCGGCTACCCGGTGACGGGCCACAGGCTGGCCGGAGGAGCGTGAACGTCGTGCGGTTGCCCCCTGACCCCCTGACCCCCTGACCCCCTGACCCCCTGGACCTGCGGGACGTGCGGGACGTGCGTCGCCGTATCGATGCGGTGCTGGGCGAAGTCCCGCCAGCCGCCGTCCTGCTGGATCTCCCCGGCGTGCGAGTGGGCCGTGCCGTCCCGCTCTCCGTACTCCGCCAGCACCGAGGCGTCCTCGATTCCCGGCTGCTCGGCCGAGTACTCCGCCACCTCGTGCGGCACCTGCCGCGGGTCCGGCATGAACCGCCCCAGGAAGCGCACCGTCGTCAGCTGCACCGCGAATCCCAGCCGGTTGTGCGCCCGCCGCTTCGCCTGCACCTTCTCCCGGTCCGCGTCATCCAGGAAGAAGAACCGCTCCAGCTCCGCGCAGGCGGGGAGCAGGCTGCCGTAGTGGCCGTGCTGCTGCCGGACAAGGGGCCATCCCCGCGCCGGCGGACCGCGGCGCGCCTTTGAGTGGTGTGCATCGTGAAGTGGCAGGTCACGATGCACACCTACTCATAGGGACACCCCCGAAGGCTCGTCGGTGTCGGGCGGTCAGGGGCAGAAGGACGCCTTCACCGCGGCGACGATGACGGCTCCCTGCTCGGGGGTGAGGGTGACGCTGCCGCCGCTGAAGCGCTGCGCGGCGTTGTCGGCGAGGGTGGTGTCGTCCTTTCCGGCCTTGATCTCCTGGCAGACGTCGAGGGCCTTGCCGATGGCCTTGGCCTGGTCGGCGGCGAGGGCGGGGTCGACGGCCTCAAGGGCGGCGATCAGCCCTGCGGTCCGGGCGACGTTGGGCGACGGGACGCTGCCGATGGCCGGTGCGCCGGCGGCGGTCGGTGCGCTGGATGCCGGGGAGGCGGCGCTGCCGGCCGGGGCCGCGCTGGTGGTGGCGGGTGGGGGCGCGACGGGGGCGCTGCTGGTGGCGGAGGCGCTGCCGCTGCCGTCGTCGTCGCAGGCGGTCAGGGTGAGGAGTGCGGCGGCGGTCAGGCCGACCGTGAGAAGTCGGAGTCTCATGACTGACACGGTGTCAGCAGCGAGGGTATGGCGGTGCCGTTGTCGCTGGACCGTGACGAGGCCATGGCGCGGCCGGGACGGGGAGTCGGCGGTCGGCCGCGCACGGGCGGAGCGTCTGTGCGCGCATGCTCCGCCGACGCCACGGCCCTGCGCCCCACCGGCAGGAGCCCCCCGCTCCCCTCCCCGCATGCGCCCCTCGGAAAAGTCCAGCAGCGGCCCGGAGGGGCGGGCATCCAGCCGGTGCGCCGCGGTCGACGGACTGCCCGGCACCGGCCCCTGGGTCACTCGGCCGGTGCGCGGGCCGAAGGGCCCGGTCGATCAGGTTCCGCCGGGTTTGCCCGTCGAGACCAGCAGGAGGACGGACGAGCCCGGTGCCACCGGTTCTGCGCCGCCCCGGGGCTGACTGCTGATCACCTGCCCGGCGGGAGCGTTCCAGTCCGTGTGCCGCATGATCGTGCAGCTCAGTCCGAGTCCGCGCAGCAGACTTCCGGCCTGTTCGACCGGCATGCCGGCCAGGTCGGGCAGCGCGATGCCCCCTCCCGCGGTCTGCTCCTGCTCCTGTGTCGGAGTCGCATCGGCGCTTCCGCTCCTGGGGGTGCCGGTGGCGAGCGGGGTGCACGCCCCGTTCGCCGGTGGGGACAGGGACGGGAGGCAACCGGGCGCGGGCGGCACGGGCTTCAGCGCGAAGAACCCCACCGTGGCGCACGCCAGCACGCAGCACGCCGCAGCGGTGCCGAGGAGCGCCCGGCGGGTGCGGCTGCGGCTGACGGCTCGCTCGATCGCGGCCGCGTCGACGACCGGCGCCGTCGGCCCGTCGGCGAAGGAGGCCACCGCGGCACGCAGCTCGGCTTCGAGGCCGGGCTCGAACGGGGGCCGGTCCTGACGACGTGTTCCTCACTTCGTACCTCCGAAAGCGGCCGACGGCGTGTGCGGCGCCTGGGCGCCCGATACGGAATCGCGCAGCTTGGCCAGGCCGCGGGCGAGCTGGGACCTCACCGCACTCGGAGAGATGTCCAGGACGTCGGCGATCTGCCGGACGTCCAGATCGTGCAGGTAGTACAGGACCACCACGCTGCGCATGCCCATCGGCAGCCCGAGCAGTGCCTCGATCAGTTCCGCGCGCAGATCCACCTGCCCGAACCGGTCCCGGGGGTCGGCCGTCTCGGGCACCCCCGACAGCCCGGGGCGCTCGCCCCGGCGCGACAGCCGCCGCCAGCGGTCGTTTGGCCAGGTTTGACCAGCACTTTGCGCACGTACGCCTCCGGCGAGTCCGCCACCGCGACCTTCCGCCACTGTCGGCACGCCCGCTCCAGCGCCTCCTGCACCAGATCCTCGGCCACGTGCACGTCACCGGTCAGCGCATACGCGGCGCGGAACAACTCTCCCGACCGCTGTGCGACGAACTCCGTGAATCCGATGCCCGGACCGCTCCTGCGAAACCTCACCCGCCGACCTCCTCTCCTCGTCCCGTCCCGATCACTGCCCCCATGACGGCGGAACGGGGCCGGGTGCTGCACCGAGCCGCTGGAAGTGACGTGAATCACAGCCGGGACGGAAGGGTGCCCCAGGACCTCGCGCCGCTGCCGCCCGGGGTGCGGGCGGGGCCCGGCGAAGCGGAGGGCCGCCGGGCGGGCGGCCCGCAGTCGGCCGAGAAGAACGGGGGGCGCCTCTTGCCGGATACTACGGTGACCGTACTGCGGTGCGCCGGGTGAAGAACAAACGCTCCATGCAGGAGCCGACCTTCCTCCTCCTCACCGCGCTCGCCGACCGGCCGCGCCACGGCTACGCGCTCGGGGACGAGGTCGCCGCGATCTCCGACGGTCGGGTGCGACTGGGCGCAGGCAGTCTCTACGGCACCCTTGGCCGCCTGCTGCCTGCTGCCTGCTGGCCGAGGGGCTGATCCGCGTCGAGCGCGAGGAGACGGTGGACGGACGCCCCGACGCGTGTTCACCCTCACCCCGGACGGAGAACAGTCGCTCAGGACCGAGGCCGACCGTCTGCGCTCCGCCCTGCGCGAGGCGGACCGCCGCCTGGCGGCACCCGGACCCATTCCGCAGGAGGCTCGGCATGACCTCGAAGCACCCCCTGAACGCCTGGCTTCTCCGGCGGGCCCGACACCCGCACCGGCCCGTGCCGCAGCCGTCCAGCTCCGAGACCCGCGCCCCGGCCGGCACCGCCGGCAACTCGTCCAGCACCGCCCGCCGGCCGGACGTCAGCAGGCCGTCAGCAGGCCGTGCAGCGTCTCCCACAGCCGCTGGTTCGCCGTCTCCCGCACCGACGCCACCAGCCGGGCCGGCGTCGTCACCCCCGGCAGCAGCACCCTCCGCTCGCGCAGCCACCCCACCGCGGCGTCGAACAGCGCCTTCGGCCCCTCCCCGGTCGTCCAGGCCCGCGCGTCCACCCACGCCCGCAGCTCCGGCTCGACCTCGGCGAACTCCCGGTACTCCAACAGCCGCCGCAGCTCACGCACGTGGTCGAGCCGGGTGTTCTCCCGCTCGCCGTGCGCCTCCAGCACCGAGGCGTCCTCGATGTCCAGCTGCTCGGCCAGGTAGTCCGCGACCTCCACCGGTACGTCGGTCGGGTCGTCCAGGAACGCCCCGAGGTAGCGCACCGTCGTCAGCTGAGCGGCGAAGCCCAGCCGGTTGTGCGAGCGCCGCTTCGACTCCACCAGCTCCCGGTTCGCGTCGTCCAGGAAGAAGAACCGCTCCAGCTCCGCGCGGGCCGACGCCCCTCGGAACGCCGCGTACCCCGCGGCCTGCTCATCCGTCGGAAACTCGACCGGCACCCCGGACCTCCAGGCAGTTGATCAACACGACTGCCGAAGGTTCAACCACCACGGAACCGCAGGTCAACGGGCTCCGAAGAGCACGGAGGGCTTGGCGCCGGTTTTCGTTCCGATGTTCCTCAACCCCCGGTGCCGGGGGGTTCCGGTGGGGGCGCGTCGCGCTGTGCTCGGGCCAGGGTGGCGGTCGCCGAACTCGGCCCAGCGGGCGGGCCGTCGGGGGCGGTGGGTGCCGACGGGACGTCAGACGCCGACCGCCCGCGGCCCCTTCGGGCGGCGGGCGGCGGGCGGGCGGCGGCACGTGGCCGTCGGCGGCGCGGGTGGTCAGACCCGGATGCCGGGTTCTTCGGTTTCGGGGTGGGGGTGGGGTTCGGTCGTGGCGGTCCGATCGCGGCGGGTGAGGCGGGCGGCGAGGGGTTCGGTCCAGCGGGCGGCGAGGGGACCGATGATGACGAGGAGCAGGACGTAGGCGGTGGCGAGCGGGCCGAGGGAGGGTTCGATGCCGGCGGTGACGGCGAGTCCGGCGATGACGATGGAGAACTCGCGCGGGCGACCAGTGCGCCGCCGGCGCGCCAGCGGCCCTTGGTGGCGATGCCGGCCCGGCGGGCGGCCCAGTAGCCGGTGGCGATCTTGGTGAGGGCGGTGGTGAGGGCCAGGGCGAGGGCGGGCAGCAGGACGGGCGGGATGCTGGCGGGGTTGGTGTTGAGGCCGAAGAAGACGAAGAAGACGGCCGCGAACAGGTCGCGCAGCGGGCTGAGCAGGGTGTGGGCCCCTCGGCGGCTTCGCCGGACAGGGCGATGCCGACGAGGAACGCGCCGACGGCGGCCGAGACTTGGAGTTTCTGGGCGATGCCGGCGACCAGCAGGGTCAGGCCGAGGACGACGAGGAGCAGTTTCTCGGGTCGTCGTGGGAGACGAAGCGGGAGATGAGCCGTCCGTAGCGCAGGGCGACGAACAGGACGGCGCCGGCGGTGGCCAGGGCGATGGCGAGGGTGACGCTGCCGACCAGGAGTCCGGCCCCGGCCAGCAGGGCGGTGAGGATGGGCAGGTAGACGGCCATGGCGAGGTCCTCGAGGACCAGGATGCTGAGGATGACCGGGGTTTCGCGGTTGCCGAGCCGGCCGAGGTCGCCGAGGACCTTGGCGATGACGCCGGAGGAGGAGATCCAGGTGACGCCGGCCAGCACCACGGCGGCCACCGGGCCCCAGCCGAGCAGCAGGGCCATCGCGGCGCCGGGCAGGGCGTTGAAGACGAAGTCGACCAGTCCGGCGGGGTACTGGCTCTTGAGGTTGGTGACCAGGTCGGCGGCGGTGTACTCGAGGCCGAGCATCAGCAGCAGCAGGATGACGCCGATCTCGGCGCCGGTGGCGACGAACTCCTCGCTGGCGCTGAGCGGGAGCAGGCCGCCGTGGCCGAAGGCGAGGCCGCCGAGCAGGTAGAGCGGGATGGGGGAGAGACCGTAGCGGGAGCCTATTCGGCCGAGCAGCCCCAGGGTGAGGATGATCGCGCCGAGTTCGATGAAGACGGTGGCGGTGTGCAAGCGTTCACTCCCTTCCGAGGATCACGGCGGCGGCGTCCACGCCTTCGCGGGTGCCGATCAGGATGAGGGTGTCCCCGCCGGCCAGCCGGAAGTCCGGGGTGGGGGAGGGGACGGCGCCGGTGCGGCGCAGGACGGCGACGATGGAGACGCCGGTCTCGGTGCGCATCCGGGTCTCGCCGAGGCGCGTCCGTTCCAGTGCGAGGAGCCGGTCAGTTCGACGCGTTCGGCGACCAGGCCGAGGCCGGAGGTGTGCAGCAGGTTGGGGCTGTGGTGGGTGGGGGTGAGCGCGTCGATGAGCGCGGCGCTCTCACCCTCCGTCAGGTGCAGGGAGTGGGCGCAGGCGTCCGGGTCCTCGCGCCGGTAGGTGTTGACGGTGCGGGTGCCGTCGCGGTGGGCGATGACCGAGACGTGTTGGCGTTCTCGGGTGGTCAGGTCGTACCGCACGCCGATGCCGGGCAGCGGGTCGATTGCATGCGCGAGACGGGCACGGTGCATTCCTTCGGGTGCAGGTCGGGGCGGTCGTCCCACCCTTTCAGAGGTGGGCCCGAGATCGTAAGGGCCCACCAAAGGTAAAGGTATTCCCAAGAGGGTGACCTTCCCCACGCCGGGTCTCCCGTCCGGTCCGGGCCGGGTCTCCCGTTCGGCCTGGGACCGGGTCTCCCGTCCGGTCCCGGTCGGTGGCGGGCCGGGGCGGGGCGTCGGCTCCAGTGGAGCTCCCCGAACCGCGATATGGGAGAGCGCTCTCC
The DNA here is from genome assembly GCF_948472415.1 of Kitasatospora fiedleri. NCBI lineage: Bacteria > Bacillati > Actinomycetota > Actinomycetes > Kitasatosporales > Streptomycetaceae > Kitasatospora > Kitasatospora fiedleri. The sequence goes on along the minus strand of NZ_OX419519.1, from coordinate 1,067,093 downwards.
GGCGTGATCCCGGGAAATCGAGATGTTGGCGTCAGGGTCTCTACTTTTCTCTCGCCATGAACTAACCTGATGCGGCGGCGTTTCCCCCAGGTGAAGCCGAGGTTTCAAGCCACCCCCACGGCAGGCTTGACGCCCGGTGCATCCTGGCGTGACACTCCGCCTGGAGAGCGCTCTCCGCTGTTTTCCCCACCCCACCCCACCCACCGCTCACAGCAGGAGGAGCCATGCGGCTCGCCCCTCCCCCTTCCGGTGCCCCCATGCGCCGGACGCCTGCCGTACTCGCCGCCGCGGCCCTGGTCGCCGGTGCCGTCATGACGATCCCGGGCACCGCGCAGGCCGCGGACTCGCTGATCTCGCAGGGCAAGGCGGTCACCGCGTCGTCCATCGAGAACGGCGGCACCACCGCGGCCGGCGCCGTCGACGGTGACCTCGGCACCCGCTGGGCCTCGGCGGCCTCCGACCAGCAGTGGCTGCAGGTCGACCTCGGTTCCGTCTCCAGTATCAGCAAGGTCCAGCTGAACTGGGAGACCGCGTACGGCAAGGCGTACCAGATCCAGACGTCCAACGACGGCACCACCTGGACGACGATCTACTCCACCACCACCGGCGCCGGCGGCACCGAGGTGCTGAACGTCTCCGGCTCCGGCCGTTACGTGCGGATGAACGGCATCACCCGCGGCACCGGATACGGCTACTCCCTCTGGGAGTTCCAGGTGTACGGCACCCTCGGTGGCACGCCCACCGGCAACCCGTCCACCCCGACGGGCGGGACCTGCTCCACCGACAACGCGGCCCAGGGCAAGACCGCCACCGCCTCCTCCACCGAGAACGGCGGCACCCCGGCTTCCGCCGCGGTCGACGGCAACCTCGGCACCCGCTGGTCCTCGGCCGCCGCCGACCCGCAGTGGCTCCAGGTCGACCTCGGCTCCGTGCAGCAGCTGTGCAAGGTCGACCTCAAGTGGGAGGCCGCGTACGGCAAGTCGTACCAGATCCAGGCGTCCAGCGACGGCACCACCTGGGCGACGATCTACTCCACCACCACCGGCGCCGGCGGCAACGAGACGCTCAACGTCTCCGGCTCCGGCCGCTACGTGCGGCTGTACGGCACCCAGCGCGCCACCAACTACGGCTACTCGCTGTGGGAGCTGGGCGTGCACACCGGTGGCGGCACCTCCACCGTCCCGCCGGTGCAGGGCGGCGGCGACCTCGGCCCGAACGTGCTGGTCTTCGACCCGTCCACGCCGAACATCCAGGCCACGGTCGACCAGGTCTTCGCCAAGCAGGAGTCGAACCAGTTCGGCACCGACCGCTACGCGCTGCTGTTCAAGCCGGGCACGTACAACAACATCAACGCCCAGATCGGCTTCTACACCTCGATCGCGGGCCTGGGCCTGAACCCGGACGACACCACCTTCAACGGCGACGTCACCGTCGACGCGGGCTGGTTCAACGGCAACGCCACCCAGAACTTCTGGCGCTCCGCCGAGAACCTGCACCTCAAGCCGGTCAGCGGCACCGACCGCTGGGCCGTCTCGCAGGCCGCGCCGTTCCGCCGGATGCACGTCGAGGGCGGCCTCAACCTCGCCCCGCCAGCTACGGCTGGGCGTCGGGCGGCTACATCGCCGACTCCAAGATCGACGGCCAGGTCGGCAACTACTCGCAGCAGCAGTGGTACACCCGCGACAGCTCCATCGGCGGGTTCTCCAACGGCGTGTGGAACCAGACCTTCTCCGGTGTCCAGGGCGCCCCCGCCCAGGGCTTCCCGAACCCGCCGTACACCACGCTCGACACCACGCCGATCTCGCAGGAGAAGCCGTTCCTGTACCTGGACGGCAACGCCTACAAGGTGTTCGTGCCCGCCAAGCGCACCAACGCCCGCGGCACCTCCTGGGGCAACGGCACCCCGCAGGGCGCCTCGCTGCCGCTCAGCCAGTTCTACGTGGTGAAGGCCGGCGCCACCGCCGCCAGCATCAACCAGGCGCTCGCCCAGGGCCTGAACCTGCTCTTCACCCCCGGCGTCTACCACGTCGACCAGAGCATCAACATCACCCGTCCGGACACCGTGGTGCTCGGCCTCGGCCTCGCCACCGTCATCCCGGACAACGGCGTGACCGCGCTCAAGGTCGCCGACGTCGACGGCGTCAAGGTCTCCGGCCTGCTGCTGGACGCCGGCACCGTCAACTCCCCGGCCCTGCTCCAGGTCGGCAACGACACCCCGGGCGCGAACCACGCGGCCGACCCGATCGTCATCCAGGACGTCTTCGTCCGGGTCGGCGGCGTCACCGCCGGCAAGGCCACCAACGGCATGGTGATCAACAGCAACAACACCATCGTCGACCACACCTGGATCTGGCGCGCCGACCACGGCGCGGGCGTCGGCTGGGAGAGCAACCGCTCCGACTACGGCTTCGTCGTCGGCGGCAACGACGTCCTCGCCACCGGCCTGTTCGTCGAGCACTTCAACAAGTACGACGTGTGGTGGAAGGGCAACGGCGGCCGGACGATCTTCTTCCAGAACGAGAAGGCGTACGACGCCCCCAACCAGGCCGCGATCCAGAACGGCAGCACCAAGGGCTACGCCGCCTACAAGGTCGAGAACAACGTCACCACCCACGAGGGCTGGGGCCTGGGCAGCTACTGCTACTTCAACGTCGACCCGACCATCGTGATGGACCACGGCTTCGAGGTCCCGAACGCACCCGGCGTCAAGCTGCACGACGTCCTGGTCAACTCGCTGGGCGGCAACGGCCAGTTCCTGCACGTGGTCAACAACACCGGCGCCGGGACCTCCGGCACCGGGACCGTCCCCTCCAACCTGGTCTCCTACCCGTAACCGGAAACCACGGCCAGTACGGAACCGGCGGCCACCGTCCCCATGCCCGGGGCGGTGGCCGCCACCGTTTTTGTCCCGCGGACCGGGCCGATCGCGCGGACCGCGCCGACCGCGCTGACCGCGTCGACCGGGCGGACCGGGCCGATCGCACCGGGCGCGAACGCGGAGAAGCCGGGCACCGCGCCCCGTGCAGGGGGAAGGGCGCGGTGCCCGGCGTGCCCTGCCGGGCCGGGGTGGGACCGGGTGGGGCCCGGGCCGGCAGGGGTGGGGGCGGACGGGCGGTGGGGGCCGCCCGGCCGCCTGGTTCAGGGGTGCCGGAGGCGGGGCGGCGGGGTCGGCGTGCCATCCTCGGTCCTCCTCCTGTTCCTCGGGGCGCTCGGCGGGGTGCTCCCGGGACGTTCCCGGGACGTTCCCGGGACGTTCCCGGGACGTTCCCGGGACGTTCCCGGGGTGCGTCGCGCACGTATCGGAGACCGCGGCCGGGGGCGCCCGCCAACACAAATTCCGGCCCGGGCGGAGAATTTCTGTTGGCGGCCACCCCCGGGGCCGGTCTCCCAGGACGGAGCGCGATCCCGCCGCAGCTCCCACCCCACGTAGAGGAATGGACCCATGCCGCACACCAGACGCAGTGGACCCGACGCCGCAACGGTGGCGGCGGCGCGCGCCGGGGACCGGCAGGCGCTGGAACACCTGGTGGCCCAGAGCCTGCCGCTGGTCTACAACATCGTCGGCCGCGCGCTGAACGGCCACGCCGACACCGACGACGTCGTACAGGAGACGCTGTTGCGCACGGTCCGCGGACTGCCCGACCTGCGGGACCCGGCCGCCTTCCGGTCCTGGTTGGTGGCCATCGCCGTCCGGCAGGTCCGCAACCGCCAGCAGGACCGGGCCGCGGCCCTCGACCGGTCCGCCCGGCTGGAGGAGGCCGAGGCGATACCGGACCCCGCGCTCGACTTCGCCGGGCTGACCGTCCTGCGCCTGGGCCTCACCGAACAGCGCCGCGAGATCGCCGAGGCCACCCGCTGGCTCGACCCCGACGACCGCGAACTGCTCGCGCTCTGGTGGCTCAAGGAGACCGGCGAACTCGAACAGGCCGACCTGGTCGCCGCGCTCGGCCTCAGCTCCGGCCACGCCGCCGTCCGGACCGGCCGGATGAAGAAGCAACTGGACCTCTCCCGCCTGCTGGTGCGCGCCCTGGCCGCCGACCCGCGCTGCCCCGGACTGGCCGAGACCGCCGCCACCTGGGACGGCACCCCCGGCCCGCTGTGGCGCAAGCGCCTGGCCCGGCACGTGCGCGACTGCGAACGCTGCACCGGCGGACGCAGCGAACTGCTCCCCGCCGAACGGCTGCTGTACGGCCTGCCGCTGCTGGCCGTCCCGCCGAGCCTCGACTCGGCCCGCATCCTCGCCGCGCTCGCCCTGGACGGCACGCACCCCGGCGCGCCCTCCGATCCTGCCGGTCCCTCCGGCCCGGCCGGTGACGGCCCGTCCGGTTCCTCCGGTTCCTCCGGCTCCTCCGGCGGCGCTCCGGGCGGGCAGCGGCCCCGGCGGGGCTCCGGCCACCGGCGGCCGCGCTCCGCCCGGACGAAGCCGCTGCTCTCCAAGCCGGTGCTGGGCGGGGTGGCGGCGGTGGCGCTGGTGGCCGCCGCCGTCCTGACCGGGGCCGAGCTGGTGCCGGGGCAGGGCGCCGCCCCGGCGGCGGCGCCCGTACCGGCCGGGGCCGTCGCGCCGCCCACGGCCGCCGAGGCGACGGCGCTGCCGGTCCTCGACGGAACGTCACCGTCGCCCTCGCCGTCCGACTCGCCCTCGCCGTCCGACTCGTCCTTGCCGTCCGACTCGTCCTCGCCTTCGTCCTCGCCGTCCGGCTCCGCGTCGGCGTCGGCGTCCGTGTCCGCGTCGTCCCCCGCGGCCGCCCCGGCGCAGCAGAACCCCGTCGCCACCTCCGCGCGCAAGGGCGTCGGCGTGTGGTCCTTCACCGGGGTGAACCAGGCGCTCGCCGCCTCCGGCGCGGGCTGGTACTACACCTGGGCCCCGCAGCACCCCGGCATCACCACGCCCGCCTCGGCTTCCTTCGTCCCGATGATCTGGGGCGCGTCCTCGGTCACCGACGCCGCCCTCGCCCAGGCCCGCGCCAACGGCCCCTACCTGCTCGGGTTCAACGAGCCCGACATGGCCGCCCAGTCGAACATGACGGTCGACCAGGCGCTGGAGCTGTGGCCGAAGCTGATGCAGGCCGGGCAGACCCTGGGCAGCCCGGCCGTCGCGTACGGGGCCGACACGCCCGGCGGCTGGCTGGACCGCTTCATGACCGGCGCCGCCGCCAAGGGCTACCGGGTCGACTTCATCACGCTGCACTGGTACGGCGGTGACTTCCGCACCCCGCAGGCCGTCCAGCAGCTGACCTCCTACCTGGAGGCGGTCCACCAGCGCTACCACAAGCCGATCTGGCTCACCGAGTACGCCCTGATCGACTTCTCCCAGGGCACCCGCTTTCCGACCGCCGACCAGCAGGCCGCCTTCGTCACCGCCTCCACCAAGGCCCTCGACGCGCTGCCCTACCTCCAGCGCTACGCCTGGTTCGGCCTCGGCGCGGACCCGGCGAAGCTCAGCAGCGGCCTGTTCACCGACGGGACGACCGCCACCGCCGCCGGACGCGCGTACCAGGCCGCCCGCTGACGGCTCCGCCGTGACGCCGTTCCGCCCGCCGACCCGTTGCGCACGCGGGCGGCGGGCGGCGGGCGGCGGGCGGCGGGGGTCCGGCGGGCGGTCCGCCGGTGGCTCGGCGCGCTGGCTTAGTGCGGTGCACGGAAGCCGCCGAGCCGTTCCTCCAGGAGTTCGGCCAGGCGCAGCGGGGTGCGGTCCTCGTACATCGGGCCGATCAGCTGGACGCCGACCGGGAGGCCCCCGGCGGAGGGGCCGGTGGGGACGGCGGTGGCGGGCAGGCCCGGCATGGTGGCGAGCCCGGCCCAGACCAGCTGGTCGAAGTAGGGGTGGTCGGTGCCGTCGACGGTGATCCGGCGGCGCATCAGGTCGGGGTCGTGGTCGTGCGGGAAGGCCGGGGTGGGGGTGATCGGGGCGACCACGGCGTCGAACTCGGCGAAGAACTCCCGCCAGCCGTGGCGGTGCAGTTCGCGGCGGTGGTCGGCGGCCAGCCAGTCGCGGTGGGAGAGCGTCATGCCGCGCAGCCGGGCGGCGTCCAGACTGTGGTCGTCCTCGCTCAACCCGGCCGCGCGGGCGGCCAGTTCGCTCTGCAGGCCGGTGGGGAAGTGGGCGGTGCGGCCGGAGAACAGCAGCAGGGTGTAGAGCTCGGCGGCGTCGGCGAGGTCGGGCAGCAGCGGGCTGTGCCGCTCGACCCGGGCGCCGCCCGCGGTGAGCGCGTCGGCGACCCGGGCGAGGCCCGCGCGGACGTCGGCGCCGGTCGGGATGAACGGGTGCTCGTCCAGGACCAGGACCCGGAAGTCGCGCAGCCGGTCGTGCCGGGCGGCCGGCAGGCGCAGGGTGTGCGCCAGGCCGCCGGTCAGCGGGTCGGGCCCGGCCATCACGTCGAGCAGCAGGGACAGGTCGCGGGCCGAGCGGGCCATCGGCCCGGCGACGGCCAGGTCGATGTCGGCGGGCAGCGCGGGGGCCGACGGCGGGACCATGCCGCGGGTGGGCACCAAGTGCAGGGTGGGCTTGTGCGCGTAGACGCCGCAGAAGTGGGCGGGGGTGCGCAGCGAACCGGCGAGGTCGGTGCCCAGCGACAGCGCGCCGAACCCGGCGGCCAGGGCGACGGCCGAGCCGCCGGAGGAGCCGCCGCAGGTGCGGGTGCGGTCCCACGGGTTGGTGGTGGTGCCGTGGATCTCGTTGAAGGTCTGGATGTCCTGCAGCCCGAGCGGCACGTTGGTCTTGCCGAGCACCACCGCGCCCGCCGCCCTGACCCGGGCCACCGGCAGGGCGTCCTCGGCCGGGACGTGGTCCCGGAACTGCGGCATGCCCCAACTCGTGGGCAGGCCCGCCACGTTGTACGACTCCTTGACCGTCACCGGGATGCCCAGCAGCGGCCGCTCCTCCCCCCGCGCCCGGGCCCGGTCGGCCTCCCGGGCGGCGTCCCGGGCCCGCTCGAAGTCCGGCACGCAGATCGCGTTCAGCGCCCCGTCCTCCCGTTCGATCCGGCCGATCGCGTCCTCGGTCAGCTCCACCGAGCTGACCTCCCCGGACCGCAGGGCCGCCGTCAGTTCTTCCGCTGTCGCGTGCGTCCACTTCTCCATGGAACGGGACCGTACGTGCCCCCGGCGAGGGGCACGAAATGCCGTGCGGGGCAACCGGATCGGCGGGACGGCCGCGACCGCGTGACGGCGCGACGGCGGTGCGGTGACAGCGGACCGAGAGCGTGCCGAGAGCGATCTGCCGGTGAGGGCCGTCACGATGGAGGCACCGGCACGGGAGAGCGTGGGCGGGAACGAGCGGGAACGAGCGGGAGCGGGGCGGGACGATGGACGAGAAGCTGGACGGGACGCTGGTCGCGCGGATGCGGGAGTACCTGGCGGCGGGCGCGGCGACGGATCTGGAGGCGTTGGAGGCGCTGTACGACGAGGAGTTCGAGAACCTCCGGATCGACGAGGCGGGCCAGGTGGCGCGGCTGACGAAGGCGCACTTCATGGCCCGGTTCCGGGCCCTGGCCGCCCGCGGCGAGGCGGTCGGCGGCAGCACCGAGGACGTCCGGTTCCTGGCCACCACCCGGCACGGCGACCAGGGCACGGTCGTCGTGCACCGCTGCGAGGACGGCGTGCCGGCCCGCTACACCTTCGTCTGGCGCTGGGCGGACGGCCGATGGGCCACCCTGCTGCGGGAGTTCACCTTCGAGCGGGACGTCACACCCCTGCTGCGGATGATGGCGGCGGCGGCCGGAGACGCGGGGTGACGTCCGGTCAGGGGGCTGGTCCGGCCCCGGCGTAGCGGCGGCACCAGCCGCTCCGGCGTTCTGCGGATGTCAGGGGAAGACGCCGAGCGGGGGGCCGCCGGGGGAGTGCAGGCGGCGGAGGAAGGAGAGGACGCCGGTGGTGCCGGTGGCGTGGCCGAAGGACTCGCGGAGCAGGCCGGCGTCGGGGAAGACCGGGTGGGTGGCGGGGCCGGCCGAGCGGGCCAGGACGAGGGTGGCGACAGTTCCTGCGGCGGTGTGGAACTCCGTTGCTCCGGGGGCGAGTTCGAGCATCAGGTCGCCCACTCCGGCGAGGCCGCAGCACTGGGTGACCAGTGGCATGCGCGGGGCCAGCGCCAGGCAGGCGCGGGCGCACCGTTCGGCGAGGGCGCGGTGGGCGGGGACGTCGAGCTGTTCGGCGGCGCGGGCCAGCACGGCGCCGATCCCGGCCAGCCCTCGGCACCAGGAGCCGTAGCGTCGGGTGGCGCCGGGTCGGGCGGCGGCGGTGAGCAGTGCGGGGACGGCCTCGGCGAGGCGTGCGCAGGCCCGGGCGGCGTGGCGCCGGGAGTCCGGGTCGCCGGTGGCGCGGGCGTGCGCGAGCAGGAAGTGGGCGACGCCCGCGTCGCCGTGGGCGATCCCCCGGGTGAGGGCGGCGTCGCCGGGGCGCGGTACGGCGGGCGGGGTGAGGCGGGCGCGGCCGGTGGTCAGTCGGTCGCGGCAGGCGGTGGCGGCGGCGAGGTGCCGGTCGGCGGCGGTGGCGGCGGCGGCGGTGGCGGTGGCGGTCGCGAGGAGGCGGGCCAGGAGCAGGTGGCCGAGGCCGGTCCCGGCGACGCCGTCGATCAGGTCGGCCTCCGGCGGTCCGCCGCCGGGGCGTTGCTCCGGCAGGTCCGGCAGGTCCGGCAGACCCGGCAGGTTCCGCAGGTCCGGCCGGTCCGTCGCACGTTCCGGGGGCGGGGTCCCGGCGGCGGCCCCGGCGGCGGTCAGGAACAGGTCGACACCGGCCCGCCCGCAGTAGAACCCGGGCGGGAGCGTGCGGTTCTGGCGGGCCGTCCAGTCGGCGAGCGCGGCGACGGCGGCCGGGACGCCGGGGCGGTGCAGGTGCTGGAGGAGTTCCAGACCGAGACCGGAACTCCCGCCGTAGACGTCGAGCGGGGTGGGGACGCCGGAGCGGTCGGCGCGCGCCGGGTCGGCTATCCGGTGGGCCTGGGCGACGCAGCGGGCGACGGTGTGCTCGACGATCTCCGCCAGCCGGTCCCGGTCGGGCGGGACCCCCACCGCCAACGCCCCACCGTCAACGCCGCCACCGCCGTCGGCGCGGTGCGGGGTGCGGGCTCGGGAGGGCGCGACGGGTCGGACGCGGCGGCCTTCGGGGTGAACTCCGCCGGCCGGTAAGGGTGGTGGCCGGTGGACGACAGACTGCCCTGGCGCAGCCGCTCCGCGCCGGCGGCCCGAGTCTCCGCGTCGGGGCTGGTCAACTCGCCGATCAGGGTCCGGAGTCGGCGGTGGGCGTGGCCGGGTAGGGCGAACTCCAGGCAGGCGAGGGTGCGTTCGCGGTTGACGGCCGGGTCGGGGTCGAGGACGACCGGGTCCAGGCCGGTGGCGGCGAAGTGCAGGGTCATGCCCAACGCGTGGTAGTCGTCGGCGGGTTCGGCCGGGACGCCGGGCCGGTGCACCGGCCCGCTGTAGCCGGGGGTGGAACCGTCCGGGCCGGTGCCGTGGTGCGCGCTGATGCCGAAGTCGACCAGGTGGCAGCGCCCTTCGGCGTCGAGGACGACGTTGTCGGGCTTGAGGTCGCGCACCACCACGCCCCGCCGGTGGACGCCGTCCAGCACCCGCAGCAGCCGGACGGCGAGCGGGCCGGGCGCGCGCGGGTGGTCCGGTCCGGCCGCGGCGAAGGGGCCGTGGTCCTGCACCTCGCGGCGCAGGTCGCGGCTGCCGCAACTGGTCGTGACCAGGTACTCGTCGGCGCGGTGGCGGAAGTAGTCGACGGCGCGCGGGACGCCGGGGGCGCCGTCGAGCGCGGTGAGCACGGCGTGCTCGTTGCGCAGCCGGTCGCGGGCGTCGGAGCCGTCCGCGTCCTCGGCGACGTGGGCGCGGGCCTGCTTGACGACCACGGCCAGCCCGCCGGCCAGGTCCAGGGCCCGGTAGACGTTGCCCTGCGCCTTGCGGGCGATCCCGCCGGTCACCCGGTAGCGCCCGCCGCCGAACCCGGGCCGCCCCGCCTGTGCCCCCGCCGGCCCGGACGGCCCGTCCACCCGCCCGGACGACTCGCCGATCCCGGCCGGGGTGGCGTCCGCGGGGCGGGCGAACGGGTCCGCGGCCCACGGCGGGCAGCGGTACGCGGTGCCCGCCAGGCCGTCGAAGAGGCGCCCGTCGGGGCCGGTCATCACGGATTCGAGGCGCCCGCTGCGCCCGGTGCGGTAGTCGCCGGTGAACGGCCCGTAGCGGTAGTAGACGGGCGCGTCGGGGTCGAGGCGGCGGTCGCCGGTGACCGGCGGCCCCTCCCGGCCGCGCAGGGCGGTGGCCAACTCGGTGGCGAGCGGCAGGAGTTCGTCCGGCGGCGGATAGACGGTGATCGCCTTGCCGACCGAGGCGGCGTCCCGGGCGCCGGAGTTGAGGGTCCGCAGCACCTCGGGGTCGCGGGCCCACTTGGCGTGGCAGACGTGTCGGGCCAGCACCGGCAGGACGAGCGCGAGGACGGCGTCCAGGGTGCCGGGGCGGGCGGAGACGTGGAGCTTCCAGCCGTGCTCCATCGCCGGCATCCGCGGATCGTTCAGGTACGACCAGGTGTCGTCGGACCAGGGGCGGCGGCCGGCGATGGGGCCGGTCACCGTCAGGAGTTGAAGTCGCAGGCCACGCGGGTGGTCGCGGTCACCCACGGGTCGGACAGACAGGCGGTGGGGCCGTGGTCGGTGCGGTCGTCGTCCTCGAACACCAGGGTCTCGTCGTCCACGGCCAGCGGGCCGGCGTCGCGGATCGCGGTGGGGTGGCAACGGGCATGTGACGCCTCCAGGTCTTGTCGCGCGTCCGGCGCGGCCGCGGGTCTGCGCCCGGCGCCGTGGACCGCCCGGCCCGGTCGGGCCGAAGTCCTGGGGCACGAAGGTAGGCAGGAACGCCGCACCTGACAAGGGGGCGGACGGACCGCTTCCGCACCGGCGGCCGACCGGCGGGAGCGGTGGGGCGGGCGGGGCGGGTGGAGCGGAAGGGGCGTCCGGCGCAGTGCTGATGGTGCATCAATCTCTTTACCTGGAAGAGACGTTACTCCCCTCGGCGTCGATGTCCGGGAGGAGTCGGTCCAGCAGCCGCGGGGTCCACCAGGCGGCTTCGCCGAGCAGCGTCATCGCGGCGGGGACCATCAGCAGGCGGACCACGGTGGCGTCGATCAGCACGCTGACGGCCAGGCCCAGGCCCATCATCTTGACCACCACGTCGTCACTGACCACGAACGCGGCGAACACGCTGACCATGATCAGGGCCGCGCAGCCGATCACCCGCGCGGTGGTCTCCAGGGCGTGCGCGACCGCGCCGCGGCTGTCGCCGGTCCGCCGCCAGTGCTCGTGGACGCGGGAGAGCAGGAACACCTCGTAGTCCATGCTCAGGCCGAAGACGATGGCGAACATCATCATCGGGACGTAGCTCTCGATCGGCACCTTGCCCGCCACCCCGAGCGCCGGCCCGCCCCAGCCCCACTGGAACACGGCGACCAGCACCCCGTACGAGGCGGCGATCGACACCAGGTTGAGGACGGCCGCCTTCAGCGCGACCAGCGGGGCCCGGAACACCAGCAGGATGATCAGGAAGGCCAGCGCGACCACCACCGCGATGATCGGCAGCAGCCGGGCGGCGATCAGGTCCAGGAAGTCGACCTGGGCGGCGGTGGTGCCGGTGACGTACGTGGTGGCGGGCGTGCCCCGGACCGCGTCCGGCAGCACCGTGTCGGAGAGGTGGCCGACCAGGTCAGTGGTCCGCCGGCTCTGCGGGGCCTGTGCGGGCGTGACGGTGGTGAACAGCACGTCGCCGTCCGCGCTGGTCTGCAGCGGCGCGGTGCCCGCCGTGTCCGGCACGCCGGTCAGCGCCTGCTGGACGGCGGTGGCCAGCGCCGGACGGTCGGACGCGGCGACCGCGCTCTGGTCGACCACCACCGTCAGCGGGCCGTTGGAGCCCGGGCCGAACGCCGCCGACATCAGGTCGAACGCCCGCCGGTCGGTGAACGAGGTCGGGTCGGCGCCGTCCCCGACGTGCCCCAGCTGGATCGACGGCAGCGGCACTGCCAGCACCAGCACCGTGACCAGGCCCGCCGCCAGGTACCACCACGGCCGGCGCTCGACCCGCCGCGCGTACCGGTGCCACAGGCCGCTCGCCGACGCCCCGCCCGGGCCGGTGCCCTCGGCCACCGGCGGGCGCACCGTGAAGCGGTCCATCCGGCGGCCGACCACGCCCAGCAGCGCGGGCAGCAGCGTCAGCGCGCCGCACACCGCCGTCACCACCGTCACGGCCGCCGCCAGGCCCAGCTTCGCCATGAACGAGATGCCCGACACCGACAGGCCCGCCAGCGCGACCACCACCGTGGTGCCGGAGATCAGCACCGCCCGGCCGCTGGTCGCCACCGCGTGCCCGGCCGCCGCCCCCGGGTCCCGGCCGTCCATCAGGTTCTGCCGGTGCCTGGTCAGCAGGAACAGCGCGTAGTCGATGCCGACGCCCAGCCCGATCATCGTCGCCAGCGTCGGCGCGACCGTCGCGAAGGTGGTCAGCGCCGCCAGCAGACCCAGCAGCCCCAGGCCCAGCACCACCGCGACCAGCGCGCTCACCAGCGGCAGCCCCGCCGCGACCACGCTGCCGAACCCGGCCAGCAGCACCACGACCGCGACCCCGAACCCGATCAGCTCGCTCACCAGGTCGCTCGGCTCCGGCCGCGCCAACTCGCCCAGCGGGCCGCCGTACTCGACCTCCACGCCCGCCTGCCGCAGCGGCGCCACCGCCGCGTCCACCCGGTCCAGGTAGTCGTCGCCGAAGGTCGCCAGTACGCCGTCGAAACGCACCGTGACGTACCCCGTCAGCCCGTCCGCGGCCAGCGGCCCGCCCGGCTGCGGGGCCTGCCCCGGCGGCGGCAGCGGGTTCTGCGCCGACAGCACGTGCGGCAGGTGCTGCAGGGAGGTCACCGCCTGGTCGACCTGCGCCTGGAACTGCGTCAGCGGCTGCCCGTCGTGCAGCACCACCTGCGCGCCCGTCCCGCCCACGGCCGGCTCGTGCGCGGACAGCACGTCCGCGCCGTCCTGCGCCTGGGTGCCCGGCAGCGAGAAGTCGTCCGAGTACGCGCCGCCCACGGCGTGGTTCGCGACCTGCGCCCCCACCAGCACCAGCAGCCACCCCACCAGCACCACCACCGGATGCCGGGCGCACCACCCGCCCAGCCGCCACAGCCGCCCCCGGGACGGCGGCCCGGACGCTCCTGCCGGACCGGGCTCCGACGCCGACGCTGACGTACTGCCGGACGAAGACATCAACCCTCCCAGGGGCACAACGCCACCACCCGCGCACGGTGACCGAACCCCGACGGTAGACGCGCCCCCGCCCCCGCCCCGACCCGCCGCCCCGCGACACGGCCAGGCCCACCCGAACGCCGCCACCCCACCCGTCGGGCGGGCCGGTACGAGTGCCGGTCGGTCGATTGATCGGCTTGTCGGTTGGTCGATCTGTCAATTGGTCTGCTTGTCTGTTGGTCGGCCGGTCAGTTGGTCGGCCGGTCTGTTGGTCGGCCGGTCAGTTGGTCAGTCGGTCTGTTGGTCGGCCGGTCAGTTGGTCAGTCGGTCGGTCCAGGCCCGCTGTTCGGCGGTGTCCGGTACCGGCAGGCCGCGGGCCCGGGCGATCCGCGCCCACGCGTCATCCGGCTCCGTGCCGCAGCGGACCAGCACGGCCGCCGCCAGCAACGAGGACCGTCCGATCCCGGCCCGGCAGTGCACCGCCAGGTGGCCGCCGGCGCCCAGCCGTCGCACCAACTCGTCGATCAGTGGCCGGACTTCGGCCAGAACGGGGACGGCGCGGTCCGGGATCGGCACCGCCGTGAAGCGCAGCCCGGCGGCCCGGACCAACTCCGGCTCCGCGTCCAGCCCGAGCTCGGCGCGCTCCGCGACGGTCAGCGCGCTGACCACCTCCGTCACCCCCAGCGCTGCCAGCCCCGCCACCTCCTCCGCGAGCCAGTCGCCGCCGCGCGGCCGGGCCATGGTGCTCAGCAGCCCGGGGCCGGGCCGCTCGATCGTGAACAGGGTGGGACGCATGACGGCACGGACCTCCGGGACGGGGGAGAGGGAACGGCGGCCACCGGCACGGGCCTTGGCGCGGGCGGTGACCGAGGCGGCGTCGGCCCGGCGGTCGGCAGGACAGCGGACCGGGGCGTCGACACCGAGGGAACGACCGGCCGGCCGGGCGCGAGCAGGTGCGAGAAGAGGCGCGCGGTGCGGCGGCGGGCGGTGCCCCGAGCGTAGCACCGCCCGCCGGACGGTCCGTCAGGACGTCGACGTCCCGGGCCCTCCGGTCCGCCCTCCGGTCCGCCCTCCCCGCCCACGCCCTGCCGCCCGGCACCCCAGCCCCGATGCCCCGCCGCGACGGGAACCGGCCGCCACCGGCGGCGCGTTACCCCCGGGCGCCGAAGAGTTTCGCGCGCCGCCCGGGGCGAGGACGCGCGGGCGCGGTTCCGGGAGGGGTGGGCGCCGGTGGCGGGGATCGACGTGGAGCGGGTGCGGCGGGAGACGGCGGGGGTCGGGCGGGTGGTGCACCTCAACAACGCCGGGGCGGCGTTGCAACCGCGGGTGGTGGTGGACGCGGTGGTGGAGCACCTGCGGCTGGAGGAGGAGATCGGGGGGTACGAGGCGGCGGACGCGCGAGCCGGGCGGATCGAGCGGACGTACGACGCGCTGGCCCGGCTGGTCGGGGCCGGGCGGGAGGACGTCGCGGTGGTGGAGAGCGCCACCAGGGCCTGGGACATGGCGTTCCACGCGCTGCCCTGGGCGCCGGGCGACCGCATCCTGACCGCCCGCGCCGAGTACGCGAGCAACGCCATCGCGTACCTCCAGACGGCCCGCCGCCACGGGGTGCGGGTCGAGGTCGTGCCCGACGACGCCGACGGGCAGCTCGACGTCGACGCGCTGCGCGCGATGATCGACGAGCGGGTCCGGCTGATCGCGGTCACGCACGTGCCCACCCAGGGCGGACTGGTCAACCCGGCCGCCGAGATCGGGCGGGTGGCCCGGGAGGCCGGCGTCGTCTACCTGCTGGACGCCTGCCAGTCCGTCGGCCAACTCCCGCTGGACGTCAGCGAGATCGGCTGCGACCTGCTCACCGCGCCCGGCCGCAAGTTCCTGCGCGGCCCGCGCGGCACCGGCTTCCTGTACTGCTCGCCGCGAATCCGCGAACAGCTGCAACCGCCGTTCCTGGACCTGCACGCGGCGACCTGGACCTCGGCGGACGCCTACGAAGTCCGCGCCGACGCCCGGCGGTTCGAGAGCTGGGAGGGCAACTGCGCGGCCCGGATCGGCCTCGGCGTCGCCGCCGAGTACGCCCTCGCCCTCGGCCCGGACGCGATCGGGGACCGGGTCACCCGGCTGGGCGCGGCCCTGCGCGCCCGCCTGCGGACACTGCCCGGGGTACGGGTGCACGACCGGGGCGCGCGGCAGTGCGCTCTGGTGACCTTCACCGTCGAGGGCCGCGACAGCGAGGACGTCGCCCGCGCGCTGCGCGACAGCGGGATCAACGTCTCGGTCTCCCTCGCCGAGTACGCGCGCTGGGACCTCGGGCCCCGGGGCCTCGCGTCGCTCGTCCGCGCCTCGCCGCACTACTACAACACGGAGGCCGAACTCGACCGGCTGGTCGATGCGGTGCCCGCGCCGGTCGGGTCGTCCGGGAGGTGCTGAGGGGGAAGTGCTGAGGGGCGCGGGTGTCAGCTCGCCGTTCCGGATGCCGGTCGGCCCGGCTGGTCCGGCTGCTCCGGTGGTGCGGGGCGGCCGGCCAGGCCGTGGAGGAGGAGGTCGGTGAGGGTGTCGACGACTTCGGTGTCGTCGTGGGCGGGGTGGTCGGCGGTGAGCAGGGCGTAGGAGAGCAGGCCGAGCATCGCGCCCATCGCGGGGGCGAGCAGGGCGGGGTCGCCGGGGAGGGGGCGGCCCTGCTCGCGGAGGTATTCGAGGTGGTCGCGGAGGACGTCGGTGTCCGTGGTGAGGCGCTGCCAGGCCCGGCCGGAGCGCGGGCCCGCGGCGACGATCGACTCGAACAGGGCGATGGTGACCGGGAGGTGGTCGCGCATGGCCTGCCAGGACGCGCCGAGGTGGGCGCGCAGTTGGTCCCGGTCGCCGAGGTCGTGCTCGCGCGGGTGGACCTGGACGACGACCTGCCCGCGGGCCTGGGTGCGGACGTCGTCGAGCAGGGCGTGCAGCAACTCGTCCTTGTCGGCGAAGTGCGCGTAGAACGAGCCGGTGGCCCGGCCGGCGGCCGCGGTGATGTCGGTGATCTTCGTGTTGAGGTAGCCGCGTTCGACGAACTGCTGCCGGGCGGCCTCCAGTAGCGCCGCCCTGGTCCCCGCCGCCTGCTCCTTGCGCACGCCCATCGCGTCCAACCTCCCTTGACCCGCTTTGACCCGCAGCCTTGACCCGCAGCCTTGACCCGCCGTCAGTGCCGACAGCATACTGACGTCCAGTTCGATGAATGACTATTCATTGAATGATGATTCAGCGAGGGGTGGGCCCATGAAGGCGGTAGTCATCGGCGCGGGGGTGGCCGGCGCGGCGAGCGCGATCGCGCTGCGCAGGATCGGCGCCGAGGTGACGGTGTACGAGGCGTACCCGGACCCGGCCGGCCGGGTCGGCGCGTTCCTGGGCCTGGCCGTCAACGGGCTGCGGGCGCTGGAGTCGCTTGGCTGCCTGGACGAGGTGCGGGCGGCGGGCTTCGAGGTCGACCGGCAGCTGATGTGGTCGGGGCGCGGCAGGCTGCTGGGCGACGTGCCGCGCGGCCGGGCGGCGGACGACCCGCTGCGCGCGGTCACGCTGATGCGGGCCGACCTGGTCGCGGCGCTGCGGGCGGCGGCGGTCCGGGCGGGCGCGCGGATCGTGCTCGGCGAACGGCTGCCCGGGCCGGGCGACGGGACGGAGGGGAGTCCGGCGGGCGGTCCGGTGGCGGCGGCGGTGGCCGGTGCGGACCTGGTGGTCGGGGCGGACGGGCTGCGCTCGACCGTCCGGCAGGTGCTCGACCCGGGCGGGCCGGAGCCCTCGTACGCCGGGTTGTACGGGGTCGCGGGCGTCGCGGAGGGGGTGCCGGAGGCGGGCCCGGGCCGGACGTTCAACCTGACCTTCGGGCGTCGCGGCACGTTCCTGCACCTGCCCGCGCCGGACGGCACCGTGTGGTGGTCCGCGCAGCTCGTCGGCCCCGTGCCGCCGGGCGGGCCCGCGCTCGGGGCGGCGGAGGTGGCCGAGGTCTTCGCGACCGAGGAGGTGCCCCGGCGGATTCTCGGCGCGGCCCGGGTCGAGGCGGCGACACTGTTCCACGTTCTGCCGCCGGTGCCGCGCCGCCAGGACGGGCGGCACGTGCTGGTCGGCGACGCGGCGCACCCGGTGGGCGCCGGGCAGGGCGCGTCCATGGCGCTGGAGGACGCGGTGGCGCTGGCCCGGTCGCTGCACGCCGGGCCCGACCGGGCCACCGCCCTGGCCGCGTTCGACCGGGAACGGACGGCCCGCGCCGGGAAGCTCGCCCGCACGGCGGCGGCCAACCGGGACGCCAAGACCGCGGGCCCGTTCGCCGCCCGGGTGCGGGACGCGGTGATGCCGCTGGTGTTCGCCCGCGGCTACGCCCGGTCGACGGGCTGGCTGCACGACTACCGGCCGGGGGCGCTCCCGCGCTGAACGAACGCCGGGGGCGGGCTCCCGCGCGGGCCGGCCTCGCGGGAGCCCGTCCCCGTCCGGTCGGGGGGCGTCGGTGCAGCCGGGTGATGCTCCGTCAGTAGGGTTGTCAAGTAAGGGAGTTGAGCAGGAACGGCTCCGGTCGGCCCCCAGTGACGGAGGGCCGACCGGAGCCGTTCGGGCTACCGGCCGTTCCGGCCGCCCCGGCTGCCGCCCCGGCCGCCGCCCCGGCTCAGCGGGCGCCGAGCAGGTGCTCGATGGCCAGCTGGTCGAGGTGCTCGAAGGCCATGCCGCGCTCGGCGGCGGCGGTGACGTCGAAGTCCTCGAACGCGGAGCGGTCGGCGAGCAGCGCGGACAGGCCGTCGGCGGCGGTCGGCAGGGCGAGCTGGTCGAGGCGGGCGGCGCGCAGCGCCTCCTGCACCTGCGGGTCGGCGCGGAAGGCCAGCGCGCGCTCCTTGAGCAGCAGGTAGTTGCGCATGTTGCCGGCCGCGGAGGCCCACACGCCGTCAATGTCCTCGGTGCGCGGCGGCTTGAAGTCGAAGTGCCGCGGGCCCTGGTAGTCGGAGGACTCCAGCAGGTCGACCAGCCAGAACGCCTGCCGCAGGTCGCCCGCGCCGAACCGGAAGTCCTGGTCGTACTTGATGCCGGACTGGCCGTTCAGGTCGATGTGGAACAGCTTGCCCGCCCACAGCGCCTGCGCGATGCCGTGCGGGAAGTTCAGGCCCGCCATCTGCTCGTGGCCGACCTCGGGGTTGACGCCGACCAGCTCGGGGCGCTCCAGGCGCTCGATGAAGGCGAGGGCGTGGCCGATGGTCGGCAGCAGGATGTCGCCGCGCGGCTCGTTCGGCTTGGGCTCGATCGCGAAGCGCAGGTCGTAGCCCTGCTCCGTGACGTAGTCGCCGAGCAGGTCGAAGGCCTCCTTCATCCGGTCGAGGGCGACCCGGACGTCCTTGGACGCGCCGTGCTCGGCACCCTCCCGGCCGCCCCAGGCGACGTACACGCTCGCGCCCAGCTCGACCGCCAGGTCGATGTTGCGGATGGTCTTGCGCAGGGCGTAGCGGCGCACGTCGCGGTCGTTGGCGGTGAACGCGCCGTCCTTGAAGACCGGGTGGGTGAACAGGTTGGTGGTGGCCATCGGCACCCGCAGGCCGGTGGACTCCAGGGCGGCGCGGAAGCGCTTGACGACCGCCTCCCGCTCCGCGTCCGAGGAGCCGAACGGGACCAGGTCGTCGTCGTGGAAGGTCACGCCGTACGCGCCCAGCCCGGCGAGCCTCTCCACCGTCTCGACCGGGTCCAGGGCCGGACGGGTGGCGTCGCCGAACGGGTCGCGGCCCTGCCAGCCGACCGTCCACAGGCCGAAGGTGAACTTGTCGGCGGGGGTGGGGGTGAGCTGGCTCATCTCGTACTCCAAACGCTGGTGATCGACCGGGTGGATCGACCGAGGGATCGACCGGCGGCCCGACGCGAATCGGGGCCGGAACCGACGGTAACCCGGATCGGGGTCTATTCGTCAGGCCGAAAGACAAATTAATATGGCCGAGCCCGGGAGGGAAGCCCCCGCGCGTAACACCCGACGGAACCCCCGCCCGACGGAACCCGGACCCGACGGAACCCGGACCCGAGGGAACCCGGACCCGAGGGAACCCGGACCCGAGGGAACCCCGCCCCGGACGGCCGCACACCGGCACCGGACGACCGCAGACAGGAGCACGCCCCCATGGCACACCCGCAGGTGGTGATCGGCGTCGACAGCTCGACCCAGTCCACCAAGGCACTGGCCGTCGACGCCGAGACCGGCCGCGTCCTCGGCGAGGGCCGCGCCCCCCACCGGGTCGACTCCCGCCACGGCCAGGAGAGCGACCCCGCCCAGTGGTGGGACGCCCTCACCGCCGCCGTCGCCGCCACCGGCTGGGCCGACCGCGCCCACGCCCTGGCCGTCGGCGGCCAGCAGCACGGACTGGTCACCCTGGACGCCGCCGGAGCCCCCGTCCGCCCCGCCCTGCTCTGGAACGACGTCCGCTCCGCACCCCAGGCCGCCGAACTGGTGCGGAAGTTCGGCCCGGACCGGTGGGCCGCCGAACTCGGCAGCGTCCCCGGCGCCTCCTTCACCGCCGCCAAATGGGCCTGGCTGCGCGCCACCGAACCCGAGCACGCCGCGCGCACCGCCGCCGTCCGCCTCCCGCACGACTACCTCACCGAACGGCTCACCGGCACCGCCACCACCGACCGCGGCGACGCCTCCGGCACCGGCTGGTGGACCCCCGACGGCTACCACCCCGCCGTCCTCGACCACCTCGGCCTCGACCCCGCCCTGCTCCCCGCCGTCATCCCCGCCGGAACGCCCGCCGGCCACGCCCGCCCCGGCGGACCGCTGCGCCCCGGCACCCTCGTCGCCGCCGGCACCGGCGACAACATGGCCGCCGCCCTCGGCCTCGGCCTCACCGCCGGCACCCCCGTGCTCAGCCTCGGCACCTCCGGCACCGTCTACACCGTCGCCCGCCACCGCCCCGCCGACCCCACCGGCACCGTCGCGGGCTTCGCCGACGCCCTCGACGGCTGGCTCCCGCTCGCCTGCACCCTCAACTGCACCCTCGCCGTCGACCGGATCGCCGCCCTGCTCGGCCGCGACCGCCAGGACGTCGAACCCGGCGGCAGCGCCGTCCTGCTGCCCTACCTCGACGGCGAACGCACCCCCGCCCTCCCGCACGCCAGCGGCCTGCTGCACGGCCTGCGCCACGACACCACCGCCGGGCAACTCCTCCAGGCCGCCTACGACGGCGCCGCGTACTCGCTGCTCGCCGCCCTCGACGACGTCCTCGCCGTCGACGGCCCCGGCGCCGCCGACCCCGAACGGCCGATCCTGCTGATCGGCGGCGGCGCCCGGGGCCGGGCCTGGCAGGACACCGTCCGCCGGCTCTCCGGCCGCCCCGTCCAACTGCCCGCCGCCCGCGAACTGGTGGCCCTCGGCGCCGCCGCCCAGGCCGCCGCGCTGCTCACCGGCGAGCGCGCCGACGCCGTCGCCCGCCGCTGGGGCACCGCCGACGGCCCGGTGCTGCCCGCCCTGGCCCGGGACGACGCGGCACTCGAACGGATCGGGACTACCATTTCGCAGACGGCCGCCCTCCAGGGGGACGGCCCGCGGTGACCGGAACCGGACCGTCCGGTCGGGGTGGCCGCACCCCACCGGGCGGCCACCCCGACCGGACGGGACGGGGCGGCCGGCGGGGACGGGTCCACCGGGCGGCGGCGACCACGGCCCGGCCGGGCCCACCGGACGGGTCCACCGGACGAGCAGTGAACAGCAGGCGGCGGACAGACGGTGCGGCGGACAGCGGCGCGGAGGGACAGGGCGGACGTGACAGAGGACGGGCAGCAGCAGCCGCCTGACGGCGACCCCGCGACCAGGCGCGGCCCCGCCTCCCAGCAGGACATGCGGCGGCAGAACCTCGCCCTGGTGATGCGCACCGTCGCCGCCGCCCACCCGCTCTCCCGCGCCGACGTGGCCGGCCGCACCGGGCTGACCCGGACCGCCGTCTCCAGCCTGGTCGACGAACTGATCGGCGGCGGCCTGCTGCTGGAGGGCGAACTGGAGCGCAGCGGCCGGGTCGGCCGCCCCGGCCGGGCCCTGGTGCCGAACGGGAACGGACCGGCCGGGCTGGGCCTGGAGATCGGCGTCGAGCACCTCAGCGCCTGCGTCCTCGACCTGCGCGGCGAGGTCCGGGTCGAACTGCACCGCCCCGCCGCGAACGCGGGCCGCTCCGCCGAGCAGACCCTCGCCGACCTCGCCGAACTCGCCGACCGGGCCGAACGCGAGGCCACCGCGCTCGGCCTGCGGGTGGTCGGCCGGGTGCTCGCCGTCCCCGGCAGCGTCCCGCTGGGCAGCCCCGCCAACCAGGTCGAGCACGCCCCCAACCTGGGCTGGCACCAGGTCGACGTCACCGAGCTGTGGCCCGGCCCCGGCAGCGCCCCCGCCGTCGAGAACGAGGCCAACCTCGGCGCGCTGGCCGAACTCTGGCAGGGCACCGGCAGCGGCACCTTCGTGCACGTCTCGGCCGGCGAGGGCATCGGCGGCGCGCTCGTCCTGGACGGGCGCCTGTTCCGCGGCGTCCAGGGCTTCGCGGGCGAACTCGGCCACCTCACCGTCCGCCCCGACGGCCGCCCCTGCTCCTGCGGCGCCCGCGGCTGCCTCGAACCGTACGCGGGCCTGGCCGCGGTGCTCCGCTCCGCCGGGTTCACCGACGAACTGGACGAACTGGACGCACTGGACGGGCCCGACAGGTTCGACGAGCCGGACCGGCTGGAGCGGTCGGACCGGCAGGACCGGCCGGACGGTTCCAGCGGGCCGCCCGGTGCGACGAGCCTGACGGGACGTCAGAACGGTGACCCCATCGCCGAGTTGGCCCGCCGTGCGGAGCAGGGCGACCCGGCGACCCGGCGCGCGCTCCGGCACGCCGGCACCGCGCTGGGCACCGCGCTGGCCGCCGCGGTCAACCTGGTCGACCCCGACTCGCTGGTCCTCGGCGGCGGCTACGCCGACCTGGCGCACTGGCTGCTGCCCGCGATGCGGACCGAGTTGGCCGCGCTGATCCGGGTCCGCCCCTGGCCCGAAGAGGCCCTGCGCGCCTCGCCGTTGGGCCGCCGCGGCCCCGTCCTCGGCGCGGCCCTGGTCACCGTCCGCAGCCTGCACTCCGACCCGGCGGGCCTCTGGCTGGCCGAGACCGCCTGACCGGACGCGCCTCCACCGCTCAGGCCGGGGCCCTCCGGCCGCGTGGTGCGGTGCGGCGGGTTCACCGGTGGCCGGGCGCGTGGTGCTGGGCGGGTGCGCCCGGCCACCGGAGTGCGGGGGAGGGGCCGGAAGGCGGCGGGAGGGTCAGCGGGGCAGCGGGGTCGAGCGCAGGCCGCGGGCGGTGAGGGCGGCCAGGACGCCGGGCAGCGCGGTGACGGTGTTGCGGTTGCCGTGGTCGTGCAGCAGTACGGTGTCGCCGGGGCGGGCCGCGGCCACCGCGGCGGCGATCTCGGCGGGCGGCGGGCCGTCCCAGTCGCGGGTGTCGACCTCCCAGAGCGTCTCGGTCAGGCCCGCTGCGGCGGCGAGCGAGCGGATCGCCGGGTCGGTGTCCCCGTACGGCGGTCGGAACAGCGTCGGCGGGCGGCCGGTGAGCGCGGTCAGGAGCCGGTTGGTGCGCTCGATCTCGTCCCGGGCGGCGGAACGCGGCAGGCCCGGCAGGGAGGGGTGCGACCAGCTGTGGTTGCCGATCGCCATGCCGGCCCGGTCCAGGGCGCGGACCAGTTCGGGGTGGCGTTCGGCCTGCGCGCCGCACAGGAAGAAGGTGGCGTGGTGCCCGGCGGCGGTGAGCGCGGCGAGCAGCTCGGGCGTGGAGTCCGGGTGCGGGCCGTCGTCGAAGGTCAGCGTGAGGGTGCCGGCCGACGGCGGCGGGCCTGCGGCGTCGGGCGCGGGCTCGACCATGGTGCCCCCTCCTGACGGATCGAAAATTTCGAACTCCGGCCGAATGTTACGGCGCGACCCGGACGACGGTAGGGGAGCCCGGCGAGGGCGTCAACCACCCGCGCGCGGCCCGGAGGGTCCGGACCGCGCGCGGGCGAGTGCGGGTGAGCGAGGGTGGGCGGGGCGCCGCTCAGGCGTCGGCGGGCGGCGGGGCGGTGCTGGCGCGGACGACCAGGCTGGTGGCGAGGTCGACCCGGGTGGCGGAGGGGTGCTCGCCGCGCCCCAGGCCGACGGCCAGCCGGGCCGCGGTCTCGGCCATCTCCACCAGCGGCTGACGCACCGTGGTGAGCGGCGGCCCGACCCAGCGGGCCAGCGGCAGGTCGTCGAAGCCGACCACCGAGAGGTCCTCCGGCACCCGCAGGCCCAGTTCACGGGCGGCCTCGTACACGCCGAGGGCCTGCAGGTCGTTGCCCGCGAAGATCGCGGTGGGCCGGTCGGGCCGGGTGAGCAGGGCGCGGGCCGCGGCGTACCCGGCCTCGTGGTGGAAGTCGCCCTCGTGGATCAGCTCCGGGTCCACCGGCAGCCGGGCGGTCCCCAGTGCGGTGCGGTAGCCGTCGATCCGGGCGCGGCTGCACATCATGCCGGACGGTCCGGAGATCATCGCGATCCGGCGGTGGCCCAGGTCGAGCAGGTGGCGGGTGGCGGCGAGGCCGCCCTGCCAGTTGCCGGTGCCGACGGCGGGCACTCCCTCGGCCGGGTCGCCGGCCGGGTCCAGCACCACGAACGGGATGTCGCGGCTGGTGAGTTGGTCGCGCTGGGCGGCGTCCAGCTCGGACAGCACCAGCACCACCCCGGCCGGTCGGCGGGCCAGCACGCCGTCCACCCAGGTCTGCCCCGGGGTGAGCCGTCCCGCGGACTCGGAGAGCACCACGCTCAGCCCCTCGTCCCGGGCGACGTTCTCCACTCCCCGGATCACCTCCATCGCCCAGGCGCTGTCGAGCTGGTGGAAGACCAGGTCGAGCAGCCGGGACGGCGGCGCGGCGGTGCGGCGGCGCTGGTAGCCGGTGCGGCGCAGGATCTCCTCGACCTTGGCCCGGGTGGCGGGCGCGACGTCGGCCCGGCCGTTCAGCACTTTCGAAACTGTCGGCGCCGAGACGCCGGCCGCCCGGGCGATCTCCGACAGCGTCGGTGCGGGGTCGGGTTCGAGTTCTGCAGCGCTCATGGCACGGATAGTAGCGCCCCCGGGAGCCGCAGCGGGACGGCGCGCGAACGGGGGACCGTCCCCGGCGGGGGCCCCGGCCCGGGCGGTTGCGCGGCGTAGCACCACCGCAACATTCGGCATCCGAACGAAACCTTCCGGTGGCCGCTGGTGACTGCTGGTGGCCGCTGGTGGCCCACCGGGCGCGCACCCGGTGCGCCGAGAAGCCGTACGCCGTCCAGTCGTCCAGCACCCGATGCCGCAGCCCGGCCGGGAACGAGCCCGCGAAGGACGCCGTGCGGCCCGGAGGCCCCCGGGCGGCAGGCAGTCGGTGACGGCCGCAACCGGGCACGAAGTCATGTCAGTCGGCGGTCCGCGGCGGCAGCCGAGGGCGGCGGCGATGCGGTGGTGACGGAGGCCGCGAAGTGGGTGCTCGTGCGTACGCGGTGGCGGTGGAACCGGCGGAGTCCGCCGAGCCGGGCGACGGTCCGCTCGATGGCCCGGCTGGTGCCGGCCGGAGCGAGTCGGGGACATCGAGTGCACGAGGACGAGTACGAGGACGAGTGCGTCGTGGCCCTCGTCGTCGGGGAAGGTGGCCAGGTCGAACGGGCGGGGCCGAACAGCTCGGCGTAGGCGGAGTGCGAGGCGGTCCGGCCCGGACGGCCCTGCCCCGGGGGGCGCGGCAGGGCCGGGGCGGAAGCAGTGCCGGGTGCCTGCGGCTGCCCGGCGGTTGGACGTCCGGTTCCCGGAACGCGCCGGGGCCGTCACCCGGTCAGGTGACGGCCCCTCGGTTCCGTCCCCGCCTGCGGAGCAGCAGGCGGTGGACCTCACGGCGGCGAACGCCGGGCGCCGCCCACTCGGAGGACGGGACGCGGTGCGCGGCGAGCGGAGTCAGCTGCGGTGGGTCAGCTGCAGTGGGAGTGGAGCTGGTTGTTGATCTCGCCGTTGATGCCACCCTGCCAGTCGATGCACGTCCCCGGCGCGTACAGGTACACGGGACCGGCGTAGGTGGTGTAGAAGTCCAGGTCCTGCTTCCACTGGGTGGTGCCGCTCTTCTTGATCGACGCCTCCATCTCCAGCAGGTAGGAGCTGGGGTGGTTACGGACCGTCACGACACAGTTGTAGCCGTTGGAGCTGTTGTACGTGAGGAAGACCGTCCCGTCGAGCAGCGGCAGGGTGTCGATGACGCCGTAGCCGGAACCGCACACGCCGTTGTAGGTGGCCGCCTGGGCCACCGAGGGGGTGACGGCGACTCCGGTGGCCGCGAGCGCGGTGACCGCCGTCGTGAGGGCGGCCCGCTTGAGGAGCTTCTTCATGATTCCACCTGTCCTTGTCCGCTGCTGTGATCCGGCGGGCGGCCGACGTCGTACCGGCGGGGTGATCGCTCCCGGCCCCCGCGGTCATGCTGCTGGACCGGCGTATCGCCGCGGTAGCGTCCGCGTACGGCTGGTCCGTCGGGGCCCGGCGCGTGAACGGGAAGGGCCGGACGGCGGCGGGGCGCGGCGCGCAAGGGGTCCGGTCCGGAGCGTCCCGCATTAACGAGGGAGAACTTCGGGGCGAACAGCGTCGGCGTGGGAGGGATTCCACTTCCGGACCTCCTCTGTGCACACATAGCGTTCGCGGCGTGACGATGTGCGTCCGGTCCGTGGTCCACGCGGGGCGGCAGGGTGTTCGGTGGCGCGGCCGGGGAACGGCCGTGGTCCGGCAGACAATCCGGGGGTAGCGGCGGTGCGCGGGGAGGGCCTGTTCACGGAGCGGGCGCCGAACGGGCGGTTCCAGTGGCAGCTCAAGGCGATGAACGGCCGGGTGGTGGCGGTGTCCTCCTCCGTCCACGAGTCGTCCGTCGACGCCGAGCGGGCGTTCGCGGAGCTGGTCGCCCTGGGGCCGGCGCTGGTGGCGCGGATCACCCATGTCCGCGACGGGCTGGGCTGGACCTGGGTGGTGCCCGGGCCGCGCGGTAATCCGTTGGTCAAGTCGAGCCGGGCGTACGAGCGTTACGCGACCTGCCAGAACGCGTTCCGGCGGTTCATGGCGCTGGTGGCCCGGATGTCGGAGACGGGGGAGGCGGCAGCGGCGGAGGCGGAAGCGGCGGCGGAGGCCCCCGCCCCCGTCGGACCCGGCGTCGGACCCGGCGGCGGGCCCGGCGGCGGGCCCGGACCCCGGGCCGGGGACGGTTCGTGAGTACGGTGGAGACCGGCCGCGGCCCCCGGCTGGTGCCGGTGCGCGGGGCGGACGGCCGGGTCGGCTGGTCGCTGGTGGCCGCGAACGGCAGGCGGCTCGCCTCGGCCGTCCGCGCCTACCGCAACGACCGCGAACTGGCCGCCGGAATAGGGGAGTTGCTGGCCGAACGGGCGGCCCTGCGGTTCGTCCTGGGCCAGCGCGAGGACCGGCTCTGGGTCTGGACGGCGCACCTGCCCGCCCGTACCACCCGGGTCGGCGCGGGCGGCGGCGAGGCGATCGCCCGCAGCGCCCGGGGCTACCTGCGCCGCGACCAGTGCCGGCAGAGCGTGACCGCCTTCCTCCAGGGCGCCGACCACGTCCAGCGGTTGCGCCGCCTGGGTGGCGGCTCGGCCCTGTCGCCCGGCTGGTAGGCGTACCGGGGCTCCCCCAACCCCCTTGTGGCTGGGGCCGATTGGCGTACCCCCGAGGGTGGTGGAGGTTTCCTCCCACCCCCCGGGCGGGGCTGCTCGCGGAAGTGGACGGCATGGCCGCTCGGCCGTCAACCCGCCTACTGTCGGCCAGAGTTGTCTTCGGCCTCCGGCGCGGGGCCGGGTGTCGCCCGGACGGATGCGGGCCGGTGGTGCGGGTTGCGCGGGGCCGGTGCAGCGGGAGTGAAGCGGAGATGGCCGGGGTGACCCCGTGGGCACACCTGGAGAAGAACGCCTCCGTGGTGCGAAGGGTGGTCGACGGGCCGTCAACCACCTTGCTGAGCAGGAGTTTCGAGAGAAACGGCGGAGCGTCGGCGGCGGGTCGGCCGGGGGAGGCGGTGCTTCCGGACGGCGGGCGGTCGCGGCGAGGATCACTCCGCCGGGAAGCCGCGGAGCTCTCCGGCACCGGGCCCCGCCAGGCCCGGTCCTGCTAGGACTTTCCTTGATGGAGGAACAGGACCATGCGTCACACCGCTGCCAAGGCGTTCGCGGCCGCCGCGATGACCGCCGCCGCTCTCGCCACCGTCGCCGTCCCGGCGATGGCTGACCCGGCCACGGGTGTCACCCCGGCTGCCCAGGACATCGTCGGTGCCGGCTCGGACACCACGCAGGCTCTGCTCAACCAGTTCTCGGTCGACTACAACGCCACCCTGGGCGCGGGTTCCACCCTGCCGCACCTGTACAGCTGGGACGCGACCGGTTCGGCCACCATCACCCCGAAGGCCGGCGCCGGCAGCATCACCCGCCCGAACGGCTCCGGCGCCGGCATCTCCACGCTGAACGCCACCACCAGCACCACCCTGGACTTCGCGCGCTCCTCCCGCACCCGGCAGGGCACCGACCCGGCCACCATCCTGTTCGTGGCGTTCGCCAAGGACGCGGTGACCTGGTCGGCGAAGTCCGGCGGCAACGCCCCGACCAACCTGACCACCCAGGACCTGAACGACATCTACTCCTGCAAGGCCGGCAAGACCAACTGGTCGAACTTCGGCGGCACCGCCGGCACCATCAAGCCCTACCTGCCGCAGCTCAGCTCCGGCACCCGCTCCTTCTTCCTGGGCGCCATCGGCAACCCGGTCCTGGGCGCCTGCGTCGTCAGCGGCCCGGAGGAGAACGAGGGCACCGACGCCGCGCTGAACGACCCGAACGTCATCTTCCCGTACTCCGTCGGCCACTGGGTGGGCCAGGCCAACGGTCACACCACCGCCACCGACGACAAGGGCAACCTGACCCTGCGCAACATCAACGGCGTCGCCCCGCTGACCGGCACCGGCACCCTGAACGCCGCGTTCGCCAACCCGACCTACGGCCGGGTGCTCTACAACGTGGTCCGCGCCGGCGAGTGGAACGCCAGCCCGGCCACCACCCAGAGCACCGCCCTGCGCGCGATCTTCGGCCCGACCGGCTACATCTGCTCCACCGCCGGCCGCGCCAGCATCACCAGCTACGGCTACCTCAACCTGGCCGCCGCGTCCTGCGGCTCGACCATCTGACGCTCCCGCCCCGGGTCCGTCACCCCCGCACCACCCGCCGCCCGTCCCGGCCACACCCGGGACGGGCGGCGGCCCTTCGCGGCACCAGGTACGACCACGCACCATCACGCGCCACGCGTCAGCACGCACCATCAAGCACCACGTGTCAGCACGCACCACGCACCACGCGCCACCGCGCAGCACCGTCCCGCGCCCCGCGCCGCCACGCACCACGCGCCACCATGCACCGGGTGCCACCGCGCACCCCGTCCGAAGGAGCCACGATGTCCCGTCTCACCGTCCGGATCGCCGCCGCGGCCGCCGGCCTCGCCCTCGTCGCCACCGCCGCCTCCGCCACTTCCGCCTCCGCCGCCCCGGCGGCCGGCAACGCGGTGATCAACGAGAGCAACGCCTTCTTCCAGCAGGCCGCCCAGGCCGGCATCGTGGCCGTGCCGCTGCCCACCGCCACCGCGGGCTACAACGCGACCACCGGCCTGTCGGCGAGCTTCCCGGTGACCGACGGCACCGGCGGCCTGCGCGACTTCTTCGGCGGCGTCCAGCTCGGCGGCGGCCTGCTGTTCGTCGACGCGAAGACCGGCAGCGCGGTCTCCTTCTACCAGCTGGCCTTCTCCTTCGAGGACTGGACGCTGACCGCCGTCCCGGACGGCTCGACCACCCCGGTGGCGCTGTTCGACCCGGCCGGTGACAACGCCATCACCTACAGCGGCACCACGCAGAACCTGACCGCCACCTCGCTGGTCCTGGACGCCGCGGGCGCCCAGTACCTCGACACCAAGCTGCACACCACCTTCTTCGCGGCGGGCCAGAGCGTCGGCTCCTTCACGGTGGCCTACACGCCCGCCTCCTGACGCTCCGCCCGACCGATTCGTCAGGTCGGCCCGACGGCACGGCAGCGCCGGGGCCCCGCGCGTGGTACGCGCGGGGCCCCGGCGGGTGGGGGACGGGCGGGGTCAGATGGTTCCGCCGCTGTAGTAGCCGCCGAGCTGGTCGCGGTAGGCCGGATCGTCGGTGTGGTGGCCCGCGTCGCGGGCGGGCGAGTTCTTCACCTCGTCCTTGGAGCGGTTCACGTACACCGCCCGGTCCTCGTGGTCGATCCGGGTGATGGTGCCGGCCGGGAGCAGCACCTCGTGGCCGAAGATCCACGGGCCGGTGTCGACCACGATGTAACCGGCGTCGACGTCCTCGGTGTGCTTGTCGACCTTGCCGATGTGGCCGTCGGTGGCCTCGACCCGGTAGCCGGTCAGGTCCGAGCCCGCGGTGTAGCCCTCGGCGCCCTCGTAGCCCCACAGTCCGCTGGTCACAGCTGCCTCCTCGTCGGTGTGCGTCGATCGTCTGCCGGACACTCGACTGCCCCCGACCCGGTCGATCATGCCTCCGCGGGACGGACCGGACGGACAGGACGGACGGAACGGACGGAACGGACGGGACGGGGCGGCGGGAGGGGGCGCCGGGAGGGGTCGGGACGGCGGCGGCCCGTGGCGTGCCGGTTCGGTGCGGCGGTGCGACGGGCTTAGGGTCGCCGGGTGGACGCATCCCCGGAGCACGGACAGCAGCACGAGCGGGAGCCCGGGCAGGAGCACGCGCAGCAGCACGCGCGGGACCGGCCGCCCGCGTCGAAGCGGAGCGGGCGCCGCCCCCGCCGCTGGCGGGAGGTCTCCCCGACCCGGCGCGGCCTGGTGCTGGCGTGGTGGGGCTTCACCCTCACGTTCGGCTTCCTGCGGCTGTTGACCTGGCTGATCCACATCGACGCCGCCGGGGTGGGCAACGTCTCGGCGGGCGGCGTCCACATCCACCACTACGTCTGGGGCATCCTCATCCTGATGGTGGTCGGCGCGCTGGGCCTGGTCGAGCGGTCGGCGCGCTGGCGGACCTGGATGGGCCTGGCCTACGGCATCGGCGCCGCCCTGGTCGTCGACGAGACCGCCAACCTGATCGACCTGGACGACGTCTACTGGGAGAACGCCGGCTGGGTCAGCATCGCCGTCGCACTGATCGTCATCGGCATCGCGGGCAGCGCCCTGGCCCTCACCCACCGGGACGAGACCGGCCCCGACGGGGCGGCGGACGGGGCGGCGCAGGGGGCGGCGCAGGGGAGGGGAAGGACTGACGCCGGGCGGCAGGCGCAGCGCCCCCGCCCGTCCGACGCCCCTGCGGCTGATTCCGGACGGGCGGTCCGCGTTTCTGACGGTACGCCAATTGGCTTGATTCGAGCACTAATTGGGGTCTCGTACACCTGGTGGACAGCGAGCGGCCAGGCGGGACTGGCCGAATGGCGTCGGGGCGGCCGGACGGCGGCTCCGCTCCCTGTCACCCGTGCGTGCCCGATTCGGCGCGCCGTCGCCGGAGGTGCTGCGCCGATGAGAACCCGCCCTTGGGGGCCGAGAACCGGATCGCGTCCGTCGCGGACCTACCTGGCGGCCGTGCTGGCCTGGGCGGTGGCCGCCACCGTAGTCTTCCTGCCGCTCGGCGGACCGGGGGTCCAGCCCGCCCTGGCGGCCTCGGGGAAGACGGTGGAGGGACCGGCCCGGTTCGACCCGAACACCTGGACCGACGGCCCGCGGGGGACCGTCACCGTCTCGCAGGTCAACGACCTCAGGAACCAGGTGGTGCACGTCAGTTGGACGGGCCTCACGCCGACCGTCGACTACATGGGCCAGCCCGTCCAGGTCATCGCCCCGCTGGCCCGGGACGCCTACTACCCGGTCCGGATCTACCAGTGCCGGGGCGAGGACCCGAAGGTCACCGACTGCTACGGCTCCACCCTGTACGGCGGTGACCCGGCCGGGGGCTTCCTGCAGGAGCCGCCCGCGGCCGGACCGGCCCCGGAGTTCCCGTCGAACATGGTGATCGCGGCGACCCACCCGGACGGCACCGGCGAGGCGGACATCGAGCTCTGGACCGCGGCGCAGAGCCAGGGCCTCGGCTGCGACGCCACCCACAGGTGCTCGCTGGTGATCGAACCGAACTACGGCGGCGACTCGATCGGCGCCACCAGCTACCCCGACGTGGTGATCAACTGCGACGACCACTCGATCGACATGGACTTCACCTTCGACACCGCCACGGACGCCTCGTTCCTGCTCCGCCCGAGCGGCACCAGCTTCCTCTCCGGCGAGTCCTGCGCCTGGAAGCGGCACGTCACCGTCCCGCTGGAGTTCGCGCCGACCCCCGACGCCTGCACCGCCGGCGACGCGGACTTCTCCGCGATCGGCCTGGAGATGGCCGACCGGGCCGTGCAGCAGTGGCGCACCGGCAGCTGCCTGGCCCGCGACCCGCTGCGGGTGCAGTACTCCGTCGGCAACGGCGAGCCGCAGGCCCGGGCGGCCTTCCTGCGCAGGTCCGGCGCGGACGTCGCGCTGACCTCGCTGCCGAGCACCGACCCGCCGACCCGCCCGTACGTCTACGCGCCGCTCGCCAACAGCGCCATCTCGGTGGTCTTCGTCGTCGACGACAGCGCCACCCACCGGCAGGTCCGCCGGGTGCGGCTCAACCAGCGGCTGTTGGCCAAGATGCTCACCCAGACCTACCGCTACTACAACGACGACGACACCGACACCGTCCGGGGCAACCCGCTCTGCATGTTCGACGACGAGGAGTTCCGCGAGCTCAACGCCGACGTCTCGCCCGGCGTGACCTGGCCCGGCTGCGGCAACCTCGCCAACACCGAGCCGGTGGTGGTCGGCGGGACCACCGACCTGGTGCACCGGCTGACCGAGTGGATCGTCGCCGACCCGGACGCCGCGCAGTTCCTCCAGGGCGCCCCGACCCGTGGGGCACCCACGTCAACACGAAGTTCCTGCCGTCGAACTTCACCGGCTACCCGGTCGACTCGTTCCAGGCGCTGGACTACACCGGCCAGAACAACCACAAGCAGTACGAGTGGAACCCCGTGCTGGGCGGCCTCGGCCAGGTGCTGCGGATGGTGCTGGAGAACCGCCTGTCCTGCCAGCTGCCCTACGTCAACGCGGACGGCCAGCACGAGAAGTGCCGCGCCATGGCCCCGGGCAGCCGGGCGCTGTTCGCCGTCATGGACAGCGGCAACGCCCAGGCGATGAGCCTGCCCGAGGCCGAACTGCCCAACCCGGCGGGCGGGTTCACCACGCCGACGATCACCGCGATGCAGGCCGCCGCCGACGACATGCCGTTCGACGAGGCCACCGGCACCCAGCAGCTCCCGTACGGCGACGCGGGCTCCGCCTACGCCAAGGACCCGAAGGCGTACCCGCTGACCATGGTGCAGTACGCGATGCTGCCCACCGACGGCCTCGGCCAGGCCAGGAGCGCCGCGGTGAGCACCTTCGTGCGCGACGTCACCGACCCCGCCAAGGGCCAGGTCTACGGGCGGGCCGCCGGACAGCTCGCCCTCGGGTACGCGGGCCTGACCAAGGCCCAGCTCGCCCAGGCGAAGGCCGCCGCCGCCCACGTCGCCGCGCAGGACGGCGGCACGCCGAGCAAGCCCGCCGACACCGGCACCGGGGACGGCTCCGGCTCCGGGTCCGGCTCCAACGGCGGCGGCTCCGGCGGGAGTTCGGGCGGCAACGGTAACGGCAGCGTCGGCGACACCACCGCCGGCGGCGGGACGGGCGGTGCGGACGGCCCCGGCGGCACCACCGCGCAGAGCGCCGCCGCCCCCGGCACGCCCGGCGGCAGCCCCTCGCCCGGCCTGGCCGCCGCCCCGGTCGGGCAGGCCGCCGCCGACCGGGCCGGGATGGCCCGGCTGCTGCTGCCCGTGATCCTCGCCACCGGCGCCGTCCTGCTGGTCGGCGGACCCGCCGCGCTGTTCCTCGGCGGCACCGCCGCCGGCGCGAACCTCCGGCGCGGCACCGGGCGGCTCTGGTCGCGGCTGACCCGCCGTAGCTGACCCGCCGCGGCCGACCCCGCCCCGCCGGACGGGCGCCCCGCGCGCCCGTCCGGCGACCACCGGCCCGTCCGGAACACCCCAGGAACCCTCACCGCGCCGAGAGTTGACACCATGACAGCCGCCGTCCAGCCGACGGACACCCGCGTCCCACCGCCGACGCCCGACCCCGACCGGCCCCGCCCGATCAGTGCCCCCGCCTCGCCCGCCGACCGGGCCTTCCGCGGCGTGCTGCGCGCCGCCGGCCTGTCGGTGTTCGTCCTGATGGGGCTGATCGCCTTCTTCCTGCTGATGCGCGGCACCGAGGCGCTGCGCGCCGTCGGCTGGTCCTTCCTCACCGAGCAGAACTGGCGCACCGCCGCGCACACCTTCGGCATCGCCGCCGTGCTGCCCAACGGCATCCTGATCGCGGTGATCGCGCTGTGCATCGCGGTGCCGGTCTCGCTCACCGCCGCGCTGTTCATCTCCGAGTACGCGCCGGTGCGGCTGCGGCCCGCGCTGGTCTCGCTGGTCGACCTGATGGCCGCCATCCCCAGCATCGTGTACGGGCTGTGGGGCCTGTTCTTCCTCCAGCCGCGGTTCGTCGGCCTGTGCCGCTGGCTGGCCAACCACCTCGGCGGGCCGCTGCCGTTCCTGGAGGTGCGCACCGGCGACACCCCGACCTCGTACACCTCCTCGACGTTCATCGCCGGGACGGTGGTCTCGCTGATGATCATCCCGATCATCACCTCGCTCAGCCGCGAGGTGTTCTCGCAGGCCCCGGCGGGCGAACGGGAGGGCGCCTACGCGCTCGGCTCGACCCGCTGGGGCATGGTGCGCACCG
Organism: Kitasatospora fiedleri; assembly: GCF_948472415.1. Taxonomy (NCBI): domain Bacteria; kingdom Bacillati; phylum Actinomycetota; class Actinomycetes; order Kitasatosporales; family Streptomycetaceae; genus Kitasatospora; species Kitasatospora fiedleri. Next base: position 1,033,022 of record NZ_OX419519.1, on the reverse strand, counting down.
TGGTGCTGCCGTTCGGGCGCGGCGGCGTGATCGGCGCGGTGATGCTCGGCTTCGGCCGGGCGATGGGCGAGACCATCGCCGTCGCGCTGATCATCTCCCCGGTGTTCCGGATCTCCTGGCACGTGCTGGAGAACGGCGGCGGCTCGATCTCCTCGCTGATCGCGCTGCGCTTCAGCGAGTCCGACGGCCTCTCGCTGTCCGCGCTGATGGCCGCCGGCCTGGTGCTGTTCGCCCTCACCCTGCTGGTCAACGTGGCCGCCGGGTTCGTCATCAGCCGGTCCCGGTCCGGCGCCTCGACCTCGGACTGACCGGAGGACCCCGATGCACCCCACACCCCCGACACCGCTCCCACCGACGCCGCTCCCGCCGCCGCCGAGACCGCCGCCGCCGAGACCGCCGACGCCGCTCCCGCCACCGTCGAGACCGCCACCGCCGACACCGTCGCCCCGCCCGAGCAGCGGCGGATCAGGCTCGGCGGCACCACCCGCGAGGAGGTGCTCACCCTGCTGGGCGCCGCCACCGGCTCGCTCGCCCTGGACTGGGCGCTGTACGAGCGGGTGCTGCCGTTCAGCGGCGCGTTCGGCTTCCTGCTCTGCTGGTACCTGCTGTTCCTGGCGGTGTACACCGCCGCCGGGCGGCTCCAGTGGGACGCCCTGACCGTCCGCGAGCGGCTGGCCACCGCGCTGGCCTGGAGCTCCGGCCTGCTGGTGCTCGCCGTCATCGTCGAGCAGATCGGCTACGTCGCCGTCCGCGGCCTGGACGCCGCCCGGCACTGGAACTTCTTCACCGAGACCATGCGCACCACCGCCCCGCTGTCGCCGATCACCTCCGGCGGCTGCCTGCACGCCGTGGTCGGCTCGCTCGAACAGCTCGGCCTGGCCACCCTGTTCTCGGTGCCGCTGGGCATCCTCACCGCCGTCTTCCTGGTCGAGGCCGGGAACACCCGGCGCGGCGCCCGGGTGGTCAAGCCGGTCCGGGTGCTGGTCGAGGCGATGACCGCGCTGCCGTCCATCGTGGCCGGCCTGTTCGTGCTCGGCGTGGTCATCCTCACCCTGGGCGCCGAGAAGAGCGGACTGGCCGCCTCACTCGCCCTCACCGTGATGATGACGCCGATCGTCACCCGCGCCGCCGAGGTCGTCGTCCGGCTCGTCCCCGGCACCCTCAAGGAGGCGTCCTACGCGCTCGGCGCCTCCCAGTGGCGCACCGTGTGGCACGTGGTGCTGCCCACCGCCCGACCCGGACTGACCACCGCCGTGGTGCTCGGCATGGCCCGCGGCGTCGGCGAGACCTCCCCGGTGCTGCTCACCGCCGGGTTCACCGCCCGGATGAACCTCGACCCGCTGCACGGCAACCAGGCCAGCCTGCCGCTGTACGTCTGGAACTACGTCAAGCAGCCCTACCCCGACATGGTGGCCCGGGCGTTCGCCGGCGCGCTGACCCTGATGGCCGTGGTGCTGGTGCTGTTCGTCACCGCCCGGGTGCTGGGCCGCCACCGCGCCCCCGCCGACCGGCCCACCCGCCGCCCGCCGCGCCGGGCCCGCACCGCGGACACCGCGCCCGTGGCCGTACCCGCAGCCGTACCGGCACCCGCAGCCGTCCCCGTACCCGCGGCCGCACCCGTCCTGGTCACGACCGCGCCGGCGGTGGAGGACCGATGACACGTCACAGAAGGAAGACCCGTCCCGTGCGACTCCGTCACCTGGCCTCGGCGCTGCTCACCGCCGCGCTGGCCCTGCCCACCGCGCTGCTCGGGGCGACCCCCGCGCACGCCGCGACCTCGCTGAACGCGGACGGCTCCAGCTGGGCCGGGCCGGCCATCGACCAGTGGCGGCGCGACGTCGGCCCGATGGGCATCGAGATCGACTTCAACCCGGTCGGCTCGGCCGCCGGGCGCGTCCAATGGTCCATCGGCCAGGACGACTTCACCGCCTCCGACGTGCCGTTCCGCAGCAAGGGTGACAGCGGGGTGGACCCGGGCAAGCAGGGCAGCGGCCTGGGCGGCGCGGAGAACCCGCAGTACGGCTTCTCCTACGTCCCGATCACGGCCGGCGGCACCGCGCTGATGTACCACCTGGAGCTCGGCGGCAAGAAGATCACCGACCTGCGGCTGTCGCCCGACACCGTCGTCGGGATCTTCACCAACCGGATCACCTCCTGGGACGACCCGAAGATCACCGCCGACTACGGCAAGGCGCTGCCGAAGATCCCGATCACCCCGGTGGTGCGCTCCGACGGCTCCGGCGCCACCGCCCAGTTCACCCGCTGGATGGAGCACACCCACCAGGCCGAGTGGGACGCGTACTGCACCAAGGTCAACGGCGTCGGCTGCGGCGACTACACCGAGTTCTTCCCGCCGTCCGGCCGGATGACCGCGCAGAACGGCTCCGACGTGGTCGCCGGCTACATCCAGTCGCCGACCGGCATCGGCGCGATCGGCTACGACGAGTACGCCTTCGCCAAGCGCAGCAACTGGCCCGTCGTCAAGGTGCTCAACCCGGCCGGGTACTACACCCTGCCGACCGCCTCCAACGTCGCGGTGGCGCTGACCGCCGCGAAGATCCGCGGCGTCGACGACGGCACCTCGCCCGACGACCCGGACTACCTCCAGCAGAACCTCGACGGCGTCTACAACAACGGTGACGCCCGCTCCTACCCGATCTCCTCCTACAGCTACCTGATCGTGCCCCGGGCGAACGCCTCCCGCCCGGTGCCGCCGCGCTTCAACGACGCCAAGGGCAGCGCGCTCAGCCGCTACCTCGCGTACGTGCTGTGCGCCGGACAGGGCGAGGCCGACGACCTCGGCTACTCGCCGATCCCGCGCAACCTGGTGCGCGGCGGACTGCTCCAGACCCAGCACATCCCCGGCAACGCCAGCCCCGTCGACCCGAACACCCTCACCAACTGCCCCAACCCGACGTTCAACTCCGCCGGCGAGCTGACCGTGCTCAAGAACGCCCCGCAGCCCAGCCCCTGCGACAGGAAGGGCAGCCCGCTGGACTGCACCGTGCAGAACGGCCAGCCGGTCAAGACCGGCAGCGCCAACTCCGGCTCCGGAAAAGGCGGTTCCGGCAGCGGCGGCACCGGCACCGGCGGGACGGGCGGCGGCACCGGCGGTACGGGCGACACCGGCGGGACGGGCACCGGCGGGGCCGACGCCGCCCAGCCGGTGATCGACCCGCAGACCGGCGAGGTGCTCGACGCCAGCAGCGGCGGCTCCGGCACCGGCGGGGGCACCGGCGGCGCCGCGCCCGCCGCGGTGGTCGCGCTCGGCGGACGGCCGCAGGACTGGCTGCTCTCCACCCTCACCGCGCTCGAACTGCTCGGCGTGGTCGCCGCCGCTCCCCCGCTGCTGGCCGCCTGGTGGCGCCGCCGCGACCGGCCGGCGGGCGGCAGCCGGTGAACCCCGCCGCGAGGACCGCCACCCGCCCGCGGACGCCGTACCGGTGGTGCCTGCCGTACCCGTGGGGTCCGCCGTACCGGTGGTGCCTGCCGTACCCGCTGGGCCTGCCGCAGGTGTCGCAGTCGCCGCACGCTTCGCATCCGCCGCACACTTCGCATCCGCCGCATCCGCCGCAGTCGAGGAGACCCGCAGATGACCGCGCCCGCCCTCGAACGGCCCTCCGCGCCGTACCGGTACCGCCGCCCGCGCCCGCGCCTGCGTCCGCGTCCGCGCCGGTACCGGTGCCGGGGAAGAACGCCGACGGGTCCGGCTCCGAGCCGGGCCCCGGCGGGCCCGGTGGCGCCGCTGCCGGCCGTCGCCCGGGCGGTGACGCTGGCGGCCGTGCTGCTGCTCGGCTTCGCGGGCTACCTGTTCGCGCTGTCCGGCCTCCAGGAGGCCCGCCACCAGTCCACCGCCTACGCGACCCTGCGCGACCGGCTGGCCAACGCCACCGCACCGACCGGCCCCACGAGGACGGCGCGCCGCTGGCCGTCCTCGACATCCCGGCGCTCGGCCTGCGCCAGGCCGTGGTGGTCGAGGGCACCACCGGCCGCGACCTGATGCGCGGCCCCGGGCACCGGCGCGACACCGTGCTGCCCGGACAGCCCGGCGTGGCCGTCCTGTTCGGCCGCTCCACCGCGTTCGGCGCGCCGTTCGCCGACCTCGGCGGCTCGAGGTCGGCGACGGATCGACGTCACCACCGGCCAGGGCAGCTTCCACTACACCGTCAACACCTACGGCGACGGCGACCACCCGATCCAGGACACCGCGCCCAACCGGCTGGTGCTGGTCACCGGCGACTCCGACTGGGTCCCCACCAGCACCGTGCTGGTCGGCGCCCGGCTGGACGGCGACCCCGAACCGGCCGGCGCGAAGCGGCCCGCCACCACCGCGCCGACAAGGCGCTGGCCGCCGACAAGGGCGCCCTGTCCGCGCTCCAACTCTGGTCGCTGGCCCTGCTGCTGGCCGTCGTCACGGCCGTCGTCACGGCCCGCCGCTGGCGCCGCGCCGCCGCCTACCTGTGCTTCGCGCCGGTGGTCGCCACCCTGCTCTGGTCGGTGTACGAGAACGCCGCCGCGCTGCTCCCCAACGTCTACTGACACCCTCCGGCTTCCCGGGAAAGGACCGCCCCCGATGACCGAGACCGCCCAACCCCCCTTCCCCGTACAGAAGTTCGGAGACCAGGACGATCCGCCCACGGTGCCGCTGCCGCCGGTGGCCGCCGCGCCGCCGGGGCGCCCGCTGTCCGGGCTGGAGACCCGCGAGGTCACCGCCTGGTTCGGGCAGCGCAAGGTCCTCGAACGGGTCTCGTTCGCGATGCGGGCCGGCGAGATCACCGCGCTGATCGGCCCGTCCGGCTGCGGCAAGTCCACCTACCTGCGCATCCTCAACCGGATGCACGAGATGGTGCGCGGCGCCGCGCTGGCCGGCGAGGTGCTGCTCGCCGGGAGGACGTCTACGCCCCCGGCCGCCGCCCCGCCGAGGTCCGCCGCCGGATCGGCATGGTCTTCCAGCGCCCCAACCCGTTCCCCACCATGTCGCTGTACGACAACTCAGCGGGCTCAACGGCATCAGGGCGGGCCGCGAGGAGCGCGACCACCTGGTCGAGTCCAGCCTGCGGCAGGCCGGACTGTGGGACGAGGTCAGCAGCCGCCTGGGCACCCCCGGCGGCGCGCTCTCCGGCGGCCAGCAGCAGCGCCTGTGCATCGCCCGTTCGCTCGCGGTCTCCCCGGAGATCCTGCTGATGGACGAACCCTGCTCCGCCCTCGACCCGACCTCCACCCGCCGGATCGAGGAGACCATCGCCGAACTGCGCCACCGGGTCACCATCGTCATCGTCACCCACAACATGCAGCAGGCCCAACGCGTCTCCCAGTCCTGCGCGTTCTTCCTCGCCACCACGACACCCCCGGCCGGATCGTCGAGTCCGGCCCCACCGAACGCCTCTTCACCGACCCGGCCGACCAGCGCACCGCCGACTACGTCAACGGCCGCTTCGGCTGAGCCCACCGACGAGCCGCCGGCGACCTTTCAGCGGTCCGTCGCCGGCCCGCCGACCGCGTGTCACAGGGGGTCGGCGGCGGCCGAACGCCTAGCGTTTGCGGGGGACCGGGCGAGCAGCCGCCGGCCCCCGCCCACGCACCGCCGCGAGAAGAGAGCGCAGACCATGACCGTCAGCCTGCCCGAGCTCACCGGGGACTACGTCCTCGACCCGACCCACACCCGGATCGGGTTCGTCGCCCGCCACGCCATGGTCACCAAGGTGCGCGGCGCCTTCCACCAGTTCGAGGGCGGCGCGCACCTGGACGGCGCCGACCCGGCCAAGTCCACCGGCCAGGTGGTGATCAAGGCCCAGAGCATCGACACCGGCGTCGAGCAGCGCGACCAGCACCTGCGCACCAACGACTTCCTGGACGCGCCGAACTTCCCCGACATCACCTTCCGCACCACCCAGGTCGAGCAGAAGTCCGACAGCGAGTACCGGGTCACCGGCGACCTCACCATCAAGAGCACCACCAAGCCGGTCAGCATCGACTTCGAGTACACCGGCAACGCCGTCGACCCCTACGGCAACCTCCGGGTCGGCCTGGAGGGCTCGGTCACCATCAGCCGCAAGGAGTTCGGCATCACCTGGAACGCCGTGCTGGTCGGCGACAAGTGGTGCTGGAGTTCGACGTCTCGCGATCAAGCAGAGCTGACGGCACGCCGAGGCCGCCCCCGCCCACCCGACGGGGGCGGCCCACGCGTGTCCCCCGGCCAGGATCAGGACCGCCAGCCGGGCAAGAGCGCGACCGCCTTCACCGTGTCCGGGCCCAGCGCCGGGTCGCCGGGTGCGGTGTCGTACGCGGTCCCGGCCGGGGGCAGCCCGGCCAGCCGGTCCAGTAGGGCGTTCGCGGTCTCGGCGAAGGTCGGCGGCCAGTTCGGCGGCGGCGCCGTCCGGGGCGCCGGTCACCGGCGTCAGCGCGGCGAACGCCTCGCCCCACTGCGCGGGCGGTGACCATCGCGATGAGCTGGGCGTCCGTCAGCGGCGGCGTGGGCCGCCTCACCTGGCTCGGCTCGCCGCTGGACTCGGTCACGTGCACCTGGCGGCCGCCCGGCGCGGCCCAGAACGCCCGCCACTCCAGGCCGCCGTCGGTGATCCGGCTGCGGAGCTGGTCGATCACCAGCAGCGAGCCGTCCGGGAGAACCGTCCGCGCGCAGGAGTCCATCGGCGTCTGGAACGCGTCCAGGTAGCCCAACTGGTCGATCCGGTCGGCGGTGTACTGCACAGTGACCTCGATCAGGCTCGCACCGGACCCGTCGCCGAAGGTCAGCACTGTCCCCAGCCGGTGCGGGTCGCGGTTTCCCGGCCATGAGCCGCCCACCGGCCGGATCGTCCCGCCCGGGAGTAGTACCGGCAGCTGGTTGAACCGCTGCTCCGACAGTTGCGGGCACGCCAGGACTCCCGCGACGACCGCTCGCGTCGCTGCTCAGCTGCCTGTGTACCGTTCGGCGTCAACTCGGCCGCGTCGCCCAGCACCTGGGAGAGGGCCACGGTCAGTTCGTCGTCAGTGGCACGGTGCGCACCGCCTTCTGGGAATCGTCGCCGGAGCGGGGAGGGGAGCGGGAGCGGGGAGCGAGGAGCGGGAAGCGGAGGGCGGGAAGCGGGAACCGGAGCCGGGCGCCCCATCGGGGCGTCCAGGTCGTCGCCGAGCGCCGCCCGCAGCCGCACCAACGCCCGCCTGGTCCGGGTGCGCACCGCACTGTCGCCGATCCGCAGCACCCCGGAGGTCTCCTCGACGCCGCGGTCCTCCCGGAACCGCAGCACCAGCACCGCCCGGCCCGCCGGCGATAGCTCCGCCAGCGCCCGCAGCAGCGTCAACCGCAGCGTCGGGTCCGGGTCGTCCACGCCGCTGTCCGGCAGCACCCGTGACCCGCTCGCCGCTGCCGGTACGACGGGAAGGTGTTGACCAGCACGGTCTGCGCCTACCCGCTCGGGTTCTCCAGCCGGCGATCCGGTGCCACTTCAGGAAGACCTGCCCCAGCGCCTCCTGCACCAGGTCCTCCCCAGGTGCGCATCCCCGCCGGTCGGCGGAACGCCGGCCGCAACAGGTGCCGCTCCCGGAAAGCGACGAACTCCTCGAACTCCGGCACCCGTGGTCTCCCGAGCTGCCCGGCCCCAGTCCGGGCGGGAAATGGCGCAACAGGTGGAAACGCAACGTGTCCAAGCCATTGCACAGGGTGGATCGAGCCACTTTCCCGAGAGCTGCTTCCGGCCGGGCCGCTCGCCATCCTGGAACGTTCGTCACCGACCGAGGGGAGAATGGTGGACGTTCCACACCTGCATGCACGGAACCCGGAAGTCATCGGCCGCACGGCCGCGCTGCTCGGATTCCTGCGCGAAGTGGTGCAGAGCGGGACGCAGCGTTCGAGGGACACCCGTTCCTGGGGACAGCTGTGGCTGTGCGACCTGCCGGCGGCGGTGACGCCGCCCAGAGGGAGAATGGTGGACGTTCCACACCTGCATGCACGGAACCCGGAAGTCATCGGCCGCACGGCCGCGCTGCTCGCGATTCCTGCGCGAAGTGGTGCAGAGCGGACGCAGCGTTCGAGGGACACCCGTTCCTGGGGACAGCTGTGGCTGTGCGACCTGCCGCGGCGGTGACGCCGCCCAATGGGCAACCCGACCGACCGCTGCTCGTCCTCGACCACGTCCCGCAGAGCGCCCCGCCGAGATCCCGCCAACTGCTCGGCTGGCTGGACTCCAGGGACGTGGAGAACCCGGACACGGACCCGCCGCTCGCCGAGCAGGGCCCGGAGCGCCAGCCGGCCGCGGACCGCGGGCAGTGGCAAGACACCGGGGCGACGCTCGAGCGGCGCGTCGCGGACGAGTGCTGCGCTCGTACGGAAACTGGCTGACCCGCTGGCGGCGGTGGGCCGAACGCGAACGCGCGGACCGGCCGCTGCGGAGCTGTACGAGACCATCTATCGTTGGCACCAGCGCCTGGTGCAGCAGGACGACCAGGTCGAACTGGTCCTGGGAACCGGCCTGTTGACGTGGAGCGACCCGCGTGGGCGGTACTGCACCGGCACGTCTTCACCCCCGGCGGTCACCGAGGTGGACCGGCGCACCGCACGGATCACCGCTGCAGCTGTCCGGCGACGGCGAGATGCGCCTGGAGGACCAGGACTTCCTCGACAGCGACGACGGCCTGGTGCCCGAACGCTCCACGGCCCTGGCCGAGGAACTGTCGGCCGACCCGGTGCACCCGCTGAGCGAGGAAGCGCTCGAGTGCCTGACCAGGTGGCAAACTGGTGCTGCCCCGCCCGGTGTCCTTCCACGCGGCTGGCGCCCGCCCGCCGCCACCGGAAGTGGCCTTCCGCCTGACCTTCGCGCCCGCGCTGATGCTGCGCCCGATGAACCGCAACGCGGTGCTGCGCTGCTGCTACGAACGGATCGCCCAGACCGTGGTGGCGAACGCCAGGCACCGCTCGGCCTGGCCCAATTGGTCATGACCATCGGCCCGCAGGCCCGGCTGAGTGGAGCGCCGACTCCGCCCGCGGCCTGTTCGACGAGGAACCGCTCTTCCCGGCAAGACCAACGCCCAGCAGCGGGCCGTGCTCGACCGCCTCCAGCGCGACACCGGCGTGGTGGTCCAGGGCCCGCCCGGAACCGGCAAGACCCACACCATCGCCAACCTGCTCAGCGCGCTGCTCGCGCAGGGCCAGCGGGTACTCGCACCAGCCCCGCGACCACGCCCTGACCGTGCTGCGCGCAAGCGCCGCCGGCCGTCCGCGACCAGGTGCGTACTGCGAAGAGCTCGCGGTGCCCGCAGGACGGCGCGGGCGAACTCGCCGCGGACCGTCTACGCCCGGAGCGCGCCCGGATACTCCGGCACCCTCGCCGCGATCGTCCGGCAGGTCCAGGACGCCGCTCCCGCCCTGTCGTGGATCGGCAGCCTCTCCGACCACGCGCCGTCCGCACCGCCGCTCACCGCGCTCGAAGCGGAGGAACTGCTGGTCCTCCTCCGGGAAGGCACCGCGGACCTGGCCGCCGGACCGCTGCCGCCCTCCCCGGCGACCCTGCCGACCCCCGGACAGGTGGCCACCGCCGTGGCGGACGAGTCACCGGACACCGGCCTCCCGGACGAGGCCGCCGACCTGCGCAACCGGCTCACCGCGCTCGACACCCCGACCACCGACCACCTGGTCGAACTGCTCGCCTCCGGCCGGGCCCTGCTGCACCGGATCGGCGCGCCATGGGAGGCCGCGCGCTGGGGCGGCGCCGAATGGTCCCGGCGTGCCCTCGCCGACCGGCTGGCCCGCCGCCGAAGCGACCTGTGGGACCGGGTCGCGGAGGCCGGGACGGCGCTCGCCGCCGTCGCCGACGGACTCGCCCGGGCAGGTGTCCGGACTGTCGTCCTGCCGGAGACCCTCACCGCCGAGCAGGCCAGCCTGATCGGTGCGGCCGTCCCCGAACTGCGCGCGCACCTGGCCGGCCGGCGCGGTCTACGCGGTCTGATCGTCCCGAAGGCCCAGCGCCAGGTCCGGGAACTGCTCGACACCTGTCGGGTCGACGGGCGCCCGCCCGCCGACGCCGCCGATCTCGACGCCGTGCACGCCCACCTGCAGGCCCATCGCACCCTGGCCACCATCGCCGTGCGCTGGGCGCAGGTCGACGCTCCGCTGGAAGACGGGCCGCTGGAAGTACGCCTGGCAACCCTGCGGGAGCGCTACCGGCACCTGGAGTCGGTAGCGGCCTTCGGTGGCCTCCGGGAACGGGTGGACGACCTACTGGTCGGACGCGGCGTCTACCTCGACCTGACGACCCCTCGGCAGTGGGACCACTTCACCTCCGCGGTGTCCGCCCTGGCCGGCCGCCAGCGCGCCGAGGACGCCGCCGCCCGGCTCACCGTCTGGGAGCGCTCCCTGCGGGGCGGGAGCGAGAGCCACCCCCGACCCCCGAGTCGCTGGCCATGGCCCAGGCCCTCGCCGACCGGGACCTCGACCGCTACAGCAAGGAACTCGACGCCTACACGACGGCCCACACCAGGCAGCGGCAGGCACGGCGCTGCGCGGAACTGCTAGACGCCCTGCGCGCGGCGTCCCCCGCGCTGGCCAACCGGATGGTCGCGCGAGTGCCACGACCCCGCGTGGGACGACCGGACGGCGCGCCTCGCCGACGCGTGGGCATGGGCGGGAGCCTGCCGCTTCGTGCACGAGGAGCGGGCCCCCGGACGGGAGCAACGGCTCGACGCGGAACTCACCGAGTGCGAGGCCAAGCTCGAGGAACTGACCGGGGACCTGGCTGCCGCCAAGGGCAGACTGCACTGCCTGCAGCGGATGACCCCGGAACAGCGCTCCGCCCTGCAGGCGTACCGCAGCCACATGGCGTCGTACGGCAAGGGCAAGGGCAAGATCGCCGCTCAGTTCGGGGCGGCCGCCCGCAGCGCCATGCAGGTCGCGCAGGGAGCCGTACCCGCCTGGGTGATGCCGATCTCCCGGGTCGCCGAGATGATCGAACCGCGCCAGGACGCCTTCGACGTGGTGATCGTGGACGAGGCCAGCCAAGCGGGCATGGACGCGCTGTTCCTGCTGTGGCTTGCCCCGCGGATCATTGTGGTCGGCGACGACAAGCAGTGCACCCCGGCGGTGGCCGGCTTCGGCCGCATCCAGCAGATCCAGGACCGGCTCACCGCGCACCTCCCGGACGTCCCGCGGCACCTGCGGCAGCTCTACACACCACAGTCCAACCTCTATCAGCTGCTGTCCACCTTCTTCCCCTCGACGATCCGGCTCCAGGAGCACTTCCGCTGCATGCCGGAGATCATCGGCTGGTCCTCGGCGATGTTCTACAACCCGCCCGGGCTGATCCCGCTGCGGCAGTACGGCGGTGAACGGCTCGACCCGCTGCTGACCCACTATGTGGCCGACGGGGTCGCCGAAGGCCGGGACCACCGCATCCGCAACCCCCGGAGGCCGAGGCGATCGTCGACCGGCTGACCGCGCTCACCACCGATCCCGCCTACGAGGGCCGGACCATGGGGGTGATCGTGCTCCAGGGCGGTTACGGCGGCCAGGTGAAACTGCTGGAGCAGCTGATCGAGCAGCGGATCCCCGCACCGGTCCGGGAGAAGCACCGCATCCGGGTCGGTACCCCCGCGATGTTCCAGGGCGACGAGCGCCACGTCATCCTGCTGTCGATGGTGGTCGACAAGGTCCGCAAGATCGCCGGAGGACTGCGCAGCGAGCAGCAGGCGTACAACGTGGCCGCCAGCCGGGCCCAGGACCAGATGATCCTGTTCTACTCCGTTCCCCCGGACCGGATGAAGCCGGGAGACCTGCGGCTGAGCCTGCTCGGCTACATGCAGAACCCGCCGGCCGCGCTGGCGGAGGCCGACGACCTCGGCACCGTGCTCCCCGACGTGCCGCGCAAGCCCTTCGACTCGCTGTTCGAGCAACAGGTCTACCTGCGGATCAAGGAACGCGGCTACCACGTCGTCCCGCAGTACCCCGCGGGGAACAAGCGGATCGACCTGGTGGTGATCGGCGCCCGCGGCAGGCTCGGCGTCGAGTGCGACGGTGACCACTACCACTCCACGCTGGAACAGCTCCGGCACGACCAGCAACGCGACCGCGAACTGCAGCGCGTCGGCTGGCGTTTCTGGCGGGTCCCGGAGAGCGAATTCCGTTCGACCCCGACCAGGCGCTGCTCGGCCTCTGGCAGGAACTCGACCGGCTGGGCATCACCCCCGCGACCTACCGGCCCCGCCACGGTGAGGCACCCGCCGGAGAACAGCCGCCACCCTGGCAGCCGCTGATCCTGCCCGAGACCGACGACCAGGCCGACGACCAGGCCGACGACCAGGGGAGGAGCCGGCCGGCCGCCCGGCCGACCTCGACTCCGACCGCCCCGGCCACTCCGACCGCACTCCTGACGAAGGAACCCGATGACTACCGACCGCACCCTGCCGCTCGACGAGAACACCGTGGCCGAACTCGCCAGGGTGGTCACCGGCGACGACGACCTCTACTACCGGAAGGGCTACGAGATCGAGGGCTTCCTGCGCCGGGCCGGCTGGCAGGACGTCCCCGCGTACGACGGTCAGTACCGGCGGGAGTGGGCCCTCGAACTGCTGATGGAACGACGCGACCGCCGGACGAGATCGAGAAGGTGCTGCTCCGCCTGGCCGACGCCCGCGAATACCTCGACGAACCCGAACTCCTGACAGAGGTGATCGCCGCGATCAACTCCTTCCTGGTGCACGAAGGACTCCGACTGGAGTCGCGCGGCAGCGGCCCCCGGCTGCTGGTGTGCGATCCGGCACTGGCCCATCCCTCCGAGTACGGGGCGACCGAACTCAAAGCGGCGATGACCGACATCGTCCACGACCCCGCGATGGTCCTGCTGCTGCAACGGCGCCTGGACGAGGCGCGCACCTGCTACGCCCACGGCGCGCACGTGGCGGCCATCGTCATGCTGGGCAGCCTGATGGAGGGCGTCCTGCTCCAGACCGTGGTGGAACGGGACCGGACACTGCTGGGCAACACGGCACCGCGGAACGTGAGGTTCGAGACCCTGATCGACCTCTGCCACAAAGCAGGGTGGATCGACGGCGACGCCCAGAAGTTCAGCCATGTGCTGCGCCACTACCGGAACTTCGTCCACCCGGACCAGGAGTCCCGCGAAGCGCACCGCCCGGACCGGGACACCCTCGGCATCTGCTGGCAGGTGGTGAACGCCGCGCTCAACGACCTCGCGGCCTCGGCGAACGGACCGGGCGGGAAATAGCCGACGGCCCGATCGTGCACGTCGGCCCCGGTGGCAGCCGCCCCGGGGCCGATCCGGGCGTCGGAGCCGTGAGCCGGGACGGCGGACGGCCGGGTGTGGTGCACGATGGGGCTGACGTGCCGTCACCGGGCGGCGGGCGAGTCGGAAAGGGCGGGTGGACGCGGATGGGTGCCGAGGGCGGCGGGCGTGACGACTACGACCTGGTGGTGATCGGGGGCGGACCGACCGGGGAGAACCTGGCGGACCGGGCGCGCGCCGGGGGGCTGAGCGTGGCCCTGGTGGAGAGCGAACTGGTGGGCGGCGAGTGCTCGTACTGGGCGTGCATGCCGAGCAAGGCGCTGCGCTCGCCGACGCCCGGCGGGTGGCGGGCAGCCGGGAGGCCGCCGCGGGGCGGCTGGACGCGGCGGCGGTGCTGGCGCGCCGGGACGGGTTCGCCTCGCACTGGCACGACGAGGGCAGGTGGAGTGGCTGGCCTCGGCCGGGATCGACCTGGTCCGCGGGCACGGGCGGCTGGACGGCGAACGGCGGGTCACCGTGGACACGCCCGGCGGCGGGCGGCGCACCCTGACCGCCCGGCACGCCGTCGCCGTGTGCACCGGCACCCGGGCCGCCCTGCCCGACCTGCCGGGGCTGGCCGGGGCCCGGGTGTGGACCAGCCGGGAGGCCACCTCCGCGCAGGAGGTGCCCGGGCGGCTCGCGGTGGTCGGCGGCGGCGTCGTCGCGGTCGAGATGGCCACCGCCTGGCGGGCGCTGGGCAGCGAGGTGACCCTGCTGGTGCGCGGCGGCGGCCTGCTGGAGCGCACCGAGGACTTCGCCGGGCAGCTGGTCTCCGACGGCCTGCGGGCCGCCGGGTGGACGTCCGGCTCGGCGTCTCGGTCACCGCCGTGCACCGCGAGTCCGCCGGGCCGGCGCGCTCGCCCTCGACCTGTCCGACGGCACCCGGCTGCCCGCCGACGAGGTCCTGTTCGCCACCGGCCGCCGCCCCGCCACCGCCGACCTCGGCCTCGACACCGTCGGGCTCGAACCCGGCGGCTGGATCGAGACCGACGACACCGGCCGCGCCACCGGCGTCCCGGCCGGCTGGCTGTACGCCGCGGGCGACGTCAACCACCGCGCGCTCCTCACCCACCAGGGCAAGTACCAGGGCCGGGTCTTCGGCGGCGTGATCGCCGACCGGGCCGCCGGCCGCCCCCTCGACCTCGCCCCCTGGGGCCGCTCGGTGGCCACCGCCGACCACGCCGCCGTCCCGCAGGTGGTCTTCGCCGACCCCGAGGTCGCCGCCGTCGGCCGCACCCTCCAGGAGGCCCGGGACGCCGGGCTGCGGGTGCGCGCCGTCGACTACGACCTCGGCAGCGTCTCCGGCGCCGCCCTGTACGCCGACGGCTACCGGGGCCGGGCCCGGGCCGTCGTCGACCTCGACCGCGAGGTGCTGGTCGGCGTCACCTTCGTCGGGCCCGGCGTCGCCGAACTCCTGCACTCCGCGACCGTCGCCGTCGCCGGGGAGGTCCCGCTCGCCCGGCTCTGGCACGCCGTGCCCGCCTACCCCACCATCAGCGAGGTCTGGCTCCGGCTGCTGGAGACCTACCGGGGCTGACCGGCCCGGCGGCGGGGCGTCAGCCGCGCAGTCTCCCGGCGGCCAGCCTGCCGAGGGACTGCTCGGCGGCGGCCTCGGCGGGCGCGTCGGCGGCGCCGGTCCCGGCGCGGTCGGCGACCGCCTCGATCGCGTAGTGCGAGGCGCCGACGGTGAAGAAGAGCTCCGGGTCGCCGCCGTCCCCGGCGCGGGTCAGCAGCACCGCGCCGTCACCGATGCCGGGGACGGCCACCGAGGTGAAGGCCGGGTCCGCGGTGGTCCGGGCGAAGGCCGCGTCGTCGACCAGGCGCAGCGACAGGTACGAGCGGCGCGAGCCCCAGGTGCACGACCACGGGCGCTCCGTGGACGGGCCCTCCGCGAGCAGCCGGGAGCCGCCGCCCATCGCCGCGCTGACCTGCTCGTCCGTCCACACCGTGCAGGGTCGGCCGGGCGGCCCGCCGGCCCGGCCGCGGCCGGGTCGCCGCTGACGGTGACGCTGACCGAGCCGGGAACGGAGGCGGTGGGGAGGAAGGGGAAGCGGCGGAGGCCGGGGCCGGGCCGCCGCCCGAGGAGCCGCAGCCCGCCGCGGCCAGCGCCAGGGCCGCCACCAGCAGGGCGCGCCGCCCGCGGGGGAGCACTCCGGGGAGCGGAGCAGCGGGCAACCCGGAGGCGGGCAACCCGGAGGCGGGCAACCCGGAGGCGGGCAACCCGGAGGCGGGCAACCCGGAGACGGGGAGCGGGTGACGTAGCACCTCGGCGAACATCGTCGTCCCTCCCGGAGCACCCGACGTCCGGCGCGTCCGGTGGCAGCAGCCACCGTAGCCGGGCCGGACGGCGGGCCGGGCGGAACCGGGGAACCGGCGGTGTTGCGGGAGCGTGACGCCAGGTCACAATCCCGGCCGGCGGTTGATCATCCCGGCCCCGGTGTGTGAGCGTGGCGGGACGGAGACCGAACGGACCGAGGAGGAACCCGGTGCCCACCCCCGACCGGCCGCTGCGCTCGCTGGGATTCCTGACCATCGGCCTGTTCGACGAGCACGACCCGGCGGGCGGCCACGAGGCCACCCTGCGGCTGATCGAACTCGGCGAGCAACTGGGCTTCGACAGCGCCTGGTTGCGCCACCGGCACCTCCAGTACGGCATCTCCTCGCCGCTGACGGTGCTCGCCGCCGCCAGCCAGCGCACCCGCCGGATCGCCCTCGGCACCGCCGTCACCCCGCTCGGCTGGGAGAACCCGCTGCGCTACGCGGAGGACCTGGCGACGGTCGACGTGCTGTCCGGCGGACGGCTCAACCCCGGCGTCAGCGTCGGCGTGCCGATCCACTACGAGGAGGTCAAGGACGCGCTGTACCCGGACACCGCCGACCGCGAGGACTTCGGCTACGGGCGGGTCGAGCGGCTGCTCGGCCTGCTGCGCGGGAGCGGGCCAGCAGCTTCCGCGGCACCGAGGGCATCGAGGCGTACTCCGAGCGCGTCCAGCCGCACGTGCCCGGTCTGGCCGGGCGGGTCTGGTACGGCGGCGGCAGCCTGCGCTCGGTGCGCTGGGCCGGCGCGCACGGGCTGAACCTGCTCACCAGCAGCGTGGTGCGGGCCGAGCAGAGCGAGGACTTCGAGGCCAACCAGCTCGCCCTGATCCGGGCGTTCCGCGCCGCCCACCCCGCGGGCGAGGCGGCCCGGGTCTCGCACGGGCTGGTGGTCGTCCCCACCGACGGTGCCACCCCCGAGCAGCGCGCCAAGTACGAGGCGTACGCCGCGTCCCGGCTCGCCCGCACCCGCGCCCCGCAGGGCCCCGGCCGGCTGCTGTTCGCCCCCGACCTGGTCGGCACCAGCGAGCAGCTCGCCGAGCGGCTGTACGCGCACGCCGCGTTCCGGGAGAGCGACGAGGTCGCGTTCGCGCTCCCGTTCACCTTCGCGCCGGAGGACTACACCCAGATCCTCACCGACCTGGCCACCCGGCTCGGTCCGCTGCTCGGCTGGAGCCCGGCCCGCTGACGGGGGGTCAGCGGGCCGGGCCGCCGGGCCCGGTCCGGGTCCGGTCCGGGGTCAGCCCTGCTCGGCGTCGGCCGGGGCCGGGTCCGGGTGGTGCAGGGAGTAGACGGTGTAGGCGTGCGGGTCCGGCTTGGCCAGCTCGGCCGCGCGGTCCCGGACCCGCTGGATGTCGGGGTCGCCCATGGCGGCCTTGATGCCGTCCTTGTGGCTCCACTGCGCGACGTAGAGCAGCCGCTTGCCGTCCCGGCTGGTGAGGATGTTCACCGAGAGGCAGCCCGGCCGGTTGCGGATGTACTTCTCGGCGCCCTCGCTCATCACCTCGGCGAGTTCCTTCTGGTTCTCCGGCTCGACGTCGAAGACGTTGATCATGAAGATGGCGCCGTCGTCGGTGCGCAGGATGGTCTCACTCATCAGGATCGTTCCCTTTCCCTCGGGTTCGGTTCATTCACTGGTGGACAGTGGTGGGCGGTGGTGGACATCGGTGGACGGTGGTGGACATCGGAGGTCACCGCCCACCGGCGGTCACCGGTGGGCGGTGAGCGGCCCGGGCGGGCCCGCCCAGGCGCGGGCCACCTCGACGGCCTGGGCCGGGTTGAGGCGGGGGTCGCAGTGCGAGGCGGTGCCGGGCGGCGCGGTGCCGGGCCCGGTGCCGAGCTCCGCCGGGTCGGCCCAGACGCACTCGGCGACCTCGTGCGGGGTGGTCTCCAGGTGCAGGCCCGCCGGGATGCCGCCCGCCGCGGCGACCGCCTCCTGGAAGGCGTGCACCTCGGCGACCAGCGTCCGCACCGAGCGGACCTTGACCCCGTTGGGCGCCTTGACGGTGTTGCCGTGCATCGGGTCGCACAGCCACACCACCCGGTGGCCGGCCCGCTGGACGGCGGCCACCAGCGGCGGCAGCGCGGCGGCCACCGCGGCCGCGCCCATCCGGACGATCAGCGTCAGCCGGCCCGGCTCGCGGCCGGGGTCCAGGCGGTCGCAGAGCGCGAGCAGGTCCTGCGGGCGGGTGGTCGGCCCGATCTTGCAGGCGACCGGGTTGGCGACCTGGGCCAGCATCATCGCGTGCGGGCCGTCCGGGTTCCTGGTCCGCTCGCCGATCCACGGCAGGTGGGTGGAGGTCAGCAGGATGTCGTCGGTGGCCGTCCGGCGCAGCAGCGGCAGCTCGTAGTCCAGGACCAGCGCCTCGTGACTGGTCCACACCGGCGCCCCGGCGGGCAGCCCCCAGGCGCCGCCGCGCTGGCGCAGGCAGGCCACGGCGGAGCGGGCCGCGTGGTAGCAGTCGACCATCCGCCCCGGGTCGGCCCGCCGGGCGGCCGCGGTGGGCTCCGGCGCGTTCACCAGGTGACCGCGGTAGACCGGCAGTTCGAGGCCGTCGACGGTCTCGGTCGGGGCGCTGCGCGGCTTGGCGAACTGCCCGGCGATCCGGCCGATCCGCAGCACCGGCCGACCGGTGCCGGTGGTCATCACGCCCGCCAGCGCGTCCAGCAGCGCGGCCTTGCGGACCACGGTGGACGGCTCGCACTCCTGCGGGTCCTCCGCGCAGTCCCCGGCCTGGACGACCTGGTACTGGCCGGCCGCGGCCTCCGCGAGCAGGGTCCGCAGGTGGCGGACCTCGGCCCAGGTGACCAGGCCGGGCAGCCGGGCCAGTTCGGCGCGGGCGGCGGCGGCCCGGACGGGGTCGCTCCAGTCGGGCTGCTGCTCGGCGGTGGCGGCCTGCCGGGTCCACTCCTCGTCGAGGTCGGTGAACGGCCGCTCGGCGGGCAGCAGGTGCTGCGGCGGGTGGCCGGGGCGGGCGGTGCCGGTCACCGCGGGCCCTCGTTCCACGGGCCGCGGGAGGCGCGCTCGCCGGGGGCCAGCCGCCGGGCCGCGGTCAACCCGTCGGCGATCGGCAGCATGACCAGCTCGACCCGCTCGTCGCGCCGGGCGTGCTCGTTGAACGCCCGGACGGCGGCCGGCTTGGGGCCCGGGTCCTCGTCGATCACCTGGCCGCTGAACAGCGTGTTGTCGACCAGCAGCAGGCCGCCGGGGCGCAGCCGGGGCACCAGCTCCTCCCAGTAGCCGACGTAGCCGGGCTTGTCCGCGTCGATGAAGGCCAGGTCCAGGTGCGGCTCGGCGGGCAGCGCGCGCAGCGTCTGCAGCGCGTCGCCCAGCCGCAGCTCGATCCGGTCGGCCACGCCGTCGCGGACCCAGAACTCGCGGGCCAGCTCGGTCCACTCGGCCGAGACGTCGAAGGTGATCAGCGAGCCGTCGGCGGGCAGGCCGCGGGCCAGGCAGAGCGAGGAGTAGCCGGTGAAGGTGCCGACCTCGACGATCCGGCGGGCGCCCAGCAGCCGGACCAGGAAGGTCAGCAGCGCGCCCTCCTCGGGGGCGACGGACATGTGCGCCTGGTCGGGGATCGCCGCGTGGGTCCGCTCGATCAGCTCGGCCAGCAGCGGGTCCGGCGTCATCCGGCCCTGGGCCAGGAGGTAGTCGTGCAGCTCGGGCGTGAGGGCCACGCCTCGGGGGGTGAGTGTGTCGTTGCGCAGCACAGGATTCTCCCGAGTGAGGTGGGGCGGTGGGCGGAGCGGGTCGAGCGGGTCGAGCGGGCGGAGCGGGTCGAGCCGGACGGGACGGCGCGGTGCAGGGTGGTGCGGTGCGCGGTGCGCGGTGCGCGGTGCGGGCCGGTCTCAGACGGAGCGGGCCGGCGGGGCGGCGAGCACCGGGTCGACGGGGTGCCAGGCGGCGTAGGCGTGCCGGACCGCCGCGGTCTGTTCGGGCAGTCCGGCGATGAACGCGGTCAGGTCGCCGGGACAGTGCAGCTCGAACCGGCGGCGCAGCCCCGGGTGGTCGTGCTCGCGGACGAAGTACATGACGGTGGAGCCGTCGGGGCCGCCCTCGTGGGGGTTGTGGCCGCCCCCCTCGGTGAGCAGCCCGGCCTCGATCCGCCAGGAGGCGACCAGCCGGGTCAGCAGCCCGGTGCTGGGACGGGCCACCACGAACGCGGTGTGCTGCTCGAAGCCGTTGACCACCTCGGCCTCCTCGACCTGCGGGGCGTACGCCCGGCTGTCGCGCGGGAAGAGGAACACCTCCACGGCGGCGTGGCGGCGCCCGTTGGGCAGGCCGAGCCGCAGCCGGGTGATCCGGACGTCGCAGTCGGCGGGGTCGAGCCCGTGGCGCTCGGCCAGCCGGCGGCGCACCACCGTGCTGGGCACCACGGGCGACGGCGCGAGGCCGAGCTGCTGGAGCCCGCGCAGGCCCTCGTCCAGGGTGCGCGGGAACAGCAGCAGGCCGCAGTGGTCGAACACGCAGTGCTGCTCGGTCAGCGCGGCGGCGTCGCCGGCCGGGACGGGGGCCAGCAGGGACGAGGCGACCGCCGCGGAGGCGAGCCGGGCGCTGCGGACGACGTCGTCCAACTGGCGCAGCCCGGCCGCCGAGAAGACCTCGGACCCGGGGCGCGTCCCGGCCCCGGAAAAGCCACCGGTCTCCGGAATTCCGTGGACCGACCCCGGCTCTGCATTCGCTTTCTCGAAACGTCGTGCAATCGACATCGATACCTCCTGCAACGGGGACGACCGGAATTCTGTAGTGGCCGCGGACCGTTCGGCAAGCCTTTCCAGGGCCGATCGGCCCGGACCGGCCGGCCGAAGTGGCCGGATTCCCACCGGTCCGGCCCCGTGGCCTGGGCAAACGGGCGGATTCGGTTTTCTCGATGGTGCCCATCGGCCCGGCCGAACGGTTTACCGGCGTGTTGCGCCCCCACCCCGAGCCCGTCCGGAAGCCGCCGGCCCGCGCTCCCCGATTGATTGTTCTTAACGCGTGCCGCCTGGTCCGTGCCCCTTTTGGGCACCGCCGGGGCCCTTCGACCGGTGCCGCCGATGGATCACATCGGAACGGCCGAAGCTTCCGGGGCGAATCCGCCGGACCGCGGTGGGTGCCACCGCCCGGGCGGTCCGGATATAAGGGGCCCTTATTCGGACCGACCGGTCCCGGTGAATTGGAATCCCTTATCGGGGCGCCCTGGACGGGCGGTCGGAGGCATGAGCAGAATCCCGGTCGGAAAGCACCGGATGTTTGCGCCGACGCCGATGGAGGACCTCCGTGAAAGCTCCCCCCGAGGAATCGACAACGGTCTCCCCGGTCTCCCGCACCTTCGGCGAAGCCCTGGAGCGGGCCGCCGCCCGCCGCCCGGGGCCGGCCGTCCTGGACGGCGACCGCTGGTACAGCTGGCAGGACTGCCTGCGCCAGGCCGAACGGACCGCCGCCGCCCTGCACCGGCGGGGACTGCGGGCCGGCGAGGTACTGGCGGCCCAACTGCCCAACAGCTGGGAGCTGGTGGTCCTGCACGCGGCCACCGCCCGGCTCGGCGTCCTGCTGCTGCCGCTGCACTCCGGGTACGGCGCGCACGAGGTCCGCTCGCTGCTCGAACAGTCGAAGGCGAGCGCGCTGGTGGCCCGGGACTCCTACCGCGGCCGGGACCGGACCGCGGAGATCCGCGCCCTGCGCGAGCACCTCCCCGCGCTGCGGGAGGTCTGGGTCTCCGGCGGCGTCGCACCCCGGTCGGCGGACGGCCCGGACGGGCTGCGCAGTTCGGCCGAACTGCTGGACGGGGCACCGGAGTCGACCGGCGACCTGCCCGAGCCCCCGCGCGACCCGGACGCGCCGCTGATGCTGCTCGCCTCCTCCGGGACCACCTCCCGGCGCCCCAAGCTCTGCGTCCACAGCCACGCCGGACTGCTCGGCAACGCCGCGGCCGTGGCGGCCGACGGCGGCCTCGGCGCCGGGGACACCGTGGTCTCGGCCAGCCCGCTCAGCCACGCCTTCGGCATGCTCTCGGTGCACCTGGCCCTGGTCGGCGCGGGCGCGGTCGGGCTCTTCGAGAGCTGGGAGCCGCGCCGCTTCCTGGCCGCGCTGCGCACCGCCGGCGCCACCGCCGCGTTCGCCGTACCGGCCCAACTGCGCGACCTGATGGCCCTGCTGGAGCAGGAAGCGGCGGCCGGGCCGGAGCGTCCGGTCGCCGGGCTGCGAGAGGTCCGCACCGGCGGCGCGCCGGTGCCCCGGGAACTCGCCGAGGGCGTGCGCCGACGGCTGGGCGCCCGGCTGATCGTCCAGTGGGGGATGACCGAGGTGGGCGCGGGCACCTTCACCCGCCCCGGCGACCCGCCCGAGGCCGCGGCCACCATCGGCCGCCCGGTGTCCGGCGGCGAGGTCCGGGTGGTGGACGCCGCGGGCGTCCCGGCCGCCCCCGGCGAGACCGGGGAGCTCCAGTACCGCAGCCCGTACCTGTTCCGCGGCTACCTGCACGCGCCGGAGCTGACCCGGGCCGCGTTCACGGCGGACGGCTGGCTGCGCTCCGGCGACCTGGCGGCCCTGCACCCCGACGGCTCGGTCGGCTACCGGGGGCGCGGCGACGAGCTGATCAACCGGGGCGGGCTCAAGTTCAGCGCCCTGGAGGTGGAGGAACTCCTCAACGACCTGCCGCAGTTGGCCCAGCACGCGGTGGTGGCGCGGCCCGACCCGCGGTTGGGCCAGCGCTCCTGCCTGCTGGTCGCCCTGCGCGAGGGCGCCCGGCTGACCCTCGACGAGGTGACCGGGCACCTGTCCGGCAAGGGCCTGGCCACCTACAAGCTGCCCGAGCAGCTGGTCGTGGTCGACCGGCTGCCGACCACCGTCACCGGCAAGATCGCCCGGGCCCGGCTGAAGGAGATCCCGCTGGACCCGCCGCCCGCGGCGGACCCCGCGCAGCCGACGGCCCCGCCGGTCCCGCCGCTCCCCGTGCAGCCTTCGGCCCCGGCGGCCCCGTTCGTGCCCCGCCCCCGGGACGGGCAGCGGCGGGCGGACCTGGACACGGCCCGATGAGCCCCCGGACCCGCCTCCCCGTCAGCAGCCCGGTCGGCCGCCCGGTCGGCCGTCCGGCGAACGGCTCCGTGGCCGGCCACACGAACGGCCACGCGAACGGCCACGCGAACGGCCCGCGCTCAGCCCGCCAGCTGCTTGCGGATCGCGGTCTGGAAGCCGATCAGGCTCGGGTTGGCCGAGTTGCGGTCCAGCCAGGTCATGGTGATCGCCGTCCGCAGTTCGCTGTCGCCGATCTCCACCACCGCCACCTCGCCCCGGTCGGCCTGGTTGCGGACCGAGACCAGCGGCAGCAGCGCGCAGCCCATCCCGGCCGAGACGCAGGCGCCGAGCGTGCCGATGCTGTCCACCTCGGCGACCGGCTCCTTGCCGCCGGCGCCCCCGAACGCGCCGTCGTACATCTCCCGGAACCCGCAGCCCTGCTGGGTGGCCAGGAACGGCTCGGCGGCCAGCTCCGCCAGGTCGGCCTGGCCGCGGGCGGCCAGCGGGTGCCCGGGCGGCACGATGATCACCAGGGGCTCCTCGGCCAGCGTCTCCGCGCGCAGGCCGCCGTCCTCCGGCGGCGTGCCGAAGGTCAGGCAGAGGTCGAGGTCGCCGCGGCGCACCGACTGGTAGAGCTCGCCGCGGTTGAACTGGGAGACCCGGACCCTGGTCTGCGGGTACAGCTCGCGGTAGTACGAGAGCACCTCGGGCAGCAGGTACAGGCCCAGGGTCTCCAGGGCGCCGAGGGCCAGCTCCGTGGTGGGCCGGGAGACCGCGAACCGGGCCTCCTCGATCAGCTTGAGAATCCGGTCGGTGTAGGAGGAGAGCACCTCGCCCTGCGGGGTCAGCCGAATCCTGCGCTGCGAGCGGTTGATCAGCTCGACGCCCAACTCGCGCTCCAATGACTGGATCTGATCGCTCACGCTGGACTGGGCGTAGTGCAACTCGCGCGCCGCCTGTGTCACGCTGAGCGTCCGGGCAACCACCTCGAACGTGCGAAGGTGTCGTAACTCCATGATGGTGGTACCCCTCTGACGATCTATCGGCTGGGCCGATTGTATCCATAGGCCATTCCCGTCGTCAGTACCGTCAACTCCCCTTCCGAGTCCGGAAGAATGGCACTTCCCGCCTCCGACCAACCGATGATCCGGGGGCGAGGCATGCCATTCTTGAACGAGGAGCACACATGGCTACCCAGGCCGGCGTCCAGGCCGCCGTCACTCCCACCGGCCCCGAAGGACCACCCCGCACCCTGCTGATCGGGCTCTCGCTCGGCTACTTCATGGTGCTGCTGGACATGACCATCGTCTCGGTGGCCCTGCCGGCGATGGCCGACTACCTCCACGTGGGCCTGAGCGGCCTCCAGTGGGTCACCAACGGCTACACCATCACCTTCGCCGCCCTGCTGCTCACCGCGGGCTGGCTCTCCGACCGCTTCGGCGGGCGCCGGGTCTTCGTCTGGGGCCTGGTCGCGTTCGGCGTGCTGTCCGGCGTCTCGGCGCTGGCCACCACCCTGCCGGTGCTGGTCGCGCTGCGGCTGGCGCTGGGCGCGGCGGGCGCGCTGCTGCTGCCCTCCTCGCTCGCGGTGATCACCAACGCCTACACCGACCCCGCGCTGCGGGCCCGGGCGGTGGGCTCCTGGGCCGCGATCACCGGCGCGGCGCTGGCCGCCGGACCGGTGGTCGGCGGCGTGCTGACCGACACCGTCGGCTGGCGCGCGATCTTCCTGATCAACGTGCCGCTGGCGGTGATCAGCCTGGTCATCACGCTCCGGCTGGCTCCGGAGACCGCCCGCAAGCAGCGCAGCGGCCTCGACCTGCCCGGCCAGATCAGCTCCGTGGTCGCCCTGGCGGCCCTGGTGTACGCGCTGATCGAGGGCCCGGACAAGGGCTGGGGCGCCCCCGGGGTGCTGGTCGCCTTCGGGCTCACCGTGCTCGGCGCGATCGTCTTCCTCGCCGCCGAGCTGCGGGCCGGCGACGCGGCCATGGTCCCGCTGCGGATGTTCCGCAGCCCGGGCTTCTCGCCCGCGGTCGCGGCGGGCCTGCTGGCCAACTTCGGCCTCTCCGGCCTGCTGTTCGTGCTGTCGCTGTTCTTCCAGGACGGCCGCGGCTACTCCCCGGTCGTCGCCGGCCTGGTCTTCCTGCCGCTGACCCTGCCGACCGCCTTCAACCCGATCTACACCGGCCGCCTGGTCGGCCGGATCGGGCCGCGCAAGCCCGCCACCATCGGTTTCAGCCTGATGGGCGTCGGCGCGCTGCTCCAGGCGCCGTTCACCGACGACTCGGCGCTCGCCCTGGTGGCGACCGTGGTGGGCCTGCTGGCCTTCGGCTTCGGCGTCTCCTTCGCCCTGCCCGCGCTGGTCGCCGGCATGGCGAGCACCGTCCCCGCCGAGTTCGCCGGCATGGGCGCCGGCGTCCTCAACTCGGCCCGCCAGGTCGGCGCCTCGCTCGGCGTCGCGGTCCTCGGCGTGATCCTCAACCTGTCCTCGTCCAGCGCCGACGGCACCCGTTGGGCGCTGATCGTGGGCGGACTGGTCCTGCTGCTCGGGGCCGTCGTCACCAGTACCGGACTGCGCGGAAAGGCACCCGCCAAGTCCTGACCCACCCCCGAGCGCGCGCCCGGTTCCGCCCTACCCGTCTCCAGGAGGAACATTGGCTACCGCACCACCGCCCATCCGGCCGCCGGCCCCGTCCCAGGGGCTGAGCGTCGACGGGGTCGACCACCTGGCCTTCGTCACCTGGCGACCGCGCGAGACGTACGAGTTCTACACCCGGGCCCTCGGCATGCCGCTGGTGCACGCCATCACGGCCAACGGGTGGGTCACCGACGACTACCCGGACTTCGTGCACTTCTTCTTCGACATGGGCCGGGGCAACCGGATCGCGTTCTTCTACTACTTCGACCTGCCCGAGGAGGCGCCCCCCAGCGACCTCATGCACCGCTCGCGGCACGTCGCCTTCCACGTCGAGACCGAGGAGGAACTGCTGGCCTGGCGCGACCGGCTGAAGGCCCACGGAGTGCGGGTCACCACGCCGCTCGCCCACGAGCTGATCGAGTCGATCTACTTCGACGACCCCAACGGTCTCCAGCTGGAGATCACCCGGCCGCTGCGCGAGATGTCGGGGATCGACGCCCGCGACGCCGAACTGACGCTCCAGGCGCTGATCGACGTCACGGGCGCGCCCCGGCCCTCGGTGCAGGCGATGTGGCAGCGCAAGGCGGAACTCATCCGGAAGAACCTGGAGGTGCCCGCGCCATGACGCTCGCCCTGTACGTGCTCGACGTGCCGGAGTTCGAACCGGTGGTGGCCGCCGCCCGCCAGGCGGGCATGGACGCCCGGTCCACCGGCGACTACCTCGAACTGACCTCGCCCACCGACGAGGTGGTGCTGCGCCGCGAGGGCACCGGCATCCGCACCGCGCTCTGGCACGCCGCCCTGACCGGCGGCCTCGCCGGCCGCATCGTCCTCTTCACCGCCGACACGCTCCACCTGACGGGGGAGGGCCGATGAGCAACCAGCCGACGAGCAGCGAGCCGACGGGCGACCGGCCGACCGGAGACGGGTCGACCGGAGCCGGGTCGACGAGCAGTCAGGAGCACCCCGTGGACCGCGCCGCCGACCGCCGCACCACCCGCCACCCCGTCCTGGTGGTCGGCGCGGGCCCGGCCGGGCTCGCCGCGGCGCTCGCGCTGCGCGCCGCCGGGATGCCCGCCGTCGTCCTGGAACGGCGCACCGCCGAGACCGTCCGGCCCGGCAGCCGCGCCGCGTACGTCCACGGCGCCTCGCTGCGCGAACTGGAGCGGCTCAGCCCCGGACTCGGGCAGCAGGTGGCCGGCCGCGGCGTGATGTGGGCCACCAAGCGCTCCTTCTGGGCCGGGCACGAGGTCTACACCCGCACCTACCCCCGCTTCGCCAAGGACGGCCTGCCCCCGTTCACCAGCCTGCCCCAGGTGGACACCGAGGACCTGATGGCCGCGGCCTGCCGCGAGCACGGCGTCGAGTTCCACCACGGCGTCGAGGTGAAGTCCGCCGAGACCACCCCCGACGGCGTCCGGCTGGTGGACTCCACCGGGCGGGCCTGGGAGGCCGACTACGTGATCGCGGCCGACGGCGCCCGCTCGCCGCTGCGCGACGCGATCGGCGTCCCGCTGGAGGGCCCGCGCTCGCGCAACACCTTCGTGGTGGTCGACCTCAAGGACGACCCGGCCCACCCGGTGCCGATCGAGCGGGTCTTCCACTACAAGCACCCCAAGGCCGGGGGCCGGAACGTGCTGATCGTCCCGTTCGCGGGCGGCTGGCGGGTCGACCTCAACCTGGCGGTCGACGACGACCCGGAGCGCTTCGTCTCCCCCGAGGGGCTGAGCCGCTGGATCTCCCGGGTGATGCCCGCCGCGTACGGGGAGCGGGTCAGCTGGGTGTCGACCTACACGTTCGCCCAGCAGGTGGCCACCGAGTTCACCGACACCCACCACCGGGTGCTGCTGACCGGCGAGGCGTCCCACCTGTTCGCCCCGTTCGGCGCGCGCGGCATGAACTCCAGCATCCCGGACGCGGTCCGGGCGGTGGAGGCGGTGCACGACGCGCTGTCGGCCGACGGGCGGGCCGCGGCCACCGCGCAGATCGCCCGGTTCGCCGCCGAGCGCAAGGAGGCGGCGCTGTACAACCGGGGCTGCGCCAGCACCGCGCTGGAGCACATGGTCGCGCAGCGGACCGCGGTCCGGCTGCGGCGGCGGATGGCCGTCGCGGTGGCGCTGGCCGGCCAGAAGGCGGGCGCCTGGCTGGACTCGGCGCCGTACGGGCCGAAGCTGGCCGCCAAGGGGGCCGCCCGCAACAACTACTGACGGCCCGTCCGGTCCCGCCCTTCCGCCCGCCCGTCCGGGCGGGTGCCCGTCCGCCCGCCCGGGTGGGGGCGGGGGCGGGACGGTCGGCCGGGGCGGGTTCCCGCTCCGCCCCGCCGGGTCCCGTCCGGCCGCGGTCACGGTCAGGGCGGGCCGAGCGGGACGTCCCGGAGCGCGGCCCGGGCCGCCGAGCGGGCGGCCCCGATCACCGGTTCGCGGGCGGAGGGGGAGAAGGCGAGGTAGACCGGGAGGGGCTCCGGGTCCGGACAGAGGGTGCCGGACGGCACCGGACGCAGCGAGGGGTCGGTGTGGTGCACGTTCGCGGTCAGCACGGTGTACGCGAGCCCGGCCCGGACCGAGGCCCGCACCGCCAGCGGGTCCGAGCACCAGGGGGCCGACCGCCAGGGGACGTTGTGCTCGGCCAGGGTCTCGATGATCCGCCGGCTCAGGGCCGAGCGCTCACTGACCAGGGCCACCGGGACGGGCTCCTCGGGCGGCAGCGAGTCCGGCCCGTACCAGGCCACCCGCAGCCGTCCCAGCATCTCGCAGCGCGGCGTCTCGATGCCCAGCAGGATCGCCGCCTCCAGCTCCCCCTGGGCGACCCGGTCGGCCAGCGCGGCGCTCAGGCCGGTGGCGATCGAGCACTTCAACTGCGGTCTCTCCGCCGCCAGTTCGCTGAGCATCGTGCGCAGACCGTCGGCGAAGTGGACCGAACAGCCCAGACTGAGCGAGTCCAGCGAGCCCAGCGTCGATATCCGGCCGAGCACCTCGTTGTTGAGCAGGATCACCCGGCGGGCGTGCGCCAGCACCTCGCGGCCGACGGGGGTCAGCAGCAGCGGGCGTCTGGTGCGTTCGAACAGCGGCGCCTGGACAATGGATTCCAGCCGCTGGATCTGCTGGCTTATGGTCGGCTGGGTGACGTGCAGGGAACGGGCGGCACACGCGAATCCGCCTTCGTCGACAATCGCCACGAGCGCGCGCAGCAACTTGACCTCGATGTCGCGTAAAGACACTTTCACGCACCTGCTTCTCGGTAGACACGGCCACGCCGATGGCCATGTGGGGGACCGGGCACGGAAAGGGGCTTCCGAGTGGCCCGGAGGGCAGGGAAACCGGTCAGTGCCGGCCGTTTCGCGAAGGAGTCAGCAGGGCCTGTTTTCGGGTGGAATCTCCTTCGGGAAGCGGGCGGGAGAGACGGCCGGGGCAGGGGTGGGACACCGCCCGGACACGGCCGCCCCACCCGCCGGCGGGCCCGAAGCGGTGCCCGCCATTCCTGAATACTCGCATGCCCGATCGATTATTAAACGGGGCGAGCGTGACGTGACCGGATCGCGCGCTTCCTGTGAACGGTGCGTCCGGAATCCGTCAGTGGGACTGCCGGTGCGCGGGGTGGGCCCGGGCACGCCGGAGCCCGGGGCGCCTCCTCCGTGAAGAGGACGCCCCGGGCTCCGGGCGCGGGATGGCCGGTCCGCCGGTGCGTCAGCCGGTCCTCACGGCGCACGCGGCGCCGTTCAGGGTGAACGCGGTGGGGGTGGTGTTCGCGGTGCTCCAGCTGCCGTTGAAGCCGAAGGAGACCGAACTCCCGGGGGCGATCGTCCTGTTGTAGCCCGCGTCGGTGACGGTCACCTTCGCCCCGCTCTGCGCGACACTGCCGTTCCACAGCGAGGTGACGCTCTGGCCGCTCGGGAAGGTCCACGCCACCGTCCAGCCGCTGACCGGCGCGGTGCCCCTGTTCGCCACCGTCACGGTGGCGCCGAAACCGCCGCTCCACTGGCTGCTCACCGCGTAGGTGATCTCGCAGGAGGAGGTGCCGCTGCTGGGCGAGGAGGACGGAGACGGGGACGGGGACGAGGAGGGGGAGGGAGAGGGAGAGGGGGACGAAGAGGTGGACGGGGAGGTGGAGGCAGACGGGGACGTTGAGGCGCCACCCGCCGGGTCGCCGTACAGGACGCCCCGGCCGTTGGTGCCGACGTAGACCCGGCCGTAGATCCGCGGGTCGCCGGTGATCGCGCCGCCGGTCCACCCCCACTGGTGGGCGTCGTCGTTGATCCGGACCCAGCTCGCGCCCGCGTCGTCCGAGCGGAACAGGCCGCGCACGCCGCCGATCTTCGCGGAGGTGTACATCGCCGGATAGGTCCGGCCGGGGGCGGCCTTGCCGAAGCCGATGGTGTCGGCCTGGTCGACGCCCGGCTGCTCGGCGAAGGTCGCGCCGCCGTCGGTGGAGTGCCACAGGCCGTAGCCGGTGGTGGCGGTGCCGCCGGCCAGCCAGACGTCGCCCCTGGTGCCCGGGACTGCCTTGAAGCGCACCGACTCGGCGGGCAGGCCGCTCGCCTTGGCGGTGAAGGTGGCGCCCGCGTCGGTGGAGACGTAGAAGGTGCCGCCGGACCAGCCGTAGAAGGTCTTCGGGTCGACCCGGTCGGCCTGCACGCTCGCGCCCGCCGGGATGCCGGTGGCGGCCGTCCAGGAGTTGCCCGTCCCGGTGGAGCGGTGCACGCCGGTGCCCTTCGGGCTCCACACGGTGGCCGAGCCGTCGGCCGCGAGGGCGACCTGCCCGCCGCCGGTCACGCCGGCCGGCTCGGCGGAGGCGGCGAACCAGTGGGAGCCGCCGTCCGTCGAGTAGCCGATGTGCTTCTCGGTCGAACCGGACGCGGTCTCGCCGACCCGCACCATGGTGGCCGGCGCGGCCTCGGCGAAGTCCATCGAGGTGCCGGAGGTCAGGTTCGGCTGGGCGAAGGTCTGCGCCGGGACCTTCGTCGGGTCGTCGTGCCGGAAGCCGCCGAGGTCGCCCAGCGAGCTGAGCAGCGGCGCGCCGGTCGGCGGCGAGACCAGGTCGTTGACCGCCGTCTCCTCCAGGCCCTTGACCACCGGGGCGATGCCGACCTTGGCGCCCTTGTCGAAGTCGGTCAGGTTCGAGGAGCCGTACAGCGTCGCGCCGGTGCCGTACAGCATCCGGTCGGAGTCGAACGGGTCGATCTCCAGCGCCTCGGTCATCCAGCCGAGCTTCGGGGCCTCCTCCGGCGCGGAGGCGTTCGCGTGGAAGGTCAGCCACGGCACCGCGGAGACGTCCATGGTGTACCGGTCGACCCGGTTCGGGTAGCCGTCGTACGACCAGAACGGCTTCCAGGTCGCGCCGGAGTCGGTCGAGCGCCAGATCCGGGTGTCCGGCCACCACGAGCTGTAGCCCGTCGCCATCAGCACGTTCGGGTGCCGGCGGTCGACGGTCAGGCCCGAGTAGCCGAAGTAGTCGTCGCTGCTGTTCGAGGACGGCACCGGGCTGACGTTCGTCCAGGCGCCGGTGCCCGTCGCGTACTTCCACACGTCGCCGTGCGCGCCGTCGTACGGGCCGCCGGTGTCCGAGTACGAGACGAACAGGTTGCCGCCGGACGCGTCCAGCACCGCCTTGTGCGGGACGAAGCCGGTCGGCTGGCCGCCGATCCTGGTCCAGGTCGCCCCGCCGTCGTCCGAGCGGTAGACGCTGTTCTGCCGGTCCGCGACGCCGACGAACACCGTCCTGGTGACGCCGTCGACGGTGCCGCTGCCCTGGTCGAACACCTCCCACAGGATGCCCAGCGGGTCGCTCTGGTAGCCGGAGGTGTCGGTCGGGTCCGGCGCGTACGTGCCGGTCACCGGGAACGCCTTCACCTGCGACCAGGTCACGCCGTAGTCGGCGCTGCGCCACAGGCCCTTGCCGCTCGGCGCGCCGAACCAGAGCACCGCGTCGTTGTTCGGGTCGATGGTGAGGCGCTCGCCCATGCCGCGGCCCGGCATGTTGCCGCCGATCTTGAACGGCAGGGTGGTGCGCTGCCAGGTCCTCCCCTGGTCGGAGGAGCGCAGGATCGCGCCGTTCGCCGGGTCCCAGCTGTTGGTGTAGGTGCCCGCCGCGACGTACACCCGCTTCGGGTCCCTGGCGTCGGTGGCCAGGCTGGCCACCCCGGTCAGGCCCCAGTCGTCCCAGCCCAGCGAGTCCAGCAGCGGGGTCCACCGCTTGGTGGCCGGGTCCTGCCGGTACGCGCCGCCGATGTCGGTGCGGGCGTACACCAGGCCCTGCTGCCCCTGGTTGAACACGATGCCCGGGATGAACCCGCCACCGCCGATCTGCACGTTGTCCCAGCTGTACGGCCGGCTTCCGACGGCCGCCGCGCCCGCCGACTCGGCGGCACCGGCGGTCGGCCGGGGCAGCACCGCGGTCGCCACGCAGGCGGCGAGGGCGGCGACGGCGGCCACCACCGCCGGCACCGGCCGGCGTCCGCGCACCGGGGGCCGCGAGGCGGCCCGGCGCTCCGGGGGGACAGGGATCATGGGGGCTCTCCTCGGTCACGGGTGCGGAGGACCAGGAAAGCCGCCCGGTCCGCCCGGCCGACAACGGCCGGGTTCCGCGCGGACGGGACATCGCAGGTCGGTGCCGCGCCCGCGGTGGAAGTTACATCGGCTCCGGGGCCGACCGGTGCTCCGGAAAGCGCCCCTGACGCAGCGTCACGCACCTGCGGCGGACCGCGTTCGACAGTCGTTCGACCGCCTGCCGCCAGCCGCCTGCCGCCGGCCTCCACCGCCGCCCGCCGCCCGGACGGCCTCCACCAGGCGGCGGGCGGGGCCCGGTCAGCAGGACTGGCGCACCACCAGGTGGGTCGGCAGCACCACGGAGCGGCCCGGCGCCGCGTCCTGGAGCAGCTCCACCGCGCGGGCGCCCAGGTCCTCCACCGGCTGGCGGACGGTGGTCAGGCCGGGCCGGGAGGTCGCGGCGGCCGGGGAGTCGTCGAAACCGATCACCGCGACGTCGTCCGGCACCCGCCGCCCGAGCCGGCGCAGCGCCCGCAGCGCGCCCACCGCCATCGCGTCCGAGGCGGCGAACACCGCGTCCACGTCCGGGTACTGGTCGAGCAGCCGGAGCATGGCGTGCTCGCCGGAGCGCGACCCGAAGTCGCCGTAGGCCACCGCGCAGCGGGTCGGGTCGCCCCGGTCGGCCAGCGCCCGCCGGTAGCCGGCCAGCCGGTCGGCGCCCGCGGCGGTGTCCGGAGGCCCGGCGATGGTGGCGATCCGCCGCCGCCCGGCCCGGTGCAGCAGGCGGACGGCGGCGCGGGCGCCGCTCAGGTTGTCGGCGTCCACGTGCGCCAGGCGCTGCGACTGCGGCGGCCGGCCCAGCGACACCACCGGCACGCCCGCGGCCTGCACCAGCCCGGGCAGCGCGGGGTCGCCCCACCGCCCGACCAGCAGCACGCCGTCCACGTGCCCGCCGCACAGGTACCGCACCAGCGACGGCCGGGCCGGCCCCGGGCCCGCCGTCAGCACCACCAGCTCCCGGTCCGGGACGACGCGCTGCGCGCCCGCCAGCAGCCGCACCGGGAACGGGTCGGCGTGGAAGCGCAGCACGTCCGCGAACGCCACCACGGCGATCGCCCCGGTGTCCCGGGCCGTCGCGGCGGGCGCCCGGCGGCGGACGTAGCTCAACTCGCGGGCCGCGCGCTCGACGCGGGCGGCGACCTCGGCGGACACCGGCGCGGACCGGTTCAGCACCCGGGACGCGGTGGCGCTCGACACGCCCGCGCGGGCCGCGACCTGGGCCAGCGTCGGACCGGGGGACGCGCTCGGCGCCCCGTCCGGTCCGGAGATCGGGAACGGGACGGCGCGACCCGGCTGGCGGGCGGCACCGATCGGCTGGGGGAGCGGGTGAACGGGCAACGCGGTCGCCCTTCCTGACACGGGGTGGGGGAGCCCATGGCCACCCGCCCGGGGCCATCGGTGTCCGCACCGTAGGGTCCTGGTCGGTGGACCGTCAAGAGCTCCGACACGACCTTCTCCCCGCCCCGCCCGCGCCGGGTCCCGCTCCCCACTGGCCCCGGTTCGAAACCTTCCTGACGCACCGTCGGAACATCCGGCCCCGCGGACCACCGCCGCCAGTCAGCGGGCCAGCAGGTCGCGGACGGCCGCCGTGATCTCGTCGGGGGACTCCTCGGCCATGAAGTGGCCCGCGCGGGTCAGGCGGTGGTCCAGGTCGGGGGCCCAGGCGCGCCAGACCCCGGCGGCGTCGTAGCCCAACTGCGCGCCCCAGTCCTGCTGGACGACGGTGACGGGCATGGCCAGCCGTGACCCGGCGTCCAGGTCGGCCCGGTCGTGCAGCACGTCGATGCCCGCCGAGGCGCGGTAGTCCGCGACGATCGAGGGGACCGCGGCGGCGCTCGCACGGAGGTACTCGGCGCGGACCCGCGGGGGCAGGGCGGCCGGGTCGTTCGCCCAGGCGTCGAGGAAGGAGCCGAAGAACGCGTCCGCGCTGTTGGCGATCATCGTCTCCGGCAGGCCGGGCGGCTGGGCCATCAGGTACAGGTGGTAGCCCACCGCCGCCGAGGTGCCGTGCAGGACGTCCCACATGTCGAGGGTCGGCACCACGTCGAGGACGCCCAGGTGGGTGACCGTCCCGGGGTGGTCCAGCCCGGCGCGGAAGGCGACCAGCGCGCCCCGGTCGTGCCCCACCAGCGCGAACCGCCGGTGGCCGAGCGCCGCCGCCAGCGCCACCACGTCGGCGGCCATCGTGCGCTTCGCGTACACCTCGGGGCCGGTGGCCGCGGGCTTCCCGCTGGCGCCGTAGCCCCGCAGGTCGGGGCAGATCACCGTGTGCTCGGCGGCGAGCCGCCCGGCGACGTGCCGCCACATCAGGCGGGTCTGCGGGAAACCGTGCAGCAGCACCACCGGGCTGCCGCTGCCGCCGACCCACGCGGCCATCTCCACCCCGTCCGCACCCGGCAGCCGGACGTCCTCGAAGCCCTCGAAACCTTCGGAGCCCTCGAAGCTCTCGAGACCTGCGGGGCTTGCGGGGCCTACTGCGGGACCGGGCGTGCCGGACGTGACACCGGACGTCGTGGACGTCATGACAGGTACCTCTTCCTCGGACCGGGTTCCCCGGATCGGGAACCGACCGCACCAGCCTCGGCGACGCCGATCAGCAACCGATCAGCAACCGGAGCGGCGACCCCCCGTTCCCACCGCCGTCCCGCCGTCCGCGCGCCGCTCCGGGGCAGGATGGGGCCATGCGAATCGACGTGCTCGGTTCCGTCCGGGCCCGGCGCGCGGACGGGACCCCGGTGGGCCTGGGCGGCCCCCGCCACCGCGAAGTGCTGGCCCGGCTGGTGGCCGCCGAGGGGCGGATGGTCCCCACCGACACCCTGGTCGACGCGCTGTGGGACGACCCGCCGCCCCGCGCCGTCGGCGCCCTGCGGACCTTCGTCGCCGCCCTGCGCCGGGCCCTCGAACCCGACCGGCCGCCCGCACCCCGCCGCGCCTGCTGGTCACCGAGGGCCCCGGCTACGCCCTGCGCCTGCCCCGGGCGGACATCGACGCCCACCGCTTCCAGGACATCCTCGCCCGCGCCCGGCACGACCCCGCCGCCGTGCCCGCACTCACCGCCGTGCTCGCCGACTGGCGCGGCCCCGCCTACGCCGACCTGCCCGACCGGCCGTGGGCCCGGCGCGAGCGGACCAGGCTGGAGGAACTGCGGCTGGACGCGATCGAACTGCGCGCCCGCCTGCTCCTCGACGCGGCCCCGACCGCCACGGACGACACCCGGGCGAGCAGCACCCCCGACCCCGCCCCAGCCCCCATCCCGACCGCCCCGCTCGCCGCCCTCGCCGCCGAACTGGGCGCCCACGTCGACGAACACCCCTGGCGCGAACCGGCCTGGGCCCTGCTCGCCCGCGCCCTGCACCGGGCCGGCCGGCAGGCCGACGCGCTGGCCGCCCTGCGCCGCGCCCGCACCCTGCTCGGCGAACGGCTCGGGCTGGACCCGGGCGCGGAACTCCAGCGCCTGGAGGCCGACATCCTCACCGGCGCCGCCCCGTACGGGCAGCCGCCCGCCGCCTGGAGCGTGCCCGGCGGCCGGCTCGGCCCGCGCACCACCGTCGACCTCGCCCGCACCCTCTCGCTCGCGGGCGGCGACGCCCTGGTGCACGCCCGCCGCGACCGCCTCGCCGCGATCCACGCGGCCGAACGGACCGGCGACGCCGAACTGACCGCCCGGGTCATCGGCGCCTACGACGTCCCCGCGCTGTGGAGCCGCGCCGACGACGCCGAACAGTCCCGCGCCGTGGTCGAGGCCGCCGAACGGACCCTCGCCGCGCTCGGCCCGGCCGCCCCCGACGCCCTGGCCGCCCGGCTGCTGGCCACCGTCGCGGTCGAGAGCCGCAGCGCCGACCTGACCCCCGACCGGCTGCGCCACGCCGGGCGGGCCGCCCGGCGGGCCGAGTCGCTGGCCCGCGGCCTGGGCGACCCCGCACTGCTGGCGTTCGCCCTCAACGGGGTCTTCCTGCAGTCCTTCGGCCGCCCCGGCCTGGCCCCCGACCGGGACCGCACCGGCGCCGAGATCCTCGACCTGGCCACCCGGCACGACCTGCCGCACTTCGCCGTCCTCGGCCGACTCGTCCGCCTCCAGTCCGCCTCCGCGCTCGGCGACCTGGACGCCGCCGCGCACGCCCGGGCCGCCGAACGGCTCGCCGCCGGCACCGAGGCGCCCCTGGTCGGCGTCCTCACCGGCTGGTTCCGGGCCCGGGCCGCGGCCGACCGCAGCACCCGCCCCGGCGGGCCGACCGCCGCCGAGGCCGCCGCCCGCTACCGGGACGCCGAAGCGACCCTGCGCACCGCCGGGATGCCCGGCCTGCGGCGCGGCCTGCTCCCGCTCGCCCTGCTCGGCCTGCGCCTGCTGCACGACCGGCCCGCCCCCACCGACCCGCGTCTGGACTGGGGCCCGTACCTGCCCTGGGCGCGCCCGCTGCTGCTGCACGCCCAGGGCCGCCGGACGGAGGCCGCCGCCGCGCTCGCCGCCCTGCCCGAGCCCCCGCCCGACCACCTCCAGGAAGCCCTGTGGTGCCTGACCGCCCGCGCCGCCGCCCTGCTCGGACAGCCCGCCCCCGCGGCCCGGGCCGCCCGGGCCCTGCACCCCGCCCGCGCCGAACACGCCGGAGCCGCCAGCGGCCTGCTGACCCTGGGCCCGGTGGCCCGCTACCTGGCCGAGGCCCGGGCCTGCGCCGGGGAGAGCGGGGAGAGCGGGGAGGCATAGGGAGAACGGGGCGGGCTCCGTCCGCGGAGGAGCCGTCGAACGCCTCGCACCGCCGACCACCCCCGCCGCGCCGGTGCCCGCGCCCGGGGTGACGCCGCCCCGGCCCGCCGGAGACCGCCCGGGACCGGGGCACCGGCCCCCGGCGGACCGGCCCGCCCCGCGGCTCACCCGTCCGGTCCGCCGAGGTCGCCGCCCGGCCGGGCCGCCGGAAAAGTGGCGGAGAACGCCGAGCGGAGAGGGGCTGCCGTGTACGGGCGACCGCAGCGGGCCGATGGGGGCGAGGCCCTGCGCCGCACCGTCGAGCGGCTGCGCGAGGAGCAACGCCGGGCCGCGCCCGCCGAGCCGTCCGGGCCGCCGCCGGTCGTCCCGGACGCCGCGCTCGACCCGGAGCTGGCCCGCCCGCCGGACCGCGACCTGCACCACCTGCTGGACGCCCTCCCGCAGGCCGCGGTACTGGCCGAGCCGGTGCTCGACGGGGCGGGCGACGTCCGCGACCTCGCCGCGGTGATCGTCAACGAGGCCGTGCTCCGACACCCGCACCACCCCGGCCAGGCGCACCGGCAGGCCGCCGAGGAGGGGCGCGGCGTCTCGCTGCGCGAGGCGTACCCGGGGCTGTGGAGCGCGGCGTTCGCGGACACCGTCGGCGAGGTGCTGCGCACGGGGCACGCGGCCCGCTCGGTGCCGGTGCGGCGGCGCTACCCGGCGTCCGACGGCAGCACCCGCACCCGCCGCGAGCACGTCACCGCGCACCGGCTGGGCCGGCGGCTGCTGCTGGTGTGGCCCGACGACCGGACCGAGGAGATCGCCCGCGCCGCGCAGCGGATCGCCCGGGTCGGCTGGGCCGAGTGGGACCTGCACGAGGACCGGCTGGACGTCTCGCCCGGCCTGGCCG
The DNA here is from genome assembly GCF_948472415.1 of Kitasatospora fiedleri. Taxonomy (NCBI): domain Bacteria; kingdom Bacillati; phylum Actinomycetota; class Actinomycetes; order Kitasatosporales; family Streptomycetaceae; genus Kitasatospora; species Kitasatospora fiedleri. The sequence goes on along the minus strand of NZ_OX419519.1, from coordinate 995,670 downwards.
TCCTGCTCGGCCTGCCCCCCGACACCGCCGCCCTGCCCCCGGGCCGGGCGCTGCGCCGGGTCACCGAGACCGCCCGCCCCGCCCTCTACCGCGAGCTCGACCGGCTGCTGGCCACCGGCGAGGACATCGACGTGCTGACCGAGCTGTACGGGTCCGGCCGGCCGCGCCGGGTCCGGCTGGTGGCCGAGGCGGTGCGCGAGGACGGCGGGCCGATCGAGGGCCTGCGGGTGGTGCTCCAGGACGTCACCGAACTGTGGGAGAGCCGGCGGCGGCTGCGCGAGCAGCAGGAGGAGACCGAGCGCCAGGCCCGCCGCGCCGACACCGAGCACTACGTGGTGCAGCGCCTCCAGGAGGCCCTGCAACCGCGCTCCGCGGCCCTGGTCGGGGTCGGCGTCAGCACCGCGGTGGCCTACCGCCCGGCCGAGGGCGGGGTCGGCGGCGACTGGTTCAAGGTCCGTCAACTCCCGGACGGAAAAGTGCTGTTGGCGGTCGGCGACGCGCGCGGGCACGGCCTGGACGCGGTCGCCCTGATGTCGACGCTGCGGCACGCGCTGGCCGGACTGGCGTTCACCGGCGCGCTGGTCGAGTCGCTCGGCGGCTGGCTCAACCGGATCGCCTGCGACGAGGGCGACGAGGCCACCGCCACCGCGATCGTCTCCCGCTACTACCCCCACCGGCGCCTGCTGCGCTGGATCTGCGCCGGCCACCCCCCGCCGGTGCTGCTGCGCGACGGCCGGGCCGCCCCGATGAACCCCGAGACCGGCCCGCCGCTGGGCGTGCTGCCCGACGTCTCCTACCGGGCGGTGGAGACCCGCGTCCGCCCCGGTGACACCGTCCTGCTGTACACCGACGGCCTGATCGAGCGCCGCGACCAGGACATCGACGCCCGCCTCGCCGCACTCTGCGCGGCCGTCCACCGGCACGCCACCGAGGACTGCGCGACCGGACCGGACCTCCAGGAACTGGTGGACGCCGTGGTGCGCGACATGTCCGGCCCGCTGTCGGAGGACGACGCGACGCTGCTGGCCTTCCGCTTCGACCGCTGAGCGCCGGGGGCGCGGGGCACGGGGACGTCGGGGGCTCAGCGGCCGGGGCCGGCCGGGACCGGTGGGCGCGGGGTCAGTCGTGCGGTATCACCGCGACCGGGGCCTGCGCGTGGTGGATCACCGCGTGGGCCACCGAGCCGAGCTTGCTGCCCAGGCCCAGGGTGCGCCGACGGCGACCGACCACCACCAGGTCCGACTGCTCGGACGCCTCGACCAGGGCCGCCGCGCCGCCACCGGTGCGGACGTCCTCCAGCACCAGCGTGCGCGGGTACTTCCCCCGCCACGGGGCGACCGCCTCGGCGACCATGCCGACCGCCAGCGCGCCCAGCTCCTGCTGCTCGGTCTCGACCGGGACCCACCCGGCGTACCCGTAGGCCGGCGGCAGCTCCCAGCCGTGCACCACCCGTACCCGGGCGCCGCGCAGCCGGGCCGCCTCGAAGGCGAACTCCAGGACGGCGTCGTTCGGTTCGAGCGCGTCCAGGCCGACGGTGACCTCCGGCTCGTGCCGCTCGGGCTCCGGCCGGCCCTCGCGGACCAGCACCACCGGCGCCGCCGAGCGGCCCGCCACGCCCAGGCTGACCGAGCCGACCAGCAGCCCGCGGAAGCCGCCCAGCCCGCGGGTGCCGATCACCAGCAGGTCCCCCTGCTCGGCGGCGGCGGTCAGCCCGTCGACCGCGGCGTCCGGCACCAGCTCGCCGGAGACCTCCAGGCCCGGGTACGCGGCGGTCAGCTCCCGGGCGACGTCGTCCAGCATCGCCCGCCCGCCGCCCTCCAGGTCCTCGGCCCCGACCCGGTCGTCGGCCTTGCGGCCCTGGTACGGCCAGGCGTGCAGCAGCCGCAGCGGCGCACCCCGGCGGCCGGCCTCCTGGGCGGCCCAGTGCGCGGCGGCACGGCTGCGGACGGACGCATCGACTGCGGCGAGAACGGGACGAGTCATGGCAGTGCCTTCCCTGTGCGAATCCCCGTGGGCCCCCATCGCCCGACACCGGGGTCGCGGCCCACTCTGCTCCGGCCCGTCGGGGCCCGCCAGGGCCGGCGGGCCCGGCCGCCCGGGGCCGTTGGTCCCGGGCCCGCCCCCCGGGGCCCCTTCGCCCCTCCGCCTCGGCGCTCCGGCGGCGAAGACAGGTCCAAGGCCCCTGCCGGGCCGGGCCCGGGTCACGGACCATGGGGGTACCGGCCGGACGCGGTACCAGGCGCCGGGAGCCACCCGTCCCGCGCGCACCGGCCCGGACCGACGATCCACGGGAGGTGACCGGAGTGACCACCGACCACGCGGCTCCGACCGCGCTCGCCCGCCGCTTCGCCGACCGCCTCGCCGACCTCGGGCTCACCGAGGCGCAGGCAGCCGCACGGGCCGGCATGTCGACGGCGTACCTGCACCGGGTCCTGGAACTCGGACCCGACTTCGACCCGCTCGCGCTGCTGCGGCTGGCCGCCGTCCTCGGCCTGGAGTACGAGGAGCTGGTGGCCGGCCGACCCGCCGAACGGGTCGGCCGTCCGGCCGGCCCCGTGCTGGTCGGACCGCCCGTCCTGGGCGAACTCGACGTCGCCGAGTGCTGGCGGCGCCTGGGCGCCAACGGCCTGGGCCGGATCGCCCGCACCGGCCCGGACGGCCCCGTGGTGCGCCCCGTCGGCTACCTGGTGCACGGCCGCACCGTCCTCTACCGCACCACCGAGCACGGCCCGCTGGCCCCCGGGCGGGCGGCGACGCCGCGTTCGAGGTGGACCGCGCCGACGGGGACCTGCGCGAGGGCTGGAGCGTGCTGATGGTCGGCCCGCTCGAGTACGTCACCGAACCGGCCCTGCTCGCCGAACTGCCCCGGCCCGCCGGACACGGCCGCTGGGTGCGGCTGACCCCGACCACCGTCACCGGGCGGAGCATCCGGACGGCCGACGCCCCGGGAACTGAGCCCCCGGGCGCGGGCGGCGGACCGGAGGCGGACCGGCCCGGGCGGTGGCGCTGGGGACGGCCACCGCCCGGACCGGCTACCCGCCTGTGCGGGCGGAGAGGAGTCCGTCCCGGCACGATCGCGCCCCGGCACCGGATCGACGCCCCCGCCACATCGGGAGGAATCCGGCACCCCCGTGGAGCGCGGGGTTCCCCTGAACACCGCCTACCGTAGCCCCGGCCCGGCACGACGACTTGGCACCGCGTCGACACCCGCTTGGCACCGCGTCCACCCCGGCCCGGCGCCTGCCCGCCGCGCCCGGGTCGCCGCCGGTCGGGGGGTTGGTTGCGGAGATCCCCCCGGGACGAGATATCTTGACGTCAAGACGTTCAGACGTGGAAGCTGGAGCTACGGTGACTGACTCGACCATCATCTACACCCACACGGACGAGGCCCCCGCCCTCGCCACGTACTCGTTCCTGCCGGTCGTCCAGGCGTACGCCGCCACCGCCGGTGTGAGCGTGGAGACCCGCGACATCTCGCTGGCCGGTCGGATCATCGCCGTCTTCCCGGAGTACCTCCAGGAGGACCAGCGCATCGCGGACGCCCTCACCGAGCTGGGCGAGCTGGCCAAGACCCCCGGCGCCAACATCATCAAGCTGCCGAACATCTCGGCCTCCATCCCGCAGCTCAAGGCTGCCGTCGCCGAGCTCCAGGCCCAGGGCTACGCGCTGCCCGACTACCCGGACGAGCCGAAGACCGACGAGGAGCGCGACATCCGCGCCCGCTACGACAAGGTCAAGGGCTCCGCCGTCAACCCGGTGCTGCGCGAGGGCAACTCCGACCGCCGCGCCCCGCTGTCGGTCAAGAACTACGCCAAGACCCACCCGCACCGGATGGGCGCCTGGTCGGCCGACTCCAGGACCAACGTCGCCACCATGGGCGTCGACGACTTCCGCTCCACCGAGAAGTCCACCGTGATCGACGCCGACGGCGCGCTGCGCATCGAGCTGGTCGCCGAGGACGGCACCGTCACCGTGCTGCGCGAGAAGGTCCCGGTGCTGGCCGGCGAGGTGGTCGACGCCTCCGTGATGCGCGCCGCCGCGCTCAACGAGTTCCTGGCCGCGCAGGTCGCCCGGGCCAAGGCCGAGGGCGTGCTGTTCTCGGTGCACCTCAAGGCCACCATGATGAAGGTCTCCGACCCGATCCTGTTCGGCCACGTGGTGCGCGCCTTCTTCCCGAAGACCTTCGCCGCGTTCGGCGCCGACCTGGCCGCCGCCGGCCTCAACCCGAACAACGGCCTCGGCGGCATCCTGGCCGGCCTGGACAAGCTCCCCAACGGCGCCGAGATCAAGGCCTCCTTCGACGCCGAGATCGCCGACGGCCCGGCCCTGGCCATGGTCGACTCCGACAAGGGCATCACCAACCTGCACGTCCCCAGCGACGTCATCGTGGACGCCTCGATGCCGGCCATGATCCGCACCTCCGGCCACATGTGGGGCCCGGACGGCAAGGAGGCCGACACCCTGGCGGTTCTGCCCGACAGCTCCTACGCGGGCGTCTACCAGGCCGTCATCGAGGACTGCCGCGCCCACGGCGCCCTCGACCCGGCCACCATCGGCTCCGTCCGAACGTCGGCCTGATGGCCCAGGCCGCCGAGGAGTACGGCAGCCACGACAAGACCTTCGAGATCGGCGCCGCCGGCACCGTCCGCCTGGTCGACGCGAACGGCGAGACCGTCCTGGAGCAGGCCGTCCAGGCCGGTGACGTCTTCCGCGCCTGCCAGACCAAGGACCTGCCGATCCAGGACTGGGTCAAGCTGGCCGTCACCCGCGCCCGCGCTACCGGCGACCCGGCCGTGTTCTGGCTGGACGCCGAGCGCGCCCACGACGCCGTGCTGATCGAGAAGGTCAAGGCGTACCTGCCCGAGCACGACACCGAGGGCCTGGACATCCGGGTGCTCTCCCCGGTCGAGGCCACCAAGCTCTCGCTGGAGCGCATCCGCCGCGGCGAGAACACCATCTCGGTCACCGGCAACGTGCTGCGCGACTACCTGACCGACCTGTTCCCGATCCTGGAGCTGGGCACCAGCGCCAAGATGCTGTCGGTCGTCCCGCTGATGGCGGGCGGCGGCCTGTTCGAGACCGGCGCCGGCGGCTCCGCCCCGAAGCACGTCCAGCAGCTGGTCAAGGAGAACTACCTGCGCTGGGACTCGCTCGGCGAGTTCTTCGCGCTGGCCGCCTCCTTCGAGCACCTGGCCGGCACCACCGGCAACGCCGGCGCCAAGGTCCTCGCCGACACCCTGGACCGCGCCACCGGCACCTTCCTCAACGAGGACAAGTCGCCCTCGCGCCGCCTCGGCGGCATCGACAACCGCGGCAGCCACTTCTACCTGGCCCTGTACTGGGCCCAGGAGCTGGCCGCCCAGACCGAGGACGCCGCGCTGGCCGCCGCGTTCGCCCCGCTTGCCGCGACCCTGGCCGACCAGGAGCAGGCCATCGTCGACGAGCTGATCGCCGTCCAGGGCCAGCCCGCCGAGCTCGGCGGCTACTACCAGCCCGACCCGGCCAAGGCCGCCGCCGTGATGCGCCCGTCGAAGACCCTCAACGACGCGCTCGCCACCCTGGCCTGACGCTCCGTCAGGCAGCCCGGACGCCGTCGCGCACCGCCCTCCGGGGCGGGGCGCGGCGGCGTTCCGCGCTCCCCGGGCGGGCGCGCACTACAGTGCCCGGTATGCCCACCCCGCCATTCATCCTGGACCTGCGCGAACACGTCGGCCACGGCCCGCTCTGGCTCTCCGGCATCACCGCGGTGGTGGTCGAGGACGGCCGCATCCTGCTCAACCGCCGCTCCGACACCGGCCGTTGGGCCCTGCTGCACGGCATCGTCGAACCGGGCGAGCAGCCCGCCGACACCGTGGTCCGCGAGGTGCGGGAGGAGACCGGCGTCACCGTCCGCCCCGAGCGGATCACCAGCGTCCTCACCCTGCCCGCCTTCGCCTGCGCCAACGGCGACCGCGTCCAGTACCTGGACCTCGCCTTCCGCTGCCGCCCGCTGTCCGGCGAGGCCACCGTCAACGACGACGAGTCCCTCGCCGTCGCCTGGTTCCCCCTCGACGCCCTCCCCCCGCTGGCCCCCAACGACACCCTCCTCCTGGAGAAGGCCCTCACCGACCACCCCGCCCCCTGGTTCGCCCTGGGCTGATCGCGTCGACTCCGTTGCCGCGCACGGCTGCCGGGGTGGGGGTCAGTGCGGGTGGCGGACGCCGAACCACTGTTCGGCGCCGTACTCGTGGAAGCGTTCGACCTCGGTGAAGCCGAGGCGTCGGGCGACGCGGAGGGAGGGGGTGTTGGCCGTCCGGGTGGAGAGGACGACGGGTTCGCCGGGGAGGGCGGTGGCCAGCCAGTCGAGGGCGGCGGTGGCGGCTTCGGTGGCGTAGCCGCGGCCCCAGGCGTGCGGGAGGAAGAGGTAGCCGAGTTCGCGTTCGCCGCCCTCGGGGCGCAGGTGGCCAGGGCGTTCGCGGTCGCGCGGGTCGAGTGTGACCAGGCCGATCATCGCGCCGTCCAGGTCGACCACCAGCAGGCCGGGGCGGCCCCGGGGGACGTCGGGCAGGGTGCGTTCGAACTCCTCGCGCGGGCGGGCGCCGCCGATGTGGGTGCCGACCTCGGGGGAGGTGAACAGCTCGACGATCGCGGGCCGGTCGCCGGGCAGCGGCTCGCGCAGCAGCAGGCGGGCGGTCCGGATCGGGGCGGGCGGCCAGGGCAGCGGCGGGGCTTCGGTCATGCCCGTCAACGTATCGTGCACGGCCGATGTCCGGTCAAGGGGCGGCCGGGCCGCGGTGCGGGCGGTGCCGACGGGTCGTCAGGGGGCGTCAGGGGCGTCCAGGTCGCGGCGCCAGGCGACCTCGGTGGCCAGCGAGCCGTCCGCGAGGTACCGGCGGACCTGCGGGGCGCCGGCGAGGGCGGCGGCGGCCTCCGGGACGGGCACCTCGCGGAAGCCCATGTGCTGCCAGAAGGAGCCCGCGTCGGTGGAGAACAGGTAGACCCGGCGGATGCCGCCGGCGGTGGCCTCGGCGAGGACGTCCTCGACCAGACGGCGGCCGGCCCCGTGGCCGCGCCGGTCCGGGCGGACGGCGACGCTGCGCAACAGGGCGGCCGGCCGGGCGAGTTCCAGGGCGGCGCTGGCGATCGGCCCGTTGGCGTCGCGGGTGGTCCACAGCAGGGTGTCGGGGTCGTCCAGGCCGTGCGGGTCGAGTCCCTGGGCGTGCAGGAAAGCGGAGATGTCGGGGGCGGTGGTCACCGAGCGGGGTCCTTCCGGTGCGTGCAGTGGCCGGGGCGGCGGTGGGAACGGTACCCGAGGGCTGTTACGCAGAGTGACGCGTCACCGTGTCAGGCGTGTGAACCCTGCACGGCGAACTTGTTCGTCACGAACGTGTTCGTTACGCTCGAAGGGCAGCCACCGGACGAACCCACCGGACGAACCCGAGGAGCCCGCCGTGACCACCACCACCCACCACGCCACCGGCCACACCGACCACCACCCCCTCGCCGTCCTGGGCGGCGGCCTCGGCGGCCTCACCCTGGCCCGGGTCCTGCACGTGCACGGCATCCCCGCCGCCGTCTTCGACCTCGAACCCGACGCCGCCGCCCGCACCCAGGGCGGCATGCTCGACATCCACCACGACTCCGGCCAGCCCGCGCTCGAGGCCGCCGGGCTGCACGAGGACTTCCGCCGGATCGTCCACCCCGGCGGCCAGGCCCTGCGCCTGCTCGGCCCCGACGCCACCGTCCACCTCGCCGAGGAGGACGACGGCACCGGCGGCCGCCCCGAGGTGGACCGCGGCGACCTGCGCGACCTGCTGCTCTCCGCGCTGCCCGCCGGCACCGTGCACTGGGGCCGCAAGGCGGTGGACGTCCGGGCGCTCGACGACGGCCGCCACCGGGTCGAGTTCGCCGACGGCGGCGCGATCACCACCGACCTGCTGGTCGGCGCGGACGGCGCCTGGTCCAAGGTCCGTCCGCTGCTCTCCGACGCCCGGCCCGCCTACACCGGCGTCTCCTTCGTCGAGGCCGACCTGCACGACGCCGCCCGCCGCCACCCCGGCCCCGCCGCCCTGGTCGGCGGCGGGATGTTCATGGCCCTCGGCGGCGGGCGCGGCTTCCTCGGCCACCTGGAGTCCGACGGCAGCATCCACGTCTACGCCGCCGTCCGCACCGACGAGAGCTGGCCGCCCGCCGCCGGGCCGGCCGCGCTCCGCGAGGCCGCGCTCGCCGCCTTCGACGGCTGGAGCGAGCGGCTGCGCGCCCTGCTCGCCGACGCCGACGGGGAGTTGACGCTGCGGCGCATCCACGCGCTGCCGGTCGGCCACCGCTGGGAGCGCCGCCCCGGCGTCACCCTGCTCGGCGACGCCGCCCACCTGATGTCCCCGTTCGCGGGCGAGGGCGCCAACCTCGCCATGCAGGACGGCGCCGAGCTCGGCCTCGCGCTGGCCGCCCGCCCCGGCGACCCGGAGGCCGCCCTGGACGCCTACGAGCAGGCCATGTTCGCCCGCGCCGAAGCCTCCGCCGCCGAGTCCGCCGCCAGTCTGGAGCTGATGTTCGGCCCCGACCCGGTCGCCGGGATGCTCGCCATGTTCACGGGGGCCGTCGAGGAGTGAACGCCGGCCGGGTCGGGGTGGACGCGGAGTCGCCGAAAGCCTTCAGAAGGTAAACGTTGTAGCGGAGTTCGAAGCGGAATGCGTCCACCTTCTTGTCGAGCACGCGACTGATCGCCATGCTGCATACATGACATCCCTGAGTGCACGGCCGATGCGCCGCGCGTGGAAGAGAGCGCTCTCATTGCTGCCCGTCGTCGCGCTCACGGTGGCCGCCACCGTCACCGCGACGACGGACACCGCCGTCGCGGCCCCCGCGCCGCCGTCCGGTTTCTCGCTCACCTGGAGCGACGACTTCAACGGCGCGTCCGGAACGGGCATCGACCAGAGCCTGTGGAAGTACGACACCGGGCCGGGCAGCAACTTCGGCACCGGCGAGATCGAGACCATGACCAGCAGCACCTCCAACGTCTACTACGACGGCCAGGGCCACCTGGTGCTCCAGGCGCTGCACTCCGGCTCCGACCCGCGCGCCGGCTGGACCTCCGGCCGGGTGGAGACCCAGTCGGCGTCCTTCGGCGCCCCGGCGGGCGGGGTGGTGCGGATGGAGTCCGTCCTCCAGCAGCCCAACGTCAACACCTCCAACGGCGCCGGGTACTGGCCGGCGTTCTGGATGCTCGGCGCGCCGCTGCGCGACGGGGTGACCTGGCCGAAGTCCGGCGAGATCGACATCATGGAGGACATCAACGGCCGCAGCTCCGTCTTCAGCACGATCCACTGCGGGGTGAACCCGGGCGGCCCGTGCAACGAGTCCACCGGCATCGGCTCCGGCGAGCGCGCCTGTCCGGGCTGCCAGACCGGCTTCCACGACTACGCGGTGGAGATCGACCGCTCGGTGTCGCCCGAGCAGATCCGGTTCTACCTGGACGGCGGCAACTTCTACACCGTCAACGCCAACCAGGTGGACGCCACGACCTGGGCCAACGCGGTCGACCACCCGTTCTTCATCATCTACGACCTGGCGATCGGCGGCGGCTTCCCGGACGCCTTCGGCGGCGGCCCGAACGCGGCCACCGTCTCGGGCGGCAAGCTGATCATCGACTCGGTCGCCGTCTACAACAAGGGCCCGGGCTCCGGGGGCGGCGGCGGCACGGTCTCCGGCCAGGCCATCACCGGCCCCGGCGGCAAGTGCGTGGACGTGGCGGGCGACGACAACGGCGGCGACGGCACGGCGGTGCAGCTGTGGGACTGCCAGTCCGGCGCCAAGGACCAGCACTGGACCTGGAGCGGCCAGACCCTCCAGACCCTCGGCAAGTGCCTGGACATCGCCGGGGCAGCAGCGCCGCCGGAACGAAGCTCCAACTCGCCACCTGCAACACCAGCGGATACCAGAACTGGGTGCGGCAGAGCGACGGTTCGCTGCGCAACCCGACCAGCGGCCGGTGCATCGACTCGCCGTCGGGCGCCACCGCCAACGGCACCCGGCTCCAGATCTGGGACTGCAACGGCTCCGGCGCCCAGAAGTTCGCCATCGGCGCGCCGATCTACGGGCCCGGCGGCAAGTGCGTGGACGTGGCCGGTGACGACAACGGCGGCGACGGCACGGCGGTGCAGCTGTGGGACTGCCAGTCGGGCGCCAAGGACCAGAAGTGGACCTGGAGCGGCCAGACCCTCCAGACCCTCGGCAAGTGCCTGGACATCGCGGGCGGCAGCAGCGCGGCCGGGACGAAGCTCCAACTCGCCACCTGTAACGGCGGCGGCTACCAGAACTGGGTGGCCAACGGCGACGGTTCGCTGTCGAACCCGACCAGCGGGCGGTGCGTCGACTCCCCGTCGGGCGCCACCGCCAACGGCACCCGGCTCCAGATCTGGGACTGCAACGGCTCCGGCGCCCAGAAGTTCGCCCTGGCCTGAGCATCAGTGTGAGTGGTGGGTGCGGCGGCGCGGGGTCCGTGCCGCCGCACCCGGTGCGGTGCGGCGGGGGGCTGGGGGCTGGTGGGCGGCCTGCTCTGAGAGCGCTTTCAAGGCCGCGTCGACCGCCCCGGCCCGCGCCCCGGGCCCCCGGCGCCGATCATCTATGTTGGTGGCCATGGACGACAGCCCCGCCCCCGCCCCGCGCAGCCGCCGGGAGCGGCCCGCCAAGCCCGCGCTCACCCGGGCCGGCATCGTGACGGCGGCCGTCCGCCTGATGGAGGCCGAAGGGCTCCAGCGGGTCACCATGCGGCGCCTGGCCCAGGAACTCGACACCGGCCCGGCCTCGCTGTACGTCTACGTGGCCAACACGGCCGAACTGCACGCCGCGATCCTGGAGCACCACCTCGGACGGGTCGACCTGGGCGCCGCCGCCGGCACGGGGGCCGCCGAGCCGGGCACCGCCGACGATCCGGGCGCCGCCGCCTGTGCGGGGGCCGCCGAGCCGGGCGCCGCCGACGATCCGAGCACCGCCGACGACCCGGGCCGGGACTGGCGCGGGCGGCTCGCCGCGGTGCTGGAGTCCTACACCACCGTGCTGCTCGAACACCCGGCGCTGGCCCACTCCGCGCTGCTCGCCCGCCCCGCCGGGCCGCACTACCTGGCACTGGTGGAGACCCTGCTGGCCCTGCTGGAGGAGGGCGGCGTCCCCGCCGGGCAGGCCGCCTGGGGCGTCGACGCCCTGCTCCAGGTGGCCACCGCCACCGCCGCCGAGCACTCCGCCCGCACCGGCGCGGCGGCCGAGGCCGAGCACGGCGCGATGGTCCGCGCCCTGCGCGAGGCCGACCCGTCCCGCTACCCGAAGGTGGCCGCGACCGCCGGGGACCTGGTCTCCGGCCGCCCCACCGAACGGCTCGCCTGGACGTTCCGGATGCTGATCAACGGGGTGGCCGCCACGCCGCGCTGACGTCCTGTATCCCGTCGGGGGCGGGCGGGCGGGCGGGCGGGTGGGCGGGTGGCGGGCGGTCAGGACGGGCCGAGGACGATCCGTTCGGTGACCCGGTCGCGGCGGGGCGGGGCACCGTGCGGGGTGGCCGGGTGCAGGTGGCCGGCTCGGTCGAGGGTGAACAGCAGGTCGTGGCCGGGCGGCAGTTCGCCGTCGGCGGGGCGGCGCAGGATGCGGGCTCCGGCGGCGTGCCGGCGGGCCAGTTCGGGGCCGGTCAGCGCGGCCGGGAGGACCGTCGCGGCAGGCGGGCCGCCGACCGCGCCGGGGCCGGGCGCGGTGGCGGGCAGCCGGAACACCGGCAGTTCGGACACCTCGTGCAGGACGGCCGCCGCCAGCGCGTTGAACTCGTCCTCGGCGGTCAGCAGGTACACCGCGGTGACGCCCTCCCGCTCGGCGCCCTCGCCGCTCGCGGCGGCCAGCAGCTCGCCGTCGGCGAGTTCGAGCCCGGCGGCCGAGATCCGGGCCCGCTGCTCGTCCCGTCCGGCCCACAGCAGCACGTCCAGCCCGGCCGAGCGGAGCACGGCGGCCAGCTCGACCGTCCACGGCTCGCCGCCCACCAGCAGCGGGCGGGAGCGGGCCGGGCGGGTCACCCGCAGCAGCCGGGCCACCGGGACGGCGCTCAGGCCGTACAGCGTGACGGTGAACACGATCACCAGGAAGGTGGCCGGGAGGATCTTCTCCGCGCCGCCGACGCCCGCCGCGGCCAGACCGGTGGAGAAGGTCGCGGCGGTGGAGGCGGCGACGATGCCGCGCGGGGCCATCCAGCCCAGGAACGCCCGTTCGCCCTCCGCCAGGTCCGTCCCCGCCGTGGACAGCGCCGCGACCACCGGCCGCACCACGACCGCCAGCACCGCGACCAGCCCGAGCACGGGCAGCAGCACCGGGCGCACCGACGCCCAGGTCACGGTCGAGGAGATCGACACGAACAGCACGCCGACGATCAGCGGAACCAGCGTCTCCAGGAAGATCCGCCGGGCGGGCGGGTCGAAGGCCGGGACGGTGGCGACCACCACGCCCAGCACGATCGCGGCGATCAGCCCGGTGTCGTCGCGCAGCGCGTCGCAGACCGCGGCGACGCCGACCACCACCGCCAACTGGGCGCTGGTGCCCAGGACTTCGTTCAGCCGCGCCCGCACCAGCAGCAGCCACAGCAGGGCCGCGCCGAACAGCCCGCCGAGCAGGCCCAGGCCGACGCTGGCGGCGAACTCCAGCAACCCGGCGCCCAGCCGCCGGTGCTGCTCGCTCACCAGCGCGTGGAAGACCAGCGCGCCGAGGATGCCGCCGACCGCGTCGATCAGCGAGCCCTCCCACAGCAGCACGCGCCGCACCCGCTCGGTGGGGCGGACGAAGTCCAGCAGCGGCCCGACCACGGTCGGCCCGGAGACCACCAGGATCGCACCGAGCATCGCCGCCGCCTTCCCCGGGACGCCCAGCAGCGGGGCGGCCGCGAAGGCGGCGGCCGGGGCGGTCAGCAGGGTGCCGACCCACACCAGCCGCACCACCGTGTGCCGGGCGTGGCCGGTCAGTTCGCGCAGGTCCAGGCCGAGCCCGGCGTCGTACAGGATGACCGCGACGGCGAGCGAGACCAGCGGCGAGAAGGCCGGACCGAGCAGCCGGTCGGGGTGCACGTCGTCGGTGAGCGCGCCCGCCGCGAAGCCCACCGGCAGCAGCACGATGATCGCCGGGATGCGCAGCCGGGCGGCCAGCAGCTGGGAGGCGACGGCGAGTACCAAGGTCAGTCCGGACCCGATCAGGATCTGCTCAGAGGTCATCCGACCATCCCAAGCCGCCGACCACCGCCCCACCCGCCACGCGCCCGGCGGGTCACCCGTCCGGCCCAGCCCGGCCCGCACCGCCGCTCCCGCGCCGCCGCTCTCGCGCGGTCCGGTCCGGGCTGGGCCGGACGGTCCAGTCCGGGCGGTCCGGTCCGGGCGGATGTCGGAGGCTCCCACGAAGATCACCGCCATGGAACTCCGCACCGTCCTCGCCGGACTCGACGCCCACCCCTGGGCCACCGTCAACCACGCCTACGGCCCGGCCGAGGACCTGCCCGGGCTGCTGCGGGCCTTCGCCGAGGACGGCGCGGACGCCGAGGAGGCGCTGGACGAGCTGTACGGCTCGATCGTCCACCAGGGCACCGTGTACACGGCCAGCGCCGACGCCGCCCCGTACCTCGCCCGGATCGCCGCCTCCGGCCGACGGAGCCTCGACGCGCTCCGGCTGCTCGGCTGCCTCGCCGAGAGCCAGGACGAGTGCGAGGTCGCGCCGGGTGCCGTCCGGGCCGCCGTCGCCGCCCAACTGCCGCTGCTCCTCCCGCTGCTGGCCGACCAGGACGCCGCGGTCCGGCAGGCGGCCGGCTGGACGGTCGGCCACACCCGGGACACCGGTCCCGCGCTGCCCGCCGTCCGGGCCCGGCTGGCCGTCGAGACCCAGCCCGTCGTCCGGGCCGAACTCCTCACCGCGTACGGCCGGTTGGACCGCGCGGGCGCCGCCGCCGAGGCCCGCGCGCTGCTCGGCCCGGACACGCCCGCGCCGCTGCGCCTGGCCGCCGTGTTCGCCGCACTGGACGCGGGGGAGCCGTGGCGCGCCGCGCACCACAGTGCCGTCCTGGGCCTGCTGCCCGCGGCCGGGACGGCCGGGTCCGGTCACACGTACGAGCACCGGGAGCCGCTGCGCGCGATCGTCGGGGCACTGCTGGAACGGGACACCGAGGCCGACCGCGAGAGCGCTCTCGCCCTGCTCGACGCCGCCCTGCGTGACGAGCGTCCCGAGGTGCGGGCCGAGGCCCTGTGGGCGGCCGACCTCGCCTGCGCCCGGTCCCGCAGCGCCCCGCGACGGCTGATCCCCGCGATCGTCCCGCTCGCCGCCGACGCGACGGCCGCCCGCCTGCTGGGCAAGCTCGGCCCGGCCGCCGCCGAGGCCGCCCCGGTCCTCGCCGCACTCGCCGAACCCGCCGCGCGGGCGGACGGCGGGGCGGACGGCAGGGCGGACGACGAGTCGGACGACGAGGCGGCCGACCGGGCGCTGACCGCGCTCGTCCTGGTGGCCCCGTGGACCGCCGCCCCGCTGCTGGCCCGGGCGCTCGGCCGGCGCCCGCGCGCCCTGCGGTGCGCCGCCGGGTCCCACGCCCCGGCCGACACGCCCTTCCCGTTCGACCCCGAGCTGTTCGCCGCGGTCCGCGCCCGCCTGGCCGCCAGGACGCCGGAGCGTCCCGAGCCCTGCGGCTGCCCGCCGACCGGGGACCAGGGCGACACCGCCGGACTGGTCCACCTGCTACGACAGTGGGGCCCGCAGGCCGTCGAGGCGCTGCCCGAACTGTGCGCCGTCCTGCCGCAGTTCCCGTACGCCGCCACCGCGATCACCGCCGTCACCGGGGGCGTCGTGGGCACCGCTGTGGCTGCGGATGCTGCCGCCGGGGGTGTCGTGGACGTTGCCGTCACTGCGGACCTTGCCGTCGGCGCGGATGCCGCCGTCACTGCGGGCGTCGTGGGCAACGCTGCTGCCGCCGTGGACGCTGCCGCCGGGGGCGTCGTGGGCACTGCCGTCGGCGCGGACGCCGCTGTCACCGCCGCCGCGATCGCCGCCGGGCCGCAGTGGCGCGAGCAGGCCGCGACCGCCCTGCGGGCCGGGGCCGGGAAGCTGCTCGTGGCGCAGGCGCTGCACGCGCTGGCCGGTGAGACCGGGCCGCTGTTCACCGCCGTCGAGGCGGCGCTCGTCGGCGGGGCGCGTGACATCGCGGAGGGTGCCCGCGCCGCGGCGGCCCTCGGGTCGGCGGCCGGGCCCCTCGTCCCGGCCCTGCGGGCGGCGCTCGGCCGCGCCGTCGACCGCGACACCGCACGCGACACCACGCCGGAGGTCGACGCCGACCTCGCGCTCGCGCTCGCCCTGTGGCGGATCACCGGGGAGGCGGCCGAGGCCGTCCCGGTGCTGGACGCGGTGTTCGACCGCTGCGAGGGCCGGCGGTGGTTCCACTGGACGGCCGCCCGGGCCGCTCGCGAGATCGCCGTGCTCGGCCCGGCCGGGCGCCCGCTGACCGCCCGGCTCCACGCTCTCCTCGACCATCCGGCCCAGGCGCCCTCGGCCGTCCTCGGGCTGCTCGCGGTCGCCGACCCGGCCGACCTCGACCGCGCCCGGCTCGCCGAGGCGGCGCTGCACTCGGCCGAGACCGGCGCCGACCTCGACACCGCCTGCTACGCGTTGCGGGCCCT
The DNA here is from genome assembly GCF_948472415.1 of Kitasatospora fiedleri. NCBI lineage: Bacteria > Bacillati > Actinomycetota > Actinomycetes > Kitasatosporales > Streptomycetaceae > Kitasatospora > Kitasatospora fiedleri. The sequence goes on along the minus strand of NZ_OX419519.1, from coordinate 980,017 downwards.
GGGCCCCGCCGTCCTGACGCCGCGGCAGCACGACCGGCTGGCCGCACTCGTCACCGACGACCGCCGCCTGGCCGTCTTCGGGGCCGAGGACGCGGTGATCCGCGAGGACGAACAGCTGCGCACCGTGCTCGCGTCCCTCCTCGCCCGGGTCGGCTGAGGTCCTGGTCGGCTGAGGACCGGTTCGTACGGGGAAGCGACCCGGCGGGCCGGTCAGGCGGTGGGACGGAGGGCGTCCGCCACGAGGTCGAGGAGCGGTCCGGTCAGCTCGGGGTCGTTGCCGGCCGTCGTGGAGAGGAAGACGCCCAGGAGCATCATCGTGACCGTCTCGGCCGGCACGTCGTCCCGCAGCGCACCGGACTCCGCACCGGCGTCGAGGATCGCCGCGATCGCCGCCGTGATCCGCTCCCGGGTGGCCGGGGTCGCGATCGCGCCGGAGGCCCAACCGGCCCGCAGGGTCTCGGAGATGCCGCGCTTGGCCGCGAAGAACGCGGCGTAGCGGTCCATCCAGGCGCGCAGCGCCGCGTCGGGCGGGAGCTGGGCGAGCAGGGCGGGCGCGCTGGTGACCACGGCGTCGAGCTCGGTCGCGTAGATGGCCTCGACGAGCGCTTCACGGGTGGGGAAGTGGCGGTAGAGCGTGCCGATGCCGACACCGGCCTCGCGGGCGATGGCGTCGAGGGTGGCCTTGCCGCCGGTCGCGGTGAAGGCGTCCCGGGCGACGGCGAGCAGCCGCTCGCGGTTGCGCTGCGCGTCGGCCCGGGGCGGACGCCCGGGCGCGGGGAGTCGGACCCGGACGGGCCGGCCGCGGAGGAGTCGGAGGCGCGGGGGGCGGGGCGGTCAAAGCGGAGTCCCTCCGGTTAGTGTTGATCGGTGCTACGGTGGCCGGTAACGGAGTCCCTCCGTTTACCTCCATCGTCTCACGGGAGTGACATCGCCATGACCTCCACGGCCCGATCCCCGCAGTTCACCGCCACCGGTGCGGAACGGGCCGGCGGGCCCGGCACGCTCGCGGGCCGCACCGTCTCCCGGGTCGGCTTCGGCGCCATGCAGCTGCGCCGCCTGGACCACGCCGCCTCGGTCGCCCTGCTGCGCACCGCCGCCGAGCTGGGCATCGACCACGTCGACACCGCCCAGTTCTACGGCGCGGGCTCCGCCAACGAGGCGATCGGCGCCGCGTTCACCGCCGAGGACGACGTCCTGGTCGCCAGCAAGGTCGGCGCCGAACCCGCCACCGGCCCGCTCCCGCTGCGGCTGGCCCAGCGCCCCGAACAGCTCCGCGCCGCCGTCGAGGACAACCTCCGCAGCCTCGGCTGGGAGCGGATTCCGCTGGTCAACCTGCGCCGCGCCGGCCACGGCCCGGGGCTGCGCGCCGAGGGCGACCAGGTGGTCGACCTGGACGACCAGCTCGCCGTCCTGACCGAGCTGCGCGACGCGGGCAAGATCGGCGCCCTCGGCCTCAGCAGCGTCGGCGCCGACGAACTGCGCCGGGCCCTCCCGGCGGGCATCGCCTGCGTGCAGAACGCCTACAGCCTGGTGTCGCGCGACGACGAGGACGTCCTGCGGCTCTGCCTCGCCGAGGACGTCGCCTGGGTCCCGTACTTCCCGCTCGGCGGCGCGTACCCCGGCATCCCGAAGGTCGCCGACGAGCCCGCCGTCCTCGCCGCGGCCCGGGCGCTCGGCGCCTCCCCCGCCCAGATCGGCCTGGCCTGGCTGCTCCACCACACCCCCAACACCCTCCTCATCCCCGGCACCGCCGACCCCGACCACCTCCGGGCCAACGCCGAGGCCGGCGCCGTCGTCCTCGACGCCCGACCCTGGCCGCCCTGGACGCCGTCCCCTCGCGCTCCGGCGACATCGCACGCTCCTGACCGGACCCCGCACCCCGAGGAGCGGTCACGGGCGTCGGAGCGGTTCGGCGCGGCCCCGCCACCACCGGTCGCTCACGGGCTCATGAGGGGTGCGCGGCGCCGCGGTACCCGCGCAGTTCGGGGCGACGGATTCCGGGCAGACGGACCAGGGTGTCCCGGAAGGCGCCGCCGTGGGCCTCCAGCGGGTACCGGGGGTGCGGCGGCAGCGGGTAGTCGTCGCGCAGCACACCCGCCGGGAGCGTCCCGCTGGCGGGCACCGGCGAGGTCTCCCCGGTGCCGGTGAGGTACGCCCAGACTCCGCTGTCCAGCGGCACGACCGTCGCCTGCCGGTCGGACGGCCGCCACGGCTCGCCCGTGCCGGGGTGGCGGGGGACGAGCAGGACGTCGGGCCGGGTCCGGGGCACGGGGACGCCCGGGCCGGCCAGTCCCACCGGGCGGGGGTCGGGACCGGAGGGGAGGCGGCGGGCCACGGCGTGGCCGAGCAACGCGGCCACGGGGCCGGCCGGGAGGGTCACCGGGCGGTTCCCGGTGGCCACCACGAGGTGGGCCAGCGCGACGCCGACCGCGGCCTCCCAGCGGCGGCTCCACGACCCGTCGGGTTCGACGGGCGGGACGCGGTGCCCGGCGTGCTCCAGGTCCGCCCAGTCGGGGAGCGGAGCGGTCGGGAGCCCCGAGGGACGGCGGACGACCGCGTCGGGCTCCAGCCACACCGTCTGCCACGAGCCGCAGTCGTCGATCCGGGTCGCCACGGCGCGCCCGCACCCCGTGCAGGCCAGATTGGGCCCGTCCCGGCCGTCCACGCCCCGGCAGTAACCCGCGCACTTCTCCCGGATCAGGGTCGTCGACCGGGAATCACCGGGAGCGATGACGATCTTGCCCCGCGCACCGAAGGGGACGGAGTGCACCGGCGCGTACACCCCTGCCGGGCGGCCGCCTCCTCCCCGACCTCCTCCCACAGCCGCCACGGCGGTCCGGTGGGGAACTGCTCGACGGCGTACGTCGCCGGCTCCATCAGCGGAGGGTGGAGCTCCTCCCAGGCGCCGTAGTGGGTGTGGACGGGGAGGGCGACCCGGGAGACCGGTGCCGTCAGCCCGGTACCGCACCCGGCACACGCGAACACGTCCAAACAAGCTCCTCCGCCCCGGTCCACCGGGATCGTGCTCCGCCCGGCGCCGAGGAGCCGGTGGATTTCGGGGCGGCTGCGGGGCCTCCCGCGCGGCGGGGTGCGCCGGGCCGCAGCCCCCGGTCAGATCACCCGCCGGACGAGGGCCTCGGCCACGGGCTCGCCGGTGCGCCGCGCGTACGCCATCCGCTCCCGCACCTCGCGCGGCGTGCGGGGGCGGTACCCGGGGCCGCCGCAGCAGTCCTTGTGGAAACCCACCCCCGCGTTCAGCAGGACCGCGAGGGTCCGCCAGGCCGCGGTGTCCCGCCGCCGGGGCGCGGCGAAGGCCGACCCCGCGTGGGTCAGCGCCTCCGAGCAGCGCGGGCAGGTCCGCGGCCGTTCCCGGTCGTGGGGCTGCTTGTACGAGGCCCGGCAGGGCAGGCAGACGTACGAGGTCTTCGCGTGGGCCATGCCCGCCAGGGTAGGCGTGGCCCGGGGCGAATTCGACCGGTTATTCCAGGGGGCGGGGACGGGCGGGCCGGGAACGGATCGGCCCGTCCGGGGCGGCCCGTCCCGGCGTTCCGGGGGGTCAGCCCGCCGGGGTGCCGGTGCGGTGGTGTTCGAGGGTGGTGCGCAGGGTGGCGAGGGTGCGGGCGAGGGCGGTGAGGGCGGGGGCGTCCAGGGTGGGGGTGAGGAGTTCGGCCAGGGCCTCGTTGTAGGTCCGTTCGGCCTGGGCGGTCAGTCGTTCGCCCTCGGAGGTGAGGGCCAGCAGGGAGGAGCGGCGGTCGTCGGGGTTCGGGTGCCGGACGGCCCAGCCCTGCTTCTCCAGGCGGTCGACGCCCTTGCTGGTCGCGCCGACGCCGATGGCGAACTCGGCGGCCAGGTCGGCCACCGGCAGCCGGGGTGTTCGCGCAGGTGGTGCAGGAACTCGTACTGCGAGGTGACGATGCCGTGTCGTTCGCGCAGCCGGTCGCCGAGGGCGTTGTAGAGGCGGGTCTCGCACCGGATCAGGTCGGCGAAGAGCGCGGGGAGGTCCGGGAGTTCGGGGGGTTCGGGGAGTTCCGGACGGCGGCGGGGTCGGGGGAGTCCGCGGGGAAATCCGTCGCGGTGCGGTCGTCGGGCAATGTATATTCCATGGCATATAGTGTGGCGGAAGCTACTTCTGGCAGGAGTGTGCCATGAGCAGGGAACAGCGCGCCGAGATCGACCGGAGGCTGCGGAAGCCGGCCCCCGAGGGGGAGCCGACGGTCGAGCAGATCCGGGCCGGGTTCCGGGAGCTGATGGCCGAGATGATCGTCCCGCACGAGCGCATCCGCACCGCCCCGGCCGAACTCGGCGGCCGTCCCGCCCTGCGGGTCGACCCGGTCGGGGAGGTGCGGGACGGGACGATCCTGTACTTCCACGGCGGGAGCTGGGTGTTCGGCTCGCCCGAGACCGCCCTGTCGCTGACCGGCCACCTGGTCGCCGGCAGCGGCCTGCCCGCGTACTCGCTGGACTACCGGCTCGCCCCGAACACCCCTTCCCGGCCGCCGTCGAGGACACCCTGGCCGCCTACCGCGCCCTGCTGGAGCGCGGCGCGGACCCGGCCCGCACCGTCCTCGCGGGCGACTCCGCGGGCGGCGGCCTCGCCGTCACCACCGCCCTCGCCGCCCGGGACGCCGGACTCCCGCTGCCCGCCGGCATCCTGGCCCTCTCCCCGGGCGCCGACGCCACCCGCACCGGCGCCAGCATGGAGACCAAGGACGGCATCGACCCGATCTTCACCCGCTCCTCCTTCGACCGCACCGGCGCCATGTACCTGGCCGGGGCCGACCCGCGCCACCCCCTGCTCAGCCCGGCCGTGCACGCCGACCTCACCGGCCTGCCCCCGATGCTGATCCAGGTCGGCGCCAACGAGGTGCTGCTGGACGACTCCACCCGGCTGGCCGCCCGGGCGCGCGACGCGGGCGTGGACGTCGTCCTCGACGTCACCGCGGACGTGCCGCACGTCTTCCAGTGCTACGCCGGCGTCCTCGACGAGGCCGACGAGGCGCTGGAGCGGGCCGCCCTGTTCCTGCGCCAGCGCACCGCCGCCGACCGGTGACCGGTGACCGGTGGCGAGTCCTCCCGTTCCTCCCGTGCGCCCCGGACAAGGCGGGCACCTCCGGGCGGAAGCGGTGAAACCGCCCCGCCTGGAGGGGAGTTGACCGTCACGAAAAGGCAGCCGAACCCCGGACCCCGGTGACCGAGCGCGCCGCGTCCCTTACTGTACGGACATGAGTTCTAGGGGGACCGCGGCCGGTGACCGCGGCACGGCAGTGGTGATCGGCGGCGGACTGGCCGGATGCCTGGCGGCCTGGGCGCTGCACGGCGTCGCGGAGCGGGTCGTGGTGGTCGAACGCGACCGCTACCCGGACGGGGTGGACTTCCGCCCCGGCGTCCCGCAGGCCAAGCACGGCCACCTGCTGCTGGAGGCCGGCCAGCGCACCATCGACGAACTGCTGCCCGGCGCCCTCGCCGAACTCCTCGCCGCCGGCGCCACCCGGGTCCCGCTCTCCGGCGGCCTGCGCTGGCTCACCTCGGCCGGCTGGCTCGCCCCCTACGACAGCGACCTGGCCGTCCTCACCTGCAGCCGCCCGCTGATCGACCAGGTCGTGCTGGAGCGGGTCCGCGCCGCGCCCAACGTCGAGTTCCGCACCGGCACCGAGGTGATCGGCCTGCTCGGCGACCGGCACGCCGTCACCGGCGTGCAGGTCAACCGCCGCGGCCGGCACGGCGAGGAGACCGAGGCGATACCTGCCGAGCTGGTCGTCGACGCCGCCGGGCGCGCCACCCGCGCCGCCAAGTGGCTCTCGGTGCTCGGCGCGCCCGCCGTCCCGCGCGACCGGGTCGACGCCGGCGTCTCCTACGCCACCCGGTTCTACCACCGCCCGCCGACGCCCCCGCCGACTCCGCCGTCTACCTGCAGAGCCACGCCCCCGACCAGGGCCGCTTCGGCGTCCTGCTGCCCGTCGAGGGCGAGCGCTGGATCGTCGGCATGGGCGGCATGCGCGGCTTCGAACCCTCCCTCCAGCCCGAGGAGTTCGAGAAGCAGCTCGGCCTGCTCCGCGACCCCGTCATCGCCGGGACGGTGATCGGCGCCAAGCCCACCGGCCCGGCCCGCGGCTTCGTCCCCGGCCCGAGCGTGTGGCGGCACTACGAACGCTCCGCCACCCACGGCTTCCTCGCCCTCGGCGACGCCTCCTGCACCTTCAACCCGGTCTACGGCCAGGGCATGACCGTCGCCGCGCTCGCCGCCCGCGCCCTGCGCGACGCCGTCCACCACCGCGGCGACCTCGGCCACGCCGCCGTCCGGGAGACCCGGGACGCCATCGCCGGCGTCACCAGGAACCCCTGGCAGATGGCGGCCGGCGAGGACGTCCGCTTCGCCGGCACCACCGGCGGCCCCTCCGGCCTCCAGGTCCGCGTCCAACAGCGGATGCTGGACCGGGTGCTGGCCCGCGCCGTCACCGACGCCCGGGTCGCCGGCGCGTTCCACCGGGTCGCCGCGATGGTGGAACCGCCCGCCCTGCTGTTCCGTCCCTCCGTGCTGGGACCGGTCCTGTTCGGCGGCTGACCACACCGACCGACCGCACCGGCCGCCGGACCACACCGGCGGCCGGACCACCGGCCCCGCACCGGCCCCCGCCCCCGGGTGTGGGAGCCTGTGCGACAAATCCAGACGGCACCTGCGGAGCACCTGCAAAGGGTTGGGCGGCGGACATGAGCGAGTTCCAGTTCAGCAACAACTACCGAGACCTCAGCGAGCAGCACGGCACCGGCGCGGGCTTCCAGTTCGAGTTCTCCTGCGCGCGCTGCTACGACACCTGGCGCTCCGAGTTCGAACCCTTCCGCACCGGCCAGGCGGCCGGCTGGATCAACAAGGGCGTCAGCGCCGCCTGGAGCCTGCTCGGCGGCAGCGCCTCCAACGGCCTCACCAACGCCGCCGACGGCCTGGCCGGCGCCAGCTGGGGCAGCGGCCGCGACGCCGCCTTCCAGCGCGCCATCGGCAACGCCCAACAGCACTTCCACCGCTGCGCCCGCTGCACCCACTACGTCTGCGGCCGCTGCTGGAACGCCGCCCAGGGCCTCTGCCTCGGCTGCGCCCCGGACACCGCCGCCGAGGCCGCCGCCGCCCGCCGGCGCGGCCTCAACGACGCCGTCACGCAGAACGCGTACACCCACGGCCAGTCCGGGGCCCCGCAGTTCGACGTCACCACCGACCGCCAACTGGTCTGCCCGCAGTGCCGCGCCGAGACCCACGGCACCCCGTTCTGCCCCGGCTGCGGCTTCCGCCTCGCCCAGCCCCCGCAGTGCGCCTCCTGCCGCGCCGAGGTGCCCGCCGACTCCGCCTTCTGCCCCAGCTGCGGCACCCGCCGCTGACGCTGACGCTGATGCCGCGCCGGGCCCGGAGAGGCCGGGCCCGGCCCGGCGTCAGGTGCCGTGGGTGGGGAGCAGCAGGATGCGTTCGGGTCGTAGCGGTGCCAGGCGGGGGTGCGGTGGCGCCGATCAGGCGGAGGCGGCACCAGGAGGTGCCCTCGGGGGAGTGCCACCAGGCGTTGATGCGGCCGAGGGCCCAGGTACCGGAGTCGTCGAGCAGGACTTCGACGGGCTGGTAGGCGGGGCGGACGTCCGGTTCCGGCGGGGACCAGGCGGGGTCGGTCTGCAGCTGCGGAGGGAGCACTGCGGGCCTCCTTCGAGTCCGGTCGGCGGGGGTGGACGGGTGCGGGGTGCCCGAACGACCCGGCTGGTGGCGGTCGGGAACACTCTACAGAGGTGTAGAAACGAATCGTCGGCAATCCGGGCAGTGTGGCGCAACGGTGCCGCCCCGGTGGCGCGTTCGCGTCGGGCGGGTCGGTCATAGACTCGACGGATGACTGCTGAGGACTCCTCGATCGAGGCGCTGGGCGCCCTCGCCGACCCGGTGCGGCGCGCCCTCTACCGGCACGTGGCCGACGCGGCGGAGGAGGTCGGGCGGGACGCCGCCGCCGCGGCGGCGGGCGTCTCCCGTTCGCTGGCGGCGTTCCACCTGGACAAGCTGGTGGACGCGGGCCTGCTCGCGGTCTCCTACCGGCGGCTGTCCGGACGCGGCGGCCCCGGCGCGGGGCGGCCCGCCAAGGTGTACCGCCGGGCGGAGGCGGAGTTCGCGGTGGCGCTGCCGCCCCGGGAGTACGGCGTGGCCGGACGGCTGCTCGCCGAGGTGGTCGAACGGGCGGGCCTGGACCGCGAGTTGCAGGCGGCGGCCCGCGCGGCGGGATCGGCCGAGCAGCCCCCGGACGTGCTGGCGGCGCTGCGCGAGCGCGGCTACGCGCCGTTCCTGGACGGGGAGGTGGTGCGGCTGCGCAACTGCCCGTTCCACGCGCTGGCGGACGAGTTCCCGGCACTGGTGTGCGGGATGAACCTGGCGCTGCTGGAGGGCCTGGCGGGGGAGGGGTGGACGCCCGCGATGGACCCGTGCGCGGGCGGCTGCTGCGTGTCGCTCTCTAAAAACAATAACCATTGACGCTAGAAGCCGGTCCGGGCCATGCTTGCCGCATGACTGCCCCTCAGACCGCTGCCGCCACCCCGCCACCCCCGCCGCCGCCGCGTCCGCCGTCGTGTCCGTCCGCTCCGGCCACCAGCTGGCCCAGGTCAACGTCGGCCGTACCGTGGCCCCGCTGGACAGCCCCGAACTCGCCGGTTTCATAGCCCAGTTGGCGGAGATCAACGAACTCGCCGAGCGCAGCCCCGGCTTCGTCTGGCGGCTGGTCGACGCCGACGGCGCGGACGCGACGGGCCTGCGCCCCGACCCGGACGACGGCCTGCTACAGATCAACTGCTCGGTCTGGGAGTCGGTCGAGGCGCTGCGCGCGTACGTCTACCGCAGCGACCACCTGCGGGTGCTGGCCCGCCGCCGCGAGTGGTTCCGGCGGCCGACGGAGGCGCACCAGGCGATGTGGTGGGTCCCGGCCGGGCACCGTCCGAGCATGGCCGAGGCGATGGCGCGGATCGCCCTGATCCGCGACCAGGGGCCCGGCCCGGAGGCGTTCACCTTCCGCGAACCGCACCCGGCGCCGGACGCCCGCTGAGCCGCCCGGCGCCGGACCGCCCGCTGCCGACCGCCCGGACGGGTGCGGACGGCCGGTCGGCGTGCCCCTGGTGTTTTGACTAAGCGCTTGCTTAGACTCGGCCGAGCGGGGTCGCCGGCCCGTCCCCCGAGCGCCGGCGGTCCCGCGTCCCGTCCCGCCCCCCTCGCAGGAGAGCGCCATGCCGGCCACCAACCGCCAGATCCGACTCGCCCGCCGCCCCGTCGGCCCGGTCCGCCCGGAGGACTGGACGCTGACCGAGGAGCCGGTCACCGGACCGGCCGAAGGCTGGTTCCTCGGCCGCACCCGCTACCTCTCCCTCGACCCGGCGATGCGCGGCTGGCTGGACGACCGCCCCTCCTACCTGCCGCCCGTCGCGCTCGGCGAGGTGATGCGGGCCGGCTCGATCGTCGAGGTGGTCGAGTCCGCCCACCCCGGCTTCCGGGTCGGCGAGTTCGTCACCGGCACCTTCGGCGTCCAGGAGTACGCGCTGTCCGACGGCCGCGGCGCCCACCGGGTCGACCCGGCGATCGCCCCGCTGCCCACCTACCTCGGCGCGCTCGGCATGCCCGGCATGACCGCCTACTTCGGCCTCCTGGAGGTCGGCGCGCTGCGCGAGGGCGAGACGGTCGTGGTCTCCGGCGCGGCCGGCGCGGTCGGCAGCCTGGTCGGCCAGATCGCCAAGGTGAAGGGCTGCCGGGTGGTCGGCATCGCCGGCGGCGCCGCCAAGTGCGCCTGGCTGACCGGGGAGCTGGGCTTCGACGCGGCCGTCGACTACCAGACCGAGGACGTCCGCAAGGCCCTGCGCACCCACGCCCCCGACGGCATCGACGTCTACTTCGACAACGTCGGCGGCCCCGTCCTGGACGCCGCGCTCACCCGGCTGGCCATGCACGCCCGGGTGGTGATCTGCGGCGCGATCAGCCAGTACAACAACGAGCAGGCCGTCCAGGGCCCCTCCAACTACCTGTCCCTGCTGGTGCGCCGGGCCCGGATGGAGGGCTTCGTCGTCTTCGACCACGCCGCCCGCTACCGGGAGGCCGCCCGGGAGATCGCCGGCTGGATCGCCGACGGCCGCCTCACCACCCGCGAACACCTGGTCCAGGGCGGCGTCGACGCCTTCCCGGAGACCTTCCAGATGCTGTTCCGCGGCGCCAACACCGGCAAGCTGATCCTCGAACTCACCTGATCCGGAACGCCGTCGGCGCAGGCACCGGCCGGGTCAGCCGATCGGGCGCAGCCGGGTGCCGGAGGCGGTGACGGCCTCGACGCCGGTCGGACCGGTGCCCGGGTCGTCGAGAGCCAGGGTCCGGCCGGGCGGCGCGGGCTGGTCCAGCCGGCGGGACGGGGTGGTGACCAGCAGGCGGGAGACCCGGCGGCTGGCGGCGACCAGCAGGTAGGCGGTGCCGTTCGGGGCGCGCCAGCGGTACTGGGCGACGGTGTCCTGCTCGTAGCGGCTGCAGGCCCGGCCGTCCGCGCGGGCCAGCCGCTCGGCCCGGCCGCCGTTCGGGGGCAGCACCGCCGCCGCCGCGCTGCCCGAGCCGTCCCAGCGGTCGGCCCGCAGACAGGCCCAGGCCAACTCCCCGGCGTTCTGAGGGAGCCGCTGGTCGGCGAACTCCCACAGGTTCAACTGCCGTACGCCCGGCCCCGCTTCGGGCACCGCGCAGGCGCCCGCCGCCCACCGGCGCAGCGCCTGCGCGCCGACCGCCTCCCGGGGCGGGCGGGCCGGTGCGGAGCCGTCCGGCGGCGGGGTGTAGGTGAGGTGCGCGGGGGCGAGCCCGCCGAGGTCGGCCAGCAGGAAGGCGTGCTGCTCGGCGACCACCGGGTCCGACCGCAGTTGCAGCACCGGCCCCGGGCAGCCCGGCGCGGCCGTCCCCGGCACCGGGTCGGTCACCCCGTCGGCGAAGGCCAGCGGGCGCTCCGCCTCGTCCGGCCGGTCCAGCCGCCGGGTCGCCGCGGACGCCACCCACGGCGCCAGCAGGTACCGGGCCCCGCGCCCGTCGCGCCGCAGCACCACCGCCGCACCGGCCGTCACGTCGCTGTCCCCGGCCGCCGCCAGCGCCAGCGCCGGGCCGCCGGTCCCGGACGCCGAGCCGGATGCCGGGCCGTCGGGCGCCGGTCCGCTGGGGGCTGATCCGCCGGACGCCGGGCCGTCGGTGTACCGGGCCAGGCTCCGGCCGTCCGTCAGCAGCACCACCGCCGTGCCGTCCAGCCGCCCCGCGTACAGCAGTTGGGGCACGGCCACGGGCGGGCCCGGGGTGCTGCCGGGCTCGGCGGCGGCGGACGGCCCGGCCTGCTGCCAGGCGGTGACCGCGCGGCCGACCAGGGCGGTGTCGTCCACCAGTTCGCCGCGGGCGGGCCAGACGGCGAGGTCCAGCTTCGCGGTCCGCCGCCACAGGTCCGCGGCGCGGCGCTCGGGCGGGACGGCCCGCGCGGCGGGCGGCGGCGCGCTCGACCCGCCGGTGCCGCCACCGGGCGAGCCCAGTACCGGCAGGACCGCGGCGGTCAGTGCCACCGCCACCGCCGCGGCCACCAGGGCCGAGCGGCGTCGGCGGCGCAGCAGGTCGCCCGGCCGCAGGTGCACCGTGCAGGCGTCGTAGCCGGGCGGGAGCTCCGACCAGTCCGCGCCGCCCAGCGAGCGCAGCAGCTCGTCCCCGGCCCGGGCCGCCTCGGCCGGCGCCTCCACCCCGGCCCAGGCCAGCGCCTCGGCGGTCTCGGCCCGGTTCAGGCCGTCCAGCACCCGGAGCGCGAAACCGGCCCGCGCCGGGCGGGCAACTCGGCCAGCCGGACGTCCAGTTCGGCGTCCCCGTCGTCCGGCGGCGTGAACAGCCGCACCCCCCACACCCGGGGGAACACCGCCCCCGGCCAGCGCCGCCGACGCAGCGCCCCGCGCAGCACCCGGGCCCGCACCGCCTCGTACCCCGACTCGTGCCCCGACTCGTGCCCCGACCGGCCCGCGACCTTCCCGCCGAGCACCGGCAGCGCCCGCTGCACCACCGCGTGCGCCGCCACCACCCGGGCGTGCCGCCCCCGGTCGGCGGGCAGCGTCAGGTACGCCATCCCCACCAGGTGCCGGTAGTGCCGCACCAGCAGGGCCTCCGCGGACTCCGGCCGCCCGCCGGAACCGGCCGCCCGGGGCCGTGGCAGTGTCCTGAGATCCATCGGCCCCTCCAAGGCTCGGCACGCGACCGGGGTACGTCGGACGGACCAACGAGTGGATCATCGGATAGTTGCGCGGGGCCCGTCCGGGCAGCCGGGGGCCGTGGGGCCGGGGGTCGCCTGCTCGGCGGGCGGGACCGGGCCGTCGTGCCGGGCGCTGGAGCGCCAGTCGGCGGTGCGGACCAGGGACTCCAGGTGGGCGAGCCGGAACGGCCCCAGGTCGGGGGCGGTGAGCAGGGCGCCGAGCAGCGGCGCCCAGCGGCCGTCCGGGCGGAACGGGGCGGCGGGGTCGAGCACCCGGGCGGGGAAGCGCTCGCCGGTGGGCAGGGCCAGCGGCGGGGTGCGGTCGCCGGGGTGGACGCCGAGCAGCGCGGGGGCCGGTTCACCGCTCTCCGGGCGGACGGTGACCCGCACCCGGCCGTGGTGGGCGGCGGCCAGGTAGGTGACCAGGGACGGGTCGGCGCCGGGGGCGTGCCAGTGCGGGCCGGCCAGCAGCAGGAGCGCGCTCACCAGCTCGTGCCGGAAGAACGGGCGGGACGAAACCCCGGTGTTCCAGGGCGACTTGGACTTGGCGAGCAGCCCCGGCGGCGGGTCGCCCCCGCCGCCGCGCAGCATCGCCTGGAACACGTCGTGGCACTTGCCGAGGTCGTGCAGCCGCCCGGCCAGGGCCACCGCCTCCCGCTGGGCCGCGCTCAGGCCGGGCAGCACGGCGGTGAGGGCGCGGGCCTCCTCCTCGGTCTCGCGCAGGTGCTGCTCCAGCGGGACCCAGGCGGCGCACGCGGTGGCCGGGGGTGTGCGGCCGGTGAAGAGCGGAGGGACGGGGACGCGGCTGCCGGGCGTCCAGCCGGTGCCGGGCAGGTGGCCGCCGCGCGCCGCGTCCAGCAGCAGGAGGGCGCCGGAGCGCAGGTCCGCGGCGGTGGCGGGCCGCCACCGCCCGTCGGCGTCGTCCCGCAGCCAGGCCCCGCCGCCGTCCGCCGCCAGCCGGGCGCGCACCTCGCCCAGCGGGGCCTCGCACTGCTCGGCGCGGCCGGGCCCGGGCTCGTCCGGGGCGGGGCCCTCCGGCGCCAGGGCGCGCCAGGCGACGAAGACCGTCCGCTCCCGGTCGGGCAGCAGCCACCGGCTCACGTCGACCGGGTCGGCGCCGGGCGCGTTGTCGAACAGCGCCACCAGCTCGGGCACGCCCAGTGCGGGGGCCTGCGGCACCTCCGGCTCGACCCGGGCCCGGAACAGGTCCGCGACGGTGACGGCCGCCCCCTCGTGCGCCGCCAGCCAGCGCGCCGCAGCGCCGCCCGCGTCCCCGGACCCGTACCCGTCCCCGTCCTCGGGCCCGTCCTCGTCCTCGTCCTCGGGCCCGCCCGGTGGGACGCACCACAGCAGGTCGCCGCCCTCCGGGTGCTCGCCGTGCCGGTTGCAGCGCCCGGCCCGCTGGACGAGGGCGCTCCACGGGGCGAGTTCGGTCAGCACCGTGCGCGCGGACAGGTCGGACCCGGCGTCCAGCGCCCGCGTCACCACCAGGAAGCCGTCCCGGCCGTCCCCGTCCGCCGACTCCGCCACCGGGTCGTACCGCTCGTCGTGCCGGTGGTCGTACCGCTCGTGGTCCCGCCCGGCCGAGCGCTCCGCCGCGCGCAGGTACGGGTGCAGCAGCACGACCGGCCGGTCCGGGTGCGCGGCGCGCAGCGCGGCGTGGACCGCGCGGGCCCGGGCCGGCGAGTTGAGCGCGGCGACGGTCCGGGTGCCGGGCCGGTGGGCCGCGCCCAGGGCCGCCACCAGGTCGGCCACGTACCGGTCCGGGTCGGGGTCCGGGTGCAGGCGGCGGACCCGCCGGACCCCGGTCGCGGCGGGCCCCGCCGGGGGAGCGGTGCCGTCGCCGACCGCGGACATCCAGGTGCTGCCGGTGGGCGCGGTCGTGCCCAGCGCCTCGCGCAGCGCCTGTAGCCGCTCGCCGGTCGGCAGGCCGGGGCCCAGCAGGTGCGCCTCGTCGAACACCCAGTGCGCGTCGTTGTTGAGCAGCCCGAACGAGACCGGTGCCATCGTCCGGGTGTCGGCGAAGCCGCGCATCAGGGCCCGGCTCAGCAGCACGTCGTGGGTGCCGACCAGGATCGCGGTCCGTTCGGGGTGGCGCCGCCAGGCGCCGTTCTGCGCCTCCGGCCCGGCGAGCAGGTGCAGGTCCACCGCGTCCGCCAGGCCCAGCCGGTGCAGCCACCCGCCGATCCGCCGGTGCGTCCAGTGCGGGAGGCTGCCCTGCGGCAGCGCGTACACCAGCCGCCGCGCGGTCGCCCCCGGCGCGGCCACCGTCCGCCGGTGCAGCCAGGCCAGCACGGCCCCGGCGGTCTTCCCGCCCCCCGACGGCACCCGCACCGCCCGCGGCAGCCCGTCCGCCGCGAGCGCCCGCTGGTACTCGTACGGCCGGTGGCCGGTCGCCGTGCGGAAGAACTCCTCGAACCCCTGCGCCATCCCGTTCCCCTCCGTCGGACCGGCCACCGACTCTAGGGCGCGGCGCGGACGACGGGCCGACAGCGCGGCGCGGACGTACGGGCCGACAGTTCGCCGGTACGGCAAGGGAAAGGGGTCAGACGTCGTCCCGGTCGTCCCCGTCGGCCCCGGCCAGGGTCGTCAGGTCGGTGTTGGCGCCGCACAGCACGACGCACACCCGCTCGTCCTGCGCGGGGCGGTAGCCGGTGCCGAGGGCGGCCAGGGCGGTGGCGGCGGCGTGCTCGACGGCGATCCGGTGCTCCTCCCACAGGTCGCGGCGGGCCCGGACGATCGCCGCGTCCGGGACCAGGACGGTGCGCACGTCCCGGTGGCGGGCGGCGGCCAGCGCGGTGGCGGAGGCGCGGCGGGCGCCCAGCGAGTCGGCGGCGACCGAGTCGACGGGCACGTCCACGGGCGCGTCGGCGGCCAGCGCGGCGTGCAGGGCCCGGCAGTTCTCCGGTTCGACGGCGACGGTGCGCACCCCGTGCGCGCGGGCCGCGGTGGCCACGCCCGCGAACAGGCCGCCGCCGCCGACCGAGACCACCACCGTGTCCAGGCCCGGCACCTGGCGGTGGATCTCCCCGAGCAGGGTGCCCGCCCCGGCCGCCACCAGCGGGTGGTCGTAGGCGTGCGAGGCCAGCGCGCCGCTCGCCGCCGCGAACTCCTCGCAGGCCGCCAGCGCCTCCGCGTACTCGCCGCCCGCCAGCCGGACATCCGCCCCGTAGCCGCGCAGCCGGGCCACCTTCACCGCGGGCGCGTTCACCGGCAGGAACACGGTGGCCCGCACGCCCTGCTGCCGGGCGGCCCACGCGCAGGCCAGGCCCGCGTTGCCGCCCGAGGCGATGGTCACGCCCGCGTCCGGCAGGGTGCCCGCCTCCCGGTGCGCGCGCAGGAAGTTGACCGCGCCGCGGGCCTTGAACGAGCCGGTGTGCTGCATGTGCTCCAACGCCAGCCACACCCCGCCCGGCCCGCCCGGAACCACCCGCACGGGGCGGACCAGGCCCGCGATCCGGTCGGCGGCGGCCTGGACGTCGGCGTGGCTGAGCTGGTGCACGGTACGGCTCCCGGTGGTGTGATCGGCGAGGGGGACGGGCCGACAGTACCGCCGAGGCCCGCCCCGCCCCGCCCCGGCCCCATCCGGTGCGGCGACCGCTCCGAAGACGTACGGGACACCCGTCCCCGCCGCAGAACGCCGCGACCGCACACGCCACAGCGCCAGAACACCACAACACCACAGCGCCAGAACGACCAGACCGCCCAGGCCGTCGGCCCGACCACCGCCCGGCGCGGCCACCGCGCCGCCCGGAACACCGACAGGTCGCCAAGTCGACACCGCGAACCCCGTACGGAAACCAGCACCATGACTCTCGCCATCGTCCTGTTCACTCAGGACCTGCGCCTGCACGACAACCCCGCCCTGCACGCCGCCCGCGCCGGGGCCGACCGGGTGGTGCCGCTGTTCGTCACCGACCCGGCGATCGCCGCCGCCGGCTTCGCCGCCCCCAACCGGGCCGCGTTCCTGGCCGGCTGCCTGGCCGAACTGGACGCCGCCCTGCGCGGGGCCGGCGGCCGACTGCTGGTGCGCGAGGGCGACACCGCCGAACAGGCCGCGCGACTCGCCGCCGAGACCGGCGCGGCGAGCGTCCACGTCGCCGCCGGGGTCAGCGGCTACGCGCACCGCCGCGAACAGCGGTTGCGCGCCGCGCTCGGCGAACGGCTGCGGGTGCACGACGCGTCGCTGACCGCCGTCCCGCCCGGGGCCGTGCGGCCCGCCGGCGCGACCACTACGCCGTCTTCACCCCCTACCACCGGGCCTGGCAGCAGACCCCCCGCCGCGCCCCGCTGCCGGCCCCGTCCGCCCTGCACACCCCCGAGGACCTGCCCGGAGCCCCGCTGCCCACCGCCACCCCCACCGCCGGCAGCCTGCCCGACCCCGGCGAGGCCGCCGCCCGCCGCGCCTGGCAGCACTGGCACACCGACGACTACGCGGCCCTGCACGACGACCTCGCCGCCGACGGCACCTCCCGCCTCTCGCCCTACCTGCACTTCGGCTGCCTGTCCGCCAACGAACTCGCCCACCTCGCCGAACGTCGCGGCGGCCACGGCGCGGACGCCTTCGTCCGGCAGCTCGTCTGGCGCGACTTCCACTACCAGGTGCTCGCCGCCCGCCCCGACGCCGCCCGCGCCGACTACCGCCACCGGCCCGGCCACTGGCACGAGGACCCGGAGGAACTGGCCGCCTGGCGGGAGGGCCGCACCGGCTTCCCGATCATCGACGCCGGGATGCGGCAGCTCGCCGAGACCGGCTGGATGCACAACCGGGCCCGGCTGCTCACCGCCAGCTTCCTCACCAAGTCCCTCCGCCAGGACTGGCGGCCCGGCGCCGCGCACTTCCTGCACCACCTGGTGGACGGCGACCTCGCCAACAACCAGATGAACTGGCAGTGGGTGGCCGGCACCGGCACCGACACCCGCCCCAACCGGGTCCTCAACCCGCTCACCCAGGCCGACCGCTACGACCCGTCCGGCGACTACGTCCGCCGCTGGCTCCCCGAGCTCGCCGACCTCCCCGGCCGCGAGATCCACCGCCCCTGGCAGTCCCCGCGCCGCCCCGCCGGCTACCCGGCCCCCCTGATCGCCCCGGACGCCACCGGACAGCGCATGCGCCAGGTCCTCCAGGAGCGGGAGAACACGCCCGGCTAGTCCTCCCGGCTCTGTACCGGCAGGCCACCCCCGGGGTACCGCCAACCGGAGGAAATCCTGTGCAGATCATCGGGTCGGCCAGCGAATTCGACCGTTCAACGGTCCCTGGCCATGACATTTCGCGGAAATTACTCCGTTCGACCGCCAAATCGTCACCTGGAACAGGGTTGCCGCCGGAGGAAACGGGCAGGGGCCGCATACCCCAAGCGGCACCAGAGAAAGGCAACAGCGTGGCACTGAGCGTGAGCTACGGGGAGCGATACGGCTGGACGGTGGTCCAGGTGGCCGGGGAGGTGGACATCAGCGGAGTCGCTGCCCTCCGCGAACGCCTCCAGCGACTGGTCACCGACGGCTGCCTGCGGATGGTGGTCGACATCAGCCGGGTCGACTTCTGCGACTCCACGGGCTTCGCCGTCCTGGTCGCCACCCGCCGGATGCTGTCCTCCCGCGACGGACAACTGCGGCTGGTCCTGCCCGGACCCGACGTCCACACCCGCAAGATCCTCCAGCTCTTCGGGATCGAGCGGATCTTCGACGTCCACGACTCGGTGGACGAGGCACTCGCCGACCTGCGCGAGACCGTACTGACCGCGGACGCCGCCGACGCCGTCCCCCGCCCGCGGGAAGGGACCCACGCCACCACCGACTGACCGCTCGACCGGGAACGGAGACGGGGGCGGGGGCGGGGGACGGCGGTCTCCGCGCCGTTCGCGGCTCCGGCCTCAGCGCGGCGTGCCGAAGTCCTGCGTCCACCAGGGGCCACCCGTGCCCAGGTGGACCCCCACACCCAGCTCGGTGAACTTGCAGTTCAGGATGTTCGCCCGGTGACCCGGGCTGTTCATCCAGCTCTCCATCACCGCGGCCGCGTCCTTCTGCCCGCGCGCGATGTTCTCGCCCCAGCCGCTCCACGCGTACCCGACGGCGTCGATCCGCTGCTGCGGACCGGCCCCGTCCGGGTTGGTGTGGTCGAAGAAGTTGCGCGCCGCCATGTCCTCGGAGTGCCGCAGCGCCGCCGTCGCCAGCTTCGCGTTGGACCGCACCGGCCCGCAACCCGCCTGCGCGCGCTGCGTGTTGACCAGGTCCACCACCTGCTGCGCCAGATCCGTCGACCGCTTCGCGGCGGAGGCCGCCGCCGGGTTCGCCGACGGTGCGGCCGACCCGGACCCGGGCGCCGCCGGGGCGGACGCCTTGGCGGAGGCCGACGCGGACGGGGACGGGGCGGCGGAGGAGACCGGCGCGCTCGGCGAGGGGAGGCCGAGGCGGACGGGGACCCGGACGGCGCGGCGGACGGCGAGGCGTCCCCGTCGGCCGCCGGGGCGGTGCCCTGCGCCGGGTCCACCAGTGCCGCCACGGACGGCGGCGGCGGCTCGGCCGCGCCCACCGCCGGCGGTGTGTCCGTCCCGCCGACCACCACCAGCAGCCCGGCCACCACCGCCACCGCGGCCACCACCCCGCCGCCCAGCACCACCGGGGCCGGGCCGCGCCGCCGGGCCCGCCGGTGACCGCGCCGCGCCCCCGCCCGGTGCGCACCGCCCGCGGACGGGCCCCGCCGGTGCGCCGCCCGCCCGGCCCGCGGCGCGGACCCGCCGGTGCCGTCGCCGCCACCGTGGGAGGAGGCGGCGGCGAGCTCCTGGGCGAACCGCGCCCCGTCCGGCAGCGGCACCAGCGCCAGGCCCGCCAGCAGCCCCTCCGCCGGGACCAGGCCGCGGCGCTGCTCCCCGCACACCGCGCACTCCCGGGCGTGCCGCCCGATCCGCTTGCGCCACAGCGCGCCCGGCACGCCGTCCCAACCGGCCGTCACCTCGGCCAGCCACGGGCAACCCGGCACCGCGGCCAGCGCCCGCACCACCACCCGGGCCGCCTCCAACTGGCCCTTCATCCGCTGCACCCGCACCGCCGCGTGCTGCGGCGATATCTCCAGCGCCGCCGCCAGCTCCGTCCGCGACAGCTCGCCCGCCGCCTCCAGCCACCACAGCGCCAGCAGTTCGCGGTCCCCGTCGTCCAGCCAGCGGGTCGCCTCCGCGACCTCGCGGCGCTGCTCCGACAGGCCCAGCCGGACGATCGTCAGGCCCACGAAGTCCGCGGCCGGATCGGCCACCGCGGCCGGGTCCGGCACCGCGTCCACCGCGTCCGCGTCCCGGAACCGGCGCCGCACCTGGTTCAGCGCGATCGCCACCAGCCAGCTCCGGAACCCGGCCGGATCGCGCAGCCCGGCCAGGCCGTCCACGGCCCGCAGCATCGTCTCCTGCACCACGTCGTCGGTGTCCGGGTGCCCCGACAGGGCCCGCCCCACCACGTTGTAGACCAGCGGCAGGTGGCCGCCGACCAGCTCCGCCACCGCCTGCCGGTCACCGCACTGCGCCCGCCCGACCAGCGCCGCCGCCCGTCCACTGTCCACAGCCCGGTCCGTCCTCGTGTTCTCGCGTCCTGCCCTCACACCCTGGGAGATCCACCGGCCGGCGGCGGATAACGCAAAACGGGAGGGAACCTTCGGCAGAGGCGAAGCATAGTGAGCCGGGACGCGACTCCCGGGACGCGGGAGGTGAAGGTGACGTGCGGGAACGGTGAGGCCCGCGCGACCACGGGGGTCGCGCGGGCCTCGGGCCGTACGTCGTGCGCCGTGCTCCGCCACCGCGGAGCCGCGGTCGGGGCCGGTCAGTACCAGTGGTGCGACTGCCAGAACGACCAGGCGCCGCAGGGGCTGCCGTAGCGGCTGTTCATGTAGTTGAGGCCCCACTTGATCTGGGTGGCGGGGTTGGTGCGCCAGTCCGCGCCGGCCGAGGCCATCTTGGAGCCCGGCAGCGCCTGGACCAGGCCGTAGGCGCCGGAGGAGGCGTTGCTCGCCGTGTAGTTCCAGCCGCTCTCGCGGGTGACGATCTGGCTGAAGCACTGGAACTGGGTGTCGCTGCCGATGATCCCCCGGGCGATGTCCTGGACCGAACCGGCCGGGACGCTGGCCAGCACGCTGCGCGCGGAATCGCGGTTCGCCTGCTCGGTGGACCGCTTCGCCTCCGCCTCCTCGGCGGCCTTGGCGTCCTTGGCCGCCTTCTCCGCGGCCGCCTTGGCGGCTTCGGCGGCCTTGTCCGCGTCGGCCTTGGCCTGGGCGTCGGCCGCGGCCTTCTGCCGGGCGGCCTCGGCGGCGGCCTTCCGGGCGGCGGTGTCGGCGGACACCTGCTGGGCGTCGGCCTGCCGGCCGATGCCGTCGCTGACGTTCTGGGCCTGCGCACCGGTGGGCGCGTCGGCGAGCAGCGTGGCGCTCGCGACGTCGACCGTCTGGACGGCCTTGCCCTCACTGCCGGCGGCCGCACCCACGACCGCTCCGACGGCGGTCACCGCGGTGGCGGAGGCGACAGCGACGCCCCGGACCGAGATCCGAGTCACATGGTTTCCTTCCGGCGTCGCCCGTCCTGTGACCGCACGGGCGCGTTATCTGCCCCTGGCGCTGGCCTCCGTCGAACACTGGTCACGGGAGACGCGGACTCGGCCGCCGCCCCGGACGGGCCCGGAGCGGCGGGTGGATCGAGCGGCGCACGGCCTCGCGGTCGTTCAAGTCATCGGCCCGCCGACCGGAGTCGGCGGGTGTGCGGGGCCGTGCGCAGGGCCTGACGCCGATTCACCCTGCCTCACCCGGCCGTGTCTACGCAATTCCCCCGGCCGTGGCGGATCTCACACCGCCGATCATCGGAAAACCCGGCGAACGGGAGCTGACACCCGGTCAGTTCGCCCGCCGCCCGGGCGGTGTGCGTGCGGTGTCCGGGCGGCGCCAGGGCGGCGTCAGGGCGGCGTCAGGGCGGCGGCCTGCGGGGCGACCGCCGTCGGACGACCACCGTTGGACGGCCGCCGCCACCGCTCAGAACAGGCGCAGCGAGACCCAGAGGGCCAGGACGGACGCAGCCAGGGTGGTCGGCACGGTGAGCGCGCCCAGCGCGGTGAACAGCCGCGGACCGCCGTCGTCGACCTTCCGCTCCCGGGTGATCCGGCGCCACAGCAGGGTGGCGAGGGAGCCCGCGTACGTCAGGTTCGGGCCGAGGTTCACGCCGAGCAGCACGGCCAGCACCGGGCCGGGACCGGACGGGGCGGCCAGCGGGACCAGCAGCAGCGTCGCCGGGAGGTTGTTGACCAGGTTGGCCAGCACCGCCGCCAGCCCGGCCAGTGCGAACAGCACCGGCAGCGTGTCGCCCGCCGGGACCACCGCCGCCAGCCGGTCGGCCAGCCCGTTGTCCACCACCGCCCGCACCACCACGCCCAGCGCCAGCACGAAGGCCAGGAACGGGACGGCCGCCGCCGACAGGATTCGGCGCGGCGTGCTGCGCCGACCGGCCAGCGCCCGCACCGCCAGCACCAGCGCGCCCGCCGCCGCGGCCCACGCCGGGGAGACGCCGACCGCCGAGGCCAGCGCGAAACCCGCCAGCGTCCCCGCGACCGTCCACAGCGCGAACCGGGGCAGCCGCACCCCGCCCGCCGCCACCGGCCGCTCGGCGGGCACCGCCAGCTCGGCCGCGAACCACCGCCGCAGCACCAGGTACTCCACCCCCACCGCGGCCAGCCACGGCAGCGCCATCAGCGCCGTGAACCGGCCGAACCCCAGACCGCTGGCGGTGAACGCCAGCAGATTGGTCAGGTTGGAGACCGGCAGCAGCAGCGAGGCCGTGTTCGCCAGGTGCCCGCACGCGTACACGTGCACGCGTACACGTGCGGGGGCCGCACCCCCAGCGTCCCCGCCGTGGCGATCACCACCGGGGTCAGCAGCACCACCGTCGCGTCCAGGCTGAGCACCGCCGTGACCACCGCCGCCACCGCGAACACCTGCCCCAGCAGCCGCACCGGCCGCCCGCCCGAAGCCCCCGCCATCCAGCGGCCGCACGCCTCGAACAGCCCCTCGTCGTCGCACAGCTGCGCCAGCACCAGCACCGCCGCCAGGAACCCCACCACCGGCGCCAGCCGCCCCACCTCGGCCCACGCCGCGGCCGGCGACACCGCCCCCACCGCCACCAGCACCCCCGCCGCCGGCACCGCCACCACCGCCTCCGGCCACCCGAACGGCCGTCGGACCGCGCACACCAGCACCGCCGCCAGCAGGACCAACGACAGCACCTCGGCGGACACCGTACTCACCGGACCCGCTCCTCCCTCACACCCGACGCACCGGACCCGGTGGGCCCGACGAACGCCCCATCCAAGCAGCTCCGCCCCCGCCGCCGCCGGACCCGGCACCCCCGGCGACCGGCGCCTTTGCGCGGGCGGGGTCCCGGCGGAAGGCTGGGGGCAGGTAGCAGGCCAGCAGGCCGACAGGCCGACAGGTGCAGAAGGAGGGGACATGTCCGTCCGACCACCTACCCCGAAGATCCGCGCGCAACGGCTGCGCGCGGCAGCGGCCGACGGCTTCTCGCTCGGCTCGACCGCCTCGTTCCTCTCGATCGGTTCGATCGGCTCGTTCCTGTCCGTCGGCTCGGTCGGGTCCTTCCTGTCGATCGGCTCGGTCGGCTCGGCGCTCTCAGTCCTCTCGCTCGGCTCCTGGCGCAGCACCGCCTCCGTGCTGTCCGCCGAATCGACCCTCGCGGTGCTCTCCTACCGCTCGGTCCGGGCCGTCGCCGCGGCCCACCGCCGCCGCGGCGGAACCCGGCACGGCTGACCGGGACCGGCGTCTGGTGCCCGGCGTCCGGTGCCCGGTGCCCGCAGAAAATGCGGTGCGCCGGACGGGGCGCGAGCGCCATCGTGTCGGAATGACACAGACGCTGGTCGCGGGTGCACTGGCCGGGCTCGGAGTGGCGCTGCCGCTCGGCGCGATCGGCGTGCTCCTCCTCCAGGAGGGCCGCCGGGGCTGGGCCCCCGCCGCGGGCGCCGCCACCGCCGTGGCCACCGTCGACGGCGCGTACGCGGCAGCCGCCGTGCTGGCCGGACCACAGGTCGCCACCCTCCTGACCGGACACGAGAGCGCGGTACGGGCCGCCTCCGCCCTCCTGCTCGCCGCGATCGCCGCCCACGGACTGCTCGGCCTACGCCGCTTCGCCACCACCGCTTCGACCGCCCCCGCACGGCCCGCCGCGTCCGTGGGGCCCGCCGGCCCCGCCGGCCCCGCCGAGCCTGCCGAGCCCGCCGAGCCCCGTCAGGCGTCCGTGGTGGCCCGCTCCTTCCTCCGGTTCGCGCTGCTCACGGCCGTCAACCCGACCACCGCCCTCTACTTCACCGCCCTGACCACCGCCCGGGGCAGCACTGCCGGTGACGGCTCCGCCGCGTTCGTCGTCGGCGTCTTCCTGGCCTCCCTGGTCTGGCAGCAGGTGCTCGCCGCAGCCGGGGCACTGGCCGGGGCGCGGCTTGGCCCCCGGGCCCGCCGGCTCACCCACGCCGCCGGGTACGGCCTGGTCGCGGTGTTCGCGGTACGTCTCGCGCTGGCCGGCTGAGACGGCTGAGACGGCGGAGGGGGCGGAGGGGGGCCGAGCCGGCGGAGGGAGCCGAGCCGACCGGGACCGCCGACTGTCACCGGCGGGTGGGACCCTGCCCGGATGGACGAACCTCCGCTCGGCCCGATCGCCGCCTACTGGAACGCCGCCGCCCCCGCGTTCGACCGGGAGCCCGACCACGGCCTGCGCGACGACGTCACCCGGCGGGCCTGGCGGCGGCGCCTCGCGGGGTGGCTGCCCGGTGCGGGGCTCGACGTGCTGGACGTCGGCTGCGGCACCGGTTCGCTCTCCCTGCTCCTCGCCGAGGCCGGGCACCGGGTGACGGGCGTCGACCTCGCCCCCGCGATGGTCGACCGGGCCCGGGCCAAGCTGGCCGCCGCCGGGTTGGACGGGCGCTTCCTGGTCGGTGACGCGAGCCTCCCCCCGACCGGTGACGGCCGGTACGACGCGGTGCTCTCCCGCCACCTGCTCTGGACCCTCCCCGACCCGCACGCCGCCCTCCACGCCTGGACCGACCTGCTGCGCCCGGGCGGCCGCCTGCTGCTGGTCGAGGGCCGCTGGCGCGAGGCCGACACGCCCGTCGAGCCCTACGCCCCGGGTGCCGAGGGCCTGCCCTGGGCGGGCGGCGTCACCGCGTCCGTCCTGGTCGCCGCGCTGCGCCCCCTGGTCCGTGACCTGCGGGTCGAACCCCTCGAAGCCGACCCGGCGCTGTGGGGCGGCCCGGTCCACGACGAGCGCTACGCGGTCCTGGCCCTGGCCTGAGCCCCGTTCCGGGTGCGTGCCGTCGGTGGGACGGGGTACGGTCCGGCCCATGGCCGACACCGAACTGACCACGCTGCTGGGTGTTTTGAACGGCAAGCGCAAGCACGTCCTGGACATCCTGGAGGGCCTGGACGAGGAGGCCCTGCGCCGCCCGGTCCTCCCCTCCGGCTGGAGCTGCCTCGGGCTGGTGCACCACCTCGCCCTGGACGACGAGAAGTTCTGGTTCCGCGCGGTCGCGGCGGGGGACCGGACCGCGATCGACGAGATCCTCGACGCCGGCGACGCCTGGCAGCCCGCCCCGGAGCTGACCGCCGAGGAGGTCTTCGCCCTCTACCGCGGGCAGGCGGCGCTCTCCGACGTCTTCCTCTCCACCGCCTCCCTCGACGCGTCCCCCGCCTGGTGGCCGGACTTCTTCGACGGCTGGCGCTACGACACCCTGCGCGAGGTCGTCCTGCACGTGATCACCGAGACCGCCACCCACGCCGGCCACCTGGACGCCGTCCGCGAACTCCTCGACGGCCGCCAGTACCTGGTCCTCGCCTGACCACTCACCACTGGTTGCCGGTTGCCGGTTGCCGGTTGCCGATTGCCGCCCCGGACCCGGGCCCGGGGCGGCTACTCGTGTCCCCCGCTCCCGCTGAGCGGGGGGCAGCCCGTGGGTTCGCCGAGCCAGACGTGGGCCGCGGTGTCGAGCGGCAGGTCGAGCGCGGCGCAGAGGCCGACGACGGTGCCGAAGCCCGGGCTGGGCAGCCGGCCCATCTCGATCTTCCGCAGCGTCTCGGGGGAGATCCCGGCGCTGTGGGCGACGGTGGCGGGGTCACGACCGGCCCGGGTCTCGC
Source organism: Kitasatospora fiedleri (assembly GCF_948472415.1). Taxonomy (NCBI): domain Bacteria; kingdom Bacillati; phylum Actinomycetota; class Actinomycetes; order Kitasatosporales; family Streptomycetaceae; genus Kitasatospora; species Kitasatospora fiedleri. Next base: position 954,631 of record NZ_OX419519.1, on the reverse strand, counting down.
GGAACAGCGCACCCAGGCGGCGGCCGGCCTCGATCTGCTCGGGGTCAGGGGACTCGCACCATGCGGACACGCTACTGAACCGCCCGGCCCGCCGCCCAGGCGGGCAGCTCAGACGGGCAGCTCAGCGCAGCGGCAGTTCCGGTCCGCCCCGCTCCGCGGCCGGTCGCGGGCCGTGGATGCGGCGGTCGGCGGCGTCGATGCGGACGTCGTCGATGCTGGCCTCGCGCCGCCGCATCAGGCCGTGGCGGTCGAACTCCCACAGCTCGTTCCCGTAGCTGCGCCACCACTGGCCGTCCGCGTCGTGCCACTCGTACTGGAACCGGACGGCGATCCGGTCGTCCTCGAACGCCCAGAGGTCCTTCCGCAGGGCGTACTCCCGCTCGCGCCGCCACTTGGCGGCGAGGAAGGCGGTGACCTCGGCGCGGCCGGTGAGGAAGGTGTCGCGGTTACGCCAGACCGTGTCGGGTGTGTACGCGAGGGCGACCCGGGCCGGGTCACGGGTGTTCCAGGCGTCCTCGGCGGCCTGGACCTTGGCGAGGGCGGTGGCGCGGGTGAACGGGGGGAGCGGCGGGCGGTCCTCGGGCATGGTGCCTCCTGCGGTGCGGCGTCGTGGCGGTCGCCGGATCGAGAACGACCGTTCTCCATCCGGCCGGCGCCTACGCTAGGGAACGACCGTTCTCCACGTCAAGCACCGTCAAGCACTCTCCAGCCCCTTCAAGCCCCCTCAAGCACCGCCGAACCGGAGCCGCCGATGCCCGCCCCGCACACCGAGGAGCAGACCCGCCAGGACAGCGAGGCCCTGCTGGACGCCGCCGAAGCCCTGTTCTACGAGAAGGGCATCCGCGCCGTCGGCATGGACGAGGTGCGGGCCGCCTCGGGCCTGCCGCTCAAACGCATCTACCGCCTGCACCCCGCGAAGGACGACCTGGTGGTGGCCGTCCTGCGCCGCCGCGACCTGCGCTGGCGGGCCGCCCTGGCCGCCGCCGTCGAGACCACCGCGGCCGCCACCCCCGCGCCCGGCTGCTCGCCGCGTTCGACTGGCTGGGCCACTGGTTCGCCGAGCCCGGCTACCGGGGCTGCGCCTGGATCAACGCCTTCGGCGAACTCGGCCCGACCTCCCCGACCGTCCTCGCCGAGGTGCGCGCCCACAAGGCAGCCTTCCACGCCCAACTCGCCGACTGGGCCCGCGCAGCGGGCCTCACCGACCCGACCCCCGTCCAACTCCTCGCCGAGGGCGCCATCGTGACCGCCGCGATCGACGGCGACCCCACCCCGGCCACCCGCGCCCGCGCCGCTGTGGAGACACTCCTCGACGCCACCAGCCGCTGAACTGCCGCCCCCCGCCCTGGGCCAGCCGGCCCGCGACCGCATGCCCCGGCGGCCCTCACGGATTCATGTGAATATCCGTCCAGCTCAGGGGCATACGGCGCATCGACACCGACTGCGTGGAGGTCATCATGGTTCCCCTTCTTCTGGTTCTGCTGCTGGCGCTGATCCTGTTCGGCGCCGGGTTCGCGCTCAAGGCCCTGTGGTGGGTGGCGATCATCGTGCTGGTGGTGTGGGTGGTGGGCTTCGTCGCCCGCGGCACCAACGCCGGTGGCAGCCGCGGCCGCTGGTACCGCTGGTAGCCGACGGCCAGGACAGCACCCCGGAGCGACCGGACACCGAGCGGGGCCCGCGCACCAGCGCGGGCCCCGCTCCCGTACGCCCACCCGCTCCACCACTACCGCCCCCGGAGGCCGCGCCGACGGTCCTCCCCTCCGGCCGGCCGGGACTCCCAAGTATGGACGGCGGTTCGCGGGTTAGGCGTCCGCGCGGCGGGGCGGGGCTGTCTCCGCGCCCTGAACCAGCGCGACCTCCAAGCCCCACCCCGCCACCCCTCCGACATCGGCCCCGCAGGCACGGGGAGCAGGTCGAGAGTGATGGTGGCGACGACGGCGCGGCGGGACCATCCCGAGCGCGGGCAGCAAATGGAGAGACACTCGGTCAGGTAACGCTGTCCGGGCTCTCACCGCAGGCGCTGGGAACAGCGCTTCGACCCAAGTGCCGCAGCAGCGAGCGAGCGGGAAGCCATCCCCGCGGGCGCGGGGAGCAGATCGGGATTTTCACCGACGCCGCCCCTGAGGCGGGGCCATCCCCGCGGGCGCGGGGAGTAGCTGGAGATCGTCAAGGAGCTGGCCAAGTTCGGGGAACCATCCCCGCGGGCGCGGGGAGCAGGGAGCAGGGGACCGTCGACCAGGTCGTCACCGGCCCGCAGGGACCATCCCCGCGGGCGCGGGGAGCAGCGGTTCCTAGAAGCTGCCAGCTCCACCGTCTCGGGACCATCCCCGCGGGCGCAGGGAGCAGTCCCCGCTCGTCAACGGCGACGCGCTCGCCGCGGGACCATCCCCGCGGGCGCGGGGAGCAGGCGGCCCCACCCGGTCGGCAGGCGCAGTGAGAGGGACCATCCCCGCGGGCGCGGGGAGCAGCTACGTGACCGACCGTCCGGGCCTGGACGCCGCGGGACCATCCCCGCGGACGCGGGGAGCAGGAGGCGGAGACGGGGTCGGCGGGCATCCGCCAGGGACCATCCCCGCGGGCGCGGGGAGCAGCAGGAAGACGAGCGCGAGGGCGTACAGGAGCATGGACCATCCCCGCGGGCGCGGGGAGCAGTCTTGTTGACCTGCGGTGTTACGTGCCGGTGGGCCCGGAATTCGTAAGCTTCAGGGATTCGGACATTAGCGACATCAGGTTACTTTCTTTCCCGGACCGGCTGGTGATCCTTCAGGACGTGGATGAGGCAGGGATCGGTGGTCGCCTGGTTCCGCACCGGGTAGCCGACGTTCGGCATGGCGATGGTCGGCTGTTGTTCGGTGGTGCTGTGGAGGTGTCAAGGAGCGCGGTGGCGTGGGCGCATACTCCCATGGCCCTCCGACATGAGGCAGCGGACCTACTCCTGCGCGGGCGGGGAGCGGAAATCCCCGGTCCCGGCCCCATACTGGCAATGACGAGGCCGTGACCGGGCCGTTTCGGTTGCCGGCGCGGTGCCACCACCTGCGGGAGGCGCGGAGGCTATGCCGCAACTACGGGACGCGGCGTTCGCCGACTGAAGTGAGACCCTGAGCCGCGATCCCGACATCGGATCCTGGCTGGCCCCGCTCTCGGACAGCGGGCGGCAGTGGCTGGCGGACGTCTTCGACATGCACGGCGAGATACCCCCGGCCTACCTGATCGACCTTTTGTTCGAACGCCGGGTCGCGCTCGCCCGCACAGCCCTCGACCTGCTGCGGGCCGCAGTCGAGCGGGACTTGGGTGTTGAGCTCCACCTGTACGTCCGGGCCATCGCGCACAGCGATTACGAGCCGTCGGGCGAGGTCGAGGTATACGGCGAGCAGATCCGTGCCATCGGTCTCCCGGAGGCGCTGGCCGCCACAGCGGTGACGGTCCAAACCTTCGTCGCCGACGCGCACTGGGTGGTATGGCCCACCTGCGCCGACCATCACACCGGCCTGTATCCCACTCTCGCCGCCGGAGCGGCCGTCTGGCACTGCATCACCGGAGCGCACGACCTGGCGATCCCCTGACGACGGCCGGAGGTCGGCGCCCCGCTCAGGGGCCGGCACGGGACAGGCGGAGCACCCGCGGCTCGGCGCACAGAGGGCCATCCCCGCGCGGGCGGGGAGCAGGTGCCCGTCCTCGCCGAGTACGAGCAGAAGATGGGACCATCCCCGCAGACGTGGGGAGCAGGCCTCGTCGGCCGGCTTCCATTGCCGGTACACGGGGCCATCCCGCGAGTGCGGGGAGCAGCACCTGATCCAGCTCGTCGGCCAGATCGCACAGGGGCCATCCCCCCCGGGCGCGGGGAACAGCCGGGCTGGGAGCGTCGCAGACCGTCCGCCTAGGGTCCATCCCCGCAGGAGCGAGGAGCAGTTGGGGATCAGGACGGTCCCCCGGGGCTTGGGGCCATTCCCGCATGCGTTGGGAGCAGGAGCCGTGTGGATGGTGTTGTGGAGGCGTCAAGGAGCGCGGTTGTTCGGGCATGTTCCCATGGCACTCCGACACCGCACGTGGCCGCCCGGTGTGCGCCCCTTGCTGGTGTTGTGCCCAAGCGTTGTTCCTGCGGATGCGAAGGTGGTGGGAGCGGAGGACGGCTGATTTCTACGGGTGAGTGAAGTGCGCCTTACGGAGCGAGTAGCCTCGCAGCAGAGGAGAGAGGGAGTGCCGCTATGAGTCAGCCCGTGCATGACGGAGTCGAGCTGATCCCCCGGCCCGAGCAGAACCCGGCCGCGCTCAAAGCCGCCCTGGCCGTCGTTGCCGCGGACCGCCTCCCCGAGATGGTCGACGGGCAGACGAAGGCCATGGCCGAGGCCATCACCAGCGGTAGCGTCCAGCCGATCCGGGCGTTCGTTGCGTACTGGGCCGCCGTGGTGGAGATCGAACGGCACCCGGCCACCGCCCGGGCCTACCACCGGGCGAACTACCTGGCCAACCACGCCGGCACCGTGCAGGAGTGCAGAGAGCACGCCACCGCCGTCGCCGAGATCTACCGCGCCGCCTACGCCGCGGTGAACGGATGACCTGGAGCTGGGAGTACCTGCCCAGCAAGCAGCACGTCACTGCCGGAGCGCCGGCCGACTTTCTCGCTGCTGTCGAGCAGAGGGCCGCCGAGCTCGTCCGGGCCGCCGAAGCCCTCTACCTGGACGGGACCACCTACCAGGGCAGCGGCGAACCGATGCACTACCTCGACGTCGCAGGCGGCCTCCTCGCCTACTACGTAGTCCCACGCCTCGAGCTCGTCGTCCTCTGCCAAATCACACCGCCACCAGCCCTCTGATCGCTCCCCCATGCCCTCCGATACACCGGGATCAGGGACCATCCCTACGGACGCGGGAGCAGCGACGTCGAGACGGGTGCCAACCTCCTTGCGCGGGACCATCCCCGCGCGGGCGGGGAGCAGCAGACCGGTAAGAGCACGCTCGCCTCCGAGTTGGGACCATCCCGCGCGAGCGGGGAGCAGGATCGGCGGCGGCCCGAGCCGGATGATGGCTTCGGGACCATTCCCGCGCGGGCGGGGAGCAGCGCAGCACGAACTGGACCGTGCTCTGCGCGGCGGGACCATCCCCGCGCGGGCGGGGAGCAGCGCTGGTTCGAGCACCCAAAGTATGGCGGGGAGGGACCATCCCGCGCGGGCGGGGAGCAGGCGGCGACAGCCCCGAGGAGATCGACGCCAGCGGGACCATCCCCGCGCGAGCGGGGAGCAGGCCCGGACAGAACTCGTCTACGAAGGACTGGAGGGACCATCCCCGCGCGGGCGGGGAGCAGTCGAAGAGGACCGTCAGCGGGTCATCGGCGGGGGGGCCATCCCCGCGCGGGCGGGGAGCAGCCTTGTTGACCTGCAGTGTTATGCGCCGGAGATTCAGGAATTTGCTACTTTCCGAGATTCGGACATAAGCGACATGGCGTCACCTTCTTTCCTCTGGCTGGGTTGGGTCTTCGAGATGTGGGTGGAGCTCGGGGCCCTGTAATTGGTGGTGGAGGGTGTGGTGCCAGCGCTACGGTTTTCCGACGTCGGTGGTGCTGTGGAGGTGTCAAGGAGCAAGGTGGCGCGGGCGCATACTCCCACGGCTCTCCGACACCTCAACCCCGCCGGCTTGGGAAGCAGCCCGTCCTGGGCGTAGCACCCGGCGGCCACCGAGGACCATCCCGCGGGCGCGGGGAGCAGCTGGTTGTGTCTCGCGGGTGACGTCGTGCCGGAAAGCCATCCCCGCAGGTGCGGGGAGTAGCCAGGCACGCTCCGCGATCTTCATGACCCCCATGGGACCATCCCCGCGGGCGGCGGGGAGCAGATTGAGGGCGTGCTGGTGGAGTGCGGAGTGTGGGTGTTGGCCTGAGTTCGGGGTGGGAGGATGGCGGTATGGCTGAGTTCCGTGTTCCTGAACGCCACGCGCAGTTGTTGGAGTTCGCGCAGAGTTTGACACCTCCTGCTGGGTGGAAGGTCGAGGTGTCGGGTGATGAGATCATCATGATGGCCGGGCCGTCGGTGATCCATCAGCGGAACCTGCTCATCGTGCGGGAGCAGTTCGACGCTCACCGGCCGGCGGAGCTGATGCCCAGCGAGAACACGGATCTGGCCTCGCCGAACGTCGGCAAGCTCCGCAACCCGGACCTGACGTACATCCCGGTGTCAGTAGTAGAGCTTGGTGGGAACGAGGTTCCGGCGGAACTCGCCGAGATCGCCGTAGAGATCGTCTCCGTGTCGAACCCCGAGAACGACCTGGTCGGCAAAGTCCGCGACTACCCACTGATGGGCATCCCTCTCTACTTGATGGTCGATCCTCGCGAGGGCACGGTTGTCCTGTTCTCCGAGCCGTCAAACGGGTCGTACCGTCAGCAGTGGACCGGAAAGTTCGGCGACACCGTCCCGATCCCGCCTCCCTTCGACTTCGGCCTCACCACAACGAACCTGATCCGCTACACAATCTGAACTTGTAGTGCCTTCCCCGAGGGCGCGGGGAGCAGGGCGGGACTCGGCGGGACGGGGGCCGCGGCCGCGGGGAGCGGAGGAGCCAGCCGACCGGGTCGTTGATGTGCGGGGGGCCATCCCCACGGACGCGAGGAGCAGGGGATCGTGCCGCCACCAGCGCTCATAACCGCGGCGCCACCTTCGCGGGCGCGGGGAGTAGGGCCGCGACGAGAACGTCATCAACCAGGCGTGGGGGCCATCCCCGTGCGGCCGGGGAGCAGGAACGGGTCGGCGGGCCGCAGATGCAAGAGCTGGGACCATCCCCGCGGGCGCGGGGAGCAGGTTCGGCCAGGAGCAGCGCGGCGGCATGGAACGGGACCATCCCCGCGGGCGCGGGGAGCAGCTGGTCGTCCTCGGTATCGCCGCACTCCTCCTGGGACCATCCCCGCGGGCGCGGGGAGCAGCCGAAGTCGTTCAGGTACTCCACCCGGACGCGGGGACCATCCCCGCGGGCGCGGGGAGCAGGTTGCCCCCGGCTTCCGGGCCCTCGTCCAGCAGGGACCATCCCCGCGGGCGCGGGGAGCAGGAGCTGCTCACCTGGTCGGGCAAGGGCATGTCGGGACCATCCCCGCGGGCGCGGGGAGCAGGTGCAAGCGAAGCTGCTTGCACACCCGGTTGCGGGACCATCCCCGCGGGCGCGGGGAGCAGCGTGACGTCGCCGACGAGCTGGAGGGCGGCGAGGGACCATCCCCGCGGGCGCGGGGAGCAGGTCTTGGCCTCCACCAGTTCGGTGGCCGGGGCGGGACCATCCCCGCGGGCGCGGGGAGCAGGAGTTGGCCAGCGTTTTCATGGAGGCGCAGGAGGGACCATCCCCGCAGGCGCGGGGAGCAGCAAACCCCGACAGCAGGCGGGTTGGGGTGGCGGGACCATCCCCGCAGGCGCGGGGAGCAGGGGCGGAGGCGCGGGCACTACGCCCCAGGCGGGGGACCATCCCCGCAGGCGCGGGGAGCAGTGGTGGTCAGCCCTTCTGCTGCTGGTCGGCGAGGGGACCATCCCCGCAGGCGCGGGGAGCAGACAGTCGCTCAAACGACCGCTTCCGCAGTACCGGGACCATCCCCGCAGGCGCGGGGAGCAGGACGGTTTGCCGGTGGACGCGCCGGTGACGCCGGGACCATCCCCGCGGGCGCGGGGAGCAGTCTTGTTGACCTGCAGTGTTATGCGTCAGGGCCCCAGAAATTTGCTACTTGTCGAGATTCGGACATAAGTGACATTGCGTCACTTGCTTTCGCATGGCTGGGCAGAGTCTTCAAGGCACGGGCGGAAGCTGCGGCTGTTTGGTTCTTCGGTCGGCGGTTGAGGGTGGCGTCCCGCTGCTGCGGCTCGCCGTCTGCTTGCTGGTGCTGTGGAGGTTTCAAGGACCGGTAGAGCGGGGCTGGATGCTCCCACAGCGGTACGACACCGGGCGCGGATCTCGGCCATTGGCTGGTCCAAGTGTTCGGGGATTTGTAGGCCGTGGGTCCAGGTGTGTTCATCCTCTGCGCTGACAGCGGCAGTGTGTCCCCCGATGTCCGCCGTACGGCCTTTCTCGCAGCTCCGGGGCAGCCTGCCTGATGCGTGCTCTTGGGCTGGGACGTCTTCGCGGTGGGGCATGCACGCGGTGGTGGCGTTGCACCGGCTGTTCGTAGGTCGTCGGGATTTCGTCCTGGGAGGGGGTGCGGTCGTCGGTGGTCCATATGATCGCCCGTCATCTCCGGTTGTCCGCCGGAGCTGTAGGGATGGAAGGGGTGGGTGGGTGGGCGGCGGGTTCGATCTGCGGTCGCGGTTGTCGGCGGGGGCGCGGAGTGTGTGGGCGAAGCACGACAAGGACGGCGAGGGGTGGCTGCCGTTGTGGTGCCACATGCAGGACAGTGCGGCGGTGGCGGGGTTGTTGTGGGACTGCTGGGTGCCGGAGCGGGTGCGGGCGTTGGTGGGTGGGGTGCTGCCGGAGGGGGTGGTGGACGGGCGGCGGTTGGTGGTGTGGCTGGCGGGGGTGCACGACATCGGGAAGGCGACGCCGGCGTTCGCGTGCCAGGTGGACGCTCTGGCGGACCGGATGCGTGATGCGGGGTTGGAGATGCCGTACCGGGCGGGGCTGGGTGCGGATCGGCGGTTGGCGCCGCACGGTCTGGCGGGTCAGTTGCTGCTGCAGGAGTGGTTGAAGGAGCGGCACGCGTGGCCGGGGAGGGCGACGGGGCAATTCGCGGTGGTGGTGGGCGGACACCACGGCGTTCCGCCGGAGCAGGTCGCGCTCCTGGATCTGGACGGGCGCGCGGAGCTGTTACGGACGCCGGGCGGGAGCGAAGCGGTGTGGCGGCGGGTCCAGCGGGAGTTGCTGGACGCGTGCGCGGTGGAGTTCGGGGTGGAGGGGAGGCTGGGGGAGTGGCGGGGGGTGCGGCTGCCGCAGCCGGTGCAGGTGGTGCTGTCCGGGTTGGTGATCATGGCGGACTGGATCGCGAGCAATCCGGACCTGTTCCCGTACTTCCCGCTGGAGGCCGGGTTCGACGGCGGGCGCCGGGTGGCTGCGGCGTGGCGGGGGCTGGATCTGCCGGGGCCGTGGCGGCCGCGGGTGCCGCAGACCGGAACGGCGGAGCTGTTCGCGTCGAGGTTCGACCTTCCGGCGGGGGCGGTGGTGCGGCCGGTGCAGGCGGCGGCGGTGGAGATGGCGCGGGCGATGCCGGGGGCGGGGCTGCTGATCGTCGAGGCGCCGATGGGGGAGGGGAAGACGGAGGCGGCGCTGGCGGCGGCGGAGGTGTTGGCGGCGCGGGCCGGGGCGGGCGGGGTGTTCTTCGCGCTGCCGACGATGGCGACGAGCAACGCGATGTTCCCGCGGCTGCTGGACTGGCTGGACCGGTTGCCGGCCGGGGACGGTGAGCGGCTGTCGGTGCTGCTGGCGCATTCGAAGGCGGCGCTGAACCGGGACGCCGCCGAGCTGCGGGCCCGCTCGCGGCAGCGGGTGGCGGCGGTGGACGTGGACGGCGCGGAGCGGGTGCCGAAGGCGGGCGAGGAGGGGCGGGGCCGGCGGAGCTGGTGGCGCACCAGTGGCTGGCCGGACGGAAGAAGGGCCTGCTGTCGTCGTTCGTGGTCGGGACGGTCGACCAGTTGCTGTTAGCCGGGTTGAAGGCCCGCCACCTGGTGCTGCGGCACCTGGCGGTGGCGGGGAAGGTCGTGGTGATCGACGAGGCGCACGCGTACGACACGTACATGAACGCCTACCTGGACCGGTGCTGGGCTGGCTGGGCGCGTACGGGGTGCCGGTGGTGGTGCTGTCGGCGACGCTTCCGGCCGTACGCCGCCGGAGCTGGCGCAGGCGTACGCGGGCGTCGGCGAGGGCGAGGGCGACGACGGGCGGTTCGCCGCTGTGGAGCAGGTGCGGGAGTATCCGCTGCTGACGGCGGTGTGCGCCGGACACGACCCCCTGCTGGGGCGTCCGGCGGCGTCCGGCCGCGGGGGAGAGGTGCGGTTGGAGCGGCTCGATGACGACCTGGAGGTGCTGGCGGACCGGTTGGAGGCCGAACTGGCCGGGGGCGGGTGCGCGCTGGTGGTGCGCAACACCGTCGACCGGGTGCTGGAGGCGGCCGCGGTGCTGCGCGGCCGGTTCGGGCGGGGGCGGTGACCGTCGCGCACGCCAGGTTCATCGACGTCGACCGGGCCGAGAACGACCGCGCGCTGCTGGAACTGTTCGGCCCGGACGGCTCGCGGCGGCCCGGCCGGCACATTGTGGTGGCCAGCCAGGTGGCGGAGCAGTCGCTGGACGTGGACTTCGACCTGCTGGTGAGCGACGTGGCGCCGGTGGACCTGCTGCTGCAACGGGTGGGCCGCCTGCACCGCCACCGGCGGCCGGGCCGTCCCGCGCGGCTGCGGGAGGCGAGGTGTCTGCTGACGGGCGTCGACCGGTCCGCTGCGGTGCCCGCGCCGGTGCGCGGATCGGAGGCGGTGTACGGGCGGCACGCGCTGCTGCGCTCGCTCGCCGTGCTGCACCCCCACCTGGAGGGGGGACGGAGCCTGTCCCTTCCCGACGACATCAGTGCTCTGGTGCAGGCCGCGTACGGGGACGGACCGGTGGGGCCCGCGCAGTGGGCGCCGGTGCTGGAGGAGGCGCGGCTGGTCCACGAGCAGTTGCAGGTGAAGAAGGCGAAGGCGGCGGACGTGTTCCGGATCAGGGAGGTGGGGAAGGAGGGCCGGTCGCTGATGGGCTGGCTGGCCGGGGGCACGGGTGATGCGGACGACACGCGTGCCGGGCGGGCCCAGGTGCGCGACAGCCCGGAGAGCATCGAGGTGGTCGTCGTCGAGGAGTTGGAGGACGGCTCGCTGGCGACGGTGAGCTGGGCGGGGCAGGGACGGGGAGGGCTGCCGCTGCCGACCGGTTCGGTGCCGTCGCCGAAGGCGGCGAAAGCGGCGGCGGCCTGCGAGCTGCGCCTGCCGGCGCACCTTGCCAAGCCGTACGTCATTGACCGAGTTGTTGCCGAACTTGAGCAGTTCTATTTCGAAAGTTGGCAGGTCAAGGAAAATCCTTGGCTGGCAGGGCAGTTGCTCCTTCCGATCAGGCCCGGTCGTCCGACCCTTCTGGCAGGGTTCCGACTCATGTACACCCGCGAGAACGGACTCGAGGTGTCGAGTGCCGACGCATGACCGCACGCAATTCCCGGACGGGACAAAGGTGTTCGACCTGACGGAGCAGGCGTGGATTCCCGTCCTGCTGGCCGACGGCCGCGAGGGCGAACTGTCACTGCGCGAAGTATTCGAGCAGGCCGCAGGAATCAGGCGGCTGGCCTGCGAACTCCCCACTCAGGAATTCGCCCTCACCCGCCTGCTGCTGGCCATCGCCCACGACGCCCTGGACGGCCCGGGCGACACAGATGAATGGGCCGACCTGTGGGAGGACCCGCAGGCGCTGCACCCGGTGCTGCCCTACCTGGAGGAACACCGGGACCGCTTCGACCTCCTCCATCCGCGCACGCCGTTCTTCCAGTGCGCGCAGCTGCGGACCGGCAAGGACGAGGTCTTCCCGCTGAACCGGATCGTGGCGGACGTACCCAACGGCAACCCGTTCTTCACCGCCCGATTCCCCGGCGTCGAGCGCATCCCGTTCGCGGAGGCCGCCCGCTGGGTGGTGCACGCCCAGGCCTATGACACCTCGGGCATCAAGACCGGCGTGGAGGGCGACCCGCGGGCCAGAGCGGGCAAGGCCTACCCCCAGGGCCCGGCCTGGGCCGGCAACCTCGGGGCGGTGCTCGCCGAAGGCACGGACCTGCGCGAGACGCTACTGCTGAACCTGATCGCCGCCGACCACTGGAGCACCGTCCACGGCGACCTCCCCGCCTGGCGGCGCCCGCCCGCCGGCCCCGGCGCGGCCGACGACCTGGCCTCGCGTCCCACCGGCCCGCGCGACCTATACACCTGGCAGTCCCGCCGCATTCGGCTGCACGCCGACCACGACAGTGTGCACGGCGTCGTCCTCACCTACGGCGACCCCCTCGTCCCGCGGAACAGGTTCGGCACCGAGCCCATGACCGGCTGGCGGCGCAGCCCGGCGCAGGAGAAGAAGCTCGGCCGGTCGTCGGTGTACCTGCCCAGGGAGGTGGACCCGGCCCGGGCGGCCTGGCGCGGTCTGGGCTCGCTGATCGCCTCCGCGGCCCCACTCCAGGGCGCGGCCGCAGACCCGGCGCCGGAACTGAGGCCGGGGCTGGTGCACTGGCTGGCCCGGCTGGAAGCGGACGAGATCCTGCCCAAGGGGCGCCGGATGCGGCTGCGGACCTTCGGCGCCGTGTACGGCACCCAGCAGTCGGTCATCGACGAGATCGCCGGCGACGCGGTGGCGTTCGCGCTGGTCGTGCTGAGCGAGCGGGACTCCCGGCTGGGCGAGACCGCGAAGATCGCGTCCACCGACGCGGATCTCGCCGTCCGGGCCCTGGGCGACCTGGCCTCCGACCTCGCGCGGGCGGCAGGCAGCGAGTCCGAGACCCCCAGAGCGAGCGCACGGGACGCCGGCTTCGGAGCCCTCGACGGCCCTTACCGGCTCTGGCTGGCCGCCATCCGCGACGGCGACGACCCGGCCGCACTGCGCACCGACTGGCAGCAGCAGGTCCGCCGGATCGTCTCCACCCTCGCCGACGGCCTCATCGCCCAAGCCGGAGACACCGCGTGGGAGGGGCGGATCGTCGTCACCAAGCAGGGCGAGGCCTGGCTGAGCACCGACTCCGCCGACCTGTGGTTCCGCAGCCGCCTCAAGCGCGCCCTGCCGCTGGCCCACCCCACCACCCCGCAGCCCGATTCCACAGACGGCCCCCGGCACCCCTCGCCACCGATACCTCCGACGCCCCGGTACCCGCAGACCCCGACACCGCCCCCGACCCCGAAAGGGCGACCGCATGACCACCGCCCCACCGGCCCCCGCACAGCGCCGCCGCGCGCTCGGCCCGGTCGGCACCCTCGCCGGCAGCGAGATCGGCCGCCTGCAGAAGGGCTACCTGGACGACCGCCCCGACGCCGTCGCCGCCCTCGCCCGGCTGCGCCGCGGCGCCGGCAAGGACACCGCCACGATCCCCGACCTGTGGGGCCTGCTCGACAGCGACACCCTCCACGCCGATCCGGCGCTGCAACAGGACGCCGCGCACACCGCCCTGTACACGGCCGCGACCCTGTACGCCCTGCACCAGCAGTCCCGCGGCACCCGCATGCACCGACCCGGCGGCGACGAACTCGGCACCGCCGTACGCCGCCTGATGCCCGGCGGCGACCTGGACGAGCCGACCCGCAAGCGCTTCGTGCGGGCCGGCTCCGCACCCACGATGCCCGTCCTGGCCACCCGCCTGCGCGAGATCGTCCTGCTGCTGCGCCGCGAGGAGATCGCCCTCGACTACGCCCTGCTCGCCGAGCAGCTCTACCAGTGGCAGCAGCGGCCGTGGGGGCCGGACAGCGTCCGGCGCTCCTGGGGCCGCTCCCTGCACGCCCACCGCGCCAAGCCCGCCGACCAGGCCGAGGGCACCAAGGCCGCCGACACCGACAGCACCGCCGACACCGACACCGACCACAACAAGGACAGCGCCCAGTGACCAGCCGCCGCACCATCCTCGACGTGCACGCCCTGCAGAGCGTCCCGCCGAGCAACCTCAACCGCGACGACACGGGCGCGCCCAAGACCGCGGTGTACGGCGGCGCCACCCGCGCCCGGGTCTCCAGCCAGGCGTGGAAGCGCGCCACCCGCCGCTACTTCGACACCATCCTCGACCCGGCCGAGCTCGGGGTGCGCACCAAGCGGGTCGCCGAACTCCTCGCCGAGCGCATCACCGCGCTGGCCCCGGGCACCGGTCAGGACCGGGCGCTGGCGCTGGCGGCGGAGGTGCTGCAGACCGCGACCGGCTCGAAGATCGAGCCGCCCAAGCGCAAGGTCGAGCAGGCGAAGAAGAGCGGCGGCGACGACCCGGCCCCAGAGTCCTCCTACCTGATGTTCCTCAGCTCCCGCCAGCTCGACCACCTCGCTGCCCTGGCCGTCGAGGGCGCCGACGACATCAAGGCGTTCTTCAAGGACAAGGACGCCAAGGCCCGCGCCAAGAAGATCGCCGACGGCCGGCACTCCGTCGACATCGCCCTGTTCGGGCGGATGGTCGCCGACTCCACCGACATCAACGTCGACGCCGCCGCCCAGGTCGCCCACGCCCTCGGCGTGCACCGCAGCGAGACCGAGTCCGACTACTTCACCGCCGTCGACGACCGCAACACCGACGCCGAACCGGGCGCGGGCATGATCGGCACCGTCGACTTCAACTCCGCCACCCTCTACCGGTACGCGGCCCTCGACGTCGACCTGCTGGGGCGCAACCTCGGCCGGGGCCTCGACGAGAACGAGCCGCCCGCCACCCCGGTGCGCCGCGCCGTCGAGGCGTTCCTGGAGGCGTTCGTCTCCTCCCTGCCCACCGGCAAGATCAACACCTTCGGCAACCACACCCTGCCCGACGCCGTCCTCGTCACCCTGCGCACCTCACGCCCCGTCAGCTTCGTCGGCGCCTTCGAGAAGCCCGTCACCCCCGACGTCGACGGCGGCCACCTGGCCCCCGCCTGCGCCCGCCTCGCCGACTACGCCCCCGAGATCGAGCGGGCCTACGGCGACGACAGCACCCGGACCTGGGTCCTGCGGGTGGGGCCCGCCACCGCCAAGCTCTCCTCCCTCGGCGAGGAAGTCCCCCGGCTCTCCGGCCTGGTGACCGCCGTCGGCGCCGCCGTCGCCGCACGCCTGGAGCGGCGCGGATGAGCGTGCTGGCCCTGCAACTGGCCGGCCCCCTGCAGTCGTGGGGGGCCACCTCCCGCTTCGCCCGGCGCACCACCGAGAACGCCCCCACCAAGAGCGGCGTGATCGGGCTCCTGGCCGCCGCGCTCGGCGTCGAACGCGGCGACGACACCGCGCTCGCCGAACTCGCCGCCCTGCGCTTCGGCGTCCGCGTCGACCAGCCCGGCGCCCGGCTGCGCGACTACCAGACCGCTCACCACTTCGACACCGGCGAGTCGATGCCGCTCTCCGAGCGCTTCTACCTGGCCGACGCCGTCTTCGTCGCGGCCGTCGAAGGCCCGGCCCCGCTCGTCGAGCGCCTCCACCGGGCCGTCCGGACCCCTGTCTACCTGCCCTACCTGGGGCGCCGCTCCTGCCCGCCGGCCCGGCCCCTGGACCTGCCCGACGAGCTGAGCGTCCATCAGGACGGCGACCTCGAAGCCGTCCTGGCCCGCCTCCCCTGGCGGGCCTCCGCCTGGCACCAGCAGCGCCACCGCGACCGTGCGAACGTCGACCTGACCGTCCTGAGCGAAACCACCGACGGCGACGGCGACGTGCTGCGCGACCAGCCCCTCAGCTTCGACGTCCGCCGGCGCCGCCACGGCCTGCGCACCGTCCGCGCCACCACCGTCACCGTGCCCAACCCCCACGCCAAGCCGCACCTCGCGAAGGCACCCGTGCCCGCCCACGACCCGACGACACACCTGGAAAGCGCCTGATGTACCTGACCCGCTTCCGCTTCAACACCGCGCGCGCGGGCGCCCGCCGACTGCTGTCCTCGCCCCAGCACCTGCACGCCGCGGTCATGTCCGCCTTCCCCGAGATCCTGCCCACCGCACCGGGCCCGCGCGTCCTGTGGCGCACCGACCACAACGCCACCGCCGAAGTCCAGCTGTACGTCGTCGGCCCGTCCCGGCCCGACCTCACCCACCTCGTGGAGCAGGCCGGCTGGCCCGCCGCGGCCGCCACCGGCACGGCGGGCTGGCAGACCTACGCCTACGCCCCGTTCCTGGAACGCCTCGACAAGGGCACCAGCTGGAACTTCCGCCTCACCGCCAACCCCGTCCACCACGTCCGCACCAAGGACGGCGAACCCACCAAGCGCACCGCCCACCTCACCGCCCGGCACCAGACGCAGTGGCTGCTCCAACGCCAGGACGCGGGCGGCTTCCGCATCCTGGCCAAACCCGCCGAGCGCCGGCACACCGAACACGGCGACGAACACCAACTCGCCGTCCACGGACAGCGCAGCCTCGCCTTCTCCAAGCACGGCGCCACCGGACGCGTCACCCTCACCGCCGTCACCTTCGACGGCCGCCTCGAAGTCACCGACCCCGACGCCCTGCGCGCCGTACTGACCGGCGGCCTCGGCAAAGCCAAGGCCTACGGCTGCGGCCTGATGACCCTCGCCCCGATCGGCTGACCCGGTGAGCACCGTCAGCCGCCGCCCCGCCAGCAGCCCTCGCGAACTCGCCCGCGCCGCCGACCGGCTCTCCTTCCTCTACCTCGAACGCTGCACCATCCACCGCGACTCCAACGCCCTCACCGTCGAAACCGCCGAAGGCACCACCCACATCCCCTCCGCCACCATCGGCACCCTGCTCCTCGGCCCCGGCACCCGCATCACCCACCAGGCGATGACCGTCCTCGGCGAGACCGGCGCGGGCGTGGTCTGGACCGGCGAACACGGCGTCCGCTCCTACGCGACGGGCCGCTCCCTGTCCCGCTCATCAGCCCTGGCCGAAGCCCAGGCCCTCCGCTGGGCGAACCCGCGCACCCGGCTGGAGACCGCCCGGGCCATGTACCGGCTGCGCTTCCCCGACGAGGACCCGGCCGGCCTCACCCGCCGCGAACTGCTCGGCCGCGAAGGAACCCGCATGCGGGACTTCTACCGCGCCGAAGCCGCCAGAACCGGCATCCGCTGGAAAGGCCGCCACTACACCCCCGGCGACTTCACCTCCGGAGACCCGCCCAACCAGGCCATCACCGCAGCCGCCCAAGCCATGTACGGCGTCTCGCACGCCGTCATCGCCGCCCTCGGCTGCTCACCCGCCCTCGGGTTCGTGCACTCCGGCCACGAACTCTCCTTCGTCCTCGACATCGCCGATCTCTACAAGACCGACGTCGGAATCCCCGTCGCCTTCGACGTCGCCGCCGAGTCCCCCGAGGACATCGGTGCCCGCACCCGCCGCGCCCTGCGCAACCGCATCCACGAACTGCGCCTGCAGGAGCGGATCGTCGCCGACATCCGCCGCCTGCTCGTCGCCGAGTCGGCCGTCGCGGACGAGGACACCGTCAGCCTCCAGTCCGACCACGGCCAGTACGTCGCCGCCGGAGTCAACTACGGAGAGGGCAACTGGTGACCGTCATCGTCCTCACCAACTGCCCCGTCGGCCTGCGGGGCCTGCTCACCCGCTGGCTCCTCGAAATCTCCGCCGGAGTGTTCATCGGCTCCCCGTCCGCACGCGTACGGGACGTCCTGTGGGCCGAAGTCCGACAGCACGCCGGCCAAGGCCGGGCCCTCCTGATCCACACCTCGAACACGGAACAGGGCTTCACCTTCCACACCCACGACCACACCTGGAAACCCGTCGACCACGAAGGCCTCACCCTCATCCACCGACCGAACACCACCACGGCTCCGGCGCCCAGCTCCGCCAAGCCGGGCTGGAGCACTGCCTCCAAACTGCGCCGCTTCGGGAAACGATGAACCACGGCAGAAAGGGATCGAAAGTTATGTCCGGTATGCCGGGATCGGCGAAAGTTGCAGTTTTGCGCCCTGCCGACGCGTAAACCCCCAGGTCCAAGAGGCTGCTCCCCGCGCCCGCGGGGATGGACCCCAGCCGACGTGGTTGTAGGCGTAGATGACGCCCTGCTCCCCGCGCCCGCGGGGATGGACCCGCGCGCAGGTCGGTGTCGAGGGCGGCCGCGGTCTGCTCCCCGCACCCGCGGGGATGGACCCGTCCCGGAGGTCGGGCAGTTCACGGCGCACGACTGCTCCCCGCGTCCGCGGGGATGGTCCCTGCGCGATCACCGCCCCCGGCGGCGACCAGGGCTGTTCCCTGCGCTCGTGTGGCGCTTCGGTCAAGGCAGTAGGTGCCCGACGTGTCCGGTGCTGGCCGGGCAGGCGGTGTGCCGGGGCGTGTTGGGGGAGGGCGGGTCTCCGGTGGTTCGGGGGTTGTCGTGCTTCGCCGAGGTGGCCTTTGTGACTGCGATCGATAGTTTGCGAGCCAGGCTTCTGCGACCTGGTGTTGCGATTTGTAGTTTGCGAGCCGTTGCGAGCGATACCTTGCGAGGAGTTGTTCGGCGGTGGTGGCTCTCTGCGACAGCGATCCAGTGCGGTAGCAGTCGTCAGCAGTGCCGCTCGATGGCCGGTCGCCCGGGGTGGTCAGTGCGACAGTTGACGCTGAACCAGCAAGGAATCTGACGATCGGTGCTCAGCCGGTGCGCAAGCGGCCGTCAGCTCGGCGCCTGGTGTCGAGGCCGACCGGCGAGTACGAAGTCGCGGTACTCGTCCTGTGCCATTCCCTGGTTGATCCAGCGGCCACGAACGGCTCCAGTCCGGTGCTCTGCAAGGGCGAGGGCATCAGGCGCTCCCGCTGTCGCGATCGGCGCTGCCAGAGACCGCACATGACCGCTACTTGCGACTCAAGCGCGCCAGTTGTCGCCAAAAGTGGTACTTGACGTGCGGTTCTCCGCTCAGGTCAGCACGACAACTGTTGCTGAATCGGCAAGGTATCTGGCGGCTGGCGATCGTTCGGCCAGCAAACGCTATGAAGGGCTGTCCTGCTGCTGCCGACGTTCGCTCTCATCGAGCCACGTCAAATACCACCGAGCAAAGGTTGTCGGCTCGCCGTGCTTATCCAGCAGCGGAGTGAGGTCCTCGTCGTCCACCCGGTTGTCGGACCAGATCCGCCCTTGCTCGGGACCGCTGATGATCAGCCACTGGCGGGCGGCGCAGCCCAGGTGCGAGATGACGACGGCGCCGACCGTGCGGTTCGGTGAGAACATCACGGGTTCCCATCGCTCGTCCCAGGACTCGATAGCGTCGTCGAAGTCTTCGATCTCCTCGAAGTCCTCTTCCTCTGGCCGTTCTTCCAGAAGCGCCCTCACGTGCTCCTGGTCCGGGCCCTGCCGGGGGAAGGGCTCGTTCAGCCTGGTCAGGTCCGCGAGGTCGGCGCCATCTCCCTCCCAACGCCAGCGGCCCTGGATCCGCCGGACGGGGAAGACGCCATACGCTGGACCGGCGCCGCCAGCTCCGACCTGGAGAAGGAACTCGCGGTACTCCTCAGGCAGGACAGCACCTATCTGGGCTTCGAGGTCGACCAACTCGGCCGAGGTCAGCGGCTCGTCCAAGGCGAACCGGTGTCCCCGAGAACCGAACACGCCGGCACTGGCCGGGCTTACCCCCAGCGCGCGCACGCGCTCCCGAACGCCAACCCAGATCTGATCATTCATGGGCCGAGCCTACGAGGCATGCCCGACAATCCGGACGACCGCCTCCGAGGCGGGTACGGTCATCGCCGAGCCTCCCTACCCAACGTGACGCGGTCGGCCTGCGGACCGCCGCTCGCAAACTACAGCTCGCATTCGCAACCTATCGATCGCAGTCACAGCCTTCGCGGGGCGTTCCGGAGGGTGGGCGGTATTTGAATACCGGGGGGCTGCTAGCGTGTCACTGTCCGTTGCTGGTATTTGAATACCGGTGGTTCTTTCGACCGGGCGGCCGGGTGGTCGTCGTGCAGGGAGCGGTGCCGTGATCGAGCTGAAGACTCCGCAGGCGATCGAGAAGATGGCCGTCACCGGCCGGTTCGTCGCCGAGACGCTGGCCGAGCTGGCGGGGCTGGCCGAGGTGGGGCGGGACGTGATGGACCTGGAGTTGCGGGCCCGGAAGCTGGTGGACCGGCGGGGGGCCGAGTCCTGCTACTGGGACTACGCGCCGTCCTTCGGGCGCGGGCCGTTCCGCAACGTGATCTGCCTGTCGGTGAACGACGCGGTGCTGCACGGGCAGCCGCACCCCTACGTGCTGGGCGACGGCGACGTGCTGAGCCTGGACTTCGCGGTGTCGATCGACGGCTGGGTGGCCGACTCGGCGGTCACCGTCATCGTGGGCACCCCGGACGAGCGGGACGTCCGGCTGGCGGAGTCGACCCGTACCGCGCTGGACGCGGCGATCGCGGCGGCCGTGCCGGGCAACCGGATCGGGGACATCTCGGCGGCGATCGCGGCGGTCGGCCAGGGCGCGGGCTACCGGATCAACACCGACTTCGGCGGGCACGGCCTGGGCCGCACCATGCACGAGGACCCGCACGTGGCGAACGTCGGGCGGCCCGGGCGCGGGCTGGAGCTGCGGCCCGGGCTGACGCTGGCGCTGGAGCCGTGGTGGTGCACCGGTTCGGCGAAGCTGCGGGTGGACGCGGACGGCTGGACGCTGCGTTCGGCGGACGGTTCGCGCGGAGCGCACTCCGAGCACACCGTGGCGGTCACCGAGGACGGGCCGCGGGTGCTCACCGCGCTGTCCTGACGGGGGAGTTCGGGGCCGGTCCCGGCCACGGCGGGTGACGGCCGGGTGGACGGTGGGTGGCCGCTGTGGCCCGTCCCATAGGCGGATCGCTGGACAGTCGGCGCGCCGTCAGCGGGGGGCCACGGAGGGTGTGCGGTTCCCCGGCCGGAGGCGGCCGGAACCGGTGAGCCCGGTCACAGCCGCCGCCGGCCCCACCCCGCCCGGGCCCGGAAAATGGCGGCCGGGCCGGGTCGCGGAGGCCGCTGTACTGGCGGTAACGGGGTCCTGACCTGCGTAAACCTTCGAATGCTTGGAGTTCGGCCCGAGCGCCCGTAGCTTCGTAACCAGTGCAGGGCGCACTACCCGGGATCACCCGAAACCAACGCCCCGGTGCGGCCACCGAGCCGCCCGACGGGCAGGGTGACCGCGACGGAGAGCAGGTCGGACCTCGACCGCACCGTCCGATCCACAAGCGCGAGAGACCGCAGGGCCCGTCGGGCTCCTGGTTCCGCCTTGCCTGCCCGGGGCATCCGAAAGGAATCGCATGATCTTCCGTAACGAGACTGCCGCCACCAAGACCGCCACCACCGCCGAGCAGGGCAACCGGAAGCGCAACCGCGTCCGGGCCGCCATCGTCGCGGGCAGTGCGGTGGCCGTCCTCCCGGTGGCCGGCCTCGTGACGGCGACCTCGGCCTCGGCCGCGGACGTGTCCACCTGGGACAAGGTCGCCCAGTGCGAGTCGACCGGCAACTGGTCGATCAACACCGGCAACGGCTTCTACGGTGGCCTGCAGTTCACCTCCTCCACCTGGGCCGCCTTCGGTGGCACCGCCTACGCCCCGCAGGCCGACCAGGCCACCAAGGCGCAGCAGATCGCGGTCGCCGAGAAGGTCCTGGCCTCGCAGGGCCCGGGCGCCTGGCCCGTCTGCTCCGTGCAGGCCGGTCTGACCCAGGGCGGCGCCGCCGCGCAGGTCGACACCTCGTCCAGCAGCACCAGCACCGCCAGCAGCAGCACCGCCAGCAGCAACACCAGCAAGTCGAGCGCCACCGGCGACTCCGCGAGCAGCAGCACCACCGGCACCAAGTCCGCGAAGTCGGCCACCACCGACTCCGACGCGGCCTCCACCAACACCAACACCACCGCCGACAGCGGCAAGTCCTCCTACCAGGGCCACCAGTCCTGGAAGAAGGCCGGCCACACCGGCGGCGGCAACACCACCGGTGGCAGCACCTACACCGTCAAGTCCGGTGACACCCTCGGCGCCATCGCGGCCGCCAACGGCACCACCGTGGACGCGCTGTTCAGCGCCAACGCCCAGACCATCGGCTCCTCCGCCGATGTCATCTACCCGGGCCAGGTCCTGACCGTCTGATCGGAACCCCGATCGGACTCCGGTAGGACCGGACCACCCGCACGACGCCGACGGCCGCCCCTCATGTCGGGAGGGGCGGCCGTCGGCGTTCCCGCATGCGGGACGGGACGGACGGGGGCGGTCGTCAGTCGAACCAGTCGGGCTCGGCGGCGTCGATCAACTCGCGCAGGCCCGGCCGGTCGTGGAAGGCCCCGAGAGCAGCGCGCCGAGCTCGCGCAGCGCCGCCGCGTCCTCCCCGTAGGCGACGAACATGCCGGCCTCCGGGTCGTACCGGAACCGGCCCTCCAACTGCGGCGCCCGCGAGCGGACGGCGGAGCGGGCCACCGCCTCCCAGCCGTAGCCGCCGTTCTGCTGCCCCGCCGCCTCGAACACCTCGTCCACCTCGACCATCCGGTCGTCGGTCAGCAGCAGGCCGTACGAGCCGGGCTTGTGGTCGTACTCGACGAACACCAGCGGGGCGAAGGTCTCACGATCAGTCATGGCCCGGACGCTACCGGTGGCCACCGACAGCTGGGGACGGCCGGGGGAGCGGGGCCGTCAGTAGGGGAGGACCTCCTCGACCGCGCTGGTGCCCGAGCCGGGGCGGGACTCCCACCGCCAGGTCTCGTCCAGCCGCAGCCGGCCGTCGGCGAGCCGGGTCAGGACGCTGGTGCAGTGACCGGAGTTGGTCTCCCCGGCCCGGTTGAGCTGTACGTACCGGAAGTCCACGGTGTCCCCGGTGCGGGTGCCGACCAGGTGCCCGTGCACCACCTCGCCGCCCTGGTAGTCGGCCCACACCAGGCCCTCGTCCTCGTGGTACGCGAACCGGGTGCCGGGGTCGACCTCGCCCTGCTCGGGACGGGACACCGGGGCGAACTCCAGCCCGTCGAGCGAGGGCAGCGCGGACAGCATGGCGGGGCTCCTTGGGCCGGGCAGCGGGTGTGACGCCCAGTCGACCACGCCGGAGCCCGCGTCCACCGGGGCATCCGCATCATGGACAGCCGGTGCTCAGGCGGCGGTCGAACCGCCCCGACGGCCCTCCGGCGGGGCGTCCTTCGCGGGCTCGTCCTTCGGCCGGACGTTCTTCGGCCGGACGTCCTTCGCGGGGGAGTCCTTCGTGGAGGCGTCCTTCGAGAGGGTGTCCTTCGCGGGCGCGTCCTCCCGGGGCTCGTCCGTGAAGTCGACGTCGACGCGCTGTTCGGGGCGGCGCTCCTCCTGGCGGGCGATGTCCCCCAGCACCTGCTCGTCCGGGCCGGTCATCGGCGGCTGGAGCAGGGAGCGGGGCCACAGGCGGCGGGCCAGGACGGTGTTGGCCTCGGCGGCGTACACGGTGACCTGGGCGGCCAGGTACAGCCAGGAGAGCAGGCCGATCACGGTGGCGAAGAAGCCGTAGACGGCGGTGGCGTGCCGCAGTTGGTGGGTCACCAGGGCGGCGCCGAACGCCTGGAGCAGGGTGAAGAGCGGGCCGGCGAGGAAGCTGCCCGGCCACAGCGAGCGGACCGGGACCTCCTTCGGGGTGAGGATCCACAGGCAGGCCAGGAACAGCAGGGTGTTGAGGACCGCCGCGAGCAGCAGCCCGCCGATCCGGGCGGCCGGTCCGCCCAGCGCGGCGCCGACCAGGGCCGCCGCGGCCGTGCTCAGCAGCAGGCCGGTGCCGAGCGTGGCGAACAGCGCCAGGCTGCGCCAGAGCCGGGACCAGTAGCCGGGACGCTGGAAGTTGGGGACGTTCCACACCTCGGCCATCGCGTGCTGCAGCACCTGCGCGATGCCGAGCGCGCCGTAGAGCAGGCCCGCCGCACCGATCACCAGCGCCAGCCCGCTGCCCTGCACCGAGTGCACGTTCTCCCGCAGCTGGTCGCCGATGATCGGGAAGTCGGCGAGCGCCGAGTCGACCACGGCCTGCTGCGCGTCCGGGTGCCCGTGCAGGACGAAGCCGAGCACGGTGGAGAGCAGGAGCAGCAGCGGGATCAGTGAGACGAAGCCGTAGTAGGTGATCAGCGCGGCCAGCAGCCCGCCCCGGTCGTCGCCGTACTTCTTGACCACCCCGACCACGACGGCCAGTGGTCGGCGGCGCTGCTGGGTGCGGTCGACGGCGCGCAGGGCGCGTTCGAACGGGTTCACGGCTCGGGCTCCTCACAGTGACGGACGGCACTCGCGCGTATGCCCCGCCGGGGGTGTGAACGCACGGGGGACGGAAAGGCGGGCGGAGGACCCGGAGCCGAGTGGTGAGGAGGCAGGGCAGGTGTGGTGGTGGAGCGCGGTGCGGTTGGTGGTGGTCGGCGCGACGGTGGCCCTGGTGCTGTACGGGGTCGACCGGGTCGTGGAGGTGACGACGCGACGGCTGCCCGCGCGAGCGGGGAACGTGCCCCGGGTGCTGCGCGGCTGCCGCCGCCCGATCCTCGCCGTGACCGGCTGCGGGCTGCTGCTGGCCGCGATGCCGTGGGTGCGGGCGCCCGACGGGATCGGGCACCTGCTGGTGCTGGCCACCATCGGCTCGTGCGCCTGGCTGGCCGCGCGGGCCGCCGCGCTGGTGCTGGACGGGCGGTGCGGCTCGCGGTGCGGCGCCGGGACGCCGCCTGGGCCGGGCGGGCCCGCACCCAGGTGGGCCTGCTCAGCCGCATCCTCCAGGCGGCGATCGCGCTGCTGGCGCTGGCCGGGATGCTGATGACCTTCCCGGCGGTCCGGGTGGTCGGCACCAGCCTGCTGGCGTCGGCCGGGCTGGTCGGCGTGGTCGCGGGCATCGCCGCGCAGAGCGCGCTCTCCAACCTGTTCGCGGGCATCCAGATGGCCTTCGGCGACCTGGCCCGGATCGGTGACGTGGTGGTGGTCGGCGGCGAGTGGGGCACCGTCGAGGAGATCACCCTGACCGCGGTGGTGATCGCCACCTGGGACCAGCGGCGGATCGTGATGCCGATGTCGTACTTCGCCGGCCGCCCGTTCGAGAACTGGTCGCGCCGCTCCGACCGGATCACCGGCACCGCGCTGCTGCACCTCGACCACAGCACCCCCGTCGACCTGCTGCGCGCCGAGTTCGAGACCTACCTGGCCAAGAACCCGCACTGGGACGGCGAGGGCAGCGCCCTCCAGGTCGTCGACACCACCCCGACCACCCTGGTGGTGCGCGCCCTGGCCACCGCCGCCAACGCGGGCGACGCCTTCGAACTCCGCTGCGAACTGCGCGAACACCTGATCGGCTTCCTCCGCGAACACCACCCGCACGCCCCCCCCGCGTCGCGGTCGCCCCCGCCCCCGGCGACCGGACGGACCCGACCACCGCGACGGACACGGCGCACGTGGCGGACACGGGGCACGTAGTGGACGCGGCGCACGTGGCGGACACGGGGCACGTGGCGGACGCGGAAACGGCGGCGGCGAGGACGCGGGCCTGACGGCGGGGCGAGGGCCTCACCGGGTCGCGGTCAGGGCGCGGTGCGGTCAGGAGACGGGATGCGGTCAGGAGACGCGGTGCGGTCGATCCACAGCCGGGTGCCGGTGTGGTCCGCGCCGGGGACGAGCAGGTAGACGAGCCGGCCGCCGCGCTCGCGCTCCCGTGCCGCCGTCCACCGGGAGACCACGAGCAGCCCGGCGGACCCCCCCCACCGCCAGCAGACAGGAGGGGAACCGCTGCGCCGCGCCGATCGTGCCGAATACCAGCACGAGCGGGAGCAGCAGGGACGTCGCCCGGAGCGAGACCAGCTTCGACTCCTGCTCCTCCGGCAGCGGTTCGAGGTGGGCGGGGAGGTCGTCCGGCTCCTGCGCCAGGCGCCTGGCGCAGAAGGCGATCCCGTACCCCGCGGTGCCCAGCAGGCCAACGGCGAACATCGCGGGGTACAGCACCGCGAGAGTCGTCGGCGCGTACCGGCTCGGACGCCACAGCAGGGCCGGCATGGAGCCCATCACCGACAGCAGGAGCAGCTGCGCCCCCGTGACGCGCAGGAAAGCGACGACGCGCACCAGGCGCAGTTCGGTCCTCATGGTGGCCCCGGTTCGGAACAGGTCCGATGACGAATGGACGGCATCGTAGCGGTCCGCGCGGGGCCGGGGGCTCAGAGGTAGTCCTCCAGGCGGGCGATGGCGAAGCCCTGGGCGGTGGCGGCGTCGACGACTCGGCGCAGCATGTCGGGCATGGTGCCCTTCCAGTCGGTGGAGGGGGCGCGGAAGTGGGTGAGGACGATGTCGCCGGGGTGGAACTGCTGGTCGGCGTAGCGCCACTCCAGGTGGTCGGGGAAGGCTTCCTCGTTCCACAGCGGGAAGGCGGTGACGCCGCAGGAGGCGGCGGTGCGCAGGGCGGCCTCGGTGTACTCGCCGTAGGGGGGCCGGAACAGGCGGGGGCGGGTGCCGGACACCTGCTGGAGGTGGTCCTGCTGGTCGCAGATCTCGTGCCGGAGGGCGTCGGCGTCGAGGCGGCGCAGGTCGGGGTGGGTGAGGGTGTGGTTGTCGAGCGTGACGCCGTGGGCCTGGAGGGCGCGGAAGTAGCCGTAGTCGGAGCGGGCCAGGTAGTCGGAGAGGAACGCGGACATCGGGACGCCCAGCTCGGCGGCCATCGCCGCGAACTGCGGGTCCTTCTCGGCGCCGTCGTCGACGGTCAGGAACACCACCTTGTCGGTGGTCGGGACGCGGTAGACCACCGGTGGCAGCCCCGGGGCGCGCTTGACGCCGGGCCCGTCGGCCAGCTCGGGCTTGACGGCGGGCGGGGCGGGGGCGCGCAGCGGGAGCGCGGCCAGGCCCCAGCGGCGGGCGGCGGCGAGGGCCTGCTGCACGCCCGCCCGCTGCTCGGCGGCGGACACCCGGGCGTTCAGTTCCTGCCCGGCGGCGGCCTGCGGCCGGGCGGCGGGCATCGCGGCGAGCGCGGCCTGGGCGGCGAGCGCGGCTTGGGCCGCTTGGGCGGCTTGCGCTGCCTGGGCCTGCGCCGCTTGACCCGCCTGGGCCTGGGCCTGGGCCGCCGGGACGGCCTGTACGGCGGGTGCGCCGGTGGCGGGCGGGGCGGCCGGGGCGGAGGTGCGGGCGGGGTCCTGGGCGTGCAGGGCGGAGCAGCCGACGGTGAGGGTGGCGAGCGCGGTGAGGGCGGCCAGGCCCCGGCGGTGGCGGCGTCCCGGCCCGGAGCGGCGGGTGGGGTGCGGGTGCTGCGGGCACCGGGGGTGCCGGGAGCGCTGGGAGTGCTGGAGGGCACGGTGGAGGGGGTCGCCATACCGGCAGATGATCCCCTTGTCGTATCTGTCGTACCGACACGCCGTGGAGCGTCACCCGGACGGAGCGACACCGTCCCCCGTTTGACTCGACCCCGGCGGCGGCGTACAGAGTGAGACATGCGCCCGGGTGTCCCGGCGGACCCGTCCGGCCCGCCCCCACGGACCGACCCCGAACCGGCGACGCGCACCGGCCCCCCGCCCGGCGCCGCCCGCCCGCGCTGGGGCACGGCCGCGGAGGCGCTGCTCGCCGACGGCCTGCTGCGCGCCGTCCGGGCCACCGCCGCGTACGGGGGCGTGCTCTACCTGCACTCCGCCGACCGCCGCTCGCTGGCCGTCGCCGCCGTCGTCGGCATCCCGCTCAGCCTGATCGAACCGTTCCGGCGGATCGCCGTCGCCGCGCCCCTGCCGGTCGCCGACTCCTACCGGGCCGGCCGCACCATCGTGCTCGCCGACGCCGACGACACCATGCGCCGCTACCCCCGCCTCGCCGTCGGGCTCCCGTACGCGCACGCCTCCGCCACCACGCCCGTCACCGTCGGCGACCGGACCTTCGGCGTGATCGCCGTCTTCTGGCCCGCCGGCGGCGCCCGCCCGCCCGCCGCCACCCGCCGCCAGCTGCGCACCGCCGGCAACCGCCTGGCCACCGGCCTGCTGCCGTACGGCGACCGGGCCCGCGGGGAGCGCCCGCCCGTCGTGGTGCCGCTGCCGGTGCCCGGTGGCGACGGCATCCGGCTCGGCTTCCTCGACTGGGACCTGGCCGAGGGCCGGCTCACCGCCGACGAACGGCTGCGCGAGATCCTCGGCACCGGCCCGTACGACGGCCGCACCGCCGCCCTGCTGGACCGGATCGTCCCGAGGACATCGCCCCGCTGCGCGAAGCCGCCCGGCACGCCGCCCGGCAGGGCCGGCCGTTCACCCACCGGGTCCGGCTCCGCGACCCCGGCGGCGGCACCCGGCAGCTCGACCTGTCCGGGCACCCCGTCACCGGCTCCGCCCGGCTGGTCGTCGCCGTGGTCGACGCGAGCGCCGCCGCGGCCACCACCGCCGCCGTGGAACGCCTGCGCGACGGCGTCTTCGCCCTCGACCCGGACGGCCGGATCGGCTACGTCAACCACAGCGCCGAGCTGCTGCTGCACGCCCCCCGCGCCGAACTGCTCGGCCGGCGCCCCTGGGACGCGCTGGCCTGGCTCGCCGACCCCGCCTACGAGGACCGCTACCGCTCCGCGATGCTCGCCCAGCAGCCCACCGCGTTCCTCGCCCGCCGCCCGCCCGGCCACTGGCTGGCCTTCTCGCTCTACCCCGACGCGCACGGCCTCACCGGCCGGATCGTGCCCGCCGCCCCCACCGAGGACACCCCGCTCCCCGAGGCCCCGCCCGCCGTCCCGGCCTCCCTCGGCGGCGTCTACCACCTGCTGCAACTCGCCTCCGCGCTCACCGAGGCGGTCACCGTCCGCGAGGTCGCCGACGCCGTCGCCGAGCAGATCCTGCCCGGCTTCGGCGGCCAGGAACTCGCCCTCTACCTGGCCCGCGGCGGACGGATGCACCTGGTCGCCGAGACCGGCTACCCCGCCGGCTTCCTCGACCCGTTCGAGGGCACCCCGATCCGGGCCCGGCTGCCCGGCACCGAGGTGTTCACCACCGGCGCGCCGATCTTCTTCGAGTCCGGGAACGAGCTCTCCGCCGCCTACCCCGGCATCCCGCGCGACGAGATGGCCGCCTGGGCCTTCCTCCCGCTGATCGCCTCCGGCCACCCCGTCGGCAGCCTCATCCTCGGCTTCGACCGCCCCCGGGTGTTCACCTCCGAGGACCGTTCCGTCCTCACCGCCCTCGGCGGCCTGATCGCCCAGGCCCTCGAACGCGCCCGCCTCTACGACGCCGAGTCCGCCGTCGCCCGCGGCCTCCAACAGGCACTGCTGCCGCACCGGCTGCCCGCCGTCCCCGGCCTCGACATCACCGCCCGCTACCTGCCCGGCACCCGCGGCATGGAGATCGGCGGCGACTGGTACGACGTCCTGCCCACCCCCGACGGCGGCGTCGTCCTGATCATCGGCGACGTCGAGGGGCACAGCGTCAAGGCCGCCGCGCTCATGGGCCAACTCCGCAGCGCGGTAAGGGCGTTCGCCAGCGGGGACGACCCCGTCGAGACGGTCGCCCGCCGCACCAACCACCTGCTCGTCGACCTCGACGCCGGACTGCTCGCCTCCTGCTGCCTGCTGCGCCTGGACCCCGCCACCCGCACCCTGCGCGCCGTCCGGGCCGGCCACCCCCCGCCGCTGCTGCGCGCACCCGACGGCCGCACCACCGTCCTCGACCTGGACGGCGGGCCGCTGCTGGGCATCGACGACGGCCTCGACTTCCCCGCCACCGAGATCCGGCTGCCGCCGGGGGCCACCCTCGTCCTCTACACCGACGGCCTGGTCGAATCCGCCGCCGCCCCCCTCGCCGAGGGCATCGACCGCCTCCGCACCGCCCTCGCCCACGCCCCCACCTCCCCCTCGAACCACTCGCCGACCTCCTCCTCGGCCAGGCCCGCCACGACGGCCACCGGGCGGACGACACCGCGGTACTGATCGCGCGGCTGACGGGGACGCCCTGACGGGGGCGTTCCGGCGGGGGACGCCCGGGCGGGAGCGTTCCGGCGGGGACGTTCTGGTGGGCCGGACGTCTCGGCGGGCGGTGGCCGGGGCTGGTCAGGTCGGGCGGACGAGGTGGCAGTCGTAGGCGAAGACCACGGCCTGGACGCGGTCGCGGAGGTCGAGTTTGTGCAGGACGCGGCCCAGGTGGGACTTCACGGTGGCTTCCGCGAGGTGGAGGGCGGCGGCGATCTCGGCGTTGGACAGGCCGCGGCCCACCTGGACGAGCACCTCGCGTTCGCGGGCGCTGAGGCGGGCGAGCCGTTCGTCGCGGTCGGTGCCCGCGCCGTCGGGGAGGTACGGGCGGAAGTCCTCCAGCAGGCGGCGGGTGATCCGGGGGGAGAGGACGGCGTCGCCCGCGGCCACGTTGCGGATCGCGGTGAGCAGTTCCTCGGGCCTGGTGTTCTTGAGCAGGAAGCCCGAGGCGCCGGCGCCGAGCCCGGCGAAGGCGTACGCGTCCAGGTCGAAGGTGGTGAGGATCAGCACCTTGCTGCGCGGGCGGAGCCGGGTGATCTGCCGGGTCGCCTCGATCCCGTCGGTGCCGGGCATCCGGACGTCCATCAGGACGACGTCGGGGCGCAGTTCCCGGGTGAGGCGCACGGCCTCGGCGCCGTCCGCGGCCTCGCCGACCGGGGTCAGGTCGGGCTGGGCCTCCAGGATGGTGCCGAAGGCCAGCCGGAGCAGGGCTTCGTCGTCGGCGATCAGGACCCGGATCGTCATGCGGACCCCGCCGGGACGCCGTCGAGCCGGAGGCGGGCGCGGACCGCCCAGCCGCCGCCCGGGAGCGGTCCGGCCCGCAGCGTCCCGCCGTGGGCGGCCACGCGTTCGCGCATGCCCGCGATGCCGTGGCCGGGGGTCTCGTGGCCGGGGTCTCGTGCCCCACGGGTACGGGTAGGGGCTGGCCCGGGTTGTCGTCGGTGACGTCCACGGTGACGGCGGTGGCCGTGCAGCGGATGCGGACCTCGGCGCGGGTGCCGGCGGGGGCGTGCTTGAAGGTGTTGGTCAAGGCTTCCTGCACCAGGCGGTGGACGGTCAGTTGGACGGTGGCGGGCAGCCGGGCGGGCTCGCCCCGGACGTCGACGCGGGTCGGCAGCCCGGCGGCGCGCATCCGGTCGGCCAGGTCCGCCAGTTGGGCGATGCCGGGCAGCGGGTGGCGCTGCGCGTCCGGTTCGTCGGTGCGCAGCAGGCCGAGCGAGCGCCGCATGTCGGTCAGGGCCTGCCGGCCGGTCTCGGCGGCCCGGAGCATCGCGGCGGTGGCCTTGTCGGGCGAGTGGTGCCGGGCGTGGACGGCGGCGTCGGTGAGCGCGACCATGACGGACAGGTTGTGGGTGACGATGTCGTGCACCTCCCGGGCGATCCGGGTCCGCTCCTCGGCGACGGCCAGCCGGGCCTGCTGGTCCTGCTGCTGCTCCAGGCGCGCGGCCCGTTCCGCCAGGACCGCGAGGTAGGCGCGGCCGGTCCGCGCGTTGGTGCCCAGGGTGGCGGCGGCGACCACCGTCGCGGCCAGGGCGAGGAAGGGGCCTGGAACGCGCCTCCGGTCGTCCAGCGCAGGCAGGCCAGCAGGGCCCCGCCGGTCAGGACGGCGCAGGCGAGCAGCGTGTCGCGCCGCGCCGTCGTGTCGCGTCGTACCGTCGTGTCGCGTCGTACCGCCGTGTCGGGTCGTACCGCGGTGTCGTGCCGTACCGCCGTGTCGGGCCCCGCCGTGTCGGGTCGCGCCCGGTCGGGCCGTCCGGCGTGCGCGGCCACCGCGTACAGGGCCACCAACAGGGCCGCGTCCGCCGGTAGTTGGACGCCGACCAGCCACTGGACGCCGGCCGCGGCGGCCACCGCAGCGAACACCGAGCGCGGGGCCCGGCGCCGCCACCGCAGCGGCAGTACGAGCGCGGTGGTGAGGGCGGCGGCCACCGGGAGTTCGCGCGGCGCGTGGGTGGCGGCGACGTGGATCAGCAGCAGGGAAAGGAGCAGTGCCGTCGGCAGCGACTCCCTTACGGGGGAGGGGAGTTGGAGCTGATCGATCCGGCGGCGCAGGGCCGTCCCCACCCGCCGTGCGGTCTCCCGGCGGGGGCCGGGGTGGGCCGTGCCGGGCCCTGCGGCGGCCTCGGTCATCACACGCGTCCCTGCCGTTCGGTCGTTCGGTGCCGCGTTCGGTGCCGCGTTCGTGCGGCGCGGCGCGTCGCGCGGTGCTGCCACGGTAGGCCGCGGGGGCGGCGGCGCACATGCGCCCGGCGTCGGAGGGCGGCGGGCCGGGGTACGACCGCAGGAGGAGTCCCGGTACCTCCCGAGGTCGCAGAACGGCCGCCCGCCAGGGGTGTTCGGCTGCGACCGCGGGGGCAGCGCGGAGGCGACCCGGGGGCGATGTGGCGGGGGCGGCCCGCGCCGAGGATGGCGGCGTGACCGAGACCATCACGGGGCTTTCGCTGTCCCTTCCGGAGTTCCTGGCCGTCCTGAGCGCCGTCGCGCTGGTGGCGGCCCGCTGGCTTCCCCCGGCCGCCCGCCCGCGGGCCGCCGTCGCGGCGGGGGCGGTGTTCGCGCTGTCCGCCGCCGTGCTGGGTGGGCTGGGCGTCCGCTGGCAACTGCTGCCGGTGCTGGCGGGCGGCGCCGTCGCGCTGCCGTTCGCGCTGTCGTCCGTCCTGGCCCCGCCGCTGCGGCGGCTGCGCCGTCGCCCCGCCCGGCCGGCCCGGCGGGCCCCGTGGTGGCTGGCGCTGCCGGGGTCGGCGGCCTGCCTCGGGCTGATCGCGGCGGGGCCGGTGGCCGCCTGGGCGTTCCCGGTGCCGGTGTTCCCCGAGCCGTCGGGCCCCTTCGCGGTCGGCACCCGGGTGGTGCAGTGGACCGACCAGGACCGCCCGGAGACCTTCACCGCCGACCCGGACGACCGGCGCACGGTCGTCGTCCAGCTCTGGTACCCCGCGCGGTCCAGCTCCGCGGGCACGCCGCGGCCCCGTACCTCGGACGCACGCCGCAGGAGGCGCGCACCGTGGCCGACGCGCTCGCCGACGGCGTCGGGCTGCCCGGCTTCCTGTTCGACGGCGCCGCGCACGCCCGGACCCGGGCCGTCGCGGACGCCCCGGTGGCCGGCGGGGACGAGCGGTTCCCGGTGGTGCTGTTCTCCCCCGGCTCGGGCGGGGCGCGCACCCAGAACACCGCCTGGGCCGAGGAACTGGCCGGCCACGGCTACCTGGTGGCCGCCGTCGACCACCCGTACGACTCCGCGGCGGTGGTCCTCGACGACGGCCGGACGGTCCGCGCCGCGACCGCCTCCAGCGGCGACCGGGACACCGACGAGCGGCTCGCGGCCGACTGGACGGCCGTCCGGGCCGCCGACCTCGGCTTCGTCCTCACCCGGCTGGAGGACCTGGACCGGCCCGGCGGCGCCGACCCGCTGGCCGGCCGCCTGGACACCGGCCGGGTCGCCGCGACCGGCCACTCCATGGGCGGCGCCGCCGCCCTCCAGGCGGCCCGGCGGGACCCCCGGATCGACGCCGTCATCGACCTGGACGGCTTCCCGCACGGCCCCGCGACCCCGCCCTGCACCAGCCGGTGCTGGCCCTCACCCAGGACCTCACCCCGGGCACCGACCCGCGCTACCTGCCCCGCCTCACCGAGGCCCTCACCGCCGACACCGCGACGAGCTACCGCCTCACCGTCCCCGACGCCGCCCACCTCGCCTTCACCGACGCCCCCCTCTACCTGCCGCCGGTCCCCTCGATCGTCGGCACCCTGGGCCGCACCGCCGCCCCCCGCCTCGTCGCCGCGACCACCCTCGCCTTCCTGGACGCCACCCTCCGACACGCCCCCGGCGACCTCCCCGCCACCCTCGCGCCCTACGGCCACCTCACCGTCCACCCCCCGAGCACGGACGGCTGACCGGCCCCCGATCGTGAGACCGTCCGGCGGAGGGCCCGGAGCGACGATGGTCGGGGCGGGCGGGCGACTTTCGGGGGCATCGGGGGCGGGGCGGGGTGGCTAGGGTCGGGCGGGTGAGGATGCGGACGTGGATCGGGCGGGCGTTCCCCGGGCCCTGGGGGTGGGCGGCGGCGGGCCGGGAGGTGCTGGGCGGGCTGCTGGTGTGCGGGCTCGCGGCGCTGTTGCAGGCGGGCGACAGCGGGGGGTGGCCGTCCGGGCTGGTGGTGGGGGCGTGCGCGGTGCTGTTCGCGCTGCGGCGCGGGCTGCCCGGGACGGTGCTGGTGGCGTCGGCGGCCGGGGTCGGCGGGCCGACCGGGTTCCTGCCGCTGCTGGTCGCCGCCGGGTACGCGGCCGGCCGCCGGATCAGCCGCCCGTGGCGGGCCCCGGCGGTGCTGGCACTGGGCTTCCTGGGCACCGTCGGCGTCGGCGTCCTGCAGAACCGGCGCGACCACTTCCCGCTGCCCGTCCTGCTCGGCCTGTGCGTCGCCGGGTACCTGCTGATCGGCGTGCTGCCCGCCGTCATCGGCCGCTACCGGGCCCAGCGCGTCGCCCTGCTCGCCAGCCTGCGCGAGCACAACGCGCAACTGCTGCGCGAACGCGTGATGATCGCCCGGCAGGCCCGGCTGCGCGAACGCCACCGGATCGCCCAGGACATGCACGACAGCCTCGGCCACCAGCTCGCCCTGATCGCCGTGCACACCGGCGCCCTGGAGGTCGACCGCACCCTCGGCGCGCAGCAGCGCGAGGCCGTCGCCGTGCTGCGCCAGGCCGCCACCGGCGCGATGCGCGAACTGCGCGAGGTGGTCGGCCTGCTGCGCGAGGACACCGCGACCGCCCCCGGCGGCGTCGACGCCGTCGACCGCCTGGTCGAGACCTCCGGCGCGGCCGGCGCCCGGATCGAGCTGCGCCACCTGGGCCCCCCGCCCGCTGCCCGCGCCCACCGGCCACGCCGCGTACCGGATCGCCCAGGAGGGACTGACCAACGCGCACAAGCACGCCCCGGGCGCGGCGATCGAGCTGACCGTCCGCTACGAGCCGGACGCCCTGGTGGTGGAGGTGGTCAACGGCCCCGGCGGGGACGGCGCCGCGGCGGTCTCCGGCGGGCAGGGCCTGACCGGGCTGCGCGAACGGGCCCGGCTGCTGGGCGGGATGGTACACAGCGGGCCGCTGCCGGACGGCGGCTTCCGGCTGGCCGGGATGCTGCCCTACACCGCGGAGGGGGCCCGCGCCGCCGTCCCCGAGGACGAGGAACTCGCCCTGCCGGCCGTCGAGTCGGCCGAACCGGAGAAGCGCCGCCGGAGCCCCGCGGTGGGCTGCGCGCTCGGCGCGCTCGCGGTGCTCGGGGTGGTGGCCGCGGTCGCCGTGCTCGGCGCGGTCATGTTCGTCAGCTCGATGCGGGACGCCACCGTCCCGGCCCGGCTGTACGACAGCATCGAGGTCGGCCAGGGCGAGCAGTCCGTCAACGAACGGCTGCCGGTCGGCAGCGAGTTCCTCACCCACGACTTCCGGAAGATCGGCCCGCCGGTGCCGGCGGGCGCGCACTGCCGCTGGTTCGACGGCGACCGGGAGAGCGGACTGGACGGCGACCAGGACGTGGTCCGGTTCTGCTTCGAGGACGGCCTGCTGGTGGAGAAGCAGCACTTCCATGGCAAGGTGTGAGCCGAGAACGGGCGCAGGCGGAGAAGGGGAGGACGGGTGGTGATCCGTGTCCTGGTGGCCGACGACGAGCCGCTGATCCGGGCCGGCATCCGGATGATCCTCACCTCCGCCCCGGACGTCGAGGTGGTCGGCGAGGCCCCCGACGGGGCGCAGGCGCTGCGGCTGGCCCGCGAACTCGCCGCGGACGTCCTGCTGCTGGACATCCGGATGCCGGTCCTGGACGGGCTGAGCGCGCTCGCCGAACTGCCCCGCGCCGCGCCCGGCACCCGGGCCATCGTGCTCACCACCTTCGGCGAGCGGGAGAACGTCCTGCGGGCGATCACCTCCGGCGGCGCCGGCTTCCTGCTCAAGGACACCGCGCCGGGCGAGCTGATCCAGGCCGTCCGGGCCGCCGCCACCGGCCACGCCTTCCTCTCCCGGCCGCCACCCGGCACATCGTGGACAGCCTCGCCGGCGGCCCGGCGGCCGCGCGCGGCGAACAGGCCAGACGCCGACTGGCCGTGCTCACCGCCCGCGAACGCGCCGTGGTCGAGCTGCTCGGCGAGGGGCTGTCGAACGCCGACACCGGCGCCCGCCTGCACATGAGCGAGGCGACGGTGAAGACCTACGTCAGCCGCATCCTGGCCAAACTCGACTGCGAGAACCGGGTGCAGGCCGCCCTGCTGGCCCGCGACGCGGAACTCTGACGCACCGTCAGGTCCACTCCTCCGGCAGCGGCAAGCCGAGCTGCCCGGCCCGCTCCACGTACGCCTTCCGGATCTGCCGCAGCGCCTCGGGCCGATACGGGTCGTCCGGCGCGATGGCCGCCGCGACGTCCAACGCCTCGGCCAGCAGCGCCCGTTGCAGATTCGACCGGAGCAACACCGGGTGGTGGGCGGTCAGTTCGATCGCCGCCAGCGCCAGCCTCGGCAGGTGCACCGTCGGGTTCTCCCCGGCCAGCAGGCGGTGCGCCCGGTACGCCTGCCACGGGGTGGGCGGCTCGCTGCCCGCCAGCAGCACCCGCGCCCGCAACGCCAGTTCCTGATCCACGTGTGAGGACACACGGCTCCCATCGATCTCGTCCAAAGGGGGAATGCGGACGAGTCTGCGGCCCGCGGGGCGGGTCGGACAAGGGAGGACGGACGTGCGCTCGGTCCTACCGGAAACGGCCGTGAACAGGCAGAATGTGGATCGATACGCTGCCGGGAGGGTGCTCAGGTGGTGGCGGCGGTGACGGCTCCGGTGACGGCTCCGGTGACTGCGGGGTCCGATTCCGCGCCCAGGTCGGCGTCCGCGCCCAGGTCGGCGTCCGCGGCCGGTTCGGTGGTCGAGGCGGCGAGGCGTTCGCCGATCAGGTCGAGTTCCGCGGACACCTGGGCGCGCAGCGCGGGCAGCAGGGCGAGGGCCGCGCGGGCGGCGTCCGGGTCGGGGTGCGGTCCCGGTGGGCGGCGGCGACGGCGGTGCGCAGCGGCAGGACGGCCAGCGCGGTCTCCACGCGGTGCGGTGCACGCCGGTGGCGTAGCGGGAGGTCAGGTACTCCAGCGGGGCGAGGGCGAGCGCGTCCCGGTCGGCGGGCCCGGCGAGCCGGTGCTCGGGCAGCAGCCAGGCCACCCCGTCCCGGCCACCAGGTCGAACGCCCGGGACAGGTCCGGGGCCGCCGGGCCGCGCGCCGCCTCGATGGTCGCCGCCGCCAACAGCCGCTCCAGCATGGCCGCTTCGCGCGGGTCGGTCGGCCGGTCGGGGTGCTCCTGCCCGGCCAGCAACTGCTCCAGGTGGTAGCGCTGGCCCCAACTGCCCACCGAGCGGTGCATCGCCCCGGCCCGGGTCTCCCGGATCGCGGCCAGCGCCAGCGCCCGGGTGGTCAGGTCCCGGCGCACCGCGAAGGCACCGGCCGCCCCGTCCGGGAACAGCCGCTCCAGCGCGCACCGGACGGCGTCCACCGTCGGCCCGTCGTACCAGCGCAGCGTCCAGCGCTGCCCGACCGGCTCGTACTGCGGCTCGACCGGGACGCGGAACTGCACGGACAGCCGATCGGCGACCCGCCGGGCCAGCGGGCCGTGCGACGGGGACCGGGGGGCCTGCGGAGGCCGCGGGGCCTGCGGCTGCGAAGCCGCCGGCGCGCTGTGCGCGGACCCGGGCGCGGGCGCGCGGCGCGCTCCGGGGTGCGTTCGGGGGTGACCATGGCCGGAGACTAGCCACGGCCGACCGCAGGCCACGGCCCCGGCGGGCGACGCGCGGAGCGGCTCAGCGTTCGCCGCAACCCGCGACGCGAGAGGCGCGGCCGGGCCGCGACGGGCGAGCCGTGGCCGGTCGGCGGTCCGTCAGGCGGCGCGGGCCGGTCGACCGCCGGCCGCAGCCGGTGGCGGGCCGAACCGGGACGTAGGCGCTTGGCGGTCCGTCAGGTGGCGGAGCCGGGCCGTCAGGCGTCCTCAGCCGCCGGCCGGGACGGCCATGGGCGCGGTCGGGGCGGTGCGGGGTGCCGGGAGGAGGTGTTGCGGGCCGGGGTCGAGGCCGGGGCCGGGGTGAACTCGATCGTGGTGAGGCGGGCGGCGGATGCGCGGGGCAGCAGGACGGCGGAGGCCACGCCGGGGGGCAGCGGGCCGTCGGCGGTGACCAGGGCGCGCAGTGCGGCGGCGGCGCGGCGGTGGCGGGCGAAGGCGTAGCGGGAGACCCGGCGGCCGCGGCGGCG
The DNA here is from genome assembly GCF_948472415.1 of Kitasatospora fiedleri. Classification (NCBI taxonomy): domain Bacteria; kingdom Bacillati; phylum Actinomycetota; class Actinomycetes; order Kitasatosporales; family Streptomycetaceae; genus Kitasatospora; species Kitasatospora fiedleri. The sequence continues at coordinate 916,981 of NZ_OX419519.1, read as the reverse complement.
CTGTCCGTCGGCGGCCTGCGCGGGGCTGGCGTCGAGCAGCAGCAGGTGCAGGCGGCGGCCCTGCCGGGCGGTGGTCCGGGCCAGGGCGCGGCGCACCCAGGGCAGGGTGCCGCAGTCGTGGACGACCAGCGGACCGCCGGCCCGTATCGCCGCGCGCAGCCGCAGGTAGTGGGCGAGCCGGACCAGCGGCCGGTAGAGCGCGTACGGGACGCCGGGCAGGGCGCGGGCGAACCGGGCCCGGGTGTGCTGGGAGTCGATCACCCGGGCGCGGGCGCAGCGCCGCATCAGGGTGCTCTTGCCGCTGCCGGGCAGCCCGGAGACCACCAGGACGTCGTCCGCCGGGTAGGCCAGTCGGGCCGGGGCGGGACGACCGGTCAGGTCGTGCCGGGCGTGCGGGCGCAGCTGCGGGGACACACGGTCCTCCTCAAAGGGTCTGCCAAGGGGGCGTCATGTGAACGTCATGCCCAGGGAAGTCGGTTCCAGCCCTCGTCAGGGCAGCTGTGACGCGGCTGTATCCGTTCCCGGACACCCTGGGTGAAATCCGACGGATGATCCATGGCAGGGTGGGCGGACGCGATTCGCCCCGGGGGAGTCCGACGGGGGCGGAGGGGAACAGTGGGAACAGTGGGAATGGGGTGGGGCGCATGAGGTTCTGCTTCCTGGTCGAGGAGCACTACCGCAACGACGGGATGCCGCTGGCCGTGGTCGAGCACCTGCGGGCCACCGGCCACCGGGTGGACGTGCTGCGCCCGGGCGCCGACCTGCTCGACCTCGCCGAACTGGTGCGCGCGGGCGAGCACGACGCGTGGGTGCTCAAGACCGTCTCCGGCGGCCCGGGTCTGGGGCTGCTGGAGTCCGCCGCCGCGGCCGGTCTGACCACCGTCAACGACGCCCGGGCGATCCGCCCGGTCCGCGACAAGGCGCAGGCCGCCGTGGTCGCCGCGCTGCACGGCCTGCCGATGCCGCGGACCTGGGCCGCCGCCGACCCGGCCGCGTTCGCCGCGATCGACGCCCGCCGCTACCCGCTGGTCGTCAAGCCCGCCGACGGCTCCTCGGGGCGCGCCGTCCACCTGGTCGAACGGCCCGAGCAGCTGGCCGAGTTGGCCGCGCCCGCGGACGGCGGACTGCTGATCGCCCAGCCGTACGTCCGCAACGACGGCTGCGACCTGAAGGTGTACTGCGCGGGCGGCGAACTGTTCGCCACCCGGCGCACCTCGCCGCTGCACCCGAACCGCCCCGCCGTGGAGCGGCCCGTCCCGCTGCCGCGCGAGGTCGCCGCGCTCGCCGCGCAGGTCGGCGAGGTGTTCGGCCTCGACCTGTACGGGCTGGACGTGCTGATCGGCCCGGACGGCCCGGTGGTCGTCGACATCAACGACTTCCCGAGCCTCCGCCAAGTCCCGGACGCCGTCGAGCGGGTGGCCGACGCCGTGGTCCGGCTGGCCCGCACCGGCTCCTCCTGGCCCACCCCCGGCGCGGGCCCGCTGCTCACCGACGCCGGGGTCCCCGAGGCCCGGGCCGCCCGGTGACGCCGCCCCGGCCGCCCCGGCCGGCCCCGGCGTCCCGACCGCTGCGGATCGCCCTGGTCGCCCGCGAACCAGGCCACCCGCTGCTCGCCGGGGCCCTTCAACTGCTCCAGCGGGAAGGGCACTTGGCGGTCGGCCGGGACGAACCGGCGGACGTGGTGCTGCTCAAGGCGCGCGACCCGCACGCGCTGCGGCGGGCCGAGCGGTACGAGCGGGCGGGCACGCCCGTGCTCAACTCGGCCGCCGTCACCGCCCGTTGCCAGGACCGCGCCTGGATGGAGCGCACCGCCCGGGCCGCCGGACTGCCGTTCGCCGCCACCCTCGGCGGCGGCGTCCTCGCCGAACTCGCCTGGCCCGGGCCGGTGGTGGTGAAGAGCCGGCACAGCCGCAAGGAGGACCTGGTGGCCCGGGCCGACACCCCCGCGCAGTGGCGCGCGCTCGCCGAGCGCTGGCCGGGGGAGCCGGTGCTGCTCCAGCGGCCGGTGTCCGGCGACGGCTGGGACCGCAAGCTGTGGGTGGTCGGCGGGCAGGTCTTCGCCGAGCAGCGCCGCTCCGAGCTGGAGCCCGGCGGGCCGGAGCGCCGCCCCTGGACGCCCGACCCGGACGAGCGGGCCATCGCCCTGGCCGCCGGGAGGCGTTCGGGCTCCAGGTGTACGGCGTCGACCTGCTGCCGGGCCCGGACGGCCCGGTCGCCGTCGACGTCAACGCCTTCCCCGGTGTCCGCCACCAGGCCGGCGCCCCCGAGGCGCTCGCCGCGCTCGTGCTGCGCACCGCCGGACGCTGAGCCCACCGCAGTGCCGGACGCTGAGCCGCCCGCACCACCGGGCGCGCCGCCCGTCCCGCCGAGACCAGTGGTCCTGCGGAGACCGATGCCCGTCCCGCCGAAACCGTTGCCCGGTACGCCCGTTCCGGTCGTGACCTGCCGGTTCCCGGCGCGCGGAGCGCCTACCGCATCCGCACCCCGTCGGTCCACCCGCCCCGGGCGTCTGCGAGAATCGGTGCGCGGCGGAGCCACGGACGAGGGAGGAACGCGGTGCGCGAGGAGGAACCGCGGTCGCGGATGCCGCAGCTGAGGCTGGACGAGCTGCTGGCCGAGCTGCAGGCCCGGATCGACGTGGCCCGGGGCACCCGGGACCGGGTGCACAGCCTGCTGGAGGCCGTCCTGTCGGTCGGCCGGGAGCTGGAACTTACCCAGGTGCTGCGCCGGATCGTGGAGGCGGCGGCCGTCCTCGCCGACGCCAAGTACGCGGCGCTCGGCATCATCGGCCCCGACGGCGACACCCTCTCGCAGTTCCTGACCGTCGGCCTGGACGAGGAGGAGATCGCCCGGATCGGCCCCTACCCGACCGGCAAGGGCCTGCTCGGCGAGCTGATCCGGCACCCGCAGCCGCTGCGCCTGGAGAACCTCACGGAGCACCCGGCGTCCACCGGCTGCCCCGCCCACCACCCCGAGATGCGGACCTTCCTGGGCCTGCCGGTGCGGGTGCGCGACGAGGTGTTCGGCAACATCTACCTGACCGACAAGCGCGGCGCGGCCGGGTTCGACGACGACGACGAGTCGGTGATCGCCACCCTCGCGGTCGCCGCGGGCGTGGCCATCGACAACGCCCGCCTGTACGAGGAGGCGCAGCGCCGGCAGCGCTGGCTGACCGCCACCGCCGAGATCAACCGACGTCTGCTGTCCGGGAGTTCGCGCACCCAGGTGGTGGAGCTGATCGCCCAGCGGGCCTGCGACATCTCCGGCGCGAAGCTGGCCGAGGTGCTGACCGCGCTGCCCGACGACAGCGGCCTGCGGGTCGAACTGGCCCTCGGCGGGGACGTCAACGGCGGGTCGGGGTGGCGGTGGCGCTGGACGGCACGATCTCCGGCGCGGCCTGCGCGACCGGCTTCCCGGTCACCTCGCCCGACCTGGCGCAGGACCCGCGCTACCCCGGCTGCGTGCCGCGCTTCGAGGGCATGGGCCCGGCCGTCGCGGTGCCGCTGGGGCGGGCCGAGGGCCACACCGAGGGGTGCTGCTGCTGGTGCGCGGCAGCGGCGAACCGGAGTTCACCGAGCGCGAGATCGACCCGCTGCTGGGCTTCGCCGACCAGGCCGCGCTCGCCCTGGAGCTGGCCGAACGGCGGCGCGACGCCGAGCAGTTGGCCGTCCTGGAGGACCGCGACCGGATCGCCCGCGACCTGCACGACCTGGCCATCCAGCGGCTGTTCGCCACCGGCATGACGCTGCAGAGCGCGTCCCGGTTCATCGACCACCCCGGCGCGGCCGACCGGGTCCTGCGGGCGGTCGGCGACCTGGACGAGACCATCAAGATCATCCGTTCGACGATCTTCGGGCTGCGGGTGCGCGAGGCCGGCGCCGGGCAGGGCCTGCGGGCCCGGGCCGTGCACGTGGTCGAGGAGGCGCAGGCCGCCCTCGGCTTCGCGCCCCGGCTGAGCATGGAGGGCCTGCTCGACACCGACGTGCCGCCCGCCGTCGCCGACCACCTGGTCGCCGTCCTCGGCGAGGCGCTCAGCAACGCCGCCCGGCACGCCCGGGCCGGCCGGGTCGAGGTCACCCTCCAGGCGGCCGGCGGCCAGGTCGCGCTGACCGTCCAGGACGACGGCGTCGGCATCCCCGCCCAGGGCCGCCGCAGTGGCCTGCGCAACCTGGAGGAGCGTGCCCGCACCCTCGGCGGCTCCCTCGCCGTCACCGCCCCGCCCGCCGGCGGCACCGTCCTCAACTGGAGCGTCCCGCTGGGCCACTGACGATCCGTCAGGACCGGGGCGCCGGACCCGCCGTCAGCCCAGCGCCGCCGCCTTGCGCAGCAGGACGGCCCGTTCGCGGCGTTGCCGCAGCGCCGGGCGGCGAGTTCGAGTTCGGCGCGGGCCTCGGCGGTGCGGCCCAGGCGGGAGAGCAGTTCGCCGCGCACGCTCGGCAGCAGGTGGGAGCCGGGCAGCCGGCCGGTGGCGAGCAGGTCGTCGACGAGGGCCAGCGCCTCGGCCGGGCCGCTCGCCATCGCGACCGCGACCGCCCGGTTCAGCTCGACCACCGGCGACGGGGCGATCCGGCCGAGCGCCTCGTAGAGCAGCACGACCTGCTCCCAGTCGGTCTCCGCCACCGAGGGCGCCACCGCGTGGCAGGCGGCGATCGACGCCTGCAACCCGTACGGCCCCAGACCGCGCCCGGTCGACGCGGCCCGGCCGAGCGCCGCCACCCCGCGCCGGATCGCGGAGCGGTCCCAGCGCCCGCGGTCCTGGTCCTCCAGCAGCACCGCCTCCCCGTCCGGCCCGGTGCGGGCCGGGAAGCGCGCCGCCGTCAGCTCGAACAGCGCCAGCAGGCCGTACGGTTCGCCCTCGTCCGGCAGCAGGGCGGCCAGCGTCCGGGCCAGCCGGATCGCCTCGTACGCGAGGTCCGGACGGAGCAGGTCCGCGCCCGCCGTCGCGGTCGACCCCTCCGTGAACACCACGTACAGCACGCTCAGCACCGCGCCAGCCGGGCCCGCCGCTCCTCGGCGGGCGGCAGCTCGAACGGGACGCGGGCCGCCGCGATCGTCTTCTTCGCCCGGGTGATCCGGGCCTGCACGGTGGGCACCGGCACCAGGAACGCCCGGGCGATCTCCTCGCTGGACAGGCCGCTCACCACGCGCAGCGTCAGCGCCACCCGGGCCTCGGGCGAGAGCACCGGGTGGCAGGCGGTGAACACCAGCGCCAGCACGTCGTCGTCGATCCGGTCCGGGTCCCACGGCAGGTCGTCGGCCGCCCGCCGCCGGGCGCCGCGCCCGCGTGCGCCTCGCCCTCGGCGAGCGGGCCCGCCAGCAGCGCGTACCGGCTGTCCAGCGCCGAGCGGCGGCGGAAGGCGTCCACCGCCCGCCGCCGGGCGGTGGTCAGCAGCCAGCCCACCGGCTCGGCGGGCGCGCCGTCGCGCGACCAGCGGACCAGCGCCTCCGCCAGCGCCTCCTGCGCGACGTCCTCGGCCAGCGCGAAGTCCCCGGTCCAGCGGGCCAGCGCGCCGACCACCCGGGCGGACTCGATCCGCCAGACCGCCGCGACGGCCCGCCGCGCCGCCTCGGTGACCGGCGGGCCGTCGTCGGTGGCCGGCATCAGAGCTGACCGGTCCGCTCGCGCCACGCCCGCTCCTTGACGATCCACTCGTTGTCCTGCGGGAACTCCTCGATGCCCGGCACCCGCCGCACCTCGCACTTCGCCCCCGGCATCGCCGGCAGCCGCTTCGCCCACTCCACGGCCTCCTCCTTCGACGCGACGTCGATCAGGTAGAACCCGCCGAACAGCTCCTTCGTCTCCCCGTACGGCCCGTCCGTGACCACCGGCACCTCGCCGTCGAAGTCGACCACCGCGCCCTGCGACGCGTCGTCCAGGCCCTCGGCGGCGACCAGCACGCCCGCCCGGATCAGCTCCTCGTTGAACCGCCCCACCGTTGCGAGCATCTCCTCGAAGGGCGTCTCCATCATCTTCGCGAGCGTCTCGTCCGTCGCCCGCATGATCAGCATGTACTTCGCCATCGCCGCTCTCCTCGTTCTCGGGGCCGTGTTCCGACCCTCTCTACCCCAAGGTCGAACGGCACGGGCGCGGATCGACACGGGAACCGGAAAAGTTCGCCCTCCTCCCCGCACCGCCCGCCCCCTGCATCCGCTCCGCTCCCCGATGATCAGCCGGGCGGACCGTCCTACGTGCACCTGCCGGATGTTCGCCGGGCGGGAACGGGCGCGGGACGAAGACCGTCATGGTTCTGCAACAGCCTGCCGGACCCCCGCCGGGCCCGGCGACCGGGGCGTCTAGGTTGGGCGGATGAGCCTTTCGACCGAAGCGGTCGCCGCGGCGGGGGCGGCCTGGGTGTGGATGCCGGACGACGCCGAGGTCGTCGAGGACGCCGGGTACACGATCCTGCGGCTGCCCGACTACTACGGGTTCGACCTGTCGGTGGTCTCCTTCACCCCCGCCGGACCGCTGGCCCCGGCCGTGGACGCCGTGCTGGCACGGGCCCGGACGCTCGGACCGCCGGTGCTCGACTGGCAGGTGCTGATCGGCGACCCGCCCGGCCTGCGCGACGAACTGGCCGCGCGCGGCGGGCGGGTGAAGCTCGGCCTGGAGATCCTGGCCGCGGACCTGGCCGACGGCGCACCGGCGCTCCGGCCGCCGACCGCACCGGTGGAACTGCGCTGGGCCACCGACTTCGTGACGGTGCGGGACGGGGCCGCCGTCGAGGTCACCGGCTTCGGCGGCGAACTCCCGCCCGCCACCCGGCTGGAGCGCACCGCGGCCAGGAACGCCAAGGCCACCCCGGCGGGCCGGGCGGCACGCTCGTCGCCTACCTGGACGGTGAGCCCGTCGGAACGGGCGGCGTGGCGGTCGTGGACGGCGTCGCCCGGCTGACCGGCGGCGTGGTCGTCCCGGCCCGGCGGGGCCGCGGGGTGTACCGGGCGGTGCTGGCCGCCCGGCTCGACTACGCGGCGGCGAACGGAGCGACGATGGCCCTGGTCAAGAGCAACCCGGCCACCTCCGGGCCGGTCCTGCGGAGGACCGGTTTCACCGCCTTCGGCCAGGAGCCCGTCTACGCCCTCCCGTTGGGCTGACGACGGAGCGGGAGGAACGTGGTGCAGCGACGGAGACCGACCCGGATCGGGGCGGCCGCGACGGTCCTGCCCGCCTGGTGGGCGCTCCGCCGGGCGGTGGACGGTGGCGGCAGCGCTGGCGGCGCGAACGGTGGCGGCGGTGGCGGGCGGCACACCGGCCACGCGGCGCTGGAGCGGGTGTTCCCGGCGCTCGGCCCGCTCACCGACGCCAGGTGGACGAGCAGCCGGGACCACGACGACCGCGGCCTGCCCTCGCCGGACCTGGTGATCGTCGGCCTGGCCCGGCTCGCCCCGGCCGGCTCGGTGAACTGACGGCGGCCCACCCCTTCGTCCCCGGCGGCCCGGCCGAGGCGGACATCTCCGCCACCTCCTGGTTCACCGCACCGCTCGACGGTCAGGGGCCCGAGGACCCCGAGTGGGTCCGCTCGGACGACCTCGACCGCAGCGGCGACGGCCACCGGGCCACCCTGTGGTTCGACCGGCGTAGCGACACCGTCCGCCTCCACGCGCTCAACCCGGTTGCGGGCCAGGGCACCCCGACCGCCGGAGGGTCCGCGCCCGCCACCGGGTGAGCAGGGACGGCCCGCACGGCTGTCAGGCGGGGACGTTGCCGATGACGGCCCTGGTCGGCGGGGCGAGCCGCTCCGACAGCGTGCCGAAGTCCGCGGCGCGGCCGTCGGACCGCCCCTGGCCCGCCCGGGCTGCGGACCGGTGGAGCCGCCCGGAACGGGGCTGGTGCTGGACAGCGCGGACGCGGTGGAGCCCAACGTCTCGACGGCGCCGGCCTTCCTGGGCGCGGTCCGCTGACCGACCGGTCACCCCTCAGCCGCCGGAACGGCCCCGGGGCTCAGAACCCCCGCTCGCCGCTGCCGCCGCCACCGCTGCCGCCCGGCTGCGCGGCCAGGGTCGATGGGTGGCGATCACCGCGGCCTGGACGCGGCGCTCCACACCGAGCTTGGCCAGCAGCCGGGAGATGTGGTTCTTCACGGTCTTCTCGGCGAGGAACACCCGCTCGCCGATCTGGCGGTTGGTCAGCCCTCGCCGATCAGCGCCAGGATCTCCCGCTCCCGGTCGGTCAGGTGCGGGAACTCCGGCGCGGGCGCCGGGGTGTCGCCGCGCAGCCGGGCCATCAGCCGGGTCGCCGCGCCCGAGTCCAGCATCGACCGGCCCGAGGCGACCGTGCGGATCGCGGTGACCAGGTCGGTGCCGCTGATCTGCTTGAGTACGTAGCCCGCCGCGCCCGCCATGATCGAGTCGAGCAGTGCCTCCTCGTCGTCGAACGAGGTGAGCATCAGGCAGGCGAGTTGCGGCATCCGTGAACGCAACTCCCGGCAGACCGTCACCCCGTCGCCGTCCGGCAGCCGCATGTCGAGCACCGCGACGTCCGGGCGCAGCGCCGGCACCCGGGCCAGCGCCTGCTCGACCGTCCCGGCCTCGCCGACGACCTGGAGGTCCGGCTCCGAGTCCAGCAGGTCGTGCACCCCGCGGCGGACCACCTCGTGGTCGTCCAGCAGGAACACCCTGATCGGCGCCGAACCCTCGGACATGGCAGCACTCCTCCTCGCAGACCCCTGCACCCCGCTACACCCCGCAGTCTGCCAAACCCGCCCCGCCCGCCGACAGGGCCACCCGCCCCCGACCGCCGCCCGGACCGGGACCCGGCCGGCCCTTGACGGCTTCCGCCCGGACGTGCTCGAACCGCCCGCCGCGCACCACACCCTTCACCTCGCCGTGCCCGCACCCACGCCCGCCGCCACAGTGCGCCGTGCGGCACGCCAGGACGGGGCGGCGCGGACGGGGCGCGCGAGAGTTCCTCTCCTCGGCGGCGCGACCGCCCCCACGGGCGGCCGTGACCATGGCAGCGTGTCGAAACCCTTCGGCGCGCGGCCAGGGGCAAGAGGCCCCGCGCACCGGGCCGATGGTCCCGGACCGGACGGACCGGCACGAACCCCCGCGCCCGGGCGAACCGTCCACCGGCCCCGCCCGGACGGCCCGTCAGCGTCCCGCGACCGCACTCCGCCCGGGCGCCCCCCGCCCGGGCCAAAGAAGCGCGGGCCACGCCCCGGCCTGCCCGGACGGCGGCGGACGTGACCTACATTGACCTGGGAGTCCGCCCGGCGGGCCGGAGCACCGGCGGCCCCGGGCGGCCCCCTCCCGGACAGGAGCAGCACAGTGGTCGACACCGCCCCCGCGGACGGACGGACGGCGCGGCAGCGGTTGCGCGCCTGGCTGCTCGACGGCCTCTCCGACATGGCCAAGCAGTACCCCGGCCCGCACGCCGAGGCCCCGACCAGCAGCACGGCCGGCGCTGGTGGAAGGTGATGTGCCTGACCGGCCTGGACTACTTCTCCACCCTCGGCTACCAACCCGGCATCGCCGCACTCGCGGCCGGCCTGCTCTCCCCGGTCGCCACCCTCGTGCTGGTGCTGGTCACCCTGTGCGGCGCCCTGCCGGTCTACCGCCGGGTCGCGCAGGAGAGCCCGCACGGCCAGGGCTCGATCGCCATGCTGGAACGGCTGCTGTCGTTCTGGAAGGGCAAGCTCTTCGTCCTCGCGCTGCTCGGCTTCGCCGCCACCGACTTCGTGATCACCATCACCCTGTCCGCCGCCGACGCCACCGCCCACCTGGTCGAGAACCCGCACCTGCGCGGCGCGCTGGGCGGTCACCAGGTGCTGATCACCCTGCTGCTGGTCGCGCTGCTCGGCGGCGTCTTCCTGAAGGGCTTCAGCGAGGCCATCGGCATCGCGGTCGTCCTGGTCGCCGTCTACCTGGCGCTGAACGTGGTGGTGGTCGCCGTCGGCCTGTGGCACGTGGCCACCGACCCGTCCGTGGTCACCGACTGGACGCACGCCCTCAGCCTGGAGCACGGCGACCCGCTCGCGATGATCGGCGTCGCCCTGGTGGTCTTCCCCAAGCTCGCCCTCGGCCTGTCCGGCTTCGAGACCGGCGTCGCCGTCATGCCGCACATCGAGGGCGACCCGGACGACACCGAGGAGCGCCCCACCGGACGCGTCCGCGGCGCCCGCAAGCTGCTCACCACCGCCGCCGTCATCATGAGCTGCTTCCTGATCACCACCAGCCTCATCACCACCCTGCTCATCCCCGCCGACGACTTCGAGCCCGGCGGCCCCGCCAACGGCCGCGCCCTCGCCTACCTCGCCCACCACTACCTCGGCGGCGCGTTCGGCTCCGTCTACGACCTCTCCACCATCGCCATCCTGTGGTTCGCCGGCGCCTCCGCGATGGCCGGCCTGCTCAACCTGATGCCCCGCTACCTGCCCCGCTACGGCATGGCCCCGCACTGGGCCCGCGCGGTGCGCCCGATGGTGCTGGTGCTCACCGCGACCGCCTTCCTGATCACCTGGCTGTTCGACGCCAACGTCGACAAGCAGGGCGGCGCGTACGCCACCGGCGTCCTGGTGCTGATCACCTCCGCCGCGATCGCCGTCACCATCGCCGCCCACGCCGTCCGCCAGCGCGGCTGGACCGTCGGCTTCGCGGTCATCGCCGGGGTCTTCCTCTACACCACCGGCATCAACATCGCCGAACGCCCGGACGGCGTGAAGATCGGCGCCTGCTTCATCGCCGCGATCGTGCTGGTCTCGCTCGCCTCCCGGCTCGCCCGGTCCTTCGAACTCCGGGTCACCGACGTCCGGTTGGACCAGGTTGCGGAACGCTTCGTGCGCGACACCGCGCACCGCACGATCCGCTTCATCGCCAACGAACCGGCCGGCCGCGACCTCGCCGAGTACCGCGACAAGGTGCACCAGATCCGCGCCGACAACGACATCCCGCCCGAGGACGACCTGGTCTTCGTCGAGGTCACCGTCCGCGACGCGTCCGACTTCGAGGCCGAACTGCACGTCCGCGGCGAGGTCCTGCACGACCGCTACCGGGTCCTCACCCTCGAACACTCCAGCATCCCCAACGCGCTCGCCGCGACCCTGCTGCACGTGCGCGACACCACCGGCCAACTCCCGCACATCTACTTCGAATGGACCGAGGGCAGCCCCTTCGCCCAGTTCCTGCGCTTCTTCCTCTTCGGCCAGGGCGAGGTCGCTCCCGTCACCCGCGAAGTGCTCCGCGAGGCCGAACCCGACCGCTCCCGCCGCCCCCGCGTCCACGTGGGCTGAGGCCCGCCCCCGCCCGCCCCGCCGGGGCCGGGAGCGCGCAGTCCCGGACCGGCCGGACGTCAGGACTCGTCCGGCTGCCAGCGCGCCGACGCCGATCCGCCCCGTCGTGCCCAGGTCGAGTTCCGGCGTCACCATCACCGGCGCGGCGTCCGGGGTGGCCCGCACCCGCACGTACGGCGCGTTCACCGGGGCCGAGGAGGCGTCGTCGGTGTTGCGCCACACCAGCGTCGCCTGCGCCTTCCCGCCCGGTGCGACGGTGAAGCGCCGGGGCGGGGCGTCCGCGCCGGTGCTCGTCGCGATCGCCGCGCCGCCCTTCAGCACCTGGACGCCGTCCAGCGGGGTGTGTGCCTCGTCGAGCAGCTGGGCCTGCGGGTAGCCGTTCAGCGTGACGTCCTTCGTCCCGCAGTTCTCCAGGTGCAGCCCCACCACCCGCAGCCCATCGCCGCGTCGCCCCGGTCCGCGTAGACCCGGATTCCGGCGGCGGGGCAGGCGCCGCCGGTCGACGGGGCCTCCGCCGTCGGCACGCTGCGCACCTGACGATCCGCACCTTCGGGACGGCGCCGCGGCGCCGGACGGGCCGGGGGAGCGGGTGGAGCGCGCGGCGCCCGAGAAGGTCGGGTCCGCGCCCACCGGGAGGTCCGGCCGGGCGTCCCGCCCGGTCAGCGAAAAGGTGCCCCGGACGGTCGCCCCCGGTGCCACCGCCGTCCGGGTTCCCGTCGCGTCGGACGACAGCCGGGCCTCGGTGCCCGACCAGCCGAACGACACCGCGACGTCGACGGCCTCGGTGCCCGGGTTGGTCACCTCGTACTCCAGGCAGTCCGCGCTGACGGCGAGGACGCGCACCGCGTCCCGGGTCCAGCCGTCCGGCCGCGCCGCCGGGGCCGCCCCGCAGGGGCCCGCGCTGCCCGTGGCAGGCGGTGCCGCGGACCCCGCCGCGGTGCCCCCGCCCGCCGTGAGGGACCCGCACCCGGCGGCCGCCCCGATCGCCGCGACCGCGACCGCGGCCCCCACACCCACCGAACCGTCCACATCCAAGCCATCCGCCGAGTCGATCACGAACCTTCCACCCGGGCTGTGGCCCGCCTCACACCTCGTGCAACAGCCCTGCAACGGTTGCCTGCCGACACCCCGTCAGGCGAACCCGCCGGGCGGCGCCAACTCACCTCCCCGCAAGGGCAGTGGGCTGACCCGGCGTCAGAACGGCAGCGAGTGCAGTCGGACCGCCCCGCCGCCGGCCAGGCCGCGCCCGGGACGAGCGCGGTCCACATCGCGCCGAGCGCGACGGGCGCCGGGCCGTCCGGCTGATCGGCCGTCACCGGGCCGGGCAGCGGCGTCCAGCCGAGGCGGGCGTACAGCGGGGCCCGGTCGGGCAGGCAGAACAGCATCGCGAGTTCCAGGCCGTCGGCCCGGGCCGCGTCCAGCGCGGCGGCGACGACGGCCCGGGCCAGGCCGTGGCCGCGCCAGTGCGGCGAGACCAGCACCCGCCGATCCCGGCCACCTCGAAGCGCCGCCCGCCGACCTCGACCGGTGCCACCACGAACCCCGCGTGCGCCACCAGCCGGCCGTCGCGGTGCACGCCGAAGTGCCGGTCCTTGGGCCGCCAGGTGCCCGGGACCGCCGCCAACTCGAACGGGTCCGCCGACTCGCCCAGCGCCTGGAGCGCCGGCCGGCCGCCCCACTCGGCGGTCAGCTCCGCGGCCGGTGCGAAGTCCCGCTGTCCCGTCATCGTCCTGCTTCCGTTCCGTGGTGTTCCGGGCTGTTCCGTGGTGTTCCCGTAGGTGACTGGCCGGCCGGGCGTCCCGGGGTCAGCAGTCGCAGCCGCAGTCGCACCCGCTGCAACACCCGTCGCCCCCGCAGCAGTCGCAGCAGTCGCAGGTGCACGCGTCGCAGCAGTCGCCGCAGTCGCAGTCGTGCCGCTGGCAGAACCCCTCGCGCCGCTCGCGGGTGAACGGGTCGTCGTGGTCGCAGCAGAGCAACTGGCAGGTGCAGGCCATCGTCAGCCAGACCGCGCAGCCCGGGATCAGCGAGCGGGGCTGCTTCGGCTTCCTGACGTCGTGGGTGTGCTCCGGGGCCGACGGGGCGCCCGGGTCGGCGTCGGGCGGGGAGGTGCGCGCGGCGGCGTTCGCGCAGGCCCGGTGGTGGGCGCGGCGTCCGAAGACGCGGTCCACGGCCTCCTCGGTCTCGTGGCCGAGCAGGCGGTGGACGAGCGCCCGGTCGGTGAACTCGACTTCCCGGAGGGCGAGTCGGATGCCGTGGACGGCGTCCCGGCACAGCCGCTCGGCCTCGGGCCCGGTGGTGCCGGAGACGGTGAGCGGGTTCCACAGCCCGCGGGCCTCGTCGTCCGCGCGGTCCTCGGCGGCGTCCAGCAGGTGCGCCAGCCGCCCGAACAGCCGACCCGCCTCGGCGAGCGCGGCGGCGTTCCCCGGCCGGCCCGCCAGGACCGCGGTGTGCGCGAAGGCCGCCGCCGTGGCCTCCTCCGTCGGCGCGGTGGCGAGCAGCAGCGGCCCGCCGGCCGTCACCGCGGACTCGGCCGCCCCCTGGCGCCCGGCGGCGGCGAGCAGGACGCCGGTGTCGAAGCCGACGGCGGCGGCGCCGCCCGCGCTCTGCCGGTCCCAGCGCCGGGTCACCCGCCGGGCACCGGCCGCCACCGGCCGGCGGCGAAGACGCCGTCGCCGTCCAGCACGTGGTCGCGGACCTTCACCGAGGCCAGCGCCAGCGAGACGGCCGCCGCCAGCCGCGCCCCTCGCCCGTCGCCACGGGCGCGGTGCGCATGCCGCGCAGCGGACACGGCCCGGCCGTGCGCCGGTCCGCCGCCCGCGGCGACTGCGCCTCGACCAGGACGGAGACGACCAGACCGTCGTAGTTGGTGGCCGTCCGCGCCAACTGCCCGTGGCCGTCGCGCAGGGCCAGGCACAGCCCGCACAGGTGCGCCGTCCACGACGCGTGCAGGCGCTCCGACAACCGGTGTCTGCACGGCCTGATGATTCCGAACACGTTCCGCCCCTTCTCCCCGCCCACCCGCGCCGGTCGGCCGTACCGGTCAGCCGCGCCGGTCAGCCGTGTCGACCGGCCGCCATCCTAGTGACGCGGGGTCCGCCGCCGGGGTTCCCCCTCCTCGGCTCAGCGGTGGCCGGGCGACACGTCCAGCGAGAAGTGGAACGCCACCACCGACATCCGCCGCGCGTGGTAGAAGCGGTGCGCGCCCTGGTTGACCACCCCGGAGTCCAGCTCCACCCGCGCGCAGCCCGCCAGGGCCGCCCGCCGCGCCAACTCGGCCAGCAGCCAGGACCCGACGCCGCCCGAGCGCAGCGCCGGATCGGTCACCAGGTCGTCGACGAACAGCACCCGCCCCGGCTGGTCGCCAACGTCCGGTGCGTCGCCACGCCCACGCAACGGCCCCGTCCGGTCGGCGAGTTGTCGTACGCGGCGGTGAACACCAGCCCCTGGCCCGCCGCTTCGGCCGCGAACGCGGCGAAACCGGGGCCGCTCAGGGCCGGCCGCAGCGCTCTGATCAGCGGCTCAACGTCCCTGTTCAGCGCCGCACTTGGGACGTCCACATCCTGTGCCAGCAGTTCCATCCGCCCATTGTTGCCCGCCTCGAACGGCCGTCACACCCGGGTACCGGGCCGCACCCGGGGCGCACCGCCCGCGACGCACCGTCAGTGCGGGCCTCACGGGGTGGACGCGGGCCTCACGGGCCGAACGAGCCGTCCGGGCCGCCGGTGCACAGCAGCCCGGCGGGGGAGGAGAGCTGCCAGGGGTGGACCGGCCCGCCGGGGGCCGGGTCGGGGGCGACGGCGAGGACCTGGCCGGTGTCGAAGGCGAGCTCCAGGCCCCCGGCCGGGGTGACGGTCGTCGCGGTGATGACGGCGTCCGCGAGCCGCCCGAGCGCGCCGGAGGTGGTCAGGCCCAGCGCGGGGTAGAAGTGCTCGACCTCCGCGCCGTGCCGCAGCCGGAAGTCGTTCTCGACCGTCAGCAGCAGCTCGCCGTCCAGGCGCAGCAGCAGCCGACTGCCGCCGCCGAGCGCCCGCACCGCGCGGCCGTCCAGCTCGGACCCGAGCGACTTCCCCACCCCGCACCTCCCGGTCTTCCCGATCTCCGTGATCCGCCCGCCACAGCGGCGGGCACCGCTCCGACCTGCCTATTCATACCCGGCCGGGCCCCCGGTACCCGCCGCGAACCGCCGACCGCCGCCCCGGCAGCGTCACCCCGGGCCGTACGGGGGCCGCTCAGGGACCGCTCAGGGGCCGCTCACCGGGGGCACGCCGTCGACGAGTTCGACCGGCCCGGCCGTCGGCGGCAGCGCGCGCACCGCCAGGCAGGCCGCCAGCCGCCGGGCCTGCGGCGGGCTCAGCACCGCCGCGGCCTCCCGCGGGGTGAACAGCCGCCACTCGGCGATCTCCTCCTCCTGGACCCGGACCGCCGCCAGCATCCCGGGGCCCGCCGTCCCGCCGTCGTACACCAGCGACAGGTGCGGCGGCTCCGACGACCGGGCAGGCTCCGGCGCCCGCCCCGCCCCGACGTCCGGCCGCCCACCCAGTCGACGGCCAGCAGGCGGCCCGGTTCGTGCCGCCAGCCCAGCTCCTCCAGGGTCTCGCGGCGGGCCGCCGCCCGGGGCAGCTCCCGGTCCGCCTCGATCGACCCGCCGGGCAGCACCCACGGCGACTCGCCCCGCCACGGCGCCAGGCGCACCAGCAGCACCCGCCCGTCCGGGTCGGTGAACAGCGTCCGGGCCTTGGCCCGGATGCGCGGGCGGGTCGCGTAGTAGGTCGCCTTGTCCAGCGGCGGCGGCGGTGCGTCCCGCCCGCTGCCGGGGGCAGCAGCCCCTCCAGGGCGGTCGCGCCGAGGTACGCGGGGGCCGGGCGCGGCGGCAGGTGCAGCGCGGAGTGGCCGACCGGCAGGCCGTCGGCGAGTTCCAGCGGGGCGGCGGCGCGCGGGGCCAGCACGCACGCCCCCATCCGGCGCGACAGCAGCGGGGGCACGGCGGAGAGCAGCAGCTCGGACGGCAGGTGGACCATCGCGTCCAGCTCGGCCCGCTCCAGCCGGACGGCCGCCAGCTGCTCCGGGGTCAGCGGGTCGGCCCAGTACAGGAACGCGGCGATCGGCGGCCGGTCGTGGTCCCGCGACCAGTCCAGGCAGGCGAGTTCGCGCAGCACGGGCGTGACGCCCAGCTCCTCGCGGATCTCCCGGACGGCGGTGTGCCGGGGCGAGGGGTCGGCCGGCTCCCAGCCGCCGCCGGGCACCGCGATGGGGTGCTTGGCCCGGTACGCGTTCCGCACCACCAGCAGCCGCCCCCGCTCGTCGGGGAACAGCACCCCCGCCGCCGCCATGATCTCCCGCCCGCTCACCGCAACCCCCTCGCTCGCCTCCGGCCGTCCCCGCCCAGCATGCCCCGGACCGCCCCCGCCGCGCCGCGACGCCGACGGGCCCGTGACGACCCGACAACTCGGTCGTCACGGGCCCGCGCTCCCGGCCCGCCGCGGTCCACCGCCCGCGGCTCCCGGCCGGTGCGCCGCCGTCAGGCGTGCGCCGGAGTCTCCTGCAACTGCGCGTACGGCGCGAGCTTGCGGATCGACTCGATGCTCTTCAGGCACTGCTCGCGGGACTCCTCCGGCTCGCCGATCACCACGACCGAACCGTTGCTCGCCTTGAGGCGGAAGCGGTGGTTGCCCGACTCGTCCACGTACAGCTCGAACTTCCCAGCCATGCCAGTGCTTACCTCTCACTCGGGTGTCCCCCCGGACTTCCGCCCCCGAACCGCACCGTACGGACTGCCCGCCCCCACCGCCCGCCGGGGCGTCCATCCGGGGGGCGGGCCGCCCACCCGCTCCGGGCCTCCTCCCCGCCGCCGGGCGGGCGGGTCAGGGCGTCAACGCCCGCTCCAGCGCGGGGCGTCGGTCCGCGAGCCAGGATTGCAGGCGGTCCCAGCGGGGCCAGCCACCGTACGCGTCGAAGTACCGGGTGAACGTGGGGTCCCCGGCCGTGACGCGGCGGGCGACGAAGGTGCGGCAGACGGCGGTGGCCTGTTCCAGGACGGTCGGCAGGGCCAGGCGGTCGGCCGGCCGGAGGCCGTAGGCGGTGGCGAACAGGGCCAGCCGGGCCGGGACTTCGAGGTCGGCGCGGGCGGTCTCGGCGGCCGTCGCCGGGTCGAGCACCGGCACCCAGTAGCGGGCGGTCAGGGCGACGTCCCAGAGCGGGCGGCCGGGAGCGGCGAAGTCGAAGTCGATCAGTGCGGCGGCCCCGCCCGCGCGGAAGACCACGTTCTCCGGGCAGACGTCGTTGTGGCACAGCAGCGGCCCGCCCTCCGGGTCGGCGAACTCGCCGGGCCAGGCCGCCGCCGGGTCGAACGGCGTCCGGGCGGCGGCCCCGTGCCAGCGGCGCAGCAGCCGGGCCACCGACACCAGCGCGTCCTCGCCCAGCGCCCAGGCCGGGTACGGCGGCAGGGCGACCTCGCCCGGCAGGAACTCCAACCGCTCCCGCCCGTCCGCCACCGGGCCCACCGGCACCGGCGCCCCCCGGAAGCCGCCCGCCCGCAGCCCGGTCAGGAAGGCGTGCAGCGCCCCGGCGTGCGGCGGCGCGGGCCGCTCCACCACGTCCCCGCGCCGCACCACGGCCCCCGCGTTCGCCCACCCGCCCGCCAGCGTTTCCCCGTCCATGCCCCGATCCTCCCACCGGACGGCCGCCGGCGGCTCAGAGCAGCCGGGCCGTGACCGTCTTGGGCCGCTGGTACTCGCGCAGGGCCAGCGCCGACAGGTCGGTGCCCGCGCCGGAGGAGCGGCGGCCGCTGTGCGGGAGTTCGGCGGACTGGGCGAGGTGGCAGTTCAGCCAGACCTCGCCGGCCGAGATCCGGTCGGTGAGGGCCAGGCCGGTGGACAGGTCGGTGGTCCAGACCGAGGCGGCCAGGGCCTGCGGCACGGACTCGGCCAGCGCCACCGCCTCGTCCAGCGTCGCGGCCCGCTGCACGGTCAGCAGCGGACCGAACACCTCCTCGACCACCGCCGGGTCGTCGTCCGGCAGGTCGGCCAGCACCGTCGCGGGCCGCCACAGCCCGTCGCCGCGCCCCGGCGCGGTGTGCACGGACTTCGCCCCGGACGAGGCCAGGACGCGGTCGTAACGGGCCGCCTGGTCCGGGTTGTTGAGCGGGCCGAAGTCCCGCCCGGCCCGCCGCTCGGCCATCGCGGCGGCCAGCGCGGCCACCGCCTCCCGGTAGACCGGCTCCAGCACGATCACCCGGGCGGGCGCGGCGCAGCTCTGCCCCGCGTTGTACGTGCACGCGGCGGCCAGCTGCCGCCAGGTGTCGGCGGGGGCATCCGGCAGCACCAGCACCGGGCTGTTGCCGCCGAGTTCGAGACTGACCGGGGTCAGCCCGGCCCGGGCGACCACGTCCGCGCCGCCCGCCGGGCTGCCGGTGAAGGCGACCAGGTCGCAGCCCGCGCCGACCAGCAGCCGACCGGTCTCCCGGTCGCCCGGCAGCGCGGTCAACACGCCCGGGCCGAGGGCCTGTTCGGCGTGCTCGGCGAGCAGCAGCGCACTGTCGGGGGTGGTCTCGGCGGGCTTGAGCACCACCGGGTTCCCGGCCGCCAGCGCGGGCGCGCAGCGCCAACCCGCCATCAGCAGCGGGTAGTTCCACGGCACCACGGCCGCCACCACCCCGACCGGCTCCCAGCGCACCCAACTCTGGTGACCGGGAAGGTAGTCGCCCGCGGCGGGCGCCGTCGCGGCCCGCACCGCGCCCCCGTAGAACCGGAACAGGTCGGCCACCTCGGCCACCTCGTTCGCCGCCTCCGCCACCGGCTTCCCGGTCCCGGCGCACTCGGCCGCCACGTACTCCCCGGCGTGCCGCTCGACCAGCTCCGCCAGCGCGCCCAGCCGCCGCTGCCGCTCCCGCGGCGCCAGCGCCGCCCACCCGGCCCGGGCCGCCCGGGCCCCGGCCACGGCCGCCGCCACCTCGTCCGCCCGGCCGGGCACCACGGTACGGCGGACACCGCCGGTGCGGGGATCGATCAGTTCCATCGGCGCTTCTCCCTCGTGCTCGCAGGTCTTCTCACCGGGCTTCCCACCGGTCTTCTCGTGGCACTTCTCACACGTCATAGGCGCGCAGCCACAGTTCGAGGGTGAGCAGCAGCCACAGCTTGCCGCCCTGGCGGGGCAGCAGCAGCCCGCCGCCGCGCATCCAGGTCTCCACCGTGTCCGCCCGGAACAGGCCCCGGGCCCGGGCGGTCGGCCCGAGCAGCAGGTCGGCGGCGAGCTCGCTGAGCGGGCCGTGCAGCCACTGCTGCACGGGCACCCGCATGCCGCTCTTCGGCCGGTAGGTGACGGTGTCGGGCAGCAGGTCGCGCACCGCCTCCTTGAGAATCCACTTCTCCTCCGTGCCGCGCAGCTTGAGCCCCGGCGGGGTGGCGAACGCGTGGTCCACCACCCGCCGGTCGAACAGCGGCGAACGCCCCTGCACGCCCTGCGAGGCGGTCAGCCGCTCCACCTTGGTGAGGATGTGGTGCGCGCCCTTGGTGCGCAGGTTGCAGTGCAGCAACTGGTCCAGGAGGGAAGGGAACCGGTGATCCGCCAGGTAGGGGGCGACGTGTCGGCGCGGGTGCGGGGCGGACTCCAGCGCGGCCAGCGCCTCGCCGGTGAGCAGCGCCGGCAGGTCCTCCCAGCACTTGCGGTACGTGTGCAGGTAGGCGTCCGCCCGGGCCCGCGCCGCGTCGTCGTCCCGCATCAGCTCGAACACCAGCATCGGCAGGTTCTTCGGCCCGCCGAACACCGGGTCCCCGCCCTCGCCGTTCAGCGACACCGCGATGCCGTCGCCCGCCACCGCCTCCGCCAGCATCAGGTTCGGCACCGTCAGCGGGTCCCCGACCGGGCTGTCCAACAGCGCCACGGTGTCCGCCAGCCGCGCCGCGACCTGCTCCCCGGGCACCGTCAGCACCCGGTGCGCCGTCCCGCAGTGCGCGGCCACCAGGCCCGAGTAGCCCAGCTCGTTGGGCAGTTCGGCACCGAAGCTGATCGAGTACGTGCGCACCGTCCCCCCGTGCAGCCGCGCCGCCAGCGCCGTCACCAGTGAACTGTCCACCCCGCCGGACAGCAGCACCGCCACCTCGCGCCCGTCGTCCGGCAGCCGCCGCGCCACCGCCCGCTCCAGCAGCTCCCGCAGGCCCTCCGCGTAGTGCCGGGTCGACAACTCGCCCTCGGAAGGCCCGGATTGCGGCTCCCAGAACCCCTCGACGTCCACCCGCCCGTCCGGCCGCAGCCGGGTCACCCGGCCGGGCAGCAGCTCGTGGACGCCGCGCAGCAGGGTCTCCTCGCCCGGCAGGTAGGCGAAGGTCAGGAAGGAGCGGACCGCCGACAGGTTCAAGCCGGTCTCCACGTCGGGGCGCGTCCGCAGCGCCCGCAGCGAACTGGACGCCGCCCAGCCGCCGCCCGCAGTCCGGCAGTGGAACGCCGTCCGGGCACCGACGTGGTCGCGCACCAGCACCAGGTCCGGCCCGTCCAGCACCGCCAGGGTGAACATCCCGTCCGCCGCCCGCAGCCCGTCCGGGCCCAGCGCCAACCAGCAGCGCAGCAGCAACTCCCCGTCCGGGCAGGACGGTTCGGCCGGACGCCCGGCGGCGGCCAGCAGCTCCGTCCGGTTGTGCAGCGTCACCTCGCCGACCGCGGTGCGCCCGTCCACCGTGAACGGGCCGTCCGCGAAACCCGGCTCCCCGGTCAGCAGCGCCGCCGCGAGCCGCCGCCCGTCCGCCTCGAACGGGCCCGCCACCAGGCCGGGTTCGGGCCCGACCGGGCCGGGCAGCGAGCTGACCGCGTAGCGGGCCGGACGGGTGGGGTGGTTGAGGTGGTTGAGGTGGTTGAGGTGGTGGGGTCGGGCGGGGGTGCCGGGCGGGGCCGTGGTGCGGGCCGTCGTCCCGGGGTGCTGCTCAGCCAAAGTCGTCCCCGTCCCAGCCGTCGTTGTCCCGCGGATCGCCGCCGTCGGCGCCGTCCCCGGCGCTCCCGAACCCGCCCGAGTCGAAGCCGTCCGGATCGAAGCCGTCGTCGTGCCGGTGGTCGTCGCCCCCGTCGTCGCTTCCGTCGTCGAAGCTGCCGTCCCCGCCTCCGCCGTCCCCGCCGCCTCCGCCGTCCCCGCCGCTGCCGCCGTCGCCCCCGGCGCGGGCCCGCTCGGCCTCCCGGCGCAACTCCTCCTCCTCGTCGGCCGAGAGGAGTTCGGGCGCGTAGTGCGCGGCGGCCACGCCCGCGCCCAGGCCCAGCGCGCCGAGCACCACGCCGACCCGGCCCGGGAACGAGCTGCGGTTGACCAGCACGTACCGGCCCTGGCCCCACACCGTGCGGCCGTAGCCGACGTCCCGGCCGTAGCCGACCCGGCCGTCCGCGTGGACGCGCTTGACCAGGTCGCGGCCCAGCCGCTCGTCGGTGCCCGCGTCACCCCGGTCGTCCCGCCAGTGGACGCGGCCGTCGGCGCCGCGGCTGCGCCACTCGCTGCGGCCGTCGGAGTACCGGCGGTGCACCGTGCCGTCGGCCAACAGCTCGTCGCTGTAGGTGATTTCGGGTGGCTGGGTCATCGTCCACGTCCTCGGGGGGTCAGGGCGTCGGCCAGGTCAGGAAGCCGGTGTCGCGGGCCCGGGTGGGCGCGGCCGGACGGGCGGGCGGGGCGAAGCCGCCGCCGCGGACGGTGCGCAGGACGGCCCGCAGCAGCCGGGCCGGACGCACCGCGGCCAGCTCGGCGACCCGGCCGCCGGCCAGCCAGGCCCGCTCGGCGGCCTGCAGCTCGGCGGGCAAATCCTCGACCGCGCACCGGGGTCGTCCACCCGGCGCGGCCAGGTGCAGGGCGGCGGCGTGCCGCGGCAGCAGCCCCGCCGTGCGCACCCGCAGCCGCGGCCCGGCGTGCGCGCGCACCCGGACGAACAGCTCCAGCCCGGCGGGGGAGGCGTCGTGCAGGACGTGCACCACCGCCCCGTCGGCCCGCGCCATCGCCGCCAGCAGTCGCCCGTCCAGCGGCAGCCGCTCCGGGGTCAGGATCGGGCAAGCCCCTTCCAGGTGAAGGCGGTTGGCGCGCAGCATCCCGGCGATCGCCGGGTCCTGGCAGACCAGCAGCCGGGGGAAGGCGTAGTCGTACAGGTCGCCCTCCGGCCCCGGCCGGTGCGGCGCGGGGGCCACCAGGTCCGGCAGGGCGTCCAGTGCGGGGTGCCGGGCGAGCGCGGCGGCGAACCGGGGCTCGGACAGCAGCGGCCGGGTGGTGTACCGCAGGCGGTGCGGCCCCCGGTGCAGCGGGAACAGCGTCCGGTCCGTCTCGTAGTACAACTGCCGGGCGGTGAAGGCGAGTCCGCCGGGCCGGGCACAGCGTTCGGCGGCCGACCGGAGGGCGCGGTCCAGCAGCCGGTCGGGCACCGGTATCGCCGATATCGCCGATATCGCAAGTGTCACAGCGAACCTCCCGAACGGGCGGCCCCGCACCGGGTGAACGAGCTTCGGGTGGAAGGACGTTGGGCGGGCGCGAGGCGTGCGGGCGGGCGGCCCGGGCCTGTGGTGCGCGCGGTCATCGGGTGCCGTCCGTCGGGCGCGGAGCCGGGGTGGTGTCGGTTCCGGCGCGCGGTGCGGGAACCGCCTGCGGCCAGGTGAGGAAGCCGATCCGCTCGGCCCGCCGCCGGGTCTCCGCCGGGCTCTCGACCTCGGCGGCGGCCCCGGTCCGGGCGGTTGCGGCGGGGACGGCGACGGCCCGTTCGACGGCCTTGTCCAGCAGTGCCATCAGCTTCACCGGCGGCAGGGCGATCAGCGGGGAGGACCAGTTGTCGAGCAGCCACTCCCGTTCCCGGTCGGGCAGGCGCTGCCAGCCGGGGGAGCCGGCCAGCGCGTCGGGCACCGCCAGCCGCTTGGCGCCGCCGGTGCGCAGCCGTACCGCCCGCGCGGGGACGTCGACGGCGCGGGGCAGCAGCCCGCAGTCCACCACCCGGCGGTCCGGCAGTTCGGCGCGCAGCCGCGCCGTCCGGGCCAGCGCGGCCAGCGACAGGTCGCGCACCACCACCACGGGCAGTCCGGCCGGGAGCTGCGCGGGCGTCCGGGCCAGTGCCACCCGGTGGCGTTCGGCGAAGCCGTTGACGCACAGGAAGGCGAGCACGGCGGGCAGTTCGCACAGCACCACGGCCCGAGGGCGGGTCGGCCAGGTGGGGGCGGCGGTCGGCAGCTCCGCCAGCCCGTCCGGGAACGCGCCGTACACCTGGCGCCAGCGCCCGGCGACCCGCCGCTCGAAGTCCTCCGGCCGCACCCAGGTGCCGAACGGCCGGGGCGGACGGTACTGCTTCGCGCCCTGGAACTGCCGGTAGGACAGCCAGCCGAAGAGGAACGCGAGCGGGTCGAGCAGCAGGTGGGCGAGGCCGCCGATGCCGACGGAGAGCGAGACGACGAGGACGACGGCCATCGCCAGCACCATCCCGCCGGTGACGCTGCCGCGCCGCTCCTGTCCGGTCGGGAAGCGGTACAGGCGGCGTTCGTTGACCCAGTACAGCTGCTCGACGGTGATCCGCAGCCCGCCGGGGGCGGCCTTCGCCACCAACTCGCGGAACTTGGTGTCGTGCAGGCGTCCCGGCTCGACCTTCGGATCGAGCGCGAACACCTTCCGGCAGTTCGAGCAGGTGTGGCCGGTGCGTTCCCGCTGCCGGCGGTCGACGTGGCAGTGCGGACAGATCATCGGGCGTCCTCCCAGGGCGACGGGCGTCCTCGGTCGGGGGGCTGATCTCGGCGGGCCGTCACCGGACACTCCATCAGACGCAGCCGACAGCCGGGACGTTGCACCGGCCGTACCGGTCACGCCAACCGCACCAACCGCCCCGGTCACGCCAACCGCCCCGGCCGCCCCGGCCGCACCTGGCATCCGCCCCGGCCGGCCTCACCGGGTGTCCTCCAGCGCGGCGGCGGCCCGGCGCAGCCCGAGCGCCAGCCGCTCCCGGAAGGTGACCGTGCCCGGGCGCTGGGCCGCCGCGACCTCCCGCAGCGCGGCGGCGAGTCCGTCCTCGCCGCGCCGCTCGGCGGCCTCGGCGGTGATCGCGTAGTCCTCGTGGTCGATGCCGTAGCCGGTGTTCGCGGCCAGGATCGCCAGCCGGTCCCGGCCCCGGTTGCCGAACGAGTGCGGCATCAGCTCGGGTATCCGGATCAGCGTGCCCGGTGCCAGCCGGACCTCCACCACCTGCCGCCGGCGCGCGTCGTACAGGCCGCAGGAGGCCGGGCCGAGCGCCAGCACCAGGTGCTCACCGCCGTGCGCGTGCGGGGTGAACGCGCTGTGCGGGGCGACCAGGCCGAGCTTGTAGGTGGCGTTCGACGGGCGTTCCGGGGAGGTCGCGGCGTCCCCGACGAAGTAGTGCGCCCACTGCCGGTCGTCGATGAAGCGCAGCAGCCCGCTGTCCGGGTCCTGCGGGCCGAGCTCCCGGGCGCCGGCGCGGTCGGCGCGCAGCACCCGCCCGTCCGGGCGCAGCCGGTACAGCTCGGCGCCGTCCGGCAGCCCGGACGCCTGCCGCTCCAGCGCGCGCAGCCCCCCGCGCAGGTCCCCGCGTATCGGCATCAACGGCCCCCTCGTCGGTACTCGCCGTGATGCTACCCGGGCTGCCGGGTGCGCTGACCAGCGGGATACTCGAACAGACGTTGAACTCTGCGGAGGTGAGAGCGATGTCCGCGACCGCTACCGGAACGCCGCGATCCAACCCGATCCGTCGAATGGCCGCC
The DNA here is from genome assembly GCF_948472415.1 of Kitasatospora fiedleri. Taxonomy (NCBI): domain Bacteria; kingdom Bacillati; phylum Actinomycetota; class Actinomycetes; order Kitasatosporales; family Streptomycetaceae; genus Kitasatospora; species Kitasatospora fiedleri. The sequence goes on along the minus strand of NZ_OX419519.1, from coordinate 892,055 downwards.
TGGCTGACCGCCAAGCACAACTCCTCGCTGGTCTTCCTGCTCGCCCTGTCGCTGGGCCTGGGCCTGGTCGCGCCGCAGGTCGGCCAGCTCTGGCTGCTGCTGGTGTTCTCGGTGGTGTGGGGCGTGACCATCGTCGCGTTCGCCGCCCAGTTCGTCGGCCGCCACGAGCACGCCCACCCGCGCCACGCCCACCCGCACCACGCCTGAGCCCTCCCGCCCCGGGCGCGGCCGCGTCCACGGCCGCGCCCGCGCCGGGGGCCGGGTCAGCTCCCGGACCACACCGTGGTGATGTTGCAGAACTCCCGGATGCCGTGACCGGACAGCTCCCGTCCGTAACCGGAGCGCTTGACCCCGCCGAACGGCAGGGCCGGGTGCGAGGCGGTCATCCCGTTGAAGAAGACCCCGCCCGCCCGCAGGTCGCGCACGCACCGCTCGCGGTCCGCGTCGTCCCGGGTCCAGACGTTGGAACTCAGGCCGAACGGCGAGTCGTTGGCGACGGCGACGGCCTCGTCCAGGTCGGCGACCCGGTACACGGTGGCGACCGGGCCGAACGCCTCCTCGCGGTGGATTCGCATCCGGGGGTGACGCCGGTCAGCACCGTCGGCAGGTAGTACCAGCCGTCCGCCAGCGCCGGGTCGTCCGGCCGGCCGCCGCCGCACTCGGCGGTCGCGCCGAGCGCCACCGCGTCCGCGACCAGCTCCTCCAGGTCGGTGCGGCCCTGCTCGGTGGCCAGCGGGCCGACCTCGGTGCCGTCCGCCATCGGGTCGCCGACCGTCAGCGCCCGCATCCGCGCGGTGAACGCGGACAGGAACTCCTCGTACACGTCCGTGTGCACGATGAAGCGCTTGGCGGCGATGCAGGACTGCCCGTTGTTCTGCACCCGTGCGGTCACCGCCCGCTCGGCTGCGGCCGGCACGTCCGCCGAGGGCAGCACCAGGAACGGGTCGCTGCCGCCCAGCTCCAGCACCGTCTTCTTGATCTCGTCCCCGGCCACCGCCGCCACCGAGCGGCCCGCGCCCTCGCTGCCGGTCAGCGTCACCGCGGCGATCCGCTCGTCCCGGATCACCGCCTCGACCGTGCCCGAGGAGATCAGCAGGGTCTGGAAGCACCCCTGCGGGAACCCGGCGCGGGCGAACAGCTCCTCCAGCGCGAGCGCCGTGCGCGGCACGTTCGAGGCGTGCTTGAGCAGGCCCACGTTGCCCGCCATCAGGGCCGGCGCGGCGAACCGCACCACCTGCCAGAACGGGAAGTTCCACGGCATCACCGCCAGCACCGGCCCCAGCGGCCGGTACCGGACGTACGCCGACACCCCGCCCGAGTCCTCCACGTCGCCCGGCTCCGGGTGCTCGTCGGCGAGCAGCCCCTCGGCCCGCTCCGCGTACCAGCGCATCGTCTTGGCGCACTTCGCCGCCTCGGCCCGGGCCTGCGCCAGCGGCTTGCCCATCTCCAGCGTCATCGTCCGCGCGACCTGCTCGTTCGCCTGCTCCAGCAGCTCGGCGGCCCGCTGCATCAGCTCGGCCCGGTGCGCGAAGGTGGTCAGCCGCCAGGACTCGAACGCGGACTGGGCCCGGGCGAGCCGGCGCTCCACGCCCGCCTCGTCCAGCGGATCGAAGACCTCGACGGTGCGGCCGTCGGCCGGATTGACGGTGGCGATGGCCATCGGGCCATTCCTTCCTCGACTGCCGCCCGGCCAACCGGGCGGGGGGCGGACATCGAGGGGAGCGAGGAGGTGGAGATAGGAATCGAACCCATGTACACGGCCCTGCAAGCCGCTGCCTCGCCTCTCGGCCACTCCACCCGGCTCCCTCGCGTGACTCAGAAACTAGCAGCGGGAAAACCCGGAGCGGGAATCCGACGCACCCGGAACTCACCCGAATGCCGACCCTGCCCCGAAATGTGACGATCGATCAGCAGATGATCGGGTTTGCTCGCCGCCCTCGCTCCCTACCCCCTGCGCCCGCCCCTACTCCTCACCTCCAGTCCCTCACGTCCCGCTCGCCGCTCGCCGCCCGTCGTCCGGCTCCGCGACTACCCTGGGCGCCGTGCAGATCGACGACCTCAAGCGCCTCCGCAGGGCCCGCGACACCATGGACCGCGACTACGCCGAACCGCTGGACGTCGCCGCCCTCGCCAAGGTCGCGCTGATGTCCGTCGGCCACTTCCAGCGCAGCTTCCGCGCCGCGTACGGCGAGACCCCGTACAGCTACCTGATGACCCGCCGGATCGAGCGGGCCAAGACGCTGCTGCGCCGGGGCGACCTGTCCGTCACCGAGGTGTGCATGGCCGTCGGCTGTACCTCGCTGGGCTCGTTCAGCACCCGGTTCACCGAGCTGGTCGGCGAGAGCCCCAGCGCGTACCGGGCCCGTGACCACAGCGCCGCCGAGCACATCACCGCGTGCGTGGCGATGTACCTGACCCGGCCGATCCGCGGCACCGACACCGGACGGCCGCGGTGACCGGCCCGCGCCCGGCCGGTCGCGGCGGGCCGGGCCGGGAACGGATCAGGAACGGAGAAGCGCGGGCCGGGGCGGGTCAGTAGCGTCGGGGCATGGACATCAAGCTTTCGCAGTGCTTCATCGCCGTCGACGACCACGACGCCGCGCTCGGCTTCTACCGCGACGCGCTCGGCCTGGAGGTGCGCAACGACGTCGGTTTCGAGGGGATGCGCTGGGTCACCCTCGGTTCGGCCGCCCAGCCCGAGGTCGAGGTCGTGCTGGAGCCCCCGGTCGCCGACCCGGGCGCCACCGAGGCCGACTGCCGGGCCGCCGCCGAACTGCTCGCCAAGGGCCTGCTGCGCGCCGTCAACTTCCGCACCTCCGACTGCGACGCCACCTTCGAGAAGATCCGCGCCACCGGGGCCGACGTGCTCCAGGAGCCGATGGACCAGCCCTACGGCGTCCGCGACTGCGCCTTCCGCGACCCGGCGGGCAACATGGTCCGCTTCGCCCAGCCCCGCGGGTAGCCCCGCGCGCCGCCGCCCGGGACTCCCGGGCGGCGCACGCGTCCGGCCGCGTCCGGCCGCCGTCTCCCGCCGGGCTCAGCCCGCGAGCAGCGGGTAGTGGTCCGACAGGTCGGTGTAGGTGTACGAGGTGCCCCAGCTGCTGACCGTCCACGGCGCGGAGTGGAAGCGGTGCACGGTGTTGGTGTACTGCTGCGGGCGGGCGTGGTCGGCCCGGTACAGCACGTAGTCCAGGTCCTCCTTCGGCTCGCCCGGGTACCGGTAGGCCGCGATCGAGTTGTCGACGGTGTCGAAGGAGTTCGCCCAGCCGGTGCGGGTGGTCGCCGGGGCCAGGTTGCCGTTGGCCAGCAGCGCCGGGTACTCGCCGCCGTGCGAGTCGATGTTCAGGTCGCCGGCCAGCACGATCGGCTCGTTCGCCGGGATCTGCTCGGCGTCCAGGAACGCCCGCATCGCCCGTAGCTGCTTGGCCCGGACGTCCGCGGCCTGCCCGCTCGCGCAGCCGGAGTCGGTGGACTGGAGGTGGGTGCCCACCACGTGGGTGCGCTGCCCGTTCACGTTGATCTGCGCGTAGACGAACCCCTTGTTGGACCACCAGTCCGAGCCGCAGGCGTCCTTGAACACGTACTGCTCCTTGCGCAGGATCGGCCACTTGCTCAGCAGCAGCACCCCGCCGTCCTCCGGGGTGGTGCTGCTGTAGCTGCCGGAGGTGGCGTCCCAGCCGGCGGTGGAGCGGCCCACCACCGGCGTGCGGTACGGGTAGGCGGCGGACGCCTTCGCGGCCAGCGCGTCCGAGGCCGCGTTGTCGAACGCCTCCTGGAGGACGACCACGTCGTGGCCCTGGAAGAAGTCCGCGCCGGCGATCGCCTGGGCGCGCTGGGCCTGGCCCCAGTTGGGGTAGAGCGAGGTGCTCATCAGGAAGGTGTTGTAGCTGAGCACGTCCAGCGGGGCGACGGCGGCGGGCGCGGTCTCGGCGTGCGCGGCGGCCTGAGGCACCGTCAACAGGGCTGCGGCGGCGGTGAGTACGGCGGCGAGACGGGTGCTGCGGCTGGTGGTCACGGGAACTCCGGGGGTGAGGGCCGGTCGATGTTGTGCAGTCAACTCGGGCCTCCGTGACACGGACAAGACAGCGGACGGCGGTCGGGTGAACTCGGCCGAAACACCCGCTACCGGCGGGTAGGAACCGGCCCCGCCACCTACTGTCAACCGAAGGTTGACACTCCGCGACTGTCAACCTAAGGTTGCCTCATGGCTGACACCTCTGGAGCGAAACCCTCCGTCCGGCTCGACGACCTGATCGAGGGCATCAAGAACTCGTACCCCGAAGCGCTCGACCAGCTCTCCAACGCGGTCCTGGTCGCCGACCACCTCGGCGAAGTGGCCGACCACCTGATCGGCCACTTCGTCGACCAGGCCCGCCGCTCCGGCGCGTCCTGGACCGACATCGCCGCAGCATGGGCGTCACCCGCCAGGCCGCCCAGAAGCGCTTCGTCCCCAAGGACCCGGGCGAGGTCACCGCGATCGACACCGCGCAGGGCTTCAACCGCTTCACCCCGCGCGCCCGCAACGTGGTGATGGCCGCCCACCAGGCCGCCAAGGACGCCCACAACGACGAGGTCCGCCCGGCGCACCTGGTGCTCGGCCTGCTCGCCGAGCCCGAGGGCCTCGCCGCCGCCTACATCGTCACCAGCGGCGTCCCCCTCGACACCGTCCGCCGGGCCGCCCTGGCCGCACTCCCGCCCGCCGTCGAGGACGCCCCCGAACTCGTCCCCTACGACGCCGGGGCCAAGAAGGCACTCGAACTCACCATGCGCGAGGCCCTGCGCCTCGGCCACAACTACGTCGGCACCGAGCACCTGCTGCTCGCCCTGCTCGAACACGAGGCGGGCGACGGCGTCCTCACCTCCCTCGGCCTCGACAAGGCCGCCGCCGAGGCCGAGTTCCTCGCCGTCCTCACCCAACTCACCGCCGGGTCCTGACGATCCGCCCCCCACCCCGCGGGCGGCGGGGCCGCCCGGGACGGGAGCGGCGCCGCCGTCCGCGGCCGTCCCCCACCGCCCCGGCCGCTTCCGGCGGGCGAAACCCCGTTGACGCCGCGCCGGCGCGCCCGGTTCGCTGCTGCCGGGAACGATCCCGCGCGCACGTACGGAGGGTGGAGCACGCATGGCGTACCGACTGCAGGGCCCGGTGCTGGAGGGGCGGCTGGTGCGGCTGGAGCCGCTGGAGCAGCGGCACGCCGCGGAGTTGGCGCGGGCGGCGGAGGAGGGCCGGGACAGCTACGGCTTCACCTGGGTGCCGCGCGCCGACGAGGTCGCCGGGTACGTCGAGACCCAGCGCGGCCGGGCCGACACCGGGCTGGTCGCCCCGTACGCGCAGATCTCCACGGCCACCGGCCGGGCCGTCGGCGCGACCGCCTTCCTGGACCCGCGCACCCTGCCCGACACCGGCGTCCTGTACGCCGTCGAGATCGGCTTCACCTGGCTCGCCGCCTCCGCGCAGGGCACCGGCGTCAACGCCGAGTCCAAGCTGCTGCTGTTCCGGCACGCCTTCGAGGAGTGGAACGTCCGCCGGGTCGACCTCAAGACCGACGCCCGCAACGAGCGCTCCCGCGCCGCGATCGCCGCCGTCGGCGCCCGCTTCGAGGGCGTCCTGCGCAACTGGTCGCGCTCCTGGGCCCCGGGGGAGGGCGGCCGGCTGCGGGACGCGGCGATGTTCTCGATCACCGACGAGGAGTGGCCGCAGGCCGGGGCCGCCCTCCGGGAGCGCGTCGCCCGCTACGGGAAGTGACCGTTCGTCCGGTCACTTCCCGTGCGGGGGAGGGGGGTTGGCCGGACCGGGCGGGGGCGGGGGCGCGCCGCCCATGCCGGTCGGCTTCCCGGACGGAGCTTTCTGCGGTGCCACGGTTCCCCTCCTCGGTGCGTCCGGCGACGGCGCGGGCCGCCGCCGGCAGGTGCGGTCAACGGCTGGATTCCCGCCGCGCGTCCGGCTCAAGCGAGCCCGCGTGCGCGCACGTCCGGGCAGCTCAGCGCCTGCGGGACGATGATCCGATCATCGCTCCGGCGCGGACGGTCCCTCCGGCGCGGACGGTCCCGCCGGGCGGGCGGCCCACTGGTGGACGGCGCCCTGGTGCAGGGCGGCGTAGACGCGGTCGCGCAGCGCGTTGGCGTCCGCGTCGGTGAGGGTGCGGCGCAGGTCCCGCAGGACGACCTTGAGCAGCAGGTTCTGCTGGTCCGGGCGTGCGCCCAGCCGGGCCAGGGCCTGCGGGGGGAGGGCACGGCACGGGGTGGCGGAGAGGATCTCGACCGTCTCCACCCGGTCCGCGTCCGGGCCGAGGGCGTCCCGGACCCGGTCGCCGAGGTCCTCGGCGAGGTCGGCCCCGTCCACCGCGACGGACAGGTCGCGGCGGATCGCGGGCAGCGCGGAGACCGGCCGGTACGGCGCGAGATCGGTGAGCTGGGCGGCGACGGCCGGATCGGCCGAGCGCAGCAGGCGGATGTCCGGAACGCCCTTGCGCAGCATCAGCACCCGGTCCAGGCCCATCCCGAGCGCCAGCCCGCTCCACCGCGGCCCCAGCCCGGCCCCGGCCAGCACCCGCGGATGGGCGAGCCCGCACTCGGCGACCTCCACCCAGGCGCTGTCCTCCGCGCCGCCGCCCTGCCCGCCGCCGCCCGCCGCGACGTCCAGTTGGCGTCCCGCCAGGGTGTACGGGTGGACCCGCTCCTCGGTGCGGTACTCCGTACCCGGCAGCAGCGCGTCCGCGAGCACGGCGATCATCTCCGCCAGGTCCGCCGGACCGGCCGGGACCGGCCGGCGGGTCAGGTACCACAGGTCCAGCTGGTGCGGGGTGCCGCTGTGCAGCCGGTCGATGCTGTCGCGCCGGTACACCAGGCCCGGGCAGACCAGCAGCACCGCGTCCGGCGCCTCCCCGGCCGCCTCCTGCGCGGCGAGCGCCCGCAGCGCGCCCGGGACCAGCGCGCTGGAGTGGCTGCGCAGCATCCGCCGGTCGTCGACGTACCGGGTGTAGCGGGCGTCCCGGGTGACGTCGTCCGCGCGGTAGTTGAGGTGGTCGTAGTTGTCGGCGACGGTCACCGTCCGCTCGCCCCGGTGCACCCGCACCGCGCAGCCCCAGCGCCCGGCCAGCGCCTCCGCCGCGCGGTCGACGAGCAGTTGCAGGGCGTGCGGCCCGGCGGCCGGGTCGGTCAGGTCGCGGACGGCGAGGTCGCGGGCGAGTTGCTCCGCGGAGAGGTGGCGGACGGCGATGGGGGCGGTGTTGCGGGCAGGGTCGGTGGACATGGCGGCCTCCGGGACTGGGCGGACGGACGGGACGACGAGGGGTAACACCACACCCCCCGGCCCCTGGGCACGACCCGCCACCGGGGGCCGACCCGCTCCGCCGGAGCACTGCCTCTCTCGCTACCGGCGCGACGGAACCCGCCCCCTGCGGCACCCATCGGGAGCCGGGGGGCCGGTAAATCGGCGGCAGAGCGCGACGACGGCCATACCTGGAGTCTAGGCACCTCGCCCCGAGCCCCCGCAACCCGTTTTCCAACCGCCCCGCGACCGCCCCGCGACCGGCCGAGACCGGCCGCGACCGGCCGCGACCGCCTGACGCCCGCCGCTAGGCTGAGCGCCGCCACGGGAAGACCGGGGGCGGCGGAAGGACGCGGCGATGACGGCGACCGGTGGGGTCGGGCAGGCGTACGACGGGGTGGCGGAGCTGTACGCCCACCTGTTCCGGGGTGAACTCGGCGGCCGGGAGGACGAGTTGGCGGCGATCCGGCGGCTGGTCGCGGCACCCGCGGTGGCGGGGCGCGGACTGCCGGTGGGCGACCTCGGCTGCGGGCCGGGAGAGGCGACCGAACTGCTCGCCGGGTTCGGCGTCCGCGCCTTCGGCCTGGACCTCTCGGCCGGGATGCTGCGACAGGCCCGACTCGCCCACCCGGCCCGGCCGTTCGTGCGGGGCTCGCTGACGGCGCTCCCGCTGGCGGACGCCGGTCTCGGCGCGATCCTCGCCCGCTACTCGCTGATCCACCTCCCGCCCGCCGAACTCCCCTCCGTACTGGCCGAGTTGCGCCGCGTCCTGGCCCCCGGCGGGCTGCTGCTCACCGGCTTCTTCGCCGCCGACCCCGAACTCGGCGACACCGACCGCCCCGTCCCCTTCGACCACAAGGTCACCACCGCCCACCGCTGGCCGATCGACACCCTCGCCGGGCTCTTCCGCGCGGCCGGCTTCACCGAGACCGCCCGCACCCTGCGCGCCCCCGCCCCCGGCGAACGCTTCCCGCAGGGGACGCTGCTGCTCCAGGGCTGAGGCCGCCCGGGCCGTGGGGCCGTGGGGCCGGTTCGGCGGGGGCCGGGTGGCCTCAGCCGTGCGGGTGGCGCACCACCAGCACCGCCTCGACCTCCTGCGCCACCGCCTCGTAGCGGTGCGGGACGTCCGCCGCCCAGCTGTGGTGCCCGCCGGGGACGACCGTGGCGGGTGACGCCTCGGTGCCGACCAGCGCGGTGCCGGTCAGCACCACCAGGTGCTCCACCGTGCCCGGCGGGTGCGGGGCCGAACGGCGCACCCCGCCCGGCCGGATTCGGATTCGGTACGTCTCCGAGACCGCCGCCGCGTCCTCGAACCGCTCCAGCAGCACGGCGTCCAGCACCCGCCCGGACACCTCGGCGTTCAGCGCCCGCCCGGTCGCGGCCTCCCGGGCGGCCTGCTCGGGCGCCTGCAAGGCGGCGCTCAGCGGCAGGCCGAGCGCGGTGGTCAGCGCGTACAGGGTCTCCAGGGTCGGGTTGCGGGTGCCCGCCTCCAGTCCCGAGAGGGTGGCCTTGCCGAGGCCCGCACGGCGGGCCAGCTCCGAGAGGGAGAGCCCGCGGGCGGTGCGCAGTTCGCGCAGCCGCAGGCCGATCCGCGCCGAGAGGTCGGCGCTCGCCGAAGCCGGTTGATCCGTTGCTCGCATGCGGTCTATCGTTCCACACACGGAACGTTCCGTATGTGGAACGCGAATGCCCCGAGGAGCCACCGTGGAACCAGCAGCACCCTCCGCCCTCCCGACCCGCAGCGCCCTGGTCGCGGACGCCCTCGCCGCCGCCGGCCTCCCCGGGACGGTCCGCCGCCTCGCCGACTCCGCCCGCACCGCCGCCGAGGCCGCCGCCGCGCTCGGCTGCGAGGTCGGCGCGATCGCCAACAGCCTGGTCTTCGTCTCCGACGGCGAGCCCGTGCTCGTCCTCACCAGTGGCCGCCATCGCGTCGACACCGCCGCCCTCGCCGCCCGCTGGGCCGCGGCCCGCTCCACCGGGCCACCCCGAGCAGGTCCGGGAGGCCACCGGCCAGCCCATCGGCGGCGTCGCCCCGACCGGCCACCCCCGCCCGCTGCCGACCGTGGTCGATCAGGCCCTCACCGACTACCCCGGGTCTGGGCCGCCGCCGGCACCCCGCACACGGTGTTCCCCACCACCACCGAAGAACTGCTCCGCCTCACCCACGGCACCCTGCTCCCGGTCGGCCCCTGACCCCGCCGGCCCCACCGCCGGCCGACAGGAAGCCGCCCGGCCCGGGCCCGCCGACGAGCCCCCGCCCGCCGGGCCCGGGGCCGGGCGTCCCGGGCCGACGGATCGAGCCGTCGGGTCGCCGGGTCCTCGAGTCGCCGGGTCTTCGGGCCGCTGGTTGGACGGGCCGCCGGGTGATCGGGCGGTCACTTCACCTGCGGCGGTGCGGTCTGGCCGGTGGGCTCGATCGGGCCCGCCGGGTGGTCAGGCCGATACTTCGCCTGCGGCGGTGCGGTCTGGTCGGTGGACTTGATCGGGCCCGCCGGGTTGCCAGGTTGCCGGGTCGTCGGGCCGCTGGGCCGTCGGTTCGACAGGTGGCCGGGTGGTCGGGCGGTCACTTCACCTGCGGCGGTGCGGTCTGGTCGCCGGGCTCGATCGGGCCCGCCGTGCCGCCGTGCCGCTGTGCCGCCGTGCCGGCAGGTCGTCGGGCCGTCGAGCTGCCGTGCCGCTAAGCCGTCACTTCGTCTGCGGCGGCGCGGTCTGGTCGGTAGGCCCGATCCGTTCGTGCAGGTCGGTGAGCAGGCGGTCGAGCAGGGTGGCGAGGTGGTGGCGTTCGGCGGGGGAGAGGCCGGTGACCAGGTCCGCCTCGCGGCCCAGTACGGCGTCCACCGAGCGTTCGATCAGGGCGTGTCCGTCCGGCGTCAGGGCGACCAGCACCGCCCGGCCGCCCGCCGGGTCGGGGGAGCGGCGCACCAGGCCCTCCCGTTCCGCCCGGGCCACCCGTTGGGAGATCGCCCCCGCCGTGACCAGCGTTCGCCGGGTCAGCTCGCGGGTCGTCAGTTCGTACGGCGCGCCGGAGCGGCGCAGCACCGCCAGCAGGTCGAGCGTGGCCGCGTCGATCCCGGCGGCTCGCAGCACCCGGTTGCGGTCGTCCGCGAAGAGTTTGGCCAGCCGCCAGATCGGGGTGACGATCTCGATCGAGTCGGTGGGCGTGCCCGGTCGTTCCCGCTGCCACGCCGCCGCGATCGCCGCCGCCGAGCGGTCCCCCAGCGCCTCCGACCCAGGCCCGTCCGGCGCGCCGTCCGGCGCGTTGCGGCCGTCCGTGGAGCCGTCCGGCGGGTCCGATGGCTCGGCCATGGGGGTTGCCTCCTGCTGTCCCTGGGCTATGTTTAGCGCTAAACGTAGCAGTCGCGGCCGCAGGAGGAAGCAGTGACCCGTACCGTGCTCGTCACCGGGGGAACCAGCGGGATCGGTCGGGCCGTCGCGGCCCGGTTCGTCGCCGACGGGGACGAGGTGCACCTGACCGGGCGGCGGGCGGAGGCGGTGCGGCGGGTCGCCGCGGAGCTCGGTGCGCACGGGGTGGTGTGCGACGCGACCGACCGGTGGCGACGGCCGCGCTCGCCGGACGGTTCCGGACGCTGGACGTGCTGGTCAACGCGGCGGGCGGGCTGCCCGCCGCCCCCGCCACCGGGACGCCGCTCGGCGACGTGCTCGCCGCCTGGCAGGCCAACCTCGCGCAGAACCTGCTCGGCGCCGTCCTCACCACCGAGGCCGTGCGCGCCCTGCTCGCACCCGGCGGGACGGTGATCAGCCTGGGCTCGATCGGCGCGGAGCGGCGCGGCGGCGCGTACGGGGCCGCGAAGGCCGCCCTCGCCGCCTGGAACGCCTCGCTCTCGGCCGAGCTGGCGCCCCGCGGGGTCAGCTGCAACGTCATCGCGGCGGGCTACGTCGAGGGCACCGGCTTCTTCGGCGGGGCCCTCGCCGAGGAGCGCCGCCGCGCCCTGATCGAGGAGACCCACGACAAGCGCCCCGGCACGGTCGAGGACGTCGCCGCCACCGCGCACTTCCTCGCCTCGCCGGGCGCCCGCCACCTCACCGGGCAGACCCTGCACGTCAACGGCGGTGCCCACACCACCCGTTGAGCGCCCGGAGCGGATCAGGCGTTCTTCCGGGCCCGCTGCTCGGCCGCCCGCAGCAGCTCGGCGGCACCGGCCAGCCGACCGGCCGCGGTGGTCAGGGCCAGCCCGGCGTCGGGGGTGGTGCGGCGGTCGCCGGTGACGTCGGTCAGCTCCTGCAGGGACTCCATCAGGTGGGCGATCGCCCCCAGCAGCAGGTGCTCGTCCGCCGCCGGAACGGCCTCGCGGCGCACCCGCAGCGGGACGACCGCCTCCTCGCGGAGCTTGGTCCGCGACTCCTCCAGCCCGGTGACGGCCCTCTGCACTCCGGCGTCCACACCCGCTCCTCTCGCCGCGGCCGGACGGCCGACCGCCGCCCGTAGGAGGGCGACCTACCCGCCCCCGGACCGCCGCACCCCTCACCGCACCCAACCGGCGGCGCTCGCCCCACCCCCGCGCGCCCGCCCACCGACGCTCGCGCCCCACCGCCGCCGTCCACACTCTGCCACCGCAGTCCGCCCCGCCGCCGCCCGCGCCCCGCCGCCCGCCCGGCCGCGTCCTTCCCGCCCGCCGCCGCGCCCCGCGACTAGCCTGGCCCGATGAGCGAGCAGCACGGCGGGAAGGGGCGGCGGCCGCGGTACCGGGCGCTGTCGCCGCTGCGGGAGCACCTGCGCGAGGCGTTCTGGTTCGCCCCGCTGCTGACCTGTCTCGGCGCGGTGCTGCTGGCCGGGCTGACCGACCTGCTGGACCGGGAGATCTTCGCCGAGGCCGCGGCCGAGCAGGCCGCCGACACCCTGCTCTCGTTCGGCTCGGCCGCCAAGAGCGTGGTCTCCACCGTCAGCTCCGCGATGCTGACCTTCATCGGCGTGGTGTTCTCGATCTCGCTGGTCTCGCTCCAGATGGCCGCCAGCCAGTTCAGCCCCCGGGTGCTGCGGCTGTACGTGCGCAGCCGCCTGATCAAGGCGACCTTCGCCACCTGCCTGGCCACCTTCGTCTACACGCTGCTCGTCCAGCTCGGCTACGACGACACCACCGACCCGGCCCGCGCGGTGTCCGTCCCGATCGTCTCCACCGTGGTCGCGCTCGCCCTGGTGATGCTCAGCCTGGCGCTGTTCGTGCTGTACGTGCAGGCGACGCTGCGCCTGCTGCGGGTGCCGCACGTGATCGACCGGGTCACCGGCGAGTCGCTGCGGGTGCTCCAGGACTACCGCTGGCTGGCCCCGGCCGCCGGACCGGCGCCCGGCGGGGCCGCCGAGGGACCGACCCCGCTGCACGAGGGACCGACCCTGCTGCACGAGGGACGCGGCGGCGTCCTGCGGGACGTCAACATCCGCCGGCTGATCCGGGTCGCCCGGCGGCACGGCACGGTGCTGCACCAGGTGCCCCGGATCGGCGACTTCATCGCCCCCGGCACCCCCACCGTGGTGGTGGTCGGCGGCACCCCGCCCCGGCCGCGCCGGATCACCACCGCGCTGAACGTCGGCGTCGACCGGACCATGCACCAGGACCTCAGCTTCGGCTTCCGCCAGCTCGTCGACATCGCCATCCGGGCGCTCTCCCCGGCCGTCAACGACCCCACCACCGCCGTCCAGGCCGTCGACCGGATCCACCAGCTGCTCGCCGTGCTGGCCCCGGTCCACCTCGGCGAGCTGCGCCACCGCGACCGGGACGGCGCGGTGCGGCTGGTCCAACCGGTGCCCGGCTGGGAGGCCACCGTCGACCTGGCGTTCACCGAGATCCGCGGCTGCGGCGCCGGCCAGCCCCAGGTCACCCGCCGCCTGGCCGCCGCCCTCGACGACCTGCTGCGGATCACCCCCGAACCCCGCCGCGCCCCGCTGCTGCTCCAGCGCGCCCTCCTCGAACGCGCCGTCGCCGAAGCCGTCCGCGACGCCGACAACCGCGCCTTCGCACTGACCCCCGACCGCCAGGGCATCGGCTGACCCCCCTCCGGTTCCCCCACCGGAACGACGCACCGCCCGGAACGGGAGCCGTTCCGGGCGGTGCGTCGTGCGTCGTGCGGTGGCGGGACGCGGGTGGCGGGTCGCGGGTCGTCCCGTACGGGGGTCAGCCGGTGGCGCGGTTGGCGCCCCGCTCCAGCGAGGCCAGGTACCGGTTGTACGCCTCCAGCTCGGCGTCGCCGTCCCGGTCGGCGGCCCGGTCGCGGCGGCGGGCCTGGCGCTCCTCGGACTTGGCCCACTGGAGGGTGAGCGCGATCAGCACGATCGCGGTGGGGATCTCGCCGAACGCCCAGGTGATGCCGCCGGCCAGCTGCTGGTCGTCGTGCAGGTTCGTCCCGGCGGGTGCCGTCGCGGCGGAGAAGGTGGACACCAGCTGCCCGGAGGCCATCATCACCGCGACGCCGAAGAACGCGTGGAACGGCATGCCCATGAACAGCTCGATGATCCGCATCACGAAGCCGGGGCGGTGCGGGCCGGGGTCGACGCCCATGATCGGCCAGAAGAACAGCAGGCCGACGGCGAGGAAGTGCAGCATCATCGCCAGGTGCCCGACCCGGTACTGCATCAGGAAGTCGAACAGCGGCGTGAAGTACAGCACGTACAGGCTGGCGATGAACGCCGGGATGGTGAACGCCGGGTGCGAGACGATCCGCACGTAGGTGGAGTGCAGCAGGGCGACCAGCAGTTCGCGCGGGCCCCGGCCGCTGCCCTTGCGGGCCGGGCGCAGGGCGCGCAGCGCCAGGGTGATCGGGCCGCCGAGCAGCAGCAGGATCGGGGAGAGCATGGACAGCACCATGTGCTGCATCATGTGGGCGCTGAACAGCACCATGCCGTAGTCGTTCAGGCCGGTGTTGGTGACCAGCAGGACGGTGCCGACGCCCGCCGTCCAGGCGACCACCCGGCCGGCCGGCCACTTGTCGCCGCGCCGCCACAGCCGGACGGCGCCCGCCAGGTACAGGCCGAGGGCGAGCGCGCAGAACACCAGGTAGGGCCAGTCCGGCGACCACTCCAGGGCGCGGGAGAAGGTGAAGGGGGGGAGTGGTCCCCCTCCGTGGTGGTGCATCCCCGTCATGCCGTCGCCCATCGGGCGGCCCCGCTTTCGTCCATGCCGGCCGGGCCGCCGCGCGCGCGGCGGCCCGGCCGGCCCGGTGTGGCCCGGTCCGGTTTGGTCCGGTTTCGTTCGGGCCCAGCCTAGGCGGCGCTTACCGCGGCCCGGCGAGCGCCCCCGGGACGGGGGTGTTCGCGTCGGCGCGGGCGGTCGACCGCCCGGCGGTCCCGTCGGTCCGTCCGGTCCCGCGTCCGTGGTCCGTCCGGTCCCCGCGTCCGTGGTCCGTCCGGTTCCCGCGCCCGCGGTCCGGGAGGCCGCGGCTCACCACGTGACCGGCAACGCCCGCAGGCCGCGGAAGACCAGTTCCGGCACGTAGGCGAGCTCGGACTCGTCCACGGCGAGGCGCAGTCCCGGGTACCGTTTCAGCACGGACCCGATCGCCACCCGCATCTCCCGGCGGGCCAGCACCGCGCCGAGGCAGAAGTGCGGCCCGTGCCCGAAGGCGAGGTGCGCGGCCGGTCCTTCGCGCGTGATGTCGAAGCGGCCGGGGTCCGGGTACACGCCGGGGTCGCGGTTGGCCGCGACGATGACCGGCAGCACCGGTTGGCCCGCCGCCAGGCGGACGCCCTCCAGATCGACGGGCTCGGTCGTGACCCGGACCTCCGCCGAGCTGAAGAGCCTGCTGTAGCGCAGCAGTTCGTCGACCGCCGGTCCGATCAGGTCCGGTGCCGACCGCAGCAGCGCGAGCTGGTCCGGGTGGCGCAGCAGGGTCAGGAACGAGTTGCCCAGCTGGTTGACGGTCGTCTCGTGGCCGGCGATCAGCAGGCCCTCCAGGTTGGCCAGCAGCTCGGGTTCGGTGAGGTGGTCGCCCTCGTCGTTGGCGGCGACCATGGCCGAGATCAGCCCGTCGTCCGGCCGCGCCCGTTTCTGCCGCACCAGATCGGCGAGCCAGTCCTGCATCTCGCCCTGGGCGGACCGCAGTTCGTCCGGAGTGATGTCCGTGACGAACAGCCGCCTGGTCCACCTGCGGATGGCCCCCGCCTCGGAGTAGGGCACGCCGAGCAGCTCGCAGATGACCATCAGCGGCAGGGGGGCGCAGAGACCCGCCACCAGATCCGCGGGGGCTTCGAGGGAGTCGAGCAAGGAGTCCACGACGGCTTGCACCCGCGGTTCGAGCCGGTCGACCATGCGCGGGCTGAACGCCTGCGACATCAGTTTGCGCAGGCGGGCGTGGCGCTCGCCGTCCAGGCTGGTGACCAGTAACGGGTCGGCGGCGACGGACAGTTTCAGCGGGCTGCCCGGAAGCGTGGCCGCCTCCCGGCTGAACCGGCTGTCGCTCAGGACCTGCCGCACCGCCTTGTGGGAGAGGGCGAGCCAGACGTCCGCGGCCCCCATCGTCGCGAGGACGACCGGGGCCTGCGCGAGCAGGGCCTCGGCTTCGGGCTCGTTGTCGAGGTGGTGCGGCGTGGTGAAGGGGAACGTGGCTTGCATCGCTGCCTCCTGACTGGGCGTCACCAGGACCGGGCGCCGGGCGCCGGGCCACGAACGGCCGGGACCGGTGCGGGGAACGGTGACGGCCGGGTGGTGGGTCGCCGACGGCTTCGGTGGCGTCGGTGGCCGGTTCGCCCGATCCGGGCGGTGAGCGCCGTGCGGCGGTTTTTCCGGGTGGCCGGACGACGGTCGAGGACGTTCTTCTGCGCGAGTGCGAACGGGATTCTAGGGCGTTGTCACCGGCGGCGTCGATGGTGCCCCGTGAACCCGTTCCGGGCGTGACGGTGCGGGGGGCGTACGGACTTCCGCGAGAAACGGCGCGTTTCCCGGGAACAGCACGAATCGCGCCACGGCGCCTTTGTCGTGCAGGCATATGACATTGCGAGGTGCCTCGTTTGAGCCAGCCTTCGCGTGGCCTATGGCGACGGCGTGATGTTGCTGCCATGCTCGTCTCCGCGGCGGGACGATCATCGCTTCGGCCCCCCACGCTCAGCTCACCAGCGCATCTTCCTCGGAGAGCGTCGTCCACGCTGTCCCTTCCGAGGACCGCTCCACTGATCCAGGCGCCCGAAGCGCGGTCGAGTCCGGTTCGGATATCACCGGGCCGCCGGGCTGCCCGCGTGCTCCACGCCCCGGCCGCCCGCGCGGCGGGGCCGCACCATCGGGACTGCTACGGAAACACCCCGCCTTCCTTCATTCCCCGGCTCACGAGGTGTCGCTGCGATGCGCTTTCCCCTGGATTCGGACGCCGATCGTGTCGCTGTCATCGGCATGGCGGGCAGGTTGCCGAAAGCCCCGGACCCGGAGGCGTTCTGGCGACTGCTGTGCGACGGGACCGACGCGATCACCGCGCCGCCCGCGGGCCGGCAGGTCGTGCGGCACGGCGGCTACCTGGACCGGGTGGACGGCTTCGACGCGGCGTTCTTCGGGATCTCCCCCCGCGAGGCCGCCGGCATGGACCCGCAGCAGCGGCTCATGCTCGAACTCGCCTGGGAGGCCCTGGAGGACGCCCGGATCGTGCCGGGCACGCTGACGGGCGGCCCGACGGGGGTGTTCGTCGGCTCGATGTGGGAGGACTACACCGCCCTGGCCCACCCGGGCCCCGTCACGCCGCACACCCTCACCGGCACCAGCCGGGGGGTCATCGCCAACCGCGTCTCGCACTTCCTCGGGGTGCGCGGACCGAGCATGACGGTCGACACGGCCCAGTCGTCGGCACTGGTCGCGGTGCACCTGGCGGTCGAGAGCCTGCGCCGCGGCGAGTCGGCGCTCGCCCTGGCCGGCGGGGTGAACCTCAACCTGACCGCCGCCCGCGAGGCGGGGGCGGCGGAGTTCGGCGGCCTGTCCCCGGACGACCGCTGCTTCACCTTCGACGCCCGGGCCAACGGCTTCGTCCGCGGCGAGGGCGGCGCCCTCCTCGTGCTGAAACCGCTGGACCGGGCCCTGGCCGACGGGGACCGCGTCTACGGCGTCATCCGGGGCAGCGCGGTCAACAACGACGGCGCCACGCGGAGCCTGACCGTGCCCAGCGCGCAGGCCCAGGAACAGGTCATCCGCGAAGCACTGGCCCGCGCCGGCGTGCGTCCCGCGGACGTGCAGTACGTGGAGCTGCACGGCACCGGCACCGCCGTCGGCGACCCCGTCGAGGCCGCCGCCCTCGCGGCGGCCTACCGCGGCCCGGCCGGGTCCGGCGACGCCGACGGCCCCCTGCGGGTCGGGTCCGCCAAGACCAACGTCGGCCACCTGGAAGGCGCCGCGGGCATCGTCGGCCTGCTCAAGACCGTCCTCAGCGTCCACCACCGCGCACTGCCGCCCAGCCTGAACCACGAAACCCCCCACCCCGACATCCCCCTCGACGCACTGGCGCTGCGGGTCCAGACCGCGCTGACCCCCTGGCCGCGGCCGGACGCGCCCCTGCTCGCCGGGGTGTCCTCGTTCGGCATGGGCGGTACCAACGCGCACGTGATCATCGAGCAGGCGCCCGACCCGGCCGCGCCGCCGGTCCGGCGGCCCGCCCCGGAGGCCCGGCCCGCCCCGGAGGCCCGGCCCGCGCCGTGGATCGTCACGGCGCGGACCAAACAGGCGCTGCGCGCGCAGATCGGACGCCTGCGCGCACACGTGCGCAGCCACCCGGACCTGACCGCCGCCGAGGTCGCGCACGCGCTGGCCACCACCCGGACCCGCTTCGCGCACCGCGCGGTCCTGCTCGACTCCGCCCAGCTCGCCGCCGGCCGGGCCGGCACCCCGGGCCGCACCGTCTTCGTGTTCCCCGGCCAGGGCGCGCAGTGGGTCGGCATGGGCCGGGAGCTGTACGACGCCCACCCCGCCTTCCGGTCCGCCATGGACGAGTGCGCCCGGGCCCTGGCCCCGTACACCGATTGGTCCCTGGCCGACGTCCTGGACGGCGCCCCGCTCGACCGTGTGGACGTCGTGCAGCCCGCCCTGTTCGCGGTGATGGTGTCCCTGGCGGCCCTGTGGCGCTCCTTCGGCGTCGAGCCCGACGCGGTGGTCGGGCACTCGCAGGGCGAGATCGCCGCGGCCCACGTCGCGGGCGCGCTGTCGCTGTCCGACGCGGCCCGGATCGTGGCACTGCGCAGCCGCGCGCTGGTCGCGCTGACCGGCCGGGGCGGCATGGTGTCCGTGGCCCTGCCCGCCGAGCGGGCCGAGGACTACGTGGCGCGCTGGGGCGGCGCGCTGACGGTCGCCGTGGTCAACGCCCCCGGCTCGGTCGTGGTGTCCGGTGACACGCAGGCCCTGGCCGAACTGGTCGAGTCCTGCGCGGCGGACGGCGTCCGCACCCGCGTGGTCCCGGTGGACTACGCCTCCCACTCCGCGCACGTCGAGGCGGTCCGCGAGCAGCTGCGCACCGACCTGGCCGACATCACGCCGCGTCAGGCCGCGGTCCCGTACTACTCCGCGGTCACCGGCGGCCTCCTCGCCGACACCACGGCGCTCGACGCCGACTACTGGTACCGCAACCTGCGCGAGCCGGTCCGCTTCGACCTGGCCGCCGCCGCCCTGCTGGCGGACGGGCACGACGTCGTGGTCGAGGTCAGCCCGCACCCGGTGCTGCTGCCCGCCCTCGAACAGCTCCTGGAACAGGCCCGCGAACGGACCGGCGCGCCCGGCGTCGCCACCGGCACGCTCGGCCGCGACCGGGGCGGGCCGGACGTCTTCCTGACCGCGCTGTCCCGGCTGTTCGTGGCCGGCGTGCCCGTCGACTGGTCCCCGGCCGTCGCCGAGGCCGCGCCGGTCGACCTGCCCACGTACGCCTTCCAGCGCCGTCCGTACTGGCTGCCCGAAGCGGCAGCCGGGCAGAGCGGCCGGACCCCGGCCGACCCGGGGACGCGCGCGGCGGACACCGCCGCGCCCGGCCCGGACCCGGGCGACCCCGAACCGGGCGACGCGGCCGACGCGGGCGACCCGGCCGCCGTGGTCACCGCGCAGATCGCGCTCGTGCTGGGCCACGACAACCCCGCGGACATCGATCCCGCGCTCACCTTCAAGGACCTCGGCTTCGACTCGATCACCGGGCTCGAACTGCGCAACCGCCTGGCCGCCGCCCTGGACCGGCCCCTCCCCTCCGGCCTCGTCTTCGACCACCCGACGCCTGCGGAGCTGATCGACTGGCTGCGCACCGGCCCCGGCGACCGGCCGGCCCCCGCCGCGCCGGCCGCCCACGACGACGACCCGGTCGTCATCGTGGGCATGGGCTGCCGCTTCCCCGGCGGGGTGGCCTCGCCGGACGACCTGTGGCGGCTCGTCGCGGAGTGCGGGGACGCGATCGGCGGCTTCCCGGACGACCGCGGCTGGGACCTGGGCGCCCTGTACGACCCCGAACTGCGCGGCGCGGGCACCACGTACGTCAACCGGGGCGGGTTCCTGGCGGCGGCACCCGGCTTCGACGCCCCGTTCTTCGGGATATCGCCCCGCGAGGCGCTCGCCATGGACCCGCAGCAGCGGCTCGTGCTGGAGACGGCCTGGGAGACCTTCGAGCACGCCGGGATCGACCCGACCTCGCTGCGCGGCAGCCACACCGGCGTGTTCACCGGCCTCTGGTCGTCCGGCTACGCGACCGGACCGGGCCTGCCGGACGACCTGGAGGGTTACCTGCTCACCGGCGTCGCGACCAGCGTCACGTCCGGCCGGGTCGCCTACCACCTCGGGCTGCGCGGCCCGGCGCTGTCCGTGGACACCGCCTGCTCCTCGTCCCTGGTCGCCGTCCACCTGGCCGCCCAGTCCCTGCGCGCCGGCGAGTGCGCGCTGGCGCTGGCCGGCGGTGTCACGATCATGGCGACACCGCTGGGCTTCACCGAGTTCTCCCGCCAGCACGGCCTCGCGGCCGACGGCCGCAGCAAGCCCTTCGCCGCCGCGGCCGACGGGACGTCCTGGGCCGAGGGCGCCGGTCTGGTGCTGTTGGAGCGCCTGTCGGACGCCCGCCGCAACGGTCACCGGGTGCTGGCGGTGGTGCGGGGTTCGGCGGTCAACCAGGACGGCGCCTCCAACGGCCTGACCGCGCCCAACGGCCCCTCCCAGGAACGCGTCATCCGCCAGGCCCTCGCCCATGCCGGGTTGGCGCCGTCCGAGGTGGACGCGGTGGAGGCGCACGGCACCGGCACCACCCTCGGCGACCCCATCGAGGCGCACGCCCTGCTGGCCGCCTACGGCCGGGACCGTTCCGAGCCGTTGTGGCTGGGGTCGGTGAAGTCGAACATCGGCCACACCCAGGCCGCCGCCGGTGTGGCGGGTGTGATCAAGATGGTGATGGCGATGCGGCACGGGCAACTGCCGCGGACCCTGCACGTCGACGCGCCCACCCCGCACGTCGACTGGGCCTCCGGCGGCCTCCGGCTGCTGACCGAGGCCCGGCCGTGGCCCGACAGCGGCCGCCCGCGCCGCGCGGGCGTCTCGGCGTTCGGCATCAGCGGCACCAACGCCCACCTGATCATCGAGCAGTCCTCCGACCCGGACCCCGGCCGCCTTCCCGAGCCCGCCGACCGGGCCGCCCCCACCGTCTGGCTGCTGTCCGCGAAGACCGGCGCCGCGCTGCGCGCCCAGGCCGAGCGGCTGCACGCGTACGCGACCGCCCACCCCGACGTCCCGGCCGCCGGGATCAGCCGCGCCCTGGCCGCCCGCACCCGGTTCGAGCACCGGGCCGCGGTGGTCGGCACCGACCGGGACGACCTGCTGTCCGGCCTGGCCGCGCTCCCGCCGGGACCGCCCACCCGTACCGGCGGGACCGTGTTCGCCTTCCCCGGGCAGGGCGCGCAGTGGGCGGGGATGGGCCGTGACCTGTACGAGCAGTCCGAGGTCTTCCGCGCCGGCATCGACGCCTGCGCCGCCGCCCTGGCCCCGCACACCGACTGGTCGCTGGTCGACGAACTGCGCCACGGCGCGCTGGACCGCGTCGACGTGGTGCAGCCGGCCCTGTTCGCCGTCATGGTGGCGCTGGCCGACCTGTGGCGGTCCCACGGCGTGCGGCCGGACGCCGTGGTCGGCCACTCCCAGGCGGAGATCGCGGCGGCGTACGTGGCGGGCGCGTTGTCGTTGCAGGACGCGGCCAAGGTGGTGGCGCTGCGCAGCAGGGCGCTGGTCGCGCTGGCCGGGCACGGCGGGATGGTGTCGGTCGGCCTCGGGGCCGAGCGGGCGGGCGAGTTGGTGTCGCGCTGGGACGGCCGGTTGACCGTCGCGGTGGTCAACTCCGCCTCGGCCGTCGTGGTGTCCGGCGGCCTCGACGCGGTGGACGAACTGCTGGCGGTCTGCGAGGCCGACGGCATCCGCGCCCGGCGCCTGCCCGTCGACTACGCCGCGCACTCGGCGCAGGTCGAGGCGGTCCGCGACCGACTCCTCACCGACCTGGCCGACATCACGCCGCGTCAGGCGGCGGTCCCGTTCTACTCCACGGTCACCGGCGAGCCGGTCGACACCTCCGCCCTCGACGCCGCCTACTGGTACCGCAACCTGCGCGAACCCGTGCGCTTCGACCTCGCCGTCGAAGCCCTCACGCAGGACCGGCACGGCGTGTTCGTGGAGGTCAGCCCGCACCCCGTCCTGGTGCCGGTGCTGGACGTCGCCGCCATCGGCACCCTGCGCCGCGACCACGGCGGCCTCACCGAGTTCCTCGCCGCGGCGGGACGCCTCCACGCCGCCGGAACCGACGTCGACTGGACGCCGGTCCTGCCCCGCACCGCACCCCGGGCGGACCTGCCCACGTACGCCTTCCAGCGCGAGCCCTACTGGGTGACCGCGACCCCGCCGGTGCCCCGGGACGACTGGCGGTACGAGGTGGCCTGGGCACCGACGAGCGGTGCCGCAGCCCCGGT
Source organism: Kitasatospora fiedleri (assembly GCF_948472415.1). Lineage (NCBI taxonomy): Bacteria > Bacillati > Actinomycetota > Actinomycetes > Kitasatosporales > Streptomycetaceae > Kitasatospora > Kitasatospora fiedleri. The sequence goes on along the minus strand of NZ_OX419519.1, from coordinate 869,904 downwards.
GGACCCGGGTCGCTGGCTCGTCCTGGCCGCGACCGGGCACCCGTGGGCCGAGGCCCTGCGCGCACGGGGCTTCCCGGTGGCCGACACCTGGGACGCGGCCGACACCGGTGACGCCCGGCCCGGGCCGGACGGCGTGCTGTCGTTGCTGGCGCTGGACGAGGAGCCGCACCCCGACCACCCGGTGCTCCCGGCGGGCCTGGTCCGCACCCTGGACCTGGTCCGCGCCCTCGACCCGGCGCGCAGCCCGGACCCGGTGAGGACGGCGGCCGTCCCGCTGTGGTGCGCGACCAGCGGCGCCGTGAGCACCTCGGACACCGACCCGGTCACCCACCCGGCCCAGGCCCTGGCGTGGGGCACCGGCGCGTCCGCGGCGCTGGAGTTCCCGCACCACTGGGGCGGCCTGGTCGACCTTCCCGCCGTGCCCGACGAGGAGAGCGTGGACGCGCTGCTCGTGGTGCTCGCCGGCACGGGCGAGGACCAGGTGGCGATCCGCGGCGCCCGGCGCCTCGCCAAGCGGCTGCGCCGCCGGGCCCCGGCGGGCCCGGCCACCCGGTCCTGGCGGCCGCGGGGAACGGTGCTGGTCACCGGCGGCACCGGCGCGCTCGGCGGACACGTGGCCCGCCGCCTCGCGCGGCAGGGAGCGGAGCACATCGTGCTGGCCGCCCGCCGCGGCCCCGACGCGCCCGGCGCGGCCGGACTGCGCGACGAACTGGAAGCAGCCGGGGCACGGGTGACCGTGGCGGCCTGCGACGTGGCCGACCGGGACGCCCTGCGGGACCTGGTCGAGCGCGTCGGCGACATCCGCGCGGTCTTCCACACCGCCGGCGCGATCAGGGCGACCAGGCTGGCCGACACGACACCGGCGGAGTTCGCCGAGGTCGTCACGGCCAAGGTCGCCGGGGCGGCCAACCTGGCGGAACTCCTCCCGGACCTCGACGCCTTCGTCCTGTTCTCCTCCACCGCGGGCGTGTGGGGCGACGGCCACGGCGCGGCCTACGCCGCCGGCAACGCCTTCCTCGACGCCCTGGCCGCCCAGCACCGCGCCCGGGGCCGCGCCACGACCTCCGTCGCCTGGGGCATCTGGGCCGAGGGCGGCATGGCGGCCCTGGAGCCCGTGCAGCGCCAGCGCACCCTGCTCGGACTCGGCGAACTGGACCCGGGCCGGGCACTCGACGCGCTCCAGGACGTCCTCGACCACGACGAGGCCCTCGCGGTCGTCACGGAGGCCGACTGGGCGCAGTTCGCCCGCGCCTACACCCACGCGCGGCCGAGCCGCCTGCTGCGGGACCTGCCCGAGACCCACGGCCGGACGCAGCACCCCCGACCCGCGCCCCCGCCGCCGGCACCGACCTGCTGGAGCTGATCACCACCCACGTCGCCGCGGTGCTGGGACACGCCGCCCCCGAACGGCTCGACCCCCGGCGGGCGTTCAGGGAACTGGGCTTCGACTCACTGACCGCGGTGGAACTGCGCAACCGCCTGACCGCCGCGCTCGGGGTGAAACTGCCCGCCACCCTCGTCTTCGACCACCCCACCCCGGCACGGCTGGCCGCCCACCTGTCCGGCGACCAGGACGCACCGCAGACCCCGGCCCCGGCCCCGGCCGCGACGGACGAACCGATCGCGGTCATCGGCATGGGCTGCCGCTACCCCGGCGGCGTCGGCACCCCCGAGGACCTGTGGCGGCTGGTCGCGGACGGCGTGGACGCGGTCGGCGACTTCCCGGCCGACCGGGGATGGGACACCGACCGCCTCCACGACCCGACGGGAAGCCGCCCCCGCACGTCGAGCACGTCCCGGGGCGGCTTCCTCGACGCCGCCGGCGACTTCGACGCGGCGTTCTTCGGGATATCGCCCCGCGAGGCGCTCGCCATGGACCCGCAGCAGCGCATCCTGCTGGAGACCGCGTGGGAGACCATCGAACACGCCGGCATCGACCCGACCACGCTGGCGGGCACACCCACCGGCGTGTTCACCGGCCTCTGGTCCACCGGCTACGCCGCCGGACCGGTCCCCGACGACCTGGAGGGCTACCAGGTCACCGGCACCGCGTCGAGCGTGGGGTCCGGCCGACTGGCGTACCAGCTGGGCCTGCTCGGCCCGGCCCTGTCCCTGGACACCGGCTGCTCCTCGTCCCTGGTGGCCCTGCACCTGGCCGCCCAGGCGCTGCGCTCGGGAGAGTGCTCCTTCGCCCTGGCCGGCGGCGTCACCGTCAACGCGACACCCACCCTGTTCACCGAGATGTCCCGGCAGGGGGCGAGCGCGCCCGACGGCCGCAGCAAACCCTTCGCCGCCGCGGCCGACGGGGCGGGCTGGGCCGAGGGCGCCGGCCTGCTGCTGCTGGAACGCCTGTCGGACGCCCGCCGCAACGGCCACGAGGTGCTGGCGGTCGTCCGGGGCTCCGCCACCAACCAGGACGGCGCGTCCAACGGCCTCACCGCGCCGAACGGTCCGTCGCAGGAGCGGGTGATCCGGCAGGCGTTGGCGAACGCGGGACTGTCGGGGTCGGACGTGGACGTGGTGGAGGCGCACGGTACGGGGACGACGCTGGGTGATCCGATCGAGGCGCAGGCGCTGCTGGCGACGTACGGTCAGGGGCGTTCCGAGCCGCTGTGGTTGGGGTCGGTGAAGTCGAACATCGGCCACACCCAGGCGGCGGCGGGTGTGGCGGGTGTGATCAAGATGGTGATGGCGATGCGGCACGGGCAGTTGCCGCGAACCCTGCACGTGGACGCGCCGACCTCCCACGTCGACTGGTCCTCCGACGCGGTCCGCCTGCTCACCGAACCGGTCGCGTGGCCCGGGACCGGGCGGCCACGGCGGGCCGCCGTCTCCGCCTTCGGCATCAGCGGCACCAACGCCCACGTCATCATCGAGCAGAGCACCCTCGAACCGCCCGCCGAGGCCGACTCCGCCGCACCCTCTCCCCGGGACCGCGCGGACGACCAGGTCCTCTGGCCGCTTTCCGCCAGGTCCGAGCTGGCGCTGCGGGAGCAGGCGCGTCGGCTGGGCGCGTTCGTCGCCGCGCACCCCGAGGTGGGTCCGGCGGCGGTCGGGGGTGCGCTGGCTGCCCGGACGGTGTTCGAGCACCGGGCCGTGGTGGTGGGTGGTGCGGAGGCGTTGAGGGCGCTGGCGGAGGGGCGGTCGGTGCCGGGTCTGGTGACCGGCGTGGCTGGTGCGGTGGGTCGGTCGGTGTTCGTGTTCCCGGGGCAGGGTGCGCAGTGGGTGGGGATGGGTGCGGAGTTGTACGCCTCAGAGCGGGTGTTCCGGGAGGCGGTCGATGCGTGTGAGGCGGCGTTGGCGCCGTACGTGGACTGGTCGTTGGTGGAGGTGCTGACCGGCGGTGGCTCGCTGGAGCGGGTGGATGTGGTGCAGCCCGCGCTGTTCGCGGTGATGGTGGCGCTGGCCGAACTGTGGCGGGCGCACGGTGTGGAGCCGGACGCGGTGGTGGGGCATTCGCAGGGCGAGATCGCGGCGGCGTACGTGGCGGGCGCGCTGTCCCTGGAGGATGCCGCGAAGGTGGTGGCGCTGCGCAGCAGGGCGCTGGTGGCGCTGGCCGATCAGGGCGGGATGGTGTCGGTCGGTCTCGGGCACGAGCAGGCTGTCGAGTTCATGGCCCGCTGGGATGGTCGACTGACGGTGGCGGTGGTCAACTCGGCGGACAGTGTGGTGGTGTCGGGTGACCTGGACGCGCTGGACGACCTGCTGACGGCCTGCGAGGCCGACGACATTCGCGCCCGCCGCCTGCCCGTCAACTACGCCGCCCACTCCGCGCAGGTCGAGGCGATCCGCGACCAACTCCTCACCGACCTGGCCGACATCACGCCCCACCCGGCGGCGGTCCCGTTCTACTCCACCGTCACCGGCGAGCCGGTCGACACCTCCGTCCTCGACGCCGCCTACTGGTACCGCAACCTGCGCGAACCCGTGCGCTTCGACCTCGCCGTCGCCCGGCTCACCGCCGACGGCCACACCGTCTTCGTCGAGGTCAGCCCGCACCCGGTGCTGGTGCCCGCGCTGGACGTCGCCGCCACCGGCACCCTGCGTCGTGACCACGGCGCCGCAGGGGAGTTCCACACCGCCCTGGCCCGCCTCCACGTCCAGGGCGTCGCCGTGACCTGGCCGCACGACCGCCCGCACGGCGTCAAGCTGCCGCGCTACGCCTTCCAGCGCAGCACCTACTGGCTGACCCCCGCGGCCGGCGACCACGGCACCGGGCACCCGCTGGCGGGCAGCACGGTCGAACTGCCCGACGGGACCACCGTGCACAGCGGCCGCGTCTCCACCCGCACCCACCCCTGGCTGGCCGACCACGCCGTCGACGGCACGGTCCTGCTACCGGGCACCGCCTTCCTCGAACTCGCCACCCTGGCCGGCGGGACCCTGGACGACCTCGTCCTGCACCTGCCCCTCGCGCTCTCGGACACCCCCACGGACATCCAGGTCTCGGTCGGCGTCCCGGACGACGCCGGCCGCCGCCCGGTCACCGTGCACTCCAAGGGCGGCGACGGCTGGGTCCGCCACGCGTCCGGGACCCTCGGCGGCCAGGTGACGGCCGGTCGCCTCGACTGGCCCGCGAGGAACGCCGAACCCGTGGACCCCGAAGGGTTCTACGCCGTCCTCGCCGGACTCGGATACCGGTACGGACCGGCGTTCCGGGGCGTGCGGGAGTTGTGGCAGGGCGAGGACGAACTGTACGCCGAGGTGTCCGTCCCCGACGGCGCCCGCTTCGGCCTCCACCCCGCGCTCCTGGACGCCGCGCTCCAGCCGCTGATCCTGCTCAGCCCCGACACCCGGGTCCGGCTGCCGTTCTCCTTCTCCGGCGTCGCCGTGCACACCGCCGGTGTGTCGTCGGCCCGGGTCCACCTGGTCCGCACGGGCACCGACACCTACCGCGCGACACTGACCGACCTGTCCGGCCACCCGGTCGCGGACATCACCGCGCTGACCGTCCGTCCGGCCGCCGAGGCCCGGGCCGCGGTGCTGCACACCCGGTGGGTGCCCCTCACCCCGGGCCCGCCGACCGAGGTGGTGCCGAGCCCGGTGCTCACCGCGGAAGCCGACGCGGACTCCGTGCACGCCCTCGTCCAACGGGCCCGCGCCCTCGTCCAGGACTTCCTGGCCGAGCACCCGGAGCGGGAGGCCGCCCGCCTGGCCGTCCTGACCCGTGGCGTGGCCGGCGCGGCCGTGCGCGGCCTGGTCCGCAGCGCCGCCGCCGAGCACCCCGGCCGGTTCGTCCTGGTCGACGTCGGCGACGCGTCCGAGCAGGACGCGGTCCGGGCCGCCACGACGGCCGGCGACGAACCCGAACTGGCCCTGCGCCCGGAAGGCGTCCTCGTACCGCGGCAGGCCAGGTACGTGCCGGAAGCGGCCGCCCCCGACGGCGCGTACCGGCTGAGCGAGTCCGGCACCGGGCGCCTGGACGGCCTGGCCCTGCTGCCCTGCCCGGAGGCCGCGCTGGAACCCGGGCAGGTACGGGTCGCGGTGCGCGCGGCCGGCCTGAACTTCCGCGACGTGCTCATCACCCTCGGCATGTACCCGGACCGGCCCCCGCTGGGCGGCGAAGCGGCCGGCACCGTCATCGAGGTCGGCCCCGGCGTCACGGCCTGGCGGCCCGGCGACCGCGTCACGGGAATGATGCCCGGCGCCTTCGGGCCGCGCGCGGTCGCCGACCACCGGCTCCTGACGGCGATCCCCGACGGCTGGAGCTTCACCGCGGCGGCGTCGGTGCCCGTCGCGTTCACCACCGCCTGGTACGGGCTGTTCGACCTCGGCGAACTGCGCCCCGGCGACCGGGTCCTGGTCCACTCCGGCGCGGGCGGGGTGGGCATGGCCGCCGTCCAGTTGGCCCTGAACAGCGGCGCGGAGGTCTTCGCCACCGCGAGCCCCGCCAAGTGGGACACCCTGCGGCGCCTCGGACTGGCGGACGACCACATCGGTTCGTCCCGCGACACCCGCTTCGCCGACCGGTTCCCGGCCGTGGACGTCGTCCTCCACTCGCTCGCGGGAGAACTCACCGACGCCTCCCTCCGGCTGCTCGCGCCCGGCGGCCGGTTCGTCGAGCTGGGCAAGACGGACGTCCGCTCGCCCGAGGGCCTGATCTACCGGGCCTTCGACCTCAACGACGTCGACCCCGCGCGGCGGGGCGACATCCTCGCCAGGGTCGTGGCGATGCTCGCCGACGGGACGCTGGACCCGCTGCCGGTCACCGCCGCGGACCTCCGCCAGGCCGTCGACTCCTTCCGGCTGATGAGCCGGGCCCGGCACACCGGCAAGATCGTCCTCACCGTGCCCCGACCGATCGACCCCGACGGCACCGTGCTGATCACCGGCGGCACCGGCACCCTCGGCCAGGCCGTCGCCCGGCACCTGGTCTCCCGCTACGGGGTGCGGCACCTGCTGCTCGTCAGCCGCCGCGGCGGCGCGGTGCCGCACCCGGAGGAGCTGGAGAACGTCGACGTGCGGGTCGTGGGCTGCGACGTCGCGGACCGCGACGCGCTGGCGGCCGTCCTGGACACCATCCCGGCCGCGCACCCGCTCACCGCCGTCGTCCACGCGGCCGGCGTGCTCGACGACACCGTCACGGCACGGCTGAGCGCGGAGCAGCTCGACCGGGTGCTGCGCCCCAAGGTCGACGGCGCCTGGCACCTGCACGAGCTGACCCGCGAGCACGACCCCGCCGCCTTCGTGCTGTTCTCCGCGGCCGCGGGGGTGCTCGGCAACGCCGGCCAGGCCGGCTACGCCGCCGCGAACTCCTACCTCGACGCGTTCGCCGCACACCGGCAGGCCCTCGGACTGCCCGCCGTGTCGATGGCCTGGGGCCACTGGGAGCAGGAGAGCGGCATGACCGCCCACCTCACCGCGGTCGACCGCCGACGCCTCGCCCGCAAGGGCGTCCGCCCCCTCGGCACCGAACGCGCCCTGGCCATGTTCGACACCGCGCTGGCCGCCGGACGTCCCGCACTGATCACGGCCGACCTCGCGATGCCGCAGGCCCTGCCGACGCCCAAGGCCCCCGCGTCGGACCTGCTGTCCCTGGTGTCCGCCCACACCGCCACCGTCCTCGGCCACTCCGACGCCGCCGCGATCACCCCCGGACGCGCCTTCCGCGACCTCGGCTTCGACTCCCTGACCTCCGTCGAACTGCGCAACCGCCTCGCCGGTGCCACCGGCCTGCGGCTGCCCGCGACCCTCGTCTTCGACCACCCCACCCCCGCCGACCTCGCCGACCACCTCGCGGCCGAACTCTCCGGCGCGCCCAAGGGTGTTGATCCGGTGGTGTCGGTGGCGTCGGTGGGTGGTGGGGTCGATCCGGTGGTGATCGTGGGGATGGGGTGCCGGCTGCCGGGTGGGGTGGGGTCGCCGGAGGAGCTGTGGGATCTGGTCGCGGGCGGGGTGGACGCGGTGGGCGAGTTCCCGTCGGACCGTGGGTGGGACGTGGAGGGGCTGTTCCATCCGGACGCGGATCATCCGGGGACGTCGTACACGCGGTCGGGTGGGTTCCTCGCGGACGCGGCGGGGTTCGACGCGGAGTTCTTCGGCATCTCGCCGCGTGAGGCGTTGGCGATGGACCCGCAGCAGCGGGTGCTGCTGGAGACCGCGTGGGAGACGTTCGAGCACGCCGGGATCGACCCGACCTCGTTGCGGGGCACCCAGACGGGTGTCTTCACCGGCATCTGGTCCTCCGGCTACGTCGGCAGCCCCGACCAGGCGCCGCCCGACACCGAGGGCTACCTCGCCACCGGCATCTCGCCGAGCATCACCTCCGGCCGGGTCTCTTACCTGCTGGGCCTCCAGGGCCAGGCCGTCTCCATCGACTCCGCCTGCTCCTCGTCCCTGATGGCGATCCACCTCGCCGCGCAGGCGCTGCGCTCGGGGGAGTGCTCGCTGGCCCTGGCCGGCGGGGTGACCGTGAGCGTGACACCCCTGCAGTTCACGGAGTTCTCCCGCCAGCGCGCGCTGGCTCCCGACGGTCGGTGCAAGCCCTTCTCGTCGACGGCCGACGGTACGGCGTGGGGTGAGGGTTCGGGGCTGGTGCTGCTGGAGCGGTTGTCGGACGCCCGCCGCAACGGTCACCGGGTGCTGGCGGTGGTGCGGGGTTCGGCGGTCAACCAGGACGGGGCGTCCAACGGGCTGACCGCGCCCAACGGCCTCTCCCAGGAGCGGGTGATCCGGCAGGCCCTGGCCAATGCCGGGTTGTCGGGGTCGGACGTGGACGTGGTGGAGGCGCACGGTACGGGGACGACGCTCGGCGACCCGATCGAGGCGCACGCCCTGCTGGCGACGTACGGTCAGGACCGTTCCGAGCCGCTGTGGTTGGGGTCGGTGAAGTCCAACATCGGGCACACGCAGGCCGCCGCCGGTGTGGCGGGTGTGATCAAGATGGTGATGGCGATGCGGCACGCCGAACTGCCGCCGACGCTGCACGTCCAGGAGCCCACGCCGCACGTCGAGTGGGACACCGGTGACATCCGGCTGCTGACCGAGGCCCGGCCGTGGCCGGAGGCCGGGCGTCCCCGCCGCGCGGGCATCTCGGCCTTCGGGGCCAGCGGCACCAACGCCCATGTCGTCATCGAACAGTGCCCCGAGGAGACCCCCGAACAGCCCGCCGCGGACGACTCCGCGGAGCCCACCGTGTGGCTGCTGTCCGGCAAGACGGACGACGCCCTCCGCGCCCAGGCCCGGCGGCTCGCGGACCACCTCACCGCCCACCCCGGCCTCCGACCGGCCGCGATCGGCCGGGCCCTCGCCACCACCCGCACCGCACTCGCCCACCGGGCGGCCCTGGTGGGCAGCACCCGGGCCGACCTCATGGCGGACCTGGCCGCCCTCGCCGACGGAGACCCTCGCATCGTCACGGGAGTTGCCGGTGCGGCGGGCCGGTCGGTGTTCGTGTTTCCGGGGCAGGGTGCCCAGTGGGTGGGGATGGGTGGGGAGTTGTACGGCTCGGAGCGGGTGTTCCGGGAGGCGGTCGATGCGTGTGAGGCGGCGTTGGCGCCGTACGTGGACTGGTCGTTGGTGGAGGTGCTGACCGGCGGTGGCTCGTTGGAGCGGGTGGATGTGGTGCAGCCCGCGTTGTTCGCGGTGATGGTGGCGCTGGCGGAGTTGTGGCGGGCGCACGGGGTGGAGCCGGATGCGGTGGTGGGGCATTCGCAGGGGGAGATCGCGGCGGCGTACGTGGCGGGCGCGTTGTCGTTGGAGGATGCCGCGAAGGTGGTGGCGCTGCGCAGCAGGGCCTTGGTCGCCTTGGCGGACCGGGGCGGGATGGTGTCGATAGGTCTCGGGCACGAGCGGGCCGTCGAGTTCACGGCCCGTTGGGGCGGTCGGCTGACGGTGGCGGTGGTCAACGCCCCCGGTTCGGTCGTCGTGTCGGGTGACCTGGACGCGCTGGACGAGCTGCTGACGGTCTGCGAGGCCGACGGCATCCGCGCCCGGCGCCTGCCCGTCAACTACGCCGCCCACTCCGCGCAGGTCGAGGCGATCCGCGAACACCTGCTCACCGATCTGGCCGACATCACGCCGCGTCAGGCGGCGGTCCCGTTCTACTCCACCGTCACCGGCGAGCCGGTCGACACCCGCACCCTCGACGCCGCCTACTGGTACCGCAACCTCCGCGAACCCGTGCGCTTCGACCTCGCGGTCGAAGCCCTCACGCAGGACCGGCACGGCGTGTTCGTGGAGGTCAGCCCGCACCCCGTCCTGGTGCCGGTGCTGGACGTCGCCGCCACCGGCACGCTGCGCCGCGGCAGCGGCAGGCAGGAGTTCCACCTCGCCCTGGCGCGCCTGCACACGCACGGCGTGGCCGTCGACTGGACGCCGGTCCTCCCCGGCGAGCCCCACCACGTCCCGCTGCCGACGTACGCCTTCCAGCACCGGCCGTACTGGCTGACCCCGACCGCCGGGAAGACCGACGTGTCGGCGGCGGGACTGGACCCGGCCGGGCACCCGCTGCTCGGGGCCGCCGTCGAACTGGCCGGGGAGCAGGGCGTCCTGTTCACGGGCCGGCTCTCGACGGCCACCCGGCCGTGGCTGGCCGACCACGTCGTCCTCGGCTCCGTGCTGCTGCCCGGCACCGTGTTCGTGGAACTCGCCCTGCACGCCGGACGGCAGGTCGGCTGCGACGTCCTGGACGAACTGGTGCTGGCAGCCCCCATGGTCCTGCCGGAGGACGGTTCCGTGCCGATCCAGGTCGTCGTCGGCGCACCGGACGGGACGGGCCGACGCCCCGTCACCGTGCACTCCCGGACGGACGGCAGTTGGCTGCGGCACGCCACCGGCGTGCTGGCGACCGCCGACCGCCCCCACCCGTACGACACCGGCGAGCCCTGGCAGCCGGCCGGTGAACCCGTCGACCTGACCGACTTCTACGACGACCTCGCCGCCCAGGGCTACGAGTACGGGCCGGTGTTCGCGGGTGTCCGCGAGATCCGGCGGCAGGGCGACGAGCTCTACGCCGAGGTGGCGCTGCCCGCCGACACCCGCGACCGCTTCGGTCTCCACCCCGCGCTGCTCGACGCCGCACTCCAGCCGCTGACCCTGCTGGCGGCCGGCCGCCTGCCGTTCTCCTTCGCCGGGGTGTCGATGCGCAAGGCCGGCTCCACGGCCCGGGTCCGCCTCACCCCCACCGGCCCCGACACCTTCCGGGTCGCGCTCGCCGACGACTCCGGGCCGCTGGCAGTGATCGACGCGCTGACCGTGCGCCACCGGGCGCCTGGCCTGCCGGCCGCCGGGACCGACCAGCTCTTCCGCCTCGACTGGGTGCCCGTCGAGAGCACCGGCGAAGCCCCGGCCGTCCACCACGTCACGCCTCCGGCGGGGGACCCCGTGGCGGCCGCGCACACCGTCGCCGCCGAGACGCTGGGCGTGCTCCAGGACTTCCTGCGCGACGGGGACGGCCGACTGGCCGTGGTGACCCGCGGGGCGGCCGGCCGGACCCCGTCGACCTGCCGTCCAGCGTCGTCTGGGGCCTGGTCCGCGCGGCCCAGGCCGAACACCCCGACCGGTTCGTACTCGTCGACACCGACGACCGCGTGCTCGTCGCGGGCGACGAACCGCAGCTCGTCGTCCGCGACGGCGCCGCCCGCGCCGCCCGCCTGGTACGGGCCGAGGCAACCCCGGCACCCGGCCCGCTCGGCCCGCTCGACCCGAACGGCACCGTGCTGATCACCGGCGGCACCGGCACCCTGGGCCGTCTCGTCGCCCGGCACCTGCGCGAGCGGCACGGCATCCGGCACCTCCTCCTGCTCGGCAGGAGCGCGGCGGAGGTGGACTTCGACGCCGAGGTGGTGGCCTGCGACGTCGCCGACCGGGACGCGCTGGCGGCAGTGCTGGACGCGATTCCGGCCGCGCACCCGCTGACGGCGGTCGTGCACGCGGCCGGTGTGCTCGACGACGGCGTCGTCGCATCCCTCACGCCCGCCCGGATCGACCGGGTGCTGCGGCCCAAGGCCGACGCCGCCTGGCACCTGCACGAGCTGACGAAGGACCTCGGCCTGAGCGCGTTCGTGCTCTTCTCGTCCGCCGCCGGCGTGCTGGGCGGCCCGGGCCAGGCGAACTACGCCGCCGCGAACGCCTTCCTGGACGCCCTCGCGGTGCACCGGCGCGCCCTGGGCCTGCCGGGCGTGTCACTGGCCTGGGGACAGTGGGCCGAGGACAGCGGGCTGACCGGGAACCTCACCGACACCGACCGCAAGCGCCTCGCCCGCGCCGGTGTGCTGCCGATGCCCACGGACCGGGCGCTGGCCCTGTTCGACCTGGCGCTGGGGGCCGCCGAACCCGCGCTGGTCCCCGCCCGCCTCGACCTGTCGGCGGCGTCCACCCGCCCCCTGCTCAGCCGCCTCACCCGGACCCGGCCCGCCCGGCGCACGGACCGGCCGGGCCTGGGCCGGGAACTCGCGGCCCTGCCGGAGACCGAGCAGCACAGCCGCGTCCTGGCCCTGGTCACCGGCCAGACGGCCGCCGTCCTCGGCCACACCGACACCTCGGCCGTCAGCGCCGACCGGGCCTTCAAGGACCTGGGCTTCGACTCGCTCACGGCGGTGGAACTGCGCAACCGCCTCGCTGCGGCCGCCGGGGTGCGGCTGCCCGCGACGATGGTCTTCGACTACCCGACCCCCGACGCACTGGCCGGCCACCTGCGGGCCTCCTGCTCGGCGCCCGGCGCGAAGCCCCCGCCGCGCCCGGGCCGGTCGGGTCGCGGTGTCGGGTGATCCGGTCGTGGTGGTGGGGTTGGGGGCCCGGTATCCGGTGGGGTGGGCTCGGCGCAGGAGTTGTGGGGCTTGGTCGCGGGCGGGGTGGACGCGGTGGGTGAGTTCCCGTCGGACCGTGGTGGGACGTGGGTCGTCTCTACGATCCGGCGGGTGGTCCGGGGAGGTCGTACACGCGATGGGGTGGTTTCCTCGCGGATGCGACGGGTTCGATGCGGGTTCTTCGGGATCTCGCCGCGTGAGGCGTTGGCGATGGACCCGCAGCAGCGGGTGCTGCTGGAGACGGTGTGGGAGACGTTCGAGGACGCCGGGATCGACCCGACCTCGCTGCGGGGCAGCCGGACGGGCGTGTTCACCGCATCTGGTCTTCGGGCTACGGCGCCGGGGCACAGCCGCCCGACCTGGAGGGCTACCTCTCGACCGGTACGGCGACGAGTGTCACCTCCGGGCGGGTGTCGTACCTGCTGGGGCTGGAGGGTCCGGCGGTGTCGGTGGACACGGCGTGCTCGTCGTCGCTGGTGGCGATCCACCTGGCGGCGCAGGCGCTGCGGGCGGGGAGTGCTCGCTGGCGCTGGCCGGCGGGGTGACCGTGATGGCGACGCCATCGGGGTTCGTCGAGTTCTCGCGCCAGCGCGGCCTCGCGGCCGACGGCCGGGTGAAGGCGTTCGCGGAGGCGGCGGACGGACGCGTGGGGTGAGGGTGCCGGTCTGTGCTGTTGGAGCGGTTGTCGGATGCGCGGCGCAACGGTCACCGGGTGCGGGCGGTGGTGCGGGGTTCGGCGGTCAACCAGGACGGTGCGTCGAACGGGTGACGGCGCCGAACGGTCCGTCGCAGGAGCGGGTGATCCGGCAGGCGTTGGCGAACGCGGGACTGTCGGGGTCGGACGTGGACGTGGTGGAGGCGCACGGCACCGGCACGACGCTGGTGATCCGATCGAGGCGCAGGCACTGCTGGCGACGTACGGTCAGGACCGTTCCGAGCCGCTGTGGTTGGGGTCGGTGAAGTCGAACATCGGGCACACCCAGGCGCGGCGGGTGTGGCGGGTGTGATCAAGATGGTGATGGCGATGCGGCACGGGGAACTGCCGCGAACCCTGCACGTGGATGAGCCGAGTTCGCACGTCGACTGGTCGGCGGGCCGGGTCGCCCTGCTCACCGAGGCCCGGCCGTGGCCGGAGACCGGGCGTCCCCGCCGCGCGGGCGTCTCGGCGTTCGCATCAGCGGCACCAACGCGCACGTGGTGATCGAGGCACCGGCCGAGGCCACCGCCACGGCCACCCCCGTGGTCGCCGTGCCGGTGCCGTGGCTGCTGTCGGCCAAGTCGGACGCGGCGCTGCGCGAACAGGCCCGCAGGCTGCGCGGGTTCCTCGCCGAGCACCCCGAGGTCACACCGGCCGAGGTGGCCGCCGACCTGGCCGCGCGGCCCGGTTCCCGCACCGTGCCGTGCTGACGGGCCCGGCCGGCCTGGACGCGCTGATCGACGGAGAGCCCGGACCCGTCACGGGCACTGCCGCCTCCCCTGGGCGTCGGCGTTCGTGTTCTCCGGTCAGGGTGGTCAGTGGGTGGGATGGGTCGGGGTCTGTACGGGTGTTTCCGGTGTTCGCGCGGGTTTGGACGAGGTGTGCGGGCTGTTGGGGTTGCCGGTGGAGGTGCTGTTCGAGGACGGGGAGGGGGTGTTGGGGAGACGCGGTTCACCCAGGGTGCGGTGTTCGCGTTGGAGGTGGCGTTGTTCCGGCTGGTGGAGTGGCGGGGTTCGGCCGGATTTCGTGGTGGGGCATTCGGTGGGCGAGGTGGCGGCGGCCCATGTGGCGGGGGTGCTGTCCCTGGAGGATGCCTGTGTCCTGGTGAGCACCGGTCGGTTGATGCAGGGGTTGCCGGTGGTGGGGCGATGGTGTCGGTGCAGGCGTCGCGTCCAGGAGGTGGCGGAGTCGCTGGTGCCTGGTGTGGAGTGGCGGCGGTGAACGCGCCGGACGCGGTCGTGGTGTCGGGTGACGAGGCTGCGGTGGCGGCGGTTGCCGAGGTGTGGCGGGCCCGTGGGCGTCGGGTGCGGCGGCTGGAGGTCAGCCACGCGTTCCATTCGGCGCGGATGGACCCGGTGCTGGACGAACTCGCGCAGGTCGCACGTGGGTTGTCGTTCGGTGAGCCGGTGATTCCGGTGGTCTCCACGTGGCCGGCATCCGGTGGACCTGGGGAGCCGGGTACTGGTGCGGCAGGTACGGGAGCCGGTGCGGTTCGCGGACGCGATGGAGTGGCTGAAGGCCCAGGGGGTGACCGGTTTTCTGGAGGTGGGCCCGCACCCGTCGCTGGTGCCGAACGGCCTGATGCGCCGTCACGATGACTCCGTGGAGCGGCTGTTCTCGGCGCTGGGGCGGCTGTGGGCGGACGGCGCGGTGGACTGGAACCCACCGGTCGGGAGCCGGGCGCGCGGCTGCCCTCGTACGCCTTCCAGCACCAGCACTACTGGCTGCACCCCGGCACCCCCGCGCCGACCGTGACGGCCGGATCGACCACCCGCTGCTGCGGGACGCCATGGAACTCCCGGACGGCAACGGCGTCGTGCTGACGGGGCAGCTCGCCACCGCCGCGCAGCCGTGGCTCACCGAACACGTCATCGCGGGCTCGCCCCTGCTGCCCGGCGCGGCGTTCGTCGACCTCGTGCTCCGGGCCGGCGAACACGTCGACTGCCCGGCGGTCGGACCTGACGCTGAGACACCGCTGGTGGTCGCGGACGGCGTGCAGGTGTCCGTGACCGTCGGCCCCGACCGGGCGGGCCGGCGCAGCGTCTCGGTCCACTCGCGCACGGACGGCGCGTGGGTGCGGCACGCACCCCACCCTGGGCGCGGGCCCGGCAGTGGCCGCCGCCCGCCCAAGCCGTCGACCTCGCCGCCTTCTACGACGACCTGGCCGACGCCGGATTCGCCTACGGCCCGGCCTTCCAGGGGCTGCGCGCGGCCTGGCGCGACGGCGACACCCTCTACGCGGAGGTGGCCGCACCCGCCGGTGACACCCGGTTCGCCCTGCACCCCGCGCTGCTCGACGCCGCGATCCAGACCGTGACCGTCGCCGACGACCGGGCGAAGCTGCCGTTCGCCTTCGCCGGGATCTCCTGCCGGAGCGGCGCCGAGCCGGCCAGGATCCGGCTGACCGTGACCGGCGAGGACACCTGCGCGATCGCCCTCGCCGACCGGTCGGGCGCACCGGTCGCCGAGATCGCCTCGCTGACCCTGCGCCGACCGGCCGCGGCCACCACGCAGGACGTGCCGTACCAGGTGGCGTGGCCGCTCCTGGAGGCGGCGACCGGCGAGCCGGACATCCCGGTCCACCACGCCACTTCGCCGGTCGAGACCCTGCGGGTGGTCCAGGACTTCCTCGCCACGGACACCCCGCGGATGGTGGTCGCCACGCGCAACGCCGTGCCGGTGCGGCCGGGCGAGGACGTCGACCCGCAGGCCGCCGCCGTCTGGGGCCTGGTCCGGTCGGCCGCCACCGAGCACCCCGGCCGGTTCGTGCTGGTCGACGCCGCCGACGGCGACGAGATCCGGCTGGCCGGCGACGAGCCCCAGCTCGCGATCCGCGGCGGCGCCGTTCACGTCCCCCGCCTCGAACGGGCCCGGACCGAACCGCTGCCCTCGCTGCTCGGCCCCGAGGGCACGGTGCTGGTCACCGGCGGCACCGGCACCCTGGGCGCCACGATCGCCCGCCACCTCGCTGCGGAGCACGGCGTGCGGCACCTGCTGCTGGTCAGCCGCAGCGGCCCGGACGCCCCCGGCGCGGCCGCGCTGACCGCCGAGCTGGCGGCGCTGGGCGCGACCGCCGACGTCCTGGCGTGCGACGTGGCCGACCGCGCGGCGGTGGCGCGGCTGCTCGCCGACCACCCGGTCACCTCGGTGGTCCACGCCGCGGGCACGCTGGCCGACACCGTCGTGGAGTCCCTCACCCCGGAGCAGTTCGCGCGGGTGTGGGAGCCGAAGGCCCTCGCGGCGCGGCACCTGCACGAACTGACCGCCGACCTGGAGGCGTTCGTCCTGTTCTCCTCGGCGTCCGGCGTGCTGGGCGGCGCGGGCCAGGCGAACTACGCGGCGGCCAACGCCTACCTCGACGGCCTCGCCGCGCACCGGCACGCCCAGGGGCAGCCGGCCGTGTCGCTCGCCTGGGGCTACTGGGCGGAGGCCAGCGGGATGACCGGCGGCCTGACCGCCACCGACCGGCACCGCCTGGCCAGGGCCGGGGTACGGCCGCTGCCGACGGCGGACGCGCTGGCCCTGTTCGACGCCGCGCTGACCGCGGGCACCCCGACCCTCGCCCCCGTCAGGTTCGACCTGCCGGCGCTGCGCCGGGCCGGTGACCCGCCCGCGCTGCTGCGGGAGTTGGTGCGGCCCCGGCGCAGGCCGGCCGCCGAGCGGGTATGGACGCAGGCCGACGTGCTGCACCTGGTCGTGGGCCAGGTCGCCCTCGTCCTGGGGCACGCGTCGCCGCAGGCGGTCGACCCCGACCAGGCGTTCACCGACATCGGGTTCGACTCGCTGACCGCCGTGGAGCTGCGCAACCAGCTCGACGCGGACACCGGCCTGCGCCTGCCGCCACGCTCGTCTTCGACCACCCGACCCCGGCCCGCCTCGCCGCCTTCGTGCACGCGCGACTGCACGGCACCGGCGGCCCGGACCCCCTGCTCGCCGAACTCGACCGGCTCAAGTCCAGCCTGGACGCGGCGGCCGCCGACGCCGACCACGACACCGTCGCGGCCCGCCTCGAAGCACTGCTCGCGGCCTGGACCGCCCGGCGCACCGGCTCCGCGGCCGGCGTCGACGAGGCCAGCGACGACGAACTGTTCAGCCTTCTGGACGATGCGCACCGCAGGACCGAGGTCATCCGCTCGGGCGAGTCCGCCACGCTGAGGAGTAGCGATGTCTGACGAAGAGAAGCTCCGCACCTACCTCAAGCGCGCCACGGCCGACCTGGGGGTGCTCGGCAGGCGCCTCGCCGACCTGGAGGAGGCCGCGCGCGAACCGATCGCGATCATCGGCATGGGCTGCCGCTACCCGGGCGGGGTGGAGTCCCCGGACGGCCTGTGGCGGCTGGTCTCGGACGGTGTCGACGCGATCACCGAGTTCCCGCCGGACCGCGGCTGGGACGTCGTCCACGACCCCGACCCGGACCGGCCGGGCACGACCTACACCCGGTCGGGCGGCTTCCTCGCCGACGGCGCCGGGTTCGACGCCGGGTTCTTCGGCATCTCGCCGCGCGAGGCGTTGGCGATGGACCCGCAGCAGCGGGTCCTGCTGGAGACCGCCTGGGAGACCTTCGAGCACGCCGGGATCGACCCGACCGCACTCGGCGGCAGCCGCACGGCCGTCTTCACCGGCCTGTGGTCGTCCGGCTACGGCCACCAGCCGCCGCCGGACCTCGAAGGCTTCCTCGCCACCGCATCGCCACCAGCGCCACCTCCGGGCGGGTGTCGTACCTGCTGGGGCTGGAGGGCGCGGCAGTGTCGGTGGACACGGCGTGCTCGTCGTCGCTGGTGGCGATTCACTTGGCGGCGCAGGCGCTGCGGGCGGGGGAGTGCTCGCTGGCGCTGGCCGGCGGGGTGACGGTGATGGCGACGCCCGCGGGGTTCGTCGAGTTCTCCCGGCAGCGGGGGCTCGCCGTCGACGGCAAGGTGAAGGCGTTCGCCGAGGCGGCCGACGGGACGTCCTGGGGCGAGGGCGCCGGTCTGGTGCTGTTGGAGCGGTTGTCGGATGCCCGCCGCAACGGGCACCGGGTGCTGGCGGTGGTGCGGGGTTCGGCGGTGAACCAGGACGGTGCGTCCAACGGGCTCGCGGCGCCGAACGGTCCGTCGCAGGAACGCGTCATCCGGCAGGCGTTGGCCCATGCGGGGTTGTCGGGGTCGGACGTGGACGTGGTGGAGGCGCACGGTACGGGGACGACGCTGGGTGATCCGATCGAGGCGCAGGCGCTGCTGGCGACGTACGGTCAGGGGCGCACCGAGCCGTTGTGGTTGGGGTCGGTGAAGTCGAACCTCGGGCACACGCAGGCCGCTGCCGGTGTCGCGGTGTGATCAAGATGGTGATGGCGATGCGGCACGGGCAGTTGCCGCCGACGCTGCACGTGGACGCGCCGACCTCCCACGTCGACTGGTCGGCGGGCCGGGTCGCCCTGCTGACCGAGGCCCGGCCGTGGCCGGAGACTGGCCATCCGCGCCGCGCGGGCGTCTCGGCGTTCGGCATCAGCGGGACGAACGCGCACGTGGTGATCGAGGCGGTGGCCGAGGAGCCGGTCGGGGCTTCGGCGGGGTCGGCGGGTGGCATGGTGCCGTGGGTGCTGTCGGCGAAGTCGGACGCGGCGCTGCGCGAACAGGCACGTCGGCTGGGCGCTTTCCTGGCCGAGCAGCCGGGAGCCGGCGCGGTGGCGGTGGGTCGGGCGTTGGCGGGGCGGTCGCGTTTCGAGCACCGTGCGGTGGTGCGCGGTGCGGAGGCGTTGGACGCCCTGGCCGAGGGTGGCACGGCGCCGGGTCTGGTGACCGGGGTCGTCCGTCCGCTGGGTCGGTCGGTGTTCGTGTTCCCGGGGCAGGGTGCCCAGTGGGTGGGGATGGGCGCGGAGTTGTACGGCGCGGAGCCGGTGTTCCGGGCGGCGATCGACGCGTGTGCCGCTGCTCTGGAGCCTTATACGGACTGGTCGTTGGTGGAGGTGCTGACCGGCGGTGGCTCGTTGGAGCGGGTGGATGTGGTGCAGCCCGCGCTGTTCGCGGTGATGGTGGCGCTGGCCGAACTGTGGCGCGCGCACGGCGTGGAGCCGGACGCCGTCGTCGGGCATTCGCAGGGCGAGATCGCGGCGGCGTACGTGGCCGGGGTGTTGTCGTTGCAGGACGCCGCCAGGGTGGTGGCGCTGCGCAGCAGGGCGCTGGTGGCGCTGGCGGACCGGGGCGGGATGGTGTCGGTCGGTCTCGGGCACGAGCAGGCCGTCGAGTTCACGGCCCGTTGGGACGGTCGGCTGACGGTGGCGGTGGTCAACTCGGCGGACAGTGTGGTGGTGTCGGGTGACCTGGACGCGCTGGACGAACTGCTGACGGCCTGCGAGGCCGACGACATTCGCGCCAGGCGCCTGCCCGTCGACTACGCCGCCCACTCCGCGCAGGTCGAGGCGGTCCGCGACCGACTCCTCACCGACCTCGCCGGCATCACCCCGCACCCGGCGGCGGTCCCGTTCTACTCCACCGTCACCGGCGAGCCGGTCGACACCTCCGTCCTCGACGCCGCCTACTGGTACCGCAACCTGCGCGAACCCGTCCGATTCGACCTCGCCACCCGGCTGCTGCTCGACCACGGCCACACCGTCTTCGTGGAGGTCAGCCCGCACCCGGTCCTGGTCGCCGCTGTCGAGGAGACCGGCCACCGGCACGGCTCCGACCTCCTGGTCACCGGCACGCTCCGGCGCGACCAGGACGACTTCCTCGCCCCGCTCGGCCGCCTGCACGTCCACGGCGTCCCGGTCGACTGGCGGTTCCCGGACACCACCGAGCCCGTCAGCCTGCCGACGTACGCCTTCCAGCGCGAGCCGTACTGGCTGCGGCCCGTCCCGGCGGCGTCGGGCGACCACCCCCTGCTCGGCACGTTCGTGGAACTGCGCGACGGCGCGGTGCTCAGCGGACGGATCTCGCTCACCACCCACCCGTGGCTGGCCGACCACGCCGTGCGGGCGCCGTCCTCCTGCCCGGCACCGCGTTCGCGGAGCTGGCCGCCCACGCGGCCGGCCGGCTCGGCCGGGCGGTCGAGGAGCTGGTGCTCGAAACGCCGCTCGTCCTCGACGACACGCCGGTGCACCTCCAGGTCGTCGTGGGACCCGAGGACGACGGCCGCCACCCGCTCACGGTGTACTCGCGCGACGGCGACGCGTGGGTGCGGCACGCCACCGGGACCCTGGGTGAGGAGCCGGTGCTGAGCGCCTGGGACTGGCCGTCGACCGGTGAGCCCCTCGACGTCGACGGGCTCTACGACTCGCTGGCCGCGCTCGGTTACGCGTACGGGCCGGCGTTCCAGGGCGTCACGTCGGCCCGGCGGGTCGGCGACACCGTTTACGCCGAGGTGGAGCTCCCCGCCGAGGAGCCGTTCGCCCTGCACCCCGCGCTGCTCGACGCCGCCCTGCACCCCATGGCGTTCCTCACCGACCGCACCGGCCTGCCGTTCGCGTTCACCGGGGTGGCGATCCGGCCCGCCGGCCGCGGGCCGCTGCGGGTGCGCCTGTCCGCCACCGGGCCGGACACGTACACCGTGGCCGTGGCCGAGCCGGACGGCACCCCGGTCGCCGTCATCACGTCGCTGACCGTCCGCGACGCCGCCGCCGTGCCGGACAGCCTGTACGCACTCGACTGGGTCCCCGTCGAACCGGCCTCGACGGGCGGTGACCTCGCGGAGCCGATCGTCCACGAGGTGCCCGAGGCGGCGCCCGGCGCGGACCCCGTCGAGGCGGCGTACGAGAGCGCGCGGAGCGTGCTCGCCGTGATCCGGGACCACTTGGCGGGCGGGCGGACGCGGCTGGCGGTCGTCACCCGCAACGCCGTCGCCGCCGCGCCCGGTGACGTGGTCGGCCTCCACCACGCGATGGTCCGGGGCCTGGTCCGCAGCGCCGCCGCCGAGCACCCCGACCGGTTCGTGCTGGTCGACGCCGACCCGAGCTGGGACCCCGCGCTGATCGCCGGCACGGACGAGCCGGAACTGGCGGTACGTCAGGGGGCGCTGCGCGTCCCCGCCTGGTCCGCGTCGGCGCGGGCCTGACCCGCCGCCCGGGGTGTGGCGGTTGGAGGACACGGGCACCGGCAGCATCGACGACCTGGCGCTGGTGCCCGCCCGGAGCTCATGGAACCGCTGCGGCCCGGGCAGGTCCGGATCGCCGTGCGGGCGGCCGGACTCAACTTCCGGGACGTGCTGATCGCCCTCGGCGTCTACCCCGGCGCGGCCCTGATGGGCGGCGAGGGCGCGGGCGTCGTCCTCGACACCGGCCCGGACAGCCCGTTCCGGCCCGGCGACCGCGTCATGGGCCTGGTCCCCGGCGCCTTCGGCCCGGTCGCCGTGGCCGACCAGCGACTGCTGGTGCGGATGCCCACGACTGGTCGTTCGCCCGGGCCGCGTCGGTGCCCGTGGTGTTCCTGACCGCCTGGTACGGCCTCGGCGACCTGGGCGGGCTGGCGGCCGGCCACCGGGTGCTGATCCACGCCGGTACGGGCGGTGTCGGCATGGCGGCGATCCAACTGGCCCGGCGGCTCGGGGCCGAGGTGTTCGCCACGGCGAGCCCGGGCAAGTGGCACGTGCTGCGTGACCTCGGGCTGGACGAGGAGCACATCGCCTCGTCGCGGACCCTGGAGTTCGAGCGGAAGTTCCCCCCGATGGACGTGGTGCTGAACTCGCTGTCCGGTGAGTTCCTGGACGCCTCCCTGCGGCTGCTCGCGCCCGGCGGGCGTTTCGTGGAGATGGGCAAGACCGACATCCGCGACGCGGCCGACCACCCCGACATCGTCTACCGGGCGTTCGACATCGCCGACGCGGGGCCGGACCGGCTCGGCGAACTCCTGGACGCCGTCCTGCGGGCCTTCGCGGACGGCGGGTTCGCACCGCTGCCGCTGGACGTGCGCCAAGTCCGGGACGCGGTCGACGTGTTCCGGTTCATGAGCCGGGCCGGTCACGTCGGGAAGATCGTCCTGACCGTTCCGGTGGGTTTCGATCCGGCTGGGACGGTGCTGGTCACCGGTGGTACGGGGACGCTGGGTGGCCTGGTGGCCCGGCACCTGGTGGCCGAGTGGGGTGTGCGGCACCTGGTGCTGGTGAGTCGCCGTGGTGGCGGGGCGGCGCTGTGTGAGGAGTTGGCGGGGCTGGGCGCGGAGGTGACGGTGGCCGCGTGCGACGTGGCGGACCGGGACGCGTTGGCGGCGGTGCTGGACGCGATTCCGGCCGCGCATCCGCTGACGGCGGTCGTGCACGCGGCGGGTGTGCTCGACGACGGTGTCGTCGAGTCCCTGACCCCCGAGCGGCTGGCGCGGTCTGGGAGCCAAGGCCCGGGCCGCCTGGCACCTGCACGAGCTCACCCGGGAACGGGACCTGGCGGCGTTCGTCCTCTTCTCCTCGGCGGCCGGCACGCTCGGCAGCCCCGGACAGGCCAACTACGCCGCGGCCAACACCTTCCTCGACGCCCTCGCCGTGCACCGGCGCGCCAGGGCCTGCCCGCGACCTCGCTCGCCTGGGGCTACTGGGCCGAGCCGAGCGGCATGACCGGGCAGCTGACCGCTGCCGACCAGGACCGGCTGCTGCGGGCCGGGGTCGTGCCGCTGGCCACCGACCACGCCCTGGCGCTGTTCGACGCGGCTGGCCGCGGACCGGGCCACCCTGGTGCCGGTCCGCCTCGACCTGTCCGTGATGGCCAGTGCGCCGAGTGCCCCCGCGACCCGGCCGCCCTCAAGGGCCTCGTCTCCCGCACGGCGGCCCGGCGCCCGGCGCGGCACGGCGCGATCGCCGACCGCCTGCGGTCGCTGCCGGAGGCCGAACGGCTGCGCGCCGCACTCGACCTGGTCACCGCCCACACCGCCGCCGTGCTCGGTCACCGCGAACCGGGGGCCGTACGGGACGGGCAGCCGTTCAAGGACCTCGGCTTCGACTCCCTGACCTCCGTCGAACTGCGCAACCGGCTCAACAGCGCCACCGGCCTGCGCCTGCCCGCCACCGTCACCTTCGACCACCCCACCCCGCGGCAACTCGCCGAGCACCTGCTGAGCCGGGTCCTCGGTGCGAGCCGGGATGTTGCGTCGGTGGAGTCGGTGGAGTCGGTGGAGTCGGTGGAGTCGGTGGCGTCGGTGGAGTCGGTGGCGTCGGTGGGTGGTGGGGTCGATCCGGTGGTGATCGTGGGGATGGGGTGCCGGCTGCCGGGTGGGGTGGGGTCGCCGGAGGAGCTGTGGGGTGTGGTGTCGGGTGGGGTGGATGCGATCGGGGGGTTCCCGTCGGACCGTGGCTGGGACGTGGAGGGGCTGTTCCATCCGGACGCGGATCATCCGGGGACGTCGTACACGCGGTCGGGTGGGTTCCTCGCGGACGCGGCGGGCTTCGACGCGGAGTTCTTCGGCATCTCGCCGCGTGAGGCGTTGGCGATGGACCCGCAGCAGCGGGTGCTGCTGGAGACCGCGTGGGAGACGTTCGAGCACGCCGGGATCGACCCGACCTCGCTGCGCGGCAGCCACACCGGCGTGTTCACCGGCATCTGGTCCTCCGGCTACGGCGACCGGGCACCCTCCGACGCCGAGGGCTACCTCGGTACGGGCGCCGCGACCAGCGTGACCTCCGGCCGGATCGCCTACCTGCTGGGGCTGGAGGGCGCGGCGGTCTCGCTGGACACCGCCTGCTCGTCCTCGCTGGTGGCGATCCACCTGGCGGCGCAGGCGCTGCGCTCGGGAGAGTGCTCGCTGGCCCTGGCCGGCGGGGTGACGGTGATGGCGACCCCGCTGGGGTTCACCGAGTTCTCGCGCCAGCGCGGCCTGGCTGCCGACGGCCGGGTGAAGGCGTTCGCCGAGGCGGCGGACGGTACGGCGTGGGGTGAGGGTTCGGGGTTGGTGCTGCTGGAACGGTTGTCCGACGCCCGCCGCAACGGGCACCGGGTGCTGGCGGTGGTGCGGGGCTCGGCGGTCAACCAGGACGGCACCTCCAACGGCCTCGGCGCGCCGAACGGCCCGTCGCAGGAGCGGGTGATCCTCCAGGCGCTGGCGAACGCGGGACTGTCGGGGTCGGACGTGGACGTGGTGGAGGCGCACGGTACGGGGACGACGCTGGGTGACCGATCGAGGCGCAGGCGCTGCTGGCGACGTACGGTCAGGGGCGCACCGAGCCACTGTGGTTGGGGTCGGTGAAGTCCAACATCGGCCACACCCAGGCGGCGGCGGGTGCGGCCGGTGTGATCAAGATGGTGATGGCGATGCGGCACAGGCAACTGCCGCCGACGCTGCACGTCGACGCGCCGACCTCACACGTCGACTGGGAGACCGGAAACATCCGGCTGCTCACCGAGGCCCGGCCCTGGCCCGACAACGGCCACCCGCGCCGCGCGGGCGTCTCGGCGTTCGGCATCAGCGGGACGAACGCGCACGTGGTGATCGAGGCGGTGGCCGAGGAACCGGTCGCAGTTTCGGCGGGGTCGGCGGGGTCGGCGGGTGGGGTGGTGCCGTGGATGCTGTCGGCGAAGTCGGACGCGGCGCTGCGCGAACAGGCGCGTCGGCTGGTCGAGTTCACCGCCGCGCACCCCGAGGTGAGTCCGGCGGCGGTCGGGGGCGCGCTGGCTGCCCGGACGGTGTTCGAGCACCGGGCCGTGGTGGTGGATGGTGCGGAGGCGTTGATGGCGCTGGCGGAGGGTCGGTCGGTGCCGGGTCTGGTGACCGGGGTCGTCCGTCCGCTGGGTCGGTCGGTGTTCGTGTTCCCGGGGCAGGGTGCCCAGTGGGTGGGAATGGGTGCGGAGTTGTACGGCGCGGAGCCGGTGTTCCGGGCGGCGATCGACGCGTGTGCGGCTGCTCTGGAGCCTTATACGGACTGGTCGTTGGTGGAGGTGCTGACCGGCGGTGGCTCGTTGGAGCGGGTGGATGTGGTGCAGCCCGCGCTGTTCGCGGTGATGGTGGCGCTGGCGGAGTTGTGGCGCGCGCACGGCGTGGAGCCGGATGCGGTGGTGGGGCATTCGCAGGGCGAGATCGCGGCGGCGTACGTGGCTGGCGCGCTGTCCCTGGAGGACGCGGCCAAGGTGGTGGCGCTGCGCAGCAGGGCGCTCGCCGTGTTGGCCGACCGGGGCGGGATGGTGTCGGTCGGTCTCGGGCACGAGCAGGCCGTCGAGTTCACGGCCCGTTGGGACGGTCGGCTGACGGTGGCGGTGGTCAACGCCCCCGGTTCGGTCGTCGTGTCGGGTGACCTGGACGCGCTGGACGACCTGCTGACGGTCTGTGAGGCCGACGACATCCGCGCCCGCCGCCTGCCCGTCAACTACGCTGCCCACTCCGCGCAGGTCGAGGCGGTCCGCGACCAACTCCTCACCGACCTGGCCGACATCACCCCCCACCCGGCGACGATCCCCTTCCACTCCACCGTCACCGGCGAGCCGGTCGACACCTCCGCCCTCGACGCCGCCTACTGGTACCGCAACCTCCGCGAACCCGTGCTGTTCGACCGGACGACCCGTGCGCTGCTCGACCACGGCCGCACCGTCTTCGTCGAGATCAGCCCGCACCCGGTGCTCACGCCCGCGCTGGCGGAGCACGAGACGGGCGTGGTGACCGGGACGCTGCGCCGTGACCACGGCACCCCGGCCGAGTTCCTGGCCGCTGCGGCGCGGCTGTTCGTCGCGGGTGTGCCGGTGCGGTGGCCGTCCCCCGGAGGGGAGCCGGTGGCGCTGCCCACCTACCCCTTCCAGCGGACGCGGTTCTGGCTCGCCGGCGGCGCGGGCGACGTGTCCGCGGCCGGGCTCGACTCGGTGGACCACCCGCTGCTCGGCGCCGCTGTCGAGGTGGGCGGGCAGCGGGTCCTGACGGGCCGCCTCTCCCTGGCCACCCACCCCTGGCTCGCGGACCACTCCGTCCGGGGGACGGTGCTGCTGCCCGCGACGGCGTTCGTCGAGCTGGTGGTGCACGCGGCCGGGGCGGCGGTGGAGGAACTGGTGCTGGAGGCACCGCTGGTGCTGCCCGCGGACGGCGCGGTGGACGTGCAGGTCGTCGTGGGCGAGCCGGACGGCTCCGGCCGCCGCACGGTCGACGTCCGGTCCCGTAGTACGGACGGCTGGGTGCGGCACGCCACCGGCACGGTGAGCGGGAAACCCGTGGTCGGGCAGGAGCTGAGGCAGTGGCCGCCGGCCGGTGCGGAGCCGGTCACCGGGCTCTACGACACGCTCGCCGCGGCGGGCTACGAGTACGGTCCGGCCTTCCAGGCCGTGCAGGCGGTGTGGCGCCGCGGCGACGAGGTGTTCGCCGAGGTCACCGTGCCGGACGCGGCCCGGTTCTCCGTCCATCCGGCCCTGCTGGACGCCGCCCTCCACCCGCTGGCGCTGCTGGCCGGAACGGAAGGCGACGTGCGGCTGCCGTTCTCGCTGAGCGGGATCGCGGTCCACCGCACCGGCGTGACCTCCGCACGCGTGCGGCTGACGGTGGCGGGCCCCGGCGTGTACGCCGTCCACCTGGCGGACCGCTCCGGCGAGCCGGTGGCGACCGTCGAGGCGCTGACCACCCGTCCGATGGCCGAACGCGGCCCGCTGTACGTCCTCGACTGGATTCCGCTGACCCCCGGCGAGGGCGCGCTCGGCGACGCCGTCGTCTCGCCCGGCTCGGTCGCCGAGGCGCTGACGGCCGTCCAGGACTTCCTGGCCGGGCCCGGCGAGCGGCTCGTGGTGCGCACGCGGGGCGCGGTCGCCGTCGTTCCCGGTGACGGGTGAGTGACCCGGAAGCCTCGGCCGTGTGGGGCCTGGTCCGGTCCGCGCAGTCCGAGCACCCCGGCCGGTTCGTGCTCGTGGACGCCGACGAGCTGCCCGAGGGCCTGTCGGTCGGCGACGAGGACCAGGTGGCGGTGCGCCGGGGAGCCGTCTACGTGCCCCGGCTCGTGCGCTCCGCACCGGAGGCGTTCGACGGACGGCTGACGCAGGCGGGCACGGGCAGCCTGGACGACCTCGCCTTCCTGCCGTACGAGCAGGCCCCGCCCGGGCCCCGGGAGGTGCGCGTCGCCGTGCGGGCGGCCGGCCTGAACTTCCGGGACGTGCTGATCGCCCTCGGCGTCTACCCGGACCCGGCGCTGCTCGGCAGCGAGGGCGCGGGCGTCGTCACCGAGGTCGGCACCGAGGTCACCGGGCTGCGGCCGGGCGACCGGGTCGCCGGGCTGCTGCCCGGCGCGTTCGGCCGGGTGGCCGTCGCCGACCACAGGGTGCTGGTGCGCATCCCCGACGAGTGGACGTTCGCCCAGGCCGCCGCCGTGCCGATCGCCTTCCTGACCGCCTGGTACGGCCTGCGCGACCTGGGCGGGCTGAAGGCCGGTGACCGGGTGCTGATCCACGCCGGCACCGGCGGCGTCGGCACGGCGGCGGTCCAGCTCGCGCGGCTCTGGGGCGCGGACGTCCACGCGACCGCGAGCCCGGACAAGTGGGACGCGCTGCGCGCCCTGGGGCTGGACGAGGACCACATCGCCTCGTCCCGGACCCTGGAGTTCGCCGACCGGTTCGGACCCTTCGACGTGGTGCTGAACTCGCTGTCCGGCGAGTTCCTTGACGCCTCCCTGCGGCTGCTCGCGCCCGGCGGGCGGTTCGTGGAGATGGGCAAGGCCGACGTCCGGCCCGGCGTGCTGGCCTTCGACCTGGCCGACGCGGGACCGGAGCGGCTCGGGGAGATCCTGGCCGAGGCCGTCCGGCTGCTCGGTGCAGGAGAGCTGCGCCTGCCACCGCTCACCACCTGGGACGTCCGCCGCGCGCGGGACGCCTTCCGGTTCATGAGCCGGGCCGCGCACGTCGGGAAGATCGTCCTGACCGTTCCCGCGGATCTCGACCCGGCCGGGACGGTGCTGGTCACCGGCGGTACGGGGACGCTGGGCGGCTTGGTGGCCCGGCACCTGGTGGCCGAGTGGGGTGTGCGGCACCTGGTGCTGGTCAGCCGCCGTGGTGGCGGGGCGGCGCTGCGCGCGGAACTGGCCGGGCTGGGCGCGCAGGTGACCGTGGCGGCCTGTGACGTGGCCGACCGGGACGCGTTGGCGGCGGTGCTGGACGCGATCCCGGCCGCGCACCCGCTGACGGCGGTCGTGCACGCGGCCGGTGTGCTCGACGACGGTGTCGTCGAGTCCCTGACGCCCGAGCGGCTGGCGGCGGTCTGGGAGCCCAAGGCCCGGGCCGCCTGGCACCTGCACGAGCTCACCCGGGAACGGGACCTGGCGGCGTTCGTCCTCTTCTCCTCCGCGGCCGGCACGCTCGGCAGCCCCGGACAGGCCAACTACGCCGCAGCCAACGCCTACCTCGACGGCCTGGCCGCCCACCGGCGCGCCCAGGGCCTGCCCGGGGTGTCGCTGGCCTGGGGGCAGTGGGCCGAGGACAGCGGGCTGACCGGGCAGCTGTCCGAGACCGACCGTGCACGCCTCGCCCGCGCGGGGCTGCTGCCGATGGCGACCGACCACGGACTCGGCCTGTTCGACGGGGGCCTGGACACCGCGGAACCGGCGGTGGTCGCGGCCGTGCTCAAGGTGCCCGCACCGGGCGACCGGCCGGTGCTGCGCGCGCTGGCACGCGCCCGCACACCGGTGCGGACCACCGCACTGGCGGGCCGGCTGGGATCGCTCCCCGAGGCCCGGCAACGCGAGCTCCTGCTCGACCTGGTCCGCACCCACGCCTCGGCCGTGCTGGGCCGCAGCGACGAGATCGGTGCCGACCTGGCCTTCAAGGACCTGGGCTTCGACTCGCTCACCGCGGTGGAACTGCGCAACCGGCTGTCCACGGCGGTCGGAGTGCGGCTGTCGGCGACGATGGTCTTCGACCATCCGACCCCGGCCCGATTGGCCGCACACCTGCGTGAGGCGGTCCTCGGCGAGGAGCGCCGGACGGTCGTGCCCGGGCCGGTCGGGGTCGCGGTGTCGGGTGATCCGGTCGTGGTGGTGGGGTTGGGGGCCCGGTATCCGGGCGGGGTGGGCTCGGCGCAGGAGTTGTGGGATCTGGTCGCGGGCGGGGTGGACGCGGTGGGTGAGTTCCCGTCGGACCGTGGGTGGGACGTGGGTCGTCTCTACGATCCGGCCGGTGGCCCGGGGACGTCGTACACGCGGTCGGGCGGCTTCCTCGCGGATGCGGGTGGCTTCGACGCCGCGTTCTTCGGGATCTCGCCGCGTGAGGCACTCGCCATGGACCCGCAGCAGCGGGTGCTGCTGGAGACGGTGTGGGAGACGTTCGAGGACGCGGGGATCGATCCGACGTCGTTGCAGGGCAGCCGGACGGGCGTGTTCACCGGCATCTGGGCATCCGGCTACGCGGGCGGAGTAGACCAGATCTCCCGCGACGCGGACGGCTACGTGGCCACCGGCACGGCGACGAGTGTGACCTCCGGGCGGGTGTCGTACCTGCTGGGGCTGGAGGGTCCGGCGGTGTCGGTGGACACGGCGTGCTCGTCGTCGCTGGTGGCGATCCACCTGGCGGCGCAGGCGCTGCGGGCGGGTGAGTGCTCGCTGGCGCTGGCCGGCGGGGTGACGGTGATGGCGACACCCGCCGCCTTCATCGACTTCTCCCGGCAGCGGGGGCTTGCCGCCGACGGCCGGGTGAAGGCGTTCGCCGAGGCGGCCGACGGCACGGGCTGGGGCGAGGGCGCCGGTCTGGTGCTATTGGAGCGCCTGTCGGACGCCCGCCGCAACGGTCACCGGGTGCTGGCGGTGGTGCGGGGTTCGGCGGTCAACCAGGACGGCGCGTCCAATGGGCTGACCGCGCCCAACGGCCCCTCCCAGGAACGCGTCATCCAGCAGGCGTTGGCCAGTGCCGGGTTGCAGCCGTCCGAGGTGGACGCGGTGGAGGCCCACGGCACCGGCACCACGCTGGGCGACCCCATCGAGGCCCAGGCGCTACTGGCCGCCTACGGTCAGGATCGTTCCGAGCCGTTGTGGTTGGGGTCGGTGAAGTCGAACATCGGGCACACCCAGGCGGCGGCGGGTGTGGCGGGTGTGATCAAGATGGTGATGGCGATGCGGCACGGGCAGTTGCCGCCGACGCTGCACGTCGACGCGCCGAGCACGCACGTCGACTGGGAAGCCGGAAGCGTCCGGCTGCTGACCGAGGCCCGGCCGTGGCCCGACAACGGCCGCCCGCGCCGCGCGGGCGTCTCGGCGTTCGGCATCAGTGGCACCAACGCGCACGTGATCCTGGAGGCACCGGACCCGGCACCGGCAGAGGAGACATCGTCCGGCTCCCCTGCCACTCCCACGTCCGCGCCCGCAGCCGTCGCGCCGGTGCCGTGGCTGCTGTCGGCCAAGTCGGACGCGGCGCTGCACGAACAGGCCCGCAGGCTACAGGCGTACGCGGCCAAGGCCCCCGACGCTGACGCGGACGGAATCGCCGCCGCGCTCGCCGCGCGGACCCGGTTCGCCCACCGGGCCGTGGTGACCGGACCGGAGGCCCTGGCGGCCCTGGTCCGCGGGGAGGCGCATCCCGGGCTGGTGACCGGCGAGGCTCGCGACTCGGGGAAGTCGGCGTTCGTGTTCTCCGGTCAGGGTGGTCAGTGGGCGGGGATGGGTCGGGGTCTGTACGGGGTGTTTCCGGTGTTCGCGCGGGTGTTGGACGAGGTGTGCGGGGTGTTGGGGTTGCCGGTGGAGGTGCTGTTCGAGGACGCGGAGGGGGTGCTGGGGCAGACGCGGTTCACCCAGGCCGGGGTGTTCGCGTTGGAGGTGGCGCTGTTCCGGCTGGTGGAATCGTTGGGCGTACGACCGGATTTCGTGGTGGGACATTCGGTGGGCGAGGTGGCTGCGGCGCATGTGGCGGGGGTTTTGGGGCTGGAGGACGCCTGCGCCTTGGTGAGCACGCGAGGCCGGTTGATGCAGGAACTGCCCGGTGGCGGGGCGATGGTGTCGCTCCAGGCGTCGGTCCAGGAGGTGGCGGAATCGCTGGTGCCTGGTGTGGAGGTGGCGGCGGTGAACGCGCCGGACGCGGTGGTGGTGTCGGGTGACGAGGCGGCGGTGCTGGCGGTTGCCGAGGTGTGGCGGGGTCGTGGGCGTCGGGTGCGGCGGCTGGAGGTCAGCCACGCGTTCCATTCGGCGCGGATGGACCCGGTGCTGGACGAACTCGCCCGGGTCGCCGGAGGGTTGTCGTTCGGTACGCCGGTGGTCCCGGTGGTCTCCACGGTGGCCGGACATCCGGTGGACCTGGGGGAGCCGGACTACTGGGTGCGGCAGGTGCGGGAGCCGGTCCGGTTCGCGGACGCCATGGACTGGCTGTCCGGCCAGGGCGTCACGGGGTTCGTGGAGGTGGGTCCGCACCCGTCGCTGGTGCCGAACGGCCTGATGCGCCGTCACGGTGACTCCGTGGAGCGGCTGTTCGCCGGTCTGGGACGGCTGTGGGCCGACGGCGCGGCGGACTGGACCCCGCCGGTCGGGAAGTCGGACGTGTGGGTTCCCTCGTACGCCTTCCAGCACCAGCACTACTGGCTCCGGCCCACCACCCCGGCGGAGGGCCCCGACACGCCCGACCACCCGCTGCTGCGGTCCCTGGTGAAGCTCCCCGACGGGCAGGGCGTGGTGCTGACCGGGAAGCTCTCCGGGTCCGCCCACCCGTG
This sequence comes from Kitasatospora fiedleri, assembly GCF_948472415.1. Classification (NCBI taxonomy): domain Bacteria; kingdom Bacillati; phylum Actinomycetota; class Actinomycetes; order Kitasatosporales; family Streptomycetaceae; genus Kitasatospora; species Kitasatospora fiedleri. The sequence continues at coordinate 838,429 of NZ_OX419519.1, read as the reverse complement.
GCTCACCGAACACGTCATCGCGGGCTCGCCCCTGCTGCCCGCGATGGCGTTCGTGGACCTGGCCGTCCACGCCGGCGAGCACACGGCCAGTCCTGTCCTGTCCGAACTGGTCCTGGAGGCGCCGCTCGTGCTGTCCGAGCGCGACGGCGTGCACGTGCAGGTCACCGTCGGCGCGCCCGACGACACCGGACGCCGACCCGTCACCGTCCACTCCCGCACCTCCGCCGAGCCCGACGAGTGGACCCGCCACGCGACCGGCGTGCTCAGCCCGGCGGCGGACCGGGCCGACCGGACGGACGCGCCCGGCACGGACGCCGGCGAGGCCGCGCCGATCGACATCGGCTCGCTCCACGACCGGCTCGCCGAAGCCGGTTACGACTACGGGCCGACCTTCCGGGGACTCACCGCCGTCCGGCGGCACGGCGAGGACCTGCACGCCGAGGTGAGCTTCCCGGCGGACCCCGGGCAGCTCACCGGCTACCGCGTCCACCCCGCGCTCCTGGACGCCGCCATCCAGCCGCTGACCCTGCTCGCCGGGCTCGCGGCCGAGGACGGCGGCAGTCCGGCGCGGCTGCCCTTCTCGTTCTCCGGCGTGTCGGTCACCGGGTCGGCCGCGACGGTCCGCGCGGTGCTGCACCCGACCGGGCCGGACACCTACGCGGTGCGGATCACCGACACCGCCGGGACGCCGGTCGTCAGCATCGACGAGATCGTCCTGCGGCCCGTCGAAGCGGGGGGCCCCGCGGCCGGGCACCGGCCGAACACGCTGTTCGCCGTCGACTGGACCCCGATGGCGGCACCGGACGGCCCGGGCACCGAGACGGTCCTCCACGAGGTCGCCGGCGAGGGCGAACCTGCCGCGGCCGCCCACGCGGTGACCCGGGAACTGCTCGGCAGGGTCCGGGAGTTCCTGGCCACCGACACGCCGGCCCGGCTCGTGGTCCTCACCGGCGACGACCTGGCCTCGGCCGCCGCCCGCGGCTTCCTGCGCAGCGCGCACAGCGAGAACCCCGGGCGCATCCTGACCGTCCGGCACGACGGCACGGCCGCCTCGCGGCGGGCGGTTCCCGCCGCGGTGCGCGCCGCCGTGGCCGACGGCGAGCCCGAGATCCGGCTGTGCGACGGCACCGCCCTCGTGCCGAGGCTGGTGCGGGCCGCCCCGGCCGCCCCGGCCGCCCCGACCGCCCCGGCCGGGTCGGCCGGGCCCCTGGACGGCGCGCCCCTGGACGGCACCGTGCTGATCACCGGCGGCACCGGCACCCTCGGCGTCCTGGTCGCCCGGCACCTGGTCGCGCGGCACGGCGCCCGGCACGTGGTGCTCGCCGGCCGCCGCGGCGTCGAGCCGCCCGGGCTCCGGCAGGAGCTGGGCGCCGCCCTCACCGTGGTCGCCTGCGACGCCGGCGACCGCGCGGCACTGCGGGACCTCGTCGCCTCGATTCCCGACCTGCGGGTCGTCGTGCACGCCGCCGGGGTCGTCGACGACGCCCTGGTGGGAACGATGACACCGGAGCAGGTCGACACGGTGCTGCACGCGAAGGCCGATGCCGCGTGGCACCTGCACGAGGCCACCGAGCACCTGGACCTGCGGGCGTTCGTGCTGTTCTCCTCGGCGTCCGGGGTGTTCGGCGCCCCCGGGCAGGCCAACTACGCCGCCGCGAACGCGTTCCTCGACGCGCTCGCCGAGCACCGGCACGCGCGCGGCCTGCCGGCCACCTCCCTCGCCTGGGGCCAGTGGGCCGAGTCCAGCGGCATCACCGGGAACCTGACCGAGGCGGACCACCGCCGACTGGCGAGGACCGGCATGCTGCCGCTGGCCACCGAGCAGGCCCTCGGCCTGTTCGACACCGCCCTGGCCGGCGAACGCCCGGCGCTGGTGCCGGTCCGCCTCGACCTCGCGGCGGTCGACACCCCGCCCGCGCTGCTGCGCGGACTCGTCCGGCCGCGGCGCGCGCCGGCGCCGGCGGCCGGCCCGGGCGAGCTGCGGGCCCGGCTCGAAGCCCTGCCCGAGCCCGAACAGCGCGCCCTGCTGCTCGACCTGGTCGTCGGGCACAGCGCGGGCATCCTCGGGATGGCCCCCGGCGGGATCGACGACCCGCGTCAGCCGTTCCGCGACCACGGCGTCGACTCGCTGACCGCCATCGAGCTGCGCAACCGGCTCAACACGGCCACCGGGCTCCAGCTCCCGGCGACCCTCGTCTTCGACTTCCCGACGCCCGAACAGCTCGTCCACCACCTCTACGGGCAGCTGTGCTCGCCGGAGAACCGGGTCACCGGGCCGATGGAGCGCCTGCTGCGCAAGGCCCTCGACGTCGGCCGCGCGCGGGACGGCCTCGACCTGCTCGCCACGGCGTCCCGGCTGAGCCCGGCCACCGACGCGCCCAAGGCCGAGGCGGTCGCCCTCGCGACCGGTTTCCTCCAGCCGTCGCTGGTCTGCCTGCCGTCCGCGCTGGCGTCCGGCGGCATCGAGGAGTACGGGCGGTTCGCCGCGGCGCTGGAGGCCGCCCGCGACGTCACGGCGGTCACCCTGCCGGGCTTCGCCGGCGACCCGCTGCCCGCGGACGCCGACGTCCTGGTCCGCGCACTCGCCGAGGCCGCGTCGACGGTCGCCGCGCCGGTGCTGGTCGGCCGTTCGGTGGGCGCGTGGCTGGCGCTGGCGACCGCCGGGGAACTGGAGCGGCGCGGGGCCCGGCCCAGCGCCGTGGTGCTCATCGACGGCTACCCCGACGACCTGCCGGGCGTGCTCACCGGCATGCTCGACGCCGGTCACCAGGTCCAGCCGGTCGACGACGACCGGCTGGTGGCCATGGGCCGCTACCTCGACCTGGCCGGCGCCCCGGAGCCCGTCACCGCGCCGGTGCTGCTGGTGGGCACCGGGAAGCGCCCGTGGCCCCGGCTGTCCACCACCGCGCAGGACGTGCTCACCGTCCCGGGCGACCACTTCACCGTCCTGGAGGAGCACTCCGCGGCCACGGCGCTGGCCATCAGCACGTGGCTCCTCGACTTCACCGGCTACGGCGCCGGGCTGTCCGAACTCAGGGGAAAGGACCACGCATGATCTGGGACAACGTGTACATCGGCGGAACGGGACGGTACCTGCCGCCCCGCACGCCCGCGACGCAGGCCGTGCCGGACACCGCGACCATGCGGCGGCTGCTCGCACTGTCGGACTTCGTGTCGTTCACCAGCTCCGAGGACGTCACCGAGCACGCGATGGCCGTGCACGCGGCGATCGGAGCCCTGCGCGAGTCCGGCCTCACCGGCGCCGACATCGCCATGGCCGCCTACGCCCAGATGGACCACCAGGACCACATGGCGTCCTCCTGCCACCTGCAGCGCGTCCTCGGCCTCGGCCACGCCCTCGTCTACGAGGTCGAGGCGACCAGCAACGGCGGCTCGGCCGCGCTCCAGTCCGCCGCCGCGCACCTGGTGGCCGACCCGGCCGCGACCGCGACCCTGGTCACCGCCACCGCCCGGTTCCTGCCGCCGCGGTGGGAGCGCTGGCAGCCCAGCATCGGGATCTTCCTGGCCGACGGCGCGGCCGCGGCCGTGCTCAACCGCGAGTCCGGCCGGGCGCGGCTGGTCGCGACCGCCAACAGCTCCGCGACCCAGATGGAGGTCCTCGCCACCCCGACCATCCCGGACCCGGCGGGCCACCGGAACCGCACGCCGATCGAGGTCACCGGCCTGGCGCCGTACCTGACGCTGATGAGCGGGGCCCTGGTCGCCGCGGTCGAGCAGGCCGCCAAGGAGGGCGGCGTCGGCGTCGCCGACATCACCAGGTTCGTCGTCACCGGCCTGGGCCTGGCCCAACTGGAGGTCGTCGTGCTGGAGCCGCTCGGCATCGACCTGGGCCGCACCACCTGGCCGATGCTGCGCGAGCTCGGCCACGTCGGGCCGTGCGACCAACTGCTCGGCATCGACCACCTGCTGCACGACGAGACGCTCAAGCCCGGCGACACCGTCATGTCGATCGGCCTCGGCATGGGTTCGCGGTTCACCGCGGCCCTGCTGGAGGTCACCGAGCCGCCCCGGCCCCGCACCACCACCACCTTCACCGAGCCGGTGCGCGCGCAGGCCGCGCCCGCCGACGCGTACGTCATCGACCCCTCGGGCGGCGACGTCTTCGGCGAGGCCGCCGCCCTCCGCGAGCGGGGCCCGGCCACCCGCGTCCGACTGCCCGGCGGCGTGTCGGCCTGGGCCGTCACCGGGCACGACCTGGCGAAGAGGCTGCTGCTCGACCCGAAGGTCTCCAAGGACGCGAACAAGCACTGGCCCCTGTGGCGCGACGGCGACATCCCGCCGGACTGGCCGCTGATCATGTGGGTCGCGATGCAGAACATGTTCACCGCCTACGGGGCCGACCACACCAGGCTGCGCAGCCTGGTCGCCAAGGCGTTCACCCCGCGCCGCATCAAGGCGATGCGGCCGCGCATCGAGGAGATCACGGCCGGCCTGATCGCCGACCTGGCCGCGGTGCCGCCGGGGCAGCCGGTCGACCTGCGCGCGCGGTTCGCGTTCCCGCTGCCGATCCAGGTCATCACCGGACTGTTCGGGGTGACCGCGGAGACGGGCGCGGACCTGCGGCGGCTGGTGGACGCGGTGTTCAGCCTCGACGCGGACCCGGCCGGGGTGCAGGCCGCCTCCGGCGAGCTGTACATGCTGCTCAAGGAACTCGTGGCCGCCAAACGGCGCGACCCCGGCGACGACATGACCAGCGACCTGATCGCCGCGCAGGAGGCGGACGGCACCCGGCTGTCCGAGCGGGAACTGCTGGACACCCTGCTGCTGACCATCTCCGCCGGCTTCGAGACGACGGTCAACCTGCTCGACCACGCCGTCCACGCGCTGGCCACCCACCCGTCCCAGCTCGCCCTGGTGCGGTCCGGGACCAGCACGTGGGAGGACGTCGTCGACGAGACGCTGCGCTGGCAGGCACCGGTGCCGAACCTGCCGCTGCGCTACGCCGTGGAGGACATCGCCGCGGACGGCGTGCTGATCCGCAAGGGCGAGGCGATCCTGCTGTCCTTCGGCGCGGCCGGCCGCGACCCGGCGCAGCACGGGGCCGACGCGGAGGACTTCTCCGTCGTCCGGCCGTCGCGGGCCGACCACCTCACCTTCGGGCACGGCGTGCACTTCTGCCTCGGCAGCCCGCTGGCGAAACTGGAGGCGACGACGGCGCTGTCCGCGCTGTTCTCCCGGTTCCCCGGGCTGCGGCTGGCCGTCCCGTCGTCCGTACTCGAACCGCTGGGTTCCTTCTTCACCAACGGCCACAAGACCCTGCCGGTCATCCTGGAGGAGGGCTGATGGCCCACTTCGCCTTCGTGAGCGCGCCCGCGTCCGGGCACGTGAACCCGACCCTGCCGCTGGTCGAGGAGCTGGTCCGGCGCGGCCACCGGGTCAGCTACGCCACCGGACCGGCCGCCGTGGGCGCCGCCGTCGCCGCCGGGGCGTCGCCGGTGACCCTGCCCTCGCAGCTGCCGCCCGGCATGGCGGAGCGGGGCGAGTTCACGGCGGAACAGCTCGCCGTGACGATGGAGTACTACCTCGACGACGCGCGCGCCTCCTTCCCCGTCCTGGCCGCGCACTTCACGGCCGACCCGCCGGACGCGGTGTGCTACGACTCGGTGACCTTCACCGGCAGGATGCTGGCGAACCTGCTCCAAGTGCGGGAGGTCTCCCTGGTGCCGACCTTCGCGGAGAACGAGTCCTTCTCGGCGGCGCAGGTGTACCTGCCGGCCGACTTCGACCACACCCACCCCCGGCTGGTGGCCGCGGTCCAGGACATGGGGAAGTTCGCGCAGGGCCACGCCTTCCTGGACGACCCGGACCTGATGTTCGGTCACGTGCCCCCGACGAGCCTGGTGTTCGTCCCTCGCGAGTTCCAGCCGGCGGGTGACACCTTCGACGGGCGCTTCCACTTCGTCGGGCCGTCGCTGAGCAGCCGGCAGGCCGCCGAGGAGTGGAACCCCCGGTCGCGGGCCCCGGTGCTGCTGATCTCGCTGGGAACCGTCTTCAACGACCGGCCCGAGTTCTACCGGACCTGCATCGAGGCGTTCGGGACGGCGACTGGCAGGTCGTCATGGCGGTGGGCGGGCTGGACCGGGAGTCGCTGGGCCCGGTCCCGGCCAACGTCGAGGTCCACGCGCACGTGCCGCAGGTGGCGGTGCTGCGCCACGCCGAGGTGTTCCTGAGCCACGCCGGGATGAACTCGGTGATGGAGTCGCTCCACCACGGGGTGCCCTTCGTGGCGGTGCCGCAGATCCCGGAACAGCGGGCGATCGCCCGGCGGGCGGAGGAGATGCGGGTCGGCAGGACGCTCGCCGAGCCGACCGTGCAGGGCCTCCGCGAGGCCGTCCGGGAGGCCATGTCCTGCCGCCCCCGGGCGGCGGCCCTGGGCCGGATCGTGCGCGGGGCGGGCGGCGCCCCGAAGGGGGCGGACGTCCTGGAGGAGCTGCTGACGCGGTAGCGGCCGGGCTCCTGTCCGGGGCCCGGCGGGCGCGCGGCCGTCCGGCCGCGCGTTCCGCGGGTCGCGGGGCGGGGCTGCCGGGCGGGCGCACCCGGGTCACTGCTTGGGGACGAGGGTGTTCTCGTTGGTGCGGCCGCCGGCGTGGTCGTCGACGTTGCGGACGGTGGTGTCGATGATCTGGTGGACGGCGGTGTGGGTGTAGTAGGCCTGGTGGCTGGTGACGAGGACCTGGGGGAAGGTGACGAGCCGGGCGAGGGTGTCGTCGGTGATGCCCTGGATGGACTGGTCGGTGAAGAAGACGCCGGTCTCCTCCTCGTAGACGTCGAGGCCGACGCCGGAGAGGCGTCCGGTGCGGAGCGTCTCGACGAGGGCGGTGCTGTCGACGAGGCCGCCGCGGCTGGAGTTGACCAGGATGGCGTCGTCCTTCATGCGGGCGAGGGCGGCGGTGTCGATCAGGTGGTGCGTGGTGGGGAGGAGGGGGACGTGCAGGCTGATCAGGTCGGCCCGGGAGAGGAGTTCGGGGAGTTCGGTGTAGGTCATGCCGAGTTCGAGGCAGGCGGGGTTCTCGGCGATGTCCCAACCGAGGAGACGGGTGCCGAAGCCGGCGGCGATGCGGGCGAAGCACTCGCCGATCTTGCCGGTGCCGATGACGCCGACGGTCATGCCGTGGACGTCGCGGCCGAGGAGGCCGTCGAGGCGGAAGTCGAACTCGCGGGAGCGGTTGGCGGCGCGGGTGAGCCGGCGGTTGACGGCGAGCGCGAGGGCCCAGGCGTGTTCGGCGACGGCGTAGGGGCTGTAGTGGGAGACCCGGGCGACGGTGAGGCCGAGTGCGGCGGCGGCGTCGAGGTCGATGTTGTTGAAGCCGGTGGAGCGCTGGGCGATCATCCCGGTGCCGCCCGCGGCGAGGGCGGCGAGCACGTCGGCGTCGAGTTCGTCGTTGACGCTGGTGCTGACGACGGGGTAGCCGGCGGCGAGGGGGGCGGTGTCGCGGTTGAGGAACACGGCCAGGGCGCGCAGGGAGTGGCGGTCCGCGAAGGCCCGTTCCAGGAGCGGTCGTTCGTCTGCTTGGACGCCGTAGGCGAGGATCTCCATGCGGTGAGGCTATCGCCGGGGGAGCGGGCGGGCGGGCCGCGACGCGCCCCCGGCGCACCGTTCGGTGGGCGGGAGTCGACCGGCCGTCAGATGACGGTCTCGGCCTCCCGGTAACGCTCCGCCGGGACGGTCTTCAGCTCGGCCACCGCCTCGCCCAGCGGCACCAGCTTGATCTCGGTGCCCTGCAACGCCGTGATGTGGCCGAACGCGCCCTTGTGGGCGGCCTCCACCGCATGCCAGCCGAAGCGGGTGGCCAGGACGCGGTCGTACGCGGTCGGGGTGCCGCCGCGCTGGGTGTGGCCCAGGATCACCGGACGGGCCTCCTTGCCGAGCCGGTGCTCCAGCTCGCGGGAGAGCTGGGTGGCGATGCCGGTGAACCGCTCGTGGCCGTACATGTCCTTGGTGCCCTCCTCCCACGGCATGGTGCCGGGCTCGGGCTTGGCGCCCTCGGCGCAGACCACGATCGCGAACTTCTTCTGCCGGTCGAAGCGCTCGCGCACCATCTCGGTCAGCTTGTCGATGTGGAACGGGCGCTCCGGGACGACGATGGCGTGCGCACCGGCCGCCATGCCCGCGTTCAGCGCGATCCAGCCGGTGTGCCGGCCCATCACCTCGACCACCATGACGCGCTGGTGCGACTCGGCGGTGGTCTTCAGCCGGTCCAGCGCCTCGGTGGCCACCGAGACGGCGGTGTCGAAGCCGAAGGTGACGTCGGTGCAGGCGATGTCGTTGTCGATGGTCTTCGGCACGCCGATCACCGGCAGGCCCGCGTCGCTCATCAGCTTCGCGGCCTTCAGGGTGCCCTCGCCGCCGATCGGGATCACCGCGTCGATGCCCAGGTCGGCGCAGTGCCGCTTGGCGCGCTCCACGCCGTCGCGCAGGTGGCTGGGCTGGACCCGGGACGAGCCCAGGATCGTGCCGCCCTGGGCGAGGATGCCGCTCACCGAGTCGAGCGTCAGCGGACGGTGCACGCCCTCCAGGAGACCGCGCCAGCCGTCCTCGAAACCGATGATCTCGTCGCCGTGGTCGACCACCCCCCGGTGGACCACGGAACGGATGACGGCGTTCAGGCCGGGGCAGTCACCGCCGCTGGTCAGGACACCAATACGCATTGCTTTGCCAACTCCCGAGCAGGATCGGACGGCCGGACTGGTGGGTGGGAATCGGACATCACGCCCGAAACTGACCTGCTGCACAGCATACGGTTCCTGCGTCCGGCCGGGCCGAAACCGACGCGGGGGCGGCTTCCTCGACGCACCACACGTAACTGCGACCCGACCGCCGAGGAGGGTGTTGCGTCCGGGCTCTCCTATTCTCCTATGAAGTTGTCCCGCGGGGGGACGGCTGACCACATGGCGGTCAGCCGTCCACCACCGTGACCTCGGCTTACGCGCGGATGAACGCGCGGCCGAGCCGTACCGGGCCGCTCACCCGAGCCGGGCGGGGCCGCCCGCTCACGCCGGGCGGGCCGCGGCGATCCGCTCGGTGCGCAGCGCGTCGTACCAGGTGGTGTCGGCCGGCGGCAGCGCGTTCACGTCCAGCGCCAGCTTGATCAGCATGTCGGCGACGGCGGGGTTGCGGGCCATCACCGGGCCGTGCAGGTAGGTGCCGAACACGGTGTCGCGCCAGGCGCCCTCGGTGCCGTCGCCGGTGCCGTTGCCCCGGCCGACCTGGACGGTGGCCAGCGGGCTGACGCCCTCGCCGAGGTGGGTGACGCCCTGGTGGTTCTCGAAGCCGGTCAGCTGCGGCAGGTTCAGCTGCGGGTCGACGTCCGCCAGCACGTCGCCCACGCAGCGGGCGCCCTCGCCGCGCGCGGTCCACACGTCCAGCAGGCCCAGGCCCGCCTCGCGCTCGCCGAGGTCGTTGACGAACTCGTGGCCCAGGATCTGGAAGCCCGCGCAGACCGAGAAGATGATCGCGCCGTTCTCCGCCGCCCGGACCAGCCCGCCGTCGTTGCGCAGCCGCTCCGCCGCCAGCCGCTGCGGCCGGTCCTCGCCGCCGCCGATCAGGTAGATGTCGCCGCTGGTCGGCACCGACTGGTCGGAGCGGACGTCGATCCGCTGCACCCCGAGGCCGCGCTGGCGCGCCCGCCGCTCCACCACCAGCGCGTTGCCGCGGTCGCCGTACGTCGACAGCAGGTCCGGGTACACCCAGACCACCCGCAGGCTGCTCTCGCTCATCCTCGAAGACCTCCCGAACTGCTGCTGGGACGCGGGCCGCTGCGGCGCGCCCCCGCCGTACTGCTGCTGCGGCGCCTGCTGCTCGTACTGCTGCGGCGGCTGCTGTCCGTACTGCTGGTGCTGCTGCTGGTGTTGCTGCGGCTGACCGTACTGCTGGTCGTACTGCTGCTGCTGTCCGCCGTACTGCTGCTCGCCGTACTGCTGTCCGGGGTGGGGCTGCGGCTGACCGTAGCCCCCCTGGTCGCCGTACTGCGGCTGCTGTCCGTAGTACTCGCTCATCAGGCCACCACGGCCTTGCGCAGCTGCTGGAAGGCGGTGTAGTTGGCGATGGCCTCGATCCGGCCGGCCGGGGCGGCCTCCACCGCCTGGGCGAGCGAGTCGACCACCTGGAACTGGAGGTTGGCGACCTCCAGGCGGACCGCCAGGTCGAGCTTGCGCTGGCCCATCACGAAGATCGGGTGGCCGGACAGCCGCTCGTAGTCGACGTCCCACAGCCAGGAGGTGTCGGTGCCGTCGGCGTCCAGTGCGTTCACCGACAGGACCACCGGGGTGGGCGGGCCGTCGATCAGCGAGAAGGTCTCCAGCCAGCCGGCCGGGTTCTTCGCCAGCAGCAGCCGGATGTCCCGGCCGCGGAACTGCACCACGTCGTAGCGGCCGGCCACCGCGGCCACCGCCTGCATCCGCTCCAGCGCGACCTGCGGGGCCACCCCGAAGACCGCCGCGACGGCGGCCGAGCTGGTGGCGTTCGCCAGGTTGGCGCGGCCGGCAGCTGGAGCTGGATCGGCCAGGCGCCGCGGTGCGGGTCGATCACGTGGGTGCCCTGGAGCGCCCAGTGCGGGTTCGGGCGGCGGAAGCCGCACTCGCCGCAGAACCAGTCGTCGCCCGGGCGCTGCATCACGCCGCCGCAGGACGGGCACGACCAGGCGTCCTCCTTCCACGCCTGCCCGGCGGCCACCCAGACCACCTTCTTGCAGGACGAGGCGGCCCAGGTCACCAGCGGGTCGTCCGCGTTGGCGATGATCACCGCGTCGGTGTCCTTGAGGCCCTCGCGCCACTTCTCGGCCATCATCCGGGTCTCGGCGGCGCGGTCCAGCTGGTCGCGGGAGAGGTTCAGCAGCGCTATGGCCTTCGGCCGGGTGTCCCGGGCGACCATCGGCAGGTACTTCTCGTCCACCTCGATCACGCCGAAGCGGGCGCTGGTGCCGCCGGCCAGCGCGCCGGTGATGCCGGCCGGCATGTTCGCGCCCAGCGCGTTGGAGACCACCGGGCCGGCCGCCCGCAGCGCCTCGGCGATCAGCCGGGTGGTGGTGGTCTTGCCGTTGGTGGCGCTGACCAGGACCACGTCCAGGTGCTCGGTGAGGGTCGCCAGCAGGTCCGGGTCGAGCTTGAGCGCGACCTTGCCGCCGATCACCGAGCCGCTGCCGCGGCCCGCCTTCTGGGAGAGCGCTGCGGCCATCTTGCCGGCCGTCACGGCGATCTTCGCGCGGGCGGGCAGCGAGGCGTCGCGCGGGGCTTCCGAATCGGTGCCTGGCATGCTCAGGGGTTCCTCCTTGCTGCGGCACCGCCCGGGGCGTTCGACGATCCGCGGGCGGCGGGGACGGGCTCAGCCTACCGACTCCCGCCCGCACACTTGAGCAGGGGCGACAACCAGCGGCGCGAGCTCAGCCCTTCGGCAGCAGCGGGGCCCGCCCCCGGGGCCCGGGGCGAGAACGGCGGGGCCCGCCGTCAGGGCTCCTGACGGCGGGCCCGGGCGGGAGCCTCAGCGGGCGGGCCAGGGAGCGGGGAGCTTCTCGGTGGCCTCGGCGAGGTGGGCGGTGATGACGAGGGTGCCGTCCTCGACCTGGTAGTCGAGCGGGGCGGAGAGCCGGCGCATGGTGGAGATCAGGCCGGTGTTGGCGGAGGTGGTGACGGCGTAGACGGTGCGCACGCCCGCCTCCAGGGCGAGGGCGGCCATCCGGCGCACCAGGTCGACGCCCAGGCCGCGGCGCTGCCAGGCGTCCTCGACCAGCAGGGCGATCTCGGCGCCCTCGTCGTCCCACATCAGGTGGGCGAGGGCGACCAGGCGGCCGTCCGAGGTCTCGACGGCGAGGGTCTGGCCGTGGCGCGGGTCCAGCAGGTGGTCGAGGTAGCGGTCGGCGTCCCGGACCGGGCCGTGGTAGCGGCGGCGCAGCGACTCCGCGGAGCAGCGGGCGTGCATGGCCAGCGCGGCGGCCTTGTCCCCGGGGGCGGCCCGGCGGACGGTGAGCTCGGCGCCGTCGAGCCGGCCGATCCGGGCGGCGACCGCGGGGACGCGCGGGCCCAGCACGGTGTCCAGTTCGACCAGGGCGCGGGCCCGGGCGAACTCGGTGGGCGTGAACGGCAGGTGCGGGCGGGAGAGTTCGAGCAGGTCGCCGCCGGGCAGGGGCAGGCGCATCAGGTGTCCCTCCAGGCCGGCCGGGGTGTCGTCGCCGCGGCCGGGGTACTGCCGGATGGTGGCGCGCCCGAACAGCTGGCGCAGGGCGACCGGGAGTTCGGCGGTGTCCAGGGCGGTGCGGGTGGCCAGGGCGAGGACCTGGCGGGGGACGTCCACGAGTTCGTGGGCGTCGGCCTGGTCGGTCCAGATGTCCCAGCCGCCGGCGGCGGCGACGGCCGCGGCCAGCTCGGTGCGGGGCAGCTCCGCCGGGGTGCGCAGGATGAACTCGTCCACGGTGCAGTCGGGCAGCGGGTGGGCCTGCATGGAGACGATGTTGACCCGCAGCGCGGCCAGCGCCGTGCACACCCGGGCCAGGCTGCCGGGGGCGTCGGAGACGCTGGTGCGCAGCCGCCACAGCGCGGTCGGCTCCTCCGGCGCGTTCACCGCCCCGCCGCCCGGCGGTGCGGACGCCCCGGGCGGCCCGTGCGGGTGCCGGTGGGCGAGCCAGCCGCGGAACAGCGCGGTGGCGAGCATGGCCGCGGCGGAGGCGCCCAGCAGCACCGGTCCGTCGTGGCCGTGCACGACGACGTTGGCGACCAGGTCGGCGGCGGCGACGGCGGCGAAGACCGCCGCCAGCTCGACCGTCTCCCGGCGCCAGCGGTGCCCCCGCTTGCGCCGCCGCTCCTGCTGGTCCTCGATGCCGCTGCCGTGGGTGTACGCCATGGTGTCCATGCCTGCATGGTGGCGCTCCGCTGTTTCACGATCACGAATCCCCCGTGACCTGACGGTAAATGTCTCCGCGGGCCCGGTCGGATCGGCGCTGATCCGCGCCCGCGATCAGTTGGACGTACGGCACCGGTCCAGGAGTTCCGCCCCGGCGGACTTCACCTCGTCCAGCAGCAGCCGCAGGTCCGCCTCGGTGGTGGAGGCGTTCAGCAGGCAGGCCCGGAGCATCTCCCGCCCCTGGTGCACGGCGCCGGTGACGAAGACCCGGCCGCGCTGCTGGACGGCCACCGGGAGCAGGGAGTTGAGCTTCTGCACGCCCTCCTCGTCCAGCCCGGCGGGGCGGTGGCGGAAGGCCACGATGGAGGTCTCCACCGGGGCGACCAGCTCCAGCTCCGGGTCCGCGTCGATCCACCCGCCCAGCTGCCGGGCCTGCGCGGTGCAGTGCGCGATGTCCCGGGCGACGCCGGAGCGGCCGCGGTGGGCGATGGACGCCCAGACCTTCAGCGAGCGGAACGGCCGGGTCTGCTCGGTGCCGTACTCGGAGAACCAGCCGAGGTCGCCGGCCGCGTCGTCGCGCAGGTAGGACGGGACGAGGCTGAAGGTGCCGCGCAGCTCCTCGGCGTCGCGCACCAGCGCGCAGCCGCAGTCGACCGGCACGCCCAGCCACTTGTGCGGGTCCAGGGCCAGCGAGTCGGCCCGCTCCATGCCCGCGTAGCGGTGCGCGATGGCCTGGTCCAGCACGCCGAACGCCCCGTACGCGCCGTCGACGTGGAACCACAGGCCCTCGCGCTCGGCCAGGTCGGCGATCGGGGTGAGCGGGTCGACCGCGCCGGTGCCGACGGTGCCCGCGGAGGCCACCACCAGGAAGGGCAGCCGGCCGGCGGCGCGGTCCTCGGCGATCGCGGCCTCCAGGGCGTCCAGGCGGAGGCGCCCCTCGGCGTCGGAGGCGACGGTCCGCAGGTGCCGGGAGCCCAGGCCCAGCAGCTCGGCGGCCTTGCGCACGCAGCTGTGCGCCTCGCCGGTGACGTAGCCGACCAGCGGGGGCAGGCCCGCCAGGCCGTCCTCGCGGACGTCCCGGCCGGCCCGGCGGGCGGCCCGGCCGCGGGCGGCGGCCAGGCAGACGATGGTGGCCATCGAGGTGCCGGAGGTCAGGACGCCGCCGCCGGGCGGGTGCGGGAAGCCGACCAGCTCGGCGATCCAGCGCACCACCGCGCGCTCCAGGTGCACGTCGGCGTGGTCGCCGCCGGCCGAGCTGGGGTTCATCGCGCTCGCGGCCAGCGTGGCGAGCACGCCGGCGGGCTGCGGGGCGGAGTTCACCCAGCCGAAGAAGCGCGGGTTCCCGTTGCCCATCGGGTGCGGCATGATCCGCCGCTCGACGACCTCCAGCAGCGCCGCCAGCGGCGCGCCCTCCTCGGGCAGCGGGAGGTCGAGCAGCGCGGTGCGCTCCGCCGGGTCCATCGGCTGCCACACCGGACGGTCCGGCAGCGCGTCGAGGTAGTCGGCCACCAGGTCTGCGGCCGCCCGTGCGGCCCCGCGGAAGTCGTCGTTCACAGCACAGATCGTAGGCGTGCCCGCCCCCGTGACCTGCGGCGGGTCCGGCGGGGCCCGGCGGGCACCGCGGCGGCGCACCTGCGCGGCCGGGCCGACCGGACCTGCGCGACCGGGCCGACCGGACCTGCGCGGCCGGGCCGGGGGCGACAGCGGCGGTGATCCGCGCCGACAACCCGGCCGCGAGCCCGTGCCCGCGCGCGAATCGGGGGTACAAGCCTCTCGTGGCACCGGGCAGCGACCGGGCGGTGCCGAACCGGCGTCCGACCGGTCGGCGTCCGACCGCCCGGTCCGACCAGGTCGCCGAGCGCGTACCGGCGAGTACCAGCGAGGAGGAACAGGTGGCACAGCAGCAGAGCACCGAGTCGGCAAGGCACTACCTGGACGAGAGCAAGAAGATGATCGAGAAGACCACGGACCCGGGGCAGCGCGCGATCGCCCTCGGCCTGGCCGCCCTGACCCACGCGGTCCTGGAGGCCGGCTCCGACCTCGCCGCCCGGCTCCCCGCGGCCGACGCGCCGGCCGAGGACGCCTGAGACCCCGCCGCCGCCGGGCGGCCGTCCGCACCGGAGGGCTCCACCGCCGGTCCGGCGGGTTCGCGCGGTCAGTCGGTGCTCTCGGTCTCGGAGCCCCACAGGCCCACGATCCCGTCCAGTTCGGCCAGCTCCGCCAGCAGGCGGTACACGTCGCCGGTGCCCTCGATGGACAGGTGCACCTTGGTGCCGCCGGTGTCGGGTCCGGCGTCCTCGCCGCCGTCCTGCGGCGCCCGGTCGACCCGGACGCCGAGCACCCGGAAGCCCTGCGCCGTGCAGTGTTCCAGGGCGCGGCGCAGGGCTCCGCGCCCGGGCAGGTAGAGCAGGCGCAGGTCGGTCGCCGCGGGGGTGGAGATGGCCGGGATGCGGCGGGTGATCAGGGGGTAGCCGCGCACGATGAGCAGGTAGGCGCCGGTCACGGCCAGGGCCAGCACCCACAGCCCGCCACCGCACGCCATCCCGACGGCCGCGGTCAGCCAGACCGTCGCGGCCGTGGTCAGTCCGCGGACGATGTCCCGCCGCACGAAGATCAGTCCGCCGCCGATGAAGCCGAGGCCCGAGACGATCTGCGCCGCCACCCGCGACGGGTCCAGGGAGACGTGCGACAGGCCGAGCACGTTGTTGAAGCCGTGCTGGGAGACCTCCATGAACAGCGCCGCTCCGAGCCCGACCAGCGCGTGGGTGCGCAGACCGGCGCTCTTCTGCTGGAACGCCCGCTCCAGGCCGATCAGCGTCGACAGCACCAGGGCCAGGCCGAGTTCGGTGAGCTGCCGCAGGCCCTGGCCGCTGCCCGGGTTCCACGGCGGTGACGCACTCAGGTGCACGAGCCCCTCCATCGGCTGACGCTCCGTTCGACGATCCGGCCGGCCCGGTCCGGTGCGGGCCGCGCCGGTACCAGCCTGGCACGGCCGTCCGGGGCGGAGGGGGCGCAGACGGTTCACCCCGCCGGACCGGCTGAGAGCGGACCCGGCGCGCGACAGGTCCTAGGCGCGGCGTCCGATCGACACGTGCCAGGCCAGCGGGAGGTGCCGGACGCCCGCCGCGTCGGCGTGCGCGGCGCTGAGCTGCTGCCAGCCGGCGTCGAGGCGGTCCTTGAACTCGGGGGGCTGGACGGCGAACGCCCAGTAGGCGGTGCCGGCCAGCGAGCGCAGCTGCTCCCAGTACTCGGCGGGGGTGGCGGCGGGGACGTCCCGGTCGAAGGAGCGGCGGTCGGCCAGCGGCAGCCCGGCGGCGGCGAGTTCGGCGGTGACCAGGTCGGCGGTGAGTTCGAACGGGGCCATCGCCTCGTCGGGCAGTTCGAAGCCGCTGATCGCCGCGCCGAGCACCGCGCCGCTCAGGGTGAGCACCGGGCAGGACTCCGGTTCGCCCCAGGACTGCAGGAAGATCCGCCCGCCGGGGCGCAGCACCCGTCGGCACTCGGCCAGGGCGGCGCCCAGGTCGGGCAGCACCCAGGCGGTCTTGAGCATGGTGACGGCGTCGAACCGCCCGTCCTCGTACGGCAGTTCGAGGGCGGAGCCGACGGTGTAGGCCAGCCGGTCGCGGACGTCCGGCGCGGCGTGGGCGCGGGCGTTCTCGGTGGCGAGCCGGACGGCGGTGTCGGAGTAGTCGAGGCCGTCGACCCGGGCGCCGGGGAGGGCGGTGGCCAGGGCGGTGGCGAGGGCGCCGTTGCCGGAGCCGATGTCGAGGACGGCCCGGGGGCGGTCTCGGCGACGGTGGCGACCAGGGAGGCGGCGAGGTCGGCGCCGACGTCGCAGGAGCCGTGGCCGCGGGCCTCGGCCACCCGGTTCCAGTGCTGCTGGGAGAAGTAGTCCAACTGGACGTCCATGGGGTCCCTCGTCCTCTCCGGGGCGCGCCCGCCCGGGCGGCGGTGCGTCGGCGGGCCGGCGGTGGTGCGTCGGCGGGCCGGCGGTGGTGTTGCCACATCATGGGCCACCGCTGCGCCCCGCGGGCGGCGTTCGCGGGATTCCGCCGGACGCCCCGGACCGGCCGGAGCGTACGGTTCCGCACGGGTGGGGCGGGCGGGACTCCCGGGGTCGGCCGGTGGCCGCTTTTCGGCCGTGTTCGGGGCGCGGACAAAAGTGACGCCACGTCATTTCCCGTTTTCTGAACGGAAGTTGACCAGGTGTTCCGGCCAGGCGTGCACCCCCCGGGGCGGGCCCGATGTGTGAACGGCGCATGGCTGCGGCGTGTCGGCCGAATGGTGTCCTGCCCGGCCGGGACCGTCTGGTGCCGACCGGTCCCCGGTGGTGGACTTCGGTCGGCGGGAGCACCCCTCGGTGGCCCTGCTGGTCAAGAACCGCTCGCGGCGTGATGCCACATCCCGGGAAGGGGGTGACGCACATGGAGACCACCACGATCATCGTGACCCGCGAGGCCAAGACCCCGCGCAACCCCACCTGCTGAAACGGCGTCTGACGCGGGGCGCCGAGCGCGCCCCCGAGCCATCCGCACCACAACGACGTCGGCAGCGTGCCGCTGCCCCAGCGGCGGTTCTTGATCGCCACGGCCACCGAGCAGCACCGCCCGCACCCGCACACCGCGGAGAACCGGAGGGCAGCACCTTTGAGCGGGCCAGTAGCACCACTGGGCATCGGGCTCCAGTACAACCCCGAGGTCGCCGAGTGGTTCCCCTTCCACGAGTCGCGCATCGACGCCGTCGAGGTCCTGCTCGACACGGTGATCGCGCCGCTGGACAGCCCGCAGGTCATCCTGCCCGACCGGCTCGACGAGATCGACGCCCTGGTGGCGGCCGAGCCCACCGTGATCGCCCACTCCAACTACGGCGCCGAGTTCGGCTTCGAACCGCTGGAGCGCACCGCCGCCGTCCTGCGCCACGTCCCCGCCGCGAAGCTGTTCGGCAGCCCGTGGATGAGCGACCACTGCTTCTACGGGGACGGCTCCTGGTCCGACATGTGGAGTTCGCCGGTGCAGTTCTCCCGCGCCGAGGTGGACCGGCTGGCCGGCCGCGCCGCCCGCCTGCAGGAACTGCTGGGCGTGCCGCTGGCGCACGAGAACGCCGCCTACTACGTGCCCTGCCCCGGCGCCGACCTGGACGAGCCCGACTTCCTGGCCGCGCTGGTCGAGAAGGCCGGCACCCACCTGCACATCGACCTGCACAACATCCACACCAACGCGGTGAACTTCGGCCGCTACACCCTGGCCTCCTACCTGGACCGGCTGCCCCTGGAACGGGTGGTCGAGGTGCACGTCGCCGGCGGCAGCTGGTCCGGCGGCACCTACCACGACTGGCACGACTCCCGGGTGCCCGAACCGGTCTGGGAGACCCTGGAGGACCTGCTCGGACGCTCCCGCCCCGGCGCCGTCGTCCTGGAGGTCCAGGGCCGCGCCCACTCCTCCCGCACCCGCGAACTCGACCCGCTCGCCGACGCCGAACTCATCCTCGGCGACCTGGAACGCGCCGCCGCCATCTGGGACCGGGTCTACGGCCCGCACAGCCGCCGCACCACCGCCGGGACGGAGGCGCGGGCGTGAAGGCCGAACACACCTGGCGGCTGTGGCGGCGCGTGCTGCGCGAACCCGCGCTGGCCGACGCCGTCGTCGCGGGCGACGTCCGGGCCCGCGCCGCCGACCTCGGGCTCACCCCGGCCGAGACCGAGATCGCCGCCGTGTACGCCGAGAACGGCCCCGGCGTGCAGTGGGCCGTCGACGCCTACCGCTACCGCCTGCTGCGCGTCACCCGCGCCGCCGTCGCCGAGGGCGCCCCGCTGACCGCCCGCGCCCTGCGCCAGCTCGGCCACGACCCCGACGCCCTGGTCACCGACTACGTGACGGCCACCGGCTGGGCCGACCGCGGCCCGTACGTCTACACCGTCACCGCCGAGTACCTGCACCGCCTCGACCGCACCCTCCCCACCGGGCCCTCCACCGCCGCCCTGCGCGACGTACTGCGACTGGAACGCACCGCCGCCGAACTGATCGCCCGCAGCGCGACGCCGGGGACGGCCCCGGCGGGCGGCGCTCCGGCCGAACCCGCCCCGGTGGACGACGACTTGGCCGAGCCAGTCGCGGCGGGCGACGCTTCGGCCGGTCCCGCTCCGGAGCCCGGCGCTTCGGCCGAGTCCGCCTCGCGGGGTGGTTCTTCGGCCGAATCCGCCCCGGCGGGCGGTGACTTGGCCGGTCCAGTCGCGGCGGGCGACGCTTCGGCCGGTCCCGCTCCGGAGCCCGGTGCCCCGGCCGGGGCGGCCCCGGCGGGGGCAGGTGGCGGGGAGTACCGCTGGACCGGGCGCGGGGCGGTCGTCCGGTGGGAGCGCGACGTCCTGGGGTGGCTCGCCGATCCGGTCGGGGGCGGGCTCGACCGGGCCCCCGAGCGGTCCGGGGCGGTGCTGGTCCGCCTCGACGGGTCGGCCGAGCTGTACGCCCTGACCGGCATCGGCGCCCCCGCCGCCCGGGTGGCCGAGGGCCTCGCCGCCGGGCTGCCGCTGGCCGAGATCGCCGCCGGCGTCGGACTCGACCCCGCCGACGCGGGCCTGCGCGGCCTGCTCGGCTCGCTGGCCGAGTGGGGCCTGCTGGACGTGGCCCCGTGCTGAGCGTCCGCCCCGCCCGCGCCGACGGCCCGGACCACGCCGGCCGCTCCGGCCGCTCGGGTCTCTCCGGCCGCTACGGCCTGCTGTGGGCGGCGAGCCTGGTCTCCTGCGTCGGCGACGGCGTGCTGCTGACCGCCGGGCCGCTGCTGGTGCTCTCGTTGAACAGCAACCCGACCGTGGTGGCCGGTGCGCAGGTCGCCGTCACCCTGCCGTACCTGCTGCTCGGCGTGGTCGGCGGCGTCGCCGTCGACCGGATGAACCGCCGCCGCCTGATGGCGGGCCTGGACTTCACCCGCAGCGCCCTGCTGCTGCTGGTGGTGCTCTCGCTGCTGGCCGGGGTGGCCCGGATTCCGCTGCTGCTGGTCACCCTCTTCCTGCTGGCCGCCGCGGACACGGTGTTCCGCACCGCCGTCCAGACCACGCTGCCGGCCCTCGTCCCGGCCGAGCGGCTGGTGCGCGCCAACGGGCGGCTGATGGCGGCCGAGACGCTGGGCACCGAGTTCCTCGGTCCGGCCCTGGGCGGGCTGCTGTTCGCCGCCGCGGTCTCGCTGCCGTTCGTGGTGGACGGCGTCTCGTTCGGCCTCTCCGGCGTCCTGGTGCTGCTGGCCTTCGCCGGGCTGCGCACCGCCCCCGCCGAGCAGGCCGCCCCCGCGGCGGCGGGTCAACGGCCCGGGGTGCGCGGGGTGCTGCGGGACGCGGGCGCGGGGCTGCGCTGGATGTGGGGCGAGTCCACGCTGCGCTTCCTGTCGGCCTCCTCCGCGACCATCAACTTCTTCACCGGCGCCACCAACGCCGTGATGGTGCTGTACGCGCACGACGTGCTGCACCTGGGGAAGGCCGGGTTCGGCCTGCTGCTGTCCTGCGCGGCGGCGGGCGGGGTGTTCGCCGGGCTGGTCTCCGGCCGGATCGCCGAGCGGCTGGGCGTCACCCGGGCGCTGGCCCTCGCGGTCGGCCTGCAGGCCGTCGACCAGACGGTGATGCTGCTGGCCAGCAGCCGGCTGCTGACCGTGCTGGCGCTGAGCTGTTCGAGCTTCGCGGTGGTGCAGTTCAGCTCGGTCAGCCTGGCCCTGCGGCAGTCGACCATCCCGAAGGAACTGCTCGGCCGGGTGACCAGCGTCTACCGGATGCTGGCCTGGGGCTCGCTCCCGGTCGGCGCGATGACGGCGGGCCTGTGCGTCGGCTGGTTCGGCCTGCGCTCCACCTTCGCCCTCGGCGCCGTCGCCCTCGCGGTGCTGGCGTTCCTGGTGCTCACCCGGTCCGCCGCGCTCGGACTGGAGATCCCCGCCCCGACCGACCCCCGGCCCCCGGGCCCGCCGCAGGCCGCGGCGTGGGCGGCGGCCGAGGGGACCGACCGCCTCCAGGAGACGCCGTGAGTGAAGCGACCGACAGCCTCCCCGCGTTGACGGCGGACCTGGCCGTGCTGCGGGAGACGTCCGACCTGCTGGACGTCGGCGACGGCATCGTGCCCGTGGACACCCGCTGGAGCTTCTCCGGCGGCACCCCGCAGAAGTTCGACAACCACGTCAGCAAGAGCGTCCCGCTGTACGCCGAGGGCCACGCCCTGATCAGCCAGTGCGTGGAGTTCTTCAGCCGGCGCGGCGGCCTGATCATCGACGTCGGCTGCTCCACCGGCACCCTGCTCGCGCAGATCGCCGCGAAGGACTGCTGCAAGGACGTGTCGCTGATCGGCTTCGACATCGAGGCGGACATGGTGCGGGTGGCCCGCCAGCGCTGCCGCGAGCTGGAGAACGTGACGATCCGCCAGGGCGACATGCTCTCGGTCGACTACAGCGGCGCGAACGCCGTCATCATGTACTACACGCTGCAGTTCCTGCCGCCGGGCGACCGGCAGACCGCGATGAGGATGGTCTGCGACGGCCTGGTCGAGGGCGGCGGCCTGCTGCTGTTCGAGAAGACCCTGGAGCCGGACTCGCGGACCCAGGACATCGTTCAGCAGCTCTACGCGGAGTTCAAGTTCGACAACGGCTTCGACCCCGGCGAGATCTACCAGAAGGCGCACAGCCTGCGGTCGGTGATGGCCCCGCAGCGCAGCGCCGAGACCCACGAACTGCTGCGCCGGGTCGGCTTCACCAGCATCTCCACCATCCAGAAGTACCTTCACTTCGAGGGCATCCTGGCCATCAAGTAGGCCGTCGAGCAGGCCACCGAGCAGGCCATCGAGCAGGCCGTCGAGCAGGCCGTCGAACAGCGGAGAGGGACGGGGAGCGGCGATGAGACTGGACGGGTTCGACTTCACCTCGACGGACTGGAGCGCGGTGCCGGCCGAGGTCAGGCCCGGCGAGAGCGGCACCGTCAGCCAGCGGGTCCGGCACTTCGGCGCGGTCCGGGTGCGGCTGGTGGAGTACAGCCCCGGTTACGCGGCCGACCACTGGTGCCGCAAGGGCCACGTGCTGTTCGTGCTGGGCGGCGAGCTGACCACCACGCTGGACGACGGCCGGGTGGTGGTCACCCCGCAGGGCGCCAGCTACCAGGTCGCCGACGAGCGGGAGGCGCACCGCTCCAGCACCGAGCACGGCGCCACCCTGCTGATCGTCGACTGACGCGCGGCAGCGCTCCCGGCCGGTGGACCGGCCGGGAGCGCTGCCGGGTGCTCGGCCCGGGGTGCTCAGTCCAGGGTGGTGGACAGGCCGCCCGCCGAGCGGCAGTAGCCCTGGATCTCCTTGTCGCCGATCTGGGCGCACAGCCGCCCGGCGGCGCCCGCGCTGGTGTCGTTGACGGTGTAGTAGCTGACCAGGCCCTGGGTGCACGCCTTGCGCTGCCAGGTGTCCTTGGCGGTGGCGCACTGCTGGGCGGCCCAGTCCGGGCGGTCCAGGTTGTACTTCATGGTGCGCGAGCCGGCGCCCCGCGAGCAGTCCTCGCCGCCGCCGGCGGCCTGCGCGTTCAGGCACCACTGGAGGGCCTGGGCGAACGCCTCGGGGTGGTTGGCGTAGTCGTGCGAGGAGAGGAAGAAGGTCGGCGCGTAGAAGAAGCAGGCCGACTGGTAGAGGGCGGGCTGCTCGGGGCACGGGTAGAGCGGCTCGGCGGCCAGCTTGTCGGCGGGGAGGTTGGCCTTGGCCTTCTCGTCCTCCTCGTCGGGCGCGAACAGCTGCATGAAGACGCCCTCGGAGCAGGTGATCCGGCGGCTCTGGCTGGGGAACTTGTCGCACAGCGCGCGGGCGGCCGGGATGTCCTGCTTGGTGACGAACATGATGCCGTGGCCGACGCCGTGGATGCACGGGCCGGTGTTGGCGGGCGCGCACAGGGTCAGGATGTCGCTCTGCGGGTCCTTGGAGTTGGCGAGCATCTCCTCGACCGCGCCGTGCAGGTAGCCCGCCGCGCAGGTCTCGTGCGGGAAGGAGATCACCTTCTGGAAGTCCTGCTGGTAGCGCGCCACCGCGGCGTGCCCGAGCTCGTGCGCGATCGGGTGGCAGAACCGCACCGTGTACGGCTTGTCCTTGGTGATCTTGTCGAGGTCGGCGAGGGCGACGCCGGGGTCGGTGGCGGCCATCTCGGCCATCAGCTTGTTGCGCAGGGTCGACCTGGTCCACACCGCCGGGTCGCCGGTGGGGGAGGGGGACCCGGCGGCGTCGGGCACGGCGCCGGGGCGCTGGCCGCCCGCGCCGGTGGCGGCGCTCGCGGCGGCGGGCTTCGGCGTCCAGTCGGTCACCATGACGGAC
Source organism: Kitasatospora fiedleri (assembly GCF_948472415.1). Taxonomy (NCBI): domain Bacteria; kingdom Bacillati; phylum Actinomycetota; class Actinomycetes; order Kitasatosporales; family Streptomycetaceae; genus Kitasatospora; species Kitasatospora fiedleri. The sequence continues at coordinate 815,271 of NZ_OX419519.1, read as the reverse complement.
CCGAGGCCGAGGACGGCCAGCAGGACGGCGGTGACGACGGCGAACACGCGCGGTTGCATGACGGACGTTCCCCCTGTGATCGACACGGACGGTGCACGGCCCATCCTGCGGGGTGACCGCCGGAAACCGGGACAGGGACACCGCCGACGGGGTCAGCCGCCCGCCACGATCACCCGAACACCGCCCGCGCGCCGTCCCTCCGACGGCGGCACCACATCATAGGTGCGCCCCGGGCACCGGTCCGGCCGCCACCTCCCGCTACCTCCCGCCACCTTCCGCCCCGTCGCCGCCCGCCGGAAGGGCGCGTACGGCCGCCGTGTCTAGTGATCCTGCCCGGATTCGGGCAGGATCTTTGGCAAATGGACACTTCACGCCTAGGCTCCCGATCCGGACCTGCCTCACCGCACCCTCACGAGGACCTGCTCGCCCACCTCGCCCGGACCACTCCACTGGCCCCGGGGGAGGCCGCGCGGGTCGTCGCGGAAGTGCTGGCGTACTTCGCGGAGACCACCGAGGAGTACGTCCGCCGCCGTCACGGTGAGCTCCAGGCCCGGGGTCTGACCAACGACCGGATCTTCACCCGCCTCGCCGGGGAGCTGGCCGCCCGCCGGGTGGCCGCCCCGCAGCTGTCGGCGCGTCAGCTGCGGCGGATGGTCTACGGCTGACGGGAACGGCCCCGCCGCCCTCTCACGACTGACAGGAGCCCACGTCATGTGCGGAATCGTGGCCTACATCGGCCCCAAGGACGCCTCCCCCTTCCTGCTGGAGGGACTCCAGCGGCTGGAGTACCGCGGGTACGACTCGGCGGGCGTCGCGGTGGTCGCGCCGGCGACCAAGGGCTCCCCGGCCAAGCTGCGGATCTGCAAGACCAAGGGCCGGGTCGCCGACCTGGCCGCCGCGCTGCCCGCCCGCTTCAAGGGCGGCGCCGGCATCGGCCACACCCGCTGGGCCACCCACGGCGTCCCCTCCGACGCCAACGCCCACCCGCACACCGACAACGAGGGCCGGATCGCCGTCGTCCACAACGGCATCATCGAGAACGCCGAGGAGCTGCGCGCCAAGCTCACCGCGGACGGCGCGGTCTTCCGCTCCGAGACCGACACCGAGGTGCTCGCCCACCTGATCGCCGCGCACCGCGCCCAGGGCGGCGAGCTGGAGGACGCGGTGCGGGCCGCGCTGGGGCTGGTCGTCGGCACCTACGGCATCGCGGTGCTGGACGCCGAGCAGGCCGACCGGATCGTGGTGGCCCGCAACGGCAGCCCGATCGTGCTCGGCATCGGCGAAAAGGAGATGTTCGCCGCCTCCGACGTCTCCGCGCTGGTCCGCTACACCCGCCAGGTCGTCCACCTGGAGGACGGCGAACTGGCCACCGTCCGCGCCGACGGCTTCCGCACCTTCACCGAGGACGCCCGCACCGTCACCCGGCAGCCCTCGACGGTCGACTGGGAGGTCGGCTCCTACGACACCGGCGGCTACGCGCACTACCTGCTCAAGGAGATCCACGAGCAGCCCGGCGCGGTCGAGCGCACCCTCTCCGGCCGGCTCGACGAGCGCTTCGCCACCGCGCACCTGGGCGGCCTCAACCTGGACGCCCGCGAGCTGCGCGAGATCCGCCGGGTGAAGATCCTCGGCTGCGGCTCCGCGTACTACGCGGGCGAGATGGGCGCCCAGCTGATCGAGGAGCTGGCCCGCATCCCCGCGCACTCCGAGCCCGCCTCCGAGTTCCGCTACCGCAACCCGGTCATCGAGGCCGACACCCTGTACGTCGCGGTCAGCCAGTCCGGCGAGACGTACGACACGCTGGCCGCCGTCCAGGAGGTCAAGCGCAAGGGCGGACGGGTGCTCGGCGTGGTCAACACCGTCGGCTCGGCGATCGCCCGCGAGTGCGACGGCGGGATCTACCTGCACGCCGGCCCGGAGATCTCGGTCGCCTCCACCAAGGCGTTCACCTCCACCGTGGTCGCCTTCGCGCTGCTGGCCCTGCACTTCGGCCGGGTGCACGACCTCTCGCCCGCCGACGGGCGGCGGATCGTCGCCGCGCTCAAGGCGCTGCCCGGGCAGATCCGCGAGGTGCTCGACCAGCAGGAGGCGATCGCGGAGCTGGCCGCGGAGTACGCCGACAGCCAGGGGATGATGTTCATCGGCCGGGTCCGGGGCTACCCGGTGGCCCGCGAGGGCGCGCAGAAGCTCAAGGAGATCTCCTACGTCCACGCCGAGGCGTACCCGGCCAGCGAGCTCAAGCACGGACCGCTCGCCCTGATCTCCCCCGAACTGCCCACCGTCGCCCTGGTGCCCGACGACGAACTGCTCGACAAGAACCTCACCGCGCTCGGCGAGATCAAGGCCCGCGAGGGCCGCGTCCTGGCCGTCGCCCACCGCCCGATCGAGTCCCGGCTCGCCGACCACTGCCTGGTCGTCCCCAAGAGCGAGCCCGAACTCGACCCGCTGCTGCTCAACATCCCGCTCCAACTGCTCGCCTACCACGCGGCGGTGGCGCTGGACCGGGACGTCGACAAGCCGCGCAACCTGGCCAAGAGCGTGACGGTCGAGTAGCGGCCGCCCCCCGGTGCGGGCACGCGCCCGGGCACGCGAACGGCCCGGGCGCGCTCCGTGGCGCGGCCGGGCCGTCGATCGTCGGGGTGGGACCGGGGGTCAGGCGCCCCGGCGCGCCCACAGCGGGGTGACCAGCAGGATCAGGACGGCGGCGGCGCCGATCTGGAAGAGGTGCCGAATCCAGTCGATGCCGTTGGTGTCGGCCACGCCGAACGCGCTCGCCAGGGCGTTGCCGATCAGGCCGCCGACGATGCCGAGCAGGATGGTGAGCCACAGCGGGATCGGCTGCCGCCCGGGGATGACCAGCTTGGCCAGCACACCGATCACCAGACCGGCGATGATCGCCCAAAGGATCGACATGGTTCCTCCTCGTCCTACGGATTGACGGCCCCAGCGGCGTCGTGCCGAACGCATGCCCGGCCGACGGCCACTCATTCCTGTGAATTCGCTGGGAGAACGCGGTTGTTCGGCGCGGCATGGAACTACCTCCGGCGGGCAATCGTTCCGGGCGGCCGGCGGCGGAGGGTCCGCCCGCCAGGGGCCGCGCGAGCGGAGGCACCAGCGTGAGCGAACAGCGGGAGGACCTCGACGTGTGGGCGTACCGGGACGCCTCCGGACGTCCGGTGGGCGACCTGGTCGGGTACCACGTGGAGGCGGTCGACGGGCCGATCGGCAAGGTGGACCGGATGGCGGAGGACCTCGGACCGCAGTACCTGGTGGTCGACACCGCGCCGTGGATCTTCCACCACCGGGTGCTGCTGCCGGCCGTGACGGTCCGCCAGGTCGACGAGGAGCGGCGGACCATCACGGTCGACCGCACCAAGGAGGAGATCGGGGCCGCCCCGCCGCTGGTGCGGGCCGAGCAGCACGCCGACCTCGACCTGCGGGCCGAACTGGCGCTCTACTACGGCCCGTTCTACGGCAACCGGCTGCCCTGAGGGCCGTGGGGGCGTTCGATCCGGACGCTGGGACGCAACGGAGTCGGCCCCCCTCGGTGCGACCCGGAGCATGCGGTGATCCCCTCCACCCGTCCGGTCGGAGGGGATTCGGGCCGCTGGTGACGGGCCCCGGACGGTCGGTGATGACCGGGGCCGGCGGAAGGATGGAGTACGACCCGGCGCGGTCGGTGCCGCGGGTCTCCCGAGGTCTTGCGGGCTGGTGATCGGGTCAGAGAAATTGCTTGTACGTGCAAGTCTAATGGGCCCTTAAATCTTCGGGAAAGGAAAATTCGGGGCGCCAGGATCTTGCATGCGCATGTACTCTTCTGCCAGGCGACACCTTGCAACGGAGGCCCCCATGGCAACTTCATCCCACGCGCCCCTGCGCACCTCCGACCAGGCCGCATGGAACCGGGTGCTCTCGCTCCACGCTTACGTGGAGCGGGAACTGGCCCTGGCGCTGCAGCGGCGGCACGGGATCGGGCTGTCGGAGTACCGCTCGCTCGAACACCTGCACCACTCCAAGACGAGCGAGCTGCGGATGCAGGACCTGGCCGACAAGGTCGGCCTGGGGCAGTCGTCGGTGACGCGCCTGGTGGGCCGCCTGGAGACGGCCGGCTTCGCCTTCAAGGACCTCTGTCCGTCGGACAAGCGGGGCGTGTACGCCGTGATCACGGACGAGGGGCGCCAGCGCTACCAGGCCGCCCGCGCCACCTACGCGGAGGTCCTGTCGTCCGCCCTGAACACCTTCACTGCCGACCCCGAACTCGGCCCCACGGTCCAGGCCCTGCGCGCCATCCAGGTCTGACCCGCGCCGGCCCGGCGGCCGGCCGCCCCGACCCCGCCCCGAACGCGGAACGCGTTCGGGGTTTTTGCTTGAACATGCAACTCTTGTGGCCTACGTCACACTCACTTCGCCAAGTACATGCTTGACCAAGCATCCAGTTGGTTCGGTAACTTCAACGTCGACACCGCACGAATTCGAACAGCCGGTCGGCACTCGTCCCGACGGCTGAGCCGACCGCGAGGAATCCCGCCGTGCCATCGTCCCTCCTGGCCGAGACCGTCGCCGCTCACGGCGAGAACCGGCCCCACCACACCGCGCTCCACTTCGACGACCGGGCCGTCACCTACGGCCGGCTGAACGACCTGACCGGGAGCCTGCGCGCCCACCTGGCGCGGCTGCGACTCCCGGCGGGCAGCACCGTGTGCGTTCCGGCGCACAAGAACCCGCAGACCATCGCGCTGCTGCTGGCCGTCTTCCGCGAGGGCCACATCGCCCTCGCGCCCTCACCGAGCCTGGGCAGCGCGGCACTCGAACGCCTGGCGCACCAGGCCCGCGTCTCCCACCTCCTCACCGCCGCCGACGACGGCGCGCTCACCGCGCTGCCGGTACGGGCGGAGCGGAGCGAGGCCGAGGGGTTCGCGGTGCCGGACCCGGCACGGACCCAGCTGCTGCTGACCACCTCCGGCTCGACCGGCACGCCGAAGATCGTGCCGATCGAGACCGCCGGGTTCGACGCCTTCGCCGACTGGGCCGTCGACGAGTTCGCGCTCGCACCGGACGAGACCGCCCTGTCCTACGCACCCCTCAACTTCGACCTCGCCCTGCTCGACGTCTGGACCTTCCTCCGGCTCGGATCGAGCGTCGTCCTGGTCGAACAGCAGCGGGCGACCGACGCCGCGCACCTCGCCGCGCTGGTCAGCCGGCACGACGTCACCTTCGTCCAGGGCGTGCCGATGATGTACCGGCTGCTCCTGGAGGGAGGCGGCACCTTCGCCGCCGTGCGCCACGCGGTCTTCACCGGTGACCGCATGCCGGTCGACCTCCTGCGCCGCGTCCCACCGGCGTTCCCCGGGCCGCCTTCCACAACGTGTTCGGCTGCACGGAGACCAACGACTCCTTCATCCACCGCGTCGATCCCACCGCCGTGGACGGCCCGATGCCCATCGGCCGTCCCATCCGCGGCACCGACGCCCTGGTCGTCGACGCCGAGGGCGCGCGCCTCGACTCGGCGGGCACCGGTGAACTCCTGGTGTCCACGCCGTTCCAGACCGGGGGCTACCTCCGGCAGGACCTGAACGACGCGGTGTTCACCCACCTCGACGGCCGGGTCTTCTACCGCACCGGCGACATCGTCACCCGCACCGCCGAGGGCCTCCACTTCCTGGAGGGGCGCGCGGACTGGCACGTCAAGGTCAGGGGCGTCCGCACCAACCTGCAAGAGGTGGAGAACGTCATCACCGCCCACCCGGACGTCGCCGAGGCGGTGGTCGTGCCGCTGCCGGACCCGCAGGCCGGCGTCCGGCTGCACGCCCACGTCACCCGGCGCCCCGGCACCGACCTCACCAGCCTCCGGCTGCGCACCCACCTGGGCCGGCAGCTACCGCGCCACGCCATCCCGGCCTCGGTGCACCTCACCGCCGCTCCGCTGCCCCGCACCTCGACGGGCAAGCCCGACCGGAACCTGATCAAGCAGAACCTCACCAAGGGAGTGACGCATGAGCACCACCGCCATCGCCGCCGAGGTCCGCGCCTACATCGTGGACCAGTTCCTGGCCGGGGAGGACGTCTCGGACCTCACCGGCCACTACGACCTGCTCGACTCCGGAGTCATCGACAGCCTCGGCCTGGTGAAGCTGCTCGGGCACCTCACCTCCGTCTACCGGCTGCCGGTCGACGACATCGACTTCGGACCGGACGACTTCCGCACCATCGACGCCATCGTCGCGATGATCGCGGACCACCGCCCGGCCGCAGCCGCCTGAGCGACCGCTCCGACGGTCCGGCCTCCGAGCCGCCCGGACCGGCCGCACGCACCGCACCGAACCGACGCACCACCCGATTCCGAAGGAGAACCAGAGAGATGTTCACCCGCAGCCTCGATGACGTCGCCGCAGTCGAGTGGGGCAACGGTCTGAGCTACCGGCTCCTGACCAAGCGCGACGGCATGGGCTTCGCCGTCGCCGACACCCTCGTGCGCAAGGGGACTTCGAGCGCCCTGCAGTACCGCAACCACCTGGAGGCCTGCTACTGCATCGGCGGCTCGGGCGAGGTCGTGGAGAAGGACGGCACCCGTCACAAGATCGTGCCGGGCACCATCTACGTCCTGGACCAGCACGACCCGCACTACCTGCTGGCCTCCGCCGACGAGGACCTCCACCTGGTGTCGATCTTCAACCCGCCGATCAACGGGGACGAGAAGCACACCCTGTCCGAGGACGGGTTCTCCCAGTACTGAGCCGCCGCCCCTCCGGCCGCGAGTGCGCCGCCCGGCCCGGTTCCCGCTCACCGTCGGGGCCCGGGCCGGGCACCCGGCCGCGCGCGTCCGAGTCCGTGGCCGTCCGCGCGAGCCGGCGACCGTCGTCATGGCATGACCCCGATCCACTGTTGCCCGATCCACTGCCGAAACGGACCCCAGGATCTCCCGTGACCGATGACCTCTTTCACCTCACCGCCCCGTGGGCCGAGCAGCTGAACGCCGACACCCGCGAGCTGGACGCGGCCGGCGCCTTCCCGTACGGCAAGTGGAAGGCGATCCAGGAGAGCGGCCTGCTGCGCGTCCCCTTCGCCCCGGAGTTCGGCGGCGCCGGCCGCAGCCTCACCGAGACGATGCGTGCCCTGGAGGGACTGGGCCACACCTCCCGGGACGCGGGCCTCTCGTTCTCGGCCTCGACGCAGATCGTGTCCGTGGGCACGCCCCTGCAACGGTTCGCGAGCCACGAACTGAAGGAGGAGCACCTGCCGAGGATCGTCTCCGGCGAGGCGATCACCGCGCACGCGATCACCGAACGGTCCGGCGGGTCGGACGCGGTGAACCTGGCCACCGTCGCCCACCGCGACGGGGACCACTACGTCGTCACCGGCGACAAGATGTTCATCACCAACGCTCCGGTCGCCGACCTCTTCCTGCTCTACGTCCGCACCGGGAAGCCCGGCCCCTTCGGCCTGACCACGCTGCTCGTCGACGCCGACACCCCCGGCTTGACCGTGGGCCCCGCGATGGACAAGATCGGCCTGCGCACCAGCCCGATCGGCACGCTCGCCTTCGACGGCATGCGGGTGCCGGTCGGCCGGCGGGTCGGCCCGGAGGGCGCCGGGTTCCGGGTCCTGGACTACGTGATGAAGCGCGAGGTCCTCTTCGGCTTCTCCCTCACCCTCGGCGAGATGACCCGGCGCCTGGAGGAGACCGTCGCCTTCGCCAAGGAGCGCCACCAGTTCGGCCGGCCCATCAGCTCCTACCAGGGCGTCTCCCACAAGATCGCGGACATGAAGATCCGGGTGGAGACCGCCCGGAAGTGGCTCACCGACACCGGCGCCAAGGTCGAACGCAACGAGGACGCCTCGCTCGACCTGGCGGTCACCAAGACCGTCGTGTCGGAGGCCAACGTGCAGACCGCGCTGGACGCGGTGCAGATCCACGGCGGACGGGGCGTGCTCACCGAGCACGGGATCGAGCGCGACCTGCGCAACTCGATCGCCGGAACGATCTACTCCGGGACCTCCGAGATCCAGCGCAACCGCATCGCCATGCTCCTCGGACTCTGAGCGACAGGAATTCCGACATGACCGACCCGATGGACCACCTCACCCGCCCGACCGAGTTCCTCGACCACCAGACCGAGGAGGTGCAGACCTTCATCGACCACGCCGTCAAGGACCGCTCCGCCGACCGCCGGACCAACGCGGTCGAGCTCTACTACGCGGTGCGCGACGGCGTCGACTACGAGGTCTACGGCGCCCCGCTGACCCGGGAGGGCCTCCGGGCCTCGCACACCGCCACCACCAAGTCCGGTTTCTGCCTGCACAAGTCCGCGCTGTACGCGGCCGCCGTGCGCGCCCTGGGCATTCCGTCCCGCCTGGTGTACGGCGACGTGCGCAACCACCTCGCCTCGCCCCGGCTCCTGGAGCACGTCGGCGGCGACGTGTTCTTCCACGGTCTCACCCAGGTCCACCTCGAGGGCAGGTGGGTCAAGGCCACCCCGGTGTTCAACAAGCTGCTCTGCAAGCTGTACGGGATGCGGGCCCTGGAGTTCGACGGGCTCAGCGACAGCCTGCACCACCCCCACGGGGGCGGCGGCGCCATGGAGTTCCTCACCGACCACGGCGCCTTCGACGACGTCCCGTACGACTTCGTCCTGGAGACCATGCGCCGCAAGCACCCCAAGTTCCTCGACGCCGGCGGCACCGGCACCGTCAGCGGTGGCCGCCTGGCCGACGAGTCCGCCCCCACCCGGTAGGAGAGAAGCCCGTGACCAGCACCCCTTCGCCCGTCGACGGATGGGACGCCTCGACCCGCATCGGCGTCGTCGTGCCGCACGCGGACGTCGGCCCCGAGGCCGAACTGCAGGCCGTCGCCCCGGCCACGGTGTCCGTCCACGGCTCGCGCGTCCACTTCGCCGCCATGCGCGCGGGCGGCGAGATGGACGAGAAGATCCCGTACGACCCGATCCTGTCCTTCGTCCAGGCGCCGTACCTGGACAACGCCGTGGAACTGCTGGCGGCCTCCCCGCTGCACGCGCTCGCCCTGGGCTTCACCTCCTCCAGCTACGCGTTGAAGGCCCGGGGCGAGCGGGAGCTGTACGAGCGGCTGCTGCCCGTCACCCGGGGCCTGCCGATCACCGGGACCACCAAGGCCGCCCGCGCCGCCTTCGACGCGCTCGGCGCCCGCCGCATCGCGGTGGTCAACCCGCCGTGGTTCGACGACACGCTGTCGGGCCGAGGTGCGGACTACTTCCGCGAGTTCGGGTACGACGTCGTCCACCACGGCCCCTGCGGGCTGCCCTCGAACCAGAAGGCCATCACGCCCGAGAACCTGTCGGAGTGGATCCGCACCACGGTGGCCGCCCACCGGCCGGAGGCCGTCCTGGTGGCCGGCAACGGAATCCGGGCGGTCGGCACCATCAGGGCCCTGGAGCAGGAGCTCGGCTTCGACGTCGTCACCGCGAACCAGGTGATCCTCTGGCACGCCCTCCACCTCGCCGGTGCCGCCGCCACCGCCCACGGCATCACCGACTACGGACGCCTGTTCACCACGACCCCCAAGGACGACCACGCGTGACCCCGCCGGACGCCCGCGGCCGCGGGGCCGTCCCGGGAACCCCGGAAGGCGCACGACTCCCGAGGCCACGGGCCGATCGACCCGCGTGCCACCGCGAGGATACCGTCCGCCAACCGGACCCGTTCGTGCCGTTTCGCGATCCGGTCCGCCGCGATCGCGCCACGGCGCGCGGGGAGTTGGCGAAGTGGCGGCCGGAATCCCTTTTCCCCCGGAAAAAAATAGTGGTCACTCCTTAATGTGGGTGGCCGTGCGGAAATTTCGCAGCCGCGACACCGGAGGGGAAACTATGAGGGGATGGGACTCCGTGGCCCTGTTCACGGATCAGCTCTTCGGCCACCTGCGCAGGGCCGACCAGCGCAGGTGGGCCCACGCGTACGTCAACGGCCTCCTCAGGACACCCGGCAAGAAGTCCATCCGCCGGCTCGCGGCCGTGGCGTGTGACTCCCCGACGGCATCGCAGGCCCTGCACCAGTTCATCAACGAGAGCCCCTGGGAGTGGGAGCCGGTGTGCGACCAGTTGCGCCGGTGGGCCGAAGCCCAGGTCCGGCCCAGGGCCTGGACGGCCGCCCCCGTGGTCCTGCCCAAGCGCGGTGAGAAGTCGTGCGGAGTGCACCGCCGATTCATCCCGCAGACCGGACGCACCGTCAACTGCCAGGTGAGCGCGGCCGTTTTCATGTCGACGGACGCGGGCGAACTTCCCGTCGGCTGGTGCCTCGTCCTGCCCGAGCCGTGGGCCCGGGGCCCCCTGCGCGAACGCGCCCGCATCCCGTGGACCGTCACGTCCTCGCCCGAGGGCCAACTCCTCGACGTGCTCGACGTGGTGGTGCGGCGTTCGCAGTACGAGCCCGTGCCGGTCGTCGTCGACCTCGACGGCTACCTGGACCCGCGCCGGCTGCTCGACGGACTGATCGAGCGCCGGCTGGACTTCGTCGTCGCGATCCCCGACGGCTTCCTGCTGGCCCCGCTGGAGCCGCAGTCCTCCGGCGCGCGCCGGCCGGTGATCGCGGCGGCCCGGGTGTTGAGCGACCGGGGCGCGGAGGCCCGTCCCGCCGCCGCGAGACCCGGCCGGGGGCCGGTCCAGGACAGCATGGTCCAGGCGCCCGGAGTCGTCGCGGCCGACCAAAGACCCCAGCCGCTCCGCCTGTTCGCCCAGCCTGACGGCCGTCCGGAGGGTCCGGGCCAGCTGTGGATCACCAACATGGCGCACCGTCCGGTGGAGGAGCTCTTAGGGTACGCGGAGCGGCACCCGGCGACCGGCGAGGCCGTCGATCTGCTCCAACGGCGCTTCGGGCTGCGGGACTTCGAGGGCCGCTCGTTCCCCGGCTGGCACCACCACATGGCGCTGGTGTCGGCCGCCTTCATCTACAGCCGTCTGGTGGCCGACCCGGCCCGGCGGGGCTCCCGGCCCGGTCCGGACGAGGGGAGCGGCGACGGGCCGAGGCCGCCGCTCGGGCCCGGCGCCCGGTGGGCGGAGGAGAAGGCTCCGAGCTATCCCGTCGCGGTCTGAACCGGCCGTGCGGGGCCGGGGAGGCGGGCCGGTGGCCGGCCTCCCCGTTCTGACGGTCCGGCCGTGCCCACCGGCCGTCACGGGCCCGTTCCGATAGGTGCGATTGACAGCAAGATGTATGTTCATGCAAACTCTAGCTGCGCGCTCGATTTTTCTGCGGGCTCAGATAATTTGTACATACAAGCAACTACTGGGGATTCCATGCCTGAAGTCACGGCGCCCATCGCCCGCCCCCCGGCCGCGGTCTGAGCGGGGGAGCAGCGGTGCGCACTTCCGAGCTTTCACAGAGCGAGCTGACCGAGTACGCACGTGAGGCGGTACGGATCAGCCGCGAGCACGTCGCCGGGGGCGGCATCCCGTTCTCCGGCGTCGTGGTCAACCGCAACCGGATCCTCGGCACCGGCGTCAACCGGGTGCGCGAGGACAACGACCCCACCGCGCACGCCGAGGTGACGGCACTGCGCGAGGCCGCCGCCGCGCACGGGCTGCACGCCACCGCCGGGGCCACCCTGTTCGCCTCCGGCGAGCCGTGCGCCCTGTGCTACATGGCCTCGCTGTACTTCAACGTCAGCCACATCGTGAACGTGGTCGACCGCAAGACGGCCGCCCGGTACGGCTTCGACTACACGAACTCGTACTCGATCTTCGCCGACGATCCGGAGAACTGGCCGATCAAGGTCACCTGGCTGCGGCTCCCGGAGGGGACGAAGCCGTTCGAGGAGTTCCTCGCGATGGAACGGGGCGGTCATGACCGGTACGGCGACCGGCAAGGTCGGCATCAAGGTCTGGTCGGACTACGTCTGTCCGTTCTGCATGCTCGCCGAGGGACCGCTGCAGGAGGCCGTCCGCGACCTCGACGTCGAGATCGAGTGGATGCCGTTCGAGCTGCGACCCCACCCGGCTCCGACCCTGCGTCCGGAGGACCCGTACCTGCCGGCGATCTGGGAGCGTTCGGTCTACCCGATGGCCCGGCGGATGGGCGTGGACCTCACCCTGCCGACGGTCTCCCCGCAGCCCTACACCCGGCTCGCCTTCGAGGGCTACCAGTACGCGGCCGAGCACGGCAGGGCCGCGGAGTACACCCCGCGCCTCCTGCGGGCCTTCTTCCAGGAGAACCGGGACATCGGCCGGATCGAGGTCCTCGCCGACATCGCCGCCGAACTCGGGCTCGACGCCGACGAGTTCAGCCAGGCGCTGATCACCGGCAGCTACACCGAGACCCACCGGGCGGCGCTGCGGACCGCCGAGGCCTTCCGCGTCTCCGTCGCTCCCACGATCATCATCGACGGGCGCCACCGCATCGAAGGCGTCCCCACCGCGGCCCAGATCCGCAAGGCCGTGCTCGACGCCCGGGCCGAACAGGCCGCCGCCGGCGACGCCCCCGCCTGCCGGATCGACGGGTGCTGACCTGACCCGAGCGCCGGACCGTCGCACGGGCCGGCCGGCGGAACGTCGCTGACGCCGTCGACCGGCCGTGCCACCCGGGTGCGGCGCGACGCCCGATCACATCGGCCCGCCGGGCCGCCCGGCGGCCCCGTCGAGCCCGGACCGGCCTGCCCCGCCGTCCGCTCCCGCCCGTCGACGCGCAGCGGAACACCGCCTCGCCGTTGCCGCCCCGCCCGCGACCTTCCGTGCCGCAGACCCGCGGCGGACCGTTCCCGCTCCCTCTTCCCCCGGCGCAACACCGACCTCCAACGAACGAAAGGACCAGCCATGCAGTGGTTCTACCTCGCGATCGCGGACATCTTCGAGATCGCCGTCGCGATCGCGGCCGGTAAGGCCGAAGGCTTCAAGAACCGTACGTGGACAGCCGTGACCCTGATCACCGGCGCTCTCGGAACCTTCTTCCTCAGCAGGGCGCTGCTCACCTTCGACGTGGGCGTCGGGTACGCGATCTGGACCTCCGTCGCCGGCATCGGCATCACCCTCCTCGGCGCGCTGCTCTTCGGGCAGCGCCTGAACTGGCGCAAGGCCGTGGGCATCGTCGTCATCATCGCCGGGGTCGTCGGCCTCCAACTCAGCGGCGCCGCCTGAGAATCCCGCCCCGTCCCCGTCCCCGTCCGACCCATCCCTCGAAAGGACTTCCACACATGTCCGACACCGGGCGCACCTCGGCCAATTCCTGGATCGTGCTCCTCCTCGCCGGCGGGTTCGAAGTCGGCTACGCGCTCTCCGTCGGCGGAAGCCACGGCTTCACCCGCCTGACGTGGTCCCTGGTCGCCGTCGTCTTCTTCCTGCTGACGCTCTGGGCGCTGAGCGTCGCACTCCGCACCATCGACGTCAGCATCGGCTACGCCGTGTGGGCCGGTATCGGCTCCGTCGGCGCGGCGCTGCTGGGCCCCGTCATCTTCGACGAGACCCTCACCGCGGTCCAGGCCGTGTGGCTGGCCGTGATCATCGCCGGAGTGATCTGGCTCAAGCTCGCCGACCGGCCGGCGAAGACCCCGAAGGACGCGGCCGCGCCGCTGGAGGCCAGGACCGTGGACGCCTGACGGGTGCCGCCGCCGGAAGCGCCGCGGTGCCGCTCCCGGCCACCCGACCGAGCCGGGTCCCGGTCGGGTGGCCGAGGAGCGGCCGAGGTGCCGAGGGGTGTACCCCGGATGCCGGAGCCGACTGCCGCAGGGCGCGGGGGTCGCCCCGCCGGTCCCGGGTGGCGGTCGACCGGCCGGACCCGTCGACCGCGGGTGCTCTCCGGCCTGACCGGGGGCGAGGCCGGTCAGGCTCCGACGTGGATGCCGGGGCGGCGGGCGGGATCGGGTTCGTGCCTGCGGATGATCTCGCGGGTGACGGGGCGGTGTCGCCGCGCCCGAGCAGGAAGTAGCGGAGCATGTGCTTCAACGGGCTGCCCTCGGCCCACGCGAAGTAGCAGTGCGGCCGGACACCGGTGGAGTCGCGCAGGGCCAGCAGGAGCGCGGCGATCGCGTTGGGCGCCGCGGGCGCCTCGGTGCGCAGGACCCGGTAGCCGTCCACTTCGACGCCGCGCACCAGCAGGGCGCCGCTGAAGTCCGACGGGTCCACCACGTCGATCTCGACGAAGAGGACGTCGGCGGGGCCGGGGACGGGGTTGTCCCCGCGCTGCTCCTGCTCCTTGTGCCGGTACTCGTCGGCGGTTCCGGCCTGTCGGCGGTTGGCGATGATGTTGATGGACCCGTCGTGCGCCAGGGTGTCGGTGACGAACCGTCGGGCGGCGGGGTCGAGGGTGATGCTCTCGGCGCGCAGTTCGGTGGTGCGCGAGACCCGGGACACGAACGAGACGGCGACGATGCCAGCGATGAACATCCCGGAGATGGCGATGCCGTCCGGCTTGTCGACGATGTTGGCCACCAGGGCGTACAGCAGCACCGCCGTGAGGGCGGCGAAACCGGCGGTGGCGACGCGCCGGCGCCGGCGCACCGCCGAGACGGTGACGGCGAACGCACCGGAGACCATCATGGCGAGGACGCCGGTGGCGTAGGCGCCGGCCTGGGCGTTGACGTCGGCGCCGAAGGCGACGGTGATGACGATGCACAGGGCGGTGTAGACCAGGACGACGGGGCGCACGGCCCGCCCCCACTCCGGGGCCATGCCGTAGTCGGGCAGGTAGCGGGGGACGATGTTGATCAGCCCCGCCATGGCCGACGCGCCGGCGAACCAGAGGATCAGGATGGTGCTGACGTCGTAGGCGGTGCCGAACGCCTCGCCCAGCTCCTGGTGGGCGAGCCAGGCCAGCGCCCGGCCGTTGGCCCGGCCGCCCGCCTCGAACTCCCGGTGCGGGATGAGGACGGTGGTGACGAAGCTCGCCGCCAGCAGGTAGACGCTCATGACGGCCGCCGCGGTGGTGAGGAGCTTGCGGGCGTTGCGGACCCGCGCGTCCAGCCGCTGTTCGGGACCGGCGCCCTCGGCGGCCACCAGGGGCATCATGCTCACCCCCGTCTCGAAGCCGGACAGGCCCAGCACCAGCAGGGGGAACGCCAGCAGCGCCGGGCCGAGCAGGCCGCCGAAGCCGCCGCCGCCCTCGCCCAGCGCCCCCGTCCAGGCCGACCAGGCACCCGGCGTGGTGAACACCTTCACCACGCCCGCGCCGATGGTCACCGCGTTCAGGAGCAGGAAGAGGGAGACCAGCGGGATGGCGACGGTGACCGCCTCGCTGAAACCGAGCAGGAACACCCCGCCCAGCAGGAGCAGCAGACCGACGGTCAGCGCGACCTCGTGGCCGTGCAGCGCACCGGAGAGGGAGGGGTTCTCGACCAGGTGCACGGAGGCGTCCGCCGAGGACAGGGTGATGGTGATGATCCAGGACGTGGCCACGAACCCCAGCAGGACCAGCACGAACACCTTGCCCCGCCAGAACGGCAGCAGGTCCTCCAGCATCGCCACCGACCCCGCGCCGTTCGGGCTCTCCCGGGCCACCCGACGGTACATCGGCAGCATCCCCACCAGCGTCAGCGCCACGATCAGCAGCGTCGCCAGCGGCGAGACCGCTCCGGCCGCGAGCGCGGCGATCGCGGGCACGTACGCCAGGCTGGAGAAGTAGTCGACACCGGTCAGGCACATCACCTTCCACCAGGTCTGCGGCTCGCTGTGCTCCTCCGCCGCCGCGGGCCCCACCGGCTGCACCCGGTGCCGCAGCAGCCAGCCCGCCGCTCCGCCCCGCGGCGGCCCGGGCCGCAGGGCGGGACTGTCCAGCACTTCCGGTACCGCCAGTGCGTCGACGTCGATCCTGTCGTCCATCCCCACCCCGTCGTCGTCCTCCCACCGCGGCCCGTCCACCGACGACCGGGCCGCCCGCTGCCCCGCGTACGCCCGGGACGTGTGCCCCTGCCCGCCGCCCCAACTCCACGAGTCGGAACGGCTGGACCGCCCGTGCCCCGCGTACGGGCCGCGGGGTCGAGGCGGATGCGGGACGGGACGGCCGCAGGGGAGTGCGGACGCGGGCGCCGTCGGGGGGGAAGGAGGAGGAGGGCGCGTCGGCGGACGAGTCGGCCGGGGCGGCCGGACGACCCCGCGGGCGCACCGCGAGTTCGTCCAGCCGTGCCCGGGCGGGGCCCGGGGCCGCTACGGGCTGACGGCCAGAACCAGGTACGCGCCGAGGATGGCCAGGTGGACGCCGCCCTGCAGCGGGGTGGCCCGCTTGGGGATGACGGTGAGGGTGCCGACGGCGACGGTCAGGGCGAGCAGGATCATGTGGTTCGCACCCAGGCCGAGTTCGAGCGGCCCGGAGAGCCAGCTGGAGGCGATCGCCACGGCCGGGATGGTCAGGCCGATCGAGGCCAGCGCGGAGCCGAGGGCCAGGTTGAGGCTGATCTGGACCCGGTTGCGGACGGCGGCCCGGACGGCGGCGATCGACTCGGGCAGCAGCACCAGCAGGGCGATCACCACGCCGACCACCGCGTTGGGCAGGTCGGCGGCGGCGACGCCGCGCTCGATGGTGGGCGAGACGCCCTTGGCCAGGCCGACCACCGCGACCAGCGCGACGGCGAGCAGCGCGACGCTGACCAGGGTCTCCCGCATGGTCGGCGTCTCGGAGTGCTCGTCCAGCGGGTCGACGATCTCGCCCGCCGCGGTGACGGGCAGGAAGTAGTCCCGGTGGCGGACCGTCAGAGTGGAGACGAACAGGCCGTAGATGACGATCGAGGCGGTCGCGGCGAAGACCAGCTGGGTGGTGGAGAACTGCGGGCCGGGCTGCGAGGTGGTGAAGGTCGGCAGCACCAGGCTCAGCGTGGCCAGGGTGGCGATCGCGCCGAACGCCGCGCCGGTGCCCTCCGCGTTGAAGACCGCCACCCGGTACTTCAACGCGCTGACCAGGATGGACAGTCCGAGGATGCCGTTGCAGGTGATCATGACGGCGGCGAACACGGTGTCCCGGGCCAGGCCGGCGCTCTTGTCGCCGCCGTCGGCCATCAGCGTGACGATCAGCGCGACCTCGATGATGGTGACGGCCACCGCCAGCACCAGCGAGCCGTACGGTTCGCCGACCCGGTGCGCGATGAGCTCCGCGTGGTGCACCGCCGCCACCACCGAGACCGCCAGGAAGCAGGCCACCAGGGCCACCACCGGCCAGGGCAGGTTCCGATGCCAGGTCGCCAGGAGCAGCAGGAACGCCAGCACCGGGGCCACGGTCGTCCACTGCAGGTAGTGCGGTCGCGGGGAGGAAGCCATACGGCCGAGCTTCGCAGATGGCACCGGCCGCGCCGGGAAGTGACACTCGTGGCGGTGGTCACGGCGGCCACGGCGGACGGCGAGGAGCGGCGCGGATGGCGCGGACGGCGCGGACGGTCGGACGGCGGGCGGTACTGGCGGCGGCGCTCGGACTCACGGCGGGCTGCGGCGCGGCGCGGGGCGGGCCGGGTGGACCGGGCGGACCGGGCGGACGGCCGCCGACGGCACCCGGCACCGACGCGCCGTCCCCCGCGCGGCCGTCCGCGCCGTCCGCCGCTCCGTCCGCCGCGCAGCCGCCCGCACCGCCCCAGCGGGAGCAGGTGCTGGCCCGGTACGCCGGACGGGCGCCGCAGCGCTGGGGCACCGACCTGCCGGGCGTCGTGGCGACCGTCCCGGGCGGGGCGCTGGCGCTGACCTTCGACGCGTGCGGCGGGCCGGGCGGGAACGGGTACGACGCGGCGCTGATCGGCACCCTGCGGCGCCTGGGGGTGCCCGCCACGCTGTTCCTGAACGCCCGTTGGGTGGACGCCAACCCGGGGCCGTTCGCCGAGCTGGCCGCCGACCCGCTGTTCGAACTGGGCAACCACGGCACCGCGCACCGCCCGCTCTCGGTGACCGGCCGTTCGGCGTACGGCATCACCGGGACGGCGGACCCGGCCGCCGCGTACGAGGAGGTGGCGGGCAACCGGGCCAAGCTGACCGGGCTGCTGGGGCGGGCCCCCGGCTGGTTCCGGGCCGGGACGGCGCACTACGACGAGGTCGGGGTGGCGCTGGTGGGGGAGCTGGGCGAGCGGGTGGCCGGCTTCGCGGTGAACGGCGACGGCGGCGCGACCTTCACCCCCGGCCAGGTCGCCGCCACGGTGGCCGCCGCGCCGCCCGGATCGGTGGTGATCAGCCACCTCAACCACCCGGCGGCCGGCACCGGCGAGGGCTACGCGCGGGCGCTGCCCGCGATGCTGGACGCCGGCTGCCGCTTCGTCCGGCTCTCGGACCCGGCCTAGGCCGCGACGTCGGTCAGCTCGCGGGCGCCGCGCAGCCGGGAGGAGAGCAGCAGGACGGGGGAGAGCGCGGTCAGCGCGCAGGCCAGGGCCAGTGCGGTGCGGGGGCCGCAGAGCGAGGCGGCGGTGCCCGCGGCCAGGGCGCCGAGCGGGATGGCGCCCCAGGAGACGAACCGGACGGTGGCCATCACCCGGGGCAGCAGTGCGGCGGGGACGGTGCGCTGCCGGTAGGTGCGGGTCAGGATGCTGAGCACCACCACGGAGGCGCCGAACCCGGCGTTGCCGAGCGCGAACAGCGGCAGCCCGGGCCCGCCGGGGGCGAGCGGCATCAGCGGGGCCGCCGCCACGCCGACCAGCGAGCCGTACACCAGGGTGCGGGCGGTGCCGAAGCGGGCGGCCAGCCGGGGGGTGAGCGCCGCGCCGAGCAGGCTGCCGGCGCCCTCGGCGGCCATCAGCACGCCGACCAGCCCGGCCGGGGCGTGCAGGGTGCGGACCAGGAACAGCGGGACGACGGCCATCAGCGCGCCGCAGACGAAGTTGACGCAGGTCGCCTCGGCCAGGCACGGGCCGATCACCGGGTGCCGGGTCGCGTAGCGCCAGCCCTCGCGGATCTGCGCGCCGAAGGACGGCCGGTCGGCGGCGGGCGCGGGGCGTTCGGCGGCGGCCCGGGGCAGCGTGCGCAGCAGCGCCGCCGAGCACAGGAAGCTGACCGCGTCCACGACCAACGCCGCCGCCGCGCCCAGGAGTTGGACCAGGACGCCGCCGATCGAGGGCCCGGCGAGCTGGTTCACCGCCTGGGTGCCGGAGGTCAGGCTGTTGCGGGCGGTGAGCTGCTCGGCCGGCACCACGCCGGGCAGGAAGGTCGAGTTCCCGACGTCGAAGACCACGCTCGCGAAGCTGACCAGCAGCGCCGCCGCGACCAGGTGCGGCAGGCCCAGCACGCCGAACGCGGCGGCCGACGGGACGGAGGCGATCGCGGCGGCGCGCAGCAGGTCCATGGCGATCTGGGTGCCGCGCAGCGGCAGGCGCTGCACCAGGACGCCGGCCGGCAGGCCGATCACCAGCCAGGCCACGTACCCGGCGGCGGTGACCAGGCCGACCTGGAAGCCGTTGGCGTGCAGCACCGAGACGGCGGTCAGCGGGAGGGCGACGGCGGTGACGGCGTCGCCGAGGCCGCTGACGGTGGTGGCCGTCCAGTAGCGCCAGAACGCGGCGGCCGGGCGGGCGGCGGGCGCCTCGGGCGGCCGTTCGGTGCGGGTGGTGCTCATTTCGGTGCGGGTGGTGCTCATGCGGCGTTCCCCCTGGTGGCAGGCAGTGAGTTCCCTTGGGGAACTCACTATAGGCGGCGGGGGAGCCGCGGTGGCAAGGTGGTGCCATGCGCTACACCGACGTCGGCGACACCGACTGCTCCATCGCCCAGGCGCTGTCCGTGGTCGGCGACTGGTGGACCCTGCTGCTGGTGCGCGACCTCGCGGGCGGCACCCACCAGTTCGACGCCCTGCACGCGTCGCTCGGCATCAGCCGCAAGGTGCTCACCGCCCGGCTGCGCGCCCTGGTCGAGGACGGCGTGGTCGAGAAACGCCTCTACCACGCCCACCCGCCGCGCTACGCCTACCACTTGACCGACAAGGGCTGGGGGCTGCTGCCGGTGCTGGTCGCGCTCCAGGACTGGGGCGGCCGGCACCTGCTCGGCGACGGCACCCTCACCGCCACCGCGCCGCCCGACTCCGCCGAGGCCCACCGGGTGCACGCCCTGGTCGGCACCCGCCTGCCCGAACTCGCCCTGCCCGCCGCCTCGCAGAGCGCCCGCCCGCCGCTCACCGACCCGGTCGGGCGCACCCCCTGGACGGTGCTGTACTGCTTCCCCGGTGCGTACGCCCCCGGCACCCAGGGCTACCCGCCCGGCTGGGACGACATCCCCGGCACCGTCGGCTGCACGCTCGAATCCTGCACCTACCGCGACCGGCTGGCCGAGTTCACCGCCCGCGGCGCCACCGTGCACGGCGTCTCCACCCAGCGCCCCGACCAGCAGGCCGCGTTCGCCGCCCACCAAGCGATCCCGTTCCCGCTGCTCTCGGACGCCGCGCTGCGGCTGACCGGCGCGCTGCGGCTGCCCACCTTCCGGGCCGGCGGCGCCGACCGGCTCAAGCGGCTCACCCTGGTGGTCGACGCCGACCGGACGGTGCGCGGGGTGCTCTACCCCGTCCCCGACCCCGGCGGCTCGGTGGGCGAAGCGCTGGCGCTGCTCGACGCGCTGACGGCCGCCCAGCGGTAGAGCAGCACCGAGGCGACGGCGGCCAGCGCGCACCAGGTGGAGACGAACGCGAGGCGCCACAGCAGGGCGCAGACCAGCGCGCCCAGGCCGGTGATCCACCCCAGCAGGCGCAGGTACCGGTCGCCCGAGCCCAGCAGCGCCCCCAGCACGGCCGCCAGGTACCCGGCCAGCAGCGGCCCGGCCACCGGGACGCCGATCGCGTACCCCAGCGTGTGGCCGTGCACGTGCGCCGCCACCGGGTGCCGGGCGACCGCGAGCGCCAGCGGGACGGCGACGGCCGCGCCCAGCGCGGCGCACCACAGCGCCGAGCGGCGGCGGGTCGCGCACCACACCGCCGCCGGGACGTACAGCGGCAGCAGCGGCAGCGCGATCACCGCCCACACCGTCCGGGCCCACGCCCAGCCCGACCAGACGCCCGCCTCCACCAGCTGGTGCCCGCCCAGCAGCAGCGGCAGCGCGGCCGGCGGCAGCCGCCGCGAGACCCCGGCGCGCACCACCGCGGCGGCGCCGACCGCCGCCACCGCGCCCCCGGCGATCAGATCGGCCTCCGCGCTCCAGCACATCCGGCCAGCGTACGAGCCGACGTCCCGTCAGGACGACCGGAACCCGATCGGCCGGCCCTCCGGGTCGCGCAGGTGCGCGGTGCGTGGTGCGTGGTGCGCGGGCCACCGCGGCGCGGTCGAACCGGACCGGCACGGCCTGGTCGCCGACGTCCCAGTGCGCGTACGGCCCGCACCCGCCTCGTCGCGCTCCAGACCGAGGCCCGGGCCGTCCGGGACGAGCTCCTCGCCCCCTCGACCCCGCCGAGCGCGCCGCCCTGCACGGCCTGCTGCCGCGCCTGCACACCGCGACGCCCGGCTGAGCCGGAGCTACCGTGGAAGTGCGTCGCGGCGGCCGCTCGTGTCGCGGCAGGTGCCCCGGGGGAGGTGACCCCCCGTCAGGAGGCCCCCGCGCACGGCACCGTCCGCACCATCCGGCCCCGGACGGGCGGGGCCCCGGCGAAAGGCAGCACAGGACCATGAGCGACACCACCGACCAGGCCCCGCCCCCCTACCGGCCGCTCGACGAGGACTGGGACAGCGCCCTCGCCGTCGTCGCCCACCCCGACGACATGGAGTACGGCGCCGCCGCCGCGGTCGCCCGCTGGACCGGCCAGGGCAAGCGGATCAGCTACCTGATGGTCACCAGCGGCGAGGCCGGCATCGACGGCCTGGACCCCGAGCAGTGCCGGCCCGTCCGGGAGCGCGAACAGGTCGAGTCGGCCCGGATCGTCGGCGTCGGGACGGTCGAGTTCCTCGGCCACCCCGACGGCACCGTCGAGTACGGGCTGCCGCTCCGCCGCGACCTGGCCCGGGCGATCCGGCGGCACCGCCCCGACATCGTGATCACCACCAACTTCCGGGACAGCTACGGCGGCGTCTTCCCCAACCAGGCCGACCACGTCGCCGTCGGCCGGGCCACCCTGGACGCCGTCCGCGACGCGGGCAACCGCTGGGTCTTCCGCGACCTCGCCGCCGAGGGACTCGACCCCTGGAACGGCGTCCGCCAGCTCTGGGCGGCCGGCTCCCCCGACGCCCGGCACGCCGCCGACACCACCGACACCTTCGCCGCCGGCGTCGCCTCGCTGGAGGCCCACCGCGCCTACCTCGACGGCCTCGGCGGGGAGATGGCCAACGCCGCCGAGTTCCTGGAGGGCATGGGCCGGGCGGCCGGCTCCCGCCTGGGCACCCGCTTCGCCGCCGCCTTCGAGGTGGTCCCCTTCCGCTGACCGGCCCGGCGGCCCGGCCCATCGGGTCGGCGGCTCACCGACGGCTCACCGGCGGTCGGTGGGGAGGTCGCTGCCGTCGCTGTCGCCACCGTCCCCGCCGTCGCCGTCGTCGTCCTGGCCGTCGTCCGGTCCGCCCTGGTGCGGGATGCGGCCGGCGGCGGTGTCGCGGGGCGGGCGGTGGCGGCGGCGGAGCCAGGTGCGGACGACCAGCAGGACGGCGAGGGCGGCCAGCACGGCGAACAGCAGCACCTGGTAGCGGACGGCCTCGCGGTAGAGGGTGTCGATGTTGCTGCCCGCGAAGTAGCCGACGGCCGACCACACGCCCGCCCACAGGGCCGCGCCCGCCGCGTTGGCGAGCAGGAAGCGGCGCCAGGGCATGCCGGTGGTGCCCGCCAGCAGGCCGTTGGTCTGCCGCAGGCCGTCCACGAAGCGGGCCCCGGTGACCACCAGGGCGCCGCGGCGGCGGAAGAAGGTCTCGGCCCGGGCCATCCGCTCCGGGGTGAGGCGGACGTACCGGCCCCAGCGCTGCACCAGCGCCAGGCCGCCGGTGCGGCCCAGCACGTACGCCAGCGCGTCGCCCGCGAACGCGGTCAGGACGGCCACCAGCAGCAGCACCGGCAGCGACAGCTGCCCCGCGCCCGCGTACACGGCGGCCAGCACCAGGATGGTCTGGCCCGGGACCGGGAGCAGGCAGTTGTCGAGGAGGACCAGCACCCCGACCGCGAGGTAGCCGTAGTCGTCGAGCAGCGGGGCGAGGTGGGCCAGCGGGCCCGGCAGGGTCGGCGACAAGGGCGGGTGCTCCTCCTACCGGGATCGGGTGGGGGCCGGGATCAGCGCTGCTCCCCGTCGGCGCGGTGCTCGACGAGGCAGTCGGGGCCGGGGTAGACGAGGCCGGCGTGGCCGTCCTCGAAGCGGACCAGGTAGGGCGGTTCGCCGTCGGTGCCGCGCACCTCGACGATCTCACCCGTGCGGTCGGTCATGCCGACCGACCTGCTGTACATGTGGACGTGGTCTCCCACGGTGGCTCGCATCGGACAACTCCCGCCGGCGGATCGGACAGGGCCTTCGGACTTCCCTTCCACTGTGCGGCGGCTACCCGGACGGCGCAAAGCCGAACCCGTCAGTCGCGCGGCGGGACGTCGGCGAGGTAGCTGCGCACCAGCCGCTTGCACTCGGCGATCAGCGCCGGGTCGCCCGCCGGATCGGCCCGGAACGCCAGCTTCAGCACCGCGTCCGCGCACTCCATCGCCACCCGCAGGGCCAGCCCGTACCCGGGCGCCGCGAACAGCCCGCCGCCGATGGCGCGCAGCCGGACGGCGACCGCCGCGTTGTTGTCCAGCTCGGCGTCCAGCAGGTGCAGCTCGTCGACCTCGGCGGGGACGGTGCCGACCAGGCCGAAGTCCAGGTGGCCGAAGCCCGGCACGGTGCGCTTCATCGTGACGAACTCGTCCACCGCGTGGTCGGTGAAGGCGGCCAGGTCGGGGGAGCCGGCCGCCGCGACCCGGCGGGCCAGGCCGTCCAGGAAGCGGGCCAGGTTGCGTTCGGCGAGGGCCGCCAGCAGGCCCTCCTTGCCCGCGAAGAACTGGTAGAGGGTGCCGATCGGCACCTGGGCGCGCAGCGCCACCTCCTTGGTGGTCAGCCCGGCCGGCCCGGCCTCGTCCAGCACCCCCGCGCAGGCGTCCAGCAGCCGCTCGTAGCGCTCCTGGCTGCGCTGCTGCACCGGTCGGCGGCGCGCCCCGGCCGCCGGGGCGCGGGCGGCGCGGGCGGGCGCGGCGGGGGGCGGGGTCATGACGCCACTCTGCCGCATCCGGTCGGGCCGGGGCGAATTCCGGCCGCCGCGGTGTGGTTGGCTGGCGGACCATGAGCGAGGAGCGGGCGGCGGACGTGGGGGACCTGGTGGACGGGGTGGACGCGGGGGACCTGATGGACCCGGCGGCCCCGGCGGTGACGGTGCAGCGGGCCGGGCGGATCGAGGACGGGGCGTGCCGGCACCTGCTGGTGTGGCGGGCCGGGCCGGGCTGGCGGATGGCCGGCTCCGGCGTCCTCGGCGGCGGCCTGGGCGAGCGGCACTGGGTGCTCAACGCCCAGGTCCGGGCCGGGTACGGGCGGATGGACCCGGCCGGGCACCTGGCCGAACTCGCCGCCGCGCAGGGCCTGACCGGCCCCGGCACCGGCCTGATGACGGCCGCCGAGGTGGACGCCTGCACCTGGGCCGAGGACGGCGGCGCCACCGCCGTGGTCACCACCGGCATCGGCGTCCCCACCTGGGCCGCCGCCCCCGAGGTCCCGCCCGCCCGCCACGCGCCCGGCACCATCAACATCCTGGCCGTCGTCCCCGCGCCGCTCTCCGACGCCGGGCTGCTCAACCTGCTCACCACCGCCACCGAGGCGAAGGTCCAGGCCCTGCTGGAGGCCGGGTACGACTGCTCCGGCACCCCCTCCGACGCGGTCTGCGTCGCGGTCCGCGCCCCGCGGCCGGGCGCGGCGGTCGAGCCCTTCGGCGGCCCCCGCTCCCGCTGGGGCGCCCGGCTGGCCCGGGCCGTCCACCGGGCCGTCCTGGCCGGGGCGCTGGCCGACCGCGAACGCCGCGCCGGGTACGACGGCCCCCCGACCCACCCGGCCACCGGGCCGGGCTGCGGGTGCGAGGACGTGCTGGCGGGCGGGGGGAGCCGGGCGGTCCGGGCGGCGGCGGGGTGAGCGGGCGCCCTCGCCGGTCCGGTGCGGTGCGGTCCGGTGCGGTCCGGTCCGGTGCGGTGTGGGTGGGGGCTGACGGGGGGTCAGGTGCCCGGCAGGTGGTCCTGGTCGATGACGTAGACCCGGGTGCGCTCGGGGGCGTCGGCGCAGTGGCGGCCGAGCTTCTCCCAGCGGGACTCGGGCTGTGCAGCGGGCGGTGGCAGCGGCGGCAGCGGACCACGGGGGCCGGGCGGCGCTCGACGGCCGTGCCGGGGAGCGGGGGTTCGGTGCTGTCGCGCTGATCACTCACCGCAACAGTTCACCACCGGCGGGCGGCGGGCGCGAGAGGGGGGTGCCGCCGGGGACCACCAGGTGGCGTTCAGGCGATCTTCACCGGAGCGCCCGATCTGATCGTATGAATGTTTACCGGCTGTCTCCGAACAGGTCATCTCGGCGCGTGAACCTCCATCGGGCGAAGGCGAGGTTCCGCTTCCGCACCACCACACCACGAAGGGAAATCCCGTGGACCTTCCCGGCTTCCGGGTGTCGCGCCGCCGGGCCGACGAGATGACCATCGCCGAGCAGTACGAGTACTGGCAGGACGTCCGCAAGGGCGTGTCGCGGCGCAGCGTGCTGCGGGCCGGCGTCTTCGGCGCCGCGCCGTCGCGGCCGGACCGATGCTGCTCAGCCGCCCCGCGTACGCCGACACGCCCGGCTCGGCCGTGGTGCCGTTCGGCCGGCACCTCGCCTTCGGCAACGACCCGGCCACCCAGATGCGGGTCGGCTGGCAGGTGCCGTCCGCGGTCACCAACCCCGTGCTGCGGGTGGGCACCTCGCCCACCGACCTGAGCCAGACCGTGCAGGCCGAGATCCGCAACCTGCACAGCGACTACGGCACCGGTGCCCCGCTGGAGCAGTACTACGGGCACGCCGCGCTCGACAAGCTCGAACCGAACACCACGTACTACTACGCCGTCGGCCACGAGGGCCTGGAGGCCGCGTCCGGCCCGGTGAACTCCTTCACCACCGGCCCCGCCGGCAGCGGCTCCGGCCTCAAGCCGTTCACCTTCACCGCCATGGGCGACCAGGGCGCCAGCGCCCAGGCCGCGCTGGAGAACGCGCAGATCACCGCGCAGAACCCGGTCTTCCACCTGCTCGCCGGCGACATCTGCTACGCCGACCCAACGGCCAGGGCAAGCTGAACGACAGCTACAACCCGGCGGTGTGGGACGGCTACCTCAAGCAGATCGAGCCGGTCGCCCAGTCCGTGCCGTGGATGGTCGCCACCGGCAACCACGACATGGAGGCCTGGTACTCGCCCAACGGCTACGGCGGCCACGCCAAGCGCCTGGACCTGCCGACCAACGGCCCCGCCAACTGCCCCAGCGTGTACGCCTTCACCTACGGCAACGTCGCGGTGCTGTCGCTGGACGCCAACGACGTCTCCTACGAGATCCCGGCCAACAAGGACTACTCGGGCGGCGCCCAGACCAGCTGGCTGGAGCGGACCCTCGCCGACCTGCGGGCCAAGCCCACCATCGACTTCATCATCGTCTTCTTCCACCACTGCGCCTACGCGGTGACCACCAGCCACGTCTCCGACGGCGGCGTCCGGGAGAAGTGGGCCCCGCTGTTCGACAAGTACAACGTGGACCTGGTCATCAACGGCCACAACCACATGTACGAGCGCACCGACCCGATCCGCGGCGGCAAGCCCACCCGCACCGCGGGCGTCGGCGACACCGTCAGCCCCGTCACCGACGGCACCACCTACATCGTGGCGGGCGGCGGCGGCGCGAGCCTGTACAGCCTGCCCTCGAACGGGCCGGAGAGCTACGCGGGCAACGTCAAGGACGCCTCCGGCGTCGCGGCCGGCTACTTCGGCGCCGGCGGCAAGGTCACCGAGGCGGTCGACTGGTCCCGGGTCCGCTACCGCGGGCACAACCTGCTCGCCGTGGACGTCAAGCCCGCCGCCCCCGGCGGCACCGCCACGCTCACCGTGCGCGGCATCTCGGTCGAGGGCGCCAAGGCCGGCACCGAGATCGACCGGGTCACCATCGCCCGCACCGCCGCCACCGTCGACACCCCCGCCTTCGGCTCCGGCGCGCTGCTGGCCGGCGCCGCGCTCGCCGCCGGAGCCGGGTACGCGGGCTACTCCGCCTGGCAGAAGCACCGCAGCGGACTCGAGGTCCCCGTCTCCTGATGAACGCCGCACACCGGCGGACCCCGGCCGGGACCACCCGTCCCGGCCGGGCCCCGCAGCTCACCGTCTTCGCCGGGACCCGCCCCGAGATCGTCAAGCTCGCCCCCGTCGTGCACGCCCTGCGCGCCGCCGGGGCCGGCGTCCGGGTCGTCGCCACCGGCCAGCACCACGACCGGCGGATGGCCGGCGCCTTCTTCGCCGACCTGGGCGTCCCCCCGGACGAGTCCTGGGAGCTGACCGGCGACGAGGCCGCCCGCACCGGCGCCCTGCTGGCCCACGCGCTCGCCCACTTCGCCGCCGGGCCGCGCCCCGACCTGGCGGTCGTCCAGGGCGACACCTGGACGGTGCCGCTGGTCGCGCTCGCCGCCCGGCGGCACGGCGTGCCCGTCGCGCACGTCGAGGCCGGGCTGCGCTCGCGCAACCCGCTCTCCCCCGAGGAGAACAACCGCACCGTCGCCGCCGACCTCGCCACCCTGCACCTGGCCCCCACCGGGGGCGCCCGGGACAACCTGCTGCGCGAGGGCGTCCCGGCGGACGCCGTGCACGTGGTCGGCAACACCGTGCTGGACGTGCTGCGGACCTCGGGCGTGGCGGCGGTGCCGGTCGAGCGGCGGCGCGGCGTCCTGGTCACCGCGCACCGCCCGGGCACCGTGGACGCGCCCGAGCGGCTGGCCGCGCTGGTCGCCACCGTCCGGGCGCTGGCCGACAATTGCGGGCCGGTGGTCTTCCCGCTGCACCCGCGCACCGCCGACCGGCTCGCCGCGCACCGGCTCACCGACGCCCTGCGGCACCCCGGCATCGAGCTGCTGGAACCCCAACCGCACGGCCGGATGCTGGAGTTGATCGCCTCCTCGGCGCTGGTCGCCACCGACTCCGGCGGCCTCCAGGAGGAGGCCGGCTGGTTCGGCGTCCCCGCCGTCGTGCTGCGCGAGAGCACCCCCCGGCCCGAGGGCGTCGCCCTCGGCCAGGCCGCGCTCGCCGGACTCGACCAGGCCCGGGCGGTGGCCGCCGCCCGACGGCTGCTCGACCCCGCCGAACAGCGCCGGATCGCCCACCTGCCCTGCCCCTACGGCGACGGGCGCACCGGCGAGCGGATCGCCGCCCTCGTCACCACCCTGCACCGCGCGGACCGGCTCGCGCTGCGCGAACCCGGACCGGTGGCGGCCTGATGCGGGTCCTCGCCGTCGGCGCGCACCCCGACGACATCGAACTCGGCTGCGGCGCGACCCTGTTGAAGGCCCGGGCGGAAGGCGCGGAGGTCGGCCTGCTGGTGCTCACCGACGGCCGCCTCGGCCCCGGCGACCCCGAGCTGCGCGACCGCGAACAGCAGGCCGCCGCCCGGCAGTTGGGCGCCCGGCTGTACCGGGGCGGCTTCCGGGACGGCGAGTTGGCGCACGACGCCGCGCTCACCCAGCGGATCGAGGACGTCCTCGCCGAGTTCCGGCCCGACCTGGTGCTCACCCACGCCGCCGAGGACTCCCACCAGGACCACCGCGCCGCCGCCCGGGCCACCGTCGCCGCCGCCCGCACCCACCCCCACCTGCTGCACTACGAGGGCCCCACCACCTTGGACTTCCACCCCACCGTCTACAGCGACGTCACCGGGCACGTCCCCGGCAAGCTCGCCCTGCTGCGCCACCACCTCTCCCAGGTGGTCGGCTCCCGCCGGGTCGACCTCGACGCGCTCGCCGCCCAGGCCCGCTTCCGCGGCTTCCAGGGCCGCCTGGAGGCCGCCGAGGCGTTCACCGCCACCCGCAGCCTGCTCACCCTCACCGTCACCGCGCCCGCCGCGACGGCCGTCCCCCGGCAGGTCCGGGCATGAGGCCGACGGCGGACTCCGTTGCGGGGGCCGCGAGTTCCGGTGCGGGGGCGGTGGGTTCCGGTGCCGGGGCGCGCTGCCGGGGCGTCCTGCTCGACCTCGACGACACCCTCTACCCGCAGGCGCAGTTCCTCGCCGCCGCCTGGGACGCGGTCGCGCAGGCCGCCCCCGCCGCGCTGCGCCCGGCCCTGCGCGCCGCGCTGGCCGAGGTGTGCGCGCAGGGCAGCGACCGGGGGCGGATCGTCGACCGGGCCCTGGAGCGGGTCGGCGGGTACGAGGCCCGGACGGCCGCCGAACTCGTGGACGTCTTCCGGGAGTTCCGGCCGGTGCGGCTCGACCCGTACCCCGGCGTCGCCGAACGGCTGGCCCGGCTCGCCGCGGCCGTCCCGCTGGTGGTGCTCACCGACGGCAACCCGGCCCAGCAGCGCGCCAAACTCGCCGCCACCGGCCTCGTCCCGCTGCTGCCGCACGTGGTGTGCACCGACGAGCTGCCCGGCGGACGGGCCGCCCGCAAGCCCGCCCCCGACGGCTTCCGGCAGGCGCTGGCGCTGCTCGGGTGCGCGCCCGGCGAGGCGCTGATGGTCGGCGACCGGCCCGACAAGGACGTCGCGGGCGCGGCCCGGCTGGGCATCCCGGTGCTCCGGGTCCGGCAGGGCGAGTACCGCCGACGGGCGGACCACGGAAGCGAGTCGGCGTCCTTCGGGACGGTCGCGGAGGCGCTCGACGCCGTACGGGAGGCGCTGTGAAGCGGGCGCGGTGGGCGCTTTCGGCGGTGGTGGCGGTGGCGGCGGCCGGGCTGCTGTGGTGGTGCCCGGCCTGGGCGCACCACGCGCTGGCCGGCTTCCTCGCCGGGGTGTTCGGGCTCTACCTGCTGCGGCACCTGGTGCTGCTCGCCGGGGCGCTGCACGCCCGGCCCCGACCGGCCGACGAGCAGGGCGAGTTGCCGAGCGTCACGGTGCTGGTGCCCTGCCACGACGAGGCCAGGGTGGTGGACGGGCTGACCCGCGCGCTGGCCGCCCTCGACTACCCCGCCGACCGGCTGGACGTGGTCTTCGTCGACGACCGCTCCGCCGACGACACCGGCACCCTGCTGGAGCGCGCCGCCGAGGCGCACCCCCGCTGGCGGGTGCTGCGCCGGGCCGCGGACGCCGTCGGCGGGAAGTCCGCCGCGCTGAACGAGGCGCTGGAACTGGTGCGCGGCGAGATCACCGTCGTCTTCGACGCCGACCACCAGCCCGAACCCGGCTGCCTGCGGGCCCTGGTGCGGGCCTTCGACGACCCCGGCACCGGCGCCGCGCAGGGACGCTGCGTGGTGCGCAACCCCGGCGACAGCCTGATCGCCCGCCTGGTCGCCGTCGACTACCTGTGCGGCTACCTGGTCAACATGGCCGGCCGGCGCAGCGCCTTCGGCCTGCCCGCGTACGGCGGCGCGAACTGCGCGGTGCGCACCTCGGTGCTGCGCGAACTCGGCGGCTGGAACGTCGACTCCGTCACCGAGGACACCGACCTGACCGTCCGGGTCTGGCTCTCCGGCCGCCGGGTCGGCTACGCGGAGGACGCCGTCGACACCGAACTCGCCGTCACCACGCTGCGCGGCTACTGGCGCCAGCGCTACCGCTGGGCGCGCGGCCACCAGCAGGTCTGCGCCGACCACCGGGACGCGCTGCTGCGCTCCCGGCACCTGGGCGTCCTCGGCAAGGTGGAGGCGCTGCTGTTCCTGTACCTCTACCACGTGCCGGTGCTGTGCGCCGTCGCCCTGCTGCTGGCGGGCGTCGAAGCCTCCTGGCCCGGGCTGGCGCTCACCGTGCCGCTGTGGCCGGTCGCCCCGCTGATGCTGGCCGGGCCGGTGCTGGAGATCGGCGGCGGACTCGTCCGGGCCGGGACGCGGCGGCGGGAGGTCTTCCTGCTGCTGCTGTTCCCCGCGCTGTTCGTGCTCTCCATGCTGCTGTGCACCCGGGCCCTGATCGACCGGCGGGTCGGCTCCGCGTACTCCTGGGTCAAGACCGAGCGGACCGCGGCCGCCCCAACGCGGCGATCGGGGCCCGGCTGTGAGACTCCCGACGTTCCCCGGGGCGGCGCGCCCGTCCCGGCCCCGCCCGGCGGTCGGCCCGGCCCGGCCGCTGGCCCCGCTGCTGCGGGTCCTGGCGGTCATCGCCACCACCCTCGCCCTCGGCCACTGGGCGGCCGGGCCGGTCACCCGGGCGGAGGCGGCGGCGACCGGGGCGGTGGCCCGCTGGTGCGGGCTGTCGATGGTCCGCCAACTGCCCGGCACCGACCTGGTGCACGGCTTCCACGGGTACCAGCCGTTCTTCATCCGGATCACCCCGTCCTGCTCGGCGCTCACCGTCGTGGCGGCCTGCGCGGGCGTCTCGCTGCTGATCCTCGGCGGGACGTGGCGCCAGCGGCTGGTCGGGGCGGTCGCGGCGGCGGCGCTGTTCGCCACCGCGAACCTGGCGCGGCTGGTGGCCGTGCTCTGGGTGGGCCAGGACTACGGCATCCCCACCATGGTCGGCTTCCACGACTGGGGCGGAACCCTTTGGTCCTACCTGATGCTGCTGCTGGCCGTGCTGCTGATGGTCGCGCTGCGGATCGGACGCCGCCCGCGGCGGCCGGGCGGTGCGTCCGAGGCGGACAGGGCGAACAGGGCGGACAGGGCGGGCGGGGCGGGCGGGGCGGGCGGGCGGACAGGGCGAACGGGACGGGCAGGGCTCACGAGACGGACGAGGTGGAGGAGCGATGACGGTGCGGGTGCTGGTGACCGGGGGCGGCGGGCCGCCGGGGTGGTGCTGGCGCGGGAGGCGGCCCGGGCCGGCCTGGTGCCGGTGGTGGGCGACGCGGACCCGCACGGGGTGGGCCTGCACCTGGGCCACGAGGGCGTGCTGCTGCCGGCGGCCGGCCAGGCGGGCTTCGCGGAGCGGCTGCTGGCGACCGCGGTCGAGCGGCGGTGCGAAGCACTGGTGGTGACGGTCGGCGAGGAGCTGGAGCAACTGGCCGGACGGGAGCGGGAGTTCGCGGACAAGGGCGTCGCGGCCTGGTTCCCCGCCCCGGAGACGGTCACCGCCTGCCTGGACAAGTGGGCCTTCGCCCGGGCCGTCGAGGGCATCCCCGCCCCGGGGACGTCGCTCGGCGGGCCGGGCGAGCTGCCCGGCCCGTGGATCGTCAAACCGCGGCGCGGGCGCGGCTCGCGGGACGTCCACGCGGTGCACGACCCGGCGGACTTCCCGACCCTGCTGCGCCGCGTCCCCGAGCCGATCGTGCAGACCCTGCTGCCGGGGCGGGAGTTCACCGCGGACTGCCTGATCGGCCGGGACGGCACCGTGCACGCCGCCGTGCCGCGCTGGCGGACCCAGGTGCGCGGCGGCATCGCCACCCGGGGGACGACGTTCGCGGACCCGCGGGTGGACGTCCTGGTGGCGGAGCTGACCGGGGTGCTGGGCCTGACCGGCCTGGTCAACGTCCAGGGCTTCCTGGCGGAGGACGGCCCGGCCCGGGTGGTGGAGGTCAACCCGCGCTGCTCGGGCGGCCTGCCGATCTCGCTGGCGGCGGGCGCGGACCTGGTCGGCCAGTACCTGCGGCTGCTGCGCGGCGAGCCGGTCCGGCCGGAGGCGCTGCGCTGGGCGGCCGGGGTGACGACGGCGCGCAGCTTCACCGAGCACCGGGTGACGGTGCCGGTTTCGGCGGCGGCATCGGTCTGACGCCCGCTCGGACGGGTCCGGGGTGGTGGCCGTCGTGGCGGGGCCGCCGGCCACCGGGTGGCGCGGGAGCTGTGGGGCGCGGCCGGTGGGACGGGCACGGGAGAACCCCGCCGCCGTCGGGTCCGACGCCTCCTGCCCCGGGCCCCTCGGGCCGAGGGAGGACGGGACGCGTGGTGAGAGCGCTGTCGGCCGAGGGCACGCACCTGGCGCACCGGCCCGACGTGGCGGGGCCGGACGCCGACCTGCCCCGGGTCGGCGGGATCACCGGCGCCGCCGCGCTCCGTCGCGCGTCTCGTCCCCCTGCTCACGTGGGCCATCCCGCCGGGCCGTCTCCCCGCGGCAGGGCGTGGGCTCCGGCGGGAAGGAGCGTGGGGCGGCGTGCGGTGCTGTCCGCGCGCCGCCGTTCGTGCGCGACCGCCGTGCGGTGCCGGGAGGGGGACGTGCAGAACGCACGCCCGGGGTGTGTCGCGCACTACCGCCGCACCCCGGGCGGCCCGAATGATCGGGGCGTGACCGGCTCCCGCCCCCGCCCTGTCCGGGCCCGTCCTCGCCGTGCTCCTCCCGCTCGCCCTCGCCCCCGCCCGGTGGGGCGCGGCCGTCCCGCCGGTGGCGCCGGCCGTGGCCGCCGGGCCGTGGCGGGGTGGCTGCGCCAGTGGTGGCGGTGGTCCGGCCGGCTCGCGACGGCGGCGGTCGCCCTGGCCGGTGCGGTGCCGACCTGGTTCCTCGCCGACTACCACCTGATCGCCGGGCCACTCGGCGCGCTGCCGGGCTGACGGGGCGCGCCGCCGCCCGCCGGTGGGAGCGGCGGGGATGGGGTCACTGCGGGCGGCGGACGGTCAGGTCCCGGCAGCGCCAGGAGAGCCGGCCGCTGTTGGCGCGGGACTGCGGTGGCCCCAACGGCCGGCCGCGACCGACAGGTTGACGATGATCCAGGCCCGCCAGCCGGAGCCGACGCCCCGGCCGTCGGCGTACACCTCGCGGCCGTCCAGCTCCCAGCGGACCGAGTCGGGGCCGAACAGGCAGGCGAGGGTGAACCACCGGCCCGGCGTCACCAGGTCGTCCAGGTAGGCCGGGTCGCCGGGGCGGACGTGGTTGCTCAGCTCCAGCATCCGGGGGTGGTCGTCGTGGTACTCCATCACGTCCACCTCCCCGTGGCCGGGCTGCGACCGGCCGGGGGCGACGTCCCGCCCCCAGGTCCAGATCGCGGGCCAGACGCCCTGGTCGGCCGTCACCTGGCAGCGGGCCTCCAGCCGGTCCCCGGTCCGCAGTTCGAACCCGCCCGCAGTGCCCTCGGTGGTCACCAGCGGCGTCCGCCAACTGCGCGCGTTCTCCCGCACCGCGGTGAAACGGTCCCCGTCCGGGCCGTAGCCGGGCACCAGGTGGTCGAGCTTGTTGTCGTCCGGGTTCCGCCCGCCCCGCGGGTACGCGGAGGAGGCGCCGGCCGCCCACTGGGAACGGTCCGAGAACGGCGCGTTGAACGCGACCGGCGCCTGCGCGGGTCGGTCGGCTGCGGCGCGGCGGTGGGCTGCGGCACGGTGGGCCGGTCGGTGGTCGGCTGCGAGTCGGTGGGTTGCGCGGCGGTCGGCTGCGGGTCGGGCGGGGGAGGGGTGCTCACTCGTTCACGCTCCGGTGGTGCGTCAGGTTCGGGCAACCCGGGCATTCCCGGCCAAAACCTTCCCGCACCCTCACTCGACCGGCGCACGGAGGCAAGCCGCCGAGCCCGCGCACGCCCCTGCCGTCCGCTCATATGACGGTACGTCCGGCGCGCTGTCTCCCGGCCGCCGCGGGGCGGGTGGCGCCGCGCCCGGTTCAGCCGCCTCCGGGCGGGCACTCGGCGTCGACCAGGGCGGCTGCCCGGGACGGGTCCTGCCCGGCCCGGCCCAACAGGCCGTCCGCGTGGTAGGTGAGCGGACCGGAGCCGTGGTGGATCTCCAGGTGCAGGTCCGCGGAGAAACGCGGCCAGACCAGCGCGGCGTCCAAGTCCGGCCGCCGGAAGACCAGTTCCTCCAGCAGGTGCCAGGCCAGCGTGGCCCGCTCCACACGCCGGACCGGATCGCAGGCCGCCAGGGCCGCCGCGATGCCCGGATCGTCCGGGTCCTCCGCCGCCAACACGGCCAGGACGGGCAGCAGTTCGGGGCGGCCGAGGACCGCCGCGGCGGACAGCGTCAGCACGTGCGGCCGCCGGTACGTCTCCAGCAGGTCGATCAGCCGGGTCAGCACCGAGGCGTCCTGACGGTTGGCCAGGCCGCGGACAGCCTCCTCCGCCACGTCCTCGTCCTCGTCGTCCAGCCGCTCGTGCAGCGCCGCCCGGACCGCCGGGCTGTACGCCTCGTCCAGGGTGCCGACCGAGAACACCGCCGCGTCCCGCACGCCCGGGTCCTCGTCCCGGCACAGCGTCAGCAGGGCGCGCACCCGGGGCGAGTCCGGGGCGGGCTCGCCGCGAACGGCAGCGCCTTCGCCACCGCCCGGCGCACCTCCGCGTCCGGGTGCCCGGCCAGCCCCAGCAGCTCCGGCAGCCCCGGCGGGTCCGGCAGCGTCCGCGCGCCCCGCGCCGCCTCCAGCCCCGCCGCCGGTGCGGACGGCCCGGGCCCGTCCGGTTCCCGCGCCGCCCGGCCCGGCACCGGGTCGGGCACCGGGTCGGGCGTCTCGCGCGGGTCCTGGGCCGGGGGTCGGGAGTCGTCGGTCATGCGCCCGAGTGTGGCCGGTCCGGGGCGGTCGGTGCCACGTGATTGCCGGGGCCGGGCGGGCGGGACGGCGAAGTCCTCGGTGATCAGCGTGGTGCCGGGCCAAGCCTTGCCGACGGCCGTCACGAACGCCTTCCGGGCGTGCCAGTACCCGGCGGTGACGGCCCGGTCCCGGGTGAAGCCGTTGGTCGCGGACCGACCGGCCGGACCAGGGCGAGCCGGTCGACGGCGCGCCGGGCGGCCTCCTCGTACCCGGTCGGCGCCTCCTCGTCCGGGGCGCGGAACTCCACCAGCAGGGCGGTCACCTCGCGCGGGGTCCGGGCCAGTCGCCCGGGACGCCCGGCGCGATCCGGGCGTGCCCGCCGTCCGGCAGCATCCGGGCGCCGGTCCACGCGCGGCGCACGTCCACCAGGACGTCCTCGCCCTGCGCCTGCCCGTTCAGCGACGTTGCGGGGACGCGACGCGCGCGGGCGTTCGGGGGCGTTCGGGGCGGACGCTTCCGGCGGCGTCTTCGCGCGGGTGGGCGGCCGGTGAACGGCGGGCGGGCGGCGCGGGTGGGCGGGGGCTGGGGTCGACGGGGCTACACTGGGCCGCGGTCGTGGCGCCCCCGGGCGTCCGGAGCGTCAGGAGGTGAGAGCAGTGGAGTGCAGTAGTCCGGGTCGAAGTCGGCCCCGCTCCGGGACGTTCCACCGCCCGCGCCCGCGCCGCGCCGCCCGCTGAACCCCCGCGTTCACGCCCGGCCCCGCCCCGCGCCCGCGTGCGGCCGCCACCGGGGCCCGCCGCCCCGCCCGCCCGTCCGCGTCCGTCCGGGCCCGGCGGCACCAGAACCGTGGAGGTACCGCCGTGTCCGACTGGCGTGTGCGCGCCGTGCGCGCGAGCAAGCGACCCTTCAGCCGTCCCGCCCCGCGGCCCGCCGACCGCACCGCGGCCCCCGAGCACTCGATGGACCGCGCTCCGAACAGCACCCCCACCCTGACGGACCCGTCTCGCTGGAACGCTCCGTCGTCGACGCCGCCGTCTACCGCGACGGCCGCCGGATAGAGACACCCACCAGCCTCGCCGAGATCTACCGCGAACTCCCCGGCAAGCCCGGCACCATGGCCTGGATCGGCCTCTACCGCCCCGCCGAGGCCCAACTCGTCGAAGCCGCCGAGAAGTTCGACCTCCACGAACTCGCCCTCGAGGACGCCATCGTCGCCCACCAGCGCCCCAAGCTGGAACGCTACGGCGACACCCTGTTCGTCGTGCTGCGCGCCGCCCGCTACCTCGACGACGTCGAGGAGGTCGACTTCGGCGAGATCCACCTCTTCGTCGGCCCCGACTTCGTCCTCACCGTCCGGCACTCCCAGTCGCCCGACATCTCCATGGTCCGCAGCCGCCTCGAAGCCGACCCCGAACTGCTCGCCCTCGGCCCCGAAGCCGTCCTCTACGCCGTCCTGGACGCCGTGGTCGACGGCTACGCCCCCGTCATCGCCGGACTCCAGCACGACATCGACGAGATCGAGACCGAAGTCTTCGGCGGCGACCCCGAGGTCTCCCGCCGCATCTACGAACTCTCCCGCGAGGTCATCGAGTTCCAGCGCGCCACCGGCCCCTGCTGGAGATCATGCGCTCCCTGGAGGGCGGCTTCCAGAAGTACGGCACCGACGAGGAACTCCAGCGCTACCTGCGCGACGTCGCCGACCACGCCACCTACGCCGCCGAACGCGTCGACGGCTTCCGCCAGATGCTCCAGAACATCCTCACCGTCAACGCCACCCTGGTCTCCAGCGCCAGAACGAGGAGATGAAGCAACTCGCCGAGGCCGGCCACGCCCAGAACGACGAGATCAAGAAGATCTCCTCCTGGGCCGCCATCCTCTTCGCCCCCACCCTCATCGGCACCGTCTACGGCATGAACTTCGACGAGATGCCGGAACTCCACTGGATGTTCGGCTACCCCTTCGCGATCGGCCTGATGGGCGTGGTCTGCGTCAGCCTCTACCTGATCTTCAAGCGCCGCAACTGGCTGTAGCGGCAGGCCGGTTGCGGCCCGGCCCCGGTGCGGGGCCGGATCGGGCCGGGGCCGGGGGCGGGCCGAACTGGTCGGTGAGTGGGACTCGGTGGGTCTCGGTGGAGCAGGTGGGGTCGGTGACGCGGCCGCCCGGGGTGCCGTCGGGTGTCCGGGGACCGGCGCGGCCGGTCGTCCGGGTGCCCCGGGACGGCGTGGGCGGCGGTGCACGCCGGGCCACCCCGCGGGGCGTCCGGGAGCGGCGCGACCCCCGCCGGGTGGCGGCGCTCCATGCTCGTGCGTCGCCGCCCCGTCGCCCCAGGGCCGATGGTCCCGGCGGCGGGGGCCGGAGGGTCCCGGTCCCGGGGCCGTTTCGCGACGGAAGGACCTGGCCGGAGGGGTCTGACGGGCCGTGGGCGGGTGGGGTGCTGCGGTTCAGGCCGCGGCGGTGCGGACGTGCGGGTGGCCGCCGTGCAGGGCGTGCAGGCCGGCGGCGAGGCGGGCCGGGTCCTGGCGGAGCCACAGGCGCAGCGCGGTGCCCAGTGCGGCACAGGGCGTGGGCGCCGGGTGGGGACGTGCGGGGCGGCCGTACCGGGTGGCCAGGTGGGTGGCGAGGGCGGGCAGCAGTTCGGCGAGTTCCGGCGGGAGCCAGACCGTCACCGCGCACGGGGCGAAACGGTCCGGGGGCTCGGCGCGGCCGGGGCGCGTCCCGGGTGAGCAGCAGGGGCAGGACGTCCAGCAGCGCGTCCGCGACCACCTCGGAGACGTCGCCCCGGTGCCCGTGCGCCAGCCGCCGCAGCAACGTCCGCTCCGCGGTGGTGAGTCGGACCGTCAGCATGACCTCGTCGGATTCCATCGCACGGCCTTCCCTGGGCGTCCAGGCCCACCCGATCGGCCCGCCTGGCGGGCCGGACACATCGCTGACCCGGGTCACTGTCCCCATCCGGGCGGCGCGGCCGGAAGGGCCGAACGGCCCCGGCCGCGGGGACCGAACGGCGGGGACCGAACGGCGGGGCGGGGTGCCGGGTTCAGGCGGTGGCCGCGCTGTCGTGGTGGGCGGGGTGGCCCGCTCAGGTGCGCGCGGGGGCGGGGCTCGGGCCGGGGCCGGGGGCAGGTTCAACCAGGTTCGGTGGGCGGCGAGTTGGATCAGCGCGGGCCAGTCGTGCAGGTCCGCGCGGGTGCGGGCCGCGACCGCCAGCCGGACCCGGTGGGCGTCCTCGGGGCGGGGGCCAGGGGACGCCCGTACGCAACGGAGCGGCCCCGGACCGGGGTCCGGGGCCGCTCCGACGTGCCGGGTCAGGCGACGGCGGGGCTCGCCACCCGTTCGCGGCGGCGCAGCAGGCTGCCCAGGGCGAGGCCGCCGGGACCGGCGGCGGCGATCAGCAGGAACGCCCAGGCGAACATCGCGGCGGGCTCGCCGCCGTTCTGGATCGGCCACAGGGCGTGCTCCTGGTGGACGCTGAAGTAGGCGTAGGCCATCGAGCCCGAGCACACCAGCGCCATGGGCCGTACCGCGATTCCGAGCAACACCAGTACACCGCCCGCCAGTTGGATCAGTGCCGCCCACCAGCCGGGCCACTCGCCGACCTGCGGCGCCTTGCCGTGGGCGCCGCCGAAGACGCCGAACAGGGTGGCCGCGCCGTGGCAGGCGAACAGCAGGGACACCACGATCCGGCACAGGCCCAGGAGGATGGGTCGGGCACGTTCGGCGAGCCGCGAAAGGTCTTCGGTCATGAGAACTCCTCGTGTGGGGACGAGACCTGGAACGGGTGCTGGGAGCGTGCACCGGGACGGCGAACCGCCCGACTTGATGAGCTGCGATCAATTCTGGCGTGGCGTCAGTTCCGGGGCCAAGCTTGGAATGCTCTGAGAATCCTATGAATGCCCGCCCACGCCCCACCGCCGAAGCCGCCACCGGGCTCCCGGCAGGCCCCCGGTGGGCGCCGCACCCGCTCTGAGCACCTGATATGCAGCAGGGCATGCGCGGATCACGTCCTTCGTCGCTGGTCGCGGTGGCGAGGGTCCTGTCGCCGAAGGACGCCCTGGCACTGAGCGGGCCGGACGGCGCGCTGCTGTTCGCGGTGCGGGCGGCGACGGTGGTCGAACTGCGGGAGGCAGACGACGCGGCGGCGGGCGAACTTCGGGAGGCCGGGGTGGACCCGGCGGTGCCGACCGCCGCGGAGGAACGCGCCTACCTGCTGCTCGGCCGCCTCCACGGCGCCTGACACCCGGCGGGCCCCCGCCCCCCGCCCCCGACCCGATGTGGACCGCCCCCCTCGCAAGTCCCCCTCGCAAGGCCCCGCCCGGAACTCGGCCCCCGTCCGGAACCCGGCCCCGCCCCGGAGCCGGTCACCCGGCCGCGGCGGGCTCCTTCCGGCGGGACGCGGCGGCCGTGACCGTCACCTTGAGGTGCTTCATGATCGGCTGGTCGCTCTGCGTGCTGTGGTCGCCGATCGCGCACAGCACGTTCATCTCGGGCATGTACCCGGCCGCGCAGCCGCGCGGGATGTCGTACGGGACGGCGAGGTAGCCGTGCAGCGAGCGGGTGGAGCCGTCGCGGGCGGTGGCGGTGACGTCGACCGGGTCGAACTCGGTGAGGCCCCGCTCGCGCATGTCGTCGGGGTTCATGAAGACCAGGGTGCGCAGGTTCTTGACGCCCCGGTAGCGGTCGTCGTCGGAGTAGACCGTGGTGTTCCACTGGTCGTGCGAGCGCATGGTGCCGAGCGCGAGGGTGCCGGGCGCGGGGACGACGTCGGGCAGCGGGGCGGCGGAGAACTCGGCCTTCCCGGAGGGGTGAGGAACACCAGCTCGCGGG
This sequence comes from Kitasatospora fiedleri, assembly GCF_948472415.1. Taxonomy (NCBI): domain Bacteria; kingdom Bacillati; phylum Actinomycetota; class Actinomycetes; order Kitasatosporales; family Streptomycetaceae; genus Kitasatospora; species Kitasatospora fiedleri. The sequence goes on along the minus strand of NZ_OX419519.1, from coordinate 775,154 downwards.
CGGGCTGCTTGATCCGGAAGCCCAGCGGCAGCCGCACCCGCCGGTTGAAGTCCTCGAATCCGTCCAGGACTTCGGCCATGGTGTCGCGGATGCGGTCGTAGTCCTCGACGTACCACTCCCAGGGCGTGGCGCTGTCCGGCAGTGCCGCGCGGGCGATCCCGGCGACGATGGCGGGCTCGGAGAGCAGCAGCGGGGAGGCGGGGCGCTTCATGCCGCGGGACAGGTGCACCATGCTCATCGAGTCCTCGACGGAGCCGGACTGCTCGCCGCCGCGCTGGCGGTCCTTCTCGGTGCGGCCCAGGCAGGGCAGGATCAGCGCCTGCCGCCCGTGCACGAGGTGGCTGCGGTTCAGCTTGGTCGACACGTGCACGGTCAGCGCGCAGGTGCGCAGGCCCGCGTGGGTGTAGGCGGTGTCGGGCGCGGCCAGCGCGAAGTTGCCGCCCATGCCGACGAACACCTCGATCTCGCCGCGGTTCATGGCCTCGATCGTCGCGACGGTGTCCTTGCCGTGCTCGGTGGGCGGGTCGATCCGGCAGACCTCGCGCAGGCGGTCCAGGAACTCCCGGCCCGGCCGGTGGTCGATGCCGCAGGTGCGGTTGCCCTGGACGTTGCTGTGCCCGCGCACGGGGGAGGGGCCGGCGCCCTCGCGGCCCAGGTTGCCGCGCAGCAGCAGCAGGTTGACGATCTCGCGGACGGTGTCCACCCCGTGCTCGTGCTGGGTGACGCCCAGGCACCAGCTGACGATGCTGCGGTCCGCGTCCCGGTAGATCCGGGCGGCCGCCAGGATCTGCGCGCGGGAGACGCCGCTCTGCCGCTCGATCTCCTCCCAGGAGGTGGCCTCGCACGCCGCGCGGTACTCCGCGAAGCCGCTGGTGTGCCGCTCCACGAAGCGCCGGTCCAGGGCCTTCGGGTCGTGCGCCGACTGCTCCAGCAGGGCCTTGGCCATGCCGCGCAGCAGCGCCATGTCGCCGCCGATCCGCGGCTGGACGTTCAGCGTGCCGGTCCGCGTCGACTTGTTGAGCGCCATGTCGACGAAGTCGTGCGGGATGATCGTGCGCCGGGCCGCCGCCTCGACCAGCGGGTTGACGTGCACGATCCGCGCGCCCCGCTCGTACGCCGCGGCGAGCGCGGTGAGCATCCGGGGCGCGTTGGAGGCGGCGTTCACACCGAGGATGAACAGGGCGTCGGCGGCCTCCCAGTCCTTGAGGTCCACCGTCCCCTTTCCGGTGCCCAGCGCGGCTTGCAGGGCGCGTCCGCTGGCCTCGTGGCACATGTTGGAGCAGTCCGGCAGGTTGTTGGTGCCCAGCTCACGGGCCATCAGCTGGTACAGGAACGTCGCCTCGTTGCCCAGCCGCCCGGAGGTGTAGAACGCGGCCCGGTTCGGGTCGTCCAGCTCCCGCAGGGTCCGGCCGACCAGCTCGAACGCGTCCCGCCAAGCGATCGGCCGGTACCGGTCGGTCTCCGGGTCGTACACCATCGGCTCGGTCAGCCGGCCCTGGTCCTCCAGCGCGAAGTCGCTCCACTCCGACAGCTCGGTGACGGTGTGCGCCGCGAAGAACGCGCGGTCCACGCGCTTGCGGGTCATCTCCCAGCTGACGTGCTTGATCCCGTTCTCGCAGAGGTCGAGCTTCAGCCCCTTGAGGTCGTCCGGCCAGGCGCAGCCGGGACAGTCGAAGCCGCCGTCCTCGTGGTTCATCCTCATGATCGCGCGCGGCCCGTCCAGGTACTCGCCCTCGCGGACCAGGAACTTCGTCACGCTCTTCGCCGCGCCCCAGCCGGCCGCCGGGTGGCGGTACGGCTTGACGGCGGGCGGCTGCCGGGGCGCGTCCCCGACGCCCGGTTCGACGCCGTCGGGGGCCGTGGGGGCGGCAGGGGCGGCGGGTGCGGGCCGGGGGTCTTCGGAGGAGTGCACGGTGGTCGCCTTCCGGGGCGGAGCGGCGGGCACCACGGCGGTGGCACCCGGTCGGCGGGCCCCTCGGTCCGGAGCCCCGCCTCCCAGGAAGCCAGCTCCGCGGACATCGCGCCCGCCGGGGCGTCCCGGGGCAGGTCGTTACCGGGTCCGGGCGGGCCGCGACCGTACGCTCTCCCTCGGCGGCAGCGGGCCGGTGCACGGGCGGGCGGAGGCGACGGGGTGAGCGACGGGCCGGCGGAGCAGCGAACCGGGACGGCACCGACCGGGACGGCACCGACCGGGACGGGGGAGGCGGGCGCACCGACGGAGCCGGAGGAGGCCCGGACGGAGGAGGCCCGAACGGACCAGGCCCGAACGGACCAGGCCGAACGGGCGATGGGCTTCGCCCTGGCGCTGGGGCAGCGGCTGTTCGAGGCCGGGGCCGAGACCAGCGCCGTCGACGCCGCGCTGGCCTCGGTGGCCGCCGCCTACGGCCCGCACGACGACCTCCAGGTGGACATCACCGCCCGGACGATCACCCTCTACCACCGCCCGGCGGAGGGTCGGCCGACGTCGATGACCCGGGTGACCCGCACCGACGAGAGCCGTTCCCTGGACGGCCTCAACCGGCTCTACCGGCTGGTGCTGCGAATCCGTTCCGGACGCCTGCCGCTGGCCCGGGCCGAACGCCTGCTGGCCGACTCCGACCGGCTCTCCCGGCGGCCGTGGATCGCCGGCGCCCTCGGCGGGGCCACCCTGGCGGCCTCGATCAGCCTCCAGGCCGGCGGCACCGCGGGCGCGGTGGTGACGGCCTTCGTCCTGCAACTGCTCTCCGGCCGGCTGGGGTGGCTGCTGGGCCGGGCCGGGCTCCAGCCGTTCTACCTGTCGGCCGCCCAGGGCGCCGCCACCGTCGGCGCCTGCACGCTGCTCCTGCAACTCGACGTCCTCACCGGCCGGGAGGCGGTGGCCGCCGCCGCGGCGGTGCTGGTGCTGCTGCTGCCGATCCTGTCGGTGGTCTCGCTGGCCGAGGACGCCGTCAACGGCTACGCGCTGATGGCCGCGAGCCGCCTGATCACGGTGGCCACCCTGTTCGCCGGGCTGCTCGGCGGCACCGCCCTGGCCGGCCTCGCCGTCCGGGACTGGGCCGACAGCGCCCACTACGTGCACTTCGTCGCACTGACCCCGCCGGTGGTGCTGCTGGCCTCCGCCGTCGGCGCGGCCGGGAACGCCGCCTTCAACGGGGGCGGGCCGCGCCTGCTGCTGCCGGCCACCGCCGCCGGGCTGGTCGCCGGGGCCGCCAACCTCGTCCTGCACACCGCGCTCCCGGTGCCGGCCGCCCCGGCCGCGTTCTGCTCCGCGGCGCTGCTGGCCCTGCTCGCCGCCCTCGCCGCGCCGCGCCTGCACCTCACCCCCACCGTGATGATCCTGTGCGGCATCACCGGCGCCCTGCTGCCCGGCCCCGCGGTCTTCCAGTCGCTCGCCGCGGTGGCGGCCCGCACCGGCGGCGCGGGCGCCGGCTTCGCCAGTGCCCTGCTGACCACCGCCTCCCTGGGCTTCGGCGCGGTCCTCGGCACCACCCTCGGACTGCGCCTGCTCGCGGCCCGCTCCCGGACCCGCCCGGCCGCCGCCGCCGCGCCGTCCGTGCCCTGAACCGCGCCGTCCGTCCCGCCGTCCGCCTTCGCGCCGCTTGTTCCGCCGCCCTCGCCGCGCCGTCCGTTCCGCCGTCCGTGCCCTGAACCGCGCCGTCCGCCGCCGCCCCGGCCGGGCCCGGACGACTGCCCCATCGGGGTGAGCCCGGCGGGTGTCGCGGCCGGTCGCGGCGCCCGCGGGCCCTATCGTCGGCAGGGCTCCCGGCCGGGGGCCGCGGGGCGACGAGTGCGGGGAGTGGCATGGCGACCGGAATCCCCCGACCGAGCACGTCCCGCAGGCACCGGCGTCGCGGGTGCTGCGCCGGTGGAGGCTGTGGCTGGTGCCGGGGGTGCTGAGCGCGCTGGTGGCGCTGGTGCTGTCGCTGCTGTACATGGGCGGCATCCTGTCGCCGCAGGACGACCTGCACCGGATGCCGATCGCGCTGGTCGACTCGGACGCCGGGCCGCCGCCGCCCGGCCGCTCGGCGCCGCTGGGCGCGGAGCTGGCGGACGCGGTCGCGGCCGGGACGCCGCCGGGGCAGGTGCAGTGGCAGCGGCTGTCCATGGCCGAGGCCCAGGACCGGCTCTCCTCGGGCCGGGTGTACGGGGCGCTGGTGGTGCCGGAGGACTTCACCCGCAGCGTGGCCGCGCTGACCACCGGTCAGGCGACGGCCCGGCCGGTGCTGCTGACGCTCACCAACCCGGGCACCGGCTCGCTGGCGTCCTCGCTGGCCGGGCAGATCACCCAGCTCGCGGCGCACCGCTCCTCGACCCGGCTGGGCGAGCAGCTGACGGCCGCCGCGCCGGACGCGCCCGCCACCTCGAAACTGCTGCTGGCCGACCCGGTGGACGTGCAGGTCCGGCAGGGGCACCCGATCGCCCGGCACACCGGGCTCGGCCTGAGCGCCTTCTACTACACGCTGCTGCTGGTGCTGGCCGGCTTCCTCAGCGCCAACCTGGTGCACAACGGCGTGGACGCGGCGCTCGGCTACGCGGACAGCGAGATCGGCCCCTGGCACTCGCGCCGTCCGACGGTGCCGATCAACCGGACCCAGACCCTGGTGGTGAAGATGGCGATGACGGCCGGGCTGTCGGCCGTCACCGCCTCGATGATCATGCTGGCCACGATCGGCATCCTCGGCATGGACGCCCCGCACCTCGCCCTGCTCTGGGTGTTCTCGTTCTGCGCCTGCCTCACGGTCGGCCTGGGCGTGCAGGCGATCAACGCGGCGTTCGGCTCGATCGGCCAGCTGGTCGCGATGTTCGTCTTCATCGCCCTGGCCCTGCCCTCCTCCGGCGCCACCATCCCGCTCCAGGCCACCCCGTCCTTCTACCGCTTCCTCGGCGCCTTCGAACCGATGCGCCAGGTCGCCGGCGGCGTCCGCGCGATCCTCTACTTCGACGCCCGCGCGGACGCCGGCCTGACCAGGGCCTGGCTGATGATCCTGCTCGGCTTCGCGGTGGCCCTGGTCTTCGGCTTCGCCATGACCCGCTACTACGACCGCAAGGGCCTGCACCGGATGGTCCCGGCGCCGTCCTGAGCGGGCCCGCGCGCGTCCGGGGAGGGAGGCCGGCCCCGGTCGCTGCTGCGGCGACGGTGCGGAACTACCCGGCGCGCGGGGGAGTTCGCCGGAGCCGCGGGGGATGAGGCGGGTGGGGACGGTGACCGTGCGGGCCCGGGTGCGGTCGCCGTCGAGGCGGGCCAGGGCGATCTCGGCCGCGGTGGTGCCGATGGCGACCGGGTCCTGGGCGACGGTGGTGACGGCGGGTTCCAGGACCTCGGCGAACGGGAGGTCGTCGAAGGAGACGAGCGCGATGTCGCGCCGGCCGGCCCGGGCGGTGCCGAGGACGGTGCCCATGGCGGCGAAGTTGTGGGCCGCCAGGATCGCGGTCGGCGGCTGCGGGGCGCGCAGGGCGCGCTGGACGGCGTCGGCGGCCTCGGCCTCGGTGCGGCCGTCGAGGACGAGCGCGCGGTCGTGCGGCAGCCCGGCGGCGTCGAGCGCCTCGCGGTAGCCGGCCAGGCGTTCGCGGCGGGTGTAGAGGGTGGCCGGGCGGTCGCCGACGAAGGCGATCCGGCGGTGTCCGGCGGCGATCAGGTGGGCGGTGCCCTCGCGTGCGCCGTCCCGGTTGGAGCTGACCACGCTGTCGGCGGTGAGGCCGGTGCCGGGGCGGTCGAGGAACACCACCGGCAGGCCTCCGTCCCGGGCGGTGCGCAGGTGGGCGTGGTCGGCGCCCGCGGCGGGGACCACCAGCAGCGCGCTGACCCGGCGGGCCAGGAAGGTCGCGGTCAGCGCCCGTTCCCGCGTGGGGTCGTCGGCGCAGGAGCCCATCAGCAGGGTCAGCCCGCGTTCGCGCACCGCGCTCTCGATCCCGCCGGCGACGGAGCCGTAGAACGGGTTGCCCATGTCGGGGATGATCAGGCCGACGGTGCTGTCCGGGCCGCCGACGCGGATGTTGCGGGCCATCAGGTTGGGCTGGAAGCCGAGCCGCTCGACCGCCGCCATCACCTTCTCCCGGGTCTCGCGGGAGGTCGGCCCGTCGCCGTTCAGCACCCGGGAGACGGTCTTGGCGCTCACGCCGACCTCCCGGGCGACATCGTTCAGCGTCGTACGACGGGGCGAGGCCATGGACCACCGTTCCGGCTTCGTCCGGCGCGGGCCCCGCCGTGCTGGACGCGGCCCCCGCGCGGACCTGTCTGGTCAGTTCGGGCGGACCCCGGCGGCGGCGTCGGCCGGCCGGGCGTCCGCGACGACAGTACCGCCGCGGCCGGGCACCGTTCCGCCGGGCGGCCCGGCCACGTCCGACCCCGACCCCGACCCCTGGCTCCGATTCCGGCTCCGGCTCCGATCCCGACCCTGGCTCCGAGCGGGCGGGGCTCCCTAATATGAGCACTCCTCGCGTTTCCTGGTTCGTGCCGTCTGGAAGGACCCCCATGACCGACCGCTACGACCTGCCCGCCGGCTTCCGCTGGGGCGTCTCCACCGCCGCCTACCAGATCGAGGGCGCGGTCGACGAGGACGGCCGGGGCCCGTCGGTCTGGGACACCTTCTGCGAACGGCCCGGCGCGATCCGGGACGGCGACACCGGACGCACCGCCTGCGACCACTACCACCGCTGGCCCGAGGACATCGCCCTGATGCGCGAACTCGGCCTCGACACCTACCGGTTCTCGCTCGCCTGGCCGCGCGTCCAGCCCACCGGCCGCGGCCCCGCCAACCCCGCCGGACTCGACTTCTACGACCGCCTCGTCGACGGCCTCCTGGACGCCGGCATCACCCCGCTGCCCACCCTCTTCCACTGGGACCTCCCGCAGGCCCTCGAAGACACTGGCGGCTGGCTGCACCGCGACACCGCCCAACGCTTCGCCGACTACACTGCGCTGGCCGCCGACCGGCTCGGCGACCGCGTCCCCGCCTGGATCACCCTCAACGAGCCCTTCGTGCACCTGGTCTACGGCCACGCCCTCGGCATCCACGCCCCCGGCCACGCCCTGGTCCTCGACGCCCTCCCCGCCGCCCACCACCAACTCCTCGCCCACGGCCTGGCCGCCGCCGAACTGCGCACCCGCGGCCTCGACGTCCTGATCGCCAACAACCTCACCCCCGTCCGCCCCGCCTCCTCCGATCCCGCCGACGTCGCCGCCGCCGACGCCTACGACGCCCTGCACAACCGCCTGTTCACCGACCCCCTCCTCCTCGGCCGCTACCCCGACCTCACCGCGTACGGCCTCGGCCCCGAACCCGACCTCGGCGGCGCCGTCCGCGACGGCGACCTCACCCTCATCTCCGCCCCCGGCCTCGACGGACTCGGCGTCAACTACTACAACCCCACCCGGATCGCCGCCCCCACCGACCCCGGCCTCCCCTTCGCCGAAGCCCCCGTCGAAGGCGTCCCCCGCACCCACTTCGGCTGGCCCGTCGTCCCCGAGGGCCTGCACGAACTCCTCCTGACCCTCCGCGACCGCTACGGCACCGCCCTCCCCCCGATCACCATCACCGAGAACGGCTGCTCCACCGACGCCACCCTCGACGACACCCCCCGCACCACCTACCTCGCCACCCACCTCGACGCCCTCGCCCGCGCCACCGCCGACGGCATCGACGTCCGCGGCTACTGCACCTGGTCCCTCCTCGACAACTTCGAATGGGCCGAGGGCTACAGCCAGCGCTTCGGCCTGGTCCACGTCGACTTCGCCACGCAACGGCGTACCCCGAAGGCGTCGTTCGCCTGGTACCGCGACCTGATCGCCACCCACCGGGGCCGGAATCAGGTGTAGTTGGGCTTCGGTTGGCGTGGGATATGCGGCCTCTCGGTAACGGCGGGGAGGCCATCTGTACGGCGCGGTCTGCGGCAGCTCTACCTCGGACATCGCGCACAAGCCAGGTCGTTCGACAGGTCCACAGCCCATTGCCAACGGTTAGCGGAGGACCTCACGTCGCCCAAGCCCCGACTGTCAGTTGCTTGCCATCGTCAATGATGTCCACCGGAGAGCTCGTATGAGGCTTAGGCGGAGGAGTTCCTGGCCGTCACGTCAGTCGGTAGGGCAGGGTGGTACCCATGGCAGGTGTGGCGAATCCCGCGGCGTGGCGTTCGGTGCGTGAAGCAGCGTTGCCGCAGGCGCCTTCGGAGAGTGAAGGCGCCATGTTTTCAATCCTGGGTACCCGTGCGTTCCTGCTGTACCGGGTAGATGAGACCGAGTACCGCAGGCGGCAGGCGGTTGGTGCCGAGCGGATGGACAGCATCCCCGCGCTGGAGTGTCTGCTCCACCTTCCGGTTGGCATTCCGGTTCCGCTGGGTTCCCTCCTCGACCGGGCCAGCATTCGTGACCTCCCGCGAGGAAGTGTCGAGTGGGACACGGATCTGGTGACGCGCCGGGCGGTCCGGCCACTCGCTGTCGACCTCGCGGTTGTACGGGCCGCCGGTGGTGGGGCGGGTCTGGAGCGAGCAGGTCGGTTCGCGCCGTTCTGCCGTCGGGCTGTCCTACTCGACGAGGTTCCGCGCGCACGGTTGGACGAGATCTTGGCGGAGGCCGCTTTCTACGGCATCGGCGTGCTCGTCAATGAGCCAGAGGGGATCAAGATCGCCCTGGAACCCGAGACGTACCGGCCGCAGCGGCACACCGCCGCGGCCTGGCACTTCGTCGAGGAGCTGTACGGGCGACTGGTCTGAGCCGCCTGCCTGCCAGCGCGTCAGTCGGTTTCCGCACCAGCCGGTGCGGAAGGCGCTGCATCAAGGAGGGACCATCTCAGCAGCTGTGGCTGGACCTTGAAGCCGTTCGGCTGCTGGATAGCGGCGTTGACAAGCGGGTACCGGTCCACTGCGGCCCGACAGCGCTCCTGCCACCACCGCTGGCGGTCGGGCCCAGCCTCTAGGGTCTGCAACGTCTGCTGCCAGGACATCAGTACGGCTGTGTTGTGCTGTGCTGCCGACCGGATGTCGCGGTTGCTCGGGAAGCTGTCCAACGTCCGGCGTCCGCAGGCGGCGCACTCGCACACGGGTGCGTGCGAGGCGGCGAAACGGCGTGCGAGGGTCTTGCCGAGGAACAGGGCCATCAATTCTGGGAACAGCACGGCCGGGGAGTCGGCGAAGCCCGAGTTCTTCGCAGGCTCACCGGGCGGGACGACGTGCCGGAAGCGCCCCGACAGCCCGTAGGCGGCGAACACCGCGCCCCGTGCCAGTGCTCCGAACGCCGCGAGATCGGCCCGCAACAGCGCGGCTCCCGGCACCTCGGCCAGTACCCGCGCCAGCCCGGCCAGCGCGCTGGGGAAACTTGCCAGCGGGTCCAACTGGCCACCAAGCATGATGGCTTTCATACCCGGTGCCGCGCTCACTTCTTCGATGAAGCGGCCGACCAGGTCATCGTGCAGCCAGCCGACGTCCATTGGGAGGGTGAGTACGATCCGGGGATCCTCCCGCGCCGCCACATCGCGTACGACAGCTCGTACGGTGGCCGTGTCCCCGGCACGGAGGTATCCAGTCGGCGTGAGCGCCGCCGTCGCGCCGACGCCGAGTTGCTCTTGGACTGCTTGACCGAGCGGATCTACTGCGGGCAGTTCGTCGGGGCGCGAGAAGAATGGCTCGCTCGCTGTTGCAACGGCGTCCTCGTAGAACGCCGGGTCAGCGATGAGCACGCCTGCGTAGTTGGTGTCCCGCAGCTCCGATGCCTTCTTGAGGGCCTTCGGTCCACTGATCACGAGCCCGCTGCGGGTCGGGTCCAGTTGGTCCCGTACGAACCCCACCCGGGAAGCGTCCACCTGGATCAGCAGCCGGTCGGTGAGCAACTCCGGCCTAATGAAACGGTCTTGGTTGACAATGCGAGACCTCGGACGTCGGGAAGACCTACGAGGTTGGGGGAACGGGACGGAGGAGTCGGACATGGCCTCGCCTTCAACTCGGCGGAAACACTCGACGACGTACTCGTGGCTCTACTGTACGGAGCGGACGAACACTCCGTGTTCTGTCCATCGGGCGCGATACGCCAGGTGGTAGTCAGTCCATGTGGCTCGACTCAAGATCGTTGAGGACGGCGAGGACCGGGCCCCAGCACATCATGACGGTGTCGTGGTCGGGATCGACTCCGCGTTCTCGCTGCTGGCGAAGGTGGACGAAGTTGCGGTACTCGCGGACGATTCTCATGAAGTCGTGAGCGTCGACCTGAATCCAGCCTCGAGACCGGGCGGTGTCCAGTAGCAGTGCCAGGCTGGTCTTGGCCGCCGGCACCGGCCTTCCTCCATTGGGATTTGGGAACCCTTGGGCCAGGCTCGGGTCGCGTTTGGTCAGCACATCAAGCAGCAGACCTTCAGTGAAGCTTCCGATGCCGATGAGAGCGAAGACGTACGCTCCGTTGTCCGCGCAGATACGAGTTTCGTTCACCCGCTGCATGAGCTGACCTGTGATCTCGTTGCTGCTGACCAGTCGTCGGATACGTGCCTCCAAGTCTTCGGGCGGACTGAAGGTGGTTGACCGGCCGTCCTGGCCGAGCCCACCCACCATCGGGCGGCCACCAACGTAAGTGATCGACAGTTGCTCTGCCGCGAGGATCTGGTTGAGACCCTGCCGGAGTAGGTCGGCGGACGCCATGCCGTCGTCGTACTCCAGAGGGTCGCAGATACGGCCCAGGAAGCGGCTGACGGCGGCTTCGTCACTGGCCGACTCCATGATCGTCTCGGTTAGCCAGGACACCCGCGCCGTGCCGTCGTACTCGACCGACACCGGCCATGCCGCTCGCTTCAGCAGCTCGGCGAGCTGGTATCCGGGACGTTCGAAGGGGCCGTCCATGTCCACGACGAGCCGCGCGATGCGTTGGATGGTCATGGGATCGAGCTGGACCATCAAATGGGCTCCTTGTCTGCGAACTGCTGAGAGTGATCGAAGGCTTGGTTGAGGCGTTCGACGATGACCCGTTCTCGCTTTTGGAAACCAAGTTCGGTCATGGCTTGACCGACCCTGGTGTCACGGTCGAGCTGGTAGCCGTCGCTGAGAATCCAGCCGGCGAGCGCCCGGAGATCCGTGTCGGAATAAGTGCCGATGCTGCCACCGGGCGTCAGCGCCGGTCTGTGTCCTCGCTGCGTCGACGGCTCTTCTGCCTGACGCGGAGTGGGCACCGAGGCCTGAGGCGCTGTGCGGCTCGGTGCCTCGTCGGCCGCGCGGACGGCGTCCTGCCAGATACTGACAAGTCGGTCCGTCTCGGTCTGGGGATTGGCGAACCAGTCCGCGGCCCAGATCCGGTGGAACTGCCATCCGAGCTGTTCCAGGTGCGCCTGGCGGAGCCGGTCACGGTCTCGTGCGTTCGCTGTGCGGTGGTAGCGGTCGCCGTCCGTCTCCACGGCAAGCAGCATCTGGCCGGGCCGTTCGGGATGGGCCAGCGCGAAGTCGATGCGGTAGCCGGAGACGCCCCACTGTGGGACGGCGGGAACGCCTGAGGACAGCAGGGCATCCAACACCTGTTGTTCGAAAGGGTTCAGCTCGTACGTCTCCTGGCGTCCACCCGACCGGGTGAGGTCACCCTGGACAGCGCAGTACTCGAGAAACAGGCGCAGCAGTTCGGGGCCGCGGTTCTTCGTTTCGCCACGCGGGCCGAAGTCATGGTGGGAGAACGAGCTGACGACTGTCATGCGGTTGCGTGCACGCGTGATGGCGACGTTGAGCCGACGCTCTCCGCCTTCGTTGTTGAGCGGACCGAAGCGTTGGGCAAGCCGGCCGTTGGCGGCCTTGGCGTACCCGATGCTGAGGATGATGGCGTCACGTTCGTCACCCTGCACGCGTTCGAGGTTCTTGATGAAGAATCGGCGGCCGAGGCCTGCCTCGGGGCTGAAGTAGCCTTGCAGGTCCGGCTGCGCCTCAAGGGCTTTGCGCAGGGCGAGATCGATGCGGTCGGCGTGCCGTTGGCCCATGGTGATGATGCCGAGGCTGAGGTTGGGGGTAAGGGAGGCATGGTCGAGGGCCAACTTCACCACTCGCTCGACCTCCTGAGGCGCGGAGCCGTCCTGGCCGGGGAGCGCGTGTCCGTCGACGACATCCAGAAGGATCGGACTTGCGACGGCGGTCCCAGGGAACGTGATGAGCTGGTCGCGGTAGATCTCGCGGTTGGAGAAGGCGATCAGCCTCTCGTCACTGCTCCGATAGTGCCAGCGGAGGGTGTGGACTCGGGGCAGCCGACTGCTGAGCAGATCCAGGAGCGACTCGAAGACACTGGGATCGGTCCTGTCCTCGTCGTCAGCGTCCTCCTGGTTGTCCGTGCCGCTCAGCACGCGGCTGAAGAACGAGGTGGGCGGCAGCTGGTTCCGGTCGCCCGCGACGACGACCTGGCGACCCCGCATGATCGACGTCATGGCGTCGTGCGGCAGGATCTGGCTGGCCTCGTCGAAGACCACCACGTCGAACAGCCGAGTGGCCGGTAGCACCCGACTCACCACGAGCGGCGACATGGCCCAACAGGGCTTGGCCGCCAACAGTACGTCGGGGGCCCTGGCGACCAGTTTGCGCAAGGGCAAGTGGCGCGTCTTGCGGGCGGCCTGGTCGCGGACTACGGCGTTCTGGTCACGGTGGGTATCACGGGCCTTGCGCAGCCGGGCCGCCACGGAGTATCGCACGCGGCCGGCATTGGCGGTCATGTGGTCGCTGTCGGTTCGACGGAACTGCGTGACGGCGTGATCGTGTTCCCGTTCGGTAAAGGTACGAACGTGCTGGGAATGCATCTTGATCTCGTCGAGAACGGATGACCACCAGGCGTACTGGAACCGATCGACCACTACCTCTGGCGTTGGGAGGCTCTGAGTCAGCTCGTCAAGCAGTGGGCCAAGACCGGCGGTCTCCAGGCGGTCGGTCAGTTGGTTGAGTTCGGGCATCTGGTACAGCGTCCCGCGGTCTTCATCGAGTTCTCGTACGATCTCGGCTACCTCATTGGCAGGCTTTTTCGCCCAGTCGTCGACACCCGCGCAGAGGGCCACTGCGGCAAGCCGGTCGCGAAGCTCGATGAAGTTCTTCAGTGTGGCGCCGAGCTCAGGGACTACGGAAGGCGGTGTGCCGTCCACCGATACGCTCTGCCAACGGGTCCGCTGCTCCTGGGCCTGGACCAGCCGGGTGTGGAGGACCTGGCGGTCGCGCAGTCCGTCCCGACGGATGGCCATGGCCTCACGGACCAAGGAGCGACGCTGCCACCAACCGATGGGTTGCCCATGCTGCTTGCGCCATGCCCGGTCAGCAGTAGCGGCGACGAGCCGGTCGAGCTGCGGTCCGAAGACCTCCGGGGTGAACTCCTGGAAGGTGCTGGACACGGCCTGCAAGAGGTCCAGCAACTGCTGCCAGCCTTGGACGTCCGATGCCTGACACAACCCTGCTGCGGTGATAAGTTTTTCGATCTCCCGGCAGGTGTCCAGGAAGGCTGTACCCGCCAACTGGTCGAGTCGTTCGAGGACCGGACGGAGTTCCGCGATGTCCCGTACGCGGGCCCGTGCCCAGGGAGACTGACCGCGCCGAATCTGCAGCCCCTTTCGGCTGACGAATTTGTGCAGGTCCCGCTCCACCTGTTGCCGTGCGGGCAGGTCCAGTTGCTTCAGGACACCGCCGCGCAGGCGCCAGCGGGTCTGGCACTCAGGCGGAATTCCCGACAGCGCAGCCATGGCCTGGTAAGCGCTTACTCCCCACGGGGACCGCGGCTGGTGGAACTCGGCGACATGTCGGCCGGTCTGACCACGGAAGTGTTCGAGCGAGGCGTGCAACTGCTCAGGGCGTGGCGGCGGCTTCTGACCGGATCGGTCGAGGGTCTCAAGAAGCTGTTGGGCCAGCTGGCGACGGTTCAGCTTGTTCCCATGGAGATCGAGAACAAGTCCGTCGAGGTCGACCTGGGCGAGTCGATCGGTAACGGCCTCGATCGCGGCACGCTTCTCCGCGACGAAGAGGATGCGCCGTCCCTCAGCAGCCAGCGCAGCGATGAGGTTGGCGATGGTCTGGCTCTTACCCGTTCCGGGAGGTCCCTCAATGACCACATGTCGGCCGGCCAGCACGGCGCGGATCGCCTGTTGCTGAGAGGCATCGGCATCGTGGATGAGGAACTCCTCCCGCGGCGGGATCTCGCCCTCCGCAGGAGGGTCCTCCGTGTCCTCCAGTAGCGAGTGGGCCGCCGTGCTGTCACCAGCGATGGCAGCGATGACGGGGTGCTCGGCGAGCAGCGAGCCAGAGTTCTTCAAGTCGTTGACCATGGGCAACCGGTCGAAGCTGAAGGCCCCGACCACAAGGCGTTCCTCGAACGATACGGACAGCCCGCTCCGATGGAGGGCCTTGGCGAGGAGGTCATACACAGCACGCACCCGGGTCCCCGGCTCCGTCTGCTCCTCAAGCGTGGCCGACGTCTGGTCGGCCAGTTGGTCGAGGTCGGCGTCCAGGCCGTACTGGCGGTTCAGCGCGTAGAGCAGGACCGGATTGATCTCCGGCTCGCCGTCGACCTGGAAGACGAAGTCGTTCTCGGTGGCCGTGCGCGGCTGGATCGTCAGAGGCAGCAGCACGAGGGGAGCACGCAGGGGGAGAACAATGGTCGTACCACGTGTCTTCGGCGGGTCCACGTTCAGCAGTCCACAGGCCAGGCGACCGGCCTCGACGCCTTGTTCTTCGTCCAGTTCCAGGATCCGGCGTCGTAGGTGGCGCGCGCGAAGGCAGGCAGATTTGTGATCGGACGGATCGGGAACGAGGCTCGCGAGCCGTACCTTTCGGCCGGCCAGTAGCGCGTGCTGCTGTTCGGCGGAGATGGCGGTGAGGTCGAGGCTGCCAGTCTTTGTGTCCTTGAAGTGCAGCAGTGTGTTGCGCGGTCCGAGATCAATGAGTTCGTCGGCCCATCGCTGAGCCTGGGAGGCCACGGCCTCCTCCCGCGCGCGAGTGGCGGTGCCGTTCACTTTGCTACCCCTCTGTCCGAGCCTCTTCGTAAGCCCCCTGGTCGGCAGGCGAACGCACCAGATTACGAGCTCTGTTGAGAGGAAGAGGAGGAATTCGGAGCTTTATCGGAGATTACAGGGAGCGCATAGGAGTGTTGCTCAGGCTCGGGCGTGCGCCCCGCGCGCGCCGTCGGGAAACTAACGTGTCAGAGGGCACGGCAGACTGGCTCTGGCGCGAGTTCCGTGAAGGATCTTGAGTCTGGTGTAATTCCAGCGTGGTGAAGCCCCGGGAGCCGGGGCAGTTCGGTGTCCAGGTGGGGCGGGGACGGATGGTGGCGGCAGAACCACAGGGTGCTGCGCAGAAGCCCGAACGGGTGGAGTGGGAACTGATGCCCCTGGACGGCGTCGGGCCGCTGTGGTTCGGCATGCGCATCGCCGAGGTCGCCGCGGTGTTGCCGGGCATGACCGAGCTGCGCAGGTTCCAGGCCGACCCGTGGGGGCCGGCGCCTCTGGGCGTCGAGTTCGGGACCGGAGTCGGGGAGCCTGCCGTGTACGGCTACTTCATCGCCGGCAAGCTGTTCTGCGTCGCGGTCGACGCCGCCCACGGGCCTCAGGTGGCGCTCTGGGGAAGGGAGTTGACCGCCCGCGTCCCGGTTGAACTGGAGCGGTTCCTTCTGCACGCTTCCGATTGCGGGGTGCTCGGTGTGTCCTACGGTCCGCGGGGCAACCCCGGGGCCGCCGGGATCGGCCTGGTCCTGCGAGTGCAGGAGGTGGCGGGCCGCGTGGTGACCCGCCCGGTGATGGTCGGCCGAGGCTGGGAAGAGCGGTGCACTGACGACTGGGAAGGGCCGATACCGCAATGTGAGTGGGTCGGCCGGCAGTGGCCCTACCCGGGCCATCCGGACCACTGGCCCCCACTCGGCAGTCCACCGCGGTGGAGCGACTGGCAGCCTCCCTTCTGACCAGCACCACTTCCCGGTCGAGCCCGACAGCTCCTGGTTGAAGGACTTACCGATCCTCGCGGACGTACCGTGCTTGTTGATGTTCATGACGCGAGGAGTACGCGCTTGCGGAGGAGGTCGAGGTTGGCTCGGCCGAACATCTGGCGCTTGAGCATCTTGATGCGGTTGACGTGTCCCTCGACCGGGCCGGAGTTCCAGCGGAGTGTGAGGCCCGCCATGACCGCGTCCCAGTCCTTGCGCAGTCCGGTGGCGAACCCGCGTAGTTCCGGCAGTCGGCTGGCCTGGGCGTCCGCGGTCCACTGTTCGAGGTCCTCCTGGCCCCGGCGGTGGACGAGGATCGAGGCGAACCGCGCGATGAGTTCGCAAGCTTCGTCCAACTCCCGGCAGCGGTGCAGGAGTTCCTTCAGCAGGACGCGACCAGACTCGGGGCGGTTGTCGGGGTGGGTGAGGATCAGCTTGGTCACCTCGCGGACCTTGGGGACCGGCGGCCGGGTGGCCGGCTTGGCGTTCTCACGCAGCCGGTGCACGAAGCGGCGCACGGTGCGCTCGCTGACGGTCAGGCCGCGTTCGGTGAGTTCTCGGTGGAGCCGAAGCGCGCTGTGGCAGCCCTCGTTGAAGCGGGCGATCAGGTAGGCGGCGTGACCGTCCAGGCTGCTCTGCCAGCCGGTCCGGCGGTCGCCGATCAGCTCCTCGGCTGTGGCGGCGCGCATGAACTTCCGCGCCGTCTTCAGGTCGAGGCCGAGCTCGGCCACGACCTGGCTGTGCCCCATGCCCTTGTCCATCAAGGCGTGGACGGCGGCGTGGCGCTCGCGGGTCCGGCGGACCCGTCGCCCTTCAGGCGCCTCGGACGGCACCACCTTCTCCTTCTCGGGTGTGGGCGGGACCCACTGCGAGCGCAGGCGGGCGACCAGCCGCTCGGCCGCGTCGCCGAGGTTCGCCCAGAGGTGACACCTGTCTGCGACCTGCGTCGCCGTGCCGGCGCCGCGGTCCGCGCCCTCAGCGTAGTAACGGGTGCGGTCACGGCAGATCACCTCGACGCCGGGGTGCTCGGTGAGCCAGGCGGCCAGGGCGTCGGCGGACCGCTCCGGCAGGACCTCGACGGGGCGGCGGCCCTCGATGTCGATCAGGACGGTGCCGTAGTGGTGGCCCTTGCGCAGGGCGAAGTCGTCGACACCGAGCACGCGGACCGGCCCGATGGCCGGGTCCGGCAGTGCGCGGATCAGGCGGATCAGGGCGTCCCGGCCGACGCCGACCGCCAAGTGCTCGGCCAGCCGGACCCCAGCCCGGCCGCCCAGCGCCAGAGCGACTGCCTCGCGGACCTTCCGCAACGGCACTGTGCACCGGCCGTACCGGAACGTCAGACCCGGGATCTGCTCGGCGAAGGCTCGCTTCCCGCACTCCGCGTTGTCGCAGAAGAACCGGCGGACCCGCAGGTGCAGCACCAGCTCCTGCCCGCAGACCGCCGTATCGCTGATCCGACGCTCGTACCCACTGTGGACGCGTCCGGACCAGTTCCCGCAGCCCGGGCACTCCGCCCCCGGCGCCCGGCCCCGGACACTCACCCGTACCGACCTGCCGGTCGATCGGATCAAGTCCATGCTCAGCAGCGCGAACTGGGGCAACAGGACAGACAGAAGATCATCGACAGACACCCGCCATGATCAACTTTCCTCTGCCCTCGCGGGCGGCTTTCACGGAACTCGCGCCAGAGCCAACTCCTACTGTCCCTTGGTACTAACGCTTCGTGGGCAAGCGCGGGGAGGGGAGAAAGGCAGACTCTACGGCGCACGCGCTGACCCAACCTGCGTCGACGAGCGTTCCAGAGAGGGGACTGGGATGACAGGATGTTCGATGGCCCGAGGGCTACGGCCAATGCTTCGGCCTCATCCACGTCGACTTCACCACGCGGCGGTTCCCCCCAAGCTTCCTTCGCCCGGTACCGCGACCTGATCGCCGCCCACTGGGCTGGGGACTGAGGCACCGTTTTTTGGCGCCGGGGAACGCTTTCGATCATGGAGCTCGATAAGGCATTGCCTGAGGAGGAGCTGTCCGCGATCGAGCGGTACGTTGCTGGCGCCACTCCGGGGCCGTGGGGCGGCTGGGTGGAGAGCTGGCACGGGATCGGCGGCACCAGTTTCATCCAGCTCCGCGCTGACGCCGAGGAGGGTGACGGGGATCTACCTGACTCACGCGCAGGCGACCACAAGGTCGTCGGGGAGGATACCCGGGCCGACGCGGACATCGAGTTCATCGCCAACGCGCGTCAGGACGTGCCGCGTCCGGTCAACGAGATCAGGCGGCTGTGGGCTGTCCTGGAGGAGGCGCACACGGCTGAATGACAAGCGGGTCGAATGCGGTTAGGTCCGGTCGTGGAACTCGTCCCTGAAGCGGGACGGTTTCGCGGGCGACGAACCCCGGTTGTTGCTGCCGCTGGGGTGATCGAGACCGCGAACATCCTCTCCTGGACCGGCGGCCACGCCACCGGAGGTCCGCTGGACGAGGTCTTTCGGACCGTCCGCGATCGGATGCCGGATCCGGTGATCGAGCGCCAGGTGGCGGTCCCGTGTTCGGAGCGGGGTCGGGGTGGGCCGTTCAGGGGAGGAAGTAGTCCGGGGTGCGTTCGGTGAGGGTCGACGTCAGGGTCTGCAGGTCGGCTGTGGTGGTGTTCCTGCTGTCGGCGGACATCACGATCAGGTAGTCGCCGCGGCGGACGAAGTAGTGGAGCGTGTAGGGGCCGACCTGGCGCCAGGTGTCCGGGGTGACCTGCTCGCAGTTCTCGGCGCGTACCGTGCTGCCGAGGTCCAGGGCGTCGCAGAGCGGGGGACGGAAGGTGTCCCGTACCGGTTGGACGGTCACCCGGACGGCTCGGTTGTCGGCGTCGGCGGTGTCGGCGGTGTCGTCGGGGTTGTCGGTGGTCGGGCGGGCGGGGAGCAGGGTGAAGCCGAACCAGTGGGCGGGCTGGTTGGCCAGGGGGTGGTGCAGGCGGTAGTCGGTGAGGTCCGGGGCGTACAGCGGGACGCCGGCGCCGGTGATCTCGTCGCGGAGGCGTTCGTCCGCCTGGTGCTCGCCGAGGAGGGCGGACAGCGGCCAGCAGAGGGCGAGGACGAGGAGCAGGGCGATGCGCGGTCGCCAGCGGGGCGGTCTGGGGGCGGTCAGGACGGCCGCGAGCGCGAACAGTGCGGTGGAGGCGAGCGGCAGCAGTATGTCCAGGGGGAGCCGGGAGCCGACTCGGTAGTACAGGTTGCCGGCCAGCCAGAAGAGCAGGACGGCCACCGCGACGACCCGCCAGGCCGGGCGGATGCCCACCAGCCGCAGTGCGAGCCGGCTCAGCAGGAACCCGGTGACGGCGCTGGCCGCGAGGAACAGCAGTCCCACCCCCAGGCAGCCCCACTCCTGTTGCCGGTCGCACGGGAGGAGGCCGGCCCACGGGAGCGCGGCCAGGCCGAGCCAGCAGAGCCCGAGACCTGCTCCGACCGCCGCCGACCTCGCCGTGCGCGATCCGCTGACCGCCCGCCACCGGCCCGCCCCTCGGCTGGGCGTGGCCTTCCCCCCGGTTGAGCTCACCGGCCCGCATCCTCTCCGTGCTGCTGTGCGCGCGTGGTCCGAGGACCGAGCCTGTCGTACGGCGGCGGGGGCGGCATGAGTACGCGCACTCGGATTCGGGGGTCGGCGGAGCCGTCGGGCACCGTCCCGACGGGGCCGGGACCGTGGCGTGCAGCGGCGCCGACTCCGGTGCGACGAACGCCCGGTGGGCCCTCGGCACCTCGGACGACCTCTACCGCAGCGCCACCGCGTGCACCGGCTGACGCCCCGTCCCTATGCGGTTGACGGGACGGCGGCCCGCAACAAGACTCCCCGGGTACGGTCGGAGACCGCCCGGCGGTGCGGGGCGGTCCGGTGGCGGGCCGGTCCGCTCCCGTCGGCGACGACGACGGCGACGACGGCGGCGGCGCTGCGGAGGGGAGGGCCCGGCGGTGGTGACCGGGACGGGGGAGCGGAGCCGGGCCGGGTCGGTCCGGGACGGCGGTGGCGGTGGCGGCGAGGCGGAGGTGCTGCGCGACCCGCGGTTCCGGCGGCTGTGGGCGGCCAACGGGATGCGCGACTCCGCGGCGGAGGTCGCCGGGTTCTCGCTGCCCGTCACCGCCGTGGTGGTGCTGCACGCGACGGCGCTGGAGGCCGCCCTGGTCGCGGTGTTCGCCCGGCTCGGCTACCTGCTGGTGGGCCTGCCGGCCGGCGCCTGGGTCGACCGGTGGCGCAAACGGACCGTGCTGCTCGCCGCCGACGCCGCCTACGCGTCGGCGTTCGCCAGCGTCCCGGTGGCGTACGCGCTGGGCGTTCTGACGGTTCCTCAGCTGTTCGCGGTGGCCCTGGCGGTCAGCGTGGCGGGGGTGTTCTTCGACGTCGCGCACACCAGCGTGCTGCCGCTGCTGGTCTCCAAGCGCCGGGTCGCCGACGCCAACGCCCGGTTGCAGACCTCCGAGAACGCGATCCGGACGGTCTCCCCGACCGCGGCCGGCGTCCTCACCCCGACCGTCCCGGCCCCGCTGCTGTACGGGCTGGCCGCCGTCCTGCACCTGCTGTCCTGCCTGCTGGTGCGCGGCGTCCGGCCGGACGCGGACATCGCAGTCTTCGGCGGTCCGCGCCGACTGCGCCACGAGATCGCCGAGGGCGTCCGGGTGACGGCCCGGCGGCCGGTGCTGCGGCTGCTGATCTCGCAGGCGGCGCTCAACAACCTGGGCGCGGGCGCGATCCTGGCGGTCCTGCCGGTGTTCCTGCTGCGCGACCTCGGCCTGGCGCCGTGGCTGTACGGCGCGCTGTCGACGGCGGGGGCGGTGGCGGGCGTGCTGTCCTCGCTGGTCGGGCCCCGGCTGCGGCGGCGGTTCGGCGAGATCCGGATGGTCTTCGTGTTCTCCGCGCTGGCCCCCGTCGCGGCCCTCGGCGCGCCACTCGCCGGGCTCCTCCCCGGGGCGGCGGTGCCGCTGGTGGCGACCGCCCAGGTGCTGATCGGCTTCGTCGTCGTGGGGCGGACGATCGCCGCCGCGGGCCTGCGGGCCAGGGTGACGCCGACCCGCTACCTGGGCCGGGTCGCGGCGGCGGCCGGTGTCGTCACCCAGGGCACCACCCCGCTGGGCGCGCTGCTGGGCGGCCTGCTGGCTGCCTCCTGGTCGCCGCCCACCGCCCTGTGGGCGGGCGTCGCGCTGATGGCGGTGCCCGCCGTCCTGCTGGCCCGCTCGCCGCTGCGCGGGTACCGCACCCTGCCGGCCGCGTGGGAGGAGGACTGACGCGGGACGGGCGGGCCTGCGGACGGCGCGCCGACGGTCCGCGGCGCCGCTCGGCGGGGTCTTCCGGCCGAGCGGCCGAGCGGCCGAGCGGCCGAGCGGCCGAGCGGCCGTCCGGGCGAACAGACGGACGGGGAGCGGCGTCAGTGCAGGGTGCGGGCCGCCGCCGCGTCGTAGGGGCGCAGGTCGGCGGTGCGGCCGGAGAGGACCTTGGCGGCCCACTGCGGGTCCTGGAGGAGGGCGCGGCCGACGGCGACCAGGTCGAACTCGTCGCGCTCCAGCCGGTCGAGCAGGTCGTCGATGCCCTGGACCGGGGCGCCCTCGCCCGCGAAGGCGCCGAGGAAGTCGCCGTCGAGGCCGACCGAGCCGACGGTGATGGCGGGCAGGCCGGTGAGCTTCTTGCTCCAGCCGGCCAGGTTGAGGTCGGAGCCGTCGAACTCGGGGACCCAGTAGCGGCGGGTGGAGGCGTGGAAGGCGTCGACGCCGGCCTCGGCGAGCGGGGCGAGGATCGCCTCCAGCTCCTGCGGGGTCTCGGCGAGCCGGGCGTCGTAGTTGTCGGACTTCCACTGCGAGTAGCGGAAGATGACCGGGAACCGGGGCGAGACGGCCGCGCGCACCGCGGCGACCAGCTCGGCGGTGAACTTCGTCCGGGCGACCGGGTCGCCGCCGTACCCGTCGGTGCGGCGGTTGGTGCCCGCCCACAGGAACTGGTCGAGCAGGTAGCCGTGCGCGCCGTGCAGCTCGACGCCGTCGAAGCCGATCCGCTCGGCGGCGGCCGCGGCCTCGGCGAACGCGCCGATCACGGCGTCCAGGTCGGACCGGGTCATCGCCTGCCCGGTCCCCTCGGTGCCGTCCAGCCGGATGCCGGACGGCCCGATCGCGGGGGCGTCCGGGAACGGCTGCTGGCCCTGCTTGCGCACCATGCCGATGTGCCACAGCTGCGGGACGATGGTGCCGCCCGCCGCGTGGACGTCCTCGGCGACGCGGGCCCACCCGGCCAGCTGCTCCTCGCCGTGGAAGCGCGGGATGCGGTCGCTCTGGCCGGCCGACTCGTGGCCGACGTACGTCCCCTCGGTGACGATCAGCCCGACGCCGGCGGCGGCCCGGCGGGCGTAGTACCCGCGCACGTCCTCGCCGGGCACGCCGCCGGGCGAGAACTGGCGCGTCATCGGCGCCATCGCGATGCGGTTGGGCACGGTCAGCCCGTTGATCGCGACGGGCCGGGACAGCACCTCGGCCGCCCGGGAGGCGGTGGAGCCTGCGGAGTCGGCGGAGTCGGTGCCCGGGGTGGGCTCGGTGACGGTCATCGAGGTTCCTCACGGTCGGTGGCGGCGGACGCCCGTGGACAGCTGGTCCCACGCGTCAACCGCCCTGCGCGCCGCCGCATTTCGCCTCCTCCGCCCGCTCCGCTGTGATCCGCGTCACCGGGGAGGGGCCGGGTCGGGGGTGGCCGCCGAACGCCGCAGCCCCGGCCCGGGGTGCGGGACGGGGCTGCGGGGAGCGCCGGAAGGCGGGCCGGGGTCAGGCGGCGGCGGGGGCCGGGAGGTCCAGACCGCGGGTGGTGACCAGGTGGGCGGTGCCGTCCACCAGGCGGTAGGAGAGGCCGACGACGGCGGTGGTGCCCGCGGCGACCGCGGCCGCCAGCGTCTGCGAACGGTCCACCAGCAGGGACACGGTGTGCCGTATGTGCTCGTCGATGAAGTCGGAGTTGTCGGTGTAGCCGGCGGCGTTGGCGGCCAGCACGCTGGGCGTGACCCGCTCGATGACGTCCCGGACGAAGCCCTCGCCGCTGGAGCCCGCGGCGACGGCCTCCCGGGTGGCGCCGACGGCGCCGCAGGAGTCGTGGCCGAGGACGACCACCAGCGGCGTGCCGAGCACGCTCGCGCCGTACTCGATGCTGCCGAGGACCTCGGGGCCCAGCACGTGGCCGGCGGTGCGGACCACGAACAGGTCACCGAGGCCCTGGTCGAAGATGATCTCGGCGGCGAGCCGCGAGTCGGAGCAGCCGAACAGCACGGCGAACGGGGTCTGGGACGGCGCGGTCTGGGCGCGGCGGGCGGCGTCCTGGTTGGGGTGGTTCGGGGAACCGGCGACGAACCTGCGGTTGCCCGCCAGCAGCGTCTCGAAGGCGACCTGGGGGGTGAGGTGTGCGGCGTCAGTCATGCCCGCAGACTACGTCCCCCACCCGCTCCGGGCCATGCCCGGGCCACGTCCTGGACTCCTCCGCGCCGGGACCAAACCATGATCAAAGGGGCGATCCCGGCCGAAATCGTTCGGATAACGGCGTCCCGGCGGCGATAATCGCAGCCGTCCCGGGCCGCCGGTGCGCATATCCTTCCCCGGACGGTCGGCGGGAGCGACGCCGACCGGTGTTGACCGGGGCCGACGGGTGTCGAACGGGGCCGACCGGGCCGACCGGGCGGGGGGAGGGGCGGAAGAGGGGGACGACGGGCCGGTACGCGGCGGTGCTGTTCGACGTGGACGGGGTGCTGCTCGACTCGCTGCCCGCCCACCGGCGGGTCTGGGACGCCTGGGCCCGGATGCGCGCGCTGGACACCGAGCACGTCTGGCGCCACACCTTCGGCCGCCGCCCCGAGGACACCGGCCGCGAGGTCGCCCCCGCCCTCGACCCGGCCGCCGAACGGCGGGTCCTGGACCGGCTGATGCGGCCCGAGGACGACGCCTTTCCGGCCGCCGACGGCGCGGCCGAACTGCCGGCGGCGCTGCGCCCCGGCAGTTGGGCGCTGGTCACCTCGGGCAGCCGGGACGCGGTGCGGCGCAGGTTCGCGCCGGCCGGGCTGCCGCTGCCGGGGGTGCAGGTGTACGGGGAGGACGTCCGGGCGGCCGAGCCGCACCCCGAGGCGTACCTGCTGGCCGCGCACCGGCTGGGCGTCGAGCCCGGGCGCTGCCTGGTGCTGGAGGACGCCCCCGCCGGGGTCGCGGCGGGCGCGGCGGCCGGGTGCGCCGTGATCGGCCTGACGCTCTCCCACCCGCCCGACGCGCTGCCCGGAGCCGCGCTGTGCGTGCCGTCGCTGCGGGCGGCCGGGGACCGGTTGGCGGAGCTGCTGGAACCCTGACGCCGCCGGGCCGGGGGGTCGGCACGTGCCGTGAGGTCGGCACATGCCGTGGCGTCAGCACATGTAGTCGGCGCTGCCCTGGTAGCGCCTGCCGGACCAGTTGATGAAGTAGATGTCGTAGACGCCGTGCCGGAAGCCGTTGCCCGCGACGTAGGTGGAGGTGCGGAACTGCTGGAACTGGCCGTCGCCGTAGTTGTTGGAGTAGGTGGCGGGGCAGCCCAGGCCGCTCAGGTTGGCGACGGGGGACGCCGCGGCGGGGCCGGCCAGCGTGAGGGCCAGGGCACCGGCGAGGGCGGTGACGGTGAGTGCTCGGGCGGCGCGGCGCGGGGCCATCGGAACTCCTGGGGACGTCAGCGGTGGGGCCGCCGGGGCAGGGGGCGGCCGGGCCGGGGGAGCGAGGGCCGTCCCGGCGTGCAAGATCCTGCTGGGGTGCGGCCACCCCGGTCAATGGTCTGGACCACTTGGCCGGAAGCGTGACCGGATCGCGCCCGTTCGCCCACCCCCGATCAGCTCGGACACCCCGATCAGCTCGGATCACTCCGCGTCGCCCTCCGCCGGCCGGATTCGACCGCCCGGGCGCACGAATGCCGACCGACCGCCAGAAAGGGTGAACTGTAGGACGGTTGGCGAAAAGGCGGGGCGCACCGGGCGGTTCCGCGCCATGATCGGAGGTCGAGGGAACGGAACCGGAAGGCGGCGGGACGCGTGGTCGAGGGCTGGGAGTGGGACGACACGCTGTTCGCGGGGGCGGCCCCGCACTACGCCCGCGGCCGGCTCCCGTACGCGCCCGGGCTGGCCGACGCGCTCGCCGGGGCGCTGCGGCTGGACGGCGCCGGGCGGCTGCTGGACGTCGGCTGCGGACCCGGCACGCTCGCGCTGGAACTCGCCGACCGGTTCGCCGAGACGGTCGGCCTGGACGCGGACGCCGCCATGGTCGCCGAGGCGGCCCGGGCCGCCGCCCGCGCCGGACTCGCCCGACGGACCCGCTGGGTGCACGCCCGCGCCGAGCAACTCCCGTACGGGCTGGGTATGTTCGACCTCATCGCGTTCGCCCAGTCCTTCCACTGGATGGACCGGGAGCCGGTCGCCGCGACCGCCCGCGACATGCTCCGCCCCGGCGGCACCCTGGTGCACCTCGCCGACTGGAAGTCCGAGCCGCTCCCCGTCGACCCCGCCCCGCTGCCGCACCCGCCCGTCCCGCAGCCCGCGATCGACGCCCTGGTGCGCCGCCACCTCGGCCCGGTCCGCCGGGCCGGGCGCGGCGTCCTGCCGCACGGCACGCCCGGCGGCGAGTCCCGGGTGTACGCCCGGGCCGGGCTGCTGGGCCCCGAGCGGCTGGTCGTCCCCGGCGGGCAGGTGCTGGAGCGGGACGCGGACCAGGTGGTGGCGGGCGTGCTGTCGCTGTCCTCCTCCGCGCCGCACCTGTTCGGCACCGGCCTGCCCGCCTTCGAGGGCGAACTGCGCGCGCTGCTGCGGGAGTTCTCGCCGTCCGGCCGGTTCTCGGTGCGGCAGCCCGGCAGCGAGGCCGTCCTGTGGCGCAGGCCCGGCGGCTGAGACCGGCGGCTGGGACCGGCGGCTGGGACCGGCGGTTGGGGCCGTCGGCCTCCGCTCAGGTGCTGCGGGAGCCGTCCGCCGGTTCGCGGTAGAGCGCCCAGGTGGCCGCGGTGAGGGCCGCCGCCGCGATCAGGGCCCAGCCGGCCTGCCCGTGCAGGACGAGCACGGAGCCCGGGACGACACCGGCGAGCATGGTCAGGGCGGCCAGGACGCGGCGGCGCCGGCGGGGCGAGTGCGGCTCGGCGGCGAGGCTGGTGAGCGTCATGGTGAGGACGGTGGTGGTCAGGTCGGGGACGCCGAGGCTGCGGACCGTCGCGTTGCGGATGCCCATGGCCACGGCCAGCAGTGCGATCACCCCGTACTGGACGTCCCCGCCGGTGCCGACGGCGAACACCACGCCCGCCGCCGCCAGGTGCAGCAGCGTCTCCGCGACCAGCGCGAACCGCAGCCGCCCGGCGGTCAGGCGCCCGGCGAGGGCCGCGCCGAGCAGGAACGCGGCGAGCGAGGTGATCGACCCGAGGACGGAGAAGCCGGGCGCCCCGGCCAGGGCGAAGCCGATGACGACCACGTTGCCGGTCATGTTGGCGGCGAAGACGTGCCCGAGGCCGAGGTAGCTGACGGCGTCGATCAGCCCGCTGACCACGGTGAGCCCGAACAGCGCGAGCGCCAGCGGGTCGCCGTCCTCGGTACTCGCCCCGACGGCCTTCGCTGTGGACACGGCACTCCTCCCGGACGTTTCCCGACCCCCGGTCAGCAGTGTGCCGGACCCGCCGGGGCGGCGGCAGGTCCGGTGACGGCGTGTCAGCGGCCCGCCGGTCGAGGGCCGGTGGGGTGCCGGAGGCGGGTCAGCAGCGGTCGGGGAAGTGCCGGGCCAGGTCGGCCGGTGTGCTGCGCGGTGGGCGGGCGGCCGAAGCCGGGGCCGGGGACGGGACTGGGGACGGGGCCGAGGGGAGGCCGATCGCGTGGCGGGCCTGGGTGAGAGTGACGGCCCAGTCGCCGGTGAAGCGGATCGCCCGGTCGTCGATGTAGACGGCGGCGCCCAGCTTCTTGTTGGTCACCAGCAGGCAGTCGCCCTGCCAGTAGGCGCGCTCCGGGTCCTCGTCCACCAGCGCCTCCAGCCCGGAGTGCTCGCGCAGCCACCCCGCCACGGCGGGGTGGAAGCGGCGCGGGCGGGCGGTCATGATGAACACCGAACGGACCCGCTTCAAGGCGCGCAGCGACTCGATCGCCCCCGGGATCGGCCTGCCGTAGATCCGGCCGTCCTGCCAGCCGTCGTCGTGCGCGACCAGCGTCTGGTCGAAGTCGATGCCCACGGCGTGCGAGGCGGGCGAGGCGGGGTCGAGCGGTACGACGGTCATGGGACCGGTCTCCTTCGGTGCGGTCGCGGCCGGCTGTCGGCCGGTTCGAAGGAGGGGAGTGGGGCGGGCCGGTCCGCTTACCGGGTTCGGCCACGTTCGGTGATCAATGCACTCCATGGGGTGAATCCCGCCGGTAAGTTCCCTGCTGGACGGGGAAGTTGGCGGAAGCCGCGAACGTGCGGGAGTGGCAGGGCCTCAGGTCGCGGCCCACTCCGCCGGGCCGAACCAGCGCTCCAGCGCCGCCACCAGCCCGTCCGGACCCGCCGACCCCGGCCCCGGCCCCGCCCCGGGCGCCGCTGCCTCCGCCGTCTCCTCGCCGATCCACGCCACGTGCCCGTCCGGGCGCAGCAGCACCGCGGGGGTCGGCAGCTCCGGGCAGCCGTCCACCAGCACGTCCACCCGGCCCTTCCAGCCGTCCCCGTCCAGGCCCGCGTCCGCGGACAGCCGCCCCGTCCGGTCCAGCAGCAGGCCCCGCCCGGCGTGCATCCGCTCGTACAGCCGCCCCGCCCCCGGGTCGTCCACCAGGCGCACGTCCCGCAGGCGGCGGCCCAGCAGGGCCGGGCCCGGGCCGAGGTCGTACCGGAGGTCGACCCCCGAGACGACGCCGGTGACGTACCGGTTGACGTCCGGGAAGTCCATCAGCCGGGCGAACACCCCGCGCAGCGCCACCGCGCCCGGCGCCGTGCCCAGCAGCGTCATCTGCGCCCGGGTGTGCGCGATCACCGCCGCGCCGACCGGGTGCCGCTCCGCGTGGTACGTGTCCAGCAGCCCCGGCGGGGCCCAGCCGGCCACCTCGGCGGCCAGCTTCCAGCCCAGGTTGAACGCGTCCTGCACGCCCAGGTTCAGGCCCTGACCGCCCGTCGGCGGGTGGACGTGCGCGGCGTCGCCCGCCAGCAGCACCCGGCCCGACCGGTACCGCTCCGCCTGCCGGGTCGCGTCCCCGAACCGGGACAGCCAGCGCGGCGAGTGCACCCCGAAGTCCGTCCCCGCCACCGCGCGCAGCCGGGCCCGGAACTCCTCCAGCGTCGGCGCCGCGCGGTCCTCCGACACCCCCTCCGCCGGAACGATCACCCGGTACACCCCGCCGCCCTCGTGGTGCAGCCCGAACCGCAACTGGGTGCGCCGGACCTCCGCCACCACCTCGGCGATCCGCTCCGGCTCCTCCGTCGCCTCCAACTGCCCCAGCAGCGTCTGCACCGTGGCCGGCTCGCCCGGGAACGCCACTCCCGCCAACCGGCGCACCGTGCTGCGCCCGCCGTCGCACCCCACCAGCCAGCGCGAGCGCAGCCGCGCCCCGTCCGCCAGCTCGACCTCCACCCCCTCGCCGTCCTGGACCAGCCCGACCACCTCGCAGCCGCGCCGCAGGTCCGTGCCCAACTCCCCGGCCCGCTCCCACAGCAGCCGCTCCGTCACCGGCTGCGGCGTCGCCAGCCCGTACGGGTGCGCCGTGTCCATCCCTCCGGCCACGGTCGCGCCTCCCCCGCGAACAGGCCACCGACCCGGAACTCCTCGCTCACCGCCCGGAACCGCTCCAGCAGCCCCCGCTGATCCATCACCTCCACGCTGCGCGCGTGCAACCCCTGCCCCCGGGACTCTCCGGTCGGCGCCGCCAGCCGTTCGAGCAGCACCACGCCCACCCCGTGCAGCCGCAACTCGCACGCCAGCATCAACCCGGTCGGCCCGCCGCCGACCACCAGCACGTCGATCATCAACTCTCCTCGACCGCCCGGACGGTGCGAAAACACCACCTACCGGACTTCTCGCTGCTTCCCGTCTCCGACCGGACATTCTGCGCCCCCGCGGGGCCCTTGCGGCAAGGCCCCCGTGCGCGCTACCTTGGAAGTGGCGGGGGCGGCGGAAACGCGGCGCGGCGCGGCGGGAGCGCGGGGCGGCTCAGCGGACCACGTCGAAGACGTTCTTCTGCACGCCGTTGGAGAAGGCCGCGAACTCGACCAGTTCCAGCTTCTGCACGTCCTTGTCGGTGTCGCTGAACAGCCGCTTGCCCGCGCCCAGCAGCAGCGGGAACACCAGCAGGTGGTAGCGGTCGACCAGGCCCGCGTCGGACAGCGCGTGGTTCAGGCGGGCGCTGCCGTGCACGATGATCGGGCCGCCGTCGGTCTCCTTCAGGGCGGCCACCTCCTCCACCGAGCGCAGGATCGTGGTCGGACCCCAGTCGTCGACCAGGTCGTCCGGGCCGAGGGTGGTCGACAGCACGTACTTCGGCAGGACCTTGTAGCGGGCGAACTCCGGCATGCCCGGCCACACCGGGCTGAACGCCTGGTAGCTGACCCGGCCCAGCAGCACCGCCCCGGCCTGCTCCTGCTCCCGGCCCTTGACCTCGAACGCCTCCGGCACGAAGTCGATGTCCTTGAACGTCCAGCCGGAGTTGCGGTAGCCCGGCTCGCCGCCGGGGGCCTCCATCACGCCGTCCAGGGAGACGAAAGCGGTGCTGATCAGCGTGCGCATCGGGGGTACCTCGTTCTGTCGGTGGTGTGGGCGGTGGTGGGTGCGTGCGGTGGCAGTGCGTGTGTGGCGGTGGGTGCGTGCGGGCGGGGTCAGGGGTGGTGGGCGGGTGGGACGGGCAGGGCGGACAGCCAGTGCTGCCAGGCGCTCTCGGCGGCGCGGGCGTCGGGGGCCGGCTCCGCGAACAGGTGGTGGAAGAGCAGCAGGACGCCCGCCGGGTGCAGGAAGGCGTACAGCCCGTCGGCGGTGCGGACCTCTAGGCGCTCGCCGTCCGACCACACCAACTCGCCGCCCAGCGGCGGCAGTCCGGCCGGTTCGGCGTGCACCCGGGCGCCGACCGGCGGGTCGGGCGGGAGACCGAGGGCGGCGGTCAGCGCGGCCCGGACCTCCCCGGCGGGGCGGTCGGCCGTCGGGCGGACGGCGAACACCGGGACGGCGGTGCGGCCCGCGAAGTGCGCCAGGTACTCGCGCAGGGTGTGCAGGTGGAACGGCCAGCCGCTGCGCAGTGCGTCGTACTCGTCCGCCCAGTCGTCGCCGAGCAGGCCGCTGTGCACCACCCGCAGGACGGTGCTGCCGCCGTCGCGGCCCTCGACCAGGTACTCGAAGGCCATGAACCGGCCGTCCGGGCCCGGCTCGGTACGGGTGGCGAAGCGCCTGCCCGGCTCGTACGCGGTGACGGTCGAGGTCTCCCGGTGGCCGCCGGTCTCCATCGCGGCCGTCCCGCCGACCCGGGGGTCCACCTCGTTGCGGCCCATGAACCACGCGTCGATGCCCGGGCCGGTGGCGATCGCCGCCCAGACCTGCTCCGGGTCGGCCGGCAGCGCCAGCTCGAATTCCAGCTCGAAGGGGTGCGGCACGGGGTCAACTCTCCTGCGGGGACGGGGACGGGGACGGGGACGGGGACGGGGTTGGGGGCGGGGAGCCGGGGGGCGCGGCGTCCGGGATCTGGTGCAGGCCGACCACCACCCGGTGGACGCGGCCCTGCGGGGCCGATTCGTCGTGGTAGCGGCCCACCAGGGCGGTCACCGCCTGCGAGAGCTCCTCCGCGAACGCCGCCCGGTCGGCCGCCGAGGCGAACCGGACCCGGGCGTCGATCCCGAACGAGGCCACCCGCTGCCGGGCCCGGGCCGCGCCCGTCAGCAGTGAGCCGACCTCCTGCACCATCCGGGCGCCGAGCGCCAGCAGCCAGCGCGCGGAGAGCTGGTCGGGTGAACGCGACGGGTCCGGGCTGACCGCCGCCAGTGCGGTCGGCGAGATCACGTACGAGGCCGCTGTGGCCCGGTACACCCGCTCCGTCATGCTCCCCCGGCGGCGTTCCTCGGCCAGCTCCACCAGGCCGTGCCGCTCCAACTCCTTCAGGTGGTAGTTGACCTTCTGCCGGGGCAACCCCAGCCGGGCGGCCAGCATGGCGGCCGAGCCCGGCTCGGCCAGGGCCGCCAGCAGCCGGGCCCGCATCGGGTCCAGCGAGGCTTCGGCGGCGGCGGCATCTTCGATCACAGCGACGTCCAGCACCCCTCCAGGATCGTGCCGACAAATTTTTCTGTCAAGGAGGGGAAATTTTTCGGTGCGGGCACCGCCGGGGAAGGGCTTCGACGGCGGATGACCGGGCCCGTTTCCGGTCGGCGGCGGCCGGGCAGGCGCGCTGGCACACGTGCCGGTCCGTCGCTCCGAGGCGGACCGGACCCGATGGGAGGTCACCACGATGGGACGGCAGGAACGCCCGCTGCACGACATGGGCGGGGCGATCGGCCCCGCGGACACCGGCTGGCAGGAGCCCGAGGAGGAGCGGGAGCCCGCAGACGACGGCACCGAGCGCGAGCCCGCCCCGATCGGCAAGGGCGGCACGGCGAACGTGGCGGGCAGCGACGAGCAGCAGCCCGAGATCGCCGAGGGGCCGGTGCCGGGCGTCCAGCCGGACGAGCGGATCGCGGGCGGCGGTGCCGATGGCGGCGGCGGTGGCGTCACCCGGGAGCTCGACCCGCCCGGCCCGCCGAAGGTCCCGTCCCGCCCGGTGCGTCCGGACGCGGTGGAGGACGCCCCCGCCGCGCTCGACCCCGAACGGGCCGACCCGCCCGACCCGGCGGCGTTCCCCGAGGACGAGGGCCTGCCGGACCTGGAGGACGGCTCGCCCACCGCCCGGGCCGCCGCCGACCCGCAGCGCCCGTCCGTCCCCGGCGACCGGCCGGTCGCGGCGGAGTCCTTCGGCGTGACGGGCGAGGAGCAGGCCCGCGGTGAGTCCCTGGACCAGCGGCTGGCGGCCGAGCGGCCGGACGTGGGGGAGCCGGGCAGCGAGGAGGAGGACGAGCCCGCGTCGCGGCCCGGGCTGACGGCGGAGGAGGCCGCGATCCGGGTACGCCGGGAGGGCTAGTGCAGGAGCGTCAACTCGCCTGCGGGTGAAGGGACTCGGCGAGCGGGCGAGCAGGCGAACGGTCGGGCGGGTGGGTGGTCGGGCGGGTGGTCGGTCGGAAGGCCGGTGCCGGAGGTGGGCCGGCCGGACCGGCCACCGCTCGGCGGCTGGGCGGCTGGGCGGCTGGGCGGTGGGTCACCGGCGCAGGGCGGTGAAGTCGACCGGACGGGGCGCGAGCGGGGCAGGGCGCGAGCCGGGCGGTGCGGTCGGCGAGGGTGTGCGGACGGCGGGTGGACTCGTCGGCGGGCAGGTGCCTGCGGTCGCCGTGGCCGGGCAGCAGCCACTCGCAGCGCAGCAGCAGCCGAGGAGCGGTGCGGGCCGGGGAGGCGGCCGGCTCGGTGATGGAGCACCAGGTCGCCGACGCGGCGACGGCGAGGTCCGCGCGGTCACGGGACCAGTGGGACCAGCGGAGTGCGTCGGCGAGGCAGAGCACGCTGCCCTCGGCGTGTCCGCACAGGTATGCGTTCTCGGTCAGGCGAAGCGGGAACGGGGTGTGGGCCTGTGCCGGGCCGCGGCGGTCGCGGCGGGTCGATCAGGCGGGCCGGGTGCGGCGATTGGGTGAACGCCCCGGGGGTATGCGCGGGGCGGGGATGGGCGCGTGGTGGACGACGTCCTGGACGAGCAGGGCCGAGGTGGAGTCATGGCAGGGCCGCACGGTTACCGGATCACCGTCCCCGGGCGACCGGGAGCGCACGCCCCGCAGGTGGTGGTGCTGGTGTACCGCTCGGCGGAGACCACTGACGAGGGCCTCGCCGTCTACCTGAGCGCGGACGGTCTGCGGGTGACGGTGCGCGGCACGGTCGCCTGCTTCCTGGAGCCCTACCCGTCCGGCCTGTGCCACCCCTTCGGGCACGCCTACCCGTTGGCCGAGAGCTGATCGGACGGGCCGCGAGTCGACGGGCGGGCAAGCAGACAGACGCGCGGGGAGGACAGCCGTCCGGGCCGACCGATGAAGTGCCGGTCGGCCCGGACGGCTGCTGCCCGGACGCCTGCGGGCCGGGCCCGGCGGGTCAGGCTGCGGCAGGTCAGGCGGCGGTCGACGAGGCGGAGAAGGCGGTGACCAGGGCGCGGTCGAAGGCCGGCAGGTCGTCAGGCTTGCGGCTGGAGACCAGCGTGTTGGGGCCGTTCGTGCAGACCACGACCTCGCGGTCGACCCAGTGCGCGCCCGCGTTGCCCAGGTCGGTGCGCAGGCTGGGCCAGGAGGTCATGGTGCGGTCGCGGACGACGTCGGCCTCGACCAGCGTCCACGGCCCGTGGCAGATCACCGCGACCGGCTTGCCGTGCTCGAAGAACCCGGAGACGAACTCCACGGCCTTCTCGTCGGTGCGCAGGAAGTCGGGGTTGGCGACGCCGCCGGGCAGCACCAGGGCGTCGAAGTCGCCGGCCGAGACGTCCGCGACGGCCGCGTCCACCATGAACGAGTCGGCCTGGTCCAGGTGGTGGAAGGCCCGGATCTCGCCCAGTTCCGTGGAGACCAGGCGCGGGGTGCCGCCGTGGTCCAGGACGGTCTGCCAGGGCGAGGTCAGCTCGACCTGTTCGGTGCCCTCGGGCGCGACCAGGAACGCCACGGTCACCCCTCCAGCTCCTGCAGCTCGCCGGTGCTGCCGGTGTCGCCGGTGCCGTTGGTGTCGCTCATGTCGGCTCTCCGTTTCTCGGTGGGTACGCGGGAGGAGTCCCCCTCCCGGCACGTTTCACCACGAACGGCATCGGCCAAACCGGTGTGAATGGAGCAAAAGGTGCGGTCCGGCGGCCTAGGGTGGAGGCGGCGGAACGGGTGGCGGGGCGGACGGCGGAGGTGGTGAGACACGGTGGACGGCGAGAAGTCCGGGCTGGAGGCCACGGTCGACCGGCTGCGCACCGAACTGGAGGGGCTGCGCACCGCGATGCGCACCCGGGCGGTGATCGAGCAGGCCAAGGGCGTGCTGGTGGAACGGCTCGGCTGCACGCCCGACCAGGCGTTCGACGCCCTGGTACGCCGCTCCCAGGACGAGAACCGCAAGCTGGCGCAGCTCGCCGCCGACCTGGTCGCCA
Organism: Kitasatospora fiedleri; assembly: GCF_948472415.1. Classification (NCBI taxonomy): domain Bacteria; kingdom Bacillati; phylum Actinomycetota; class Actinomycetes; order Kitasatosporales; family Streptomycetaceae; genus Kitasatospora; species Kitasatospora fiedleri. The sequence goes on along the minus strand of NZ_OX419519.1, from coordinate 741,138 downwards.
CCGCCGCCCCGCCCCGACCCCGCGCGAGACCCCCGCCGTGGACGCCCCGGGTGCCGCCGAACCACCGCCCGCCGCGCCGGTACGGCCCGAGGCCGGGAGCAAGGGCAGAAGCGGCGGCAAGGACAGCAAGGACGGCAAGGACGGCAACGACGGCAACGACAGGGACGAGGACGAGCCGGAGACCGAGGACGGGCTGGCCACCCGCTTCCACCTGGCCGCCGCCGCGCTCACCACCGCCACCGATCCCGACGAGCTGGCCGAACGCCTGTACCGGGCCGCCCTCGACCCGCTCGGCGCCCGGGCGCTCGTCCTCGCCGTGGGCGAACCGGACGGCGCGCTGCGGCTGGTCGGCGCGCACGGCGTGTCGTCGCGGCAGCTCAGCCAGTGGCAGCGGATTCCGCCGCGCACCCGGGTGCCGCTCACCGAGGCCGTCCGCACCGCCCGGCCGGTGTGGGTGACCGACCGGCGCGAGTTCGCGGCCCGCTACCCCGAGCAGGACGGCGACGACCTGGTCCCCGGCACCACCGTCTGCGCCCTCCCGCTGCACGCCGGGGGGCGGCTGCTCGGCGCGCTCAAGATCGGCTGGCCGGAGCGCTACCGCCCCACCCCGGCCGCCGAGGCCCACCTGGCCGCGCTCGCCGACCTGGCCGCCGACACGCTGCTGCGCCTGCCCGTGGCGCTGCTGCCCGAGGCGCCGTCCGAGGTGCTCGACCCGGTGGACGCCCCGTGGTTCCGGGCCGTCCTGGACGGCCTGCTGGACCCGGTGCTGGTGCTGCGCGCCGTCCGCGGCCAGGACGGGAAGGTCGCCGACCTGCGGGTCGAGTACGCCAACGCGCCCACCGTCGACCTGGCCGGACGGTCCGCCGCCGAACTGCGCGGCCGCCGGCTGACCGAGCTGTACCCCGGCACGGTCGCCTCCGGGACGTTCGACCGCCTGCGCACCGCCGCCGCCGACGGCATCCCCTACCGGGGCGAGGCGGAACGGTACGTCGAGACGGTCGCGGGCAGCCCCCGGGCCAGCGCGATGACGGTGTGCGCCACCCCGTTCCAGGACGGCCTGCTGCTCACCTGGCGGGCCCACGACGAACGCGACCGGCGGATCGCCCAACTCGCCCAGGCCGGCCGGCTGGCCCGGGTCGGCACCTGGGAGTGGCGCCCCGGCGAGCGCCGGATCTCCTGCTCGGACGGCGTCCCGCAGCTCTTCGGCACCCCCGCCGGAACCGACCTCCTCGACCCGCGCACTGCCCTCGACGCGATCGCCCCCGCCGACCGCGAGCCCGTCCGCGCCGCCGCCCTGGCCCTGCTGGACGGCCGCACCCCCGTCACCGTCGACTTCGCCGTCCGCGCCGCCGACGGCTACCGCAACCTGCGCGCCCTCGGCGAGGCCGCCGTCGCCGACGACGGCCGCCTGCTCGCCCTCAGCGGCGTCGTCCAGGACGTCACCCCGTGGCGGCGGGCCGAACAGGCCCTCAGCGACACCCGCGACCGCCTCGCCGACCAGCGCCGCCGCACCGGCGACGAGCAGCGCGCCGTCCACGCCCTCCAGCAGGCCCTGATGCGGGCCCCGGCCGGCCGGCCGGTCCGCGGGCTCGACAGTGCCGGCCGCTACCTGCCCGCCGCACGCGAACGCAAGGTCGGCGGCGACTGGTACGACCTGCTCGACCTGCCCGACGGCACCGTCCTGCTCGCCATCGGCGACGTCTCCGGGCACGGCCTGACCGCCGCCGTCGCGATGTCCCAACTCCGGTACGCGCTGCGGGGGATCGCCTACGACGGCGCCCCGCCCGGGCAGATCCTCGACCGGCTCGACCGGATGCTCTGCCACCAGCGCGCCGACCACATCGCCGCCGTCACCGTCGCCCGCCTCGACCCCGCACCGGCCACCTCGCCTGGGCCCGGGCCGGCCACCTGCCCCCCGTCCTGCTCCGCGACGGCACCGCCCGCAGCCTCGACCCGCCCCCCGGCCTGGTCCTCGGCGTCACCCCCGGCGCCCACCGCCCCACCGCCGAACTCCACCTCGCCCCCGGCGACACCCTGCTGCTCTACACCGACGGCCTGATCGAACGGCGCGGAGCCGGCCGCCGGGACGGCGCCGAGAGCGGTGCCGGGGGCGGGGCCGACCTGGACAGTGGTGTCGGCCGACTGCTGCACGCCTGCGCCGACTACCGCGCCGACCCGGACCCGGCCGAACTGCTCGACCACCTGCTGCGCCGCTTCGGCGCACCCAACCCCTTCGACGACATCTGCCTGCTCGCCGTCCGCCGCCGCCCGGGCGCGCACCGGGGGTGAACCCCCGGGTACGGTCCGGGGCACCGGGCAGGGGTGTACGCAGGGGTGTACGCCGCAGGTACACCTGCGGCGTACACGTTCCGGGGTCACTCCTCGTCGCTGGCGATCTCGATGCAGGCGAGGTCGATCTGGTCGGCGAGCTGGCGGACCAGGTCGGCGAGGGCGCCGGTGGTCGCCGGGTCGAGCCGGCTGTCCTCGTGGGCGGCCCACTCCTCCCACTCCTCGGGCAGCGCCCGCAGTAGTTCGACCACCTGGAGGGCCGGAATCGCCAGGCCGCCGGACAGTCCGCAAATCACCGGAACGCTGAGTCGCTCCACGGCGTCCACCTCCTCCTGCGCTTGCGTCGTACGTCCACGTGCGGTGTTCATCCGGGCGTCTGCCCGGGCCGTCGGGGGGAAACGGAGCCGCGCCGCGGCCGCGGCGGCGGTGACTGGTGTCGCACAGCGGGTAGCGGCGGCTGCGGCGGCAGGTGCAGACCGCGACGACCGGGCGGTCGCAGGGCAGGACGGTGCCGTCCGGCAGGAGCAGTTCCACCGGGCCGTCGATCAGCAGCGGGCCGCGTTCGGTCAGCCGGACCCGGGGCGGGGGCGGGGGCGGTCCGGCGGCGGGGACGGTTCAGTCGCGGACACCGCGGATCACCACCAACTCCTCGGTGCGGACGCCGGGTTCGATCAGCCCGATCTGTTCGAACCACGGCGCGCGGGCCGTCATCACCGGGCCGAACTCCTGCCGCCGCCGGGCGGCGACCGTGGTCCGCAGCCCGGCGGCGCGCAACTGCCGCACCGTGGCTTCGGGCCGGGCCAGCGAGGACTGCACGAGCAGCAGCACCCCGCCCGGGGCGAGCAGCGCGGGCACCCGGCGGCACAGCCGGTCCAGCAGCAGGCGCCCGTCCGGCCCGGCGTCCCACGCCCGGGCGGGTCCGGGCGGCGGCGGTCCCGGACGGGGTGCGGGCACGTACGGGGGGTTGCTCAGCACCAGGTCGTACCGGTCGCCCGGGGCGGGCGCGGTGAGGTCGCGGTGCCGCACGCGCAGCGGGAGGCCGTGCAGGTGGGCGTTGAGCCAGGCGGTGGCGAGCGAGAGCCGCGACAGGTCCACGGCGGTCACCCGGCAGCCGCGCCGGGCGGCGGCCAGGGCGAGCGCGCCGGAGCCGGTGCCGATGTCCAGGCACCGGGCGCCGGGCCGCAGCGGTTCCCGGCCGAGCACGTCCAGCAGCAGGACGGTGTCCCCCTGGGCGGGGTACACGCCGGGCGGTCGTAGCAGCAGCATGCGTCCGCGTATGCCCGACCGGCCGGGGGCGACACCTCGGGGGCGACACCTCGGGGACGGGGCGGGGCGGTTCGGTGCGGGGCTGCGGTTCAGTGCGGGACGGCGGCGGTGCTGCTGGTCGCGGCGGTGGCGGCGGTGCGCCGGGCGAGGTCGTCGATGACGGCGGTGAGACGGCCGTGCCGGGCGAGGGCGGCGCGCTGCCGGTCGGCGCCGCAGCCGGTGGCCAGCAGCCGGGCGGTCAGCTGCCGGGCGAGCCCGAGGTCGTCCGTGCGCAGCAGCGCGGGAGTGGTGAACTCGACCAGCGCGGCCAGGAGTTGGCGGGCGGGCCGGAGCGCGCCGGTGCGCGGGTCGGGCAGCCGGGCGTCGAGGGCGTCGGCCGCGGCGCGGCGGTGGGCCGACCGCAGCGGGCCGTCGGGCAGCGGCCGGACCCTGGTCCGCGGGTCCAGCAGGGTGTGGGCGAGGGCGCGCAGCAGGACGGCGAGCAGCAGGACGGTGTCCAGGTCGGCGTTGCTGTCGGCGATCCGCACCTCCAGGGTGGGCAGGTGCTCGGACGGCCGCGCGTACCAGTACAGCATCCGGCGGTCGAGGATCACTCCGTCCGCGATCAGCCGGTCCAGGGCGGTGCGGTAACCGGGTTCGTCCAGGACGGGCGCCGGGCCGACGGTCGGCCAACTGGCGTGCCGTTCGGGCCGGAGGGCGGCGGTGCCCCGGTCGATCCCCTCGCAGAACGGGGAGTTGGCGCAGAACGCCTGGAACATCGGCAGCCAGCCGCGCAACCTGGCGTTCAGGAAAAGCGCCTGACGGAGCGTCAGGTCGCCCAGGTGGACGTGGCAGCCGCACAGTTCGGCGCCGATCTGGTCGGCGACGCCGTCGATCCGGTCGGCCAGCCGCAGGTAGCGGGGCAGCGGGGTGACGGGCAGCGGGTGGCGGCTGGGCAGCACGGCGGTGCCGGTGGCGGCGAGTCGGCAGCCGGCCCGGTCGGCGGCGGACAGCAACACGCCCCGGGTGTCGGCCAGTTCGGCGCGCAGCTCGGCGGCGGTGCGGACCGGGCGGGTGCAGCCCTCCACCTGGGTGGCCAGGAACTCGTGCTGGGCGCGCGACCCTAGGGCGCGGGCGGCGTCCGCGACCACCGCCTCGGCGGCGGGCACGGTCACCCGGCTGCCCGGGCCGACCAGCAGGAACTCCTCCTCGACGCCGAAGCGCAGCAGCGGCGGCCGGGGGTCGGCCGGTGCGGCGCTCACGCCGGGTGCCCCGGGACGGGATCGGCCACGCCGCGGAGGGTCGGGGCGGTGGCGGGTGCGGTGGCGGCCGGGGCCGTTCCCGCGTCGTCCGGCGCCAGCGGGTGTACGGCGAAGCGCGGCGGGTGGGGCGAGCAGGGGGAGCCGGGACCGGCCGGGCCGCCAGCCCGGGCGCCGTCGGTCCCGGCGGTGACCACGTACCCGGACCGGTCGAGCGGGTGCGGGAACGCCTCGAAGCCCTCCGGCGTCCGGCTCGGCGCTTCGGTGGGCGCGGTCATCGACGGGTTCCCGCCGCCTGCGGGTCCGGGCGGGGCTCGGGCGCGGGTTCGGGCAGGGGGACGCGCAGCGAGGAGCCGGTGCCGGTGCCGGGCTCGGGGCCGGAGCGCCAGGCGGCCGTCAGGTGGTCGGCGAGCCGGTCCTCGGCCCGGGCGTAGGCCAGCGCGCCGAAGGCGATCTCCTGTGCGGGGCAGTCGGGCAGGGTGAGCAGCGGCTCGATCACGGTGTGCCGGACCAACTGCTCGTGGACGGCGTCGGCGAGGACGTGCTCCCGGTAGAAGAGCGTCCCGCGCGGGGTGGCGCCGAGGCGCTCGAATGCCTCGGCGAGCCGGGCCGCGCCCGGCGGGGAGGTGATCTCCACGGCCGCGAACTGCCCGACCAGCGCGGCCCGGAGGGACCGGTGCAGGCCGAACAGCGACATCGTGTTGACGACGGCCAGCGCGGGCGCGGGCACCGCGTCCAGGTACGCGCCGTAGGTCGGGTCGAGGCCGAAGTCCGCCATCATCCCGGCGAACAGCTCGGCGTGCGCCCGCTCCGGTCGCCCCGCCCCATACTCGTCGTACTGCACCGCGACCAGGGCCGCCTTCGCCGGGTTCGGCAGCCGGGGCACCGCCCACATCTGCGGGTCGGCCTCCTTCAGGTGGTACAGCGAGCGGTGTGCCAGGTACTCGCGGGCCTGCTGCCGGGTGCCCGCCGACAGCAGGTGGTACGAGGGCCCGTCACCGTCCGGGGGTTCGACCAGCAGCCCGGCCAGCACGTCCGCCAGCGGCGGCGGCTCGCCCACCTCCCGGCGCAGCGCCTCCAGGAACGCCCGCTCCAGCCGCCCGCGCAGCGCGAGCAGCGGCGGCGACCACTCCCAGGCCGGATCGACGTCCGCGAAGCCGCGGTAGTGCAGCTCGTAGCAGACGTACAGGGCGAGTTGGACGTCCTCGCCCCAGGAGTCCGTGTCCCAGGGGCCCTCCGCGTCCCCGGGGCCCGTCGGAAGGTCGGTCGGCACCGGCAGCGGCGTCAGGTCGGTGGGCGCGGGGCGGCGCAGCGCGGCGAGGACGGCGGCCGAGAGCGGGCCGCGGGCGCCGGGGAGGACGGGATCGGTGGCGGGGTCGGTGGCGGTGGCGGTCGTACGGGCATCGGTCGGCACGGGAGTGCACCTCATTCCGGACGCAGTTCCAGGACACAGCACTTGGGCCCGCCGCCGGCCTTCCGCAGCTCCGGCAGGTCGACCGGCACCGGGACGAACCCCGCCGCCCGCAGCTGCTCGGCCAGGCCCCGGGCCCCGTCCGGCAGCACCACGTGGCGGCCGTCGCTGATGGCGTTCAGGCCGAACGCGGCGGCGTCCGACGCGTCGGCCAGGATCGCGTCCGGGTAGAGGCGGCGCAGCAGGCGGCGGGTCTCCGGGGCGAACGCGTCCGGGTAGTACATCACCCGGGAGTCGTCCAGGACGGCCAGCGCGGTGTCCAGGTGGTAGTAGTGCGGATCGGTCAGCCGCAGCGAGACCACCGGGAGGCCGAACACTCGCTCGGCCTCCCGGTGGGCGGCCGTGGTGGTGCGGAAGCCGCTGGCGGCGAGGATGCGCGGCCCGGCGGCCAGCAGGTCGCCCTCGCCCTCGTTCACCTCGACGGCCGTCCGGACCTGCGGGAACCGCGCGGCGGCGAACCAGCGCCGGTGCGCCGCCGATTCGCCCGCGCGCTCCCGGTGCCGGAACCGCGCGACCAGCACCCGGCCGTCCACCACCGTCGCCCCGTTCGCGGTGAACACCATGTCGGGCAGGCCCGGCTCCGGCGCCAGCAGGTCGACCCGGTGGCCGAGGGAGCGCAGCACCGACGCCAGCCCCCGCCACTGCCGCAGCGCCGCCGCCCGGTCCACCGGACGGGCCGGGTCCATCCACGGGTTGATCGCGTACTCCACCGCGAAGTGCTCGGGCGGGCACAGCAGGTAGCGCCGCCGCCGGACGGCCGGACCGGCGGGCCCGGGAGCGGTGGGGGCGGGGGAGGCGTTCATGCGGCGCGTCTGTCCACCGCCGTCCGGAGCGAAACGGCGCACCGGGCGCGGCGGGGGCGGGCGGCAGGCCAGGGGGAGGCGGGCCAGGGGGGCCAGGGCGGCCGGCGGGCCCGCCGCCGTTCGTCAGCCGTCCCGGCGCCCGCCGGTGGCGGCCCCCGCGCCCGCGCCCAGCCGCGTGCACACGGCGGACAGCGAGGCCCAGGCCGCCGCCCTGGTGCGGTAGCGGAACCGGGTCAGCAGCGGGCCGAGCCGCGGGGCCCGTCCGGGCGTCGTGCGCACCGCGGTCACCGTTCACCGGTCCGGGGGCGGGCCAGCGCGCTGTCGTCCAGGCCGGCCAGCAGTGCGCCCACCGAGGCGTGCACCTCCAGGGCGCCCGCGTCGCGCAGTTCCGCGGCGGCGAGACCGCCGGTCTCCACCCCGAGGCACGGGGTCCCGGCCCGGTTCGCCGCCTCGACGTCCCACACGCTGTCGCCGACGAACACCGAGCGGTCCGCCCGGGCGCCGACCTGTTCCAGTGCGGCCCGCACCAGGTCCGGGGCCGGTTTCGAGGCGGCCACCGCGTCCGCGTCGGTCACCGCGTGCACCGCGTCGTCGGCGGCCAGCACCTTCCGCAGCACGTCCAGTTCCCGGCCCGACGCGGAGGTCGACAGCACCACCCGCCACCCGCGCCCGGCGCACTCCCGGAGCAGCTCCGCCGCCCCCGGGAAGGCCCGCAGGCCGGGCCAGTGCTGGGCGTACAGCGCGAGGTGCGCGGCGCCGATCGCCTCGTCCTCCGACCGGTCCCGGTCGTCCCCGAGCAGGTGGTCGAGCAGCTGGTCGCTGCCCATGCCGATGGCCCGGTGGATCGGGGCCGCGTCCACCTCGTGGCCGAACTGCGCCAGCGCCTGCCACCAGGCGAGGGTGTGCAGGTAGGTGGTGTCCACCAGCGTGCCGTCCACGTCGAACAGCGCGGCCGCGACGTCCGCTGCCATGCCCTTCGCCTCCTCGCGATCCGTCCCCCCGCCCGGAACCGTTCCGGTGCGGGCCCCCGTCTACCCGGGCCGCCGCACCCCACACCCCCGGCCTCCGACCGGCCCCGGCGACCCGGCGGGGGCGGTCAGTTCAGCCGGGTGCCGAACGGGTCGTGCCGGGCGGCGGTGCCCGCGCCGGTGGCGGGCGCGGGCGGGGGAGGGGAGGGCGGGTCGGCCGGCGGCAGCCGGAAGCGGACGCTGCGGACGATCCGGACCAGCAGCGGGGCGTAGACCTCGGGCCAGTTGTCGACGTCCGGGGTGCCGAGTTCGAGCAGCAGCACACCCCGGAGGGCGGGCGGCATCGGGAGGTACGCCTTGGCGGAGAGCAGCGGGACGCTCCCCCCGGCGCCGAGCTGCCAGCCCGGCTGCTGTTCGAGGGTGATCACGGCCGGTCCGGCGGGGGCGTCGAACCGGCGCACCAGCAGCGGGCGCGCCGCCCGCAGGGCGGCCGGCGGGGCGAGGACCTCGACGAGCCCGGCGGCGACGGTGGCCTGCGGGGTGTCGTCCTCGGTGTCCAGCGCGGTGACGGTGAGCGTCGCCGTCGACAGCCGGTCGCCGATCGTGCCGACGCAGGTGCCGGACCAGATCGCGCCCGCGTCGGCCAGCGCGGCGGACCCGGCCGCGTACAGCTCGGTGAGCGCCTGCCGCCGGGCCGGGGGAAGGCCCTCGGCGGCGGACCCGAGACGGGCCAGGACCAGCTCGTAGGCGTCGTCCACGTCGTCGGCGGGCTCGAACGGCACGAAGTCGGGCGGGACGTCGAACTCCACGGTCTCCGCGCGCCCCGGGCTCCCCACGCTCCAGCTGCTCTCCACGTTCTCGGTGTTCTCGGTGTTCTCGGTGTTTCCCATGGTGCTGCCGGTCAACGGTCGTCCTCACGGTTCTGGGGGCCGGGCGGGGGAGGCGGTGGCGGCGGGGTGCCGGGGCCCGGCGGCGGGTCGTACGGGGGACGCCGGTCGGCGCCCGCCGCGACCAGCCGGTCGCGGTGGTGCCGGGCGGGCAGGTAGCCGAGCAGGAACGCCAGCGCGACGACGCCCAGGGCGGCCGCCGCCACCGGGGCGCTCGCGGCCAGGGCCAGGGCGACCACCCCGAGCACGCCGCCGATCACCAGCAGGCCCGCCGGGCGGTACTCCGAGCGGACCTGCTCGGCAGTCGCCCGGGGCATCCGGTCGGGCGCGGGCCGCAGCGGCCCGCAGCCGGGCGGCCACCCCGGCGGCGTCCACCCGGCCGGGGACCCGGTGTGCGGGCCGGTCCACGGCACCGGCGCGGGCATGCCGGGCCGCAGGTCCGGGGCGCGCATCCAGGCTCCCCGGACCCGGGCGGCCGGGTCCGGGTCCAGGACGGCCCGCACCCGCCTGTGGTGGGTGCGGCCGACCTGCCGCAGCTGTTCGAGCCGGTAGCCGTAGAGCCAGCAGAGCCAGCGCAGTTGGGGCTCGTCGAGGGTGAAGGAGTTGACCAGCTCGTCGACGGTCCCGCGCCCGTCGAACAGCAGCGCGGTGCGGGTCAGATCCATCGGGCCGCTCCGGTCGCTCCGGTGGTTTCGTCCGCTGCGGTGATTCCGGGCGGGGTGCCGTCCTGACGCATCGTCAACGACCGTCCCGGGCAGCGGCCTCGTCCTTCTCCGAGCCGTCGTGCCAGGCGTTGTCCAGGCCCACCAGCAGCGGGCCGCCCAGCAGGAGTTCGCCCCACTGGCCACCGTCGCGGGGGAGGAACTGCCGCAGGCCGTCGGCGTCCTTCGACCAGCCGTCGAGGGTGATGCCGGTCGCGCCCAGGGCGACGCCGTTGCCGACCGCCTCCCGGGCGAACAGCGAGGCGGCGAGCTTGCCGGTCTTCCCGACCTCGCCGATCACCGGGACCATGCCCATCACGTCGACCGCGAAGCTCAGCGGGGGGACGTCCGCCCCCGCCGCCGCGGCCACCCCGTGGGTGACCAGGGCGGCGCCCGACAGGCCCATGGAGACCGCGTTCAGCGCGGCGGCGCCGATCTCCAGCGGCGGGAACACCAGCCCGGCGCCGGCCAGCGCGATCGAGCCCAGGCCGACCAGGGTGCTCGCGTTGGAGAGCAGGTCGCCGACCGCCGCGATCGCGTTGGCGTGCGACCTGGCCCACTCCATGGCGTCCTCGGCGAGCTGGACGTGCGCCTGGGCGACCTTCTTCACGGTGTCCATCAGGTGGGCGAACCAGCCCGACCCGTCGGGCGCCTGCTCGCCGGCCCGGGCCACCACCCGGGCGGCCTGCCGGGCCAGTTGGTCGTGCTCGGCGCGCAGCGCCTCGGCCCGGGCCACGACCCCCTGGAAGTCGGCGTCGGCGGCCCGCAGTTCGGCGTCCGCCTTGCGCAACCTTGCCTCGGCGTCGGCGAGTTGGTCCGCCTCCTGGAACCAGAGGCCGCCCAGCTTCAGGTCCGGGTTGTCGGCGGCCCGGTCGCGCCGGGCCTTCGCCGCCCGGGCCTGCTCCTCCTGGTCGGCGGCGGTGCGCTGCAGGGTGGCGAGCTGGTCGCGCCAGCCCGCCAGCGCGGTGTACGCCGAGTCGAACGAGGCGTGGGCGACGTCGAGTCGGCCGGGCAGCTCGGCGATCCGGGCGGAGAACGCGTCCGCCGCCTCGCCCTGCCAGGCCCCGCCGCCGCAGGACGCCCGGTTCACGCTGTTCCGGGCGTCCTCCAACTCCTTCGCGGCCTGCCGGAGGTCCCGGACCAGCTCGTCGATGCCGGGCAGGCTGCCGGGCGCCGGGTCGAAGCCGAGCGCGTCGAAGCCGTCGCGATCGGTCGGCGCGGCCCAGGCCGGGAACGGGAGGGTCGACATCAGACGGCCTCCCCCGCCATCATCCGGCGCACCGTCTCGTCGGTCTCCCGGTACGCCCGCACGGTCACGTCCAGGCCCTCGCTGATCGCGTGCAGCGTCTCGTTGAGCTGCTTCAGCCCGTACTTCCAGTCGTCGGCGAACGCCGCGCACGCACTGTCCAGTTCACGGTGCCCGGTCACCTGCGGCGAAGTCCGGCCCAGGGCGTGCATCGCGCCCCCCATGCTGCCGTTCGCCTCGGCGAGCTCCTTCGACACCCGGCCGAGCTCGTCGGCCTCCACCCGGAACGCCCCCTGGGCCACAGCTCCCCCTCGTCTCCCCGTGCCACCGCGTCCGGCCCCTTCGCCCGGCGCAATTCCGCGCAGCCTACCCGGAATTGCGGCAGCGGGGGGATGCTGGGTGTTTCCTGAAAACGCGGTCGGAAATCGCCGGTAGCCGCGGTGGCGGGATGGGGGTGTCAAGTCGCCTCTGGTGAGGTGGAGTTGGTGGCCCGGTCGGCGGTTCCGTGGTCAAGCGCCGGAGCGGATGCGGAACATCGCGCCGGTGGAGGGTGGGGACGGGGGCCGAACTGCCGGAAATCCGCCACCGAACCGGCGGGTGAACACCCATTTTGTCTCGACCTGGACCACCCTTGACCTGTACTTGACCTCGGTGAATCCGGCGGAGGGCCGCCGGAGCGCCGACACGGATCGGCCGCCGCCCGTCGGTGTTCGACGGGCGGCGGCCGGGGTGCGGGCTCAGCGCTTGAAGGCGCCCTTGACCTTGTCCACGCCTTCGGCGATCCGGTCCTTGGCCTTGTCGACGCCCTGCTTCGCCTGGGACTCGGCCTGGTCGCCGCGGCCCTCGTTCTCCAGTCGGTCGTTCCCGGTCGCGGCACCGGTCTTCTCCTTCGCCGCGCCGACGGCCTCCTGGGCCTTGTGCTTCATGCGGTCGGATGCGTCACTCATGGGTCGGTCCTCCTCGATCGTGCGGTCGTTTCGTGCGGTCGTTTCCTGCGCCCGTTCCGTCCGGTCACGGGGGCGGGGTCGTCGGGCGGCGGCGGCCCCGTCAGTGCGTGAAGCGGTGGCGCGGGCGGCCCTGCGGGCGCTGGGTCGTCGTCGTGGGCCGGTCGGCGGACGACAGGTCCGCCCTGGTGGCACCCGATTCGGCGGTGTGGTCCAGCGCCACGGGGGTGTCCTGCACGGGAGCCGCCCGGTGGTGGCGGCGCCAGCGCAGGCCGCCGCGCATCAGGGCGAGCCCGGCGCAGAAGATCAGCGCGAGTGCCAGCCCGGCCAGGAACGCGCCGAGGGTGCTCATGGTGGCGATCTGGTGGCCGAGCACGGTGACGCCCGTCTCGGGCCCGCCGCCGAGGTTGTCGGCGATCAGCAGGCCCGCGAACGCACCGGACGCCGCGAACAGCAGAAGTCCGAGCAGCAGCATGGTCCAGGTCCTTTCGCTAGCTCCGTTGCTTCTTCGTCCCGTGGGGTCCGTTGCCCGGTTGCCCCTGGTTCGGTGGCGTCTGCCCGGTGCGCCCGGACCGAATCAGCCCCGCGGCGGCGGGTGGCGTCCGCCGGGACGGTCACGGCGGCCACGGTGCGGTACGGCACGCCCCTCCAGCCCGCCCGACGGCACCGCCGCCGGGTCGTCCGACCGCCCGGCCGGAACGGAAACCCGGGGAGAGCGGGGGCGGCGGGGCCCGGGGTGGGCGGTATGCGGAGGGGGCGCGGCCGGGCCGGCCGCAGATGTGCCGGATCGGGTACGTGGCGGGGTCCGTCGAGGGGCCGGGGCGCACGGGTACGCGGCGTTCTGCGGTGGGGTGCACACCTACCGGGGCCGGCCGCCGGCGAGCCGGTTCCTCCTCCACGTGCTGCTGCCGGCCGATCCGCTGGTGGCCCTGCTGGTGGCCCGGGGGCGGCCGTCCGGGCCGCTGCTGGGCGCGGCCGTCATGGTGGCGGACCCGGCCGCCAACCGGTGGAGCAACCTGCCCGGGGTGTGGCGCCACCCGCTGGAGCACCTGCGGCCGGTCGGGCTGCTGCCGATCACGCTGTTCGGGCTGTTCGTGTGCGCCACCGCCGTCCCGCTGAGCCGGTTCTTCCGGGCGCGGGCACGGGCCGGTGCGGGGCGGGTGTCGGCGGGGCCGGGGGCCGGCCGGGTCGAGCCGCTCGGGGGCGGTTGAGCTCCGGCCGGCCGGCGGGGAGCGGTCAGAGCTCCTTGATGCGGGCCTTGAGCAGGCAGAACTCGTTGCCCTCGGGGTCCACCAGGACGTGCCAGGACTCCTCGCCGGTCTGCCCGATGTCGGCCGGGCGGGCGCCGAGGGCGAGCAGTCGCTCCAGCTCGGCGTCCTGGTCCCGGTCGGTCGGGTTGACGTCGATGTGCAGCCGGGACTTGCCGGGCTCCGGCTCGGCCCGGGCGCTCAGGAACAGCGTCGGCTGCGCGCCGCCGAAGCCCTCGCGCGGGCCGATCTCGACGCTGCCGTCGTCCTCGCGGCCGAGCACCACGAAGTCCAGCACCTCGCACCAGAACCGCGCCAGGACCTCGGGTTCCCGGCAGCCGAGTACGAGTTCACTGATCCGACACGCCATCGACCGAACCTGCTTCCGCTGAGGGGATGTGACGACTCGTCCGCACCCCTGCGGCCCCACGGCCGCCGCGGCGCGGACCCGCCCGTGACCGTACCCGGGGGAGCGGCCGGACGCGACCGGTTTTCCCGCCCGGAGTGTCGCGCCCGGAGCGCCGTGCGCCGCACACCTGTCCGTGAAGGGCCGTCACCCCCGTGAGAAGCCGTAACAGCGGCTGGACCCCTCGGACCGGGCGAGCCGGCGGAGGTCGAGCAGGACGGGCTCGAAGAGGACGGCCGACCGGCGCCCGACGCGGCCCCGGTGGCCCCGGGGCTGACGACGACCGCCCCGCCCTGCCGGATGGGGCGGGGCGGGGCGGGGTGCCTGGGGTTACGGGCCCGGTGGTGGGGGGCTGGGTTGCGGGGTGGGTTCGGGCTGCGGGTCGGGGTGGAGCGGGGGGCCGGGGCGGCCCGGCGGCTGCGGGTCCGGGAGGGGATCGGGGCGGCCGGGACCGGGGGGACCGGGGTTCGGGGGCTGCGGGTCGGGCGGGACCGGGGAGAACGGGCCGGGCGGGTCGGTCGGCCGGGGCGGGACGTCGGGCGGGTCGGGCGGCCGGACGTCCGGGTCGGCGGGCATCGGGATGGTCATCGCGGTCACCGCCCCAGGGCGTGCGCGAGCTGGTCCTTGTTCATCTTCGAGCGGCCCTTGACGCCGCGCTGCCGCGCCTCGTTGTACAGCTGGTCGTACGTCGGGCCGCCGGCGCCGCGGTGCGAGCGCTTGCCGCCCCGGTGGCCGGAGGAGACGTCGTGGAGGGAGCTGCGGCTGGCCGTCCGGCTCTCGCCGTGCCGGGCGCGCTCCTTGTTGACCGTGCGGGCGGCGATCTCCTCGGCGCGCTTCTCGCTCGACCCCCGCTCCAGCTGGCTCTCCTTGATGTGCTCGTACTGCCGCTCCCGCTTGGGGCTCGATCCGGCGGGCATGGTCGGACTCCTCTCGTCGCGGACGGTTCACCGGCCCGCATACCCGGATCAAGGCGGGTGAATCGGGGGAATCCGGTTCGCGGCGGCCGGACGGGGGTAGGAATAGGTCGCCATGCCGGGCGCACCGCCCGGCGCGGCCGACCCGCAGGGGTCCGTCACCCCACGGCATGCGAGCCGCGAGCCGCGTGCTGGGAGCCGTCGCCTGAAGAAGCCGGGTTCCACGGTTCTCCGCCCGCCCTGCCGCCGTGCGGCCCACCGAGTCCCGGACGGGGTTCTTCCACCGTCCGGAGCCCGGCACGCCGCAGTCCGCGCGTCAGGGAGGGTCCCACCGTTCCCCGGAGATGACTCCCCGTGACCACCACGTCCACTCTGCGCGGCATCCCCGCGTCCGGCAGCGCCCCGCGTCCACCCCCGGACCAGGGACGGCCGAGGTCGACCCGATGCACCGGCCCACCCGGCGGGAGATGCGGGCGATGGGCAAGTACGAGGCGCGCCGGCTCAGCGACGCGCTGTTCGCCCGACTGGCCGAACTGCCCCCCGAGGACCCCGCCCACAGCTACGTCCGCGGCACCCTGATCGAGCTGAACATGCCGCTGGTGCGGTTCGTCGCCGCCCGGTTCCGGCACCGCCCCGAGGAGCTCGACGACATCATCCAGGTCGGCACCGTCGGGCTGATCAAGGCCGTCGACGGCTTCGACCCGGAGCGCGGCGTCGAGTTCGTCACGTACGCGATCCCCACCGTCTCCGGCGAGATCAAGCGGTTCTTCCGCGACACCTCGTGGCCGCTGCGCGTCCCGCGCAGCGTGCAGGAGCGCTACCTGGCCGCCGCCCGCGCCTCCGACCGGCTCGAACAGAGCCTCGGCCGGCTGCCCGACACCGCCGAACTCGCCGAGGAACTGCACGTCACCGAGGAGGAGGCCGCCGAGGGGATCGACGCCGGCCGGCTCTGCCGCTGCGACTCGCTCGACTCGCTGCGCGACGAGGACTCCGACGACAGCGGCAGCGCGCTGATCAACCGGCTCGGCGGCTGCGACCCCGAACTGGAGGTCGCCGAACTCCGGGTGATGGCCAAGCCGTTCATCAGCCGACTGCCCGAACGGGAGCGCGCCGTCCTGCTGCTGCGGTTCTGGGGCGGGCTCACCCAGAACGAGATCGCCGCCGAGATCGGCGTCTCCCAGATGCACGTCTCCCGTATCCTCTCCGCCACCCTCGCCGGACTGCGCGCCGAGATCGAGGGCGCGGCCGGGGAGGAGCGGGGCGAGGCGGACGCCGACGGCATACCCGGCGAGCCGGGCGAGGAGGAGGCCGGGTGCGCGGTGCACGGCGCGGCTGATTGAGGTCCGGGCCGCCCGGGTAGCCGCGAGACCGTGCCACCCGGGGGACGAGGAGCCGACGCCGAACGGCAGGAGGTGTTCGCACGTGGACGCACAGCCCGGCCCGGGCCCCGGTGTCCCGCTCACCGTCACCCCGCTCACCGTCGTGCTGCGCCACCCGCCCGGCGCGCTCGTGGTGCGGCCCGAGGGCGAACTCGACCACGACAGCGTCGAACCCCTCCTGGACGCGCTGGAACAGGCGGTCGACGACCGGCCCGGACGGGTGGTGGTGGACTGCCTCTTCTGCGACTCCACCGGCCTCAACCTGTTGCTGCGCGCCCACGCCGCCGCCCGGCGGACCGGCCTGCCGCTGCTGCTGGCCGCGCCCGGGCGGGTGGTCGGCCGCCTGCTGGAGATCACCGGCGCGGACGAGGTGCTGGCCATTCACCCCACCGTCGAGGACGCGCTCGCGGCGGATCCGGGAGAACCGGCGGAGCCCGGCGGACCGGCGGAGGCCGGTACGTCCGGCGCGGACGACCCGCCCGGGGCCCCGTGATGGCTGCGCACCCCGCCGACCCCGCCGACCCGGCCTACTCCGCCGCCCCCGCCGGGCCGGTCCCCGCCGGGCCGGAGCGCGCGGTGCCTGCCGCTGGCCGCCGCGCCCGGGGCGGTCGCCCGGAGCCGGGAGTTCACCCGTGGCGCGCTGCGGACCTGGGGCTGGCTGGCCGCGCCGGACGAGGGCACCCGGGCCGCCGCCCAGGACGTCCTGCTGATGACCAGCGAACTGGTGACCAACGCCTGCCAACACGCCGCCGGGCCCTACACGCTGGAACTGACCAGGTACGGGCCGCTGCTGCGGGTCGCCGTCCGGGACGCCGACGACCGCCCCCCGGTGCTGCGCCCGCCCGTGGAGCCCGCCCGGCCCGGCGGGCACGGGCTGCGGGTGGTCGACCGGCTGGCCGCCGCGTGGGGCAGCGAACCGGCGGTGGGCGGCGGGAAGACGGTGTGGCTGGAGATCGTCCGCCCCCCGGCGGAACCCTGAACGCGGTGCCTGAACGCGGTGTCGCAGCGGAAGCAAGGAGCGGTCCCGCCCGCCGGGGCCGTGCCGCGTTCTCGGAGCCGAGGCGGTGGTCACGTGCGCCGAGGTGACTCGGGTGACCTCCGCGCGCTGCTCGACCGCGCCCTGGCGGCCGGTCCGGCGGCGAAACGGACGGAAGCGTTTGATCCGGGGCGAACCGGTCAGGCGCCTGCCAGGCCCGTACGCAAACGACCGAAACGTGAAACGGAGGAGCACGCATGAGCATGGTCCAGAAGACCGTCGAGGTGGACGTCCCCCTGCACACCGCGTACGACCAGTGGACGCAGTTCGAGGACTTCCCCACTTCATGGACGGCGTCGAGCAGGTGGTGCAGATCGACGAGCGGCACAACCACTGGCGGACGAAGATCGCCGGGGTGACCCGGGAGTTCGACACCGAGATCATCGACCAGCTGCCCGACCAGAAGATCGCCTGGCGGACCGTCGGCGGCGACGTCCAGCAGAAGGGCACGGTCAGCTTCACCCCGCTCGGCGACACGCGCTGCGAGGTGCGCCTGGCGATGGACTACGACCCCCAGGGCATGGCCGAGCACGCCGCCGACGCCCTCGGCATGGTCGACCGTCGGGTGAGCGGTGACCTCGACCGCTTCAAGTCCTTCATCGAAGAGCGCGGCGTGGAGAACGGCGGCTGGCGCGGGCGGATCACCCCCGCCTGACCCCCGCCGCCCGCCCCCGCCTGATCCCCTTCCTGTATTCGCGCCGCCCCGCACCGTCCAGCGGGGCGGCGCGCTGCCGTCCGAGCCGGGCAGGTCCGGTCGGTACGGGGCGGGAACGGTCGGGAGCGGTCGATACCGGTGGTACCGGTGCCCGGCGGGGCCGGCGGCCAGTACGCTCGTCGTCCCGGTCGGAGCAGGGTGCGGGGGCGAGGACCCCGTACGCCCCCGGCCGGGCGGACGCCGAGACGCACCGGGAGGCGCCGTGGACCGTCGCAGTTTCGTGGGGTTCGGCGCGGCCTCGCTCGCCGCGCTGGCCGCACCCGGCGGGCCCGGCGGGACGACCGACCCCGGGCGGCTGGGATGCTGCTGGGCGGCACCCGGGTGGACGCCGAGTTCGTCGCCTGGCTGGAGAGCGGCGGCCACGGACTGGCCGCCCTGCCCACCGAGCAGCGCGGCCGGTCCGCCCGCCTGCTGGACGCCCAACTCGCCACCGTCCGGACCCTGATCACCACCGGCCGGTACGACGAACCCACCGGCCGACGGCTGCACCGGCTGGCCGCCTCCCTCGCCACCACCAGCGGCTGGCACCGCTTCGACCAGGGCCGCCACCCCGCCGCCGGACGCCGGTGGGAACTCGCCCTCCAGTCCGCCCACCGCGCCGGCGACCACGAACGCGCCGCCGGGGTCCTCGCCGACGCCGCCTACCAGGCCACCTGGCTCGGCCGGCCCGCGGCCGCCGCCGACCGCCTCGACTACGCCCTCACCGCCACCCTCCACCCCACCGCCCGCGCCCTGCTGCTGCTCCGCCGGGCCCGCGCCCACGCCGCCCGCCACGACCCGGCCGCCTGCCGGCGCGACCTGGCCGCCGCCGAACGCGCCCTCGCCACCCCGTCCCCCGACCCGGCCCCCGCCTGGTGCGCCTGGATGGGCCCCGCCGACCTCGCCGTCGACTCCGGCGGCTGCCTGCTCGACCTCGGCCACCCCGCCGCCGCCCGCACCCGGATCACCGAGGGGCTGGCCCAGCTCCCGCCCGCCCGGGCAAGACCCGCGGCGTCTTCCTCGCCTACCAGGCCCGCACCCTCCTGCGCACCGGCGAGGTCGAACAGGCCCTCGCCGCCACCGCCGAGTCCCTCGACCTGGCCGCCCGGATCGGCTCCCCGCGCTGCGCCGCCCTGGCCCGCGACCTGGCCCCGGCCTTCCGCCCGCACCGCCGACAGGCCGGCGTCCCGGAGCTGCTGGAGCGGATCGGCGCCGCCGGGGCAACCCGGGTGGGCTGATCGTGGGTGGGCCGACCACGGAGGTGTGCCGGGGGCGGCGCCGGGCAGACGCGCCCCTGGCCCGCCCGGACGCCCGGGCGCACGGCCGGACGACGGAGGTCGAAGATGTCCGCACCGCACCGCCGCACCGCCGCTTCCGCCGCCGGGGACGGCCCGACAGCCGTCGAGACGGACGTCCCGGGCCGGTTGGACCGGCTCCCCTGGTCACCCTGGCACTGGCGCATCCTGATCGGCCTGGGCACCGTCTGGATCCTGGACGGCCTGGAAGTCACCGTGGTCGGCAACCTGGCCGCCCGGCTGGCCGAGCCGGGCAGCGGCATCGCGATCAGCAGCGCCCAGGTCACCACCGTCGCCGCCGCGATCTACGTGGCGGGCGCCTGCACCGGGGCGCTGTTCTTCGGCTGGCTGACCGACCGGCTGGGCCGGAAGAAGCTGTTCATGCTCACCCTGGCCGTCTACCTGGTCGCGACCGGCATCACCGCGCTGTCCTGGACGCCCTGGTTCTTCTTCCTCTGCCGGTTCTTCACCGGCTTCGGCATCGGCGGCGAGTACGCCGCCATCAACTCGGCGATCGACGAACTGATCCCGGCCCGGGTGCGCGGCCGGATCGACCTGATCGTCAACGGCAGCTTCTGGATCGGCGCCGCGCTCGGCGCGTTCGCCTCCATCCTGCTGCTGAACACCTCGCTGTTCGCCACCGACGTCGGCTGGCGGCTGGCGTTCGGCATCGGCGTGGTGCTCGGCCTGGTCATCCTGCTGGTGCGCCGGCACGTCCCGGAGAGCCCGCGCTGGCTGTTCACGCACGGGCAGGGCGAGGAGGCGGAACGGATCGTCGCCGAGGCCGAGGCGATCGTCGAGCGCGAGACCGCAAGCCGCTGCCCCCGGTGGACGAGCCGCCGATCACGATCCGCGAGCGCGGCCCGATCGGCTTCGTCACCATCGCCCGGACCCTGGTCTCCACCTACCCGCGCCGCACGATCCTGGGCCTGTCGCTGTTCATCGGACAGTCCTTCCTCTACAACTCGATCACCTTCGGGTACGCGGCGATCCTCACCCAGTTCTTCGACGTCCCGGCGGCCGGACCGGCTACTACTTCGCGGTGATCGCGGTCGGCAACTTCCTCGGGCCGGTGCTGCTCGGCCACTTCTTCGACTCGGTCGGCCGCAAACCGATGATCGCGGGCAGCTACATCGGCTCGGGCGTGCTGCTGTTCGGCACCGCCTGGCTCTTCGACCACGGCTCGCTGAGCGCCACCACCATGACGGCCTGCTGGACGGTCGTGCTGTCTTCGCCTCCGCCGGGGCGAGCGCCGCCTACCTGACGGTCAGCGAGATCTTCCCGCTGGAGACCCGGGCGCTGTGCATCGCCTTCTTCTACGCGGTCGGCACGGCGGCGGGCGGCATCTCCGGGCCGCTGCTCTTCAACGGCCTGGTCAGCAGCGGCGAGGTCGGCGACGCGACACTGGCGTTCTGCATCGGCGCGGCGCTGATGGTGGCCGCGGGCCTGGTCGAGGCGTTCCTCGGCGTCCGGGCCGAACGCCGCAGCCTGGAGTCGCTGGCCGCGCCGCTCAGCCAGGTCGAACGGGCCGACGCCGGCACCTGACGCCGGGGCGGCGGCGTACGGGCGGCGGCGTACGGGCGGCGGCGTACGGCGGCGGCGTACGGGCGGCGGCGTAGCGCGGTGCGGGGACGGCCTCCGAGACGGGCCGTCCCCGCACCGCGCCGCTCCGGGCGTCAGGAGAACTTGAACCAGTTGAGGTTGACGAAGTCGGCGGGCTGGCCGCTGCTGAAGGTCAGGTAGACCGTCTGGGACCCGGTGATCCGGCTCAGGTCGGCCGGGACGGTCGTCCAGGTCTGCCAGCCGCCGGTGTTGCCGACGGCGAAGCTGCCGACCGGGTCGCGGTGGGGCTGCCCAGGCGGACCTGGACCAGGCCGCTGACGCCGGCCGCGGCGCCGGAGGCGACCCGGGCGTCGATCCGGGTGGCGCCGGCGGAGCCGAAGTCCAGCGAGTAGCGCAGCCAGTCGCCGTTGGACAGCCAGCCGACGTCCGTGCCGCCGCGGTGTCGGAGCACGTCTCGGTCTGGGCGCCGGACTGCGCGGTGTACGACTCGGCCTGCACGGTGGCGAACGCGCTGCCGCCCCCGCTCGGCGGCGGTGGTGTGCTGCCGCCACCGCCGCCCGCCAGGCCGCCGACGGTGATCACCCAGCGGGTGGGGCTGCCGGACTGCACCTTGCCCTCGAAGTCGACGCCCGCCGGGTGGACGTCGTCGTACGGGAAGGCGTAGCCGAGGCCGTCGGGCGTGGTGGAGTGCAGGATTCGGGCGTAGTGGTTGGTGCGGGCCTGGGTGTAGAACGCGGCCGGGTTCTCGCCGGTGGGCTGGTTGGGGTTGCTGAGCAGCGTGGTGCGGTTGAACGCGGCGGCCAGCCGGGCGCTCAGGTTGCCCATCAGGTCGTTGCCGGTGGTGAACGGCGCGTCGCTGCAGAGAAGATCGCCAGCGTGGACGGCTTGGCGAAGGACCCGGCGCCGGGGAAGGTGAGCGTGTTGCCGCTGACCCGGCCGGTGAACGCGCCCCAGGTGTACTGGGTGTCGATCCGCAGGTCGGTGCTCGCGTACTTGCTCCACACCTGGTCGACGTAGGGCTCGAAGTACCCGCTGAACAGGGCGCTGTTGCCCGCGGATCGCCAGGTTCGGGGCGAGCACCCGCAGGTCGCCGCCGCCGCGGTTGACGACCAGCTTGCTCCAGTCCGAGCCGTCGGCGGAGGACTGGGCGCGCAGCGCGGACGCGACCCGGGCCAGGCCGTCGGAGGGCAGGCGCGCGCACCGTCTGGGTGGCGCCGCCGGAGACCTCCAGCTGGAAGGCGATCGGCAGGCAGACCATGTCGACGAAGGTGATGTTGCCGAACAACTGGTCGTTGTTGAAGGTGAATTCGCAGAAGTCGTGCCGGACGTCGATGTTCGGGTCGCTCGGGTTGACCACCGAGGCAGGGCCAGGCGCCGCCGCGGTTCATCAGGAAGGTCAGCTTGGCGCCGACCGAGAAGTAGATCCGCCCGCTGTCCAGGTGCGGCAGCGTCACCCGGCGCGGCGCGGCCCCCGAGGCGTTCAGCGCGATCGCGCAGTCCACGCCCAGCGGCGTCTGGTCGTTGGCCGGGTTCGGCGCGGTGGTACAGGCTGGAGCCGTTGGACTGGAGGAAGGCCCAGCCGCCGCCGGCCGCCGGGTCGCGGCCGACCACGTAGGCGTAGACCGGTGTTGTTGCCGGTGGTGTTGGCGAGGTCGAGCGCCAGGGTCGCCGGGGTCTGCGCCTGGGCCTCGCCGCCGCGAACGCCAGGTAGCCGGCGGCAGGGCGAGGGTGGCGGCGGCCAGCAGGGTGCGGCGGGAGAGCTTCGCCGGGGGGCGGTGCGTCATGGCGTGGGGGAGTCCTCTCGGGCGGGGGGAGGGGAGGAAGGGACGCGTGGGTGGTGCGGTGCGGTGCGGTGGTGCGGTGAGGGGCGCGGCCGGCCGGCGGTAGGTGCCGGACGCGGCCGGCCGCGCGGGGAAGGGGCCGGTGGGGGACGGCCCGTGGTCGGGTGCCGGGGTGCCGGCGAGTGAACCGGTTCAGGGCTGATCGGGCGTCAGCGAGCGTCCACTTCTGCGCGGCGGAGCCGTTGCAGGTCCACAGCTGGAGCCGGGTGCCGTCGGCGGCGGAGCCGTTCGGGGAGTCCAGGCACTTGCCGGAGCCGGGGTTGAGGAAGTCGTTGCCGGAGCGGTGGGTCCACTGCTGGGCGCTGGTGCCGTTGCAGGTGTAGAGCTGGATCGCCGCGCCGTCGTTGTGGGAGGCGGCGGCGACGTCCAGGCACTTGCCGAGGGCGCGGACGGTGCCGTCGCTGCCGACGGTCCACTGCTGGGCGGCGGCGCCGGTGCAGTTGTGCAGTTGGACGGGGTGCTGTCGGCGCTGGAGCCGCCCGCCACGTCCACGCACATGCCGCCGGGCCGGTGATCCCGGCCGGTGGAGGTGCCGCCGGTGCTGCCGCCCCAGGTGGTGGTGTGCACGTAGTCGACGGTCATGGTCTGCGGGTAGGTGGAGGAGCCGTCGGGTTGCCGGGCCAGTCGCCGCCGACCGCGAGGTTGAGGATCACGAAGAACGGGTGGTCGAAGACCCAGCGGTTGCCGCCGAGGTCGGCGGGGTGCGGGTCTGGTAGGCGGTGCCGTCCACGGACCAGGTGATCGCGGTGGGGCTCCAGTCGACGGCGAAGGTGTGGAAGGCGTCGGCGAAGGACTGCCCGCCGGGCAGGCTGTACGGGGCGCCGATGCCGCCCGCGCCGGAGTAGCCGGGACCGTGGATGGTGCCGTGCACGGTGCCCGGTTCGCGGCCGATGTTCTCCATGACGTCGAGCTCGCCGCTGGTGGGCCAGCCCGCGGTGGAGAGGTCGTTGCCGAGCATCCAGAAGGCGGGCCAGATGCCCTGCCCGCGCGGGATCTTGATCCGGGACTCGAAGTGCCCGTACGCCTGGGTGAAGGTGCGGGCGGTGTTCAGCCGGGCCGAGGTGTACTGGCAGGTGCCGTACCAACAGGACAGGCCCGGGTCGGAGTTGCGCTTGGCGGTGATCACCAGGTGGCCCTGGCCGTCCAGCGCGGCGTTCGCGGCGCCCGCCGTGTAGTACTGCAACTCGTGGTTGCCGTTGCCCGAACCGCCGGTCTCCAGCGTCCACTTGGCGGGGTCGACGGCCGAGCCGGCCGGTCCGTCGAAGTCGTCGCCCCAGCTGCCGGCGGCCACCGGGGCGGCGGCCGGGCGACGACGGCGGCCCGGGCGGCACCGGTGGGGAGGTGCCGAACGGCGCGGCGGCCACCAGGGTGGTGGCGACGAGGAGCACGAATCCGCCGAGGGACCAACGGCGCGTGCGGGTGGCAGCAGCCATGGAGGAATCCTTTGTCTGAGAGCGCTCTCTGCGGCGGGCGCCTCCGCCGGTTGGCCTGAATCGTACGGACGGGATATCGGCATGGCAACGTCAAAGAACGGCCGATTTTCCCGAGCTTCGGCGGGAACTGGCGTTCAGGACTTGGAGACTGACGCCGGTTGGCCGGACAGAGACCTGTGAGAGCGCTCTCTCGAGGGTGCCGGGTGCCCCACCGAGGCGTGCTGGGCAGCGGTCCGGACGACATGTAAGGTAACCCTTGCCTAACTGACCGGGGTGGCGCTAGGAGCGTGGGAGGCGAGCGGTGGCCGGACTGTGTGCGGAGTCGTCGGACTCGGGGAAGGACTCGGGGCCGAGGCCCGGACGGGGCCCGGAGCCGGGCCCCGACCTGCTGTCCTGCCTGGCCGGCCTGCGGGCCCACCGGGGCGCGACCGTGGTGCTGAAGTTCGGCGGGAACGCCATGGTGGACCGGGAGTTGAAGGCGTCCTTCGCCCGCTCCGTGGTGCTGCTGCGGTACGCCGGACTGCGCCCGGTGGTGGTGCACGGCGGCGGCCCGCAGATCGACGCGCACCTGAGCCGGATCGGCGTGAGCGCGCCGTTCGCGGGCGGGCTGCGGGTCACCACGCCCGAGGTGATGGACGAGGTCCGGATGGTGCTGGCCGGACGGGTGCAGCGCGAACTGGTCGGCCTGCTCAACGCGCAGGGCCCGTTCGCCGTCGGCCTGACCGGCGAGGACGCCGGCACCCTGGCGGCGGTCCGCCGCTGGGGCCGGGCGGACGGGCGGCGGGTCGACCTGGGCCGGGTCGGCGAGGTCGCCGAGGTGCGCACCGGGCTGCTGGACGCCCTGCTCGCGGACGGCCGGATTCCGGTGCTCTCCTCGATCGCCCCCGCCGCCGACCGCTCCGACGGCGCCGTCTACAACGTGAACGCCGACACGGCCGCCGCCGCGGTGGCCGGGGCGCTCGGCGCGCGGGCGCTGCTGATGCTCACCGACGTGCCCGGCCTGTACCGGAGTTGGCCCCCGCAGGGCGGCCCGATCGGGCAGCTGACGGCCGGTGAGCTGGCCCGGATGCTGCCCGGGCTGGCGGGCGGCATGGTGCCCAAGATGGCGGCCTGTCTGGCGGCGCTGCGCGCCGGGGTCGGCGAGGTGCGGGTGCTGGACGGGCGGGAGCCCGACGCGGTGCTGCGGGCGTTCGGCCCGGCCGCGCCCGGCACCCGGGTGGTCCGCGGCCCGGAGGCGGGCGCGGAGGTGGTCGCCGACGCGGGTTCGGGCGCGGGCGCGGTGCTCGCCGGCCGCTGGCCCGCGGGCAAAGGCGCTGGCCGCGGCGCGGACTGAACTTGACTCAGCCGCCCGCGGTAAGAGAAGTTAGGTAAGCCTTACCAAAGTAAAAAGGGGGTGCGGGTCCACCCGCCCCCACCGCACCGGTACCGGGAAGAGGGAAGGACGCGCATGTCGCTGGAGAACGAGGCGGTCCGCACGGACGGGGATGTCGACGACCTGGTCGGCATAGGCTTCGGCCCCGCCAACCTCGCCCTCGCGATCGCGGTCGACGACCACAACCGGTCCGCCGGCGAACCCCCGCTGCGGGCCAGCTTCCTGGAGCGCCAGGAGGGCTTCGGCTGGCACCGGGGCATGCTGCTGGACGGCGCGACCATGCAGGTCTCCTTCCTCAAGGACCTGGTCACCCAGCGCGACCCGCGCAGCCGCTTCACCTTCCTGTCCTACCTCCAGGAGCGCGGCCGGCTCGCCGACTTCATCAACCTGAAGACCTTCTACCCGACCCGGCTCGAGTTCCACGACTACTTCGAGTGGTGCGCCGCCGAGTTCGCCGACCGGGTCGGCTACGCCCGCACCGTCACCGGCATCCGCCCGGTCACCGGGCCCGACGGCCGCACCGAGCGGGTCGAGGTGGTCTCCGAGGCCCTCGGCGGCGGCGACCGCCGGGTGCGCCAGGCCCGCAACATCGCGGTCGGCACCGGCCTCACCCCCCGGCTGCCCGAGGGCGTCCGCACCGGCGCGCACCTCTGGCACACCCGCGACCTGCTGCTGCGCGCACCGGAGTTGGCGCAGCGCCCGCTCAAGCACCGGCGGATCGCCGTGGTCGGCGCCGGGCAGTCCGCCGCCGAGGCCGTCGAGTTCCTGCACCGCACCTTCCCCGAGGCGGAGGTCTGCGCCGTCCTCACCCGGTACGGCTACAGCCCCGCCGACGACAGCCCGTTCGCCAACCGGATCTTCGACCCGTCGGCCGTGGACGAGTTCTACGCCGCGCCCGAGATCGCCAAGCGGACCCTGCTGGCCCAGCACGCCAACACCAACTACTCGGTGGTGGACGGCGAACTGATCGAGGCGCTGTACCGCACCGCCTACCAGGAGAAGGTCGCCGGGCACGAGCGCCTGCGGATCCTGAACGCCACCCGGCTGACCGCCGCCGAGGAGGGCCCCGACGGCGCCCGGGCGCATGTCCGCTCGCTGACCACCGGCCGCGAGCAGGTCCTGGAGTGCGACGCGGTGGTGCTCGCCACCGGGTACACCCACGTCGACCCGCGCGAACTGCTCGGCGAGCAGCTCGCCGCCGCCTGCCGCACCGACGAGCAGGGCCGGCTGCGGGTCGACCGCGACCACCGGGTGCTCACCGACGACCGCCTCGACGTCGGCATCTACCTCCAGGGCGGCACCGAGCACACCCACGGCATCACCTCCTCGCTGCTCTCCACGCTGGCCGTGCGCTCCGGCGAGATCCGCGACTCGATGCTGCTGCGCCGGGCCGGCCGCGACCTGCGGGCCCGCGGCGCCGCGACCGCCGCCGCCACGGCCTGAGCCCTGCCGCGCCCGAACGCCGCCGGGGCCCGCACCGCGCGCCGCCCCGGCCCGGCCGGCCCACCCGACCCCGCGTCACCTCCGGAACGGACCTCACGACATGACCGCCCCCGTCGGCTTCGACCCCGACACGCTGCGCGCCGAGATCGCCGACCTGCTCGGCGAGCGCCCCGAGGACATCCACGACGAGGACGACCTGCGCGACCTCGGCCTGGACTCGATGCGGGTGATGCACCTGGTCGAGACCTGGCGCGCCCGCGGCGCCCGGGTCGAGTTCGCCGACCTGGCCGACCTCGGCACCGCGCCCACCCTGCTGGCCTGGTCCGCGTACCTGACCCGTACCTGACCCGCGCCCGCGCACCACCCGCCGTACCCCGCTGTCCCCGCCGCCCGCACCACCCCCCGCTAGGAGAACCATGAACACCCGCGCCCTGACCTCCCGCACCGCCAGAGCGCTCGCCGCGGCCGCCGCCGTCGCGCTCGCCGCCACGGCCTGCGGCTCCAGCGGCGACAGTGGCAGCAAGGACGCCGCCCCGAGCGGCGGCGCCGTCAACAGCGCCGGCCCGGTCACCGTCGAGGCCACCAACGGCAAGATCACCGTCCCGGCGGACGTCAAGCGGATCGTCAGCATCTCGTACGCCACCGGCGCGCTGCTCGACCTGGGCGTGCAGCCGGTCGGCACCAGCACCATCGACGAGAACAACCCGATGGAGCTGCTGCCCTCGCAGACCGAGGCCGCCAAGAAGATCGAGCCGATCGGCTCCGGCATCGAGATCAACATCGAGAAGGTCGCCTCGCTGCGCCCGGACCTGATCATCGTCGAGGGCGCCACCGCGTTCGACTGGGGCGTCAGCAAGCTCGAAGGCATCGCCCCCACCCTGTACTTCGGCATCGACAAGCCGGTCGACCTGCTGAACGCGCAGGAGAAGATCGCCACCGCGGTCGGCAAGGAGGCGGAGTTCAAGAAGCTGAAGTCCGACTACGAGACCAAGGCCGCGAAGATCAAGACCGACTACGCGGACAAGCTCAACTCGACCAAGTGGACCATCGCCTCCTCCTACGGCGGCGGCGAGTTCCTGGTCGACACCGCCAGCTCCTGGGTCGGCCGGGTGCTGGCCGACGCGGGCGCGAAGTTCTCCCAGGCGTCCGCCGACACCACCGACCACGAGGTCACCTACTCGGTGGAGAAGCTCGACGTGCTCGCCGACGCCGACGTCATCCTGATCCCGAGGACGGCCGCCACCGGCGAGGTCCCGCAGGACACCAAGGACCTGGACAAGCAGCCGTCCTGGCAGAACCTCAAGGCGGTCAAGGCCGGCAAGGTCGTGCCGCTGACGTACGCCACCACCGACCGCTACGGCACCTCGATCGACGTCCTCGACCAGATCGAGACCATCCTCAAGGGCCAGTAGCACCGGCGCAGTCGGGCGGACCGCTTGCGGCAGCGGCCCGCCCGACGCGTCCCCCGCACCACCACCCCGCGCGCGAGCACCCCGTACGGGCCGCCCCCGCGCGGGCACCCCTCGCACCAGCACCACGCACGAGCACGACGCACGAGCACCACGCCGCGGCCCCGGCCCGCGCCCACACCGGGCCCGGCGGCCGCCGACACCGGGAAGGGCCGGACCATGGCTGGCACCACGACCACGCAGGCCGAGCACGGCGACCGGGAGGAGCTGACGGCCGCCCAGGCCGGCGTCCTCTCCGCGCAACGGATCGACCCCGGCAGCCCGGCCCACAACGTCGGCCAGTACGTCCGGATCGACGGCCCGCTCCAGCCCGACCTGCTCGAAGCCGCCCTCGCCCGCACCCTCGCCGAGTCCGACGGACTGCACCTGGCCGTCGCCGAGGGCACCGACCGGGCCCGCCGGCGCCGCTTCGACCCCGACGCCTGGACGCTCGCCCGGCTCGACACCAGCGCCGCCACCGACCCCGAGCAGGCCGCCGTCGACCTGGTCCGCCGCCAGCTCGCCCGCCCCGCCGACCTGGAGCGCGAGGCGCTGCACGGCGCGCTGCTGGTGCGCACCGGCGAGCAGCGGCACCTGTGGTTCCAGTGGTTCCACCACCTGGTGATCGACGGCTACGGCGTGGCCCTGTTCACCCGCCGGGTCGCCGAGGTGTACACCGCGCTGGTCGCCGGGGACGCCGTCCCGGACAGCCCGCTGCGGCCCGCCGCCGTCCTGCGCGAGGCCGAACGGGCCTACGCCCGGGGTGAGTCCGCGGCGGCCGACCGCGACTGGTGGCTGGCCCGCCACGCCGACCGCCCGGAGGTCCGCGCCCTCACCGAGCAGCAGGCCGCCGCCGCGCCCGCCGCGCTCCGCCACCGGATCACCCTGGACGCCGGGCGCACCGCCCCCGTGCTGGCCGCCGCCAAGGCCGCCCGGGCGACCTGGGCCGAGGCCGCGCACGCCGCCCTCGCCGCCTACCTGCACCGGATGACCGGCACCGCCGACCCGGTCCTCGGCCTGCACCTGATGGCCCGCACCGCGCCCGGCACCCCGCGGGTGGTCGGCATGGCCGTCAACATCCTGCCGCTGCGGCTGGCCGTCGACCCGGCCGACGGCTTCGACGCCCTGCTGCGCCGCTCGGCCGCCGAACTGAAGGACGTCCGGCGCCACCAGCTGTACCGGGGCGAGGAGTTGCGCCGCGCGCTCGGCCTGGTCGGCACCGACGGACGGCTGTACGGGCCGCTGCTCAACATCAAGCCCTTCGACCTCGACCTGGACTTCGCGGGCAGCCCTGGCCACACCGTCAACCTCGCGGCCGGCCCGGTCGACGACCTCTCGCTCTCCGTCGCCAAGACCCCCGACCACCGGCTCCAGCTGGAGTTCGACGCCAACCCGCTGCTCTACACCGAGGCCGAACTCGCCCTGCACGCAAGCCGGTTCACCGCCCTGCTGGAGCGCCTGGCGGCCGAGCCGCAGCGCCCGCTCGGCACCCTGGAACTGCTCGCCGACGAGGAGCGCGCGGACGTCCTGGAGCGCTGGAACGCCACCGCGCGGGAGGTGCCGCCCGGCACCCTGGCCGAGCGGATCGCCGCCCGGGTCGAACGCACCCCGGACGCCCCGGCCGTGACCGCCCCCGACGGCGAGCTGACGTACCGTCAACTCTGGCTCCGCGCAGGCGACCTGGCCGAGGAGCTGGCGGCGCACGGGGCCGGCCCGGACACCGTGGTCGCGGTCGCCGTGCCGCGCTCCACCGACCTGATGGTCGCCCTGCTGGGCGTGGAGCGGGCCGGCGCCGCCTACCTGCCGCTGGACACCGACCACCCCGCCGAGCGGCTGGCCGGCATGGTCGAGGACGCCGACCCGGTCCGCGTCCTCACCGTCGGCGCCGTCCTGGACCGGCTCCCGGCCGGGGCCCGCTCCCGCGCCCTGCTGCTCGACGCCCGCGAGCCCGACGCGCCCCGGGCCGCACCGGTGCCCGCCGGGCCCGACCACGCCGCCTACGTCATCTACACCTCCGGCTCCACCGGCCGCCCCAAGGGCGTCGTCGTCACCCACCGGGCCATCGCCAACCGCCTGGAGTGGATGCAGCACGCGTACCGGCTCACCGCCGACGACCGCGTCCTGCAGAAGACCCCGGCCGGGTTCGACGTCTCGGTCTGGGAGTTCTTCTGGGCCCTGTGCGAGGGCGCCACCGTCGTGCTGGCCCGCCCCGACGGCCACAAGGAGCCCGGCTACCTCGCCGACCTGATCACCGAACGGGCCGTCACCACCCTGCACTTCGTCCCCTCCATGCTGCGGGCCTTCCTGGAGGAGCCCGGCCTCGCCGC
The DNA here is from genome assembly GCF_948472415.1 of Kitasatospora fiedleri. Taxonomy (NCBI): domain Bacteria; kingdom Bacillati; phylum Actinomycetota; class Actinomycetes; order Kitasatosporales; family Streptomycetaceae; genus Kitasatospora; species Kitasatospora fiedleri. The sequence continues at coordinate 710,927 of NZ_OX419519.1, read as the reverse complement.
CCGCTGCGCCACCCTGCGCCGCGCCTTCTGCTCCGGCGAGGCGCTGCCCGCCGACACCGTCGAGCGCTGGTACGCCGCCCTCCCCGACGTCCCGCTGCACAACCTGTACGGCCCCACCGAGGCCGCCGTCGACGTCACCCACCACCGCACCGCCCCCGGCGCGGGCACCGTCCCGATCGGCCGCCCGGTCTGGAACACCCGCCTGTACGTGCTGGACGCCGCGCTGCGCCCCTGCCCGGTCGGCGTGCCCGGCGAGCTGTACCTGGCTGGCGTCCAGCTGGCCCGCGGCTACCTGGGCCGCCCCGGCCTGACCGCCGGCCGGTTCGTCGCCGACCCCTACGGCGGGCCCGGCGAGCGGATGTACCGCACCGGCGACCTGGTGCGCCACCGCCCCGACGGCGCGGTGGAGTACCTGGGCCGCACCGACGACCAGGTCAAGATCCGCGGCTTCCGGATCGAACTCGGCGAGGTCGAGGCCGCCCTCGCCGCCCTGCCCGGCGTCGACCAGGCCGCCGTCACGGTGCGCCAACTCCCCGGCGGCGCCCGGCAGCTGGTCGGCTACGTGGTGCCGCCCGCCGCCGACCCGCAGGCGCTGCGCGACCGGCTGGCGCTCACCCTGCCCGAGTACTTCGTCCCCGCCGTACTGGTCGGCCTGGACGCCCTGCCGCTGTCCGTCAACGGCAAGCTCGACCGCAAGGCGCTGCCCGCGCCGTCCGCCGACCCGGCCGGCCCGACCGCGCCGCGCACCGCCACCGAGCGCATCCTGGCCGCGCTGGTCGCCGAGGTCCTCGGCCTGCCGGTGGACCAGATCGGCGCCGACGACAACTTCTTCTCGCTCGGCGGCGACAGCATCTCCGCCATCCAGCTGGCCGGCCGGGCCCGGCACGCCGGGCTCGCCCTCACCCCGCGCACCGTCTTCGACCGGCGCACCGTCGCCCGGATCGCCACCGCGCTCACCCCGCTCGACGCCCCGGCGCCCGCCACCCCGGCCGCCCCCGCCGTCGACCGCGAGGGCCCGCTGCCCGCCACCCCCATCGGCGAGTGGCTGCGCCACCAGGGCGGCCCGATCGGCCGCTTCGGCCAGGCCGTCACGCTCACCGTCCCCGCCGGACTCGACCCGGACCGCCTCGCCGCCGCCCTCGACACCCTCACCGCCCACCACGACGCCCTCCGGCTGCGCCTGCACACCACCCCCGCCGCCACCCCCGGGACCGCGCCGGACTGGACGCTGGAGGTCCGGCCCGCCGCCGCCCTGCCCGGGGCCGAACTGCTGCGCCAGCTACGGGTCGAGGCCGCCGAGCTGACCTCCGCCGCCGAGGTCGAACGGGAGGCCGCCGCCGGCCGGCTCGACCCCGGGCTCGGCGTGCTGCTCCAGGCCGTCCACCTGGACGCCGGGCCCGAGCGGTCCGGGCTGCTGGTGCTGGTGGTGCACCACCTCGCCGTCGACGGCGTCTCCTGGCGCATCCTGCTGCCCGACCTGCGGGACGCCTACCAGGGCCGCCCGCTCGCCCCCGTGCCGACCTCGCCGCGGGCCTGGGCGCACGGCCTGGCCGACGCCGCCGCGAGCCCCGCCGTGCAGGCCGAACTCCCTTACTGGAAGCAGCAGTCCGCCCACCCGCAGGCCCCGCTGCTGGCCGAGGCGCCGCTCGACCCGCGCCGCGACACCGCCGCCCGCACCCGCCGGCTGCGGCTCACCCTGCCCGCCGGGCGCACCGCGCCGCTGCTCACCACCGTCCCCGCCGCCCGCCGGGCCGGCGTCGACCACGTCCTGCTGACCGGCCTCGCCCTGGCCGTGCAGGAACGCCGCCGCGCCCTGCACGGGGACGCCGCCGCCACCACCCTGCTGCTGCGCCTGGAGGGCCACGGCCGCGAGGACCAGCTCGTCCCCGGCGCCGACACCTCGCGCACCGTCGGCTGGCTGACCAGCGAGTTCCCGCTGCACCTCGACCTGGCCGGCCGCCAGGAGCCCGGCGCCGCGCTCGCCGAGGTCAAGGAGCGGCTCCGCGCCCTGCCCAACGCGGGCACCGGCTGGGGCCTGCTGCGCCACCTGGACGCCGCCGGGGCGCTCGCCCTCGCCGACGCCCCCGAGCCCCGGCTGCTCTTCAACTACCTGGGCCGGTTCGGCGCGAGCGGCGAGCCCTGGACGCCCGCCCCCGAGGCCGGGGACGCGATCACCGCCACCACCGACCCCGACCGGCCCTGCGGACACGCCCTGGAGATCGGTGCGTTCGTCCACGAGCGGGCCGACGGACCCGAGCTGACCGTCCACCTCACCTGGCCCGAGGCGCTGTTCGGCGAGGCCGAGGTCCGGGCGCTGGCCGAGGAGTGGTTCGACCGGCTGGACGCCCTCGCCCGGTGGGCGGCCCGCCCGGACGCCGCCGCGCCCACCCCCTCCGACGTGCCGCTCGCCCCCGTCGCCCAGGCCGACCTGGACGCCCTGGCCGCCCGCTACCCGGGCCTGGAGGACGTGCTGCCGCTCTCCCCGCTCCAGGAGGGCCTGCTCTTCCACGACCGGATGCTGCCCGCCGGCGACGACGCCACCTACACCTCGCTCACCTCGCTCGACCTGGACGGCCCGCTGGACCGCGCCGCCCTGGTGCGGGCCGTGGACACCGCCGTGGCCCGGCACGGCGCGCTGCGCGCCGCCTTCGCGCTCACCGCCGCCGGCGAGCCCGTGCAGGCCCTCGCCGCCCCGGCCCCCGTCCCGTGGACCGAGCACGACCTGTCCGGGCTCGACGCCGACCGGCAGGCCGCCGAGGCCGCCCGGATCGCCGACGAGCAGGCCGCCCGCCGCTTCGACCTGGCCCGGCCCCCGCTGGTGCGCTGCGCGCTGCTCGCGCTCGGCCCCGAGCGGCACCGGCTGCTGCTGACCCGCCACCACATCGTGATGGACGGCTGGTCCACGCCCGTGCTGCTGCGCGAGGTGCTGACCGCCTACCGGGGCGAGGAACTGCCCGCCGCCCCGCGCTGGGCCGACCACCTGGCCTGGCTGGCCGGACGCGACGCGGACGCCGACACCGCCGCCTGGCGCCGCGCCCTGGCCGGCCTGGAGGGCCCCACCCTGCTCGCCGACGCCCTGGGCGCGACCGCACCCGAGGAGGGCGCCGGGGCCGCCCGCGAACTGGAGCTGCCGATCCCGGCCGAGCTGGCCGCCGCGCTCACCGCCACCGCCCGCCGCCACGGCCTGACCCTCAACACCCTGGTGCAGGGCGCCTGGGCGATCCTGCTGGGCCGCCTCACCGGCCGCACCGACGTGGTGTTCGGCACCACCGTCTCCGGCCGCCCAGGCGAACTCCCGGGCGTGGAGGCCGCGGTGGGCCTGTTCAGCAACACCCTCCCGGTGCGCTGCACGCTCGACGAGGACGAGCCGGTCGCCGACGCGCTGGCCCGCCTCCAGCAGGCGCAGGCCGCGCTGCTCGACCACCAGTACCTGGGCCTGGCGCAGATCCAGGCCGCCGCCGGGCACGGCACCCTGTTCGACACCCTGCTGGTGTTCGAGAACTACCCGATGCGGCCCGGCGAACTGGCCGCCGGAGCGGTGCGCGTCGCGGGCATCGGCAACCGGGGCGCCACCCACTACCCGCTGACCGTCCTGGTGCTGCCCGGCGAGCGCCCGCAGCTGACCGTCGAGTACCGCCCCGACACCTTCGCCCCCGACCGGGCCGCCGCCCTCGGCGCCCGCCTGCTGCGCCTGCTCGCCGCCATCGCCGCCGAGCCCGGCACCCCCGTCGGCGCGCTGGAGGTGCTGACCGCCGAGGAGCGGCGCACCGCGTTGGACGCCTGGAACGCCACCGGCCGCCCGGTGCCCCCCGGCACCGTGGTCGACGCCTTCCGGGCCACCGCCGCCGCCCACCCCGACCGGACCGCCGTCGTGCACGGCGCCGAGCGGCTGACGTTCCGTCAACTCGCCGACCGGGTCGACACCTACGCCCGCCACCTGGCCGCGCTCGGCGCCCGCCCGGACACCGTGGTCGCCCTCGCCCTGCCGCGCTCCGCCGACCTGGTCGCCGCCCTGCTCGGCGTGCTCGCCGCCGGCGCCGCCTACCTGCCGGTCGACCTCGACCACCCGGACGAGCGGATCGCGCTGATGCTCGCCGACGCCGCCCCGCTGCTCACCCTCACCACCGCCGAACTCGCCGCCGAGCGACCCGCGCTGGCCGACGCCGAACTCGGCGCCGTCCCGCTCGCCGAACTCGGCACCCTGGACGCCGAACCCGTCCGCCCCGAGCCCGGCCACCTCGCCTACGTCATCCACACCTCCGGCTCCACCGGCCGCCCCAAGGGCGTGCAGGTCCCGCACCGCGGCCTGGCCAACCTGCTGGAGCACCACGGCGGCACCGTCTTCGCCCGGGCCGTCGCCGCCGCCGGCGGCCGCGTGCTGCGCGCCGCGCACACCGCCTCGTTCTCCTTCGACTCCTCCTGGGAGCAGCTGCTGTGGCTGCTGCTCGGCCACGAACTGCACGTCTACGGCGAGGAGTTGCGCCGCGACCCGCAGGCCCTCGCGGCCCGCCTGACGGCCGACCGGATCGACACCCTGGACGTCACCCCGTCCTTCGGCGCCCAGCTCGTCGAGTGGGGCCTGTTGGACGACCCGGCGCACCGCCCGCTGCTGTTCCTGGTCGGCGGCGAGGCCGTCGGCGACACCCTGTGGCGGCGCCTCCGGGCCACCCCCGGCGTGCTCGGCCACAACTTCTACGGCCCCACCGAGTACACCGTCGACACCCTCGGCGCCGACCTCGCCGACAGCCCGACCCCCTTCGTCGGCCGGCCGATCGGCAACACCCGCACCTACGTGCTGGACGCCCGGCTGCGCCCCGTCCCGCCCGGCACCCCCGGCGAGCTGTACGTCGCCGGGCCCGGCCTGGCCCGCGGCTACGGCAACCGGCCCGCGCTGACCGCGTCCCGCTTCGTCGCCGACCCGTACGGCGGGCCCGGCGAGCGGATGTACCGCACCGGCGACCTGGTCCGGCACCGCTCCGACGGCAGCCTGGACTACCTGGGCCGCGAGGACGACCAGGTCAAGATCCGCGGCTTCCGGGTCGAACCCGGCGAGGCCGAGGCCGCGCTCGCCGCGCTGCCCGGCGTCGCCCAGGCCGCCGTCGTGGTCCGCCCCGCCCCGGCGGCGCCAAGCGCCTGATCGGCTACGTCGTGCCCACCCCCGGCACCGACGCCGACCCCGCCGCGCTGCGCAAGGCGCTCGGCGAGGCGCTGCCCGAGTACCTGGTGCCCGCCGCGCTGGTCGTGCTGGCCGCGCTGCCGCTGAACGTCAACGGCAAGCTCGACCGCCAGGCGCTGCCCGAGCCCGGCGCCGACGCCTACGCCGCCCCGGCCGGCCGGGCCCGCGCGCACCGCGCGCGAACGGCTGGTGTGCGAGGCGTACGCCGAGGTGCTCGGCCTGCCCGCGGTCGGCGTCGACGAGGACTTCTTCGCCCTCGGCGGCCACTCGCTGCTCGCCACCCGGGTGGTCGGCCGGCTGCGCGCCGCGCTCGGCGTCGAGGTCGCCATCCGCGCCCTGTTCGAGGCCCGCACCCCCGCCGCGTTCGCCGCCCGGCTGGAGGACGCCGCCACCGGCTACGCCGCACTCACCGCCCGCCCGCGCCCCGAGCTGGTCCCGCTCGCCCCCGCGCAGGCCAGGCTCTGGTTCCTGGACCGCCTCCAGGGCCCGTCCACCGCCTACACCATCCCGTGCGCCCTGCGGATCGACGGCGAACTCGACGCCGACGCCCTGAAGGCCGCCTTCGGCGACGTGCTGGCCCGGCACGAGGCGCTGCGCACCGTCTGCGCCGAGCAGGACGGCCGCCCCCTACCAGCGCGTCCTGACCGCCGAGCAGGCCGGGGTGCCGTTCGAGGTCCGCCAGGTGGCCGGGCACCGGCTGGACGCCGAGACCGCCACCGCCGGCGCGCACGTCTTCGATCTGGCCGGGGAGATCCCGGTGCGCGCCGTGCTGCTCAGCGCCGGACCGCACCGCCACGTGCTGAGCGTGGCCCTGCACCACATCGCGGGCGACGAGTGGTCCGAGGGCGTGCTGCTGCGCGCGCGACCTGGACGCCGCGTACGCCGCCCGCCGGGCCGGGCGCGCCCCGAACTCCCGCCGCTGCCGCTCCAGTTCGCCGACCACACGCTGTGGCAGGCCGAACGGCCGATGCAGGAGCAGTCCGCGTACTGGGCCGAGCGGCTGGCCGGGCTGCCCGCCGAACTCGCGCTGCCCGCCGACCGCCCCCGCCCCGCCGAGGCCAGCGGGCGCGGCGGCGCCGTCCGGCTCGCCCTGCCGCGCCGAACTCCAGTCCCGGCTGGGCGAGTTCAGCCGCACCAGCGGCGCGACGCCGTTCATGGTGGTGCAGGCCGCCGCCGCCTGCTGCTGGGCCGGCTGGCCGGCACCGCCGACGTCGCGCTCGGCGCGCCGGTGGCCGGCCGCGGCGACGAGGCGCTGGAGCAGCTGGTCGGCTTCTTCGTCAACACCCTGGTGCTGCGCCACGACCTGAGCGGCGACCCGGCCTTCACCGAGCTGGTGGAGCGCGCCAGGGGACCGTGCTCGGCGCGCTCGCCCACCAGGAGCTGCCCTTCGACCGCCTGGTCGAACTGGTCAACCCCGAACGGAGCCTGGGCCGCCACCGCTGTTCCAGGTGATGGTGCAGTACCGCAAGGAGGCCGGCGGCCTGGACCGCCTGCTCGGCGCCCGCACCGCCCTGCTGCCCGACCCGGTGCACGCCGCCCGCTTCGACCTGGCGTTCACCTTCGTGGAGTCCGCCGACGGCACCCGCACCGACCTGACCGTCATCCACGCCGAGGACCTGTTCGACCGGGCCACCGCCCGCCTGTTCGGCACCCGCCTGCTGCGCGTCCTGGACCAGGCCCTGACCGACCCCCGGCAGCCGATCGGCCGGATCGAACCCACCTCCGCCGAGGAACTGCGCGGCCTGGCGGGGGAGTGGAACGCCACCGCCATCCCGGTCCGCGCGGGCACCCTGGTCACCCGGATCGCCGAACAGGTCGCCGCCACGCCCGACGCGGTCGCCGTCGACTTCGAGGGCGAACAGCTGACCTACCGTCAACTGTGGGATCGCGCAGGCACGTTGGCGGGCGCGCTGACCGCCCACGGCGCCGGACCGGACGCCGTGGTCGGCGTCGCCGTGCCGCGCTCCACCGACCTGATGGTCGCCCTGCTGGGCGTGGAGCGGGCCGGCGCCGCCTACCTGCCGCTGGACACCGAGTACCCGGCCGAACGCCTCGCGGGCATGATCGAGGACGCCCGCCCGGTCTGCGTGCTCACCCTGCCCGGTGCCACCGACGCCGTCCCGGCGGTGGACGGCGTCCCCGTCCTGCCGGTCGACGCCACCGGCCCGCAGGACGCCGTCCTCACCGAGCCCGGCCCCGACCACGCCGCCTACGTCATCTTCACCTCCGGCTCCACCGGCCGCCCCAAGGGCGTGGTCGTCACCCACCGGGCCATCGTCAACCGCCTGGAGTGGATGCGGGAGCTGTACGCGATCGGCGCCGCCGACCGCGTCCTGCAGAAGACCCCGGCCGGGTTCGACGTCTCGGTCTGGGAGTTCTTCCTCCCGCTGACCGTCGGCGCCCGCGTCGTGCTGGCCCGCCCCGGCAGCCACCGCGACCCCGCCCAACTGGCCGACCTGACCGCCCGCGCCGCCGTCACCACCTGCCACTTCGTGCCGTCCATGCTCGCCGCGTTCACCGCCGCCGCCGAGACCGACCCGGCCCTGCGCCGCCGGTTCGCCACCGTGCGACGGGTGTTCTGCTCCGGCGAGGCGCTGCCCGCCGCCGCCGTCGACCGCTTCCTGGCGCTCTGGCCGCAGATCGAACTGCACAACCTGTACGGCCCCACCGAGGCCGCCGTCGACGTCACCCACCACCGGGCCTGGGCCGGCGCGGGCACCGTCCCGATCGGCCGACCCGCCTGGAACACCCGCCTGCACGTGCTGGACGCCGCGCTGCGCCCCTGCCCGGTCGGCGTCCCCGGCGAGCTGTACCTGGCGGGCGTCCAGCTGGCCCGCGGCTACCTGGGCCGCCCCGGCCTGACCGCGAGCCGGTTCGTCGCCGACCCGTACGGCGGGCCCGGCGAGCGATGTACCGCACCGGCGACCTGGTGCGCCACCGGATCGACGGCAGCGTCGAGTACCTGGGCCGCACCGACGACCAGGTCAAGATCCGCGGCTTCCGGATCGAACTCGGCGAGGTCGAGGCCGCCCTCGCCGCCGTCCCCGGCATCGCCCAGGCGGCGGTCGCGGTCCGGCAGCTCGCCGGCGGCACCCGGCAACTGGTCGGGTACGTGGTGCCCGCCGCCGGCTCCGGCGCCACCGGCCACGGCGCGCGGACCGCGCTGGCCGCGACCCTGCCCGAGCACCTGGTGCCCGCCGTGGTGGTGGAACTCGCCGCCCTGCCGCTGTCCGTCAACGGCAAGCTCGACCGCAAGGCGCTGCCCGACCCCGGACGGCAGCCCGCCGGACCGGCCGCCGCCCCGACCGCCGTCCAGGCCGCCGCCCAGGCTCCGGCCCGGCGCGGGCCCTCCGCCTTCGCCCGGGTGTTCGCGGAGGTGCTGGGCCTGGCCGAGGTCGGCGAGGAGGAGAACTTCTTCGCGCTCGGCGGCGACAGCATCGTCTCGCTCCAGGTGGTCAGCCGGGCCAGGAACGCCGGGTACGCGATCACCACCAAGGACGTCTTCCAGCACCCGACGCCCGCCGCGCTGACCGCCGCGTTCGGCGGCGCCGCACCCGCCGAGCCCACCGAGCCCGCCGCGTCCGCCGCCCCGGCCGCCCCGGCCGAGGGCCCGGTGCCGCTGCTGCCCGTCGTGCACTGGCTGCGCGAACGCGGCGGCCCGGTCCGGCGGTTCAACCAGTCCGTGCTGCTCGCCGTCCCCGGCGGACTCGGCGAGCAGGCGCTGCGCACCGCGCTCGCCGCCCTGGTCGAGGCCCACCCCGCGCTGCGCACCGCGCTGGACGACACCGACGGCCTGTGGACCCAGCGGGTCCTCCCGCCCACCGCCGATCCCGCCCTGCTGCGCCGCGTCCCCGCCCCCGGCGGCCCCACCGCCGAACGGCTCACCGCCGAGGCCGACCGGGCCGCCGACGCCCTCGACCCGGCCGCCGGACGGATGCTGCGCGCCGTCTGGTTCGACGCGGGCGAACAGGCCGAGGGCCGACTGCTGCTGACCGTCCACCACCTCGCCGTGGACGGTGTCTCCTGGCGCATCCTGCTCCCACGCCTGGCCGCCGCCCACCGCGAGGCCGCCGCCGGCCGCCGCCCCGCCCTCGCCCCCGAACCCGTCGCCCTCCGCGACTGGGCCGCCCACCTGCACACCCACGCCCAGCAGCGCACCCGCCTCGCCGAGACCGCCCACTGGCGCACCGCGCTCACCGGCCCGCCCGGGCCGCTCGCCCACCTGGCCGCCGACCCGGCCCGCGACACCGCGGCCACCCTGCGCACCCTGCGCCGCACCCTGCCCGCCGACCGCACCGCCCCGCTGCTCGCCGTCCCCGGTACCGGCACCGACGAACTGCTGCTCGCCGCCCTCGTCCTGGGCCTGGCCCGCACCCGGCCCGACGCCGCCCCCGCGCTCCAGCTCGACCTGGAGGGCCACGGCCGCGGCGGCCACGACGGCCACACCCCCGACCTGTCCGGCACCGTCGGCTGGTTCACCACCGTCCACCCCGTCCGCCTCGACCTGGCCGGACTCGACCCCGCCGCCACCGCGGACGCGCTGGACCGGGTCCGGGAGCAGCTGCGCGCCGCCCCCGACAAGGGGCTCGGCCACGGCCTGCTGCGCCACCTCAACCCGCAGACCGCCCCGCTGCTGGCCGCCGCCCCGGCCTCCCCGGTGCTGTTCAACTACCGGGGCCGCACCGACCAGGCCGCCCCGTCGGCGGGCGGCTGGCCGCTCGCCCCGGCCCCCGACCGCGCGGCGGTCGCCGCCGGGGCCGGACCCGACCCGGCGGCCCCGGTCGGGTACCCGCTGGAGATCGACGCCGTGGTCGTCGCCGACCGAGACGGCCGGCCCGAGCTGGCGGTCGAACTGTCCTGGCCGCAGGCCCTGTTGACCGAGCCGGAGGCAGCCGGGATCGCCGACGCCTGGCTCGCCGCGCTGGACGCCCTCGGCGCCCTCGCCCTCGCCACCGCCGACCGCCAGGTCGGCACCGACGACACCGCCACCGACAGCAGCACCGGCACCGGCAGCGGCGGCAGCGCCGCCGTCCCGGCCGCGGCGAACCCGCCGCTGGTCACCCTCAAGCAGGCCCAGCTCGACCGGCTGGAGTCCAAGCTGCGCGGGCGCCGCCGCCGATGACCACCCCCGCGCCCCCCACCCACCCCTCCTCCGAGCCCAGGACTGAGAACCCCGCGATGAACGACTCCACCACCCCGCACGACGACCCGCAGGCGTCCGGCTCGACCGGTGCGACCGGTGCGGCCCCGTCGGACCTGGAGGACGTGTACCCGCTGTCCTCGCTCCAGGAGGGCCTGCTGTTCCACGCGCTGTACGACGACGCCGCGCGGGACGTGTACGTGGTGCAGTCGCACCTCGACCTGGCCGGGCCGGTCGAGGTGCCCCGGCTGGCCGCCGCCGTGGACGCGCTGCTGGAGCGGCACGCCAACCTGCGGGTCGGGTTCTGGTACGAGGACCCGCAGGACGTCCTGCAGTTCGTCCAGCGCACCGTGGAGACCCCGCTGCGGGTCGCCGACCTGGCCGGGCGCGGGCCGGACGCCGTGCAGCGGGAGATGGACGCGGACTGGCGGCACCCGTTCGAGCTGGACGCGCCGCCGCTGCTGCGCTTCGCCCTGCTGCGGCTGGGCGCCGACCGGCACCGGCTGGTGCTGACCTGCCACCACCTGCTGCTGGACGGCTGGTCGATGCCGATCGTGGTGCGCGAGCTGCTCGCGCTCTACCGGGGCGAGCAGCTGCCGCCGGTGCGCCCCTACCGGGACCACCTCGCGCTGCTGGCCACCCGGGACACCGCCGCCGCCGAGCGGGCCTGGGCGGCGGCCCTCGCCGGGTTCGACACCCCGCACCCGGTCGCCCCGGCGGTCGCCGGGGCGGGCGCGGTGGAGCCCGGGCTGATCGTCCGGCAGGCCGGGACCGAGCTGACCGCCCGGTTCGCCGCCGCCGTCCGCGCCCGGGACTGACCCTGGGCAACGTCGCGTACACGCTGTGGGGCGTGCTGGTCGGGGCGCTCACCGGCAGCACCGACACCGTGTTCGGCACCACCGTCTCCGGCCGCCCCGCCGACCTGCCGGGCGCGGAGGGCATGGTCGGCCTGTTCATCAACACCGTCCCCGTCCGGGTGCGCCCCGCCGCCGACGCCACCCTGGCCGCCGCCGCCGCGGAGGTGCAGTCCGCGCAGGCCGAGCTGATGGAGCACCAGCACCTCGGCCTGGCCGCGATCCAGCGCGCCGCCGGGGCGGACGGCGCCCTGTTCGACACCCTGCTGGTGGTGGAGAACTACCAGGGCGGCGGCGAGGCGCTGAAGACCGCGCTGGCCGGCACCGACGGCCCGACCGTCACCGCGCTCGGCGCCCGCGACGCCACCCACTACCCGCTCGGCCTGACCCTGCTGCCCGGCGCCGACCTGCGGCTCGAACTCGAGTACCGGCCCGACGTGTTCGACGCCGGGACGGTCACCACCGTCGCCGAGCGCTTCCTCGCCCTGGTCGAGCGCTTCGCCGCCGACCCGGACACCCCGCTGGCCCGCCTCGACCTGCTCACCGCCGCCGAACGCGCCGCGCTGCCCGCCGCCACCGCCGGCCCGCGCTGCCCGCCGTCCCGCCGCCGGGCGTCGACGCCCTGCTGCGCGAGCGCGCCGCCGAGGCCGCCGGGAGCGGCACCGCCGCCCGCGCCCTGGTCGGCCCCGCCCTCGACGGCACCCGCACCACCCGCACCTTCCCCGAACTCGACGCCGACGTCGACGCGTTGGCCCACCTGCTGCTGGCCGGGGGCCTGCGCGCCGAACAGCTCTGCGCCCTCGCCCTGCCGCGCTCCACCGAGGCGGTCACCGCGCTGTTCGCCGTGCTGCGGGCCGGCGGTGCCTACCTGCCGATGGACCTCGACCACCCCGACGAGCGGCTGGCCCTGCTGCTGGACGACGCCCGACCCGCCGTCCTGCTCACCACCCGCGCGGTGCTGGCCCGGCTGCCCGAGCACCCCGCCGCCACCGTCGTGCTGCTCGACGACCCGGACGTCCGGGCCCGGCTCGCCGCGCCCGTCGCACCGGTGACCGTCCCGGTCGCCCCCGCGCAGGCCGCGTACGTCATCCACACCTCCGGCTCCACCGGCCGCCCCAAGGGCGTGGTGCTCACCCACGCGGGCCTGGCCAACCTCGCGCACGACCACCTGACCCGCGAGTTCGCCGCCGCCCGCGCCGCCGCCGAGGCCGCCACCGGGGAGCCCCGGCTGCGCGCCCTGCACACCGCCTCGTTCTCCTTCGACTCCTCCTGGGAGCAGCTGATCTGGCTGCTCGGCGGCCACGAACTGCACCTGCTCGGCGAGGACGACCGCCGCGACGCCGAGGCCGTCGTCGCCTACACCCACGCCGAGCGGGTCCACGCCCTGGACGTCACCCCCACCTACGCCCAACAGCTGCTGGACAGCGGCCTGTTGACCGGCGAGCACCGCCCGCCGGTGCTGCTGCTCGGCGGCGAGGCGCTGCCCGAGGCGCTGTGGACGCAGCTGCGCGAGGCGCTGCGCGCCGCGCCCGGCACCACCGTGCTCAACTACTACGGCCCGACCGAGTTCACCGTGGACGCCCTGGTCGCCGACCTCGCCGACAGCCCCACCCCGGCCGTCGGCCGCCCGCTCACCGGCGGCAGCGCGTACGTGCTGGACGCGCTGCTGCGGCCGGTGCCGGACGGCGCGCCCGGCGAACTGTACCTGGCGGGCGTCCAGTTGGCGCGCGGCTACCTGGACCGGCCGGGCCTGACCGCGGGCCGGTTCGTCGCCGACCCGTTCGGCGAGCCGGGCAGCCGGATGTACCGCACCGGCGACCTGGTGCGCCGCCGCCCCGACGGCACGCTCGACTACCTGGGCCGGGCCGACGAGCAGGTGAAGATCCGCGGCTACCGGATCGAACTCGGCGAGATCGAGGCCGCGTTGGCCGAGCACCCGGCCGTCGCGCACGGCGCGGTGCTGGTCCGGCGCGGCCCCGTCGACCGGCTGGTCGCCTACCTGGTGCCCTCCGGCGCGGGCGAGTTGGACACCGCCGAGGTCCGGGCCGCGCTGGCCGCCCGGCTGCCCGCGTACATGGTGCCCTCCGCGTTCGCCGTGCTGGACGCCCTGCCGCTGACCGTCAACGGCAAGCTCGACCGCGCCGCGCTCCCCGAGGACGCCCTCGACTACGCGGGCGCGGCCGGTTCGCGCGCCGCCGAGACCGCGACCGAGCAGCTGCTGTGCGAGCTGTACGCCGAGGTGCTCGGCCTGCCCGTGGCCGCCGACGGGGAGGCCCCGCCGGTCGGCGCGGAGGACGACTTCTTCCGGCTCGGCGGCGACTCGATCTCCTCGATCCGCCTGATCGGCGCCGCCCGCGCCGAAGGGCTCGCCCTCAGCCCGCGCGACGTCTTCGAGCGGCGCACCCCCGCCGCGCTGGCCGCCCTCGCCGACAGCCGGGAGGCCGCCACCGCCGGGCCCGCGCTGCCCGAGCTCCCCGCCGCCACCGAGGCCGAACTCGCCGCCGTCCGGGCCGCCGCCCCGCACCTGGAGATCGAGGAGGTCTGGCCGGTCTCCCCGCTCCAGGAGGGCCTGCTGTTCGAGGCCGACTACGACGACAGCGCCGTGGACGTCTACACCGCCCGCGACGTCATCACCCTCGACCGCCGCGTCCCGCTGGAGACCCTGCGCGCCGCCGTCGCCGCCGTCCTGGACGCCCACCCCAACCTGCGGGCCGGCTTCCTGCAGACCGGCCCCGACCGGCCGGTCCAGTTCGTGCCGCGCGCCGTCGACGTCCCGCTCACCGAGACCGACCTCTCCGACCTGACGGACGATCAGTTCGCGCTGCGCATCGAGGAGTTGAAGGCCGCCGAGGCTGCCACCCGGTTCGACCCGGCCGCGCCGCCGCTGCTGCGCCTGGTCTCGGTGCTCGCCCCCGGCGGCGGGCAGCGCATCCTGGTCACCAACCACGCGCTGCTCTGGGACGGCTGGTCCTCCGGCCTGTTCCTCCAGGAGCTGCTGAGCCGCTGCGCCGGCCTGCCCGCCCCGAACCCGGCCTGCCCTACCGGGAGTTCCTGCGCTGGCTGGCCGCCCGCGACGCCGAGCAGGGCACCGCGGCCTGGCGCGAGGCGCTGACCGGCCTGGACGAACCGACCCTGCTCGCCCCGCAGGCCCGCGAGCGGGCCGGGCTGCTGCCGCACTCCGTCACCGCCCGGCTGAGCACCGAACTCACCACCCGCATAGGCGCGTTCACCCGCACCCACGGCCTCACCCTGAACACCGTGCTCTCCGGCGCGTGGGCGCTGCTGCTGGCCGGGCTGACCAACCGGCAGGACGTGGTGTTCGGCGCCACCGTCTCCGGCCGCCCCGCCGAACTGCCCGGCATCGACGGCACCATCGGCATGTTCCTCAACACCGTCCCGGTGCGCGCCACCCTGAACGGCGGCGAGGGCGTCGCCGCGTTCCTGGCCCGCCACCAGGCCGAGCAGGCCGAGCTGCTGCCGCACCACCAGACCGGCCTGGGCGCGATCCAGCGCGGCACCGGCTTCGGCCGCCTCTTCGACACCCTCCAGGTGCTCCGCAACACCCCGCCGACGCCGCCACCCGGGCCGAACTGCGCGAACGCCTCGGCGTGCGCGAGGTCGAGGACGTCGACGCCGCGCACTTCCCGCTGATCTTCATCACCAACCCCGGCGAGGCGCTCACCTTCGAGTGGAAGTACCGCCCCGACGTCTTCACCCGCACCGAGGTCGAACAGCACGCCCAGCGCCTGATCGTCCTGCTCGACCAGCTCACCGCCGACCCCGACCGCCCCGTCCGCAGCCTGGACGTGTTGACGGCGGGTGAGCGGGAGTTGTTGGCCGGGTGGGCTTCGACGGGGCGGGGGTTGCCGTCGGCGTCGGTGGCGGAGTTGTTGGCGCAGCGGGCGGTGTCGGTGCCGGGGAGACGGCGTTGGTGTTCGGGTCGGAGTCGTGGTCGTACGCGGAGTTGGATGCGCGGGTGGACCGGTTGGCGCGGTTGTTGGCGGCGCGGGGTGCTGGTCCGGAGACGGTGGTGGCGTTGGGGTTGCCGCGGTCGTTGGACATGGTGGCGGCGCTGTTCGCGGTGCTGCGGGCCGGTGCGGCGTATCTGCCGTTGGAACTCGACTACCCGGCCGACCGGTTGGCGTTCATGGTCGAGGACACCGCCCCCGTCGTCCTGGTGACGGACTCCGCCACCGCCGCCCTGCTGCCCGCCCACCCGCCACCGTCCGGCTGGACGACCCGGCGGTGGTCGCCGAGCTGGCCGCCCTGCCGGCCGAGCCGTACCGGGTGCCGTACGACCCGGACGCCGCCGCGTACGTGATCTTCACCTCGGGTTCGACCGGCCGGCCGAAGGGGGTGGTGACGCCGTACCACGGCCTGACCAACATGCAGTTGAACCACCGCGAGGCGATCTTCGACCCGGTGGTCGCCTCGGCCGGTGGCCGTCGCCTGCGGATCGCCCACACGGTGTCGTTCTCCTTCGACATGTCGTGGGAGGAGCTGCTCTGGCTGGTCGAGGGCCACGAGGTGCACGTCCTGGACGAGGCGCTGCGCCGCGACGCCCAGGGCCTGGCCGACTACTGCGCCAAGCAGTTGGTGGATGTCATCAACGTGACACCCTCTTACGCCCAGGCGCTGGTCGAGTGCGGCCTGCTGGACGAGGACCGCCACCGCCCGGTGCTGGTGCTGCTCGGCGGCGAAGCCGTCGCCGAGACGCTGTGGTCCAAGCTGCGCGACACCCCCGGCGTGATGGGCTACAACCTGTACGGCCCGACCGAGTACACCATCAACACCCTGGGCGGCGGCACGCTCGACTCGGTCACCGCCACCGTCGGCCGGCCGATCTGGAACACCGTGGCGCACGTGCTGGACGCCCACCTGCGCCCGGTCCCGGTCGGCGTCGCGGGCGAGCTCTACGTCTCCGGTGTCGGCCTGGCGCGCGGCTACCTCAACCGTCCGGGCCTGACGGCCGAGCGCTTCGTCGCCGACCCGTTCGGCGCGCCGGGCGCCCGGATGTACCGCACCGGCGACGTGGTCCGCTGGCGCGCCGACGGCCTGCTCGACTTCCTGGGCCGGGCCGACGACCAGGTCAAGATCCGCGGCTACCGGATCGAGCCCGGCGAGATCGAGGACGCGTTGACCGCGCACCCGGGCATCGCCCAGGCCGCCGTCGTGGTCCGCGAGGACACCCCGGGCGTCAAGCGCCTGGTCGCCTACCTGGTCGGCACCGCCGAACCGGACGAGGTGCGCACCGCGCTGGCCGCCCGGCTGCCCGAGTACATGGTGCCCTCGGCCCTCGTGGTCCTGGACGCCCTGCCGCTGACCGTCAACGGCAAGCTCGACCGCCAGGCGCTCCCCGCCCCGCAGGGCGGCGGCGGCGAACGCGCCCCGCGCGGGGCCCGCGAGGAGATCCTGTGCGGCGCGTTCGGCGAGGCGCTGGGCCTCGCCGAGGTCGGGCCCGAGGAGAACTTCTTCGACCTCGGCGGCCACTCGCTGCTCGCCGCCCGCCTGATCGCCCGGGTCCGCAAGACGCTCGGCGGCGCGCTGACCGTCCGCGACCTGTTCGAGGCCCCCACCCCCGCCGCCCTGGCCCACCGCCTGGACGACGCGGCCGACACCCGCCCCGCCCTCACCCGCCGCACCCGCCCCGCCGACCTGCCGCTCTCGCACGCCCAGCGCCGGATGTGGTTCCTGCAGAACCTCGACGGCGACGGCGCGACCTACAACGTCCCGCTGGTCGTCCACGTCACCGGCCCGCTCGACCGGGACGCGCTGCGCACCGCCGTCCGCACCGTCAGCGAGCGGCACGAGAGCCTGCGCACCGTCTTCACCGAACGCGACGGCTCGGTGTTCCAGCAGGTCCTGGACGCCCCGGCCGCCGCCGAGGCGATCGAGGTCCGGACGGTCACCGCGGCCGGGCTCGACGCCGCCGTGCAGGCCGCCGTCCGCCGCGGCTTCGACCTCGCCACCGAGCGGCCGCTGCGCGTCACCGTGCTCGAACTCGGGCCCGAGGAGCACGTGCTGGTGCTGCTGTTCCACCACATCGCGGGCGACGAGTGGTCGATGAACCCGTTCGTCGAGGAGCTCACCGCCGCCTACACCGGCACCGAACTCCCGCCGCCGGCCGTCCAGTACGCCGACTACACGCTCTGGCAGCAGGAACTGCTCGCCGAGGGCCCCGGCAGCCTGCTGGAGCGCCAGCTCGACCACTGGCGGCAGGCCCTGGCCGGGCTGCCGGAGGAGCTGGCCCTCCCGCTGGACCACCCGCGCACCCCCGTCGCCGCCCACCGGGGCGACACCGTGTACGGGCAGGTCCCGCCCGCCGTCTACCGGGGCCTGCGCGCGGCCGCCCGGTCCACCGGCACCACCACCTTCATGCTGCTCCAGGCCGCCGTCGCCACCCTGCTGCACCGCCTGGGCGCAGGCGAGGACATCCCGCTCGGCGCCCCCGTCGCGGGCCGCTCGGACAGCGGGCTGGACCGGCTGGTCGGCTTCTTCGTCAACACCGTGGTGCTGCGCACCGACCTGTCCGGCGACCCGACCTTCGCCGAACTGCTGGGCCGCGTGCGGGAGTTCGACCTGGCCGCGTTCGCCCACCAGGACCTCCCGTTCGACCGCCTGGTGGAGGCCGTCAACCCGCCCCGGGTGCCCGGCCGGCACCCGCTGTTCCAGGTGATGCTCGGCTACCAGCACAGCGACGGGGAGGCCGGCCGCCTGCTCGGCCTGGAGAGCCGGATCGTCCCGAGCGAGCTGGGCGCGGCCAAGTTCGAACTCGACTTCAACTTCGAGGAGACCTCCTCCACCGAGGAGATCGACATCGCCTTCGAGTACGCCGCCGACCTCTACGACCGCGGCACCGCCGAAGCCCTGCTCGAACGGCTGCTCGCCGTGCTCGCCCAGGTCGCCGAGGACCCGCACCGCCGGGTCGGCAGCCTGGACGTGTTGACGGCGGGTGAGCGGGAGTTGTTGGCGGGGTGGGCTTCGACGGGGCGGGGGTTGCCGTCGGCGTCGGTGGCGGAGTTGTTGGCGCAGCGGGCGGTGTCGGTGCCGGGGGAGACGGCGTTGGTGTTCGGGTCGGAGTCGTGGTCGTACGCGGAGTTGGATGCGCGGGTGGATCGGTTGGCGCGGTTGTTGGCGGCGCGGGGTGCTGGTCCGGAGACGGTGGTGGCGTTGGGGTTGCCGCGGTCGTTGGACATGGTGGCGGCGCTGTTCGCGGTGCTGCGGGCCGGTGCGGCGTATCTGCCGTTGGAACTCGACTACCCGGCCGACCGGTTGGCGTTCATGGTCGAGGACACCGCCCCCGTCGTCCTGGTCACCCACAGCACCGCCCTGCCCCGGATGCCGTTCACCCCGGGCGTGCCCCGCCTGCTGCTGGACGACCCGGCCGTGGTCGCCGAACTCGCGGCCCTCCCCGACACCCCCTACCGGGTGCCGTACGACCCGGACGCCGCCGCGTACGTGATCTTCACCTCGGGTTCGACCGGCCGCCCGAAGGGGGTGGTGACGCCGTACCACGGCCTGACCAACATGCAGTTGAACCACCGCGAGGCGATCTTCGACCCGGTGGTCGCCTCGGCCGGCGGCCGTCGCCTTCGCATCGCCCACACGGTCTCCTTCTCCTTCGACATGTCGTGGGAGGAACTGCTCTGGCTGGTCGAGGGCCACGAGGTGCACGTCCTGGACGAGGCGCTGCGCCGCGACGCGGAGGCGCTCTCCGCGTACTGCGCCGAAGAGCGAGTGGATGTCATCAACGTGACACCCTCTTACGCGCAGGCGCTGGTCGAGTGCGGCCTGCTGGACGAGGGGCGGCACCGGCCGGTGCTGGTGCTGCTCGGCGGCGAGGCGGTGGCCGAGACGCTGTGGACGCGCCTGTCCGAGACGCCGGGCGTGATGGGTTACAACCTGTACGGCCCGACCGAGTACACCATCAACACGCTCGGCGGCGGCACCCTCGACTCGGCCACCGCCACCGTCGGCCGGCCGATCTGGAACACCGTCGCCCACGTGCTGGACGCCCACCTGCGCCGGTCCCGGTCGGCGTCGCGGGCGAGCTCTACGTCTCCGGTGTCGGCCTGGCCCGCGGCTACCTCAACCGCCCCGGCCTGACGGCCGAGCGCTTCGTCGCCGACCCGTTCGGCGCGCCGGGCGCCCGGATGTACCGCACCGGCGACGTGGTCCGCTGGCGCGCCGACGGCCTGCTCGACTTCCTGGGCCGGGCCGACGACCAGGTCAAGATCCGCGGCTACCGCGTCGAGCCCGGCGAGATCGAGGACGCGTTGACCGCACATCAGGACGTCGCCCAGGCGGCGGTCGTGGTGCGGGAGGACACGCCGGGGGTGAAGCGGCTGGCTGCCTACCTGGTGCCAGGTGAGGGTACCCTTATCTCGGCCGCTGCGATCCGTCGTACGCTGGCCGCCCGGCTGCCCGCGTACATGGTGCCCTCGGCCTTCGTGGTCCTGGACGCCCTGCCGCTGACCGTCAACGGCAAGCTCGACCGCAAGGCGCTCCCCGCGCCCCGGGCCGAGGACTTCACCGCCGACGGCGAGCGGCGCGCCCCGCGCTACCCGAGCGAGCGGGCGGTGCACGCGGCGTTCGTCGAGGTGCTCGGGCTGCCCGAGGTCGGCATCGACGAGAACTTCTTCGACCTCGGCGGCCACTCGCTGCTGGCGATGGAACTGCTCCAGCGCCTGCGCACCGACTTCGAGGGGGACCTGCGCCTGCCCGACCTGCTGACCCGGCCCACCGTCTCGGCCCTCGCCGAGTTCCTGGTCGACCGGCTGGTCGACGCCGCGCTCGGCGGCCCGCCCTCCTGCTCCGCCTGACCCGCCGACCCCCCACCCGCCACCGTCCCGCTCCACCCCGCACCACCCGCCCCGCACCACCCGCGACGAGGAGAACACCCCGATGGCTTCCACCAACCCGTTCGAGGACGACGACGCCCGCTACCTGGTGCTGGTCAACGACGAGAACCAGCACTCGCTGTGGCCCGCCTTCGCCGAGGTCCCGGCCGGCTGGCGCACCGTCCACGGCGAGGACACCCGGGAGGGCGCCACCGCGTACATCGACGCGCACTGGACCGACCTGCGCCCCGCCAGCCTGGTCGCCCGCACCGCCTGACCTCCCCTCCCACCAGCAGCCCGCCGCGAGGGCGGCCCGCCCACCCGGGCCGCCCCCTCCGCCGCGCCCCGCGAACCCGCTACCCGACGGATGGCCAACGCCGTGAGCACCCACCAGCCAGCCCCCGCCGCCGGCCCGCCCGACGGCGACCCCGCCAGCCCCGACCCCACCGCCGTCGACGGCCGCACCCCCGGGAACCCGACGGCGACGGCCCCACCCCCGACGGTCCCGCTCCGGACGGCCTCGTCCCCGACGGCCTCACCCCGACGACCTCACCCCCGACGACCTCGCCGACGAGGACCTCCCGCCCACCGCGCTCTCCGCCGAGCGCCGCCGCCGGGCCAAGGCCCTGCTGCGCGGCGCGCTGCGCCCGCACCGGGCCACCGTCGCCGCCGCGATGACCGCCGCCGCGATCCGCCAGCTCGCCCTGCTCGCCGTCCCGTGGTGCGTGCAGAAGGCGCTGGACGACGGCCTGGAGAAGCACGACAGCGGCGCCCTGCTGCGCTGGGCGGCCGCCACCGCGCTCGCCGCGCTGGTCCAGTTCGCCGGCCTGTACGGCTGGCAGTACTGGGCCGGGTACGCGGACGCCAAGGTCGGCGCCGACCTGCGCGGGCGGCTGCTGCGCCACCTGGCCGGCCTGGACCGGGCCGCGCTCGCCTCGCGCGGCCACGGCGACCTGGCGATGCGCGCCACCCGGGACACCGACCTGGTCCGCGAGTGGGTGCACGGCCTGGCGATCTGGGTGGTGCTCGGCACCACCTTCGTCACCGTGCTGCCCGCGATCGGCGCGCTCGACCTGAGCCTGCTGCTGGTCACCCTGGCCACCCTGCCGTTCCTGGTCTGGGTCAACCTGTACTACCCGCGCCGGTTCGCCGCCGCCTCCGCCGACCTGGCCGCCGCCCACGGCCGCCGGGCCGACGCCGTCGCCGACCTGCTCCAGCTCGGCACCGGCCTGCGCGGCACCGGCGGCCACCGCCCGCTGGTCGACCGGCACCACACCGCCAGCGCCGAGGTCACCCGGCGCACCGTCACCGCCGCCCGGATCGAGGCCGGCTGGGCCGCCGTCGCCCCGCTCGTCCCGCGGCTGGCCGTCGCCGCCGGGGTCGGCCTCGGCGGCCTCGCCGTGCTGGACGGGCACCTGACCGTCGGCGGACTGGTCGCCTTCACCACCTGGATGGCCATCGTCACCCTCGCCACCCGGGTCCTGGTCGACCGGCTGCTCGAACGCGGCCAGGCCGACGTGGCCGCCGCCCGGATCGACGAGGCGCTGTCCATCGGCGCGGGCGTCACCGACCCGGCCGAGCCGGTGGAGCTGCCGGTGGCGGGCGCGCTGGAGTTCACCGGGGCGATCGCCCGGCGGGACGGCAAGACCGTCCTCGGACCGGTCGGACTGGCCGTCGCCCCGGGCGAGTTCGTCGCCCTGCACGGCGCCACCGGCGCGGGCAAGAGCACCCTGCTGCGGCTCGGCGTCCGCCTCGACGACCCCGACGAGGGCACCGTCCGCTACGGCGGCACCGACCTGCGCGCCGCCCGCCTGGACGAGGTCCGGGCCCGGATCGCCTACGTCGCCCAGCGGCCGGTGCTGCTCTCCGGCACCGTCGCCGACAACCTGCGCCTGGGCCGCGACCTCCCGCCGGAGGCGCTCGAACGGGCCTGCCGCACCGCCGGGCTGCACGACCAGCTCGCCGCCATGCCCGACGGCTACGCCACCGAACTCGGCGAGGGCGGCACCGCGCTGTCCGGCGGCCAGGTCCAGCGCCTGGCCATCGCCCGCGCGCTGCTCGGTGACCCCGCCGTGCTGCTGCTCGACGACGCCACCTCCGCGCTCGACACCGCCACCGAGGCCCTGGTCCTGGAGCGGCTGCGCGCCTGGGCCGAGGGCCGCCGCACCCTGCTGTTCGCCACCCACCGCGCCGCCGTGCTGGCCGCCGCCGACCGGGTGGTCGAACTCCACGCCCCCCGGACCGGCGACCCGACCGCCGACCCCGACCCGTCCGGCACCGGCGACCCATCCGCCGACCCCGACCCGTCCGGCGCCGACGGCCCGCCCCGCGCCACCGACCCGTCCGGGACCGCCGACCCGTCCGGCACCGCCGACCCGACCGGCGTCGCCGACCCGACCGGCACCGACGGCGTGTCACCAAACCTCGTGGAGGCCACCCGTGGCTGATCAGCCGCTGCTGCGCGAGGAGGCCGACGAGCGCGGCGTGCTGCGCCGCGCCCTGCCCTACCTCCGCCCGCACCGGGTCCGGCTCGCCGTCGCGCTCGGCGTCGGACTCGCCGACTCCGCCGCGCTGGTGGCGGTCGCCCCGCTGGTGGGCCTAGCCACCGGCGCGCTGTTCCACAAGGACCGGGGCGGGCTCGGCCTGGCCGTCGCCCTGCTCACCGGGCTCGCCGCCGTCCAACTGGTGCTGGCCCGGGTCGGCGAGCTGCTGCTGATCCGCAGCGGCGAGGACGTGGTGCGCACCCTGCGCGAGCAGGCGGTGGAGAACCTGGCCACCGCGCCGCTGCGCTTCCTGGAGACCCACCGCAGCGGCGACCTGCTGCGCCGCGCCACCGGCGAGGTGGCCGCGCTGGCCGCGTTCGTCCGGCTGCACCTGCGCAACCTGGTCTCCGCGCTGGCCACCCTCGGCTTCACGCTGGCCGTACTGGCCGGGTACTCCTGGCAGTTGCTGCTGGTCCAGCTAGTGGTGTTCCTGCCGCCCACCCTGCTGGTGACCGCTGGTTCCAGCGCGACGCGGCGGCGGCGTTCGGCGGCAAGGCGAGCGCCGAGGCCACCGTCGCGGCCACCTTCACCGAGACGCTGACCGCCCGCGAGGCGCTCCAGACCTCGCGCGGCCTGACCGGCTGGACCCGGCGCTTCGACCGGGAGAACCGGCACGCGGTGCGGGCGGCCCGGCGGGCGCTGCGGGTGGAGAACCGGATCGACCTGGTCAGCCTGATCGAGGGCCTGGCGCTGGTCGCCCTGCTCGCCGTCGGCGGCTGGCTGGTCACCCGGGACGCGATCGGCGTCACCACCGTGGTGGTGTTCGTGGTGGCCAGCCGCAACCTGTTCGACTCGTTCACCGACCTCTCGCAGCTGGTCGGCGAGGTCGCCACCGCCCGCACCGGCCTGGCCCGGCTGCTCGACCTGCTCTCCGCGACCACCGCCGCCGCGCCCTCCGAGGAGGTCGACGGCCTGCCCGAGCGCGGCGAACTGCGCTGCGAGGGCGTCGACTTCGGCTACCGCGCGGACGGCCCCGACCTGCACGGCGTCACCCTGGCGTTCCCGCCCGGCAGCCGGACCGGCGTGGTCGGCGAGACCGGCTCCGGCAAGACCACGCTCTCCAAGCTGCTGTGCGGCCTGTACGCCCCCGACGCGGGCCGGGTGACCTTCGCCGGCGCCCCGCTGGCCGAGCTGCCCGAGCGGCAGCTGCGCCGCCGGATCGTGCTCGTCCCGCAGGAGGTGCGGCTGGTCACCGGCACCGTCGCGGAGAACCTGGCGCTGGTGCGCGGCGAGCCCGACCGGGCGGCGATCGAACGGGCGGTGGAGCGGCTCGGCCTGACGCAGTGGCTGGACGGCCTGGGCGGCCCGGACGCCGAGGTCGGGCAGCGCGGCGCCCGGCTGTCGGCGGGGGAGCGGCAGATCCTCGGCGTGGTGCGCGCGGTGCTGGCCGACCCGGCGGTGCTGGTGCTGGACGAGGCCACCGCGGACATCGACCCGGTCACCGCCGCCCGGCTGGAGCACGCCCTGGACGAGCTGCGCGCCGACTGCACGCTGATCGTCATCGCGCACCGCCCGGCCACCATCGCCCGGCTGCCCCGGGTGGTCCGGCTGGACGCCGGGCGGGTGGTCGCTGACCAGCTGTCAGCGGACGCGGCGGCGGGGGCGGGTCACCCTTCCGGCGAGGAGAAGGTTAGGCTAGCCTAAGCGCAGGCGCACGCTGTCGCCGCCGCACCCCGCCCCCGCCGGGGGCACGGGTGCGGCGGCGCGCGGCACCCCGGCCACCACCGATCGAATGGGCTGACCGATGACCACCACCACGACCGTGCCCCCGCGGATGCGGATCGTCCGCCACCCGCTCAAGTACCGCCTGCTGGACGTCAAGCGGGTCCAGCGGATCACCCCCGGCACGGTCAGGGTCACCTTCGCCGGCGACGCCCTCGACGGCTTCTGCGAACAGGCCCCCACCGACCACGTCAAGCTCTGCTTCGCCGCGCCCGGCCACGACCTGCCGACCGAACCCGTGGTCGAGAACGACACCTGGATGGACGCCCCCGTGGAGCCCATCACCCGGGACTACACGATCCGCCAGTACCGGCGCGAGGCCCGCGAACTCGACATCGACATGGTGCTGCACGGCACCGGCGTCGGCTCCGGCTGGGCCGCCGCCGCCCGGCCCGGCATGAAGCTCGGCGTGTTCGGGCCGCGCGGCTCCGAGGAGATCGACTTCGTCCACGACTGGTACCTGCTCGGCGCCGACGAGACCGCGCTGCCCGCGCTCGCCCGCTGGCTGGAGATGCTGCCCGCCGGCGTCAAGGTGCTCGCCTTCGCCGAGGTCCCCGGCCCCGAGGACGAGCAGCACCTCGCCACCACCGCCGACGCCACCGTCGTCTGGCTGCACCGCGGCGCCGCCGCCCCCGGCACCACCGACCACCTCGAACGCGCCGTGCGCGCCGCCGAACTGCCGCCCGGCATGGGCTTCGCCTGGATCGCCGGCGAGGCCCACACGCTCCGTCCGATCCGCCGCCACCTGCGCAACGAACGCGGCCTCGGCCGCGACCAGGTCGACGTCGACGGCTACTGGAAGCGCGGCACCGCCAACCACGACCACCACGAGGACGAGCACACCCCGCACGCATGAGCACGCACGTCTCCGCCCGGCCGGTCGCCAAGCCCCGCCGCGCCGCCACCACCGCCGCCCGCCGCACCGCCTGGCTGTTCGGCGCCCTCGCCCTGCTCGCCGTCCTGGCCGTCCTCTCGCTGGGCGTCGGCGCCCGCGCCATCGCCCCCGGGCAGGTGCTGCACGTCCTGCTGCACCGCGACCCGACCGGCGAGGACTGGATCGTCGTCCACCACTCGCGCATCCCGCGCACCCTGCTCGGCGTCACCGTCGGCGCGGCGCTCGGCATCTCCGGCGCGATGATGCAGGCCCTCACCCGCAACCCGCTCGCCGACCCCGGCCTGCTCGGCATCAACGGCGGCGCCGCGGCCGCCGTCGCCGCCGGCACCGCCCTGTTCGACCTGCGCACCTTCCACGCCTTCGTCTGGTTCGCGCTGCTCGGCGCCGCCGTCGCCGCGTTCGTCGTGCAACTCCTCGGCGGCAGCGGCCGGGCCTCCGCCACCCCCGCCCGGCTCGCGCTGGCCGGCACCGCCGTCACCGCCGTGCTCACCGCCTTCGTCAACGCCCTGGTGCTGCTCGACCCGCTCACCCTCAACCGCTTCCGCTACTGGCAGATCGGCACCTTCGCCGGCGTCGACTCCGCCGCCGTCGGCCAGGTGCTGCCGTTCCTGCTGGTCGGCGGGGTGCTCGCGCTGCTGCTCGGCCGCCCGCTCAACGCGCTCGCCCTCGGCGACGACACCGGCCACGCCCTCGGCGCCCACCCCGGCCGCACCCGCGCCCTCAGCCTGCTCGCCATCACCCTGCTGTGCGGCGCCGCCACCGCCGCCGTCGGCCCGATCGCCTTCGTCGGCCTCGCCGTCCCGCACCTGGCCCGCCGCCTCTGCGGCCCCGACCAGCGCTGGATCATGCTGCTCTCGGCGGCCCTCGCCCCCGTCCTGCTGCTCGCCTCCGACATCCTCGGCCGGCTCCTGCTCCGCCCCGCCGAACTCCAGGTCGGCGTGGTCACCGCCTTCCTCGGCGCCCCGCTCTTCATCGCGCTGGTGCGCGGCCGGAGGATCGCCCGCCTGTGAACCCCACCCCCGTCATCGACGCCCCGCCCGCCACGCCCCCGGCCCGCCCGCTGCCGATCCGGTCGCTGCCGCTGCCCGGCGGGCGCTCGCTGCGCTGGCACCCGCGCGCCACCCTGGTGGCCGGCCTGCTGCTGCTCGCCCTGCTCGGCACCGCCGCGTGGACCCTCACCGCCGGCGACTACCCGCTGCCGGTCCGGGACGTGCTCGACATCCTCGGCGGCGGCGGCCGGCGCGCCGACCGCTACATCGTCATGGAGGTGCGGCTGCCCCGGCTGCTCACCGCGCTGCTGGTCGGCGCGGCGCTCGGGCTCGCCGGTCGCTCTTCCAGACCCTGGCCCGCAACCCGCTGGGCAGCCCCGACGTCATCGGCTTCACCGTCGGCTCGGCGACCGGCGCGCTCGTCGTCATCCTGCTGATCGGCGGCGGCGCGGCCACCGTCGCCGGCGGGGCGGTGGTCGGCGGGCTGGCCACCTCGCTGCTGGTCTACCTGCTGGCCCGGCGCGGCGGCACCCAGGGCTACCGGCTGGTCCTGGTCGGCATCGGCGTCTCCTCGCTGCTCGCCTCGCTCAACGCCTACCTGATCGCCCGGGCCTCGTTCAGCGACGCCCAGAGCGCCGCGGTCTGGCTCACCGGCAGCCTCAACGCCCGCGGCTGGGAGCACTGCACGCCGATGGCGCTCGCCCTGTTGGTCCTGCTGCCCGCCGCGGTGCTGCTCGGCCGCCCGCTGCGGATGCTGGAGATGGGCGACGACACGGCCGCCTCGCTGGGCGTGCGCACCGAGGCCGTACAGGTCTGGCTGGTGCTGGTCGGCGTCGCGCTCACCGCCGCGGCGACCGCCGCCGCCGGGCCGGTCCCGTTCGTCGCGCTGATGGCCCCGCAGGCCGTCCGCCGCCTCACCCGCGCCACCGGCCCCAACCTGCTCGGCTCGGCCCTGCTGGGCGCCCTGCTGCTGGCCCTCTCCGACCTGGCCGCGCAGCGGCTGTTGGCCCCCACCCAGCTGCCGGTCGGCGTGCTGACCGGCGTGGTCGGCGGCGGCTACCTGCTCTGGCTGATCGTCCGTCAGTGGCGGCGCACCGCCTGAGCCGCCACCGCCCGTCTCGCGCCGGCACCGCCACCGCCCGTCTCGCGCCGACCCCGCCCCGGACCGCCCCGGACCGCCCCGCGCCCGCTCAGCCCGCGGGGCGGGCGGCCAGCTCGCGGGACAGGAACGCCACCGCCTGCGCGACCAGGCCGGGCACGTCCGGGTACCCGGCGAAGCAGTGCCCGGCGCCCTCGACCGGCACCAGCACCGAGCGGGCGCCCGCCGCGCGCAGCCGCCCGTGCAGCACCTCGGACTGGGCGAACGGCACCTGTTCGTCCCGCACCCCGTGCACCAGCAGGAACGGCGGGGCGCCCGGCGCGACCCGTCGGGCCGGGCTGGCCAGTGCGGCCGCCTCCGGCAGCTCGGCGGCCGGGCCGCCCAGCAGCTGGGTGATCGGGGAGTCCGGCCCGTCGTGGCCGAGGGCGGCCAGGTCGGTGGGCGGGTACCAGCAGACCGCGGCCGCCACCGCGTCCGTGGTGAGCGCCGCCAGCGCCCCCAGCGTCGCCCCCGCGGACTCGCCCCACACCCCGAGCCGGTCGACGTCCAGCCCCAACTCCCCGGCGTACGACCGCAGGTAGCCCAACGCGGCCGTCACGTCATCCAGCTGGGCCGGGAAGACGGCCTCGCCGGAGAGCCGGTAGTCGACCGTCGCGACCGCGACGCCCGCCGCCACCAGCGTCTCGAACACCGCGCCGGGCCGCACCGTGTCCGGCAGGTAGCGGCGGTCGCCGGCCCGGAACGCGCCGCCGTGCAGCCACACCACCACCGGGAACGGCCCCGCCCCGGCCGGCACGTGCAGGTCCAGCAGCAGCGGCCGGAAGCCGGTGCGCAGCGCGTAACTGACGCCGTGCCGGGTCAGGCCCCCGGACGGCGAGGGGACGGGGGCGACGGGCGGCAGCGAAAGATCCATACCGGCCCGCAGCACCCCCGCCCGCCGTTCATTCCCGGCCCGGCCGCCGTCTCACCGGCCGAACAGCCGGGCCGCGTTGTCGTGGCAGACCGCGCGCAGCCAGCCGGCGCCCAGGCCGAGGCGCTCCAGGGCGCGGAGCTGGTGCAGGTACGGGTAGGGGATGTTGGGGAAGTCGGTGCCGAGCAGGACGCGGTCGCCGCGGTCCGCGAGGCGGGGGAGCAGCTCGCGGGGGAAGGGCATCAGGTCCTCGGTGAAGTCGGTGAACGCCATGGTGGTGTCCAGGTGGACGCGCGCGTGGCGGTCGGCCAGGTCGAGGAACTCCCGGTACTCGGGCATGCCCAGGTGGGCGACCACCAGGGTCAGCCGGGGGTGCCGGGCCAGCACCCGGGCGACCGGCTCCGGCCCGGTGTGCGCGCCGGGCGCCGGGCCCGAACCGCAGTGGATCACCACCGGCGTGCCGGCCTCCGCCAGCAGGCCCCACGCGGCGTCCAGCCGCGCGTCGGCCGGATCGTAGCCGCCGACCTGCACGTGCGCCTTGAACACCCGCGCCCCGGCCTCCAGCGCCTCCCGGACGTACCCCGCCACGCCCGGCTCCGGGTACAGCGTCGCGGTGTGCAGGCAGTCGGGCGTCCGCCCCGCGAACTCCGCCGCCCAGCCGTTCAGCCAGCCCGCCATGCCCGGCTTGTGCGGGTACAGCAGCGAGGTGAACGCCCGGACCCCGAACTCCCGCAGCAGCGCGGTGCGTTCGTCCTCCGCGCGGCGGTAGGTGATCGGCCAGCCGCGGGCGCCGATCAGCGGCCCGTTGGCGTCGAAGTACGCCCAGACCTTCCGCAGCACCCGCTCCGGCATGAAGTGCGTGTGCACGTCGATCAGCCCGGGCAGCCCCAACCCGCCCCAGAACCGCCGCACCTCGGCGGCCTCCGGGTCGCACCCCGTCCGCGCCGGACCCATCGGGACTCCTCTCCGCCCGCCGCGTCCGCGGGACACCGCTCCGACCGTACGCGCCCCGGGCCCGGACCGGTGGCGCGGGGTCAGAGCAGGCGGCGGTAGACCCGGGAGCCGCGGGCGGGTCGAGCGCGGCCGACCAGGACGGGGGCGCGGCGGAGGCGGGGATCTCGGCGAAGCCGTGGTGCCGGAAGACCGTGCCGTCGCCGGTGGTGGCGGTGACCACGGCGGTCAGCGCGGTGCGGCGGGCGTGCGCCAGGACGGCGGTGATCAGCAGGCTGCCCAGCCCCAGGCCCTGCCGGTCGGCGCGCACGCAGAGGTTGTGCAGCACGCCGGTGGGCGGGTGGCCGGGGTCGGGGTCGAGCACGCGCAGCGCGGCGCAGGCGTCCGGGGCGGCGGCACCGCGGACGACCAGGAAGGTGTCCGCGGCGTGCCGGTAGTCGGCGGGGGTGCGGGCGCGCAGCGCCCCGGAGCGGATGAACGGCAGCGACAGCTCGTACAGGGCGCGGGCGTCGCGGAAGTCGGTGCGCACCGCGACGGCGGAGAGGGCGGCGGCGGTCATCGCGGCGCGAGCGGGACGACCAGCGGGGTGCCGGTCTGCGGGTCGGGGACGACCTGGCAGGGCAGGTCGAACACCCGCCGGACCAGGTCGGCGGTGACGATCTCGCCGGGCGGCCCCTCGGCGACCACCGCGCCGTCGCGCAGCGCGATCAGGTGGGTGGCGTACCGGGCGGCCTGGTTGAGGTCGTGCAGCACGGCGACCAGGGTGCGGCCCTGCTCGCGGCGCAGCCGGGCGCACAGGTCGAGGACCTCGACCTGGTGCGCGATGTCGAGGAAGGTGGTGGGTTCGTCGAGCAGCAGCAGCGGGGTCTGCTGGGCGATCGCCATGGCCAGCCAGACCCGCTGGCGCTGCCCGCCGGACAGCTCGTCGACGAAGCGGTCGGCGAGCGCCTCGACGTTGGTGGCGGTCATCGCGTCGCAGACGATCCGCCGGTCCTCGGGCGACCACTGGCGCAGCAGCCCCTGGTGCGGGTAGCGCCCGCGGGCGACCAGGTCGGCGACGGTGATGCCCTCGGGCGCGGTCGAGCTCTGCGGCAGCAGGCCCATCCGGCGGGCCAGCTGCCGGGCCGGCAGGGTCGCGATCCGCTCGCCGTCGAGCAGCACCTGCCCGGCGGTCGGCCGCAGCAGCCGGGCGAAGGCCCGCAGCAGGGTGGACTTGCCGCAGGCGTTCGGCCCGACGATCACGGTGAACGAGCCGTCCGGGACGCCCACCGTCAGGTCGGCGGCGACCGGCCGGTCGCCGTACCGGAGGGTGACCCCGGCGGCCAGCAGCCGGGCGGCGGGGAGCGTCACGACACCCCCTCCGGGGCCGGCTCCGCCGCCGCCACCTGGGCCAGCAACCGCGCGGTGTCCAGGACGACGGCGCACTTCCCGGCCGTCCAGCGCAGCGCCTCGCGGTGCTGCTCGGCGGAGAAGTCCGCGACGGCGTCGGCGACCACGAACGCCTGGAGGTCGCGCTGCCAGGCGTCGGCGGCGGTCATCTGCACCCCGATGTGGGCGTACACGCCGACGATGACCAGCTGGTCGCGGCCCAGCTCGGCCAACTGCTCGGCCAGGTCGGTGCGGACGAACGCGCTGTACTTCCACTTCAGCACCAGCCGGTCGCCGGGCTCGGGCGCGACCGCGGCGGGCATCGCCTGGGCGTGCTCGTCGGCGGGCAGGCCGGGGCCCCAGAAGTCCAGTTGCAGGCCGCGCTGTTCGGGCGTCTGGCCGCCGCGCTGGTGCGAGTAGAACACCGGCAGCCCGGCCGCCCGGGCGGCGGCCAGGATGCGCGCGGTGTGGGCCAGCACGGGCTCCAGCGGCGGCCCGGCGGCCGGGAAGGCCCCCAGGAAGTAGTGCTGGAGGTCGTGCACCAGGACGGCGGCCCGGGCCGGGTCGACCCGCCACGGGACGCGGCTCGGCGGCAGCTCGGTGGGCAGCTCGTAGGGGGCGATGGCGGGAAGCGCCACGGGGAGGGTCCTCTCTGACGGGCCTGACGCGTCCGGCGGACGGTCAGTTCTGGTGGGCGCGCAGGTCCTTCTTGCTGACCTTGCCGATGCCGGTGGACGGGAAGGCCGCGACGAACTCGACCCGGTCCGGCACCTTGTACCCGGCCAGCCCGGCGGCCCGCACGAACGACTTCAGCTCGACCGGCCGGGGCCGCTCGGCGCCCGGCCGGAGGATCACGTACGCGCAGGACCGCTCGCCGAGGAACTCGTCGGGCTCGGCCACCACCGACGCGTCGTGCACCGCCGGGTGCGCCAGCAGCACGTTCTCCACCTCCTCGGCGGCGACCTTCTCGCCGCCCCGGTTGATCTGGTCCTTGGCCCGGCCCTCCACCACCAGGTGCCCGGTGGCGGTGCGGCGGACGATGTCGCCGGTCCGGTAGAAGCCGTCGGCGGTGAACGAGCGGGCGTTGTGCTCCGGGGCCCGCCAGTAGCCGCGGATGGTGTACGGGCCGCGGGTGAGCAGGTGGCCGGCGGTGCCGTCGGGCAGGTCGCGGTCCTCGTCGTCGACCACCCGGACCTCGTCGTCCGGGGAGATCGGACGGCCCTGGGTGGTCAGCACGGTGTGCTCGTCGTCCTCGGGACGGGTGTAGTTGAC
Source organism: Kitasatospora fiedleri (assembly GCF_948472415.1). Classification (NCBI taxonomy): domain Bacteria; kingdom Bacillati; phylum Actinomycetota; class Actinomycetes; order Kitasatosporales; family Streptomycetaceae; genus Kitasatospora; species Kitasatospora fiedleri. The sequence goes on along the minus strand of NZ_OX419519.1, from coordinate 679,168 downwards.
CAGGCCCTCCGCCATCCCGAACACCTGCTGGAGGCGGCAGCCGAGCGCCGGTCCGAGCCGGCGCGCGGCCTCCTCGCTGAGCTTGGCCCCGCCGACCTGGAGCAGCTCCAGGCTGGACAGGTCCGGCCCGTCCGGCCCGGCGGCCTCGGCGGCGCCCGCCCAGGCCAGCGCGAGCGGCGGCACCACGCCGGTCAGCGTGACCCGCTCGCGGGCGATCAGGCCGAGCGCGGTGGCCGGGCTCGGGTCGGGGGCCAGCACCACCCGGCCGCCCGCGAAGAAGGTGCCGAGCGTGCCGGGGGAGGACAGCGGGAAGTTGTGCGCCGCCGGGAGCGCGCACAGGTACACCGACTCCGCCGAGAGCCCGCAGATCCCGGCGGACGCCCGGACGCTGTACAGGTAGTCGTCGTGGCAGCGCGGGATCAGCTTCGGCAGGCCGGTCGAGCCGCCGGACAGCTGGAGGAAGGCCAGGTCGCCGGAGTCCGGCGGGGCGGGCAGCGGCGCGTCCGCGGGGCCCGCAGCTCGGCCAGCGGGGAGAACGGCCCCGGCTCGCCCACCACGAACACCTCCAGCGGCTGCGGCACCGCCGCCCGCACCTCGGCCGCCAGCTCCCGGTGGTCGAAGCCCTCGTGGCGGTCGGGCACGAACAGCGCCCGGGCCTCGGCGAACTCGCAGAAGTACCCGATCTCGGAGCGCCGGTGCGCGGGCAGCGCCATCACCGGCACCACCCCGGCCCGCAGCGCGCCGAAGAACACCTCGAAGAACTCCGCCACGTTCGGCAGTTGCAGCACCACCCGGTCACCCCGGCGCAGCCCGCGGGCCGCCAGTCCGGCCGCCAGCCGGTCCGCCCGGGCGTCCAGCTCGGCGTAACTCCACCGCCGCTCCCGGTCGGTGACCGCGACCCGCTCCGGCGTCGCGGCGGCGTGCCGCCGGATCATCGCGTCCAGCAGCTCACCGGTCCAGTACCCGGCGGCACGGTGACGGGCGGCGGCCTCGGGCGGGTACAGGGTCATCGGACGTCCTCCGGCGGGCAACTCGACTGGATGGGCAGGGAATCGGCCGCCGCGACGGTACCGGGCCCGGCGTCGGCTCCGGCACCCGACCCGGCGGCGGTGCGGGTCGTCCCGGTCTGGACGTCGGCCCCGGCCCCGGCCTCGGCCCCGGCCCCGGCGTGAACTCCGGCTCCGGCGGCGGTGCGGGTCTCGGCGCCGGCCCGGGCGCCGGTCTCGGGCGCGGTGTCGTGCTGGCGCAGTCCGGCGTCCAGCAGGCGGCCGTTCCAGCGGCGGGTGACGGCCTCGTCGGGGTGGGGGCTCATCGGGTGTCCGCCAGGCCCACCGCGTGCAGGAAGGTGCGGAACTTGGCGGCGGTCTCGGCGAGTTCGAGCTCCGGGTCGGAGGCGGCGACCACGCCCGCGCCCGCGAACAGGCGCAGCCGGTCGCCGTCGGCCTCGGCGCAGCGCAGGGTGACCACCCACTCGCCGTCGCCGGAGGCGTCGCCCCAGCCGACCACGCCCGTGTACAGGCCCCGGTCGAAGGGCTCCAGTTCGCCGATCGCGGCCCGGGCGTGCGCGGTGGGGGTGCCGCAGACCGCCGGGGTCGGGTGCAGGGCGAGGGCCAACTCCAGCGCGCTGGTGGCGGGTTCGCGCAGGACGCCGGTGACGGTGGAGGACAGGTGCCACATCGCGGCGGTGCGCAGCAGGGACGGCCGCTCCGGCGCGACCAGCTCGGTGCAGAACGGGGCGAGCGCGGCGCGGACCGCGTCGACCACGAAGGCGTGCTCGGCGAGGTCCTTGGCGGACTCCAGCAGCGCCTCGGCGCGCCGCCGGTCCTCCACCGGGTCGGCGCTGCGGGCGGCCGAACCGGCCAGCGGGTTGGAGACCACCCGGGTGCCGCGCCGCGACACCAGCAGCTCGGGGCTGGCGCCGATCAGGGTGGCGGTGCCGCCGGCCGGCACCGCGAAGGTGTAGCCGTGCGGGTCGCGGTGCACCAGCCGGGCCGCCATCGCGGCCAGGTCGCTCCCGCCGGGCGCGGTCAGCTCCAGGGTGCGGGCCAGCACCACCTTCTCCAGCGGCGAGTCGCCGGCCAGCCGGCGCACGGCCTCCGCGACCGCCGCCCGGTACCCGTCCGGTTCCGGCACCGGGCGGCTGTGCCAACGCCCTTCGCCGGTGCGGTCGGTGGCCAGCGGCACCCCGGACGGCGGCGGTACCGGCCCGGCCCGGCGGACCCGGTCGGGGACGAACAGCCGGGCGGGCGCGGCCGGGTCGAACGGGATCGCGCCGATCAGCAGCCGCTCCCCGCCGTCGGGCCGGGCCTCGGCGAGCACCCGCCCGGCCGCCGCCGGGTCGTCGACCGTGCGGTGCACGCCCTCGGCGAGCAGGGTGCGGGTGGGCGTGGCGAGCAGGGCCCGGTCCGGTCCGGGACGGTACGCGGCCAGCAGGTCGCTGCCGGGCAGGTCGCCGGGTAGCGGACCGGCGCCGCCGGAGGCGGTACTGGTGGCGGGCGGCCGGAGCTCGGAGGCCGTGGTCATGCTGCTGCTCCGTTCCGCCGACGCGGGGCGCGCGCCGGCACTGCGAGGGCGGGAGGATGGCGGAGGGGGACGAGAAGGGGAGTTCGGGGCGGGACGTGGCGGAGCGGCCCGGGGCGGTCGCGGGAGGACCGCCGCACGGACCCGCGGAGCCCGCCGGCCGGGCCGGGGCGCGCCGCGTCGGGCGGGCCGGAGGCGTCGGACGCGCCGGGCGGGTCAGGCCCGCAGCGTCGCGCCGCCGTCGACGTACAGGTCGTGCATGGTGATGTGCCGGGCGCGGTCGCCGGCCAGGAAGGCGACGGCCTCGGCGACGTCCTCGGGATCGGCGATCCGGCCGAGCGGGATGCCGACCCGGTAGCTGCCCGGATCGCCCTCCAGGACGCGGCGTTCGGCGTCGGGGTCGGTCCACAGCGAGCGCTGCATGGCGGTGTCGGTGGAGCCGGGGGAGACCAGGTTGCAGCGCACCCCGGCGGCGGCGAGCTCCAGGCCCAGGCAGCGGACGTACATGGTGGTGGCGGCCTTGGACGCGGCGTACGCGGCCATGCCGGTGCGCGGGACGCCGGCGGCGTTGGAGCCGACGGTGACGATGCTGCCCCGGCCGCGCTCGGCCATCCGGCGCCCGACGGCGCGGCAGGTGTGGAAGACGCCGGTGGTGTTGACGTCGAAGGAGTGCTGCCAGTCGGCGTCGGTGAGTTCCAGCGCGGGCGCCACGTGCAGCACGCCCGCGACGTTCACCAGCACGTCCACCGGGCCGACCTCGCGCTCCACGCGTTCCACCAGCGCCTCGACGGCGGCCCCGTCGGTGACGTCCAGCCGCTGGACGGCGCCCGGGCCGGTCGCCGGGCCGCCACCGTCCGCACCGCCGTCACCGCCGCTCTCACCGCCGTCGCCGCCGCGCAGGTCGCAGCCGACCACCCGGGCGCCGCGCGCGGCGAGCAGGGCGGCCACGGCCGCGCCGATGCCCTGGGCGGCGCCGGTGACCAGCGCGACCCGCCCCTCGAAGCTGTCCCCGGCACCGAGGGCGGCGCCGGGCTCGGGGCCGGTGCCGGTGGCCGCGGTGGCGGGTGCGGGTATGCGGGTGGTGAACGGCATGGGGGTGCTCCCGGGTGTACGGATGCGGCGGATCGGAGGACCCCGACCCACTTAGGTTAGGTTAGCCTAATCATGCTTCCTGAGCTGCCCCGCGACCACCCTGCCCCGACGCCGGACTGACCCCCCGTCACCCCCGCCCCCGCCGACCGCGCGCTCGCGGACCGGGCGCCGGACCGAATCCCGGGAAGGGGCTGGTCAAGCGGCCTCCGGCTGCGCAGCATGGGTACCCGTCGGTACACCCCGCCCAGGAGGCCCCCTTGTCGCGCGATCCGCTCCCGCTCAGCCACTCCTCCGGCCCGTCCGCGGTGCCGCTGCTCGGCGACACCATCGGGGCCGACCTCGACCGGGCGGTGCGGGCCTTCCCGGAGCGGGAGGCGCTGGTCGAGTGCGCCACCGGCCGGCGCTGGACGTACGCCGAGTTCGCCGCCGACGTGGACGCGGTGGCGCTCGGGCTGCGCGCGCGGGGCGTGGGCCGGGGCGACCGGGTGGGCATCTGGGCGCCGAACCGGGCCGAGTGGACGCTCACCCAGTACGCCACCGCCCGGCTCGGCGCGATCCTGGTGACGATCAACCCGGCGTACCGCGCGCACGAGGTGGAGTACGTGCTGGTGCAGGCGGGGGTGCGGCTGCTGGTGGCCGCCGAGCGGTTCCGGACCTCCGACTACGCGGGCATGATCGCCGAGGTGCGCCCGCGCTGTCCGGAGCTGGCCGCGGTGGTGCTGCTGGACGGCCCGGACTGGCCGGACCTGCTGGCCGCCGGGCGGGCCGGCGACCGGGCCGAACTGGAGGCGATCGAGCGGGAGTTGAGCGCCGACGACCCGATCAACATCCAGTACACCTCGGGCACCACCGGCTTCCCCAAGGGCGCGACGCTCTCGCACCGCAACATCCTGAACAACGGCTACTTCGTCGGCGAGCTGTGCCACTACACCGAGCGGGACCGGATCTGCCTCCCGGTCCCCTTCTACCACTGCTTCGGCATGGTGATGGGCAACCTCGCCGCCACCTCGCACGGCGCCTGCACGGTGATCCCGGCCCCGGCCTTCGACGCCGCCGCCACGCTCGCCGCGGTGGCCGCCGAGCGGTGCACCTCGCTGTACGGGTGCCGACCATGTTCATCGCCGAGCTGGCCGACCCGGGCTTCGACGGGTACGACCTGTCCAGCCTGCGCACCGGCATCATGGCGGGCGCCCCGTGCCCGACCGAGGTGATGAAGGGCGTGATGGACCGGATGGGCATGACCGAGGTGTCGATCTGCTACGGCATGACGGAGACCTCCCCGGTCTCCACCCAGACCCGGGTCGACGACTCGGTCGAGCGCCGGGTCTCCACCGTCGGCCGGGTCGGGCCGCACCTGGAGGTCAAGGTGGTCGACCCGGACACCGGCCGCACCGTCCCGCGCGGCGAGCCCGGCGAACTGTGCACCCGCGGCTACTCGGTGATGCTCGGCTACTGGGCCGAGCCGGAGCGGACCGCCGAGGCGGTCGACGCCGACGGCTGGATGCACACCGGCGACCTGGCGGTGATGGACGCGGAGGGGTACCTCTCCATCACCGGCCGGATCAAGGACATGGTGATCCGCGGCGGCGAGAACGTGTACCCGCGCGAGATCGAGGAGTTCCTGTACACCCACCCGGACGTGCTCGACGTCCAGGTGATCGGGGTGCCCGACGCCAAGTACGGCGAGGAGCTGATGGCCTGGGTGCGGATGCGCGAGGGCGCGCCGCCGCTCACGGCCGAGGCGGTGCGCGCATTCTGCACCGGACGGCTGGCCCACTTCAAGGTCCCGCGCTACGTACACGTGGTCGACGAGTTCCCGATGACGGTCACCGGCAAGGTCCGCAAGGTCGAGATGCGTGAGCTGGCGGCGGCGATCCTGGCCGGCTGAGCCCCCGCCGCCACCGACCGCCGACCGGGGCCGCCGACCACCGCCCACCGGCGCTGACCGGCGCTGACCGGCGCTGACCGGCGCCGCACCGAGGGCCGGACCCCGCCCGGGGTCCGGCCCTCCGCCGTGCCCGGCCGGACCGGGCACGTCACAGGTCTTGACGCCCCTCTTTTCTCAGACGTTAAATCTCGGCGTGAAGTAAGCGGGCCGGTTCGAGAGCTGACGTGCCGTCAGCGAGCCGTCCGGTCCCGGCCGTCCTCCCCGGAACCCACCAGACGGGTGTGCACCCCCATGAACCGAGCTCCCCGGTACCGCAGATACGGCCTCGCGGCCGCCGCCGCGACCGCCCTGGTCGCGGCCCTCGTCGCCCCCACCACCCAGGCCGCCGCGGCCCCCGTGCCGCCCGGCGGCGGCAGCCTCGGCGAGAACGCGATCGTGCTCGACCCGAGCATGCCCAAGGCCCAGATCCAGGACCGGCTGAACGCCCTCGCCCAGGCCCAGGCCGGCAACGAGTTCGGCCCCCAGCGCTACGCGGTCCTGTTCAAGCCCGGCACCTACGGCACCGCCGCCGACCCGCTGGTCTTCCCGGTCGGCTTCTACGAGAGCGTGGCCGGCCTCGGCCGCAACCCCGGCGACGTGGTGATCAACGGCTCCGTCAACGTGTACAACCAGTGCGTCGGCGGCGACCAGTCGCAGTGCTACGCCACCACCAACTTCTGGCGCTCGCTCAGCAACCTCACCGTCAACGTCGCGGGCCAGAGCGGCTGTTACGGCAACACCGACTTCTGGGCGGTCTCCCAGGCCGCGCCGCTGCGCCGGGTCCGGCTGAACGGCAACGTGACGCTGATGGACTACTGCACCGGCTCGCCCTCCTGGGCCAGCGGCGGCTTCATCGCCGACTCCCAGTTCACCGGCGCCACCGTGGTCAACGGCTCCCAGCAGCAGTTCTTCACCCGCACCAGCAGCCTGGACGGCTGGAGCAACGGCGTCTGGAACCAGGTGTTCTGCGGCACCGAGGGCGCCCCCGCGCAGTCCTTCTCCACCGACCCGGCCGCCGCCCCCTACACCACCCTGGACACCTGCCCGGTCACCCGCGAGGCCCCCTACCTCTACCTGGACGACCGCGGCCGGTACCGGGTGTTCGTGCCCGCCGTCCGGCGCGACTCGCGCGGCACCAGCTGGGCGGACGGTCCCACCCCGGGCCGCTCGATCTCCCTGGACGACTTCTACGTGGTCCGCCCCGGCGCCGACGTCAAGCAGATCAACGCCGCCCTCAAGGCCGGCCGCCACCTGCTGCTCACCCCCGGCGTCCACCAACTGCCCGACGCGATCAAGGTGACCCGCCCCGGCACCCAGGTGATCGGCCTCGGCTTCGCCACCCTCGTCCCGACCGAGGGCAACGCCGCCCTCAAGGTCGACGACGTGGACGGCGTCAACGTCTCCGGCCTGATCATCGACGCGGGGGAGAAGAAGTCCAAGGTCCTGATGCAGGTCGGCAACCGGGGGAGCGACGACTCGCACCGGAACGACCCGATCGCCCTGTCCGACGTGTTCTTCCGGGTCGGCGGCGCGCTGAACGGCGCGGCCGACACCGCGCTGGAGGTCAACAGCGACGACACCCTGATCGACGACGCCTGGATCTGGCGCGCCGACCACGGTGCCGGCGGCGGCAGTTGGACCGGCGCCCGCAGCGACACCGGACTGGTCGTCAACGGCGACCGGGTCACCGCCACCGGCCTCGCCGTCGAGCACTTCCAGAAGACCGAGGTCGAGTGGAACGGCGAGCACGGCAAGGTGGTGTTCTTCCAGAACGAGAACCCCTACGACGTGCCGAACCAGGCCGCCTGGATGGCGAGCAGGAAGCAGAAGGGCTACCCGGCGTTCGCCGTCGGCCCGAAGGTGAAGACCTTCGAGGGCTGGGGCATGGGCAGCTACTCCTACTTCAACCAGGGCGTCGACATCCGCAACTCGACGGCCTTCCAGGCCCCGAGCACCCCGGGCGTCACGTTCCACGACCTGCTGACCGTCTTCCTGAACGGCTCCGGCGGCATCGACTCGGTGATCAACGGCACCGGCCGCGCCGTCGACCCCACCTTCGGCGGCCCCAGCAACGTCGTCTCCTACCCGTGACGGCCCGCTGACCGCCCGTCCCGCCGACCGCCCGCCCCACCGGCCGACCACCCCCGGACCCGGCCCGCCGCGCACTCCGGCCCGAGCGCGCGGCGGGCCGCACCACGTGCGCCGTCGACCCGGCCGCCACCTCCGGACGACGGCGTTCCCAGGAAACACTCAGGAATGCCGTCGTTCGGCCCAATACGCCGATCTCCGGCCTGACGGATGGTCAGGTTGGCGTGTCTTCGCAAGAAGGCAACCGACCGTTCGTCAGAGGAGATCCCGCCTTGTCTCGTCCCCGTCCCACCCGGCGCGCACTGATCGCCACCTCCGCCTTCGTGGCCGCCGCGAGCACCCTGGCCGTCCCGGCCGCGTACTCCACCGACAGCCGTCCCGCCGCCCCCACCAGCGGGTCGCGGCCGCGACCACCATCACCGAGAACCGGCTGCCCTTCACCACCCGTTTCGAGGGCGACTTCCACGGCGGCATCACCCACATCAGCAACACCCTGATGACCTGCGACGAGACCCAGCCCCCCGTCGACCCGGCCCAGGCTCCCTGCGAGCAGGCCCGCAACGGGGACGGCTCGCGCCCGATCAACAACAACTTCCAGATGAAGTACATCAACATCGACGGCCCCGGCCACATCGGCCCGCTCGGCGACCCGATCTACTCCTCCAGCTCCGCCGACCTCCAGATCCCCGAGGACGCCACCGTCAAGTTCGCCCGCCTCTACTGGGGCGGCACCCGCGGCATCGGCAGCACCGTCCTGCCCGAGAGCCAGATCGACGAGATCTACTTCAAGTTCCCCGGCGACGCCCAGTACACCAACATCGCCAACCAGCAGCCCTCCATCGGCTACATCACCACCGACGACGAGAGCAGCTACCAGGCCTCCGCCGACATCACCGAGCAGGTCCGCAACCACGGCTCCGGCACCTACGAGGCCGCCGACATGGACTCCGTCGTCAAGGCCCACAGCTGGGGCGGCTGGACGGTCGTCGTCGCCTACGAGCGCGAGTGCGAGCCCCTGCGCCACCTGCACGTCTGGGACGGCTTCCAGCCCGAACTGCCCAACAGCCCCGCCCTCACCGGCGTCCTGAGCGGCATCAAGACCCCCGCCAGCGGCCCCGTCACCGGCCACCTCGGCTGGGTCGTCTATGACGGCGACCACAAGTGGACCGGCGACACGATGGACATGAAGTCCACCAACGGCCCGCTCACCCGCTTCTCCGACGCCCTGCACCCGGCGGACGACGCCTTCACCTCCAACCTCGACAACGCCGACCCGGCCCAGCGCTTCCCGCGCAACCCCGCCTACCCCAACTCCTTCGGCTACGACGCCAACCGCTGGGACGTCTCCCCGTACCTGCGCAACGGCGACACCGGCATCAACGTCACCGTCAACACCCAGGGCGACGGCTACAACCTCGGCGTCTTCTACGCCGACGTCGACATCGACCCGGCCTCCCTCCGCGGCGTGAAGACCCAGCCCCGCTCCGCCTGGACCGGCCAGCGGTAACCGCCGCTCCGAAGCCCCTTCCCCGCGCGGGGAAGGGGCTTCGGCCGTCCGGGGGAAGCGGGGTTCGGCGCGCGCGGAGGGGGGAACCGGTCTCGGGTGGACGTGCTCGCTGTGGTGTTCGCCGTGCTCGGGGCCGCCTCCAACGCGGCCGGGACCGCCTTCCAGCGGAAGGCGGCGTCCCGGGTGGCGCGGGGGGGGGCTGCGCTTCCTGGCGGTGCTGGCCCGGGACCCGGCCTGGGTGCTGGGCATCCTCGGGGTGGCCGGGGCGGCGCTGTTCCAGGCCCTGGCCCTGGTGTTCGGGCCGCTCGCGCTGGTGCAGCCGGTCTTCGTGCTGGAACTGCCGTTCGCGCTGCTGATCGCCGTGCCGCTGCTGCACCGGCGGATTCCGCCCGCCGGATGGGCGGGCGTCGCGGCCGTGGTCGGCGGCCTCGCGCTGTTCCTCGGGTGCGCCGCGCCCTCCGGGGCCGAGGACCACGCGCCGATGAGCCGGTGGACGCCCGTCCTGGCCGGCTGCCTCGGGGCGATGGCGCTCTGCGTGGCCGCCGCCCGCGGCCGGGGCCCGGTGTTCCGGGCCGGGGCCCTGGGCACCGCCGCCGCGATCGGCAACGCGCTGACCGCGGCCCTGCTGAAGTCCGCCACCGGCACCTTCTCCGACCACGGCCCGGCCGCCTTCCTGACCGCCTGGCAGACGTACGGCTTCGCGCTCACCGGCATCGCCGCCGTCCTGCTGCTGGAGAACGCCCTCCAGGCCGGCCCGCTGCTCGCCTCCCAGCCCGCGCTGACCATCGGCGACGCCTCGGTCAGCCTGCTGCTCGGCGTCGTCCTGTTCGACGAGCAGGTCCGCACCGGCCTGCTGCTGATCCCCGAACTCCTCGCCGTCGCCCTGGTGGCCGGCGGCGTGGTCACCCTGGTCCGGGCCGTCCCGAACATCCGCGAGACGACGCGCTGAACCGGCCGCCGCGCCCCGCCCCGGAGCGTCCCGCCGCGCCCCGGAGCGTCCCCCCGCGCCCCGCAGCGGACGCGCGGGGAACCGGGGACGGCCCCACACCGCCCCCGGCCCCCGGGCCGCGCCGCTCCCGGCCGGACCCCCACGGCCGCCGGGAGCCGGTCCGCTACCCGGCGGGCGCGACCAGCCCGTAGTGGCCGTCGTAGCGGCGGTACAGGACGTGGCCGCGGCCGGTCCCGGCGTCGGTGAAGAAGACGAACGGCAGACCGCTCAGGTCCAGCCGCTCCCGGGCCCCGGCGAGGGTCAGCCGCGGCACGGCCAGCCGACCGGTCACCAGCCCCGGCACCGGCGCGGACAGCGGCCCGGCCGAGGCCAGCCGGTAGCCGCCCGCGGTGCCCCGGTACACCACGCCCTCCCGGCCGCTGCCCGCGTCCGTGAACAGGTGGAAGTCGTGGTCCAGCGCCTCCAGTTCGCGCACCGCGGCGAGCGGCGTGCAGCGGGCCGGGCCGTAGCTCCCGTGCCGCACCACCCGGCGCTCCTCGGGCGGGCGGACCCGGTGCTCGGGACGGTGCCCGCCGCCGTCGGCCGGGAGGCCCAGCGGCTCGTGCGGGTGCTGCCGCTGCCGGCGCAGCCGGGCCAGCCGGGAGACCAGCCGGTCCTGGAGCAGGTCGACGGCCTCGCGCATGGTCCGCGCCGCGACGTGCGCCCGCACCGGGCGGCCGTTCAGGTCCACCACCACCTGGGCCAGTGACGGCCGGGCCACCGTGCGGTGCGGCTCCTGGACCAGCCGCACCCGCACCCCGAGCACCGGCTCCTCCAGCCGTTCCAGCACGGCCCGCACCTTCACCCGCGCGTAGTCCGGCGCACCGGCCGACACCGCGCCGCGGGTCTCCACCAGCACCTCGGCCCTGGGGCGGGTCTGCAGACGGTCCATCAGAACTCCTTTCCCGATGCCCCCCACTGTGCGCCGCGCACCGGGGCCGGGCCGAGGGCCGAACGGCCCCCTCCGGCCGGGTCAGTCGTCCCCGCCCGCGTGCTCCTCCGCGCCCGGGTGCTCCTTCTCCCGGGCGTGCTCCCTGCGGTGGCCGCGGACGTAGTGGACCAGCACCGCCAGCACCAGCACGCCCGCCACCACCAGCGCGGCGGTCCGGCCGACCGTCCCCTCGACCCTGGTGTAGCCGCGCCCGCGAAGTAGCCGAGCAGGACGAAGCCGACGCCCCACAGCAGGCCGCCGAGCGCGTTGAACAGCAGGAACCGGCGGTACGGCATCCGGGACACCCCCGCCAGGGCGGGCATCAGGGCGCGGAAGAAGGCCACGAACCGGCCCAGCAGGACGGCCGCCGGGCCCCGGCGGCGGATCAGGTCCTGGGCGCGGCCGATCCGGTCCGCGTGCCGGCGCAGCGACGTGGTCTCCAGCACCCGCGGGCCCAGCCGCCGGCCCACCTCGTAGCCGACCGAGTCGCCGAGCACCGCCGCGCCCACCACCGTCACCAGGACCCAGCCCAGCGAGACGCCGCCCTGGTGGGCCAGCACCCCGCCGAGCACCGCCGCGGTCTCGCCGGGCAGCACGAAGCCGAAGAACAGCGCGTCCTCGGCGAACACCAGCGCCGCCACCACCGCGTACACCACCGGCCCGGACAGGCCGCCCAGCCAGTCGGTCACCGTCCGCACCCGGACCACCTCGCTCCCGTCCCACCGTAACCCGCGCACGCGCGACGGACCGGGACCGGACGGTGCCCGGCGCGGGCGCGGCGGGCAGACTGGGGAGGTGACAGCGACTCCACTCCCCAAGGGCGGCAACCTGCCGGTCGACGCCGCCGCCGTCCGGGCCCGACTCGCCTGGCGCGCCGGGCCCGGGGTCCCCGCGGTCGGCACCGCCGCGCTGCTGATCGGGCCGGACGACGGCCCGCGGTTGGTCCGCGCGCAGGCCCCCGGCGTCCTGGTGCGGCCGGACGGGATCGACGTCGACCTGGCCGCGCTGGCGCCCGCCGTGCAGCGGGTGCTGCTGCTGGCGCTCTCGGACGGCGCCGGGCTCGGCGCCGTCCCCGGGCTGTCGCTGCTGCTCGGCGACGCCCGTGGCGGGGCCGAGTTGGCCCGTTTCGACCCCGGCGCGGGCGCGGAGACCGCGCTGGTCTGCGGCGAGCTGTACCGGCGCGGGGGCCGCTGGAAGTTCCGCGCCGTCGGCCAGGGCTGGGCGGACGGCCTGGCGGGTCTCGCCGTCGCGCACGGGTTCACCCTCCCGGAGCCGGAGCCGGAGCCGGAGCCGGAGCCGGAGCCGGAGCCGGAGCCCTCGCCCGTGCCCATGCCCTCGCCCGTGCCCATGCCCTCGCCCGTGCCGGAGGTGACGGCACGTCAGGAGGATTCGGCCCGGGACGAGCTGGCGCTGCCCGTCGACATGCGCGAGCGGCTGAGCCTGCGCAAGCGGCAGGTCGCGGTCAGCCTGCGCAAGCACGGCGCCCAGCACCTCACCGCGCGGGTGGTCCTGGTGCTGGACGCCTCCGGTTCGATGGCCGGGCTCTACCATCGGGGCGTGGTCGCCGACGTGGTGGAGCGGATGGCCGCCGTCGCCGCCCAGTTGGACGCGGACCGCACCATGCAGGCGACCTGGACCTTCGCCACCTGGCCCGCCCGGCTGCCCGACCTGCGGCTGTCCGAGCTGCCGCAGTGGCTGGGCCGGCACGTCCGGGTCGGTGAGGTGTCGCTGTTCGCCGCCGCAGGCTCCGTCCGCCGCTGCCCGACGGGCGGATCGACATGAAGTCCGTCGGCATCGGCAACGACGAGCAGCGGGTGATCGCGCAGGTCCGCGACCACGTCCGGGAGAACCCGGCGGACGAGCCGACCCTGGTGCTGTTCTTCTCCGACGGCGGCGTCTACCGCAACAGCGAGATCGAGCGCGAGCTGCGGGCGGCCGTCGAGGAGCCGGTGTTCTGGCAGTTCGTCGGCCTCGGCCACGGCGACTACGGCGTCCTGGAGCGCTTCGACACGCTGCCCGGCCGCCGGGTCGACAACGTCGGCTTCTTCGCGGTCGACGACATCAGCACCCTCCCGGACCCGGAGCTCTACGACCGCCTGCTGTCCGAGTTCCCACAGTGGGTGGCGGCGGCCCGCCGGGCGGGCATCCTGCGCTGAGGCGCGTGCGGCGCGTGCGGCGCGCCGGAGCCGTCCCGCCGGGCGGTGCCGATCATGGGGGTGGACGCGGAGGACGGGACGGGCGCGGCGGCCGAGCGGCACGCGGGGTGGAACGAGCTGTTCTTCGACCTGATCGCGGTGGCCGGGGTCGGGCAGCTGGCGCACCTCCTGCACGCCGGGCCGGACTGGGGCGCGGTCGGGCTGTACGGGCTGCTGTTCGCGGGCGTTCTGGCTGAGCTGGGCGTGCTTCACGGTGTACGGGGACGTGCCGCGGAGCGGACCAGCTCGTTCGCGCTGTTCGCGGCGATGGCCGGGATGGCGGTGATGGCGGCGGCCGTCGAGGGCGTGCACGAGAGCACCCGGGCGAACGCCTTCGCGCTCGCCTACGTGCTGCTGCGCTGGTACGCGGGGCGGCTGTGGCGGCAGGGCCGGAGCCTGCTGGTGGTGCCGGACTGGCCGATCGCGCAGTACGCGGCGGGCGGGGTGCCGTGGGTGTGTCGCTCTTCGCGCCGGAGGGCTGGCGCTACTGGCTGTGGGGCGCGGGCCTGCTGGTGGACGCGCTGCTGCTGGCCGCCGCCAGGGGCGACGACCGGGAACGGATCGCCGCGCGCTGGCGGCCCGGCAGCGGCGGCACCCGGGCGGGCCGGGGGCGGACCGGCCGCTGCCGGAGCTGCGGCGAGGCGGAGGTGGACGCCACGCACCTGGGGAGCGGCTGGGCCTGTTCATGGTGATCGTGCTCGGCGAGGGCGTGATCCAGGTGATCCGCGCCGCGTCCGACCGGGAGCACTGGGACGTCCGGCTGGCCTGGACCGGCTGGCCGCGATGACGCTGCTGGCCGCGCTGTCGGTGCTGAGCGTGCGGCGCGGCGCGGTCGCCTTCCCGCAGCTGCTCGCGGCGGCCGGCCGCGCTGGGTGCTGCTCTGCCACGCGCTGGCTCCGCCGCGCTGGCGGCGCTGGCGGCCGGTCTCGGCCGGCCGGTCGAGCACGCCGGCGGCCCGCTGCCCGACGACACCCGGCGGCTGCTGTGCGCCGCCCTGGCCGGCTACTTCGCGGTGACGGCGGTGGCGGTGCTGCCGACCCTGGACACCCCGGGCCGGGCGCGCGGCCTCCTGGCGCACTTCGCCCCGGCGGTGCTGCTGCCGCTGCTGCTGGCCCTGCTGCCGCGTGTCGCTCGCCGCCGGCCCGGTGGTGCTCCTGCTGCTGCTCGCCACCCTGTGGGCGCGCGGCTACCGCCCGGAGCGCGCCGGGTAGCGGGCGGACGGGGTCCGGTGGCCGGTCAGGCCGCCGGGGCCTGGTGAGCAGGAAGCAGATGTCGTCCTCGCGCGAACAGTTCGCGGCAGCATCCGGTTCAGGACGTCCTCGGCGCCGGCCTCGGTGTCGCCGCCCGAGCGGTGCGGAGGAGCCGAGGACCGTGGCGAGCCGGTCGATGCCGAGCCACGTCCTCGCGGCGGCGCTCGACCAGGCCGTCGGTGTAGAGCAGCAGGGCGGAGCCGGGAGCGAGGAGGAGGCGGTGGTCGCGGACGGTCTGGTCCATCGGGAGGCCGAGCATCGCCCCGCCGCGCTGCCGCAGCGCCCGGATCTCCCCGTCGGCCCCGCGCAGCAGCGGCGGGAGGTGGCCGGCGGTGGCCCAGGTGACCTCCGGGCTGCCGGGGCGGTGGTGGGCGATCACGGCGGTGGCGCACAGGCCGGGCTCGGTGTGGCGCAGGAAGACGTGCAGGCGGGTGAGCAGCTCCCCGGGCGAGTCCTGGCTCATGCCGTAGGCGCGCAGGGCGTGCCGGAGCTGACCCATCATCACCGCGGCCCGCAGGCCGTGGCCGGTGACGTCGCCCACGACGGTGAGCAGCGAGCCGTCGGGGCGGGTGAAGGCGTCGTACCAGTCGCCGCCGACGTTCATGCCGCGGGTGGCCGGGAGGTAGCGGGCCGCGAGGCGGACGCCGGAGCCGGTCGGCAGGTCGGTGAGCATGGCCCGCTGGAGGGTCTCGGCGGTGTGCCGCTCGCGCTCGTAGCGCTGGGCGTTGTCGAAGGCGACGGCGGCGCGGCCGGCGAACTCGGTCAGCATGGCGACGTCGTCCGGGTCGAAGTCGGCGGCGCGGACCAGGTCCAGCACGCCGTGGACGGTATTGCGGGCGGTGAGCGGGAGGGTGAGGCGGCGGGGGCGTCCGGGCCGTCGGCGGCGGCGCGCTGCGGCAGGCCGGTGCGGGCCGCGGCGGTGACGGGGTGGTCGGCGTCCGGGCGGGTCGGCCGGCGCCCGGGCCGCCGGGGGCGGCAGGAGCCGGCCGGCGTGGTCGGTCAGCCAGATGTCCGCCCGCTCGGCGTGGCCGGGGACGAGCAACTCGTCGAGGTGGCGCAGGATCTCGGCCCGGTCCAGCGAGGCGCTGAGCAGCGCGCCGCCGCCGGAGAGGAAGGTGAGGCGGGCGCGCATCCGTTCGGCGTGCAGCCGGGCGGCCTGCTCGGAGGCCAGCAGGAGCCGTTGGGCGCGGTCCGCCTCGGCGAGTTCCGCGTGCAGCGCCACCACGCCGCGGTTGGTCTCCTCCAGTTCGCGGCTGTGCCACTCCAGCAGGTCGAGGACGGCGGAGGCGTCGGTGTCCCGGCGAACAGGGCCTCGACCAGGTCGGTGGTCGGGTCGCCGCCGTCCGCCGAGCCCTGCCAGGCCGGGTGCAGTCCGCCCTCCGGCGGGCCCACGGTGAGGGTGGTTTGCCAGACGGGCGTGTCGGCGGCGGCCTGCGGTACAGCGCCAGGTGGAGCCGGGGCGGGGAGCCGGCGCCCTGCACGTTCAGCCGGGCCGCGCAGCGCTCCGCGGTGAGCCGCTGCAGGTGGGCGGTGAGCGAGGAGGTCAGCCGGACGCGTTCGAGCGGCGCAGGCCGGCCCACCGGGCCAGGTGGTGCACCGTGGACCGGGCGCGGGCCGCCTCGGCCGGGGAGGTGATCGTCTGGACGAAGGACGGAGCGGTCATGGTTCCCTAGTCGCGGGGAGCGGGGGAGGGCGGTGTCGAGGGCGGCGGGGCCGCCTGGTTCTCCCTCCGTCGGCCGGGCGCGGCGGTCGACGTGTGCTGTCCGACAACATTTGTCTCGCGACAAGTGTAGCCGCCGGAGGCCGCCTGAAACGGGTTCCTTCCTCCAAATGCGTGAATTCCTCACATGTCCCCCCGTTGTTCGGGTACGCGCGCGGCAGCGACACGGGTGGAGGAACGCACCATGCCTGGGCAGGAAAGCCGCGCGGAAGACGCGATCCGCGCCGCCGAACACGTTGCCGAAGCCATGATCGAACTGTGGCGGCGCGCGCACGAGGAGGTTGCCGCTGCCGTCTCCGACCAGCAGATGCGGGCTCTGCTGGTGCTGGAGGACGGCAGCGGCAACCCCACCGTGCTGGCCGCCAGACTCGGTCTCAGCCCTCGTCGACGACCCGGCTCTACGACCGGTTGGAGCACCGCGGGCTGGTCGCCCGGGTCCAGTCCGGGCGGAAGGTCGCCGTCTCGCTCACCACGGTCGGCGACCGTCTGCTGGAGGCGACCCGGCGGCGCCGCCGCGAGCTGCTGAGCCAGGCGCTGTCGGCGGCGGCCGCCGCCGACCAGCCGGTGCTGTACGAGGCGCTGGAGCAGCTCTGCGCGCTGGTCCAGGACCTGCCCCCGGCCGCGCCGGAGCTGACGGTCGCCGACCCGGGCCCGCAGTGCCCGCCCTGATGCCGGGTCACCCGCCGGGCCGCCCACCGGCCCCGGTTCAGGCGTCCGCGCCCGGGCGGCCGTACCAGTCGACGCAGACGATCAGGGCGTCGTCGTCCGGGTCGGCGGCGCGGTGGCCGGCCAGCTCGGCCAGGATGGCCCGCGGCACCTCGGCGGCGGACAGCAGCCGGGTGGCGTGGATCGCCCGGATCAGCGCCCGTTCGCCGTAGCGCTCCCCGGCGGTCGAGGCGACCTCGGAGACGCCGTCGCTGACGATGATCAGCCGGTCCCCCGGCCGCACCTCGAACTCCTGCTCGCCGTACGGGGTCTCGTCCGCCATGCCGAGCGGCAGCTGGGCCTCGAAGGGCACCCGCTCGACCGTGCTCGCGCGCAGCCGCAGCAGCTGCGGGAGCCCGCGTCCACCACCCGGACCCGGCCGGTGTCCAGCGCGAAGTCCAGCAGCAGGACGGAGAGGAACATCCGGCCCCGGTACTGGGCGTAGACGGCCTGGTCGGCGAGGGCCGCCTGGTCGGCGATGCTGATGCCCGCCCGGCGGGCGTTGCGCAGCGCGTTGACGGCCAGGTTGGTGAGCAGCGCGGCCTCGATGCCCTCGCCCATCCCGTTGGAGACGGTCAGCACCAGTCGGTCGCCGCCCGCCGACCAGTCGAAGTTGTCGCCGTGGATCGCGTACGCGGGCTCCAACTGCGCGCCGATCGCGTACTCGGCGTGCCGGCAGGCCTGGGCGGGGAGCAGCTGCCACTGCATCTCGGCGGCCAGGGTGAGCCGGTTGCGGCGGCGGGCCTGGAGGTAGAGGTCGGTGTCCCGCCCGGCGACCAGGATCTCGCGGGCCAGCATCTCGGCGGTCTCGCACAGCTCCTCCGCCACCTCCGGGGTGAGGCCGCCCGCGGGCAGTCGGACCGTCAGGACGCCGAGCCGGTCGCCGCGGACCGTGACCGGCACGTAGGCGATCACCGCCCCGTCGTGCCCGTCCTCCTGGGCGAACAGCTCCTGCGCGCCGAAGGCCCGCCCGGCCGGGTTCCCGTGCGCGGGGACCGCCGCCCCGGGCTGCCGTCGCGCGGACACCGGCTGCAGGACGCTGAGGCTGTAGTCGACCATCAGCAGCTCGACCTCGGACGCCGCGTAGCACCGGGTCAGGCAGTCACGCAGGGCGTCGAGCAGGTCGTGGGGTGCAGCGGTGCGCAGGGCGCGCTCGACTGCCATCAGGTTCGTCACGTCGGTCATTTCGTCGAGAAGCGGACCGGGCGGCCGTCGGACGGCTGCCCGTGGGTGACCGGTAGTGCCAAGATAGGGACCATGAGCCCCTTCTCCGCCCTTCCGGGTCCAGGCGACGCCGCGCAAACGGCGTCCTCGGTGGTGGAACTGCTGGAGATCCTCTGGGGCGGCGGACGCGATCTGGCGACCGCCCCCCTGTCGGCGTCACAGTTGCGCGTCATGTATGTGCTGGAGCGTCAGGACGGGATCAACCTGCGGACGCTGACCGAGGCGCTGGACTCGACGCCGTCCTCGGCGAGCCGCCTGTGCGACCGGCTGGAGGCGGTCGGGTTCCTCGACCGCGCGCCGAGCACCACCAGTCGGCGCGAGCTGGAGCTGCGGCTCAGCGGTCGCGGCCTGGCCTTCCTCGCCGAGCTGCGGGCCCGGCGGGAGCGGCAGATCGGGGCGGTCCTGGACGCGATGCCGCCCGCGGAGCGCAAGGCCCTGGTGCGCGGCCTGGAGTCCTTCCAGGACGTCCTGGCGGGCACCGTCCGCCCGCCCGCCCTCGGGGTCGCCGGGTCGCCTTCGGCGACGCGGTCGGCCTAGCACACCCACCGTGCCTCCTGCCCGGGTTCCCAACGGCGGGCAGCGGGGAAGCCCCCCGGGGAACCGTCCCCGGGAGGTTGCTGTGCGCGCCTGACTCAGACGCAAGATTGTTGCCGACAGGCCATTGTTGTCAAACGGCAAATGTTGCGGGGCCCCCGCCGCCCGCGACCCCCGCGGCGCGGGAGAACGGCGACGGCCCGGCCGTCCCGTCGGGGTGGAGGCGGGGCGGCCGGGCCGTCGGGGTGGAGGCGGGGCGGCCGGGCCGTCGGGGTGGAGGCGGGGCGGCCGGGCCGTCGGGGGAGGCGGTCGTCAGCCGGTGAACGCCTCGACCAGGGTCCAGACGGCCAGGACCGCCATGCACAGGCCGCCGACGCGCTGGATGGTGCGCAGCGGGACGCGCTTGGCGATGACCCGGCCGACCAGCAGGGCGAGGGCGGAGACCGACATCAGGGCGGCGGCGGAGCCGATCGCGGTGGGCAGCCAGCCGTTGGTGGCGGCGAGGTTGGCGGTGGTGATCTGGGTCAGGTCGCCCCACTCGCCGATGAACACCGTGGTGAACGCCGTCGCCCAGACCGGCCAGAAGCCGGTGACCGTCTTCGGGCCGCCCTCCTCGTCGTCCTCGTCGCCGCCCGAGCGCAGCAGCACGATCGCGCCGAAGGCGAACAGCGCGGCGGAGACCAGCTTGACGGCCAGGCCCGGCAGCAGGCTCAGCAGGCTGCCCGCGCCGACGGCGATCGCCACGTGCACGATGAACGCCGCCGAGGTGCCGAACCAGACGTAGAGCGGGCGCATGCGGGTGCCCATGGCCAGCGAGGCGAACATCGTCTTGTCGGGAAGTTCGGCCAGGAAGATCAGCCCGAAGGCGGTGAGCATCGCCAGGGGGTCGAAGGACATCGCGGTGCTTTCTGCAAGGGGCCGGGCCGCGGGCTCGAACGGCACCGGGCGGGCGACGGGCGAACCTCTCGGCCCGGCACGACGAGACCTCCCGCGCGGTGGCGCGGCAGGGTCATGCACAGGCCGAAGGTCTCGTCCGTCGCGGCGGCTTGCGCGCCGCGACCCACGGGCCGGGACGGGCACGCCGTCCAGTGTGTCGACCGGTGGTGTTTCGGGACTACTCCCCTTCGCGGCTCCGAGTGTAGGCGATCGACGGGGCCGGGGGGAAACCGCCCCCGGACGGGCGGTGGCCCGTTCTCGACCGCGCGCCCGGCCGCCCGCCCGCCCCGTCCGACCCGGACCCGCCTGGTGGGTGCGGGGACGGCCGCCCGCGGCGGCGGTTCGGACACGCCGGAATCCGGACAGAATCCGCCCCGGCGGCCGGGTGTCCTTCCCGTGGCCACGGAACGCGAGTTAGCGTGACCGTGAGTTAGTTGCCCTAGGCACTCAATTGCCGGGCCGCCCTGCCGCACCCCCGCCCGCACCGGGCCCGGACGGCAGCCCCCGGCCCCGGGAAGGGACCCCAGCATGGCCACTGCCGCCACCACCTCCCACCCCGCCCCGCGCGGCGCCTGCCCGTTCGCGCCGCCGCCCGTCTACCAGCAGGCCCGGCAGGACGAACCCGTCACCCGGGTCGCCCTCTGGGACGACACCCCCTGCTGGCTGATCACCCGCCACCAGGACGCCCGCACCGTCCTCGCCGACCCCCGCTTCAGCGCCGACGCCACCCGCCCCGGCTTCCCCTTCCTCAGCGCCGCCGCCCGCCAACTCGGCACCGGCAACACCTCGTTCATCCGGATGGACGACCCCGAGCACGGCCACCTGCGCCGGATGCTCACCGGCGACTTCACCCTCCGCAAGACCGCCGCGCTGCGCCCCGCGATCCAGCAGGTCGCCGACGACCTGTTCGACCGGATGACCGCCGGCCGCACCGCCGCCGACCTGGTCGCCGAGTTCGCCCTCCCGCTGCCCTCCCTGGTGATCTGCCTGCTGCTCGGCGTCCCCTACGAGGACCACGAGTTCTTCCAGCACTGCAGCCGCACCCTGCTGGACCGCAGCACCGGCACCGAACAGGCCACCGCCGCCCAGCAGAGCCTGGTCGACTACCTCGACGCCCTCACCGACAGCAAGCGCGCCCACCCCGACGACGGCATCCTCAGCCGCCTGGTCGCCCGCGGCGAACTCTCCACCCAGGACATCGGCGCCATGGGCCGCCTGCTGCTGATCGCCGGCCACGAGACCACCGCCAACATGACCGCGCTCTCCGTCCTCGCCCTGCTGCGCCACCCCGACCAGCTCGCCCACCTGCGCGCCCACCCCGAGGCCACGCCCGCCGCCGTCGAGGAACTGCTGCGCTGGCTCAGCATCGTGCAGACCGGCGTCACCCGGGTCGCGATCGAGGACGCCGAGATCGGCGGCGTGCTGATCCGGGCCGGCGAGGGCGTCATCTGCCAGCTCAACACCGCCAACCGCGACCACGAGCGCTACCCCGACGGCGACGCCCTCGACCTGACCCGCGACACCCGCCGCCACCTCGCCTTCGGCTTCGGCGTCCACCAGTGCCTCGGCCAGCCGCTGGCCCGGCTGGAACTGGAGATCGCCCTCGACACCCTGCTGCGCCGGCTGCCCGACCTGCGGCTGGCCGTGCCCTTCGAGGAGATCCGCTTCCGGCACGAGATGACCGTCTACGGCGTCGAGTCGCTGCCCGTCGCCTGGTGAACCCCGGAACCGAAGCGAGAGGAACCACCATGATCGTCCACGTCGACCGGGACAGGTGCTGCGGCGCCGGGCAGTGCGTCCTCGCCGCCCCCGAGGTGTTCGACCAGAGCGACGAGGACGGCACCGTCGTGCTGCTCGACGCCCGGCCGCCCGCCGAACTCGTCCGGGAGGTCGCCGACGCCGTCGCCGCCTGCCCGGCGGGGGCGATCCGACTGGAGGAGGGGGCACCCCGGTAGGCTGCCCGGCGGACCGCGGGGAGGAACGCGCCGCGGGGAGGAACGCGCCGCGGGGAGGAGCGAGCACGTGCAGGCCACCGGGTACGCCCCGCGCGGGGTCGCCGACCTGCGCGGCCGCTCCGGCCCGCCGCTGGCGCTGCACTACGGGCCGGACGCGGTCGTGGTGGTCGGCGGCGTCCCCGGCAGCGGCAAGAGCACCCTGCTGCGGCGCTGGGACGCCCCCGCCGGGCTGATCGACCCGCGCACCACCCGGCTCGCCTGCCAGGCCCGGATGCCCGCCGCCCTGCCCTACCCCGTCTACCGCCCCGCCGTGCGCCTGCTGCACCTGCTGCGCACCCGGGCCGCGTTCCGCCGCCCCGGCCCGCTGCTGGTGCACGACTGCGCCAGCCGCTGGTGGATGCGCCGGGCGCTCGCCCACTGGGCCCGGCGGTACGGGCGCGAGCTGCACGTGGTGCTGCTCGCCGTCCGCCCCGCCGAGGCCCTGGCCGGGCAGCACGCCCGGGCCCGCACCGCCGCGCCGCGCACCTTCCGGCTGCACGTGCGGCGCACCGCCCGGCTGCTGGCCCGGCTCGAACGGCGCGGGCGGGCGGCGTTCCCCGGCGCCCGGTCGGTGCTGCTGGCCGACGCGCCCGCGCGCGAACGGCTGACCGGCGTCCGGTTCGGGGACCCCCGGGGCCCTGCGGGCCCCGTGGACTCCGTGGGCCCCGGGGCCTGACGCCCGGTCAGTGGCCCCGGGCGATCCACTCCTCCAGCTGCGGGGCCTCCGCGCCGACGGTGGTCGAATCGCCGTGGCCGGTGTGCACCACCGTCTCCGGCGGCAGGGTCAGCAGCCGCTCGCGGATCGAGGCGATGATGGTCGGGAAGTCCGAGAAGGACCGGCCGGTGGCGCCCGGGCCGCCCGCGAACAGGGTGTCGCCGGTGAAGACGGTGCCCAGCTCCGGGGCGTACAGGCTGACCGCGCCCGGGCTGTGGCCCGGGGTGTGCAGGACGGTCAGCGCGGTGCCCGCGACGGCCAGCCGCTGCCCGTCGGCGAGCGGGGCGTCCGGCGCGCGGTCCGGGTGGGTCTGCCGCCACAGCACCTCGTCCGCCGGGTGCAGCAGCACCGGCGCGCCGGTCAGCTCCGACAGCTCCGGCGCCGCGTCCACGTGGTCGTTGTGGGCGTGGGTGGAGACCACCGCCAGCAGCCGCCGGCCGCCCAGCGCCGCCGCGATCGCCCGCGCGTCGTGCGCCGCGTCGATCACCACCGCCTCGGTGTCGTCCCCGACGATCCAGACGTTGTTGTCGACCTGCCAGGTGCCGCCGTCCAGGCTGAACTCGCCCGAGGTGACCAGCCGTTCGATCCGGGCCGCCATCAGAACACCACCACCGAGCGCAGCACCTCGCCGCGCTGCATCCGGGCGAACGCCTCCTCCACGCCGTCCAGCGGGACGGTCTCGCTGACGAACGCGTCCAGGTCGAGGCGGCCCTGCAGGTACAGGTCGATCAGCATCGGGAAGTCCCGCTCCGGCAGGCAGTCCCCGTACCAGGACGACTTGAGCGCGCCGCCGCGCCCGAACACGTCCAGCAGCGGCAGTTCGAGCTTCATCTCCGGCGTCGGCACGCCCACCAGCACCACCGTGCCCGCCAGGTCGCGGGCGTAGAACGCCTGCCGGTACGTCTCCGGGCGGCCGACCGCCTCGATCACCACGTCCGCGCCGTTGCCGCCGGTCAGCCCGCGGATCGCCTCCACCGGGTCCACCGCGCGGGAGTTGACGGTGTGGGTCGCGCCCAGGCGCTGCGCGGTGGCCAGCTTGCGGTCGTCCACGTCCACCGCGATGATCGTGCCCGCGCCGGCCAGCCGGGAGCCGACCACCGCCGCGTTGCCCACGCCGCCGCAGCCGATCACCGCGACGCTGTCGCCCCGGCCCACCTGCCCGGTGTTGATCGCCGCGCCCAGGCCCGCCATCACCCCGCAGCCCAGCAGCCCGGCCGCCGCCGGGGACGCCGCCGGGTCGACCTTGGTGCACTGCCCGGCCGCGACCAGCGTCTTCTCCGCGAACGCGCCGATGCCCAGCGCCGGGGACAGCTCGGTGCCGTCCTCCAGCGTCATCTTCTGCCGCGCGTTGTGGGTGGCGAAGCAGTACCACGGCCGACCGCGCTTGCAGGCCCGACAACGGCCGCACACCGCACGCCAGTTGAGGATCACGAAGTCACCCGGGGCGACCTCCGTCACGCCCGCGCCGACCGACTCCACCACGCCCGCCGCCTCGTGCCCCAGCAGGAACGGGAACTCGTCGTTGATCCCGCCCTCCCGGTAGTGCAGGTCGGTGTGGCACACCCCGCACGCCTGCACCCGCACCACCGCCTCACCCGGCCCCGGCTCCGGCACCACGACGGGCACCACCTCCACCGGCGCCCCCTTCGCACGCGCGATCACACCCCGGACAACCTGAGCCATCTTCCGTACCCGTCCTCTGCTCGGCACTCGGTCCGCGACGGCACCCGGTTCGTTCGGCGCGGGCGCCGTCGCCCAGCAGCGAACTTACGCGGTTCCGGACGGGAAGTCGCCCGTTCGGCCCTCCGGCGCGCGCGGGGAGCGCTCCTCGGCCGGGAGCAGGGTGAACGGCGCCGGGTCGAAACGGTGCCCGTTCACCTGCAACTGCACCGCGTGCCCGCCCGGGTGGTAGACCCGGGTGCTGATCGGGCGGAAGGAGTGGACCCGGGCCAGCTCGGCGCCGGCCCCCGGCGCCAGGGTGCGGCGGGCCAGCTTGAACACCTTCGGAGTGGTGCGGCCGTTCGCCTTCCGGTGGTGCACCACGTAGTCGATCACCAGCGAGACCGGCGCGTCCGAGACGTTGGCGACCCGCGCCGTGAACGCCAGCGCGCCGCCCACCGGGACCTCGGCCCGCTCCAGCACCGGGCCGACCACCTCGACGTCCGCCCGCCCGCCGTGGAAACCCACCAGCGCCAGCGCCGCCGGATCGCCCTCCTTCACCAGCGTGCGCATCGCGTGCCGCACCACGCCCGGCGTGCTCGGTGCGGGCGCCGCCGCCCAGCGGGCCGCCGTCGCGGCGGCCAGCGCCGGATCGAGTCGGGACAGGTCGTTGAGGTGGTTGGCCACCGAACGGCGCACGCTCGCGTCCGCGTCCCGGTACAGCGCGTCCAGGACCGGGACGGTCACCCCCGGACCGGCCGTCAGCGCCGGGACCCGCCGGGCCCACGGCAGCCGCGCCCTGGTCCCCTCGCAGGCCAGCCGGCGCACCGCCGGGTCCGGCGAGGACGTCCAGGCCAGCGCGGCGGCCAGGGTGCGCGGCAGGTCGGCGTTCAGGAAGGCGCGCAGCGCGAACTCCGAGGTCAACCGGGGCGTCAGCGCTGCCAGCAGCTCCAGTCCGTCGGCGAAGTCACCCGGCTCGCCGGAGGCCGTCGCGGCGGTGGCCACCGCCTCCGACACCGGCCACACCATCCACCCCGTCAACTCCGGCCGCCCCAGCGCGGCCCGCACCGCCCCCGCCACCTCCCGGTACCCGCCGCCCGCCTCCGCGACCACCGCACCCCCCACCAGCCGCGCCCGGTCGCTCAGCCCCAGCCCGCCCAACCCCGCCGCACAGCCCGCCACCCCCCGCCACCCGGACGCGCGCGGGGCCGCGGCCCCCAGGACGGCCGCCAACTCGCGGACGGTCTCGGCACTGATCAGTTCATCGGCGGTCGGCACACCTGCTCCAGAGCTCCGGGGACGACGGGCCCGCCCACCCGACAGGCGGACCCGGGCTGTCGCCCGAAGCTAGCGCCCACCGCTGACAGCACGCCGCGCGCCAAACGGGAACGGGAGGTCCGGCACCTGCTCCCGCACGCCCCACCGGCACCGCGGATTCGGCCGTTCGTGTGGTGACCGGAGGGCATCGGTGAAGGTTCTGCGTGGATCGACGCATCTCCGGGTCGGGTGGGTAGTCGGGGCCATGCCGTCAGCTTTCGGCACCGTTCGCCGTCGCCATCTGGAAGGAAGGCCGCACCGCATGGCCGTCGCCACCTGCTGGTCCACCGCCGTCACGCTTCCGCACAGCCCGCACCCGGACCTGGCGGTGGAGGCCGGGCTGCACTTCGACTCCTCGGTTCCGTACGCCGTCCGGCTGGTGTTCCCACCGGTCGGCCGGATCGACGCGGTGGAATGGGTGTTCGGGCGCGACCTGCTCAACGAGGGCCGTCTCGCGCCCGCCGGGCACGGCGACGTCACCGTCCGGCCCGGCGCCGACGGCGAGGTGCTGATCACACTGCACGGCGGCACGGGGGCGGCGGTGGTCAACATCCCGGCGGAGGTCGTCACCGGCTTTCTGCTGGAGTGCTACGCGCTCGTCCCGACCGGCCACGAGCACGAGCACCTCGACGTCGACGGCCTGATCGCCCGGCTGCGGGCCGCGTAGGGCGGGCCGGGGGCCTCGGCGACAGGACCCGCACAACTGCCCGGGTCCGGGGCAATCCGGACGGCGGGCCGTGACGAAGAGCGGGTGAGTCGTGTTGTCGAGTCGTCGCGGTCGGGGGTTCCGGCCGCCGTAGGGAGGCCCCCGTGCCGGTGGTGCAGCGCAGGAACGTCATGGGCGGGGTGGGCAGGTGAGCCACGTCGTGTCACTGGCCCCGCCACGGCGGCCGGGACCGGAACTGCGGGAGTTGCTGGCCCGGGTGGTGCGGGGCGACCAGGAGGCGTTCGCCGCGCTCTACGACGCCGTCTCCGGCCCGGTGTTCGGGCTGGTGCGGCGGGTGGTGCGGGACGTCGCGCAGTCCGAGGAGGTCGCCCAGGAGGTCCTGCTGGAGGTGTGGCGCACCGCCGCCCGCTACCAGGCCGACCGCGGCGAGGTGCTGTCCTGGGTGCTGACCATCGCGCACCGGCGGGCCGTCGACCGGGTCCGCTCCGCGCAGGCCGCCGCCGACCGCGACCGGAAGGCCGCGGCGGCCTCGCACGGCGGCTCGCCCTACGACGAGGTCGCCGAACAGGTCGAGGGACGGCTGGAGCGCGAACAGGTGCGGCGCTGCCTGCGCACCCTGACCGAACTCCAGCGCGAGTCGCTCACCCTGGCCTACTACCGCGGCTACAGCTACCCCGAGGTCGCCCAGGTGCTCGGCGCGCCGCTCGGCACCGTCAAGACCCGGATGCGCGACGCCCTGATCCGGATGCGCGACTGCCTGGGGGTGGGCGCGTGAACACCACCGACCCGCGCACCCGCGACCGGCACGCCCCCGACCCGCACACCCTGACCGGCGCGTACGCCGCGCACGCGCTGAGTCCCGAGGAGAACGATGCCTTCGAGCGCCACCTCGACCACTGCCCGTCGTGCGCCCAGGAGACGGCCGAGTTCGCCGCCACCCTGGCCCGGCTCGGGGCGGCCGAGGCCGCGGCCCCGCCCCCGGAGCTGAAGTCCCGGGTGATGGCCGCGCTGCCGGGCGTCCGGCAGGAGGCGCCGCGCGTCGCCCGCCCGGCCCCGCCGCGGGCCCGGTTCGCCCGCCGCGCCCCGAAGCTGGCGCTCGCCGCCTGCCTCGCCCTGGCCGTCGGCGCGGGCGGCCTCGCCGTCCAGCAGCACCGCGAGGCCGAACGGGCCCGCGACCGGGTCACCGCGCTCACCCGGCAGCAGGAGTCCGTCACCGCGCTGCTCACCGCACCGGACGCCCGCACCGCGACCACCGCCACCGACGGCGGCACGGCCACCGTGGTCTGGTCGGCCGCCCGCGACCGGGCCGGCTTCCTCGCCGCCGGCCTGCCCGACCCGGGCCCCGGCCGCACCTACCAGCTCTGGTACGACGACGCCGGCACCATGCGCCCGGCCGGCCTGCTCCCCACCGGCGACGGCACCCTGCTGCTCAGCGGGGCCCTGAACGGCGCGGCCGGGGTCGGCGTCACCCTCGAACCGGCCGGCGGCTCCCCGCACCCGACCGCCGCCCCGGTCCTGCTGCTGCCGTTCAGCTGAACCGGCCCGGGCACCCGCCCGGCTCCGGCCGGGCGGGTCGAGGGGGAACCGGGCGCTCCCGCGGGTAGGTTCCGCAGGGGGGAACGGGGTGGACCCCCGCGGGGGAGGGGAGAGCGCGATGCCGACCGAGGTGCCGTTCCGGGACGAGGACCGGGCCCGGCTGTACGCACTGGTGCTGCGCGGCGCGTCCGGGCAGCCGCCGGTGCAGGCGGCCGTCCGGCTGGCCTTCCAGGTCGCGGAGGTCCGCGACTGGCTGGTCCGCAACGGCTTCGTACCGACCTCCGACGGCCCGGACGGCCCGTCCGCCGCCGTGGACTTCCGCCACGCGATGGACCGCCTCGGCCGGCCCCGGCAGGCCGGACGCGCCTCCGCCCGGGACGGCCTCGGCGAGCCCGCCAAGGCCGTCCTCACCGTCGCCGCCGGCCTGGCCGGGGTCCGGACCGGCCCGCTGCGCCACGCGATCGAGGGCCTGACGCCCGAACAGGCCCGGCTGGTGGCCGAGGCGGTGATGCAGGCGGCGGGCTACCCGGACGCCACCGCCGACCCGCACGGCCGGGCCTGAGCGGCGGTCGTGGGGGCCGGCGGTGGCCGGGCCCGGGCCTCAGCCGCCCGTCCGCGGGGAGCGGCGGCGCGGCGGGAGCGGGAAGAAGGAACTGGTCCGCGCGGTGTACTCGGCCCAGCCGGGGCGTTCGCCGGAGGAGAGGTGCTTCTCCAGCATGGGCTTGCCGCTGCCGAAGGCCAGCAGCCACGTCATCAGCAGCGGGCTCGCGACGAAGGCCCAGCCGATCGGCGCGTGCGCCACCAGCAGGAACAGGCCCCACCAGACGCAGGCGTCGCCGAAGTAGTTGGGGTGCCGGGTGTAGCGCCACAGCCCCCGGTCCATCACCCGGCCGCGGTGGGCCGGATCGGCCTTGAAGCGGGCCAACTGGGCGTCGCCGACCGCCTCGAAGAACAGGCCGACCGCCCACAGGGCCGCGCCCGCCCAGGCGGTCGGCCCGAGCGGGTCGGGCAGGTACTGGGCGGCCAGCACCGGCAGCGAGACGAACCAGACCAGGACGGCCTGGAGCAGGTAGACGGTCCGCAGCGCGTACCGGGTGCGGGCCGGGCCCTCCGGGGCGCGGGACAGCATCCGGGCGTAGCGCGGGTCCTCGGGCAGGCCGCGGGCCCGCCACCACAGGTGGGCCGCCAGCCGCAGGCCCCAGACCGCCACCAGGACGGTGGCCAGCGCCCGCCGCCCGCCGTCGCCGTACCCGGCGGACAGCCCGTAGCCGGTCAGCGCGACGGCGGTGAACGCCAGGCCCCAGGCCACGTCGACGCCCCGGTGACGGCCGGTGCGGACCCCGACCGCGAACGCAAGCAGCATCACGGCGAGGGCCGCGCCGGCGGTGCAGGCCGCGCCGACACCGAACGCGGCGGCGTTCACCGCAGGCCGTCCCGGCTCAGCAGCACCTGGTGGACGTTCAGGTAGCCGGTGCGGAACCCGGCCTCCGAGTACGCCAGGTACAGCTCCCACATCCGGCGGAACACCTCGTCGAAGCCCAGCTCCGCGACCTCCCCGGCCCGGGCGGTGAACCGCTCCCGCCACAGTCGCAGCGTCTCGGCGTAGTGCGGCCCGTACGCGTCCGCGCTGTCCACCCGCAGCCGGGTGTGCGCGGCGGCGGTGTCCGCGATCGCCCGCAGCGAGGGGATCTGCCCGCCGGGGAACACGTACTTGAGAATCCAGGTGTACGTGCTGCTGCTGGCCAGCATCCGGGCGTGCGGCATGGTGATGGCCTGCAGGGCGACCCGGCCGCCGGGGGCGAGCAGCCGGTCCAGCGCGCCGAAGTAGGCGGGCCAGAACGGGCGTCCGACGGCCTCGATCATCTCGCAACTGACGATCGCGTCGAACTCACCCCGGGCCTCGCGGTAGTCGCAGAGCCGGACCTCGACCCGCTCGGACTGCCCGGCGTCGGCGATCCGGCGGCGGGCCAGCGCGAGCTGTTCCGCGGAGAGCGTGAGGGTGACCACCCGGGCGCCCCGGGCGGCGGCGCGCAGGGCGAGTTCGCCCCAGCCGGTGCCGATCTCCAGCAGCCGGGTGCCGGGGCCGACGGCGGCCAGGTCGAGCAGCCGGTCGATCTTGCGGTGCTGGGCCGGGACCAGGTCCGCCCAGCGGGTGGCGGGGGAGGGGGCGGAGAACACCGCCGAGGAGTACGACATGGTCGGGTCGAGGAACAGCCCGAACAGCTCGTTCGACAGGTCGTAGTGCCGGTGGATGTTGCGCCGGGCGTTGGCGGCCGTGGACAGCTCCGCCGCCGGGGGCCGCCGCACGTACAGCCGGCGCAGCCACCCGGTGCCGGGCGGCACCAGGGTCTCGGGGCGGGCGGCCAGCGCGGTCAGCAGGCGGGCCAGGTCCGGACTGTCCCAGTCGCCCGCCTGGTAGGACTCGCCGAAGCCGATCAGGCCGCCCGCGCCGACCCGGTGCAGGAACGCCTCCGGGCGGTGCAGCCGCAGCACCGGGGCCTGCGGCGGGCCGGCCAGCAGCGGTCGCCCGCCGGGGAGTTCGACCCGCAGGCCGCGGCGGGCCGCCGCCCGGCGCAGCAGCCGCCCGGCCGCCGCGGCCCGCAGCGGGGCGTGCGGCACCCGGGCGACGTCCGGCCAGCGCAGCGGGTCGACGGCGGTCGGGAAGGGGACGGTGGTGGTCATCGACGGGGTGCCTCTCCGGAACGGGAACGGGAACGGTGGCGGGTGCGGGGGAGGGGACGGGCGGCGGCGGTCTCCGGGCCGGTGCGGGGGCCGGGTTCCGGCCGCCCGTGGGGGCAGGGACCGGCGGTGGACCCGGCTCCCGGGTCGGCCTCCGGGCGGGGGCACGGGCCGGCGGCGGCCTCGGGCTCGACCCCGGGCGCGGGCGCGGGTGGACGGGCAGGCCGCGCAGCCACAGGCGGATGCCCTGGGAGCGGATGCGCAAACTGACGACGAAGGTCGCGAACGGGTGCCGCAGCACCGCCCGCAGCAGCGCGGCCGGGCCCGCCGGGCGGCCGGTGCCGGCCACCGTGGCGGTGAACGCCCGCCCGCCCGGCAGCTCCAGTCGCACGGTCAGGTGCAGCCGGGCGTCCGGCTCCGGCAGCAGCATCCGGTAGTGGCCGTCGACCGGCAGGAACGGCGAGACGTAGAACTCCTTCGCCGTCCGCGCGTGCCCGGCCCCGTCCGGGAACAGCAGGTAGCGGTGCCGCTCGCCGTAGGTGTTGTGCACCTCGGCGACGGTGCACAGCGGCGCGCCCGCCGCGTCCCGGCACCAGTACACCGTCAGCGGGTTGAACACGTACCCCAACGAGCGGGCCTGGGTCAGCATCAGCACCCGCCCGGCCGGGCGCAGGCCGTGCGCGGCCAGTTCGCGGGCCAGGTCCTCCCGGATGCTCGCGGGGTCGGAGCCGGAGCCGGGCGCGAGGGCGTGGTCGCGGGGCAGGAAGCGGGCCAGCGGGCGCAGCGCCCGGGGCAGCCGGGGCAGGTGGTCGAGGTCGACCAGCCACAGGTAGCCGCGGTGGCGGAACACCCGGCGCGGCTCGGCCCGGACGTGCGTGGTGCGGGTCTCGTACAGCACCGCGCCCCACGGGCCGGGCAGCACGCGCGGCACGGGCGGCGCGGCGCCCGGCGCACCCGCGGCACCCGCCGCGCGCACGGCACTCACGGCGCGACCGTCGCGAGCAGGTGGCGGGCGGCGGCCAGGCCGGAGCGGCAGCCGTCCTCGTGGAACCCCCAGCCGTGGTACGCCCCGGCGAACGTGGTGCGGGGACCGGCCAGTTCGGGCAGTCGGCGCTGGGCGGCGACCGTGCGGGCGGTGTACACGGGGTGCTCGTACACGGTGCGGGAGACCACCAGCGGCTCGGGGACCGGCTGCCGGTCGTCCTCGTTCAGGGTGACCAGGTAGTCCTCCGCGCCGCCCAGCCGCAGCAGCCGGTTCAGGTGGTAGCTGACCCGGACCCGGTCGGAGGGCGCGTCGCAGTCCGGCATCCGGTAGTTCCAGGAGGCGCGCGCCCAGGCGGCCCGGGGCAGCACCGAGGCGTCCCGGTGCAGCACCGTCGGGTTGCGGGAGTACGCGAACGCGCCCAGCACCTCCCGCTCGGCGGGCGTCGGGTCGGCGAGCAGCCGCAGCGCCTGGTCGGGGTGGACGGCCACCACCACGGCGTCCGCCCGGGTCCACCGCCCGTCCTCGGTGGCCACCGTGACGCCGTCCGGGTGCCGCCGCACCGCGCGCACCGGCGCCGAGCGGTGCACGGTGCCGGAGTGCGCGGTGAGGTGCGCGGCGATCCGCTCCACGTACGTGGCCGAGCCGCCGACCACGGTGCGCCAGGTCGGCGAGCCGGTGACGCTCAGCAGGCCGTGGTTGGCCAGGAACGCGAACAGGTAGCGGGCCGGGTAGTCCCCGGCCAGGTCGGGCGCGCAGGACCACACCGCGGAGACCAGCGGCGTGATGAAGTGCTGCGTGAAGTACGGCGAGAAGCCGTGCCGGGCCAGGAACGCCCGCAGGCTCGGGTCGGCCGCGTCCGCCCCGTCCGTGTCCGCCCCGTCAGCGCCGGCGCCCGGCTCCGGGTCGGCCGGCTCCGGCGCGGCCAGCAGCTGGCGGGCCAGGCGGTGGAAGCGCGGCACCTCGCCGAGCATCCGCAGGTACCGGCCCCGGACCAGGTTGCCCGGGGTGGCCAGCAGCCCCGAGAGGCCGCGGGCCCCCGCGTACTCCAGGCCGCAGCCCTCGCAGTGCACCGACATGCTCATGTCGCTGTCCTGCGTCCGCACGCCCAACTCGTCGAACAGGCCCACCAGTTCCGGATACGTCCGGGTGTTGTGCACCAGGAATCCGGTGTCCAGCGCCAACTCCCGGCCGTCCGCCGCCGTGATCCGCTGGGTGTGCGCGTGCCCGCCGAGCCGGTCCGCCGCCTCGAACAGCTCGACCGCGGCCCCGGCCCGCGCCAGCGCGTACGCCGCGCTCAGCCCCGCCACCCCCGCACCCACCACGGCCACCCGCCGTACGGGACGCCCCTCGCGCGACGGCGGGACGAACCCTCCGGCGGAAACGGTGCCGAGTGTCGTCACGTCGATCCTCCCCACTGGTCCCGGCCGCCCGCGGCGGCCCTTGCGCCCCTCATTCGGAGGCGCCGGGTCCGCGGATTGCTCCGAACGGGGAGACCGGCCCGGCCGGGCGCTCAGCCGCCGTCCAGCACCTCGGGCATCCGCCGTCGGGCCGCGTCCGCCAGCCGCTCGAAGTCCCGCCGCAGGAACGGCTCCGCCAGCCGCGCCAGCCCGTGGAACCGCAGCCGCGCCCGGTACCGGACCACCGACCCAGCCCCGCCCGGACCCGGGCTGACGGTGATCTCGTCCGAGGCCGTGACCGTGCGGTTGCGCCCCACGAACAGCACCTGGTCCGGCCCGCGGTCCACCAGCTCGTACACCAGCTCGGTGCGCCGCCCCCGGAACACCGAGACGTTCCGCCACCGCGCGCCCGGCCCCGGCGTGCCCGTGGCGGTGCCCGTCCCCGCGCCGGTGCCCGCGCTCCCGCTCGGGCCGATCCGGACGCACTGCTCGGTGCCCGGGTCCCACTCGGCGGCGTGCGCGAAATCCGCCAAGTAGTCCAGCACCTCATCCGCCGGACGGCGGACCGGGATCTCCCGCATCACCTCGATCATCGCTGCCTCCTCGGCCGTGGGGACGTCGACAGGGACGTCCATGGAGTGTCCACGGGGTTCGGAGCCGGGCCCGATCCGGATGGGTGCGGGGGCGCGGACGGGGTGGGGGCGGACCTCCCGGACCCCCGGACGCCCCGGGTCGAAACGCTGCACCAGCGCTGCGGGTGGGCGCCGACCGCCCGGCGGCGGGACTTTTTTCCGGAAAGGGGTACCCGCGATGGTCGCGGCCCGCCGCACCGAGAGGAGAACGGCGATCCGGCCCGCACGGCGCACCGGCCGCCACCGCCGTGCCCGCCCGACGACACCCGCACCCCCTCCCCGAGAGGCGGCAGACCCATGGACACCCGACTGACCCCGCAGGAACGCCTCCTGCTCGCGGAGATCGAACAGCACCTGCGCCGGACCGACCCCCGCCTGGACCGCCGGCTCGACCACCCGCCCGGCCCCGCCGCCCGCCTGAGCCACCGCCCCGTCCTGCTGGTCGCGGCCGTCGCCCTGCTCACCACCGCGACCGCCGTCGGCGCCCTGTGGGCCGGCGCGGGCGGGCCCCACCCCCTCGCCGCCGCCCTGCTCGCCACCGCGACCGCCCTGCTGGCCGCCGCCGCCCTGCGCCGACTGGCACGGCTGCGCCTCGACTGAGCCCCCGCCGACGCCGCCGGCCCCCCTGCCGGCCTTCCTGCCGGCCCTCGCCGGTACCACCGGACGGGCCTTCCGGCGGGGCGCGGCACGCCGTCCGGAGCCGGGTTGCACCCTGTGGTGGAACCGGGTGAACGGGCCGTGTCCCCGTCGGGGGCGGGTAGTTGGACCGGACGTGACAGAGCCTGCGCATACCAGCCCGCTGCCCGCCGTCCGCCTCCAGTGGACGCTGCTGCAACCCCTGCTGGCCGCCCTCTCGGAGGCCGGTGTCCCGCTCCGACCGGGCGATCTGGACCAGTTGCAGCACGCCGCCGCGATCGGTCCCGAGTTCGCCCACGCCCTGGCCCGGTGGCTCCGGGCCGCGCACACCGCCGCCGCCCCCGCCCCGCTGCCGACGGGGGTCCGTACGCTCGCCCCGCGCCCCGAACGGCCCGCTCTCGGCCCGTCCGCCGCCGCGCCGGTGCCCGCCTCCGGGCCCGGGGCCAGGGCCGCGCCCGCGTCGGGGCCCGGGCCCGCCGCCGTCGCGGACCGGCACGCCTCCTGACCGGGCCGTAACGGCCCACGGTGGCTCGCGACGGCCCGCGACGGCCCGCGACGGCCCGCGACGGAGCCGGGCCGGGGGCCGGCCGGGCGCGGGGGCGGGGCACTCGAACGTCGCGGACCGCGTAACCGTCGTGGGCCGTGGCCCGTTGAACGGAGCATGCCCGTGATCAACGAACCGCGCCGCCCGCAGGGCGGGCACCCCCTGGCGACGCCCCCGCGCGTCCCCGAACCGGCGGAACCCCACGACCGGCCCTCCGGTCCCCCGACGATCGGGCACCAGGCCGCCGCCCAGCTGCTCGGCCTGCGCGAGATCGTCCTCCCCGCCGCCGTGGTCGCCGCCGCCGACCTGCTGCTGGGCGATGCCCTCGGCAGCGACGACCCCGTCACCCGGGAGGCCGCCGCGGCCACCCGGGGGCGGCTGCGCGCCGCCCTCGGCCTGGGGTAGCGGCGGGCGGCGGTCGTCCGGGTCGACCGCCGGGACGGCGCCGTCGCCCCCACCCCTGTCGGCCCGTCCCGTCGCGGCCCCACGGGCCCGCCCTCCGCCCCGCCCGAGCCCCTGACTGCGGTGTGCGCGAGTGGAGTTGGGATTTTGCGTGATCCGGTGCAGGCATTGCGGATTCATGTCAACGAGGTTACGTTCGCTGCTGCCCCGCCCGCGCTCCACCGCTCCCCGCTCCTCGCTCAGCGCGCCCGCGCCTTCGCGGAGCGCGCCTCGCGCACGCCCAGGAAGGGACTCGATGAGACGACCTCTGCCCGGCGCCGGCCCGCGCGCCCGGACCGCCCTGCTCGCCACCACCGCGCTGCTGGCCGCCGCGCTCGCCGCGCCCGCGGCCGCCACCGTCGCCACCGCGGCGGACACCCGCGGCGCGGCGGGCGCCCGAGCCGCGGACGCCGACACCGCGGGCGCCACCCTCCCGTTCGCCCCGTGGGAGGCCGAGGCGGGCACGCCCACCGGCGGCGCGGCCGTCGTCGCGCTGACCGCCGCGCCGACCACGCCGTACTCCAGCGCCGCGCTGGAGGCGTCCGGGCACGCGTACGTGCACCTGGCCGCCACCGGGCAGGGCGTGCGCTGGACCAACGGCACCGGCGGGCCGGTCAGCGCGATCAACGTGCGCGAGAGCATCCCCGACTCCGCCACCGGCGGCGGCACCACCGCGACCCTGAACCTGTACGTGGACGGGGTGTTCCGCCAGACGCTGAACCTGAACTCCCAGCAGAGCTGGTTCTACGAGGGCGGCGACGGCCACTACAACGGCAGCAACCAGAACGCCGCCGACGGCGACCCGCGGGACTTCTTCGACGAGGCGCACACCTTCGTCACCGGCGCGCCGATCGCCCCCGGCAGCACCGTCGAACTGCGCAAGGACGCCGCCAACACCGCCGCCTACTACGACATCGACGTGCTGGACGCGGAGAACCCGCCGCCGCCCGCCGCCCGGCCCGCCGGGTCGCTGTCGATCACCGACTGCGGGGCCGTCGCGAGCACCACCCCGACCAACGGTTCGGCCGCGCCCGACGCCGTCGACTCCACCGCCGCGATCCAGAACTGCATCAACCAGGCGCAGGCCCAGCAGCGCACGCTGTGGGTCCCGCCCGGCACCTTCTACCTGCGCGGCACCACCGGCCTGACCGCCCAGGGCATCACCATCGTCGGCGCCGGCCCGTGGTACTCGACGGTCTACCGCGACGTCCCGCTGCCCAACCGCACCCCGCTGGCCGCCCTGTTCAACCTCACCTCCACCCACGTCCGGGGCTTCCACCTGGACTCCAACTCCACCAGCCGGGAGATGGTCGACGGCGGCGGCGGGGCGATGGACACCACCGGCACCGGCTGGAGCGCCGACGGCATCTGGAGCCAGCACGTCGAGTCCGGCTACTGGGCCTCGGGCACCGGCGGCAGCGTCCGCAACGCCCGGGTCACCGCGGTCTGGGCCGACGGCATCAACGTCAACAACGTCTCGCTCGGCAACTCGGTGGGCAGCGACATCACCGCCGACAACAACTTCGTCCGCGGCACCGGCGACGACGGCATGGCCGTCAACTCCGTGAACTACAACACCGACGGCAACGGCAACCGGACGTACTACACGCCGATGGCCCGGATCACCATGACGCACAACACCGTCGTCGCGCCCTGGGGCGGCAAGGGCATCGGCGTCTACGGCGGCAGCGGCCACCTGATCGAGCACAACCTGATCTCCGACACCGCCCGCTACATCGGCCTCGGCGCGGGCCGCTTCGGCGTCAACGGCAGCGACCTGCTCGGCGCCACCCTGAACGCCAACACCGTGGTCCGCTCCGGCGGCAACGGCTACAGCCAGGGCCAGCCCGCGCTGCACGTCGGCAACGGCGGCGACGGCCAGAACACCGGCGTGGTCGACCACGTCACCGTCACCGGCAACACCGTGCTGAACGCGCTGTACGACGGCGTCGGCCTCTCCGCGTCCACCAACACCCTGATGCGCGGCAACACCGTCACCGCACCCGGCCGCAACGGCTTCGTGGTCGCCCCGCCGTTCTACCCGGCGCCCACCGGCTCGGCCACCCTCACCGACAACACCGTCACCGGCCTGAGCGCCGCCGGAGCCACCGCGTACCGCAACAACTCACCGGCCTTCACCGTCACCGCGAGCGGCAACAGCTGGGGCGGCGGCACCGGCAACCCCGAAGCCCCGTACGGCGGTTCGCCCGCCGCGATCCCCGGCACCGTGCAGGCCGAGGACTACGACACCGGCGGCCCCGGCACCGGCTACTTCGTCAACACCGTCAACGGCACCGCCAACGGCTACCGGGCCGACGGCGTCGACCTGGAGGCCATCACCGACACCGGCGGCGGCTACGGCCTCGGCTGGACCTCGGGCGGCCAG
The DNA here is from genome assembly GCF_948472415.1 of Kitasatospora fiedleri. NCBI lineage: Bacteria > Bacillati > Actinomycetota > Actinomycetes > Kitasatosporales > Streptomycetaceae > Kitasatospora > Kitasatospora fiedleri. Next base: position 641,963 of record NZ_OX419519.1, on the reverse strand, counting down.
TGGCAGCGCTACACCGTGGACGTCGCCACCGCCGGGACGTACACCGTCACCCTGCGGTACGCCGCGCCCGCCGCCGTCACCGGCGCCCTGCACCTGGCGAACGGCACCGGGGCCGACCTGACCGGCGCCGTCACCCTGCCCGCCACCGGCGACTGGCAGACCTGGGGCGATGCCACCGCCCGCCTCACCCTGCCCGCCGGACGCCAGGTGCTCACCCTGGTCCAGGACACCGGCGGCTGGAACCTCAACCACCTGCGCTTCGCCGGCGCCTCCACCCCGCCCGCCACCGACCTGGCGGCCGGCCGGCCCACCACCGAGTCCTCGCACGCCGACGTCTACGGCTCCGGCAACCTCACCGACGGCAACCGGAACAGCTACTGGGAGAGCGCCAACAACGCCTTCCCGCAGTGGGCCCAGGTCGACCTCGGCACCGCCCGGCAGGTCTCCCGCGCCGTGCTCCGGCTGCCCGCCGGCTGGGGCGCCCGCACCCAGACCCTCACCCTGCTCGGCTCCACCGACGGCACCGCCTTCACCCCGCTGAAGCCCTCCGCCGCCCACCTCTTCGACCCGGCGGCCGACAACACCGTCACCCTCGCCTTCCCCGCCGCCCAGGTCCGCTACGTCCGGGTCCAGGTCACCGGCAACACCGGCTGGCCCGCCGGGCAGCTCTCCGAACTCCAGCTCTGGCAACAGTAGGCACGGTGTGGTCCGTCACCCCCCCGGCGGCCCGTCGGGGGGTGACGGTTATTCAGTTGCCGCACGGAGGAGGCCGGTTAGGATCGTCCGTCATGCCTCCGACCCCCCTGGACGACCTCCTCCACCCGCCGACCGTCCCCTACGACCGCGGGTTCCTCGACACCGGCGACGGCAACCGGATCTCCTACGAGCAGCTCGGCAACCCCGCGGGCAAGCCCGCCCTGTACGTGCACGGCGGGCCCGGCGCGGGGGCGCCGGACCGGCCCACCCGGGCGTGGGACCCGGCGCGCTACCGGGTGGTCCGCTACGACCAGCGCAACTGCGGGCGCAGCATCCCGCACGCGAGCGACCCGGCGGCGGACATGGCGCTGAACACCACGCAGCACCTGATCGACGACATGGAGCGGCTGCGCGCGCACCTCGGCATCGAGCGCTGGCTGCTGGACGGCGCCTCCTGGGGCTCGACGCTGATCCTGGCGTACGCGCAGCAGCACCCGGAGCGGGTCAGCGAGATCGTCCTCCAGGCGGTGACCACCACCCGCCGGGCCGAGACCGACTGGCTCTACCACGGGGTGTCCGCCTTCAAGCCGGAGGCGTGGGACCGCTTCCTGGCCGCCGTCCCCGAACACACCTGGGACGGCGACGTGTACGCCCTGCTGGCCGCCTACGCGCGGCGGACGGAGCACCCCGACCGGGCGGTCCGGGCCGCCGCCGCCGACGCCTGGCTGGCCTGGGAGGACGCGGTGATCTCGGACGAGCCCCACGGCATCCCCGGCATGTACAGCGCCCGGGAGGCGGACGACCGGATCGCGTTCGTCCGGATCTGCGCGCACTTCTTCAGCAACGGCGCCTGGCTGGCGGAGGATCAACTGCTGCGGGGAGCCGGGAAGTTGGCGGGCATCCCGGGCGTGCTGGTGCACGGCAGGTACGACATGGGCTGCCCGGTGCGGACGGCCTGGGAGCTGGCGAAGGCGTGGCCGGACGCCCGGCTGCACGTCTTCGACGACTCCGGGCACGTCGGTGGCGAGGCGATGCGGCGGACGGTGTTCGAGGCCCTGGAGGAGTTCAAGGACCGCTGAGCCGGGGCCGCTGAGTCGGGGCCCCTGAGTCGGGGGTCAGCGGGGTCCTGGACCGACGGGCCGGGGCCGACGGGCCGGTGCCGCCCGGGGCGGGGGCACCGGCCCGGGGCGGGCTACTTCTGCCAGCCGACCGAGGTGATCACGGTGCTGGCCAGGCTGCCGGCGCCGTAGTTGGCCAGGCCCTTGCGGACGGCGACGATGCTGGGGCGCTGGTAGAGCTCCAGGGTGTGGCCGAGCTCCCAGATCTTCGCGTCGGCCTGGTTGTACAGCTCGTCGGCCTGTGCGGGGTCGAGGGTGGCGGCGGCCTTGCGCAGCAGGCCGTCGATCTCGGGGGTGCTGAGCTTCGAGTAGTTGCCGAACACGTTGTCGCCCTGCGGGGCGCGGTAGATCGCCACCGTCTGGGAGAGCGGGAAGGAGTCGGTGTTGCGCCAGCTGGCCAGGTCGAACTTGCCCAGGTTGACGTACTTGGTGAAGTACTCCTTGCTGGAGACCTTGTCGAGGGTCAGCTTGACGCCGACCTGCTGGAGCATGTTCTGCACGGCGGTGGCCAGGTCGGTCTGGGCCTGGTTGGAGCCGTCGCTCAGCACGTAGTGCAGCTCCAGCGGCTGCCCGTCCTTGCTGCGGGTGCCGCCCGCGTCCTTCCAGCCGGCCTCGTCCAGCCACTTCTTCGCGGTGGTCGGGTCGTAGGAGGCCCAGTCCCCGGCGTTGTTCCGGTAGCCGTTCTGGTTGGTCATGAACAGGTGGTTGTCGAGCGGCTTGAACTCCACCGGGACGCCCTTGTTGGCGATCTTGATCAGCGAGGCGCGGTCGATCGCCCGGCCGAGCGCCTGGCGGACCTTCTGGTCGGCGAGCGGGCCGTTGCCGCCGAAGGAGATGTGCACCTCGTCCCAGGGGGTGCCGGTGCGGATCGCCGCGCCGGCGGCGTCCTTGAGCTGCCCGTACGCGGTGGCGGTGCCCGCGGAGGCGAGGTCGACCTCGTTGTTCAGGAACGCCTGGGTGATCGCGGCGGCGTCCAGCACCCGGTAGGTGATCCGGTCCAGCTTGGGCTTCGGGCCCCACCAGTGCGGGTTGGGGGTGAGCGTGATGGTCTGCGCGGTCTTGTCGGCGTTCGAGACCACGAACGGGCCGCCGAAGACCGGGACCTTCTCCACCCAGCCGTCGTTGAAGTCCTGCGGGGTGGAGATCCCGGAGGCGGGCAGCAGCGGGTTGAACAGGTTCTGCCAGTCGGCGTACGGCTGGGCGAAGGTGACCTTGACCTCCCCGGCGTCCGCGCCCTGCTCGACGGCGGAGATCTGCTCGTAGCCGGAGGAGTCGGCGAGGTTGTACGCCGGGTCCTTGCCGTTGGACGCCTTCCAGACCGCCTCGAAGTCGCGGTAGCCGATCGGGGTGCCGTCGGACCAGACCGCCTTCGGGTTGAGCTTGTACGTCACCACCTGCGGCGAGGTGGAGGTGACCTCGGCGGAGACCAGGTACGAGGGGTCGGGGTGGTAGACGCCCTTGGCGTCGACCTGGAAGAGCTTGGCCTCGGTGTAGTACATGATCTCCACCGCGTCCCCGTACCTGCCGTCGACCTGGTACGGGTTCCACTGGGTGATCCACTGCTGGAGCGGCAGCCGCAGCTCGCCGCCGTCCTTGATGTTGTCCAGCGGCTGCGGGTTGTTGTCCTCGGCGTCCACGGTGGGGGAGACGGTCTTGGCCACGTCGCCCGTCGACCCGCCGGTGGAGCTGCAGGCGGTCGCGGCGAGGAGGGCGGCGAGGGCCGCCGCGGCGGTGCGGCCGATCCGGCGGGTGGCGGGCGGTGTGCGCATCGGGGGAGTCCTCGGGTTTCGAAGAGTGGGGGCCGCCAGGTGTGGCGGCACTTGATGGTGGGCAGCCAAGTCGGTGCCGACGGGGCGAACGTAACAGCCCGTCAGCCACCCCACCAGGGGTGGGCGTGCAGAACTGATCGAAGTGAAACGCGGGGCAACACTGTGGCAACACGCCGTCCGTACCCGTCTGATCAGCTGTGACCAGCGGGTTCCCCGGACCGGGTGGACCCGTCGGCGCGGCGGGCCCTGGACGGACCGTCCGGCGTGGCGTACAACTGCTGCGCGAAAGTGCGTCAAAACCCGTACTAACGAAGGCGAATGACCATGTTCCCCAGGTGTGCGAACCACACCGGAGGCAGGCCGTGACGCGATACCTCGCCCAACGGCTCGGCTACTACGCCGCCCTGCTGACCGCGGCGGTGTTCCTGTCGTACGCCCTCACCGCCACCGCACTCGGCCCCCGCGCCTACTTCGAGGCCAAGCAGCCCCGGCCCTCCGCCGCGTCCGTGGACCGGCAGCTCACCGCGCTCAACCTCAACGAGCGCACCCCCGTGGTCCAGCGCTTCGGCACCTGGGCCGACGGCCTGCTGCACGGCGACCTCGGCCGCACCATCCACGGCACCGCCGTCAACGACGAGTTCGGCCGCCGGATCTGGGTCTCGCTCCGGCTGCTGCTGGTCGGCAGCCTGCTCGGCATGCTGCTCGGCGTCGCCGCCGGGGCCTGGAGCGCGGTGCGCCAGTACCGGCTCTCCGACCGGCTGCTGACCGTGCTCTCCTTCGTGCTGCTCTCCACCCCCGTCTTCCTGCTCGCCCTGCTGCTCAAGAACGGCGCCATCGCCGCCAAGGACGCCGCCGGACACGACGTCATCCCGTTCACCGGCTACGAGACGCCCAACCTGGCCGGCGGCCTCGGCGCCCACCTCGCCGACTGGGGGCTGCACCTGCTGCTGCCCACCCTCTCGCTCGCCCTCGGCGGCCTGGCCACCTACAGCCGCTACCAGCGCGCCACCATGCTCGACGTCCTCGGCGCGGACTACCTGCGCACCGCCGAGGCCAAGGGGCTCACCCGCGGCCGGGCCCTGCTCAAGCACGGCCTGCGCACCGCGATCATCCCGATGACCACGATGTTCGCCTACGCCTTCCTCGGCCTGTTCACCGGCGCCGCCTTCACCGAGACCATTTTCGGCTGGCACGGCATGGGGGAGTGGTTCATCCAGGCCGTCAACGAGCAGGACGTCAACTCGGTCGTCGCCGTCAACCTGTTCGCCGCCGTGGTCGTCCTCGCCGCCGGCTTCCTCGCCGACGCCCTGCACGCCGCGCTCGACCCCCGGGTGAGGGCCGCATGAACGCCGAACTCGCTTCTCCCGCCGACCGGTTGGCGACCGCATCCCGATCGACGGCCGCACCCCGGTCGGCGGCCGCACTCCGATTGACAGCCGCACCCCGGTCGGCGGTCGCGTTCGCCGGGTCCGCCCGGGTGGTGGCGGGATGAGCGCCGAACTCGTCCTCGCCGCCGAGCAGCCGTCCTCCGCCGAGGCGTTCGCGCCGCGCGGCCGGGTGCGGTTGGCCGCCGCCCGGCTGGCCGCCTCGCGCGGGGCGGTGGCCGGGGCGGTCGTGCTGGTGCTGCTGTTCCTGCTGGCCTTCGTCGGGCCCTACCTCACGCCCTGGGACTACGCCGCGCCCGACTACGCCAACCTGCGCCAACCCCCTTCCGCCGCACACTGGTTCGGCACCAACGGGCTCGGTCAGGACGTGTTCGCGCAGACCGTCCGGGGCCTACAGAAGTCGCTGGTGATCGGACTGCTGGTGGCGGTGCTCTCCACCGGCCTGGCCTCGCTGGTCGGGGCCTGCGCCGGGTACTTCGGCGGCTGGACCGACCGGGTGCTGACCTTCCTGGTCGACCTGCTGCTGATCTTCCCGGCCTTCCTGGTGATCGCCGTGCTCTCGCCCCGGCTGCGCGGCAGCGGCTGGATCGCCTTCGTGCTGCTGCTCGCCGTGTTCAACTGGATGATCACGGCCCGGGTGGTCCGCTCGATGACCCGCTCGCTGCGCGAGCGCGAATTCGTCGCCGCCGCACGGTACATGGGCGTCGGTCCGTTCCGGATCATCTGGCGGCACGTGCTGCCGAACGTCTCCTCGTTCCTGATCATCGACGCCACCGTGACCGTCGGCGGCGCCGTGATGAGCGAGGCCGCGCTCTCCTACTTCGGCTTCGGCGTCCGCCCGCCCGACGTCTCGCTCGGCACCCTGCTGGCCGCCGGCGCGGGCGACGCCCCCGTCTTCCCCTGGCTGTTCTACTTCGCCGCCGGACTGCTGGTGCTGTTCGTGCTCGCCGTCAACCTGGTCGGCGACGGCCTGCGCGACGCCCTCGACCCGACGGCCGCCGCCGGACGCCGCCGCCCCGCCCGGCGACCCCGCCGCCGCCGTCCGACCACCACCCCCTCGCGCCGGAGCACCCCGTGACCACCCCGCCCGCCACGCCACCGCCTGCCACGCCGCCGCCTGCCACGTCGCAGACCGCCACGCCACCGACCGCTCCGCCGACCACGCCGCTGCTCACTGTCCGCGACCTCACCGTCGACTTCGACGGCCACCCGGCGGTCCGCGGCGTCGACCTCGACCTGCACCGGGGCGAGACGCTCGGCCTGGTCGGCGAGTCCGGCTCCGGCAAGTCCGTCACCGCGCTCGCTGTGCTCGGCCTGCTGCCCGCCACCGCCCGCACCGGCGGCTCGGTCCGGCTGGACGGCCGCGAACTGGTCGGCCTGCCCGCCCGGCAGCTCGCCGAGGTCCGCGGCCGCCGGATCGCCATGGTCTTCCAGGACCCGCTGTCCGCCTTCACCCCGGTCTACCGGATCGGCGACCAGATCGCCGAAGCCGTCCGCATCCACCAGGACCTCGGCCGGGCCGCCGCCCGCAAGCGCGCCGCCGACCTGCTCGACCTGGTCGGCATCCCCGACCCGGCCCGCGCCCTGGACGCCTTCCCGCACGAGTTCTCCGGCGGCATGCGCCAACGCGCCATGATCGCCATGGCGGTGGCCAACGACCCCGACGTGCTGCTCGCCGACGAACCCACCACCGCCCTCGACGTCACCATCCAGGCCCAGGTCCTCGACGTGCTGCGCATCGCCCAGCGGGAGAGCGGCGCCGCCCTGGTCCTGGTCAGCCACGACCTCGGGGTGATCGCGGGCAGCGCCGACCGGGTCGCCGTCATGTACGCCGGGCGGATCGTCGAGACCGCTCCCGTCGACGAGCTGTACGCCGCCCCCCGGCACCCCTACACGCTCGGCCTGATCGGCGCCGTCCCCCGGCTCGACGGCCGCGGCGGACCACTCGTCCCGATCCCCGGCTCCCCGCCCGCCGCCGGTGAACTCACCGGCCCCGGCTGCGCGTTCGCCGACCGCTGCCCGCTGGTCGAGGAGCGCTGCCGCACCGCGCAGCCGCCGCTCACCGGCACCGGCGAACCCCCGTCGGCCCACCTCGCCGCCTGCGTCCGCGCCGACCACCTCGCCGCCGCCCGGCCCGCCCCCGCCGAGGTGTACCCCGTCCCGGAGCTGCCGCCCGCCGCCGCCGTCCCCCGCCCGCGCGCCGAACGCGAGCCCGTCCTCGCCGTCCACGGTCTCACCCGCAGCTTCCCCCGCCACCGCGGCGGCCTGCTGCGCCGCCGGGCCGGCGAGGTGCATGCCGTCGACGGCGTCGACCTCGACATCCGGCGGGGCGAGACGCTCGGCCTGGTCGGCGAGTCCGGCTCCGGCAAGTCCACCACCCTGTACGAGATCCTCCGGCTGGCCGCCCCGCAGGGCGGCCGGATCGAACTCCTCGGCCGGGACACCGCCGCCCTCGACCGGGCCGCGGTCCGGCGACTGCGCTCCCGGGTCCAGATCGTCTTCCAGGACCCGGCCGCCTCCCTCGACCCCCGGATGCCGGTCGGCGACGTGCTCGCCGAACCGCTGCTCGCCCAGCGCACCCCCGCCGCGGAGGCCCGCCGGCGCGTCCCCGAACTGCTGCGCCAGGTCGGCCTCGACCCCGCGCACGCCGACCGCTACCCGCACGAGTTCTCCGGCGGCCAGCGCCAGCGGATCTCCATCGCCCGCGCCCTCGCCGTCCGCCCCGACCTGCTGGTGCTGGACGAACCCGTCTCCGCCCTCGACGTCTCCGTCCAGGCCGGGGTGCTCAACCTGCTCCAGCGGCTGAAGGCCGAACTCGGCCTCGCCTACCTGTTCGTCTCGCACGACCTGTCGGTGGTGCGCCACCTCGCCGACCGGGTCGCCGTCATGTACCTCGGCCGCACCGTCGAGACCGGCACCGCCGCCCGCGTCTTCACCCACCCCCGCCACCCCTACACCCGGGCCCTGCTCGCCGCCGTCCCGCTCCCCGACCCGCCCGCCGAACGCGCCCGCCCCGCCGCCTGCTGGCCGGCGACCCGCCCTCACCCGCCGAACGCCACCTCGGCTGCCCCTTCCGCACCCGCTGCCCCGTCCACCCCACCCTCGCCCCCGCCCAGCGCGACCGCTGCGCCACCGAACCGCCGCGCCCCGTCCCGGCCGCCCCCGGCGCCGACCACACCGCCGCCTGCCACTACCCGGACTGAACGCGCGCCGGGCCCCGGACGGCGTCCGTCCGGGGCCCGGCGCGGCGGGTCACTTCCCGTACACGCCGACCTCGTTGAGCGAGTAGCGGTTGTCGGTGCCGCGGGCCAGCAGCACCACCCGGACGTGCCGGGCGTCCACCGGGGTGAAGGAGCGGTTCTCCAGGCCGCCGCGGTCGGTGGTGGTGGAGTAGACGGTGCGCCAGGCGGCGCCGTCGGTGGAGACGTCGATCCGGTAGGAGGTGGCGTACTGGTCGGACCAGTCCAGCACCACCCGGCCGACCTTGCGGACCGCGCCCAGGTCGACGTTCAGCCAGGCGGTGGCCACCGTCTTGGACGCCCAGCGGGTGCCGGGGTTGCCGTCCACGGCCTGCTTGGGCGGGTAGGAGACGACGATCGCGTCCTGGTAGTCGGAGGCGGTCGCGGTCGCGCCGCGGGCCAGGTTGGTCAGGTCGTCGGTGCGCCGGGCCGGGAACTCCACCACCTGCTGGTAGGTGGGCCGGTTCTGCCAGGCGATCCGCGGCACGGTGATGCCGCCCATCGCCCGGTGCACGATCGAGTCGGCGCACAGCTGGTCGCCCGCCGCGCAGTACTTGTCGGCCGGGTAGGTGGTGGCGGCGGGGGTCGCCACCGCCTGGGCGAGCGTGGTCAGCAGTACCTGCCGGCAGGCGCCGAGCGTGCCGCCGCCGCAGTACGCCCGGTCCAGCGGGCCGGTGACGGACCGGCCGAGCACCGTGCGCAGGTCCTTGTCGACGTACGACCACCAGCCGTGCTGGAACGCCGAGCCCTTGTGAGCCTCGCCCGCCGCGATGTCGCTGCCGCCGGACGTCCCGCCCAACTGCCCGCCCGAGGGCGTCTCGTTGATCGGCGCGACGGCCGTCAGCGCCCGCCACGGCCCGTCGCCCAGGCCGGGCCGGAACTCGCCCTCCACCAGCAGCGGCCACCAGGCGTCCAGCACCCGGATCGCCTCCGCGTCGGTGTACACGCCCGCGCCCTTGCTCGCCTCCCGGCGGTGCGAGCCGCCCGCCGCCCAGGCCCGCAGCCCGGCGACCGCGGCGGCCGCCGCCGGGTCGGTGACCGGCGCGGAGTCCAGCACCGCGAGCAGCTCGGGCAGCACCCGCTCGGCCCGCAGGTCGACGTTGGCGGCGTCCTCCATCGCCTTGACCAGGTCGGTGCGGGTGACGCCGCCGCGCTGGGTCAGCGCCTTCACCCGGGAGTCCAGCAGGTCGGCCCGGTGCACCGCGCCGTTGCCCCAGGCCGAGGTGAAGCCCGGGGCCTGCTTGTTGTTCCAACTGACGTAGTAGTCCTGGTCGGTGGACTGGGCGTGCCGGGCGGGCGGCTCGACCGCGGAGGTGTTCGCGGTCCGGTCCCAGCCCTGCCAGAGGTAGGCGGACCGCGCCAGGATCGGCAGGTCCGGGTCGGTGCCGGGCGCGCGCAGCGGCTCGGCGCCGGAGTTGTAGTACGCGGTGTGGTCGGCGTCCGCGTAGAACCAGTTGAAGGTGTAGCCGATGTCCTGCGCGGCGCGCTGGAACGCCGCCGCCGAGGTGATCGCCGCCGGGTCGTTGAACTGCTGGAAGCCGATCACCGAGTCCGCCTCGTGCCGGTAGGTGGAGCGCAGCGCGGTGTACGCCACCGGCCGCCCGCCGACCGTCCCGGTGTGGGTGACCAGCCCGTACGCCGAGCGCAGCGTCACCAGATCGTAGGAGCCCGCCGCGGTGGAGTCCGCGGTGCTCGGCTGCCAGGCGTTGTGCCGGGTCAGCCGCTCGAACGGGGTGCACGTCCCGTCCAGCAGGTAGCCGGTGGAGGCGGTGCTCGGGGTGCCGCCGCCCGGCTCGCACAGGTCGACCGCGAAGGTGTCGGTGATGTCCTGGTTGGCGGAGGTCGCGCTCCACGAGTAGTCCAGGCCGCGGCCGATCTCCACGTAGAAGCTCAGCCCCGGGAAGGACGCGCCCCGGCTGCGCAGGCCCGGCCCGTCCAACTCCTGCACCATCAGGATCTGCGGCGCGTAGTAGCCGGTCTGCGGGCCGAAGACCGCGATCGGGTGCCCGGAGGCGGTGTGCGCGCCGGACACCAGCAGGGCGTTCGACATGCCCTTCTTCGCGGTGATCAGGTCGGCGGGCAGCACGCCCTCGGCGCTGGACGCGGCGGCGGCGGACGCGGCGGCGGACGTGGCGCTGGACGCGGTGGTGGGCGCGGCCGAACTCGCCCCGGTGCCCGTGCCGTTGGCGGCGTGCGGCAGCTCGGTCACCGAGCCCGGGTCGGGCAGCGCGGTGCCCACCGGCGCGGCGGGCGAGGCCGCGTACGGGAAGCTGCTGCCGTCGTGCACGGTGGGCGTCGCCTCCGGGTCGTCCTCGGCCCGCCAGGCCGCGTACGCCCGGTCGCCCGCCTCGGTGCCGAGCTGCTGCCGGAAGGCGAGCCGGGCCAGCGCGTTGCCGACCTCGCCGCCCCCGCCGCCGCCGAAGATCGCCCCGATCACCGAGGAGATCGCCACCACGTCGGTCGCGGTGAACGGCTCGATGGTCGAGCCGTGGCCGGTCAGCACGTACTCGCCCGGGTAGTTGTTCGCCGCGACGTCGGCCGCCGCGAAGGCGTTCAGGCCCGCCACGTAGTCCTGGATGTCCTGCCAGGCCTGCGCCCCGCGCGGGCCGGCCGCCTTCACCCGGTCCACCTGCTGCTGGAGGTCCGCCTCGGTGTACGGGGCCACCGCCCACAGGCTCTGCTCCAGCGCCCGGTTGCCCGCCGCGCCGCCCGCGAACGAGGACAGCTGCCCGCGTCCCACGTGCCGCAGCACGTCGATCAGCCACAGCCGGTCCTGCCCGGCCGCGTACCCCGCGCCGAACTCGGTGTCCGAGCGGGTCACTCCCTTGACGTGCGGCGTGCCGGTCGCCTTGTCCCGGGTGATGGTCACCCCGGTGCGCGGTGTGGTGGTGCTCTCCACCTGCCCGGCGGGCACCCCGAACGAGGCGTCGTCGAAGTAGCTCGCCAGCTGGTCGGGCGTCAGGCCGCTGTAGTCGTGCAGCAGCGCGTCGTACGCGTCGACCTGGTCGGCGGAGTGCGCCGGACGGGTCCCCACGGTCTGGTGCAGCAGAATCCCGGCCAGCGTGGCGTGGCCGTTCTCGCCCGCCGTCAGGATGTCCTGGCACTGCCCCAGGCACGGGTCCCCGGCGGCGGGGGCGGGCCCGGCGGCGGCCCCGGCGGCCGGTTGGGCGGTGAGCGCGCCGAACAGCAGCGCGGCGGAGGTGAGCACGGCGAGGGCGGCCGAACGCAGTCGGCGGGGAACGGGAGCAGCGGGCACCTGGGCCTCTTCCTGACAGCTGGTATCGGAATCCGGGCGCACGCTAGTCCGCGCGGTGACCTGCCGGTAGGGGTCCCGCGCGCCCCGCCACGGAACTGTCATCCACCTGTCATGAACGCGAGTTGACGCCCCGTCGGCACACCCGGAAACGCGCACCCGCCGCCGCCCGCGCCATACCGCCGCCCCCTCCGTCGCTCTTAAACCACCAAATCCGTCGAAAAGCCGCGCATGCCCGCCCGAAAACCGGGCAGCCGAACCGGCAGAACGACGAACTCCCCTCACCAAGGAGGCAGTTGTGAGCAACGGCATGTGGGGCTATGAGAAGGCGGAGGGCTACAACCCGGGCGTCGATCTGACCGGCTTCCGGGTCGAGGCCGCCGACGGCCACATCGGCAAGGTCGACAAGCACTCCTACGAGGCCGAGGACGGCCACATCGTCGTCGACACCGGCCCGTGGATCTTCGGCCGCAGCGTCCTCCTCCCGGCGGGCACCATCCGCCGCATCGACGAGGAGGCCCGCACCGTCTGGGTGGGCAGCACCAAGGACGAGATCAAGAACGCCCCCGAGTACCACCACGAGTCGCACGCCCTCGACCCCGAGTACCGCCGCACCGTCGGCGGCTACTACAACACCGGCCTCTGACGGCCCGCCACGAGCGCCACCGCACCCCGTCGGCGGACGGGGTGCGGTGGGCACCGGCGTGTCCGGACCGCCGGTGCCCACCTGACGGGCCGTCACCCCGCCGCGAGCGCCACCCGCCACTCCGGCCCGAGGAAGGCCGCCAGCCGCTCGGCCTCCGCCGTCACCGCCCGGGCCCGGGCGGCGGGGAGCGGGGCGAACGGGGAGATCCGCAGCTCCTCTCCGGCGACCGCCCAGGTGCCCGCGACGGAGCCGTCCAGCAGGAAGGTCGGGCGGACCAGGGCCCGGCCCGGCATCACCAGGGGGCGGTGGACGTCGGCGACCACCCGGGTCCGGTCGGCGTGCCCGAGCAGCAGGTTGTCGTAGGCGGGCAGGAAGCGCACCGGGACGGGCCGCTCCGGGTCGGCGAGCGGCGCGTCCGGCAGGTCGAACAGCTCGGTGCCCCGCTCGTCGCGGTACACCCGCAGCCCGGGCCGCAGCGCCTCGAACGCCGCGCGGGTCCGGGTCAGTCCGGACCAGCTCTGGAAGTCCCGCACCCCCGCCGGCCCGAACGCGGCCAGGTAGCGCAGCACCGCCGCGGCCACCGGCAGCTCGCCGGCCGGCTCCCCGGTGAGCGCCAGGGTGACGTTCGGACGGGTGCCCCAGGACCCCCAGGCGGAGGTCTCCGGCCCGTGCACCATCGGCACCCGCAGCTCCGCGACGCCCGCCAGCAACCGCCCGTCCCGCCCCGGACGGCGCCGCGCCAGCGCCTGCCCGAGGGCCCGCCGGGGGAGGGGCCCTTCGGCCAGCAACTCCCTTGCCGCCAGGGCGATCCCGTCCGGGTCGAGGCCCTCCGTCGCCACCGCGAAGTGCCGGGCCCGGGAGAGGCGCTCCAGCACCGGCCGGAGCAGCGTCCGCCACTGCGGCAGGTCCGCCCCGCCGGACAGGTGCTGGGTGCCGCGCAGCGACAGGGAGCGCACCAGCCGTCCGTCCGCGAGCAGCGGCCCCAGGTCCGCCCGCCGGAAGCCCGCCACCCGGGCCCACAGCCCCAGGTGGGGCCAGTTCGGCTCCTGCCCCTGGAGCGCGACCAGCCGTTCGACCACCTCCGGCACCGGCCGGCCGGTGCGCTCGGTGAGGAACTGCCGTTCGAGCAGCGTCCGGTTCAGGGTGCGGAGGGACAGCACGTCGTCCATGCGGTGCGGGTTCTCCCGTCGAGTGGTTCGCCTACCGCCACGCTACGGACCGCACCGGCCACTTCCCGTCCGCAATTCCCGCTCCGACCCCCACCCGCCCTCCGTCCGGGGCGTCCGGGTGTGTCGTGCGGGCGGGGCGGTTCCGGCCGGTCAGGATGGTGCTTTCGACGGGACCTCGAGGAGCAGCCTTGGACGTGTCCGCGGGTCTGTGGGCCGGCACCATCGCGGTGCTGATCGCCCTGATCGTGGCCGACTTCTTCATCGGGGGGCGCAAGCCGCACGAGGTCTCGATCAAGGAGGCCGGGGTCTGGACCACGGTGTGGGTGGTGCTGGCGGGGCTGTTCGGCTGCTTCGTGTGGGGGTACGCCGGGTCGCGGTCGGCGGTGGAGTTCTTCGCCGGGTACGTCACGGAGAAGTCGCTGAGCGTCGACAACCTGTTCGTGTTCATCCTGATCATGGGCAAGTTCGCGGTGCCGAGGATCTACCAGCAGTGGGTGCTGATGTTCGGGGTGGTGGTCGCCCTGGCGCTGCGGGCGGTCTTCATCGCGGGCGGCGCGGCGCTGGTCGAACGGTTCTCCTGGGTGTTCTACCTGTTCGGCGCGTTCCTGGTCTGGACGGCCGTCAAGCTGCTGCGGGAGGCCGGGCAGGACAAGGAGGCGGAGGAGTACCACGAGGGGTGGCTGCTGCGGCTGATCAAGCGGCGCGTCCCGTCCACGGACGAGTACCACGGCACCAGGCTGTTCGTCCGGGTGGACGGCCGCCGGCTGATGACCCCGATGATGACCGTCATGCTGGCGATCGGCACCACCGACCTGCTGTTCGCCCTGGACTCGATCCCGGCGATCTTCGGCCTGACCCAGGACGCCTACATCGTCTTCACCGCCAACGCCTTCGCGCTGATGGGCCTGCGCCAGCTGTACTTCCTGATCGGCGGCCTGCTGACCAGGCTGGTCTACCTGTCCTACGGCCTGTCGGTGATCCTCGGCTTCATCGGCGTCAAGCTGATCCTGCACGCGCTGCACGAGAGCGGCGTGCACGTCCCGGAGATCGGCATCGCGTTCTCGCTGGGCTTCATCGTGGTGGTGCTGGTCGTCACCACCGCGGCCAGCCTGCTGGCCTCCCGCCGCCGGGACCGGGCGGCCGGCGCCTGACCGCTCGTCGGGCACCGCCCGCCCGGCCGCCCGGCGGCGGCGGGCTCAGCCGCGCGGGCCGAGTTCCGCCATCGCGCTCCAGCCGCTGCCGGGGACCTCCACGTTGATGATCTCCGGGGTCCGGACGATCGAGTCCGGCATCCAGGCCATCGCCGTCTTGAAGTGCTCCGACTCGACGTGCCGGGCACCCGCCTCGCCGTCCCGGAACGCCTCCAACAGCACGTACTGGTGCGGGTCGTCGACGCTGCGGGACCACTCGAAGAAGACGTTGCCCTCCTCGGCGCGGGTGGCGGAGGTGAACTCCCCGACCCGCTCGATCCAGTCCGCGCTGTGCTCGGGCCGGATGGTGAACTTCACAGCGATGAAGATCACGACTGCTCCTCTGGTGTCTGGTACGCACACGGACACGTGTGCCGGCACCTGCCACCCTCCCAGATCCGCCCACCACCCGCCGCCACCGCCACCACCCGCCGCCACCGCCCTCGCGCGCGCCGCCACCGCCCTCGTACGACGGGAGTGGGCCGGTCACCGGGCGCCTGCGGTGCCGGCGGGCGAGTCCTCCGTGCGTGTCCCGATCCTCGCACCCGGCGCGGACGGCCCCGGCGCGGGGCTCACCCGTTCCGCCGCCTGACGGTGCGTCAGCGGCGCGCGGCGGCGACGGTGGGGAGGACCGTTCGTCCACCGTACCCGTGAGGGCAGGCATGTATCAGAACCAGTTGGCGAAGACCGGTGCGGGTGTGCTGGTGCTGGGCGGATTGACCGTCGCCGGATGGTGGATGGTGGCGGTCGCCGCCGTGCTGGTCGCGGCCGGGGTGCTCTGCGTGCGGGTGGGGTTCCGCCGTGGCCGCTGACGGCGACCGCCGCCCGGCCGGTACCGCTGCCGCCGACCGCCCGGACGGTGACGGCGACCGCCCCCTGGTCGCGCACCGCCACCGGCCGGGGGTGCTGCTGGCCGCCACCGCCGGGCTGTTCCTGCTCGCGGTCGTCGCGGCCGGCTACGGGCTGCGCGCCTGGGGCGCCGCGACGGGGACGGGCGGGGGCTGGACGGACTGGGCCTGGGCGCCGCTCGCGCTGGCGCTCCTCGTGCAGACCGTCCTCTACCTCGCCGAGCGCCCGGTCCGGGCCGACGCCGGGCAGCAGCGGGAACTCGACCGGCTGGAGGTCGCCGTCCTCGTCCCGCTGTACAACGAGGACCCCGGCTACCTGCGCACCTCCCTGGCCTCCCTGCTCGCCCAGGCCCGGCCCCCGCAGTCCGTGCACATCGTCGACGACGGCTCCGCCACCGACTGCACCGAGCTGCGGACGTGGTGGCTCGCCGCCGCCGAGCGGGCCGGCGTCCGCACCACCTGGCAGCGCCAGGCCAACCGGGGCAAGCGCGCCGCCCAGCTCGCCGCCGCCGCGCACTGCCCCGGCGCGGACGTCCTGGTCACCGTCGACTCCGACGCCCGCCTCGACCCGCGGGCCCTGCACGAACTGCTGCAACCCCTCGCCGACCCGAGGGTCCAGGCGGTGGCGGGCGTCGTCCTCGCCCACAACAACCGGCACGGCCTGATCAGCCGGATCACCGACCTCTGGTACGTCACCAACCAGCTCGTCGACCGCTCCGCGCTCTCCCCGCTCGGCGCGGTCATGGTCTGTTCCGGCTCGCTCGCCGCCTACCGCGCCGCGGTCCTCACCGACCACCGCGAGGCGTACCTCACCGAGACCTTCGCCGGACGGCCCGTCACCTTCTCCGACGACTCGCTGCTCACCTTCTACGCGCTGCGGCGCGGCCGGGTCGTCCAGCAGCCCACCGCCCTGGTGTTCAGTGCCATGCCGGAGCGCGTCGGCCACCACCTGCGCCAGTACCTGCGCTGGATGCGCGGCTCCACCATCCGCTCGCTGTGGCGGGTGCGCTACCTTCCGCTCACCCACCCCGCGCTGCTGGCCCAGGTGCTGCGCTGGTACCAGCACCTGGCCGCCACCGCCACCGCCGCCCTGCTGCTCACCCGCACCTGGCGCACCGGCGTCCCGCTGCCGCCGGTGCTCCTCGCCGTCCCGCTGCTGATCGTCGCCGGGCAGACCCTGCGCTACCTCACCCTGCGCCGCTCCGACCAGCCGCTGCGCTCCCAGCTCGCCACCTGGGCGCTCACCCCGCTCGCCGTCGCCTGGTCCTGGACGGTGCTGCGCCCGGTGCGCTGGTACGCCACGCTCACCTGCCTGCGCACCGGCTGGGGCACCCGCCAGCACGGGCCCGAGGTCGCCCTCGCCCCCGCCGCCGGGTAGGGGCGTTCGGGGACCGTCCGCCCCAGCCCCTACGATGTGCGCCATGACGACAGCCGGGCCGGGCGGCCAACTGATCGACGGCCGCTTCGAGTTGCTGGCGCGGCTCGGCGGCGGCGGAATGGGCCTGGTCTGGCGGGCCAGGGACACCATGCTGCAGCGCGAGGTCGCGCTCAAGGAGGTCCGCCCGCCGGACCCGGCGATGCTCGCCGCCGACCCCGCCGCCGCCCACGAACTGCGCGAACGCGTGCTGCGCGAGGCCCAGGCGCTGGCCCGGCTCCAGCACCCCAACGTGGTGACCATCCACCACATCGTCGACAACGCCGAACTCGCCCACCCCTGGCTGGTGATGGAACTCGTCACCGGCGGCTCCCTGCACGACCGGATCACCCGCGGCCCGCTCTCCCCGCCGGAGGCCGCCCGGATCGGCCGCGGCCTGCTCGCCGCGCTCACCGCCGCCCACGCGGCCGGCATCCAGCACCGCGACGTCAAACCGGGCAACGTCCTGCTGCGCACCGACGGCACCCCCGTCCTCACCGACTTCGGCATCGCGGCGCTCAGCGAGTCCACCAGCCTCACCGCCACCGGCGCGCTGATCGGCTCGCCCGAGTACATCGCCCCCGAACGCATCCGCGGCCACGAGGGCGACCCCGCCTCCGACCTCTGGTCGCTCGGCATGACGCTGTACGTCGCCGTCGAGGGCCACCACCCGCTGCGCCGCGCCAACAGCATCGCCACCCTCGCCGCCGTCCTCGACCAGCCGCTCCCGCCACCGGTGCGCTCCGGCCCGCTCGGCCCCACCCTCACCGCGCTGCTCGCCCGCGACCCCGCCGACCGGCCCGACGCCGCCCGCCTCGACCGGCTCTTCGCCGCCGCCGAACAGGGCATCGACGGCACCCTCGGCGGCAGCCCGGCCTTCTCCCCGACCGAGACCAACTCCCCGCCGCCGTACCGCCCCACCGGGACGCACACCCCGCCGCCGTACGCCCCCACCGAGGCCGGCGCCCTCCCGCACGCGCCCACCGAGACGGCGCCCCCGCCCCGCCGCCGACGACGTACCGGACCGGTGCTGACGGCCGTGCTGGCCGCCGCCGTCGCGGCCGGGCTCCTGGGCTGGTCGTTCCAGCAGGGGTGGTTCGACTCCGCGAAGCCCGGCGGCACCGACTCCGCCGCGAAGGCCCCCGCCACCGCCCCCGGCACCTCGGGCACCCCCGGGGCCGCGCCCACCACCGCCTCCCCGTCCGCCACCGCCCCGTCCGGCGCGCCGTCCGCCGCCGACCCCGGCCCCGCCACCGCCCCGGCACCGGCCTGCTCACCCCGGACGGGGCCCGCGGCCTGGTCGAGAAGATCCGCGCGGCCACCGGCAGCACCACCGTCATCGACATGTCGATCTATCCGGAGTACGCCAGCGCCAAGGTGCTGACCAAGGACAACCCCAAGCACTACGACAACGTCAGCTACCGCAACGGCAAGATCACCAGCGAGCCCGGCGGCACGGTCATCCCGGGCGAGGACCCCGCCGACCTCACCAAGATCGACTGGAACCAGATCCCGACCGTCCTGGCCACCGCCAAGACCAAACTCGGCGTCCCCACCCCCAAGTCGACCTATCTGCTCGTCGACTACGGCTGGTTCGCCGACGAGATCACCATCCGCTACTACCTCTCCGGCGACTACGACGAGGGCGGCTACCTCACCGCGGGCGCCACCGGCAAGATCCTCAAGGTGGTCAAGTCCTGACCGGGGCCGGCCGTCGGCCTTCGCGACAGGCCCGGCCGACCGGGTAGGCCCCGCCGAGGCCGACGGGCACCGCGCCGTCGCTGGCGGACCTCGACCGGGCGGCTCCGCCCACCGCTACCCGTCCGCCGCCCGCCGGTCCTGCCGATCCCGCCGCCCGAGCAGCCACACCCCCAGGGCCAGCCAGCCAGCCGCCAGCAGCCAGCCGCCCAGGACGTCCAGCGGCCAGTGCACGCCCAGGTACACCCGGCTGGTGCCGATCGCGGCGGCGAACAGGGCCGCTCCCGCTGCCGCGCCGCGGGCGGCTCCGGGCCGGGCCCGGGCCAGTGCGACGGCCAGCAGTCCCGCGGACAGGGCGGAGGTGAAGGCGTGGCCGGAGGGGAAGGAGAAACCCGAGGCGTCGAACGCCCAGCCCGTGCGCGGGGGCGCGGCCGGGCGAAGGCGCGCATCAGTCCCTGCCGGAGCAACTGCCCCGCCAGCAGCCACACCAGGGGGGCCAGCAGCACCGCCGTCCGCCGGGCCCCGGCCGGGCGGCGGGTCCGGAGGGACACCGCGCCCGCCGCCAGGGCGAGCAGGTACGGGAGGACGCCGGTGCCCAGCTCCGTGACCGCCACCGCCACCGACCGCGCCGCGCCCGGCCGGTGCGCCACGCTCCAGCGCACCGCCGCCGCCTCGAACCCGAACGGCGCCCACCCGTGCACCGCGACCACCACCGCCACCAGCGCGAACGCCCCGCCGCAGGCCGCGGCTGCCACCGCCGGTGAGTGACGCGGCCCCGCGCCGCTCACCGGGGCCCGGCCCGGCGGGGCGAACGCGGTGGCGATCCCGCGTCCAGGAGGCTGGCGGTCGGCGGGGCCGAGGAGCGGAACATGGTCGAGGCGCCTTTCCGGAGGGCGGCGGGCGGCACCGTGACGACCGGCACGGCCCAGGTGTCCTGAACGGATCTTGAAGACCTGACGGCGGCTCGGCACCGCGCCGCGCCGACCGCCACCCCGGGGACCACCGTCCGGGCCTGGACGCCGGGGGTGACGGCTGCCCGGCCGCACGGCGGCGGACCGGTTCGGCGCGGCCCCAGTGGTGGCCGGCGCGGGCCGGGGCGCTCGCACCGGCGGGTCGGCGAACCGCTTTGCTAGGAGGGCGGGTTGGGGCGGGTCAGCCCCAGGTCGTAGGCGAAGATCACCGCCTGGACGCGGTCCCGGGCGCCGATCTTGGCGAGTACCCGGCCGACGTGCGTCTTCACCGTCGACTCCGAGAGCACCAGCCGCCCGGCGATCTCGCCGTTGGTCCAGCCCCGGCCGACCGCGACCAGGATCTCCCGCTCCCGGCCGGTCAGCGCGGCCAGCCGCCGGTCCTCCTCCACCGGGCCGGGCGGCCGGGCCGGCAGGTGGTGGGCGTACGCGTCGAGCAGCCGGCGGGTGATCGCGGGCGCCACCACCGCGTCGCCCCCGGCCACCGCGCGCACGCCCGCCAGCAGTTCCTCGGGGTGGGCGTCCTTGAGCAGGAAGCCGCTGGCCCCGGCCCGCAGCGCGGCGTGCGCGTACTCGTCCAGGTCGAAGGTGGTCAGCACCAGCACCCGGGAGCGGCCGCCCGCGGCGACGATCAGCTGGGTCGCCTCGATGCCGTCCATGCCGGGCATCCGGATGTCCATCAGGACCACGTCCGGCCGCAGTTCGGCGGCCAGCCGGACCGCCTCCGCGCCGTGCCCGGCCTCCCCGGCCACCGACGTGTCGGGCTGGCTCTCCAGCAGCATCCGGAAGCCGAAGCGTTGCAGGGGCTGGTCGTCCACGATCAGGACGCTGGTCATGCCGGGCCTCCGGCCGGGTCGAGGACGGAAGGGACGGGAGGAGCGGGAGGAGCCGGGGAGGCGGGAGGGGCGGGAGGGGCGAGAGGGGCGAGAGGGGTGGGCTTCGTGGGCGGGGGAGCCGGGGTGAGGCCCAGGTCGGTCGCGGGGGTGACGTCCAGGTCGGCGACCACCGACCAGCCCCCGCCCGGGGCCGGGCCCGCCGCGACGGTGCCACCGTACAGCGCGGCCCGTTCCCGCATGCCGGTGACGCCCTGGCCCTCCCCGGGCGGGCCGCCGGGGGAGGGGGCGCCGCCCGGCGGGCCGCCGTCGTCGTCGACCCGGACCAGCAGCCGGGCCCCGGCCAGCGAGACCGACACCCGGGCCCGGGCCGCCGGGCCCGCGTGCTTGAGCGTGTTGGTCAGCGCCTCCTGGACGATCCGGTAGACCATCAGCTGCACCCCGCGGTCCAGCGACTCCAGCGCGCCCTCGGTGCGGTGGACCACCTCCGGCCCGGCCGCCCGAATCCGCCCGCACAGTTCGGTCAGGTCGGCGATGCTCGGCTGCGGGGCCAGTTCGAGGCCGTCGCCGTGCTCGCGCAGCACGCCCAGCATCCGGCGCAGCTCGCCCAGCGCCTGCCGCCCCGAGTCGCCGATCAGCACCAGCGCCTCCCGGCCGCGCTCGGGCGTGGAACGGGCCGCGTACGCGCCGCCGTCCGCCAGGGTGATGATCACCGACAGGTTGTGGCCGATGATGTCGTGCATCTCCCGTGCCACCCGGGCCCGTTCGGCCGCCGCGGCCAACCGGCTGCGCTGGTCGCGCTCCACCTCCAGCCGGGCCGCCCGTTCGCGCAGGCCCGCGAGCCGCGCCCGGCGCATCCGGACGGCGATGCCCAGCGCGACGGCCGCCGTCACCGCTGTGGTCAGGAAGAACAGCACGTCCCACACCGGCACCGCCGAGGACATCCGCACCGCCACCCCCACCGCCCCCACCGCGCTGGCCGCGCACGCCCAGGCCAGGGTCCGCAGCCGCCCGTGCAGGGCCAGCGCGTACAGCGCCAGCAGCAGCGCCGCGTCCGCCCGCTGCGCCGCGCCCAGCGACCACTGCACCAGGAACACCGCGCCCACCACGGCGAACGCTGCCCCCGGCCGGCGGCGGCGCCACAGCAGTGGCAGCAGCAGCGCGGCCTGGAAGGCCAGGGCGGCGGGCAGCGGCAGGTGGGTGAAGACCACGCGGTGCCCGCGCGGGCCCTCCTCGTCGCCGTCGACGTGCAGCAGTTCCGGCACGCCGAGCAGCAGGAACGCCCAGGCCACCACGGCAACGTCCGACAGCCACGGCCACCGCCCGTCCAGCCCGCGCAGGCGCTGGCCGATCCGGGCCAGGCGGTCCAGGAAGGGGTGGCCGGGCGCGGCGTCGGCACCACCCGGGGCGGGCGGGCCCGACAGCGGGACGGCGGGCGGCGTGGCGCCGGGGGAGGCCGGATCGGGCACGGGAGACCCCCAGGGTGGTCGGACGGCGGTGCGCCACGGCGCCCCGGGACTCGCTCGCCGGGGCGCCGTGGCAGGTCGGCAGGTCGGCAGGTTGGCAGGTCGATCGGTCGTCAGTAGATCAGTAGGTCGGTAAGTCGGTGGGCCAGTAGGTCGACAGATCGACAGGTCGGCAGGTCAGTCTGCCAGGCGTCGGGCGCTTGGCCAGCCCGCCCTCGGCCCGCACGCGCTCGACCCCCGGACGTCCGACCCCCGGACGTCCGGCCGCCGCGCGTTCACGCGTCGCGTCGCACCAGCCGTACCGCCGCGCCCGCCAGTGCCGCCGCCGTCCACAGGACGAAGACGGCCAGCCCGGCGCCCGGCGACAGGGTGGCCTGGTCGTGCTGGAGGGCGAAGACCGCCTGGCCCGCGTTGCTGGGCAGGTAGGGGCTGATGTGGTCGTGCCACGAGCTGGGCAGCAGCTGGACCAGGCCGGGCACCAGCATCAGCGAGGCGACCAGCACCGAGATGCCGCCCGCGATCGAGCGCAGCAGCATGCCCAGCGCCACGCCGATCACGCCCACCAGGCCCAGGTACAGCCCCGCGCCGAACAGGCCGCGCAGCACGCCCGGGTCCGAGAAGGTCAGCGCGGCCCGGGTGCCGGACAGGACGCCGCTGCCGATCGCGAAGGCCGCGAACACCCCGGCGGTGGCCAGGACCAGCGCCACCACCCCGAACACCGCGGCCTTCGCCCAGAGCACCGGCAGCCGGCGCGGCACCGCGGCCAGGGTCGAGCGGATCATGCCGGTCGAGTACTCGCCCGCCGCGATCAGCACGCCCAGCACGCCCAGGGCGAGCTGCGCGAAGTTGGTGCCGAACAGCGAGAGGGTGAGCGCGTTCGCGTCGGCGAAGTCGCGGTCCATCGGGCGGCCCGAGTTCAGCCGGGACTTGAACTGGAAGGCCGCGATCAGGCCGAACGCCACCAGGAAGAACAGCCCCAGGCCCAGGGTGATCCAGGTGGAGCGCAGCGACCAGGTCTTCGCCCACTCCGAGCGCAGCACCCGGACGCCGGTGACCCGGTACGGGGGACGGGCGGGGCGCTCGGCGGCGGCGGACGACGGGGCGGGGGACGGGGCGATGGCGCTCACGCGGCGCTCCTGGAGTCGACGGCGGTGGCGGTGGCGGTGGTGGCGGTGGCGGCGGTGGCAGCGCCACCGGTGGTGGTGCCGTGGTACTCCACGGCGTCCCGGGTCAGGTCCATGAACGCCTGTTCCAGCGAGACCGTCCGGGTGGCCAACTCGTACAGCGCGATGCCGTGTTCGGCCGCGACGGTGCCGATCCGGCGGGCGGTCAGGCCGGTCACCTCCAGCTCCTCGTCACCGGCCCGGCCGGTGATCTCCACGCCGGGGCCGGTGAGCAGTTCGCGCAGCTTCGCCGGGTCGGCGGAGGCGACGGTGACCCGGTCGCCGCCGGCCTGCCGGACGAGGTCCTGCACGGTGGTGTCGGCCAGCAGGCGGCCCCGGCCGACCACGATCAGGTGGTCGGCGACCAGGGCGACCTCGCTCATCAGGTGCGAGGAGACGAAGACGGTGCGGCCCTCTGCGGCCAGGCCGGTGAGCAGGTTGCGAATCCACAGCACGCCCTCCGGGTCGAGGCCGTTGACCGGCTCGTCCAGCATCACCGTGGCCGGGTCGCCGAGCAGCGCCGCCGCGATGCCCAGCCGCTGCCCCATGCCCAGCGAGAACGCCCCGGCCCGCTTCCCGGCCACCGACTCCAGGCCGGTCAGCCCGATCACCTCCTCGACCCGGGCGCGCGGGATGCCGTGGGTGTGGGCCAGCGCCATGAGGTGGTTGAACGCGGAGCGGCCCGGGTGGATCGACCTGGCCTCCAGCAGCGCGCCGACCTCCTGCAGCGGCGCGGCGTGCTCGGCGTAGCGGCGCCCGTTGACCCGCACCGAGCCGCTGGTCGGCGCGTCCAGCCCGACGATCATCCGCATGGTGGTGGACTTCCCGGCGCCGTTCGGACCCAGGAACCCGGTCACGCTGCCCGGCTGCACGGTGAAGTCGAGCCCGTCGACCGCGGTCTTCTCCCCGTAACGCTTCGTCAGCTGCTGCGCCTCGATCATCCGGTCCGCTCCCTCGCCGATCCCGGGCCGGGCCGTCCCGACCCGCCTCTTGCCGCCACGCTAGGCCCCGGCCGGGCCCGGACGGCGGCACCTGGGGACGATCATTCGGCCGCGGGTGGTACCGCGGTACCACCTCCGGCCCCGAAGGGCGGTACCAGGGCGGCGACCAGGCGAACGGACGCCGGATCAGCCCCGGCCGCCACCCCGCGCACCCGCGCCGTCTCCGCCGCCGCCCCCCTGGTCACCGCCGTCCGCCGCTGAGCCGACCCGCGCCTGCTGCGCGACCTGCTGCGTCCGCTCGACTGAATCCGCCCGTCCGAACGGCTCGCCCGCGCTCCCGCGTGCATGCCGCCCGGCCCGCCGGGTACACGCGCCAGCCGCAGGAGCGCAGAAGCACGAGGGCCGGACAGCCACAGGAGGAGCAACCCATGCGCATCGGATACACCTTGATGACGGAGCAGCGCGCCCCGCAGGACCTGGTCGCCGACGCGGTGCGCGCCGAGCGGGCCGGGTTCGACTTCGCGGTGATCTCCGACCACTACTCCCCGTGGCTGGACGAGCAGGGCCACGCCCCCTACGCCTGGGCGGTGCTCGGCGCGGTCGCCCAGGCCACCGACGCGCTGCCGCTGATGACGTACGTGACCTGCCCGTCCGTCCGGTACCACCCGGCGGTGGTGGCGCAGAAGGCCGCCACCGTGCAGCTGCTCTCCGGCGGGCGGTTCCGGCTCGGGCTGGGCAGCGGCGAGAACCTGAACGAGCACGTGGTGGGCCGGGGCTGGCCGCCCGTCGCGGTGCGCCAGGAGATGCTGGCGGAGGCGGTGGAGATCATCCGGGCGCTGTTCGCCGGTGGGTACGTGACGCACCACGGCAAGCACTTCCAGGTCGACGGCGCCAAGCTGTGGGACCTGCCCGGCCAGCCGCCGCCGATCGGCGTCGCGGTCTCCGGGCCGGTCTCCTGCGCGACGGCCGGGCGGCTCGCCGACCTGGTGATCGCCGTCCAGCCGGAACGGGAGCTGCTCACCGCGTTCGCCGAGGCCGGCGGCGCGGGCAAGCCCTCGGTCGGCCAGGTGCCGGTCTGCTTCGACCGGGACCGGGACGCCGCCGTCGCCCGCGCGCACGCCGAGTTCCGCTGGTTCGGCGGCGGCTGGAAGGTCAACGCGGACCTGCCCGGCACCGCCGGTTTCGCCGCCGCCAGCCAGTACGTCAGGCCCGAGGACGTGGCCGGGTCCATCCCGTGCGGCGACCGCGTCGAGGACTTCCTCGACGCGGTCCGCCCGTACGCGGAGGCCGGGTTCGACGAGCTCGCGCTGATCCAGGTCGGCGGCGACAGCCAGCCCGCGTTCCTCGACTGGGCCGAGCACGAGCTGCTGCCCGCGCTGCGCGCCGCCTGACCCGGAGCCGTCGCGCCCGGCGGGACGGCGCGGCGGGACGACCAGGCGGGCGCGACGGCGGGACGGGGCGGCGAGACGGTGCGGTCAGGGGCGGAACAGCACCTTGATCGCGCCGTCCCGCTTCTGCTGGAACATCGCGTACGCGTCCGCCGCCTCGCTCAGCGGGAGGTGGTGGGTGGCGAAGGAGTCCACGCCCAGCGGGTCGTCGTCGGTCAGCAGCGGCAGCAGGTCGTCCGTCCAGCGCCGCACGTTGGCCTGGCCCATCCGGAGCTGGAGCTGCTTGTCGAACATGGTGAGCAGCGGCATCGGGTCGGCCGCGCCGCCGTAGACGCCCGCCACCGAGATCGTGCCGCCGCGCCGCACCAGCTCCACCGCCGTGTGCAGGGCCTGCAACCGGTCCAGGCCCGCCTTCTGCATCAGCGGCCGGGCCAGCGCGTCCGGCAGCAGGCCGGCGGCCCGCTGCGCCACGGTGGCGACCGGGGAGCCGTGCGCCTCCATGCCGACCGCGTCGATCACGCTGTCCGGGCCGAGTCCGTCGGTCAGGTCGCGCACCGCCTGCGGCAGCAGCTGCGGCCGGTCGTTCAGGTCCAGCACGACCGCGCCGCGCTCCCTGGTCCGCTGGAGCCGCTCCGGCACCAGGTCGATGCCGATCACCTGCCGGATGCCCGGACGCAGCAGCGCGATCCGCGCGCACATCTCGCCGATCGGCCGAGGCCGAGCACCAGCAGCGTGCCGCCCTCGGGGACGGCCGCGTACTCGACGGCCTGCCAGGCGGTCGGCAGCACGTCCGACAGGAAGACGAACCGGTCGTCCGGCGGCCCGTGCGGCACCTTCACCGGCAGCGTGTCGCCGAACGGGACGCGCAGCAACTCGGCCTGGCCGCCCGGCACCTGGCCGTACAGCTTGGTGTAGCCGAACAGCGCCGCGCCGCTGCCGTACTCGCGCACCTGGGTGGTCTCGCACTGCGAGTGCAGCCCGTTCGCGCACATCCGGCAGGTGCCGCAGCTGATGTTGAACGGCACCACCACCCGGTCGCCCGGGCTCAGCGTGCGCACCGCGCCGCCCACCTCCCGGACGGTGCCCATCGCCTCGTGGCCGAGGATGTCGCCCGGGTCGAGGAACGGCCCGAGCACCTCGTACAGGTGCAGGTCGGAGCCGCACAGGCCGGTCGAACTCACCTCCACCAGGACGTCCGAGGGGTCCTCGATCCGCGCGTCGGGCACCTCCTTCACCTGGACGTCCCGCCGGCCCTGCCAGGTCACCGCACGCATCGCGTGCTCCTTCCGTTCGATTCCCGCTGGGTTCCGCCGGGTTCCGTTCGAGCCCCGTCCGGGACTCCGCCGGAGTTCCGTCCGACGGCCGATGCCCTCAGCTGCCCGGCTCGTTGGCGTTCCGCCCGGCCCGGTCGCCGAGCGCGGTGAGGACCGGCACCAGGCGCCCGGTGCGCCCGGCCGCCGCCTGGCCCGACAGGTCGTGCTCCGCGACCTGCCCGGGGCCCGGCAGCAGCCGGCCCGCCGCGCCCAGCAGCGCCCCGAAGGTCGCCGGGGCCACCCCCTGGAGGCGGACGGCGAGCTTCGCGGCCGGGGTCAGCACCAGCTCCGCCCGGCCCGCCTCGGCGGCCCGCACGATCCGGCGCGCCGCCCGGCCCGCGTCCGTCGACAGCAGCGGCATGCCGGCCGCCGCGCCGAACCACGCGTACTCCCGCGGCGCCTGCCCGGAGAACCGGGCCGCCCGGTGCGAGCCCGTCCGCATCAGGCCCGGCACCACCGTGGTCACCCGCACCCCGCTGCCCGCCAGCTCCACCCGCAGGCCGCGGGAGAACGCCGCCAGCCCGGCCTTCGCCGTCACGTACGGCAGCAGGTGCGGGCCGGGACCGGGCCGCCGATCGAGGCGATGTTCACCACCGAGCCGCCGCCGCGCTCGCGCATCCCGGGCAGTACGGCCAGCACCAGTTCCACCGGCGCGGCCACCATGGTGTCCCACGAGCGGCGGAAGTCGTCCTGCTCCAGCGCCGCCAGCGGGCCGACCTGGATCACCCCCGCGTTGTTCACCAGCAGGTCCAGGGGCCGCCCCAGCCGTTCGGCCGCCTCCGCGGCCACCGCCCGGCCCGCACCCGGTCGGTCAGGTCGCACTCCAGCGCCGCCCGCCGGTCCGTCAGCCGCGCCAGCCTCCGCTCCGCGAAGGCCAGTTCGGTGCTGTCCCGGGCGCACACCGCGACCCGGCAGCCGCGCCGGGCCAACTCCTCCGCGATCAGCAGGCCCAAGCCGCGCGACCCGCCGGTCACCAATGCCGCCTTGCCCGCGAAATCCACCCGCTGCACGGCCGTCACCTCTCCCTCGATAGCCGACTGCGCCGCGCCTGCCCGAGGTGCGGGAGCGGAAACGGCGGGATAAGAGATGTTTGGGGACGTTCATCCGTTTCGTTCGGCCCCGACCGGTTAGTCGGGCCGATGACGCCCGCGCGGCCCGGGCCGGGGCCAAGCCCCACCGGCCCGGGCCCGGGCGCACGTTCACGCGCCGTTCCCGTCCACGTCCACGCTCCGTCCACGTCCACGTCCACGTTCCGGAAGGACACCCATGACTGCCGATGACACCCGCCCCGACCTGCCCGGCGCGCCGAGCGCGGGCGAGCCGACGGTGGCCGAGCCCACCGAGCCGCGCGAGCCGCTGCCGCCCAAGCCCGACCAGGGCGCGCCCGCGCCGCTGTCGGCCACCGGCCGGCCGGTGCAGGGGGCGGACGTGCGGGCCCAGGACGGCGCGTACCTGACCACCGCGCAGGGCACCCGGCTGCCGGACTCCGACCACTCGCTGAAGGCCGGCCCGCGCGGCCCGGTCCTGCTCCAGGACCACCACCTGCGCGAGAAGATCACCCACTTCGACCACGAGCGGATTCCCGAGCGGGTGGTGCACGCCCGCGGCGCCGCCGCGCACGGCGTGTTCGAGAGCTACGGCGCGGGCGCCGGGCTGAGCAAGGCCGGCTTCCTCGCCGCCGGGGCCCGCACCCCCGTCTTCGTCCGGTTCTCCACCGTGCTCGGCTCGCGCGGCTCCGCCGACACCGTGCGCGACACCCGCGGCTTCGCGACCAAGTTCTACACCGACGAGGGCGTCTTCGACCTGGTCGGCAACAACATCCCGGTGTTCTTCATCCAGGACGCGATCAAGTTCCCGGACGTCATCCACGCCGGCAAGCCGCACCCCGACCGGGAGATCCCGCAGGCGCAGTCCGCCCACGACACCTTCTGGGACTTCGTCTCGCTGCACACCGAGGCCACCCACCACACCCTGTGGAACATGTCCGACCGGGGCATCCCGCGCTCCTACCGGATGATGGAGGGCTTCGGCATCCACACCTTCCGCCTGGTGGCGGCCGACGGCTCCACCAGCCTGATCAAGTGGCACTGGAAGCCCAAGCTCGGCGTCCACTCGCTCACCTGGGACGAGGCGCAGCTGATCTGCGGCACCGACCCCGACTTCCACCGGCGCGACCTGGCCGACGCCATCGAGGCCGGCGCGTTCCCGCAGTGGGAGCTCGGCGTCCAGGTCATGCCGGACAGCCCCGAGCAGACCTTCCAGGGCATCGACCTGCTCGACCCGACGAAGATCGTCCCCGAGGAACTCGTCCCGGTGCAGCCGCTGGGCCTGATGACCCTCAACGCCAACCCGACCAACTACTTCGCCGAGACCGAGCAGGTCGCCTTCCACCCCGGCCACCTGGTGCCCGGCATCGACATCACCGACGACCCGCTGCTGTCCGGTCGGCTCTTCTCCTACCTGGACACCCAGATCACCCGGCTCGGCGGCCCCAACTTCGCGCAGATCCCGATCAACCGCACCCACGCCCCGGTCAACGACATGCTGCGCGACGGCTTCCACCAGGACGCCGTGCACACCGGCGTCGCCCCCTACAAGCCCAACTCGCTGGACGGCGGCTGCCCGTTCTTCGCCGGCGCCGAACAGCACGCCTTCATCGAGCACCCGCAGCCCGTCCCGGCGGCCACCAAGGTCCGCCAGGCCCCCGCCAGCTTCGACGACCACTTCAGCCAGGCCCGGCTCTTCTGGACCAGCATGACCCCGGTCGAGCAGGAGCACATCATCGCCGCCTACGGCTTCGAACTCGGCAAGTGCACCGAGCCCGCCGTCCGCGAGCGCGCCCTCCGGGTGCTCGCCAACATCGACGGACGGCTGTGCGCCGAGGTCGCCGCCGGGCTCGGCCTGCCCGCGCCGCAGCGCTCCACGCACCTCGCGGACACCACGCCCAGCCCGGCGCTCTCCCAGCTCGGCCGCAGCTGGCCGGTCGCCGGACGGACCGTCGGCATCCTCGTCGGGCCGGACACCGACCCCGCCGAACTCGACGCCGTCCGCCGCGCCGCCCTCGACGCCGACCTGGTGCCGCTGGTGGTCGCCCCCACCGGAGGCGACCCGGCGCAGGTCCAGCGCAGCTTCGCCACCGCCCGCTCGGTCGAGTTCGACGCCGTCCTGCTGGCCGGGGCCCCCGCCCCCGCCGACGACGCCGCCCCGCCCGCGACGCCCGCGCCGCCGGACCGCACGCCACCCTCGACCCGCGGCTGGCCCTGCTGCTCGGCGAAGCCTGGCGGCACGCCAAGGCGATCGGCGGCTGGGGCGGCGCCCGCGACGCGCTCACCGCGGCCGGCCTGCCCGCGGACGGGCCCGGCGTCGTCCTGGGCACCGACCCGGTCCAGGTGCTGCGCGAACTGGCGGACCTGCTCGCCGACCACCGGGTCTGGGACCGCTTCCCGCCGCCCGCCGCCGCCTGACGGACGCGCGGACGCGCGGCCGACGCGGCCACCCGCCCATGCCACCCCGGATCGAACGGATTTCCGATCCGGGGCGGCACGGGCGGCCGGACAGCGGGCAGACGAGGGGCGAACCCGGACGGAACGATGCGAAAGAGGGCACACCATGGTCCCGCTCCTCCTGGTCCTGCTCCTCGCCCTGGTGCTGTTCGGTGCGGGCTTCGCGGTGAAGGTGCTGTGGTGGGTGGCGATCGTCGTGTTCGTGCTCTGGCTGGTGGGCTTCATCGCCCGCGGTGCCAACTCGACCGGCGGTCGCGGACGTTGGTACCGCTGGTAGCGGAACCGCGGTACCGGCGCGCGGCGAAGGGGACGGAGGCGGACGGCCTCCGTCCCCTTCGGCGTGCCCGGGGCTCGGGACGGACTCGGCGGGCGCGTGTCACCAGGCGGAGGCGCGGGGGCGGGTGTCGTCCAGCAGCGGCGGGGTGGACGGCTGCCACTCGATCATCATGATGGTGGCGTCGTCGGTGAGGCCCTGCTCGTCCTGGTGCTCCAGGATGGCGTGCATCAGCCGGCGCAGGGTCTCCGGGGCGGTCTCCCCGGCGGCGGCGGCCCGGATCACGAAGTCGGTGAAGCGCTCCAGGCCGAAGAACTCGTGGTGGCCCCCCTTGGCGTCCACCACCCCGTCAGTGTAGATCAGCAGCCGGTCGCCCGGCCGGAGCGAGACGGTCCGCACCGTCCGGGGCCTGTCGGTGTAGTGGCTCAGCCCCAGGGGCAGTTCGCCCGGGCCCTCCAGCGCCCCCGCGACCACCTCGCCGGAGCGGATCAGCAGGGGGTGCGGGTGCCCGCAGTTGGCCCAGTGCAGGGTGCCGGTGGCGATGTCCAGGCGCAGGAACACGCCGGTCGCGAAGCGGTCCGGGAACCAGTCGTGCAGGGCCCCGTCGATGGTGTCGACCAGGTCGGGCAGGTCGGCGCCGTTGCGGCGCGCGTTGCGGCAGGCGGCCAGCGCCAGCGCGGCGGTCAGGCCGGAGGCGAGGTCGTGGCCCATCGCGTCCAGCACGGCGGCGTGCAGCACCCCGTCGGCCAGCGAGTGCTCGAACGCGTCCCCGCCCAGCCGGTAGGCCGGTTCGAGGACCGCGGTGGACACCGCCCGGTCGGTGCAGACGGTGCGCGGCGGCAGGAAGGCCCGGAGCATCTCGGACGGCAGGCTCATGGTGTCCGCCCGGGTGCCGTGCGCGTAACTGTCGCTGGTGTCGCGCTTGGAGGTGATCACCATGGCGAGCACCGAGGTCAGCAGCCGGCAGCGCCGGATCGCCTCCCGGTCCAGCGAGGTGGTGCGCAGCCCCAGCACGCCCAGCCGCTCGGCCCCGTCGGCGAGCGGGAACCAGGCCACCAGGCCCGTCCCGGTGTCCTCGGCCACCCGCAGCGAACCCGTCCGGAACGCCCACCCCGCCAGCGTGCCGTCGATCGGCAGGTCCGGGCCCCCGCCAGGGGGACCAGGCGGTGCTGCTGGATGTCGGCCAGGTACACGGCGACCGAGCCGAGGCCGAGCGCCCGGGTGTACTGCTCGGCGAAACGGGGCGCGTCCCGCGGGTCGAGGGTGCGGCCGGCGGTCAGGAACTGCTCCAGCAGTTGCTCGCCGAGGTTCAGCGGCGGGGTCCGTTCAGGCATCTCTCACACCTATCGCGGAGACCGGGCCCCCGCCGCCCCGGCGCGCCCACGCGTGACGGACGGGGACAGGGCACCGTACGGGGACAGGGCACCGTACGGGGGGAGGTCGCCGCCCGCCCGGCCCTCCGCCGCCGCGGGCACGGGGTCGGGCCCGGGGAGCGGGCCCAGCAGCAGCTCGCGTTCGAGCTCGTCGATCCGGGCGGCCACCTCCAGCGGGTCCGGCCGCAGGGCGTCACCGGCGTACCCGGCGCGCCCGCGGTCCAGTGCCACCGTGCCGACCAGGCGGTGCAGCAGCAGGACCGGCAGCGCCACCGGCCACAGCGCGCCCGAGCAGAGCGCGAACGCCTCGGCCTGCCGGCGCTCCTGCCGCTCGAACGTGCCGATCCGCCGCTCGTCGGCCACCGCCCGGGTGCCGCCGGCCCGCAGGAAGCGGTTCCGCTCCCGCCGGAAGACCGCCCGGGCCGTCAGCAGCCCGCCGAGCACGTAGCCCGCCACCGTCCCCAGACACAGCGCCACCACCGCTGATCTCCTCCCGGATCGCCGAAAGCCTCCGAACACGTCGCACGTATGCCCGACATTCCGGACCTCAACGGGCGCCGGCGGGATCGTCGCGTCCGGCCGGGGTTCCCGGCCGGGCCCGCAGGGGTCAGCGCCCGTACGGGCCGTCGGTGCCGCGCGGGGGAGCGGTGGGCTCGGGGTGGTCCGGGTCCGGGCCGCCGTCCTGCGGGGTGCTCCAGGAGTCGGCCCGCCCGGCGGCCGGGCCCGGGGACGTCGGGGGACGCTGGCGGTTGCGTCGGCGGCTGCCCCAGACGAAGGCGCCGATCAGCAGGCCCACGATGATCACCGCCGGAATGACCACCACCAGGAGGGACGGGCCGCTCGACTCCGCCGCCAGTACCGCATCGACCGCCGTGACCTGCATGGTCTGCTCCTTCTCGCTCCGGCGGGCCCGCCCGTGCGGACCCGCGCCGCCGGGCGTCTACCCGGACGAACCGGGATGAACGCCCGGCGGGCCCGGATACCGGCAGGTCACCCGAACGGCCCAGCGGGGCGGCCCCCGGCCCCGCCACCGCTCAGGAGGCCCGCTTCAGGTTCCGGCGGGGACGGGCGGCGGCCCTGAGCGCGTACTGGAGCTGCTCGCGCGTCATGGTGGACCGGTGCGGGACCCCGAGCGCGGCGGCCCGCCGGTAGAGCTCGGCCTTGCTGAGCGAGGCGAGGTCCTCCACCGCCGCGGCCTTCCCCGGCGCGCCGTCCTTCTCCGGTGCCGCCGCCTTCGCCGGTCTCCCGGCCTTCGCCGGTTCCGCCGTCCGCACCGCCCGCACCGGCCGCGCCGCCTTCGCCCGGCCGCCGCCCCCGCCGCCCCCGCGGGCCGGGGCGCGGCCCCCGGCGCCCTTCCGGGGGGTGCCGCCCGCCTTCGCCCGGGCCTCGTCCAGGCTGCGGTGCAGGACGTCCATCAGCTCGGAGAGGTCGGTGGGCGCGGGCTGCGCGCCCTTGGACAGGGCGATCTCCCGGCCCGCCGCCTTGGCCTCGACCAGCGCCCTGACCTGCTCCTCGTAGCTGTCGTGGTAGTCCTCCGGGTCCCAGTCGACGGCGAGCATGTCGATGAGCTGCTCGGCGGTGGCCAGCTCGGTGCGGTGGAAGTCCCGGCGCCGGGCGGGCAGGTCGGCGACCTCCCGGTGCGGGTCGCGCAGCTCGTCCGCCCAGTGCATGGTGCGCAGTTCGAGCAGCCCGTCGACG
This sequence comes from Kitasatospora fiedleri, assembly GCF_948472415.1. Taxonomy (NCBI): domain Bacteria; kingdom Bacillati; phylum Actinomycetota; class Actinomycetes; order Kitasatosporales; family Streptomycetaceae; genus Kitasatospora; species Kitasatospora fiedleri. Next base: position 608,618 of record NZ_OX419519.1, on the reverse strand, counting down.
GAGTCGACCGCGGTCAGGTACTCCTTGCCGCGCATCGCGAACACGGCGATCCCGGCCCGGCCGGAGTGGCCGAGCGCCTCGACCAGGAGCTGGTAGACCTTCGCGGTCCCCGGGTCGCCGGGGCCGAGGTAGTACGTCCTGTCGAAGAAGACCGGGTCGATCTCCGCCAGGTCGGCGAAACCGCTGATCTCGATGGTGCGCGAGCGCCCCGGGGAGATCTCCTCCAGCTCGGCGGGCTCCACGACGACGTACTGCCCCTCGGCGATCTCGTAGCCCTTGACGACGTCCTCGAACGGCACCTCCTCGCCGGTGCGCTCGTTCACCCGCCGCTGGCGAATCCGGTCGGTGGTGCCGCGCTGCAACTGGTGGAAGCGCACCGCGTGCGACTCGGTCGCCGGGTAGAGCGCCACCGGCAGGCTCACCAGCCCGAACGTCAGCGTCCCCTTCCAGAGCGGTCTGGCCATCGTGCTCACCTTCCTCCGCCGTCCCGGTACCGCTGCCGCGCGGCCCGGGGTCGTCCGTCCGTCTGTCTGTCCTCCGCCGCGCGGCTGCCCGATCCGGCCCGCCCCACACCCGGGCCGCCGCCCCCGCGGGTGTCGGGCCCGCCCCGGCGGGGTAGACGCGGGCGCACCGGCGCCGGCCCGGCCCGGGGCGGTCGCGGACCGCCGCGCCCGGGCCCGCGCGAGCACGGACGGCCCGCCCCGGCGGGCCGGGAACGGGGTGCGCCATGACCACCGCCGAGATCCGGGCGAGCGGGCGGATCATCCAGATCAGGCGGGCCGACAAGGAGCTGTTCCCGGCCGACGGCCTCACCAAGGCCGACCTGGCCGCGCACTACCGCCGCGTCGCCCGCCGCATCCTGCCGCAGCTGCGCGGCCGGCCGCTGATGCTGGAGCGCTACCCCGACGGCATCGACGGCCCGCGGATCGTGCAGAAGGACACCCCCGGGCACTTCCCGGAGTGGATCCACCGCAGCGAGCTGCCCAAGGCGGGCGGCACCGTCGACTACCCGGTCTGCGACGACCTGGCCACCCTGCTCTACCTGGTCGGCCAGGCCTGCGTCACCCCGCACCGCTGGCTCTCCCGGGCCGACCGGCCCGACCACCCCGACCTGCTGGTCTTCGACCTCGACCCGTCGGGCGAGGACTTCGAACCGGTCCGGGCCGCCGCCCGCGCGCTGCGCGTCCTGCTGGACGAACTCGCCCTCCCCGCCGACCTGATGACCACCGGCTCGCGCGGCCTGCACGTCCTGGTCCGGCTCGACCGCCGCGCCCCGTTCGACGAGGTCCGGGCCTTCGCCCGGGACGCGGCCGACCTGCTCGCCCGGCGGCACCCCGACCTGCTCACCACCGAGGCCCGCAAGGCGGCCCGCCGGGACGGCTCTACCTCGACGTCCAGCGCAACGGCTACGGCCAGACCGCCGTCACCCCCTACGCCGTCCGCGCCCTGCCCGGTGCGCCGGTCGCCACCCCGCTGGGCTGGGACGAACTGGACGACCCCGCCCTCACCCCGCGCCGCTGGACCGCCGCCACCCTCGCCGAACGCCTGCTGGCCCCGGACCCGTGGCGGTCCGCCGCCCGCAGCCGCTCGCTGGGACCGGCGCGCCGACGGCTGGAGGGGCTCTGACGCCGGAGGCGGGCGGGGCGGCTCAGGCGCCGCCGGGGTGCCAGGCGACCAGCAGGACGGTGGCGTCGTCCCGCAGCCGGTCGCCCTGGTGCGCGGTGAGCCGCCGCACCAGCCGGCGCAGCGCCTCGGGGGCGGGCAGGCCGTCGGCCATCGCCCGGGAGACCACGTCGACCAGCCGCTCCTCCCCGAACGGCGCCCCGGCCGCGTCCCGGCCCTCCGTCACGCCGTCGGAGTGCACCAGCAGGCGGTCGCCGGGTTCGAGCCGCGCGGTGTGGACGGCGGGCGCGGTGCGGGGCAGGCCGGCGGGGAGGCCGAGCGGCAGGTGCGGGGGCGCTCCAGGGCCCGGGCGACGATCCGGCCCCGGCGGATCAGCAGGGGTGTCGGGTGGCCGCAGTTGATCCAGGACAGCACTCCGGTGACCAGGTCGAGGTCGGCGATCACGCAGGTCAGCAGCCGGTCCGGGATCCACCGGGTGAGCGCGTCGTCGATCGCCCCGGCGATGTCGGTGAGGGTGCCGCCGGCCCGGCGGGTGGAGCGGCAGGCGGCCACGGCGACGGCGCTGCACCCGCCGGAGGCCAGGTCGTGGCCCATCGCGTCGACCAGGGTCAGGTGCAGGCGGTTCCCGGCCAGGTTGTGGTCGAAGGCGTCGCCGCCGATGTCGTAGGCGGGCTCCAGCACGGCGCTGGAGGTGACCAGGCGGCTGCCGATCGTCCGGGGCGGCAGGAACGCCCGGACGAGTTCGGCCTGGAGGGTCATCGGCCGGCGCCGGCCGGTGCGCACCAGCTGGTCGCTGAACGGCGTCTGCACGGCGACCAGCAGGCCCGCCGCGGTGGCCAGCGCCCGGCCGGCGGCGAGCCGGGCCCCGTCCAGCACGGGCGCGGTCACCTGGAGGACGCCGAGGCGCCCGATGCCGTCCACGACCGGGAGCCAGCCCACCGCGCACCGGCCGGGGTCGCCGCCGGTGCGGACGTCCCCGGTCCGGTAGGCGCGGCCGGCCAGCGAGCCGTCGACGTCGAGCAGCCCGGGGCCGGTCGGCCCGGTGGCCCGGGCGTCCTCGGGCGGGACGGGCAGCGCGGTCAGGTACTTCTCCTGCACGTCGGCCAGGTAGAGCCAGGCGCCGGTGAGGCCGAGCCGCCGGGCCGCGCCCTGGAGCAGCCCGGGCAGGTCCCTCGGCCCGGCCCGGTGGGAGTCCTCCAGCAGGCCGAGCACCACGGCCCCGGCCGCGTCCCGCTCGTCACGGCCCATCGCCCGTCACCTCCGCTCCCGGCTCCGCGCCCGTCGGCCCCCGCACCTGTCCAGCCTGCCCGCCTCCCGGGCGGGCCGCCACGCACCGCCGGGGCGGACCGCCGGGGCGCGTCGGCGCGCGTGCGCCGGTGTGCGCCGCCGCGTGCCACGCAGGGTGAGCGCCCGCGCGTGCCGGGGTCCGTGTCCGAACTGTTCGACGGATCGTCATATTCCGTTCTACCAGCGGGTTTTACTCGCCTTTGAATCTCCGAAACCCCGTACGCGGTGACGTTCCGTACGTAAGCTGGAACCGCGCGGCGACCGGGCCGGGCGGACGCCGGGGAGGCGGGGATGACCGGACGGGGGAGGGCGCGGGGCGGCTGCCTCGCCGTGCTGCTGGCCGCCGTCCTCGCGGCCGTGCTCACCGTCCTCACCGCCGGGCCCCCGGCCCAGGCCCGGGCGCCCCGCGCGGCGACCGCGACCGTCGCGGAGGAACACGTGGAGGGGGCGCCCACCAGGAGGCCCCGGCCCCGGCGGGCCGGTCCGCCGGCCGGCACCGGGCGAACGGCGGCCCGCCCGCCCGTCCCCCGGCCCGGCCGGGGGAGGAGACCGCCCCCGACACCACCACCGCCCCCGCGCACCCCGCCCCGACGACCGCCGGCGGGTCCAGACCGGCCGTGCTCGCGCGCCTCCAGGTGTTCCGCTGCTGAGCGGGCCCGCGAGCCGATGGCGACGGTCCGGGCACCGGCGCGCCCCCGAACCCGGGGCCGCCCGGTCGCTGTGACGACCCGTCGGCACGCTCCGCTGCCCACCGACAGCACCCCCGTCCGGCCGACGCCGGGCGGGCGGAAGGAGAACCCCGATGCGACCGCCCGTGCACCACCACGCCCGCGTCCTTCCGACCGGAGAGGCCCGAGCGCTGTGAACACCACTCCGCACCGCACCCCGCCGCCCGGCCCCGACCCCGACCGCACTCCGCCGTCCGACCGCACCGCGCCGTCCGACCGCACTCCGCCGTCCGACCGCACTCCGCCGTCCGACCGCACCGCGCCGTCCGACCGCACCGCGCCGTCCGACCGCACTCCGCCGTCCGGCCCCGGCCGCGCCGCTGCCCCGTCCGGCCCCGGCCGCGCCGCCGCCCTGCGCGGGGCGCTCGCGCACTGGCGCCAGGACCTGCCCGCCTCGCTGGTGGTCTTCCTGGTCGCCGTCCCGCTCTGCGTCGGCATCGCCGTCGCCTCCGGCGCGCCCGCCGAACGCGGGCTGGTCACCGGCATCGTCGGCGGCCTGGTGGTGGGCCTGCTGCCCGGCAGCAGCCTCCAGGTCAGCGGCCCGGCGGCCGGCCTGACCGTCCTCGTCTTCGACGCCGTCCAGCGCTTCGGCCTCGGCTCGCTCGGCGTGCTCGTGCTGGCCGCCGGCCTGCTCCAGATCGCCATGGGGCTGCTGCGCACCGGCCGCTGGTTCCGGGCGATCTCGCTCTCCGTCGTGCACGGCATGCTGGCCGGCATCGGACTGATCCTGATCCTCGGCCAGCTCTACGCCGTCTCCGGGCGCACCGCCCCCGGCAGCGGCGGCGGGAAGATCCTCCACCTGCCCGCGCTGGCCGCCGACTGGTTCACCGGCCGGGCCGCGACCACCGCCCTGCTGATGGGCGCCGCGACGGTCGCCCTACTGGTGGTGTGGCGGAAGCTGCCCGCCGCCGTCCGGGCGGTGCCCGCGCCGCTGGCCGCGGTGGCCCTGGCCGCCGGGGCCACCGCGCTGTTCGGCCTGGACGTGCCCCGGGTCCGGGTGGACGGCCTGGTCGGCGCGGTCGCCCTCCCCACCGGGGACGGCTTCGCCGCGGTCGCGGGCGCGGCCGGGCTCGGCACCGTCCTCGCGTTCGCCCTGATCGCCTCCGCCGAGAGCCTGTTCAGCGCCGCCGCCGTCGACCGGATGCACCACGGGCCGCGCACCGACTACGACCGCGAACTCACCGCCCAGGGCATCGGCAACACCCTGTGCGGACTGCTCGGCGCCCTCCCGATGACCGCGGTCATCGTCCGCAGCGCCGCCAACGTCCAGGCGGGCGCCCGCACCAAGGCGTCCCGCGTCCTGCACGGGCTGTGGCTGCTGCTGTTCGCCGCGCTGCTGCCCGCCGTCCTGGGGCTGATCCCGCTCGCCGTGCTCGGCGGCGTGCTGATCCACGCCGGGGCCAAGCTGATCCCGCTGCGCCCGGCCGCCGCCCTGTGGCGCGGCCAGCGCGGTGAACTGCTGGTGCTGGCCGTCACCACCGCGGCCGTCGTGCTGACCACCCTCTTCGAGGGCGTCCTGATCGGCGTGGCCCTCGCGGTGGCCCGGAGTGCCTGGCAGACCTCCCACCTGCACATCGACCTCACCGACGCCGAAACCGATGCCGAAACCGGTACCGGTGTCAGCGCCGGTAGCGGGACCGGCACCGGCACCGGGGGGCCGCTGAAGGTGCGGCTCAGCGGCAACGCCACCTTCCTGCGCCTGCCGCGCCTGCTGGACGCCCTCGAATCGCTCCCGGTCGGCCGCGCCGTCGAACTCGACTGGACCGGCCTGCGCCACCTCGACCACGCCTGCCGCACCGCCCTGCTCGCCTGGGCCGCCCGCCACGCCGCCGACGACCCCGCCACCGTCAGCTGGGAGCCCCCGCTCACCGTCGCGACCTGAGCGGCCGCGACCGGCACGACGTACGACGGGGCCCGGCGGTACGCGTCCTGCGTACCGCCGGGCCCCGTGGCCTGCCCGGAGGGGCGACGGTCAGAAGCGGCGCCAGCGGGCGGAGGCGAAGGAGAACACGCCGTACAGGACCAGGCCGCAGGCCACCGCGGCGAGCAGCCACGGGCCCGCCGCGCTGGAGGCGAAGGAGCGCAGGGTGTCGTCCATGCCCTTGGCCCGGTCCGCGTCGAAGCGGACGGCCGCCACCACGACGAAGGCCCCGGCGGCGGCGTAGACGCTGCCGCGGGCCACGTTGCCGGACAGGCCCGTGCCGGTCACGGCGGTGCGGGTGCGCGGGTGCATCGACGAGGTGTCGAGCTTGCGCAGGAAGCGCCGCTGCAGGGCGCGCACGGCGATGGCGGTGCCCACGGCGGCCAGCCCCAGGCCGACGGCGCCCACCAGCCAGCGCCCGCCGGGCTGGGCCAGCGCGGTGGCCGTCCAGTCCTTGGAGGCGGAGTCGCTGTCGGACCCGCCACCGGAGCCCGCCGCGTACGAGGCCGTTCCCCAGGCCACCGAGGCGTAGAAGACGGCCCGGCCCGCCGACAGCAGCCGGGAGCCGGTCTTCTTCTGCCCGGCCTCGCCGAACACCGCCGTCGAGGCCCGCCACAGCGCCATCCCGACGAAGCCGACGGCCAGCGCCCACAGCAGCACCTCGCCGAACGGCCGCATCGCCACCTGGTGCAGGGCCCCCTGCCGGTCGGCGTCCTCACCGCCGGACCCGAACGCGATCCGCAGCGCCAGTACCCCGACCAGGGCGTACACCACGCCCCGGGCCACGAAACCCACCCGGCCGGCGACCGTCGTCACCCGGTCCACCGAGCCGCCCTCGGGCTTGTTCGCTTCCATTTGCCGTTCTCCTCCGTCGCTCTTCCTGCGCTCCACTGCTCTGACGATCGCCGCGGGCCGGTTCAGTCGAGGGCGCGGGCGCGGGTGACGAGGTTGCCGAGGACGACGTAGACCAGGGCGGGCAGGCCGTAGTCGAGCAGGACCTGGCCGGTGTGGTTCGACACGTTGAACAGGCCGCGGGACCAGCCCGACAGCCAGTCGGCGGCGTCGTGGAACCAACTGACGACGGAGTTCCCCTGGTTGGCCTTGAAGAGGTCCAACAGAATCCAGATGACCAGGACGGCCGCAACGGCGTGGGCCAGGACGGATATGACCGAAGTGATGCGTCTCATGAGCGTCGCTTTGCCCGGGATGGTTTTTCCAAACCGGTTGCGCGGCAAGGGAGTTCGTGATTCCGGGCGTCGTGCGGCCGACGTGGCCGGCTCGGCGTCAGAGGAAGTGCCGGATCGGGGCGGTGGCCGCCTCCAGGGCCCGCCGGCCCGGGCCGCGGCGGTGCCAGCGCTCCGGGACGACGGCCTCGCGGGTCAGGTCCTCGTCGAAGTGCCGGTCCAGGGCGGCGGTGAACTCCGGGTCGACCACGGCCAGCACCACCTCCTCGTCGTGGTCGAGCGAGCGCCGGTTGAAGTTCGCCGAGCCGACCACGGCCGCCGTCCCGTCCACGGTCAGCACCTTGGCGTGCATCATCGTCGGCCCGTACCGCCAGACCGTGACCCCGGCGGCGGTCATCCGGCCGAAGTGCCGCTCGCCCGCCAGCTGGCACACCCGCTTGTCGGTGTGCCGCCCCGGCACCAGCAGGTCGACCGCGACGCCCCGGCGGGCCGCGTCGCAGAGCAGGCCGACGAAGTAGTCGTCGGGCGCGAAGTACGCGGTCGCCAGGCGCAGCCGCCGCTCGGCGGAGGAGATCACCACCCGCATCAGGGTCTGGAGGTCCTGCCAGCCGACGGCGGCCGAACCGCGCACCACCTGGACCACCGAGTCGCCCGGCTGCTCGTGCTCCTCGAACCGGTCCGCCGCGTCGTACAGCGTGCCGGGGGCGCACTCGGCCCAGTTCTGCGCGAAGGCGGCGGCAATGCCGTCCACGGCGGGCCCGACCACCCGGACGTGGGTGTCGCGCCACTCGCCCGGGTGCCGGGCGTCGCCGCACCACTCCTCGGCGATCCCGACGCCGCCGGTGAACGCCGTCCGGCCGTCCACCACCAGGACCTTGCGGTGGCAGCGGTGGTTCTGCTTGAAGGGCGACAGCCGCACCGGACGCCGGAACCAGGAGATCTGGACGCCGCACTCCTCCATCAGCTCGATCAGGTCCGGTTCGATCAGCCGGCTGCCGAACCCGTCCAGCAGCAGCCGCACCCGGACGCCCTCCGCGGCCTTGCGGGCCAGCGCCCGGGCGAAGGTCCGGGCGATGTCGCCGCGCCAGTAGACGAAGGTCATCAGGTCGACCGTCCGCCGCGCCCCGTCGACGGCCTCCAGCATGGCGGGGAAGATCTCGTCGCCGTTGCGCAGCGGGGTCAGCAGGTTGCCCTCGGTCGCGGCGATGCCCAGCAGCCCTTCCAGTCGGCGGCGCAGCACCTGGCCGCGGTCGGAGGGTAGCGACGCGGGGACGGCGGTGAGCGAAGGTCGGGGACGGCCGCGAGCGCGGGCCCGGCGGATACCGGGGTGGGCTCGGGCGCGGTCTCGGTGGTCATGGGGTCCCTCCGTCCGGGGCGGTGCTGTGGCGGGCGCTCGGTTACCCGCTGCGCGGCGATCGACGCCTTTTCGGGCCGGTCGGGATGTAAAGCGGGGATGAAAACCGCAGACCGGGGGACACGGGACCCATGACGAGGACACAGGGGCGGGTCGCACCGCTCGGGGTACTGGCCGCCGTGGTCGGCCAGTTGACGGCCCTGGTGGCCGTGGGCCTGCTGATCACCCACCCGCCGCAGGGCTGGTGGGACCCGGGCGAGAACGGGCTGGTCTCCTGGCTGGCCGGGCACCGCACCGACGCGCTGACCACGGCCAGCTCTTGGCTGTCCGCGCTCGCCTTCACCCCCGCGATCGTGACGGTGACGGCGGTCGTCGCGCTCCTGCTGCTGCTCGGGCGCCGGTGGCGCCCGGCGGTGCTGCTCGCGGGCGCGGTGGCGCTCCAGGCGACGCTGTTCGTGACCGCCGCCCACGTGGTGGACCGGGCCCGGCCGGACGTCGCCCGGCTGGACGGCTCGCTGCCCACCTCCAGTTTCCCGTCCGGGCACGTCGGGGCGGCCACCGCGTTGTACGGCGGCCTGGGCCTGCTCGCGCTGCACCTGCTGCGCGGCCGGTGGCGGTCCTGCTGTGCGCGCTGGCCTGGGCGGTGCCGGTCCTGGTCGCGGCCAGCCGGCTCTACCGGGGCATGCACCACCCCACCGACGTGCTGGCCGGCGCGCTCAACGGCGCGGCCGCCCTGTGGGTGGTGCACCGCGCGCTGCCCGCCCGCGCCCGCCGCACGTCGGCCGCCCCCGCCGCCCCGGCCCCCGCCGCCCCGCTGCGGGTCGCACTGGTCTACAACCCGCTCTCGGTGGACGACGCCCTGCTGCACCGGCTCTCCGCCGTGCTGACCGCGCACGGCCACCGGCCGCCCCTGCTGCTGCCCGGCGAGGCCGAGGACTGCGGCCGGGCCGCCGCCCGGCGGGCCCTCGCCGACGGCGCCCGGCTGGTGGCGGCCTGCGGCGGCGACGGCACCGTGACGGCCTGCGCCGAAGCCTTGGCCGGCACCGGCGCGACCCTGGCGATCGTCCCCTGCGGCACCGGCAACCTGCTGGCCCGCAACCTCGGCCTGCCGACCGACCCCGAGGCCGCGCTGGACGCCGCCCTGGCCGGCCGCACCCGCCGGATCGACCTGATGCGGGCCGAGGGCGACGACCTGCCCGCCCGGGCCGCCGCGACCATGGCCGGGATGGGGCTGGACGCCGCCGTGATGGCCGACACCGGCCGCACCCTCAAACGCCGCCTCGGCTGGCCCGCGTACGTGCTCGCCGCCGCCCGGCACCTGGGCGACCGGCACTTCACCCTGACCGTCGCCGTGGACGACGCCGAGCCGGTGCGCCGCCAGGTGCGGGGCGCCGTCGTCGGCAACGTCGGCTCCCTCCAGGGCGGCGTCCGGCTGCTGCCCGACGCCGAGCCCGACGACGGGCTGCTCGACCTGGTCCTGGTCCAGCCGCACGGGCCGAGCGGCTGGGGGCGGGCCGTGCACGCCCTGCTCACCGGCACCCACCGCCCCGGCCCGGCCGCCCCGCTCGAACACTTCCGGGGCCGCCGCATCGCCCTCACCGCCGAGCGCGCCCAGCCCCGCGAGTGCGACGGCGACCCGGTGGGCGACGGCCGCACCCTCACCCTGACCGTCCGGCCGGACGCCCTGCTGGTCCGCGTCCCCGCCGCCGCGCCGGAGACCGCCCCCGGGACCGCCGCCCTCGCGGCCCCCGTCCACCCCGCGGCGGGCGCCCTCGCCGCCCGGCGGGAAGTGGCCTGATGGGCACGGCGAGCCGGGTCAGGCCCGGCCGGGAGCACCTCTCCGCGGACGAGGCCGTGGTGGCCCTGCGCCGGCAGTCCTGGTGGCCGCTGGCCCGGGACGCCTTCGTGCGGTTCCGGTACGCGGACGGGTTCAGCCACGCCCGGGCGCTGGCCTTCCAGGTGGTGCTGGCCCTGGTGCCGTTCGCGATCGCGGTGGTCGGGCTGGCCTCCTCGCTGCACGGCGGCCCGGTCGGGCAGCTGGTCGCGGCGAGCATCCAGCGGATGGTCCCGGCGTCCAGCGCGGGCCTGGTCAGCGAGGTGCTCGACCGCAGCCGGCACCGCGACGGCGGCACCGTCGCGCTCTGGTTCGGCGCGCTGTTCGCGGTGGCCAACCTGGTGACCGCGATGTCCCAGATCGAACGCGGGGCGAACCGGATCTACGGCATCGAACGGGACCGGCCGTTCGACCGCAAGTACGGCGCAGCCTGCTGATGGCGGCGGCGCGGGCCTGCCGCTGGGCGTCGGCTTCCTGGTGCTGGTGGCCGGGCCGCAGGTCGCCGCCGCCGCGGACGAGGTGTTCGGCCTGGGCCCGGGCACCGCCGCCGCCTGGACCCTGCTGCGCTGGCCGGTCGGGGTGGTGCTCACCCTCGCCGCGGCGGCCGTGATCTTCCGCCGGGCCCCCCGCCGCCGCCAGCCCGGCTACAGCTGGCTGGCGTTCGGCGCGGGCGTCCACCTGGTGCTCTGGCTGGCGGCGACCTGGCTGCTCAGCCTCTACCTGCGCCTGAGCGGCTCCTTCGACGCCGTCTACGGACCGCTCAGCGCGGTGTTCTCGCTGCTGGTGTGGGCGTACCTGACGGCGATCGCGCTGTTCCTCGGTCTCTCCTTCGCCGCCCAGCTGGAGGCCGACCGCACCGGCCGGCCCGGCCCGGTCCTGCCCGACCCGCTGGCCGCCGAGTCGCGGACCGCCGAACCGTCGCCCGCCCCCGACCCGTCATCCGACTCCGACGCGTCGGCCCCCGAACCGTCGCCCGCCCCCGACCCGTCGCCCGCCCCGCCCGCCGGCCCCGAGAGGACGCAGTAGTGATCCGCCGCCCCACCCTTCTCCACCGCAAGCTGCGGGACGCCGACCTGCGCCTGGGCGAGCGGCTGCTCGCCGCCGTCGGCGCGTCCGCGGTGGCCGCGGTGCCGACCGCGCTGCTGCTGGTGCTGATCGAGGCGCACTGGGGGCCGCTGCACCGGCTCGACGCTGGCGCGGCGCAGCGGCTGCACGCCGTCGTGCGCGACCATCCGGCCGTGCTCTCGGTGCTGCGCGCCCTCAGCAACGGGGTGTGGGACCCGCTGACGATGCGGCTGCTGGTCGCGGCGGCCGTCGGCTGGCTGCTGTGGCGGCGGGCCTGGCGGCTGGCGGTGTGGGCGGCCGCCACCACGACCGCCTCCGGCTGATCGGCTGGGCGGTCAAGGCGGCGGTGGCCCGGGCCCGCCCGTCGCTGCCCGACCCGGTCGCGCACGCGCCCGGCTTCTCGTTCCCGTCCGGGCACGCGATGACCGCGGCGACCTGCTGCACGGTGCTGCTGCTGGTGTTCTCCCCGGCGCTGCGTCCGGGGTGGCGGTGGGTGGCCCGGGCGGCGGCCGGGCTGAGCGTGCTGGGGGTGGGGTTCACCCGGGTCGCGCTCGGGGTGCACTGGGTCAGTGACGTGCTCGGCGGCTGGCTGCTCGGGACGGCCCTGGTCGCGGCCACCGCCTGGGCGTTCGAGGGCTGGCGGCGCGACACCGGCCGCCCGGTCCCGGCCGCCGCTCAGCGAGGGGCTGGAGCCCGAGCTGGCCGCGGGCGGCCGGCCCGCCCGAGGGCTGACCCGGGGCGGGGCTCAGCCGTCCGGGCGGAGCGCGCGACGGCGGCCTCGACCGTGTCGTGGTGCGGCAGCAGCCGGTCCACGCCGGTCATGGTGAGCAGCCGCCCGACGTCGGCGCTGGTGCCGACCAGGGCGAGCGAGTACCCGCCGCCCGGGTGCGGCGGAACGCGAACAGCAGCTCGGCCACGCCGAGCGAGTCGCAGAACCTCAGCAGCGCGAGGTCCAGGACCAGCGGCAGCGCCTCGGAGGTCCGCTCCACCGCCCGGTGCAGGCGCGGCGCGGTGTGGTAGTCGAGCTCGCCCGCGAGCGCGACGACGGTCGCTCCCACGGGATGGGTGCGGACCTCGATGGTCAGGTCGTACTCGGGCACGGGGGCTCCGTACGGTGCAGGGGGCTTCCGGGTGGACGGATCTGGCGGGAGCAGGTGGGAGTCGCGGGAGCCGGTGCGGCCCGGCGGTGGCCGGGACGCGGTCAGTCGAGCCGGGCGACGAGCAGGGCCACGTCGTCGGTCTGGGCCCGGGCGAACGCGGACAGCAGCAGGTCGCCGCCCGGTCCAGCTCCGGAGGGGCGTCGGCGAAGGCGTCCCGCAGGGCGTCCAGGCCGGCCTGGAGGTGCTCGCCGGGCACTTCGATCAGACCGTCGGTGACCAGCAGCAGGGTGCTGCCGGGCTCGACGGCGTACTCGACGGTCGGCGGCTGCGGGACGTTCAGGCCGAGCAGGATGCCGTGCTCGGTCAGGTAGCGGGTCGAGCCGTCCGGCAGCCGCAGCAGCGGCGGCAGGTGGCCGGCGTTGGCGACCTCGATGCGCCGGCGGTCGGGTGCGATCAGCACCAGGCACACCGTCGCGGTCAGGCCGGGGCGCAGCCGGGTCATCAGCGCGTCCAGCCGGTGCAGCAGGGTCCGCGGGTCGTGGCCCTCGATGGCGTAGGCGCGCAGCGCGTGCCGCAGCTCGCCCATCGCCATGGCGGCCTCCAGCGAGTGGCCGGCCACGTCGCCGATCGCCAGCAGCAGGCCGTCGGGGGTGTCGATGGCCTCGTAGAAGTCGCCGCCGATCTCGCTGCGGGCCGAGGCGGGCTCGTACCGGACGGCGAGTTCGACGCCCGGGACGGCGGGCAGCCGGCTGGGCAGGAAGCTGCGCTGCAGGGTCAGCGCCAGGGCGTGCTCCTCGGCCTGGCTGCGCTGGGCCTCCAGGGCGAGCGCGGCGGCCTGGGTGAGCTGGGGGAGCAGACCGCGTTCGTCCCGGTCGGCGACCGCGTCCCGGTCGGCGACCACCGCGAGCAGCGGCCGGCCGGCTTGGTGCGGGCCACCACCAGGGCGACCGGCCCGGCCGGGAGGCCCGCGCCGTCCAGGCCGTGGTCGGCCAGCACGGCGCCCCACTCCGCGGCGTCCAGCAGGGCGGTGTCGGTGCCGGTGGCGTCGCCCAGGGTGTGGTGGGCGAGCACGTCGAGCAGGACGGGCGGGGCCGCCAGCAGCCGCACCGGGCCGTCCTCGGGCAGCGCCGGGTCGTGGTGGGCCAGGTGCAGGGTGTCGCGGTCCGGCCCGAGGGCGATCGCGGTGGCCCGGGCGGCGCCCAGCCGGACCGCGCCGAGCACGGCCGAGGTGACCAGGTCGTCCGGGTCGGCGGCGCCGTACAGGGCGAGGGTGCTGCGGTGCAGGGCGGCGACCCGGGCGGCCAGCCGCTCGGCGCGCCGGCGGGCCCGGGTGTAGCGCAGCACGGCGGTGACGGTGGCCTGGAGCTCGGCCGAGTCGATCGGCTCGGTCAGGTAGGCGTCGGCGCCGCGGTGCAGGCCCTGGGTGCGGTCGCTGGCCTCGATCGCGGTGGCGGAGATGTGCACGACGGGCAGCGCCGAGGTGCGCGGCACCCGCTTGATCCGCTCGCACACCTCGAAGCCGGTCATGTCGGGCAGGCTGATGTCCACCACGGCGATCTCGGGCAGCTCGGCGGTGGGGGTGCGCTCCAGCAGGGCGAGGGCCTGGGTGCCGTCGACCGCCTCGACGACGGTGTGCCCGGAGCGGCGCAGCCAGCTCCCGACGATGTACCGGGTGGTGTCGTTGTCGTCGAGCACCAGGACGGTGGCGGGCCCGGCGTCGGAGCTGGTGCTGGTCACGATCCGTCCTCGGGCGGCAGCGGTCGCCGCGGCGCGGCGGGGCGGGGGCGGACAGGGCGGCGGCGATCCGGGCGGCGCTCAGGCCGGACTTGGGCAGCACGGCGCGGGCGTGCGCCAGCCGGGCCCGGTCGGCGGCGGTCAGCGAGGCGGAGGTGAGGATGACCACCGGGATCTGCCGCAGCTCCGGGTCGGCCCGCAGGTCGGCGAGCACCTGGTAGCCGTCGACCTCGCCCAGGTGCAGGTCGAGGACGATCCCGTCCGGTCGGGCGTCGCGGACGGCGGCGAGCGCGGCGGCGCCGTCGTGGGCCTCCACCACCCGGTCGGCGATCTCGTCCAGCAGCGGGCGCAGCACGCCCCGGAACACCGGGTCGTCGTCGACCGCGACCAGCACGGCCACCGGGTGTCGGCCGGCGGCGCGGGGTGCGCGGGCAGCCGGACGGTGATCGCGGTGCCCCGGCCCGGCTCGCTGTCCAGGCGCAGCGTGCCGCCGAGGATCTCCGTCAGCCGCCGGGCGTACGGCAGGCCCAGGCCGGTGCCCCGGCGGCCCCGCTGGTGCGGGCCCCGGACCTGGTAGAACTCCTCGAAGACCCGCTCCTGCTGGTCGGCCGGGATGCCGATGCCGGTGTCGGTGACGGTCAGCACCAGGACCGGGCCGCCGTCCGGGCCGTCCTCGACCCGGGTGGCCAGCTCCACCGACCCGCGCTCGGTGAACTTCAGCGCGTTGGACAGCAGGTTGCGCAGGATGCGCACCAGCATCGTCTCGTCGCCGAGCAGCGTCCCCGGCCCGGCGGGCGCCGGGTCGATCCGCAGCGCCACGCCGGGGCGGGCCAGGCCGCGCAGGGTGCCGTCCAGGTGGGCCAGGACGGCGCGCAGGTCCAGCGGCGCCCACTGCGGGTCGAGGGTGCCGGACTCCGCCTTCGCGACGTCCAGCAGCTCGTCCACCAGGGCGAGCAGGGTGCGGCCGGAGTCGGCGATCAGCGACAGCCGGTGGGCCCGCTCCTCGGCCGGGGCGTCGGCGTCCGCGCGCAGCAGCTCGGCCAGGCCCACCACCGCGTTGACGGGCGTGCGCAGCTCGTGGCTGACGTTCGCCCAGAACCGGCTCTTGGCCTCGCTGGCCTCGCGCAACTGCCGGGACTTCTCGTCGAGTTCGGCGTACAGCGCGACCACGCCCCGGTTGGTCTCCTCCAGTTCCTCGGACAGCTCCGAGTACAGCGCCAGGACGCCCCGGTTGGTCTCCTCCAACTCGCTGTTCAGGCGGCGCAGTTCCTCGCGCTGGGCCTGGCTGTGCTCCAGCGCGGCGATCAGGTCGCGGGTCTGCGCCCGGGAGTCCTCCAGGGCGCTGGGGCCGGTGTGCGCGGCGAGCAGGTCGCGGATGCGACCGGCCAGCTCCGGGACGGGCCGGGGACGGGACCGAGCCGCTGCTCGACCCGGACCAGGCCGCCGTCCCCGGTCCGCTCCTGGTGGGTGGGCAGCAGCCGGCCGGACGCCTCCAGCGCCTCCTCGGGCAGCCGGTGCCCGCCCTGCCAGGTCAGGGTGACCCGCAGGACGGCCGGGGGCCCCGCCTGGAGGTCGAACGCGGCGGCCAGCCGGTCGGCGCCGAGCAGGCCGCGGCCGAGTTCGCTCAGCGCGGTGGCCAGCCGGACGGCGTCCTGGCCGTCCGCGCCGAGCAGGTCGGCGACGGCGCGGGCGCTGCGGCGCAGCGCGAAGGTGTCCTGCACGGTACCCAAGGGCGTGCTCTCCAGGTGGACGGACGGAACCTCCGCCGCGTGCTCGGCGGAGGGGCCGGGGCGCGCGCTCACCAGGCGCCCTTCGCGACCACCACGCCCGCGTCGTCCCGGCGCACCCCCGCCTCGCGCAGCAGCAGGGCCCGGCGGTGACGGGCAGGTGGGAGAAGATCCCGGGGACGTCGGCGGCCTTCCAGCGGTCGGTGAGGCCGTCCGAGTGCAGCACCACCGCGCTGCCGGGCGGCAGGTCCTGCCGGACGGTGTGCGGCGCGGCAGCTGGTGCCCGACGATGCCGGGGGCGGAGGGCAGCGAACGGCGGTTCCCGGTGGCGGGGTCCACCACGAAGGCGCTGACGTTGCCCGCCCCGCAGAGCGTCAGCCGGGCCTCGGCGGGCTCGACCAGGGCGACCGCGACCGCCCCGCCCCGCCCGCCGCGCAGCACCCGGTGCAGGTCGGCCAGCACCTGCTCGGGCCGGTGCGCGGAGCTGCGCTGGAAGGCCGCGACGGCGTCCGAGGCGGCCCGGGCGGCCAGCGGGCCGTGGCCCAGGCCGTCGCAGAACATCAGCAGGAACGCGCCGGTGCCGCCGGCCCGCTCCGGGGCGGCGGCGAGGTGGGTGCGCGGCGCCCGGTTGGTCAGCACCGACCAGTCCAGCCGGGCCGCCGCGGCGGCCCCCGGCGGCTCGGCCGCCGGGGTGGCCGGGGCCGCCACCGGGCCCGCGCCGACCGCGCGCACCGCCCAGGCGTCCCCGCACAGCTCCTGCCCGCTCATCGGCCGGGTCAGCCCGGCGGCGACCGGCTCGGTCGCGGCGGCGGCCCGCCCCGCCGGGGTGCGGTTCCAGAACCGGGCGGTCAGCACCGTCCCGCGGCCGGCAGCGAGTGCAGGTCGAAGGCGTCGGCGAGCCGGGAGATCGCGCCCAGGCCGATGCCCAGGGTCGGACCGGAGGAGTAGCCGTCGGCCAGCGCCGCGGGCACGTCCGCCATCCCCGGCCCGCTGTCGATGGTGAGGAACTCCAGCGCCGCCTCGGTGTCGGTGCGCACCACGCGCAGCACCATCGCCCCGTCCACGGCGTGTCGGCGCAGGTTGGTGGCGGCCTCGCTGACGGCGAGCGCCACCTCGCCGACCCGCTCGGGCAGCAGCCCGATCCGGTGGGCGAGCTGCCGGGCCGCGCCGCGGGCGGCGGCGGGCAGCGAGTCCGAGTGCCGGAACCACACGGTGTCCTCGCACACGGCCAGGGCGGGCGTCACCGGGCCCACTTGGTCACCGCGACCCTCGTCCCGGCACCCGGCTCGCTGTGCAGCTCGAACTCGTCGACCAGCCGGCGCGCCCCGCTCAGGCCCAGGCCCATGCCGTTGCCGGAGGTCCAGCCGTCGGTCAGCGCGAGGTCCAGGTCGGGGATGCCGGGGCCGCTGTCCTCGAACACGGCGTGCACGCCCGTCCGGGTGCCGTTGCGCACGACGGCGCAGCGCATCGAGCCGCCGCCGCCGTAGACCAGGGTGTTGCGGGCCAGCTCGCTGGCGGCGGTGACCAGCTTGGTCTGGTCGACCAGCGACAGGCCGCACTGCTGGGCGTACGTCCGGACGGTCTGCCGGGCCCGGACCACGTCGTCGTTGGACCCGATCGGCACGGCCTGCTCGTCCTCCACCGCCCTGGGGCCGGTCATGGGCGGGCCGTACGCGCGGTACGGTCGCGTTCCAGCAGGGCCAGGCCCTTCTCCAGGGTGAGCGCGGTGCGCACCCCGCCCAGCGAGAGCCCCAGCTCGACCAGGGTGATCGCCACCGCCGGGCGCATGCCGACCACCACCGTCTCGGCGTCCAGCATGCGCGAGATGGCGGCGGTGTTGGCGAGCATCCGGCCGACGAAGGAGTCGACGATCTCCAGCGCGGTGATGTCGATGACCACGCCGTTCGCGCCGGTGGCGACGATCCGCTCGGCCAGGTCGTCCTGGAGGTCCAGGACGATCTGGTCCTCCAGGTCGACCTGGATGGAGACCAGCAGGACCTGGCCGATCTTCAGGACGGGGACGCGCTCGCTCACCGGGCGCCGCCCGACGGGACCTGGCCGCCGCTGAGCTGCAGGACGTGGCGCAGCGCGTCCTGCAGGGTGGCCTTGGTGACGATGTCGCCGAACTGCACGCCGAGCGCGACCAGGGTCTGGGCGATCTGCGGGCGGATGCCGGAGATGGTGCACTCGGCGCCCATCAGCCGGGCGGCGACCACGGTCTTCAGCAGGTGCTGGGCGACCTCGGTGTCCACCGCGGGCACGCCGGTGATGTCGATGATCGCGTGCTCGGAGCCGGAGTCCACCAGGCTCTGCAGCAGCTTCTCCATCACCACCTGGGTGCGGGCCGAGTCCAGGGTGCCGACCAGCGGCACCGCGACCACGTTCTCCCACAGCTTGACCACCGGCGTGGACAGTTCGAGCAGCTGCTCGGCCTGCGCGCTGATGATCTCCTCCCGGGTGCGGGCGTACGTCTCGATGGTGAACAGGCCGAGTGCGTCGAGCAGCCGGGCCAGCTGGAGGTAGGCCGTGATGTCCTCGGCGGTGCTGGCCGTGGTGGGCTCCAGCACGTCCTTGCCGGCGAAGACGGTGACGGCCGTCTCGGTGGGCGTGAAACCGTACCGGGCCCGGCTGCGGGAGAGCTCCACCAGCAGGGCGCGCACCTCCGAGTACGCCTCGCCCTGCCAGTCCAGGCCGCTCTTGCCCAGGGCCTGGACCAGGGCCTGGTAGAGGTCGGTCAGTTCGCGCTCCAGCTCGGCCCGGCTGATCCGGCCGCCCAGGGACGCGGCCACGGCCGACACCCACTGCTCCTGCACCGCATCGTCCCGGGTCAGCAGCTCGACGAGCCGTTCGGATGCATGCTCCACCGCCATCAGGCGTTCTCCTCGCTCATCAAGGCCCCCGCTGATCGGGGACCCCGTCCGCCGCACGACGGCACGCGGCGAGCCCGGCCGGTCGGCCGGGTCACCGCGCGCCGTATGTCCCGGCCTGTGTGAAGTATGCAGGGGAGAGCCGGAAAGTTTTTCCCGCGGTCCCCGCTCCGGCCCCCGGACGGGATCGGAGCGGGCCGCGCCGAAGGTCAGGGCCGGTGCACGTGTTCGGCCCGGAACATCCAGGCGTGCTTCTCCAGCGCCGCGGTCACCGTGATCAGCAGGTCCTGGGTGACGGGGTCGGCCTCGCCGGTCTTCGCGATCCGCTCGCGCATCCGGGCGACCACCCCGGAGAGCGCCCCCACCAGCTGCTCCACCACCTCGGTGTCGGCCTGCCAGCCGGGGGGCACCCCGGGCAGGCCGCCGGCCGCGACGGTCGCGGCCCGCCCGTCCGGGCTGACGCCGATCGCCGCCGCCCGCTCCGCCACCTGGTCGGCGAAGTCGCGGGCGGTCGCCACCACCTCGTCGAGGTGCAGGTGGACCGAGCGGAAACGGGGGCCGTACAGGTTCCAGTGCGCCTGCTTGCCGACCAGGGACAGGTCCACGAGGTCGACCAGGGCGCCCTGGAGCGCCTCCCCGGCCGTGTCGCGGTCGGGCCCGTCCAGCGGGCTGCCGGTGGCGATGTCCATCGTCGGGTCCTCTCCACGTCGGGGACGGCCGGCGGACGCCGACCGCCCCTTCGGCTGCCCGGCCGGGCGGAACGGAAACCCGCCGGGGCGGCAGTAACGTTTTCGCATCGTTCGCGTGGGCCGTCCCGCCGGGGGTACCCGGGCTGGCGTCGCCCGGCCGTCCGGCCGCTCGGCCCCTCCCGGGACCGGGTCGCTCCCGCAGGCACGCCACCGGCACGCCAGTACGAACAGGAATGGGGACCCGCATGTCCGCCGCCGTGTCCAGGCCGATTTCCGTCACCCTCCCGGAGAGCCCCTACCCCCACGTCCCGGTCACCGGCCGGCTGCGCTTCGACCCCGCGCTGCCCTACGGCGTCGGGCTGGCCTTCCCGCCGCACCGCCCCGGCGACGAGGACGTCGTCTGGTGGTTCGGACGCGAACTGCTCGCCGAGGGCCGCCGCGCCCCGAGCGGCGAGGGCGACGTCCGGATCGCCCCCGGGGTGGACGGCCGGGTGCTGATCACCCTGGGCGCCCGGGGCGAACGGGCGGTGATCAGCATCCCCGCCGACACGGTCGCGGCCTTCCTCGTCGACATCTTCGCCGAAGTGCCCCCCGGCACCGAGTCCGCCCACCTCGACCTCGACCTCGGGCTGGCCCGGCTGCTGGCCTGACGCCACCGCTGGTCACCGCCACCGGTCACCGCCACCGCCCTGCCGGCAACGCCGCGCCGGGCGGCTTCGGCCTGTCCGGGCGCGGGGCTCCGGGCCGGGCGCGGGGCGCCGGGTGCCGGGTCGGCGGCTCGGCGGGTCACTCGTTCGGGGGAAATCCGCCGGCCCCCGGCCCCGGCCCGCGGCCCGTCAGGCGCTCAGGGTGACGCGGATGAGCTTGCCGCCGCCGGGCAGCGGGTGGATCTCCCAGTCGGTGGAGATCAGCTGGACCAGGGGCCAGCCCCGGCCGCCCAGGCGGGTGGGGTCCTGGAGGTTGGCGGCGTCGCCGTGCGGGCGGGTGTCGGCGGCGTCCTCGACGTCGATCGTCAGGGTGCGGCCGCCGCCGCCGGTCCGGACGGCGAACCCGGTCACCCCGCCGGCGTGCCGGATCGCGTTGGTGACCAGCTCGGTGACGGCGAGACAGGCGTCGCCGTGCAGGCGGTCCCCGGTCGCGCGGTACCGGGCGAGCTCTTCGGTGACGGCGGCCCGGGCCTCGGCCGCGGTGCGCACCGGGAGGCGGGGGCCGGGGCGGGGGCGGTGGGTGGTCGGGGGGTGCCGCCGTGTCGGGTCGGTCTCGGCACGGGACATCGGGTGACCTCGAATCGAACGGGACGGGAACGGTGTGCAGTGATCCGGCTGCCCGGACGATGCGTTGATCACACCGGCGGAGTGTGCGGCGAACGGGTGACGTTCGGCCCGGACGCGCTCCGCACCGCCGTCTCGGCGTCCGCCGCGAGGTGCAGGTACCCGGTGGCGGAGGACAGGTCGAGCAGCCGGCGCACCGGCTCCCGCAGCGGCCCGGCCAGCACCAGCCGCCCGCCGGCGTCCGCCATCCGGCCGTGGGCGATCAGCAGGCCGTGCAGCACCGAGGAGTCGGCGAAGGTGACCTCGGCGAGGTCGACCACCAGCAGCCGGGGCGGGCGTTCGAGCGCGGTCGTCAACCGCCGAACGAACTCCTGGGCGTCCTCCCAGTCCAGTTCGCCCCGCGCCCGCACCGTCTCGACGTCCGCCGGGTCCGCCCCGGTGGCACCGTGGGTGTGATCGGTCATGTCCGGCATGGTAGTGGTCCCAGCCCCGGCGGGTGACGGCCGCTCCGTCCGACCGGGCCCCACCGGGCCGCAGTAGCATGGCGGTTCGGGTGCGGCCCGCCGGATTCGTTCGCAGGTCCCCGGCAGGACGCGCCAAACCCGCCGGCCGCAGCGGGCCCCATCGGGCTCCGGGGGCCGACGGAAACCGAATGCGAGGTGAGGGTCCGTCAGGGCCCGGACGATGGCATTTCCGACTTCTCCCGCGGCGACCACCGGCTGGGAGTTCCTCGCCGGCTCCCCGTACCCGGTGGCGGTGCTCGACCCGGATGGCGCGCTGCTGCACGCCAGCGACAGCGCCCGCCGCCTGCTGGCCGCCCCGGCGGACAGTGACCCGGTGCACGGCGTGCCGGCGGACGGCGCCCCGGCCGACGCGGTGCCGCCCTGGCTGCGCCGGGCCCACCTGGACCTGCCCGCCGACGGCACCCGCCCGGCGGCCGTCCGGCACACCGACCCGGTCGCCGGACCGGTCGAGGCGCACCCCTCGCCCCGCCCGGACGGCAGCGCCGTGTGGTGGTTCGTCGTCCCGGAGGGCGGACCGGCCCTGCTCCCGCGGACCGCCACGGGCGGCTCCCACGACTGGGAGCTGCTGACCCGGCTGTCCGGACTGCTGCTGTCCTCGCTGAACGTCGACCGCATCCTGGAGACGGCGGTCCGCCAGGCCGCGCTGCACCTCGCCGACGCCGCCGTGGTGGTCGCCCCCAGCTCCGGCCGGACGCTGCGCTTCGTGACCTGCCTGCGCGGCGGCGACCCGGCGCACGTCCAGGTGCGGGCCGACCCGGCCGAGGTCCCCGGACTGGCCGAGGCGCTCCAGGGGTTCCCGCCGGTGCCCTCGCGGTGGATCGACCCGGACGCCACCCCGCGCTGGCTGGTGCCCGCCGGTTTCGGCCGGGTGGGCTCGGTGCTGGTCACCCCGCTGCCCGGGCACGGCGTCCCGGCGGGGGCGCTGGTGCTGCTGCGCGCGGCGGGCGGCGGCCCGTTCCCCGTCGACGAGGAGGTCTTCGCCCGGATGTTCGCCGCCCGGGCCGGAGCCGCCGTCTCCGCCGTCGTCATGTACTCCGAGCAGGCCGCCGTCACCGACCTGCTGATGCGCGAACTGCTCCCGCCGCGGCTCGAACACCTCAACGGGGTGGACTTCGCCGGCGGCTACCGGGCCTCGGTCGACCGGGACCGGATCGGCGGCGACTTCTACGACGTCCACCCCGCGGCCGACCCCGACGGCGAGACGCTCGCCCTGCTCGGCGACGTCAGCGGCAAGGGCCTGGAGGCCGCCGTCATGACCGGCAAGGTGCGCAACACGCTGCACGCGCTGCTGCCGCTGGCCGACGACCACCAGCGCGTCCTGCACCTGCTCAACCGGGCGCTGCTCACCTCCCACCACACCCGCTTCGCCAGCCTGGTGCTGGCCTCGGTCCGCCGCGAGCAGGACCGGGTCCGGGTCCGGCTGTCGGCCGCCGGGCACCCCGCGCCGATGGTGGTCCGGGCGGACGGCCGGGTCACCGAGTCCACCACCCTGGGCAGCATCGTCGGCGTCCTGCCGGAGACCACCACCCGCACCGACACCGTGCTGCTCGACCCCGGCGAGGCGTGCGTCCTGTACAGCGACGGGATCACCGAGGCCAAGGGCGGGCCCACCGGCCAGGAGCAGTTCGGCGACCACCGGCTGCGCCAGGCGCTCGGACAGTGCGCGGGCATGCCCGCGGAGGCGATCGTGGAACGGGTCCAGATGCTCACCGCCCAGTGGCTCCGCGAGGGCCGGCACGACGACATGGCGGTGATGGTCATCGCCGCGCCCCCGCCCGGCCACCTGCCGGTGGTCAGCGCGCGCCGGGGGGACGAGGCATGAGCACCGGCACCCCGGGCGACACGCTCACCCACGGCCGGCACCCGTTCCCGGCCCCCGCCCGCCCCCGCGCCGCGGCCCCCCGGCCCGAGGAACTGGCCGAGGAGCTGTGGGAGGTCGTCATCGGCGGCGACCAGGCCGGGGCCGCCGCGCTCGCGACCGGGGCCCTGGAGCGGGGGCTGCACCCGGAGTCGCTGCTGCTCGACGTGATCGGCGCGCTCCAGGCCCGGATCGGGCGGGAGTGGGCGGCCGACCGGATCACGGTGATCCAGGAGCACGCCGCCACCGCCGTCAACGACCGGGTGGTGTCCCTGGTCTCCGGCCACCCGGCGTTCGCCGCCGCCGCCGGACCGCCGCGGCCCGGCCGGATCGCGGTGGCCTGCGTCGACGGCGAGTGGCACGGCTTCCCCGCCCGGCTGCTGGCCGAGGTGCTGATGCTGCGCGGCTGGCGGGTCGACCACCTGGGCGCCCAGTGCCCCACCCCGCACCTGATCGCGCACCTGCACCGCACCGCCCCCGACGCGCTGGCGCTGTCCGCCTCGCTGTCCACCCGGCTGCCCGCCGCGCACACCGCGATCACGGCCGCCCAGGCCGCCGGGGTGCCGGTCATCGCGGGCGGCGCGGCGTTCGGCCCCGACGGCCGGCACGCCCGGCTGCTGGGCGCCGACGCCTGGGCCCCGGACGCCCGGGCCGCCGCCGAGCGCCTGGCCCGCGGACTGCCGCTGCCGGCCTCCCCGCACCAGCCCGTCGACGACCTCCCGCACCTCGCCGACCAGGAGTACACCCTGGTCGGCCGCAGCGGACGCGAGCTGGTGGGCGCCGTGATGGCCGCCCTGGAACGGGAGCACCCCGCCGTCCGCTCCTACACCCCGCTCCAGCGCGACCACACCCTGGAGGACCTGTCCCACATCGTCGAGCACCTGGCCGTCGCCCTCTACACCGGCGACCCGGAGCTCTTCACCGCCTTCACCGGCTGGACCAGGGAGATCCTGCTGGCCCGCGCCGTCCCGGACACCCTGCTCGCCTTCGCGCTCGGCGTCCTGCGCGAGCAGCTGCGCGACCTGCCGCGCAGCGTCGCCGTCCTGACGGCCGCGCTGACGGCCGTCCGGCCGTCCGCGCCCACCGACCCGCACCCGCTGCCGACCCCGGGAACCCCCGCGTGAACGCCCACCCCGTCCCCCCGTCCCGGCCCGCCGCGGGCGCGCTCCGCACGGCCACCGTCCCGGTGGACGGCGAACTCGACCACGAGAGCTGCGGGCAACTCGTCCGGGCGGTCGCCGGCCACCTGGTCGCCCGTCCCCGGGTCGACGTGGTCCGGCTGGACTGCGGCGGCATGTCGCTGTGCGACTCCATGGGCCTGTCCGCGCTGCTCCAGATCCGCCGGGACGTCGACGCGGCCGGCCGCCGCCTGCTGCTCGACCACCGGCCCGCCCACCTGGAGCGCCTGCTGCACCTCACCGGTACCGCGAGCTACCTGCTCGCCGACCGCCCGGACTGACCGCCCGGACCGACCGCCCCGGCCGGGTGCCCTGGCCGACCGCCCCGGCCGGGTGCCCGGACCGGCTCCCGGACCGGGCGCTCCGGCGGGTGGTCCGTTCGGGGCCGGGCCGGTTTCCGATCCCCCGGCAGGGGCAGCCGACGGCCATGGACCGACGACGCGCCCCCTGGTGGGACAGTTCCCTCTCACTGCTGACCCGCGGCTACGCGTGGCTCCCCGACCTGCGCCGCCGCCACCCCGGGCCGGTGGTCCGGGCCCGGCTGGCCGGGCGGCCCGCGGTCGTCCTGCACGGACCGGAGGCCGTCCGGTTCTTCTACGACGAACGGCACGTCCGGCGCGCGGGCGCGCTGCCCGAGCCGGTCCGGAGCACGCTCTTCGGGCACGGCGCCGTGCACTCCCTGGACGGCCAGGTGCACCGGCTGCGCAAGGCGCTGTTCCTCTCGCTGCTGGCCGACCCCGCGCAGGTCCGCGCACTGGTCGGCGAGGTCGGCGCGGCCTGGGAGACCGCGGTGGGGGAGTGGGCCGAGCGGCCCCGGGTGGTGCTGCTGGACGAGGTGGCCCGGGTCCTCACCGAGGGCGTCCGCCGCTGGGTCGGCCTGCCGCTGCCCGAGGACGGCGCCGACGCGTTCGCCGCCGACCTGGTCGCGATGGTCGACGGCTTCGCCACCCCCGGCCCGCGGCACTGGCGCGCCCGGCTGGCCCGCCGCCGCCGGGAGACCTGGATCGCCGGGATCGTCACGGACGTGCGCAACGGCACCGCCCGCGTCCCGGCCGGCTGCCCGCTGGAGCGGGTGGCGCGGCACCGGGACGCGGACGGCGAACCGCTGGAGCCGCGGGTGGCGGCCGTCGAGGTGCTCAACCTGGTCCGCCCGACCGTCGCGGTCTGCTGGTTCGTCGCGTTCGCCGCCCACGCCATGCACCTGCGGCCGGAGAACCGCGCGGCGCTCGCCGACGGGGACCCGGCCCGGGCCTGGGCGTTCGCCCAGGAGGTCCGCCGGTTCTACCCGTTCGCCCCGTTCGTCGGCGGCCTGGCCGCCGACGACCTGGTCCACCGGGGCGAACCGATCGCCGAGGGCACCCTGGTGCTGCTCGACCTGTACGGGCAGAACCACGACCCGGCCCTGTGGGGCGACCCGTACGCCTTCCGCCCCGAGCGGTTCCTGGACCACCCCGCGGACGTCGGCCAGTCCGTCCCGCAGGGCGGCGGCGACCCGGCGCGCGGCCACCGCTGCCCCGGCGAGGCGGTGGTGGTCGAACTGCTGGAGGACCTCTCGGTGCGGCTGGCCCGGCTGGAGTACGTGCTACCAGCCCAGGACCTCTCCATCCGGCTCGGCCGGATGATCGCCCGCCCGCGCAGCGGCTTCGTCATCGAGGCGGTCCGCGCCGGATGACGCACCCGCGACCGACCCGAGACACGCACCGCACGGAGAGGACGACCATGCCGAACGGCGAGCACGGAGAGCACGGAGAGCACCACGAGCACGGCGAGGGCGGCCGCGGAGCCCACCGCGCGCCGGAGGGGCCGACGCAGGTGCCGGCCCGCGGCTGGGCCGCGGTGCTGCGCCGCACCACGAAGGAGTTCCTGGACGACGAACTGCCGGACCGGGCCGCCGCCCTGACCTACTACGGGGTGCTGGCGGTCTTCCCGGCGCTGCTGGTGCTGGTCTCGGTCCTCGGCCTGCTCGGCCACTCGGCGACCGACCGGGTGCTCGACAACCTCCAGCAGCTCGCCCCCGGGCAGGCCCGGGACGTGCTGCGCTCCACGGTCGAGCAGTTGCAGGACGGGCGCGGCACCAGCGGGGTACTGGCCGCGGTCGGCCTGCTGGGCGCGCTCTGGTCGGCCTCCGGCTACGTCGCCGCGTTCATCCGGGCGTCCAACGCGGTCTACGACATCCGCGAGGGCCGGCCGGTGTGGAAGCTCACCCCGCTGCGGGTCGGCCTGACCCTGCTGATGATGGTGCTGCTGCTGGCCAGCGCCGTGATCGTGGTCTTCACCGGCCCGGTGGCCCGGCGCGCCGGGACCTCCTCGGGGTCGGCCCCACCGCCGTGACGGTCTGGTCGATCGCCAAGTGGCCGGTCCTGGTCCTGCTGGTCTCCGTCATGATCGCGCTGCTGTACTGGGCGGCTCCCAACGTGCGCGGCCGGGGCTGGCGCTGGGTCTCCCCGGGCAGCCTGCTGGCCGTGCTGCTCTGGCTGCTGCTCTCCGGCGGGTTCGCCGCGTACGTCGCCAACTTCGCCTCCTACAACCGGACCTACGGCACCCTGGCCGGGGTGATCGTCTTCCTGGTGTGGCTCTGGCTGTCCAACCTGGCGATCCTGCTCGGCCTCGAGTTCGACGCCGAGCTCTCCCGCGAACGGGCCGTCGAGGGCGGCCTCCCGCCCGACGCGGAGCCGTACGTACCGCCGCGCGACACCCGCAAGTGGCCCGACGGCGCCGACGGCGCCCCGGGCTGACCTGCGGAGCCGGCGGCCCGGGAACGGCGCGGGCCGGGGCGGTCGGACCGGCGAAAACGGGC
This sequence comes from Kitasatospora fiedleri, assembly GCF_948472415.1. Classification (NCBI taxonomy): domain Bacteria; kingdom Bacillati; phylum Actinomycetota; class Actinomycetes; order Kitasatosporales; family Streptomycetaceae; genus Kitasatospora; species Kitasatospora fiedleri. The sequence goes on along the minus strand of NZ_OX419519.1, from coordinate 581,877 downwards.
AGACGGCCGGGCGGGGGCCCACCCCCGATGACACGGACACCGAGAGCGAGGAGTCGTGATGACCGAGTACGGGTTCTTCCTGTCCTGCGAGGAGTTCACCCCGCAGGAACTGATCCACCAGGCCGAGCGGGCCCAGGCCGCCGGGTTCACCCGGCTCGCGATCTCCGACCACTTCCACCCGTGGAACGAGGCGCAGGGCAACAGCGCCTTCGTCTGGTCGGTGATCGGCGCGCTCTCGCAGGCCGTCGACCTGCCCGTCACCACCCTGGTGACCTGCCCCACCGTCCGCCTGCACCCGGCGGTCACCGCGCAGGCGGCGGCCACCTCCAGCGTCCTGCTGGAGGGCCGGTTCACCCTCGGCGTGGGCACCGGCGAGGCGCTCAACGAGCACGTCCTGGGCGACCGCTGGCCCTCCTACGAGGAGCGCGCCGAGATGCTGGAGGAGGCGGTCGAGGTGATGCGCGAGCTGTTCACCGGCCGCCAGGTCAGCCACCGCGGCCCGCACTACACCGTCGACAACGCCCGGCTCTACACCGCGCCCCCCGGCCGGCTGCCGATCCTGGTCTCCGGGTTCGGCCCCCGGGCCGCCGCGACGGCCGCCCGGATCGGCGACGGCTTCGTCACCATGACGCCCGACGCCGACCTGATCGCCGTCTTCCGGGACGCGGGCGGCGCGGGCAAGCCCGTGGTCGGCGGCCTCAAGGTCTGCTGGAGCACCGACCGGGAGAAGGCGATCGACGAGGTGCACCGCCGCTGGCCGACCGAGCTGCTCCCCGGCGAACTCGCCCAACTGCTGCCCACCCCGGCGCACTTCGAGCAGGCCAGTGAACTCGTCACCCGGGAGATGGTCGCCGACGCCGTGACCTGCGGCGACGACGTCGAGGCGCACGTCGAGGCGGTCCGCGCCTACGAGCGGGCCGGCTTCGACGAGGTGTACGTCGGACAGATCGGCCCCGACCAGGACGCCTTCTTCGACGCCTACCGGGACCGGGTGCTGCCCGCCCTGCGGGGCGCCGCAGCGGACGCGCACCGGCCGCTGGAGACCCCGGAGGCCCGGATGACCGGGGAGGGCGCCCCCGCCCCGGACGAGCGCACCAAGGACGCCGGGGACGGCCCCGAGTTCGCCCGCACCGATTCCGGACAGTGAACCGGACGGAACGTGCATGACCGACGGACGGCCGGTTAGACGGTGGTTGTTCGATTCCACCGTTCGGAAGGCAACGTCGTGACCAAGGCCTCTCGCCTCCCCGGCGCGCAGACGCACCACTGGGACTGGCAGCTCGAAGGCTCCTGCCGCACCGTCGGCAGCGAGGTCTTCTTCCGACCCGCGAACGAGGGCCGCGCCGAGGCCCGGGAGCGCGAGCAGGCCGCGAAGCGGGTGTGCGGCGGCTGCCCGGTCCGCCTGGAGTGCCGCCGGTACGCCCTCGCCACCCGAGAGCCCTACGGAGTCTGGGGCGGCCTGACCGAGGACGAGCGGCGCGCCCTGCTGGTGCGCCGCGAGCCCGCCGCCGCCCGGGTCACCCCCGCCGCTGCCCGGGTCACCCCCGTCGCCGCCTGACCACGACGACGCCACGCGGGCCGACCGGACCCCGGTCGGCCCGCGGCGTTCCCGGCGGCCCGGTCCGGACCGCGTGCGGCCGGGGCCGGACGGCCGTCCGCACCCCCGCCTCCTCGACCGGCAGGTACGGCGCGCAGTGGGTGATCTCCAGCACCCGGCGCACGCAGGGCGCCGGGAGCCCAGCGCCAGCGCCACCCCGAGCACGCCCGCCGCCTGCCGGGCCCGCAGCAGGGTGTCCAGGGCGGACGAGGTGAACAGCTCGACCGCCCGCAGGTCGACGCAGAGCCCGGCCGGACGGGCCCGCAGTCCGCGGTGCAGGGCGAGCGCGAAGGCGTGCTGGTTGTCCTGGTGCAGGGCGCCGACCAGGGCGCACCGGACGGTGCCGCCGGTGCGCCGGGTCTCGATCCGCAGATCGGGGGCGCGCACCACGGCCGTCCGGTCGGTGCGCCGGGTCACCTCAGGGCGCCGACCGCAGCACCGGCCGGGACGGCGGCGGACCGGGCGTCCGGCCCGGAGCGGGGGCGGGCAGCGACTCGGACCCGGTCGGCGCCTTCGCCACCGCGGCCCCCAGGATCTCCCACAGCGCGACGGCGTTGCCGCGCAGCTGGTCGGCCACCGGTGCGCCGTCCTCGGCGGCCGCGAGGTAGGCCCGCACCCCGGCGATCGCGTACCGCAGCTGCGGCGCAGGGCCTGGTCGGCGCCGGCGCCGGCGGTCAGGACCGCGGCGAAGTGCTCAAGTCGCGCTCGGGTCAAAGCCTCCACCACATCGCCTCCAGGCACCGGTGCGGGAGACCGGCAGGTCCCACTGTCCCCGCACACCCAACATGCGTCAATGAATGCACGAAAATTATGTCATGCATGACGAGTCGTGAAGTCCACTACCTATGCTGGAGCGGTGGAGCGAACCGCCGAATCCAGCCGCCAGTGGACCTTCCTGACCAATCACGCCAGGGTGCTGATCCAGATCTACCGCGACCCCGGCATCCGGGTGCGCGACATAGCCGCCCGCTGCCTGCTCACCGAGCGCGCGGTGCAGCGGATCATCGTCGATCTGGAAGAGGCCGGGTACCTCACCCACGAGCGTCGCGGACGCACCAACCACTACCGCGTCATCGACGGCCAGCTGCGCCACCCCGCCGACGCCGGGCCCACCATCGCCGAGCTGCTCTCCGCCCTGCTCACCCCGCCGGCCACGTCCTGACCGGTCACGTCCTGACCGGTCACGCCCGACCCGCCGTGTCGACCTGCCGGCCTGCGCCCGGCCGTCCCCCGACCCGCCGCCCGCGCCGGTCCGGCCGGAAAACGACCGTCCCGGCCCCGCCCCCGGAGGGACGGAGACCGGGACGGGGGCGGACGCTCAGGGCGCCTGGCTGTCCGCGGCCGGCGGCTCGGGCTCGTCCTTCCGGCCGTCCTCGGCCTTCGCCCGCACGTCGGCGGGAGTCGGCGCGGTGATCTCGCGCTCCTCGGCCGACCGCTCGCGCACGCTCTCCTCCGGTGCGTCCTGCGCGGCCCGGTCCTTGCCGTCCTGCGTGGTCATGGCTGTTCCTCTCCGTCTCCGACTGGGACACCCGGCGGCTACCCCCGACCGGGGCCGTCACACCGGGCCGATCGGGTGAACCCGCGCGCCCGGCCCGGCGGCCCGGACCCGGCGCCGCCCTCAGTTCCGGCCTGCGGGCCAGGTGCCCGTCACCCGGCGCCAGGCGACCGCCCCCGACCGGTCCAGGACCGCCTTCACCAGCGCGAACAGCGCGCCCTGGAGCGCGGCGGCGGTCAGCACCTGCCGCCAGCCCCGGTCCTCGTCGGTCGCGTTCGGGGTGTCCTCCTCGTGGGCGATCCGCCGCCACAGCCGTTTGAACACCGCCCCGGCCAGCACCCCGCCGAGCGCCCCCACCAGCATGCCGACCGGCTTGTATACCACCACTGCCGCGTTCACCGGGCCTCCTCTCCTCCCGGCCCGCCGCCGGACCGCCGGGCCTCCCGCGCGGCTGCCCGACCGCCCCACCCGCAAACGACCGCCCCACCCGCGAACGACCGTCCCCGGCAGACGACCGCCCCCGGGAGGCGGGGCGCTCACCGCCCGGCGCGGCCGCGCCCCCGGGCCGGCGCTCCTCGTGGCGCAGCAGCAGGGAGGGCAGCACCAGCCAGGTCAGCGCGAAGTAGCCGAGCCCGGCGGCGGAGACCACCGCGGCGAGCACGGCGTTGCCGTCGCGGTGCGCAGCAGCAGCAACAGGGCGCAGCCGATGGTCAGCGCGAGCAGGGTCAGCCCCAGCCCGAGCAGCCGGGAGCCGGTGCGGATCAGCACCGGCTTCAGGTCGTGCCCGGCCAGCAGCCGGTGGAAGGCGACCGGGGCGATCAGCGAGGCGGTCGCGCAGGCGCCCAGGATGACGGTGGCCGTGTAGAGGTTCCGGTCGAAATCGTCCAGCGTGGCGAACCGCGGCGTGAAGGCGACGCTCAGCAGGAAGCCGAACAGGATCTGGGCGCCGGTCTGGGCGACCCGCACCTCCTGGAGCATCTCGTCCCACTGCCGGTCGGCCCGCTCCTGCGGGCTCTCGTCGCGGCCGGGCCCACCGTCGGGGCCGAGGAGTCGCTCACTGGGGTCCTTTCGATCGTCGTGCCCGAACCGGGGCGCGGGCCCGGGGCCGATTCTCGCCCCGCGCCGGGCCCCGCGGTTCCCACCCGGGCGCCCGCGGGGTCGTGTCGCGCCCCGGGGAGCGGCTGCCCGGCGGGCCCGCACCCATGCCGACCTGGCGTGGGCGGCGGCCGACCGGGCATGCGAGGGGATATCCGACCCGACCGGAAGGCCCGTCCATGGACAGTGCGGAACGGCACGTCAACGACCACCGCGCGAAGGCGCTCCAGCGCTTCCCGCGCCACGAGCGCCGGGCGAGGCCAGGCTGCCCGCCGTACTGGCCACCCTGACGGCCGTCCTGCTCTACCTGGCGCTGCCCGAACAACTGCTGCTCGTCCCCCGGTTCGTGCTGCCCGCGCTGGAGGTGCTGCTGCTGATCCCGCTGATCGCGGTCAACCCGCGCCGGATGACCCGGCAGAACCGCTTCTCCCGCGTCCTGTCGCTGGTCCTGGTCGCCCTGATCGGCATCAGCAACCTGGTCTCCCTCGGCCTGCTGGTCGAGGCGATGGTGACCAGCAAGGCCCAGGAGGGCGGCCCGCTGCTGCTCGCCGCACTCCAGGTCTGGGCCACCAGCATCATCGTCTTCGGCCTGGCCTTCTGGGAGCTGGACCGCGGCGGCCCGGTGGTGCGCACCCAGGCCGACCGCTCCGAACTGCCGCTCGCCGACTTCCGGTTCTCCCAGGACGAGAACGACGACGCCGTCGAGGAGGTCGCCGACAGCTCCTCCCGCACCAGCGACTGGGTGCCCACCCTGATGGACTACCTGTACGTCTCGGTGACCAACTCGACCGCCTTCAGCCCCACCGACACCATGCCGCTCTCCACCCGGGCCAAGGCCCTGATGGCGATCGAGAGCATCGCCGCGCTCATCACCTCGCTGCTCGTCATCGCCCACGCGGTGGGCGTCCTCGACCAGTAGCCGCGCCGCCGGACCGGGGAGACCGGCCGCCGGACCCGGGAGAACCGCCCGCCCGGCGGAACCGGCAGCCCACGATCGACCGTCCTTCCCGGGCATGAGCGACAACACCTTAGGACGACGCGGACTCCTCCGGACGGCGGTCGCGGGAGCCGCCCTGCTGCCGGTGGCCGGAGCCGTTCCCGCAGCCGCCGCCGCGGGCGAGCCGCAGCAACCGGGCGGCGGCGAGACGGCGTTCACCTGGCTGGGCAACAGCGGCTGGCGGATCGAGGGCAACGGGAAGACCGTGCTGTTCGACCCGTACCTCACCCGCTACCCCACCCACGGCTTCGACCCGAAGACCCCGCTCACCGTCGACCCCGCCGCGGTCGACCCGCACCTCGGGACACCGGACCTGGTGCTGGTCAGCCACAGCCACTGGGACCACGTCAACGACGTCCCGCACATCGCCACCAGCCGGGGCGTGCGGGTGGTCGGCACCGCCACCACCTGCCACCTGCTCCAGGCCATGGGCGTGGACCCGGCCCAGCTGATCGTGGTCAAGGGCGGCGAGGTGCTCGACTTCGGCGGCTTCACCGTCCGGGTGGTGGCCAGCCTGCACAGCCGCAACGCCAAGCACCGCTACTGGGCGCCGGGCACCCTGACCGCGCCGCCCGCGCAGGCCCCCACGACGATCGGCGAACTCGTCGAGGGCGACACCCTGGCCTTCCAGGTCCAACTGGGCGACGGCCCGCAGACCCTGCTGACCGGGGCCAGCGACTTCGTCGAGCACGCCTACGCCGGCCTGCGCCCCGACGTCGCGATGATCGCCGTGGAGAGCACCGCCCGCACCACCCACCGGTACGTGCCCCGGCTGCTCCAGGCGCTCGACTTCCCGCGCACCGTCGTCCCCGTGCACTGGGACGTCTTCGAGACGCCGCTGACCGACCCGGCCGTCCAGGACCCGTCGATGGACCTGGACGGCCTGCTCACCCAGGTCCGCGCCCTGGCCCCGCGCACCCGGCTGATCCGCCCCGAGCACCTGGGCACCCTGCGGCTGCGCGCCTGACCCGCCCGGCGGCGCCGGTTGGGCCCGGTCCGGTCGGTCTTGCCGGGCGCCGCGCGCCGATCCGACAGGACCGACCGGACCGGGCCTACCGCACCTCCATGCCCACCAGGCAGGTGTCGTCGTCGGTGTCGGCGCCGCTGAAGCGCAGCAGGTGGTCCAGGTGGGCGTCCAGTGCGGTGGCGCCCTCGCGGGGGGCGGCCTCGGAGAGGCTGACCAGGTTGGCGAGCGAGGCGTGCAGCCCCTGGTCGCGGCGCTCGATCAGACCGTCGGTGTACATCACGATCCGGTCGCCCGGCGCCAGCGCGATCTCGCTCTCCTGGTAGTCGGCCTGGTCGATTACGCCCAGCAGGATGCCGTCCACCTGCGGCAGGCACTCCGCCGCCCCGCCGCGCAGCAGGACCGGCGGCAGGTGGCCGGCCCGGGCCCAGCGCAGCAGGCGGCGCTCCGGGTCGTACAGGCCGCAGACCGCGGTAGCCGTGACGTTGTCGGTCAGGTGGTGCGTCACGCTGTTCAGCCAGGCCAGCAGCTGGGCCGGACCGGCCCCGGTCGCGGCCAGGCCGCGCAGCGCGTTGCGCAGCGCGACCATCCCGGTGGCCGCCTCGATGCCGTGCCCGGCGACGTCGCCGACGCACACCAGCACCTGCCCGGAGGGCAGCGGCAGCGCGTCGTACCAGTCGCCGCCGACCAGGTGGTCCTTCTCGGCCGGGCGGTAGCGCACCGCCACGTCGAGGTTGTTCAGCGTCCGCGACCTGACGCTGGGCGGCATGATGGCGTGCTGGAGCTGGAGCACCAGCCGGTGCCGCTCGGCGACCTGCTGCTCGCTCTGCGCCAGCTGGTCGCGGGTGGCGGCCAGCGCGACCTCGGTCCAGTGCTGCGCGGAGACGTCCTGGTAGGCGCCGCGGACCGCGCTGACCTGCTCCAGCCGGTCGTGCACCGGCTCGGCCACCACCCGGATGTGCCGGTCACCCCGTCCGCCCGCTGGAGGCGGAAGGCCGTGGACGCCGGGCGCCGGTGGTGCAGCAGGGTGCGCAGGAAGCGGCCCACCGCGTGCCGGTCGTCCGGGTGGCGTGGTCGACCAGCCGCTCCAGCGCGATCGGCCGGTCGGTGGCCGGCAGCCCGTACAGCTCGAACAGCGTCTCGTTCCAGACCACCTCGCGGGTGGTCAGGTCCTCCTCGAAGCCGCCGATCCGGCCCAGCCGCTGCGCGTGGTGCAGCAGCCGCGCGATCTTCGGGGTGCTGTCGGTCAGCCGCCACAGCACGGTGACGTGGTTGCCGTGCCGGCTGATCGACACGTACGCGTCGGTGGTCAGCGGCACCCCGTCGACCAGGGCGGCCAGCTGCATCCGGGGGTCCTTGAACGGCGCCCCGGTGGCGTGCACGTCCTCCACCGCCTCCAGCAGGTTGCCCTCCTGCGCGGCCAGCGGGTACGCCTCCAGCAGCGGGGAGCCCACGATCGCCCCGGTCGGGCGGCCCGCGAAGTCCACGAACGCCGGATTGGCGTAGCGGATCACGAACCGCGGCGGGAAGGCGTCGTCGGCGGGCTCCAGGATCATGCACGGGTCGAGGACGCCGTCGACCAGCCGGCTCAGCTCCTCCAGCCGCCCGGCCCCCGGGGCGTCGTCCGGCGCGTCCCCGGTCCAGGTCTCCAGGGTGGCCGCGCACAGCTCGGCCAACGCCTCGAACTGCCGGTGCAGCGACTGCGACCACCTCGGCAGCTCGTCGCGCCAGCACACCTCCAGCACGCCGATCAACCGGCCGCCGACCCCCGCCGGCACGGCGACCCGGCCGCCGCCGGCCTCGTGCTGGCCGATCGAGGGCACCGACGCGTCCGCCAGGGTGCGGTACGTCACCGGCGCCCGCTCGTCCAGCGCCCGGCGGGCCGCGGTGACCACCCCGGCGGCACGTGGCGCCACCGCCGGGCCTCCGCGTCGGCGAAGCCCGCGCTGCCCGCCAGCGCCAGCGACAGGTCCGGCCGGGCCGCCCAGATCGCCACCGCGACCGCGCCCAGCGGCCGCAGCGCGTGCTCCAGCATCGCGCGGGCCGCCGCCGCCGCGTCGGTCGCGCTCAGCGCGTCCGCCTCGGTGTTGCGCAGCCGCACGCCGACCCGCTGGGACGCCGGGTTCGCCGCCCGCGCCACGAAGTCCTGGGCGGCCTCGGAGATCTTGTCCGCGGCGGCCTGGTTGACCAGGCCCGCCGCCAGCTCCAGCGGGGTGGAACCGGCCTGCCCCGCCAGCAGGTCCAGCTGCCGGGCGGCCTCGGTGGGACCGCAGCGCAGCCGCTCCACCAGGATGCCGACCGCCATCTCCACCACGACCGCCCCGCGGCGTGCGCCTGCGCGTCGTCCAGCTGCCGGCGCAGCTCCTCCACGGTGCCGGCCAGCCGCCCGAGCGCCCCGTCGACCGTCGGGTCGTCGTCCGCCGGGTCGCCGTCGCGCGGGTGGTGGCCCGCGACCGTGCCGTCCGGCACCGCGAACGGCACGGACGGCAGGAAGGGCGCGGACGGGGCGGGGCGCTGGGCGCCGATCAGCCCGGACCCGGTCGGCGTGGTCGGCAGGCTCTGGTCGGGGCGCGGCTCCCGGGACTGGTGCACGGCGTGGACTCCTGCGGCTCTGCTGGGCGGACGGGGGACGGGCGGGGGAGCGGGGCGGCTACTCGGTGAGCTGGGCCTCGATCCGGCCGATCAGCTCACCGGCGTCGACGGGCTTGGTGATGTAGTCGCTGGCCCCGGAGGCGAGGCTCTTCTCCCGGTCGCCCACCATGGCCTTGGCGGTCACGGCGATGATCGGCAGCGCCGCGTACCGCGGCATCGCGCGGATCGCCGCGGTGGCGGTGTAGCCGTCCATCTCGGGCATCATCACGTCCATCAGGATCACGTCGATGCCGGGGTTGGCGGCCAGCGTCTCCAGCGCCGCCCGGCCGTTCTCGGCCTGGAGCACCCGCATCCCGTGCAGCTCCAGGATGCCGGTGATGGCGTACAGGTTGCGGTCGTCGTCGTCGACGACCAGCACCAGGCGGCCGCTCAGCGCGGAGTCCACCCCGGCCGCCTCCCAGGTGGCGTCCTGCGGGGTGCCGCGCACCAGCGGCACGTCGCCGGGGTGGTCGGCGCTCATGTGCAGGGCGATCCGCTCGCGCAGCTCGTCCAGGCTGGAGATGACCTCCAGCGGCCGGGCGCCGGCCCGGGAGAGCGCGTCGGCGTCGCCCGGCGTGCCGCGGTTGCTGTGCACCAGCACCGGCACGCCCTGGAGCGCCGGGTCGCGGTCCATGTCGCGCAGCAGCGCCGGGGCGGCGCCGTCGGGCAGGTCGAGGTCCAGCACCACGCAGTGCGAGGGCGCCGAGGCCAGGACGGCCGCGGCCTCCGCCGCGCCGACCGCGGTGACCACCTCGACCCGGCGGCGGCCCTCCTTGGCCCCGGTGAGGCCGGCCGGCTCGGCGGTGGCGTTCTCGGCGACCAGCGACAGCAGGCCGCCCTGGCGGTCCTCGACCACCAACAGGCGGCGCGGCTGGAGCGCCGTCCCGCCCTCCTCGGAGACCTGGTGCGGCAGGTCGGCCGCCGCCGGGCCGCCGACCGCCGCGTCGGCGCGCGGGCCGGCCTCCAGGGCCAGGAACTCCGGCCGGGTCACCGGCAGGAACAGGGTGAAGGTGCTGCCGCTGCCCAGCACGCTCTCGGCGGTGATCGCGCCGCCGAGCAGGTAGGCGATCTCCCGGCTGATCGACAGGCCCAGGCCGGTGCCGCCGTACTTGCGGCTGGTGGTGCCGTCGGCCTGCTGGAAGGCGCCGAAGACGGTCTCCAGGTGCTGCGGCGCGATGCCGATGCCGGTGTCGGAGACCCGGAAGGCCAGCACCGGGCCGCCGCGGCGCACGCCCTCGGGGATCTGGTCCTCGGGGCCAGCCCGATCCGCAGCTCGACCCGGCCGCGCTCGGTGAACTTCACCGCGTTGGAGAGCAGGTTCCGCAGCACCTGGCGCAGCCGGTAGTCGTCGGTGACGATGTCCTCGGGCACGTCCGGGGCGGTGCGCACGGTGAAGGCCAGGCTCTTCTGCCCGGTCAGCGGCTTGAAGGTGGCCTCGGCGTACTCCAGCAGGCTGCGCAGCGCCACCGGCTCGGGGTTGAGGTCCATCTTCCCGGCCTCGACCTTGGACAGGTCGAGGATGTCGTTGATCAGCTGGAGCAGGTCCGAGCCGGCCGAGTGGATGATGCCCGCGTACTCGACCTGCTTGGCGGTCAGGTTCCGGGTGGGGTTCTGGGCGAGCAGCTGGGCCAGGATCAGCAGGCTTGAGCGGGGTGCGCAGCTCGTGGCTCATGTTGGCCAGGAACTCCGACTTGTACGTCGAGGCCAGCGAGAGCTGGTGCGCGCGCTCCTCCAGCTCCTGCCGGGCCTGCTCGATCTCCAGGTTCTTGGTCTCGATGTCCCGGTTCTGGGCGGCCAGCAGGGCGGCCTTGTCCTCCAGTTCCGCGTTGGACGCCTGGAGCTCCTCCTGCCGGGCCTGCAGCTCCTGCGAGCGGACCTGGAGTTCGGCGGTCAGCCGCTGCGACTCGCCGAGCAGTTCGTCGGTGCGGGCGTTGGCGACGATCGTGTTGACGTTGACGCCGATGGTCTCCATCAGCTGGTCCAGGAAGGCCCGGTGGACGGCGGTGTACGGCCGGACCGAGGCCAGCTCGATGACGCCGAGCACCAGCTCCTCGACCACGATCGGGACGACCAGCAGCGACAGCTCCTCGGTCCGGCCCAGGCCGGAGGAGGCCGCCAGGTAGCCGGAGGGGAGCGTCTCGACGCGATGGTGCGCCGGCTGCGGGCGGCCTGGCCGACGAACGACTCGCCGAGCCGGAAGCTGGTCGGCCGCTCGCCGTCCGGGTAGGCGTACGAGCCGAACAGCCGCAGCACCGTGCCCCGGTCGCCCTCCTCGGCCAGGTAGAACGCGCCGACCTGGGCGCCCACCAGCGGGGTGAGCTCGTCCATCACCGCCTCGGCGACCACCGCGAGGTCCCGCTGGCCCTGGAGCAGGCCGGAGAAGCGGGCCAGGTTGGTCTTGAGCCAGTCCTGCTCCTCGTTGGCGCGGGTGGTCTCGCGCAGCGAGCCGACCATCGCGTTGACGTTGTCCTTGAGGTCGGCGACCTCGCCGGAGGCGTCCACGGTGACCGAGCGGGTCAGGTCGCCCGCCGCGACGGCGCTGGTCACCTCGGCGATCGCGCGGACCTGCCGGGTGAGGTTCCCGGCCAGCTCGTTGACGTTCTCGGTGAGCCGCTTCCAGGTGCCGGAGACGCCCTCCACCTCGGCCTGGCCGCCCAGTCGGCCCTCGCTGCCGACCTCGCGGGCGACGCGGGTGACCTCGGCGGCGAACGAGCCGAGCTGGTCGACCATGGTGTTGATGGTGGTCTTGAGCTCCAGGATCTCGCCGCGCGCGTCGACGTCGATCTTGCGGGTCAGGTCGCCGTTGGCGACCGCGGTGGTGACCTGCGCGATGTTGCGGACCTGCGACGTCAGGTTGTGCGCCATGAAGTTGACGTTGTCGGTGAGGTCCTTCCAGGTGCCCGCGACGTTCGGCACCCGGGCCTGGCCGCCGAGGATGCCCTCGGTGCCGACCTCGCGGGCCACGCGGGTGACCTCGTCGGCGAACGCCGAGAGGGTGTCCACCATGGTGTTGATCACCCCGGCCAGCGCGGCGACCTCGCCCTCCGCCTCGACGGTGATCTTCTGGCTCAGGTCGCCGCGGGCCACCGCGGTGGCGACCTGCGCGATCGAACGGACCTGGCCGGTCAGGTTGGACGCCATCACGTTGACGTTGTCGGTCAGGTCCTTCCAGGTGCCGGAGACGCCCCGGACGGTGGCCTGGCCGCCCAGGTTGCCGGCCGTGCCGACCTCGCGGGCCACGCGGGTGACCTCGTCGGCGAACGCCGAGAGCTGGTCGACCATCGTGTTGATGGTCTCCTTCAGCTCCAGGATCTCGCCCCGGGCGTCCACCCGGATCTTCTGCGTCAGGTCGCCCTTGGCGACGGCCGTGGTGACCTGGGCGATCGCGCGGACCTGGGCGGTCAGGTTGTCGGCCATCACGTTGACCGACTCGGTCAGGTCGCGCCAGGTGCCGGACACGTCGCGGACGTCGGCCTGCCCGCCGAGCCGGCCCTCGGTGCCGACCTCGCGGGCGACGCGGGTGACCTCCCCGGCGAACGAACTGAGCTGGTCCACCATCGTGTTGATGGTGTCCTTCAGCTCCAGGATCTCGCCGCGCGCGGTCACGGTGATCTTCTGCGACAGGTCGCCCTCGGCCACCGCGGTCGCCACCTGGGCGATCGCGCGGACCTGGCCGGTCAGGTTGCCCGCCATCGAGTTGACGCTGTCGGTCAGGTCGCGCCACGTCCCGGAGACGCCCTTCACGTCGGCCTGGCCGCCGAGGATGCCCTCGGTGCCGACCTCGCGGGCGACGCGGGTGACCTCCCCGGCGAACGAACTGAGCTGGTCGACCATGGTGTTGATGGTGGTCTTGAGCTCCAGGATCTCGCCGCGCGCGGCGACGTCGATCTTCCGGGTCAGGTCGCCGTTGGCGACCGCGGTGGTGACCTGCGCGATGTTGCGGACCTGGGTGGTGAGGTTGCCCGCCATCGCGTTGACCGAGTCGGTCAGGTCCTCCCAGGTGCCGGACACCCCGGGCACCACGGCCTGGCCGCCCAGCTGCCCCTCGGTGCCGACCTCGCGGGCCACCCGGGTCACCTCGGAGGTGAACCGGGACAGCTGGTCCACCATGCCGTTGAACACGGTGGCGATCTCGCCCAGCAGCCCGTCCGAGTCACCGGCCAGCTTGGTGCTGAAGTCACCGTCGCGCACCGCGGTCAGACCCGCCAGCAGCAGCCGGAGTTCGGCCTCGCCGATCTGGGATCGGACGGCCGCCGCGTCCGGGTGCGGGTTCCGCGACGTCGTCGAGCCAGCCATCGAAAGCTCCGCCTCCTGCCACGCCCCGCCGTACGGCCGGGCAACCGATCAAGCGCACGGGCTACCTGGAACGGCCGAACAGCCGTGATCCCGGACCCCCGGCGAGGCTACCCAGTGGCCGGAACGCCGGAAAACTCCCAGGTGGGAGACCTGGCAGGGCCCCGACAGGGGGTCCGGCGGGGGCCTCAGCGGGCTCCGGGCGGGCCCCGGCCGCCGTCTCAGCCCGCCGACAGGGCGGCCTGGACCACCAGCGCCTCGGGGCCCCGGCGCGGGTGACCGTCACCCGCAGCCGGTCGGCGGTGGCCCGGGCGGTCAGCCGAACGGTGCCGTCGGGGGAGCGCGGGCCGTCGCCGTCGAGGCGGTCGGGGCGGTCGGGGCGGTCGGGGTCGGGCGGGGCCTCGGCACCGTCCGCGAAGGACTCGGCGAGGGCCGCCGCCCCGGCGGCCGACACCTCCCGGGCCGCCCCGGCCGGGACGCCGCACTCCGCCAGCCAGGCGCGCAGGGCCGCGCGGGCGGCCGGCAGCTCCTGCGGCCGGGCCGGGAAGGACAGGGTCAGGACGGCGGGCTGCCGGTACAGCAGGACGGCGACGTCGTCCTCGAAGCCCTCGGCGGGGCGCAGCAGGTCCGTCACGTGCTCGGGCAGATCGGCGGTGGGCAGGGCCGCGCCCGCCACGACCGCCCGGCCGGCCCGAGCGATGCCCTCCGCCAGGCCCTCGCGCCGCCGCTCCACCAGCCCGTCCGTGTACAGCAGCAGCGTGGAGCGGCCGGGCAGCACCGCGGTGGCCTCCGGCCGGGGCCGGCCGGGGCGGACGGCCAGCGGCAGGGCGCGGCCCCCTTCGAGCAGGGCCGTGGAGCCGTCGGCCCGGGCCAGCACGGCGGGCGGGTGCCCGGCGCTGGAGTGGCGCAGCACACCCGTGGCCGGGTCGAGGACGCCGCAGAACACGGTGGTGCAGACCGCGCCGGGGATGGCGGCGGCGAACGCGTCCAGCGCGGCGAGCGTCCGGGCCGGGCTGTGGTCCTGGAGCAGCAGCGCCCGGCAGGCGCTGCGCAGCTGGCCCATCACGCTGGCCGCGGCCAGGCCGCGCCCGACGCAGTCGCCGACGATGATGCCGATCCGGCCGTCGGGCAGCGGCACGGTGTCGTACCAGTCGCCGCCGACCTCCAGCGGCGGGGTGGCCGGCTCGTAGCGGGCGGCGAAGCCCGGCGGCAGCCGGTCCGGGCCCAGGATGGCCCGCTGGAGGGCGATGGCCGTCTCGCGCTGCTGGTCGATCCGCTGGGCCCGGGCCAGCCCCTGGGCCAGGCGGCCGCCCAGCAGCACGAGCAGCAGCTCGTCCTCCCGGGTGAAGGGCGGCGTTCGCCCAGCTCGACCACCAGGACCAGCGGCCCGCCCGGCCGCTCCAGCCGGATGCCGGTCCCGGCGGGCCCCTCCACCGGAGTGAGGGCGGGCGCGGCGGCCAGCGCGGTCAGCGCCGCCCGGCGCTCCTCCGGCAGGTCCGGCCAGTCCGGGCAGGGCCCGGCGGCGGTGAGCCGGGGCGCGGCCCCGGCGCGGTCGAAGTGGACCGCCACCACCCGGCGGGCGCGCCACAGCCCGCGCATCTCCGCCAGCGCGCAGGCGAGCGACTCCTCGGCGCCGGTGGCCCGGCTCAGGCAGTCGGCGAGCAGGGCCAGGGCGCTCTCGCGCTGGATGGCGTAGTACTCGGCGGTGACGTCCCGGAAGGTGCCGACGGTGACGGTGCGGCCGGTCGCCGGGTCCGGGACGCGGCTGAAGGTGGAGTGCGTCCAGATCCGGTGGCCGTCCCGGTGGGTGACGGGGGCGGTGGAGCTGCCGCGGCCGTCGGCGGTCGCCCGGGCCAGGGCGTCGGCGGCCTGCCGGTGGGCGTCCGGGTCGGTGGCGGGGTCCGCCCACCACGGGTGCGGCGCCGGGTAGGGCAGCCCCTCGGGGCCGTAGCCGAGGATGTCGGTGAACGCCTGGTTGACCTGGACGACGGCGCCGTCCTCGTCGCAGACGAAGAACGCGTCCTGGAGCGAGTCGACCAGGGCGTCCTGCCAGCGGGTGTGCTGGTCGCGCAGCCGCGCCAGCCGCAGCGCGGCGCGCACCCGGGCCAGCAGGTCGGCCGCGGCGAAGGGCTTGACCAGGTAGTCGTCGGCCCCGACTCGAAGCCGTCGATGGCGTCCTCCCGCCCGGCCCGGGCCGACAGCAGCAGCACCGGCAGGGCGGCGGTGCGCGGGTCGGCGCGTAGCGCCGCGACCAGCCGCAGGCCGTCCGTGCCGGGCATCATCACGTCGCTGATCACCAGCTCGGGGACGGCGGTGCGGACGGCGGTCAGCGCCCGGTCGCCGTCGCCGACCGCGGTGACCCGGTGGCCCGCGCCGCGCAGGATGCGGCTGAGGTAGTCGCGCATGTCGGCGTTGTCGTCGACGACCAGGACGTGCGCGGGTTTGCCGTCGCCCGTTCCCGCACCCTCGTCCGTTCCCGCACCGGCGTCCGGCTCCGGGCCGTCGTCCGGCTGCGGCCCGGCGGGCCCGGGGGAGGGGCGGTGCTCCCAGCGCAGGGCCTCCTGGACGAACGCCTCGGCGCCCGGGCGGGCAGTGCCGTCCGGGCCGTCCTGGGCCGCCGGGGCGGCGGAGTCCGCCAGCGGCAGGCTGATGGTGAAGGAGGTGCCGCGGTCCGGCACGGAGTCGGCGGTGATCGTCCCGCCGTGCAGGTCGACCAGCTCCTTGACCAGGGCCAGGCCGATGCCGCTGCCCTCGTGCGAGCGGGCCCGGCTGTTCTCGACCCGGTGGAAGCGGTCGAACAGGCGCGGCAGCTCCGCGGCCGGGACGCCCACCCCGGTGTCCTCGACGGTGACCAGGGCCCGCCCGTCCCGCTCGCGCACCCGGACCCGGACCGTTCCCTCGAAAGTGAACTTCAGGGCGTTGCTCAGCAGGTTGAAGACGACTTTCTCCCACAGCTCCGGGTCCACCGGCACCGGCGCGCTCAGCGGCGCGCAGTCGACCTCCAGGACCAGCCCGGCGCGCTGCGCGGCCGAGCGGAACACGGCGGCCAGCTCGGCGGTGACCCGGGACAGGTCGACCGGCTCCGGGCGGGCCCGCATCCGGCCCGCCTCGATCCGGGAGAAGTCCAGCAGCGTGTTGACCAGGCGGCTCAGCCGCAGCGTGTTGCGGTGGACCGTCTCCAGGTCCTCCCGGACGTCCGGGTCGGCGTCCGCGAAGCGCTGCCGCAGCCCCTCGACCGGCCCGGAGATCAGCGTCAGCGGGGTGCGGAACTCGTGGCTGATGTTGGAGAAGAACGCGGTCTTCGCCCGGTCCAGCTCGGCCAGCTGCTCCGCGCGCCGCTGCTGCGCCTCGTGGTCGCGGGCGCTGGTGATCCCGGCCGCCAGCCGGCCCGCGACCAGGTCGACGAAGCCCAGGTAGGCGTCGTCCGCCGGGCGGTACCGGTTGAGGCCGACGACCAGGAAACCGCTCGGCCCGCCGCCGCCCGGGCCGCTCAACGGCACCAGCCGGGCCTGCCGGGGCGGCTCCTCCCACGCCCCGCGCGGCAGCTCGGCGAACCGCTCGCCGGTCAGCGGCACCGACACCGCCGCGCCCCGGCGGACCGCCGCGGCCGGCCACGGGCCCGGCTCCCCGGGCCCGATCCGGGCGGGCGCGGCCGGGTGGCCCGCGGGCACGCCGGAGGAGGCGGCCAGCTCGGCACCGCCCAGGTCGTCGAACAGATAGGTCAGGGTGAAGGGCAGGTCGTACGGGTTGCGGGCGAGTTGCTCGGCGCTGAACGCCAGGAACTCGCCCTCGGCGCGCACCGCCCCCGGGTCGGAGCCCAGGTCGCGCAGCGTCGCCATCCGCCGCTCCGCGACCACCCGCTGGGTGTCCTCGCTGACCACGCACAGCACGCCGACCACCGCGTCGGCCTCGTCGCGCAGCGGGCTGTAGGAGAAGGTGTGGTAGCTCTCCTCGGGGTAGCCGGAGCGCCGCAGCCGCAGCGGCAGCGCCTCGTCCCAGGTCGCCTCGCCCTCGGTCAGCACGTGCTCGATCCGGGGCCTGGCGTCCTCCCAGACCTCCGCCCACACCTCGCGGAACGGGCGGCCCAGCGCCCACGGGTACTTGTCGGCCAGCGTGTCGCGCCGGTACGCGCCGTTGCAGAAGAACGTCAGGTCCGGGCCCCACCCCATCCACATGGAGAAGCGCGAGGACAGCATGATGTCCACCGTCGAGCGCAGGCTCTGCGGCCAGCCCGCCGGGTCGCCCAGCGGCGTGGCCGACCAGTCGACCCGCGCCAGGTCGGCACCCACCGCCGGGTCGGCGCCGAACACCCCCTGAGCCCGCTCCCGCGTCACCGGGTTCCTCCTTCCGGCCCGGCGGCGCCGGACGCGGCGCCGCCAGCCTGCATTGTGCCGGGTCCGCGCCCGGTGCTCCTCCGGTTGCCCGCTCCCGGGCCGGGCAACCCCGGCACCCCCGGAGCCGGTCCGACGGGCGGGCTCCGGGCCCCGAACGGCAGGGCCTAGCATGGCCGACATGACCGACCACACCCCAGGGCCGCCCGAACCCACGGTGCTGCACCTGAGCGGCGATCTCGACCACGACAGCGAACGCGAACTCGCCGAGGCCGTGGACGCCGCCGTCACCCGCAGCACCGGCGCACTCGTCCTGGACGTCTCGGCGGTCACCTTCGCCGACTCCTCCGCGCTGCGGACCCTGGTGCTCACCCAGCAGCGGATGGAAGCCGCGGACTGCGCGCTCGTCCTGCTCGGCCCGCTCGCGCCCGCGGTCCGGCGCCTGCTGGAGATCACCGCGACCGACGACTACTTCACCGTCGTCGAGAGCCTGCCGCAGGCCAGGGAGGCCGCCGCCGCACTGCTGCGCCGCCACCCGCACGGAACCGGAGCCGGGTGACGCGGGTGCACCATCCCGCATCATCCGTCCCCTCCGGGGCACAAGCACTCCGATCCCACTCGATCCCTCCTCTCCGTCCGGCCTCGCCGGCCGGTACGTACGGTGCCGTAGACGATTCGAGGTCGTTCATGTCCCACGACGACGCCCGGCCGCCGTCCCCGGAGGCCGCCGTCCCGGGAGAACGGCCGCCGGAGCCCGTGCGGACCGCGGGCCAGGCCCGCGCAGTCCTCGCCCGACTGCTGGAGTCCGCCGGACACCCCGGCGGCCGGGTCCTGGCCGACGCCCAGCTCGCGGTGACCGAACTCGTCGCCAACGCCCTGCACCACGGCGGCGGCCTGACCTGCTTCGACGCCCGCCTCGGGCCCGGCGGGACCGAGCTGGTCGTCGACGTCGAGGACGGCGACGCCCGCCCGCCCGTCGCCCAACCGCTGCACGACCGCGACCCCGCCACAGCGGGGGCCGCGGCTGGGCCATCGTCCAGGCGCTCGCCGCGTCCTGCCGGGTCGACCCGCTGCCGGCCGGCGGCAAGCGGATCAGGGTCACCTTCGCCCTGTAGCCCGTCCGGGGGAATCCCGCGGGCCGCGGGAAAACCGGAGGATTCGATCGGTGACGGCCGGTCAGACCCAGGGCATGGACACCGACCGCCACCCGCTGTGGCAGCCCTTCTCCGAGACCGCCGCCCACCCGCCGCTCCGCCTCCGGGACGGAGAGCGGCCGGCGCCGGTCACCGCCTCCCCGTTCCTCGAACCGGGCCCGCAGGCGCGACCGCAGCCGGACCCGCTCGCTCCGTCCGTCCCGCCCGAGCCACGCCGCCCCGCCGCCGGGCAGCTCTCCGGCCGGGCCCGCTGACACCCGTCCACCTCCGACCTGCCGTTGCCGCGGTGCGGGCAACGCAAACGGGCCGCCCCCGGTCTCCGGGAGCGGCCCGCGGTGCGGGTGGGGCGGGCTCAGCGGGCCGTTCGTCGGCCGACCCGCCAACCGGGGCCGTTCGAACGGAAGGTGACGGACCGTCCGCTCCGGACCGGCCGGGCGCTCACAGTTCGATGTCCGGGTGCAGGCGGGCCACCGTCCACACCCGCTGGCGGCGCACCGCCAGCGCGGTGAGGGCGAGGAACACGGCGCCGAAGCCGGCCAGCACGACCCCGTCGCGCAGCAGGTGGGCGGCCTGGCCGCCGGAGACGGTGACCCGCAGCCCGTCGATCAGGTACGTCATCGGCAGCAGCGGGTGCACGGCCTGGAAGAACGCCGGGGTGGTGGGCATCGGGTACAGGCCGCCGGCCGCGGTCAGCTGGAGGACCAGCAGCACCAGCGACAGCACGTCGCCCGCCACCCCCAGCCAGGTCCGCAGGAAGTGGTCGACCGCCACGAACGAGGCCGCGCCCAGCACCAGCAGCGCGACGGTGGCCCACGGGTGCGCCGGGTCCAGCCCCAGCCCCAGGTCCACCACCGCGTACAGCACCAGCGCCGCCACCGCGCCCAGCACCGCGGCGGGCAGCCACCCGGCGGCGGCCACCGTCGCCGACCGGGCCCGCCCGGCCAGCGCCCGGCGGTTGACCGGCCGCAGCAGCAGGTACGCGAACAGGCCGAACACCCAGAGCGCGATGCCGAAGAAGAACGGGGCCATCCCGCGCCCGTACACGCCCGCCGGGTGCAGGTTGGTCCGGTCGATTCGGGCCGGGGTGCCCAGCACCTGGGCGGCGCCCGCGATCTGCTGGTCGGTCAGCTCCGGGATGCGGTGCAGCCCGTCGTCCACGGTGCCCGCCAGCCGGGTCGCGCCGTCGTGCGCCTGGTCGGCGGCGGACTTCGCGGCGTCCGCGCCCGCCCGCAGCGCGTCCAGGCCGCCGGCCACCGTCGACGTCCCCGCGGCGACCTCGGCGGTGCCGCTGTCCAGCAGCCGCAGCGGGCTGTTCAGGGCGGCGGCGTTCTGCTGCACGGCGGTCGCGGTGCGCTGCAGGTCGCGGGCGGCGGCCAGGTTCTGCTGCGCGCCGGTGTCGGCCGCCGCCGCCCGGTCGTCGATCCCGGCGGCGGTGGCGTCCGCCTGCTCGGCGTCGCGCAGCGCCCGGGCGAACACCGCGTCCTGAGCCAACTCCGGATGGTTGGTCGCGAGTTGGCGCAGATCGGCGAGGGCGGTGTCGGCGCCCGCGCGGACCTGCGAGGTGCCGGTGTGCAGGGTGTGCAGCCCCTCGGCGGCCACCGAGGCGGCCGTCACCAACTGGGCGGCGGCCTGCGGCAGCCGGTCGGTCGCCGCCTTGGTCAGTGCCTCGGCGGCCTGGTCGACCTGCCCGACGGCCTGGCTGATCTGCTGCGCCCCGGCACCGATCCGCTCGGTGCCCGCGTGCAGTCCGACGGCCGCCGAGGCGAGCGCCGCACTTCCCTGCTGCGCCGTCCCGGTCGCCCCGACCAGCTGCTGGGCGCCCTCCGAGGCCACCGCCAACTCCTTGCGGAAGTCGGTCAGTTCGCCGTAGACCGCGCGGACGTACGCCTCGTGCACCGCCGAGTCGACCTGGGCCTGGAGCTTGGACTGCACCACCTCGGTCATCACGCCCGCGATGTAGTTGTTCGCGTCGTTCAGCCGCAGCAGGATGCCGCCCTGCTGCGGCTGCGCGTCGGTGGCGGTCGCCAGCCGGGCGCTGAAGTCCGCCGGGATCTCGACCGTGAACGCGTACCGGCCCCGCGCAGCCCGGCGTCGGCCGTCCCCGCGTCGACGAACTGCCAGCCGAAGGTGCCGGACGCCTTCAACTGCTCCACCAGCTGCGCCCCGGCGTCCACCGGCCGGCCCCCCTCGGCGACGGCGGGCCGGTCCAGGTCCACCACGGCGACCGGGATTCGGTCGGTCTTCCCGTACGGGTCCCAGTTCGCCCACAGGTACATCGCCCCGTACAGCAGCGGGATCAGGCACAGCAGCAGCGGCACCAGCCGGCGCAGCGGGCCGCGGAAGCGGCGCAGTTCGAGCCAGGCGAGCCGGACGGCGGTCACGCGGCCACCCCCTGACCGGACGCGGGGACGGGGGTGGCGGCGGGGGCGTCCGGGTCGGCCCGGTGCGGCAGGGCCAGCAGGACGGTGCCCGGGGGCGGCGGCGAGGGCGGTTGGGCGGCGGCGGCCAGCACGGTGCAGCCGGTGGCCGCCACCGTCGCCAGCGCCCGCCAGGCGAGCGCGCGGTCGCCGTCCGGGCAGTCGCGGTCCACGGCGTCCACGACCAGGACGGGCGGGCGGGCCGCGAGCGCGAGCGCCACGTCCAGCAGCAGCGCCTCCAGCGGCGGGAGGTCCTCCACCAGGGTCGTGCCGCGCAGGTGCAGGCCCAGCAGCCGGGCGGCCTCGACCACCTGCCGCCGGGTCACCCCCTTCTCCAGCCAGCAGCGTTCGGCGACCAGCTCACGCACCCGCAACCGGCCCTCGGCGGCGACCGCGCCGTCCGCCCGGGCCACCGCGACCGACCGCCGCACCCGCCCGGCCCCCGCGCCCGGCGCCCGGTGGCGGCCCACCCGCAGCGCGCCCGTGCCCAACCGCATCCGGCCGGCCAGCGCCAGCAGCACGCTGGTCCGCCCCGACCCGGCGGGCCCGTGCACCACCAGCAGCCCGCCGGCGGGCACCACCACGTCCACGTTCTCGAACACCGGCCCGCGCGGGCCCCGCACACTGATTCCCCGAGCCGTCACGGCTTCCCCATGCACCATCACTACCGGCGGGTAACCGCAATCGGCCGGACCATGCCGACGGGGGTCCGGGGCGGGGGAGCCACGGGTTTTCCAGGGGGTCGGCCCGGCGGGGCAGGTCGGTGCGCGGGGTGCCCGGTCGGGGGAGCTACGTGTCTTGCAGCGGGTCGGCTCGGCCGAGCAGATCGGCGAGCGGGGCGCCCGTTCGGGCGGCGACGATGCGGCGGGCGCGTACCTGGGCGCGGGTGCGGGGGCGGAACTTCGGCTCCCGCCTGCACCCGCACGGCTCGAAGCCCTCGTACCGCAGCCCGGCGGCGAGGACCACCGCGACCACCGACCACGCCCTCCGGTCCCGGCGGCGTGGTGCCGCGAAGTCGTGGCCGGCGCAGCGCAGCGGCCGGGCGCACTCCGGGCAGGCGTGCCCGGCGGCGGCGTGGTGCCGCTTGAAGCTGATCCGGCACCGCACACAGGCGTAGTGCAGCTTGTCGGGCCCCGAGGCGTAGGTGCACACGAGCCGGAACGTACCGGCGGTGCGCCGCTGTGGGCCAGCGGATTGTTCCGGGCGGGGGCGGGCGGGTCTCGCATCCGTGTCCCGGGGGCGGTCGGTGGGGCGGCGGGTCCCGGCGCGGTTCCTGCGGGCGGCCGTCGCCCTGGCCTCGGCGGTCCGGCCTCGGCGGTCAGTGTTTCAGCGGCCGGGGCCCCGGCGGCCCGGGGCGGTCGCCGGGTCGGCCAGGTCGGTCAGGACCTCGCGGGCCGCTCGGGCGCCGGAGGCCAGGGCGCCCTGGACCGAGCCGGTCGCCCGGTGGTCGCCGCACACGTAGCGGCCCGGGGCCCACCGGGCGGTGCGGGTCAGCGGGTGCGGGGCGGGCATCGCGGGGAGGGCGCCCGGGATGCGGTACGCGGCCAGGGGGTGCCAGGCGGAGGTGTCGCAGCCGTACAGCTCGGCCAGTCGGGCGCGGACCGGGCCCTCCTCGGCCGTCGTGCCGAGCACCGAGGTGGAGACCAGCGACAGGCCGCGCGGCGCGCAGCCGGGGACCACCTCCGACAGCACCACCGAGTTCAGCAGCCGGCCGGCGGCGTCCACCAGCAGGGTCGGTTCGGCCAGCGGGCTGCGTTCGGCCACGTGGTAGAAGGTCGTCACCGAGCGGGTCTCCGGCACCGGCAGGCCGGGCAGCAGCGCCGCGGCCGTCGCCGCCTCGGTGGCCACCACCACGCAGCGCGCCGCGACCTCCCGGCCGTCGGCCAGCAGCACCCCGTCCCGGTGCACCTCCGCCGCCGGGCGCCCAGTTCCAGCGTCCCGGGGGCAGCAGCGTGGCCAGCGCCCGCGGCACCGCCCCGATCCCGGCCGCCGGGAGCGCGAGCGTGCCCCGGACCAGGCTGCGCCAGTACAGGTGCAGGACCCGGCTGGAGGTGGCCAGTTCGTCCTCCAGGAAGACACCGGACAGGAACGGGCGCAGCACCCCGTCGACGGTCGCCCGGGAGACGCCCGCGGCGCGCAGCGCCGCCGCCGCGGGCACGTCGCGTCCGTGGCGCAGCAGCGCGGCGGGCAGCAGGGCGTCGCGCACGGTCAGCGCGGCCAGCGCCGCCGCGTCCCGGGGCGGCACCGTCCGGCCGGTCAGCAGGTCGCCGGCCAGGTCGGGTCGGCGCAGCGGGTCGACGACCCGGCGGCGGCCCGCCGGACCGGCCAGCAGGAAGCCGGGAGTGAACGGGCGCAGCCGCAGCGGGCGCAGGTTCAGGCGGCGGCGCACCTGCGGGTAGGAGGTGTTGAACACCTGGAAGCCGCGGTCCAGCCGGAAGCCGTCGCGCAGGTCGGTGCGCATCCGCCCGCCGACCCCGTCCGACGCCTCCAGCAGCCGCACCCGCCACCCCGCCGCGGCGAGGTCCAGCGCGCAGGCCAGCCCGGCCACCCCGGCCCCCACCACCGCCACGTCCACCGCACCGTTCGTGTTCACCGCGCTCCTCCTCGACGACCGCACCGGCGGCCCCGCACCGGGCCGCGTTCCCATTCGGAACCGGCCCGCCGGACGGATGGGTCGCCGGACGGACGGGTCGCCGGGGCGCGGAGGCCGGGCGGGCGCGCGGCGCGTGGAGCGGTCGCCCGGCCGTCAGAGCACGTCGCGGCGCTCCTCGATCACCACCTCGTCGACACCGCGCCCGCCCAGGTAGCGGCGGCGGCCCAGCACGCGGGCGTACACCACGACACCGATCAGGCCCGCCGCCATCAGGACGACACCGACCACCGTGAGATTGACGCCCGCCAGGTGCCAGTGCACGCCGAACGCGAGGATCGCTCCGACCGCCAGCAGGATGATGCAGCCACCGAGACCCATGATGCCTCCGTCGTCGTTTCGGCCCGCCCCTCTGGCCGGGCCGGGAGGGCGTCTACCCCGACCGCCCGGAGGATTCCCCTTCCCGGCCCGGCTCCTGACGTCCCGTCGGTACGTCCCGTCGGCGCGCCCCGCCGGGCGGGAGCGGGCGCGAGTGGCCGCCCTGCCGACGGGGCCGGGCGGGCGGTGGGGAGAATGGGGTGACACGTTGGGTCGGGGGGTTCGAGGAAAGGGCCGTGGAGTGCCGTACGTCGTCGTCAGCGCGCTCAGCCATGACGGAGTGGTCAGGGACCACAACGAGGACAGCCTGGTGCTGGGCCCGTGGACCCTGTGCGCCACCTCCACCGACAGCCCGCAGAGCATGGTCTTCCCGCTCGGCGGCCCCCCGGTGCTGGTCGCCGTCGCCGACGGGCTCGGCGGCCACCCCGCCGGGGACGTCGCCTCCGCGCTGACCGCCCGCCACCTCGCCGAGGCCGGGGCGCGGCTGCGGACCGAGCAGGACGTCACCGAGGCGCTCCGCTCCTGCCACGCGTCCTGCGCGAGGCGGGCGAGGCCGACCCGGCGCTGACCGGCATGGCCACCCCGTCGCCGGGGCGGTGTTCGACGGGGAGCAGGTGCTGGTGTTCAACGTCGGCGACAGCCAGGTCCACGAGATCACCCCGGACGAGGGCGACGGCCTCGGCCTGCGCCTGCTCAGCACCGACGACAGCCCGCGCCCGCCCCCGGCCGCCGCACCAGCCACCTGGTCACCCGCACCCTCGGCGGCGACCGCCCCGAGGACCTCCGGCCCCACCTGGTCCGGCTGCCCGCGAGGCCCGGCGCCCGCTACCTGCTGTCCACCGACGGCCTCACCGACCCGGTGGCCCCCGAGGAACTGGCCGCCCTGCTCACCGAGCCGCCGCCGAGGCCGACGGCGACCCGCAGGGCGACGACCAGCGCGCCCTGGTCGACCTGTGGCGCGCCGCGATCCGGGCCGGCGGCCCGGACAAACATCACGCTCGCGCTGGTCCGGATCGAGGAGTGACCGCGCCCGGGGCGCCCCGGCCGGCCGGTCAGGGCACGCACCCGGTGAGCGGCGCGGTCTCCCCGGCCGGGCGGCCGCACAGGTGGTCGGTGACCGGCGCGCCCTGCGCGTCCCGCCGCACCCGGATGATGTGCAGCCCGTGCCCCGGCTGGGGCTCGGTGGCCAGCGGGCCGACCTCGCGGAAGTCCACCGTCCCGGTCGGGCGGTTGTTCAGCTGCACCGCGCGCAGCGCCGCCATCACCGAGCCCGTCCCGGTCAGCTGCGAGGCCCCGGCCTTGGCGGCCCCCGCCTGGAGCGCGGCGGTCGCGTCGTAGGCCAGGGCCAGCGAACCGTCCGAGAACACGTCGTCCTCGTACGGGTTGGCCCCCGCGGGCGCCAGGTGCAGGACGCTCGCGGCGGTCGCCGCGAGGTCCGAGCCGCGGGCCGTCGCGGCCGGGTCGCTCAGCGCCGTGTAGTACAGGGTGGCCTGCGGGGCCATCGCCGTCCCGCCGGTGCGGAACTGGGCCTTGGTCAGGTCGTCGCCGGTCAGCACGGCCAGCGGCCGGGCGCAGCCCTTGTCGCTGGCCAGCCGGTGCATCAGCTGGTCGACGTCGTCGGCCCGGCCGGCCAGGTAGAGCACGGCGGGCGGGTGGTCGCCGTGGCAGGCCGTGGCCAGCGCCGCCTCGTAGTCCGGGTCCCCGTTGGGGGTCAGGCCGTACTCCAGGGGACGGTCGCCGATCAGGCGGTACCCGGCGTCGGTGAGCATCGCGCTGCCGTACCGGGCGTGCTCGGGGCTGTAGCGGTCGTCCGGCGTGGGCGTGCGGGTCAGGACGGCCGCCCAGCGGTCCTGCGGCGGGGTGGCCAGACCGTCCACGATCAGGCGCAGCGCCGCCGCCTCCTCCTGGTCGGTGGCGGCCAGGCCGAAGTAGTTGACGTGGCCGCGGGCCAGGTAGCTGGCCGAGTTGGTGGTGCTGACCACGGCCAGTCCGGCCTGTTGGAGCAGGGTGAGCGCGGTGTCGCTGTCCGAGGTGTCCCGCCCCAGGCCGACCACGCCCGCGATCGAGCGGTCGCGGGCGGCCAGGTCGACGATCCGGTGCACCATCTCGGTCTGGAAGTACATGTCCTGCCCGCCGTTGGCGACCAGCACCTTGATCTTCAACGGGTCGCCCGCGTTGTTGCGGACCTGCGCCAGGTGGACGCCGGCCAGCTCCTTCAGGCTGTTCAGCGCCCGGCCGTCCTGCCCGGCCGCAGTGGTCAGCGAACCCGCGTACACCACGGTCACGTAGCGGACGTTCGGCAGCGCGGCCACCCGGTCGTTCTCGCGGCGGATCGCGTCCTCCAGCGTCCGCAGGCCGATGTCCGCCCCGGTGCGGTCGGCCCCCGCACCCGGCAGCTCGCCGCTCAGCCGGATGCCGCCGGCGTCGCCCGCGAAGGTCACCGACCCGGTGCCCACGCCGATGCACTCCCGCGTCCCGCCCGGGTCGGTGCGCCACACCGCGTCCGGGTTCGACCCCACCAGCCGGGCCTCGCAGTACTTCTCGGACAGCTGCTGCACCCGCAGCCCCGCCCCGGCCGCCACCAGCACCAGCGCCAGCAGCACCGACCAGCGCGACCACAGGAACCACCAGGAGCGGCGCACCGGCACCGGCGCCAGCCGGGTGGTCTCGCCCGCCTGCAACTGCAGCCTGGTCAGCCGCACCGGCAGCGTCCAGGCCAGCGCCCGCCCCCGGCTCGGCGCCTGCCGCACCCGCAGGTCGCTCACCCAGTCCTCGTACGGGCCGCGGCGCGCCCCCAGGGCGTGCACCCCGACCGGCGCCGGGTGGTCGTCCTCCAGCCAGGCCGCCACGTCGGCGTGCGCGACGGCCGCCAGCACCAGCAGCGGGTCCTGCTCGCTGCGGCGGCTGCGCACGTCCGAGATCGCGCCGAGCACCCGCAGCGCGCCGCTCGCGGCGTCCGCCCGGGGCACGAAGACCACCGGCGGGACGCGGCGCTTGCGGGCCCGGGCGTCCGGTGCCCAGGAGCGGTGCGCCCGGCGCAGGTCCTCCAGCAGCGCCAGGGTGCGCAGCTGGAGGTGGAACTGCTGGGCGCGGTCCCGCTCCGCGGGCGGGGTGTCCGGCAGTTGGGCCTTGAGGATCTCCCCGGTCACCTCGCGGGCCCGGGCCTGCGTGACGTCCCACGACATCCGGGCCGCCACAGCGACCAGGCCGCCGCCTGCCGGCCCGAGGCCGCCAGGAAGGTGGTGGTGGCGAACCAGCGGCTGGCCGGGCCCAGCCAGGACAGCGGCGCGGTGTTGCGCCGCACCCAGCCGGTCGTCCCGAGCACGACCACCGCAGTCAGCAGCACCCCCGTGACCAGCTGCCAACTCGCCTGCGTCAGCAGGCTGGTGAGCGCCGCCAGGACGAACGCCCCGATCAGCGTCGTGGAGTTCAGCACCGGCGACAGCAGCCGCTGCCACTCGCCCCCGGCGGTGCGCGGCTCGGGCCGCCAGTGCAGGTCGCGCAGCCGGGCGAGCACCGCCTCCACCAGATCCTCGAACGGCCGCGCGGCGGCGGGCCCGACGGGTGCGGCGGGCGGCTCGGACCCGGCGGGCAGCGGGGAGCCGTCCAGCACGTGCCGGGTGGCGGCCTCGATCGCGGCGACCAGCCGGGAGCGCGGCGCCGGGTACCCGCGGTACCAGGACGGGCCGCGGCGCGCCCACGGGCCCTTCGCCAGCCCGTCCAGCACGGCGATCGCGTTCTGGTGCGGATCGCCGTCGGAGACGTGCGGCACCGAGCGGTGCGGCAGGTCGCCGCCCTCCTGCGCCTCCTGCACCGCCCGGACCACCGCGCGCACCTCGGCGTCCAGTTCCGGATCGTCCTCCTGCGCGGACAGCACCACCACCGGCATCGGCAGCCGGGCCGCGCTGAACTGCGCCACGAGGTCCTGGACCAGCGCGTCCACCTCGTACTTGGCCGTCGTGCGCACCCCGCCGATCCCCGGACCGCCCCGCACCGCACCCGATGTCATCCGCCACCCCCGTAGCCGCCACCGCCCGCGGCCGGACCCGGGCCGCACTCACCCCGATCCCGACCCGGCCCTGACCTGATCCAGTGTCAGACGACAAATGTAGACCTTCCCGTCGGCGGCGGTAACGGGGTTCTTCGGACCCCCGGCGGGGCTGCTCCGGGCCGGGCCAACTCCCCTGGGGTACTCGGTGCTTGCGGTCGGTCGGCGGGCTCCTCGGGGAGCGTCGTTCCCGGGCGGGGCGGGGACGGAGCGGCGGCGTGGCGGCGGCGTGGCGGCGGCGTGGCGGCGATGTGGGAGCGCTCCCATATTTGGGCCGGGCCGTGTACGATCGCGCCGCGGCGGGCGGCCGCGGACCAGTGACCGCGCCCCGCGCCAGTGCCGAAGCGACGTCGAAGCACCAACCGAAGCCCGGGGAGCAACCCTTGTCCGACCCTGCGTTCACCGTCATCGACCTCGGCGGCACCACCCTGCGGACCGCCCGCTACGCACCGGACGACGACACCGTCACCGACGTCCGCCGGGTCCCCACCGACGGCATAGCCGCCCACCCCGGCCTGCCGGTGGCCGCCCTGCAAGCCCGGGTGCTCGACCAGGTCGCCGCGCTCGCCGCCGAAGCCGTCGAACGCCACGGCAGCACCGCCGTCGCCGTCGCCTTCGCCGGACCCGTCACCGCCGACGGCCGCGCCCTCGCCGCCCCCACCGTCTGGGGCGGCCCCGGCGCGCACCTGCCCGTCCGGCAGCTGCTGGAAGAACGCCTCGGCCTGCCCGTCGTCGTCGTCAACGACCTCACGGCGGCCGTCTGGCGCTACGTCGACCCCGCCGACGACCGGCCGTTCTGCCTGATCACGGTGAGCTCCGGCATCGGCAACAAGGTCTACCGCGCGGGCGAGGTCCTGCTCGACACCGAGGGCCACGGCGGCGAACTCGGCCACTGGACCGTCGACACCTCCCCCCAGGCCCCGCCCTGCGACTGCGGCGGACGCGGCCACCTCGGCGCGATCGCCTCCGGCCGCGGCGCCCTCGCCGCCACCCGCCGCGCCGCCCGCACCGACCCCGCCGGCTACGCCCGCTCCACGCTGGCGGCCGCCGCCCCCGACCCCGAACTCCTCGACAACCACACCCTGGTGGCCGCCGTCCGCGCCGAGGACCCCTTCGCCACCGCCGCCCTCCACGGCGGCATCACCGCACTCGCCTCCGCGATCACCGCCCTCTTCACCGCCATCGGCATCCGCCGCCACCTCCTGATCGGCGGCTTCGCCCTCGCCATCGGCCCCCGCTACGCCGAACTCCTCACCGCCGAACTCGAACGGCTCGGCTGCTTCGGGCTCACCGGCGAGGAGATCCGCGCGATGGTGGTGCTGGGGGCCGAGGACGACGACTCCGGTCTGATCGGGGCGGGTCGGCTGCTCGCTGCGCGGGGGCTGGCTGCGGCGTCCTGAGGGCGGCCCTGGCGGGGGAGTACGGCCCGGTGGTGCTGGGGGCGGGGGCGAGGGCTCCGGTCTGATCGGGGCGGGTCGGCTGCTCGCTGCGCGGGGGCTGGCTGCGGCGTCCTGAGGGTGGCCCCGGCGGGGGAGTACGGCCCGGTGGTGCTGGGGGGGGGGGCGAGGGCTCCGGGTGTCCGGCCGCCCGCCCGGCTCCGTGTACGCCTGCGGCAACCGGGCAGGCGCGGGCGGGACGACGACCCGAGGAGGCCGACATGGCGGATGCGATCGTGGTCGGGGCAGGCCCCAACGGGCTGGTCGCGGCCAATCTGCTCGCGGACGCGGGCTGGCACGTGGTCGTGCTGGAGGAACAGCCGTGGCCCGGTGGCGCGGTCCGCAGTGACCGGGGGGTGGACCCGCGCTACGTCTCGGACCTGTTCAGCTCCTTCCACCCGCTGGCCGCCGCCTCCCCGGCGATCCGCTCGCTGGGCCTGGCGGAGTTCGGGCTGCGCTGGAGCCACGCCCCGGTGGTGCTGGCCCACCCGCTGTCCGACGGGCGCTGCGGGCTGCTGCACCGCGACGGCGACGGGAACGACGGCGAACCGGAGGCGGCCCGGCTGGAGCGGATGTTCGGTGCGCACGACGCCCGGGCCTGGCAGCGGCTGACCGACCGGTGGGACCGGCTGGAGCCGCACCTGGTCGACGCGCTGCTCTCCCCGTTCCCGCCGCTGCGGTCGGGCGCGGCGATCGCGGCCCGGCTGCGGGTGGCCGGCCTGGTGGAGCTGGCCCGCTTCCTGGCCCTGCCGGTGCGGCGGCTGGCGGAGGAGGAGTTCGAGGGGGACGCCCCCGGGATGCTGCTGGCCGGCTGCGCCCTGCACGCCGACCTGCTGCCGGAGGCCGCCGGCAGCGGCGTGTTCGGCTGGCTGATGGCGATGCTCGGACGGCGCTACGGCTGGCCGGTGCCGGTGGGCGGGGCGTCCGCGCTGACCGACGCGCTGGTGCGCCGGCTGGAGTCGCGGGGCGGGGAGGTGCACTGCGGCCAATCCGTCCGCGAGGTGGTGGTGCGGGACGGGCGGGCGCTCGGGGTGCGCACCGCCGACGGCTGCGGCCACCGGGCCCGCCGGGCCGTCCTCGCGGACACCGCCGCCACCGCGCTGTACGGCGGGCTGGTCGCCCCCGAGCACCTTCCCGCCCGGCTGCGCCGGGACCTCCGCCACTTCGAGTGGGACTTCGCCACCGTCAAGGTCGACTGGGCGCTGTCCGGGCCGATCCCGTGGGAGGCGTCCGCCGCGGGCCGGGCCGGCACCGTCCACCTCGGGGCGGACCTCGACGAACTCGGCGACTGGGCGCACCAGGTCCGCACCGACCGGCTGCCTGCCCGCCCCTTCGCGCTGCTCGGCCAGATGACCGTCGCCGACCCCACCCGCTCCCCGGCGGGCACCGAGTCCGCCTGGGCCTACACCCACGTCCCGCAGCACATCAAGGCCGACCTCGCCCCGACGGCATCACCGGCCGCTGGGACACCCGGGAGGGTGAGGCGATGGCCGACCGGCTGGAGGAGCAGGTCGAACGGTTCGCCCCCGGCTTCCGCAGCCGCGTCACCGCCCGCCGCATCCTCACCCCGCCGGTCCTCCAGGGGCTGGACGGGAACCTGGTCGGCGGAGCCCTCAACGGCGGCACCGCCGCCCCCCACCAGCAGCTCTTCCTGCGCCCACCCCCGGCACGGTCGGCCCCCGCACCCCGATCGAGCGGCTCTACCTGGCCTCCGCCGCCGCCCACCCCGGCGGCGGCGTCCACGGGGCGTGCGGCGCCAACGCGGCCCGCGCCGCCCTGAACGCGTACCGCCGCTCGCCCGCGCGCTTCCTGCCGCCGTCCGGCCAGGACCCGCGCGGCTGAAACGCCCGTCCCGAGGAAGCCCCAGGAAGCTCGAAGAGGCCGAAGAAGCCCGAGGAAGCCTGAAGAAGCCCGAAGGAGGGCCGTCCCATGGCACAGCGCCAACGACTGATCGACTCCCCGCCCGCACAGGTATGGGACCTGCTGGCCGACGCCCACAGCTACGCGCAGTGGGTGGTGGGCACCCAGGACATCCTGGGTGCGGACGACCGCTGGCCCGAGGTCGGGGCCGAACTCCGGTTCCGGGTCGGGATCGGCCCGGTCACCCTGGAGGACACCTGCGTGGTCCGGATCTGCGAATCCGGCCGCCGACTCGAACTGGAGGCCAAGGCCGCCCCCTTCGGCACCGCCCGGATCGCGTTCACCCTCATCCCCTGGGGCCGCCACACCCTGCTGCTCCTGGACGAGCATCCGCTGCGCGGCCTCGGCGCCCGGCTGGAGAACCCGCTGACCGAACTGGCCCTCCACCTGCGCAACCGCCGCCTGCTCGGCAACCTCTACCGCGCCGCCACCCGCGACCACGCCGGACGGGACTCCGCCGGACGACGGGACTCCGCCGCGAGCGGCCTGGCCGGGCGTCGCTGAGAACGGCGTCCCACCGGCGCACGGAGCAGGACGGGGCTGGACGGCCCGGAGCGGCCGGCGGTTCAGCGGTGGCGTGCGGGCCGGTGGGCCAGCACCAGCGCCAGGCCGACGGCCCCCAGGGTGATCAGGCCGACCCCGCTGATCAGCAGCGAGACCGGGGGACGGCCGCCGCCGGTGGGGGCCAGCAGGTGCTCGGACACGCCTGCCGCGACCACGGCGGAGGGGGTCCCGGTGGCCGTCGGCGTGGCGGTGCCGCTCCGGGTGGGTTCGGGGCGGGAGTCGAGGCCGAGCGTCCCGGTGCGGGGACCGCCCCGGCGGCGGTCGCGGCCGGGGCGGTCGACGCGGTCGGGGCGGACTCGGCGGTGGGCGGGGCCGGGCGGGTGACCAGGAACCTGGCGTGCGGGACGGACCCGGCGGCGCCCGCCGCACCGGACCGCAGGCCGAGCCGGACGTCCACCTGCTGCACGGCGGCGTCCCGGGCGGTCACCGAGAGCCGGAAGGTGTAGCGGACGGCCCGGCCCGGCGCTATGTCGGTGGCCAGGGAGCCGCCGTCGCCGTGCAGCACCCCGTCGCAGCCGGTCGAGAGCGGGAGGGGCTCCCAGCCCGCCGGGGTCGCCACCTGGAGCAGCAGCTCGTCGGCCCGCAGGGCCTGGCCCGCCTCCTGGGCGGCGTCGTTGCGCAGCGCGGGCAGCGGGGCGGCGGCGGTGAGCGCGGCGGTGCCGGTGTTGCCGATCTCCGCGGTGAACTCGGCCGGGGCGCCGCCCGCGACGAGCGTCCGGTCGGCGGCGGCAGGAGCGCCACCGTGGCGGCCGACTCGCCGCCGGACGCCGAGGCCGAGGCCGACGCCGGTGCCGACGCGGCCGGCGAGTCGGAGGCGGGCGCGGAGGGGGCCGCCGGGGACGGGGCGTCGGCGGCGGCGGCCGGGGCCGCTTCGCAGGCCAGGGCGGGGGCGGCCCCGGCGCCGAGGGTGAGGACACCGCCCAGGACGGTGCCGGCGCCGAGGATGGCGAGACGGGAGTGGACGGACACGTGGGCTCCCCGGGGACGGGATCGACGGGCGCACGTTCGGCACGCGCGCCCCCCGTCTCCCCCTGCCGCGCGGAGAATGCCGCCGATCCCGACTCCGGTTCGCCGCACCGGTTCTGAGGGCCCGTCGGCGCACTGCGGCGGCCGTCACCCGATCGACGGCCGTTTGATCGGGGGTCCACGGGTGAGACGACCGCCGACAGAGTCCGGCCACGAGAGGAGTCAGACCATGACCACCGACACGATCACCGGCACCGGGGCGGGAACGACGCAGCCGCGGGAGGACGTCGTCGAGGTCCTGCTGGCGCAGCACGAGCGGATTCGGCGGCTGTTCGCGGACGTGCGGGACGCCCGGGGCGAGCACCGGCAGCAGGCGTTCGACGAGCTGCGGGCGCTGCTGGCCGTCCACGAGACCGGCGAGGAGATGGTGGTGCGGCCCGCGGCCAAGCGCGCGGCGGGGGAGCCGGAGGCGGCGGCCCGCAACGCGGAGGAGGCCGAGGCCAACCGCGCCCTGCTGGAGCTGGAGAAGCTGGACGTGACGAGCGCCGAGTTCGACGCCCGGCTGATCGACTTCCAGCAGGCGGTCGAGGCGCACGCGCAGCACGAGGAGACGGAGGAGTTCCCGGCGCTGCGGGCCGCGTACGACGTCGAGCAGCGCCGGACGATGGGCCGCCGCCTGCTCGCGGCCGAACGCCTCGCGCCGACCCACCCCCACCCCGGCACGGCCGGCAAGCCCGCCCTCCAGTGGACGGTGGGCCCCTTCGCCTCCCTGCTGGACCGGGCCAAGGACGCCTTCACCCAGCACCGCGACTGACCGACCCGCACCCCCCACCGCCGCGAGCGGCGGCCCCGGACCGACAGGGGCCGCCGCTCGCGGCCGTGCGCCGCCACCAAGACCGCGTGGGCGTTCACCCGGGAGGTGCCGGTGCCGGTGCCGGTGCCGCGCCAAGGCCGTGCCGTCGTCATGGCGGCGGCGCCTCTCTCCCGACCGCGCCATCGTCCCTCGCGCCGCCGTGCCGACCGGGGCCGTTCCGTCCCCCCGCCCGGACCGTCCTCGTGCTGCGGATTCCCGCCCCGGGAGCGGTGCGTGGACGCCCCCCACGGGGGTAGCCGCTGTCCATGGTGACCGTGGGTGTGGAAGAGGAGTACCTGCTGCTGGACGCCGCCACCGGCGTGCCGGTGGCGCGGGCGGAGCAGGTGCGGCAGCTGGCCGACCTGCAACCGGAGCTGGACGGGTCGGAGGTGCAGCGCGAACTGCTCCAGGCCCAACTGGAGGTCGCCACCCCGGTCTGCCGGACGCTCGACGAGGTCGCCGCGCACCTGGAACGGTTGCGCCGCGCGCTCTCGGCGGCCGCCGACGAGCACGGCTGCCTGCTGGCGGCCTCCGGTGCCGCGCCCTTCGCCGACCGGCTGTCGGTGCCGGTCAGCGACACCCCCGCTACCGCGCCCTGCGCGCGCACGCAGCCCAGCTGACCGACGAGCAGTTGATCACCGGCATGCACGTCCACCTGGGCGTGCCCGACCGCGCTGCGGGCGTCGCCCTGCTCAACGGCCTGCGCCGCTGGCTGCCGCTGATCGTCGCGCTGGCGGCCAACTCGCCGATGTGGAACAGCGTGGACACCGGGTTCTCCTCCTGGCGGACCGTGGTCTTCAGCCGCTGGCCGGTCAGCGGGGTGCCCCCGCTGTTCGACGGCGCCGCCGACTACGACGCGCGCATCCACGCGCTCGTCGACACCGGACTGATCGGCGACGTGGGCCAGCTCTACTGGCAGGCCCGGCTCTCCGAGCGCTACCCGACGGTGGAGGTCAGGGCGATGGACGTCCAACTCCGCACCGACGAGGCCGTGATGCTGACCGGCCTGCTCCGGGCGGTCGCCACCACCATCCTCGCCGACCCGGACAAGCTCCCGGCCGGCCCCGCCCCGCACCCCGAGGCGCTGGCCGCCGCCGTCTGGCACGCCGCCCGCCACGGCTGCACCGAACGGCTCCACAACCCCCTCACCGGCACCCTCGACTCCCCGCCGACGGTCATCGACCAGGTCCTGGAGACACTCACCCCCGCCCTCCGGCAGGCGGACGACACCTCCCGGGTCGTCCCGCTGCTCGAACGGCTCCTCACCGAGGGCAACGGCGCGGTCCGCCAGCGCCGCGAACTGCGCCGCAACGGCCGGGCCGGACTGGTCGCTTTGGTGAGCGGCGGCCCCGAGGGCGCGGACCCGGAGCCGGACGGCGACCCGACCCCGTAGCACCCGGCGTGTGGACCGGGCCCGGCCGGACATACGGAGACCATGCGACAGACCTGGACGACCCGGATGGCGAAGGCCCGGCACGCGCTCTCCGTACGCGGCGGCCACGGCGGCGACCGCGGCGGCGGCCTGGACGGGCGCGCGGGCCACCGGCCCGGCGAGCCGGTGGTACCGCTCGCTGGACAGACCCGCCTGGCAGCCGCCGTCCTGGGCCTTCCCGGTGGTCTGGACACCGCTGTACGCCTCTTTCACCTGGAGCGCCGGCCACGCCCTCAACCGCACGACCGGCCGCGACCGCACCGCCCTGGCCGCCGCCTACGGCACCAACCTGGCCCTGAACGCCGGTTGGACCTGGCTCTTCTTCGGCCTCCGCAGCCCGGCCGCGGGCGTCGCGGGCAGCCTGCTGCTCGACGCTGACAACCTGCACCTGATCCGGCGGACGGCGCGCCACGACCCCGCAGCCGCCGCCGCACTCGCCCCCTACGCCGCCTGGTGCCTGTTCGCCACCGCCCTCAGCACCTCCCTCGCCCGCCGCAACCCCTGACCGCCGGTCCGGCCGACCACCTCGGTGCGCGCCGGGCAGGTGCGGGCGCTAGGCCAATCCGGACAAGTCCGGTCGCCCGCCCAGGCGTTGGACGGTCGCGGCGGCGGCGGCCGTGGCCAGCCGGCCCGCGGTGACCGGGTCGGCGCCGCGGCGCAGGGCGGCGACCAGGCCGCGACGAAGGCGTCGCCCGCGCCGGTCGGGTCGGTGACGGGGACGTCGGCCGGCGGGAAGAGGTGTTCGCCGTCCGGCCACACCAGCAGGTCGCCCTCGTCGGGCAGGGCGAGGGCGACCAGGGCGGGGCCGGTGGTGAGCAGGTGGCGGGCCAGGGCGCGGGCGTCCCGGGCGGAGTCGACGGGGCGGTCGGCGAGGAGTTCCGCTTCGGCGGCGTCGGCGCGCAACACGTCGAGCAGGGGCAGCAGTTCGGCGCGGACCTCCGGCTCGGGCGCGCCGTCCGCCACCACCCGGGCGCCGTGCCGCCGGGCGAGACGGGCGGCGGCTAGCAGGGTGGCCGAGGGCTGTTGGAGTTGCAGGGAGACGGTGTCGGCGGAGGCGAGGGCCGACCGGGCGCGGTCCAGGTCCGCGACGGTGACCAGGCTCTCCGGCGGGACGTCCTCCAGCAGGCGGCGGCTGCCCGGCGCGTCGACCAGGTCGACCAGCAGGGCGGTCCGTCCGCGCCGGGCGACCGCGGCGGTGTCGATGCCGTCCCGGTCGGCCCGGGCCAGCACCAGGGCGCCCGCGCGGTCCTCGCCCACCACGCCGACCAGCCGCACCGGCACGCCCGACTGCGCCAGGCCGACGGCCTGGTTGGCGCCCTTGCCGCCCAGGCCCTCCCACCGCTCCGCGACGTCGGCCGACCCGCCGGCCTCCGGCAGCCCGTCCGTCCGCAGCACCAGGTCCCGGCCGATCTGCCCGACCACCACGACGCCCGCCCCCGCGCTCCCGCCCGTCCACCGCGCCTCCTCGATGCGCCGGTCCGCCGGTCCGCCGGTCCGCTGCCGCCCGCGTCCGGCCGGTCGCGGGTGCCCGGCGCGCCGGGCGGCGAAACGCCCGGCCCGCCGAGAGCCGGGCGTGCGGTACCGCGGGCCCCCGCCGCCGGGGCTGCGGTCGGGTCCGTGGGCGCGGATCATGAGTGGACCGTCCGTGTCGGGGCATCCGCGCGGGGAGCCGGAAGGACCGGCGGACGTGACGGACCGGAAGGAACCCGCCGTGACCGACCCCGATCGAGCACCCAAGACGCCCGACCTGCCGCCCCCGGACGGCATCGAGGTGCCCGACATCGTCCCGGTCGGCGGCGAGGAGCGCCGCGACCCGACCGAGGAGCCGACCTCCGACCCGGACCGCGAGGCCGCGGAGACCACCCAGGCCGACGGCGGGACGAACCGCCGGACTGATCCCGACGACCGACCCCCGGGCCCCGGCCCGGACACCACCCGAGGAGTTGCCGATGACCGAGTACGAACGTTCCCGCACCATGCCGGCCCTCCCGGAGCCGGTCTTCGACGAGGCGACCGACCCCGCGCGGCTGGACGCCTGGATGCCCCGCGAGCTGCACGTGCGGGTCGACGACCCGCCCGCCGTGACCGTCCACGAGGACCGCAGCGGCACCGAGGAGCGCGGGCTGCTGCGCACCCGCCAGGACCAGTTGCGGATGGAGTGGGGCACCCGCGACGCCGGCCGGTACGCCGGCTGGCTCCAGGTCGCCGGGCTGGACACCGGGACGAGCGAGGTCACCATCCACCTCTCCTTCTTCGAGGACGGCGCCGGGCCCGCGCCGGAGACCGTCGAACGGGAGCTGGACGAGAGCCTGGCCCGGCTGGAGGAACAGGTCCGGCTCCGGGTCGACGGCGGCTGACCGCCCCGCCCCGGGGCCCGGTGCGGACCCGGCCCCGGGGCCCGGAGCGTCTCAGACCACCAGGACCCGCCGCCCGCGGGTGTGGCCGGCCCGGCTGTCGGCGTGGGCCGCCGCCGCGTCGGCCAGCGGGTACGCCTTCGCGACGGGGATGCGGAGGCGGCCCCGGGCGATCAGGTCGGCGGCCACCGCGAGCGCCTCCGGCACGCTGCCGGCCGTGTCGGAGAACCGGACGCCGTGCTCGGGCGCGCCGAGGTCGGCGATGGAGACGACCTTCCGCGGGTCGCCGGTCAGGTCGACGAGTTCGCGGACCACGCCCGCACCGGCCAGGTCGAGGGCCGCGTCGACCGGGCCGAGCCGGCGCACCCGTTCGACCCAGCCGTCGCCGTAGGTCGTGGCGGCGGCCCCCAGGGAGCGCAGGTAGTTCTGGTTGTCGGCGCCCGCCGTGCCGACCACCCCGATGCCCCGGTCGCGGGCGATCTGCAGCACGGCCGAGCCGACCCCGCCGGCCGCGCCGCTGACCAGCAGCCGCTGCCCGGGCCGGATGCCGACCTCGCGCAGGACCCGCAGTGCGGTCTCCACCACGGACGGGTAGCCGGCCGCCTCCTCGTACGTCAGCCCGTCGGGCACCGGGGCCCAGGCGGAGAGCACGGCGAACTCGGCGTAGGTGCTGCTGCCCTCGCCGAAGACCCGGTCGCCGACCGCGACCCCGGTGACGCCCTCGCCGACCTCGTCCACCACCCCCGCGGCGTCCAGCCCCAGCCCGGAGGGCAGGCGGAGCGGGTGGGCCTTGAGCGCCTGCCCCTCGCGGATCCGCCAGTCGACGGGGTTCACGCCCGCAGCGCGCACGGCGATCCGGAGCAGGCCGGGCCCGGGGTGGGGCTCCTCGCGTCGACCAGGTGCAGGACTTCGGGGCCGCCGAACTCGGCGAAGACCATCTTCTTCATGCGGACGACACTAACCCTAACCGTTAGCTTTTTGAAACAGTTGTTATTTGCTAGCTGCTAGGGTAAGGGCATGACCGAGCCGACCGGCCGCCGCGAACGCAAGAAGGCCGCCACCCGCCAGAAGATCGCCGACACCGCCCTGCGGCTCTTCCTGGAGAAGGGCTACGACGCCGTCGGCCTGCGCGACGTGGCCGCCGAGGCCGACGTCGCCGTGACCACCGTCTTCTCCCACTTCGCGGCCAAGGAGGCCCTGGTCTTCGAACAGGACCGGGACTTCGAGCAGCGCCTCGTCCGGGCGGTCGCCGACCGCGACCCCGGCGAACCGCTCGTCCCCGCCCTGCACCGCGAGGTCCGCGCCCTCGTCCGGCACTGCACCGCCGACGGCACCGCGCCGATCTGGCGGATGATCAACTCCTCGCCGGCGCTGCGGCAGTACGAGGAGACGATGCGGCTGCGCCACGCCGAGTCGCTGGCCGCCGCCATCGCCGCCGACCCCGGCCCCCCGCGCAGCACCACGGCCGTCCGCGCCCTCGCCCGGTTCGCGGTCGACGCCCACGCCCTGGCCAGGACGGCCGCCGACCCGGACGCCGCCCTGGACGAGATTTTCCGGATGATCGAGGCCGCCTGGCAGGCCGCGCCCGCGACCGGGAATCCGCAGGTCGGAACGGCTGAACCGGCCTCGCGCTGAACCGTTCCGGCAGCGCGCCCGGTTCACCCGATCGGGCGAGTGGGCCAGTCCGACCAATCCGGGGCCACCGGGGCCCCGAACGGGGGATGTGACCAACCACCCGACCCCCGCCGCCGCACCGTCCGGCCACCCGCGCCGCCGCCGCGTCGCCCGCACCCTCGGCGCGGCGGCGATCGGCCTGGCCGCTGCGGTGGCGGCGCTGGGTGCGGGCGAGTCGGCCGCGTACGCGGTGGGGGCGCGGAGCGCGCCGGTGATCGCGGTCGGGTCGGCGGCGATCGACCTGACGCCCACTCCGCTGAAGGAGTACGCGGTCCGCACCTTCGGCACCCACGACAAGCCGGTGCTGCTGGGCGGCATCTACCTGACGATGGCCCTGCTCGCCGCGCTGGCCGGCCTGCTGGCGGTGCGCCGCCCGCTCGCCGGGGCCGCGGTGTTCGGGGCGTTCGGCGGGCTCGGCGCCTGGGCCGCGCTCTCCCGTCCCGGCGCGGCGGCGGCGGACTGCGACCCGTCGCTGGCCGCCGGTCTGGTCGGCGCGGCCACCGTGCTGATCCTGGCCCGGCTCCGGCGGCGCACCACCCCCGCACCGCCCCCGGCGGCGGCGGAACGGGAGACGGCGGAACGGGAGCCGGTGGAGCGGGCGACCACGAGCCCGGGCCAGGACCAGGTGTCCGCGACCGCGCTGACCGGTCGCCGCACCGTCCTGACCGCCACCGCCGCGACCTTCGCGGCGGGCGCCCTGGCCGGGGTCGGCGGACGGGTCCTGACGGACCGCCGGTTCGACGTCACCGCCGCCCGCGACGCCGTCCGCCTCCCGGTGCCCGCCCGTCGGCTGCCGCCCCCGCCCGCCGCCCTGCACCCCGAGGTCCCGGGCCTGTCCCCGTTCACCACCCCGAACGCGGACTTCTACCGGGTCGACACCGCGCTCACCCTGCCCCGGATCGACCCGCGCGACTGGGCGCTGCGCATCCACGGCCTGGTCGACCACCCGCAGCTGATCACCTTCGACCAACTGCTGCGCGAACCGCTCGAAGAGCTCGACCACACGCTGTCCTGCGTCTCCAACGAGGTCGGCGGCCCCTACGTGGGCACCACCCGCTGGCTCGGCGCCGCCCTGCCCGCGCTGCTGCGCCGGGCCGGGGTCCGCGCCGGGGCCGACCAGCTGGTGGGGCGCTCGCAGGACGGCATGACCATCGGCACCCCGCTGGAGTCCGTCCTGGACGGGCGGCGCGCGCTGCTCGCCGTCGCCATGAACGGCGAGGCGCTGCCGGTCGCGCACGGCTTCCCCTGCCGCAGCGTGGTGCCCGGCTTCTACGGCTACGCCTCCGCCACCAAGTGGCTGGTCGAGCTGGAGGTCACCACCTTCGCCGCGTTCGACCCGTACTGGGTGCGGCGCGGCTGGGACCGCACCGGCACCGTCCGCACCGCCTCCCGGATCGAGGTCCCGGCCCCGTTCGCGAAGGTCCCCGCCGGGGACGTGGACGTCGCGGGCACCGCCTGGGCCACCCATCGGGGCGTCGCGGCCGTGGAGGTCCGCGTCGACGGCGGCCCGTGG
The DNA here is from genome assembly GCF_948472415.1 of Kitasatospora fiedleri. Taxonomy (NCBI): domain Bacteria; kingdom Bacillati; phylum Actinomycetota; class Actinomycetes; order Kitasatosporales; family Streptomycetaceae; genus Kitasatospora; species Kitasatospora fiedleri. The sequence goes on along the minus strand of NZ_OX419519.1, from coordinate 541,175 downwards.
CAGCAGACCGACCTGGCCGCCGACGCCGGGCCCGACCTGTGGCGGCAGTGGTCGTACCGCTGGCGCGGCGCGCCGCCCGGCACCCACCGGATCGAGGTGCGCGCCACCGACGCCGCCGGCGCCGTGCAGCCCGAGCAGCGCGCCGCGCCGTTCCCCGCCGGGGCGACGGGCTGGCACAGCACCGTCGTCACCGTCACCTGACCATCACGTACCTGACGAACCGTCATTAACCTTTCCATCACTACCACTTCACCTGTATCGAGGAGCGTTCCGCCATGTCCTTCACCACCCGTCGCCGTACCCTGACCGCCCTGCTCGCCACCGGTGCCCTCACCCTCACCCTGGGGGCGTGCAGCAGCAGCGGCGAGACGAGTTCCACGTCCGCCTCGGCCACCGCCGGGAGTTCCTCGTCCGCCCCGATGTCCGGTTCCGACAGCAGCACCGCCTCGGCCGCCGCGATGGCCGGCCAGCCGTTCGGCGCGGCCTGTGCCGCCGTGCCGAAGGACGGTGCCGGGTCGTTCTCCGGCATGGCCATGGACCCGGTGGCCACCGCGGCCTCCAACAACCCGCTGCTGTCCACGCTGGTGACGGCGGTCAAGCAGGCCGGGCTGGTCGACACCCTCAACTCCGCGCAGAACATCACCGTCTTCGCGCCCACCAACGACGCCTTCGCCAAGATCCCGAAGGCCGACCTGGACGCGCTGCTCGCCGACAAGGCCAAGCTCACCAAGGTGCTCACCTACCACGTCGCCCCCGAGCGGCTGGCCCCGAACGCGCTGACCGGCACCCACAAGTCCCTGGAGGGCGGCGACCTCACCGCCGCCGGCGCCCAGCCGGACTTCACCGTCAACGGCAACTCCAAGGTCCTGTGCGGCAACGTCCAGACCGCCAACGCCACCGTCTACATCGTCGACACCGTCCTGATGCCGACCTCCTGACCCACCACCGGACCGCACCCCGGTCCGTCCCGGCGACCACGCGCCGGGACGGGCCGGGGTGCTCCGTGTCCGCCCCGCGCCCGCCCCGTGCGGCTCCGGGTCAGGACAGGCCGAGCGCGGGCAGGACGGCGGACTCCACGTACCGCCGCAGGTAGTCCGCGTCGGCGGGGCGGCCGGAGAGGAGCGGCCTGATCCGGGTCGCGCCGAAGATCATGTCCGGTACGAACGCGAGGGCCGGGTGGTCGGCCGGCACCTCGCCGCGGGCCACGCCGCGCCGCAGGATCTCCTCCAGCGCCGCGACCTCGGGGGCGATCACCGTCTCCCGCACCGCGTCCCGCAGGTCGCTGTCGGTCATCACCGCGTAGCCGAGCGCCTGGAGCAGGGCGGTGTCCCGCTCGGACCACGTCCCGGTGGCCGCGGCCACCCGGCGCAGGTCGCCGGCCAGCGAACCGGTGTCGATGCCCGCGCACCGCGGTTCCCGCCGGGCGCGCAGGGCCGCCGCGACGAACCGCGCCTTGGTCCGCCAGCGCCGGTAGAGCGTCGACTTGCCGCACCGGGTGCGGGCGGCCACGCCCTCCATGGTGACGGCCTCGTAGCCGCCGGTGCGGATCTCGTCGAGCACCGCCTCGAAGAACTCCCGCTCCCGCTCGGACGTGATCTTCGACCGGGTCGAGCCGCAGCCCGGCTCCCCGTCCCGCACGCCCTCCTCGTCCCGCACGCCCTCCACCTCCCGCACGCCCTCCACCTCCCGCACCTCCTGCCCGCCCCGTCCGGGGCGCGGTGTCGTCCCGCCGTCCCCGGGGTGTCGGGGCGGCGACGGCCGTATGTACACTCCACCAACGTATCGATACGCGACTGTATCGATACGTCAGCGTATCGGCACTCGCACGCGGGACCCGGGAACCGGGCCGCCCGCCAGTAAGGGGGAGCGGTTGCGCACCGCGACAGACTCCGCCGGAGCCCCGGCCGGAGACATACCCCGGCCCCCGGTGGTACGGGAACTCCTGCTCGTCCTCGGGCTCTTCACGGTCTACAAACTCGGCCGCCGACTGGCCATCGGCCACACCGCCGCCGCCTTCCACAACGCCGACCGGGTCTGGGGCCTGGAGCGCACCGTCCACCTCCCGGCGAGGGCGCCGTGCAGGACCTGCTGCTGCGCAACGAGACGGTGGTGCACCTGGCGAACGTCTACTACGCGACCGTCCACTTCCCCGCGACCGCGCTGTTCCTGGTCTGGCTCTACCTCCGCCGCCCCGCCCACTACGTCTGGGCCCGCCGGGTGCTGGCCGCCGTCACCTCGGCCGCCCTGATCCTGCCCTTCGCCTTCCCGCTGGCCCCGCCCCGGATGCTCGCCTCCACCGGCCTGGAGGACACCGGCCGGCTCTACGGGCCCGCGGTCTACGGCCCGCCCACCGCCGACCACCTCTCCAACCAGTTCGCCGCGATGCCCTCCCTGCACTTCGGCTGGGCCCTGATGGTGGCCGTCGGCCTGATCGCGGCCACTCGCTCGCGCTGGCGCTGGCTCTGGCTGCTGCACCCCCTGGTCACCCTCACCGTGATCGTCGGAACGGCCAACCACTACTGGCTGGACTCCATCGCGGCCACCCTGATGTTCCTGCTCGCCTTCACCTTCATCCGCGCCCCCGCCCCCACCACCGACTGCCGGACCCGCCGCCCCCGACCCCCGGAGGACCGCGCCCTGGTCCCGATCGCCCACTGACTCCGGCAGCCCGGCGGTCCCGGCGGCTCAGCGGCCGCCACCCGCGGTGAGCGTCGGCTCCGGCGCGAACCCGCCCTCGGCCGGGGCGGGTTCGGGCTGCTCCGGCCCGTGGCCCCCGGCGGCCGCGGCGGCGGCGCGCAGGGCCGCTTCGACCCGGCGGTTACTGGTCATCGAGGCGGTGACGGCCGTCATGGTGAGCAGCAGGAACGCGGCGGCGTACAGCGGGGTGCGGACGTCGTGGGAGGTGGCCAGCCAGCCGCCGAGGAAGGCGCCCAGCGGCGCGGCGCACATGGCCAGCATCCGGGAGGTGGAGGCAACCCGGCCCATCAGGTGGGGCGGCACGATCGCCTGGCGGAGGGAGGGCGCGAGCACCATCGTGGCGCCCATCCCGGCGCCGCAGAGGGCGAGGGCCAGCCCGGCCGCGTACGGGTTCGGCGCGGCGGCCAGGCCCAGGACGGCGAGACCTTCCAGCCCGGCGGTGCAGGTCAGCGCGGTGCCGGTGCCGAGCCGCCGCCCCAGGACGGAGGCGACGGCCGCGCCGAGCAGACCGCCGGTGGCCTCCGCGGTGAGCAGCAGGCCGAAGCCGGAGGTGCCGACGCCGAGGCGGTCGTGCGCGAAGAGGGCCAGGACGGTCTCCACCGCGAGGAAGGCGACGTTCCCGACCGCCGGGCGGAGCGCGAGCCCGAGCAGCACCCGGTCCCGGAAGACGTACGAGGCACCGGCCCGGGCCTGCCGGAGCAGCGACTCGCGGGCCGCCGGCGCCGGCCGGGGCCCGGCGGGCAGGGTGCGCACGAGCAGCGCGGAGAGCAGGAACGACACCGCGTCGGCCAGCAGCGGCACCGCCCGTCCCAGGGCGAGCAGCGCGCTGCCCGCGGGCGGCCCGGCGAAGCCGGACATGGCGGTCTGGGCGCCGCGCAGCCGGGAGTTGGCCCGCTCCAGGAGTGCGGGGTCGCGCCGGAGCAGCTCCGGCAGGTAGGCGGTGGCGGCGGTGTCGAAGAACAGCCCCCCGACGCCGAGCAGGAAGGCGACGGCGGCGAGCAGCGGAACGCTCAGCAGGCCGAGCGCGGCCGCCGCCGCGGCCGCCGCGAGCAGCGCCGCGCGGGCGGCGTCCGCGATCCACATGGTGCGCCGGCGGTCCCAGCGGTCCACCAGCGCGCCGCCGAGCACGCCGAGCAGCAGCCAGGGCAGCGTCCCGGCGGCCGTGACGACGGCGAGCGCCAGCGGGTTCCTGGTCAGGGTCAGGGCGAGCAGCGGCAGTGCGGCGTGCATCACCCCGTCGCCGAGCGAGGAGACGGTCTGGGCGGTCCACAGCCGGCCGAAGCCGGACGGCAACCTCCTTGCGCCGGTGGTCATGCGGAGCCCTCCTCGGCCTCGGCCCGGGCGCGCGGCGCCGGGTGGAACAGGGCGAGGACCAGCGAGGCGTCCGGCAGCGCGGGGTCGGAGAGGGCGCGGTACTCGTCCGCCAACGCCTCCAGCCGGGCGCCGAGTTCGGCGAACTGCCGCTCGGTGAGCCGCAGGTGCGCCATCCGCACGTACCGCTCGCTGTTCGCGGGCGCGGACTCCAGGTCGGCCACCGCGTGGCGCATCAGCACGTCCGGCCCGCCCTCGCCCGGGTCGGGCAGCACGATCGACCGGGCGGCCATGGCGTAGTACCGCTCGGTGACCCCCCGGACCTTCCTGGTCCGCACCACCTTCACCAGGCCGGCCCGTTCGAGCAGCCGCACGTGGTAGCTGGAGCTCCCCTTGGCGAGGCCGACCCGCTCGGCGACCTGGGTGATGGTGGCGGGTTCGAAGCGGAGCACGGCCATGATCCGGTGGCGGGTGAGGTTGGAGACGGCGCGCAGTTGCTCGTCCGTCGTGACGTGGAACGTCTCGGGAAGATCTTCGTCGGTGGGCACGGAAGTAATGGTCAACGTTTCTTGACCATTGCGCAAGGGGTTTCGCCCGAACTTCCGCGATCCGTCGCCCGGCCTGCGGACGCCGACCGGGGCGAACGCGCGTGCGTCAGCCCGGCGGGCCGGTGCCCACCCCTCCGGGCGGGGGGAAGGGAACCCTTCCGACCTGCGGTGATGTCCGGGGGGGCGGGGCCGCTCGGCGCGCGGGCCGTCCGGGGGGTGCCTACCGTGGGCCGGGTGCGCCCGTCCGCCGGGCGGTGCCGGAGTTTCGCGGGTCGGTGCTGTCCGGTCCCGCCGCAGGGGAAGGGGAGACCTGATGGAGAGTCTGCTGACGGACCGGACGGCGGTCGTCTACGGCGCCGGGGCGGTCGGCGGCGCGGTGGCCCGGGCCTTCGCCCGCGAAGGGGCCCGGGTGTTCGTCGCGGGCCGGGGCGAGGCCGGGCTCAAGCAACTGGCCCACGACGTGGAGTCCGAGGGCGGCTCACTGGTCACCGCGCAGGTCGACGCGCTCGACCGGGACGCGGTCGAGGGCTTCCTGGACTCCGTGGTCGAGCGGACCGGTGGCCTCGACGTCTCGTTCTGCGCGACCTCCACCCGGCGGCCCGGCGGCGCCCAGGGCGCGGCCCTCGGCGAGCTGTCCTTCGAGGACTTCGCGCTGCCGATCATCGACTTCACCAAGGCCCAGTTCGTCACCGCCAACGCGGCGGCGGCCCGGATGGTGCCGCGCGGGCGGGGCGCGATCATGATGATGACCGCCGCGCCCGCGCGCGTCCCCTACCCCTACACCGCCGGGTTCGGCCCGGCCTGGGCGGCGGTCGAGGGCTTCGCCCGCACCCTCGCGGCCGAACTCGGGCCGCAGGGCGTACGGGTGCTCTGCCTGCACTCCGCCGGATCACCGGAGGCGGCCCGCAGCATGGAGAGCACGATGGCGACCGGCCTGCCCGAACTGCCCGCCCGGCAGGCGGGCTGGCAGGAGCGCTCCGCCGCCCGCAACCTGCTGGGCCGCTGGCCCGCGCTGGCGGACGTCGGGAACATGGCGGCGTTCCTGGCCTCGGACCTGGCCCCCGTCTCCACGGGCACCACGGTCGACCTGACCGGCGGCATGGTCGGCCGCTGACGGCGGCCGGACCGCGCACGGCGGCCGGACCGCGCACGGCGGGTCCGCCGCCCCCGGTGGGGGAGCGACGGGCCCGCCGTCCGTGATCCGGCCGCCCGGACGTCCTCAGATGTACAGCGTGTTGGGCTCCAGGCCGCACAGGGCCCGGCCGTAGAGCTCGGTGTTGGTGTCCGGGTTGATCAGGGCGTGCAGGGCGACGGCCTGGATGTCCCGGGCGATCCGCTGGAGCGGGACGTCGAGGTGGATCGAGCTGCCGCCGCTGATGCTCACCAGCAGGTCGACGGCGTGCTTGGCGAGCCGGGTCGCCTCGCCCTGGTCGTTGCGGACCTGGGCCCGCTCCTCCAGCTTCCACTCCTCGCCACTGGCCGCCTTGGCGTCCACGGTGGCCGCGCCGCGCCGGGCGTGGAACTCCGCCTGGTCGATGCTGTTGACCGCCTCGGCGACCCGCAGGTGGGTGATCGGGGCCTCGGCCTGCACGGTGTAGTCGGTGTAGGTGATCTTCCGGCCGGGCAGCCGCTCGAAGAACACCTCCCGGGCCGCCTTGGCCAGACCGACCGCCACGCCGACGCCGGAGGCCGCCGCGACCAGGGAGGCCGGGGTCCGCCAGACCGGGGAGTCGGCGTTGGCCCGGGACAGCCCCTGCGGGCGCATCGCGGCCCCCATCGGGATGATCCGGTGCTCCGGGACGAACAGCTCCTCCGCCACCGTGGTGACGCTGCCGGTGCCGCGCAGCGCGCTGGTGTGCCAGTCGTCGACGATCTTCAGGTCCGCCATCGGGACCAGCCCCATGACGGGCTCGGGCTCGGCGTCCGGACGGAGCAGGATCGCGGCGATCTCCTGCCAGCCCGCGTGCCAGGCCCCGCTGACGAACTTCCAGGAGCCGTTGAGCACGATGCCGCCCTCGGTCGGCACGGCCGTGCCGGTGGGGCTGTTGGTGCCGCAGACCCGGGGGGCCGCGGAGGTGAAGACCTCGTCCTGGGCGGCGTCCGGGAACAGGCCGGCGATCCAGGTCGGTATCCAGAACACCGAGGAGGTCCAGGCGATGGCGCCGTCGGCCCGGCCCAGCTCCATGGCGACCTCCACCAGCGTGCTGGTGTCGCACTCGTAGCCGCCGTAGCGCACCGGCGTCCGGAGCCGGAAGACGCCGGCCTCGGTGAGCGCCGAGACGGTCTCCTCGCTCAGCCGGCGGTTCTCCTCCGACCAGGCCGCCTGCTCCCGGAGGGCCGGCACCAGCGCGGAGACCCGTTCGACGATTTCTTCCCGGGTCGGTATTCCAGTGGACGACATCATTTCCTCCTGGACGGTTCGATTGAGTGGGTGACCGGACCGGAATTCCCATTCACGTGGTCACCGGAGAACGATTCCACCGGGCCCGCCGACGCGTCCTCTTCTGAATTGCCTGGTCCCGGCGGAGGGCTTTCCCGGTTGAGCAACCGCGGAGAAGGAAAGGCGTGCCGCGCGTGCCACCTTGGTCCCAGCATCGTTCCCGCCCGCCGATTCCCGGCGGCGGTGCCGTACCTGGAGGCCAGTGTGGATCTGTCGCCCATCGTGACCAAGGACGAGTGGCTCGCCGCCCGGAAGGACCTGCTGGAGCAGGAGAAGGAGCTCACCCGCCTGCGCGACGCGGTCTCGGCGTCCCGGCGCGCGCTGCCCCGGGTGCGGATCGAGAAGGAGTACGTCTTCGAGGCGCCCGGGGCCTCGCCCACGCTGCTCGACCTGTTCCAGGGCCGCCGGCAGCTGATCGTCCGTCACTTCATGTTCGACCCGGCCTGGGAGGAGGGCTGCCCCGGCTGCTCGATGCAGGCCGACTCGGTGGGGCACCTGGCCCACCTGCACAACCGCGACACCTCGTTCGTGATGGTGGCCCGGGCGCCGATCGCCAAGATCGAGGCGTTCCGGCAGCGGATGGGCTGGGACCTCCCCTTCGTCTCCTCCCACGGCAACGACTTCAACCACGACTTCCACGTGACCACCGACAAGGGCGAACTGCCCGGCGTGAGCTCCTTCCTGCGCGAGGGCGACGAGGTCTTCCACACCAACTCGGTGTACGACCGCGGCAGCGAGGTCACCCTGAACACCTACAACTACCTGGAGATGACCCTGCTGGGCCGGCAGGAGGAGGGCCTGGCCCGCCCCTGGGACTGGTGGCGGCACCACGACCGCTACGACGACGAGAGCGCCAAGGGGCCCGGCGAGAACTGGTGGAACGGCCAGGACAAGTTCAGCTCCTGACCGGCCCCGCCCGCCCGCGAGCACGCGCGAGCGCCCCCGGGCGTTCGCGCGCACTCGCGTGCCCGCGCGCCCGTCCGCGGACGGCGGACACGGGCACGGACCCGCCGGGACCGGACGGCCCGGGTGGCCGGCCCGCAGCGGGCCGGCCACCCGGGCCGTCGCGGTGCGCCGCCGCTCAGAGTTCCCCGGCCAGGAAGCGCAGCACCAGGCGGTTGACCTCGGCGGGCCGCTCGACCAGCCCGAGGTGGCCCGCGCCCCGGACCACCTCGGCGTGCGAGCCCGCGGGCAGGCCCGCGACGATGTCCGCCAGCACCGCCTCGGTGATCACGAAGCTGGGGTCCTCCGAGCCGAAGAGGTTGAGCACCGGCCGGCTCGGCGGGGCGCCCCAGACGGCGGCGTGCTCCTGGACCCACTCCGGCGTGCCGAAGCGGTCGGGCGGGAAGGCCGTCCGGTACAGGGCGAGCGCCGCGGCCAGGTTCTCCGGCGCGCGCAGGGCGTCCTTGGCGTGCTTGAGGTCCTCGGTGGCGTCGAAGCCGTCCGCGGTGAACTTCCGGTAGATCCAGTCGAGGTAGCCGAGGTCGTCCGCGGCGACCACCTGCTCGGCCACCGCCGTCTGGAAGAACCAGAAGTGGCTGAGCGCGTCGGTGCCCCGGGGCGTCAGGACCATCGGCCCGAACACCGGCAGCGGCGGCACGTCGCAGACCACCGCCCGCGACCAGCGCTCCCCGTCCTGCGCCGCGCCCCACACCGCGGGGGCGCTGAAGTCGTGCCCCACCAGGACGGCGTCGCCGTCGCCGCCCAGCGCCTCGTGCAGGCCGTTGATGTCGGACACCAGGTCGGCGATCGCGAAGGAGCCGTCCGGCGGCAGCGTCGAGGGCGCGAAGCCGCGCAGGTACGGGGCGACGGCGCGGTAGCCCGCCGCGGCCAGCGCGGGCATCAGGTGGCGGTAGGTGGCCGGGGACATCGGGAAGCCGTGCATGAGCAGGGCCAGTGGTCCGTCGCCCTGTTCCAGGTAGGCGAATTCGATGGCGTTGACGGTGGTTCTCTTCACTGTCACGGTCGGGGTCCGTTCCTCGCGGGGGAAAGGGAACGCGCGCGGCGGCCGCATCGCATTCGGCCGCCCGGCGCCGGCGGGCGGCGGAACGGCCCCGCGGAGACATCCGCCGGTCCGTCCCGCCGATCGCCCTCCGATGGTCCCGGCAATTCCCCCGGACCTTCTTCTCCGTGGGTGCCGTCTTTTCCCGCGGCGGGTCGGCCCGCCGTGCACCGGCCCGTCGGCCCGCCGTGCACCGGCCCGTCGGCCCGCCGTGCACCGGCCCGTCGGCCCGCCGTGCACCGGCCCGTCGGCCCGCCGTGCACCGGCCCGTCGGACCGGTCGGGCCGGCCCCGTAAGGCCGGTCAGCGGCCCGCGGGCTGCTCCTCGACCTCGACCCGGGGGTCGGCCGCGGTCGCGGGCGGCGCCTCGGCGCGGGGGCGCAGGCCCACCCACACCAGGCCCACCGCGAGGAGCGTGACGATCACGTCGACGCCGAGCGCGAGCCGGATGCCGTCCAGCTGCACGGCGCGGGAGGCCGCGACGGCGCTGAGGATCGGGATGCCGATGGTGGCCGCCACCTGCTGGCTGAGCGCGGCGAGGCCGGTCGCCAGCCCCTGCTCGGAGTCCGGCAGGCCGGAGGTCGCGGTCACGGTGTAGGCGACGATCGAGGTCACGTGCCCGAAGAAGCTGATGAACAGGGCGGGCAGCAGCACCGCCAGCATGACCCGGTCGGTGCCGAGCAGGACCAGCGGCGCGGTGGCCAGCCCCTGCACCGACAGGCCGACGGTCAGTACGGCCCGGGTGCCGAAGCGGCCGATCACCCGGCCCGCGATGACACCGGCGGCCACCGCCGCGAGCCCGGGGACGCCGAAGATCAGGCCGGTGGTCAGCGGGGCGAAGTGCAGCACGTCCTGGAGGTACAGCGTCATCAGGAAGATCAGCGCGCTCTCCATCGCGAAGACGACGAGCCCGGCGAAGTTGCCCCACTTCACGGTGGGGCGCTTGAGGATGCGCACCGAGGCGAGCGGCGCGGGCGCGCGCAGCTCGATCGCCCAGAACACGCCGAGCAGCACCACGCCGACGGCGGCGACCAGCAGGTTCTTGCCGATGATGCCGTAGGTGAACGCGAGCAGGCCGGCCGTCACCGAGACGGCGCCGGGCACGTCGAGCCGGACCTTCTCCGGGGCCCGGCTGTCGGCGATCAGCCGCGGCGTCGCGATCAGGATGGCGACGGCCACCGGGACGTTGATCAGGAAGGCCCAGCGCCAGCTGAGCAGCCCGACCAGGGTGCCGCCGACCAGGGCGCCCACCGTGAACCCGCCGGACAGCAGCGCGCCGTTCAGGCCCAGCACCCGCTCCCGCATCGCGCCCTCGGAGAACGAGGTGGTCAGCAGGGACAGCGCGGCCGGGGCGGCCATCGCGGTCGACAGACCCTGCAGGACGCGCGCGGTCAGCAGCGGGCCGCCGCTGTCCGAGACGCCGCCGAGCACCGAGGCCACGGTGAGCAGCGTGATGCCCGCGAGGAAGAGCCGGCGGCGGCCGAATAGGTCGGCGATCCGGCCGAACAGCAGGGTGAAGCCGGCGGCCGGCAGCGCGTAGGCCGACGCCACCCACGGCAGGTCGTCGGAGGATATCCCGACCCCGGAACCGATCTGGGGGAGCGCGACGTTGAGGATCGAGAAGTCGACGGACAGCATGAACTGCGCGCCCAGCAGCACGAACAGGGTCAGTCTGAGCCGGGTGCTCATGCGGTTCCGCGGGTCGGGAATCGTGGTCATGCCAGCAAGCGTGGGAGATCACCCGCCGGCTAGCCAGACACCTGCTGTTCGTCCCACTGCGAAGGCTAGGCTTGGCAGTGCGACTTTCAGCATAATGAGACGCATGGATGAGCTCGGGAAATTCCTCAAGTCCCGTCGTGCCAGGCTGCATCCGGCGGACACCGCGCTCGGGAGCTACGGGGGGCGCCGCCGCGTCCCGGGGCTGCGCCGGGAGGAGCTCGCCCAGCTGGCCGGGGTCAGCGCCTCCTACTACGCCCGGCTGGAGCAGGGGTTGGGGCAGAACGTCTCCGACGCCGTCCTCGACTCGCTGGCCCGGGCGCTGCGCCTGGACGACGCCGAGCGGGCCCACCTGCTCGCGCTGGCCCGCCCCAACCGCGCGGCGGCCGGCTGCGCCGCCCGGGTGGCCCGCCAACTCCCGGACGGGTTGCAGCGGTTGATGGCGATGATGGGCGACGTGCCGGTCATGGTGCTCTCCCCGACCTCCGACGTGCTGGCCTGGAACCCGCTGGCACGCGCGGTGTTCGGCGCGCACCACGGGGACCGCGACGACCGGGACGACCGCGCGGGGCACGAGGGGCTGCCCAACATGACCCGGATGATCTTCCTCGACCCGCCGACCCGGGCGCTGTTCGCCGACTGGGAGGGCAAGGCCCGCTCGGTGGTCGCGCACCTGCGGATGGTGGCGGCCCGGTTCCCGGCCGACGGCCGGGTCCGCGCGCTGGTCGGTGAACTGCTGTCCTCCGGAACGGAGTTCGCCGCCCTGTGGGAGGACCACTCGGTGGCCAACTGCGACTCGTTCACCAACGTGCTGCGCCACCCGCAGGTGGGGGAGCTCACCCTCTTCCAGGAGGTCCTGCGGACCGAGCAGCCGGAGCTCATGGTGGTGGCCTTCACCGTCGAGCCGGGCTCCCCGTCCGAGACGGCGCTGCGCCTGCTGGGCGCGCTGACCGCGGGCCGCGCGGACCACCGGGTCGCCGTCTCCTGAACTCCCCGGCCGAACTCACCGGCTGAACTCCCGGGCTGAACTCCCCGGCGGAAGAGACCCGGTGACGGTCCGTCAGGCGGGGCGGGCCACCGCGGTGATGGCCGCGGTGACGGTGGCCTGCAACTGTCGGGCGTCCGCCCCGGCGCGGGAGCGCAGGTTCACCCCGTGGGCCAGCAGGGCCAGGACGTCGGCGGCCGGGCCCGGGTCGGTGTGCGCGGCGAGCTGGTGCTGCCGCTGCGCCGACACCAGGGCGGTGTGCAGGGCGGTGCGCAGCCGCTGGTGCTGCCGGTCGAGGACGGCGCGCACCGCGGGGTCGGCGTTCTCGCTGCCCGCGTGGGCGTTGGAGAACATGCAGCCCCACCGGGCGAACTCGCCGGTGCAGCGGGTCTCGACCAGCCCGGCGAAGAACTCGCGGACGGCCGGCAGGCCGCGGTCGCCCTCCTCCAGCGGGCGGAGCAGCAGCCGGGAGCGCTCCCGGGCGTAGCGCTGGAGCGCGGCGCGGTAGAGCTCCTGCTTGCCGCCGAACGTGGCGTACAGGCTGGAGCGGTTGAGGCCGGTGGCGTTGACGATGTCCTGGATGCCGGTGGCGGTCACGCCCTGCCGCCAGAACAGGCGCATCACGGTGTCGAGCGCCGCGTCCGGATCGAAGTGCTTGACGTCCGCCATGTTCCCACCACCCCGTCTCGAACCGTCGGTTCCAAGATATCCGGGTCCGCCCTTGACCGGGGGAGCGCCCCTGCCGCTATCTTGGAACGGCTGTTCCAGGATGACCACGGGGATGACCGCGGGAGGGGACCGATGAGCGTCAACGCCGAACTGCGCGCCTTCTACGAGCGCCGCCAGGAGCAACTGCCCACCGAGGTGAGCGAGGTGATGCAGCGGGCGACCCGGGAGCTGGCCGCCTCCGGGCAGGCCGACCGGGCGCTGGCCGCCGGGGCGCGGGCGCCGTCCTTCACCCTGCCCTCGGCCACCGGCCGGAGCGTCGACCTGGCCGCCCTGCTGGCCGACGGCCCGGTCGTGCTGACCTTCTACCGGGGCGCCTGGTGCCCCTACTGCAACATCGCCCTGCGCGCGCTCCAGCAGCACCACGCGGCCATCGCGGCCCGCGGCGCCCGGCTGGTGGCCGTCTCGCCGCAGATCCCGGACGAGTCGCTGTCGCAGGCCGAGAAGAACGGGCTGGACTTCGAGGTGCTGAGCGACCTCGGCTGCGACACCGCCCGGCGGTACGGCCTCGCCTTCGACCTGCCGGAGGACCTCGCGGCCGTCTACGTCCGGGTCGGCATCGACCTGGACCGCTCCCACGCGGGCCACCCGCGCACCCTGCCGATCCCGGCGACCTACGTCATCGACCGCGCGGGCACGATCCGCTGGGCCTTCGTCGACGCCGACTACACCGCCCGCGCCGAGCCGGCCGACGTCCTGGCGGCGCTCGACGGGCTCGACGGGCTCGACGGGCTCGACAAGTTCGACGGCCTCGACGGGCCGCAGGAGGCGGAGGGGCCGGGCGGACGGGACTGACCGGCGGGAGCGATCGGCGGGGCCGATCGGCGCGATCGGCCGGCCGCCGTCGCATCGTCCACGTCCTACCGGCGGCGACCGACCGCATCCGGAGGCGAACTCCGGGTGATCGGGCACTCGGTCGGGAAGCCCCGGCCGAGTGCCCGCGGGGCCGGCCGGCGGCCCGGTCGACGGAGTGTGCGTCGAGGCCATTCCGGAGTGCCGGGAACCGGGGGCGGGGATTCCGGTCGTGTCCGGACGGTACCGGGGAGGCGGGACGGGGGGAACCGGCGGGCACCGGGTGATTGTTCGACCGGTCCGGTGGTTTCTAGCGGGTGCCGGCCCGGCTCAGGCGCCTGGCCCCGTCCAGCTCCGGAAGGGCCAGCAGGATCGGCAGGTCGAGCCGGGTCACCTCGCGCAACTGGACGTCGGTGCTGTAGGCCCGCCCGCCCCTGGCTCTGACCGCCCAGCCCGAGCCGACGAGTCTGGGCGGACGGATCTGGTGCCGGGGGAAGGCGTCGTCCGTGGCCACGGCCGCCGCCCGGATGAACCACAGCCCGTCGGGGACGTGCAGGTGGAACGGCCGGGCCTCGTCCAGGATGTCGCAGGCCTGCGGGTAGCCCTCCACGATCGGGGTGTTGAACGCGCCCACGTAGACCCGGACCGGGCCGACCTCGAAGGGGAAGTGCAGCTGCCCGGTGACGGAGGACAGGCTGTGCCCGGCGCGGGCGGTCGGTGGGACGAGCGGCGGCAGGTCGTCGTCCTGGGCCAGCGCGCGGTAGCGGGTCGGCGAGACGCCGACGCTGCGGGTGAAGCGGCTGGTGAAGGTGCCCAGGCTGTTGTAGCCCACCCGGTAGGTGATGTCGGTGACACTGTCCTGCGTCTCCAGTAAATGCTGCTTGGCCATGAAGATGCGGATCGCGGTGAGGAATCGGCCGGGCGAGGTTCCGGTCAACTGGTTGAAGATCCGGGAGTAGTGGAATTTGCTGTAGGAAGCGATTTCGGCCAGTTCCTCAAGGGAAATCGGATCTGCATGATTCTGCCACATCGTTCCTATGCTCCGCTCTATTGCCGCCGCAATCGACATTCGGATATCCCTCACCTGGGCTCGTTGTCCGCTCGCTCGCCTTGCCTTGGATCGGTGGTCCGGCTCGGACCTTGACGGGGACACGGCAGAACCGCCCCGGGTGCGGGGCGGACGGGGTGGCCCGGTCCGCGCTGAACTGGCGCCTCGGGGGCCGGACGGCCCGGGGGCTCCCTTATTCGGCACGTTCCTCCCCGGCCCGTCGGAACCGCTCGTCGGAACCGGCCGCGAAGCACTCGGCCGGCTTTGGTCCAGACACATCGTTTTGCCAATGCGTGACTATTGCACCTCCTGGATTGCGGTCTGGGTCAAGCGGCGGAATTCAGCCACCGCCGGCGGTGCCCTATACGCCCCCGAACGCCCGCCGCCGACTACCGGCGGCACGCACGGAGAAGCCCGCCCCGGGGCGTCCCCGGAAAATGAACGCGGGACCGGATTGAACGCGCTTCACCGGGGAAGGGAATGCTGACATGACCGCAATGCAGGACGTCCGCGCCGACCTGGCGGCGGAGGGGTCCGCACTCGCCCGGCTGGTCTCCGGCCTGCCGCCCGGCCGGTGGTCCGCGCCGACCCCGGCCGCGGGCTGGACGGTCCGGCACCAGGTCGCGCACCTGGCGCTCGTCGCCCGGCTGGTCGACCTCGCGGTGCGCGACCCGGCCGCCTTCGCGGACGAGAGCGCCCCCGTCCGGGCGGACTTCGAGGCCGGCATGGCGGCCCTGCTCGCCCGGCACCTCGCCGAGCCCGTCCCCGAGCTGCTGCGGCACTGGGCCGAGTGGCGGGCCGCCGCCGAGCGGGGGCTCGCCGCCGCGGACCGGCACCGGACGGTGCCCTGGCTGGCCGACCCGCTGCCGGTCGGCGTGCTCGCCGCGGTCGCGCTGACGGAGCTGTTCGCCCACGGCCAGGACGTCCACGACGCCCTGGGCGTCCCGTACCGCTTCACCGACCGGATCGGGCACGTCGCCTTCCTCGGCACCAGGACCAGGGACCTCGCCTACCGGGTCCGCGGCCTGGAGCCGCCCGCCGAGCCGTTCCGGTTCGAGCTGACCGCCCCCTCCGGCACCTCCTGGGCCTTCGGCCCCGAGCAGGCCGACCAGCGGATCAGCGGCCCCGCCGCCGACTTCTGCCTGCTCGTCACCCGGCGCCGGCACCGCGACGACCTCGCGCTGAGCGCCGTCGGCGCCGCCGCCGACCACTGGCTGGGCATCGCCCAGACCCACCCCGGCCCGCCCGGCGGGGGCCGCGCGCGCATTGGGCAATATCGCGGATAGCAGGCCCGGCCGGCGGCCTGGTTTCCTCGCTGTCGGGCCCCGGGGCCCGTCGTCGAACCCCCGCCCGCCCCACGGCACCCGGCACGCACCGGACACCGCGGGGCCGCGCCGGGGGTGCGAAGACGGACCCCGGTACGGCCCACCCGCCACGAGGGACCTGGAGGCACCGTGCCGGAACGACGCACGCGTGGGTGGCTGCTGATCGGCCGGGCCTGCGCCACCACCGCCATCATCGCCGGACACCTGATCGCCGCCCTGCCGCTGCTGGCCACCCGCCGCGGTCGGGCCCGGATGGCCGACCGGACGCCGCGGCTGCTGACCGCGCTCGGCCCGTTCTTCGTCAAGGCCGGACAACTGGTCAGCACCCGCCGCGACCTGCTCCCCGAACGCTGGTGCGACGCGCTGGCCGAACTGGCCGACGAGGTGCGCCCGCCGCGCCGCGCCGCGGTGGCCCGCACCCTCGCCGGGGCCGGACTCACCGACGCCTTCGCCGAGTTCGACTGGGAGCCGGTGGCCTGCGGCAGCATCGCCAGCGTCCACCGGGCCCGGCTCGCCGACGGGACCGAGGTCGCCGTCAAGGTGCAGCGGCACGGCATCCGTCCGGTCCTGGAGGCCGACCTGCGGCTGGCCCTGCTCGGCGCCCGGGCCGGACGCGTCCTGCCCGGCATGCGCGACCTGCCCGCCGAGGAGATGATCGGCCAGCTCGGCGGCGCCGTCCTGCACCAGCTCGACTTCACCGCCGAGCGCGATGCGCTGCTCCTGCTGCGCGCCAACCTCGGCGGCCACACCGACCTGCGCATCCCGGCCCCCGTCGAGGGCCTGTGCGCACCCGGCGTGCTCACCATGGAGTTCGTCCCCGGCCTCGGCCGCTTCCGGCCGCTGGGCATGACCCCGAACGCCGCCGGGAAGTGGTCCGCGACGTGCTCCGGGCCGTCTACCGGATGCTCTTCGTCGACGGCCTGGTCCACTGCGACCTGCACCCCGGCAACCTCTGCCTGGACGGCGAGGGCCGGGTGGTCGTCCTGGACGCCGGGTTCGTGGTGCAACTGCCCGACCCGGTCCGGCGCTCCTTCGCGGGCTTCTTCCTCAACATGGCGCAGGGCAACGGCCCCAGGTGCGCCGACATCGTGCTGGCGAGCGCCGCCCGGCTGCCCGCCGACCTCGACCGCGAGGGCTTCCGGACCGCGGTGACCGCGCTGGTGGACGAGGCCTTCGGGGCGCTCTCCAAGGACTTCGAGCTGGCCGCGTTCGCCCCCCGGCTGTTCAAGCTCCAGCGCGACTTCGGGGTGTTCGCCGCCGCGGAGTTCGCCTTCCCGCTGCTGTCGCTGCTGGTGCTGGAAGGGATGATCAAGGAGTTCGACTCCGAGGTCGACTTCCAGGCCGAGGCCGTCCCGGTGCTGATGGCCTCCTTCGCCAAGGACGTCGAGCTGGACGCCGCCCGCACCCCGCAGGACCGGGCGTGAGCCCCGCGGAGCCGGGCACCGGCCCCGCCGGACGGGCCGGGGGAGCGGCCGGCCCGCTGGTCGCCGTCACCGGGGGCACCGGCTTCCTCGGCGCGCACACCGTCGCCGCCCTCACCGCCGCCGGGGCCCGGGTCCGGCTGCTGGTCCGCGACCCGGCCCGGACGGCCCCCGCGCTCGGCCCGCTCGGCGTCCACCCGGACACCGTCCGGACCGTCACCGGCGACGCCACCGACCCGGCCGCGGCGGCCCGGCTGTGCGCGGGCGCGGACGCGGTGCTCCACCTCGCCTCGGTCTACTCCTTCGACCGCCGCCGCCGCGCCGACATCGCCCGCACCAACGTGCTCGGCACCGAGACCGTGCTGCGGGCCGCGGTCCGCTCCGGCGCCGGGGCGGTGGTGCACGTGTCGACCGTCGGCGCGCTGATCCCCAGCGCCGACCCCGAACTGCGCGCCGACAGCCCCGTCGGACGCCCGGCCGAGCCCTACCTGGCCAGCAAGGCGGAGTGCGAACGGATCGCCCGGCGGCTGCGGGACGGGGGCGCCCCGGTGCGGATCGCCTACCCGCCCGCCCTGCTCGGCCCGCACGACCCCGGGCTCGGCGACCAGACCGGACGGCTGCGCGACACCCTGCGCGGCCTGATGCCGCTCTGGCCCACCGGCGGCTTCCCGCTCGGCGACGTGCGCGACACCGCCGCCGCGCTGGCCGCCCTCGCCACCGCGACCGCCCCCGACACCCCCGACCGGGTCTTCACCCCCCACCGCTACCTCACCACCGCCGACTACCTGGCGGCCCTGCGCACGGCCACCGGCCGCGCCCTGCCCGCCGTCCGGCTGCCCGGCCGGGCGATGCTCCCGGCCGCCCGGCTCGCCGACCTCCTCCAGCGCTGGTGGCCCTGGCACATCCCGGCCGAGTACGGCGCCGCCTACACCTGCGTCCACGCCGCGCCCGTCGCCCCGGCCGCTCCCCTCGGCGGCCCGGCGCCCCGCCCGGTCGAGGAGACGATGGCCGAAACCGCCCACTGGCTGTACCGGACGGGTCTTCTGACGTACCGTCAGGCGGGCTCGGCGGCCGAACGGACCGGACCGTGACGGCGGCGCAGCACCGCGCCCGCCCCGCCGTCCGCCCCCGCGCCCACTCCGGTGTCCGCCCCTGCCGCCCCACCCCCACTCCGAGGAGACGACCGTGACAGCGGAACCGACCCAGCAGGACGCACCCGTGCCCGCCCAGACCCCGCCCGCCCCGATCCCGCCCGCCCCGACCCTGCACGCCTCGTCCTCGCCCGCCCCGGCCCCGCACGACCCCGCCGAGCAGCTCGCGGCCTACCGGCGCAGCCGGGCGGCGATCGCCGGCCTGGCGTCCGGGCTGCCGGACCCGGCCGCCGTCGGGGTGCCCGCCTGTCCGGACTGGAGCGTGCGGGACCTGATCGGGCACCTGGTGCACATCTGCGAGTCCTTCGTCGCCCTGGAGGACAGCCAGATCGACCTGGCCCCGCTGACCGGCGCTCCGACGGCCGAACTGCTCGACCGCTGGGAGGAGTTGGACGGCGCACTGCCCGCGGCCCTGGAACGCACCCCGGAGCTGCGCCGACGCATCCTGCTGCTCGACGTGTTCTCGCACGAGCTGGACCTGCGGCTGGGCCTGGACGTGCCCGCCGAGCCGACCGCCCACCCCGCCTTCGACGGCGCGCTGGACCTGTCCACCATGGGCTTCGGCCTGGCGGTGCACGGCGGCGGGCTGCCGGCGCTGCGGATCGAGACCCCCGGGCGGGCCTGGGTGGTGGGCGAGGGCGACCCCGCCGCGACCGTGCGCGGGTCGGCGGTGGACGTGTTCCGCTCGCTGACCGGCCGCCGCACCCGGCCGCAGATCGAGGACCTGGAGTGGTCCGGCGAACCGGCCGGGAAGTGGGCGCAGGCGTTCGCCTGGGGCCCGTTCGCGCCGCCCGCGGCCGAGGTGGAGCCGCTCGTCGGACGCTGAGCGGGACGGGACCACCCGCGGCGCGGCGGAGGGCGCGGCGCGGGGGAGGGTGCGCGCCGGAGGGGGGCGCGCACGACGGAGGGGCGGGACCGCTGTCCGGCGGTCCCGCCCCTCTCGCCGCGCGGCGGCCCCTCGCGTCCCGGTCGGCCCGCACCGCCCGGTCGGCTCGCACCGGCCGGTCAGCCCGCACCTCCCCGTCGGCCCTCACCTCCCCGTCAGGGAGGGCACCCGCAGCGCGGTGCCGTCCGGCCCGGGGCGCTGCGGGGAGTCCAGCCCCGGCAGGGCCAGCAGGATCGGCAGGTCCAGCGCGGTGAGCGGACGGGCGACCAGCCGGACCGGCGCGTTCTCGTGACCGTGCCGCACGGTCAGCTCGGGGCCCGAGGCGACCAGCAGCGGACGCCGCTCCCACGGCGGCGCCGGGAAGTCGCTCGCGGCGACCACCGCCGCCCGGAGGAACCAGACGCCCTCCGGCACCCGCAGCGTGAACGGGCCGGGCCCGTCCAGGACCTCGCAGGCCACCGGTCGGCCCTGCACGATGGGCTCGCGGAACGCGCCGATGTAGATCCGCACCGCACAGCCGGTCTCCGGCGAGCGGATGCTGCCCTGCACCGTGCAGCTGCGGCGCTCGCCGCCCGGCTGCGCGGTGCCGGCGCCCTCGGTCAGCCCGGCCCGGGCCAGCGCCCGGTAGCGGGCCGGGGAGAGGCTGACGCTGCGGGTGAAGCGGCTGGTGAAGGTGCCCAGGCTGTTGTACCCGACGCGGTAGGAGATCTCGGTGACGCTGAAGTCGGTCTCCAGCAGCATGGTCTTCGCCTGGTGCAGGCGGACGGCGGAGAGGAACCGCCCCGGCGAGGTGCCGGTGAGATTGCGGAACACCCGGGAGAAGTAGAACTTGCTGAGGATCGCGGTGTTCGCGATCTCGTCCAGCGAGAGCGGCTCCTCGTATCTGTCCCACATGGTCGCTATCGCGCGTTCAACAGCGATCTGCACAGCGTCTCTCCAAGTTCGTCGACGGGTTCGGGGGGGGCGGCCCGGGAAACTCCGGGGAATCCGGAGAATTCCGGGGGAATCCGAAGGAATCCGAAAGCTCTCCTCCGGCCGGTTCGGTGCCGTTCTCCGGAGGCGGACCCGGGGGTGCGGACATCGGTGGGACCGCGCCTCCCGGCGCGTGGAGAAACCGCCGGGCCGAGCGGGTCCCGCGGCCCGACCGCCGGAATTCCCGGGTACCGGGAAATCCGTCCGGCGGTCGGTCGGTGCTCGGTTCGGCGCTCGGTGCGGTGGACGGTCGGTACGGATCGGTGGACGGGCGGTGCGGACCGGTGGTCGGGTGCCCGGTTCAGCCGTCGGACAGCAGCTGTCCGACCCGGCGCCGGGCCGCCCGTTCGCTCGCCCAGGCGCAGGCGGCGAGGATCTCCCGGTCGCCCGCGCCGGCCTGCCGGGCGGCGGCGACCGCCCGGTCGTCGACCCGGTAGGAGGCCAGCGCGGTGAGCAGCGCGAGTTCGCCCACCGGGCGTTCGCCCGGCGGGAGTTCCGCCAGTGGCGCGTCCAGCCAGGCCCGGCCGAGGCCGGGGTCGGCGCCGTCCCAGCGGGCCAGCGCCTCGGCCACCACCGCCCGGACCCGGGCGGGCAGCAGGGCGGTGCCGACCCGGTCGACGGCCGCCGCGCTGCGGGCCAGCGCGTCGGCGATCCGCGGGTCGGCCGCGGCCCAGGCCAGGTCCGGCGGCAGCGGCGCCGGCGGCAGCAGCGACAGCGAGGCGCCCGGCGCGGCGTCCGCCCGGGCGGAGCCGCGCATCAGGCCGACCAGCACCCGCATCACCGGCCCGAGCGCCCGCACGGGGGCGTTCGGCGGCAGCGGGTGCGGGCCCAGGAAGACGTTGACCACGCGGTTGAGGTACTGCAGGCAGAGCGCCGTCCCGGCCAGTTCCGGGAGCAGCTCGGGCGGGAACGGCGGCGCGCCCCCGGTGGTGATCCACGCGGTCAGCCGCTCGGCGTCCGGGCCGGGTCGCCCGCCGTCCGACCCGGGACGCCCGCCGTCCGGCTCCGGCCGCGAGCCGTCCGGGCCGGGCCGCCCGCCGTCCCGTTCCGGCCGTCCGGCACCGTCCCGGCGGCCCGGCAGCGGGCGCAGCGAGAGCGAGTCGAGCATGGTGCCGTGCACGGTGGTGCAGAACGGGCAGCGGTTGTCCGCCGAGACGGCCGCCGCGACCGCCTCCTTGGCCGTCCGCGGGGCGCGCCCCGCGACCAGCATCGTCTCGCGCAGCGTCGTCCAGGACGCGGCGAGCAGTTCCGGCACCGGGGCGTGCAGCGCCACCGGCGGGGCCAGCACCCCGAAGTCCCGTTCCAGCTCCCGGTAGACCCGGGCGGTGTCGCCGGCGGCCTCGCCGAACCCGACGGTCGACAGGTGCCGGACCTGGAGCAGGGAGAGCCCCCGGAGCGGCGCCTGGACGAGGCGCCGTCCGCCGCTCACGGGTTCGTCCCCGATCCGGCCCGCGGGCCGCCGGGGTGTGCCGCTGCCTCGTCACCCGCAGGCATCCGCGAGTCCTCCTTCGGCTCGTCGACCTCGTGCGTGGGTCTCTTCCGTCGGTGCTCCACCCGATCGTGGCATTCGGAGCGGGTCCTTCCTTCTCCGTCCTTGCGCTGTGCCCCGGCCCGGGCCGGTCGAACCCCGCGGCCCGCCCCGGAGCGGGCCGGGGCGGGCCGGAGCGGCGAGGACCGGCCGGCGCCGGGCCGGCACCGGCCGGGCCCGGGGCAGGACCGGCCGGGCCCGGGGCGGGCGCGGCCTAGGGGATCGGGAAGAACGCCCGGACGAAGCGCTCGAAGAACGCGTCGCCGATGGTCCAGCGCATCCGCGGCAGCAGCCGGGACGGCATCCCGATCCGGTAGCGGATGCGGGGGCGGTCGCTGGTGACGGCCTTCTCGATCACCTTCGCCACGGTCTCCGCGCGCACCGCCATCCGGCCGCGGCCGGTGGGGTTCTCGGTCTCCCGGTAGGCGCCGTGCCAGTCGACGAAGTACTGCCAGAACTCGTCGTACAGGCCGGTCCGCTCCTGCCCGGTCATGCCGAGGTCGGCGACCGAGGTCGGCACGAACCCGCCGAGCACCGGGGACGGCTCGATCAGCACCACCTTGATGCCGTCCCGGGCCACCTCCAGGCGCAGCGAGTCGCTGACCGCCTCCAGGGCGTGCTTGGTGGCCTGGTAGTAGCCGCGGCCGGGGGTGGCGAACTGGCCGAAGATGGACGACATCATGACCACCCGGCCGCCGCCCTGCGCCCGCATCCCGGGCAGCACCAGCTGGGTCAGCCGGCACAGCCCGAACAGGTTGGTCTCGAACTGGCTGCGCACCTCGTCGATCGGGGTCTCCCCGATGGTGCCGTTGAGGCTGTACGCGGCGTTGTTGATCAGGGTGCCGACCGCGCCGTGCTCGGCGCTGATCTTCTCCACCGCGGCGGCCATCGACTCCTCGTCGTTGACGTCCAGGTGCAGCACCCGGATGCCCTCGGCGGCCAGGTCGGCCAGCGCCTCGGGGCGGCGGGCGGTGGCGTAGACCGGCAGGCCGGCCCGGTGCAGCCGCAGGGCGGCGGCCCGGCCGGTGCCGGAGGACATGCCGGTGCTGGAGGAGGCGCCGGTCAGCAGGATCGCCCGCGAGCGGCCGCTCACCTGCCCTCCGCCAGGCGCTCGGCGGAGACGGTGGCGTCCTCCGGCTGGGAGGCGATCCGGCTGCGGGACACCGAGTTGCCCAGGCCCAGGCCGTCCACCAGGCGGTTGATGAAGGCGAACAGGGCGGCGGTGAAGACCGCCTCCAGCATCTCCCCGTTGCTCCAGCCGGCCGCCTCGGTGGCGGCCCAGTCCTCGTCGGTGATCCGGAAGGCGCCGGTGCCGACCTTGGTGACCAGGCGCATCAGCACCTTGGTCCGCTCGTCGATCGGCAGCTCCTCGACCGAGGCGGCGCCCTCGATCGCGTCGGTCAGCTCCTGCGGGCCGCCGAACTGGGCCAGGAACCAGTTGTGGGTGCCCACGCAGTAGGGGCAGCCGTTGACCCGGGAGCTCCAGGCGGAGATCATCTCGCGGGTCGCGCGCGGCAGCACCCCGTCGTTGAAGACCCCGCCGTAGCCGGCGATCACCACCTCCAGCAGGTCCGGGCGGCTGGAGACCAGCCGGAACATGTCCGGGACGAAGGGGATGCCCATCCGCGACTTGATCGCGTCGTACAGCTCCTTCGTGCGGCCCTCGGCCTCGGCCTCCTCGACCAGTGGGACGCGGACCGTGCTCAGCACGTTCGGATCGGTCATGGGTGATCGCCCTCCCTTTCGACGGTGCGGCCGCCCGGCGGAATTCCCCGAAATGCCGGAGGAATGCGCGAAATGCATTCCCGGCGGGCGGCGGCGCGGTTTTCCCATGGTGGCAGGAACGGTCCCGGGCTCTCGTCTCCCAGATTGCCCTGGGCGGGCCGGGCCCGGGAACGGCGACGGCCGCCCCGGGGGAGCGGGGCGGCCGTCGCGGTGCGGGGTCGGTCACTCGGCGCGCAGCCAGTCCGCCAGCCGCTCGCCGATCATGGTCGAGGTGAGGTTGGTGTTGCAGTTGACGATCTGCGGCATGACCGAGGCGTCGGCCACGTACAGCCCCTCGACGCCGTGCACCCGCAGCCGCTGGTCCACCACCGCGCCCTCGTCCTCGGCGGTGCCCATCCGGGCGGTGCCGACCGGGTGGTAGCCGCTGTCCAGGCTGGTGCGGACGTACTGCTCGACCATCGCGTCCTTCTCGACCAGCCGGTCGCTCAGCACGATGTAGCCGTCGCCGCGGGAGGCGATGCCGGGGTGGTTGGCCAGCTCCCAGCAGGTGCGCACGCCCTCGACCAGCTTCTCCAGGTCGCGGTCGGTGGAGAGGAAGTCGAGCCGGATGTCGGGTCCGGCGGCCGGGTCGGTGGAGGCCAGCCGCAGCCGGCCCACCGACTCCGGCTGCTGGTCCACCACCATCACGCCGAAGATCATCGGCGCCTGGGCGAGCATCTGGAGCTCGGGGAAGAGCGTCAGGTCGAAGTGGTTGACCATGTAGTACTGCAGGTCGTTGAAGTCCGCGGAGCCCTTGGAGGTGGTCCGCACCATGGTCTGCAGGAACGGCACGTCGGTGGAGACCTCGCCGTCCTTGGGCCGCAGGAAGACGCCGGTGCGCGGGTGGTCCTGGAGGTGGGCGCCGACGCCGGGCCGGTCGAGCCGCACCCGGATGCCCAGCCGGGTCAGGTCCCCGGCCGGGCCGATGCCCGAACGCATCAGCAGCGTCGGGGAGTTGACCGCGCCGGCGGACAGCACCACCTTGCGCGCCCGCAGTTCCTCCGGCACCCCGCCGCCGGCCGCGGCCAGCACGCCGGTCGCGCGGTCGCCGTCGAACAGCACCTCGTGCACCAGGACGCCGCCGCGGATCGCCAGGTTGGGGCGCGCCCGCACCTCGGGCGTCAGGTAGGCCATCGCGCTGGAGACCCGGAAGCGCGGGTCGCGGCGGTTGGACGGGATCGGGCCGATGCCGGTGGCCTCGGGGTGGTTGTGGTCGGCGACCTCGGGGAACCCGGCCGCCAGGCTCGCCTCGGTGAAGGCGGTCTGCAGCGGCGTGGTCTCCGCGGGCGTGAAGCGGCGGATCGGCACCGGGCCGCCGCTGCCGTGGTAGCGGTCGGAGAAGTCCAGGTCGTCCTCCAGCCGGCGGTAGTACGGCAGCACCTGCTCGTACGTCCAGGCCGGGTTCCCGGCCGCCGCCCACCGCTCGAAGTTCTCCGGGACGCCGCGCAGGGCGATCGTCGCGCCGACCGCGGAGGAGCCGCCGGCGATCTTCCCGCGCGGGAAGATGATCCGCCGGCCGTCCAGGATCTCGGCGCGGAAGCGCCAGTCGTGGGCGTGCATCGACATCGCGTTGCCGTCGGTGATCTCGTGCGGGATGTCGGCCCGGTCGGGGAAGTCCGGACCGGCCTCCAGCAGGAGCACCGAACGGCCGGGGTCCTCGCTCAACCGGGCCGCGAGGGCCGCGCCGGCCGAACCGGACCCGACGACTATCACGTCATACGTGTGCACCATGGATTAAACCTCGCCAGACGGGGATTCGAAGAGGCCGATCTCAGCCGAGTTTCGCAGCGGGCCGCCGCCGGGTCTTCTCCGAGAATGCTCATTCCGGTACTCCGGGAAATCCCCGCCCCCGTCGCGCCGAACGGCCGGGCCGAACCCCGGCAACGTCAGAGAAGCACGCTTTGACGGCCCGGGACATCCTCAAGTGTCAGGTTCGGCGGCGGGATAGCGGCGGATGGGTGAAGAATTCTTTTGCAGCCGCCCCGGACGGCCGATTCTCCGTCATCCACGGGAGGGAATTGAAATGTCGCCACGACGACGATTCCGCAGACTCGTACCCGGGTTGGTCACCGTACTGGTGGCCGCCTCGATGTTCTTCGTCATCCGGTCCTCGGTGGCGGTCGCCGGTGGTGATGACGCGGCAGCGGCCTACAGGTTCAAGGAACTCCCGATCGCGATGCCGCCGGGCTACGAGTCGCGGCCGATGAACACCATCCGCAAGGTCAATCCGGCGTACGAGAAGATCCGGGCCTGGATCTCCTCGGTCGGCGCCAGCATCGCCATCAACGACGTCACCGGCCACGGCCTGGCCGACGGCATGTGCATCGTCGACACCCGCACCGACTCCGTCGTGGTCACCTGGACCCCGACCGCCCCGAGGCCGACCGGTTCACCCCGTTCGTGCTCGACGGCAGGCCGCTGCCGATGGACGACACCATGGCGCCCACCGGCTGCACCCCCGGCGACTTCAACGGCGACGGCCGCAACGACTTCCTGGTCACCTACTGGGGCCGCACGCCCGTCCTGTTCATGGCCCGGGCCGACGCCGCCGCACCCGCCGCCGAGTCGTACGTGCCGCGCGAACTGGTCGCCTCGGAGAGCCTGGACGGCCGCTACCACGGCCCGCGCTGGAACACCGACGCCGCGTACGTCGGCGACCTGGACGGCAGCGGCCACCCGTCGATCATCATCGGCAACTACTTCCCCGACTCCGACGTGCTCGACCCGCAGGGCATCCGCAACGTCCAGATGAACGACTCACTGTCCAGCGCGAAGAACGCCGGCGGCGACCACGTGCTGCGCTTCCACTCCTCGACCGCCGGCGCCGCACCGGACGCTCGGTTCGTCGAGGAGAAGGACGCCATCGCCTTCGACGCCTCCACCGGCTGGACGCTGGCCATCGCCGGCGCCGACCTGACCGGCGACGCCCTGCCCGAGGTCTACATCGCCAACGACTTCGGCCACGCCCACCTGCTGCACAACGTCTCCACCCCGGGCCGCATCCGGTTCGAGGAGGCCACCGGCGAGCGCACCCCGACCACCCCGAAGTCCTTCGTGCTCGGCAAGGGCTCCTTCAAGGGCATGGGCGTCGACTTCGGCGACGTCGACGGCAACGGCAGCTTCGACATGATGGTCAGCAACATCACCGTCGCCTGGGGCCTGGAGGAGAGCAACTTCCTCTGGATCAACCAGGCCAAGGACCCGGCCGAGATGAAGCGCAAGCTCACCGACCGGATCGCCCCGTTCACCCAGGAGGCCGCCGACCACGGCGTCGCCTGGACCGGCTGGGGCTGGGACGCCAAGATGGGCGACTTCCGCAACAGCGGGCAGCAGGACATCCTCCAGGCCGACGGCTTCGTCAAGGGGAACATCGACCGCTGGCCCTGGCTGCAGGAGATGGCCATGACCAACGACGACCTGCTCTCCAACCCGAAGCTCTGGCCGAACGTCGGCCCCGGCGACGACCTGGCCGGCGACGAGACGATGGCCTTCTACGCCCGCACCGACAGCGGCAAGTTCGCCAACATCAGCAAACAGCTCGGCCTCGACGTGCCGATCCCGACCCGCGGCATCGCCACCGCCGACACCACCGGCACCGGCGCCCTGGACTTCGCCATCGCCCGCCAGTGGGGCCCGCCGGCCTTCTACGCCAACCAGTCCGCGAACCTCGGCCACGACCTGACCCTGCGCCTGTACCGCCCGGCCACCGACACCGCGACCACCGCGACCGGCACCGCCGCGACCGCGACCGACGCCGCCGCGACCGACGCCACCGCCGGCCCGGGCCTGGCCACCACCGGCACCCCCGCCTACGGCGCCACCGTCTGCGTCACCACCCCCGACGGCAGGAAGCAGATCGGCCAACTGGACGGCGGCGGCGGCCACGGCGGCTTCCGCAGCTTCGACGTCCGCTTCGGCCTCGGCACCCAGAGCGGCCCGGTCACCGTCGACCTCGCCTGGCGCGACAACGCCGGCGGCCTGCACACCGAGACCCGGCAGCTCGGCGGGAGCCACACCCTCATGCTGACCGACGACATCCAGGAGGTGGCGGCCCGATGACCGCGACCGACATCTCCGGCGTGGCCACCCGCGCCGTGCGCCCCCACGCCGCCAAGAAGCAGCCCAACCGCGACCCGCGCTACCTCGCCCTGCGCAACTTCGCCCTCTCGATGAGCGTCTTCAACATCTTCGGCTACACCCTGCTCGGCTTCGAACAGCCCTGGCTCTGGCCGCTGATCTGCGCCCCGTTCGGCTACGTGGTCGAGATCGTGCTGGAGCTGATCAGCGCCTGGGCGCAGCAGCGCACCCCGCGCTTCCTCGGCAACGGCCCGCGCGGCCTGTACGAGTTCCTGCTGCCCTCGCACATCACCGCGCTCGCCGCGAACATGCTGCTCTACGCCAACGACCGGCTGCTGCCGATCCTGCTCGCCGTGTTCATCGGCGTCGCCGCCAAGCACGTCCTCCAGGCCCCGGTGTACGGCCGGATGCGGCACTTCATGAACCCGTCGAACTTCGGCATCACCATGGCGCTGGTGCTGTTCGGCTCCTGGATCAGCATCGCCCGCCGTACGAGTTCACCGAGAACGCCAACACCTTCTTCCGGATCGGCATCCCGCTGATCATCACCACCGCCGGCACCGTCATCAACGCCATGCTCACCAAGCGCGTCCCGCTGATCGTCGGCTGGCTCGGCGGCTTCGTCATCCAGGCCCTGCTGCGGCACTGGATCTGGGACGTGGCGATCTTCTCCGCGCTCGGCCCGATGAGCGGCGTCGCCTTCGTCCTCTACACCAACTACATGATCACCGACCCGGGCACCACCCCGTCCAAGGGCCGCAACCAGTTCATGTTC
Source organism: Kitasatospora fiedleri (assembly GCF_948472415.1). NCBI lineage: Bacteria > Bacillati > Actinomycetota > Actinomycetes > Kitasatosporales > Streptomycetaceae > Kitasatospora > Kitasatospora fiedleri. Next base: position 513,012 of record NZ_OX419519.1, on the reverse strand, counting down.
GGCTCCTCGGTGGCCATGGTCTACGGCGTGCTGATGCTCTTCAACGTCGTCTACACGCTGTTCTTCGCCACCACCATCGTCTGCGGCCTGCGCGGCGCCGGCTGGTGGGTGGCGCACTTCCGGAACAGGCGCAAGCAGGGGGGCGGGCCGGTCGAGGTCCCCTCCGGTCAGTCGGGCGCGCCCGAGCGGCCCATGGGCAACGAGGCGGTGGCGGCGTGAGCGACGGCGCAGGACGACCGGCCCGGGACGGCGGGCAGCCGACCGGCCGGGGACGGATCGCGGTGGTCGGCATGGCCTGCCGCTACCCCGACGCGGACAGCCCCGAACAGCTCTGGCAGAACGTGCTCGCCGGCCGCCGGGCCTTCCGCCGGCTGCCCGACGTGCGGATGCGCGCCGAGGACTACTACTCGCCCGACCCCGCCGCGCCCGACCGCTTCTACAGCGCCAAGGCCGCCGTCATCGAGGGCTTCGAGTTCGACCGGGTCCGCCACCGCGTCGCGGGCAGCACCTTCCGCGCCACCGACATGACCCACTGGCTCGCCCTGGACACCGCCGCCCGCGCCCTGGAGGACGCCGGCTTCCCGTTCGGCGAGGGCCTGGCCGACGCCAACACCGGCGTCGTCATCGGCAACACCCTCACCGGCGAGTTCAGCCGCGCCAACCTGATGCGCCTGCGCTGGCCCTACGTGCGCCGCACCGTCGGCGCCGCGCTGCGCGAACAGGGCTGGGGCGACACCGAGTTGGGTGCCTTCCTGGACGGCCTGGAGGGCCGCTACAAGAGCGCCTTCCCGCCGATCGGCGAGGACACCCTGGCCGGCGGCCTGGCCAACACCATCGCCGGCCGGATCTGCAACCACTTCGACTTCAAGGGCGGCGGCTTCACCGTCGACGGCGCCTGCTCCTCCTCGCTGCTGTCCGTCTCCACCGCCTGCGACGCCCTGCTCGGCGGCCGGATGGACGTCGCCGTGGCCGGCGGCGTCGACCTCAGCATCGACCCGTTCGAGGTGATCGGCTTCGCCAAGACCGGCGCGCTCGCCACCGCCGAGATGCGGGTCTACGACAAGGGCTCCAACGGCTTCTGGCCCGGCGAGGGCTGCGGCATGGTCGTCCTGATGCGCGACGAGGACGCCCGCGCCCAGGGCCGGTTCCGCTACGCCACCATCCCCGGCTGGGGCTACTCCTCCGACGGCCGGGGCGGCATCACCCGCCCCGAGGCCAGCGGCCACCGGCTCGCCCTGACCCGCGCCTACCGGGCGGCCGGCTTCGGCATCGAGACGGTCGGCTACTTCGAGGGCCACGGCACCGGCACCGCCGTCGGCGACGCCACCGAACTGCGCGCCTTCTCCGAGGCCCGCCGGGCCGCCGGCGCCGCCGCGCCCGCGCGCTCAGCACCGTCAAGGGCAACTTCGGGCACACCAAGGCCGCCGCCGGCGTCGCCGGACTGCTCAAGGCGATCCTGGCCGTCCGCCACCAGGTCATCCCGCCCGCCACCAGCCACGTCGACCCGCACCCCGAACTCACCGGCCCCGCCCCGGCGCTGCGCGTCCCCGACCGGGCCGAACTGTGGCCCGCGGGCGCGCCGATCCGGGCCGGGATCTCCTCGATGGGCTTCGGCGGCATCAACGCGCACGTCGTCGTCGAACACGCCGACGGCGTCCGGCGCACCGCCGTGCCCGCCGTCGCCCACCGGCTGGTCGCCTCCCGGCAGGACGCCGAACTGCTCCTGCTGGACGGCGCCGACCCGGCCGAACTGCACGCCAAGGCGACCCGGCTGGCCGCGTTCGCCGCCCAACTGTCGTACGCCGAACTCGGCGACCTGGCCGCCGCCCTGCAACGCGACCTGGCCGACCGGCCGCTGCGCGCCGCCGTACTGGCCGACTCGCCCGAACAGGCCGCCCAGCGGTTCACCGGACTGGCCCGGCTGCTCGACTCCGGGGCCCGCTCGCTGCTCAGCCCCGCCCAGGGCGTCTTCCTCGGCAGCGCCGGCCGCGCCCCCCGGATCGGCTTCCTCTTCCCCGGCCAGGGCGCCGGCCGGCGCGGCGACGGCGGAGCGCTGCGCCGCCGCTTCACCGCCGTCCGCGACCTGTACGCGCACCTCGACCTGCCCGCCGACGGCGACCAGGTCGCCACCGACGTCGCCCAGCCCCGGATCGTCGCCGCCTCGGTGGCCGGCCTGCGGGTGCTGGACCTGCTGGGCGTCCAGGCCGACCTCGCCACCGGCCACAGCCTCGGCGAACTCACCGCCCTGCACTGGCGGGCGCCATGGACGAGGACACCGTGCTGCGCGCCGCCGCCGCCCGCGGCCGGATCATGGCCGCCGCCGGCGACGGCGGCGGCACCATGGCCGCCCTGGCCACCACCCCCGCCCTCGCCGAGGCGCTGATCGTCGGCGAACCGGTCGTCGTCGCGGGCCTCAACAGCCCCACCCAGACCGTCGTCTCCGGACCCGTCGACGCCGTGGACCGGGTCTGCGCGCTGGCCGCCCGGCAGGGCATCGGCGTCGGCCGGGTCAACGTCTCGCACGCCTTCCACTCCCCGGCCGTCGCCCCGGCCGCCGCCGGACTCGCCGAACACCTCGCCGGGGAGCGCTTCGGCCCGGTCGGCCCCGGCCTGGTCTCCACCGTCACCGGCGCGCCGCTGCCCGCCGACACCGACGTGGTGGACCTGCTCACCCGCCAGGTCGTCCAGCCGGTGCGCTTCACCGACGCGCTGCGCGCCATGGACGGGCAGGTCGACCTGCTGATCGAGGTCGGCCCCGGCCAGATCCTGCGGACGCTGGCCGCCGAGGTGCTGCCCGCCGTGCCCGCGGTCGCCACCGAGGCCGACGCGCTCTCGCTGGCCGGGCTGCTCGCCACCGCCGCCACCGCCTGGACGATGGGCGCGCCGGTCCGCCACGAGCGGCTGTTCGCCGACCGGTTCACCCGGCCGCTGCCGCTCGACAAGGAGTTCCGGTTCTTCGCCAGCCCCTGCGAGACGGGCGGCGAGGACTTCGTCCTGGAGCACGCCGGAGCGACCCCCGCCACCGCCGCCGCGCCCCGGCCGGCCGCCGCCGCGGCGCCCGCCGCCGGGGAGGCGACCAGCCTGGAGGTGCTGATCCGGCTCGCCGCCGAGCGGGCCGAACTGCCCGCCGAGACGGTCGACCCGGCCGCCAACCCGCTCGACGAACTGCACCTCAGCTCCATCACCGTCGGCCAGATCATGAACCAGGCCGCCCAGGAACTGGGCATCTCCGCCCCCATGGTCACCACCGCGTTCGCCACCTCCACGCTCAGCCAACTCGCCGACCTGCTGGACGAGTTGGCCCAGCAGTCGCCGCAGGACACCCGCCCCGGCGCCGCCGCCGGCGTCGCCCCCTGGGTGCGGCCCTTCCGGATCGACCTCACCGAGACCCCGCCGCCCGCCCCCGCCGCCGGACCCGGCGGCCGCTGGGAGGTCTTCGCCACCGACCGGCACCCGCTGGCCGGACCGCTCGCCGAGCGGCTCACCGCCACCGCCCCCGGCGGCGGCGTCCTGCTCGCCCTGCCCCGCGACTGCGACCAGCGCCACCTCGGCCTGATGCTCGCCGCCGCCCGCGCCGCCCTCGACCCGGCCCGCCGCGCGGCCGGCACCCGGCTCGTCGCCGTCGGCGACCACCGCGGCGCCGCCGGCCTCGCCAAGACGCTCCACTTGGAGGCCCCCGACATCCCGGTCACCGTCGTCACCCTGCCCCTCGACCGGGAACTGCCCGCCCCGGCCGCCGAGCAGGCCGCCGCCCGGATCGCCGCCGACACCGCCGCCACCACCGGCTTCAGCGAGGTCCACTACGACGCCGACGGCACCCGCCGGGTCCCCGTGCTGCGCCCCGTCCCGCTCGAACCCGACCCCGGGCGGCAGGCCCTCGGCCCGCGGGACGTCCTGCTGGTCACCGGCGGCGGCAAGGGCATCACCGCCGAGTGCGCCCTCGCCCTGGCCGGCGGCAACGGCGCCGCGATCGGCCTGATCGGCCGCTCCGACCCCGCCCGGGACACCGAACTCGCCGACAACCTCGCCCGGATGGCGGCCGCCGGCATGCGGGTGCACTACGCCCGCGCCGACGTCACCTCCGCCGACCAGGTCAAGGCCGCCGTCACCGAGATCACCCGCGAACTCGGCCCCGTCACCGGCCTGCTGCACGGCGCCGGCCGCAACGAACCGCAGTCGCTGGCCACCCTCGACGAGGACTCCTTCCGGCGCACCCTCGCCACCAAGATCGACGGCGTGGAGGCCGTCCTGGCCGCCGTCGACACCGCCGCGCTGCGCCTGTTCGTCACCTTCGGCAGCATCATCGGCCGGGCCGGCCTGCGCGGCGAGGCCGACTACGCCACCGCCAACGACTGGCTCACCGACCTCACCGTCCGCTTCCAGCAGGACCACCCGCACTGCCGCTGCCTGGCCCTGGAGTGGTCGGTCTGGTCCGGCTCCGGCATGGGCGAGCGGCTCGGCGTCCTGGAGGCGCTGGTCCGCGAGGGCATCGAACCGATCCCGACCGAGGACGGCGTCGCCCTGCTCGGCCGGCTGCTCGCCACCCCCGGCACCGACACCGCCCTGGTGGTGATGGGCCGCGCCGGCGGCCTGCCCACCCTCACCCTCGAACAGCGCGAACTGCCGCTGCTGCGCTTCCTGGAGCGCCCGCAGGTCCACTACCCCGGCATCGAACTGGTGGCGGACGCCGAACTCACCGGCGGCGGCGACCGCTACCTGCCCGACCACCTGCTCGACGGCGACCTGCTCTTCCCCGCCGTCCTCGGCATGGAGGCCATGACCCAGGCCGCCACCGCGCTGACCGGCCGCCGGGACACCCCGGTGCTGGAGGGCATGGAGTTCCTGCGCCCCATCGTCGTCCCCGTCACCGGCGCCACCACCCTGCGCACCGCCGTCCTCGCCACCGGCCCCGACACCGTCCAGGCGGTGCTGCGCAGCGGCGAGACCGGCTTCCAGGCCGACCACTTCCGGGCCACCCTGCGCTACGGCGCCGCCCGGCCCGAGGACGAGCCCGCCCCCGTCACCGACGAGGTGCCCCGGGTGCCGCTGACGCCCGCCCAGCTGTACGGGCCGGTGCTGTTCCAGGGCGACCGCTTCCGGCGGCTGCTCGCCTACCGCGACCTCGCCGCCACGCACTGCCTGGCCGAGATCGACGACACCCCGCGCACCGACTGGTTCGCCGGCTACCATCCCGGCGAACTGCTGCTCGCCGACCCCGGCACCCGCGACGCGCTGATGCACTCCATCCAGGCGTGCGTCCCCGACGCCACCCTGCTGCCGGTCAGCGTCGAACGCCTGCACCTGGCCGAGGCCGCCGCCGCCCGCACCGGACGGCTGCTGTTCCTCGACGCCCGCGAGCGCTCCCGCGACGGCGACAGCTACCTGTACGACCTGGACGTCCGCGACGCGGCGGGCTCCCCGGTCGAGCAGTGGGAGGGCCTGCTGCTGCGGGCCGTCCGCAAGCAGGACGGCTCCGGCCCGTGGCTGCCCGCCCTGCTCGGCCCCTTCCTGGAACGGCGGGTCGAGGCGGCGCTCGGCCACCGCGTGCGCTGCGTGGTCCTGCCCGGCGGCGAGGACGCCGACGGCTCCGTCGCCGACCGGCGCCGGCGCACCGCCGAGGCCGCCAGCTGGGCCCTGGGCCGGACCACCGAGGTGCACCACCGCCCCGACGGACGACCCGAACTCGCCGACGGGCGGCGGATCTCCTCCTCGCACGCGGCGGGCGTCACCTTCACCGTCGTCGCCGACGCCGGCCGACCGCTGGCCTGCGACGTCGAACGGGTCGCCGAACGGACCGCCGAACAGTGGGCGGGCCTGCTCGGCCCCGACGCCGAACGGCTGGCCCACCTGCTGGCCGCCGAGCGCGGCGAGCCGCTGAGCACCGCCGCGACCCGGGTCTGGGGCGCGGTGGAGACCCTGCGCAAGGCCGGCCACGCGGTGGCCGCGCTCAGCCTCGCGGACGGCTCCGGCCTGCCGCCCGGCTGGGTGGCCCTCCGGGGCGGCGCGCACCGGATCGTGAGCTTCGTGACGGCCCTGGACGGCGCCGCCGACCCGGTGGCCTTCACCGTCCTGACGGGAGGCGCCCGGTGACCGGGCCCGACTACTACGAGTACCGCCACCTGGTGGGCTTCGAGGAGACCAACCTGGTCGGCAACGTCTACTACGTCAACTACCTGCGCTGGCAGGGACGCTGCCGGGAGATGTTCCTGCTGGAGAAGGCCCCCGAGGTGCTCGCCGACATCCGCGCCGACCTCAAGCTGTTCACCCTCAAGGTGGACTGCGAGTTCTTCGCCGAGATCACCGCCTTCGACGAGCTGTCCATCCGGATGCGCCTCGCCGACCTCACCCAGACCCAGGTCGCCTTCACCTTCGACTACGTCAAGCTCGGCCCCGACGGCACCGAGTACCTGGTCGCCCGCGGGCAGCAGCGGGTCGCCTGCATGCGCGGCCCCAACACCGACACCCGCCCGACCCGGGTGCCCGAACCGCTGCGGCTCGCCCTGGAGCCCTACGCCGTCCCCGCGACGGCACCCTCCCTGACCGGCACCACCACCGTGGGGTGATCGCGATGTCCTCCTACCCGCCCGCCTCCGCACCGCTGCCCGGCTCGCTCGACCTGCCCCCGCTGCCCGCGGAGGCGCCCGAGGCCGACGTCCACGACCCCCGGGCGCTGCGCGGGGTGCTGGGACGCTTCCCCACCGGGGTGACCGTGCTGACCGCCGGGGGCGAGACGCCGTGCGGCATGACGGCCAACTCCTTCACCTCCGTCTCGCTGGAACCGGCGCAGGTGCTGGTGTGCGTGGTGAAGTCGGCCGCGGTCCACGCGGCCGTGCTGGCCGAGGGGGCGTTCGCGGTCTCGGTGCTCGCCCGCGACCAGGAGTGGGTGGCCCGGCACTTCGCCGACCGCCGACGCCCGCGCGGCGCCCGGGAGTTCGACGGGATCGGCCACACCCGCGGCCGCCACACCGGGGCGCCCGTGCTCAACCACGTCCAGGCGTGGCTGGAGTGCCGCCTCGCCGACGCCCACGAGGGGGGTGACCACACCATCTTCGTCGGCACCGTCCTGGGCGCGGGCCGCTCCACCGGCGGCGACCCGCTGCTCTACCACGGCGGCGCCTTCGCCCGCCTCGCCGGCTGACGCCGCGCCACCTCCCCACCGACGCCCGGCCGGATACCCCCGGCCGGGCGTCCGGCGTGCCCGCCCCCTCCTGCCCGGAGGCGGAGTGCACCACCGGCCGTCGCTCACACCGGGCAGTGGATCAACGACCCGACGCTCCCCGAGGGCGGAAGACCGCCGGTGCGCGCGGTCCGGCGGTCGGCACGACCGCGGGACCACGACGCCCTCGGCAGCCTGTTCGGCGTCCGCGACCTCGCCAACTCCGCACCGCCGGCCTCACGTCCCGGGCACCACCCAGTCTCCCCAGGCGTCCCGGTCCTCGGCGTCCACCGTGGTGTCGGGGGGGAACTCGTGGACCCCCCGGGCGGGGAGGTGGGCGGCGACGAGCAGGCCCAACTCCTGCACCAGGAGGGTCGGTGCCTGCGGGCTGGCCTGTGCCAGACGTTCGAACAGGGCCTTCGCTTCGGCCTGTTGGCGCCGGTCGTCGCGGCGCCGGAGCCAGACGTCGAGCAGGACGGGGTACCCGTCGTAGGCGTTGACCTCCTCCGGTGACGGGTCCTTCTCGGCGAACACGTTGCGCTCGACGTGGCACCTGACCTCGACCTCGGCCCCGGCGGAGGAACTGTTGAGCACGAGCGAGATCCGCTCCGGGGAGGAGTGCTCCGGGTCCACCGAGGCGCCGACGGCACGGGCGATCTCCCGGGCGGCTTCGGCGAGCGGACGGTCGTCGGCGACGAACACCAAGTCCTGCTGGGACATTCAGGAACGCCTTTCGTACGAGACGATCTCGTCGTCTCCGAGAATGATGTGCACTGCCTTCGCTATCCGGGTCGCGGGCTTCTCCGGATCGTCCGATCGCTGCCCGGCGGCCCGGCGGTACGCCCGGTCGGCCTCCTCCCTGGTGATGGAGCTCCCGCGGATGTCCACCACCACCTCGCCGTCCCCTCCGGCCACCTGCTTGCTGGCGAGCCGGATCTCCTGCTTCAGTGCGTTCTGATTGCCGGTGACGGTCTTGAACTCCGTGACGACACCGGGCTCGTCGGGTCCCTTGCGGACCACCGTGTCGGGGTTCCTGCCCCCGGCGCCGTGGTCGGCCGGGCGAGCGTCGACCCGGGCGCCCCGCTCGGCCAGCAGTTCGGCGATCGCCAGTTCCTTGGGGAGCAGGGCCCGGTCCGGGTCCCGGACCTCCGGCCGGAATCCGCCGCCCAACGGGCGCAGGTCGAAGGCCGGGTCGAAGTCCTCCTCCGGGTCCTCGTCGGGGGCCGCCAACTCCAGGTCGAGGGTGGGTGGTTCGTCCTCCGGTTCCGTTTCCGGTTCCGGTTCGGGGAGTGGTCCAGCTCGGCCTCGTAGCGGGCGGCGGGCTGTTCGAGGACGGCCGGGGCGGGATCGGGGGCGTCCGGGCCGGGGGCGTCCGGGCCGGGGCGTCCGGGTCGTCGGCGTGCGGCCGTGCGGTGTCCACGCTCATGCTCCGGCCCTCCTGGCGGAGTGGGGTGCGGTGGTGGTGCGGGCGGCGGCCCCGGGGTGGAGCCGGGCGATCGGCCAGGGGCGGGGCAGGCCGAGGAAGGCGATCGCGCGGCGCAGCCGGGTGACCGGATCGGGGGAGACGTCGAGCAGGGCGGCGGCCCGGTCCGCGGCGGCGGGTCGGACCGGCCGGTGACGAGGGTGCGCGGGGGCAGGTGGTTGTCGGGGTGGCGGCGGAAGGCGTCGAGCTGCTCGACGGTGTCCGCGCCCGGCAGGTCGAGGCCGCGGGCCCGCCAGGCGGCGGTGTCGGGGTGCGGCCGGCCGTCCGGCGGGTGTGCGGTGAGCGCGCGGTGCACGTCGACCCAGCGGAACCGGCCGGCCTGCCAGTGGGTCTCGCGGCCGTCGCAGGGCGGGGGAGCCCCGGGGGCGCCGAGTTGGCGCAGCGCCACTTCGGCGAGGTGGGCGGCCAGCTCGCCGGGCCGGTAGTGGACGGCCAGGCCGGGGCGGTCGGCCAGCGCCTCGGTGATCCGGTGGCCGACCGCGCACTCCAGGGTGCGGGGGTCGGCAGGGGCGGCCAGCGCGGCGAGCCAGCCCGGTTCGGGGGCGGGCGCCGGCTCGCCGGTGAGGTGGGCGAGCACCAGCACCTCGACCCACAGGACCAGCCGGGGCTGTTCGGCCAGCCGGGCGGCGGCGCCGATCTCCCGCAGGGTGCACGGCCGGGCCCGGCACCTGCTGCCGCAGACCGGTTCGCGCGGCTGCACCGGCGGGAGGCGGTCGGCGCCATCCGGACTCTCGGCGGCCTCGCGCAGCGGCAGCGAGAGCAGCACCGGCCGGTCCATGCCGTCGGTGAAGACCGCCGCCCGGCCGGGCGGGAGGGCGACCAGTTGGCGGGACTGGTCCTCCGTCAGGTTCATCGTGCTGCCGACGGCGGCCCGGTCGTCCTGGGCGGGCAGCCGGTGGACGATCTTCACGGCCGAGTTCTTCAGCACATCGGGGATGATCTTCGAGGGGATCTGCTCGGCCACCACGATGCCCTCGCCGTAGGCGCGGACCTCGGCGAGCAGACCGGCGAACAGTTCGACCGCGTGGGCGGCCGGGGTGCCGGGCACCGCGTTGCGCAGCAGCCGGTGGGCCTCCTCGATCACGGTGACGTGCCGGAGGGCGACCGGGCCGGTGGTGGCGCGGCGGCGCAGGTGCTCGGTGATCCGGAGCAGGACGGCGCCGATCAGGAAGGCCTTGTCCTGGTCGCTGCCGATGTCCTCCAGCTCCAGCACCACGTTGCGCCGTAGCAGGGCGGGCAGGTCGAGCGGGTGGCCGCCCTCGAAGAACCGGCCGGGGGTGCCGAGCCGGAGCGAGTTGAGCCGGACGTCGATGAAGCCGCGCACGTTGTCGGTGATCTCCCGGCCGTAGCCGATCTCCTCGACCACCTGGAGCGCGGCCCGGCGCAGGTCGCCCAGGCCCGGGTGGCGCGGCGCCGGGCCCGGGGTGAGCGGCTCGCCGAGCGCGACGTCCCAGCCGGCCTCCCGGTAACACCTGGTCAGGGCCTGGGCCAGGACCTGGGGGAACGGCTCGACCGCGTCGAACGAGGCCAGGAAGAGGGCTCGCACCAGGTCGACGTGGGTCTGCAACGGGAAGCCGGGCGCGGGCTCCAGCGGATTGAGGCAGCCGGGCACGGCGTCCGGATCGCCGGGGCGGATCACCAGCACCCCGCCGTGCCCGGCCAGCCGGCCGGCCATCCCGGCGTACTCCGACTTGGCGGGTTCGATCACCAGCCAGGGCACCGGTTCGGGGAGCCGGGAGAGTCCCTCCAGCAGGGTCCTGACGGTCTGTGACTTACCCGCGCCGGTCGCCCCGCAGACGAAGGCGTGCCGGTTGAGCGAGGCCAGCGGGACGGGCAGCGCGGCGGTGGGGGAGCCGTACCGGTCCAGCACCCGGCCGAGCGGGAGGGCGGGGCCGTCGGCGGCGGGCTCCGGGGTGACGTCGAAACCGGGCGCCTCGACCAGCCGGACGCCGGGCACCTCGGTCTCCGGCACCCGGACCAGCTCGGCCAGCAGCTCGGCCCCGGCCGGGAACGGCACCCGGTGCCCGCCGTCGCCCCAGAGGTCCGAGGGACCGTCGACAGCCCTTGGTGGAAGGGTGGGTGGTGACACGGTGGTTGGTGGCACGGTGGGTGGTGGCGCGGCGGTCGGCGGGGCCGGTGGCGGGGCCGGTGCTCCGGCAGGTGCGGGGCGGTCGAGGGCGAGGGCGGTGGCCAGACCGGGCACCGGTGGCAGCGGGGCCAGGGCGTGCGGGGTGGCGTCGAGGTCGTGCCCGGCCACCAGCAGGCCGGCCACGGTGGCCGCCGAGGCGGCGTCGGTGCCGCCCGCCAGCAGCCGGACCCGCCAGAGCCCGGTGGAGCGGGCCGCCCGGACCTCGCGGTGCAGCCAGGCGTACCGGTCGGCCCGGAGCTGGTACTCCGGCGAGCCGCCCCGGCTCCGGGCGTCCCGTTCGGCGGCGGCCAACCGGGCCGCCTCGGCGTCGAGTTCGTCCGGTCCGAGCGGGTGGGCCAGCAGCAGCCGGGCGAACGGGCCGGGCCAGCAACCGGGCAGCGAGAGCTCCGGTCCGCCGGTCGGCCCGGCGGTGGCCCGCGGCAGGCCGGGCGGCGGCGGAGCCGGGAGGTCGACGGCGGCGGTGAGCGGCACCCACCACGGGAAGGCGGCCAACTCGGCGGCGAGCCGGTCCCGTTCGGTGGTCCCGCCCCGGGTTCCGGGCAGGAACGGGAACCCGCCCGGAGCCCCGGCCACCACCCGCACCGGGCCGTTCGGCCGGAGCCGGTACCACCCGGCGAGCAGCGGCCGCCCGCCGGAGGCCAGGGCCCGGTGGTACGCGGCGACCAGCGCGGCCCGCGCCGAGGGGAGGGGCGGTCCGGCCGGACCGGAGGGCCGCAGCACCTCCTCGATCCGGTACGGCCGTTCGGGCCAGTCGGCGGTGGGCGGGGCGAGCGGCGGCCCGGGCACGGTGGTGGTCATCCGGTACCGTCCCCTCCGGCCTGCCCGTCCCGTCCGGCCGGCCCGTCAGGCCGGCACCGCGCGGCGGCCGCGAGGGCGTGCGGTACGGGCGGCGGTGCGTCCAGGTAGACGGTGTCGTCGGCCGGGTCCAGGGCGGCGGCCGGGCCGGTGCGGGCGAGCGCGGCGGTGCGGGCGGCCCGGAGCAGGGCGATGCCCGGGTTGACCTCCACCGCGCCGACCCAGCGGCGGCCCGCGCCGTGGCCGGCCAGCACCATGGCGTAGTCCGGCAAGCGTTGCAGCACGCCCGGCTCGACGGTGTGCTCGTGCACCCGCTGTCCGGTCCGCGTGGTGCTCCAACTGGTGCCGTCCGCCCGGCCCAGCGTGCTGCCCCAGGTGCGGGAGACGTTCCAGGCGTGGGTGTCCGAGCGGCTCCAGGAGGCGCTGCCGGGCGGGCCGCCGGAGCGGGACCGGGAGGTGGTCAGTCCGCCCCCGTCCGAGCCGCCGTCGGTGGCCGTCGTGCTGTGGGTCTCGCTGCCGCCCAGGGTCTCGGCCAGCTGGGAGAGTTCGATCCGGTGCTCGCGGCCGATGAAGTCGGCGGCCCGGGCGGCCTCCTCGTGGTTGCCCAGCCGCATGAAGGCGACCGGACCGGCGCCGAGCAGCCCGGCCGACACCTCCCGCAGGTGGCGGAACACCACCACCAGCCGGACCCCGCGCCGTTCGCACAGGTCGGTCAGCCGCTCCAGGTGCCGGGCGGCCAGGCCGTCCGCCCCGGCCACGATCAGGGTGGTCGACTCCGCCGGGCCGCCCGCCACCCGCCGGGCCGCCCAGGCGACCACCAGGTCGGCCAGGAAGTCGGCCGAGCCGCTGTGCCACTCGGTGGAGAGCGCCACGCAGCGCAGCGCCGCCGGGGCGCGCGGTGTGCGCCGGGTGCCCAGCGGCCCCAGCGCGTGCGCCAGCGCCTCGATCCGGCGCAGGCCGTCGGCCGCCCCGGCCCGGTAGTCGGCGGAGAACAACTCGTCGGCCAGGAAAGCGCGTTCGGCGGCGCTCAGGGCGTCGGCCCCGGCCGGGTCGGCCGGTCCGGCGGGCTCGCCCAGCAGCACCCGCAGACCGGCCGCGATCCGGGCCATCGACAGTCCGCCGACGGCCAGCACCTCGCAGACGGCGGTCAACAGCCGGGTGTCGGTGGCCCGTTCGGCCCGGCCGGCCTCGGCGGCGCCGCCGTGCAGCGACTCGACGAACACCTCCACCAGGGCGGGCACCGCCAGCCCGGCCAGCAGGTCGCTTCCGGCCAGCTCGGCCGGAAGCAGCTGGACGTCCACGGTGAGCCCCGATGCGGCCGCGCCCCGGGCGAGTTCGCGCACCACCAGTTCGCCGGACAGGTCCAGGACGGTGGCCGGCCCCCGGCCGGCCAGGGTGGAGCAGCCGAAAACGGTCAGGAACGCCTCCCACCCCCAGAGGTTCCCGCCGACCACGTCGATCCGGCGCCAGCTCTCCGGTACTTTTGCGGGCCGCCATTCCTCGACGGTGGAAAGCCTTTCCCGCTCTGCGAGTTCGTGTGCGTCACGACGGTGCTGCCAGGCGGCCCGGGCGGTCCGCAGCCGCTGCCGGTGCACCCGGCGGCGCCAGGCCCGGAAGGCGCGGAGCAGGGCCCGGTGGGCGGCCAGCAGCAGGCACCAGAGCGCCCCGGCGGCCAGGCCGACCAGCGCGGCGCCGCCGAACAGGGCGGCGGGCTCCAGCGGGCTGCCGGTCCGGAGGGTGTGCCAGGCGCCGAGCGGAAGCCCGGCGGCGGTGCCCAGGGCGGTGGCCATGGCGGCCTGTAACAGGACGTCGAACGTCCGTTTCCACGGCGGGAGTTGGGCGCCTTCCGGAGTGTCCGGCGCGGTGCCGGGTGCGGTGCCGGACCGGTCCGGCGGGGCGGGCTCGGGGTCCGGGAAGGGGCGGTGCAGCCGGCTCAGGTCGGTGAACGTCCAGCCCAGCCGCTCGCCGGGCGTGAACAGCTCGCGCCAGGGCGCGCCCTGAAGATCCGTCACCCGCAGTCCCCTCCCCCCGGTACCGCCGGGCACGCGTGCCGGAAGGACCTCGGCAAGCGGTACCCGCAGCCACTCCGGCGAAAACCGCCGGAATCGGCGAACGGCAAAACGGTAGACCGGTGATCGACTTCCGTGCGGCCTTGCCGGGCGCATTCCGCCGTCGCCGGAAGCGAGTCACCCGGAAGGATTTCATCCCCCCCTGAGTTATCGCACGACCGTGCCCGCACGCGCCAGGGCGCACGTACGGACGTACGGATGCGCCGGGGGCGGTTGCGAGCGCCCCCGGGGAGCGGTGGCCTTTCCTCCCCCGCCGACACGGCCCGAAAGGCCGGGGCCCGCACCGCCGGCAGCGCGGCCGGACGTCCGGGGGCCGTGGGCCGGCAGGTCGGTGTCCTCGGGGGAGTACTGCCGCAGCAGGCCGTCCTGGACAGGGTCGCGCAGCGGACCTCCGCGCGGCAGCTCGCGCTCCTCGGGACGGAACCCGCGCGCGGCTGCGGACCGGTGCGCCGCGTCGGGGCGTCCCGGGTGCCCGTGGGTCACGTCCGGATCGCGCCTCTTGCCGCCCCGGTCCTCGCCACTCCCCTGATCACGGGTGTGGCGAGGACCGCTGGCCCCCGGAATCGGTCCGGGCCCTTCGCGGTCCGGGCCCTTCGCGGTCCGGGCGTACGGGCGTACGGGAGTACGGAGTACGGAGTGCGGGGGGTCAGTCGCGCGGGCGGACGGTCATCGGGAGGCCGCCCTTGACGCGCAGGGTCAGCATCGGTTCGGCCCGCACCCGGTGGCCGGGCGGGACGGCCAGGTGCAGGCGGCGCAGCAGGACGGCCAGCACCACGGTGGCCTCCAGCATGCCCAGGCTGCTGCCCACGCAGACCCGAGGCCCGGCGCCGAACGGCACGTAGGCGTAGCGGTGGCGGCCCGCCGAGCGGCCCCGGGCGAAGCGCTCGGGGTCGAAGCGCTCCGGCTCGTCCCAGAATTCCGGGTGCCGGTGCAGGGTGTAGGGGCAGAGCACGACGTCGGCGCCGGCCGGCACCCGGAAGCCGCCGACCTCGTCCTCGGCGAGCGCCTTGCGGGGCAGCAGCCAGACCGCCGGGTACAGCCGCATCACCTCCTGGAGGACCATCGAGGTGTAGGTCAGCCGGTGCAGGTCGTCCAGGGCCGGCAGCCGGTCGCCGAGCACCTCGTCCAGCTCGGCGCGGACCCGGTCGCCGACCTCCGGGTGCCGGTCGAGCAGGTACAGGCTCCAACTGAGGGTGCTGGCGGTGGTGTCGTGCCCGGCCAGCAGCAGGGTGACCAGCTCGTCGCGCATCCGGGCCCGCCGGGCCGCCGGGTCGCCCTCGTCCGCGGTGGCGTCGATCAGCCGGGACAGCACGTCGTCCCGGGTGCCGTCGGCGGCGGGCCGGCGGCGGCGCTCGTCGGCGAGCGCGGCGACGATCCGGTCCAGCTCGGCGCGGGCCCGGCGGAACCTGAGCTGGAGCGGCAGCGGCACCCAGGAGGGCACCGAACTCAGGCTCATCATCTCGAAGATGGCCTGGTCCTGGACCACCTCGAACGCCTCGCCGATCGACGCGTGCGCCCCCAGGTCGGCGTCCAGCAGGGCGCGGCCGAGCACCCCGAGGGTGAGCGAGGTCATCTCCTGCCGGACGTCCACCGGGCCCGGGCCCGCCGTCCGGCGCAGGCGCTCGGCGAGCAGCGCCGCCTCCTCGGCGATCACGTCGACCTGCCGGTTGATCCGGCGGGCCTGGAACACCGGCTGGATCACCTTGCGCTGGGCCCGCCAGCGCTCGCCCTCGCTGGTCAGCAGCCCGTCGCCGAGGGCGCGCCGGGCGTGCACCAGGCCGATGCCCTTGTGGTAGTTGGCGCTGTTGTCGGTGAGCACCCGGCGGACGTGGTCCGGGTGGTTGAAGAAGTAGAGCGTCTTCGGGCCGAGCGGCAGGCGCACCGCGTCGCCGTAGGCCGCCGCCGCCCCGGTCATCACCGCCAGCCGGTCGGCCGCCATCCGGGCCAGCAGCAACGGCGTGGCGACCCGCGACGGCCCCGGCGGCCGCCGGGACCCGCCCCGCCGCGGCCGGACGACGGCGGGACCGGCGAGCGGGGCGGGCGGGGCGGGCGGGGCGGCGGGCGAGTCGGCAGGGACAGGGGGGACAGCGGGGACAGCGGGGACAGGGGCGGCCGGGACGGGCTCGGGGGCGCTCACCGGTGGGCTCCGGCGGCCAGGTCGGTGATCCGGTCGGCGATCTCCTGCCGCCACACCTCGTACGCGGGGACCGGGCCGTCGACCGCCGGGCGCGGCCGGGCCCGGGTGCACACCCCGGCGGCCTGCTGCGGGGTGAGCCCGCAGAGCACCGCGGTGGCGGCTTCGGCGTGTTCGGTGAGCAGGCCGGCCTCGATCCGGGCGGTGGCGGCGAAGGCCGCGCCCTGGGCGAGTTGGGGCCGGTGCGGGCCGGCCCGGTCGAGCAGCAGGCGTAGTTCGGCGTCGGTGGCCCCGGCCGCGTAGCAGGCGGCCAGCCCGACCCCGGCCCACAGGTCGGCGTGCCGGTCGGCCTGGTAGCCGTCGACCAGGTCGGCGACCACGGCCGGGTCGGTGCCGCCGATGAACCACAGGGCCCGGCCGACGCCCTGGTCGATGGCGTGCCCCGCGTAGCGCCCGGTCCCGTCGCCGGGCCACGGGAAGTCGCTCTCCCGGTGGTGCTGGTGCACGTACCGCGCGGTGCGGAAGTACGCCTGGTGGAAGCCGTACCCGTCCAGGGCGAGCCAGCGCAGCAGCGGGTCGGGCGGCGCGATCGAGGCCCAGCGGAAGCGGGGCAGCCGGGCCATCGCCCAGCCGACCCCGACGTGCACCATGTAGTCGTGCGGCGCGCCGTGGCCGGCCAGGAACCGGGCGACCCGGTCGTTGCCGGGCAGCGGCAGGCCGTCCAGCATGGCCAGGCCCATCGCCGCGCCCTCGTAGGCGAAGCCCCGGTAGCGCACCGGTATCCGTTCCAGCCGCTCGTGCGCCTCGTCCTGGTCGCGCGCCTCGACGGCGATCGCGTAACCGTCGAGGAAGGTCCCGCCGACGGTCTCCAGGTTGGTCCGCGCCGCGTCGTCCTTGAGGTGGAAACCCCTGGTGGACAACTTCGTCTCGTTGTGACTCGGTGTCAACAGGCGTCGTCGGACCGCCCGCCAGCCTCCGCTCATCACTGCCTCCCGCCCGCCGCGCGCCCGGATGGCCGCAGCTCTCCGGTTACATGCTCGGGACCCCGGCGGCGCGGGGCTTCTCCCACCGTGCCGATGCCGGGCAACCCGGAAGTAGTCACCCCACCGGTCGGATCCACGACACTCTGTGACGCCCCCGCGCGCCACCCGTTCCCGACACCCTTCGGGAGCGGCCCTCCGTGAGCCGAGGAGACCCCACGTGACCGAGACCATCACGGGCCGGACGGTGAAGGCGCCGCCGCGCGCCACCTCGCTGTTCGTCAACGGCCTGTTCCCGCGCCGCCGCGCCCTGGTCGTCCTGCTGGGCCTCCTGGGCGGGCTGCTGCTCGCCTACGCCTGGTCCTCGAAACTGGCCGACGACGAGATCGGCTTCACCACCGCCGACCGCCTGCTGGGCCACGACGCCCGGTCCACCCCGCTGAGCGGCGTCGCCGCCGGGGTCCTGTTCGCCTTCGTCTCCGGCCTGGCCGGCTCGTTCACGGCCTGCAACGTGGCGGTGTTCGGCGCGGTCGGCCCGCTGGTCGGCCAGATGAGCCTGACCCGCCGTCAGCGGCTGGGGCACGCGCTGCGCCCGCTGGGCTGGCTGGCGGCCGGGATGCTGCCGGTCTCCGCCGGGTACGGGGTGCTGGTCGGCCTGTACGGCACCCACCTGCCGCAGTTCTCCACCGCGTCCGCGCCCGGGACGCTCTCGCCGCGCATCCTCCAGGCGATGATCGTGTTCGGCGTGATCGGCCTGGTCATGCTGGTGATCGGGCTGGCCGCGGCCGGGGTGCTGCCCGACCCGCTGGCGGGGGTGGCCCGCCGGTTCCCGAACGCCCCGCTGGTGCTGGTCGGCGTGCTGGTCGGTGGCTTCCTGATCGGCCGCCCCTACCCGCTGTTCCGCAACCTGTTCCGGCACGCGGCGCAGGAGCACGACCCGCTGTACGGGGCGGTGGCGTTCGCTCTCCAGTCGATCGGCAACGTCCTGGTGATGGCGCTGCTGTTCCTGCTGCTCTCCTTCGCGCTGGGCACGCCCGTGCAGCGCTGGCTGGCCACCAAGCCGGGCCGGGCGGCGACGCTGACCGCGACCGCGTTCCTGGTGGCGGGCGCGTTCACGGTCGTGTACTGGGACGTCCGGCTGCTCGGCAACCTCGGCTACCTGTGGTGGCCCAAGGCGCCCTGGAACGCGTAGGCCGTTCCGTTCGGATCAGCTGACCGCCCGGTCCGGGGTGCCGTCGACCGACACCCGGTGGACACGGACCGAGCCGTCGTCGCCGGACCGGACGCCCCGGCGGTCCGGGCCGCGGAAGGGCGCCCACCACCGGCTGCGGAGGTGGGCGCCCGACGGCGCCCGGGCGCGCGCGTACCCGCCGCCCGGCTCCGGCGGGGGTTCGACGACAGGTCCTAGGACTCGTGCACCCGCGTCAGGAGTTCCATCAGCTGTCGGCGTTCCGCCGCGCTGAGCGGTGCCAGCAGTTCGGCGTTGGCCCGCTCCGCCAGCCGTGCGCACCGCTCCAGGGTCCGGGTGCCCGCCGGCGTCACCGTCACCGCGTTCTTGCGGCGGTCCCGCGGATCGGGTGCGCGCCGGGCCAGCCCGGCCTCCTCCAGGTGGTTGAGCAGGAGGACCACGTCCTTCGGGTCGAAGCCCAGTCGGCGCACCAGGTCCGCCTGGGCGACGGGCCCGTACTCGGCCACCGCCGCGAGCACGGCGTGGTGGGGCGGTTTCAGCCCTTCTTCGGCGATCGCCTCGGCGACCAGGCCCCGGCCGCGCGCCGCGACCCGGCCGGCCAGCCAGCTCGGCAGGGACTGGAGCCGAGCCAGGGCGCCCTGGCTCTCGGTGCGGGTCATGGGAGCAGGCTATCCCGAAATCGTTGGACTTCCCCATGACCTGCCCCTAGGCTGCCGTCCATTGGTAATCCCAACGATCGCGAGTCGTGCGTCGAACCCGGAGGTGTCCATGCGCCGTGTCCGCTACGAGGTCAACGGCGGCCCCGAGGTCCTCTTCACCGAGGAGGCCCCCGTTCCGGAGCCGGGGCCGGGCGAGCTGCTCGTCCGCAGCGAGGCGGTCGGAGTCACGCTGCCCGCCGTACGGCGGGTGCGCGAGGGCACCGAACCAGGACCGCTCGGCGGCGAGGTGGCGGGCACCGTCGTCGCCGTCGGTGAAGGCGCCACCGGTTTTGCCGTGGGCGACCGCGTCACCGGCCTCTGCTTCTCCCACGGCTACGCCGAACTGGCTCTCCTCCACCGGGCGATGGCCTCGCGCATTCCGGACCGTGCGACGGCCGTGGACGCCGTGGCCCTGGTCCGCAGCGGCCTGGTCGCACGCGGCGCCCACGAGGCCGGCCGCCCCCGCCCCGGCGATGCCGTCCTGGTCACCGCGGCGGCCAGCGCGGTCGGCACCCTCGCCCTGCAGTACGCCAGGGCGGGCGGGGCCTCCCGCGTCGTCGCCGCCGTCAGCAGCGCGGACAAGGCGGAGTTCGTCCGCGCCCTCGGCGCCGACGAGGTCGTGCTCTACGGGGACGAGTCCTGGGGCGATCCGGTCGACGTCGTCCTCGACGGGGTCGGCGGAGAGCTCCTCCGCCCCGCGGTACGCGCTCTGGCCGAAGGCGGCCGACTGGTCGCCTTCAGTTCGGGCGGCGGCACGATCGACGCGTACGAACTGCTGGTCCGGAGCGCCTCGGTCGTCGGCTTCCGGATGGCCGCTGTCGCCCGGGGCGAGCCCGACACGTACGCGCGCTGGCTCGACGAACTGTGGGAACTCCACCGCAACGGCACCCTGCGCCCGCGCGTGTTCGCCGAGATCCCGCTCGCGGAAGCGGCCCGCGCCCACGAGATCATCGAGTCCCGGCGCAATCTCGGCAAGGTCGTCCTGATCCCCCGGGGCTAGGACCCCGGGGCTAGGAACTGTTCAAGGCTCGGATCGGGCGGCCGGAGTCAGGGGCTCCAGCCACCTGATCGATCCGCGAAGGTGCCGGCCGGGGTGACGGCGAGCGGGGGCCGTTCCGGTCGGCGATCAGGTGGTGCCCGCTGCCCGCTGCCCGCCGCCCGCAGTTCGGCGGGCAGCGCCTCGTGCGGGCGCGGTCACCCCGCCCGCCCCGGTCCGGTCCCGCGGCCGCCGCCAGGCCGTCACGCCGCCGCATCCGGCCCGCGGCCCTCGACTGCCGGGCCCCTGAACCGAACCCACTACTCCGAAACGACCGGTCAGGGCGTCAGTCCGTCGGGCCCGACGGGGTAGCGGGCGAGGATCTTCTTCCTGGCGTCGGCGGACGGCCGGTGGAAGTACACCAGCTCACGCGTCGTCCCGGTGCACTGCGCCGGTCCGGCCAGCACCGCCCGCTCCGTGTCGTCCAGGACCAGCAGATCGCGTTCGGCGGCCAGCCCGGGCAGCCGGGCGAGGACGTCCCGGACGTTGTCGTCGTCCACCTCCAGCAACGCGTACGAGGTCGGTTCGGGCAGCCGGCCGGCCAGCGCCCGCGCGGCGTACTCCATCCGGACCGTGCAGTCCAGCCAGCCGAGGGCGCGTTCCGCCTCCGCCGGGTCGAACGCCCGGCAGATGACCTGCTGGATCGCCACATCGGCCACCCCCGCGTGCCTGGCGACGAAGTGGTCGAGGTTGGTGCGCCACTGGCCGAGCATCTCCGCCGTGACCTCGCGCTCCCTCTGGTAGGACAGCGCCTCCGGCTGGAACGCGAACGCCAGCCCCCGGCGCCGCAGCCGGTAGCCGAGCTCGGAGTCCTCCAGGCCCCAGCCCAGGAAGCCTTCGTCGAAGCCCCCGACCGCGAGCAGGTGCTCGCGGCGCACCGACAGGTTGCAGGTGAACGCGTAGTGCCAGCAGGTCTCCAGGTTGTCGAAGTTCTCCGAGAACTCGGCCAGCAGGAACTCCCGGCCGTCCCATCTGACGATCTCCGGCATCGCGTCGAGCGAGAACTCCCGGGCCAGGCGCTCGTCGTCGATCTCCCCCTCGGCCATGTCGCCCCGGGGACCGGCCACCACCAGGTCGGTGCGGAGCCGGTGGTACCGGGCGTGCGCGGCGAGGAAGCCGGGCTCGACGACCTGGTCGGCGTCGACCAGGACGACCACGTCGCCGGAGGCCGCGCGGATTCCCGCGTTGCGCGCCGCCGCCCGGCCGGAGGCCGGGGTCCGCGGCAGGAACAGGTACTGCAGGGGGTAGGGCGGCTTCAGTGCGGCGAGGAGTTCCCCGGTGCCGTCGTCGGAGCCGTCGTCCACCACGACGACTTCGAACGAGTCACCGGCGTCGAGCTCGCAGAGGGCCAGGCACGACAGCAGTCGCCGCACCTGCGGGCCGACGTTGTAGGACGGGATGACCACGCTGATGTTCATCGTGACCCGACCAGGCGTGCGCTCACTTCGACTCCCCGTCCCGGTGTTCCGCCGCGGCCGCATCCCGCTCGCGCCAGGGTCCCACAGGGGCGGCGCGCCGGGCTAGATGCCCTGTCTTCGAACCCCCGTCTGCCCCACGCCGCCTGGCACGCCCTCTTGCCGCACCGGCCGAAAACCTGAGTACACCCAGTACGAGGGCTTCCGGCCGGCACGCCGAGAGCACGCACCGGACACCGCGGGGCCCCCGCGGGCGACGACGGGGGTTTGAAGACAGGCCCTAGCCTCAATACCGGTGACTTTGGTGTGGTTCGGTCGTTGAGTGGGTTGTGCCAAGGCCTGGACAGTTGAAGTCGCCGACGAGTGACCGGCTCTCGGATCGGATCGCGTTGGGGGTGCTGACGCGGGCCTTCCCGCCCGAGTTGGTCGATGAGGTCGTCGCCGAGTGCGGTCGGGTCGAGCAGCGTACGCGGCTGCTTCCCGCGCGGGTTGTGGTCTATTTCGTCCTGGCGATGTGCCTGTTCTTCGGTCAGGGCTATGAGGAGGTGGCCCGGCTCCTCGTTCAGGGCCTCGAGCGGGAGGGCCGATGGGCGACCGCTTGGCGGGTACCGACGACGGCGGCGATCGGCCGGGCCCGGCTGCGGTTGGGCCCTGAGCCGTTGCGGGTCCTGTTCGGGCGGGTCTGCCGGCCGGTCGCGGTCGCCGGGACGCAGGGCGCCTGGTATCGGCGCTGGCGGCTGATCGCGGTGGACGGCACCGTCTTCGATGTGCCGGACACGGTGGCGAATGCGGAGTTCTTCGGGCGTCCGGGAACCAGCCGCGGGCAGGGCCGCAGTGCGTATCCGCAGGTGAGGGTGGCGGCCCTGGCCGAGTGCGGCACCCACGCCGTGTTCGCGGCCGAGGTCGGCCCTCTGGCGCTTCACGAGACCGCTTTGGCCACGCGGCTGTTCCCCGCCCTGACCGAGGGCATGCTCGTCCTGGCGGACCGGGGATTTTGCGGCTTCGACCTGTGGCGGACCGCGAAGGCGACCGGTGCCGACCTGTTGTGGCGGGTCCGCAGCTTCGTCGTGCTGCCCGTGATCGAGACTCTCGCGGACGGTTCCTACCTGTCGGAGATCGTCGCCGCACGGGACAACTACCGCCGCACGGACCCCGAACGGGTCCGTGTGATCGAGTACGGTCTCGGCCGCAACGGCACCGTCTACCGGCTGATCACCACCGTCCTCGACCCTGTTCAGGCACCGGCCGACGAGCTCGCCGCCCTGTATGCCCAGCGATGGGAGATCGAGAACGTCCTGGACGAGATCAAGAACCACCAGGGTGGGCCACGCCTCGTGCTCCGTTCACAGCACCCGTCCGGCATCGAGCAGGAGATCTTCGCGTTCCTGCTGGTCCACCATGCGTTGCGGGACCTGATGCACCAGGCCGCCCTCAAGGGCGGACACGACCCGGACCGGATCTCGTTCACCCGTACCCTTCGCATCGTCCGCCGCCACGTCACCGGGCAGGCGGCGCTTTCCCCCCTCCCGACTCGCCCGGGCCATCGCCCAGAGCCTGAGTGAGATCGCCGAACGACTGCTGCCCGCACGGCGGTTGCGCTCCAACCCCCGCGTGATCAAACGCAAGATGTCCAACTGGGCACTCAAACGCACCGAGCACCGCAGCTCACCGCGACCCGACATCCCGATGGTCCGGCTGGTCGGGCCGACCCGAGCGACCTCAACCAGCCGGAAAACAACCTAAATCACCGGTATTGGCCCTAGCCTTGTTCTTTACTGACTTCGGCGCGTCAGGGTGAATTTATGTGGAGTGCCTGATGGGCCTGAAGCGGTGGCTGTACCTCCTGGTGTGTGAGATATGCGGATGGGGGCGGGCTGATCGCCGCAGGACGGCTGCGTCGGGAGTCGGTGCGCATGCAGGCAGCCGAGTTGTTCGAGCAGGAGGTCAAGTCGGCGGAGGTGGCCCGGCGCCTGCGGGTGAGTGGGAAGTCGGCCTACCAGTGGCACCAGTTGTGGCGTGACGGTGGGGTCGAGGCGCTGGCATCGCGCGGCCCGGGCGGGTCGCGGTGCCGCCTGTCGCGGCGCTGCCTCGCCAAGCTCGCCGCGTATCTGGACGAGGGTCCGGCCGCGCACGGCTGGGTGGAGGACCAGGTATGGACGGCGGCGCGGGTGGTCACGCTGATCGGGCGGAAGTTCCACGTCACCTACAGCGTGTCCGGGGCGACGCGGCTGATGCACCGGCTCGGTTTCAGCCCGCAGGTCCCCGCGCGTCGGGTGGCCGGGCGCGACGAGCGGGCCGTCACCGGGTGGAAGGAGGTGACCTGGGCGGAGGTAGAAGAGTCCGGGCGGCCTGCGGGGGATACATCTGCTTCGAGGACGAGGCAGGCTTCACCCGCCGACCGCCCCGCGGACGCACTTGGGGCAGACGGGGCCGCACGCCGGTCGTGACCGTCAGCGGGCGCCGCGCGGGACGCCTGTCGGTGGCGGGGCTGATCGCGGTGCGGCCGGGCTCGCGCACCCGGCTGTGCCACCGCCTGGTCACCCACCCCGCGGGCAAGGGCATGCGCCGCAGCATGGGCGAGCGCGACTTCATCGCCCTGGTCGACGGCGTCCACCAACTCGTCAAGGCGCCGATCGTGCTGGTCTGGGACCGTCTGAACACCCATGTCTCCCGCGCCGTGCGCGAGTTGGTCGACCAGCGCGCCCGGCTGACGGTGTTCCTGCTGCCCGCCTACTCACCCGACCTCAACCCCGTCGAATGGGTCTGGGCACACGTCAAGCACAGCCTCGCCAACCTCGCCGTCATGGCCCTCGACCGACTCGAAGCCCTCGTCCGCAACCGGCTCAAACGCCTGCAGTACCCACCCGACACCCCCGACGGCTTCATAGCCGGCACCGGCCTGACCCTCGACACCCCAACCCCACCCTGACGAACCGAAGTCAGTAACCACCAGGGCTCCCCGGCAACAGAGTTGAGACGTCAGATACCCCACTCAACTGCCCGGGAGCCCTGTCCGTTCTCCTTGCCCCACGACCGCGGGCCGTCACCCGATCGGTGACCGCTCTGAAAACGCTCACTGCTCAGCTGATATCCCGGTGAGCTCGGGGCTCACCGGGCGCGCACCGGTCGATCACGGCACCTCAGCTGGTGGGACCGCCGGTGCCGCCGTCTCGGCCGCCCGGATCTTCTCGACGGCCACCCATAGGTCCCGTGCGTCCACGACTGCCAACAGGCCGAAATGGATCAGCCGCCCAAGATCACCCTGAGAGCACGTCAGGATGTCGTCGATCACTTCCTCGGTCGGCGCGATCTCGTGATAGGCGTCGTGCCACGCGCGCTCGACAAGTTCCAACAGGTCGAGCGCCGCGGGGTCGCGTCCTTGCCGAACACCGCCTCGACTCTCGCCATTCGCAGCGCCTGACGGGCTGCACTTCCCACCGCCACGAGCCTTTCCTTCTCCCGGAGTTGACACCGACGGGTACATATTTCCATGCCTGGCGCCAAGTACGAGACCATGCGGCTCACCCGCTGCCGCTGGCCCGCGTCCGGAGGCTTGTTGTCCTCGGCAAACAGCCGGCAGCCTCCAGACACACCGCCTCGCGGCGATCACGTGTCTCCGCCGTCGCCCCGCCCACATCCACCATCACCCCAAAGGGCCGACGTCAGTAACCCTCGGACTTGTTCGTAGCGCGAGCGGACGTCAGGTCGTGGATGATGCACCGCATGAGTGAACCGTTGATCAGGGGCAGGGTGTGGGGACCGGACGACCGCAGCGGCGGCCCGCTGGACGATGTTCTCGGCGGTGCCCGCCTTGTTGTGCCCGGCCTCTCGGTCGAGCGGCTTCAGGTGACTCATCTCAGCGACGACGACAACGTGTACTTCCTCCGTGTCAACTCCGGCACCGGCTACGTGCAGGTCGATTCAGGTCCGCATGGCCAGGCACCGTTCATCGTCGAGGGCGTCACCCGAAAGTTCACGTCTGACCCGGTGGAAGCCCTCGCTGCTGTCTGCGGGGAGTTCGAACGCCCCGAGGACTTGTAGCAAGGCCGGCAGGGAGGTCACGTCCGCAAGGTTTCGCTGTTCACCGGACAGCGGTACGGCCCTGGCGTGATCATGTGCGTTGCGAAGCGCCCATGATCACTGACCAAGGCCGTGCGGATGAGTCTGCTGGACAACGCCGACTGCGTCGTGTCCCTGTCCGTGTTGTCATGCTTCCGGGCGGGCTTCTATGACTGCCTGACCGCGCGGGCGGATGCCCTGTTCGAGCTCACCGACGCGCTGCTGTGCGCCGACGGGCCGGTGAAGTCGCTGGTCGAGCTGACGCTGACCGCCGAGCACCCGCGTGGCCATGGCGCGCTCTATGACGGGCTCAACTGCGGGCGGATCGAGGCGGACCGGCTGCGTGCCGAACTGGCCGGGCTGCCCCTGCCCAGGGCTGACGACGGTCGGATCGTGCTGGCGGTGGACGTCAGCCCGCGGCTGCGGTCCGACACGCCGACCAGCGCGGACAGGCTGTTCTGCCACGTCTACGGGAGGGCGAAGAGCGTCTCGCAGTTCATTCCGGGCTGGCTGTACTCGTTCGGGGCCGTCCTGGAATCCGGGCGCACGTCGTGGACCGCGATTCTGGACGCGGTCCGGCTCGGGCCCGAGGACGACGCCACCGCGGTGACCGCCGGGCAGCTCCGCGGCGTGGTCCAACGGCTGATCGCGGCCGGGCACTGGTGCGAGGGCGATCCCAACATCCTGGTGGTGATGGACGCCGGCTATGACGTCACCCGGCTGGCGTTCGTCCTGGCGGACCTGCCCGTCGAGGTGCTTGGCCGGATCCGCTCCGGCCGGGTGCTGCGGCTGCCCAAACCGCCCAGACTGCTGGGCACCGACGGGCGGCCGCCCAAGCACGGTCCCGAGTTCGCCCTGGCCAAGTCCGCCACCTGGCCGGAGCGAACATACCACGACCACCGAAACGACCCGCTACGGCACCGTGACGGCCCGAAGCTGGGACCGGCTCCACCCGCGGCTTACCCACCGCACCTGCTGGCTCGGCCACGAAGGCGAACTACCCGTCATCGAAGGCACGTTGCTCCGCCTGCAGGTCGACCACCTGCCCGGCGACCGCAACCCCGCCCCGGTGTGGCTGTGGTCCTCGGCCACCGGCGCCACCGCCGTCGACGTTGACCGCTTGTGGCGTTCCTACCTGCGAAGATTCGACCTGGAGCACACCTTTCGACTGTTCAAGCAGACCATGGGCTGGACCCGGCCCAAGACCCGCACCCCCGAGGCGGCGGACCGGTGGACCTGGATCGTCATCGCCGCCCACGCCCAGCTCCGCCTCGCCCGCTCGCTCGCCGCCGACCTCCGCCACCCGTGGGAGCGTCCGGCGGAACCGAACAAGCTCACCCCCGCCCGCGTCCGGCGCGGGTTCAGAAACCTGCACACGAAGACCCCCTTACCAGTGGAAGCGCAGAAACCCACCCGCCCCGGACCGGGTCGGCCGCCCGGCCACAAGAACCAGCGGCCCGCCGCCCGCTACGAGGTCGGCAGAATCCTGGCCACCGGCGAGGCGTACACGCGGCCCACCCACGACAAGAAGGGGACCAAATTGAGGAGGACCGCTACGGAGAGCTGAACGCACCGTTCAGTGCACCGGAACAGGTGTCTCCGCGAGAACGCCGACGCCGCGTACTCGCATCGTCGCGGTCAGAGCGAGCGGACTGATGCCCAGGGCCGAGGCGATCTCGGGGGCCATGTCGAATGCCCGCCACTTCCACTCCTCCTCGGCCTCCCCGTTGCGCTCGCTCGCCTTCCAGGTGAGGGGCAGGCCGATCCGCTCCCGCTCGGTCTGTTCCTGCACGAGGGGTTGTCCCAGCGTGAGGAGTCCGTCCTCGGCCGTACCGGTCTCGCAGTACCGCCGCATCACGACCCCGTGCTCCGCGATCAGCCAGGCCGAGCCGTCGTTCTGTGTACCGAAGTAGTACGCCTGCGCGGCTCCGTAGCGGGAGCTGAGGTCGACACACAGCCGCAGGACTTCGTCGCCTCTGTCGCTGTCGCACGGATTGCACCACGGGCCGATCACCAGAGTCCATCCCTCAATCTCAGGACTCACGTACACCCGGGCCATTCCATCCGGATTGTCCTCGGCCTCTCCGTGTCCGTCCCCGTCGATGACGACCTCGGCCTCGGCGAACGTCACGGGGACGGGTCGGGTGAGGCCCAGGGAGGCAATGACTCCCGCTTGGTCCCCGGTCGGTACGGCGATCCAGTAGAGCCAGCACGTCGACAGCGGCCTCGGCTGGTCGTCCCTCGCGATTTCCACGACCACAGCCTGCCACTCCGGGTCACACCTGTTCGACGCCGGGTGTCAACCGGCAAGTGAGGAACTGGTGCGAGGTTCTGGTCTCGGTGGGTGCTTCCAGAAGATCAAGACCCGGTGAGGCCTGGTCATCAGATACGACAAGGGCTCGGAAAGCTACGCGGACGGCCTGCGCCATCGCGGATCGATCGTGTGGTTGAAGTCCCTGACTCCAGCTACACGATCCGGACCTTGAACGGCTCCTGGGGCGGCTCCGTCCGGATCGTCCGGATCGTCTTGCCGGCCGGACGGCCGGGTAGCCGGGCGGGGACGGCGGTGACGGGGTGGATGGTGGCTGTCTCGTCGCGGCGGGGGTGGCCGGGCCGCTCCGGGCTCAGACCGGCCGCCGGGCCGCCTTGGCGACCGACTCCCGGGCACGGGCCGGGTCGTCGCCGGCGCCGAGGACCATGCCGCAGACCTGCGCCTCGAAGCAGACGTCCGCGGTGAGCGGCTCCACCAGGTAGCCGCCGAGGTCGAGGGTGACCAGGCCGTGCAGGGCGATCCAGAGCTGGTGGGCCACCAGTTCCGGGTCGGCGGGCCGGAAGCGCTCGGCGGCCACGCAACGCTTGACCGCCCGGACCAGGGCGTCCAGGGTGTAGCGGCCGTGCTGCCGGTCGGCGTCGGTGAGCGAGAAGCTGCTGAGGCCGGCGCCGCCGAACATCACGTTGTAGAGGTGCCGGTGCTCGCGGGCGTTGGCCCGGTACGCCCAGCCGAGCGCGACCACGTCGGCGACCGGGTCGTCGGTCTCCTCGACCGCCTCCAGCCGCCGGTTGAGCAGCGTGAAGCCCTCGCGGACCATCGTCCGCACCAGGTCGTCCATGCCGCCGAAGTGGGTGTAGACCGCCATGGTCGAGGTGCCCACGGTGGCCGCCAGCTTGCGGGTGGACAGCGCGGCCGGTCCTTCTTCGCTGAGCAGCTTCGCCGCGGCCTCGATCAGCTGCGCACTGAGGTTCGGGTCGACCCGCCGTGGACTCACCCTTGACAGTATGTCAGCCACCTGTGACCCTCATCAATGACGGCGTTATGTAACGGTGCTATCGACGGAGGGGGCCACCATGCCCGGCACCACCGCACACCCCACCAGGAGCCACCCGCACAGCACCACCCACCTGCTCGGACCCGGCTACCGGCCGGTGCCCGCCGAGACCGCGCACACCGACCTCACCGTCCGCGGCACCCTGCCGCCCCAACTGGACGGCACCTTCCTGCGGATCGGCCCCAACACCCGCGGCGAGCACGACCCCGCCGTCCAGCACGCCTTCGCCGGCGCCGGCATGGTGCACGGACTGCGCCTCGGCGGCGGACGCGCCCACTGGTACCGCAACCGCTGGCTGCGCGACGGCGCCCTCAGCCGCGAACTCGGCGAACTGCCCGTCCCCGGCCCGCGCCACGGCCCGGACGGCAACGTCAACGCCAACCTGGTCCGCCACGCCGGCCGCACCCTGGCCGTCACCGACGGCGGCACCCGGCCGCTCCTGCTCGACCCCGAACTGCGCACCCTCGCCCGCACCGACCTCGACGGCACCCTCCCCGGCGGCCTCTGCGCCCACCCGCTCACCGACCCGGTGACCGGCGAACTGCACGCCGTCGCCGTCGACCCGGACGGCGACCGGGCCGTCCTGCTCACCGTCGACACCGGGGGCCGGGTCCGCGACGCGCGGCCCGTAGCGGTCAAGGGCCGCCCCTGGATGCACGCCTTCGCGCTCACCGCCCGCCACACCGTCCTGTTCGACCTGCCGGTCGCCCACGACCCCGCCGAGGCCGCCGCCGGCTCGTCCTTCCCCCACACCTGGCAGCACGACCGCGACGCCCGGATCGGCATCGTCCCCCGCGACCGGCCGGACGCCGCCCCGCTCTGGCTGGACGTCCCGCCCTGCTTCGTCTTCCACCCCGTCAACGCCTTCGAGGACGCCGACGGCCGGATCACCGTCGACGTCATCCGCCACGAACGCGCCTTCGACCGCGACCGGCTGCACCCCAGCGAATCCGCCCCCGCCCTGTGGCGCTGGACCCTCGACCCCCGCGAGGGCGCCGTCCTCGAACACCGGCTCGACGGCCGGACCCAGGAGTTCCCGCGGATCGACGAACGCCGCACCGGACTGCCCTACCGCTACGCCTTCACCCTCGAACTCGCCCCCGGCCAGGGCGCCGCCCTCTGCGGCCCCGCCCTGCTCCGCCACGACCTCACCACCGGCCGCACCGACCGGCACCCCTTCGCCGACGGCCGCCAGGGCGGCGAAGCCGTCTTCGTCCCGCGCGACGCCCGCGCCCCCGAAGGCGACGGCTGGCTGCTCACCCTGGTGTACGACCCCGCCGCCGACCGCAGCGAACTGCTCGTCCTGGACACCGCCGACTTCACCGGCCCGCCGGTCGCGGCCGTACCGCTGCCGGTACGGGTGCCGCACGGGTTCCACGCGCAGTGGGTGCCGTCGGGGTGGTGACCGGGGGCGCCGGGCCCGGGCGGGGGAGCGGGGCGGTGGTGGCGGCGGCGGTGTCGGGGGACGGCTCCGGGTGCGGTGCGGCTGTGGTGCCGGGAGGTGGCGCTGGGCGTGGCGTGGCCGTGGCGGTGGTGTCGACGGGCGGCTCCGGACGCAGCGCGGTCGCCGCGCCCCGCAACAGGACCCGGCCGAAGAACGCCACCAGCACCGGATCGGGCAGGCCGGTCGCCGAGGCCACCGTCCGCCACAGCACCCCCCAGTGCCGGGCCGCCGCCGCCCGGACCACCGGGTCGCCGGCCGCCGCCGCGTGCAACTGCCACTGGAGGGCGAAGGGGCCGCCCGGCCCGAGCATCCGCCGCCAGGCCCGCTCCCCGGCCCGCAACGCGGTGACGCCGCCCGGGTTCCGGGCCCCAGCCGCCTCCGCAGCCCCGGCCCCGCCCGCGTCCCGGGCCGCAGCCGTGAACGCCCGGGCGGCTTCGCCGGTGGCGAGTTCGGCGGCGGCCAGGAACACCGCGCGCTTGGTGGCGAACAGCCGGAACAGGTAGGGCTGCGACACCCCGGCCCGGTCCGCGATCGCCGCGGTCGTCGCGGCGTGGAACCCCTCGCGGGCGAACACCTCCACCGCCACCCGCACCACCGCCTCGCGCCGCTGATCCGCCGTCATCCGCACCGGCACCCACCTCCAGCGCCGAGTCTCACCCCCCGGTCGCCGGCCCGACTTCTCCGAGCGTGCCGGGGCCGGGCGCCGGGCTCTGCCGTTTCCCGGCCCGTGCTGCCTCCCGGGTTCCGCCGTTTCCCGGCCCGTGCCGCCTCCCGGGCTCCGCCGTTTCCCCGCCCGTGCTGCCTTCCCGCCCGTGCCGTCCCCCGGGCAACCAGGGAGAAGTCCCGGCCGGGCGCCCGCAGGTACCGTGCGGGGCATCCAACCGCCCGTTCCCGCCCCGCCCCCGTCCCGTCCCCGCCCCGCCCCGGGCCGCTGCCGTGCCCCTGCCGTGCCGCGAACCGGACGACGGGGCCAACCTCGCTGGTGTACAAAGTTCCTGACGTTCCATCAGTCGTTCCTGGGTCGCTCCCGCCCCGTGACCGAGAGGCTCCCGCATGACCCCCACCGGAACCCGCCCCAGGATCGTCGTGGTGGGAGCAGGTCTGGCCGGCACGGCCACCGCCCTCAGGATGCTCCGGTTCGCCCGCCGCCCGGTCGAGGTGGTCCTGCTGGAGCGGCGTTCCGACTACCGCTGTGCCGGGGTCGCCTACCACCGGCACGGCAATCCCTGGGACCACGTCTTCAACATCCAGGCCGGACGGATGTCGGTGTTCCGGGAGGACGTGCTCGACTTCGTCCACTGGGCCAACCGGGAGGCCGACCGCGGCGGTTGGCCCGCGCAGTGGGCCGACCACGAGTTCACCGAGCCGGGCCCGGCGCCCCGGCGGATCTTCCAGGACTACCTGGAGCAGCGGCTCGCCGAGGCCGCCCGGGAGGCCGCCCCCGGCGTCCTGCTCACCGAGGCCGACGGCGAGGCGCTCGACCTGGTGCCCACCGCCGCCGGGGTCGACGTGGCGGTCCGCGGGAGCGACGGCACCGCGCACGTGCTGCCCGCCGCGCACGCGGTCCTCGCCACCGGCCTGGAGCTGAAGGAAATCCCTTTCGCCGCCGAGGTGCTGGAGCACCCGCGCTTCGTCCGCCACCCCTATTCGGCCGACGGCGTGCGCCGCCTGGAGGCGCTGCCGCCGGACGCCGAGGTGGTGATCGTCGGCTCGGTGCTCAGCGCCTACGACTCGGCGGGCCTGCTGCTGCGCCGCGGCCACACCGGGCGGATCGTGCTGGTCTCCCGGACCGGGACGATGTTCCGCTCCTACCCGGGCGCCCACGAGCACGGCGTCCTGCGGCTGGCCTGCCCCCGCACGCTGCTGGAGCCCTACCGCGACCGAGAGGAGTTCCTCGGCCGGGTCCGGGCCGAGTGGACGGCGGCCTGCGCGAGCGTCGCCCGCGATCATCCCGAGATCGCCCCCGAGGTGGTCGCCGAACGGGTCGCCAAAGCCTGGGAGCCCCACCTGCCGGAGGCCCTCGCCCGCATCCCGTCCCCCGAACTGCGGTCGCTGCTGGACGAGTTCGGGACCGCGATCGCCGCCCTGCGGGTGGGCGCGGTGCCCTACACCCTGGAGGTGATCGAGCGGGCGATGCACCCCGGCCCGGTGCGGCTGCTGGTCGGCGGCGTCCAGGCGATCGTCCCCGCCGAATCCGGCCTGCTGGAGGTCACCGTCGCCACCGCCGACGAGAAGCTGACCGTCCGGGCCGACCTGGTGGTCTCCAACTTCGGCCGGGAGAGCGACTACCGGCGGGTCGAGGAGCCGCTCTGGCGCAACCTGCTGCGCCGCGGCCTGGCCACCCCCCACGAGCGCACCGGCCGCGGCCTGGAGGTCGACCACCGCGGCGTCCTGCTCACCCCCGCCGGGGTGCCCGGCGGCCCGCTCACCGCGGTCGGGCCGCTGCGCGAGGGCGACGAGATCGTCCGCAACGGCCGCACCGGCGCCTTCGCCTTCAACCTCGCCGCGATCAAGAACCACTCCATCGCGGTCGCCGCCCACGTCATCGAGCAACTCGAACTGCCCGGCGCCGCCCCCGAACCGGCCCCGCCGGCCGTCCGCGACTTGGCCGGATCACGCACCTCCGACGGCACGTTCGAGGAAGCGACCGACCCCGCGTTCGATCAGGCTGTGAACCTGGAGGTGCGGAGGATGGCGACCCGGGCCCGGGCCCGTCGGGAACGGCTCGACACCCGCCTGGACGCCCTGATCGGCCTCCTCACCACCCCGGACGACCCAGGCGGCCGCCGACTGCGGGCGGCCGTCACCCGGTCCGCCGTCCGGAGGCTCACGGACGTCTCCGTGACGCCGCGCCAACTGCGCCGTCACCTGGGGATCGCGGACGGGGGTGACACCGACGAGGACACGGAGGACTGAGTGAACGGACGACGGATCCAGGGCTTCATGCTCACCGGCGGCACCCGCGCGACGCTGCGCGGCACCTGCAACCGCACCGGCCGCCCGCAGGAGGGCTCCATCCTGATCGCCCCCCACCTGGAGGCGGGCCTGTACGAGGCCATCGTCACCGCCGGGGCCGTGGTCTGCGGCGGCGGCGGGCAGACCGGCCACATGCAGTCCCTGTGCCGGGGCCGCGGCATCCCGGTGCTCCGGGTCGACGAGGCCGACCTCGCCGCCCTGGTCGGCGAGGTCACCCTCGACCTGGAGAACGGGGCGATCCTGCTCGACCCCGACCCGGCCGCGGACCCCGCCCCCGGGCGGGGCGCCGCCGCCCCCACCGCGGCGGACCTCGGCGCGGCCTGCGCGGTCATCGCCGACTTCCAGGACATCCGGACCGTCAACTCCTCCGGGCCCGAGGCGGAACGGGTCGACTCGTTCTTCATCCGCGAGGAGTTCCTCTGCCTCGCCGCCGGGCTCAGCCCGTTCGACGCCCTCGACGGCGGCCCCGCCGAGATCGCCGGCTACGGGCGGGCCGTCGCCGAACGCCTCGGCGCCTTCGTCGAGGAACTCCTGCCCGGCCAGCGGCTGGTCCTGCGCCTGCTCGACCTGCGCTCCGACCACGCCGCCAGCGTCACCGAGCAGTCCGCCGTCGCCATCGAGCCCAACCCCGAACTGGGCCTGCACGGCGCCCGCTGGCTGCTCGGCTCGGCCCCCTACCGGGACGCCCTGCGCACGGTGCTCGACACGCTGCGCACCCGGCTCGGCGACCAGGCGGACCGAATCCACCTCTCCGTCCCGTTCCTCAACGACGCCGACGAGTACGCTCAGCTCCGCGCCCACCTCGAACTCCCGGACAGCGTCCCGCTCTCCGCGTTCATCGAGACCCCGGCCGCGGTCCACGCCACCGGGGGGATCTGCGCCGCCGGGGCCAGCGAACTGTTCGTCGGCGTCAAGGACCTGGTCCAGTTCTACCTGGCCGCCGACCGGGGCAACCACCTCGTCGCCGACTCCTACCAGACCCGGCACCCCTCCGTCCTGGACGGCGTCCGCCGGGTGGTCGAAGCCGCCCGGGCCGCCGGCACCCCGGTCCGGGTCTTCTCCCTCGGTACCGACCTCACCCACTACCTCGCCCACCTGCCCACCCCCGACGGCTACATGATGTGCACCGCCGAGCTCGTCCAGGTCCTGCACCCCCGGCCCGAACCCGTCCCCGCGGTCCCCGCCGCCCGCCTGATCGGAGTCAAGTAGCCGACCGCGCAGACTCGCTGACGCACCGTCAAGCCACCGGGGCGGGCAACTGAGCACGTTGGAAGAAGCCCGCCCCGGCGCGCGGCCACCACTCTGGGGCACGCGCCGCCACCGAGCGTGCCGGCCGAGCTCCCGCATCCCTCCTCCGCTAGGAGACCAGACCGATGACGACGCACACCGCCCCGTCGAGAACCGCCCCCCAGGGGCCGGTCGGCCACCTGAACCACGGATCGCACCGCGCTGCCCTGAACGTCTTCCTGGTGGTGGTGCTCGGCCACTGGGCCGAACACCTCGCGCAGGCGTACCAGATCTGGGGCCTCGGCTGGCCGGTCCCGAAGTCCAAGGGGCTGCTCGGGTACGCGTTCCCGTGGCTGGTGACCTCGGAGTGGATGCACTACGGCTACGCCCTGGTCATGCTGATCGGCCTGTTCCTGCTGCGCCCCGGCTTCGTCGGACGGGGCCGCACCTGGTGGACGGTGGCGCTGGCGATCCAGTTCTGGCACCACATCGAGCACCTGCTCCTGCTGCTCCAGGCCCAGACCGGGCACTTCCTGTTCGGCAAGCCCGTCCCCACCTCGGTGCTCCAACTCGCCTTCCCCCGGGTCGAGTTGCACCTCTTCTACAACACCATCGTCTTCATCCCGATGGTGATCGGCATGTACTACCACCTGCGGCCCAGCCGGACCGAACTGGCCGCGATGACGTGCAGCTGCCGACCCACCGCCCACCAGCACGAGGCCGCGGCCCTCGCGTGAGCACCCCCGCACCGCGTCGCCCCTTCCAGCGCGTCCTGGTCCTCGGCACCGCGTTCGCCGTCCTGCTGCTCGCCGGACTCCTCTGGATCAGCGCCCGCCAGCCGGTCCGGCTGGCGGGCATCACCCCGGCCGACGGCAGCGCCCTCACCCGGGCCCCCGGCGAGGTCGCCCTGACCTTCTCCGGCGACGACTTCCACCCCTCGGCGGTCTACCTCCAGGTCAACGGCCCCGACGGCACCCCCGTCACCGACGGCCCGCCCCGCCTGGACGGCCGCCGCCTGGTCACCCAGGTCCGCACCGACGCCGCGGGCACCTACCGCGTCGTCTACCGGCTCGTCCTGGACGCCGACCGCGAGGTC
This sequence comes from Kitasatospora fiedleri, assembly GCF_948472415.1. Lineage (NCBI taxonomy): Bacteria > Bacillati > Actinomycetota > Actinomycetes > Kitasatosporales > Streptomycetaceae > Kitasatospora > Kitasatospora fiedleri. The sequence goes on along the minus strand of NZ_OX419519.1, from coordinate 477,780 downwards.
TCCGGCACCACCGCCTTCGACCTCGGCACCACCACCGCCCCCGCCCCGGCACCCCCTCGCGGAGGACACCGCACCGGCCCACAGCCACGCCGTCGACGGCGCCTGGAACCTGTTGCTGCTCGCCGTCGACGCCGTCCTGCTGCCCGGCGCCCTCCTCCTGATGCTCCGCCGCCCCCGGCTCCGTCGCCCCCGCACCCCCGGCCCGGCCCGCTGACCGGGCCGGACGGCTGACCGGGCCGAGGGTCGGGGGCGGGGGAGCCGCGCGGGGTCAGCCGGCCGCCGGGGCGTAGCCGCGGGCGACGATCCGCTCCGCGCCCTCCTCGTAGTAGCCGGGTCGGCCGGAAGCTCGGTGTCCAGACAGGTGACGTACCGGTTGAACAGGCAGAACGCCGCCGCGATCAGCACCGTGTCGTGGATCTGCGCGTCGTCGGCACCGGCCGCCCGGGCCTCCGCCACCAGCTCCGCCGGCAGCGCCCGGACCGGTCCCCGGACGGCGCCGGCGATCCGCAGCAGCGCCCGCAGCTTCGGGGTGACGGGCGCCTCGTCCGGCCCGTGCAGCACCGCCTTCACCAGCTCCGCACCGCCGTCCAGCTGCGCCGCGGCGAAGGCGCTGTGCGACTGCGCGCAGAACTCCGTCTCGTTGAGCTCCGAGGTGTACGCCGCGATCAGCTCGCGCTCGCCCCGGCTCAGTGCGGAGGACGCCGGGCTGCGCAGCAGCGTCTCGGCGAGCTGGTTCAACGGGGCTGCGGTGTCCGGGCGTTGGGCCATCAGGCCGCTGATGCCCGGAAGGCCGTTGGTGATGCTGATGTGAGGCATGGGTGTTCTCCCGCGGGGTCGGCCGGACGGAACGGACGGTCCATGCTGGGGCCCGGGCCGCCCCGCCGCCCACTCCCAGGTTGCCCTCCTGACCGTTCCCGGCCGCCCCCGGCCGACCCGGCCACTTCGATGCGGGAACGCTGCGACTTCCCCCGCCCGGGCCGGGCCCCGACGGTGGAGGGCGGAGGCACCCGCCTCCCCTGTCGAAGGAGAGAGTCGTCATGGACTTCCGTGATGAGCTTCCCGTGGACCACCCCCTCGCTCGGGTGTACCGGTTCGGCGCGGGCCTGTGCGGTGTCGTGCTGCTGGTGTTCGGCTGCCTGGGCCTGGCCGACGGCCTGGCGTTCTTCAGCACCCGGGGCGAGAGCGTCGCCGGGCTGTCGAGCAACGGCCTGCTGAGCCTGGTGTCGATCGTGACGGCCGTGGTGCTGATCATCGGTGCGGCGATCGGCGGCACCACAGCCTCGACGGTCAACATCGTGGTCGGCACCCTGTTCGTGCTCAGCGGCTTCGTCAACCTCGCCCTGCTCGACTCCGGCGCCAACGTGCTGGCGTTCCGCATCCCCAACGTGGTCTTCAGCTTCGCGATGGGCCTGCTCATCGCGACCTTCGGCATGTACGGGCGGGTCAGCGGCCGACTGCCGTACGACAACCCGTACTGGCGCCACCGCCACCCCGAGTCGGCCGCACCGGACGCCGCCGGGCGGCCCCGCGCGATCGACCCGGCCGACGCCCGCCTCGGAGCGCTCACGGCCGGGACCGGCCACCGCCCCCCGACGCTCTGACCCGGTCGGCCACCGGCCACCGGCCACCATGCGGGCCCGCCGTCGTGCGGGCCCGCCGCCGTGCCGTGCCATGCCGGGACCGCCGCACCGGCAAACGGTGCACCGGCGAACGCTGCGCGGATCGATGCGACAACGCTGCAAGTGGCGGGAAACGCTGCAGGCGAGGAGCGTGCGGAGCATGTCAGCCACCTCGACCACGACGTCCCGCCCCGGCCGCGCCGAGTCGCTCCGGCACCTGCTGGAGCGCACCGCCCACGGCGACCGCGCGGCGTACGCGGACCTGTACGAGGAGATCGCGCCCACCGTCCACGGCATCGCCCTGCGGGTGCTGCGCGACGCCTGGCAGGCCGAGGAGGTCGCCCAGGAGGCGCTGCTGGAGGTCTGGCGCTCGGCACCGTCCTACCGGCCGGAGCGCGGCTCGGCCGCGGCCTGGGTGGGCACGATCGCCCACCGGCGCGCCGTCGACCGGGTCAGGTCGGTGCGGGCCCGCACCGAACGCGAGGAACGCGTCGTGCGCGCCGACCGGACGGCGACCGCGCCGGCCGCCGAACCGGTGGCGGACGAGGTCGAGCGGTCCATGGAGGCGGCCCGGGTGCGGCAGGCCCTGGCCGCGCTCGGCCGGGCCCAGTGCGAGGCCCTGGTGCTCGCCTACTACGGCGGCTACTCGCAGAGCCGGATCGCGGTCCTCCTGGACGTCCCGCTGGGCACCGTCAAGAGCCGGATGCGGGACGGCCTGCTGCGGCTGCGCGCGGCCTTCGACGAGGCGTGAGGCCGCGGGGACGGGTGAGGAGGAGAACCGTGCACCACCAGGACCGTCCGACCGAATCGGTCTGGGACTACCCCAGACCGCCCGCCCTGGTGCCCGACGGCCGGCTCGTCGAGGTCTTCTTCGCCGGGCGGCTGCTCGCCTCCACCCGCCGGGCCCTGCGCGTGCTGGAGACCAGCCACCCGCCGGTGTTCTACCTGCCGCGCCCCGACGTGGCCACGGCCCTGCTCCGGCCGGCCGACGGCGGCACCCTGTGCGAGTGGAAGGGCCGCGCCCGGTACTGGAACGTGCTGGCCGACGGGCGGCTGTCGCCCCGGGCCGCCTGGAGCTACCCCGAGCCGATGCCCGGCTACCGCGCGCTCCGCGACCACCTGGCGTTCCACCCGGACCGGGTGGACCGCTGCACGGTGGACGGCGAGACCGTCCGGCCGCAGCAGGGCGGGTTCTACGGCGGCTGGATCACCGACGAGATCACCGGCCCGTTCAAGGGCGCGCCCGGGACGTCCCGATGGTGAACGAGACGGCGACGGCAGGAGGCCGGGCCTCCACGGCGACGGACACCGGTGACCCGCGCCCGGGCCACGACCCGGCGGACGACGCCCTGGCCGGGGTGTCGACCGGGGCGGTCGCCCGGCGGCTGGGCGTGTCGCCCACCACAGTGCGCTCCTGGGAGCGCCGGTACGGGATCGGCCCCTCCCACCGGGAGCCGGGCCGGCACCGCCGCTGGAGCCCGGCGGACATCGCCCTGCTGGAGGAGATGTGCCGCCTGACCTCCCGCGGCGTCCCCCGGGGGAGGCCGCCCGCGCCGCCCGGCCGCCGGAGACCGGCCCCGCGCGGCCCGACCCCACCCGGCCCGACTCCGGGTCCGACGAGGCGGCCCCGGCCGGGCCCGGCCCCCGTCCGCCCGGCGGCAGCCGCGCGATGCCGGTGGGCACCGTCCGGCCCGAGTGCCGGGGCCTGGCCCGGGCGGCCGTGCGGCTGGACGGCCCGAGGTCGCCGACATCCTGCGGCTGGCCCTCGCCGACCTCGGCCCCGAACGGGCGTGGACCGAGGTGATGATGCCCGCGCTGCGCGCGGCCGGCCGCAAGTGGGCCGCCGACGGCGAGCAGTACGTCGAGGTCGAGCACCTGCTGTCCTGGCACGTCTCCGCGGCGCTGCGCGCGGTGGCCGTCACCCCGGCCCGCTTCCGGTCCGGGCCGCCCGTCCTGCTCGCGGCGATGCCCGCCGAGCAGCACACCCTGCCGCTGGAGGCGGTGGCGGCCGGCATGGCCGTCCGGGGACTGCCCTACCGCATGCTCGGCGCGACCGTCCCGGCCCGGGCCCTGCTCGACGCTGTCCAGCGCCTGGGCCCCTCCGCGGTCCTGCTCTGGTCGCAGAGCGAGCGCACCGCGGACCCGCTCCTCGCCCGCCAGGTCGACCGAGCCGTCTGGGGCCCGCCCGGCTCCCGGACCCGCCCCCTGGTCGTCGCCGCCGGCCCCGGCTGGCACCGCCACGACCCGCCCGCCCCGACCGGCCGCCCCCGGACGCTCGAAGCGGCGCTGGACCTGATCGAACAGTCCTTCACCGCCCGGCCGCCCACCACCCGCCCGGCCGAGCCGCCCCGCTGAGCCGCCCGTCCGTCCCACCGCCTGTCCCACCGCCCGTCCCCCCCCGACTGCTTCGCTGAGCCGCCCGGCCGGTCAGCCTGAGCCGTCGCCGTCGCCGTCGCCGTCGCCGTCGCCGTCGCCGAGGCCACGGCCGCAGCCGGAGGCCGGGCAGGTCGATTCGTGGCGCGGGTGACCGATCCGCGGCGCGGTCGGCTCCGAACCCGGGGAGCAGACACCAGCGTGAGGCCGCCCGGCGGCCCCGTCCGGCGGAGGGGACCCATGACCGTACCTGCCACCCGAAACAGCCCGGCACCCGAACGGCGCGCGGGCGCGCGCGCCGGGGCCGCCGAGGTGCTGGCCCCGGTGCTCCAGGAGCTGCTCGGGGGGCCGCCGCCCTTCGGCCTGCGGCTCTGGGACGGTTCGACCACCGGCCCGGCGACCGGGCCGCAGGTGGTGGTGCGCCACCGCCGGGCGTTGCGTCGGCTGCTGTGGCAGCCGGGCGAGCTGGGGCTGGCCGACGCCTGGATCAGCGGTGAGCTCGACGTCGAGGGCGACCTCGGCGAGGCCCTGTCCGCCGTCCGCCGGGAACTCGCCGGACGGCGGCTCGGCCGGCCGTCCCCGGGCAGCTGGCCCGCCCTGCTGTCGGCCGCCGCCCGGCTCGGGGCCGTCGGACCGCCGCCGCCCCGGCCCGGCGGCCGGGCCCGGGTCCGCGGTGCCCTGCACAGCCGGGGTCGGGACCGGGCGGTGATCAGCCACCACTACGACCTGTCGAACGAGTTCTACGCCCTGCTGCTCGGACCGGCGATGGCCTACTCGTGCGCCTACTACACCTCCGACGACCAGTCCCTGGAGGCCGCCCAGGAGGCCAAGTTCGACCTGATCTGCCGCAAGCTCGACCTGCGCCCCGGCACCCGGCTGCTCGACGTCGGCTGCGGCTGGGGCGCACTGGCTCGGCACGCCGCCGTCCACTACGGCGCGCAGGTCACCGCCGTCACCCTCTCCGCCCGCCAGCACGCCCACGCCCGCTCGCTGGTGGCCGAGGCGGGCGTCGCCGACCTGGTCGACGTCCGGCTGTGCGACTACCGGGAGATCGCCGCGGACGCCTACGATGCCGTCAGCTGCGTGGAGATGGGCGAGCACGTCGGCCGGGACCAGTACCCCGACTTCGCCGCCCGGCTGCACGGACTGCTCCGCCCCGGCGGCCGACTGCTGGTCCAGCAGATGTCGCGCGGGGCCGCCGCGCCCGGCGGCGGCGCGTTCATCGAGGCGTACATCGCCCCCGACATGCACATGCGCCCGCTCGGGCAGACCGTCGACCTGATCGAGGCGGCGGGCCTGGAGGTGCTGCACACCGAGGCGATGCGCCCGCACTACGCCCGCACCATCGACGCCTGGCGGGACACCCTGACCCGCCACCAGGACCGTTTCACCGCCCTGGTCGGCCGGCCCGCGGTGCGGCTGTGGCAGCTCTACACGGCGGGCAGCTCGCTGGCCTTCTCCGAGGGGCGGATGGGGGTCGACCAGATCCTCGCCCGCCGCCCCGGCGGACCGGACGCGACCGTCAGGCCCGCCGAGTGGTACGGCGGCTGAGGGGACGTCGGGCCCGCCGAGCGGTGGGGCGGCTGAGCGGGCGTCAGCCGCGCGAGACCCGCAGCGCCCAGGCGATCAGCGGGGCCTGCAACGGCAGCCGGGCGAACGCGGCGGCGCGCAGCGGGGCCGGGCGGTGGCGCCAGTCGTAGGCCATCTTCACGTTGGCCGGGAAGACGGCGGCGAACAGCCCGGCGGCCGCCAGCCCGCCGCCGCGGCGGCTGCGCGGGTGCAGCACCGCCGCGCCGACGGCCAGCTCGGCCAGGCCGCTCGCCCTGGTCCAGGTCCGGGGGTCGCCGGGCAGGCTGCGCGGCACGATCGAGTCGAAGGGCTTCGGCGCGGCGAAGTGCGCGACTCCGGCGGCGAGCAGGAGGCCGCCCAGCAGGCGGGCGGAACGGTCGGCGGTCATCGGTTCTCCTGGTCGTCCGGGCGGTGCGGGATGTTACCGAACAGTAGACCCGCTGGGCGCCCTTCGGGAACACCCCGGGTCCCGGCTCCGGCCCCCGGGCCGGAGCCGTCAGCGAGCCGTAAGGCCGTCCTGGGCGGGTCGGCCGCCCGCCCTCCTTAGGGTGGGGGCATGACCACTGCTTCTGCACAGGGAAACCCGCCCCGCGCCGACGGCGTCCCGAGCGCCGAGCTCGGGGTGATCGGGGGGTCGGGGCTGTACGCCTTGCTCGGGGACGCCGTCGAGGTGCGGGTGGAGACGCCGTACGGGCCGCCGTCCGACGCCCTGTTCGTCGGCGAGGCGGCCGGCCGGCGGGTCGCCTTCCTGCCCCGGCACGGCCGGGGCCACCGGCTGCCGCCGCACCGGATCAACTACCGGGCCAACCTGTGGGCGCTGCACGCGCTGGGGGTGCGGCAGGTGGTGGCGCCGTGCGCGGTGGGCGGCCTGCGCCCGAGTACGGGCCGGGCACGCTGCTGGTGCCGGACCAGTTCGTCGACCGCACCTCCGGGCGGGCGCAGACCTACTACGACGGCCGGATACTGCCGGACGGTTCGGTGCCCGAGGTGGTCCACGTCTCGATGGCCGACCCCTACTGCCCGGCCGGCCGCGCCGCCGCCCTGGCCGCCGCCCGCGACCTCGCCTGGGAGCCCGTGGACGGCGGCACCCTGGTGGTGATCGAGGGCCCGCGCTTCTCCACCCGGGCGGAGTCGCGCTGGTTCACCGCCAACGGCTGGTCCGTGGTCGGCATGACCGGCCACCCGGAAGCCGTCCTGGCCCGCGAACTCGGCCTCTGCTACACCTCGTTGGCCCTGGTGACCGACCTCGACGCGGGCGTCGAGAGCGGCGAGGGCGTCACCCACGCCGAGGTGCTGGAGGTCTTCGCCCACAACGTCGAGCGCCTGCGCACCGTCCTGTTCGGGGCCCTGGAGGCGCTGCCCGCCGTCCGGCACTGCCCGTGCTCGCACGCCCTGGACGGGCTGGTCACCGGCCTGCCCGGCGTGCCCTCCTGACCCGCCGTCGGACCACGGCGGTGAGCGCGGCCGCGGCCGCGCTCACCGCCAGGAACAGCAGCCAGTTCCGCAGGTAGGGCAGCGGCAGCAGGGTCGGGTTGCCGTGGTCGTCCCCGGCCCGCAGCACCGCCGGGACGGCCACCGCGCCCACCGCCGCCGCCACCACCAGCCAGCCGCGCAGCACCGGCCGACCGGTCGCGGCCGCGCCGACCGCGCACACCAGCGGCAGCCACAGCCCGTCGTGCAGCACCAGCAGCCCCACGGCCCACAGCAGCACGCCGAGCGGGCCGGTCACGTACGGGTCGGTCAGCAGGCCGGTCAGCCCGCAGGCGATCAGGGCGAGGCCGCCGAGCAGCAGGGCACCGCGGAAGATCCGCACCTCAGACCACCTCGATCCGGGCGACCCACTTGGTCTGTAGCACCCCGGGCCGGTTCGGCGCGACGATCCGCGCCGGGAAGCCGTGGTCGGGCGTCAGCGGGCGGCCGTCCAGGGCCAGGGCCAGCAGGGTGAGCGGGTCGTCGGCGTACCCGGCGGGCATCTCGGTGACCCGGTACGGCCCGTCCTCCTCCAGGGAGGTGATCCGCACCGTCGACCCGGCCGGGACGCCGGCCCGGCGCAGCAGGTCGGTCAGCCGCACGCCCGTCCAGCGGGCGTTCGCGCTCCAGCCCTCCACGCAGGTGATCGGCAGTTCGGCGGTGGTCTGCGGCAGGGCGCGCAGTTCGGCCAGGCCGATCCGGTAGCCGGCCGGGCCGTCGACGGCCAGCCGCCAGTCGGCCGGGACGGTGGTCGTCCCGGCCTGAGCGGCGGTGCGGTTCACCGGCAGCGCCTGGCCCCCGGCGCCCGGGCGGCGCGGGGCGAACAGGTCCAGGGCGCGCAGCCACGGCACGGTCTGGCCCGCGGTGGTGAGGGTGACCGCGCTGACGGCGGCGGCCGTCGCCGCGAGCACCGCCCGCCGCCCGGGCAGCGGGACGGCGGTGGCCCGGCGCCAGTGCGCGGCGATCACCGGCGCCTTGACCGCCAGGTGGACCAGCAGCGCGCCGACCGCCGTCCACGCCGTCCAGTAGTGGGTCTGCCGGAACGGGAACGGCCACGGGTACCACTGGAGGGTGTTCAGCAGACCGGTGAACAGCTGTAGCAGCACGGCGGAGACCAACAGCGCGATCGACAGCCGCTCCAGCCCCTGCAGGACGCTGCGTGCGGGCGGCCAGGCGAACAGCCGCGGGTACACCGTCCACAGCTTCGCGCCCGTCAGTGGGATCGCGGCCAGCCCGCTGATCACGTGCAGGCCCTGGGTGACCCGGTAGCCGTTCACCGGACGGGACGGCAGGTGCGGCGCCAGCCAGGACGGCGGGTCCTGGAGCAGGTGGCTGATCAGCCCGGTGGCGAAGCACAGCAGCACCGCCGCGCCCAGCCACCGGCCGATCGCCACCGCGGTGCGCGGCTCGTGCGCGGCGGAGCGGAACGCGCCCGGGCGGAACGGGCCGCGCCGCAGCGCGGCGGGCGGGGCGGGCAGCGGCGGATCGAAGCGCCGCCGGGCGGGGAGGGGTCGGAGTCCACGAGACCATCGAAGCGCGCCCGGCCGCCCCGACGGCGCTACGACGTGCTTACGGAATCCGAACGGCCCGACCGAACGGCCCGTGTCCGGACGGGTGTTCGGGCGGATGCTTACGGAATCCGGACGGCACCCCGCCGCCGCCCCCCGGACGCCCCGAGCTGCGAGGGTGGGGCGGTGACCGCACGCCCCGCCCTGCCCTGCGCCCTCGCCGTCACCGCCCTGGCCGGCTGCCTCGCGCTGACCTTCACCACCGGCGGCACCCTCGGCGACCGGACCCCGCTCTACGGCTGGTACGCCGCCGACGCCGCCCTGTTCGCGACGGCGCTGCTCCTGCTGCGCCGGGTACCGGCCCGGCAGGTGACCCGGCTGGTGCTGGCCGGCGGCGTCCTGGTCGCCGCGACCGGCCTGCTCGCCCCGCCCCGGACCAGCGACGACGCCTACCGCTACGGCTGGGACGGCAAGGTGCAGGCCGCGGGCGTCTCCCCGTACGCGCACACCCCGAGGACCCGGCCCTGACCCGGCTGCGCGACCCCGGCCGGTTCCCGGTCGGCGACGGCTGCGCGGAGTGGGACGAACGGCGCACCGCCGACGGCGCCTGCACCCGGATCAACCGCCCCGCCGTGCACACCGTCTACCCGCCGCTGGCCGAGGCGTGGTTCCTCCTCCAACGCCCCTTCGGCGACGGCGTCCGGGTCGCCCAGGCGGCCGGGGCGACCCTGGCGGTGGCGACCACCGCCCTGCTGCTCGCGGTGACGGGCGGACGGCGGCGGGCCGCGCTCTGGGCCTGGTGCCCGGGCGTCGCGGTCTGGGCGGTCAACGACGCCCACGTCGACACGCTCGGCGCACTCCTGACCGTGGCCGGCCTGAGCTGGGCGGCCCGCACCCGGCCGGTGCCGGCCGGCGCGGCCCTGGGCGCGGCAACGGCGGTGAAGCTCCTCCCCGCCCTGGCCCTCCCGGGCGCCCTCTCCGGCGTCCTCTCCCCCGCCCGCCCGGCACCGACCCGGCACGGCCCCGGCCGGCCCGCGCGCCGCGCCGGAGACGGACCCGGGAGCGCCCGGCCGGCCCGCCGGGGGTGCGTTCCGGCCTGCTGCGGCCCTGGTGCTGCTGGTGGCCGCCGCCGGGGTGTTCGTGCTCTGCTACCTGCCGTACGTGGCGGCGTCCGGGGCCGGGGTGCTCGGCTACCTGCCCGGCTACCTGCGGGAGGAGGGCTACCAGCAGGGTCACCTCGACCGATTCGGGCTGCTGCGCCTGGTGCTGCCCGACCGGTTCGCGCCGTGGGGCGGGGCGGCGCTGCTGGCCGTCCTGGTGTGGCGGGTGCTGCGGCACGGTGACCCGGGGCGGCCCTGGCGGGGCGCGTTGCTGGTGACCGGCGGGGCGCTGCTGCTGGCCGCCCCCGGCTACCCCTGGTACGGGCTGCTGGTGGTGGCGCTGGTCGCCCTCGACGGCCGCTGGGAGTGGCTGGCGGTGCCCGCCGCCGGGCAGTTGCTGTACCTGGCCGGTGGTGAACGGACGCAGCAACTCGCCTACGGGGCGGCCCTGCTGGTGATCGCGGCGGTGTCCGCGCGGCGGGCCGGACGGTGGCCGCGACCGGTGCGCGCACAGATGACGGAAGTCTGACGGCCCGCCCGCGCCCCTGGGCAACGGCGGCCCCGACTGGTCGAATCACCCCGTGGACGACGACAACGGCAACGGCAACAGCGACAACGACGGCGACGACGACGGAGCCCGCGGCACCCCCGTCGGCCGCCGGGTGGTGCTCGGCCTGCTCGGCCTCGGCGCCGCCGGGGTCGCGGTCGGCCCGTGGCTGCAACGCGCCCAGGACACCCTGAGCCGCAACGACCCGACCGGGCTGAGCGGGTTGCTGCCCGGCGGCGGGTTCCGCTACTACTCGGTGACCGCCTCGGTGCCCGAACGCGGTGAGGCCGACTACACCCTCACCGTCGACGGCCTGGTGGAGCGGCCCACCACCCTGCGGCTGGCCGACCTGCGGGCCCTGCCGCAGCGCCGGATCGTCCACGACGTGCAGTGCGTCACCGGCTGGCGGGTGCCCGCCACCCCGTTCGAGGGCGTCCCGCTGTCCGCGCTGCTGGCGGCCGCCGGAGTGCGGCCGGAGGGCCGCGCGGTGAGTTTCGGCTGCTTCGACGGCGCCTACACCGAGAGTCTGACGCTGGACCAGGCCCGCCGCGACGACGTCCTGGTGGCGCTGCGGATGCAGGACCAGCCGATCGGCCACGCGCACGGCGGCCCGGTCCGCCTGTACGTCGCCCCGATGTACTTCTACAAGTCCGCCAAGTGGCTGTCCTCGATCACCGTCACCGACACCGTCCACCCCGGCTACTGGGAACGGCTCGGCTACGACGTGGACGCCTGGGTCGGCCGATCGAACGGACGCGACGATGCACCCACCGACTGACCGCCGCCCCCGGTTCACCCGCGCCCAGCGCTGGACGCACCGCACCACCGCCGCGCTGATGCTCACCTGCCTGGCCACCGCCGCCTGCCTCTACCTGCCGCCGCTGGCCCAACTCGTCGGCCGCCGGCGCCTGGTGGCCGGGCTGCACGAGTGGTGCGGCCTGCTGCTGCCCGTCCCGCTGCTGCTCTCCCTCGCCTCCCGGGCGATGCGCCGCGACGCCGCCCGCCTCGGCCGCTTCACCGCCGCCGACCGCACCTGGCTGCGCACCGTGCGCCGCCGCCGCCTCGGGCCCCGGCCCGCCGGGAAGTTCAACGCCGGGCAGAAGCTGTACGCGCAGTGGACGCTCGGCACCACCCTGGTCATGCTCGGCACCGGCCTGCTGATGTGGTTCACCGGCCTCGCCCCGGCCGTGTGGCGCACCGGCGCGACCTTCGTCCACGACTGGTTCGCGCTCGCCGTCGCCGTGGTGGTGCTCGGCCACCTGCGGATGGCCCACCAGGACCCGGAGGCCCGGCGCGGCATGCGCACCGGCACCGTCGACCGGGAGTGGGCCGACCGCGAGCACCCGCAGTGGACGGAGCGCGACCGACCCGCCGCCGGCTGACTTACCGTCAAGGGCGGAGCAGCGCCAGGAACGAGCGGCCGTGCGAGACCCAGCGCTCGGCCTGCTCCAGGCCGACCGCCCGGGCGTGCCGCAGGGTGGCGGCGGGCCCGCAGCGGGCCCAGGCGAACGGTGGACCGGCGCCGTCCGGGCCCTCCACCCGGACGTCCGCGACCTCGTCCACCTCCTGCGCCGCGGTCTCCACCAGCAGCAGCCCGCCCGGGGCGAGCAGCGAGCCCGCCCGGGCCAGCAGGGCCGCCGGGTCGCCGCCGATGCCGAGGTTGCCGTCGGCCAGCAGCACGCCGCCCCAACGGCCCTCGGCGGGCAGCCGGTCGAACACCGAACGGCGCAGCACGAGACCGCCCAGCCCCGCGGTGCGCTCCACCGACGCCGCGCAGATGTCCACCCCGAGCGCGGGCACGCCCGCCTCCGACAGCGCCGCCACCAACCGACCCGGCCCGCAGCCCAGGTCCAGCACCGGCGCGGACAGGCCCAGGCAGCGCAGCACCAGCCCGTGGTCCGCCCCGGCCACCGGCGCGCACCAGCGCTCCACCTCCAGGGCCAGCCGCGAACCGTCCGCCCGCCGCAGCCACAACGGCCCCCGCCCGGCCCGCACCGCCCGTCCGAACGGGTCGTCGACCCAGGGCTCGGCGGCGATCCGGGGCGCGGCGGCGTCGACGCCGCGTGCGGGGGAGAGGTCCGCGCCCGCACCCGCCGGGTGGGCGTTCACCGGGCGGCCGGTCCGGGGGCGGTCCCGCACTCCAGCAGTCGGGCGGCGAACCGGGTGCCGGGCGCCAGGGCGGCGACCCGGGCCGCGTCGTCCGGGCCGTCCACGTCCAGCAGCGGCGGCAGCTCGCCGACCGTCAGACCGGCGGCCCGCAGCCGGTCCAGGACGTCCCGGCCGGTGCCGGCGGTCGACATCGGCACGCCGTGCAGCAGCCGGGCCGCGAGGCGGGCGTCCGGGCGGGCCAGGCCGAGGGCCCAGAAACCGCCGTCCTCGGCGGGGCCGAACCAGGCGTCGACGCCCGGACGCCGCGCGGCCGACAGCGGCGCGGCGAGGACGGCCGGGTCCAGCTGCGGGGTGTCCATGCCGACCAGCAGCGCCGGGGCGTGCGGCGCCAGGCGGGCGGCGTGGGCGAAGGCGGCGGCGAGCCGGCGGTCCAGGCCGCCCGCGCACTGCGGCACCACCTCCCAGCCCGGCGGCAGCCACCGGCCCGGCGCCCCGTCCAGGACCAGCAGCCGCCGTCCGGCCGGGACCAGCGACAGCGCGGCCAGGGTGTCGGCGAGGGCCGCCTCGGCCAGCCCGGCGGCCCGCTCGGCGCCGAACGCCGGGATCAGCCGGGTCTTCACCCGGCCCGGCACCGGCGCCTTGGCGATCACCAGCAGGGTCGGCGGCACGGCCGCGAGCACCTTCCGCATGTCGCGCACCGCCTGCCGGGTGCCGCGCACCGTCCCGGTCACCTTCGAACGGCCCGCCCGCGGCCGGTAGTCGACCGGCACCTCGGCGATCCGCATCCCCGCCGCCGACGCCGACAGCACCATCTCCAGCGGGTAGCCCGAGCGCCGGTCACCCAGCCCCAGCGCCAGCAGCCGCTCCCGGCGCGCCGCCCGCATCGGCCCGAGGTCGTGCAGCCCGGCCCCCGTCACCGCGCGCAGCCGCCGGGCCAGCACCAGGTTCGCCCACCGGGCGTGCGGCGGCCACGCCCCGAACGAGACCGGCCGCCGCCGCCCCAGCACCAGATCGGCCGCGCCCGCCGCCACCGGCCCGACCACCCGGGGCAGTTGCGCCGGGTCCAGCGAGCCGTCGCAGTCCAGGAAGCACACCAGCTCGGCGTCGGCCGCCAGCAGCCCGGCGTGACAGGCCGCGCCGAAACCCCGGCGCGGCTCCGCCACCACCGTCGCCCCCAGCGAGGCGGCCAACTCCGCCGAGCCGTCCCGCGAACCGTTGTCGACCACGATCGCCCGCCAGCCGGCCGGCATCCGGCCCAGCACCCAGGGCAGCGCCCGCGCCTCGTCCAGGCAGGGCAGCACCACGTCCACCGAGGACGGGAGCAGAGGAGACGGAAGGAGAGGAGGAGTCACGCCCGCCACGCTAACCACGCCCGCCCCCGCGGCGGCCGAACCACGCCCTTACGGAAGTCGTACGGCGCAGGGGAGCCGCGCGGCGCGGAGCCGCGCGGGACGGCAACCAGCGGGTGGTGCCGGGGAGCCGGTCGGCGTGGAGTCGGCCGGCCGATCCGTTCTGGCGACCCGTTCGGACGATCCGTTCGGACGTTCCGTGCGGGCGGCGGATCTTACGGAACCCGAACGCGGGCCCGGGCCGGGGCCGTCGGCCGGGGAGGGCTCGTATCCTCGGGCGGGTGAACCACGGCCCCGCTCCCGTCCCCGCTCCCGCCGATCCGCCGGAGCCCGCCCGCATCCTGGTCGTCGACGACGACCCGACCGTCGGCGAAGTGGTGGCGGGCTACCTCACCCGGGCCGGGCACCTGGTCGACCGGGCCGAGGACGGGCCGCGCGGGCTCGACCTGGCCGAACGCCACCGGCCCGACCTGCTCGTCCTTGACCTGATGCTGCCCGGCCTGGACGGCCTCGAGGTGCTGCGCCGCCTGCGCGCCCGCCCGGACCGGCCCGACCTGCCGGTGGTGCTGCTCACCGCCAAGGGCGACGAGGCCGACCGCGTCCTCGGGCTCGAACTCGGCGCGGACGACTACGTCACCAAGCCCTTCAGCCCGCGCGAACTCGTGCTGCGCGTCCAGTCGATCCTGCGCCGCGCCCGCACCGCCCCCGCCCCCGCCGCGTCCGGGCCCCTGCGCTCCGGTGACCTGGCGCTCGACCACCGGGCCCGCCGCGCCCACCGGGCCGGGCGCGAACTCCCGCTCACCAGCCGCGAGTTCGACCTCCTCGCGTTCCTGCTCCGGCACCCCGCGACGGTGTTCTCCCGGCAGGAGCTGATGCAGCGGGTCTGGGGCTGGGACTTCGGCGACCTGTCGACCGTCACCGTCCACGTCCGCCGCCTGCGCGAGAAGATCGAGGACGACCCCGGCGCGCCCGCGCTGATCAGCACCGTCTGGGGCGTCGGCTACCGCTACGACCCGGCCGAGCCGACCGGCCCGACGGGCTCGGCCGACCCGACCGACCCGACCGGCCCGACCGGTTCCGTGCGGGGCGGTGCGGCGTGAAGGACCTGCTGCTGATCGCCCTGTTCGCCGCGCTCGGCGCCGCCGCCGCCGGACTGCTCGGCCTGGCCGCGCTGCGCCTGCTGCGCCGCCGCTCGCTGGCGCTCACCCTGTTCGCCGTCGCCGTGGTCAGCGTCCTCGCCGTCACCTCCGGGACGTTCGCGGTCGCCCAGGCGATGTTCCTCTCCCACCACGACCTCGGCGTGGTCGGCACCGTCCTGGCGATGGCCTCGGTGGTCGCGCTGCTCACCGCCGCGCTGCTGGGCCGCCAGGTCACCGCGGGCGGCCGGGCCCTGGCGGTGGCCGCCCGCACCGTCGGCGGCGACGCCGGGTTCACCCCGCCGGACCGGCCGCTGGGCCGGGAACTGGCCGCCGTCAGCGCCGAACTCGCCGCCACCAGCGCCCGGTTGGCCGAATCCCGGGACCGCGAACGGGCCCTGGACGCCTCCCGGCGGGAACTCATCGCCTGGATCTCGCACGACCTGCGCACCCCGCTGGCCGGCCTGCGCGCGATGGCCGAAGCCCTGGAGGACGGCGTCGCCGAACAGCCCGAGCGCTACCTCGCCCGAATCCGCACCGAGGTCGAACGCCTCACCGGCATGGTCGACGACCTGTTCGAACTCTCCCGCATCCAGGCCGGCGCGCTCTCCCTCACCCTCTCCCGGGTCTCGCTGCACGACCTGGTCGACGACGCGCTGGCCGGCGCCCACCCACTCGCCCGGCAGCGCGGCGTACGCCTCGAAGGCCGCCGGGTCGAACCCGCGCCCGTCGAGGCCGACCCCCGGGAGATCACCCGGGTGATCGGCAACCTGCTGGTCAACGCGATCCGCGCCACCCCGCCGGACGGCCTGGTCGCCGTCTCCACCCGCCGGGAGGCCGACGCCGTCGTCCTCGCCGTCACCGACGGCTGCGGCGGCATCCCCGAACCCGACCTCCCCCGGGTCTTCGAGACCGGCTGGCGCGGCACCCCCGCCCGCACCCCCCGCCCCGCCGCCCCGGCACCCCCGACACGGCCGACAGCGGCGCCGGCCTCGGCCTCGCCATCGTCCGCGGCATCGTCGAGGCCCACGACGGCCGGGCCCGGGTACGCAACGTCGACGGCGGCTGCTGCTTCGAGATCAGCCTCCCGACCACCCGCCGCCCCTGACGGCCGAACCGCGCCCCAGCCCCCCGGCCCCGGGGACGGCGGACCCGGTCCGGTCCGGCCCCGCCGGCGCCCGCCCAGCCCCCCGCCCCGCCTCGACCGGCCGTCAGGCCCGTTGCGGGGCGGCCGCGAACTCGGCCACCCCCGCCTCGAACGCCACCCGGGGCCGCCAGCCGAGTTCGGTGCGGAGCCGTCCGGAGTCCGCCGTCACGTGCCGGACGTCGCCCAGCCGGTACTCGCCCGTCACCACCGGGGCCGGGCCGCCGTACGCCGACGCCAGCGCCCGGGCCAGGTCGCCCACCGTCCGGACGTCCCCGCTGCCCACGTTGTACGCCCGCGCGCTGCCCGCCGGCCGGTCGGGGAGGGCGGCCAGGGCCGCCGCGTTGGCCGCCGCCACGTCCGTGACGTGCACGAAGTCGCGCCGCTGGCCGCCGTCCTCGAAGACCCGCGGTGCCTCGCCGCGCGCCAGCGCCGAGCGGAACAGCGAGGCGACCCCCGCGTACGGGGTGTCGCGCGGCATCCCCGGCCCGTACACGTTGTGGTAGCGGAGCGTCAGGACCCGGCCCCCGCAGGCGCGGGCCCAGGCGGAGGCCAGGTGCTCCTGGGCCAGTTTCGTGGCCGCGTACACGTTGCGCGGGTCGGCCGGGGCGTCCTCGCCGACCAGGCCGGGCAGCAGCGGTTCGCCGCACGCCGGGCACGGCGGCTCGAAGCGCCCCGCGTCCAGGTCCGCCGCCCGGCGCGGCCCGGGGCCACCGGCCCGTGCGCCCGCACCGGTACGCGCCCTCGCCGTACACCACCATGGACCGGCGGCCAGCACCAGGTCCCGCACCCCGCGCCGGGCCATCGCCGACAGCAGCACCGCCGTGCCCAGGTCGTTGCACCCGGCGTAGGCGGGGGCGTCGTCCAGGTCCACCCCAGCCCGACCATCGCCGCCTGGTGGCAGACCGCGACACCCCGTCCAGCGCCGCCTCCACCGCCGCCGCGTCCCGCACGTCGCCGTGCCGGAACTCCGCGCCCGCGGGCACCGCCGACGGCAGCCCCGACGGGTGCACCGCCGGCAGCAGCGCGTCCAGCACCCGCACCTCGTGGCCGCCCGCGAGCAGCGCACCCACCACCGCGGAGCCGACGAAACCGGCCCCGCCCGTCACCAGGATTCTCATGCCCCGCGACGCTACCCACGCCCGGCCCGGGAACGGCGCAGGCGGACGGCGACGTCACCGACCGGTAAGGACCGGCGGCCCCCTGCCCGGGGCGCGCGCCGCACCGGCGCCCACCCGAACGGCCCATCATGCGAGGCGCCCGGCCACCCCGTTGGGAAGGGTGGCAGCGACACGGAGCCCTCTCCCCGGGAGTCAGCGATGAGCCAGCACACCCAGTCCGAGCCCGCCCAGCCGAGCGTCGCGGAGGCCAACCGCGCGGTGCTCGGCCGGTTCCCGTTCGACGACACGCGGGACTTCGAGGACGCCAGGCGCGGGTTCCTCGGGACGGCGGCCGACCCGCTGGTCAAGGACGGCGAGCGGACGGTGTGGGACCTTCAGGCGTACGGGTTCCTCGCCCAGGACTGCCCGGACAGCGTGAACCCGAGCCTGTGGCGGCAGAGCCGACTGGTGTCCGACCACGGCCTGTTCGAGGTGGTGGAGGGGATCTACCAGGTGCGCGGCTTCGACCTGTCGAACATGACGATCGTCGAGGGCGAGCGCGGCGTCCTGGTGGTCGACCCGCTGATCTCGGCGCAGACCGCGGCGGCCGGACTGGCGCTGTACCGGGCGCACCGGGGCGACCGTCCGGTGACGGCCGTGCTGTACACGCACAGCCACATCGACCACTTCGGCGGGGTGCGCGGCGTGGTCCCGGACGGCGCGGAGGTCCCGGTCCTCGCGCCGGAGGGCTTCCTGGAACACGCGGTCAGCGAGAACGTGTACGCGGGCACGGCGATGGGCCGGCGGGCGGCGTACATGTACGGTGCGGCACTGCCGAAGGGGCCGCGCGGGCAGGTCGGCGCGGGCCTGGGGCAGACCACCTCGACCGGCGCGGCGGGGCTGATCCCGCCGACCCTGGACATCACCCGGACCGGGCAGGAGGAGGTGGTCGACGGCATCCGGATGGTCTTCCAGCTGACCCCGGGCACCGAGGCCCCGGCCGAGCTGAACATCTTCTTCCCGGACCACGCGGCGCTGTGCATGGCGGAGAACGCCACCCACAACCTGCACAACCTGCTGACCCTGCGCGGCGCGCAGGTGCGCGACCCGCACGTGTGGTCGCGCTACCTGACCGAGGCGATCACCCTGTTCGGCGCGGACGCGCAGGTGGCGTTCGCCTCGCACCACTGGCCGGTGTGGGGCCGCGACCGGGTGATCGCCTTCCTGTCCGAGCAGCGCGACCTGTACGGCTACCTGCACGACCAGACGCTGCGGATGCTCAACACCGGCCTGACCGGCCCGGAGATCGCCGAGCGGATGCAGGTCCCGCCCGCGCTGGAGAAGGCGTGGCACACCCACGGCTACTACGGCTCGGTCAGCCACAACACCAAGGCGATCTACCAGCGCTACCTGGGCTGGTTCGACGGCAACCCGGCCCACCTGTGGCAGCACCCGCCCGTCGAGGCCGCCACCCGGTACGTCGACTTCATGGGCGGGGCGGACGAGGTGCTGCGCCGGGCCCGGGAGTCGTTCGCGGCGGGCGACTACCGGTGGGTGGCCGAGGTGGTCAACCACGTGGTCTTCGCCGACCCGGACGACGCGGACGCCCGCGCCCTCCAGGCCGCCGCCCTCGAACAGCTCGGCTACGGCAGCGAGAACGGCACCTGGCGCAACTTCTACCTGATGGGCGCCCTCGAACTGCGCGACGGCAACGTCGGCACCCCCACCGAGAGCGTCTCCCCGGACATCCTGGCCGCCCTCACCCTCGACCAGCTCTTCGACTCCCTCGCCATCCGGATCGACGGCCCCGGCAGCTGGGACGCCTCGCTCGCGATCCGCTGGAACCTCACCGGCCACGAGGAGCCGATCACGCTGCGCCTGCACAACGGCGTCCTCACCCACACCGCGGGCGAGGGCCCGGCGGTGGCCGCCCCCGACCTCACCGTCACCCTGGACGAGGCCGACCTGCGCGCCGTCCTGCTCGGCACCGCCCGCCTCGACGAGCTCGCCGCCGACGGCCGGGCCCGGGTGACCGGCGACCCGCACACGGTCACCGAACTCCTCCTCGGCCACCTGACCGCCCCCGACCCGGGCTTCGCCGTCGTCACCCCCTGACCGGCCGCGCCCCGACCCCCGTTCCCGGCCGTCAGCCGATCACCTGGAGGGCGACCAGCGCGCCGACCGCGCTCAGCCCCATGAAGATCGGCGACAGCACCTTCACCTCGACCTTGCTGCCGGCCCGGAACCGCATCCCTTCGGCGGGCCGACCGGTACCAGCGCTTGCGGCCGATCGGGATCGGCCACAGGACCGGGCAGCCCGAGACCGTCAGCGCGTCGCCGACGCAGTGCACCAGCGCGCCCAGCATGATCGGCAGGCCGATCCACAGGTACTGCTGCCCCGGCTCGTCGAACAGCCACCGCGCGCCGTGGCCCGGCTCGTCGAGGATGTCCGCCAGCATCCACGCGCTGGTCACCCCGAGCAGCCACACCAGTACGTCGCTGGAGACCCGGGCGTGCCGCCACAGCAGGCCCTCGATGGCCAGCACCATGTGCACGAACAGCACGGCGAGCACGCCCCACCGGCCGCCGTACACCGCGACCGCGGCGGCCACCGCCCCGCACATCACCGCCCACGGCCAGGTGTGCGTCAGCGTCCGGTGGCCGCCGAGCGCCGGGCGTCGCCCTTGCCCCGGGTGGACTTGTAGACCGCGGCCGACAGCTGGTCGATCACCTCGCACAGCCAGCGCGACACCGGACCGAACGCCCGCGATATCGTCGCCGCCTTGTGGTCCAGGTCCGGCGCGAGCGCCGCGCCCGCGGTGATCAGCGCACCGACCAGCAGTACCGGCCAGGGCATCGGCTCGTCCAGCACGGCCGCCACCGCGCCCACCGCCACCCAGGCCGCCGCGCCCGACAGCGCGTGCGCCGGTCCCATCATCGTGACACCACCCTCTCGTTCCGCCAGGGCCGTCCGGCACCTGACGGAGCGTGAGCATAGCCATTCATGATCACGGATGATCACACCGTTGCCGGGGCAGTCGGGGCCGGGGCCGGAGCCGGAGCCGGGGCCGCCGCCGTCCGGGGGGCCGCCGCCGTCCGGGTGGGCCCTCGCCGGACGCCGTGTGGCCGGGGCCCGCGCCGGGAACCCTCGGGCGGTGCTGAGAGAGATCACCGTCCACGTCGACGGGACCACGCGCCGGCTGACCGTCGACACCCGCACCACGCTGCTCGACGCCCTGCGCGAGCGGCTGGGCGTGACCAGCCCGAAGAAGGGCTGCGACCACGGGCAGTGCGGCGCGTGCACGGTGCTGTCCGGCGGGCGCCGGGTGCTGAGCTGCCTCACCCTCGCGGTCACCCAGGACGGCGCCGAGGTGGTCACCGCCGAGGGGCTCGCCGCCCGCGCGCCGGACGCCGAGGGCGGGCTGCACCCCGTGCAGCGGGCGTTCATCGACTGCGACGCCTTCCAGTGCGGCTACTGCACCCCGGGCAGGTGGTCTCCGCGGTCGGCGCGCTCGACGAGTTCGCCCGGGGCTGGCCGAGCGCCGTCACGGACGGTGCCCGGCCGCCGGAACTGGACCGCGCCGAGGTGGCCGAGCGGATGAGCGGCAACCTGTGCCGCTGCGCCGCCTACGTCAACATCGTGCCCGCCGTCCAGCAGGCCGCGGCCGCCCTGCGCACCGGCGGGCGACCGACCGCGGAGGCCGCCGGATGAAGCCCTTCGACTACCTGAGCCCCGGCGACCCGGCGGCGGCCGTCCGCAGCGTCGCCCGGAACCCGGCCGCGGTGTTCCTCGGCGGCGGGACCAACCTGGTCGACCACCTCAAGCTGGGGATCGTCGCCCCCGACCTGGTCGTGCACGTCGCCGACCTGCTGCCCGCCACGGTCGAGGACCTCGACGGGGGCGGCCTGCGGATCGGCGCGGGCGTCAGCAACAGCGCGCTCGCCGCCGACCGCGCGGTGCGCGAACGCTTCCCCGTGCTGTCCCAGGCCCTGCTGTCGGGCGCCTCGGGGCAGCTGCGCAACATGGCCACCACCGGCGGCAACCCGCTGCAACGGACCCGCTGCG
The DNA here is from genome assembly GCF_948472415.1 of Kitasatospora fiedleri. NCBI lineage: Bacteria > Bacillati > Actinomycetota > Actinomycetes > Kitasatosporales > Streptomycetaceae > Kitasatospora > Kitasatospora fiedleri. The sequence continues at coordinate 456,690 of NZ_OX419519.1, read as the reverse complement.
CCTACTTCCAGGACGTCACCACCCCCTGCAACAAGCGCGAGCCCGGCTCCGGCTGCTCCGCCCTCGGCGGCTGGACCCGCCACCACGCGATCCTCGGCGCCTCCGAGCACTGCGTCGCGGTCCACCCCTCCGACCTGGCGGTGGCACTGGCCGCGCTCGACGCCCGGGTGCGGGTGCTGGGCCCGGACGGCGAGCGCACCGTCCCCTTCACCGGCCTGCACCGGCTGCCCGCCGACACCCCCGAACGGGACACGGTGCTCGAACACGGCGACCTCGTCACCGCGATCGACCTGCCCGCCCTGCCGCCGGCCGCCGCTCGGCCTACCGCAAGGTCCGCGACCGCGCCTCGTACGCCTTCGCCCTGGTCAGCGTGGCCGCGGCGGGTGGAGGTGCGGGACGGCGTGATCACGGACGCGCGCGTCGCGTTCGGCGGCGTCGCCCACGTGCCCTGGCGGGCCCGCCGGGCCGAGCGGGTGCTGCGCGGCGCCGCGGCGACCGAGGAGTCCTACCGGGCCGCCGCGGACGCCGAACTCGCCGACGCCCGCCCGCTGGAGGGCCTCGACGGCGGCAACGCGTTCAAGATCCCCCTGCTGCGCCGCACCCTCGCCGCCACCCTGCGCGAGCTGGTCGGAGAGGACGCCCGATGACCTCCGTCGACGAATCCGCCGCCATCGGCCGGGCCCTGCCCCGCCGGGACGGCGCCGCCAAGGTGCGCGGCACCGCGGCCTACGCCGCCGAGGCCCCGGTGGCGGACGCCGCCCACGCGCACCCCGTCCAGGCCGCCGTCGCCCGGGCCGGATCACCGGGCTGGACACCGCCGCCGCCGAGGCGCTCGACGGCGTGCTCGCGGTGCTCACCCCCGACCGCGCCGAACGGCTGGCCGACACCGGGAACCGCGAGCTGGCGGCCCTCCAGGACCGGGAGGTCGCCTTCCGGGGCCAGGTCGTCGCCCTGGTGGTCGCCGACAGCTCCGAGACGGCCCGGCACGCCGCCGCCCTGGTCCGGGTGGAGTACGACCGGCAGGAGCACGACAGCGAGCTGCGGGCCGACCGCGACGACCTGTACGCGCCCGAGAAGGTCAACCCGGACTTCCCCACCGACACCGTCGAGGGCGACGTCGCGGCGGCCGTGGCGGCGGCGGAGGTGACGGTCGAGCGGACGTACACCACCGCGATGTACCACAACAACCCGATGGAGCCGCACGCCACCACGGCCCGCTGGGACCAGGCCGAGGGCTTCCTCACCCTGTGGGACTCCACCCAGGGCGTCCACCCCGCCCGGACCGCGCTGGCGGCCGTGTTCGGCCTGGACGAGGCGAAGGTCCGGGTGATCTGCCCGTACGTCGGGGGCGGCTTCGGCTCGAAGGGCGAGCCGCACGTCAACACGGTGCTGGCCGCGATGGCCGCGCGCGCCGTCCCCGGTCGGCCGGTGCGGCTGGTGCTGACCCGGCAGCAGATGTTCGCGCTGGCCGGCTACCGCACCCCCACCATCCAGCGCTGCGTGCTGGCCGCCGACCGCGACGGCAGGCTGACCGCCCTCGCCGTCGACGTGGTCGAACAGACCTCCCGGATCAAGGAGTTCGCCGAGCAGACCGGCGTGCCCCCGGATGATGTACGCCGCCGCCAACCGGCGCACCACCCACCGGCTGGCCGCCCTGGACGTCCCGGTGCCGTCCTGGATGCGCGCCCCGGGGTGTGCCCCGGCATGTTCGGGCCCGAGGTGGCGCTGGACGAACTGGCCGAGCGCCTCGGTCTCGACCCGATCGAGCTGCGGGTCCGCAACGAGCCCGGCACCGACCCCGACACCGGCAAGCCCTTCTCCAGCCGCAACCTGGTCGGCTGCCTGCGCGAGGGCGCGGCCCGCTTCGGCTGGGCCGGGCGCGACCGCGCGCCCGGGGTGCGCCGCAGCGGCGACTGGCTGGTCGGCACCGGCGTCGCCGCCTCCACCTACCCCGTGCACCTGATGCCGGAGTCGACGGCGACGATCCGGCGGGAGGGCGACCGGTACGTCGCCGAGATCGGCGCGGCCGACCTCGGCACCGGCACCTGGACCACGCTGGCGCAGATCGCCGCGGACGCGCTCGGCGTCCCGGTCGAGCGGGTGGCGGTGCGGATCGGCGACACCGCCTACCCGATGGCGACGGTGGCCGGCCGGCTCCTCGGGCACGGCGACCTGGGGCTCGGCCGTGGTCGAGGCCGCCCGCGCCTTCCGGGCCCGGTACGGGGCCGAGCCGCCGGAGCGGGCCGAGGCGTCCGGCTCGGTCCGGCCGGGGTCCGACCGCTGGGCGATGCACGCCTTCGGCGCCCAGTTCGCCGAGGCGCGGGTCCACCTGGACACCGGCGAGGTCCGGGTGCCGCGCCTGCTCGGCGTGTTCGCCGCGGGCCGGATCGTCAACCCGCGCACGGCCCGCTCGCAGTTCGTCGGCGGCATGACCATGGACTGTCCATGGCGCTGCACGAGAACAGCGTGCTCGACCCCCGCACCGGCCACGTCGTCAACCACGACCTCGCCGGCTACCACATCGCGGCCCACGCGGACGTCACCGAGGTCGAGGCCCACTGGCTCGACGAGCACGACCCGCACGTCAACGTGCTGGGGACCAAGGGCATCGGCGAGATCGGCATCGTCGGCACCGCCGCCGCGGTGTCGAACGCGGTGTGGCACGCCTGCGGGGCGCGGGTGCGGGACCTGCCCGTCACGCTGGACAAGGTGCTGCCCGCCCTGGAGGAGCGGCCCGGGCGGTGAGGCCGGGGCCGCCCGGCCGGGGCTCGGGCCCTCAGCCGGCGCCGTGCGCCTCCACCAGGGCCAGGAAGACCGACAGGTTCGGGACGCTCTTCGCCATCGCGCGGGCCCAGGGGGAGGGCTCGTCGTCCCGCACCACCCGGACGGCGCCGCCGCCGAGCTCGACCCGCCCCAGCCGGTCCCAGGGAGCAGCTGCCGCTGGTGGGTGATGCCCGCGCCGGAGAGGTCGAACGGGCCGAAGTCCAGTACCTCGCCCGCGCGCAGCGCCTCCTGCGCCCCGGGGCCCTGGGCCCGCAGGACCGCGTGCTGCATGGCCCGGGCCCAGACCGCCGGGGTCCGGTAGAAGTCGGTGACCGTCACGCCGGTGCCCCGGGCCCGCAGCAGGCAGGTGTAGCGGACCGGGCCCGGTATCCCGTTGATGATCTTCTGGGTCTGCTCCTCGTGCAGCCGGACCTCGTCCCACCGCAGGGCCACCGGCCGCCGGGCCGGTCTCCTGGTCGACGATCAGGCCGTGCTCGAACAGGTGCAGCCGCTTCGCCGCCTGCCGGGGGTTGAAGTCCGGCTGGCGGCGCAGCGACACGTAGTAGAAGACCACGGCCGGCACCACGAAGAGGAAGAGCAGGACGGCCAGGGTCAGGTAGAACGAGACCTTCAGCAGCACCCCGTACCGCTGGGGCTCGAAGGTGGCGGTCGGGGCGCCCAGCCCGTGCCGCGCCGCCAGTTCGGCGTGGGGGGGGAGAGGGGCGCGGGGGGAGCTGTCGCTGGCATGGGCCTCAACTTCGTCCGTGGGAAGGGATCGCCGCCGGCGCGTGCACCGGTGGTGCCCGTAGTCTTCCCCACCCCACCCACACCGGCCGCAGGGGTGCGCGGAACTGACGTCGGGTCAGTGTCCGGGCGCGCGGCGGGCCTTCACCCGTTCGGGTCCGCGGCGCGGTGTGTTGGCGCCGGGGGGCCGCGGTCGTGCGGTTGGCTGGTGCCCGCACCGGTCGCCGTCCCGCCCCGGCGCCGCACGGGCGCCGGGCCGACCGTTCCGGACCTCCGACCGGTGGGCCCGGTCGTCCGATCGGTGCCACCGGCCGCAGGACCGCCGAACCCGTCCCGGCGACGAGGGCCGGTCCGCCCGGCGCCCGTTCGACCTCCTCGCCCCCTGACCGGCCCGGAGCCCGACGGGCCCGGGCCGCGCCACCCGACGCGTCCACCGCCGGAGCCCGTCCGGCCCGTTCCGAAGGAGACCCGCCATGACCGATCCCGCACCCCAGGACCCGCTGCCCGCCGAGGACGACGGGGTCCTCGACCCGGCAGACTCGCTGGAGGACGACGACCTGGACGACGACCCGCTGGACACGGGCATCGCCACGGCCGACGGCTACCGCGGCGCCACCGGGTACGGGACCACCGCGGCGGAGGCCGAGGCGGGCGAGTCCCTGGACCGGCTGCTCGCGGAGGAGGAGCCGGACGCGCCGGCCCCCGACGTCGACGACCGCTGGCCGTCCGGCCCGGGCCCGCGGGCCGGACGGCTGGTGGAGGAGGACACCGACCTGTTCGCCGAGGACGCCGGGACGGACGGCGGCGCGGCCGGGGCCGAGGAGGCGGCCGTCCACCTGACCGACCAGGAGGAGGACGAGGCCGCGGAGTTCGACGACGCCGACGACTCCGAACCGCTGTCCGACGCGCTCCGGTTCACCGCGGCGGACGACCTGCGCGACGCCGACCCGGACGCCGGGGACGACTACCGCTGACGCCCCGTCCGGCCCGCGCCGCCCGCGCCGCTCGCCACCCATCGGGCTGCCGACCGTCCGTGGCGCCCCGGCCAGCCGCCGCCGTCGACTCCCGTCCCGACCACGGGCGTGCGGTGGGCCATCCGGGTGGGGTGCCGGGGAATCGTGGCCTGCCGGTCCGGTTCCAGCCGAGGGAGGAGCTAAAGAGGGCTGAAAGTACTGCGATGAAAGGGTCGGATGATGAAACGGTTGATGCCGGTCGGCTGTGCGTTGACGGGCGTGGCGGTGGGTGTCTCGGTGCTGTGCGGCACGGGTGCCGCCACGGCGGCCGACGCGACGGGGAGCACCACCTCGGCGGGTTGCGGCCTGGCGCGCGCGTGGGCGGCCGCGCTGAGCGGTGACGACTCCGGCGCGCGGCTGTGGCAGGCCCAGTGGCCGCAGGCGGTCGGGGTGCCGCAGGAGAGGGGGCCGTTCGACGGGAGCGTCTCGGTGGGCCGATCGAGTCGGTCCGGCCTGGCCGACCTGGTCGGGATCTCCCCGTTCGCCGGTCCGGACGGCTTCCCCGGCGTCGTGTCGCTGCCCGGCGTGAGCGCGGACGCGGTGCCGACCGCGGCGGCCGACGGCCGGGACATGGCGGTGCGCACCACCGCGAGCGGAACGCTGGGGGCGCGACCCGGCCCGGACGGCTGCCGGTTGGAGGCATCGGTGCAGGCGCGGACGCTGGGGCTGTCGGTTCCGGCCGCGGTGCCCGGCGCGGACCCGTTCGCGACGGCCGGTTCGGCCGCCGTGGAGGTGCGGCTGTCGGGGCTGCGCGTCTCGGTGGTGGCCGAGGCGGGCCGCGCACCCGAGTTCGCGATGGCGATCAGCGGCGGAACGGTCCGCTACGGCGGCATCGAGGTGGCGAGCATCCCGCAGAACCCGGCTCCGGGGACGCGGATCAGGATTCCGCGGACGTCACGCGGCCGATGGTCGCGGAGGTCGTCCTCAACGAGCGGAACGCACCCGTCACGGCTCCGCCGCTCCCGGGCCGCGAGGGCACGCCCGCCGTGGAGCCCGCCCTCGCGGCGGTGGCGAGCCCGACGGCGACCGGCCCGAGCAGCCCGAGCAGCCCGACCGGCCTGAGCAGCCCGACCGGCTTGAACGGTCCGAGCAGCCCGAGCAGCCCGAGCAGCCCGACCGGTCCGATCAGTGCGAGCAGCCCGAGCAGCCTGAACGGTCCGATCAGTGCGAGCAGTTCAAGCAGCCCGAGCGGTGGTGGAGCGGGAGCGTCGGGGCGAGCATCGACGCGGTCCGCGTCACCGTCACCGGCTCAGAAGCCCGCCAGGCCGTCCTCGTCACGCGGACGCGACGCTCGCCGAGGCCGTCGGCCACTGACCCGGACGCGCAAGCGGTCGGCCGCGGCGGGGACGCGTCGAGGATTCGTACGCGTCCCCGCCCGCGGCCGACCGCCGGGGCGTGGGGGTGTCAGCCGGTGAAGACGTGGCTGCCGACGCTCTGCACGCCGGCGCCGGCCGGGCCGGCGGCGATCATGGTCTGCTCGTAGCCGGCGCCCGCGGTGCCGTCGTCGCCGTTGAAGACGTGCGACTTGACCTCGGACAGGGCGGCGCCGTTGGGGCCCGCCGCCAGGTTGACGGCCTCGAAACAGGCGCCGTTGCCCGCGCCGCCGACGCCGGTGCCGACCTCGCTCAGGATCGACGAGGCAGCCGCACCGGTCGGACCGGCGAACTGCTGCTCCTGGTGGTAGCCGGCGGTGTCGGCGAAGGCGGCACCGGTCAGACCGGCGAGGAACGGAACGGCCATGGTGCCGACGGCGATCACACGGGCGATCTTGCGCATGGAAATGCCTCTCTCGGAAAACGGTCCGCCGGACGAGGGCCGCCGGCGTCTCGTCCATCAAGACACGTGGTGACCGGAAGTGCACATCGAGATACGCAGTGTGATCGATTTCGGCGGAAGGCGTACCTGGACGGACGAGTGCGGCCGCGCTCGCGGGCCTCTCCGGCCGCCGGTCGGGTGCTGCGGTGCCTCTCGCGTGAGGCCGGCGGGGGATGAAAGCCGGCCCCGCCGCCGGGCATGTTCAACGAGCCGGTCGGCCGGAACCCCGATCCGCGCGGGCGCAGGCCCCGAAGCAGGGGTGGTGCCGTACCCGCAGCCGTCCGGCGGCGGGTGCTCTGCGGCACCGCCGCGGCCCGACGGGTGCCGCGGGCCCCGTTCGAGATGGAGGAAACCCCATGGGCTACGACGTGGTCTCCTGCCCGTTCGCCGCGCCCCTGCGCCTGGTCGCCCTCGACGCGGCCCCCGGCCGCACGGCCCTCGCCCTGCCCGTGACGCCGGCCGTGGAGGGCATGCCGGGCACGGTCCATGGGACGGCCATCGCCACCCTGGTGGACACCGTCTGCTGGCTGGCGGTCAGCGACGTGGTCGACCCCGGCGGTGACGCCGTCTACACCAAGGACATCCACCTGCGTTACCTGGCCCGGGTGCCGATGACGGTGGACCGGATCGTCGCCGAGGCCGGCCTGCTTGCCCGCGCGGACCGCACGGCCGTCGCCCACGCGGTGGTGACCGACGACGCGGGCGCCGTCTACGCCCACGCCACCGCCGCGTTCAGCCGTCCCCGTGCGGCCCGCTGACCCGGTGCCACCGGGCGGCACCGGCCCGCCGGGCGGGCGGCCGTCAGGCGCCGGAGGGGACCGGCTCCCGGACGGGTGCGGGGGCGGGTGCGGGGGCGGGGGTGAGGGCGGGGCGCTGGCCCTGGCTGACCGCGTCGAGGTACTCGGCGACCGAGTCGCGGTTGCGGATCAGGCAATTGATGCGCTCGTCATCCGGTCCCGCTCGCGGCGCAGGGTGGCCAGCATCTCGGGGGTGGCGTCCGGGAAGTGGATGGTTCGGGGCTTGTCCAGGCAGGGCAGAATCTGTTTGATGATCCTGACGGGCAGCCCGGCGTCGAGCAGCCCGCGGATCTGCAGGACCCGGTCGACGAAGCGCTCGTCGTACTCCCGGTAGCCGTTGGGCATCCGGGCGGAGACGATCAGCTGCTGTTCCTCGTAGTAGCGGAGCAGGCGGCGGGAGGTGTTGGTGCGTTCCGACAGCTCTCCGATGCGCATGTGACCCACCTCACATCAGGATGGATTGACCCTCACATATATGTGAGGGTTCAAACATAGCCGCCATGAGCACACAGTCGCCACCGGACATCCAGAACCCGACCGACGACGGCGCGCAGCCGGAGAGCCGCAAACTGCCCCTCCTGGCGCTGTTGGCCCTGACCACCGCGGTCTTCATCACCTCCCTGACCGAGACCCTCCCGGCGGGCGTGCTGCCCGCGATGAGCGCCGACCTCAAGGTCAGCGAGTCGGCGATGGGGCAGTCGGTGACGATCTACGCGATCGCCACCGCGCTCACCGCGATCCCGCTGACCGTGGCCACCGCCGCCTGGCGGCGCAAGCGGCTGCTGCTGACCGCGATGGTGGCGTTCGTGGTGGCCAACACCGTCACCGCACTGTCGACCGACTACGTGCTGACCATGGCGGGCCGGTTCGTCGCGGGCGTGGCGGCCGGCCTGGCGTGGGCGCTGCTGGCCGGGTACGCCCGCCGGATGGCGCCGGTGCCGCTCCAGGGCAAGGCGATCGCGATCGTGATGACCGGCATCCCGGTCGCGCTGTCGCTGGGCGTGCCGGCCGGCACCTTCGTCGGCCGGGTGTTCGACTGGTGGGTGGCGTTCCTGGCGATGTCGGTGCTGGCCGTGATCGTCATCGGGTGGATCGCGGCGACCGTGCCGGACTACCCGGGGCAGCGCCCCGAGGGCCGCACCCGCATCCTGGGCGCGCTCTCCGTGCCCGGCGTGACGCCGGTGCTGTTCGTGACCCTGGTCTTCGTGCTGGCCCACACCATCCTGTACGCGTACGTCGCGACCTACCTCGACCACCTCGGCATGGGCGACTCCACCGACCGGGTGCTGCTGGTCTTCGGCATCACCTCGATGCTGAGCATCTGGATCGTCGGCGCCCGGATCCACCGCCAGCTGCGGGTCCTGACCATCGCCAGCACCCTGCTGGTCGCGGTCGCGGCGGCGGTGCTCGGCCTGCTGTCCGGCACCCACGCGCTGGTGTACGTCGCGGCGGCGCTCTGGGGCCTGGGCTGGGGCGGCGTGCCGACCCTGCTGCAGACCGCGGTGGGCGACGCGGGCGGCGAGCAGGCGGACGGCGCGCAGGCGATGCTGGTCACCCTGTGGAACGTGGCGATGGCCGCGGGCGGCATCATCGGCGGCCTGCTGCTGGACGGGATCGGCGCCGAGTCCTTCCCGTGGACGGTGCTGATCCTGCTGGCCCCGGTGCTGGGCGTGGTGGTCTCCGCCCGGGCGCACGGCTTCCCGGTCCGGCGCGGGTGAGCGGCCGTCAGGTGGTCCGGGGCGCGGGACGGTTGCCGTCCCGCGCCTGCGGGCCGCGCCGCGCCGTGGCGGGGCTGGGCTGTTGCGGGCGGCCCGCCGCCGCCGACCCGGACCGAATACCCCGCTGAACCAGCGCACACCGCACCAGGAGAACGTTCGCCGTGCCAGTGAAACAGATCCACCTCGCCGCCCAACTCCCCAGCGTCCAGCACACCGTGATCTGGTCGGACCCGGCCGCCGGGAGCCAGATCGCCTTCGACTCCTTCGCCCGGCTCGCCCGGACCGCCGAACGCGGCAAGTTCGACTTCTTCTTCCTCTCCGAGGGCCTGCGGCTGCGCGAGCACAAGGGCCGGGTCCTCGACCTCGACGTGGCGGGCCGCCCCGAGGCGCTGACCGTGCTGAGCGCGCTCTCCGCCGTCACCACCCACCTCGGGCTGGCCGCGACCGTCAACTCCACCTTCAACGAGCCCTACGACGTGGCCCGGCGGGTGGCCACCCTGGACCACCTGAGCGGGGGACGGGCCGCCTGGAACGTGGTGACCAGCTACGACGCGTTCACCGGCGAGAACTTCCGGCGCGGCGGCTTCCTGGACGAGGCCGACCGCTACACCCGGGCCGCCGAGTTCCTGCACACCGCCCGGGAGCTGTGGGACAGTTGGCGGCCGGGCGACTTCCGGCCCGACGCCGCCACCGGCGCGTTCATCCGGCCAGGGGCCGGCCGGTTCGCCCACCGGGGGCAGCACTTCGACATATCCGGCCGGTTCAGCACCCCGTCCGGCCCGCAGGGCCACCCGGTGATCATCCAGGCGGGCGACTCGCCCGAGGGCCGCGAATTCGCCGCCGCCGACGCCGACGTCATCTTCAGCCGGCACAGCGACCTGGCGGCCGGGCAGGCCGCCTACCGGGACGTCAAGGCGCGGCTGGCCAAGTACGGCCGCTCCCCGGAGGACCTGAAGATCATCCCGTCGGTCAGCTACGTCCTGGGCGACACCCCGGAGGAGGCCGCCGAGCGGGCCGAGGAGGTCGCCCGCGCCCAGGTGAGCCCGCAGACCGCGCTGATGCTGATGGAAGCGGCCTGGGGCCGCGACCTGTCCGGCTACGACCCGGACGGCCCGCTGCCGGACGTCGACCCCGTCCCGGAGAACGTCGTCACCAAGGGCCACAACCTGTACCGCAGCCGGGGACGCGAGGAGACCGTCCGGCACTGGCGCAAGACCGCCGAGGAGCGCGGGCTGAGCATCCGGGAGCTGATCGTCGAGGTCACCGCGCGGCCCACCTTCGTCGGCACGCCGCGCCAGGTCGCCGACGCGATGAACGCGTTCGTGCAGAACGACGCCGCCGACGGCTTCGTCTTCTCCCCGAACGTGGTGCCCGGCGGGCTGGACGAACTGGTCGACCGGGTGGTGCCGCTGCTCCAGGAGATGGGCGTGCACCGCGCCGACTACACCGGCCCCACGCTCCGCGACCACCTCGGCCTGAAGCCCGCCCGCCGCCACTTCGAGGAGACCCCGTGACCCACCTGCACCTCGCGGTCGCCCTGGACGGCACCGGCTGGCACCCCGCCGCCTGGCGCGAGCCCGACGCCCGGCCCGCCGAGATCCTCACCGCCCGCTACTGGGCCGACCTGGTCACCGAGGCCGAACAGGGCCTGCTCGACTTCGTCACCATCGAGGACACCCTCGGCCTGCAGACCTCGGCCTTCCACCTGCCCGACGACCGCACCGACCACGTCCGGGGCCGGCTGGACGCCGTCCTGCTGACCGCCGCGCTCGCCCCGCTGACCTCGCACATCGGGCTGGTCCCGACCACCAACGTCACCCACACCGAGCCGTTCCACCTCGCCATCGGGATCGCCTCGCTCGACCACGCCAGCCTGGGCCGGGCCGGCTGGCGCCCGCAGATCACCTCCCGGGCCGCCGACGCCGCGCACTTCGGCCGCCGCACCACCCCGCAGCTGACCGACGAGGACGTCCGGGACTCCGAGCTGATCGCCGCCCGGCTGCGCGACCTCTTCGGCGAGGCCCACGAGGTGGTCGAGGCCGTCCGCCGGCTCTGGGACAGCTGGGAGGACGACGCGGAGATCCGCGACACCGCCACCGGCCGCTACCTCGACGGCGACAAGGTGCACCACGTCGACTTCACCGGCGAGCACTTCTCCGTCCGCGGCCCCTCGATCACCCCGCGCCCGCCGCAGGGCCAGCCGGTGGTGGCCGTCCTCGCCCACGCCAGCACCCCGTACGAGCTGGCCGCCGCCGGGGCGGACGTCGTCTTCGTCACCCCGCAGTCCCGCGCGGACGCCGTCACCCGGCTCGGCGAGTTCGACCGGGCCCGGCAGCGCTTCGAGCGGCCCGCCGAGGAGCCGATCCGGACCTTCGCCGACCTGGTGGTCTTCCTCGACGAGGAGCCGGGCCGCGCCGCCGCGCGCAAGCGCCGGCTGGACGAGACCGACGGCAGCGTCTTCGGCTCGGACGCCCTGGTCTTCACCGGCACCCCCGCCGAACTCGCCGACCTGCTGCTGGACTGGCGGGAGACCGGCCTGGACGGCTTCCGGCTGCGGCCCGGCGCCCTGCCGCACGACCTGACCGCGATCACCCGCGCCCTGGTGCCGGAACTCCAGCGCCGCGGCGCGTTCCGCACCGCCTACGCGGCGGACACCCTGCGCGGGCTGCTCGGCCTGCCCCGTCCGGTCAGCCGCTACGCCCGGGCCGGTGCCCCGGCCGGCGCCGCGGGCTGAGGCCCGGAGGAGCGGCGGAATAAGGAGGAGCTGTTTCAAACATTTCCGGTGAGACAGCCGGATGAACGATTCCGGAAGCGACCCGCCGGGCAATTACTGTCCGCGACGCAGACCGCCGAAGAGCACACGCGCAGTGAGGATTCGCGGCGGGGACGCTATCGCCGGGATCGGGGCGCGGCCCCCTGGGGTCCGAGGGTGGAAACCCTCGGCCTTCGGGGGGTCGCGCCCGCTTCCATTGCCGCTGTGTGAAATCCGGAGCGGGTCCTTCGGCTCGAATCGGTACCAATTTGGACAGATTCCCTGGACAGCCGGCCCGCCCGCGTGCGGCGGGCTCCGGCATATGCTTGCCCTCGGCGGCACGGGGTGTCAGGATATGGGCGAATCGCACTCGGAACGGACGGAATTCGCACGGGCGTCTTCCACCACTCCAGCCCCGTCCGTACCGGTGCCGGAAGCCGTTCGAATCCTCAGGGGAGCAGGTCGGATGCAGAGCCGTCGCGAACCGGCCGCCGCGCCCACCGTACGATGTCGCGCCGGTCGGTGACCTGACTCCCGGCCCCTGCCGGCCGCCCCGACCCGTCCCTCCGGGACGCGCCGGGGCCCCTCCGTGCCGTTTTCGCCCCGGGACCGGGCGACCGGGACGGGACGTCGTGATGCGACCGTTTATGGAGAGGACGAGGAAACATGGTACGCGTGCTGTTGGTCGGGGAGCATTCTACCGTGGCCGAATCTGTTCTCTACAGCCTTTTGCGAAAGGGGTACGAGGCCAAGATCGCCGGCACCGGCCGGGAGGCCCTGGAAATGATCCCCGACGTCGATCTGGTGCTGCTCGACCTCGATCTCCCCGATATCGAAGGGCTCGAAGCGTGCAGACTCCTGCGATCCTCCGGCAGTACGCCGGTCATTGCCTTCGCGGCCAGGGACCGGGAGTCCGACCGGGTGCTCGCCCTGCAGGCCGGGGCGGACGACTGCGTGACCAAATCCTGCCCCCCGCAGGAAATCGTGGCCCGCATCGAGGCGGTCATGCGCCGCACCCGGACCCCCGCCCCCGACCCCGAGCCCGCGGTGAAGGACATCTCGCTGCGCCCGCTGCACATCAACGGCCGCACCCGCGAGGTGCAGGTGGACGGCCGGGTGGTCAACGTCACCGCGAAGGAGTTCGAACTGCTCTACGTGCTGGCCTCCAACCCCGGATCGGTGCTGTCCCGCAAGGAGCTCATGGCGAAGGTCTGGGAGTGCGACTGGACCGAGTCCAGCCGGACCATCGACACCCACGTCAGCAGCCTGCGCAGCAAGCTCGGCGGCAACAAGTGGATCATCACGGTGCGGGGCGTCGGCTACCGGATCGGCAGCGGTTGAAGCCCGGGCCCGGCCCGCGCGCAGCGGCCGGGCCCGGGGCCGGCGGGCTCAGGCCGCGACAGCCCGGCGCGCCAGCCGGCGCAGCAGCGGGTGGTCACCCGCCGCCTCGCCGGGCCGCCCGCCCGCCGTGCGCAGCGCCCACCAGACACTGGCCAGGTTGGAGCTCAGCAGCACCCGGTCCGGGTCGCCGTCGAGTTCCGCCAGGGCGTCCAGGGTGAACATCCCGGTGCCGGTGAAGAGCAGCGTCGCGTCCTCGGGCACGTCCTGCCGCCGCAGCTGGGCGAGCAGCCCGTCGGTGGTCACGGTGTACGGGTCGAACCGGCCGTCGGTGGACACCTGCACGACCCGCTCGACGGTCAGCCCGGCCCGCTCCCAGTAGGAGCGGGAGAGCTCGGTCAGCCACGGCTCGTAGGGGGAGACCAGGGTCAGCCGGGTCAGGTCGAGGGCCCGGAGGGCGTCCAGGGTGGCCAGCGCGGAGGAGCGCACCGGGAAGCCGGTCCGCTCGGACAGCTCCGCGCAGAACTCCCGGTCCCCGTCCGGCGCGTGCAGGTAGTGCGAGGCGCTGCAGGCCACCACCGCGGCGTCCAGCGGCAGTCGGCCGAACCCGGCCAGCACGTCCGGCAGCACCTCGTTGTAGGTGTCCAGCATGTCCCGCAGGGTGCTGTCCGGGGTGGTCGGGAAACGGGTCGTGTGGAATGTCGGGCCGCGGCCCAGGAGCTGGGTGTACTCCGGCTCCGCATTGGGGTTCTCCGGAGGAACGACCAGCCCTATCCGGGGTGCGGAAGGAATGCCCATGGCGATCTCACCCATCGGTCGGAGGTATTCCTCCCAGGCTATTGTCGACCGACCGTGCGGACACTACGGGAAACCGTAGCGGCGGGCGTTCAGGCGATTTGTTCCGGCAGTCCGCCCGCATTTACCCGGCCGTTCAACGCGAGGGCCAGCTGGGCCCGGCGCCGAATGGCGAGCTTTCGGTAGATGCGGGTCATCTGGAGTTCCACCGCACGGGTGGAGACCGACAGCGCCGCGGCGATCGCCCGGTTCGTCATGCCCGCCACCGCCATCGCCGCGACCCGCTCCTCGTGCGGGGTCAGCGCCCCGGCCGCGGCGGCCGCCCGCCCGGCTCGCCGCGCGACCGGCGGGGCGGCGGGCGTGGACGCGGCGGCGGGCGCGGGCGGCGTCGGCAGGTCGCCGGTCGGCTGCCAGGCCCGCACCGTGTACCTGGTCACGGTGCGAAAGCGCAGGTAGGGGTCCTGTTCGAGCAGGCGCAGCACGGCCGCCCGGTCCGGGGCGCGGCACAGCAGCAGCTCCCCGGAGCCGTCCTGCCAGGGGCCGCCGGCGATCAGCACGCCCTCCCCGGCCAGGCCGTCCCAGTACGCCCGGTGCTCCCGCAGCCCGCGCGGAGCGCCGCCCGCGCCCGCGGGCAGGATCAGCTCGACCGCGAAGATCACCCGATTCCCCCCGTCCCCGTGCCCCAGTGTTCCCGCATTCCGGCGGGCCGGCCGCCGGGCTCCGGGAACTCTATCCCGGAATCCCGGCGGACGCACCGCTTCCCGGCGTGAGCGGGAACACGCCGCCCGGTCCGGCGGATTCTGCGGCCCTGACATCGGCCTGACATTCGCCTGAGGAATATTGACACAGCTCTGACACGGCGGATCTTGACCCAGGATCGGGCGAGCGGCGAGGCTTGACCCCGGCTTCACCGCACCGCGTCGCACTGATTCCGTACGATTCATGACGGTCAATGAGGAGTGAATGCAATGGCACCTCCGGAGAACGTCGAAATACCCCCGGGAGAACTCCCCCGGATATCCGACGCCACCCTGCGCGACTCGGCCCACATGGCCGGCGTCGAGTTCGACGCCAAGGACGCCGCCACCATCGCGGACCTGCTGGTGAGGACCGGCGTGGAGCTGGTCGAGGTCGGCATGGTGTCCGGCCCGAACTCCGGCGACGCGGACCTCGTCCTGGCCGCCCACGAGGCGGTCGGGCCCGAGCGCAGCCTGACCCTGGTCATGGTCCGTGACCGCCAGCAGGTGGTGAAGGCGCTGGACGAGGCGCTGCGGCTCGGCGTGCGGTCGGTGATGTTCTCGATCCCGACCTCCGAGGAGCACGCCCGGCTCAAGCTGGCCTCGCCCAGCACCAAGTACCTGATCTCGCTGGCCCGCACCGCCATCGAGGAGGCCAAGGACCGCGGCTTCCACGTCACCTTCAGCGGCGAGGACGGCGCGCGCACCCCCAAGGAGCGCCTGGTCCCCTACGTCACGGCCGGCTTCGAGGCGGGCGCCGACCGGTTCCGGCTCGCCGAGACGGTCGCCTGCCTGTCGCCCTGGCAGATGGAGTCGGTGATCGGGGAGATCACCGCGATCGACGGCTCCGAGATCGAGATCCACTCGCACAACATGCTGGGCATGGCAGTCGCCAACTCGCTCGCCGCCTACCGGGCCGGCGCGCGCTGGATCTCCGCCACGGCCGGCGGCATCGGCGAACGCGGCGGCAACGCCCCGCTCGCCGAACTGCTCACCTCGCTGCGGGTGGTGTACGGCGACACCCGCTTCGACCTCAGCCACCTCACCGAGCTGACCAACGCCGCCCTGCGCGGCGCCCGGCTCGGCCACGCCTTCCAGTCCGGCCCGACCGCCCCGCACGCGTTCGCGTACGAGCTGCCCGGCCAGCTGACCCACCCCGAGGCGTACGAGACGCTCCCGCCCGAGGTGGTGGGCAACGCCCGCGGACTGCGGGTGCGCACCCGGCTCACCACCCCGCTCGTCCGCTGGGCGCTCGGCGACACCGCCGACTCCCTCGACCTGGCGGCCTTCACCACCTGGCTCACCGAGCGCCAGGCGCACGGCGAGGAACTGCTCGACCGGGACGCGATCCGCGCCGCGGCCGACCGGTACCAGGCCGCCTGAGCCGCCCCGCCGCTTTCCCCTGTCCCCTGACCCCTGTCCCCTTCCCACCCCGCTTCCGGTCCACCGACCCGAACCGATCACGGAGAACACCATGTCTGTAGCCACGCTCACCGGCCTGTGCCCCGAGTGCGAGACCGACCTCACCACCCCGCCGCTGGTGCAGGGCGAGACCATCGCCTGCCCCGAGTGCCTGCTGACCCTGCGGGTGGAGGACATCGAGGACGGCCGGCTGAGCCTGCAGGCCGTCGAGGTCCAGCTGCGCGACTGGGGCCAGTGAGCCGATGACACGCACCGTCGCCCTCATCGCCGACCGGGTCGGCTGGGAAGAACGCCGACTGATCGACACCGCCGCGGGCCTCGGCCTGCGCATCGAATGGGTCAACGACGAGTCGCTGGCCCTGGGGGACCGCGACGCGGCCTCGCTGCGCGAGCACGCCGCCGTCCTGGTCCGCAGCCGCAGCTACACCCGGGGCGGCCTGATCGCCACCCTCACCGAAGCGGCCCGCATCCGCACCCTGAACACCGCCCCGGCCATCCACGCCTGCGAGAACAAGCTCACCCTGCGCGCCCAACTGCGGGCCGCGGGCGTGCCGGTGCCCGACTTCCGCCTGGTCCTCTCCCGGCGCGACTTCGAGAAGGCGCTGACCGAACTCCCGCCGCCCGTGGTGCTCAAGCCGGTCTTCGGCGGCATGGGCAAGCGGGTCACCCTGCTGCGCGACGCCGACAGCGCGCAGTCCGTCTACGACTACGTCGAGGATCTCGGGCACGGCTTCGAACAGGCCGGCCTGGTCGAGCCCTACCTGGCCTCCGGCACCTCGCTGCGCTGCTTCACCGTCGGCCGCGAGACCGTGGCCATCGCCGAGTTCCGCAGCGCCGGCACCGACTGGCGCAGCAACGCGGCGCTCGGCAACCGCAACCGGGCCGTCGACCCGGACCCCGAGGTCCGCAAGACCGTCGACGGGGTGCTGGACGTGCTCGGCCCCGGCATCTACGGCATCGACCTGTTCGCCACCCCGAACGGCTACGTCGTCAACGAGGTCAACCACGCCCCGGCCTTCCGGGCGGTCGCCTCGGCCACCGGGGTGGACATCGCCGCCGCCGTCGCCCGCTACGTCCAGGAGGAGACCGGATGATCCGGGTCGGCATCGTCGGGGCCTCCGGGCTGGCCGGCGGCGAACTGATCAGACTGGTGCTCCAGCACCCCGAACTGGAACTGACCTTCCTCGGCGGCTCCTCCAGCGCCGGCCGGCGCCCGTCCGAGCTGCACCCCGGGCTGCGCCTCGACCTCGGCCTGACCATCGAGGCGCTCCCGGACAGCCTGGCCGACCGCTGCGACGTGGTCTTCCTGGCCACCCCGCGCCCGCCTCGGCGGCGCTCGCCGCCCGACTGGCCGACCAGGTGCCCTGCGTGGTCGACCTCAGCGGCGCCTTCCGAATCCGCGACCCCGAGCTGCACCGGCGCTGGTACCCCAAGGTGCCGCGGACGGACGACCTGGCCGACCGCTTCGTCTACGGCGTCCCGAGCTGGTCGGCGACCAGCTCGTCGGGGCCGCGCTGATCTCGCTGCCCGGCTGCTTCGCCACCGCGATCACCCTCGGGCTCGCCCCGCTGGTGCTCTCCCTCGGCCTCAACCTGAAGACCGTGGTGGTGGACGGCAAGACCGGCTCCAGCGGCGGCGGCCTCGAACTGCGCACCGCCAACCTGCACCCGCTGCGCAACGGCGCCATCGCCCCCTACGCCCCGTCCGGGCACCGGCACGCCGCGGAGGTCAAGGACTTCCTGGACCGCGGCAAGCCGGGCGGCGTCGAATCGCTCAGCATGTCGGCGTACGGGGTCTCGCACGTGCGCGGACTGATGGCCAGCAGCTACGTGTTCACCGACGACCCGGTGGACGCGCGCACCCTGCAACGCGCCTACCTGCGGTTCTACAAGGACCACCCGTTCGTCCGGGTGCGCCGCTCCAACGAGACGCTGATCCCGGTGCCCGACCCGCAGGCCGTGCTCGGCTCCAACTACTGCGACGTGACCGCCCTGCACGACGAGGAGGGTGGGCGGATCGTCGTGCTGGCCGCCCTGGACAACATGGTCAAGGGCGCGGCCGGCCAGGCGATCCAGGTGACCAACATCCGATTCGGCCTGCCGGTCCAGACCGGCCTGACCATGCAGCCGGTGATGCCCGCATGAGCGCGACGACACCCGAGTCCACCCCCACCGTGGTCAAGCTCGGCGGCAGCACCGTCGACGACCTGGCCGACGCCTGGTGGGACGACCTCGCCGCGTACGCCCGGCAGCGGCCGCTGGTCCTGGTGCACGGCTGGTCCAAGCCGCTGAAGAACCTCGGCGCCCGCTACCGCGACCCGTCCGCGATCCTGCGCGACCGGTACGGCAACCAGAGCCGCTGGACCACGCCCGAGGTGATCGGGGACATCAAGCAGGTCAGCGCCGAACTCGCCGCGGACGTCCTGGCCCGGCTGGAGCGGCGCGGCGTCACCGGCGAGCGGCTGCTCGGCAGCGACGGCCTGGTCACCGCCGGCGAGGGCGAGCGCTGGTGGTGGAAGGACAAGCAGCTCGTCGAGCTGGAGAACCTGGTCGGCCCGATCACCGGCGTCGACCCGGCCCCGCTCAAGGCGGTGCGCCCCGGCCACGTCCACCTGGTCACCCCGCTGGCCCGCAACACCGCCGGCCAGGAGGTCAACACCGACGCCGACCGGGCCGCCGCCGCCGTCGCCGGGGGCATCGGGGCCGGGCAGCTGGTGCTCGTCACCGACGTCGCCCACCTGCTGATCGACGACCGGCCGGTGCGCCGGATCACCGCCGAGGCCGCCGCGAAGTTCCGCGACAAGGGCGCCACCGGCGGTATGCGCAAGAAGCTGCGGGCCGCCGGCGAGGCCCTGGACGGCGGCGTGGAGCGCGTCGTCATCGGCAGCGCCCCCGTCACCGAGCTGGTCGCCGAACGCACCGGCACCGTCATCACCCGAACCTGAGCAGCGAGGAGCACCGCACGTGGCGAAATCCCGAGTGCTGGTCGTCAACAACGGGACGCTGTCCCTGAAACAGCTCCGCAGCCGCTTCGAGGAGCTCGGCTCGGAGACCGAGGTGGCCGCCGCCGCCGAGCTCCCCGCCCGGCTGGACGGCCGCTACCAGGCGATCGTGCTCAGCGGCACCAAGGTCCGCGCCTACGACGGCGAGTTCTACAAGCCGCTGATCGACCTGGTCAACGAGGCGGACGTCCCGGTCTTCGGGATCTGCGGCGGCATGCAGGTCATCGCCGTCGCGGCCGGCGGCCGGCTCGCCGAGGGCCCGCAGCGGGTCGGCGGCCACCGGGCGCAGGTCGACAAGGAGGAACCGCTCTTCGCGCACGTCGGCCCGGAGGTGACGGTCTTCCACCGGCACACCCTCTACCTCCAGGAGGCGCCCGCGGGCTTCCGCTCGATCGGCCGCTCCGAGCACGCGCCGGTGGAGTTCATCCGCTCCGACGACGGCCGCATCCTCGGCTCCCAGGCCCACCTGGAGTTCCGCAGCGACGGCCGGGAGATCCTGCGCGGCTTCGCCCAGCTCTACCAGTGACCCCCGTCCGGCCCGCCGAGGCGGCACACGACCCCGAACCGTCCGTGTACTGGAGGACCCCGCAATGACTTCGACAGACCCGCAGCCGCCCGCCTTCACCACCCACCTCAACGGCAGCGGCGGCACCCTCAAGGGCTGGGTGGTGGTCGACTCCCTGGTCGACGGCCTCGCCATGGGCGGCACCCGGATGACCCCCGGCGTCACCGAGGAGGAGGTCGCCGGACTGGCCCGCGACATGACCGAGAAGTTCACCCTGGCCGGGCTGCGGATCGGCGGCGCCAAGGCCGGCATCGTCTCCGACGGCAGCAACCGCGAGCAGACCTTCCGCACCTTCGGACGCACCGTCAAGCCGCTGCTGCACGGCGGCATCCACCTCGGCATCGACATGGGCGTCACCCCCGCCGACCGGGCGGTGTTCTTCGAGGAGGCCGGGTACGACCCGCGCTACCGGCTCGGCGCCCCCGACATGCCGATCGACTGGCGCACCTACTACGAGCCGCTGATCGACTGCACCGGCCACGGCGTCGGCGTCGCCGCCGTCACCGCCCTGGAGGCCAACGGCCGCACCGGCCCGGCCCGGGTGGTGGTCCAGGGCTTCGGCGCGGTGGGCCGCGCGGTCGCCCAGTTCCTGGAGGACCGCGGCCACCTGATCGTCGGCGTCGCCGACATCGGCGGCACCATCAGCGCCGACCGGCTGCCGGTCGCCGACCTGATCGACATCACCGACGAGTTCGGCCGGATCGACCGCACCCGCCTCCCGCAGGGCGTCACCCTCTCCGGCGAGCCCGACGCCTGGCTCGACGTCGACGCCGACCTGCTGGTCCTCGCCGCCCAGAAGTACGCGCTCAACGCCGAGAACGCCCACCGGCTGCGGGCCCGCCTGGTGGTCGAGGGCGCCAACCTCGCCTCCACCGCCGAGGCCAAGGAGAAGATCGCCGCCGCCGGCGCCGTCCTCGTCCCCGGCGTGATCGCCAACATCGGCGGCGCCGGCTCGGCCGCCCTCGCCGTCACCCGGGTCGTCCCCTTCCACCTGCCCGCGCAGGCCCGCAAGCAGTGGGTCTTCGACTGGGTCGCCGACCGGGTCCGGCAGAACACCCGCGACCTGCTGGAGATCGCCGCCGGCCGGGCCGGCAACCCGCTGCCCGAGCTGCTCGACGTGCGCCGCAAGGAGCGCGGATGACCGCCGCCGCCGAGACCGTCACGACCGGTCACACCCCTTCGGAGGAGACGGACTTCGCACCGAGCCCCGAACTCGCCGCCGCGTACCTGCGGCGCGGCTGGTGGCGCCGGGAGACCTTCCTGGACGACCTGCGCCGGCAGGCCCGGCTGCGCCCGCGCAAGCTCGCCATCGCCGCCCGCCGGGTCGGGGAGTCGCGCACCGACACCCTCGACTACGCCGAACTCGCCCGGCTGACCGACCGGTTCGCCGTCGCCCTGCTCGAACTCGGGGTCCGGCGCGGCGACTTCGTCGCCGTCCAGCTCCCCAACCGGTGGGAGTCGGTGCCGCTGCTGTTCGCCGCGATCCGGATCGGCGCGGTGACCTGCCCGATCGACCCGGTCTGCCAGGAGGACGAACTGCGCCACCGGCTCGAACTGACCGGCGCCCGGGTCTGCGTCACCGTCCCGGAGTGGAACGGCTACCCGCTGGCCGCGCACCTCGCCGCCCTCAAGGCCGACCTGCCGCTGGAGCACGTGGTGGTGGTCGGCGGGCGCAGCCCCGGCACCCTCTCCTTCGAGGACCACTTCGTCGCCACCCCCTGGGAGGAGGGCCGCACCGGCGACCTGGACGGCCTCGAACTCACCCCCGACGAACCGTTCGTGGTGCTGTTCACCTCCGGCACCACCGGCCTGCCCAAGGGCGTCCTGCACAGCCAGAACACCGTCCACGCGGCGGTCCGCGGCTACGCCGACACCTTCCTGCTCGACGACAGCCTGGTCGCGGCCGTCACCACCCCGCTGGTGCACTACTCCGGCTTCGGCCAGGGCGTGCTGACCGGCGTCATGGTCGGCGGCACCGTCGCCTTCCAGGACCTCCGGCGCAACGACGTCCTGCTCGACCTGGTCGAACGGTACGGCGCCACGCTGATCTACGGCCCGCCGAGCACCTTCGCCGACGTCATCCGCGCCCAGCGGGCCGAACCGCGCGACGTCTCCACCCTGCGGCACGCCATCACCGGCTCCGCGCCCGTCCTCCAGGACCTGGTCGACGACGTCCGCGAGACGCTCGGCGCCCGCACCTACTCGGTGTGGGGGATGTCCGAGTTCGGGCCGGTCACCATCACCCGGCTCGACTACGACGCGGACCGGGCCGCGTACAGCAACGGCGGACCGATCGACGCGATGGAACTGCGCGTGGACGACCCCGACCGCCCCGGCACCCGGGCCGACGTCGGCCGGCTGCGGGTGCGCGGCGCGGCCCGCGCGCTCGGCTACCACCGGCGCGCGGACGCCTTCGCCGCCGAACTCGACGCCGACGGCTGGTTCGACACCGGCGACCTCGCCCGCACCGACGGCCGGGGCGGCATCCGGATCCTCGGCCGGGCCCGGGACGCCCTGCTCCGGGACGGCGCGGTCGTCCCGACCACGGAACTGGAGGCGATCGTCTCCCGCCACCCCGACGTCGCCGAGACCGCCCTGGTCGGCACCACCGGCCGCCCCGACGACCCGATCCTCGCCGTCGTCGTGCCCAGCGGACCCGCCCGCCCCGACCTGGACGGCATCCTGGCCCACCTGCGCGCGGCCGGTCAGGAGGAGCGCTTCCTCCCCGACCGCCTGGTGCTGGTCGACGCCCTGCCCAAGACGCTCACCGGCAAGGTCCGCAAGGCCGAACTGCGCCGCAGCCATGGCGGGCAGTGACCCCGCTCCCGCCGGGCGCCCCGCCCCGGCGGGGCCCCCGGGACCTGCCGGGCTCGCGGGCTCCGCGAGGTCTTCGGGACCTTCGGGGCCTGCGGGGCCGGGGCGCGGCGGGGCCACGGCGGGCGGCGTCCCCGTCCGGCCCGCCGGCCGCCCTCCCGTCCGACCCGAACCGACCCGTGGAGTCCGCCCATGACCGAGCCCGCCCCGGTGACCCTGTCGGCGACGCTGGCCGCCGACGAGGCACTCGCCCGCCGGCGCGCCGCCGGCGAGCAGGTCCTGATGATGGCCAGCGGGGAGATCGGCCTGCCCGTCCTCCCCGAACTGCGGGAGCGGCTGGCCGCCGCCGTCGGCGAGGCGACCTACGGCCCGGTGGCGGGCAGCCCCGCGCTGCGCGCCGCCGCCGCCGGGTACTGGCGGCGGCGCGGCCTGGCCGCCGAACCGGACGCGGTGGTCGCCGGGCCCGGCAGCAAGTCCCTGCTGTTCGCCGCGGTCAAGGCGATCGGCGGTGACGTGGTGGTGCCCCGGCCCAGCTGGGTCAGCTACGCGGCCCAGGCCGCGCTGGCCGGGGCCACCGCCCTGCGGGTCCCCGTCCGGCCCGGCGAGGGCGGCGTGCCGGACCCGGACGCGCTGCGCGAGGCCGTCCGGGCCGCCCGCGCCGCCGGGCGCGACCCGCGTTCGGTCGTGGTCACCCTGCCGGACAACCCCACCGGCAACGTCGCCTCGCCCGACACCGTGCGGCAACTGGCCGAGGCCGCCCGGGAACTGGACCTGACCGTCATCTCCGACGAGATCTACACCGACCTGGTCTTCGACCCGGACACCCCGGCCGCCTCCCCGGCCCTGTTCGCCCCCGAACGCACCGTCGTCACCGGCGGACTGACCAAGAACCTGGCGGTCGGCGGCTGGCGCACCGGCGTCGCCCTGCTGCCCTCCGGCCCGGCCGGCCGGCAGCTGCGCGAGCGGCTGGTCGCCGTCGCCAGCCAGATCTGGTCCAGCCCGCCGGCCCCGTCCAGGCCGCCGCCGCCTACGCCTTCGACGAACCGCCGGAGGTCACCGCCCGGGTGGCCGCCGCCACCCGGCTGCACGGGCAGGTCGTCCGCGCCGTCGCCGAACGGTTCACCGCCGCCGGCGCCCTGCTCGACCCCGTCCGCGCCACCTGCTACCTCTACCCGGACTTCGAGCCGCTGCGCGAGCCGCTCGCCGCCCACGGCGTGCACACCGGCACGGAGCTGGCCCGGCTGCTCACCGACCGCCACGGCCTCGGCGTGCTCGCCGCCGAGGAGTTCGGCGAGGACCCCGGGCCGCTGCGGCTGCGCGCCGCCACCAGCCGGCTCTACGGCGACACCGCCGAACGGCAGGAGGCCGCGCTGGCCGCCGCCGACCCGCTCGACCTGCCCTGGATCAGGGCGTCCGTCGACCGGATCGAGGAGGTCCTGGCCGACCTCGCCGCCCCGCCCGCCACCGCATCCGCCACCCCACTTGTCACCGCGCGCACCACCCCACCCGTCACCGCGCGCACCACCCCACCCGTCACCGCGCGCACCACCCCACCCGTCACCGCACGCACCACCCCACCCGTCACCGCACGCACCGTCCGGCCCGCGCCGGACCGCACGCACCAACGAGCTCAGGAGGAACCGGAGATGGCCGTACTCTTCGAATGCGAATACCAGGGCCAGCGGTACGCGGGCTTCGAGAAGCCCGTCCCCGGCGCCCCGCTGACCCTCTACCGGGTCAACGACGGCCGGCTGCAGGCCGAGTTCATCGCCGCCGAGAACCCCGAGGACGTCATCGCCGCGATCAAGGCCGAGGCCGAGCCGGTCGTCGTCGAGGGCGGCGAGCAGGAGATCCGCTACCTGCCGCCGCTGCTGCCCGAGGCCACCGGCAACGCCCTGCTCAGCGGCTTCATGCGCACCCACCGCTCGAAGTTCGAGAAGGAGCCGGTCGAGGGCGAGGAGTTCGTGGCGCCGAACTGGTTCTTCAAGGGCTTCGGCTCCTGGCTGCGGCTGCCCGGCGACCCGCTGGTCGCGCCCAAGCGCTCCGTCGCGCTGATCGAGGAGCCCGAGGTGGCCCTGGTCTACGTCAACGACGACGCGGGCAACCCGCGGTACGCCGGGTACACCTTCGGCAACGACCTGTGCGACATCGGCCTGCACATCCGCAACCCCGGCTGGAACCCGTACTGCAAGCTGGTCGACACCTCCATCGCGCCCTGGCTCTTCCTCGGCGAGCCGCCCTCCTCGGTCACCGGCCGGGTCACCATCGAGCGGGACGGCGCCACCGCCTGGGAGGGCCCGTTCGACTGCGGCGAGGACGCGCTGTACTTCAAGATCCAGGCGATGGTGGACAACCTCTTCGAGTACCCGGCGCTGCGCCGCCCCGGGCTGGTCCACTACCTGCTGCTCGGCGCGGACCAGGCCAGCTACCACGACGGGTTCCGGATCGCGGACGGCGACCGGATCACCATCGACGTCAGCAGCCACGGGGTGGTGCTCTCCAACCAGGTGGTGTTCGGCCTGCCGGACTCCGCTTCCTGATCCTCCGTCAACTGCTCGTCCTGATCGTCCTCTTGTGGACGCCCCGGTCCGGACCACCGGGCCGGGGCGCTCCCGTGCGGCCCCTTCTGAGTACGGATGCTCAGGCGGGCCGTCCGCGTACGGCCCTAGCGTGGCGGGCGGAGGACTCGGGCGGGGCGCGACGGGCCGGGGCGTGATGTGCCGGTGCGTGGTGCGCGGCCGGGGCCTCCCCGACAGCCCGACCCAGGGGGGAGAGCACCATGCCCAAGAGCGTGAAGATCGCCATCGCCACCGTCCTCGCGGCCATGGTGACCGTGGCCGGCTACGGCGTCTACAACATCGCCACCGCCCTGACCGGCGGGTCCGGCGGGGCGGCCGGGGCGCGGCCCGCGGTGACCGGGCCGCCGACCGCCGAGCAGGCGGCCGGCGCCGCCCGGGCGTTCCTCGCGGCCTGGGCCGGGGGCGACCTGTCGGGCGCCGCCGCGGCCACCGACGACCCCGCCGCGGCGACCACCGCGCTGACCGCGTTCCAGCGCCGGGTGGGGCCGAGCGCGCTCCACCTGACCGCGGGCGCACCCGCGGCCGGCCCCGACCCCTCGGCGGCGGGCTCCACCCCGTCCGCGACCCCGGCGGACACCGCGCTCTCCGTGCCGTTCGGCGCGAGCGTGGAGTTCGCCGGGACCGGCACGCCGTGGACCTACGACGGTGTGCTCGGCCTGGTGCGGACCCGCGACGGCCGGACCGTCGTGCACTGGACGCCGCACGTGATCCACCCGCACCTGGACGCCGGGGAGAGCATTGCGGTGCGGCCGGTCGCCGGGGCACCCGCCGGCATCACCGACCGCAACGGCAAGCCGCTGACCGGCTTCCCCTCGCTGGCCAAGTTCCTGGAGCAGTCCACGGCGCGGGTCCCGCAGGGCGGCACCGCGGACGACGGCTCCGCCGTGCTGATCACCAAGGACTCCGACGGCACGGCGGAGAAACTGTTCACCGTCACCGAACCCCGGCCGCTCCCCGCCCTGAGGCTCACCCTGGACGCCCGCCTCCAGGAGGCCGCCGAAGCCGCCGTCGCGAAGCAGTCCGCGGGTGGCACCCGGGCCGCCTCGCTGGTCGCGATCGAGCCCAGCACCGGCCACGTCCTGGCCTACGCCTTCTCCCCGTCCACCGGCTCGAACCCGGCCTTCACCGGCTCCACCCCGCCCGGCTCGACGATGAAGGTGGTCACCGCCGCCGCCCTGCTGGAGGCCGGGATCACCCCGTCCACCCCGGTGCCCTGCCCGGCCACCACCCTGGTCACCGGCCTCCCGGTGGCCAACGACTTCGCGGACGCCCGGCCCGGCAACACCTTCGCCGACGACTTCGCCCAGTCCTGCAACACCGCCTTCCTGGAGAAGGGCCGGGACGTGCTGAAACCCGACAGCCTGCCGAGGACCGCCATGGAGGTGTTCGGCCTCGGCCTGGAGTGGAAGACCGGCCTGACCAACTTCGACACCAAGATTCCGATCGAGTCGAACATGGCCGCCGCCGCCCCGAGCTCATCGGCCAGGGCCGGGTGCAGACCAATCCGCTCGCCATGGCCTCGGTCGCGGCGACCGTCCAGAACGGCACCTTCCGGATGCCGATCCTGCTGCCCGACCTGCCGCAGCAGCCCGCCGCCCGGCGGCTCTCCAAGGGCGTGCTGAACGACCTGCGCGCCCTGATGACCCGGACCGCGCAGAGCGGCACCGCCGCCGGACCGATGGCCGGCATCCCCGGCGCCGCCGCCAAGACCGGCACCGCCGAGGTCGGCGGCGGCAAGCCCGCCGACAGCTGGTTCACCGCCTACCGGGGTGACCTGGCCGTGGCCGCCGAGGTCGAGGGCGGCCTGCACGGCGCCCAGTCGGCCGGCCCGGCCGTCGCCGAACTGCTGCGGATCGGCAACGGCTGAACCGCCGCAGTCCGGCGACGGCCTGCCGTCCGGGGCGGGCGGTGTCCGGTCCGGCCGGTTTGGTCGGTTCGGCTCGGTCCGCTCGGCTGCCGGCCGTTTCGGCCGAAGGCCCCGCCGGGTGCCTGCCGGACGCGGGTGGCGCGGCCCGCCCGAAACCTCGCCCGGGCCGCCGTCAGCCGAACGGATGAATCCGCCGACGGCTGCGCCCCGTACGACTCCCTCGCCCGGCCGCCGGCCACCCCGCCGCCCGCACCGTCCCGGCCACCGGTCGGCCACCGGACGGGCAACGGTCGGGCAACCCCCCTCGAACAGGCCCGCGCCGCCCGCGAGTCGGGAGCCGGGAGCGCGCGCCGACCGTCGGGCACCGCGCCGGACGGCTACGTCCGGGTGCTCGAAAACGCCCCGTTCGACCCGGGCGCGCCCGGGGACGGCCCACTTGAACGGAGCGCGCCCGATCCCCGACCATCGGATGCCCAACCAGCCTCGGAAGGTGGGGACTTGTCGCCCCGACCGGGCGGGCCCTGCCCACCCGTGAGACCGGATACGGAGCCTCGATTGCCAGTCACCAGCACGGAGATCGATGCCGTCACCCGCGCCTACCTGGACCGTCACCCCGCCGAACGGGCCCGCCTCCGGCCGCTGCTGGAGCGGTCGGCCACCGCGGCCGAGCCGACCGGCCGCACCACGTCGCCTGCGCACGTCACCTGTAGCGGAGTCGTCCTCGACCGCGACCTGCGGGTCCTGCACGTCCGCCACCGGGCCACCGGGCTGCTGCGGCGCCCGGGCGGCCACACCGAGGCCGGGGACGGGAGCCTGCTCGCGACCGCGATCCGCGAGGTCGAGGCGGAGACCGGCATCCCGGCCGGTGCGCTCCGCCTCGCCCCGCAGCTGCTCGACGCGCCCGTCGACATCCAGGCGGACGACATCGACCCGGAGCCGGCCCAGGGCGAAGTCGCCCACCGGCACTACGACTTCCGCTTCGTCCTCCACCTCACCGACGACGGCACGCCGCCACGGACGGCGGAGGTCGCAGGGTTCGAGTGGCGCCCGCTCGCCGAGGTCGCCCCGCCCGAACTGCACGCCAAACTCCTCGCCGCGGGCCTGACCGGCCGGACCGAGCCGGTGAACGCCTCCGCCGTCGTCCACAACGGCCGCGGCCAGTACCTGCTCCACCTGCGCGACAACTTCCCCGGCATCTGGGCGCCGGGGGAGTGGAGCCTGCTCGGCGGCGGACGCGAACCCGGCGACGCCACCATCGAGGCCACGCTGCGCCGCGAACTCGCCGAAGAGGTCCCCGGGTTGCGCCTCGGTGAGGTCGAACCGCTGACCGTCGAGTGGACGACCGACCGGCACGGCCTGGCCGTCCCGATCCAGATCTTCACCGCCCACTGGGACGGCCACCCCGACACCGCGGACCTGCGCGAGGGCGTCCTCGTGCACTGGTTCCGCCCCGACGACCTGCACCGCCTCCACCTGCGCGACTCCACCCGCCGCCTCGTCCGGCACCACGCCGCCACCCGCACCGGCGGACCGGCCTCCCACGGAAGGAGCCCCCGGTGATCGTCTGGCTCAACGGCCCCTTCGGCGGCGGGAAGACCACCCTCGCCGCCACCCTGCGGAGCGAGCTGCCCGGGGCGTCCTGGTCGACCCGGAGGAGGTCGGCTTCCTGCTGCGCCAGGTCTTTCCCGGCAAGTACGCCGACTTCCAGGACAACCCGGCCTGGCGCCCCCTCGTCGCCGAACTCGCCGTCCGCTGCCACCGGGAGAACGACGGCGGGCCGGTGATCGTCCCGATGACGCTGCTGCGCCGGGACTACGCCGCCGAGATCCACCACGCCATCCGCGCCGCCGGCGTCCCGCTGCGCCACCTGCTGCTGCACGCCGACCCGGACACCGTCCGGGCCCGCATCGACGCCGGTGCCGAGTTCCCCGGGGACGAGGAGCGCAGCGAGAAGGTCCGCGTCTTCCGGCGCGGCGAGCTGCCCCGCTACACCGAGGCGTACCGGGGGTGGCTGGCCGCCGCCGCCGACGTCATCGACACCGCCCGCCGCACGCCCCGTCAGGTCGCCGACCGGGCCCTGGAGGTCCTCGGGGCGCTGCCGGGCCGTGCGCCACGGCCTCGGGAGGAGTCGGCATGATCGACGGTTGGACCACGCTCTCGTCGACCGTTCAGTACCGGGGAGCGCGGCTGGTGGTGCGCCGTGACGCGGTCCGGCGGGCCGATCGGAGCACGGGGACCTACGAGTTCACGGAGTCCGTCGACGGGGTGCGGGTCGTGGCGCTCGACGGGCGGGGGCGGATCGCGCTGGTGGCGGAGGACGTCTACGCGTGCGGGCAGCGGTTGCTGATGTGTCCCGGGGGAGGGTGCGAGCCGGGGGAGGAGCCTGCGGCGGCGGCGCGGCGGGAGTTGGCGGAGGAGGCCGGGGTCCGGGCCGACCGGGTCGAGCCGTTGACGGCGATGTGGCGGATGCCCGCCGGTGCGCGCACCCGGGAACACCTGTACCTCGCCACCGGTCTGACCGTCGGCGAGCACCGCCGGGAGGCGAGCGAGGCCGACATGGAGGTGTGCTGGGTGCCCCTGCCGGAGGCGGTGGCCATGTGCGCGGACGGCCGGATCACCGAGGCGGGCACGCTCGCCGCCGTCCTGCTGACGTCGCGGCGCACGGCCGTCCCCGGCTCGTCCGCCGGTGGCGCGGCTCGGGGGTGACGGCGGCGCGCGGGCGAGGGGTGCGGATGCCCTGGACTTACTAGGACGTCCAACTATATGGTGGGCGACAGGTCCGCGGTGTCAGGGAAGCCGGTGCGAGTCCGGCACGGTCCCGCCACTGTGACCGGGGAGTCCGTCCTCGCAGACGAGGGCCACTGGCAGCCAGCCGGGAAGGCCGGGGGACGGGCGTCGATCCGGGAGTCAGGATACCGGCCGCGGTGATCCGTGTTTTCCACGAGGATGGAGACGACACGCCATGACCCCGGGCTGCCCCCGTACCGCCGGTGCGCCATCCGGTCACGTGCCGAAGCCCGCCGGGGCCGAGAACCCCTGACGACGTGTCAGGCCGCCGCGCCCGCGCGGTGGCCGCACCGCCGCGCACCCACCCCCGCCGGCGGCCTCCACTCCTCCTCTCCGCACCACCCAGGACGGGAGAAGGAACCGATGGTACGAGAACTCACCCACCACGTGTCCGGCAAGCCGGTCGTCGGCACCTCCGGCCGCTTCGGCGACGTGTACGACCCGAACACGGGCCGCGTGCAGGCCCGGGTACCGCTGGCGAGCCGGGCGGAGGTCGCCGACGCGGTCGGCGACGCGGCCCGGGCGCAGCCCGCGTGGGCGGCCTGGAACCCGCAGCGGCGGGCCCGGGTCATGCTGCGCTTCCTGCAACTCGTCGAGCAGGAGCGGGACTCCCTCGCCCGGCTGCTCTCCGCCGAGCACGGCAAGACCGTCGCCGACGCCCACGGGGACCTCCAGCGCGGCCTGGAGGTGGTGGAGTTCGCCGCCGGCGTCCCGCACCTGCTGAAGGGCGAGTTCACCGACAACGCGGGTACCGGCATCGACGTCTACTCGATGCGCCAGCCGCTCGGCGTGGTCGCGGGCATCACCCCGTTCAACTTCCCCGCGATGATCCCGCTGTGGAAGGCCGCGCCCGCCCTGGCCTGCGGGAACGCCTTCGTCCTCAAGCCGTCCGAGCGCGACCCCTCGGTGCCGCTGCGTCTCGCGGAGCTGTTCCTGGAGGCAGGTCTGCCGCCGGGCGTGTTCAACGTGGTCAACGGTGGCAAGGAGGCCGTCGACGCGCTGCTGGAGGACCCGCGGGTACAGGCGGTCGGCTTCGTCGGCTCCACTCCGATCGCCCAGTACGTCTACGCCACCGCCGCCGCCCACGGCAAGCGGGCCCAGTGCTTCGGCGGGGCGAAGAACCACCTGGTGGTGATGCCGGACGCCGACCTCGACCAGGCCGCGGACGCGCTGATCGGCGCCGGGTACGGCTCGGCCGGGGAGCGCTGCATGGCGATCTCGGTCGCCGTTCCGGTGGGGAGGAGACCGCGGACGCCCTGGTGGCCAAGCTGGTCGAGCGGATCGCCGCGCTCAAGGTCGGCCGGTCGGACGATCCGGAGGCGGACTTCGGCCCGCTGGTCGGCCGCGACGCGGTGCGGCGGGTGCGCGAGTACGTGGACAGCGGTGTCGCCGAGGGCGCCGAACTCGTGGTCGACGGGAGGGACTTCCGGCTGGAGGGGCACGAGGACGGGTTCTTCCTCGGTGCCTGCCTCTTCGACCGCGTCACGCCCGGGATGCGGATCCACCGGGAGGAGATCTTCGGCCCCGTGCTGTGCGTGGTCCGCGCCGCGGACTACGAGGAGGCGCTGCGCCTGCCGAGCGAGCACGAGTTCGGCAACGGTGTGGCGATCTTCACCCGGGACGGCGACACCGCCCGCGACTTCACCCGTCGGGTGAACACCGGCATGGTCGGGGTCAACGTCCCCATCCCGGTGCCGCTCGCCTACCACACCTTCGGCGGCTGGAAGCGCTCCGCGTTCGGCGACCTCAACCAGCACGGCCCGGACGCGATCCGCTTCTACACCCGCACCCGGACCGTCACCTCGCGCTGGCCCTCCGGGTCAAGGAGGGCGCGAGCTTCACCATTCCGACGATGGGATGAGCGCGGTGTACGACCTCACCGATGAGCAGCGGGCGATCGCCGAGGCGGTCCGCGCCTTCGCGGACGAGCACCTCGCCCCGCACGCCGTCGCCTGGGACCGGGACAAGCACTTCCCGGTGGACGTCTTGCGCAAGGCCGCCGACCTCGGCCTCGGCGGCGTGTACGTGCGCGAGGACGTCGGCGGCTCCGGCCTCTCGCGCCTGGACGGCGTGCTGGCCTTCGAGGCGCTGGCCACCGGCTGCCCGTCGATCGCCGCCTACCTGTCCATCCACAACATGGTGGCCTGGATGGTCGACCGGCACGGCGACGAGGAGCAGCGCGCCCGCTGGCTGCCCCGGCTCTGCACGGCCGAGCACCTGGCCGCCTACTGCCTGACCGAGCCGGGCGCCGGCTCCGACGCCGCGGCGATCACCACCCGGGCCGTCCGGGACGGCGGCCACTGGGTGCTCGACGGCGTCAAGCAGTTCATCTCGGGCGCGGGTGCGGCCCGGGTCTACCTGGTGATGGCGCGCACCGGCGGGCCCGGCGCCAAGGGAGTCTCGGCGTTCCTGGTCGACCGGGAGGACGCGGGCCTGTCCTTCGGTCCGAACGAGCGGAAGATGGGCTGGAACGCGCAGCCCACCCGGCAGGTCCGGCTGGACGGCGTCCGGTTGCCCGCCGACCGCCTGCTGGGCACCGAG
Organism: Kitasatospora fiedleri; assembly: GCF_948472415.1. Lineage (NCBI taxonomy): Bacteria > Bacillati > Actinomycetota > Actinomycetes > Kitasatosporales > Streptomycetaceae > Kitasatospora > Kitasatospora fiedleri. The sequence goes on along the minus strand of NZ_OX419519.1, from coordinate 424,642 downwards.
GGCGGTGGATTCCGGATCGCCATGGCCGGGCTCAACGGTGGTCGGCTCGGCATCGCCGCCTGCTCCCTCGGCGGCGCACAGGCCGCACTGGAGCGCTCCCTCATCCACCTCGGCGACCGCGAGGCGTTCGGGGCCCGACTGCTGCACGCCCAGGCGCTCCAGTTCCGCCTCGCCGACATGGCCACCGAACTGGAGGCCGCCCGCGCGCTGCTGCACCGGGCCGCCTCCGCCCTGGACCGGGCCGACCCGCGCGCCCCCGAACTGTGCGCCATGGCCAAGCGCCTGGCCACCGACACCGGATTCGAGGTCGCCGACCGGGCCCTCCAGCTCCACGGCGGCTACGGCTACCTCGCCGACTACGGCATCGAGAAGATCGTCCGTGATCTGAGGGTGCACCAGATTCCTGGAAGGGACCAACGAGATCATGCGCGTCATCGTCGCCCGCGGCCTGATCGGAGTCGCCTGATGGCCGACAACGGCACCGAGGAGGTGCTCGTCCAGCGAGAGGGCCGGACCGGGCTGATCGTCCTCAACCGACCCAAGGCCCTCAACGCCCTCACCCACGCCATGGTGCGCCGGATCGCCGGGGCACTGGACGACTGGGAGCGGGACGACCGGGTCACCACCGTCGTCGTCACCGGCGCCGGCGGTCGCGCCTTCTGCGCCGGCGGCGACATCGTCGCCATCCACCGGGCCGCGACCGGCGGAGACCCGGGCGCGGCCGAGGAGTTCTGGCGCGACGAGTACCGGCTGAACGCCCGGATCGCCCGTTACCCCAAGCCCTACGTCGCCGTCATGAGCGGCATCGTGATGGGCGGCGGCGTCGGCGTCTCCGCCCACGGCAGCGTCCGGATCGTCACCGGGACCACCCGGATCGCCATGCCCGAGACCGGGATCGGCTTCGTCCCGGACGTCGGCGGCACCTACCTGCTGGCCCTCGCCCCCGGGGAACTCGGCACCCACCTGGCCCTCACCGCGGGTTCGGCCGACGCGGGCGACGCGCTGCTGTGCGGGCTGGCCGACCACTACGTGCCCGCCGAACGGCTGCCCGCACTGCTCGACGACCTCGCCGAGCTCTCCGTGCACGACGCCCTCGCCCGGTACGCCGCCCCCGCGCCCCCCGCAGACCTCGGCCGACACCGCGAGTGGATCGACCACTGCTACGCGGCGGGCACGGTGGAGGAGATCCTCCACCGGCTCCGGAACAGCGGCGAAGCGACGGCGCGACAGGCCGCCGACCGCATCACGGCCAACTCGCCGAGCGCGGTGAAGGCCACGCTGACGGCCCTGCGCCGGGCCCGTGCCCTCGGACCGCTGGAGGCCGTCCTCGACCAGGAGTACCGCACCTCCTGCGCGGCTCTCACCACACCCGACCTGGCTGAGGGGATCCGGGCCCAGGTCATCGACAAGGACCGTGCCCCGCGCTGGAACCCGGCCACCCTGGAGGCCGTCACCCCGGCGGCCGCGGCCCGCTACTTCGCCCCGCTCGGCGACCGCGAACTCGGCCTCGCCGCCCACGACCTCCTGGAGCGCTGGTGACCCACGACATCGCCTTCGTCGGGCTCGGCAACATGGGCGGCCCGATGGCCGCCAACCTCGTCGCGGCCGGACACCGGGTGACCGGGTACGACCTCGTCGCACGGCCCGGGACAGGGCCGCCGGCCGCGGGGTGGCGGTCGCGGACTCGGCCGCCGCCGCGGTCGCCGGGGCGGATCTGGTGATCACCATGCTGCCGACCGGGCGACACGTTCTGGACGCCTACCGGGAACTGGCCCCGGCCGCCCGTGACGCGCTGTTCGTGGACTGCTCCACGATCGCGGTCGAGGACGCCAGACAGGCAGCCGACCGTGCCCGGGCCGCCGGGCACCGGGCCGTCGACGCACCGGTCTCCGGCGGCGTGGCCGGTGCGGAGGCGGCGGGCCTGACCTTCATGGTGGGGGCCGACGGTGCCGACTTCGCCGCCGCGGAGCCCGTGCTGGCGGCGATGGGCCGCCGGGTCGTCCACTGCGGTGCTTCCGGTGCCGGGCAGGCCGCCAAGATCTGCAACAACATGATCCTCGGCGTCTCCATGATCGCGGTCAGCGAGGCGTTCGTCCTCGGCGAGCGCCTGGGCCTGAGCCACCAGGCCCTGTTCGACGTCGCCTCCGCAGCCTCCGGGCAGTGCTGGGCACTGACCAGCAACTGCCCGGTGCCCGGCCCCGTCCCCGCCAGCCCCGCCAATCGGGACTACGCGGCGGGATTCGCCGCCGCGCTGATGGCCAAGGACCTCGGGTTGGCCGCCGAGGCGGCCGCCACCGCCGCAGTTCCGGCCGAACTGGGCGGCCGGGCAGCCGAGCTGTACGCGGCCTTCGCCCGGGGCGAGGAGGCGGGGCTGGACTTCTCCGCGATCATCCACACCCTCCGGAAGGACCCCGCATGACGTACGAGACGATCCGGGTCGAACGCAGCGGGCGGGTGGGGCTGATCACCCTCGACCGGCCGAAGGCGCTGAACGCCCTCAACACCCAGCTGATGACCGAAGTCGTCTCCGTGGCAACGGAGTTCGACCGTGACCCGGAGATCGGCTGTCTGGTCGTCACCGGCTCGGAGAAGGCGTTCGCCGCCGGGGCCGACATCAAGGAGATGCAGGCACTCGCCTTCGTCGACGCCTACCTGGGCGACTGGTTCGCGGCCTGGGACCGCTTCGCTGCCCTGCGCACACCGGTGGTCGCCGCGGTGTCCGGGTACGCGCTGGGCGGCGGCTGCGAACTGGCGATGATGTGCGACGTCCTGTTGGCGGCGGACAACGCGAGGTTCGGCCAGCCGGAGATCAAGCTCGGAGTCATCCCCGGCATCGGAGGTTCGCAGCGGCTGACCCGGGCGATCGGCAAGGCCAAGGCGATGGAGCTCTGTCTGACCGGCCGGACGATGGACGCCGAGGAGGCCGAACGGGCCGGCCTGGTCTCCCGGATCGTCCCGGCGGACCGGTTGCAGGCCGAGGCCCTGGCCACCGCCGGGACGATCGCCGCGATGTCCGCCCCGGCGGCGGTCATGCTGAAGGAGAGCGTCAACCGCGCCTTCGAGACGATGCTCGCCGAGGGCGTCCGCTTCGAACGCAGGCTCTTCCACGCGGTCTTCGCCACCGCGGACCAGAAGGAGGGCATGACGGCGTTCGCCGAGAAGCGCGCACCGTCGTTCACCCACCGCTGATCCGCCGACGGGGTCTTGTGGGCTCGCCGCAGAGCCTTCTGCGGCGAGCCCACAAGACCCCGCTCATCTCAGGATGCGGACGATTTGGCGATTCTTCCCACGGCACCTCGGTGTTGGCCGTATTCTGGCCGGTGCAGCTGGTTCGCCCCGTCCGCCAGGCGGGGCGTCGTAAGAGGGAACCCGGTGACGCCTTCAACGGCCAGTCCGGGACTGCCCCGCAGCGGTGAGTGGGAACGACCGCCGTCATACGCACTGGGTCCGGACGGACCTGGGAAGCGACGGCCAGTAGGTGCCCGGGAGTGTCGAACTCCCCGGGTGTGCCCGCGAGTCCGAAGACCTGCCCGCTGTCCGTGCGCGACCGTTCGCGCGCGGTCTTCCGGTGACCTCGTGGGCGGGTCGGCGTGCATACCAGGCGGAGCCGTGTCGGCGTCCGTCCGGTTCGGCATACCTTCGCGTCCTCGTCCCGTCCCGGGCCCCTTGAGGAGACAGACTCGCGAAGGAGAGTCCCTTGACCACGAAGTCCGTAGCCGCGGCAACCGTTCACGGATACCCCCGCCAGGGCGGGAACCGGGAACTGAAGAAGGCGATCGAGGGCTACTGGAAGGGCGCCGTCACCGCGGAAGCCCTGCTGGCCACCGCCGCCGACCTGCGCCGGAGCAACTGGAAGCAGCTCGCCGAGGCGGGCGTCCAGGAAGTCCCCACCGGCGACTTCTCGCTGTACGACCACGTGCTGGACACCACCGTCGCCGTCGGCGCGATCCCGCCCCGGCACCGGGCCGCAGTGGCCGCCGACCCGCTGGCCGGGTACTTCGCGATGGCCCGCGGCACCCAGCAGGTGGCGCCGCTGGAGATGACCAAGTGGTTCGACACCAACTACCACTATCTGGTGCCGGAGTTGGGCCCGGACACGGTGTTCGCCGCGAACTCCGCCAAGGCCGTCGCCGAGTTCGGCGAGGCGCTCGCGCTCGGCCACGCCGCCCGCCCGGTGCTGGTCGGCCCGGTCACCTACCTGCTGCTCGCCAAGCCCGCGCCCGGCGTGGCCGCCGACTTCGAGCCGCTCACCCTGCTGGACCGGCTGCTGCCGGTGTACGCGGAGCTGCTGGCCGACCTGCGGGCGGCCGGCGCCGCCTGGGTGCAGCTCGACGAGCCCGCGCTGGTGCAGGACCGCACCCCGGCCGAACTGAACGCGGCCGCCCGCGCCTACCGGGAGCTGGGCGCGCTCACCGACCGGCCGAAGCTGCTGGTCGCCTCCTACTTCGACCGGCTCGGCGAAGCCCTGCCGGTGCTGGCCAAGGCCCCGATCGACGGGCTCGCGCTGGACTTCACCGGCCCGGCGGCGGGCAACCTGAGCGACCTGGCGGCCGTCGGCGGGCTGCCCGGCAAGCGGCTGGTCGCGGGCGTGGTCGACGGCCGCAACGTGTGGATCAACGACCTGGAGAGGTCCCTGGCGACCCTGGGCACCCTGCTCGGCCTGGCCGACACGGTGGACGTCGCCCCCTCCTGCTCACTGCTGCACGTCCCGCTGGACGCGTCCGCCGAGCGTGACGTCGACCCGCAGATCGGCCGCTGGCTGGCCTTCGCGAAGCAGAAGGCCGCCGAGGTGGCGCTGCTCGCGCGCGGCCTGCGCGAGGGGGCGGTCTCGATCGCCGCGGACCTGGCCGCCAACCGGGCCGACCTCGCCTCCCGCGCCACTTCGCCGATCACCCGCGACCCGGCGGTCCGGGCCCGGGCCGCCGCCGTCACCGACGCCGACGCCCGTCGGGCCCAGCCCTACCCGCAGCGCGCCGAGGCCCAGCGCGCCCGGCTCGGCCTGCCGCTGCTGCCCACCACCACCATCGGCTCCTTCCCGCAGACCACCGAACTGCGGGTGGCCCGTGCCGACCTGACGGCCGGCCGGATCGACACCGCTGCCTACCGCGAGCGGATGGAGACGGAGGTCCGCGAGGTGATCGCGTACCAGGAGAAGGCCGGTCTGGACGTGCTGGTGCACGGCGAGCCCGAGCGCAATGACATGGTGCAGTACTTCGCCGAGCAGCTCACCGGCTACCTGGCCACCCGGCACGGCTGGGTGCAGTCCTACGGCACCCGGTACGTGCGTCCGCCGGTGCTGGCGGGCGACATCTCCCGTCCGCACCCGATGACGGTCGACTGGTACCGCTTCGCGCAGGGCCTCACCGACCGCCCGGTCAAGGGCATGCTGACCGGCCCGGTCACCATGCTGGCCTGGTCGTTCGTCCGCGACGACCAGCCGCTGGCCGACACCGCCCGGCAGGTCGCCCTCGCCCTGCGCGACGAGGTCGCGGACCTGGAGGCGGCGGGCGCTGCCGTGATCCAGGTCGACGAACCCGCGCTGCGCGAGACGCTCCCGCTGCGTGCCGCCGACCGCTCCGCGTACCTGGACTGGGCCACCGAGTCCTTCCGGGTCGCCACCTCCGGGGTCCGCGCCGACACCCAGATCCACACCCACATGTGCTATGCCGAGTTCGGTGCCGTCATGACGGCGATCGACGACCTCGACGCCGATGTGATCTCCCTGGAGGCCACCCGCTCGCACATGGAGGTCGCCGGTGAACTGGCCGAGGCCGGCTATCCGCGCGAGGTCGGCCCGGGCGTGTGGGACATCCACTCCCCGCGCGTCCCCTCCCCCGAGGAGGCGCTGGCACTGCTGCGGGCCGGGCTGGCCGCGATCCCCGCCGAACGCCTCTGGGTCAACCCGGACTGCGGCCTGAAGACCCGCGGCTGGACCGAGACCCGGGCCTCGATCGACAGCCTGGTCACCGCCGCCCGCACCCTGCGGGCAGAACTGGCCGACTGAACCACCGGGAACAGGCAGGAAGGGCGGGTGCGGTCCGTGAGCCGCGCCCGCCCGGACGGTCGGCTCCCCGCCCGGGACCGTCCGGGGCGGGGAGCCGGCCGTCGCAGTGACAGAGGGGGTCGTACATGAGCAGGAGGCCGCTGCCGCGCCGGGTCCGGATCGACGGTGAAGTCCTGGTCGTCATTTCGGAGAAGGAGTACGAGGGACTGCTGGCCACCCGCCGCCAGGTGGGCGCCATCGGAGCCCGGACGCGGGTCCTCCAACAGGCACTCGCGGACGCGCTGGCCCGGCTGGCCCTGGCCGAGGGCGGTGGTGGCGCGCCGGACCGGGAGCCGTCCTGACGGGCGGGGGCGGCCCGGACCGCCCCCGCCCGTCAGGACCGGGACAGACCGAGGTTCTGGTAGATCTCGCTGGTGACGGTGGAGAAGTTCATGGTCATGAAATGCAGGCCGGGAACTCCTTCGGAAAGCAGTCGGCGGCACATGCCGGTGGCGTGTTCGATCCCGATGGAGCGAACCGCCGCGGTGTCGTCCCCGTGTGCTTCCATCCGGGCGGAGAAATCGGCCGGAATGGCCGCTGTGCTGAGCGTGGGAATGCGTCGGAGTGACCGGATGCTGGTCACCGGCATGATTTCCGGAATCACCGGGATATTGCATCCGGCGCCCTGGAGCCGGTCGCGGAAACGGAGGTAGCTGTCCACGTCGAAGAACATCTGGGTGATCGCGTAGTCGGCACCCGCGCGCCACTTCCCGACGAAGTGGCGGATCTCCGCCTGCCAGTCGGGGGAGCGCGGGTGCCGCTCGGGGAAGGCGGCCACCCCGACGCAGAAGTCCCCGGACTCCTTGATCAGGGCCACCAGGTCGGCGGCGTACTCCACCCCCTCGGGGTGCCGGTTCCAGGGGCCCAGCGGGTCGCCGGGCGGGTCGCCGCGCAGGGCCAGGATGTTGCGTACGCCCTGGTCGGCGTAGTGCCCGAGGATGTTGCGCAGCTCGGCCACGCTGTGGCCGACGGCGGTCAGGTGGGCCGCCGGAGTGAGCGTGGTCTCCTGCGCGATGCGGCCGGTGACGCCCACCGTCCGCTCCCGGGTGGAGCCGCCGGCACCGTACGTCACCGAGACGAAGGTCGGTGCCAGCGCCTCCAGCCGACGGATCGCGTTCCACAGCCCGGCCTCCGCCTCGGCGCTGCGCGGCGGCATGAACTCGAACGAGTAGGAACGCTTTCCGGTGGCCAGGAGATCACGGACGGAGACCGCCCGGTCGGTGCGGATGGACGAGGTTCCCAGTGTCATGAAAGCAGGCTATCCGGTGCACGCGGAACTGTCCCCGGCAGTCCACCCTGTGATACGGCTGGATTTCGCCGGGTGAATGCGGAGGTGCGGAATTTCCGAAGGAGGGGAAAGGCGGTCGGACGGGTGGCGGGGCAGGCTGCGGTGATGCCGCACAATGAGGGCATGGAAAGACCTTCGCACGGACTCGCCGGCGTCCCCGACCACCACCGCTGCGCGGTGATGGGAATCCTCAACGTCACACCGGACTCCTTCTCCGACGGGGGCCGCTGGCTGGACCCGGGACGGGCCGTCGCACGCGGACTGGAGCTGGCGGCCCGGGGCGCCGACATCGTGGACGTCGGAGGGGAGTCCACCCGCCCCGGCGCGCGCCGCATCCCCGCCGAGGAGGAACTCGCCCGGGTGCTCCCGGTGGTGCGGGGCCTGGCCCGACAGGGCGTCCCGGTGAGCGTCGACACGATGCGGGCCGAAGTCGCCGAGGCCGCGGTCGACGCGGGGGCCGGTCTCGTCAACGACGTCAGCGGCGGTCTGGCGGACGAGGCGATGGCCAAGACGGTCGCCCGGGCGGGCGTGCCGTTCGTGCTCATGCACTGGCGGGGGCAGTCCCGGCGGATGGACGACCTGGCCGACTACGGGGACGTGGTCGCCGAGGTAGTCGAGGAGGTGCGCCGCCGGATGGACGCGGTGGTCTCGGCCGGCGTCGATCCGGAGCGGATCGTGGTCGATCCCGGGCTCGGCTTCGCCAAGGGGCGCCGGGACGACTGGGCGCTGCTCGCCTCCCTGGACGCCTGGGCCGCGCTCGGCCGCCCCCTCCTGGTCGGGCCCTCCCGCAAGCGCTTCCTCGGCGAGCTGCTGGCCGACCCCGCCACCGGCGAACCCCGCCCGGCCCGGGAGCGGGACGCCGCCACCGCCGCGACGGCCGCCCTGGCCGCCGCGCAGGGCGCCTGGGCGGTGCGGGTGCACGAGGTCGGGGCCGTCGCCGACGCGGTCCGGGTCGAAGCCGCCCTGCGGGCCCACCGGGCGGGGCGTGCGACCGCCCCCTGACGCACCCGAACGAAAGACCATCCGGAGAAAAAGACCATCCGGGAAAGAGGAGAGAGGTACGCCGCACCATGGCACCACCCGTCAGGCGCAAGGTCTTCGCCCACGCGAAGCTGCGGCGGTTGCGCCGCGAGCACGGCATGAACCAGGTCGAGTTGGCGCACGAGCTGGGCCTCTCGACCAGCTACCTCAACCAGATCGAGCACAGCCGGCGGCCCCTGACCGCCGCGGTGCTGCTGCGGATCTCCGAAGTCTTCGGCGTGGAGCCGGAGTTCTTCTCCGAGGCGGAGGAGGAACGGCTCGCCACCGACCTGCGGGCCGCCCTCGCCGACGAGGCGTGCGGCCCCGCGGTCGCGGCGGAGGAGGTGGTGGAGGCGAGCCGGAACCATCCGGACGTCGCCCGGGCGCTGGTCGCGCTGCACCGCCGCTACCGGGAGGCCGTCACCCGGGTCGCCGAACTCGACCACCCGGGGGGTGCCGCCGCGGCGCTGGTGCCCGCCGAACCCCACGACCAGGTGCGGGACTTCTTCTACGCGCACCACAACCACATCGCGGTCCTCGACGCGGAGGCCGAACGCACCGCCGCCGCCCTCGCCGCGGACCCGAGCGGCCGCACGGCCGCGCTGGTGGCCAGGTTCGGCGAACGGCACGGGGTGCGGGTGCTGGACGCCGACCCGGGCGACCGGGCCGAGATGCGCCGGTTCGACCCGGCGAGCGGCACCCTGCGCCTGTCGCCCTGGCTGGCGGACGGCCAGCGGGCCTTCCAACTCGCCACCCAGCTCGCGCTGCTGGAACACCGCCCGCTGCTCGACGCCCTGGTCGCGGCGGCCGAACCGGCCTTCACCTCCGCGCAGGCCGCCGACCTGGCCAGGATCGGTCTCGCCAACTACTTCGCGGGCGCCCTGCTGATGCCGTACTCCGCCTTCCACACGGCCGCGGAGGAGGTGCGCTACGACATCGAACTGCTCCAGGCACGCTTCGGCGTCGGTTTCGAGACGGTCTGCCACCGGCTCTCGACCTTGCAGCGCACCGGCCGACGGGGCGTGCCGTTCTCGTTCCTGCGCGCCGACCGGGCGGGCAACATCTCCAAGCGGCAGTCGGCGACCGACTTCCACTTCTCCCGGCTGGGCGGCACCTGCCCGCTCTGGACCGTCTACGAGGCGTTCTCCGCCCCCGGGCGGATCCTCACCCAGGTCGCCGAGATGCCCGACGGCAAGCGCTACTTCTGGATCGCCCGGACGGTGACCCACGGCGGCCACGGCCACCGGGCGCCCCGCAGCGAGTTCGCCGTCGCCCTCGGCTGCGAACTGCGCCACGCCCACCGTCTGGTGTACTCCGAGGGGATCGCCCTCGACGGGGGGCGGGCCGCGACCCCGATCGGCCTGGGCTGCCGGATCTGCGAACGGACCGACTGCGCCCAGCGGGCCCGCCCCCCGGCCGCCGGCCGGCTCGTGGTGGACCCGGACCGGCGCACCCGGGTCCCCTACCCGGTGGCCGACGGGGAGGAGTACCCGGGAGCCGGGTGAGCCCGGCGGCTACACGGAGGCCGGCACCGGCCGCTGGCCGGGGCCGTCGTAGGAGGCGAGCGGGCGGATCAGGGCGTTGTGGGCGAGCTGTTCGATGATGTGGGCGGTCCAGCCGGTGATCCGGCTCATCACGAAGATCGGGGTGAAGACGGGGGTGTCGAAGCCCATCAGGTGGTAGGCGAGGCCGGCCGGGTAGTCGAGGTTGGGGTGGATGCCCTTGCGCTCCAGCATGGCCTCGCGCAGGGCGGTGTGCAGGGCGGCCAGCCGGGTGACCTCCGGGTCGGCGGACTGCGCGACCAGCCGGTCGAGGGCGGCCTGCATGATCGGGACGCGGGAGTCGCCGTTCTTGTAGACGCGGTGGCCGAAGCCCATGATCTTGCGCTTGGAGGCGAGCGCCTCGTCGAGCCAGTCGGCGGCGCGGTCCGGGTCGCCGATCTCCTCCAGCATGTGCATCACCGCCTCGTTGGCGCCGCCGTGCAGCGGACCCTTGAGGGCGCCGATCGCGGCGGTGACGGCGCTGTAGAGGTCGGAGAGGGTGGAGGTGACCACCCGGGCGGTGAAGGTGGAGGCGTTGAAGCTGTGTTCGGCGTACAGCACCAGGGAGATCTCGAAGCAGCGCACCACCTCGGGGGCGGGCACCGCGCCGAAGCACATGTGGAAGAAGTTCTCGGCGTACCCGAGGTCCGGGTCCGGGGCGATCGGTGACAGGCCGCGGCGGCGGCGCTGGTCGGCGGCGACGACGGTGGGCAGTTTCGCCAGCAGGTTCAGCGACTTGGCGAGGGCGGGGGCCGGGCGGCCGTCGTCCTCGGTGGGGTCCTCGGCGCCGAAGAAGCTGACGGCGGTGCGCAGCACGTCCATCGGGTGGCAGGTCTCGGGCAGCTTGGCCAGCAGTTCGGCGGTGGTGCGGTCGAGCGGGCGCAGCGCGCTCTCGCGGGCGCGGAACTCGCGCAGCTGGGCCGGGTCGGGGAGTTCACCGTGCCACAGCAGGTGGGCGGTCTCCTCGAAGGAGCGGTGGGCGGCCAGCTCCTGGACGGGGTAGCCGCGGTAGGTGAGGGAGTTGGTCTCCTGGATGACGGTGGAGATCCCGGTGGTGTCGACGACGACACCGGCGAGGCCGCGGTGGACCCCGGGCGTGGTGGCGGGCATGGGTGAACCTCCGGTGCGTCAGGTGCCGGGCGGCAGGGTGAAGTCGAAGACGGCCGAGTCGAAGGCCGCGTACTCCCGGTAGCCGAGCAGCTCGTACAGCCGGGAGCGGGTCTGCATCCGGGGCAGCAGGGACTCCTGGGTGCCTTCGGCGGCGATGGTCCGCAGGCCGTCCTCGATCGCGCCCATCGCCAGGCGCAGCAGGGTGACGGGGTAGAGGGCGATGTTGTAGCCGAGGTCCGTCAGGGTGCGGGTGTCCAGCAGCGGGGTCTTGCCGAACTCGGTGAGGTTGGCGAGCAGCGGTACGTCCACGGCTTTGCGGAACGCCTCGTACTCGGAGAGGTCGGCCAGCGCCTCGGGGAAGACCGCGTCGGCGCCCGCGTCGACGTAGGCCTTGGCGCGGGCGATCGCGGCGTCGAGTCCTTCGACGGAGCGGGCGTCGGTGCGGGCCATGAGCAGGAAGTCGGGGTCGCGGCGGGCGTCCACGGCGGCCCGGATCCGGCGCACCATCTGCTCGCGGGGGGTGACGGTCTTGCCGTCGAGGTGGCCGCAGCGCTTGGGGTTGACCTGGTCCTCCAGGTGGAGGCCGGCGACGCCGGCGTCCTCCAGGAGTTGGACGGTGCGGGCGGCGTTCATGGGTTCGCCGAAGCCGGTGTCGGCGTCGATGAGCACCGGCAGGTCGGTGGCGCGGGTGGTCTGCTGGGCGCGCTGGGCGATCTCGGTGACGGTGGTGAGGCCGATGTCGGGCAGGCCGAGGTCGGCGGCGAGCACCGCGCCGGACAGGTACGCGGCCTCGAAGCCCAGATCCTGGATCAGGCGGGCGGAGAGCGGGTTGATCGCGCCGGGCAGGCGCAGCAGCCGGCCGGAGGCGAGCTGTTCGCGGAAGGCCCGGCGGCGCTGGGCGGGGGTGGTGCGGGTGTGCAGCATCAGAACAGGCCCTTCGGCAGGGTCGCGTCGAAGGCGCGCACCGCTTCGGTGTCCACGGCCGGGAACAGCTCGCCGAGGTCGGCGGCCCCGAGTTCGGCGAGGCCGTCGGCGGCGGCCAGGAAGCGGTCCTGGTCGGCGGGGGCGACGACGTCGGCGGCGAGGGTGCGGAACTTGCGCTGGTAGGCGGGCCGGTCGAAGGGGCGGGCGCCGGCCGGGTGGGCGTCGGCCACGCCCAGCTCGTCCTCGACCACCGAGCCGTCGTCCAGCGTGATCACCACGCGCCCGCCGAAGGCCCGGCGCTCCGGGTCGGGGTCGTGGTAGCGGCGGGTCCACTCCGGGTCCTCGACGGTGGTGATCTTGCGCCACAGCGCGACCGTCTCCGGGCGCCCGGCCCGCTCGGGGCGTAGGAGCGCTCGTGGTGCCAGCCGCCGTCCTCCAGGGCGACGGCCAGGATGTACGGGATCGAGTGGTCGAGCGTCTCGCGGCTCGCCGTCGGGTCGTACTTCTGCGGGTCGTTCGCGCCGGAGCCGATCACGTGGTGGGTGTGGTGGCTGGTGTGCAGGACGACCGAGCGGACCCGCTCCAGCGGGCCGGCCTTCTCGCGCAGCCGCCGGGCCAGGTCGATGATCGCCTGGGCCTGGTACTCGGCCGAGTACTCCTTGGTGTAGGTGTCCAGGATCGCGCGGCGCGGCTCGTCCGGCCCCGGCAGCAGCACCCCGTAGTCGGCGGACGGGCCGTCCAGCATCCAGGCCAGGAAGCCGTCCTCGCCCTCGTAGACCGGCGACGGCGAGGTCTCGCCGCGCATCGCCCGGTCCACCGCCTCGATCGCGACCTTCCCGGCGAACGCGGGGGCGTACGCCTTCCAGCTGGAGATCTCGCCCTTGCGGGACTGCCGGGTGGCGGTGGTGGTGTGCACCGCCTGCTGGACGGCCTGGTAGGTGACCTCGGTCGGCAGCCGCAGCAGCGCCCCGAGGCCGCAGGCGGTGGCCGCGCTCAGGTGCGCGACGTGGTCGATCCGGTGCGCGTGCAGGCAGATGCCCTTGACCAGGGCGACGTGCACCTCGTACGCCGCGACGACGCCCCGCAGCAGGTCCGCGCCGGTCCGGCCGGTGTGCTGGGCGACGGCCAGCAGCGGCGGGATGTTGTCGCCGGGGTGCGAGTAGTCGGCGGCCAGGTAGGTGTCGTGGAAGTCGAGTTCGCGCACGGCGGTGCCGTTGGCCCAGGCCGCCCACTCCGGGGAGACCCGGGTGCCGCTGCCGAACACCGAGGCGCCGGGCGCGGCCGGGCGGTGCGCCAGGGCCTGGGCGCGGGCCACCGCCACCGGGCGGCGCAGCAGCGAGGCGACGGCCACCGACGCGTTGTCGATCACCCGGTTGACGGCCATCCGCACGCTCTCCGGCTCCAACTCCTCGGTTCCGGTGGCCACCGAGGCCAGCTTCCAGGCGAGTTGCTCCTCGCGCGGGAGGCGGTCGGCGCTGGGGTGGACACGGACGCGGTGCTCGATCACGGGACTCCTCGGAGGCGTCGGCTGCTGGGGTTCGCATGATCGAGACTGCCGGTCGCACCGCGGGCGGTCCAGCAGGCCACACTGCGGAATCCGCACCCGGCGGACCTGCGAATCGGCGAATCCTGCGAAGAACCGGAGGCGCACCGCCGACCGGGGCGTCCGTCGGCGGGGTGCGTGCGCCCTTGACCCGGCCTTCGGCGCCTCGCCATGATGGGCCGTCATGTTTCCTGACTCCGCCGTCGGGGGAAGTCCGGTCCGAATCCGGCGCTGACCCGCAACGGTAGGCCGTCGACGGCTGTCGACGGCGAGCCCGATCACCCGGTGGCGGAGGTGTACGTCCACTCCTCCCGTCGTGGTCTGCGGGTCGGAGCTCCGAGGGCTGCGCCGCCGCGCGCCATCTCCTCCGGGCCCCGCGCGCAGGTTCGGAAAGGCTCTCCATGACCGTGCTCCGCCGCCCCCTGCGCCTGCTCGCGATACCGGCGCTCGCCCTCGCGGCCACGCTCCCCGCGGCCGTCCCCGCCCAGGCCGCCCCGGTCCCCGCCGGCACCGCCGCCCTCCGGCCGGACGCCGCCGCTGCGGGCTGGCTGGCCCGCCAACTCGTCGACGGCGACCACTTCGAGACCGTCTTCGACGGCACCGCCTACCCCGACCAGGGGCTGACCATCGACGCCGTGCTGGCCTTCGCCGCCTCGCACAGCTCCGACGAGGCCGCCGCCCGTGCGACCGCCTGGCTCGCCCGGCCGGAGAACACCGCCGGCTACCTGGGCGACGGCACCATTGAGGCGTACGCGGGCGCCACCGCGAAGCTCCTGCTCGCAGCCGAGGTCCGCGGCGTGAACCCGGCCGCCTTCGGCGGTGTCGACCTCCCGGCCCGGCTGCGCTCCTTGCAGACGCCCAGCGGCCGGTTCTCCGACCGCTCCCAGTGGGGCGACTACAGCAACTCCTTCGGCCAGTCCCTGGCCGTCATCGCCCTCACCCGCACCCCCGCCGGGGCCCCGGCCGCGGCCGTCGACTTCCTGGCCGGCAGCCAGTGCGCGGACGGCGGGTTCCCGGTCTCCTTCGGCCAGGCCGCCTGCACCGCCGACCCGGACGCCACCGCGCTCGCCGTCCAGGCCCTCGCCGCCACCGGACGCGCCGCGAAGGCCGCCGCCGGACTGAACTGGCTGAGCGCGCACCAGAACGCCGACGGCGGGTTCGCCGCGGCCGGGGCCGCCGCCTCCAACGCCAACAGCACCGGGCTCGCCACCGAGAGCCTGCTGTCCTCCGGCCGCCTCGTGGCCGGGCTCAAGGGCTGGGGCGCTCTGGTCAAGCTCCAGCAGGGCTGCGCCGCCGGTTCGGCCGTCCGGGGCGCGGTCGCCTACGACGCCACCGGCTTCGACCCGGGCAACGCCGCGCGCGCCACCGCCCAAGCCGTCCTCGGGCTCTCCGGCACGCCGCTGGTCTCCCTCTCGGCCCGCGGCGCCCGCCCCACCGCACCTGTCCTCGCCTGCCCCGCGGCCCACTGAACACCCTGACCGGCCGACCTTCGGAACCAGGAGCACCTCCATGAGCGACACCCTCACGCCCACCCGTCCGGCCCGCCGCACCCTCGGCTCGATCGCCGCAGCGGCGGCACTGACCGCCGGCCTGCTCGGCGTCTCCGCCGTCCAGGCCCCACAGGCAAAGGCCGCGGCCTGCTCCGGCACCACCGGCGTCACCGTCGTGGTGGACTTCACCGCCGTCGGCGGCGGCATCCAGACCGGCTGTGCCCCGGGCGACCCCGCCAGCGGCCTCGCCGCGCTCACCGGCGCCGGATTCTCGTACGCGTTCCACCCGCGCTACCCCGGCTTCGTCTGCACGATCAACTCCCTGCCGACGACCTGCACCAACCCGACCGGCAGCGCCTACTGGTCGTACTGGCACGCTCAGCACGGCACCGCCTGGACCTACAGCAGCCTCGGTGCGGGCAGCTACAACCCGGCCCCCGGCGAGGTCGAGGGCTGGTCCTTCGGCGCGGGGCCCAGCCGGGCATCACCGCCCCCTGAACCGGTGACGCCGGTGCCCCGACCCTCGTCGAGAGGGCCGGGGCACCGGCGTTCCGCTCAGCGGGCGGACGTCCGCGCGCGTCGGAGCAGCCGGGCGGCGAACAGGGCCGTGACGGCCGCTGCTGCGGTGAAGAGCACGGTGTTGCCGACCACCCCCACCGAGGTCAGCCAGCCCGGATCGCTGCCGTCCGGCAGCACGGTGTCGGCGAACAGCCCGCCGACCCCGGTCGCCGTACCGCGCAGCAAGTAGACGCCCCCCACCGCGACGAGGCCGACCGGCAGGGTCAGCACCGTCGCCGCCAAGTAGTACCGCCCGTTCCCGCTCAGCCCGCCGAGCGCCGCCAGCGCCCCGACCAGGGCCACGTAGCAGGCCCCCGGCCATGTCGACCGTCCCATCGGTTCCCCCTCCGTCGCTTCGGTTCCCGGGCGGCGCGATCCCTTCCCGGGAGAGGTGTTCCCACTGTCTGCCCGACGCGCGGTCAGCTGCCGTAGCGGAGCGAGACCGTATCGCCGACGTTGACCACGGTGCCACGGGTCGCGGCGGTGGCGGTGGCGCCGTCCAGGCTGACCTTCCAGGTCGAGGAGCCGCTGTTGGCGGTGCCGTTGACGGCGGTGACGGTGCCGGTGCCGCTGGAGGGGGTGACGGAGGTGACGCAGCCGCTCGGGTGGCGGTGGCGGCGGCGTCCAGGACGGCGCCGAGCGTCGTGGTGGTCCCGGTCGGGGTGAGCGTGACGGCGCAGACCTTCAGGGCCCCGGCGGTGCCGTTGTCGACGACCAGCGCGATCCGGGCGGCGGTGCCGGAGGTGAACGCGGAGGTGGCGACCCAGGTGGGGGCGCCGGAGGTGACGGGGGCGGGCGGGGCGGCGGTGAACCCGGCGCCGGCCACGGCGCGCAGCCCGTCCACGGAGGCGTACGCGGACGGCGAGGCGTCGGTGGACAGGTACTTGAAGCCGCCGCCGGGCTTGAACTGCTGGGAGATCAGGTAGTCGACCGGGGTCTTGCCGGTGCCGCTGGTGAAGTCGGTACCCTGCGAGTTGATGCCGCAGGCGTTCAGGCCGGAGACGGCCCAGCCGTTGGAGTCGGTGTTGGCACCGAACATCGAGTTGAAGGCACCGGAGGACAGCAGCTTGCCCTTGAGGAAGTTCTTCGCGGCCACGACCGCCGCGTCGGTGTTCGGGACACCGCCGACGCAGAGCGAGGCCATCGCGGCACCGGTCATGTCGATGTCGCTGCCCTGCGCGAGGGCGCTCGGGTCTCCGGCGGCCTTGCTGTAGTTCCAGCCGCCGTCGGTGTGCTGGTTGGCGCGCACGACCGCGACCGAGGCGTCGACCAGGGCCTGCGGGACTCGCTGCCCGCCCGCCTGGGTGCGGGCGCCGCCGAGGGCGAGCAGGCCGAAGACGGTGCCGTTGAAGTTGGCGGACGGCCCCCAGTAGCCGGGTTCGGCGCTCTGCCAGTAGGCGGCGAGGTCGGCGACCAGGTTGCGTCCGGCGCCGACCCGAGCCGGGTCGATGCCCGCCGCGTAGGAGTTGAGGATCGCGCGCTCGTAGTCCGTGACCACCGGGGACGAGCCGGGCCAGCTGCCGGCGGCGAGCTGGCCCCGGTAGACGGTGCGGGCGTTCTTGGCCGGGTCGCTGCCGGGCAGCACATCCACGGCGGCGGTCCCGGCGGCGGCGAGCGCGCTGAACGCCCACTCGTTGGACAGCCCGCCGGAGGTGACGTAGCTGCCGTCGGCGGCCTGCAGGGTCTTCAGGTAGGCGACGCCGTTGGTCTTCGAGGTGGCTATCTGGGCCGGGGTGGCGGTCGCCGCGGCCGGGACGGCCGACAGCAGGACGACGCCGGCCGTCAGGACGGCCGCGGGGGCGGCGAAGGAGCGGAGGGACACGGTGGGTCTCCTTGGAAGGAGGGCGCCGACCTGCCCCGGGCGCACGGCTGCGCTGACGGGCCGCGTGCTGGTGGGCGGCCGCCGCCCGGATCGCGTGGGCTGGCTTTCGCTCGTGGTGCGTGGCCGGCGGGCATTCGGACTCGGGCGCGTGGAGGCCCCTCACCGCTGCGCGTCAGCCCCGGATTCGCACCGGGTTCCCCCACGCGGCCACCCGGGACGCTACCGCACCGCGCCCCGACCCACGAGGTGGCGCGGGCGACATGACGCCCCGTTGACGTGCCGCCACGCACCATGGTCTGATGAACCGGTTTTTCACCCTCGGCAGTCAGGGGAAGCCGGTCCGAATCCGGCGCTGACCCGCAACCGTAGATCCGCCCCTCCGGGCGGATGAGCCGGAATGCCTGCGCCGGGGGACTTCAGTCACAAGCAGATGCGTCGTCGCGGACTACGACGCGGTGCAGGCCGGATTCCCTCCTCCGAGGACCGTCTGCCGCGCCGTCGTATCCAGCCTCGACCTACCACGGGGAGAGTCGCCGGTGCGGGCCACCAACACGCTTACGAGCCACGGCCGCGGAGGCCGACGGCTGACCTACCTGGCACTCACGTCAGCTCTCGCGGTCACCGCCGGCGCCACCCTCGCCCTCGGTCACCCCGACCGGGCCGCGGCGGACCCGATCGAGGAGTGCACCGCCACCACCGGCGCGGTCGTCGCCGTCGACTTCGGCCACTGGGGCGGCGGCGTCGTGCGAGGCTGCGACGCCCACCCCACCACCGGCATGAACCTGCTGCACAACGCCGGGTTCACCACCACCGGCACCCAGCACGACGGCCCCGGCTTCATCTGCCGCCTCGGCAGCAGCACCTTCGGCAACGGCGCCCAGTACCCGACCCCCGCCGAGGAGCCCTGCGTCAACACCCCGCAGGCCACCGCCTACTGGTCGTACTGGATCGCCGCCCCCGGCCAGGACACCTGGTCCTACAGCCAGTTCGGCGCCGACACCCAGAAGCCCAAGCCCGGCGAGGTCGAGGCGTGGGTCTACGGCGGCACCGACATCGGGGGCACCAGCGGTGCGCCCAGCTTCACCCCGGACTCGGTACGTGCCAAGAACAGCGCCAGTCCTCGCCCTCCGCGTCCGAGTCTGCCTCCGCCTCAGCCTCAGCCTCGGCGTCCACCCCGCCCTCCGGGTCCGCCTCGCCGAGCCCGAGCCAGAGCGGCCCGCCGCCCGCCACCGCGGACCCCGCCGCGGCGGCGGCCTGGCTCGCCGCCCAGCTCGTCGACGGCAGCTACATGGGCAACTGGGCCTTCGAAGGCCCCGACTACCCGAGGACCGCGCTCACCGCCGTCGCCCTCGCCGCCGCCGGAACCCAGGACCCGGCCCTGCGCAAGGTGGTGGCCTTCCTCCGGGCCCACACCGAGGACTTCCTGCTGCCCGACGGCCAGGCCGGCGCTCCCGACACCCGGGCCGCCGCCCTGCTCGCCCTCGTCGCCGAGAGCACCGGCGGCAACCCCGGGCGTTCGGCGGCCACGACCTGATCGCCGCCCTGACCGACCACGTCTGCACCGCCGCGGGCGAGAACGGGCAGTGCACCGCCGCCGGGGACTTCCGCGGCGCCGCCTCGCCCTGGACCCAGGCCCTCGCCGTCATGGCCCTGCTGCGCGCCGGCACCACCGTGCCCGCCGCGGCCCTCGACCGGTTCACCACCCTGCAGTGCGCCGACGGCGGCATATCCGGTGCCATGATCGCCGCCGGGGACCACTGCGAGTCCGACCCCTCCACCACCTCCCTCACCGTGCTCGCCCTGAACGCCGCGGGCGGCCGCGGAGCGACGGTGGACAAGGCCGTCGGCCAGCTCACCGCGAGCCAGCAGACCGACGGCTCCTACCTCCCCTACGTCGGCGCCTCCAGCGGCGACACCTCCAGTACCGCCATGGCGGCCCAGGGCCTCAAGGCCGCGGGCCGTACCACCGGAGGGGCCGCCGCCACCGCGTGGATCGCCACCCGGCAGAACCCGGACGGCGGCTTCGCCACCGACGAGTGGACCCCCGACTCCGACCCGGCCGCCACCGAGCAGGCGATCCTCGCCCTCACCGGCACCGACCCGCTGACGGTCACCCACGACCTCGGCACGGCGCCCCAGCCCGGCCGGACGCCCGACCTCGCCAAGGGCGGCGCCTACCTCACCGACCCCGCCCGCCTGCTCGGCGGCCACTACTACGAGGCGTTCCCCGACTCCGGGTTCGCCGACTTCGGCCTCACCATCGACGCCGCCTACGCGCTCGCCGCCACCGGCACCGACGACGCGGCGCTGCGCCGGATCGTCGACTTCCTCGACCAGCAGGGAAAGGACGGCAACGAACGCACCGTCAACGACTGGACGTCAGTCGGCACCGAGTACGTGGGCGGCGGCTCCGTCGGCAAGGAGGCGCTGCTCGCCGAGGTCGTCGGGCGCGATCCGCGGAACTTCGGCGGCCACGACCTGATCGCCGCGCTCGCCCAGGCCGTCTGCGACCACGCCGACGCCGCCAACGGCTGTGCGGCCGAGGGCAACTACCTCTGGGCCACCTCGGTCTTCTCCCAGTCGCTCGGAGTCATGGCCCAGCTGAGGGCCGGTGACGCCGAGCACGCCGCCGCGCCCATCGCCTACCTGAAGGGCCTCCAGGCCGCGAACGGCTCCTGGCCGAGCCTCATCCCCGCCTCCGGCGACTCCGACGTGGACAGCACCGCGATGGCCGTCATGGCGCTCGCCCTCGTCCCCGGTGACGAAGCGGCCCGGGCCGTCGACAAGGGCCTGGCCTGGCTGGCGGCCCAGCAACTGCCGGACGGCGGCTTCCCCGGCGCCGCCGGCGACTCGACCAACTCCGCCGCCCTCGCGATCCAGGGGCTGACGCTCCGCCAGTCCGCCCACGCCGCGCAGATCGCCAGGGCCGTCGAGTTCCTCGCGGCCGAGCAGAACGCCGACGGCGGCTTCAACGTCGCCTCCGCCGGCCAGCAGGGCTCCGACGTCCGGGCCTCCACCCAGACGCTCGGCGGCGTGACCGGCCTCTCCTTCGGCACGCTCCACCGCGACCTCGGCGGTGACACCCCGACCGGCTCGCCGTCCCCGTCCCCGTCGGATTCGGCCTCTCCCTCTCCGTCTCCGTCGCCCTCGGTGTCCGCCCCGCCGTCCGACTCTCCCTCGGCACCGTCGTCGCCCTCGGTGACGGCGAGCGGCGGCTCCGTGCCGCCCACCTCCTCGACCACCGGGGCGGGAGCGGGCACCGGTGCGGGCCAGGTTCCGCCCGGCAGCGACACCGGCAGCGGCAGCGACACCGGTACCGCATCAGACAGCCTGGCGTGGACCGGTACCGACGTCCTGGAACTGGTCGTCCCCGGCCTGCTGCTCACCGCCGCGGGCGGTGCGGTCCTGGTCGCCACCGCCGACGCAACGCCCCGGCCGCGGGCAGGCACCGGTGATCCGCCGGCTCGCCGCGCGCGCCGCATCCGGCTGTGCCGCCCTCGCCCTCGTCCTGGTCGGCCTCGGCCCGGGGCGACCCCGGCCGCCGCCACGGCGCTGCCGATCGAGCAGTGCACCACCACCTCCGGCGTGGTGCTGGCGGTCGACTTCAGCCACTGGGGCGGCCCGCTGCTGCGCTCCTGCGGCACCACGCCGACCACCGGCTACCAACTGCTCAACCAGGGCGGCTGGAAGACCACCGGCACCCAGCACGACGGCCCGGCCTTCATCTGCCGAATCGGCTACAGCGGCCACCAGGGCGGCACCCAGTACCCGACCCGGCCCAGGAGAAGTGCGTCCTCACCCCGCCCGCCACCGCGTACTGGTCGTACTGGCACGCCGACCCGGGCCAGAACACCTGGTCCTACAGCCAGTTGGGGGCGATGAGCTACCACCCGGTGCCGGGCAGCGTCGACCTGTGGATCTTCGGTGGCACCGACATCGAGGGCACCGAGGGCCGTCCCACCTTCTCGCCCGACAGCGTCCGCGCCCACAACACCACCCCCGGCGGCACCACCCAGACCGCCGCGCCCAAGCCGACCCCTCCTGCCGGCGGCGGCAGTACGGGCGGTGGGACGTCCGGTGGTGGGACGTCCGGTGGCGGGACCGGGAGTGGAACCGGAGCCGGCAAGTCATCGGGCGGTGGGACCGGAAGCGGTGGGACGTCCGGCGGTGGTACGTCCGCCCCCGAGCCGTCCACCGACGGGTCCGGCGCCGAGCAGGAGAGTCCTTCCGGTCAGCCGGCCCCTCGACACCGCCGCGGGTCCCAGCCGCCCACCGGCTCGCCTCCGCCGTTTCCGCGGCCCCCTCGGCTGAGGGCAGCCGGCCCGTGGCGGTGGACGCCGCACCCGTAGCCGACGCCCCGCACCCCTCCTCCGGTTCGATCGCCCCCGCGGTCACCGGCGTCGCCCTCGTGGTCGCCCTCGGCATCGCCACGGCGGTCACCGCGCTGCGCCGCCGCCGACGGGCGGAGTGACCCGGTGCCGAAGCTCGACCCGGCCGGTCCCGGCGACGCACCGGGCGGCCGCCGCATCCCGCGCGACCTGCACCCGTTCGCCTGGTGGATCTGGGCCCTCGCCATGGCCACCGCCGCCAGCCGCACCACCAACCCGCTCCTGCTGTTCCTCGTGCTCGCGGTGCTCGGCTACGTCGTCACCGCCCGCCGGACCGAGGCCCCGTGGGCGCGCGGCTTCAAGTACTACCTGTGGCTGGCGCTGACGATCGTGGCGATCCGGGTGCTGTTCCGGTGCGTCTTCGCCACCGGCGTCACCCCGGACGACCACGTGCTGCTGACGCTGCCGCACCTCCCCACCCCCGCCTGGTACGCGGGCATCGAGATCGGCGGCCCGGTGTCGCTGGAGGCGGTGCTGTCCTCGGCGGTGGACGGGCTGCGGCTGGCCTGTCTGATGTGCTGCATCGGCGCGGCCAACACGCTGGCCAACCCGAAGCGCGCGCTGCGGGTGCTGCCGGGCGCGCTGTACGAACTGGGCGTCGCCGTGACCGTGGCGCTCAGCGTCGCACCCCAGCTCGTCCAGAGCGTACAGCGCGTCCTACGGGCCCGACGGCTGCGCGCCGGACGCGGCAAGGGCGTCCGCGCCCTGCGCGGCATCGTCGTCCCGGTCCTGGAGGACGCGCTGGAGCGCTCGCTGCGGCTGGCGGCGGCGATGGACTCGCGCGGCTACGGCCGTTCCGGCACCGCCACCAAGGCGTCCCGCCGGCTCACCGGAGGGCTCATGCTGCTGGGCATGTGCGGACTGTGCGCCGGCCTGTACGGGCTGCTGGACGGGACGGCCCCGGCCTGGCTGGGCCTGCCGGGGCTGGCGGTCGGGTCGGCGCTGTGCGTGGCGGGCCTGGCGCTGGGCGGGCGGCGGGTGCGGCGCACCACCTACCGGCCCGATCCGTGGCGGGGCGCCGAGTGGGGGGTGGCGGGCTGCGGCGTCGCCGCCGCCGTGCTGCTGTGCGTCACCGTCGGCTACGACGCCACCGACCTCAACCCTTCCTTGTACCCGCTGAGTTGGCCCGCGCTG
This sequence comes from Kitasatospora fiedleri, assembly GCF_948472415.1. Taxonomy (NCBI): domain Bacteria; kingdom Bacillati; phylum Actinomycetota; class Actinomycetes; order Kitasatosporales; family Streptomycetaceae; genus Kitasatospora; species Kitasatospora fiedleri. The sequence continues at coordinate 401,781 of NZ_OX419519.1, read as the reverse complement.
CCGACCGTTCCGGTGCTGGCCCTGCTGATCGCCGCCGCCGCCGGGCCCTCGCCCCGCCGCCGGGCCGACCGCCCGCCCCCGCGGCCCTGCCAGGGCAGCGGACAGCCGCTCCTGCCGCCGACCGCGAACTCTCCGAGGTGTCCGAGTGATCCGTTTCGACCAGGTCTCCGTGGTGTACCACGGCGCGTCCGAGCCGGTCCTCCGGGACGTCGGACTGACGATCCCGGAGGGCGAGTTGTGCCTGGTGGTGGGCCGGACGGGCGCCGGCAAGTCGACGCTGCTGGGCGCGGTGAACGGGCTGGTGCCGCACTTCACCGGCGGCACCCTGCACGGCCGGGTGACGGTCGACGGGCGGGACACCGCGCACCACCCGCCGCGCGAACTCGCCGACGTGGTGGGCGTGGTGGGACAGGACCCGCTGGCCGGGTTCACCACCGACACGGTGGAGGAGGAACTCGCGTACGCGATGGAGCAGTTGGCCGTCCCGCCGGAGGTGATGCGCAAACGCGTCGAGGAGACCCTCGACCTGCTGGGCCTGGCCGACCTGCGGCACCGGGCGCTGCACGAGCTGTCCGGCGGCCAGCAGCAGCGGGTGGCGATCGGCTCGGTGCTCACCGCGCACCCGCGCGTCCTGGTGCTGGACGAGCCGACCTCCGCCCTCGACCCGACGGCCGCCGAGGAGGTACTGGCCGCCGTCACCCGGCTGGTGCACGACCTGGGGGTGACCGTGCTGCTGGCCGAGCACCGGCTGGAGCGGGTGGTGCAGTACGCCGACAGCGTCGCGTACCTGCCCGGGGACGGCACCGTGCGGTACGGGCCGCCCGCCGAGGTGTTCCGGGACACCGCGATCGCCCCGCCGGTCGTCGAGCTGGGCCGGCTGGCCGGCTGGCACCCGCTGCCGCTGTCGGTGCGCGACGCCCGCCGGGCCGCCGCCCCGCTGCGCGAGCGGCTCTCCGCGCGTCCCGTGCCGCCGCCGCGACGCACCGGCACCGCCGGGGAGACGGTGCTCACCGCCGAACGGATCGTCGTGCGCCACGGCCCGGTGTTCGCCGTCCGGGAGGTCTCGCTCGACCTGGCGGCCGGACAGGTGGCGGCGCTGATGGGACGCAACGGCTCCGGGAAGTCCTCGCTGCTGTGGGCGCTCCAGGGCTCGGGACCGCGTCAGGGCGGCACCGTCGGCACCACCGGCACAGCGGGCGGGAAGGCAGTCGATCCCAAGCGCGTCTCCGCCGCCGAGGCCCGACAACTGGTCGGACTCGTCCCGCAGACCCCGACCGACCTGCTCTACCTGGACACCGTGGCGGCCGAACTCGCCCAGAGCGACCGGGACGGTGTCGGCTCAGGGCCGAGCACCCGTGAGATCCTGGACCGCCTGGCCCCGGGCATCGCCGACGGCACCCACCCCGGGACCTCTCCGAAGGACAGAAGCTCGCTCTCGTCCTGGCGGTCCAACTCGCCGCCGCACCAAGGGTCGTCCTCCTGGACGAGCCCACCCGCGGCCTGGACTACCAGGCCAAGGAGGCCCTGATCGGCGTGGTCGACCGGCTCGCGGCGGACGGGCACGCCGTCATGGTGTCCACCCACGACGTCGAGTTCGTCGCCGCGGCCGCCGACCGGGTGGTGGTGATGGCCGAGGGCGAGGTCGTCGCCGACGGACCCACGGCCGAAGTGATCACCGCCTCGCCGACCTTCGCCCCGCAGACCGCCAAGATCCTCGCCCCGCTGCCCTACCTGACCGTCCCCCAGGTCGGCCGGGCCCTGGACACCGCGGGGGCGGCCCGATGACCGCCGCCGTCCGGGCCGTCCGCGTCCCGCTCCGGGCCCGGGCCGTGATCGCGGGCGCCGCCTTCGCCGGCCTGGTGGCCTTCACCTGGCCGTTCGTCGTCGCACCGGGCCGCTTCGGGTCCGCGTACGCGCCGCCGCTGATCTTCGGCGCGCTGCTGGTGCTGATCCTGGCCGTGGTGGTCTCGGAGATCGCCTCGGGCGGCATCGACGCCAAGGCGCTGGCCATGCTGGGCGTGCTCTCCGCCGTCAACGCGGGCCTGCGCCCGCTCGGCGCCGGGACCGCGGGCGTGGAGACCGTCTTCTTCCTGCTCGTCCTGGCCGGCCGGGTCTTCGGCCCCGGCTTCGGCTTCACCCTCGGCTGCACCTCGCTGTTCGCCTCCGCCCTGCTCACCGGCGGCGTCGGCCCGTGGATGCCGTACCAGATGTTCGGCTGCGCGTTCGTCGGCCTGATCGCGGGCCTGTTGCCCCGGCTGGGCGGCCGGGCCGAGGTGCTGCTGCTGGCCGGGTACGGGGCGCTGTCCGGCTACCTGTTCGGCTTCCTGCTGAACCTCTCGTTCTGGCCGTTCTCCCTCGACCCGCACAGCTCGATCGCCTACCTGCCGGGCCTGCCGTTCACCGAGCAGTGGCACCGCTACCTGCTGTTCGACCTGGCCACCTCGCTCGGCTGGGACACCGGCCGCGCCGTCACCACCGCGCTGGCCGTGCTGCTCGCGGGCCCGGCCGTGCTCGCCGTCTTCCGCCGCGCCGCCCGCCGCGCCGCCTTCGAGGCACCGGTCGCGTTCGTCCCGGGCACCATCACCGCAGCGGGGAGGTCGGCACGGTGAGCCGTCACCCGAAGCCCCGGACGATGTCGATCGACGGCAGGGAGGTCGTCGTGCTGACTCCGGAGGACTACGCCGCGCTGAGCGCCTCGCGCAGACAACTGGGCGCACTCAACAGCCACGCGGAGCAGTTGAAGTCCGAACTGCGTCAGGCCCGCGCGTTGCTGGGCCGGGTGCGGGAGATGCTGGCGCCCCCGGACGGAGAGCGACAGGACGACGGACCGGCCGACCCCGCGGCCCTGATCGAAGCCATCGACGAGGCGGTCCGACGGGGACGGCCCCGCCGCTGACCGGCCCTCCGCGACGGGGGACGGGCACCGGCGGGGCCGAGCCCGCTCACACCGCCGGGTGCGGGTGGAAGCCGCGCCCGCTCTTGCGGCCGAGCATCCCGGCCTCCACCATCCGGGCCAGCAGCGGAGGCGGGGCGTACAGCGGTTCTTTGTACTCCTCGTACATGAGGCCGGGGGGTGATGACGTGCAGTGATGGTCGCTCAGGGGTGTCGACCTGCATGGGAAGGTTCCTCACAGTTCCTCACGCGACCCCTGGCTTCCTCGGGCCGCGTCTCCCCGGACGCTCCCCGAGTGGGGCGACTCCCCAGACTCTCCCCAGGGGAGCGCACGCAGAACCGCCTCGCGCCCCCCGGCCGAGGGGGTACGAGGCGGTTCGGTGGGTCAGTAGGATGCCGACGCGTCTCCCACGCGAGATACATCCGACCGACCCGTACTCCCGCCGACAGTGCCCGGCTTGAACGGGCGCTGCCGGCGGGCGATCGGGAGGCCCGGCCGACTCATCGGTCGGGCCTTCGTCGTTGCAGGGTCGAGTGTTACCGCCCGTACCCACAGGGATAGTTGACGGAGTGGAGGTATCCACGATTCCGCATGTGTGCATCCCGCACAAGGTCCTGGAAGGCGGCCGTTTGGCGGGCGGGTGGAGCAGTTTATCGAACGGATTTGCGATTGCACAGCTTCGGCGATTCGTGACACAGAGTGGCTCCGTGCGCGGGATGCTACCCGGATGGAGCCGCAGATGCACACAATAAGGTGCGGACATTCCGGTTGCGCCGGGGCAGCGTTAGACGGGTGCCATTCAAGATCCACTTGCCCGTACACCTGCTGATGGAACTGCAGGTGATCGCCAGCCGCATCAAGTCCTTACGAGAGGACCGCGGCTGGACCCAAGAAGACCTCGTCGAGCGCACGGGCCTGCACCGGAACACGATCGGCCGCATGGAAGCCGGAGGGCAGGCTCCGTCCCTGGCCGCCTACCTCGTCGTCGCCGACGCGCTCGGCGTTCCCGCCTGGCGCCTGTTCCGCGACGAGGACGAGCCGGAGGCCGAGTAGCTACGGTCGGGCGTCGCCGGCCGGCAGCAGGCCCTTGGCCTGGTTGCGTTCGTCGGCGATCCGCAGCGCGGTCGTCTCGCTGAGGTGCCACTCCGGCTGGCCCATCGACAGCAGCCACTCGCCGTCCGGGGCGCGCACGCCCCACAGCTGCACGCCGGCGGCGGACACCTTCAGCCGCTCCGCCCGGTAGCAGCCGGGCTGCTGGCCGCTCACGCCGACCGCCGGACGGTGGCGGCTTCGAGCCAGTCCACATAGCAGTCGGAGGCGTCGGGGTCGCGGTCGCGGCCGGTGCCGGACACGCAGCGGGAGCAGACCTTGCACGGCCGGTGCTCGTCGGGGTCCGGCGGCCACGGGATGCGGGCCCGTCGCGTCGTCGTGCTCATGGGTACTCCTCTGATCGCCGGGGAGCGGCACCAAGCGGTGCAGGATCAGAGTCGGCCAACGCCCAGGCCCGGGCAATGACGGCCCGGCCGCGAAAACCGAAGGTCATCACGGCGTTGCGATGACGAGCCACCCGCCCCATCGCGACGGCATGATGACGACGGCCCACAGCGCCCGGCGTGCGGCGCTACGGTGAACTCACCGCCACTCACCCCCTTGCAGCAGGAGCCCCTCATGCGGCCCAGCGCCCGGAGTACCGCCGCCCAGCTACGCGCCACGGCCGACGTCGACGGCTGGTCCCCATGGGCCCTGGTCCAGCGGATCTCCGAGCAGGCCGAGGTCTCCCTCGCCCAGGCGCATCGCCTGGCCCGCGGGTGGACCCTCGCGCAGGCGTGCGCCGCCTACCGCGATCTGAGGGCGCCGGTGACGGTGCAGCAGATGTCCAGCTGGGAGACCGGGTCCGTGCGCCCCGGCGAGACCCACCTCGACGGGCTGTGCGAGCTCTACCGGACCCGGCCCGACCGGCTCGGATGGGGGCGCGACTACACCCCCGCCGGCCAGCCCGACGACCCGGGCGGCGCCCGCCCGCCGCTCTCCGGGCAGGTCGTACGCCGCGGCAGTACGGCGGCGTCGGCAGAGCAGCGGGCGATACTGCAAGACCTGCTGGGCGGCCTCGGTCCGGCCATCCCGGGGCACGTGCTCCACGCTCTGGCCGGCGCCCGGCAGGGCATGGCGGAGACCCTCTCCGACGGGCTGGCCGAAACGACCATCGACCAGCTGGAACGGTCGGCCGCCGAACTCGGCCAGGCGTACCAGGTCGTCCCCCCGGCGCGGATGCTCGGCGGCGCGGTGCTCGACTTCGTCGAGGTGCAGCAGGTGCTGTCCCGCCGCCAGCCGGCCGACCGGCGCAGCCGGTTGTGCCATGTGGCCGCGCAGCTCGCCGGGGCGGCCGGCATGGCGCTGGTGGCGCTCGGCTCGCAGCGGGAGGCGCGGGAGTGGTTCCGGGTCGCGCAGCTGGCCGCGGAGGAGACCGGTGACCGGGCGCTGCGGGCGTGGCTGCTGTGCCGGGAGGCCGTGATCCCGTTCTACGGGGGGAACCCGGCTGCTGCCGCCCGGCTGGCCGAGCGGGCCCGCATGGTGGCCGGCTCCACCGTGTGCGCCACCGCCGCGTGGGCCCCGGCCCTGGAGGCCCGCTCCTTGGCCCGGCTAGGCCGGGACGAGGATGCCCGGGCCGCCATGGCTATCGCCGTCCGGGCGTTCGAGCGCCTGGACGAGCGGCACACCGCCGACCTCGCCTACGGCTACACCCTGCGCCAACTGCGCTGGCACGTGGGCAGCATGCACACCGCGCTCGGCGACACCCGGCGCGCGCACCTGGCGCTCGACGAGGCGCTCACCCTGTACTCGCCCGCCGAGCGCCTCGACCGGGCGCTGATCGCCCTGGACCAGGCCGATGGGCTGATCGGTGTCGGTGAGATCACCACCGGCGCTCAGGTCGGCGTCGACGCGCTGGAGTCGCTGCCCGACGAGCACCGGACCGGCATCGTGGTGTCCCGGGCCCGCGAGGTGCTGGCCGCTGTTCCGGCCCGGGCGGCCCGGGGTGTGGCCGTCGCCGAGCTGCGCGAGCTGGTCCAGCCGCCCGCCGCTCCGGAGTTGGAGGGTTAGGGGCGGCGGGCGAGGAGTTGCAGGAGGCCGACCACGGCGACGCCGGCGACGATCTCCCGACGGTCGATCATTCCTTGGATGCGGTCGAGGGGGATCCACTCGATCCGGTCGGCCTCGTGGGTGTCGACGGGTGGCGCGATGTACTCGGCCCCGCGGGCCAGGAACGTGGTGTGCTCGGCGTTGCTCATGCCGCCGATGGGCTGATTGTAGGCGAGGGGCTCGACCGCGGCGACGCGCCAGCCGGTCTCCTCCTCTACCTCCCGGATCGCGGCCTGCTCCAGGGACTCCCCGTCCTCGACGATGCCCGAGGGGATCTCCCAGTTCCAGGTGTCGGTGGCGAAGCGGTGGCGCCACATCATCAGCACCTCGTCGCGGTCGTTGAGGACCACGACGGCGGCGACGGGGGCGAATCGAACGAGGTGGTGCTCGTAGCGGTCGCGGCCGGGGGGTTCGACGTCGACGAGGTCGAGCTCGACCCAGGGGCTTGTGTAGATGGGGCGGCTGCCGTGCACGGTCCACTCGCTCATGGCGGTGATCATCCCACGGGGGCGCCGCGGCCTACACTGCCAGGGGGCCGAAGCCCCTGGACCTCCCCGATGACCTGCGCGATCTGGGACGCGCCGCCTTCGATGCCGCGCGGGCCCTGGAGGCCGCGGCCTGCGGGGCGGTGACGTGGATGCCGCCCGTGCCGCATACCTGGCCGCGGCGGACGCCGTGCGCCTCCACCCCGTGCTGGAGCACGCCCGTGTCGAGGGCTGCCACGCGCAGACGCTGCAGGCGCTGCGGGACGGGGCCCGCGAGGCCGTCGCGGCAGCCGCCTGATCGGACCGGTCTCGCGAAACTCGCCCGCCGCCGCGCCCGGGCTGGCATCCTGCCGGCATGAGCGAGAAGAACGTGCTGGCGGTGTTCGAGGAGATCGGGCGAGCCGAGGCGTCGATGCCCGAAGCGCGGGCCGTGGTGCCGATCCGGCACGGCATCACGTTCGTGGCCCTCGACCCGGCGGGACCGATCGAGCTGATGGGCTGGTACTCGCAGGGCCCGATCCCGCTTCCGGCGGTGGGAGACGTGATCGGGCTGCACTGGGATCGGGTTCGGGTGGTCGCGGTGCACACCCAGTACGGGCGGGACGAGGGCACCGGGGAGCCGGTGGTGTTCACGTCGGTGGACGTCGAGGCGCTGCCGACGACGGCTGCCTGACCGGGCCTGGACGCACGGAACCGCCCCGCCTCCCGAAGGAGACGGGGCGGTGTGTTGCCGCGAGCGCGGGCCCAAAGCGCCTCGAAAAAAGGGCTACGGAGCATCCCCGCGAAGGCGGGAAAGGGCTGTCGATGCACCTAGGCCCATCGACGGACCAACCCCGCAGGCGCGGGGAGCAGTGTTGGACGCGGTTCAAGGTTGGAGCATCCCCGCGAGGGCGGGGAGCAGGGCTGTGTGGACTCCAACGTCGGACCATCCCCGCGCGTGCGGGGAGTAAAGCGGTTTCACCGTAGCACTTCTGACGGACAGTGATGGGTGGATCGCCCACTTGCAACCTTGCCTCACGTGAGGCATAGTTGTTCTCGAAGGCAGCACCCACCGCCGGCCACAAGGAGCCCACCACCATGACCACCGACATCGCCAGCCGCATCCCCGGCCGCTCCGTCCACAGCTACGACCTCCTCGACGAGGCCGTCGACACCTACGGCCTCACCCGGGCCCAGGCCCACGGCGACATCCACGCCTTCCTCGCCCAAATCGTTGACATCGACGGCGACGACACCATCCTCGCCACCGAGCCGATGCGCCCCGAACTCCTCGTCGACAACCCCCGCGACCTCGACGTCTACTGCTGGCTGACCATCAGCGACGAGACCGCCGACGCCATCCGCGAAGCTCTCGCCGCCGCCTACGGCGAGCAGTGAGCGACGAACTGTGGACCGCCGCCCAAGCAGCCGACTACCTGGGCGCGGCCACCCCCGACTCCGCCCGGCGCACACTCTCCCGCTGGGGCGTGAAGGCCGCCGAGTACGCCCCCGACCCGGACAGCGGCAGGGTCACCGCCCGCTACCGGGCAGGGGACGTACGCACCGCCAAGGCGGCCCGCCCCGGCCGGGGTGCCCGCACCGACCTCGCCTGATCACCCGCCAGCACCCGAAGGGACCCACCATGCGCTACCTGCACGCCATCGAGAGCACCGAGACCGCCGCCAACCCGACCTGGCAGACCATCATCCTCGCCGACGCCGCCGAGGACCACGACGGCACCGCCGCCGACTACGGGCGCAACGTCCTCGACCGCTGGACCTACGACAACGACGCCCAGGCCGTCGACACCGACGGGCGCCCCCTGCTCCGGGTGATCGTCTGGAACGCTGACGAGTCGGACGCCCCGGCCGCCACCGTCACCGCCACCGACCTCGCCTGACCCCAGACGCTCCGAAAGCCCCGCCCGGCCTTGCCTGACCGGCGCTACGCTGGCCCATCATCAGCCCTTGAGGGTTCCCCGCCAGCACCCACGGAAGGAACCACCATGCCCACCATCTGGCTGATCTCCGCCGCCCCCGGCGACACCGTCCCCGGCCACGAACTCGCCGACCCCGGCTGCCCCGACATCCCCGGCCTCCTCGACCGGCCCGACGTACAGGCGTGGCTCGACAGCATCGGCTACGGCCCGGACGACCCCGACGAACTGGTCTACCTCAACACCGAGGACGACGACGAGATCCCCGACGGGTTCGAGTACCTGCGCGTCGACCTCTAACCCCAGGCACGACGAAAGCCCCGCCCGGCCGAAGCCGAGCGGGGCATCACTCTGCGGCTACCCGCAACGCGATCAAGGAGATTCCTCCGGCGGCTCCCGTTGGGCGTCGACCACCAACCGGACCCGCTGCACCATCAACCCGGCCAGCACCACCAGCAGCACACACCGGCCGAACCGCAGCACCGCCGCCGCCGGGCCCGACGGCCACACCAGCGTGATCAACACCGTGTACAGGCCCAGCAGGCCCACTGCGACCGTCACCGCCATGATGTGACGCCCTATCCGCGACCTACGCCACGGCGCCCGCACGTGGTACATCACCGCCGCCGACCCGGCAGCCACCGCCACCAGCGCCGACGCCGACACGTTCGCCAGCTGAGCCGCATCCAACGCCACCATCAGCGCCCTCCCTCCAAGCTCAGGCGAATCCGCTCTGCGAAGTGGTTCTCAACCCGCAGTGCACGCAACTCGCGCGCCACCTCCGCCGCCACCGGCGCCCGCCCCTCCGCCTCCAACCGGTCACACTCCGCCCGATACAACGCCGACCGGGCCGCCTGCTGCCCCGGCGTCACCCGGCGACTACGACCGCACCACGCCCTGATCCGCCGAAGCATGGTCCACCCCTCCGGGGTGGGCAGCGCACGCAGCACCTGCACCGCCGTCTGGCCGACCTCCACCGCCGTCACCGCGTGCTCGTGCTCCACCGCGCGGGCCGCCTCCGACTCCCGGAACGCGGCCCGCCACATGTCCCGCTCCTCGCGCACGTCGTCGTACGTACGTCTGGGGATAAGCCGGCCGGTGAGGATCAGCAGGACGACCAGAGCGAGCAGGCCGGCCGCGCCACCCTGGAGCACGCTGATCCCCCCAGCCTCATCCACCGTAGACGTCCGCCTCGGTGGTCGACGGGGCGGGCGCCGCGGACGCGGAGACCGGCGCGATGGCCTGGGTGCGGGTGAACATGGCGACCAGCGCGGTAGCGGCGGTCATGACGATGGCCTGCTGGTCCGAACTCCAGTTCAGCCCGAAACCGACCGCCAGCGCCACCACAGCCTGGATCGCGCCGAGCACCGGGGCGAACAGGGCGTCACGCGCGACGAACGCCACCACGACACCGACGACCGCAGCCGCCGCGGCGTTCAGCACGGCCTGCTGGTCGACGGACAGGTCGAGGCCGAACGCGGCGACGAGCTTGACGGCGGACGCGACGAGCGCCAGCCACAAGGCCGGCTCCCGGCCGAAGATACGCACCATGTCAGTTCCCCTTCGGGGTCGAGTTGGTGGAGTTGACGTCCACGTGGACGTTGACGGTCGCCTTGGCGATGGCCTGCTCGACCGCGGCCACCACGGCCGCCGTGTCGACGCCCTGGCTGACCAGCCCCGCCAACGTCTTCACCGCCGCGGACAGCCCGGCCAGCTGGCCGTACAGCACGTTGTGGCGGTGGTCGGAGTACGCCTGGATGTCGCCCGCGGCGACACCGCGCCCCGGCGTGTCCGGGTCCGGCAGCCGGAAGCTCCAGACCGCTTCCGCAACTTCCTGAGCACTGGGCATGTCGTCCTCCTGGACGGGAGTAGTGGGAGTGGGGTTGATGATCTGCTGGGTGCGCGCCAGGATCTGGCCGCGCTGGGCGAGCACCGCCTTACCCGGGCAGTCGTAGTGACCGCCCCAGGCCGCGCCGCCCATGCCGTGCCAGCCCAAGCCGCGACCGTTTGGGTCGTCGGCGAGCTGCAGCGGCACGCCGTACGTCCGGTGCAGCCACGCCAGCAGCTGCGCGCAGTTCTCGACCTGCGACGAGGTCAAGGCGTCGCCGCCCCGGCCCTCGTTCTCGACCGAGATCCAGTACGCGTTGCCGGCGCCCTGCGTCCACGCCCGGTCGGCCGTGTCGACGAGCTGCCGCAGGCCGCCGGACTTCGGGTTGAGGAAGTGCGCGCTGGCCTGGCTGTCGGGGTTCTTGAACCAGGCCTCGCTGCCGGCCTCGGTGCCGTCCTGGATGTGCAGGACGAGACCGCGGAACTCCGACATGCCGCCGGCGCGCTGATTGGGAGTCGGACCGATCCAGGCCGTCCCGGCCATCCGGGCCATGAGTGCCTCCAGGGCATGCTGAACTCCCTGAACTCGACCGAGTCAGGGTGGATGTGGGGGTGCTGGGCGCTACCGTTGAGAGGCCAACACCCAAGGGGGGTATGAGAGATGAAGATCAGCAGACAGTCCGCGGGGATCGCGGCGTCCGTCGCTGCGGTGCTCGCCATCGCCGGCGGCAGCGCGTGGGCGCTCAACTCCAGCGGCGACAACAACAGCGGCGGGCAGCAGCAGGTTCAGCAGGCCGACGTCGCCGACACCAGCACGCCCAGCCCGAGCGCCACCGGCACCGCCATCGCCACGGCGCCGGCCACCACCGAGCCCGAGACCACCACGGCCCCGGCCGCCACCACGCCGGCGGCCATCCCGACCAGCACCAAGAAGGCGAAGAGCGTGAGCACACCCGCACCCGACGGCCCGGGCAGCACCCAGGCGCCCGCCGACCCGAACCGCGTCGACCCGACCAACCCGAACAACCAGAACAACGGCGGCCACGGCACCGTCGACAACGGGCCCTACCCGAGCAGCAACATGACCAACACGGTCATGCCGGACCCGTACCCGGCGACATCAGCGCCGTGATCAGGACTGCACCCCGTACGTCGACAGGCCCATGACGCCGATCGTCCCCGCACCGGCGGTGACCCGGGCCTGCCATACCAGCTTGAGCGCCTGCTCGTGGGTGCCCGTCAGCGTGCCAGTGGCCGCCGAGTCGAAGAACGCCGCGGCGGCGATCGAGATGGGCGGGACGACGACGGTGCCGGTGTACTCGTCGATCATCCTGATCTCGCCCGTCGTGCCCGCCGAGGTCTGCACCCGGTAGTTCGCGGTCACCTTGGGGTGCTGCTTCATGAAGTAGTTGGTCTGCAGGCCGGTGAACGTGGCGCTGCTGGTGGTGTAGGTCGGCGCCTGGGTGGCCCCCACCCAGTTGTCGGTGCTGAGGTAGGGCCGGGCCAGGCCGCCGGCCTGCACGTCGTCGGCCAACACCGTCGTGCCGGCCTTGTCGCGCAGGGCGAGGGCCTGCGGGCTGGTGTCCGAGCTGTACAGGGACAGTGCGAGCGACCCGTCCTCGCGGTAGACCAGGATGCCGCGCTGCTCGGACCCGTCCGGATGGTTCGGGCTGATCCGGCCGATCCACGCCTGCGTGAACGCCCCGTCGAAGGACAGCATCCGGAAACTGCCGCCCGCGTACACGCTGACGTCGCCGCCGGCAATCTGGGTCTGCGCGGGCCGCTGCCCGACCCGCCCGGACAGATCCCGCACCTGGCCCTCGAGCGCGGCGAGCCGGTCGAGGATGTCCTGCGGCAGGTTGGGCAGAGCCATCAGGTGGCCTCCAGGTACAGCGTCGTGGTGTCGGGCCGGCCGCGCTGAGCCGGCCGACCGTGCAGTCCGACCACCCGGTACTGGGCGTCGAGGCCGTCGTAGAACCAGTCGTCTCGAATCCGCAGACGCACCAGGGTGCCGAGCTGCGGGATCTCGATCGTCCCGGTCAGGATGTCCACGCTCGGGATGGCGACGGGCATCTGGGAGCGGGCGAGGTCCGCGGCGGCGTGGCCGTCGAGGGTGGCCTGCTCGGCCACCGTGGAGTAGTCGCTGCTGCCGTCCAGGCGGGCCAGCCGGCGGCGATCAGGTCCGGGCTGGTGAGCTGGGCGGACATCAGCGGGTACGAGGTCGCGGCGAGGTTGTTGTTCACCGACGCGCCGCGGGAGACCCACGTGTTGGCCTGCCGGGTCGCGTCCTCGGGCAGGCTGTAGCGGTATATCTGCCCGGGCCGGTTCAAGATCGTGGGTCGGTCGCCCTGCGGCAGCCGCGGGTAGCCGAGGCGTACGGCCCGATGCCGGGTGCCGCCCGTGTCCGCATAGCACTGGATGCGCCACTCGAAGCCGCCGTCGACGGCGGCGAGTTGGTCGAGCAACGTGCCGATGTACGGCAGGTCGTAGCGGGAGTAGGTGCGATCCCGCAGCATCCCGGAGGTGGCGGCGTCGACCTCGAGGCCGAGGCTGCCGCCGGGCTGGGCGGCGTCCCAGGCCAGCAAGTCCCGGGCGATGTCGAGCTGGTCGGTTGCTGCGTAGGTCTTGTCGGCGGTGAGCTGGCGGTGCCCGCGCAGCACGGACTCCAGGCCCGCGCCCTGGATGGGGCAGGTGATGTAGCCGCGCTCGTCCGCGGTCGGGGTGCGGGTCCAGATCGGGCCGCCCCACACGATGCGCCGGCCCTGTTCCAGGTAGGACATCGTCCGGCCCGGCAGAACCCGCTCGCGCAGGCGCCGGGCGAACGTCTGGTTCGGGACCGGCGCGATGCACGACAGTGAGCCGGTCTTGCCGATGTAGTCGTCCCACTCGACGTCCTGGACGGGGATCAGCCCGATGTTGCGATCGGTCACCAGGTCGGTGACGCGCAGCTGATACGGGCCGAACGTCACGACGCGGCCTCGTAGGTGATGTTCCAGTGCAAGCGCGTGTTGGAACTGGCGCCGACCGGCACCGAGTTGGAAACGTTGTTGGAGGACGAGGAACTGGTGGCGGTCTTGACGATGAATCCGACTGTGCTGGCACCGGAAACGATCTGTGCTTTGCCGAGGTACTCGTTGCTGCCGGCGTCGATGTAGTCGCAGTCCCCGAGCATGAGGATGCCGTTGGCTGCCGCGGCCACGGGGAGGGACATAGACCAGATGCCCGTGCCGCCATTGCTGGTGGAGCCGAAGGTGAGGCTGCCGGCGAAGGTCACCTTGCGGCCGGTGCGGCACCAGCGGGCGACCAGGCTGCCGTTGCCGAGGGTGGGGTTGGTGGTGACGGCCGTCCAGGTCGGGGTGTAGGCGGTCCACGCCCCGGTGTTGACGTTGCTGGCGCCGGCGAGCGCGCCGCCGATCAGCAGGTCGTCGTCGGTCTTCAGCTGGTTCGCCGCGCCGCGGTAGAGGTTGACGTCGGTTCCGATGACGACCTGCCCGGAGGTGCCCAGGTACAGGCGGGACTCCCATGCGGCACCGTTGTAGCGCTCCAGGCCGTTGGTCGGGCTGATGTCCCGGTACTGTCCGGAGTAGGCGCCGGCCGCCGCGGCGGGGGCGATCCCGCCGACCGCGACGGTGTACAGGCGCCGGTCGGTCAAGGCGGTGCCCCAGTTGATGGGGCTGCCCGCGGACGCGCCGGCGGGCACCGTGATGTCCCACAGCCGCAGCGACGCGTTGCCCGGCGCGGACGGGCGGTGGGCGAGGCGGCGGCGGTGCCCTGCACGTAGTCGACCCGGGTCAGTGTCAGCCCGGAGCTGTCGATGAGGTTGTCGTAGACGGTGAGGAAGACCGAGTCGATCCGAGATAGGGAGGCGTGCCCGTTGGCGACGGAGATGGACTCCGCCACGGTGATTGCCGCAGGGTAGGCGCCCTGGGCGCTGGTGCCCTGGATGTAGGCGCGGCCGACGGCGAGCGTGCCGGACATGCCGGAGCCGGTCAGGGCGAACGGGGTGCCGCCCGGAATCACCCCGCTGCGCGAGGTCATCGCGTCGACGGGGTACATCGGGGACACCGGGGCGAGGCGGGTGTCCTGCCGGGTCTGCCCCGGGTTGTAGAGCCACGCGGCGCGTGCGGTCACAGAGACCCTCCGGGGTTACCAGTAGGCGGAGCGCCAGCGCACGGTGCAGCTGGCGGCCGGGTCGGGCGACCCGTCGAGGGAGCGGAAGGAGAGGGTGGAGGTTCCGCCCGGGGGGATGGCCATCAGCTCCTCCGGCACCGACCGGGCGGTGGCGAACGTCGCCCGGTCCTGGCCGCCCAGCAGGACGGTGCCGTTCCAGCAGTCGATGACCAGCTGGTCGGTGGCGGCCAGCGTCAGCGCGTACTCCAGGACCGTGCCGGTCCCGGCCAGGGCGACCGACGGGGTGGTGCACGGCCCGGTGATGGTGATCGTCGGATGGGTCTCCGCCGACCCCGCGTTGGTGCACGTGATGTCGCCGGTGCTGCCCGGCGCCCCCCACACCAGCCCGGTCTCCGTCGGCGAGCCCCAGTCCAGGCCCGTCTCCGTCGGGGAACCCCACGACAATCCGGCTTCCTGCTGCGGCAGCCCGGTCAGGGCGACCTGCTCGACCAACTGGTAGCGGCGCGGGTCGGTGGCCTCCCACTGGATCGCGCCGCCCTCCGCGTAGCCGAGCTGCCAGGACGAGGAGACCGGGAGGTCCATGCGGACGACCCGGGCCCACGCCAGCAGCGGGCCGCGCTCGTCGAGCTGGACGACCAGCGGCTGCTCGTCCTGGCCGATCGGGCACGCGGCCTCCAGCGCGGCAATCACCGCGCCCATCTGGCCAGCCGGGGCCCGCACCATCAGCGGGTCCAGCGTGATCGTGCGCGGCTGCGCGAGGAGCCGGCCGGGCCACGCCCGTACTGCTGGGCGCGCTTGACGGTGCCGGAGTCCAGACCGGGCATCGCCTCCCAGCCCTTGGGCGCCTTCCACCGGTAGGGGGTGACGACCCCCGCGGCCTGGCTGCGGCCGAGGAGGAGGGTGCCCCACTGGATGAGGCCGGGGCCGGTGACCAGCTCTCCCGCCACCGGATCACCCCCTGCCGCGTCCGAGGTAGGCGAGTTCGGCGGCGGTGCGCCGGGCGTCGCCGTTGTTGCTCTCGTGGTAGTGCTCGATGTGGAATCCGCCGCCCCCGCCCGCGCCGGCGAGCATGCCCTGGCCGGCGGCGAGTTGGCCGAGGCCGAGGCCGCCGTGCGCGGTGCCCATCAGGGAGGCGGTGGCGGCGCGCACCCGGTCCTGGCTGGAGGCCATGCCCTCTGCGAGGGCGAGGCCGATGGCCTGCCCGGAGTACAGCGGGTAGCCGCGGCCGCTGAACGGGCCGGTCTTGGCGGGGCTGTGCGGAAAGAAGTCGGCGATGCCGCCGACGAGATCCGAGATGGTGTCCTTGACCTTGCCCGCCATGGCCTTGATGCCGTCGATCAGGCTGCTGATCAGCTTCTTCCCGGCATCGAACATGCTGACGGCCAGATCGCCCAGGATCTTGCCGATCTTCATCGGGAGTTCCATGAAGATGTCGGTCATGGTCTGGGCGATGCCGATCAGTAGCTCCTTGCCGGAGCGCAGGGCCCCGGAGAAGTCGCCGCTGAGGATCTGGCTGACCATCCTGAACGCGGGCACCACCACGTTCTGGATGACAGCCGCCAACTGCCCGGCGAACAGGGCCGCCAATTGGGCGACGGCCGTGATGATCGGCGTCAGCAGTGGAAGCATCACCCGCAGGTAGTCGCCCAGCAGAACGCCCATCTGGGTGAGAACCGGCGCAAGCGCGACCATGATCTGCCCGAACGCCGTCCCGAGCTGCCCCAGGGCCGGGGAGAGGATCGACAACAGGTCGCCCAGAACCGGCAGCAGGATGCCCGTGAGCGTGGTGATCAGGTCGAGCACCGGCTGCAGCACGGCCGGCAGCGCGGCCAGCACCGGCTGCAGGATCGCGGCGATGATCTGCCCGACCTGCGCGACGATCGGCGCGAGCTGGGCGAAAATCTGCCCGATCGCCGCGATGATCGGCGTCAGAATCGGGCCGATCATCGCGATCAACTGCCCGAGGACGGGCAGCAGTGGCGAGACCGCCTGCAGCAGGCCGCCGATCGCCTGGGCCGCGGCCAGGAGCACCGGGCCGAGAGCGACGATGATGGGCTGGAGCCCGGCGCCCAGCGCGGCGATCAGCACCTGCACCGGCGGCCCGAGCGCGGTGAGCACCGGGGCGATCACCTGCAGCGCGGAGATCAGCAGCGGCGCCGCCGTCGACGCGAGCGCGGCCGTCGCCTTGAACAGCGCCTGCAGGCCGGACTGGATCGCCGGATCGGCGAACGCCGCCGCCAACGCACCCGAGATGACGACCAGGGTGTTGACGAAGCCGCCGCCCGACTGCTGCGCGGCACCGAGCACTTCGCCGATGAACCGGCCGACGTTGCCGACCGCGGTGCCGAGCTGGCCCAGCAGGTCGATCGCGGTCTCGATCGCCCGCTGCATCCCGCCGCTGCTGAACGCGCTGTCGAGCTTCTGTGACAGCTTGTCCAGACCGCCGCCGGCCGCCGCGCCGAGCCGCTCGAACGCAGGACCGGCCGCCGCACCGATCTGCGCGACACCCTGGATGAAGACCGCGGGCAGCCGGGTCAGGCCGCCCAGGCCCGCGTTCGCCGCCGCGAACGCCTTGCCCAGCACTCCGCTGTCCGACATCTCCACGGCCGCCGCGACGGCGCCCTTGGCCATGGCGTTGAGCTGCTGCGCGGAACCGACCAGCGCGTCGTGCAGCACCGGCAGTACCGACGTCGCCCCCGCGCGCAGAGAACCGGCGAAGCCCTCGAAGAGGGACTGCTGGACGTCGAACTTCAAGTCCGACAGCGCGGGCTTGAGGCGGATCAGCTCCTCGACGAACGCCCGCGCGTTCGGCGACAGCTTCGCCAACGCCGCGGCGAGCGGGTCGACCCCGCCGGCCGCCGCGCCCGCACCGGCCTGGTGCAGCGCCTCGATGGCCCGCTGGACCTGCTCCGCGCCCTGAGCGGCCGTCCGGGACTGCTGGACCTGAGCGTCCTGCAGAGCGCGCGTCTGGTCCTCGACCTGGCGCTGAGCCTGGACGATGCGGTCCTGCGCCTGGACGACCCGCGCCGACCCTTCGACGCCAGCCGCGTTCGCGGACGCGGCCTGCTGCTGCAGGCGCTCGTAGGAGACGCCTTGCTCGAGCAGCCGCTGCTGGGCCTGGTCGAGCGCCAGTTGGGCCTGGGCCCGCTGGCGTTCGGTGGCGGTGCTGCCCTCGGCGTGGCCGCGGTCAGCGCATCCTGCGCGTCTTGGACCCGCAGGACAGCGTCCCGCTGGGACAGTCCGGCATCGGCCAGCCGGTTGTTCAGGTCCTCCAGGTCCTGCGCGGCCTGGTGACGGGCGTCATCAAGGGCCTGCTGGACCTTAAGGGCTGCCTGCTGGGCGTCGGCCAGGTTACGCTCGGCGTCCGAGACCCGGCGTACGGCCTGCTCATTGGCGTACGCCGCGTTCTCGACCGCGTCCTTGACGGCCCGCTGGGCGTTGGCGTACTGGTTCGCCGCCCCGCTCGCGGCCCCCGCGGCTGCGGCGCGTCGGCGAACGCGGCCTTGATGGCGGAGCCAATGCCCGACGTACCGATCTTGATCGCGGCGCCGGCCGACGCCACGGCCAGCAGGCCGGTCACCGCAACACCCGCGGCGGGGGCGATGGCGACCAGTGCCGCGGACAGGCCGGCCACCAGAGGCAGCGCCCCGCCGATGGCGCCGCCGACCATCGCGATGCGGCCCGCGACCGAGCCGATCGGACCGGCGGCGTCTCCGATGCCGGACAGTATCCGGCCGAATCGGTTGCCGTCGTCGCCGCCGTCGGCCAGCTCGTGTCGGGCCCGGCCGACACCCTCCTCCAGGCGGCGGGCGCCGCGCTCACCCGCCTCGCCGAGGCCCTGCTCCAGGGCGTCGCCGATGGTGGTGCTCTCGGCGACGAACCTGCCGCGCAGGTCCCGAATTCGGCCGTCCGCGGAGCGGGTGAAGCCGTTGACTGCCAGCTCGGCATCCGACATCGAGCCGAGCAGGCGGCGCGCCCCCTCCTCGCCGCCTTCACCCAGCCCGCGGGCGAGTTCGTCTCCCGCCTGGGTAGCGCCCTCTTCGACGGCCTCGGTGCCGAGGCGGATGCCGTCGCGCAGGGCCTCGCCCATGAGGCGGGACTCGGACGCGAACCGGCCCCGCATGTCGCGCAGGCGGCCGTCGGCGGAGCGCTGCAACCCCTGCAGCTCGGCCTCGGCCCAGGCGAGCCCGGTGCCATCGACGTCGACCTGGAAGGTTGCCGTCAGATCGCCGACGTTCACCCGCGACCACCGCCCGCCTACTGCTCGGGCGGATCACCGCCAGGTGGTGGGTCGGCGTCGCCGTAGTACGAGCCGAGGGCGGCTGCGATGTCCGCCGGGCTGCTGGTGACCAGCGGGGTATCCGCGTACGCGCGCGGCCAGCGGGCCTGCTCGGACAGGCCGCCGAGCAGCACCATGAACTCGCGGGTCGACATGCCCGCGATCAGCGCCGGAGTGAGGTGGTACTCGCGGATCAGATCCGCTTCGAGGAGCGCCCACCGGGTGAGGACCGCCCGCCAGAACCGCTCCGCCTGGCCGCCCTGTTCAGCGGCGCCACGGCTTTTCCCCGGGCCTGCTGCTGGTCGTAGCGGTCGGCGGCCTGTGCAAGGGTGCACGAGCGGGGGGAGTGCATGTTCTGGGTGGCCCAGATCAGGATGATCGCGAACTGGCGGTCGTTCATGCCCCGTTCGAGCCAGTGGTCGAGCGCGTCAGCGCCGAACACGGGCGCCAGCACCGTGCGGATCGACGCGAGGTCTTCGTCGGCGGCGTGTCGCTCGGAGAGCATGGTGAACGCCAGCGGCACCCGGGTGGGCAGGGTGTAGGTGCGGTCGTACAGGACCAGGACGGCGGGCTCGACCGGGGAGACCTCCGCGGCGAAGAACGCGTCGGCGTCGGTGAAGTCCGGCGCGGCGCCCTCCTCGTCGTCGAAGTCGTCCTCGAACTCGCCGTCGAGCTCCTCGCCGTCGCCGTAGGGCAGGTCGGTCACGGGGCGGCCACCAAGGCCTCGGCGCCGGTGCGGGCGACCTCCATGCCCCACTTGCCGAGGTCGTTGGTGCCGCCGCCGAGCTCGCTGCTCTTGGCGGTGCAGGACCACACCCGCCACTGGGTCTCGCTGGAGTGCCGGAAGCGGATCTGGCCGACGCTGTTATCGGCGAGGCCCTGGGCGAGCGCATCGAGGGCGGCCTGCCCGGCGTCTGCGACGCCGGTCGCCTTGTCGATCTTGCGGCGGCCTTCGAGCTTGATGGAGCCGCCGCGCTGCAGCACGATCTCCTCGTACTGGCCGTTGCTGTCGAAATCGGTGCTCTCGGTGTGGGCGTCGTGGTCGCCCGGGTTCACGCTGAACGACGTGAGGCCGCCGATGTTGGTCCACGTCGGAGCCGCTCCGACGCCGATCTGGAAGATGTAGCCGCGCGCGGCCACCTTGGTTGCGGCCATTCCGGCCACCTCCTACGTGCGGTTGGCGGTCGGATTGACCGTGTGAATGCGGAAGTTGACGACGTGCTCGTGCCGGCCGAGCGCGTCTTGGCCGATCGGAGACGGGGTCTGCTGGGCCACAGCGAGCTCCAGCCACGTACCGTCGGGCAGCGCCGTGTCGGTCAGACCGTGCAGAGCGCCGTAGACGGCCATCGCCTTGGCCCTGGACGGACGCGGGTCGCCCGACAACGGGCCCCGGCAGCGCACTTGCAGCCCCGACTCGTCGTCGGCGGTCACCGGGTCGGGCTCACCCAGGCCGTACGAGCCGAGGGCGACCGCCTCGTCCGGGGTCGGCGGCATCAGGTCGGGGAACGTGTCGCCGCTGGTGCCGTCGGGGTCGTAGGTGAGCAGGCCGAGGCCGTCCAGGTAGCGGGCGATACCGTCGAGGAGGTCAGCCACCGCCACCCCCCGCCAGAGCCCGGCGGATCTCGGCTCCGACCAGCGCCAGCACCACCTCGCGGTTGGCGAAGAACGGCCGCTCCAGGTACTTGGCCTGCCGGCCGGGAGCGTGCCGGTAGTCCAGCTCCTCGTGCTGGCGCACCGCGTACGGCGTCGAGAACGAGACGATGCCCTGGAGCCGGGTGGCGTCCACCCGGGCCCGGCCGGAGCGCTCCAGCGTTCCCTCATCCAGCGGCACGACCTTCTTCGCCTCGGCGAGGACGTGCTCCATGCCGAGCTCCAGCCCGTGCGCGGCAGCACGCCGGACGGCCTCCAGCGCCCGCGCCCGGTCGAAGTGCAGATGCGACACCGCCACCACCCCTACACGAGCTGCAGTTCGACATGGTCGGGTGTGGCGAGGCCGCCGCCGTCGCGCCGCAGTGCGGCGATAACAGTCGTCTGGCGCCCGCCGGGGAGCGTCACCCTGCTCTCGGCGGGCGCGTTGATGGCGAGCGGGCTGTAGGCGGTGCTGGTGCTGGTGACCTGGTCGCCGCTGGAGGCCCGCACCAGACGGGTCTGCTCGTCGAGGAAGCAGCGCACCTGGACGGGCGGCCCATACCTCGGGCCGTACGCCGAGTTGCCCAGGTAGGGCTCAACGGTGATCAGGTGGCGCATCAGCCACTGCGGCAGGGCGGCCACGTCAGCCCTCCACCGCACCGAGGACGAACAGGTCGGGCGTCAGATCGGGGGACAGCAGCGCGTCCCACGCCTTCGGGGCGATCTTGCGTGACGGGGCGTCGGAACCGCTGACGGCCGTCACCGACCGGGCGAGCTTCGCACTGCCGATCTCCACCGACCCCCACCCCACGCCCGCCCGCGCCGGTGGAGTCGCCGAGCTCTCCCCACCACTCGACCTGCGCGCACACGGCATCCCTCACCGCGGCCAGCACGACCGTGCTGGTGGGCATGCCGCTGGCGTCGGCGTCGAACCAGCACACCCGCAGCACCTCGCGGTCCAGGAAGCGGGAGGCGTCGCGCAGGAGCCGGTCGGTGCTGGCGGTCGCGCTCTGGCCGGTGTACGCCGTCCAGTCCGAGGCGGTGGCGTACACGCGGCTCATACCTGCGGCATCTCCATCACGGCGAGCTTGACGTTCGTCGTGGCGGAGAAGTCCAGGTACACCTTGCCGTCGGTCTGGTTGTAGATCGTCGCCGGGAACGGGCCGATGGTGACGTCGCCGGTGGTCGCCGGGATCGTGACCTGCTTGCCGCCGTTGGCCGGCGCGACGCCGTCGAGAGTGCCGGGCATGTTCACCGTGACGGTGACGGCCGACCCGGAGGTGTTCGTGACGCGGACGATCCGGCGGCCGTTGTTGGCGAACTGCTGGCCGCCGGAGGCGTTGGCGTTGTCGAACGTCGGGGTGAGGCCGTTGCTGGTGAGGGTCTGGACTGCGGAGATGTCGGCGCGGGCCATCAGCTCGCCCCCTTCGTGGTGAAGCGCTCGACCAGCTGGTCCCGGGTCATGGCGTCAGCCTCGGCCCGGTCGAGGCCCGCCCCGGTGGCGTAGGCGACCCAGTCGGCCTTCGACGCGGACCGGGCGGGCATCTTGCCCTCCGGCCCGGCGTCACCGGACAGGCCCGAGGCGGCGCCGTACTTCGCGGCGAGTTCATCACGGGTCATCCCCGCGATGTCGGCCTCCTCCTCGGGCGTCTGGGCGAGGGAGTTGGCGTAGTCGCGCCACTGGTCGAGGGGGCGTCGTCCGCCGGACGCTGGGCGAGGAGCGGCGCGGCGCCGCCCTCGCCGTCGTGCTCGGTGGTGCGCAGAGGCGCGCCCGCCTGCCCGACCGCGGCCTCGGGGGCGGGGCCGCGGCTGCCGTCCTCGCGGATCGGCTCGCCACCGTCGGGCGGGTTGAGGACTCGCACCGGGTTGTCGACGAGCAGGTGCGGGCGCGACAGGACGCCGTCGGAGACCAGCGAGGGCACCGGCTCCCCATCGGCCAGACGCACCCAGTTGTCGAGGGCCTCCAGCCGGGAGTTCGGCTCGTCGTACTGGGCGGTGTCGCCCGTGTTGCGGTTGAAGTAGGTGATGCTCACGCTGCCACCGTCCTGAGGTCGACCTGCACGAGGATCTCCGTCGGGGAGCCGGCCGGGGAGGCGAGCACGACGGACAGGTTGTCGCCGGCCGCGCAGGTAGCGTTCTGCACGGTGGTGCTGCCGGCCCACGCGTCGGTACTGGTGGTCAGCACGGACGCCAGAACGTCCAGCGCGCCGTGCTTGACCTGGACGGTGCCACCGGTGCCGCCGGTGCGGTAGGCGCGCACCGCGATGACGTTGGCCGCGGCCGGGACCTTGAACAGCTGATAGGTGCCCGCCGTGCCGGACGGCACGCGAACCTCCTTGCTGTAGGTGCGGACAGTCGACAGGTCGACCTCGCCGGACCGGCCGTCCACGGTGTGGACCTTGTAGCCCATGGGGGTTCCTCTCCTGGAAGGGGGCTGAGGGGTGCGCCCGCCCGCGCGGGCGCGCAGGGTCAGGCGTTGGGCCCTTGATGAGGACGGCACGGTTGGCGTCGATGGTCTTGGTGCCGTACAGACAGTCGACGCTGACCACCATCTGCTTCTTGTCCATGTCGTAGTCGCGGATGACGCGCAGGCCGTAGCCCTTGTAGTTGACGATCGCCGCGTCCAGGGCGCCCTGCGGCAGCTCCAGCGGGCGGAACGCCAGGGCGAACGCGGTGCGGTGGAAGGCGACGTCGACTTCGGTGGTGGGCTGGCCGGTGGCCGGAGACTGGGCGGGCTGCCCCACGTTCTGGGTCATGTACGGGTCGAAGCCGCTGACCCTGTCGCCGAGGGACGCCTCCAGCAGGCCCTCGGTGGAACCGCGCCGGTCTGCCTGCCGCCAGGTCTTCTCCGCCACCCAGAACGCCTTGGTGGTGGGGCCGATAACGACAGAGCGGTCGGCCATCGGAACCTTCGCCCGGTCGAGGACGGCGCGGCCTGGATCAGGACCCGGGAGTCGCTGTACGGGTAGGACCCGTTGTAGCCGTTGTAGTCCTCGCCGGCCGCGTTCGGGGCGGTGTTGCCGACCTCCTGCACGATGTCGGAGCGCAGCAGGAGCAGGTCCCGGTCGATCTTCTGCGCGATGGCCTCCATCGCGGGGGTGAGGAGCTGCTGGTCGAAGTCCTGGATCTTGAGGGTCATGTCCTCAGACGTGACCGCGAAGCTGACGTCGGCGAAGTGGTTGAGCGTCATGTTGACGCTGCCCTCGGTGGCGTCCTGCACGGTGATGCCGGAGGCCCGGTTGTACTCGTTGGCGGTGAACACGGCGGGCTTGCGGATGGTGATGGCGTCGCCCTGCTTGCGGGCGAACTCGTTCTCGAAGTCGCGGTGCACGAGTGAGGCCATGACGGTGGTCTCGTAGAGGTTGGCGAGGGCCTGCTGCGCGATCTGCTGCGCGGTCAGGAACGTGTTGGCCATGGGGGCTGGTTCTCCTTACCCGGTGCGGCGCTTGCGGCGCTCGGCTCGGATGTCGTCGATGGTCTGGGGGCCGCCGGGCTTGTCGCCGGTGGAGCCGTTGAAGTCGGCCGCACCGGAATCGGACTTGGCGGGGGCGGCGGCGAGCTTGGGGTTGTCGGCGATGGCCTTCTCGATGGCCTTGCCGACCTTGACTGCGAAGTCCTCGGCGGCCGGGTCGAGCTTGCCGAGGCTGGCCATGAAAGCCCGGGAGTCGGTGAGGGCGCCCGGGTCGGCACCAGCCTTGGCCGCGCCCTTGAACACGGCGAGCTCGATGCTGGTCTCTCGGTGGGCGGCCTGTGCCCGCTCGATCTCGGCCGTCAGCTTGGCCGGGTCGGGCGGCGCATCCTTCTCATCCTTGATCAGGCCGAGCACCTTGCCGAGGTCCTGCACCAAGGCGGTTCGGGCCTCGGCTGCCGCGGTCTCCTTGGCGCTGGTGCGTTCCTTGCCAGCTTCCTTGCGGGCGTCGGCCAGTTCCTTGGTGAGCCTGGCGATCTCCGCCACCTGGTCCCCGCCGGACGTCCCCTTAGCGGGGCCGGGTTTGGGCTTCTCGTCGGTGTTCTCGCTGCTGCCGCCGCCATCCGGACCGGTGTCGATCTCGCCGCCGGAGTCTCCGGTGTCAGCGCCGCCGCCGGTGCTGTCGGACCCGGAGTCGCCGCCGTCCCCTCCGTCTGCGTAGAGGAACGGGGAGAAAGGGCTGTGGCCATAGGGGTGGGCCCAGCCATGGCGGGGCAGGGTGGGACGTCGCATCGTGCCCTCCTGGGGCGCGTCGGTGGCCGGCTCCTGGCCGGCCGGAAGGGCGGCTCGCTCCTGGCGGGCCGTGGTTCACCCGGCCGCGCCCGGCGGCCGGAAGTCTGAGGGCGGCCTATCGTCGAGGGATGAGGAACCGTGTGAGTGAGCGGCCGACAGGTCGAAAGTGCAGGCTGACCGGATACGGGGAAGTCCAGGAGGGCTACCAGACGTACACCGAGGAAGACGGTTGGGGCCCATGGACGCCCAGCGGCCCACCGCAGTGTCCGGGCGGATGCGATCCGAACGCTTCCGACTACGACGTCCACCACATCCGGCCCGACGCCTAGCGTGCGGTGCCGATCTGCTCGCGGGCACTCTTGCGGGGCAGCTGCTTCTCCGCGGTGAGGGCCCGGATGCGGCCCTGGTAGGCGCGCACCCGCGCGCCCGCGGCCCGGCGTGCAGTGTCGTCCAGCGCGACGGCCTGGCGGCGCTTCCACTGCCGGACCTGGCGCTCCAGGTAGCGCTGGTGCTGGGTGTCCTCGTACGTCGCGCCGCCCGGGTGCGGCGGCGAGACAGGCCGGGTGCTCACTCCAGGCAGGTACAGGCTGATGGAGTGCCGGCAGTTCGGGTGCAGCAGCCCGGCGGCGCGCGCCTCTGGCAGACTGCCGGCCACGCGCACGGCGACCTGCCGGCCGTCGTCGGTGGCGTGAGGCAGCGTCACGTCGCGCTCGCCGCCCGGCCCGGGCAGTGCCAGGACCTCGCCCTCCCAGGGGCGGCACAGCGGGCACTCCAGCGGGCTGTCCGAGACGGTGACGTAACGCTGGCCGAGCGCGGCCAGCCGGTCGGTGTGGCCCTGGATCGCAGCCCGGCCGGTCGCGGTGCGTACCGACATCTCCGCATAGCTGGCCATGTCCCACGAACGCCCTGCCCGGTCGACAAACCCCGCCACGCCGCGCGCGGTGAGCTGGTCGAGGGCGCGTTGCGCGGCTTGGCGGCGCGTCATGACTCCCGTCAGCACGGTGCCGGACACTCGGGCGACCACCGACCGGTAGATGTCCTCGACCGCCCGCAGGATTCGCACCCACACGGGGTCCTGCTCGACAACAACCGCGGCCGCAAGCCGATCCACCACGGGGGCGTTCGGCACGGCCCGCTCGGCGAACGCCCGCAGGCCCTCCGGCAACATGCCCAGTTCGGCGACCGCCGCCTGCCTGCCACGCGCGTAGGCGGCGGCTACCGCGGTGCCGATCGCGCCAGTGGCGTCGTCGCGGAGCGCAGCGGTGAGGGTCTCGGCGCCAGAGCGCAGGTCCCTCACCGCTGCGAGCTTGCGTTCCACCCAGCGCGGGGACTCCAGATCGGAGCCGAGCAGGCGTGCGATCAGCTCCAGCAGCGCCAGCTCGGCCTCGCGGTAGAGGTCGGCCACGGCCCGGGCGAGGTCTTCGCCGTCGGCAGGGGACACCGGCACCGGGGTCACCCCCTTCAGGGCATGGGCTGCTCGTCCCGAGGGCGGCCGGGTCGGTGACAACCCGGCCGGTTTCGGCGAGGATGCGCCGCACTTCGTCTTTGACCTGGATGTCGGTCCAGTCGGGGTTGACGATCGCTACCCGGGTCTCGATGGACGCGGCTTCGGCCTGGGCGAGGACGTTGGCGGTGTTGCCCAGGGTCAGCTGGTCGTCCTGGACTCCGTCTTGGAACTCGATGGTGGGGCGGGCTTGCCAGTTGGCGCCGCTGCCGAACAGCTCGGCGTCCATGGCGAGGAGCGCCTGGACGGCATCGGAGAGGCCGGGCCGCCAGTAGAGGATCTTGTTGCCTCGGGTGGTCATGGACCGCTGGCCCTTGGCGCGGATCTCGGTGGCGGTGACGGCGACCTCGCCGGAGCCGCCGAACGTCTGCTCCGAGTACCCAGCCGAGGAGATGATCTTCTTGACGAGTTCGTCGCAGGTGTCCCTGTGCTCCTGCACCCGGATGTCGAACTGCACCAGCGTCAGCGGGTTCTCGCCCGGCTTGGACAGCATGTCGAGGCCGGCGAGGACCTCGCGGTCTACCCACGACGTGCCGCGGCCCGGGCCGTTTGAGGTGAGCATCGACTGCGGAACGACGATCCGCGCCTTGGCCAGACGGACATCGGTCATCCACGAGGCGTGGGTGCGATCGAGGTCGTCCATCAGGTTCTCGACGCCGTCGAGATCGGCACGGCCGAGGTTCGCCAGCAGTGGCAGGGACCGCCACTTCCGTGTCGGCTGGTTAGGGATGTGCGCGACGCCGAGCTTCGGGTAGGCCATCTCGATGCGGCCCTGGTCGTCGACCTTTCCTGCGAGTGGCGCGGTCTCGTCCATGTCTTGCAGCGGCACCGGGCGGCCGAGCTTGTCGGCGGTGCCCTGGTAGAGGCCGTGCAGGGTCACCCCGGGTTCGTGCCGCTCCAGGTGCCGCCACACCTGGCCGTCCTGCTCGGCCACGATCCGCCAGAACGTCACCGCGGACAGTCGGCCCCACGTGAATTCCGGGACCGCCCGGTCGGGTTGGACGGCGTCCAGCCAGGGCTCGTCGGCGATCGCCTTGTCCGCGACGGGGCGCAGGTAGATCCCGCCAAGGGCGGCGGCCAGTTCGGCCGCGCGCAGCAGTGTGGCGTGGAAGCGGTCGCCGGCCACCGCGGTGAGGCGCTTCGTTGTGGCGTCGTTGCCGTCGGGCATGACAATCCGCGGCGGCTCGGAGAACAGCAGGTTCGCGGAGGCGGAGCAGATGTCGCTGGCGATGGGGATGTGGGTGTGGGAGCGCTGTTCGCCGGGGGCGGGCGGGGTGCCCCACCACCAGCGGGCCATGCGGCCGACGACACCACCGCGGTACTGCGATGTCTTGGCGTCGGGCAGGCCGCCGGTGCTGCCGCCGTAGAGGGCGGCGAGCCGGGCGGGATCGCCGGCCCACCATGTGTCCCACTCGTTGATGGCCAGCAGCGCTGGCTGGATGGGCGGCGGCGGCCAGGGGATGTCCCGGTCGGGCAGGGGCACGACGTACCTCCGATCAGGTCAGGCCGCCATCTCCAGCGGGGTGATGATGTGGGGGCGCCACAGCGTCTCGGTGGTGGTGATGGCGTACCGGCCGCCGTCCAGGGAGTGGTCGGCAACCTTGATCGGCTTGTCCTTGCCGTCGAGGGTGGCCTTCGGGTCCCACGAGTAGCCGGGGGCCTCGCGGATGAAGCCCTCGCAGCGGTCGGCTACGAGGAGCTGGCCCTCGGTCAGCAGGGTCGCGAGCAGGCTGATCCCGCGTGAGACGTCGTTGTCGGCTTCGGCTGCGGTTAGCCCGTCGTAGTGCAGCTGCGTCCGGAAGCTGGCCGCGGCCGGGTCGACGACCACCCACTCGGGAAGTTGACTGCCCGCGTGCGGGGCGTGGGCGGTGGTGTGCAGCCAGTCCCGCATCGACGCGGACAACTGTCCGTCGGTGAGGCGGTGCTGGGAGTGCTGCGGGTCGTGGCGCCACTCGTCCATCAGGTACAGGCGGCGGTCTATGCCGAGGCCGAGCAGCAGGCCCGTGGAGGGGTTGGTGGTGCCGTAGTCGACGCCGAGGGCGAGGACCCGTTGCA
Organism: Kitasatospora fiedleri; assembly: GCF_948472415.1. Taxonomy (NCBI): domain Bacteria; kingdom Bacillati; phylum Actinomycetota; class Actinomycetes; order Kitasatosporales; family Streptomycetaceae; genus Kitasatospora; species Kitasatospora fiedleri. Next base: position 373,723 of record NZ_OX419519.1, on the reverse strand, counting down.
TGGCCGGCATCTGGTGCCAGCCGATGACGTGCCGGGCCGGGTCCCACATGTCGAAGATGGCGCCCTCGGCGGCGACCCACTCGCCGAGGATGAAGCGCCGATACCAGAGCCCGGTGTAGGTCCGCTTGTACCTGTCCTTGATGGTGTCGGACAGGGCCGGGTTGTCGTCGAGCTGGAAGTGCCAGACCCGCCAGTCGGTGAGCTGGCCGAGCCGGTCGAGGAACCGGCGGCGCACCCAGTGAGCCGGCGAGTCGGGGTTGGTCGTGGCGAAAATCTGCGAGCCGTCGACGGAGCAGCGGCCGAGGAGCTGCTGGAAGAACTCCTCGGAGATGACAGTGAGTTCGTCGACGTACGCGCCGCGCATGTCAGGCCGCGCAGCACCTTCTCGGCCTTGGCGTCGGACGCGCCGAGGACGTGCACGGTCCGGCCGAGGATGGTCGCGGTGCTAGCGCCGTTGGTGTATCTGGTGAGGCGGGCGAGCGCGCCGAACAGAGCTGGGTCCATGAGTGGCGCGAAGACGTTTCGGTACAGCGAGTCCCTTGTACGGCCGACGACAACCAGTTCCCCGCCACGGGGCGCGGTGGCCACGTAGACCAGCCACCGCAGCAGCGAGATCAGCGTCTTCCCGGACCGGATCGATCCTTCAGCGAGGTTCACGAACGCCGTCGAGTTGACCACGTAGTCGAGCTGCTTACGCCCGATCGGGATCGGCATCTCCTGCAGCATCGTCGACAGCCTCTCCGCTACCGGCGGCGTCGGCCTTGACCTGGTCATGGACCCGCTTGAGACCGAGCATCAGGTTGCCGAGCATCGTGCCGGCCTCCTCGATGCCGCTGGACTCCACCGGCGGGACCAGCTTGAGGGAGCGGTCGAGGGCCATCCCGGCCGTGGCCATCAGGTTCTTCTTGTCGGCGGCCGGCGGCTCGTCGAGGGTGTGCTCCTCGTAGGTGTTGTCCTTGCCCCCGAACGCGAACACGGTGGCGGGCTGCCAGAGTTGCGCGCGCAGGTTCTCGGCGTCGGTTTGCAGCTGCTCGGCGAGGGTGAGGCGGCGGTCGGCGAGCTGTGCGCGCCGGGTCTCCATCGCTACCTCGACCTCGCCCGCGCGGGCGAACGCCAGGCCCATCTCGGCGGCGAGCATGGATACGAGGTGCCTGGATCGACCGATCTGGTCGGCGATCTCGTTGCGGCCGAACCCTTGGGCGTGCAGGCGCCGGACGTCGTCGTAGTCCTCCTGTCTCCGCGGGATGTTCGCGGCCATGGCTGCCTCCTCCCGAGGTTAGGACAGGCCGGCCCACCAGGCGGTGGAGGCGCCGGCTAGGGTGCCGATGCTGGCGGGCATGGCGGTGGTCTGGCCGGTCGCGGCTGTGGCGTACCGGGAGCCAGCCGCGTTGAGGCCGAGGTTGACGGCGGACTGGCCGAGGCCGCGCAGGAACGTCGGCAGGGTGGTGCCGTTGGCGTACCAGGCGATCAGGTAGTCGCCCGCCGCGAGGGCCTGTGCGCTGCTGAGAGCCATGGTCTTGGTGCCGGTGGACGTCCAGGCGGCGGACTGGTCGCCGGTCGAGGCGATCAGCGATCCGGCGGCGGTGTACACCGCGGCGAAGCACTGGCTGCTCGTCAGGGTCGCCCCGCGGTGGAGACGAACAGGACCACGTTGGTGACGGTGGCCGCGACGGGCAGGTGCACCCGGGCGACGTTGAGGGTGCCCGCCGCGCCGAGGATGGTGCCGCCCGCGCAGGTCGCCGGGTCCTGGGTCCAGGTGATCAGGCCGTGGTCCTCCGGCGCCCAGTAAGCGCGCGGGTGGATGTGGTCGGCCGGGGACGCGAGCGTCGAGGAGCCCGCGGCGGCCGGAGTGCCGATCTTCTTCGGCACCGTGGTGCTGTCGACCGTGGTCCCGCTGCTGCTGGCGCTGGTGAGCGCGTAGCGCAGATACTCGCCGGCGGTGAGGACCGTCATGCCGCGGGACGCGATGCCGGAGATGATGCTGTTGAAGTCGGTCTGGCTGACGGTCGCGGTGTCGCCGGGCGTGCCGGTGGTGATCTGGTGGAACGTCAGCACGAGGACGCCGCCGGCGGCCTTGACCTTGTCTAGGTCTCCGCCCGCGCCGGTGATCAGCGCCGGGTCGTAGCCGCCGGTGTACGAGCTGATGGAGGAGATCCGGCGAATCCCGTCGTAGCGGGGCGGGGGGAACGTCTCGCGGGTCTTGTTGACGGTGGTGAACGCCGAGTGGAAGTAGCGCTCTAGGATGTCGCTGATCTGTGCGCCGTCGCTGGTCTTGCCGTTCTGGCCCTTCGGGTAGGCGATCATGTCGGCGCCGCGGAAGTGGTTGGCGACCGCGTACGCCTTGGAAGCGCGGCAGTCCGCATCGAGCTGGGCGGCGGCGACCCCGTTGAACGTGGCACCGTGCACCGAGTCCGCGTAGGCGTGGCAGGCCAACTCCCAGCCGCTGACGCGCTGCAAGTCCTGCGCACCTTGGAGGGTGAGGCGGCCAGACAGGCCGAGACGGTCGATGATCAGGAACAGGGTGGCGACGACGCCGTACTGGTCGAGGATCGGCCGGCCGAGGTCGACGAACGACTGGAAGCCGTCGTCAGCGGTGATGATCACGCAGCCGTTCGGGAACACCGCCGAGCCGTCGGCGACCAGCTCGGCGGCCTGGAGCCGAACGGTGACGGGTGCTCCGGTGTCGCGGATGCGGACGCGCAGGGAGGTCAGGCCGGTGCGTGGGCCGGTGCCCAGTGCGGTGGCGTCGGCGAATCCCAGCGTCATGAGGACCCAGTCGCCACTGGTGATGAAGTTGCTGCCGGTCGCGCCGGTCTGCGCGGTCCACGTCCACCCGTTGGCGTACGTGTTGTCAGTGCCGAGCTGGACGACGAGGCTGTTCAGCGTCGCGATGTCGTCGACACGCACCAGGATTCGCAGCGCCCGGGCGGTGGCGTCGGCCGTGACGAGGGTGGCCCCGGTGATGCTGTAGGTCAGCGAGTCGCCGGGGGTGGTGAGGCGCACGCACTGCGACCCGCGAACGTAGGTGCTGGTGTCGTTGACGAGGGTCGCGCCGGGGACGGTGAAGCCGTGCCCGGACTGCCATTCGGTGAGGATCTGCGCGGGCTGCGGGTAGCGGGGCAGCCGGTACGCGGGCGGGTACGCCACCGAGGTGTCGAGCCCCGAAGAGGCGACCGCGCCGATGCTGGCCGGAGTGATCGGGTCGCTGCCGCCGGTGGCGTGGCTGCTCGCGTGGGCGGTAGGGGTGCGGGAGTTGGTGGTGCTGGGGTCGTCGGACCGGAGCGCGATCGTGCTGCCCGCGCCGGCCGCGCCGAGGGGCGGCTGAGGGCCGGTCGCACCGGCGGCCCCTGTAGGCCCCTGGGCGCCGGTGTCGCCCTTCGGTCCTGCGGGCCCGGTAGCGCCGGTGATGCCGGTCTGCCCTTGCGGTCCCTGCGGGCCGGTGGCCCCGGCGGGCCCGGTCGCTCCCGTCGTTCCTGTCGCACCGGCAGGTCCGGCGGGCCCCTGCGGCCCCTGCGGCCCGGGCGGTCCGGGGACGAGCGCGATGCTGCCCGGGTTGGGGCCGACGCTGATCAGGTCCGCCAGGTCGACGGTCGGCCCGAGCGACGTGGGGATGCTGACGTGACGGTCGATCACGACGCCGCCACTGGCCTCGACTACGACGTGCAGCGTCCAGCCGGCCGGCGACACCCCGGCCGCGTCGTTCGGGATCACGGCGATCGACCACTGGCCGGTGGCCGGGTCGATGCTGACGGCCTCCGGGCCGGCCCACAGCGTGTTGGCGGTGGCGGAGGCGAGGATGGGCGCGTCGGGGGTGATGGTGGCGATGCCGTAGCCGGTGTGGCCGGCCACGTTCTGGAGGCGGCCGGTCAGGGTGACGGTGGGGATGCCGGGCGGGAAGGCCATGGTCACCTCCGTCGGGATATGCAGCGGCCCGCCGCGAGGGGGGTTGGTGGCGGGCCGCTGGTTTGTGGAATGGCGAGAGCCCCGCGGCTGCTCGGCTGCGGGGCTCTCGGTGTCTGTTGTGTCCGGGCACGGCGGACGTGGGGTCAGGATGCCACAGGTAATCGCTGGGGGCAACTACTGGGGCGGCCAGGGCTGCTGAGGCTGCTGCTGGCCCTGCTGGTAGCCGGGCGGCGGGGCCGCGTAGGTGACGGTTTTGGTCTTCCGGCCCATGATCGCGGCGATGGGCCAGCCGGTGATCGCCCACAGTCCGCCGGTCAAGATGGTGAGGACGATGTGCAGGACGTGGTTGGCGCCGCGCTTCGTGACGACGGTGGTCTTGGTCATGTCGCTACCCTGCCGGTGGTGTGGGTGGCGTGTCGGAGATGTTGCCGAGCTGTGACTGGTCAGGCTCCGGGTGCCCATTCGCGCCGGTCGCCGGGGTGGTCGGCGGCCACGGCCACCTCCAGTCCCAGACTGTTTCCACTTCACTGCCGTACCCGGAGCGCACCGACACCTTCCCCGGGTCGATCCACATCACCGTCTTGAGTGGCAGGTCGGCCACTCCGACTTCGATCCCCGCCGTAGCGGCAGCCTCGGTCAGGACCGGGTCGAGACTGTAGTCGTTGTACAGGCACCGCACTTCGGACCCGAAGATCGGCTCGGCCAGGGACCACTCGCTCTGCGCGAGATGGGCCTCAATGCGGGCGGTGAGGGCGACGCGGTACGCCTCGACCTGGTCGGGCGTGTACGCGCGGGCGTTGGTGTTGGCGAGCGCGGCGAGCAGGGTGTTCGCGTCGGGGTGGCCGACGTTCTGGTGGCTCGGTTCGGCCAGCCGCAGGGCCCACCAGGACGCGGCGGCGACGGCTTCGGAACGTGCTGTCATGGGGTCATCCTCTCGCAGTGCGACTGCCCCGCGCCGGCAGTCGGGGCAGTTGGTCGGTCAGGTCGCGGCGAGTACCGCCGCGATGGCGAGGGCCAGCACGGCGGCGATGGTCAGGTCGGTGGCCCGCTGCAGCGCGGTCATCTTGTCGACGGCAAGGTCGGACAGGGCGGTCACGCAGTTGGCGCGCCGGTCTTCGGCGAGGTCGGCCCGCAGCTGCTGCGGGGTGCGGGTGGCCCAGTGCGGGAAGCTGGCCTTGTCGGTGCCGCCGAGGCGGGGCCGGATGACGAGGACGGAGGCGACCAGCGCGGCGGCCAGCAGCAGCCCGGCGAGCGCGGTCGAGATGGGCTCGGCCCGGCCGCTGGCGGCGAGCACGGTGAGTACGGCGCCCAGGATGCCGCCGCCGGACAGGAGGGCGGCGGCCTTGGCGTCGGTGCGGGTCATCTCGGCCGCGACGGTGGCTTGAGCCCGGTCGAGCGCCCGGTCGACGGCAGGGTCGACAGTGGTGGCTTCGTCCGGGGTGACGGTGGTGGTGTCGGGCTGGGTGGTCATCGGGTTCTCCTCAAGGGGCCGCCCCGCGTGGTGTGCGCGGGGCGGCGGGCTGGTGGTGGGTCAGGCGGTGATGCCGCGGCGGCGTTCCCACTCGCGGGTGCAGTCGCGCACCAGGTCCCGGATCACGGGGTCTCGGTCGGCCTCGTTGCGCTCGATCGCGTCGGCGAGTTCGTCGTCGGTGAACTCGTGGATGATCTTGTTCGGCCAGGCGTAGGTCATGGCTGGCTCCTCTCGGGTCGGGGTGAAGTCGGGCTTGTAGTCGGGGCCGGTAGTCGGTAGTTGTGCAGGTCAGGTCTGGTCTGTAGTCGGGCTACAGGAGGCCGGGCCTCTCCCGGGGGAGGGGCCCGGCGGGCGGCGGTCAGGCGGCTTCGACGGGGGTGCGGTCGACGGCCCCCTGCGGGGGCAGGGAAGGTGGCCGCCCGAAGACCTGCTGGAGGTGGGCCACCGACCACCCGGGGGAGGTCTTCCGGTCGGCCCCAGAGCCGACCGCGACCGAGGGCTTCGGGGGCACTCCGGCGGCCCGAACGGCGGCGCCGAACGCCCGGCTGTCGCAGCCCTGGTACCAGCCGTGGCGCTGGAGCACGGCGAGCGCTTCGGCGAGGAGGACGTTGCCCGCCCCGCCGTCGCTCTGCGCGCGGGTGGCGACCATGTGCTCGATGGAGTCCGCCAGGAGTGCCGGGGCGAGGGTCAGCGGCTCCGGCTCCGCCTCGACGTCGTCGCCCGGGTCGTCGACGGCCACGTCCTCGCCGTCCCGGCCGTCCTCGTCGGCCTGCTGGGGGGCGACCGCGGGGGTAGGGGCGCCGGCGCGCCAGGCCGCCCAGCACCAGGTGCAGGTGCCGCCGATGAGCCAGGCCGGGGACTGGTGGGCGAGGGTGAGCAGGCCGTTGCCGAGCAGCAGGCCGGCGCCGATGCGGATGCCGGAGGCGATGAGGCGGGTCTCGCCGTCGGCGTCGAGCGGCACGAAGGACCGCCCGAGGCGGCGGGTGACGGTGGCGGAGCCGTCGGTGAGGCGGCGGATGCGCCAGCCCGGCTTCACAGGGCGCCGCCGAGGGTGTGGCCGAGCTGCTCGGCGACGGGGACGAGGGCGGCTGCGGCGATGCCGGAGGCGGCGGAGGACAGGCCGAGGGTGGCGCCGGACCACATGCCCGTGCCGAGCGCCTTCTTCTGCGGCTTCTGCATGGTCTTGCGCAGCACGAAGGCGGTGAAGACGAGCAGCACGACGACGGCGGCGCCGCCCTGGTCCATGGCGTGGGCGGCGTCCCGGGTCGCGGCGACGGTGCTGCCGCCGACGCCGGACGAGAGGACCTTGTCGCCGATGGTGTTGGAGAAGCCGAGCACTTTGCCGGCGGCGGTGCCGATGAGGCCGCCGGGGCAGGAGATGGCGAGCATGCCGATGGCGTCGCCGACGAGGAAGGGGACGTGGTCGCGCAGGTTGAACTTGGCGGCCGCCGCGGCGGGCGGGGCGCCGTCGGTCTTGCTGGCGGCCTTCTTGGCGAAGGTGGCCCAGGCGGCGGGGGCGAACTCGCGGATGTGGAGGGCGGTGCCGACGACGACTCCGCCGAGGGTGACGGTGGTGTTCACGGGGTGCCTCCGGTGAGGAAGTTGATCAGCAGGGTGGTGGTGTGGTGGTTGTAGAGCGGGGCGGTGGCGATGGAGAGGAGGGCGACGCGGGGCAGCCACAGGTCGTGGCGCTGGCCGTCGCGGTCGTACCAGCACACGGCCCGGTCGGCGATCGCGGCGGCGAGCAGGCCGATGGCGGTGGCGCCGAGGGGGCCGGTGCCGTCGCCGATGGTGGCGACGCTGGTGAGCAGGTGGGACCAGGCGGGGGCGCCGGCGGCGAGCGCGGCGGCGAGCGCGGTGCCGTTGTAGCCGGGCCGCAGGGCGGCGAGGGCGGTCATCGCCGGCCCCGCTTCGGGGCGAGGCCGCCGCCGCGCAGCCAGCGGCTGGTGTCGGCGTCGATCTTGCGGATCTCGCGTTCGCGCCCGCCGCGAACGCGCGGGGTGCGGCCGGTGGCGGGTGCGGTGCTCTTGCTGCCGGTCAGCAGGTCCAAGAGGCGCATGGTCAGCTCCAGGTGAGGATCAGGACGAGGAGGGTGGTGCAGAGGGCGGCGGTGCCGGCGGTGCGCAGCGCCTGGCGGGCCGGGTGGTCGGCGAGGCGGTAGGCGCCGGCGAACGCGGCGGCGGCGGTGCACGCGAGGAGGAGGGCAGGCATCGGGCGCCCCTTCAACCGGCGACGCGCGACAGGAGGCGGCGGACGGTGTCGCGCTCGACGCCGGTGCCGTGGACGCGGCGGACAGCGGCCAGGACGGCGTCGAGGTCGTCTCCGGCTGTCCGGACAGCGGCCCGGACGGTGTCGGTGATGGTGTCGTCGGGCTCGTGGGGCGCGAGGGCGAGCACCGTGGCTGACCTGCTGTCCGTCCTGTCCGGGTGCTGTCCGGACAGCTCTTCGGACAGTGTCCGGACGGTGTTCGCGTCGGTGTCGATGCCCAGGCGGGCGAGCTGCTCGACCAGCTCTTCGGTGCGGGCGCCGGGGGTGGTGGCGAGGGCGGCGCGGACGGCGGAGCGGACGGTGGCGGTGGCGCGGTCGGGCTGTCGGGCCGGCCGGTCCGGGTCGGGCTGGGGCCGGTCGAGGGTGACGGCGGTGCTGGTGGCGTACGCCTGCCGGTAGGCGTCCAGCTGACCGCGCATGCGGGCCAGTTGGCGGTCGACCTGGGCCATGGCGAGTTCGGCGCCGGCGGCGGCCTGGCGGCGGGCGACGTACTGCTGGGCGACCGGAGTGAGGTCCCGCGCGGTGGCCCGGATCGCCAGCGTCCACACGCCCTTGGCGACGAGGGACACCGCGGCGCCGATCGCGCCGAGGGCGATGCCGGCCTTGCCGTGCGGCAGGATCTCGCGGGTGGCGATGGCGGCCATGGAGACGGCCAGGAAGGCGGCCCCGGCGCGGCGGGGTGCGGCGGCGCGGCGGGGGTCGTAGCGGGCGGCCCACTCCAGGGCCATGCAGATGATCCAGGCGAGGTCGAAGACCGCGGCGACGGCGTACGCGACGCCGGCGATGACGCCGTTGAGGGCGAGCAGGCCGCCGATGCTGGCGGTGGACCAGGTGACGGCCAGCGCCAGGAGCAGGCCGGTGCCGGCGGCGACGGCGCCGAGGACGGCTCGGTCCCAGTCGCGGGGCACCTCGACGGTGTACTCCTCGGGGACCATCTCGACGGGCGCGTCGGGGTGGGGGGCGAAGGGCACCAGGCGGGTGCGGGTGATGGTGCGGGTGAGCAGGCTCACGGTGTGGCTCCGGGGAAGAGGGCCGGGCCGAGGGCTGGTGTTCACCTCGGCCCGGGCGGTCGGGCGGCGTTGGGCGCAGCGTGGCGGCGGGCCGGCCTACTGGCCGGCGGGGGGCTCGCCCGTGACGGTGTGGAGGCCGGTGGCCGGCTCGTAGTGGGTCTGCACGTTCTGGTAGCCGTTGGCCTGGGCTTCGTCGGCGGCGGCAGCGATGCGGGCCGGCGCGCCGGGGGCGTCACGGTGCAGCACGGTGATGGTGTCCATCACGCGGCCTTGGGCCGCGGGGCCGAGAGCGGTTTGCCGACGGTGGCGGGCGGCTGGCGGAAGGTCTCGCCGGGGTTGCGGCGGGGCAGCGGCGTGCTGTTGCTGCTGGTCGCGGTATGGGTACTCTGCTGCATGGTCCTGCTCTCCTCGGCTTAGCGGCTTGAGGGTGGGACTGGCCCCGGCCATGTGGCGTTCGAGCGCCGGCCGGGGCCTTTGTGTTGCTGCAAGCACTGTGGGTGCCGCATTGCTCTCACTGTAGGGGTCCCCTACGATGATGGCAAGCGGCCCACCGAAGGGAAGGGGCCGAAGTGGGCGACGAGGAGGTGCAGCAGGTGACCGAAGCCCTCGACGTAGTCGAGCGAATCGAAGACCTGGAGCAACGGGTCCGGGTGAAGAGCCGGATCATGGCTGACCAGGTCAGGCGAAACCGGGTCTGGGCCGAAGAGCGCAAGCAACTGATCCAGCAGCTGCACGAAGGCGGGCTGTCGTACCGCGAGATCGCGGCGCGGCTGGAGATCAAGCTGAGTACAGTGCAGGACGTCTTTCGCGGCTACACCGGCTCAGGGACGGCTCGCCCGAAGAAGTCGACCGCCGAGCCTCCTGCCTGACGCACCGCCACGCGTCACGGCCCCGCCCGATCGCTCGGGCGGGGCCGTTGTGGTGTGCCGAATCAGCCGGCGGCCGACGCCTGCCGGACTGCGGTGTTCGGCGCGAGGTGGAGCATCAGCACGATGAACCGGCGCGGGGCTCCGACCTCGTACTGGTACTGGCCTATCGCCCGCTGCGCGATCTCCTGGTAGGTGTCGCCAACGTAGGACTGGCACAGCCCGCTTTTTGTGATCGTTTGTGTCGTCGCGCTGTCCCCCCACGTGCCGGTGATCATCCAGTACCAGTCCGGGCCCTGCTCGGGCTCCGCCTCATCCCTGTACGACGTGTCCATTGGGGCATCCTCCCGGAACGGCGGGCCACCCCGGGAGGGCGCACCCGGGCGGATGGTGATGCGGCCCGTCAGGCGACGGCGCCGGGGAACGCGGCGTACTCCGGGCAGCGGGTGCAGCGGATGACGGGCGCGGCGGGCCCGGTGAGCATCTCCAGCTGGCCGCCGCAGCCGCAGGTCTGGCCGAGGGGGGTGCGGGTGGGGCCGTCGGCGCCGAGGACGCGGTCGAGGCGGCCCCGGGCCTGCGCGGCGACACGGTCGATGCGCGCGGACTGCTCGATGGACATCGGCGCGAACGGGCCGCCTGTGGTGGTCATGCGGTCGGCGAGCCAGGCGGCAGCGGTGCCGCCGTTGCGGTCGGCCATGTTGAACCGCCAACGGCGGCCATCCTGCTGGTCCTTGAGGCCCATGAGGGCGAGGGAGCGGGCCACGTCGTCGTTCGGAGAGGCGGAGCGGAACTGGGTGTTGAACGCGGGGCGCTGAATGGCGGAGGCGATCTCGTCGGCGAGGGCGAGGAGTGCGGCGTCGAGGTCGGCGAGCAGGTCGAACACGGCGACGCGGAGGGGCACGGGGCGCTGGCCGGGGGCGATGTCGCTGCGCTCGGCCCATTCCAGGGCGGCGAGCTGGTTCAGCTGCTCAATCGGGTCGGCGTCGTTGGCTTCGTCGAGGTCGCGCTGGTGGTCGGCCATGCGGCCGGCGGGGGGCCAGGTTGCGGGGGTGCGGGCGGCGAGCAGCTCGCGCAGGAGCGGCCAGTTGTCGGCGATGTGCTGGAGGTCGGTGGTGGCGGGGTTGGTGTGGGTGCTGGTCACGGTCGTACTCCTGTGCGTGTGCTGGGGGTAGTGTGGCGAGCACCGTGTGGGGCGTCCCTGGCTGGCAGGCTGTGGGGGCGCCCCTGCTGCATGTCGGGGGTCAGGCGGCGGGCTGGTAGTCGTTGATGTCGGGGAGGTCGTCGATGGGCTTCCACCGTCCGTGGCGGAGTTGGTGGCGGCGGGTGTCGTGGTCGGGCCAGTCGTCGCCGGCGAGTTCGGCGTCGGCGCGGGCCTGCTCGGCGTACAGGCCGGCGTCCGGGCCGGTCACGATTGGCCGTCCGACCGCAGCCCGAGGACCGGCGGGAAGAGCACGTGGCCGCAGACGCAGACCGTCGCGAGGTCCCGCGGGCGCATACCGAGCCGGTTCGGGTCACGGTGGTCGCACGCCTGCTTCACCTGGACGTCGGGGCTGCGGCCGTCGAGTGCGGCGCGCATGGCGCCGGCTAGGTTGGGTCGGTCGCTGTAGCACAGCAGCGCTTGCCGTACGAGGTCGAGCCGGTCGTGCATGTCCAGGACTTGTGCGGCCTTGGCGAGGCGCTGCTCCGGCGTGGCCCGGTTCCACTGCCAGACCCACTGGCCCGGGGTCGGGACGACGTGCTCGTCGTTGTACGGTTCTTCGCCCTGGTGGAGTGCGGCGAGCTGCTGCCGCAGCTCTTCGACGGCGGCGCGGAGTGCGGCGCTTTCGTCGGGGCTGAGGGCGCTGCGGCAGGCGCGGTCGACAAGGACCGCCAGCGGGTCGTCTGCGGGCGCGGTCACGGCTGGTCCTGGGTGCGGTGGATCTGGACGGCGTGGTCGAGGGTGCGGGCCCCGAGTGCGCGGCGGGCCCGGGCGGCGGTGCGACGGATGTCGGCGGCGTCCGACGGGGAGCGGCTGGTGAGCTGGCCGAGGGTGTGGCCGTCGGCGAGCTGGTCGAGGAGGCGGGTCTCGTCGGGCTGGAGGGGGCGGGTCACGGCTGGTCTCCGAGGATCTGGCGGGCGACGGCGAGGGCCTGGTGGTCGCGGTGGTCGTCGAGCCAGGCGTTCTGTTCGGCGGGGGTGGTGTAGACGCGGGCGACGGCAGCAACGGCGGCCCGCTCGCTGGCAGCGGCCCGGTCGAGCCAGTCGGCGATGGCGAGGCCGACGCCGGGGTGCATGAGGGCGATGTACCGGGCGGTCGGGGCGAGGAGGAACGGGCCGGGCCCGCGGGCCGCGCCGCCGCCGAGCAGCCTTCCTTCGTTGGCGTCGCGGAGGCTGTGGGCGCGGTTGCCGGCGTCGGCGAGCTCGGGGAACCGGGGCAGGGCGCGCCAGGGTTCGGGTGCTGGGCGTCGGCTGCGGTGGCGTGCTCGCGGAGTTTCTGGGCGGCGGCGGTGAGGGTCTGCTCGGGCGTCACGGCTGGTCCTTCGGGCTGGTGATGGTGATGACGCCCATCGCTTCGAGCGTGTCGAGGACGACCCGCCCGACCTCGGCGGCGGCGATGGCGGACAGGGCGACGGTCTCGCCGTGCCATGCCAGCGCGATGGCGTTTGGCCCGAACTGGAGGGGGACGGTGCGGGCGGCGGAGGCGATGGCGGCTGCGATGTGCTCGCGGTCAGCGGGGGTCACGGCTGGTCCTGTTCGGTCGGGGCGGTGGCGCGGCAGAGGGCGAGGAGGAGGACGGCGGCGGTGGCGCCGAGGGTGGTGCCGGTGGCGAGGCCGCGAGGAAGACGATCACCGGGCGGCCTTCCGGTCGTAGCGGACGAGGAGCACCATCCAGCCGGCGCGGAGGCGACGCGGACCAGGCTGTGCGGCTGGCTGCGGGGCGGGTGACCGAGCTTGGCGAGCTGGACCTGGACGGCTCCGGGGTGAGGGTGGCCTCCGATGCTGATGGCGCGGCCGGGGCGTAGGGGATGCGTAGGCGCATGGCGTGTGCTCCGGGTGGGTGGGGGCCGCCGCGCGGGGCGGCGGCCGGGGCGGGGTCAGCGGTTGAGGACGGTCCGGTAGGCGTCGCCGACGATCCAGTGGTGGTCGAACGCCAGGTGCGGGTAGCTGGACAGCGGCAGCCACTGCACGGAGGCCGCATCGTCCCCCGCGGCGGCCTCGGTGCCGGGCGGGACCTGGACGGGGCGTAGGCGGCGCTGACGTACCGGCCGCGCGGGTCCCTCTCGGGCGCGTCGTAGAGGCCGACGAACACCAGGTCGCTCGGGTTGACGCGGATGCCGGTTTCCTCCTCGAGTTCGCGGGCGGCGGCTTCCCGGGAGGTCTGCCCGGGTCGACGTGGCCGCCGGGCAGGGCGAGGGAGCCCTGGTAGGGCGGCCAGCCGCGTTCGATGAGCAGGACGTGGTTGTCGCGGACGCAGACGACGTCGGCGGTGTAGCGGATGGTCTCGGGCTGGTCGGTCACGGTGTCTCCTTCGGACGGGGCCGCCTTGGGGTGGGGCGGCCGGCGGGTGGTCAGGTTCGGGCGTAGTGGGCGAGCTGGGGCCGCGACGGTCCCGGGGAAGTCCTCGATGGCGCGCTGGATGACCTTGGGCAGCGGTCCGGTGGCGGCCGGGGTGTCGTCGCCGGTGGCGGGCAGCGTGCCGCCCGCCAAGAGGGTGCGCACGGCGGCGGCCACGGCGGCGGGGTGGGGACGGCGCCGTAGAGCAGCAGGTCGGGCTCGGTAATCAGGCTGCGGCCGTCGTCGGCGAGGTAGTAGGTCCAGCCGGTGTACTGGCGCCACGTCAGGACGTAGCCCTCGTCGTCGTCGGGCGCGTACAGCTCGATCACGGACTCGGTGACCGTGATGATGTCCGGGCCGCCGTCCCAGGGGCATTCGATGTCCTCGTCGCGGGCGGTCCAGGAGTCGTGGGCCTGGTCGCCGAGCGCCTCGGTGACGGCGTCGTGGTAGGCGGTGTGCGGGTGGTCGGTCATGTCGCTCCTTGGTGGCGGGTGGTCAGGTGGTCGGCGTGGGCGGGGTGAGGATGGTGCGGATCGTCTGCTGGGCGTGCGCGCAGCAGACCCCGCACGGCAGGACGGACGCGGCGAACTCGGCGACGGCGGCGAGCTGCTGGTTGAGCCGGTCGATCTCGGCGAGCAGCACGCCGATGTCGCTGCTGGCGCGCGCCAGTCGGGGTGGGTGCTGGCTTCGTGGCGGGCACGGATCGCGGGGATGCTGAGGTAGTCGGACATCAGGGCTCCTGGGTGGTGGTCGGGTGGTCGTGGGCTTGAGGGCGTTGTCGAGTCGGGTCACCTCGCGCTTGATGAGCGTCCAGGGGCTTTCGGGGGAGTTGGTGAACGGCGGGGTGAGGCGGTCGGAGCTGGCGACGAGGCGGCTCTTGACGCGCCGCCAGGCCCAGCGGGAGTCGGCGAGTTGCTGGCGGAGCTGGTCGCGTTCGACAACGGCCTCGCAGGTGGCGTCGTTGTGCTCGTGCTGGGCGGTCAGCTCGTCGTCGGTCGCGTCCAGGTCGGCGCGGAGTTGCGCGTTCTCGGCGTCGCGGTCGGCGAGTTGCTGGCGGAGGGCGGCCAGCTCGGGCTCCACCACCCCGTCCAGCACGGCGTCGGCGAGGGCCGGGGCGTCGGCCTGGCAGAGCGCGCAGTCCGAGTCGTACCGGTGGCCGTTCGGGCCGCCGTGTCGGCTCGGCCTCGCGCCGCGCCAGGGCATGGGGGTGGTGCGGAGGGCGGCCTCGATGGGTTGGCGGAGGTCGGCCGGGGGCTGCACGGGCGCGGCGGGCTGTTCGGTCACGACTTGCTCCAGGTGAAGGTGATGCGCGGCTCGTGCGGGAGCCGGGTGCTGTTTGGGCATCCGGGAACGGTGACGGGCTGCTCCTCGCCAGTCCAGGTGACGCGGACCTCAGTGGTCCTGCCACAGCAGGCGACCTCGACGGAAACCCGGGTGCCGACGGGCGGGGGCCAGGCGGCCTGCTGCCCGGGCGCGCTCACCGGGCGGCCGCCAGCTCGGCGACGGCGTCCCAGCACGGGCCGCACAGGTAGCCGATCTGCCCGGGCAGCGCGGAGTACAGGTGCTCGCCGCAGAAGTAGCCGCCGCATCCGTGCTCGGTCCCGCCCGGCGTCTCGCCGCAGAGGTGGCCGAGCCCTCGATCGATCCGGGCGACGCAGGAGTCCGTCTCGCACTCGGCTTCGACTGCGTATCCGGCCTCGATGATCTGGCCGTTGCGGCTGATTTCGTAGTGGGCGTATCCCATCGCTCAGTCCTCCTGGCCGGTGCGGACGGCGAGCTTGGCGGCGGCGGAGCGCAGGGTGTCGATGGCCCAGTCGACGCCGTCGCTGAATTCCGGGGAGCGGTCCGGGTTGGCGAGTTCGAGGGTGTGCGCGGACAGGCTGATCATCTCGGCGAGCACGGCGGTGATCGCGGCGTCCGCGACGGCGTGATCGACGCCGACGTCGTCCAGGAGCGAGGCGAGGTGCTGGCGGGCGGAGGGCCGCGGGCTGGTCGTCATGTCAGCTCTCCTGGCCGGTGCGGGTGATGGCGTCGAGGATCTGCTCGCGGGTCGCGCAGATCAGCTGGCCGTCGTTCGCGGTCGGTAGCTGCTCGACCCGGGCCCGGGCGGCGGCCAGCACCTGCTGCTCGGCGGAGACCGTCGCCGCCGAGATCTGGCGAACCTCGGTGCACGCCGGGCAGTCGCACCCGGAGCAGTGTCCGCACATCTCGTCCTCGCAGACGTCGCACACGTAGCCGGGCGCGTCCGGGGCGGGGCCCCCTGGCTGGTGCGGGCGGCGTCCAGCAGGTCCGCGGCGATGGTGATCCCGGCCGCGACGCCACCACCGGCAGCGTCGTAGAACTCGTCGTGCCGGGAGCGCAGCATCTCGGCGGCCTCGGCGAGCACCTGGTCGCGGTAGGCGTCGAGCAGGGGCGTTCGCGGCTTGGCCATGGTCCTGGCCGGGCTGCCGGATGAGGGTGCCGCCAGTGGCGACGGCGCGGTACAGCTCCTCGCGTGGCGTGCGGCCGGTGAGCGGGTCGGTCATGGTGGTGTTCTCCGGGTCTGGTGTGGGCGGGTGGCGGGGTGTCAGGCGGCGGTGGGCTGGGGGTGGTCGAAGGCGCGGTGCTGGTCGTCGGGGTGGAGGGTGCGGTAGCAGGCCCGGCAGAGGTCGTCGTCGGCGAACTCGCCGACGGGCTCCCACCGCGGGGTGATGACGGGGTAGGTGGGCCGGCCGCAACGGACGATGACCGGTCGGGCACCGGCGGCCCAGGCGGCGAGGCCGGCCGCGATGGACATGGCCGGGCCGTCGTCGTCGCTGTCGGGCTGGTCGGCTACGAGGTGCACGGTGCCGGTGCCGGTGTGGCGGACGTAGCTGAGGTGCGCGTCCTCGGGTAGTCGGCGGTTGCACTGGGGCTCCTGGTGGGCGGGTGGCGCGGGTGTCAGCGGCCGTCACGGGCTGGGTCGGCGAGCGGCGCGCCGGCGAGGTCCCGCTCCAGCTCGGCGACGCGGGCCTCGGCGCGCTGGCGGGCCTCGTGCGGGGTGAGCGCGCCGGGGGCGTGCCGCTGGACGACGAGGGTGTATATCTCGGGCGACTCGGCGACCTTGACGTCGAACTCCAGCCTGGTCTCGGGTGTAGTTCGGGGCGTCGCCGAGCATGGTGCGCGCGGCGGCGACCCAGTGGGCGACGAGTTCGCGGGCGGGCTCAAGGTCCATGTGGCACCGTTGCGGAAGTCCATGGCGCGGATGCCGGTCTGTCGAGCTGCTTCTGGATCCAGCGTTCGCGGGCTTCCTCGTCGCGGCCGTCGAGTTCGGTCTCCAGCTCTCGGATGCGTGCGACGAGGAGTTCGGCGTTCGGGCGGCTCATGGTCCACGCCGGGCTTGTCGATGGCGGCGAGCAGGGTGTCGAGGTCGGGGCGCTGGGGCTGGTTGCTCACTGGTTGCTCTCCATCTCGTGGCGCAGGAGCCGGATGTCACGGAGTTCGTCGGCGATCCGGTCGAAGTTGGCCCGGGCGCGGTTGAGGGTGGTTCGGGCGTCCTCGAAGTCGGCACGGAGGCGGCGTTCGCGCTCGTCCAGTTCGTCGGCGGTGGGCTGGGTGTCGGTCATCGGCGTCCTCGCTGTCGTGGCGGGGATGCCGGGGCAGACGCCGACGTCGGGGGGTCCAGGCGCGGTGCGCGAGGTGCGGGCCGGCCAGGCCGCAGGGGGTGGCGTCCTTGGCGGTGGCTGCTCGCCGGTGCCGAGGCAGGCCGGGCAGGTGGAGCTGTCGTAGCCGTTGCAGTTGCTGCACTCGTCGGCGGTCAGGTTCGGCATCAGGACTCCTTGGTGGTGTTCTCGACTCTCAAAATGTACATCGCGGCCTTATGTACATCAAGGCGCTTTGGTAAATTCGGCTCCATGGACACCGACCAGACCGACCACCCCATCGCCGACGCCCGCGCCAACCTCAGCGAACTGCTGTCCGCCGTCCGCCTGCTGAGGCGCGGCTACTACCTGACCAGCCGCAGCAAGCGGGTCGCCGCCCTGCTGCCCGTCGACATCGGCGAACTCGTCGACCAGGCCGGCGGGCCCGGCCGGGCCGCGCAGATCCTCCGCGACTACCTGGCCGAAGCGCCGCCCGCCTCCTGACCCGCCCCGCTCCGCGAGCCGCCGGCCGACGCCGCGCGGCTCTTCGTGCTGCCGGGGGCGGTCGGATAGCTGGTGTTCACGGAATCGCTCCAGGGGGTCTAGGGCGGGCGCAGGGGCGGGGCAGGTGCGCGGAGTCCACCGGGACCGGACGCGGGTCGCAGACGGGCCGTCAGGGCTCTCTGGCGGGCGTCACGTGGTCGAGGGTGATCCAGCCGTTGTGGACGGCGATCGCGACGGCGTGGGCCCGGTTGCGGGCGCCGAGCTTGCGGTAGACGCAGGCGAGCGCGGACTGGACGGTGCAGGTCGTCGTGCTGAGCCTTCGGGCGATCGACGGGTTGGTGCCGCCGGCGGCGACGTGGCGGAGCAGGCGGCGCTCGTAGTCGGTCAGGTCGCGGCTGGCGACGGCGGGTTCGGTGATCTCCATCGGAGGCTCCGTTCAGGCGGTTGCGCGCTTCGCGGCCTGTGCGGCGAGGCGTTCCTGGCGTTCGCGCTCCCAGCGGGCTTCGCGTTCGGCGCGCTCGGCCTGGCCGATCGGGCACGCCTCGGTGTGCAGGACGGTGTGGACGACCTGCTCCTGGATCTGGGGCGCGTTGCAGGTCTGGCAGCCCTGGTTGGGGCCCATCCGGTGCTCGTAGACGAGGTGGTTCTTCCAGCGGTCGGGGGCCTCGATCTCGTAGTCGGCGTCGATCGCGGTCTGGCCGGAGATCAGCTCGTACCACTCCGAGTTGTCCTTGGTGCTGGCGACGGCGTCCTTGGCGTCTCGGCCTCGACCCACACGATGTAGCGCTGGGTGGTGGTGATGACGACCGGGTAGCGGTCGCCTTCGACGTACCGGTGCGGGGCGATGCGCTCGGCGTGGTCGTTGAGGATCTCGACCAGCCTGTCGATGGCGTACGGGTGGTCGCGGAGGTTGGCTCCGCGGGGGATCTCCCAGTCCTCGAACAGTTCGGCGAGGTCCTCGTTGAGGCGGGTGGCGGCGGCGGTCAGGTCGGTCATGGATGGCTCCGTTCAGGCGGCAGGCTGGTGGGTGATCCAGGCGTCGGCGCGGCTGGGGTGGACGCCGAGGGGTACGGCGCGTCCGCGGGGGCTGCGGCAGGGTGTGCCGGGCTTGGCGGCGCAGTAGTCGAGGGGGCAGGCGATCGCCCACTCCGGGGGTGCTCGCGCTGGAGGGCGGCCCGGAGCTTGGCGGGCATCGGGGCGCCCATCAGGCGGCCCGGCGGCGGTCGCGGCCGGCCATGACGACGACGGTGGTCATCTCGGCGAGGCGGCTGACGATGCGGTCGCCGAGGACGATGTCGAGCCCGGGGCCGAGCACCTGGCCGGTCTCGGAACGGGGGCCTGGGTCGAGTAGTTCGACGTGAAGATCGTCGGCCGGCAGGCGTTGTACCGCTCGTTGATCAGCCGGTAGGTGATCTCCTCCACCCACTCGCTGGCCTTGGCGGAGCCGAGGTCGTCGAGCAGGAGGATGGGGACGCGGGTGTAGCGGCGGAGTTCGTGCTCGGTGCCCTGGTCGGAGCCGCCGGGGCGGAGCCGGCCGTACAGGTCGGCGGCGGTGGTGGCGATCACCTGGTAGTCGACGGGCCCGGCTTCGGCGATCATCCGCAGTGCGGCCCACGCCTGGTGGGTCTTGCCGGTGCCGGTGCTGCCGGTCAGCAGCAGCGAGTTGGCTTCGCTGGGCTTGGTGGCGACGCGCTGGGCCCAGGCCCCGATCTGGGGGTCGGCGGCGATGGGGGCGGCGTCGGCGTACCGGTAGGGAACGGCGTTGTGCCAGCGGGTGAGGGCGAACTCGGCGCGGGCCCGGGTGGTATTCGGGGTGGCCGGGCTGGTCGGGGCTGGGAGCGTCGTCGACGGGGCCGGGGGGGAGGACGATGCCGCGCCGTTCGAGGCGGGCGCGGAGGGCGGCCATGGCGGATGCGGCGCCGAGGCGGGCGGGTTCGGGCATCGGGGTCACCAGCCGTTCTTGTAGACGGTGTGGTCGGTGGGGTTGCGTAGGGCTGCCAGCCGGGCTGGCCGCCGGCGACGGCGCGAAGCGGGGGGCGTTCGGCGTCGGGGCTGGGCAGCGGGGGGAGTTCGATCCAGCCGCGGAGGAAGTAGCGGGCGGAGTCGATGTGGCCGTGCTGGCGCTCGTAGGAGCGGCGGGCGTAGTCGACGAGCGGGGATGCCGGACTTCTTGATGGCGGCGTCGAGCTTGAACCACTCGGTCTCGGTGAAGGGCCAGCGGACGTTGATGCCGGCGAGGCCGAGTTGGTCGGAGAGGGGCCGGGCGAAGGCGGGGAAAGCGTCCGCGTCGATCGCTCTCTCCCTCTTGGGAGAGTGGGATGGAGAGTGAGGTCCGGAATCCGTACCTCTAGAGGTCCGGAATCCGTACCTCTGAGGTCCGGAATCCGTACCTCTAGCGTGATCATGGTCTTCGGCTAGAGGTCCGGAATCCGTACCACTAGCAGGCGCTAGAGGTCCGGAATCTGGACTGCTACCGGCAGGGCAATCAGCGTCTAGAGGTCCGGAATCCGTACTGCTAGCGTCCGTCCCGCGCAGCCACCCGACCGCCTTCGGCAACCGGTACAGAGCCGGACGCGTCCCCTTCCCCTCCTCGAGCGTCGCCAACTCGCCGAGCTCCTCCGCCTTCCGAATCGCGTCGCGGACCACCGTGCGGGACGACACGTTCAGCGCCTGCATGAACTCCGGATAGCTCACCCGGATCTCGCACGCCGGAGTCCGCACCTTGTCGCGTCGCGCGCGCGAGCACAGCCAGCCGCGAGTTCCCGCGGGTCTGGGAGTGGTTCCACACCCAGTGCATGGCGTCGAGGGTCACGATCGGCCTTCCGGTAGTTCGGTGGGGTGAGGGTTGGGGCCCGGTGCGGGGGCGGGGAGGTCATCCCCCGCACCGGGCGGTCTGGCGGGCCGTCAGGCCGGGCAGTTGGTGCAGGTGTCGAAGTGGCCTCCGCCGTCCTCGACGATCCGCAGGAACTCCAGCCGGTCGGCCTGGTTGCGGGCGGTGGCGGCGGCCTTGAGGACGGCGGCCGGGGCGGTCCAGTCAGTGAAGTCGGCGATCTCGGCGGCCACGGCGTGCGCCGCCTCGCTGGTCTGGAACCGGGCGACCTGGAGCCCGGAGTGGTGGCCGAGCCGCCACCGGCAGGCCCCGCCGCTGATCGCGTCGGGCCCCTCGTAGACGTACAGGCCGGGAGTGGCGGGCTGGGCTTCGACGGTGACCGGGCCGGCCTGGCACAGGACGATGTGGTCGATGGTGGCGGTGCTCATCGGGGCTCCATGGGGGTGCTGGGGGGTTCGTCGGTGCCGGCCTGCGCGGCCGGGGTGTGGCGCACGCAGCGGGCGCCGATCAGGTAGGGCCGGGCGGGCTGCCCGCAGTACGCGTCGTCCGCGGCAGCCACTGCCGGCACGTCACGCGGCCAGGCGGTGACGGGGGCTCATGCCGCGCTGGTGGGTGCGGTCCCAGCTTCTTGCGGCCCTTCGGGGAGAGGCCCCCACGGATGCCGTGGCGGGTCTTCTCGCCGGCGTCGCCCTCGACCTTCATCGCCTCCCGCAGGCACTGGGCGACAACCGGGCAGCCGTTGCAGACCATCAGGGCTCGGCGATGCGCTCGATGCTGTAGGTGAGCGGGTAGAACAGCTCCGGGTCGACGTAGATGCAGGACGCGTCGTCCCGCCAGTCGTTGGTGGTCATCGCGGGCCTCCGTTCCTGGGGCGGGGGATGATCGGCACTGGCCGTTGACGCGCTCGACACGGCCCTCGGCCTCGTACCGGCGGGCACGTTCCGAGGCCTGCCGCCGGGCCCAGATGCCCTGCCGCTGGTGCAGCTCGTCGAGCGGCATGTCGGCGATCTCGGGGTGGAGGCGGGCGATGGCGTCGACGACGCGCACCGCGGCGAGCGCGTCCGCGGCGGCCTGGTGCGGGGCGGTGTGCGGCACCCGGTAGTGCGCCGCCAGGGCCCCCAGGTTCCGGGGCCCGCTGGCGGACCCGGTCGACGTGCCGGTCCATCACTGCGGGTCCAACACCAGCGGCTCCCGGCCCGCCCGCAGCGGCAGCGACGGCCAGCCGTGACGCCAAAACTCCCGGTCCAGCACCGTCAGGTCGTACGGCGCGTTCATGATCACGATCGGGATGCACTGCTCGACGATCCGCGCCAGCGTCACACCGACCGCCCCGCCACCCACTGGCCCGGCCGGCCCTCAGCCGCGGCCTGCTCCTGCGTGATCCCGTGGATCGCGGTCGCCTCCGCCGGGATCTCCACGTCGACACCGTCCAGCCCGACCGGTCCATCGTCAGCCAGCGCGACGGGTCGTCCTCCACGACCGTGCCGCGCTGGCCGCGGACCACGATCACCGCCGCCGACAACGGGTCCAAGCCCGTCGTCTCCAAGTCGAGGGCCGCCAGGGGCCCCAGGTGCCAGCTCACTCGGCACCGCCGGGGCGGCGAGTTCGTCGGCGGTGACCCGCGGCGCAGGGAACTCTTCGTCCGCCCGCACCTCGCCACGCTGGATCGACTGGAAGACACGTGCAGCTGTGCGGTGTCGTGCTCCGTCCACTTCGTCGACGGCCGGCCGAGCTTGTCCTGCAACTGGTCCTCGGAAATCCCGATGCTGCCGAACGCCCGGATGGCGTCCGCGATCCGCTGGGCCAGAGGCCGACCGCCACCGCCCTTCAAGGTCTTGTTGCACAGCTCCTTCGCCTCCTCCACGAACCACGGCGGCAGGATCGCGAAGATGGCCTCACGGACCCTGCGGGCCCCGTTGTTGGCGTTGTTCTCGTAGATGTCCCGCATGTCCTTGAGCTCCTTGACGCCGTCGCGGGTGTCGCGGCGGTGCGGGACCACGAAGGTCGAGCTGTTGCGGGAATTGGTCTGCACGTCCCAGGCGAACGCCTGCATCTCGGACTGCCCGAACTCGTCGTCGCGCCGCAGCTCGATCAGCCCGTACTGGACGTTGCCCCAGCATCTGGCCAGCTCGCGCGGCCAAGTGAACCGACGGACCGGTGATCGTGCCGCTGCCACGGGAGTATCGGAAGAACGCCCGCTCAGCCAGGGCCGTCTGCTGGCACGACTGGCGCATCTCGGCCAGCGCGGCCTGGATGTTGCGCGGGCACTGCTGGGCTACGACGATCGCGGCCTGCACCTCGGCGACCGCCCGGGACTGCTCCACCGCGGTGCCCTGCCCGATCCGGGCCGGGGCCGCGGGCATGAACTGCTCGACGCTCACTGGTTCTCCTGCTTCTCGGCCCACGCGGGCAGGGAGACGATGTCGACACGGTCCGAGTAGCCGGGCCACTCGCCGCTGCGGGTGCACTGCTGGTAGGCGGCGATCGCCTCACGGTTGCGGCGCCGTCCGGCGCGGATCGCCGCCAGGTCGAGCTGCACCACGTGGATCAGGTACGGCGGCGTCTTCTCCTGGAAGACGAACACCATGACGGCGTTCTCGACGCCGAGCACCGCGCGAATCCCGTCGATGTACCAGGGGTCCTGCTGGTAGTAGCCGTGGTCGTACACGGCCTTCTCGATGGCCCGCGGGTCCGCGGACACGCACGTCTTGTAGTCCGGGACGATCAGCCGGCCGTCCGTCGGGTGCGGCAGCCAGTCCGGGCGGGCCCGCCGCCACACGCCGGTCGCCTGGTCCACCCAGAACAGCGACCGCTCCGGCAGGCCACTGCCCGGAGCGAACAGGCGGGACGCAATCGGGTGCTGGCGGAGCGCGGCCGCCATCTCCTGGACCTGCTGCCACTCGGAGGGCAGCAGCGGCACAGCGCCATCGGCGCGGGCCCCGGCGGCCTGCTCCTGCGCGGCCTTCGTGCGGTAGTTGTCAGCGGCGATCTTCACCAGCTTCGGGCCCGAGCCGGTCACCAGGCCGTGGGCCGCGGTGCCGAAGTCGAAGACCCGCCGCGGCTTCTGGCCGTTCAGCTGCTCGTGCCGGAACAGGGCCGGGCACGACGGGGCCAGCAACTTCCGGGCCCCGGTGGAGGACAGCGAACCGCCCGGGACGGGGTCGGCGTGGTACTGCTCGTTGGTGATGTCGTAGATGCCAGGCTCGGTGATGATGGGCCCGGCGGCCGGGGCGCTCGACCCCGGCAACTCGGTGATCGTCATCGGGTCTCCCCCGCGATCGAGGGGAAGCCGAGGGCGCGCCGCGACTCCTCGTCGAGGCCGAACTTGATGGCGTCCTCGCGGGTCTCCCCGACCCACCAGTCCACCTGCTCCCGGCAGCCGAACCCGGCGGTGTCGGACCAGGCGACGCAGGTCACCCACCGCCCGTCGGCGAGACGGCCGACCAGTGCGATGTCGGTGCTGCTCCAGCCCTTCGGGCTGGTGGCCCGCAGGTGCGTGATCTCGGCGATCGACGCAGGGGCCGGGGCCTTGCCAGAGGTGTCGTACTCGTAGAGGCAGGACCACAGGGACTGGTCCATCTCCACCTCGGTGCTGTGCGCGGCCGCGAGCCGGACCAGCGGGCCGTAGTGCGCGTAGTCGGTCATCGGGTCTCCTTGCGGGCCCTGAGCGGGCAGATCAGCCAGCCGCGGCCGTCGGGCCGGACGAGCTCCAGGGCGGGGATCGGGTCGGTGATGCGCACCAGGCGCAGAGGCAGCCGGCGGCGCTGGCGCGGGAGGCGGGGAACGTCACGGCCGGTCCTCCCGGCGGGTCATCAGGTAGCGGACGGCCTCGGGGCTGACGGTGCGGGCCTCGACGGCCTGCACCCGGCGACGGGCCCGCCACTCGGAGACCAGCCCGATCAGCACCAGCACGGCGATCGCAGCGAGGATGATGGCGATGTCGATCACTGGGCCACCTGCTTCCGGGAGTTGGCCCGCTCCATGCGGGCGCGGACCTGCGCGGCGGTCGGCGGCACGAAGCGGTGCGGCACCGTGTCCACCCAGCGGCGGTCGTGCTCACGGCGGGCGATCCCGCACAGCCCGCAGGCGGACCCGGCGCTCACGCCGCCACCGCCAACGCAGCCGCCCGCAGAGCCCGAACCACCTCGGAAGCCGTCCGCTCCAGCGCGTCGTTCCACTCCGCGACGTTCTCCAGCACCTCGGCCATGACGTCCGGCAGCTGCTGCGACAGGGCCAGCACTGCGGCGTCCGCCAGCGGGTGCTGCACGTCCCGGCGGCCCGTGACGATCGCCCGGATCGCACCCACCGCACACGCGGACCGGTCCTTCTCGGACCCGAAGTCGCCCTTGTGGTGGCCGTGCACCTCGATGTACGCCGCCGCCAGCTCCAGCACCTGCTCGACCGACACCCGCTCACGCACCGGCAGCGCCAGCGGCGACGACACCGCCGGAATCACCGTCGGCGACACCCCAGCGAACAGGGAACGGCCCACCCGCACCTTGATGGCGTTCACGCCGCACCGCCCAACTCCAGGCCGCCCTGGACGTTGTAGCGGCGGCCGACCTCGGCCCACGCCGTGTGGAACAGGTCGATGTCCCGGTGGGTGTATACGGACACCTCGCGGTGCACCCCGTGGATCGGACGCGACACCTTCTGCGGGTCCTGCCCGTACCGGGCCCGGTACAGCGCCGCGACCGTCCGGCCCAGCCGCGTCCGCGCCGACCCCAGGTCCGCCTGCGCGACACCCCGGTCCGTCAGGTACTCGTCGCAGGTGATCGTGATCTCCTGCGGGTCCAACTCCGGCTCCTGGCCCAGCATCCGAGCCAGCTCGTGCTTGGCCATGCCCTCGATGTACGAGGTGTTCACCAGGCCGGCCTGCTTGGCCACGGCCATCGCGTCCAGCCGGGCCCGGGCGACGGAGGCGCGCTCCACGTCGTCCAACTCGGCCCGCAGCGCGGCGACCTGCTCGACCGAGGCGCGCTCGTTCACCGCGCCACCCTCGGTCCAGTACTTACGCAGAGCCTCAGCCGACTCCTTCTGGAAGGCGACCAGCACCGGCTTGATCTGCTCGGGGACCCGCGCCTCGTGCACGGTTGCCAGCAGCATCAGGAAGGTCTCGGTGGTCACCGTGGTGACCGTGCGCTCCTGGTCGTCGCCCGGCATCTGCGTGGTCTTCTGGCCCACGCAGGCCCACGACCGGCCCTTGAGCTTGCGGAGCTGGGTGGAGTAGTCCAGGCCGAGCGCCTCGATGGCGGGCCGGAGCACGATGTGGGGGGTGCCGTCGACGTCCACGGTGTGGAGTCGGCCGGCGGAGAGGTCGATCGTCACGACCTTCTGCGGCATGATGGGACTCAAGGTCTCCACCTCTCGTACTGGTAGTTCGTGGTGTGGTGGCAGGCCGTAGGGCTCTCGACCGGCGGCTACCGGGCGGGGGCCCGACCCGTTTGGGGGTGCGTCAGGCGGCGAGCGGCTGCGGGCGCGTCTTCGCGCGGCGCGGCTCGGGGCCCGGCGGGTGGGGTCGAGTTCGAGGTTCGACCGGGAGTCCTGCGCCTCGTGCTCGGCGAGCCACCGGTCGAGCGCCGCGATGCGGTACATCACGCGGCCGCCAGCCCGGAAGCCGGCCGGGCCGCTGCGACGCTCTCGGAGGCCGCGGAGAGCCTTCGGGGTGCGGCCGATGTAGGCCGCCGCCTGCTCCAGCGTCAGCACCGCCGGAACGGGGACCTGCATGGCGTCCATGATTTCCCTTCGTTTCTCATTCCAGGGGATCGGCGATGTCCAGCATGGTGACCTGCAGCTTGTCGGCGATCCTCTTGATCACCTCGGGCTGGGCACCTCTCTGGCCACGTTCGATCCGGGACAAGTGAGCGGGAGAGATGGCGACTTGGCTTGCGAACCGTCGAAGGCCGTAGCCCATCTGTTCGCGCTTGCGTCGAATGTCCTGCCCTCGCGCTCTCACATGACCAACGATATGGGTAATCATGGGCAATGGCAAGGCTATCTAGGGAAACCGATGGGTAATGGTGTCCGACCTGCGGGAATGGCGCGAACCCGGCTGTGCACGGTCATGCGGCATCTGCGATGCTGTTGCCTAACGTTGTCCAACAGGGGGAGCCGAGGGGCAGTCATGGGGAAGTCCGCCGAGCCCGAGCTCGACTGGGCACACCTTGGCGAGGAGATCCGCCGAGCACGCCTCGCCCGCGGCCTGAGCCAGCAACAGCTGGCCAACGCACTCGGGCTCGATCGCAAGACGATCGGGCACTACGAAAACGGCAGGGTTCCAGCCCCTGGCCGAATTCCGGACGGGTACTACGCCGCCGCCACGTTCTTCGGCTGGTCGGCCGGCACTCTCGCCCGCGTGCTTGCGGGCGGCGAAGTGATCACGCCCACCCAGACGGCGCCAGCTTCTCAGCCCGCGGCGCCCTTCCACGGCGGGAGTCCGGCCGAACTGTTCCCTGCGGTTGGCCGGTTCGCCCGGGCGGCGGTGGCAGCCGGCGGGGACCCGCGCCTGCGTGATCTCCTGGAGGACGTGGCCGACCGCCTGCTGCAGTCGGTGCCGGCCCGCACCGAACCGTCCCCGGCGCACCAGTCCTCGTACGGCCTGGCCGCGTACCGTCCGCACGCCTGGGCCGAGGGCGACCCCGGCATCCCCGAGGACGACGCCGAGCGCATCCGGCAGGCCCTCGACGAGCACGCCCGAGGCAAGGGCGAGTAACTCCCCAGCGGCACGCGACACGCGTCGCTCTACTTGCTTTTCTCCTCACAATTCCTCAGGTCATATGCCAGACTTAAGGTCCGACACGTCTCCCACACCTGTCAGAACCTGGGGGAGACGTATGCCCATCGCCGCTGGTGTCGTCGGGCTGATGTACAACCCTGCCGCCGAACTGGAGGAGATGGGCATCCCCATCCTCCGCTGCTGGCTGCGGGACACGTGGGGCATCTGGTCCCCCGAGCGCCACGCCGTCGTCGTGGCCGACGGCCTCACCCCGATCGAAGAGCGGTGCGTCCTCGCGCACGAACTCGAACACGTCCTCGCCGGCGACAGCGGCTGCGGCGGCACCGCGGGCCTGCAAGCCGAGCGCCGAGCCGAGACCCGGGCCGCCCGCAAGCTCATAGCCCTCTCCGACTGGGCCCGAGCCCGCCAGTGGGCCGCCGACGAGCACGAGCTGGCCGCCGAACTCAACGTCACCACCTGGGCCCTGAGGGCCCGCCACGCCGACCTGCAGGGGGGTGCCCAGTGGCTGGGTACATCGAAGATCGCTGGCTGAACAAGCGGCCCAACCCGGAGACCAACAAGCGCGAGCGGACCGAGCGCTACGGGAAGGGCAAGCGGTACCGGGTCGCGGGTATCCCCGGCGTGCGCGACGCCAGCTTCGCCACGCTGGAGGACGCCAAGACGTGGAAGTCGACGGCCGAGACCGACACGCGCCGTCTGACCTGGATGGACCCGCGGGAGGGAGAGATGACGTTGCGGGAGTACGTCGAGACGATCTGGTGGCCCGGCCGGTCCGACCCGACGAACACGGCCGGGCCGATGCAGTCGAAGATTTGGAACCACATCCTCGACCCGATCGGCGGTCTGCAGCTTCGCCAGATCGACGAAGAGGTGCTGCGGCTGTGGCTCAAGGGCCGGCGGGAGCAGGCAAAGCTGGGGGAAGGCACCTTGGAGGTGGTCTGGATTCACCTCGGGTCGATCCTGGGCTCTACGGTCGGCAAGAGGCTGGCCGCCAACCCGTGTCGGGCCCACGGTCACCTGCGGCCGATCGGAGGGGGGAGTAGTACGGCCCGCGCATGGTCGGCCCGCGAGTTCGTCGAGATCCGGGAGCAGATGCGGGAGCGCTACCGGATCACCGCCGACCTCGGGCTGCACGCCGGCCTGCGTCAGGCCGAGATGATCGGGATCGGCCTGGACGACATCGACGAGGACGCCATGGTCATCCGCCTGCGGCGTCAACTGCTGTGGGCGAACGGTACGAGGCCCTACTTCAAGCTGCCGAAGGGGCGGAAGGAGCGGTTGATCCCGCTGTCGCCCGGGCTGCTGCAGCTGATCCGGGAGCACGTGGAGCGCTTCCCGCCGGTGGAGACGAAGTTGCCGTGGGAGGGGCCCGGCAACGGCAAGCGGGAGACGGCCACCGCCCATCTGCTGGTGACGACGCAGTGGCGTCACCGGCTGAACCCCTCGGGATACAACCAGCGAATCCTCAAGCCGGCGCTCGCCGCAGCCGGCCTGATCCCGGCGAAGGGCGAAGAGGGGTGGGGGTGGTCGGGGACGCGGGAAGAGATGTATCACCGCTTCCGGCACACCTACGCCAGCGTCCAACTCCGGACCGAGGCCCCAGTGGCGGTGTCGAAGTGGATGGGCCACGCCTCGCCGGAGATCACGCTCAGGGTCTACGCCCACTTCATCCCCGAGGACGCTCAGCGCGGTCGGGCGGCGGTCGACAACTGGCTCAGCGCGGGGAGCCGGCAGAACTCCCCAGATTCTCCCCAGGAGCCGCACTGACAGTTGATGTGACCGAACGTCACGAGGCCGGGGATGCCGGTCGGCTCACCCCCGTAGCGGGCCGACCGGCAGGAAATCGCAGATCAGGAAGCTGCGGTGTAGTCGTAGAAGCCGCGACCGGACTTGCGGCCCAGCAGGCCCGCGTCGACCATCCGGGACAGCAGCGGCGGGGCCGCGTACAGCGGCTCCTTGTACTCCTCGTACATGGAGCGGGCGATCGCCTCGACGGTGTCCAGGCCGATCAGGTCGGCCAGGGCGAGCGGGCCCATCGGGTGGGCGCAGCCGTGGACCATGGCGGCGTCGATGTCGGCCGGGTCGGCGTGGCCCGCCTCGGCCATCCGGATCGCGGACAACAGGTAGGGGACCAGCAGGGCGTTGACGACGAAACCGGCCCGGTCGCGGGAGCGGACGACGTGCTTGCCCAGCACGTCCCGGGCGAAGGACTCCACCCGGTCCAGAACGGCCGGCGCGGTGTGCAGTGAGGAGACCAGTTCGACCAGCGGCATCACCGGTGCCGGGTTGAAGAAGTGCAGGCCCAGGACGTGGGCGGCGCGTCCGGTGGCGATGCCGAGCCGGGTCACCGGGATGGCTGAGGTGTTGGTGGCCAGCACGGCGTCCTCCGCGAACAGCACCTTGTCCAGGGCGCCGAGGACGCTGGTCTTGGCCCGCTCGTCCTCGACCACGGCCTCGACGACGAGCTGACGGTCCGCCAGGGCGTCGAGGTCGTCGGCGAACAGCAGGTGCGCCCAGGCGTCGGTGCGCTGCTGCTCGCTGATCCGGCCGCGTTCGGCGGCCCGGTGCAGCGAGCGGTCGATCCGGCGGCGGGCGGCCCGGAGCGCGGCTGCTCCGTTCTCACAGACGACGGTGTCGAGCCCGGCGCGGGCGAAGACCTCGGCGATGCCGGAGCCCATCTGTCCGGCGCCGACGACGGCGACCCGGCGGATGTCGTTCATGCGACCGCTCCGTCCGGGCCGGTGCCGACCGGGACGGTGGTGCGCACCAAGTGGCGGGCGTAGGCGGCGGTGGTGAGGAAGGCGGGAAGCTCGGCGCCGAGCGCGGTCTCCTCCAGGATCCGCACCGCGTCGTCGAGCCGGCCCGGGTCGGCGCCTTCGGCGATGAGCACGGCGCGTTCGCGGTCGACCAGCCGCCGGACGGCGTCGGGGGTGGCGAGCGAGCCGCCGATGAGACGGGTACGGTGGTGCTGCCACTGCCAGAGCTGGCAGCGGGCGATCTCGGCGGTGGCGACATCCTCCATCAGGCCGAACACCGCGACCGCGCCAGCTCCTCCGAGCCAGGCCGTCAGGTAGCGCAGCGCGACGGAGACGTTGGCGTGCAGGCCCTGCTCTGTCGGCAGTCCGGCGGTGAGCCGGTGGACGGAGAGCAGGTCGGCGGCGGTGACCTGGACGTCCTCGCGGGCGCGGTCGAGCTGGTGCGGGCGCTCGCCCAGGACGGCGTCGAAGGCGGTGCGGCAGGTGTCGACCAGGGCGGGGTGCGCGACCCAGGAGCCGTCGAAGCCGTCCCCGGCCTCCCGCTCCTTGTCGATCCGGACCCGGGTCAGCGCGGCTTCGTTGGCGGCCCGGTCGCGTTGCGGGACAGCCGCGGCCATGCCGCCGATGGCGTGCGCGCCGCGCCGGTGGCAGGTGCGCACCAGCAGGTCGGTGTAGGCGCGCAGGAAGGGCTGCGTCATGGTCAGGGTGGCCCGGTCGGGCAGCACGAACCGGGGCCCGGCCTGCGCGAAGTTCTTGATCATCGAGAACAGGTAGTCCCACCGGCCGGCGTTCAACCCGGCGGCGTGGTCGCGCAGTTCGTAGAGGATCTCGTCCATCTCGAAGGCGGCGGTGATGGTCTCGATCAGCACGGTGGCGCGGATCGTCCCGTACGGGATGCCGAGGGCGGCCTGGGCGAAGGCGAACACGTCGTTCCACAGCCGCGCTTCCAGGTGGTTTTCCAGCTTCGGCAGGTAGAAGTACGGGCCCCGGCCGCGGTCGATCTGCCGCTGCCCGCAGTGGAAGAGGTACAGCCCGAAGTCGACCAGCGCACCGACGGCGGGCCGGCCGTCGATCAGCAGGTGGTGCTCCTCCAGGTGCCAGCCGCGCGGGCGGACCACGACGGTGGCCGGGTCGTCGCCGATCCGGTAGCGCTTGCCCTCCGGGGTGGTGTCGTCGATCCGGCGTTCGATCGCGTCGATCAGGTTGAGTTGGCCGGTGACCAGGTTGTGCCAGGTGGGGGTGGTGGCGTCCTCGAAGTCCGCCAGCCACACCTTCGCGCCGGAGTTGAGCGCGTTGACGGCCATCCGGCGCTCGGGCGGGCCGGTGATCTCCA
Source organism: Kitasatospora fiedleri (assembly GCF_948472415.1). Lineage (NCBI taxonomy): Bacteria > Bacillati > Actinomycetota > Actinomycetes > Kitasatosporales > Streptomycetaceae > Kitasatospora > Kitasatospora fiedleri. The sequence continues at coordinate 342,913 of NZ_OX419519.1, read as the reverse complement.
CCCGGCGGTCGGTCAGTCCGGGGCCGGCTCCAGCGACCCGCCAACTGTCGTCGGCCCGGACGGCGGCGGTCTCCGGTCGGAAGTCCAGTGTGCCGCCGTCGGCCAATTCCGCCGCACGGCGGGCCCGTTCGGCGAGTAGTTCGGCGCGGCGGTCGGCGAAGACCTCGTGCAGGCGGCCCACGAACTCCAGAGCGGCCGGGGTGAGCACCTCCTCGAAGCGGTCCTCGTACGCGCCGAGCACCTCGACACTGGTTCCGGCGGTGGTCTCGGTGCGGCTGGTCGGGCTCATCCGGTACTCCAGGGGCAGACGGCGGGGATCGGGGGCTGGGGCCCGGGGCCTCGTCCCTCAACGAGGCCCGGGCGGGACGGGCGGCGGTCGTGGAGCCCCCGCATCCTGCCGGGGCGGCCGCCGCGGGGTGGCTCAGTGGAACTGCTCGGCCTCGGTGGAGCCGGTCAGCGCCAGGGTCTCGGCGTTCGGGTTGAGCGCGGTGGAGACCAGGTCGAAGTAGCCGGTGCCGACCTCGCGCTGGTGCTTGACCGCCGTGTAGCCGGCGGGGGCGGCCGCGAACTCGGCCTCTTGCAGCTCGACGTAGGCGGTCATGCCGTGCTCGGCGTAGCCGCGCGCCAGTTGGAACATCGAGTGGTTCAGGGCGTGGAAGCCGGCCAGGGTGATGAACTGGAAGCGGTAGCCCATCGCGCCCAGCTCCCGCTGGAACTTGGCGATCTGGTCGTCGTCCAGCGCGGCCTTCCAGTTGAACGACGGCGAGCAGTTGTACGCCAGCATCTTGTCCGGGTACTGCGCCTTGACCGCTTCCGCGAACTCCCGGGCCTGGGCGAGGTCCGGCGTGCCGGTCTCCACCCACAGCAGGTCCGCGTACGGGGCGAAGGCCAGGCCGCGCGAGATCACCGGCGCCATGCCGGGCTCGACCCGGTAGAAGCCCTCGGCGGTGCGCTCGCCGGTGCAGAACCGGGCGTCGCGCTCGTCCACGTCGCTGGTCAGCAGGTTGGCGGCCAGCGCGTCGGTGCGCGCCACGACCAGGGTCGGCACGTCGGCGATGTCGGCGGCCAGCCGGGCGGCGTTGAGAGTGCGGACGTGCTGGGCGGTGGGGACGAGGACCTTGCCGCCCAGGTGGCCGCACTTCTTCTCGGACGCCAGTTGGTCCTCGTAGTGGACGCCCGCCGCACCGGCCGCGATCATCGCCTTGGTCAGCTCGAAGGTGTTCAGCGGGCCGCCGAACCCGGCCTCCGCGTCCGCCACGATCGGCACCAGCCAGTCCGGGCCGTCGTTGCCCTCGGCGGCGTCGATCTGGTCGGCGCGCAGCAGCGCGTTGTTGATCCGGCGCACCACCTGCGGCACCGAGTTCGCCGGGTACAGGCTCTGGTCCGGGTACGTCTGCCCGGCCTGGTTGGCGTCCGCCGCGACCTGCCAGCCCGACAGGTAGACCGCCTCCAGCCCGCCCTTGACCATCTGCACGGCCTGACCGCCGGTCAGGGCGCCCAAGGCGTGGACATAGTCGCGCTCGTGCAGCAGCCGCCACAGCCGCTCCGCGCCGCGGCGCGCCAGGGTGTGCTCCTCGCGCACCGAACCCGACAGGCGCACCACGTCCTCGGCGGTGTACGTGCGCTCGATGCCCGCCCAGCGGGAATCGGACGCCCACCGGGCTTCGAGCGCGGCTGCCTGGTGCTCCTGCTGCTGTCGAACCGACTGGGTCATGGTGATCCGGCTCCCGAGGTGTGTTGCGAAGGGTGTGAGATACCTCTCGCCGCGAGGTGGACGGGCGGCCGGCCGGTGCCGGGCAGCGGTGGTGCACCGCAGGACGTGGTTACCCGGGAAGCCCGAACCACGGTGACTGACCTGTGGGTTCGTGATTTCCGACTGCACCTTCCGGCCGCACCGACGACTCTTCCAGGCCGTTCCGGCGCCGTCACCGCTGGACTGCTGCCAACTTGTGCGAAGCCTCTCCAGCACGTTTGCGAAGGCTGCGAAGGACCGGCGAGCGTCCGTCCGGCTAAGCTCCACCCCGCCGAACAGCCGACGAGCCGACCCGGTCGGCACGAGGGGAGCGACGATGGGAAAGGCGTTCGCGGGCGCCAGGCTGCGCCGGCTCCGCGAGGAGCGCGGCCTCAGCCAGGCCGCCCTCGCCCGGCTGCTCGAACTCTCACCCAGCTACCTCAACCAGCTCGAACACGACGCCCGCCCGCTCACCGTCCCCGTCCTGCTGCGCCTCACCGAGGCGTTCGGCGTCGAGGCCGGCTACTTCGCCCCGCCCGACAGCGCCCGGCTCACCGCCGAACTGCGCGACGCCCTCGGCGAGGAGATCGCGGCACAGCGGATCACCCCCGGCGAGCTCGACGAGGTCGCCACCCGCCTGCCCGCCGTGGCCCGGCTGCTCACCGACCTGGCCCGGGGCCGCCGGGACACCGCCGAGCAGCTCGCCGTCCTGGCCGGCGACCGGGGCGTCCCGGCCGACGCCCGCACCCCGCACGAACAGGTCCGCGAGTTCTTCTACCGCCGGCAGAACTACCTCCACGAGCTCGACTCCGCCGCGGAGGAGCTGGCCGTGAGGATCGGCCTGCGGCGCGGCATCGTGCGGGAGGCACTGAGCGACCGGCTGTCTACCGCGCACCGGGTGCGCACCTCCGCCGGCGGCCCGCACCTCCACCAGTACGACGAACCGACGCGCACCCTCCGCCTTTCCGACCGGCTGCGCCCCGGCCAGCAGGCGTTCCGGATGGCCACCCAGCTCGCCTACCTGGAACACGACGCGCTGCTGTCCGAACTCGCCGCCCAGGACACCCCGGAGGGCTCCACCGCCTTCGCGCTCACCCGGATCGGTCTCGCCAACTACTTCGCCGCCGCGCTGATCCTGCCCTACGCCGCCTTCCACGCCGAGGCCGAGCGCTCCCGCTACGACATCGAGCACCTCGCCGACCACTTCGGCGTCGGCTACGAGACGGTCTGCCACCGCCTGTCCACCCTCCAGCGCCCCGGCCTGCGCGGGGTGCCGTTCTCCTTCGTCCGCGTCGACCGGGCCGGGAACGTCTCCAAACGGCAGTCCGCCACCCCGTTCCACTTCTCCCGCACCGGCGGCACCTGCCCGCTGTGGAACGTCTACGACGCCTTCGCCGCCCCCGGCCGGGTGCACGTCCAGGTCGCCGCGATGCCCGACGGCCGCCGCTACCTGTGGACCGCCCGCGCCGTCACCCGCTCACCCGGCGGCTGGGGACGCCCCGGCAAGACCTTCGCCATCGGCCTGGGCTGCGAGGTCCGGCACGCCCACCGCCTGGTCTACTCCGCCGGGCTCGACCTCGCGGACGAGTCCGGCGCCACCCCCATCGGCCTCGGCTGCAAGGTCTGCGACCGCCCCGCCTGCCCGCAGCGCTCCGCCCCCGCCCTCGGCCGCACCCTCGCCGCCGACGAGCACACCAGCACCTTCGTCCCGTACGCCGTGCGCGCCGACCCGGAGCTCCGGGACCACTGACCGGCGGGCTACTCGGGCAGCCGGGTGTGCAGGCGGATGGTGGTGCCGGTCTCCGCGGTGGAGCGGATCTGGACGAGGTCGCAGAGCTGCTGGACCATCCAGAGCCCGCGGCCGCCGATCTGGTCGGCGGTCGGCCGGAGCCGGCCGACCAGCGGGTCCTGGAGGTGGCCGGAGTCGTGGAACTCGCAGATCAGGTCGGTGTCCTCCACCCAGGTGCGCAGGACGCCCCGGCCGCCGCCGTGCTTGATGCTGTTGGCGGCGATCTCGGAGGCGGCGATCAGCAGTTCGCGCAGCCGGGTGCCGCCCAGGCCGTGCGGGGTCGCGCAGGCCGTGATGTGGGCGCGGACCGCGGCGAGCCGGCCCCGCTGGTAGGGGAGTTCCTGGTGGGGGAGGTTGCGGGGGTGAGTTCGGGGAAGGCGTAGGGCTCCTCGACGTAGGAGCCGTTGGGCCCGTGGGCCCCTTCGCTGAGGAGCATCGGGTGGCAGCGCCGGGCCGACTCCACCACGCCGGGCTCCAGCGCCGCGGTGTCGTACGGGCAGAGCAGCCACCAGGCGGGCGACTGGGCGAACGCCAGGTTCAGCAGCCACTCGTGGTACCCGAACTCGCCGCTCTCCGCCGGTGAGGGGTCGCTCCACGCGGATTCGCTGATGCCGCGCACCGGGCTGCCCTCGGCGGCCTTGGAGACCCAGTCGCGCCAGGCCGGGATCAGCCGCCCGGGGTTGCGGCCCAGCGCGGCGGCGTCGAGGAAGGTGACGCAGTCGGCGGCGTCCGTGCCCGCCAGCTCGGTGCGCAGCATGCGCTCCTTCGGCTCCGCGACCGCGACCAGCACCGGCTCGCTGCCCGCGCGGGCGTCCCGGATGAAGGACATGGCGCCGTCGAGGAACTGCGCGTCCCCGTCGTACGGGTACAGCTCGTGCCGGAAGGCCGTGTCCTGGGCGGAGGCGGCCGGGCGCGTCGTGCTGTTCTCGCTCACGGTGCCAGCTCCACGGGGATCTGCGGGACGTCGTAGCCGAGCAGCGACCAGCAGCGCCGGAACGTCTCGTCCGTGTTCTCGACCACGATCCGGCGGCCGGGGACCCCGCGCGCCGCGTCCGCCAGCGCGCGCATGCCCGCGACGTCCACCAGTTCGAGGTCCTGGCAGCGCAGGCGCACGGTGGCGGACCGGGCGACCAGGGCGTCCAAGGCGGTACGGAACGCCTCGGCGCCCTCGAAGTCCACCACGCCGCTCACGCTCCAGCAGTCCGTTCCCGCGCTGTACATCCGAAATCCCGGCACCTCCGCACGTGTGCCCAACTGCTGCGGATGTACTCCGACGGCCTGGTCGAGGGCCGCCGGGCGGAAACCGACCTGGTGGTAGGCGCAGACGACGACGGCCGCCCCGGCGAGCACCAGGTCGTCCAGGCCCAGCTCGTGCCGGGCGATCTCCCGCGGGCTCGCCCCGCCCGGCCACACCCGGTCCATCCGGGCCAGCACCCGCAGCGCGCGGAAGCCCTGCCGGCACGCGGCGTCCGCCTCCCGGCGCACCGTCTCCAGCAGCGCCGCCGCGTCCCACACCGACCCGCCCGCCCGCTCGGCGACCGGGTCGAGGACCACGCCCTGGGCCGCGCCGCCCAGCGACCAGCGGGTGTCGGGCGTGCCGATGACCAGCACCTTGTCGCCGAAGAGCGCGCCGTCGGCGGCGAAGGCCCGCGCCGTCACGGCGAAGTCGTCGTCCGGGCCGACCAGCCAGCAGACGTGATCACCCGCTTCGACGGAGTCGAGGGTGGACACCGCACGTGCGCTCCTCACACGCCCTCCCTCCACCCCGACCGGCTCCGGCGGCATCCTATCGCCACCGGCCCGGCCCCCCGGGCACCCCGGCCCGGGCCCCTCAGCAGCGGGAGCGGCCGAACACGCCTGCGGCCGAACACGCGTGCGGGCGGGCCGGGCATGCGGACGGGCGGACCGGGCAGAAGGCCGCCGGGCGCGGACCGCACACGACCGCCGCGCGGAGACCAAGGGGAAGGACGGACGTCAGTGAAGGGTTTCCGGGGTTTCGTCCTACGGGGCAACGTCGTCGACCTGGCCGTGGGCGTGGTGATCGGAGCGGCCTTCTCGGGCGTCGTCACCGCCCTGGTCCGCGCCTTCCTCACCCCGCTGGTCGGCCTCGCCACCGGCGCGGTCGGCGACTTCAGCCGCCGGACCCTCCACCTCCACGGGGTGGAGTTCCCGTACGGCGCGTTCATCGACGCCGTGATCACCCTCCTGCTCACCGCGCTGGTGCTCTACTTCGTGGTCGTGCTCCCGTTCAACAAGCTGCACGAGCGCTTCGCCCCGCACCAGGACGTCCAGGCGCCCAAGCGCGACTGCCCCGAGTGCCTGTCCGCGATCCCCGCCCAGGCGAGCCGGTGCGCCTTCTGCACGGCCGAACTCGTCCGGACCACGCCCGACCTGCCGTGACCGCCCCCGGCCCGGCGGCGGCGTGGCGCGGGAAGGCGGCGGACGGGTGGCGGGCCGTCCGGGACGCGCTGCGCCACCCCGGGCGGGCCGTCCGGGCGCACCGCGAGGGGGTGGTGCGGACCGCCCGGGTGGCGGTGGCCTGCGCACTGGCCTGGGAGGTCGCGGTCGTGCTGCTGGGCGAGGACGAGCAGCCCGTCCTGGCGCCCCTGGCGGCGCTGCTGACCGTCCAGCTCACGGTGTTCCGGACGCTCGCGCAGGGCCTGCGGCAGTTCGGCGGCGTCATGCTCGGGGCCCTGGCCGCCCTCGGCCTGCTGCGCCTGGCCGGGGCGAACTTCGCCACCATCGGCCTCGCCGTCGGCGTCTGCCTGGGCCTGGGGAAGCTGCTGCGCCTGGGCGAGCAGGCCACCGAGGTGCCGGTCACCGTCCTGCTCGTGCTCAGCACCGGCGCGCCGTACGCCCCCGTCCGGATCTGGGACACCCTGGTCGGCGTCGCCTCCGGCGTCCTGGTCAACCTGGTCGCGGCGCCCCCCACCTACGTCGGCCACGCCGCGGACCGCTCCGCCCGGGTCGCCCACCGCCTCGCCGACATCGCCCACGACACCGCCCGCGGACTGCGCGAGGGCTGGGACGAACGGACCTCCGACGGCTGGCTGCGCCGGGTGGAGACGGCCGCCCGCGAACTCGACCGGGCCCGGCAGGCGGCCGTCCAGGCCGAGGAGGGCATCCGCCTCAACCCCCGTCGGCTGCGGCAGGGCACCGACCCGGCGGTCGCACTCGGCCCGCTGGGCGAGGGCCTGACCTGCCTCGGCCACGTCTGCGACCAGCTCGGATCGGTGCTCCGCGGCCTGGACGACCTGGCCCGCGGCGAGCGCCAGTTCCCGCGCGGGGCCGAAGCGCTCAGCGACGCGCGCGAACGGGTCCGGCCGATCGGCGACGTCCTGGAGGCCGTCGGCGACGCGCTCGACGTCCTCGCCCGCATCCAGCGCGACCGCGTCCGCGAGGCCGCGCACACCGACGACCTGACGGCCGCCCTGGAACGGGGCCACGACCGCCACGCCGCCGCCGCCGAGACGCTCTGCCGCACCGACCACGGCCCCGCCGTCTGGTCCCTGCACGGCTCGATCATGGACGAGACCCAGCAGATCCTCCACGAACTCGACCCCCGCCACGGCCCCCACCCGGCCGCCCTGCACCCCCAGCCGCTCCGCCTCGCGGCCCCGCGCCGGGAGAGCCCGGAGCACTCCGAAAGGTCCTAGCCCCAACAAGTTGAACACGTTCAAAATGTGCGGCATGATCGGCGCCACGAGGTCCGGACACCAGTCCGGGCCGGCGCCGCCGTGCCCTGCGCGCGGACGGCCGGGGGAGGGGGAGGGGGATCGTGGCAGACCTCGGAAGGACCCGGTGGCCGGCCGTCGCGGTCGCATCGATGTGGTGGTACGAGGGCTTCTGGTGCAAGGTCCTCCCCGGGCGGGCCGACCAACGGGCCATCGTCGAAGGGCTGCCCCTGCTGCCGACCGGCGCGGTCACCCCGCTCCTGGTCGTCCTCGGCCTCGCCGAGGTCGCACTCGGAACGTGGGTGCTGCTGGGCCGCCGCCCGTACGCCGCCGCAGTCGTGCAGACGCTCCTGGTGGTCGGCTTCAACACCGGCGGACTGCTCTTCGGCGCCGACCACATCCCGGAGCCCGGGCGGCTGGTCGTCCAGGACCTCTGCTTCCTCGCGCTGATCTGGCTCGTCGCGGCCCGGCGTCCGGTGGGCGTGGAGCGGCAGGGGGCCCGGGCGTGGTGACCGCCTCGGTCTCCGCCGCCGTCGGGCGGCTCGGAGCCGTACCGCGCCCGTCGGCCCCCGCCGCCGCCGGTACGCCGTGGCAGGCGGGTCGGCTGTTCGCCGGGCCCGCCCGCCGTCCCCGGGTGCTCTTCGGCCGGATGTACGAGGACCCGGCCGTCGAACTCGCGGTCTTCCCGCCGCCCGGTGCCCGGGTGCTCTGCATCGCCTCCGCCGGGGACACCGCCGCCGCCCTCGCCGCGGCCGGGTACGAGGTCACCGCCATCGACCTGAACCCCGCCCAACTCGCCTACGCCCGGTCCCGGCTGGAAGCCGGGGCACCCGCGCTCACCGGCACGGCCGAACGGCTGACCGGCCTCGGCCGCGCCACGGCCGCCGCCCTGCTGCCGGCCTGGCGGCCCGCGTCCGTCGCCGATTTCCTGCGCCTCGACGATCCCGGCGAGCAACGGCAGCGGTGGGCCGCCGAGTTCGACGGCCCCGGGCTGCGGCTGCTCGCCGCCGCCGCCCTGCGGCCCGCCGGGGCGCTCGCCGCCGCGCTGCGCCCGGGCTTCCGGTGCGCGCTCCCGCGCGGCTTCGACACCGTGCTGCTCCGGCGGATCGCCCGGACCGTCGCCCGGCACCCCAACGCGGCCAACGACTGGGCCTGGCGGCTGCTGCTCGGCCGCGAACGCCCAGGCGCAGCCGCACCCGCACCCGCTCCCGCCTCCGCCCTCGCACCCGCCGCAGCCACGGCCGGCGGCGGGCGGGTGCGGCTGGTGCGGGGCGAGGTCGTCGAGCACCTGGAGCGGTCCGCCGCCGGGAGCTACGACGCGGTGACGCTCTCCAACGTGGTCGACGGGCCCGGGCCGCAGTTCGCCCGGCGGCTGCGCGCCGCCGTCGAGCACGCGGTGCGGCCGGGCGGCACCGCGGTGGTCCGCAGCCTGCGCGAACCGGGCCCCGGCGGGCCGGGACTCGCCGCCGAGGACCGGTCGATGATCTGGGGCGTGGTGCGGGCCGTCCGCACCGGGCCGGACGGAACCGGGACGGACGGAACCGGGCCGGACGGAACCGGGACGGACGGAGCCGAGACCCGATGAAACACCTGCTGCGCCGCCACCCCGTCCCGATGCGGACCCACTTCGCGCACTCGCTGGTCCTGACCTACGCCCTGCCCCCGCACGTCCTGGAACCGCTGCTGCCACCGGGGCTCGCGCTCGACACCTACACCGACCCGGTCGGCACCGAGCACGGGTTCGTCGCGGCCGCCCTGGTGGACACCCGGAGCCTGCGGCCCGCCTTCCTGCCCGCCCGGCTCGGCGCCGACCGGGTGCTGACCGGGTACCGGATCTTCACCCGCTTCCCCACCCCCGGGGGACGGGCCATGCGCGGGCTGAAGATCCTCCGCAGCGACACGGACAGCCGGGTCATGGCCCTCGGCGGCAACCTGCTCACGCGCTACCACTACCGGCCGGCCCGGATCGGCAGCCGGGTCGTCGGCGACACCCTGGAGTTCCGGGTGGTCAGCCGCGACGGCCGGGCCGACCTGTACGTGCGGGCCGACCTCGGTTCCGCCCCCGCCGACCTGCCGGCCGGCAGCCCGTTCGCCTGCGCCAAGGACGCCCGGCGGTTCGCCGGCCCGCTGCCCTACACCTTCGAACACGAGCCGGAGACCGGGTCGATGATCGTGGTCAAGGCCACCCGGACCCACTGGGAGCCGACTCCGGTCGCCGTCGAACTGCCGACCCCGCCCACCTTCTTCGAGCACGGCCCGTTCGCCGGGACGACTCCCGTACTCGCCAACGCCTTCCACGTCGCCGACCTCGACTACGGCTGGCACGCCGGCCAGCGCCGCGCCGAGAACGGGGCCGAACGGTGAAGCCGCCCGCCACGGCCCCGGAAGAGCCGCCCGCCACGGCCCCGGGAGAGCCAACCGCTTTCTCCGGGGTCCGGGAGGTCGTCCGCTACAACTGGCCGATGTACGCGGCGGGTTGCCTCACTGCGGCAGTCGGCCTCGCCCTCGCGCACCGTCTGCCCGGGCCCGTCGCCCCCGTCGCCCGGGCGGGCGCGGTCGCCGCCGCGGCCCTGCTGGCGACCGGCACGGCCGCCACCTGGTGGGTCTACGACCGCTCGGAGCTGCGCACCTTCGACTGGCTGGAGGAACTGCTGCCGACCGGCCCGGGCGCACACCTGGTGGTCTCCTCCGGCCTCGACGAGACCAGTCGGCCGGTGGCGGCCCGCTGGCCGGGCCACCCGCAGACCGTGGTCGACCTCTACCACCCGGCCCTGATGACCGAGGGATCGATCCGCCGGGCCCGCCGCCGGGTGCCGCCCGTCCCGGGCACCCTGCCCGGACGGCCGGACCGGCTGCCCGCGGCGACCGGTTCGGCGGACACCGTCCTCGCCGTCTTCGCCGCCCACGAACTGCGCCGACCCGACGACCGGCACGCGCTCTTCGCCGAGTTCGCGCCGGGTACTGCGCCCCGACGGCCGCCTCGTCCTGGTCGAGCACCTGCGGGACGCCGCCAACACCGCGGTCTACGGCCCCGGCGCCCGGCACTTCTTCCCCCGCCGGACCTGGCTCCGGGCCGCGGCCGCAGCGGGTCTGCGCCCCGTCGCGCAACGGCGGATCGGCGGACTCGTCACCGCCCTCTCCCTCACCCCCGCCGTCATCCCGACCAGCACCCCGACCACCGCCCCGACCACCATCCCGACCGTCACCCCGACCGGAAAGCGCCGCACACCGTGACCCACCTGCTCACCCTGGACGGCCAACTACGCCTGGTGGGCGCGGCCCTGATCGCGATGGGCGCGCTCCACCTCGTCCTGCCGCGGCTCATCGGCTGGCCCGCCGACCTGGCCGGAACCACCCTGCTGACCCGCCAGGTCTCCTACGTGCACCTCTTCTTCATCGCCCTGACCTGCGTCCTGCTCGGCCTGCTGCCGCTGCTGCTCACCCGGGACCTGCTCGCCGGCGGCCGGCTCGGCACCGCGCTGCTGGCCGCGCAGACCCTCTTCTGGGGCACCCGCTGGATCTTCGAGTTCGCGGTGTTCTCCCCGAAGCTGTGGCGCGGCGACCGGCTGCGGACCGCCGCCCACGCGACGCTGTCGGTGCTGTGGACGTGGGTGACGGCCGTGTTCGCCTGCGCGCTCGGGACGGCGCTCGGCGGCTGAGCGGGAGCGGTACGGCGCCGCGGGACCCCCGCCGGCCGGGGCGGCCGACGGGGGTCCGGTACGGGCGGACGGACAGGCGGGCGGGCGGGGTCAGCCGACGGTCGCGAGGCCGTTCACCCAGAGGCTGTTGACCCGGTTCCGCTCGGTGGTGTTCGGGTACGGGTTGGTGCACGAGGTGCCGGGGCCGCCGCCGGACATCAGCTCGCTGCACGGGCCGGAGTAGTGGTCGGGCAGGCCGAGCACGTGGCCGGTCTCGTGGGCGGTGACGCGCAGCGAGCTGTACTGCCGGTTCTGCGCGTAGTCGAGGAAGACGTAGCCGCGGCCGTGGCCGTCGGTGGAGGCGTAGGAGCCGCGGGAGTCGTTGCCCTCGTAGTAGCGGAAGTCGGCGTTGGTGCCCGAGCGGAGCTGGACGTTGCTGACGAGGAGTTCCAGATCTGCGCGCTCTGCGAGATGACGCTGCGGAAGGTCGGGGCCTGGCTGGCGTCGTAGGTGACGGCCACGGTCAGCAGGTAGGGGTTGGCGGCCTGCTTGGCGCGGGCCGACTTCATCACCGCCTCGTAGAACGCCTTGTTGCCCGCCTCCTCGGCGGAGTTGGCGGCGATGCCCGCGGACGGGGTGTAGCCCTGGGCGGTGGGGGCGCCGGGGGCGGTGACCGCGGCGGCGGGCACGGTGGCGGTGCCGACCGCGAGGACCAGCCCGAGGGCGGCGGCGAGCACGGTCATGGAGCGGTTCATGTGGGGACTCCATTTTTTCGCGGGCCCCGGGGCCGTGGGGAGGCCGTCCGGGACGCGGTGACGGGTTGTTGCACCGAGCTTGGGGCAGGGCGGGCGGGGCGCGGAGATGGCAACCGGCGATAGCACCGGTCAATACCCTGGCTCGGTCAGCGGTTTGACGGACCGTGGTCGACTCTTGACATGCTCTTGGCAGATGAGGGGCGTCTGGCTATGCTCCCGTGATGGAGCTCGACGTCCGACACCTGCGGGTGCTGTGCGCGATCGCGGACACCGGCAGCGTCCGGAAGGCCGCCCGTCGACTCGGCATGACCCAGCCGTCGCTGACCACCCAACTGCACCGCATCGAACGCACCATCGGCGGACGGCTGTTCACCCGCGGACAGACCGGCAGCCGCCCCACCGCCCTCGGCCACTCGGTGCTCTCCCGCGCCCGCCCCGTGATCACCGAGATGGACGCCCTCCTCGCCGCCGCCCGCGCCGAGGCCGCCGGACCGGGCCGCCGCCGACTGCGGATCGGCAGCGTCGGCAGCCGCGCGGTCGCCGCCTGGCTGCGCCGCATCCACGACCGGCTCCCGGAGACCGACACCACCATCCACATCGACATCTCGGCGATCGCCCTGCTCCACCTGGTCGCCGCCGAACAGCTCGACACCGCCTTCGTCCACGAGAGCGAGGGCTTCCCGCTGCACGTGCCGGCCGGCACCGAACAGCGGGTGCTGGTCGCCCGCGAACCCCAGTTCGTCGCCCTCGCCGAGACCCACCCCGCCGCCGGCCGACCGGTCGTCAGCCTCGCCGACCTCGCCCACGACACCTGGATGGTCGACCCCACCGCCGACCACGAGTACGCCGCCCTCCGCCGGGTCTTCGCCGAAGCCGGACTCGATCCGCGCGTCGTCCAGGTCCGCGACAACGCCACCGCCGCCGAACTCGTCGCCTCCGGCGAAGCCGTCCGCCCCTGCCAACCCACCTCGCCACCCGGCCCCGGCACCGTCCTGCGCCCCGTCCACGGCGACCCGCTCGCCGTCCGCCTCCTGCTCACCTGGCGCCCCGACACCGTCGGCGGCCCCGCCCTCGACGGCCTCTGGGTCGACCTCTGCCACGCCTACCTCGCCCTGGCCGGCGCCAACCCCGCCTACCGCGCCTGGCTGCACCGCCACAACCGCCCCCTGCACACCCTCCTCGCCCCGGTCGGCCCGCCGCCCTGACCCCGCCCGGCCGAGCCACCGAAGACCCCCACGGGGACCTCGGCCTCCGCGCGAGAAACCGGAACGCCCCGGGCCCACCCCCCGGAGCGTGGCTCGCCGCCCTACCGGAGGGGGCCCGGGGCACCGGACGCCACCGCCGGTACGGCGACGCATCGCGCGGCGGCTGTCGGCAGCGGCACGCGTCGTCGCCGCTCAGGGACGCCCTTGGGAATCCGCCTCCCCAACCGGGCACCCCCGGTCGGCCGCGCCGATCGGACGGCCCGCCGTGGCGGCGAGGCGGAAGCAGTGGCCGTTGGCCCGCACCGCGACCGAATCCCGCCGGTGCACCACCAGGAAGGTGTCCGCCCAGGGCTCCACGGTCAACTCCGGCGGGGCTTCACCGTCGTCCGCGACCACCAACCGTGCCGTGCGTGCCTCCGGCGAACATCCCCAGCACTTCTGCCAGCCCCCAGCCCCCTGAACGCCCGGGTGCCCACCCGCCACCGGCGCGCACGGCCCGATCCTCGCACCCCGGATTCGACCCCCGGTCCGCGAACCCACCGGTGCCGGACCCGTCCGCAGTGTGCGGCGGCTCCCGATCGGGCTAACGGCGTCAGGGCCCCTGCTGCGGCGCGACGCCCCGCCGGTACGGCGGCGACGGGAGGGGGACGGCCGCCGCTCGGCGGGTGGGAGCGGCCCGTTCCGGTGGCGCGTCGACCAGTCGTGGACACGATGGGTGGCAGTCCCCGTACTCGTTGTGAAGGAACGTGATGGCCATGCGTGTTCACGCCGTTCTCGCTGCTGCCGCCCTGGGTGCGGCCGTCCTCGTGCCGGTCGCCTCGGCGACCTCCGCCCAAGCCCTGACCCCCACGGCGGACCTGAACTGCTCGGACTTCACGACGCAGCCGCAGGCGCAGGCGGTGCTGGACGCGGACACCTCCGACCCGAACCACCTCGACACCGACAACGACGGCATCGCGTGCGAGGACCTGCCGGCCGGCACCACCTCCGGCGCCGCGGCCTCCGCGAGCGCCGCGCCCTCCGCTTCGGCGAGCGCGTCCACGGCGGCCGGCACCACCGCCTCGGCCTCCGCCGCGACTTCCGCTTCGGCCCCGTTTCGGCCCCCGCTTCGAGCGTCGCCTCGGCCTCCGCCTCGCCGAGTGCCTCCGCCTCCGCCGCGGTGCCGCGCGGCGCGGTTGCGGCCGGCTACGGGCCGTCCGACCACACCCAGGCCGCCGCGGTCCTCGGTGCCCTGGCCCTCGCGGCCGGCGGCGGTGCCGTGGTGGTCCGCCGCCGCACCCGTACCGGCCGGCACTGACCCCCGGCTCCCCACGGCCCGGTTCCGCCGGTCCCGCCGTCCAGGGCCGCATCCCGCGGCCCTGGACGGTCTGGAGCGGTGGCGACGAGGAGAGCGGTGAACGAAGTGGGCAGCACAGCAGCCGGCACACCCGACGGCGACCGGCGCGGACCCGGAGGCGCCCGGGGCAACGGCCTCGCCGCCGCCTTGGTGGCCGCCGCGATCGGACTCGCCGGCACCGCCACCGTGCTCGCCACCACCGGGACCCCCGCGCCACCCCGCCCGCACCGGCCGCCACCACCCCGGCCCCGGACGACCCCGCCACCGCCGGCGCGCCGGGATGCCGAGGGCCGACCCGATCCGCCTGCGCGTCCCCTCGCTGGACATCGACACCGCCCTGATCCCGCTCACGCTCGGCCCGGATGGCACCCTGCAACCCCCGCCCCTCGACCAGGGCGCCACCGCAGGCTGGTACGCGGCCGGCACCAGCCCCGGCGAGACGGGCACCGCCATCGTCACCGGCCACGTCGACACCCCACCGGCCCCGCCGTCTTCCACCCCCTCTCCCGCCTCACCCCCGGTGCCACCCTCACCGTCGACCGCGCCGACCGCACCACCGCGACCTTCACCGTCGACCGCGTCACCAACTACCCCAAGACCAACGTCCCCGACGAGGTGTACGCGCCCGCCGCCCGCCCGAACTCCGCCTGATCACCTGCGGCGGCACCTTCGACCGCGCCCACGGCGGCTACCAGGACAACACCGTCGCCTACGCCCACCTCGTCGGCTGACCACTGCCACCGCCACCGCCGACATCCCGCCGATGCGGGGCAGGTGGGGTCCGGGTCCGGTGGTGCGGCCTCGGCCGTTGCCGAAAGGGTCGCGGACAAAAGCGACATTCCCGCCCGGCTTTTGCCCGCGTTTGCACGGGGGGCTTTTCCGCGTGGTTCGCTGGAGGTGCGGGGGTAGCGTTGCGTACCAAGGCCGCAACTCACTGTACCGGTGATGTTGTCGTGGCCGGTGGGCCAACACCGACCACGACGAAGGGCCGATCCAAGCAAGGACAGTGAAATGCTTGAACGACCCGCTCGAGATCGAGCGATCATGCCCTCGATGAGCTTCCACGCTAGCAGGATGTGGAGGTTGGGTGACGGAACGCCCCGGCCGGGTGCGGTCGGGTTCTCGGTGAAGCTCGGCAGAGCGCTGGTGGTGTCGGCGCTGCGGTGGGCCGTGGTGGCCGACGGGCCGAACGGCCGGGAGCATGCGGCGCTGGGGTTGGCGCTGCTGTGGATGGCGAAGGACGTCCAGGTCGGCGCGGTCGCGCCCGGCCGGCTCTGACGTTCCCGGCGGCCGGCCGGATGTGGTGTCCGGCCGGCCGCGCGCCCCGGCGCGCTCCGTACGCGCCGGGTTGCCTCCCCGCCCGGGCCTCCTGCCCGGAACGGGTGTCACCGTTCCGTCGAGTTGACGTCGAAGGAGTCACGGTGTCCGGTCACCGGCCCGCGATAGCACTCGGGTACGTGGCCTTCGTCCAGCTGCGCCACGGCCCCTACGAGCAGTACGCCTGCGCCCGGTTGGGCGACGCGGAGGTGAGCCGCCAGGTGGTCCAGCACGCGCTGCGGCGCACCGAGTTGAGCTGGGACGCGGTGCTGGCGGCCGATCCGGCGGCGTTCGCCTGGCGGGTGCTGGGCGAGGTGGTGGCGGAGGCCCTGGCGGCCGTCCCGCGGCCCGGCGCCGACGCGCTCCACCGCGAACTGCCCGCCCGGGCCGCCGACGCGGCGCTCCTGTACGAGCACCTCGGCATGCCGGCCTGCGTGGCGGCGGAGCTGATGGGGCTCGCCGAACCCGAACTGCACGTCGAACTGCTGGTGGCCCGCCGCCTGCTGGCCGAACGAAGGAGGAACGCCCCCGCCTAGAACCGGACACTCGGAACCGGACATCTAGAACCGGACACCGCCCAAGCACCGGACGCCGAAGCCCGCCGCCCCGACGTCCGCTCCGGCGCACTTCCTCCCCCTCGGAACGCGCCGGAGCGGGCCCGCACCAGGGGTCGCGCCAGGGCTCGCCATGCTTGCGCCATGCACCACCCGCACGGGTGATGCCGCTTCGCCATGCCCGCGCTATAGCATGACGGGCCGTCACATTGACTGGCGCAGAAGCCACTTGGCGACGCGAGGGGGAACGCGTGAGCGATTCACTGCCGGACGAGATCGACGTCAGCAAGCCGACCGCCGCGAGAATGTACGACTACCTGCTCGACGGGCGGTTCAACCACGCCTCCGACCGGGCCGCCGTCGCGCAGCTGCTGGAGATCGCGCCCAGCACCAAGGAGCTGGCGCTGAACAACCGCGCCTTCCTGCGCCGGGTCGTCGAGATCATCGTCCGCGACTACGGCATCCGGCAGTTCGTCGACCACGGCTCCGGACTGCCGACCCAGGACAACGTCCACCAGGTCGCCCAGCGCATCGACCCGGACTGCCGCGTCGTCTACATCGACAACGACCCCCACGTCCGGGCCTACAGCGGCCTCCTGCTCGACGAGAACCCGCGGGTCGCGCTGATAGCGTCCGACATGACGCTGACCGAGCAGATCTTCGCGCACGAGGACTTCCGCTCCAGGATCGACCTCCGGGAGCCGGTCGCGGCCCTGTTCGTGTCGGTGGCCCACTGCCTCACCGACGAGCAGGGTCCTTTCGGCATGATCCGGCGCACCGTCGACGCCCTGCCCGCCGGAAGCGTCGTGGTGGTGTGCCAGCTCGTCAGCGAGGACGAGAAGGTCCGCGACGGGGTCACCCGCCTCATGCAGGAGGGCACCGGCGGACGCTGGGGCCGGGTGCGCACCGAGGCCGAGGTGCGGGCCTTCTTCGACATCGACCGGCTGCGGATCGAAGAACCGGGCCTGCGCGACGTGACCTACTGGCGCCCCGACCGGGAGGTCTTCCCCCGGCAGCGCAGCGACGAGTGGATCGAGTTCGGCGGCCTCGCCGTCGTCCGGTGACCTGGCGGGCCCGGGCCGTCGTCCGGTGACCTGGCGGACGTGGGCCGTCGTCCGGTGACCTGGCGGACGTGGGGCCGTTCTCCGGTGGGCGCGGTTCCGCGGCGGCGGAACCGCGCCCGTCACCCGGCCGACCCGCCCCGCATCCGGGCCCGGTGCCAGGCGACGGCCTTCCGGATCAGCTTCCGGCTCGGCTCGCGGTGCAGGGCCCTGGCCACGACCGTGTTCAGGACCTCCTTGTAGTCCTCGAAGGCCGCCGCGTCCCCCTCGCCGGGGTAGTAGTAGTGCCCCTCCCGCTCGCCGGTCTCCACGTAGATCAGCTCCGGCATGGCGTCCGGCGTGTCGAAGTGCAGCAGGGTCAGGTTCATGACCTGCAGCGCCAGCGGCAGTTCCACCGGGATGATCCGCACCCCGATGCTCGGGGTCTCGGTGTACTCCAGCAGCTTCTCCAACTGCTCGACCATGAGCTCGTGGCTGCCCATCACCCGGTACAGCGCGGACTGGTGCATGCAGAACACCGCCCGGACCCCGGACTCGCGCACCACCCGCCGACGCACCTTGCGCGCCTCGATCGCCGCCGGCGCCTCGTGCAGCCGACTGCGCAGCACGGTCTCCTCGGTGACCGCCGCCATGTACCGGTCGGTCTGCAGCGCACCCGAGACGACGTTCACGTCCACGGCGATCAGCAGCGTCGCCCGCCACACCATCCCGGACAGCCGCTGCTGCGCCCCGGCGCCGGAGTCCCGGTGGAAGCCGGGCGGGTTCTTCTGCGACGCGGCGACCGCGAGCTCCATCAGCGCCGCCCGGTCGGGGCCGTGCAGCAGCCCGACGGCGTTCAGGATCGTGGCGACGTCCTCCGGGTTGTTCAGGCGGCGCTGCCCGTTCTCGATCCGGCTCAGCTTCGACGCCGAGAAGTGGGTCCGGGTCTTCAACCACTGCAGCGTCCGTCCCCCGCGCAGGGCCCGCAGTTTGCGGCCGAGGTGCGCGGCGGGAATGGACCACTCCGGCGCGCCCTGATCGGCGGCGCGGGAAATCGGCTCCAGGTTTTCGTTCGAATCAGCGCTGTCGAACGGGTCAGCGGACACGAGGCCCCCCTTGCGAAAAACCGAATGATCGCGGCCAGCTTGACACAGGGAGGGCTTCGGCGTCACGCCGGGTTTCCCGCGAAAACGGGAAACCCCGTGTGATCAGCTCAGAAGGTTGTCGAACTCTTCCTTCTTCGCGCCGTCCAGCCAGGCGTCGATCTCGGGCCGGGTGAAGACCAGGGCCGGGCCGCCCGGGTCCTTGCTGTGGAACACCGCCACCCGGCCGTCGGGCAGGCGACGCATGGTCACGCACTCCCCGAGCCCCTGGCTCTTCACGGCCTTCTGCGCCGGGTACGGCGACTCGATGGCATCCGCCGACATCCCATTGTAGTGCTCGCCAGTACGGTCCATGACTCATCTCCTCTTGTACGAAAAACGCGGATCACGCCCTCCGGTCATACTTTTCCGGGATTTCGCAGGTCAGCCGACCGTGCAATCCCACGTGCAATTGCCCGGAGGGGGCAGAGTGAATCATTGCGCCCAAAAATCGAACAGCGCCACTCCCTGATCGGGTGATTCGGGAGCGAAAACGATATATTCCGATCAGACTTTGATCTGCCCGCGCCCGTGCCCGCTCCCTTCGCCTGTCGCCCGTCGTCCATCACGACGGAGCGGAGCCGCGTTCCGACTCTCGTCGGCCGCCTCGGCCGACGCTCCTGCGGCCGGGGAATTAATCGGGTGACAGCGGGTCGAGGGCGGTCTACGTTGTGCACCGACGCCCCCCGATGCGCTGGGTCTTCCGGTTACTTCTCTGACGACCTCACACCGGCACCCGCTTTCGATCACGGGGGGCGTCTCCCGACGCGCCGTCATCCGGCCTCTTCCACGTGCCCGCCAGGGAGGCTTCCTGCATGACCCGGTTCAATCGCCAGCGCATCAAAGTCGCCACCAGGGTGGAGATCCGCACCGAGACACCGGAACTCTTCGCGGCCGGCGCCAGTGGGCAGTTGGCGCTCCACGGCAGGTGGCCGGTCGCCCCGCGGCCGGCGCACACGCCCTCGGCCGTCCTCAGGTCCTCGGCCCTGACCGTGGCCCGGTCCGGGGCCCGGCTCACCAACCACCAGGGCGGAGCCGGCTGGCAGCGCGACCCGCGCACCGAGCTGTTCGTGCTCGCCGTGACGCACTTCTCCGGCCGACACAGCTTCTACGAGAACGCCGCCGATCGGGAGCAGCGCTTCACCTCGCTGGTCCGCCGCCTCGCCCTGGAAGACCCGCGCTGGACGCTCGGCCTGCTGCGCTGGCTGCGCGGCCAGGCGCAGATCCGCTCCGCGGCCGTGGTCGGCGCCGTCGAGTTCGCCCGGGCCCGGGCGGAGGCGAAGGCCCCCGGCCACGCGCGGCAGGCCGTCGACGCGGTGCTCCAACGCCCCGACGAGCCGGGTGAGTTCCTCGCACTCTGGACGGCCCGGTACGGCCGTCGGCTGCCCCAGCCGGTCCGCCGCGGCCTGGGCGACGCCGTCCGTCGGCTCTACACCTCGCGGGCCGTGCTGAAGTACGACACCCCGTCACACGCCTTCCGATTCGCCGACGTGCTGGAGCTCACCCACCCCGCCCCCGCCGCCGGCCACCCGTGGCAGGGCGAGCTGTTCCGGTACGTCCTGGACCGTCGGCACCGCCCGCACCAGGCCGTACCGCCCCGCACCGACACCCTGCTGACGGAGCGACAGCGACTGGCCGAACTCCCGGTCGCCGAACGCCGGGCCGTCCTCGCCGCCCCCGACGCGGCCCGCAGACTGGCCGCCGCCGGAATGACCTGGGAGGCGCTCGCGGGCTGGCTGCAGGGTCCGATGGACGCGGCGGCCTGGGAAGCGGTGATCCCGTCCATGGGGGCGATGGCCCTGGTGCGCAACCTGCGCAACTTCGACCAGGCCGGGATCGGCGACGCGGCGGCGACGCTGGTCGCGGCCCGGATCGCCGATCCGGCCCAGGTCGCCCGCTCCCGCCAGTTCCCGTTCCGCTTCCTCGCCGCCCACCGTGCCGCCCCCGGCCTGCGCTGGGCAGCCGCGCTGGAGACGGCGCTCAGCCACTCGCTCGCCAACGTCCCCCACCTGCCCGGCCGGACGCTGGTTCTGGTGGACCGCTCGGGCTCGATGTTCGGCGTACCGGAGAGCCGCACCGAACTGACCCGGGCCGACGCCGCCGCGGTGTTCGGCAGCGCGTTGGCACTGCGCGCCGAGCAGGCCGACCTGGTCGAGTTCGGCACCGGCAGCCGACCGGTCCGGCCGGCACCGGACGATTCGCTGCTCGCCGTCGTGGAGCGCTTCCACGACCTGGGCGGCACCGACACAGCCGGTGCCGTCGCCCGGCACTTCGACGGCCATCACCGCGTCGTGGTGATCACCGACGAACAGCCCGGCCTCTTCGGGCCACTCGACCCGTTCGCACCCGTCCCGCCCGGCATCCCGGTCTACACCTGGAACCTGTGCGGCCACCGCACCGGCCACGCCCCGCCCGCCCCGAACCGGCACGTCTTCGGCGGCCTGTCCGACGCCGCGTTCCGGCTGGTGCCACTACTCGAGGCGGGCGGAGCCGAGCAGTGGCCCTGGGAGCCCCCGCCTGCCGCTTCCGACTGACCCGCGCTCGGATCACCGCCTGCCGGAGGTGCCGTCCCGCAGGCTCGCGGCGGTGACCAGGAGCATCAGCGGCAGGCCGATCGTGTCGGTGATGGTGTCCCGTTTCCTGCCCACGGTCTCCTTCCCCACGTCGGTGCCCTGCGAGGCGGTGGAGACGTTCGTGGAGGTCTTCGCGCTCCGGTGGCCGCCGACCCGCCAAGGCAAGGAATTCGGCAGCTCAGTGACGGTTTCCGCGCGCCTTGAGGGCGACGTTCGGCAGCTCCGGGGCGGGCAGGCGGTCGCCCGGGTAGTCGTGGACCTCGCCGAACCGGACCCCCTTCTCCCAGTCGAGCCGCGCCTGGGCGATCTCCTCGCCGGTGCGGCCGATGAAGTTCCACCACATGACGATGTCCTCGCCGAAGGGCGGGCCGCCGAGCAGGATCAGGCGGGCGGGACGGGGGAGGTGTTGGTGAGGGTGAGGGTGGTGCGGCCGGGCGGGAGGTGGCCGAGGTCGGCGGGGCGGAGGGGGGTGTCAGCGAAGAGGATGTCGCCCTGGTCGACGAGGAGGCCGTGTTCGAAGGCGGGGTCGACGTCGAGGGTGGTGGCGGCACCGGCGGGGAGGGTGAGTTCGGCGCCGAGGAGCGGGGTGAAGGTGGGGACGGGGGAGGTGTCGCCCGCCAGGGTGCCGAGGAAGACGCGGGCCTCGCCGCCGCCGGGGAGCGGGACGGGGGCGGGGGCGTGGTGGTGGAAGTCGCGGGCGGTGTGCCGGTGGGCGTCGGGGAGGGCGACCCAGAGCTGGACGCCGTGCAGGACGGTGGTGGCGGCGGTGGAGGTCTCGGAGTGCGCGATGCCCCGGCCGGCCGTCATCAGGTTGAGCTCGCCGGGCCGGACGAAGGCGTGCACGCCGAGGCTGTCGCGGTGCTCGATCTCGCCGCTGAACAGCCAGCTGACGGTCTGCAGGCCGATGTGCGGGTGCGGGGCGACGTCCATGCCGCCGGTGGTGGCGACGTCGTCGGGGCCGTAGTGGTCGATGAAGCACCAGGCGCCGATCAGGGTGCGGTCGCGCTGGGGGAGGGTGCGGCGGACGGTCATCGCGCGCGGTCCGCCGAGCGGGACGTCCCGTGGGGGCAGGACTTCGGCGGTGCCGTGGTCGGTGGTGCTCATCGGGGTGCTCCCTCCCGTGCCGCCGTCGGTCGGCGAACACGTCCAGCAAATCGTTACATCTTCAACTATCATGGACCGCAGCAGCCGACGAACGCCAGTGCGCGATGGAGGAGAGTCCAGGTGACCGAGGTGACCACCCCGACGGGCCGGGTCTATGTCGACAAGCAGACCCCGCAGGCGTTCCGCGCCCTGCTGGGCACCGCCGAGGCCGTCCGGCAGGCGGCCGCCGACGCCGGACTCGACCGCCGCCTGGTCGAACTCGTCAACCTGCGGGTCTCCCAACTCAACGGCTGCGCCTACTGCCTGGACGTGCACACCAAGGCCGCCCTCAAGGAGGGCGAGAGCGCGCAGCGGCTCGGCGTGCTGGCCGCCTGGCGGGACGCCGCCGTGTTCGACGAGCGCGAGCGCGCCGCCCTCGCGCTGGCCGAGGCGACCACCCACCCGTCCGACGCGGGCGCGCAGGAGACGGCGTACGCGCGGGCCCGGCAGGTCTTCGGCGACCAGGAGATGTCCGCGGTGATCTGGGTGGCGATAGCCATCAACGCGTTCAACCGGGTGTCGATCCTCAGCAAGCACCCGGTCCGCCCGGCCCGCTGACGGACCGCCGGGCCCGCTGACGGCCCGTCGGCCGAGCCGGTCCCGGTCCCGGTCGGCGGTCCGACGGTGGAGGGCCCGGCCGCCCGTGTTCGGTGGCGCCCTGCCGACAGGCGGGGCGGACGACCGCCGCACGGGTGGAATCCTCGCGTCCCGGCGGCCGGGCGGGGCCAACGGGCGGGTCCGGGTGGTGACCTGTGCGGAACAGGTCCACACCCTCCCGGAAGAGATGCCCCCATGCGCCGTCCCCGCGCCCGGCGACTCGCCGTCGCCCTGCTCGCCCTGAGCACCCTCGTCCCCGCGGCCCCGGCCGCGGCCGACTCCGCTGCCGCGTTCATCCGCCCGACCGTGCAGCCCGCGCACCGCCCCGTGCACCAATTCGAGGACGAGGACTGCCCGTTCGACCCGGCCCTCGCGGCGCGGCTGGACGAGGCGATCGCCGGTGTGCGCCAGGAGACCGGCACGCCCGGTGTGATCGTCGGACTGTGGCTGCCCGGGCGCGGCACGTACGTCCGCGCCGACGGCGTCGCCGACCGGGCCACCGGACAGCCGATGACGCCCGACCTCAACATGCGGATCGGCAGCGAGACCAAGACCTTCACCGTCACCGCCGTGCTCGAACTCGTCGACCGCGGCCTGGTCGGCCTCGACGACCCGATCGCCGAGTACCTCGACGGCGTCCCCGACGGGGAGCACATCACGATCCGCCAACTCGCCGAGATGCGCAGCGGACTGTACTCCTACACCTTCGACGACGACTTCGTGCACGCGCTGCTCAGCGACCCCGAGCGGCCGTTCACCCCGCAGGAACTGCTCGGGTACGCGTTCAAGCACGACAAAGTGTTCCCGCCCGGCAGCGACTACCAGTACTCGAACACCAACACCGTGCTGCTCGGCCTGCTGGTCGAGAAGCTCGGCGGGATGCCGCTGCGCGACTTCATCCACCGCAACGTCACCGAGCCCGCGCACCTCCAGCGCACCCTGTTCCCGCGCGGCGCCGAACTGCCCCGCCCCTACGCGCACGGCTACACCGACCAGACCCTGGACGGCCAGGTCGCCGACGCCACGCACTGGAACCCGTCCTGGGGCTGGGCGGCCGGGGCGATGATCTCCGACCTGCACGACCTGCACGACTGGGCGAAGACCCTGGCCACCGGCACCCTGCTCAGCCCCGCCACCCAGGCCGAACGCGAGAAGTTCATCCCCGTCCCGGGCTTCGGCGACGGCGCCGGCTACGGGCTCGGCCTGTTCCGGATCGGCGGCTGGGTCGGCCACAACGGCTCGCTGCCCGGCTACGAGAGCGTCACCCTCTACCTGCCCGAGCAGGACGCCACCCTGGTGATCCTGCTCAACACCGACATCATCCACGAGGGCAGCGAGCCCTCCACCCTCTTCGCGAAGGCCGTCACCTCGATCGCCACCCCCGGCCACGTCTACGAGCTGCCCACCGAGAAGTAGCCCCGGCCCCGGATCGGTCCCGCCTCTGCCCCGTCCCGGCCCCGCCTCGGCCTCGCCCCGGACCGGCCTGTACCGGTCGGCCGGGCGCGGGAGGCAGGGTGCCGGCGGGTCAGAACTGGTCGCCGGGCAGGTCGGCCGGGCGGATTCGGTAGACCTGGAGGTTCAGGCCGTAGTACTTGGTGGTCTCGCCGACCCAGCGCATGCCCAGCCGCTTCGCCACCGCGTGCGCCCGGTCGTTCTTGGGCCGGGCCACCGCGAAGACCTCCTCGATGTCCTGGGTGAACACCCAGCGCAGCAGCGCCAGGCCCGCCTCCGTCGCGTAGCCCTGCCCCCAGTCCTGCGGGGAGAGCTGCCAGGTGATCTCCAGGTCCTCGTCGTACGGCGGCAGCGGACGGATGCCCAGGCCGCCGACCACCTTCCCGTCCTCGCGCCGCTCCACCGCCCACCGCCCGCGCGGCGGCAGCAGCCCGGCCTGTTCCTGCTCCCAGGTGCGCAGCACCGAACGCATCGCCTCGGCATCGACGACCTGGTCCATCACGGGCGTCAGCCAGCGGGCGACGTCCGTGGAGCCATACACGGCCAGCGCGTCCTCGGCGTCGTCCGGTGTCCACTCCCGGACGACGAGCCGATCAGTGGTCAGGCTGATCCCCATGGGCGGGTCCTCCCTCAGTCGATTGGCGGACGTCTCCCTCCACCGGAGTGTGCGCTCCCTACCCGCCCGAGTCGAGCCGGAAGCCTGATCCGCACCACCTGTCACCGGACGGTCACCCGCCCGTCGCCCGGGGGCCGCAGCCCCCTCCGGGACCGCAGCCCCCCGAACCGCGGCCCTGGAGACCGCAAGCCCCGGGGCCAGGGGTCAGCGGCGGCCGGGGAGGGGGAGGTGCAGGCCCCCCGGGTCCTGGCCGCACAGCGCGAGGGCGGCGTCGGCCTCCTCGGGCAGCGTCTCCAGGCCGAGCAGGCCCAGCGCGAGCCCGGCGGCGGCGCGGTGCCAGTCGCCGGCCCGCCGCAGCAGGGTGTGGCCGCTGCCCAGCACCCGGTAACCGGCCACCCGCGCGCCGTCGGCCCGGGCCCGGAGCGCGAACAGGTCGGTGTCGCCGGGTGGGGTGATCCTGTCCCGGTCGCCGTGCAGCAGTAGCACCGAACGGTCCCGCAGGTGCGCGGTCGGCTCGCCCCGCGGGCACCACGGCGCCAGCGCGACCACGCCCCGCACGCACGGGTGGGCCGCCGCCCGCAGCGCCGCCCGGCCGCCCATCGAGTGTCCGATCAGCACCGTCGGCACCGGCCCCAGCCGCTCCACCAGGTCGGCCAGCGCCGCCTCCGCGTCCCGGGCCGCGTCCGCCCGGTCGCCGTTCCAGCCCCGGTACCGGTAGCGCACCATGCCCACCGCCAGCGACCGGCCCGCCGTCGTCGTCCCCGCCGCGCGCTGCACCGCCCTGGCGAACGGCCGCATCCGCAACCCGGGCAGGTTCAGCGCCGTGGGCGGCTCCGCCCCGTGCTCCCTGCCGCCGTGCAGCACCAGCACCGCCGCGTCCGGCGAGGGCGGAAGCGCCCGCCAGGAGAGCAGCCGGTGCGCCTCCGCTGCCGCGCCGTCGGAGCGCACCGCGACCCGCTCGTCCATTGCACCGTCCCTGCCGTAGCCGTCCGCTGTCGTGTACCGCCGTGCACCGTCGTTCGCTGCCGTCCGCAGCCCCCGGAGGGGCCCGCAGCCGCCCGGAACCGTCCACCGACGTTCGCACGCGTCCGCCACGGCCCCGGACCTGCCACTGTACGCGGGCACCGCCGCAGGACGGCCCGACCCTGGAGAAGGACGGGAGGGCCGGCGGTGGACGGAGGCTTTCCTGTCGCGCTACGGCCGGGGGCGTCGCTTTTCGCCGCATCGGGTCAACTGCCGAGTGGACCCGTGGGCGTTGTACGCGTGGGGGACGCGCTGGGTGGCGGGGGGGCGTGCGGTGGCGGACCCGTACCGCCCCGCCCGCCGTTGCCCGTTCCCCGTGCCCTGTTCCTCCCGACGGTCTGCTGATCCACGGAGCTGCCGACCCGCCGACCTGGTCAGCCGGGCCGACCGGGGCGGGACGGGTGGGCGGCTACCGGATTCGTCCTCGGCGGCGCAGGTGCGTCGCCACCGCCATCAGCATCGCCAACACGGCGGCCCAACCGACCACCACGGCCAGGAGCAGGACCGGTTGGTCCCACACCACTGCCAGCGCCAGCAGTGCGAACGAGACGGCCAGACAGGACGAGATCACCGTGACCACGATCCACGGCCGGGCCACCAACGTCCGTCGTAGCCGGGCCATCCTCGCTGTCCGCATCGTGCGCAGCTCGCGCTCCAGCTCCTGATCGCTCCCCAGCTCTGCCTCGATCTGTTGGAGGATCAGTAGCTCACGGGGGGAGAGTGCGGGTCCGTCCATCAACCACCTCCGCGCCGCAAGGCAGGCACGCCCCGGCCTTCCCCGCCGACGCGATCCTGCTCCCAGGTAGCAACACATGTGCCCGCTGGACGCCGGTTCTAACACCCGAACGCGCGCTCGACGCCCCGGTGTCCATTGCTGCTCCTCCCAGTTGACGTCTTGTCGGCTCCCGCTCGTCACCGGGAACGGGTAGGGCGGCCCGACGCTGTCGCCGCGACCGGTCGCCGGACC
Organism: Kitasatospora fiedleri; assembly: GCF_948472415.1. Lineage (NCBI taxonomy): Bacteria > Bacillati > Actinomycetota > Actinomycetes > Kitasatosporales > Streptomycetaceae > Kitasatospora > Kitasatospora fiedleri. Next base: position 316,360 of record NZ_OX419519.1, on the reverse strand, counting down.
CGACCGTGGTGGCTGGTGGGAAGCGGGGGACGCGGAAGGCGGGCGGACGGGAGCGACCCGCTGTCGCCCCCGGCCCCACCCGGCCCGCCGCCGTACCGGGTGGGGCCGGGCCGGCAGTGGCGGGGTGGCGGCCGGTCAGCCCTCGGTGGGCGGCTCGGCGATCAGGGCGGTGGCTATTCGGCGGAAGCCGACGCTCTCGTAGACCCGCGCCACGGCGTCGTCGCTCGCGGAGAGGAACACCGTCCGGACCCCGGTGGCGCGGGCGTGCTCGACCAGGTGCGAGGTGACCCGGCGGGCCAGGCCCCGGCGGCGCAGGGCCGGCAGGGTGGCCACCGCGACGATCTCGCTGACCTCGCCGACCGGCTGGTGGCAGCCGGAGGCGGTGGGGGTGCCGTCCGGCCCGACGGTCGCGGCGAGGACCGTGCGCCCGGCCGTTATCCGATCGGCCATGCGGGCGGCCGCGGCCTCGGTGTCGGGGCCCCGCACCGCCTCGGCGAGCTGCTCCGGCCCGGCGGTGCCGACCTGGGTGCCGGACTCGGCGAAGGCCAGGTGCGGCAGCATGACGGCGGCGGGCAGCGGTGGGTCGTCCGGGGCGAGCACCCGGACCTCGGGCCGTCGTCCGCCGCCGCCCCGGCAGCGGCGTCGGCGGTGGTGGCCTCGGCGGGGGGCGACTCGTCGAGGTCGAGCACCAGCAGCGGGTGCTCGTGCACCTCCAGCCCGGTGGCCTCGACGGCGGCGCGCAGACCCGGCGTGGTCTCGTGCACCCACTCGAAGCTCTCGGGCGCCCCGATCTCCCGCTGCCGGGCCCGGACCCGCTCGACGTCCTCGGCGGTGAAGACGCCCGGGCCGCCCGGCGTGGGCCGCCCGTAGTAGTGCCAGCCCTGCCCGGTGCGCACGAACAGGGTGAACGGGCCGTGCTCCTCGGTCGTCGCGGAGAACCGGGGAACCGCGTCGTAATAGGTTTCGAGCCGGGCCAGGACGTCCTTCGACCCGGGGGTGGGGGTGTCGTTCGCGTCGCGCATCGTGCTGCCGTCCAAGGGTGTGGTGCTTCCTCTCGTGGAGGTTGATCAGGCGGCATCACATCAGAGCGGTCGATCGTGTGCACGGGTTTTTTCGAACCCTGCGCACCACCTGTTCGAAAAACGGCCGGTGACGACCCGTCAGGGACGAACCGTTTCTCCTCGCCGCCCGAAGGTCCGCACGGGCCGAAAACAGGGCCGGTCGGCCGGGAGCCTCGTGCGCGCGGCGTCCCGGCCGACCGGCCGGATTCACCCGTTGGAGTGAATCCGGGGAGCGGCCCGGACGGCGGTCCGCAGAACGAACCGGCCGGGCCCGGGCCACGGCCTCAGCGCCGGCCGACCTCGGCGAGCCGGGCGAGCAGCAGCTCGGCGATCTCCGCGGGGCGCTCCAGCGCGGGCAGGTGGCCGGCCCAGGGGAGTTCGCGGTGCTCGGCGTCCGGCAGCAGGGCCGCCAGTTCGGCGGCGATCCGGCGGAAGTCGTCCAGGTCGTGCGCGCCGGAGTACACCAGGGTGGGCGCGACGGCCGCCCGCAGGTCGACCTCGACCGGCGTCGGGGAGATCTCCTGCTCGGGCGCCAACTGCACCTCGTACGCGTTGCGCTGCATTACCCGGAGCTTCGCCCGGGCCGCCTCGTCCGCGTCCGGCCCGAGCCAGGTGTCCGCCATCAGCTCGACCGCCTCGTCCAGGCGGCCGGACTCGACCAGGCCGACCTCGAGGTCGTCCAGCGCGAGCAGTTCGGCGCTCGGCTCGTGGTCCGGACTGCCCGGACAGAGCAGGGTCAGCGAGCCGACCCGGTCGGGGTGGCGGGCCGCGAACTGGAGGGCGAGCCGACCGCCGAAGGAGGAGCCGACCAGGGCCGCCCGTTCGATGCCGAGTTCGTCCAGCAGCTCCGCCAGGTCGGTCAGGTTGTCGTACGGCCGGTCCGCGCAGGGGGTCTCCCCGAAACCGCGGAAGTCGCACCGCAGAACGCGGTACCCGGCCGCGCGCAAGGCGTCCCACTGCCCGTCCCACATCCGCCGGTCGCAGACGGAGGAGTGCAGCAGAACCACCGCGGGGCCGTTTCCGGCCACCTCGTGAGTGATCGTCATTCCGCCGACCGTAGGGCAGGGACGGGCCGCTGACCAGCGATTTCCGCTGCGGGCAGAGCGCGGGGCCGCGGACGGCACCGGTGACGGCGCGGGTGGCGGCGCCGGCGACGGTGTCGGTGCCGGGCGGCATGATGGGGGAGTGCCCGAAGGAGACACCATCTACCACGCCGCCGCCCAGCTCGACCAGGCGCTCGCCGGTCACCTGCTGACGGTGACGGACTTCCGCGTCCCCGCCCACGCCACCGCCGACCTGACGGGCCGCCGGGTGCTGGGGACGGTGCCGCGCGGCAAGCACCTGCTGACCAGGTTCGAGGGCGGCGTGACGCTCCACACCCACCTGCGGATGGACGGCCGCTGGCAGACCTTCCGGCCCGGCGAACGCCCGCGCGGCGGCCCGGCGTTCCAGATCCGGGTGGTCCTCGGCACCGAGCACGGCACCGCCGTCGGCTACCGGCTGCCGGTGGTCCAACTGCTGCGCACCGAGGAGGAGCACCGGGTGGTCGGCCACCTCGGCCCCGACCTGCTCGGCCCGGACTGGGACGCCGCCGAAGCCCGCCGCCGCCTGCTCGCCGACCCGCGGCGTCCGGTCGGCGCGGCCCTGCTCGACCAGCGCAACCTGGCCGGCATCGGCAACGTGTACGCCAACGAGCTGGCCTTCCTGGCCGGTGTCACACCCTGGCTGCCGGTCGGCGAACTGCCCGACCCGGAGCGGCTGCTGCACCGCGCCCACCAGGTGCTGGACGCCAACAAGCTGCGGCCCGACCACGTCACCACCGGCGACACCCGGCCCGGTCACCAGCACTGGGTGTACGGCCGGGGCCGCCGGAACTGCGTGCGCTGCGGCACCCCGATCCGCATCGCCAAGCACGACCGGGACCGCGTCGCCTACTGGTGCCCGCGCTGCCAGCGCGGCCCCGCGCCGACCTCCTGACGCCCCGGCGGCCCCGAAGTCCCCGGTCAGCCCGGTTCCACCAGCGCCGGGTGCCGCAGGTCCTCGACCCGCACCGTCAGGTCGGCCAGCTCCTCCGGGACGGTCTCGGTGCGGTAGCGCTCGAACGCGGGCAGCGTCCAGCGCTCGGCCTCCGGGGTGCGGCGGGCCAGCGCGGCGGCGGACTGGGTCAGGTGCACGGTCAGCTCGAACGGCAGCCAGCGGCCGAGCAGGAACGGTCCGTCCAGCAGCAGCACGCCGCGCGGCGGGAGTTCCACGTACCCGGCCCGGGTGGCGCGGTCGCTGACCGGGTTCCAGTACGTGGGCAGGACGCGGCCGTCGCCGTCCGGTTCGAGCGGGTCGAGGACTTCGCGCAGCAGCGCGCCCTGGTCCAGCCAGAGGTCGTGGAAGGCGTCCGGGTCCTCCTTGCCGTACTCGAAGCGCACCGACGCCGGGCGCAGGAAGTCGCCCGCCGACACCCGCCGCACCGGCCGCCCGAGCAGGCGCAGCGGCTCCGCCAGCGCGTCCGCCAACTCGCCCGGCCGGGTCGCCGCCGCGCCGTCGACCGCGACCCGCAGCCGCCGGTCGTCGTCGGCCAGTTCGTGGATGCGCCCCGCGAGCAGCTCGGCCAGCCGCTCCGGGGAGATCGGGGTCACCCGCACCGGACGATCACTCCCTTCGGTCAACCGGACTATACGTCGCGGTGGCCGAGCGGCCGTCCACCCGCCGCTCCGCCGACGGGCGGCGCGTGGAACACTCCGGGCGTGGTGCTCCGCGCGGAGCACGACGGCTCGAACACGACAGTCGGAGCCACGACAGGCAGGGCACTCCGGACGGAGTGCGGAAGGCAGAAGCAGAAGCAGAAGGGGAGACACCATGACCGCCGCACCGCCGCTGACCCTCGACGAGGTCGACGCCCTGGCCGCCCGCGCGCACGCCGGCCAGTACGACCGGACCGGGGTCCCGTACGTGGAGCACGTGCGGGCGGTGGCCGCAGGCGTCGCCCCGTTCGGGACGGGGGTGCGGATGGCGGCGCTGCTGCACGACGTCCTGGAGGACACCCCGCTCACCGCCGGGGAGTTGCTCGCCGCGGGCGTCCCCGCCGCCGTGGTGGCGACCGTCCGGCGGGTGACCCGGACGGCCGGGACGGACTACCGGACGATGCTGCTGGACGTCGTCACCGACCACGCCGCCACCCTGGTCAAGATCGCCGACAACGCGCACAACTCCCGCGCCGACCGCGCCGCGCTGCTCCCGGCGGCGGACCGGGCCCGGCTGGCCGAGCGCTACAGGGACGCCCGCGCGGTGCTGTGGCCCGCCGTCGCGGAGGCCGACGTCCGGACGATCGTCGGAGCGGTCAACCCGGACCTGCTGGCCGAACTCGACTGAGGCCGCCTGCGGAGGCACGCTGGAAGGATCAGCGGGGGTGCCAGAGCGAGGAGCCCGGGATGTCCGAGATGAACGACAGGCTCGACCAGAAGGACCGGCGGGACGAGGAGGACGTCCGGGCCGCCGACCCGGAGGAGGGCATCACCTCCTACCAGACCATGCACGCGGGGGAGGAGTCCCGGGCCGAGGGCGACCCGACCGCGGACCCGTCCCAGCAGCAGGAGGAGCGGCGGTGAGCGGCCACATGGCGGCGTCCGGGCCGCACAGCACCGAGTGGTCGGTGCGGCTGCGGGTGGTCGAGGCCGGCGACCTCACCCAGGCGCACGCCGTCCTCGACACCGGCGTCAACCTGATCGAGGTCGAGGCCGAGGCGCACCGCAGCCGGACCGACCCCGCCGACCCGGAGATCGGCGACGAACTCGCCGTCGGACGGGCGCTGACCGCCCTCGGCCAGCAGCTGATCCACCACGGCTCCACCGCCGCCGAGGCCGCCGAGTCCGCCCGCCGCCGCGACGTGCCACCCTCGGGCGGCGCCTGGTGACGATCCGAACGTCGATGTGCGGAACATCGGTGTGCGAAGCGGTCGAATCGTGACCTTCCCCCGCCCCCGGACCGGAACTCCTCCGGCCGGGGGCGCGTCACTCCCGGTGGCCGCGCACCCGCGCCGGCCCGCAGGCGACGGACGGGACGCCCCCGCACAGCACGGGGGCGCCGGGGGTGGACAAGGTGAGCGACGATCAGCACCCGGAGGGCAGACCGGCCGACCGGCCCCCGCAGGACGCCCGCTGGGAACTCCCCGACTACGCGCACGGAGGTGAACTGGGCGCCGGCGCGTCCGGCCGCGTCGTCCTCGCCCGGCACCGGGCCACCGGCACCCCCGTCGCCGTCAAGTACCTGCTCGGCGACCACCCCGACCAGGCCGCGTTTCGGGTCGAGGCCGAACTGCTCGCCGCTCTCGACAGCCCGCACGTCACCCGCCTGTACGAGTACGTCGAGGGCCCGCGCGGCGCGGCCATCGTGATGGAGCTCGTCGAGGGCGTCTCGCTGCGCGACCTGCTGCGCGCCGAGGGCGGCACCGGACCGGAGGCCGCCCTCGTCGTCCTCAAGGGCTCCCTGCTCGGCCTGGCCGCCGCGCACCGGGCCGGAGTCGTGCACCGCGACTACAAGCCGGGCAACGTCCTGGTCACCGCGGACGGCGAGTCGAAACTCGTCGACTTCGGCATCGCCGTCCGCACGGGCTCCGGCGGCACCGTCGCCGGGACGCCCGCCTACATGGCCCCCGAGCAGTGGGCCGGCCGCCCCGCCTCCCCGGCCACCGACGTGTACGCCGCCACCGCGACCTTCTTCGAGTGCCTCACCGGTGCCAAGCCCTACGCGGGCACCACGCTGATGGAACTCGCCGTCCAGCACACCGAGGCCGAGATCCCCGACGTCCAGGCCCCCGAAGCGCTCCGCCCGCTCATCCGGGCCGGACTCGCCAAGACCCCGAACAGCGCCCCGCCGGCGCGGAGGCCCTGGTCGGCGAACTGGAGGCCGCCGCCGGGGCCGCCTACGGTGCGGACTGGGAGGACCGCGGACGCAAACGGCTGGCCGCGCTGGTCGCCCTGCTGCCGCTGCTGCTGCCCTCCGCCCTCGGCGAGGGCGCGCTGCCCGGCGCGACCTCGTACGCGACGACGGTGCTCGCCCCGCCGCCACCGGCCCCGCGCCCGCGCGTTCCGTTCCGGGGACGGCTGATCGCCGCCGTCGGCGCGATCGTCCTGGTCACGGGCGCGCTCGCGGCGGTCGCCTCCGCGGACGGGAGCGGCACCACCGCCGACCCGCGGCCGGTCGCCGCCCCGCTCGCCACCACCAGCGTCCGGCCCGCCGAGCCCCCGACGGCCGAGCCCCCGCCGACCCCCGACGACAGCCCGAGCCCCAGCGCCTCACCCACCCCGACCCCCACCGAGGAGACCGGCGCGAGTACGTCGCCGAGCCCGACGACGAAGCCCAGTACCTCCCCGAAGCCGAGCCCGAGCCCGACCGCGCCCGGTCCGACGCCCAGCGCGACGGCGAGCAGTGCGCCGCCGGTCACCGTGACGGTGCGGAGGCTCTCCGGCCGTGTGGAGGGACGACGCTGACGGCCGGGTTCCTGGTGTCGGTGGAACCGGCCGGGAGCACCGCGGGGAGAGTGACGCTGACCTGGTACGACGACGGAGTTCCTTCCGCAGCCGAGTCCGTCGACGTCCCGGCGAAGGGGACGGTGACCCGGCCGCACACCTTCGCCTGCAACCAGCGGGCCAAGAACGTGAGCGTGAGCGTCACCACCCCGGCGGGGACACCACCGCCTCGCCCTCGTACCTCATGATCTGCCCGCCGAGGTAGGAGGAGCACGACGATGACCGACAACGCCCCCGACCCCGATCCCCGCCCCGGCTTCCGGCTCGGGCCGGTCCGCAGGCGCAACGACCCGGACCGGACGGTCCAACTGCGATCCGCCGCCGCCCCGCAGGACGACCTGCGGACCGTCCAGCTCCGCCCGGCCGTCCCGCCACCGCCACCGCCGTCCGACGCCGAGCAGACCGTCCGGCTGGACGACGCGGCCCAGACCGTCCGGCTGGGTCCGGTGGCGCCGCCTCCCGTGGACCTCGCCGCGACCCTTCCCGAGCCCGGTGGGCCCGCGCCGGAGGGCGAGTTGCGGCGGTACGGCCCCGGGGTGCCGCCCGGGGCCGTCGCGGTCTGGCGCGGGGAGGCCGTGGCGGCGGCGCCGTCGCCACGGCGGTGGGACAGGTGGCTGCTGGTGCCGCTGGTGCTCCTGCTCGCGCTGCTCGGGTACCTGCTGTGGGAGCGGTACGGGCGCCCCGTCGAGGTGGTGGGCGTGACGGCGGGGACCGCGTCCGCCGGGCCCGGGTGCGACGGGACCGCCGTGGTCACCGGGACGCTGGAGACCGACGGCGGCGCGGGCCGGGTGACCTACCGGTGGCTGCGCAACGACGGCACCGTCTCCGGGCCGTTCGTCCAGCACGTGGCGGCCGGGCACCGGCACACCGACGTCACGCTGGAGTGGAGCTTCCGGGGACACGGCGAGTTCGCCGCCGACGCGCGGCTGGAGGTCCTGGAGGGGGCCAACGGCAGCGGGCACTACGCCGAGGCCGCGTTCGCCTACGCCTGCCCGTGACCCGACGGCCCGACAACCCAGGACCCGACGGTCCGTGCTCCGGACGCCGAGCGCCGGGCCGGGACGCACGGAACCCGGGCCGCGGCCGACGGCGGGTCGGCGGCGGCCCGGGCCGGGCCTCCGGTCAGGACCGTGGAGCGGTGGCACCTCCGCCCGTCTTCACGGCCTCGACCATGTGCTGGTGCACCTCGCGCGCCGTCGCCTCGTCCGCGGCGGCCACGGGCTGCCCTCCACGGTGAACCAGTCGAGCGCGCCGCTGTACTGCACGGTCAGCCGCGCCTCGCCCTCGATCCACATGGTGTGCACCGTCAGGTCCCCGGTGATGACGCCGATCTCGACGGTCCGCACGCCGCCGTGGCCGGACAGAATGCCCTGAGTGGTCCAGGTTGCCCAGGTGTTCACAAGCCAGCTCCCATCCGCCGCCCAACGGGACGCTCGGTCCCGACCCCACAGGTACCCGATCCGGGGCGGCCGCTTCCCACTGTCACCCGAAGGGCTGAAAACCGCCCCCCGGGCGGGTGCCCACCGCGCGGTCTAGCATCGAGCTATGGGAGAGCGAGAGGGTGCGCTCACCGCGCCGAGACTGATCCTCGAAACCGACGGCGACTCCACGGTCATCACGCGAGCCGCAGGTACGCACTCGGACGCGACCCCACCGGCGACATCGTGCTGACCGACCCGCGGGTCTCCTGGCACCACGCGCAACTGCACGCCGGTGACGGCCACTGGTTCGTCGACGACACCGGCTCCACCAACGGCACCTACGCCGCCGACGGCCACCGGGTCGTCCACCTGGAGATCGGGCCGGGCACCGTGTTGTGCCTGGGCAGCCCGGGCGACGGGCTGCGCTGCACGTTCAGCGCGCTGCCCGAACCGACCGCCGTGCACCCGCTGCCCGGCAGCCGCCCGTCCGCGCTGACCGCGATCACCGGCTCCCGCCGGCCGCCGTCCAGCGTCATGCCGCTGCCGACCAGGGTGGTGCGGATCGGCCGCGCCCCGACAACGACCTGGTGGTCGGCGACCTGTCGGTCTCCCGGCCCACGCCGAGCTGCGCGCCGCGCCCGGCGGCGGCTACCGGATCGCCGACCTGGACAGCCACAACGGGACCTACCTGAACGGCCGGCCCGTGCGCCAGGCCCCCGTCGGGCCCGGTGACCTGGTCGGAATCGGCCATTCGGTGTTCTGCCTGGTCGGGACGAACTGCAGGAGTTCGTCGACACCGGCGACATCGACCTCGATGTGGAGGACCTCACCGTCCAGGTCGCCGACGGCCGCACCCTGCTCGACGGGGTCACCTTCCCGGTCGGCCAGAAGTGCCTGCTCGCGGTGGCCGGGCCCAGCGGCGCCGGCAAGTCCACCCTGCTCAACGCGCTCACCGGGCTGCGCCCCGCCGACCGCGGCACCGTCCGCTACGACGGCCGCGACCTCTACCGCGACTACGCCGAACTGCGCCGCCGGATCGGCCTCGTCCCGCAGGACGACATCCTGCACACCCAGCTACCGGTCCGGAAGGCCCTGGCGTACGCCGCCGAACTGCGCTTCCCCGACGACACCGCGCCCGAGGAGCGGGCCGCCCGGGTCGACGAGGTGATCGACGAACTCGGCCTCGGCAGACGCGCCGACCAGGTCATCTCCAGCCTCTCCGGCGGCCAGCGCAAGCGGGTCAGCGTGGCCCTCGAACTGCTCACCAAACCGTCCCTGCTCTTCCTCGACGAGCCCACCAGCGGGCTCGACCCCGGCATGGACCGGTCCGTGATGCAGATGCTGCGCGGCCTCGCCGACGACGGGCGGACCGTCATCGTGGTCACCCACAGCGTGCTCAGCCTCGACCTGTGCGACCGGCTGCTGCTGCTCGCCCCCGGCGGGCGCACCGCCTGGTACGGGCCGCCCGGCGAGACGCTGGAGCACTTCGGGTTCGCGCACTGGCCGGACGCCTTCGAGGCGTTCGAGAACCAGACCGACCGCGACTGGGCCGGCGAGTTCCGCGCCTCCACCCCCTACCGCAGCTACGTCAGCGGCCCGGCCGGCGGCCCCGGCGACTGGCCCGGCGCGCTCGCCCCCGCCGAGCGGGAGCGGCCGGAGGCCGGGATCGTTCCCGCGCCAGCGCCCCGGCCGCGGCGCTGGCGCAAACAGGTCGGCACGCTCTGCCGCCGCTACGCCAGCGCGCTCTCCGCCGACCGGACCTTCCTCGCCGTGATGATCGCGCTGCCGTTCGTCATGGGCGCGATGGCGCACGCCCTGGCCGGCAGCCGGCTCGACCAGGACACCGCGCTGAACGCGCTGCTGATCCTGTGCGTCGGCGGGTGCTCACCGGCGCCGCCAACGCGGTGCGCGAACTGGTCAAGGAGCGGACGATCTACCAGCGCGAACGCGCCGTCGGCCTGTCCAGATCCGCCTACCTGTGCTCGAAGATCGTCGTGCTGGGCACCGTCACGGTCGTCCAGTCGGTGGTGCTGACCATGGTCGCGCTGATCGGCGTGAAGCTCAGACCGCAGGGCGGCAGCGGGGTGTTCCTCCCGCCGCTGCTGGAGATCACCCTCGCCGTGGCGCTGCTCTCGCTCACCGCGATGATGCTCGGCCTGCTGATCTCCGCGCTGGTCAAGAAGGAGGAGGTGACCATGCCGCTGCTGGTGCTGGTCGCCATCGTCCAGGTGGTGTTCTGCGGGGCGCTGCTGCAACTCGACCACATCCCGGTGCTCAACCAGCTGTCCTGGCTGGTCCCGTCCCGCTGGGCGCTCGGCGCGATGGCCGCCACCATCGACCTGCACGCCACCGTGCCCGGCGAGCTCACCGACGACCCGCTGTTCGCGCACCGGCCGGGCACCTGGCTGCTCGACCTGGGGATGCTGATCGTGCTGGCCGTCGCGTACGGACTGGTCGTCGCCCGACTGCTGCGCCGGCACGAACCCGCCGTGATGCGGCGGTAGCGCATGGGCCCGCCCGACGGATTCCGGCCCACCCACGTCGTCCCGGCCGACGGCCTGCCGACCTGGACCGCGCCCGACCCGGCCGCCGCCGGAGTGCCGCTCGACCCGCTGCTGCCGGTCGCGCTCGCCGAGGCCCACGGCAACTGGGCCCGGATCGTCTGCTCCAACGGCTGGTCCGCATGGGTCGACGGACGCCTTCTGGTCGCCCTCCCGCAGCGCCCCCCGTCGGCCGGCGGCCCGCTCGCCACCACCGAGGACCCGCGTCCGCTGCTCGCCGCGCTGGAACGCTCGCTGGCCACCTACCGGCGGCTGGTCGACGACTGGGCGGCCGGCCGGATCGACCTGGAGACCTTCCGCGACGGCACCCGCGAGCTGCGGCTCGGCGCGGTGCTGGACGGCTCCGACGCCTGGCTGCTCGACCTCGACCGGGGCCGCTGGTACTACTGCGACGCCGCCCAGCTCCAGGGCTACGCGGCGGCCGACCGCGCGCCCGACCGGGGCTGACCCGATGTCAGGGGAACGGTCCTCCGAACCCTCCGGGCGGCCTGCCGCGCAGGCCGGTCCGCCGGCCGCCGCCGCGGAGCCCGGCGAGTTGGACGGGCGCACGCTGGCCGGCTACCGGCTGGAGCACGTGCTGGGGCGGGGCGGCATGGCGGTGGTCTACCGCGCCGAGGACCTGCGGCTGGGCCGCACCGTCGCGGTCAAGCTGCTGGCCCCCGAGCTGGCCCGCAACGAGAACTTCCGGCAGCGCTTCGTCCGGGAGTCGCACGTCGCCGCCTCGCTCGACCATCCGAACATCGTCCCGGTGTACGACGCGGGCGAGGCCGAGGGCGTGCTCTACCTGGCCATGCGGTACGTGCGCGGCCGCGACCTGCGCGCGCTGCTCGACCGGCAGGGGCCGCTGACCGCCGCCCAGACCGTGCGGATCGCCGTCCAGGTGGCCAGCGCGCTGGACGCCGCGCACGCCCACGACCTGGTCCACCGGGACGTCAAACCGGGCAACGTGCTGATCGCCGAGGGCACCGACCCCGACCGCCCCGAGCACGCCTACCTGACCGACTTCGGCCTGACCAAGAAGTCGCTCTCGCTGACCGGCCTGACCAGCGTCGGCCAGTTCGTCGGCACCCTCGACTACGTGGCCCCCGAGCAGATCTCCGGCAAGCCCGTGGACGGGCGGTGCGACGTGTACAGCCTGGGCTGCGTGGTGTTCGAGATGCTCACCGGCGGCCCGCCCTACCGGCGCGACGACGACCTGGCACTGCTCTGGGCGCACCTCAACGACCCGCCGCCGGACGTCCGGGAGCGGCGCGCGGACCTGCCCGCCGAGGTGGGCGCGGTGCTGGAGCGGGCGATGGCGAAGCGGCCCGACGCGCGGTACGGGAGCTGCCTGGAATTCGTCGCGGCGCTGCGGGCGGCGACGGACCCGCGCAGCGCCCCGCGCCCCGCGTCCCGCGAGGCTCCCCGGGGTGCGCGCCCGGCTGCTCCGCGGGTCGTCCCGGAGGCTGTTCCGCCGGCCGTTCCCTCGGTCGTCCCGGGGGCGGACCGGCCGCCGCGGCCGCCGGCCTGGGCGCGGCCGGTGTTCGAACCCTGAAGGTTTCCGCTCGTTTCCGGGGCGTAACGATCAGTGGCATGCACCTTTCACAGTCGGGTGTTTGCTGGCAGTCTGCCCCTCGGCCAGGGCCCCCACAGACCCTGGCGACCGAGAGGAGCACCATGAGCAACAGACTCCGCGCCCTCGCCACCCGCGCCGTCGCCGTCCTGGGCACCACCGTGCTCGTCGCCGCCGGCACCGTGACCGCCACCGCGACCGTCGCGCAGGCCGCCGCCTGCACGCCGGCCCAGGTGGTCGTGAACGGCGGGTTCGAGTCCGGAAGTTCGCCCTGGACCTCGTCCAGCGGCGTGATCACCAGCGAGAGCGGGCAGAGCGCCCACGGCGGGACGTCCTTCGCCTGGCTGAACGGCTACGGCTCGGCGCACACCGAGACGCTCGCGCAGACCGTGACCCTCCCCGCGGGCTGCACCAGCGCCACCCTGAGCTTCTGGCTGCACGTCGACACCGCCGAGACCACCAAGACCACGGCGTACGACAAACTGACCGCGAAGCTCGGCAGCACCACCCTCGCCACTTACTCCAACCTGGACGCCGCCGCCGGCTACGTGAAGAAGACGCTCGACGTCTCCGCGTACGCCGGACAGACCGTCAGCCTCGCCTTCAGCGGCGTCGAGGACGCCAGCCTGCAGACCAGCTTCGTGCTCGACGACTTCGCGCTCGACGTCTCCGGCGGCACCACCACCCCGCCCACCACCGACGCCACCCGCACCCCGGCCCCCACCGGGTACACCGTCAGCCTGAGCAGCGACACCAGCGGCGCCACCTGGACCGGGCACCAAGGCATCGGCTTCACCAACCCCTCGGCGACCCCGCTGACCGAGGTCTACCTGCGGCTCTGGGACAACGCCCACGGCAGCTGCCCCAGCACGCCCGTCACCGTCAGCAACCTGACCGGCGGCACCGCCGGCGCGCTCAGCGTCAGCTGCACCGCGCTCAAGGTCACCCTGCCCGCGCCGCTCGCCCAGGGCCAGAGCGGCAGCCTCGGCTTCGACCTGTCCATCGCCGTCCCCTCCGGCGCCGACCGGTTCGGCCGCGACGGGGCCTTCGCCTTCATCGGCAACGCGCTGCCCGTCCTGGCGGTGCGCGACGCGGGCGGCTGGCACCTGGACCCCTACACCAACAACGGTGAGTCCTTCTACACCCTGGCCTCCGACTACACCGTCACCCTCGACCACCCCAGCAGCCTGCTCGTCCCCGCCACCGGCAGCTCCGTCGACACCCCCGGCAGCAGCGGACGGACCGTCACCACGGCCACCGCGAAGAACGTCCGCGAGTTCGCCTGGGCCGCCGGACCGTTCAGCAAAATATCCGGCAGCTCGGCGGCCGGCACCGCGGTCAACGTCTACTCGGTCAGCGGCATCAGCTCCAGCGACGCGCAGTCCATGCTGAGCACCGCCAAGTCCGCCGTCGACGCGCACGCCGGACGGTTCGGCGCCTACCCCTACGGCAAACTCGACGCGGTGATCGACAACAACTTCTGGTTCGGCGGCATGGAGTACCCCGGCTTCGTCCTCGACCTGGTCTCCACCACCGCGCTCACCCACGAGATCGGCCACCAGTGGTGGTACGGCATCGTCGGCGACGACGAGTACAACAACCCCTGGCTGGACGAGGCGTTCACCGACTACGCCACCGACCTCGCCCAGGGCAAGACCGGCACCAACTGCTGGAACAGCACCTCCTGGGCCTCCTCCGCCGAGAAGATCAGCAACTCGATGGCCTACTGGGACGCCCACTCCTCCCGCTACTCGACGGTCGTCTACGGCTACGGCAAGTGCGCCCTGCACGACCTGCGCCGCACCATCGGCGACACCGCGATGACCAAACTGCTGCACGACTACGCGGCGGCGCACTGGTACGGGATCTCCACCACCGCCGAGTTCAAGGCCGCCGCGCAGGCCGCGACCACGGTCGACCTGACGTCCTTCTGGACGCAGCACCGCATCGACGGCTGACGCTGCTGACGCGACTGACGCGACTGACGCGGCTGACCGCGCCCCGGGTTCCGGGCGCGAGCACAGGGGCGTCCAAGGCGTCAGGGTTCCGCCCGGCCCGCCGGCGCTTTCGCGGCGGCGCCGGGCGGGGCCCCGCCGCGAAAGCGCCGGCGGGCGACCAGCGCGCCCAGCAGACCGGACAGGGCGCCCCAGCCGGCGGCGATCGGGACGGCGGTCAGCAGGTCCGGCTCCAGCACCGTCCGCCCCTCGCCGCCCAGGCCCAGCAGCGACAGCCCGTACACCGCCGACACCCGGGACACCAGGCCCACCGCCAGCACCGCCAGCGCCAGCACCACGGCCGACTGCACCACCGACCGCCACACCGGCAGCGGCGGACGCGCCCGGACCGCCGCCACCACGCCCGCCGCCAGCACCAGCAGCGCCGCCAGCGGCAGCAGCAGCCACGCCCAGCCGTTCTGCTCGGCCAGCGCGCCCAGGTCCAGGGTCACGTCCCGCCCGGAGCGCAGCACCGCCGCCAGCGGATGCGGGAACGGCAGGCCCAGGCTGTTCGTGACGTGGCCGTGCCAGGACGCGCCGAGGCCCACCCCGAACCCCAGCCACGCCAGGTTCGGCAGCCCCAGGCAGACCACCGCCAGCGTCTGCCGCGGCTCACTGCCCGTCACCACCGCCACCAGGCCGCCCACCAGTCCCAGCAGCACGTACACCAGCAGCAGCACCAGCACCGCGTGCACCGTCGGCCGCAGCGTGCCGTGCCAGCGCACCCAGCCGGTCGGCAACGGCGCGCGCCGCGAGGCGGCCAGCGCCAGCAGCACCACCACCGCCAGCCACAGCAGGTCGAAGCCCACCGCCGGGCCCGGGTCCACCCGGAACCCCACCGTCGGCGCCGCACCGAACGCCCCGCCCAGCTCGTCGATCAGCGGATCGCCGGTCGACACCGTGAAGGAGTGCCGCGCCGCCGCGGACAGCAGCAGCACCGCCACCGCCCAGCCGGCCGCCAGCGCCAGCACCCGGGCCAGCAACAGCCGCCCGCCCACCACCGCGTGGCGGCGCATCGGCCGCAGGAACAGGTACGCCGCCACCAGCGCACCCACCAGCGTCACCGACAGCGGCATCGCGGTGATCCCGCCCTGCGCGGTCGCCACGAAGGCCGCGCCGCCGTCCAACTGCGCCGGTGCGCCCAGCGCCATCAGCAGCGTCGCGGCCAGCACCGGGCCGAAACCGCCGCCCGGCAGGTCGTCCGCGCCCGCCAGCCAGAGGCCGAGCGCGGCCACCGCCGCCATCGCCGCGAGCGCGCCGACCACCGTGACCAGCGCGGAGAGCGGCACGGACCACCAGGGCGCGGCGAACCGGTCGGACGGCGAGGAAGGCGGTGGTGGTGGGGGAGGTGGGGGCGGAGGCGGGGACGAGGGGGTGCGGGGGTCCGCGGGAGTGGCGGCACCAGTCACACGTCTCACCGGCCCTTCGAGCGAGCCCCCCGGGTACCGGCCCGGAGCGGCCGGTTCCTCCAGCTTCCGACAGGGCGCGGCGGGTGGCGAGTTGCCGCGTGCGGGGCGGTGCGGTGCGGGGCGCGGTCGGAGCCGGGGGAGCGGGGGCGGGGGAGCGGGCGGACAATGGTGGGTGCGCAGCTGGACTCGGGGGAGTCCGACCGGGAGGAAGTCCCGTGAGTGAGCAGCCGACACCCCGGCAGCCCGGGGAATCCGGGGAACCCGCAGGGCCGGACCACGAGAACGAAGGTGCCCAGGCCACGCCGCCGCACCGCCCCACCGAGGTGGTGGGCGGCGAGGTGGTGGGCGGGACGGCCGAGCCTGTCATGCCTGTCGTGCCGCCAGGTGTTTCCGGGGCCTCCGGGTCGGCGGGGCCTCCCACGGAGGTGGTCCGGCCGGGGACGGACGCCGGGGGTGCGGAGGGAGCGCCGACCGAACTGGTGGAGCGGACGGGCGGCGACGGCGCGGCAGCTGCGGAACCGCAGCCCACGGAGCTCGTGCGGCCGTCGGTCGGGGATGACGTCGGGAGCGCTGCCGGGGCGCGCTGGATGCTGCGTCGTCCTTTCCTTCCGGGAACGGGGGTGGGGTGGTCCGGTGGGCCCGCCGTCGGGGCCGCTGTCGGCGGGTGGGGCGCGGCCCTCGGCGGTGCGTCGGGTGCTTCGGCGGGCGGGGTGCCGCCGAGCGAGGGGATCGGGGCGTCGGAGGGCGGACCGCGAGCGCGGGGACGGCCGACGGCCGGGGGCGGTGCGGGTGGCGGCGGGAAGCCGTGGTGGCGGAAGGGGCCGGTGCTCGCGGGCGCGGTCCTCGTCGGGCTGGGCGTCGCGCTCGGCGTGGTCGCCACCGGCGGCTCGGGCGGGGGCGGCACGGCCCAGGCCGTCGAGATGCAACCGGTGGCCGCGGCCGGGCAGGAACCGTTCACCGACTCGGTCGCCAACGGCGGCGCGCCCGACTCGGCCTCGCCCAGCGGCTCCGCCCCGGCCGCGTCCGGCAGCCCGAGCGCGTCCGGCGGGTCGAGCGCGTCCGGCAGCCCGGCCGCCTCCGGCGGCGCCGTGGACGGCGGGCAGCCCGGCCTGTACGGCGGGACCAGGGAAGTGGCCAGCTGCGACGTGCCGAAACTCTCCGGGTACCTGGCCGCCAACACCGACAAGGCCCGGGCCTGGGCCGGGGTCGAGGGCATCGGCAGCTCGCAGATCGACGGCTATCTGAACGGCCTGACCCCCGTGGTGCTGCGCCAGGACACCCGGGTCACCAACCACGGCTACCAGAGCGGGCAGGCCACCCGTACCAGGCCGTCCTGCAGTCCGGACGGCCGTGCTGGTCGACAACCAGGGCGTGCCGCGGGTGCGTTGCGCCTGCGGCAACCCGCTGACGCCGCCGAACGGCAGCGGCGGCACGTACACCGGGACGGCCTGGTCCTCGTTCCACCCGGACGGGGTGGTGACCGTGCGGCCCGCCGCGGCGCCGGTGAACCGGATCGTGCTGGTGGACCAGGCGACGGGCCGCCAGTTCGACCGTCCCGTGGGCGGCACGGGCGGGACCGACGGGTCGGCCTCGCCCGGCGCCTCCGGTTCCGGCTCCTCCGGCGCGAGTTCCGGGACGGGGACGCCGTCCGGCGGCTCCTCGGCACCCTCGTCCGGCGCGTCCGGCGCGTCCGGCGCGTCGTCCGCGCCGTCCTCCGGCGGTTCGGGTTCGCCCGGACAGCCCGGCTCCTCCGGGCCGTCCGGTGCACCGGGTTCGCCGGGGTCACCGGGCTCGCCGAGCGGTGGCGCGTCCTCCGGACCGGCTTCCGGCGGAGCGTCCGGCGGGGCGTCGAAGCCGGCCGGCTCGGGCACGCCGTAACGGTGGTCTGCTGGTGGGTCGGGGCTCCTCCTTCCGGCTCCTGGCAGGTGCGTGGTGCGCGGTGCGTGGTGGGCAGTGGCGGTGGGCGTTCTGCGGTCAGCGGCGCAGGTAGCGGAGCAGCGTGACGCCGCTGCCGAAGGTGTGCGTCTCGGCGAGCACCAGGTCGGTGCGGGTGTCGGAGGGCGGGAACAGCGGGCGGCCGCGGCCCAGCACCACCGGGTGGACGTAGAGGCTGTACTCGTCGATCAGGTCCAACCGGCGGAGTTCGGCGGCGAGGACGGCGCCGCCGACGGCCAGGTCGGAGGCGGCGGAGGACTTCAGGGCGGTGACGGCCTCCGGATCGACGCTGCGGCGATCGTGGTGTTCCAGTCGGCGTGGTCGAGGGTGCGGGAGAAGACCGTCTTCGGCATCTCCCGCCAGATCCGGGCGAACTCGACCACCGGCGGGTGCTGGTCGGTCCTGGTCGGCGGTGGGCCAGTACTCCGCCATCAGCTGGTACGTGACGCGGCCGTCGAGGAAGCCGCTCATCGCCGCCAGCCGGCGGTTGAAGTGCTCGTGCAGCTCGTCGTCGACGAGCTGCCAGCCGAGATCGCCGTCGGGGCCGGAGAAGCAGCCGTCGACGGACACGGACATCATCAGCACGAGGTCGGACACCGGCACCTCCGGCACCTGCGGCGGTCAGGGGTGCGGGCCACGTTACCCGCGTCCGGCACCCGGACGGCGGGTTCCGGCGGCCCGGCGCGCCCGTGCGGCGGAAAACCAACCGGCGGTCGACGGCCGGGTCAACCGATCGGCTGATGAGGTGTCAACCGATCGGTGCGCCAAGGCCAGCCGATCGTTCGGTGGATCGGCTCGGGGGCCGGGGCACACTTCCTACAGCAGGAGACAGAAGGTGCGAACGGTACGGACGGTGCGGATCGGGCACCGACGTCGAAAGGGGAACACGATGCGTGAGACGAACGGGATGAACGGGACGAACGGGACGCGCACGACGGGCGAGCCGCGCGGTGCGGGCGGCCTGCAGGCGCTGCTGGATCGCCGGGTCGCGGACGGGACGGTGCCGGGAGCGGTCGCCCTGGTCGCCGCGAGGGGCAGGTCGAGACGGCCGCCGCGGGCGAGTTGGCCAGGGAGACGCCGGTGCGGATCGCCTCGGTCGGCAAGCCCGTCACGGCTGCGGCGCTGCTCCAGCTGGTCGACGACGGGGCGCTCGCCCTGGACGATCCGGTCGAGCGCTGGCTGCCGGAGCTGGCAGACCTGCGCGTGGTGCGGATGCCACACGCCCCGGTGACGGGACACCGTCCCGGCGCACCGGCCCGTCACGGTACGGGACGTCATGGAGTCGCGGGCCGGCTACGGCTTCGCGGCGGACTTCACCCTCCCCGCGCTGGCCCCGCTGTTCGCGGAGCTGGCGCAGGGGCCGCCACAGCCGCAGCAGGTGGCACCACCCGAGGAGTGGACGGCCGCCCTGGCGGGCATCCCGATGCTCCACCAGCCGGGCGAGGCATGGTTGTACAACACCTGCTCCGACATCCAGGGCGTCCTGATCGCCCGGGCGGCCCGGCAGCCGCTCGACCAAGTGCTGACGGAGCGGCTGTTCGAGCCACTGGGCATGCCCGACACGGCCTTCCACGCGCCACCCGGCCGGCTGCCCCCGCTGTACCGCCCGGGGCCGGACGGCACCCTGGAGGTGGCGGACCCACCGGACGGCCAGTGGAGCACCCCGCCCCCGTTCCCGTCCGGCGCCGGCGGCCTGGTGTCCACGCTCGACGACCTGTTCACGTTCCTGCGGATGCTGCGCGCCGGCGGCCGAGCCGAGGACGGGCGGCGGGTGCTCTCGCTGGGCGCGGTCCGGCTGATGACCACCAACCACCTGACGGAACGCCAACGGGCCGACAGCGAGCTGTTCCTGGAAGGGCAGGGCTGGGGCTACGGCGGCTCGGTGGACGTGGTCCGCCGCGAGCCGTGGAACACCCCGGGCCGCTACGGCTGGGTCGGCGGCACCGGCACCGCCGCCCACCTGGTGCGGCGGACGGGCCTGGTGACGGTGCTGCTCACCCAGCGGGAGATGACGGGGCCCACCGCGCCGCCGCTGATGCGCGAGTTCTGGAGCTACGCGGCGGGCGGCTGAGCGTCCACCGGCCCGCTCGGGGCGGTCGGCGCGGTCGGTCCGGTCGGGGCGTCGTGGTCGGCGGCGACGGCCCGCCGGTAGCTCGACCCGTCCCGGGTGCGGGTCAGCAGCCGGGCCTCGATCAGGTAGCGCCGCAGCATGGCGGTGTCGGGTGGACGGTGAGCAGCGCCTCGTTGACCTCCTGCTCGCGGTACGGGCGCTCGGGGTCGAAGAGGGTGCGCACCAGGTGTTCGAGCAGGGCGGGCGGCGGGCCGGTCGGCGCGGGACCGAGACCAGCCGGCCGTCGGTGAAGAACGCGGCGAGGTCGGCGGTGTTCATGAACGGACATGACAGGCAGCCTCGCAGCGCGGTTGCCGGGAGACAAACGGATTAACCGGGGGGTACCGGCCGAGGGCCGGTACCCCCCGGAAGAGGGAGGGGGAGGGAACGCATGGGTGCGCGGAACACGGCGACGGGCCGGGCCCGGTGGGCGGCGGTGGTGCGGGCACTGCTGTTCCGCTGCCTCCGCTGGGGCACGCGGCCGAATCAAGCGAGACCGGCCGAGGGTGGTCCGCGCCGGCAGGTGCGCCGGCACGGCCGGGCGCTGATCAGCCCGTGGAGCACCTAGACGCCGATCAGCAGTCGGATGACGCGGAGCGACCGGGCGGTGAAGCACGGATCTTGAGGGGAGGCGTCCAGGCGGCGGCCGGTGCCGGATCACAGCGGGAGGCGGAACTCGATGGCGCGGTGGGTGCTGCGGTAGCCCAGGGCGCGGTTGACCGCCAACATGCCGGTGTTGTGGTCGGCGGTGTCGGTGCGCAGGCCGGTGATCCCGGGGTGTTCGGCCCGCGCCAGCGGATCGCCTCCGCCTTCATCGCCAGGGCCAGGCCGCGCCTGCGGTGGGCGGGCTGGACGGCGGTGCCGTAGTGCTGGCCGTCACCGGACCGGTCGGCGGGCAGCACCAGCTCGCTGAACCCGACCAGGTCGCCGGTGGCGGTCTCCAGCACGGCGGCGGTGTGCAGCAGTTCGCCCCGGTCGGCGACGGCCCGCGCCGCCGCCAGCACCCGGGCCTCGTCCCACGCGACCACGCCGAAGTCGGTGTCGCCCATCGGCATGTCGTCCATGGCGGTGCGGGCCCGGGTGAAAGCGGGCAGCCACTCCTCGGGCAGCTGCCGAGCCAGGACACCAGCCGGTACCCGGGCGGGAGTTCGGGTCCCGCCACGCCACCGGCCTCAGTGGCGTCGGTGTCGGCTGTGGTGCCGGTGCCGGTGTCGGCCGGGGTCAGGTCCAGTCGGGCGTACTCGAGGACGAGCGCCCGTTCGAAGCCCCGGGCGGAGAGGAACGCGTCGCCCGGGGAGCCCTCGACGGCCTGGGCGAGCAGGGTGCGGCGGCCGTCCTCCCGGGCCGCGGTCGCCGCGGCTTCGAGCAGCGCCGAGCCGGCACCGCGCCGCCGCTCGGCGGGTGGACGTCCAGGGCGAGTTCGCAGAGGTGGGCCTGGCCGGCGGAGTCGAACAGTGCGTAGGAAGGCGCTGCGAGCGGGGTGCCGTCCGGGGCGGAGGCCAGCCAGGCGAGGCGGTGCGAGGACGGGCCGGCGGCGGGCTCGGCGGAGAGCGGTCAGGCGGAAGGTCACGGTCGTGGGCTCCAAGGAGGTCGGGACGGGCGGGCAGGCGTCACCGAAGCAGGTCCGGCCGTCGGAGGCAACCGGCATTTCGGTCCGAGCGCGCCAGGTGGGGGAGTGGAGACAAGAAAGAAAAAAGCTGATGAGCAATCAGCTCATGCGCAGGAATGATTTTCTGACGGTTCATCAGGCTCTGGTGGCACCCGCTGCGCGGCCCCTGGTGCGCTCGGGTCCGGAGCGGGATCATCGTCGTCGTGGCGGACCGGTTCGCGTGCGGGGGCCGGGTGGCGGAGGTGGTGGGGGATGGTCGAGGGACGGCTCACGGTGGAGCGGCTGCGGGAACTGGTGGCCGCGGGCGAGGTGGAGACGGTCGTGCTGGCCGTCACCGACATGCAGGGCCGGCTAAGGGCAAACGCCTGGACGCCGGGTACTTCCTCGCCGAGGTGCTGGCCGGGGGTGCCGAGGGCTGCGGCTACCTGCTGGCGGTGGACGTGGAGATGAACACCGTCGACGGCTACACCGTCTCCTCCTGGGAGAGCGGCTACGGAGACCTGGTCTTCGCCCCCGACCCGGCCACCCTGCGCACGACGGCACCCCGGTCGCGGTCTCGCCCCGCCAGGTGCTACGCCGCCAACTGGAGCGGCTGGCCGGCTACGGCTGGGGCGCGTACGTGGGCACCGAGCTGGAGTTCCTGGTCTTCCGGGACAGCTACGAGCGGGCCTGGGAGAAGCACTACCAGGACCTCACGCCCGTCAACCAGTACAACGTCGACTACTCGATCCTCGGCACCGCCCGGATCGAACCGCTGCTGCGCCGCCTGCGCACCGGCATGACCGGGGCCGGGCTGACGGTGGAGTCCGCGAAGGGCGAGTGCAACCTCGGGCAGCACGAGATCGCCTTCCACTACGCCGACGCGCTGACCACCTGCGACGACCACGCCGTCTACAAGACCGGCGCGAAGGAGATCGCCGCCCAGGAGGGCGTCAGCCTCACCTTCATGGCCAAGTACGACCAGCGCGAGGGCAACTCCTGCCACGTGCACCTGAGCCTGCGCGACGAGCGTGGTCACCCGGTGTTCCCCGGCGAGGGCGCGCACGGCTTCTCCCGGACGATGGAGCACTTCCTGGCCGGGCAGCTCGCCTGCCTCGACGGCTTCGCGCTGCTGCTCGCCCCGACCGTCAACTCCTACAAGCGCTACGTGCCGGGCAGCTTCGCGCCCACCGCGATCGCCTGGGGCCGCGACAACCGGACCTGCGCGCTGCGGGTGGTCGGGCACGGGTCCTCGCTGCGGTTCGAGAACCGGGTGCCCGGCGGCGACGTCAACCCCTACCTGGCGGTGGCCGCGCTGATCGCCGCCGGGCTGCACGGGGTGGAGCACCAGCTGCCGCTGGAGGCCGAGTTCACCGGCAACGCGTACGCCTCCGACGCGCCCAGGGTGCCCGGGACGCTGCGCGAGGCGATCGACCGGTTCGAGCGCAGCGAGGCCGCCACCGAGGCGTTCGGCAAGGACGTGGTCCGGCACTACGCCCACGCCGGGCGGGTCGAGCTCGCCGCGTACGACGCCGCGGTGACCGACTGGGAGCGCCGCCGCGGCTTCGAGCGGCTGTGAAGCGGCGGCGGCACGAATACCAGCTCGGGCACGGGCACGAGCACGAGAGCGGAGCGAGGAGGAGCAGGTGACCGAGGAGTCCGAGCCGTACCAGGTGGTCAACCCCGCCACCGAGGAGGTGATCGCCACCGTCGAACTGGCCGGCCCGGCCGCCGTCGACGCCGCGGTCGCCCGCGCCCGGGCGGCGTTCGAGAGCTGGCGGAACGTGGCCCCGGGCGACCGGGCCCGGCTGCTGCGCCGCTTCGCCGCCGAGGTGGACGCCGAACGCGAGCAACTGGCCGCCCTGGAGGTCGCCAACGCCGGGCACACCATCGGCAACGCCCGCTGGGAGGCGGGCAACGCGCGCGACGTCATCGAGTACTACGCGGGCGCCCCCGAGCGGCTGTTCGGCCGGCAGATCCCGGTCGCCGGCGGCCTCGACGTCACCTTCCACGAGCCGCTCGGCGTGGTCGGCGTGATCGTCCCGTGGAACTTCCCGCTGCCGATCGCCGCCTGGGCGCTGGCCCCGCGCTGGCCGCGGGCAACACCGTCATCGTCAAGCCCGCCGAACCCACCCCGCTCACCGCGCTGCGCCTGGCCGAACTCGCCCTGCGCGCGGGCCTGCCCGAGGGCGTGCTCCAGGTGCTGCCCGGCCGCGGCCCGGTGGTCGGGCAGCGCTTCGTCACCCACCCGGACGTCCGCAAGGTGGTGTTCACCGGCTCCACCGCCGTCGGAAGGTCCGTGCTGGCGGGCTGCGCCGCCCAGGTCAAGCCCGTCACGCTCGAACTCGGCGGCAAGAGCGCCAACATCGTCTTCGCCGACGCCGACCTGGACAGGGCCGCCGCCACCGCCCCTACGCCGTCTTCGACAACGCCGGGCAGGACTGCTGCGCGCGCTCCCGGATTCTGGTCGAGGCGAGCGTGTACGAGGAGTTCATGGAGCGCCTGGAGCGCGCCGTCCGGGGCGTCCGGGTCGGCGACCCGGCGGACGAGAAGACCGAGATGGGGCCGCTGATCTCGGCCGCGCACCGGCGGCGGGTCGCCTCCTACGTGGACGGCGACACCGAGGTGGCGTTCCGCGGCAGCGCGCCCGAGGGGCCCGGCTTCTGGTACCCGCCGACGGTGCTGGCGCCGATCGCCCCCGACCACGGGCGTTCACCGAGGAGGTGTTCGGCCCGGTCGCCGCCGTGGTCCCGTTCCGCGGCGAGAGCGACGCGGTGCGGATCGCCAACGCCACCGAGTACGGCCTGTCCGGGTCGATCTGGACGCGCGACGTGGGCCGGGCCCTGCGCGTCGCCCGGGCCGTGGAGGCGGGCAACCTGTCCGTCAACTCGCACTCCTCGGTGCGCTACTGGACGCCGTTCGGCGGCTTCAAGCAGTCCGGCCTGGGCCGCGAGCTCGGACCGGACGCCCTGCACGCCTTCACCGAGACCAAGAACGTCTTCATCGCCACGGAGGAATGAGCCACATGAGCAAGCGACTTGACGGCCGGGTGGCGGTCGTCACCGGCGCGGGCAGCGGCATCGGCCTGGCCACGGTGCGCCGCTTCGCCGCCGAGGGGGCGAAGGTGGTGTGCGCCGACATCGACGAGGAGAGCGGCGCCAAGGCCGCCAACGAGGCAGGCGGCCTGTTCGTGCGCACCGACGTGACCGACGAGGAGCAGGTCCGCGCCCTGTTCGACACCGCCGTCGAGCACTACGGCAGCCTGGACGTGGCGTTCAACAACGCGGGCATCTCCCCGCCGGACGACGACTCCATCCTGGTCACCGGCCTCGACGCGTGGAAGCGCGTCCAGGACGTCAACCTGACCTCGGTGTACCTGTGCTGCAAGTACGCGATCGGCCACATGCGGCGGCAGGGCAGGGGCTCGATCATCAACACCGCGTCCTTCGTGGCGGTGATGGGCGCCGCCACCTCGCAGATCTCCTACAGCGCCTCCAAGGGTGGCGTGCTGGCGATGAGCCGCGAGCTGGGCGTGGAGTTCGCCCGCGAGGGCATCCGAGTCAACGCGCTGTGCCCCGGCCCGGTCAACACCCCGCTGCTGCGGGAGCTGTTCGCCAAGGACCCGGAGCGCGCCGCCCGCCGGCTGGTGCACATCCCGCTCGGCCGGTTCGCCGAACCCGAGGAGATCGCCGCCGCGGTGGCCTTCCTGGCCAGCGACGACTCCTCCTTCATGACCGCCAGCACCTTCCTGGTGGACGGCGGCATCTCCGGCGCGTACGTCACCCCGCTCCCGTAGCGGCCCGGCGGCAGCACGGCGGCCGGGCGGGTCCGCGAGGACACCGCCCGGCCGCGAGGGGCACTGCCGGGGCGTCAGTTCGAGGAGAACGCGTCCCCGCCCACCGCGAGGGCGTCGCCGCCCTGCGCCAGCGCGTCGCCGCCGACGGCCAGCGCGGAGCCGCACAGCGCCTCGGCGTCCCCGCCGACCGCGCCCGCGTCGCCGCCCTCGGCCCAGGCGTCCCCGCCGACGGCACCGGCGCTGCCGCCCAGCGCGCCCGCGTCGCCGCCGACGGCCAGCGCGTCGCCGTCCTCGGCCCAGGCGTCGCCGCCGACCGCGCCCGCGTCGCCGCCCTGGGCCGCCGCGTCGCCGCCGACGGCCAGCGCCCCGTGCGGGTGGGCGTCCTGGTGGTGATGGTGGTGCGCGTGCGCGGAGGCGGTGCCCGCTCCGCCGAGCAGGGCGAGCCCGGTGAGGAGGGCGGCGGTGGTGACCTTGGCGAGGCTGGAACGCATCGGGTTTCTCCAGGTTCGGCGCTGAACGCCGGGGCGTCGCGCGGTTTCGGGGGCCGGACGCGACGATCATCGGCATCCGCGGGCCCGCGCCGTACACCGTGGGCCGAGCGGTCACCCGGCCGGGGCAACCGCACCGCCGCGACGGGTGAGCGCCGTACCGCCGGATGCCGTACCGGCCGGTGCGCGGGGTTGACGCACCTGCGCACCAGGGAAGTTGACGCCGGATCAGTATGACGATCGGGCCGGAAGCTCCATCTCGAACCAGACCACCTTGCCGTCCCGGGTGGCCCGGCTGCCCCAGCGGTGCGCCAACTCGTTGATCAGCAGCATGCCCGCCCGCCCTCGTCGTGCTCGCCCACCGGCCGCAGCCGCGGCTCCCGGCTGTCCGCGTCCGCGACCTCCACCGTCAGCAGCGCGCCCCGGAACACCCGCAGCTGCAGCGGCGAACCGGCGTGCAGCAGCGCGTTGGCCAGCAGCTCCCCGGTCAGCAGCACCACCGGCTCCACCAGCGAGGCCAGCCCCCAGTCGGTCAGCGTCCGCCGGGTGAACTCCCGGGCGTGCCGCAGCAGCGCCGGATCGCCGGTCAGCGGCAGGGTCGCCAGCCGGTCCGCGCCGACCGGCCCGGCGTGCGCCATGATCACCGCCACGTCGTCCTGCCCCATCGTCGCCCCGAGCGCCCCCAGCACCGCGTCGCAGCCGCGCTCCAGGTTCGGCTGCCGGTGCGTCACCGTCTCGCGCAGCAGCTCCAGGCCCTCGTCCAGGTCCTGCCCGCGCCGCTCCACCAGCCCGTCCGTGTACAGCACCAGCAGCCCGTCCTCGCGCAGCGGGAAGCGCACCGACTCGAACGGCACCCCGCCCACGCCCAGCGGCGCGCCCGGCGGCGGCGTCACCAGCCGGGCCTCGCCGTCGTGCTCCGAGACCACCGGCGGCAGGTGACCCGCCGAGGCCAGGACGCACTCCCCGTCCACCGGGTCGAACACCGCGCACACGCAGGTGGCGAACTGGCCCTCGCCGAGCTGCGCGGTCGCCTCGTCCAGCCGTCGCAGCACCCGCGCCGGATCGAGGTCCAGCGTCACCAGCGTCCGCGCCACCGTCCGCAGCTGGCCCATCGTGGCGGCCGCCCGGATGCCGTGCCCCATCACGTCGCCGACGATCAGCGCCACCCGGCCGCCGGTCAGCGGCACCACGTCGAACCAGTCGCCGCCGATCTCGTCGCCCACCGTCGAGGGCAGGTAGCGGTGCGCTATCTCCAGCCCCGGCGTGCGGTGCACGTCCTGCGGCAGCAGGCTGCGCTGCAGGGTCAGCGCGGTGTCCCGCTCGCGCCGGTACAGCCGGGCGTTGTCGATGCACACCGCCGCCCGCGCCGCCAGTTCCTCGCCCAGCGCCCGGTCCGCCGGGGTGAACGGCTCCGGATTGGCCAGCCGGACGAACTCCACCCCGCCCAGCACCTGGCCGCGGGCCAGCAGCGGCACCATCAGGTACGAGTGGAGCCCGGCGTCCAGGCCCGGCTGGACCCGGTCCGGGTGCGTGACGATCCGGCGCAGCTCGGGCTCGTCCACGTGCGGCACCAGGACCGACCGGCCGGTGCGCATCGCCCGCGCGTACAGCTTGGCCGAGTGCGTGGTCTCCCCGATCTGGTCGGCCGCCCCCGTCAGCGGCGAGCCGTCCTCCCGCTCACCCACCGCGACCGCCCGCAGCGGCACCGAACCGGACTCCGGCACCGGCTCCGGGTCCTCGCCGGTCAGCACCGCCTCGCGGATGTCCACCGTCACGAAGTCCGCGAACCGCGGGATCACCACGTCCACCAGCTCCTGCGCGGTGATCGTCAGGTCCAGCGTGGTGCCGATCCGGGTGGACGCCTCGTTCAGCAGCGCCAGCCGCTGCTGGGCGCTCTCCGCGACCTCCAGCGCCCGCTGCCGCTGCTCGGCCGCGTCCCGCTCCCGGGTGTACAGCAGCGCGTTGTCGATCGACACCGCCGCCCGGGCCGCCAGCTCGCTGGCCAGCGCCAGGTCCGCCTGCCCGTACGGGGTCGCCGTTCGGGACCGGAAGAACGTCGCGGTGCCGATCGCCGCACCCCGGGCGATCAGCGGCACCACCATCAGCGAACGCACCCCCTGCGCCCGGATCGCCCCGCCGCGCACCGGGTCGTCCGTGAACCAACTCATCGCGGCCCCGTCCGTCCGCGGCACCAGCACCGGCCGGCCGTGCGACAGCGCCCACGCGTACGGCGTGCTCGGGTGCAGCCGCTGCACGGTGCCGACCGGGGCGATCGGCGACATCCCGCTGCCCGCGACGGTGTGGAACGCCAGCCGGCGCAGCACCGCGGACCGGTCCACCCGGTCCGGCAGCGCGGCCGGCTCGCCCCGCACCAGGCCGTCCAGCACCTCCACCACCACGGTGTCCGCCAGGCTCGGTGCGGCCGTCTCGGCCAGCTCCCGGGCCGTGGTGGCCAAGTCCAGCGTGGTGCCGATCCGGGTGGACGCCTCGTTCAGCAGCGCCAGCCGCTGCTGGGCGGCCTCGGCGGCGCTCTCCGCCTCGAAGCGGTCGGTGATGTCCACGACCGTGGTGCTCACCCCCAGCACCGTGCCGTCCGGCTGCTCCAGCCGGAAGCTCGACACCGACCAGGCGTGCTCGCGGCCCGGATCGGCCGCCGTCCAGCCGTGCGTGCGGGCGTCCACCACCGGCCGGCCGTCGGCCAGCACCCGGCGCATCGTGGCCTCCGCCGCCCGGCCGTCGATCCCCGGCAGCAGCTCGGTCAGCCGCCGCCCAGGTGCCGGTCCACCGGCAGCCCGTTGATCCGGGCCAGCGCCTCGTTCAGGCGGACGAAGCGCAGCTCGGTGTCGTACACCGCCATGCCGACCGGCGACTGGGTGAAGAACCCGTCCAGCACCGCCAGGTCCGCCGCCAGCCGGCGCACCTCGCTGACGTCCGAGGCCACCGCCAGCACCATCGGCGAACCCTCCCGGTCGAGCACCGGGTAGGTTCGGAAGTCCAGCCCCACCAGGTGCCCGTCCCGGTGCCGCACCGGGAACACCCCCGACCAGGGGCGGCCCTCCAGAATCCGGGCGAACAGCCCCAGCACCTCCGTACGCCGCTCCGGGGCCACCAGGACGTCCGCCGCGAACCGCCCCACCGCCTGGTCCGCCGGGAAGCCGAGCAGGGCCTCCGCGTCCGGGCTCCAGTGCAGGATCCTGCCGTTCGCCGCGATCAGCGCCGTGGCCACCGGGATCGCCAGCAGGCCGTCCGGTACCGGCGCACCACCCGCCGTGAGCGGGAGGCGGGGCGGGCCCGGGAAATCGTGCCCTGCTGCCCGGTGTCCATGTGGTTCTCGGCGTCCATCCGGCCACCTACCCTTCGGGGCGGGGGTACCGCCCTGCCATCGTCGCACGGCGGGCCGCCCGCGCCCAGACGGGTGACCTGCCGCTAGGGTGGGCCGGATGGAGACCCGCCGGACGGACCCCGGGGCGGCGCACGGTGGTGCGTAGGAAGCCCGCCCCCCTCAGCCCGCTGCCGCAGCGCGACGGCATCGACCCGGTCCACGTCAGACTGCCGGTCGAGGGCGCCTGGCCGACCGTCCGGGCCTACCTGGAGGAGCGCTACGGCGCCGCCGCCGGGAACGGGCGGATCGCCGCCATGCTCGCGGCCGGCGAGTTCGCCGGCCAGGACGGGCCGGTCACCGCCGACACGCCCTACCGGCCCGGCGGCCACGTCTGGTTCCACCGCGAACCCGGACCGCCCGAACCCGTGGTGCCCTTCCCGGTCGAGGTCCTGTACCGCGACGAGCGGATCGTGGTCGCCGACAAACCGCACTTCCTCGCCACCACCCCGCGCGGCAGCCACGCCACCGAGACCGCCCTCGCCCGGCTGCGCCGCGACCTCGACCTGCCCCGGCTCAGCCCCGCCCACCGCCTGGACCGGCTCACCGCCGGCGTGGTGCTGTTCGTCGCCGACCCCGCGCTGCGCGGCGCCTACCAGGGCCTGTTCGAACGGCGCGAGGCGGTCAAGGAGTACGAGGCCGTCGCCCGCCACGAGGAGGGCGCGGCGGCCCTGCCGCCGACCGTGGTGCGCAACCGGCTCCGCAAGGACCGCGGGCGGCTCGACGCCTACGAGGAGCCCGGCGAGCCCAACGCGGAGAGCCGGATCGAGCTGGCCGAGGCGCGCGGCGGCCTGGGCCGCTACCGGCTCGCCCCGCGCACCGGGCGCACCCACCAGTTGCGGGTGCACATGAACGGGCTCGGGCTGCCGATCCTGGGCGACCCGCTCTACCCGGAGGTGTTGGACGGGGCGCACCGGAGGACTACCGGCGCCCGCTCCAGCTGCTCGCGCGCTCGCTGGAGTTCACCGACCCGGTGGGCGGGGAGCGGCGGCGCTTCGTCAGCGGGCGGGTGCTGGCGGCCTGGCAGGACCCGGCGGGCTGGTAGGACCCGGGGCGGGTCGGGCCGGCGCACGGCTCTTCGGGTCGTCAGGTCGTGGGGTCGTCAGGTGGTGGGGTCGTCAGGTCGGCGGCTCTTCGGCTCTTCGCGCGCAGTGTATTGACGGGAAGTCTAATAACTTCTACCTTCACGGCAGTGCCACCACTCCACCCTCCAGGCCCTCACCGAGAAGGAGCCGGCATGCCGCCCCAGCCCGCCTCCACCCAGTCCACCCGCACCGCACCCGACCGGGAGCGCACCGCCGAACGCCTGCTCGCCTCCTCCGCGAAGCTCTCGTTCAACCCGCTCAAGGACGTCGACTGGGACGCCGACCCCATCCCCGGCGCCTACTACTGCCCGCCCCGCCACCTCTCTCTCTACGGCACCGACCTCTGGGAGCGGATGACCGACGAGGAACGGATCGAGCTCTCCAAGCACGAGGTCGCCTCCATCGCCAGCGTCGGCATCTGGTTCGAGGAGATCCTCATGCAGATGCTGCTGCGCCACGCCTTCGACCGGGACCCCACCAGCAACCACGTCCAGTACGCGCTCACCGAGATCGCCGACGAGTGCCGGCACTCGATCATGTTCGCCCGCATGATCGCCAAGATGGGCGTCCCCGCGTACGGCGCCGGATTCGTCGCGCACAACCTGGGCCGGCTCTTCAAGGCGATCTCCACCCACAGCCAGACCTTCGGCGGCACCATGTACGTCGAGGAGATCCTGGACGCCTTCCAGCGCGAGGTGATGAACGACGACACCCTCCAGCCGCTCACCCGCCAGGTCTCCCGGATCCACGTCATCGAGGAGGCCCGGCACATCAGCTACGCCCGCGAGGAACTGGTCCGCAAGCGCCTCGGCCCGGTCCGCCGCCGGTACGAGCAGCTGTTCATCGGACTGATCGTCTACTACGCCACCACCGCGCTGATCCACCCCGGCTGTACGCCGCGGTCGGCATCGACCCGAAGACAGGCCGGGCCGTCGCCCGCGCCAACCCGCACTGGCGGGCCACCAAGGTCGAGATGGCGCAGAAGGTGGTCTCCGTGCTGGACCGGGCCGGACTGGTCGGCCGGACCAACCGCTGGCTGCTGCGCGCCGCCGGCGTGCTGGCCTGAGCCGACGGCCGGACCGACCGCCCGCTGATCCGCTCGTCCGATCATCCGACCTGACTGGAGCAGTGGGCGGCTGACGGAAACGGTCACCGTGCGGTGCCGTTGCGGTCTTCCGGTGTTCGAGTGGCGCGGATACAGTGCGTCGTCACCGAACTGCCGGGGGGTTCGTTCATGCGTCGCACCACGGGCGGCACAGCCGCCACCACCGCCACCGCCGTCCTGCTGCTGGGCGCCCTCGCCGGATGCGGCGGGCCGTCCCCCGCCGGGGACCGGGCCGCCCCCACCGCCGGGGGCGGGTCGGCGTCCGCCGCGGCCACCGGATCGGCCGCGCCGACCGGTTCGGCGCCCGCCGGGTCGGGGAGCGGGGCCCCGCAGGACCCCGCCGCGACGGCCTCCGGCGCGAGCCCGGGCCCCGGCCAGGGGGCCGGGGCGGGGAGCGGCATCACGGTGGCGTTCGCCGGGGACGTCCACTTCGAAGGGCGGACCGCCGCCCGACTCGGCGCCGCCAAGGCCGACACCGCGCTCGGCCGATCTCCGGCGCGCTCTCCGCCGCCGACCTGGCGGTGCTCAACCTGGAGACCGCGATCACCGGCCGCGGCAAGGCCGAACCCAAGACCTACACCTTCCGCACCACGCCCAAGGCGCTCGGCGCGCTCAAGGACGCGGGCGTCGACGTGGTCTCCCAGGCCAACAACCACGCCGTCGACTTCGGCCCGACGGGCTCGCCGACACCCTCGCCGCCAAGGCCGCCTCCCCGGTGCCCGTGATCGGCATCGGCAAGGACGCCGAGGAGGCGTACGCCCCCTACCTGACCACCGTGCGCGGCGTGCGGGTCGCCGTCCTGGCGGCCAGTCAGGTCAACGAGATCACCAACCAGAAGTGGCGGGCCGGCGCGCACAAGCCCGGCATCGCGTCCGCCCTCGACGAGACCGCCCTGCTGCGGGCCGTGGCCGGGGCGAAGGCGCAGGCGCCCGTGGTCCTGGTCTACCTGCACTGGGGCGACGAGGGCGTAGCCTGCCCGACCCGCGCGCAGACCTCGCTGGCCAAGAAGCTCGCCGACGCCGGAGCGACCGCCGTGGTCGGCACCCACGCCCACACCATGCTCGGCGCGGGCATGCTCGGGAACACCTACGTGGCGTACGGCTTCGGCAACTTCCTCTGGTACGGCACCTCGAACTACACCGCCTCCGACGAGACCGGCGTCACCACGATCACCGTCACCGCGCGACGGCCGCGTCACCGGCGAGACCTTCACCCCGCCCACATCGACGGCCGCGGCGTGCCCGTCCCGCAGAGCGGCAACGCCGCGAAGGCCGCCCAGCAGCGCCGCGACGGCCTGCGCGGCTGCACCGGACTGGCCGCCGTCCCGAAGTGACGGCGGCCGGTCCGGGCGTCCGTCAGCCCAGGTTCAGCACCTGGCCGGGCCGGATCAGGTTCGGGTTCTCGCCGATCAGCTGCTGGTTCGACTGGTAGAGCTCGGACCAGCCGCCGCCCACGGCGTTGCTGCGGGCGATCGAGGCCAGCGTGTCGCCGGGGCCGACGGTGTACGGCTGCGCGGACGGGGCCGGGGACGCTGCCGGGGTCGGGACCGTCGAGGTGGTCGGGGCCGCCGGGGCGGTGGACGCGTCCGTGGGCGCGGTCGTGCCGCTGCCCGCGCTCGGGGCGGTGGTGGTGCCGCCGTTGGGCGACGCGTCCGGGGTGCCGCTGGTGCCGGTGGACGGGCCGGGGGACGGGGTGACCGGGAGGGTGGGCAGCAGGCCGCCCCCGTTCCCGCCGTCGGTGCCGGTGCTGCCGTCGGTGGGCGTGCTCGGGCTGGGCGAGGCGGTCGGGTCGGTGGGGTCGCCGGGAGCGGCCGGGTCGGTGGGGGAGACCGGCGGGACGGTCGGGGTGGCCGAGGCGTCCGGGGCGTTCGGGGTGGGGACGGTCGGGTCCGGGGTGGTCGTGGTCGGCGCGCTCGGGTGCGGCTGGGGGTGCGTCAGCTGCATGTAGCGCTCGTACAGGCTCTGGTGGCTGGTCCAGAACCAGGCGCCGTTCTTCTCGTACCAGTACACGTGCGAGACCGGGTCGTAGCCGGGCAGGCCGGAGAACACCGGCGTGCTCCTCCCGTCCGGGACGGTGCTGCCGTCCGGGGCGGCGTTGACCGCCGCGACGCCGCGCGCGCCGCGCAGCGAACCCGTCTCGTCCGCCGAGTCGTTGTCGTCGACCACGCCCGGCGCGCTGGCGGTGTTCAGGCCCGCGTCGTCCGCGCACGCCGACCAGGGCGAGGGGCCCTCGGTGGCCAGGATGCGTTCGGCGACGGCGATCTGCTGGCTGCGGGTGGCCCCGTTCGGCAGCGCCGAGTACTGGGTGCCGCCGTAGTCGTTCCAGCGCTGGGCGGTGATCCCCAGGCCGCCGTAGATGCCGTTGCCCACGTCGGAACTCCAGTTCCCTCCGCTCTCGCAGTCGGCGACCCGGTCCCAGACCGCGCTGGGGGCGGCGTGTGCGCCGGTGACGGCGAGCAGCGGCAGGGCGATGCCGACACCGGCCACGCCGGCTGCCGCGATCGCCCGCTCGGCCGCCTTCTCCGCCGGACCCTGCCGGCGGTGGCGTCCCGAACCCGTGAAGAGCATGCGAGATCCTCTCCGCACGCCTACGGGGTGAGCTGTCGGGTTCGGGCCGGGAGGGAGGCCAGGCCGTCGCGCTCCGGTCACCCGGTGCGGACGGCTTCACCCCTAGCCGTGGGGACGGCAACAATCGTGGTTCCCCGCCCCTGCCCAAGGGTCTTGGTGGTCGACCCGCAGCGCGGTGGACAGGGCTCGGCGTTGTCGCGTGCGGGGGCCCGGCGGTGCGAGCCGGGGCGAGCCTATTCACTCGAACGTGGCAATCACAAGCGCGTCGCGCCCGGATCACGCCCTCGTCACGTCGGGTCCTGCGTGGTGTGTGGACGACCTGTTGACGGGAGATCGGGCGGGAGGGCGAGGGGAGGGTCGGCGGATCGGTGGGAGAAGTCTGGCCGATCGGTGGGATTGGGAGGGAGGGAGCGGGGAAGGCCGGTGCTCCGCCGGGGTGGTGTCGGCGGTTCTTGGCCGCCAACTGCCTTTGAAAGTAGCCGAGTTGGGTGCAATCGGGGCATTCGACGCGTTGCGGATAAATGATGCGACAGGGGGTCGGCGGGCTTCCTACGATCGCCCTGCTCGCTGTTCCGGTGGGCGCGTGGTCGGGTCCGTCGAGTTCGTCAGGTCCGACAGGTCCGTCAGGTCCGTCGAGTCCGTTGGGGAGGTTCCGTGGGTGCCCTGATTCCTGAAGTGCTCCGCACCGAGCGCCAGTTCGCCAGGCTGTTCGTCGGCCAGTCGCTGTCGACCCTGGGAGACCGGGTGTCGTTCGTGGCGCTGCCCTTCGCCGTGCTGTCGATCGGCGGCTCGGCCGTCGACGTGGGGCTGGTGACGGCCGCCGGGCTGCTCCCGCTGCTGGTGTTCACCCTGGTCGGGGGCGTCTGGGCGGACCGGATACCGAGACGGCGGATCATGCTGGCCTCCGACCTGCTGCGGTGCGCCGTCCAGACGGCCGTCGCGGTGCTGCTGCTCACCGGCACCGCCCGGGTCGGGCTGCTGGCGCTGCTGATGGCGCTGTTCGGGGTCGCGGACGCCTTCTTCCTCCCCGCCTCCACCGGGCTGCTGCCCCTGCTGGTCCCCGCCGATCGGCTGCGCGAGGCGAACGCGCTCAGCGGGTTCGTCCAGTCGACGGGCCTGGTGGTCGGCCCGGCGCTGGCCGGTCTGCTGATCGCGGCGGTCGGCCCGGGCGGTGCGCTGGCGATGGACGCCGCGAGTTTCGCGGTCAGTGCCGCGGTGCTGGCCCGGCTGGGCGCGGTCGACGGCGCGGTCGCGGCGGGCGGCGCCGACGGCGGGGCCGAGCGGGGCGAGCGGCCCGGGTTCCTGGCCGAGCTGCGGATCGGCTGGCAGCAGGTGCGCAGCCGGACGTGGGTGTGGTCGGGCATGCTCGCGATGGCGGTCTACCACGTGGTGGTGCTGCCCTCGGTGTTCGTGCTCGGGCCGGTGCTGGCGAAGCGCGACTGGGGCGGCGCCAACGCGTGGACGGTGGTGGTGATCGCCTTCGGCCTCGGCTCGATCGTGGGGGACGTGTGCTCCTACCGGCTGAAACCGGCCCGTCCGATGGCCGTCGCGGCGGTGGCGATGGCGGTCGCCTCCTGCCAGGCCGCGATCATCGGCTCCGGTGCGCCGGTCTGGGTGATCGCCGCCCTGGAGGCGGTCACGGGCGTGGGCGTGTCCCTGTTCTTCGTGCTCTGGGAGACCTCGCTCCAGGTGCACATACCGGAGCGGGTGCTCTCCCGGGTCAGCTCCTACGACCACCTGATCGCCGTCGCCCTGATGCCGCTCGGGCTGGTGCTGGCCGGTCCGCTCTCCGAGAGCCTCGGTGTGCGTCCCACGCTGTTCGGGATGACCGCCCTCGCCGTCCCGGTCGCGTTCGCCCTGCTCGCGCTCCCCGCGGTCCGTCACCTGCCGGCGAGCCGGCCTCCCGGGCCCGAGCCCGAGCCGGCGGTCGGACTCGGGCCCGAGCCCGAGCCCGGGGCCGGGGCCGGGGCCGGGGTCGGGACGGCCGCCGGGCGGCGGGAGCCCGTTCCGGAAGCGGAGGCGGCGGTGTGAGCGCGGCCGGCGGCTGACCACCGGCCCACCGCAGGGTGCCGCACCCGGCCCGGCTGCGGCCGGACCGGCGGCTGTGTGGCGGTGGTCAGCGGGAGGGGATCAGCGGTATTCGCAGAGGTAGGCCGTGTCGATCGAGACCCGGAGGTGGAACTTGCTGTCACCCGGAACGGAGAAGTGCTCACCGGCGGAGAAGGTCCGCCAGTCGTCGGAGCCGGGGAGCTTCACGGTCAGGGCGCCGCTGACCACGTGCATGACCTCCGGGGCGGCGGTGCCGAACTCGTACTCGCCGGGGGCCATCACGCCGACGGTCGCCGGGCCGTCGGCCGAGGTGAAGGCGACCGACTTGACCGTGCCGTCGAAGTATTCGTTGACCTTGAGCATGCGCGTTCTCCTGCGGAAGGGGTGCGGAACGGCGGCCGGCGCGTCGCGCGCCCGGCCGCGGCGGGGGCGAGCCTATCGGCGCGGGCAGTTCGGTTGCCGGGAGCGTCCGCTGGTTGGTCACCGGCCGACCGTGGCCCCCGCCGCCGTCGGGCCCGGCTCCGCCGCAGGTCGGAACGCGGCGCGCGGCGCGGCGCGTTCGGCGGCCCGGCCCGCCGGGGTGGCGGCGAGCCGGGCCGGGAGGCGTCCGGACGGGGACGCCGGGAGGGGAGGATCAGCCGAGCGTGATGCCCGGGTAGAGCGGGTGGTCGGCGAGCAGGTCGACCGCGCGCTTGGCGACGGAGTCGCGGACGGCCTCGTCCAGCGTGTACTGCGCCTTCGAGGAGCCGACCGGCGCGGCGGCCGTCAGCACGGTGTGGATCAGCTCGGCGACCTCGTCCAGCTCCGCCGCGCCCAGCCCGCGGGTGGTCAGCGCGGGCGTGCCGAGCCGGACGCCGGAGGTGTACCAGGCACCGTTCGGGTCCTGCGGGACGGCATTGCGGTTGGTGACGATGCCGGAGTCCAGCAGCGCCGCCTCCGCCTGGCGTCCCGTCAGCCCGTAGGAGGAGACGTCCGCCAGCACCAGGTGGTTGTCGGTGCCGCCGGTCACCAGCCGGGCACCGCGCTTGAGCAGGCCCTCGGCGAGCGCCCGGGCGTTGTCCACCACCTGCCGGGCGTACACCTGGAACTCGGGGCGGCGCGCCTCCGCGAACGCCACCGCCTTCGCCGCCATCACGTGCGACAGCGGGCCGCCGAGCACCAGCGGGCAGCCGCGGTCGACGTGCTCCGCCAGCTCCGAGGTGCACAGCACCATGCCGCCGCGCGGGCCGCGCAGCGACTTGTGCGTGGTGGTGGTGACGATCTGCGCGTGCGCGACCGGGTCGAAGTCCCCGTCAGCACCTTGCCCGCGACCAGGCCAGCGAAGTGCGCCATGTCGACCATCAGGGTCGCGCCCACCTCGTCCGCGATCTCCCGCATCCGGCGGAAGTTCACCAGCCGCGGGTACGCCGAGTACCCGGCCACCAGGATCAGCGGCCTGAACTCCAGCGCGATCCGCCGGACTTCGTCGTAGTCGACCAATCCGGTCGCCGGGTCCGTCCCGTAGCTGCGCTGCTCGAACATCTTGCCCGAGATGTTCGGCCGGAAGCCGTGCGTGAGGTGCCCGCCCGCGTCCAGCGACATGCCCAGCATCCGCTGGTTGCCCAGCTCGCGGCGGAGCTCGGCCCAGTCCTGCTCGCTCAGGTCGTTGACGTTGCGGACCTGCGCGCGCCGCAGCGCCGG
Organism: Kitasatospora fiedleri; assembly: GCF_948472415.1. NCBI lineage: Bacteria > Bacillati > Actinomycetota > Actinomycetes > Kitasatosporales > Streptomycetaceae > Kitasatospora > Kitasatospora fiedleri. The sequence goes on along the minus strand of NZ_OX419519.1, from coordinate 279,061 downwards.
GCTCTCCACCCGCTGCGACAGCACCGCCCAGAACGCCACCAGGTTGGCGTCGATCCCGGAGTGCGGCTGCACGTACGCGTGCTCCGCGCCGAACAGCTCGCGGGCGTGCTCGGCGGCCAGCTCCTCCACGGTGTCCACGTTGCGGCAGCCCGCGTAGAAGCGGCGGCCCGGCGTGCCCTCCGCGTACTTGTCGCTCAGCCAGTTGCCCATCGCCAGCAGCACTGCGGGCGAGGCGTAGTTCTCACTGGCGATCAGCTTCAGCGAAGCGCGCTGGTCCACCAGTTCCCCGGAGATCGCCGCGGCGACCCGGGGCTCGACGGCGCGCACCACGTCCAGGGCGCTGCGGAAGGCGGTGTCGGCGGCGGGGCTGCCGAAGGTGTGCGCGGGCAGGGGCTCGACCACGGGCGGTCTCCTCGTACGGAACGGCGACGATTCGGACGGCCCAGGCGCACGGCTACAGCACACGGCACCCGAGGGCACCGCACGGAGCCGCTCCCCGATGGTGAATTCCATCCCAGCGCGCCAGTCACGGCTCACCGCGATCGTACCAACCACCACGCCGGGCCCGGGCCGAATCCCGCAGACACGGTTCGAACACCCGCCATGGCTCCGGCTCCGGCTCCGGCCTCGGCCTCGGTTCACGCTCCGGCCTCGGCCTCGGTTCACGCTCCGGCCCTGCCTTCGCCCCCGGCCCCGGCCCGGGAGCCGGCTCAGGTCCCGCTCCCTGCCCTGGGCGAAATTCCCTGGTGCGGCCCGGTCGGACCTGGGCATGATCGGGCGCATGACATGGACCGTCCCCACCACCACCCGCACCGGCGGCTCGCTCACCGCCCCCGAGACCGAGCTGCTGCCCGGCTACCTCGCCTGGCACCGGGCCACCTTCCTGCACAAGTGCGCCGGCCTGACCGGCGAGCAGCTCGCGCTGCGCCCCCTGCCCGCGAGCTCGCTCTCGCTGCTCGGGCTGATGCGCCACCTGGCCAAGGTGGAGCGGACGTGGTTCCGAATCCGCTTCGCCGGGCAGGACGTCCCGCCGCTGCACGCCGTGGAGGGCCACAAGGACGCCGACTTCGACCTGCTGGAGCCGGAGCGGGCCGAGCAGGAGTACCTGGCGCTGCTGGAGGAACAGCGCCTCGCCGACCTCGCGGTGGCCGGCGCCCCGCTGGACGCGGTGCTGGCCGCGTACGGGGAGGAGCAGTCCCTGCGGACGACGTACCTGCACGTCATCACCGAGTACGCCCGCCACAACGGGCACGCCGACCTGCTGCGCGAGCACATCGACGGCGTCACCGGCGGCTGACGGGGAGTCGGCCCGGCATTCGGCCGGGTGACCGTTGCAAGGGTGAAGTTCCTTGTGGGGCAAGGGCGCTGAGGGAGACCCGGCCGGGTGATTCGTCGGATGAGCGGATAGCGTACTGAGTATGGGACCTCTCGAACCGAACGTGCCCGAGCTGATCCTCGGACTGATCGTTTTCTCCGCCCTCTTCTGGGCGCTCGGCAAGGTGCTGCTGCCCGGATCGAACGCACCCTCGCCGAGCGCCACGACAGGACCGACGGCGGCATCGCCCGTGCGGAGGAGGCCAGGGCCGAGGCGGAACGCATCCGCCGGGAGTTCCAGGCCGAACTCGCCGCCGCTCGGCACGAGGCGGCCGCGATCCGGCAGGCCGCCGCCGAGGAGGGCGCGGCGCTGGTCGCGGCCCTGCGGGCGGAGGCCCAGCAGCAGCGCGAGCAGCTGGTGGCCGAGGCGCAGGTGCAGCTGGCCGCCGACAAGGTGCTGGCCGAGGCCGAACTGCGCGAGGACGTCATCGCGTTGGCGTCCGAGCTGGCCTCCCGGGTGGTCGGCGAACCGCTCGCCGATCTGCCCTCGACCCGGGCCGTCGCGGACGAGTTCCGCGGTCGCGCCGAGGTCTGACCCACCGCCACCGCACCGCGGGTGCGGACGCGCTGAAGCGGACGGGCCGCCCGGTCCCGAGCCTGGGGCTCGTGGACCGGGCGGCCCGTCCGTCGTTCAGGGGGTGCGAGCGGGGTGGCTCAGGAGCACGGGCCGTCGTCGGCCCACGCGCCCCACTGGCCGCTGCTGCTCGGGTTCTCGTTCAGGGTCCACCACTTGGCGTGGTAGTTGTGGTGGTTGTAGCTGGCCTTGTCGTTGGCCACGTAGGTGGTGGTCGCCGACCAGGCGGGGCTGCAGGTACCGGTGCCGGGCGAGGTGCCGGTGCTCGGCGAGGCGCTGGCGCTGGTGCTCGGGGAGGGGGACGGCGTGCTGGTGGGCGGGGTCGCGCCGGCGAACTTCACCGTGTACTTGGTGAAGTCCCAGGCGTTCTGCGCCACGCTGGAGCAGGCGCCGGACAGGCCGGGGTCGACCGTGCCGGAGCACTGGCGGTCGCGGTTGACGGACCAGAAGGTGTACCTGGCCAGCTTGTGCGCGGTGGCGAAGTCCAGCACGGTCTGGAAGTCCGCCTGCTTGAAGTACTCGGCGGCGTCGGTGCGGCCGTTCATCAGCGACGCACCCTCGTGGGCGTAGGCGGTGGCCTCGTTCCAGCCGAAGGTGCTCTGCAGGATCTGGTTGAACTTCACCAGCGCGTCGGTCTGCGCCGCCGCCCCGTTGAAGCCGCCGTCGAACGGCATGATCGAGTAGTTGTTCGGGGTGAAGCCCTGGGACTTCGCCTCCAGCAGCATCTGGGTGCCGAACCAGCCGGTGCCAGCGTTGGTGCCCGCGGTGGTGATGGAGATGTAGATCCCCGGGTTGTTCTGCTGCAGGATGCGGGCCGCGCCGATCTCGTTGTGGATGGCGGCGGTGTTCTCGTACTCGGGCTCCTCGAGGTCGAAGTCGATCGCCTTGAGGTTGTACTTGGTGACGACCTTCTGGTAGGCGGCGGCGGTCGCCTCCGGGGTGCCGCAGGTCTGGCCGAGCTTGGTGCCGCCGTAGCCGCCCACCGAGACCGAGACGTCGCCGCCCTTGTTGCGGATGGTCTGGATGACGGCCGCATCGTGGTGTCGGTGTCGATCGAGGACGTCCCGCCCAGGACGGGCTACAGGTGTTGCCGCCCTGGGCCAGGATGAACGCGAGCTGGAACGCCTTCTGGCCGGTGGCGTCCATCACGGCGGCGGCGTCCGGCGGGCTGTTGTCCTCCGGCATCAGGTACGGCGCGGAGGCGTACCAGTTGGAGCCGAGCGCGGCCGTGGTCGCGGCGTTCGCCGAACCGGAGACGGCGACGGCGGAGACGCCGCCGGCCAGCAGGCCGAACACGGACAGGGCGACCGCGACGGCGCGGCGCGGGCGGCGGCGCGGCGGGGCGGTGTCGGCGAGGGGGTGTGGGGGAAGTGCGCGTTCCATCGAGGACCTCTCCAGGAGGCGGCGAGGACAGCGGCCCGGGCGCGCGGAAGTGGGGGTGCGCGGCCGGGTCGACGGTCGGTTGCCTAGCCGAGGTTGACGTGACTGCCACTGGTATAGACCTGTGCCGGGTCGCCGTCAACCCCCCGGCGCCGTGCCGGGCGCGGCGCGGTCGGATCGCGGTCGGATCGTGGTCAGGTCTCGGTCAACCGGCGGTAAAGCACAGGTCAAAGCAGATGTGGTCGGCCGGTTGACGAACCGTCGGCCCGGGCCGGGCGGCCTCAGCCCGATGCCGGGCGACCGCGCTCGCGCCCCCGCTCCCGCCCCGGTTCACGGCCTCGCTCCCGCCCCGGTTCGCGTCCCCGCTCGCGGCCCGGTTCGCGCCCGCGCTCCCGGCCGCGCTCGCGACCCGGCCGCCGCCCGGCGGCGGGCGGCTCCGGCGGCAGGTAGGACTCCAGGCCGCGCAGGAACACCTCGATCTTGAAGGCGTAGCGCTCGTCCCCGTCGCCCGACACCATGGTGTCCGCCATCCCCTGGAGGTTCGGGAAGCGGTCGGGCGGCAGTGCCTGCAGGAAGGCGTGCAGCTGCCCGAAGTACTCGTCGATGTCCGTCCCCCGGGCGATCCGCTCCGCGTACACCGACGCCTCGTACGCGTCGGTGTCGATCAGCTGGCCGAGGCCGTCCAGCGCCCAGGCCGCCACCTGGGGCGGCATGCCGACCTGGAGCAGCAGGTCGAGCAGGAACTCGGTGATGCCCAACTGGCTCTCGCCCAGCGGGATGCTGCCCAGCGACACCAGCGACACGTCCCGGTGGGAGGTCAGCACCCGCTGCGCCTCGAAGCAGATCTCGGTGATCTGCTCCTTCCAGCGGGCGGGCTCGGGGCGGCGCGGCAGCCGGATCTCGGAGACCACCCGCTCCAGCACCAGTTCGAGCAGCTCCTCCTTGTGGGAGACGTGCGCGTACAGTGAGGCCGGGCCGGTGCCCAGCTCCTGCGCGACCCGGCGCATCGTCACCCCGGCCAGGCCCTCGGTGTCCAGCACCCGCACCGCGGTCTCCACGATCAGCGCGCGGCTGAGCGGCTGCCGGGGCTCGGCCTTGCGGGGCTTGTGCCACGGGTTCTCGGGCATCTGCGCGGGCATCGGGCCACCTGCTTTCGCTGAACGTTCCGCCGGCGATCATCGTACTCCGGACGAACGCCGTTCGACGGGTGGGCGGAGCGGCCGCCGCCGACCTGGCTCCCGGCGCAGGTCGGAGCGGGTGGTGGGGGGTGCGAAGGGTCGGCGGGCGGCGGTTCTCGGGGGCGGGTCGGGGTCGCGGGTGGGGGAGAAGTCAGGGTTAATCCGTTTGACGGGAACGCCGCTCGACTCGTAGAACAGTGTTCGTCCCACAAACACCGTTCAATCGCGCGGCCCCGTCCACCGCGCCTGGTAGTAGACAGGAGCTGTCATGACCGACGCGGTCGGCACGACCTCGGCACCGCCCTCCGGCGCCGCCGAGCCCTACCGGTGGCGCTGGGTCGCGCTGTTCGTCATCCTCGCCGCCGAGGTGATGGACCTGCTCGACTCCCTGGTCACCAACATCGCCGCCCCCGCGATCCGGGCGGACATCGGCGGCGGCGAGTCCACCATCCAGTGGCTCGGCGCGGCGTACACGCTGGCGATGGCCATCGGCCTGATCACCGGCGGGCGGCTCGGCGACATCTTCGGGCGCCGCCGGATGTTCATGATCGGCGCGGCCGGGTTCACCGTCGGGTCGCTCGCCTGCGGCCTGGCCCAGGAGCCCTGGCAGCTGGTCGCCGCCCGGGTGCTCCAGGGCCTGCTCGGCGCGGTGATGCTGCCGCAGGGCCTGGGCATCATGAAGGAGGTCTTCTCGCCCAAGGAGCAGGGCGCGGCCTTCGGCATGTTCGGCCCGGTGATGGGCCTGTCGACGGTCGGCGGCCCGATCCTGGCCGGCTGGCTGATCGACGCGGACTTCGCGGGCACCGGCTGGCGGATGATCTTCCTGATCAACATCCCGCTCGGCCTGTTCGCCTTCGTCGGCGGCCGGGTCTTCCTGCCCGCCCAGGGCCAGGGCCCGACCGTCCGGCTCGACCTGGTCGGCGCGCTGCTGGCCGCCCTCGGCGCGGCCACGGTCATCTACCCGCTGGTCCAGGGCCGCGAGCACGACTGGCCGCTGTGGGCGTTCGCGCTGCTGGCGGTCGGCGTCGCGGTGTTCGGCCTGTTCGGCTGGTACGAGGCCCGGCGCAAGGCCGCCGGGGCCGACCCGCTGGTCGAGCCCAGCCTGTTCGCCAAGCGCGGCTTCAGCGGCGGCATGGTGCTCGGCCTGGTCTTCTTCACCGCGATGACCGGCTTCTGGCTGACGTTCAGCCTGTACACCCAGCTCGGCCTGCACTACAGCGCCTTCAAGTCCGGCCTGACGGGCATCCCGTCCTCGGTCGGCATGGTGATCGCGTTCGTCGCCTCCCAGGCGCTGCAGAAGTACGGCCGCAGGGTGATGCACGTGGGCCTGGTGGTGATGCTGGCCGGCGTGCTGGCCCTGATGTACACCCTGCACAGCCAGGGCGCGGGCGTCACGCCCTGGCAGATGGTGCCCTCGCTGGCGGTCAGCGGCCTGGGCATGGGCCTGGTGATGGCCCCGTTCTTCGGCATGGTGCTCGCCTCGGTGGACGTGCACGAGACCGGATCGGCCTCCGGCACGCTGACGTCCGTGCAGCAGCTCGGCGGTGCCCTGGGCAGCGCCATCCTGGGCACGGTCTTCTTCGAGTGCCTGAAGACCTCGGACTTCGCCGGCGCCGAGCAGACCACGCTGTGGACCGAGGTCGGTCTGCTGGTGGTGGTCTTCGCGGCGATCTTCCTGCTCCCGATGCACGGCCGCCCCGAGCACGAGGGCGCGGAGGACGACGGGGCCGAGGAAGAGGGCGCGCTCCGCAAGGAGGGCGAGCACCAGCCCGCCTGACGCCCCGTCGCACCACACCCCGCGAGGGGAGGAGCGGGGCCGGTGGCCCCGGAGCACATCGCTCCGGGGCCACCGGCCCCGCGCCGCAGGAGGAACGGAGGATCAGCCCTGGTAGGCCGCGAAGAGCTTCGAGAACTGGTAGGGCGTCTGCGGGACGTTGGTGCACTTGGGCAGCGAGCCGGTGCACGCGTTGGCGTCCCGGGTCATCTCCCAGAAGGCCAGCTCGCCGAGGTGGTGCTGCTGGGCGAAGGCGATCAGCTGCTGGGCGTCGGAGACGCCGAACACCTCGGAGGTGGTGTCGTTCTGGCCGAGCATCGGGGTGACGCCGACCATGGCGTACGCCTGGGCGTCCGTCAGGCCGGTCCACACCGAGCGGATCTGCGCCTGGGTGGACTGCGCGGACTGGATCGCGTAGGCGCCCATCTTCCCGGCCGGGCTCGGGGCGGCCCAGTCGCCGAAGTCCATCGCCATCACGTTGACCAGGTCGACGGACAGGCCCGCGTTCTTGGCGGACTGCAGGATGTAGACGCCGTCCGCGTCAGGCCGCCGGGCAGCACCGGCAGGGTCAGGCTGACCTTCAGGTCGCGGCCCTTGGCCCGCTGCGCGGCCTGGACCTGGGCGAGCGCTGCGGAGCGGCGGTCGACCGAGGCGCGGTCGGTGACGGCGGTGCCCTCGATGTCGAAGTCCACCCGGTCGAGGGCGTAGACGTCGACGACCTTCTGGTACTGCGCGGCCAGCGCCGCCACCGTGGTGCAGGACTGGGCGAGTTCGGTGCCGTTGGCACCGCCGAAGGACGGGCGGACGTCGCCGCCCGCGTCGCGGATCGCGTCCATGTCGGCCTTGTTCCAGCCGGTGGCCGGGTCGTAGGCGCCGAACCAGCTGGCGGTGCACGGCTGGCCGCCGTTGATGAGGAACGCCAGCGAGAACTCCTTGACGCCGCTGGCGGCGGAGAGCGCGGGCAGGCTGGGGGTCGGGTAGGCGCCGAGGTCCACGTAGGGGGCGGCGGTGCCGGCGCTGGTGCCGGTGCCCGCGGTGGCGGTGACGGCCGCGGAGGCCGCCGACTCGTTGCCCGCCGCGTCGAAGGCGGTGACGGTGAAGGTGTGGCTGCTGCCCTGGAGCAGGCCGCGGACGGTGGCGGAGGTGCCGGTCACGGTGGCGACCACGGCGGAGCCCTCGCGCACGCGGTAGCCGGCCACCGCCGTGTTGTCGGTGGCGGCCGTCCAGCCGAGGGTGATGCTGCCCGGCCCGGTGCCGGTCGAGTGCGGCCCGCCGGGGACGGACGGCGCGACGGTGTCGGCGGGCGCGCCCGCGCACGGCTGGTTGTTGACCGTGCAGTTGGCGGGGGCGCTCTGCACGGCGCCGGTGGTGACGCCGAAGCCGACCGCGGGGGCGGCGGCGCCGGGGGGCAGCGGGGCGGCCCAGGCCGGCGAGGTCACCGTGTAGTGGGTGCCGGTGGGGGTGCTGGCCGAGCTGAGGGTGCCGTTCCACAGGCTGGAGACGCTCTCGCCGGTCGGCAGGTCGAAGGAGAGCGACCAGCTGTTGACGGTGGCGTTGGTGTGGTTGGTCACGGTGTACGTGGCCTGGAAGCCGTTCGACCAGCTCTGGCTGACGGCGTAGTCGGCGGTCAGGCCGGAGACGCCGGCCGCACCGGCGGCGGTGGCGCCCAGCGGGGCGGCGACCAGGGCCGCGGCCGCGGCGAGGGAGAGGGTGACGCGCCTCATGGGCGAGTCCTCCTTGACGGTGTGGGGGGACGGGTGGGGGCCGTGGCGCGGAGTGCGCGGGGCGCACTCAAGATGGTCCAGACCAATCCGGGCCGTCAAGGCGAAGTCCTGCGGTTTTGCGAGGAGTTGACGGTTCGATCAGGTGCGGTTAAGGCTCTCGGGGCGTGCCTCGGACGACGGAGGGCGCGGCCCCCGAAACGTGGGGGAAGGGGCCGCGCCACCCGCCTGACACAGGTCAGGCGTCCATGGGCCGTCAGGCGGAGACGGCGCCGCCGCGAATCCGGCGGGCCAGGTGCACGCCCGAGGCGGTGGCCGACAGCAGGGCCGCGCCGGCCAGCCCGAGCAGCAGGTCGCCCTGGCCGGGCCGGTCCACCGCGGCGGGGCCGGAGGCGGCCGCGACCGCCTCGGCGGCGGTGAGGTCGCCGCCGTGGCCGTGGTGCGAGACGGTCGAGCGGGCGGCGCCCGCGTCGATCTGGCCTGGGTCGGCGCGAGCGGGGCGTTCGCGGCCTGCGGGCCGACCGCGGCTGCGGCGGTGGCGGCGCCGAAGTCGAGGTCCGAGCAGCCGTAGAACGCCTCCGGGCTGTCCGAGCGCTGCCACACCATGTAGACCAGCTGGCGGCCGGTGCGCTGCGGCAGGTTCACGTTGACGTGGTAGTACCCGTTGTCCGAGGTGCGCGCGTGTCGTAGACCGCGACCGGCGCGGCCAGGTCCAGGTCGGACCACTTCAGCGGCTTGGTCGGGTCGTAGCCGGCCTTGGTGATGTACAGCTTCATGCTGCCCTGGTGCGCTGCGGTGACCCGGAAGTCGAAGGTCTTCGCGCCGGCCGTCGTGGCGGTGGCCGGCCAGTCGGTGCGGGCCCAGTCCAGGGCGCGGTACTTGTCGCGGTTGGCCGAACAGAGGTGGCCGTCCGGGATGATCTGCCGGCTCTGGCCGTTGGCGCCGGCGATGTTGACCTCGTTCCAGTCGTACAGCGGCTGGGTGCCGCTGTCCGCGACGAGGTCCTTGCAGACCTGGGACTTCGGGTCTCGGGGCCTTCCGCGTAGCAGGCCGCGATGCGGCTGGGCGGGCCGAACATGGCGCCGTGCGCGGCGGCACTGCCCGCGGCGGCGGGTGGCGACCAGGGCGCCCGCGCCCACCGCGGAAGCGGCGAGCAGGCGGCGGGACCAGGACATGGTTCTCCTCGGGAAGGTCGGGTCGGTCGTGGGGGAGGAGCGGCACGTCTGCCTGCGGACCGCGGGGAGCGACCCCGGGCCGGCGCGGTGTGGACCCTGCACACCGCGAGCCGTCCGAAGGCTACGATTGGCCTATACCAATTGACAAGAGTCGTCCATCGGACCGCAGTTGACCGATGGCGGCATTCGGCCACCGTCAGCGTCCGCCCCGCACAACCGACCTGGCGGGACGTCAGATTCCGGTCAGCGGGCGAACCTCGGCGGACAGCAGCGAAATCACCCCCGGACCGCCCCCGCCCCCGACCGTCCGAAGGCCCACCGGAGGGCGCCCCGGGGTGGGCGAGGGGGGGCGGGGCCGCTGCGACCCAGGGCGCGGGCGGGGAGGTGAAGAGGAACCCAAGCCGCGGACAATGCTCCGCCAAGCCGATCCGGCCCCGGAAGACGGCCCACCCACCAGGCTGACGGCCCACCCACCACGCTGACCTTCCGTCGGCCTTACGACGGGCCCAGCGAGACGAGCAGCCGGGCGGTGTCCAGCCCCACCGACAGGTACTCGACGAACAGCGCGTTGTGCAGTGCCCACGACGAGCGCCGCGCCCGCACCCGCCGCACCGCCTCCGCGCTGTCCAGGCCGAGCTCCACCAGCGCCTGCGCCACCACCAGGCCGGAACGGTTGTACCCGGAACGGCACCGCACCAGCACCGTCCGGCCGCCCCTCACCGCCGCCGCCACCTCCCGCGCGGCGGCCTGCACGGCGGCCAACTGCCCGGCGTCCAGCGGCCCGTCCGGTACCGGGACGAGCCGGTGCGGCACTCCCGGGGCCGGGCCGTGGTCCGGGGCGGTGAACAGGCTGACCACCAGGTCGAACTCCGCGCCGACCACCACCGGCCACCACTGCCCGGCCGGGTCCACCCAGTGGTGGCCGCCCATCCACAGCCCGGGCGCGATCTCGTCCCACGGTGTCCCCGGATCCGGTACACCGCCCCTCCGACGGGTCTTCATCCGCCACCTCCGGCTCGTCAACGCCGGTGGGTGCGGAGGGGGTTCCCGGAGTGGTCAGCGGTGGCAGAGCCAGTAGCCGTCGGCGATCGGGAGGGTGCGGCGGGCACCGGTCGGGGAGGTGACCGTGAGGTGGGTGGGGTGGTGGGAGACCCGGTCGCCGGGGGCGAGGAAGACCGGGGGGTCCAGGACGGCCTCGTAGTCCGGGCGGACCAGGAAGGCGCCGAGCAGCAGCAGGCGGGGTACGGGGTGACCCCGTCGAAGAGCAGTCGCACGGGACAGCGCGGCGGGAGGGGTGGTGACGGTGCGACGGGTTCTGTGTAGGGACGGCGGGAGCGGGGGTTCGTCGGGCGTTCATGAGGGGGCCGGATCGCGGTGGTGTCCCGTTGGGGCGGGGTCGGGAGGTTGGGCGACGCTGTTTCCGCGGACGCTCCCGCAGCCGTGTCCACCCACCGAACCGAGGGACCCCATCGCGCACCCCGAGCGCCGCCGCCGACTCGCCCGGCCGTCGGCCGCCCTCGCCCTGGCGGCCCTCGTCGCCGGGCACTGACCGCCGCCCCGGCCTCCGCCGCCCCCAGCGCGGTGGCCTGGCCCGGCAGTTCCGGTGTCACCACCGCCGACGCCTCGGGCGTGTTCGGCTCCGACCTGTCCGGCCTCCAGCAGGAGGGCGGCGTGATGTGGGGCGCGCAGAACTCCGGCAAGCTGTGGCGGCTCGTCCCCAACGGCTCCGGCGGCTGGAAGCCCGACACCGCCAACGGCTGGGGCTCCGGCAAGTCGCTGCGCTTCCCCGGCGGCACCGGCACCCCCGACGACGAGGGCGTCACCGTGACCGGCGCGGGCTCGGCCGGCGGCGTGTACGTCTCCAGCGAGCGCAACGCCGACTCCTCCTCCACCAGCCGGCTCTCCGTGCTGCGCTACGACGTCTCCGGCACCGGCGGCACGCTGACCGCCACCCGCGAGTGGAACCTCACCCCCGACCTGCCCTCCACCGGCTCCAACGCCGGGCTGGAGGGCGTCACCTGGGTGCCCGACGGCTACCTGACCGGCGCGGGCTTCAAGGACGCCTCCACCGGAGCCGCCTACGCCCCGGGCCGCTACGCGGCGCACACCGGTGGCGTGTTCTTCGTCGGCGTCGAGGGCACCGGCACGGTCTACGGCTACGTCCTGCTGGAGGCCGGCGGCTTCACCAGGGTCGCCACCGTCAGCAGCGGCATGGCCGGCGTGATGGAGCTGTCCTGGGAGCCGCAGGCCAACCGGATGTGGGTGGTCTGCGACGACACCTGCTCCGGCCAGCTGCGCACCTTCCGGGTCGACGGCAGCGGCGCGTTCGCCCCCACCGCGGTCTACAAGCGCCCCTCCGGCATGTCGAACCTCAACAACGAGGGCTTCACGCTGGCCGGCGCCGACGAGTGCGTGGGCGGCAGCAAGCCCGTCTACTGGTCGGACGACAGCAACACCGGCAAGCACGCCCTGCGCAAGGGTGCCATCACCTGCTGACCGGCCGGTCGCGGTCGGCGGGTCGCGCCGACCGGAACCGCCGCCCCCGGCCGACACTGGCCGGGTGAGCACCCACCCGCCCCACCCGTCCCCGTTCCGCCGCCCCTGCCCGGCCGCCGCACCGTGCTGCTGGCCGGGCTGGGCGGCGCCCTGACGGCCTGTTCGTCCACCGGCCGGAGCGGCCAAAGCGGCCAAAGCGGCCAGATCGGCCCGGACAACCCGAGCAGCCCCGACAGCCGGAGCAGCCCGGGCGGCCAGAGCAGCCAGAACAGCCCCGGCAGCCCGGCCGCCGGTGCGAGCGCCGCCTTCCCCGCGCCCGCCGCCTGGCAGCCGGCCCGGGCGAGCTCCAGCCGGACGTGAAGCTGCGCGCCGCGCAGGTGGTGGAGGCGATCGGCGGGTGGCCGCCGGGCGGGCAGGGGGTGGCGGCGGCCCGGCAGCGGGTGGCGGCGCTCGGGGTGGACCCGGGGCTGGCCGACCAGGGCGGTCCGCTGCTCGCGGACGCCCCGCGGGCCGCGCTGGAGGTGGTGTACGCCCAGTACGGCGGGCTGCTGGCGGACTCGGCGAGCGTGCTGGTGGTGTGCCGGCAGTGGCTGGCCGGGCCGGACGGCGCGCCGGTGTCCACCGGCAGCACGGTCGACGTCCGGCTGAGCAGCGGCTCGCCCCGGTGGAGCGTCACCGCGCTGCACCCGGCCGACCCCGGGGCGGTGGCGGCGGCGCTGGGCGATCCGGCCACCAGGGTGCTGGCGCAGCCGCGGATCGCGCTGCCCCGGCGGCGGTGGCGGACGTGCGCAGCGGGCAGGTGCACGACGCGCCGCTCACCGCGATGCTGGCGCTGGCGGGCACGTACGACTTCGAGGTGAGCGTGGTGCGTTCGGGCCACCCGCTGCTGGTGTTCGGCACCGACCGCCGGAGCGACCACCCGCAGGGGCGGGCGTTCGACACCTGGCGGATCGACGGGCGGGCGGTGGTGGACCCGGCGACCCCGGCCGAACTGGTGGACTCCTTCATGCGGGCGGCCGCGGCGGCGGGCTCCTACAACGTGGGCGGCCCGCGGCAGCTGTCCGGCGGGGCGACGGCGAACCAGTTCTTCAGCGACGCCACCCACCACGACCACGTGCATGCCGGGTTCCGCACCTGACCTGCCGCCGGGCCCGGACGGCGAAGCGCCCCGACCGCGAAGCGCCCCGGCCGGCGAAGCGCCCCGGCCGGCGAAGCGCCTCGACCGCGAAGGGCCCGGACCGCCGTCGCGGTCCCGGCCCGGGGGCTCAGCGGGGCGTCAGATCAGGCCCTGGGCGAGCATCGCGTCGGCGACCAGCTCGAAGCCGGCGATGTTCGCGCCCACCACGTAGTTGCCGGGGCTGCCGTACTTCTCCGCGGTGGTGTGGCAGGAGTCGTGGATGTGCTTCATGATCTCGCCGAGGCGGGCCTCGGTGTGCTCGAAGGTCCACGAGTCGCGGAGGCGTTCTGCTGCATCTCCAGCGCGGAGGTGGCGACGCCGCCGGCGTTGGCGGCCTTGCCGGGGGCGAAGGCCACGCCGGCCTCCTGGAGGACCCGGACGGCCTCGGGGTGGTGGGCATGTTGGCGCCCTCGGCGACGGCCTTGACGCCGCCCCGGACCAGGGCGAGGGCGTCCGCCTCGTGCAGCTCGTTCTGGTGGCGCAGGGCAGTGCCACGTCGCAGGGGACGTTCCACACGCCGGTGCCGGCCACGTACTTCACGTGCGCGCCGCGGGCCTCGGCGTAGTCGGAGACGCGGCCGCGGCGGGTCTCCTTGACCTCCTTGAGCAGGTCCAGGTCGATGCCCTTCTCGTCCACCACGTAGCCGGTCGAGTCGGAGCAGGTGAGCACGGTCGCGCCGAGCTGCCGGGCCTTCTCGATCGCGTAGATCGCCACGTTGCCGGAGCCGGAGACCACCACGCGCTGCCCGTCCAGGCTCTCGCCACGGGTGCGCAGCATCTCCTCGGTGAACATCACGCAGCCGTAGCCGGTGGCCTCGGTGCGGGCCTGCGCGCCGCCCCAGCCCAGGCCCTTGCGGTGAGCACGCCCGACTCGTAGCGGTTGGTGATCCGCTTGTACTGGCCGAACAGGTAGCCGATCTCGCGCCCGCCGACGCCGATGTCACCGGCCGGGACGTCGGTGTACTCGCCGAGGTGGCGGTGCAGCTCGGTCATGAAGGACTGGCAGAAGCGCATGATCTCGGCGTCCGAGCGGCCCTTGGGGTCGAAGTCGGAGCCGCCCTTGCCGCCGCCGATCGGCATGCCGGTCAGGGCGTTCTTGAAGATCTGCTCGAAACCGAGGAACTTGACGATCCCGAGGTTGACCGAGGGGTGGAAGCGCAGCCCGCCCTTGTACGGTCCGAGGGCGCTGGAGAACTCTACCCGGAAGCCGCGGTTGACGTGGATGCCGCCCCGGTCGTCGGACCACGGCACCCGGAAGATCAGCTGGCGCTCGGGTTCGCAGACCCGCTCGACGATCCGGGCGTCGACCAGCTCGGGGCGCCGGAGCAGCACCGGGCCGAGGGTGTCGAGGACCTCGCGGACCGCTTGGTGGAACTCGTTCTCGCCCTGGTTGCGGCGCAGGACTTCCTGGTACAGCGGCTCGATCAGACGGGCGCCGGTGTCGGTGGACGCGGCGTGGGGGGGTGGCCGGCATGCGGGCACAACCTTCCGTGGATCGGATGGCGCACGAGGGCGCTCCCGTCCCGGGGGCGCCCCTGGTCCTCCTCGCCGTTGAGGACCGCCGGCGGCGCGCCTGACACGCGTGGGCCGACGGGGTGGGACCGGTGGTCCGCACCAGTGTCCCAGGACTGACCTGCGTCCATCGACCGCGCGTCCACGATGTGCACGCCCGAACGGGTCATTTCGGTCGCCCGAAAGGTAAAGCCCCGGCCATCGGCGGCCCATTTCCGGCCCAAGCGGCTGAACCTCGACGCCCGGTGTGAATTCGCTGTGGATTTCGGGCGTGTCCGGGGAGCCTTCCTCGGAGGCCGACCGGTCGGCCTCCGGAGGAAGGGGGAGGAGGGGGGAGGGCCGGGCGTCAGCGGCGCGGCAGGATCCACCAGGCGGTGGTGGCCGGCGGCAGCACCCCGGCCGGGCACGGGCCGGAGGACAGCAGCGGCTGCCCGGTGACCGGCGCCGGGGCCGGACGGTGCCGAAGTTGGTCGCCACCAGCAGGCCGTCGCCCCGGGTGAAGGCCAGCACGTTCGGCGGCGTCTCGATCCAGCGCAGCGTCCCCTCGCCCAGCTGCGGCAGCAGTCGGCGCAGGTGCAGCGCCTCCCGGTACAGGTGGTAGGGCGAGGTGTGGTCGGCCACCGCCCGCTCGGCGGTGTACCGGGCGAACGAGGCGGGCTGCGGCAGCCAGCTCGGCGCCGAACCCTCCGGGCTGAACCCGTACGGCGCCTTCGCCCCGGCCCACGGCAGCGGGACGCGGCAGCCGTCCCGGACGCCCTTGCGGTTGCCGGTGCGGTGGAAGATCGGGTCGGTGATCACCTCGTCCGGCAGGTCGTCGACCTCCGGCAGGCCCAGCTCCTCGCCCTGGTACAGGTAGGCCGCGCGGGCAGCGACAGCATCAGCAGCGCGGCGGCCCGGGCCCGCTCGGAGCTGCCGAAGCGGCGTCGTGGTGCGGACCTGGTCGTGGTTGTTGAGCACCCAGGTGACGGTCGACCCGGTCGCGGTGATGTCCCGCACCGCCGCGTCGATCACCTGGTGGAAGTGCTCGGCGTCCCACGGCGCGTGCAGCAGGTGGAAGAAGAACGCCTGGTGCAGCTCGTCCCCCGCGCACGTACATGGCCTGCTCGGCCGGGGTCGGCACGGACGCCTCGCCGACCAGCAGCCGCTGCCGCCCGTCCAGCGCCGTGTACTCCTCGCAGATCGCTCGCCAGGAGCGCCACACCTCGTGCACCTCCGGCTGGTTCCAGGCCAGCGGGTTGACCGAGTCGCGGGTGCGCTCGTCCGCCTCCGGGTCCGGGGAGTCCGGCAGCTCCGGGTGCTTGAACAGGCCCGCCGCCACGTCGATCCGGAAGCCGTCCACGCCCCGGTCCAGCCAGAACCGCAGCACCTTCTCGAACTCGACGGGCACCTCCGGGTTGCGCCAGTTCAGGTCCGGCTGCTCCGGGGTGAACATGTGCAGGTACCACTGGCCGGGGTGCCGTCCGGCTCGGTGATCCGGGACCAGGCGGGGCCGCCGAACATCGCCCGCCAGTTGTTCGGCGGCAGCCCGCCGTCCGGGCCGCGGCCGTCCGCGAAGTGGAACCGGGCCCGGGACACGGAGCCCGGGGCGGCGGCCAGCGCCTCCAGGAACCACGGGTGCTCGGCCGAGCAGTGGTTGGGCACGGTGTCCAGCACCAGGCGCAGGCCCAGCTTCCGGCAGTCCTCGACCAGCAGGTCGAAGTCCTCCAGGGTGCCGAACATCGGGTCGACGCCCTTGTAGTCGGCCACGTCGTAGCCGTGGTCGTGCTGCGGCGACGGGTAGAACGGGTTCAGCCACACCCCGTCCACGCCCAGCCGCTTCAGGTACGGCAGCCGGGCCCGCACGCCCGGCAGGTCGCCGATGCCGTCGCCGTCGGAGTCCTGGAAGCTGCGCACGTACACCTGGTAGATCACCGCGTCGCGCCACCACAGCGCGTCGGGGCGGCGGCCGCCGCCCGTTCCTCCGGGAGCACTCCGTCCGCGGTGCGGACGGCGGGGGCCTCGACGGCCTGCGCGGGGCGCGGCGGGTCGGCGGGGACGACGGACGTGATCATGCGTCACCTTCACGGGAGCGCGCGAGGGGGTCGCGCTGACAGGCACGGGCCCGCGGCGGCTGACAACGCGTCAGTTCGTCGGGGATACCTAGATGTTAGGTAGAGGTTAAAGAGCATGTCCAGGAGCCTGGAGAGGAAGATGTCACCTCTTGAGACGGCGAGTGCCACCAGTCGGGGCGAATCAGGGCGAATAAGGGGGCGCACAACGGGGTAGGCCAGAGCCCAGGAGAGCCGCCCGGCGTACGACCGACGACGTTCGGCCGCACGGCGCACTCCCCCACTGACCTCGAAGGGAGGCATCCGAGTGCGGCTTCCGCTCCTCGCGCTGCTTGCCGCCGGCCCGGCGCACGGTTACCAGCTCCGGCGTGCCCTGGAGTCCACGTTCGGCCCGGCCTACCCGCGCACCAACGACGGGCAGGTCTACGTCACGCTCGGCCGACTGGAGAAGGCCGGCCTGATCGAGGGGCAGGACGTCGCCCAGGACGGCCGCCCGGCCAAGCGGGTCTTCGCGCTCACCGAGGACGGCCGCCGGGTGCTCGCCGACTGGTTCGCCCGCCCGTCGGACGGCGGCAAGGTCCGCGAGGAGTTCTTCCTCAAGCTGGTCCTCGCCCCCCGCACCCGCCTCGCCGACCCGCGCGCCCTGATCGACCTCCAGCGCTCCCACTGCCTGGCCGCCATCCGCGGCCTGCACGCCACCGCCGACCGGTCGCCCGACCACGAGGTCTCCCGGCTGCTGATCGAGGGCGAGGTCCTCCACCTCCAGGCCGAACTCGACTGGCTGGAGCGCTGCCAGCAGGAGTTCACCTGAGCGCCCGCCCCGCCTGACCCGAACGGGCGCGGCCGGGCGCGGACGGCCGGGCGGGCGCGGCCGGCCGGGCGGGCCCCACGGGGTGCGGCGCCCCCGCGGAACCCGCCGGTGCGGCGGCCGGCCGTCAGCGGTCAGCGGTCAGCGCAGCGCGAACTTCTGCGCCGCGCTCCCGTTGCAGTCCCACAGCTGGAGGCGGGTGCCGTTGGCCGTGTTGCCGCTCGGGACGTCCAGGCAGCGGCCCGACTGCGGGTTCAGCAGCGAGCCGTCCGCCTGCTGGACCCACTTCTGGCCGCCCACCCCGTTGCAGTCCCACAGCTCGACCTGGCTGCCCGCCGCCGTGCCGTTGCCGTTGACGTCCAGGCAGCGGCCCAGGGTGCGCAGCGAGGTGTCCGCGGCGTGGAACCAGTGCTGGTCGACCGCGTAGGACTGGCAGTTCCACAGCTGCACGGCGGTGCCGTTGACGCCGTTGTCGTCGTTGGCGACGTCCACGCACTGCCCGCCGGGGCGGCGACCGGACCGCCCCCGTTGACCGCGAACTTCTGCGCCGCGGCGCCGTTGCAGTCCCACAGCTGCAGCCGGGTGCCGTTGGCGCTGTTCCCGTTGGGCGCGTCCACGCAGCGGCCGGACTGCGGGTTCAGCAGCGAGCCGTCGGCTTGCTGGAGCCACTTCTGCGCGCCGCCGCCGTTGCAGTCCCACAGTTGCAGGAGCGTGCCGTTGGCGGTGCCGTTGCCGGTGGCGTCCAGGCAGCGCCCGAGGGTGCCGAGCGAGCCGTCGACGCCGTGCACCCAGTGCTGGTCCTCGGCGTACGTCTGGCAGTTCCACAGCTGCACGCCGGTGCCGTTGGCGCCGGTGTCGTCGGCCGCGACGTCCACGCACTGCCCGCCCGGGCCGGTGACGGTGCCCTGCGGGCCGTTGGGCAGGTCGGTGCGGCCGTTGTAGCCGACCGAGACGACGTTGGCCTGGACGGCGTTCTCGGTGGCGTCGCTCGGGTAGCCGGAGACCATGACGCCCTCGAAGAAGGTGCCGCGGTTCCAGTTCGAGTTGTCGCCGCCGATGCCCAGGATGATGCCGCCCTCCTGCTTCATCGGCCGGTAGCCGGCCCGGCTCGGCAGCGCCCCGTTCCACCAGGTGGTCAGCGCGCCGGACTGCGCGTTGCCGCCCTTGAGCGCGTACGCGGTCTGGCCGTTGTTCTTCAGCACCGCCGTGA
Organism: Kitasatospora fiedleri; assembly: GCF_948472415.1. Classification (NCBI taxonomy): domain Bacteria; kingdom Bacillati; phylum Actinomycetota; class Actinomycetes; order Kitasatosporales; family Streptomycetaceae; genus Kitasatospora; species Kitasatospora fiedleri. The sequence goes on along the minus strand of NZ_OX419519.1, from coordinate 260,635 downwards.
CGAACGGGCTGCTGTTGCCGAGGTTGGCGGTGTTGGAGCCGTTGTCGCCCTGGAACATGCCGTTCTCCAGGTCGGCCTCGATCCACGGCCCGCTGCCGCTGCACGGCGGGAAGTAGCAGGTGGTGGCGATGGAGACGGCGTCCATGTGGCCGTTGCCGGTGTCGGCGGGCGTGGACTCGGCGTTGCCGTAGTCGAAGCAGCAGTCCGCGCCCACGTGGGTGCCGCTGGCGACCATGTAGACGCCCTCGGGCTGCCCGTTGACGGCCACGCCCGAGGCGACGCCGGTGTAGCGGTAGCCGACGCCGGGCGAGATCCACACGCCGTAGACCTTGTGGCCGCCGGCGCTGACGGCGATCTCGGAGGCGTCGGCGCCCCGGTCGTTGCCCATGCCGGAGGTGCCGGCCGGGCCCGGGGTGAGGTCGTTGTGCCGGGAGGTCTGGTCGTAGATCCGGGTGATCCGGCAGCTGCTGCCGTTGCAGAACCGGTCCTGCGCCTGGGCGTCGGCGTAGCCGCCGGCCGCGAGCAGGCCGATGTCGGACGCCGCGCCGTCGGAGGCCCGGGTCACCCGGTACAGCGGGCCGTTGTAGGAGGAGAACAGGGCACGGGTGGTGCTGTGCGCGGCGACGCAGGGCGTGCCGCCGGACGCGTACAGGTCGCACGGCAGCGAGCCGGCCGCGTGGCCGACGCCGGGCAGGCCGATCAGCGCGGCGACCAGCAGCGCCAGGGCGGCCGCGGCCGCTCGCGCGCTGCGCCACAACTGCCCGGCGGGCAGCGGGAATCGACGGGACAAGGTGCGCTCCTTCGGGGTGGGGGTGCAAGGGGCGGTACCGGTGCGCGGAACGGGCCCGGGGGCGGCGACCGGCCGCGGGCGCGCGGAGGCTGGCGGTTCATCGGCGACCTTGTATTCTCACGTTGAAACAGCGGCGTCCTGGTGGTGCCGGCCTCGCTCCCTCGCGCACGGTCGGCGGGAGGAGGGGGTGCGGTCTTGTCCGTACCGAACAACGGAACCGGCGCCGCGGCGCCGCGCTTGAAGGACGTCGCCGAACTGGCCGGCGTCTCCGTCAAGACCGTCTCGAACGTGGTGAACGGGACCACCCCCGTCGCGGAGGCCACCCGGGAACGGGTGCAGCGGGCCATCGACCGGCTCGGCTACCAGCCCAACCTGACGGCCCGCCGGCTGCGCACCGGCCGCAGCGGGGTGATCGCGCTGGCCTTCCCCGAACTGCCCTCGCCGTACTTCGCCGAACTCGCCGTCGAGGTGATCGCGGCCGCCCGCCGGGTCGGCATCACCGTGCTGATGGACGACACCGGCGGCGACCCGGCGGCCGAGCTGCGGATCGCCTCGGGCCTGGGCGGACCGATGATCGACGGCGTCATCCTCAGCCCGCTCGGCCTGGACCGGGCCGCGCTGCTGGCCCGCTCCCGGGAGATCCCGCTGGTCCTGCTCGGCGAGGCCGACTTCGGCCCGGTCGCCGACCGGGTGCACATCGACAACGTGGCCGGCGCCCGGGAGGCGACCCGCCACCTGATCGACGAGGGCTACCGGCGGATCGCCGCGATCGGCTGGCAGGACCCCGCGCCCCGGGCCACCGCCGAACAGCGCCTGGCCGGCTACCAGGAGGCGCTGGCCGGCGCCGGCCTGACGGCCGACCAGGAGCTGCGGCCCCCGGTCCGGGCCTACTTCCGCCCCGACGGCGCCTCGGCGATGCGCCGCCTGCTGCGCCTGCCGCGGCGACCCGACGCGGTGTTCTGCTTCAACGACCTGCTCGCGCTCGGCGCGCTGCGGGCCGCCCACGAGGCCGGGCTGCGGGTGCCGCAGGACCTCGCGATCGTCGGCTTCGACGACGTCGAGGAGGCCGCGTACGCGATCCCCTCGCTGACCACCGTCGCGCCCCGACAAGCGGCTGATCGCGCGAACTCGCCGTCCGCTGCCTGGAGGAGCGCATCGAGCAGCGCTACACGGCCCGGGCCGGCGGATCACGCCGGGCTTCCGGGTGTGGTCCGGGAGAGCAGCACCTGGCCCGCTGACGGACCGCCCGCTGACCGGCCCCCGCCGAGCCGCCGCCCGCGACGCCGGGCCGCGCCGCCGCCCGCTCACGCCGGGCCTCCCGGCGGGGCGGCCAGGTGCGGGAAGCGGAACTCGGTGGTGCTGCGCCGCACCGCGCCGGGGCGCAGCACGGTGTCCGGGTAGTCGGGCGCGGTTGGGGGAGTCGGGGAAGTGCTGGGTCTCCAGGCAGACCCCGGCGTGCCGCGGGTGCGGGTCGCCGTCCAGGCCGTTGCCGGTGTAGACCTGCAGCCCGGGCTCGGTCGTCCAGACCTCCATCCGGCGCCCGCCGGCCGGGTCCTCCAGCCGGGCGGCCCGGCGCAGCGCGCCGGCGGGCGGCCGGGTCGAGCACCCAGCAGTGGTCGTAGCCGCCGGCGGCGTCCAGCTGCGGGTGCGGGAGGGCGAGCCGGGCCCCGATCGGGTGCGGCTCGCGCAGGTCGAAGGGCGTGCCGGCGGTCGGGGCGGGCGGCCCGGGCAGCGGCACGGCGGTCGGGTCGACCGGCAGGTAGGCGTCGGCGTCGACGGCGAGCCGGTGGTCGAGCACGCTGCCGCCGTCCCGGCCGGAGAGCCGGAAGTAGGCGTGGTGGGTGAGGTTGACGGGGGTGGGGCGGTCGGCGCGGGCGGTCCACTCCAGGCGCAGGGTGCCCGAGCGCTCCAGGGTGTAGACGGCGGTGACGTGCAGCCGGCCGGGGAAGCCCATGTCGCCGTCCGGGCTGTGCAGGTCGAGGCGGAGCGCGGCGGCGTCCGGGCCTGGCCGGGCGGCGGCCTGCCAGCGGAGGCGGTGGAAGCCGCCCGGCCCGCCGTGCAGGGCGTGGCCGCGGTCGGTGGCGGGCACCCGGTGCGCCCGGCCGTCGAGCCGGAAGCCGCCGTGCGCGATCCGGTTGGCGTAGCGGCCGATCAGCGCGCCAGGTAGGCGCTGTCGGCGGCGTACCCGGCCGGGTCGGCGCGGCCGAGCACCACCGAGGCGCTCCGGCCCTCCGGGTCGGGGACCTCCAGCCGGGCAGGATGCCGCCCAGGTCGAGCACCTCGGCGCGGACGCCGGTCCCGGCGTCGAGGGTCCAGCGGTCGACGGGGGTCCCGTCGGGCAGGGCGCCGAACGGGCTGCGGGTGACGGACGGGGCACGGGTGGCGGACGGGATCGGCAACGGGAGTCCTCGGGCCTCGGGGAAGGGGACGGAGCGTCAGGGACGGGCGGTGCGGCCGACGGTGGACTCGCGCACCACCAGCGAGTGGCCGGGCAGGATGCGGCGGGGCCGGGCCGGGGGCCGGTCGGGGGCGGCCTCGATCCGGGCGATCAGGCAGTCCACGGCGAGCCGGGCGATCGCGGCCTTGTCGGGGGCGATCGTGGTCAGGGTGACGGCGCCGTAGCCGCCCTCCTCGATGTCGTCGAAGCCCACCACGGCGACCTCCTCGGGCACCCGCACGCCCGCTCGGCGAGCACCCGCAGCGCCCCCAGGGCGACCAGGTCGTTGTAGGCGAAGACGGCGTCGGGCGGCTCCGGCAGGTCGAGCAGGCGGGTCATCGCGACCGCGCCGTCGAGGCGGTCGTAGCCGTCGGTGGCCACCACCAGGTCGTCCCGGGGGCTGCCGCCGGCCGCCAGGATCTCCCCCGCCAGCCGCGCAGCCGCAGGTGGGCGGGCTGGAGGCGGCTGTCGCGGCGGGCCCCGACGAAGGCGATCCGGCGCCGCCCCAGGCTGAGCAGGTGGCGCACGGCGAGCCGGGCCGCGGCCACGTTGTCGATCGCGATGTGGTCGAACGGGGCGTCGTACTCGCGCTCGCCGAGCAGCACCAGCGGCGGCCGGGCCGGGCGGCGCAGCAGGTCCTCCGCCTCCAGCCGGATCGGGCTGAGGATCAGCCCGTCGATCAGGTGGCTGCGGAAGCCCTGCGACACCAGGGTCTCCTTGGCGCGCAGCCCGGCGGTGTGGTCCAGCAGGACGGTGTGGCCGTGGTGCGCGGCGGCGTCGATCACCGCCGCGGCGAGGTCCGCGAAGTACGGGTTGCCCAGCTCGGGCACGGCCAGCGCGATGATCCCGCTGCGGCCGGTGCGCAGTTGGCGGGCCGTCGCGTTGGGCCGGTAGCCCAGCTCCTCGATCGCCTGCCGCACCCGGTCCCGGGTGCCCGGTCTGACGTGCGGGTAGTCGTTGACCACGTTGGAGACGGTCTTGACGGACACTCCGGCCCGCATCGCGACGTCCTTGAGGCTCACGCCCACGGCCCTGCCCCCTCGCTCTTCCGGCACTGCCCCGATCGGCCCGCTGCGTCCCCGCTCCCGGGGCGGCGCTCATTCGTCGCGGCGCCCGCGGTCGAGCAGCGCCTGGGCCAGCACCACCACGGCCAGGAAGGCGCCGTTGACGGTGTCGGTGACGGCCGAGCCGTACTGCGAGGCCGAGCGGTCGATCAGGTTGTGGATCACCGACAGCAGCAGCACGCCCGCCACGGTGCCGCCGACCGAGCCGCTGCCGCCGGTCAGCAGCGTCCCGCCGATCGCCACCGAGGCGATCGCGGTCAGCTCGTAGCCCACGCCCACGGTGGTGACGCCCGAGCCGAGCCGGGCGCTGCCCAGCGCCCCGGCCGCGCTGGCCAGGGTCGCCGACAGCACGTACACCAGGGCCTTGGTGCGGGCGACCGGCAGGCCCATCAGCCGGGCCGCGTGCTCGTTGCCGCCGATCGCGGTGGTCGCCGCCCCGAACTTCGTCCTGGTCAGCAGCAGCGCGCCCAGGCCGAACAGGACGGCGGAGATCAGCACCGGCGTCCAGGTGCCCTCGCCCAGCGCCCGGAACGCCGAACCGCGCGGCACCAGGTACGTGCTGGTGCCCTCGGAGGTGATCAGTTGCAGCAGCCCGCGCGCCCCGAGCAGGCCCGCCAGCGTCACGATGAACGGGGCCATGCCCGCCCGGGCCACCAGCAGGCCGTGCACGCAGCCCCAGGCCGCGCCCACCGCCAGCGGCAGCAGCACCGCCGCCCAGGTGCCGTGGTGCTGGGCCGCCCAGGCGGCCAGCACCCCGCCGAGCGCGTACATCGACCCCACCGACAGGTCGATGCCGCCGGTGAGGATCACGAAGGTCAGGCCGAGCGCCAGCAGCCAGCCGAAGGCGTTGTTGCCGAGGATCGCGCCCAGGTTGTCGGTGCTCGCGAAGCCGGGCGAGAACACCGCCGCGCCCAGCACCACCAGGACCAGCACGGTCAGCGCGCCCTGTCGGCGAATCCGGCCGGCCAGCCGTTCGGCGGGGGTCTCCGCGGTCGGCCGGCGGCGGGCCGCCGGCTCCGTCCGGGCGGAAGCGGTCGTGGGGCTCATCGGGTACCACGCTCCTGGGAGGCGTACACGGCCAGGCAGATGACGGCCGCTTCGACGATCTTGGTGATCGAGCTGTGCACGTCGTGCTGGGTCAGCACCGCGGTGATCAGCTGCATGAACAGCGCCCCCGCGACGGTGCCGAGCACCCGCACGCTGCGCCGGCCAGCGGCGTCCGCGCGACCACCACCGCGGTGATCGCGTCCAGTTCGATGTTGCGGCCCTGGTTGGCCGGGTCGGCCTCCGCGCCGTGGCCGATGATCAGCACCCCGCCACCGCCGCCAGCACCCCGACAGCAGGTACACCGTCAGCAGCACCCGCCGCACCGGCAGCCCGGCCAGCCGGGCCGCCCGCCGGTTGTCGCCGACCGCGACCAACTGCCGCCCGAACGTGGTCCGGTGCACCAGCACGGCGGTCAGCGCCACGCACCCCGCCGCCAGCCAGGCCGTCCACGGCACGCCCGCGAACGCCTCCGAGCCCAGCCGCAGCAGCGCCGGGTCCGTCACCGGCTTCGCCGACGCCCCGTTGACCAGCGAGGCCACGCCCCGCACCCCGATCATCAGGGCCAGCGTCGCGACGATCGGCTGCACCCGGGTGAACGCCACCATCGCGCCGCCCGCCAGCCCGCTCACCGCGCCCAGCGCCACCGCCGTCACCACCGCCACCGGCAGCCCCCAGCCGATGTACAGCGGCACCACCGCCGCGGCCAGCGCGATCACCGCGCCCACCGACAGGTCGATGCCCTCGGTGCCGATCACCAGCGCCATCCCCAGCGCCACCAGCAGCGTCGGGGCGACCTGGAACAGCTGGATGCGCACGTTCCCGGCCGACAGGAAGCCGCTGTCCAGCACCACCGCCGCCAGGAACAGCACCGCCAGCGCCGCGTACACGCCGTAACGCCGCAGCAGCCGCAGCGCGGGACCGCGCCCGCGCACCGCACCGGCCAGGGCCAGGGCGCTCATCGGGGACCTCCGTCCGTGTCGTCGTTCTCCTTCGCGGGAGCCGTTTCCGACGGCCCGTCAGCCGCGTCCGGGTCGTGGGCCAGCGCGGCCAGCAGCCCGTCCGCGCTGATCGAGGCGCCGGTCAGCTCCTCCACCACCGCGCCGTCCTTCAGCACCAGCACCCGGTCCGCGCCCGCGATCAGCTCCTCGGCGTCCGAGGAGATCAGCAGCACCCCCAGGCCCTCCGCCGCCAGCTCGTCGATCAGCGCCTGCACCTCCGCCCGGGCGCCGACGTCGATGCCCCGGGTCGGCTCGTCCAGCAGCAGCACCTTCGGGCCCAGGCAGAGCCAGCGCGCCAGCAGCACCTTCTGCTGGTTGCCGCCCGACAGGTCCGACACCTTCTGCTCCGGGCTCGCGCCTTGATCCGCAGCCGGGTCATGAAGGTCTCCACGATCCGGTCCTGCCGGGCCCGCGACACCAGGCCCGCCCGGACAGCCGGGGCAGCGCCGCCAGCACGATGTTCTCCCGCACCGACAGGCCCGGCACGATGCCCTCCGCCTTCCGGTCCTCGGGCAGCAGCACCACCCCCGCCCGGATCGCCGCCGCCGGACTGCGCCGCGCCAGCACCCGGCCCGCCACCTCCACCCGCCCGGCGTCCGCGCCCAGCGCGCCCACCACCGCCTTCGCGGTCTCGCTGCGCCCCGAACCCAGCAGGCCGCCGAGCCCCAGCACCTCGCCCCGGTGCAGCGCGAAACCCACGTCGCGGACCTTGTGGCGCACCGTCAGGCCCTCGGCCCGCAGCACCGGCCGCTCCGGCTCGCCGTCCGCCCCGTGGGCCCGCCGGGCGTCGTGGGTGCGGGCGGTGCGGACCCGGGCCGCGACCAGCTCCCGGCCCAGCATCAGCCCCACCAGCTCCCGCCGGCCCAGCCCGGCCAGGTCGCCCGCGTGCACCACCCGGCCGTCCCGCAGCACCGTCACCTCGTCGCAGAGCGCGTACAGCTCGTCCATCCGGTGGCTGACGTACACCACCGCGATGCCCTGCGCCGTCAGCTCCCGGACCACCCCGAACAGGGTGTCCACCTCGCGCGGCTCCAGCGAGGAGGTCGGCTCGTCCATCACCACCACCCGCGCCTCCACCTGCACCGCCCGGGCCAGCGCCACCATCTGCTGGGCGCCCAGGCCCAGTTCGCGCAGCGGCCGGGAGACCTCGGCGCGCACCCCGTAGCGGGCCAGCAGCCCGGCGGCCTCCCGGTTCATCCGCCGGACGTCCAGCAGGCCCCGACGGCGCGGCTCCCGGCCGAGGAACAGGTTGCGGGCCACCGACATCATCGGCACCAGGTTGACCTCCTGGTACACCGTCGAGATCCCGGCCCGCTGCGCCTCCAGCGGGGTGCGGAACGCGGCCGGGCGCCCCGCCAGTTCGATCCGCCCGGCGTCCGGGCGGTGGACGCCGGTCAGCACCTTGATCAGGGTCGACTTGCCGGCGCCGTTCTCGCCGATCAGGGCGTGCACCCGGCCGGCCCGCAGCACCAGGTCCACGCCGCGCAGGGCGTGCACGCCCGCGAAGCTCTTGTCGACGCCGGCCGCGGTCAGCACGGTGCCGGTGCCGGTGCCGGTGCCGGCGGGCGCGGGCCGGCCGCGGTCGGAACGGTGCCGGTGCCGACGGGTACGGGCTCGGCCGCGGTCGGCGCCGCGGGGTCCGCCTCGGTCATGGGTCCTCCTCCTCGGGGCGCGGTGGGTGGTCGCGGGCCGCCGCCGGGGCCGCACCGGGCGGGGCGCGGCTCCGGCGGCGGCGCGGGGTCAGTACACGAGGCCCTGGGCGAGCGCCTGCTGGGCGCTGTCCTTGGTGAAGTGGCCGTCCTTGATGATCACCTTGGGCTGGACGCCGGCCGTCCCGTAGAAGTCCTTCAGGGACTGGAAGGCCAGCGGGCCGAACCGCGGGTTGGTCTCGATGTCCGCGACCAACTGCCCGTCCACCACGCCCTGCACGGCCTGCCGGATGCCGTCGATCGACACGATCCGGATGTCCTTGCCGGGGGTCTTCCCGGCCGAGCGCATCGCCTGGATCGCGCCCAGCGCCATGCCGTCGTTCTCCGCGTACACGGCGTTGATGTCCGGGTGCGCCTGGAGCAGCTGCTCCATCACCTTCTGGCCCTCGGTCTGGTCGAAGTTCGCCGTCTGCGAGGCCACCACCTGCATGTTCGGGTACTTGGCCGCGAGCTGGTCGGTGAAGCCCTTGGTCCGGTCCGCCGACACGTTGTTGCCGGGCGTGCCCTGGAGGATCGCCACGTGCGCCTGCCCGCCGGTCGCGCCCGCCAGGTCGTCCGCGGCGATCTGCGCCTGCCCGTAGAAGTCCGAGCCGATGAAGGCGACGAAGTCGCTGCACGCGCCGCCGGTCACCGTGCGGTCGATGGTCAGCACCGGGATCTTCTTCGCCTTGGCCGCGGCCAGCGCCGGGCCGAGGCCGTCGGAGTTCTCCGGCGCCACGATCAGCACCTGCGCGCCCTGCGCGATCATGTCCTGGATCTGCGCGTTCTGGGCGTTGACGTCGGCGTTCGCGTTGCGCTCGATCAGCTTCACGCCGAGCTTCTTCGCCTCCGCCTCGATGCTGGCGGTCTCCGCCGCCCGGAACGGGTTGCTGGTCGACTCCGACTGCGAGAACCCGACCACGGTCTTCCCGTCGGCCAGGTCCAGCTTCGGCGCGCCGTAGGTGTCGGCCGTGCAGCCGGGGCCGCTCGCGCTCGCCGACGGCGAGACCACCTGCTGGGCGGCGGCGCTGTTCGCGCCCGCCGCGGCACTCGTCCCGGAGCCCTGGCCGGAGCCCTGGTTGGTGCAGGCGGACGCGGACGCGCACAGCCCCGCGACGAGCAGTGCGGCGACGGCGGACTTGGCGCGCAGGGTGGGGTTCATACGCCCGATCACATCCTTGACTGCGTGGGGGAGTCACCGGCTACCCGCCGGTTTCCAACGATGTAGAGGGACGATGGGCCATCCTGTCGGACGATGTCAAGAAGTCGCGCACCAATTCGCCGCCGCCTGATCTCCCGTCAACTCGGCCTATCGGCTGCTGACCTGCGGGTGGACCGGGGCGGCCGGAAGTGGTGCTGCGCGGAGGCTGGACAGCGCCGCGCCGGGCTGCTCTGATACCGCTGCCCAGGTATTTCCAACGTTGTGAAACGAGGAACCTGACATGGACACCGGTTGTCCCGGCCTCCGGAAACGTCCCCGGAGACGGAACGGCCCCCGCCGCAGAAGCGCGACGGGGGCCGGGACGGCGTCGGGGCGGGCCGGGGGACCGGCCGGCGGGCGGGCTAGCGCACGGGCTCGCCGGCCGGTGCGTCCGCCTGTCCGGCGGCGGACCCTCCGGCGGACCCGTCAGCGGGCTCGGCGGCGGACCCGGCGGACTCGTCGGCGGGCTCGGGCTCGGCCCCGTGCTCGTCCGTGCTGTGCGAGTCGGTCAGGGTCAGGGCGCCGACGGCGGTGATCAGGCCGACCACCACCGCGAGCACCGCGTAGGTGATCCGCTCGCCGTGGAAGAACGAGTGGACCAGGGGCTGGTCCCAGGTGCCGGTCGGCAGCTGGGTGGTGACCAGGGCGGCGATCAGGGTGCCGACCACGGCGGTGCCGACGCTGCTGCCGACCTCCTGCGCGGTGTCGTTCAGGGCGGTGCCCATCGAGGTGCGGTTGCCCGGCATCGCCTCGACCAGGGCGATCGCGCAGATCGTCATGACGGTGCGCAGGCCGATCGTCATCACCACCATGCAGACCGCGATGGCGGCGTAGCCGTGGTCCACGCCCCAGGCCAGGCCGGCCAGCGAACCCGACAGGCAGAGCGCGCCGATCAGGCAGGCGATCCGGTGGCCGAACCGCTTGGCGAACCACTCCGAAAGCGGGGTGGCGGCGAGCATGGTAAAGATGATCGGCAGGTTCGCCAGGCCGGCCCGCACCGGGCTCCAGCCGTAGGCGTACTGGAAGTGCAGGATCAGCCCGAACATCACGGCGGCCATCGCGATGGCGGTGCCGATCTGCGCCACGGCCGCGCCCCGGACGGTGCCGTTCGAGAACAGCCGCAGGTCCAGCATCGGCGAGGCGGTGCGGCGCTCGTGCCGGACGAACACCGCGCCCGCCAGCAGGGCGCCGAGCACCGTCCCGAGGGTGGCGGCGGAGGCCCAGCCGTGCTCGACGCCGCTGGTCAGCGCGTAGCAGGCGAGGCCGATGGTGAGCACGCTGAGCACCGCGCCCGGCAGGTCGAGCCGGTCCTTGGTGAGGTCCTCCGGCCGGTCCGCGGGGACGCCGAACCGCACGCCGATCGCCGCGAGCAGCGCGATCGGGGCGTTGACGAGCAGCAGCCACTGCCACTTGACGTGGGCCAGCGCGGTGCCGCCGAGGAGCGGGCCGAGGACGAAGCCGGACATGCCGACGACGATCATCACGGTCATCGCGCGCATCCGCAGCGCCGCGTCGTCGAAGAGCCGGAACACCAGCGAGTTGGTGATCGGCGCCATCGCCGCGGCGGCGACGCCCAGCCCGGCCCGCAGGGCGATCAGCTGCCCCGTGCCGGTCACGGCGGCGACGCCCAGGCTGAGCAGGCCGAACGCGGCGAGGCCGACCAGCAGCACCCGCCGCCGCCCGAGCCGGTCGGCCATCGATCCGGCGGTCAGCAGCAGGCCGCCGAAGGTCAGCGAGTACGCGCCGGTGACCCACTGGAGGGCGGTGGTGCCGCCGCCCAGGTCCCGGCCGATGGTCGGCAGTGCGATCGAGAGCAGGGTGTTGTCGACCATCTCGACGAAGAAGGCCAGGCAGAGCGCGGCCAGCGGAATCCAGGCCGCGCGCAGCGACGGATAGGTGCGGGAAGCCGCGGGTGCGGCAGCGGTGGCAGTCATGACGGGCCTCCTTTCGTGGTGTCGGGCGGGGGCGGTCCGGGCGTCGCGCCGGGCGGGCGCGGGGTGCGGCCGTACCGGTCCGCGACGCACTATCGAACGTGGTTCTACTATAGAACCGAGTTCGATAATCCCGCAAATGTGATTGGATGGGAACCATGGCACCGACGCGACCGCACCCCGCCGAACGCCCGACCCGAGGGCGTCGACGTGCCTCGCACTCCATGGAGGCCGTCCTCGCCGCCGCCGTCGCCCTGCTGGACGAGGACGGCGAACAGGCCCTGACCCTGCGCGCCCTGGCAGGCCGGCTGGGCACCGGCGTCGGCAGCATCTACTGGTACGTCTCCGGCAAGGACGACCTGCTCGACCGCGCCATCGACCACGTCCTCGGCGGCGTCCTGACCACCGTCGAGCAGCGGCCCGACACGGCCGACCCGATCGCCGACCTGCGCGCCATGGCCGTCACGCTGTTCGACGCGGTGGCCGATCGGCCCTGGCTCGGCGACCGCTTCCTGCGCAACATCGGCAGCGAGGGCAACTCGCTGCGCCTGTACGAACTGCTCGGCCGGCAGCTGCTGCGCCTCGACCTCACCCCGAAGCAGCGCTTCCACGCCCTGTCGGCGGTCATCGGCGTCGTGGTCAGCAACGCCGCCGACCTGGGCCAGGAGGAACCGCCCGAGGAGGTCGTCGAGGGCGCCGTGGGCCGCGAGGAGTTCCTCGGCCGCTTCGCCGACAACTGGCGCGCCCTGGACCCGGAGCGCTACCCGTTCCTGCACCACATCGTGGACGAGTTCGACGGGCACGACGACCGCGAGCAGTTCCTCGCCGAACTCGACCTCACCCTCGCCGGACTCCGCCTCCAGGCCGGCTGAGCCGCCCGCCGGGGGGCGCCCCGGGGCGCCCCCCGGCCCGGTCCCGGCCCGGTCCCCGCCCGGTCTCAGCCCAGCCGGGACAGCGGCAGCCGCCCGGTCTCCGGCGCGGCGGGGGCGGCCGGCTCGGCCAGCGCCCGCAGGTAGTCCCCGCGGGCCGTCGGCCGGGCGCCCAGGGCCCGGACGTGCGGGCTGTCCCACTGCACGTCCAGCAGCCGCCCCCCGGCGGCGGCGAACCGGGCGGCCAGGTCGGCGACGGCGGTGCGGTCCGCTCCCGGCCGGCGCCCGAACATCGAGTCCAGGCTCAGCACCCGCCGACCACGACCCCGAACGCGCCGCCCACCAGCTCCGGCCCGTCCCAGACCTCGGCGCTGTGCGCGACGCCCGCCCGGTGCAGCCGGGCCAGCGCCGCGCGCAGCGCCGGCGTCAGCCAGACCGGGCGCCGCCCCTCCGCGCAGGCCGCCACCACCTCGGCGAAGGCACGGTCCGCCGTGCTGGACCCGTCCGCCCCGGTCCGCAGGCTCCGGCGCAGCCGGGTCGCCAGGTGCACCTCCCCCGGCGCCAGGACCGGGCGCGGATCGGGGGACCACCAGGCCAGCGCGTACGGGTCCTGCCCGGCTGGCCCGGGCAGCAGCGCGATCCGCCCGGCCGCCACCTCCGAGCCGTGGCGGACCTCGTGGAACGCGGCCGCCATGTCGTCGGCCGGCATCGGGAACAGGCCGCGCCGGTAGGCGGCCAGCAGCACCGGGCCGGTCAGCTCCGCGCCGAACGCCACCGGGGCGTCACCGGGCGCGCGGGCGAGGTCGAGCCCGTCGAAGGGGTCCGGCCCGTCGAGGGCGTCCGGCCCGTCGAAGTGGCTCGGTCCGTCGAAAGGGTCCGCTTCGGCGGCGGGGCCGGGTCCGTCGAAGGCGTCCGGCTCGTCGATCGTGCTCACGGCGGCCTCAGCCCGCCCGGCCCGGCAGCAGCCCGGTGCCGTCCAACTGTGCCAGGCAGCGGTCCAGCAGCCCGGCGTCGACGTCCGGCAGCACGATGCCGCTGCCGGCCAGGGCGGCCTCCGCCCGGGAGCGGTCGAAGCGCGGGAAGACCGGCCGGAAGTACAGCTCGCTGATCGACAGCCCGGTGCCGGGCGCCCGGTCGACGAACAGCGGCGCGTACGGCGCGATCGGGTGGGACGGGTGCGCGGACGCGAAGGCCACCAGTTCGCGCACCCACTCCCGGTAGGGGACGGCGGTGAGCGGCCGGCCGGCGGCCGCCATCCGGGCCGCCAGCTCGGGCAGCGAGGCCGGCCGCGGCGAGGCGAGGTGGTAGACGTCGCCGCGGGCCGGGGCGTGCGCGGCGATGTGGGCGGCGGCCCGGGCGAACCGGTCGGCGGGCACGAAGTCCAGCGGCAGCCGCACCTGCGGGTAGCGCCCGCTCTCGGCGAAGTACAGCACCAGCGCCCACAGTTCGGTCGCCGGGTTCATCGCCCCGCCGGCCAGGTCCCCGGTGACGTCGTTGGTGCGGATCACGGTGACCGGCAGTCCCTGCGCCGCCGCCCGGTGCAGCAGCTGCTCGGCCACCCACTTGGACTCCACGTAGCCCACCCCCAGGTGCTCGGGGTGGGCGAGCGGGGTGCGCTCGTCCACCCGGTCGACGCCGGCCGCCCCGAAACCGGCCAGCACGGCCAGCGTCGAGACGTAGTGGACGGGCACGCCCCGGCGGTGCCCGGCCAGCCGGACGACCTCCCGGGTGCCGTCCACGTTGGCGCGCCGCAGCTGGTGGTACGGGTAGAGGAAGTTGACCCGGGCGCCCAGGTGGTGGATCGCGTCGAGGTGCTCGGCCAGCCAGTCGAAGCGGTGCTGCGGCAGGCCCAGTAGGGGCTCGGTGAGGTCCCCGGTCAGCGGGACGATCCGCGGGTCCGTCAACCGCCGCCCCAGGAAGCGCCGCTGGGCCTCGTACAGGCGCTCGGCCGCCGCCGCCCGGTCCGGCGCCCGGACCAGGCAGTGGATTCGCGCCCCGGTGGTGGCGAGCAGCGTCTCCAGCAGGTGGGCGCCGCAGAAGCCGGTCGCGCCGGTGAGCAGGATCTCGGCGGGCCGGACCCGGTCCGGCGCGGGCCCGCCGCCGCGCACCGGGCAGCGCACCTCGGCCTCCGCGTTCCAGTCGATGCCGCCCGCCCCCGGCCCGGCGCCGGCCGGACCACCCGTGCGGGCGGCCCGGACCGCGGCGGCGAACGCCCGCAACGTCGGCTCGCCGAGCAGGGACCGGGTCAGCCCGCGCACCAGGGTGACGTCCAGGTCGGCCAGCAGCCGGACCCGGGCCAGCATCTCCATGGCCAGCAGCGACGTCCCGCCCAGGGCGAAGAAGTCGTCCAGCGGCTCGACGTGGTCCACGCCGAGCAGTTCGGCCCAGAGCCGGCCGATGGTCAGCTCGGTCGCGTCCGCGGGAACGCCGTCGCCCGGCCCCGGTGGCGGCGCGGCGGCGTGCACCGCCGACGCGGGCGGGGCCGGCAGCGCCCGGCGGTCGATCTTCCCGGCCGCGGTGAGCGGCATCGCCGCCAGCGGCACGAACGCGGCCGGGACCATGAACGCGGGCAGGTAGTGCGCCAGGTGGGCGCGGATCGGCGCGACCCGCTCCGGCGCGCGGGCCGTCTCCGGGTCCGCCGTCGTGTAGTACGCGGTGAGGGCGGCGCTGCCGTCGGGGCGGTCCGGTCGGCCAGCACCTTCGCCAGCCGGACCTCCGGGTGGGCGGCCAGCACCGCCTCCACCTCGCCCGGGTCGACCCGGAAGCCACCGACCTTCACCTGCTCGTCGACCCGCCCGAGGATCTCCAGGACACCGTCCGGCCGCAGCCGCCCGGTGTCGCCCGTCCGGTACATCAGCGCCCCCGGCTCCCCGGCGGACGGGTCCGGCACGAACGCCTCGGCGGTCGCGGCGGCGTCCCGCCAGTAGCCCAGCGCCAGGCCCGGACCGGCCAGGTGGATCTCGCCCTTCTCGCCCGGCGCCACGGGTTCGAGCCGCCCGTCCAGCAGGTGCACCCGCACCCCTGGCAGTGGCCGGCCGATCGGCGCCGGCGCCGTCGCGGCGGCGTCCCCGAGCACCTCGGCCGTCACCTCGCAGAGGGTGGAGGTGATCGCCGCCTCGCTCACCCCGTAGGCGTTGAGCAGCCGCACGCCCGGCAGCCGGGCCAGGAAGGCCCGGCAGTCGTCCACGTGCACCACGTCCCCGCCGACCAGGACCAGCCGCAGCCCCGTCCGGCCCAGCTCGCCCGGCTCCAGCTGCGCCACCAGGTGGTGCCAGTACGCGGGGGTGAGGTCGGCCACCGTCAGGCGCAGCTCCCCGATCCGCTCCAGCAGCTCGGTCGGTGCCCACGCGTCGACCCCGCCGAGCACCACCGCGGCGCCCCGGGTCAGCGGCGCGAGGACCTGCTCCAGCGCGGTGTCGAAACCCAGCGCGCCCAACTGCAGCACCCGGTCGCCCGGCGCCAGCCCGTACGCCCGGCCGACCCGGTCCAGGGTGAACGCCAGCGGCCCGTGCGCCACGGCCACGCACTTGGGGACGCCGCTGGAGCCGGAGGTGTGGATCAGGTACGCCAGGTCGCCCGGCCCGAGCGGGGGCGGCTCCTCGACGGGACCCGCCGCGTCCGGCCCGAGCACCCGCACCCCCGGCCAGCCCGGGGCGCCCGCCGCCACGGCCACGGCCGCCCCGCACCGCGCCACCACCCGGTCCTGCCGCTCGGCGGGCCAGGACGGCTCCACCGGCAGCAGGCCGCCGCCCGCGCCGAGCACGGCCAGCCAGGCGACCACCAGGTCCACGTCGCGGGGCAGCCGGACCGGCACGGCGTCGCCCGGCCGGACCCCGGCCGCCCGCAGCGCCCCGACCAGCCGGGCGGCGCGCAGCGCCAGCTCCCGGTAGGACAGCGTGCCGCCCTCGCCCAGCACGGCGAGCGCCTCCGGGTCCCGCGCCGCGCGGGCCCGGAACGCCTCGTACACCGGGACCGGCCCGCCCGGCCCGGGCCGCGGGCCGGTCCCGGACCGGGCCGCCAGGCCCAGCTCGGGCGGCCGCCAGCCCCGGTCGACGAACGCCCGGCACTCCTGGCGTCCGGCCGGCCCGAAGACCGGCTCCCACCCGTCCGTCCGGGCCGCCGCGGCCGGTCGGATAGCGTGCCGCCCGGAGGCGTCGCGGATCACCGACCAGCTGGTCCCATCCGGCGGGGGAGGACCGTCCGCCGTACCGCCTGCTCGTTCCACCACAGGACTGACCTCGCTCGCGCGGGCAACAGAAACAGATACGAAATTGTGCTATTCGACTATATGCGCCCATGGTGGACGAAGGCGTTCGCAAGCCGTCGATCCGGGACCCTACCGGCAGGAGGTAGCGCCATGACAGCCCGTCGCCGGCTCCTGATGGTCTGCTTCCTGGCGTGGATGGCACTGCTGACCGGCATCTACTACGTCAATCCCGACCAGCGGATCATCTGGTGGACCGGGATCGGCATGAGCGGCGCCGCCGCCGTCGTCACCGGCGTCCGGCTCAACCGGCCCGCGCACGCCGCGCCCTGGTACCTGCTGGCCCTCGCCAACGTCAGCTTCACCGCCGGCGAGGTCACCCAGGTCGTCCAGACCCAGTTCCTGCACCTCCACAACCCGTTCCCGTCCGTCGCGGACGTCTTCTACCTCGCCGAGTTCGTGCTGTACGCGGCCGGCGCCCTGCTCTTCATCCGCCGCCGCAAGTCCAGACAGGACTGGGCCGGGCTGCTCGACGCCCTGATCCTCACCATGAGCCTGGCGCTGCTCGGCTGGATCTACCTGATCCTGCCCTACACCCGCAACCCCGACCTCGACTGGTTCTCCAAGGCCGTCTCGATCGCCTACCCGCTCGGCGACATCGTCGTCCTCGCCCTGCTGCTGCGGCTGCTCACCCCCAGCGGCGGCGCCAGCCGCTCGCTGCAACTGCTCACCGTCGGCACCGTCGGCATCCTGCTCTCCGACACCGCCTACGGACTGATCCAACTGCACGGGAACTGGCACATCGGCACCCCCGTCGACCTCGGCTGGGCCGTCCTCTACGCCGCCTGGGGCGCGGCCGCCCTCCACCCGTCGATGGTCGAACTCACCCACCCGCTGCCCACCCAGCAACCCGGCCTGGGCACCGGACGGCTGCTGCTGCTCACCGCCGCGGCGCTCATCGCCCCCGCCATCCTGCTGGCCGAGTGGGTGGCCGGGAACACCGCCAACACCGGCGTGATCGGCGCCTTCTCGGCCGTCCTCTACCTGCTGGTGCTGGCCCGGCTCGCCGTCGTGGTCGCCGCCTACCGGCAGGCCGCGGTGCGCGAACGCACCCTGCGCGAGGCCGGCTCGCGGCTGACCGCCGCCGTCACCGTCGACGAGATCGCCACCGGCGTCGAGAGCGCCGCCTCGGCCCTGATGCCCGCCCGCCCCGGCCACCCCGTCCGGCTCGCCGTCGCCCGGACCCCGCACTCCCGGCCGGCCGGCGCCCCGACCGCCCCGCCCACCGAACAGGTCGGCGCGCTGCTCGCCCTCGCCTCGCCGGACACCACGCTGCTGCTGCCCGCCGACGACCTGCGCGGCACCTCGGCGGCCCTCCCGCACGGCCTGCCCCACGTGCTGCTCTGCCCGCTCACCCTCGCCGAACGGCCCTCCGGCGACCCGCTGCTCGGCGTGCTGGTCGCGGCCGGCACCGAACAGGAACTGGCCGACCTGCGCGGCCCGCTGGAGATCCTCGCGGCCCAGGCCGCGCTCGCCGTCGAACGCGTGCTGCTCAGCCAGGAGATCAACCACCGCAACAGCGAGCTGTACTTCCGCACCCTGGTGCAGAGCGCCAGCGACGTCATCCTGATCCTCGACGACGACGACACCGTCCGCTACGCCTCCACCTCCGCGGCCCGGGTGCTGGGCCACGCCCGGCTGGACGGCACCCCGCTGACCGACCTGGTCCCGCCCGGCGACGTCCGGGGCGTCGTGCGGACCCTGGAGCGGATTCGCACCCGCGGCCCGCTCGCCCCCGGCGACGGCCAGGACCAGCCCCGCGAGCACTGGCGGCTGGTGCGGCACGACCGCACCCCGATCGAGGCCGAGGTCCGGTTCAACGACCTGCGCGCCGACCCGACCGTCGAAGGACTGGTGCTCACCCTGCGCGACGTCACCGAGCAGCGCGAGATGGAGCGCGAACTCACCCACCTGGCCTTCCACGACCCGCTGACCGGCCTGGCCAACCGCGTCCTGTTCCAGGACCGCGCCGCGCACGCCCTGGAGCGCACCGCCCGCAGCGGCCTGGTCACCGGCGTGCTCTTCATCGACCTTGACGACTTCAAGGCCGTCAACGACACCCAGGGTCACGCCGTCGGCGACGAACTGCTGCTCTCGGTGGCCCGCCGCGTCTCCGGCGCCCTGCGCAGCTCCGACACCGCGGCCCGGCTCGGCGGCGACGAGTTCGCCGTCCTGGTCGAGGACGCCCGCACCCCCGCCGACGTCGACGCCGTCGCCGACGGCCTGCTCGCGCTCTTCGCCGAACCGTTCGTGCTCGGCGCCGGCGCCGCCCGGGTCTCGGCCAGCATCGGGGTGGCCACCACCGAGGACAGCTCCGACACCACCGAACTGCTCGCCCACGCCGACCTCGCGCTGTACGCCGCCAAGGACGCCGGACGGCGGCAGCGCCGGCACTACCGCTCCGCGCTCCAGACCCGGCTGCTGCGGCGGCACGAGCTCTACGAGAACCTCGACGACGCGCTCACCGAGTCCGCGTTCCGGCTGCACTACCAGCCGATCGTCGCCCTCCAGGAGGGCGTCCTGACCGGGTTCGAGGCGCTGATCCGCTGGCCGCACGACCGGCACGGCATGATCCTGCCCGACGACTTCATCTCGGTCGCCGAGGAGAGCGGCCAGATCGTCCAGCTCGGCGCCTGGGTCCTCGAACAGGCCGCCCACGAGGTCGGCAAGTGGGCGGACGAGGGCGGCGGCCCCGGACGGCCCCGGCTGCGGGTGAACGTCAACGTCTCCGCCCGCCAGTTCCGCGACGCGGGCTTCCTCGACACCGTTCGCGAGGTGCTCGACACCTCGCGGATCGAACCGACGGCGCTGGTCCTGGAACTCACCGAGTCCGTGCTGATGCGGCGCGACAACCGGGTCCTCGCCGACATGGAGGAGCTCACCGCCCTCGGCGTCGGCATCGCGATCGACGACTTCGGCACCGGCTACTCCTCGCTCTCCTACCTGCGGGAGTTCCCGATCTCCATGCTGAAGATCGACAAGACCTTCATCGACGGGCTGGGCGCCTCCCCGCAGCAGCACGCCCTCGTCGAAGGCATCGCCCGGATCGCCGACACCCTGGGCGTGACGGTCATCGCCGAGGGGATCGAGACCACCGCCCAGCGCGACCTGCTCGCCGCGATGGGCTGCCCGCTCGGCCAGGGCTACCTGTTCGGCCGCCCGATGACCGCCGTCCAGGCCCGGGAACTGGTGCGCAGCCAACGGACCTTCGAGGAGTAGCCCGCCCGCGGGAGCCCTCACGGGCGGGCTACTCCCACGGGCGGGCGGCGCGCACCCCGGGCCGGGGTCAGCGGCAGCGGGTGGTGAAGCCGGTGCCGGCCAGGCCCTGGCAGAAGGCGGTGCGGGCGGCGCCGTAGCGGGAGATCCGCCCGTCCACGAACCAGGTGCTGTCCGGCGGGAAGTCGAACGTGCCGTCCGGCACCGCGTCCCAGCCGTAGCGGAAGTCCAGGTCGATGTAGGTGACGGCGGTGATCACCCGGGACAGGTCGTACGTCCCCGGCTGGTTGGGGATCGGCCCGCGGTAGTCGAGCAGTCCGAACAGCCGCTGCACCCACAGCGCGCCGCGGGCCTGCTCCAGGCCGTCGGTGGCGCCGTTGTCGGCGGTGAAGTTCATCATGCCGCCCTCGGAGACGATCATCGTCTTGCCGTGGTCCCGGGCGAACTTCATCATGCCGAGCACGTTGCCGTCGTAGTCCCAGTCCTTCCAGACCGCCGCCGGGTTGCCCCAGCCGTCGGTCCGATGTACGGGTTGCGGCACTGGAGCGTCCCGGTGTCGTAGTTGTCCGGCGGAGTGCCGTTGTACAGGTAGCCGTGGTCGTAGACCGGCAGGCACAGCTCGTGCGCGAAGACCGAGACGCCGATCCGGTCGACGGCCGCGTCCCCCGGGTAGAGCTGCGCGTACTCGCCGCGGACGGGGTGGTAGACGTACTGGACGTTCCCCTGGTGCCTGGCGTCGTCGATCAGCGAGCGGATGCGGGCGAAGGCGCCCTTGTACGAGGAGCAACTGGCGTCGGTGCAGTGGAAGGCGCTGCTCACCTCGTAGTCGAGGCGCAGCAGGAAGGTCGCCCGCGGGTACTGGTTGACGAAGTCGATCAGCGTCACGAAGCGGTCGGCGTACCGGCCGTCGGCCAGCTCCTGCGTGACGGCGCGCGAACGGGCCGCGCGGTCGCCGCCGGTGTAGCCGGGCGGGTTGTCCTTCCAGCTGATGCCGATCTGGACGGTGCGGCCCTGGGCGGCCAGGAAGGCGGCGTAGTCGCGGTGGGCGGGCGAGACCCAGGTGCCGGAGGCGAGTTCGTAGTAGACGGAGCCGCCGGCGGGGGCGTCGGTGACACTGCTCAGGTCGTCCCAGGCGGCCCGGGTGGACTGCCCGGCGAGCAGGACGCGCTGGGGCGGGGCGGCGGCGGTCGCGGCGGCGGCGCGGGGCGCGGTGCCGAACAGCAGGCCCGCGAGGAGGGCGAGCAGCACGAGCGGCAGGGCGGGCCGGTGCGTGATCGGGTGCACGGAGGTCTCCCGGTGGGGGTGGGGCCGCGGCCCGGTGGGTGGGCCGGGCCGCGGCGGGGGAGCGGGGGCGTCAGGCGGTGACGGTCCAGGTGGGGGTGGAGACCTGGAAGGTCTGGTCGGAGCGCTGGTAGTCGAACCAGTACGTCACCCGGTCACCGGACTTGACGGTGAGCGGCTGCTCCCAGCGCCCGGCCCGGCGTTCCAGGTCAGGAAGTAGTTGGCCTGGGCGCCGCCGTTGACGGTGTAGTGCACGGTGACGAAGGTCGCGGTGAAGCCGTTCGGCTTGAACCAGAGCTTCGGGGCGGTGCCGGTGGCGAGGCCCTGGGCGTAGGGGGCCTGGCTGCCGCTGGGGGACGGGGACGGGGACGCGGTGGGGGAGGGCGGGGCGGAGGGCGTGGGCGTGGGGGAGGGCGAGCCGGGCGGCGGGTGGAGCCGGTGCCGTTCACCCACTGGCCGCCGCGGAGCTGGTCCAGGAAGTTGGCGAGCACGGTCGGGTCGGCCTGCACCCGGGAGTCGCCCAGTAGCCGTTGCCGCAGCCGGTGCCGCCGGCCTGGGCGCCGTCGGCGCACTGCCAGAGGGTCTGGGCGTCCCAGTTCGTGTTGATGTAGGCGGCGGCCCGGATGACGTCCCGGTTCTGGTTGATCCAGGCGAAGTACGGGGCGTACCACTGGTTCCAGATGTCCTGGCCGGTGGCGGCGGTCTTGTTCTTCCGGAAGATGCAGCTCCGGGTGTGGGCGCCGGTCTGGTACCCCTGTGGGGCGGACTCGGCGACCATCACGGGCTTGCCGTGCGCGCGGGCGAAGTCCAGCACGCGGTCCTGCAGCGCGACCGGCGCGGTGTCGTAGCTGCTGCAGCCCCACTGGGCGGTCAGTGAACCGGAGTTGTAGAACGAGGAGAGCGCCACCCAGTCGACGTACTGGTCGCCGGGGTACCAGGCGTCGTAGTGGTGCGGGTCGGTGACGACGTAGTTCCACTCGGGGTGGTCGGGGCTGGCGTTGAGCGGCCAGGCGGCGCTCTGCCAGACGGTGGCGACGTTGTTGGCGCCCAGGGCGTCGATCCGGCCCTTGATGTACGCGAACGCCTGCTTGTAGAAGTCGGCGCTGTAGCAGTTCCACGGGCCGTCGAACTCGTAGCCGATCCGCAGGTAGACCGGCCGGTTGTAGCCCTTGAGCGAGCCGACCAACTGGTCGACCTTGGCCCGGTACTGGCTGATCAGGTTGGGGCTGCCGGCGGTCACGTCGCTGTCGTTGCGCCCGATGACGGCGCGCAGCGGCTGGTTGTTGCAGCCGCTGGTGGCGTCGGAGAGGTAGAGGCCGACGGCGAGGGCGGAGCCCGGGTACTGGGCGAGGGTCGAGTTGAAGTCGACCCGGCCCGCGCCCCAGTCGGCGGGGCCGACGATGCCGGCCAGCGGCTCGGGGCTGCCGCCGAGGACGAGGTTGGTGTAGAGCGTGACGCCGCCCGGCTTGGGGGCGTTGAGCGACGCCTTGTCCAGGACGTCGCTCTTGTAGGCGGCGAGCGTGTCGCTGTCCTGGCCCATGATCGACAGGATCTTCCCGTCGGCGGGCAGGTTGCGGGCGCTGACGGCGGCCTGGGCGGGCTGCTGTCCGGCCGGTGAGGCGAGGACGGCGGCCGCGGCGGTGAGGACCGCGGCCGCGGCGAGTCCTGCTCTGCGGAGGGGGCGCATGGAGGTGCTCCTTGGCGTTCCGTCGGGTGGGGACTCGAATGGTGGTGACCTCCGAATCATCGCGTCAACAGTGTCGTAAACATTCGCCCGTCTCCGCAGTTGAGGGCCGGTCGATCCGAAACAGTGCGCCGGGCTCCCGCTGGCTCCGTAGGGAGGTTGACCTGTCAACCGCTCCGAAACTTCGAACGAAACAGTTGACGCCGAGTTTCGGTAGGCGGCAGGTTATGTGCGACACCGCCGCGGTCGGAGCCGAGCGCCCCACCGGCCGGGCCCGGTGACGCTCCCACCCTTACCGCCCCTTCCGGAGGCTCCCCATGGGCTCCCCCCGCCCCCGCAGATCCCTCTCGGTCGCCGCCCTCGCGGCGGCCACCGCCCTGCTCGCCACCGCCTGCTCCTCCGCCGGCGGCTCCGGCGACTCGGCCGGCGGGAAGATCACGCTGACCGTCGCGACCTTCAGCGACTTCGGCTACAAGCCGCTGATCGCCGAGTACCAGAAGTCGCACCCCGGCGTCACGGTCAAGGAGCGGGTCTCCCAGCTCGACCAGCACCACAACAGCCTCTCCACCCAGCTGTCCTCGGGCAGCGGCGCGGCCGACGTCGTCGCGATCGAGGAGGGCTACATGCCCAAGTTCCGCGAGGTGAAGGACAAGTTCGCCAACCTCGCCGACTACGGCGCGCTGGAGCGCAAGGGCGCCTACCTGCCCTACAAGTGGGCGCAGTCCACCGCGGGCGACGGCTTCGTCATGGGCTACGGCACCGACGTCGGCGGCCTGGCCATCTGCTACCGCACCGACCTCTTCCAGCAGGCCGGCCTGCCCACCGACCGCGCCGAGGTCGCCAAGCTCTGGCCCACCTGGGACGCCTACTTCAAGACCGGCGAGACCTTCCGCGCCAAGGTCGCCGACCACGCCTGGTTCGACTCCGCGGGCAACATCTTCACCGCGATGATGAACCAGACCGAGTTCGGCTTCTTCGACGGCTCCGACGCCTACATCGGCGACACCAACCCGAAGGTGAAGCAGTTCTTCGACGCCACCGGCAGCGCCGTCGAGCAGGGGCTGTCGGCCGCGCTCTCCCCGTTCAGCCAGCAGTGGAACGCCGGCATCAAGCAGGGCAGGATGGCGACGATGACCTGCCCGGCCTGGATGACCGGCCTGATCCAGTCCGCCGCGGGCCCGGAGAACGCCGGCAAGTGGGACATCACCGCCGTCCCCGGCGGCGGCGGCAACTGGGGCGGCTCGTTCCTGACCGTCCCCAAGCAGGGCAAGCACGTCAAGGAGGCCGCCGAGCTCGCGGCGTTCCTCACCTCGCCCGAGTCCGAGAAGACGATCTTCCAGGGCCCGACCGGCTCGCTGCCCTCGCTCACCGGCGTCCTCAATGACCCGGCCGTCCAGGGCACCAAGCAGCCCTACTTCAACGACGCGCCCACCGGCCAGATCTTCGCCGCCTCCGCGAACGGCCTCACGCCGAGCTTCCGCGGCACCAAGGACCAGCAGGTCCGCGTCCCGTTCGGCAACGCCCTCGGCCTGATCGAGCAGCAGAAGGCGAGCACCGCCGAAGCCTGGGACAAGGCGCTCGCCGAGGCGAAGAAGAGCCTCGCCCACTGACCCGCGCCCGCCGCTCGCCGCCTGCGCCCCGGTGGCCGCCGTCCGGCGGCTACTGCCAGCACGCCCTGGTCCGCGGCCACGCCCGCCGCACCGCCCGCGCCGCCGACCCCGGGGCAGCGCCCGCCCCCGGGGCACCCCCCGACCCCGGGGCACCCCCCGACCCCGGGGCAGCGTCCGTCCCGCTCCGGGCGCTGCCCCGGACCACTCCCCGCCCGGTCCGCCCCCGCCGCGGACCGGGCCCCGCCCGTCCGCCCGCCCCACCCCGAGGAGTACGCCATGGCGGCCACCACCAGCCCCGGCGCCGCGACCGGCCCGGGTCGTCCCGCCCGGCCCGCCGGGCCGCGACGCCGCGGCAACCCGCTGCGGCACCTGCCCGCCTACAGCTTCATCGCCCCGTTCTTCCTGGTCTTCGGGATCTTCGGGCTCTACCCGCTCGTCTACACCGGCTGGGTCTCGCTGCACCACTGGAACCGGCTCACCGGCGACGCGGGCTTCGCCGGGCTCGACAACTTCCGCGAACTCCTCACCGACCCCGACTTCTACACCGCCACCTTCAACACCCTCAGCATCTTCCTGCTCTCCACCGCCCCCCAACTGCTCCTCGCCCTCGCCGTCGCCTGGCTGCTCGACCGCCGCCTGCGTGCCCGCACCACCTGGCGCGCCCTGGTCCTGGTCCCGCAGTACGTGTCCGTCGTCGCCGTGGCCCTGGTCTTCTCCCAGCTCTTCGGCCGCGACTTCGGCGTCGTCAACTGGGTGCTGGAACAGGCCGGCCTGATCAGCGACCCGATCGACTGGACGGCCGACACCTGGAGCTCGCACCTGGCGATCAGCTTCATGGTGATGTGGCGCTGGACGGGCTACAACGCCCTCATCTACCTCGCCGCGATGCAGGCCGTACCACGCGAACTCCACGAATCGGCGATGGTCGACGGCGCCGGGCGGTTCCTGGCCTTCCGGAAGATCACCCTGCCGGCGATCCGGCCGACCGTGCTGTTCACCGTGGTCATCTCCACCATCGGCGGCCTGCAACTGTTCGCCGAGCCGATGCTCTTCGACCAGCAGGGCAACGCCGAGGGCGGCACCGAGCACCAGTTCCAGACCCTGACGCTGATGCTGTACAAGTACGGCTTCGTCAACAACGACGCCGGCTACGCCTCCGCCGTCTCCTGGGTGCTCTTCCTGATCATCGCCGTCATCGCCGCGGTCAACGCCCTCCTCGTCCGCCGCTCCGGCCGCTGACCCACCGCCAGGGAGACCAGCCACCATGGCCACCACCACCGACACGCCCGTCCGCCCCGCCGCGCCCGCCGCCGCCCGCCCGCCCGTCCGGGGGACCGGGCCGCGCCGCCACGACAGCGCCGGACCGCTCGCCTACCTGCTGCTCGCGGCCGTCGTCCTCGCCTCGGTCTTCCCGCTGTACTGGACGTTCGTCGTCGCCTCGCACGGCGACAACTCGGTCCTCTCCGGCGCCACCCCCTCCCTGGTCCCCGGCGGCCACCTGCTGGAGAACGTCCGGCGGGTCTTCGACACCGTCGACTTCTGGAAGGCGATGGGCAACTCCGTCACCGTCGCGGCCTGCACCGCCGTCAGCAACGTGCTGCTCTCCTCGCTGGCCGGCTTCGCCTTCGCCAAACTCCGCTTCCCCGGCCGCAACCCGCTGCTCGTCGCCGTCATCGGCACCGTCATGGTGCCCACCCAGCTGGGCATCATCCCGCTCTACCTGCTCGTCACCGACATGGGCATGTACGGCAAGCTGTCCGCGCTGATCGTGCCCGCCCTGGTCTCCGCCGTCGGCGTGTTCTGGATGCGGCAGGCCATGACCGAGAACATCCCCGACGAGCTGATCGAAGCCGCCCGGATGGACGGCGCCGGCCCGCTGCGCACCTTCCGGCACGTCGCCTGGCCGGGCGTCCGCTCCACGGCCGCCGTGCTCGGCATGTTCACCTTCATGTTCGCCTGGAACGACTACTTCTGGCCGCTGATCGCGCTGCCGCCGGAGAACGGCACCGTGCAGATCGCGCTCAACCAGCTCGCCGCCGGCTACTACACCGACTTCACCCTGATGCTCGCCGGGGTGGTCGTCTCGGTCGTCCCGGTGCTGCTGCTGTTCGCCGTCCTCGCGCGCCGGATCGTCGCCGGCGTGATGGCCGGCGCGGTCAAGGGCTGACCCGCCCGCCCGCTCCCACGCCCGCCTGCCCGCTCCCACGCCCGCCCGTCCACTCCCACCCCGCCCGTCCGCCCGTCCGATCCGAGGAGCCCCATGACCGCCGCCGCACCGACCGCAGCCGCCGGCGGGGTCGACGCCGCACCGCAGGCCAGCCCGCCCGCGACGATCCGCAACCCCGTCCTGCCGGGCTTCCACCCCGACCCGTCGATCCTGCGCGTCGGCGGCGACTACTACCTCGCCACCTCCACCTTCGAGTGGCTGCCCGGCGTCACCCTGCACCACTCCACCGACCTGGTCAGCTGGCGCCCGCTCGGCGGCGCCCTCGGCGAGAGCAGACTGCTCGACCTCACCGGCGTCCCCGACTCCGGCGGCGTCTGGGCCCCCTGCCTGTCGTACGCCGACGGGCGGTTCCACCTCGTCTACTCCGACGTCAAGAGCCTGACCGGTGCCTACAAGGACGTCCGCAACCAGGTGGTCACCGCACCGACGCCGCACGGCCCGTGGTCCGACCCCGCGCCGCTGCCCGGGCACGGCTTCGACCCCTCGCTGTTCCACGACGACGGCCCCGACGGCGACGGGCGCAGCTGGCTGCTCTGGCTGGAGTGGGACCACCGGCCCGGCACCAACCCGTTCTCCGGCATCCTGCTGCAGGAGTACGACCGGGCCGCCCGGCGCGTCACCGGACCGGTGCACCGCGTCTTCGACGGCACCGCGCTCGGCTGCACCGAGGGGCCGCACCTGTACCGGCGCGGCGGCTGGTACTACCTGATGACCGCCGAGGGCGGCACCTCCTGGGCGCACGCCGTCACCGTCGCCCGCTCCCGCGCCCTCACCGGGCCCTACGAGCCCGACCCCGCCGGGCCGCTGCTCACCTCCGCCGGCCGACCCGAGCTGGAACTCCAGAAGGCCGGCCACGGCAGCCTGGTCGAGACCCCGGACGGCGAGTGGTACCTCGCCCACCTCGCCGCCCGCCCGCTCACCCCGCTCGGTGCCTGCGTCCTGGGCCGGGAGAGCGCGATCCAGCGGATCGAGTGGACGGCCGACGGCTGGCCCCGGCTGGCCGGTGGCGGCAACGCCCCCGCCGTCGAGGTGCCCGCCCCCGCCGTGACCCGCTCCACGACCCCCACCGGTGCCGAGGCCGCCGGGGCCTCCGGTGCCGCCGGTGCGGTGGAGAGCGGCGGTGCGGTGGAGGCCGCCGGGTTCGGTGCCGACCGGCCCGGCCCCGCGTGGATGACCCTGCGCCGCCACCCCGACCCCGACTGGATCTCGCTCGACCGCGGGCGGCTGCTGCTGCGCGGCGAGGAGTCGCTGTCCTCCCGGCACCGGCAGAGCCTGCTGGCCCGCCGCTGCGCGCACACCGAGTTCCGCTTCGAGGCCACGGTGGACGCCGATCCCCGCTCGCCCCGCCAGGCCGCCGGACTCGTGCACCTCTACAACACCGAGCTCTGGCACTACCTGCACCTCAGCTGGGACGAGGCGCTCGGCCGCGTGCTGCGCCTCGGCGTCTGCGACCGCGGCAGGTACCGGGAGCCGACGGCCCCCGTCCCGGTCGGCGCCGGGCCGCTGCGGCTGCGGCTCGACGTGCGCGGCGCGGACGCCCGGTTCGCCTGGACCGCCGTCGGCACCAGCGACGCTGCGGCCGATGCCGATGCCGATGCCGATGCCGATGCCGACGCCGACGCCGACGGTCGCGGACCGGGCCGGGAGGGCACCAGGCCCGGGCCGCGTTGGCAGGACGTCGGGCCCCGGCTGGACGCCGCCCGGCTCTCCGACGACTACGCCACCGTCGGCGACGAGAGCACCGGCCACTACACCGGTTGGGGGTTCACCGGCGCCTTCACCGGCGTGTGCGCCCAGGACCTGACCGGTGCCCGGATGGCCGCCGTGTTCTCCGACCCCGTCTACCGCGCCCCGGCCCCGGCTCCGGCCCCGGCTCCGGCCCCGACTTCGGCTCCGGCGCGGGCGGGACGGCAGCACGGAGCGGACCGCACCGGTGAGCACTGACCCGCCCCGCGGCCGCGCGCACTATCCTGCTGTGACCCGGGGCGGGGCCGGCGGACCGGCCGCCCCCGGACCGCGGACCACGAGGAACGGACGGCAGATGGCGGGCCAGGCGCGACACAAGGTGACGATCGGCGAGATCGCCGCCGAGGCCGGTGTCTCCAACGCCACCGTCTCCAAGGTGCTCAACGGGCGCAGCGACGTCTCCGCCGCGACCCGTGAACGCGTCCAGGAGATCATGGACCGGCACCACTACCAGCGCCGCCGTCCGCGCCGCCGCGGCGGCATCGTCGACCTGGTCATGAACGAGCTGGACAGCCTCTGGTCGATCGAGATCATCCGGGGCGCGCAGGAGGCCCTGGCCGAAGCGGGCGTGAGCATGGTGCTCTCCGCCGTCCACGGCAGCAGCACCGGCACCGGCGAGTGGCTGGAGCAGATCGCGGGCCGCCGCTCGGACGGCGCCATCCTGGTGGTCTCCGACCTGACCCCGCGTCAGCGCGCCCGGCTCGCCGCGCTGAAGGTGCCGTTCGTGCTCGTCGACCCGGTCGGCAGCGCGGACGCCGGAGTGCCCACCATCGGCGCCACCAACTGGGCGGGCGCGATCTCCGCCGTCGACCACCTCATCGGCCTCGGCCACCGCCGGATCGCCCACCTCGCCGGCCCCCGCCAACTGCTGTGCAGCCGGGCCCGCGCGGACGGCTACCGGGCCGCCATGGAGCGCGCCGAACTCCCCGTCCCCGACGGTTGGCTGCGCTTCGGGGAGTTCAACGACGCCTCCGGCCGACGCCAACTGACCGACCTGCTCGACGAGACCGCCGCCGCCGGCGGGCTCCCGCCGACCGCGGTCTTCGCCGCCAGCGACCTCCAGGCGTTCGGCGCGTACACCGCCCTGCGCGAACGGGGCCTGCGCATCCCGCAGGACATCAGCATCGTCGGCTTCGACGACGTCCCCGTCACGCGCTGGAGCGACCCGATGCTCACCACCGTCCGCCAACCGCTCCAGGACATGGCCGCGATGGCCGCCCGCACCCTGCTGCGCCTGGTCGACGGAGAGGAGGTCGACCTGCCGCGGGTCGAACTCTCGACCCGCCTGGTCCAGCGGGAGAGCACCGGCCCGGTGCCCCCCGGACCGGACACCCCGCAGTAGGACCGCGCAGCGCCCGGGCGGCCTGGTCGGACCGGGCGGCCTGGTCGGGCCGGTCAGCCGAGGTCGGACTGCATGCCGGCGAGCAGCCAGTCCAGGGCGCGGTGGAACTCGCGCTCGCGGAGCAGGTGTTCGGGCTCGCGGGGGCGGTCGGGAGGACGCCGGAGTCGGCGATGCCCGGGAGGTCGCGGACGGCCTCGGTGATCTCCTCGACCAGCTCCTGGGTGCTGGTGCCGGCCTCGGCGGCCTTCTCGGCCCAGTTCACCTCGGTGGAGGTGAAGCCGTAGGTGTACTGGAAGATCGCGGAGAGGGCGGCCATCGCGTCGGTCTCGGAGAGCGGGGAGGCGCGGGCGATCTCCAGGGCGCGGGCGGAGAAACGGACCGAGTTCGGCCCGATGTTCAGGTAGTCGGCGTAGATCCGGACCGCCCAGGGGTGCGCCAGCATCGCGGCGCGCCACGTCACGGCGAGGGCGCGCAGGCCGGACTGCCAGTCGGTGCCGTCCCCCGCCCCGGGCAGCACCATCTCGCCGGCCACCACGTCCAGGGCGAGCTCCAGCAGGTCGTCCTTGTCGGCGACGTACCAGTACAGGGACATCGGCGTGACGTCGAGCCGGGCGGCCAGGGCGCGCATCGAGAACCTCGCCTCGCCCTGCGCGTCCAGCAGCCGGACCGCCGCGGCGACGATCACCTCGCGGTCCAGGCTGCCCGGACCGCCCTCGCCCGCGCGCGGGAACGGCGGCCGCGCACCGGCCCCGGGGTGAGCCACACGCTCTTCTTGACCTGCGAGGCTCGCTTGGTGGCCACGCTGCTCCTTCGCTTCGACGGGGTGCCACCACGGTACGGCTCCGGGCCCGTGCGGCGAGCACGGGCCCGGCGGGGGCCGGTCTGCGGAGGGCCGAAGGGGAGGACGTCAGTGCGGGGCGGGGACGGGCCCCGGCTCCGGCCGGGCCGCGGGGGCGGCCGGGGCCGGGCGGTCGGCGCGGTGGAGCAGGGCGGCGGAGAGCAGGCCGCCGAGCAGCACGGCCGCCGCGCCGATCAGCTGACTGGACGTCAGACCGTGGGCGAAGGCGCTCCGCACCGCGCCGCGCGCGGCCTCGCCCGGGGCGGCGGCCAGCGCCTCCGGCAGCGACTTCGCCGCCGCGGCCGGGACGCCCTCCGGCAGGCCCGCCGCGAAGCGCGAGCCGAGCACCGCGCCGAGGACCGCCACGCCCAGACCGCCGCCGAACTCGGTGACCGTGCCCTGCACGCCCGCACCGGCCCCGGCCCGCTCCGGCGGGATGGCGCCCATCACGGCCGCCGCCATCGCCGGGCCGGCGACCGCGATGCCGCAGCCCATCATCAGCAGCCCGGCCAGCAGCCCCGGGTACCCGTGGCCCGAGCCCATCGCGGCGAGCAGGGCCAGGCCGCCGGCCAGCAGGCCCATGCCGAGGGCGACGGCCCCCGCGAAACCGACCTTCGGCAGCAGCCGGGCGCCGACGCCCGACAGGTTGAGCAGCACGATCACCAGGGCCAGCGGCGACATCCGCAGGCCCGCCTCCCACGGCCGGTAGCCGAGCACCAGTTGCAGGTACTGGGTGAGCAGGAACAGCGAGCCGGCCATCCCGAAGGCGACCAGGATGCCGCCCGCCACCGCGCCGTTGAAGCGCCTGTCCCGGAAGAAGCCCATGTCCAGCATCGGGGTGGGGGTGCGGACCTCCCAGGCCACGAAGCCCGCCAGCGCGGCCAGGCCGACCACCGCCGCGAGCAGCACCGGGCCGG
This sequence comes from Kitasatospora fiedleri, assembly GCF_948472415.1. Classification (NCBI taxonomy): domain Bacteria; kingdom Bacillati; phylum Actinomycetota; class Actinomycetes; order Kitasatosporales; family Streptomycetaceae; genus Kitasatospora; species Kitasatospora fiedleri. The sequence goes on along the minus strand of NZ_OX419519.1, from coordinate 229,485 downwards.
AGCCCCAGCCGTGCACCGGCCCGGAGATGATCGCGTACACCAGCCCGATCATGCCGACGGTGGAGAGCACCGCGCCCGGCACGTCCGGCCGGCGGCCCGACGGGTCCCTGCTCTCCGGGAGCAGGCGGGCGACCGCGACCAGGCCGATCAGCGCCACCGGGATGTTGACCAGGAAGATCGAGCCCCACCAGAAGTGCGCCAGCAGCACGCCGCCGAGCAGCGGGCCGCCCGCGAAGCCCAGTGAGCTGACCGCCCCCCAGATGCCGATCGCCTTCGGCACCTCGGGGCCGTGGAACACCTGCATCACCACCGCCAGCGTGGTGGTCATCAGCAGCGCGCCGCCGATGCCCATGCCGGCCCGGGCGGCGATCAGCTGCCCGGAGGACTGGGCCAGGGCCGCCGCCGTCGACCCCAGGCCGAACAGCGCGAGACCCACCAGCAGCGCCCGCTTGCGCCCGTACCGGTCGGACAGGCTGCCGGCCGTCAGCAGCAGGCCGGACTGGACCAGCGCGTAGGCGTTGACCATCCACTGGATGTCGGCCGTGCCCGCGCCCAGGTCCTCCGTCAGGGAGGGGATGGCCACGTTGAGCACGGTGTTGTCGAGCAGCACCACCAGCGTGGCCAGGCAGACCACCGCCAGGATGACCCACCGCCGCGGGTGCGGAGCGGCGGGCGGGGGGACGGACGGCTGTGACAAGGGGGCTCCCGGGGACAGCGGGCACGGCCGGTCGACCGTGCGTTGTACACCGTAGAGGAGTCCTTCTACGGTGTACAACGGATTTCCCCCGGGGCGGGCGGGCGGCGCAGTCCGGGGGTGGCGGTTCCGATCAGGGCGACGGCGGCGAGGCAGAGCAGGCCGCCGCTGATCAGGGCGGTGGTGCCCGAGGTGGCGGAGGCGACCAGGCCGCCGCGCAGGTTGCCCAGGTCCGGTCCGGCCTGTCCGACGATCTGCTCGGCCGCGCCGACCCGTCCCAGCAGCGCGTCCGGGGTGTGCAGTTGGACGACGGTGCCGCGGGCGACCACGGACACGGTGTCCGCCGCGCCGGCCAGCACGAGCAGCCCCAGCCCCGGCCACGGGCTCGACACCAGGCCGAACAGGGCCAGTGCGACGCCCCAGGCCGCGGCGGCGGTCAGCATCACCGGCGCCTGGTGCGGCCGCCGGGTGAACGCCCCCGACAGGACGGAGGCGGCGACGCCGCCCGCCGCGATCGCGGTCAGGAACAGCCCCAGGGTGCGCGGACCGCCGTCGAACCGCTCGGCGTTGACCAGCGGGAACAGGCTGATCGGCATGGACAGCACGGTGGCGGCCAGGTCGGTGAGCAGCGCGGCGCGGACGACCGGCGTCCGGGCCAGGAACGCCAGTCCGTCCCGCACGTCGCGCAGCCCCGCGCGGGCGGTCCTCCGGGTAGCGGAGTCGGTGCCGGGAGCGGCGGGGTCGGCGGGGTCGGCGGGGTCGGTGCCGGGAGCGGCGTCCGGGCGCATCCGGGGCAGGCGGAGGGCCGCGTACAGGGCGGCCGCGAAGCTGAGCGCGTCGGCCAGGTAGCAGCCGCCGACGCCCGCCCGCGCCACCAGCAGCCCGCCCAGTGCCGGGCCGAGCAGCATCGCGCCCTGGAACGCGACCCGGTTCAGGGCCAGGCCCGCGGCCAGTTGCCCGGGCGGGAGCAGCCGGGGCGGGAAGGTCCGGGCGGCCGGGCCCGCGACCGCGACGAAGACGGACTGTCCCGCCACCAGGGCGACCACCCCGGCGGGCGGGAGGTACCCCAGCGGGGCCTGGGCCGCGAGCAGCAGCGCGCACCCGGCCTGCCCGGCGGTGGCCAGCAGGTACAGCGTCCGCCGGTCCGAACGGTCGACCAGTGCGCCGGCGAACAGCCCGAGCGCCAGCAGCGGCACCGCCTGGGCCAGGCCCACCGCGCCGGTCCACACCGTGCTGCGGGTGTGCTCCCAGACCTGGAACACGACGGCCACCAGCGCCATCTGGCCACCGAGGCCGGAGACCGTCCCGCCGAGCCACAGCCGGCGGAACGCGGGCGACTCGCGCAGCGGGGCGACGTCGAGCAGCAGTCGGCGGCCGGTCACCGCCACCGCGGGTCACCGGCCAGCCGTCCGAGGATGCGTTCGTGGAAGCTACGGCGGGCCAGCGCCTGCTCGATGTCCTCGACCACCCGGCTGAGCGGGTACGGGAGTTCGGCCTCCAGCTCGACGAGCGCGGCCTCGGTGGCCTCCCACTCGGCGGCCAGTCGGCCGACCACCTCCCGCGCCTTCGCGGTCAGCGTGACCTTCTTGCTCCGGGCGTCCGCTCCGGGCACGGTCTCCACCCAGCCCGCCCGTCGCATCGCGGCCACCTTCTGGCTGAGCGCCGAGTGCGTGTGCCGCACCGACTCGGCCAGCTCGGTGATGGTCATCGGCCCGCGCGCGTGCAGCCGGAGCAGCTCCAGCACGAAACTCGGCCGCAGCCCCTCGACGGGCGTCTCGGCGTAGACCCGGCCGATCTCCTCGTCCATCGACGCCTGGAGCAGGCGGAGCGGGCGCCAGAGGCTCAGCTCGGTGGGGTCGGCGGGAACGGCCGGGTCGGTGGGGTCGGCCGGGTCGGTGGGGTCGGCCGGGTCGGTGGGGTCGGGGGTCTCGGTCACGCGGCCACTGTAACAGCGCTTGTACAAGCACTGTTGTATCCGGTCAGGGCCCGGTGGGCGGGGCCGGTTCGCCGGGGAGGGGAGCGCCGGTGCGGACCAGGGTGACGTCCGGGGCCGGGGCGATGCGGGTGCCGGGCGGGAAGGGGAGCGGCTCGTCCGGGATCAGGTCCTGCCAGTCCGGGGCGTCAGGGCCGGGGAGACGGTAGCGGGCACCGATGTCGGTGGCCCGGACGGTGACGGTGCCGTCCTGGAAGGAGACCAGCAGGGGGGTGCTGTCGACGGAGAGGGAGAGCGGGAACGAGGACCGCTCCTCGACGGTGAACTGGCCGGAGCAGAACTGGTCGGTGACGGCTTTGAGGTGGGCGACGGCCGGCCGGGGGGCGGCCGGGAGCAGGGGGGTGCGGTGGTCGGTGCAGACGACGTCCGGCCCTTCGACGCTGGGCAGCGGCGGCGGGGTCGGGCCGGGGGCGTAGCGGGCGCACCCCTCGGTCGGGCAGCGCCAGTTGCGGTGCACGAGGTGGCCGAAGTCGGCGGAGGGCGGCCGGGGGGCGGCGGCGGGGCGCGGCAGCAGCCGGAGTGTTCCGTCGGGTTCGGCGTGCGGGACGAGACGGGTCACCCACAGGCCCAGCGGGCCGTCCGGGAGGGCCGGGTCGGAGGAGATCACCGGGGTGTCGAGGATCGTGGCGAGTTCGAGCAGCCGGGTCCGGTGCGGGGCGGCGGCCTCGACCAGCTCGTTGTCGATCCAGTCGCGGACGACCGCGCGGTCCCGGCGGTCGAGCCCGTCCAGGACGGCCGGGTCGACGATCGGGTGGATGCCGGTGGCCGGGTCCCGGCGGTGGCCGATCAGGGCCCGCAGGAGCGCGTAGACCTGCTCCACCAGGTCGGCCGGCGCCGAGCGGACCAGGTCCGTGAGGTCGAGCAGCGCGTCGGCGGCGCCCGGGACGGTGGTGAACGCGCCCTGGATGCGGTCGAGTCGGGTCGGGCGCGGGGTGGAGTGCGGGGCGCCGAGCCGGTCCAGCGCGGCGGTGGCCACGGCCGCCCACCAGTGGCTCCCGGCGGTCAGGGCGAGGTCCAGGGCGAGCCGGTAGGCGTCGGCGGCCCGGGTCCGGTCGACGGACTCGAGGCGACGGCCGCCGTCGACGGCGTCGCAGATCAGCGACTCGTCCCGGCCGGGGCGGAGTTGCACCGCGCCCGGTGTCGGCGTGGCGAAGGGGTCGACCAGCAGGACGCGGGCCCCGGCGGTGGTCAGGGCGGACAGGAACGCGTCGGACCGGAGCGGGGGTTCGCCGCCCGGTCGGCGGGCGGTGAGGATCAGCAGCAGGTCCGCGCGGTGCAGGGCCAGGTGCTCCAGGACGGTCTCCCGGTCGGGTCGTTCGAGCCCCAGCCGCCCGCCGAGCTCCTCCCACCACCGGGCGGGGTCCAGGCTCTCGCCGGGCACGCGGACCTGCCGGACGCGGTCGGTCAGCGGGCCGAGGCAGCGCAGGACCGTGGCCAGCGGCAGCCGCGTGGTGTTGTAGAACTCCCGCGGGGCGGTGTCGTGGCGGCCACCGGTGAGCCAGGACACCAACGCGTCCAGCAGGTGCGCGGGTCCGGGCTCCCGCGCTCCGGCGGGCCCGGCCCCGGGGGTGAAGAACGGCAGCAGGTCGTCCGTGGTGTCCGCCGTGGCGAGGGCGCCGATGTGCAGGCGCTCCCGCAGGTGCACCCCGACCTCGGGCGACTCGAAGACGCCGACGGCGAAGGCGGTGAGCAGGCCGGACATGTGCTCGGAGAAGACCGGGGCGGGGGAGTTGCGGACCAGCAGGGTGAGGGCAGGGCTCCCCGGCGGCGGGGTGGCGGGCCCGGCGCGCAGCGGGTGCTGGTCGACGATCAGGAGCAGGCGGCCCAGGCGGCCGAAGGCGCGGCGGAACTCCTCCAGCCCGACGCGGCGAATCCGGCGGCGGCGGGTGGCGGACAGGCCGTCCGGGAGCAGGAGTTCGGCCTGCTGGCCGAAGGCGGCCATCGAGTGGCCGGCCAGGTAGACCGCCACCAGGTCCCCGGGGCCGAGGCGGACCTGCCGCGCCCAGGCGCGCAGCAGGTCCACGGCGCTCCCGTCGCCGGTCGGCCCGGCCTGCTGGTAGCCGAGCCGGCCGAATCCGGTGGCGACCCGGGCGGTCGCCCGGAACAGGCCGGCCGCGTCGGGTTCGCCCTCGCCGGGGACGGCGACCCCGATGACGGGGAGGAAGAAGCGGCGGCCCGGGGCGGGGACGGGCACGGGGGCGCCGGTGTGGGCCCAGGGGCGGGCGCCGGCGGGGAGGGCGAGCGGGCCGTCCGGGTCCGGGAAGAGCGCGGTGAAGCGGGCGCCCAGCACGGCCGCGTGGGCGGCCAGGTGCGCGGAGACGGTGTCCACCACCTGCTGGGCCTCGTCGCGGCGCAGGGTGGCGAGCAGCCGCTCCCGGACGCCGGGGGCGAACTCGTAGGCGCGGCCCAGGGATTCGGTGGACGGGTCGTCGGGGACGGCGCGCAGCAGGCCGCTGAAGACGATCTCGGCGAGGTCGGCGGGCGGGCTGTCGGGCAGCAGCGCGGACTGCACCAGCCGCATCACGCCGAAGTTGAGCGGTACGGCGGACAGCAGGGCGGCGAGCCGGAACACCCGGGGCTGGGCCTGGGCCAGGAAGGAGTCGAAGTCGCCGGTGGGCAGGGCGGAGCGGTCGTCGGCCGGGGGTCCGGCCGGCGGCCGGGACGGACGGCCGGGGGCGAGCAGGACGGCGGGCGCGTCGTAGGCGTGCGGCCCGGCGGTGGCACGGGCCCACGGGGCGAGCCACTCGGGGGAGAGGCCGAGCACCGGCACGGCGAGGGTGCCGGGCGGCTGCGAGGGCGGGACGAGGGCGTACGGGGTGAACCGGGGGTGCGGGTCGGCGGGGGCGGCGGTGCGGAAGCGGCCGGGCTCGGGGGCCAACGCGGTCTGCGCCCACAGGTGTTCGGGCAGGGTGTGCAGGACGGCGGTCGGCCCGGCCTGGGCCCAGCGGCGCAGGGCGGCGCGCAGGCGCGGCCCGGCCCAGTCGGGGTGGACGCCGTCGGTGAGGACGAAGGTGGCGGTGCGGCCGGGCGGCCGGGCGGCGGTGTCGTCCTCGGGGGCGTCGGGGCCGGTCAGGCGGTGCAGCCGGACGTCCCGGAAGACGCCGGAACCGGCCAGCAGGGCGGCGAGTTCGCGGGCCGGCGGCTCCCACAGCACCGCGCTGTCGCCGTGCGCGTCGACGATCAGCCGGACGTCGAGCCAGCGCTCGACGCCGGGCACCAGCACCGGCCACCAGCGCGGGTCGCGGGCGAGGCGTTCGGCGGTGGCGTCCTCGTCCAGCGCGGTGCGGTCGGCGGACGGCACGCCGCGCTTCAACGGGCGCAGCGCGCGGGCGAGTTCGCGGCGTCGGGGGAGGGCGCGACCGGTGCCGACCCGGACCGGCGAGGCGGGCAGCGGCGGGGCGCCCGCGGCGGGCACCGGGCCGGGCAGGTGGAGCGGGCGGCGCGGGGCGGGGGTGGAACTCCGCTGCGGCGCAGCGGGTCCGGTCCGGGCGGCGGAGGGGTCCCCGGGCCGGCGCGGTCGGCCGAGCTTGACCGGGGCGAACTCGGAATCCGGTCGCTCGGGCTCGGGGGGCGGACCGCCGCCGAGGCGGGCGTGCAGCCACAGCAGGTCGGCGAGTTCGCGCCCGGTCGGGGCGGGACCGTCCGGGCCGGTGAGGTCGGCGAGCAGGGCGGCCAGGCGGCGGACGGCGTCCCGCTCCGGGCCGGGGGCGCCGCTCACGGCCGGCCGGGCGGGGCGTCGTTGAGGTGCTGCATGACCAGGTCGAGCAGGTGGTCCCGGTCCGGCCCGGTGGCACCGGCGGAGGGCGCCAACAGGTAGACGGCGTTCAGGAGTTGGTCGGTGGCCAGCTCCCCGGTCGCGGCCCGGGCCAGGAACGCCCCGACGGCGGCCTCGGCCGCCGCGCCCGCGCCCGGCAGGTGGGCCTCGACGATCGCGCGCAGCCGCGCGCCGTCCTGGTGCGCCGACGGCAGGTGCAGCCGGATGCAGCGGCGCAGGAACGCGGGCGGGAACTCCCGTTCGCCGTTGCTGGTCAGGATCACGAACGGGAACGCCCGGCACTGCACCGCCCCGCGGGTCACCCGCACCGCCGGCCCGCCGTCGTGCGGGCGCACCGCGACGGTCGGCTGCTGGTCGGCGGCCCGGGTCAGCTCCGGGATCTCGAAGCCGCCCTCCTCGAACACGTCCAGCAGGTCGTTGGGCAGGTCCAGGTCGCCCTTGTCGATCTCGTCGACCAGCAGCACCCGGGGCAGCGCGTACGGGGCGAGCGCGGTGCCGAGCGGGCCGAGGCTGACGTACCGCCCGAGGTCGGTGGCGGCGGGCGCCCCGGCCGGGGCGTCGGACTGGTGGCGGGCCAGGCCGGCGTCCTCCAGGCGGCCCAGCGAGTCGTACCGGTACAGGCCGTCGCGGAGCGTGGTGCGGCTGTTGACGGACCAGCGCAGCACCGGGCCCAGCCGCAGTTCGCGGGCCACCGCGTCGGCCAGGGTCGACTTGCCGACCCCCGGGTCGCCGCTGACCAGCAGCGGACGGCGCAGGTAGAGCGCGGTGTTGACGGCGTCGACGGTGCGCTCGTCGGCCCGGTACGCGGCCCGGCGCGGCAGGCGGCGGCGGCCGCCGCCGACCGCGTCGCGGTCCACGGCGGCCAGCGTGCCGTCCCGGCCGCCGTCGAACTCCCGCCAGGGCGGCGGGGGCGGCAGGTCGGCGATCCGGTCGTGGGGTTGGTCCACGCCCTGGTAGATGCGCCAGAGGGTCATCGCGGGAGTCCTTCCGTGGCGGGGGCGGGGGCGGGGGCGGGGGCGGGGGTGATGGGTGCGGTGGGGGCGGTGGGGGCGGTCACCGGGGAGGTGGCGGCCGGGGCGAGCCGGGTGCGGGGCAGTTGGCGGGCCGGGTCGTCCCAGAGCAGCACCACCCGGTCGCCGAGCGGGGCGTCGGGGACGTCGGGGGCGTCCGGGCCCGGGTGCCGTTCCGCCTCGTGCAGCTCGGCCTCGTTGCGCAGGTCGCGGATGCGGTCGGGGGCGGCGTCCCGGTGGGTGTCGGCCAGCGCCGTGCGGGCCGCGCGCAGGAAACGGCCGTCCGGACAGTCGCCCCGGCCCGGGGCGGTGCAGCCGGTGGCGCAGGCGCCCTGGTCGAGCGGGCGCGGGTCGGTGCCGCGCTCCCACAGCATCACCGGCACGCCGGAGGCCACCGCCACCCGGAACGCCTGCGCCAGCGCACCGCCGCGCGGGGCCCCGGCCAGGACCAGCGCGGCCAGCTCCGGAGCGGTGTTGAACGCGGCGTCCAGCGCCTGCGGACGCTGCTGCCGGCCGCGCCCGCACACGCAGACCAGCGCCCGGTCGAGCGACTGCTCCGCCAGGTGCTCCCAGCGCATCAGCCAGGGGTGGTGCAGCCTCGGCTCCTGGTGGCGCTCCAGCGGGCGGACCACCAACCGGTGCTTGCGGCCCAGCGTCCACCACTCCAGCTCCGGCCAGAGCCGCCAGCCCGCGTAGTCCTCGTCCAGGGCCTCGTGCGGCAGGATCAGCTCCACCAGCGCCGGCCGCCCGGCCGCCCCGTCCAGGGCCTCCAGCGCCTCCACCGTCTCGATCTGCGGCGGCAGCGACTCGGCCAGCAGGCGCAGCGCCTGGGGGAGCGTCAGCTCGGCGGACTCGGGGCCGGCCGGGACGATCTCCTCCGCGCCGCGGAACTGCCACACCCGCACGTGGTAGCGGCTGCGGTCGCGCAGCGAATGCCGGACCCGGCCGATCACCGAGGGGCGCACCGGCGCGGCCGGACGGGACGGGTGGTGCGGCGGTGCGGAGGGCGGGGCGTACGGCGGGCTGCTGTCGATCCGCTGCCGGGCGGCCTCGCCCCGGCCGGTCTCCCCGGCCCGGATCAGCACCCGGTCGCGCAGCGCCCGGGTGAGCGGCGCGTCCCCGGGCAGGGTGCGCACCAGGTCGGCGCAGTAGGCGAGTTCGGGCGTCAGGTGGTCGCCGCCGAGGGTGACCCGGGCGGCCAGCTCCTGGTAGACGTCGCGGCGGTCGAGCAGCGGCAGGTCCGGCTCGAAGGTGCCCGGCGGGGCGGCGCGCAGGAACGCGGCGCGCAGGTCGGCGGCGGAGTCCGGGGGCAGTCCGGCGAGCAGCGCCAGGAACGCCCGGTCCGCGGCGCGTTCGGCCGTCCGGCCGGCGAACCGTCCGGCAGCGGGTCCGTTGTCGTACCCGGTGGGCGGCGGGACGTCGGCGAGCGAGCGCCAACGGGCGTCCACGGCGTGGAAGCGGTCGTGCGCGGACAGCACCCGCCGGTACGCCGCCGGGTCGAGCAGCCGCAGCGCCGACACCGGCACCCCGTAGCCGCCCATCGTGCTGTCCTCCTGCCGGGTGGCCTTCACCACCGCCGTCACCCCGCCCGAACGGTGGCTGAGCACCGGCCCGCCCGACAGCCCCGGATTGACCTCGCCCGCCACCAGCTCCAGCATCGCCCGCCCCGGCTGCCCGGTCCGGCCGCCCGCCGCCAGGACGGCCGTCCGCGGGCCGAGGTCGCGGGTGAAACCGGTCGCCGTCAGCCTCGTCCCGGACGGCGGCGCCTCCGGGTCCAGCCAGACGCACGGGTGGCCGGGCGGTGGGTCGGTCAGCTCCAGCAGCGCTAGGTCCGGGAACGGGTACAGCGGTCGACCGGCGGCCGCGGCGGCGTCCGGCGCGGCGGCGAGCACCGTGGCCGGGAGCGCCGCGCCCTCGTACTCCACCCAGGCCCGCTCGCCCGCCGCGCCGCCGGCCACGTGGGCGCAGGACAGCACGAAGCCGGGCGCGACGAAGAACCCGCTGCCCTCCGTCCGGCCGTCCACCCGGACCCGGCAGCGTTCCAGCAGCGCCTGCAGGGCGGTCAGCGGATCGAAGTTCCGCATCGGGCGCGGGCCCCCGCCGCGCTCAGGCCCCGGCGGCGGGGTCGCCGGGGGCACCGGGCCCGTCGGACGTGCCGGGCCCGTCGGACGCACCGGGCTCGGCGGATGCGTCCGGCTCGGCGGGCTCCTCGACCGGGGGTTCCTCGGCCGGGGGCTGTTCGGCGGACGGGCCGCCGGAGGTCCACTTGAGGGCGACCTTGAAGGTGGCCTTCCCGCCGACACCGGTCAGCGCGGCCACCACACCGCCGCGCCCGGCAGCCAGCTCCAGCCCGAACTCGACCGACACCTCGTCGGGCCGGACCGCCGCCACCGCGTCCCGCACATTGGCGGCCACGGCGTGCAGCGACTCCTGTAACCCCTCCAGCCGGGTGGCCAGTCGGTCGCCCAGCCCGGTGTCGCGCGGACCCGACGGGCCGTCCACCAGCGCCCAGACCGTCTGCCCGTCCGGCATCGCCAACTCGACCAGCTGCTGCATCTCCCCGCCCCTCGCCACAGCGCCGCTCCCCACGGCGGCCCCCATGCTAGAACGTCCGCGCCGCAGGCCGGGCCGGAGCCCCGGAACCGGGCACCCCGGCCGGCCGGGAGGAACGGGGTGCGGGCGGAACGCGCCGCGCCGGCGGAGGCCCGGTGGCGCGCGGCCGACGCGCGGCGGGGCGCCCTCCGGGGCAGTCCGACGTCCGGAGGTGATCGGTCCTGTCGGCGGGGTAGGCGGCGCGGCGGCACCGCACTGCCGTAGCTTCGAATCCATTCAGGACTTGATCAAGTGTGGCGAAGCATGACCGAAAGAAGGCTGTCGCTATGACCGACCGCGGTTCCTCCGCGCTGCATCCCGCGGTGAAGGGCCCCGCCCGCCTGGCCCTGATCGTCGGGGCACTGGGGGTGGTGTTCGGTGACATCGGGACCAGCCCGATCTACACCCTGCAGACGGTGTTCGACCCGGACGACCCGCACCCGGTGCCGGTCAGCACGGACAACGTGTACGGCGTGGTGTCGCTGGTGTTCTGGTCGGTGGTGGTCGTCGTGCTGGTCACCTACGTGCTGCTGGCGATGCGCGCCGACAACGACGGCGAGGGCGGCATCATGGCGCTGATCACCCTGATCCGCCGCTCGGGCGCGAAGGCCGGGCGGAAGGCGGCGGCCGTGCTGACCGTGCTGGGGATCTTCGGCGCGGCGCTGTTCTTCGGCGACAGCATGATCACCCCGGCGATCTCGGTGCTGTCCGCCGTGGAGGGCCTGGAGGTCGTCCAGCCCTCCCTGAAGGACGCGGTGGTGCCGCTGACGGCGGGCATCCTGGTCCTGCTGTTCCTGGCGCAGCGCCGGGGCACGGCGGCGGTGGGGCGGGTGTTCGGACCGGTGATGATCCTCTGGTTCACCGTGGTCGGGGCGTGCGGCGTGCACGGGATCACCGAGCACCCGCAGATCCTGCGCGCGCTGTCGCCGACGTACGCGCTGGGCTTCTTCGTCGGTCACTTCGGAACGGCGTTCTTCGCGCTCGCCGCGGTCGTCCTCGCGGTCACCGGGGCGGAGGCGCTCTACGCCGACATGGGACACTTCGGCCGTCCCGCGATCACCCGGGGCTGGCTGTTCCTGGTGTTCCCCGCGTGCATCCTCAGCTACCTCGGACAGGGCGCGCTGATCCTGGACGACCCGGCGAACATCAGCAGCCCCTTCTTCCTGCTGGCACCGGGCTGGGCCCGCTGGCCGATCGTGCTCCTGGCCACCGCCGCCACCGTGATCGCCTCGCAGGCCGTGATCACCGGCGCGTACTCGGTCACCTCCCAGGCCGCGCAGCTCGGCTACCTGCCGCGCCTTCGGATCGCCCACACCTCGGAGTCGACGATCGGTCAGATCTACGTCCCGTGGGTCAACTGGCTGCTGATGGTCTCCGTGCTCACCCTGGTCTTCGCCTTCCGCAGCTCCGCCGCCCTGGCCTTCGCCTTCGGCATGGCCGTCACCGGCACGATCACCATCACCACCCTGCTGTTCTTCTACCTGGCCCGCACCCGCTGGCACACGCCGGTCTGGCTGCTCGCCGCCGGCGCGACCGCGCTGCTCACCGTCGACCTGCTGTTCGTCGCGGCGAACGCCACCAAGTTCTTCCACGGCGCGTGGCTGCCGCTGCTGATCGGCCTGGCCGTGTTCACCGTGATGACGACCTGGCAGCACGGCCGGCGGACCGTCACCGCCGAGCGGGAGCGGCGCGAGGGCCCGCTGCGGGAGTTCGTCGACCGGCTGCACGACGGGCGGGTGCCGGCCGCGCTGGTCCCCGGCACCGCGGTCTTCCTCAACCGGGGCAAGGAGACCACCCCGCTGGCGTTGCGCGCCAACGTCGAGCACAACCACGTCCGGCACGGCCAGCTGGTCATCCTGTCGATCAGCACCGAACCGGTGCCGCGCGTCCCGGTGGAGGAGCGGTGCGTGGTCGACAACCTCGGCTACGGCGAGGACGGGATCGTCCACGTCACCGCCAGGTACGGCTACATGGAGACGCCGGACGTGCCGGCCACGCTCGCCCTGCTCGACCCGGCCGACACCGAGGGGCCGCTCGACCTCGACCAGGCGTCGTACTTCCTCTCGAAGATCGAGCTCCGCCGGGGGGAGCAACCGACGATGGCGCCCTGGCGCAAGCGGCTGTTCATCGCCACCTCCTACATCACCTCGGACGCCGCCGAGTACTTCGGCCTGCCCCGGGACCGGACGGTGATCATGGGCGCACAGATCGAGGTGTAGCGGGCCCGGGGGAGCGGCGCGGGGGAGCGGCCCGTCCACTGCTGCGGGCGCACCCCCGTCAACGTTCCGTCAGGGCGGACCGGATCGGTGCAGGCACCGCGTCAAGAACCGGTCGGTCCGGGGACGGCGGGTGTCCACTGGAGGCACGGACGGGGCCTGCCGGAGGCTCCCGCCGCCCCCGGACGAAAGCGACCACGCCATGACCGACCTGCGGCTCGTCCCCGCGCTGCCTGCACCCGTGCTGCCCGCACCCGCGTCGCCCGCACCCGCACCCATGCCGACGGCGGACCGGAACGGGTCCGGCGGAGCGGACCTCCGCCGGCCACCGCGCGGCCCGGCGCCCGGGGCACTGCCCGACGGCGCCGACGAGGACCGGCGGGCACCCGGCCGGGCCCACCGTGCGGCGGGTGCCGGGCACTGCCGCTTCGCCGCGTCCTACGAGGACTGACAGCACGCCTCGTGCCGGGGCAGGGGCGCCGCCCCGCCCGGCGGTCCCGGCCCGGTGCGCGCGGAATCTGCGCACGGGGTTCACACCGCGGTCGCCGGGAGGACCGGGCCGCCGTGCTGCCATGGAGACATGGCCCATGTGTCGTTCCTCGTCGTCCTGGTCGTCGTGACGGCCCTCGCCTTCGACTTCACCAACGGTTTCCACGACACCGCCAACGCCATGGCCACCTCGATCGCCACCGGTGCGCTCAGCCCGCGGACCGCCGTGCTGATCAGCGGCGTCCTCAACCTGGTGGGTGCGTTCCTGTCGACCGAGGTGGCCCGGACGGTCTCGGGCGGCATCGTGGACGACGCGCTGGTCACCCCGGGGGTGATCTTCGCGGGGCTGGTCGGCGCGATCCTGTGGAACCTGACGACCTGGCTGCTGGGCCTGCCCTCCAGCTCCTCGCACGCCCTGTTCGGCGGCCTCATCGGGGCGGTCTGCGTGGGCGTCGGGACCGGCGGCGTCCACTTCGTCACGGTGGTGCAGAAGGTCCTGCTGCCCGCGCTGCTCTCCCCGCTGATCGCCGGCGCGGCGGCCCTGCCCGCCACCTACCTCGCCTACCGGCTGACCTCCGGCGGGCGGCGCGACCGCCCGCAGGCCGCAGGGTCCGCAGGGACCGCGCGGCCCGGGCCCGCCGACGCGGCCGTCCCCGAGCGCGGCTTCCGGGTCGGGCAGGTCTTCTCGGCCTCCCTGGTCTCGCTCGCCCACGGCACCAACGACGCCCAGAAGACCATGGGCATCATCACACTGACCCTCATCTCGGCCGGAGCGCTGGACAGTTCGGCCGGGCCGCCGCTGTGGGTCGTGGCGACGGCGGGCCTGGCCATCTCGCTGGGCACCTACCTGGGGGGCTGGCGGATCATCCGGACGATGGGCCGGGGCATCACGGACATCCACCCGCCGCAGGGCTTCGCCGCCGAGACCGCCGCCACCGCCGTCATCCTCTCCTCCGCGCACTTCGGCTTCCCGCTGTCCACCACGCAGGTGTGCTCGGGCGGCATCCTCGGCGCCGGGCTGGGCCGCCGGCTCGCCGAGGTGCGCTGGGGCACCGCCGGGCGGGTCGCCGTCGGCTGGGCGCTGACCCTGCCCGCCGCCGCGGCGGTCGGCGCGCTGGCCGCGCTGCTGGTGGTGCACGGCGGCACCGCCGGGATCGCCGTCACCGCGCTGGCGGCGCTCGCGCTCAGCACCGTGATCGTCCTCGCGGCCCGGCGGGCGCCGGTCGACGCCTCGAACGTCAACGACGGCCACACGGTGGCCGTGCGTCCGGCCCCCGCGTCCGCCTGACCCGTCCCACCGCGCCCCGGGAGGGCCCGTGCACATCGACTGGACCGCGCTCGGCCAGGTCGCCCTGGTCGGCATCGGCGCCACCACCGCCCTGGTCGGCCTGTTCGCGACCGGCCTGCGGGCCGCAGACCGCGCGGCGGTGGCCCCCGCGCCCCGGCGGCCGCCACTGCGGCTGGCCGCCGGCCTGTGCTTCCTGGCCTGCCTGACCGCCACCGCCTACGGCCTCTACCTGATCGTGCCCGCCTTCCACTGAGCGTCCGGCGAACCCGACGAGCCCGACGAGCCCGGCGACGCGCTGCCCGGCGCGGGAGGTCCCCGGGGGCACGGCCCCGCCTCCCCGGGGGCCTCCCGGGTGCCCGCCGGGAAGGGGTGGCGGCGGCCAGCGGGCCGGAGGTTCCAGGGCTCGGGCCGTCGGTGGCCACCAGCAGCCGGCCGCCCGCGCGGCGGACGGCGAAGACCACCGCGCCGGTGGCGGAGGTCTCCGGGACGACCTGCCGACCGGCCGGGCCGCCCCGCCGCCCTCACCCCGGAGCGCCAGGGCGCCGCCGTCCTGCTTCCGATCGCCCCGTGAACCCGCCTCGCCGGCCCGGCAGTCGGGAGCCGGCCCCGGCCGTCCGCCGGGAGGACGCGCCGCCCACCGGCGACGGCACCACGGCGCGATGGTCCACGGTCGCACCCGTGAGGAACTCGTCGCCGTCAACCACCGCCTGCCGCTGCGCCCCAACGGCGGCGAGCGGGCCCTCGCGCCCGACGTCGCCGGGCAGGCGGAAGGGCTCCGGGACGCCGTCCTGACCGGCCGTGCCCGCGCCGCGCCAGCGGGTCCGTCCCGGCCGCCCCGCCCCCGTCCGTCGGCGCCGCCGCCCGGCCGCCTCCGTGGCCTCCGGTCCGTCCGCCGCTCTCGCCGGCGCCCCGGCTCACCCGGCCTCCGCCGCCGCCGCGCGCAGCGCCGCCGCCGCGTCCCCCACCAGCGGCGCACCGTGGCCGAACACCGCGTGGGCGGCGCCGAGCCCGGCCAGACGGTGCAGGGAGGCGACGGCCCGGGCCCGGTCGGTGTTGAACACGCCCAGCGTCGTGCGGCCCACGTTGGCCACCGCGTCGCCCGTGAACAGCAGGTCCGGGCCCGGCAGGTGCAGGGCCAGCGAGCCGTCGGTGTGCCCCGGCACGCCGACCACCCCGGGCCCGCCCCCGAACGGCAGCACGTCGCCGTCCACCACCTCGACGTCCACCGGGCACGGCGGCGCGGGCGGCAGCGCCGGCACCGACGCCCGGATCGGACGCTCGAACTCCTCCAGCACCGGCGGCGCGCCCACCGCCTCGCCCCGGATCACCGGCGCCTCCACCCGGTGCGCCACCACCGGCACGCCCCCGTAGCGCGCCGCCAGCCGGGCGGCACCACCCGTGTGGTCCTCGTGCCAGTGCGTCAGCACGATCCGTGCCAACTCCCCGCCCGGCACCGACTCCACCAGCGCCGCGACCTGCTCCTCCCGTCCCCACCGCCCCGCTGTCCACCAGCGTCAACTCCCGTCCGTCCGACCACAGGTAGGCCGCGCCGACCGGCAGGACCAGCATCCGCAACCCCGGCAGCACCTCGATGACATCCATGTCGGCAGTCTGCCCGCCCGCCCTGCTCCCGCCCCCCGGATCTGCCCGTGGCAGACGGGCGGCCCGGACCGGCGGCGGCGCGGCGCACCGGACGGGCGGCGGCGCGGCGCACCGGACGGGCGGTCGCGGACCGCCTACCTGGGACAGCACGGAACGGAAGGACGTGACGACGTGGCCCACCGGATCGACGGCAGCGCGGGGGACGTCATCGCCGCGCGCGCTGCGACCCTGACCGCCAGCTCGCCGCACTCGCGCCCGACGTCCGCGCGCCGACCGCCCCGACGCCGTCCACCGGATGCGGACCGCCGCCCGCCGCCTGCGCAGCGCCCTGCGCACACCACCGCGCCACCTGCGCGGCGACCACACCGCCACCGAGGACGAACTGCGCTGGCTCGGCCGGGCCCTCGGACCGGCCCGCGACACCGAGGTGCTCGGCGCCCGCCTGCTCGCCCAGGCCGTGAACTGCCGCCCGGCGGCGACCGCGAGCGCGTCCTGGCCGAACTCACCGCCTGGAGCGCCCGCGAGGCCCGCGAGGCCCGCGTCCGGGTCCGCACCGCCCTCGACGGCGAACGCTTCCGCCGCCTGCTCGCCACCCTCACCGCCCTCGCCGCCGACCCGCCGCTCACCTCCCGGGCCGCCAAGCGCGCCGGGCCCGAATTCACCCGGGCCCTGCGCCGCGAGCACTGCCGCACCGCCGAACGCCTCGCCGCCGCCCGCCGCACCCCGAGGGCCCGCCCTCGAACGCGCCCTGCACGACGCCCGCAAGGCCGCCAAGCGCGCCCGCTACGCCGGGGAGAGCGCCGGGCGCCCGGCCCGCGCGTTCACCCGCCGGATGAAGGCGCTCCAGGACGTCCTCGGCCGCCACCAGGACGCCGTCGTCGCCCGCGACACGCTCCGCGCCCTCTCCGACGGCGGCTTCGGCTACGGCGTCCTCTACGGCCGGCAGAGCGCCGAACTCGGCTTCGCCCGCGAACTGCTGCCGCAGGTCTGGGAACAGGCCGCCCGGCGGCCCCGGAAGCTGCGCTGACCGGAGCCCGCCGCCCCGGCGGGACGCCCGGCCGGTGTCAGACCGGGTCCAGGCCGGCGGCGACGGCCGCGGTGCGCAGCAGATCGTCGACCATCGGGAGGGTCAGGCGCCCGGTGTAGGTGTTGCGCGGGCTGACGTGGAAGCAGCCGAAGAGGTGCAGCTCGGGACCGTCGCCGGTGGCGGGCAGGACCGCGTGCGCACCGTGGCCGAAGACCGGCTTGGGCCGCGGGACCCGCCAGCCCGCGGCGGCCAGCACCGGCAGCACGGCCTGCCAGGCGAAGCCGCCGAGGGCGACCACGGCCCGCACCGTCGGGCGCAGCTCGTCGAACTCGCGGACGATCCACGGCCGGCAGGTGTCGCGTTCGGCGTTGGTCGGCTTGTTCTCCGGCGGGGCGCAGCGCACCGGGTCGGTGATCCGCACGCCGTGCAGCCGCAGGCCGTCGCCGCGCCAGGTGGACTCCGGGCGGTTGGCCAGGCCGAGCCGGTGCAGCGAGGCGTACAGCACGTCGCCGGACGGGTCGCCGGTGAAGATCCGGCCGGTGCGGTTGCCGCCGTGCGCGCGCGGGGGCGAGGCCGACCAGCACCAGCCGGGCGTCGCGGGGCCCGAAGCCGGGGATCGGCCGCGCCCAGTACTCCTGCTCCCGGAACGCCCGCCGCTTGACCAGCCCGGCCTCCTCCCGCCAGGCCACCAGCCGCGGGCAGGCCCGGCAGTCGACCACCAGGTCGTCCAGCTCGGCCAGGTCGCGGACGCGCGGGCCAGGACGGCGGGGGAGGAGTCGGAGGGCGGTTCCATGGACCGATCCTACGGGCGGCGTCCGTCCCGGCAGAGCAGGGCGCGGAGTAGCGTGGAGGTACGGGTCCGGGCACCGGTCGGGCCGGAACGTCGGGTCGAGGTGACGGCGATGATCGTGGTCGGCGCGGTGATTGCGCTGCTGGTGGTGCTGGGCCTGTACGCCGGACTGAGCGTGCGGATGGTGCAGCAGACCCAGCTCGGGGTGGTGTTCCGGTTCGGCCGGGTGCTGGACGGGGTGCGCGGGCCCGGGCTGGCCCGGATGGTGCCGGTGGCGGACCGGATGCGGCGGGTGAACGTACAGATCATCACCATGCCCGTCCCCGCGCAGGAGGGCATCACCCGCGACAACGTGACCGTCCGGTCGACGCGGTGGTGTACTTCAAGGTGGTCGACCCGGTGAAGGCGGTCGTCAACGTCCAGGACTACAACTTCGCGATGTCGCAGGTCGCGCAGACCTCGCTCCGGTCGATCATCGGCAAGAGCGAGCTGGACGAGCTGCTGGCCAACCGCGAGCCGATCAACCAGGGCCTCGAACTGATGCTGGACAGCCCGGCGCTGGGCTGGGGCATCCAGATCGACCGGGTGGAGATCAAGGACGTGGCGCTGCCCGAGTCGATGAAGCGCTCGATGGCCCGGCAGGCCGAGGCCGACCGGGAGCGGCGGGCCCGGATCATCACCGCCGACGGCGAGTTCCAGGCGTCCGCGCGGCTCTCGGAGGCCGCGAAGGTGATGTCCGCGACGCCCGCCGCGCTCCAACTGCGGCTGCTACAGACGGTGGTGGAGGTCGCGGCGGAGAAGAACTCCACCCTGGTGCTGCCCTTCCCGGTGGAGCTGCTGCGCTTCCTGGAGAGCTCCACCGACCGGGCCTCCGCACAGACCGCGCAGGCCGCCCGGGCCGCGCAGGCCGACGGACCGGCCGGGTCCGGCGCCCCGGCGGGAGAGGTCGGGGCGACGGACCCGGGCGTCGAGCAGCTGGAACTCCCGCAGGTCGCCGCCGCCGCCGAACTCGCCGCCGGCTCCGGCCCGTTGCGGGTGGCGCCGCCGCACGCGGCCTGACCGGCCGCCGCCAGCGGTGGCGGCCCGCCCCGGCCCGGGACGAGCATGGGGAACGGACGTACCGTGCGCGGGACGCCGCGCACCAGCCAGCTCGGGAGGTCCGGCCATGACCACCGCGAAAGAGATCATGCACTCCGGCGCGGAGTGCGTCACCGGCGAGCAGACCCTCGCCGAAGCCGCCCGGATCATGCGCGACCGCGGGGTCGGCGCGCTGCCGATCTGCGACGCGGAGCAGAAGCTGCTGGGCATCCTCACCGACCGCGACATCGTGCTCAAGTGCGTCGCTGAGGGCCGCGACCCCGCCGCCGTCCGCTGCGCCGAACTCGCCGCCGGACGCCCGCTGGTGATCGAGGAGGACGAGGAGGCGGACCTCGTCCTGGAGGTCATGGAGGAGCACCTGGTGCGCCGCCTGCCGGTGATCAACCACCCCGACCACCACCTGGTCGGCATGATCACCGAGGCCGACATCGCCCGGCACCTCTCGCAGGACCGCCTCGCCGAGTTCGTCACCGCCATCACCGCGCGCTGAACCCCGCCCCCGCTCCGTCCCCGCCCCTGCCGTGGCGGGCGCGGGCGCGGGCATGGGTGTGGGTGCGGGCGTACGGGCGGTGGCCGTGGAGCCGGGGCAGGGGCCGGCGGTGACGCGGCGCCGCACCCCGGGCACGCGCGGTGCACCGGGTCGTGGGGGTGGCGTCCGCGGTGCATGGTGGTGGAGTGGGAGAGCGGCGGAGACTGGCCGACCTGCTGAGCGAGCGGCGCACCGGACGACTGATGGTGCTGCTGCCGATCGGCCTGATCGTGCTGATCTCGGCCATCGACATCTCGATCTCCCCGAACATCCACCTCGGCCCGCTGCTGGTGGTCGCCCCCGCCATCACCCCGTCCTTCGCGGGCACCCGGCTGACCGTCCTGATCGGCCTGCTCGCCCTGGTCGCGCAGGCCGTCATCGCCGTCCTGCACGGCGGCCTGTTCACTCCCAACCACCAGGCCCAGCTGGTCGCGCTCGCCGCGGTCACCGGCGTCGTGGTCGCCTACACCCGCATCCACGAGCGCCACGGCCGCGAACTCGACCGGGTCCGCACCGTCTCCGACGCCGTCCAGCGGGTCCTGATGCGCCCGCTGCCCGACCACGCCGGCCCGCTGCTGATCGCCACCCGCTACCTCGCCGCCGACGACGAGGCCAACGTCGGCGGCGACCTGTACGCGGCCGTCCGCACCCCGCACGCCACCCGGCTGCTGATCGGCGACGTCCGCGGCAAGGGCCTGGCCGCCGTCGGCGACGCCGCCGCCCTGCTCGGCGCGTTCCGCGAACTCGCCCACCACCACGAGGACCCCGCGCGGCTGGCCGACGCACTCGAAGCCTCCTACCGCCGCCACCTGGCCGAACTCACCGACAGCGGCCAGGACGTGCAGGAGAACTTCACCACCGCCCTCGTCCTCGACCTGCCCGACGACCGCCCCACCGCCCGGATCGCCGACTGCGGACACCCCCCGCCCCTGCTGCTCACCCCCCGCGGCGCCCACCCGCTGCCGCTGCGCCGCACCGCGCCCCCGCTCGGCATGAGCGCCCTGGGCCCGGTCGAGCGCCGCACCGAGGAGTTCGACTTCCCGCCCGGCAGCACCCTGCTGCTCTACACCGACGGCGTCACCGAGGCCCGCGACGCCGCCGGCGCCTTCTACCCCCTCCCGGACCGGACCGGCCCGCTCCCACCCGCCGGCACTCCCCGCGCCCTGCTCGACGCGCTGCGCCGCGACCTGCTCGACCACGTCGGCGGACGCCTGAGGGACGACGCCGCGCTGATCGCCGTCACCCGGCCGCACTGAGCGCGGCCCGCGCACGGCCCGATGGCGGGAGCGGGCGCACGGGAAGGCCCGCCGGCGGGTTCACGGGGACGGCACCAGCCAGGTCAGCCGCGGCGCCAGCCACGGCTTGCGGCCGCCCGCCCGCAGCAGACCGCGCGCGACCGCCTTCCACTGCGGGCTGCGCCGGAACGCCACCAGCAGGAAGGCGACCGGGTCCGCGGAGATCCGGCAGTCCGGCGTGCGGGGCGCGGCGCCGGTGGTCACCGTCATCGCGCCGTCCCGCACCGCCAGGAACAGCCGCGGGCCGCCCCGCACCGCCAGGTCGAACACCACGTCGACGCCGCGCGCCCGCTCCCGGTCCAGGGCCAGCGGCATCATCACCGGCATCGCCTGGCCGAGCACCAGCCGGGCGTGCTCCGGCTCGATCCGCCACGGCAGGCCGGTGGCGCGGGCGATGTCCAGCCCGTGCACCAGGCACTCGCTGAGCAGCAGACCGGTCGACGCGGCCACCGTGAGCGCCGGCTCCGGGCCGTACCACGGGGTGGCGACCGGGTCTCCGGGGCGAGCGGCGCGGTGGCGCGCAGGAAGAGCTCGGCCCGCTCCGCGACGAACCCCGCCCGCCGCTCGCCGGTCCGCTCGCCCACCAGCGCCACGGCCCGGGCGTTCACCGCCGCCATCCGCGGCCCGAACGCCGGCGCCCCGACCGGCAGCACCTCCGCCCAGTCGACCGGCTCCTCGTCCGACACCGCCGAGCAGTACGCCCAGAACACCGCCGCCAGGTGCGCGCCGACCTGCCCCGCCGACCACTGCGGCAGCGCCGAGCGGTGCCGCAGCCCGTGGGTCCGCTCCAGCAGCACGCACAGGCGGTCGACCGTCCCGGCGAGCGCGGCCCGGGTCGCCCGGTGGGCGACGGCGGCGGGATCGGTGCGGTGGTCGGTCATGGCGGCGGCCCCCAGACGGCTACGAGTGCGGCGCCACGCGCCGGACCGGCAGGCTACCGCCCGGTAACGGGCGGCGGAACCCACCGCGGACGAAGAGCGGACGAGAACCGGCGGCCCGCCCGCCCACCGCCCGGCCCCCGCGCCTCCCACCGCCCCGTTCTCGTGCCTCTCACCGCCTGGTCCTCGTGCCTCTCACCGCCTGGTCCTCGGGCCTCTCACCGCCCGGCCCCCGCGCCTCCCACCGCCCGGCCCCCGCGTGCGCCCGGCACCGGGCCCCGCCGCCCGGAGGGGGCTGTCGGCGCAGGTGGGGCGGTGGATAGGCTGGGGCGGCCGTGGCGTTGCCGGACCCGAGGAGCGTGCAGTGCGACCGATCGCCGACCGACCGATCCGTTGGGGCGTGCTCGCCACCGGCGGCATCGCCACCTCCTTCGTCGAGGACCTGGCCGCCGTCCCCGGCGCGGAGGCGTTCGCCGTCGCCTCCCGGCGGGAGGAGTCCGCCCGGGCCTTCGCCGGGCGGCACGGCATCCCGCACGCGTACGGCAGTTGGCAGGAGCTGGCGGCCGACCCCGAGGTCGACGTGGTCTACGTGGCCACCCCGCACTCCGCGCACCACGGCGCGACCGCGCTGCTGCTGGAGGCGGGCAAGGCGGTGCTCTGCGAGAAGCCGTTCACCCTCAACTCCGCCCAGGCCGCCGAGCTGGTCGCGCTGGCCCGCAAGCGCGAGGTCTTCCTGATGGAGGCGATGTGGACCTACCTCGACCCGACCGTGCGGCGGATCACCGAGCTGGTCGCGGACGGCGCGATCGGTGACGTGCGTTCCGTGCAGGCCGAGTTCGGGTTCACCGCGGAGGAGGACCCGGCGCACCGGCTGTGGGACCCGGCGGCGGGCGGCGGCGCCCTGCTCGACCTCGGGGTGTACCCCGTCGCGTTCGCCCACCTGCTGCTCGGCGCACCGGAGTCGGTGCAGGCGTGGGCCCGGCTGACCGACCTCGGGGTGGACGCCAACACCGGCATCCTGCTCGGCCACCCGAACGGCGCGACCGCCCTGCTGTCCTGCTCGCTCGACGTGCAGTGCGGCCAGCGGGCCGCCGTGCAGGGCAGCGCGGGCCGGATCGAGATCGAGCGGGACTTCTTCCACCCGGCCGGGTTCACCCTGTACCGCGACGGCGCCGAGCCCGAGACCTTCACCGGACCGGCGAGGACCGGGCACGGCTACGGGCTGGAGGCCGCCGAGGTGATGCGCTGCCTGCGGGCCGGCGAGACCGAGTCGCCGCTGGTGCCGCTGGACTCCACGCTGGCCGTGATGCGCACCCTGGACGCGGTCCGGGAGCGGATCGGGGTCCGCTACCCCGGGGAGTGACCCGCCACACCGACGAGGGGGCTAGGGAGCGAGCGGGCGAGAGGACGCGGGGCGAGGGGGCGCGGGGGCGAAGCGGCGGTGAACGCCGCGCGGCGGGTCCGGGGGAGTGCGTCCGGGGTCTACCGGGCGGCGGGGGTGCGGTGCTTGAATGTCCGCCAACAATCCCCGCCCCCACGACAGTTCGGGACACCCCTGTGACTACGCGCGTCAACCCCGTGCCGCGGTGGATATCCGCACCACTGCGCTGCGCGGTGATCCTCTCCCTGGTGGCTTCCTTCGCGGTCCTCTTCGTCGGCGCCGCCGCCCGACCCGCCCAAGCCGCTCCCGCCTGCGGGGTCCTCTCCTCCGGTGCCGCCCCGCAGGCCGTCGCCGCGGTCGGCGCGGCCTGCGACCAGATCGGCACCCCCTACTCCTGGGGCGGCGGCCACGGCTCGGCGCCCGGCCCCAGCTACGGCAGCTGCGACGCCTCCAACGGCGCCCCCAACGACTGCCACGTGCGCGGCCTCGACTGTTCCGGACTGGTCCGCTACGCCTACTACCTCGCGGTCGGCGCCGACGTGATCAACGGCACCACGTACACCCAGTGGCCGAGCTCCCGCGCCGTCGCCCGCTACTACCGGTCGGACGGGACGGCCCCGCTGCTCCCCGGCGACCTGGCCTTCTTCGGCGGCACCGCCTCCACCATCCACCACGTCGCCATGTACCTCGGCAACGGCTACATCGTCGAGGCCCCGTACTCCGGCGGCTACGTCCGGGTCGCCGCCCTGTCCTCGCACAGCGACTACTACGGCGCGATCCGCCTCTACGGCCCGGGCGGGGGCAGCCCGACCCCGCCGCCGTCGAACGGCGGCCAGTACTGGGTGGACACCTTCGCGAACGCCGCGGTGTACGGCTCGCCCACCAGTACGACCCAGACCGGCACGCTGTACCAGGGCACCAACTACGTGTTCTGCAAGGCGTGGGGGCGCGAGGTGGCGAGCGGGTCGTCGTACAACCACTGGTGGTTGAAGACGGACCCGGACGTGGGGCCGGGTGGTCAGTGGGTGTCGGCGTTCTACCTGTCGCGGTGGGGCAATGACGTGGCCAAGGACAACAGCGGCACGGTGATCCCCGACTGCGCGGGCGGTGGCGCCCCGCCCAGCACCGGCAAGTACTGGGTGGACACCTTCGCGAACGCCGCGGTGTACGCGTCGCCCACCGGTACGGCGCAGACGGGCACGCTGTACCAGGGCACCAACTACGTGTTCTGCAAGGCGTGGGGGCGTGAGGTGGCGAGCGGGTCGTCGTACAACCACTGGTGGTTGAAGACGGACCCGGACGTGGGGCCGGGTGGTCAGTGGGTGTCGGCGTTCTACCTGTCGCGGTGGGGCAACGACGTGGCCAAGGACAACAACGGCACGGTGATCCCCGACTGCTGACGGCGCGCCGCCGGTGAGGCCGCGGCCCGCCCCGCGTGGTGGCGGAGCGGGCCGCGGCCTCACCGGTCCGGGCCCGCTGGGCCCTCAGCTCCCGTCGCTCCCGTCGGCCTGCTCGAAGGCCCGCAGCAGCACCTCCGCCAGGTGCAACGGCCGTGCGCCCGGCTCCAGTTGGGCGATCTGGGTGCGG
The DNA here is from genome assembly GCF_948472415.1 of Kitasatospora fiedleri. Lineage (NCBI taxonomy): Bacteria > Bacillati > Actinomycetota > Actinomycetes > Kitasatosporales > Streptomycetaceae > Kitasatospora > Kitasatospora fiedleri. Next base: position 205,241 of record NZ_OX419519.1, on the reverse strand, counting down.
CAGCTCAGGCCGTCGGCGAGCAGCAGCGTCCCCGGGTCGGCGGCCCGGACGGCGGGCAGCAGGGCCCGTTCGGCGGCGGCCACCGACACCTCCCAGTGGCCCCGCTCGAAGCCGAACGCGCCCGCCAACCCGCAGCAACCGGAGTCGAGTTCGCGGTTGTCCAGGCCCAGCCGGGCGGTGATGCGCCGGTCGGCGCCGGTGCCGAGGACGGCGTGCTGGTGGCAGTGCACCTGGGTCATCGCCGCTCCGGACAGCTCCGGCAGCTCCACCGCCCGCTGGTCCAGGAACTCGTCCAGGAACTCGGCCAGGGTGCGCATCCGGGACGGGAGTTCGGACGCCCCGCCGGGCAGCAGCCGCGCCCAGTCCGCCCGCACGGTGGCCGTGCAGGACGGCTCCAGGCCCACCACCGGGAGCCCGGGCGGCAGTTCGCCCAGGTTGCGCACCGAGCGGGCCACCACCCGCCGGGCCAGGCCGAGTTGCCCGCTGGCGACCAGCGTCAGCCCGCAGCACACCGGCCCGGACGGCAGCACCACCCGGAAACCGAGCCGCTCCAGCACCAGCACGGCCGCCCGGGCCGGGGCCGGGTCCAGGAGTTCGGACATCGAGTCGGGCCACAGCAGCACCGCCGGGGCGTCCGGGTCCGCCGGGTGCGCGGCCCGGTGGGCGCGGAACCAGGCGCTGAACCGGCGCTCCGGCAGCGCGGGCAGCGCGCGGCGCGGATCGACGCCGCCGAGCCGCTTGAGCACCGGCGCGCCGAACCGGCCGCGCAGCACGGCGTTGGCGGCGCGCGGCGCGAGGTGGGCCAGCCGCAGCCAGAGCGGCAGCCAGCCGAACGACAGGTGCGCGGCCGGACGCGGCCGGAACCGGTAGTGGTGGTACAGGAATTCGGACCGGTAGGCGGCCATGTCCACGTGCACCGGGCAGTCGCTCGCACAGCCCTTGCAGCCCAGGCACAGGTCCAGCGCCTCGCGCACCTCGGGCGAGCGCCAGCCGTCGGTGACCAGCTCGCCGCGCAGCATCTCGCCGAGCAGCCGGGCCCGGCCCCGGGTCGAGTGTCGCTCCTCCCCGGTCGCCATGTAGCTCGGGCACATCACCCCGGACGAGGTGTCCACGCACGTGCCGACGCCCACGCAGCGGTGCACCGCCGCCAGCAGGCTGCCGCCGTCCTCCGGGTAGGCCAGGGTGAGCGGCAACTCCCGCCCGGGGAAGCGCAGATCGGAGTCGAGCGGGCGCGGATCGACCAGCAGCCCCGGGTTCAGCAGGCCCTCCGGGTCCCAGATCCGCTTGAACCGGGCGAACAGCTCGATCACCTGCGGCGGGAACATCCGCGGCAGCAGCTCGGCCCGGGCCTGCCCGTCGCCGTGCTCGCCGGACAGCGAACCCCCGTGCGCCACCACCAGATCCGCCGCCTCCGCCATGAACTCCCGGAACTCCTCCGGCCGTTCGCGCAGCGGGAAGTCCAACCGCAGGTGCACGCAACCCTCCCCGAAGTGCCCGTACGGCACCCCGCGCAGCCCGTGCCGCTTCAGCAGGGTGCGCAACTGCCGCAGGTACGAGCCCAGTTGCTCGACCGGGACGGCGGAGTCCTCCCAGCCCGGCCAGGCCGCGCCGCCCGGCCACCCGTCCGGTCCCGGCGGCAGCCGGGTGACGATGCCCGCCCCGGCCTCGCGGATCGCCCACAGCGCCCGCTGCTCGCCCGGGTCGGTCACCAGCACGGCCGCCGCGGACCGCTCCCGCCGCACCGCGTCCGCCAACTGCCGGGCCCGGTCGGCGGCTTCGGCGGGCGTCGCGCCCCCGGTCTCCAGGAACAGCCAGCACGCGCCGTCCGGCAGCCGGTCCAGCACCGGCGGGCGCGGACCGGACGCCAGCAGCGCGGCCACCAGGTCCGCCGCCATCCCCTCGCAGGTCAGCGGCGCCAGCGGGAGCAGCCCGGGGACCGCGTCGGCCGCCGCCGTCTCGTCCGGGTAGCCCGCCACCACCAGCGCCCGGGCGGCCGGCTCGGGCACCAGCCGCACCGTCGCGCCCAGCAACAGCGCGCACGTCCCCTCGGTGCCGGCGACCGCCCGGACCAGGTCGTAGCCGCGCTCGGGCAGCAGCGCGTCCAGCGGGTAGCCCGAACCGCGCCGGGGCAGCACCGGCATCGCCCGGCGCAGCAGCCCCAGGTTGTCCGCCGCCAGCGCCTGCAACTCCCGGTGCAGCCGGCCGACCCGGCCCGGGGCGGCGGCGAGCGCGGCCCGTTCGGCCGGCGGCAGCGGGCCGGTGACGGACAGTTCGGTGCCGTCGGCCAGCAGCAGGTCCAGGCCGTGCAGGTTGTCGGAGGTGCGGCCCCAGGCGAGGGAGTGCGAGCCGCAGGCGTCGTTGCCGATCATCCCGCCGAGCGTGCACCGGCTGTGGGTGGACGGGTCCGGTCCGAAGCGCAGCCCGAACGGCCGGGCGGCGCGCTGGAGTTCGTCCAGCACCGTGCCCGGCTCGACCCGGGCCGTGCGCCGCTCCGGATCGACCTCCAGCACCCGCCCGAAGTGCCGCCGGAAGTCCAGCACCACCGCGCCCGGCCCGATCGCCTGCCCGCCGATGCTCGTCCCCGACCCGCGCGCCACCACCGGCACCCCGTGCTCCCGGCACACCCGCAGCGCCGCCCGCACGTCCGCCCGGTCGACGGGCTTCACCACCCCGCGCGGCACCTGCCGGTAGTTCGACGCGTCCTGCCCGTACACGGCGCGCTCGGCGGTGTCGAAACGGACCTCGCCGCGGACGGCGGCGGCGAGGGCGCGGGCGAGATCGGAGGCCATGCCCCCGATCATCCCAGGCGGGGCCGCGCCCGGGCGGCGGCGGCAGGCCCGGCGGCGGTTGGCGGGGGCTCGGAAGACCTCTCATGTGGACGCGTCATGTGGACGCGCAAGCCGCTCACGTGACGATCGGGGGACGGGCGCGGCCGAACGGCGTAGCCGCCCCGCGTTGCGGGGGCGCACCGCCGTGGTCGGCGGTTAGGTTCTGCCGGGCGGCGCCGTCTTCGCAGGTGCCGCGGTGCCGCTGCGGGCCGGGCCCTGCCGGTCCGCCGGTTCCCGAGCGTTCGAGGAGATGCGCATGTACGGCAACCAGTCACTCGCGGCCACCGGTGCCGGGATCATGCTGTTCGGTGTGAACTGGGCGCTGGGGACGCTCGCCGCCGTCGTGGTCTCCCTGGTGGTGGCCGGTTGTCTGCTGGTGCGCCTGGCCGGCCGGTCGGCTCGCCGCGATGGCAGCTGAGCGCCCGCGCCTGCGGGCGGCCGCGGTCGGCTGCGTCCTGGCGGCGACCGTCCTGTGGACGGGCCTGTCCCACCGTCGGCTCCCCCACCTAGGGCACGCCGGCTTCTTCAACCTCTACACCCTCGCCATGACGGCCCTGGCCTGCGTGTGCATGGCCCTGGCGCTGCCCCCGGCGCGCCGCCGCCCGGACGAACCGGCGCCCGCCGCCGCCGTGCTCGCGGTCATCCCCTCCTACCAGGAGCAGGACGCCGCCGTGCACGCCGCCGTCCGCTCGATCCTGGCCCAGGAGCACCCCGGCACCGTCCGCGTCGTGGTGGTCGACGACGGCTCCACCGTCCCCCTCACCGGCTTCGACCACCCCGACGTGACCTGGCTGCGCACCCCCAACCGCGGCAAGCGCCACGCCCAGGCCGCAGCGCTGCGCGCCACCGACCTGGCCGCCGGCCACGACTTCGTCCTCACCGTCGACTCCGACTCCGTCCTCGCCCCCGGCGCGCTCGCCCGCCTGCTCGACGCGATGCGCGATCCCCGCGTCCAGGCCGCCACCGGCACCATCCTGGCCGCCAACCGGGACGAGAACCTGCTCACCCGCGCCGTCGACGTCAACCTCTTCCTCACCTCCCTCGTCGTCCGCGCCCTGCCCTCCCGCCTGGGCATCGTCAACCCCACCTCCGGCGCCATGTCCCTCTACCGGACACCGGTGATCACCGACAACCTGGAGGACTACCTGACCTCCGGCACCGTCGGCGACGACCGCCGCCTGTGCGAGTACGCCCTGCTGCGCGGCCGCACCGTCAGCGTCCCCGACGCCTACGTCGACACCGCCATGCCCGCCACCGTCCGCGGCACCTTCCGCCAACGCCGCCGCTGGGGCGCCTCCTCCTGGCGCTCGATGTCCTGGGAACTCGTCCACCTCCCCGCCCCCGCAGCAGCCATGCGCGTCGTACAGCTGTGCCGCCTGACCCTGCTCCCCCTGGTCTGCGCCACCCTCGTCGCCGCCGCCACCCGCGCCGTCCACGGCACCGACCCGGGCACCGCACTCGCCGCGTTCGGCATCTGCGCCGCCGCAGAACTCCTCGTCTACGCCCTGCTGCGCCCCGGACTGCGCCCCCACCAGCGGCTCCTGACACCACTCCTGCTGCCCGTCCTCACCGCCCTGATGCTGCTGGTCATCTACCCCGCCCACTACTGGGCCCTCACCCACCTGCGCACCACCGGCTGGCTCACCCGCCAGCCCGCGGCGGCGCCACCCGCCTCCGCCGACACCGCGTCGCAACCGACGGCCTGAAGCACCCCGTCCGGCGACCGCCCCGGACAGGACGGCACGAGTGGTGCGAAGCGCCACCGGCCTACGGGACATCGCCCGTGAAGGCATCCTGTCCGGGGAGTCGTCGGGTGCGGATCAGGGCTGCGGCGATGCGGGGTGAGAGCGGCGAAGTGGTCGGCCTCGCGTTCGTGGCGGCGCGGCAGTCGGCGGAAGGCACCGGGCCGGGCCGCGGTGCGCTCGATCACCCGGTGCCTCGGCCGGGGCGCCGGGAGGAATCGATCTCGGCGATCAGCTCCTCGACGCGGGCGCGGATCGCGTCGCGGATCGGGCGGACGGCCTCGATGCCCCGCCCGGCCGGGTCGGCGAGGGGCCAGTCGCGGTAGTGCTTGCCGGGGAAGAACGGGCAGGCGTCGCCGCAGCCCATGGTGATGACGTAGTCGGAGGACCGGACGGCCGCGGTGGTGAGGAGCTTCGGCCGTCGGTCGGAGAGGTCGATGCCGACCTCGGCCATCGCGGCGACGGCGGCCGGGTTGACCTGGTGGCCGGGCGCGGAGCCCGCGGAGCGGACCTCGACGCGGTCCCCGGCGAGGTGGGTGAGGAAGCCGGCGGCCATCTGGGAGCGGCCGGCGTTGTGGACGCAGACGAACAGCACGGAGACGGGCGGGGCGGCGGCGGGCCGGGCGGCGGCTTCGGACATCGGGGGCGTTCCTTCGCGGACGGGGGAGGGCGGGACGGAAAGGGGCGGGCGGAGCGGAAAGGGGTGGGCGGGGCGGAAAGGGGCGGGGCGGTCGCATCAGCAGCCGCTGATGTGAAAGTATCAGCGCATGGTGATGTCAGTCGACACTGACCTGTTGCGGGTGCTGTCCGACCCGCTCAGGCTGCAGATCGTGACCCTGCTGGCCCGCGAGACCCTGTGCACCACGCACCTGGTGGCGGAGACCGGTGCCCGCCAGACCAACCTCTCCAACCACCTCAAGGTGCTGCGGGACGCGGGCGTGGTGGACACCGAGCCGTGCGGGCGGTTCACGTACTACCGGCTGCGGCCGGAGGTGCTGGAGTCGCTGTCCGCGCGGTTCGCCGACCTGGCCGCCACCGCGCGCGCCCACGGCGACGTGAAGAGGTCCTGCTGATGGTCCGCACCGCGCCCGCCCCGGACACCGCAACCGCCGGGGCGGCGTCCGTCGCCGGGAGGCTGTCGTTCGTCGACCGCTGGCTCGCGGTGTGGATTCTCGGCGCGATGGCCGTCGGCCTCGGGCTGGGGCGGCTGGTCCCCGGGCTGAACGACCCCCTGGCGCAGGTGGCGGTCGGCGGGATCTCGCTGCCCATCGGGCTGGGGCTGCTGGTGATGATGTACCCGGTGCTGGCGAAGGTCCGCTACGACCGGCTCGACACCGTCACCGGCGACCGCCGCCTGATGGCATCCTCGCTGGTCGTCAACTGGGTCGTCGGGCCCGCCGTGATGTTCGCCCTCGCCTGGGCCCTGCTGCCCGACCTGCCCGAGTACCGCACCGGGCTGATCGTGGTCGGGCTGGCCCGCTGCATCGCGATGGTGATCATCTGGAACGACCTCGCCCGCGGCGACCGCGAGGCCGCCGCCGTCCTGGTCGCGCTCAACAGCGTCTTCCAGGTCGTCATGTTCGGCGTACTGGGCTGGTTCTACCTCGACCTGCTGCCCGGTTGGCTCGGCCTGGGCGAGGGCGAGCACCTCGACGTCTCGATGGGGAGGATCGCGCTCAACGTCGTCGTCTTCCTCGGCGTCCCGCTGATCGCCGGGTTCCTCACCCGCCGCATCGGCGAGAGGAAGCTCGGCCGCGAACGCTACGAGAGCAACCTGCTCCCGAAGATCGGCCCCTGGGCCCTGTACGGCCTGCTGTTCACGATCGTGGTCCTGTTCGCCCTCCAGGGGCGGGCCGTCACCTCGCAGCCGCTGGACGTCGCCCGGATCGCGCTGCCGCTGCTGGCCTACTTCGCGCTCATGTGGTTCGGCACCTTCGCCCTCGGCAAGGGACTCGGCCTGAACTACGACCGCACCGCCACCCTCGCGTTCACCGCCGCCGGCAACAACTTCGAACTCGCCATCGCCGTCGCCATCGGGACCTTCGGCGTCACCTCCGGCCAGGCCCTGGCCGGTGTGGTCGGCCCGCTGATCGAAGTCCCGGTCCTGATCGCCCTGGTCCGGGTCGCCCTCGCCCGACGCCCGGCGTTCGCCCCGACGGACTGACCCGGCACCTCGGCGGACCGACCGGCCGCCCCGGCACCCCGGCGGACCGACCGGCCGTTCCGGTGCCCCTCGGCCACGCGGCGAGGCCGGAGCACCCGCCGGCGGTGGGCGGGAAAATCGCTGTCCGGTCGGCGCAGCACGGTGGTAGACATCCGGCGTGGAAAAGAATCTTGAATTCCCGGACCTGCTGGGACTGATCGACGAACGGTCGACCGCCTTCCGCGCCGCGGTCGCCGCCGCGCCCAGCCTCGACGCGCAGGTGCCGACCTGCCCGGAGTGGACGCTGTTCGACCTGGCGAAGCACCTGGGCGGGGGAGACCGCTTCTGGGCCGCCATCGTCGGCGCGGGGCCCGCCGACGGCCCCCCGGCCGAAGCCGTCGCCGCGCGCGCTGCGCTGGAAGTGCCGCGGGAGCGCGAGGCCCTGCTGGCCTGGCTGGCCGCGTCGACGCAGCTCCTGCTGGGCGTCCTGCGCGAGGCGGGCCCGGACGCGGGCTGCTGGGCGTGGTGGAGCGCGCTGCAGACGCCGCGGACCTCCGGCGGAGTCGCCCGGCACCGGGTCCAGGAGAGCGCGGTGCACGCCTACGACGCCCAACTCGCCGGGGGCGCCCCGCAGCCGCTGCCGGCCGAGCTCGCCCTCGACGGCGTCGAGGAGTTCCTGTTCACCTGCGTCGCGTCGCCCAGCGCCTGGCCGCACGAGCCCGCCACCTTCGACTTCCACGCCACCGAGGGCCGCTCCTGGCGCCTCACGGTCGACGGCGACGGCGCCCGCTCCGCCCGCCTCCCCGCGCCCGCCGCCGCGGCCGGTGCGGGCTCGGACCCGGCCGGCGTCTCCGTCCACGGCACGGCCGGCGAGCTGGTCCTCTACCTGTACGACCGCATCCCGGCCGGGTCCCTGCGGGTCGACGGGGACGCCGGGCTGCTCGACCTGCTCCGGGCCTGGGAGCCGGAGGAGTAGGCCGGGGAGTAGGTCGGGGCAGCAGGACGGACCGGCGGCGCCGGTTCATGCCACTGGCCGCTTGGGCCGCCCCGGACGTCCGGGGCGGCCCAAGCGGCCAGTGGCATGACGGGTGCGTCCTACCAGCGGTACCAGCGGTGGCGACCGCCGGAGGGGTGGGCGCCGCGGGCCACGAAACCGACCAGCCAGACCACCAGGACGATCACGGCCACCAGCCACAGGATCTTCACTGCGAAACCGGCGCCGAACAGCAGCAGAGCGAGGAGCAGGACCAGCAGAAGGGGAACCACGACAGCCTCCAGGATCTCGATGTCGCGGCCTCTGCTGCCCCCGGCCACCGCGAATATTCGTGGGAATCTTCCGGTCGGCACGGGGCACCCGGTTGTTCGTCAGCGTGAAACCGGCAGCCAGGAGGCAGAGATGAGCATGGGCGACAAGGTCGAGAACACCGGCGACAAGCTCAAGGGCGCCGTCAAGAAGAACGTCGGCAAGGCCGTCGGCAACGAGCGCCTGGAGGCGGAGGGCCGGGCCGACCAGGCCAAGGGCGACCTCAAGCAGGCCAAGGAGAACGTCAAGGACGCCTTCCGCGACTGAGCGGCTCCCGGCGATCCGGTCCCGGTCCGGCCCGAAACGGTCGGACCCGGACCACCCCGCCGCACGACCCACCGGTCGCGCGCGGCAGACCAGTCGGGCACGGCCCACCAGTCGGGCACGACCCGCCAGCCACCGCTGCGCCGCACGCGCAACGGACACCGACTCCGCCCCGGCGTGATCCCACATCTCCGCCGCGGCGGTGCGGCCGGTGAAGCACGACCCGGCCGAACGGCCCCGGGCACCGGGCACCCTCACCGGTGCGTGCCCGGGGCCGCGCCGCGTCCCCACCCCACCCCATCCTCGGCACCGCTCCGGCCGGTCCCGCCCGCGCACCGGCCGCCTCCGGGGGGCTTCGACTCGCTGCGACGGGGCAACCGGACGGTGCCCACAGCACAGGCCCGCGAGCGGAACGGACCCACGACGATGAAGATGCCACCGGGACTGCGCGTCGTCACCACCGGCGCGGCGGACGGAATCCGCCGCCGACTGCTCGTGCCCCCCGACGCGGCCCCGGCCGCCCCCGTGGCCGACCCCCGCCCTCCGAGGCGCCCGCACGACGCTCCTCGCTCGCCCGCCTGCCCGGGTTCTCCACCGGACTGCGCCTGGCGCTCGGCGCACTGACCGGCTGGTTCCTCTTCCGCCAACTGCTGCGCCTGGAGGAGTTCCTGACGCTGCTGCTGCTGTCCGCCTTCCTCGCGGTCAGCCTGGAGCCGATCGTCGCCGCGCTGTGCCGGCGCCGGCTGCGGCGCGGCTGGGCGGTGGCCGCCGTGCTCGGCGTCTTCCTGCTCCTGACCACGGGCTTCCTGCTGCTGGTGGTCCCTCCGGTGGGCCAGGAGGCGGGCGTGCTGGCCCGCCGCATCCCGCTCTGGCTGGACCAGGTGCACGACCACCACTCGGTCCTCGGCCGGATCGAGGACCGCTTCCACCTCGCCGAGCAGGCCAAGAACGCCCTCGGCGGCAGCGGCGGACCCGGCCTGATGGGTGGCGTCCTGGGCGCCGGACGGCTGCTGCTCGACACCGTCACCTCGGTGACCGTGGTCGCCACCGTGACCCTGTACCTGATGGCGGGCATGCCCGACATCAAGGAGTTCTGCTACCGCTTCGTGCAGGGCAGCCGCCGCGCCCGGGCCCGCGAACTCACCGAGGAGATCCTCACCCGCACCGGGCGCTACATGCTCGGCAACCTGGTCACCTCGGTGATCGCGGGCCTCGCCACCGCCGTGTGGTGCGCCGCGGTCGGCGTGCCGTACGCCGCCGCCCTCGGCGTGTTCGTGGCCCTGATGGACCTGGTGCCGATCGTCGGCTCCACCATCGGCGGCATCGTCGTCAGCCTGGTCGCGCTCGCGGTCTCCTGGCCGGTCGCCCTCGCCACGGCCGGTTTCTACATCGGCTTCCGGCTGCTGGAGGACTACCTGATCATGCCGCGGACGATGAAGTTCGCCGTCGACGTCCACCCCTTCGTCACCATCGTGGCCGTCCTGGTCGGCGGCGCGCTGCTGGGCATCGTCGGCGCACTGGTCGCCGTCCGGCCGCGGTCGCCCTCGGCCTGCTGCTGGACGAGTTCGTCTTCCCGCACCTCGACCACCGCTGACCGGCCCGGTCGGTGACCGGCGCGCCGACCGCCGCCGGCCGGAAGGCCGGAACCGGACGGGCACCGGGGGACGGGCGGCGTCGAAGGGCGATCAAGGGGTAGGCGCACCCGGGGGCGGCACCGTCGCCGCCCCGTCGCCGAACCGAGGAGCACACCATGACCGACACCGTGCTGGCGGAGGACCTGTACCGGTTCGAGGACCTGCTGGCCCCCGAGGAGGCCGAGGTGGTGCGGCGGGTCCGCGACTTCCTGGAACGGGAGGTCGCCCCGCACGCCGACGAGTGGTGGGGCCGGGCCGAGTTCCCGCACCAGCTGATCCCCCGCTACGCCGAACTCGACATCTGCGGCCTCGCGTACCGGGAGAAGCCCGCCAGCAGCCTGCTGAACGGCTTCATCGCGCTGGAGATGGCCCGGGTGGACGCCTCGATGGCCACCTTCTACGGCGTCCACTCCGGACTGGCCATGGGCAGCATCGCCCGCTGCGGCTCCCCGGAGCAGCGCGAGCGCTGGCTCCCGGCGATGGCCCGGATGGAGCAGATCGGCGCCTTCGCGCTGACCGAGCCGCAGGGCGGCTCCGACGTCGCCGCCGGGCTCCGCACCACCGCCCGGCGCGAGGGCGACACCTGGGTGCTGAACGGGGCCAAGCGCTGGATCGGCAACGCCACCTTCGCCGACCTGGTGGTGGTCTGGGCCAGGGACGAGGAGACCGACCACGTCCTGGGCTTCGTGGTGCAGGGCGACAACCCGGGGTTCAGCGCCACCCGGATCGAGAACAAGATGGCGCTGCGCACCGTGGAGAACGCGGACGTGGTGCTCACCGACTGCCGGGTCCCCGAGGCCGACCGCCTGCAGCGGGCGGAGGGCTTCCGCGACACCGCCGACGTGCTGCGGCGCACCCGGAGCGGGGTGGCCTGGGAGGCGGTCGGGGTGATGCTCGGCGCCTACCGGATCGCGCTGGACTACACCCGTCGGCGCGAGCAGTTCGGCGGCCCGATCGCCCGCTTCCAGCTGGTCCAGGACCTGCTGGTGCGGATGCTCGGCAACGCCACCTCCTGCCTGGGGATGGTGGTGCGGCTGGCCCAGCTGGAGGACGCCGGCACCTTCCGGGACGAGCACTCCGCCCTGGCCAAGGCGTACTGCACCACCCGGATGCGGGAGACCGTCGGCTGGGGCCGCGAACTCCTGGCGGGCAACGGCATCGTGCTGGACTACAGCATCGCCCGCTTCGTCGCCGACGCCGAGGCGCTCTACTCCTACGAGGGCACCCGGGAGATCAACACCCTGATCGTCGGCCGGGCCGCCACCGGCATCGGCGCCTTCGTCTGATCCCGGCGGCCCCGAAGGAACCGGAGACCCGAAGCCCCGGACGGCGGACCGGGGTTGACGGGCGGTCACCACTCCCTGACGGGCCGGACGGGCCGTCGACTCGACCTGCCGTCAGGAGCTTTCCGGTGAGGTGGTGTGCTGCTGCGGGATCACCGGCAGCGCCGGGTCGGCCAGTGGGGGCAGCGGGGCCGCCACCGGCGCGGCGGCGGTGGCGGCGGGAGCGGTGGCGGTCGTGACGGGGGCGGCCGGGGGCACCGGCTGGATCTTGTCGTCGCGTTCGTCGTCGCCCGCGCCGTCCTTGGTGGTCAGGACGGTGTCGAACACCTCGCGGAGCTTGTCGGTGGCCTGCTTGGAGAACAGCCCGCACAGCCCGGCGATCCCGGCGAAGCCGTAGGGGTTGGTGGCGGTGCCGTCGGTGCCGTTGGCGAACAGGCCGCCGCGCAGCAGGAAGTACACCAGCAGGGCGAGCGCGCCGCCGATCGCGGTGCGCAGCAGGTACCAGGGCAGCCAACTGGGCAGCAGCTGCCGGTTGCCGGCGTAGGTGGCGAAGGAGGTGGCGGCGTGCACGAAGCTGCCCAGGCCGCTGGCGGCGAGCACGGCCAGCAGCATCGCGGTGTTGGAGGTCAGGTGCCAGGGGCCGAGGCCGAGCACCGTCCACGACATCGGGTCGCCGGTCGGGGCGTGTTCGGCGGTCAGCGTGGTGAGCGGCGTCCAGACGCTGATCAGCACCGCCATGCAGGCGAACGCCTCGACCAGCAGCAGCGCTCCCAGCGGCAGCAGCGTCCAGCCGGACAGCTGCCGCTGGGGCGGCAGTTGGCCGGACGGTTCCGGGGTCGGCCCGCCGGCGGTCCTGGACGCGTCGGTGGTCGACGGGTCCGGGGTCGGGGCCGCTGACGGGGAAACGGAGGAGGACATCGGGGAGTTCGCCTTCCGGTCCGGTGGTGCCTGCACGGAACTGGGCGCGGTGAGCTGGGCGCAGGGGCGGACGCCAACTGTCCGCGGGGACGGACTCTACCCTCCGCACCCGTCCGACGGTGCGTCAGGACGCGGCGTGGGACGCGCCGGGACGTGCCGGGCCCCGTCGGGAAACGGCGGGCGACGGGGCGCGACGGGGTGCGCGGTGGAGCGGACGGGGCGTCAGGGCGTCGGGCCTCCGCGCCCCCGTGCGCCCGATTCGGTCCGCTCCGGCCTGTCCGCTCCGCGCGCGGCGGTTCAGCGGCGCCGCCCGCGAGCCGGGAGAACTTGGCGACCTCGAAGGTGGCGTACGAATTCGAGGCCAGCAGTGAGAACTTGATGCCCTCGCGCCCTCGGGGCGCCGGTACCCGGTCGGCAGGAAGCGCTTGTAGTGCTCGGCGGCGCGCTGGAAGAACTGCGGGCGCTCGGCGCGGGTCAGGCACCCGGGCAGGTCGAAGACGAACAGGTAGTGCCGGACCATCCTGGTGAACAGGTGCGGGCGCACCGCGGCGGCGACCGGCTCGGTCTCGACGGGCTGGGCGTCCAGCAGCTCGAAGGTGCTCTCGTAGCGGTCGAACACGTCGAAGTGGCTGGCGCCCTCGCTGCCCGCCGGGTGCAGGGTGTGCCGGGGCGGATGGTGACGCACTCGCGGTCCAGCACCGCGACCCGGGTGGCGGCCAGCAACGAGCGGTGCACCGCCGAGATCTCCTCGTAGAAGCCGTCCGGGAAGGCCGGGATGGTCCCGCTGCGCATCAGCCGGTCCCAGACGAGCGGCGGGGCGCCGAACAGCTCCGGGCGCTCGGCGGGGGAGAACACCGCGGGCCCGGCGGCGGCCAGCAGTTCGGCCGCGTTGCCCGGCCAGACCTTGCCCCGGTACTCCCGGTTGTGGCCGAACAGCAGCACGTCGACCTCGCCGGTCTCGGTGAGCCGCGCGTCCATCGCCTCGAACGCGTCCTCGGGCAGCAGGTGGTCGGCGTCCAGGAACAGCAGGTACTGCCCGCGGGCGTGCGCGGCCCCGGCCATCCGGGCCCGCCCGATGCCGGTCTCGGCGTCCAGCCGCAGCACCCGCACCCGGGCGTCACGCAGTTCGTACGCCTCGACCAGCCGCTCGGGACAGTGCTCGGACGGGGTCTGCACCACGATGATCTCGAATTCGCGGAAGGACTGCCCGAGCAGGGAGTCGAGGCATTCCTTCAGTTGTCCTTGCTCGTCGTAAGCGGGCAGCACGACGGTGATCAGTGGTGGGGCCATGGCCGGGAGGCTAGGGGCGGGGACAGCCTCAGGCAAAGGTCGGAAGCCGCACCAAAGCGGCGATACCGGACACCGGCCACGGGAAGTTCGCGGAATCTTCACCGAACGGACATGACTGTGCGATGAAATGTCCGGATAGGGGACGGAACGCCGTGACTTGCTGACGTATCGTCAGATGTACGCGCGGTGGCCGAGCTGCGGAGGCGCCGTGCGAGCGCGCCCCCGGAGCCGCCCGATCAGTACCAGTTGTGCGCCTGCCAGAACGACCACGCCGCGCACGGGCTCCCGTACGTCTCGTTCATGTACGCCAGCCCCAGGTGATCTGGGTGGCCGGGTTGTCCCGCCAGTCGGCACCCGCCGACGCCATCTTCGAACCCGGCAGCGCCTGCATCAGCCCGTACGCGCCGAGGACGCGTTGGTCGCGTGCACGTCCCAACTGCTCTCGCGCTCCACGATGTTCGAGAAGCACTGCAACTGGCCCGCCGGGACGATCTGCGCCGCGATCTGCTGCGGCGTCCCGCCGTACGGGGAGGCCGAGGGCAGTGACGAGGACGGGGACGTGGCCCGGGCCGACGGCGAGGCGGTGGCGGACAGCGACGGGCGCTGCTGCGCGCGGGCGGCCGCCGAAGCCGAGGCGGACGCCCGGGCCTTCGCCTCCGCGGCGGCCTTCGCCTTCGCGGCGGCCTCGGCCGAGGCGGACGCCTCCGCGCTCGCGCTCGCGCTGGCGCTGGCGTCGGCCTCCGCCTGGGCGGACGCCGACGCGGACGCCTCCGCCGCGGCGGAGGCGGAAGCCGACGCGGACGCCTGAGCTTCCTCCTGGGCCTGGGCCTGGGCCTGCGCCTGGGCCTGGGCCTCGGTGGAGGCGGCGGCGGACGCGGAGGCCGGAGCGGGCGACGGCGATCCGAAGGCGTCCGCGGACAGGTGCGGGCTGCCGGCCAGCACCGGGTCGGCGGTGGCGTCGGCCGCGCCGCCGTTCTGCGGCAGCGCGAGCGCCAGGGTGGCGGTGCCCGCGACCGCGAGCGTGGCAATGCCGGTCACCAGGCTGTGCCGGTGGCGGTGGAGCTTCTCCGAAAGGGTCAGGGTCCTGCGGTGGCGCATGGCGACCTCTCCTCGCACGGGGCCGGACGGCCGGGACGGACACGCCGGCCGCCGACCGGGACGCGGAGCGCGCCACGGGCCCGGCGGCCGGAGGACCGGCCGGGGCGCACCCGGTGCACGCGGTGGCAGGGGTCCGGCGGCCGAACCGGCCGGACTGCCTGGGGACGGGACATTCTTGACAGACGTCGAACAGCCGAACAATGGCCCTCGAAACTACGCCCCGTAGTAGCGGACCCGGCACTCCGAGCGGCACCGCCCGGGCCCGGCCGCCCCGCGCGGCCGGTGGCGACCGCCGCCTCCGGACACCCCGAAAACCACCTCCGACCTGCCTGTTCACCTTCCGGCCGCCCGCTCGCCGACCGCCCCAAGGGCCCGCCCCCGTGATCCGCCGCACACCAACTATCCGGGATCGTGGACGGCCGCCCCGATGTGCGCGGGCTCACAGGGGGTGACCGGGAACCGAACCCGGACCGGCACGCAGCGCACCCGGACCACCACCCGCCGTCCACCACGCCGGGCCCACCGCCGATACTGGCCCGATGATGATCGCGGTCGTGGCGGTGGCGGCCCTCGGGCTGCTCGGGCTGATGCACTGGTACCTGTGGCGACGCCTGGTCCGGGACGTCTCCCGCCCCGGCGGCCCCTACCGGCGCACCGGCACCGCGCTGGCCCTCCTGCTCCCCGCGCTGATGCTGCTCGCGCTGATCGGCGGCCGGGCCTTCCCGCTCGCGGTGGAACGCTGGTTCGCCTGGCCCGGCTACCTCTGGATGGCCCTCGGCCTCTACCTGCTGCTCGCCCTGCTGGCCGGCGAGGCACTGCGCCCGCTGCTGTTCCGCCTCCGCCGCCCCCGTCCGCGCGCTGCCGCCGCCCGGCCGGAGACCGTCCGCCCGGAGTCTGCCGAACCGGAGCCTGCCGAGCCGGAGTCCGCCGAGCCGGTCATGCAAAGCACGGCCGAGAGCACTGCGGAGAGCGCGGTCGAGAGCGTCGCCTCACGGCGGCTGTTCGTCTCCCGGGTGGTGGCCGGCGGTGCCGCGGCGGTGGCCGTCGGGGTGGTCGGCACCGGCGCGTACGGGGTGCTGCGCGGGCCGCGGATCAAGCAGGTCACGGTGCCGCTGGCGAAACTCCCGCGCGCGGCGCACGGCTACCGGATCGCGGTGGTCAGCGACATCCACCTCGGGCCGATCCTCGGCCGGGCGCACACCCGGCGGATCGTCGACACCATCAACGCCGTCCAGCCCGACCTGATCACCGTGGTCGGCGACCTGGTCGACGGCACCGTCCCCGAACTCGGCCCGGCCGCCCGCCCGCTGGCCGACCTGCGGGCCAGGGACGGGGCGTACTTCGTCACCGGCAACCACGAGTACTTCTCCGGCGCCGCGCCCTGGGTGGAGTTCGTCCGCGAGCTGGGCGTGCACCCGCTGGAGAACGACCGGGTCGAGCTGCCCCGGTTCGACCTGGCGGGCGTCAACGACCTCGCCGGCACCGCGCACGGCCAGGGCCCCGACTACGACCGGGCGCTCGGCGACCGCGACCGCACCCGCGCCGCCGTCCTGATGGCGCACCAGCCGGTCACCATCCACGACAGCGTGCGCCACGGCGTCGACCTCCAGCTCTCCGGCCACACCCACGGCGGCCAGCTCTGGCCCGGCAACTACCTGGCCGAACTGGCCAACCCCACCGTCGCGGGCCTGGAGCGCTACGGCGACACCCAGCTCTACGTCACCCGCGGCGCGGGCGCCTGGGGCCCGCCGGTCCGGGTCGGCGCGCCCTCCGACATCACGGTCGTCACCCTCGCCTCGCTGCACGCCTGACGTCCCGGGACGGGCGGCCGGAGGCACGGCGGAGGCGGGGCCAGGGTCGTCAGGGGTGCATCCGGGCTCCCTTGAGCACCTTGTCCACCGCGTTGCGCGGGCCGTGCAGGGCCAGGCCGACCAGGTCCAGCGCCGTGGTCGGCACGGCCCGGACCGCCGCCCGGTTGTCGCGGTCGTTGCCGGTGGCGAACAGTTCCGCGGTGAACACCGCCGTCGGCAGCCCGCGCGCCAGCGCCCGCCCGTGCGCGGCGGCCAGCAGCTCGGACCCGCCCTCCAGGACCAGTACCGGCTGGCGGAACATCGGCAGGTAGCCCGCACCGTCCGCGTCCAGGTACGGCTCGCCGATCAGCTCCGGGACGGCGGTGCCCAGCCCGCTCACCAGGAAGGCCGTCACGTTCAGCCGCTGCCACGGCGCGAGGTCCGCGCGGAGCAGCACGGCGATCTTGCTGTCGAAGCGGACGGGCGCGGGTGAGGGGAGAGGTCGGTGGCGGGGGCGGGGGTGGTCAGGGTGTTGTCCATGGAGTGAGCGTGCCGCCCGCCGCGCCGCCCGGTCTTGTACGTTCTTCGCATGCCCGCAGCGCCGCCGGAGGAGACCGCCGCCTGGCGCCCGCCCGTCCCCGGCGTGGTCGAGGTGTTCCACGCGCACTTCACCGCGCACCGCTACCCCATGCACGTCCACGACTCCTGGACGCTGCTGATCGTCGACGACGGTGCCGTCCGCTACGACCTCGACCGCCACCGCCGGGGCACCCCGCACGACACCGTCAGCCTGCTGCCCCCGGACGTCCCGCACAACGGCTCACCGGCGACCGAGGACGGCTTCCGCAAGCGCGTGCTCTACCTCGAACGCGACCAACTGGGACGGGAGTTGATCGGCCCGGCGGTCGACGGGCCGGACCTCGCCGACCCGCTGCTGCGCCGCCGCGTCGGGCAGCTGCACACCCTGCTCGGCCGGCCCGGCGAAGAGCTGGAGGCCGAGAGCCGACTGGCCCTGATCGGCGAACGGCTCCGCCACCACCTGCGCCCGCGTGCCACCGCCGCGACGGCCCCCGCCCCCGGGCTCGCCCACGGCCTGCGCGACCTGCTCGACGCCCGCCTCACCGAGCGCACCACCCTCGCCGACGCCGCCGCCCGGCTGCACGCCCACCCCGCCCACCTGGTCCGCACCTTCACCGCCGCGTTCGGCCTCCCCCCGCACCAGTACCTCACCACCCGCCGGGTCGACCGCGCCCGCCGCCTCCTGCTGGACGGCCACCCCCCGGCCGCCGTCGCCACCGCCCTCGGCTTCCACGACCAGTCCCACCTCGCCCGCCACTTCCGCCGCATCGTCGGCACCACCCCGGGCCGCTTCGCGGGCCGGCGCCGGTAGCCGCGGGGCGAGCGGCACGGGCGGTGCCGGTGGCGCGGGCGGGTGAAAGTTTCAGCGCGGAAGGGCCGTCGGCGGGGGTTCCGCTGCGGGTTCGCGGGCCGGGGCCGGGGCGGTCTTGACGGGGCGGTGGCGGGGTGGCTGCATGGGCCGCTCCGCCACCACACCGATCCCTGCCGGGGAGACCTGCCATGCGCCCGATCCACCCCGTCCGAGCCGCGCTCTCGCTGGCCGTGCTGCTCGCGTCCGGCCTCGGACTCGCCACCGCGCCCGCCCAAGCCGCCGCGCCCGCCGCGCCCGCTGCGCCCGCTGCGTCCGGGGCGCGGACCCTCGCACCGGACACCCGGTTCTACGTCGACCCGGCGGGCAAGGCCGCGCAGCAGGCGCTGACCGACCTCAAGGCGCACGACCTGGCGGGGGCCGCCGCGATGGCGCAGCTGGCGTCCTGGCCGATCGCGCAGTGGTTCAACGGGACGGCGACCCCGCAGGAGACCACCGACGCGATGGCCGCGCTCCAGGCGAAGGCCGCCCTGGCCCGGCAGGTGCCGGTCACCGTGGCGTACAACGTGCCGGGCCGGGACTGCTCGCAGTACTCGGCGGGCGGCGCGTCCAACAGCACCGAGTACGCGGCCTGGATCGACGCCCTGGCCCGCGGCATCGGCGACCGCAGGACGGTGGTCGTCCTGGAGCCGGACGGCCTCGCCCTGTCGCCCGCGTTCTGCGGCGGCACCGCCGCCCAGCAGCAGGACCGCCTCGCCGAGATCTTCGGCGCCGTGGACCGGCTGGAGCGCCAGCGCGGCGCGATCGTCTACCTGGACGCCGGGCACAGCACCTGGCAGAACGTCGGCACCCAGGCACAGCTGCTGATCGACGGCGGCGTGGCCCGCGCGCAGGGCTTCTTCCTGAACGTGTCGAACTACCAGACCGACGCCTCGCTGATCCGCTACGGCACCCAGGTCTCGCAGTGCGTCTGGTACCTGCGCAACACCCCGGGCGCCACCGCCGACTCCTGCGCCAACCAGTACTGGCCGGACGCCGATGCCGACGCCTGGTACGCCGAGCACGTCCCCGCCACGGCCGAGCTGACCCACTTCGTGATCGACAGCAGCCGCAACGGCCGGGGCCCGTGGACGCCGGAGCCCGGCAAGTACACCGGCGACCCGCAGACCTGGTGCAACCCGCCCGGCCGCGGCCTGGGCACCCGCCCCACCGCCGACACCGGCCGGGCCCTGCTGGACGCCTTCCTCTGGGTCAAGGTCCCGGGCGAGTCCGACGGCAGCTGCACCCGCGGCACGGCCGGCCCGGCCGACCCCGAGTACGGCTCGGTCGACCCGGTCGCGGGCGGCTGGTGGCCCGCGCAGGCGCACTCCCTGGCGGACAACGCGACCCCGAAGCTGACCTTCAACACCCACCTGTTCCCGTCGCGCTGACGGCACCCGGCACCCGGCACCCGGCCGACGGACGCCCGGGCGGGCCCACCCGCCCGGGCGTCCGCGCGTCCGCACGTCCGCGTGTCCACCGGGCTACTCCGCCCCGCCGCCGTCCGCGTGCCGGGCGACGATCTCCCGCATGGACGCCAGGAAGCCCTCGACGGTGGCCCGTTCGGCCGGGGACAGCCCGTCGACCAGAGCGACCGTCTCGCCGATCAGCGGGCCGAAGAAGCCCTGACCGAGGGCCACCGCCTGCTCGGTGACCTCCAGCAGCACCCGCCGCCGGTCGTGCGGGTCGCGGGCGCGGCGGACGTGGCCCAGCCGCTCCAGCCGGTCCAGCACGGCGGTGGTGCCCGCCGAGTTGACGCCCAGCTCGCGGCCCAGCCGCCCGGGTGTGGCGGGCGTCCCGGCCCGGGCGGCGTCCAGCAGCGCGATCAGCGCCCGCAGGTCGGTCGGGTGCAGGCCGTGGCACTGCGCGAACGCGGCGGCCAGCAGGTCGAGTTCGACGGTCAGCGCGCGCAGCTGGTGGACGGTGCGCAGGCCCGGGCCGGGGTCGGTCATCCGGTCGGTCATCCGGTCGGCCTCTCTGGGGAGATGGGGACGGGGTGGGTTGTTCGGGGCGGCTCCGTCCCGCATAGTATCTCGCTGAGCGAGAAGCTTGCTGCACGAGATGATTGCCGAGCGAGACGACTGCCGAGCGAGACGACTGCCGAGCGAGGCAACTGCCCGAGGAGCCCCGATGGGATTCGACCGGTCCGCCTTCCTGTCCGCCTACGACGCCCTGCTCGACCGCTGGCCCGTCCCGGTCGACACCCTCGACCTCGCCACCCCGTACGGCACCACCCGGGTCAACGCCGCCGGACCGCCCGGCGCCCCGCCCCTGCTGCTGCTCCACGGCGGCGGCGCGACCGCCGCCAGCTGGTGGGCCAACGTCGGCGAACTCGCCCGCACCGCAAGGGTGTTCGCCGTCGACCGGATCGGCGAGGCCGGCCGCTCCGACCCGGCGGGCCGACCGCGACCGCGTACCGTCGAGGACCTGCACGGCTGGCTGGACGCCGTCCTCGACGCGCTCGGCGCCGACCGCGCCGACCTGTGCGGGCACTCGTACGGCGGCTGGATCGCCCTGTCCTACGCGCTGCGCCGCCCCGCCCGGGTCTCCCGGCTGGCGCTGCTCGATCCGACCGGCTGCTTCACCGGCTTCCGCCTCCCGTACCTGTTGCACGCCGCCCCGCTGCTGGCCCGCCCCAGCGAGCGCCGGGCCCGCGCCTTCCTGGCCTGGGAGACCGGCGGCGCCCCGCTCGACCCGGACTGGGTCCGCCTGTACGGCCGCGCCGCGACCTTCCCCGCCGCCCGCCCCGTCACCGGCCCCCGCCCCAGCCCCGCGGAGCTGGCCGCCCTCGACGCCCCGTGCCTGGTCCTCCCAGCCGCCGACAGCCGCAGCCACGACCCGCGCACCCTCGCCGCCCGCGCCACGGCCCTGCTGCCCCGGGCCCGGGTCCGCACCCTGGCCGGGGTCTCCCACCACGACCTGCCCCACCGGCACCCCGCCGCGCTGAACGCCGAACTCACCGACTTCCTGGCCCGGTAGGGGCCGTCCTCGCCCCCGGCCGTCGCCCGCAGGGCGGCAGCGCGGCGGCCGCTGCGGGGCGGGGGCGTGCCGGGGAGTCGCGGGGCGGTGGGCGGGGGAGCCGGGCGGCGGGTCCATACTTGGGCCGTCCGTCCGTCGAGAGGCATCCTCCGCATGGCCAAGAACTCCGCCGCACCGCGTGCCCGCGCACGCCTGGCGCTGCTGCAACTCACCGGGGTGAGCCGCTCGTACGGCGGCCGGGAGGTGCTGCACCCCGTCGACCTCGACCTGGCGGCCGGCGAGTGCGTCGCCCTGCTCGGGCACAACGGCTCCGGCAAGTCGACCCTGCTGCGGATCGCCGCCGGGCGCGACCTGCCGACCAAGGGCACGGTGCGCTTCGACGGCCTGGCGATGAACGAGAACGACCCCCGCATCCGGGCCCGGGTCGCGGTCGTCGGCGACACCGTCGCCTGCTACCCCGACCTCACGGTGCGCGAGCACCTGCTGCTGGTCGCCGTCGCGCACGGCGTCGCCGACGCCGCCGACTGGGTCGACCAGGTGCTGGCGGACCGCTCGCTCACCGAACGGGCCGACGCGCTACCCTCCGCCCTCTCCTCGGGGCAGATGCAGGCCCTGCTGCTGGCCTGCGCGCTGGTCCGACCGCGCGACCTGCTGCTGCTCGACGAACCCGAGCAGCGCCTCGACCCGCAGGCCCGCCGCCGCCTCGCCGAACTCCTCACCGCGGAACTCGCCGACGGGGTCGCGGTGCTGCTGGTCACCCACCACGGCGACCTCGCCCGGGAAGTCGCCGACCGGGTGGTGGTGCTGGAGGAGGGCCGGATCGTCCGCCAGGGCCCGCCCGCCGAGATCCTCGCCGCGGACGCCTCCGGCTACCCCGCACCGGCCGGGGCCCGGTGAACCGCCCGGTGAACCGCCCCGAGGCCCGGGCCGAAGCCGTGACCGAGGTCGAGGCCGTGACCGTGGCCGGGTCCGTGACCGAGGCGGCGGCCGTGGTCGTGGTCGCGGAGGACGAGCCCGAGGACGCCGCCCCCGCCACCGCCGCCGAGTGGACGGCGGACGACGACTGGACCGACGAGGCGCTGGCCCTGCTGCGCGCCCTGCGCGCCCCGCACCGGCGCAACCGGTTCAAGCAGGTCGCCTTCGGGCTCTACTGCACCCTGCTGATCCTGGTGATCTGGGGCGGCGTCCCCAGCTTCGGCCTCTTCCTCCAGGCGTCGATGGGCGCCGACTACACCACCCACGGCCCCGGCCTGCTGGCCGCCCTGCCCAGCGGCATCGCCGCGGTGGGTCTGGCCACGCTGCTGCTGGCCGTCCGCGACGGACTGTGGCGCGGGCCGGTCGTCCCGCCCCGGGCCACCACCGACTGGCTGCTGGCCCACCCGGTCCGGCCCCGGCCGGTGCTGCGCCCGTGGTTCTGGCTCTCCTGCGGACTGGCCGCCCTGCCCGGGCTGGTGCTGGCCGTCGGCGGCATGGTCGCGCTCGGCCTGACCGTGCGGGTCGGCCTGCCCGCCGCACTCGGCTGGTGCCTGGTGGGCGGGGTGTGCCTGCCGCTGCTGGGCGTCTGCGCGGGCCTGCTGGTGCAGCACAGCCCGCGGGCCGCCCGCTGGGCGCGCACCCTGACCCCGTACGCGACCGTGCTGGTCCTGGCGCTCGCGGTGCAGAGCGGGCTGGCCGTCGCGGGGCACCCCGTGCCCTGGCTGGAGCGGGTCGAGCTGTGGTCGGGCCCGTGGGGCTGGGCCGGCATCGCCGCGCTGGCCCCGACGCCCGCCGCCGTCCCGGGCGGCTGGTTCGCCGCCGCGCTGCTGCTGGTGCCGACCGCGCTCGGCCTGGTGCTCGCCGACCGGGCCGTCGCCACCGTCCCGCTGCCCCTGCTGCGCGAGCGGGCCCGGACGGCCGCCGGGGTGCTGGCCGCGCTGCGCACGGTCGAGCTGCGGGCCGCCCGGCTGGCGGTGGCCGGCGCCTCCGGCGGCGGACGGCCGCTGCGGGTCCGGCTGCCCGCGCCCCGGCGGCCCCGGCTGGTGCTGTACTGGCGCGACACCCTCTCACTGCTGCGGGCCCCGGCCCGGCTCGGGCGCGCGGTGCTGCTGACCGTGCCGGCGCTGCTCTGCGCGGTGCTGGCGCACGGTGCCCGGGGCGGGCTGTCCTGGGCGGTCACGGTCCTCGCCCTGCTGTTCGGCTACCTGGCCGCGGCCCAACTGCTGGAGCCCGCCCGGATCGAGACCGACGACGTCCGCCGGGCGTCCTGGTCCCCGTACCCGTTCGCCGAGCTCATGCTGCGCCACGCGGTGGTGCCCGCCGGGCTCGGGCTGCTCCTGGCGGCGGCCGGGGCGGGCGCGGTGCTGGCGTCCGGCGGCGGTGCGGCGGCCTGGCTGGCGCCGCTTGCCGTCCCGCCGCTGGTCGCGGCCGGGCTGGTGAACGCCTGCCGCGGCGCGGCCCGCCGCGACCTGCTGTACCGCTCGGCGCAGCCGTCCGGCGGGAGCACCGGTGTCGCGGTGTTCGCCGCCTGGTACGCCGCCGGCCCGGCGGTGGCCCTGCCGGTGCTGGCCCTGCCGTTCTCGGCGGCGCTGCGCGGCGGGTCGGCGTCCTCGCTGGTCCAGGCCCTGGTGATCGCCCTGGTGCTGGCCGCGCTCCTGCTCTACTGGGCCCACGCCCGGGCGGGCCGCCTGCCCGCGCAGAGCCGCCCCGGCCCGGCGGGGCCGCAGTAGGGCCGCAGTAGGGCGGCGGCGGGGCAGCGGAGCGGGGTCGCCGCCGGTGGCGCCGGGCGACCGCGCCGAAAGCGGCCCGGGGCTCCCGGGGCAGGTGGGGGCGATCGATGCCGCGCCGCCCGTCGAGCCGCCCGACGACGCCCGGCCGAGGTCATTGCGTTGGGTCGCCGTCCGGGGGGCGTCCGGCCGTGTGCGACGCATCCGGCGTCGTGGTCGTGTTCCCCGGCGTGCCCGGTGCTCGCCCTCCGCCGGTCCGGCTGTCCTCGGGCGGGTCGGGATCGTCGGCAAGTTTGCGTTACCGCAAATGTGCGCAAAGGCAAGTGTTCGCAAAGGCAAGTATGCGTGAAGGCGAATGTGCGCAAAGGCAAGTGTGCGTGAAGGCAAGTGTGCGAACGCAGACATTTGCGGCGGCGCATGATTGCGGGCGTGCAGGACGGTGTGGAACGCTGGTGCCCGTGACGACACCTGGGCTGCGGGAGCGGAAGAAGCGGGCCACCCGGGAGGCGCTGCGCGAAGCGGCCCTGCGGCTGGCCCTGGAGCGGGGGCCGGACGGGGTGCGGGTGGAGGACGTCGCCGAGGCGGCCGGAGTCTCGCCGCGCACGTACCACAACTACTTCGCCGGGCGGGAGCAGGCGATCGTCTCCGCCGTCACCGCCGACCGGGAGGAGCGGGTCGCCGCGGCGGTCGCGGCCCGGCCCGCGCGGGTGCGGCTGGCCGAGGCGGTCACCGACGCGGTGGTCGAGCAGTACACCGGCACCGGCGAGCGGACCCCCGAGGCGCTGCGGCTGATCGCCGCCCGGCCCGCGCTGCGCGAGGCGTTCCTCGGCACCACCGCCGGGATCGAGGCCCCGCTCGCGGCGGCGATCGCCGGACGCCTCGACGGCGCGGGAGCGGAAGGGGCCCGGGTCCTCGCGGCGGCCACCGCCGCCGCGGTCCGGATCGCGCTGGAGGACTGGCTCCGCCCGCCCGCGACCGGCCCGGCCGGGGATCCGGCCGACCCCGACGGCTCGCTGCCCGAGCGGCTGCGCGCGGCGCTGGCCCCGCTCGGCCCCGCGTTCGACGCCGCCGAGCGGCCCGCCCGGCCGGTGCGGCGGGTGGTGCCGAACCTGCGGGTGGCGGGGAGGGGGAGCGGACGCGGTCGGAGAACCGGGAGTTCTACGGGCGGCTCGGGTTCGAGGAGGCCATGAACCACGGCTGGATCATGACGCTGGCCGGGCCCGGCAGCCCGACCGCCCAGGTGAGCCTGATGGCCCGGGACGCCACCGCGCCCGTGGTGCCGGACCTGAGCGTGGAGGTGGCCGACGTGGACGCCGCGCACGCCGCGATGCTGGCCGCGGGGGCCGAGATCGTCCACCCGCTGAGCGACGAGGAGTGGGGCGTGCGCCGCTTCTTCGTCCGGGACCCGAACGGCCGGGTGGTGAACGTCCTGGGCCACCGCTGAGCGGGCGGGGCGGCCACCAGGCGGCCCACCGGCGACTACCAGCCGGTGCGCAGCCGGTAGGAGGCCGCCAGGTCGCGGACCTCCGCCGAGCGCACCACCTCGCGGTCCAGGACGGGGCGCAGGTGCTTGTCGAGCAGCCGCAGCACCTCCTCCGAGAGCCGGGCCTTGAGCCCCTCGGGCCGCCCGGGCAGCAGGCCGATCGCGATGTGCACGAAGGCCACCAACTGCCCGTCCGCGGCGTCGACCCAGGTCTCCGCCGCCGGGCGGAAGAAGGTCTTGCACACGCCCCGGGACGCCACCCACTCGCGCACCAGCGGGTGCAGCTCGCGGACGAAGCCGGGGCGGTCGAAGGCGTCGGCGAGCTGCGGCGAGTAGTCGACGGTGATGTGGGGCATGGCGGGACCTCTCCGCGCAGACGCTTGGCTTCTACATCCACCCATCCTCTCCCCGGCCCACCCCGCCCCCGCGCCCGGGGTGCCCCGCGAGCCCGCGGAGCAGACACCGCGGAGCGGACACCACCGGGCGGACAGCGGTCACCAGTGCCCCCACCAGCGCCCGTCCGACCCGACACCGCACCGTACGCAGGTCGCCCCGGACCCCCGCGGCCTCCAGCGGGAACCGGTCGGTGCCGTGGCCGCGCGGTCAAGCGCGCAGCCGCTCACCCGCCCTCGGCCGCTTCGGCCGCTTCGGCAGATCCGGGTGGTCCAGCACGCGGACCCGCTCCTCCCCGTCCTCGTCCACGGCCCCGTCCCGTCGACCGCCTGACGCGCTGTCACGCGAACGGGCCCCGGTGGGAACCGGCTCGTCGGCCCGGGAAATCCGGGCGCGGCCATTGGCCCGCTCCGAGCCGGGAGTGTAGGAATGGGCGTATGACCCGGTTTCGGGCAGCACCCGGTGCACGCAGCGTGGCGGGCGGTACCCCTCCGCGACGGCTGTCCATCGCCGCACGCCCCGCCCCGGCGGCCCGCGTGGCGCCCGCCCCCGCCGGACGGCCCGGATGAGGCCCGCCGCGGACGGGCGGGGCCGGCACCGCGCACCCGTACCGGCCGTCGTCCGCGAGGCGGTGCTGCTGCTCGACCCCGACCGGGTGCTGCGCCACGCCAACGACGAGGCCCGCCGCCTGCTCGACCTGCCCGCCGACTGCGAGGGCCGCCCGCTCGACGCGTTCGACCTGCCGCCCGCCCTGACCGCGCTGCTGCACGGCTCCGAGGAGTTCACCGACGCCCGCGCCGTCGTCCACGACCGCGTCCTCGGTGTCGACCTGCATCCCACCGACCGTTCCGGCGGCCCGTCCTACCTGATCGCCACCCTGCGCGACACCGCGCCGCTCAACGGGCCCGACACCGCCCGGCTGCGCCTGGAACTGCTCTACCGGGCCGGCGCCTCGATCGGCACCACCCTCGACATCACCCGCACCTGCGAGGAGCTCGCCGCCGCCCTGGTCCCGGCGTTCGCCGACTTCGCCTGCGTCGACCTGTACGAGGGCGTGCTGGCTGGCGGCGAACCGCGCCCCGGGCAGAGCCGCCCGCTGCACCGCGCCGCGCTGGCCGGCATCGGCGAACTGCCGCCGCTGCTGGCCCCCGGCTCGCCCGTCCCGCTCGTTCCCGGCACCCCCCGGGCCCGGGCCGTCGCCGGGCTGCGCTCGGTGGTCGAGCCCGACCTGTCGGCCGCGCTGGCCGCCTGGGACGAGATCCACCCGAGCACCGTCGAGGCGATGCGCGACCAGGGCGTGCACACCCTGGTCACGGTGCCGCTGACGGTCGGCGGGACGCTGCTGGGCGTGGCCACCTTCTGGCGGGCCCGCCCGCGCCCGGCCTTCGACGAGGAGGACCGCACCCTCGCCGAGGAACTCACCGCCCGCGCCGCCGTCCTGGTCGAGAACGCCCGCCGCTACACCCGCGAGCACACCATGGCCGTCGCCCTCCAGCACAGCCTGCTGCCCGCCGGGCTCCCCGAGCAGCACGCCCTGGAGGTCGCCTCCCGCTACCTGCCCGCGCAGGCCGGCGTCGGCGGCGACTGGTTCGACGTCATCCCGCTCTCCGGCGCCCGGGTCGCCCTGGTGGTCGGCGACGTGGTCGGCCACGGCGTGCACGCCGCCGCCACCATGGGGCGGCTGCGCACCGCCGTGCACACCTTCTCCTCGCTCGACCTCGCCCCCGACGAACTGCTCGGCCACCTCGACGCCCTGGTCAACCGCCTCGACCAGGAGCACCCCGCGCCCGACGGCAGCGAACGCCCGATCACCGGCGCGACCTGCCTGTACGCCGTCTACGACCCGGTCACCCGCCGCTGCACCCTCGCCCGGGCCGGCCACCCGCCGCCCGCCGTGGCCTACCCCGACGGCCGGGTCGAGATCGTCGACCTGCCCGCCGGGCCGCCGCTCGGCCTCACCGGCATGCCCTACGAGAGCGTCGAACTCGAACTCCCCGAGGGCAGCCGGTTGGTGCTGTACACCGACGGACTGGTCGAGTCCCGCAGCCACGACCTCGACCACGGCCTGAAACTGCTGCGCGCCGCCCTCGCCCACCCCGGCCGCGACCCCCGGCAGACCTGCGAGGACGTGCTGGCCGCCCTGCTGCCGGTCAACCCCGCCGACGACACCGCCCTGCTGGTGGCCCGCACCCGCGCGCTGCCCGCCGACCACGTCGCCGACTGGGAGGTCCCCGCCGACCCCGCCGCCGTCGCCCGCATCCGGGCCGCCGTCACCCGCCGCCTGGCCGACTGGGGCCTGGCCGACCAGGCGTTCGCCGCCGAACTCGTGCTCAGCGAACTGATCACCAACGCCATCCGCTACGCCGCCCCGCCGATCCGGGTCCGGCTGCTGCGCGACCGGGCGCTGATCTGCGAGGTCCGGGACGGCTCGGCCACCTCCCCGCACCTGCGCTACGCCACCGACACCGACGAGGGCGGGCGCGGCCTGTTCCTGGTCGCCCAGCTCGCCGAGCGCTGGGGCACCCGCTACCCCGCCAGCGGGAAGGTCATCTGGGCCGAACTGCCGCTGGCGGAGTGACCGGGGGCCGGGCCGGGGGTAGGGCCGGGAGACGGGCCCCGGGCCGGGCGCTCACTCCTCGCAGAGCTGCTTGAACAGCTCCAGGTCGGCGCGGACCGCCTCCTCCACCGCGTGGCTCTGCGCGTACCCGCCGTGCGGGCCGCCCAGCGACTCGGTCAGCTCCTGCGGGTCGTACTCCAGCCGCAGCTGCACCCGGGTGTGCGCGGCGTCCAGCTCCCGCAGCGCGAAGGTGCCGCGCAGCGGCGGACCGTCCACCGTCTCCCAGCTCATCACCCGGCCCCGCCCGTGGTCGGTCAGCTCCGCGTCCACCGCGTGCCGCTCGCCGCCGAACTCCACGTCCAGGTGCGCGTGGTGCCGGCCGTGGGCGCTGGCCTGCACCACCCCGGCGACGAACAGCGGGTACTCGGCGACCCGGTGCAGCTGCGACCAGGCCGTCCCGACCGGGGCGGTCACCTCGATCTGCTCCTCCAGCGTCCGCATCGGTCGGACCTCCGTTCCGTTCGCCCCGAGGGCGTGCTCCCTCCAGCCTGCCAGGGGCCGGGCCGGGCGACGACAGCACGCGGACGGCGCCGGGGCCGGGACACGGGCGGACAGCGCACCGCCCCCGGCCGGGGGACGGCCGGGGGCGGTGTGCCGCGGGGACGGGCGGACGGCGCCGGCTCAGTCCTGCGGGAACTCCCCGTCGAACACGGCCGCCAGCCGCAGGTACGGGGCGGCCTCGGCGGGCCGGCCCCGGCGCTCCAGGACGCGGCCGAGCGCCAGGTGCGCGTAGGGCTCCACCGGGTCGCGCGCGATCACCTCGCGCAGCTGCTCCTCGGCGCGGCGCAGCTGGGCCGAGTGGTAGTAGGCCCGGGCCAGCAGCAGGCGCGGGCCGACCTGCTCGGGCACCTCCGCGACCACGCCGGCCAGGATCAGCGCGGCGTCCGCGTACGCCTTGGAGTCGAAGAACAGCCGGGCGCGGGCCCAGCGTTCGGCCGTGCTCTCGCCCGGGGACACCAGGGCCGCGCCGAGCGGGCGGGGTCGGTGGGGCGGAGGTCGGTGGTCATGGGCTGCTCCTTCCCGTTTCCGGGTCTCCCGCCGGGCCGTACCGGCCCGACAGGTGGTTGAACCTTCACCGACCTGGGGGTATTCCGGGCGGCGCGGCGGGGCCGTCCCACCCGGCGTCGCCGCAGATCAGCGGCTCAACGCGGGGCCGACAGCTCCAGCAGGCGGTGCATGAACGGCACCGGCAGCGCCGGGTTCGCCGCCGCCGCCTCCGGCTGCGCGTCCGGCTCCAGCGCCCGCAGCAGCGCCCGCCACGGCAGCCGCGGATCGGCCGCCGCCGCCCGCGCCACCAGCACGTCACGGTCCGCCGCCAGCGCGGCCGACACCTCCGGCGCCAGCTCCGGATCGCGCAGCGCCGCCAGCCGCAGCGCGGGCTCCGGCCGCTCGGCCCAGCGGGCCAGGCCCGGCGCCGGGAACCGGGCGTCCGCCAGCAGCGCGGCCGGGCCCAGCAACTGCCCGTACACCGAGCGCAGCAGCCCGCCCGGCGCGTCCGCGCAGTGCTCCGCCAGCGCCAGGCGCACCCGCAGCTCACCGTCGGCCGCCAGCACCGCCACCACCGCCCGCGGCAGCCGCTCCAGCGAGGCGACCGCGCACCGCACCAGCGGGTGCGCCGAGCGGGCCAGCCGCAGCAGCTCCGCCGGATCGCCCGCCCGCTCGGCCACCCACGGCAGCGGCGGCGCGGCGTCCGGCAGCCGGCAGGCCACCGCCGCGCGCTGCTCCTCGGTCAGGTCCGGGCGCAGCGACACCGCCAGGCGCACCGCCTCGTTCGGGTCGGCCGCCAGGGCCAGCGCCAGGTCGGTGGGCAGTTGCGGGTTGCCCGCCGCGGCGGCCCTGATCCGCGGGTCGTCGTCCAGCACCAGCCACTCGCCCAGCGGCCGCTCCAGCGCCGCCGAGGCCGCCGTCCGCTCCCGGCGGGCCGGGTCGCTCTCGGCGATGTACCCGGCCAGCGTCACCGGCAGCTCGCGCTCCACCCGCAGCGCCCGCTGCACCGCGGCCCGCACCGCCGGGTCGCGGTCGGCCCGCAGCCCGGTCCGCACCCGGGGCGGCAGCTGCGGCCAGGACTCCGCCCGGACCGCCGCCGCGCGCACCGGCGGCGAGGTGTCCTGGACCAGGGCCACCAGCAGCTCCGGCGGCAGGCCCGCGCAGCCCGGCACCCGGCGGCGGGTCTCCGGGTCGCGGTCGGCGGCCAGCGCGGCCAGCGCCGCCGGGGGCAGCTCCACCCGGTGCGCGGCCGACGCGGCGGCCCGGCGGACCCGGCGCTCCCGGTCGCCGGCCAGCGCCGCCAGCGTCCGCGCCGACAGGTCCGGGCGCTCGGCCAGCGCCGCCCGCACCGGCCACTGCGGGTGCCGCAGCGCGGCCTCCAGCACCGGCGCCGGCAGCTCCGGGCGGCGCACCGGCCCGAGCGGCTCGGCGCCCTCCGCCAGCAGCCGCAGCAGCACCCCGACCGGCGCCCCGGGATTGGCCGCCAGCCCGCGGCACCAGGCCCGCACCGGTGGCGGGCCGGACAACGGGTGCCAGACGGCGGCCGGTTGATATGCGCTCAGACCGAGCACGTGCGAGTACCTCCCCCGGAACGGCAAACGCCATCGACCCTACCCGCGCGGCGGCGGTGCGTGCACCGGTTCCGCCAGGCCGGCACAGCCGGGAGAAGGCATGTCGGAAGTGTGCGCACGGCACGCACGTCCGAAGGAGAACGCCCCCGGTCGTGGCACCGAGTGCCACGACCGGGGGCGCGGGCCGGGCGCCGGTGGGGCGGCGGCCCGGAGACCTTCGGGGGTGCTGCCGCCGGGGTGCTCAGGGGCGGGGCGCGAGGCGGAAGGTCAGCATCCGGCCGCCCTCCTCGCTGGTCACCAGGTGCACCCGGGCGCCGATCGGCACCGCGCCCGGCAGCCCGCCGAGCACCGTGGCCTGCACGGTGAAGCCCTCGTCCAGCACGATCAGGTACGGCCGCCCCAGGTGCGGGCCGCGCCGGGTCGGGCGCAGCAGGCGCTGCACCGTGCCCTGCCCGCAGGCCCGGGCGGGCGACAGGTCGGCCGAGCCGCACACCGGGCACAGCAGGCAGGACGCCGCGCTGGCCGAGTGGCACCACTGGCAGCGCCGGTAGTCGAGTTCGGCCTCGCCGGCCGGGCCGGCGGGGTGCGCGGGGAAGGGGTGTTCGGCGAAGGGCTCGAACGGGGCGAGCGGGGCGTGCGGTGCGGACGGGGCGAGCGTGAGGGTCATGGCCGTCTCCTCCCTGGACCTGGGTGCGCCGCCGTACCGCCGCCCGGGAGCGGGCGTGCGGTCGGGGCGTCTGCCAGAAGGACGGTATGGCACTCAGTGCCTCGTGTAAAGGTACCGAGTGCCAGTCATATCGGACGATGTTCGACAGACTGTCAGCTCCGTGGGCGGACCGGCCGACCGGCCCGTCAGCCCTCCAGGGCCGCCTCCACCCCCTGCACCACCCGCCACATCGGCGTGCCGCGCCGGGCCACCATCACCACCACCTCGTCGTCCTGCGAACTGCCGCCCCCGCCGCCCTCCGCGCCGTCCCCCCAGGTGGCCACCACCAGTTGCAGCGCCTCGTCCACCGCCGCGCCCACGTCGCCCTCGCCGCCCGAGCGCAGCCAGGCCCGCAGCGCGTAGTTGTGCGCCGCCACCACCGCCGCCGCGATCACGTCGGCCCGCAGCGCGCCGTCCGAGCGGGCCGCGTACCGGGTGCGCAGGTGGCCGGCCAGGGTGCGCTCGTAGCGCCAGACCACCGACAGCTCGTGAGTGCGCAGGGTGGGCACCTGCTTGGTGAGCCGGTAGCGCCCCACCGAGAAGGCCGGGTTGCCCGCGTACATCCGCAGCACCAGCCGGGCCGCGTCGCACACCTGCTCCACCGGGTCGCCCGCCGGGTCGGCCGCGCCCAGGAAGGCCGTCATGTCCGCCAGGCAGCCGTCGTGGTCGGGAAGACCACCGCCTCCTTCGACGGGAAGTAGCGGAAGAACGACCGGCGGCCGACCCCGGCGAGCGAGACGATGTCGTCGATCGTGGTCTGCTCGAAACCCCGCTCCGAGAACAGCTCGAACGCCGCCTCGACCAGCGCGTCCCGCATCGTCGGCCGGGCCGCGCCGCCGCCGGACGCCCGGTCCTGCTCATGCACCTCGCTCATACCGGGACGGTAGCACCGACCAGGCGGTTCGGGCTGGGCCGGACGGCACTGAGTGTGCATAATCGGGGGTACTGAGTGCCACACCGAGGAGACTGCCATGACCCAGGACTTCGACCTCTACCGGCTCGGCGAGGAGCACGTGATGCTCCGGGAGTCGGTGCGTGCGCTGGCGGAGGCGAAGATCGCTCCGTTCGCGGCGGCGGTGGACGAGGAGGGGCGTTTCCCGCAGGAGGCGTTGGACGCGTTGCGGGCGGCGGATCTGCACGCGGTGCACGTGCCGGAGGAGTACGGGGGTGCGGGGGCGGACGCGCTGGCGACGGTGCTGGTGATCGAGGAGGTGGCGCGGGTGTGTGCGTCGTCGTCGTTGATTCCGGCGGTGAACAAGCTGGGGTCGTTGCCGGTGCAGCTGTCGGGGTCGGAGGAGTTGAAGGCGAAGTACCTGGGGGCGTTGGCGCGGGGGAGGGGATGTTCTCGTACTGCCTCTCGGAGCCGGAGGCGGGGTCGGACGCGGCGGGGATGCGGACGCGGGCGGTGCGGGACGGGGACTTCTGGGTGCTGAACGGGGTGAAGCGGTGGATCACCAACGCGGGGTGTCGGAGTTCTACACGGTGATGGCGGTGACCGACCCGGACAAGCGCTCCAAGGGGATCTCGGCGTTCGTGGTGGAGAAGGGCGACGCGGGGGTCTCGTTCGGGGCGCCGGAGAAGAAGCTGGGGATCAAGGGCTCGCCGACGCGTGAGGTGTACTTCGACGACGTGCGCATCCCGGCGGAGCGGATGATCGGCGAGCAGGGCACGGGCTTCGCCACCGCGATGCGCACGCTGGACCACACCCGGGTGACGATCGCGGCGCAGGCGCTGGGCATCGCGCAGGGCGCGCTGGACTACGCCAAGGGGTACGTGAAGGAGCGGCGGCAGTTCGGCAAGCCGATCGGGGACTTCCAGGGCGTGCAGTTCATGCTGGCGGACATGGCGATGAAGCTGGAGGCGGCCCGGCAGCTCACCTACGCGGCGGCGGCGAAGTCGCAGCGCTCGGACGGGGATCTGACGTTCTTCGGGGCGGCGGCCAAGTGCTACGCGTCGGACGCGGCGATGGAGATCACGGTGGACGCGGTGCAGTTGCTGGGGGTTACGGGTACACCCGGGACTACCCGGTGGAGCGGATGATGCGGGACGCGAAGATCACCCAGATCTACGAGGGCACCAACCAGGTCCAGCGCATCGTGATGGCCCGCAACCTCCCCGAGTAGACAAGACGGGACAAGACCGGCGCGGCGTGGGGCGGACAACTGCCCCGCGCCGCGCCGCCGTGTGCGCGGCTGCCGCTCCGGGGCAGTGGTTCCGGTCACACGCGGGGCTCCCGGAGCGGGTGGGGTCGGGGTGA
This sequence comes from Kitasatospora fiedleri, assembly GCF_948472415.1. Taxonomy (NCBI): domain Bacteria; kingdom Bacillati; phylum Actinomycetota; class Actinomycetes; order Kitasatosporales; family Streptomycetaceae; genus Kitasatospora; species Kitasatospora fiedleri. The sequence continues at coordinate 171,827 of NZ_OX419519.1, read as the reverse complement.
ACTCCGGCCATTGCCGGGGGAGTTGGCCGGAAATGAGGGGCGGGTGGGGAGCTGCGGGGCGACTCCGTCCGGCCCGGGGTGTCGACCCGGTGTGGCGGGGGACCTAAGGTATGCCTTAGCTTACCTGGCGGTCTCCGGGGGTTCCCGAGCGGCCGCCGCACCGGCCCAACCCTCTCGTTCCTGGAGTGAGCATGCCTGCCCGCCGTACGTCTGCTGCCGCGTTCCTGGTCCTCGCCGTGGCGGGTGCCGCGCTGGTGGGGTGCTCGAAGAAGGACGACGGTGCCCCGACCGCGGCGGACGGCTCCGCCGCCTCCGGCCCGGTGCAGGTGACCGCGACGGACAGCACGTGTGCCCTGTCGAAGACCTCCTTCCCGGCCGGGCACGTCGAGTTGGCGGTGGCGAACAAGGGCAACAAGGTCACCGAGGTGTACGTCTACGCCGACGGCGACAAGATCGTCACCGAGCGGGAGAACATCGGCCCCGGCACCAAGGCGACCATCAACGCCGAGATCAAGGCCGGCACCTACGAGGTCGCCTGCAAGCCGGGCATGACCGGCGACGGCATCCGGCAGAAGATCACCGTCACGGCCGGCGCCTCGGCCTCGGCGAAGACCGACGACCGGCTGACCCGGGCGGTCACCGACTACCGCACCTACGCCCAGGAGCAGGCCGACGCCACCATCCCGGTGGTGGAGCAGTTCGCCGCCGCGATCACCGCGGGCGACGTGGAGAAGGCCAAGTCGCTGTTCGCCGCCTCCCGGGTGGGCTGGGAGCGCACCGAGCCGGTGGCCGAGAGCTTCGGTGACATCGACCCGAAGACCGACACCCGCGAGGACGGCCTGGAGGAGGGCCAGGCGTGGACCGGCTGGCACCGCCTGGAGAAGTCGCTCTGGGAGGACGGGAAGATCGGCGACGAGGAGAAGACCCTCGCCACCCAGCTGGTCACCGACCTGAAGGACTGGCAGACCCGCATCCCCAGCGCCGAGATCACCCCCACCGGCATGGCCAACGGTGCCAAGGAACTGCTGGACGAGGTCTCCAAGAACAAGATCACCGGTGAGGAGGACCGCTACAGCCACACCGACCTCTCCGACTTCGCCGCCAACGTCGAGGGCGCCCGCCAGGCCTACGAACTGCTCAAGCCGGTCGCCTCCGAGAACGACCCGGAGCTGTCCAAGACCCTGGACGGCGAGTTCGAGAAGATCACCGCGCTGCTCGGCAAGTACCGCAACGCCGACGGCACCTACACCACGTACGACAAGGTCACCGAGGACGAGCGCAAGACCTTCTCGGACGCGGTCAACTCGCTCGGCGAGCCGCTGTCCAAGCTGGCCGCCGCCGTGGTGGTCAAGTAGCCGCGACCGTCCGGTCAAGCCCAGGTCAAACGGGGTGCCCGGGGCCGAATGCGAGGTAAGGCCAGCGTAAGCTAAGCCTCCGTCAGGGTGCTGTCGCAGCAGCGGCGGCACCCGCACCCGGTTTCACGTCCGAGAGGGAACACCAGAGATGGACGCCGAGAACGAGCAGCAGGCGCCCCCCGCCGAGAGCGGCGGGCCCGCGCCGCGCGCCGGGCTCAGCCGGCGTGCCGTCATAGGCTGGGCGGGAGCCGGCGTCGCGCTCGGCGCGGCCGCGGTGGGCACGGTGGCCGCCGCGACCATGTCGGACGGGGACGGCGGCCCCGCCCCGCAGGCCCCCGACGTCCCGTTCTACGGCGAGCACCAGGCGGGCATCTCCACCCCGGTCCAGGACCGGCTGCACTTCGCCGCGTTCGACGTGATCACCGACGACCGCGACGCCCTGGTGAAGATGCTCAAGGAGTGGACGAAGGCGGCCGCCTCGCTCACCGGCGGGCGCGAGGTCGGCGGCGGTGCGGTCGGCGTCGTCCCCGAGTCCCCGCCGGACGACACCGGCGAGGCGCTGGGCCTGCCCCCCTCCCGCCTCACCCTGACCATCGGCTTCGGGCCGACGCTGTTCGAGAAGGACGGCCAGGACCGGTTCGGACTCAAGGCCAGGCGCCCGGAGGCGCTGGTCGACCTGCCGAAGTTCAAGGGCGACCGGCTGGAGGCGGCCCGCAGCGGCGGCGACCTGTGCGTCCAGGCCTGCGCCGACGACCCGCAGGTCGCCGTGCACGCGATCCGCAACCTGGCCCGGATCGGCATGGGCGTGGTCAACGTCCGCTGGTCGCAGCTCGGCTTCGGCAAGACCTCCTCCACCACGCCCGACAGCCAGACCCCGCGCAACCTGATGGGCTTCAAGGACGGCACCCACAACATCGCCGGGACCGACGCCGACGCGCTCGCCCAGCACGTATGGGCCGCCCCGGCGACGGCACCGACTGGATGACCGGCGGCTCCTACCTCGTCGCCCGCCGCATCCGGATGACCATCGAGACCTGGGACCGCGCCTCGCTCAAGGACCAGGAGGACACCTTCGGCCGCACCAAGATCGAGGGCGCCCCCTACGGCAAGCAGAAGGAACGCGACACCCCCGACCTGTCCGCGATGCCCGCCGACTCGCACGTCCGCCTGGCGCACCCCGACAGCAACGACGGGCTGATGATCCTGCGCCGCGGCTACTCCTTCACCGACGGCACCGACGGCCTCGGCCGCCTGGACGCCGGCCTGTTCTTCCTGGCCTACCAGCGCGACACCCGCAAGGCGTTCGTCCCGCTGCAGACCAAGCTCGCGGCCGACGACGCGCTCAACGAGTACATCACCCACGTCGCCTCCGCCCACTTCGCCTGCCCGCCCGGTGTCCGCAAGCCCGGCGAGTGGTGGGGCCAGACCCTCCTCGGCTGACCCCCCGCCCCGCTCTTCTGAAGTCTGGAGAAGGAGAACCGCCGTGTTCGCCAATTACCTGATCGGCCTGCGCGAGGGCCTCGAAGCCAGCCTGGTGGTCTGCATCCTGATCGCCTACCTGGTCAAGACCGACCGCAGGGACCGCCTCGGCCCGGTGTGGATCGGCGTCGGCAGCGCCGTCGTGCTGGCGATGGCCTTCGGCGCGCTGCTCCAGTTCGGCTCCAACCAGCTGTCCTTCGAGGCCCAGGAGGCGCTCGGCGGCAGCCTGTCGATCATCGCGGTCGGCCTGGTCACCTGGATGGTCTTCTGGATGCGCCGCACCGCGCGCCACCTGAAGAGCGAACTCCAGGGCAAGCTGGACGCCGCGCTCGCCATGGGCACCGTCGCCCTGGTCGTCACCGCCTTCCTGGCCGTCGGCCGCGAGGGACTGGAGACCGCGCTGTTCATCTGGACCGCCGTCCAGGCCACCGGCGACGGCTGGAACCCGCTGGTCGGCGCGACCCTCGGCCTGCTCACCTCGGTGGTGCTCGGCTGGCTGTTCTACCGCGGCGCGCTGAAGATCAACCTGGCGAAGTTCTTCACCTGGACCGGCGGCATGCTGGTCGTCGTCGCCGCGGGCGTCCTCGCCTACGGCGTGCACGACCTCCAGGAGGCCGACTGGATACCCGGCCTGAGCACGCTGGCCTTCGACATCTCCTCCACCATCCCGGCCGACAGCTGGTACGGGACGCTGCTCAAGGGCGTCTTCAACTTCCAGCCGAACCCGACCAAGGTCCAGGTCTGGGTCTGGGCGCTCTACCTGGTGCCGACGCTCTACTTCTTCTTCCGCAAGCCCGCGGGCTCCCCGCCCGAGCCCGCGCAGGTCTCGGCGGAGGCGAAGGCCGCCTGAGGGGCGAGCCCTAGGGGCGAGGGGACGGGAACCGCCCGGGTGCCGCGACGCGCGGCAGCCGGGCGGTTCCCGTTCTCCGGCCCGGAGCCGGCTCCGGGCCGGGCCGGTCAGGTGAGCGGGCCGTAGAGCCAGTTGCCCGGGGCGTCGGGGTCGGGGCTGAGGTAGAACTCCTGGAGGGCGGTGAGCAGTTCGTCCACGCTGAGCCTGCCGCTGCCGTCGGTGTCGAGGTGCCGGAAGGCGGCGGCGCGGTGTTCGGGTGCGGTGCGGAAGGCCTGCTGCCAGGACTGGAACTCCCGCTCGTCGACCTCGCCGTCGCCGTCGGTGTCGAGCAGGGCGACGACCGCCTCGGTGAGCGGGCGCAGGGCGGTGCGGAAGCCGTCGGGGGAGGTGATGAAGGCGCCGGTCATGCCCGCGCGGTACTCCTCGGGGGTCAGCCGCCGGTCGCCGTCGGCGTCGGCGGCCGCGGCGAGGGCCTCCCAGTAGCGGGCCATGCCCGCCATCAGGGCGGTGCCCTTGGGGGAGGTCGGCGGCTCGCCGAACTCGGAGAGCAGCCGGGCGCCCAGGGTCAGCAGGTCCTCGCGGTCGACGGTGCCGTTGCCGTCGGCGTCGAGGTGGCCGAAGCAGAGGGCGATCTTGCGGTCGAGCAGGGGCGTGCCGGAAAGCGCGGTCATGGGGGTGCCTCTCTCTCGCGGGTGGTGCGGATCACGCGTCGGACGGTTCGGGGGAGCGGGGGCCGATGCTGATGCCCTGTAGACGGGTGGTGCGCAGGATCGGGATGTTGGCCTCGCCGTGCGCACCGCCGGAGAGGCCGGTGCCGCCGATGACGGGCAGGACGGGGAGGGTGCCGATGTGGCTGTCGTTGACCTTCAGCACGCCGCCGTTGACGACCTCGTCGGTGAACCGGTCGACGACGTGCGGGTCGCGGGCCCACAGCGAGTTGCGCAGGCCGTAGGGGTTGGCGTTGACGAAGGAGATCAGCGCGTCGAGCAGCGCGCCGTCCGGCTCCGGCCCGGTCGGCACGACCAGGCACATCAGCGGGAAGAAGGTCTCCTCGGCGACCGCCCGCATCGTCGCGGCCGCGGCCAGCCCGTGGGCCCGCAGCAGGACCGGGCGGACGAACGGGCCCCGGTCCGTCGGGGCGCCGTCCACGTCGACGCTCTCGCCGCCGCACAGGAGTTCGGCGCCCTTGGCCACGGCGTCGGCCAGCACGTCCGCGCACTGGGCGCGCTTGACCACGGGGGTCAGCACGACGTCCGGGTCCTCCGGCGGGCCGACCCGCAGCGCGGCCACCCGCTCGTGGAGCAGGGCGGTGAAGCGGTCGGCCACGGCCGGGTGGACCAGGGCGAACTTGGGGGCGAAGCAGAGCTGCCCCGAGCCGTGGTAGCGCTCCGCCGCGGCGTCGGCGGCCCGGGGCAGGTCGGCGTCCCGCCACACCACCAGGGCGTCGTTGCCGGCCAGTTCCAGGACGGGCTTCTTGCCCCGCTCCAGGCAGGCACGGGCGAGTTCCGCGCCCTGCTTCGGGCCGCCGAAGAAGAACACGTCGTCGCAGTCGGGCGAGGCCAGCCAGGTGCGCAGGGTGGGCCGGTCGGGGGCGCAGAGCACGCTGAGCGCCCCGGGCGGGGCACCGTGCGCGGCCAGCAGCGGGGCGATCAGCTCGTGGAAGACGAACGCGGTGCTCAGCGGCGCCGTGGGCGGGGCGTTGACCACCACCGCGTTGCCGCCGGCCAGCACCGGGACGGCGGCCGTCGCGGTGAGCATCGGGGCGTTGCGGGCCGGGCTGAGGCCGACCACCCCGTCCGGTTTGCGCACCAGCCGCACCAGGCGGCCGTCCTGCTCGCCCTCCCAGCGCATGGCGGCCCGGGTGTGGGCCAGCGTGTCGGGGTGGGTGAGGTCCAGCGCCGCGGCCAGCGACCAGCGGGCCACCCGCACCGGGTACCCCTCGGCCACCAGCGCCCCGACCACCTCCTCGGCGCGCTCCCGCAGCAGGCGGTGGAAGGCCGCCACGAACTCCAGCCGCCGCTCCAGCGGCACCCGGGCCCAGAGCGGCTGGGCCGCGCGGGCCCGGGCCAGCGCGGTGGCGGCCTGCTCCGGGGTCGAGCGGGCCACCCGGCCGACCAGCCGCGGGTCCGCGTGGTCGGCCGGGTCGGCGCGGCCGTGGTCGAGCCGGGCCTTCAGCGCGAGCACCTCGTACGGCTCGCGGAGCATCGCGCTGCTGCGGGGCCAGTGCACCCAGCCGTCGCCGGGGGCGGGGACGCCGCCGACCAGGACCGGGTAGGCGGACTGCGGTGGGGCGGGAGCGAGTTCCACGTCCCCGATGATGGGGGCGCGGGGCGCGCGGGCCGGGGGAGAGGGCGGGCTTCCCCTCCAACGGGTGATTCTCCGATCGGCTGGAAAGCGCCTTGTCGTGCGGGCGCGGCGGGGGAGGGAGGGGGCGGCGTCAGTGCCGCGCGGCCGGATCGCTCCGGTGCCGGGGTGCGCCGTACTGCTCGGGGGTGACGGGCTCGGCCCAGACGGTCTCGGGCGTGCCGTCGGCGGTGGCCTCCCAGAGCGCCAGGTGGGCCATGAAACGGTCCGGGACGGCGCCGTGCCAGTGCGTCTCGCCCGGCGGGCAGACCACGCTCTCGCCCGGGTGGGCCTCCAGCACGGTGCCGTCCCGGGTGCCGACCAGGGCGGTGCCGGAGACCACGTGCAGGGTCTGGCCGAGCGCGTGGGTGTGCCAGTGCGTCCGCGCGCCCGGCGCGAAGCGGACCAGGTTGGCGCGCAGCCGGGACGGCTCCGCGCCGGCCGCGAGGACGTCCCACCAGACGTCGCCGGTGAACCACTCGGCCGGGCCCCGGCCGGTGGGCTGCTGCGGGAGGAACTCCATCGGGTGCTCCTGAGGAAGGGAGGGGGAGTGCGTCCCTCCCAGCCAAGCGCGCCGTCCGGCGCGGGGCCAGGCACCGCGGAGGGGTGTACCGGTGGTGCACCCCTCCGGGCGGCGCGGGCGCGTACTGTCGGAGGAGTGGACAACAGCCAGGAGGTCCGCGAGTTCCTGACCTCGCGGCGCGCCAAGATCACCCCCGACCTGGTCGGACTGCCCGCCGGGCCGCGCCGCCGGGTGCCCGGGCTGCGGCGCAGCGAGGTCGCCGCGCTCGCGGACCTCAGCGTCGAGTACTACGCCCGGCTGGAGCGCGGCCACCTGGCCGGCGCCTCCCCGGCCGTGCTGGAGGCCGTCGCCCGGGCCCTGCGGCTCGACGACGCCGAACGCAGCCACCTGCTGCACCTGGCCCGGGCCGCCGACGGCTCCGACGCGCTGACCCGCCCGCGCCGCCGCGCGGACCGGCCCCCGGCCCCGCACCGCAGCCTCCAGTGGACGCTGGACGCGATCACCGGCGGCCCCGCGTTCGTCCGCAACGGCCGGACCGACCTGGTCGCCGCCAACCCGCTCGCCCGCGCCTTCTACGCCGACGTCTACGCGAGTGCCGGGCCGCACCCGCCGAACTTCGCCCGCTTCCAGTTCCTCGACCCCGCCGCCCGCCGCTTCCACCCCGGGTGGGACGGGCACGCCGACATCACCGTCGCAATCCTGCGCACCGAGGCCGGCCGCAACCCCCACGACCGCCGGCTGCACGACCTGGTCGGCGAACTCTCCACCCGCAGCGACGAGTTCCGCACCCGCTGGGGCGCCCACGACGTCCGCCACCACGGCACCGGCACCAAGCACTTCCACCACCCGGCGGTCGGCGACCTCACCCTCGCCTACGAGGGGATGCGGCTGACCGCCGACCCCGACCTCGTCCTCACCGTCTACACCGCCGAACCCGGCTCCCCGTCCGAGGACCGCCTGCGGCTGCTCGCCTCATGGGGCGCCACCCGCGAGACCGCCCGGGCCTGACGGTGCGTCGGGCGACGGCGGTGCGTCGGGCGACGGCGGTGCGTCAGGCCACGGCGGTGCTTCGGGCGACGGCGGTGCGTCAGGCGTCGGTGGCGCGCGGGTCGGTGGTCAGGCGCATCGGCAGGCCCCAGAGCGGGAACAGCCGCTCCACGTCCATGTGGTTGGTCATGGTGGCGATCCGGCCGTCGACGATCTCCAGCAGGGTGATGCCCCACGGCGTCCACCCCGCGCCGTCCTCCGCCGGCGGTACTGGGCGAACGCCGGCGTGCCGTTCGCCTCCACCGGCAGCAGCCGCGACCCCGCGCAGCCGCAGCCCGCGCCCCGCCACCACTCGCCGAGCTCGGCCGCGCCCCGCACCCACATCCGGAACGGCGGCATGTTCAGCACCGCGTCCTCGTGCAGCAGCCGCTTCAGGGCCTCGATGTCGAACGACTCGAAGGCCCGCACGTACCGGGCCAGCAGGGAGCGCTGGGTCTCGTCCAGCGGGTCGAAGGCGTCACCGGCCGGGCCCTGCGCGGCCATCGTGGCCCGGGCCCGCTGCAGCGCGCTGTTCACCGAGGCCACCGAGGTCTCCAGCAGCTCCGCCGTCTCCGCCGCCGACCAGGCCAGCACCTCCCGCAGGATCAGCACCGCCCGCTGCCGGGCCGGCAGCTTCTGCAGCGCCGAGACGAACGCCAGCCGGATCGACTCCCGGCCCACCGCGACCTCCGCCGGATCTCCCGACAGCACCCGCGCGTCCGGCACCGGACCCACCCAGACGTTCTCCTCCCACTGCGCCAAGTCCGGCGCGGCGGCCGGGCAGGGCGAGCTGAGGTCCATCGGACGGGCCCGCCGCTGCGGGGCCGGCGCCATGTCCAGGCAGACGTTGGTGGCGATCCGGTACAGCCACGTCCGCAGCGCGGCGCGGCCCTCGAAGCCGTCGAACTTCGACCAGGCGCGGACCAGCGTCTCCTGCACCGCGTCCTCCGCCTCGAAGGCCGAGCCCAGCATCCGGTAGCAGTACGCCGTCAGCTCCCGCCGGAACGGCTCCAGCCGCTCCGCCACCCCGTCACGATCCATGATCATCGGCACGGGGACCAGCCTAGTGCGCCGGTCCGACAGCCGGGAGGGACGCCGGAGCGCCGGTCAGCGGGTGTCGTCCGGGCGCAGCTCGATGTGGTCGGCCGCCAGGTCCGCCGCCACCCGGTGCTCCATGCCCAGGGCGGCCAGGAAGGCGGCGGGGAGCTGGACGCGGCCGGTGCGGTCGAGCATCACGTACTCGCGCTCGGAGACGGTCTCGGTGCCGTGCTCGTCGACCTCGGTGCGGCGCAGGACCTCGCTGCTGGTGCGACCGTCCCGGATCGCCACCGTGCGGCGGACCTCGCCGGCGACCATCGGGTCGTGGGTGACGATGACGACGGTGCTGCCCAGCTCGCGGTTGACGGTGCGGAAGGCCTCGAAGATGCCGGCGGCGGTGTCGGTGTCGAGCTCGCCGGTGGGTTCGTCGGCGAGCAGGACGGCGGGCTCGTTGGCGAGGGCGACCGCGATGGCCACCCGCTGCTGCTGGCCGCCGGAGAGCTCGGCCGGGCGGCGGTCGGCGAGTTCGGGGACGCCCAGGGCCTCCAGCAGCTCGCCGGTGCGGGCGCGCTGCCGCCGGGCGGCCCGGTACCCGGAGCGCAGCTGCATCGGCAGGGCCACGTTCTGGGCGGCGGTCAGGAAGGGCAGCAGGTTGCGCGCGCGTCTGCTGCCAGATGAAGCCGACCGTCTCGCGGCGTAGCGCAGCCGGTCCTTCGCGGTCATCGCCAGCAGGTCGTGGCCGTCGACGGTGGCGGTGCCGGCGGTCGGGTGTCCAGGCCCGCCAGCACGTTCAGCAGCGTCGACTTGCCGCTGCCGGACGCGCCGACCAGGGCCACCAGGTCGCCCCGGTCCACCGTCAGGTCCAGGCCCTGCAGCGCCTGCACCTCGATCCCGTCGGCGCTGAAGATCCGCACCAACCGCTCGCAGCTGATCGCCAGTTCGGCGCCGACGGTGCGCGGGGCGGCGGCGGCCAGCGCCCTGCGCCGCAGCTCGTCCAGGCTCGGTGCCGGAGTGCTCATCGGGTGGTCCCTCCTGCGGGGGGGCTCGGTGGTGGACGTGCGGTTCATCGGGCGTCCCCCGCCCGCAGCTCGGTGGTGGACGTGCGGTTCATCGGGCGTCCCCCGCCCGCAGCTCGGTGGTGGACGTGCGGTTCATCGGGCGTCCCCCGCCCGCAGCTCGGTGGTGATCTGCCGGCGGGCGGTCACCGCGGCCTCCGCCAGCACCGCGAGCACCGCCAACAGGGCCAGCCCGGCGGCCTGTTCGACGATCGGGGCGGCCAGCGGCCGCAGCCCCGCCGCGACACCCGAACCGACCAGCGGGGTGAGGTCGACGGCCGGGCCCAGCAGCAGCACGCAGCACATCGCCGTCAGCGCCCCGCCCAGGGCCGCCACCAGCGACTGCGGCAGCACCTCGGCCAGGATCAGCGCCAGCCCCTGCCGGGGCCGCAGCCCCATGGTGCGCAGCCGGGCCAGCACCGCCGCCCGCTCCGGCCCGGCCCGCAGCAGCGTCAGCAGCACCGACAGCAGCGCGGACAGCGCCGTCGCGCCGACCGAGACCCAGAACAGCCGGACGGCCGACGCCTGCAACGGGTCGGCGCCGAGCGCCGCGACCTCCGAGGCGACCGTCCGCACCTGGTGGCCCGTCCTGGCCCCGGCCGCCGGCGGGCCGAGCAGCCGCCCGGCCAGCGCGCGCAGGGCGGCGTCGTCGGGCCGCCCGGCCGCCAGCCACTTGGTCGGACCCCCGATCCGGGCCACCAGGTCGGCGGCCGGACCGGTGGGCAGCACCACGGTCGGGCCGGCCGATCCGACCAGCGCCGGCGTGCCGTCCGCGTGCCCCACCACGCGGATTCGGGCCGCGTCGCCGCCCGCCAGCCGGAGATCGAACTCGCCCTCCGGGACGCCGCCGCCGGCCAGCGCGGGCAGCGGCCCGCCGCCCGGGTCGCCGGCCAGCAGCGCCGGATCGAACCGGCCCCGCCCGGCCGCCTCGGCCAGCTCCGCGTACGGGACCGGATCGGCCACCACCACGTTCACCCGGACCGAGGCGCCGCCGCCGAGCGAGAGCACCACGTCGTCGTCGATCCACACCGGCAGCGCGGCCGTCACCCCCGGCAGCCGGCCGGCCTCCGTGACGAACGACTGCGGCAGCGAGGTGTTCGAACCGACGCTGACCACGGCGTCCCCGCCCAGGGCGTACCGGGCCACCTCGGCCCGGTCGGCGGCCACCGACTCCAGCACCGTCGCCCCGACCGCCCCGCACGCCACCGCCAGCACCAGGGCCAGCAGCGGCAGCACCGAGGGCCGCGACCGGCCGCCCCCGCCGCCCCGCGCCGCCCGGGCCAGCCCGAGGAAACCCACCACCCCCGGACGCCGCCCGGCCCGGCGGGCCAGCAGCCCGATCAGCGGCGGCTGCAACCGGGCCAGCAGCAGCGCACCCGTCAACGACAGCAGCAGCGGCGCCGCCACCAGCAGCGGGTCCACCCCCTCGCCCAGCGGCGCCACCCCGCGCCGGACCACCTGCGCCACCGCCGCCGCGGTCACCGCCAGCACCGCGAACTCGCCCACCAGCCGCCGCCGCCCGCGCCCCGCCCCCGAGGCCACGGCCGTACCGCGCAGCAGCAGCGCCGCCCGCACCGGGAAGGCCAGCAGCGCCAGCAGCGCCACCGCGCCGGCCGCGCCCGCCGCCGGCAGCCGGCGCGGGGTCGGCAGCAGCGCGAAGGCCAGCAGCGCGCCCAGGGCCGCCGCGGGCAGCACGGTCGCCGCGCCCTCGCCCAGCAGCCGCCGGAAGACCCCGCCGATCCCGGCCCGCGCGCCCGCAACAGCAGCAGCTCCGCCGTCCGCCGCTCGGCGGCCAGCGCCGCCGCCAGGCACAGCACCACGGCGGACACCCCCGCCGCCCCGGCCGGGCCGACCGCGGTCAGCGCGTCGATCGCGCTCTGCCGCTGCCGGGCGGTGTCGATCGCGGACCGCAGCCCGGAGCCGATCCGCACGTCGGGCCGCCCGCTGCCGGTCACCACCTCGACCGCGAGCGGCCCCGAGGTGACCGCCGCCAGGGCGGAGGAGGTCTGCCGCAGCCGGTCCGCCCGCAGCGCTTCCACCCGCACCGGCAGCCGCCAGTAGTCCTCCGCCCCGTCGCCCCAGACGCCCAGCCGGGACACCGACTCCGGGCCGGTCAGCGCGACGGCGTACCAGTACGCCATCGGAGGGTCCCCCGGACCGTGCGAGGGCGTCATGTTCCGGCACGCCCCGATCGCGCACCCCAGCTCGGCCCAGAACGGGTCGGACGGGTCGTCGACGGCGTACAGGCCCACCACCTCGACCTGCTGCGGGCTCAGCCGCGCGGTGGGGGACAGCACCGAGGCACCGCCGTCCAGCACCGCGCCCGGCCGCACCTTCATCGCCCCGGCCGCCGCCGCCGACAGCACGACCGGCACCGGCCCCCCGGCCGCCCCGGCGTCCGGCCACCGACCGGCCGTCAGGTGGACGTGCTCGCGCGCCCCGTGCCGGTACACCAGGGCGAGCTCGGGTGCGACGGACTCCGGCCGGTCCAGCCCCGGGTCGGGCAGCGAACGCGCGCCCAGACCCCGGCGCCCGTACACCGGGTCGCCCGGCTCCAGCGGCAGCACCGGCCCGATCAGGTCGGTCAGCCGGGCCGCGGTAGCGTCCAGCTTCCGCTCCGGCTCGCCGCCCGCGGGCGGGCCGGACGTCACCACCACACTGGTCGCCACCGGGCCGGACCCGCGCAGGAAAGCGTGCAGCGCGCCGTCCGCCCCCCGGTCCAGCGCCCGGGGCAGCGCGGCCGCCAGGAAGACCAGGACCAGCGTCAGGGCGGCGGTGAGCAGGGCGGCGAGCGGCGCGGTGCGCAGCCGGGTGCGGACCCAGGGCGCGGGGGTGCTCATCTCTCCTCCGCGGGGCGCGGCGCGACGGCGCGGGGTCCGGTGGCAGTCGGGGCGGGGGCGGTCCGGACGGTCGGGTGGGCTGTGGCGGGCCGGACGGCGGTGCGCGGTCGGGCGGAGGTGCGCGGCCGGACGGCGGTGCGGACCCAGGGGGCGGGGGCGCTCATTTCTCCTCCGCGGACCGGAGTCGGGCGGCCAGGTTCCGGCGGTTGCCGCCGAACAGGACGGCGGACAGCAGGGGCAGGGCGGCGGTTCCGGCGGCCAGGGCCAGGACCTGGGCCGGGGGCAGGCCGACCAGCACGTCGGGGACCGGGGGCCGGGCGGCCGGGGTGAGCACCACCAGCGGCACCACCAGGTGGACCAGGACGGTGCCGAGCAGCAGCCCCGTACCGGTGCCGATGCCGACCAGCACCAGCCGTTCGGCGGCGGCGCTGCGGGTCAGCAGCCGCCGGGGCGCGCCGAGCGCCAGCAGCACCGCGGACTCGCCGGCCCGTTCGCTCGCCGAGGCGGCCGAGGCGGCGGTGAAGCCGATCGCGGCCAGCACCGCCGCGGCCACCGCCAGCGCGGCCAGCGCGCTCTGCGGGGCGGCGCTGAGCGGGTCGCCGAGCCGGGCCGCGGCGTCCTCCTCGCGCAGCGTCAGCTGCTGGGCGGTCGGCCCCGCGCGCAGCGCCGCCGCGGCCTCGGCCGGGGTGCGGTCGCCGGGTCCGGTGGCGGGCAGCCACCACTCGGAGACGGCCGGGGCGTCGAAGCCCCGGTCGCTCAGCCACCGGTCGGCGGCGGCCAGGTCGAGCAGCAGCGCGCTGGTGCCGTACACCGGCAGCGCCTCGACCGCGCCGGTGATCCGGACCGGCACCGAGGTGCCGGAGAGCTGCACCTTGACCAGGTCGCCGACCCGGGCGCCGACGGCCGTCAGGTACGCGTGGGTGGCCAGGCCCCCGACCTCGCCGCCGGAGCGGACGGCACCCGGGGCCAGCACCAGGGCCCGGGCCCCGTCGTGGTCCGCCGTGCCGGGGGTGTACTCGACGGTCAGCAGCCGGTCCGGGCCCGGACCGTCGGCCACCCGCACCGGGACGCCGTCCCCGGCCTGCACGCTCCAGGCGCCCGCGGGCACCGGGACGGGCACCGCGGCCCCGCCCGCGCCGTCGGCCACCGCCACCCGGCGCACCGTCAGCTCGGTGCGGCTCTCGCCCCAGCCCGCCGGGTACGTCAGCCCGAGGCCGGTCAGGGCCAGCGGCGCGGCCACCGAGCCCAGCGGGCGGCGGCCAGCGCGCCCAGGTCCACCGGACGGTCAGCTCGCCCCGGACCGGCAGCTGCGGCACCAGGACCCGGTGCACCGCCCCGAAGCCGTCGCGCAGTTGGAGCCACAGGTCGGGCGCCTGGAGCGGGCTGCCGTCCTCCCCGGGACGGTCGTCCACCCGCACCGCGACGGTCAGCTCGATCCGGGCCGGGCTCCCCGGCAGCGGCACCCCGGGCGACGGCGGCTCGGCCAGCGGCGCCAGCAGCTCCCCGGGCGGTCGGTGGTCGAACAGGTCGGGCCGCACCCGCAGTTCGGCGCCCGCCCGGGCGGTGGCGGTCAGCAGGACGCGGCCCTGCCGGTCGCCCGGCAGCGACAGGTCGGCCCGGGCCACCGGCAGCAGCCGGTCGCCGCCCGGCAGCGCCGCGTACCGGCCGCCCTGGCCCAGCGCGGGCAGCGCCGAACCCTGGACCCGCAGGCCGCCCGCGGTGGCGAAGTCGGCCTGGTCGCGCTGCGAGTCGCGCCACGCGGTGTGCTGGCCGATCGCCAGCACGCCGGTGGCCACCGCCAGCACCAGCAGCAGCACCGGGCCGTTCGCCCGGCCCGGGCGGCGCGCCAGCTGCCAGCCGCCCAGCGCCGCGCCCAGCCCGCGCCCCCGGGCGGCCAGTCGGGCCCCCAGCCGGGCCGCCAGCGGCAGCACCCGCAGCACCAGCAGCGTCCCCGCGCACAGCGCCAGGGTGGGCGCCGCGACCAGCACCGGGTCGATGCCCAGCCGGCCGTCGGAGGCCACCGAGAGGCCGCCGGACCGGGCGGAGAGCTGCCGGTAGGCGACCACGGCCAGCGCCAGCAGGGTCAGGTCGGCGCCGGAGCGCACCACCGTGCCGACCACCGCCTGACGGCGCGCCACCAGCTGCCCGCCGCCGCGCCGCAGCACCGCGGGCAGCGCCGAGAGCAGCACGCACACCAGCGCGCACAGCGCCGCCGCCGGCCAGCGCACGGCCGTGTCGGTGTGCTCCAGCGGCAGCCCGGCCAGCGGGCCGTAGCCGGTCAGCAGCCGCAGCAGCGGCCCGGCCAGCAGCGGGGCCAGCAGTGCGGCGGGCAGCGCCAGCAGCAGCGCCTCCAGGCAGGCCCAGGCGGCGAGCCGGCGCCGGGTCGCGCCCCGGGCGGTGAGCAGCGCGTCCTCCCGGCCCTGCCGCTCCGCGACCAGGTGCACCACCAGCAGCAGGGCCGCGCCCGCGAGCACCGACAGCTGGAGCCCCGATCAGCAGACCGGACTCGGTGACCAGCGTCGCCGAGTGCAACTCGGCCAGCAGGGCGGGCAGTTCGGTCTGCGACTGGAAGCCCGGGCTGTCCTGCCTGACCAGCTCCGGCAGCCGGGCCGCCAGCTCCCCGACCCGCTCGACCCGGGCCCGGTCGGCGGTGGCGAAGTCGGCGGTCAGCAGCGCGCCCCGGCTGTCCTGCGGCAGCAGGTCGGAGGTGAAGGCGCCGTCGTCCACCAGCATCGGCCCGTACGTGGTGAAGCCCCGGACCTGGATCTCCCGGCCGCCCAGCGGGTCCAGCCGCCAGTACGGGGCGTCCCGGTCCAGGGCCTGGTAGACGCCGGTGACCCGGACGGTCAGCGGCAGGCCGCCGTACCGGTCGGAGAGCACCAGCTGCGCGGGCAGCGCGTCCGCGGTCAGGCCCAGCCGGGACAGCGCGCCGCCCGGCACCGCGACCTGCACCGTCCCGGCCGTCCCCGGGCCCGCGGCGGCGCCCTCGGCGGTGGGCCAGCGGCCGGCCGTCAGGCGGACCCGGTCGTGGTCCAGCGCGGCCAGCACGGTCAGGTCCACCTCGTGGGCCGGGGCCGGGGCCGGAGCCAGGGCCGGGGGCGAGGCCGTGGGCGAGGCCGTGGCCGTCGGGTCGGGCAGCCCGTACGCCCGGCTGCGGGCCAGCGTCCGGGTGTCGACCGGCAGTCCGTCGAACAGCCGGGCGCCCAGTGCGGCCGTCCCGGCGTCGTCCGCGGCCCTGCGGTCCAGCCCGTGGTCGGCGCTGAGCAGCACCGTCACCCGGCCGCCGCCGGCCAGGTCGCGCCGCAGGCCCGCCTCGGCGACGGTGCGGTCGAAGGCCACCAGCGCGGTCAGCACCGTGGTGGCGGTCAGCACCGTGAACAGCACCGCCGCGGCCAGCGGCAGCCGTCCGCGCAACCGGCGCAGCACAAAGCCCAGCATGATCAGGTCCCCCCGTTCCGGCCCCGTGCACCGGATATCGGACGACTCTGGCAGAGTCGAACGGGAATCGGAAGTGGCCGGCGCGAATCGTGCGCGGTCTGCGCGCCGCCCGGGCCCGGTGGGGCTCCGGCCGCGCCGCCGACGGACCGCGGCGGGCGGCGGGCGAGGGTCCGGACGGGCGTCCGGGCGGATCGTTCGGTGGCGGAGCGGGGCCGGGCGGAGCGGGCCGTTCGACGGCGGAGCAGGAGGACGCGGCAGAACCGGAGGGAGCCGGGGGAGGTCGGAAAACCCGCCCCGGCGAAGGAAACTGACAGGTACAGTCCGAAACGATCACGCGATCGGGCCGCCCGGACGGGCAGTCCGATCGGCCCGCCCAGGACCGACACCCGTACCGGAGAAGCCCCCTGATGGACACTCAGCGCTGCCCGTACCGACTCGACCCCGCCGGCGCCGACCTGCACGCCGAGACCGCCGCCCTGCGCGCCGCCGGACCGGCCGCGCCGATCGAACTCCCCGGCGGCGTCCCCGCCTGGTCCGTCACCGACCCCGCCCTGATCAAACGCCTGCTCACCGACCCCCGGATCTCCAAGGACGCCCGCCGGCACTGGAGCGCCGACCTGGCCGGCGAGATCCCCGCCGACTGGCCGCTGCGGATGTGGACCGACGTCCGCAACGCGCTCACCGCCTACGGCGACGAGCACGGCCGGCTGCGCCGCCTGATCGGCCCCGCCTTCACCGCCCGCCGCATCCGCGCCCTCACCCCCCGGATCGAGGCCATCGCCGCCGACCTGCTCGACCGCCTCGCCGCCCACCCGCCCGGCCGGGTGGTCGACCTGCGCGCCGAGTTCACCTGGGTCCTGCCGCTGATGGTGGTCAACACCCTGCTCGGCGTGCCCGATTCGATGCACGACGCGTTCCGCTCCACGATCGGCCGGCTCTTCGAGACCGCCACCGGCCCCGAGGAGGCGCTGCGCAACGGCGAGGCCGTCTACGCCCAACTCGCCCTGCTGGTCGAGGCCAGGCGCGCGGAACCCGGGGAGGACGTCACCACCGCGCTGATCCAGGCCCGCGACGAGGAGACCGGCACCGGCCTGGACGAGCGCGAACTCCTCGACAGCCTGCTGCTGCTCATCGGCGCCGGCCACGAGACCACCGTCAACCTGCTCGCAGCGCCGTCGTCCAGCTCCTCGCCCACCCCGGGCAGCTCGACGCGCTCCGCACCGACCCGGCCCGCTGGCCCGACGCCGTCGAGGAGACCCTGCGGCTCCAGCCGCCCGTGGCCAACATCCTCCCGCGCTTCGCGGTCGAGGACGTCCACGACGAGGCCACCGGCCTGACCTTCGCCCGCGGTGACCTGCTGGTGGTCAACTTCCTCGCCACCGGCCGCGACACCGCCCTGCACGGCGAGGACGCCGCCCGTTACGACCACACCCGGGCCACCCGCCGCGACCACCTCTCCTTCGGCCACGGCGTCCACTACTGCCTGGGCGCCGAACTCGCCCGGCTGGAGTCCCGGATCGCGCTCGCCGCCCTCTTCGACCGCTTCCCCCGCCTCGCCCTCGCCGTCCCCGCCGACGGACTGCGCCCGCTGGAGTCCTTCATCTCCAACGGCCCCCGCGAACTCCCGGTCCTGCTGCACGGCGGCGGCCCCGGTCCACCATCCGGGACGGGTGGCGGGAGCGGGCGGTCGCGCAGTAATTTAGTTCACATCAGCTAACTATCATCACGGCTTCCCCAGGGCGGGCAGGAGATGGCGGACGTGGACACGAAGAAACGGTGGATCGGCGCGGAACACCCGCGCTACAAGTGGGTGGCGCTCTCGAACACCACCCTCGGCATGCTGATCGCCACGATCAACTCCTCGATCGTGCTGATCTCGCTGCCGGCGATCTTCAACGGCATCCACCTCAACCCGCTGGAGCCGGGCAACGTCAGCTACCTGCTCTGGATGCTGATGGGCTACATGCTGGTCACCGCCGTCCTGGTGGTGACCCTCGGCCGCCTGGGCGACATCTGGGGGCGGGTGCGGATCTACAACGCCGGCTTCCTGATCTTCACGGCCACCTCGGTGATCCTCTCGCTCGACCCGATGGGCGGCGGCGGTGGCGCGCTGTGGCTGATCGGCTGGCGGGTGGTGCAGGCGGTCGGCGGCGCGATGCTGATGGCGAACTCCGCGGCCATCATCACCGACGCCTTCCCGGCCGGCAGCGCGGCATGGCGCTCGGCGTCAACATGGTCGCCGCGATCGCCGGCTCGTTCATCGGCCTGGTCCTCGGCGGCGTCCTCGCCGAGTGGAACTGGCGGTCGATCTTCTGGGTGAACGTCCCGATCGGCATCATCGGCACCGTCTGGGCCTACCGCTCGCTGCACGAGACCGGCGTCCGCCGCCCCGGGAAGATCGACTGGTGGGGCAACATCAGCTTCGCCGTCGGCCTCACCGCGCTGCTCGCCGCGATCACCTACGGCATCCAGCCGTACGGCGGCCACACCATGGGCTGGACCAACCCCTGGGTGCTGACCGGCCTGATCGGTGGCGCGGCCGTGCTGATCGCGTTCTGCGCGATCGAGACGAAGGTCGCCGAGCCGATGTTCCCGCTGCGCCTGTTCCGCGACCCGGTGTTCGCGGGCGGCAACCTGGCGACGCTGCTCGGCTCGGTCGCCCGCGGCGGCCTCCAGTTCATGCTGATCGTCTGGCTGCAGGGCATCTGGCTGCCGCTGCACGGCTACGAGTACGAGCAGACCCCGCTCTGGGCGGGCATCTACCTGGTGCCGCTGACCATCGGCTTCCTGGCCGCTGGCCCGATCGCCGGCTACCTCTCGGACCGCTTCGGCGCCCGCCTGTTCGCGGCCGGCGGCCTGGTCGTGATGGCCGCCTCGTTCGCCGGGCTGCTGATCCTCCCCACCGACTTCGGGTACATGTGGTTTGCTCTGCTGGTGTTCCTCAACGGCCTCGGCGGCGGACTGTTCGCCGCACCCAACACCGCCCTGGTGATGTCCAGCGTGCCGGCCGCCGACCGCGGCGCCGCCTCCGGCATGCGGGCGACCTTCCAGAACGCCGGCATGGTGCTCTCCATCGGCGTGTTCTTCTCGCTGATGGTGGCCGGCCTGGCCGGCTCGCTCCCGCAGACTCTCAGCGACGGGCTCACCGGCCAGGGCGTCTCCCCGGCGGACGCCCACGCGGTGGCCCAACTGCCGCCCGTCGGAACGCTGTTCGCGCCTTCCTCGGCTACAACCCGATCCACGAACTGCTCGGCCCGCAGGTCCTCTCCGGCCTGCCCGCCGCCAACGCGCAGACCCTCACCGGCCGGGAGTTCTTCCCGCACCTCATCTCCGGCCCGTTCCACGACGGCCTGATGGTGGTCTTCTCGCTCGCCATCGCGATGTCCCTGGTCGCCGCGGCCGCCTCGCTGCTGCGCGGCCGCAAGGCGGCCCCGGCGGCCCCCGCGCCCGAGGACGGCACCGCCGCCGCGCCGGACGGGGACGCCGCGGTGTCCCGACGAACGGCCTGACGTGAACGAGACGGTGCGGCAGGGGAGTCCGGGCGTGGGACAGGGGAGTCCGGGCGTGGGACAGGGCGGCGAGGGCGGGCTCGACCCGGCCGAGGTGGTGCGGCTGCGGCTGGTGATCTCCCGGCTGCACCGGCAGCTGGTGCAGGCCTCCGACCGGCAGGAGTTCACCTTCGCCCAACAGTCCGCGCTGGCACGGATCGAACAGCACGGCCCGATCCGGCTCGGCGAACTCGCCGCGCTGGAACGGGTCGCCGCCCCGTCGATGACCCGCACCGTCGCCCCCCTGGTCGAGTCCCGGCTGGTCAGCCGGGTCCCCGACCCCAACGACGGCCGCTCCGTCCTGGTCGAACTCTCCCCGGAGGGAACCGAACTGCTGGCCCGCATCCGCCGCCAGCGCTCCGAGGTGCTGGCCCGCCGCACCGCCGAACTCACCGACGGGAGCGGCGGACGCTGATGGCGGCGCTGCCCGTACTGGAACACCTGGTGTCGTTCGACCTCTGACCGCTGCCGCTCGCTGTCGCCCGTCGCCGACCGCCGCCGTCCGCCTCCGATGGTCTCCGGGCGGGGCGGCGGCGGGAGCGGCCGGAGTGCGACCCTTCCGGGGGCGCGGTGGCCGGGGGCGTTCGCGCGTCCGTGCGTCCGCGTGTCCGCGTGTCCCCCCGGACCGCGTCCCGCCGCTCCGGATCAGGACGTTTGGGCGGCGATCCCGTCCAGCACCAGCTCCAGCCCCGCCGCGAACTCCTCGCCCGGCGCCAGGTGGTCGGCCGCCGCCATCACCTCCGCCATCACCGGGTGCCGCCCGCCGCCAGCACCCGCATCACGTACGGCCCCATCGCCCGCTGCCACTCGTCGTCCGACTGTCCGTGCGCCCGCTCCGCCCGGCGCTGCGCCACCTCCACCCGCAGTCGGCCCGCCAGGTAGGCGTGGAACGCCCCCGACGCCTGCTGCACCTCGGTCGGCCGCCCGGCGAAGCCCGGTGCGCTCCACACCACGGCCAGCGCCGCCTCCCGCGCGGCCAGCGCGTTCGGCCCAGGTGCGGCCGTCCGCCCAGCAGGTCGATGAACCACTCGTGCCGCAGCGCGGCCGCCCGGTACCGTCCGGCGATCGCCCGCAGCTCCTCCCGCCACTCCCCGGAACGGGTCGACCGGGCGGTCCGGGCGGGCCGGTCGTCGGCCGGGTCCGGGGCGATCTCCGCGTACACCGCGTCCACCATCAGCTCCAGCAGCTCGGCCTTGGTCTCCACGTATCCGTACAGCCGCATCGGGCCGACCTCCAGCGCCGCCGCGACCCGGCGGATCGACACCCCCTCCAGCCCGTCCGCGTCGGCCAGTTCGAGCGCCGCCGCGACGATCAGCGCCCGGCTCAGCGGCCCCGGCGTCCGCCGCGCCGGCGGCTCCGGACGCTCCCAGACCAGTCCGGCTCCGGCGGCGTCGTCGTGACGGGAGGACATGGGGCGGTCTCCGATCGGAAGGAGCGGGGGCGGGGCAGGGCAGGGAGCGGAGGACGGCGGTGATCACGATACGGCGAACGCTGGCGATACACCGTATCGGAGCGATACGGTGTATCGGACGGACGAGCGGACACATGAACGGGGAGAACTGGACATGGCGGGTGCGGCAGGCGGGGTGGACGTGGCGATCGTCGGAGGCGGGCCGGGCGGGCTGACGCTGGCCCGGCTGCTCACCATGCGCGGCATCCGGACCACGGTCTACGAACGCGACACCGGACCGACGGCCCGCACCCAGGGCGGCACGCTCGACCTGCACGCCGACACCGGCCAACTCGCCCTGCGCGCGCGCCGGCCTGACGCGGGCGTTCCGCCGGCACGCCCGCCCGGAGGGCGAGGACATGCGGCTGCTCGACCACACCGGCACCCTGCTGCACCGCGACGACACCCCGACGACGCGCCCGCCGCTCCGCCCCGAGATCGACCGGGCCGACCTGCGCGACCTGCTGCTCGACTCCCTCCCGCCCGGAACGGTCGCCTGGGGCCGCGCCCTGCGCACCGCCATCCCGCTCCAAGAGGGCCCCGGTGGCTGGCAGTTGGAGTTCACCGACGGCAGCCGGGCCGACTGCGACCTGCTGATCGGCGCGGACGGCGCCCGCTCCCGGGTCCGGCCGCTGCTCACCCCGGCCGGGCCGGACCACCTCGGCGTCAACACGGTGGAGGCGCCATCCCCGCCATCGACCTGACCCACCCCGAGCTGGCCGCCGTCGTCGGCCGCGGCAGCTACTGGGTGATCGGCCAGGGCCGCTCGCTCGCCGCCCAGCGCTGCGGCGACGGCTCCGTCCGGGTCGGCCTGTCCTTCTACGGCCCCGCCGACGGCGCCGCCGACTGGCTCACCACCTGCGGCATCCCGTTCGACCGCCCCGACGCCGCCCGGGCCGCGCTGCTCCCGCTGTTCGTGGACTGGACGCCCGAGTGCCGTGCCCTGATCGCCGCCTGCACCGGCCCGCTCACCCCCCGCCCGCTGACCGCCCTCCCGGTCGGCCTGCGCTGGCCGCACCGCCCCGGCCTCACCCTGCTCGGCGACGCCGCCCACCTGATGCCCCCCGTCGGCGTCGGCGCCAACGCCGCGATGCGCGACGCGCTGGAACTGGCCACCGCGCTCACCGGCGAGACAGGTGGCACCGAGGAGGCCGACGCCGCGCTGCGCGCCTACGAGGAGGAGATGTTCACCTGGACGGCCCGGGCCGCCGACGGGGCGGCCCGAATCCTGGCGATGATGACCGCCCCGGGGGGAGCGCAGGCCGTGGCCGCGTTCTTCCGCGGGAGTGAGGTGCGGGGGAGCGCGAAGAGTTCGGGAAGCGCGGGGAGCACGGGGAGCGCGAAGAGTTCGGGGAGTCCGGGAGTCCGGGGAGTGAAGTGTCAGGCCACGCGGCGCAGTTCGCAGGGGTGGGGGAGGTAGGGGCCGAGGAGGCCGTCCCGGTCGCCGCCCTTGAAGGCGGTCGCCCGGCCGGTCAGGCCACCGTCCCGCAGCCGTAGTTCGAGCCCGGTGGCTGGGCTGTTGAACAGGGCGTCGGGCGTCGGGAGTTGGAGCGGGGTGACGAGGCGGAGGTCCCAGCGGGCGGAGGCCACGGCCGGGACGGTCACCGGCGGGTGGTCGGCCAACCGGACCTCGACCCGCCCCTCCGGCAGCACGGCGACCGTCAGCGGGACGGTGGCGCCGGGGGCGCTGACCTGACCGGACCAGGTGCCCGGGGCCAGGGTGAGGGGCAGGTCCGGTTCGACGCCCGGGGCGCAGTGGCGGGATCGAACTCGGGGCCAGCGCGCCCATCAGGTGCGCGACCACGGCGTCGCGGGCGGACTTGTCGGTCGAGTTGGCGAGGACGGCCACCGAGAGCCCCGCCCGGGCAGGTCGATCATCATCGACGCGACGCCGCCCATCCCGCCGCCGTGACTGCTGATCACCGTCCCGTCCGCCGTCCGCTGGACGACCCGTCCCAGCCCGTACCCCAGGCTCCCGGCGCCGAGGATCGCGGGCGCGTCGTGCACGGCCGCGGCCGTCCCGGGCGCCAGCAGCCCGAGCGAGCGACGGGCGAACAGCGCGACGTCACCGGCCGTCGCCCAGCCGGAGGTCGCCGCCGGATGCCCGGTGCGGCAGGTCGGGTAGACCCGCCCGTCCGGGGTGTACCGCACCGCGGCCGGCCCCGGCCCGGGGTGGGCGGCGCCGAAGGCGAAGCCGTCCAGCCCGAGCGGCTCGGCGATCCACTCCCGCAGCAGCGCCCACCTCCCGCCCGGTGACGGCCGTCAGCCGCCGGGCCAGTTCGTGGTAGCCGAGGTTGGCGTACTCGAACGCGCCGCCCGGCTCGTGCAGTTGTCTGCGGTAGCGGTCGATGTCGATCGGCCCGTACCCGGGGGCGGGCGCGGCGTCGGGGGAGCCGGGGTGTAGTGGAAGTCGTAGTAGGCGGGGAAGCCGCCGCGGTGCCGGAGCAGTTGACGGGCGGTCGGGGCCGTGCGCTCGAACCGGCCCGGCAGCGGCGCGTCCAGGTCGAGCAGGCCCCGGTCCGCGGCCAGGCAGACCGCGAGCGCCGTGAACGCCTTGGTCGTCGAGGCCAGCCCGTACGCCGTCCCGGGTGTCGCCGCCCGCCCCGCCGCCACGTCCGCCCACCCGTACGCCCGGGCGAGCACCAGTTCCTCGCCCGCCGCGACGGCCACGCTCACCGACGGCAGCCGGTCTCCGCCAGCACCCGCCCGCACACCTCGTCCAGCGACTCCAGCGCATCCAGCGAATCCAGCGAATCCAGCGCACCCAGCCCGTTCAGCATCCTGTGGCCCCTCCCGCCGTCCCGGTCGGCCCGATGGTAGTGCTGCGCCGACGAACGGTCGGCGGCGGGGGCGGCGGTTCGGCCGCCCGCGCGCGGCTCGGGCGCCGGACCTGACGGCAGGTCGGGCGCCCGACCGGGCGTCGGACGCGGGTCAGCGGGTGTCGGCCGGTCCGGACGCCGTCGCTGCCCGCGGGCCGCCCGCGTCCGACGCGGCGAGCGCGTTCTGGCCCGCGTCCTGGCCCGCGCCCCTGCCCGGGCGGGCGGTGCACGGGCGAGTTGCAGGCCGATGCCGGCCGTGACGAGGGCGAGGGCTGCGGCGATGAGCCAGGCGAGGCGGAAGTCCTGGCGCTGGGCGGGGCCGGTCTCGGCTCCGACGACGGCGACCAGCAGGGCGACGCCGACGGTCGCGGACATCTGCCGCACCGAGTTGACCAGGGCGGACCCGGTGGCCGCCCGGTGGGCGGGCAGTGAGGCGACACCGGCGGCCACCAGCGTGCCCAGGGCCAGCCCCACCCCGATACCGCTCAGGACCATGCTCGGCAGCAGGTCCTTGCCGTAGTCGGGGGTCAGCGAGGCGAAGGCGGGCGCGCCAGAGCATGCCGGCGGCGAAGAGCACGCCGCCGGCGGCGACCAGCGGGCCGTGGCCCAGGCGCTGCGCGGCGCGGGCGGTGAGCAGGGTGACGACGGGCACCAGGGCCGGGCCGGGCACCATGGCCACGCCCGGTGCGCAGCGCGCTCCAGTGCCAGACCTCCTGGCACCACAGCACGTTGGAGAGCAGCATGACGGCGAAGGCGACGCCGAAGACGAAGGTGCCGGCGCCGGCCGTCCCGAAGCGGGGCAGCCGGAGCAGGTGGAGTTCGAACAGCGGGTGGCTGTGGCGCAGCGAGCGGCGGGCGAACGCGGCCCCGGCGGCCGGCGCGGCGGCGGCGAGCAGCAGGGTCCTCGGGTCCGTCCAGCCCCAGTCGGGGCCCTGGACGAGGGCGCCGGACAGGGCGGCGACGGCGAGGGTGACCAGCAGCGCGCCCAGCAGGTCGGGCAGCCGTCCCTCCTCCCGGCGGTGGCGGTCGGCAGGGTGCGCAGGCCGGCCAGCACGGTGGCGATGCCGAGGGGGACGTTGATCACGAAGATCCAGCGCCAGTCGACCTGGACCAGCAGTCCGCCGGCCACCGGTCCGGCGGCTGCCGCGAGGCCGCCGATGGCGGCCCAGTTGCGGGTGGCGCGGGTGCGCCGCTCGGCCGGGACGGTGGCCAGCAACAGGGCCAGTGAGGTGGGCAGTTGGGCAGCGGCGCCGACCGCCTGCAGGACGCGGGCCGCGACCAGCCAGCCGAGGCTCGGCGCGAGGGCGCAGGCCAGCGAGGCGAGGGTGAAGAGGGCGACCCCGGCGAGGAACACCGGCCGCTGGCCCAGCCGGTCCCCGAGCCGCCCGGCGACGACCAGGAGCGCCGCGAGGACGATGGCGTAGGCGTTGAGGACCCAGGAGAGGGAGCCCAGGGTGACGGCCTGGCCCTGGGCCGTGCTGAACGAGGTGCCCATGGCGGGCAGGGCCACGTTGACGATCCACAGGTCCAGGTTGGTCATGAAGACCGCCAGCAGGACCACCGTCGACGCCACATGGCGCTTTGAAAACCAAACCGACCGAGTCATGGGGCTCAGGTAAGCACGAGTCGGTTTGATATTCAAACCGCAATGGTCGGACCGCCGCCTAGACTTTGATTGTCAAACCGATCCGAGGGAGGCTGATCCCATGACCACACCGCACGTCGACCCCTACGACGTCCCCGGCCGCCCCTGCTCGATCGCCGCCTCCCTCCAGGTCGTCGGCGACCGCTGGTCGCTGCTCGCCGTCCGCGAGGTCTCCCTCGGCAACCACCGCTTCCGCCAGATCGCCAAGAACACCGCTGCCCCCACCGACCGCCTCTCCGCCCGGCTGAAGAGCCTGGTCGCCGACGGCATCCTCGAACGCCGCTCGCTGCCCGACGACCCCCGGCACGACGGCTACTACCTCACCGAAGCCGGCCGCGACCTGCTCGGCGTCATCCGCGAACTGCTGCGCTGGGGCGACCGCTGGCTCACCACCGAGCCGCCCATGCGGCTGCGCCACCACGAGCACGACTTCGCCCTGCGCCGGGTCTGCGACCACTGCGGCGAAACCGTCGACCCCGACGACATCCACCCCGAGGTCGCCGCCGCGGGCTGGACCCTCCAGGGCCCCGCCGCCGACTGACCGCCGCGTCCCGGGCCGGAGCCGAGGGGCGGCCCGGAGCCGAGGGGCAGCCCGGGATCAAGGGGCAGCCCGGGATCAAGGGCGGGGTCCTCAAGGGTGGGCCGTCAAAGGGCGGTGGCGGTGGCGCGGAGGGCGATCTCCAGTTCGAGGCGGGTGTCGGGGGAGGCGAGGGCGGGCCCGAAGAGCTGGTGGACCCGGTGCAGCCGCTGCCGGGCGGTCTGCGGGTGGATGCCGAGGCGGGCGGCGACCTCGGGGCGGTGCCCCGGCCGGTCTGGAGCCAGGCCAACAGGGTGGCGGCGAGCCGGTCGCGCTGCTTGGGGGTGAGCGGGGCGAGCGGGGCCAGGCGGCGTTCGGCGATCAGGCGGACCAGCGCGGGATCGGTGAGCAGCAGCAGGTCCGCGTAGCGCTCGCGGCAGTCGACCGGGCGCTGCGGCGGCTCCGGCAGGAGGCCCGCACCAGCCGGGCCCAGCGCAGCGACTGCGCGGCGAGGGCGGGCGGCACCACCGGGCCGATCACCGCGCCGCGCCCGTGCAGCGCCGCCGCGAGCTGCGGATCGGCGAGCGGGCGGCCGGATCGGGCAGCAGCAGGTGCGGCTGCGGGACGTCCAGCCCGGCCAGCACGTACTCGGGCAGCCGGGCCGGCGGCGCGGACGGCTGCCGGTGCGCCGGGCCCGGGTCGAGCGAGACGGCGGCGACCTGCGCGGGCAGCGGCCAGTCCGCGAGTCGGGCGGCGGCGGCGAGTTCGGCCGGGTCGGCGCCCGCCAGCAGCAGGTCGTGCAGGCGGTGGCGGGCCCGGCCGAGCGCGCCGGCCCGGTCGGTGCGGGCGTCCACGTAGCCCTGGACGCTGGCCGCGGCGACCTCGTCGATGTGCGCGAACACCGCCTCGGCGAGGGTGACCAGCTGCTCCGCGGCCAGCCCGCGGCGCCGGGCCACCCGGGCGTACCGGCGCCAGGCGATCCGGGCCCCGAGCCGGAACGCGGCCTGCAGGGCGTCCAGGCTGCGGCCCTCGGAGAGTTCGCCGCGCCCGAGCGAGCGGTACACCCGCAACTGGCGCGGACCGGGCGCGGGCAGCCCGGCGACCCGGTCGGTGAACTCGGCCAGCGCGGTCTCCACGCCCTGCTGGATTCCGGTGCCGAATTTCCCGGAGAGCGGCCGGGAGAATTCCGGGACGGCGGATCTGATCTCCCGGATGATCTCGGTCGCGAGGGATTGCTGTTCGGCCCTGAGTTCGGTGGAGAAATCGCGCGGCAGCCCCTCCCACGGTCCGCCCAATTCCGCTCCTCGGGGTAGCGATAATCCGTCCGTCCGGCGTCTGCCCGGCGTCCGTCCGGCATCCGTCCGTTGGTGTTCCGGCGGTGTTCCGGCGGAGGCGCGGCCGGTTCCGCCGGGACAGGGGGAGTATGCGGCGGGTTACCGGCCGGTCAATAGGTTCGGCACAAGCTTGCGGCCCCGTACGGCACCCGGCGCACGCGGAAACGCTGACCCGGATGACAGTTCCGCCGGAGGGGGACGGAATTCCTGGCACCTTCGGATGCACTTTCCGGGAACGCGTGCGCCGTGTGTTGACGGCGCGTCAAGCCGCTCCTAGCTTCATGGCGACCCGGGAAAACCCGGGGGCGGCCGCCGAATTCCGGCACCGAAACGGACGGCGGCGCGCACCGGAGCCGGCCGGAGCGAACCGCGGTGCGGACGACGGGGCGGGCGACCAGGCGGACGACCAAGCGGAGGGTGTACGGAATGCGGAGAAAGAGCGTACGGGCGGCGGTGCTCGCGGCACTCGCGGCGACGGCACTGCTGGCCGCCGGAGCCCCGCCCGCGGCGGCGAGCGGCAACCGGCCGGTGGAGACCCACTTCTCGATCGGCTTCGTCAAGGGCTTCTTCTTCCCCGGCACGAGCCCGAACGGTGCCAACGACTGGTCCTGCCGGCCGTCCGCGGCCCACCCGGCCCCGGTGGTGCTGGTGCACGGCACGCTGGAGAACCAGAACGACAACTGGGGCGGCGCGGCCCCGCTGCTGGCCAACCAGGGGTACTGCGTCTACGCCTTCAACTACGGCGGCCCGTCGGCCGGTTCACCGGTCCAAGGCACTGGCTCGATCGCCGACGGGGCCCGGACGATGGCCGCCTTCGTGGACCGGGTGCTGGCCGCCACCGGCGCCGCGAAGGTCGACGTGGTCGGCCACTCGCAGGGCGGAATGCTCCCGCGCTACTACCTGAAGAACCTCGGCGGCGCGGCGAAGGTCGGCAAGCTGGTCGCCCTAGCCCCCAGCAACTACGGCACCACCCTGGACGGCCTCACTGAACTCGGCCGTCAACTGCGCATCCTGGAGCCCGCCAACGACTTCCTGTCCGGCCCCTGCCCGGCCTGCGTGGAGCAGGAGATCGGCTCGCCGTTCCTCACCGCGCTGAACGCCGGCGGCGGGACCGTCCCCGGCGTCGAGTACACGGTGATCGCCACCAGGTACGACGAGGTGGTCACCCCGTACACCAACTCCTTCCTGCCGCCCGGCCCGCACGTCACCAACATCCTGGTCCAGGACCAGTGCGCGCTGGACGCCACCGAGCACCTGGAGATCGGCTACGACCCGGTCGCGCTGACGGACGTGCTGAACGCGCTGGACCCGGCACACCCGCGACCGGTGCCGTGCCAGGTGGTGCTGCCGGTGACGGGGCCGCTGCTCTGAGCGGCTCCGCCGAAGTCCGCTGCTGA
Organism: Kitasatospora fiedleri; assembly: GCF_948472415.1. Lineage (NCBI taxonomy): Bacteria > Bacillati > Actinomycetota > Actinomycetes > Kitasatosporales > Streptomycetaceae > Kitasatospora > Kitasatospora fiedleri. Next base: position 143,170 of record NZ_OX419519.1, on the reverse strand, counting down.
TCCGCACCTGCGGCACAAACCTGGCCGCCCCCGGTGAACGGGGCCTGGGGCAAAGCCCCCAGGCCCTCTCTGTTCCCGCACCTCAGCGGAGCTGCTCAGGGCCTGTCTCGAAGTCGGGCGTGAGCTTGTGGCAAGATCACGGGATGCTGCGACTCACCGATTTCATCATCGACTGCCCGGACACGATGAAGCTGGCGTCTTTCTACTCCGAGGTGACGGGCCGTCCGATCAAGGAAGGCAGCTCCGAGGACTGGGCCGGCATCCAGTTCGGCGAGATCGAGCTGGCATTCATCCGGGTGGACGACTACCGCGCTCCGCAGTGGCCCGACAGCGAGCACCCCAAGCAGTTCCACCTCGACTTCGAAGTGGACGAGATCGAGTCCGAGCAGCGCCGCGTCCTCGACCTCGGCGCGACGCTGAGCAGGACTTCATCGGCCCCAACGGCTACGGCTGGCAGGTCTACACCGACCCGATCGGCCACCCCTTCTGCCTGTGCCGCAACAAGGGCGTCACCTGGACCGACCAGGGCCCGATCTGGCCCAAGCACGGCTGATGCGGCTTTGGTGAAGTCGGCTGCTGGTCCTTCGATGCGGGTCCGTTGACGGTTCAGGGCTCGGTCGACCGCGGTGCCGACCGCTTCAGCGGTGGTGCGGACACGCTCGGGGTGGTCCTCGTACTTCGCCGACCGCCACACCCGCTCGATGTCGTTCGGCTCGGGGCTGCGAGGCGGGAGGTAGGAGAGTTCGACGCCGATGCCGGCCGGTTCCTCCTGCTGGAGGACGGGGTCGGCCTTGTGCCGCAGCGTGTCCCGGGTCCGTTTCCACCGGAACCCGTCCCGGTGGAGCAGTTCGGCCAGCCGGGCCGCCGAGACTCGTACCCCCCGCTCGGCGGCCGGCCGGCCGCACAGCGCGGCGGCAGTCCAGGTCCGGCCCTGCCGGGCGGACTCGTCCAGTAGTACGGCCAGTACCTCGCGGTCCTCGCGGGTGATCGAGGCGGGGCGGCCCGGGCGCGGGCATCCGCCGGCGCGTCGAACCCGCCGGCCGTGAAGCGGTGGACCGCACCCCGGACGGTGACGTCGTTGCATTCGAGCAGGTCGGCAACCTCGGGCACGGTCAGGCCCCGTCGCGTGCCCGGCGGGCGGTGGTGAACGCCGCCGCCGTCGCGCGCCCTCCCGAGCCCCCGGCGCCCCCGCCGCCGGGGGCGTTCGCACGTCCGGCCCCGTGGGCGGGCAGCGGCGCAGGCCGGAGCCGGTCCGGACCCGGGCGCGCCGACTGACGTAGTGTCAGCTCTGCCAACCCTCCGCAGGCCAAGATTCACCTCATCGGGTGCACGATGGGCCGCACGGGCGATCCGCGGGTCGGAACGATCTAGTGTTCCGGAGGCGGCGGTGAGCGCGGTGAACAGCGCGGTTCCGAACCCCGCCGACACTTTCCGCTTTCTTTGCCCGTACCCCGCCCATGCCCCAGCACACTCACGGATCTGACGGACCGTCAGTTTCCGTGCGAGACGAAGGAGAGCCCGGCCCGATGTCCGTGGACAGCAGCCCGGAGACTCAGCAGGCGCAGCGCCAGCAGACCAGCCTCACCACCGCCGCGGCCCGCAACCTGGCCACCACGACCAAGTCCGCGCCCCAGATGCAGGAGATCACCTCCCGCTGGCTGCTGCGGATGCTCCCGTGGACGCAGACCTCCGGTGGCACCTACCGGGTCAACCGCCGACTGACCTACACGGTCGGCGACGGCCGGGTCGAATTCATCCAGACCGGCGGCGACGTCCGGGTCATCCCCCGGGAGCTCGGCGAACTCGCGCTGCTGCGCGGCTACGAGGACGACGAGGTGCTCACCGCCCTGGCCGACCGCTGCCAGCAGCGCGACTTCCGGGCCGGCGAGGTGCTGGTCGAGCGCGGCGCCGCGTCCGACAAGATCCACCTGGTCGCGCACGGCAAGATCAACCAGGTCTCCACCGGCAAGTACGGCGACGACGCCGTGGTCGGCGTCCTCGGCGACGGCGACCGGTTCGGCGAGAACGCCCTGCTCGACGCCGACGCCACCTGGGACTACACCGCCACCGCCAAGACCGCCGGCACCCTGCTGACCCTCAGCCGGGCCGACTTCGAGGCCGTGCTCGCCCAGTCCGACACCCTCCAGGCCCACATCCGGGACTTCGCCAGCCTCCCGCTCCAGCGGCAGAACGAGCTGGGCGAGGCCGAGATCGCGATGTCGGCCGGCCACGAGGGCGAGCACCCTGCTGCCCACCGCGTTCGTCGACTACGAGCTCAAGCCGCGCGAGTACGAGCTCTCCATCGCGCAGACCGTGCTCCGCGTCCACTCCCGGGTCGCGGACCTGTACAACCAGCCGATGAACCAGATCGAGCAGCAGCTCAAGCTCACCGTGGAGGCGCTGCGCGAGCGCCAGGAGCACGAGCTGATCAACAACCGCGAGTTCGGCCTGCTCTCCAACTGCGCCTTCAGCCAGCGCATCCAGACCCACTCCGGCCCGGCCACCCCCGACGACCTCGACGAACTGCTCAGCCGCCGCCGCGACTCCGAGTTCTTCCTCGCCCACCCCAAGGCCATCGCCGCCCTCGGCCGCGAGTTCAACGCCCGCGGCCTGTACCCCGACACCGTCGACCTCCAGGGCCACAAGGTCCCGGCCTGGCGCGGCGTCCCGATCCTGCCTGCAACAAGATCCCGATCACCCCGGAGAACACCAGCTCCATCCTGGTGCTGCGCACCGGCGAGGACAACCAGGGCGTCATCGGCCTGCACCAGACCGGCATCCCGGACGAGTACCAGCCCAGCCTGTCGGTCCGCTTCATGGGCATCGACGAGAAGGCCGTGATCAACTACCTGGTCACCGCGTACTACTCGGCGGCCATCCTGGTCCCGGACGCGCTCGCGTGCTGGAGAACGTGGAGATCGCGCACCGCTGAGCGGCCGCGCCGACCACGGCTGCCGCGGCCGTAACCAAACGGCGGCGCACCACGTTGAGGGTGCGTCGGATTGATCATGCCGATCCGTTTCTGCACAAGCAGCGCACGCTGCCGCCGCAGCCGGAACGGCCCGGTCCTCCGACGCGCCCTCGACTGCGCTCCGGCCGGACCGGCGGACCGGCCGTTCCGCGACGGGGCGCGACGCACCGGAACTCCGCAGTTCAGACGCCCATCGCCCACAGCCACTCGGAAGGTTGGACCACGCCCATGCAGCGCAACGACCGGCCGCCGCGGACGGCGGAACGGAGGCGGCGGCCTTACGCACCCGGGCGGGTACCGGCGCTCGGGCCGCGGGCCGACGCCGGGCGGGTGCCGGCGGCCCGCCGGGCGCGCCGGCAGCGGCACCCGCAGATGCGGCGCGGCGCGCGCACCGCCGCAGCCCTGGCGGGCGTCGCCGTGGTCTGCGCGGTGCTCACCGGCGCCACCCAGGCCGCGTCCGCCGCCCGCGGCCCCGGCGGCACCGGGGACGGCCGGCTCGACATCTGCGTCAAGTGTGCACACCTCGGTCGACGCCGCCGGTGTGCACGTCGAGGTGAACGCCGGCGCCGGGGTCGACGTCCCGCTCCACCCGCAGGGCGGGAACGGGCAGGGCCACGGATGGGGAGGCGACCACTGGGAGGACGGGCACGGGCACCACTGCCACCCCAAACCCACGCCCACCCCGACGCCGAAACCCACCCCGACGCCCACGCCCACGCCCACGCCGACACCCAGCCCCAGCCCGAAGCCCACGCCGACCCCCACGCCCGAAGCCGAAGCCCACCCCCACGCCCACCCCGAAGCCGGTGCCGACGCCCACGCCGACCCCGCCCCGGGCGGTGGTCCCCGTGAAGCCGCGCCCGGCCCGGCCCGCCCACCCCCGAGGCCCACCGCCGCCCGCGCCGCCGAGCCCCGCGCCGACCCCGCCCGCCCCGAGCCCCGCACCCGTCCGGCCCGCGCCGGTCGTGCACCTGCCGCCGCCGCCACTGGCCGCCGAGGCGCCCAAGCACCGCGGCACCCCGACCACCACCCGGATGCTGGTGGTCACCGTCCCCGCCGTGCTCGCGGCGGCCGCGCTGCGCCCGCGCGCGGGAAGTCCGGCGGCGCCGGACGCCGCGGCCGTTCCTGACGCACCGTCAGGGCGGCGGGCGGACAGCGCACCGTCGATCCCCGTCGGCCCGCGCCGACCCCCGTTCACCCTCCGGACCGGACCTGCCGGGCCGGACGGTCCAACTGTTCAGGAGAGGACCCGTCATGTCCGAATGGCTGGCACTCGCCCTCGCGATGGCCGGGGCGTGCCTGGTCGTCGTCGCGGTCGTGCTGGTGAGACACCGCAAGGCCGACGAGGACGAGGACACCTCGGAGACGCCGGACGTCATCGAGTACATCACCATGATGATCGGCGTGGTCTACGCGATCGTGCTGGGCCTGGCGATCGCCGGCGTCTGGGAGTCCCGTTCCGCCGCGCAGGACGACGTGCAGACCGAGGCCCAGTCGCTGCACGAGGTCAGCGCCCGGGCCGAGGTGTTCCCCGCCGACTACCGCGCCGTGGTCCAGAAGGACGTCGACACCTACGTCTCGTTCGTGGTGGACACCGAGTGGCACTACATGCGCACCCACGGGGAGATCGGGGAGATCAGCCCCAGGGCACCGAGCTGCTGGGCAAGCTGCGCACCGACGTCGCCGAGCGGGAGCCGCAGAACGACATCGAGGCGCAGGCGTACCAGGCGATGATGGACAAGATCGCGGTCGCCGACGAGGCCCGCACCTCGCGGGGCGCAACGTCGGCCCGACCATGCCCGGGGTGGTCTGGTTCGGCCTCGGCGTCGGCGGGCTGGTCACCGTCGGGATGCTGTTCGCGCTCCAGATCCGCCGCTCGCGGCGCGAGTTGGTCCTGGCCGGCACGTTCAGCGCGCTGATCGGGTTCCTGCTGTTCCTGATCTGGGACTTCGACGACCCGTTCGGACGCGGGTGTCCGTGACCACGGACCCCTTCGTCAACCTGTTCCCGTTCCTGGGCAACTGACCGGTCGGTGTCCGGTTCGGTGCGTCAATTGTCCGCCCGGTGAACGGAACCGACCGGAGTCGGGGAACACCGGGTGGCGCGCGCCGTACCGGAGCGGCACGCGCACTACGCTGGAGACGACCGCCCGCGACGCCGACGGGGGCCTGGTGCGGGCGGTCGACGGGAGAGCCCGAGGGGGAAGCGCGAGATGGGAAGCACAGCGCGGCGAACACGTCGACGGTGGCGACGGCGGGTGCGGCGGGACCGTTCCGGACGGGCGTGGCGGGGCCGTTCCGGACGGGTGCGGCGGCACGGCGGCGGGGAAGTACGCCAGGGTCGAGCGGGAGCGCCCGCTTCCTGCTCGCCCGGGTGCCCGCCCCCGGCGCCGTCACCGTCGCCCGCCGGATCACCGACCGGTACGTCGAGGGCACCCGGCTGCGGCTGCGCCGGGTCGAACGGCTCGACACCGGCGAGTGCACGTACAAGCTCACCCAGAAGGTCCCCGTCCCCCCGGGCGAACCCGGCGCGGTCCAGGCCTGGTCACCAACCTGTACCTCTCCGAGCAGGAGTACGCCCGCCTGCGGGCGGCCCTGCCCGGCCCCGAGCTGACCAAGACCCGGCTGAGCGTCCCCCCGCTCGGGTCGACGTCTTCGAGGGCCCGCTGCTGCGACTGGTGCTGGCCGAAGCGGAGTTCGACACCGCCGAGGATGCAGAAACGTTCGTCCCGCCGCCCGGCTGCGTCGCCGAACTCACCGACGACCGCCACTTCACCGGCGGCCGGCTGGTCCGCACCGACCGCGAGGAACTCCGCGACGGCCTCGCCGGATACGGCGTGGCCCTCCCCTGAGCCCCGGGGAGGGCGGCGCCCCGGCGGGCGGGGCGCCGCAGGGCGGGCTACCTCAGGTGGCGGGTGAAGAAGCGGGCCCCGGCGTCGAGTTCGAACGCGGGGACGCCGGTGTGGCCGCCCAGGTTGGCGTGCAGGGTCTTCTCCCGGGAGCCGAGGGCGTCGAACAGGTCGAGCGCGGCCTGCCGGTCGTTGCCCTCGTCGTCCCACTGGAGCAGCACCTGGAGCGGGACGGTGACCCGGCGGGCCTCCTCGAACACGGCGCGGGACGAAACTCCCGGCGAACAGGACGGCCGCCGCGATCCGCGGTCGGCCAGGGCGAGCCGGATGCCGACGGAGATCACCCCCCTCGTACCCGACCGGCCCGTCGATGCCGGGCAGGGCGAGCAGGGCGTCCAGCGCGGCCCGCCCACTCCGGGACGGCCCGCTCGACCAGCGGGAGGATCAGCGCGTCGACGATCTCGCCGCTGACGGGTTCGCCGGCCGCCAGCACCCGGCGCAGCTCGGCGCGGGCCTGCTCGACGGCCTCCCAGCGGGGCCGCTCGCCGCTGCCGGGAGCTCGACGGTGGCGGAGGCGAAACCGTGCCGCGCCGCGTAGTACCGGGCCCGGCCCGCCAGGCGCGGGTACATCCGGCGCAGCCCGAGCGGCGGGTGGCCGATCAGGATCAGCGGGTGGTGCCGTCGGCGGACGGCGCGGACCCGGGGGTCCACAGCAGGCCGGGGACGTCGCCGAGGGCGAAGGCGCGCTCCAGGACGCCGTCCTCGAGACGCTGTTCGGAGGTGAAGCGGAGGGTGCTCATGGCGGTGGTGCCTTTCGGGAGTGCTCAGGAACGGCGCTCCCGGACGACCTACTGACGCCCGACCGGGCCCCGGAGGGGAGCACCCATGTCGATACTGCGTTCACGGGTACCACCTCCTCGGTCTCTCGCACGGCCTCCGGCAACCTAGCAGCCGCCGTGGCGGCCTGCCAAACGGCCCCGCGCGGGGCGGGGACCGGCCGGAAATCTACAGGGAAACTGTACATTCGGCGGGTGGAAACCTAGGGTGGGAAGCATGAGCGAAGCCCCCGAGCCGGACGCCGCACCCGACTCCGACCCTGACCCCGACTCCGGCCCCGGCCCAGAAGCCGACCCCCGTGCCCGTGCCCTCGCCCGGGCCCGAGCCGTCCGCCGTGCGCGCCTCGCAGCAGGTGCGGTCGGTGATCGGGAAGCTCCGCCGCCGGCTCCGGGCCGCCGCCGGCACCGGGGACTTCACTCTCACCCAGGCGTCCACCGTGGGACGGCTGCTGGACAGTGCGGGCGCCGGCCTCACCACCAGCGACCTCGCCGCCGCCGAGGGGATGCGGCACCAGTCGATGGCCACCACCATCGCCGCCCTGGCGGCGGAGGGCCTGGTGGAACGGCGGCGCGACCCCGAGGACGGCCGCCGGCTGCTGATCGCCCTCACCGCCGAGGCCGGCGCCGCGGCGAGGAGGGCCGCCGGGCCCGCAGCGAGTGGCTGGCCGCCGAACTCCAGCGCAAGTGCACCGAGGAGGAGCGGCAGACCGTGATCGCGGCCATGGCCGCTCGAACGACTGGTGCACGACTGAACCCGACCGCGCCGACCCGGCCGCACGGCGCGCCTCCCGCGCCCCCACTTGCCTTCCCCTCCACCCCCACCCCCCACCCCCAGCGAGCGGCAGAAGCACCATGACCGACCACAAGACCGTCGCGAGCACCCCCGCCGTACCGGCCGAGGCCCCGCGATCGACCGCCGGCTCGTCCCCCCGATGGTGCTCGGCTCCGTCCTCAACCCGATCAACTCCACCATCATCGCCGTCGCGCTCGTCCCGATCGGGGCCGCCCTCGGCGCCTCGCCCGCGCAGACGGCCTGGCTGGTGTCGCGCTGTACCTGGCCACCGCGCTCGGGCAGCCCGTAGTGGGACGGCTGATCGACCTGTTCGGGCCGCGCCGGCTGTTCCTCGCCAGCACCAGCCTGGTCGGCGTCGCCGGGGTGGTCGGCACCCTCGCCCCCAACCTCGGGACGCTGATCGCCGCCCGGGTGGTCCTCGGCTTCGGCACCTGCGCCGGCTACCCCGCCGCGATGGCCCTGCTGCGCGCCGAGGCCCGGCGCACCGGACGCGACAGCCCCGCCGGGGTGCTCACCCTGCTCGCCGTCGCCAACCAGACCGTCGCCGTGGTCGGCCCGCTGCTCGGCGGACTGCTCACCGGCCTCGGCGGCTGGCGCAGCACCTTCGCGCTGAACATCCCGCTGTCGCTGCTCGCCGTCACCCTCGGCGCGCTCCGGCTGCCCCGGCAGGAACCGCAGGAGCGGCCGGAGCGCCGACCCGGCGACCCGGGCCCGCTGCGCCGGATCGACCTGCCCGGGATGGCGCTGTTCGCGGTCCTGCTGCTCTCGCTGCTGCTGTTCCTGATGCACCCGCACGCCGACCGCTGGTACCTGCCGCTGCTCACCCTGGCCGCCGCCGTCGCCTTCACCGTCCGCGAACGCCGCGCCGAACACCCGTTCATCGACGTCAAGGTGCTCGGCGGCAACACCCCGCTGCTCACCACCTACGCCCGCGCCCTCGCCGCGTACGTCGTCTCGTACGCCTTCCTGTACGGCTTCGCGCAGTGGACCGAGGAGGGCTTCGGCCTCTCCCCGATCCAGGCCGGGCTGGTGCAGGCGCCGACCTTCCTGGTCGGCATCGGGGTCTCGGTCCTGGCCGGTCGGCGCGGCGGCATCCGGGCCATGCTGCTGACCGGCGCCGTCGGCCAGATCGCCGCCTGCCTGCTGATGCTCGCCCTCGGCGTGCACAGCTCGCTGTGGGCGCTGCTGCTGCTGGCCGTGGTCTTCGGCGTCCCGCAGGGCGCCAACGGACTCGCCCTGCAGAACTCCGTCTTCCTGCAGTCCGACCCGGCCCGCACCGGCTCCTCCGCCGGGCTGCTGCGCACCTTCGCCTACCTCGGCTCGATGGTCGCCTCCGCCGGGACCGCCGCCGCGTACGGCCCGCACGCGGGCACCGCGGGCATGCACCAGCTGGCCTGGATCATGCTGGTCGCCGCCGTGCTGTTCCTGCTCCTCACCGCCTTCGACCGCACCCTGCGCACGCTGCGCACCCCCGCGTCCACCGCCCGCTGACCCCCTGCCGGGGCGGCGGTTCGACTCGAGCGGGCGGGACGGCCGGTGCGGGAACGGGCCCGGGCGGACGGGAACCGCGGACCTCCGGTGCGGCAGGATGGCGGGCATGGAACTGCCCCGGACGATGCCCGAACTCCCGGCCGCGCACGGGTTCCGGCTGCGCCGCTGGAGCCTGGACGACACCGGCCTGATCCGGGAGGCGTCGACCGACCCGTACATCCCGCTGATCACCACCGTCCCGGCGCCGTACACCGAGGCGGGCGCGACGGCGTTCGTGGAACGCCAGTGGCGGCGCACCGAGATCGGGACGGGCTACCCGTTCGTGATCGTCGACCCGGCGGGCCGAGCGGTCGGCAGCGTCGGCCTCTGGGTCGGCGAACTGCCGCTGCGCGGCTGGGCGACGGTCGGCTACTGGGTGGCCGGCCCGGCCCGCGGCCGGGGCACCGCCAGAGTGGCGCTGGACGCCGTCACCGGCTGGGCACTCGACGAACTGGGCGTCCCCGGGCTGGAGTTGTCCGTCCGTGGAAACCGTGGAACACCGCCTCGATCCGCACCGCCGAACGCGCCGGCTTTCGATGCACCGGCCTGCGGCCCGCCCACCAGGTGGTGGACGGCCGCCCGCGCGACATGTGGCGCTACGTCAGACCGTAGCCGGGCCGACCCCTAGTCCGCCCAGCGCCCGCAGTCCGCCGGCGGCCGGCGCGCTGCCCGTCCCCGCTGCCCGCCCCCGCTCGCCGACCCGCTCCGTCTGCGCGGTCGAGAGCGCCCGGGGCCCGGAACCGCGCGAGATCCTCGTCCCCGCGAGAACGCCGGCCGCCGGGCGGTCGGCCGCTTCCTCGCCCGGCACGGCGCCACTGCCCCGGAGGACCGCACCCCCACCCTGCCGACCTGCTTCGACGGGCTGGTCGCCGCCGCCCTGCGCCCGCGCCGCCCCCGAACCCCGTTCCTGCCCGTGCCTCTGCCCCCGCAAGGCCGTGGCCGGGGTTCGGAGGCAGGCGTGAGTACCGGCGGGCGTCGGGGCGGCGGTCCGGGTCGGGCACGTACGAGGTAGTCGGGGTACGGCGGAGCGCCGGATCGTTGGCCGAGGTGCGTCGCCGACCACTGTCGAGTACGTGTTCGCGTTTCGTCGCTTCGGCCCACGTGAAGGAGCCCTCGTGGAAAGCCAGTCGGAGAACCGCTCGGAGAGCCAGCCGACCCCGTCGGACCACCCGTCGAATCACCCGTCGGACCGCCTGTCGAACCGTCCGCTGAACCGGCCGTTGAAGTGCCCGGTCGACCACTCCGTGCTCGTCCTGGACCCCACCGGGCGGGCCCGGGACGCCGAGACCGCCGAGCTGATCGCGCGCGGGCCCGCCACGCCCGCCGACATCCTCGGGGTGCAGACGTGGGCGGTGTCCGACCCGCGACCTGCTGGAGGAACTGCTCAAGGACCCGAGGGTTCGCCAAGAACGGCCCGCGGCACTGGCCCGACTACCCGCAGGTGGCGGCGGGTTGGCCGCTGGCCCTGTGGGTGACGGCCCGCAACATGTCCACGACGGACGTCGAGCACCACCGCCGGCTGCGCCGCCTGGTGAGCGCGGCCCTCACCCCCCGTCAGGTCGCCGCCCTGGCCGACCGGATCGAGCGGATGACGGCCGGGCTGCTCGACGCGGTCGCCGCCGAAGGCGCCGGCGGGGGGGCCGGTCGACCTGCGGCAGCACCTGGCCCGCGCGCTGCCGATCCTGGTCATCTCCCACCTGCTCGGTCTGCCCGACGAACTGCGCGACGGCTTCTGCCGGTACGCCGAGGGGGTCTTCGACACCACCCTCACCCCGGAGCAGTCCCAGGCCAACAGCGCGGCCCTGTACGCGGTGATCGCGACGCTGGTCGCCGCCAAGCGCGAACGGCCCGGCGAGGACATGACCTCCCTACTGATCGCCGCCGCGACACCGAGGGCGACGGCGGCGCCCTCACCGAGGACGAACTGCTCGACACCCTCATGCTGGTGATCGCCGCCGGCTACGAGACCACCGTCAACCTGATCGACAACTCCGTCGCCCTGCTGCTCACCCACCCGACCAGCTCGCGCTGGTGCGCGCGGCGAGGCGGGCTGGGACGACGTGGTCGAGGAGTCGCTGCGCCGGGAGGCGCCCCTGGCGCACCTCCCGATGCGCTACGCCCTGGAGGACATCGCGCTGCCGGGCGGGCTGACCGTCCACCGCGGCGAGGCGATCCTGGCCTCCTACGCCGCCGCCGGCCGCCACCCCGCCCGGCACGGCGACAGCGGCGCGGAGTTCGACGTCACCCGGCGCTCCAAGGACCACCTCGCCTTCGGCCACGGCCCGCACTTCTGCCTCGGCGCCCCCCTGGCCCGTCTGGAGGCCCGCACCGCCCTGCGCGCCCTGTTCGCACGCTTCCCGCGCCTGGCCCTCGCCTCGGACACCGTGCTGGAGCCGGTCGAATCGCTGATCTCCAACGGCCACCGCACCCTGCCGGTCCTCCTGGAGGGCCGGCCCAGGGCTAGAAGACGCCCGTGCGACCGGGGCCGCCGCCCGGGCGGCAGCCCCGGTCCGCCGACGGTGCCGCGGGTGGGTGAGCCCGAGGTCGGTCGGGGCGCGGAGGGCGCGTGCCGCACTCGCCCGATCGGGGGGAACGAGGACGGGACGGGCATCGCGGCAGCGGCCGGGGGTAGTCGGTGGAAGTAGGGAACGGAACCACCGACGAGGGAGGGAGGCCGTCATGGCGAGGGGATCTGGGACTGGGAGAAACGCCGAAGGGTACGCCACCGGCACCGACCTGACGGGCTACCGGGTGGAGGCGGCGGACGGCCGCATCGGCAAGGTCGACAAGCACAGCGAGGACGTGGGCGACGCCTACCTGTTGGTCGACACCGGCCCGTGGATCTTCGGCCGCGTGGTGCTCGTCCCGGCGGGCACCGTCACCCGGATCGACCACGACGACAGGTCGGGTCTGGCTGAGCCGGACGACGGACGAGATCAAGAACTCACCCGACTTCGCCCCGGGCGCACCGGCCGACGACCACGACCACCGCCGCAGCGTCGGCGCCTACTACCTCGGCACCGCCTGATCCCTCCTTCGCGGGGCTGGGGCTGGGGCCGCGTCCCGGGTGTGCCGGAACAACCCGGCCAACCCGGCGCAACCCGACCACCGGATGGTCCGACTGCGGTGGGGAGACCTGGCAGCCCGCCTCGTCCCGGTCCTCCGGCTGATCACGAGGCCCATGCCCGCCCCCGCGGACGGAGCCGTCGGGAGAGCGGTGCTCCGGATACCGTGCGGTCCCCGGGGTGTCAAGAGCCGGGCAGGCTCTTCTCCCTACCGCCGTCGCGCCTGCGCTCGGCCGTCCAGGTCAACGCTGCCGACGTCAGGAGGAAGGCGGCAGCGGTGGCCGAGACGTCGAGAGCGAGCTGGTGGCGAAGGCCGGAAGGATCGCCAGGGCCAGGAGGAGGGGCGGCACGGTGGCCAGTGCGGTTCCCCAGCGGTGTCCGCGGTACCCGGCGAGACAGCCGCCGGCGGCCAGGGCCGTGCAGCGCCGAGCAGCGGGACCAGGACGAACGCGAGAAAGGACGCGTAGAAGAAGGCGGCGAGCGTCAGGCAGCCGACGAGCGCGGCGGTGACGGCCGCCCAGACCGCGGGCGTGCGCAGGACCGGCCGTCCTCCGGCCAGGAGCGGCGGCAGGACGGCCCATAGGCCCGCTGCGGGGAGCAGACCGGCCACGATCCCGTACGGGAGGTCGGCCGCCGAACCCACCGCGCCGGTGGCGACGGCGGTGACGGTGAGGGCCGTGGTGAAGACGGGCGAGGTCGCCGTGAGGGCGGCGCGGACCAGCTGGGGGGTGTGCATGTGCATGGGTTCTGGGTCGGGTGGTGGGGGCCCGGAGCCGGGCCCCCACCACGAGAGGTTATCCGGCGTGGCTTCCGTCGTCGCAGAACATCACGGTCTTGGGACGGTCGACGGGGAAGTTCTCGGGCGTCGCCTGGATGGACCAGGGGTTGCCGCCGTTGCCCTTGATGTCGATGCCGCAGGTGCCGTACGCGGTGGTGGTGCCCGTGACACCGGGAATGGCGGAGAACTTGCCGAAGTCCCCGTGCTGCACCGGACCGCTGCTCGGTCGGCCGGTCTGGTCGACCATCCGGCCGTCCAGGTAGAGGAAGAGGTCGGGCATGTAGCTCTGGTAGGCGAGGCCCAGCGCGGGAGTGTTGTCCGGGTTGGCGGTGGCCTGGGTGGACTTCACGGTGCCGTCGGTGCAGAAGGCCATGCTGATGTTCTGCCAGATCGGCGGTGCCATGTTGTAGAGCGAGCCGCCCGAGAGGTCTCCGGTGCTGTTCTTGACGGCCTGGCGGAAGAAGGTGCTGTAGATGTCGCCCGCGGTGTCGGCGACCTCCCTGGGGACCGATCCCGGTCGGCGAGTGCGGCGAGCTTGTTCGCCCAGGTGTTCATGGCGGCATCGGTGCTGGGCTGGGCGTCGAGGAGGCGGTAGCCGATGCTGCCACCGCTGACGATCTTCGTGTTCAGACAGGTGCCGTTGGAGTCGATCCGGGCGGGGCGGGTGCCCGGGACGTAGGCCTGGCCCGGGGTGATCCCCGTTTCGATGGGATTGGCGATCCTGGCAGTGGTGCCGTGGACGTTCGGGTCGGTGGCGGTGAAGCTCAGGTCGGGCAGAGTGATCCCGAGACTGCCGTAGTCGGCGACGGTGGCCTTCACGAACGCGGTGATGAACGGGGCGATCTCGGTGTTGCCGGTGCGCGGGGCGTAGACGACGGCCTCGCTGCCGGGAACGATCTTCCCGTCGTCGCCGGCCACCCAACTGGCCTCGATGTGCGTCTTGATCTTGTAGGAGTGGTCGTCGGTGTAGGAGTCGTGCGGGTCGATCACCGTGGGGGCGGGCCGGTTGGCGAACGCCAGCCAATCGGCGATGGTGTCGGTGCCGGCGGCCTCGACGTCCCTGCCCCAGTCCGCGGCGGCCCGGGCGGTGGCGGCGCCGACGCAGTCGGCCGAAGCAGCACCGGGCTGGCAGGTGGCGTAGTTGCTGAGCCCGTGCAGCGTCCGGCCGTCGTAGTTCCGGCCACCGGCGGTGCGGGCGTGGCCCCAGTCGTACAGGGTTTGGCGGGTGCGCATCGGGGTCGTGATGGCCGAGGGGGTGTCGGTGTCCAGGTTCTGGTGGCTGGAGAAGTTGGCGACCGCGTCGAAGGTGCGCTCGACGAACGTGCCGTGGACCGGGGCCACGGCGATGGCGTCGTAGGCGATGTCGGCGTCGCCGGTGCCGTGGTCGGTGACGTTCGACAGCCGGACGGTCGGTTTGCTGGCGAAGAGGAACACACCGAGGGGAACCCAGCGGTTTCCGGTGCCGGGCTGGGAGATCGTGCGGGACTTGGTGCCCTTCGCGGTGTCGATCTCGTACTTGGCCTCGGTGGTCTGGGCGCCGTGGTCGGGCAGGTGCACGAGGACCTGCGCCGGGCCGTTGACGTCGACGGCGAGCTTCCAGGTGCCGGTGACGGCGAGTTTGCCGCCTTGGGCCCCGGCGGTGCGGGTGTGCGCGAAGGAGAAGTGTCCGCCGAAGCCCGCGCCGAGCTGGTGGAAGTCGACCTTGGACGGGTAGTTGCCGACGGCGTCCCGGGCGAAGTCCAGCGAGAAGGTTCCGTAGTTGGGCGGCCGGGTGCAGTTCGGACGGACGGAGGGCACCGTGTCGGGAAGGTCGTCGACGACCATCGCGCCGGCGGGCAGGCCGGCGAGCGTGCAGTTCGGCGGGTAGGCCGTGCCGTCCGCCTCCTCCGGGTAGGTGGTGTTGAAGCGGATGAGTTCGTTGCCGCAGCTGTAGGAGCAGTCGCTCTTCCAGGTGGCGGGCTTGTTGTACCAGCACTTCAGGTCGTACTTGCCACCCGTGGTGTGGGCGCAGGGGCCGGCCGGCTCGCCGACGACGTCGGGGGCGTTGGGGGTGTAGGACTGGCCGGGCAGGCAGGCGTTGCCGGCGTCGCAGAACAGGGTGGCGGGCGGTGAAGCGGTGTAGCGGTTGGCGTTGGCCGCGGCGCCGTCGGCGCCGTTCCACCAGGCCGCGCGGAAGCCGGCGACGGTCGTGCCGGGCGATTCGAGTCCCTCGATCGGGTACGCGGCCCAGCCGATGACCTTCTCCGGGTACGGCCAGTCCTGCGGGTGGGAGGCGTCCGCGTAGTTGTTGGCGTTCAGGAACGGCTTGCGATTGGCAGGGTAGTTGGGGTTGGCGGGGTTGTTGGCCCAGCCGAGGCCCCAGGGGCTGCCGTCGCCGGCGTCGGCGTGGAAGCCGGAGTTGTAGGCCCAGGTGGCGTAGAACCAGTTCTCGGGCTTGGACCAGTCGCCGTTGTTCAGCTTCATCCCGGCCGCGGTGGTCTCGTTCCACTTCTGCTGCAGGGTGCGCAGACCGGCGGCGATGTTGGTGGCGTAGTCGAGGGCGACGGCCCGCTGGGTCTGGTACGCCATGGCCGGGGCGGCCCCGGCGGGGGTGTGCTCGGGCAGCCGCATGCCGTCGGTCTGCTGGGTGAGGCCGTAGCCGCAGTCGGCCTTGTCCCAGTGGATGTCCCAGTCGTCGGCGGTGGAGGCGTTGTAGATCGGGCGGCCGTAGTAGTTGCCGATCAGCGGATTGCCCGTGACGCCGGGGACGGCGTAGCGCGCGGCCTGCCACATGTTGGACTCCTGCGCGATGATGCCGAGCATGATCTGTGCGGGGACGTGTCCGCCGCCGTTGAGGCCGAGGGAGGGGAAGAGGCCCTGCGGCGAGTAGGCCGGCATGCCGAGGTTCTTCCAGTTCGCGGGGCGCTGGGTGTTCAGGTTCCCGACGACGGCCTGGTCGACGGCCCACTCGACCTGTCGCGGTTTGGGCTGCATGGCCTGGTTGCGCGGGTCGTTGCGCGGGACGGCGCAGAAGCGCTCCCCCTCGACCGGGTCGGACGGGGAACCCGCGGACGCGGCCTGGGCGGAGAGCGTGCGCGGCGCGGCGCCGGAGGCGCCCTGCGCAGTGGCGGTGGAAGCCGGAGCGGAGGCCGTGCCGGAGGCGGGTGCGGCGTCCGGAGCGACGGTGAAGGCGGTGGCCTTGCCGGTGTCCGGAACGCTCATCTCGATCGCCACCGGTCGGGGCTCGGCGCCGGTGGCGGGCGTCAGCTGGACGCTCTGCTGATCGGCCCAGGCGGTGCGGTCGATCACCGCCCGGCCCTCGGTGGAGACGGTGGCGTCGTTGGGGGCCTTGACGTGCTTGACCTGGCGGGGCAGCCCGGCGACCTTGCCGGGCTCGCCGGTGATGAAGACCTTGCCGTGGGAGCCGGCGGCCAGACCGAGTCGGTCCAGACCGCCGGCCGCGAGGGTGTCGGGCCGGCCGGGCTGCGGGGCCTTGCGGCTGTCGGCCGACGGCAGTCGCTTGACGCTGGCGTCGTTGCCCTTGTGGTCCATGAAGACCACGCCGCCGTCCGCGTCCGGCTTGAGGTGGAAGGGCACCGCGTCGGTCTTGGCGAGTTCGGTGCGCTTGCCGTTCGCGTCGATCCGGATGAGCCGCTCGGTGTCGGCGGCGACGACGGTGCCGTCCCCGGCCGGTACGGCGGAGGAGACCTGTCCCTCGACCGCGAGGGGCGCGGAGACGGTGCCGGTGGCCGCGTCGACGCGGATCAGCCGGTGCCGGGGAGGCTCTCGTCGCCGGACTGGGTCAGGACGGCCTGCTCGTCGGTGCCGCAGCCGGGGCTGTAGTACGCCAGCGACGCGTGGACCGGCAGTTTCGTGACCTGGCCGGTCTCCAGGTCGACGACGGCGGTGAACCCGCCGCGGCCGAACAGGTCCGCCTTGTTGGCGAAGGTGCGCGGCGCGTACACGGCGACCAGGCGCTTGCCGGAACCGGTGACGCAGGCGTTGCCGATCCACTGGTCGGCGTCCAGGCCCTCCTCGCGCAAGGTGGTGACGGTGTGCCAGCTGTAGCCGTCCTTGGCGTCGGCGGCGAGGACGTGGAACCCGTCGGCGTCGCCGGAAGTGGTCCAGGCCCGGTCCGTCGACTTCTCCCAGCCCTTGCCGAGGAGTTCGCCGCGTTTGGCGGGCTCGACCGCGGACGGGTGGGTCGGCGCCGCGCCGGGCTGAGCCTCCGGGGCGGTACGGGCGTCGGCCCGGGCATCGGCGCCCTGGACCAGGGCGGCCGCCACGACGGCGGCCGCCAAGGCGGCGAGCGGACGTCCGGCACGTGGTAGGAGCCTCATCGGCTCTCCTTCGACTACGAGTGATCTTGTTTCGGGGGATGCCGGATTCCCGGTCCGCCCGCGCGGTGCCGGCGGACCGGAGATCCAGTGGTGTGGTGCGTGGTGCGTGGTGCGGCCCGTGCGTCCGGCCGGCCTCGCGGACGAGTGCCGCGGGCCGGGGTCGGCCGGGGCCGTCAGCGGCGCAGTGCCTCGGCGGGCGGTATCCGGGAGGCGCGCCACGCCGGGTAGAGACCCGCGACGAGGCCGGTGGCCAGGCCCAGGAGCGGCGCGCCGGCCACGGCGGCGGGGTGCAGGACGGGCGTCCACTGCCGGACCGCCGAGACGGCGACGACGGTGACGGTGCCGGCGGACGCGCCGATCACGCCGCCCAGCAAGCCGAGCAGGGTGGATTCGGCCAGGAACTGGGCGGTGATGTGCCGGGCGCGGGCACCCAGCGCGCGGCGCAGCCCGATCTCGCCGGTGCGTTCCATCACGGCGACCAGGGTGGTGTTGGCGATGCCGACCGCGCCGATCACCAGGCACACCGCCGCCAGCAGCAGGAACAGCTGCCCGAGGTCGCCCCGGACGCCCGAACGCAGCGTCCGCGGGTCCGGGGGAGGGGTGGCCCGCAGGCGCTCGGGATGTTCGGGGCGGAGCGCGAGCGGAGCCTCGTCGGCGACCTGCACGGCCGCGCCGAGCCGGGTCGTCACCAGCATCTCGGCCCGGTCGTCCGCGGGCGGGCCCCAGATCTCCTGGCCGGTCCCGCGCGGTACGACGACCGAGGTCAGTAGTTCGGGCCGCCGTTCGACGTCCCGCAGGATGCCGACGACGGTGAACGGGGTGTCCCCGACGAAGACGGCGGGCCCGTTCTGCAGCCCGGTGATGCCCAGCCGGGCTGCGACGGAGGCGCCGATCACGGCGACCTTCTCGTGGCGCTCCTCGTGGAAGCCGTCGAACAGCCGTCCCTGGGCGAGCTCGGGGCCCACGGCCCGCAGCAGTCCGGGGGAGGCGGCCACGACCTGGGCCTGCCGGTCGGTGACCGCGTAGGCGGCGCCCGCGGGTGCCGAGGAGACCTGCTCCTGGGGGCCCGTGCGGATCCGCCAGTACACGCCGGCCGCCGTCACTCCGTTCAGGGCCTCGATGCGGGAGTCCGCGTCCTCGGGGAAGGCGGTGCCGGCCGGAGCGCCGTTCTTGGCCGAGATGTCCTCGATCTTCACCTCGGTCGCGGTCAGCCGGCTGAACCGGGAGTCGATCTGCGAGGCGGTCGTGCTGGTCAGGCCGAGGACGGCGATGAGGGAACCGACGCCCAGCACGGTACCGAGCGTGGTCAGGACCGACCGGGCGGGTCGCTGAACGGCCCGGCCACGGCCTCGCCGAGCAGGTCCGCCACGCCCATCCGGGAGCGCGCCCGCGGTGGTCGACGGCGCTTCACGCGATCACTGCCCCTTCCGTGGTCGCCCGGGTCTCGGTCAGGACGCCGTCGCTGATGCGGACGGTCCGCTGGGCGCGCAGGGCCACCTGCGGATCGTGGGTGATCATGATGATGGTCATTCCGTCACGGTGGAGGTCGTCGAAGAGGTCGAGGACGGCCGCAGCGGTCCGCGAGTCGAGGTTGCCGGTCGGCTCGTCGCACAACAGCAGGGACGGCTCGGCCGCCAGGGCCCGGGCGATGGCCACCCGCTGGCGCTCACCGCCCGACAACCGGCTGGGGGTCGCCTCGACGCGGTGCGCCAGCCCGACCCGGTGCAGCGCCTCGCCCGCGCGCCGGCGCCGCTCACGGCGCCCGACGTGCTGGTACACCATGGCCAGTTCCACGTTCTCCCGGGCGGAGCGGTGCTCCAGCAGGTGGAAGGACTGGAACACGAAACCGATCCGGGTGCCCCGCAGGGCCGTCCGGTGCCGGTCGCTCACCGTGGCGACGTCGAACCCGTCGAGCAGGTAGCGGCCGGTGGTCGGGACGTCGAGCAGCCCGATGATGTTCAGGAACGTCGACTTGCCCGCCCCCGACGGACCGACCACGGTGACGTACTCGCCCCGGCCGACCGTCAGCCCGCAGGGACGCAGGGCGTGCACCGCCGGCGGCCCGGGGTACGTCAGCCCCGCCGCCCGCAACTCGATCACCGGCGCGGTGCTCACGGCCGCCCGCCGTTCGACGCGGCGGGAGCGTCACCGACCACGACCCGGGCGCCCGCCGTCAACTGCCCGCCGCCGACCGGGGACACCTCCACGAAACCCCCGCCGGACGCGCCGACGCGCACCTCGACCCGGCGAACCGCACCCGCCCCGGCCCGGACACCGACGCTCACCCGGCCGTCGCTGCCGGTGGACAGCGCGGCAGCGGGTACGGCGAGCACCTTCCCGGACGAGGACGCCGAGGTGATGGTCAACCGGACGTCCCGGCCCGCCGACTCCGGTGCGAGCGGCTGCTCGGGGGCGATCTTCACCGTGTACGTGGAGCTTCCCGGTTGGGCCTCCGCAGCGCCGGCCTTCGCCGCGGTGGGAACGTCGGCGACCGAGGCCACCTTGCCCGCCACCGCCGCACCGGTGCCCTCGTCGAGGATCTCCACCTGCTGACCGGGCCGCAGCATGCCCCGCTGCCGGGCGGTGACCTCGCCGCGCACCGCCAGTGCCCCCATGGAGACGCTCATCAGCTTGTCCGTCGGCGCGTCACCGACCTTCGCGGCGACCGCGCCCGCCCGGGCGGGCGCCCCCGCGAGGTACACCAGTTCGGAGGCCGGCAGGACCACGGGCCCGGACTCCTGCTCCGCGCCAGCCGCACCGGGCACACCGCCGCCGGCAGCACCCGTCCCCCCGGCCGGGACCCTGCCGCCGGTCGAACCCGCGGCGGTGCTCCCGCCGGGGGCCTTGTCGTCGGCCGCACGGATCGGGCGGTAGCCGATGGACCGGTAGAACGACTCGACGGCACGCTCCGTACCGGAGCCGAACGTGCCGCTGCCGTCCGGCGCCACCGGGTAGCCGACTGCGGCGAGTGCCTTCTGCAACTGGGCGACGTCGTCCCCCGTCATCCCGGCCCGCAGGTCGCGGTACGCCGGGATCTTCCCCTGCAGGGCGAACACCGGACGGCCCGAGACCTCGAACAGGACGCTGCCGAACCGGATGGTCTGGCCCTGCTCGACCTCTACCTTCGTCACCACGGCCCGGGCGGCCCCGGCCGCCGCACCCGTCCCTCCGACCTCGACCGAGACGGCGGGGCTGACGGTACCGCGGGTGATCAAGGTGTCCGCCACCACCCTGTGCTCGACGGAAGCGGTCAGGACATCGGCGGGCGGTGCCTGCGTCTCGGCAGCCACCTGGGCCGGGGACTTCAGCACCGTTCCGGCGGCGACGCCGGCACCGCCGGTGACCACGGCCGCGGCGACCAACGCGGCCAGCACGCGCCTGCGCCGGCGCATCGTCGCGCTGCCGCGGTCCGGCGGGGACGAGGAGGACGTGCCGCCCGGTTCGGTCGGGTCGGAACCGGCCGCACCGCGGGAGTCCTGAGAGGTGGTCATCACCGGCCGCCGGCGATGGTCTTGGCCGAGGTCTTCAGAACGTCGTCCAACTGCTTGCGCTCCTCGCGCAGCGCTTGGGCGTTGTCCTCCTCCGCCTTCTTCTGGAGCGCGACCTCGGCGTCGTACCACGTCCGGGCGACGCTGGTGCGCTCACGGCACCCCAGGTCGGCCATGGCCGTGTCGATCTCGGCCGGGGTGACGTCACGACCGTTGACCTTCGGGTCGTCGCTGGCGTCCAGCGGCTCCTTGTAGTCGTAGCCGCTCTCCTTCATGCAGGCGGACCACTGGGCGAAGGCCCGGACGACGGCGGGTTCCTGCTTGGAACGGGTGAAGGACTCGTTCGCGAGGCGCTGGGCCAACTCGCCGACCGTCTTGTCGGTGCGCCCGAGCTTCTCGGCGCCCTGCTGTCCGCAGCTGAAGAGCGTGGCGGAGTCCGCCTTGTCGCCCCCGTCGAGCGCCGCCTCCTGGACCACCGCGTCGTAGGCGGCCTGCTCCGCCGCATCGGGGTGGTAGCCCCGCGTCGCGGACAGTTCGGCGTCGTGGATCCCGTAACGCCAGTCGGTCAGCGTCTTGGGGCCCAGCTTCGGCAGTGCGGCCGCCGGGTGCCAGTCGCTGAACCCGGCGTGGTGCACGCACTCCTCGACCAACGAGCCCAGTGCACGCCGCAGCTGGCCCTCCTCGTCCTCCGTCGGCAGGTAGGCCTCCAGGGGAAGCTTCCAGGTCGCGGGGTCCGTAGGGTCGAAGGCCGCCGCCGCTGCCCCGGCCGTCCCGGACGGAACGGCCGGGCGCGCGGCCCGCTCCGCCGACGGCCCGGAACAGGCGGACACCGCGGTGCCCGCCGCAGCAGCAGCGAGGGCAAGGGCAGCGACCCTCCGGAGCCCGAGAGAGGAACGCATCGTATTTCTCCTGAAAAGACCGCAGACAAAATACCGGGCGAGATGCGGCTCGTCCGGGACGTCGTGAGAAGGAAGGGTGGTGGGTGCCGGAATTCGGTGATGCCGAATTCCGGCACCTTGGTTCGGGCCTCAGGCCCAGAGGAACGAGGCGTTCTCGTTGTACGTGTTCTTCAGCTGGAACCAGCTGCTGAACGGGGTGAGCACATCCACCGCTCCCCGGTATCCGCTGTTGTAGTACACCTTGGCGCTGAGGCCGGTGTTCCGGTTCTGGGCGGAAGCGGCGTTGTTCTTGATGCCCTGGCCGCTGCCGGCCGCACCGGTGTTGCAGTAGTTCAGCGGCTGGGCGCCGTGCGCCGTGCCGCCTTCGTTCTCATCGGAGAAGTCGTAGACGGACCAGCCGATGTTCCGGTACGTCCCCGCGTAGGACGAGTTGTACCAGAGGGTGAACTTGAATCCACTGTCGACGTTGCTCTTGCACGCCTCCGGGCTCCACTGGTTCTCGAAGGCGGTATTGGCCTGGGCGGCGGGCGCCGCCACCAGGCCGACCAGGATCGCGGTCGCCCCTCCGAGGAGGAGGGTCCGCGCGGATCGCATGGGATTCATGTGCTATCGACTTCCGGAAATCTTGTAAAGAATATGAAGGCGGGGCGTACGGCCGGTCGGTCCGACGCGGGATGGTCCGAATGAACTTCGCCACGACATGGCGGCCTATTCAGATCGAACTCGAATTAATTACAGCATCTCCACATCGGACAAAACGGACATGTCACTCTGCGTAACGTAACGCTTTCGCATCGTTCGAGCCGATTGGGCGGGTTGCCGACATTTCCATTACTTTGCGCAGTCAAAAACCTTTTGCGACTACTTTCGGCAACCTTTGCCGCCCCGGACCGGTGGACCGGTCCGCGTTCAGTAGGCTGCCCGGGCGGGAGGTGCGAACGGTGTGGGGAAGCCCGGCGAGCGGCTGGAACCGGGTGCCGCCGGCTGGTCGTGCGCGCACCGCGCCCCCGTCCGCCGCCCATCGTCCACCAGGAAGGACCCTCCGCCGATGGCCCAGCCCCTCGTCCTGCCCGCCGGCTACACCGCCCGGGCGCTCGACCCGGAGCGCGACCTGCTCGACGTCCTCGACCTACTGACCACCTGTGAGTGGGCCCTGCACGGGGCCGGGGCGACCGAGGCCGACCGCGGCGAGGTCGCGGCGGTGCTGGCCCGCCCCGGCTTCGACCCCGCCGCCGACACCCTGCTGGTGCACGCCCCGGACGGGCGGCCGGCCGCCTGGGCGTGGAGCGACCGGCGCTGCGAGTGCCGGGTGCACCCCGCGCACCGCGGCCGCCGGATCGGCACCGCGCTGCTGGGCTGGATGGAGAGCCGGGCCGTCGAACAGGGCGTGGGCAAGCTCGTCCAGGTCGTCGCCGACCTCGACCCGGTCGGCCTGACCATGTTGCGCACCTACGGCTACCGGCCCAAGGGCGCCAGCTGGCTCCTGGAGATCCCCCTCGCCGACCTGCCCGAGCCCGGGCCCGCCCCCGCGGGCATCGCCGTCCGCCCGTTCCGCCCCGGCGACCCGCGGGACGCGCGCGCGGCGCACCGGGTCGTCGAGGACGCCTTCGCGGACTGGAAGGCGCGCCGGATGGACTTCGCGGAGTGGGCCCAACACACCGTCCACCGCGAGACGTTCACCCCGAGCGCTCCCCGCTCGCGGTCGCGGAGGCCGACGGCCGGGTGATCGGCGCGGCCCTGTCGCTGGACCAGCCCGGCAGCGGGGACGGGTACGTGGAGAGCCTCGCCGTCGACCGCGACCACCGCAACCGCGGCATCGCCCGCCACCTGCTCCAGCACGCCTTCCGGGCCTGCCGGGAGGCCGGGCTGAGCCACTGCACGCTGTGGACGCACTCCGGCACGGGCGCGCTCGACCTGTACCTCAAGGTCGGCATGACGGTCCGTTACACCTCGGTGGTACTGGAGAAGACCCTCCCGCTGCCGTGAGGCGGGGAGACCGGGAGGCGGGGAGGCGGGGAGACCGGGAGGGTCCCGTTCAGCCGGGCGGCTCGGCGCAGTCCAGCAGGGCGAGCAGGCGCCGCGCCTGGCGGGCGGGCGTGTCCGGCGGGTTGCGGAGCGCGGTGCCGGGGTCGCCGGCGAGGAAGACCAGCCAGAGCAGGGCCAGCAGGCGGCGGCACTCCAACAGGCGGCGGTCCTCGGCGGGGGAGAGGTCGAAGCGGGACAGGAAGGCCGCCGCGTCCAGGTCGGTGTCCACCCAGGACGAGACGTGCTCGACCACCTCGGCCAGCTCGTACGGGTGGTCGGAGCGCCCGGAGTCCTCGAAGTCGACCAGCCGGACGCCGGTGCCGTCCCAGAGGAAGTTGGCCAGGTTGCCGTCGGCCTGCCCCAGCACGGGCGCCGCCGCCGGGCCGTCCGCGCAGAGCCCGGCCTGCGCGCGGTCCAGCCAGCGCAGGCCCGCCGCCAGGGCCCGCAGCACCTCGGGGGCGCCGCCCCCCACCGCGGCGGCCCCGGCGGCCCGGTCCCGGATCGCCTCGGCGGACTGCCGGACGTCCCAGCGCCGGTTCGGCAGCCGGGCGACCAGCTCGGCGGGCACCGCCCGGTGCAGCCGCCGCACCGCGCGGGCCAGCGCGTCCAGGTGCTCGTCCGTCAGCACGGTGCCGCGCAGCGCGCGGCCCGGCAGCCGCGACATGGTGAGCGTGCCGTCCGCGCGGGCCAGCGGCCGGGGCGCCAGCCCGGGGCGTACCGGTCGAGCAGCGCCAGCGCCCGCCACTCCCGTTCCGGTGCGCAGTCCGGGTCGCCGGGCGGGGCGCCGTGCTGGTCGGTCCGGAAGCGCTTGCGCACGGAGCCGGGCAGCAGGTCGACGCCGTGGGTGGTCCACCGGGTGGTCATGACGGCGGGTCAACTCCCTCGGGTGGGAAGGGGGGAGACGAGACTACGGCAGCGCGTCCAGGGCCGCGAGCAGTTCGGCACCGGACCATGCGGGTGGCGTACCGGCGGCCTCGGCCGCGTGCACCAGGTCGAGCAGGCGCCGGTTGGCGGGGGCCGGCAGCCGGTGGCGCCCGGCCAGCGCGACGACCTCGCCCTGGAGCTCGTCCACCTCGGTGGGGCGGCCGCGCTGGAGGTCCTCCCACATCGAGGAGCGGGCCCGCGCGTCCACCCGCAGACTCGCCGCCGCGACCCGGCGGAACACCGCGTCCGGCAGGCCCAGGACGGACGGCATCCACTGCGGCGGGACGGGCGTCAACCGGGCCGGGGACAGCCCCGCCGCCGCGAACACCGCCAGCGCCTCGCGCTGGCAGCGGGCCAGCACCAGCCGGTACGGGCGGCTGCCGAGCTGCTCGCGCAGCGGCCGGCCGGAGAGCGCGTTGACGGCGTTGTTGAGGTTCATCAGCAGCTTCGCGGCCTGCACCCGCGGCATGTCCGTGCGCAGCCCCACCGGCAGCCCGGCCGACCCCGCCACCGCCGCGAACCGCCGCGCGGCGTCCGCCCGTTCGAGCACCAGCTGCCCGCCGGTGCCCTGGTGGAACGAGGCCGGACCGGTCCGCACCACGTTGTACGGCACCATCCCGGCCAGCACCGTCCGGCCGGGCAGCGCCTCGCGCAGCACCCGCGCGTTGTGCAGGCCGTTCTGGAAGCTGACCACGGTGGTCCGGCCGTCCAGGTGCGGGTCGAGCAGCCGGGCCGCGGCCGCGGTGTCTGCGGACTTGACGGTCACCAGCACGTAGTCGGCGCCCGCCGCGGCCGAGGCGTCGGTGGCGGTGCGCGGCCGGGCGTGCAGCCGGCGGTCGCCCGGCCCGGTCAGGGTCAGCCCCGCCCGGTCCAGCTCGGCCATCGCGGCGGGCCGCCCGATCAGCGTCACGTCGGCCCGGGCGGCCAGCGCCCCGCCCAGCCGGCAGCCGATGCTGCCCGCCCCGAAGACGGCGATCCGCAGCGGCAGTGCGGGATTCACGGGATGCGCGGGATGCGCGGGTGCGTGGGATTCACGGGATTCTCGGACACCGGCGGCTCCTTCGACAACGGCGTCAGCGGCAGAGCCCAGAGGGTACCGCCCGCCGACTGCGGACCGGACCGGGGGGACGGCCCGAGGCGCCGGCGGGCGCTCGGGCGTCGGCGGCGGTCGCGGGCCCGACGGGCGGCGGTCAGGCGTCCGGGACGGCCGTGCCGGTGGGCGGGGGCAGCCGGGTGGCCAGCAGGGCGGCCACGTCGTCGTCGGCGGGGCCGCCCGCGTAGCGGCGCAGGTCGCCGCGGAGGTGCTCCAGCAGCACCGTGCCCGGTTCGGCGCTCCAGCGGGCCAGCCGTTCGGTCAGCGGGTAGAACTCGCCGCGCCGGTCCCGGCTCTCGCTGACGCCGTCGGTGTACAGCAGCACCCGGTCGCCCGGCCCGAACGGCAGGGTGCGGGCCCGGTAGTCGCTGGCCAGCAGCGCCGACAGGTTCAGCGGCGGCAGCGGCACCTCCGGCTCGACCGGCAGCACCGCGCCGTCCGCCCGCAGCAGCACCGGCGGCGGGTGGCCGCAGTTCAGCAGGTGCGCCTCCGGCCGGTCGGCCGGGATCTCCAGCAGCAGGGCGGTGGCGAACCGCTCCGCCGCGTCCGGCGAGGAGGCCCGTTCGGCGTACCGTTGCAGGCCGGTCTCCAGCCGGCGGGCCAGCGCGGGCAGGTCCTTCGCGTCGTACGCGGCCTCCCGGAACGAGCCGAGCAGCGCCGCCGCCATCTCCACCGCGGGCAGGCCCTTGCCCTGCACGTCGCCCAGGATGATCCGCACCCCGAACGGCGTGCGCACCGCCTCGTACAGGTCGCCGCCGATCTGCGCCTGCTCCGCCGCCGCGCTGTAGTACAGCGCCAGGTCGACGTCGTTCAGCCGGTCCGGCAGCGGGCGCAGCACCACCTGCTGGGCGGTCCGCGCCACCGAGCGCACCAGCGCCAGGTCGCGTTCGCGGCGCACCCGCATCCCGGAGGTGTACGAGGCGGCCAGGGTGACCGTGACGGTGGCGGCGATCACCGAGGCGGCCGCCGCGCCGACCTTGTCGTCCCGGATCAGCGCCAGCACCACCTCGGCGACCACCGCGAGCAGGCCGATCAGCAGCGTCCCCAGCGGGCCCCAGGTCGCCGCGGCGAGGGCGGGTGCCGCCACCACGAACCGGTCGTAGCGCTGCCCGGCCGGGGTCTCGGCGTCCGCCGCCGCCGACAGCGCGATCAGCAGGAACGGCGACAGCCGGACGACCGTGCCGAGCATCGGACGGGACCGGTGGGAGTCGGAGTCGTCGGTGATGGTGGGCATGACCAGGTGCACGCTACCCGTGCGGGCCGCCCCGGTGTGGGAGGCGCGGGCGGTGCGTGATCATCGTCGGGCGGCCGTTCAATGGTCGCCGCCGCCATGCCCCGGGCCCCGCCGGTGGTGCACCGCCCCATGGGCCGCCGCCGGACCCGCGCCGATGATTCACCGCGAACGGTGCTCGGCCACCCCCACCCGGCACGCGAGCACCCGGAGAGAGCGGAGCCCCCACATGGCACTGGCAGGACTGACAGGACTGGTACGGGCAGGACGGCGGACGGCGGCGGACCCGGGGCGGCCCGGGCGGCGCGCGGGCCTCGGACGCCGGGCGGGCGCGGCGCTGGCGGGCGCGCTGATCGCCGGCGGGCTGCTGACCGGGGCGCCGCAGGCGTCCGCGGCCGGGCTCGGGCAGGTCACCGGCTTCGGCACCAACCCCGGCAACCTGGCGATGTACAGCTACGTCCCGACCGCGCTGCCCACCGGGAAGCCGCTGGTGGTGGCGCTGCACGGCTGCACCCAGACCGCCACCGACTACTACAACAACTCCGGCTGGGCGCAGCTCGCCGACCGCTGGGGCTTCGCGGTGGTGTTCCCGCAGACCAGCTCCTCCAACAACGCGCTGTCCTGCTTCTCCTGGTTCGACAGCGGCAAGGACACCCGCGGCAAGGGCGAGGCGCTGTCGGTCAAGCAGATGGTCGACAAGGCCGTCGCGCTGTACGGCAGCGACCCGTCCCGGGTGTACGTGACCGGCCTGTCCGCGGGCGCCGGCATGGCCGCCGACCTGCTCGCCGACTACCCGGACGTGTTCGCGGGCGGCTCGATCGCCTCCGGCCTGCCCGCGCAGTGCGCCACCACCCAGGCCGCCGCCTCCGGCTGCCAGAACTCCCAGCAGAACCTGACGCCCGCCCAGTGGGGCGACAAGGTGCGCGCCTCCTACCCCGGCTACACCGGCCCGTGGCCGCGGGTGGCGATCTGGCACGGCAGCTCCGACACCACCGTCGCCCCGGTCAACGCCACCGAGCTGCGCGACCAGTGGACCAACGTGTGGGGCATCGGGCAGAGCGCCTCCGCGAGCCAGTCACTGCCCGGCAACACCACGCTCAGCGTCTACAACGACAGCGCGGGCAGGCCCGCCGTCCAGCTGTACAGCGTCTCGGGCATGGGCCACGGCCTGCCGGTCAGCCCCGGCAGCGGCACCGCGAACTGCGGGCAGAGCGGGGCGTACTTCCTGAACACCATCTGCTCCTCGTACTACACCGGCCTGTTCTGGGGCCTGGACGGCGCCTCCGCGTCCCCGTCCCCGTCCGGTTCCCCGTCGCCGTCCGCGTCCCCCTCCTCGTCGCCGTCGTCCTCGCCCTCGCCGTCCGCGTCCCCGTCGACCCGGCCGCTGGGGTGCTGGACGGACAACAACTACAACCAGGTCGCCGCGGGCCGGGCGCACCAGAGCGGCGGGTACGCGTACGCGAACGGGTCGAACCAGAACATGGGGCTGTGGAACCTGTTCGTCACGCACACGCTGAAGGAGACCTCGGCCGGCTACTACGTGGTCGCCGACACCGGTTGCAGCGCCTGAAACCCGCCCGGCACCGGGTGAGAACCGTCTGACCTGCCACGATGTGGGCCCCGCCGATCCGTCGGCGGGGCCTGCACTGTGTCAGAGGGGCAACAAGACGGCTGACAGATTGAATGATTGCCCTATGACAACGGGACGACGAGACTCGTGCACCTCAACCCCAGACGCATCCGTGCCGACACCCGATTGTCAAGGTGAAAATGACCGCCATCCCCGTGGCCCCGCCGGAGAACCGGTGGGCGACGCCCAAGCGCGTGAGCCTGGTCCCGCTGGTCGCGCTGATCTTCTTCAGCGTCTCCGGCGGCGCCTACGGCATCGAGCCGCTGTTCTCGACCTCGGGCCCCGGCATGGGCATCCTGCTGATCCTGGTCGCCCCGCTGATCTACAGCGTGCCGCACGCCCTGGTCTGCGCCGAGCTCGGCACCGCCATCCCCGTCGAGGGCGGCTACTACCACTGGGTCAAGCGCGGTCTCGGCCGGTTCTGGGCCTTCCAGCAGGGCGTGCTGCAGTGGGTGTGCAGCTTCGTGGACATGGCGCTGTACCCGGTGATGTTCACCTCGTACCTGTCGAGCCTGATCAGCGCCGTCGCCCCCGGCAAGCACGTGCTGTTCGAGCTCCTGGGCGTCCAGGTCGACCTGAACTGGGTGATCTGCGTCGGCGTCATCGTGGTCTTCACGCTGCTGAACCTGATGGGCGCGGGCTGGGTCGGCGACTCCTCGGTGGCGTTCGCGGTCATCTGCCTGACCCCGATGCTGATCCTCACCGCGATCGGCGGCTGGCACCTGATCACCGACGGCACCAACCCGGTCTCCTCGATGACCGCCGAGCAGGGGCAGTCCACCTGGAACGCCTTCGGCTCCGGCCTGTTCATCGTGATGTGGAACTACTCGGGCTGGGACTCGGTCTCCACCGTGGCCGGCGAGATGGAGAACCCGAAGAAGCACCTGCCCAAGGCGCTGTTCTGGTCCGTCCTGCTGATCATCGTCGGCTACCTGCTGCCCTCGCTGGCCGCCCTCGCGTCGGCGCGGACGGCGACGACGGCTGGCGGAAGTGGGAGGACGGCTCGTTCTCCGACATCGCCGGCGAACTGGCCGGCCCCTGGCTCCAGTACACCGTCACCATCGGCGGCCTGTTCGCCTCGGTCGCGATGTTCTCCGCGCTGCTCGCCTCCTACTCCCGGCTGCCCTCCTCGCTCTCGCACGACGGCTACCTGCCCAAGTGGGTCTCCAAGGAGAGCAAGCGCTACAAGATGCCGATCGCCTCGATCATCGGCTCCTCCGTCATCTACGCGCTGTTCTGCTTCTCCAGCTTCGCCAACCTGGTGATCTTCGACGTCTTCCTCACCAACATCGGCATCCTGCTGGAGGTCGCCGCGCTGATCGCGCTGCGCATCCGCGAACCCGAGCTGGAGCGCCCCTACAAGATCCCCGGCGGCTGGTGGAGCATCGGCCTGATCACCGTCTGCCTGACCGCCGTCAGCGTCTGGGCCGCCATCGAGCAGTACAACGAGGAGGGACCAGGGCGGTCGTCTACTGCCTGATCGTGGTCGGCGCCTCGCTGCTGCTCTACCCGCTGCTCGCCGCCCGCAAGGCCGCCCGGGAGAAGGCCGACGCCGAACGGGCCGTCGCGATCGCCGCGGCCGGGACCAAGGCGTACGGGCTGTCAGAGTGGCGGCCGGACTCGGCACACAGTGACAGGGCCGCCACCGGCACCGGAACGGATAGCGTCGAGGCATGATCAACAGCTTCGCCCTGCACGTCCCGGACGCCGAACTGGAGCCCGAGCCGCTCGACCCCGAGCAGATCGTCTCCGGCACGCCCGAGGTCACCGGCAAGGTGGTCTGGGAGTCCGCCGACGGGCGCCAGATCCGGGGGATCTGGCAGATCACCCCCGGCGTGGTCACCGACACCGAGGCCGACGAGATGTTCGTCGTGCTCAGCGGCCGGGCCACCGTCGCCTTCCAGGACGGGCCCGTCCTGGAGCTCGGCCCCGGCGACCTCGCCGTGCTCCGCGAGGGCGACCGCACCACCTGGACCGTCCACGAGACGCTCCGCAAGGTCTACACCATCAACCTCGGCCCGGAGGCGGCCGAGGGCGAGGACCGATAACCCGGACGCACCCGACGGCCCGGCCGCCCCCACGGCCGGGCCGCACCCGAGGCAAGGAACCGAGAGCATGGACCCCGTGCACGCCCTGCGGGACGCCAAACCCACCCCGTTCTGGCTGGAGGACCCGGGCCGACCCGCCGCCAACTCCGCCCTCACCGGCGACGTCCGCTGCGACCTGCTGGTCGTCGGCGGCGGCTACAGCGGCCTGTGGACGGCCCTGATCGCCAAGGAGCGGGACCCGGGCGCGACGTGGTCCTGATCGAGGCCGAGCAGACCGGCTGGGCCGCCTCCGGCCGCAACGGCGGCTTCTGCGCCGCCAGCCTCACCCACGGCCTCGGCAACGGCCTGGAACGCTGGCCCGACGAGCTGGCCGCGCTCGAACAGCTCGGCGCCCGCAACCTGAGCTCCATCGAGGACGCGGTGTCGACGTACGCGATCGACTGCGACTGGGAGCGCACCGGCGAACTCGACGTCGCCACCGAGCCGCACCAGGTCGAGGAACTCGCCGAACTGTACGAACTCGCCAAGGAGTACGGCGACTACGAACTCCTGGACACCGACGCCGTCCGCGCCCAGGTCGACTCGCCGACCTACCTCGGCGCGCTCTGGGACAAGGACGGCGTGGCGATGCTCCACCCCGCCAAGCTCGCCTGGGGCCTCAAGCGGGCCTGCGAGCAGCTCGGCGTGCGGGTCTTCGAGCACACCAAGGCGCTCGACATCGCCGAGTCCGGCTCCGGCATGGCCGTGCGCACCCCCTACGGCCGGGTCTTCGCCCGCCAGGTCGCCCTCGGCACCAACGTCTTCCCCTCGCTGGTCAAGCGGATCCGCCCCTACACCGTGCCGGTGTACGACTACGCGCTGATGACCGAACCGCTCGGCGACGAGCAGCTCGCCGCGATCGGCTGGCAGGGCCGGCAGGGCATCGGCGACAGCGCCAACCAGTTCCACTACTACCGGCTGTCCGCCGACAACCGCATCCTGTGGGGCGGCTACGACGCGATCTACCACTACGGGGCCAAGGTCCGCACCGAGTACGACCAGCGGCCGCAGACCTACCAGACCCTCGCCCGCCACTTCTTCCAGACCTTCCCCCAGCTGGAGGGCCTGCGCTTCACCCACGCCTGGGGCGGCGCGATCGACACCTGCACCCGGTTCTCCGCCTTCTTCGACACCGCCTACCACGGCAAGGTCGCCCTCGCCGCGGGCTACACCGGCCTCGGCGTCGGCGCCACCCGCTTCGGCGCCGAGGTGATGCTCGACCTGCTGGCCGGGAAGCCCACCGAGCGCACCGCGCTGGAGATGGTCCGCCGCAAGCCGCTGCCCTTCCCGCCCGAGCCGGTCCGCTGGGCCGGCATCGGCATCACCAAGTGGTCCCTGGACCGCGCCGACCGCAACGCCGGCCGCCGCAACCTGTGGCTCAAGACCATGGACAGGCTCGGCCTCGGCTTCGACAGCTGACCCCGGCCGCTGCCGCCCGCCCGCCCGTACACAGTGCGGGCGGGCGGCAGCGGCGCGTTGTCGTTGTCGTTGTCGTCGGTGGCGGTGGGTCAGGAGCCGCCCGCGCACTGCCGGTCCAGGACCGGCAGGTCGGCGTTGATGTCGGCGACCACCTCGTTCGGGTCCGCCAGCACCATGCCGCTCAGCCGGAAGCCCAACTCCTGGAACTCCTGCGCCAGCCGCACGATCGTCGGCCGCACCGGCGGGTCCGCGTCGGTGCCCGCCCGCATCAGCCCCTGGTAGGCGAGGTTCGCCGCGTCCGCCTGCGCCCCCCGGGTCGATCCCTGGTCACGCCGGTACGCGGCCACCGCCGCCGACGCCTCCCGGCACCCCGCCGGAACCACCGCGGGCAGCGGGGCCGGGACGTCGGCCGTCCCCGGGGACCCCGGCGCGGGATCGGGCTCCGGTTCCGGTTCCGGCTCCGCTTCCGGTGACTCGGTCGGCCCGGGCGTGGGCGTCGGCGTCGGCGTGGGGCTGTGCGGACGCGCCGACGTCCGTTCCGGCGACGACTCCGCCACCGGAACGGGCAGCGGGCTCGGCGCGGGGCGGGGCGCGTCCGGCGGCAGCAGGTACGCCACCAGCGCCACCAGCGCCGCCACCACCCCCGACAGGGCCGCCACCGCCCCCAGTCGAGCGCCCGGCGCCCGCTCCCCGCCTCCGGCGGCTCTTCCGTTCGACCACTCTCCGACATACCGCCATCGTGAGCGGCCGACTCGCCGTTCGTCCAGCGTTCTCCGGTGAACAGCCGTGCGGTGCGCCGGAGTTCCTCTCGGCTCAGTCCGCGGCGTGCCGCAGCAGCACCTCCGGGAAGGCGGCCGGGTCGAAGACCGCGGCGGCCACCCGGTACGCGGGCGGCAGGGCGGACCAGAGGCGGTCGAGCAGGGCGGCGGCGTCCGGGTACGGAGTGGACACCTCCAGGTAGGGGGCGCCGGTGGCGGGGGCGGAGGGGGCGCCCTGGTAGGTCGTCAGGAGGACGCCCTCGCCGGGCGGCAGGGCGTCCAGCCGCAGGAAGAGGCGATCGGTGGCGGTGCGGGTGGCGGCACCGCGCCGGGCCGCGCCGAACCAGGTCGGGCCGTCCGGGCGGACGTCCGCGACCACCGTCAGGCGCGGGGTGAAGATCGGCGGGTCCGGCTCGTAGTCCAGGCCGTCCAGCGCCTCCAGCGGAGACAGCCCCGCGTCCAACCGGTCCGCGACCGTGGCCACCTGCTCGCCGTTGCCGTACACCACCCGTCCGCCGCCGCGCCGCACCGCCGGATAGTGTCGCAGGTCGTCGTGCGCGCGGACGTCGGTGGGGACGACGGCCAGGGTGCCGTCCGCGCCCGGGCGCAGCGCGCGGGCCCGGGAGGCGGGGCTGCGGCCGGTCAGGAAGTAGGCGGCCGCCGACGTGCCGTCGGCGGTGCGGCAGCGCAGCACGCCCCGGCCCGGGTACGGATGGGCGGCCAGGGCCTCGGCGAGGTCGATCGACACGGAGACGGATTCCCTTCGGCGGGGTGGGCGTCCGGGGGACGGTCACCGACCCCCGGAAGATCATTCCAGAGGCGGTGGCCGTCCGGCACGGCGGCCGTCGTCCGGTCAGCCGGGGACGGACTCGCCGGCGGCGGTGGCCGCCGTGCGGGCGGCCCGCTCGACCCGGGCGCGGTGGGCCGACCACCAGGAGGCGTCGCCCTCCGGGAGGACCGCGCCGGTCGGGCGCAGGCCGGTGGCGCCGTCGAGCAGTTCGCGGACCAGGTCGGCGTGGCCCGCGTGGCGCTGGGTCTCGGCGACCACGTGCAGCAGGACCCGGCCCAGCGTCAGTTCGCCGTGCGGGGGCCACGGGACCTTCCCGCGCGCGTCCAGCGGCAGCGCGTCGACGGTGGCGTCCGCGTGCGCCCAGACCCGGCGGTACTCGGCGAGCAGGAACTCCCGGCCCTCCTCCGGCCGGGCCCACAGGTCGGCGTTCGGCTCGGCCGCGCCCGCCACCCACAGCCCCGGACCGCCCTCGAACGGCCGGCCGAAGGTGGCGCCGAAGTACGCCGCCTCCGCGCCCGTCAGGTGTTTGACCAGCCCCAGCAGGTTCGTCCCGGTCGGGGTCAGCGGGCGGCGGACGTCGTACTCCGACAGGCCCTCCAGCTTCCACACCACCGCGTCCCGCGCGTCCTGCAGGTACAGCCTCAGCTCCCGCTTGGTCGCGGCGAGTCGATCGTCGGTCTCCGTCATGCGCGGAGTCTGGCCGCCGTCCGGGCCGGTCCACAAACCGTTTTCGCCGCCCCGGGGTCCGGCGTCCCCGTCCCGGCGGACCCGCGTCGCCGGCGGACCCTGCGGCTGCGGGACGTCCGACCGCACCGGTGGCTTCGCCCGCGCCCGCGCCCGCGCCCGCGCCCGCGCCCGCGCCCGCCCGGCAGTGCCGGACGACCGGTCGGCATCCGCAGTGCCGGCCGGTCGCCGGTCGTCGGTCGCCGGGGGAGGGGCTCAGCGGTGGTTCACGTCCGGCTCCATTTCTGGTTGGTGCCGCCGTTGCAGGTCCAGATCTCCAGCAGGGTGCTGTTGGCGGTGCCGTGGCCGGTGGCGTCCAGGCACTTGCCGGAGGCGGGGTTGACGACGGTGCCGTCGGTGCGCAGGCTCCACTGCTGGGCGCCGGTGCCGTTGCAGTCGTAGAGCTGCACCGGGGTGCCGTCGGCGGTTGCGGCCGAGCGGACGTCCAGGCACTTCGCGCCGCCGTAGACGGTCAGGCGTCCGGAGGCGTCCGAGGTCCAGGACTGGTTGCCGCCGCCGTTGCAGTCCCAGAGCGCGACCTGGGTGCCGTTGGCCTGGGTCGCGTTGGGGACGTCCACGCACCGCCCGGACTCCTGCCCGCGCAGGACGCCCGTGCCGCCGGGCTTGCCGAGGGCGGCGACCAGGGCCTCGGCGGCGCTCGCCTGGGTGGTGGGGGTCCACAGGGCGAACGGTCCGACGAAGGAGTTGCCCTGCTGGCCGGAGGCGTTGGTGTCGTTGGCCACGATCGAGTCGGCCGTGGTGGTGAGGAACGCGTCGTACGCGGTGCTCCCGGTGGCGGTGGCCAGGGCGCGCAGGTAGCGGGCGAAGATGCCCTTGAACGCCGAGCCGTCGCCGGTGCAGTTGGGCTCGCAGCCGTCGTACAGCACGCCGTTGTGCTGGAAGCGCGCGACGGCCGCGGTGGCGATGCCCTGCGCCGTGGTCAGCAGCGAGGTGTCGCCGGTGGCGCGGGACTGCTCGGCCAGGCCCTGGAGGATGACGCCCTGGTTGTAGGAGTAGTTGGCCGTGCTGAAGGTGCAATTGGGCACGTTGAGCCCGTCCTGGACCAGGTTGCCCTTGATCAGGCCCGAGTTCTTGAACCAGTTCCACTCGGCGCCGGCCCAGCCGCCGTAGGTGGTGTCGCCCGCGATGCGGTTGTGCAGCCCGGCCGTGGCGGCGAGGAACAGCTCGTTGGCGATGGACGCCTTGTACTGCTTGGCGGTGCTCCAGTAGACCCCGCCGCCGCAGGTGCCGTCCCAGTAGTCGTGCATGTAGTTGACGGTGGTCCTGGCCGTGTTCAGGTAGGCGCTGTTGCCGGTGAGGTCGTAGGCCTGGAGCCACGCCAGGGCCCACCAGCCGGTGTCGTCGATGTACTCGTTGGTGAAGTTGCCGTTCCTGGCGAACGCGCCGGAGACCGCGTAGTCGTACTGCCGGTCGCCGGTGGTCTGCTCGTACGTGATCACCGTGCTCAGCGAGACGGCGGCGGTCCACCAGCCGCCCGCGTCGATCCGGCCGGTGTTCGCGTCGTACGACTTCATCAGGACCGCGACGCTGTCGGCCGCCGGGGACGACGCGGCCTGCGCGCCGGCGGTACCCGGGACCAGCAGGAACAGGCCGAGCAGGAGCAGGCCGAGCAGGGCGGCCGCCGCCCGGGCCGGCCGCCGTTCGAGCGTGGGGGTGCTCATCGGTCTTCCCGCCTCTCGTGGGGGAGGGGAGTGGTCAGGAGGGGAGGTTCCAGCGCTGGGCGTTGGTGTTGTTGCAGCCGAAGATCTGTAGCTGGGTGCCGTCGGTGGTGCTGGAGTTCGGGATGTCGAGGCAGCGGCCGGACTGCGGGTTGACCAGGGCCTTGGTGGCGGGGTTGTAGGTCCACTTCTGGCTGCCGGTGCCGTCGCAGCCCCACAGCTGCACCAGGGTGTTGTTGCCGGTGCCGCCGAAGCTGACGTCCACGCACTTGCCGACGATCCGCAGGGTGCCGTCGCCGCCCACGGTGACCTGCTGGGCGGCGGAGTTGTTGCACGACCAGATCTGGATGCGGGTGCCGTCGGCGGTCGATCCGGTGTTGTCGTCCAGGCACTTGCCGCCGTTGTCGGAGGTGACCGGGCCGGTGGAGCCCACTGGCGGGCCGGGCGGCTTGCTGCCGCCGTCGCCGTTGTAGGACGGCGGTGCGGCCGAGGCGGCGGTGGCCCAGCCGGTGTTGGCGCCGGTGCCCAGGACCAGGTCGAGGGTGCCGCCGCCGGTGGCGAAGGACGGGGGCAGGTAGGCGTTGTTCCAGGTGGCGCCGTTGAGCTTGGCGCTCTGGACGTAGGGGGCGTTGTCGGCGGCGGCCGGGGCGTTGACGACGAGGTGGCCGCCGCTGCCGAGGGTGACGTCGACGGAGGTGAACAGCGGGCTGCCCAGGGCGAGGTCGGCGGTGCCGGGGGTCTCGGGGTAGAAGCCCATGGCCGACCAGACGTACCAGGCGCTCATCGTGCCCAGGTCGTCGTTGCCGACTCCCCAGTTGGCCGGGTCGTTCGGCCACAGCTGGTCCTGGACCTGGCGGACCAGTTTCTGGGTCTTCCAGGGCTGCCCGACGTAGTCGTACTCCCAGGGCAGTTCGATGGAGGGCTCGTTGCCGAGGTCGGCGTGCGACCCGCCGGAGCCGTGGAAGTCCGACAGCACGCTGTCCAGGTAGGCCGCGTACCTGGCGTTGCCGCCCATCGCGTCGGCCAGGCCGCGGATGTTGTGCGGCACCGCGCCGGTGTACTGCCAGGAGGTGCCCTCGACGAACTGGTCGCTGCTGGTCGGGTCGAAGCCGCCCTTCCAGGCCCCGTTGGCCTGCTTGGGCTGGATGAAGCCGCTGGAGGGGTTGAAGACGTTCTTCCAGTCCTGGGCCCGGTTGGCGAACTGCGCGGCGGTCGTGGTGTCACCGAGCGCCTTGGCGAACGCGGAGGTGGCGAAGTCCTGGGCGCTGTACTCCAGCAGGGTGGCCGCCGAACCGTAGAAGTCCCGGGGGTAGCTGCCGTCGGAGGGCAGGTAGCCGTACTTG
Organism: Kitasatospora fiedleri; assembly: GCF_948472415.1. Lineage (NCBI taxonomy): Bacteria > Bacillati > Actinomycetota > Actinomycetes > Kitasatosporales > Streptomycetaceae > Kitasatospora > Kitasatospora fiedleri. The sequence continues at coordinate 105,941 of NZ_OX419519.1, read as the reverse complement.
GTCTGCAGGTCCAGGCCCATCCGGATCGGGTTGGACGTGGTGCCCTCCTTGACCATGTCGGCCTTGGCGGTGGCGGTGTCGAAGTTCCGGGCACCGAAGGCGTAGTAGTCCGCGACGATCGCCGGGCCCGGGTCGCCGTTCATCACCTGCGTCTCGGCCGAGTTCAGCGACCACTTGGGGAAGAAGCCGGCCTGGGCGTAGTCGTTGACCAGCGACTGCGCGCTGTCGGACGCCTGCTGAGGGGCGACCAGCGCCTCCAGTTGGGCCTGGGTGCGGTAGATGTCCCAGCCGGAGTAGGTGCCGTACTGGGCCCGCTGCCCGCCGGAGACGGTGTGCACCTGGTGGTCGAAGCCCCAGTAGCGGCCGTCGGAGTCGCTGAGCAGGTTCGGGTGCAGCAGGGAGTGGTAGAGCGAGGTGTAGAAGACCTTCTGCTGGTCGGACGTGCCGCCGGCCACGGCGATCCGGCCGAGCACGGAGTTCCAGGCGTTGTGCGCGGCGGTGCGGGTGCCGTTGAAGTCCCAACCGCCGTTCTCGGCGGCGCGGTTGGCGGCGGCCCCGGCGATCGAGACGTAGGACAGGCCGACCTTGGCCTGCACCACCTGGTTGCCGGTGGTGTCGAAGGTGACCGAACCGCCGCCGTTGAAGGTGCCGCTGGAGGTCATCGGCCGGTCGAAGACCATGTCGAAGTAGGCGGTGTACGAGGGCGCCGAGGCGCAGAACAGGCCGGCGTCGACCGAGCCGCTGACCTCGGTGCTGCTGACCCGGTTGAAGTGCAGGTTGGTGGCCTTGTCCGCGTTCAGCTTGAACAGCAGGTTGGCCTGGGTGGTGGCGGGGAAGGTGAAGCGCGCCATGCCGGAGCGGGCGGTGGCGGTCAGTTCGGTCCGCACTCCGTTGCCGAGCGTCACCGCGTACGAACCGGCGCCCGCCGACTCGTTCCCGTGGCTGAACGTCTGGGTGGCGCCGCCGTCGACGCCCCCGAGCGTCGGCAGGACGGGGATGTCGCCCATCGCCCCGCAGCCGGGCCCGGAGATGTGGTTGAGGCTGAATCCCGTGACGACGTTGTCGGAGTAGGCGTAGTTGCCGCCGGGCGGCCGGGACGAGGTGTCGGGGCTCCACGACACCATGCCGAACGGGGTGACCGCGCCGGGGAAGGTGTTGCCGCCGTTGGAGGTGCCCAGCAGCGGATTGACCAGGCCGGCGGGGTCGGACACCGCGGCCGGTGCGGCGGCCTCGGCGGGGACGGTGGGGGCGGCGAACCCGAGCAGGAGGAGGCAGCTCGCCAGGGGGATGCGCCATCGTTTCACGTGTGGCTCCCGATGCGGGCGGCGCGGCTGTCGCGGCGCCGGTGGGGGGTGGCAAGTCCCGCACAGCAAAAGGCAGTTGCGGAAGTCCTGTCAACGCTCTGGGCCGAAATGGCAACAACAATCAACAGGTGCGGCAAGGAATCTGTTGGAGTGTGGTGGTGCGCCCGCGGCAAGTGGTCAAGCGGTACCGAAGGACGGTGCGCGGTGCGCGCCGTGGCGGCCGTGCCATTCATGACCTCAGGTCGGAGCGGGTGCGGCGGGCTGCTGGAGGCGGTACGGGGCAGAGCGGGGGGCACCGGATCGGGGTCCTGGTCAAGTCCCCTCGGGGGCGCGGCCGCCGGGTGCCGGCCCCGGCGTGGACGGCGGCGGGGCACGCTCGCCCGTCCAGGCCATTGACGCGGTCATGGTTGCTGGCTAGTTTCGGGCTGCTTCCTCCCTTGTCCAGACCATTGACGCGACCGTAGCTGCTGGTTAACTTCGGAGAGCGCTCTCTCCTGTCGAGCGTTCCCCTTGCCGCGACACTCCGGCGGGCAGCTCCCATGCCTGTCGGCCGTTCAGGCCGCCCCTGCTTGACAACGTTGTCTAAGCTGCTTCCCCGGCAGGAGTCGCAGGGGGGGTGGCGGAGCGGGCTCCCCCGCGGCCTTGTCCGAGCCGGCCGGCGCAGCATGTTCGTTTGTGCTCATTTGTTGTGCCATCTGATGCTCAATCACACATGAATGAACAGTAGGCGGTAATCCCTCCGGCGAAGGATGTCACTCATGCCACGACTATGGAGACTCGCCCCACTGTGGGTGCTCACACTGCTGGCGGCCGTGCTCGCGGTCGCCACCGTCCCCGCGCAGGCGGCCACCACGTCCGTCACCGTGGACGGCACGCAGGGCGGCCGGACGTTCGACGGGATCGGCGCGATCAGCGGCGGTGGCGGCAACTCCCGGCTGCTGACCGACTATCCGGCGGCGCAGCAGGCCCAGATCCTGGACTACCTGTTCAAGCCCGGGTACGGCGCGAACCTGCAGCTGCTGAAGCTGGAGATCGGCGGTGACGCCAACTCCACCGACGGCTCCGAGCCCTCCGTCGAACACTCCCGCGGCGTGATCAACTGCAACGCCGGGTACGAGTTCTGGCTGGGGGAGCAGGCCAAGGCCCGCAACCCCGACATCGGCCTGTACGGCCTGGCCTGGGCGGCACCGGGGTGGATCAACGGCGGGTTCTGGTCCACCGACACGATCAACTACCTGATCTCCTGGCTGGACTGCGCCAAGCAGCACAACCTGAACATCAAGTACCTGGGCGGCTGGAACGAGCGCGGTCACGACGCGAACTGGTTCGTCCAGCTCCGCTCGGCGCTCAACTCGCACGGCTACAACAGCGTCCAGCTGGTCGCCGACGACAGCGGCTGGGGCGTGGCCGACGACATGGCCGCCAACGCGGCGTTCAACAACGCGGTCTCCATCATCGGGGCGCACTACTCCTGCGAGGGCGGTGACGGCGGCAACGCCAACTCCTGCTCCAGCAGCACCGCGGCGAAGAACAACGGCAAGCCGCTGTGGGACAGCGAGAACGGCTCGCAGGACATGAACACCGGCGCGCCGGCGCTGATCCGGGCCATCACGCGCGGCTACGTCGACGCCAAGATGGTCAGCTACTTCAACTGGCCGCTGCTGGCGGCGATCTACCCGAACCTGCCCTACAACACGGTGGGCCTGGCGACCGCCAACTCGCCTTGGTCGGGCAACTACACCATCGGCGCGAGCACCTGGGCCACCGCGCAGGTCACCCAGTTCACCAAGCCGGGTGGAAGTTCATCGACTCGGCCTCCGGCTACCTCGGCGGGGCCGAGTCCAACGGCACCTACGTCACCGTCAGGTCGAACACCTCCGCGGACTACTCGACGATCCTGGAGACCACCACGTCCGGCTCGACGCAGACGGTGAACCTCAACGTCAAGGGCGGCCTGTCCACCGGGACGGTCCACGTCTGGGCGACCAACGTCAACAACCCGACCAACGCGACGTCGTTCATCCACACCCAGGACATCACGCCGACCAACGGCGCGTACACGCTGACCCTGCAGCCCGGCTACGTCTACACCCTCACCACCGTCGCCGGCGGCGGCAAGGGCACCGCGACGCCGCCCGCCGCGCACGCCCTCGCGCTGCCGTACTCCGACACCTTCGACGGCTACGGCAACGGCGCGGAGGCGAAGTACCTCTCCGACATGCAGGGCTCCTTCGAGGTCCAGCCCTGCACCGGCCGCTCCGGGCAGTGCGTGCAGCAGATGGCGCCGGTCAAGCCGATCGAGTGGCAGGACGACTCCGACACCTACGCGCTGATCGGCGACACCGGCTGGGCGAACTACACCGTCAGCGCCGACGTGTACCTGCGCGGCGCCGGCACCACCGAACTGCTGGGCCGCGCCAACACCCAGCAGCGCCCGCAGTCGCACATGAACGCGTACTACCTGCGCATCCGCGACACCGGGCAGTGGTGGATCGAGAAGATGTACACCGACGGCTCCAACCACACCCTGGCCACCGGCACCACCACCGCGCTGGGCACCGGACAGTGGCACAACCTGTCCTTCACCTTCCAGGGCACCACGATCAGCGCCAAGCTCGACGGCAACCAGTTCGGCTCCGTCACCGACGGCTCCTTCTCCAGCGGACAGGCCGGCCTGGGCATCCAGGGCTACCGCACCGACCAGTTCGACAACCTGAACATCACCCCCGGCACCGGCGGCGGCACCGGCGGCACCCCGGGCGGCACCGGCGCGGTCGTGTCGGCCAACGGCGGCAAGTGCCTGGACGACAACACGGCCTCGACCGCCAACGGCACCAAGATCCAGATCTGGACGTGCAACAACTCGTCCGCCCAGCAGGTGACCGTCGCCTCCGACGGCACGCTGCGGCTGCTCGGCAAGTGCGTGGAGGTCACCGGCAACGGCGGCACCGCCAACGGCACCCTGGTCGAGCTGTGGGACTGCAACGGCGGCAACAACCAGAAGTGGAGCTACAACCCCTCCACCGGCGCCCTGGTCAACCCGCAGTCCGGCCGCTGCCTGGACGTCCCCGGCTTCAGCACCACCGACGGCACCCAGCTGGACATCTGGGACTGCAACACCGGCACCAACCAGCGCTGGACCGTCCCCACCACGTGAGGCCCCCTCCACCACGTGACGCCCTCCCCGCCGGCCGTGGCCGCACCGGCCGGCGGAGAGCCCCACCCCCACCGGAACGAGGTGCACGATGAGAAGAATCGGAGCGGCCACCGTGACGGCCCTGCTGACGGCGGACGCCCTGGACGTCAACGGCGCCGCCCCCGCCAACGGCACCGCGGTGCAGCTCCGGGGCTGCACCGCGGGCGACGCGCAGTGGTGGACGCTCCGCGCGGACGGCACGCTGCGCGCGCTGGGCAAGTGCCTCGACGTGACCGGCTTCGGCACGGCCGACGGCACCGAGGCCGAGCTGTGGGACTACACCGGCGGCGCCAACCAGCGCTGGCAGCCGTACAACGGCGGTTACCGCAACCCGCTGTCCGGCCGCTGCCCGGACGACCCCGGCTTCGCCACCGCCGACGGCACCCGGCTGGACGTGCGGACCTGCGACGGTGGCGCCGACCAGCGCTGGACCACACTGCCGGCCGTGCCGTGACCCCGGCGCTCCACCGCACCACCACCGCGAAGCCGCCGCGGCCGGTGTGACCGGCGGCCGCACCGGCCGCCGAACCCGAGGCACGCCAAGTCGCTTCCACCGGAACCGGCTTGATCCCCCCACTCCCGTGAGGACCGCTCATGAAGCCGCGTACGGCGACAACCGCCACCGCACTCACCCCGCTGATCGCCGCCCTGGCCCTGGCCCTGGGCACCGCGCTGCCGGCCGCGGCGAGCGAGGGGCCGACGGCTACGGCCACGGCCACGGCGACTGTGACGACCCGGGTCGCCGCGGCGCCCGCCACCCTCCGCCTGCTGCCGCTGGGCGACTCGATCACCTGGGGCGTCGGCACCAGCAGCGGCAACAGCTACCGCTCCGAGCTGTGGAACCAGTTGGCCGCCGAGGGCCACCCCGAGGACTTCGTCGGCTCGGTCCGCAACGGCACGCTGTCCGATCCGGACAACGAGGGCCACTCCGGCTGGCGCATCGACCAGATCGCCGGCATCGCCGACTCCGTGCTGGCCCGCTACCGGCCCAACGTGGTCACGCTGGAGATCGGCACCAACGACCTCAACCAGAACTACCAGGTCGCCACCGCCACCGACCGCCTCTCCGCGCTCATCGACCAGATCAACCGCGACGCCCCCGACGCGACCGTGCTGGTCGGCACCGTGATCGTCTCCACCAGCTCCACCGAGGAGCCCAACCGCCCGGCGTTCAACGCCAAGCTCCCCGGCATCGTCCAGGCCAAGCAGGCCGCCGGCAAGCACGTCCGCCTGGTCGACCTGGGCACCCTGACCACCGCCGACCTCTCCGACGCGCTGCACCCCAACGACAGCGGCTTCGCCAAGATGGCCACCGCCTTCAACAGCGGCGTCCAGGCCGCCGACAGCGCCGGCTGGATCGGCGCCCCGGTCACGGTGGGCGGCCCGGTGCGGTCCGGCATCGCCGGCAAGTGCCTCGACGTCAACGCCGGCAGCAGCGCCAACGGCACCGCCGTGCAGATCTGGTCCTGCAACAACACGCCGGCCCAGAACTGGAGCGCGAACCCCGACGGCACCCTGAACGCCCTCGGCAAGTGCCTGGACGCCACCGCCGGCGGCACCGCCGACGGCACCAAGGTCGAGCTGTGGGACTGCACCGGTGGCACCAACCAGCAGTGGCAGCCGTACAACGGCGGCTACCGCAACCCGGTCTCCGGCCGCTGCCTGGACGACCCCGGCTTCTCCAGCACCGACGGCACCCAGCTGGCCCTGTGGACCTGCAACGGCGGTGTCAACCAGCGCTGGACGCCGCCGTCGGCCGTGGCGTGAGCCCCTGCGCCCGCACCCGGCGGCACCCGCCGTCCGGAACGCGGGCCGATGGTCGCAGGGGCAGATAAGCCTGTCCTCCCCCTTGACGGAAGTGCATGACAAGAGTGTCATGTGTCGTATCTCGTTTGAAGATGTTCGTTGTTGGTGGCGCGAGCCGTCGAAACTCCCGAAGTCCCCGGACTGGTCCCACCCGCTGCCACCGCTGTCCCCGCACCCCCTTGCCGATCCCGGCACATGCTCAAGGAGCCACCATGTTCCGCACCACCGCCGGTCGGGCCGCCGCCGCGACCGGCCTGCTGCTCACCCTCGGCCTGGCCACCGGCTGTTCCACCGGCAAGGAGTCGGTGAAGTCCGACGGCGCGCCCGCGGCCCCGGTCAGCGGGAAGATCTCGTTGACGTACCTGCAGAAGCAGGGTGACCAGGAGTACTTCATCGGCGAGGCGGACGGCGCGAAGGCGAAGGCCGCGGAGTTGGGCATCGACCTGAAGGTCGTGAACCTGGGCAACGACGCGAACAAGACGATCAGCGAGGTGCAGTCGGCGATCGCGCAGAAGAGCAACGGTCTGATCATCGTGGTGCCGGACCCGGCGGTGGGCCCGCAGGTGGTGCAGACCGCGAAGGACGCGAAGGTGGCGCTGCTGACCTCGGACGACCAGATCTGCGCGACCGGTCCGGACCCGGCCTCCTGCGACAAGGAGCAACTGGTGCCGCGGATCGGCTTCTCCGGTGCCCAGATGGGCGGCGAGGTCGGCAAGCGGGCCGCCGAGGAGTTCAAGAAGGCCGGTTGGAACCCCGCCGACACCCGGATCATCTCCGCCTGGAAGCAGGACGTCACCGTCTGCGGCGACCGGGTGAAAGCCGCGAAGGAGGCGTTCGCCGCCGGATCGGGCGCCCAGCTCCAGAGCATCGACGTGGCGACCGACAACACCCCGACCGGCGCCCAGGACAAGATCGCCGCGACCATCACCGCCAACGCGGGGGTCAAGCACTGGGTCGTGTGGGGCTGCAACGACGAGAACGTGCAGGGCGGGGTGACCGCGCTGGAGAACGCCGGCATCAGCGCCGACAACGTGATCGGCGTCGGCCTGGGTGCCTACCTCGCCTGCAAGGACTGGAGCGGCGGCAAGCCGTCGGGCATGAAGGCCGCGCTGTTCATCAACGGCAAGGACGTCGGCGCGCTGGCAGTGCAGACCATGTACGACAAGCTCAAGAACAGCAAGGACTTCCCGAAGGAGGCGTTCGCCCCCACCACCATGGTCGACGCCACCACCTGGCAGTCCGCGGGCGTCACCTGCACCTGACCCCGGCCACCCGCCGCCCCGGCACGCCGCCCCGGCGGGGCCGGGGCGGCGCCTCGCCCGCCCTGCGCGACAGGCAGCCCCCGTCCTCCCGCACGACCCGAAGGTGACCAGCGTGAGCACAGCGCACGACCCGAACCCGCACCCCCGGCCGCCCACAGCCGGGCCCCCCGCCGGGGCCGGCGTGCACCACCTCTCCAAGCGGTTCGGCCCGGTACGGGCCCTCGACGCCGTCACCCTGGATTTCCCGGCCGGTCGGGTGACCGCGTTGATGGGGGAGAACGGGGCCGGGAAGTCGACCCTGTTGAAGATCCTCACCGGTGACCACCAGCCCACCGAGGGCCGGGTGCTACTGGACGGCGAGCCCCTCCAGCTCTCCTCGCCCATTGACGCGCGCCGGGCCGGGATCAGGATCATCCCGCAGGAACCCGAGATCATCCCGCACGTCTCGGTCGCCGAGAACGTCTACGCCGGCTCCCTGCCCCGCGGGGCCGCACGCCGCCTGGACCGCGCCGAACTGCGCCGCCGCATCCGCGCCGACCTCGCACGCCTGGGCTTCGCCAAGATCCTCGACCCCGACCTGCTCGGCTCCCAGCTCACCCCCGCCCAGCGCCAACTCGTCGAGATCATGCGCGCCCTGACCGGCCACGCCAAGGTCATCGCCTTCGACGAGCCCACCTCCTCCCTGTCCGACCACGAGGTCGAGGCGCTGTTCGCCCTGATCCGCCGCCTGCGCGAGAGCGGCGTCGCCGTCGTCTACGTCTCCCACCGCATGCAGGAGATCTTCCAACTCGCCGACCGCATCGCCGTGCTGCGCGACGGCGCCCTGGCCGGCGTCCTGGACGCCGCCACCACCGACGAGGGCGAACTGGTACGCCTGATGGTCGGCCGCGACCTGTCCGCCATGTTCTCCCGCGAACACGTCGCCACCGACCGCATCGTCCTGGACGTGCGCGGCGTCAGCACCGACGACGTCCACGACATCGACCTGCAGGTACGCGCCGGCGAAGTCGTCGGCCTGGCCGGCCTGATCGGCGCCGGCCGCTCGGAGCTGGCCCTCGCCCTGGCCGGCGACCGCCCCATCCGCGCGGGCACCGTCACCCTCGACGGACAGCGCCTGCCCTCCGGCAGACCCGGCGCCGCCATCCGCGCCGGACTCGGCCTGGCCCCCGAGGAACGCAAAGCCCAGGCCCTGTTCCTGCACCGCTCCATTCGCGACAACACCTCCACCGTCGTCCTGGAGCGCCTGCGCCGCCTGCGCTTCGTGCGCCGCGGCGCGGAGCGGGAACTGGCCCAGCACTACAGCGACCGGCTGCGGGTGCGCACCCCCTCCATCGAGACGGAGGTGCGCAAACTCTCCGGCGGCAACCAGCAGAAAGTCGTCCTGGCCCGCTGGCTGGCCCGCAAACCCAAAGTCCTCATCCTCGACGAGCCCACCCGCGGCATCGACATCGGCGCCAAGGCCGAGATCTACCAGATCATCGCCGACCTCGCCGAACAAGGCGTCGCCATCCTCGTCATCTCCTCCGAACTGCCCGAGGTCCTCGGCCTCGCCGACCGCGTCCTGGTCATGCAAGGCGGCCGCGTCACCGGCGAACTCGACCGCGCCCACGCCACCGAGGAAGCCATCCTCCACCTCGCCATGGCCGACGACCTCACCACCGCCCCCGCCCCTGGAGCCACCCCGTGACCACCACCACCCAGCCGGCACCCGCCAAGCCCACCGGTACCACCGGCGCCGCCGCCCGCTCGCTGCTGGCCTCCGTCGGCGGACAGAACCTCAGCCTCATCGGCGCCCTGGCCGTCGTCCTGACCCTCTTCGGCACCCTCAACGACAACTACCTCAGCCTGTCCAACATGCAGGTCATCGCCGAAGCCGCCACCATCACCGGCCTGCTCGCCGTCGTCCAGACCGTCGTCATCATCTGCGGCGGCCTCGACATCTCCGTCGGCTCCCAAGCCGGCGTCGCCTCCGTCGTCTCCGCCATGGCCTTCACCTCCGCCGGAGCCAACCCCCTCGCCGGCATGGCCGCCGCCATCGGCGCCGGCCTGCTGATCGGCACCCTCAACGGCGTCATCATCGTCTACGGCCGCGTCAACCCCACCATCGCCACCCTCGCCGGCCTCGCCGCCTACAAGGGACTCGCCCAACTCATCTCCAACGGCCGCGCCCAGGGCTACGTCCTCAACGACGACGTCTTCATCTTCCTCGGCCGCGGCAAGATCGCCGGCCTGCCCGTCATGGTCTGGATCCTCATCCTCACCGCCGCCGCCGTCCACCTCCTGCTCAAATACACCGACATCGGCCGCAACATCTACGCCATCGGTGGCAACGACACCGCCGCCCGCCTCGCCGGCATCAACATCAACAAATACCTCATCGCCGTCTACGCCCTCATCGGCGCCGTCGCCGCCATCGCCGGCATCCTCCTCACCGCCCGCACCGGAAGCGGCCAACCCACCTCCGGCAGCGAAGGACTCGAACTCAAAGCCATCACCGCCGCCGCCCTCGGCGGCTGCGCCCTCAAAGGCGGCAAAGGCGGCATCGGCGGCACCCTCCTGGCCGTCGCCCTCCTCGGCTGCCTCGAAAACGGCCTCACCGTCCAAGGCATCAACGCCTTCTGGCAGAACGTCGCCCAAGGCGCCCTCCTCGTCATCGCCGTCGTCATCCAACAACGACGCAACGGCGAACGCCCCATCGGACTCCCCGCCTAACACCACCGACACGGCCTCGACGGCCCGGCGGGGTGCGGCGAGGGCGGCCACCTCTTCGGCGGTGATCCGGCTAGCCACCGCGCCGGAGCTGGTCCGCGACGTCAACGACCCCCTCGCGGCGGCCGGTGAGCGCCACCCCGGCCGGTTCGCGGCCTTCGCGTCCCTGCCCACCACCGCCCCCGAGCGCGCGCCGGACGAACTCCGCCGCGCGGTACGGGAGTTGGGTCGCGTCGGTGCGCTCATCCACGGCCGGACCGGCGGCGGGTTCCTGTCCGCCGAGTGCTTCGACCCGATCCTGCGCACCGCCGCCGGACTGCGCGTGCCGATCTACCCGCACCCGGCCCGCCGCCTCGGCACCGGCGGGCCGGTCGGGGCCCGGCGCGTTCGGCACCTCGGAGCGCGAAGCGCGGTGGCCTCCGCCGTCCCGGGAAGAGGCATAGACCAGCGGGTCGGGTGAGGTGCGAGGCCGGACAACGGGCTCAGGTGGTGACGGCGAAGACCAGCAGGCCCTCCGGCTGCTCCTCGACCACCTCGACGTGCTCGACCACCGCGCGGGACGGGCCGTGCCGCATCCAGGCGACCAGCTGCTCCACCGCCGCCGGATCGCCCTCGAGGACCGCCTCCACCTGGCCGTCCGGCAGGTTGCGCACCCAGCCCGCCACGCCCGCCTCGGCGGCCGTCCGGCGGCAGGAGTCGCGGAAGAAGACGCCCTGCACCGTGCCCGAGACCAGCACCCGCCGCCGGATCACCCGCCACCCACCTCTCGTCGCCGTTGCCAGCAGGTATACCGCAGGCGGGAGGACGGGGAGCGGAGGGCGCGCCGGAGCAGCGGGTGGTGGGTGGCGGGCGGTCAGGTGGCGGTGGGGACGGTCGTGGCGGGGGCGGGGGCGGGGGCGGGGCGGAGGCGGGGGCCGGGGGCACGGTGTCGATGGTGCGGCCGAAGGGGCGCCAGGCGAAGGCGGTCAGGGCGGCCATCACGACGGCGGAGAACCAGAACGGGCCGGTGAGGCCGAAGGCGCGGGCGAGCGGGCCGCCGATCAGGGCGCCGAGGGCGGAGCCGCCGACCGCCAGGGCCATGAAGACGCTGTTGACCCGGCCGCGCAGCCCGTCCGGGACGGCGCGCTGCACCAGCGTCCGGTCGACGCCGATCCAGATCGCGCCGTGCACGCCGAACCCGCCGAGCACCGCGCCCGCGACCCACGGGAACCCGCCAGGGCCAGGCCGAGGTGGGTGAGCGTCTCCAGCACCAGGCCCACCCGCAGCAGCAGCGAGGCGGAGAACCGGGCCTGTAGGCGCGGGGCGACCAGCGCCCCGGCCAGGCCGCCGACCGCCGAGGCCGTCAGCAGCACGCCGTAGCCGAACTCCGACAGGCCCAGGTGCTCGCGGGCGTACAGCACCATCACCGAGAAGCCCGCCACCAGCGTCACGTTCATCAGGCACAGCGCCAGCGTCAGCGTGCGCAGCGCGGGCTGCGCCCACAGCCAGCGGACGCTGGAGGCGAACTGGCGGCCCATCGGTTCCCGCCCCGCCGGGACGGGCGACGGCGCCCCGGCGCGGGCAGCAGGCGCAGCGTCGAGAGCAGGGCGGCGGCGCCGGTGAAGCTCAGCGCGTCGACCGTCAGCGGCAGGCCCGCCGCGACCCCGAACAGGGCCGCGCCGAGCGGCGGGCCGCAGAGCCGGTTGAGCACCGACTCGGCCCCGAACATCCGGGAGTTGGCGCGCGCAGGTCCGCCGAGCCGACCACGGCGGGCAGCAGCGCCGAGGACGCGTTGTCACCGAGTGCCGCGCAACCGCCCAGCAGCAGGCCCATCGCGTAGACCAGCGGCAGCGACACCGTGTCCGCGTACACCGCCAGCGCCAGCACCGCCGTCAGCGCGGCCCGCGCCGCGTTCGCCGCCACCGCGAGCCGCCGGCGGTCCACCCGGTCCACCAGCACCCCGCTGACCGGGGCCAGCAGCAGCCACGGCACCTGCTGGACGAACACCGCCAGGCCGACCAGCACCGGTTCCCTGGTCAACGACGTCACCAGCAGCGGGGCCGCCGCCGCCACGATCCCGTCCCCCAGCGCGGACACCGCCGCCGCCGACCACAGCGAGGCGAAGCCGCGTCCCAGCCCACGGCCACCACGCTTGCCCACCACGGCCTTCCACCCCTCGCGTCCGGTCTCCGCCCGAACCGCGAGGCTAACCGGCGGCCGATCCCCCGCGCGCACGGTTTTTCCGTCAGCGCCCGTCAGCGCCCGCCGCGCTCAGGCGGCGGGGCGGCCCGGGCAGTCCCACGCCCAGACCATGCCGCGGCCCGACTCCGCCGGGGCCCGCACGCCGGCCGCCTCGACGCGGTCGAGCCGGTAGCCGAGCCGGCGGGCCACCGCGGCGCTGCGCAGGTTCGCCTCGTCGCAGTGGATCTCGACCCGGTCGACGGTCGGGAGCCCCGCCGGCAGGGTCGTCAGCGCCCGGGCGGCCGGGTGGCCACGCCCCGGCCGAGGTGGTCGACGTGGCACCAGTACCCGATCTCCACCGCGCCGCCGCCCGACCGGTCGTGCAGGCCCGCCATGCCGAGCGCCGTCCGGTCGTCGGCCGCGAAGATCCCGAAGGAGTAGCTGCCCCCGGCGTTCGGCCAGGCCAGCGAACGCGGCGAACCGCTCCGCGTGCTCCCGCTCGGTCGGCAGCCGCTCCGCCCAGCCCGCCCAGGGGTTCAGGTGCGCGAAGGAGGCCGCGATCGCCGCGTAGCGCACCCCTTCCTCCGCCGCCCGCCAGCGCCGCAGGACCAGCCCTCGGCCTCTAGGCGCTCGGGACGTCGCCCGGGCGCAGGACGAGGAAGGGGGCTGCCGGTGCGGAGGACGGATCGCTCATCCGGCGGATGACGCCCGCCTCCGGCGGCTGGGGCAACCGGGTTCCCGCAGGCCCGCCGCCGTCGGTGTCATCCGGGCGTAACGCGGGTGCAGCGGGCGGGACAAGAGGCGGGCCTAGGCTGCGGGGGCAGGCTCATCGGTGGAGGGAGTTCCCACGAACAGGCGGCAGGCGCGACCGGACTGGCTGACCCATCCGTTGCGCTGGCAGCGCGGCCCGGTGCCCTGGGCGGCGACGGTGCGGGGCGCGGCCGGGATGGCGGTGCCGCTGGGGGTCGCGCTGGCTGCCGGGCGGCCCGCCGAAGGGGTGCTGGCCGGGCTGGGGGCGATGTTCGCGGGGTGAACGACCGGCCCGCCGGGCGGCGGACCGGGGCCGTGCAGCAGGCCGTTCCCGCGTTCGCCGGGGCGCTGGGCCTGCTGGTCGGCGTCGCCGGGGGGTGGTGGGCGGTGCCGCTGCTCGGCGCGGTCGGGGTGCTCTGCGGGGCGATCAGCGTCGCCGGGCCGGTCGCCTCCGCCGCCGCCGTGCAGCTGATGGTGCTCACCGTGCTCGGCTGCGGCCTGCCCGTCCCGCTGCCGGGCTGGGCCCGGGCCGGCTGCTACCTGGCCGGTGCCGCCTGGCTCCTGCTGCTGCGTCAACTCACCAGCCACCCGAGGCCGTTGCACGCCGAACGGCAGGCCGTCGCCGCGGTCTTCGACGCCCTCGCCGAAGCCCTGGACGCCGCCGGGACCGACCGCGCCGAGAGCGCCCGCCGCCGGCTGACCGCCGCCCTCGACCGGGCCGGCGAACAGCTGCGCACCGGCCACGACCACGCCCTGCGCACCCGGCTCGCCGCCGCGTCCGCCCTGTGCGAGGCGAGCGTCGCCCTGCTGCGCGCCGCCCGCCCGCTGCCCGCCCGCCTCGCCACCGGCCCGCGCCGCCTGGCCACCGCCGTCCGCACCGACCGCCTCCCCGGCCGCTGCCGTCCCCGCCGCCGAGACCCCGGCCACCGCCGCCTTCGACCGCGCCGTCCTGCACGCGGCCCTCGCCTTCGGCGGGACGCCGGGACCGGCCGGGCCCGGCGCCGCCCGCGGCCGGACGCGCGGCGCGGGCTGCGCGGGCGCTGGCCGCGCTGGTGCTGGGCGCGCCGGGGGGAGTGGCGCGGCCCGGTGCCGGGCGTGCGGCCGTGGGGCCGGGCCGGCCGGGCGTACGGGTGCGGGTCGGGGTGTGCGTCGCGGCGAGGCACCGCGTTGGCGCTCGCGCTGCGCACCGGGCACTGGTACTGGCTGCCCGTCACCGCCGCGTTCCTGGTCAAGCCGGACCTGGGCCGCTGTTCTCCCGGGTCGTCAACCGCTTCGCCGGACGGTCGCCGGCGTGCTGCTGGTCGCGCTGCTCGGCCCGGTGCTGTCCGGCCCGTGGTGGCCGGTCGCCGCGGTGGCCGCCACCGGCGCGCTGATACCCGTGGCCCAGCGGCACTTCGCCGCGCAGACCGCCGTCATCACCGCACGGTGCTGGCCTTCACCACCACCGGCGGCGACCACGGCGCCGCTCCCGCCCGGCTCGCCGACACCGCGCTCGCCTGCGCCCTGGTCCTGCTGGTCGGCCACCTCCCCGGCCTGACCGACACCCGGGCCCGGGTCGGCCAGCGCGCCGCGCACGCGCTCCGCACACCCAGCGCTACCTCGACCACGTCCTGCTGGCCGGTCCGGAGGACCGGCACGGCGAGCGGGCCCCGGCCGCCGACCGGGCCGAACTGCGCCGCACCGCCTACCGCACCCTCGCCCAGGCCCGCGCCGCCGCCGAGACCGCCGCCGCCGAACTCCGCCCCGGCGGACCGGCCGGGCCGGACTGGCTGCGCCTGACCGTGCACGCCGAACGGCTCGCCGACGCCGCCACCGCGTACGCCGTCGAACGCGACCACGGCGCCCCCGCCCCGGCCGCCCCCGCCGTCCGCACCCTCACCCGGGACCTCGCCGCCGCCGCCGACGCCCTCGACCGCCCCGGCCCGACCGCCGCCCCCGCCCGGACGCCCGCCGTCGCGCTGCCGGCCGAACTGCCCTCCGAACTCGCGGGCGTGGCCGCCGAGGTGCGCCGCATCCGGGCCCTGGCGACCGGCTGAGACCGCGCCCGGCGGGCCGGTCCGGACGGCCACCGACCGGCCGGCCGCGTCGAACGAGCTGTTCCTCGGCAGCGAGCACCCGATGGACGTGCACCGTCAGCGCGAGCGACCTGCTGCCGCCCGTCCGAGCGCGCGACGGCGTGGACGCCGGGGTCCGCCCGGACCGGGCGGACGCGCGGCGGGTAGGATCGGGGGCACTGACAACGTTGACATCGGGTTGGCGGCCCGGTCGGTGCGTCGTTCCGGACGGTTCCCGTCCCCTGTCGTTGGCTGGAGCACCCGCATGCCCCTGGCGCTCGTCGCCCTCGCCGTGACCGCGTTCGCGATCGGCACCACCGAGTTCTCCGCGATGGGGCTGCTGCCGCAGATCGCCGACGGCCTGGACCGGACCCATCCCGCAGGCGGGTTGGCTGATCTCGCTGTACGCGCTGGGCGTGGTGATCGGGGCGCCGCTGCTGACCGCGGTGGCCGCGAAGCTGCCGCGCAAGACGGTGCTGATCGGGCTGGCGGGGCTGTTCACGTTCGGGAACCTGCTGTGCGCGCTCGCGCCGAACTTCGCCTTCCTGGCGGCGGCCCGGCTGATCACCGGGCTGCCGCACGGCGCGTTCTTCGGGCCGGCGCGGTGGCCGCCGCCGAACTGGTCGCCCCGCACCTGCGGGCCCGGGCGGTGTCGGTGATGTTCTCCGGGCTGACGGTGGCGAACATCCTCGGCGTGCCCGCCGCCACCCTGCTCGGCCAGCACCTCGGCTGGCGGGCCGCGATGCCGTCGTGGTGGCGATCGGCCTGCTCGGCGCCGCCGCCATCGCCCGCCTCGTCCCGCACCTGCCCAGCCACCCCGGCGCGGGCCTGCGCAGCGAACTCGCCACCTTCCGCAGCGGACAGCTCTGGCTGGCGCTGACCACCGTGGTGTTCGGCTGCGCCGGGCTGTTCGCCTGCTACACCTACATCACCCCCGCCCTCACCGACGTCGCCGGGTTCGCCGAGGGCTCGGTCACCCTGGTGCTGGCCCTGTTCGGCGTCGGGATGACACTCGGCAACGTGATCGCGGCTACGCGGCCGACCGGGCGCTGCGCCCGTCGATCTGCGCGGCCTTCCTGGCGATGGCCGGCGCGCTCGCCCTGTTCGCGCTGACCGCGCACGCCCGCTGGTCGGCCGCCGCGACGGTGGTGCTGATCGGCACGGCGGGCTTCGCGACCGTCCCGACCGTGCAGACCCTGGTGATCCGGAAGGCGCGCACCGCGCCGACGCTGGCCTCCGCGACCGTGCAGGGCGCGTTCAACCTGGCCAACGCGATGGGCGCCTGGCTCGGCGCCTGGCGCTCGACGCCGGGTACGGCCTGACCTCGCCGTCGCTGGTCGGCGCGCGGACTGTCGCTGCTCGGGTTCGTGATCGCGGCGGTGTCCTGGGCGGCGGACCGGCGCGGGCCGGTGTCGGCGGCGGAGCCGTCGGAACCGGCCGTCGCGGCGGGCTGACGCGGCGGGCTGACGCGGTGACAGCCCCGGTGGTCCCGGAGACGTCCTCGACGCGGACCGGCGGTCGATGATCTGATGAGGCGCCGGGGGCTCCTCGTGCGGGAGGCCCCGCGCACCCCGAAGGAGCACCCGATGACGGACACCGACCGCCCGCGGCGCCCGGGTCGGCGTGATGCTGCCCGCGACCTGCCGGTCCGCCAGATCCTCCCGTACGCCCGCCGCGCCGAGGAACTCGGCTTCGACGAGCTGTGGGTGGTCGAGGACCTCGGCTGGCGCGGCGGCGTCGCCCAGGCCGCCACCGTGCTCGCCGCCACCCGCCGGATCACCGTCGGCATCGGCATCCTGCCCGCCGGCGCCCGCAACGTCTGCTTCGCCGCGATGGAGCCTGCGCCACCCTCGCCCAGCTCCACCCCGGCCGCCTCACCGGCAGGCGTCGGCACGGCATGCGCGCCTGGATGGAGCAGTCCGGCGGCGCCTGGCCCGCCAGCCCGCTCACCCTGCTGCGCGAGTACACCACCGCGCTGCGCGCGCCTGCTGCGCGGCGCGGCCGGTCCGGCCGACGGGCGGTACGTGCGCTGTCGGGACGTGCGGCTGACCGAGACCCCCGACGTGGTGCCGCCCGTGGTGCTGGGCGTGCGCGGCCCCAAGTCGCAGGCCGTCGCCGGGGAGACGGCCGACGGGCTGCTGCTCGCGCCGAACCCGCCGCGCCCGCCTACGTCGCCGCCTCGCTGGCGCACCTGGGCCGCCGCGACGCCGAGGTGATCACCTACGACGTCGCGGCCGTGGACGGGGACGAGCACGGGGACGGGGGGCCGCCGTCGAGCGGGTCCGGGCCGGGCTGGCCGCGATCGGCGAACCCGACTGGGCGCCACATCGACCCGCTCCGTTCGCCGCGGAGTTCCGCGCCCACCGGGCGCCGCCGCGACGGCGCCCGGTTGCCCGCACCATGCCCGCCGCGTGGGTCCGCGCGCTCACCGTCACCGGCACGCCCGCGCAGGCCCGGCCCGGCGATCGCCGCCGGCACGCGGCCGGGGCCACCTGCGTGGTCCTCACCCCGACCGACCGCCGGCCGGACCCGCTGGCCGCACTGGAGTCGCTGGCCCCCGGCCCTGCCCGGCCGCGGCTGAACCCGAGGGCGGAGCAGACGGACGGGGGCCCGACGCGCGGCGCGGCGCGGCCGGACCCCCGTCCGCCGGTCGGTGGCCCGGGCCCGGGCCGCTCGGGTCAGTCGGCGGCGGCACCGGCGTCCGGCCCAGGCGCGGACCGCGGGCAGCGCGATCATCAGCCCAGCAGCAGCAGGCCCACCAGCGCGGCGAACAGCAGCACCCGGTCGATGCCGAACGCGGCGGCCACCGGCCCGGACAGCGCCCGCCGACCGGGATCACCATGATCGAACCGGCCACGTCGTACGCCGACACCCGGCTCAGCACGTTCAAGCGGGATGTGGGTCTGCACGCTGGTCGACCACATCACGCCCCAGAACGCGAAGCCGCAGCCCGCGACCAGCCCGGTGGCCGCCGTCAGCGCGAACGACCAGTGCAGCGCCGGGGCCAGCGGGTTGAGCGAGAAGAACAGCATCGCGCAGGCCCCGCCACCAGCGGGCGCGCCGGGCGCACCCGCATGCCCAGCAGGCCGCCGACGATGGTGCCCGCGCCGTCCGCCGAGGCGATCCAGCCGTAGCCGGAGCTGCCGTGCTGGTCGGTCAGCGCGACCGCCGCCCAGCGGCACCGACGGGCCGAACACCAGCAGCCCGTACACCGACCACACCGCGATCACGCCCCACAGCCACGGCCGGGAGCTGAACTCCCGCCAGCCGACCGCCAGCCGCTGCCAGATCGGCGCGGCGGGCTCCTCCGCGCCCTTGTCCGCGCGCCAGGTTGCGCAGCGGCAGCAGGCCCAGCGCGCTGAGCGCGAACGCCGCCGCGATGACGGTGAACGAACCGGCCACGTTCCAGTGCCGACCACCAGGCCGCCAGGCCCGGGCCCAGCAGCGTGCAGACCGCCTCGGAGATCCGCAGCAGCGCGTTGGCCCGCTGGACGTCCTCGGCGACCCGCGGACCAGGCCCGCCAGGCCCGGTTTGGAACATCGCCGTCGCCGCGCCGGAGAGCGCCATCAGCGCCATGATCTGCCACAGCGTCACGTCGGTGGTGGCCAGCAGCAGCGCCAGCGCCAGCATGGCCAGCATCCGGACGGCGTCCGCGCCGACCATCATCAGCTGCGGGGTGAAGCGGTCCGCCAGCACGCCGCCGAACAGCACCAGCAGCACGATCGCGCGCCATCCACGCGGCCAGCGCGTAGCCGACCCCGCTCTCGCCGTAGCCGGTCCGCAGTACGGCCGCGGTCAGCGACACCATCAGCATGCCGTCCGCCAGCAGCGAGGAGCTGCGGGCCACGACAGCATCCGGAACCGGTGCGAGCGCCAGGGGCTGGCGGGGTGCCGGCGCTGGTACCGGCGGCGTACCGGGCGGGGAGTCGGACGGGTCGGACTGCGGGGCGGACGGGGGACGCGCCGTCAGGTCATCGTCAAGGGTCATCGCGGGTCGGCCGCCGGGCGGCCGCTTCCTTCCAGGAGTGTCGGCTGCTGCTGCCAGGCCAGGGGGAGGCCGGGCTCGGCCGGGGCGTCCGGCACGATCAGGTAGCGGCGCGGGGCGAGCACGCCCGGCCGCTCGGGGGAGGTGCCGCAGCAGGGCGGCGTGCGCCAGCTCGGGCGTCAACCCCGCCCCGGCGCCGGAGGTAGGAGGTCGCGCGTCGGTGACGGGCGGCCGTCCAGGGCGGCGGACAGCGCGGCGGCGACCGCGGCGGGGGAGACCCAGCAGCCGTCCAGCAGGCGCCAGTCGCCGCCGCGCCCGGGCGGGCGGACACCGGTGACCTCGCCCAGCGCGGCCAGCGGGACGTCGCCCTCGGCCGCCGCCTCCAGCAGCCGGACCAGACCGGCCAGGAAGCCCGCCGCCTCGTCCCGGTCGAACAGCTGCGGGTCCGGCCACAGCGCCAGCTCCAGCACCGGCTCCAGGCGGTGGACGAAGCAGAGCAGCGCGGTCGGCAGCACCTGCTCCGGGCCCCAGGTCAGCTCGAACCCGGGCTCCGGGTCGGTTGTCCCGGCGGCCGGGCGCAGCGCCCCCGGCAGGCCGGACACGTCGTTGAACACCACGTCCCGCCCGAACCGGCTGCCGCGCTCGGCGGTCACCCGGTCGATCATCGCCCACAGCTCCAGCGCGTCGAACCGGCTGTGCCGGTAGGCGTTCAGCGCCGCCGCCCACGCGGACTTCAGCAGCGCGTCGAAGCCGGCCGCCCGCGCCACCTCCAGGTGGAGCAGCGCGTCCTGCGACAGCGGGGTGACGGTGCGGGCCAGCGCGGACTTGTAGCGGTTGGCGGTCGGGGCCGCGCCGACGTAGGCGTCCTGCCCCGCCCGGTGCGCCACCAGCGCGCACCACGCGGTCAGCAGCACCGTCGAACCCGGCACCCCCAGCCGGGCCGCGGCCCGGGCCAGCGCCGCGCCGCCGCGCGCCGAGCGCAGCGTCAACCGCGGTGCCGGACCGCCGCGACCAGCGCCCGCGGCTCGGCGAACATCGCCTGCGGGCCGGTGCGCAGCACCCGCTCCCAGTACCGCAGCGAAGCCTCCGCCTTGCGCCGCCCGGCCGGGGCGGCCTCCTCGGCGGCGCAGCTCCAGCGGCGTCAGGGTGCCCTCCAGGGGCGGCAGTTCACGGCCGTGCAGCAGGTCGAGCCACTCCTCGCGCAGCACCGAGAGCGCGCTGCCGTCGGCGGCGGCGTGCCCGGCCACCAGCCCCAGCTGCACGGGCACCCCGCCGCCGGTCAGCAGCACCGCCCGCAGCGGGTGGTCGCGGCCCAGGTCGAACGGCGCCAGCCGGACCTCCCGGGCCAGCGCGTCGGCGACGGCCGCCGGGTCCTCGGCAGCGGGTCGTGGTCGACCACCCGGACGGTGAACTCCCCTTCGGAGTGCACGAGTTGCTCCTCGGGGAGGGCGCCCTCGGGGTGCGGGAACACCGTCCGCAGCGCCTCGTGCCGCAGCGTCAGCGCCCGCAGCGCGTCGATCACCGCCGCGACGGAGACCCCGGCCGGGACGGCCCACACGTCGTGGATGTCCACGTCCGCGGCGCCGTCCCGCAGGATGCACCGCACCATGTTCGCCTGACCGAGGGTCAGCGGCCCGCGCCGCACGTCACCGCCCGCCCAGCGGACGGTGACGACCCGGGAGGTGGAGGGGGACACGAGGGCACCTACATTCATGAAGAGGGATTCAGCGGGAGGAGGGCGCCGGGGCGGGCGTCAGCGGGGCGCTCCCCGCCGCTTCCAGCAGGGCGGGCCAGGCGTCCAGGAGGGTCGCGAAGTCCTCCAGGTCGGTGCGGGCGCGGTGCAGGAGCCGGGGCGGTGGGCGGCCAGGGCGTCGGCGACCGGGGTCCAGGCGGGGCCCAGGCGGCGGTAGGCGTGCTCGACGGTGGCGAGGCGCCGCGGGTCGTCGGGGCGGGGTCGGCCGCCGTCGCGCGACCAGGGCGGCCAGCCGTCCGGGCTCGGCGAGCAGGGCCGGTCCGGTCGCGGCATCGCGGTGTAGAGGTCGCCGAGCCGCCCCGACAGCAGCAGGAACTTCGCCAGCCGCAGGTGGTAGGCGAGCCGGCCGGAGTCGGTGCGGCGCTCGCCGGTGTGGAAGTTGACGATGTGCCGGTTGTGCAGCACGCCGGGCAGGGCGGCGTGCTGGGCCACGTGCAGCAGGAAGTAGTCGGTGCCGATGGTCTCGGTCGCGGGCGGCAGCGGGACGCGGCCGTACAGCTCGCGGGAGAGCGCCAGGTTGCACATGTCGATCCGGTTCGGGGCGACCGCGCCGAGCTGGGCCGGTCGGCGCGGAACGGCTCCGTCCCGGCGCCGCGGAACGCCTCCCGGATCGCCTGCTCGCGCCAGAGCGCGGGCGTGGACGGCGCAGCGCCAGGTCGACGAGTTCGCCGTGCACCCGTGGGTCGAGCGCCAGGATCTCCGCGAGGTCGAGCTCGCCGACGAAGGAGGCGCCGACCACCGCGACGGGCAGCTCGGCGGCGTCCGGGCCGAGCCGGGCCAGGCGGCCCCGGCCGATCCGCCCGGCGACCTCCCGGCCGGGAGGCCGATCGCGGCCAGCTCCTGCTGGATCGGGAACACCGGTGCGCCGTCCAGGAGTTGGTAGCGGCTGTCCGGAGTCGCGGCGGTGCACGGAGGTGCAGCCCAGGGCCTCGGCGAGCAGGAACGCCCGGTCGGTGCAGGCCCCGTACGAGACGGCGTCCGGCAGCAGCAGCTCCAGGACGCCGTCCGGGTCGGCGCACCCCGGCCCGGGCCACCGCCCGGGCCAGGACGGCGCGCTGGGCGTCCTCGTCCAGATGGTGGACGTTCACCCCGGGCGCGGCCGGCCGACCGCCGAGCACCCGGCGGTGCTCGGCGACCACCGGCGCGGGGGCGGAGTCCAGCACCAGGACCTCCACCTCGACGCCGAACTCCCGTGCGCCGTAAGCCGCTTCGTCGAGCAGGCCGAGCAGGGCGGGGGCGCAGGCGCGGTTGGTGGGCAGGGTCAGGCAGACGCGGCGCACTGGTCCGCCCCGGGAACGGCGGCGGCCTCGGGGGCGGCCCCGGCGGACCGCTCGGCCGGCTCGTGCCAGGAGCTGAGGCCGAGCAGCCTGCTGCCGAGCTCGGTCAGCTCCGCGGTCGGGTAGCGCTTGGACTCGTGCAGGACCGGGTCGCCGACCAGAGTGCGGTTCCAGCGCGGGGTGCGCAGGTGGCGCCAGGAGTCGACGCGGGACTTGCGCAGCCGCTCGTGCTCCTCCAGCGCGGGCATCATCGACAGGTACTGCACGGCGCGCACGCCCCGCTCGGACAGGTTGCGGGCGACGCCGTGCGCCAGCAGGCCGTTCCAGATCAGCAGGTCGCCGGGGTGCAGGTCGGGCCGGACCACCGGCAGTTCGGCGCGGTCGATGTCCGGGCGGATCGGGTCCCGGTCGGCCGGCTGGGCGAGCTTCCACGACTCGAACCGCCGGAACAGCTCCGGGTTGCACTGGAAGCCGCCGGTCTCCGGCGTGGTGTCGTTGAGCGCGATGATGCCCTGCACCCGCTGCGGCGGCACGCCCAGCGTGGTGTCGATGTCCCAGTGCAGCTCGATGTCGAAGCCGCGGTCGGTGGGGTCGATCAGCGCCCGGTCGCGGTTGCCGCGGTTGGGCGGGTTGAGGTTGAGCCGGTCCAGGGTGACCCACAGCTCCTCGCAGTCCCAGACGTCCACGAACGCGTCGTAGACCCGCTGGTTCTGCCGGCTGTCCCAGAGCAGCTGGTGGTGGTACGCCTCGACGAAGCCGTAGATGTGCAGCTGCTGGTCCAGGTCGGAGCGGAACGGCCGGTCGGCGAACCAGCTGGCCGGGTCCTGCGGGTCCAGGCCCTGGAACTCCCAGGCGAAGTCGAGCATCCGGCGGGCGTGCTCGGCGGGCACCGCCTCGCGGACGATCACGTAGCCGTAGGTCTGCCAGTGCGCGAAGTCCTCCTCGGACAGCACGCGCAGCGGACGGGACTTGGACAGCTCGCGCAGGGTGTGCTGGGCGAGGTAGGACTCGCCGTCGTTGCTGAAGTACGGGCGGTCGCTCGCGGCCCGGAACAGGTGGGCGCGGCGGGACGGTGCGGACATCATGATGGGACAGCCCCTCCTGAGGAGAAAGCGGGAGGCGGGTGGACGGCCGCCCCGCCCGTCGGCGGCGCGGGCCCGGAGGGGCCCGGCGGACGGGGGTGCGGCAGCGGGACGGGGACGCGCCCCGGGCCGGGAAGACGGCCGGGCGCGGACGGCCCCCGCAGCGGGGCCGGCACGAGAGACGGGGGCGACGGGGAAGGGCGGCGCCGAAGAAGGCGCCGCGGTCGCTCCGGTCGCCACATTGGTCCAGACCACAAATGTTGTCAAGTTCCTGATCGGTAACCCGGGCCGGCCGCAGGTCGACCGCGGTCCGGCGGCGGTCCGGACCCGCCGTGGCCGCGGGTCGAGCCCGGTGCGGTGGCGACCTGGTCTAGACAATTGGCGCGGGGCTGCCCTAATCTCCCAATCGGCTCCGGTCCCTGACGGAGCGTTGGCCCGCGCCGCCCCTCCCGTTGCGCCGCGCCCCCGCCGACGCCGTCCCGCACCCGCGCCGCCCCGCACGCTCCCCGCGGCCCCGCACCCGACGGGACGCCCACGTCCCGCGCCGTGCTGTCCGCCGCCGCACCCCGACCGCTCCCGCCGAGAGGGAACCTCCGCCATGAGCACCACCGCCGAGCCCGGCATCCGCCTCGCCAACCCCGGACCCGGACTGGTCACCCTCGACCCCGTCCACACCGCGCTCTTCCGCGGCCTCGACCAGCTCCTCACCGGCCTCGCCGCGCGGCTCGCCGCCCCCGAGGTGCTCGGCCCGCCGCTGCTGGCCGCCGACGGCCTCGCCAAGCTCGACTACTTCCGCAACTTCCCGCACCTCGGCGTCAGCGCCGGCCGCTTCACCCCCGAGACCCACGCCGGGCTCGCCGCCGGCCAGGCCCCCGCCGGACAGCCCTCGAACCCACCGGCCACCTGCTGCCCTCCGCCACCTGCTACGGCCTGCTGCTCTCCCTGGAGGGCCAGGACGTCGGCGACGGCACCCGGCTGTCCGCCGTCGGCCGCTGCTTCCGCAACGAGACCCACTACGACGGGCTGCGCCGGCTGTGGGGCTTCCACATGCGCGAGGTGCTCTACCTCGGCACCCACCAGGGCGCCGTCGACCACCTCGACCAGGGCGCCCGGTTCATCACCGCCACCGCCGAGCAGCTCGGCCTGGAACTGACCCGGGCCGCCGCCGACGACCCGTTCTACGACAAGGGCGGCTCGCGCGCCAAGCTGATGAAGCTCGACCCCGTCAAGCACGAGTTCAGCCCCCCGACGGCACCGCCATCGCCTCCGTCAACCGCCACCGCAACTTCTTCGGCGAGCGCCTCGACATCCGGGCCGGCGAGCACGGCCCCGCCCACAGCGCGTGCGTCGCCTTCGGCCTGGAGCGCTGGGTGCACGCGATGAAGCTCGCCCACGGCAGCGCCGAGGCCGCCCTCGACGTGCTCCACACCGCCACCCGGGCCTGACCGCCCGACCGCCCGACCGCCTGAATCGCCCGGCGCCCGAGCCCCCGGCCCGGCCGCCCGCCACGTCCACCCCCGTTCCGCAGAGCAGAGGAGAACCACGCACATGGACCGCATCGCCGCCTGGCTGCACGAGAAGAACCCCGACCTCGACGGCCCGATCGGCCCCGACGAGGACCTCATCGAGGCCCGCCTGATCGACTCGATGGACTTCCTGGAGTTCATCGACCTCCTGGAGGACCTCACCGGCGAGAACATCGACCTCCAGGACGTCACCATCGACGACTTCCGCACCCTCAACC
The DNA here is from genome assembly GCF_948472415.1 of Kitasatospora fiedleri. Taxonomy (NCBI): domain Bacteria; kingdom Bacillati; phylum Actinomycetota; class Actinomycetes; order Kitasatosporales; family Streptomycetaceae; genus Kitasatospora; species Kitasatospora fiedleri. The sequence continues at coordinate 80,858 of NZ_OX419519.1, read as the reverse complement.
GCGTCCAGGAGCGCTTCCTCGCCACCGCCTGAGGCCCGGCGCCTCCGGCGGCGGCAGCTCCCGCCCGCCCCGGGCGCCGGCCAGTTGGGCGGTGAGGGTGGCGGCCCGCGGGTCCCCGGTCTCGGTCATCAGGTCGAGCGCCTCCTGCCACAGCGGCAGCGCGTCCGCGGCCGCTCCAGGGCGGCGAAGGCGTGGCCGAGCTGCTCCAGGGTGCGGCCCTGCGCCCACCGGTCGCCCGCGGCGCGGTGCAGCTCCAGGGCCCGGCGCAGGCAGCCGACGGCCCGCGGCAGCCGCCCCAGCGCCCGGTGCACGGTGCCCAGGTGGAGCAGCGCCAGGCCCTCGGTGCGGTGGTCGGTGCCGGTGGGGCGCAGCGAGAGCGCCTCCAGCAGCAGCCGCTCCGCGTCGGCGAGCCGGCCCAGCCGCAGCGAGGCGTCGCCCAGGTTGGTCAGGGTGACCCGCTCCGCCCAGCGGTGGCCGATCGTCCGGCCCAGCGGCAGGGCCGGCTCCAGCAGCTCCAGGGCCTCCGCGGCCCGGCCCTGGCGGAGCATCAGCTCCGCCAGGTGGTTGCGGGCCGCGCACTCGCTCTCCGGGTCGCTCCGGTCGACCGCGCAGCGCTCCAGCGCCCGCCGCAGGTGGATCTCCGCCTCCACCGGCCGCCCGGCGTGCACCTGGGCGGTGCCCAACAGGACCAGCGAGACCGTCAGCGCCCGCGGGTCGGGGCTGTCGGCCGCCGCCGCGACCGCGATCCGGGCCGCGTTCAGCCACTCCGCCCGGTGGTGACGCCGGTGGAAGAACGACCAGAGCGCGAACGGCAGCTGCCACGCCGCCGGCGGACGGCCGGCCAGCGCCGCGTACCGGATCACCGACAGCAGGTCCGCCAGGTGCGCCTCGCACCAGGCCACCGCGTCCGGGACGCCCCCGAAGACCGGCGGACGCACCCCCGGCAGCGGCGCCGCCCCGCCGGGCGGGCCCCCGGCTCCAGCAGCCGGCCCGCCGCGTCCGCGCCCTGCCGGTACCAGTCGTACAGCCGGTCCAGCGCCGCCGCCCGGTCCCGCGGCGGGTCCTGGCTCTCCGCCAGCTCCCGGCCGTACGCCTGGAGCAGCGAGTGGAAGCGGAACCGCTCCGGGGCCTCCAGCTCCAGCAGGTGGACGTCGGCCAGCACGTCCAGCAGCTCGCCCGCGTTGCCCGCCGTGGTGCCCAGCAGCGCGGCGGCGCTCTCCGCGGTCAGCGCCGCCCCCGGGTGCAGGGCCAGCAGGCGGAACGCCCGGCCGGCTCCGGGGCCAGCGCCCGGTACGACCAGGAGAACACCACCCGCAGCGCCGAGTCGCCGTCGGCCGCCGCGGCCAGCACGTGCAGCCGGGTGCGGTCCGAACGCAGCTCCTCGTTGACCCGGGTCAGCGTCAGGCCCGGCCGGGACAGCGCCCGCTCGGCCGCCACCAGCAGCGCCAGCGGCAGCCGCCCGCAGCGCCGCACCAGCTCGCGGGCCGCCGCCGGATCGGCGTCCACCCGCTCCGGGCCCAGCGTGCGGCGCAACAGCTCCACGGCCTGCTCCTCCGGCAGCGGGTCGAGCGTCACCCGCCGGGCCCCGTCCCGCACCACCAGGCCCGCCATCCTGGTCCGGCTGGTCACCAGCACCACGCAGCCCGGCGCCCCCGGCAGCAGCGGACGGACCTGGGCGGGCGCCGCCGCGTTGTCCAGCACCAGCAGCACCCGGCGCTCGGCCAGCAGGGTGCGCAGCAGCGCGCTGCGGTCGGCCACCCCGGGCGGGATCAGGCCGGTGTCGGTGCCCAGCGCCCGCAGGAAACCGTCCAGCACCTCGCCGGGCTCCCGGGGCGCGCCCGCGCTGCCGTGGCCCGCCAGGTCGCTGAACAGCACCCCGTCCGGGAAGCGGTCCCGGGCCCGGTGCGCCCACCGCACGGCCAGCGCGGTCTTCCCGATCCCGCCCATCCCGTCGATCACCCACACCCGGGGACCGCCCTCGCCCCACCGGGCCCGGGCCGAGGACAGCGCCCCGTCCAGCTCGGCGAGCGCGGCCTCGCGCCCCGCGAAGACGCCCGGCGCGGGCGGCAGCTGCACCGGGACGGCCGGGGCGGCGGGCGGCGGGCCCGGCGGCGACGGTGTTGCCAGGGCCGGCAACACCGGTGCCGGGGGCGTCCGGCGGGCCGAGCCGGTCGGGGTCGACGCCCAGCGCCCGGGCGCAGGCCGCGGCCAGCGCCGCGTTGCCGGGCCGCCGGCCGGTCTCCACCCGGCTCAGGTAGCTCTTGCTGTAACTGGTGGCCCGGGCCAGCTCCGCGAGGGAGATCCCGCGCTCCTCCCGCAACCCCCGCAGCCGCTCGCCGAACGTCACCGGCCCCGGCCCCCCACTTCCTGATGTGCTGTCACTGCCCGGCGGCGCGCGGAGCCCGGAGGTGTTGACACCCGGCGCTGGCAACAGGCAACACCTTGTCGCCGCCCCGCACGAACCCGAAGGATGAGGACGGTGCCCGGCTCCGCAGACACGCCGTCGCGCCACCCTATCCGCCGCCGGGGAAGCGACGGACAGGCCGCCCACCGGAACCGACCAGGCCAGCGGAGTGCGATGCCCCGAGACCGACCCCACCGAACGCCCCACCGCGGGCCCCGACCGACCGGCGCCCCGCGCCGCCGAACGCTCAGCCCCGGCGGCGGAACACCCGCGGGCCCTCGTGCCCGGCCACCGGCCACAGCCGGACCCGCAGCCGTTCCGCCCCGCCCCGCCCCGCCGCCGACGCGGTACGGGAGGCGCGGACCCGGACCGGGCCGGGCGGGAGGTCGAAGAACTCCGCGTCGGGCAGGTGCCCGGTGGGCGAGAGCACGGCGACCCGGCCCGAGGGGGCCTCGATCGTCGCCTCCACCACCTGCTCGAACGCCCCGTGGTCCACCGCGGGCTCCGCCGCGAAGACCTCCACCGTCACCTCGACGTCCCCCTCGCCCGCCGTGCCGACGCCCAGCCCCCGCCGGGCCGGGGCCAGGCCGTCCGCCCGGGCCCGCGCCGTCCACGCGCCGAGCAGGTCCTCGTCCGAGTCCCCGTCGCGCACGTGCAGTTGGGAGGAGTCCGCGAACAGCTCCAGCTCCGCCGTCGCCAGCAGCCCGTCCAGCCCCCGGCCCCGGTGCGGGCCCGGCAGGTAGCCCTCCGGCGGGGACGGCAGCGCGGCCAGGCACTGCCGGGAGCAGGCGTTCACCAGCAGCGGCAGCACGTCCCGCCCCGAGGTGCGCAGCGAGATCCACGCCTGGTGCAGCCCGGCGGCCCCCGCCACCGGACCGTCGCACACCGAGCACGCCCCGACCGACTCCGCCCCCCACACCCCCGGGTCCAGCGCCCGCGGGTCCGCCCGCGCCGACGGCTCGGCCAGCACCGGGAACGGCGGCCGCGTCCTCGGGTTCCCGAACACCGCCCGGGTGCTGACCGTGCTGCGCCGCAGCAACGGCAGCCGCGCCAGCTCGTACGGGAACCAGTGCAGCCGGTACGAGGTGTACGGGGTGAACTCCTCCAGCGCCCGCATCCCGCCGATCTCCGGCGGGAGGCGCACCAGGTTCGACCGGTACAGGTGCAGGTGGCGCACCTCCGTCAGCCGTCCGATGCCCGCCGGCAGCGTCACCACCTGGCGGCGCTGCTCGTCCGTCAGCTCCTTCAGCGGCGCGAACTCCTCCCGCCCGTCCGCCACCGCCTCCTCCACCAGCTCCAGCAACCGCAGCCAGCCCGGCGCCGAGACGTCCTGCCGCTCCCCGTGGAACCGCGCCCGCCGCGCCCGCACGCAGTCGCAGGAGTCGACCGGGCCGACCCGCTCGGTGAAGCGGTTCTCGAACAGCCGGGGCGCGGGTGCGTCGTCCATCCGCCCAGCCTAGGCACCCTGCGCGGGCGACCCGCCGTCCGGGGCCGGGGGCGGGGCCGGGGTGGCGGGGCCGGGGGGCGGGGCCGGGCTGCGACAATGGGGGTGACGATCTTCGTCCCCACCAGCAGACAGACAGTGAGGTTGCCTTGTCCAAGGTCAAGTTGAGCACCAACCACGGCGACGTCGTGATCCGGCTGGACGCCGAGAAGGCCCCGGCCACGGTCGCGAACTTCCTGCAGTACGTGCAGGACGGGTTCTACGACGGCACCGTCTTCCACCGGGTCATCGACGGCTTCATGGTGCAGGGCGGCGGCATGGAGCCGGGCCTGCGCCGCAAGGAGACCCGGGCGCCGATCCAGAACGAGGCCGACAACGGGCTGAAGAACACCCGCTACACGGTGGCGATGGCCCGCACCGCGGACCCGCACTCGGCCACCGCGCAGTTCTTCGTCAACGTCGCGGACAACGCCTTCCTCGACCACACCGCCAAGAACGGCCCGGGCTGGGGCTACACGGTGTTCGGCGAGGTCGTCGAGGGGCAGGACGTGGTGGACGCGATCAAGTCGGTGCCCACCACCTCCAAGGGCGGCCACGCGGACGTCCCGAAGGAGGACGTGGTGCTGGTCAGCGCCGAGGTCGTCGAGTAGCGGGGGCCGGAAGGCGTACTGCCCCGACCCCGGGGGAGCGGGTCGGGGCAGGGCTCGCGGGACGCGCGGGGCGGGCCGGTCAGGGCCCGACGGTCAGGGCTCGACGGTCAGGGCCGCCGTCAGCGGGAGTTCCCCGCAGTGCGGGCCGACCCGCAGGACGAAGGTGCCCGGCTCGGTCCGCCAGCCGGGCCCGTCCGCCGACCAGTGCTCCAACGCCCTTGCCGGAAGCGTCAGTTCGACGTCGACCTGCTCGCCCGGGCCCGCCTCGGCGGCGGTGAAGGCGGCCAGCCAGCGCACCGGCCGGTCCACCGCCGAGCCCGGCCGGGACAGGTACAGCTGCACCGTCTCCCGGGAGCGGCGCGGCCCCTCGTTGCGCAGCGTCACCCGCACCGTGCGCGAGCCGTCCGCCGCCGGGGCCGAGGGCGCGCCGAGCGCGAGGTAGCGCCACTCGCCCCAGCCCAGGCCGTGCCCGAACCAGTACGCGGGGGCGCGCCCGGCGCGCAGCCAGCCGCGGTGGCCCAGGTGCAGGCCCTCCGCGTAGTCGAGCCGCCCGTCGGTCGGGGCGGTCGCGTAGACCGGGCAGTCCTCGGCGGCGTCCGGCCAGGTGGTGGGCAGCCGCCCGCCCGGCTCGGCCCGGCCCAGCAGCACCTCGGCCAGCGCGTCGCCGCCCTCCTGGCCCGGGAACCAGCAGGTCAGCACCGCGCCGACCCGCTCGCGCCAGGGCAGCAGCACCGGGCTGCCGGTGTTCACCACGACCACCGTGCGCGGGTTGGCGGCGGCCACCGCCGCCACCAGCTCGTCCTGGCGGCCCGGCAGCCGCAGCGAGGAGCGGTCGAAGCCCTCGCTCTCGTGCTCGTCCGTGGTGCCGACCACCACCACCGCGACGTCCGCCGCCGCGGCCAGCTCCACCGCGTGCGCGAACTCCCGCTCCAGCTCCGCCTCCGGCGGGTCGGCGGCCAGCACCAGCACCCGCCCGTGCGCGGACTCCACCGTCCGCCGGGCCAGCAGCGCCACCGGCCGGCCGGCCGCCAGCTCCAGCTCCACCTGCCGGAACGAGGGCGTCACGTGCAGGTACGTCGGATCGTCCGAGAGCGGCTCGACGTACTCCGCCAGCAGCTCCTTCCCGTCCGCCTCCAGCCGCAGCGCGCCCAGGCCCACCACGCCCAGCCGCCAGCGGCCCGGGGTCGGCGCGGTGAACCGGGTCGCCACCTCGATGGTGCGCACCGGCGTCAGGTCGACCTCCGCCGAGGGCTCCAGCACCCGCCCCGTCGACCGGGACTCGGCGTGCACCAGCGAGCCGTCGGCGGCCAGGTAGCGCACCAGCACCCCCGGCCCCGAACCGTCCGGGAGCACGCAGTCGGCCGCCGTCAGCGGCGTCGGGCGCAGGCCGGTGCGCACCCCCGGCGCGTGGGTGACCGCCACGGCCGGGCCGAGCGCCGCCCGCAGCCCGTCCAGCGGCGAGACCGGCGCGGCCGGGAACACCGAGGCGCTGCCGCCGCCCTGCACCCGGGCGGTCGCCGCGTTCGGGCCCAGCACCGCGACCCGGCGCAGCGCCGGGGCGTCCAGCGGCAGCAGCCGGTCCGGGTTGTGCAGCAGCACGGTGCCCGCCACGGCCGCCGCCCGCAGCGCGCCCCGGGTCGCCGGGTCCGCCGGCACCGGCGCCGGGCCGCCCGCCGCCGGCGGGTCGAACGCGCCGACCCGGCCCGCCAGCCGCAGCAGCCGCTCCACCTTGTCGTCCAGCACCGCCGCCGGGACCCGCCCGGCCCGCACCGCCGCCGCCAGCGCCGGACCCCAGGCCGGGTTCGGCCCGGGCATCGCCAGGTCGCAGCCCCCCGCACCCGGACCGTCCGCCTCGTGCACCGCCCCCCAGTCGGAGACCACCAGCCCGTCGAAGCCCCACTCGCCCTTCAACGGCTCGGCCAGCAGCGGGTGTTCGACCATCGACGTGCCGTTGACCCGGTTGTACGCCGACATCACCGCCCACACCCGGCCCGCACCGCCGCCTCGAACGGCGCCAGGTACACCTCGCGCAGGGTGCGCCCGTCCACCCGGGCGTCCACCGTCAGCCGCTCGGTCTCCGAGTCGTTCGCCACGTAGTGCTTCGCGGTCGCCGCGACCCCGCCGCCCTGCACGCCCGCGATGTACGCCGCCCCGATCCGGGCGGTCAGCAGCGGGTCCTCCGAGAAGCACTCGAAGTTGCGCCCGCCGAGCGGCGAGCGGTGCAGGTTCAGCGTCGGCGCCAGCACCACGTGCACGCCCTTGCGCCGGGCCTCGGCCGCCAGCAGCCCGCCCATCCGGGCGACCAGTTCCTCGTCCCAGGACGCCGCCAGCGCGGTCGCGCACGGCAGCAGCAGCGCGGTGTCCGCCTCGTCCCAGCGCTCGCCGCGCACCCCGACCGGCCCGTCGAGCAGACGATCGGTGCATCCCGACGGCCGGCTCCCCGCTGGTCCGGAAGGTGTCCCCGCCGGAGACCAGCCGGGCCTTGCGCTCCAGGTCGAGCACGTGGTGCGCCGGGGGCGCCGACTGGGCCGCGGGCGAAGTGAGGTGAGGTGGCATGGAGAGCTGGGTCATCCTTTCGTGGCTCCTTGCATGATGCCGTCGATGATCTGGCGGCCCATCAGGAGGAATGCGACCAGGACGGGCGCGCTGGCGACCAGGGCGCCGGTGAGGACCAGCGAGTAGTCCTTGATGTAGCCGCTGGCCAGCTCGGAGAGGGTGAGCTGGACGGTGGGGTTCTGCTGGGTCATGACGACCTTGGGCCAGTAGAAGTCGTTCCAGGCGGCCATGAAGGTGAGCATGCCCAGGACGCTCATCGCGGGGCGGGCGGCGGGCAGCACGACGTGCCAGACCAGGCCGCGGGTGGTGCAGCCGTCCATCCGGCCGGCGTCCAGGAGTTCGTCGGGCACGGCGCCGATCAGGTACTGGCGCATGAAGAACAGGCCGAAGGCGTTGGCGGCGGCCGGCACGATCAGGGCCTGGAGGTGGTCGGCCCAGTGGAACCAGTTGGCCATCATGATGTAGAGCGGGATGATGCGAGCTGGGTGGGGACCATCATGGTGGCGACCACCGAGGCGAGCAGCGGGCCCCGGCCGGGGAAGCGCAGCTTGGCGAAGGCGAAGCCGCCCAGGGTGCTGGTGAGGACCACGCTGACGGTGACGGTGCCGGCCACGACCAGCGAGTTGACCATGGCCAGGCGCAGGTCGGTCTGGGCGAACACCTGGGTGAGGTTGTGCCAGAGCCGGCCGCCGGGCAGCAGCACCGGGGGCATCCGGTGGATCTCGGTGTTGGTGCGGGAGGCCGCGACCAGCGTCCAGTACAGCGGGAAGAGCGAGAGCAGGACGGCGACGCCGAGGACGACGTAGACGCCGCGCCCGGCGGTCAGCTGCCGGTTGCTCCGCTGTCGGCGGCGCCGGGGCGCCGGGGAGGCCGGGACCGGGGGACCGGGGGCCGGGGCGGTGGTGGTCATTCGGCACCTCGCATCCGGCGCGCGGCCAGGAAGTTGACGGCGGCCACCAGCACGATCAGCAGGAACATCGCCCAGGAGATGGCCGCGCCGTAGCCGTACTTGAAGCGGCCCCAGAACTGGTTGTAGGAGTACAGCGCCAGGGTCTGGAACTGGTGCTGGGAGCCGCCGGTGGTCGGGTCCTGCTGCTGGCTGAACAGCATCGGCTCGCCGAAGAGCTGGAGCGCGCCGATGGTGGAGACGATGACGGTGAACAGGATCGTCGGCCGCAGCATCGGGACGGTGATGGAGCGGAACTGCCGCCAGCGGCTCGCCCCGTCCAGCGCCGCCGCCTCGTACAGCTCGAACGGGACGGACTGCATCGCGGCCAGGTAGAGCAGCGCGTTGTAGCCCGTCCAGCGCCAGGTGACGATCGAGGCGATGGCCGTCCAGGAGGAGAGGGTGCCGGCCTGCCAGTCGACGTGGTCGACGCCGAACAGCGAGAGGAACCAGTTGATCATGCCGAAGTCGCGGCCGAACAGCTGGACGAAGATCAGCGTGACGGCGGCCACCGAGGTGACGTTCGGCAGCAGGACGCCCAGCCGCAGCAGGGTGCGCCCGCGCATCCGGTAGTTCAGCAGGTGGGCCAGGCCGAGCGCGAGCAGCAGCTGCGGGACGGTGGCCAGCGCCGATGCCCAGGGTGTTCTTGACCGCGTTCCAGAAGAACGGGTCGTCCAGCAGCTTGCGGTAGTTCTCGAACCCGACCCAGTCGCCCGAGCTGCCGGGGCGGTCGGCGCGCCAGCCGGTGAACGAGACGTAGCCGGTGTACAGCATCGGGAACAGGCCGAAGACGCCGAAGACCAGGAAGAACGGGGAGAGGTACAGGTAGGGCGAGACGGTGCGGTCCAGCCGGTGCCAGCGGTGGCCGGCGGCGCGGGCGGGGGCGCGGGCGCCGGGCGCGGCGGCGGTCGATGCGGCCAAGGGGAGCTCCCAGGGGCAGAAGCGGGGGCGGGGGAGAAGGGGTGATCGCGGTGCCGGTGCGGCGTCAGGTCCGCACCGGCACCGCGGCTACGGGGGAGCGGCCGTCAGTTGACGATGTTGTCGACGTCCGCGAGGGCCTTCTTCCAGGCGCCCTCCGGGTCGGCCTGGCCCTGCTCGACCGAGGTGAGCGCGTTGCCCAGGGCGGTGCCGATCTCCGCGCCGTGCGCGCCGAGCGGCTGCGGGTTCAGGTCCCGAGCCGACTGGGAGAAGATCTTGCCGGTGGGCGCGTTGTTGAACAGCGGTCGGTGTGCTCGGCGATGTCGGGCTGGGTCCACAGCGCCTGGTCGGAGGGGAAGTAGCCCTTCTCCTTGAAGAGCCGGGCCTCCTGCTCGGGCGCGGTCAGCCACTTGGCCAGCTCGGCGGCGGCCTTGGTGTGCTTGCCGGACTTCGGCACCGACAGGTACGAGCCGCCCCAGTTGCCGCCGCCGCCGGGAATCCGGGCCAGGTCCCAGGTGCCGCCGTCGGTGGGCGGGTTGGCCTTGAACTCGTAGCTCATCCAGGCCGGGCAGGCGACGGTGGCGAACTGGCTCTTCTGGAAGCCGGTGTCCCAGGCGGGGGTGAACGCCTGGATGCCCGCCGACTCGCCGTCCTTGATCGCGCCGGCCACCAGGTCGAAGGACTGCTTGACGGCCGGGTTGGAGGTCACCACGACCTTGCCCTCGGCGTCGTAGACGCCCTGCGGGGCCTGGGCCAGGATCGCGCTGAACAGGTTGCCGCCGCTGTCGAACCAGCGGGCGTCCTTGTTCGGGCTGTTGGCCAGGAACTGCTTGCCCGCGGCCAGGTAGGACGGCCAGTCCTTCATCAGCGCCGCGACCTGCTCGCGGTCGGTGGGCAGCCCGGCGGCCTTGAACAGGTCGCTGCGGTAGCACAGCGCCATGCCGCCCATGTCGGTGCCCAGGCCGAACAGCACCTTCCCGTCCGGGCTGGAGGCGGGCGCGGTCTTGGACGGCACCCACTGGTCCTTGCTGACGCCGTTGTCCAGGAAGTTGAGGAACTTCCCGGCCTCCGGCTGGAAGCCGGCCACCTGCCCGATCTCGATCGCCTCGACGTCGGCGGTGCCGGAACCGGCCATCAGGTGGGCGTGCAGGTTCTGGTGGTGCGCGCCCATGTCGGCGCGGTTCTCCTTGATGGTGATGTTCGGGTGGGCCTGCTCGTACTCCTTGTACAGGTCCGCGTAGCCGAAGTCGGAGAACAGGTTCACCGTGAGGGTGATCTTGGCGTTGGGGTCCTCGTCCGCCGACGAGCCGCCGCCGCTGCTGGAGCAGGAGGTCACGGCGGTCAGGGCCAGGACCAGCAGCGCCGAGCCGGCGAGCAGGCGGCGGCTTCTGGGGCGGTGCGGGGCAGGGAAACGGGCATGGAACGGCTCCTCGCGGGGGATGGCTGAGTAAGCCCCGGGACGCTCGGGTGGGAGAGCGCTCTCCCGGGGTGGCAACCGGAGCTTGGCCGCTCCACCCGGTCCCGTCAAGGGGTCCGGACGTAGAACATCACTGGCGGGCTAGGGGTTTGGCAGAGTTTCGCCAGCGAACCAATGGTCGCCGCCCTTGACACGGATGAAACAACGGGGCAACCATCACTGGCGTAGTGAGAGAGCGCTCTCCCTGATCCGGGCACCGGCCCTCGACGGTGCCGCCCCCACGATCGGGAGCCCCCATGCCCGCCCGCCCCCCGCGCACCCCGGCCACCGGGCCGGTCCGCACCGCACCCCCGACCGCGCACCCTGGCGGCCGCCCTGGCGCCGCCGCTGGTCGCGGCCTGCTGGTCCTGCTGCTGCCCGCCACCCGCGCCCAGGCCGCGCCGCGTCCTGCTCTCGCAGGGCAAGACCGCCACCGCCTCCAGCACCGAGAACTACGGCACCCCCGTTCCAACGCCGTCGACGGCAACACCGGAACCCGCTGGTCCTCGGCGAATTCCGACCCGCAGTGGCTCCAGGTCGACCTCGGCGCGCCCGCCGCCCTCAGCTCCGTCACCCTCCAGTGGGAGGCGGCGTACGCGAAGGGCTACCAGATCCAGCTGTCCACCGACGGCGCCACCTGGACCACCGCGTACACCACCGCCAACGGCGCCGGCGGCACCGAGACCGTCCCGGTCACCGGCACCGCCCGCTACGTCCGGCTGTACGGCACCGTCCGGGCCACCGGCTACGGGCTACTCGCTCTGGGAGTTCCAGGTCTACGGCGCCGACGGCGGCGGCAACCAGGGCTGCGGCACCGCCAACGCCGCCCAGGGCAGGACCGCCACCTGCCTCCAGCACCGAGAACTACGGCACCCCGCGTCCAACGCCGTCGACGGCGACGCGAACACCCGCTGGTCCTCGGCGAATTCCGACCCGCAGTGGCTCCAGGTCGACCTCGGCTCCGCGCAGAACGTCTGCGGCACCGCGGTGAAGTGGGAGAGCCGCCTACGCCAAGGCGTACCGCATCCAGCTGTCCACCGACGGCACCACCTGGACCGACGCCTACACCACCGCCAACGGCGCCGGCGGCACCGAGACCAGAACGTCTCCGGCACCGCCCGCTACGTCCGGCTGTACGGCACCGCCCGGGCCACCGGCTACGGCTACTCCGTCTGGGAGTTCCAGGTCTTCAGCCGCCGGCGGCGGCTCCACCGGCACGCCCAGCAACCCGCCGACCAGCAACGCCGCCGACCAGCCCGCCGCCGACCGGCACCACCCCGCCCGGCAACTGGACCAACCGTGTTCAGCGACGACTTCGCGGGCGGCAGCGGCGGCGCCCCCTCCGCGCCAACTGGACGGTGCGCACCGGCACCTCCGAGCCCGGCGGCGCCGCCAAGTGGGGCACCGGCGAGGTCCAGACCGACACCGCCAACCCCGCCAACGTCTCGCTCGACGGCAACCACCACCTCAACCTGACCGCCGTGCGCGACGGCGCGGGCAACTGGACCTCCGGCCGGGTGGAGAGCAGACTTCGCCGCCCCCGCCGGCGGACAGCTGCTGATTCTCCGCGCAGATCAAGCAGCCCGGCGTCGCCGACGCCACCGGCTACTGGCCGTCCTTCCGCGCCATCGGCGCCAACGACCGCAGCGGCGGCTGGCCCGCCACCGGCGAGACCGACATCCTCGAGGACGTCAACGCCGCAGCCAGACCTCCGCCACCCTGCACTGCGGCACCGCCCCCGGCGGCAACTGCAACGAGTACAACGGCATGACCAGCGGACTCGCCTCCTGCCCGGCTGCCAGAGCGACTAACCAACCTACAGCCAGGTCATCGACCGCACGTCAGCGACGAGCAGATCCGCTGGTACTCGACGGCAAGCAGATCTGGCAGGTCAACGAGTCCCAGGTCGGCACCACCGACTGGAAGAACGCCGTCGACCACGGCTTCAAGCTGGTCTTCAACCTCGCCATCGGCGGCTCCTTCCCGGACAGCGTCTGCGGCTGCACCACACCCGGGCGCCACCCCCACCTCCGCGGCGCGCTCTCCATCGGCGCCGTCACCGTCGCCACCACCACCGGCACCGCCCCCGCCCCGCTCGCCGACCCGCCCGCGGCCAGCAAGAGCACGTCAAGGTCACCGGCGGCCAGGGCAACTGGGCGCTCAGCGTCAACGGCCAGCCCTACCAGCTCAAGGGCGTCACTGGGGCGGCCCAAGTCCACCGCCGACGCGCACATGCGCGACCTCAAGGCGCTGGGCGTCAACACCGTCCGCACCTGGGGCACCGACGCCAGCAGCAAGCCGCTGCTGGACGCCGCCGCCGGCGTACGGCCTCAAGGTGGTCAACGGCTTCTGGCTCAACCAGGGCGCCGACTACGTCAACGACACCGCCTACAAGAACAGCACCCTCGACTCCATCAAGCAGTGGGTGACCACCTACAAGGACCACCCCGGCACCCTGATGTGGGACGTGGCAACGAGGTCATCCTCACCACCCAGGACCACGCCTACAACGGCGCCACGGTGGAGCAGGAACGGGTCGCCTACGCCAAGTTCGTCGAGCAGGTCACCCAGGCCATCCACGCCATCGACCCCCGACCACCCGGTCACCTCCACCCGACGCCTACACCGGCGCCTGGACGTACTACAAGCAGTACGCCCCCAGCCTCGACCTGCTGGCCGTCAACTCCTACGGCGCGGTCTGCAACGTCAAGCAGGACTGGATCAACGGCGGCTACACCAAGCCGTACATCGTCACCGAGACCGGCGACGCCGGCGAGTGGAGGTCCCCAACGACGCCAACGGCGTCCCGACCCAGCCCACCGACACCCAGAAGCGCGACGGCTACACCAGCGCCTGGAACTGCATCGCCGGCCACCCACGCGTCGCGCTCGGCGCCACCATCTTCAACTACGGCACCGAGAACGACTTCGCGGGCACCTGGTTCAACCTGATCCCCGGCGGCTGGAAGCAGCCCGCGTACTACTCCGTCGCCAAGTCCTACGGCGGCAGCGCCAAGAGCGGCAACACCCCGCCGGTGATGAACAGCGTCACCCTCAGCCGGACCGCAGACGTCCCGGCCGGCGGCACCTTCACGCTCAGCTCGCCGCCACCGACCCCGACGGCGACCTGGTCCGCTACCAGCTGTACTACAGCTCCAAGTACGTGGACGGCGGCACCGGCTTCAGCCAGGTCCGCTTCACCCAGACCGGCGACGGCCAGTTCACCGTCACCGCGCCCAAGACGCTCGGCGTCTGGAAGGTCTACGTCTACGCCTACGACGGCCACGGCAACGTCGGCATCGAGTCGAAGTCCTTCCGCACCGTCGCCCCCACCCCGAGCGGCACCAACGTCGCCAAGGGCAAGGCCACCACCGCCTCCACCTACCAGGCCGTCGGCAACGGCGCCCCCTACCCGCCGTCCAACGCCACCGACGGCAACTGGTCCACCCGGTGGGCCAGCGAGTGGGCCGACCCGCAGTGGATCCAGGTCGACCTGGGCCAGAGCACCTCGTTCAAGCACGTGCAGCTCGGCTGGGAGTCCGCCTACGGCAAGGCGTACCAGGTGCAGACCTCCAACGACGGCACCAACTGGACCACGGTGTACACCCAGGCCAACGGCACCGGCGGCATCGACGACTTCGACGTCAACGGCAGCGGGCGCTACGTCCGGGTGAACATCACCCAGCGCGGCACCGCCTACGGCGACTCGCTGTACGAGTTCGGCGTCTACGCCTGAACCGGCACCGGCGAGGAGGGGCGTCCGGCCCGTGCCACCGGACCGGACACCCCCTCGATGAGCCCCCGGTGCCGCGCGGCAGGGAGCGCCGCGCGGCACCGGGTCCCCCCACCCACCGTTCCTCATCCGGAGGTCCGATGAACACCGCACGTCCCGCGGCGCGCCCCACCGCACCGCCCTCGCCGGGACCGTCGCCGCGATCCTCGCGGCCGGCGCCCTCACCGGCGGCGTCCTCACCCAGTCGGCCGCCGGCGGCGTCCGACCCGCTGATCAGCCAGTCCAAGCCGGTCACCGCCTCGTCCGTGGAGAGCGCCAGCTTCCCCGCCGCGGCCGTCGCCGACAACAACCTCGCCACCCGCTGGGCCAGCGCCTGGACCGACTCCCAGTGGGTCCAGATCGACCTCGGCGGCACCGCCACCATCAGCCACGTCGAACTGGACTGGGAGGCCGCGTACGCCAGCGGCTACCAGGTGCAGACCAGCAGCGACGCCACCAGCTGGAACACCGTCTACACCAAGGCGAACGGCACCGGCGGCACCGAGCAGATCGACCTCAACGCCGGCGGACGCTACATCCGGCTCAACCTCACCAAGCGCGGCACCCAGTACGGGTACTCGCTGGAGGAGTTCAAGGTCTACGGGCAGGTCACCACGCCCGGCAACGGCTACGTCCTGGCCAACCCCCAGGTCACCGGCGCCACCCCGGCCACCGGGAACCCGCCGCACGCCTACTTCCACGAGTTCCAGGCGAACTGCACCGCCAACCACGACCTGCCGGACGACCCGATCGTCTTCCCCGGCCAGTCCGGTGCCTCGCACATGCACACCTTCATGGGCAACACCACACCACAACGCCAACTCCACGCTCGCCTCGCTGCAGGCCGGCGGCACCACCTGCATCGCCCCCGGCGACAAGTCCGGCTACTGGATGCCCACCATGTACGACGGGAACACCCCCGTCGACCCGGTCGGCCTCCAGACCATCTACTACAAGAGCGCGATCAACGACTACACCGCCGTCCGGCCGTTCCCGCCCGGCCTGCGGCGGTTCCTGGTCGCCAGCCCCAACGACAGCGCCACCGACTTCACCACCCACCCCGGGTACGTGGCCGGCTGGGAGTGCGGCACCAGCTACCACACCTCCGACCTGCCCACCAGCTGCCCCGGCGGCGGCGCGCTCAACATCCGCTTCCAGGCGCCCAGTTGCTGGAACGGCCTGTACCTCGACACGCCCGACCACAAGAGCCACATGGCCTACCCGATCGACGGGGTCTGCCCCGCCGACCACCCGGTCGCGCTGCCGATGATCGAGTTCAAGATGGCCTTCCCGGCCAACCTGAACAACCTCGCCCAGCTCCACCTCTCCAGCGGACGGGGCTTCTCCTTCCACTACGACTTCTTCAACGCCTGGGACGCGCCGACCCTGGCCGCACTGGTCAACCACTGCATCGTCGGCGGTCTCCAGTGCAACGCCCGCGGGTACGACGAGAACCAGCCCGGTAAGGGCGCCGCGCTCAACGAGCAGTACCTTCTGCCGTAGCACCGAGCCGTAGCCCGAACGCGCGACACCGGCCCCGCCGCCACGGACCCCCACGTCCGGCGCGGGGCCGGCCCGCGCACCACCCCCACGGAGGACCACCGATGAGGCTTCGCCGCACCGCAGCGCTGCTCCTGCTGCTCACCGCCGTCGGCTGTGGAAGCGCCACCAGCCCCGGCGCCGACGCCGCGCCCCCCGCCACGGGCGCGCCCGCGAGCCCGTCCGCCGGGGCCGCCGCGGGAGCCTCCGCCGGGGCCGCCGCGTCCGACCGGCCCTCCGACGCCACCTCGATGATCTGCAACCCGTACTTCCGGCAGGAACTCGCCGGCGCCCTCGGCACCGACATCGACCGGCCGCTCGCCCCAGCTGGGAGAAGCGCGTCTACAGCTGCGAGTACCACTACCCCGCCGGCAGCATCACGCTCTCGGTCAAGGAACTCCCCGACCCCGCCACCGCGCTCGCCCAGTACGACGGGCTGCGCGGCAGCGCCGGGGCCGTCACCGACCTCAACGGCCTCGGCGAGGCCGCCTACAAGCGCGCCGACGGCACCACCGTGGTCCGCAAGGACAGCTTCGTGCTCACCGTCGACGTCGCCAAGCTGCCCGAGACCTTCGGCACGCCCCGCGCAGCCGGGCCGACGTCGCCGTGATGACCGCCACCACCGTCATGATCTGCTGGAAGGAGCACAGTTCGTGACCGGACGCGGACGCCCGCTGCCGACCGGACGCGACCGGGGACCGCCCCCGGCCGCGGGCCGCAGCGCGCGCCGGAGCACCCGGCGGGCCGGGGCGCCGATCACGCTTCGGAAGGTGTTGGGAGAGCGCTCTCCGAGCGTGCTATAAAGGGCCTCATGAGCAGCGAAGCCCTCAAGCGCGCCACCACCCTGGAGGACGTGGCGCGGGTCGCGGGCGTCTCCCGTGCCACCGTCTCCCGCGTCATCAACGGCGTCCGCAACGTCGACCCCGCCATCCAGGAAGCCGTCCGCCAGGCCATCGCCCGCACCGGCTACGTCCCCAACAGCGCCGCCCGCTCCCTGGTGACCCGGCGCACCGGCGCCCTCGCCCTGGTGATCTCCGGCAGCGACGCCCCCGAGACCCCCGACCACCACGTCGGCGGCGAGATCTTCTCCGACCCGTTCTTCGGACGCGTCGTCAGCGGCGTCTTCACCGGCCTGCGCCCGCTCGACCTGCACCCCGTCCTGATGCTCGCCGACAGCGGCGAGGCCCGCGACAAGGCGCTCACCTACCTCCGGCAGGGCAACGCCGACGGCGCGATGGTGGTCTCCACCCACAGCCGCGACCCGCTGCCCGCCCAACTGCTCGCCGCCGGCATCCCCACCGTCCTGTTCGGCCGCCCCCCGACGCCGCTCTCGCTCTCCTGCGTCGACCTCGACAACCGCGAGGGCGGCCGGATCGCCGCCGACCACCTCACCGCCCGCGGCCGCCGCCGGGTCGCCGCCATCTCCGGCCCGCTCGGCGTCCGCGCCGCCCGCGACCGGCTGTCCGGCTTCCGGGAGGCGATGGCCGACCACGGCATCCACCAACTCCCGCACGTCGAAGGCGACTTCACCCGCGAGGACGGCGAGCGCGCGATGACCTCGCTGCTGCGCCGCTACCCCGACCTGGACGGCGTCTTCGCCGCCAACGACCTGATGGCCCAGGGCGCGCTGGCCGTCCTGGCCGAGCAGCGCCGCCGCGTCCCCGAGGACATCGCGGTGATCGGCTTCGACGACTCCTCCGCCGCGACGGCCGGCCGCCCCCACCTGACCACCGTGCGCCAGCCGGTCGAGGAGATGGCCGCCGAGATGACCCGCGTCCTGCTCGACCACCTGGCCCGACCCGGCCGCGCCGCCACCACCGTCCTGTTCGAACCGACCCTGATCGAGCGCCAGTCCGCCTGAACGGGGGACCGGCGCGCGGTCAGCCGCCGTCCTGCGCGATCCTGATCATCTGGAAGACGATGAAGGCGACCGCCCCGGCACTCAGCACCATCAGCAGCGGGCCCATCCGGCGGTTGTTGCCGAGCACCAGGAACGCGCGCGCGTCCTGGCCGTTGCGGGCCATCTCCTCGACGACAGCGCGGTTGCGGGCGGTGTAGTAGGTGGCGACGCCGCGGAAGTCCGTGAACAGGGCGAGGCCGAAGAGGAAGAACCCGAGCGGGAACAGGGCCAGGATGACGAAGATCAGCACGGCGGTGAGGATGGCAGCGGGGGACACCTGCCGTCCAGGGGGTTTGACCAAGGTTTTGCCCGGGCGGCCGGGCGGTTCCGGGCCGGGCCGTTCCGGGTCGGGCCGCTCCGGGCCCGGGCGGGAAATCGGTTGATCGGCTGATGACGGTTTCCGTATGACAAGCACACTCCGGCTGGAAGCGGTCACCGCCGCCAACCTCGACACCGCGCTCGCCCTCAAGGTCCGGCCGGAGCAGGAGCACCCGGTGGCGCCGGTGGTGGCGTCGCCGGCCGAGGCGTACGTCCACCCCGGGGTGGCCTGGCCGCGGCTGCGGGCGCTTCGCGGTCGAGGCGGTGGCCGCCGAGATCCGCGAACGCGGCGGCACCCGGCTCACCACCACCTGGCACGTCGGCGAGGACGGCCCCGAGCGCTTCTCCCTGAGGCTGGGCTTCCGCCCCACCGGGGAGACCAGCGGGTCGGCGAACTGGCACTCGGACCGCGCCCGGAAAGGACGCTGAGGGCCGCCGTCCGGCCCCGGGCATCGCGTCGGCCCCGCGCGCCGCGCCGACCGGCGGTGCGCAGGGGCCGGCGGCGGGTCACCAGGCGGGGGCGACCAGGTCTCCGGTGGTGGCGTCGCGGACGGTGATGGCCTCGACCGGGCACATCTCGGCGGCCTCGGTGAGCTGCTCGGAGCCCGCGGTGGACGGCCGGACCGGGGTGGCCCGGCCGTCGGGGGCCAGGGCGAGTTCGTCGGGGGCGGTGCGGGCGCACAGGCCGCTGCCGATGCAGCGGACCGGTCGACCGTCACGACCAGCTGCGGGGCGTCGCTCACCAGGCCACCTCCAGGCGCAGCGGGCTGCGGGTGAGCAGGCCGGTGCGCCACTCGATCCGGTCGACCGGGGTGGCCAGGCGCAGCTCGGGCAGGGCGCGGGCGAGGTGGTGCAGGCCCAGTTCGAGCTCCATCCGGGCCAGCCAGGCGCCCAGGCAGTGGTGCGGGCCGGCGCCGAAGGTCAGCGACGGGGTGCCGAGCGGGGCGAACAGGTCGAGCGGGCCCGACGGGTAGACCTCCGGGTCGGCGTTGGCGGCCGTGGTGTCGGCGGCGATGATCGCGCCCGCCGGGATGGTCACGCCGCCGATCTCCAGGTCGGCCGTCGCCCGGCGGAGCGCGCCCGGCGCGTTGGTGCGGTCGCCGAGCGGGACGGTGCGCAGGATCTGCTCGGTCGCGGCGACCGCCGCCGCCGGGTCGGTGCCGATCCGCCGCCAGGCCCCGGCGTGCTCCGGCTGCTCGGCCCGCTCGGGGTCGAGCAGGTAGACCAGGGCGTTGCCGAAACTGGTCATGGTGGTCTCGTGCCCGGCGATCACCAGCCCGATGGTGAGCGAGGTGATCTGCCGCTCGGTCATGCCGCCGGTCCGGTCGGCGGCCAGCACCAGCGAGCTGACCAGGTCCTCGCCCGGGTTCGCGCGCCGCTCCTGCACCAGTTGCTGCCCGAACGCGCCGAACTCCTCGATCGCGGCCCGGATCTCCTCGGCGCTGTACGCCGTGGTGGACAGCGCGTGGTCGCTCCAGTAGCCGAGCCGCTCGGTGTCCAGCCCCTCCAGCTCCATCAGCCGGCTGATCACCCGCACCGGCAGCGGTTTGGTGAGCGCCCCGATCACCTCGACCGGCGACCCGAGGCGACCAGGCCGTCCACCAGCTCCCGCACCACCCCGTCCACCCAGGGCCGCCAGCGCTCGATCGCCCGCGGCGTGAACGCGCGCTGCACGGTGCGGCGGATCGCCTGGTGATCGGGCCCGTCGCTGTTCAGGATCGAGGACGGGTCGTCCAGGATGTTCGGCGTCAGGGTGGTCGGCGGCGCGTCCGGCGCGTACAGCGTGGCCCGGCCCAGGTCCGGGTGGGCGAGGGCCTGCCGGACGTCCGCGTGCCGGGTCAGCACCCACACCGGCGTCCCGGTCGGCAGCGCGGCCAGCCGGGGCGGGCCGGCCTCGGCCCGCAGCAGGCAGTGCAGCGGCACCAGCGGCGGCGTGCCGGGGGCTCCGGTGGTGGCGGCGGTCGCGTCGGTGGTCGCGTCGGTGGTCATCCGTCCTCCTGCAAGGCACCTGCACGGGCCGAGGACGCCGCCGGGCGGCGGCCCCTCGTCCCCCGACCGTATGCGGCCGACCCCGCCCGCGAGTAGAACGCAAATCAGCCACCGCCGGACCCGTGGCTCTGCCAACTGGCGTTCGATCGGCGGATGTTGGTGCGAGTCGGGAGCCGGTCGCTCAGTCGGCGGCGGCTCGGTCGGCGACGACGGCCAGGGCCTCGATCTCGATCAGCACCTCCGGCCGGAACAGCGCCGCGACCTGGACGGCCGAACTCGCCGGGGGCCGCGCGGTGTCGACGTACTCGTCCCGGACCTCGCGGATCGCGGGCAGGTACGCCACGTCGGTGACGAACACGGTGAACTTCACGACGTCCGGGAAGCCCGCCCCGGCCGCCGCCAGGCAGCGCCGCAGGTTCTCGAACACCTGCCGGGCCTGCGCCGCCGGATCGCCTGGGCCGACCAGGTCGCCCCGCTCGTCGAACGCGACCTGCCCGGAGACCTGGACCAGCCGGCCCGTCCCGGTGACCACCTGGGTGTAGCCCGTGCCGGGGGCGACGCCCGGCGGCTCGGTGATGTGGGTGAGGTGAGAAGTGCTCATGGCGGTCATCCTCACCCACCCCCGCCCCGGGCGCACCGCAGTTTCCCCGCCCACGGCCGCCGCGCGCCCGATCGGACGGCCAAGTGGCCCACCGGGTGGGGGAGTCCGGTTCAGGGCGGGGAAGTGTCGGCCGACCACCTCGGGCAGCGGGCGCAGGAACGGGCGGTCGGCGGCCGGGAGTCCGGCGAGCGGACCGGCGGCGCGCAGCACCACGTTCAGCACGGCGTCCGGGTCGCAGGCGTAACCGCCGCTCGCCCAGGCGGCGTTGGCCTCGGCCACGGCCCAGCCGCGTTCGGTGCGGCCGAGGTCGACCACGGCGGCGTTCGGCAGCGCGGCGGGGCCGGTGGCCGCGGCCGGCACGCCGGCGGCGAAGGCCGGCAGCTCCGGGGCGTCCGACTCCGCTGCGGCGAACGAGAGTTCACCGCCCAGGGCGTAGCGGGACGCGGCGCGCACCGCGCCGTCCAGCACGGACAGGCGGAACTCGTCCTCGAACCGCAGCACTTCGCCGACCGGCACCGGCGGGCCGCCGTCCAGCAGTTCGGGCCCGGGAATCCGGCGGGCCGGGAGCGGCCGGGCGGGGGCGTCAGAGGTCGCGGCGCATCACCAGGCGCGGCCACCGGTCCAGGCCGTGGGCCGCCTCGCGGGCCCGGACCTCGCGCAGGCCCGGCCCGAGCGCGTCCGGCGGCACCGGGTGGAAACCGCAGCGGGCGTAGTACGGGGCGTTCCACGGCACCTCGGCGAAGGTGGTGAGGGTCAGCGCCGGGAGCCCCTCGGCGGCGGCCAGCGCGGCCAGGTGCTCCAGCAGGTCGCGCCCGATGCCGCGGCGGGCGTGCGCGGGTGCACCGAGACCTGCTCGACGTGCAGCGCGCCGTCGATCCGCTCGGCGATCAGGTAGCCGACCGGGCGGTCGGCGCCGTCCACCGCGACCAGGGCCGGGCCCGCGTCCAGGAACGCCGTCAACTCTTCGACCGAGAGCGGCTCGTCGTCCGCGATCACGTCCATGCCGACCTCGCGGAAGCAGCGTCCGGCCGCCCGCTCGATCTCCTGGAGCAGCGGCAGTTCCTCGGCCCGGGCCTCACGTATGCGCATGCCCCATTGTGCGCACACGTGGGACCGCCGTGATCGCCGCCACCCCGGCGGCCGGTTCACGCGCCCGGCGCGGGCTCCGCGGCGAGGCGGCCGGAGCGGATCGCGGCGAGCAGGGCCGCGTGGTCGGCCTCCGACCGGTCGGCGTAGGCGACCGCGAACCGGGCGACGGCGTCGTCCAGGCGGTCGTCCTTGCCGCAGTAACCGGCGATCAGCGCGGCGTCCGCGGTGTGGGCGTGGGCGCGGCCAGCAGGGCGCCGGTGAGGCGGCCGTAGTCGTCGAGCTGGGCGGGCGACAGCGCGGCCGGGTCGACACTGCCCTTGCGGTTGCGGAACTGCCGTACCTGGTAGGGGAGTCCGGCGACACTGGTCCAGCCCATCAGCGGATCGGACACCACCTGCATCCGCTTCTGCCCGAGCACCACCCGCCGCCCCTCGTGCCCGCCCTCCGGCGGCACCGGGAACCCGGCCCGCACCAGGTGCGGCAGCAGCACCGACGCCCGGGCCTCCTTCACCTGCAGCACCAGCGGCCCGCCCGGCGGTCGGTGAGCAGCACCACGTACGAGCGGGTGCCGACACTGCCGGTGCCCACCACCCGGAACGCCACGTCCTGCACCCGGAACCGGGCCAGCAGCGGGTGCAGCTCCGCCGGAACGGTGTGCCGGTAGGACGCCAACGACTCCGCCACCAGCTCGGCCTGACGATCCGTCACCTCGCTGAGGATCGGCGGCGCCGCGACGAACCGCCAACCCTCCTCCCCGGTACGGACGGTGGAGCGCGCCGCGAACTTCGCCCCGGTGTTGCGCAGCGCCTTCGCCGAGACCGCCGCCAGCAGCTCGCTCAACTCGTGCGCACCCGCGAACTCCACCAACTGGTGGTCCGCGATGGCGTCCCAGGCGTTCCAGGCGTCCAGCGCCGGGAGCTTCGCCAACCGACGCACCGTCCGCCGGTAGGTCGCCGCCGCGTCGAACGCCGCCTGCCGGCAGGCGGACTCGTCCGCCCCGGCCTGCCGGCCCGCCAGCACCAGGCTGGCCGCCAGCCGCTTGAGGTCCCACTCCCACGGGCCGGAGACCGTCTCGTCGAAGTCGTTCAGGTCCAGCGCCAGCCGGCCCCGGGCGTCCCCGTACAGGCCGAAGTTGGCGGCGTGCGCGTCCCCGCACAGCTGCGCGGCCACACCGCTGACCGGCGTGGTCGCCAGGTCGTGCGCCATCAGGCCCGCCGAACCGCGCAGGAACGCGAACGGCGACGCCGCCATCCGGCCCACCCGCAGCGGTACCAGGTGCGCCAGCCGTCCCGCGTTCGCCGACTCCACGCCGCGACCACCTCCGGCCGGGACGCCGACAGCACCAGCCGCGCGTGCGACTCCAGCGGCACCCGCTCGCGCAGCAGCTTGCCGCGCCGCTTCGGACCCTCCCCGCGTGCGACCGCGTCCGGCTCCAGCAGCACCGCCGACGGGCGGGCCGGCACCGCTGAGGCGTCCCCCGCGAAGCCCTCCACCGCGAACTCCCGCGAGCGCGACGGCAGTTCCACCACCGCGACGGCCCCCGCACCCGCCGGGCCCCCGAACCGGTCCGCCACCCCCGGGACCCCCGGAGCCTCCGAAACCGCCGGTTCCTCCGCCCACGCCTCCACCGCCGACACCCGCACTCCCCTCCGACCGCGGCGGGGACCGCCCCCACCAGCGGTGACGCTACCCGGCCCGGCCGGTCCGGACGCGGGCGGGTCCGTCCGCCCGGCCCGGCGGGGCCGCCCGTAGCATGCCGACATGGCACACGACATCCACCACCTCGACCCGGCCTACCTCGACTTCTGGCGCGAACGCCACCTGTGCACCCTCACCACGCTGCGCCCCGACGGCACCCCGCACGTCGTCCCGGTCGGCGCGACCTTCGACCCGGAGACCGGCACCGCCCGGGTGATCAGCAGCGGGGACAGCCGCAAGGTCCGCAACGTGCTCGCCGCCGGCGAGGCCGGGCAGCGGGTCGCGCTCTGCCAGGTCGACCGGGCCCGCTGGGCCACCCTGGAAGGCCGGGCCGTGATCCGGCAGGACGCCGCTTCCGTCGCCGACGCCGAACGCCGCTACACCGAGCGCTACCGCCAGCCCCGGGAGAACCCGAGCGGGTGGTGATCGAGATCGCCGTCGACCGCGCCCTGGGCCGGGCCTGACGGGTCGCGGGGCCTGGCGGTCCTGGTAGTCCTGGCGGGCTTGAGGGGCCGCCGGGTCGCGGGGCCGCCGGATTGCCGGGGGCGAGAGGCGGCCGGTCGCGCTGACTCTCTTGCGGCAACAGGTCCGTGATGCACAGCTTGCGGCATGACAGACGCCTCGGTGCCGCTGCCCGGCACCCCTCGTGAAGTCCTGTCCGGCCTCGGTGAGTTGACCCGCCGGGTGCGGGCGGTCCAGCGCGACGCGTGGATTCCGCTGCTGCTGTTCGGCCTGCTCACCACGGGTGGAATCCTGGTCGACCGGCTCACCTTCCGGCGCGGGACCGCCCCCTGCCCCGGCGGCCCGGCCGCCCCCGGCGAGCTCTGCGCCGCGATGCGACAGGGCTCGCCCCTCTACTGGACGGTCGGCCTGCTGGCCGCCTACGCCGCCACCGCCTGGTGGCACCTGCACCGCTCCCGCCGCCGCGGCGTCGGCACCCCCGTCCGCCCGTACGTGCCGGCCGGGCTGGTCGCCGTCGTCGCGCCGACCGCCACCACCTGGTGGGGCGCCTCCCAGCCCGGGCCGGGCGCCGACCTGGAGCTCTGGGGCCGGCACCTGGCCGCGAACGCGCGCGGCACCCTGCTGCTCCAGCAGTTCCTCGGTGGGGCCGCCGCGATCGCGTGCCGCTGCTGGTGCCGGCCCGGATCGAACGCAGCCGCGCCCTGCTGCTGTTCGCCCTCGGCTACCTGCTGCTCGAACTCGCCCCCGTCACCTCCGGCTGGTGGGGCCTGGCCGCCGGCCCTGGTCCGGCGCGTCCCGGCTGGCGCTCCCCGCGCTCTACCTGCTCGCCGGGGCGCTCCTGTTCGGCCTCGCCACCCGCCGCGCCCGCCCGCAGGCCGACGCGTGAGCCCGGCCGGAACCCGTCCCGGAGCCGGTGCCGGAGCCGGTGCCGGGGCCGACGCGGGATCGGGGGAGGCCGCCGACCAGCATCCCGCCAAGGCCCTCGACGACACCGTCCACCAGCGGATTCGCCTCGGCATCCTCACCGTCGCCCACCAGGCCCGGCGCGCCGAGTTCGGCTTCCTGCGCACCACCCTCGACCTGACGGCCGGAAACCTCGGCCAGCACCTCACCGTGCCGGAGAAGGCCGGGCTGGTGGCCATCGAGAAGGGCTACGAGGGCCGCCGCCCCCGGACCTGGGTCACCCTCACCCCCGAGGGCGAACGGGCCCTGCGCGAGGAGGTCGCCCAACTCAAGCGCCTGATCCGGGAGATCGAGGCCGCGGGCGGGAGCTGAGCCCCCGCCGGAGCGGCCCGCCGGAGCCCCCCCGCCGGAGCGGCTCTTCGCGGCCGTGGCCCGGGCCCGGGTGGGCCCTCGGCCTCAGGCCCGGGCGGTGACCACGTGGAAGGTGACGGCGGCCAGGAAGGTGCCGGTGGCGAGGTGGGTGAGCCAGCGGTCGGCGTCGTCGGGGGAGAAGTAGCCGGCGGCCACGGCGCGGCGGGTGACGCGTTGCAGGCCCAGGACGCGGTCGGCGGTGGAGACCTCGCGGAAGACCGGGGTGAGCGGGCGGACGTCCACCACGTCGAGGCCGGAGTCGGCGGCCAGGCGCGGGAGTTGGCTGCCGATCCGGGCGTTGCGCACCGCTGGTCGGTGACGTACCGGGTGTAGGCGGCGGTCAGCGCGGGGTCCGGGTGGTCGACGGTCAGGGTGCCCCAGTCCGGCTCGCCCAGCACCAGCAGGCCGCCCGGCCGCAGCACCCGGCGGGCCTCGCGCAGGGCCAGGCCCGGGTCGGCGACGTGCTGGAGCACCCGGTCGGTCCGGGCCCGGTCGCAGCTCGCGTCCGCCAGCGGGAGTTCGTGCAGGTCGCCGAGCCGGACGCCGACCTGGAGCAGGTGGGCGGTCCGCTCGGCGGCGGTGTCCACGGCCGCCAGGTCGTGGTCCACGCCCAGGACGGTGCCCTCCGGCCCGGCGGCCTCGGCCAGCGCGGACAGGTCGGTGCCCGGGCCGCACCCGAGGTCGACCACCGTCTGCCCGCGCTCCACCGCCAGCGCCGCCAGCATCACCGATTTGTAATCCCGGCCGAGTTCGGAGACGGCCAGCCGGTCCAGGTAGGCGATCGGATCGGGCGGCACGGACTCGAACACACGGGAGGTCATGACACGCAGTCAATCAAACCTGCTCCCCTCAGGGAAGATCCCGGGGACGGCACGGGGCAGGACAAGGGGCGTACGCCGGGCCGGGGGGCGCACCACGCCGCCCCGGCCGCGACGCCGGGAGCACCGGCCCGCGACGCCGCGGCAAGTTCCGGCCCGGCGCACGCCGCGGCAAGTCCCGGCCCGGCGCACGCCGCGAGCCGCCCGGTCAGGACACCAGCGGCCGCTCCGCCGACTCGGTGAGCGTCACCGTGCACAGCCCGCCGCGCTCCGCGACCACGTCCGTGACGGTCAGCCGGGTGCCGGGCAGCAGGATGAACTCCTCCTCCTCGGTGAACGCCGAGAACTCCCGGATGCCCACCGCCCGGGCCGGACGCACCTCGAACAGCGTGCGCCTGCCCCGGCCGCCCAGGAACGAACGGGCCACCGCCGGACGCGAGGTGCACGAGGACACGCCCCACCAGGTGATCGTCCGCCCCAGCGGGTACTGCGCCCGCAGGTCCAGCGCCACGCCGCGCCACAGCGGCTCCGGGCGGGCCGGCAGCCGGTCCACCGCGTCGAACAGCAGCCGCAGGTACGGCAGGTACGGGGTCAGCCTGGCCCGGTCCGGGTGCCGCAGCGCCGCGTTCAGCTCCCGGTAGAACGCCGACTCGCAGGTGTAGAGGTGCAGCGCCGCGACCGCCTCCGCGTCCAGCGCACCCGTGCTCGCGCCCGTGCCCGCGCCCGTGCCCGCCCCGGCCCTCGCGTCCGCGTACCGCTTGCCGAACTCGTGCGCCGTCCCGACGTACCGCTCCAGCCCGCGCAGCAGCGCCGCCACCGGCTCCACCGCCTCCCGGAACCCCGTCCGCTCCAGGTCGAACACCCCGGTGACGGCCGGGAGTTCGAGGCCCTCGTCCTTCACCGAGGCGAGCCGCTCCAGGTACAGCTGGTGCAGCTCCATGGTGGAGGCGATGAACGCGCCCATCCGGGAGGCGGTGCCCGCGTCGGTGCGGCCCTCGGCCGCCGCCGCGGCCTGCCAGCCGGCGCTCGGCAGCCAGTCCACCGGGTCCGCGCCCAGACCCTCCAGGGCCGCGTTCACCGCCGCGAAGTGCGCGCCGTCGCAGAAGACGTCGCCCTGCGCGGCCGGGTTCGGGTGGTCGATGTGCTCCACCCGCACGTCCGGGTACTTCCCCTCCAGCCGCCGCACCACCGACTTCAGCGCCCGCGCGTGCGCCCCCCACCAGGCGAACACCACGCCGCGGTCCTCCTCCGGGCCCTCCTGCTTGGCCCGCAGCACCTCCTCCACGACCTTCTCCACCACCGGCTTCCAGAACCCGGTGTGCGCCGCCGGGCCGGTCGAACCGTCACTGCTCGCCGTCAGCGCCGCGTTCAGCAGCAGCACGCCCTGGGTCAGCATCGCCTGGAACCACTCCGGCGGCTGCACGGTGCCGTGCTGGGCCAGCAGCGCCCGCAGGTCGGCGATCGGGGTCTTCTTCGGGATGCCGTACTTCCACATCGCCGCGGCCTTGATGATGCAGCGGATGCTCACCACCCGGCCGAACTGGCTGTCCTTCCAGTCGTGGAAGGTGTTGTCGAACATCGCGATGCCGGTCGCGCTCTCCGACCGCGGGTACGGGTTCTGCCCGAACACCACGACCTTCCACTTCCCCGGCGGGTTCGGCTTCAGCGCCTGGAACGTCAACTCCCGCACCGGCACCACGTCCTGCGGTCGGCCCGGCCCGATGAACGAGGCCGCGTCCGGGTGCCGCGCGATCACCGGCCCCAGCACCGGCAGCCAGTCCTCGCCGCCGCCCGCGAACAGCTCGGCGAGCGCCAGCGGGTCGTCCGGGGTGGCGGGGGGCGGGGTGGACTCGGCCATGACGGTGCTCCAACGGAGGCGAGGGGGGCGACGGGGACGCGGGGGACGCGAACGGAAGATCACGTTAGACCGGGCCGCCGACAGACCGTCAGCCCGGGGCTGTCGGTGCCCGCCGCTAGCGTCGGAACCGACAACGAGACCCCGGCCGAACGGAGTTCGCCCGCATGACCGTCAAGCACGCCCCCGAGCCGCTGCGCGTGGTGCTGACCGACCTCAACCCCGACGTGGTGGCCGCCTGGCGCGCCGCGTTCGCCGACACCCCCGGCGTCGAGGTCCGCACCGGCTCGATCCTGGACGTGGACGTCGACGCCTGGGTGACCCCCACCAACTCCCGCGGCCGGATGGACGGCGGGCTGGATGCCGTGATCAAGCGGCACCTCGGCGCGGGCATCCAGCTGCGCGTCCAGCGCGCCGTCCGGGACGGCCACGGAGGTGAGCTGAGGGTCGGCAGCGCGGTGTGCGTGCCCTCCGGCGCGGCCGTGCCCCGCTTCCTGATCTCCACCCCCACCATGCGCACCTCCGGCCAGGACGTCAGCCGGACCTTGAACGTCGCGCTGGCCTGCGCCGCCGCCTTCCAGGCCGTCCACCGGCAGAACGCCGCCACCCCGGCAGCATCGCCTCGGTCGCCCTGGTCGGCCTCGGCGCACAGACCGGCCAGGTCCCGGCCCGGATCTGCGCCAACCTGATGTGGACCGGCCACTCGCTCTTCCAGGACCACGAGTTCACCGACGACGACGAACTGCGCGCCACCGTCACCGGCCAGCTGGACGACCTGCTCGCCGCCCCCGTCGAACGGCCGGTCCGCCTCGCCGTCCCGGCCCGAAGCGCGCGCCGGAGCTGACGCACGCCCCCGGCGCGCTCCGGTGCTCCCCGTGCTTCCCGCGCCTCCGGCGGCCCCGACCCTCGGCCCAGGGTCGGCGGCTCAGCCGTGGTCGGCCTCGTGCGCGGCGGCGGTGGTAGGCGGTCAACCGGGCCAGCAGGGCGGTGAGTTCCGCGCGCTGGCGGGGGTGAGCGGGGCGAGCAGGTCCTGCTGGGCGGCCTCGACCAGGGCGTCCAGCCGGTGCAGCCGGGCCCGGCCGGCGGGGGTGAGCGTGATGACGTTGCGGCGGCGGTCGACCGGGTCGGGGTCGCGGACCAGGAAGCCGGCGTCGGCGAGTTCGTTCAGCACGGCGACCAGGTCGCTGCGGTAGATGCCGGTGCGGCGGCTGAGCTCGGCCTGGCTGACGGGGCCGGTCTCGGCGAGCGCGACCAGGGCCGCGAAGTGCCACTTGCGGGCGCCCTCGGCGGCCAGCCGCTCGGCCACCAGTCGGTCGGCGGCCGCGGCGGCCCCGGCCAGCAGACGGCTGGGGATGGCGCGCAGCCGTTCGGGGGTGGCTTCCTCGGGGGCGGGGCTCATGGGCGGGTCCTCCACTGTTGCGTTAGTGCCACTAACAGTCTACCTTCGTTAGTGCGACGAACGTTTATTGCGCTAACGAATGCGCCGCCCGCCGCACCCCGACCCGCCGCACCCCAGGGGGAACCCGGTGATCGAACCCTTCCGCATCCACGTCCCGCAGGCCGACCTCGACGACCTCGCCGACCGCCTCGCCCGCACCCGCTGGCCCAACGAGATCGACGGCGCGGGCTGGGACTACGGCTTCCCGCTGGCCCGCCTCCAGCAGCTCGCCGAACACTGGCGCACCCGCTACGACTGGCGCGCCCACGAGGCCCGGATCAACGAACTGCCGCAGTACACCACCGAGATCGACGGCCAGCGGATCCACTTCCTGCACCTGCGCGCCGACCGCCCGGACGCCCTCCCGCTGATCCTCACCCACGGCTGGCCCGGCTCCTTCCTGGAGTTCCTGGACGTCCTCGAACCGCTGCGCCGCGACTTCCACCTGGTGGTCCCGTCCATCCCCGGCTTCGGCTTCTCCGGGCCCACCACCGAACGCGGCTGGGACGTCCCCCGGGTCGCCCGCGCCTGGGCCACCCTCATGGAGCGCCTCGGCTACCGGCGCTACGGCGCCCAGGGCGGCGACTTCGGCGCGGGCATCTCCACCGCCCTCGGCGCGCACGCCCCGACCGGGTGGTCGGCGTGCACGTCACCTACCAACCGCTGCCGCCCGACCCCGAGGCCGGCCCGCTGTCCGCCACCGACGAGGCCCGGCTCGACCGGGTCCGCCACCTCCAGGCCAACCGGCCCCCGTACCAGGCCCTCCAGGCCACCACCCCGCAGACCCTCGGCTACGCGCTCACCGACTCCCCGGTCGGCCAACTCGCCTGGATCGCCGAACGGTTCGCCCAGTGGACCGACCCGGCCACCCCGGTGGACGACGAACGCCTGCTCACCGGCGTCTCGCTCTACTGGCTGACCGCCACCGCCGCCTCCTCCGCCCGCCTCACCCGGGAGACCCCGCGCGGCGGTACGCCCTGCCCGGTGCCGCTCGGCGTCGCGGTCTTCGCGCACGACATCACCCTGGCCGTGCGCCCGCTGGTCGAACGGCGCTACGACGTCCGGCACTGGTCGGAGTTCGACCGCGGCGGCCACTTCGCGGCGATGGAGGTGCCCGAGCTGTTCGCCCGCGATGTCCGGGAGTTCTTCACCTCGCTGACGGCGGCCCCGGCGCGCTAGACAAGAACAGGTGTACTTGAAAAGGTAGTTGACGGATCGTCAGCTCAGTCGGGCAGCGGGGCGGTCAGCTGGCTCTCGGCGTCGAAGGTGCGGGCCGCGTCGAAGACCCCGGTCAGGTCCGGGTGGCGGCCCAGCAGGCGGTGCGCCAGCGCCAGGCCGTCCGGCTCCACCCGGCGGGTCAGGCCCAGGTGCGGCATCCAACGGCCGGGCAGGTAGAGCGGGTTGGGGTCGGGGGCGTCCGCCAGCAGTCGCCACACCTCGCGGTGCAGGTCGATCAGCGCCGGGCCCGGGACCACGCCCCAGGCCAGTACCCGGCGGCGGCTGCGCGCGCTGAACGACAGCAGGCCCGACAGGCGCACCTCCAGCGGCAGCGCGCCGTCCAGGAGTTCACCGATCTCCACGAGCCGATCCGGCGCGATCGCGCCGCACGCCGCCAGGGTCAGGTGCGGGCGGTGCGTCGGGTGCGGGTTGTCCGCGAGCGAGTCCACCCCGCCGTCGGCCAACTGCCGCCACACCGTCCGCACCGCCCGGTCGAACGCCGGATCGCAGGTCAACTCGATGGTCCGCATGCCCCCACCGTAGGACCGGCCCCGCCGCCGCCCGCACCCGCCCCGTGTGATGGGCTGGGCGGACCCGCGCCGCCGACCCGCACGAGAGGGCCGGGCCGGGACGGGAACAGGGCCGGGAGGGGCAGTGGGAGTGGGGACCGGGGAACCGGGGGAGTGGCGGGCCCGGGCCGGGTGGTCGGCGGGGCGGTCGCGGTGCTGGCGTCCGGCCTGGTCGCGCCCGGCCTGGCACCGGCCCGGGCTGCCGCGCTGCTCGGCGGGGCGCTGTACACCGTGCTGCTGTACACCCTGCTGATGGCCGCCGCGCCCCGCCTCGGCCCGTGGAGCGCCGGTGCCGCCGCGCTCGCCGCGAGCTGGGCGGTGGAACTCTTCCAGCTCACCGGCCTGCCCGCCGACCTCGGACGCCGCAGCCGCCTCGCCCGGCTCGTCCTCGGCACCACCTTCGACGCCTCCGACCTGCTCGGCTACGCCCTCGGCGCGGCCGTCGCGCTCGCCGCCCACCTGGCCGTACGCCGAGCCGTCCACCGATCCCGCCGGCGCGGGGCAGGGGCTGAACGGGGCGGCGGGCGGTCCGGCGGGTCGCCGCTTGCGTGGGCAAATGAGTACATTTGGGACATTCGGGAGCAGAATCAGGCTTCGCGCGTCCACGCACAGAAGGCCGAGCCGCCTTCGGAAAGGGTCTCCATGCACCCCGCCCTCAGCCCCGCCGTCCTCGCCGAGCTGCGCCGGCCCCGCTCCTATCCGGCGGTGTCCATCCTGATGCCCACGCACCGCCGCGAGCCGGACAACGGGCAGGACCCGGTCCGGCTGCGCAACCTGCTGGCCGAGGCCAAGGAGAAGGTCCAGGCCGACCCCGACGTCTCGCGCGCCGACCGGATCGACGTCCTGGAGCAGCTCGACAAGGCGCTCGCCGAGGTCGACCTGGTGCACGCCGAGGACGGCCTGGCGATCCTCGTCGCGCCCGGCGAGCACCAGGTCTGGTCACTCGGCCGTACCGCCCCCGCCCGGGTGGTCCTCTCCGACACCTTCCTCACCCGGAACCTGGTCGCCTCGCAGATCGCCGAACGCCCCTACTGGGTGCTCGCGGTCGCCGCCGACCGGGTGGTCCTGTGGGGCGGCGACAAGGAGCGCGTCACCGAGGAGACCTCCCACGGCTTCCCGCTGGTCCGGGTCTACGACAACCCCGACCCCGAGCGCCAGGAGCGGATCGGCGACACCCCCAGCACCTTCCAGGACGAGGAGACCAAGACCTTCCTCCGCCAGGCCGACACCGCGATCGGCAAGGTGCTCGCCGCCGACCCCCGCCCGCTGTACGTGGTCGGCGACGCCCCCGCGCTCGCCCTGCTGGACGCCGTCGGCCCGATCGCCAAGGCCACCACCTCGCAGATCCCGCACGGCGGCCTCGCCCAGGGCAACGCCGAGACCGTCCGCCAGGTGGTCGAGCCCGCCCTGCGCGCGCACGCCGACCAGGAGATCACCGAGGCCCTGGCCCGCCTCGACAAGGCCCGCGGCCGGCAGGCGTTCGCCGCCGGGCTCGACGAGGTCTGGCAGACCGCCGCCGAGGGCCGGATCGCCCTGCTGGTGGTCGAGGAGAACTTCCGCACCACCGCCCGCGACGACGGCGACCACCTGGTCCCGGCCGAGGACGGCGAGCCCGGCTCCCGCGAGGACATCGTCGACGAGGTCATCGAACGCGTCCTCGACACCGGCGCCACCGTCAGCTTCGTCCCCGACGGCACCCTCTCCGACGCCGGACGGATCGCCGCCGACCTGCGCTACTGAGCTGACGGACACCGCCACCGGCGGACACCGCCGACGGACACCGCCACCGGCGGACGCCACCACTGGCGGACGCCACCGGGGCCCGCGCCGGGAGAACTCCCCGGCGCGGGCCCCCGCGCGTGCGCAGGCCCGTGCCCCCGACTCAGTCCCCCGCCGCGCCCATCAGCACCCCCACCACGTACGTCACGCCCATCGCGAGGCCGCCGCCCAGCACGTTGCGCAGCACCGCCCGGCGCGGGTCCGCCCCGCCGAGCCGGGCGCTCGACCAGCCCGTCACCACCAGCGCCGCCAGCACCGCCACCACCGTGACCCACACCCGGACGGACTGCGGCGGCAGCACGATCGCCAGCAGCGGCAGCAGCGCCCCCACCGTGAACGCCGCGAAGGACGCCCACGCGGCGTGCCACGGGTTGGTCAACTCGTCCGGATCGATGCCCAGTTCGGTCTCCGCGTGGGCGGCCAGCGCGTCGCGCGCGGTCAGCTGCGCGGCCACCTGCCGGGCCAGCTCCGGATCGAGGCCCTTCGCCTCGTACAGGCCCGCCAGCTCGGCCAGCTCCGCCTCCGGGGTCAGGCGCAGCTCCCGGCGCTCCATCGCCAGGGCCGCCTGCTCGGCGTCCCGCTGGGTGCTCACCGACACGTACTCGCCCGCCGCCATCGACAACGAGCCCGCCAGCAACCCGGCCAGACCGGCCGTCAGCAGCTGGTGGGACGAGGAGTTCGCCCCCGCGACGCCCACCACCAGGCCCGCCGTCGACACCACGCCGTCGTTGGCGCCGAGCACCGCGGCGCGCAGCCAGTTCAACCGCCCGCCCAGCGCGCCGTGGTGCGGCTCGTCGTGGTCCGGTGGCGGGCCGGGCGGCGTGCCCTGGGCGCGGGAAGCGGTCATGCCGCCAGTGTGCCCGCCGGACGCCGCCGCGCCCCGCAGCCCCGTCCGGCGGGGCGCCGGGAAGCGCGTCGCCGCAGGCGGGACCGCGGGCGGGTGGCTCCGCGCAGCGGGTGTCAGAGCGTGGTGAGATCCGGGTCGCCCTGCGGGCTGCCGGTCCACCAGTTGCCCGGGGCGTCCGGGTCGCGGCTGGTCCAGTACTCGATGATCGCGGTCACGAACTCCTCGGCGGACAGCGCGCCGTCGCCGTCGCGGTCCAGGTGCGCGAAGGCGGTGTCGGCGTCGCTGCGCCGCAGCTGCGGGAAGTGGCCGTGCTGGAAGGCGAAGAACTCGTCCGCGTCGACCACGCCGTTGCCGTCCGCGTCCGCCACCGCGAGGAAGGCCCGGCCGAGCGCCCCGAGGACGGCCTCGGCGGCCTCCGGGTCGTCGGCCAGCGAGGCGGTGGAGGCCAGGAAGTCGGCCCGCCCCATCGCCACCGCGCCCGCCGGCAGGTGCGGCAGGTGCAGCTCCCGCCAGATCGCCACGTACGCCCCGACGATCCGCTGCTCCTCGGGCGACCCGGCCGGGTGCCCCAGCGACCGGGCCACCGACTGGCCCATCAGGACGTGGTCGCGCTCGGTGAGTCGCCCGTCCCCGTCGGCGTCGAGGTGGTCGAACCCGTGGCTGATCTTGGCGATGAGCAGGTCCTCTGACACAGTGACCCTCCGGTGAGCGGTGGTTGACGGAGCGTCAGACTACCGGGTGTCGCCGCCCGGTTCCGACCGGCCGTCAGTGCGCGGCGAGGGCGTCGGCGGACTTGGACCAGTTGTCGTGCAGGCGGTCCAGGTAGGAGCGGGCCTCGGCGCCCGGGTTGACGCCGCGGGCGAAGGCGAGCATGTTCCCGGCGCCGGTGTTGTAGCCGAGGGCCATCAGCTCGTCGCGGGTGTAGGAGCCGGACCAGTGGGCGGGCAGCTGGGCGCCCAGGTCGTGCAGGTGCCAGGCGGCGGCGCGGACGGCCAGCGCCGGGTCGTCCGGCAGGTCCTCCCACGGGCGGTCGGCGAACGGGCGGTTGCGGCGGGTCTCGTCGTAGGCCGCCCGGTGCATGTTGGCGATCCCGAAGGAGGCGTCCGGCTTCATCTTCTGCCAGGCCCGCTCGACCTCCGGCCCGTGCGGCTTGTACGCCTCGTTGAACAGGACCGCCATCACCAGCTGCGGGTTCACCCCGGCCTCGGCCGCGTACTTCGCGACCTCGGGCGCGAACCGCGGCGGCGCGTAGTCCTCCGGGCCCCGCGCGGTGGGGGAGGCGGACCCGGACGGCGCGGGCGACCCGGACGGGGCGGGCGGGGCGCCGGAGGAGGCCGGGGCGGTGGCGCGGGCGGACGCGGCGGCGTCGGGCGGCGGGGTGTGGTCGCCGCCGCGCTCGTACAGCCAGATCCCCAGCACGGCCAGGGCCACCGCCACCCACGGCCACTTCGCGCCGCGTTCCGCCACCGGAGGACTCCTTCTGTCGTTTTCCGCCGCTCTCCGCCGCCGCTGTCGCCCCCGCGGACCCGGCCGCCGGGACCGAGGACGCCCGGTGGCCGTGTCCTGTCGCCGGGTTGTCGCGTTCTGTCGGATGTCGCCCGGTGCCGGGTGGCGACCTGTGGCGAGCTTACGTACCCGGAGCGGATTTGTATGCTTCGCTCGAACCTCTACAGCCGTGTAGAGGAACCGGGGGGCCGCGCCACGCGTCTGTCAGCCCGGAACGGTCGGACGCCGCAGGCGCGGCGCGGCGGAGGACGAGAGGTGTCGATGACGGGGCGAAGGCCGACGGGCACGCGCGGAGACGCACCGCTGTGGCGGGACGAGCCGGGCGCACAGGGCCAGCCGGGCGAACCGGGCGGGCCGCGCGGACGGACCGGCCGGCGGGAGACGGCCGACCACCCCGTCCCGCCCCAGCGCACCCCGCACCGGGAGCGGCGGCGCACCCCCGGACCGGCCGGCCCGGAGCGCGGCGGCCCGGAGCGCGGCGGTCCGGCAACCGGCGCACCCGCACCCGCGCCCGCGCCGGACGGGAGCGCCCCGCGCCGCCAGGCCCGCCGGGAGGGCGCCCGCACCGGGGCCGCCGCCGCCCCCGGGGCGAACCGGATGCCCGCCGTCCTGCCCGCCCTCGGCCTGCCGGTGCTCGGCGCGCTCGCCGACGAACTGCTCGCCCCCGGCCTGGGCCCGGCGTACGCGGCCTGCGCCGTCCTGGGCGCCGCCCTGGCCGCGCTGGTCAGCAGCCGGGCCGGCTGGTGGTGGGTGGTCAGCGGCGCCCCCGTGGTGACGCTGGCCGTCGCCGGCGGGGTCGACTACCTGGCGCGCGGCGACAGGTACCGGGGCGCCGGGCTGGGCACCGAGAGCCTGAAACTGGTCAGCGGCCAGTTCCCGTGGATGCTGGCCGCGCTCGCCGCCGCCCTGCTGGCCGTCGGCGTGCGCACGCTCCGCGCCCGGAGGCCCCGCCGTGGCTGAACGACGCGGCCCCCGCCGGCTCGGCCGCCGCCCCGCCCCCGGGCTGATCGCCGGCCGGACCGCCGCCTGCGCCCTCTCGCTGGCCGTCCTGGGCGTCAGCGGCTTCGCCTGGTACACCACCGACCAGCTCAACGGCGTCAGCCGCTCGCACGCCCTCGACCAGGCCAGGAAGAACGCCCCCAGCACCTCGACGCCTCCGTCAACATCCTGCTGATCGGCCTCGACAGCCGGAAGAACATGGACGGCACCGACCTGCCCAAGGAGTTCGTCCAGGACGAACTGCACGCCGGCTCCAGCGAGATCGGCGGCTACAACACCAACTCGCTGATCGTGCTGCACATCCCGCCCAGCGGGAAGGCCCAGGCGGTGTCCGTCCCGCGCGACGACTGGGTGCAGACGTACAACGCCGACGGGACCGAGGGCAGGATGCACAAGGTCAAGGAGGCCTACGGCTACGCCAAGGACGCCGCCGAGCAGAAGCTGCGCGCCAAGGGCCTCAAGGGCGCCGACCTGGAGCAGCAGAGCCGGGAGGCCGGGCGCTCCGCCACCATCCAGACCGTGCAGAAGCTGCTCGACATCCCGATCGACCACTTCGCCGAGGTCAACCTGATCGGCTTCTACGACATCGCCAAGGCGCTCGAACCGATCCCGGTCTGCCTGAACAAGGCCGTCGACGACCCGATCGTCTCCCGGGTCACCGACAGCAAGGGCAACGTGGTCAAGCCCGGCGGCGGCACCGGGCTGAAACTCCCGGCCGGGGTCAGCCAGGTGAACGCCGCCGACGCGCTGTCCTTCGTCCGGCAGCGGCACAACCTCACCAACGGCGACCTCGACCGCACCCACCGGCAGCAGGCGTTCATCGCCTCCGTCGAGTACAAGCTCAAGCAGCAGGGCGTGATCGGCGACCTCGGCAAGATGCAGGACCTGCTGAACGTGGTCAAGAAGGACGTGGTGATCGACGACCAGTGGCAGCTGCTCGACTTCGTCCAGCAGGCGCCCAACCTGACCGGCGGCAACGTCGAGTTCAACACCCTGCCGATCGACAAGTTCGCCACCGTCGGCGGCCAGGAGGTCAACCAGGTCGACCCGGTGAAGCTCCGGCGGATCGTCAAGCAGCTGTTCGGACAGCCGCTCGACGCCGACCCGGCGCTCACCCCGGCCACCGGCGCCGCCACCGCGCCGAGCCCGGGCCCGAGTCCGAGCCCGAGCCCGAGCCCGAGTCTGGCGCGGACCGGGGCGTCCGCCGCCGGGACCACCGTCGACGTGCTCAACGGGTCCTCGGTGGCCCGGGCCGCGGCCAACGAGTCCAAGGCGCTCGCCGCCCTCGGCTACCGGGCGGGGAAGGTCGGCACCGCCGACAGCCACCCGCGCACCACCACCGTCAGGTACGGCACCGGCGCGCAGGACGCCGGGCAGCGGATCGCCGCCCGCTACGGCACCACCGCCACCGCCTCCACCGCCCTCGCCCCCGGCCGGGTCCAGGTCGTCCTCGGCGCCGACCACGCCGACCGCACCGCCCCCGACCCCGCCGACCCCGCCGGAACAGCCGGAACAGCCGGAACCGGTGCGACCGGCGACAGCACCGACCCCGCCGCCGCCCCCGCCCTCCAGATGCAGGGCCCGCCGGTGAAGGCCGGCGGCGTCCCCTGCGTCGACTGAACCCGCCGCGGAGCACGACGGGAACGCCCCCCGGACCGGCAGGTCCGAGGGGCGTCGGCGGTGCGTCAGGGACGCGTCGTCACCAGGGGGTGGCGGCCTTGACCAGCAGGACCAGCGCCACGGCCGCGTTCAGGGCCGAGACCGCCGAGACCGCGGTGCCCGCGGCGGCCACCATCGCGGCCAGACCCGCCGGGGAGGCCGGCGCCGGCCAGGACTCGCCCAGCGCGGGGCTCAGCAGCGCGGTGACCCGGCGCGGCACGGGACCCGGTGCCGCGAAGGCCGCGAAGGACGGGGCCAGCCCCGCGCCCCGGGTGACCAGGGCGGCCCGGGCCACCGCCCGGGCGGTCAGCCGCCGGTCGCCCACCGAACCCGCGGCCTCCTCGTCCGCCCAGCGCTCCGTCGCGTACCCGACCGCCTTCTGCAACGGGCGCAGGAACGGGTTCACGCAGCTCGCCAACTGCGCCGCCAGCAGGTAGTGGTGGTGCCGGTTCGCCAGGTGCGAGCGCTCGTGCGCCAGCAGCGCCCGCTGCTCGTCCGCGTCCAGGCTGTCCATCATCGCCGTCGACACCACCACCCGGCCCGGCCCGCCCGGCACCGCGTACGCGTACGGCTCGTCGTCC
Source organism: Kitasatospora fiedleri (assembly GCF_948472415.1). Classification (NCBI taxonomy): domain Bacteria; kingdom Bacillati; phylum Actinomycetota; class Actinomycetes; order Kitasatosporales; family Streptomycetaceae; genus Kitasatospora; species Kitasatospora fiedleri. The sequence goes on along the minus strand of NZ_OX419519.1, from coordinate 42,534 downwards.
GGCAGCACCACCAGGTCGGAGTCCGGCGGCATCGGGGCCAGCACCCGCTGCGCCCGGGCCCGGATGCGCAGGTGGCGGCGGAGCGAGCGGGAGCACGCCGTCAGCACCGTCACCAGGCCCGCCACCGCCGCCGTGCCCACCGCCTCGTGGAACGGCACCGCCGTGCGGATCTCCGGGTCCGACCAGCTGTCCGGCAGCGGGTTGCCCGGGATCTGCGCGGTGCCCACCACGAACAGCAGGCCCAGCGCCAGGGTGCTGCACACCGCCATCGTCACGCCGATCCAGGACAGCAGCCGCACCGCGTGGCGCGGGTGCAGGTGGTGCTCGGCCAGCCGGGCGATCGGCAGCGAGGTCAGCGGCAGCACCAGCGGGAGGAAGACGAAGGAGCCCATCGCTCAGCGCCCGTCGTCCCGGCCCCCGGCACCCGGGGAGGGCTCCGCCGCGTTCAGCAGCGACCGCAGCAGCTGCTCGTCCTCGGGCGTCAGCGCCGTCACGAACGAGGCCAGCACCGCGTCCCGGTCCGGCTCGGTGTCCAGCAGCCGGCGCATCCGGCGGGCCGTCAGCCCCGCCGCGTCCGCCACCGCCGACCACACGTACGCCCGGCCCGCCCGGCTGCGCACCACCGCCTGCTTGGCCAGCAGCCGCGACAGGATGGTCATCACCGTGGTGTACGCCAGCTCGCCGCCCAGCTGCTCCTGCACCCAGGACGCCGTCACCGGCCCCGGCGCCCGGTGCAGCACCGACAGCACCTCGGTCGCCAGCTCGCCCTTCCCGCGACGGCGCGGACGCCCGCTCTCGTCGCCCCCGCCGTGTTCCGGGTCGACGCCCGCCAACTCCATGGGGAGACTCCCTCCGGCACGGCCGCCCGCGCCCGACTCGGACAGTTCGTCCCCCCATCCTAGGGGCGGGCCCGGCCGCGCCGGGCGTCGGGTAAAGACTTCGTCAAACGCCCGGCGGGGCGTCCGGCGGACGTCCGGCGATACCGGGCGCCACCGGGGTGCGGGCATGCGCGGGCCGTCGGCGGGCAGGCCGTAAGGTGGGGAACGGTTGGTGCCCCGTCGGCAGAACCGGCAGGTGACGCGGCGTCGGCACCGCCGCACGGCTGAGCACCGGCTGAGCACTGACGGAAGGACGGCCCGCGCCATGGCAGTTGACATCCGGGTGGAACCCCTGGGTGACCGCGAGTACCTGGTCCGGGTCGAGGACGGCCCGGTCGGGGCCGCCACGCGGGTCCGGGTCACCGACGCGGTGCTGGAGCGGCCGGGCCTCGCCGACGGCGACGAACGGCGGATCGTGCACGAGACGGTGGCGTTCCTGATCGAGCGCCAGCCCGTCATCGACATCCCCCCGATGATCGACCTGGACGACCTGGCCGACGCGTACGGGGACGCCTACCTGGAGGAGCTGGCCCGCCGGCTCGCCCGGGCGTAGCGGGCCCGTTCGGGGGCGGAACGGCCGGGGTGTCACCGAACGCGCCCGGCGTCGTTGTCCTGGCGTGCACGTTCGAGAGGCGCTGCGGCGCGCAGCGGGTCGCTGCTCAGCAAGTGAAGAATCGTTTCTCCGCAGTCCCCGGCGGCTCCGTGCTTCTCGGCGACCCTGCGGTTCTCGGAGGTTCCGGACCCGGGGCGGTGGAGCCCGGTGAACTCCGAGGAGGCGCACGGGGACGCGCAGGTCCCGCCGCAGCGCGACAGCGCCGTCCGGGTCGTCCGGCACCTCGTCCTGGAGGTGGTCGTCGCGCCCGAACTGCGCGTCCCGGTCGTCGCCCGGCTGCGCTACGGCGCCGACGAGCCCTACGCCGTCCACCTGGACAGCCACGTCGACCTGCCCGACCCCGTCACCTGGTCGCTCTCCCGCGACGTCCTGCTGGCCGGCCTGACCCGCCCCGCCGGCCTCGGCGACATGTCCGTCGCGCCCGGCCACGGCCCCGACCGCGGACACCTCCTGCTCACCCTGCACGGCGAGGAGGCCGACGCCCTGCTCCGCCTGCCCGTCCGGGCCCTGCGCGACTTCCTGCGGCGCACCGAGTGCGTCGTCCCGGTCGGCTGCGAACAGGAGCACGTCGACCTCGACGGGCTGGTCGAGCGGCTGCTGGGGGAGGAGGACGACGACGGGGGCGGCGGATGAGCCGTCGTGCCGGCTGGGTCGGGCGGCGGGGGTGTTCCGTCCGCCGCGAGGCTCCGCCGGGACCGCTCCGTCCGGATTGCGGGATTTGCGCGGTTCCGGGGGCCTCCCGCACGCTCTAGGCATGACCTCACCCGTGTACCGGGGCCCCGCCCTGCTGCTGGCCGACGGACTGGAGATCCCGGTCCAGGCCGAACTGACCGGCAACGTCCCGGACGTGGGCCTGCCCGGCTGGACCGGCATGCTGGAGAGCGGGGACACCCGGTTCAGCGCCGGGACCATCCGCTCCGGCCGGCTGCGGCTGCCCGGCGGCTGGGAGGGCGGCTTCGCGGTGATGCGCCGGCTGCTCGGGGTCTCCACGGTCTGGGTGCGCGGCAACGACGTCGAGGCGTCCCCCGCGGACTGGCCGCGTCCGGCGCGCGGCCGTCCGGCGTCCTGACCCGCCCGGCCCGGGTGGGGCGGGCGGGGCGGTGGGACGGCCGGGGCGCAGGGTCGGCGGGGCGGCCGGTCAGCCGGTCGCGGGGCGGTCGTCCAGGTGCGCCGCGAACTCCGCCGCGCGGACCTCGGCCATCCGCTCGTGCCGGGCGACGCGGTCGGTCCAGGAGGCGTCGACCCCGAAGGCCGTGGCCGCGAAGCCGAGCCGTCCGAGCACCTGCGGCACCTCGGGGTCGCCCGGGGCCAGCAGCCGCACCGGGTCGCCGACGGCCATCGTGTACGGCGGGACGAAGTACTCCTCGGGCAGCACCGTGCGGGCGTGCACCAGGGCCGCGACCGCGACCACCGAGCCGGTGCCCACCACGGCCTCCTGGAGCACGTGCACCGAGCTCGCCAGGTAGCAGGCCCGCCGCACGGTGCAGCCCAGCAGGGTGGCGTGCGGGCCGACGAAGACGTGATCGCCGAGCAGGACCGGCTGGTCGGCGGCGACGGCGGAGGCGCGCAGCACCGCGTTCTCGCACACCACCGTCGCCTCGCCGACCTCGATCCGAGAACCCTCCGCGTCCAGCACCGCCCCGTACATCACCCGGGCGCGCGGGCCGATCCGGACGTCGCCGACCAGGGTGGCCGTCGGCGCGACGTAGGCGGTGGGGTGGACCTGCGGGACGGCGCCGCGGTGCTCGATCCGGATGCCCGGTGGGTTCGTGGTCATGGCCGTGATCATCGCGCACCGCGGGTCCGCCCTGCCGACGGGGACCGGGCCCGGCGTGTGCCGCCGCCCGCGGCGCGCCCCGACACCCGCCCGGCGCGCGTTCCCACTGCCCGCGCCCCTGGCGGCGACCCGCGCCCCCCGGGCCGGAGGCGGACGCAGGTGCCGGGCGGCGTTCAGGTGTACGGGCAAAGCTGGGGGTGGTCCGGTGGCGAACCGCTGTCGCGGACGGGATCGGCGCGCTACGGTCTGTGGTCTGGAGGTGACCGATGGCTGAGCAGCAGACCTGCCCCGGCTGCGGCGGGGCGCGCGGAACGGAGAAGACGGAGCACTCGGTGGAGACCGACCCGCGCGGGGGACAGCGACCGGTGCAGCGCAGGTACTGGTCACCGTGCTCGGTGTGCGGCGGCTCGGGGGTGGTGCAGCGATGAGGCTGCTCTTCGTCTGCCAGGACTGCGGCTGCCACTACCTGGTGCCGCTCGGCCTGGACTACCCCGACGGCGGCCGGGCCAGCTCCGTCTGGTGCTCGGCCTGCCAGCGCGCCGCCGCCGCCCGCGGCGCCGTCGAACCCGCCGAACTCGCCGCCGTCGCCGTCCTGTTGGCCGTCCGCGCGCTCAAGGCCGCGCTCGCCGCCCGCCCCGCCCCGACCGCCGACGGACGGCCCGCCAAGCCGGACCGCCGCCCCACCCGACCCGCCGTCAGCTCCCGCGGCCGCACCCGCCCGGCCGCCACCCGGACCAGGCTGGCCTGAGGTCTCGTCACCTCCTCGACAGCTCCTCATTCTGCCTTTGAGGCAAAGTTTCTGGTGCGGTGTCAGTCGTCGCGCGCACCGCCCGTCCGGCCCTAGCCGCCGTTCCTGCTGCCACCACCACTGCCACTGCTGCGGCTGCCGCGCACCGTGCGCGGGCCCAGCGGCTCCGCGCCCAGGGCGGCGACCCGCCCGCGCAGCTCGCGGTCGGCCGTCACCACCAGCAGGCGGCGGCCCGGCGCGGCGGCGGACTCGGCGGCGACCAGCTCCACGATCCGGTCGTCCCCGCTGCCCGGGGCCGACACCACCCGCACCTCCGGCACCCCGTCGACGCCGCGCGCCGCACCCTCCACCACCAGGACCACCGCCAGCGGGCCCGGTACGCCCGGCACCCCGGCCGCCGCCACCGGCACCAGCGCGTCGCGCAGCCGCTCGGCCGCACCCCGCCGGTCCCGCCACCACCCGTCCGGTACGGAGCCGACGACGTTCGCGCCGTCCACCACCAGCAGCGGCGGCGGCACGGGCGGGTGCGGGACGCGGGGTGTTCCGGCGGGCTGCTCCATGGACACCAAGCCTGCCACGTCCGGACAGGCCGGGGGCGGGGCAGGTGGCGGAGCAGGTGGCGGGGCATTGGTACGGACCAATCCCTACCGGACGGTATTGTCTCGGAGGCAAAACCCGCACCCGCAGTCGTTCCCGATCGGACCCTTCATGCACCACGGCACCACGGCCCACCTCGACGGTTTCCAGTACGGGTGGGTGAACCCGGTCGTGGCCTACCTGATCGCCTGCGTCGGAGCCGCGATCGGACTGCGCTGCACCGCACGGGCCATGACGCTGCGGCCGAACCGGCGCTTCGGCTGGCTGGCGCTGGCGGCCGGGGCGTTCGGGTGCGGCATCTGGTCCATGCACTTCATCGCGATGCTCGGCTTCATGGTCGACTCCTCCACCCTGGTCTACGACATCCCGCTCACCGTGCTCAGCCTGCTGGTGGCGGTCGTCGTGGTCGGCCTGGGCATCGGCTTCGTCGGCTACCGCGGCAAGGGCACCGGCACTCTGCTGGCCGGCGGCGTCCTGACCGGCGGCGGCGTCGCCGGCATGCACTACCTCGGCATGGCCGCGATGCAGGTCGAGGGCGAGGTCTCCTACGCCACCCCGCTGGTGGCCGCCTCGGTGGCCATCGCCGTCGCCGCGGCCACCGCGGCGCTGTGGATGACACTGAACGTCAAGGGCCTGCCCTCGGCGCTCGGCGCCGCCCTGATCGCCGGCGTCGCGGTGGTCGCCATGCACTACACCGCGATGGCCGCCGTCACCGTCACCCTCGACGGCCGCCCGATCGGCGACGGCACGCCCGCCTCGCAGTTCGTCCTCCCGCTGGCCGTCGGCATCATGGTCGTCCTCGCCGTCGCGGGCATCGCGATCGCGCTCTCCCCGCAGGACCCGGAGGACGGCCGGACCCCGGCCGCCGAACCGATCCGGGTCGACCTGTTCGGACAGGAACGCCACTGACAGCCGCACCCGGCACGGCGCGGGGCCCCGGTGCGGGCGTGTCGCCGTGCCGGGCGTGCCGGGCCAGGGCCGCGGAGACGATCCCGGACGCCTGCCGCCGCGAGGGGTTCACGGTGGCGACCGAGGTGCAGCGGGCGGTGACGCGGCCTTCGAGGACCTGACGGACCTGACGGCCCTGACAGCCCCCTGACAGACCTGACGGACCTGACGGCCCTGACCGCTCGGCGCCGCTACCGGACGCCCGTCACCGGGCGGGTGGCGGAGGCGGCGGTCGCGGCCACGGTCAGGGGGTCGAGGGCCGGGCGGCCGAGGAGGTCGGTCAGGGCGGGGTCGGTGCCGTCCAGGAAGCCGTGCCGGACGCCGGTGGCGATCGAGGCGAGCATGGGGGGCTGGAAGGGCAGCAGCCCCGGCGTCTCCTCCAGCAGCCTGCGCCGGTACTCGCCCAGGCCGATGGTGCGGTGCGGCACCCCGAGCCGGTCGGCGACCTGCCCCGCCGTGACCGGCGTGCCGACCAGGTCGTGGACGCGCCCGCGGTGCGCCGCCGGGTCCGCCGCGACCAGTGCCGCGACCTCGGCGAGGTCCGCCCGTGCGACCGCGGCCAGTGCGCCGTCCCCGAACGCGGACTCCACGCCGTCCCCGGACCAGCGCAGCAGGCCGCCGAAGAGTTCGGCGTACAGGCCGTTGCGCAGGATCGTCCACCCCAGCCCGCTCTCCCGGACGAGGCGTTCGGTGGCGCGGTGCGCGAGCGCGAAGCCGAGGTGGTCGCCGGCCGTGGTCAGGCTGGTGTAGACGACGTGGCGGACGCCGTCGCGGACGGCCGCGCCCAGGGCCGCCGCGTGCCGGGCGACCACCCGGTCGTCCTCGGCGTAGCCCGCCGAGACCAGCACCAGGGTCGACACCCCGGTGAGGTCCAGGCCCGCGGGGTCGTCGAAGTCGAGCCGCCGCGCCCCCGGGCCCGGCGAGCGGCTGCCGCCCGTCGCGGCGACGCCGCGGGCGCGCAGCGCCGCCAGGGTGGCCGCGCCGAGGTTCCCGTTCGCTCCCGTCACCAGGATCATGTCCGTCCCAGCCTTCCGTCGTGGTTCTCTTCGGTAACTACGCTTGATCCTCGGCCGCACCGCCGACCCGTCACAAGGAGGCAGTTCCGTGTCACTCACGCACACCGGGGTAACCACCCCCGCCGACCTCGACCCCTGCGGACGCCACGACCACCCCGACTGCGGCATCCGCGACGTGCTGGACCGGATCGGCGACAAGTGGTCGGTGCTGGTGGTCGTCGAACTGGCGGGCGGGCCGCGGCGGTTCCGCGAACTGCAGCGCGCCGTCGAGGGCATCTCCCAGCGCATGCTCACCCTCACCGTGCGCCGGCTCGAACGCGACGGCCTCGTGCGGCGCACCGTCTACCCGACCGTCCCGGCCCAGGTCGACTACCGCCTGACCGACACCGGGGCCGGGCTGACCCACCTGGTCAAGGCGCTCGCCGACTGGTCGCTCGACCACCGCGCCGCCATCGCCGAGGCCCGCCACGCGTACGACCTGGCCCACCCGGACCACGACATCCGCTGAGGCGGCCGGTACCGGGGGATGGCCGAATCCGACAGAACGGTGTCATTGCGGACACCGGGCCGGGCGGTCGAGGATGGGGGCATGCCCAGCAACCGCCGCGTCGTGATCGCGGTCTTCCCCGACGTCGACCTGCTCGACGTCACCGGCCCGGCCGAGGTGTTCGCGCTGGCCGAGCGGGAGAGCGGCGGCCGGGCCGGCTACCGGGTGGAACTGGCCGGCCCGGAGCAGGGGTTGGTGCGCACCTCGGCCGGCGTCCGGCTCGCCGTCGACCTGACGTTCGACCAGGTCGACGGCCGGCTGGACACCCTGCTGGTGCCCGGCGCGGTCCGGCCCGGACCCGACGGGCCCCGGGCCCGGATCGACCCCGAGGTAGTCGCCTGGGTGCGCCGGACCGCCCCGTCCGCCCGGCGGGTCGCCTCGGTCTGCGTCGGCGCGCACCTGCTCGCCGCCGCCGGGCTGCTGGACGGGCGGCGCGCCACCACGCACTGGTCGACGGCGGCCCAACTCGCCGCCGACCACCCGGAGGTGACGGTCGACCCCGACCCGATCTTCGTCCGCTCCGGAGCGATCTGGACCGGCGCCGGGATCAGCGCCTGCATGGACCTCGCGCTGGCCCTCGTCGCCGAGGACCACGGCGAGGAAATCGCCATGGCCGTCGCCCGACAGCTGGTGATGTACCTCAAGCGGCAGGGCGGACAGAGCCAGTTCTCCGTCCCGCTCAGCAGCCCGCCCACCTCCCGCCGGGACATCGACGAACTGCGCCTGCACATCGCCGACCACCCGGACGGCGACCTCTCCGCCCGGGCGCTGGCCGCCCGGATGTGCCTGAGCGAGCGCCACTTCGCCCGGGTCTTCCGGCAGGAGACCGGGACGACACCGGCGGCGTACGTCGAGGCCGCGCGACTGGAGGCCGCCCGGCGACTGCTGGAGAGCACCGACCAGCCGCTCGAACAGGTCGCCGCCGCGAGCGGCCTCGGCTCCGTCGAGACCCTGCACCGCACGGTCCGCCGCCGCCTGGGCACCACGCCGGCCGCCTACCGCAGGCGCTTCCGGGTGGAACCCGGCGCGACCCGGGGCGCGGACGGGGCCTGAGCCCCCGCTTTCTCCGACCGAAGAATCCGACCACGGGTCCGATCACGGGCCCGACCTCGGGACCGACCTCGGACCGACAGAACAGGATGAGTGACATGAGCATGAAAAATGCGTCCGCGACGCTGCGCACGGTGATCGGACTGGACGACGCGCTGCCGCGCCTCGCCGATTCGGTACTGGTGCTGATCGACTACCAGAACACCTACCGGGAGGGCGTGATGGCGCTGGAGGGCGCCGAACCCGCCCTCGCCGCCGGGGCGCGACTGTTGGCGGCGGCCCGGGAGGCCGGCGCGCCGGTGGTGCACGTGGTCAACGACGGCGGGCCGGGCACGCCGTACGACATCCGGGCCGAGATCGGGGCGATCAGCGCGCCGGTCGCCCCGGCGGAGGGCGAGCGGGTGGTGGTCAAGACCTTCCCGGACTCCTTCTACGAGACCGAACTGGCCCAGGTGCTCCAGGAGTTGGACGGGGATGGGCCGCGCCGCGACCTGGTGCTGGCCGGCTTCATGACGCACATGTGCGTGGCCTTCACCGCACAGGGCGCCTTCCGCGGGGGCTGGCGGCCGACGGTGGTCGCCGAGGCGTGCGCGACCCGGTCCCTGCCGGGGCCGGACGGGCGGGTGGTACCGGCGGCCCAACTGCACGCCGCCGCGCTGGCCACCGTCGGGGACCTGTACGGGACGGTGGCCGCGACGGTCGCCGAGCTCGTGGGGTGAGGTCCGGGACGGTCGTGGGCCTCGCGGGGGCGGGCCCACGGCAGTCGCCGGCTTCGCGCGATGAGGCCCACGACAGTCGCCGGTCTCACGAGGTGAGGCCCGGGGCGGTCGCCGGTCTCACGTCGTGAGGGCCAACCGGATCGCGCCGTAGCGGCGTTGGGCGTAGGCCGCCGCGGTGGTCGCCGCGCCCAGGGTCAGCCAGCCCAGGGGGCCGGTGGCCAGGACCGCGCCGGTGAGCAGGAGCGGGCCCGCGGCCTTCTCGGTGGAGTGGGCCATGCCCGCCACCCCCAGGTACTCGGGGCGGGCCCGTTCCGGGGCCAGGGCCACCGACAGCTCCCAGGAGACCACCGAGCGGATCAGTTCGGCCAGCGTCACCAGCACCGCCGCGAGCAGTAGCAGCACCGAGGCGGGCAGCGGCCCGGTCCGGTGGGCCAGGGCGGCGGCGGCGCAGCAGCCCAGGACGGCGAACCCGTACAGCGGGACCACCCGGACCGCCTGGCGGGCCGTGCTGACCAGGGCGGAGACCCGGAGTTGGGCCAGCACCACGACCACGGTGTTGATCGCCAGGAAGGCCGGGACCAGCGCGTGCGGGGCCCGGGTGGAGTGGATCAGCCAGAGCGGCAGACCCACGTTGAGGATCGCGTCGTCGATGGTGAGCATCGCGTCCAGGGCGACGAAGCGCAGGTAGCCGGCGTCTCGCCAGGGGTTGGGCCGGGGAGCTGGGGCGGCGGCCCCGCCCGCCGTCGCCGCCGCCGTCGCCGGACCGTCCGTGGCGATGGCGGTCGCGGCGGTCGCGGCGGCCCGGCCCGGCTCCCGGAGGGTGGCCACCAGGACGGCGGCGACCAGGAAGGAGGCCACGTCGGCGATCACCAGCGCCCGGTACGCGGCCGGGGTGCCCACCGCCAGGCCGAGCGCGGCCAGGCCGGCGCCCGCCGCGTACCCGGCGTTCATCGAGGTGCGCGACAGCGCCCGGTAGGCCGAGCGGCGCTCGCCCGCGACCTCGGTGGCGTACAGCATCTCCATCGCGCGGGCCGCCCGGTCGCCGAGCGTGGCCAGCGCCACCACCAGCAGCAGCGGGGTGAACGCGGCGCAGAACAGCACCGCCGTCAGCGCCGCCACCCGCAGCAGGTGGCAGCCGATCAGCACCCTCCGCACCCCCCAGGAGGCGGCCAGCCGTCCGGCCAGCGGCGTCCCCGCGATGCCCGCCACCGAGGAGACGCCCAGCAGCAGCCCGACCTGCGCGGCCGTCAGCCGTCCGACCTCGGTGAAGTACAGCACGCAGGCCGCCGCCCAGACGCCGGTGCCGGTGCGGTCGACGAACAGCGTCAGCAGCATCGCCCGCCCGTCCCGTCCGCCCGGTGGCCGTCGCAACTGCTCCAGCAGCCCGTCGCCCCGCGTCCGCTCGCCCATGGTGCTCCCCGTCCGGTGTGAGGGTGGTCCGTCCGTACGGAGAGCACTCTGCCCGAGAAGTCTCTCGACATCAAGATGCTTGATGTCGAGAGGTAGTGCCGACGAGGGGGCGGAGCCGACACCGTCGACGGGTACGCTCGGCCCATGGTTGATCACGCGCGTGCGCAACACCCCGCCGACGTCGGCCCGGTGACGGCGGAGGACCTCGCCGAGGGCGTCCGGCTGGTCGTTTCCCTGCTGAGCGGGCCGGACGCGGCGGCGGCCGACTGGGACCGGCCCGCCGGAACGCTGGAGTGGAGCTGCTGGGAGACCGCGGAGCACCTGGCGGACGACCTGTTCGCCTACGCCGCCCAGCTCGGGCCGCAGTCGCCCCCCGCCGCCGGGTTCGTGCCGTTCGCCTACCGGCAGGAGGCGCCGGGCAAGCCCACCAGCGTGGTCTTCGCCCAGCGGGCGGCCGGACCGCGGGGCCTGGTCCAGGTGCTGGAGGCGTGCGGGGCGCTGCTGGTGGCGATGGTCCGCACGGCCCGCCCGCAGGACCGCGCCTTCCACGGCTTCGGGACGGCGGACGCCGAGGGCAGCGCCGCCATGGGGCTGGTCGAACTCTTCGTCCACGCCGAGGACTTGGCGCTCGGACTGGGCCTGGACTGGACGGCGCCCGCCGGGATCAGCGCCCGGGTGCTGGCCCGGCTCTTCCCGGCGGCCCCGACCGGCACCGACCCCTGGCCGACCCTGCTGTGGGCCACCGGCCGGGGCGACCTGCCGGGCCGCGAACGGCCCACCGGATGGCGCTGGTACAGCGCCCCGCGCGACTGACCGCCCGCACGACTGAGCCCCGCGCCCGCCTGTCGCGCCCGGCCTGTCACGCCCGCGCCGCTGAGCCCGCCCCGCCGTGCCCGGTCCGCGCCGCTGAGCCCGCCCCGCTGGGCCCGCGCCGCCGCTCCCCGGCCGGGTCAGAGCAGCGGCTGGATGTCCCCGGTGGTGACGGTGGGGCCGGTACCGCGGGTGGTCAGGTCGTTCGGCGGGATGCCCGGGTGGTGGCGTGAGTCGCCGGGGGTGGCGGGGGTGGGGTCGGCGAGCGAGATGCGGGAGACGATGCGGTAGCGGTCGCCGCGGTAGAGCGAGTGGGTGTACTCGACGGGGCGGCCGGTGGCGTCGCTGGTGAGCCGCTCGAAGCGCAGGGCGGGGGAGAGGGCGGGGATGGTCAGCAGGCGGGCCTCGCGGTCGTTGACCACGGTGGGCTCGATGGCCTGGACGGCCTCGTGGACGTGGGCGCCGCGGGCGGCCAGGAGCTGGTAGAGGTCGCCGTGCTCCAGCTCGGCGGGGGCCAGGTCGGGCAGCAGGTCGGCCGGGATGTGCAGGTGCTCGATGGCCATCGGCTCGCCGTCGACCAGCCGGAGCAGCACGAGGTGCAGGATCGGCGCGGCGGGGGACAGCCGCAGCTTGCGGCCGATCGCCGCACCGGCCGGCAGCGGGGTGAACTCCAGCACCTGACTGGTCCAACTACCGGACGCCCTCGGCACGTTGAAGGACGGGTCGCCGCCGACGGACGGGGTCAGCTCCTGGACGATCTTGGCGGGGGCGACGAACGTGCCGCGCCCGTGCTCGCGCACCAGCAGGCCCGCGGCCACCAGTTCGTCCACCCCGGCGCGCAGCGTCGGACGGGAGACGCCGAGCTGGGCGCAGAGCGCCCGCTCGGAGGGGACCGGGTCGCCCGGGGTCAGTGACTCGACCAGTTCGCGCAGGTACTCCCGGACCTGATCGCGTTTCAATCCCGCCCCGCCGGACGAATCCGTCGCCATCGTGCCATCCCTTCGCTTCGAACTGGTCAGACCATACCAGACCAGTTCGCGGACCTTACCAGTGCTCGCCCCGCCGTCGGAACCCCCGAACTGGAAGGTTCCTTTGCAGGTGGAAGGCCGGTCGGGGCGAATGCGGGGGGCCTTGACGGGCTGCACCGGCTGTGCCACCTTCTCTTACCACCGACCGGACCAGTTCACTCTACTGGTAAAAAGTCGGTCTCCTTGGAACAACCCCCACACGCATCCCCAGTCACCTTGAGGCGGCACCCACCGTGAGATCCACCGCACTTCCGACCACCCTGCGCTCCGCGATCGCCCTGCTGCTCGGTGCGGCCACCCTGACCGCCTGTTCCTCCGGCTCCGGTTCGGGCTCCCAGGAATCGGCCGGACCGGCCGAGCTGACGGTCTGGATCATGAAGGACAGCGTCACCGACACCTTCCTGAAGGACTTCAAGGCGCGACTTCGAGTCCTCGCACTCCGGCACCACCCTGAAGGTGCAGATCCAGGAGTGGGACGGCATCGGCCAGAAGGTCACCAGTGCGCTGGCCAGCAACGACGCCCCGGACGTGATCGAGGTCGGCAACACCCAGGTCGCCCAGTACGCGGCCAGCGGCGGCGTGCACGACCTCAGCGACAAGGCCGCCGAGCTCAACGGCTCCGACTGGATCCCCGGCCTCGCCGACCCGGGCAAGATCGACGGCAAGCAGTACGGCATCCCCTGGTACGCCGCCAACCGCGTGGTCATCTACAACAAGGACCTGTTCCAGCAGGCCGGCATCACCACCCCGCCCAAGACCCGCGAGGAGTGGATCGCCGACACCCAGAAGCTCAACACCGGCGGCAACGAGGGCATCTACCTGACCGGCCAGACCTGGTACGTGCTGGCCGGCTTCCTCTGGGACGAGGGCGGCGACCTCGCCGCCAAGGGCTCCGACGGCACGTGGAAGGGCGCCCTGGACACCCCGCAGGCCAAGGCCGCGATCGGCTTCTACCAGCAGCTCCAGGCGCTCGGCAAGGGTCCCAAGGACGCCGACGAGGCCAAGCCGCCGCAGGCCGAGGTGTTCGCCCAGGGCCACACCGCGCAGTTGATCTCCACCCCGGTGGCGCCAACGCGATCATCAAGGCCAACCCCGCGCTCAAGGACAAGCTCGGCTTCTTCCCGATCCCCGGCAAGAGCGCCGACAAGCCCGGCGCGGTGTTCACCGGCGGCTCCGACCTGATCGTCCCGGAATCCTCCCACCACCAGCAGGCCGCCTACGAGGTGGTCAAGGCGCTGGCCGGCGACAAGTGGCAGACCGAGATCGCCAAGCAGATGAACTACGTCCCCAACCGGACCACCCTGGCCTCCGTGCTCAGCGGGAACGAGGGCGCCGCCGCGATGGCCGCCGGGGCGGTCAGCGGCCACGCCACCCCCAACTCGCCCGAGTGGGCCGCCGTCGAGGCCGACAACCCGATCAAGCAGTACATGACCCAGGTCCTCACCGGCGCCGACCCGGCCGCCGCGGGCAAGACCGCCAGCGAGGCCATCACCAAGGCGCTCAGCGGCAAGTGACCCGGCCGGGCCCCCACGCCCCCGCCGGCCCCCCGGGTCCGCACCACCGTCGAACAGGAGTACACCCCGCCGTGCCCACCAACGCGTCACCGCCGCTCCGCACCAGGATCCGGCCCTACCTGCTCATCGCCCCGACCCTGGTGGGCGCGGCGTACCTACTGCTCTACCCGTCGCCCGGAACCTGGTGATCTCCTTCCAGCACTTCCGGCTGGCCCAACTGATCCGCGGCGGAGCCCCGTTCGTCGGGTTCGACAACTACACCGAGCTGCTCTCCGACTCCAAGTTCTGGACCGTCACCCTCCGCACCCTCGGCTGGACCGCGCTCAACACCGTGCTGATCACCGGCCTCGGCACGCTCGTCGCGCTGATGCTGGTCCGGCTCGGCCGGCGGATGCGGCTGGCCGTGATGAGCGCCCTGGTGCTGGTCTGGGCCACCCCGGTGATCGCCGCCACCACCGTGTTCCAGTGGCTCTTCCAGTCCCGTTTCGGAGTGGTCAACTGGGCACTTGACCAGTTGGGGCTGCACGGCTACCGCGACTACGCCTGGTTCGCCCACTCCGGTGCCACCTTCACCGTCCTGGTGCTGCTGGTGGTCTGGCAGTCCGTCCCGTTCGCCGCGCTCACCCTGTACGGCGGACTCACCACCATCCCCGCCGAGCTCTACGAATCCGCCCGGATCGACGGCGCGAGCGCCTGGCAGACCTTCCGCCTGGTCACCGTCCCCGTGCTGCGACCGCTGTTCGCCCTGGTCACCTCGCTCGAGGTGATCTGGACCTTCAAGTGCTTCGCCCAGATCTGGGTGGTCAGCCAGGGCGGCCCCAACGGCGCCACCACCACCCTGCCCGTCTACGCCTTCCAGATCGCCCAGAACCTGCACAAGTACGACCTCGGCTCCGCGGCCTCCACGCTCACCGTGCTGATCCTGCTCGCCGCGCTCGTCACCACCCTCCGGCGGATGCACCGCCAGGAAGGAGCCGAGGCGTGAAGCTCCTCGCCCCCCGCCGACTGCGCCGGCTGCCGCTCAACCTCGCCGCGCTCGCCGTCCTCGCCACCGCCGCCTTCCCGTCTACTGGATGGTGGTCACCGCCTTCAAGCCCACCGCCGAGATCCAGGCCGCCACCCCCGCCTTCCTCCCGCTGCACCCCACCCTCGAGCACTTCTCCACCGCGATCCACGCTCCCGGCTTCGGCGGCTACTGGCGCAACAGCCTGTACGTCACCCTCGGCGCCGTCCTGCTCTCCCTGGTCGTCGCCCTGCTGGCCGCGTACGCCGTCGGCCGACTGCGCTGGCGCGGCCGCCGGGCGTTCCTGCTGCTGGTGTTCACCGCGCAGATGGCGCCCTGGGAAGCGCTGCTGATCCCGATGTACGTGATCGCCCGCGACACCGACATGCTCGACAGCCTCAGCATGCTCACCCTGGTCTACTTCATGACCACCCTGCCCTTCACCATCGTCACCCTGCGCGGCTTCCTCGCCGCCGTCCCCGCCGAACTGGAGGAGGCCGCCCAGGTCGACGGCTGCACCCGGCCGCAGGCCTTCCGGCGGATCACCCTCCCGCTGCTCGCCCCCGGCCTCCTGTCCACCTCGCTGTTCGGGTTCATCACCGCCTGGAACGAGTTCGCCTTCGCCAACACCCTGATCATCAAGAACCAGGACGCCCGCACCCTCCCGGTCTGGCTCTCCTCCTTCGCCAACGTCTTCGGCACCGACTGGGGCGCCACCATGGCCGCCGCGAGCCTGTTCATGCTCCCCGTCCTGATCGTCTTCCTGTTCCTGCAGAACAAGGTCACCACCGGCATGACCGCCGGCGCGGTCAAGGGCTGACCCCCACCGCCACCGCCCGCCGGGCTCCGGCCCCCGCCCGCACCGCCCGCAGGGCCCGCCAGCCTCCCTACCCCCGGAAGAAGACCACCCCGTGATCCTGCCGACCCCGGTCGAACTCGTTCCCGCTGCCGGACGGTTCACCCTGACCGAACGGACCACCGTGCGCGCCGACGGCGAAGCCGCCGCCGTCGCCGACCTGCTGCGCACCCTGCTGCGCCCCGCGACCGGCCTGCCGCTGGCCCCCGGGGCGGAAGGCACCGTCGCGCTCGTCCTCGCCCCCGACGACCGGGAGCTGGGGGAGGAGGGCTACCGGCTGACGGTGGACCCGTTCCAGGTGACGCTGCACGCGGCCCGGCCCGCCGGCCTGCGGCACGCGTGCAGACGCTGCGCCAACTGCTGCCGCCCGAGGTGCTCTCGGCGCAGCCGGTGGCCGGCGTCGAGTGGAGCCTGCCCGCCGTGCGGATCACCGACCGGCCCCGGCACGCCTGGCGCGGGTTCATGATCGACACCGCCCGGCACTTCCAGCCCCTCGACCGCCTGCTCACCGCCGTCGACCGGATCGCCCTGCACAAGCTCAACGTCCTGCACCTGCACCTGACCGACGACCAGGGCTGGCGGCTGCCCGTCGACGCCTACCCCCGGCTCACCGAGGTCGGCGCCCGCCGCGAGCGCAGCATGGTCGGCCACGCCGGCTCCACCAGGTACGACGCGCTCCCGCACCAGGGCTCGTACACCAAGGCCGAACTGCGGCACCTGGTGGCGTACGCCGCGGAACGCGGCGTCACCGTCGTCCCCGAGATCGACATGCCCGGCCACACCCGGGCCGCCCTCGCCGCCTACCCGCACCTGGGCAACCACCCGAGCGGCAGCTCGACGTGTGGACCGACTGGGGCGTGTGCGAGACCGTGCTCGGCGTGCACGACGAGGCGCTCGCCTTCTGCCGCGCCGTGCTGGACGAGACGATGGAGCTCTTCCCCTCCCGCTACGTCCACCTCGGCGGGGACGAGTGCCCCACCGTCGAGTGGGAGACCAGCCCCACCGCCCGCCGCCGGGCCGCCGAACTCGGCCTCGCCGCCCCCGCCCACCTGCGCGGCTGGTTCCTCGGCGAGGTCGGCCGGCACCTGCTGGCCGCCGGCCGCGTCCCGATCTGCTGGGCCGAGACGGACGGCGCCACCCTGCCGGTCGAGTTCACCGTGATGCCCTGGCGGGACGCCGAGCACGGCCGGGACGCCGCCCGCCGCGGCCACGACATCGTGATGGCCCCGCACCGCGCCACCTACCTCGACTACCCGCAGTCCGACCGCCCCGACGAACCGCTCGGCCAGGCCGAGTACGTCGTCGACCTGCCCACCGCGCACGCCCACCAGGCCGCCCCGCGCACTGGGACGAGGCCGAACGGGCCCGGGTGCTCGGCACCCAGGCCCAGCTGTGGAGCGAGTTCGTCACCACCGCCGAGCACTTCGACTACCTCGCCTACCCCCGGCTGTGCGCCATCGCCGACCGGGCCTGGAACCCCGACAGCGACTACGTCCGGGACTTCCTGCCCGCCCTCGCCGCGCACCGCCCCCGCCTGGCCGCCCTCGGCATCCACCACGCCGAACGCGAACTGCTCGCCACCTGAGCGCGCCCAGGACGCGTGACCCGGGCGCGCGCCCCGTCGCGCGCGCCCCCACAGACCCGGCCGCCGACCCACCGTCAGCAGCCGCCCGCAGCACGCGGACCACCTCCGCGGCCGCACCCCGCACGTGCACCGCCGGAACGTCCACCGCCCCGCCGCACCGCGGGGCATCCTCCCCCCACGGAAGGAACCACCGTGTCCGCACGTCCCGCACGACCAGCCGGCGCGCCCGGCTCGCCACGGCCGCCGCGATCGCCGCGGCCGGCCTGGCCGCCACCGCGCTGACCGTCGCCCCGGCCTCGGCCGCCGACAAGTTCAGCGTCCAGTACCGCACCAGCGCCTCCGGCGCGACCGCCGACCAGACCGAGCCCTGGCTCCAGGTCACCAACACCGGCACCACCACCGTCGCGCTCAACCGGGTCACCCTGCGCTACTACTTCAAGGCCGACGGCCCCTCCACCACCTACCGCTTCGCCTGCTCCTGGGCGGTCAAGGGCTGCGGCAACATCACCGGCACCTTCGGCACCCTGGCCAACCCCACCGCCACCGCCGACCGCTACCTGGAGATCGGCTTCACCGCCGGCGCCGGCTCGCTCGCCCCCGGCCAGTCCACCGGCGACATGCAGCTGCGCTTCTACCGCTCCGACTGGCAGACCCTCACCCAGTCCGACGACTACTCCTTCAGCGGCACCCAGACCTCCTACGCCGACTGGCAGAAGGTCACCCTCCAGGAGGACGGCGCCCTCATCTGGGGCACCGCCCCCGCCGGCAACAACCCCTCGCCGTCCCCCTCGGGCAGCCCCCCCCGTCCCCGTCCGGCTCCACCTCCACCCCGCCGGTCGACCCGAACGCGCCCGTCCTGTTCGACGACTTCTCCTACAACACCAGCGCCGACGCGGCCGTCCAGCAGCACGGCTGGACCGTCAAGTCCGGCCAGGGCGGCCCCGGCGTCTCCGGCGCCACCTGGTCCCCGGCCGACGTCACCTTCCCCACCGTCGGCGGCAGCAAGGTGCTCAACCTGCGCCTGACCACCGACGGCACGGCCTCCGGCACCAAGGAGACCGAGATCCAGACCACCGCGCGCAAGTTCAAGAACGGCACCTACGCGGCCCGGGTCAAGTTCGCCGACGCCCCCAACAGCGGCCCCGACGGCGACCACATCAACCAGACCTTCTTCGCCTTCACCCCGCTCAACGCCCCGATGGACCCGAACTACAGCGAGGAGGACTTCGAGTACCTGCCCAACGGCGGCTGGGCGAGCAGAGCAACATCATGTACGAGACCAGCTGGGAGACCTACAACCCGGACCCGTGGAACGCCGTCAACACCCACGGCGAGCAGCGGCAGTCCTACGACGGCTGGCACCTGCTGCAGTTCACCATCGACAACAGCAACATCACCTACTACATCGACGGCCAGGTCGTCGCCACCCACGGCGAGCCCTACCTGCCCGAGACCCCGCAGTTCATCGACTTCAACCACTGGCTGATCGACCTCGCGGGCCAGTACTCCACCACCCCGCGCTCGTACGACCAGCAGGTCGACTACGTGTACTTCGTCAAGGACCAGGTGCTCAGCCCGGCCCAGGTCGCCACGAACGTCGCCGCGCTGCGCACGGCCGGCACCGCGTTCAAGGACACCGTCCCCGGCAGCTGACCCCGCCCGCACCAGGCGCCCCGCCCCCGCCCTGCCGCTCGGCAGGGGGCGGGGCGCCCGCGCGCGCCGGAACGCCCGGGGTGCCCGCCCTCGCGGCCTTCGGGGCCGTCCGGGCCGTCGCGGTCACGGCCGGGTGGTCAGCACCCCGGCGGCGCGCAGCCGGAGCTCCTCCAGCAGGTGGGCCTGCCGGTCGGCCCGCTCGGCGAGTTCGTCGAGCCGGGACCGGTCGACGCGGGAGTCCGCGCCGAAGCGGTCGGCCAGCACGGCCCAGAGCTGGCGCTTGCCCAGGACGCCGAGCCGCAGGGCCTCCAGCTCGACCAGATCGGTCAGCGGGGAGCGGCGCAGCACGGCGCCGTTCGGTTTCAGCAGGCCCGCCAGTTCGCCGGCGCGTCCCAGCCAGGCGTACGGGCGGCGTTCGCGGACGCCGAGCTCCCGCATCACCCGGCGCAGCGACGCCGTGTCGCAGGCAATGTCCGCGGCCAACTGCCGCAGCGCGTCCCCCCGGTCCGGGCCGGGGTGGGCGTCGGCGATCCGGCGGGCCCGCCGGGTGCCGGCCTCGGCGCCGGCCAGGTGGTTGTTCAGGTAGATGGTGAGCATGCGGTGGCTGCTCGGTACCTCGGCCATGGGCGTTGTCCGTCTCTCGCGTCCTGTCGTGCCGAGCGGTTGCCCAGGGAACCCGCGCGGAACCCTCCGGCCGGGACGGCCGGGACAGGAGAGACGCGAGGGACGGGAGCGGGCGGGTGCGGCGCGCGGCCGGTTCTCGGCCGTCCTGCCCTCCCGTCCCCGCCGGGGCGCCGTCCGCGCGGACCGCTCTGCGAGGATGGGACGGTCGGTGACGGCACGGACACGGTGAGGGGGCGGCCCATGGCGCGGATCGTGGTGGTCGGGGGCGGGATCGCCGGAACGGCGGCCGCACTGGCCCTGCACAAGGCCGGTCACCGGCCGGTCGTCCACGAGGCGCACCCCGACAGCGACGGGGACATCGGCGCGTTCATGACCCTGGCCAGCAACGGCATGCGCGCCCTGGCCGGGTTCGACGCCGCCCGGGCGGTGGCCGGCGCCGGGTTCGACGTCACCCGGATGAGCGTCCTGGACGCGGCCGGAACGGAACTGGCGTCCGTACCGCTCGGCGAGCACGACCGGCCGCTCACCCGCTACCGCTGCCTGCGCCGGGCCGAACTCGCCGCCGTCCTGCGGGCCGAGGCCCGCCGGCGCGGGATCGTGCTGCGGCACGCCGCCCGGCTCACCGGCGTCACCGAGACCGACCGGGCCGTCACCGCCCGGTTCGCCGACGGCAGCACGGCCACCGGAGACCTCCTGGTCGGCGCCGACGGCCTGCACTCCACGGTGCGGGCCTGGCTCGACCCGGACGGCCCCGGCCCCGCGTACGCCGGACAGCGCGTCTTCTACGGCTACAGCGACACCGTGCCGCGCCCCGCCGCCGCACCCGGCCTGATCACCATGGTCCGCGGCAGCGCCGCCGCCTTCGGCCACCTCGTCCCGCCGCCGGCCGCACCCACTGGTTCGCCCGCGTCCCCGGACCGCCGCTCGGCCCGCAGGAGCGCGACCGCACCACACCCGCCCAGTGGCGCGCCCGGCTGGAGGAGCTGCTGCGCCCCGACCGCACCCCCTGCGCGGACATCGTGGCGGCCACGGGCGACGACCTCATGGTCACCGACGCCCTCCACCTGCCGCCCGGAGGCCGCTGGCGCAGCCGCCGCGCGGTGCTGATCGGCGACGCCGCGCACGCCGCCTCCCCGGCCACCGGACAGGGCGCCTCGATGGCACTGGAGGACGCCCTCGTCCTGGCCAAGGCCCTCCGGGACGCCCCCACCACCGAGGCCGCGCTCGCCCGCTACGAACACCACCGCCGCCCCGGGCCGAACGGAACACGGCGGCCAGCGCCCGCCTGACCGCCGCCCGCCCAGCCGAGGACACCCGCCCGCCCGGCGACACCCGCCGCCCGACGGACGGCCGCCCCGACGAGGCGCTGCTGCGCCTGCTCGACTGGGACACCCCGCTGCTCTGAGCGCTCCGATCCCGGGCGGTCCCGGACGCCCGCGGCCGGCGGCGACGACCGGCCGCCTCACGCACGCGCCCGTCCTTCGAGCGCAGGTGCGACCCGCTTCACCCGATCGGACAAGTCCCCCGTGCACGGACTGGTTGGGGTGCCGCCGGGCGGGTGAAGACACCGCGGCCGACGATCTTGTTGTTGCTAGCGTCGGACGACGTGACCCGCACCCCCTCTCTCGCCGATGCCCCGAGCGACCGGCCCTGGCAGGCGGATTCGCCTGCCGAATCGTTCCGTCCCGTCCTGCTCGACCCGGCCTCGGCCGACCACACCGCCGAACTGAAGAAGCTGCTGGACTCGCCCGCACTGCGCGAGGTCCATGACCGCGTCGACGAGCAGCTGATCGAGCTCGTGCGCTGCCTGAACCCGGAGAACCGTTTCCCCCTGCAGCCCTGGAGCGCGCCGTCGACGAGGCCCGGGGCGGCCTCCTGCCGGACGAGTACGGGACCTGGGTCTGGTACCCGTGGTCGGGCCGCCTGGTCCGGGTCCTGCCCGAGGCCGCGTTCCGGCTGGTGCGCACCGACCGCAACCGCGACAAGATCACCCGCGAGGAGCAGAGGCACCTGCTGGGCCGCCGCATCGGGGTCATCGGCCTGTCGGTGGGCTCCAGCGCGGCACTGACCTGTGCGATGGAGGGCGTCGGGGGCTCGTTCCGGCTGGCCGACTTCGACCGGCTGAGCCTGTCGAACCTCAACCGGCTGCGCGCCGGCGTCCACGAGATCGGCCTGGAGAAGACCGTCATCTGCGCGCGGCGCCTGTACGAGCTCGACCCCTACCTCGACGTCTCCGTCCACCGGCACGGAGTGAGCGAGGAGAGCATCGAGGAGTTCTTCGCCCCGGGGCGGGACGGGGCGGGGTGGACCTGCTCGTCGAGGAGTGCGACACCCCCTGGGTCAAGACGGCGGCCCGCGAACACGCCCGGAAACGACGGGTGCCCGTCCTCATGGACGCCAACGACCGCGGCCTGCTGGACGTCGAGCGCTTCGACCTGGAACCGGAACGCCCGCTCTTCCACGGCCGCGCGGGTGCCGTGACGGCCGACGACGTCCGCGCGATGGACCCGGGCGAGCAGATGCGCTTCCTGCTGCGGGTCGTCGACCGGGAACAGCTGAGCCCGGCGATGACCGACGCGCTGACCCGCATCGGCACCGACCTCTCCAGCTGGCCCCAGCTGGCCAGCGGCGTCATGCTCGTGCCGCCCTCGTCACCGACACCGCCCGCCGCATCCTGCTCGGCCACCCCGTCCCCTCCGGTCGCTCCTACGTCGACCTCGAAGCGCTGATCCCCGCGGACCGGGTGGGCGCCCGGTGAACCGCGTACCCGACCTGCACGGCGAGCACCTGTGGCTGCGCGAACTCCGGGCGTGCGACCACCCGCTCTACGAGCGGATCATGACCAGCCGCGTGCTCACCCGCTACCTCGGCACCGACCGGATGGACGTCGCCCGGGCCCACGACGCCTTCGCCGCCGCCCTCGCCCAGCCCCTCACCCGCCCCCGCCGCACGTACACCCTGGCCGTCTGCGCGCCCGACGACGACACCATGCTCGGCACCGCCGGACTCCTGGTCGAGGACTACGGCAGCAACGCCATGCTGACCTCCGTCGTCCTGCTCCCGGATCACCCGTCACCGGCCACGCGCACGAGACCGGCCGGCTCCTCACGGCCTACGGCTTCGGCCCCCTGGGCCTGCACCGCATCTGGGCCGGACACCGCACCGACCACGACCACATGCCCCCGTCATGCACGCCGCCGGACTGACCCGCGAAGCCACCCTGCGCCAACTCTTCCGCACCCAGGGCTGCTGGCACGACGTGGCAACCTACGCCGCCCTCGCCCCCGACTGGAAACGCCAGGCCACCCCCGCCGAACTCGCCATCCTCGACGCCCCCGCCCTCGCGGCCACGTGACGGACCACGTGGCCGGACTCGCACGGCCACGCCGACGCGCGGACCTCCGCCGGCCCCCCCGCCCGGCAAGATCACCTGCCGAACGGTCGAGGCCGCCGGTCAGGGGCATCCGTCCCCGGTTCCGCCCCCGGGTCCGACTCCGGGACGCCGAGGGCCCGCAGCAGGCGCTCCCGGTGGGCGGGGAAGGCCGGGTCCCGGCGGCGGTCCGGTCCGGCCGGGCCGGGCAGGGGCAGGTCGAGGCAGAAGCGGCCGTCGGCGAGCACCAGGACCCGGTCGGCGAGCAGCAGGGCCTCGTCCACGTCGTGGGTGACCAGCAGGACGGCGGGGCGGTGCCGGGCGCACAGGTCGCGCAGCAGGGCGTGCATCCGGATTCGGGTGAGGGCGTCCAGGGCGCCGAACGGCTCGTCCAGCAGCAGGAGTTCCGGTTCCCGCACCAAGGCCCGGGCGAGTGCCGCGCGCTGTGCCTCGCCGCCGGAGAGGTGCCGGGCCAGGCCCGCTCCCGGCCGGCCAGGCCGACCTCGGCGAGCGCGGCCCGGCCGCGGGCGAGCGCGGCGGAGCGGGGCCCGGGCAGGCCGAGCACCACGTTCTCCAGCACCCGGCTCCAGGGCAGCAGCCGGGCGTCCTGGAAGACCACCGCGCTGGGCTCGGGCACCTCGACCAGGCCCTCGCCCCCGCCGTCGAGGCGGCCGGCGGCCCGCAGCAGGGTGGACTTGCCGGAGCCGGAGTGGCCCAGCAGGCGCGGTGAACTCGCCCTTGGCGACGTCCAGGTCGACGCCGTCCAGGACGGTGCGCCGTCGAAGGCGCGGCGCAGGCCGCGCAGCCGCACCCGCCACCGGCCGGAGTCGTGGCCGGACCGGAGTCGTGGCCGGGCCCGGAACCGGGGCCGGGTCGGTCAGCCGAGTGTCGTGCGCCATCGCAGGGCCCGCCTCTCCAGGAGTCGTACCAGGGTGTCGGGAGGCCAGGCCCAGCAGGCCGTAGACCACCAGGCCGACCACGATGACGTCGGTCTGGCCGAAGGTGCGGGCCTGTTCCATCAGGTAGCCGATGCCGCTGTTGGCGTTGATCTGCTCACTGACCACCAGCACCAGCCAGGAGACGGTGACGGCCAGCCGCAGGCCGGTGAAGAAGCCCGGCGCGGCACCCGGCAGGGCGATCCGGCGCAGGAACTGGCGGCGGTTCAGGCCGACGGTGCGGGCGAGTTCGGCCCAGCGCAGGTCCAGGCCGGTGAGGGCGGCGTGGGTGTTGACGTAGATCGGGAAGAAGGTGCCGAGCGCCACCAGGATGATCTTCACCTCCTCGCCGATGCCGAACCACAGGATGGCCAGCGGGACGAGGGCGAGGATCGGCAGCGCCCGAACAGCTGCGCCGTCCCGTCGATCAGGGCCTCGCCGAGCCGGGAGAGCCCGGCCAGCAGTGCCAGCAGCACGGCCGCGGCACCGCCGAAGGCCAGCCCGAGGGCGGCGCGTTGGAGCGACACCCACAGGTGGTGGCCGAGCTGCCCGTCGCCGAGCAGGTCCCAGCCCTGCCGGGCGACCGCCCCGGCGGGGCGAGGGTCTGCGGGTCCAGGACGCCGGTGGCGGAGCAGGTCTGCCAGGGGCGAGCAGCAGCAGCGGGCCGAGCGCGCGGGAGAACGGACCCGTCGGCGGCCGCCCGGCCGGGTGGCCGGGCGGAGCGGCGCCGGCGGCGGCGGGCGCCCCGGTGGTGGCGCGTCGTCATCGCTCAGCCCTTGGCCGCGGCGGCCTGGACGGCGTCGAAGCGGCGGTCGAAGGCGGTGGAGACGTCGAGCGCCCCGATCGCACCCGACTCCGCCAGCACGTCGGTGATCCGCTGCAGCCGGGCGGCGGCGGTGGTGTAGTCGGGGATGGTGGCCGTCCCGTTGTTGGCGACCACGGCCCGGCCGACCTCGGCGGGCAGCTTCTGGGAGTCCACGTAGTAGGACTGCACCCAGGCGTCCTTGTGGGCGGTGATCCACAGCTCGGCGCGGGTGAACCGGGCCGCCAGGTCGGCCAGGGCGGCGCTGCGGGCGTCGTCCGCGACGACGGCGCCCGGGGCGATGAGCAGTTGCAGGCCGCTGGTGAGCGCCTTGTCGTCGGCGAGCTCGTGGGCGCCCTTGTCCTGGTAGCCGGTGCTGTACTTGCTGACCAGCGGCTCGGTCAGGGTGCCCGCGTCGACCTGCCCGGCGGCCAGCCGGGCCGGGATCTCCGGCGGGTTGAGCTTGACCAGGGTGACGTCGGAGGGCTTCAGCCCGGCGTTCTTCAACGCGGTCAGGACGGCGGCTGGAAGGTGGTGCCCTCGGTGTAGGCGATCTTCTTCCCCTTCAGGTCGGCCACCGTCCCGGCCGTGCTGCCGGCGAGGTCCACAGGTGGACGGCGTCCGGGCTGTTCTGCACCACGCCGACCACCCGGGCGTCCTGGCCGTGCGCCTGGGCGAAGACACCGGCGCGTCGGAGACGAAGCCGACGTCGCGCGGCCCCGGCCCGGAACGCCTCCAGCACCGCCGGGCCGCCCTGAAGGAGGACCAACTGACCTGGTACGGAAGGTCCTTGTCCTGTCCGGCGGCGGCCAGCGTGGTCTTCAGCAGGTCGTTCTGGTCGGCGATCCGCAGCGTGACGCCGGCCGGTACGGCGGTGGGCAGCGGCGCGGTGACGGCCCGGCCGGGGCGGCCTTCCCGCGGTCGGGGCGCAGCCGGTGAGAGGCGGCGGCGACCAGCAGGGCGGCGCGAGGGCGAGGGCGGACGAGCCGGACGAGCCGGACGGGCGAGACGGACGGGCGGCCGGTGCGTGGGCATGGCGAAGCTCCCGAACGGGCGGTGTGGGCGGGGGTGAGGTGGCCTCAGCCTCCGCGCCGCTCGGCCGGTGTCAACGAAATCTCGTAAATATCTTTCGATTTCACCGCCGGAATTGCGGAAATGTTTCACTGTGTTGCGCCACACTACGTGATGAACTGCGAACCTCTGATCGGTGCGAAAGTTATTTACGACTTTCCCGGCAGCTGGCTAGAGTCGGTCGCCGTGCGCTCCTGCTACTCCTCGACCCCGGCTCGCCGCGGCTGCCCCGTCTGCTCGACCGGGCCGCCGCGGCCGGACTGGACACCGTCGTCACCAAACTCGAAGCGGTCACCCCCGGCCTGGCCCGACCTGGCCCACTGCCGCGGCCTGCGCCTGCACGGCAGCTTCGCCTGCTTCCGCGGCCCCGACGGCCCCGCGTCGACCAGGACGCGGCCCCTGGCAGCCGATGGAGTGGTACACCGGCGTACGCCCCAACGACCCCGACTGGAAACCGCCCGCCTGGCCGAACGGCTCACCACCGCCCTGCGCACCGCCCCCGTCGACGGCCTGCTGCTGGACTTCCTGCGCTGGCCGCTGCACTGGGAGCTCGAACTGCGCCCCGGAGCCCGGCCCCGCTCCGCCTCCTACGACCCCGACACACTGCGGCAGTTCACCGCGCGCACCGGCCTGCGCCCGCCCGGCCCCGGCGCCGCCGCGGCCCGCTGGATCGCCGCGCACCACGCCGACGCCTGGACGGAGTTCCGCACCGCCGCCGTCACCGGCGCCGCCCGCCTGCTCGCCGCCGCGGCCCGCACCACCCGCCCCGGCCTGCCCGTCGGCGCCTTCCTGGTCCCCGCCGCCGACGAGACCGAACGCCGCGCCCTGGTCGGCCAGGACGCCCGCGAACTCGCCCGGGTGCTCGACCTGCTGCTCCCGATGGCCTACCACGCCATCCTGCACCGCGACCCGCGCTGGCCCGCCCGGCTGCTGCGCGGCCGCGCCCTCCCCGTCCCGCTGGTGCCCGTCGTACAGACCACCGCCGACGCCGCCGCCGTCCTCGGCCGCCCCGCCGACTGGGGGCCGCCGATCGACACCGCCGACTTCACGGCCCTGCTCGACCACACCCTGGCCGCCGGATCGGGCAGCATCTGCCTGTTCCCCGGCGAGGGCCTCGGCCCCGACCGCTGGAACGTCCTCGCCGACCGGCTGGCCCGCACCGCCCCGCCGCACCACCCCAGGAAGGACCGACCCGTGCCCCGATGACCTGCTCGCCCGGATTCGCCACCACCGCGACCTGCTCCCCAAGGCCGAACGGGGCATCGCCGACCTGGTCCTCGCCGACCCCGGCGCCGCCGCCACCCGCACCATCACCGAACTCGCCCGCGCCGCCGGCACCTCCGAGACCACCGTGCACCGCTTCTGCCGCAGCCTCGACCTGCGCGGCTACGCCCAACTGCGGCTCGGCCTGGCCGCCGAGCCGAACGGCTGCGCGCCGACACCCGCCCCGACCTCGGCCTCGGCACCGACCTCGGCCCCGACGACACCCCGAGCAACTGGTCCGCAAGGTCGGCTGGGCCAACGCCCGGGCCGCCGAGGAGACCGCCACCGCCCTCGAGCCCGCCGCATCCTGGTGGTCGGCGTCGGCTCCAGCGCACTCGCCGCCCTCGACGCCACCCAGAAACTCCAACGCCTCGGCTACGCCGCCGTGTTCGCCAGCGACGTGCACGCCGCACTGATGACCGCCGCCTCTGGAACCCGGCGACCTCGCCCTCGGCATCAGCCACTCCGGCCGGGCCCGCGAGGTGGTCGAGGTGCTGGAGGAGGCCCGCCTCGCCCGGGCCGCCACCGCCGCCGTCACCAGCAACCCGCGCTCGCCCGCCGCCCAGGCCGCCGACCTGGTGCTGCTCACCGCCGCTCGGAGACCGCCTTCCGCAGCGGCGGCACCGCCTCCCGCACCGCCCAACTCACCGTCGTGGACGCCCTCTACGTCACCCTCGCCCAGCACGACCACGCCCGCATCCTGGACGGCCTGGAACGCGCCCACGACGCCGTCCGCCGCCACAGCCTGCGCCGCGCCCGCTGACCCCGCCCCCCCTCCCCCCGTACGTATGGAGACCGCCGATGACCGCCCCCCGCCCGACCAGCGCGCCCCGTCCGACCAGAGCGCCGCACCGCGTCCTGACCCTGCTGTTGTCCGTCGCCGCCGCCCTGCTGCCGCTCGCCCCGGACCCGGCGCCACGCCGTGCCCGCCGCCCCCGCCCGCCCCCGCCACCTCCGCCGCCTTCACGCTGTACGACGACACCGCCTACGCCAGCGCCGACATCGGCCACGGCGCCGTCCCCGCCAACCTGGTGCCCAACCGTCTGCACCCCGCTGGTGGCCGGCGGCGCGCTGCCCGCCGAGACGACCTGGAAGTCCCTGGTCGCCCAGTACGACACCCACCCCGACGCGCCGCTGGTGCTCGACTGCGAGAGCCTCTACCTCACCGGGGACGCCGCGACCGCCGCCGACCACCTCAACCGGCTGGCCACCCTCCAGAGCTGGGCCCGCCAGGTCGCGCCGACCCAACTCATCGGCTGGTACGGCCTGCTGGGCAACACCGCCACCGCCCACCAGGGCCTGTACCGGCAGCTGATCGCCCAGGACCGCAACACCGCCTTCTTCCCCTCCGCGTACACCTACGCCACCGGCTACGACAGCTGGCTGACCACCCTGAAGGGCAACCTGGCCGCCGCCGCGCAGATCGACCCGGCGGTCCCGGTGCTCCCCTACGTCTGGCCGCAGTACCACGACGGCACCGGCGCGCTCTCGCTCACCTGGGTGCCCGCCGCCCAGTTCGCCTTCCAGCTCGCCACCCTGCACGACCTCGGCCTGCCCGGCGCGGTGGTCTGGGGCGGCTCCAACCCCGCCGTCTGCGACACCGCCTGCCAGAACGGCGCCGGCAGCCAGGGCTGGCTGCCCGCCACCCGGGCGTTCCTCGACTGGTCCGCCGGGCCCGAGGCCACGGCCGCCGACCTCGCCCTCGGCCGCCCGGTCACCGTCTCCAGCAGCTACAGCTCCACCCTGACCGGCCCCAACGCGGTCGACGGCAGCCCGTACACCCGCTGGGCCAGCGCCTACGCCGACCCGCAGAGCCTCACCGTCGACCTCGGCGCCGTCCGCACCGTCGAGGGCGTCCGGCTGGTGTGGAACACCGGCTACGGCAGCGCCTACCGCGTCCAGCTCTCCACCGACGGCAGCGCCTGGACGACCGTGCGCACCGTGACCGGCGGCACCGGCGGCGTCGAGTACCTCACCGGCCTGCACGGCACCGGCCGCTACCTGCGGCTCGACCTCACCACCCGGGGCACCGCCTACGCCTACTCGCTGTGGAGCCTCGATGCCTACGCCGTCTGAGACCGCGCCGTCTGAGACCGCGCCGTTCGAGCCCGCGTCGTCCGAGCCCGCGCCGTCCGGCACCCGCTGTCCACTCCCCCCGACCGAACACCGGCACCCGCTGAGCACCGGGCTCGACACCCTGGACACCCCCGCCCTGCTGGAACTGATCAACGACCAGGACGCCACCGTCGCCGCCGCCGTCCGCGCCGCCCTGCCCCGGCTCGCCGACCTGGTCGACGCCGCCGTCCGGGCCCTGGACCGCGGCGGACGGGTGCACTACTACGGGGCGGGCGCCGGCGGCCGGATCGCCCTCGGCGACGCGCTGGAACTCGGCCCCACCTACGGGGTCGGCCCGGAGACCCTGGTCGCCCACCTGGCCGGCGGGCCGATCGCCGCCGGCCGGGCTGCCGAACCCGCCGAGGACACCGGCCCCGACCCGGCCGACCCCGACCGCCCCCGGGCCGACGACCTGGTCATCGGCGTCACCGCGAGCGGCCGCACCCCGTACGTCCTGCGCGCCCTCGCCACCGCCCGCGCCACCGGGGCCGCCACCGCGCTGCTCACCGCCGACCCCGACGCGTCGGGCGCCGCCCACGCCGACCTGCTCGTCGTCCTGGCCACCGGCCCCGAGGTGGTCACCGGCTCCACCCGGATGAAAGCGGGCACCGCCCAGAAACTCGCCCTCAACGCCTTCTCCACCGCGCTGATGGTCCGCACCGGACGGACCTGGTCGAACCTGATGGTGGCCGCCTCCGCCCGTAACGGGAAGCTCCGCGAACGGGCCGTCCGCACCCTGACCACCTCCTGCCGGGTCACCGCCGAGGAGGCCGCCGCCTGCCTCGACACCTGCGCGGGGGAGACCGCCACCGCCCTGGTCGCACTCACCACCGGCGCCACCCCCGCCCGGGCCCGCGCCGCCCTCGCCGCCCACCGGGGCCGCCCCTTCGCCGCCGTCCGCGCCCTCACTACCGGCGCCCCGACGAGGGCGACCCCGCTGCCGTCGCCGCCCGGGCCGGGGCCGGCGGATGACGCTCCGCCTCGGGCTCGACGCGGGCGGCAGCCACACCCGCGCCGTCCTCACCGACCGGACCGGCACCGTCCTCGGCCGCGGCACCGCACCCGGCGCCAACGCCGCCGGCACCGACCCCGCCACCGTCACCGCCCGGCTGGCCGCCGCCACCGCCGCCGCCCTCGGCGACCGGGCACCCGGCCGGATCACCGACTGCACGATCGGACTCGCCGGCTACCGGGCCCTGCCCGACCCCGCGGCCCTCGCCGCCCGCTGCCGCACGGCCCTCCGCCTGGACGTGCCCGTCCGGCTGGTCCCCGACACCGTGCCCGCGCTGGCCTCCGGCGGCGTCACCGACGGCACCGGCACCGTCCTGATCGCCGGTACCGGCGCGATCTGCGTCCGGCTCGACGCCGGACGCACCGTCGCACAGCACGGCGGACTCGGCTGGCTGCTCGGCGACGAGGGCGGCGGCTTCTGGCTCGGCCGCCAGGCCCTCCGGCACGCCCACGCGCACCCCGCAGCGCCCTGGGCGTCCTGGTCCGCGCGCACTGCGCCGACGACCCGCTCCGCTGGGCCTACGACGGGCCGCCCCGCCGCCTCGCCGAACTCGCCGCCCCCGTCTGCCGCCTGGCCGCCACCGGCGACCCCGACGCCCGCGCCCTCACCGACACGGCCGCGGACCACCTCGCCGCCCTGGTCCGCGCCACCGCCCGCCCCGGCGAACCACTGGTGCTCACCGGCTCGGTCGCCACCTCCCCGGGCCCCGTCCGCACCCGGCTGCGCCGCCTACTCGCCGACCTCGCCCCTCGCCTCCCCACCACCGACGCCGCCACCGCGGCGGCCGCCCTCCGCCCGCCGGGCCCGCCGCGGCACCCCGGGGGCGGAGGGCGGTGACCCCGGCCGGGCCGCTCCCACCGCCGGTCCGCAGTGCGGTTCGGCGACGGTCCGGCGACGGTCCGGGAGGAGGCGGCCGCCCGGTGGGGGACGGCCGCCGCGGGTCAGCCGCCGATCAGGTCGTTGACGCAGCGCACGGTCAGCGGGTGCTGCCAGCGGGGGTCCTCGGCCGCCGCCGCGGTGCGGGCGTGGAAGACGTGCGCCTCCCCGGGGAGCAGGGTGACCAGCTGCTCGTCGACGGTCGCGCCGTCGTCGAGCCGGTCCGCGTTCAGCACCACGTCGCGCAGGAGGGTGTGGGCCAGGACGCGCACCCGGACGCCGTCCGCGGCCGCCTCGGTGGTCACGGTCAGGCGGGCGGCGGGCAGGTCGGCGGCGACGTCCTCCGCGGTGAGGACCCGGTCGAGGACCGCGCCGGCCTCGCGGACCGTCACCACCAGCGGCGTGCCCGCCGGGTGGCGGTCCGTCAGCTCGACCGGCAGGGAGGCGGTCGCCCCGTCGGGGAGGGCCACGGGGTGCACGGCCTCCGAGAGCAGCTCACCCGCCACCGTGTGGACCTGGACGGCGAGTTCGGTCCGCCACGGGTCGCCGCCGTTGTTGGTGAGCCGGACGAAGGGGCGGCGGCCGGTGGCCTGCGACACGGCGGCGTGCCGGGGCCGGTAGGCGGCGCGCAGCGCGTACCAGGCGAGCTTGCGGTGGCCGTCGCCGTCGACGGTCGCCCAGGAGGCCACCGGCCAGCAGTCGTTGAGCTGCCACAGGATCGTGCCGGAGCAGCGCGGCCACTGGCCGCGCAGGTGGTCGATGCCGAACCGGACGGCGCGGGCCTGGTTGAGCTGGGCGAGGTAGATCCAGTCGGACATCTCCTGCTCCGGGTCCCCCCGACGCCGGTCCGGCAGGTGCGGCAGGACGCCGCGCTGCAGCTTGGCCACGCCGTCCTTGGCCTTCTGGTGGGCGTCGGCGACCGGCCCGGTCGGGGCCGGCGGGCCGTCGTCGATCGCGCGCCGGACGGTGGGCCGGCAGGCCGGGCCCTGGAAGCCGAACTCGGCGACGAAACGCGGCTGGTACTCGGCGTACGCGGTCCAGTCGCGCTCGTTCCAGACGTCCCAGATGTGGATCGGCCCGTGCAGCGGGTCGTTGGGGTGCCGGTCGGCGGAGCCCGACCAGGGGCTGCCGGGCCAGTACGGCGGCCCGGGTCGAGCTCGGCCACGACCGCGGGCAGCAGCTCGGTGTAGTAGGCCAGGCCCCAGCCGCGGTCGCCGAGGACCTCGGGCCAGCCCCAGTCGCGGTGGCCCCACAGGTTCTCGTTGTTGCCGTTCCACAGCACCAGGCTGGGGTGCGGGGCGAGCCGGGTGACGTTGTCGCGGGCCTCGGCGAGGACCTCGCCGCGGATCGGCTCCTCCTCGCTGTAGGTGGCGCAGGCGAACAGGAAGTCCTGCCAGACCAGCAGGCCGCGCTCGTCGCACAGGTCGTAGAACTCGTCCTTCTCGTAGATGCCCCCGCCCCAGACCCGCATCAGGTTGACGTTGGCCTCGACCGCGTGGTCGAGGGCGGCGGCGTAGTCCGCGCGGCCGAGCCGGGAGACGAAGCAGTCGTCGGGGATCCAGTTGACGCCCCGGACGGGCACGTGGACGCCGTTGACCAGGATCTCGAACGGGGTGCCCGCCCGGTCCGGCGCGGTGTGCAGCTCGGCGGTCCGGAAGCCGATCCGGCGCGACCAGCGGTCCGCGGTCCCCGCGCCGGACGAGAGGCCGACCTCCAGGTCGTAGAGCGGCTGTCCGCCCAGGCCGATCGGCCACCACAGGCGGGCGTCGGGCACCGCGACGGTCAGTTCGGCGGTGTCCGACCCGGCCGGGACCCGGCCGGTGGCGCGCTGCCCGGCGACGGTCGCGGTGAGCAGCAGCTCGGCGTCCGGGGCGTCGGGGGCCCGGCGCACCGCGACGTGCGCGGTGACCGTCGCGGGCCCGTCCTGGCCGGGCCGGTCGACGGTGACGGCGGGCCGGACGGACTCCAGCCGCGCGCCGCTCCAGCCGAGCAGCTCGACCGGCTTCCAGATCCCGGCGGTGACCAGGGTCGGCCCCCAGTCCCAGCCGAAGTTGGCCGCCATCTTGCGGACGTGGTTGAACGGCTCGTCGTAGGTGGAGGGCAGTTCGCCGGACTCGGCCCGGCGGGCGTCGGTGTAGTCGTACACCGAACCGATGTGCACCCGCAGCTCGTTGCCGGTCGGGGTGACCAGCGCGGTGACGTCGAAGGCGTGGGTGCGGTGCATGTTCGCGGTGCGGCCGACGACGTGTCCGTTGACGCTGACCTCCGCGACCGTGTCCAGGCCGTGGAAGACCAGCTCCCGCCGGGTGGCGGCGTCCCCGGCCGGGAGGTCGAAGGAGGTGGTCCAGGTCCAGCCGGAGCGGCCGATCCAGTGCTGCCCGGCCTCGTTCAGGCCGACGTAGGGGTCGGCGAGCAGGCCGGCGGCGAGCAGGTCGGTGTGCACGCAGCCGGGGACGGCGGCCGGCACGGTGCGCCCGCGCAGGTCGGCGGGGGCGTCGGGGTGCGGGTCGGTCAGGGTGAGGTGCCATCCGGTGCCGATGGTCGACCTGGTGATCATGGTGGTGCTCCTGGGAAGTGGCTTCAGTGGGCGCGGTGGCCGGTGACCCGCGACAGGAAGGCGACGTGCTCGGCGAGCTGGTGGTCGCCGCCGCCCTCGTGGGCCGCGTACTCCCACACCCGGACGTCCTTGTCGGCGCCGCCCGCGTGCTCGCCCCACCGGTGGTAGGCGGCGAACACCGTGGACGGCGGGCAGACCGGGTCCATCAGCGCGACCGAGAAGCGGACCGGCGCCGTCGCCCGGGCCGCGTGGTTGGCGCCGTCCAGGTAGGACAGCGTGTCGAAGACCCGCTCGACGTCGGCGGGCCGGCCCCGCAGGTAGTCGGTGATCTCCCGGTACGGGTGGGAGTCGGTGATCTGCGTCGCGCGCCGGAAGTGGCACAGGAACGGCACGTCGACGCAGGCCCCGGCCAGGCCGGGCGCAGCCCGGCGACGGCGGTCGCGATGCCGCCGCCCTGGCTGCCGCCGACCACCGCGATCCGGTCGGGGTCGACCTCCGCCAGCCCGGCGACGGTGTCCACCGCCCGGACGGCGTCGGTGAACAGCCGCCGGTAGTAGTGGTACTCGGGCCCGGCGAGGCCGCGGGTCAGCACCCCGCCGGTCTGCGGGGCGAAGTCCCCGTCGGGGGTGTCCGCCGCGCCGTAGGGGGTGGACTGGCCGCGGCTGTCCATCAGCAGGTGCGCGTACCCGAGCGAGGACCACAGGGTCGCCCGGAGCGCCGTGCCCCGGCCGCAGCCGTAGCCGAGGTACTCGACCACGGCGGGCAGCGGACCGCGCGCCCCGCGGGGCAGCCACAGCCAGGCGCGCACCGGCTGCCCGGCGAAGCCGGAGAAGGTGACGTCGTAGGTGTCGACGTGGATCAGGCCGTTCTCGACGCGCCGCAGCACGGGCGCGCCCGCCGCCGCGCGGGACTCCGCCAGCGTCTTCGCCCAGAAGGCGTCGAAGTCCTCCGGCTCGGCGCCGTCGAAGCGGTAGGCGTGCAGGTCTGTCAGGGGAAGGTCGGTGAACACGGGGACCTCGGGGGGTGCCGGGCCGCGAAGGCGGGAGAGCCGGGCGCCCGCGGCGTCGGCGGGGGCCCGGTTGCGGGACTGCGATGACGTGCGCCTCACCGTAGTCGGGGACGGGACGCGGGAGGAGGCGCGGAGGCCGACTGCGCACGGTCGTCCATGTTCCGCGGCCGCGGTGCGCCGCCCGGGACGGGCCGGTCACGGCCGTCCATGCGACGGGCATCCCGGGCCATGTCGCCCGGGCGGGCCGGTTCCTACGCTGCGGGTCACGACGGCCCGGGAGGCCGGGGCACACCGCCGGACCGCCGGCACCAGGGACACGGAGGCGCACATGTTCGCCCGCTCGTTCAGGAGACCCGCACCGCACCGCCGGGCCGCGGACCCGCCCCGGCGCCTCCGGGCCCGGACCTCGGCGGCCGCCGGATTCGGCCTGCTCCTCGCGCTCGGGGTCCCGGCCCTCCCCGCGCAGTCCGCCGCGGCGGTGGCGCACCGTCAGGAGGGCGCGGGCTGCGCCGGCGCCGGGGCCGCCGACTACCGGTGGCAGCCGCTGCGGATCGGCGGCGGCGGCTTCGTCACCGGCCTGGTGGTCCACCCCCGCACCCCCGGCGTCGTCTACGGCCGGGAGGACGTCGGAGGGCTGGTCCGCTGGGACGAGGCGACCCGCAGCTGGACGCAACTGCTGCGCGCCGACCGGGTGCCGGACCCGCGGGCCGCCGACTACGGCGTGGAGAGCGTCGCGGTGGCCGCGAGCGACGACCGGGTGGTCTACGCGGCCGTCGGCGACGGCGGCCCGGACGGCCGGGTGCTGGCCAGCCGGGACCGCGGCGCGCACTGGAACGACGGCGGGCAGCGCTGGACGGTCGAGGGCAACAACGACTACCGCACCGGCCCGGAACGCCTCGCGGTCGACCCGGCCGACGCGCGGACGGTGTACTTCGGCACCCGCACCCAGGGCCTGTACGTCTCCACCGACGCCGCCAGGCACTGGACCCGGGTGGCGCCCGCCCAGGTCCCGGCCGGCACCGGCGGCACCGGCGTCGTCTCGGTGCTCTTCGACCCGTCCGGCGGGACGCTGCACGGCCGCACCCGCGGCCTCTGGGCGACGGTCGCCGGTGCGGGCGTCTACCACTCCACCGACGCCGGCCGCAGCTGGCAACTGGCGTACCCCGAGCCCCTGCGGACCCCCACCGACGCCAAGATCGCCGACGACGGCACCCTGCTGGTGGCGTTCGCCCCCGGCGGCGGCGCGGCCTCCTCGATCCGCCGTTTCACGGCCGCCGACCCGGCCGGGCACGACCTGACCGCGCCGCTCGCGCAGGGCGGCTCCTGGTTCGTGGCCGTCGAACCCGGCGACTCCCGCAGACTGCTGGCCGCCGACGACGCCGTCCGGGCGGGCCACCTGTTCCGCTCCGCCGACGGCGGCGCGAGCTGGCAGCCGCTCGGCCTGACCCTCGACTACCCGGACGCCGCCTGGCCGAAGGACACCACCGAGAGCGGCTGGCTCTCCACCGGCACCCTGGTGTTCGACCCCACCGCGCCCGGCCGAGTCTGGTTCCCGCAGGGCATCGGGGTGTGGCGCGCCGACGACGCCTTCGCCGCCGAACCCGTCCTGCACTGGCAGTTCGTCTCCGCCGGCATCGAGGAGACGGTCACCTACGACCTGGTCGCACCCCCCGGCGGCGACCCGATCAGCGCCGTCGCCGACCGCAACGGCTTCCGGCACACCGACCCCGGCGCGTACCCGGCCGCCCCGATCCTCACCGACCAGTTCTCGGCGGGCACCAGCCTCGCCTACGCCGGCCTGAACCCCCGCTACGTCGTCGCCGTCTCCAGCGACACCCGGGCCCAGTACGCGCCGCTGGACGCGGGCTGGACCAGTGACCGGCGTCCGGCTACTCCACCGACGGCGGTGCCACCTGGACCCGCTTCGGCGGGCAGAAGTCCGACATCACCCGCCGCTACGGCGGCAACATCGCGGTCTCCGCCGACGCCTCGTCCATCGTCTGGATGCCGACCGTCCCCGCCGACTACGCCGCCGACCCGGCCAACGCCGGACGCGCGCCCGGCGACGCCCGGCCGCTGAACGTCCCCTACGTCAGCCGCGACGACGGGCGGACCTGGACCGCCGCCACCGGCGTCGACCCCGGCCCCGGCATCCACGACATGATCTGGTGGGGCGCCAAGCGCGCGCTGGACGCGGACCTGGCCGCCCCCGGCACCTTCTACCTCGCCACCACCCGCGGTGACGGCGAGTTCTTCCGCTCCACCGACGGCGGCGCGACCTGGGCCCGCGCCACCGGTACGCCCCCGCCCACCGCCGGGACCGACGCGCACGTCTTCGGCCAGGTCCACGCGGTCCCCGGCCGTGCCGGGAACGTCTGGCAGAGCACCGCCCAGGGCGGCCTCTGGTACACCCTCGACGGCGGCGGCAGCTGGACGAAGGCCCCCCGCGTGCAGCAGGCCCGGGCGTTCGGCTTCGGCCGGGCCGCCACCCCCGGCGGCTACCCGACGGTCTTCGCGTACGCCCAGGTCGACGTCGACGGCGTGTGGGGCGTGTGGAGCTCCACCGACCGCGGCGCGACCTGGACCCTGACCGCCCGTCACCCGGCCTGCTACTACACCGGCGTGAACGTCGTCACGGGCGACATGGACGCCCCCGGACGGGTCTACGTCGGCTTCACCGGCAACGGCTTCGTCCAGGGCGACCCGGCCCGCCCGCGCCGTTGAACCGCTGACCCGTGACGGTCGTCCATGATCCGGTGCCCATCCGTCATGGACGGCCGCCCGCCGGAGCGCTCAGGCTGGGGGAGTACGGCCCGCCGGCGGGCCGCGGAACGGAGTGGCGCGTGGACGGGACCGGGCAGCGGAGCCGACTGGTGGTGCGGGTGGACGACGCCGGGCTGAGCGAGGGCGTGAACCGGGCCGTCGTCGAGGCGCTGCGCGGCCCGGCGGCCCGCAGCGTCTCGCTGATGGTCCCCGGCCCGGCCGCCGCGCACGCCGCCGCGCTCCTCGCCCCGCTGCCCGGCGTCGTTCACGGCCTGCACGTCACCCTGACCAGCGAGTGGGAACGGCCGCGCTGGCGGCCCGTGCTCCCGGCGCGCGCCGTCCCCTCGCTGCTGGACCGCGACGGCTTCCTGCCACGCACCGCGGACGAGTTGCACGCGCGCGGCGGCGTCGACCCGCGCGAGGCCGCCGCCGAGATCACCGCCCAGCTCGACCGGGCCCGCGAGTGGGGCCTGGCGGTGCGCTACCTGGACGAGCACATGGGGGTCGGCTGGGTGGCGGGCGCGGGCGAGGCCGTCCGCGCGGTCGCCGCCGCGCAGGGCCTGATCGACGCCGACCGGCTGGTCCCCGCGCTCCCCGTCCCGCCCGGCGGCGACCTGCGCGCCGCGCTCCGGCGGGCCAGCCCCGGCCCGCACGTCCTGATCACCCACCCCGGCCCCGACGACGACACCCTGCGGGCCCTGCGCGGCACCGGCTTCCCCGACGGCGGCGTCGGCACCGTCCGCGACGCCGACCGCCGCCTGCTCGCCGACCGCGCGCTGTGGTCCGCCGTGCGCGCGGACGGCACCGAACCCACCGACTACGCCGCCCTGTTCCGGCCGTAGGACCGGACCGGGACGGGAACCCGGCGCGTCCGGCCCGGCACCCACGCACCCCGAGGACGTGGCACCGGACCCGCGCGCCCGGAAATCCCCGGCCGACGGCCCGCCCGCCGCACCCGCCGCACCCCGTCTCCCCGCACCCCCCACCCGTACCCGACCGAGGAAACCCGTGCCCCACACCCCTGACCCCGCCCGCTACGACTCCATGCCCTACCACCGGGCCGGTCGCAGCGGCCTGCTGCTGCCCGCCGTCTCGCTCGGCCTGTGGCACAACTTCGGCGCGCAGACCCGCTTCGAGACCCAGCGCGCCGTGATCCGCCGCGCCTTCGACCTCGGCATCACGCACTTCGACCTGGCCGACAACTACGGGCCGCCCCCCGGCGCCGCCGAGGAGAACCTCGGCCGGATGCTGGCCGGTGACCTGCGCCACCACCGCGACGAACTCCTCGTCTCCACCAAGGCCGGCTACCACATGTGGCCCGGCCCGTACGGCGAGTGGGGCTCGCGCAAGCACCTGCTCACCGGCCTCGACCAGAGCCTGCGCCGCCTGGGAACCGACCGGGTCGACGTGTTCTACTCGCACCGGCCCGACCCGGACACCCCGATCGAGGAGACCATGGGCGCCCTCGCCACGGCCGTCCGGCAGGGCAAGGCGCTGTACGTCGGCGTCTCCAACTACTCGCCCGAGCAGACCCGCCGGGCCGCCCGGGCGCTCGCCGACCTCGGCGTGCCGCTGCTGCTCCACCAGCCCTCGTACTCGATCTTCAACCGGTGGGTCGAGGACGGCCTGCTCGACACCCTCGACGAACTCGGCGTCGGATCGGTCGCGTTCTCCCCGCTCGCCCAGGGCCTGCTGACCGACCGCTACCTGACGGACGTCCCGGCCGGCTCCAGGGCGGCGGGCCCCAGCCCGTTCCTGTCCGCGTCGACCATCAAGGACGAGACCCGGGTCCGGATCGGCGCGCTGAACGAGATCGCCCGCTCCCGGGGCCAGAGCCTCGCCCAGATGGCCATCGCCTGGGTGCTGCGCGGCGCCCGCGTCACCTCCGCGCTGGTCGGCGCGAGCAGCGTCGCCCAGCTGGAGGACAACGTCGCGGCGGTCCGCAACCCGGCCTTCACCGAGGCGGAACTCGCCGTCATCGCCACCCACGCCGACCCGCCGGCCGCGTGACCCGGCGCCCGGTCGGCGCGGGCGCCACCGCGCCGACCGGGCGATCCGTCACGACTGCGGCCCGCGGACCGATCGGTCACGATCCGCCATGCTGCCCGGGCGAGCGGCGCGCCTAGGCTCGGGGCGTCGATCAGCAAGGAGACGCCCATGACCGCGGTCCACCACGACCCGGCCGCCCGCCTGTGGATGCTCACCACCCCGAACAGCAGCTACGTCGTCCGGCTGGACGACCGCGACCGGCTGCGGCACCTGCACTGGGGCGCGCCGCTCACCCCCGAGCAGGCCGCCGCCCTGCCGTACGTCCTCGACGTCGCGACCAACTTCGACGGCGAACTCGCCGAGGAGTACCCCGGCGAGGGCGGCGCCCGCTTCGGCGTCCCCGCCCTGCGCGTCACCCACCCCGACGGCAGCCGCAGCACCGAGTGGCAGCCCGCCGGACACCGCGTCGAGGGCGGGCTGCTCGTCCTCTCCTTCCGCGAGCGGCTCGGCCCGCTGGAACTCGACCTGCACTACCGCGTCCACCCGGACGGCGACGCCGTCGAGCGCTGGGCCGAACTGCGGCACACCGCCGCGGACGGACGGCCCGTGCGGATCGGGCAGCTCGCCGCCGCCCGCTGGACGGTGCCGCTGCGCGCCGACTACCGGCTCGGCCACGTCACCGGCGGCTGGAGCGCGGAGAACCGGCTCACCCGCGGCCCGCTGGCCCGCGCCGAGACGGTCCTGACCAGCCGCCGCGGCATCACCGGCCACCAGGCCAACCCGTGGGTGGCCCTCGACGCCGGGGACGCCGACGAGAGCACGGCGAGGTGTGGACCAGCGCCCTGGCCTGGAGCGGCAGTTGGCGGATCGCGGTGGAACGGACCGTGCACGGCCTGGTGGCCGCCACCCACGCGGCCGGCCACGAGGGCCCCGAGATCGTCCTGCGGCCCGGCGAGACCTGGCGGACCCCGGTCTCCACCGGCCTGTACTCGGCGCACGGCTTCGGCGGGGCCAGCCGCGCCTGGCACGCCCACGTGCGCGCCCACGTGCTGCCGCGCCCGGACGAGCTCCGGCCGGCTGCTGTACAACTCCTGGGAGGCCACCGGCTTCGACGTCGGCCTGGACGGACAGCTCGACCTCGCCCGCCGGGCCGCCGCGCTCGGCGTCGAACTGTTCGTCATGGACGACGGCTGGTTCGGCGCCCGCAAGGACGACACCGCCGGACTCGGCGACTGGACCCCCGCCCCCGACCGCTTCCCCGACGGCCTCGCCCCGCTCGCCGCCGAGGTCCGCCGCCTCGGCATGCGCTTCGGCCTCTGGTCGAACCGGAGATGGTCAACCCCGACAGCGACCTGTACCGCGCCCACCCCGACTGGGTGCTGCACGAGACCGGCCGCCCGCGCACCGAACTGCGCAACCAACTGGTCCTCGACTTCGGCCGCCCCGAGGTCGCCGCCTGGGCCCATACCCGGCTCGACGGCCTGGTCCGCGAGCACGGCGTCGACCACCTCAAGTGGACATGAACCGGGTGTTCACCGAGGCCGGCCGCCCCGGCGACCCGGACGCCGACCGACTCTGGCACGGCCACGTCCACGCCGTCCACGCGCTCATGGACCGGCTCCGCGCCGACCACCCCGGCCCTGCGCATCGAGGCGTGCTCGGGCGGCGGCGGCCGCACCGACCTCGGCATGCTGGCCCGCACCGACCAGGTGTGGACCTCCGACAACACCGACGCCCTCGACCGGATCGCCATCCAGCACGGCTACGGCCAGATCTACCCGCCCGGCACCATGGGCGCCTGGGTCACCGACAGCCCCAACCCGCTGACCGGCCGCCGGCTGCCGCTGGAGTTCCGCTTCCACCTCGCGATGACCGGCGCGCTCGCATCGGCGGCGACCTCACCCGCTGGAGCGCGGACGACCTCGCCCGGGCCGCCGACCTGGTCGCCCGCTACAAGCGCGTCCGCCCGGCGGTCCAGCACGGCCGCCTGTACCGGCTGCCCGACGCCGTCCAGTACGTCCACGGCGACGAGGTCGTCCTGGTGGCCTGGCGGCTCGCCGAACCGCACGGCGCCCCGGTCGTCCCGCTGCGGCTGGCCGGACTCGACCCGCACGCCCGCTACGCCGACCAGGACACCGGCGAGGTCCACCACGGCGCGGTGCTGACCGCCCGCGCCTCACCACCGGGCTCACCCGCGATCACACAGCGCCTGCTGCACCTGCGCCGCCAGGGCTGACCCCGACGCACCACCGCCACCGGAGCGCACCGGGCCCGACCGCCGCGCCCCGGCGGTCCCGCACGCCCCGAACCCCGAAGAGCCCGAACCCCGAAGAGAACGCAGTACGGAGGACCCCGCATGTCCGCTCGCCCCGGGTGGGAATCGTCGGCACCGGATTCATGGGCGGCGTGCCCGCCGCGCCCGTCACCGCCGTCGGCGGCCGGGTCGCCGCCGTCCTGGGCTCGGACCCGGAGCGGACGGCCGCCGCCGCGGCCCGCTGGCCGGCGCCCGGCCCGCCGCCGACCTCGACGACCTGCTTCGCCACCGGCCTCGACGCGGTCCACCTGTGCACCCCCAACCACCTGCACGCCCGGGACGCCGAGCGGGTCATCGCCGCCGGGGTCCCCGTGGTCTGCGAGAAGCCGCTCGCCACCACCGTCGCCGACGCCGAGCGGCTGACCGCCGCCGCCGAGGCCGCCGGACTGGTCACCGCCGTGCCCTTCGTCTACCGCTACACCCGCTGGTGCGCGAGGCCCGGGCCCGGATCGCCGCCGACCCGACGCCGGACTGTGGCTGCTGCACGGCTCCTACCTCCAGGACTGGCTCGGCGACCGGGCCGCCGACAACTGGCGCACCGACCCCGGACTCGGCGGCGGCACCAGGGCGTTCGGCGACATCGGCGTCCACTGGTGCGACCTGATGGAACACGTCACCGGCCATCGGATCACCCGCGTCCTGGCCCGCTTCGGCCGGGCCTTCGACGAGCGCGGACCGGCCGGCGCCCGCACCGCCGTGGCCACCGAGGACGGCGCGGTGGTCGCCTTCGAGACCGACCGCGGCGCGATCGGCTCACTCGTCGTCAGCCAGGCCAGCGCCGGGCGCAAGAACCGCCTCTGGTTCTCCTTCGACGGCCCCGACCGCTCCTACGCCTTCGACCAGGAGGACCCCGAACGGCTCTGGATCGGCGGACGCGACGCCAGCACCGTGCTGCGGCGCGACCCCGCGCTGCCCGGTGCGCGCGCCGACCGCTTCGACCCGCTGCCCGCCGGCCACCCGCAGGGCTACCGCACCTGCTTCGAGGACTTCGTCACCGACGTGCGCGCCGCCCTCGACGGCCGCCCCGCCGACGACCTGCCCACCTTCGCGGACGGCCTGCGCGCCGCCCGCCTCAGCGCCGC